>NZ_CP044407.1 GCF_008824145.1 Actinomadura sp. WMMB 499
TCGCCCACCAGTCCCAGAGTCTTGCCGCGTTCGAGGGTGAGGTCGACCCTGTCGAGCGCGCGCAGCGACGTCTTGCCGGACGCGCTCCTGGGCACCTTGAAGTTCTTGGTCAGGCCGTTGGCTTCCAGCAGGGGGCCGGTCGACCGTGCCGTGGTGTCAGGCATCGGCCGTCTCCTTCCAGTAGTGGCAGGCGGACGCACGGCCGCGCTCGTTCTCGGTCAGCTCCGGGTGGTGCGTCGCGCAGTGCTCGCGCGCCAGTGGGCAACGGGTACGGAAGGCGCATCCGGAGGGGATCGCTCTCAGGTCGGGCGGGTTTCCGGGGATGAAGCGCAGCGGCTGCCCCCGCTTCTGGCCTCCCGGAACCGAGGAGAGCAGGCCGCGCGTGTAGGGGTGGCGGGGGTCGGCGAAGACCTCCTTGATGGGGCCGGTCTCCACGACCGCTCCGGCGTACATCACCGCCACCTGGTCGGCGTGCTCGGCGGCGACGGCGAGGTCATGGGTGATGAGGATCAGGGCCATGTCCTGCTCTGTTCTCAGATCGCGCAGCAGTTCCATGACCTGGGCCTGCACGGTGACGTCGAGGGCGGTGGTGGGCTCGTCGGCGATCAGCACCGAGGGGCGCAGTGCCACCGCCATCGCGATCAGCAGGCGTTGGCGCATGCCGCCGGAGAACTGGTGCGGGTAGGAATCGACCCGGGAGTGCGGTTCTGGGATACCTACCCGTTCCATGAGTTCGATCGCTTTGGCGCGGGCCGCGCGGCGTGAGATCTTCTCGTGGATGCGGAAGGGCTCGGCGAGTTGCGTCCCCACCGTGAACACCGGATTGAGCGCGGTCAGCGCGTCCTGGAACACGATGGCGAGTTCGGGGCCGGCGAGGCGGCGCCGTTCCGCCGCGCTGAGCGACAGCAGGTCCGATCCGTTCAGCCGGATCTCGCCGCCCACGACGTCGGCGATCGGGTCGAGGAGTCCGGCGATCGTCTGCGCCGTCATGCTCTTGCCGCATCCGGATTCGCCCAGCAGCGCGAGCGTCTGGCCGGAGTGCACGGAGAAACTCACGTCGCGGACGGCGTGCGCGGTGCCCTCGGGGTGCGCAGGTCGACTGAGACCCGGTCCACCTCCATCGCCGCCGTGTCCGAGGTCCGCACGTGGCCGGTTTCCTGTGCCGGGTTCATGCCGATACCTCCTCGGTCTGGGGGGGGGCTTGCGGCGCTTGGCGCGCGGCACGGTCAGCCGCCATCTCTGGGCTGGGTCGGTCGCCAGTCTGGCCCACGACGCCAGGGTGGTCGCCGAGATGGTCGTCAGGATGATGGCCAGACCCGGGAAGACCGCGATCCACCACGCCGTCTGCAGTTCCTGGCGCCCCTGGGCCACCATCAGACCCCAGCTCAGGTCCGGCGGCTGGATGCCGATGCCCAGGAAGCTCAACGAGGACTCCGTGAGCATGACGAAGCAGAAGTCGAGCGTGGCGACGGTGAGCAGGGTGGGCATCGCGGTCGGTGCGACATGGCGTCGGATGATGCTTCCGCTGCGGGCCCCGAAGGTGCGGGCCGCGTCCACGAACAGGCGGCTCTGCAATTCGGCTGACTCCGCGCGGGCGGTGCGCAGGTACACCGGGATACGGGCGATCGCGATGACCAGCACCAGCGTGGCGATGCTGGGCGAGAACACGTAGAGGACGACGACTGCCAGAAGCAGCGAGGGGAAGCTGAGGATCACGTCGGCGATCCGCATCGACACGCTCTCGCGCCAGCCGCGGTGGTAGCCCGCCCACATGCCCCAGGCCGAGCCCACCGCGAAGGACAGCAGCACGGCCGGGACCGCCACCGAGAAGGTGGTGTGTGCCGCGACGACCAGCCGGGCCGCGACACTGCGGCCCAGTGAGTCGCTGCCGAGCACGAACGCCCAGCCGTTGTCCAGGGTGAAGGGCGGCAGGTTGACCGCGCGCAGGTTCTGCTCGGTGGCCAGGTCGCCGAGCAGGATCGGGCCGGCCACCGCGGCGGTGGCCAGTGTCAGCAGCACCAGGGCGGCCAGACAGGCGAACCGGTCCTTCAGCAGCAGCGCGAACAGGCGCGGCGGCCGAGGAGTCGGCGGCGCGGCCGACGTGACGGCCGTGTCGGGCCGGTTGTCGCCGGGTTCCGGCGCGGGGTTGGCGTTCGTCATGCTTTCACCCCCTGCCGGACGCGCGCGTCCAGCAGCGCGTAGCAGACGTCGATGAGGATATTGAGTACGAAGATCGTCACGGCGGTCAGCAGCACCGCCGCCTGGAGCACCGCGAAGTCGCGTTCCAGGATCGAGTCGATCATCAGCTTGCCGACGCCCGGCCAGCCGAAGATCGTCTCGACGACGACGGCGCCGTTGACCAGGCTCACGGTCAGGTCGCCGGCGACCGTGAGCGCGGGAGCCGCGGCGTTGCGCAGGGCGTGGCCGAAGATGACCCGCTTCTCGTCGGCGCCTTTGCTGCGGGCCAGCTTGGTGTAGGGAGCCGACAGCGCCGAGACCATGGAGCCGCGTACCACCTGGACCAGGACGCCGAAGGGGCGGATGAGGAGCGTGGCGATGGGCAGGATCCACGCCCCCATCCCCTCGGTCCCGGAGGTGGGCAGCCAGTTCAGCGTGACCGCGAACACCAGCACGCCCATGATGGCGAACCAGAAGTCCGGCACGCTCGCCGACGCCGACGACAGGAGGCTGGCGACCCGGTCGGCGAGCGAGTTCGGACGGTAGGCGGCGAGGCTGCCGATCACGACGGCCGCGGTGATGGCGATCAGCATCGTGGTTCCGGCCAGCTGCAGCGTCGCGGGGAACGCCTGGAGCACCGCCTGGGCGGCGGGTTGGGCGGTCCGCAGCGACTCCCCGAAGTCCAGCCGGACGATCTGGGTGAGGTAGTCGATGAGCTGTACGATCACCGGCTGGTCGAACCCGTTCCGGGCGGCGAACTCCGCCCGCATCTCAGGCGTCGCGCTGAGCGGCAGGTAGAGGTTGGAGGGGTCGCCGGTCAGCCTCGCCAGGAAGAACACTCCCAGGATCACCGCGAGGAGTGGCAGGGCGCTGGACAGGATGCGACGCCGCAGGAAGGCGAACATGGACTCGGTTTTCCCCTCAGCCGTTCCGCTGCATCTCGCTGAGGCGCAGTTCGTCGTTGGTGGCCGAGTTCGGTGTGTAGGCCACGTCCGGGCCGATGGCGATGATTCCGGTCATGTGGGCCAGCACCGCGTCGCGGACGACCTTGTCGTTCTGGTGGGCGAGGGCGTTGGCGAAGGCCTCTTGGCGTTGCTCTCCCTCCGTCTGCTCGGCCTTCTCGATCATCTCGTCGAGTTCCTTGGTGCCGTAGCTGCTCTGCGCTCCCTCGGAGCCGTAGATCTGCTCCATGGTGAACGCGGCGTCGCCGGCCTGGTTGCCGTGCTGGGCCTGGAGCAGTGTCGGGCCGATGTCGGAGGGGAAGGGCCGCAGCAGGTACTCCAGCCAGGCGTTGACGTCGAGCATCTGGATCTTGACGTCGAGTCCGGCGTCGATCAGGGAACTCTGCACGACCTCCATGGCCTCGGACGCCTTGGGGTAGATGCCGTTGCGGCCGATGATGGTGATGGTGGTGTCTACGGGCACGCCGTCGGCGCGCGCCTCCTCGATCAGGGAGGCGGCCCGCTTCGGGTCGTGGGGCCAGGGTTCGATGTCGGGGTTGTGGCCGGTGACGCCGTCCGGGACGACCTGTCCGGCGGGTTCGCCGAGGCCGGCGAAGACCGAGGAGAGCATGCCCTCGCGGTCGATGGCGTAGTTGATGGCCTGGCGGACCCGGATGTCGTCGAGCGGCTCCTGGGCGGCGTCGATGCGCAGGTAGGAGGTCTCGTTGTTGGGGAACTCGACCGAGTGCTCTCCGGCGCCGTCTTCGGGGGCGAGTCCGACGGCGATGTCGGCCTCTCCCTGGGAGACCATCGCGGCTCGGATGCTGCCCTCGGATCGCCAGACGTACCTGGCGGTCTCGTAGGCGGGCGCTTCACCCCAGTAGTCGGCGTAGCGCTTCAGGGTCAGGCTGCTCCCCTGCTCCCACGTTCCGATCTGGTAGGGGCCGGTCCCCACGGGTTCGCGGATCTTGCCTTCGGCGTCGGAGCTGGTGGGCACGATCTCGACGAAGGACAGCCGCAGCGGCAGGATCGGGTCGGGCTCGGCGGTGGTGACCTTCAGCGTGGTGGCGTCCGTCGCTTCCACGGTGAGTTCGCTGTCGCTGAAGACGTAGCCGTCGACGTTGCAGCCGATGTCGGAGTTGACGGCGCGGTCGATGGAGAAGGCGGCGGCTTCGGCGTCGAAGGGCGTTCCGTCGTGGAAGCTGACACCGTCGCGCATCGTGAACGTCCACGTGGTGTCGGAGGTCTGCTCCCATTTGACGGCCAGCGCCGGTTCGAGTTCGCCGGTGTCCGGAACTCGCTCGGTGAGCGCCTCGGTGATGTTGGAGCGCGTCACCCGACCGGTCGCGGTGAGTGAAGCGTCGCAGGGCTCCAGCGTGGGCGGTTCCTCCGGAAGCACGATCCGGAGCATGTCGCCGGCTTGGCCGTTGTCGGAGTTGGCGACCGAACAGGCGGTGCCGGCCAGGAGTACGCCGACGATGGCGGCGGCTCCGGCGGCTCGCACGGAACGGCGCCCGACTGCGGGGACGCGGGATGGGATAGGCATGGGATTCTCCGGGATTTGCCCTGTGTACGGGCGGAGGGGGTGGATGGTTCTCCCCGAAGGCCGGGAGGGGAAGCGGAATGCTCTGGTCGGTGCTGGGGCGGCTGCGCGGTGGCTATGCGTCGCGCAGCGCGTGGGGCAGGAGTGCCTCGGGCGTGTTCTGGAAGGTGACGGGACGCTGGAAGCGCCGGAGCGCGGTCCAGCCGACGGAGGTGTGGGCACTGTCGGAGGCGGCCGGGTATGGGCCTCCGTGGGTCTGGGCTTCGTTGACGGCCACCCCGGTGGGAAAGCCGTTGTAGATGATGCGGCCGGCGAGTTCGGCGAGTTCGGCGGTGAAGGGGACGAGCCAGGCGTGGTCCTCCGGTTCGGCGTGGACTGTTGCGGTCAGGGAGCCCGGCAGGAGGTCGACCGCCTCGGCGAACCGCTCCGGGGAGTCGACGTCGACCACGACGGCGACCGGGCCGAAGTGCTCCTCCAGCAGCGCCGGGGTCTTCGCCAGGTCGTCGATGCCGGCCAGCAGCAGCTTCGCCGCCGCCCGCAGACCGGGCCCTTCGGGGTCACGCTGCGTGGTCATCAGTTCGACGCCGGGGCCGGCGGTACTGGCCGCCAGGCGTGTGTTGAGTCCGTCGCGGGTGGCGGTGTTGAGCAGCACGCCCGGCTCGGCCTTGTCCAGGAGGGCCGCCACCCGCTCGGCGAACTCGCGTCCCCGCGTGGTGAAGATCAATCCGGGCTTGGTGCACATCTGCCCCGCGCCGAGGGTCATGGAGGCGGCGAAGCCCGAGACGATCTCGTCGAACCGTTCGCGGGCGGCGGCCTCGGTGACGAAGACCGGGTTGAGGCTGCCCATCTCGGCGAAGACCGGGATCGGCCGGGGCCGGGCCGCGGCGAGTTCGGTCAGCGCGCGCCCCCCGGCGAACGAGCCGGTGAACCCGACCGCGCGAACCGGAGGCGCGGTGACCACGGCCGCCCCGGAGGCGCGGTCCGCGCCGTGCAGCAGGGCGAACGTTCCGGGGTGCGCTCCGACCGCGGCGACGGCGTCCACGACGAGGCGGCCGACGATCTCGCTGGTGGCCGGGTGCGAGGGGTGCGCCTTGACCAGGACAGGGCACCCGGCCGCCAGCGCCGAGGCGGTGTCGTTCCCGGCGACGCTGAAGGCGAGCGGGAAGTTCGAGGCGCCGAAGACCGCGACGGGACCCACGGGAAGGAGGGTGCGTCGCAGGTCCGGGCGGGGCGGGGCGGCGTCGGGGTCGGCGGCCACGCGCACGATCCCGTGGTGCCCGCCCTCCCCCACGACCTCGGCGAATCCGGTCAGCTGGTCGCGGGTCCGGGCCAGTTCGCCGTCGAGGCGGCCCTCGTCGATCCCGGTCTCGGCGGTCGCCGCCGCGACGATGCGGTCGCGGGCGCCGGTCAGGCGTGCGGCGATCGCGCGCAGCAGATCCGCCTGCCATCCCTCGGGGAGGGTCCGGTTGGCGGTGAACGCGTCCCGGGCCAGGTCCGCGGCGCGGGCGACGTCCTCGGCGGTGCAGGAGGTGAATTCCGGTCCGACCGGTTCGGCGGTCGACGGATTCACCGCGCGGAACGGCTCTCCGGCTCCGCGCAGTGCGGAGCCGCCCGTGAAACCGACGCCGTCGGCCTGGTAGGCCGTGTCGTTGTAGGCCGTGTCGTTCGAGCCGCTCATGCCGGCACCCCGGCGGCGATCGCCAGGCCGTTGTCGATGAGCCGGGCGAGTTCCTTCCTGTGCTCGGGCGCGACCTCCCCCAGCGGCGGGCGCACCGGCCCGGCCGAGTGCCCTCTGATCTCCAGGCCGGCCTTGACCAGGGAGACGGCGTATCCGGGGGTGGTGCTGCGCAGGTCGGCGAGCGGGACGTAGAACTCGCGCAGCAGTTCGTCCTGCGCGGCCTCGTCGCCGCGCTCGAAGGCGGCGAAGAAAGCGGCCGCGATGGTGGGTGCGAAGGACAGCACCGCCGAGGAGTAGGAGGCGGCTCCGAGGGCGCGGTAGGCGCGGGCGAAGGTCTCGGCGGTCGGCATGCCGTTGAGCAGGGGCAGCCGTCCCTCGGTCACGGTCATGATGCGCTGCACCAGTTCGATGTCGCCGTGACCGTCCTTGAGGGCGACGACGTTCTCGTTGCGGGCCAGTTCCGCCACGATCCCGGGCGTGAAGACGGCGGTGGAGCGCTGGTAGGGGATCAGGCCGAGGTGGGTGGAGGCGATGAGCTCCTGGTAGTGGGCCAGCAGTCCGTCCGGTGGTCCGACCTGCAGGTAGGGCGGGAGCACGAGCACGCCGTCGGCTCCCTCGTCCTGGGCCGAGCGGAGGTACTTCTTGGCGGTGCGGGTTCCACCGCCGACGCCCGCGAGGACCGGTACGGCGCCCCCGACGTGCTCGACGGCCGCGCGCACCACGGCGCGGTGCTCGTCCAGGGTCAGTGAGGCGAATTCCCCGGTCCCGCAGGCGATGAACAGCGCGCCCGGCCCGACCTTGAGCATCTCGTCGAGGTGCGCGCCGAAGCGCGCGAGGTCGAGTTCGCCGCCGGAGGTGAACGGGGTGACGGGGAATCCGAGCAACCCGGTGAGGGCGCGGGACAGATCCGAGGGCGTCAGGGACATTACGAGAACCTCTTGTCTACATATGGAGACTGCGTCTATGGTTATAGACGGGTAGGTTAGGTTGGTGTTTTCCGTCACGTCAAGGGGAAATATGGGGAAATTCACTGGTCAGGACGCGGAAAGCCCTCAGCCGACGGGCGTACGCGCGGTGAAGTCGGCTGAGCGGACGATCGCTCTCCTGGAGTACCTCAGCGCGGCGGATCAGCCCCGATCGCTGCGCGATGTTACCTCCGACCTGGGAATTCCGCGGGCCAGCGCCTACGCGCTGCTGATGACACTGGTCAACAGCGGCTGGGTGGAACCGGATGCCGCCGGCTCCAGGTACAGCCTCGGCATCCGCGCCCTGCGGGTGGGCGCCTCCTACGTCGAACACGACGACGTGGTGCGGCAGGCGCAGCGCGTCATGGACGAGATCTCCCAGGAGTGGGGGGAGACCGTCCACCTCGCCCGGTTGCACGGCAACGAGATCGTCTACCTGGCGACCTGCATCTCGCGGCACTCGCTCGCGGTCGTTTCACGACCCGGCCGACGGCTCCCCTGCTACGGGACCGGCCTGGGCAAGGCACTCCTGGCCGAACGCCCCTGGGCGGAGACGGATGCGCTGCTGCCGGAGATCCTCCAGGCCCGCACCGTCCACACCATCACCGACCGCGCGGCGCTGCGGGACGAACTGCGGCGGGTGAGGGAGCGCGGCTACGCGATCGACGAGCAGGAGTCCACCATCGGGCTGCGGTGCTTCGCGGTCTCGCTGGACTTCGGCGGCGGATCGGTACCGAAGGAGGCGCTCAGCTTCTCCATCCCCATCGTGCGCTTGGACGCCGACCGGGAGCGGGACATCGTCAAGGCCCTGCTGGAGGCACGCGACCGCATCGTGCGCTGACTCGGCGACTCATCCGCACGCTCACCGGCACCGATACCGGCCGGGGTGTGGAGGACGCCGGTGACCTGGGCGGCCTTGAGGTGCTGGATCTCCGGCCGGGGGCGCCGCGCGGTGGCGGTCGGGTAGAGGTGGGCGACGCGTTCGTCGGCTACCTACTGTCGGCATAGGTATCTGCCGGTTCGGGCGGCTGCAGGGGCGAGCGGCCCGGCGGGCGGCCGCGTCAGGGGTTCGGGCGGTGCGGAGCCTCGTCCGCGGAGCGGGGGTCGGTACTGCCGAAAGTGGGGGGTGGCGGTGGCCGTTCGGCCGATGCTCGGCGGGTTGGCCGCTCCCTAGCGTCGTGGCCCATGGACGGTGTCATGGAACTGGTGCACACGGCGGTGACCTCGCCGTGGTTTTACCTCGTGCTGTTCGCGGTCGCGGCGATCGACGGTTTCTTCCCCGTGGTGCCCAGCGAGAGCACGGTGATCACGGCGGGGGTGTACGCGGCGTCGGTCGGGCAGCCGGATCTGGTGCCGGTGGTCGCGCTGGCGGCGGCGGGGGCGTTCATCGGCGACCACGTGTCCTACGCCGTGGGGCGGGTGTCGGGTGGACGGCTGGAGCGGCGGCTGCGGCCGGGGACGCGGCGGCACGGCGCGTTCGCGCGGGCGCGGCGGACGCTGGCGGAGCGCGGCGGGCTGATCCTGGTGGTGGCGCGGTACGTCCCGGGCGGGCGGACGGCGGTGACGATGACGATGGGGGCCGTCGGGTACCCGCTGCGGTCGTTCTCGATGTTCGCGGCGATCGCGGCGGTGTCGTGGGCGTCGTACGGGGCGCTGCTGGGGTATGTGGGCGGGGTCGCGTTCGAGAACGACCCGATCAAGGGGGTCGCGGTCGGGCTGGGGCTGGCGCTGGCGGTCACGGCGGTGGTGGAGGGTGCGCGGTTCGCCGTGCGGCGCCGCCGCGGCGGGGACGCCGGGCGGGAGGCGGCCGGGCCCGGTTCGGGCGGCGGCGCGCGTGGGGGCGGGGAGGACGAGTCGTCGCGGGTGGCGACTTTTCCGGGCGCTTGATCGTCCTACGTGACAAGCTTTGCTCTCGGGTGACCGTAGGGTGAACTTTCGCGGTCCGTCCGGGGTCTGAATCGTCGGGCGGGCCGTGTCGGTGGAGAGGGAGATGATGCAGGCGCCAGAGTTCAGCGCGGATCTGTACCGGGAGATCGCCGAGTTCGCGCACGGTACGCCGTCGTGGGTGCACACGGTGGCCGAGATCGGGACGGACGCGGGGTTGCTGCTGTTCGCCGCGCTGTTCGTGGCGGGCTGGTGGCGGGCGCGCGGCGCGGACGCGCGGGCGATGGGGCTGGCGCTGGCGGCGCCGTTCGCGGTGGTGGCGGCGTACCTGGTGAGCGAGGTCTCCAAGACCTTCATCGAGGAGGAGCGGCCGTGCCGTGCGGTGGCGGGCGCGATGAACATCGCCGAGTGCCCGGCCGTGGGCGACTGGTCCTTCCCCAGCAACCACGCGACGATCGCGGCGGCGTCGGCGGCGGCGATCGTGGTGGCGTGGCGGGCGATGGCCCCGGTCGTGCTGCCGCTGGCGGTGCTGATGGCGTTCTCGCGGGTGTTCGTGGGCGTGCACTACCCGCACGATGTCGCGGCCGGGTTCGTGCTCGGGTGCGTGGCGGCGCCGGTGGTCGAGGTGCTGCTGGCGCGGGCGGGCGCGCCGCTGGTGGACGCGCTGCGGGGCGTTCCGGTGGGGGCGGTGCTGCTGGGGGCGCGCCCGTCGGCGGGGGCGCCGGGTGCTCCGCTCCCCGGACGCCGGAGGCCCCGGTCGCGGGGGCCGTTGCGGGGGACGCGCCGGCGGTGGCGCGCGAGCCCGACGCCGCGGTCACGATGCCGGACGTCATGGGCGGTGTGGTGCCGCGCCGGGGTCCGCACACGTAGCGGCTCCTGGCGGTTCCGGTTCCGGACGGGCCGTGCCGGCGGCGCTTCTGCGCCGCCGGCACGGCCCGTCCGCGTGTCGGGTCCGGGTGTCGGTGTGTTGACGAAAGTCGGGGGCGGCCGGTGCCGTTCGCGCACTGCCCGGCCCCTCCCCCGGCTCCTAGGTTCGTGCGGGTGAACTTCGTGCGGGTGAACACGGACCGGGAGACGAGATGATCACTGTGCGGGACCTGACGAAACGCTACGGGGGCCGGACCGCCGTGGACGGCCTGACATTGGACGTCGCGGCGGGCCGGGTGACGGGGTTCCTGGGCCCCAACGGGGCCGGGAAGTCCACGACGATGCGGATGATCCTGGGTCTGGACCGGCCGTCGGCGGGCGAGGCGCTCATCGGCGGCCGGGCCTACCGCGACCTGCCGCATCCGCTGCGCGAGGTGGGGGCGCTGCTGGACGCCAAGGCGGTGCATCCGGGTCGGTCGGCGCGGCGGCACCTGCTGGCGATGGCGCGCAGCAACGGTGTCGCGGCCGCCCGTGTCGAGGAGGTGCTGGCGGCGGTGGGGCTGGAGGGGGTCGCCGGGCGGCGGGCCGGGACGTTCTCGCTCGGCATGAGCCAGCGGCTGGGCATCGCGGGGGCGCTGCTGGGCGACCCGGGCGTGCTGCTGTTCGACGAGCCGGTGAACGGGCTGGACCCCGACGGGGTGCTGTGGGTCCGGCGGCTCATGCGGTCGCTGGCGGCGGAGGGGCGCACGGTGTTCGTGTCGTCGCACCTGATGAGCGAGATGCAGCTGACGGCCGACCGGCTGGTGGTCATCGGCCGGGGGCGGCTCCTCGCCGACGCGCCCGTCGCCGAGGTGATCGCCGCGAGCTCGGGCGACACGGTGCGGGTGCGCGGTCCCCGCCCCGGCGACCTGGCCGCCGAGCTCGCGGCGCGGCTGGGACCGGACGGGGCGCGGGTGCGGCGCGGGGACGAGGGCGAGGTGCTGGTGTCGGGCGCGACGGCGGAGCGGGTCGGGACGGCCGTGCACGCGGCGGGGCTGCCGCTGTTCGAGCTCACCGCGGTGCGGGCGTCGCTGGAGGAGGCGTACATGGAGCTGACGGGGTCGAGCGTCGAGTACGAGGCGCCGGCCGGGGGCGGAGAGGGGACGGGCCGATGAGCACGGGCGGGACGAGGTTGACGGAGCCGCCCGCGGCGGAGGCGGCGGCGGGGTCGCGCGCATCGGGGGGCGGCGGGTTCCGCGGGGCGCTCGCGGCCGAGTGGATCAAGCTGTGGTCGGTGCGGTCGACCTGGTGGGGGCTGGCCGGCGCGGTCGCCCTGATGGGCGTGGCCTGCACGATCCTGGCGACCGACACCGCCACCGACAACACCTCCGGGCGGCCGGGCGTGGAGCCGCCCGGGGTGATCGATGTGACCGACGTCCCCGTCGGCGCGGTCGATCTGGTGCAGTTCGTGGTGCTGGCCCTGGCGATCCTGACGGTCACCGGCGAGTACGCCACCGGGAGCGTCCGCACGACGTTGCAGTGCGTGCCGCGGCGGGAGCGGATGCTGGCCGCCAAGGCGTCCGTCGTGGCCGCGGTGACGTTCCCCACCGGGATCGTCCTGGTCCTGGTGGGCGCCGCGACCGCGGCGCCGATGCTGGGCGAGTGGGGACGGCTGGACGCGGGCGGGCTGGTGCGCGGCGCGCTGGCGGCCGGGACCTACCTGGCGCTGGCGGGCGCGCTGATGACGGGGGTCGCGGCGATGCTGCGCAGTGCCGCGGCCACGCTGACCACGGCGTTCCTGTTCCTGATGGTGGTGCCCATGACCTTGGCCAACGCCCGGTCGCAGGCCCTGCGGAACGTGGCGGACGCGCTGCCGGCCACCGCGGGCCGGTACTTCATGGCCGGGGACGGCGGCCCCTACCCGGCGGTGGCGGGTGCGCTGATCGTGGCGGTGTGGGCGGCGGCGGCGCTGCTGTGCGGGACGGCCGTGCTGCGGCGCCGGGACGCCTGAGGCGCGCGGGCGGTTCAGGGGCGGGCGGCGGGGCCGGAGGGATCCGGCCCCGCGCCCGCCGCGCCCGCTTCACCGCCCGTCCCGCGGCCCGTTCCTTCGACGAGGCCGGCCTCGTAGGCGACGATCGCCGCCTGCACGCGGTTCTTGACCTCCAGCCGCGTCAGGACCGCGCTCACGTACGCCTTCACCGTGCCCTCCACCACGTGGAGCCGCTGGGCGATCTCGGCGTTGGACAGTCCGGCGCCCACCAGCCCCAGCACCTGCCGTTCCCGGGGCGTGAGCGCGGCGGTGCGGCGCCGGGCCCGCACCTCCTGCGACATGCGGCCGCCGCGCAGCTCGGTGATGACCCGGTGCGCGACCTTCGGTGACAGGTAGGCCGCCCCGCCCGCGACGGCGCGGACCCCGGCGATCAGCTCGTGCGGGTCGCCCGATTTCAGCAGGAACCCGCCGGCGCCGCCCGACAGGGCGCGGACGATGTACTCGTCCTCCCCGAAGGTGGTCAGCATCACGATCCCCGTGGCGGGGGCCGCGCGGCGCAGTTCGTCGGCGGCGGCCAGGCCGTCCAGGCGCGGCATGCGGATGTCGAGGAGGGCGACGTCGGGCCGGTGCGCCAGGACGCCGTCGACGGCCTCCCGCCCGTCGGCGGCCTCGGCGACGACCTCGATGCCGGGGTCGGCGGCCAGGATCGCCCGTACCCCCGCGCGGATCATGGCCTCGTCGTCGGCGAGCAGCACCCGGATCACGGGGTCCCCCTTCGTTCGTCGAGCCGGCGGGACAGCACCGAGGTGCTGTAGGAGTCCTTGGTGATGAGGCGGCCGCCGTCGAAGCACAGCCGGTAGATCCATTCGATGCCCAGCAGGTTCGCCTCGGGACGGTAGTAGCGGCAGTCGGCGCCCGGGGGTTCGGGCACGGTCTCGCGGACGACGCCGGTCCCGGTGGTCTGGACGGACGGCAGCGTCCGTTCCACCGCGTCCTGGGCGGCGCCGACGCGCAGGGCCCCGTAGTCGGCGGGTTCCAGCACCGAGTTGAGGGTGACGTAGACGTGGTGGCCGGCCATCACGGCGCCCAGCGCGGCCAGCAGCGCCGCCGGGACGGCGATCGCGGTGATCAGGCCCCGGCGCACCTGGCGGCGGGCCCGCTCCAGGTACCGCGCGGACTCGCTCACCGGCCCCGGTTCCTGCCCCGGTCCGGTGGGGAGCCCGAACGTGGCGCGCAGCGCGGCCCCGGCCGTCGAAGCGGACGGTTCGGCGGACGGTTCGGCGGACGGTTCGGCGGACGGGGCGTGCGGGGTCGCGGGCAGGTGTGCGGTGACCCGGAACCCGCCGCCGGGTTCGGGTCCGGCGTGCAGCGCGCCGCCGGCGAGGCGGACGCGCTCGGCCAGGCCGGCCAGGCCCCGCCCTCCGCCGGACGGCAGCAGCGGCGGCCCTCCGGGCGGCGGCTCGTTGACGACCGTCACCTCGACCTCCCCCCTCCCGCCGGGGGCCGGGGTGCGGGTGAGGCGCACGGTGACGGGGGCGCCCGGAGCATGCTTGGCGGCGTTGGTGATCGCCTCCTGCACCACCCGGTGCGCGGCCGGTCCCACCGTCGGCTCGGCCGTGAGCACCGCCTCGGCGCCGCCGGCGTCCGGACCGTCCCGGTCCCGCGTGGCGAGGCGGACCGGGACGCCCGACGCGCGGGCCCGCTCGACCAGCTCGGGGATGCTCTCGGGGCCGGGCCGCGCGGGCGGGTCCGGCGCCCCGCCGCCGGGCTCCTCCCCGCCGCGACCGCGGCGGCGTCCTCGCGCAGCACCCCGATGATCTCCCGCAGATGCTCGGTCGCCTCCGCCGCGCCCGCCCGCAGTTCCGCCGCCGCCCGCCGGTGCCGCTCCGTCAGCCCGTCGGCGACCTGCAGCGCGCCCGCCCGCACGGCGATCAGCGCCAGTTCGTGGCCGAGGGAGTCGTGCATGTCCCGGGCGATGCGGGCCCGCTCGCGCAGCCGTTCCCGCTCGGCGATGATCCGCTGCTCGCGTTCCAGCCGCTCGGCGCGCTCCCAGCCCGCCCGCACCAGTTCCCGGTACTGCCGCCAGTAGCGGCCCATCAGCCACGGCAGGACGCCCAGCAGCACCAGCCACACCGTGCTGGGGAACCACACCGTCGCATCGATGTCGCGCAGGACGCTCAGCGCGACCCCGCCCACCCACACGAACGCGAATCCCCACAGCACGGGCCGCGACCGGCGCGACCGCAGGCCCGTGAGGCAGGCCAGGACGGGCATGGCGAACACGAAGTTGCCGTGCAGCGCGGTCGTGGAGATCCCGAGGATCAGGGCGGCGATCGGCCGGGACCGCGATATCGCTATCACCACGGCCAGGATCGGGATCCCGGCGATCTGCATCCACCAGCGGGCGGCGGACGGCTCGAGCGGGGAGATCGCGCTGATGGCCGGGGGCAGTACCAGGACGGCCCACAGCAGCGCGTCCCGCGCCACCAGAGTCCGCGGGCGCCGCACCGTCTCGCGCACCGCCGCCCGCACCCGCGCCGCCCGCGACCGCCCGCCGGGCGGCAGGCCGGGGCCCGGTGCACCTGCCGGTGCGGGGGCCGGTGCGGGGGGCCGCTCGTGCGCGGGCGCGTCCGTCCGCGGAGTGCGCCCGCCCCCGCGCGGGCGGTGTCCGGGCGTGCCGTGGACGGGCGGTGCGGAGTCGTTCACCCCGCCAACGCTACAAGCGGACGATGTGCGCTGATACTGACGAAAGTCAAGGTCCGCGGCCACTCCCCCGGCGCCGGGGGCGCGGCCGGGCGCGCGGCGGGGGCCGCCTCGATTACGGTTGGCCCGTGACCATCCCCCCGTCCCTCCGCCCGGACGCCCCGGCGGGGGCCCCGGCGGAGGCCTCCACGGCCGGGCGCCCCGGCCGGCGTGCCCGCCCGCGGGGTCCCCGGCCCCGCCCCGGGAGCGGCGGGACGGGGAGCCGGGCGATGCCCCGCGGCGACGTCTGGCTCGCGGCCGGTGCGCTGCTGGTCACGCTGGGGCTCAGCGTGGCGGCCGTCCGGCCCGGCGACCGGGACCTGTGGCCGGGCGGTCTGGCGATCATCGTCGTGGTCACCCTGGCGCTCGCGGTGCGCCGCCGGCACCCCGCGATCGTCCTCGCCGTCGCCATCACCGCGCCCCAGGTGTACTACCCGCTCGGATACCCCGACGGGCCGGTCATGTTCGTGTCGTACATCGCGCTGTTCAGCGCGGCGGTCGAATGCCGGCTGATCGTGTCGCTGAGCGGGGTCATCGCCGCGAACGCCGGGTTCATCATCGCGTCGGTGCTGTGGGGGGACACCGTCTCCGACCCCGACGCGCCGCTGGACGCCCAGGGACTGGCGGCCCTCACCCTGGGGCTGCTGGTCACGGTCGCCGCCGGGCAGTACATCCGCGGCCGCCGCGCCCAGGCCGAGGCCGCCGAGCGGCGCGCCGCCGCCGCCGAGCGCGACCGCGAGCAGGAGGCGCGGCGCCGTGAGACGCAGGAGCGGCTGCGGATCGCGCGGGAGCTGCACGACGTGCTGGCCCACCAGATCTCGCTGATCAACGTGCAGGCGGGCGCGGCGCTGCACCGCCGCGACGACCCCGACCGCGCGTACGCGGCGCTGGAGGCGATCAAGGCGGCCAGCAAGGAGACCCTCCGGGAGCTGCGCGGGGTGCTGGGCGTGCTGCGGCAGGTCGACCATGACGCGGACCCGGACGGCCCGGACGGTCGGGGCGGGGCGGGCGGCAGCCCCGTGACGCCGGTGCCGTCGCTGGCGCGCGTCGCAGAGCTGCTGTCGCACACCGCCGCGTCCGGGCTGGTCGTGCGGCGTGCGGGCGATCTGGCGGCCGGCGCCCAACAGGACGCCGGTGACCTGGCGGGGCTGCCCGCGCCGGTCGGGCTCGCCGGATACCGCATCGTGCAGGAGGCGCTGACCAACGCGGTCCGGCACTCCGGAGCCGGGGAGGTCACCGTGGAGATCCGGCGCACCCCCGGCGCCGTGATCGTCCAGGTCGCCGACGACGGGAACGGGACCGGGAACGGCGCCGGGGACGGTACCGCGGTGTCCGGAGGCGGCGACGGGGACGGCACGGGGAACGGGCTGCGCGGCATGCGGGAGCGGGCCGCCGCCGTGGGCGGCGAGCTGACGGCCGGGCCCGGGCCCGGCGGCGGGTTCCGGGTGTGGGCGCGGCTCCCGCTCGACCCGCCGCCCGGCGATGCGGACGGGACCCGCGACCGGAACTGAGCGGGCGCCGCGCGAACGCCGCGACGAACGGCTCGACGCACGGCTCGACGAACGGCGGGACGACCGCGCCGCCGGGCGCGGCAACGGGTGAGCGCGGCGCGACGGGCGCCGCCGAAGGAGGAGATGGCGTGATCCGGGTAATGCTGGCCGACGACCAGACCCTGGTACGGGCGGGATTCCGGTCGATCCTGGAGGGCGAGGACGATGTCGAGGTCATCGCCGAGGCCGGCGACGGCGAGCAGGCCGTGCGGCGGGCCGCCGAGCTGCGGCCCGACGTGGTCCTGATGGACGTCCGCATGCCCGTCCTCGACGGGCTCGAGGCCACCCGCCGCATCACCGAGGACCCGCGCCTGGACGCCGTCCGCGTGGTGATCCTGACGACCTTCGACCTCGACGACTACGTCTACGGGGCCATCAAAGCGGGTGCCAGCGGCTTCCTGGTCAAGGACACCGAGCCGCCCGAGCTGATCCACGGGGTGCGGGTCGTCGCGCGCGGCGACGCCCTGCTGGCCCCCACCGTGACGCGGCGGCTCATCGCCGAGTTCGCCTCCCGCATCAACGCCCCGCCGCCCGCCGCGCGACTGAACGCCCTCACCGACCGGGAACGGGAGGTCCTGGCCCTGGTGGCGGCGGGCCTGTCCAACGAGGAGATCGCCGGACGGCTGGTGCTGTCCCCGGCGACCGCCAAGACCCACGTCAGCCGTATCCTGGCCAAGGTCGGCGCCCGCGACCGCGCGCAGTTGGTCGTGCTGGCCTACGAGACGGGCATGATCCGCCCCGGCTGGCTCGGCTGACCCGCGCCGCGCCCCGGCCGCGCCCGTGCCCGCCGGGCGGCCGTCCCGCACCGGACGGGCGGGCTGCAACCGGCCAGCGTCCCACGGTGTTGAACAGAGGTGACGGTAACGGACGAACAGGCCCCGCCGGACGAGCGCGGCGCCGAGGTCGCCGCGGCGCTCACCGGCGACCTCGACGCGGGCTTCGCGGTGCTGTACGAGGCGTACCGCGGGGTGGTGTTCTCCACCGCGCTGCGGCTGTGCGGGCGGTGGGCCGAGGCCGAGGACCTGGCCGCCGAGGCGTTCCTGCGCGCCTACCGGGCGCTGTGCGGCTACGGCCCCGACCGGATCGCCGGGCTGCGGCCCCGCGCGTGGCTGCTGACGATCCTGATGAACCTGTGGCGCAACGGGCTGCGGTCGGCGGCGCGGCGCCCGCGGCCGGGGCCGCTGGAGGAGGCCGGGGACCCGCCGGACCCGGCGGAGGGCGTGGAGGACGCCGCCGCCCGCCACGAGACCGGCCGGGAACTGGCGGCGCTGCTGGCGGGCCTGCCCGAGCGGCAGCGCGCCGCCGTGGTCCTGCGGCACGTCGTGGACCTGCCCGTCGCCGAGATCGCCGAGGTGATGGACCTGCCGCAGGGCACGGTCAAATCGCACATCTCCCGGGGCCTGGCCCGGCTGCGCGCCGCCCGCGCCCAGCACCAGCCCACGCACGAGCCCATGCACGACGACCGGCACCAGCCCACGCATGACGGCGACCGCGACCACCGGGAGCGGCGTCCCGCACGGCAAGGGGGCATCCGATGACCCGCACCGATCCCGCCGACCCGCCCACCGGCCGGCCCGCCGACCTGGCCGCCGACCTGGCCGGGCTGGCCGCCGACGCCCCGGCGGCGCTCCTGGACCGCGTCGCCGCCCGCCGCGTCCGCGTCCCCGGCCCCCTGCCCGGCCTGCACGTGGCCTTCACCGACCACGGCGTGGCGTTCCTGCGCGCGGGACTGGACACCGAGGCGTTCACCGCCGCGTTCCGCGAACGGTTCGCGCGGCCGCTGCTGCCCGCCGAACGTCCCCCCGCCGGGCTGGTGCCCGCGCTGCGCACCGGCCGCCCCGGCGACGTCCCCCTCGACCTGCGCGGCCTCAGCGAGTTCGAGGCCGCGGTGCTGCGCGCCGCCGCCGCCATCCCCCGCGGCCAGACCCGCCCGTACGCGTGGGTGGCGCGGGAGGCCGGGCACCCGCGCGCGGTACGGGCCGTCGGGTCGGCGCTGGGCCGCAACCCCGTCCCGCTGCTGATCCCCTGCCATCGCGTCACCCGCTCCGACGGGTCCGCCGGCGGGTACGTGTTCGGCGCCGACGCCAAGCTGGCGCTGCTGCGCGGCGAGGACGTCGACGTGACCGGCCTCACCGGCCCCGCGCGGCGCGGCGCGCGGCTGATCGGCAGCGACACCACCGGCATCGTGTGCTACCCGACCTGCGGCGACGCGCGCCGCATCGCCCCCGCGCACCGCCGCGGCTTCACGGACCTGACCGCCGCGCGCGCGGCCGGGTACCGGCCCTGCGCGCGCTGCCGCCCCGTCTGACCCGGTCGTCCCGCATAGTTCCGGACGAGGCGGGAATGGGGCGTCCACCTGCGGGGACGAACCGAGGAGGTAACGATCATGCGCGTCGTGGTGATCGGCGCCACCGGCAACATCGGTACCAGCACCGTGCGGGCCCTGGCCGCCGATCCGGGCGTCACCCGGATCACGGCGCTGGCGCGCCGCCCGCCCGGCGCGGGCTCGGGCGCGGGCGCGGGCGACACCGGCAAGACCGAATGGGTCGAGGCCGATGTCACCGACAGCGACCTGGTCGCGCCGATGCGCGGCGCCGACGCGGTCGTCCACCTGGCCTGGCTGTTCCAGCCCACCCACCGCCCGGCGGTGACGTGGGACGCCAACGCGGTCGGCAGCGCCCGCGTGTTCGACGCGGCCGCCGAGGCGGGAGTGCCCGCGCTGGTGTACTCCTCGTCGGTGGGGGCCTACTCGCCGGGTCCCAAGGACCGCGCCGTCGAGGAGTCCTGGCCCACGCACGGGTGGCCCGGCGCCGCCTACAGCCGGGAGAAGGCCTACGTCGAGCGGCTCCTGGACGCGTTCGAGGCCCGGCACCCCGGCGTGCGCGTGGTGCGGATCCGTCCCGGGTTCGTGTTCGAGCGGCAGACCGCCTCGCAGCAGCGGCGGCTGTTCGCCGGGCCGCTGCTGCCCGGCCGCCTGGCCCGCGCGGACCGGATCCCGGTCGTGCCGGACATGCCCGGGCTGCGGTTGCAGGTGCTGCACTCGGCCGACGCGGGCGAGGCGTTCCGGCTCGCCGTGCTCGGGGACGTCCGCGGCCCGTTCAACATCGCCGCCGACCCGGTCATCGACGCCGCCGAGCTCGCCGACCTGCTGGGCGCCCGCACCGTGCGGGTCCCGCAGCGCGGGGTGCGGGCCGCGCTCGCCGCGGCGTGGGGCATGCACCTGGTGCCCGCCGCGCCGGGGCTGTTCGACCTGGCGATGGAGCTGCCGGTCATGGACACCGCGCGGGCCCGCACGGAACTGGGGTGGACGCCGCGGCACTCGTCCCGCGAGGCGCTGCTGGAGTTCCTGGAGGGGCTGCGCACCGGCGCGGGGCGCGACACCCCGCCGCTGGCGCCCGGGACCGGCGGCCCGGCGCGCGTCCGCGAGTTCGCCACCGGCATCGGCCGCCGCCCCTGATCCGCCCGGCCGCCCGCGCCGCCCGGCGGCCCACCGCATCCGTTTGCCGCATCCGACCACACCGAGACTCCCCCGGCCCGCCGGGACGCGCGCCCGCCCCGGCGGGCCGGGCCGGTCCACCCGAGGAGGGCTTCCATGGCGACGATCACATCCGCGCACCTGCACGACCTGCTGGCCTCCACCGATCGCGACGCCGCGCTCGTCGTCGTGCGGGGCGAGGCGGCCGTGGTCCCCGCGACGCCCGGCCGCGGCGGCGAACCCGACGACGCCATGGTGATCACCACCCGCGACGCGGTGATCGCGGAGCTGGACACCGGCGCGAACGAGGAGCAGCTCGAGCAGCTCGCCCAGCGCCTCGACGTCGCCCTCGACAGCCTGGGCGGCTGATCCGCACCACGCCGGCCGCCCTCTGATCGATCAGCGGGGCCGCTCGTTCCCGCCGTCCTCGGCACCGGCTCCGGCTCCGCCGGTGCCGGTGCCGCGCGGGGACCGCGCCCGGCGGGGTCGGCGGCGGTGGCTGGCGTCGCAGAACGGGTAGGCGCGGCTGCGGCGGCAGACGCACAGCGCCACCGTGAAGCGGTCCGACACCACGACGCGGCCGTCCTCGAGCTCCACCTCGACCGGCCCCTCCACCAGGACGGGGCCGCCCGGGACCGGCCGCACCCGGCGCCGGTCAGGCCGCCCGTCGCCTGCCGTCATCGCCCTCACCTCCCGCATCGCTACCTCCCGCATCGCTCCCGGGGCCGTCCCCTCCGACGCGCCCGGGGTGGTCGCGGCCGCGCGTCCCCGTCCGGTCGGCGCGCACCACCACCAGTTCCTCCCGCCGCTGCCCCCGCCGCACGGCGCCCCGCGCCTCCAGGAGGGCGGCCCGGCGCCGCATCACCGGGCCGAACGGCTCGTCCCGGTGGGCCGCCACCACCGGACGGGTGCCGGCCCGCCGCAGCGCCACGAGCGTCGCCGCCACCCCGCTCAGCGACGACTGCACCAGCAGCAGCGTCCCGCCCGGCGCCAGATGGGACGGGGCCTGCGCGCAGATCCGGTCCAGCAGCGCCCGGCCGCGCGGGCCCGCCTCCCATGCGCGGGCGCGGCCGCGCACGGCGGCGGGGACGGCGTCGCCGATCACGTACGGGGGGTTGGCGACGATCACGTCGAACCGCTCCCCGCGACCGGGGCGAACAGGTCGCCGCGCAGCACCCGCACCGGGAGGTTCCGCAGCCGCGCGTTGACCCGGGCGGCCAGCACCGCGCCCGCCGCCACGTCCACCGCGACGACCTCGCGGGCTCCGCAGCGCGCGGCCGCCACCGCCACCGAGCCCGTCCCGGTGCCCACGTCCAGGACCCGGGCTCCGGCCGCGATCCCCGCGCGGGTCAGCACGTCCGCCAGCAGCGCGGTGTCGGCCTGCGGCCGGTACACGCCCGGCGGCCTCAACAGCAGCACACCGCTCGTGTACCGCGAGGGCACGAGGGGAAACCCCTCACCCGGCTCCGGGGCCGGTGCGGGCCGCCGGCGGGAGGGGGCGCCGCAGCGACGAACGCGGCGGGCGGGCCCGCCAGGCCTCCAGCAGGTGCGCGGCCAGCCGGTCCTCCAGCAGTCCCGTGGCCCGCACTCCGAACGTCACGTCCGCCGCCAGTTCCGGTTCGGCCGCCAGGAGCCCGCCGATCACGTCGTGCCGCAGCACCTGCTCGTGGACGGCGTCGGCCTCGATGTGCTCGGTGTAGAACAGCCGTGCCCGCGGCCCGGCGCCCAGCCGGTCCAGCGCCCCCACCATCGCGCGCGCCGCGGGCGGCGTGGTGATCTCGGCGGCGGCGAAATGCCCGACGAGGGCTCCGCGAAGCGCCCGGTGCAGCCCGAAGCACGACATCATGGTGACGGTCGCCAGCATCGGGGCGGGTGCCGCGTCGACGTAGGCGCCGTAGGACGGGTCCAGCCCCAGGTCCTCCAGGAGGTCGGCGTACAGGCCGGCGTGGATGCGGTCGGCGCGGCCGCCGCCGAACTCGTCGTGCTCGACCGCGACCAGCGCCGTCTTGGCCCGGCCCTGCAGCCGCGGGATCGCCCAGGCGTGCGGGTCGGCCTCCTTCAGGTGGTAGACGGAGCGGTGCGCTGCGTGCTCCAGAAGCTGCCACCGCTCGCCGGCGTCGCGCAGATGCCCCGCGACGCCGCCGTTGCCGTCCGGTTCCTCCAGCAGCCCGCCCAGGACGTCCTCCAGCTCCGCCCGCGCTTCGCGCCCGCCGCTGGCGGGCGGTGCGGTGCCGGTGCGCAGGGCGTCGAGGAAGACCGTCTCCAGCGCGCCGCGCAGCCGCAGCAGTTCGGGGTCCCACTCCCAGTCCGGATCGACGCCGGCGTAACCGCGATAGTGCAGTTCGTAGCAGACGTGCAGCGCCAGCTGCAGATCCTCGCCGTAGGGGTCGGCGGACACGGCCTCCCGCAGCGGCGGCGCCGGGGGCGGCCCGCGAGGGTCTCGATCACGGCGCGTGACAGCGGGCCGCGCGGTTGCGGCGGGACGGGCGCCGTGTCCGGCCCGCGTCCCGGTGGCCGCGGTGCCGCGCCCGGCTCGGTCGCCATGGCCCCTCCCCGTGGTCGGGCGTGCATCGCCCCCGGGATACCCGCTCACCCGCCGCCCCATACGCGGCCCGCGCGGCGCCCGCTCGCGCGGCGGCGCAGCGGGGCGGGGCGGGGCGTCAGCGGACGGGGCGGGCCAGGGCGCCGGTCAGGAAGAGGGCGGTGACGGCCGCGGCGGCCTCCTCCACGCCCATCCGCTGCCGGACGACGCGCGACACCACGCCCTCCAGCAGGCTGAAGTACAGCTCGGCGAGAGTGTGGACGGGCAGGTCGCCGCGCAGGGACCCGTCGGCGGCGCCGCGCTCGAACACCGCGCGCAGCGGCCCGACGAGGCGGGCGTCGACGCGGCGGGCCTCCCCGGGGCCTTTGTCGAGCAGCCCCAGCGCCCGGTACCGGCTGATCGCGGCGATCGTCGCGCGGGTCATCCGGGCGATCGCCTCCTCGGTGGAGACGCTGTCGAGGTCGGCGTCGGCCAGCCGTGCGGTCAGGTCGGCGAACGCCGTCTCGTAGAGGGAGCGCAGCAGCGCGCCGCGGTCAGGGAAGTACCGGTCCAGGGTCGCGCGGGCGACGCCCGCGGCCCGCGCGATGTCGGCCATGCTCGCCTGCTCGCCGCGTTCGGCGAGCACCGAGGCCGCCGCGTCGAGGATCCCCGCGCGGACGTGGTCGCGCACCACCGTGCTCCTGGTCATCGCCCGCAAGGCTACAGCCCCCTCACCTCCGTCGACGGGACGTTTCGTTCGCGGGACACGCCGTCTCACCGTTGAACCGGCATGCGGGGCCGGGCACGGGCCGGGCGTGCCCTCACCCGGTGACCGGGACCTCCACGTGCCCGGCGGCGCCGCGCCGCACGACCGCGCGGCCCGCCGTGACCCGCGCGGCCCACGCCGCGAACTCCTCCACCCGCTCGGCCGGGACCGCCACGTCCGCCTCGACCCCGGCGCCGTACCGGACGGCGGACGGCTGCGCCCACCGCGCGTGCAGGTCGCCGAGGAACCGGCCCGCCAGCGCGTGCCCGACCACGGCCGTCACCGTCACCACCGTCCGCAGTTCCACCACCCCGGCCGCGTCGACCGCCCCCGACACCGCCTGCCCGTAGGCGCGCACCAGCCCGCCCGCCCCCAGCTTCACGCCGCCGAAGTGGCGGGTGACGACCGCCGCGGTCCCGGTCAGCCCGCGCCGCACCAGCACCTCCAGCATCGGGATCCCGGCCGTCCCGGCCGGTTCCCCGTCGTCGCTGCTCCTGGTGATCTCGCCGTGCTCGCCGACCACGTAGGCGGTGCAGTTGTGGGCGGCGTCGCGGTGCGCCCGGCGGTGCGCGGCCAGGAACGCGACGGCCTCGCCCTCGTCGGCCACCCGCGCCAGCGTGCAGGCGAACCGGGAGCGGCGGATCTCCAGCTCGTGCGTGACGCCCCGGCCGATCATGCGCACGGCCGCCGCCGGGGGGAACGCGGGCCGAGGATCATCGCCCGACCCTACCGGCCGCACGCCCCTCTCCCGAGCGCCCGGACCGGCCCGTCCGGGTCACTCCTCCGGGTCACTCCTCCGGGTGCGGCCAGGGATTGGGGCGGCACCCGTACAGCGACTTGGTCTGCTGCACCATCACCGGCGCCCGCTCGCCCGCGCCGGGACACGACCGGTGGCCGTGCCCGAGCGCGTGCCCCACCTCGTGGTTGACGAGGTACTCCCGGTAGGACAGGACGTCGCCGCCGTAGGAGTCGTCGCCCTCGGCCCACCGCAGCGCGTTGATCACCGACCGTTCGCCCTCGCGGCACGACAGCTCCCCGCCGGTGATCAGCGGCGCGCACACGCGGTCGGTCAGCGCCGGGCTCGACAGCGACACCCGGAACCGCACCGGGCCCTCGCTCACCCGCCGGAACCGCATCTTTCCGCCGTGGCCCCAGCCGCGCGGGTCGTTGAGGACGCGGTGCACCGCGGCCGCGAACCCGCCGCCGGTGAACGGCAGCCCCCGCTCGACCTCGACCAGGTACTCCACGACGGGCCCGCCCGTCCCGGCGGGCGGCTCGGCGGTGCCCGGCACGACGGTGTACGCGCCGGCCGCCGACCGCGGGACGTCCACGGGTGCGGGCTGCCGCCGCCCGTTGACGAGCGGCCCTCCATCGGCCCGTCCCGGCGCGGCGGCCGCGCCCGGCGCGGGTGCGGCCGCGGCGTCCGCCGGGCCGCTCGCGGGCGTCCGGGCGGGCGTCCGGGCGGGGGTGCCGGCGGTCCGGGGCGCCTGCGCGGGCCCGGGGCGCGCGTCCCCCGGCACGGTCTGGGACAGCACCGCCGCACCGGCGCCCAGCGCCAGCGCGGCGGCCGTGCCCGCCGCCCACCGCGCCCGGCGGCGGGACCACCGGCGGCGCCGGGACGGCCGGGGCGCGGCGGCCGGGTCCTGGAGATCGTGCACGGTGCTCCGCTCGGCGGTCGGGCACCGGAAGGGCGGAAAGCGGCGCGCCGCCGCACGGCCGGGAGCCGCGCCCGCGCGCCCCCGTGCGCCGCCGGTGCGAGGAGATCGTCACTGATCGTGACGGTGATGATCGTAACGAAGGCGCCCGCCGCGGGCGCCCCCCGGGGGGCTCAGATCAGGTCGAGCAGGTCGGCGATGGAGGCCGCCACCCGCGACGGGCGGAAGGGGAACCGGCCGATCTCGTCCTCGCGCGTCACCCCGGTGAGCACCAGGATCGTCTCCAGCCCGGCCTCGACGCCCGCGACGATGTCGGTGTCCATCCGGTCGCCGATCATCGCGGTGGACTCGCTGTGCCCGCCGACCCGGTTCAGCGCCGTCCGCATCATCAGCGGGTTCGGCTTGCCGACGAAGTAGGGGTCCACCTTCGTGGCCCGCGTGATCATCGCGGCGACCGCGCCGCACGCCGGGAGCGCGCCCTCGGGGGACGGGCCGATCGGGTCGGGGTTGGTCGCCACGAACCGGGCGCCGCCCTCGATCAGCCGGATCGCCTTGGTGATCTGCGAGAAGCTGTAGGTGCGGGTCTCCCCCAGCACCACGTAGTCGGGGTCGATGTCGGTCAGCACGAAGTCGTTCTCGTGCAGCGCCGTCGTCAGGCCCGCCTCGCCGATCACGTACGCCGAGCCCTGCGGGCGCTGGTCGGCCAGGAAACGGGCGGTCGCCAGCGCCGACGTCCAGATCGATTCCGCGGGCACCCGCAGCCCGAGCGCCGCCAGCCGCGCCGACAGGTCGCGCCGGGTGTAGATGGAGTTGTTGGTCAGGATCAGGAAGGGCTTGCCGGAGGCGGCGAGGCGCTCCACGAACTCCTCGGCTCCGGGGACGGGCCGCCCCTCGTGCACCAGGACCCCGTCCATGTCCGACAACCAGTACTCGATGGGCCCGCGCTCGGTCATGTCCCCATTGTCGCAGGTGACGATCACCGCTCCGGACGGCCGACACCTCGGCGGGCGGCGGCCGGGCCCGGACGGCCACCCCGGACGGCCACCCCGGACGGCGGGTGGGCCGGGGCCGCGGGGGACGCGCGGGCGGGCCGGGGCGTTGACCGGGACGTGACGCCGGTCATACATTTCCGGGACGGCGCACCGAACCATGTTCGGCGTACGGTGCCGGGCGGGGGCGCCGCGACCGCGGGAGGCGCGAACGTGCAGAGCATCGCCGAGGTCCGGGCCGCCATGACGGCCCCCGGGCAGCCGTTCGAGATGGACGAGGTCGACATCCGCGGGGTGCGGACCCGCGTGTGGAAGCACGCCCCGCCCACCCTGCGGGACGTGCTGGAGGCGTCCCGCGCCCACGGCGCGGCCGACTTCATCGTCTACGAGGACGACCGGCTGACCTTCGCCGCCCACTACGCGCGGGCCGCGGCGTTCGCCCGGGCCCTCACCGAGCGGTACGGGGTCCGCAAGGGAGACCGGGTCGCGATCGCGATGCGCAACTACCCGCAGTGGTCGGTGGCGTTCTTCGGCGCGGCCGCCGCGGGCGCCGTCGTGGTCCCCCTGAACGCCTGGTGGAGCGCCGCGGAACTGGAGTACGGGCTGCGCGACAGCGGAGCCGCGGTGCTGGTCGCCGACGCGCAGCGCGCCGAACGCCTCGCCGGCGCGCGGCCCGCGCCGGACCTCACCGTCCTGGTCGCCCGGCCCGGCGCGGACCTCCCGCCCGGCGCCGCCGACTTCGACGCCGTCGTCGACGCGGCGCTGGCCGCCGCGGGCGGCCCGGCGGCGGCCGTCCCGCCCGACGTCGCGCTCGCCCCCGAGGACGACGCGACGATCTTCTACACCTCCGGCACCACCGGGCGTCCCAAGGGGGCACTGGGCACGCACCGCAACATCACCGGCAATCCGATCGGCCTCGCCTACGGGCTGGCCTCCGCCGGGGTCCGCGCGGGCCGCGCGCTTGGGGAGCTGACGGCGCCGCAGCGCCGCTGCACGCTGCTGAGCGTCCCGCTGTTCCACGCCACCGGCTGCCACTCGGTGCTGGTGTCCAGCGCGCTGCAGGGCGGCACCGTCGTGCTGATGTACAAGTGGGACGTCCCGACGGCGCTGCGGCTCATCGAGCGGGAGCGGGTCACCGGGTTCGGCGGCGTCCCCACCATGGCCTGGCAGGTGCTGACCTCCCCCGACTTCGGCGAATACGACACCTCCAGCCTGACCGGGGTCAGCTACGGCGGCGCGCCCGCCGCGCCGGCGCTGGTCGACAAGATCCGCGAGCGGCTGCCCGAGCGGGTGCCCGGCAACGGGTACGGGCTGACCGAGACGTCCTCGGTCACCACCTACAACGGCGGCGTGAACTACCTGGAGCATCCCGACAGCGTCGGCCCGCCGGTGGCGGTCTGCGACGTCCGGGTCGTCGGGCCGGACGGCGCGGAGGTGCCGGCGGGCGAGGTCGGCGAGCTGCTGATCAAGGGCCCCAACGTCATCAAGGGGTACTGGAACCGGCCCGAGGAGACCGCCCGCGCGTTCGTGGACGGCTGGTTCCACAGCGGCGACCTGGCCCGCGTGGACGCCGACGGGTTCGTCTACATCGTCGACCGGGCCAAGGACATGCTGATCCGGGGCGGGGAGAACGTGTACTGCGCCGAAGTGGAGGCGGCCCTGTACGAGCATCCGGCGGTGGCCGACTGCGCGGTGATCGGTGTCCCGCACGACGTGCTGGGCGAGGAGGTCGGCGCCGTGGTCGTCCCGCGGCCGGGCGCGTCCCTCACCGCCGAGGAGGCGCGGGAGTTCCTGGCCGCGCGGATCGCGGCGTTCAAGGTGCCCGCGCACTGGTGGCTGCGGGGCGAGGACCTGCCCCGCAACCCCGGCGGGAAGATCCTCAAGACGCGGCTGCGGGAGGAGCTGCTGGGCGCCCCCCGGTAGCCGGGGCCCGGTGGCCGGGTCCGGCCGCCGGGGCGGGGTCCGCGCGGCGGAGGGGGCGTCCCGGGAACCGGTTCCCGGGACGCCCCCTCCGCCGCGTGCGCGGTGGCGTCAGACGTTCACGCCGAAGTCGGACGCGATGCCCGTCAGGCCCGAGGCGTAGCCCTGGCCGACGGCGCGGAACTTCCACTCGTCGCCGTTGCGGTACAGCTCTCCGAACACCATCGCGGTCTCGGTCGAGGCGTCCTCCGACAGGTCGTAGCGCGCGATCTCGCTGTTGTCGGCCTGGTTCACCACGCGGATGAACGCGTTGCGGACCTGGCCGAAGTTCTGCTGGCGGCTGTCGGCGTCGTAGATCGACACCGGGAACACGATCTTGCTGACGTCGGCCGGGACGGTGGACAGGCCGACCTTGATCTGCTCGTCGTCGCCCTCGCCCTCACCGGTGAGGTTGTCGCCGGTGTGCTCGACCGAGCCGTCGGGGCTCTTGAGGTTGTTGAAGAAGATGAAGTGCTGGTCCGACAGGACCCGGTTCTCGCCGTTGAGCAGCAGGGCGCTGGCGTCCAGGTCGAAGTCGCTTCCGGTCGTGGTGCGCACGTCCCAGCCCAGACCCACCACCACGGCGGTCAGTCCGGGAGCCTCCTTCGTCAGCGAGACGTTGCCGCCCTTGCTCAGACTGACTCCCACTGTTGCTACCTCCGTATCGACGGCGGGTGCCGGTCACCCGCGCGGGTCTCCTACGAGAACGGTAGTGACCTCGCGCGGGTTCCCCCGCATCCTCGGGCAAGTCGCGGCGTGGCGTGCACGTTTGTCCGGTTTGGCCGTCGTGTTGTGCGCGTCCCCGGCCCCGGGGACGGCGTGCAGGGAGCGCGACGCCCGGGAGCGCGAGGCCGCGCGGCCGGGTCAGCCGGTGGGTCAGCCGGTGAGGAAGGCGGTCGGCGCGGTGATCTCGGCGGGCAGGTCGAACGCGGCGGCGAGGTCCCCGGCCCGCGGGGCCAGCTCGTCGCACACCCGGCGCCGCGCCGCCCACACCTCCTCCAGCGCGCCCGGCGGCAGCACCCCCTCGTTGAGCAGGTCGGCGGCGCGCCGGTCGATCATGTTGAGCGCGTGCAGGGTCAGCACCGGCCGCAGCGGCGCCGGGCCGGTGTCCAGGGCGCGGCCGAGGATCTCCACGGTGATGCGGTCGGCGCAGGCGGTGGCGGTGCGGGCGGCCAGGACGAGGTTGCCGTTCCACGCGGTGAACGCGTCGGCGCCGGCGTCGCGGGCGGCGGCGACGCGCGCGGCGAGGCGGTCGCGCATCCGCCGTTCGGTCTCGGCCGCCAGCCACCGCCAGACCGCCGGGGAGGCCGGGTCGCCGCCGCCGGGCGGGCCCGGTTCGGCGGGCGGGGGCGTGTAGCGGTCCAGGTCGGCCATCGCGCGGGCGGTGTCGTAGAGGATCAGTTCGTTGTCGCCGCCGGCGTTCATGTAGGCGTGCGTCAGGCCCCGGTAGGCGTTGAGGCGTTCGACGGCGGCGAAGCCGGGGGCGCCGCTGTGCACGCGGCAGGCCGACACGGTCTCCTGCGCCTGGACGGTCGCGGCGGCCTTCAGCAGCGCCAGGTCCCGGTCGACGGCCGACCAGGGTGCCCACGCGGTGTCGGGACCGGAGCCGGCGGCGCCGCCGGCGGTGGCGCCGGGCGCGTCGGCGGAGGTGCGGCGGGCCTGGACGTGCGCGGCGAGCGCGGTGAGCGCGTACCCGGACGCGAGGGCGCCCAGCACCGCCTCCCGCTGGTTGGCGTAGTCGGTGAGGGCGCGGCGGGGCGCGAGCCGCCCGAGGGTGGCGCGGCCCGCCGAGTGCGCCAGCAGCATCCCGGCGGAGGCGCGGGTGATCGCGGCCGAGGCGGAGATGACGGCCCGCCACACCGCGGGCGCGATCGCCATCGAGCGGGTGAGCCGCGCGGCGGGCATCCCGGCGGGGTCGTGGAACTCGCCGCCGGGGCCGATGGACGCGCCGTCGCGCAGCCACGCCTCGTGGGGGACGTGCAGCCCGTCCAGGCGGACGGCGCCGTAGTCGATCTGCAGGCCGCTCGTCTCGGGCGCGGGGACGATGCGGACGCCGTCGGTGATGCGGCCGCCGGGCCCGCGCAGCGGCACCATGAACACGAACACGCCGCGCTCCCGGCCGCCGTGCTCGAGGGTGGCGTAGACGGCGGCGGTCTTGGGCAGCGCGGGGTGGGCGGTGTTGGTGGGGAACTTGGCGGCGGCGGCGTCGGGGGTGGACAGCACGAACCCGCCGGTGGCGGGGTCGTGGCGCGCGATGGTCCGGGGCGAGAGGTGGCTGTTGCTGCGGCCGACCTCGGTCATCAGCAGGGTGCCGAAGGAGTCCATCGAGGCCAGTGCGGCGCCTGCCGCGCCGCCGGGTCCGTCCGGTCCGTCCTGCTGCCCGGCGCCGAACCGCAGGACCGGTCCGTAGGCGAGGGTGTAGTGCAGCATCGTGACGTGGAAGAGGGCCGGGTCGGCGATGGCGGCACGTTCCAGCAGCGCGCACAGCAGCGGCGGGTCGTCCAGCAGCCGGGCGGCGGGCGGGGCGGCGAGCCCGGCGCGGCGCAGCCGCCGGTAGGTGAGGGCCTGGCGCTCGCGGGCGGTGAGCCCGTCGGGGTAGGAGAAGCAGTCGGCGGGGACGGCCTCGGCGAGGCGCCGCCGGGTCTCCTCGTCGCGGGCGCCGCCCCGCACGAAGGCCAGGAGGGCGGGGTCGGGGGCGCCGCCGGCGTTCATGGGCCCGGGCGCCGCCCCCGCGTCCGGCGCGTCCGAGGGCGCGGGGCCGGGGCCGTGGGTGGTGTCGGGGGTGGTGCCGTGGGTGGTGTCGGTCATCGCGGCTGCTCCCGTCAGGCGGTGGGGTCGACGGCCGCGCTGGCGGCGGCCTTGCCGGACGGCGCGGCGGCGCGGCCGTCGGAGGGGCGGCGGGGCCGGTCGCGCAGCGGGACGAGGGTGCGGGCGCCGGGCACGCTGAGGCGGGCGCACTGGCACAGCGCGTCGCCGGGCCCGGCCTCGGTGAACACGGTCGCGCCCGCGGCGGCGACCTCCCGCAGCGTGTCGGGGAGCCGGACGGGCTTGACGATGCAGTCGGCCAGCGCCCGGTGCAGGTCGTCGTCGTCGCGGTAGGCGCGGCCGCGCACCGGGGAGTGCACGGCGATCTCCATCGGGCGCTGCGGGAACGCGCGGATGGTCCGGTACCACTCGTCGTCGGCGCCGGCCATCGCGGGATGGTGCGACAGGTAGGGGACGGCGAGGCGGACGGCGCGGACACCGCCGTCGCGGGCGGCCTGCAGGACCCGCTCCAGCGGCGCGTCCGGCCCGGACACCACCGTGACGCCGGGGGCGTTGAGGCAGGCGACGACGACGTCGGCGGTCCCGGCGGCGGCGATGCGGCCGCGGGCGCCGTCCTCGCCGGTCTCCAGCAGCGCCATGCCGCCGCCGGCGCCGCGGCGGGCCAGGACGTCCACGAGCGCGACGGCCATGCGGGCGCCGTCGGTGATCGTGAACGCGCCGGCCGACACCGTCGCGGCGATCTCGCCGAAACTCTGCCCGACGGCGATGCCGGGCGCGACGCCGGCGGCGCGCAGCGCCCGGTCGACGGCGACGGACGCGGCGTAGCCGCACAGCTGCGCGACGCCGGGCGCGCGGGCCGCCTCACGGTAGGCGGCGGGGTCCTCCAGCAGGATCCGCCGCAGCGACGGCCAGCCGGTGGAGGGCAGCCCCTCCTGGACGGCGTCCAGGACGTCGGCGACCGCGCGGGCGGCGGGGCCCGGCGCGGCGAGGGCGGGGAGGTCGGGGACGGCGGCCGATCCGGTTCCGGCGAACAGGAACGCGCACACGTCGTCGGGCTTGAGCTCGTCGGCCGGGCGGAAAGAGGGCGAGGCCACGCGGTGTCTCCTTACCTGGAAGGAAGACTCTCATTTCTTTTCGGATAAAGGCCGCTGAACATCTCGATATAGAACGGAAATCCCGAATTGGGATTATTCACTCATAAGATCGGTCTCGCAACCGTCGGTGGCACACCGGAATCCGGAGATCAGCGGAGGTCCGCGCACGCTCGGACCGCCCCGCGCGACCGCCGGTCCGGCGGCCGGACCAGCGAGCGGATGGAGCGACCGAAATCCGGCCGCGCGACCGGCGGCGCGAGGCCGATCAGTGACGGCCGGCCCGGACCGTCCGGCCGTACCAGCCGAGAATGCAGCCGACCACGATCACCGGCGCACGCCGGGCGCGAGGGAGCGACGCATGACCTGGCCGAAGCAGCGACCACAGACCGCACGGCGGCGCACCGGACCGCGGGAGAGCGCACCGGGCGGGCGGGCCCCGGGCTGGGCGATCCGCGGCACCGGTTCCCACCTGCCGCGGCGGCGGGTCCGCAGCGAGGAGGTGTCGCGCTCGCTGGGCCTGGAACCCGGCTGGATCGAGCGCCGCACCGGGATCCGCGAACGCCGCGTCGCCGGGGAGTCCGAGGCGTCCTCGGACCTGGCCGCGCACGCCGCCCGCCGCGCCCTGGCCGACGCCGGGCTCGGCCCCGACGACATCGGCCTGATCGTCCTGGGGACCTCGACGCCCGACGAGCTCGGACCGTCCACCGCCTGCCGCGTCCAGGCGCTGCTGGGCGCCCGGCACGCCGCCGCCTTCGACGTCGCCGCCGCTTGCACCGGCTTCGTCTACGGGCTGCAGACCGCGGTCGGCTGGCTGGCCACCCAGCGCGGCGCGCCGCCGTGCGCGCTGGTCATCGGCGTGGAGGTGTACTCCAAGTTCCTCGACCCCGGCGACCGCGGGACGGCCGCGCTGTTCGGCGACGGCGCCGCCGCGGCCGTCGTCGGGCCCGTCCCCTCCCCCTACGGGATCGGGCCGATCACGCTCGGCTCGGACGGCACCCGCGCCGGCGACGTGCTGATCCCCGCGGGCGGCGGCCGCCGCCCCGCCTCGGCCGAGACCCTGGCCGGGAAGGGCCACACCATCCACATGGACGGCCGCGCCGTCCGCGATTTCATCACCGCGACGTTCCCGCGGCTGGTGGCCGACGCCGTCGAGGAGGCCGGGATCAAGCCCGCGGACCTGGCGCTGGTCGTGCCGCACCAGCCGAACCCGGCGCTGGTCGCCTCGCTGGCGCCGGGCGCCGGGCTCGAGCCCGGGCAGCTGGCCATCGCGGGCCACGACGTCGGCAACATCGGCGCCGCCAGCCTCCCCTACGCGCTGGACACCGCGCTGCGCGCCCGTCCGGCCGCGCCCGGCGGCCTGGTGCTGCTGGCGGGGTTCGGGGCGGGCCTGACCTGGGGCCGCACGATCATCACCTGGCCGCCGACCTGACCTCGGCGCCGGGCACGAGGACGCGCGGGACGGCGGGCGGCCGGAGCCGCCCGCCGTCCCGGTCCGGCACCGTCAGCGGCGCAGCGCGCCCAGCAGTGCCCGGGTCTGGGCGCGGGTCTGGGCGCGGCGGTCCCAGGCGACGACGGCGAACACGGCGCCGAGCGCGGCCGGGAACAGCGCCCACGCGGGCTCGATCACCAGGATCTGGGTGAGCACGGCACCGATCATCAGGCCGATCAGGCCGGTCGCGGCGAGCCCGGCCAGCCGGGGGATCACCAGGCCGACCGCGCCCGCCACCTCGACGGCGCCGACCAGGTAGCGCATCAGGTCGTTCCAGCCGAGCAGGGCGAAGGTCTCGACGGCGTCCGCCTGCCCGGCGAGCTTGGGCAGCCCGGACGCGAAGACCAGGAACGCCGAGATCAGGATCTGCGCACCCCACAGGACGCGCCGCGGGGCGGGGCGGCGCCCGGCGGTGGGGGCAGCGGCGGTGGGGGCGTGGGTCGCGGTCATGGGGGTGGTCCTTCCCTGCGGTGTCTCATCGGCCTTTCACTGACGCGTCGCACGGCGCCCCGCCGGATCGACATCCACCCGGACATTTCTCAAAATTCTTCTGGACACCCCGTCGTCGCAGGTCAGCACCTCACCAGATGTCAGGTGCGCGGGCCGGAACCGGTGGCCGCGGTCGCGGGCGGCCGGCGCGACCGGGGCGTCCGCGCCCACGCCGGGTCGAGCGTGGTCGGCTCGGCGTCGGCGACGGGCACCGCCCCCGGGCCTGCGCGCGGGTGCGCGAAGGGCGGCACCCCCACCGGCGCCGCGCCGGGCACGGCATCGTCGGGGCCGGGCCCGCGCTCGTCCCGGCACGGCGGGTGCGGTGGACCGCGCGGCGCCCCGCCCGCCGCCGGCGGCGCGGCGATCGCCGCGCCGCCGGGGTCACCAGGGGGACAGGACCAGGGCCTGGACGGCCAGTGCGGTGAGGGCCTGCGCGGCGAGCCAGGCCCGCGCCGGCGGCCGGTGCACGGCCGCGGCGACCGTGATCCACGCCGCGAACGGCACCCAGATCCGCTCCACCTCCCCCTTGGTGACCCCGGAGAAGTCCAGCGCGAGGACGCCCAGCAGCGCCGCGGCCGCCGGGAGCGCCGTTCCCAGGCCCGGCACGGCCGCGCGCAGCCGCGCGGCCCGCCCCGCGGCGCCGAGCGCGCGGGGCAGGGCGTGCGCGACGGCGGGACCGGTGAGCAGGCCCAGCACGGCCAGGTTCGCGAACAGGAAGTACCAGTAGGGCCGCTGCGCCGACCCGCCGCTGATGAGGTAGGTGTCCAGGGTGGCGCGGACACCGTCGGGCCACCAGAAGCCCAGCAGGGTTAGCGCGGCGGGCACGGCCGCCAGGCCCGCCGCGCCCGCCGCGAGCACCGCCCGGCGGGGACGCGCCCGCACCAGCACGGCGAGGGGGACGGCCAGCAGCGGCAGCAGCCCGTAGCTGAGGTAGGGCAGGGAGCCCAGCAGGATCCCCGCGCCGGCCGCCGCCGGGACCGCCGCGGGGCCGGCGCGGCGGGCGGCGACCGCGGCCAGCGCCGTCCCCCACGCGCCGACGCCGAGGAAGAACGCGTCCATGGAGGTCGCGACCCACACCGCGAGCGGCGCCAGCGCCAGGAACGGGACGGCCGCCCGCGCGGCGTCCTCCCCCGCCGTGCACCGCACGGTGATCGCGATGGCGGCCGCCGCCGACGACCCGGCGGCGATGATCGCCGCGGCGAGCCAGCCGGTGCCGCCGAGCCCGGCCGACTCCAGCGCCCACAGCACCAGCATCGGCCCGGGCGGGTGCCCGCGCACGTGGGTGGTGTAGGCGTAGAGCCGGTCGGTGAACGTGCGCAGGTATTCCAGGACGTCGGGGCGCAGCTGCGCCATGCCCGCCGGGTACTCGGTGGGCGCGTCCAGCGGGGCGGTCAGCGCGCCCGTCCCGTCCGAGGCGGCCAGGGCCACCGCCCACAGCGCGGCGCCCGCCCACGCGGCGAGCGGCAGCGCCCGCCAGGGCAGCCGCCCGGCCAGGACGGGCAGGGCCGCGACGCCCGCGGCGGCCAGGCCCGCGGCGGGCAGCAGCTCCCAGGTCAGCGGACGTTCCCGCGCCCGCGCGTGCAGCGGCGGAAGGTCGTCCTCGGTGGCGATCCCGGCGCGGCGCAGCCACCATCCGGCGGCGAACGCGGCGACGATCGCCGCCGCCCACACCGCCACCGCGGCGCGCCCGCCGCGCGGCGCCCCGGTGGCGCGGGCGGCTTCGCGGGGCCGGGTCGTGGCCGTCACGGTGCGCCTCCCGGGGCGGGGCGTGTCCCGCCGGGCGTTCCGGCGGCCTCGTCACCGGCCGCCCCCTGGTCGGCCCCCTGGTCGGCGTCCTGGTCGGCGTCCTGGTCGGCGTCCTGGTCGGCGTCCTGGTCGGCGTCCTGGTCGGCGTCCTGGTCGGCGTCCTGGTCGGCGTCCTGGTCGGCGTGGTCGTCCGGTGGTTGCGCGGGCGAAGGGCCTCCGGCGGAGTCCTCGCCGTCCGGGGGGTCGCGGTCGTCCTGTTCCCCTTGCGGGGGCGCATCGGGCGCGGCACCGCCCGCGGGGGCGGCGTCCCGCGTCCGGGCGCGCCGGACGCGGACGGCGGCCGCCACGGCCGCGGCGACGGCGATCGCGGTGAGGACGACGGCGAGGTTGCGGCCGTAGGGCAGCGGCAGCCGGGAGGGGACGTCGGCGCGGCGGCCGTGCCCGAGGACGAGCGGCAGCGCGACCAGCGTCAGGCACCCGGCGGTCACCAGCGCGGCGCGCACGGGCGCGCGGGCCGGGGCGGGCAGCCGCCCGGTCAGCGCCCCGGCCGCCAGCACGGCCGGGACGAGGACGGCGTCGTGCGCGAGGACGGGCACGGCGAACCACAGCGCCCAGCCGGTCGTCTCGAGGCGGGTGAGGACGCCGTGCAGCCCGACGGCGATCAGCGCCAGGCCCGCGACGCCCGCCAGGACGCGGCCGAGGCCGGTACGGGGGGCGGTACGGGGGGTTCTCATTCGACCACCAGCCGGTGCACCCACTTGGTCTGCATGACGCCGGGCCGGTTGGGTGCGATCAGCCGGCACGGGTAGCCGTGGTCGGGGTGCAGCGGCTCACCGGCGATCCGCAGCGCCAGCAGGGTGAGGGGGTCGTGCCAGTGGGCGGGCGCCACCCGCGAGGTGCGGTAGATCCCCCAGGTCTGCAGCGACTCGACCCGCACGTGGGCGCCGTCGTCGACGCCGGCGAGGCGCAGCACGTCGCGCAGCCGCACGCCCTCCCAGGTCGCTCCGGCGCTCCAGCCCTCCACGCACGCGATCGGCAGCCGCGCGGTGCGCGGCGGGAGCGCGCGCAGGTCGTCCAGGGACAGGACGACCTCGCGGCGGACGCGTCCGGTGACGGTGAGGCGCCAGGCGGGGTCGCGGGCGGCGGCCAGCACCCCGGCCCCGGCGGCGGAGGTGTTGACCGGGACGCCCTGGGGGCCGGTGCCGGGGCGGCGCGGCGCCAGCAGCGCGAGCCGTGCCAGCGGGGCGAAGGTGGACCCGGCGGTGGTCAGTGCGACGGCGCCGCCCGCGCCGGCGACGGCGAGCAGGAACCCGCGGCGGCCGACCGCGTCGCCCGGCCGGGTCATCACCGCGCGGCGCGCGGTGGGCCATTCCCGCGCCGCGTGCACCAGCAGCGCGCCGATCAGGATGTAGGACGTCCAGTAGTGCGCGGTGGTGAACGGGAACGGGAACGCGTACCAGTAGGAGATGTTGAGGACGCCGGTCACCAGCTGGAACAGCGCGCCGCCCACCAGCAGCAGCACCACCAGCCGGTATCCGGCGTCGGCGGCCGAGCGCGCGGGCGGCCGGCGCAGCAGCCGCGGGTAGACGGCCCACAGCTTGGCCAGCAGCAGCGGCACCGTCGCGAGCCCGCCGATGACGTGCAGGCCCTGCGTCACCCGGTACAGGTTCACCGGGCGGGACGGCCACTGCGCCCAGCCGGGCGGGTGCTGCATGTAGTGGCTGATCAGGCCGGTGACGAACGCGGTGGTGAAGGCGGCGGCGAGGGCGGCGCCCAGCAGCGCCGCGGTCCGCTCGCCGCGCAGGGCGCTGGTGAAGCGGCCGGCCGGCGAACCCCCCGCCCGCGGGGACGGGGACGGGGGCGGGGGTGGTGTCAGGGGCGGTGTCAGGGTGCGGGGCGGACGGTGACGAACCATCGGCCGGCCTCCTCCCAGGTCTCGGTGACGGCCGCCCCGCAGGACGCGGCCAGGCCGGCGGCGGCGTCGGCCGACACCCGCGCCCAGGGGAACCACTCGCCGATCGCCGCGCCGGACCGCAGCCGCAGCGGCTCGGTACCGGACGCGGCGCCGGGCGGTTCGACCTCGGCCAGGATCCGGGAGCCGGGAGCGGCCAGGGCGATGGCGCGGCGCAGCAGGGCGGCCGGGTCGCCGCCGATGCCGATGTTGCCGTCGGCGAGCAGCACGGTCCGCCAGCGTCCGCGGCCGGGGACGTGCCCGAACACGTCCCGGCACAGGGCGGGGCCGCCGGCGGCGGCGGTGAGCGCGACCGCGGCGGGCGCCACGTCGATGCCGAGGACGGGCAGGCCGCGCCGGGCGAGCGCCACGGTGAGGCGTCCGGGCCCGGACCCGACGTCCAGGGTGGCGCCGGCGCAGCGGTCCAGCAGCCCGCCGTCGCCGGGCCGCAGCCGCAGCCAGTCCCGCAGCGGCAGGGGGCGGCGGCGGCCGTCGGCGTGCTCGATCTCCACCGGCCCGGTGCCGCGCAGGGCCTCCTCGTAGAGTTCGCCGATCACGCGGGCGCCGTCCGGTCGCCCAGGCGCCGCACGGCCGCCGCGAACCGCCGCGCCCCGCCCGCGGCGCCGCCGCCCGCCAGGGCGCCGGGCGGGCCGCCGGGCGGGTCGTCCGGTGGCGCCGCGGCGGCGACGGCGAGCGCGTCGGGCGGGGTGTCGACGTCGGTCAGCTCGGGCAGCAGCGCGACGCGCAGCCCGGCGCCGCGCAGCCGGGCCAGCTGCGCGGCGCCGGTGCCGGGCCGCGACATCGGGACGCCGCGCAGCAGCCGCGCGTCGGGGCGGCGCAGGCCCAGCAGCCAGAAGCCGCCGTCGGCGGCGGGCCCGAACACCGCGTCGCGCTCGTCCAGCGCCCGCGCCGCTTCGGCGAGCAGGGCGGGGGTGACCTGCGGGGTGTCCATCCCGATCAGGACGAGGGGGCGGCCGGCGTCGGCGTCGGCGAACGCGTGCGCGAGCCGCTCGTCGAGCCCGCCGCCGCGCTGCGGCAGCACCGCGATCCCGGCGGGCAGCCAGGGGCCGGGCGCGCCGTCCAGCACCAGGGTGCGGCGCCGGGCGGGTGCGGCGGCGACCGCGGCGAGGGTGTCGGCCAGCGCCGCCGCGGCCAGCTCGGCGGCCTCGGCGGGCGTGTAGGCGGGGGTGAGGCGGGTCTTGACGCGGCCGGGCACCGGCTCCTTGGCGATCACCAGCAGGTCGGTCGCGGGAGGCGGTGCGGCGCGGGCGGCGGGGCGCGTCACCGGCTCACCTCCGCCAGGACGCGGCGCATGTCGCGGACGGCGCGGACCGTCCCGCCGAGGGTGCCGGTCACCTTCGACTCGCCGGTGCGGGGCCGGTAGGCGACGTCGATCTCGGTGATCAGCCAGCCGTCGGCGGCGGCGCGCAGCACCGTCTCCAGCGGGTAGCCGAAGCGGCGGTCGCGCAGGTCCAGGCCCGTCAGGGCGGTCCGGCGCGCGGCGCGCATCGGGCCGAGGTCGCGCAGCCGGGTCCCGGCGCGCCGGTTCAGCGACCGCGCCAGGACGGCGTTGCCGAGCCGCGCGTGCGGGGGCCACGCCCCGCGCCCGGTCGGGCGGCGGCGTCCCAGCACCAGGCCCGCCCGCGTGCCCGGCGCGGCCTCCAGGTCGTCGAGGGCGGCGACCAGGCGGGGCAGTTCGGCGGGATCCAGGGACGCGTCGGCGTCCATCACGCACACGGTGCCGGCGGTGGCGGCCCGCAGCCCGGCGTCGCAGGCGGCCCCGAACCCGCGGACGGGCGCGTCCACGACCCGCGCGCCGTGCTCGGCGGCGACCCGGGCCGACCCGTCGGTGGAGCCGTTGTCGACGACCAGCGGCCGGAATCCCGCGGGCATCCGCGTCAGCACCCACGGCAGCGCCTCCGCCTCGTTCAGGCAGGGCAGGACGACGTCGATCACGACCCGGCCCTCCCGTCCCGGGCCGGCGCGGCGCCCGCCATGGCGGCTCGCCCGGGCGGGGCGGGCGCGGCACCCGCGGGCAGCCGGGCGAACTCGGCCATGCCCTCGGCGAACGGCACCCGCGGGGAGAACCCCAGCTCGCGGCGCGCCCGGTCGGGGCGGGCCACGATGTGCCGCACGTCCCCGAGCCGGTACCCGCCGACGACCTCGGGCGCGGGCCCGCCCAGCGCGCCCGCCAGCGCGGCGGCCATGTCCCCGACGGTGCGGGGCTCGCCGCTGGCGATGTTGTAGGGGCGCAGCCCGCCGGGTCCGGGCGGCCCGGCCGCGATCCGCTCCAGCGCCAGGACGTTGGCGCGGGCGACGTCGCGGACGTGCACGAAGTCGCGGCGCTGCGCGCCGTCCTCGAACACCAGCGGCGCGCGCCCGTCCAGCAGCCGGGACCGGAAGATCGCCGCGACGCCCGCGTAGGGGGTGTCGCGGGGCATCCGCGGCCCGTACACGTTGTGGTACCGCAGTGCCGCCGCGGATCCGCCGGTGGCGCGCGCCCACGACGCGGCCAGATGCTCCTGGGCGAGCTTGGTGTCGGCGTAGACGTTGCGGGGGTCGGGCGGGACGTCCTCGGCGACGGTGCCGGGCTCGAGGGTGCGGCCGCAGCGGGGGCAGCCGGGGTCGAACCGCCCGGCGTCCAGGTCCCGGGCGGGGCGCGGGCCGGGACGGACGGCGCCGTGGGTTCCGCAGCGGTAGGCGCCCTCGCCGTACACGACCATCGAGGACGCCAGGACCAGGGCGGTGACGCCGGCGCGGGCCATCTCCGCCAGCAGGACGGCGGTGCCCTGCACGTTCACCGAGGTGTAGTCGGGCAGGTCGGCGACGTCGACGCCGAGGCCGACCTTGGCGGCCTGGTGGCACACGGCGTCCGCGCCGGCCAGCAGCCGCGCGACGGCGGCGGCGTCGCGCACGTCGGCCGGGCCGGTGCCGTCCTGGCGGGCGCCGGGGCGCGTGTCCAGCCCGCGGACGTGGTGCCCGGCGGCCTCCAGCGCCTCGGCGACGTGCGAGCCGATGAAACCGGCCGACCCGGTGAGCAGTACGTTCATGCGGACGAACGTAGGCCGCTCGGTCCGCCCGGACGGCCGGGAACGGGCCCGCGCGGCCACCTCGTCAGCGACTCGTAAGATCTTCCGCCGTCCCGGCCCGGCCGGGGTGCGCCCGGCGGGCCGGGGGCGGGCCGGGGGGCGGGGTCAGGGGGCGGGTGCGGTGCCGCCGGGCGCGGCGGCCAGGAGCGGGGCCAGGAGGTCGGCGGCGCGGTCGACGTCGGCCTCGGTGGTGCTCAGGTGGAACGCGCAGCGCAGCCGCCCGGCCCGCACGGCCGCGATCACGCCGGCGGCGTGCAGCCGGTCGGCGGTGCCGTCGGGGACCGGCAGCGACACGATCGCCGAGTCGCCGGGCGGCAGGCCCAGCGCGGCTCGGAACCGGCGTGCCAGCGCGACGTCGTGGGCGTGGATCGCCGGGACGCCGACGCGTTCCAGCAGTTCCAGCGCCGGGGCCTGCCCCACCCAGCTCGCCCATGCCGGGGACAGGTCGAAGCGGCGGGCGTCGGCGGCCAGCCGCAGCGGCGTCCCGTAGATCGAGTCCCAGATGTCGGCGCCGCCGTACCAGCTCGCCCCGACCGGCGGCAGGGCGGCCAGGGCCTCCTCGGTGCCGGCCAGGAACGCGGTGCCGCGCGGGCCCAGCAGCCACTTGTACCCGCCGCACACCAGCCAGTCGGCGCATCCGGCGGGGACCGGCAGCCATCCGGCGGCCTGGGTGATGTCCAGCAGGACGCGGGCGCCGTGCGCGCGGGCCGCGCCGGCCAGGTCGTCCATGGGGACGGTGCGGCCGTCGGCGGACTGCACGGCCGAGACCGCGACCAGGTCGGTGCCGGCGTCGATCCGCTCGACGATCGTGTCGAGCGGGACGGCGGACACCTCCAGGCCGGGGCGGGCCAGGAACGGGAACAGCAGCGAGGTGAAGTCGCCCTCGGCGACCAGCACGCGGGCGCCGTCGGGCAGGGACGCGGCGACGAGCCCGACGAAGTAGGACACCTGCGCGCCGCACGCGACGCGGGACGGCGGGAGCCCGACGATGCGGGCGAACGCCTCGCGGGAGCGGGTGACCGACGCGTCGGGGCCGCGGGCGGTCATCAGTCCGGCGGCGCGGTCGCGTTCGGCGGCCAGGACGGCACGGTGGGCGGCGCGCGGCGGCAGCCCGTAGGTGGCGGTGTTGAGGTAGGCGACGTCGGCGGTGAACTCCCGCTGCGCTTCCCGGACGGAGATGCTCATGCCCTCATCGTCGCCCACGGGCCGGCGGCGCCGCGCCCGCGCGTCTCACGGGGGCGGGGGTGCGGCGGCGCGCGCCAGGCGGCGGGCGAGGACGGCGAGGCGGTCGGCGAGCTCGGGCGGTTCGCGCACCTGGAAATCCAGGTCGAGGAAGGCGATGCGCAGCGCCGTCCACTCCAGCGAGTCGGGGGCGGTGCGCACGAGGCAGGTGCGCTCGTCGACGGGTTCGATCTCGGCGCCGGTGACGCGGAACCGGTCGGTGAGCTCGGCGGCGGAGGCGTGCACGGTCAGCACCGCGCGCCCGACCGGCGCCCGGCGGGCCAGGGAGCGGGTGACGAACGCGGCGGCGTCGGCGGCGGGCAGGGGCCGGGGCGGGGTGCGGGCGCCGGTGGGGTGCGGGGTTCCCATGCGGTCGACGCGGAACGTCCGCCAGTCCGCGCGTCCGGTGTCGTAGGCGACCAGGTACCAGCGGCGCCCGGCCGACACCAGCCCGTGCGGCTCGACGACCCGCACGTCCCCGTCCCCGTCCCCGTCCCCGTCCCCGTCCCCGTCCCCGTCCCCGTCCGGGGCGGGGGCGGGCGGGGCGCCGGGGCGGTAGGTGAAGCGGACGCGTTCGTGGTCGCGGCAGGCGGCGGCGAGCACGGCCAGCGCGGCGGGGTCGACGGTGGGCCCGGCGGGCGGTCCGGTCAGCGGGGTGGTGGCGGTGTGCAGCGCGCTCACGCGGCGCCGCAGCCGGGCCGGCAGGACCTGCTCCAGTTTGGCCATGGCCCGCACCGACGCCTCGCCGATGCCCTCGACCGCTCCCCCGGTGGCGGTGCGCAGCCCGACGGCGATCGCGACGGCCTCCTCGTCGTCCAGCAGCAGCGGCGGCATGGCGGCGCCGGCCTCCAGCCGGTAGCCGCCGGCGGCCCCGAGGTCGGCGTGCACCGGGTAGCCCAGCCCGCGCAGCCGCTCGATGTCGCGGCGGACGGTGCGGGCGCTGACGCCGAGCCGTTCGCGCAGTTCGGGGCCGCTCCAGGTGCGGCGGGTCTGCAGGAGCGACAGCAGCCGCAGGAGCCGTCCGGAGGTGGTGTCGGTCACGCCCGCCAGTATGCCGCCGAAAGAGGCCGGTTCCCGTCCGCTTCGGGTGCCGGAGACGGCCCGCCCGCCGGGCGGTGAGTTCCGCGCCGCGCACGGGTCCATTCGTGTGAGACCACCGACCGGAGGAGGACACGATGACCGAGCGCGAACCCGTCGAGACCCTGGACCTCGACATCTACGACGGCGGCCCCCTGGAGTGGGGCACGGCACGCGCCGCGCTGGTGGAGGGGCTGCCGAAGATGGAGACGCCGGTGTTCCTGGGCACCGTCCGTCCCGACGGCCGCCCGCACGCCGCCGGCGTCGGCGCCCAGTGGTACGACGGCGACCTGTACTTCACCAGCGGGCCCGGGACCCGCAAGGCCCGCAACCTGGCGGCCAATCCGGCGTGCACGCTCTCGATCCGCGTGCCGGGCGTGGACCTGGTGCTGGAGGGCGAGGCGGAGCGCGTCACGGACCCGGCGGTGCTGGAGCCGGTCGCGGCCGGGTACCGGGACGGCGGCTGGCCCGCCCGGGTGGACGGCGACGCGCTGACCGCCCCGTTCAGCGCGCAGAGCGCGGGGCCGCCGCCGTGGCTGGTGTACCGGCTGCGCGTGCGCACGGCGTTCGGCGTGGCGACGGCGGAGCCGTTCGGGGCGTCCCGCTGGCGCTTCGAGGTCTGAGCGGGCCTCGGCTCCGGTCCGCGCGCCGTGCCCGGAACGGCCGGGGGCTCGCTGTGGGGCGCACCGGCGCGGGCCCGCCGGTCGCCGGAACGCGAGGGCCGTCCTCCCCGGGGCCGAGGCGGGGCGCGCCGCCCCCGTCCTGCCCTTCGGCGGAAGGCGGGCCCGCCCGGGACGCGCCGGGGTTCCGGCCGTCCGGGTGCCGACGGCGGACGCGGCGGTGCCTGAGGTGCCTGAGGTGTCCGAGGTGACGGGGCCGCTCGACGGCGCCCGGCCGCGCGGGGCCCGGCCGGGAGGAGGCGCCCTCCGCGGGTGCGTCGCGGGGACCGCGGGTGGTCCCGGCGGGGCCGGGGCTCGGACCGTAGGCTGCGGGTATGAGCGAGCATCCTCCTCCCTTCTCCTATCTGGGCACGCTGTTCTCGCTGGAGGGGCGGGTCGCCGTGGTGACCGGCGGCAGTTCGGGGATCGGCCGGGCGATCGCCGGGGCGCTCGGCCGGGCGGGCGCGGCGGTGGTGGTCGTGGCGCGGCGCGAGGGCGAGCTGGACGGCACCGTCCGGGAGCTGCGCGGGCACGGGTGCCGGGCGGCGCGGGTCAGCGCCGATCTGGGGTCGCGGGCGGAGGTGGCGCGGGCGGCCGAGGAGGCGGCGGCGGTGTTCGGCGAGCCCGACATCGTGGTGAGCGCGGCCGGGGTGAACCTGCGCCCGCCGATGGACGAGCTGGGACGGGAGGTGTGGGACGCCACGATGGCGGTGAACCTGGACGCGCCGTTCCTGCTCGGGCAGCGGTTCGGGCCGGGCATGGCGGCGCGGGGGTTCGGGCGGCTGATCCACATCGCCTCGCAGCAGGCGTTCCGGGCGTCGGTGAGCAGTGGCGCCTACGGGGTGTCGAAGGCGGGGCTGGTGGCGCTGGCGCGGTCGCAGGCCGAGGCGTGGTCGGGGCGGGGCGTCACGGCGAACACGCTGGTGCCGGGGTTCGTGATGACGCCGCTGAACGCGCGGCTGTCGTCGGATCCGGAGATGGTGCGGGCGCTGGCGGCCCGCACGATGACGGGCCGCAACGGGCTGGCGGAAGATTTCGCGGGCGCGGCGGTGTTCCTGGCGAGCCCGTCGGCGGCGCAGGTGACGGGGCAGTCGCTGTTCGTGGACGGCGGCTTCTCGGCCCACTGACGGGCACTGCGCCGCTGCGGCACGGCACGAGAGCGAACGGGCACCGTCGGGTCCGGGCGCGCGGCGCGCCCGGGGCGGCCCCGGTCGGGGTCAGGCGGGCCAGAGGCCGGTGAGGGCGATCGCGTCGGCGGGGTCGCGGGCGTGCCGGACTCCGCCGACGGGGCGTCCGTCCTCGTCGTGGACGCGCCAGCCGCCGAGCTGCACGACGGGGGCGTGGCCGCGGCGCATGGCCAGGGCGATCTCCGACAGGGTCCCCCAGGACCCGCCGACGGCGATGACGGCGTCGGCCGCGCCGACGATCAGGTTGTTGCGGGCCTGGCCGAGACCGGTGGGCAGCACGACGGTGAGGTGGGGGTCGGCGCCGGCGCGGTCGTCGCCGGGCAGGACGCCGACGACGGCGCCGCCCGCGCCGGCCGCCCCGGCGGCCGCGGCGGCCATCACCCCGCCGTGGCCGCCGCACACGACGACGGCGCCGCGGGCGGCGAGCAGCCGCCCGATCTCGTGGGCGTCGTCGCGCCGGCGCGGGGTGCAGGCGGAGGGCCCGCACACCGCGACCTGGACGGGCGCGGGCGGCGGCCGCGGCGGGGGCGGGTCACCGCTGCGCGCCGCCCGCGCCGGTCCCGGCGGCGAGGTCGTCGATGCGGGCGGCCAGGTCGAAGTCCTTGGCGGTGAGCCCTCCGGCGCTGTGAGTGGTGAGGGTGAAGGTGAGGGTCCGCCAGCGGATGTCGATGTCGGGGTGGTGGTCGGCGGCCTCGGCGGCGCGGGCGACGCGGGTGACCAGGTCGATGCCGTCCAGGAAGGTCGCGGCCCGCACCTGGCGGCTGATGGCCTGGCCGTCGCGGGTCCATTCGGGCAGTGCGCCGAGCCGGTCGGCGACGGCGGTGTCGTCGAGGGTGTCGGCCATCGGGGTCCTCCTCGTGGTCGTCGGGTTCCGGTTGCGTCCTTCCCCGCTGGGCGGCGAGTACATCACGCCCGAGGGGGGCGCGTGGAGGGACGCTGCGGGCGGGTGCCGGTGCGGGCCGAGGTGCGGGAGGTCAGGGTGGGGGGCGGCCGGTTCCGGGCAGGCGGACGCGGGCGAGGGTGCCGCCGCCGTCGGCGGGTTCCAGCACGACGGTCCCGCCGCTCTCGGTGACCGACCGCGCGACGATCGACAGTCCCAGGCCCGAGCCGGGCAGGCTCCGCGCGGACGGGGACCGCCAGAACCGTTCGAAGACGTGCGGGAGGTCCTCGGGCGGGATGCCGGGGCCGTGGTCGCGGACGGTGAGTTCCCCGCCGGCGAGGCGGACGTCGACGGCGCCGCCCGGGGGGCTGAACTTGACGGCGTTGTCGAGGAGGTTGACGACGGCGCGTTCCAGCGAGGCGGGGTCGCCCGGGACGTACCAGGGGCTGGTGTCGTGGCGGACGGTGAGGCCGGGGCCGCGCAGCCGGGCGCGTTCGACGGCGCGGGTGACGACGTCGTGGAGGGCGACGGTTTCGCGGACGGGGCCGGTCTGGTCGGGGCGGGCGAGTTCCAGCAGGTCGCCGACGAGGTCGGACAGTTCCAGCATCTGCGCTTTGACGCTGGTCAGCAGGGTGCGGCGGGTGGCCTCGGGCAGGTCGCGGCCGGCGGCGTCGGCGCGCAGCAGCAGGTCGATGTTGGTGCGCAGGCTGGTCAGCGGGGTGCGCAGCTCGTGCCCGGCGTCGGCGATGAGGCGCCGCTGCCGTTCGCGGGAGGCGGCCAGCGCGCCGGTCATGGTGTTGAAGGAGCGGCCGAGGCGGGCGATCTCGTCGGTGCCCTCTTCGGGGATGCGGACGTCGAGGTCCTCGGTGCGGGCGATGTGCTCGACGGTGCCGGTCAGCTCGTCGACGGGCCGCAGCCCGGCGCGGGCGGTCATCAGCCCGGCGCCGGCGGAGGCCAGTACGCCCAGGGCGGCGACGGCGGCCATCAGCAGCGCCAGGTCGCCGAGGGGGTCCTGGACGTCGTCGAGGGGCAGCGCGAACGTCACCGCGGCGGTCGAGCCGTCGCCGGTGCGCACGGGGCGGGTCAGGACCCGCACGTCGGTGGTGAGCCCGTCGGGGGTGGTGCCGGTGCCGTCGTGCAGGGCGCGGGGGCCTCGCCGCGGGCGACGGCGGCGTCGGCGGCGGTGACCTGGACGGCGCCGGACCCGGGGACGGTGCAGCGTTCCCCGCGCGCGTTGAGGACCTGCGTCATCGTGACGGGGCCGCCGGGGCGGAACCCGGTCCCCGCGGTGGGTTCGGCGGTGCACGAACGCAGAACCTCCTGCAGGGCGTGCGGCGGGGGCGTGGGGCGGCGCGGCGGGGCGCCGCCGGGTCCGGGCCGTTCCCCGGCCATCCCTTCGAGGCGGTGGTCGAGTTCGCGGTAGAGCTGGGCGCGGGTGAGGGTCCAGGACGCGGCGGCGCACGCGGCGACGGCCAGGGCGACGGCGATCGCGGTGAGCAGCGCGAGGCGGGTGCGCAGCGCCAGCCGCCGGGTGCGGCCGCCGCCGGCGCCGCGGGTCACGGGCCCGCCGCCGGCGCCGCGGACCCGGCGCGCCGCGGGGGTCGCGGGCCGGGCGGGGTCGGCGGCGGGGCGGGCTCCATGTGCACACGGTAATCGGCGCCGGTGGGGAGCCCGTCCGCGGTCGGGCCTTTTTCATGCAGTTCTCAGACGGGCCCGCCGTGACCGGGGCCCGGTGGGGCTAGCGATCGGTCGCGGCGGCCCACGGGTCGCCGCCGGGCCCTCCCCCGGGTTCGCCGCCGGGTTCGCCGCCGTCACCCGCGTCAGGGCCGGGGGCGGGTCCGGGGGTGGGTTCGACCACGATCGGGCCGGTGCGGGGCGGCGCGGCCGTGCCGGGCCCGGGGCGGGTGGCGGTGTTCCAGGTGGTCTTCATGGTGTCGACGACGACGTCGCGGGCGACGTCGGCGACCATGCCGCGCAGCCGTTCCTTCATCGCGAGCCTGACGGCCTCGCGCAGCACCTCGGTCATGATCGCCTCGATGGCTGCGGCGGCCGTGCGGGCGGCGGCCCGGACGGCCAGGTCGCGGGCGGTGCGGGCGACGGCGCTGCCGGCGGCCGCGGCGAGCAGGTCGCTCGCCGAGCGGGCGGTGCCGCTGCCGGCGGCGCGGGCGGCGGCTCCGGCGAGGGCGTCGGCCAGGGGGCGCAGCTCGGCGGTGTACTCGGAGCGTCCGGCGGCCTCGCGGACGGTCCCGGCCAGTTCCCGGGCGGCGTCGGCGGCGGTGTCGCGCACGACGCGGGCGGCGACGTCGCGTCCGGCGTCCAGGACGGCGTCGGCGGCGGCGTCGGCGACCGCGTCCACGGCGGCGTCGGCGACGGCGCGGGTGGCGGCCTGCACCGCCGGCGCCGACGCGGTCGCCGACATGGTCGCGACGGTCGCCGAGACGCCGCGTCCGGCCATGTCCAGCGCCGTGGCGGTCGCGGCGCGGGCGAGCGGGCTGCGGGCGGCGAAGCGGCGCGCGGCCACCGCCACGGGGTGCCGGGCGACCTCGCCCGCGGCCTGCTCGGCGAGGGTCATCGCTCCGGTCGCGGCCTCGAACGCGGTCGCGGTGGCCGGGTGCGCGGCTGCGGCGGTGCGGGCCTCGGTGACGGCGCGTTCGGCGGCCGATGTCGCGATCTTCACGGCGGCGTCGCGGGCGGCGCGTTCGGCGGCCGCCATGGCGGGCGTCCCGGCGAGCTGGTCGAGGATGCGGGACGCGGCGAGGCCGGCGGCGTCGCGGGCGGCGCGGCGGACGGGGTCGCTGGTGGTGACGGCGAGCCTGGCGGCGCCGGTGGCCGCGGGGGCCAGTTCGTCCCACAGTTCCTCGAGCCGCCGGGCGGCGGCCCGGTCGAGCCGCGCGAGCGTGCTCTGCGCGGCGGCGGGCGCCTGCTCGGGCGTCTGCCGGGGCGTGCGCCCGGTGGGAGGTTCGGAGGTCCGGTCGTGCCGGGGGGAGGGGACCGGCGCGCCGGCCCGCTGCACGTTCTCGTCCACGACCACGCCCCTTTACCACGGTCACGTCTTCTCAAATCACCATAACCGCCGCGCGGCTTCTGAAGTTCCCGGCGCGGTGGCGGCGGCCGCGCCGCAGGGCGGCGGGCCGCGGGCGGGTACGGCGCCCGCGGGAGCCACGGCTGCGGCCGTGCGCAGCACTCGTGCCGACTGTGTTTCCCGGGCCTGGCGCCGGTCACGAGTTCTCGCGGCCCGTCGACCCGCCCGGCCGGGCGGGTCGACGCGCGGAGGGGGTCCGGACCGCTGTCTTATCTTCCCGGTGGGTGCCGCCGCGCCGCGCCGCGTCGCGGCCGCCGGTGGTCGGTGCGCCCGTGGCACCGTTGTGCGGGCGGAGGTGTCTGCCGGTGAGCGGTCTCCCCGGCAGGATTCGAACCTGCGATCTCCGGCTTCGGAGGCCGTGCCCTGTCCGCCGGGACACGGGGAGGCGTCCCCGCCCCCGGGTGACAGGGGGGCGGGGACCGGGACGCCGGCGGGAGTCGAACCCACGTGCGGCGGCTTTGCGGCCGCCGCCCGAACCGCTCGGCCACGGCGTCGCGGGCCGCCCGGGGCGGGGCGGCCCGGCGACCTCGGCGGGAGTCGAACCCGCGGCTTCCGGCGTGACGGGCCGGTGCTCTGACCACTGAGCTACGAGGCCGGGCGAAGGAGAGGCGCGCACGGGCGCGGTCGCATCGGGGGGCGTGGTGCCTGCGGGCAGGCGGTAGCGGGGACGCACGGAGGCGGTGGATCGGGGTGCGGTGCGGCGGGGACGGTCCCGCCCGGAACCGGCGGGTCCGGTCGGCTACCGGCCGCCGACGGGCCGCCGTTTCCGGCAGCGCATCCGGCGACGGTGCCGGGGATGGTCGCGGTGGGGACGGTGCCGGGCGGTGGTGGTGCAGGTCATGGTCCCGGCCTCCTTCTCGTCCTGCCTCTGGTCCTGGTCGCGCGGGGTCACCCGGGCGGCGGGCGGGATGGTCCGGTCCCGTTCGTCCCGGTTCGTGGGGCCGGTTCGTGGGTCCGGTGCCCGCCGTCGGCAGAGCCAGCGTGGCCCGCGGGGCGGGCGCGGCGCAACGAGTTTTTCGGCGCCGCCGCGCCGCGGTTTTCCATTGAGCGGAACGCCGCAGGTCCGATGGGGCGAGGGCGCAGTGAGGGTAAGGGGGACGCAACCAGCCGACGGACCCGTATGGAGGAACGATGACGCTGCTCGAGCCCGGTGTGTGGACCGGGAAGATCTTCGATGGCGGGTGGGTCGCCGCGTCCGGCGGCGGCTACGACGTCGTCGAGCCCGCGACCGGGGCGACGCTGGGGGTGCTGGGCAGTGCGGACGCCGCGGACGTCGCGCGGGCCGCGTCCGCGGCGGCGGCCGCGCAGCGGGACTGGGCGGCCCGCTCCTACGAGGAGCGCGCGGCGGTGCTGCGGCGCGCGGGGCGGCTGTTCGAGGAGCACGCCGCCGAGATCGAGGGCTGGATCGTGCGGGAGGCGGGGTCGATCCCGCCGAAGGCCGCGCTGGAGGCGGGCTTCGCGGCGAACCTGTGCTTCGAGGCGGCGGCGCTGGCGTCGCATCCGCAGGGGCTGGTGCTGCCGTCGGCGCAGCCGCGGTGGAGCCTGGCGCGGCGCCGTCCGGCGGGGGTGGTGAGCGTGATCGCCCCGTTCAACTTCCCGCTGATCCTGTCGATGCGGTCGGTCGCTCCGGCGCTGGCGCTGGGCAACGCGGTGCTGCTCAAGCCGGACCCGCGGACGGCGGTGGGCGGCGGGGTGAGCGTCGCGCGGATCTTCCAGGAGGCGGGCCTGCCCGAGGGCGTGCTGCACCTGCTGCCGGGCGGCCGGGAGGCCGGTGAGGCGGTGGTGGCGGCGCCGGAGGTGCGGGTGGTGTCCTTCACGGGGTCGACGGCGGCGGGCCGGGCGATCGGCGAGGTGTGCGGGCGGCTGCTCAAGCGGGCGCACCTGGAGCTGGGCGGCAACAACGCGCTGGTGGTCCTGCCGGGCGCGGACCTGGCGAAGGCGGTCGCGGCCGGCGCGTGGGGGTCGTACCTGCACCAGGGGCAGATCTGCATGACGACCGGGCGCCACCTGGTGCACGAGAGCCTGCACGAGGAGTACGTGGAGGCGCTGGCGGCCAAGGCCGAGGGGCTGGCGGTCGGGGACCCGGCGGCCGGGCCGGTGCATCTGGGGCCGATCATCGACCAGGGGCAGCTGGCGCACGTGGACGCGCTGGTGCGCGACACGGTCGCGGCGGGCGCGCGGCTGGCGGCGGGCGGCACCCACGAGGGCCTGTTCTACCGTCCGACGGTGCTGGCGGAGGTGACCCCCTCGATGCCCGCGTACGCGCAGGAGGTGTTCGGGCCGGTCGCGCCGGTGGTGCCGTTCTCGACGGTGGAGGAGGCGGTGGCGCTGGCGGCCGACAGCGAGTACGGGCTGTCGCTGGGGATCCTGGGGGACGTGGGACGGGCGATGGAGATCGCCGACCGGGTCCCGACGGGGCTGGTGCACATCAACGACCAGACGGTCAACGACGAGCCGGTGGTGCCGTTCGGGGGGCTGGCGGCGTCGGGGAACGGGTCGCGGTTCGGCGGCCCGGACGCCAACATCGAGGCGTTCACCGAGATGCAGTGGGTGACGATGCGCGGCGAGATCGCCCCGCATCCGTTCTAGCCGCGGGCGCGGCCGCGGCCCGCCGTCCCGTGAGGGGGCGGCGGGCCGCTCCATGCCCGCCCCGGGGGCCGTAGGGTCCCCCTGGGGGTGTCGCGCCCGGGGCCGCCGGAGGAGGGTGGGTGCATGGGCCGGGATCCGGAGTATCTGGCGTTCATGCGGGCCCGGACGGCCGAGGCGGCGGGGGCGGGGCGGCGCCGGTCGGTGGCGGAGGCGCGCCGTGCGCACGCCGCCGATCTGGCGCGGTCCCCGCGGGTACCGGTCGGGCCGGTGGCGGACGTGGTGGGCCGGGGCGCGGCGGGGCCGCTGCCCGCCCGCCTGTACCGCCCGCCCGGCGCCGGCGCGGTTCCCGGGCCGCTGGTGGTGTACTTCCACGGCGGCGGGTGGGTGCTGGGCGACGTGGAGTCCTACGACCCGGTGGTGCGGGCGCTGGTGGCGGCGAGCGGGGTCGCGTGGCTGTCGGTGGGCTACCGGCGCCCGCCGGAGCACCCGTTCCCGGCGCCGCTGGAGGACGCGGTGGCGGCCGTCCGGTGGGCGGTGCGGTGCGCGCCGCGGCTCGGGCTGGACGCGGGACGGGTGGGGGTGGGCGGGGACAGCGCGGGCGGGCAGCTGGCGGCGTCGGCGGCGGGGGTGCTGCGCGGGGCGGGGCCGGCGCGCCCGGTGGTGCAGGTGCTGCTGTATCCGGCGCTGGATCTGCGGGCCGAGCCGCCGCCCGTCCCGGACCCCGACGGGCTGGAGGTGCCGGGCGGGTCGGTGGGCGCGGTGCTGCGGATGTATCTGGGGGACGCCGACCGGACGCGGCCGCGGGTGTCGCCGCTGCTGGACCCGGATCCGGGTTCGCTGCCGCCGGCGGTGATCGCGACGGCCGAGTTCGACCGGCTGCGTCCGCAGGCGGAGCGGCACGCGGCGCGGCTGCGGGCGGCGGGGGTGGCGGTCGCGGTGGTGCCGGGACGGGCCTGGACCACGGGTTTCTGGGGTGGGGGTCGTTCGCGCGGCGTCCGGCGGAGGCGATCGCCGAGATCGGCGCCGCCGTCCGCGCCGCCCTGGCCTGATCGCCCCCTGATCGCGCGCCCGCCGCGCCCGCCCTGTGCCCGTTTTAGGCCGGTTGACGTGGGCAATCACTGTTAATGACCGGATGGCGAAGGGAGGGTTCTGTGCAGAGGACGCATCGGCTGCGGATGGTCCGGGTCGTGGACTCCGGTCTGGAGGAGTGGGCCTGCCCGGTGTGCGGGCGGCGGATGCTGGTGCGCTGGCCGCCCGACTGCCGAAAAGAGGTCGTGGACCTCGGCGACGAGGAGGCCGCCCACGTCGCCGACCGGGCGCAGGACGCGCCGGAGGGTCCGGCCGCGCGGCGGCGGCTGCGCGAGACCGGTGTCCGGCTGGCCGCGGCGGCCCCTCCCTCCTGAAAGCCGCCGCGAACGGGCCGTGCGCGGGGCCCGGTGTACCGGTCAGGGGGCCGGTGTTCAGCGGGAGTCGGCCGCGAGGCGGATGCCGAGGCCGACCAGGATGACGCCCGAGGCCTGCTCGAGGCGCCTGCGGACCGCCGGGCGGTCGAGGAGCCTGCGCCCGGCGGCGACCAGCTGCACGATCACCGTGTACCAGGCCAGGTCGATGAGCGCCCACAGGATCGAGAGCAGCACCAGGGCGGCCGGGACCGACCATCCGGCGGGGACGAACTGGGGCAGGAACGACACCGCGAAGACGCCCGCCTTCGGGTTCGCCGCGTTGGTGATCAGCCCCCGCCGGTAGCTGCCCCACCGGCCGGGCTCTCCGGCGCCCGGACCGTCCCCCGGACCGGCGCCCGCGAGACCGCCCGCGAGACCGCCGCGGGGGGCGGTGCCGCGCCGCGCCTGCCACAGGGCCCGGGCGCCGAACCACACCAGGACGGCCGCGCCCGCGATGCGCATGCCGTCGTAGGCGAGACGGGACGCGGCCAGCAGCGCCGTGAGGCCCGCCGCCGCGGCCAGCCCCCAGGCCAGCACGCCGGTCTCGTTGCCCAGGACGGCGGCCAGCCCGGCACGCCGCCCGGACCGCATCGACGCCTGCATGATCACCACGGTGCTGGGTCCGGGTGCCATCGCGACGAGCACGGCGGCACCGCAGAAGGCCAGGAGGGATTCGGGCAGGGGCTGGGGCATGCGTCCATGCTGCCCGCCGCGCCGCCCCCCGGCAACGGCAGCGCCCCCCCGAGGGCGGGCGCCCCGCCGGCGCCTACCGGAGCGGCGGCGCAGGGGCGGGGCCGGTCACAGGGGGCCGCCGTCGCCGTCCCCGCCCTCGCCGCCGGTGGGCGCCGGGGTGGGCTGTCCCGGTCCGGTGGTGGGCCCCGGGCCGGGGGTCGTGGGCGGCCCCGACGGCGTGGGGGCGTGGGCCCGGGCGAGGGCACCTCCGCCGAGGGGGTGGGTTCGGGCGGCAGCGGCGGCGGCTCGTCGGGTTCGGGGCTGCACATGTTCAGCAGGAACAGCAGCAGCAACAGCACCAGCAGCATCGCGGCCAGGCTCAGGACGGCCGTGACCAGGCTGCGCTGCGGGGGCCGCTCCCCGGGCGGGGCGGGCCCCGGTGGACGCGCGGGGACGGGCGGCGCCAGCGCCGGTTCGCCCGAGCCGAGCCAGTGGGGCTGGAACTGGGGGCCGCGCCGCCTGCCCCGGCGGCCGCGGCCGTTCTCCCCGAGCATGACCGGTTCCAGGAACCGTTCGGCGCCGGCCCGGTCGGGCTCGTAGGCGGTCGCCACCCACGGGGCGGGCCCGTCCGGCTGCGCCGCCACCACGGGCGCCCCGCCCGCTACGGGGGCGGCGCCGGGCGGGACGGGGGCGGCGGCGTTGATCGCCGCGCGGAACCGGTCGCGGGCCGCGGCGTCGCCGGCGGCGCCGCGGTTGAGGACCGCGACGCTGGCGCGCCGCCCCTGGGCGTCCACGCCCAGGAACACGATGCCGGCGGGGGTCTCCGACAGGCGCGCCGACAGGCGGAAGGGCCCGAGGTGGGCGGGGTCGCCCGGGGGCAACGGCCTCGACATGGCGGCCACCCTAACAACCGCGGCCCCGCGAGCGGCTCCGGACACGGGCCCGGCACGGTCCCGCCGGCGCCCCGGACGCGCCCGCGCACAAGGCTCCGCCCGCGGCACCGGATACGGCCCGCACACGGGCCGGGGCGTTCCCCCAGGCCGCCCGGCACAGGGCCGCCGAGAACCCGACGGCCGTGACACGCAGCGTTCCCGCACGAACGGGTACAAGTGATCGCGTAGGGTCGGAAGGCGCCCGCTCCGCAGGACGGAAAGCGGGACGGTTCGGCAGGACAGTGAGGACTCCCACATGACCATCGCCGCCCACGACGTCGACGATGCCGCGGCACTGCTGCAGAGCACGGTCGCCGAGGTCAAGAAGGTCATCGTCGGCCAGGAGCACATGGTCGAGCGGATGGTCGTGGCGTTGCTGGCGCGCGGCCACTGCCTGATCGAGGGCGTGCCCGGCGTCGCCAAGACCCTCGCCGTGGGCACGCTCGCGCGGGTGGTCGGCGGGACGTTCGCGCGGCTGCAGTTCACCCCGGACCTGGTGCCCTCCGACATCGTCGGGACCCGCATCTACCATCCCTCCACCGAGCAGTTCGACGTGGAGCTCGGCCCGGTGTTCGTCAACTTCGTGCTGGCCGACGAGATCAACCGCGCCCCCGCCAAGGTGCAGTCGGCGCTGCTGGAGGTGATGGCCGAGCGGCAGGTGTCGCTGGGCGGCACCACCTACCCGCTGCCGCGCCCCTTCATCGTCCTGGCGACGCAGAACCCGATCGAGTCCGAGGGCGTCTACCCGCTGCCGGAAGCCCAGCGCGACCGGTTCCTGATGAAGATCGACGTCCGGCACCCCGGGGCGCACGAGGAACTGCAGATCCTGCGGCGGATGAGCAGCGACCCCCGGAGGCGGCGCAGGTCCTCGACACCGGGCGGCTGGCGACGCTGCAGGCCGCGACGGCGGAGGTGTCGGTGCACGAACTGGTCGCCGACTACATCGTGCGGCTGGTCATGGCGACCCGCGAACCCGAGCAGTACCGGCTGCCGGACCTGCGGCCGGTGATCGAGATCGGCGCGAGCCCCCGCGCCACGCTGGGGCTGGTGTCGGCCGCGCGGGCGCTGGCGCTGCTGTCGGGCCGCGACTACGTGCTGCCCGACGACGTGCGGGCGGTGGCGCGGGACGTCATGTCCCACCGGCTGGTCCTGACCTTCGACGCGCTCGCCGACGGCGTCGCCGCCGGCGACGTGATCGGGCAGATCCTCGCGGCGGTCCCGCCCCCGCGGGTGGTGTGGAACCACGGAGCCGCGGCGGTGACCACGGCATGACCACCGCCCCGGGGGACGGTGCCGACGGCCGCGCGGACGGCCCGAGGAGATCCGGGCACGCCGCCGACCGGCCCGGCGGGCCGGGCGGCCCCGCGCGGCTCGCACCGGAACGGACGCTGCGGCGCCTGGAGTTGCAGGTCACGCGGCGGCTGAACGGGCTGCTGAACGGCGAGCACCTCGGGCTGCTGCCGGGCCCGGGCACCGAACTGGCCGAAGCGCGCCTGTACCAGCCGGGCGAGGACGACGTCCGGCACATGGACTGGGCGGTCACCGCCCGCACCACCAGCCCGCACGTCCGCGACCTGGTCGCCGACCACGAACTCGAGGCGTGGGCGCTGGTGGACATGACGCCCAGCATGGAATTCGGCACCGCCGACCTGGTCAAACGGGAACTGGCCGTCGCGGCGCTGGCCGCCGTCGGGTTCATGACCGTACGGCTGGGCGACCGGGTCGGCGCCTACCTCCTGCACGGCGGCGGGCTGCGCCGCTGGCCCGCCCGGACGGGCAAGGCACCGTTCTACGCCCTGCTGCAGGCGGTCCTGGACGCCCGCCCGCACGACCCCGGAACGTCCCGCTCCGGCGCCGGACCCGACGGCGACGCCCGTCCCGGCGGCGGACCCGGCGGCGGACCCGGCGCGCACGGCACCGGACCGGGCGACCTGGCCGCCGCGATCGGCTCCCTGGACCGCGGCCAGTCCCGCCGCGGCCTCCGCGTGATCATCTCCGACTTCCTGCCCTCCCCCGACGACGACCCCGCCGCCCTCGCGGCCCCACCCGACGGCGCGCCCGGCCGCAGCGGCGCGCACCGGCCGCCGTGGGAACGGCCGCTGCGCCGCCTCGCCGCCCGCCACCAAGTCCTCGCCGTCGAGATCATCGACCCCCGCGAACTCGAACTGCCCGACATCGGGCTGATCGAGATGACCGACCCCGAGACCGGCGCCGTCCACGAGATCGTCCTGAACCGCCGCGTCCGCGACCGGTACGCCCGCGCCGCCGCCGAGCAGCGCGCCGGCACCCGCGAGGCGCTGCGCCGCTGCGGCGTCCACCACCTGGTCCTGCGCACCGACCGCGACTGGATCGCCGACGTCGCCCGATTCGCCCTCCGCCAGCGCCGCGCCGCCGGCCGGCCCGTCACCACCGCGGGAGTGCGCCCATGACGTTCCTGTCACCCGAACGCCTCTGGCTGCTGGCCCTCGTCCCGGTGCTGACCGGCCTCTACATCGCGCTGCAATGGCGCCGCCGCCGCTACGCCGTCCGGTTCACCAACCTGGCCCTGCTGCAGCAGGTCGCGCCACGCCGCCCCGGCTGGCGGCGGCACGTCGCCGCCGGCCTGTTCCTGGTCATGATCACCCTGATGATGCTCGGATTCGCGCGGCCCGCCGACGACGTCCGCGTCCCCCGCGACCGCGCCACCATCATGGTCGCCATCGACGTCTCCCTGTCCATGATGGCCCGGGACGTCTCCCCCAGCCGCTTCGACGCCGCCAAATCCGCCGCCAAGCAGTTCATCCACGACCTGCCCGCCCGCTTCAACGTCGGGGTCGTCGCCTTCGCCGGCAACGCCAACATGGTCGCCGCCCCCTCCGACGACCGCGCCGCCGCCATCGCCTCCATCGACCAGCTCTCCCTCGCCAAGCGCACCGCCATCGGCGAGGCGGTGTTCACCTCCCTGCAAGCCGTCCGCTCCTTCGACGCCCAGGCCCGCCAGGACCCCCCGCCCGCCCACATCGTCCTGCTGTCCGACGGCGACAACACCACCGGCCGGTCCGTGCAGGAGGCCGTCACCGCCGGCCGCGGCGCCGACGTCCCGGTCTCCACCATCGCCTTCGGCACCCCCTACGGCACCGTCACCATCGAAGGCGAGACCACCAGCGTCTCGGTGAACAAGGAGACGCTGCGGTTCCTGGCCGACAACACCGAGGGCCACGCCTACGAGGCCGCCGACGCCGGCCAGCTCAACGAGGTCTACGCCGACATCGGCACGTCCCTGGGCTACACCACCGAGCACCGCGACGTCGCCGCCCGCTACATCGGGATCGCGCTGCTGTTCGCGCTCGCGGCCGGCGGCGCCTCCCTCGCCTGGTTCTCCCGCCTGCCCTGACCGCCGCGCGAACGGCACCGCCCCGCGGCTGGTACGGTCCTGCGACGTGGGGGAGCACTATTTCGCCGAACGGCCCGGCGCCGCGAGCCGCCGGCGCACCGTCGACCTGGTCCTGCCCGACCTGCACCTGCGGCTGGACACCGACGGCGGCGTCTTCTCCCCCGACCGCGTCGACCCCGGCACCCGCATCCTGCTGGAGACCGTCCCCCCGCCCCCGCCCGGCGGCGACCTGCTCGACCTCGGCTGCGGCTACGGCCCCATCGCGCTGACCATGGCCGCCCGCGCCCCCGCCGCCCGCGTATGGGGCGTGGACGTCAACCGCCGCGCCCTCGAACTCGCCGAAGCCAACGCCGCGTCCGCCGCCCTGCCCAACGCCCGCTTCACCACCGCCGACACCCTCGACCCCGCACTGCGATTCGCCGCGATCTGGTCCAACCCCCCGATCCGCATCGGCAAGACCGCCCTGCACGACCTGCTCCTGGCATGGCTGCCGCGCCTGCGGCCGGCCGCGCACGCCCACCTCGTCGTGCAGAAACACCTGGGATCGGACTCCCTGCAGCGATGGCTGAACGAACAGGGAATGCCCACCGAACGGATCGCGTCCCGCTCCTCCTACCGCGTCCTGCGCGTCACCGCGCCCGACACTTCGCCCACCGCCTCGCCCACCCCACCGCCCCTGGAAGGCCCGACCCGATGAGCACCCAGCAGGGACGCCGCCAGCTGCGCCCCACCGACGTCAAACGCCTCAACCGCGACTGGCGCCGCCGCACCCGGTCCCGCCTGGACCTGCTCACCGAATCGGTCACCCAGCCCTTCAACATGGGCTCGATCATCCGCAGCGCCGCCGCCTTCGGCGTCGAACGCCTGTGGCTCGCCGGCAACGCCACCCCGCCCACGCACCGCAACGTCGCCAAAACCGCCCTGGGCACCGAACGCCACCTCGACTGGGAGCACGCCGGCACCGCCGCCGAAGCCGCCGCGACCGTCCGCGCGCAGGGCCTGCGCCTGATCGCCGTCGAACTCACCGCAGACGCCGTCCCGCTCCACGAGGCGCCCCTGGACGGCGACATCTGCCTGGCCGTCGGCAGCGAGGACCACGGCTGCTCCCCCGCCCTGCTCGCCGCATGCGACGCCGTCACCTACATCCCCCAGGTGGGCCGCGTCGGATCCTTCAACGTCGCGGTCGCCGCCGCCCTCGCCATGGCCGAGGCCCGCCGCCGCGAATGGTCGGCACCCGCCTGACCCCGCCTCCCGGGCGGCCACCGGCCGCCTACATGTACTATGCAAAAACCTAAACCACTTAGGACAACGGGGGCGACGGATGCCGCGCGCCGGGGTGACCGCCGAACGCCTGACCCGGGCGGCCGCCGACATGGCCGACCGCACCGGCCTCGACAGCGTCACCGCCACCGCCCTCGCCCGCCACTTCGGCGTCACCGCCGCCAGCCTCTACTCCCACGTCAAAGGCATCGACGACCTGCGCGCACGCCTCGCCGCCCTCGCACTGGACGAACTCGCCGACCGCGTCGCCGCCGCCCTCGCCGGACGCGCCGGCAAAGACGCCCTCACCGCCTTCGCCAACGCCTACCGCGACTACGCCAAAGCCCACCCCGGCCGCTACGCCGCCGCCCAGATACGCCTCGCCCCCCACACCGCCACCCCCGACGTCGTCACCGCCGGCCGCCGCCACACCGAACTGACCCGCGCGATCCTGCGCGGGTACGGCGTCCCCGACGACGAGCAGACACCCGCAGTACGCCTCCTCGCCAGCACCTTCCACGGCTACGTCACCCTCGAGGCCGCCGGAGGGTTCGCCCACACCGGCGACGTCGACACCTCCTGGAGCCGGGTCCTGGACGCCCTCGACACCGCCCTCACCCACTGGCCCGCACCCACCCCTCCGAGCCGACCCGACCCACCCACCACCCCGTAGACCGACGCCGCCGCCATGGGACCGGCGGTCATCTTCGGCGCCCTGACGGCGATCACCGCCGCGACCGCCGTCAGCGTGAAGCCGCACGGACCGACCACCGCCACCCCGCCCCTGATCACCACCCGCAGCACCCCCGCACACCGCCTCCACCCGAAACACGCTCACCCCTCCAACTCACCCAACTTCCGCACCAGCACCACCCGCTCACGCTCGTTCCCGCACAACCCCACCGCCGCCTCTAACTCCGCACGCGCCTCCACCACCCGCCCCAACCGCCGCAGCAACTCCCCCCGCACACTCGGCAGCAGATGCGAACCCGCCAACGCCCCCGCCGCCACCAGACCGTCCACCACCGGCAATGCCGCACCCGGCCCCCGCGCCATCGAAACCGCCACCGCCCGGTTCAACTCCACCACCGGCGACGGCGCCAACCGCCCCAACGCCTCGTACAGCACCACGATCTGCTCCCAGTCCGTCCCCTCCACCGACGCCGCAACCGCATGACACTCCGCGATCGCCGCCTGCAGACCGTACGCACCCAGCCCCCGCCCCGCCCCCTCCGCCCGAGCCAGCGCCGCCCGCCCCCGCCCGATCGCCGCCCGATCCCACAACCCCCGATCCTGCCGCTCGAGCAGCACCGGCTCACCGTCCCGCCCCACCCGCGCCGGGAAACGCGCCGCCGTCAACTCCAGCAACGCCAGCAGACCGTGCACCTCCGGCTCCCCCGGCATCAACCGCGCCAGCACCCGCGCGAGCCGCTGCGCCTCACCCGCCAGATCGAACCGGATCAGCTCACCACCCGAACTCGCCGACGACCCCTCCGTGAAAATCAGATAGACCACGCTCAGCACCGAACCCAGCCGCTCGGCCCGATCCTCCCCCGACGGCACCGCGAACGGCACCCGCGCAGCCCCGAGCGTCTTCTTCGCCCGCGTGATCCGCGCCTGCACCGTCGCGGTCGGCACCAGGAACCCCCGCGCGATCTCATCGCTCGTCAGCCCCCGACCACCCGCAGCGTCAACGCCACCCGCGCCTCCCGCGACAGCACCGGGTGACAGGACACGAACATCAACGCCAGCAGATCGTCATCGATCCGATCCGGATCCCACAGCACCTCATCCGCCTCCCGCCCCGGATCACCCGCCCCGCCCCCCGACAGGGCACCGCCCTCACCCAGATCACGAGCGAGGGCGGCGTACCTCTCATCACGGGCGGCACGCCGCCGGAACCCGTCGATCGCACGGCGCCTGCCGACCGTCAGCAGCCACCCCGCCGGATTCCGCGGCACACCGTCCCGCGGCCAGGTCACCAGCGCCTCGGCCAGCGCCTCCTGCGCGAGATCCTCGGCCATCGCGAAATCACCCGTGTACCGCGCCAGCGCACCGACGATCCGCGCGGACTCGATCCGCCAGACGGCCGTCACGGCCTCCCGGCCCGCCGAACCGCTCATCACCCGCCGCCCCGCTCAGAGCTGCCCGGTGGCCTCGCGCCAGGCCCGCTCCTTCTGGATCCACTCGTTGTCCTGCGGGAACTCGTCGATCGTCGTGACACGCCGGATCTCGGTCTTGAACCCCGGCCCGATCATGGGCGCCCGCTTGGCCCACTCCACGGCCTCCTCCTTGGAGGCCACGCTCAGGATGTAGAAGCCCCCGAACAGCTCCTTGGTCTCCCCGTACGGGCCGTCGGTCACCACCGGAACCTCCGCGGAGTGGTCCACCACCACGCCCTCGGACGCGTCGTCGAGCCCCTCGGCGGCCAGCAGCACACCGGCCTTGATCAGCTCCTCGTTGAACCGGCCGACGGTCTCCAGCATCTGCGTGAAGTCGACGTCCTCCAGCCGCGCGTAGGCCTCGTCGGTCGCGCGCCAGATCAGCATGTACTTCATCTTCCGACTCCCTGGTTCCTCCGGAGCCCTCGCGGCCCCGCTCATCCCTAGGTCGAACGGCGAGACGGCGGATCAACACAGCCGCCGAACTTCTTCAGAAAGTTTCCGGAAGCCGCCCGGTCCCCCCGTTCGACACGGATGATGACCCGAACTCGGGAGCCGAACACACTGCTCGCCGCCGTACCGCAGGCGGGCGGCCGGTGCCGGGGCCCGCGACGCGCGGGAACATCGCCCCGGCCGACGGCCGGCGAGGGGTCCCCGGCACCGGCGTCAAAGCGTCGCGCGTCGGCGAACGGGCACGGCCGGCCCACCGATCCGCCCGCCCGTTCCCGCCCGTGAGCCGTCAGCTCCGGGTGCGCTCCATCAGCGCGGCGAACTCCTCGAGAGAGATCTTGCCGTCGCGGTCGAGGTCGCTCTCGACGACCAGCTCGACCGCGCGCGTCCGGTCGGGAGCGAGCCCCAGAGCGCGCATGAGGTTCTGCAGCTCGGCCATCGAGATGTGGCCGTCACCGTCGACGTCGACGAGGTCGAACGTGGGCCTGTACTCCTCGATGCTGCTCATTCGGTGCTCTTTCTTCTTGAGGTGCTGGTGGGGTGACGGTAGCACCGGCCCGCGGCCTTTACGCAGTAAGGTTCAGCTGGTCGCGACGAGTCCGCCATAATCGGACGAGTGCGCCGCTCGTACGAATTCCTCGACCACCCCGGGCCCATCCCGTTCGCCCACCGGGGCGGCGCCGGCGGCCGTCCGGAGAACTCCATGGCCGCCTTCCAGCGGGCGCTCGACCTCGGCTACCGCTACCTGGAGACCGACGCGCACGCCACCGCCGACGGTGTCGTGGTCGCCTTCCACGACCGCACGCTGGACCGGGTGACCGACCGGACCGGAACGGTCTCCCGGCTCCCCTACTCCGAGGTCGCGCGGGCCCGGATCGAGGGCACCGAGCCGATCCCCCGGCTGGAGGACGTCCTGGGCGCGTGGCCGGAGGCGCGGGTCAACATCGACCTGAAGGACGCACCGGTCATCGGGCCGCTCGCCGAGGTGCTGCACCGCACCAACGCCTGGCACCGGGTGTGCCTCACCTCGTTCTCCACCCGCAGGCTGGCGCAGATGCGGGCGCGCCTGCCGCTGTACACCGACCGGGACGTGTGCACGGCGCTGGGCCCGCGCGGGGTGATGGCGCTGCGCGCCAAGTCCTACGGCGGGCCGACCGCCAAGCTGGTGCGGCTCGCCGCCACGGGCGTGGCGTGCGCACAGGTGCCCTACGGGCTGGGCCCGCTGCCGTTCGTGACCGAGGCGTTCGTCGCGACGGCGCACCGCCTGGGACTGCAGGTGCACGCCTGGACGGTGAACGAGGAGGCCGCGATGGAGCGGCTGCTGGACCTCGGCGTCGACGGCATCATGACCGACGAGCTGACCACCCTCCGGCACGTCCTGGCGTCCCGGGGGCTGTGGGAGCGCCCCTCCCCCGCGACGGCGCGGCGCGTCAGCGGCTGAACCCGGGCGGCCGGTACTCGGCGGCCACGCGCAGCGGCGCCGCCTGGGGCCGGTCGGCGGGCTGCTGCGGTGGCGCCTGCCCCGCCTGGGTCAGCTCGACCCGCTGCGACCGCACCATCTCCAGCAGCTCCAGATCTTCCGGAGAGACCAGTGCGGCCATCACCTTGCCCCGCCGCGTCAGCTTCACGGGCTCGCCGGTGTAGGCGACCCGGTTGACGAGGTCCGCGAACTGGGCGCGTGCTTCGGTTACCGGAACATCCACGGGATTCATCGTATAGCGAAACATCGTCCCTCCCCCTGGCCGCGGCCACGCACCGCCACTAACCTCAGACGTACATAGTGTACGGAATGTACAGATCGAGCGGGAGGGTTCATGAACGAGGAGCCGAGGCCCCTGCCCGGTGAGCGGCGGACGGAGACCCCACCCGGCACCCACGCGCCCCGCGTCCGCGCCAAGGTCGCCGAGGCGCCGCTGCTCGCGGAGGCGCAGCTGTTCGAGCGGCTGCTCGCGCAGCGCATCGTGTTCCTCGGGACCGAGATCGACGACCAGGTCGCCAACCGGGTGAACGCCCAGCTGCTGCTGCTCGCGGCGCAGGACGCGCGGCGCGATATCACCATCTACGTCAACTCCCCCGGCGGGGTCGTCGACGCCGGCATGGCGATCTACGACATGATGCAATTCGTCCCGAACGACATCTCCACCGTCGCGATGGGCATGGCCGCATCCATGGGACAGACACTGCTGTGCGCGGGAACGGCCGGCAAGCGCTACGCGCTGCGGCACGCGCGCGTCATGATGCATCAGCCGCACGGCGGCATCGGCGGCACCGCGTCCGACATCAAGATCCAGGCCGAGCAGTCGCTCTACCTGAAGCAGACCCTTGCCGAGCGGACCGCGTTCCACACCGGGCAGCCGCTGGAGCGGATCCAGGCCGACTCCGACCGGGACCGGTGGTTCACCGCCGACCAGGCCCGCGAGTACGGGTTCATCGACCACGTCATCGACAGCACGGACCGGGTGGGATCGTGATGCGGGCCGAGAAACGCTCCCTCGTCCCGTCCTACGAGGAGCAGACGCCCTACGGGCGCAAGGAGACCGACCCCTACAACAAGCTCTTCGAGGACCGCATCGTGTTCCTCGGGACGCCGGTCGACGACGTCAGCGCCAACGACGTCACGGCCCAGATGCTGGCGCTGGAGGGGATCGACCCCGACCGGCGCATCGCCCTCTACATCAACTCCCCGGGCGGGTCGCTGACGGCGATGATGGCGATCCACGACACGATGCAGTACGTCCGCCCGGAAGTGGAGACCACCTGCGTGGGGCAGGCCGGTTCGGCGGCGGCCGTGCTGCTGGCGGCCGGGACGCCCGGCAAGCGCGCCGCGCTCGCCAGCGCCCGGATCCTGCTGCACGAGCCGGAGGTCGGGGTGTCCCGCGGCCAGTCGAGCGACCTGCAGATCCAGGCCGAGGAGGTGCTGCGCCTGCGGACCCAGACCGAGGCGATCGTCGCCGAGGCGACCGGCAAGGACCCCGAGACCGTCCGCGCCGACCTGGACCGCGAACGCTACTTCACCGCCCAGGAGGCCCTGGAGTACGGGCTGATCGACGAGGTCCTGACCTCCCGCCGGTGACCCGCCCCGGATGGCCGGGCGCCCCGGCCGGCGCGGCCGGGACGAAGGTTTCCCACCGGCCCGCGGGGGTCCGCCGAAACAAGCAGGGTTGGACACCCCCGCGGACGGGAATCTTGTCACGAGATTCAGCGTTGGTCAGGGCAACACCGCAAGCCGTCTGGGAGGCACGTGACGATGGCCGAGCGCGCACTTCGCGGCACCCGACTCGGAGCGACGAGCTACGAGAACGATCGCAACACCGATCTGGCCCCTCGGCAAGAGGTGGACTACACCTGCACCAAGGGCCACCGGTTCACCGTGACGCTCGCAGCCGAGGCCGAGGTGCCGATGACCTGGGAATGCCGCAACTGCGGCGCCATGGCCCTGCGGGTCGACGGCGAGCTGCCCCAAGCGAAGAAGGGCAAGCCGCCGCGGACGCACTGGGACATGCTCATGGAACGCCGGACGGTCGAGGACCTCGAGGAGGTTCTGGCCGAGCGGCTGGAGATCCTGCGGGCGGGGCGCAGGAAGACCGCCTGACCGACAACACGATCGGGTGACGCTTCACCGGCGGGCCCGGCGCCGCGCGCACGCGCGGCGCCGGGCCCGCCGCCGTTTCCGGCCCGCGGGGCGTCTGCGCGCGCCGCGCACCCGGGACGCTCGATCCGTGACCGGCACCCGCCGCGCCCGGCACCGCCGCCGGATCAGCGGGCGCGGGGCAGCACCAGGCCGGTCTCGTAGGCCGCCACGACGGCCTGAACGCGGTCGCGCAGGTCCAGCTTGCGCAGGACGCGGCTGACGTGCGTCTTGACCGTCTCCTCCCCCACCACGAGCCGCCCGGCGATCTCGGCGTTGGTCAGGCCCTCGGCGACCAGCCGCAGCACCTCGGTCTCGCGGGGCGTCAGGACGTCCAGGGCGGCGGACGGAGGGCGGGGCCGCAGCCGCGCGAACTCGCCGATGAGCCGCCGGGTGACGGTCGGCGCGAGCAGCGCCTCCCCGGCGGCCACGACCCGGACCGCGTCGAACAGCCGCTCGGCCGTCACGTCCTTGAGCAGGAACCCGCTGGCGCCCGCCACCAGCGCGTCGTAGACGTGCTCGTCGAGATCGAACGTGGTCAGCATCAGCACCCGCGGCGCGCCGGGCGCGGCGGTGACGCGGCGGGTCGCCTCGATCCCGTCCATCACCGGCATCCGCACGTCCATCAGCACCACGTCCGGCCGGTGCTCGCCGCAGGCGCGCACCGCGCCCGCGCCGTCGTCGGCCGTCGCCACCACGGCGAAGTCGGGCTGCGTGCCCAGCAGGGCCCCGAAGCCCGCGCGGACGACCTCCTGGTCGTCGGCCACGATCACCCGGACGGTCACCGCGCCGTCCCCGCCGGGGCGCCGGGGACGGCCGCGCGGTGCGCGTCCGGTGACGCGGCGGGCAGGACCGCCTCCACGGCGAACCCGCCGACCGGGCCCGCGCCGGTGCGCAACTCCCCGCCGACCGCCGCGACGCGCTCGCGCATGCCCGGCAGGCCGTGCCCGCCGGGCACCGCGGGGGCCGCGGGGCCCGGGCCGTTGTCGCGCACCGCCAGCCGCAGCCCCTCCCCCGTATAGGCGAGCTCGACGTCGACGGCGGCGCCGGGCGCGTGCCGCCGCGCGTTGGTGAGGGCCTCCTGCACGATCCGGTAGGCGGTCAGTTCCACGCCCGGATCCAGCGCGGCGACGGGCCCGCTGACGATCAGGCGGGCCGCGGCGCCCGAACCGTCACGGGCCTCGTCGATGAGGTCCAGCAGCTGCTGCAGACCGGGCTGGGGACGGCGGTCCGGGGCGCCGTCCGGTCCCCCGGCGTCCTCGCGCAGCACCCCCAGCAGCCGCCGCATCTCGGTGAGCGCCGTGCGGGCGGTGTCGCCGATGGCCAGCAGCCGCTCGGCGCCGTCGGCGGGCATGCCGGGAACGGCCAGCCGCGCCGTCTCCGCCTGGACGGAGATCATCGAGATGTGGTGGGCGACCACGTCGTGCAGCTCGCGGGCGATGCGGGCCCGCTCGCCGCGCGCGGTGTGCTCCAGCAGCGTGTGCTCGACCGCCCGGCGGGACGCGTCGGCCGCGTCGGCCGCCGCGCGGCGGCGCAGCACCCGGCGGCGGGCGAGCACGGCCCAGACGGCCAGGAGCGCGGCCGTGGCGGCCAGCGCCGCCCCGCGATGCAGCAGGGACGCCGCGACGGCGGCGACGGTGATGGTGGCGGCGGCCGCCGGACCGTGCCCGCCGGAGCCGCCCGACGCTCCCGGGGCGGCGGCGGGGCCGCGCAGCAGGACCAGCGGGAGCGTGGCCGACACGTCGAGCACGAGCGCGAGCGGCAGGGCGGAGCCGGGCCCGCCGGCGCGCAGCACCGCCTCGGCGACGGCGGCGGCGGCCAGGCAGCCGCCCGCCGCCGGCCACCGCCATTCCCCGATCCGCGTCACGCACGCCATTGTCGCGCGTGCCGGCGGCACGGCGCGTCCCTCCCGGGAGGGACGGCCGCTCCCCGCCGCCGGGGACGGCCGGGACGGCTCCCCGGCGGGACGACACGGCCCCGGCGCGGCCCGTAGCGTCCGGGGCCATGGAAGCGACCATCGAAGTGCGCGGCCTGCGCAAACGGTACGGGACGGCCGTCGCCGTCGACGGGCTGTCGTTCACGGTCGAACCCGGACGGGTCACCGGGTTCGTCGGGCCGAACGGCTCGGGCAAGACGACCACGATGCGGATGATCCTCGGCCTGGACCGGCCCGACGCGGGAACGGCCCTGGTCGGCGGGCACCCCTACCGGTCGCTGCGGACGCCGCTGTGCCGGCTCGGCAGCATGCTGGACGCCGGGGCGGTGCATCCGGCGCGGCGCGCCCGCGACCATCTGCTGTGGCTGGCGCGCGCGAACGGGATCCCCTCGCGGCGGGTCGGCGAGGTGCTGGAGCTGGCGGGGCTGGCGGGCGTCGCGCGGCGCCCGGCCGGAGGGTTCTCGCTGGGGATGCGGCAGCGGCTGGGCATCGCGGCGGCGCTGCTGGGCGACCCGCCCGCGCTGATGTTCGACGAGCCGGTCAACGGGCTGGACCCCGAGGGCGTGGCCTGGATCCGGGGCCTGCTGCGGTCGCTGGCCGCCGAGGGCCGCGCGGTGCTGGTGTCGAGCCATCTGATGAGCGAACTGGAGGGCGGCGCCGACCACCTGGTGGTGATCGGGCGCGGACGCCTGATCGCCGACACGGGCGTCGCGGCGCTGCTGGCGGCGGCGTCGGGCGGGCGGGTCGAGGTGCGCACGTCCGCGCGGCGGGACGCGATGACGGTGCTGGCGAACGCGGGCGCGACGGTGACGTCGCCGGGACGCGACGCGGTGACGGTGTCGGGCCTGCCCGCCGAACGTGTCGTCGGGCTGCTGGCGGGGGCCGGGGTGCCGTTCTCGGAGGTCGGCGCGCACCGGGCGTCCCTGGAGGAGGCGTACATGGAACTGACCAGGGACGCCGTGGAGTTCCGCGCCGTCTCCGGAACGTCCCCCGCCGCCGAGCACGCCGCCGATCCGGCGGGCGCGGGACCGGCCGATGCCGGAGCGGATGGTGGGGAAACGCCGGGCCGGGGGGCGTCATGACGACGACGCCGTACCGGAGCACCGTCCGGGCGGGCGGCGACGGGTTCGGGCGGCTCCTGCTGGCCGAGTGGACGAAGCTGCGGTCCGTCCCCCGCTGGCTGCTCACCCTCGCCGCCGCGGTCGTCCTGACCGTCCTGGTGGCGCTGCTGACCGCGGCGGGGACGCAGTCGACGGGCGGCGGCGGATCGGGGCCCGCGCCGGACCTGCCCCCGGCGGTCACCGACCAGGGCCACTACACCTACCGGACGCTCACCGGGGACGGGAGCATCGTCGCGCGCGTCGCGTCCCAGCGGGCGGACCGGGCGTGGGCGAAGGCGGGGCTCATGGTCCGGGCCGGCGCCGAGCCCGGCGCCCCCTACGCGGCGATCATGGTGACGCCCGGGCACGGGGTGCGGCTGCAGACCGGTTACGAGAGCGGCGGGCAGGGCGGCGGGAGCGGCACGGCGCCGCACTGGGTGCGGCTGGACCGGTCGGGGCCGACCGTGACCGGGTACGCGTCGGCGGACGGCCGCGCCTGGCGGCGGATCGGCGCGGTGCGGCTGGACGGCCTGCCGGAGACGGTGGCGGCGGGCCTGTTCGTCGCCTCCCCCGACGAGATCGAGGTGGTGCGGCAGTTCGGCGGCGAGGTGATCTCCGGGCACCCGACCGACACGACGGCCACGTTCGACGGCGTCGCCGTGCGCGGTGCCTGGCGGGACTCCGCGGGCGGCTCGGGCGGCTCGGAGGGCGCGTGGCGGGACCGGGCCGGGCCCGGCGGTCCGGCCGCGCCCGAGGGCGCCGGGTCCACCCGCGCCGGCGGCGCCTTCACGCTGACGGGGTCGGGCGACATCGGCCCGGACCTGTTCTCCGACGACACGACCCGCACGGCCCTGACCGGGGTGCTGATCGGGCAGGCGGCGATCGTGACGCTGGCGGTGCTGTTCGTCACCTCCGAGTTCCGCCGCCGGATGATCGCGGTGACGCTGGCGGCGACGCCGCGGCGGGGCCGGGTGCTGGCGGCCAAGGCCGCGGTGGTCGCGGCGGCGGGGCTGGCGGCGGGGCTGGCGGCCGCGCTCGGCGCGCTGCTGGTCACCGGCGCCGGCGGGCGGCCGGTGCCGCCGCTGACCGACGGCGCGGTGCTGCGCGCGGTGCTGGGCACCGGGCTGCTGCTGGCGGTGGTCGCGGTGCTGGCGCTGGCGGTCGCGGTGATCGTGCGGCGCACCGCCCCGGCGATCGCGCTCGTCCTGCTCGCGCTGCTGGTGCCGCAGATCGTCGCGACCGGGCTGCCGGTGTCGGCGGCGCGGTGGCTGGAGCGGGTCACCCCGGCGGCGGGGTTCGCGGTGCAGCAGACCGTCCCGCGCTACGACACGGCGATCGGGCCGTGGGCGGGCCTGGGCGTGCTGTGCGCGTACGCGGCGGTGGCGCTGGCGGCCGCGGCGTGGCTGCTGCGGCGGAGGGACGCGTGAGCGGGCGGCCCGCGGCGGCGGGGCGGGCGCTGCGCGCCGAGTGGACCAAGCTGCGGACGCTGCGCAGTACCGGGTGGCTGCTGTTCGCGCTGGCGGCGTCGACGGTCGCGGCGGGCGCTGCGGCGATGTGGCCGGTGGACACCGCGAACTGCCCGTCCCCGGCGCGGTGCTTCGAGGACACCCCGCGGCTGAGCCTGTCGGGCGTCCGGGTGGGTCAGGTCGCTGCGGTGGTGCTGGGGGTGCTGGCAATCGGCGGCGAGTACGGGACCCGCACGATCGTGCCGACGCTGGCGGCGGTGCCCCGGCGGGGGCTGGTGCTGGCGGCGAAGGCGGCGGTGGTCGCCGTCCTCGTCGCCGCGGCCGGGGCGGCGGGGGTGGCGGGGTCGCTGGTGGCGGGCCGGTTCATCCTGCCGCGGGGCGGGTTCACGGCGGCGGCCGGTTATCCGCCGCTGTCGGTGCTGGACGGCCCGACGGCGCGGGCCGCGGCGGGCTCGGTGCTCTACCTGGTGCTGGTGGCGCTGCTGGGGCTGGGCGCGGCCGCGGCCGCCCGCGGCACCGCCGGGGGCCTGACGGGCGTGCTGGGGCTGCTGTGGGCCGCGCCGGTGGTCGTCCCGCTGCTGGGGGACGACCGGTGGCAGGAGCGGCTGGAGCGGTTCGCGCCGATGCCGGCGGGTCTGGCGGTGCAGGCGACGCGGGCGCTGGACCGGCTGCCGGTCGGGCCGTGGGCGGGGCTGGGGGTGCTGGCCGGCTGGGCGGTGCCGGCACTGCTGCTGGGCTGGGCGGTGCTGGCGCGCCGCGATGCCTGACGCCCGGACGGCGCGGCCGACCCGGACGGCGCGGTCGGGGCGCCGGGCGGCGGTTCAGGGAGTGAGCGGCTTGTCGCCCGCGCCCCGATCGGGGTCCCGTTCCGCGCCCCGGCCGGAGGAGGGGCCTGAGGAGGGGCCGGGGTCGGCGTCGGGGTCGATGACCTCGCCGGGGACGACGGGGCCGCTCGGCGTCCCGGCGTCGCGGCGGGGGGCGCCGAAGGGACCGAACCCGCCGAGGCCGTCCCGGCCGTCCCCGGCGAAGGGACCGGCGCCCGGTCCGGCGGGCGGGAACATGGCCGACGAGCGGGCCTGCGCGATCCGCATCCGGCGCGCCGCCCACCGCGACAGCAGCCCCCGGGCCAGGGGGCGGGTGAAGGGCAGCACGAACGCGAACCCGACGACGTCGGTGACGAATCCGGGGGTCAGCAGCAGCGTCCCGCCGATCAGGACGAGCGCGGCGTCGGCGAGTTCGCGGTCGGGGAGCGCGCCGCGGCCGAAGGTCTCCTGCAGGGCCCGCCAGGCGCGGCGGCCCTCGCGGCGGACGATCCAGGCGCCCAGCAGGCTCTCGGCGACCAGCAGCGCGACCGTCGGCCAGGCGCCGATCAGCCCGCCGACCTGGATGATCACGTAGATCTCCAGGACCGGCAACAGCAGGAACGCCAGGACCAGTGCGAGCGGCAGCATGGCTCCATCTTCGGGGTCGGAAACGCCTCTACGGGGTCAACGCCGCAGCACCCCCGAACGTTTCCCCGGCGGCGGCCCTATCACCGACGGCGAAATCGATCGCGGCCGGGGAAGGCCGGGGAAGGCCGGGGAAGGCCGGCGCGCCCGGGCGGGGTCAGCGGGGGCCGCGGAACTTGTCCACCCGGTCGCTCATCCCCCACTGGGTGATCCGCATGGCGGCCTCGGCCATCACGTCGCGGCTCATCTTGCTGGTGCCGTGGACCCGCTCGACGAAGGTGATCGGGACCTCCACGACCCGCAGGCCCTCGCGGAGCGCGCGCAGCGCCAGGTCGATCTGGAAGCAGTAGCCGCGCGAGTCGACCTCCTCCAGCCCGATCTTCTGCAGTGTGGCGGCGCGGAACGCCCGGTACCCGCCGGTGGCGTCGTGCAGGGGGATGCCGAGCATGAGCCGGGCGTAGGTGTTGGCGCCGCGCGACAGCGCCTCGCGCCGCTTGGGCCAGTTCTCGACGCGGCCGCCGGGCACCCAGCGGGCGCCGATGACCAGGTCGGCGTCCTCGAGGGCGGACAGCAGGCGGGGCAGTTCCTCCGGCTGGTGGGACCCGTCGGCGTCCATCTCGACCATGACGTCGTAGCCGCGTTCGGCGGCCCACCGGAACCCGGCGATGTAGGCGGGACCGAGGCCGTCCTTGCCCTGCCGGTGCAGCACGGCGATCTTCGGGTCGCCGGCGGCCATGGCGTCGGCGACCTCGCCGGTGCCGTCGGGGCTGGCGTCGTCGACGATCAGGACGTCCACCGACGGGACGGCCTCCCGGACCCGGCCGGTGATGCGCTCGACGTTGTCCCGCTCGTTGTAGGTCGGGATGATCACGAGCACGCGCCCGAGTTCGGCCGGCATCTCCATCGGCGTCATTTCTCCTCGTCGTTCCTGTCCACCGCGTCCACCTCGTCCCCCGCGTCCGCCGTGCTCGCGTCCGCCGCGCGCCCGGCGTCGGGCCCGTCCGGCCCGTCCGGCCCGCGCACCGCCCGTCCCGCCCGTGCCGTCCGCGGGGAGCGGGTCACGGACCGGGCGGCGGCGGCGCAGGCGGCCGCGACGCCCAGCGCCGCCATGGCCCATTCCGGCGCGGCGCCCATCCGGTCCGACAGGGTGGTGGACGTGCGCGCCGGGACGGTGGCGACCTGCAGGTCCCGGACGAACTCGGCGGACTGGTCGATCATCCGGCCGTCCGGTGCGACGATCGCGCTGATCCCGCTCGTCGCGGCAACCAAGATCGTACGGCCATGTTCGACCGCGCGCAGCCGGGACATGGCGATCTGCTGGGGCGGGAGGCTGGTGCGGCCGTAGGTGGCGTTGTTGGTCTGCACGACCAGCAGCCGCCCGTCCGCGGCGTCGCGGACCTCCTGGTCGTAGGCGACCTCGAAGCAGATGACGTCGCCGACGGTGACGGGCCCGAGCCGCATCACGCCCGAGCGGGTGCCGTGGACGAAGTCGCGGGGCACCTGGTCGAGACGATCGATGAACCGCGTCAGGATGTCGCGGAACGGGACGTACTCCCCGAACGGGACGGGGTGCCGTTTGACGTAGTGATCGCCGGGACCCGTCCGCGGGTCCCACACGATGCCGCGGTTCTCCACCTTCTCCCCGTCGGGGGTGTCGGTGAGCGCGCCGACGAGCACGGGGACGCCGATGTCCTTGACGGCGCCGTCGATGGCGGCGTAGGCGTCCGGCTCGCGGTAGGGGTCCAGGTCGCTGGAATTCTCCGGCCACACCACCAGCTCGGGCCGGGCGACCTCACCGGCGCGGACGCGGTCGGCGAGTTCGTGGGTGGCGGCGACGTGGTTGTCCAGGACGGCCCGGCGCTGGCCCAGGAAGTCCAGGCCCAGGCGGGGGACGTTGCCCTGCACGACGGCCACGGTGACGGGGGTGCCGCCGGTCGGCGTGGGGATCAGGGCGCCGCCGCCGACGATCGCGGCGATCAGCGCGAGCGGGACGGCGAGCGCCGCGGCCGGTGCGGTCCGCACGCCCCGGCGGCGCGGCCCGTCCTCCCCTCCGGAGGGGGCCGCGCCCGCCCGGCGGCGGGCGCGCAGGGCGGCGATCGCGGCGTAGGCGAGGAGCCCGCCGGTCAGCGCGGTCAGGAAGGTGACCAGCGGCGCGCCCCCGACGGCGGCGTAGGGGGTGAGCGGGGTTGAGGTCTGGCTGAACGCCAGCCGCGCCCAGGGGAAACCGCCGAAGGGGACGCGGCCGCGGGCGGCCTCCTGCGCCACCCACAGGCCGGCGGCCCATACCGGCCAGCCGGGGAGGCGGGCGGCGAGGGCGATCCCCGCGCCCATGGGGGCGAGGTAGGCGGCCTCGACGACGCTGAGCAGGATCCACGCGTCCGGGCCGATCTTGACGATGCCGGTGAGGACGGGGAGGAAGAAGGCGATGCCGCCGAGGAGGCCGAGCCAGGCCCCCGTGCGGGCGGTGCCGCGGACGGTGGGGGCCGCCGGCCGCAGGCCGGGGACGCGCCCGTGCAGGGCGAGGGTGAGGACGGCGACGCCGACCGGCGCGAGCGGGACCAGGTCGTGCGGGGGGAACGCCGACCACATGAGCAGCCCGCCGACGAGGGCGAGCAGGGTGCGCGGCCATCCGGCCTCGCCGCCGCGGCGGAACCAGGCCGCGGCGCGGCGGGACCGGGCGGGACGTGCGGCCGCGCCGGGCGCGCCGGCGGCCGGTGCGTCCGTCGACTCCGGCGCGGCGGCATGATGCCGGTCCGGAAGGATGTCCTGGGCCAACTCGATGCCCCGTTCGCTCGGCCTCTCGGGGTTCTCCCGACTCTCCCTGCGCGGAACGCTACCGGGCCGAGCGGGTGAGGGCGACCGCGGGCGGGGGCGGGCGGAGGGGACGGGCGGGCGCCGCCGGGCCCCGCGGGCCGGAGACACGGGAAGCCGAGACACGGAAGAGGGCCCGTGACATCCGTCGGGCCGGAGTCGTCCCACAGGCGGTGAGAACGAGGCTCCGTTTTCTACTGGATGTCCGGGCCCTTCCCGGGTCCAACCCCCTGGCCGATCGGGCGGCTCCGCCCCGGACACGCCTTCGGATCACCGTACTGGTTCGGGCGGGCGGGCGCGCTGCGCGCCGCCCCGCCGCGGCACGGTGCCCGGCGGCGTCTCGGGCGGCCGATCGGTGAGTCCCGTGCTGGACTGGAGCCGAATTTACCGGCTCTCACGGCCTTGTCAACCGCCGCATGTTCTGCGGCTACTCCCCGTTCACCCAGGTCAGGGCCATGATCCCTGGTGGGGGCGCTATCTGTCCCGGTCAGGGCGCCGGCCGGGAGGGCGCGCCGGACCGGGAAGGGCGACGGTCTCTATCACCGCCCCGGCGCGTGCGGCCCCGCCCCGGCCCGCACCGCCGGCCTCGCGCGTCGCTCCACTACACCTTCCGGCCGCGCGCCGGAACCGGCCCGCCCCGCGATCCTCCTTCCCCGGCGGCCACCGGTCCCTTCCCCGGCCGGGCGGTCACCTGACCTCCGCGTGACCGTTCCGGTGAATTTCCGGAAGCCCCTCCACAGACACACAACGTGACCTTAAAATCACCGCCAGTTGTCGGCGGCTCCGGCTGCGGAGCCGCCTCCGAACCGAACCCGTGGAGGGGCATGATCGTCTATTTCGCGTCGGCGGCCTGCGCCGTCGGTGTGGTCGCCCTCGCGAGCATGCTGGTCCGGCGGACCCGCCGCGCCACCGACGACGCCGACCCCGACGGCCCCACCGTCTCGCACGCCGGCGCCATGCTGTCGGCGCTGTTCCTGCTCGCCTTCGCCATCGCCGTCATCGTGCCCTGGACGACCGCCGACGCCGCCCGCGCCGGCACCTACGCCGAGACGCAGGCGATCTCCGAGACCTACTGGGCGGCGGCCCGCCTCCCGCCCGCCCAGCGCGACGGCGTCCGCAGCGGCCTGCGCGCCTACGTCGACACCGTCCGCGACCCCGAGTGGGACCTGATGGCCGACGGGCGCCTCACCCCCGCCGGATGGACGCTGCTGGACCGCGTCCGCCGCGACGTCATCGCGTTCGAGGCCGACGACGACGAGCTCCGCGAGGCCCGCGCCGGCGTCCTGGACCACCTCGGGCAGATCACCGAGGCGCGGCACCAGCGCGCCATGGACGCCCGTACCGAGCCGCCCGCCGGGCTCACCGTCGTCACCGTCGTCACCGGCGTCGTGGTGGTGCTGCTGCCGTTCCTGGCCGGGGCCTCGCCGCGCGGCGCGACGCTGGTCCCGCTGGCGCTCATGGCCGCGCTGCTGGCCGCCGGAACCTATCTGACCATCGACATCGCCCGCCCGTTCGAGGGGGCCCTGGCCGTCGGGCCGGAAGCCTTCGTCGAACTCCGGGCCGAACTCCAACGCATCGACGGAGGTGGATGAGCCTTGCGCCGAGTCCTGATCCTGCCCGCCCTCATCCTGCAGGGCGGGGCCGCGAGCGCCCTCACGCTCGCGGCCGCGCCGCCCGCGCACGCCGACCCCCACCCGCCCGGCGGCGTCAGCGTCTGCATCGACGGGGAGGTCGAGGTGCACGTCGGGAACGTCCCCGGCTCGTGCCCCCGCCCCCCGACCCCCGAACCGCCGACACCCGAGCCCCCCTCGCCCGAGCCGCCGGCCGAGCCCACACCCGCCCCCACGCCCGCGCCGCCCGAACCGACACCGGAACCGCCCGCCGCGCCGTCGCCCGAGCCGCCCGCGACACCGCCCCCGGCGGCGGCTCCGCCGGCCGCGGACCCGGCCCCGCGGCCGCCCGCCCCGCGGCCCGCCGCGGCCCCGCCGCCGGCCCAGCCGGCGCCGCGGCCGCCCCGCCCGGAGCCCAGGCCGTCACCGTCGGCGTCGGAAGAGGTCGTGCACCACACCGTCCAGCGCACCGCCGACGCCGGACGGGAACGCCGCAACCCGCTGAGCACCTCGCTGGTGCTGGTCGTCATCGCGGTCGTGGTCAGCGCCGGCACCGCCATCGCGTTCGCCCGCTGACCCGACGGACCGCTCGCGGCGTGGGGCGCGGGGGCTACGGCCTGCGCCCCACGCCGCCGAACACCAGGAACCGCTCGGGGGACTCGACCTCCCCCTCGTCGGGACGCCACAGCGGCACGTACACCAGCCCCGGATCCAGCAGATCCCATCCGTCGAAGAACCGCAGGATGCCCGCGTGCGACCGGGCCACCGCCGGGGACGTCGCACGGTCGTACAGCTTCCCGATCGCCGCGGCCTTACCCGGCTGCGCGTCATGGGTGAGATGCGACAGCAGCAGGTGGCTGCCCGGCGCGGCCGCGTCCCGCAGCGCCGCCACGATCTCCGCCGGCCGCTCTTCCTCCTTGACCAGATGCAGCGCCGCCACCAGCAGGAACGCCACCGGGCGCGACAGATCCACCAGGTCCCTCAGCAGCGGGTCGGCCAGGATCCGCCCGGGCCGCCGCATATCGGCCTGGATCACCGTCGCGCGGTCGTTGCCCTCCAGGATGGTGCGGCTGTGCGCGACCGCGACGTCGTCGTTGTCCACGTACACCACCCGCGCGTCCGGGTTCACCGCCTGCGCGACCTCGTGCACGTTGCCCTGCGTCGGGATGCCCGACCCGATGTCGACGAACTGGTCCACGCCCGCCTCGGCGGCCGCGCGGACCGCCCGGCGCAGGAACGCCCGGTTGGCGTGCGCCAGCGAACGCGCCTGCGGTTCCACCCGCAGCAGCCCGGTCGCCAGATCACGATCTGACGCGAAATTATGGTCACCACCGAGCAGGAAGTCGTACACACGTGCAACGCTGGGTCTCCGACTGTCGACTTCGGGTGGGATCCACTCGGGTTCCATGTACGACTCCCTATCGACGGAGGGCGGCGCCGCGGGGCGAACCCAGCGTAACGCGGCTCGGTCCGTGCCACCCCGAACACGGAACCTGAACACCGATGGCCAAGCACCCCGCAGCACCGCCGGGCGGGGCGGTACCGTCCGACCCGGCGACCGTCCTGCTCGACCCCACCGGCGGCACCGTCACGGGCGGCATCATCACGGGATGGAGCGACGGCGCCGCGCGCATGTTCGGCCTGACCGCCCGGCAGGCCCTGGGCTCCGACCTGCCCGGACTCCTCGGCTGCCCCGCCGCCGGCGGCCCGCTCGCCGCCGCCGTCGCGCAGGCCGCGTCCGGCCGCCCATGGTCGGGCACGCTCCCGCTGCTCGCCCGCTCCCACCCGCCGGCGGCGGACGGCACCGCCATGAACGATGCGGCCGCGAACGAAGCCGCCGCGAACGAAGCCGCCGCGGACGGCGTGCGGGTCACCTGCCAGGCGCTCACGGCCGAATCCGGCCGGACGCTCGTCGCGCTCACCGTCGCGCTCACCGTCGCGCCCCCGTGGGCCGGCGGCCTGGAACTGCTGAACGAGGCCGGCCGCCGCATCGGCTCCACGCTCGACCTCACCCTGACCGCCCGCGAGATCGTCGCCGTCACCGTCCCTCGGTTCGCCGACGCCGGCGCCATCTACGTCCTGGAACGCCGCCTCGCCGACGACGACACGCCCCCGCCCGCCGCGCGCGACGAGGGCTCGCTCGTGGTCCGCCGCCTCGCCGTGGCGTTCGCCGACGACGATCCCGGCGACTGGTCCGCCGTGTTCCCCACCGGCGAGGTCGTGGTGTACCCGGCCGCCTCCCCCTACGCCCGCTGCGTCTCCACCGGCCGCACCGTCCGGTTCGGCGGGGAGGACGCCCTGGACGGCATCGCCCGCCGCACCGGCCGCGTCGTCGACGGCGTCCTCGACCACGTGTCGCTGCTGGCCGTCCCCCTCACCGCCCGCGGCCGCCCCCTCGGCCACGCGGTGTTCAGCCGCAAACACGGCCGCGCCCCGTTCGGCCCCGCCGACACCGCCCTCGCCGCCGAACTCGGCGCCCGCGCCGCCACCGGCATCGACAACGCCTGCCTGTACCGGCGCGAGCACCGCACCGCCACCGCCCTGCAGGCCGGGCTACTGCCCACCCGCGTCACCGTCCCGCCCGGCCTGCGCATCGCGCACCGCTACCGGCCCGCCCGCGCCGCGGTCGGCGGCGACTGGTACGACGTGGTGCCGCTGCCGGACGAGCGCGTCGCGATCGTCATCGGCGACTCCGTCGGGCACGGCGTCACCGCCGCCGCGGCCATGGGGCAGCTGCGGGTCGCCGCCCACACCCTCGTCAGCTGCGACCTGCCTCCCGCCGAGGTGCTGGCCCGCCTGGACGCCATCGCCCAGGACCTGGACGCCGCCCAGTTCGCCACCTGCCTGTGCGTGGTGTGCGACCCCGCGACCCGGCGCTGCGAGCTGGCGTGCGCCGGGCACCCGCCGCCGCTGCTCGCCCTGCCCGACGGGACGGCCCGGCGGTTCCCCGTCGCCGCCGGGCTCCCCCTCGGCGTCGCCGACCCCGCGCACCCCGCCGAGTACGAGCAGGTGTCGGCCGAACTGCCGCCCGACGGCGTCCTGGCCTTCTACACCGACGGGCTCGTGGAGAGCCGCATGCGCAACATCGAGGAGGGCATCGTCCGGCTCGCGTCGGCCCTCGTCGCCTCCCGCTCCGACGCCGGAGACTCCCTCGAGGACACCGCCGACGGCGTCCTGGCCCTGCTGGCCGACCAGCAGGGCCAGGACGACATCGCGCTGCTGCTCGTCAGCCCCGAATCGCGCTAGAGGTACTCGGCCGCAGACGGCCGGGCACCACCGGCACCCCGGGCCCCGTCACAGCCCCGGGATCTGATGGTTGCGGAACGCGTCCACGAACAGGCGGTGGTCGTCGCGGACGACCTCCGCGTACCCCGTCCCGAACCGCACCATGTCCTCGACGAACGCCGACTCGTCCGCGCCGATCACCGAGCTGATCGCGTCCTCCACCTGGAACCCGACGAGCGTGTGGTCGGAGTCGCTGTCGGACACGCAGTGGATCTTCGCGGTGGCGCGGCCCAGATCGTCCAGCACCGACAGCATCTCCTCGGGCTCGGTCAGCCCGCCCCAGTCCAGATCCTCCTCGTACGGGGACAGCTCCTGCACCACGAACCCGACCCCGTCGATCTCGGTGTACCCCAGCCACGGGTCCGTGTTGGCCTGCAGCGCCCGCCGCGACACCGCCGTCCGGTGCCCGTGGTGCCGGAAGTACTCGCGGATCCGCGCGTCGTCCACCACCCGGCTCGGCGCCGCCACGTTCCCCTGCTTCATCGACAGGATCACGTCGTTCTCCAGCGCCTGCGAGCGCCCCTCCACCAGGATGTTGTACGCCGACAGCCCCGCCGACCCGATCCCGAACCCCGACGCGCCCACGATGTCCTTGATCTCGTAGGTCAGGCTCGCGAACCGCTTGTCGGCCGGGATCGTCTCCAGGTACTCCCGGTAGGCCTCCTCCACCTTCGAGCGCTCGGCCTCGTCCAGCCGCCGCACCCCGGCCCGGTCCCGGAAGCGCCGGTCGTGCGCGTCCAGGACGGTCTTGCCCTCCAGGAGCCCGATCCGCGTGGACGACAGCGCGTCGATCAGCACCCCCCGCACGTACCCGTCGGTCGTGTCGAGCGTCAGCGCGAAGTCGTCGCGGCCCGGCCCCGCGAACGACCGCACCTGGTCGACGTAGGCCCGCACGTACGCCTCGATCAGCCGCCGGATGTCGGCGTCGGAGATCGCCTTCTGCCACGCCAGCAGCGCGAGGCTCGCCACCAGCCGCTTCACGTCCCAGGTGAAGTGCCCGACGTAGGCCTCGTCGAAGTCGTTGACGTCGAACACGAACACGCCGTCGTCGTTCATGTAGGTGCCGAAGTTCTGCGCGTGCAGGTCCCCCTGGATCCACACCCGCGCCGTCCGCTCGTCCGCCCACGGGTCCTCGTCGTCGGCGATGTCGGCGTAGAACAGGCAGGCGCTCCCCCGGTAGAACGCGAACGGATCGGACGCCATCTTCCGGAACCGGCGGCGGAACTCGGCGGGACTGCGCTCCATCAGGTCCGAGAACGCGTCCACCAGGACGTCCACGATCTGCGCCTGCCGCTCCTTGGGATCGCGGCCGCGCAGGTCCTCGGTGATGCTCGCCATCGGGGTCTCTCCTCAGCTGATCGCCTCTCCCCGCCGCTACCGGGGCGTACCAGGTCATTGTGCCGGGTCCGGCCCCGCGCGGGCGATGAACGACATGCGAACCCCCGCCCCGTCGCGCGGGAGGCTCGGCGCGTGTCGGGCGCGCCCCGGCACGCAACGGTTCCCGGCCGGGGACCCGTCACGACGGCGGCGGCGCCCACGGGGCCTCCGGCACCCGATGCGGCCTGACGGTCACCCGCTTGCAATGGAAGATATACCGGCTCTCTCTGGAGAGATCGAAAATCTTCCCGTAATGTCGGCCTCACCCGAGATTTTATGCGACCACGCGCGAGAAGGAGTCGACGATGACCACTGCCCTGCATCCGGACACCGGCACCGGCGCCCGGACCGCACCGTCAGCGGAATCGACCGTGGAGCACCCGGCCGGACGCGCGGCCGACCAGCCCTACGAGTACCGGCGTACCCCGCTCGAGGAACCCGACTGGCGGCGCCTGCCCGGCTGGCGCGACGTGACGACCGGGGAATGGGAGTCGGCGCAATGGCAGCGCGCCCACTGCGTCAAGAACCTCCGGCAGCTCCGCGCGGTCATGGGCGACCTGCTCGACGACTCCTTCTACGCCGACCTCGAGCGCGACCAGGCCGAACGCGCCACGATGTCGATGCTGCTGCCCCCGCAGATGCTCAACACCATGGACGTCTCCTCCACCGCCGCGTTCCGCGCCGACCCCGTCCGCCGCTACATGCTGCCGGTGTTCTCCGACCGCCGCACCGACTGGCCGTCCCACCCGCACGCCGCCCGGGACTCCCTGCATGAGGCCGAGATGTGGGCGGTCGAGGGCTCACCCACCGGTACCCCACCAAGGTCCTGGCCGAGTTGCTGCCGACCTGCCCCCAGTACTGCGGCCACTGCACCCGCATGGACCTGGTCGGCAACTCCACGCCCAACGTCGACAAGCACCGATTCACGATCCGGCCGCCCGACCGGCACGAGGCCATGCTCGACTACCTGCGCCGCACCCCCGGCGTCCGCGACGTGGTCGTCTCCGGCGGCGACGTCGCCAACCTGCCCTGGCCGCGGCTGGAGTCGTTCGTCTCCGCGCTGCTCGACATCGACAACGTCCGCGACGTCCGGCTCGCCAGCAAAGCGCTGATGGGCCTGCCGCAGCACTGGCTGCAGGACGAGGTCCGCGCCGGGATGGAACGCCTGGCGACCAAGGCCCGCGAGCGCGGCGCGCACATCGCGATCCATACCCACGTCAACGCCGCCCGGTCGGTGACGCCGCTCGTCGCGCGGGCCGCCCGCGCCATGCTCGACACCGGCATCCGCGACGTCCGCAACCAGGGCGTCCTGCTGCGGGGCGTCAACGACTCCCCCGACGCGCTGCTCGACCTGTCGTTCGCGCTGCTCGACGAGGCCGGCATCATGCCGTACTACCTGTACATGTGCGACATGATCCCCGGCAGCGAGCACTGGCGGCTCGCGGTCTGGGAGGCGCAGGAACTGCAGCACGCGATCATGGGCTACCTGCCCGGATTCGCGACGCCCCGCATCGTCTGCGACGTCCCGTACGTCGGCAAGCGGTGGGTGCACCAGCTCGCCGGATACGACCGCGAGCGGGGCGTCTCCTACTGGACCAAGAACTACCGGACCGGCCTCGAAGCGTCCGATCCCGAAGCCCTGACCAGGCAATACGAGTACCACGACCCGATCTACACCCTGCCGGAGGCCGGACGGCGCTGGTGGCGGGAGCAGGGTTCGGTGTGACGGGTCGATGTGCGCCGCCCAGCACCTTTACATTGTAGATCATAAGTGGAGTGTCCTATTCTGGGGCGGATGACCAGCGATCTCCCGGCCCGGTTCCCCGTCGGCGCGGCGGTGACGGTCGGTGACCTCGAAGGCGACCCGCACCCCGGCTGGCCCGGCTGCGCGCCGCCGAGCCGGTCTCCTGGATCCCCGCGCTCGGCGGCTGGCTCGTCACCTCGCACGCCCTCGCCGTCCGGGTGATGCGGGACGCGGCGGCCTTCACCGTCGACGACCCGCGCTTCTCCACCGCCCGGGTCGTCGGGCCCAGCATGCTGTCGCTGGACGGCGCCGCGCACGCCCGCCACCGCGACGCGTTCGCGCGGCCGTTCCGGCCCGCGCGGACCCGGGAGCGCTTCGCCGCCTTCACCGCGGCGGAGGCGGGCCGGCTGGCGGGTGCGCTCGCCCCGGCGGGACGCGCGGAACTGCGCGGCGACCTCGCGGGGCCGCTGGCCGTCGCGGTCGTCGCCGAGGCCCTCGGGCTCCCCGCGGTGGACGCCGCGACCGTCCGGTCCTGGTACGGGACGTTCGTGGACGCGGTGTCGGCGCTCACCGGTGCTCCGGAGGACGGGGGCGCGGACGCGGCCCTGGAACGTTCCGGCGCGGCGTACGCGGAGCTGGCGGAGGCGGTCGCCGGTGCGATGTCGCGCCCCGGCTCGCTCGCGGCCGAGGCGGCGCGCGGCGGCACCGGCGGGCCGGCCGGCGGCCTGGCCGACGCCGAGGTCGTGGCGAACGCGGCCGTGCTGATGTTCGGCGGCATCGACACCACCGAGGGGCTGATCACCAACGCCGCGCTGCACCTGCTCTCCGACCCCGCGCTGGCGCGGGCCGCCGCCGACGACCGGGAGCTGCTGCCCGCGGTCATCGAGGAATCGCTGCGGATGGAACCGCCCGCCGCCGTCGTCGACCGCTACGCGGTCCGCGACGGCGACCTGGGCGCGGCACCGGTGCGGGCGGGCGACCTGGTGCGGGTGTCGATCACGGCGGCGAACCGCGACCCGGCCGTGTTCACCGACCCGGACCGCTTCGATCCGCACCGCCCCGACGCCGCCGAGCACCTGGCGTTCGCGCACGGCCCGCACTTCTGCTTCGGCGCGACCCTCGCCCGGCTCGAGGCCCGCGCCGCCCTCGGCGCCGTGCTCGACCGGTTCCCCGGCGTCCGGCTCGACCCGGACCGGCCCGCCCGGCCGCGGGGCCTGGTGTTCCGCAAGCCCGATCGCCTGGACGTCCGCTGGGACCCGTCCGGGACGCGTCCGCGCAGGTGATCACGGCACCGGACGCGCCGGACCGCCCGCCCGGTATGGCACCATCGGCAGATGATCGTAGAACGCCGGGTCGAACTCCGCTTCGGGCACGAGAGCCGGGAGGCGGAAACCCACACGAACCTGTCCGCGATCCGCCAGGACGGCCCCTGCCTGTGGGCGGCGGGCGACGAGACCGCGACCGTCGAGCGGCTCACCGCCGTGACGGGCGCGGACGGGCGGGTCACCGGCTACGGCGGGCACCTCACCGTCCCCCTCGCGGACCTGGTCCCGCTGCCCGCCGGCCCGGACGAGGAGGCCGACATCGAGGGGCTGGGCCGGGCGGACGGCTGGCTGTGGGCGATCGGCTCGCACAGCCTCAAGCGCAAGAAGATCAAGGAGGGGCACTCGGCCGCCAAGTCCCGCAAGCGGCTCGCGACGGTCGTCCGCGAGGACAACCGCTTCATCCTCGCGCGGATCCCCCTGGTCACCGGCGACGACGGGCTGCCGCGCGCGGTGCGCGAGGACGGCGGCCGGACCGCCGCGGTGCTCGGGCTCAACGGCGACTCGATCACCGACCTGCTGGCCCGCGACCCGCACCTGGCGCCCTTCCTGCACCTGCCCGGAAAGGACAACGGCGTCGACATCGAGGGCGTCGCGGTGCACGGCGACCGGCTCTACATCGGGCTGCGCGGGCCGGTGCTGCGCGGCTGGGCGGTGCTGGTGGAGATCCGGCCCGGCCCCGACGCCGACGACCCGCGGCTGCTGCGGGCGCTGCCGGTCGACGGCGACGTCCCCTACCGGACCCACTTCCTCGACCTGGGCGGCCTCGGCATCCGCGACCTGTGCCCGCACGGCGACGACCTGCTGATCCTCACCGGCCCGAGCATGGACCTGGACGGTCCGGTGCGGGTGGTGCGGTGGCGCGGCGCGGTGACCGCCGACGCCCCGGAGATCGTCCACGCCGACGCCCTGGAGGTGCTGGGCGACCTGCCCTACGGCCACGGCGACGACCACGCGGAGGGCATCGCCGTCCTGGACGAGCCCGGACCGGGCCTGCGCCTCCTCGTGGTCTACGACAGCCCGGCCGCCGGACGCCTCACCGCGGAGGGCGGCGTGATCGCCGACATCGTCCAGATGCCCTGACGGCCGCCCCGCCACCCTACTGCCAAGTAAGCGCTAGCTTTCGGCGTCTGCTTTCATGGTCGCAGACCGATCCCCTACCGGCCGAAAGACGAGGCGAGCATGATCGAGTGGTCCGACGAAGACCTGATGATCCGGGACGCGGTCCGCGACTGGATCGACGCGGAGGTCCGTCCCAACCTGGACGCGCTCGAGTCGGGCGACCTGCCGCCGTACGACATCATCCGCGGCCTCTACAAGACGTTCGGCATGGACGAGATGGCGCGCTCGTCGTTCAGGGCCCGGATGGAGAAGGAGCGAGCGGGCGGGGGCGGCGCCGACGACGCGGACGCCGGCACCGGGCGGGGCGGCAACGCGGCGATGAGCATGCTGCCCATCATCGAGCTGTGCAAGGTGGCACCGGGCCTGGTGTCGGCGATGGGCGTGGGCCTCGGCCTCGCCGCCGGGACGATCATGAAGCGCGGGACGGTCGAGCAGAAGGAACGCTGGGCCCTCGACCTGCTCACCATGGAGAAGGTCGGCGCCTGGGCGATCACCGAGCCCGACTCCGGTTCCGACGCCTTCGGCGGCATGCAGGCCACCGCCCGCAGGGTCGGCGACGAGTACGTCCTCAACGGGAGCAAGACGTTCATCACCAACGGCCCCTACGCCGACACGATCGTCTTCTACTGCAAGCTCGACGAGGAGGGCGTCGAACCCCGCGACCGCGAGATCCTCACGTTCGTCCTCGACACCGGCATGGAGGGCCTCGAGCAGAGCGGGCCGCTGCGCAAGATGGGCCTGCACTCCTCCCCCACCGGCCAGCTGTTCCTCGACGACGTCCGCGCGGGCGCCGACCGGCTGCTGGCGTCCGGGGCGGGCGGCGGCAAGGAGTCGGCGAAGCAGAACTTCGTGACCGAGCGCGCCGGCGTCGCCGCGATGGCGCTCGGCGTCATCGAGGAGTGCCTCAAGCTGTCGGTCGAGTACGCCAAGACCCGCGAGCTGTGGGGGCAGCGGATCGGCGACTTCCAGCTCATCCAGCTCAAGCTGGCCAAGATGGAGGTCGCGCGCCTCAACGTGCAGAACCTCGTGTTCCGGCACGTCGAGATGCAGCGCGCGGGCCGCACCCCCACCCTCGCCGAGGCGTCGGCGATGAAGCTGTACGCCGCGCAGGCCGCGAGCGAGGTCGCGCAGGAGGCCGTCCAGCTGTTCGGCGGCAACGGCTACATGAGCGAGTACCGGGTCGAGCAGCTCGCCCGCGACGCCAAGTCGTTCCAGATCTACGCCGGCACCGACGAGATCCAGGTGACGCACATCGCCCGCGACCTGCTGTCGCGCTGACGTCCCGGCCGTTCCGCGGCGGACTGTCGGGCGTCTCTGTGATCATGAGGCGCTCGACAGTCCCCCGTGGAAGGGCTCCCGCATGTCCACCGACCTGTACGGCGCGCGCGTCCTGGACGTCGCCCCCGGCGCGGCCCGCGCCCGCTTCCGGATCTTCGTCGTGTACTACGACGTCGCCTGCCGGGACCACGCGCCGCTGCCCGACGGCGACGTCGGCTTCTTCTTCCGCCTGCTGTGGGAGGCCGCGCACGACCGGCCGATCACCGAATGGCACGCGCTCCAGGCCGTCCCCCTGGACGACTTCCTCGAACCGGAGTGGGTGAATGCCAACGCCCACCGGTACGTCACGCGCGTCGAACGCGTCGCCGTCCGCAACCACCCGGTCGGCGACGACGCATGGGACGGCCTGCACGACTTCCACTACGAGCACGACGGCGGCTGGGCGGGCGAGGAACTGCTCGTCCAGGCCGACTACGACGTCCACGTCACCGACCCGCGCTGGCTGGACTCGCTCGAGGCCGGATACTCCTGGGGCACGACCAGCTACGTCACCGAGGCCGACCACGTGACCGAGGCCGACGCCCCCGCGATCGTCGACCTGCGCGCGGCGGCGCGCGTCCTGGACCCGTTCCCCGGCACGGGGACGGACGAGGCCACGCCCTCCGACGTCGCGTTCTCCGGTGACGGGACGTACCTCGCCGTCACCAGCGAGGCGTGCGAACTCGTCGTGTACCGCACCCGCGACTGGAGCGAGCACACCCGCCTCCCCCACGAAAGCCGGTTCCCCTGGGGCCAGGACATCGAGTGGGTGCCGGGCGGGCACCTGCTGACCAAACGCCCGCCGGAGCCCTCCGACGAGCCGCCGGCGCGAGCCTACGACGTCGACGCCGGCGCCCTGGTCGCCCTGCCGGGCACGCACGTGCCCGGCCCGCCCGGCGACGAGGGCGACACGGTCGTCCGGCCGGACGGCGGGTACACCGCCGGGAGCCACTCCCCCGAGCCGGGCGCCGCCGAGAGCCTCGCCCTCCGGCGGGCCGGGGACGACCGCCCGCTCATGCTCTGCCGCCCGAAGGGGCACCACTACGTCTCGCGCCTCGCCTGGTCCCCGGACGGCCGCGTCCTGGCCGCGTCGCTCATCGAGAGTCGGCACGGGCACGGCGGGACGGTCGGCCTCTACGAACCGGGCGCGCCGGTCACCGCGCCCGAGGCCGCGGAGCCGTCCGACGAGGAGCTCCGGGCGCGCCTCGACCGGAGCCGCCACCCCGAGGACGTCCTGTTGCTCACCGGCATGCTCGCCGACCGCACGGACGACCCTGCCCGCAAGGCCGGGATCTGGCGCCGCACCGCGAAGGAGCTGGCCGGCTGGGCCACCCCGCCGCCCGCGGCCGCCGAGGCGTACCGCGCGCGATCGAGCACGGGACCGGAGCGGGCGCGGTGGCCGACGGCGTCTCCCTGTCGCGCCTGCTGTACGGCCGTGGCGACCTCGATGGCGCCGTGGCGGCGGCGCGCGACGCCCACCGCCGCGCCGCGGACCTTCCGGGAGACGATCGGACCCGCAAGCTGCGATTCGCGGCGGCCGTCCGGCTGGCTGACATGACCCGGACCCGGGGCCGCGCCGGCGATCTCGACGAGGCGGAGGCCGCCTACCGGGCCTGCCTGGACCTGCGGCCGGACGACCCGTGGCCGCTGCTGGGCCTGGGCTGGGTGGCCGTCGAGCGGGAGGACCACGTGGCCGCGAGCCCGTACCTGCTGCGGGCCGTCGACGCCGGCGACGTGAAGACCGAGGGCTACGCCGCCATGCTTCTCGGCGCCCCGGCCAAGGCCGCGCGGGACCTCGGCGAGGCGCTGCGCTGGTACGAGCGCGCGTTCACCGCCGACGACCGGCACGCGCCGCTGGCGATGGGCCACCTGGGGGAACTGCACTACTGGCTGGGCGAGCGGGCCGGCGCCCGCCACTGGTACGAGCGGATGCTGGAGGTCACCGACCTGCCCGAGCTGGTCGCCGAGGCGTGCTGCCGGCTCGGCGAGATGGCCGCCGCGGACGGCGACGCCGCGCGGGCCGCGAAGCACCTCGAGCGGGCCGCCGGGACGGGCGATCCGGCGTTCGCCGGCCGGGCCCGCGAACTCCTCGGCCAATTGCCCCGGAACTGACCGGTTCGGGGCGAACTTCCGGGGAACCGACGGCATCGAACCGGTGGAGGGCGGGCAATGGCGGTCGCCCACCCTCCGGAGATCACTTCTGGACAGCCGACGACGGGAACTGGATACTCACGAACATGGACGGTGGGCCCTCATACCCGGTGCGGGCGTCCGACGGCGAGCGCGACCGGGTGCTGCGCGTTCTCGGTGACCGGGTGGCCGAGGGCCGCATCTCCCACGAGACGTTCGAGCGGCGCGTCGACCTGGTCCTGCAGGCCCGCAGCCGCGCCGAGCTGGACGAGATCGTCCACGACCTGCCGCCGCCCGGCCGGGTGGTCGGCCGGCTGACCGGGCTGGTGTCCTCGTTCTCGCAGGCGACCGCGCGCATCGAGGCGGCGTGGCGGGCGCCGCGGCTCCCCCGGTTCGCGCTGCCGGCGACCGGCCCTTCCCGCATCGTGGTGGGGCGCGCCCCCGCCTGCCAGTTCGTGCTGAGCGACCTGACCGTCTCGCGCTTCCACGCCGAGATCTACCGGGCGGACGGCACCTGGATGATCTCCGATCTGGGCTCGATGAACGGCACCCGGGTGAACGGGTGGCGGCTGACCGGCCCGGCGCGGGTGCGACCGGGCGACGAGGTCGGCTTCGGCGACTCCAGCTTCATCGTCACCGCCCCCTGACCTCCGGTCGCGCCGCGGGCCGTCGCCGCCGGTGGGCGGCTCGACCGGCACGTGCCCCCGGGTTGCGCATGCGGCGGCGGTCGACCGGTTCCCGGCGGGCCGGCCACGGGATGCGCTTCCATTGTGGGGCCGACTCACGGGGGTGAGTGGAGGCGCGATCCGGATCCGGTAGATTCGACGCTTTGGCCGGCTCCCGGCGAGCGGGCGCCTTGACGAAGTAAGGTTCGGCCGGTTCCGGTGGAGGCCGGGCGCGACGACGAGGAGGACAAGCCGTGCAGATCGGGTTCGCCGTACCGGTGGCGGGGGCATGGTCGACCCCGGCCAACCAGGTGCTGATCGCGCAGCGCGCCGAGGAGCTCGGCTACGACTCCCTGTGGACGCTGCAGCGCGTGGTCAACCCGGCCGGTTCGGCGGACCAGACCTACCGCAACGTCCCCGACCCGCTGGTCACGCTGGCCTACCTCGCCGGGTACACCGCCCGGGTACGGCTCGGCGTCGCCGTGGTCAACCTGCCGTTCTACTCCCCCGCCCTGCTCGCCAAGCAGGCGATCACGCTCGACCACGTCACCGGCGGGCGCCTGGACCTCGGCCTCGGGCTCGGCTGGATGCCGGAGGAGTTCGCCGCCGTCGGCGCGCCCATGGAACGCCGCGGCGCCCGCGCCGAGGAGTTCCTCGCGGCGCTGCGCGCGTTCTGGACGGGCGAGGCCGGGGAGGTCAGCGAGTACCGCGGCGAGTTCTACGACATCCCGCCGGTCACGATGGACCCGCGGCCGCTGCAGGACCCCGAGCCCCCGATCCTGCTGGGCGGCTCCTCCGAGCCCGCGCTGCGCCGCGCCGGGCGGCTCGCCGCCGGCTGGGTCAGCTCCAGCCGCGCCCGGCTGACCGACATCGGACGTTCGATCGACGTCGTCCGCGAGGCGGCGGAGAAGGCCGGGCGGGACGCCGCCGCGCTGCGGTTCGTCTGCCGCGGCGCGGTGCGGATCCGCGAGGAGGGCGACGACGCCTCCGACATCGGCGCGGGCGCCGACCGGCGACCGCTGACCGGCACCTACGACCAGATCGCCGGCGACTTCGACGCGCTCGCCGAGCAGGGCGTCACCGAGCTGTTCCTCGACCTGAACTTCGACCCGCGGCTCACCGGCCCCGACGCCGACCCGTGGGACTCGATGTACATCGCCCGGGAGGCGCTCGAGGCGCTCGCCCCGCGCTGACCGCACCCGGTCGTCGGGTCAGTCCCCGGGGTCGGCCGCCGGGCCGTCGGGGCGCGGCGGCCGTCCCTCCCACGGGGTGCTGAGGACGACGGTGGTGCGGGTGGCGACGTTGGCCGCCGCCCGGATCCGCTGCAGCAGGTCCTCCAGCTCGTTGGGCGAGCCGACGCGCACCTTCAGGATGTAGCTCTCGTCCCCGGCCACCGAGTGGCACGCCTCGATCGCGGTGAGGTGCGCGAGCCGCTCGGGCGCGTCGTCGGGCGCCGACGGGTCGATCGGCTTGATCGACACGAACGCGGTCAGCGGCAGCCCGATCCGCGCGTGGTCGAGCCGGGCGGTGAACCCCTGCACGATGCCGCGCTTCTGCAGCCGCCGCACGCGCTGGTGCACCGCCGACACCGACAGGCCCGTCTCCTTGGCCAGGTCGGTGAAGCTCATCCGCCCGTCGTCGGCCAGCAGCGCCAGGATCTGGCGATCGATCTCCTCCACGAGGGGAATCTAGCGTGCCCGGCGGCCCCGCCGGGCCGCCGCGGATCACAGATCGGCGCCGGATGGCGCCGATCGGCGCGCCGGCGGGCCCCGGTGCGGGCCCGGCCGGGCCACGCGGTCAGCGGCGCCCGGAGCGCAGCGCCCCGCAGGACCCGCGGACGACCAGTTCGGTCGGCAGCCGCACCGGCCCGCCCCGGCCGCGCCGCGCGGGCTCACGCAGCAGCAGCTCGCAGGCGCGGTACCCGATGTCGCGGCCGGGCCGCGCGACGGCGGTCAGCGGCGGGTCGCACAGTTCCGCCCACGGGACGTCGTCGACCATCGCGATCGACACGTCGGCGGGCACCCGCAGGTCCAGCTCCCGCGCGACCAGCACCGCCGCCTCGCCGAGCAGGTGCTCGGCGGCGACCACGGCGGTGACGTCGGCGCGGCGCTGCAACAGCCCCGCGGCGGCGGCGTAGGCGGCGTCGCGGGCCGGGCGGGCGGCCACGACCAGGTCCGGCTCGGCGGGGACGCCCAGCCGGTCGAGTGTGTCGCGGAACGCCCGCTCCCGCTCCCCGGGCTCGCCGCCGTGGGCGGCGGCGCCGAGGAACGCGATCCGCCGGTGCCCGAGCCCGACAAGGTACTCGACCAGCGACCGGACGCCGCCCGCGTCGTCGGCGAGCACGGTGGGGATCTCGGTGAGCCCGGGCAGCACGCGGTCGGCGAACACGACGCTCGAGCACACCTGGGCGGCGGCGCGCCAGTCGGCGGTCTCCCCCGCCGGGCGCGCGATGATCCCGTCGACGCGCTGCTCGACGAACCGGTCGACGATCTCGGCCTCGCGCTCGGGATCGCCGTGCGCGGCGTCCACGATCACGTGCCCGCCGAGCGTCCGCGCGCACGCCAGGACGCCGGCGGCCAGCTCGGCGCAGAACGGGTCGGTGACGTCCGGGACGATCAGCCCGATGCCGCCGGAGCGCCGCAGCTTCAGCCCGCGGCCGAGCGCGCTCGGCCGGTAGTCCAGCTCGCGGGCGGCGGCCAGCACGCGCTCGCGGGTGGCCTCGGCGACCGCGCCCGCCCCGGAGAACACGCGCGACACCGTGGCGATGCCGACGCCCGCGGCGGCGGCCACGTCCTTGATGGTCGCCGATCGCCGGTCCGCCATCGGCCGTCCTTCCTCGGGGTGGTTTCCGATCATCTTCTCATAACAGACTCTCCCCTGGAAACGGTTCCATACTGTTTACTCCACTCAACTCAGCAAAAGCCCTGTTCGGCAGGGTGATACGGAAACGTTTCCACAAGGAACGCGAGGGGATCCGATGGCCAAGATCACGCTGGACCAGGTCGACAAGGTGTACTCGGGCGGCGTCAAGGCCGTGGACGGCCTGAACCTGGAGATCGGCGACGGCGAGTTCATGGTGCTGGTGGGCCCGTCCGGCTGCGGCAAGTCGACCGCGCTGCGGATGATCGCCGGGCTGGAGGAGATCAGCGGCGGGAAGATCTCCATCGGCGAGCAGGTCGTCAACGACCTCGCCCCCAAGGACCGCGACATCGCCATGGTCTTCCAGAACTACGCGCTCTACCCGCACATGACCGTCGAGCAGAACCTGGCGTTCGGCCTGAAGCTGCGCGGCACCCCCAAGGCGGAGATCAAGCAGAAGGTGCTCGATGCCGCCAAGATGCTCGGCCTCGAGTCGTACCTGTCCCGCAAGCCCGCCGCCCTGTCGGGCGGCCAGCGGCAGCGCGTCGCGATGGGCCGCGCGATCGTCCGGCAGCCGCAGGCGTTCCTGATGGACGAGCCGCTGTCGAACCTCGACGCCAAGCTGCGCGTGTCGATGCGCGCCTCGCTCAGCCAGCTGCACGAGCGGCTCGGCGTCACCACCGTCTACGTCACCCACGACCAGATCGAGGCGATGACGCTCGGCACCCGCGTGTGCGTGCTGCGCGACGGCGTCCTCCAGCAGGTCGACACCCCGCAGCGGCTGTTCGAGAACCCGGTGAACCTGTTCGTCGCCGGGTTCATCGGCTCGCCCGCGATGAACTTCGTCACCGCCGACCTGGCCCGGGGGGACGGCGGCGCGCAGGTGTCGTTCGCCGGCTACACGCTCCAGGTGCCGGACTCGACGCTGGATGCCAAGCCCGCCCTGCGCGACTACCTGGGCAAGCAGATCGTCCTCGGCATCCGCCCGTCCGACTTCGAGGACGCCGCGCACGCCAAGCCCGAGTGGGCGCCGATCTCGGTGCGCAGCAGCGTCACCGAGGAGCTCGGCAGCGAGATCAACGTCATCTTCACCATCGACGCGCCGCCGGTCGAGCACAAGGACACCGCCGACCTCGCGCGCGACGAGTCCGAAGGCGAAGAGGACATGGCGATCCCGCTCGCCGAGAACAAGGCGCTGTGGACGGCCCGCGTGAACTCCCGCTCGCAGGTGCGGCCCGGGCAGCACGTCGACCTGGCCGTCGACACCGCCCGCCTGCACTTCTTCGACCCCGCCAGCGGCCTGGCCATCGGCCACCCCGACCGCACGGCGGGCGTGACCGTCACCAAGACCGACGACTGACGGCCGACCCCGGACGAACGGTGCCCGCGCCCCGGACGTGGCGCGGGCACCGTTTCCGGTCGCCGCGGCTACACCGCGGCGGTCAGGTCCTGCTCACTTCACCCAGCTCACTTCGCCCTGCTCATTTCACGGAGCCCGCGAGCACGCCCTGCACGAAGTACCGCTGGAACGCGAAGAACACCACCAGCGGGACGATCAGCGACAGGAACGCCCCCGGCGCCAGGATGTCGATGTTCCCGGTGAACTGCCGCATCTGCGACTGCAGCCACTTGGTCATGGGCTGCGCCTGCGTGTCGGCGAACACCAGCGACACGAGCAGGTCGTTCCACACCCACAGGAACTGGAAGATCCCGAGCGACGCGATCGCCGGGCCGCCCAGCGGGAAGATCACCCGCCGGAAGATCGTCCACTCCGAGCCGCCGTCCATCCGCGCCGCCTCGAGCAGGTCCCGCGGGATCGCCGCGAAGAAGTTGCGCAGCAGGAAGATCGCGAACGGCAGCCCGAACGCCACGTGGAACAGCACCACGCCGCTGATCGAGCCGAACATCTGGAAGCCGCCGAACTCGATGACTCCGTACAGCTTCGCCACCGGAATCAGCGCGACCTGCACCGGCACCACCAGCAACGCGACCACCAGCAGGAACAGCCAGTCCCGGCCGGGGAACTCCAGCCACGCGAACGCGTACCCCGCGAGCGCCGCGATCACCACCACCAGCACCGTGGCCGGGACGGTGATCAGCATCGTGTTCCAGAACGAGTCGACGAAGTCGTCCCGCGCCAGCAGCGAGGAGTAGGCGTCGAACGTCAGCTGGGACGGCGCGGTGAACACGTTCCACCAGCCGTCGGCGTTGTTGTCCTCGGTGGAGCGCAGCGACGCGACGAGCAGCCCGAGCGTCGGCACCAGCCAGAACATCGCGATCAGCACCAGCAGCGCCTGCGCCGCCCCGCCGCCGATCCTCCCGACGAGGCGGGCCGCGACGCCGCGGCGCGGCGCGCCCGACGCGCCGCCGGCGGGCGCGCCCTCCGCCGTGCCGGGCGCGGCCTCCTTCCCGGCACCGGCCTCGCCGGCGGCCGTCCGGTCCGCGGCGGCCCCGTCCGTGGCGGGCTTCTCCTGCGGAGGGGTCTCGTCCGCGGTGCTCATTTCCGCTCCTGCCGCATTCGCCGGATGTTGAACAGCATGGCGGGCAGCACCAGCACGAACAGCAGCACGGCGATCGCGCTGCCGGCGCCCTGGTCGTTGCCGCCGCCGAACGACTCGGTCCACATCTCCAGCGCCAGCACGCTGGCGTTCGGGTCGCCGCCGCCGATGATGTAGACGAGGTCGAAGACCTTCAGCACGTTGATGGTGAGCGTCACCAGCACCACCATCAGCACCGGCGCCAGCAGCGGGATCGTCACCCGCCGGAAGACCTGCCACTCGGTCGCTCCGTCGACCCGGGCCGCCTCGAGCGCGTCCCGCGGGATGGCGGCGAGCCCGGCGGCGATCAGCACCATCGCGAACCCGGCCCACACCCACAGGTACGACCCGATGATCGCCGGGGTGATGAGGGTGCCGCCGAGCCATTCGGCGCCGCGGTAGGACTCGGTGAAGTTGCCCTGCGGCAGGCGGACGGTGACCTGGCCGGACCCGACGTCCTCCAGCGTGAACGTCCCGTCCGGCCGGGTGGTCGCGGTAGCCACCACCTCCCCGCCGCGGACCGCCTCGACCCGGACGCCCGGCAGCCCGCTCTCGCCCTGGTTCGGCCGGTTGAGCGCGCCGCCCCCGCCGCGGGTGAAGTCGAACCACACCGCGCCGGTGATCTCGCCCGCCCCGGCGCCCGGCGGTGCCGCCGCGGGCTCGGCCGTCTCCGGCAGGTACTCCGGCTTGACCTTCACCAGCGGCAGGACCGCGGTCTGCCCGGCCGACACCGGCCGCGCGGTGACGACGGCGCCGCCGTCCTCGCGCACCGGCTGGTCACCGGCGGTGCGGGGGCCCGCGCCGGGGTAGGTCCGGTCGGTGCTGAACATGTCGTGCACGGCGACCATCGCGGCGTTGGCGACGCCCTTGTCGGGGTCCTGCTGGTACACCAGCCGGAAGATCACGCCGGAGGCGAGGAACGAGATCGCCATGGGCATGAACACCACGAGCTTGAACACCGTCGCCCACCGGATCCGCTCGGTGAGGACGGCGAACACCAGGCCGACGATGGTGACGACCGTCGGCGCCACCACGACCCACACCGCGGTGTTGCGCACCGCGACGAGGTTGTCGTGCCCCTGGAAGACCTCGGTGTAGTTGTCCAGCGCGACGAACGAGTCGCCCGAGGCGTCGAAGAGGCTGCGGATCACCGAGTAGACGATCGGGTACACGACGAGGAAGCCGAGCAGCAGCAGCGCCGGCAGCAGGAACAGCAAGGCCAGCCACGACGGCGGCGTCAGCCGCTCGCGTCCCCCGCGGCGGGGCGGCGCGGGGGACGCCGCCGTGGCCGCCGCCGAGCCGGCCGCCGTGCCCGCCGTCCCGGTACCGCCGTCATCGGCGGCGGCGCCGCCGGCCGTGGCGGCCGGCGGCGTCCCGTCCTTCGGATCCTTCATCGGGGTCCCTTACTTCCCGTACGCCTCGGCGGCCGCGGCCTCCAGCTTCTCCTGCGTCCCCTCGACGTCGGTCGGGTTCTGCACGAACTGCCGCAGCGCCTCCCACATGCCGTCGCCGGGCGTCGCGCCGAACGCCGCCGGCGTCAGGTCGGACATGTCGTAGCGGGCGGCGTCGCCGGCGGCCTGCAGCTGCTGGATGAGCTGCTTGGCGATGGGGTCGGAGTAGGCGTCCGGCGGCACGTTCTTGTTCGGGGTGAGGTAGCCGCCGAGCCCGGCCCAGGTCTTCCCGGCCTCGGGCGAGGCGAGGAACTTCATCAGTTCCTGGGTGCCCTTCTCCTCGGTCAGCGCGACGGCGACGTCGCCGCCGAGGATCGCCGGGGCCGTGTCACCGGCCTGCGGGAACGCGAACACCTTGGCGTCCGTCCCGACCTCCGCCTCGGTGGTGGTGATGTTCGCGGCGGCGAAGTCGCCGCCGTACACCATCGCCCCCTTCTGCTGGCCGAAGACCTGCGTGACCGACTCGTCGAACTTGGTCTTGGTCGCGGTGGCGACGCCGCCGTTGAGGAAGTCGGGCTTGCCCCAGATCTTCGCGAGCGTCTCCAGCGCGTCGGCGACGGTCTGGTCGGTCCACTTGAGCTCGTGCTCGGCGAGCTTGTCGTAGTTCTCCGGCCCGGCCTGCGACAGGTACACGTTCTCGAACCAGTCGGTGAGGGTCCAGGAGTCCTGCGGCCCGGCGGCCAGCGTGAACGGGGTGGTGCCGGAGTTCAGCAGGGTCGTGGACGCCTGCGCCAGGTCGTCGAACGTCTTGGGCGGCTGGACGCCCGCGGTGGAGAACGCCTCCGGCGAGTACCAGATGATCGACTTGTAGGCCGCCTTGATCATCACGCCGTAGGCCTTGCCGTCACTGGAGCCGAGCTCCTTCCAGTACGGCTCGAAGTTCTTCTCGACCTCCGCGGTGACGTCGGCGCCGAGCGGCTTGAGGCTGCCGTCCTTCGCGTACTGCCGCATCAGGCCGGGCTGCGGCAGGATCGCCACGTCCGGGGGGTTGCCGCCCGACAGCCGGGGCCCGAGGTAGGCGTCGGTGTTCTCGCCGGTGGAGGCGTATTCGACGGTCGCGCCGCTCTGCTGCTGGAACGCGTCCAGGACCTTGCGGAAGTTCTCCTCCTCCGGGCCGGTCCACTTGGCCGCCACCTCGATCGTGACGCCCTTCAGCGGGCCGTTCGCGGCGCCGTCGCCGTCCTCGCCGCCGTCGTCGCCGCCGCACGCCGCGGCGGAGGACACCAGCATCCCCGCCGCGACGGCCGCGCCGAACGCCCGGCGGCCGAACCATGAGACCCTCATCCCTCATCCTTCCTGAGCGAACCGGCCCCGCCGTCTGCTCCCCAGATCGACGCTCCGGACTCGATATCGAAGAAGTGCAGGCGGCCGGTGTCGACGCGGATCGTCACCGGGTCGCCCGCCTTCACGCGGGTGCGGGGGCTGAACCGGGCGACCAGCTCGGTGCGCTCCGCGCGCCCGCCGCCCGGCTCGTCTGCTCCCGCGTCGCGGGCGAGTTCCTTGGTGTCCTCGGTGACCACCGGCGCCGCCTCGACCGCGAAGTGGACGAGCACGTCCGAGCCCATGGCCTCCACCAGGTCGGCGACGGCCTCCAGCCGCGACCCCTCGGGGGCCTCGGCGAGCTCGGCGTCCTCCATGTCCTCGGGGCGGACGCCGACCACGACGTCGCGCCCCAGGTAGGACGCCAGCGCGGGCCGCTCGGTCAGCACCCCGCGCGGCAGCGTCAGCGTCCGGGCGCCGATCTCCAGGCGCGGGTTCTCCGCGTCCCCGGTGAGGGCGCCCTTGAGCAGGTTCATGGCCGGTGAGCCGATGAAACCGGCGACGAACAGGTTCGCCGGCCGGTCGTAGAGCTCCTGGGGCGGCGCGACCTGCTGCAGCTCGCCCTTCTTCATGACCGCGACCCGGTCCCCGAGCGTCATCGCCTCGGTCTGGTCGTGGGTCACGTAGATCGTGGTGACGCCGAGGTCGCGCTGCAGGCGCGCGATCTCGGCGCGCATCTGGACGCGGAGCTTGGCGTCGAGGTTCGACAGCGGCTCGTCCATCAGGAACGCCTGCGGCTCCCGGACGATCGCGCGGCCCATCGCGACGCGCTGCCGCTGGCCGCCCGACAGGTTGCGGGGCTTGCGGCCCAGGTGGTCGGTGAGGCCGAGGGTCTCGGCGGCCCGGTCGACCTTCTCGCGGATCTCGGCCTTCGGCACCTTGCGCAGCGACAGGCCGAACCCGATGTTGTCGCGGACCGACAGGTGCGGGTACAGGGCGTAGCTCTGGAACACCATCGCGACGTCGCGGTCCCGGGCGGGCACCCGGTTGACGACCCGCCCGCCGATGGTGACCTCGCCCTCGGAGATGTCCTCGAGGCCGGCGACCATCCGCAGCGCGGTCGTCTTGCCGCAGCCGGAGGGGCCGACCAGGACGAGGAACTCCCCGTCGGCGATGTGGAGGTTCAGATCGGTCACGGCCCGCGTGCCGTCGGGATAGACCTTCCCGACGCTGGTCAGGTCGACCTCTGCCACGGCGTCTCCTCTTCTTCCGGCACGGGATCCTCCGGCGCGTCGCGGGCAGGGCACGGCCGTGCCCGCGACACGGGAGAAACGGTCCCTACCCCGCGTAACTTGCAACAAGGTGGTACAGGGCGGAACGCTCCCACCGCAATACGTGTTGTGCCGTGGAACACATTTGGTGCAGAGATCGTTATCGTCGCGATCCCGGCCGTTGACGGACCTGCCGCGCGCCGCATTTCGGCCGTCCGAATTGCGGGAAGGGCGGGGCGTAAACGCCCCGCCCTTCCCGGTGTCCCGACCGGAACATCCTTGAATCGGATAGCTCCTGATCAGGAGCTATTTCTCAGTCGACGATCATCAGACCGCGCTCGGTGACGTTCATCGGCTCGTACCCGTCGTCGGTGCACACGACGATGTCCTCGATGCGGGCGCCGTGCGGGCCCGGGTAGATGCCCGGCTCGATCGAGAACGCCATCCCGGGCTCCAGCGGCTCGGTGTTGCCCGCCACGATGTACGGCTCCTCGTGCGACTCCAGGCCGATGCCGTGCCCGGTGCGGTGGAAGAAGTGCTCCCCGTGCCCGGCGGCGGCGATGAGGTCGCGGCCCGCCGCGTCCACCGACTCCGGCGTCGCCCCGGGCCGGACGGCCTCGCACGACGCGCGCTGCGCCGCCTCCAGGACCGCGTAGTAGGCGCGGTACTCCGCGGGCGGCTCCCCGACGCAGTAGTTGCGGGTGGAGTCCGAGCAGTAGCCGCTCGGCATCGTCCCGCCGATGTCGACCACGACCGGCTCGCCGGGACGGATCTCCCGCTCCGACAGTTCGGCGTGCGGGTTCGCCCCGTTCGGGCCCGCCCCGACGATGACGAAGTCGACCTTCTCGTGGCCCTCGGCGATGATGGCGTCCGCGATGTCGCGGCCCACCTCGCGCTCGGTCCGCCCGGGCCGCAGGAAATCCGGCACCCGGCGGTGCACCCGGTCGATCGCCGCGCCCGCCTCGCGCAGCGCCGCGACCTCGGCCGGGCTCTTGCGCATCCGCAGCTCCCGCAGCACCGCGCCCGCGGCGACCTGCTCGGCGCCCGGCAGCGCCGCCCGGAACCGCAGCGCCATGACCGCCCACATCCGGTCGGCGACCCCGACCTTGGCGACGTCGCGCGGCAGCCGGGCCGCGGCCAGCGCGAACGGGTCGTCGGTCTCGTCCCAGGGCACGAACTCCACGCCGAGGGCACCGGCGGGCGACTCCCGCGCGGCGGGCAGCTCCAGCCGCGGGACCATCATGAACGCGTCACCGGACGCGGGCACCACCAGGCACGTGAGCCGTTCGAGCGGCAGCGCGTCGTAGCCGGTGACGTACCGCAGGTCGGGGCCCGGGGTCAGCAGCACCGCCCCCAGCCCGGCCTCCGCCGTCGCCTCCCGCACGCGTCCGAGCCGCTCGCGCGGATACAACTCCGTCGTCACATCCGTCTCCATCTTCGCGGGTCGCGGCGTCCGCGGCGGCCGGCGGCGGCCGTCCCCGGCGCGCCCTCCGGCGATGCGCGATCGCCGCTTCCTCCTCCCCTGTGACCTGGTCCTGTTACATTCTGCATGTGCTCCGACACAGGATGATCCGCCTCGGATACGCCACCAGCATCGCAAGAACCGGCGGACGGCGCCGCCCCGGGCCGCACCGCCGGCACGGCGGCTGACCGGGTGCCCGCGAGGGAGGGCGGCCGCGCGAGCCATCGGGAAGCGGCGCGCGGCGCCGCCGAGCGCCCCGCCGCGACGGCGCCCGGCCGGCCCGGCGCGGCCCGGGCCGAGGCGCGCGCCGAGGCGCTCGCCGACCGGGCGCGGTCCGCGCGGGCCGACGCGCTCGCCGCCGGGGAGGCGGCCGCCGCCGACCGGCGCCGCCTGCGGGCCGCCGGGGAACGCCGCGTCGCCGTCGAGCTGCAGCGCGCCGTGCTGCCGCTGCCCCGCGGCGTCCGCGCGCTGCCGGGCCTGCGCGTCGCCGTCCGGTACCTGCCCGCGCGCAGCGAGCACCGGGTGGGCGGCGACTGGTACGAGGCGGCGGCGCTGGCCCCGGACGAGGTGCTGCTCGCCGTCGGGGACGTGTCGGGGCACGGCCCGGCCGCAGCCGCCGAGATGGCGCGGCTGCGCGGCGCCCTCGGCGGCCTCGCCCGCACCGGCGCCTCCCCCGGCGCACTGCTCGGCTGGCTCGGCACGACCCTCGGCGGCGCCGACGACGCCGCGGAACCGCGCACGGCCAGCGCCGTCGCCGCCCGGTACCGTCCCGGCCCGCGCCTGCTCACCTGGGCGCGCGCCGGGCATCCCCCGCCGGTCCTGCTGCGCGGCCGCCGCGCCCGCCCGCTGGAGGCCCCCGGCGGCGTGCTGCTCGGCGTCCCCGGCGCGCCCCGGCCCGACGACGCCGAGACCCCGCTGCGGCGCGACGACCTGCTGCTCCTCTACACCGACGGGCTCATCGCCCGGCGCGGCGCGGACCCCGCCGAGCGGCTCGCGCTGCTGTGCGGGGCGGCGGCGCAGCGGCACGCCGCGCCGCCGGACGCCGTCGTCGACCACGTGCTGCGGTCGCTGGGCGGCGCGAACGCCGACGACGACATCTGCGTCCTCGCCGCGCGGGTGACCTGAGCGGGCCCGCGCCGTCGTACCCGCGTGGAAGGATGTGCGCATGAGCGGGCTGATGCTGCTGGACACGCCGTCGCTGTACTTCCGCGCCTTCTTCGGCGTGCCCGAGTCGGTCACCGCGCCGGACGGGACGCCGGTCAACGCGGTGCGGGGCCTCGTCGACATGATCGCGCGGCTCGTCCAGGACCGCTCCCCCGACCGGCTCGTCTGCTGCATGGACGCCGACTGGCGGCCCGCGTTCCGGGTGGCGGCGCTGCCGTCCTACAAGGCCCACCGGGTCGCCGAGGACGGCGGCGACCAGACCCCGGATCCGCTCTCCGCGCAGCTCCCGGTCATCGACGCCGTGCTGGACGCCTTCGGGCTCGCCCGCACCGGCGTCCCCGGCTTCGAGGCCGACGACGTCATCGGCACCCTCGCGGTGCGCGGCGCCGCCGACGGGCCGGTCGACATCGTGACCGGCGACCGCGACCTGTTCCAGCTCGTCGACGACCGCGCCCCCGTGTCCGTCCTCTACACCGCGCGCGGCGTCCGGAACCTGCAGGTGATGGGCGAGAAGGAGGTCTCGGACAAGTACGGCATCCCGGGCCGCGGCTACGGCGACTACGCGACGCTGCGCGGCGACCCCAGCGACGGCCTGCCGGGGGTGCCCGGGGTCGGCGACAAGACGGCCGCGGCGCTGGTCACCCGGTTCGGGTCGGTCGAGGGCATCCTCGCCGCGCTGGACGGGGGCGACACGGGGTTCCCGGCGGGGGCGCGCAAGCGGATCGAGGCCGCCCGCGACTACCTCGCATCGGCCGAGACGGTGGTCCGCGTCGTCACCGACATCGAGGCGCCCGAACTGGCCGCGCTCGACGACCGCCTGCCCGCGGGCGCGCGGGATCCGGAGGCGCTGGTGGAGCTGGCGGACCGGTGGAACCTGTCCGGCCCGGTGAACCGGCTGCTGAACGCCCTCGCACGCTGACGCACGCCTTCCGCTCCGCGATGGGTGCCGCCACGGGTACCGCCATGGGGACCGGTCGAGAGCCCGCGCGCGCCGGCCGCGCCGTCCGGCGTCCGGCGGTCCTGCGGCCCGCCGAATCCTGACTACAAGTTTCACCGAAAGTGTCAGAAGACGCAGACCGGGCGTGCCCGAGGGTGCAGCATCAGACTCGGTAAGGGGCTTTCCTTGGCACATGCAGGCAGCACGCACATCGCCGCGAGGCCGGCCGTGAACCCCGTCCGGCCGCGACGGCGCCATGAACGAACCGGTATCCGCGGCTCCGGGCCTCATCGCCCCACTCCCCCCGGCGCCGCGGGTGCCGGTTCCCCCTCGTCCCCGGGTCCGCCACGCGGGTCCGGGGAGGGCCCGGGTCCGCCACGCGGGTCCGGGGAGGGCCCGGAAGCGGGGCCGCGATGAGCCCGGCGGCGACCCGGCCGCGCGGCGCGGGCGAAGGCTTCTGGGACGGGCTCGACGGCTCCCAGCGGGCGGCGCTGCGGCGGGCGGGACGTCCCCGCCACTACCCCGCGCGCGCTCCGCTGTGCTACCAGGGCGAGGATTCCGACCACATCATCGTGATCGAGTCCGGGTGGACGAAGGTCGCGTCGGCGACCGAGGACGGCCGCGAGATCGTCCTGGCCGTGCGCGGGCCCGGCGATCTGGTGTGCGAGAGCGCGGTGCTCGGCAGCCGGCAGCGCTCGGCCACCGTCACCGCGCTCGGCCCGGTGCGGGCGCTGATCGTCCCGGCGGCCCGCTTCACCGCGTTCCTGGACGACCACCCCGGCATGTGGATGCTGGTCAGCGGCACGTTCGTGCGCCGTCTCGACGACGCGTCCCGGCGCCTGCAGGCGTCGGTGTCCGCGCAGGGCGCCCGGCGGCTGGCGCTGCTGCTGGCCGACCTCGCCGACCTCTCCGCCCGGCACGTCCCGCCCGCGCCCGACGGCGCCGTCGAGATCGCCCCGCCGCTCTCCCAGGAGGAGCTGGGCAGCTGCATCGACGCCTCCCGCGAGACGGTCGCCCGCGCCCTCGCCGTCCTGCGCGCCGCCGACCTCGTCCGGACCGCCCGCCGACGCACCACCGTCCGCGATCCCGAAGCGCTGCGCGCGTTCGCCGTGAACGCGCTGGACTGACGGCCGGTGCGAGAGCACCGGCCGTCGCCTTTACGTTGTAGATCAGTAACAGGGTCAGGAGGGAGCGGCCGCCACCGCGCGTTCCCGCCGTCCCGGGGCCCGCGCGGCCGGGGTCTCCGCGCCCGGGGTCTCCTGGTCGGAGAGCCACCCGAGGATGCCCTCGACCGCGTCGCGGCAGCCGCCGCAGCCGGTGCCGGCGCGGGTCTCGCCGGCCACGTCCCCGGCGGTGCGGGCGCCGTCCTCCCACGCCTCCCGGATGCGGCGCTTGGTGACGCCGTTGCACTGGCAGACGGTGGCGGCGTCCGGCATCCGCAGCGGTGAGGCGGCCCGCCGTTCCCCGCCGTCCGCCCCGCCGGCGCCGGGGAACAGCAGCGCCACGCGTTCGGCGGGCACGGGGGCGGCACGGTCGTAGAGCTGGGTGAGCGTCCCGGCCGCGGCGGTCTCGCCGAGCAGGATCGCGCCGATCAGCCGGCCGTCCCGGATGATCGCCTTCTTGTAGGTGCCGCGGGAGACGTCGGTGAAGCGGACGACCTCGACGTCGTCGTCCTCGTCGCCGAAGTGGGTCTCCCCCATCGACGCCAGCTCGATCCCGGCGGCCTTCAGCCGGGTGATCTGCCGGGCGCCGGTGAAGCGGGCGCCGGGGTCGGTGCCCGCGAGCAGCCCGGCGAGGATCCCCGCCTGCTCCCAGGCGGGCGCGACCAGCCCGTACACCTCGTCGCGGTGCTCGGAGCACTCGCCGATGGCGCGGACGGACGGGTCGGCGACCGAGCGCAGCTCGTCGTCGACGATCACGCCGCGGCCGACGGCGAGGCCGGCGTCGCGGGCGAGCGCGGTCTCGGGCCGGACGCCGCACGCGACGACGACCAGGTCGGCGTCGATCGTCTCGCTCTCCCCGCCGACGTCCAGCGCCACGCCGGTGACCCTGCGGTCGTCGCCGGTCCCGGAGGTGCGGACGCCGGTGACGCCGACGCCGACGCGCGAGCCGACGCCCAGCCCGGCGAGCGTCCTGGCCAGGACGCGGCCCGCGGCCGGGTCGAGCTGGCGTTCCATCAGGTGCCCGGCCAGGTGCAGGACGGTGACGTCCAGCCCGCGGCCCGCGAGGCCGCGGGCGGCCTCGATGCCGAGCAGCCCGCCGCCGATGACCACGGCGCGCCGCGCCGAGTCGGCGAGCTCGCTGATGCGGCGGCAGTCGTCCAGGGTGCGGAACGCCAGCGCGCCGCGCGGCATCCCCTCGGCGAGGCCGGGCATCGGCGGGACGAACGCGGTGCTGCCGGTCGCCAGGACGAGCGTGCCGTACGGGGTGACGGACCCGTCGGACGCGTGCACGGTGCGGGCCTCGCGGTCGATGCGGGTCACCTCGACGCCGGGGCGGGCGTCGACGCCGTGCGCGGCGTACCAGGCGGCGTCGACGAGCGCGATGTGCTCGGGGTCGGTGGCGCCGGCGAGGACGTTCGACAGCAGGACCCGGTTGTAGGGGCGCTGCGGCTCCGCGCCGAACACGGTGATCGGGACGGAGGGGTCCCGGTCGCGCAGCTCGCCGACGAACCGGGATCCGGCCATCCCGTTGCCGACGACGACGACGTTCCGCGTCTCCTCGTGCGGCGTCGTTTCGGGCAGGGCGGCGCTCATCGTCCCACCGCCTCCGGGGTGCGCGTGCCGATCTGCAGCAGCGGTTTGATCTGCTCGCGCTCGACCTCGAACTCGATGCTGGGATCGGGTGTCTCCGGCGCGTTGACGAACGAGACGAACCGGCGGAGCCGCTCGGGGTCGTCCAGCACGTCGCTCCACTCGTCGGAGTAGGCGGCGACGTGCCGTTCCATGGCGGCGTCGAGTTCGGTGCAGATGCCGAGGCGGTCCTCCATGACGACCTCCCGCAGGTAGTCCAGGCCGCCGTCCAGGTCCTCCAGCCAGCTCGCGGTGCGCTGCAGCCGGTCGGCGGTGCGGATGTAGAACATCAGGAACCGGTCGATCGCGGTGATCAGCTCGTCGTCGGACAGGTCGCTCGCCAGCAGGTCGGCGTGCCGGGGCCGCATGCCGCCGTTCCCGGCGACGTAGAGGTTCCAGCCGTTCTCGGTGGCGATGATCCCGAAGTCCTTGCTCTGCGCCTCGGCGCATTCGCGGGCGCAACCGGACACGGCGGACTTGAGCTTGTGCGGGGCGCGCAGCCCCCGGTACCGCAGCTCCAGTTTGATGGCCATGCCGACCGAGTCCTGGACGCCGTAGCGGCACCAGGTCGAGCCGACGCACGACTTCACCGTCCGCAGCGACTTGCCGTAGGCGTGCCCGGACTCGAACCCGGCGTCGACCAGCCGCCGCCAGATCTGCGGGAGCTGCTCGACGCGGGCGCCGAACAGGTCGATCCGCTGCCCGCCGGTGATCTTGGTGTAGAGGCCGAAGTCGCGGGCGACCTCCCCGATCACGATCAGCTTCTCGGGGGTGATCTCCCCGCCGGGGACGCGCGGGACGACCGAGTAGGTCCCGTTCTTCTGCAGGTTGGCGAGGAAGTGGTCGTTGGTGTCCTGCAGGGCCGCCTGCTCGCCCTCGAGGATGTGGCCGTTGCCGAGGCTGGCGAGGATGGACGCGACGGTCGGCTTGCAGATGTCGCAGCCGCGGCCCCGTCCGTGCTCCTCCACCAGCCGGGTGAAGCTGGTGATGCCGCTCGCGCGGATGATGTCGAACAGCTCGGCGCGGCTGTGGTCGAAGTGCTCGCAGATCGCCTTGCTGACCTCGACGCCGGCCGCGGTCAGCTCGGCGTCCAGGAGCTTCTTGACCAGCGGGACGCAGCTGCCGCAGCTCGTCCCGGCGCGCGTGCAGGACTTCACCTCGCCGAGGTCGGTCAGCGACTGCTCGGAGACCGCGCAGCGGATCGTCTCGGCGGAGACGTTGTTGCAGGAGCACACGACGGTGGCGCCGGGCAGGTCGCCGCCCGCGGCCTCGGTGCCGCCGAACAGGACCTGGTCGGGGGTGCCGGGCAGGGCGCCGCCGACCTGGGCGCGCAGGGAGGCGTAGGACTCGGCGTCGCCGACCAGGACGCCGCCGAGCAGCGTGCGGGCGTCGTCGCTGACGATGATCTTCTTGTACACCTTCGCGACCGGGTCGGTGTAGGTCACGCCGAGCGCGCCGCCGTCCCGGTCGGCGAACGGGTCGCCGAAGCTGGCGACGTCCACGCCCATCAGCTTGAGCTTGGTGGAGGAGTCGGCGCCCTCGAACAGGGCCTCCGCGTCCTCGGCGAGCCGCGCCGCGACGATCTCGGCCATGGAGAAGCAGGGCGCGACCAGCCCGTACACCGCGCCGCCGACGGCGGCGCACTCGCCGATCGCGAAGATCGCGGGGTCCTCGGTGCGGCAGCCGGAGTCCACGATGATCCCGCCGCGCTCCCCCACCGGCAGGCCGCAGCCGCGCGCCAGCTCGTCGCGGGGGCGGATCCCGGCGGAGAAGACCACGAGCTCGGCGTCCAGCACGGTGTCGTCGGCCATCCGGACGCATCGGACGGACCCGTCCGGCCCGGCCTCGAGCGCGTTCATCGGGGTCCCCGCCCGCACGGCCATCCCGAGGGCCTCGATGTGGCGGCGCAGCATCGCGCCGCCGCCCTCGTCGAGCTGGCGGGGCATCAGCCACGGCGCCACCTCGACCACGGCGCTGCGCAGCCCGAGGCCCTGCACCGCGCGGGCCGCCTCGAGGCCGAGCAGCCCGCCGCCGACGACCGCGCCGGTCGCGCGGCCCGCGGCGTACTCGCGGATGGCGTCGAGGTCGTCGATCGTCCGGTAGACGAACACGCCCGGCAGGTCGGCGCCGGGCACGGGCGGGACGAACGGCGCGGACCCCGTCGCGAGGACGAGCGCGTCGTACGGCACCTCGTGCCCCGCGTCCGTGGCGACCGTCCGGGCCGCGCGGTCGATCCCGGTGACCCGCTCGCCGCTGCGGACCGCGACCTCGTCGCCGTGGCGCGGGTAGGCGAGGTCGGCCCCCTCCAGGTAGGTGGTCAGCGCGACCCGGTCGTAGGCGGTGCGGGTCTCCTCACCGATGACGGTCACGTGCCACGCACCGGCGGTGTCGCGCTCGCGCAGGACCTCCACCAGGCGGTGCGCGGCCGGACCGTGGCCGACCACGACCAGCCGCCGGACGTTTTCGTTGTCGGCTCCCATGCCGACGATCCTCGGACGGGCTTATTACCCGGACAGGTCCCGAATGTCACCCGTACGTTAACTGCCCCTCACCGCCCGCGCCGCGCCGATACCCACCCGTAATGTCGCTCCTCCAGACGTCCGTCCCCATTACTCCCGGAATGGACAGGTAACACGCCCGCGACAGACCGGGGGCGCCGACGCCCCGGCGGAGGCCCGGCGGCACCCTGCGATGCCCAGCAGGACCCTCCGCACGCCCACCGCGCACCGGCCCTCGGCGGGCGGCGGGCGGCGGGCGGAGGCACCGGTTCACGGCCGACGTCGGTCACGGCCGGAACCGGGCTCCGTCTCCTTCTCCCCGTCCGTCCGGACGAGAATCGCGAACTCTCCCCCAGCAAGGCGCCCCGCCCACTGCCTTTACGAAGTAAGGTGGCTTCGTTCCGTTCCGGGCGGCAGGGCCGGCCTTCGCGAACGCGGCGGGCGGGGCACCGGTGAGGGTGGCCGGCTCAGGAGCGCGGGATGTCCACGTCGAGGGCGGCCAGGGCGTTCGCCCAGGCATCGGCGGGCAGGATGTGGCCGGCCAGCAGGTTGCGGGCGTCGGACCGCAGGACGGCGGCGGTGTAGCGGGCGTCGGTGCCGTACCGGGCCGCGAGTTCGGCGCCGCCGAACGGGACGTGGGTGCCGAACAGCACGCAGAACGTCTCACCGGTGTTCTGGCCGGTGTTGAGCGCGGTGGGCGCCTCGACCTGGGAGAGGCGGACACCGCCCTCGGCCATGCCGCGCTCGTCGCGGGCCAGGGTGCCGTCGGGGGCGAACTCGAGCGGCGGGGCGGACGGCGGCGCGGTGCCGTCCTCGATCCACCGGCCGAGGTGCGCGTACGCGGCGGCGATCACGTGATGGAGCGGGACGCGGCTGAACGGCGGCCGCTCGCAGTCGTAGGACGGGGCCTCGCCGAGGTCGCGGGCGAGGATGGAGCTGCGGTAGGCCTGGCCGTGCCAGCCGGAGTGCGCGGATCCGGCGACCTCCCAGCGGCGGTACACGGGGGTGTCGGGCATCCGCTCGGGCGAGCGGACGTCGGTCTCGGACAGGATGTGGAACACGGGTTCGGTGCCGCGCCGCGCCGGGGCGGAGCCGACGGCGAACGCGTACCCGTCGAACACCTTCGCCGTCTGCGGGAGGACGGCGTCGTGATAGACGGTCATGCGGCCGGCCGACTGCGAGGCGCCCGCGCCGATCAGCGCGCGGGCCCGCAGCCCGCCGAGGGGCGCGCCGGGGCCGCGGCGGCGCAGGGTGCTCGCGACCTGGGCGTAGATGTCGTAGGACAGCTCGTCGCGGGTGAACCGGCCGCCGCCGGTGACGTCGAGGTCGCCGTAGCGTGCCGGGCTCCACTCGCGCAGGTGCTCGACGCCGACCCGCTGGGCGGAGATGCCCGCCCAGGCCTGCCCCGCCCCGGTGATCTGGTCGGTGGACCAGAGCGCGTCGAGGTCGTATCCGGCGCTCACGTTCTGCCATTCGGCGACGACGGTGCCGCCGAAGCCGGACGGGCGCGCCGGGCGCCGCACGATGACGCGGGTGGTGTAGGGGACGTCGGCGGCGAGGCGCTCCCCCGTGGCCGAGTAGGCGTCGGCCGCGCCGGAGACGATGAACTCCTCCTCGACGTATCCGCGGGCCTCGAGGTCGACGTCGGTGGCCATCCAGGGGTGGGTGCGGGCGATGTCGGGCGAGGACGGGTCGCCGGGCGCGGCGCCGGGCAGCGGCCCGCGCACGGTGGGCGCCGGGTCCTGCGGGGCCCGGGCGTGCGCGGCGGGGCCGGGGAGCAGGCCGGCGGTGAGCGCGGCGCCGAGTACGGCCGCCGCGGCGGCGCGGCCCCGGGCGCGCGGCCGGCGCCGCGTGAGCGACAGGTGCATCGGTCGGGTTCCCTCCGTCGGGTGGGTGGGACCCCGGATGCTCCACGGGCGGCACGGCGCCGTCATCGGCCTGGCGGCGGGACGTGCGCCGCCGCGTTTTGCGTCAGGTGCGTTGCGCTCGGGCGGCGGGCGTGCGGGCCCGCTCGTCCGCCTCGGCGGCCGGCGGGCCGCCGCGCGTCCCCACTGCTCGCGCGGGGCGCGGCCGCTGCTCCCGGAGGGCGCGGCCGAGCCAGGCCTGCAGCAGGACGAGGAGGTCCAGGCGGCGCCCGGCCGGGGACGGGGCTCGGTCGGCGCCGGGCGGCGGCGGACCGGCCTCGCGCAGGCGCGCCGGCATGAGCCGCGCGGCGTCGATGCGGTCGCGGGGCGGGAGGCGGTCGAGGGGCGCGAGCCAGTGGGCGGCGACGGCGTGGACCAGGTCGTCGTCGCGGAACACCGCGAACGGCGGGAGCACCTCGGTGGCGCGGACGAGCCCTGCGGGGCCGCCCGCTCCGGCGAGCGCGAGCGCCGCACGGGCCCAGCGCAGCGACACGGCGGCGTCGGCCGTGCGGACGGCCGGGCCCAGCACCGCACCCCGCCCCAGCAGCGCGTCCCGCAGGGTCCGCTCGCGGCCGGGGCGGGAGGGGTCGGGAACGAGCACGCACGGGACCCGGCGCCACGGCGCGGCCAGCGCGTCCGGCGGCAGGCCCGCGGCGGGCGGCGCCGGGAGCGCGTCCGGCGAGCGCCGCGAGGCCTTCCGCGCCCGGCGGCACGGGCGCGTCGCCGAGCAGGACGTCCAGCAGCCGGCGGCGCGCCGCCTCCCGGTCCGGGCCCGGTGTCCGCTCCGTCATGGCGGCAATCTATGGCGGGGCGGCCGCCGGGGCGGCTCACGCGCGAACGAAATCGCTGCGGCGATTTGATCGGCGCGCCCATTGAGCGGGTTCCCGCATCGGCCGGGCCGGGTGCGGCGGAACGCTCCAATCACTCACACGGCGACAAAAACCGCCTGATTCCGTTGCCGCCGCCCAATCTCGCTGTGCCGTCACACACGTATTCTCACCATCCCTTGATCTCGCGGCGGGAGAGGCGAGACTGGCGAGCCCGAAAGCCAGGTGCGTTTCCGATCCCAAGGAGAACCCGTGGCCTCCCCGCCCCTGTCAGTTCGAAGAACCCGCTCCCCGCTGACGTGTCACGCGCCGCCGCTCCGCGTCGGCGACCTCCTCCGCCCGCATGCCGACTCGGTCGTGCAAGAGATCGCCGGCGAGATCCGCCGGCAGCTCCCCGCGTACGCGCACTCCGCCGACAGCGTCCAGGGCCGGCAGATGATCCGGACGATCTCCACGACGGTCGGCGGCTTCGTGGACTCGCTGGACGACCCGGCGCCGGACTGGACGCCGCTCACGAAGCTCTACGCCCACATCGGCGCCCGCGAGGCGTCCGAGGGGCACGGCCTCGACAACCTGGAGGCGGCGCTGCGGCTCAGCAGCCAGATCACCTGCCGCCGCTTCATCGGCCACGCCTACGACTTCGGCTGGAGCCAGGAGACCCTGTCGATGCTCACCGAGGCCCACTTCGGGCTCCTGGCCATCCTCGTCGACGCCGCCGCGGAAGGCTACGACTCGACCCGCCAAGAGCTGGCGACGCGCCGGGAGCGGGCCCGCGGGCGGCTCCGCGACGTCCTGGTCGCCGAGCCGCCCATCGGCCGGGAGGCGATCCGGGAGCTGGCGAAGGCCGCCGACTGGACGGCCCCGGAGACGATCTGCGCGGTGGCGCTGCGCGGACCGGTGGACGGCACCGCCCGGCTCGTCCCGCCCACGGTGCTCGCCGACTGGTCGGGCGACGCCCCCTACCTGGTGGTCCCGGATCCGGGCGGTCCGGGCCAGGAGCGGCTGATGGCGGCGCTGGCCGACGCCTGCCCCGGGGCGGTCGGCCCGACCGTCCCGGTGGACCGCGGCGCGGTGTCGCTGCGGTGGGCGCGGCGGGCCGTCGCGCTCGCCGAGGAGGGCGTGCTGCCCGCGGACGGGACGGTGCGCTGCTGCGACCACCTGGCCACGCTGATCACCGCGGAGGCGCGCGATCTGGTGGAGGCCGCCGCGCCGCAGTACCTGCGGCCGCTGCTGGAGCAGCCGTCGCCGCGTCGGGAGATGCTCGCCGAGACGCTGCTGACGTACTTCAACAGCGGCGGCAACGCGGTCGTCACCGGGCGGCAGCTGCACATCCACCCCCAGACGGTGCGGTACCGGATCCGGGTGATCCACGAGATGTTCGGCGGCGAGCCGGCCGCCCCCGACACCAAGCTCGCGACCATGATCACGCTGAACTCGATGCTGCGGCTCTTCCCGGACGAGGTCCCCGAGCCGTCCGGCTGACGTCCCCGCCGGTCCGGGGCGGGCCGCTCGAGCGGCCCGCCCCGGCCGGGCGGACGGGCTCGCGGGGTCGGACTCACTCGGGTGAGCCGCGCGCGGGCCCGGATTCGGCGTGAGGTTCATGGTCGCGGACGGCGGCGGCGGCGATCATCCGGTCACCCCCTCGGAGAAAGGCTGACGCATGAACCTCCTCCGCACGAGCGGAAGATCCCTGCGCGGGCGCGCGCTGCGCGCGGCCGCGGCGGCGCTGATCCTGGCGGCCGCCGCGGCGGCGTGGTGCGCGGACGTCCCGCGGGCGGCCGCGGCGCCGACCGGGTTCCACGAGGTCACGGACTTCGGCCCCAACCCCGGCAACCTGACGATGTACGCCTACGTCCCGGAGAGCGCGCGGCCGGGCGCGCCCGTGGTGGTGCTGTTCCACGGGTGCGGCGGCGACGCCCGGGACCTCGACGTGAACACCGGCTGGCGCAAGTACGCCGACACCTACGGGTTCACGATCGTGTTCCCCGAGCAGAAGGAGGAGAACGTCGGCTCCGGCGGGCTCATCCCGCACAAGTGCTTCAGCGCGTGGAGCGAGGAGGACCGCACCCGCGCGGGCGACGGCGAGGCCCGCTCGGTCGTCCGGATGGTCGAGCACATGACGGAGGCGTACGGCGCGGACGCGTCGCGGGTGTTCGTCACCGGCTACTCCGGCGGCGGAGCGGCGACGAACGTGATGCTGGCCGCGTATCCGGACGTGTTCAAGGCCGGCGCGGTGTTCTTCGGGATGGCCTACGGCTGCGCCGACTCCGAGTCCGTGTACTTCGTCACGCCGCCGTTCGGGCCGTGCTCGGGGTACTTCAACTTCACCTCCGCGCGGGAGTGGGGCGACCGGCTGCGCGGCGCGCACCCGGGCTACTCGGGCCCGCGCCCGCCGGTGCAGATCTGGCACGGCGGCTCGGACCCGATCATCGTGCCGCGGTCGCTGGAGTACCAGACGGCGCAGTGGACGAACGTGTTCGGGATCGGCCGCACGCCGACGTCGACGACGACGCCCGCGAGCGGCGTCACCAAGCGCGTCTACGGGAGCGGCCGGCTCGAGACGTACCTGATCGACGACATGGGGCACGAGCCGCCGGTCGATCCGGGCGCGGGCGCCGAGAACTGCGGGACGGCGGGCGCCGGGCACGACGCGCTGTGCGGCCCGTACCACGCGTCCCGCTTCTTCGGGCTGGGCTGACCGCACCGCGCGCCCGTCCCCACCGGGCTCGGGCGCCGGACGGCCGCGGCCGTCCGGCGCCCGAGCCCGGTTCGGCGGCGGCGGCTCGTCGGGCACCATGGAGGGGTGACGCAGGTTGTGGAGGGGGAGGCAGGGCTGCGCGCCCTGGCGGACCTCGTCTCGGACGGGGACGTCGTGGTGCTGAGCGGCGCCGGCATCTCCACCGAGTCGGGCATTCCGGATTACCGTGGCGAGACGGGGCTCAGCAGGCGGCGGGGCGACCCGATGACCTACCAGGCGTTCACCGGCGGCGCGGCGGCGCGGCGCCGGTACTGGGCGCGGAGCCATCTGGGCTGGCGGCACATCAAGGACGCGCGCCCCAACGCCGGGCACCGGGCCGTCGCGGAGCTGCAGCGGCGGGGGCTGCTGGCGGGGGTCATCACGCAGAACGTGGACGGGCTGCACCAGGCGGCCGGCGCGGCGGGGGTGATCGAGCTGCACGGGTCACTGGACCGGGTGGTGTGCCTGGCGTGCGGGGCCCGCACGCCCCGCGGCTACCTGGACGCGCGGCTGCGCGCCGCCAACCCGGGGTTCGGCGAGCGGCCGGGCGGGCACGCGGGCGAGCATCCGGGCCTGCACGGCCAGGACGGCTCGGTCAACCCCGACGGCGACGCCGAGCTGGACGACCGCGCGATCGAGGCGTTCCGGGTGGTGGGCTGCGACCGGTGCGGCGGGCCGCTGAAGCCGGACGTGGTGTTCTTCGGGGAGAACGTGCCGCCCGCGCGGGTCGCCGACTGCTTCGCGCTGACCGAGCGGGCGGGGGCGCTGCTGGTGCTGGGGTCGTCGCTGACGGTGATGTCGGGGTACCGGTTCGTCCGGCACGCGGCCCGGCGCGGGATCCCGGTCGGGATCGTGAACCGGGGCCCGACGCGGGGCGACGGGGAGGCGCTGGTCACCCTGGACGCGCCGCTGGGCGCGACGCTCGGCGCGCTGCTCGGAGAGCTCGCCGAGCCGGTCGCGCACCCCTGATCACCCGGAGCGTCCGCGGACGAATCCCGCGAGGCGGACGCGGCCGATCGCGGGGCGCGGCCGCATGATGTCGCCGGTCCGGGGCGTGCCGCCGGGCCCGCCGGTTCGGGGGTGTCACTCGGCACGCTCGCCTGCTTCGCCGCCGGAGGGCTCGCGGCCCGGCCCGCCCGGGGACTCGAGGGGGGACGCACCGGCGGGGCCGCGCAGCAGGCCGAGGAGGCCGGCCGTGGCCGCGGCGGCGTCGGTGCGGGGGTCGACGACCGCGTGCAGCAGCAGCCCGTCGATCAGCGCGCAGACCACCACGGCGAGGGCGGCCGGGTCGGCGTCGCCGCGCAGCCCGCCGGTGGCGCGGAGCGCGGCGAGCCGGTCGGCGAGCGCGCCGCGGAACGCCGCGAGCTGCCCGGCGGTCTCGCGGCGCAGCTCCTCGTCGCGCAGCCCGTGCACGAGCGCCTCGGTGACGACCCGCAGCCGGGGCGGGCCGGTGCCGTCGCCGGTGGCCCGCGGTGCGGTGAGGTCGGCGATCGCCGTGACGATGCCGTCCAGGACGTCCGGGGCGTCCAGGATCGCCGCGATCGGGCCCTCCATCTCGGCTTCGAGCGCGTGCAGGACGGCGGCGCGGCGCAGCGCGTCCACGGAACCGAAGTAGTAGTGCACCAGCGCGTTGTTGGCGTCCGCGCGCTCGGCGACGCCGCGGGACGTCACGGCGGTCCAGCCGTCCTCCGCCATGACCGCCACCGCGGCCTCGAGCAGCCGGATCCGGGTCGGCACCCCGCCTGCGGGCATCCCCGCCCCTTCGGTTGGTCATTTGCTTAAAGCGTACGACCAATACGGTAGGCCGCCGCCGTCCGCGGCGCAAACGCCCGGGCGGGACGGCGAACGGACCGGCCTCGCCGAGCGGGTCCGGTCCGTTCCCGGGCCGTGCGTGCACGGACCGTGGGTTCGAGCGTGCCGGTTCGAGCGTGCCGGTTCGAGCCGTGCGGCGGGGCCGTCAGGCGTCGCGGCGTTTGAGCAGGTAGGCGGCGGCCCCGAGCAGCACGGCGGTCCACAGGGCGAACACCCCGTAACCGCTCCAGGGCCCGAGGACGCCGTCGTCCGCCGGCTGCGCCGCGGTGATGAGCATGCCCGCGGTGGACGGCAGGTAGCCGTTGACGTACTCGCCGACGCGGCCGGGCAGCAGCGACGCCAGCGGGGACAGGACCAGGACGAGCCCGATCACACCGGTGATGGCGCCCGCGGTGTGCCGGACGATCGCGCCGATCGCCAGCGAGAACAGCCCGAGCATCGCCAGGTAGAGGCCACCGCCGAAGACGGCGCGCAGCACGCCGGGGTCGCCCAGCCCCACCGGGAGCCGGTCCCCGAGGATGCCGGCGCCGAGGAAGAACGAGCCGAACGACACCGCGACGCCCAGCACCAGGACGATCGCCGCGAACACCAGGGCCTTGGCCCACAGCATCGGCAGCCGGGCCGGCACCGCCAGCAGGCTCGAGCGGATCATGCCGGTGGAGTACTCGGAGGCGATGAGCAGCACGCCGAGCACGCAGACGGTCAGCTGGCTGTAGGACAGGCCGGCGCCGAGGAAGAACCCGGCGGGATCCTCCCCGATCATGGCGCGGTCGGACTCGTTCATGCTGTCCCACTGCGTCGCGAAGACCGCCGCGAGCAGGCCGGTGAAGCCCAGGTTGAGCAGGACCAGCAGGGCCAGCGACCACAGCGTCGACTGGACGGTGCGGATCTTGGTCCACTCGGCCAGGAGCAGGGCGCCGAAGCCGGGGCGGCGCGCCTCGGCGCGGGGCCCCGAGGGCTGCGCCGTGTCGGCGGGGGCGGCGGTCATCGGGCCTCCTCCTTCGCGGGGACCGCGGGCCGGTCCGCGGCGGGCGCGCCGGCGGCCGCCGCGCCGGCGGCACCGGGCGCCCCGTACTCGACGGTGTCGCGGGTGAGCTCCATGAACGCGTCCTCGAGGGAGCCGCGCCGCGGGGTGAGCTCGTGCAGGACGAGTCCCTCGGCGGCGGCGAGCTCGCCGATGCGGGGCGCCTCCAGGTTCGCGACGGTCAGCGCGCCGTCCTCGGCGGCGGCGACCTTGCCGCCCTCGCCGGACAGCACGCCGGTGAGCCGCTCGGCGTCGGGGGTGCGGACGAGCACCGACTTCTCGGTGCTGCGCTCGATGAACTCCTCGGTGGAGCAGTCGGCGATGAGCCGGCCGCGGCCGATGACGATGAGGTGCTCGGCGGTGACGGCCATCTCGTTCATCAGGTGGCTGGAGACGAACACGGTCCGGCCGCCGGCGGCGAACCGCTGCATGAGGCTGCGGATCCAGACGACGCCCTCGGGGTCGAGCCCGTTGACCGGTTCGTCCAGGATGAGCACCTCGGGGTCGCCGAGGACGGCGGCGGCGATGCCGAGCCGCTGGCCCATGCCGAGCGAGAAGCCGTGCGTCCGGCGCCCGGCGACGTCGGTGAGGCCGACCAGTTCCAGGACCTCGTCGACGCGCTTGGCGCCGATGCCTTGGGACTGCGCGAGGCACAGCAGGTGGTTGCGGGCGCTGCGGCCGGTGTGGACGGCCTTGGCCTCCAGCAGCGCGCCGACGGTCCGCATCGGGACGGGCAGGTCGCGGTAGTGCCGTCCTGCGATGCGGGCGTCGCCGCCGTCGGGCCGGTCCAGCCCGAGCAGCATCCGCATGGTCGTCGACTTCCCGGCGCCGTTCGGGCCGAGGAAGCCGGTCACCCGGCCGGGCTCCACCTTGAAGGAGAGGTCGTGCACGGCGACCTTCGCGCCGTAGCGTTTGGTGAGGTTCTGGGCCTCGATCATGCAGGAGTCCAGGGGGTCGTGGTCGTTCTGGCCGTGACGACCCTATCGGCGCGAAATGTCCGCCGACTCATCCTCAGGTCGACCCCGCCTCCGACCTGCGCAGTAGGCGCCGCCAGGGCGGACCGGGCGGAAACGCCCCTCCCCGCCCATTATTGACGTGGCGTCAATAATGGGTGAGGATGCGGGGCACCGTATTCCGGCCCTCGCCCGGGAGGCCTTCGTGCCCGCATCGCCGCCCCCGCCCCCGCAGCCCCCTCGAGCGTCCCCTCCCCCGTCGGCGGCGGCGCCGGTCCGGTCGCGGCGGGCGACCTGGCCGCCCGGCTCGCCGACCGGGACGTGCTGCGCCTGCTGGGCGCCGAGCCGATCGTCGGGCTGGGCGCCGGACGCGCGCTGCTGATGCAGCTGGCGCACCCCGGCGTGGCGCGCGGCGTCGCCGAGCACAGCGACTTCGCCGAACGGCCGCTGGCGCGGCTGTTCGGCACCCTCGACTTCCTGCTGATCACGGCGTTCGGGACGCCGGAGCAGGTCGAGCGGATCGCCGCGAAGGTCCGCGGCATCCACACCGCCGTCCGCGGCGAGGGCTACTCGGGCAACGATCCCGGCCTGCAGCTGTGGGTGAACGCGACGCTCATCGACTCGGCGCTGTACCTGCACGAGCGGCTGGGGCGGCGCGGCCGTCCCGGCGAGGACGAGGCCGAGGAGTACTACCGGCAGGCGCGGATCGTCGCGGAGGTCCTCGGCTGCCCGCTGGAGGAGCAGCCGGCGGACCTGGCGTCCTTCCGCGCCTACATGGACGAGATGGTGGCGTCGCTGGAGGTGGACGACAACGCGCGGAAGGTCGCGGCGGCCGTGCTGCACCCGCGGAAGCTGCGCGCGCTCGCGCCGGGCCTGGCGGTGTTCCGCGTGGTCACGACCGCGCTGCTGCCCGAGCCGTTCCGCGAGCGGTACGGGCTGCCGTGGGGCGCGCGGCACCGCCGCGCGGCCGCGCTGGTGCTGGGCACGGCCGCGCTCGGGCACCGGGTGACGCCGGGGCCGCTGCGGCGGCCGCCGCAGGCGCTGCTGGTCCGCCTCGCCTCGCACCGCGTCGAGCGGACGCTGCGCGAGCGCCGCGCCCGCCGCCGCGCAGGACGCGCGGAGCGGGCGGGCGACTGACCGTCCCGGACGGCGCGGGGGCGCCGCGGGCGGGCCCCGTCAGGTGACGGACGAGTAGGCGACGACGCCGCGGCGCATCGCGTCCATCGCGCGCCGCGCCGTCTTGCGGACGTGCCCGTTCGCGGGGGACGCGTCGGCGACCTGCCCGAGCAGGTCGAGCAGCTGCTTGACGGCGCGGACGAAGTCGCCCGCGGTCATGTCGCTCGCGAGCAGCACCGCGTCGAGGTCGTCGCCCTTGGCCCACCGGTACGCGGTCCACGCGAACCCGAGGTCGGGTTCCCGCAGGAACGACACGCGGTTGTCGTGTTCGACGGCGTCCAGCTCGCCCCACAGCCGCACCATCGCGGCGAGCGCGTCCTCGGCCCGGCCGGAGGGGGTGCGGTGCGGCCCGGTGTCGTCGTCGCGCCGCGACTCGTACACCAGCGCCGACACGCACGCGGCGAGTTCGGCGTGGTCGAGCCGGTCCCACAGCCCGGCGCGGAGGCTCTCGGCGGTGAGCAGGTCGAGTTCGTTGTAGATGCGGCCGAGGCGGCGGCCCTCGTCGGTGACCTCGCCGCCGGACAGGTATCCGAGCTGCTCCAGGACGCCGCAGACCCGGTCGAAGGTGCGGGCGATGACCTGGGAGCGGCCCTCGACGCGGCGCCGCAGCTGCGCGGTCTCGCGGTCGAGGCGGTGGTACCGCTCGGCCCAGCGGGCGTGCTGCTCGCGTTCGTCGCAGCCGTGCACGGGGTGGCGGCGCAGTTCGGCGCGCAGGTCGGCGATCTCGGTGTCGTCGGCGGCGGCGGAGTCGCCGCGGGTCCGCTTGCGCTCCCGGGCGTCGCCCGGGACCTTGTTGCGGAGGGTGGCGGCGAGGTCGCGGCGGTCCTGCGGGTTGCGGGGGCTGAACGACTTGGGGATGCGGAGCCGCTCGACGGGTTCGACGGCGCGGGGGAAGTCCTGGATCGACAGCCGCTGCACCGACCGGTTCACGGTGAGGACGAGCGGCGCGGGCCCGTCGGAGCGGCGGCCGAGTCCGGGGTCGAGGACGACGGCGAGGCCGGAGCGGCGTCCGGACGGCACCAGGATCACATCGCCGGGCCGCAGCCGCTCGAGGGACTTGGCGGCCTCGGCGCGGCGGGACGCCGACCGTTCCCGCGACAGCTGCGCCTCCCGGTCCGACAGCCGCCGCCGCAGCGCGGCGTACTCCATGAAGTCGCCGAGGTGGCACCGGGCCGCCTCGGCGTATCCGGCGAGGGCCTCCTCGTTCTTGTGGACCTGCCGCGCGAGGCCGACGACGGCGCGGTCGGCCTGGAACTGCGCGAACGACTCCTCGAGCAGGGTGCGGGCGCGTTCGATCCCGACGGCGCCGACGAGGTTGACCGCCATGTTGTAGGACGGGCGGAAGCTGGAGTTCAGCGGGTAGGTGCGGGCGCCGGCCAGGCCCGCGACCGACGCGGGGTCGACGTTGGGCGCCCACACCACGACGGCGTGTCCCTCGACGTCGATGCCGCGCCGCCCGGCGCGTCCGGTGAGCTGGGTGAACTCGCCGGGGGTGAGGTCGACGTGCGCCTCCCCGTTCCACTTGTCGAGCTTCTCGATCACGACGGTGCGGGCGGGCATGTTGATGCCGAGCGAGAGCGTCTCGGTGGCGAAAACCGCCCTGATCATCCCGCGGGTGAACAGTTCCTCCACGATCTCCTTGAACGTGGGCAGCATCCCGGCGTGGTGGGCGGCCACGCCCCGCTCGAGCGCGGCGAGGAAGTCGTCGTAGCCGAGGACCCCCAGGTCGGCCGGGGGGATGTCGGCGGTGCGCAGCTCGGCGTGGGCGCGGATCTCCTCCGACTCCTCCTTGGAGGTCAGCCGGATCCCGGCGGCCAGGCACTGCTGGACGGCGGCGTCGCAGCCGGCGCGGGAGAAGATGAACGTGATCGCGGGCAGCAGCCCGGCGCGGTCGAGCCGCTCGATGACGTCGGCGCGGGCCGGGGGCCGGAACCGCTGCGGGCGCGGCGCGCGGCGCCGCCCGGTGCGGCGCCCCTGGTTGACCTTGGCGCGGCGCACCTCCTCGACCGCCATCCGGGTCAGCTTGGGATTGAGGCGGGCCTGCCGGTTCTCGCCCTTGCCGGTGTCGACGAACAGGTCGTGCAGGTAGGTGCCGACGAGCATGTGCTGGAACAGCGGGACGGGCCGGTGCTCGTCCACGACGACGGCGGTGTCGCCGCGGACGGCCTGCAGCCACTCGCCGAACTCCTCGGCGTTGCTGACGGTGGCCGACAGCGCCACGAGCCGCACCGAGTCCGGGACGTGGATGATCACTTCTTCCCAGACGGCGCCGCGGAACCGGTCGGCGAGGTAGTGCACCTCGTCCATCACCACGAACGCCAGCCCGGCCAGGGTGGGCGACTGCGCGTACAGCATGTTGCGCAGCACCTCGGTGGTCATCACCACGATGGGCGCCTCGCCGTTGACGCTGTTGTCGCCGGTGAGCAGCCCGACCTTCTCGGGCCGTAGCGGCGGACGAGGTCGGCGTACTTCTGGTTCGACAGCGCCTTGATCGGCGTGGTGTAGAAGCATTTCCCGCCGCCGGTCAGCGCGAGGTGGACGGCGAACTCCCCGACGACGGTCTTGCCGGAGCCGGTGGGCGCCGCGACGAGGACGCCGCTGCCGTCCTCCAGCGCCTGGCACGCCCGCAGCTGGAAGGCGTCCAGCTCGAAGTCGTACAGGGTGCGGAAGTCCAGCAGGGCGGGGCCGTTCCCGGCGGTGCGCCTGCGGTAGGCCGCGTACCGGGAGGCCGGGGTGTCCCCGGTCTCCGCCTCGGTGCGCCGCCCGGTCGACGTGGTGTCGGGGGAGGTCATGTCTTCGAGCCTACGGTTTCGACCGGCCCGATTCCCAATCCATAACGAACCGGATTCCGGCGGGTCGCGGCGCGGGGTGGCCCGCCGCCGCGGCGGGCCGCGGTCAGCGGGCCCGCTCGCCCTTCTCCAGTTCGGCGTCGATGGCCTCGAGGTCGAGCGGGGACGCCTCGTCGTCCGACAGCTCCCCGTGCGGGTCGGCGCGCCGGGCGAGCCGCCGGTCGTGCACGTAGGCGATCAGCTCGGCGATCTCGAACAGCACGATCGTGGGGAGGGCCAGCGCCAGCATGGTGAAGGGGTCCTGGCTGGGGGTGGCGATCGCGGCGAACACGAACACGCCGAACCACAGCATCCGGCGCGACTTGCGGATCCGCTGGTGGGTGAGCACGCCCGCCATGTTCAGGATCACCACGAACAGCGGCAGCTCGAACGTCAGCCCGAAGATGAACAGCATCGCCTGGGCGTAGCTCAGGTAGTCCTGGACACCGACGAGGACGGTCGTGTCGCCGGGCGCGAGCCCGATGAAGATCTCCAGGCCCTTGTCCATCGTCAGGTAGGCCAGGTAGCCGCCGGCGACGAACAGCGGCACGGCCGCCGTCATGAAGATGTACGTCCAGCGCTTCTCCCGGCCGTACAGGCCGGGCGCGACGAACGCCCACAGCTGGTACAGCCAGACCGGCGACGACAGCACCGCGCCGATGATCAGCGCGACCTTCAGGTGCACGAAGAATCCGTCGAAGATGCCGTGCACGACCAGGTCGCACTTGCCGTCGAGGCAGTGCTCCGCCGGGATTCGGGTGTAGGGCTGCTTCAGCCAGTCCCAGATGGGGTCGAAGAAGATCCAGCCGATGATCGCGCCCACGAGCAGGCCGAGGATCGCCTTGACCAGCCGGTTGCGCAGCTCACGGAGGTGCTCAAGGAGGGGCATGCGGCCGTCGGCTGCGGCACCGCGCCTGCTCAGCTTCATCATCGGCTTTCGGGCTCGAGTCGGGTCCGGGGGTCGGCGCGGCGGCCGTCCGGGCGAGGGCGGCTACCGCGGCGGGAGAGCGGCGGGCGCCGCCGCCGCTCGGGGATCAGCTCTTGCGGAACTGGCCCGGGTCCGACACGGGGACGCCCTGGAGCGGCTCACCGGAGGAGATCGCCTGCGGGCCGCGGCCGCCCTGCTGCGCGCCCGGCGCGTCCTGCGCGGGAGCCTGCTGGGACGCCTGGGACGCCTGGGCCGTGCCGCCGTTGTCACGGCCGGTGTCGCGGCCGTCGTCATCGTCGTCGTGCAGGCCCTTGGTCTCGGCCTTCAGGATCCGGGCGGACTTGCCGAGCGACCGGGCGAGCTGCGGCAGCTTCGCCGACCCGAACAACACCAGGACGATCGCCAGGATGATCAGAATTTCGGTCGTACCAAGTCCAGCCATGACAAATCCTCTTCAGCAGGGGTCCTCACGACGATCGTACGCCGTCTTCGCGCGCTTGTGGCGCCCGAGATCCCTCGAGTAGCGAGAGTTCATCCCGCAACGCCGACTGTTTCGGCGCCAGCCGCGATCTCGTGCGCTCGAGTTCACGTCCGAGCCGCCGCACGCCCAGGTACACCTTGAACGCGCAGTAGGCGAGCACGGCCAGGCCGACGAAGCCCGCCGTCACCGAAACCGCTACCCACGCCACGCCCGCCACCGTAGCCGATCCGGGGGCGGGCGTCAGCATCGGGACGGGCCGGTCAGCCCAGCCCGTACCGGGCGAGGGCGCGGGCGGCGTCGTCGCGGACACCGGCGGCGACCGGCGCGGGCGACACGACCCGCCCCTGGTCGCCCAGCCGCAGCGCCAGGCCGCGCACCCACCGGGTGTCGGGCGTCGGCAGCACCACCCGCAGCCGCCCCTCCCCCAGCTCCTCGACGCTCTCGCACGGGTAGTAGTCGGCGACCCACCGGCCGCGCGGCGTCAGCTCCAGCGTCACCCGCACGTCCTGCGGCGACGGCCGGAACAGCCCGGCGTCCACGTCGATCGGCTCGGCGTCCTCGGGCACCTCGGCGGGCTCGTCCAGCACCGTCAGGGCGGTGACGCGGTCGAGCTTGAACAGCCGCACCGCCTCCGCGCGGCGGCACCACCCCTCCAGGTAGGTGTTGCCCTCCACCACCAGCAGCCGCATCGGGTCGACGTCGCGTTCGGTGTTCTCGTCGCGCGCCGGCACGTAGTACGCCAGGTGCACGCGGCTCCGGGACGCGACCGCGTCCCGCAGGGTCCCGAGCACGGTCCGGGCGCCCGGCCCGCCGCCCGCCGCGACGTCGCGGGCGTCCACCTGGACGGCGACCTGCGCGCTCGGGGCGGCCGCCGCGCCCGCGGCGCTCTCCAGCTTCGCGATGACGCGGCTGAGCGCGTCCCGGTCGTGCAGGTCGGGGATCTCGGCGAGCATCCGCAGCGCCACCAGCAGCGCGCTGGCCTCGTCGACCTTCAGCCGCAGCGGCCGCGCGATCGACTCGGCCTCCGCCACGGTGATCTCCCCGCCCTCGTAGGACAGGTCGATCGGGCAGTACGGATCGGGCGCGCGCAGCTCCACGCACCACAGCAGGTTCAGATCGTCGATCAGCTGCTTCTCGGTCACCCCGAACGCGGCCGCGGCCTCCTCGAGCGCGACGGTTTCGCGGTTGACGACGTAGGGCACCAGCGCGAGCAGCCGCGCGAGCCGCCCGGTCGACGCCGCTGGCTGCTTCGCGGGCTGCTTCGCCGCCCCGCCGGTGGTCCTGGCGGTCATCGCGCGCTCACCGTCCCGTCCTCGGGCTCCGCATCCCCGATCTCCCCGATTCCGTCGCCGCCGGCCGCCGCCTCGTGCTCCCCGGCGGCCAGTACCGCCTTCAGCTGCTGGATCACCGCGTCCCGCAGGTCCGGCGGGTCCAGCACCACCACGTCGTCGGCGAACCGCGCCAGGTACGGCGCGAACCGCTCCACGTCCCGGAACGTCAGGACCGCCTCGTCCCACCCGCCGTCACCGGACGGCCGCACGTCGCGCGCCCACCGGCGCGGGCCGTGCGCGGCGCCCGCCCGCAGCCGCACCGTCGCCGGGCGCGGCTCGGTGACCGGCTCGCTCCGGTCGAACGCGATCCGCCGCACGTCGACGCCGTCCGGGACCGTCACCGACCCGGCCGGGCCGTCCGCCGCGACCTCCCCGTCGATGCGGCTCAGCCGGAACACCCGCTCCTCGTCGCGGTCCCGGTCGAACCCGACCACGTACCAGCGGCCCCGCCGGCTGACGACGCCCCACGGCTCCAGGTGGCGGCGCGTCACCGACGTCCGCCCGATCGCCCGGTAGTCGAACGCGACCGGCCGCCGGTCCCGGACCGCCTCCCAGAGCGCCGGGAACGCCGGCTCGCCGGTGTCGACGCGCGGCTCGATCCCGACGGCCGCCGACGCGTCGGTCTCCACCCCCGCCGCCCGCAGCTTCAGCAGCGCCCCCGACGCCGCCTCCGCCAGGCTCGCGCGCTGCCAGACGCGCGCCGCCAGGCCCAGCACCGCCGCCTCGTCCGGCGTCAGGTGCACGTCCGGCAGCTCGTAGTCCTGCGGCGGGATCCGGTACCCGATCTCCTCGCCGCCCCCGCCCTGCAGATCGCTGCCGACCTCCAGCGGCACGCCCAGCTCGCGCAACTCCTCCTTGTCGCGCTCGAACATCCGCTTGAACGCCTCGTCGGAGTCCGGATAGCCCGGCACCGCCCGGCGGATCTGCTCCGCGGTCAGATAGCGCCGGGTGGCGAGCAGGCAGACCACCAGATTCAGCAGGCGCTCGGTCTTGCGCCGCGACACTTCGCCACCACCTCTTCGCTCCGTGAGCCCCCGGTGCCCCCTACACGGGCCCGAACGCCCCCACGCCCGTCATCTGAGGACGCTACCGTTTCCCAGTGTGATCCGATGGCGTAAAGGCACAGTTGAGGGCATCCGACGCGAATGGCCGGGGGCGGTCGAGCTGGACGTCGTGATCGGGGGCGACGGCGCGCACCGCGCCCTGGCGTATCCCGCGCTGGTGGGGCGTCCCGAACCCGGCGACACCGTCCTGCTCAACACTACGGCCTTGGCGATGGGCCTGGGCACCGGCGGCTACGCGATGGTCGTCGCGATCCCCGACCGGCTCCCGCCCGACCCGTCCGGCCCCGGCCACCTGGTCAAGGCCCGCTACACCCCCCTGCAGGCCACCGTCCTCGGCGCCGACGAGCAGGACTCCCCGCACCACGACGTCCTGCGCGACGCCGACTCCCTCGGCGGCGCGCCCGTCGTCGTCGCCGACCTGCACTCGGCGCTGCCGCCCGTCCTCGCCGGGCTCCGCGCCGCCCGCCCCGGGGCCCGCGTGGTGTACGTCATGCCGGACGGCGGCGCGCTGCCCTCCTGGTTCTCCATGTCGATCGCCCGGCTGACGGACGCGGGCGCGCTGGCGGCGACCGTCACCGTCGGGCAGGCGTTCGGCGGCGACCTCGAGGCCGTCACCGTCCACACCGGGCTGCTCGCGGCACGCCTCGTCCTGGACGCCGACGTCATCGTGCTCGCGCAAGGGCCGGGCAACCTCGGCACCGGCACCCGCTGGGGGTTCTCGGGAGTGTCGGCGGGCGAGGCCGTCAACGCCGCGTCCGTGCTCGGCGGCCGGCCCGTCGCGTCGCTGCGCGTCAGCGAGGGCGACGCACGGGAACGCCACATCGGCGTGTCCCACCACTCCCTCACCGCCTACGGCCGCGTCGCCCTCGCCCGCGCCGACGTCCCCGTCCCCGAACTCGGCGGCGAGTTCGGCGCCCGGGTCGCCGCGCAGGCCGCGCCGCTCGGCGACCGGCACACGCTCGTCCCGGTCCCCGTCGACGGCCTGCGCGACGCGCTCGCGGAGGCCGAGCGGGACTGGGGCGTCCGGCTGTCCACCATGGGCCGCCGCCTCGACGAGGACCCCGCCTACTTCCTCACCGCCGCCGCCGCCGGCCGCCACACCGCCGCGCTGCTCGGCTGATCGCGGTACGGGCGCCCACGCACGGCGGACGGGCCGGGCCGGGCCTCACACCGGTGCGAGCCCGGCCTCCTCGGCGGTGAAGGACGACGCGAACGTGAACGCGCGCGGCGACGGGCCCCGCGTGCGCAGCAGCGCCAGCCGCTCCATCGCCTCCTCCACCGTCGGCACGTGCCCGGCGGGGATCCACCACAGCACCAGATGCGCCTCGACATGCCGCCGGAACCATTCGCGGCGCCGCCGCATCGTCTCCAGGTGCGGGGACCGGTAGACGAACTCCCACAGCGCGTCCGCCGACTCCCACACCGAGAAGTTGACGATCACGTCGTCGCCGGCCGGGCGCATCCCCGTGGCGTCCGGCCGCCCCTCCTCCACCAGCCGCCACACGAACCCGGGAGCGGCGTCGGCGAGGGCGTTCACGGGGTCCAGCAGCGCCACGAACTCCGCCGTCCCCGGATCGTCCAGGGGGCGGAGCAGCGTCGCCACGTTGAACTGGGCGAGGTGATGGCGCGGCGGCTCGGTCCGGGCAGGGACGGCGGCGGCGGCGCGGTGATCGTCGGTCATGGGCTCACCTCACCACGGCCGCACTTCTATGTCAATCTTGATTGTTTTTAGAAGGAGGCGGAGGCGGAGGCGGCGACCCCGCCGCAGCCTCCTCCAAGGCCTCCTCCACGACCGCACAGCACCAGCCGGGACGCGCGTCCATCCGCACCCGCACCCCCTCGACCCCCTCCGCCATGCCCTCCAGCAACGCCAGATTCATCCCGCACACCAGCGGCGGGAACGCCTCCGCCACCACATGGAACGGGCAGTTGCGCATGCGCACCACCGCCGCGCCGCCCGCAGACCCCTCCCGCACCGGCTCATAACCGCGCCGCGCCAGAACCCCCTCGAACTCCCCCAGACCACCGCACGGCCCGCCCGCCCCCGCCAGCGAACGCCCCCGCCTGCGCGCCGCGTCCCGCACCTCCGCATCCAGGCCCGCCGCCTCCGCCGCCTCCGCAAGCAGCCCCGCCGCCGTCACGTAATCCCGCGCCGGAAACGACACCCCCCGCTCCCCCGCCGAACGCCGGTACACCTTCGCCGGACGACCCGCACCCGGACCCGAACGGCCCGTCAACCGCCGGCTGCCCGCCTCCAGCAGGCCCGCGCCCACCAGCTTGTCCAGATGGAACGCCGCCAGCGTCCGGCCCACGCCCGCCGCCTCGGCGGCCTCGTTCCGGCCCACCTCACCGCCCCGCGCCGCCACGAACTCGTACAGCCGCCGCCGCACCGGATCCTGCAGCAGCGCGATCGCGTCGATGTCCTCCACCCCGCCAGTCTAGGAACAGCGGGAATGGGTTTTAGAACGCCGGGCCGCACCAGCGGCCCCGGCGGACCGCCTCAATGCACGCCGAGAAGATCGACGACGAACACCAGCGTGTCATCGCCCCGGATGCCGTACTGCGACAGCCCCTTCTCCCCGTACCCCAGCGACGGCGGCACCACCAGCACCAACCGGCTGCCCACGCGACGCCCCACCAGCGCCTCGTCCCAGCCCTTCAGCACCTCGCCCGTCCCGATCGTCACCGCCGCCGGATGCCCCTCACCCCACGTCGAATTGAACACCTGACCGTTACGCCAGAAATACCCCGCATACTGCAGCGCGACGAGCTGCCCGCCCTTCACCTCGGGCCCCTCACCCTGCACCAGCGTCCCCACCCGCAGCTTCTTCGGCGCCGCCGCCCGCGGCATCGTCACCACCGGAACCTGACCCGACGCCGCATCCCCGACCTCCGGCAGGCCCGCCTCCCGCCGCTCCGGCGCCTTCCCCTTCGGCCCCGCCGACTTCCCGTACACCCCCGCACGTCCAGCACGTACACCAGCGTGTCGTCCGCACCCACCCGATGCCGGGTGTCACCATCCTCCCCGAACCCCTTCTCCGGCGGAATCCGCGCCACCACACGCGCCCCGCCCGCGCACCCACCAGCGCCTCCGCCAGCCCCGGAACCACCGTCCCCGTCGGGAACACCCCCGGCTCGCCCTCCGCATAACTGCTCGCCACGAGCTTGCGCTCCTCGTCGTTCCACCGGTAACCGACATAGTCGGCCACCACCAGATCGCCCTCGCGCACCTCCGCGCCGTCCCCCTCCTCGAGGGTCTCCACCGCCAGCGAGTCGTCCGGGCCGCCGTCCGGGAACTCCACGTCCGGCACCTTCCCGAACTCCCCGCCGACCGACACCCCCACCCCGCCGCCGAACAACGAGCACGACGACACCACCACCAGCGGAACGGCGAGCAGTGCGACGGCGAGCACGACCGAAAGACGACGACGGCGCATACAGGTCCTTCACGGGGGTGACGAGCGCTGCTGGGCGCTCACCCTACCCCCAAAGTGACCCGCCAGTAGGCCCCGGCGAGCCAACTCCCACCGACACCACCGCACGACACACCGAACCCGCCCACAAGGCACACCCCGCCGCCCCGCAACACGGACCGACCCACCGAACGACCGCCCCCTACATACCGGAGATCAGCTTGTCCACCCGCTCGTCCACCGACCGGAACGGGTCCTTGCACAACACCGTCCGCTGCGCCTGATCGTTCAACTTCAAATGCACCCAGTCCACCGTGAAATCACGACGCTTCTCCTGCGCCTTACGGATGAACTCACCCCGCAACCGCGCCCGCGTCGTCTGCGGCGGCACCGACTTCGCCTCGAAGATGTCCAGATCACGAGTCACCCGCTCCGCCGCCCCACGCCGCTCCAGCAGGTAGTACAACCCCCGATCACGATGCACATCGTGATACGTCAGATCCAACTGCGCCACCCGCGGCGACGACAACGGCAGATCGTACTTGCGCCGATACCGCTCGATCAGCTGGTACTTCATCACCCAGTCGATCTCCCGCGACACCAGATCCAGATCCCCGGTCTCCACCGCCCGCAGCGTCCGCTCCCACAGATCCAGCACCCGCTTCGCCGTCGCGTCCCCACCGCGCGCGTCCACGAAATCCCGCGCCTTGACGAAGTACTCCTTCTGGATCTCCAGCGAACTGGCCTCCCGGCCGTTCGCCAACCGCACCTTCCGCCGGCCCGTCATGTCATGACTGACCTCCCGGATCGCCCGAATCGGGTTCTCCAGCGTCAGATCACGCATCACCACCCCCGCCTCGACCATCCGCAGCACCAGATCGGTCGCACCGACCTTCAGCAGCATCGTCGCCTCACTCATGTTCGAGTCACCGACGATCACATGCAGCCGCCGGAACCGCTCCGCATCCGCATGCGGCTCGTCCCGCGTGTTGATGATCGGACGCGACCGCGTCGTCGCCGACGACACGCCCTCCCAGATGTGCTCCGCACGCTGCGACACGCAGTACACCGCACCCCGCGGCGTCTGCAGCACCTTCCCCGCACCACAGATGATCTGCCGCGTCACCAGATACGGAATCAGCACATCCGCCAGCCGACCGAACTCACCATGACGACCGACCAGATAGTTCTCATGGCAGCCGTACGAGTTCCCCGCCGAATCCGTGTTGTTCTTGAACAGATAGATGTCGCCGGCGATGCCCTCCTCGCGCAACCGCCGCTCCGCGTCCACCTGCAGACCCTCCAGGATCCGCTCCCCCGCCTTGTCATGCGTCACGAGATCGACCACGCTGTCGCACTCCGGCGTCGCGTACTCCGGATGACTCCCCACATCCAGGTACAACCGCGCGCCGTTCCGCAGGAACACGTTGCTGCTGCGCCCCCACGAGACCACACGCCGGAACAGATAGCGCGCCACCTCGTCCGGAGACAGCCTCCGCTGCCCACGGAACGTGCAAGTGACGCCGTACTCGTTCTCAAGCCCGAAGATGCGCCTGTCCACACCACGACCCTATGCGCCCCGGCCCCAACTTCGTAGTCTCCGGATGGACAAGGTTCCCAGCACCCACCCCGGCCCCCCACACCACACCGAAAGCCCGCCGCGACGACACGGCACCACACCGCACCACCACGACGGGCCCACCGGCACGAACCGAGCACGCCCGCTCCGAACCCGCACCCGGCCAGAGCCCGGCCCCGGACCGCCCGCATCGAACGACCGGCCCCGAACGCCCGGGCCACCGCCCCGACTCAGTCCCCGTCAGACGAACCCGACCCCGACCCCGACCCCGCGTCCTCACCGGCCGCGCCCTCACCGCCCGACGACCCGCCGGACCCCTCCGACAACAGCCCCTCGATCCGGCGAGCCGCCAACCGCTTGAACAGCCGGTGCTCCCGATTCCGGTCCAGCACCGCCACCTCCAGCGACGACGCCTCCAGACGACGATCCGAATCCTGCGCCTCCAGCGCACGCACCGCCGTCCGCAACGCCTCCTCCAGCGACGCCCCCTCGCGGAACCCGTCCTTCAGCGCCTGCGCCACCGCATCCGCCTGACCGCCCATCGCCACGTACCCGTGCTCGTCGGCCACCGACCCGTCGAACGTCAACCGGTAGATCTGATCCGTCTCCGCGTCCTCACCGACCTCCGCGACGACCAACTCCACCTCGTACGGCTTGTTCGTCTCCGTGAAGATCGTCCCCAGCGACTGCGCGTACACGTTCGCCAGCCCCCGCGCCGTCACATCCCGACGGTCGTACTGGTACCCGTTGATGTCCGCGTACCGGACCCCGCCCAGCCGCAGGTTCTCGAACTCGTTGTACTTCCCAACCGCCGCGAACGCGATCCGGTCATAGATCTCACTGATCTTGTGCAACGCCCGAGACGGATTGTCCGCCACGAACAGGATGCCGTCGTCGTACTGCAGCACGACCACGCTGCGGCCACGCGAAATCCCCTTCCGCGCATAGTCCGCCTTGTCCTTCATCTGCTGTTCAGGCGACACATAGAACGGCATCGACACCGGTCTGGATCCCTTCTATCGCAGCGGGGCGGTCGGCCCGCCCGGCGAGTCGTAACGTCCCTCGACCACGGACCGCGCGAGCGCCCCCACCTCGTCCTCACCGAGCCGGCGATACCCGTCCGACGTCACCGACGCCACCACAGGGAAGATCCGCCGCGGCAGATCCGGACCACCCGTCGCCGAATCGTCGTCCGCCGCGTCGTACAACGCCTGCACGCACACCAGCGCCGCGTCCTCCACCGACAGATCCCGCCGGAACAGCTTCTTCAGCGCGCCCCGCGCGAACACCGACCCCGAACCGATCGAATGGAAGTCCCGCTCCTCGTACCGGCCGCCCGCCGGATCGTAGGAGAAGATCCGCCCCGCGTCCCGCTCCTCGTCGTACCCGGCGAACAGCGGCACCACCGCCAGCCCCTGCATCGCCATGCCCAGATTCTGCCGAACCATCGTCGCGAGCCGGTTCGCCTTGCCCTCGACCGACAGCGTCCGGCCCTCGCGCTTCTCGTAATGCTCCAACTCCACCTGGAACAACCGCATCATCTCGAGGCCGATGCCCGCCGTCCCCGCGATCGCGATCGCCGAGAACTCATCCGCCCGGAACACCTTCTCGATGTCGCGCTGCGCGATCACGTTCCCCGCGGTCGCCCGCCGGTCCCCGGCCATCACCACCCCGCCGGGAAAGCTCACCGCGACGATCGTCGTCCCGTGCGGGATCTCCTCCCCGACCGGCGCCGCCGGCGGCGTCCGCCCACCGGGCAGCAGATCCGGCGAGTACGCCCCCAGGAACTCCGTGAACGAAGACGTGTCCGGACTCGCGAACAAACCGGCAGACGCCCGGTGTGCGATTCGTGGGACGCCACGCGACTCCCTTCCCTCCACCATGGCACCGGCCCCCTCAGAGATCACCGGCGCGGACGAGTACGACCCTACTGTTCAACGCCCGTCCCTGCATGCCGCGCCCACCCCGCCGAGTCAGCCCACGGCGAACCGGCCACCCCGGCGGGGCCACGAGCGGCCCTACGGACGGGCGGTACCGCCGGGCGCCGCCGTCCGGCCGGCCGCTCCGGCACGCGCGACGATCTCCCGCACCAGAACCTCGAGCGGCGTGAGATCCCCGCTCGGACGCGCACCGAACGACGGATTGCCGCGTCGCCGCTCGCCGTCCGCGGCGAGGTAAGGCTTCCAGCCGTCCGGAGCAACCGTCGCCGGATCCACGTCGGGGAGCGTGAACGACAGACGCCCCGTACCGTCGTCCCCCCTCACCGTCTTGACGAGCTCCCCCATCACGTAGTCCGCCGCGCGGCGGAGGGACGTGGGGTCGTCACCGAACTGGCCCATCCCCGTGTTGCAACCGGTACAGGCGATACCGCGCACGGCGCCGGTCTCGTGGTCGTGGTCGATGTGCTCCCCAGGACGGTCGCTACAGACTCCGCACAGGCCCACTTGGCGTTCGAGGAGCCAGTCGGCGTCCTCATCGGTGATCCCGTACTTCTGGCGCAGGTGGTAATGCCGCGACGTGCTCATCGACGCTCTTCGCTGCCGCCAGAGCGGATCCGTACGCACGCGATCCGGCCCCCCGAAAACCGACGCGCCGACCTCGTTCTCGAGCATCCGTGCCTGCGAACCGCGAAGTTCGAGGTAGTCCGCGGCGAGGAGCATCCGCTGAGGGTCGTCGTCGAACTGACCGAGCGCGCCGTTGCACTTGAAACACAGGATGTGACGAACGGCGCCGGAGAAATGGTCGTGGTCGACGTGCTTCGCCGGGCCTCGCAGGCAGATGACGCACACGCCTCCCTGCCCGGCGATCATCTGCGACACCTCCTCCTCGGTGACGCCGTAGCGGAGTTTGAGGAGGTAGTTGCGGCTGCTGCCGTGCCTGCGCTCCGATGGACCCTCGAGATCACGTTCCAGCAGGGCTTGCAATAAACAGATTTCCCGGACTTCGTAGATTGATTCCTACCGAAGTCCTCCACTGCTTTGACCTCCTCACACCGCGGGCAGTACTTCATTCCCTCCGGATCACTGCGACGCCTTTTGAACTCCCTCGTCTGTTTCCCTAGCGCCGCCTGCTTCTTCCGATAAGAACTGGAGTTTCGCCGAGCGAAGCAGTCTTTGCAGTAGAGAGCAAGACCGTCCGGCGACGCCTTGCGCTTCCAGAACTCGGCGGCCGCCTTGATCTGCCCGCAGTCCTTGCACTTTTTGCAGCAATCATGGGTGGGACCTTACCAGTCCCACCCATGATTCGACAACACTTTCGAGTTCCATTTGAGAACTCGAAAGACTTCGTTATTTTGATGGAGTCGGACATGTCCGATTTATCCATCACTGTCCGCCCTTTTGCACAAATGAACGGACAAATTCCTCTGCATTTTCCTCGAGGACTTCGTCGATTTCGTCGAGGATATTGTCGACGTCGTCGGTCAGTTCCTCGTGGCGCTCTTGGACGTCTTCGCTGGTCGTGGCCTCGGTCTCCTCGACCTCGTCCGTGCGCCGCGTGGTCTGCTTCTGACCGCCGGTGTCCTTTGTGGCCATCACGTACCTCCGCTCCTGCCGTTGCCTTCGACCTTATCCCGATCTTCGGCGACGAGTGGATCTTGCGGTCCGTTTCGTCGCGTCGGCGGGAGGCCTCCGGCATGCTCGGGTTATCGCCGGTCCGTAGACTATGAAACGGGCAAACCGGTCTCGATACGGAGACGTCGACCGTTTGCCCAGGTCAGCGCGGCGATATAGCCGGTATAACAGCATCACCCGCCCGCGCCGCACGATTGCGGCGCGGGGCGGGGTGTGCGCTGGTCAGAGCGATCCTGCGGCCGTCAGATCAGTCCTGGCCGGTGAGGGTGGCCACGAGGGACTCCGCGGTGCGGCAGCGGTCCAGAAGGCCGCCTACGTGCTCCTTGGTGCCGCGCAGGGGTTCCAGGGTGGGGACTCGCTGGAGGGACTCGCGGCCGGGGACGTCGAAGATGACGGAGTCCCAGGAGGCGGCGGCGACGTTGTCGGCGTACTGGCGCAGGCAGCGGCCGCGGAAGTACGCGCGGGTGTCCTCGGGCGGGTCGTCGATGGCGGACTCGACCTGGGCCTCGGTGATGAGGCGTTCGACGCGGCCGCGGTCGACGAGGCGGTTGTAGAGGCCCTTCTCCGGGCGGACGTCGGCGTACTGCAGGTCGACGAGGTGCAGGCGGGAGTGGGACCAGTCGATGTCGTCGCGGCTGCGGTAGCCCTCGAGCAGGGCCAGCTTCGCGACCCAGTCGAGCTCGCGGGAGAGCTGCATGGGGTCGTCACCGAGGCGGTGCAGGACCGACTCCCAGCGATCGAGGACGTCCTTGGTCATGTCGTCGACGTCGGCGCCGAAGCGGTCCTCGACGTACTTGCGGGACTGCTCGAGGTACTCCATCTGGAGCTGGACGGCGGTCATCTTGCGGCCGTCGCGGAGGGTGAGCAGGTGCTTGCAGGAGGGGTCGTGGGAGACGGCGCGCAGTGAGGCGACGGGCATGTCGACGGAGAGGTCGGTGGTGAGGAAGCCGTCCTCGATCATGGCGAGGACGAGGGATGTGGTGCCGAGCTTGAGGTAGGTGGAGAGCTCGGCGAGGTTGGCGTCGCCGATGATGACGTGGAGGCGCCGGTACTTTTCGGGGTCGGCGTGGGGTTCGTCGGGTGTTGATGATGGGGCGTTTGAGGGTGGTCTCGAGGCCGACCTCGACTTCGAAGAAGTCGGCGCGCTGGCTGATCTGGAAGCCGTCGCCGCGGCCGTCCACGCCGATGCCGACGCGGCCGGCGCCGCAGACGACCTGGCGGGAGACGAAGAAGGGGGTGAGGTGGCGGACGATGTCGGCGAAGGGGGTCTCGCGGCGCATGAGGTAGTTCTCATGGCAGCCGTAGGAGGCGCCCTTGTTGTCGGTGTTGTTCTTGTAGAGCTGGATGGGGTTGGTGCCGGGGACCATGGCGGCGCGTTGGGCCGCGTCGGCCATGACGCGTTCTCCGGCTTTGTCCCAGATGACGGCGTCGAGGGGGTTGGTGCACTCGGGTGCGGAGTATTCGGGGTGTGCGTGGTCGACGTAGAGCCGGGCGCCGTTGGTGAGGATGATGTTGGCGAGGCCGAGGTCTTCGTCGGTGAGCTGGGTGGGGTCGGCGACCTCGCGTGCGAGGTCGAAGCCGCGGGCGTCGCGGAGGGGGTTCTCCTCTTCGAAGTCCCAGCGGGCCCGGCGGGCGCGTGCCGCCGATGCCGCGAGGTAGGCGTTGACGACCTGGGAGGAGGTCACCATCGCGTTGGCCCCTGGCTGGCCCGGTACGGAGATGCCGTACTCGGTCTCGATGCCCATCACCCGCCGAACAGTCATATTGTCGAGCCTATCGGGGCCGTGGGGGTGGAGCCACGGGGACGGTGTGTCGTGGCGGGTTCGTCGTGGCGCGGGCGGGGTCGCATGGGCGTGACGCGGCCGCGGCGGCCCCCGGTCCGGGGGCCGCCGCGGTCGTGGTCGCGGGTGTGCCGGTCAGAGGTACTGGCCGGTGTTGGCGACGGTGTCGATGGAGCGTCCGGCTTCCGCGCCCTTGGTTCCGGAGACGAGGGTGCGGATGTAGACGATCCGCTCGCCCTTCTTGCCGGAGATGCGGGCCCAGTCGTCGGGGTTGGTGGTGTTGGGCAGGTCTTCGTTCTCGCTGAACTCGTCGACGCAGGCGGCGAGCAGGTGGTTGACCCGCAGGCCTTTTTGCCCGGTGTCGAGGAACTGTTTGATGGCCATTTTCTTGGCGCGGTCGACGATGTTCTGGATCATGGCGCCGGAGTTGAAGTCCTTGAAGTAGAGGACTTCCTTGTCACCGTTGGCGTAGGTGACTTCGAGGAAGCGGTTCTCCTCGGTTTCGGCGTACATGCGTTCGACCGTGCGCTGGATCATGCCGTCGACGGTGGCGGCTTCGGAGCCGTCGTGTTCCTTGATGTCGTCGGGGTGGAGCGGGAGGCCGCTGAGGATGTATTTGGAGAAGATGTCCTTGGCGGCTTCGGCGTCGGGGCGCTCGATCTTGATCTTGACGTCGAGTCGTCCGGGGCGCAGGATCGCGGGGTCGATCATGTCCTCGCGGTTGGACGCGCCGATGACGATGACGTTCTCGAGGCCTTCGACTCCGTCGATCTCGCTGAGCAGCTGCGGGACGATGGTGTTCTCGACGTCGGAGGAGACTCCGGAGCCGCGGGTGCGGAAGATGGAGTCCATCTCGTCGAAGAACACGATGACCGGGGTGCCGGCGGAGGCCTTCTCGCGGGCTCGCTGGAAGACGAGGCGGATGTGGCGCTCGGTTTCGCCGACGTACTTGTTGAGGAGTTCGGGCCCCTTGATGTTGAGGAAGAAGCTCTTGCCTTCCTTGCCGGTCTTCTCGGCGACCTGTTTGGCGAGCGAGTTGGCGACGGCCTTGGCGATGAGGGTCTTGCCGCATCCGGGGGGTCCGTAGAGAGGGACGCCCTTGGGGGGCCGGAGCTGGTGTTCGCGGAACAGGTCGGCGTGCAGGTAGGGCAGTTCGACGGCGTCGCGGATCAGTTCGATCTGGCCGCCGAGTCCTCCGATCTCGTTGTAGGAGATGTCGGGGACCTCTTCGAGGACGAGTTCTTCGACCTCGGCCTTGTGGATCTTCTCGTAGGCGTATCCGGAGCGGGACTCGAGCATGAGCGAGTCGCCGGCGCGGAGTGGGACGCCGCGGAGTGGTTCGGCGAGTTTTGATGACGCGTTCCTCGTCGGCGTGCGCGATGACGAGGGCGCGTTCTCCGTCGTCGAAGAGTTCCTTGAGCATGACGACTTCGCCCTGCTCTTCGAACTTCAGGGCTTCGACGACGTTGAGTGCCTCGTTGAGCATGACCTCCTGGCCGCGCTGGAGGTCTTCGACTTCGACGGCGGGGCTGACGTTGACGCGCAGCTTGCGTCCGCCGGTGAAGATGTCGACCGTTCCATCGTCGCGGGCTTCGAGGAAGACCCCGAATCCGGAGGGTGGTTGTGCGAGCCTGTCGACCTCCTCCTTGAGCGCCACGATCTGTTCGCGAGCCTCTTTGAGGGTCGCTACGAGACGCTCGTTCTGACCGGTCACCGCGGCCAGGTTGGCCTGTGCCTCATGGAGACGTTCTTCCAGCACGCGTGCTTGGCGCGGGGATTCCGCGAGTTTGCGGCGCAGCACGGTGATCTCCTCCTCCAGGAAGGAGATCTGCGTTTGGAGGTCCTTGACCTCCTTGTCGTGCTGCGCTCTGCGCGCCCCAGCATCATCACGAGCGGCCACGCCCCGTCACCTCCTCACGAAGAGAGCCGACGACCTACTGAGACCCTACCTATCTGGAGGGCTTCCGTAACCTGCCCATTCGGTTCTCGTGTCGTGCGGGTGGCTTTCGGGCGGGGTGCGGGGGTGGTCTGGGGGCGGGCGGTGGGTGCGGGACCTGGGGTTTCGTGGTGTGGCGGAGGGTGCGGGGGCGGGGTCCGGTGGTTTCGGCGGGTTGTGGCGCGACACGCCGGTGGGGTGCCGGGATGTGATCTATGACTCGGTGGTGGGCCCGGGCGTGGCGTCGGGTGCGGCGTCGGCGGGGGCGCCGTCGGCGGCGGGGGCGGTGTTGCCGGGGGTGCCGTTGCCGGGGGTGCCGTCGGGGGTGGGGTGGGCGCCCTTGGCGGGGCGCCGGCGGCGGGTGGGCGGGGTGACGCCGTCGGCGAGGCGGCGGGCGGTGACGAGGAAGCCGGTGTGGCCGATCATGCGGTGGTCGGGGCGGACGGCGAGGCCGTCGACGTGCCAGGAGCGCAGGAGGGTTTCGAAGGCGTAGGGCTCGGCGAAGCTGCCGTGGGCGCGGAGGTCTTCGACGATGCGCGACATCTGGGTGGTGGTTGCGATGTAGGCGCAGAGCATGCCGCCGGGGATGAGGGCTTCGGCGACGGCGTCGATGCATTCCCAGGGGGCGAGCATGTCGAGGACGGCGCGGTCGATCTCGGTTTCGGCGAGGTCGTTTTCGAGGGAGCCGACGGTGAGGCGCCATGCGGGGTGGGGGCCGCCGAAGAAGCGTTCGACGTTGCCGCGGGCGATGTCGGCGAAGTCGGGGCGGCGTTCGTAGGAGGAGAGGTGTCCGTGTTCGCCTACGGCGCGCAGGAGGAAGCAGCTGAGGGCGCCGGATCCGGCGCCGGCCTCGATGACGCGGGCGCCGGGGAAGATGTCGGCCTGGGCGACGATCTGGGCGGCGTCCTTGGGGTAGACGACGGCGGCGCCGCGGGGCATGCGGAGGGTGTGGTCGGTGAGGAGGGGGCGGAAGGCGAGGTATTCGGTGCCGCCGGTGGAGCGGAAGACGGAGCCTTCGGGGCTGCCGATGATGGTGTCGTGGGGGATGGCGCCCTTGTGGGAGTGGTATTCCTTGCCGCTTTGGAGGGTGATGGTGTTGATGCGGCCTTTGGGGTCGGTGAGCTGAACCTGGTCTCCGGGACGGAAGGGGCCGTGGGGGATGCGGCCGGTGGTTGTGCGGGGTCCGTCGTTGGACTGGGGTTCGCTCATGGGCGTCAAGGCTAGCGGCGGGCGGGGGCGGTTCGGTCCGTCGTGCGGCGGGGCGGGGGGCGGTGCGGGCGGGGTTCAGATTCCGGCGAAGGTGCGGTCGACGTCGCTGACGGCGAGGACGCCGTAGACGCGTCCGTCGGGTTCGGTGAGGAGGTATTCGGGGGCGGGGGCGCGGCGGAGGGCTTCGATGAGTGCTTCGCCGCGGAGGTCGGCGGGGAGCGTGCGGTCGGGGTCGAGGCCGCGGGAGAGGTCGCCGACGGTGACCCAGGGGCGGCGGTGCTCGGGGGTTTCGGTGACGGCCTTCTCGCTGACGAGTCCTTGGGGGGTGCCGTCGTGGTCGACGACGACGAGGGCGCCGGCGTGGTCGGCGTGGGCGCGGCGGACGGCTTCGGCGAGGGGGACGTCGGGGGTGACGAGGGTGGCGCGGCGGGCGAGGCGGCGGGCGGACAGCAGGGGGATGCGGTCGCGGACGTGTTCGGCGCGGATGGCCTGGGTGGCGCCGACCCAGATGAAGGAGGCGACGAGGGCGGACCAGAGGAGGGCGAGCCAGCCGAAGCCGGTGCCGCCGCCGGTGGCTTCGTCGGAGGCGGGGTAGGCGGCGAGGTAGGCGCCGGCGAGGAGGGCGGCGATGGCGACGGCGCGGCCGACCCAGCCGGCGATGATGGCGCCGCTGCGGCTGTGGCCGGTGGCTTTCCAGACGGCGGCGCGGACGAGGCGTCCGCCGTCGAGGGGGAGGCCGGGCAGGAGGTTGAAGACGCCGACGAGGAGGTTGGCGAAGGTGAGGGCGTCGACGAGGAGGAGGGCGACGTCGGGGAGGGGCAGGGTGGCGTGGGCGAGGAGGCCGAGTCCGGCGAGGACGAGGTTGACGAGGGGGCCGGCGAAGGCGATGAGGAATTCGCGGCCGGGGGTGGGGGCCTCGCGTTCGATGGAGGTCTCGCCGCCGAGGATGTGGAGGGTGACGGAGCGGACGGGGAGGCCGAGGACGCGGGCGGTGACGGCGTGGCTGAGTTCGTGGACGAAGACGGAGCCGTAGAGGAGGACGGCGTAGGCGAAGGCGACGGCGTAGCTGGTGGGGCGTTCGACGACGTCGTTGACCTGTCCTTCGAACATGATGGTGACGAGGACGGCGACCAGGAACCAGCTGGGCGAGACGAAGACGGGGACGCCGAAGGGGCGGCCGAAGTAGAGGCCGGGCCGCGGGCCTTGGCGGTCGTCGTGGCCGGTGGCCGGGGTCTTGCCCGGGTTCGGGGGCGCGCTGTGTGTCACGTCACCGATGCTACGGCCCCGGTGGGGCGTTCGTGCTGCCGGTGGTGTTCCGGTCGCGGCGGCGGGACGTCCGGTGGGGGCCGGGGGGCGTGCGGGTCGCGGGGTTGCGGGGTTTCGTCGGGGTGGTCGCCTACGCTGCTGTGCCATGACGACGACCGAGGCCGGTGGCCGGCGCCCAGGCACGCCCAGTGATCCCTCCGTTTCCGGGGCGGGGGCCGGCGGGTCCGGGGACGCGGCGGTGCGGGTCGTGGGGTCACTGTCGCCGTCGCGGGCGGGTGATTTCATGACGTGCCCGCTGCTGTACCGGTTCCGGGTGATCGACCGGATCCCGGAGCGGCCCAGTGCCGCGGCGGTGCGGGGGACGCTGGTGCATTCGGTGCTGGAGCGGTTGTTCGATCTGCCGACGGGCGGGCGGACGCCGGAGGCGGCGCTGGCGATGCTGGGGCCGGAGTGGGAGCGGCTGCTGGAGTCGGAGCCGGAGCTGGCGGGGCTGTTCGGGGACGGCGAGGCCGGGGACGCCGAGCGGGACGAGTGGTTGGCGCAGGCGCGGCGGATGGTGGAGCGGTATTTCACGTTGGAGGATCCGCGGCGGCTCGAGCCGGCGGAGCGGGAGCTGTTCGTCGAGACGGTGCTGGACTCGGGGTTGAAGCTGCGGGGGTACATCGACCGGGTGGACGTGGCGCCGACCGGTGAGGTGCGGATCGTGGACTACAAGACGGGGACTGCGCCGCGTGCGGATTTCGAGGCGCGGGCGTTGTTCCAGATGAAGTTCTACGCGCTGGTGCTGTGGCGGTTGCGGGGGCGGGTGCCGCGGTTGCTGCAGCTGATGTATCTGGGGAACGGCGAGGTGCTGCGGTACGAGCCGGACGAGGCGGATCTGCGGGCGACGCAGCGGAAGGTGGAGGCGTTGTGGCAGGCGATCCGGCGGGCGATGGACAGCGGGGAGTGGCGGTCGCGGCGGGGGCGGCTGTGCGACTGGTGCGATCATCGGGAGCGGTGTCCGGAGTTCGGGGGCACTCCCCCGCCGTTGCCGGTGGTGCCGGTGGGACGCCGGTCGCCGGAGGTCCCGGCGGGCGGTGACGCGGCGGGTGATGCGGCGGGTGATGCGGTGGGTGCGGCGCGGGAGCGGGACGATCTGTAGGTCTTGCGGGTGGTGGCGGGGCGGTGTTCCTCCTTCTTGGGGATGACCGCAGATCCGCGTTCAGGAGGGCTCACGACCTGGCGTGACCTCCTAGGGTGAGAATCGTGTCACCCCGCATCCGTGGTCTCTTCGCCTTCCGTGCCTGGCTGCAGTCGCGTCCGTCTGCGGCCGATGCGCTGCTCGCGGCCGGGTTGCTGCTGGTGGGGCTGCCGCAGCTGTTCCTGTCGGACGTGCGGGTGGGGGGCTACGAGTCGGCGTTCACGCCGCCGGACGCGCTGGGGGCGTGCTGGTGGTGGTCGTCACGATGGCGTTGACGTTCCGGCGGCGCGCCCCGCTGGGGGTGATGCTGTTCGTGGTGGCGGGTGGGGCGGTGCTGACGGCGCTGCGGTATCCGCCGTCGGTGCCGGACGTGGTGGCTTTCCTGGTCGCGGTGTACAGCGTGGCGGCGCATCGGGGGCTGGCGCAGAGCGCGCTGGGCGGGCTTGTGGCGGTCGTGTACTTCGTGGCGATGCTGGTGCTGCTGCCGGTGCCGATCGAGCCGATGGTGTTCCTCACCGATTGCGCGCTGGTGATCGGTGTGTGGATGCTGGGGCGGAATCTGCGGTTGCGGCGGGCGTATTTCGCGGAGTTGGAGCATCGTGCGGCGCGGTTGGAGCGGGCGCGGGGGACGGACGCGCGGGCGGCGCGGATCGAGGAGCGTTCGCGGATCGCGCGGGAGCTGCACGATGTGGTGGCGCACCATGTGAGCGTGATGACGGTGCAGGCGGGGGCGGCGCGGCGGATCATCGACCGGGACGCCGGCAGCGCGCGGGACGCGATGTCGACGATCGAGGAGGTCGGGCGGACGGCGTTGAGCGAGATGCGGCGGATCGTGGGGGTGCTGCGGACGGACCGGGACGCGGAGCGGGCGGGGGGCGAGCTGGCGCCGCAGCCGGGGCTGGGTGATCTGGGCGAGCTGCTGGATCATGTGCGGGAGACGGGGTTGTCGGTGCAGCTGTGGATCGAGGGTGAGGCGCGTACGCCGTCGCCGGGGTGGACGTGGCGGCGTTCCGGTTGATCCAGGAGGCGTTGACGAACACGCTGAAGCACGCGGGGGCGCATGCGCGGGCGTGGGTGCGGCTGTACTACACCGCTGATCATCTGACGGTGGAGATCGAGGACGACGGGCCGGGCACGGCGACGATCATGGCGGGGGACGAGGCGCGGCCGGGGCACGGGCTGGTGGGGATGTACGAGCGGGTGGCGCTGTACGGTGGCGAGCTGCGGATCGGGCCGCGGGTCGGCGGCGGGTTCGGGGTGCGGGCCCGTTTCCCGCTGGAGGCGTAGGTTGTCGGGCATGAGCGGCGTGAGGCGAGGAGCCGGGACGATGGACGGGGCGGCGCGATGAGCGCGGTGCGGGTGCTGCTGGTGGACGATCAGCCGCTGCTGCGGACGGGTTTCCGGCTGATCCTGGAGGCGGAGCCGGAGATCGCGGTGGTGGGCGAGGCCGGGGACGGCGCGGCGGCGGTGGAGATGACGCGGTCGCTGCTGCCGGACGTGGTGCTGATGGACATCCGGATGCCGGGTGTGGACGGGATCGAGGCGACGCGGCGGATCATCCGGGACGGTGCGGCGGCGCACGATCCGCGGGTGCTGATCCTGACGACGTTCGATCTGGACGAGTACGTGATCGAGGCGGTGCGGGCGGGTGCGAGCGGGTTCCTGTTGAAGGACTCGCCGCCGGAGGATCTGGTGCAGGCGATCCGGATCGTGGCGGCGGGCGACGCGATCGTGGCGCCGAGCGTGACGCGGCGGCTGCTGGACAAGTTCGCGACGCGGCTGCCGGCGGCGCGGGATTCGGCGCCGCCGCCGGGGCTGGACACGCTGACCGAGCGGGAGCGGGAGGTGCTGGCGCACGTGGCGCGCGGGCAGTCGAACGCGGAGATCGCGGCGGAGCTGGTGGTCAGTGAGACGACGGTGAAGACGCATGTGGGGAACGTGCTGGCGAAGCTGGGGTTGCGGGACCGGGTGCAGGCGGTGGTGTACGCCTACGAGACGGGGTTGAGCCGCCCGGGTCAGAGCTGACGCGCGCGGCCGCGCTTCGGGTGCGACCGGGGTCCGTACCGGGCGTGCGATGCGGCCGGGACGGCTCGGCCGCCAACAGCTCGGAACGGGGACGGCTCAAAACGGGGACGGCTCGGGGTCGGTGCGGGCGGCCGACCTGTGGTGATCGCGCCGGCGCCGGGCGGGCGTCTCGGGGTCGCCCCGGACTCAGGGCCATGTCCGTCCTACTCCGGGAGGACGAGCGGGCGGGCGCTCGTCCTGCGTTGGGTGGACGGCCGATTCCCTTCCGTAGGTGCATCTTCCGGGCGCGCGGAACTTCTAGGGTTTCCGGTAACGGATCGTCGTTGAGACGGCCGGTCCGTGTTCATCCGCACCTCTCACCCCAACAGGAGTTCTCGTGACGAACACCGCCCCATCGACCGCCGATGCGCGATCCGCGCCGGGGACGGGCCCCGGGACGGGCGATGTCGCCGCGCGGGTGGAGCAGATCTCGAAGGTGTACGGGCGCGGCGACGCCCGGGTCGTGGCGCTGGACGCGGTGTCGGCGGGGATCCCGCGGGGCCGGTTCACGGCGATCATGGGCCCGTCCGGGTCGGGGAAGTCGACGCTGATGCACTGCATGGCGGGGCTGGACTCGGTCGACTCGGGCTCGGTGTTCGTCGGCGACACCGATCTGACTCGGCTGAAGGACAAGCAGCTGACGCGGCTGCGCCGCGACAAGATCGGGTTCATCTTCCAGGCGTTCAACCTGGTGCCGACGCTGACGGCGCTGGAGAACATCACGCTGCCGATGGACATCGCGGGCCGCAAGCCGGACCGGGCCTGGGTGGACCAGGTGATCGACACCGTCGGGCTGCGGCCGCGGCTGAAGCACCGGCCGACGGAGCTGTCGGGCGGGCAGCAGCAGCGGGTGGCGTGCGCGCGGGCGCTGGCGTCCCGCCCGGAGATCATCTTCGCGGACGAGCCGACGGGGAACCTGGACTCGCGGTCGGGCGCGGAGGTGCTGGGGTTCCTGCGCTCGTCGGTGCGGGAGATGGGGCAGACGATCGTGATGGTGACGCACGACCCGTCGGCGGCGGCGTACTCCGATCAGGTGCTGTTCCTGACGGACGGGCGGATCGTGGACACGATGGCGGAGCCGACCGCGGACCGGGTTCTGGAGCGCATGAAGGGGTTCGACGCGGCTCCGGCCGCGGGCCCGGCGGACGGCCCGGCCGGCGGCGCCGGTGAGGGCCGCGGGAGGGCGCGGCCCGATGATGGCGAGGGTCACGCTCCGCAATCTCGCGGCGCACAAGATCAGGCTGGTGCTGACGGGCGTCGCGGTGATCCTCGGCGTCGCGTTCGTGGCCGGGACGCTGATCTTCACCGACAGCATGAACAAGCAGTTCGACGACATGTTCAGCCGGATCGGGAGCCACGTGGCGGTGAACGTCCGCGCGGCGGACGTCCCCGGCGGCGGCTCGCGTCCGGTGCCCGCGTCGGTCGTGGAGCGGGTGAAGGGCGTCGAGGGGACCAAGGGCGTCGAGGGCAACGTCACCGGGTACGCGGCGGTGCTGGACCGCGAGGGCGAGGTGGCCGGGCCGCCCGCGGGGCAGGGGCCGCCCAAGCTCGGGGTGAACTGGTACGACGACGGCACGTTCGACATCACCTCGGGCCGGGCGCCGCAGGGCCCGGAGGAGGTGATGCTGGACGCCACGACGGCGCAGGACGCCGGATTCGGGGTGGGCGACCGGGTGAAGGTCGTCACGGCCGGCCCGGTGCGGGAGATGACGCTGGTCGGGATCGTCGACACCGGCGACATGATGGGCACGTCGCTCACCGCGTTCGACACCGCGACGGCGCAGCGGCTGATGCTGCGGCCGGGGTACTTCACCGACCTGCAGATGGAGTCCGCGGGCCCGTCGGAGGAGGAGCTGCGCGACCGGGTCGCGGCGGTCCTCCCGGAGGGGTACGAGGCGATCACCGGGGACGAGCTGCGGGAGGAGACCATGAGCGCCGTCGGGCAGATCATGGGGTTCTTCCGGACGTTCCTGCTGGTGTTCGCGCTGATCTCGGTGTTCGTCGGGGCGTTCATCATCTTCAACACGTTCTCGATGCTGGTGGCGCAGCGGACGCGTGAGCTGGCGCTGCTGCGGGCGATCGGTGCGGGACGCCCGCAGGTGACGCGGGCCGTCCTCGGGAGGCCGTCGCGGTCGGCGCGGTCGGGTCCACGATGGGCCTGGGCGCCGGTGCGGGGCTGGCGTGGCTGCTGCAGGGCGCCGCCGGCATGGACACCTCGGCGCTGGCGATCACGCCCACGGCGGTGATCGTGTCGTACGCGGTGGGGATCGTGGTGACGGTCGTGTCGGCGTACTTCCCGGCGCGGCGCGCCGCGAAGATCCCGCCGGTGGCGGCGATGCGCGACGATGTGGCGCTGCCGCAGCGGTCGATGCGGATCCGGGTGGCGCTCGGGTCGCTGCTGACCGCGGGCGGCGCGGCGCTGATCGCGGCCGGGCTCGCCGGTTCGGGGAACGGCGCGGTGGCGCTGGTCGGGACGGGCGCGCTCGCGGTGTTCATCGGGGTGACGATGCTCGCGCCGGTGATCAGCGTCCCGGTGGTGACGGTGCTGGGCGCGCCGTTCGCGCGGACGCTGGGCACCACGGGGCGGCTCGCGCGCCGCAACGCGCTGCGGAACCCGCGGCGGACCGCGGCGACGGCGTCGGCGCTGATGATCGGGCTGGCGCTGATCACGACGGTGAACGTGCTGGGGTCGACGATGCGCGCGTCGGTCGACGAGCAGGTCGACGAGCAGTTCGGCGCGGACTACATCGTGCAGGCGGGCGGCGGCGCCATGGCGGGCGCGTCGGTCGGGGACGGCGCGGTCGAGGCGATCGAGGGCGTGCCCGGCGTGACGGACGCCGCGCCGGTCTACGGCGGGAACGCCGAGATCGGCGGGGAGGACGTCCGTTACGTGTCCGGTGAGGCGGCGCCGGTCGTGCGGGCGCTGCGGCTGGACGTCGTCCGGGGCGAGGCGTCGTTCGGGTCGGGCGGGATCCTCGTCAGCGAGGAGAACGCGAAGAAGAACGGCTGGCGGGTGGGGTCGCGGGTCCCGATCCGGTTCCCCGACGGGGAGAGCGTGCAGGTGCCGGTCACCGGCGTGTACGCCGAGAACCCGATGGCGGGCGGGCAGCTCGTCGATCCGCGCCTGTACCTGGCGCACACGTTGCGGCCGACGATCGACACGGTGGTCGTGACCGCCGCGGACGCGGGGGCGTCCACGACGAAGGCGATCGAGGACGCGCTGGCGGCCTACCCGAATCTGGAGGTGTCGGACCAGGCGGCGCTGAAGGACGACGCGCGGCAGCAGGTGGACGGGTTCGTGACGTTCCTGACGACGCTGCTGATGATGTCGGTGATCATCGCGGCGGTGGGGGTGGTGAACACCCTGGCGCTGTCGGTGATCGAGCGGACGCGGGAGATCGGGCTGCTCCGCGCGATCGGGGTGAGTCGCCGGCAGCTGCGGCGGATGATCCGGGTCGAGTCGATCGTGATCGCGGTGTTCGGTGCCGTCCTCGGTATCGGGATCGGGGTGGCGTTCGGCGCGGCGCTCCAGCAGGCGCTGGCCGATCAGGGGCTGTCGGTGCTGTCGGTGCCGGTGGTGACGCTGGTGGTGTACCTGGTGGTGGCCGCGGTGATCGGTGTGCTGGCGGCGCTGTGGCCGGCGTGGCGGGCAGGGCGGATGGACGTCCTGGAGGCGATCTCCACCGAGTAGCCGCACGGGCGGGTGGCCGGACGGGGGCCCGGCCGCCCGCACGGGCGACGCGAAAGACCCGGTCCCGCGGGGGCCGGGTCTTTCGCGTTCGCGGCGTCTCGGGCGTCCGCCGTGCGTCCGCCGTGCGTCCGCCACCGGGACGTGCGCGCCGCGGCGAAGGGCGGACGGCGCGTACCGGCTACCGGGGCGGACCGGTGCCGGGGGTGCCGGGCGGGTCAGGCGTCGGACTTGCCGGCGGCGTCGCCGGCCGTGGAGCCGGTCTCGGCCTCGGCGCCCGGCGCGACCGTGGCGCGGGCGACCGCGTCGGTGGCGCTGACCGTGGTGTTCTCCGGGAAGTGGCAGGCGGTCTGGTGGCCGGGGCTGAGCTCGACCAGCGGCGGCTCGACCTGCTTGCAGATGTCCTGCGCCTTCCAGCAGCGGGTGTGGAAGCGGCAGGCGGGCGGCGGGTCCAGCGGGCTGGGCACGTCGCCCTGCAGCCGGATCCGCTTGCGGTCCCCGCGCCGGGACGGGTCGGGGACCGGCACCGCCGACATCAGCGCGTTGGTGTAGGGGTGCATGGGCCGCTCGTACAGGTCGTCGCGGTCCGCGATCTCGACGATCTTGCCGAGGTACATGACGGCGACCCGGTCGGAGATGTGCCGCACCACCGACAGGTCGTGCGCGATCACGACGTAGGTGAGGTCGAGTTCGTCCTGCAGGTCCTCCAGCAGGTTGACGACCTGGGCCTGCACGGACACGTCCAGCGCCGACACCGGCTCGTCCGCGATGATCAGCTTGGGTTTGAGCGCGAGGGTGCGGGCGATCCCGATGCGCTGCCGCTGGCCGCCGGAGAACTCGTGCGGGTAGCGGTTGTAGTGCTCGGGGTTGAGGCCGACGAGTTCCAGGATCTCCTGGACGGCCTTCTTGACGCCCTGCTTGGCCTCGATGTTCTGCAGCCGGAACGGGGCCCCGACGATCGCGCCGACGGTCTTGCGCGGGTTCAGCGACGAGTACGGGTCCTGGAAGATCATCTGGAGGTCGCGGCGGAGCGGCCGCAGCCGCCCCTGGGACATCGTGGTGATGTCCTGCCCCTCGAAGGTGATCTTGCCGAAGCTGGGGTCCAGCAACCGCATGATCATCCGGCCGGTGGTGGACTTTCCGCAGCCCGACTCCCCCACCAGGCCGAGCGTCTCGCCCTTGCGGACCGAGAACGACACGCCGTCGACGGCCTTGACCGCCGCGACCTGCCGGCGCAGCAGCCCCGCCGTGACCGGGAAGTGCTTGCCGAGCCCGTCGACGTCCAGCAGCACCTCGCCGTCGCGCCGCTTCGGCGCGTCCTCGCGGGTCCGCTCCGCCGGCACCGGGACGCCCCCGTCCGCGGTGCCCTGCGCCGCCGGGGTCTCGTCGCCCGGGGCCTTGCTCTTGGAAGTGCTCACAGTCTCGTCCCCCGTGCTCGTCACAGCTTCGGCCGGATCTCGTCGTTCCAGAGTTCCCGCCGCCGCGCGGCCGGCAGGTGGCAGGCCGCCAGGTGGCCGGGCTCGACCTCGACCAGTTCGGGACGCGCCGTCGTGCTCTTGCCGTCGGTCTGCTCGCTGTAGGGGCAGCGCGGGTTGAACGCGCACCCCTGCGGGACGTTGATCAGGCTGGGCGGCGTCCCGGTGATCGGCATCAGCCGCTCCGAGCGTTCGCGGTCCAGCCGCGGCATGGAACCGAGCAGACCCCACGTGTAGGGGTGCATGGGGTTGTGGAACGCGTCCTCGACGGCGCCGTACTCCACGCAGCGGCCGCCGTACATGACCAGGATGTCGTCCGACAGCTCCGCGACGACCCCCAGATCATGGGTGATCATGATGACGGCGGAGTTGAACTCCTGCTGCAGGTCCTGGATGAGGTCGAGGATCTGCGCCTGGACGGTCACGTCGAGCGCGGTGGTGGGTTCGTCGGCGATCAGCAGCTCCGGGTCGCACGACAGCGCCATCGCGATCATCGCGCGCTGCCGCATGCCGCCGGAGAACTGGTGCGGGTAGTCGTCGACCCGCCTGTCGGGCTTGGGGATGCCGACCCGGCCCAGCATCTCGATCGCGTGCTTGCGCGCGACCTGCTTGGACACGTCGTTGTGCACCCGGTACGCCTCGACGATCTGCTGCCCCACCGTGTAGAAGGGGTGCATCGACGACAGCGGATCCTGGAAGATCATCGCCATCTTGCGGCCGCGGAGGCGGCGGACCTCGCTCTGCGAGGCCCCGACGAGCTCGGTGCCGTCCAGCCAGATCTCGCCCGACACGTTCGCGTTGCGGCGGTTGTGCAGGCCGAGGATGCCGAGGCTGGTCACGCTCTTGCCCGACCCGGACTCCCCCACGATGCCGAGGGTGCGGCCCGGCTCCAGCTTGAACGACAGGCCGTCGACGGACTTGACGACGCCGTCGTCCGTCGGGAAGTGGATCTTGAGGTCGCGGACCTCGAGGAACGCCTCGGAGCACCGTCCGCGGCGGCCGCGGCCTCGCGGGCCGGCCCGGCGGTCGCCTCGTCCGCGGCGGCGGGCGTCTTCTCGGTCATCAGCCCAGCCTCACTCTCGGGTCGACGATGGCGTAGAGGAGGTCCACGATCAGGTTGATCACGACGATGGAGGTGGCGGTGATCAGCGTCACCCCGAGGACCATCGGCAGGTCGCTGCTGTTGATCGAGCTGATCGCGAGCTGCCCCAGCCCGTGGATGCCGAAGGTGTTCTCCGTCAGCACCGCGCCGCCGAGCAGCAGCCCGAGGTCCAGCCCGAACACGGTCATGATCGGTGTCAGGGTGGCGCGGAGCGCGTGCCTGGTCACGACCTGCTTTTCCGCCAGCCCCTTGGCTCGGGCCGTGCGGATGTAGTCCTCGTTCATCGTCTCCAGCATGCCCGCTCTGGTGAGCCGCGCGTACATCGCCGCGTACAGGAACGCGAGCGTCACCCACGGCAGCACCAGCGACTGGAACCATCTCACCGGGTCCTCGGTGATCGGCCGGTAACTGCCGCCGCCCGGGAAGATCTCCAGGGTGTAGGAGAACAGGGCGAGCGACACCAGTCCGGTGAAGTAGATGGGCAGCGACACCCCGGCGAGCGCGATCACCATGGCGCCGCGATCCCACTTGCTGCCGCGGCGCAGCGCCGACACGACACCGGTGGTGATCCCGACGGTCAGCCAGATCACGGCCGCGCCGATCGCCAGCGACAGCGTCGCGGGGGCCCGGTCGGCCAGCGTCGGCAGCACCTGCTGGCTGGAGTTGAACGAGTAGCCGAGGCAGGGCGCGGAGCAATGCTCGCTGGTCGGCCCGAGGTCGAGGTCCTTGCCCGCGACGATCCCCTTGAGGAAGTCTCCGTACTGGACCACGATCGGCTCGTCCAGCTTCAGGCGCTCCTTGGTGTCCTGGATCGCCTGCGCGGTGGGGGCCTTGCCGACGTACGCGGCCGCGAGCTGGTCGGTGGTCTGACCCGCCAGCTTCGGCAGACCGAAGAAGATGCCGAAGGTCACCAGCGTGACCACCAGCAGCATGATGACGGCCCCGATGAGGCGCCGGATGATGTATGCGAACACTATGCGCGGCCCGGCCCGCCGGCCGGGTGGACCTGTGGGCCCGGACCCGGCCGGCGGGCGTCGCCTTCACCTGCCTTCGGATGGAGAGGCGAGCGAGCGGTTGATCACTCCACGCCCATGTTGAGGTAGTCGTACATGCCGCCGTAGCCACCGGTGATGCCGACGTTGGTGACGTTCTGCGGCCGGTAGAGCAGCGCCTTGGCGTAGATGAGCGGGACGATGCTGGCGTTCTCCATCACCATCTTGTCGACCTCGCTGTAGATCTTGGTGCGCGCGGCCTTGTCGGTGTTGGAGATGGCGCCGTCGAGCGCCTGGTTGATCTTCGGGTCGTCCAGCTCGGACAGGTTCGTGCCGCCGGACGGCTTGATCGCCGAGCCGTGCACGATCTGCTGCAGGAACCCGTAGCCGGTCGGCCAGTCCGGGGCCCACGCCATCAGCATCATGCCGACGCCGTGCTCATGGACGTAGTCCGGCACGCCGACGAACTTGTTGAAGTAGTCACCGGCCGGGAACTGCACGATGCTGGCGTTGATGCCGACCTTCTTCAGCGCCTGCTGGATGGCCTGGGCCATCGCGACTTCCTTCTTCCGGTCCGAACGGGCCGAGATCTTGGTGCTGAAGCCGTTCGGCTGGCCGCATTCCTGCAGCTCCTGCTTGGCCTTGGCGATGGTGGCCTCGTCGAGACCGCCGCCCTCGGCCTGCTTCTGCGGGTACAGGTCGAACTTCTGGTACGACTCGAGGTTCGTCGGCTGCACCGTGGTGGCGACGTCGCCGCCGGCCAGCGGGCCGCCGTAGGCGGTCTGCGCGGCGACCTTGTCCGTGGCGTACTGCACGGCGCGGCGGCAGTGGACGTTGTCGAGCGGCTTGACGTGCTGGTTCAGCGCCATGTACCGCAGGTAGCCCTGGACGGGGTTGTCGACATAGGGCTTCTGGTCGGCGGCGAGGACCTTCGGCTGCGCGGCCGACTGGACGCCGACGCCGGCGATGTCCATCTCCAGATCGCCGCTGAGCAGACGCTGGTCGATGTCGTCGCCGTTCTGCTTCAGCTCGACCGTGATCTTGTCCGGCAGCGCCTTGCGGATCGGGTCGGTGTTCTTGTCCCAGTGCGGGTTGCGGGACAGGGTCATCTGCTTGCCGCGCTGGTAGCTGTCGACCTTGTACGGGCCCGACGACACGATCGCGGTCTCGTACTTCAGGCCGGTGTCCTTCTCCTTCGGCACCGGCATGGTCTGGGGCATCTGCACCAGGTAGTCGAACTCCGAGAACGGTTCCTTCAGGTTGAAGACGATCGTCTGGTCGTCGGGAGTCTCGATGGACTCCAGGCCCTGCTCGGAGTCGTCCTCGTACGGGCCCTTGTACGGCTCGTCGTTGTCGACCAGGTACTGCTTGAAGTACTTCGGCCCGAGCTGCAGCTCCTTGGAGAAGTTGCTGCGCTCGACGGCGTACTTGACGTCCTTGGACGTGACCGTGGTGCCGTCGCTGAACTTCACGCCGGTCCGGATCTTGTACGTCCAGGTCTTGCTGTCGTTGCTGGGCGTCCCGAGACCGCTGGCCAGGTCGGGGACGATCTCCAGGCTCTCCTTGCCCGCGGCCGGCTTGAACGTCGTCAGCGAACGGCCGTACAGGCGGGCGAAGTTGCTCGAGAACGCGTAGTAAGTGTTGCCCGGGTCCGGGGAGTCCCAGTCGTCGGAGCTGGCGAGGCGGAGCGTGCCGCCCTTCTTGTCCGAGACGTTGGCGACCTCGTTCACGGCGGCGTTGAAGCCGGGGCCTTCCCCCGAACCGTCGGAGTCACCGCCGCCGCAGGCCGCGAGGGCCCCGGTGGCGAGCACCCCGGCCGCGAGGACCGAGATGGATCTCATCAGTTTCATGTGCAGGCGCACCCCTTCACTTAGGCGGGTGAGTTAACCCGAGGTCACTTGGCCCGGGGGTCGAGAGCGTCCCGCAGCCCGTCACCGAAAAGGTTGAAGGCGAGGACGGTGATGAAGATGGCCATGCCCGGGATGATCATGTACATCGGGGCGGTCGCGTACAGCGGGACGGCCAGGGTGAGCATGCCGCCCCACGACGGGGTCGGCGGGATCACGCCGACGCCGAGGAACGACAGGGCTGCCTCGAACAGGATGTTCGTCGGGATCAGCAGCGTGGAGTACACGAGGATCGGCGCGACGAGGTTCGGCAGGACCTCCTTGAACAGGACGTATCCGCTGCGGGCGCCCATGCTGCGGGCGGCGTCGACGAACTCGCGCTCGCGCAGCGACAGCGTCTGCCCGCGGACGATCCGGCCGATGTAGGGCCAGTTGAAGAAGCCGATCACGAAGACGAGGACCGAGACCCGCAGCCCGTTGCCGCTCAGCCCGAACGAACCGTCGGTCACGACGCCGACCAGGGCGATCGCGAACAGCAGCAGCGGGAAGGCAAGGAACACGTCCATGGCGCGGCTGATGAGGTAGTCGACCCAGCCGCCGAAGTAGCCGGCGGTGATGCCGAGGACCGTGCCGATGACGACCGACAGGAGCGTCGCCAGGAACGACACCAGCAGGGAGATCCGGGCGCCGTACACGATCCGGGCGAGCATGTCGCGGCCGGTGCCCGGCTCGACGCCCAGCAGGTGCTCGCCGCTGATCCCCGAGTGCCAGAAGCCGTCCTTGGGACGGCTGTAGGTCGGGTCGATCAGGTTCTGGTGGTAGGCGAGCGGGTCCTGCACGAAGAACGGCCCGAAGATCGCGATGAGGATCAGCAGGATCACCACGCCACCACCGGTGAGCGCGACCTTGTCCCGCCTGAGGCGCATCCACGCGATCTGGCCGAGGGACCGGCCCTGGATCTTCTTCCCCTGCATGCCCTCCAGGACAGCTTCGGGCTGCGCCTCGCCGTCGGAACCGGTCACCTCGATGGGTGCGGCCACGCTCTACCTCCTACCGTCCGGCCACTGGGTTCAGGCCATGCCGCCGGCGTGCGACCGGCGATCGCGGAGATCATCCGCAGCCTCCCGTGCCCGTTACGCCGCGTTTGCTGAAGGGAAACGTAGTCCTTCGGGCACGACTGTCCATCCGTGAGGCGGGCTGCGCCAGTACCCGTATCTGACTTGTGATCTCGTCGTCATCTCGGGCACACGCGTCATGCACAAACTCGCCGGACAAATCGCCCGAATAGTACGACCACCCTCAGAGTGGGTTGCACCCCAGCGGCCCTCGGACCGGGAACCTTTACCGGACCGAGTCCGTCCTGAGACTCTTTCTCCGCAGGTCAGCACGCTAGTGCACAGCCGCCCCAGGGGCCACGGACGCGCGCGGCGCGGCGCACCGGCGGTTCGGCGGGCACCCCGGCACAGCCCCGGACGGCCCGGTCCGCGGGACGCGGCGGCGGGCTCTTGACAAGTTCTGTCAGGAGCAGGGAAGTGAAGAGAGCACAAAGGAGGCTGGTCTATGCACAGAGCAGGGCCCCCAGGTTCGGAGGCCCTGCTCGGATGCCGGAACGTGCCGCCGGGCGCGAGGCGCCGCGGGCGGGACGGTGCGGTCAGGAAATGCCGCGGTTGCGGAGGATCTGCTCGATCTCGTCCATCTCGGGGTCGGCGCCCTGCGCGCCGCCGACCTCTCCCTTGGGTGCCTTGCCGGCCGCGGCCCGCCGGCCGCCCGACTCCCCCCCGGACTTGCCGGGACCGGGCTCCTTGCGGCCGCCGCCGGAGCGGCGGGCGAGCATCGCGCCGGAGGCCATGTAGAGGACGACCGCGAGGCCGATGACCACGACGCCCGCCCACTTCCCGGGGTCGAAGGCCAGGTCGACGAAGAAGCCGGTCACCCCCGTCAGCGCCGCGCCGACCGGCACCAGCGACAGGGCCGCGCCGCGCACCCCGGTCGCGGCGCCGCGGCGGCGGGCCACCCCCCAGCTGATCACCAGCCCCACCAGGGTCACCCCGAGACTGATCGCGAAAATGGCTGCGTCGCTCATGCCGGCCCCTCATCCGTGTGGTGCTGCCGCTCCCATGGTCACACGTCCCGGCCCGGCGCCGCTCCTCCCGGCGGACGGTTTGCGGGCCGCGCGACCTCCTCCTTCCGCGGGACCGACCCCGGGAATGTGCCCCTGCGGTATCAGGGTGCGCATCTCAGGGCGCGCATGTCGGACGCCCGCCGCCGCGGGACCTGTCCGGCCCGGGACGCCGTCCCTTCCAGGGTGGCGAGGGAAGCGCATGTCAACGTCCGGCAACGGAACGATGACGGAACGGTGGAGCCGGGGCGGCCTCACCACCGGGCGGGCATCTTCCACCGGCGACGCCCCGCCGGGACGACCTCGCGGAGGACCCCGCACCGGCCGGAGGGTCCGGTACGGGTCAGCCCGACAGCTCGCGCAGCCGCGCCAGGTCGATGTCCCGCAGCGACGCCACGACCGTCCGCCCGGGGGCGGGCGGGATCGGCAGGACGCCCGGCACCGCGACCACGACGCAGCCCGCGGCCTCCCTGCGGCGACGCCGTTCGGCGAGTCCTCCAGGACGACGCAGCGGGCCGGGTCCGCGCCGAGCCGGGCCGCGGCGGTCAGGTAGGGCTCGGGGTGCGGCTTGGTGTCGGCCACCTCGTCCCCCGCGACGCTGAGCGCGAAATGCTCGCGGCCCACCGCGTCCAGCACCGGCTCGATGAGCCGCCGATGACTGGAGGACACCAGCGCCGCGGGGACGCCCGCGGTGCGCAGCTCGGCGAGCAGCTCCTTGGCGCCGGGCATCATCGGCGCGCACGCGCTCAGCCGCTCGTGCATCCCGTCCAGCATCCGCGCGCCGACCTCCTCGGGCGAGGCGTCCGCGCCGGTCAGCTCCAGCATGTGGGCGACCGCGATCGACAGCGACCCGCCGACGAGCTTCTCCTGGTCCTCGGCGTCCACGTGCCGCCCAGCCAGGCCATGACCTCGGACTCCACCTCCAGCCAGAGGCGCTCGGAGTCGATCAGCAGGCCGTCCATGTCGAACAGCACGGCGCGGGGGGCCTGGGGGGTCACGCGTCTCCTCTCGACGGGCATGGGCGCCCCACCATAGCCGCGGGGTCCCGGTTTCCTCTTCCGTGTCCACATGCTGGACCGCTAACGTGCCCATTCGAGAACTACCAACGAGTAAGGAGCGGTATGAGCGCGTACGGCATCATCCTCTGCGGCACCGACGGCTCGGACTCGTCCTTCCGCGCCGTGGACCGGGCGGCGCAGCTGGCCGCCGCCACCGGCGCGCGGCTCCTGCTCGCCTCCGCCTACAGCGCGATGCCGAGCGTGAGCGCGCCAGGACGGCCGACCGGCTCGGCGACCTGGCCTACAAGGTGCAGGGCTCCACCCCGGCCGACGACGCGCTGCGGGCCGCGCGGGAGCGGGCGGTCGCGGCCGGCGCCTCCGACATCGAGCAGGTGGCGGTCGAGGGCGACGCCGTCGACGTCATCTCCAAGGTCGCCAAGGAGCGGGCCGTCGGCCTGGTCGTGATCGGCAACCGGGGGCTCAACAGCCTCGCCGGCCGCATCCTCGGCTCCGTCCCGGCGAACCTGTCGCACCGCTCCCCGTGCGACGTGCTCATCGTGCACACGACCGACGGGAAGTGAAACGGCGGCAGTGATCGGATCGTGACCCGCTTTCCGCCTCGGGCGTACACGCCGGGCGTCTGGCGCCGCACGGGCGGGGTACGTCACCGTCAGGACGTAGGCTGACAGCCACCGATCATCGCGGGGCCCCCCGACCCCCGGGAATGACGGCCCCCCGCGGTGACGCTGTACCTGGGCGTCGGAAGGAGCAGCGCGTGATCGAGCTCGAAAGCGTGCCGGATCTCGTGGATCCGGTGCTCGTGGCCGCCTTCGAGGGGTGGAACGACGCCGGGGAGGCCGCCAGCGGCGTGATCGGGCACCTGGAGAGCACCTGGGACGCGGTCCCGATCGCCGAGCTCGACCCCGACGACTACTACGACTTCCAGGTGACGCGGCCGATCGTGGAGATGACCGACGGGGAGACCCGCGGCGTCACCTGGCCGACGACGCGGATCTCGTGGGCGCGGCTGCCCACGGGCCGCGACGTCGTTCTGGTGCACGGCATCGAGCCGAACATGCGGTGGCGGTCGTTCTGCCGGGAGCTGGTCGGGCTGATGCTCGAACTGGACGTCCGCAACGTCGTGCTGCTCGGCGCGCTGCTCGCCGACGCGCCGCACACCCGGCCCGTGCCGGTCACCGGCGCGGCGTCGCAGGCGTCGGTCGTCGACACCCTGCACCTGGAACCGGCCCGCTACGAGGGGCCGACCGGGATCCTCGGGGTACTGCAGGACGCCTGCACGCGCGCCGACTTCGAGACCGTGTCGCTGTGGGCCGCGGTCCCCCACTACGTGGCGCAGCCCCCGTCCCGAAGGCGACGCTGGCGCTGCTGCGCCGCGTCGAGGACCTCCTGGACGTCACGGTCCCGCTGGGCGAGCTCCCCGAGGAGGCGCGGGCCTGGGAGAACGGAGTGAACGAGCTCGCCGAGGAGGACTCCGAGGTCGCCGACTACGTCCGGACGCTGGAGGAGCAGAAGGACGCCACCGAGCTGCCGGAGGCCAGCGGCGACGCGATCGCCCGCGAGTTCGAGCGCTACCTGCGGCGCCGCGACCCCGAGTGAACCCGACGGCCCGCGCGATACCGACCGCGCGATACCGACCGCGCGATACCGACCGCGCGATGCCCGTCGCGCGGTGGTCGTGCGGTGCGCGTCGTGCGGGCGGGCTAGACTGGCGCCGACCGACTCCCCGGTGATGGCCCGCGCACGCCGACAAGTGCGTCCATCATGATCTCTCGTGTACTGGAGGGCCGCGGCGCCCCGGACCGGTGACCCGCCGGCCCGCCCGGCCCGGGCCCGCGATCCGCGTCCGGCCCGCCCGCGAGCTGCGGCGCCGACGCCGCGACCGCGCCCATTCCTGCTGGGACCATCTCGTCGCCGCGCCGCTGTGGCCGCTGCACGGCGCCAACCTCGGCACCCTCCTGCGGACCTGCGACGCCGTCGGCGCCTGCCTGGCCGTGCCGCGCCTGCCCTGGGTGCCCGAGGCGCTCGAGCGCGGCAACACGCTGCGCCGCCCCTCCTGCGTGCACTGGACGGGCGACCCCCTCCGGTGGCTGGCGCGGCAGCGCGACGCGGGCGCCCGCGTGGTGGGGGTCGAGCTGGCCGACGAGGCCGTCCGGCTCGCCGACCTGCCCGCCGCGCGGAGCCGCACCGTGGCCGTCCTCGGGCACGAGCGGCACGGCATCCCCGCCGAGGCGCTCGGCCTGCTCGACGCCGCCGTGGAAATCCCCATGGTCGGCGCCGGCAGCAGCCTGAACGTCGCGGTCGCCGGGTCGCTCGTCCTCTACAAGCTGGCCGGCCTGCTGTGACCGCCGGTCACAGGGCCGCTCACAGGGCCGCTCACAGGGCGATGCCGAGGAGGGCGTCGGCGATCGCCGCGACCTGCGCGGGTGCGGCCTCGTCGCCGCCCTCCGCGGCGGCCCACGCGTCGATCGCCGCGAGCGCGCCGGGCGCGTCCAGGTCGTCGGCCAGCCGGGCGCGGACGGCGGCGGCGACGGGCGCGGCGGCGGGACCGGCCGGGCGGGCGGCGGCGGCGCGCCACCGGCCGAGGCGGTCCGTGGCCTCCGCGAGTTGCGCGTCCGTCCATTCCCAGTCGGAGCGGTAGTGGTGGGCGAGCAGCGTCAGCCGGATCGCCATCGGGTCGGTGCCCGCCTCCCGCAGCTTCGACACGAATACCAGGTTGCCGCGCGACTTGGACATCTTCTCGCCGTCCAGCCCGACCATCCCGGCGTGGACGTACGCGCGCGCGTGCGGCCGCTCGCCCGTCGCGACCTGCGCGTGCGAGGCGCTCATCTCGTGGTGCGGGAACGCCAGGTCCGACCCGCCGCCCTCGACGTCGAAAGCCATGCCCAGGTACTCGACGGAGATCGCGGAGCATTCCACGTGCCAGCCGGGGCGGCCCTCGCCGAACGGCGAGTCCCAGCCGGGCTCGTCCGGGCGGCGCCGCAGCCACAGCAGCGCGTCGAGGGGGTCGCGCTTGCCGGGACGGGCGGGGTCGCCGCCGCGCTCGGCGAACAGCGGCGCCATCTCCGCGCGGGTCAGCCGGCTGACCTCCCCGAACGCGGGGTCGGCGGCGACCGGGAAGTACACGTCGCCGTCGACGTCGTAGGCGGCGTCGCGGCCGCGCAGCTTCTCGATCATCTCGATGACCAGCGGGATGGCCTCGACCGCGCCGATGTAGCGGTCGGGCGGCAGGATCCGCAGCGCGGTCATGTCCGCGCGGAACAGTTCGATCTCCCGGTCGGCGAGGGCGCGCCAGTCCTCGCCGGTGTCGCGGGCACGTTCCAGGAGCGGGTCGTCGACGTCGGTGGCGTTCTGCACGTAGTGGACGTCGTGGCCGAGGTCGCGCCACACGCGGTTCACCAGGTCGAAGGCGAGGTAGGTGTTGGCGTGCCCGATGTGGGTCGCGTCGTAGGGGGTGATGCCGCAGACGTACATCCGGGCGGCGCGTCCGTCCCGCACGCCGTCGGCGAGCGTGGGTCGCGCCGCGCCCGTCCCCGTGTCGTGCAGGCTGAGCGGCCGCTCCGCGGCGGGCAGTCCCGCGTCGGAGAGGCCGGGGACATCGGAGGCGTGCCACGATCGCATACGGAAAGCTTATCCGCGAGCGGCTCGCGGCTTTGATCCGCGTTCGTTGAAACTTCGCGCGAGATGTACGGGTTCACTGAGATGTACGGGTTCACTCCGTGCAGGGCCGCCGCCGGATCAGGCCGGACGCACGCGGGGGTCGAGCAGCGCGTACGCGAGGTCCACCAGCAGGTTCGCGACGATCACGAAGAACGTCACGGTGATCGTCACGCCGATCACCACGGGCGTGTCGCCGGTGGCGATGGAACGGGTGACGAGCTGCCCGACGCCCTGCAGGCCGAACACCTTCTCGGTGACGACCGTGGAGCCGATGAGGGCGCCGACGTCCACGCCGAACTGGGTGACGACGGGGGTGAGCGCGGACCGCAGCCCGTGCCGGACGACGACGCGGCGTTCGGTGAGCCCCTTCGCGCGGGCCGTCCGGACGTAGTCCTCGCCGAGCGCTTCCAGCAGGGCGCCGCGGGTCAGGCGGGCGTAGGCGGCGGCCATCAGCAGCGCCAGCGCCGCCCAGGGCAGGATCATGCGCTGCAGGAAGTGCTCCTGCAGGGGCGGTCCCGCCTCGAAGAACGGCAGGCCGGCGGCGCCGAGCCGGGCGGAGAACAGGTGCAGCAGGACGAGCGCCGCGACGAACGGCGGCGTGGACAGGCCGACGAGGGTGAGCACGGTCATCGCGCGGTCCCACGGTCCGCGGGCTCGGGCCGCGCTCACCGTGCCGGCGAGGACGCCCCCGGCGAACCACAGCACCGCGGCGCCGCCCACCAGCAGCAGCGTCGTGGGGAGCCGTTCGGCGATCAGCTGCGCGACGGGGGCGCCGCTGATGTGGGAGTCGCCGAGGTCGCCGCGCAGCAGCCGGCCGAGGAACGCCGCGTACCGGGCGGGGACGGGACGGTCCAGGCCGAGGCTCTCGCGGACCCGTTCGAGGGTGTCGGCGGTGGCGCGGGGGCCCGCGATGACCCGTTCGACGGAGACGGGCGACAGGTGCAGGAACGCGAACACCAGCGTGGAGACCAGCCACATCACCAGCGCGGCGAACAGCGCGCGGCGCAGCACGAACCCCGTCACGGGCCGTCACCGCCCCCGGGGACGGCGTCGGCGCGGGGGGCCAGGGCGTCCCGGATCCCCTCGCCGAGCAGGTTGGACGCCAGCGTGGTCAGCAGCAGCAGGACGCCCGGCACGGCCAGCAGCCACCAGGCGGTCTGGAACACGTCGGTGCCCTCGCCGAGCATCGAGCCCCAGCTCGGCGTCGGGGGGCGGACGCCGACGCCCAGGAACGACAGGGTCGCCTCGGCGACGATCGCGCCGGGGATCAGCAGCGAGGTCAGCACCGTGATCTGCGCGGTGAGGTTCGGCAGCACCTCCGACACCATGATCCGCGCGTTGGAGGCGCCGAGCGCGCGGGCCGCCTCGATGAACTCGTTCCGCCGCAGCGAGAGGACCTGGCCGCGGACGACGCGCCCGAACGAGGCGACGGAGAAGAACGCGACGATCAGGATCGTCATCGCCAGGCCGCCCGCGACCGACCGCACCGGGAAGGTGGTGGCGAGGGTGATCGCGACGAGCAGGTAGGGCAGCGCCAGGGTGACGTCCATGAGGCGGGCGAGGACGGTGTCGACGGCGCCGCCGCAGAATCCCGCGACGACGCCGATCAGCGTCCCGGCGGCGGCGGCGAGCGCCGCCGCGCCCACCCGACGATCAGGGAGATCCGCGCCCCGTAGGCGGTGCGGACCAGGACGTCGCGGCCGAGCTGGTCGGCGCCGAGCCAGAACTCGCGGCCGGGGCCGCGGGGCTGCCCGGCGGGGTCGAGGCCGGTGTCCGGGAACGTCGCGTCGTAGGGGTGGCCGGACAGGTGCGCCCACAGCGGCGCGAGCGCGGCGAACGCGGCGATGAGCAGCAGCGTCCCGGCGGCCGCCAGCGCGGGCCGGTCGCGGCGGAACCGTGCGAGGGCGAGCTGGAACGGCGTCCGCCCGGCGGCGGTGCCCCCGGCGTAACCGTCCGCGGTGCCGTCCTCCGCGGGACGGACGGACGGCGGGAGCGTCTCCGGCCGCGCGGTGCGGGCGGCGCGGCGGGCGCGCCGCCGGGCGGCGCGCCCGGCGTCCCGGGCGCCCGCCGCGATCTCCTGCTTGAACACGGGCCCCGCCCCCAACAGCACCGCCGACAAAGATCGCAATAGGTAGTCAAAGTAGCACCGGGCGTCATCGGAAGGCGGCCGTTACGGCAGAACGGTCCGCGCGCGCGGCGTGCGGCACCGTGGCGGCGGCGAGCGGGACGGGGGCCGCTCCGGGAGACGGGGAGCGGGGCCCGGAAACGGGCGAACGGGGGGACGGGGGACGGGGAAGGCGGGGTTTCAGAGGACGCGGGTCCAGGCGGCGGAGTCTCCCGGAAGGGCCGAGAAGTCGTAGCGGGCCCGGTCCGCGGCGAGCGCGACGAGGCTGACCGAGGTGGTGCCCCACACCTTCCCGTCGCCGAAGTCGATCAGCGGCAGCAGGGCCCGGTGGTCCGCGCGGGCCAGCCCGTCCCCGTCGATCAGCGGCAGCCAGGCGCCCCACGCCTTGGCGGCGGGCTCGTCGCCGAGGCCGGGCTCCGGGCGGGGCGCGGTGAGCATCCGCGGCCGGAAGTGGGCGAGGCGGGCCGTCAGGTAGGCGTCCTCCCGCGCGTCGCCGGCGGCGGCCCCTCCCCCGCCCTCCAGGCCGCTGTTGACGATGAGGTGCACACCGGGGCCGAGGTCGCGCTCGGCGAGGGTCTCGCCGTCCCAGCTCCAGACCCGCACCCCGCCCGGCTCGGCGGCGGCCAGGTGGAAGGGGTCGAAGGCGGCCAGGTCGAGCGCGCGCGGGTCACCGCCCGAGGCGGCCAGCAGCGGCAGTTCCCCCCGGCTGGCGCGGCGGTCCTCGGGCGCGAACCGGCCGCGCCCGTTCAGCACCACCCCGGCGCGGGGCGCGGCGGGGTCCACCGCCAGCCAGGTGCCGCCCGCGCGCAGGTCACGCCCGCCGACGAGGCCGGGACGGTCCGGCCAGTGCGGGGCGGGCGGCTGCCACGCGCGGTCCACGAACTCGTCTCGGACGCCCGCGAGCAGGACCGGCACCGGGGAGGACGGGTCGACACTGATGATCGCCGTGCACATGCCCCAATTTGAGCATCATGTGTGGAATGCGATGACGGCGGGGTCCCGCGCCGGGCGCGGCCCCGGCCTTCGACGCGGCCGGGCCCGTCAGAGCGGCGGCCAGGGCACCGCGGGCCAGTCCTCCGGCGGGTAGGGGTGGACGCGGTGCTTGAGCATCAGCTCCACGCGGCGCCGGGTGGCGTCGACCTCCTCGGCGGTGAGCAGTTCCGCCAGCCGCGCCCCGAGCCCGCCGCCGCGCAGCCCCGCCTCGACGCGGCCGAGCGCCTCGAGCGCGTCGGCGGTCAGGGCGTCGCCGCGCCACTGCCACAGCACGGTCCGCAGCTTGTACTCGACGGAGAAGCTGACGCCGTGGTCGCAGCCGTAGACGTGGCCGTCGCCGGGCGGCAGCAGGTGCCCGATCTTGCGGTCGGCGTTGTTGATGACGGCGTCGAACACCGCCATCCGGCGCACCGCCTCGTCGTCCGAGCGCGACAGGGCGACCAGGTCGACGCCGGCGTCGGGCTCCACCCACAGCTGCACCATGCCGGGACCGTAGGGGCCGTCGCGGTGCACGGTCGGCGGGACGGTGTCCCAGCCCATCACCCGGGACACCTCGTAGGCGGCGACCTCCCGCTCGGCGAGGGTGCCGTCGGGGAAGTCCCACAGCGGGCGCTCCCCCGCGACCGGCTTGTAGACGCACGCGGCCGACAGCTCTCCCTGCTCGACGGAGCAGTACAGGGTGGCGTTGGACGCCTGGACGAGCCGGCCCTCCACGGTCAGCCGCCCGGCGAGCAGCAGCCGTTCGGCGGCGGCGACGTCGCGCGGGGACACCGGGCGTCCGGACGCGCCGTCACCGGCGGGCGCCCGATCCCGGGACGACTGGGTCATGCGCTCATTCTCCCGGCATCCGCCTTCATGATCCAGTACGGCGCCGATCCCGCACGGCGCGTCGCGGAGACGGGGGGTCCGGGGCGCGCCATGTCAGCCGAGGTACCCGTTCTGCCGGGGGCACACGTGCCCCTCGGCGTCCAGCGGCAGCCCGCACAGCGGGCACGGCGGACGGCCCGCGGAGACGACCTTCAGGGCCCGCTCGGTGAACGCGCGGGCCTGCTCCGGACTGATCCGCACCCGCAGCACCACGATCGCGGGATCGTCCTCGCCGACCTCCGGGTCCTCGCCCTCGGTGACCTCCTGGGCCTCGATCACGACCCGGTGCTCCTCGGGGTCCCAGGCCAGCGCCATCGTGCCGACCCGGAACTCCTCCTCCACCGGCTGCTCGAGCGGGCCGTCGTCGCGCAGCTCCGACGGGGCCACCGCCGGGACGGGCGCGTCGCCGCCGCTGCGGCGCAGCACCTCGTCCAGCAGCTCCTCCAGCCGCTCGGCCAGCAGCGTCACCTGGAACTTCTCCAGGCCGACGCTGGTGACGCGGCGGCCCGAGCGCGCCTGCAGGTAGAACGCGCGGTCGCCGGGCCGCCCGACGGCGCCGGCCACGAACCGCTCCGGCAGATCGTAGGAGATGACGGGCATGACACCGACCCTACGCGCCGCCGCCGACGACCGCGTCACTGGACCCGAGTCCGGCTTTCCCGGAACCGTCCCCCGCCGTCCCGGCGCGCCCTCCGCCGGCGGTTCGGGGACGAGGCCGGCGACGTCGCCGCCGGTGTCGTTGACGCGGACGACGAACGGGCGCAGCTCGGTGTAGCGGACGACGGTGAGGGACGCCGGGTCGGCGTGGATGCGCTGGAACTGGTCCAGGTGCAGGCCGAGCGCGTCGGCGACGACGGCCTTGATGATGTCGCCGTGGCTGCACACCGCGTACAGGGCGTCCGGGCCGTGCTCGGCGGCGATCCGCGCGTTCCAGTCGCGGACGGCGGCGACGGCGCGGTGCTGCGCGGCGGCGAGGGACTCGCCGTCCTCGCCGGGGAACTCGGCGGCGCTCGGGTGGCTCTGCACGACCCGCCAGAGCGGTTCCTTGGCCAGGTCCTCGATGCGGCGGCCCGTCCAGTCGCCGTAGTGCACCTCGCCGAACCGCTCGTCGGTGCGGACGGTCGCGGCGGCGCCGGCGCGGCCGGCGGCGACCGCCTCGGCGGTCTGCACGCAGCGGTCCAGGGGGCTGGACACGATCGCGGCCAGGGGCAGCTCGGCGAGCCGGCGGGCGAGGGCCGCGGCCTGCGCGCGGCCGCGCTCGTCCAGGCCGAGCCCGGGCGTCCACCCGGCGAGCATCGGCCCGGTCATCTCGGTCAGGCCGTGCCGGACCAGGAGAAGGGTCGTCACAGTCGGCACTCTACGCAATCCTCCGCACCGGCATGATCGGCCGGGGGCGCCGCGGGCCTCGTGCGCCCGCGGCGGCGGCGCCGCGCGGATGCGCGACAATCGTCCTGTGATCGTCGACAAGGCCATCTACGCGGGCGGGACCCGGCACGACATCGGCGGCGACATCCGCGACGCCTTCGCGAGCGCCCGCCGGGACGACGACAGCTTCGTGTGGATCGGCCTGTTCGAGCCCGACGAGGCGGAGTTCCAGCTGGTCAAGGACGAGCTGGAACTGCATCCGCTCGCCGCCGAGGACGCCGTCCGCGCCCACCAGCGGCCCAAGATGGAGCGCTACGACGACACCCTGTTCATCGTGCTGAAGACGCTGACCTACATCGACGCGACCTCCGACATCGAGGTCGGCGAGATCATGGTCTTCCTCGGCGACGACTTCGTCGTGACGGTCCGGCACGGCGCCGGAAACCCGCTCGGGCCGGTGCGCGGGCGGCTGGAGCGCGACCCCGGGATGCTGCGCCACGGCGCGACGTCCGTGCTGTACGCGGTGTGCGACGAGGTCGTCGACCGGTACGGCGTCATCGCCCACGAGGTCGAGGTCGACATCATCGGTCTGGAGCGGGCCGTGTTCGACCCGGACGCGCGCGACGTCACCGCCGACATCTACTCGCTCAAGCGGGAGGTGCTGGAGTTCCGCGGCGCCGAGGACCCGCTCGTCCCGGTCCTGCAGGAGATCGTCAAGGGCCGCGTCCCCGAGTGCGCCGGGACCCGGGAGTACTTCCGGGACGTCCTGGACCACCTGCTGCGCGTGGACGGGCAGGTCGACGCGCACAACGAGCTGCTGAACAGCGTGCTGACCGCGCACCTGGCGCTGGTGAGCAGCAGGCAGAACGCCGACATGCGCAAGATCTCGGCGTGGGCGGCGATCATCGCGGTGCCGACGGCCATCGCCGGGATCTACGGGATGAACTTCGACCACATGCCCGAGCTGCACTGGACCTGGGGATATCCGGCGGTGCTGGTGGTGATGGCGACGGTCATCACGGTGCTGTTCCGCAGGCTCCGCAAGAGCGGCTGGCTCTGACCGGCCGACCGACCGACGGGCCGACCCGGCCGACCGGCCGACTCCGACCGGTAGGCACCGGGTCGGGTCACCGGCCGTCCGGGCCGGGCTGCGGGGCGAGCAGGACGGCCCACAGGTGCGACTCGGCGCCGTGCTCCTCCAGCCGCCGCCGGATCCGCTCCACCCCGCCGCGAGTCGGCAGTGCCAGCCGGACCAGCAGCGGGTACCCGAGCGCGAACCCCGCCACGAAGATCAGCTCGCCCTCCCCGGCCATCGCCAGCGGCAGCCCCACCAGGACGACGCCGAGGGCCAGCCCGAAACGCAGCAGCACCGCCTGCCGGAACAGCAGCAGCGCCCGCCCCGCCGCGTCGCCGCGCGTCCCGCCCGGCGGCATCGGGAGCGGGGTGCGGGGCCCGGCGAGCAGCGCGGGCAGCGCGAGGACCGCGAGCGCCAGGTACGGCCACGGCCCGGCGTCGCCGGCGGGGCCGCCGCCGTCCGCGACGATCAGCGGGGAGATCGCCAGGATGAGGACGGGCGCGGCCAGCAGCACCAGCATCATCGTGCGCAGCCGCCCCAGCACCGTCCCGCCGCGCAGCGAGGCCAGGTAGCCCGGGGCGTCGTCCGGCCCGGCCCCGTACACCGGCGCGAGGCCCGCCGCGACGCCGGCCGCGCCGTCGTCCCCGGGGCCCTTCGGCGAGTACATCGAGAACGGGGGTGGTGCCATGGCGCCGCACTCTAACCCGGCGGCGTCCCGCGGCAATAGACTCGGCGCGGTGTTCGCGGCGGGTTCGTGCGCGGGTGATCGAACGCGCCGCCGAAACGCTCACCCGGAGACGAAAAGCACGGCCCGGAACGCTCCCGCCCCGCCCCGGCGCGGCGGGCCGCGCGGGCGGGCGCGGAATGACGCGTCCGCGATGACCGATACATTGGCCGCCTATGAAGGAGCGTCACCTGGGGCGGAGCGGGCTGCTGGTGTCCCGGCTGGGCCTCGGCACCATGACCTGGGGCGAGGACACCGAGCCCGACGAGGCCGCGGCGCAGCTCGTCGCGTTCGCCGAGGCCGGCGGCACCCTGGTGGACACCGCCGACGTCTACTGCGACGGCCGCGCCGAGCAGATCCTCGGGCACCTGCTGCGGGAGCTGGTGGACCGGGACGGGCTCGTCGTCGCCACCAAGGCGGCGATCCGGCCGGACGGCCGCTACGACGGGTCGCGGCGGCACCTGCTGCGCGCACTGGACGCCTCCCTGGACCGCATGGACCTCGAGCACGTCGACCTGTGGCAGCTGCACGTGTACGACCCGGCGACGCCCCTGGAGGAGACGCTGTCGGCGCTGGACGAGGCGGTCGCGTCGGGCCGCACCCGCTACGCGGGGGTGTCGAACTTCGCCGGCTGGCAGATCGCGAAGGCCGCCGCCTGGCAGAAGGCGTGGCCGGGCCGCGCCCCGATCGTGTCGGCGCAGCTGGAGTACTCGCTGCTGCGCCGCGACATCGAGCGGGAGGTCGTCCCGGCGGTGGTGGACGCGGGAGCGGGCCTGCTGCCGTGGTCGCCGCTCGGCCGCGGCGTCCTCACCGGCAAGTACCGCACCGGGATCCCCGCCGGGTCCCGCGCCGCGGGCGCCCAGTACGGCGACTTCGTCCTGCCCTACCTGGACGAGGAGTGCGGCCGGATCGTGGAGTCGGTGGTGACCGCCGCCGAGGGCCTCGGCGTCTCCCCGCTCAGCGTCGCGCTCGCCTGGGTCCGCGACCGGCCGGGGGTCGCCGCGCCGATCGTCGGGGCCCGGACGGCCGCGCAGCTGTCGGCGGCGCTGGAGAGCGAGGACCTGACGCTGCCGGGCGAGATCCGGGCCGCCCTGGACGACGTCTCCGACATGTCCCCTCCGCCTGCGTGACCGGACGGGCCGTCCGTGGCACCCTCGGGACGGTCCGCCGCCCCCACCGTGAAGAGCACCGTGAACAGCCGTGACGGGAAGCACGTGACCGACACCCCTGCACCTGGAGACCGGCCCGCCCCCGGCGGCGCCGACGAGTCCGCCGCCGAGCGGGCGGCGCGCGCCGCGGCCGTGATGCGCGCCGCCGAGGAGAGCGCGCGGCGCAACCATCCGGCGCCCGCCGACGGCCCGCCCCGGCCCGCCGGCCCGCCCGAAGGCCCGCCCGAAGGCCCGCCCGGCGGCCCGCCCGAGGGGACCTCCCCGCGGCGCAGCCCCCGCCGGCCCGCCCGGCGGAGCCGTCCGGGCCCCTGCCGAGCGAGGAGGAGGGCCTGCGGGCCCTCACCGCGCTGTTCGCCGAGACGAGCACGCCCGCGGCGCTCGCCGCCCGCACCGCGGCGCGGCTCGGCCCGGCCGCCGCCGCCCGGCTCCGCGCCGACCCGTGGCGGCTGCTGCGCGTGCCCGGGGTCCGGCCCGAGCAGGCCGACCACTTCGCCCGCGCGCTCCTCGGCCCGGGCGTCCGCCCGGACGACCCGCGCCGCGGCGGGGCGCTCGCGCTGCACCTGCTCACCGGCGCGGCCCGCGACGGCCACACCGTCACCCCGCTCGCCGCCGTGCTCGACGGGCTGGCGGGGCTCGGCGTCGCCGACCCGCGCGGCGCGGTCGAAGCCGCCCTGGACGAGGGCGAGGTCGTGCCGCTCACCGAGGAGGACGAGTTCGGGGACGAGTTCGGAGAGGAACCCGGGGACGACGCGTCCGGCGGGGGCGCCGGGCCGCCCGAGCCCGAGGAGAACCTCGGCGTCGCGCGGTGGGCGCTGGCCGAGGAGGCGGCGGCCGAGGGCCTGCAGCGGCTCACCGCGACCGCCGGGCCGCTGCTGGACGACGCGTCCGTCCGGGGCCTGCGCGGCCGCCTGGCCGAGGACCGCTCCCTCGCCCTCACCGCCGCGCTCGGCACCGGCGTCAGCGTGCTGCGCGGCACGCCCGGCGACCTCGCCCGCACCGCCGTCGGCATCGCGCGCGCGGCCGCGTCCCGGGGCGTGCGGGCCGCCGTCGCCGCGCCCACCGACCGCGCCGCCGCCGGCATGGCCGCCGCCCTGCCCGCGCCGGACGGGACGGGCGGGACCGGCGCGGACGGCGCCGGGCCGGTCGTCGCGAGCCTGCACCGGCTGCTCGAGCCGGTCCACGACCCGTCCGCCGCGCCCGGGACGGTCGTCTACGGGCGCGGCGAGCAGCGGCCGTTCGACCTCGACCTGCTGATCGTCGCGGACGCCGCGGCGCTCGACGTCGAGCTGTGCGCCGTGCTGGCCGAGGCCTGCCCGGACGGCGCCCATCTGGTGCTGTGCGGGGAGCCCGGCGTGCTGCCGCCCGCCGGGCCGGGCCGCCCGCTGGAGGACCTGGCGGAGTCGGAGACCGTCCCGGTCGTGGAGCTGGACGCGACGCCGCCCGGCGGGCCCGTCGCGGAGCTGACCGAGGCGGTGCGGGCCGGTGACCTGCCGGCCGTGGACGCCCCCGGGCGGGAGGTCGTGATCGTGCCGGCCGCCGATCCCGGCGAGGCGGTGCACCGCGCCGTGCAGCTGGTCGGCGACTCGATCCCGCGCGCCCTCGAGATCCCGGTGGCGGACGTCCAGGTCGTCGCGGTCGCGGCGGGCGGCCCGGCGGGCGCGGCGGCGCTGAACGCCGCGCTGAAGGAGCGGCTCAACCCCGGCCCGGGCGCGTTCGGCGGGTTCGACCCCGGTGACCGGGTGGTCGTGGCGGCGCCGCTGCCGCACGCCCCGCTCGGCGAGACCGGCGCGGTGACCGGCGGCGGGCCGCACGGGCTCGACGTCGAGTTCCCCGCCGGTCCGGCCGTGCTGTCGCCCGCCGACGCGGCCCGGCTGCGGCACGGCTGGGCCGTCACCGCCGCGCTGGGGCGCGGGACCCGGCGGCCCGCCGTCGTCGCCGTCCTGCCGGACGCCGGGCTGTCGCGGCCCCTGGCCGTCACCGCGTTCGGGACGGCCGTGCGGCACCTGTCGGTCGTGCAGGCGGCCGGCCCGGCGCTGGCGCGCGCCGTGCGGGAGACCGGCGCGCCCGCGCGGCGCACGCGGCTGGCGCGGCTCGTGACGCGGTGACCCGCCACCGGTAAGTGTTCACTGGTAAGTGTTCACTGTCGATGCGGGTTTACCGATGGTGTTCCCCGGGGCAGGATCGGTCCAAGTGGCGCGGATCCTGACCGTGACCGCCGTGTCCCGAGCCCGGCCCCCGGGCAACCGGGCACGGCGTCGACCCCCGGAGGAGCGACATGCCCCAACGGCGATCCGGAGCGAGGCGGCTCGCGCGAGCGGGTACCGCGTCGGCGGCCGTCTCGGCGGGCGCCCTGACCTTCCTGCTCGCCGCTCCCGCCGCGCACGCGGCCGGGACGGCGGAGGTGTGCAAGGAGGGCACCGACCCGGCGAGCACGATCGAGAACTGGAAGTGCCGGCTCGGCAACATCCGCGAGTCCCTCACCCCCGACAGCCCCTCCCCGAGCCCGTCGGATCCCCCGTCGCCGTCGGCGCCGCCGGAGCCGTCCGAGCCCGCGGGTGAGCCGGACCGGCCCGAGATCCCCGAGAAGCCCGCCCCGAACCCGAACCCGAACGGAGCGGGACGGACGCGGGAGCCGGTGGCGGCTCGGGCGGCGCGGGCGGCTCGGGCGGCGCGGGCGGCGCGGCCCCGCCCGATCTCGAGGGCCTCACCGGGCGGGCACCGTCCGCCCTGACGGGCGGCGAGGCGCCCGCCGCCCCCGAGACGCCGGACGACGTCCTGCCCGCGCCGGAGGTCGCGCCCGAGCCGGTCGCGGCGCGGCCGCAGACCCGCCTCGTCTCGCCGGTGTCGGCCGCGAGCGAGCGGACGGACCGCGCCGTGTGGGTCGCCGCCGCGGCGGGGTCCGCGGGCGCCGTCGCCGCGCTGCACCTCAGCGTCGCCGGGCGCGTCGTCCGCGGCCGGCACGCCGCGGCCGCCGCCCGGCCCGGGCCCGCGGCCCGCTCCCGGGCCCGCGGCCGCCGCTGAGCCGGGCCGTCCCGTCCCGCGAACGCGGCGGGCCCGGCTCCCGTGCGGGAGCCGGGCCCGGACGGGCGCCGCCGCCGTCAGTCGGAGACGCCGCCGATCGCGTGCAGGCCGCCGTCCACGTGGACGATCTCGCCCGTCGTGGCCGGGAACCAGTCCGACAGCAGCATCGCGCAGGCGCGCGCCGTCGGCTCGCAGTCCTTGATGTCCCAGCCGAGCGGCGCCGCCTTCGGCCACAGCTCCGTCATGCCCTCGAAGCCGGGGATGCTCTTGGCCGCCATCGTGCCGAGCGGCCCGGCGGCGACGAGGTTGACGCGGATGCCCTGCGGGCCGAGGTACTTGGCCAGGTAGCGGGAGCACGACTCCAGGCCCGCCTTCGCCACGCCCATCCAGTCGTAGACGGGCCACGCCTTGGTGGCGTCGAAGTCGAGGCCGACGACCGAGCCGCCGTCCTTCATCAGCGGCAGGCACGCCATCGTGAGCGACTTCAGCGAGTACGCCGACGCGTGCACGGCCGTCGCGACGTCCTCCCACGGGGTGTCGAGGAAGTTGCCGCCGAGCGCGGTCTGCGGCGCGAACCCGATCGCGTGGACGACGCCGTCCAGGCGGTCGAACCCGGCGTCGCGCAGGTTGTCGGCGAGGCCCTCGAGCTGCGCCGCGTCGGTGACGTCCAGTTCCAGCACCGGCGGCACGTTGTCGGGGCCGGACGGGAGCCGCTTGGCGGTGCGCGCGGTGAGGGTCGGGCGCGGGTAGGCGGTCAGGACGACCTCGGCGCCCTGCTCCTGCGCGATCCGGGCGATGTGGAAGCCGATCGAGGCGTCGGTGAGGACGCCGGTGACCAGGATGCGCTTGCCTTCGAGGATTCCCATGCTCTCAGTGCCCCATCCCCAGGCCGCCGTCGACCGGGATCACGGCCCCGGTAATGTAGCCGGCGTCCTCGCTCGCCACGAACCGGACGGCCTTGGCGACCTCGTCCGGGTGCGCCATCCGCCCCATCGGGATCGCGGACAGGACGCCCGTCTTCTGGTCCTCGGTGAGCACCTGCGTCATGTCGGTGTCGACGAACCCGGGCGAGACCACGTTCACCGTGATGCCGCGCGAGCCCAGCTCGCGGGCCAGCGACCGGGCGAACCCGACCATGCCGGCCTTGGACGCCGCGTAGTTCGCCTGCCCCGGCGACCCCATCAGGCCCACGACCGACGACACCAGCACGATCCGCCCGGACCGCTTGCGCATCATCGCCTTCACGCCGCGCTTGGCGACCCGGAACGCGCCGGTCAGGTTGGTGTCCAGGACCGAGGTGAACGACTCCTCGCTCATGATCGCCAGGAGGGTGTCCTTGGTGATCCCGGCGTTGGCCACGACCACCTCGACGGGGCCCTGCTCGGCCTCGACCTTCCCGAACGCGGCGTCCACGTCCTCGGCGCTGGTGACGTCGCACTTGACGCCGAACAGGCCCTCCGGCGGCTCGCCGGACCGGTAGGTCACGGCTACCGCGTCTCCGGCGGCGGCGAGTTCGCGGGCGATCGCCAGGCCGATGCCCCGGTTACCCCCGGTCACGAGGACAGAGCGACTCATCACGACCCTCTCGTCGACTTGTTTGCGGTGCGCGGGCCGCGGGACCCGTCGTCCGGTGATGACAGCGCACCAACCTAGCGGCCCGCGCGGAGGATGGAGATGTGCCGATCCGACAAGATCCGCCGAGGCCGGTTTGTTCGGGCGTGCTGGCGGGTCCCCGCGGGGGTCCGGGCGGTAGGTTGCCAAGGGTGCATGACATCGATCCCGCCTTCACCGCGCTGCCGCTGCGCGCGCTGGCCGACGCGGCCCTGTCCCGGGCCCGCGCACTGGGCGCCGAGCACGCCGACTTCCGCCTCGAGCGCATCCGCAGCCAGACCCTCCGACTGAGCGACGCCGCCCTGGAGACCGCACTGGACGCCGACGACGTCGGGCTGTCGGTCCGGGTCGTCAAGGACGGCACCTGGGGGTTCGCCGCCGGCATCGACCTGACGCCCGGCGGCGCCGCCCGCGTCGCCGAGCAGGCGATCGAGGTCGCCGCCGTCGCCCGTCCGGTCAACCGCGAGCCGATCGAGCTGGCCCCCGAACCCGTCCACGGGGAGCGGACCTGGGTGTCGGCGTACGAGACCGACCCGTTCGACGTCCCCACCGGCGACAAGGTCGCGCTGCTCACGGACTGGTCGCGGCGGCTGCTCGGCGACGACCGCGTCGACCACGTGGACGCCACGCTGCTGCAGGTCAAGGAGAACAAGTTCTTCGCCGACCTCGCCGGGACCGTCACCACCCAGCAGCGGGTCCGGCTGCACCCGGTCGTCAACGCCGTCGGGATCGCCGGCGGCGCCTTCGACACCATGCGCACCATCGCGCCGCCCGCCGGGTACGGGTGGGAGTGGCTGACCGGGGCGCACTGGGACTGGGACGGCGAGCTGGCCCGCATCCCCGAGCTGCTCGCCGAGAAGCTCGCCGCCCCGTCGGTCGAGCCGGGCCGCTACGACGTCGTCGTCGACCCGTCCAACCTGTGGCTGACGATCCACGAGTCGATCGGGCACGCCACCGAGCTGGACCGCGCCCTCGGCTACGAGGCCGCCTACGCGGGCACCTCGTTCGCCACCCCCGACCTGCTGGGCGAGCTGAAGTACGGGTCGGACGTCATGAACGTGACCGGCGACCGAACCGCCGAGCACGGCCTCGCCACCATCGGCTACGACGACGAGGGCGTGGCGACGCAGGCGTTCGACATCATCTCCGGCGGCGTCCTCACCGGCTACCAGACCGACCGGCGCATCGCCCGCCTCACCGGCGCCGACCGGTCCAACGGGTGCGCGTTCGCCGACGCCGCGTCCAGCATGCCGATCCAGCGGATGGCGAACGTGTCGCTGGCCGCCGCGCCCGGCGGCCCGTCCACCGACGAGCTGATCGGCGGCGTCGAGAACGGCGTCTACATCGTCGGCGACAAGAGCTGGTCGATCGACATGCAGCGGTACAACTTCCAGTTCACCGGGCAGCGCTTCTACCGGATCGAGAACGGCCGCCTGGCCGGTCAGCTCCGCGACGTCGCCTACCAGGCCACCACCACCGAGTTCTGGAACTCCATGGAGGCCGTGGGCGGCCCGCAGACCTACGTGCTGGGCGGCGCGTTCAACTGCGGCAAGGGCCAGCCCGGGCAGGTCGCGCCGGTCAGCCACGGCTGCCCGTCCGCGCTGTTCCGCGGCGTCAACATCCTCAACACGGTGAAGGAGGGCGGGCAGTGAGCACGATCAGGCCGCAGGACGCCGTCGAGAAGGCGCTCGCGCTGTCGCGCGCCGACGACTGCGTCGTCATCGCCGACGAGACGAGCACCGCGAACCTGCGGTGGGCGGGCAACACCCTCACCACCAACGGCGTCACCCGCTCCGGGCGCCTCACCGTCATCGCGCTGCGCGAGACCGGCGGCGGCGTCGCCGCGGGCGTGGTGTCGCGGGCGGCGGTCGACGCCGGCGGCATCGAGGACCTGGTGCGGGCGGCCGAGGCCGACGCCGCCGGGAACGCGCCCGCCGAGGACGCCGCGCCGCTCGTCGCCGAGCCCCCGGCGGGCGCCGGGGGCTGGGACGAGGACCCCGCCGAGACCGGCATCGGCGTGTTCGAGCGGGTCGCGCCCGCGCTGGGCGAGGCGTTCGCCGCCGCGCAGGCCGCCGACCGGCGCCTGTACGGGTTCGCGAACCACGTGCTGACGTCCACGTTCGTCGGGAGTTCGGCCGGGCTGCGCGCCCGCCACGACCAGCCCACCGGGCTGCTGGAGCTCAACGCCAAGGGCGAGGGCGGTTCGGCGTGGGCGGGCGTCGGCACCCGCGACTTCGCCGACGTGGACGTCGACGGCCTCGCCGCCGGCCTCGCGCGCCGCCTCGACTGGGGGAAGCGGCGCGTGGACCTGCCCGCCGGGCGCTACGAGACGATCCTGCCGCCGAGCGCGGTCGCCGACCTCATGGTCTACCTGTACTGGTCGGCGGGCGCGCAGGACGCCGCGGACGGGCGGACGGTGTTCAGCGCGCCGGGCGGCGGCACCCGCGTCGGCGAGCGGCTGTCGAACGTGCCGGTGACGCTGTCGAGCGACCCGGCCGCCCCCGGGATGGAGTGCGCCCCGTTCGTCGTCGCGCACGCGTCCGGGCGCGAGTCGTCGGTGTTCGACAACGGCGTCGCCCTCGGCGCCACCGACTGGATCAGCGGCGGGACCCTGAACGCGCTGACGCAGACGCGGCACTCGGCGGACCGCACCGGCCTGGCCCTCACCCCGTCGATCGACAACCTGGCGATGACCGGCCCGGACGGCGGCGCGTCCCTGGAGGAGATGGTCGCCCGCACCGAGCGGGGCCTGCTGCTGACCTGCCTGTGGTACATCCGCGAGGTCGACCCGCAGAGCCTGCTGCTGACCGGCCTCACCCGCGACGGGGTGTACCTCGTCGAGGACGGCGAGGTCGTCGGGGCGGTCAACAACTTCCGGTTCAACGAGAGCCCCGTCGACCTGCTGGGGCGGATCGCCGAGGCCGGGCGGACCGAGCCGACGCTGCCGCGGGAGTGGTCGGACTACTTCACCCGCGCCGCCATGCCGGCCCTGCGGGTCGGCGACTTCAACATGTCGACCGTCTCCCAGGCCTCCTAGGAGCGGCCCCAGAAGGCCGGAGAGCGCCGCGGCCGGGCCCGGGAGACCCCGGGCCCGGCCGCGGCGCGGCGGCGCCCCTCAGGCGTCCTCGAGCCGGAAGCCGATCTTCATCGTGACCTGGAAGTGCGCCACATCGCCGTCCTCGATCACTCCGCGGACCTCCTTCACCTCGAACCAGTCCAGGTGGCGCAGTGTCTCGTTCGCGCGCTTGATCCCGTTGCGGATGGCGGTTTCCACCGACTCCGGCGAGGTGCCCACGATCTCGGTCACCCGGTAGGTGCGATCGGTCATCTCGATCCTCCCGATGTCTTGACCGTCCTACTGTCGTATGTCGGACGTCATGGGCTTACCTTGGAAACGTGAAGCTCAATCACCGCCGGGAGACCGAGCAGGTCTACACGGTCACGAACGCGCCCCGGCCGATGTCGGAGGACATCGGGCACCGGCAGCGCCGCTACCTGCTGTCCATGGGGATCCGGACCGGGTGCTTCGTCGGCGCGGTGCTGAGCGCGGTCGCCGGGGCCCCGTTCTGGCTCGTGGGGTTGATGGTGGTCGGGGCGCTGTTCCTGCCCTACATCAGCGTGATCTTCGCGAACGGCGGGCGGGAGCCGACGGCGGCGGCGCGCTTCGACGACGCGCAGCGGGCGGAACAGAAGCCGATTTCCGGACGGCGACCGGAAATCCGGTCGTGACATTCTCTTGACTAACCGCGGGGGGTTTCGGTGTACGATTTGTACCGGCGCTCTGGTCCCCCGTCGGAGCGCCTCTGCCGGTGTTCCGGGCCCCCGTCGGAACACCGATGACGCGGCGCCGGGTGGATTGCCCCCGTATCCACCCGGCGCCGCTTTTCACGTTCCGGGAACCTCTCCCGCCCGTCCCCTAGCCTGATCTTGACGCGCCGCCCGGCGCCGCGCCCGTCCCCGCGCACCGCCGGGCACACCGCGCGCGCCCGCGCAACCGGCGGCCGTGACCTGGTCCGGCCAGGAACCGAAACCCGCGCGGGGTGAACCTTTCCGAAGGGACGCCCGTACGACGGCGGCGAAGAATTCCCTAGCGCTCGTTCGGCGCGAGAACGAACCATTCCCGGACGACCCGCGCGCCGAAGAAGCGTCCGCGCGCGAGAACCGTCGGTCGTCCCATGCCCGGCCCGGCGCGGGCGCCGGCACCGGGGCATCGCAGCGCGCGCCGGACGCCCCGGCCGTCCCGCGGGCCGTCCCGTCCGTCCCACCCGTCCCGGCGGCGGGCGACTGCGCCGCGGGCGCCGTCCCCGGCACGGGGGCTACAATGCCGTTCTAGAACGAAGTTCGAAAACAGTCGGCGTTCCGCCGGCGACGCGATCCGCAGTTACCGCGAAAGGGGCACAGCGTGCGCCGCACCCTGTTCAACGAGGACCATGAGGCGTTCCGGGACACGATCCGGGACTTCATCGAGGCCGAGGTCGCGCCCTCCTACGAGGAGTGGGAGGCCGCCGGCCACCCGCCCCGCGAGTTCTACAACAAGCTCGGCGAGCTGGGCGTGTTCGGCATCCAGGTGCCCGAGGAGTACGGCGGCGCCGGCGAGACCAGCTTCAAGTACCAGGCCGTCGTGTCCGAGGAGTGCGCCCGCGCCGGGGTGAGCTTCGGCGGCTACGGCGTCCACGTCAACCTCGTCCTGCCCTACCTGCTCAAGTACGCGAGCGAGGAGCAGAAGAAGCGGTGGCTGCCGCCGTTCATCTCCGGGGAGATGATGACCGCCATCGCGATGACCGAGCCGGGCACCGGCTCCGACCTCGCCGGCATCCAGACCACCGCGAAGCTCGACGGCGACCACTACGTGCTGAACGGCGCTAAGACGTTCATCACCGGCGGGGTCCTGGCCGACCGGATGCTGGTCGTCGCCCGTACCTCCCCCGCCACGCCCGAGAACCGCCGCGCCGGCCTGTCGATCCTCGCCGTCGACACCAAGAGCGAGGGCTACGCGGTCGGCCGCAAGCTGGAGAAGATCGGGCTGCGCAGCTCCGACACCGCCGAGCTGTCGTTCAGCGACGTGCGCGTCCCCGTCGAGGACCTGCTCGGCGAGGAGGGCCGCGGGTTCGAGTACCTCACCCACAACCTCGCCGAGGAGCGCCTCGGCATCGCCACCAGCTCCTACGCGTCCGCCGCCGCGGCCGTCGAGTTCGCCAAGAAGTACGTGCAGGAGCGCACCGTCTTCGGCAAGACCGTCTCCTCGTTCCAGAACACCAAGTTCGTGCTGGCCGAGTGCGCCACCGAGGTCGAGGCGGCCCGCTCGCTCATCGACCGCGCGATCGAGGCGCTGGACGCCGGGGAGCTCACCCCCGCCGACGCCGCCGTCACCAAGCTGTTCTGCACCGAGGTGCAGCAGCGCGTCGTCGACAAGTGCCTGCAGCTGCACGGCGGCTACGGCTACATCCTGGAGTACCCGATCGCGCGGCTGTACACCGACGCCCGGGTCACCCGGATCTACGGCGGCACCAGCGAGGTGCTGAAGACCATCATCGCCAAGGACATCCAGGTCTGAGGAGGGCCACCATGACCGACACCGCCGAGACCGGATCCAGGGTCGCCGTCGTCACCGGGGCCGCGCGCGGCATCGGCGCCGCCACCGCCGTCCGGCTGGCCCGCGAGGGCTTCGCCGTCGCCGTCTGCGACCTCGACGAGACCGCCTGCCAGGGCACCGTCGACACGATCGCCGGGCAGGGCGGGACGGCGCTCGCCGTGGGCGTCGACGTCGCCGACTCCGCCGCCGTCACCGCCGCCGTCGCGCGGATCGCGGCCGAGCTGGGCCCGCCCGTGGTGCTGGTGAACAACGCCGGCATCACCCGCGACAACCTGCTGTTCAAGATGACCGAGGACGACTGGGACTCCGTCATGTCGGTGCACCTGCGGGGGTCGTTCCTGATGAGCCGCGCCGCGCAGGACCACATGACCGCGGCCGGGTGGGGCCGCATCGTGAACCTGTCGTCGACGTCTGCGCTCGGCAACCGCGGGCAGGTCAACTACTCGGCCGCCAAGGCCGGCCTGCAGGGGTTCACCAAGACCCTCGCGATCGAGCTCGGCAAGTTCGGGATCACCGCGAACGCGATCGCACCGGGCTTCATCGAGACCGAGATGACCGCCGCGACCGCCGCCCGCGTCGGCGTCGACTTCGAGGCGTTCAAGACCGGGGCCGCCAAGCAGATCCCGGTGCGCCGCGTCGGCCGCCCCGAGGACATCGCCGGAACCGTCGCGTTCCTCGTGAGCGACGACGCTTCGTTCGTCTCCGGCCAGGTCATCTACGTGGCGGGCGGACCCCGCGGCTGACCGGGCCTTCCCGCGGCTGACCGGGCCTTCCCGCGGCCGCCCTGCCGCCGTGCCCCTCGCGGGCCCCGGCCGCCCGTGCGGCCGGGGCCCGCGGCCGTCACCGGGGCGGCCCGAGGACGCGTTCGGCGATGATGCCGCGCCGGACCCGGTCGGTGCCGCGCGCGATCCGGCCGCTCCGGCGGCCGGCCTCCGCCTCCATCGAACCTTGGGCATCCAATATTTGGGAGCTAAATTAGTTTCCGTGCGCGATCAGGTCGAGACGGCATACGGTGATGCGATGCAGGCCCCCGATCCCATCGCCGAAGCCCATCGCCAGTGGAGCGCCCGCTGGCCCGAGCACGCCGACCACATGGCGGCCGTCACCTCGGTGATGCGCGCCCAGCAGCTGCTGCTGAGCCGGATCGAGGCCGTCCTGAAGCCGTACGGCCTCACGTTCGCCGCCTACGAGGCGCTGCGGCTGCTCGCGTTCACCCGCTCCGGCACCCTGCCGATGGGCAAGATGGGCACCCGCCTCATGGTCCACCCGGCGTCGGTCACCAACGTGATCGGACGCCTCGAGCGGCGCGGCCTCGTCGGCCGCGCCCCCTCCCCCGACGACCGCCGCGTCGTCCTGGCGACCATCTCCCCCGCGGGCCGCGACCTCGCCGAGGAGGCCACGGCCGCGCTCAACGACGCCGGCTTCGGGATAGCCGACCTTCCCGCCGACGGCGCCGCCGCCATCCGCGCCGCGCTCCACCCCGTCCGCCGCATCACCGGCGACGTCGACGGCTGACCGGCGGGACGGGTCGAGGCCGGGCGGACGTCCCGGTCAGGCGCCCACGTAGGCGGCGAGGTGCTCGCCGGTCACGGTGGAGCGGGCGGCGACGAGGTCGGCGGGAGTGCCCTCGAAGACGATCCGGCCGCCGTCGTGCCCCGCGCCCGGACCGAGGTCGATGATCCAGTCGGCGTGCGCCATGACCGCCTGGTGGTGCTCGACGACGATGACCGACTTGCCGGACTCGACGAGCCGGTCGAGCAGGCCCAGCAGCTGCTCGACATCGGCGAGGTGAAGGCCCGAGGTCGGCTCGTCGAGGACGTACACGCCGCCCTTCTCGGCCATGTGGACCGCCAGCTTGAGCCGCTGCCGCTCGCCGCCCGACAGCGTCGTGAGCGGCTGGCCGAGGGTGAGGTAGCCCAGCCCGACGTCGGCGAGCCGCCGCAGGATCTTGTGCGCCGCCGGGATCCGGCCCTCGCCCGCGCCGAAGAACTCCTCGGCGTCGGCGACCGACATCCCGAGCACCTCGCTGATGTCGCGGCCGCCGAACCGGTAGTCCAGGACCGCCGCCGCGAACCGCCTGCCCTCGCACACGTCGCAGATGGTGGCCACCCCCGCCATCATCGCCAGGTCGGTGTAGATCACCCCGGCGCCCTTGCACTCGGGGCAGGCGCCCTCGGAGTTGGCGCTGAACAGCGCCGGCTTCACGCCGTTGGCCTTCGCGAACGCCTTGCGGATCGGCTCGAGCAGCCCGGTGTAGGTCGCCGGGTTGCTCCGCCGCGACCCCTTGATCGCGCCCTGGTCGACCGCCACCACGCCCGCCCCGGCCGGGATCGAGCCGTGCACGAGGGAGCTCTTGCCGGACCCGGCGACGCCGGTGATCACCGTCAGCACGCCGAGGGGGATGTCGACGTCGACGTCGCGCAGGTTGTGCGCCGCCGCGCCCCGGATCTCCAGCGTGCCGGTGGGCTCGCGGACCTTCCCCTTCAGGACGGCCCGGTCGTCGAAGTGGCGGCCGGTGACGGTGTCGCCGCTCCGCAGCCCCTCCACGTCGCCCTCGAAGCAGACGGTGCCGCCCGCGGTGCCCGCGCCGGGACCGAGGTCGACCACGTGGTCGGCGATCGCGATCGTCTCCGGCTTGTGCTCGACGACGAGCACCGTGTTCCCCTTGTCCCGCAGCCGCAGCAGCAGGCCGTTCATCCGCTGGATGTCGTGCGGGTGCAGCCCGATGGTCGGCTCGTCGAAGACGTAGGTGACGTCGGTGAGGGACGAGCCGAGGTGGCGGATCATCTTGGTGCGCTGCGCCTCCCCGCCCGACAGGGTGCCCGCCGGCCGGTCGAGGGAGAGGTACCCCAGCCCGATCTCCACGAACGAGTCCATCGTCCGCTGCAGCGCGGTGAGCAGCGGCGCCACCGACGGCTCGCCGAGCCCGCGGACCCACTCGGCCAGGTCGCTGATCTGCATCGCGCAGGCGTCGGCGATGCTGATCCCGGCGATCCTGGACGAGCGGGCGGCCTCGGTGAGCCGGGTGCCGTCGCACTCGGGGCAGGTGGTGAAAGTGACCGCCCGGTCGACGAACGCGCGGATGTGCGGCTGCATCGCCTCCCGGTCCTTGGACAGGAACGACTTCTGGAGCTTGGGGATGAGCCCCTCGTAGGTGAGGTTCACTCCCTCGACCTTCACCTTGAACGGCTCGTGGTAGAGGAAGTCGCGCATCTCCTTCTCGGTGAACTCGCGGATCGGCTTGTCCGCGTCGAGCAGGCCCGACTCGGCGTACGTCCGCACCGTCCACCAGCTGTCCGACTTCCAGCCGGGGATGGTGAACGCCCCCTCGGCGATCGACTTCGAGTCGTCGTAGAGCTCGGTGAGGTCGAAGTCGGTGACCCGGCCCCGGCCCTCGCAGCCCGTGCACATGCCGCCGGTGCGGCTGAACGTCGCCTTCTCGGCCTTGCTCTTGCCGCCGCGCTCGACCGTGATCGCGCCGCTCGCCCGGACCGACGGGACGTTGAAGGCGTACGCGGCGGGCGGGCCGATGTGCGGCTCGCCGAGCCGGCTGAACAGGATCCGCAGCATCGCGTTGGCGTCGGTGGCGGTGCCGACCGTGGAGCGCGGGTCGGCGCCCATCCGCTCCTGGTCGACGATGATCGCGGTCGTCAGGCCGTCGAGCACGTCCACCTCGGGCCGCGCCATCGTCGGCATGAAGCCCTGCACGAAGGCGCTGTAGGTCTCGTTGATCAGCCGCTGCGACTCCGCGGCGATCGTGCCGAACACCAGCGAGCTCTTGCCCGAGCCGGAGACCCCGGTGAACACCGTCAGGCGGCGCTTGGGGATCTCGACGGTCACGTCCTTGAGGTTGTTGACGCGCGCGCCGTGCACGCGGATCAGATCGTGACTGTCGGCGGCCTGCGGCCGCTCTTCGGTCCTCGGGTCGATGCTCATCGTGTCTCCATGGGTCACTGCCTGATCGGTGGTTCGGCCCCGCGCGGCGCTCGCGCGGCCGCGCGCCGGACGGCTCAGCGCACTTCCTGGATGCGGACCAGGTTGCCCGCGGGGTCGCGGAAGGCGCAATCGCGGACCCCGTAGGGCTGGTCGGCCGGTTCCTGGACGACCTCGGCGTCCCCGGCCTGCAGCCGGTCGAACACGCCGTCGAGGTCCGCGGTGGCGAGCAGGACGCTCGCGAAGGTGCCCTTGGCCATCATCTCGGCGATCACGCGGCGCTCGGTTTCGGTGACGCCCGGGTCGGCGGCCGGCGGGTACAGCACGATGGACGTGCCGGGCCGTCCGGGCGGGCCGACCGTGATCCAGCGCATCCCCTCGTAGCCGACGTCCTTGCGGACCTCGAAGCCCAGTGCGTCGCGGTAGAACGTGAGGGCCGCGTCGGGGTCGTCGTGCGGGAGGAAGCTCGCGTGGATGTCGATGTCCATGACCGTCACGGTAGGCGCGGCCCGGGTGCGGGCGCTTCTCGATTCCTGACAGGTCTCGTGACCTGCTTGGCCAGGCAGGACGGCATGCCCTGCTCCAGGACCGGGGCGGTCCGCCCGGCGACCTCGCGGCGGTAGACGCTCGGCGGCACCCCGACCAGTTCGGTGAAGCGCGTGCTGAAGGTGCCCAGCGACGAGCAGCCCACCGCGAAGCAGACGTCGGTGACGCTGAGGTCGCCGCGGCGCAGCAGCGCCATAGCCCGCTCGATCCGCCGCGTCATCAGGTAGCTGTACGGCGACTCGCCGTAGGCCTTGCGGAACCGGCGGCTCAGGTGCCCGGCCGACATGTTCGCGCCGCGCGCGAGGGCCTCGACGTCCAGCGGGCGGGCGTACTCGCGGTCGATCCGGTCGCGGACGCGGCGCAGCCGGGCGAGCTCGCTCAGCCGCTGGTCGGCGGCGGGTCCACTGGTCACGGCTCGATCGTGCCACACGCCGGCGACGAACCGGAACGGCACCACATGCGACCGCTATGCCGGGTATGTGGTTCTTATCGGGGGACCGGACCCCGATGGGCGTTCCCATATGCTGCGGTCACGTCCGTGTATCGCAAGGAGGCGGTGATGGCGGATTCGCCGACGATGACGTACGGCGGGTACCTGCGGCTCGACCGGCTGCTGTCGTGCCAGGCGCCCAGGACGGGCGCGCACGACGAGCTGCTGTTCGTGATCATCCACCAGGTGTACGAGCTGTGGTTCAAGCAGATCCTGCACGAGGCCGAGCTGCTGCAGCGCCGGCTGGAGGAGGGCAACAGCGGGGGTTCGCTGCACACCGCGCGCCGGATCGCCAAGATCCTCAAAACGGTGGTCGGGCAGCTGGACGTGCTGGAGACGATGACGCCCCGGCAGTTCGCCGCGTTCCGCGACGAACTCGGCACCTCGAGCGGCTTCCAGAGCGCGCAGTTCCGCGAGCTCGAGGCGGTCCTCGGGCGGCGCGGGTTCCCCGCGTCGGACCTGCGCGGGGACGAGCGGCTCCGCGCGGCGGCGTCCCGGCCGTCCCTGCTGGACTCGCTGCTGCGCTACCTCGCCGGGCGCGGGCACGCGATCCCCGCGGCGGCGCTGGAGCGCGACTTCTCCCGGCCGTGGGAGCCGGACCCGCGGGTGCAGCGGGCGCTGCTGGAGGTGTACGCGGACGAGAGCGGCCCGGCCGCCGAGGTCTGCGAGGCGCTCGTCGACGTCGACGAGGGCGTCCAGGAGTGGCGGTACCGGCACCTGAAGATGGTGGAGCGGACGATCGGCGCGAAGATCGGCACCGGCGGTTCGGCGGGTGCCGACTACCTGCGCGCCACGCTGTTCGCGCCCGCCTTCCCCGACCTGTGGGAGGTCCGCTCGCAGACGGACTCGCAGACGGAGCCGGCGGGGGACGCCCGGCCCGCGAAGGGCGCGGCGCATGACGGGTGACGCCGTGAACGCGGGAGCGGGCGCGGCCGGCGAGCGCGTCGCGATCGTCGGCGCCGGGCTGGCCGGGTGCCTGCTGGCGGTGCTGCTGGGGCGGCGCGGCATCGGGGCGACGGTGTACGAGCGGCGACCCGACCCGCGCGTCGCGGGCGCCGAACGGGGCCGGTCGATCAACCTGGCGATCTCGGCGCGCGGCCTCGCGGCGCTGGAACGGGTCGGGCTGCGCGAAACGGCGCTCGAGGGCGCGCTGCCGATGCACGGCCGGATGGTGCACCCGGCGGGCGGCGCCCCGAACTTCCAGCCGTACAGCGCGGACGGGGCCCGCGCCATCAACTCGATCAGCCGCACGGAGCTGAACCGGTTCCTGCTCGACACCGCCGAGGCGACGCCCGGCGTCGTCCTGCGCTTCGCCGAGCGCGTCACCGGCGTGGACGCCGAGGCGGGCGCGGTGCTGCTCGAGGACGCCGCGCCGGAGCCGGCGAGCGTGATCCTGGCCGGGGACGGGGCGTTCAGCGCGGTGCGGCGGTCGCTGAAGCCGGCGCGCGACGACGCGGACTTCCTCGACCACGCCTACAAGGAGCTGACCGTCCCGCCCCGGGACGGGGACTTCGCGCTCGATCCGGACGCGCTGCACATCTGGCCGCGCGGGACGTCCATGATGATCGCGCTGCCGAACCTCGACCGGTCGTTCACGTGCACGCTGTTCTGGCCGCGGAGCGACTTCGCGGCGCTGCGGACGCCCGGCGCGGTCACCGCGTACTTCGCCGAGCGGTACCCGGACGTCGCGGCCCTGATGCCGGACCTGGTGGACGACTACGAGCGCAACCCGGTCGGGTCCCTGGTGACCGTCCGGTGCGAGCCGTGGGTGCGGCGGGGCGCGGGCGCGGCGGTCGCGCTGCTCGGCGACGCCGCGCACGCGATCGTCCCGTTCTTCGGGCAGGGCGCCAACTGCGCGTTCGAGGACTGCATCGAGATCGACCGGTGCCTGGACGAGACGGGCGGCGACTGGTCGCGCGCGCTGCCGCTCTACCAGGACAGGCGCAAGGCCAACACGGACGCGATCGCCGAGATGGCGCTCGACAACTTCGTCGAGATGCGCGACCGGGTGTCGTCGCCGGTGTACCGGGCGAAGCAGGCGGCGCAGCACGCGCTGGAGCGGCGCTTGGCGGGCCGCTACGTCTCCCGGTACGAGCTGGTGTCGTTCTCGACGATGCCGTACGCGCGGATCCCCGCCCGGATCAGGCGGCAGAACCTGATCCTCGGCGGCGCCCTGCTCGGCGCGGCCGCCGTCGCGGGCCTGTCGGTCCGCGCGGCGCTGCGCGGCGTGCGCGCGGGCGGCTAGCCGGACGCGCGGCGGCGGCCGCCCGCCAGGTCGGCGGCGGCCGCCGCCAGCGCCGCGAGGACGAACAGCAGGATCACGATGAGCCCGTGCCGGAACGCCGCGGCCCAGTCGCCCGTCCCGGCGACGCTCTCGAAGAACACCGACCCCACCCACGCGATCCCGGCGGCGGTCCCGACGCGCTGCCCGGTCTGCAGGACCCCGGCGGCGCTGCCGCCCTCGGCGTGGTGCACCTCCGACAGCGTGATCGTCTGGTTCGGGGCGATGACCAGCCCGGTGCCGAACCCCGCGACGAGCAGCGGCAGCGCGGTCGCCCATCCCACGTTCGCGCCCGGCACCAGCTCGACCGCGAGCCACGCCGCCGCCAGCCCGAAGGCGACGACGCCGAGCCCGGCCGCCACCAGCGGGCGGCCCAGCCGGTCGACGACCCGCCCGCCGAGCGCGGACGCCACGCCCGACCCGGCGGCGAACGGGCTGATCGCCAGCCCGGCGCCGAGCGCGCTGTAGCCGAGGCCGTTCTGCAGGTACAGCGTGAAGATGAAGAAGATCGCGGTGAAGCCCGCGAAGAACAGCAGCGCGATCACCGTGCCGAGCGCGTACGACCGGAGCCGGAACAGCTCGAGGTCGACCATCGGGGACCGCGCGCGGCGCTCCCACCCGACGAACGCCGCGATCAGGACCGCGGCCGCCGGGAGCAGCAGCCACTTGAGCGCGCCCTGCCACTGCTGGTGCTGGACGAACGGGAGCAGCACGCACAGCACGCCCGCGCCCAGCAGCAGCACCCCGAAGGGGTCCAGCCCCTGCCGTGCGCCGTAGACCGGGGCGGGCAGCAGCCAGCGCGCGAGGAACAGGGCCGCCACGCCCACCGGCACGTTGACGTAGAACACCCATCGCCAGCCCTCCTCGGGCCCGGCCAGCGCGATGATGCCGCCGCCGAGCAGCGGGCCCGCGGCGGTCGCCAGGCCGATCACCGACCCGAGGGCCCCGAACGCCCGGCCCCGCTCGGCGCCCCGGAAAAGCTGCTGGATCAGGCCCGCCACCTGCGGGTTCAGGATGCCGCCCGCGACCCCCTGCAGGAGCCGCGCGGCGATCAGCCACCCGCTCCCCTGCGCGGCGCCCGCCAGCGCGCTGGCCACCGTGAACAGCGCCAGCCCGAACATGAACACGGCGCGGCGGCTGCGGGCGTCGCCGAGCCGTCCGGCCGGGACCAGGACGAGCCCGAACGCCAGCGCGTACCCGGACACGACCCACTGCAGACCCGCCTCCGAGGTGTGCAGTCCCTCCCGGATCGTGGGGAGCGCGACGTTGACGATGCTCACGTCGAGCAGCGTCATGAAGGCGGCGACGAGACAGACGGAGAGCGCGGGCCAGCGCCGGACCGTCCCGGCGGCGCGGTCGGAATGCACTGGCCGGTCCTTTCCGGAGATCATCGGGCCAAACGCGGCGCGGCCGACTGTGCCACGCTGCTCCGGTGACCGATTCGACGCCGGAGAACGGCCCCGACGACCTGCAGTGCTCCGCCAAGGGCTGCCGCGCCGACGCGGTGTGGGCGCTGCGGTGGAACAACCCGAAGATCCACACGCCCGACCGGCGGAAGATATGGCTGGCCTGCGACGAGCACCGTGCGAGCCTGTCGGCGTTCCTCGACCGCCGCGACTTCCTCAAGGACGTCGTGCCGGTCGCCGAACGGGACGGGTCCGGCGCCTGACCGTGCCGCCCCGCCGGGCGGGTCAGGCCTCGTCGAGGACGGGTTCGCCGGCCGGCTTCGGCACGTCGTCCGGCGCCGTCCGCGGCGCGCCCGCCTCGGGGGCGCCCGCCTCGGGGGCGTCCGCGTCCCAGCCCTCGGCCAGTTCGGTGAGGCGGGCGGCGGCGTCCCGGGCGGGCGCGCCCCGGCCGACCGCCAGGCCCAGCAGGAAGGCGGTGAGCGGCGCGCCGGGACGCGCGACGCCGTGCGCGACGTCCCGGGCGAGGTCGAGCACCAGGTCACGGTCGATGTCGCCCCGGTCCAGGCCGAGTTCGCGGCACGCCGCGTCCATCCAGTCCTCGAGCACGGACATGGGTTCTCCCTTCGCGGACATCAAGCGATTCCGAGTGGATGCCCACTCTCCCACGATCAAAGCCGGTCCCAGGCGGGCGCCCTCCGCTCGCGGCGCCCGCTCCGGCCGCCGGGTTCGCACCGCCCGTCACGCGGCGGCGAAAGCCGGGCGCCGCGACGCGGCCCGCCTCGGGTACGGGGGACGCCCCGCGAAGCGGGGACGCCCGCCGCCCCGGGAAAGCCCGGTACGCGAAACCGCCAGGCGGGGCCGGCGGCGGGGCCGCCAGGCGGGGGCCGGCAGGCGGCCCGGCGCGAAGGCCCGGCACGCGGGGCTCGGGGCGGGTCAGTGCGGGGTGGGGTCGGTGAGGGCGCGGGCTCGGGCCAGGTCTTCGGGGGTGTCGCAGTCGTACCAGGGTGGGCGCTCGCCGGCGGGCAGGGCGATGCGGGCCGGGCCGAGGGGGACAGCAGCCCGCGCAGGGACGTCCCGTCGTAGGCGTCGAGGGCCGTGCGGAGCGGTGCGGCGCGCCAGCATCCGGCGAGCCACTGGTCGCGGCCGTCCTCGTCCACCAGCACCGCACCGGGCGCCGCACCGGGCGCCGCACCGGCGAGGGCGGCGAGCAGCCGGGCGAGGTGGCCGGGCCCGAGGAAGGGAAGGTCGGCGGCCAGCAGCGCGACCCGCGGCGCGCGGACCTCGGCGAGCCCGGCGCGCAGCGCGGGGACGGGGCCCGCGCCGGGCGGGTCCTCCCGCACCCGGACGGCGTCCACCGCGACGTCGCGGGCCGGGCCGACCACGACGAGGCGGTCCGCGCCGGACGCGGCCGCGGCGACGCGTTCGAGGAGGGCGCGCCCCCCGACGCGGGCCGCCGGCTTGTCGGCGCCGCCGAACCGGCGGGCCGCTCCCCGGCGAGGAGCACCGCGTCCCACGGGTCCGGCACTTCAGCCCCCGATGGCCGACATGGGACGGGCGGGCTGCAGGAAGGACGGGTCGTCGATGCCGTGCCCGGCGCGCTTGGCGCGGACCGCCGCCCGCCACCGGTCGGCGAGGTCGTCGTCGGACGCCCCGTCCCGCAGCGCGTCGCGCAGGTTGGACTCCTCGGTGGCGAACAGGCAGTTGCGGATCTGCCCGTCGGCGGTGAGCCGCACCCGGTCGCAGGCACCGCAGAACGGGCGCGTCACCGAGCCGATCACGCCGACGGTCGCGGGACCGCCGGCGACGACGAAGCTCTCGGCGGGGGCGCTGCCGCGCTCGTCCGGTTCCTCGGGGGCGAGGTCGAACGCGGCGCCGAGCCGGTCGAGGATCTCGTCGGCGGTGATCATGTCGTCGCGGGTCCAGCCGTGCTGGGCGTCCAGCGGCATCTGCTCGATGAACCGCAGCCGGTAGCCGTGCTCGAGGCAGTAGCGCAGCAGCGGGACGGCCTCGTGGTCGTTGACACCGCGCATCAGCACCGCGTTGATCTTCACGGGCGCCAGCCCGGCGGCGCGGGCGGCGGCGAGGCCGCGCAGCACGTCGTCGAGCCGGTCGCGGTGCGCGAGCCGCTTGAACGTGGCCCGGTCGAGGGTGTCGAGGGAGACGTTGACCCGGTCCAGCCCGGCGTCGGCGAGCGGCGCGGCGAGCCGGTCGAGGCCGATCCCGTTGGTGGTCAGCGAGACCTGCGGGCGCGGACGCAGCGCGGCCGTCCGGCGGACGATCTCGGGCAGCCCGCGGCGCAGCAGCGGCTCGCCTCCGGTGTAGCGCACCTCACGGATGCCGAGCCGCTCGACGCCCAGCGCGACCAGCCGCACGACCTCGTCGTCGGTGAGCAGCTCCGGCTTGGGCAGCCAGTCCAGGCCCTCGGGCGGCATGCAGTACGAGCAGCGCAGGTTGCAGCGGTCGGTGAGGGAGACCCGCAGGTCCGTGGCGATGCGGCCGAAGCTGTCGGCGAGCACGGGCGCCCCTTTCCAACGTCAGGTGGATCACCCAGCCTATTGCGGACATTGACGATTCGTTCCACCGCGGGGCACGGTATCCGCTCGAGGTATCCGATCGAGGTATCGCTCGATCGGCGGGTAGTGCTCCTGATGATCCTCTGGCGGGACCGGCGAGGGAGGCAGGGTGGCGCAGGCACGGGAGTGGGAGTTCGCGGGGGTGCGGGGCGCGGTGACCGCACGGATCTGGGCGGCGGACGGCCCGCGCTACGCCGCGGTCCTCGCGCACGGCTACGGCGAGCACCTCGGACGGTACGAGCACGTCGCCGACGCGCTGGTGCGGCACGGCGCGACCGTGTGCGGCCCCGACCACATGGGGCACGGGCGGTCGGCGGGCGAACGGGTCCTGGTGGAGGACTACGAGGACGTGGTGGCGGACCTGCACACGGTCGTGGAGGCGGCCCGCGACGACCATCCGGGGCTCCCGGTCGTGCTGATCGGCCATTCCATGGGCGGGATGATCGCGGCGCGGTACGCGCAGGCGCACGGCGACGTCCTGACGGCGCTGGTGCTGTCGGGGCCGGTGCTCGGCCGCTGGCGGACCGTGGACGAGCTGCTGCCCCTGGACGAGATGCCGGACGAGCCGATCGACACCGCGACGCTGTCGCGGGACCCGTCCGTCGGCGCCGCCTACACCGCCGACCCGCTGGTGTGGCACGGCCCGTTCAAGAAGGCGACCGTCCGGGCGCTGGACGCGTGCCTGCGGCGCATCGGCGAGACCGGGTCGCTCGGTGCGCTGCCGACGCTGTGGGTGCACGGCGACGACGACCGGCTCGTCCCGCTGGAGGGCACCCGCGGCGGCATCGAGAGGGTGCGGGGCGGCGACCTGACCGAACTGATCTACCCGGGCGCCCGGCACGAGGTGTTCAACGAGACGAACCGGGACGAGGTCCTCGGGGACGTCACCGCGTTCATCGACCGGGTGCTCGACCGGGCCGCCTCGTCCGCGTAGCGAGCTCGCGCAGCAGTTCGGCGCGGCGGCCCGGCGGGACGTCGCCGGGTCCGGTGCCCGCGACGGCGGCCTCCAGCGACCACAGCAGGGCCTCGTCGGGACGGCACCGGGCGTCCCGCAGGAGCAGGTAGGCCTCGACGGCGCCGATCCGCGCGAGGGTGTCGAGGGTCTGCACGCCCGCCGCCTCGAGCGCCGCGGCGTCGGCGCGGCCGAGCGGGCGGCAGTTGCGGACCCGGCGGGACCGGCCGCGCCCGATCGCGCCGTGCCGCCGCCAGATCAGCGGGCGCAGCTCCGCGGCGTCGGCGGGCGCGCCGGGCCCGGCGAGGATCTCGGCGCGCGCCCGCCGGGCCGTGCTCACGTCCCGGTGGAAGTCGCGGAACACCTGGATCTCGCCGGGATGGCCGTGATCCCACTCCCCCAGGTACGTGTAGTCCATGTCGTAGAGTCCGGACGTGTCGAGGCGGGCGGCGGCCACCGCCCACAGGCGAGCCTCGCGGGGAGTGGACGGCGCGAGCGCGAGCAGCCCGTGCGTCCGGTCGATCCGGCTCCGCTCCGGCCACCGCCACGAGTCGCGGCCCCGGTCCGGTTCGCCGCGGAGCGCGGCGTCCAGGCCGTGCGTGCGCCAGCGGACGGTCCCGTCCGGTGCGGCGCGCAGCGGGAGCCGCCGCGCGAGGTCGCGGGCGGCCCGCCGCCCGAACGGGGTGCACCAGCCGGGGACGAGCACGATCGGGTCGGGCGGGTCGGCGTCGAACGGCGTCGGGACCAGGAAGGGCCGGTCGACGACCAGCAGCGTGCCCGGCCGCGCCTGGTAGGACAGGCCCCACAGCAGCCGGCCGAGCACGCGGGCGCCGTGCCGGTCCGACAGTACGTGCCAGGTCCCGTGGAACCGGTTCGTGCCGAACCGCACGGCCGTCCCCGGCCGCAGCCCCACGAGCGTGCACGGCCGGCCGTCCAGCCGGACGGCGCGGCGGTGCAGCTTCAGTCCGTCGCCCGCGCGCCGCGCGTTGCCCGGCCGCTGCACCGCCCCCGTCCGGCCCGCCACCGGTCAGCCCTTCACGCAGACGAGCTGGCGCAGGTGGGCGACGACCTCCACCAGGTCGGACTGGGCCTCGATGACCTCTTCGATGTCCTTGTAGGCGCCCGGGATCTCGTCGACGACGCCGCCGTCCTTGCGGCACTCGACGCCCTTCGTCTGCGCGATGAGGTCCTCGACCGTGAAGTTCTTCCTGGCCTTGTTCCGGCTCATCTTGCGGCCCGCGCCGTGCGACGCGGAGTTGAACGCGGTCTCGTTGCCGAGGCCGCGCACGATGTACGTCCCGGTCGCCATGGAGCCCGGGATGATGCCGAGGTCGCCGGCGCCCGCGCGGATCGCGCCCTTGCGGGTGACCAGCAGCTCGACGCCGCCGTACTCCTCCTCCGCCACGTAGTTGTGGTGGCAGGAGATGGCCTCGTCCCACCGGCAGCGCTTCTCGCCGAACCGCTGGGTGACGACGTTCTGCGCGAGGGCCATCATGACGGCCCGGTTGCGCCGCGCGTACTCCTGCGCCCAGAACAGGTCGTGCCGGTAGGCGTCCATCTTCACGGTGCCCGCGAGGAAGACCGCGAGGTCGGGGTCGGGCAGGTCCTGGTTGTGGGGCAGCTTCTGCGCCGCCTCGATGTGCCGCGAGGCGAGCTCGTTGCCGATGTTGCGCGACCCCGAGTGCAGCACGAGCCAGATCGCGCCGTCGTCGTCCGCGCACAGCTCGAGGAAGTGGTTGCCGCCGCCGAGCGTGCCCATCTGCTGGCGGGCGCGGCCGAACTTGGCGTGCGCCGCCGGGTGCAGCTCGTCGAAGTCCTTCCAGAAGTCGTACCAGCCGCGCATCTTCAGGCCGGGCAGCGCGGACGGGTCGACGGCCTCCTTGTGCGAGCCGCGCCCGACCGGGATCGCGCGCTCCAGCCGGGAGCGGACGCCCGCCAGGTCGTCCGGCATGTCCTCGACGGTCAGCGACGACTTCGCGGCGGTCATCCCGCAGCCGATGTCGACGCCGACGGCCGCCGGGGACACCGCGTCCTTCATCGCGATCACCGAGCCGACGGTCGCGCCCTTGCCGTAGTGGACGTCCGGCATCACCGCGAGCCCCTCGACCCACGGCAGCGCGGACACGTTGCGGAGCTGGTCGAGGGCCTGGTCCTCGACCGTGGCGGGGTCGGTCCACATCCGGATCGGAACGCGGCCGCCCTTCATGGTCTGGTACGGCATTCCTTCTCCTTCTGCGGGGGATCCGAACCGTGATCTATGACGCCAGATCCGCCGGTACGGTTTCAAACCGTTTTCCGCGTTCCGGGGGTCAGGAGCCGCGGCGCTCGGTCAGGCCCAGGCCGTCCAGGTGGCGCAGCAGCGCGACGGCGACGCGGCGGGACGAGGCCAGCGCCTCGCCCGCCTGGGCTGGGGTGAACGGCTGCGGCAGCGCGGACAGGATCCGCAGCGCCTCCCGGTCGGCGCCGGGCAGCAGGACGACCCCGTCGGCGAGCCGCAGCACGGCGCCCGCGTCCGCCGCGGCGGCGAGCGCGCCCCCGGTCAGCCCCAGCTCGGCGAGCCGCTCGGCGGCGGGCGCGCCGAACGGGTCCCCGGCCAGGTCGGCCCGCAGCCGCTCCACCGCGCCCGCCCAGCCGGGTTCGGGCTCGGCCGCGGGTCCGGGTTCGCGTTCGGGTTCGGCATCGGGGGCGGGCTCGGGTTCGGGATCGGACCGGAGTTCACGTTCAGGTTCGGGCGCCGTCTCGGCCTCACGGGCGGGCTCACGGACGGCCTCACGGGCGGATTCGCAGGCGGGCTCGGACTCCGACTCGGACTCGGACTCCGACTCGAGGGCGGGTTCCGGCTGCGCGGCGGCCGGACCGTAGACGCGTCCGGCCTCGACGTGCAGCGGCGGCCGGGCGAGCATGGCGACCAGCTCGCGGGCGGGGAGCCCGAGCCGGAGCCGGACGGTCTCCAGCGGCAGGCCCGGCGCCCCGGGGCGCTCGGCGGCGTGCCGGGCCGTCGCGTCGGCGAGGCGGTCGCGCAGGGTGTCCCAGTGCGCGGGATCGGCGACCCACTCGCCGTTCAGCGGGACGGCGTCCGCCGGGACGTCGCAGCCCATCCCGGTGAGTTCGGCGCGGCGCAGGACGCCGTGGCGGCGCAGCACGACGGCGCCGTCCGGGCGGTCGGGCCAGGAGGCCAGCTCGCGAGCGCGGGCGGGCCCGGCGCCGCGCCGCACCAGGGTCGGCGGGCGGACGTCGAGCACGCTGACGCCCGCGAGGGTGCGGCGCTCGGGGTCGCGCAGGACCCCGGTGTCGCCGACATGCAGCGCGAGGCGCGCGTTGAGGGTGAGGCGCGCGGTGTCGGGGCCGAGCGGGCGCAGCGCGACCCGGACGGCCGCGGCGCCGACGTGCAGGGTCATCCGGCGGGCGAGCCGGCCGGACGCCTCGCCGAAGCGGGTGCGCACGTCCACGCAGGTCGTCGGCGACCAGCGGCCGGGGGCGACCAGGGCCATGCCGGGCGCGACCCGGCCCGCGTCGCGCAGCGTCAGCACCACGCGGGACACGCCGCCGACCTCGTCGCGGGGCTCCCCGGCGCATCCGATGGTCCGGACGCGGACGCGCCCGCCCGCGGGCATGAGGAGGAGCTCGTCGTGGACGCGGATCGTGCCGGCGCCGAGGGTGCCGGTGACGACGCTCTGCCGTCCCGCGGTGAACGCGTGGTCGACCCACAGCCGGACGGGCGCCTCCGGGTCGGGGACGGGGAGGCGGCCCGCGAGGCGGTCGAGGGCGGCGGCCAGCTCGGCGGTCCCGGTGCCGGTGACGGTGCTGACGGCGACCGCCTCGGCGGCGGCGAGCGCGGTCCCGGCGAGCCGCTCGCGGGCCTGCCGCAGCGCGATCTTGGGGTCGGCGACGTCCGCGCGGGTGATCGCCAGGACTCCGCTGCGGACGCCGAGCGCGGCGGCCGCCTCCAGGTGCTCCTGCGACTGCGGCATCCAGCCCTCGTCGGCGCCGACGGCCAGCAGCACGGCCGGGGCGGGCGCGAGCCCGGCGAGGACGGCCGGGACCGAGCGCGGGTCCCCGGGGACGTCCACGAACGCGACGCGGCGGCCGGACGGCAGGCGCGTCCAGGCCGTGCCGGTGAGCGCCGGGCCGGGCTCCTTGGGCTCCATGCCGGTCAGGGCGCGCACGAGCGAGGACTTGCCGTGCGCGGCGTGGCCGGCGGTCGCGAGGACCTGCATCACGCGGTCCGGCGGGCCGTGCCGCGGTCCAGGGGGTCGTGCAGACGAAGTGCCACGAAAGCGGGGTCCACGGAAGGCAACCCTAAGGACGTTCGCGCCCGTCGCGAAACCGGAACGGGCGGGCGGGCCGCGTCGCGAACATCACCGTCCTGATTTTCCGGATGCGGAAGCCTAAACCGGACGTCGCTCGATCGTCGCGTCCGGGACAGTGCTAATACTTAGTTTGAATAATTACAGTGCCGGGTGCCCGCTTCGCCCGGAGCGTCTGGAGGACCCCCATGACCGGCGCGCCCACCGATGTCCCCAGCCGGGCCGCCGCGACGCCGCGGCCGCCCGCCGCGGCCCGGGACACGACGCCGACGCTGCTGGCGCTCGCGGCGGCCGGGATGGTCGTGTCGGTGCAGCAGACCCTGGTGATCCCGCTGCTGCCGCGGCTGATGGGCATCTTCGACGCGTCGGTCACCTCGGTGACCTGGGTGTTCACCGCCTCGCTGCTGGCGGGCGCGGTCGCCACCCCGCTGCTGACGCGGTTCGGCGACATGTACGGCAAGAAGCGGATGATCGTGCTGGCCCTGGTGCTGCTGATCATCGGGTCGGTGCTGTGCGCGGCGTCCGGGACGCTCGGGACGCTCATCGCCGGACGGGCGCTGCAGGGCGTGTCGTCGGCGATGGTCCCGCTCGCGATCGGCATGATCCGCGACACGTTCCCGCGCGACCGGATCACCACGGCGATCGGGGTGGTGAGCGCCACGATGGGCGTCGGCGGCGGCATCGGGATGATCGTGACCGGGTTGATCGCCGACCGCACCACCAGCCACCGCCCGGTGTTCTGGATCGCCGCGGGGCTCGGCGCGTTCGCGCTGGTGCTGATCACGGTGACCGCGCGCGACGTCGGCGCCCGCGCGGGCGGCCGTCCGGACGTGCCGGGCGCGGTGCTGCTGGCGGCCTGGCTGGTGTGCCTGCTGCTCGGCATCAGCCAGGGCAACGCGTGGGGCTGGACGTCGGCGGGGGTGCTCGGGCTTTTCGGCGGGGCGCTGGCGCTGTGCGCGGTGTGGACGGTCGTGGAGCTGCGCGTGCGGGAGCCGCTGGTGCGGCTGTCGCTGCTGGTCGGACCGCGGTCGCTGTCGGCGAACGTCGCGTCCGCGCTGCTCGGATTCTCGATGTTCGCGGCGTTCACGCTGATCGCATCGTTCGTCCAGGCGGATCCCGACCTGGTCGGGTACGGGCTGGACGGCACGGTCCTGCACGTGGGCCTGTACATGCTGCCGAGCACGGCGACGATGCTGCTGTCGTCGACGCAGTCGGGGCGGATCAGCAGGCTGATCGGCCCCGCCTACACGCTCGCGGCGGGCGCGGGGTTCGCCGCGCTGAGCTACTTCTGGCTCGCCGTGTTCAACACCCGCGTCATCGACATGCTGATCTTCAGCGCCATCCAGGGCCTGGGGTTCGGGGTGGCGTACGCGGCGCTCGGGACGCTCGCGGTGCAGCATGTCCCGATGGACCAGAGCGGCATCGCCAGCGGCATCAACTCGCTGGTCCGGGTGGGCGGCGGCAGCATCGCGGGCGCGGTGACCGCCGCGATCCTGGCCGGCGTGGTGATCGGCGGCACCGACGTCCCGGCGCTCGGCGCGTACGAGGTGTCCTTCTGGATCGTGGGGGCGGGGGCGGTGCTGGCCGCGGCCGTCGCCGTCGCGAACGGGCTGCGCCACCCCCGGGACGGCGCGGTGCTCTGACGGCGCGGGGCCTTGACGAACCGCGCCCGCTCCGTGCCCTATAGGTGTGCGGCCCTACCGACGTGCGCCCCGGTACGCGGATCGGGGCCGGGGACCCGCACGGGAGGACCAGATGGGCGCCTACGCCGCCGCGTACGAACGGAGCATCGCCGACCCGACCCGTTTCTGGGGGCTGGCGGCGCGGGACGTCCGCTGGCTCGTCCCGCCGGACCGGGTGCTGGACGACGGCGCGCCGCCCTTCTACCGCTGGTTCACCGGCGGTGAGCTCAACACCTGCGACAACGCCCTCGACCGGCATGTCGAGGAGGGCCGCGGCGACCAGGCCGCGCTGATCTACGACAGCCCGGTCACCGGGGCGGAGCGGACCTACACCTACCGGGAACTGACCGAGCTGACGGCGCGGTTCGCGGGGGCGCTGCGCGCGCAGGGCGTCGACCGCGGCGACCGGGTGATCGTCTACATGCCGATGGTGCCCGAGGCCGTGATCGCGATGCTGGCGTGCGCCCGGCTCGGCGCGGTGCACTCGGTCGTGTTCGGCGGGTTCGCCGCACGCGAGCTGGCCGTCCGGATCGACGACGCCCGCCCGAAGGCGGTGGTGTCGGCCTCCTGCGGCATCGAGGGCGCGCGGATCGTACCGTACAAGCCGCTGCTCGACGAGGCCCTCGACCTGGCCCGGCACAAGGTGGAACGGTGCGTGCTCCTGCAGCGCGAGCAGCTGCACGCCGACCTGCAGCGGCCGCGGGACGTCACGTGGGACGAGGCGGTCGCGGGCGCCGAGCCCGCCGAGTGCGTCCCCGTCGCCGCCACCGATCCCCTGTACATCCTGTACACGTCGGGGACGACGGGGCGGCCGAAGGGCGTGGTCCGCGACAACGGCGGGCACGCGGTGGCGCTGCGCTGGTCGATGGAGAACGTGTTCGGCGTGGGCCCCGGCGACGTCTTCTGGGCCGCGTCCGACGTCGGCTGGGTCGTCGGGCACTCCTACATCGTGTACGCGCCGCTGCTCACCGGCTGCACGACCGTCCTGTACGAGGGGAAGCCGGTCGGGACGCCCGACGCGGGCGCGTTCTGGCGCGTGGTGGAGCGGCACCGGGTGAAGGTGCTGTTCACGGCGCCGACCGCGATCCGGGCGATCAAGAAGGAGGACCCGGACGGCGCGCTGCTCGGCGGGCGCGACCTGGCGGGGTTCGACGCGCTGTTCCTGGCCGGGGAGCGGCTCGATCCCGACACCTGCCACTGGGCGGAGCGGATGCTGGAGCGTCCCGTCGTGGACCACTGGTGGCAGACCGAGACCGGGTGGCCGATCGTGGCGAACCTGCGCGGGCTGGAGCCGATGCCGGTGAAGCCGGGGTCGCCGTCGGTGCCGGTGCCGGGGTACGACGTGCGGATCCTCGGCCCGGACGGCGCGCCGCTGCCGCCCGGCGAGGACGGCGACATCGCGCTGCGGCTGCCGCTGCCGCCCGGGACGCTGCCGACGCTGTGGCAGGACGACGAGCGGTTCGTCGAGGCGTACCTCGACAAGCGTCCGGGCTACTACCTGACCGGAGACGGCGGCCGGATCGACGAGGACGGCTACGTGTGGGTGATGGGCCGCACCGACGATGTGATCAACGTCGCCGGGCACCGGCTGTCCACCGGGACGATGGAGGAGGTCATCGCGGCGCACCCGGCGGTGGCGGAGTGCGCGGTCATCGGCGTGCGGGACGCGCTGAAGGGGCAGGTGCCGCGGGCGCTGGTGGTGCTCAAGAGCGGCGTCCTGGCCGAGGAGGACGAGCTGGCCGCCGAGCTGGTGCGGCTGGTGCGCGACCAGGTCGGCCCGGTCGCCGCGCTCAAGGAGGTCACGGTCGTCCCGGCGCTGCCGAAGACGCGCTCGGGGAAGATCCTGCGGGCCGCGATGCGCGGGATCGCCGACGGCCGGGACGTGCCCGTGCCGTCCACGATCGAGGACCCGGAGGTGCTGGACGGCCTGCGCCCGGTGCTGAACCCGCCGGGGTCCTAGCGTCCGTGGCCGGCGGGCCAGCACGCGGCGACCAGCACGACGGCGATGATCGCGGTGCCGACCTGCACCGCCGCCTGCCGCACGTCCCAGGTCGCCTCCTCTGGCCCGAACATGCCGAACAGGCCCGTCCCGGCGAAGGCCGCGACGACGCCGACCGCGATCGTCGCCCACGCCGGCATGCTCGGCCGCCCGCGCACGAGCAGGCGGCCGAGGGCGCCGACGAGGGCGCCCAGCACGATGGCGGCGATGCTCCCGGCGATGGTCATGCGCGCCCCCGCGGGCGCGCGGCGCGCCCGCCGCACCGTTCCCGCGTCCCGGTGGGGAACGGCGTGGCGAGGCCCCGGGGACGGCCGCGGAACGCGCGCTCCCCGCGGACGGACGTGCCCGCCATGCGGCCTCCCCCGATCGCCCCCGATCACCGCGACGGGGGTCCTACCCAAAGATCGGCTACCGCACCACGAGCGCGCGGCGGCCGCGCGGCACCAGTTCGCCGATCACCGGGGCGCCGGGGATCTCGCCCGCGACCAGCAGCCCGCCGGACGTCTGGGCGTCGGCCAGCAGCAGCCGCTCCTCCTCGCCGATCCGGCGGAAGCCGGTGTGCGGCGACACCCAGGACAGGTTGCGGCGCGTGCCGCCGGGGACGAACCCGTCCCGGACGGCTTCGCGGGCGCCGTCCAGGTACGGGACGGCGGCGGCGTCGACGACCGCGGTGACGCCGGACGCCCGCGCCAGCTTGAACAGGTGGCCGAGCAGCCCGAACCCGGTGACGTCGGTGGCGCACCGGACGCCGGCGTCCAGCGCGGCCCGCGCGGCGGCGTCGTTCAGCCCGGTCATGGTCTGCACGGCCTGCGGGAACGTCTCGCCCGTCGCCTTGTGCCGGGCGTTGAGGACGCCGAGCCCGAGCGGCTTGGTCAGCGTCAGCGGGACGCCGGCCCGGCCCGCGTCGAGGCGCAGCAGCCGGTCCGGGTCGGCGACGCCGGTGACGGCGAGGCCGTACTTGGGCTCGGGATCGTCCATGCTGTGCCCGCCGGCGATGGGGCAGCCCGCGGCGGCCGCGACGTCCCGGCCGCCGCGCAGGACCTCGCGGGCGAGGTCGCCGGGCAGCAGGTCGCCCGGCCAGGCCAGCAGGTTCAGCGCCATCAGCGGCTCGCCGCCCATGGCGTAGATGTCGGAGAGCGCGTTGGCGGCGGCGATCCGGCCCCAGTCGTAGGGGTCGTCGACGATCGGGGAGAAGAAGTCGGCGGTGGACAGCACGGCCCGCCCGTCCGCGACGAGCACCGCCGCGGCGTCGTCGCCGTCCTCGCCGCCGGCCAGCAGCGGCCCGCCGCCGGTGAGCCCGGCCACCACCCGTTCCAGCTCGCCCGGGGGAATCTTGCAGGTACAGCCGCCGCCGTGGGCGTACTGGGTGAGGCGGGCGGTGCGGGCGAGGGGGGTCACCGGGAAATTTAATGCACAACTACCGCAAATGATCAACAACCGGACGGTACGGGATCGATCACCCAGAGATCACCCGGCGGCCACGAACGGCCGCCACCTGCGGAAGAACCCGCGAACCCCTTGCCCGAACGGTGTTCGGCATGGTGCGATTCGACTCTGCAAGTCATCACTTACTCCGGCATCGACACCGACACGAGGGACGACATGGGCATCCAGGAGCAGCGCGCGGAACTCGACCGGGCCCTGAAGGGCCGGACCGTCTGCGGCGAACTCGCCGAGACGGTGAACCTGCACGGCGACCGGCCCGCCTACTCCGAGCGCGACGGGGACGGCTGGCGCACCCTCACCTGGGCCGACACCCGGGGCCGCGCGCTGGAGACGGCCGCGGGGTTCGCCGCCCTCGGGCTCGCGCCCGGCGAGGTCGTCGCACTGATGATGCCGAACCGGTCCGAGCACGTCCTCGCCGACCTCGGCGCCGTCCACGCCGGGGGCGTGCCCACCACGGTCTACGCGACGCTCGCGCCCGAGCAGATCGCGTTCGTGGCCGGCGACTGCGCCGCGAAGTACGCCGTCCTCGACGGACGCGACCAGCTCGACCGATGGCTGCCCGCGCTGGACCGGCTGCCCGACCTCCGCAAGATCATCGTGGTGGACGCCGCCGCCTGCCCGGAGGGCGACGACCGCTTCCTCTCCTGGGACGAATTCACCGAGCTGGGGCGCTCGTCGCTCGCCGCGGACCCGGCCGAGATCGACCGCCGCCAGCAGGCCGTGAAGCCCGAGGACACTGTCACCCTGCTGTACACCTCCGGCACCACCGGCAACCCCAAGGGCGTGCTGATCACCCACTCGATGGTGCTGCACGAGGCCGCGATGGTGCAGAACAGCTCGGTGCTGCCCGAGCAGCCGTCCGGCATCTCCTACCTGCCGTTCGCGCACATCGCCGACCGCGTCCTCAGCTACTACCTCCCGATCCGGCTCGGCTCGCACGTCCACTTCTGCCCCGACCCCGCGCAGCTCACCTCGATCCTCCCCCAGGTCCGGCCGCACTCCTTCTTCGGCGTCCCGCGCGTCTGGGAGAAGATCATGGCGGGGATCCAGGCCGTGCTGGCCGCCGAGCAGGACGAGGCCAAGAAGGCCGCCGTCGCCGCCGCCCTCGACGCGGGCCGCGCCTACGTCACCGCGCAGGAGTTCGGCAAAACCCTCACCCCCGAGATCACCGCCGCGTACGAGCAGGCCGACAAGGCCGTCCTGACCCCGATGAAGGCGATGCTCGGCCTCGACCGCGTCGGCCAGGCGTCCAGCGCCGCCGCGCCGCTGCCCGAGGACGTCGCCCGGTTCTTCGCCGGGCTCGGCCTGAAGATCTTCGACGCCTACGGGATGACCGAGACGACCGGCGCGATCACCGCGAACCTCGCCGACTCCTTCAAGCTCGGCACGGTCGGCCGCGCGTTCGCCGGCGTCGAACTGAAGCTCGCCGACGACGGCGAGATCCTGGTGCGCGGCGCGACCTGCACCCCCGGCTACCTCAACCGCCCCGAGGCCACCGCCGACCTGCTCGACGCCGACGGCTGGGTGCACACCGGCGACGTCGGGCGGCTCGACGAGGACGGGTTCCTGCGCGTCGTCGACCGCAAGAAGGAGCTGATCATCACCGCGGGCGGCGAGAACATCGCCCCGTCGATGATCGAGAACCTGCTCAAGGAGCACCCGCTCGTCGGGCAGGCCCTCGCCTTCGGCGACCGCCGCCCCTTCGTCGTCGCCCTCGTCACCCTCGACGGCGAGGTCGCGCCCGTGTGGGCCGCCGCGCACGGCATCGAGCAGACCGACCTCGCCGCGCTCGCCGAGCACCCGGTCGTCCTGGAGGAGATCGGCCGCGCCGTCGCCGACGCCAACGCGCGGCTCGCCCGCGTCCAGCAGGTCAAGAAGTGGCGCCTGCTGCCCGCCGAATGGACCGCCGAGAGCGAGGAGCTCACCCCGACCCTGAAGCTCAAGCGCCGCGTCGTCCACAGCAAGTACGACGCGGCCATCGAGGAGCTGTACGGGTCCTGACGCGCGCTCCGGCGGCGCCGGAGCCTATGATCGCGGGCGGAGGCGTGTGAGTGCCTGGTGGCCTCCCCGACCTTCAAAGTCGACGGTCCCGAGGATCTCGGGACGGCGGGTTCGATTCCCGTACGCCTCCGCCACCCCGCCGTCGCCCCGGCGCAACGTGAGGGCACGAGGACCCGGCCGGCGGGTCCGCGTCCGCGTCCGCGGTGCCGGGCGCTCGCGGCGCCCGCGCCCGATCCGGGGTACCGTCTTGGTCATGGGGCGGATCACCGTGCGCAGGCCAGTGCTGCGGCTGAGCACCGGCGGGACGCGCGGGCGGCGGCCCGACACGCTCGCCGTGGAGGAACCGCTGGAGATCCGCGTCGCCGGACGGCCGCTGACCATCACCATGCGCACCCCCGGGCACGACTTCGACCTGGTCGCCGGGTTCCTCGCCGCCGAGGGGATCATCTCGTCCGCCGCCGACCTCGCGACGATGCGGTACTGCGCCGACACCGAGGAGCAGAACGTCCTGGAGGTCGCGCTCGCACCGGGCGTGCCGGAGCCGGACGCCTCGATGGCGCGGGCGTTCGCCACCACCAGCGCGTGCGGAGTGTGCGGCAAGTCGAGCATCGAGGCGCTGCGCGCCGGCCGTCCGCACGACGTCGCCGGCGACCCCGTGCGGCTCACCGCCGCGACGCTCGCCGCGCTGCCGGACCGGCTCCGCGCGGCGCAGCGGGTGTTCGACCGGACGGGCGGGCTGCACGCCGCGGGCCTGTTCGACGCGCGCGGCGAACTGCTGGCCGTCCGCGAGGACGTCGGGCGGCACAACGCGGTGGACAAGGTGGTCGGCTGGGCGCTGCGGCGCAAGGAGCTGCCGCTCACCGGGCGGGTGCTGATGGTCAGCGGGCGCGCGTCGTTCGAGCTGACGCAGAAGGCGATGACCGCCGGGATCCCGGTGCTGGCGGCGGTGTCGGCGCCGTCCTCGCTCGCGGCCGACCTCGCCGAGGACGCCGGGATGACACTCGTCGGCTTCCTGCGCGGCGAGACGATGAACGTCTACACCGGCGCCGAACGCGTCACCGTCTGACGGGGCGCCGGGATCGGCCGTCCGGGTTCGGTCCCGCCCCCGGCGGCTTGTCACGCACCGCGCAAAACCTGGCGGTAACTTGTTGGCCCGCTCCCAAGAAAGCGCGGCCGGGAACGAGTTGACTCGTCCTCTCGCGCCGCCGCGCGCGACCGCCCCGCGACGAAAAGGGAGAGGACATGACGAGGCCCCTGACGGACGGCCCCCCGGCGTCCGGCATCGACGAGCGTCATCCTCCGATCAAGCCCCGGCGCGTCACGTTCGACTGGTCCGACACGCCGCTGCACTGGGTGCCCGGCGACCCGGTCGCGACCCACATCATCAACTCCTTCCACATCGTCTTGCCCGAAGGCGAGAAGTGGTTCATCCAGGCCGTCAAGGACGCTCGGCCCCACATCAAGGACGAGCGGCTCCTGGAGGAGATCAAGGGCTTCATCGGGCAGGAGATGGTGCACGCCCGCTCCCACCAGGGGGTGCTCGACCAGATCCTGCGGAAGAACGGCATCGACGTCTCCAAGATCACCGACGCGGCGGCGAAGGGGAACGCCGACCGGCCCGCCCAGATGGCGGAGCTCAAGGCGAGGAAGCCGCGGGCGTGGCGGCGCCGGCTGCGCTTCGAGCTCGCCGCGGTCGCCTCGATCGAGCACTACACCGCCGTCCTCGGCCAGTGGATCATGGACAACGACCGGTTCGAGAAGTCCGGGGTCGACCCGACGATGCTGGACCTGCTGCGCTGGCACGGCGCCGAGGAGGTCGAGCACCGGTCGGTGGTGTTCGACGTCTACAAGGCCATGGGCGGCGGCTACGTCATGCGCGTCGCCGCATGGGTGGTGTCGCTGTTCTTCCTGTACTGGGCGCTGATCGGCGGTTCGCTGTACCTGCTCGGGCAGGACCCCACGATCACCAAGCGGATCACGCCGCTGCGGGTGTACCGGGCGTACCGGCGCTCGGTCCGGCTCGGGCACGTCCCGGGGATCTTCCGGCTGCTGCTCGGCGAGGCCCCCGTCTACCTGCGGCCGGGCCACCACCCGTCCAAGGTCTGCTCGACGCCGCAGGCGCTCGACTACCTGATGCGCTCCCCCGCCGCCCGCGCCGCCGGTTACGACCCGTACTGACCGACCTGTACTGGCAAACCCGCACCGGCCGACCCGTACCGGCCGCCCCCTGTCGACCGGCTCGTCCGCGGGACCCGTGGCGAGCGTCACGCGGCCCCCTCTTGACCGGGGGTGCCCGCGAGCGCTTAATTAACATCGTGTCCAATAATGTGGCGCTCGCCCGCGTCGACGATCCCGCGGAGCTCGAGCGATTCCGTGCCGTCCAGCGGCTCTCCTACGCCTGCGCCGACGCGGTCGCGGCCACCCTCGAACCCGGCGTGACCGAGCGCGAGGCGTGCCGCCGCATGCGCCGGTGGCTGCGCGAGCGCGGCGTGGACGACTGGCTGCACACGCCGTTCGCCTGGTTCGGCGACCGCTCCGCCTTCACCGGTTTCCGCGTCCCGACGCAGTTCCTGCCGAGCGGCGCCCGCCTCGAGGAGGGCATGCCCTACGTCCTCGACATGGCACCGGTGAAGGACGGCTACTGCGCCGACATCGGCTACGGCGGCGTCCTCGGCGAGAACCGCGTCTGGGAACGGGTCGACGCCGACCTCGCCGAGTACCGGACGCTCATCCTGCGGCTCGTCCGCGAGCGGCGGACGTTCGCCGACGTCTACGCCGAGGTGGACGCGCTCATCGCCCGGCAGGGCCACCGCAGCCGGCACCGCAAGTACCCCGGCCGCGTCATCGGCCACCAGGTCGGCGTCATCGGCGGCGTCCTGCCCAAGCGCGTCGGGTTCCCGTTCGGCGTCCGGTTCCTGCAGACGATCGGCCGCGAACTCGTCACCGAGCGGGTGAAGGGACGCTCGCCGCTGTGGAACGGCGGCGCGGGGTCCAGGCACGCGCCGACGCCCGGCCTGTGGGCGGTCGAGCCGCACATCGGGTTCCGGGGCGTCGGCGTGAAGTTCGAGGAGATACTCGTCGTCACCGGGGACGACGCCTACTGGCTCGACGACGATCTCCCCCATGTGCGCCGGTGGGCGCGACGAGAGGCGGCATAAATGGAGGTTGCGCGACGGCGGGTGCGGGGCGACGGGGTCGACCTCGCCGTCCACGAGCAGGGCGACCGGTCGAACCCGACCGTCCTGCTCGTGCACGGCTACCCCGACACGCACGCCGTGTGGGACGAGGTCGCCGAGCGGCTCGCCGAGCGGTTCCACGTCGTCCGGTACGACGTGCGCGGCGCGGGCGCCTCCTCGCGCCCGTTCGGCGCGAAGAACTACGCCTTCGAGCACCTGATGGCCGACATGCGGGCGGTGCTGGACGCCGCCGCGCCGGGCCGCGAGGTCCACCTCGTCGGGCACGACTGGGGTTCGATCCAGGGCTGGGAGGCGGTCTGCACGATGCCGGACCGGTTCGCCTCGTTCACCTCGATCTCCGGGCCGTGCCTGGACCACGTCGGCCACTGGACGCGCCGCGCGTTCGGCCGCCCGACACCCCGCGGGCTGCGGCGCGCGGCGGCCCAGGGCATGCGGTCCTGGTACATCTACTTCTTCCAGACCCCGCTGCTGCCGGAGGCGATGTGGCGGGCCGGGATCTCGCGGGCGTTCACCCGCGCGCTGGAGCTCGGCGAGGGCGTTCCCGCCCGTCCCGGCCACCCCGCCCGGACGCTGCCGCGCGACGGCGCGTCCGGGGTCGGCCTGTACCGGGCGAACATGGCGGCGCGGCTGCGCGCGCCGCTGGACCGCCGCACCGACGTGCCGACGCAGGTGATCGTCCCGACCCGCGACCTGTTCGTGTCGCCGCACCTGGTCGGCGGGCTGGCCGAGCGGGTCCCGAACCTGTCGCTGCGGACCGTCCGGGCCGGGCACTGGGTGCCGCGCAGCCACCCGGACGCCGTCGCGCGCTGGGTCGCCGAGCACGCCGCGGGCGCGGCCGGCGGGCCGCTCACCGCGGCGGAGTCCCGCGCGCTGCGGCGGGCCCGGGTCGGCGGCGACCGCCGCCCCTTCGACGGCTCGCTGGTCGTCGTCACCGGGGCGGGCGGCGGGATCGGGCGCGCCACCGCGCTGGCGTTCGCCGCGCGCGGCGCGGAGGTCGTCGCCGCCGACCTGGACCTCGCGGCGGCGCGGACCACCGCCGAACTCGCCGGACGGGCGGGCCCGGCGGGGCGCGCGATCGAGGTCGACGTCGCGGACGCCCGGGCGATGGAGGACTTCGCCAAGACCGTCCTGCACGAGCACGGTGTGCCCGACGTCGTCGTCAACAACGCCGGGATCGGCATGGCCGGGCCGTTCCTCGACCACACCGCCGGCGACTGGGCGCAGGTGCTGGACGTGAACCTGTGGGGCGTCATCCACGGGTCGCGGCTGTTCGCGGCGCAGATGATCGAGCGCGGGCAGGGCGGCCACATCGTCAACACCGCGTCGGCCGCCGCGTTCGCGCCGTCCCGCGCGCTGCCCGCGTACGCGACGAGCAAGGCGGCGGTGCTGATGCTGTCGGAGTGCCTGCGCGCGGAGCTGAAGGGCGCCGACATCGGGGTCAGCGCGATCTGCCCCGGCATCGTCGACTCCGGGATCACCGGCCGGGCGCGCTTCGTCGGCCGCGACGAGGCCGGCCAGGCCGACGGGCGCGACCGCGCGACGCGCGCCTACGCGCTGCGCGGGTTCGGGCCCGAGGGGGTCGCGGAGCGGATCGTCGCCGCCGTCCGGGACGACCGCGCCGTCGTGCCCGTCACGGCCGAGGCGCACGCCGCGAGGCTGCTGGCCCGGATCTCGCCCGGCGCGATGCGGCTGCTGGCCCGCCTCGACGTCGGCTGACGGTGCCCGGGCCCGCGTGTCCCCCGGCGGCGGGCCCTAGGGTGAACCGGGGAGGCGGTGGAAACATGCCGGACGCGGTCGTCGTCGGGGCGGGGCAGAACGGGCTCGCCGCGGCGAACGTGCTCGCCGACGCGGGCTGGGACGTGCTGGTGCTGGAGGCGCAGCCCGAGCCCGGCGGGGCCGTACGCAGCGACCGCGGCGTCCATCCGGCCTACGTCAGTGACCTGTGCAGCGCGTTCTACCCGCTCGGCGTGGCGTCCCCGGCGATGCGGGCGCTCGGCCTGGAGCGGCACGGGCTGCGCTGGCGGCACGCGCCGGCGGTGCTCGCCCATCCGCTGCCGGATGGGCGCTGCGCCGTCCTGGAGCGCGACCCGGACGCCACCGCCGCCGGTTTGGAGTCGTTCGGCGGGGGCGACGGGGAGGCCTGGCTGCGGCTGTACGACCTGTGGGAGCGGATGGGCGAGGAGCTGCTGCGCGCCCTGTTCACCCCCTTCCCGCCGGTCCGTTCGGCGCCCGCGCTGGCCGCCGCCGCATCCCGGGCGGGCGCCCCGTCCGGGGGGGTGCTGGGTGTCCTGCGGACCCTGCTGTCCCCCGTCCGGACGCTCGGCGAGCAGGAGTTCGCGGGGCCGGGCGGGCCGCTGCTGCTGGCCGGGTCGACGCTGCACACCGACCTGTCGCCGGAGTCGACGGGCGGTGCCGCGTTCGGCTGGCTGCTGGCGATGATCGGGCAGCGGTACGGCTGGCCGGTCCCCGAGGGCGGCGCCGGGGAGTTGACGGCGGCGCTGGTGCGGCGGCTGGAGGCGGCGGGCGGACGGGTCCGCTGCGGCACCCCGGTGGCGTCGGTGATCGTCCGGGACGGGCGCGCGCTCGGCGTCCGGACGGCGGACGGGGAGCCGATCCGGGCCGTGCGGGCGGTGCTCGCGGACGTGCCCGCGCCCGCGCTGTACGGCGGGCTGGTCGGGTGGGAGCACCTCCCGGCGCGGCTGCGCGAGCAGCTGCGGCGCTTCGACCGGGACCCCGCGACGTTCAAGGTCGACTGGGCGCTGACGGGCCCCGTCCCGTGGGCGTCCCCGGGCGCCGCGCGGGCGGGGACCGTCCATCTCGCGCCGGACATGGACGCCCTCACCCGCTACAGCGCCGACCTCGCGACCGGGCGGGTGCCCGCCGAGCCGTTCGCGCTGCTCGGGCAGATGACCACCGCCGACCCCGCCCGCTCCCCCGCCGGGACCGAGTCGGTGTGGGCGTACACGCACGTGCCGCACCGCGTCCGGGGCGACGCGGGCCCGGACGGGATCACCGGCGCGTGGGACGGGCGGGAGCGCGCCGCGTTCGCCGGCCGGCTGGAGGAGACCGTCGAACGGCTCGCGCCCGGCTTCCGGTGCCGGATCGCCGCCCGCCGGATCGTCGCCCCGCCGGACTTCGCCGAACGCAACGCGAGCCTGCCGGGCGGGGCGCTGAACGGCGGGACGTCGCTGCCGCACCAGCAGCTCGTCTTCCGTCCGGTGCCGGGCCTCGGCCGCGCGGAGACCCCGGTCGCGGGCCTGTTCCTGGCGTCGGCGTCGGCGCATCCGGGCGGCGGCGTGCACGGCGCCTGCGGGACGAACGCCGCCCGCGCGGCGCTCGCGCACGCGTCCCCGGCCGGACGGCTCGTCCTCACCCCCGCGCTGGCCGCGCTGCGCCGCGCCCTCACGGGCTGACGGCGCGCCGCCGCGGCTGGTGCGGCGCGGCGGTGCGGTGGGGGCGGCGTGGCGGAGCCCGTCAGGAGTCCGGCTCCTCGGCGGACAGCGGCCGGGCGACGTCCTCCAGCGACCGCCGCGCCGCCTCGACCCCGATGAACGCCTCCACCAGCCCTGCCGCGATCATCAGCGCGGCGCCCAGGAAGTAGCCGTTCGCCACCGCGCTCACCTTCTCGGTCTCCACCAGCCTGCCGAACAGCGCCGGGCCGACCACGCCGCCGAGACCGGTGCCGACGGCGTAGAACCCGGCGATGGCCATCGCGCGGGTCTCCAGCGGGAAGATCTCGCTCACCGTCAGGTAGGCCGACGAGGCGCCCGCGGAGGCGAAGAAGAACACGACGCACCAGCACGCCGTCAGCGTCCACGCGTCCAGCACCTCGGCGCGGAACAGCAGCCCGGTACCGACCAGCAGCACCCCCGACACGATGTACGACAGCGACACCATCGTGCGGCGGCCGACCGTGTCGAACAGCTTCCCGAGCAGGAACGCGCCCAGGAAGTTCCCCAGGCCGATCGGGATCAGGTAGTACCCGATGTCGACGTCCGGCACGTCGAAGAAGGTGGACAGCACCAGGGCGTAGGTGAAGTAGACGGCGTTGTAGAGGAACGCCTGCCCGATGAACAGCGACAGCCCGAGGATCGTCCGGCGCGGGTACCGGCGGACGGCCGTCGCGGCGATCTCCCGGAAGGCGATGGTACGGCGCTGCCGGACGCGGATGCGCTGCCCCGGACGCTCGAGCTCCGTGCCGCGCTCGGCGACGATGCCCCGCTCGATGCCGCCGACGACGTCCTCGGCGGCGTCCTCGCGGCCGTGGATGAACAGCCAGCGCGGGCTCTCCGGGACGTTGCGCCGGACGAACAGGACGAGCAGCCCGAGCAGCGCGCCGAGCGCGAACAGCGCCCGCCAGCCGAGGTCCTCCGGGATCAGCCCGGTCTTGAGGATCGGGAGCGACAGTGCCGCGGCGAACGCGGTGCCGAGCCAGAACGACCCGTTGATCAGGATGTCGACCCGGCCCCGGACGCGCGCCGGGATCAGCTCGTCGATGGCGGAGTTGATCGCCGCGTACTCCCCGCCGATCCCCGCGCCGGTGAAGAACCGGCACAGGTAGAACCACCACGCGTTGAACGAGAAGGCGGTGGCGACCGTCGCCGCCAGATACACGATCAGCGTGATGATGAACAGCTTCTTGCGGCCGAACCGGTCGGTGAGATGCCCGAAGAACAGCGCGCCCGTGCACGCCCCGATCACGTAGATCGAGGCGGAGAGCCCGACCTGCCCCTCGGTCAGCCCGAGCCCCGCGGTCTCGCTCGTCAGCAGCGCCCCGACGACGCCCACGACGGTGATCTCCAGCCCGTCCAGGATCCAGACGGCGCCCAGCCCGACCAGCACCGTCCAGTGCCACCGCGACCAGGGGAGCCTGTCGAGCCGCGCCGGGATATCGGTCTCGATGACCCTGCCTTCCACCGTCATGCTCATGTGCTTCCCACCTGACGGTGTTCATGCCGGTACGTCGCGGGCTGGGCACCCTCCGGCACCGGCAGAGCGCCCTCCGGCACCGGCGGGGTTCCCATGCGCGCCGGAACGTGCGACCTTGACTGGACCGGAATCCCTGGACACCGGAGCGTGAAGCATGCGGATCCGCGACATCCTGCGGCGGAAGGGCGGGACGGTGGTCACCGTGCCGCCCGAGCACACCGTGCGGGAACTACTGGCCGTCCTGGCCGAGCACAACGTCGGGGCGGTGGTCGTGTCCCCCGACGGCGAGACCATCGCCGGCATCGCGTCCGAACGGGACGTCGTCCGGCGGCTGCACGAGCACGGCGCGGCACTGCTCGGCCGTCCCGTGTCCGACATCATGACCGCCGAGGTCCGCAGCTGCGCGCCCGGCGACCTGGTGGACGACCTGCGGCGGACCATGACCGAGCACCGCTTCCGGCACATGCCCGTCGTGGAGGACGGGCGGCTCGCCGGGATCGTCAGCATCGGCGACGTGGTCAAGAGCGCCATCGACGCGCTCGAGAGCGAGCGCGAGCACCTCGTCGGCTACATCCAGAACGTCCAGTGACCGCCGGCCCCCCTCCCCGCCCGCTACACGTAGGCGGGCAGCGGCCGGGCGGCGGGCGCGCCCTCCACCCGCCGGTAGGCGGCGGCGAGCCGGTCGACGGCCGTACGCAGCGCGTCCGGCGGCAGCACGTACGGAAGCCGCACGTAGTCCTCCAGCAGGCCGTCGGCGGCGAACACCGGGCCCGGCACGACGCGGACGCCGTTCCGCTCGGCCGCCTCGGCGAGCTGTGACGCCACCGGCGCGGGCAGCCTCACCCACAGCGACATGCCGCCCTCCGGGAGCCGGAACTCCCAGTCCGGCAGCCGCTCCCGCAGCGCGGCGGCGAGCGCGTCCCGGCTCTCCCGCAGGTGCGCGGCCCGCTCAGCGCGCACCGGCTCCACCCGCTCCAGCAGCTCCCGGACGATGAGCTGGTCCAGCACGGGGCTGGCCATGTCGACCGGCTCGCGCGCCACGACCAGCCTGCGGACGAGCGGCGCGGCCGCCCGGATCCACCCGATCCGCAGCCCGCCCCACATCAGCTTGGACGCCGACCCGATGGTGATCACCCGGCCGCCGGCGTCGTGCGCCGCCAGCGGCGGGACGCTCGGCGCGCCCGGGTCGTGCGCGAGATCGGCGAACGTCTCGTCCGCGACGACGCATGCGTCCGCGGCCCGCGCGGCGGCGGTGAACGCGGCCCGGTCGGCGTCCGGCATGAGCAGCCCGGTCGGGTTGTGGAAGTCGGGGATCGTGTGCACCATCCGGACGGCCGCCTGCCGCATGGTGGCCGCGGCCAGCTCGGCGTCCCAGCCGCGGTTCATCCCGACCGGGACGAGCCGCGCACCCCGCGCCCGCAGCGCGGTCAGCGCGTGCGGGTAGGTGGGGCGCTCGACCATCACCGGGTCGCCGGCGTCCACCATCGACCGGACGAGCAGCGTGAACGCCTGCTGCGCACCGCCGGTGACGACGATCTCGTCCGCGCGGGTGGGCACGCCGCGGGCGGTGTAGCGGTCGGCGATCGCCTCGCGCAGGCACACCAGGCCCGCGGGTTCGTACCCCGGGCCGCGGCTGTACCGGGGCAGTTCGGCGACGGCGGCGGCCACCGCCTCGTCGAAGACGGCCGGTGCCGCGGGCGCGGCGCAGCCGAGGTCGATGAACCCCGCGGCGCCCGGCACCGTCTCCGGGACCATCGTGAGCCCGGACCGCGCGATGCCGAAGCCGGAGTCGGCGGCCGGGCCGCCGCCGGGCGGCGCGTCGCCGAAGCCCGGGCCGGCCGCCGCCCGGCGGCCCCGGCCGTGCCCCGCGGCGGACCGGGGCACCGGCTCGTACACCGTCCCGGGCGGCCCGTCCCCCGCCATCCGGACCGGCGGCAGCGCCGTCCAGCTTCCCGCGCCCTGCCGGCTCTCGATGTAGCCCTCCTCGCGGAGCCGGTCGTAGGCGGCCGTCACCGTGGTGCGGCTGACACCCAGGGCGCCGGCGAGGTCGCGTTCGGCGGGCAGCCGGGTGCGCAGCGCGAGCCGCCCGTCGAGCACGAGGCCGCGGACGCCCCGGGCCAGCGCGGCGTAGACGGGACGCTCGCGCGGCACGTCGCCCAGCAGCCGGGCCAGCTGGTGTCCGCTCACGTATCGGGTGCTCATGCAAACCACTTTCACACATTGGCTCTATCATCGCCAGACCAATCTGGACGAGAGTAGCAGCCTCGACCTCCGAAAACATGGAATGGATACACCCAATGGCCTTGATGGCTCGCCGACTGGTGCAGCTCTACGTCGGTTTGGCCCTGTACGGCCTCGGATTGGCCTTGCAGTTGAGTTCGAACCTGGGCAACGACCCGTGGGACGTGCTCCACGAGGGCCTCGCCATGCGCTTCGGGCTGACGATCGGCCTCTGGATCCTGATCGCCGGCGCGCTGGTGATGCTCGCGTGGATCCCGCTGCGCCAGCGCCCCGGCATCGGCACGATCAGCAACGTGCTCCTCGTCGGCGCCTTCACGGACCTGTTCCTGTGGCTGCTGCCCGACCCGGACGCGCTCACCGCCCGCACCGCGTACCTCGTCGCGGCCCTGCTGGTGGGTGGCGTCGCCACCGGCTGCTACATCGGCGCCGGCCTCGGCCCCGGCCCGCGCGACGGGCTGATGACCGGTATCGCCGCGCGCGGCCGCTCGATCCGCGCCGTCCGGACCGGGATCGAGCTGACCGTGCTGGCCGTCGGCTGGCTGCTCGGCGGGACGGTCGGGATCGGCACCGTGCTGTACGCGCTCGCGATCGGCCCGCTCACGCACGTGTTCCTGCCGCTGCTGACGATCAAGGACCCCGCGCGCGGCGGCGGGGACGCCCCCGACGGACCAGGCGGGCCCGACGGGTCGGCCCGACCGGACGCCGTCGCCGCCGAGCCCGTCCGGGCTCAGTGCTCGGCGGCCAGCGTCGCCAGCACCGCGGCGAACTCCTCCGGGAGGACCAGCGCGCCGTCCTCGTAACGCGTGTGCAGGTAGGTCAGCTCGCCCCCGCGCCACCAGTAGAGCTGCGGGCTCAGCGATCCCGGGCCCTCATGGTAGGCCCGGTACGCCTGGGCCCGCAGCTCCTCGGCCGCGGCGACGGCGGCGCGGTAGCGGGCGCGCGGCGAGCCCTCCGCCATGCGCAGCGGGTGCGCGACGATGAGGCTGCGGTTCGGGGCGATGACGAGCGCCCCGTACGGGCCGATCGGCAGGTACTCCTCCAGCCACGCCAGGTGCGTGACGGCGTAGAACGTCCAGCCCCGCAGCACCGACACCCGGACCCCGCGCAGGTCCTGCTCGACCACCTGCAGCGGCCCGTCCGCCCGCACGTTGGCGCGTCCGATCATGAACAGCGCGTCCCCGGAGACGGGCCAGCCCCGCATCTCCGCGGTGGTGACCGTCCGCATGGTGGTCGGGGTGTCGACCACGACGGCCTCGATCAGGCCGGGCGCGAACGGACGGGCGGCGAGCGTGCCGTTGTCGTTCTCGGCCGGGTAGATGCGGGTCCGCAGCAGGTGCTGGGCGAGGTCGAAGTCGCTGAGGTCGAGCGGCTCCTCGGTCGCGGTGACGACGGTCGTGACGTGGTCGGAGACCAGCGCGGGCCAGTCGTCGCGGGGGACCCGCCGGGCGACCTGCCGCACGTCCCGCATGTTGACGTGCAGCCGCTGGGCGCCCTCCAGCAGCATGATGTCGCCGGGCGCGGGCCGGCACGCGTAGCCGAGGCTCTCGGCCACCAGCACCAGCAGCGACTCCAGCGTGCCGTCGTCCCACGCGTCGCCGCGCGCGTGCCCGCCGTTCATCGCGCACCTCCCGCCGCACGCGGCGCCAGGGTGCGCCCGTCCGCGTCCAGGACGGCGGGGGCGCCGAGCTCGAGCGTGCCTTGGCGCGCTCCATGCCCGGCCGGGACGCCAGCCAGGACGGGGACGCCGAGCCCGCCGAGCCGCGCGGTGAACACGGCGTCGAGCTCGTCGGGGTCGCCGCACGCCTCCCAGGAGCCGAGGGCGATCCCGGCGACGCCGTCGAACCAGCCCGCCTGGAGCAACTGCACCAGCATCCTGTCGATCCGGTAGGGGGCCTCGGTGACGTCCTCGAGGAACGCGATGCGGCCCGCGGCGGGCGGCGGTGCGTACGGGGTGCCCAGCAGCGCCGTCAGGAGCGACAGCGTGCCGCCGGTGAGGGCGCCCTCGGCCCGCCCGGCGCGCAGCGCGCGGGTGCCGGGGAGCGGTGCGCCGCCCTCGAACAGCGCGGCCCGCAGGACGTCGATCGTCCAGGCCCGGTCCGCGCCCCCGTCGGCGCCTCCGCCCGTGCCGGGGACGGTGCCGGGAACGGTGCCGGGGCCCGCCAGGAGCCCGGCCGCCATCGGACCGAAGGAGGTCGTGACGCCGAGCCGCGCGCCGAACGCGGCGTGCAGCGCGGTGACGTCGCTCGACCCGTGCAGGATCTTCGGAGCGCCCGCGGCGGCGACGTCGGCCTCGGTGGCGGCGGCGAGGGCCGCCCAGTCGAGCCGGTCGAGGAGGGGCGTGGCGCCGTAGCCGCCGCGCGCACAGATCACGGCGCGCACGCCCGGGTCGCACCAGGCGTCCGCCAGGTCGGCGGCCCGCTCGGCGTCGCCGCCGGCGAGCCCGTGCCAGGCGTCGCGGGCGGGGGCGGAACCGTCGAGGTTGACACGGTCGAGGAGGTGCTTTCCGACCGCCACGTCAAGGCCGAGGGCGCGCAGCGCCGCGCGGCCCGCCTCGACCCGGGCGGGCTCGACGGGCCCGCTCGGAGCGATCACGACAACTCGGTCACCAGGCCGCAAACGCCCGTATGCACGGACATTTCGCATGTCCGCCCGGCGTGCCGACGGTTCGCCGGAGGGCGCGTCGGACGGCCGCTTCGCCGCCTCCGCGCGGGCGCCCCCGCTCATCAACCCGATCCCCTCTCAGCACCCGACGGTTAGAGCTTGTCAGGATCCGGACGCCGACGGAAGAGGCCGCCGGTCACGACCCGCCAACGGATCCGCGGCCGGATCCTCCCGGCGGGACGCCGCCGGCGCCGCGGGCGAGCACGCGACCACCCGGTCACTGTAGCGGCCCGCCGACACTCGTCCGATCATCGGCCGTTACCGAGCACGAGGCCCGCCAGTTCCGGCAGGGCCTCCCCGATCGGCAGCCGCAGGACCGCGTCGGCCAGCCCATCGTACGGCGTCTCCGACGCGTTGATGATCACCAGCCGGGCACCGTGCTCCACCGCCTCCAGGCACAGTCCCGCCGCGGGCTGCACGGTCAGCGACGTCCCGACCGCCAGGAACAGGTCGCACTCGCGCGCCGCGGTGATCGCCGCGTCCAGGACGTCCTGCTCGAGGGCCTGCCCGAAGGAGATCGTCGCCGACTTCTGCAGGCCGCCGCAGTCGGCGCACGGCGGATCCTCCTCGCCCGCGTCGACCCGCACGAGGATCTCGGGCATGGGGGTGCGCAGCCCGCAGGACAGGCAGACCGCGTCGCGCATCGTGCCGTGGATCTCGATGACGGTGCCGGCCCCCGAGCCGGCCCGCTGGTGCAACCCGTCGATGTTCTGGGTGACGAGCGCGCGCAGCCGTCCCGCCCGTTCCAGCTCGACGAGCGCGGCGTGGGCGGCGTTCGGCTCGGCGTCCCACGCGGGATGGTCGCGGCGGGACCGCCAGGCGCGGCGGCGGACGTCCGGGTCGGCGAGGTAGGAGCCGATCGTCGACATCGCCTCGGCGGCCGGGTCCTTGGTCCAGACGCCCTGCGGCCCGCGGAAGTCGGGGATCCCGCTGTCGGTGGAGATTCCGGCCCCGGTCAGAACCGTGATGGCTCCGACCTCGGACAGGAAACCGGCGAGCGTCTCAGATTCCTCCATCCTCCCAGGCTAGGGGGAGACACCCGGAATGTACTGGTTAACGGATGGGTATCGGAGGCGCCCTACGGAGCGTCACGGACCGACCGACCCGCAAAAGGTGACAAACTTGGCTTCGTATGAGGTCGACGCCGCACATCCTGGTGATCAACGGCACCAAGGTTCGCCGTCCCGTGTTCGTCCTGGGCGCCCCGCACTCGGGCACGGAGCCGCTGGCCCGCGCGATCAAGCGCGCGCCCGGGTTCCATCTGACGACCGGCCGGCCCGAGGTGCTGCGCGTCACCTACGCCTTCGCGCGGCGGCCCGCGATCGCCGGCGAGCGCGAGCGCGGCGCCGCGCGGGTGCTGCGCGACGCCTACGCGCAGGCGTGGCAGGTGTCGGCGCGGGCCTGCGGCGAGTGCCCCGCCGACTGCCGCGACCTGGGCGGGCTCCCGCCCGTCCCCGAGGGCGAGGCGCCCGCCGGGGACGCGACGTGCGTCGACCCGCGCGGCATCGCCCGGTTCGCCGACGCCTCCCCCGACCTGATCTACAGCGCGGACGTGCTGCTGGACGCGTTCCCCGACGCGCGCCTCGTCCAGGTGATCCGGGACGGCCGGGACGCCGTCGCCGACATGCTCGACGACGAGCGCTGCCTCGCCTGGTTCCAGCCCGGTCTCGCCAACCTCGACACGGTCTTCCCGAACACGTTCTTCGGGGTCGAGGACCACACCGAACGCACCCGCTGGCCGCGCGCGGCGACCGCCGTCAAGTGCGCCCTGCGCTGGCGCGGCGCGGTCCGGCTCAGCGCGAAGCTGCGCCGGCAGGTGCCCGCGGACCAGCTGCTCACCGTCCGCTACGAGGACCTGGTCGCCAAGCCGCGCAGGCTCGCGGCGGACCTGTCCCGCTACTTGGACGCCGAGGTCTCCCGGACGGCGCTCGGCGGGCTCGTCCGCGCCGTGACCGGCCACGAGCAGGGCCCCGGGGAGCACGGGGTCGGGTCGTGGCGCGACCGGCTGACGTCCCGGCAGGCCGCCCAGGTCGAGAAGATCGCGGGGATCGAGCTGGGCCGGCTCGGCTACCGGCTCGGCTCCGACGCCTGATCCGCCGGGCGCCACCCGGCCGTCCGCGGCGGCTCCTCCGCCGCCGCCTCCCGCTCGATGACGTCATCCTCGCCGCCCCCCTCGCCGCCACCGGTGCGGTCGGCGCCGTCCTCGGCGCCGTCGTCCTGCCGGGCGAACTGGGTGCGGTACAGCTCGGCGTACAGGCCGCCGCGCAGCAGCAGCTCCTCGTGCCGCCCGCGCTCGACGATCCGGCCGCCGTCGATCACCAGGATCTGGTCGGCCTCCCGGACGGTCGACAGCCGGTGCGCGATCACCAGCGAGGTGCGTCCGGCCAGGGCGGTCGCGAGGGCCCGCTGCACGGCCGCCTCCGACTCCGAGTCCAGATGCGCGGTCGCCTCGTCCAGCACCACCACCGACGGCGCCTTGAGCAGCAGCCGCGCGAGGGCGAGCCGCTGCTTCTCCCCGCCCGACAGCCGGTAGCCGCGGTCACCGACGACGGTGTCGAGCCCCTCGGGCATCTCCGCGACCAGGGCGCCGATGTGCGCGGCCTCGAGCGCGGCGCGGATGTCGTCGTCCCCGGCGTCCGGCCGGGCGTAGCGCATGTTCTCCCGGATCGAGTCGTGGAACAGGTGGGCGTCCTGGCTCACCACGCCGACCTCCGCGCGCAGCGACTCGAGCGTGACGTCGCGGACGTCCGCTCCGCCGATCCGCACGGCGCCGCCCGACACGTCGTACAGCCGCGACACCAGGTGCGTGATCGTCGACTTGCCCGCACCGGACGGCCCGACGAGCGCGACGAGCCGACCGGGCCGCGCGGTGAAGTCGACGTCGTGCAGCACCTCGCGTCCGGGCGCGGCGTCGGCGCGGGCGATCGACTCGAGCGAGGCCAGCGACACCTCGTCCGCCGACGGGTAGGCGAACCGCACGTGGTCGAACTCGATCGCGGGCGCGTCCACCGCGCCCTTCCCGCCGGGTCCGCCCTTCGCCCCGGCGCCGCGCTTCGCGCCGTCCGCGCCGTTCGCCGCCTCGCGGGCCTCGGCCAGGCCCCGCGCGTCCTTCCGGTCGCGGATCAGCGGCTGCAGGTCCAGCACCTCGAAGACCCGGTCGAAGCTCACCAGCGCGGTCATGACGTCCACGTGGACGTTCGACAGCGCGGTCAGCGGACCGTACATCCGGGTGAGCAGGGTGGCCAGGGCGACGAGCGTGCCGAGCTGCAGGGCGTCGCCCACCACGAGGGCGCCGCCGACGCCGTACACCATCGCGGTGGCGAGCGCGGCGACGAGCGTCAGCGCGGTGAAGAACACCCGGCCGTACATCGCGGCGACGACGCTGACGTCGCGGACCCGCGCCGCCCGGCCGGAGAAGTTCTCCTCCTCCTCGGACGGGCGCCCGTACAGCTTCGCCAGCATCGCGCCCGCGACGTTGAACCGCTCGGTCATCAGCGAGCTCATCTCGGCGTCCAGCTTCATCTGCTCGCGGCTGACCCGCTGCAGCCGCTTGCCGACCCACTTGGCCGGCAGGACGAACACCGGGAGCAGCACCAGCGCGATCAGTGTGACCTGCCATGACAGGATCAGCATCGTGACGAGCACCAGCACCAGGCTGATCACGTTCGACACGACCGACGACAGCGTGGTCGTCAGCGCGCGCTGCGCGCCGATGACGTCGTTGTTCAGCCGGCTGACCAGCGAACCGGTCTGGGCCCGCATGAAGAACGCGACGGGCTGGCGCTGGACGTGCGCGAACACCTGCGAGCGCAGGTCGTAGATGAGGCCCTCGCCGACGCGCGCCGAGAACCAGCGCTGCGCCAGCCCGAGGACGGCCTCGACCAGCGCGAGCGCGGCGACGCCGACGGCCAGCCAGATGACCACGGACTGGCGGCCCGGCACGATGCCCCGGTCGATGATCGCCTTCAGCAGCAGCGGGTTGGCGACCACGATCATCGATGCGAACGTGTTCAGGGCGAGGAACATCGACAGCTCGCGGACGTACGGGCGCGCGTAACCGACGATCCGCCGCACGGTGCCGGGCTTGAGCTTCTGCTGGGTGACCGAGCTGTCCCGGCGGAACGAGGCCATCACCTGCCAGCCGCTGCCCGGCGTTCCCGGCATGCCCACACGCGCCTCCGAGGGATCGGCGCGCGCCCGCGAAGCGGGCGCGCACGTGTCATCGAGTAATCAAGTAAGCATCACAACGCGACGGCCCCCGGGGCCCTTCCTTGTTGAGCTGTGGGCGAAAAACACGGGCGGCACCGAGCCACGGAACGAGCGCCACGCACGGGACGGCCACCACGGGGCGGGGGCGCTAGGCTCGGCCGCCGAACATCTCGCGGAGCCGTCCGATCTGCTCGCGGCGCTCGGCCGCGCACTGCTCCTCGAGGGAGTTCTCCGGCGCCTCCCACAGCAGCCGCTTGGTCGCGACCGCGGCGCCCGGTTTCACCGCGAGGAGGGCCGCGACGAGGTCGGCGACCGCCGCGTCGAGGCCGTCCGCCGGGACGACGGTCTCGGCGAGGCCGAGCCGGGCGGCCTCGCCGGCGGCGACGGTGCGGGCGGTCAGGCACAGCTCCAGCGCGCGGCCGATCCCGACGATCTCCACGAGCGGCTTGGTGCCGGTCAGGTCGGGGACGAGCCCGAGCGCGGGCTCCTTCATGCAGAACTTGGCGTCCTCGGCGACGACCCGCATGTCGCAGGCGAGCGCGAGCTGGAAGCCGCCGCCGATGGCATGGCCGTGCACGGCGGCGACGGTGACGATGTCGGGGCGCCGCAGCCAGGTGTAGCCCTCCTGCAGCTCGGCGATGAAGCGGTCGGTCGCCGCGGCGTCGGAGCCGTCGCTGAACCCCTCGCCGCCGCCGGAGAACATCGACAGGTCGATCCCGGCCGAGAAGCACGGTCCGGCACCGCGCAGGACGACGACGCGCACGTCCGCGGGCAGGGAGCGGCCGATCGCCGCGAGGCCGCGCCAGGTGGCGAACGTCATCGCGTTGCGCCGCTCCGGCCTGTTCAGCGTGACGGTGGCGAGCGCCCCGTCGATCTCCAGCGCCAGCCCGGCCTCGGCCAGTTCGGCCGCGTCCGGCGCCGCGCCCGATCCCGCGCCCGATTCCGTGTGCGCGTGCACGTCCGTCATGTGTCCCCCTCCTGGAGCGCGGCCCCGCTGAGGGCCGCGCCCGATCGCTCGATCCCGGCGGCGGCGCACCGGCGCCGCGGTCCCGCCTCGCCGTCCACGAGGCGGGACCCGTGCCGATCCCGCCGCGACCGAACCATACTCGGTTCGCCGCGGCGCCTGGTCGGGCGTCTCCGTCCAGGGGGAACGATCCCTGGGACCGCCGGGCCCGACCCGCTGCCTCCGTCCGGCGCCGATCGCGCCGGACGGCCGCAACGGGTCAGGTGGGGCGCTGCTCCGGGGGTCGGCGTCCGGTCAGGACTTCTTGCCCCGGGTCGCGCCACCGCGACCGCGCAGGTTGACGCCGGACTCGGTCAGAATCCGGTGGATGAAGCCGTACGAGCGGCCGGTGGCGGCTGCCAGGGCGCGGATGCTCTCGCCGGATTCGTACCTCTTCTTCAGGTCCGTCGCCAGCTTGTCGCGCTCGGCACCGGTCACGCGGGTGCCCTTCTTGAGGGTCTCGGCCACGAGTACCTCCCGTAGTGATGTGGTGACCGCTGCGTTATCCCCCGCCATGATCAGTCATTCCCGGCCGTTCGGCTACCCACTCGGCGAGAAAAGATCTGCGGAAGATGCCGCGCAGGTCACGCGAGCGTCACCAGATCGGCAAACTCGTCACTCCAGATGTCCTCCACACCATCCGGAAGCAAGATCACTCTTTCCGGAGCGAGCGCGTCCACCGCGCCCTCGTCGTGGGTGACCAGGACGATGGCTCCGGCGAAGGTCCGCAGGGCCGCGAGGATCTCCTCCCGGCTGGCCGGGTCGAGGTTGTTGGTGGGCTCGTCCAGGAGCAGGACGTTGGCGCTGGACACCACGAGCATCGCCAGTGCCAGCCGGGTCTTCTCGCCGCCGGACAGCACCCCCGCGGGCTTGTCGACGTCGTCGCCGGAGAACAGGAACGAGCCCAGGATCTTGCGGACCTCGACGGGCGCCATGCCGGGCGCCGCCGACTGCATGTTCTCCAGCACCGAGCGGTCGACGTCCAGGGTCTCGTGCTCCTGGGCGTAGTAGCCGAGCCGCAGCCCGTGCCCGGCCTCGACGACGCCGGTGTCGGCCTCGTCCACCCCGCCAGCAGGCGCAGCAGCGTCGTCTTGCCGGCGCCGTTCAGGCCGAGGACGACCACCCGGCTGCCCTTGTCGATCGCCAGGTCGACATCGGTGAAAATCTCCAAAGATCCGTACGATTTCGACAAACCCGTCGCGGTGAGCGGGGTTTTACCGCACGGGGCGGGGTCCGGGAAGCGAATTTTGGCCACCTTGTCGGCCTGCCGCTCCCCCTCGACGCCGGCCAGCAGCTGCCGGGCCCGGCGGTCCATCTGCTGGGCCGCCTTGGCCTTGGTGGCCTTCGCGCGCATCTTGTCGGCCTGCGACAGCAGCGCGGTCGCCTGCCGCTGCGCGTTGGCGGTCTCGCGCTTGCGGCGCCGCTCGTCGGTCTCGCGCTGGTCGAGGTACTTCTTCCAGCCGACGTTGTAGATGTCGATGACGCTGCGGTTGGCGTCCAGGTGGAACACCCGGTTCACCACGGTGTCCAGCAGGTCCACGTCGTGGCTGATGACCACGAGCCCGCCCTGGTGCGACTTCAGGAAGTCGCGCAGCCAGACGATGGAGTCGGCGTCCAGGTGGTTGGTCGGCTCGTCCAGCAGCAGGGTGTCGGCGTCGGAGAACAGGATGCGCGCCAGTTCCACGCGCCGCCGCTGCCCGCCCGACAGCGTCCCGAGCGGCTGCCCGAGGACGCGGTCCGGCAGGCCGAGGCTGGAGGCGATGGACGCGGCCTCGGACTCGGCGGAGTAGCCGCCGAGCACGTGCAGCCGCTCCTCCAGCCGCCCGTACCGGCGCACCGCCCTGTCCCGCGCGTCCCCGGTGGCGGTGGCCATGAGCTCCTCCGCGGCCCGCAGGTCGCGGACGACCTCGTCCAGGCCGCGCGCCGACAGGATGCGGTCGCGGGCCAGCTCGTCCAGGTCGACGCCGCGCGGGTCCTGCGGGAGGTAGCCGATGGTGCCCGACGAGGTGACGGCGCCCTGCGCCGGGACCGCCTCCCCGGCCAGGACCTTGGTGAGGGTCGTCTTCCCCGCGCCGTTGCGGCCCACGAACCCGACCCGGTCGCCGGGGTTGACCCGGAACGAGGCGGACTCGATCAGCAGCCGGGATCCGGCGCGCAGCTCGATGTCTTTCGCGATGATCACTGTGACAGGGCTCCCCTGGACGGGACGGTTCGACGGGCAGGCGCACGAAACGGCGCGCCGCACGGTCCGGTGACCGGGGCGCGCCAGAACGGCCTGTCAGTTCGGGAGCGAAACCATCGAACCAGTGTACGTGACGGCGCACCGCCCTCCGCCACGGGTTTTCCGGAGAGTTGTCGAACATCTGTACGAGCCCGTCCCGGGGTATGGGGAGGATGCAGGGGTCAGCGCGTGCGACGGGAACGCCGGGCCGCAAGCGGCCCATGACCAAGGAGCGTGTCGGCATGACGCACGTCACGAGCAACGCACCCGAGGGGACGCCCAACTGGGTCGACCTCGGGATTCCGGACATCGAACGAGGCAAGGCGTTCTACGGCCCGATCTTCGGCTGGGAGTTCCAGGACACCGGCGCGGAGACCGGCCACTACAACCTGTGCCTGCTGCACGGCGAGTCCGTCGCGGCGATGATGAAGAACCCGGACGAGAGCGCCACCGACTTCTGGTGGGACGTCTACTTCGCGACCGACGACTGCGACGGCACCGTCGAGCGGGTCACCGACGCGGGCGGCACGGTGGTCGAGCCCGCGATGGACGTGATGGACCTCGGCCGGATGGCCATCGTGCGCGACCCGCAGGGCGGCCAGTTCGGCCTGTGGCAGGGCCGCGCCCACATCGGCTGCTCCTACGTCAACGAGCCGGGCTCGCTCGTCTGGAACGAGGTCGTCACCCCGGACCCGAAGGCCGCCGTCGATTTCTACGCGGCGGTGTTCGGGCATCAGGGCGAGGCGATGTCCGCCGAGGAGGCGGGCGGCATGGACTACACGGTCCTCAAGCGCCCGGACGGCCGCTACATCGGCGGCGTCATGGGCGAGCCGGGCGTGAGCGGCGCGTCCTGGCAGTCCTGCTTCGCCGTCGCGGACGCCGACGAGGCCGTCCGGCTGGTGCGGGAGGGCGGCGGCACCGTCGACCAGGAACCGGTCGACTCGCCGTACGGGCGGTACGCGGCCGCGCGCGATCCGTTCGGTGCCCGGTTCCAGGTGATGAAGCCCGCGCCCGAACCGGCGGGCTGAGAACACGCACACGCACCCGAGCCGGGGCCGGGGGCCGCAGGCCGGGGGCGGGCCGTGCGCCCGCCCATGCGCCCGCCCGTCCGGTCCCGGCACGGTGCCGCCGGAGCCGCGCGTCAGTCGTGGCGTTCGGCGGCGAGCCGCTGGGTGATCGTGTGCTGGAGGCGCTGCAGGCCGGACGTGCCGACCATGCCGATCTGGCCCTCGAGGTCCCGCAGCAGGACGTCCTCGTTCATCACGACCTCCGACGACTGCATCAGGACGGTCCCCTGGCCGGTGAAGTCGAACTGGTGCTCCTCGCCCGAGGCGCCGCCGATGCCGAACGCGGCGCGCGCGGCGCCGAGCACCCCCCGCATGTACGAGTGGTCGTAGTGGTGGCAGGGCGACGGGCAGTCGGCCCAGCCGAGCAGCGCCTGCGGGTCCACCCGGACGGGCGGCTCCACGAAGTGGACGGGCCCGTTCGACGCGGCCACGAACCGTCCGGTGCCGATCAGCGTGAGGAAGCCGGGGATGATCGACTGCTTGAGTTCCAGGCCCGGCTCGAACGCCAGCAGGTTCCCGGCGCGGACGGTGAGGTTGCCGTCGTCGAGATCGAAGGAGTTGACGTCGAATCCCCGGTCGGCGAGCAGGAGCTTGCCGCGCCCCTGCGCGACGATCCAGTCCTGCGCGTACAGCGGGGAGTTGAACGTGTGCGCGACGAGGGCGTCGAGGGGCCCGGCCGACAGCGCCTCGAACTTGATCTGCCCGTAGTAGGCGATCATCTTGCCCTTCTGCGCGAACCACTGCCCGTCGAGGTCCACGCTGAAGGCGTAGGAGTTGACGTTGTCGTTGGCCGGGAGCGTCCCGGCGTTCCAGGTCTGCGTGCCGTAGCTGGTCACGGTCAGATCTTCCTCTCGCTGGCCTGGACGTAGACGACCCCGGAACCGCTCAGCTCGAGCTGGAACGCCTCGCCGGAGCCCCGGCCCACCAGGTCGCGGATCCCCACCGCGGTGCTCAGCTTGTTCTGCACCTGGCCGCGGTGCCCGACGTACGCCTGCGGGTCGACGTGGACGGCGCGCTGCGGGGTGATCGGCATCTCCATCACGCCGCCGTGCGACAGCAGCGCGCAGGCGCCCCGCCCGGTGAGCGTGGTGGTGAACAGGCCCTGGCCGGTGACGGCGCCGCGGATGACGCCGCGGACGCCGCCCTGCTCGCCCATGAACATCGTCCCGACCTGCAGGCTCGCGTCGTGCACGAGGAGCCGGTCGGCCTCGACGAAGAGCGTGTCGGAGCCGTCGAGCTCGACGGTGGTGACCTCCATGCCCGCGTACCCGAACATCACCTGGCCCTGCCCGGTGACGTGCATCATCGACGTGCGCTCGCCCGCGACGGCGCGTCCGAGCGTCTGGCCCAGGCCCTGCCCCGCGGTGGCGGACGGCGCGAACGACACCGGGCCGGTGTAGCCCAGCATCGCCCCGCGCCTGCTGTAGACCTCGCTCCCCGGCCCGACCGGCACCTGGAGCATCTTGGAGTTGATCGACTGGTATCCCGGCATCAGATCTCCAGAATTCCGCCGCGCTCGGCCGGCTGGACGTAGACCAGGCCGTGCCCCTGGTACCGGAACTGGACGCTCTCCCCCGACCCCTGCCCGAGCACGGTCCGGAAGTTGACGTCGGTGACGACGTCCTGCTGAAGCTGCCCGATGTGCCCGACGTAGGCGTGCGGGTCGACGCTCAGCGGCGCCTGCGGCGTCACCTCGAGGGCGATCGCGGGGCCGTCCGAGAGGATCGCGGCCGTCCCGTGCCCGTCGACCTTGGTCGTCGCCAGCCCCTGCCCGGTGCCCATGCCGCGCAGCCCCACGAAGTGCACGCCGGTCTGCAGCCCGCCCTCCAGGGCGAGGAGGCTCTCGGACTCGACGAAGAGGGTGTCGCCGGCGAGCTGGACGAGGGTGACCTCGGTCGCCTCGCTCGCCAGGTACACGGTGCCCTGGCCGTTGATTTCCATGAGCGTCATACCCTCGCCCGCGATCTTGCGCTTCAGCGCGCCGCGCAGGCCCTCGCCCCCGCTCATGCCCTGTCGTTTGAAGGCCATCTGCCCCTCGTAGGCGACCATGGCGCCGTTCAGCGCCCTGATCGATTCGCCCGCGAGATCGACGGCCAGCATCTTGGAGCCGTTCAATCGAAATTGCGCCACGGGCCGATAACATACCGGCCTGGCCCCGCCCAATCCCAGGCATCGGCCGCCGGCGGACCGGCGCGTTGCGGACGGCTTCGCCCGGTGATCGGGAAGGATGACCCGCATGTGGATCGCTCCCGAACGCCGCAGCATCAGCCGGTGGGCCGTCCCCGGCCTCGTCCTGGCCGCCGCCGTGGTGGTCGGCGCCCTGCTCGCCGCCGACGGCCGAACCGGCACCGGGGTGGTCGCGCTCTGCGCGGTCGCCGGGTACGCGGGACTGCTGGCGCACCGGCGGCACGACGCGGGTCCGCCGCTCGGCGAGGGCTTCGGTTCCGGGCACCGGACGCGCGCGCACCGGCGCAGCGCCGCCGTCACCGGGGACGTGCTGACCGTCGCGGTGCTCGCGGCGCTGATCGTGCAGGCGCTGCGCGGCGCCGAAATCGCCCCGTACGCCTGGCTCGCCGCCCTCGCCGGCGGCACCTACCTGCTCGCCGCGCTGTTCTCCGGACGCGACCTGTGATCTCCATTTATGATCATGCGGGGCGCTCCTGACCTGGCGAATTGTGCGTTAACAGTTCCTGACAACTGAGGTTTCGGGCGTTTAGAGGCGGCATCATGCGGATGTGTCAGCCCTTGATGTACTTCTCCCGGCCCGTGCGGTGTTCCACCCGGTCGTCGACCTCGGCACCGGAACCGTCGTGGCCGTGGAGGCGCACGCGGGCCCGGCCGCGGATCCGTCCGCCGGGCCCCATCCGGACCCGGCCGGGACCCCGCACATCGACCCCGGCACGGGCGGGTACACGCTGCCGTCCTCTCCCCCGGCGCGGACCGACCCCGCCGCCGAGGACGTGCGCCGCGCCGTCGACGCGGCGGGGGCGGCGGCGCGATTGGGCACGCGGCTGCCGCTGCTGATCGGCCTGCGCGCCGAGACCCTCGCGGCCGGCGAGCACGTCCTGTCCGACCTGCACCACGGGCTCGGCGCGGCCGGGCGGCGGCCCAACGAGATCATCCTGTGCGCGACCGGCGGGTACCCGCCCGCGACCCGGCCCGCCGTGGCGTCCGCGCTCGGCGGGCTGCGCCGCGCCGGCTACCTCGTCGGGCTCGCCGGGCTCGGCGCCGCACACGCGCCGCTGGACCTGCTCGCCGACGTCGCGCCCTACCTGCTCAAGCTCGACGCCGACCTGGCCCGCCGGGCGCCGGGCGAGCCCCGCCGCTCCGCGCTCGCCGCCAGTCTGATGGAGCTGGCGCACCGGCTCGAGACGCACGTGCTGGCCCCCGGGCTGGAGACTCAGGACCAGGTGCTGCACCTGCGCGGGCTCGGCGCGCGGCTCGCCCAGGGGCCCGTCCTGGCGCCGCCGGAGTGGCGGCCCGGCATGCCGGTCAGCGTGCCCGTCGCGGCACGCGAGGAACCGCCCGCGCAACTCGGCCACGCGGCGCTCGGGCCCCGCGTGTCGGAGTTCACGCTGCCGGCGATCACGATGCCGCACACCGCCACCGCCGGCGAGGTGCTGGACGCGCTGAACGCCGAGACCGGCGTCACCAGCATCGTCCTCGTGGACGACCGGCAGCGCCCGTACGCCACCGTCGACCGGACGCGGTTCCTGCTGCGGCTGTCGGGGCCCTACGGGCACGCGCTGCACGCGCACCGGCCGGCCGCGCGGCACGCCGACGCGCCGCGGCCGGTGCCGCGCACCGTCCCGGCCGTCGCGGCGCTGCGGGCGGCGGGCCAGGAGAACGACCGGGTCTACGACGACCTGGTCGTGGTGGACGAGGTGGGCCGCTGCCTGGGCATCGTCCGGGTCGCCGACCTGATCCGCGGCCTGTCCCCCTGAACGGCGGCCTGCGGCCCGCCGCGGATCACCCGAGGAGCGGGTGCCCGCCGGGCTCCCCCGGGCCCGCTGCGGCCGTCTCCTGCGCGAGGATGGCGGCCTGGACGCGGCTGCGCAGCCCGAGTTTCGCCAGAATGCGGCTGACGTGGGTCTTGGTGGTGGTCTCGGCCATGTCGAGGCGCTCCGCGATCTGCCCGTTCGACATCCCTTCGCCCAGGCACCGGAACACGTCGCGCTCCCGGGGTGTCAGCTCCCCCAGCCCCGGGACGGGCGCGGGCACCGCCGGGCGCGCCGCGAACGCGCCGATCAGCCGCCGGGTCACCTTCGGCGCGATGATCCCCTCCCCGGCCGCGACGGTGCGCACCGCGTCGACGAGCCGGTCGGCGTCGACGTCCTTGAGCAGGAACCCCGCCGCGCCCGCCCGCAGCGCGCCGAACACGTACTCGTCCACGTCGAACGTCGTCAGCACGAGCACGTCGGTGAACCCGGAGATCTCCCGGGTGGCGCCGATGCCGTCCAGCCGCGGCATCCGCACGTCCATCAGCACCACGTCCGGGCGCAGCTCGCGGGCCAGCTCGACCGCCCGTTCCCCGTCGGCGGCCTCGCCGACGACCCGCACGCCCGGCGCGGTGCCCAGGATCAGGACCAGCCCGGCGCGCACCGCCGCCTGGTCGTCGGCCACCAGCACGTCGATCATGGCGTCGTCTCCTTGTCGGCGGGCGGGTCCACGGGCAGCTCCGCGCGCACCCGCCAGCGGGAGCCCTCCGGTCCCGGCCAGGGCCCGGCGTCGAACCGTCCGCCCAGCAGGGTCGCCCGCTCCCGCATCCCGATCAGCCCGCTGCCCGTCCCCGGCAGCCGCGCGCCGTCCGTCCCGAGCGGGCTCAGCACGTCGATCGTCAGCCCGGCCCGCCCGTACTCGACCATGACGTCGGCGCTGCCCGCGCCGGCGTGCTTGAGGGCGTTGGTCAGTGACTCCTGCACGATCCGGTAGGCGGCCAGCTCCACCGCGGCGGGCAGTTCCGGCGGCTCCCCGGTGATCTGGAGCCGGGCCGCCAGATCGCTGCGCGCGGTGCGCGCCACCAGCCGTCCCAGCTCCGACAGCCGCGGCTGCGCGGGCGGATCGGCCTCCTCGGCGCCCGCCTCGCCGTCGCGCAGCAGGCCGATCATCCGGCGCATCTCGGCGAGCCCCTGCACGCTGTTCTCCCGGATGACCTCCAGGGAGCGCTCCAGCGTCGCCCGGTCCAGTTCCCGGACCTTCAGGACGGCCGAGGAGTGCAGCGCCACGGCGCTCAGGTGGTTCGCGACGACGTCGTGCAGTTCCCGGGCCATCCGCGCCCGCTCGGCGCCCACGGCCGCGCGCCGGTCCAGCTCGGCGAGCCGCGCGACCTGCTCGGCGCGCTGCCGCTCCGCCTCGGCCCGGAACCGGTGCTCGCGGACCGCCATCGCGGTCAGCACCGGCGCCACCCAGGTGATCCCGGCGACCGCGCCCAGCAGCACCGCGACGGACAGGCCGCCCAGCAGGAAGGCCGCCGCCACCACGGCCACCAGGGTCGCCGCGAGCGTCACGCCGAGGAGCCACTCGGCCGTCCGCCGCCGCCCGTACAGGCTCGCCGCGTACAGCGCGTCCCCGTAGATCATCAGGGAGGCGATGCTCGGCCCCATCGCCACGTCGGCGAAATTGAACGGCGTCGCCAGCGCCAGCCCGGTCAACGGCGCCGTCCGGCGCAGCAGCATCGCCGCGCACAGCCCAGCCAGCGGCACGCAGCGCAGGGCGAGCGAGGGCAGCCAGACGTCCGCCCACTTAACGTGGCCCTCCGCGAAGATCATCAGCAGGCCGCCGAGCAGCGCCGCCGCGGCGATGAGCGCGTCCTGCGGCGTGGTGAGGCGACGGGCGGATGGCGGCACACCCCCATCTCAGCACCTTCATGGGTGTGCCGCGTCCACCCGTGTGAGGGCACCGGGTACATCCTTCGGACGACCCCCGGAACGTCACCGCAGACGACGAATCCGGCGGTCGGCGGTTCGACGATGGAAGGGCATCACCAGTCGAAAGGGACGTGCAGTGCGCACCATCGGAACCATCGTCGCGATCGTCGGGCTCGCCTCGCTCGCCAACCACGCGGTCGGCGGCGAGCAAATGGAGGTGCTCGACTGGTCGAGCGAGCACCAGCCGGCCGCCGGCATCGGCCTCCTCGTCCTCGGCCTCCTCGTCCTCGCAGCGGGCTCCGTCCTTCACCGGGACCGGTGACGCGATGCTCATCGCGATCATCGCCGCCTGCGAGATCGGCTTCTGGGTCGTCCTCGGCGCCGGCCTCGCCGCCCGCTACCCGCTGCGGCTGCGCCGCCTCGGCGCGCTGCTCCTGCTGTGCGTGCCGCTGATCGACGCCGTGCTGCTCGGCGCGACCGTCCTGGACCTGCGCCGGGGCGCCGAGGCGGGTTTCGCGCACGGCCTGGCGGCCGCCTACCTCGGCTACTCGATCGCCTTCGGGCACAGCATGGTGCGGTGGGCCGACGAACGGTTCGCGCACCGCTTCGCGGGCGGCCCGCCGCCGCGCGGCAAACCGAAGGGCGGCCGGGCCCGCACCCGCTACGAGTGGCGCGAGTTCGGCAAGGCGGCCATCGCCACCGCGATCGCCTGCGGTCTCCTCGTCGGGATGATCGCGCTGGTCGGCGACGCCGGGCGCACCGAGGCGCTCTGGGGGTGGACGGCCCGCCTCGGCGTGGTCCTCGCGATCTGGGCGATCTGGCCCGTCAGCCACACGTTCTGGCCGTCCGAGCCCGCAGTCCCGGAGAAGCCGGCGCGCTGACCCCGCACACCCCGCACGGCCGACCATGGTCACGATCGGCCACACCGAACCCGCCCTCTCTGTCTATGGAGTGCCCTGTAGGTCCCCCTGGTCCTTCCCACTGCCTGTGAACAGGGTGATCGCCGCTATGTACCCCGACTAAGCTGAAGGCATGGGGGCGGATGCGTTCAACAACGAAACCGTGGCCAGGGCGCTAGAGCAGTTGGCCGAGTTTGCTGAGACAAAGGGTTTCACGTTCTCCAAGTTCGAGGCCCGCGGTGACGAGATCGTGATGCTGGCGGGCACCCGGTGGGAGCATGACGCGATCATCGCCCTCATCAGGAGGCAGATCCCTCGTGACATCTTCTGCCAACTGACGAACGTCGATCTCAAGCTGACCAGCGAGCCACGCGAACCCATCCCGAATCTGATCGTCATTCCTGATCCGCTTGCGCCGGGCGCGAAGCCGTGGGCCCACGAGACCGAGCTTCTGGTCGAGGTCGTCTCCCAGCGCAACTACCGCTCGGATTATGAGGGCAAGCGGGAGCGGTACGCGCGATCCGGCGCCCCCCAGTACCTGCTGGTCGATCCACGTGACGGGTTGTGCGTGCTGTACACGGAGCCGATCAAGGCCGAAGGCGCGTACAGGGAAGTGTCCAAGACGGCATTCGGCGAGCCCATCCCCGGGATTTTCTGCATGGACGGCGCCGACCTCGACACCTCGGAGTTCCTCCGGTACACGTGACCGCCGGACGCGCGTGGGCCGCGCCCCGGCTAGGGGCGCGGCCCACGCGCGTCGTACGGGGCTTCGTCAGACGTTGAAGCCGAGGGCGCGGAGCTGGTCGCGGCCCTCTTCGGTGATCTTGTCGGGCCCCCACGGCGGGAGCCACACCCAGTTGATCTTGACGTCCTGCGCCAGGCCGTCCAAGGCGCTGTGCGCCTGGTCCTCGATCACGTCGGTGAGCGGGCAGGCGGCGCTGGTCAGCGTCATGTCCAGGGTGGCGACCCCGGCGTCGAGGTTCACCCCGTACACCAGGCCGAGGTCGACGACGTTGATCCCGAGTTCGGGGTCGACGACGTCCTTCAGGGCCTCGAGGACCTCCTCCTCGGCGGCGGTGCCTGCCACGGCCCCGGTGCCCTCGGGCACCTCGGGCACCTCGGTGCTCTCGGCCGCCGCGGCGGCCTCGGTCGTCTCGGCGGTCTCGCTCATGATGCCTCTCCCAGTGCGCGGGCGGTCGCGTCCTTCCACGCCATCCAGGCGAGAAGGGCGCACTTGATCCGGGCGGGGTACTTCGACACCCCGGCGAAGGCGACGGCGTCCTCGAGGACGTCCTCGTCCGGCTCGACGTCCTGGCCGCGCGACTGCATCAGCGCCAGGAACTCGTCGCCGACCTCCATGGCCTCCTTGACCGACTTGCCGATCAGCAGGTCGGACATCACCGAGGCGCTGGCCTGGCTGATCGAGCAGCCCATGGCGTCGTAGGAGACGTCCGCCACCGTGGCGTCCCGGCCGTCGCCGTCCAGGTGGACGCGCAGCGTCACCTCGTCGCCGCACGTCGGGTTGACGTGGTGCGCCTCACCCTCGTACGGCTCCCGCAACCCCTGGTGGAGGGGGTTGCGGTAATGGTCCAGGATGACCTCCTGGTACATCGCCTCCAGCTGCATGTCGTCCTCTCCAAGCCTTTCCGGCTACAACCGGGTCGGCCGTCAGGCTGTTCCGAAGAACTTCTGCGCGTGCCTTACCCCGTCGGCCAGCGCGTCCACGTCCGCGAGGGTGTTGTACAGGTAGAAGGTCGCACGGGTGGTCGCGGGGATGCCGAACCGGCGGCAGATCGGCCACGCGCAGTGGTGCCCGACGCGGACCTCCACGCCGAGGTCGTCCAGCACCTGGCCGACGTCGTGCGGGTGGATGTCCTCGACCGTGAACGACACGGCGCCGCCGCGCGCCTCGGTGGTGCCGGGGCCGATGATCCGGACGCCGGGGACCTCCGACAGGCGCTCCAGGGAGTAGCCGACGAGGGCCTCCTCGTGCGCGTGGACCCGGTCCATGCCGATGCCGGCGAGGTAGTCGCAGGCGACGCCGAGCCCGATGGCCTGCGCGGTCATCGGGACGCCGGCCTCGAACCGCTGCGGCGGCGGCATGAACGTGCTGGATTCCATCCGCACCAGCTCGATCATGGAGCCGCCGGTGATGAACGGCGGCATCGCCTCGAGGAGCTCGCCGCGGCCCCACAGCACACCGATGCCGGTGGGGCCGAGCATCTTGTGCCCGGAGAAGGCGATGAAGTCGGCACCGAGGGCGGCGACGTCCACCGGCTGGTGCGGAACCGACTGCGCGGCGTCCAGCAGGACGAGCGCGCCGACGGCGTGGGCACGCTCCACGATCCGATCGACCGGCGTGACGGTGCCGAGGACGTTCGACTGGTGCGTCAGCGCGACGATCTTCGTGCGCTCGTTGACCAGGTCGTCCAGATCCGCCAGATCGAGACGTCCCTCGTCGGTGATCCCGAACCAGCGGAGCGTCGCGCCCGTGCGCCGGCACAGCTGCTGCCACGGGACGAGGTTCGCGTGGTGCTCCATCTCGGACACCACGACCTCGTCGCCGGGGCCCACCTTGAAGCGCTCGGCCTCGGGCCCCTCGGTGGCGGCGTTGCTCATCGCGTACGCCACGAGGTTGATCCCCTCGGTGGCGTTCTTGGTGAACACGATCTCGCCGGGCGTGGCGCCGACGAACCGGGCGATGGACGCGCGAGCCTTCTCGTACGCCTCGGTGGCCTCCTCGGCGAGCAGGTGCGCCCCGCGGTGGGGTGCGGCGTTGCGCCGTTCGTAGAACTCCCGCTCGGCGTCCAGCACCGCGACGGGCTTCTGCGAGGTCGCCCCCGAGTCCAGGTAGACCAGGGGACGCCCGCCGCGGACCGTGCGCTGCAGGAGCGGGAAGTCCTTCTTCAGCTCCTCGGGCAGCAGAGTCATGCCGATGCGCCAGCCTTCACGTACTTCTCGTAGCCCTCGTTCTCCAGCTGGTCGGCGAGCTCGGGGCCGCCCTCGGCGACGACGCGGCCGTTCGCGAACACGTGCACGAAGTCGGGCTTCACGTAGCGCAGGATGCGCGTGTAGTGGGTGATCAGGAGGACGCCGGTGCCGGGCGTCGCGGAGAACCGGTTCACGCCCTCCGAGACGACCTTGAGGGCGTCGACGTCGAGGCCGGAGTCGGTCTCGTCCAGCACGGCGATCTTCGGCTTGAGCATCTCCAGCTGGAGGATCTCGTGCCGCTTCTTCTCGCCGCCGGAGAAGCCCTCGTTGAGGGAGCGCTGCGCGAACGCGGGGTCGATGGACAGGCCGTCCATCGCCGCCTTCATCTCCTTGGAGAACTCGCGCAGCTTGGGAGCCTCGCCGCGGACGGCCGTGACGGCCGAGCGCAGGAAGTTCGAGACGGACACGCCCGGCACCTCGACCGGGTACTGCATCGCCAGGAACAGCCCGGCGCGGGCGCGCTCGTCGACGCTCATGGACAGGACGTCCTCGCCGTCGAGCGTCACGGTGCCGCCGGTCACCTCGTACTTGGGGTGCCCGGCGACCGCGTAGGCGAGGGTGGACTTGCCGGAGCCGTTCGGCCCCATCAGCGCGTGGGTCTCGCCGGCCTGCACGGTCAGGTCGACCCCGCGCAGGATCTCCTTGGTCCCGTCGGTGCCTTCGCCGACGGAGACGTGGAGGTCGCGGATCTCAAGCGTGGCCATGGTGGTGTCGTTCCTTAGTCGTCGGAGCCGAGCGAGACGTAGACGTCGCCGTCCTCGACCTTGACCTTGTAGGTGGCGACCGGCTGCGTCGCCGGCGGGTTGGTGGGCTTGCCCGTGCGCAGGTCGAAGCAGGACCCGTGCAGCCAGCACTCGATGGTGCCGTTGTAGATCTCGCCCTCGGAGAGGGAGACCTCCGCGTGCGAGCAGATGTCGTTGACCGCGAACACCTCGTCGCCGCTGCGGGCGATCGCGACGGGCGTGTCGTCGACCTCGACGCCGAGCGCCCCGTCCGCCGGGACGTCGGCCAGCGCGCACACCTTCACGTAGGTCATCGGTCACCGCCCCGCACGTCGAGCTCGGCCTCGATGGCCTGCCGCACCTTGTCGCGCACCTCGTCGACCTCGATGCGCTCGACGAGCTGGCCGAGGAAGCCCCGGACGACCATGCGCCGGGCCTCGTCGAAGGTGATGCCGCGGGCCTGCAGGTAGAACAGGTGCTCGTCGTCGAGGCGTCCGGACGCGGAGGCGTGCCCCGCGCCGGCGACCTCGCCGGTGAGGATCTCGAGGTTCGGCACCGAGTCGACGCGCGTCCCGTCGGTGAGGACGAGGTTGCGGTTCAGCTCGTAGGTGTCGGTGCCCTCGGCCTCGGCGCGGATGATCACGTCGCCGATCCACACCGCGTGCGCGTCCGCGTCCTGCAGCGCGCCGCGGTAGTCGACGCGGCTGCGGCAGTGCGGGACGGCGTGGTCGACCAGCAGCCGGTGCTCCAGGTGCTGTCCGCCGTCGACGAAGTAGACGCCGTACAGCTCGGCGTCGCCGCCGGGCGCCTCGTAGGCGACCGACGGGGAGATCCGCACCACGTCGCCGCCCAGCGAGATGTTGTGGGAGACGAAGCGGGCGTCGCGGCCGAGCCGGGCGTGCTGGTGGGAGACGTGCACGCTGCCGTCGTCCCAGTCCTGCAGGCTGATCACCGAGAGGCGGGCGCCGTCGCCGACGACGAACTCGACGTTGTCGGCGTAGGTCGCCGAGCCGCGGTGCGCGAGCACGACGGTGGCCTCGGCGAACGGCTCCAGGATCACGGTGGTGTGCCCGTAGGCGGCGGCGGAGGCGTCCTCGCCGCGCACCCGCAGGACGGTCGGCGCGGAGGCCACCGCCTCCTTCGGCACGGTGACGACCGTGGCCTGGGCGAACGAGTTCCACGCCTGGGCGGAGACCCGGTCGGCCGGGACGTAGGCCTTGCCGATGCGGGCGTCGTCGCGGCCGACCGTCTCGACGGTCGCCTCGGGCGCCGCCTCGACGTCGACGATGACCTTGCCGCCGTCCTGGGCGGTCCCGTTGTGCAGGCCGTGGAGGCGGCGCAGCGGGGTGAACCGCCACTCCTCCTCGCGGCCGGTGGGCACCTCGAAGTCGCCCAGGTCGTACGACGCCTTCTCGTGCAGCGTCGAGAGAGGCTTCACGTCCAGCCCCATCAGCCGACGGCTCCTTCCATCTGCAGTTCGATGAGCCGGTTCAGCTCGAGGGCGTACTCCATCGGCAGCTCGCGCGCGATGGGCTCGACGAACCCGCGCACGATCATCGCCATGGCCTCGTCCTCGGTGAGACCGCGGCTCATCAGGTAGAACAGCTGGTCCTCCGACACCTTGGAGACGGTCGCCTCGTGGCCCATCTCCACGTCGTCCTCGCGGACGTCCACGTAGGGGTAGGTGTCGGACCGGCTGATCTGGTCGACCAGCAGCGCGTCGCACTTGACGGTCGACTTGCTGTGCTCGGCGCCCTCCTGGATCTGCACCAGGCCCCGGTAGGACGTGCGGCCGCCGGCGCGCGCCACCGACTTGGACACGATGCTGCTGGAGGTGTTGGGCGCGGCGTGCACCATCTTGGCGCCGGCGTCCTGGTGCTGGTCCTCGCCCGCGAAGGCGATCGACAGGGTCTCGCCCTTGGCGTGCTCGCCGAGCAGGTAGACCGCCGGGTACTTCATGGTGACCTTGGAGCCGATGTTGCCGTCGACCCACTCCATGGTGGCGCCCTCGTAGGCGACGGCGCGCTTGGTCACCAGGTTGTAGACGTTGTTCGACCAGTTCTGGATGGTCGTGTAGCGGACGCGCGCGTCCTTCTTCACGACGATCTCGACGACGGCCGAGTGCAGGGAGTCCGACTTGTAGATCGGGGCGGTGCAGCCCTCGACGTAGTGGACGTAGGAGCCCTCGTCGGCGATGATCAGCGTCCGCTCGAACTGGCCCATGTTCTCGGTGTTGATCCGGAAGTAGGCCTGGAGCGGGATCTCGACGTGGACGCCCGGCGGCACGTAGATGAACGAGCCGCCCGACCACACGGCGGTGTTGAGCGCGGCGAACTTGTTGTCGCCGACCGGGATCACGGAGCCGAAGTACTCCTGGAAGATCTCCGGGTGCTCGCGCAGGCCGGTGTCGGTGTCGACGAAGATGACGCCCTTCTCCTCAAGGTCCTCGCGGATCTTGTGGTAGACGACCTCCGACTCGTACTGGGCCGCGACGCCGGCGATGAGGCGCTGCTTCTCCGCCTCCGGGATGCCGAGCTTGTCGTAGGTGTTCTTGATGTCCTCCGGGAGCTCCTCCCAGGAGGCGGCCTGCTGCTCGGTGGAGCGGACGAAGTACTTGATGTTGTCGAAGTCGATGGCCGACAGGTCCGAGCCCCAGGTGGGCATCGGCTTCTTGTCGAACAGCCGCAGCCCCTTGAGGCGCAGGTCGAGCATCCAGTCCGGCTCGTCCTTCTTGCCCGAGATGTCGCGGACGACGTCCTCGTTCAGGCCGCGGCGGGCCGAGGCTCCGGCCTCGTCGGAGTCGGCCCAGCCGAACTTGTACCTGTCGAGCCCTTCCAGCTCAGGGTGGGCTGCCGTAGTCATAGGGGCGTCCTCCCGGACTCCTCGTCACTGGTCAGTGTGCTCGCGGGGGTCTCACCCGCGTCCCCCGGCCCGTCCGGCGCTCCGCCGGCCGGGCCCGTGCCGGCGGCTCCGCCGGCGGCGTCCGCCCCCTCCCCGCGCAGGGAGCGGGAGCTGACGTGGGTGGTGCAGATGCCGTCGCCGTGCGCGATCGTGGCGAGCCGCTGGACGGGGGTGCCCAGCAGCCGGCTGAACGCCTCCGTCTCGGCCTCGCACAGCTGCGGGAACTCCGCCGCCACGTGCGCGACCGGGCAGTGGTGCTGGCACAGCTGCTCGCCGCCCCCGGGCTGGGGGGCCTTCGCGGCGGCCGCCGCGTAGCCGTCGCCCGACAGCGCCTCGGCGAGCGTGCGGACCCGCTGGTGGGGCGGGGCGCCCTGCACGACGGGCCGGTAGCGCCGTTCGAGGTCGGCGACCTGCCGCCGGGCGAACTCGGCGACCGCGTGGGCGCCGGCCGTCTCGGCGAGGAAGCGCAGCGCGCTCGTCGCCAGGTCGTCGTAGGCGTGCACGAACGCGCTCCGCCCCGCCTCGGTGATGGCGAACCACTTGGCGGGCCGGCCGCGGCCGCGCCGCGTCTGCGGCCTGGCCCGGCGAACCTCGATCATGCCCTCGGACAGCAGCGCGTCCAGATGCCGGCGGATGGCGGCCGGTGTGAGACCGACCCGCTCGCCGAGCGCGGACGCGGTGACGGGGCCGTGCTCGAGGATCAGCCGGGCCACCCGGGCGCGGGTGTCGCGCTCGGTCCCGGCCGCGGACGGCACACCGGACGGCCGTGTCACCACGGCTTCCGTGCTCGCCTGATCCTCGCTCACGTTTTTCACAACATCAGTGTGCCGTAATTCCTTCCCGCGAAACACCGGTTCGCCGATGTCGTGGCTCACGCAGGCAAGCCTTACCTAAGCTGTGCGTTCGTCCCGGTTCCGGACCGGGAGGCGCCGCGCGGGAGCACCAGCACCGGGCGCGGCGCGGACCGCACGATCTTGCCGGAGCTCTCCCCCAGGAAGACCTTGCGCAGCGGACCGTGGTGCCCGGACTGGCAGGCCAGAACCTCGCCCGGCAGCATATCCACGGCGGCGAGCGCCTTGCCCACGCTCGCCCCGGTGACCGCCTCGGTGCTCACCTCGATGCTCACCTCCGTGCTCATCTCCGTGCCCGCCCGGACGCCGGCGACGCGGGCGGCGGCGCGGGCGAGGTCCTCCTCGGCCCGCTCCCGCTGCCGCTCCAGCACCTCTCCGGAGTCGCGGAACCGCGCGGCGACCGCGGGCGGCCGCAGCACCAGCGTGAGCAGCCGCATCGGGACGTCCAGGGCCGCGGCCCACCCGGCGGCGGCGTCGACCGGGCCGCCGCCGGCGTCCCGGCGCCGCCAGTACGCGGCGGTGAGCCGGTCCAGCCGCGCGGGCGCCGCCGCGCCGTACCCGCGCGGCGCCAGCAGGACCGGCACCGGCGAGCCGTGCAGGAGCTGGTCGGCGGTGCTGCCGACGGCGATGCGGCCGCGCCGCCCGCGCGGCGCCGAGCCGATCACGACGAGATCGGCGCCGGTCTCCGCGGCGACCTCGATGAGCCCCCGGCCGCTGCCCCGGTGCGCGTGCACCCGCGGTTCGACGTCCGCCGCCGGGACGCCCAGTTCCGCGAGCCGCCGGGCGGACGCCGCGACGACCTCCTCGGCCCGGCTCCGCAGGTAGGCGAGCCACTCGGCGTCCACCGCCCCGGGGCCCCGGGCGGGCCACGGCGGCGGGTGGACGTTCGCCGCGGTCACCGCCGCGCCCGTGCCGCGCGCCACGAGCGCGGCGAGGACGAGCGCGTCGTCGCCGCGCTCGTCCGGGGAGCAGCCCGCCAGGATCCGCCGCCGCCTCACGCGCCCGCCCCGTGGAGGCGCGAGTGGCGGCGCCCGTAGGCGAAGTAGGCGGCGAGCCCGACCAGCCCCCACACCAGGAACACCAGCCACGTGTCCCCGCCGAGCCCCACCATCAGGTACAGGCACAGCGCCACGCCGAGCAGCGGCGTGACCGGGTACAGCGGCGCCCGGAACCCGCGCGGCATGTCCGGACGGGTCCGGCGCAGGACGATCACGCCGACGTTGACGAGCGCGAACGCGAACAGCGTCCCGATGCTGGTGGCGTCCACGAGCCGGCCGAGCGGGACGAACCCGGCGAGGAGCCCGATGAACGTCGCGACGATGAGGGTGTTGGCGACCGGCACCGACCGGTTCGGGCTCACCCGCTGGAACACCGGTGGGACGAGGCCGTCGCGCGACATGGCGAACAGGATGCGGGTCTGCCCGTACATGACGGTGAGGACGACGCTCGCGATCGCGATCACGGCGCCGATCGACAGCAGGGCCGACGGCCACGCGGCGCCGGTGGCCGCGTCCAGCACGTTCGCCAGGGACGCCTCCGAGTCGTCCCCGCCGAACCGCGTCCAGTTCATCGCGCCGACCGCCGCGAGGCCGACCAGCACGTAGACGGCGGTGACGATCGCGAGCGACGCCACGATCGCCAGCGGCAGGTCGCGGCGCGGGTTCCTGGCCTCCTCGCCGGCGGTGGAGGCCGCGTCGAAGCCGATGTAGGAGAAGAACACCTTGGACCCGGCGGCGCTGATCCCGGCCCAGCCCATCGGCGCGAATCCGCTCAGGTTCTCCGACCGGAACGCGGTGAAGGCCACGGCGCAGAAGAACAGCAGCACGCCGATCTTGAGGAACACCATGACGGTGTTGGCGGCGGCGGTCTCGGACGCGCCGCGCAGCAGCAGGAACGCCGCCAGCGCGACGACGGCGATGGCCGGGACGTTGACGATCCCGCCGCCGCCGGGCGGATCCGCGATCGCGGCCGGGATCGTGAACCCGAGCGTGGTGTCGAAGAAGGCGCTCAGGTAGGCGCCCCAGCCGACCGCGACCGCCGACACCGACACCCCGTACTCCAGCAGCAGGCACCAGCCGCACACCCACGCCACCAGCTCGCCCAGCGTCGCGTACGTGTACGAATAGGACGAGCCCGACACCGGGATCGTCCCGGCCAGCTCGGCGTACGACAGCGCCGAGAACAGGGCGGTGACGGCCGCGAGGACGAATGACGCGACCACCGCGGGGCCCGCGAGCGGCACCGCCGACCCGAGCACGACGAAGATGCCGGTGCCGAGGGTGGCGCCCACGCTGAACAGGGTGAGCTGCAGCGGCCCCATCGTCCGGCGCAGCTCCCCGCCCGCGCCGCGCCCGCCCTCGGCGACGATCCGGTCGACCGGCTTGGTCCGCAGCAGGCTCCGCGCGAACCCGCCCGCGCCCGCCGTCCCGCCCGCCCCTCGACCGGGCGCCGGTCCGCCGCCGCCCGCCGAGCGTGCGGTCAAAGCGTGCTCTCCAGCGGCCAGGTGGCGTTCGGCGTGACGATCGTCCCGGCGGTGCCCTCGAGGATCTCCGCGCACTCGTCGAGCAGCCCGATCGCCGCCATGTCGCCCGTGCGCTCGACGAACCGGGCCGCCGCCTCGGCCTTCGGGCCCATCGACCCGGCCGGGAACTCCTCAGCGCGCAGCTCGTGCGGGGTGGTGTGGGTGATCTCCTCCTGCGCGGGCGTCCCGTAGTACCGCAGCACCCGCGGGACGTCGGTGAGGATCAGCAGGGCGTCCGCGTCCAGACTCTCGGCCAGGACCGACGCCGTCAGGTCCTTGTCGACGACCGCCTCGAGGCCCTCCAGCCGTCCCACATCGTTGCGGAACACCGGGACGCCGCCGCCGCCCGCGCACACCACGACGGTCCCGAGCCGCACCAGCTCGCGGATCAGCCGGGTCTCGATGACGCGCTGCGGGCGCGGCGAGGGCACGACGCGCCGCCAGTGCTCCCCGTCCCGCCGGATCGTCCAGCCGTAGTCGGCGGCGAGCTTCTCGGCCTCGTCCCGCTCGTAGACCTGCCCGACGAACTTGGTCGGGTTCTCGAACGCCGGGTCGACGGCGGACACGAGCGTCTGCGTGATCATCGCCATGACCTGGCGGCCCGGCAGCGCGTTCTGCAGCGCCTGCAGGATCCAGTACCCGATCATCCCCTGCGTCTCGGCGCCGACGGTGTCGAGCGGGTAGGGGCGGGTCAGGTTCGGGTCGTTGACGCTCTCCAGCGACAGCACGCCGACCTGCGGGCCGTTCCCGTGCGTGACGATCAGCTCGTGCCGCCGCGCGAGGGGCGCGAGCGCCCGCACCGCCCGGTCCACGTTGGCCCGCTGCGGCCCGTCGTCCGGCGACTCCCCCCGCCCGACCAGCGCGTTCCCGCCCAGCGCGACGACCACCCGCATGATCAGCACCCCCCGACCGCGCGATTCCCGCCGCACCGGCGGGCAAACCCGCCCGGACCCCGGACCGGGCGCGGACCGGTCGGGGGCCGGTCATAAACTCGTGGGCATGGAACCCCCAGGAGGCGGCGCGGTCGAGGTGGAGTCGCTCGTCAAGCGCTACGGCGCGGCGGCGGCCGTGGACGGCCTGTCGCTGCGCGCCGCCCGGGGCGAGGTCACCGCGATGCTCGGCCCCAACGGCGCGGGCAAGACCACCACGATCGAGATCTGCGAGGGGTTCCGCCGGGCCGACGCGGGCACCGTCCGCGTCCTCGGCCTGGACCCCGCCGCCGACGCCCGCGCGCTGAAGCCGCGGGTCGGCGTGATGCCCCAGTCCGGGGGCGTGCCGGGCACCGCGCGGGCCGCCGAGTTCCTGCGGCTCGTCGCGTCCTTCCACACCGCGCCGCTCGACCCGGCCCTCCTGCTGGAGCGGCTCGGGCTAACCGAGCACGCCCGCACCCCGTACCGGCGGATGTCGGGCGGCCAGCAGCAGCGGCTCTCGCTGGCCGTCGCCGTCGTCGGCCGTCCCGAGCTGGTCTTCCTGGACGAGCCCACCACCGGTCTCGACCCGCAGGCGCGGCGCGCGACGTGGGAGCTGATCGGGGAGCTGCGCGCGGCCGGGGTGTCGATCGTGCTCACCACGCACAACATGGACGAGGCGGAGACGCTCGCCGACCACGTCGTGATCGTCGACCACGGCCGGATCGTCGCCGAGGGCGCGCCGGCGACGCTGACCGGCGCGGAACGGCAGCTGCGGTTCCGCGCCAGGCCCGGCCTCGGCCTGGAGGAGCTGCTGTCGGCGCTGCCCGCCGGGTGCGCGGCCAAGGAGTCGCCCGCGGGGCACTACCTGATCGAGGCGGACGTGCGGCCCGAGCTGCTGGCGACGGTCACCGCCTGGTGCGCCTCGCACGGCGTCATGACCGAGGACCTGCGGATCGAGCGGCGCACGCTGGAGGACGTCTTCCTGGAGCTGACCGGACGGGAGCTGCGCGAATGACCATCGGGGAGGCCGGATCGCAGGCCGGTGCGCGGCCGTCCGCCGCGCTGGACCTCACGCCCGCGCCGGGCGCGGTCCCGCTGCCGCGGCTGGTCGCCGCGCAGACCGGCTACGAGCTGCGGGCGATGCTGCGCAACGGCGAGCAGCTGCTGCTCACCATGATCATCCCGGTGGTGCTGCTGGTGCTGTTCAGCGCCACCTCGCTGCTGGACCTCGGTCCGGGGAGCCGCGTCGACTTCCTCACCCCCGGTGTCCTGGCGCTCGCGGTGATGTCCACGGCGTTCACCGGCCAGGCCATCGGAACCGGCTTCGAACGCCGCTACGGGGTGCTGAAACGGCTCGGCGCGACGCCGCTGCCGCGCGCCGGGCTGATCGCCGCCAAGACCCTCTCCGTCCTGGCGGTCGAGGTGATCCAGGCCGCGCTGATCTGCGCGGTCGCGCTCGGGCTCGGCTGGGCACCGCACGGCGACCCGCTCTCGGTCCTGGCGCTGCTGCTGCTCGGCACCGCCGCGTTCAGCGGGTTCGGCCTGCTCATGGCCGGGACGCTGCGCGCCGAGGCGACCCTCGCGGCGGCGAACCTCGTCTACGTCCTGCTGCTGGCCGTCGGCGGGGTCGTGTTCCCGCTGGCGGAGTTCCCCGACGCGGTCCGGAACGCGCTGGAGCTGCTGCCGATCTCGGCGCTGGCCGAGGGGCTGCGGGACGTCCTGCGGGACGGCGCCGCGCTTCCGGGCGGCCCGCTGCTCGTCCTCGCGGCGTGGGCGGTCGCCGGGCTCGCCCTCGCCGCCCGGTTCTTCAGGTGGGAGTGAGTCCGGGAGTGGTCCATGGCACTGGCTGAGGCGCCCGGCACGTTCGGCGGCGGGGCCCGGGCGTCCGGCCGATCCGGGCTGCTTTCCCTCGGGTCCGTCCCGCCGCCCGCGCTGATCCTGCTCGGCATCATCTCCGTGCAGGTGGGGGCCGGGCTCGCCAAGAACCTGTTCGACCGGCTCCCGCCGAGCGCCGTCGTGACGCTGCGGCTGCTCACCTCGGCGATCGTCCTGGCGTTCCTGGCGCGCAAGGCGCTGCGGACGCTCCTGCGGGACCACACCCGGCAGGACCTGGCGATCGCCGCCGGGTTCGGGCTGGCGCTCGCCGGGATGAACTTCTCGATCTACCAGTCGTTCGCCCGCATCCCGCTGGGCGTCGCGGTGACGATCGAGTTCCTGGGGCCGCTCGGCGTGGCGCTGCTCGCGTCGCGGCGGCCCCGGGACGCGCTGTGGGCGCTGCTGGCGGGCGCGGGCGTGGTCATGCTGGCCCGCGGCGGCGGCGACCTCGACCCGGTCGGCATCGCGTTCGCGCTGGTCGCCGGGGTGTGCTGGGCCGCCTACATCCTGCTGACCGCCGCGACCGGCAGGCGGTTCGCCGGGTCGTCCGGGCTGGCCGTGGCGAGCATCGTCGGCACCGCGGCCGTCCTGCCGGTGGGCGTCGCCGAGGGCGGCGCGGAGATGCTCGACCCGCGGCTGCTGCTGATCGGCCTCGGCGTCGGGCTGCTGTCGTCGGTGATCCCGTACTCGCTCGAGCTGGAGGCGCTGCGCCGCATGCCCGCGCGGGTCTTCGGCGTCCTGATGAGCCTGGAACCCGCCGCCGCCGCGCTCGTCGGCGTCGCGCTGCTCGGCGAGATCCTCAGCGGGCGGCAGTGGCTCGCCATCGTCTTCGTGGTGGCGGCGAGCGTCGGCGCCACCCGGAGCCAGCGGGACCCGCCCGAGGCGCCCGAGGCATAGCGGCCCGGAAGAACGCCCGGAGGGCGCCGGAAGAACGCCCGGAGGGCGCCGGATGGACGCGCGGACGGGGCGCGCGGTGGCGACCGCGCGCCCGGGCGTGGAAGGATCGGGACGGGACCACCTGCAATCGACCGGATTGGAGTCCGCGTGATCGGCCGGAACGAGGACCAGGGGATGCCGCCGGAGTACTTCGAGGCGGGGTCGGCGTCGTTCGTCGACTTCCTGCGCGTCCACTCCCCCGACCTGCTGCCCGTCAACCGGGTGCCGGGCGCGGGAACCGTCCCCGACCTGCCGCACGGCACGACCGTCCTGGCGCTGACCTTCGCGGGCGGCGTCATGATGGCCGGGGACCGCCGCGCCACGCAGGGCAACCGCATCGCCTACCGCGAGCTGGACAAGGTCCAGCGCGCCGACGACCACTCCGTCGTCGCGTTCGCCGGCACCGTCGGGCTGGCGCTGGAGATGGTCCGGCTGTTCCAGGTCGAGCTGGAGCACTACGAGAAGATGGAGAGCGCGCCGCTGTCGCTGCCGGGCAAGGCCCGCCGCCTCGGCGCCGTCATCCAGGCGAACCTCGCGCAGGCCATGCAGGGCCTCGCGGTCGTCCCGCTGTTCGCCGGGTACGAGGAGCGCACCGGCACCGGGCGGATCTACACCTACGACATCACCGGCGCGCCGCAGGAGGCCCGCGGCTACCACGCCGACGGGTCCGGTTCCCCGTACGCGCTGGGGGCGCTGAAGAAGCTGTACCGTCCGGACCTGTCCGAGCGGGACGCCGCGACCGTGTGCGTGCAGGCGCTCTACGACGCCGCCGACGACGACACCGCCACCGGCGGCCCGGACCGGACGCGCCGCCTCTACCCGACGGTCGCGGTGGTCACCGAGGACGGCTTCCGGGCGTTCGGCGAGGACGAGCTCGCGGCGATCGTCGACGAGGTCGTGGACGCCCGCATGGAGAACCCGGACGGCCCCGTGGCGCCGCTGCGCTGAGCCGGCAACCCCCGGATCGTCCTACGGGAAACGTCGTACCCGCCTCGTAACATCGACCGTATGGCACGGGCGAACGACGAGGCTGCGGCCCTCATCCAGGAACTGGCGGACCTGCTGTCCATCACGGGCGGCGACGCCTTCAAGATCAGGGCGTACGAGAAGTCGGCGCGGGCGATCGCCGGTCACCCCGACGACGTCTCCGGCCTCGACCTCGCCGGGCTGCGCAAGATCCCCACGGTGGGCGAGGCGATCGCCAAGAAGGTCCTCGACTACACCACCACCGGCACCATCCGGCAGGTGGAGGAGCTGCGGGCGCAGATCCCCGCGGGCGTCCGGGCGCTCACCGCGATCCCGACCCTCGGCCCGAAGAAGGCCCTCGCCGTGTACGAGGAGCTCGGCGTGTCGTCGGTGGAGGAGCTCGAGACCGCGATCGGCGAGGGGCGGCTGCGCGGCCTCAAGGGCTTCGGCGCCAAGACCGAGGAGAACATCCTGCGCGGCATCGAGCTGATGCGCGGCTCCGGGGAGCGCGTGCTCGTCGACGCCGCCGCGGGCGTCGCCGACGAGGTCGTCGACGCCCTGTCCGGGCTGCCGCAGGTGGAGCGCTGCGAGCACGCGGGCTCCCTGCGCCGGATGCGGGAGACGATCGGCGACGTGGACGTCCTGGTCGCCTCCACGGACCCGCATCCGATCATGGAGGCGTTCACGGCGCTCCCGCTCGTCCACGAGGTGATCGCGAGCGGCGACAAGAAGACCTCGATCCGCACCGCGAAGGGCCTGCAGGTCGACCTGCGGGTCGTCCCGCCCGAGTCATGGGGCGCGGCCCTGCAGTACTTCACCGGCTCCCAGGCGCACAACATCCGCACCCGCGAGATCGCCGTGAAGGCGGGGCTGAAGCTGTCGGAGTACGGCCTGTTCGACGCCGAGTCCGGGGAACTCATCGTCTCCGCGACCGAGGACGAGGTGTACGAGCGGCTCGGGCTGCCGTGGGTGCACCCGGCGCTGCGCGAGGACACCGGCGAGATCGAGGCGGCCCTCGCCGGCGGGCTCCCCCGCCTCGTCACGGTCGGCGATCTGCGCGGCGACCTGCACAGCCACACCGACCTCACCGACGGCATCGCGCCGCTGGAGGACATGGTCGCCGCCGCGGCGGACCGCGGCCTGGAGTACTACGCGATCACCGACCACGCGCCGAACCTGTTCATGCAGCGGATGACCGACGAGAAGATCCTCGCCCAGCGCGAGCAGGTCCGCGCGCTCCAGGCGTCCCACCCCGGCCTGACGCTGCTGCACGGCACCGAGCTGAACATCGACCCCGACGGGAACGTCGACTGGGACGCCGACTTCCTGGCGGGCTTCGACGTCTGCGTGGCGTCGATCCACTCGCACTTCACCCAGGACCAGGAGGCGATGACCCGCCGCCTCGTCCGCGCTTGCGAGAACCCGCACGTGCACGTCATCGGGCACCCGACCGCCCGCAGCATCGGCCGCCGCAGGCCGGTGGACGCCGACTGGGACGAGGTGTTCCGCGCGGCCGCCCGCACCGGCACCGCCATGGAGATCGACTCGTTCCCCGACCGGCTCGACCTGCCCGCCGACCTGATCCGCCGCGCGAAGCGCCTCGGCGTCCGCTTCTCCGTCGACACCGACGCCCACTCGATCGGCCACCACCGCAACATCCGCTACGGCGTCGGCACCGCCCAGCGCGGCTGGCTCACCCCGGACGACGTGATCAACACCTGGCCGCTCGAGCGGCTCCGCGAGTTCCTCCGCAAGAACTGAGCCGCCCGTCGGCCCGTCCGCCGGACGAGGGTCGGGCGGGGCGAGGGTCAGGCGGGCTGCTTGGCCTGGACGGCCGGTTCGACGGGCCCGGACGCCGTGCCGTCCACCGCGCGCGGCCCGCGGTCGCGGAGGGCGAGGAACAGGCGGAGCGCGACCACCCACATCAGGACCGCGCCGAGCATGTGCAGAACGACCAGGACGGCGGGGACACCGAGCCAGTACTGGACGTACCCGAGCGCGCCCTGCGCGACAATGAGGGCGAGCAGTTCGTGGACGCGGCGGCGGGCCGCGGCGGGCGCGCCCGTCCGGTGCAGCGCGACGGCCATGGCGACGACCAGCGCGCAGGTGACCCACGCCATGAGGCTGTGCACCCGCGTCACGTCGGTGATCTCGAAGCCGTAGCGGCGCGACGACGCGTCGCCGGCGTGCGGGCCGGTGCCGGTGACGACGGTGCCCGCGACGAGGACGACGGCGCACGCGGCCAGGAGCGCGCCGCCGAGGGCGCGGACCCACGCGGGGGCGAGCGGGCGGGCCGGCTCGTCCCCCTCGCCCGCGCGGACCCACAGCGCCACGCAGAAGACGAGCAGTGCCGGGGACACGAGGAAGTGCAGGCCGACGGCGGCCGGATGCAGCTCGGTCAGCACGACGATGCCGCCGATGATCGCCTGCGCGACGACGCTCATCGGCTGTGCGAGCGCCCACCAGATCAGGTCCTTGCGGCGCGGCGCGAGCCGGAGCGCCGCGACGAACACGAGCATCCCGACGGCCAGCACCACGAAGGTGATCATCCGGTTGCCGAACTCGATCGCCATGTTGATGAGCTCGTGCTCGGGATGCGGCGTGGGCACGAGGCTGTCGCCGGTGCACTTGGGCCATTCGGGGCAGCCGAGCCCGGACTCGGTGACGCGGACGGCGCCGCCGCTGACGACGATCAGCACGTTGCCGATGACGCCGAGCAGCGCGAGCAGCCGGAACGAACCCGCCGTCGGGCGCCACACGGCGTCCCTCGCACGGATCAACGGGCCCGGGGTCGACTCTCGCTCTGCCACGCCGACCATGCTATGGCCGCCCCCGCGCACCCGTGACACACCCCCCGCCCAGGTAAGCCGGTCAGCTGCGCGGTCAGCTCGGCCGGTCACGTTTCCGCAGGTCGGGCGGGAGGAAGCCGGACGGCCCGCGCGGGGCCCACGGCGGGCCCCCGGCCGGGGCGGCGCGGGGCATCTGCGGGGTGCGCAGGAACGCGTGCCTGGCCAGCGCCATCAGGTTGAGCAGGGCGTCGCGGCGGGCCGTGAACCAGCGCGGGTCGGCGACGCCGCGGTCGGCGCGCTTGTGCAGCAGCGCGAGCTCGGTGGCGGCGAGCTGGTAGTCGGTCATGGCGCGGCCCGCGGCCGGGCCGCCGACCGCGCGGGCCCAGCGGCGGGCTGCGCGGCGGGCCGGGATGGACCGCAGCATCCGCACGTCCGCGTCGGTGACCAGCCCGGTCGCGGCGTACAGCGGCAGGTAAGCCTCGATGCGGCGGACGGTGCTGCGGCGTTCGACGGCGACGATCGCGATGAGGCCGAGGAGGATGCAGAAGTCCAGCAGGTAGACGACGCCCAGCCCGCCCAGGCCCGTGGCCGCGGCGCCGTTCCACAGGCCGTGCAGGACCATCGCGCCCAGCAGCCCGGCGGCGGGCGCGAGGAGCTGGCCGCGGCGGTGGGTGGCGGCGTAGGCGACGCCGAGGCCGGTCATCGCGGTGAACAGGGGGTGGCTGAGCGGCATGACGAGGCCGCGCAGGATGAACACCGCCTGGAGCTGCTGGGCGCCGCCCTCCTCGAACGCCCGCATGTAGTAGGTGATGTTCTCCATCATCGCGAAGCCGAGGCCGACCAGCGCGGCGTAGATCAGCCCGTCGGCGAACCCGTCGATCTCGTTGCGGCGCAGCCACAGCATGCCGAACAGGACGGCGCCCTTGAGCGTCTCCTCGATGACCGGAGCGCCGAACGTGGCGCTGACGAAGTGGCCGTCCACCTCGCCGAAGATCGGGACGGTGACGTACAGCAGCCCGGCGGTGTTGAGGAGCAGGGCGCCCAGGACGGCGACGCCCGCGCCCCACATGAACGCGAAGACGAGCGCCCGGGGCGGCTCGGGCTCCAGCCGGTCGAGGGCGAGCGCGAGCGCGATCAGCGGCGGGATCGGCAGCACCGCCAGCAGCAGGCCGACCCAGAAGCCGCTCTCCCCGGAGAGGAGGTCGAAGCCGAGGGCGGCCACCGCGCACAGCCCGGAGACCGTGAGCCCGGCGATCAGGCCGACCGGTGGCCGTCCCGGGATCCGCCCCTCGAGCACCGCCTTCGGGTCCACACGCGCCATGACGCGAGCGTAACCGGCCCCCGGTCACGACGCCGAGACGAGAGGGTCACGGCCGGTGATCGTGTCGACCGGAGCCCGCGGCCCGCTCTCCCCGGGACCCTTCACGGGCGGCCGAGCGGGACGGGCGGGTCAGTGCAGCAGCGGGTCGATGGAGACGGCGGTGAACAGCAGCGCCAGGTACACGTTCGACAGGTGGAAGAACCGCATGGGGCGCAGGTGAACGCCCGTGACCCCCTGGCGGACGGCGTTCAGCAGGCGGTGCCCCTCGGCAAGGAACACGAGTCCGAGCACGACGGCGACCGCACCGTACACGGGGGTCATTCCGCCGACCGGCCACAGCAGCAGCGAGCACGCGACGGTCGCGTAGGTGTAGAGGAGGCTCTCCACGATGACGCGCCGCTCGCCCTTGACGACCGGCAGCATCGGGACGTTGGCGACCGCGTAGTCCTCGCGGTAGCGCATCGCGAGGGTCCACGTGTGCGGCGGCGTCCAGAGGAACACGACGCCGAACAGGACGAACGGCGTCCACGAGATCTCGTCGGTGACGGCCGTCCAGCCGATGAGGACGGGCATGCAGCCGGCGATGCCGCCCCACACGACGTTCTGCGAGGTGCGCCGCTTGAGCAGCAGCGAGTACACGAAGACGTAGAACAGGATCGCGAACAGCGATCCGGCCGCGGCGCGCAGGTTGACGGCGAGCGCGAACCCGGCCGTGGACACCACGGCGAGGGTGATCCCGAACACGAGGGCGCGGGCGGGGGTGACCTGGGCGCGGGCCAGCGGACGTCGCCGGGTGCGGCGCATCTTGGCGTCGATGTCCCGGTCGATGTAGCAGTTGATCGCGTTGGCGGCGCCGGCGGACATCGTCCCGAACGCCAGCGTCAGCAGCACCGTCGACAGCGGCGGCACGCCCCCGGCCGCCAGGAACATCACCGGCAGCGTCGTGATCAAGAGCAGCTCGATCACGCGCGGCTTGGTGAGCGCGACGTAGGCGCGCACGCTCTCGCCGATCGACCGGCCCGCGGCCGGCTCGGCCGTCGCCGGCTCGGGGGAGCGACCGGCATGTGCTCGTCGAGCTCCACCCCGCGCTTGTTACTGAGCACCGTCACAATCGGGTCCACGTCCAACTAGGCATGAGTAGTCGCGTACCAACTCGGCGGTGCCCCCGTGTTCGGGCCGACCCTCGGCTGGGTGCGACTTTCGGCTTGGCGAATACGGCGGCCGCTCGTCGTCAACCGCGCAATCACTGTAGTCCGACCCCTCCGGAGGTCGCGCACCGGGTCGCCTGACGCGCCGTGACCGGCGTGTCGGCACCGCTCCGCGCCCCCGGGCCGCCCCCTCCCCGCACCCGTTCCCGCGCCCGGCTCACCGCCCGATTCCCCCGCCGGATCCCCCTGACGGGTGGGTTAGCGAAGGGCCGATCGGGCAAGGGTGCAAGGAGCGGCCCGGCCCCCGCCGGAGCCCGCTCGCGAGCGGCCGGTCGACGGCGGGCACGGCGGGTGCGGCTACTGCCGCGCGCACGAGAACGTGCAGAAGAAGGGCCGGATGGCAAGGACCGGACGTGTGCGCGCTCACGCGTGGGCCGACCGCCCGCGCGATAGGCTCGAATCGGGCACGGCGTGATCTTCGGCCGGGCGTCCTGCCCACTGCGCGCCGCTCCGCTAGGGAGCGCGGCGTTTCGCCGCACGTCGATTCGCCGTACGGCGCGATCATGTACATAGAGCGGTTTCGAGAGGAGCCTGGCGTTCCGTGACTAGGGACAACAGCACGTTTGAATGGTCTGACCTGGACCGGCGGGCGGTGGACACAGTCCGCGCCCTGGCCATGGACGCGGTCGAGGAGGCCGGTTCGGGCCATCCCGGTACCGCCATGAGCCTGGCCCCCGCCGCGTACCTGCTCTTCCAGCGGTTCCTTCGGCACGACCCGACCGACCCCGACTGGGCGGGCCGCGACAGGTTCGTGCTGTCGTGCGGGCATTCCAGCCTCACCCTTTACATCCAGCTGTACCTTTCGGGCTACCCGCTGACGCTGGACGAGCTGAAGGCGCTGCGCAAGTGGGGCAGCCTGACTCCGGGGCACCCGGAGCACGGGCACACGGCCGGTGTGGAGACGACCACCGGCCCGCTCGGCCAGGGCATCGCGAACGCCGTCGGCATGGCGATGGCGGCGCGCCGCGAGCGCGGGCTGTTCGACCCCGACGCCGCGCAGGGCGAGTCCCCCTTCGACCACACCATCTGGGCGTTCTGCTCCGACGGCGACATCGAGGAGGGCATCAGCCACGAGGCGAGCGCGCTCGCGGCCCACCAGCGGCTCGGGAACCTGGTGCTGCTGTGGGACGACAACCACATCTCGATCGAGGACGACACCGCGATCGCGCTGTCGGAGGACGTGCGGGCCCGCTACGAGGCCTACGGCTGGGACGTCCACACGGTCGACTGGACGGAGAACGGCGACTACGAGGAGAACGTCGGGAAGCTGGCGGCGGCGTTCGCCGCCGCGCGGGCCGAGACGTCCCGCCCGTCCTTCGTCGCGCTGCGCACGATCATCGGCTGGCCGGCGCCGAACAAGAAGAACACCGGCAAGGCGCACGGCTCGGCGCTGGGCGCCGAGGAGGTCGCGGCGACCAAGAAGATCCTCGGGCTGGACCCGGCGGAGAGCTTCCACGTGCCCGAGGACGTCTTGGAGCACGCCCGCGCCGTGTCCGACCGGGGGCGCGAGGCCCACGCGCGGTGGAACGAGCGGTTCCAGGCGTGGCGGAAGGCGAACTCCGAGCGGGCCGCCGAGTTCGACCGGATCTCCGAGCGCACCCTGCCGTCCGGGTGGGAGAAGGCGCTGCCGTCCTTCCCGGCGGGCAAGGAGATCGCGACCCGCGCCGCGTCCGGCGAGGTGCTGGCCGCGCTGGCGCCGGTACTGCCCGAACTGTGGGGCGGTTCGGCCGACCTGGCCGAGAGCAACAACACGACGATGAAGGGCGAGCCGTCCTTCATCCCCGAGGAGTTCCAGACCAAGGAGTTCCCCGGCGGCCCGTACGGGCGGACGCTGCACTTCGGCGTGCGCGAGCACGCGATGGCCGCGATCTGCAACGGCATCGCGTTGCACGGCGGCACGCGTCCCTACGGCGGCACGTTCCTGGTGTTCAGCGACTACATGCGCCCGGCGGTGCGGCTGGCCGCGCTGATGAAGCTGCCGGTGACGTTCGTGTGGACGCACGACTCGATCGGCCTCGGCGAGGACGGCCCGACGCACCAGCCCGTCGAGCACCTGTGGGCGCTGCGGGCGATCCCCGGCCTGGACGTCGTCCGCCCGGCGGACGCCGCCGAGACGGTCGTCGCGTGGCGGACGATCCTGGAGCACCGCGACCGTCCGGCGGGCCTGGCGCTGACCCGACAGAAGCTGGCGACGCTGGACCGGAGCGGCGAGCTGGCCACGGCCGACTGCACCGCGAAGGGCGGCTACGTGCTGGCGGACGCGACCGACGGCCGCCCCGACGTGATCATCATCGCGACCGGCAGCGAGGTGCCGCTGGCGCTGGAGGCGCGCGAGGCGCTGCAGGCCAAGGGCACCCCGGCCCGGGTCGTGTCGATGCCGTGCGTGGAGTGGTTCGAGGCGCAGACGGACGCCTACAAGCAGCAGGTACTGCCGCCCGGGGTGCGGGCCCGCGTGTCGGTGGAGGCCGGGGTCTCGCTGGGCTGGCGGACCTACATCGGCGACGCCGGCGAGTCGGTGAGCCTGGAGCACTTCGGCGCGTCGGCGGACTACAAGACGCTGTTCCGGCAGTTCGGGATCACCGCCGACCGGGTCGTCGCGGCGGCCGAGGCCAGCCTGATCAAGGCGAGCGTGAAGCACGCGGGCCGCGGCGAGACCACCGGCAACTGACCCCCGGGCCTCGCGGAACTCGATGACGAGGGAGAAAGCGGAGCGATGAGTGAGATTCTGAAGCGGCTCTCCGACGAGGGCGTGTCGATCTGGCTGGACGACATCAGCCGCGAGCGGCTGCGCACCGGCGACCTCGAGGACCTGGTGAAGGAGAGCCACGTCGTCGGCGTCACCTCCAACCCGACGATCTTCGCCAAGGCGCTGAGCAAGGGCACCGCCTACGACGCCCAGGTCCGCGACCTGGCCGTGCGCGGCGTCGACGTCGAGGAGGCGTCCCGCGCGATCACCACCTACGACATCCGGTGGGGCTGCGACGTGCTGCGTCCGGTGTACGACCGGACGGCGGGGCTGGACGGCCGCGTGTCGCTCGAGGTGGACCCGCGGCTGGCGCGCGACACCGAGCGGACGATCGCCGAGGCGCGGGCGCTGTGGTGGATGGTGGACCGGCCGAACCTGTTCATCAAGATCCCGGCGACCGAGGAGGGGCTGCCGGCGATCACGGCGGCGCTGGCCGAGGGGATCAGCGTGAACGTGACGCTGATCTTCTCGCTGGAGCGCTACGGCAAGGTGATCGACGCGTTCTTCGCCGGCCTGGAGCAGGCCCGGGAGAACGGGCGCGACCTGACGAAGATCGCGTCGGTGGCGTCGTTCTTCGTCAGCCGGGTCGACACCGAGATCGACAAGCGGCTCGACAAGATCGGCTCGGACGGCGCGAAGGCGCTGCGCTCGAAGGCGGGCCTGGCCAACGCGCGGCTCGCGTACGCGCTGTTCGAGGAGAAGTTCGGCACCGAGCGGTGGACGTCGCTGAAGAACGCGGGGGCCCGTCCGCAGCGTCCGCTGTGGGCGTCGACCGGCGTGAAGGACCCCGACCTCAACGACACGCTGTACGTGGACGAGCTGGTCGCGCCGGGCACCGTGAACACGATGCCGGAGGCCACGCTGGTGGCCGAGGCCGACCACGGCCAGGTGCGCGGGGACACGATCCGCGGCACCTACGACGACGCCCGCGCGCACATGGCGGCGCTGAAGGACGCCGGCGTGGACTACGACGACGTCGTGCGGGTGCTGGAGGACGAGGGCGTCGAGAAGTTCGCGGCGTCCTGGAAAGAGCTGCTCGACTCCATCGCCGGCGAGCTGGAGAGCAAGAGGGCCGGCGCGTGACGTCGGTGGTGACCGCCGGGGGGATCTCGGTCACCATCCGCGGCGCCGTCGTCGACGAGGGCGAGACAGTCCTGGACCGTCTCGTCTCCGACGGCGTGCCCGGGGCCCTCGCGTCCCGCAACTCGCACCTGTGGGGCCCGGACGCGGCCCGGACGGCGGCCCGCCGGCTCGGCTGGCTCGGGCTGCCGGACACCGCGCGTTCCCTGCCGGCCCGGCTGTCCGGGCCGGCGGGGTTCGCCCGCGACGCCGGTCTCGACCGGGTCGTGCTGATCGCGTCCGGCGGGCCGGCGCGGGCCGCCGAGGCGGTCCGCGCCTCGGCGGGAGCCGAGCTGACCGTCCTGTCCTCCACCGACCCGCACGAGGTACGGGGCGCCCTCGCGGGCGACCCGCACCGCACGCTCGTCGTGGTGGTCGACGACCCGGCCGGGGACGGCGGCGCCGACGGGGGCACCGGGGTGGACGCGCTGCGGCGCGTCTTCGAGCGGGCGTTGCGGGACGCGGGCCTCGCCGGTGCCGATCTCGCGCGGCGGTTCGTCGTCGTGGCGGCGTCCGGGTCGGCGGCGGAGCGCGCCGCCCGGGAGGCCGGGCACCACGTCGTCGAGGCGGAGCCGGACGTCGACGGACGGTACGCGGCGCTGGACGCGCGCTCGCTGACGGCGCCCGCGCTGGCGGGCGCCGACGTCGGGGCCCTGCTCGACCAGGCCGCCGCACTGGCGGCGACGCTGCGGCAGCCCTACGACAACCCGGCGCTGGCGCTGGGCGCCGCGCTGGGGTCGTCCGCGCTCGGCGGGCGCGACAAGCTCGTGATCGCCGACCACGGGTCGGGGCTGGCGGGGTTCGGGGCGTGGGCGGAGCAGCTGGTGGCCGGGGCGCTCGGCAAGGACGGCCGCGGGCTGCTGCCGGTCGTGGTGGAGGACGTCGAGGCGCCCGGCTTCGACCTGGCGGGCGACATGCGGCGGGTCATCCTGGGCCGCCGCCCGGACGAGCCCGGTCCCGGCCGCGAGGCGGGGATCAGCGTCGCCGGGCCGCTCGGCGCCCAGTTCCTGCTGTGGGAGTGCGCGGTGGCGGTGGCGGCCCGCGTGCTCGGCGTCGACCCGTTCGCCGAGCCCGACGTGCTTGAGTCGGCCGGGAGCACCGCGGCGCTGCTGCGCTCGGAGGAGGGCACGGCGCCGACGGTCGTGCGGCGCCCGCCCGTGCTGGTCGAGGGCGCGGTGGAGGTGCACGCGCGGGAGGACGCGCTGAAGGGCGCGGCGACCCTCGCGGGGGCGCTGGAGGCCGTCCTGGAGGCCGTTCCGGACGGCGGCTATCTCGCCGTCCTCGGCTTCCTGGACCGGTGCGGCGACGCGGAGGCGGCGGGGCTGCGGCCGCTGCTGGCGGCGCGGGCGGCGAAGGTGCGCAGGCGTCCGGTGCCGGTGACGTTCGGCTGGGGCCCCGAGCACCTGCACGCGACCGGCCAGTTCCACAAGGGCGGCCCGCGGAACGGGGCGTTCTTGCAGGTCACGGGTGCGGTCAGGGCGGACCTGCCGGTGCCCGGACGGCCGTACAGCCTCGGCGAGCTGCAGCTGGCGCAGGCGTTCGGCGATCTGCGGGTGCTGCGGTCGCTGGGACGTCCGGCGGTCCGGCTGCACCTCCGCGATCGGGCCGAGGGCCTGGCGCAACTCGCCGACGCGCTGTCCTGAGCGATCGGCCGGGCATCGTCCCGGAGTCATTTCGCCGTGAGGCGCGCTACTCTGTCCCGCGCCGCCCTGATCGTCACGGCACTTCGGAAGATCAACGGAGATGGTCGCCAACGACCGTTCTCTCCTGAAACGATGGGGACAGGCAGGAGGGAACGTGTCCGGATTCGACGTACTGACCCGCGGTGACGTGCTGGACTCGGCGTTGCAGGCGCGGGACTATCTGGTGAGCTGCGGGGTTCCCGGCGCGCTGGCCGCCAAGGACCCCGAGTTGTGGGGGCGGCGCGCGGTCGACCACAGCCGGCTGGGCTGGCTCGACCTGCCGTTCGCGTCCCGCGGGCTGCTGAACCAGGTGGACGGCCTGGTCGCCGAGGCGCGCTACTCCGGTCTCGACCACATCGTGCTGATCGGCGTCGGGGCGGAGAGCTACGCCGCGCAGGCGATCATGGAGGCGCACGCGGCGGGCGGCGCCGCGGCGGGACGGCCGGGCGCGCCGGACCGTCCGGCCGGGGAGCTGACCGTGCTGGACGGCAGCGACACCGCGGCGCTCGCGTTCGCGATGGAGCGGCTGGACCGGACGCTCGTGGTGCTGGCGAGCAAGGCGGGCGTGTCCCTGGAGGGGGACGCCTACCGGCGGATCTTCGTGGGCGCGTTCCGCGAGCTCGGGATGTCGGACCGGGAGATCGCGAGCCGCTTCCTGGTGATCACCGACCACGGCAGCCCGCTGCACGACTTCGCCCGGCAGAACGGCTACCGGATCGGGCTGACCGACCCGTACCTGCCGGGGCATTTCGGCGCGCTGTCGGCGTACGGGCTGGTCCCGGCGGTGCTGGCGGGCGCCGACGCGAACACGCTGCTGGAGGACGCGGCGTCGCTGGTGCCGTCGCTGTCCAAGGAGGAGGACAACCCGGGGCTGCTGCTCGGCGCGGTGCTGGGCGGCTGCGCGCAGCAGGGCCCGGGCGGGATCGCGCGCGACAAGGTGGTGCTGCGCGAGCCGGGCGGGCCGGGCGCGCTGAGCGCGTGGGTGTCGCAGCTGCTGGCGGTCGGCACCGGGCGGCGGGGCCGCGGCGTGGTGGCGTTCGAGCCGTCCGGCTGCCGGGGATCGTTCCCCGACGTGCACGGCGTGGCTTTGAACCCGCCGTCGGCGGCGCACGACGACTCCGACACCGCCGTGCTGGCGCCGGTCGGCGCGCAGTTCCTGCTGTGGGAGTACGCGACGGCCGTGGCCGGATGGCTGCTCGGGGTGAACCCGTTCGAGACCGGCGCCACGGCGGTGGCGGAGGCCGAGGACGACGCGGCGACGCTGCTGCGCGCGGCGGGCGGGGGCCCGCTGACGCCGGAGCGTCCGGCCTACACCGAGAGCGGCATCGAGGTGTACACCGACTTCCCGTGGCCCGCGCACGCGGACCTGCGGACCGTCCTCGGCGGGCTGGTCGGCTCGGTGCCCGCCGACGGCTACCTCGCGGTGATGACGTACCTGTCGGGCGACTTCTCCGGCCGCTACCTGGCGCCGTCGCTGGCCCGCGCGTCGGGACGTCCGGTGGCCTACGGCCCGGGGCCCGCCTACCCGCACGCGACGGCTCCGGTCCACAAGGAGGGGCCGGGGAACGGCGCGTTCCTGATCATCACCGGGGACCCGGTGCCGGGCGACGCGCTCGCCGCGCACCCCGTCCCGGGCCGCCCCTACAGCCTGGCGCAGCTGCGGCTGGCGCGCGCGCTGGGCGAGCTGCGCGCGCTGCGGGCGCGCAGGCTGCCGGTGATCCGGCTGCACCTGCGCGACCCGGTGGAGGGCGCCGGGCTACTCACCGAGGCGGTCCGCGACGTCGCGTCGATGGTCTCGGCGGGTCGGGGGCAGTGAGCCCGGGACCGGTGCGCCCAGGGTTCGTGAACCACAGCTCCGTCGCCGCGGGGAGCATCGCCGTCACCGCGCGCAAGCCGCTCAAGGACGCGGCCGAGCGGGTGCTGGGCCGGCTGTGGATCGACCGGGTCCCGGCCCGGCTGGCCGCCGGGGACCCGACGCTGTGGCCGTCGGCGGCCGCGGCGGAGGCCGAGGGGCGGCGGCTGTGCGCCCCCGCCCGGCCGGGCCCCGGCCGGGACGTGCCGGAGCGGGTCGCCGAGCTGCGGCGGAGCCTGTTCGAGGACGCGGCCGGGCTCGCGGCGCCGTCCCGGATCGTGCTGATCGGGCAGGGTGCCGTGGTGCGCGCCGCCGAGGCGATCGTCCGCACCGCCGGGGCGGACGCGCCGGACGGGCAGGGTGACCAGGATGAGCGGGGCGCCCCGGCCGCGCCGCCGGCCGTGCTGCCGCTGACCGTGCTGGACGGCCCGGAGCCCGGCCCGCTGGCCCGCCTCGCCGCCGACCCGGCGGGTCTCGCGGGAACCGTGGCGGTGGTCGCCGGGGACGATCCGGGCACCGACACGCTCCGCCGCGTCCTGCTGGACCTGATGCGCGACGCGGGCGTGCCGCCGGAGGACGCCGGTCGCCGGTTCGTCGTCGTGGCCGCGCCGGACTCGGCGGCGGCCAAGGCGGCGGCGGAGGCGGGGCACCCGCTCGTCGAGGCCCCGGCGCAGACGGCGTTCGGAGCGCTGTCGCCGTACGCGCTCGTCCCGGCGGCGCTGGCGGGCGCGGACGTGGCGGCGCTGCTGGAGGCGGCGGCCGCGGAGCTGCCCGCGCTGGCCCGGCCGGAGGACAACCCGGGGCTGGTGCTCGGCGCGATCCTCGGCGGCGCGGTGCGGGCCGGCCGCGGCACGCTCGTCCTCGGCGGCTATCCGGCCGCGCTTCCGGGCCTGGACGGCTGGGCGGCGCGGCTGCTGGACGAGGCGACCGGCGGGCGGCTCGGCACCGTGGTGCAGGGCGGCGGCCTGCCCGTGGCGCCCGACCCGGACCTGTTCCTGGTGACCCTGGACGGCCGCCCCCACCAGGACGACGCCACCGTGACGGGCCCGCTCGCGGCGCAGCTCGTCGTGTGGGAGTACGCGGCCGCCGTGGCGGCCCACCTGCTGGGCCGCGATCCGCTCGCCCCGCCGCCGCGGCAGGCGCCGCTGACCCTGGACGACGGGACGGGCGACCCGGTGTTCTCCGACGGCCCCCCGGGCCGCGCGGTCGAGGTCCACACGACCGTCCACCCGCTCGCCGGGGCCACCGACCTGGAGGGGCTGCTCGAGGGGCTGGCGACGCTCGTGGGGCCGCGGGAGCGGCTCGCGCTGGTCGCCTACCTGGATCCGGACGGGACGCTCGGCGAGGGCGCGGCGGTGCGGCGGCTGGCGGCGCTGCTGGCCGCGCGCTGCGAGCGTCCGGTGACCGTGGCGTGGGGCGCCCGCGGGCCGGTGCCGGGCGCCGTCCCGCCGGACGACGGAACCGGGAATGATCAGCGCGATCGCGGCGTCTACCTGTTGGTGACGGGCAACGCCGTCCGCGACGTGCCCGTCCCGGACCGGCACCACCGGCTCGGCATGCTGCAGCTCGCGCGGGCCCTCGGTGACGCGCGGGCCGTCCGCGAGGACGGCCGGCCGGTGGTCCGGCTGCACCTGCAGGACCGCCGGGCGGGACTCGCCCGGCTGCTCGACGCCGCTAGAGGAGAGGGGTGATCCCGCCTCGACGCCACTATTTCGGTGCCGTCGGGGGACACACGGGATCAGGACGTGTATGCGTGTCTTGAGCAGGACGCCCGATGGCGGACGCCCATTCGCAGAATTCGTTGACGCGCGGACGGCGAGGGGCCGGCCGAGCGGAGAACCGCAGTGAACAGAGCACCGGCAGTCAGAGCACCGGCAGATAGAGCAGCAGTGGACAGAGCAGGAGAAGACAGGGTGCGAGCAGAGGGGGCCGCGACGTGAACGAGCCAGCCAATCCGCTCCGGGATCCGCGGGACAAGCGGCTGCCGCGGGTGGCCGGGCCGTGCGTTCTCGTGCTGTTCGGCGTCACGGGGGACCTGTCCCGCAAGAAGCTCCTCCCGGCGATCTACGACCTGGCGAACCGGGGCCTGCTGCCGCCGGGCTTCTCGCTGGTCGGGTTCGCCCGCCGGGACTGGGAGAACGAGGACTTCCGGCAGATCGCCTACGAGTCGGTGAAGGCGCACGCGCGGACCCCGTTCCGCGAGGACGTCTGGCGGCACCTGTCGGAGGGCATGCACTTCGTCCCGGGCGAGTTCGGCGACCCGGGCGCGTTCGAGGCTCTGGCGATGGCCGTCAAGGAGCTGGACGAGAGCCGCGGGACGGGCGGCAACTACGCCTTCTACCTGTCGATCCCGCCGAAGTTCTTCCCGCAGGCGGTGGAGCAGCTGCAGCGCAGCGGCCTGGCCGACCGGACGGACGGGTCGTGGCGCCGGGTCGTGATCGAGAAGCCGTTCGGCCGCGACCTGGCCACCGCGAAGGAGCTGAACGACACCGTCCACCGGGTGTTCCCCGAGGAGTCGATCTTCCGGATCGACCACTACCTCGGCAAGGAGACGGTGCAGAACATCCTGGCGCTGCGGTTCGCCAACTCGATGTTCGAGCCGATCTGGAACCGCGGGTACGTCGACCACGTGCAGATCACGATGGCCGAGGACATCGGCATCGGCGGGCGGGCCGGCTACTACGACGGCATCGGCGCGGCCCGCGACGTGATCCAGAACCACCTGCTGCAGCTGCTGGCGCTGACGGCGATGGAGGAGCCCACGTCGTTCGGCGCGGAGGCCGTCCGCGCCGAGAAGGCCAAGATCCTCTCGTCGGTGCGGGTGCCGGGGAACCTGGCGGAGTCGACCGCGCGCGGCCAGTACGCGGAGGGCTGGCAGGGCGGCGTGAACGTCCGCGGCTACCTCCAGGAGGACGGCATCCCGGCCGACTCCCGCACCGAGACCTACGCCGCGATCAAGCTGCAGATCGACAACCGCCGCTGGGCGGGCGTCCCGTTCTACCTGCGCACCGGCAAGCGGCTGAGCCGCCGGGTGACGGAGGTGGCGCTGGTGTTCCAGCAGGCGCCGCACCAGCCGTTCTCGCAGACCGACACCGAGGAGCTGGGGCAGAACGCCCTGGTGATGCGGGTGCAGCCCGACGAGGGCATCACGGTCCGGTTCGGCTCCAAGGTGCCCGGCACCTCGATGGAGATCCGCGACGTCAACATGGACTTCGCGTACGGCGAGTCGTTCACCGAGGCGTCCCCGGAGGCCTACGAGCGGCTGCTGCTGGACGTGCTGATCGGCGACCCGCCGCTGTTCCCCCGGCAGGAGGAGGTCGAGCTGTCCTGGAAGATCCTCGACCCGATCGAGGAGTTCTGGGCCGAGCGCGGCGGCCTCGACCAGTACAAGTCCGGCGGATACGGGCCCGACAGCGCGGACGAGCTGATGGCGCGCGACGGCCGCACGTGGAGGAGGCTCTGATGAACATCGACCTCGCCGGGACCTCGACCCGCAAGATCCAGGACGCGCTGACCGAGGCCCGGCACGTGATGGGCGGGCCCGCGGTCGGCATGGTCCTGACGCTGATCATCGTGACGGACGAGTCGGCGCAGTACGACGCGGTCCGCGCGGCGACCGAGGCGGCGCGCGAGCACCCGTGCCGCGTGCTGACGGTCATCTCGCGGGACCCGCGCGGCAACTCGTCCCGGCTGGACGCCGAGATCCGGATGGGCGAGACCGGGCCGGGCGAGACGGTGCTGCTGCGCATGTACGGGCCGCTCGCCGAGCACGCCGACTCGGTCGTCGTCCCGCTGCTGATGCCCGACACCCCGGTGGTGACGTGGTGGCCCGGCGGGAAGGTGCCGAAGGTGCCCGCCAAGGACCCGCTGGGCAGGCTCGCGCAGCGCCGGGTGACCGACGCCTACGCCGCCCGCGACCGGCTCGGCACCCTCGCGCAGCTCGCCACCGGGTACCGGCCGGGCGACACCGACTTCACCTGGACGCGGGTCACGAACTGGCGGTCGCTGCTGGCGGCGGCGCTCGACCAGGACCACGACGAGATCGGTTCCGGCGAGGTCATGGCCGAGCCGGACAGTCCGAGCGCCGAGCTGCTGGCGGCGTGGCTGTCGGTCCGCCTCGGCGTGCCGGTGGACCGCACGGTGTCCGAGGGCCCCGGCATCACCGGCGTCCGGCTGCGGACGGCGTCCGGCGACATCGTGATCGACCGCCCGGACGGCCGCGTCGCCACGCTGTGCCGCCCCGGCCAGCCGGACCGGCAGGTGTCGCTGATGCGGCGCCCGATGGCGGAGCTGCTGGCCGAGGAGCTGCGGCGGCTCGACCCCGACGAGGTGTACCAGGAGGCGTCGGCACGGTTCGCCAAGGACCTCGCGGGCTCGGCGGGGGACACGGCGTGAGCCGCCCCGAGGTGCTGGTGCACGCCGATCAGGACGACCTCGCCGGGGCGGTCGCGGCGCGGCTGGTGTCGGCCGTCGCCGCCGCGCAGGCCGAGCGCGGCGACGCCTCCATCGTGCTGACCGGCGGCGGCGTCGGGACGGCCGTGCTCGCCGCGCTCGGCGCGGCCCCGGCCCGCGAGTCGATCGACTGGCGGCGCGTCGACGTGTGGTGGGGCGACGAGCGGTTCCTGCCGTCCGGCGACGCCGAGCGCAACGAGACGGGTGCGCGGGAGGCCCTCCTCGACCGCGTCGACCTGGACCCGGCGCGGGTGCACGCGATGCCCGCGTCCGACGGCCCGGACGGCGATGACGTCGAGGCGGCGGCCGCGCGGTACGCCGCCGAGCTGGCCGCGGCGGTCGGCGGGAGCGGTCCCGTGCCCGCGTTCGACGTGCTGATGCTCGGCGTCGGGCCGGACGCGCACGTGGCGTCGCTGTTCCCCGGCATGCCGGCGCTGGAGGAAGGGCGTCCCGTGGTCGCGGTGCGCGGCGCTCCGAAGCCGCCCCCGATCCGGATCTCGCTCACCTTCCCCGCCTTGCACGCGGCGCGGGAGGTGTGGGTGCTGGCGTCCGGCGAGAGCAAGGCCGGGGCCGTCCGGCTGGGGCTCGCGGGCACGGGCACGTCCGAGGCTCCGGTCGCGGGCGCGCGCGGGCGCGAGCGGACCCTTTTCCTGCTCGACCGGGCGGCGGCGTCCGAACTGTGACGCGGGCACTCCCGCGCCCCCGGCGACCCGTGTGACGGGCGGGGGCGCGGGAATGATCCCGGTCATGCAGAAGCTCTCGTTGGACGCGCAGGCCCGCAACCTCCTCAAGCAGGCGTCCGCCGCGGCGTCGGGCCGGGCGGCCGAGACCGTCCACGGCGGGCACGAGCACGTGCTGCGGCAGACGCTGATCGCGCTGACGGCCGGGACGGGGATGTCCGAGCACGAGAACCCCGGCGAGGCCACGGTGCTGGTGCGGTCCGGGCGCGTCCGGCTGCTCAGCGGCGACGAGGCCTGGGACGGCATCGGCGGCGATCTGCTGATCGTCCCGCAGGCGCGGCACGCCCTCGAGGCGCTGGAGGACTCGGTCGTCCTGCTGACCGTCGCCAAGCTCGGCTGAGCCTCGGGGGCCTACCAAAGTCGATCGGCCGGGCGACCTGCGGCCACTGCCCGCCGGGCGCCCGGCGGCTAGCGTGGTGCGCGTGAGTCTCCGCAGGTCCGTACGCGAGTGGGCGCGCGACATCGCCGTCACGGCGTGCGCGCTGATGATCGGTCTCCTGGTGCTGGCGGGCGCCCGGGACACCTACGGGCCGGTCACGGGCTGGGAGGACGTCAAGGAAGCGGTGCTGAGCGGCATCGGCATGCTGGCGCTGCTGCTGTTCCGCCGGAACCGGCCCGTGGGAACGGCGCTCTTCCTCACCGTGTGGGGCCTCACCAGCTCGGTGTCATGGGGCGCCACCGCGATGGCGGTGTTCAGCGTCGCCGTGCACCGCCCCTGGCGGTCCGCCTTCCTCATCGCGGGACTGAACTGCGCGCTCATCCTCGTGTCGTTTCTCGCGCTCCCGGCCGACCTGACCGCGCGCGAACGGCTGGAGTCGGTCGTCGTCTTCGTGCTCGGCTACATGCTGATCGTCGCCACCGGGATGCTCGTCCGGTCGCGGCGGCAGCTCATCGTGTCGCTGCGGGAGCGGGCGCGGCAGGCCGAGGAGGGGCAGCGGCTGCGCGTCGAGGAGGCCCGCCATCTGGAGCGCGAGCGGATCGCCCGGGAGATGCACGACGTCCTCGCGCACCGGATCTCGCTGCTGGCGGTGCACGCGGGCGCGCTGGAGTTCCGCCCGGACACGCCGCCCGAGCTCCACGAGGCCGTCGGGATCATCCGGCGCGGCGCCTACGAGGCGATGGAGGACCTGCGGCAGGTCGTCGGGGTGCTGCGCGCCCCCGGGGACGGCGCCGAGGCGGAGCGCCCGCAGCCGACGCTCGCGGACGTGCCGGCGCTGGTGCGGGAGGCGCGGGCGGCCGGGGCCCGGATCGAGCTGGACGACCGCGTGCCCGACCCGGCGGCCGTCCCCGACCGGGTCGGGCGGCACGCGTACCGGATCGTCCAGGAGGGGCTGACGAACGCCCGCAAGCACGCGCCGGACGCGGCCGTCCGGGTCACGCTGGACGCCGGGGCGGAGCTGACGGTCGAGGTCGACAACGCGGTCACGCCGGGCCGGGAGTCGGCGCTGCCGGGCGCCGGGGCGGGCCTGGTCGGCCTCGGGGAGCGGGTCGCGCTGCTGGGCGGCACCCTCCGGCACGGCGTCGCGGGGGGCCGCTTCCGGCTGCGCGCCCGCCTGCCTCTGTGAGGACGCGTGTGAGAATGCCCGCCCCCGTGAGCACGCATGGCGCCTCCGGCCCCGGGCATGGGGAGGGACATGGCTTCAGAGTCCGCCGCGCGGCCCGTCCTGGAAGAGCTCGACCGGGCGGAGTGCCTGCGCCTCATCGCGCCGGGCGGCATCGGCCGGGTCGCCTACGACGACGGGGAGGGCCCGACGGTCGTCCCGGTCAACTACGTGGTCGACGGCGAGTCGGTGATCTTCCGGACGTCGGAGTCGGCGCGGCTGAACCGGAGCCTGCTGGCGCTCGTGCCGAGCGGGCAGGTCCGCGCCGCGTTCGAGATCGACCGGTTCGACCCGGTGACGCGGGAGGGGTGGAGCGTCCTGCTGCGCGGGGGCGCGCATGCGCTGTCGGACGAGGAGCGGGAGTCCGCGATCAGGGTCGAGCCGTGGGCTCCGGGCGAGCGCGGGGCCTGGTTCTGCCTCGCCGCGACGGAGATCAGCGGGCGGCGGCTGCACCGGTCCTGAGGCGTGCTCCGGCCCCGTAGGGTGACGGGATGGACTCCATCCGCGTGCTCATCGTGGACGACGACGCGCTCGTCCGGGCCGGGCTGTCGATGATGCTGTCGAGCGCGGGCGATCTGGACGTCGTCGCCGACGTCGCGGACGGCGCCGAGGTGGTGCCCGCGGTGAACGAGCACCGCCCCGACGTGGTGCTGATGGACATCCGGATGCCGCGGCTGGACGGGCTGGCCGCGACGGAGCTGCTGCGGTCCCGCCGCGAGCCGCCGGAGATCATCATCCTGACGACGTTCGACACCGACGACCACATCGTGCGGGCGATGCGGTCGGGCGCGAGCGGTTTCCTGCTCAAGCACACCCCTCCCCCGGAGATCGTCCACGCGATCCGGCAGGTGGCCGCCGGGGAGCCGATGATGTCCCCCACGGTCCTGCGGCGGCTGATGTCGTACGCGGCCGGTTCCGGGGTCGATCCGGCCCGCGACCGCGCCCGCGGGCTGCTCGACCGCCTCAGCGGCGGCGAGCGGTCGGTGGCGCTGCTCGTCGGGCGGGGCCGGACGAACGCCGAGATCGGCCGCGAGCTGTCGCTGAGCGTGGCGACGGTCAAGGCGTACGTGTCCCGCCTGCTGACCAAGCTCGAGCTGAACAACCGGGTGCAGATCGCGCTGCTCGTCCACGACGCCGACCTCGGGGAGTAGCTCGGGAGCGGTCAGCCGCGCGGCTTCAGCGGGACGTGCGGCAGGAGCAGCGCGACGGCGAAGCCGGCGATCAGCAGCGGCACCGCCGCGAGGAACGCGCCCGAGAACGCGTGGGCGAACGCGGCGGCGACGCCGTCCCGGACGGGCGCCGGGAGCGTGCCGAGGACTTCGGGGCGGACGGTGTCCCGCAGCGGCGGGACGTCCCCGGGCACCCGGCCCGCGGCCTCCGCCGCGAACCGGTTCGTCACGATCGCGCCGAACACGGCCGTTCCGGCCGCCGTGCCGAGCATCCGCGCGGCGAACACGCCGGAGCCCGCCGCGCCCAGATCGCGGGGCGGCGCGGCGTTCTGCGCGATCAGCACCACGACCTGCTGGGACAGCCCGGCGCCGAACCCCAGTACCGCCATGAACAGCCCGGCCGCGAGCATGCCGGTCTCCGCGTCCATGCCCGCCAGCAGGGCGGCCCCGGCGGCGCTGACGGCCATGCTCGCGGCGGGCAGCCGGCGGTAGCGTCCGGTCCGCGCGATGTACCGCCCGGCGATCAGCGATGACGCGAGCAGGCCGAGCATCATCGGCAGCACCAGCAGGCCCGAGGACGTCGCGTCCGCTCCCCCGACGACCTGGAAGAACATCGGCAGGTACGTGGCGAGCCCGAACCCGGTCGCGCCGCCGACGGCGGCGACGGCGCAGGCAACCGCGAAGGATCGGTCGCGCAGCAGCCGCGGCGGCACCACCGGTTCGGCGGCCCGCCGCTCGGCGAGCGCCCACGCCGCGAACAGGACGGCCGCCGCGCCCGCGAGGCCGAGCACCACCGGCGACGTCCAGGCGTGGCGCGTCCCGGCCCAGCCCGTGAACAGGGTGAAGCAGGTGACGGCCGCGCCCAGCAGCACGATGCCGAGGTAGTCGACGCGCGGTTCGCGGTCGGGTTTCGGCAGCCGCAGGAACGCCACGACGGCGGCGGCCGCCGCGACGCCCAGCGGCAGGTTGAGGTAGAAGGCCCAGCGCCAGGACGCGTGGTCGGTGAGGAGACCGCCCAGAAGCGGGCCGGCGACGGTCGCGAGCGCGAAGTTGATCGCCGAGTAGCCCTGGTAGCGGGCGCGCTCGCGGGGCTCGAACAGGTCGCCGGTGAGCCCGAACATCGAGCCCATCAGGCAGCCCGCCCCGGCCCCCTGCACCACCCGGAAGGCGATCAGCCACGCCATGGACGGCGCCGCCCCGCACGCCGCCGAACCGGCGAGAAAGGCGAGCAGGCCGATCAGGTAGACGGGCTTGCGGCCGAACAGGTCGCCGAACCGTCCGGACAGCGGCACGGTGACGCTCGTCGCGAGGATGTACGCGGTGGAGACCCACGCGAGCCGGTCGGCCCCGCCGAGGTCCCCGGCGATCGCGGGCAGCGCCGTCGCGAGCACCGTCGCGTCCAGCGCGGACATCAGGCCCGCGAGCATCAGCCCCGCGAACACCAGCTTCCGATGCCGATGAGACATACGTCCACCCCACATTCACATGCTTAAGTCACATGGATGCTAGACGCATATACATGAGCGATGCAACGGTGGCGTTACACTGGCCGACCATGAGCGAGGACGCCCTCAACGCCGTCGAACGGAGCATGGTGCGGTTGCGCCGCGGGATGTCCCGGCAGCGGCTGGGCAGGGCGGCGATCCGGGAGCACAACCTCCCCGTGGACGTGCAGGTCCTGCACGTGGTCGACATCGTCGACGAGGGCCCGGACCGGCCCGGCCAGGAGGTCAGCGTCGGCCTCGTCGCCACCCGCCTCGGCGTGGACGCCTCGCGCGGCAGCCGCATCGTCGCCGAGGCCGTCAAGTCCGGCTACGTCCGCCGCGTCGCGTCCCAGGAGGACGGCCGCCGCATCCACCTCGAACTCACCGACGCGGGCCGCACGGTCGTCGAGGCCACCCGCCGCACCCGCCAGGAGCACTTCGCCAACGCGATGCGGACCTGGACCGACGCCGAGCGCGCCGAGTTCGCCCGCCTCCTGGACCGCTTCGTCGACGGCTACGACGGCTGAGCGAGTCCGTCCGCCGTCCTCGACCGGGCGGTGGTGAGTGGTGCCGGCTGGCGGCAGGGCCCCGCCGGCGTGCGCGCGGGCCGACACGCGCCCGCGACGCCAGCCCCCGCGGGAGCCGGGCACCGGGACCGGGCCGGCGTACCGCGCGGGTTGCGGCCGGGCGCCGCCGCGTACACCCCTGGTTGCGGGACGGGTCGCACCCGAACGCCGAGCCGCCGCCCCCGAACCGCCGTCTAGGCTGATCGCATGGGTGCTCGCCGGCGTCTCCGTCCCCGCCACGGCCGCCTGACGGACGAGGCGCTCGCCGCCGCCGTCTCCGTGGTGGTCGTCGTCGGCAGCCTGCGGTCGGTCATCGGCTCGCGGGAGGAACCGTGGGCGCAGACCGCGCTCGGCTGGGCGCTGATCGTCGTCGTGTGCGGGTCGCTGTTCGTCCGCCGGCTGCCGCTGGCCGCCGCCGTCGTCTCGGTGGTCGCGACGGGCGTCTACTACGTCTTCAGCACCTACGACGGGCCGCTGATGATCGCGCCGATCCTGGCGGTGTACCTGCTCGCGTCCAAGGGACGGCTGCAGGCGGCGTCCGGGATCGCGGCGCTGATCGTCATCGGCACCGCGCTCGGTACGCTGTCCGGCAACGGCGACGTCAACGGCGTCGCGCTGTTCATGCTGGCCGGCTGGGTGGTGGCGATGGTGGCGCTGGGCTGGGTGCGGCACAGCCGCCGCGCCTTCCTGGCCGAGGCGGAGCGCCGCGCGGCGGGCGACGAGCGGCTGCGCATCGCCCGCGAGCTGCACGACGTCACCGGGCACCACATCTCGCTGATCAACGTGCAGGCGGGCACCGCGCTGCACCGCTTCCACCGCGACCCGGCGCAGGCCGAGGCGGCGCTGGCGGCGATCAAGGAGACGAGCCGGGAGGCGCTGCGGGAGCTGCGCGCGACGCTCGGCGTCCTGCGGCAGGCCGACGAGGACGTGCCCACCTCGCCCGTCCCCGGCCTGGACCGCATCGGCGAGCTGGCCGGGCCCGCGCGGGCCGCCGGCCTGGACGTCCGCACCCGGATCGACGGCGCGGACGGCACCGGAGCGCCGGTGCCCACCGAGGTCGGGCTGGCCGCCTACCGCATCGTCCAGGAGTCCCTCACGAACGTGGTGCGGCACGCGGGCGCCGCGAACGTGACCGTCCGCGTGGAGCGCGGCGCCCGGGAGGTGCTGGTCGAGGTGGCCGACGACGGGCGCGGCGCCGCGCCCGGCGAGGACGGCGCCCCCGCCGTCCCGGGCAACGGCATCCTCGGCATGCGCGAGCGCGCCCGCGCGCTCGGCGGCGATCTCACCACGGGCCCCGGCCCGGACGGCGGACACCTGGTCCGCGCCCGCCTCCCGTACCGGAACGGAGACCATCGATGATCAAGGTCCTGCTGGCCGACGACCAGCGGCTGGTGCGCGCCGGATTCGGCTCGATCCTCGACGACGAGGAGGACATCACCGTCGTCGGGGAGGCCGCCGACGGCGAGCGGGCGGTCGCCGCGTGCCGGGAGCTGCGCCCCGACGTGGTGCTGATGGACATCCGGATGCCCGGCATGGACGGCCTGGAGGCGGCCCGGCGGATCGCCGAGGACCGGCGGCTGGACGACGTCCGCGTCGTCATCCTCACCACCTTCGACCTCGACGAGTACGTCTACGGGGCGCTGCGCGCGGGCGCCACCGGGTTCCTGCTCAAGGACACCGAGCCCGAGGAGCTGATCCACGCGGTGCGGGTCGCGGCGCGCGGCGACGCGCTGATCACCCCGTCGGTCACCCGGCGTCTGATCGCCGAGTTCGCCGACCGGGTCACCGCGCCCGCGCCCGGCCCGCGGCTGAACGCGCTCACCGACCGGGAGCGCGAGGTGATGCTGCTGGTCGCGGCCGGGCTGAGCAACGACGAGATCGCCGCGAAGCTCGTGCTGAGCCCCGCCACCGCCAAGACGCACGTCAGCCGCATCATGACGAAGCTGGACGTGCGGGACCGCTCGCAGCTCGTCGTCCTGGCCTACGAGTCGGCGATGGTCAGCCCCCGCTGGATGAGCGACCGGCAACCGGGGCGGTAGTCCGGCGCGCCCCGCGCAACCCGCGTGGTAGCGCGGATGCCCGCCGCAGGCCGATGCCGGGCGGGGTGCCGCGCCCCGAACGTGGGTGCCATGACATCGACTGCGAGCAAGAAGGCCGGTGCGGCGCTCGCCGGCTTCCTCGTCGGCGGGGCGGCCGGGTTCGTCCTGACCGAGGCGATCGCCGCCTTCTTCCACTTCGTCCTGGACATCACCCTCGACGTCGAGGGATACCCGGTGCTGCTGGCCCTGTTCCTCGGCCTCCCGTTCCTCGGCGCCCTCGTCGGCGCGTTCACCGGCACCCGCGTCGCGGACCGCCAGGCGGGGCGGTGACCCGGATGCACGCGAACACCACCGAGGCCCGTGCGGGTTCGCCGGACTCGCGTCCGGGCGTCTTCGGGCGGCTGGCGTCCTGGGCGCAGCGGCACCGCTGGGGCGCGCTGCTGCTGTGGGTCGTGGTCGTCGCCGGGATCACCGCCGGCTCCCAGCTGGCCGGCAGCGCCTACCACAACGACTTCTCGCTGCCCGGGACCGATTCGCAGGCCGCGTCCGACCTGATGGAGCGGCACGGTTCCGTGCAGGGCGGCGCCACCGTCCAGATCGTCATGCAGGACGAGCGGGGCGTCCGCGGCGACCAGGCGGTCATCGCGCCGATGCTGGAGGAGGTGCGCGGGCTGCCGAGCGTCGCCCAGGTCGGCGGCCCGTTCGACCCGCGCGGCGGCGGGGGCCTGGCCGAGGACGGCACGATCGGGTACACGACCGTCACCCTCGACGGCTCCGCCGAGGACGTGCCGAAGGAGCACGTCACCGAGATCATGGAGACCGCGCAGGGCGCCGAGGGAGACGGGCTGCGGGTCGAGCTCGGCGGTGACGCCGTCCGGGGCGCCGAGGAGGGCGGCGGCGGCGCCGCCGAGGGCGCCGGGATGCTGGCCGCGCTGGTGATCCTCGTGTTCCTGTTCGGTTCCCTCGTCGCGGCGGCGCTGCCGCTGGCCACCGCCCTGTTCGCGGTCGGCGGCGCGATCGGGCTGATCGCGCTGGCCTCGCACGTGTTCACCGTCGCCGACTTCACCCCGCCGATCATGATGCTGATCGGGCTCGGCGTCGGCGTCGACTACGCGCTGCTGATCTTCTACCGATTCCGGCACGAGCTGATCCGCGGCGCCGAACCCGCCGCGGCGACCCGCACCGCGCTCGACGCGGCCGGGCGCACCGTCTTCTTCGCGGGCTGCACCGTGATCATCGCGCTGCTCGGCCTGATCGTGCTCGGGCTCGGCGCCCTGCAGGGCGTCGCGCTCGCGGTCGCGCTGACCGTCCTGATGACGATGGCCGCCGCGCTGACCCTGCTGCCCGCGCTCCTCGCCGTCTTCGGCGGCCGCATCCACCGGCACGTCCGCAAGCGCGCCCACAAGGTGCGGGACGAGCGGTGGCGCCGCCTCGGCGCCGCCGTGCAGCGCCGCCCGTGGCCCGCGCTGCTGATCCCGGTCGCCCTCCTGCTCGGGCTGTCGGCGCCCGCGCTCGACATGCGGCTCGGCTTCGCCGACGCGGGCAACGAGGCCCCGTCGTCCACCAGCCGCCAGGCGTACGACCTGCTCGCCGAGGGCTTCGGGCCCGGCTTCAACGGGCCGCTGATCGTGGTCACCGAGGGCGCGCCCGCGAACCTGAGCGAGACCCTCCAGGGCGCGCCCGGCATCGCCTCGGCCACCCCCGCGTTCCCGTCGTCCGACGGCCGGGCGCACACCGTGATCGCCTACCCGGAGACGTCCCCGCAGGACGAGCGGACCGCCGACCTCGTGCACACGCTCCGCGACGACGTCCTGCCGTCCCTGTCCGACCGGACCGGCGCCGAGTACCTGGTCGGCGGGCCCACGGCCGCCGCGCAAGACTTCGCCGACTCCGTCGCCGAACGGATGCCGCTGTTCGTCGCCGTCGTCGTGGGGCTGTCGGCCCTGCTGCTCATGGTGGTGTTCCGGTCGCTGCTGATCCCGCTCAAGGCGGCGGTGCTGAACCTGCTGTCGATCGCCGCCGCGCTCGGCGCCATCACGCTCGTCTTCCAGGACGGGCGGTTCGGCGCCCAGCCGGGCCCGATCGAGTCGTTCGTCCCGGTGATGATCTTCGCGATCGTGTTCGGGCTGTCGATGGACTACGAGGTGTTCCTCGTGTCCCGGATGCACGAGGAGTGGGAACGCACCCGCGACTCGGCGCACGCCGTCCGGGAGGGCCTCGCGGCGACCGGCAAGGTCATCACGGCCGCCGCGGCGATCATGATCGTGGTGTTCGGCGCGTTCGTCCTCAGCCCGGACCGGATGCTCCAGCAGTTCGGCCTCGGCCTCGCCGTCGCCGTCCTCCTGGACGCGCTCGTCATCCGCTGCCTGATCGTCCCCGCGATCATGCGGCTGCTGGGCGACCGCGCCTGGTGGCTCCCCGCGCCCCTGGCCCGCGCGTTCCCGAAGGTCGCTCTCGAGCGCCCCGAGTCCTGACGTCCCGTCCCGCGCGGGCGCTCGCGAACGCCGCGAGCGCCCGCGCACCGCGTCGCGCCCGGCCGACGCGATGCGTCAGCGCGAAGGGCGAGAGTCAGCCGTCAGTGTGAGCCGTTCGGCGACGTCCCACAGTTCGCGCTCCCGGCGCGGGTCGTAGGACTCCCGGGACGACGCCGCCACCCGATCGCGGTCGACGTACGAGCCGGTCGGTGCCGGGGTCGTGCCGAGCACGAGGTCGGCGAGGTACCGGCCGGCCGCGCGGCAGCCCGTCGCGAACGGCGTGAGGGCCACCGCCCGCATGAGGTACCGCACCGCGAACCGCGAGACGAGGTCGGCGTTGCGGGTGAGGCCGGTGCCGGGGACGAAGCCCGGATTGTAGGCGATGACGTCGATCCCGTCCGGCAGGCGGCGCGCGTATTCGTGCACCAGGTAGATGGCGGCCAGCTTGCTCGTGGAGTACGCAGTGCGTCCGGCGGCAGCCCGGTCCGGCTCGGGGAACGCTCCGGTGCGGGCGAGGATCTCCGGCGAGCGCCAGGACGGGCCGGGCACCATGCCCATGTTGTGCCGGAAGTCGCCGAAGTGGGTGTCGCTGACCGTGATGACGATCCGGGCGGGACGGGCGAAGCGGTCTTCGAGCAGGCGGACGAACACGTGGTTGGCCAGCACGTTGATCGTGAAGGTGGACTCGAGGCCGTCCGGCCCCTCGGTGAGGTCGTCGGTGTACTGCATGCCCGCGTTGCCCGCGAAGGCGCGCAGCGGCGGCAGGTCGCCGCGGGCGAGCCGGTCCCGGATCTCGGTCGCCGCCGAGCGGACGCCGTCCAGCGAACCGAGGTCCGCCGCCACATGCGAGACGCGCCCGTCCGCGGCGAACCCCGTGGCGGACGATCCGCGGGCGACGACCACGAGGTGCGCGTCCGGGGAACGGCGCAGGATGTTCTCGGCGGCGACACGGCCGATCCCGCGCGTCGCTCCCGTCATCACGATCGTGTGCTGCAAGGAGGCTCCCAATGGCGTCGGCTGATGTCACCACGTTCACCGACGCCGATGCCGCCTGCCAGTGCCGCGCGCGTCCCTGGGACCGGCAGTACCCAGGCTGCGGCGGCGCCCGTCCACGAGAATGGGCCCATGCCCGCTCCCGGTTCCGACTTCGGCGGCCTCGTGCGCGCCTGGCGTGATCGCCTCTCCCCCGCCGACGCCGGGTTCCCCGTGACGCCCGGCCGCCGGGCCCCGGGGCTGCGCCGCGAGGAACTCGCCCAGCTCGCCGGACTCTCGGTCGACTACGTCCTGCGCCTGGAGCAGGGACGGGCGCGGAATCCGTCGCCCCAGGTCGTCGGCGCCCTCGCCCGTGCCCTGCAACTCTCCCGCGCCGAACGCGACCGGCTGCACGTCAGCGCCGGGCTCCTACCGCCACAGGACGGCACGGTCGGCACCCACGTGCCCCCGGGCGTCCAGCGGCTCGTCGCGCGCCTCGGCGACTTCCCGATCGGCGTGTTCGCCGCCGACTGGACGCTGGTGTGGTGGAACGCCACGTGGGCCGCGCTGACCGGCGATCCCGCCCTCGTCCCGGCCGCCGAACGCAACCTCGCGCGCGCCCTGTTCGGACGGGGCCTCGCGCATGCCGCCGTGGCGCGCGTCCGGTCCGAGCGCGGCCAGGACGCCTTCGAGGCGTCGATCGTCGCCGACCTCAAGGACGCGGTATCCCGCTATCCGGCGGACGCCCGGCTGGAGCGGCTCGTGCGCGAACTGCGGGACGCGTCCGGCGAGTTCGCCGCCCGCTGGAGCGAGCCCTCGGCCCCCGCCCGGCACACCACGGACCGCAAGACGATCCGGCACCCGGAGGTCGGCGACATCGCGCTCGACTGCGACGTCCTCGTAGTCCCGGGCGCCGACCTGCGCGTGGTCACCTACACCGCGGCGGTGGGGAGCCCCGACGAGAGCAAGCTGGCCCTACTCCGCGTCACCGGCCCGGCCCCGCCGCCGTCCCGCTCGCCGTCACCGGGGCTCACCCCAGGTCGAGCGCACCCCGCTTGATCTCCTCCAGGAACGTGCCCCACTCCGCCTTCGAGAACCCCAGCACCGGCCCGAACGGATCCTTCGAGTCCCGCGCCACGATCCCCGGCACCGCCCCCGCGACCTCCACGCACTGGGTCGGATCGCCGCCGCTGTAACTGCTGGTACGCCACTGACTCTGCTGGCTCATAGCTCGGACGCTACCTGTTCGATCAACCTCCGAGAGTGGAGTTCCGACAAGGCCACCTCTTGGAGGCGTTCGAAAGTACTCGAGTGCAGATCGACGTCTGCAGGCTCGTCCACGTACCAACTCCGGGTGAGGCTGTCGATCGCCACGACCTCGAGCAGGCTGTCGGGCCCGACGCTGAGGATGGTGAAGGCTCCGTCCACACCGGCGTGCGCACCTGCCCCGAAAGGCAGGATGCGCAGTTCGACGTGGGGGCGGGCACTCAGCGAGATCAGTTTGTCGCACTGCCGACGCATGGCGTCCGGGCCGCCCATCAGCTGCCGGAGGGCCGCCTCGCCCAGCACCACCGAGATCTTCGGTGGACGGTCCTGTTCATGCAGACGCTGACGCTGCATGCGGAAACCGACCGCGATCTCGATGTCCCGAGGTGTGCGGGTCGCCGTTCCCGACGCCGCGATGACCGCTCGAGCGTACTCGTCCGTCTGGAGGAGACCGGTCACCAACAGCGGGTCGAAGATCCGGATGTGCGACGAGTCCGCCTCGAGAGAGACGTGATCGATGACGCCCACCTCGAAACGCTCCTCGAAGTCGTTCCACCAGCCGTTCTGGCGGCCCTGCGCCGCAAGCGAAAGGAGACGTGCGCGAACGACCTCGTCCGCGATGTCGTACATGTCCAGGATGTGTTTTAGGTCGCGGGGTCGAATGGCGCGGTGGCCATTCTCGTAGGCGCTGAGCGATGCTTGCGACCGGTCGCAGAGCCGCCCGGCCGCCCGCTGGGTCAGGCCCAGATCCTCGCGGAACTTCTTGAGAGCGTCGCCGACCATCCTCCGCCGGTACGTCTCCCGGTCATCACGTCTCATACCCCGAAGGTGTCACGCTGCGCGCTTGATCGGCTCGCATTTGTGAATGACGAATATATTCGTTCTTGCACGCATCGAAGTTCTCAGCGTGATCACCAACGAATAGTTCTCATCCGACTCAAGTGTGTTGATGAGGTGACGGAGCGCGATCAATCTTGCGGGTGACATCACGAGGAGGAATCACGATGACACCCTCAAGGCCGGGCGAGCTGGAGCTTCTCGCCGTCCTGACGCTTCCCGGCGTGGCCCGCTCGGTCCGCTACGCCCGGTGCTTCCTGCGGGACACGCTCGTCCCGAACCACATCTCCCCCACCGGCGAGCTGCTGGACGACATGGTGCTGGTGGTGGACGAGTTCGCGGGCAACGGCATCCGGCACACCGCGTCGGGCCGGGGCGGGAAAATCCACATCGCGCTGTGGGCCGGGCGCGGCGTGCTGCGGGCCGAGGTGACCGACGAGGGCGCGGACGGGAAACGGCCGGTGCTGCGGGACGCCGCAGACGGTGAGAGCGGCCGGGGCCTGCACATCGTGGACGCGCTCGCGTCGCGCTGGGGGCATCGCCCCGACGGCCACGGCACGGTCGTCTGGGCCGAGTTCAGGACTTGACGCTCGCACGGATCAGATCGCTGCCGCTCCGGTCTCGGCCAGGAATTCCGTCATGACCTCGGCAAGTCGTTCCGGCTGGTCTTCGGGGACGAGGGTGGACGAGTCGGCCATCTCGACCAGCCGCCCCTGCGGGTACAGCTCGGCCAGCCGGGGGCCGTGCTCGCGCGGCATCAGCTGGTCCTCGGCGGCCCAGACCACCAGCACCGGACGGTCGAAATCGCGCAGCCGCTCGCTGTAGGCCAGCAGCGTCCGGCGATCGGGCGCGCCCGTGGCGAACTTCGCGAAGTCGCGACGGACGGCCTTGTCCCGGGTCGCCGGGGCGGCCCACTCGTCCATGATCTCTTTCGGGATGCCGCGGCGGCTCATCCCCCCGTACCCGCGACCGGTGCGGTTGCTCAGCACCATCGCCCACAGCGCCAGCCGCGCGCCTCCGGGGATCTTGCAGAGGGGGACCATCGCCTTGGCCGCGCCGGGCGGGAAGTTGTCGAAAGCCTCGCAGGCGACCAGCACCAGCCGCCCGATCCGCTCGGCGCGGCCCTCGGAGATCAGGAACTGGCCGCCGCCCCAGTCGTTGAGGACGAGGGTCACGTCGTCCAGGCCGAGCCGCTCGATGAACTCGCCCAGCAGCAGCGCCATGCCGGTCTGCGAGAGGTCCGCGTCCGGGCGCATCGGGCGGCGGTGCCCGCCCATCGGCAGCGTGGGCAGGACGCACCGGTAGCCGGACAGCAGAGGCACCACCTTGCGCCACTGCTTCCCGTTCATCGGCAGCCCGTGCCCGAACACCAGCACCGGGCCGTCCCCACCGGTGTCCTGATACTCGATCGGACCGGCGGAAAGTTCGATCTCCGGCATCGCCGCCTCCTCTAGATAGATCGTTCTAATGTACGCTAGCCCGTGAACGCCGACGGGGCAACGGCCCCGTGGCAGGAGGGACGCGACGATGGCCGGACAGCCCGACACGCGGAACAGGATCCGGGAGGCGGCCGGGACCCTGTTCCGCCGGAACGGCTACCCCGGAACCGGCCTCAAGGCCATCGCGGCCGCCTCGGAGGCCCCGTTCGGGTCGATCTACCATTTCTTCCCCGGCGGGAAGGAACAGCTCGCGGAGGAGACGATCCGCACGTCGGGGCCCGAGTACATGCGGATGGTCCTGGCCCTGCTGGACAGCGTGGACGACCCGGTGGAGGCCGTCGGGAACGCCTTCGAGGTCGCCGCCGCGAACCTGGCGGCCACCGACTACGCCGACGCGTGCCCGATCGCCACGATCGCCTTGGAGGTGGCGAGCACCAACGAGGTGCTGCGGGTGGCCACGGCGGAGGTGTTCGACGAGTGGATCGCCGGGGGCACCGAGTGGTTCGCCCGCCGGGTGCCCGACCGGGCACGGGCGCGGACCCTGGCCTACTCGATGATCATGATTTTGGAGGGCGCGTTCGTCCTCGCCCGCGCGGCCCGCGACCCCGAGCCGGTCCACGAGGCCGGACGATCGATGGCCGAACTGACGCGCGCGGCGCTCAACCGGGCGGGCTGACATACGACGAACCGTCGCGAGCACGGGCGGGCCGCCGAAGCCGGGACCGCCCCTCGCCCGGCCCATCGGCCTCTACCTGGGACCCGGACGTGTCAGCCGGACGGGAACCTCGCCGTGAGGTGGGCCGTCAGCTGCGCGGGAGCGTCCTCCTGGAGGAGGTGACCGGCTCCCTCGATCCAGTGGAGTTCGGCATGCGGGATCTTCTCGTGCAGCCATTCGGCGTACTTCGGGGGCAGGATGCGGTCCTCGCGGCCCCAGACAATGCGCACCGGCAGCGACATCCCGCCCAGCAGGTGCTCGTAGCCGGCCGTGTCGGCCTGCCTGATCTGGCTGTACTGACGGTAGAACGCGGCCTGCCCCTCGGCGCCGCGCCACGGGTCCAGGAAGGCGTCGATGATCTCGGGCCGGAGGCCGACGTGCGTCGCGTGGCGCAGGTGGCTCGCCACCAGCGCCTCGTGGGCGTAGCCGGGAAGCCGCTCGAAGACCTCCCGGCGTTCCAGGAAGAGCCGGAAGAGCCCGCGCTCCCACTCCCCGCCGCTCACCGCGTCGAAAAGGGTGAGGTCGGCGTAGTCGGCCCCTTCCAGGAGCAGGGTCCGCAGCGCGACGGCGCCGCCGATGTCGTGGGCGACGACGCTCGGGCGGTCCAGGCCCCAGTGGTCCAGGAGCCGCCGGAAGCGACCGGCGTGCGCCGCGAGGCCGAGGTCCTGGCCTTCCCGCTTGTCGGACCGGCCGAAGCCGAGATGGTCGAAGACGTAGACCTTCCGGGTCGCCGCGAGCGCGGGGGCGATGTCCCGCCACAGGAAGGACGAGTACGGGGTGCCGTGCACGAGCACGATCGGGTCACCGCCGCCCATGCTCGTCCACCGCACGACGCCCTCGGGCGTCTCGAACTCCTCACCCAGCGTCCAGTCCACGAAGCCTCCCGCCGATCGGATACGACACCCGATCGCCTCCCCGTGAACGCGGCCGATATGCACCGCCGTCCCACGCGAGGCGTAGGTCTCAGTGCCGCGTCGTCCAGTTGCGGGTGATCTCGTCGGCGGCGTCGCGGACGAGCGTGCGGTAGCGGTCGACGGCCTCGGGAGTGAAGCGGTGGCGGGGGCCGCAGACGCTGATCGCGCCGTGCACGGCGCCGTCCGGTCCGAACAGCGGGGCGGCGACCGAACCGGCGTCGGCCTGGCGCTCGCCGAGGGACACCGCGACGCCCTCCCGGACGGCCTCGGCGAGCCGGTCGCGCAGGACCGCCTCGTCGGTGACCGTCCGGTCGGTGAGGACGGCGAGCGGACGGGCCAGGATCGTCTCCCGGCGGTCCTCGGGCAGGTACGCGAGGATCACCCGGCTGGACGAGCCCGCGTGCAGCGGGAACCGGCGCCCGATCTCGACCGTCATCTTGACCTCGTGCGGGCTCTCGAACTGGTCGAGGTAGACCCGCTCGTCACCGACGAGGCCGGACAGCGTCGTCGTTTCGCCCGTCTCGTCCCGCAGCCTGCGCAGGGCGGGCGCGGCGGCGTTGCGGATGTTGAAGCGGCGCAGCGCGCTCACGCCCAGCGCGACGGCGGCGGGCCCGAGCCGGTACCGGGCGGTGCCGGGGTCGGTCTCCAGCATCTCCCGCGACACCAGCGACTGCAGGATGCGGTGCACCACGGCCTTGGAGATGCCGAGCTCCCGGCTGATCGCGCTGACGCCGAGGTACTCCGGCCCGCCGGCGAACAGCAGCAGCACGTCCGCGACGCGTCCGGCCACCTCGGTGCCGCCGGCGGGCGGTGCGACGGTCTCGTTGGTCACCCCGAGATCCTAGGGAATCTCATCGCCCGCGCGGGACGTACCGGCCGGCGGGGTCCCCGACGACCTTCCCGCCCGTGTAGACGCGGTTGCCCCGGACGAACGTGTCGGTGACCTTCGCGGTCATCGGGAAGCCCTCGAACGGCGTGTACTCCTGCGTGGACTCGGAGTCGGCGGCGCGGACCGTCCACGAGACGTCCGGGTCGACCAGGGCGATGTCGGCGTCGTAGCCCTCGGCGATCGCGCCCTTGTTCACCAGGCCGTAGCGGCGGGCCGGGTTCCACGAGGTCAGGCGGGCGACCTGCTGAAGGGAGAGGCCCCGCTTGGTTCCCTCGCCGACCAGGCCGGGCAGCAGGTACTCGGCGCCGCCGAACCCGGACTTGGCGAGGAAGATGTCGTCCCGGTCGGCGCCGAACTTCATCTCGTCGCGGCAGCAGGCGTGGTCGCTGACCACCCAGTCGACCTCGCCCGCCAGGACGTGCCGCCAGAGGGCCTCGACGTCGTCGCGCTCGCGCAGCGGCGGGTTGACCTTGCCGCCGAGGCCGTGCGCGGTGTCGACGTCGGCGAGCAGGTGCCCGATGGTGACCTCGCGGCGGAAGTCGACGTGCGGGAACGCGGCCTTCATGGTGAGCGCGGCCGACAGCGCCTTCTCCGAGGAGAGGTGCAGCAGGTTGATGTTCGGCAGGCCCGTCTCGTGCGCGAGGTAGGACGCGATGGTGACGGCGAGGCCCTCCGAGTGCGGCGGGCGGGACGCGCTGTAGGCGCGCAGGCCGGTGAGGGAGCCGTCCTGCTCGACGAGCCTGGTGTAGGCCGTCATGATCTCGGCGGTCTCGCAGTGCAGCGAGAGGGAGATGTGGTCGGCGTAGTCGGACAGCTGCTCGCGGGCCCTCTGGATCCCGCGCATGACGAACTCGAAGTGCGCGATGTCGTAGCGCTCGTCCGGGGGCGTCATGAGGAAGTCGCTCTGGCTCGTGGAGCGGCCGTGCAGCCCGTGGCTGCCGTAGAACATGAAGATCTTGAACGAGGTGACGCCGTGCTCCTCGACGAGGTAGGGGATCTCGTCGATGTGCTGCGCCATCATCGGCGCCAGGTGGAACGCGTAGTCGACGTAGGCGTTGCCCTGCGACGCCGACAGCACCTCCGGGAAGAACTCCCGGTAGGGGCCGCCCTTGTTGAGGTAGTACTGGCCGGTCCGCATGTAGGTCAGGGACGTCGTGACGCCGCCCTGCGCGCTCGCGCGGCTCTCGGTGCGGGTGTCGGTGGCCAGCTCGTTGTAGATGCCCCAGTGCTGGTGGGCGTCCACCACGCCGGGGAAGGCCAGCAGGCCGCCGCCGTCGACCACCGTGGCGGCGTCGTCGTCCGGCAGGTCCGGGGCGAGCCTGACGATCTTGCCGTCGTTGACGGCGATGTCGAGGGGCTCGGGCTCGGCGGCGTCGGCGGCGTCGGGACGGACCACCCGCACGTTCTTGATCAGCAGTTCGGTCGTGGCCATCTCATTCTCCTTCGGTGTGCGGGGTGGGAGCGGTGCGCCCGCGCGCGGCGGCGCCCGCCGCCAGGTACGCGAGCCCGAACGCGGGCAGCAGGCCGTTGCCGGGCAGGTAGCCGGCGGCGCCGTGGCCGGAGATCCCGGCGGCCGCGCCGCCCGCGGCGTACAGGCCCGGGATCGGGGTGCCGTCCGGGCGGACGACCGCCGCGTCCTCGTTCACGATCAGGCCGCCCTGGGTGTGGAACAGGGCGGGGACGACGCGGACGGCGGCGTACGGGGGCTCGAGGGGGCGCTCCCAGTTCGTGCGGCCGTGCGCGTCGGGGGTCTCGCCGCGCGCGACGGCGGCCGTGCGGGCGATCTCGTCGGTGAGGGCCCGCGCGGGCAGGCCGGTGGCCTCGGCGAGGCCCGCGGCGTCGCCGGCCCACACCAGGACGCCCGACTCGACGGTGTCGCGGAAGTCCTGGAACGCGCTGCACTGGTCGTGGACGGTCTTGTCGAGGACGATCCAGCCGGTGGCGTCCGGGCGGGCGGCGATCTCGGCGGCGTACTCGGAGTAGCCGCGGGTCTCGTTGCCGAACCGGCGTCCGCCGGTGTCGACGATGAACCCGCCGTGGATGATCGTCGCCCAGCCGACGAGGGTGCCCGCGCCGGGCGCGACGGCCCCGTGGCCCTGGTAGGCGTCCAGGTAGCCGGTGGCCGCGCCGAGCCCGCCGCCGATCCGCAGCGCGTCCCCGCGCGAGTGCTCGCCGCCGTGGTAGAGCGCGCCCGCGATCTCCGGGAGGTGCCGCTCGACCAGGTCGCGGTCGGCGCCGTAGCCGTTGGTGGCCAGCAGCACCGCGCGGGTCGGGATCTCCTCGCGCGTCCCGTCCGGGTACTGGACGACCGCCGCGCGCACCGCGCCGTCCGGGCCGGTCGCGACGTCGGCGAGCCGGGCGGGGACGAGCAGGTCGATGTTCGGGTGCGCGCGGACGCGGCGGGCCAGGTGGTCGATCACGCTGGAGCCGTGCCGTCCGGGGACCGAGTGGCAGCGGTGGACGGCGTGGCCCGGGTAGTTGAAGTCGGTGACCAGCGACAGCGGCAGCTCGGCGGAGTCGGCGAGCCACTCGACGAGCGGCGCGCTGACCTCGGCGAGCGTGCGGGCGAGCCGCGCGTCGGCCGTCCCGCCGGTCTTGGCGTCGATGTCGGCGACGAACCGGTCCGGGGAGTCGTCGACACCGGCGTCCCGCTGCCAGCGGGAACCGGCGCCGGGGAACATCGCGGTCGACATCGAGGTGTTGTTGCCGCGCCGGAAGTGCTCGTCGGCCTCGATCACGAGGACGTCGAGGCCGAGTTCGGCGGCGCGCAGGGCCCCGGCGAGCCCGCCGCCCGCGCCCGCGACGACCAGGTCGGGTCCGTCGGTCATGCGTCCTCCTCGTGGAGGGACGCCCCCACATATCCCCCGGCAAGAACTGCGCTCATGCCCTCGCTACGCAAGCTCCGCTCCGTCATGACGCACTCCTCGTGGGGGACGACCCCCCACACCCCCCGGCAAGAACTGCGCTCATGCCCTCGCTACGCAAGCTCCGCTCCGTCATGACGCACTCCTCGTGGGGGACGACCCCCCACACCCCCCGGCAAGAACTGCGCTCATGCCCTCGCTACGCAAGCTCCGCTCCGTCATGACGCACTCCCTCCGGACATCGCGGCGTCCGCTTCGGCGCGGGCGGCGAGGAGGCGCAGGGCGAGGGCCGTCGGGTCGACGACGGCGGCGGCCAGGGCGGCGTCCTCGACGTCCACGGCGGAGCAGCCGTTGATCACCGCGGTGGCCCCGGCCCTCGCCAGGACGGCGACGGCGTCGCCGAGCGCGGCGTTCCAGGCGGCCGTGTCGGCGATCGCGTCGAACGGCAGCGCGAGGATCGCGATGCCGGCGAGGTTCCCGGCGAGGCCGTAGGCCCGCAGGCGCCGGTCCAGTTCCGCGCCGATCGCCTCGTTCCGCACCACCGCACCGAATCGGATATTCAACGCAGAGAGGTGCATACTACTCAGCTTGAGGAGCCCGTTCACCGGCACGCCCGCCGGGGCCGGGGCCGGGCCGTCGGGGACGGCCGGGTCGAGCACGCAGTCGGGGAACGCCAGGTCGAACCCTTCCCCGGCCTCCGCGATGGCGCTCGCCACCGCCTTCTCGGACGCCCGCACGGACGCCTCGTCCTCCAGGGACGGGGGCGCGGCGGAGCCGACGTCGCGCAGCTCGACCGTCAGGCCGGGCGGGGCCAGCCGGTCGTAGCGGGCCTGCCGCCGCCGGACCTCGTCCGGCGGCAGGTGGATCGGCGTCACCGCGAGGGCGCGCATCGGCTCATCTCCTTATTCCTCGGTGCCGTTCCGCGCGCCGGCGAGTCCGCGCAGGGGCGCGCCGGCGTGCGGCAGGGTCGGCAGGTCGCGGGCGAACCCGGCGGCCCGGTCGATCAGCGCGGACCCGCCGGGCAGCCACCGGTGCAGCAGCCGCACGACGTCGCGCTCGTCCAGGGGGTGGTGGTCGGCGTCACCGACCGGGTTCGGCGCCTCGCGGGTGAGCGTCGCGCCGTCGTCCAGCTCGACGGTGACGCGGGCGGGGCGCTCGTCCGGCAGCCGCGCGGTCAGGTCGGCGGCGGCGGTCACGCGGACGCGCCGGGCGAGCCCGCGCAGGTCCGGGTCGTCGAGGCGGCCGGGGCCGGACGCGGCCGGGCCGACCTCGCCGTCGAGCAGGGCGGCGGCCACGGCGAACGGGGTGGAGAACATCGCCGCCAGCCGGGAGTCCCACTCGGCCGACGCCAGGCCCGCGCCGAGCGCGTGGGTCTCCACCAGGACCGCCGTGATCCGCGCCGGGTCGAGGTGGCCGCGCAGGTCGAGAGCGGCGTCGGCGGCCGGATGGGTGAACGAGCAGGACGCGTGCCGCTTGAAGTAGCCGCGCGCCACGTCCCAGCGCTCGCCGAGGCCGCCGGTCAGCTCGGCGGCGTCCAGCTCGCCGAGCAGGGCGCCGAGCGACAGCGCGGCCGTGCCGGTGTTGCGGGCGACCCCGGCCGCCGCCATCCGCGCCGCCGCCAGGCCCGAGACGTTCGACGCGCCCATCCACGCGTTGCGGACGGGGTTCCCGTCGGTCGCGGACGCGAAGTGCCCGGCCACCGGGAGGCCCGCGCCCGCGTCGATCGCGGCGGCGGTCGCGGCGGCGTCCAGGCCGAGCAGCCGCGCGCACCCGGCCGCGGCGCCCGCGACGCCCCAGTTGCCGTGGGGGTGGGCGCCCTCGCGGAGCCGGGCGGCGCGGCCGAACCGGGCGGCGACCTCGTAGGCGGCCAGCAGCGCCGCGGCGGTGTCGGCGCCCGTGGCGTCGCGCTCGGCGGCCAGCGCCAGGACGGCCGGGAAGCCGTGCGCCGCCGGGTGGCCCTTCGCGTACTTGTTGCCCTCGTCCAGCTCGAGCGAGACCAGCGCGTTCGCGTTCAGCCAGGCGGCGGCGTCCACCGCGACCGACCGGCCGCCGCCGATCAGCGGCGCCGGCCCGTCCGGGGCGTTCCAGGCGGCCCGCAGCGCCCGCTGCTCGTCGAGCGCGGCGCCCAGCGCCGTCACCCCGAGGGTGTCGAGCAGGACGAGCGACAGCCGCTCCAGCACCGGACCCGGCACGTCCGCGACGTCGAGCCCGGCGGCCCACTCCCCCAGCCGCGCGGTGGCCTCCCGCGCGCGGGCCTTCAGCTCCTCGTTCGTCAAAGCCCCAGGTACGCCTTCCTCACCTCGGCGGAACCGGCCAGCTCGGCACCGGTCCCGTGCAGGACGGTCGCGCCGCTCTCCATCACGTACGCGCGGTCGGCGATGCCGAGCGCCTGCTTGGCGTTCTGCTCCACCAGCAGGACCGCGACGCCGGTGTCGCGGATGCGCTTGACCGCGTCGAGCATCGTCCACGTCAGCTTCGGCGCCAGGCCGGTGGACGGCTCGTCCAGCATCAGCAGCCGGGGCCGGGCCATCAGCGCGCGGGCGATCGCGAGCATCTGCTGCTGCCCGCCGCTGAAGGTCTGCGCCACCTGGTGGCGGCGCTCGGCCAGGATCGGGAACAGCTCGAACACCTCGCGCATCGACTCCGCGGCCTCCTCCGAGGTGCGGGTCCACGCGCCCATCCGGAGGTTCTCCTCGACGGTGAGGGTGCCGAACAGGGCGCGGTCCTCGGGGACGTGCACGAGGCCGGCCCGGACGAGCTCGTCCGGGCGGCGCCCGAGGGTGGAGGCCCCGTCGAACGTGATCGTCCCGGAGCCGGGCCGGAGCTGGCCGCAGACGGCCCGCAGGGTGGTGGTCTTGCCCGCGCCGTTCGCGCCGACGAGCGCGACGATCTCGCCCTCGTCCAGGTGCAGGTCGACGTCGTGCAGGATCTGCATGCGGCCGTAGCCGCAGCAGACCCGCTCAAGCTTCAGCATCGCCGGGCTCCTCCCCGAGGTAGGCCTCGATCACGCGGGGGTCGGAGGTGACCTCCTCGGCGGAGCCGGCGGCCAGCACCGTGCCCTGGTCGAGGACCAGAACGCGGTCCGACAGCCGCATCACCGCCGCCATGATGTGCTCGATGAACAGCAGGGTCGTGCCGTCCTGCTCGCGCAGGTCCGCCAGGAGATCCAGGACGGGTTCGCGCTCGGACGGCACGAGCCCCGCGAGGACCTCGTCCAGCAGCAGGACGCGGGGCTTCATCGCGAGGGCGCGGGCGAGTTCGAGGCGCTTGAGCCCGGCGGTGGGCAGCTCGGTCGCGGGGCGGTACGCCCAGTCGCCGAGCCCGACCCGTTCGACGATCTCCATGGACGCGTCGCGGAGGCGGCGGGCCGGGAGGCGCTCGTGCTGGGCGGCCAGGGCCACGTTCTCCTGGACGGTCATGCTCGCGAAGGGCCGCATGAGCTGGAACGTCCGGACCATGCCCGCGCGGGCGATGCGGTGCGGCTTCGCGCCGGTGATGTCCCTGCCGCCGAACGTGACGCTGCCGGTGTCGGGCGCGAGGTCGCCGCACACGACGTTGAACAGGGTGGTCTTGCCCGCGCCGTTCGGGCCGATGATCCCGAGGATCTCGCCCTGGTCGACGCGGAAGTCCACGTCCGACAGGGCGCGCAGGCCGCGGAACCCCTTACCGACGCCGGTCACTTCGAGGATGCTCATCGTCTCCTCCACCTCGACTGCAGCGTGCCGACGATCCCCTTGGGCAGCAGCCGGACGATCAGGATCAGCAAGATCGCGTACAGCGCGACGTCGAGGCCGCTGCGGCCCTGCAGGAAGCTCAGGAACTCCGGCGGGGTGCGCAGGAGCGTCGCGGTGACGTCCGACAGCGAGCCGACGATCACCGCGCCGACGACCGGGCCCCAGATCGTCCCGATGCCGCCGATCACCACGGTCGCGATCGCCTGGACCGACACCGACGAGCCGAACGCCAGCTCCGGGTTCACGAACAGGTAGTACTGCGTGTAGAACGCCCCGGCGACCGCGGTGATCGCGGCGGACAGCCCGACGGTGATCAGCTTGTACCGCATCACCGGGGTGCCGAGGGACGCGGCGGCCGTCTCGTCGTCGCGGATCGCGGTGACGTACCGTCCGGTCCGCGAGTGCAGGAACAGGATGCTGGCCAGGGCGGCGAGCCCGGCGAGGGCGAGCGCGACCCAGAAGTAGGCGGGCGAGTCGGCCGGGAACTGGATCTTCCACAGCGACGAGCCCTCGATCAGCGGGACCGTGAACCCGACCGCCTTGTTCGTGAACTCGGTCGTGGTGACGATCAGCCGCAGCATCTCGGCGAACGCGAACGTCGCGAGCGCGAAGTAGGCGCCCTGCAGCTTGTACCGGAACGCGAAGTACCCGATGACCACGGCGGCGAGCGCCGCGACGGCCATCCCGGCGAGCATCCCGATCCACGGCGACACGCCGTGGTTCACCAGCAGGTAGGCGCTGGTGTAGGCACCGAGGCCGAAGAACGCGGCGTGCCCGAAGCTGAACATCCCGCCGAAGCCGCTCATGGTGTTCCAGCCGATCGCCATGATCGCGAAGATCAGGATGCGGACGGCGACGGCGCCCTGCGCGGACGGCAGCAGCAGCGGCAGCGGGATCGCGACCAGCAGCAGCACCCCCAGAATGATCAGCTGCCGGTTCTGCGGCCGCAGCGGCGGCGCCTTGGCGGACCGGGAGGCGGTCGCGTCGCGCCCGCCGGTGATCGTGATGCCGGTCATGCGCGCCTCCCGAACAGGCCCTGGGGCCGCAGGAACAGCACGATCAGGAAGACGACGAACACGCCGAGCAGCGAGCTCTGGCCATCCATGTAGATCGTGGTGAGCTGCTCGACGAGCCCGATGAGCAGGCCGCCGACGAGCGCGCCCGCCACGTTGCCCATCCCGCCGAGGACGACCACCACGAACGCGGTGATGTTGAACTGCTCGCCGAGCGTCGGCGTCACGGTCACCAGCGGCGCGGCCAGGACGGCGGCGGCGCCGGCGCAGGCCGTGCCGATCGCGAACGTGAGGGTGTGGACCCGCCGGACGTTCACGCCGACGAGCTCGGCGCCCTGCCCGTTCGCGGCGACCGCGCGGATCGCCGTCCCGAACCGGGTGCGGCGCAGCAGCCAGAACAGCACGGCGCCGATGAGCAGCGCGCCGAGGAAGGCGTACAGCCGGCCGCCGGCGACGACCGCGCCGAACAGCGAGAACTGGAAGTCGCCGGGCAGCGAGACGTTCTTGGGCTCGGCGCCGAAGAACATCAGCAGCCCGTTCTCCAGCAGCAGCGACAGCCCGAGGGTGATCAGCAGCTGGTTCTCCAGCGACGCGCCGCCCGTCCCGGACAGCAGCCCGCGGTGCACGGCGGCGCCGATGAGGAACAGCGCCGGCACCGCCACCAGCAGCGTGAGATAGGGGTGGAGGCCGGTGCCCTGGACGACGCCGAACGCGATGAACATCGCGATGGCCAGCAGGGCGCCGTGCGCGAAGTTGACGATGTCGAGCACGCCGAAGATCAGCGTGAGGCCCATCGCGATGAGCCCGTACAGCCCGCCCATCAGCAGGCCGGTGACCACCGACTGCCAGACGACCAGGCCGCTTCCCGACTTGAGCAGCGCGACCGCGATCGCGATCACCGCCAGGCCGCCGACGACGCCCGCGCGCCGCAGCAGGGCGCCGGTGCCGTCCGGCGCGGCCAGGAGCCGCCGGGCCGGGGACGATTCGGGGGTTGCGGGGTCCAGCGTCGCCGCCCCGCCGTTCTTGGTATCGCTCATGACCGCCACGTCACCGAGTAGTTGGGCTCGGCCTCGGCCTTATCCTCCGGATAGACCTGCACGACCTTGCCGTCCTGTACCTGCATGAGAACCGGGAGGGCGTTCTCGTTGTCTCCGTTGGGGGCGAAGGAGATCGGGCCGGAGCCGACCGTCAGGGGCTCGACCTCGGCGCCCGCGATGCCGTCGCGGACCTCCAGCGGGTCGGTGCTGCCCGCGCGTTCCACGCCCGCCGCGATCGTCTGCACCGCGTCGTAGGCGAGGACCGCGCCCGTGCGCATGGGGGCGCCGTAGCGCCGCTGGTACTCGGCGCGCAGCTCCCGCGTCTGCGGGTCCTGGGCGTCGAAGTGGTAGTTGGTGCTGAAGTACCGCTCACCGAGGGCACCGGTGTCGGCGACGAACTTGGGCTGGTCGAACGCGCCGTTGGAGACGCCCCAGACGGCGTTCAGGCCGGGCTTGACCGCGTTGATCGCCTTCGCGGCGAGCAGCCCGTCGCGGTAGTACCCGGCGATCGCCAGGACGTCCGCGCCGGACGCCTTGACCTGCGTGATCTGCGCGGTGAGGTCGGAGACGGTCGCCGCGTCATAGCTGATCACCGGATCGACCTTGATCCCGAGGTCGCCCGCGGCCGCGGCGAACGCCTCGGCGGCGCCGCTGCCGAAGTCGCTCTGCTCGTGCAGGAACGCGACCTGCTTCACCGGCTCGCCGGCCTCCTCCGAAACCGCCTTCAGGTACTTCGCGGCGGCGGCGGAGATGACCTCGCTGCCGGGCTGTACGCGGAACGAGTAGTCGTACCCGTGCGCGAAGATCTCGTCCGACGCGGTGACGTCCATGACGAACGGCACCTCGTTGCGTTCCGTGACGACCGCGACGTTCGTGCTGACGGCGCTCTGGTAGGTGCCGACGATCCCGACCGCCCCCTCGGAGATCAGCCGCTGGGCCTCGCTCTGGCCGACCTCGGCCTTGCCCTGCGTGTCCCCGGTGACCAGTTCGACCTTCCGGCCGCCGAGGGCCTTGATGCCCCCGGCGGCGTTGATCGCCTCCACCGCCATCCGCGCGCCGCGCCGCATCTGCTGGCCGTCCACCGCGAGGCCGCCGCTGACCGGATGCAGTGCGCCGATCTTGACGGGCCCCGTGTCGCGTCCGCCGGCCGCGCCGGCGGCGCCGGAGGGCGCCGAGCCGCCGCAGCCCGCGGCGGCCAGCAGGACCGCGCAGGCGCCGAGCCCGGCGACGAGCTTTCGAGCCGACATTCACCTCTCCCGCCCAACGTGTCCGGCGCGGTCGCTCCATGGTTCGATCTTGTGTTCCGCTTGGAGAAACGCCGGACAACCGATGCGCCATCGTGGCACCCGTCACGTCACCGGGTCAATATCTAGGTGAAACTTGACTGAACTCGATGACCGGTGCCAACTTGTGGGCATCGGCACCGCACAGCAATCCGGATCCACATCGACTATCGTTCCTCCAAGCGAAACACACGTGAAACTTTCTGAGCGAAGGCGGCAACCATGACCGACGCCCTGTCCGGAGTCCGCGTGCTCGACGCGGCCACGCTCTTCGCCGGGCCGCTCGCGGCGACGCTGCTCGCCGACTTCGGGGCTGAGGTCGTCAAGATCGAGCACCCGAAGGGCGACCCGGTGCGCAGCCACGGCGCGCAGCGCGACGGCGTCGGACTGTGGTGGAAGATGCTCGGCCGCAACAAGAAGGCCGTCACGCTCTACCTCGGCTCCCCCGAGGGGCAGGAGCTGTTCCGCCGGCTGGCCGCCGACGCGGATGTGGTGATCGAGAACTTCCGGCCCGGGACGCTGGAGCGGTGGGGGCTCGGCTACGACGAGCTCAAAAAGATCAACCCCGGGCTCGTGCTGGCCCGCGTGACCGGGTTCGGGCAGACCGGCCCGTACTCGCGGCGCCCCGGGTTCGGGACGCTCGCCGAGGCGATGAGCGGGTTCGCCGCCATCACCGGTGAGCCGGACGGGCCCCCGACGCTGCCGCCGTTCGGCCTCGCCGACGGGATCGCCGCCCTGACCACAGCGTATGCGGTGATGGCGGCGCTGCGGGCGCGCGACGCGAGCGGCGCGGGCCAGGTGATCGACCTGGCCATCATCGAGCCGATCCTCACCCTCCTCGGCCCGCAGATCATCACCTACGACCAGCTCGGCGAGCTGCAGGCCCGCACCGGCAACCGGTCGCACAACAACGCGCCGCGCAACACCTACCGCACCCGCGACGGCGGCTGGGTCGCGATCTCCACCAGCGCCCAGTCGATCGCCGAGCGGGTCATGCGCCTGGTCGGCCGGCCCGAGTTCATCGACGAGCCCTGGTTCGCGACCGGCGCGGAGCGCGCGAAGCACGCGGACGAGCTGGACGAGGCCGTCGGCTCGTGGATCGCCGAGCGCGACCGAGACGAGGTCGTCCGGGCGTTCGAGGAGGCCGAGGCCGCCGTCGCCCCGATCTACACCGCCGCCGACGTGATGACCGACCCCCAGTTCGACGCGCTCGGCAGCATCGCGACCGTCCCCGACGACGAGCTCGGCCCGGTGAAGATGCAGAACGTCCTGTTCCGGATGTCGCGGACCCCGGGCCGGATCGAGACGGCCGGGCCGCCGCTCGGCGCCCACACCGCCGAGATCCTCGGCCGGTACGGGGTCGGCGAGGCCGAGCTGGCCGAGCTGCGCGGCAAGGGCGTGATCCGGTGACGCCCCGCACGTGGCTGTACGTGCCCGGCGACCGGCCCGACCGCATCGCCAAGGCCCTCGGCTCGGCCGCCGACACGGTGATCCTCGACCTCGAGGACGCCGTGGCGCCCGCCGCCAAGGCGGACGCGCGCCGCACCGTCACCGGCGTCCTCGCCGAGGGCCGTCCGGCGCACGTGCGGATCAACGCGCCCGCGACCCCCGACGGCGACGCGGACGTCCGGGCCCTCGCCGCGTCCCCCGGCGCGCTCGCCGGCGTCCGGATCCCCAAGTGCGAGGACCCCGACGAGCTGCGCCGCGTCGCCGACGCCCTCGGCGCGCCCGTCCTGCCGGTGGTCGAGTCGGCCCTCGGCGTCGAGCGCGCGTTCGCCCTCGCCACCGCGCACCCGCTGGTGGCGGGGATCTCGCTCGGCGAGGCCGACCTGGCGGCCGACCTGCGCGCCGGCGGCGACGCCCTCGCCTGGCCGCGCTCGCGGATCGTCGTGGCCGCCCGCGCCGCCGGGCTGCCCAGCCCGCCGCAGAGCGTCTGGACGGCCGTCCGCGACCTGGACGGGCTCGCCGCCGACACCCGCGCCGGGCAGCGCGCCGGGTTCTTCGGCCGGTCGGTGATCCACCCCGCCCAGATCCCCGTCGTGCACGACGCGTGCGCCCCGGACCCGTCCGACGTCGCCTGGGCGCGCGGCCTGATGGACCGCCTGGCCGAGCAGCACGGCGACGCCGCCTGGATCGACGCGGACGGCCGGTTCGTCGACAAGGCGGTCGTCGAACGCGCCGCCGCGATCCTGGACGCCGCGGCGGCCGCCGCCGGAACCGCCCCCAAGGAAGGAACCCGCCCATGACCTCCCCCGACCCGCTGCTCGCCGCGGTCGCCGGCGGCGTCCGGCTCATCGAGCTGGGCCAGCCGTTCTTCACCGGCATGCCGTGCTCGCCGAACCACCCCGGCTTCCGCATGACGCTGATCCGGCGGCACGGCGACATGATGCGCCCGGACGGCGGCTCGGCCGCCAACGAGATCATCGTGACCGGCGGCCACGTCGGCACCCACATCGACGCCCTGTCGCACGTCAGCCACGACGGCGCGCTGCACGGCGGCGTCGACGCGGCCGAGGCGCAGCGCGGCGGCGCGTTCACCAGCCACGGCGCCGAGAACCTGCCCGGCCTGCTGCGCCGCGGCGTGCTCCTGGACGTCGCCGCCGTGCACGGCGTCGACGTCCTGCCGCCCGGCTACGGCGTGACCGCCGAGGACCTCGACCTCGCCGCGAAGCGGGCGGGCGCCGGACCCGGCGCGGGCGACGTCGCGCTGATCCGCACCGGCTGGGCCCGCAACTTCGGCGACACCACCGCCTACCTGGGCAAGGAGACCGGCGTGCCCGGCGCGACGCCCGAGGCGGCCCGCTGGCTGGCCGAGCGCGGGATCGTCGCGACCGGCGCCGACACCACCGCCTACGAGCAGATCCCCGAGGGCGCGGGCCACGCGGTCCTGCCCGTCCACCGCATCCTGCTCGTCGAGTCGGGGATCTTCATCATGGAGCACCTGAACCTGGAGGCCGTCGCCGCCGAGGGACGGCACGAGTTCGTGTTCGTGCTGGCCCCGCTGCGGATCAAGGGCGGCACCGGGTCCCCGGTGCGGCCGCTCGCGGCCGTCTCCCAGGGGGCGGCGTGACGACCACGCAGACCGAGCCGACGGCCGTCCAGCGGCTCGCCGCCCTCGCCGACCGTGCGGGCACCGAGGGCCTGCCCTCCGAACTGCGCGACGACGCCGCCCGCCGCGTCCTGGACGCGCTCGGCAACAGCCTCGCCGCCACCGGGGAGCCGCCCGCCCGCGCCGTGGGGGCGCTCGTCGCCGAGTGGGGCGGCGCGGGCCGGGCCACCGGGATCGGCACCGCCGCCCGGCTGCCCGAACCGAACGCCGCCCTGCTCAACGGCACCCTCGCGCACTCCCTCGACTTCGACGACACGCACCTGCCGTCGGTACTGCACCCGTCGGCGTCCGTCGTGCCCGCCGCGCTCGCCGCCGCCGAGGCGCACGGCGCGTCCGGGGCACGGCTGCTGGACGCGGTCGCCGTCGGCATCGAGATCACCGTCCGGATCGGCATGGCCGGGTACGACCGCGCCCTCGGCAACTCGGTGTTCTTCGAGCGCGGGCAGCACGCCACCGCGATCTGCGGCGCCGTCGGCGCCGCCGCCTCCGCCGCGATGCTGTCCGGCCTGGACGCCGCCGGAATCGCCGACGCGATGGGCATCGCCTCCAGCATGGGCTCGGGGATCCTGGAGGCCAACCGCACCGGCGGCACCGTCAAGCGGGTCCACTGCGGCTGGGCCGCGCACGCCGCCGTCACCGCCGCCGGGCTCGCCCGCGCCGGGCTCACCGGCCCGCCGACCGTCCTGGAGGGACGGTTCGGGCTGCTGCAGGCGTTCTGCGGCGACCAGGCCGACCTCGACGCGCTCACCGACCGGCTCGGCGAGCACTGGGAACTGCCGGGGATCTTCTTCAAGCCCTACCCGTGCAACCACTTCACCCACGCGGGCGTCGACGCCGCGCTGCGGCTGCGCGCCGCCGGGCTCGACCCGTCCGACGTCGACGGGATCGAACTGGGCGCCCCCACCCCGGTGCTCCGCACGATCGGCGAACCCCACGAGGACAAGATCCGTCCCAAGTCCGGCTACCACGCGGCGTTCTCCGGCCCGTACACGGTCGCGGCGGCGCTGCTCGGCGGCGGCGGGCTCGGCGTCTTCCACGAGGACTTCACCGACGAGGCCGCCGCCGACCCGGCCCGGCTCGCGCTCGCCGCGAAGGTCCGCTGCGTCCCCGACCCGCGCTGCGACGAGATCTTCCCCCACCAGTTCCCCGCCGTGCTGCGCGTCCGCACCCGCGGCGGCGCCGTCCTGGAGGAGCGCGTCGACGCCAACCGCGGCGGCCCCGGCAACCCGCTGTCGGCCGACGAACTGGCGACGAAGTTCCGGCTGAACGCCTCCCGCGGCGTCCCCGCCGAGCGGGCCGACCGCATCACCGGCCTCGTCTACGGGCTCGCCGACCTGGACGACCTCACCCCGCTGACGTCGCTGCTGGCGTGACCGGGACCGCCGTGACCTGAACCGCCCGCGCGACCGGGCGGACGGCGTCCACGCCCTCCGCCGGGAGCCGCGCGGCGGTCCACCCGGACCGGTCGGCCGCGTAGAACGACGCGCCGTCCGGTCCGGCCCGGCCGTCCGGAACCGGACGCATCCCGAGCCGCTCGGCGACCCGCATCGACACGGCGCTGTCCGGGTCGATCTCGGCGGCGACCCGGCGCAGGCCCACCACGCCGAACGCGTAGTCCAGCACCGCGCGGGACGCCTCGGCGGCCAGTCCCTCGCCCCACGACTCCGGCTCCAAGCTGTAGACGATCTCCACGCCCGCGCCCGGACCGTCCCGGCCGGTCAGCCCGGCGACACCGACCAGCGGGTCGCCCACGAGGGGCTCACCGGCCGCGGGTGCGCCCACCACGGGTGCGCCCACCACGGGCCGCAGCGTCCACAGCCCGTACCCGAGCGACGCGAAGTCCCGGCGGCTCGCCGCGATGATCTCGGTGACCTGCACGGCCGACACCGCGGCGTCGCCGAACAGGTGGCGGCGGACCGGCGGCCGCGTCCAGTGCGCCAGCAGCGGCCGGTGGTCGCGCATGCTGACCGGGCGCAGCGCGAGCCGCTCGGTGCGCAGCAGCTCACGCATCGCCGTCCCCGTCCGGCCACTCCGGCGCGGGCTCCCCCTCGGGCACCCCGACCCGGAACACCCGCAGCTGCATCGCCAGCGCCGTGTAGTACCCCACGAGCGTGACCAGCTCGACCACCGCGGCACGGCCGAGCGTCGCGACCGCCTCGGCGTACACCGCGTCCCCGAGGTCCTGCTCGGCGGCCAGCTGCCGCACCGCCTCGTACACCACCCGCTCGCGGACGTCGCCGAACATCGGCGCGCGGCCCGCCCGCAGGGCGTCCATCTCCTCCTGCTCCAGGCCGGCGCGCAGCCCGATCCGCTCGTGCGCGTACCACTCGAAGTCCGAGCGCGCATGCGCCGCGACGACCAGCGTCGCGATCTCCCGCTCCCGCCGGGTGAACCCGGTCCGGAACCGCAGCGCGGCGCCGAGGTCCTGCAGCGGAAGCCCGACGGAAGGGCTGTACAGCATCGCGTTGAACGGGCCGAGCAGCCGCCCGTCCGCGTCGGTCATGCGGAACGCGGGCGCCCGGCCGGACCGCGGCCCGCCCGTCACCGCCTCGTACACCGCCCGCTGCTCGTCGGCGAGCGCGCCGGGCGACAGCAGGGGGAGCCGCGACGCGAACGGTTCGCGGCGCAGATGGTCGTCAACGTGCTCACCGCTCACGGGGTCGATCACTTACGGAACGGTAGGCGGTCGGCGCGGACCGCTCAAGACCCGTCCGGAATATGAAACCGTACCTCCGTCCGGGCCCTCGGCAGGCCCGGCGATCACGTCCGGAACCCGCGCGCTGGCAGGATGGGCGGGTGACCGGCATCTACGACGACCCCTGGGCCTACGAGCTGGCCTGCTCGTTCCGCGACGTGCCCCCGGAGGTGTCGGTCCTGCTGGCCTGGTGCGCCCGGCACCGCGGCCCGCTCCCGGACGGCACGGACGCCGCGCCCGTCCGGACCGTCCTGGAGCTGGCGGCCGGGCCCGCCGAGCACGCCCGCGAGTTCGCCCGCCGCGGCCGCACCGCCACCGCCCTGGACCTGAACGCCGCGATGTGCGCGTACGCGGCGGAGTCCGCCGCGCGGGACGGGGTCGAACTCGAGGTCGTCCGGGACGACATGACGGCGTTCGACCTCGGACGCAGGTTCGACCTCGTCGTCACCATGCTCGACTCCACCTCGCACCTGATGACGCTCGACGCGTTCGTCGCGCACCTGCGGTGCGTCGCGGCCCACCTGGCGCCCGGCGGCCTGTACGTCGTCGAGATGTCGCACCCCCGGGACCGGCTCGGCGACGACGAGCCGAGCGTCGGCACGGCCTGGACGGTCGAACGCGGCGGGGTCCGCGCGTCCGTCCGGTGGGGCGAGCCCGGCGACCGGCTCGACCCCGTCACCCAGATCGCCGACGACCGCGTCACGATGACGATCACCGAGGGGGACGCGGCCCGCACCGTCCGCGACGTCGTCCCCTACCGGTTCTGGACGGCCGGGGAACTGGACGCCGCGATCCGCCTGGCGGGCGGCCTGACGGCCGTCGCCCGGTACGGCGACTTCGGGGACGTCGCGATCGACGCCCCCGAAGCCTGGCGCATGATCACCGTCCTGCGGCCGTCCTAGCCGAGTCTCACCCCGCCGGGGCCCAGCCGGGCATCGGGTACCCGGCGAGCATCTCGCGGATCTGCCCCGCGACCCGCTCGAGGACGGTGCCGTCGTCCTTCGCCACGGCCCGCACGACCTCGTCGATCCACGCCGCGACCTGCGGCATCCGCTCCTCGGTCAGCCCCCGGGTGGTGATCGCGGCGGTGCCGAGCCGCAGCCCCGACGGGTCGAACGGCTTGCGCGGGTCGAACGGGACGGCGTTGTGGTTCAGCTCGATGCCCGCCAGGTCGAGGGCCTTCGCGGCGGGCTTGCCCGCGACGCCCTTGTTCGTCAGGTCGATCAGGATCAGATGGTTGTCGGTGCCGCCCGACACCAGGTCGTAGCCGCGCTCGGCCAGCGCCGCCGCGAGCGCCTTCGCGTTCGCGACGACCTGCCGGGCGTACCCGGCGAAGCCGGGCTGCGCGGCCTCCCGCAGCGCGACCGCGATCGCCGCCGTCGTGTGGTTGTGCGGGCCGCCCTGCAGGCCGGGGAAGACCGCCTTGTCGATCGCCTTCGCGTGCTCGGCCGTCGACATGACCATCGCGCCGCGCGGGCCCCGCAGCGTCTTGTGCGTGGTCGTGGAGATCACGTCCGCGTGCCCGGCGGGCGACGGGTGCGCGCCGCCCGCGATCAGCCCCGCGATGTGCGCGACGTCCGCCGCGAGCACCGCGCCGGTCTCCCGGGCGATCTCGGCGAACGCCGGGAAGTCGATCGTCCGGGGCACGGCGGTCCCGCCGCACCAGATCAGCTTCGGGCGCTCCTTCAGCGCGAGGTCGCGCACCTGGTCCATGTCGACGCGGCCGGTGTCGGCGCGCACCTCGTACCTGACGGGCCGGAACCACTTCCCGGTGGCCGATACCGACCAGCCGTGCGTCAGGTGGCCGCCCATCGGCAGCGACAGGCCCATCACCGTGTCGCCCGGCTCCAGGAACGCCATGTACACCGCGAGGTTCGCGGGCGACCCGGAGTACGGCTGGACGTTCGCGTGCTCGACCCCGAACAGGGACTTGGCCCGCTCGATCGCCACTTCCTCCAGCGGATCGACGTTCTGCTGGCCCTCGTAGTAACGGCGGCCCGCGTAGCCCTCGGAGTACTTGTTCGTCAGGACGCTCCCGGTCGCCTCCAGGACGGCGGGCGACACGTAGTTCTCGGACGCGATCAGCCGGATCTTCTCGAACTGGCGGCGCGCCTCGTCCTCGACGAGCCGCGCGATGTCCGGGTCGCCGGAGCGCAGGTGGGGAACGGCCGGTTCGTGCATGTCGGTCTCCGCACTGTCGACCGGGGCGGGGCGCCCCGGTGAAGGGGGCCCGTACACCCAGGCGCGCGGTGCGCGGACTATGGTCGCTCCCCGGTGGTCGACTCCACCTTGACTGCGCCAGTCGCTTGGTCGCCATCATACAGATCGGCCCGGGACGGAGCGGCGCGATGCGAGGCGGCCCGCCGGCGCGGGACCGACACCACCGCGAGCCCGCCGAGCAGCAGCACCGTCCCGGCGACCACCGGCGGCGGCATGGGCTCTCCCAGGAGCGCCACCGCGATCGCGACCGCGACCAGCGGCTCCACGAGGCTCAGCGTCCCGGCGGTCGCGGCGCCGACCCGCCCGAGCCCCGTCACGAAGCACATGTAGGCCACCGCGGTGGCCGCGATGCCGAGCCAGCCGACCAGCGCCAGCCCGCGTGGTACGGCGAGCGCCGGCAGGGCGGCGACCGTCCAGGGCAGCAGCACCGCCCCGCCCGCCACCAGGGTCACCGACACCGCCGCCGCCATTCCGCCGCCGCGCCCGGTCATGCGCTTGGCCGCGACCGTGTAGACGCCGAAGCAGCACCCGGCGACCAGGCCCAACGCCACGCCCGCGGGGTCCACGCGGACATCGCCGTCCGGCACCGCGAGCAGCGCGACGCCGCCCACCGCGCACGCCGTCCCGGCCCACCACCGCGGCGCGGGACGGATCCCGGACGCCACCCGCTCGCACACGCCCGTCGACACCGGCACCACACCGAACACCACCGCCGTCGCGACGGCCGCGCCGGTGCGGTCGACCGCGCTGAAGAACGCGGCCTGGAACGTTCCGGTGGCCGCGGCGGCGGCCAGCAGCGGACGCCACGCGTCCCGCAGGCCCGCGAAGGACCCGCGGTCCATCGCCAGGGCGGCGACCGCCAGGATCACCCCGCCGAACAGGATCCGCGCTCCCCCGACCGCGACCGGGCTCGCGGGGACCGCCGCCATCACCTGCGCGGGCCCCACCGTTCCCCACAGGACGCCCGCGGCGAGCACCAGCGGCGTCCCGGATCTCTCTTTCCACCGGTACATGCCCGTGAAGGTAGAAGAATGTGCGGTATTTAAGCTTTGGCTTCAGTCATACGTTCGGTTCAGCTCGAACCATCCGTCATTCCCTCGGTCAAGGACGGCCGAAGCACCGATCACGCGTACGGTGTTCGGCGACCGCGATCGTTCGCCGCTGAAAGTTCGGACTGTTCGACCGGCTGCACGTAGTCGTAGACCACCGTGGTCCGCACGTCCACGAACTCCTTGCGCCGCGCCAGCCGGTCGAGCACGAAATCGCGCAGGTACGCGGTGCTCGGCACGGCCACGTGCACCAGGAGATCCTCGTTGCCGGTCACGACGAACACCCCGATCGCCTCGGGCATCGCCGCCATCCCGTCCCGCGCCGACTCGATCGCCTCCCGCGACTGCGGGCGGATCCGGATCGAGATCAGCGCCTGCACGCCGCGTCCGAGCCGCTCCAGGTCGACCGCCGCGTGCACCCCGGTGACGACGCCCCGCGAACGCAGCGCCCGCGTCCGCTCGAGCGCCGTCGACGGCGCCACCCCCACCGCCTCGGCCAGCTCCCGGTTCGTCTGCCGTCCGTCCCGCTGCAGCCGCCGCAGGATCGCCTGATCCACCGCGTCCATGCCGTCCCCTCCGTCCGCGTCCTCGATGCCGAACCTCGCACGCGATATCACGTCCGGACACCTTTTATCCCGAAGGATATTCGGCCACCGTGCGCGCGGACCGGCCGTGCCCCGCCCCCGCGGCGGACGGTGGTTTCGCCGATGCCGGACGCACGGCCGGTGCGGACAATGGCGGTGTACGGCGGAACCCCGGCCATCTAAGCCCGGGTCCGCACGGAATGCACCTCGTGTCCGGTTCCCGAGGGCACGACGGCCGCCACACCGGTGATTTCGCCGATGCGGTGGAGGGCGGCCGTCCGGAGAATGACCGCCCGAGGCAGCGGGCGGCAGTGTCGCCGCCCCGGGATACGAGGGATGAACGTGAGCGGAACTCATCGCGCGGGGGGCCCGCGGCGCGGCCCCGGCCGGCGGGTACGGCAGGCGATGGTGATCACGGGTGCGGCGCTCGCGGTCGTCGCCGGGACGTCGGTCTACGCCATGTCGGCGAGCGGGGGATGCGACGCCGGCGCGGTGACGCTGGACGTGGCGGTGGCGCCCGAGTTGGTGCCGGCGGTGACGCGCACCGGTGAGGACTTCAACGGCAGGGAGCGGCAGGTCGGCGGCAAGTGCGTGCGCGTGTCGGTGCGCGCCGCGGGCCCGGCGGGGGTCGCGGCCCTGCTGTCGGGCCGGATCCCCCCGGGCGCGGGCGTCCGACGGCCGGACGTGTGGGTGCCGGACTCGTCGCTGTGGCTGCGCACGCTCGACGAGCCGCCCGAGCAGGTGGGCGGCCCGCTCGCGCGGTCGCCGCTGGTGGCGGCGGTCCCGCGGGGGCGGGCCGGGGACGTCGAGGCGCCGACGTGGGACGGGTTGCTGCGGGCGTCGCTGCCGGCTACGGAGAGGTCGGGTTCGGACGATCGGCTCGTCCGGCTGACGCTGGCCGATCCGGCGCGGGCGGGCGCCGGCCTGACGGCGCTCCTGCTCGTGCATGCGCGGCTGCACGAGGCGCAGGCGTCGTTCGCGGCGTTCGCGCGGACCGCCCAGGAGAACATGGCCCAGGACGCGCAGGGGGTGTTCGCGTACTTCAAGGAGTCCAGAGAAAGCGTCCTGCCCGTCCTGCTCACGTCGGAGCAGAGCGTCCGGGCCTACAATCGCACGTCCCCGCGGGAACCGGCGGCCGCGGTGTACCCCGGGAGGGCACCCTGTCGCTCGACTACCCGGTCACCCTCGTCAACACGGAGCGGGACGAGGCCGCGCGGCTGTTCGAGGGGCGCTGCGCTCCCCGGAGACGCTGGACGAACTGCGCGCGCTCGGCCTCCGCGACCCGGACGGGACGCCCCCACCGGACTTCGGGGCCGACGAGGGCGTCCGGGCGCAGCAGCCCGCGGAGCTGGCCGCCCCGACGCGCGAGGAGGTGGGGCTGGTCTCGCAGGCCTGGGCGCGGCTCGCGCTCGGGTCCCGGATGCTGTCGGTGCTCGACGTGTCGGGCTCGATGGCCGCGAGGGTGCCGGGGACGGACCTCACGCGGATGCAGGCGATCGCCCAGGCGTCCCAGCAGGGGCTGACGCTGCAGCCGGACAGCACCGAGCTGGGCCAGTGGATCTTCTCGACCCGGATGGACGGGAAGCGGGACTGGCGGGAGACCGTGCCGATCGGACCGCTCGGGGAGCGGATCGGATCGGCGACGCGGCGGCAGCGGGTGCTGAGCACGCTCACGTCGCTGCGGCCGAAGCCGGACGGCGACACGGGCCTCTACGCGACCCTGGTTGCCGCCGTCGACTTCATGCGCCGCACCCACAAGCCCGAGATGATCAACACGGTGCTGGTGTTCACCGACGGCCGCAACGACGACCCCGACGGGCCGTCGCTGGCGGACACCATCGACACGCTGAAGGCGGGCGACGACCCGCAGCGCGCCGTGCAGATCATCGTGATCGGGTTCGGGCCGGACGTCGACACCGGCGAGCTGAAGCAGCTCGCGGACGCCACCCGCGGCAGCGTCTACACGGCGGACGAGCCGGCGGACATCATGCGGATCTTCGGGGAGGCCACGGCCCGGAGGCTGTGCGCTCCCGACTGCTGAGCCCCGGCCGCCGCCTCCCGCCGAGCCCCCGGCCGCCGCCTCGCGCTCCCCGGCGGCCGGGCCCGGACGCGCCGCGGCCCGGCACCCGTGCGGGTGCCGGGCCGCGGCGCGGAATCCGGGGCGTCAGCTGCGGCCCGCGGCCTCCATGTGCTGCTTGACGGCCTCGCGCTTCTGCCGGAGCTTCGCGAGCGCCTCCTCGAGGATGGCCTCGCCGTCCTCGTCGCTGCGGCGCTCCTTCACGTAGGCGAGGTGCGTCTTGTACGGCTCGGTCTTCGGCGGGGCCGGCGGGTTGGCCTCGTCCTGCCCGGCCGGGAACCCGCACCGCGGGCAGTCCCACGTCTCGGGAACCGCGACGTCCGTCGCGAAGCTGGGACGGGTCTCGTGCCGGTTCGCGCAGAAGAAGGTCACCCAGACGCGGGGGGCGGCGTCGCCGCGCTCCGCCTCTCCCATCGGACCGGCCCCGACACGGCTGCCCCGAATCGCGTTGCCACTACCCACGGACTACTCCTCGTTCACTCTGCCGCGGCCGTCCGTGACCTCGGGAGGACGGCACGGCGCTCGTACGGTGGATCAGGCGGCTCAGCCCGCGTCGCCCTTGAACAGCAGCGCCAGCACGACGATCGAGGCGAACCAGATCACCCCGGTGCCGATCGTCAGCCGGTCCAGGTTGCGCTCCACCACCGACGATCCGCCGAGGGACGTCGAGATGCCGCCGCCGAACATGTCGGACAGGCCACCGCCCTTGCCCTTGTGCATCAGGACGAGGACGATCATCAGGAGGCTCGAGAGGATGAGCACGGCGGATGTTGCGATGATCACGGTTCAAGCGCCTTCTCTGGCCGGACCCGCCTGAGCGGGACGTGTCTGCGGTTCAAGGTCGAGGGTCGAGCCGGGCGGTTTACCCGTCCGTCTGAAAGGGTACGACGAACTACCCGCTGGTTCGGCAAGAACCCCCATGTCACGAGGAATTGATCACTTTTGATCAGGCCGGAAGATCCCGGTACCGGCAGATCTTGACGAACTCGCCCGGGTCCAGACTGGCACCTCCGACCAGCGCGCCGTCCACGTCGGCCTGCGACATCAGCCCGGCGACGTTGCTCCCCTTCACCGAGCCGCCGTACAGGACGCGCACCTTGCCCGCCACCTCGCCGTCGTACAGCTCGGCGACGCGGGTGCGGATCGCCGCGCAGACCTCCTGCGCGTCCTCCTTGGTGGCGGTCTCCCCGGTGCCGATCGCCCAGACCGGCTCGTAGGCGATCACGAGCGTCTCCACCTGGTCGGCGGGGATCTTCTCCAGGCCCCCGTCCACCTGCGCGAGGACGTGCGCGACGTGCTCGCCCGCCTTGCGGACGTCCAGGCCCTCCCCCACGCACAGGATCGGCGTGAGCTCGGCCGCGAGCGCGGCCCTGGCCTTGGCGTTGACGACGGCGTCGTCCTCGGCGTGGTACTGGCGCCGCTCGGAGTGCCCGACGACCGCGTAGGTGCAGCCGAGCTTGGCGAGCATCGACCCGGCGATCTCCCCGGTGTAGGCGCCGGACGCGTGCTGCGACACGTCCTGCGCCCCGTAGGCGATCCCGAGCTTGTCGGCGTCGACGAGGGTCTGCACCGACCGGATAGCGGTGAACGGCGGGATGACCGCGACGTCCACGGCGTCGTGGTCGGCCTCCTTGAGCGCGAACGCCAGCTTCTGGACGAGCGCGATCGCCTCGAGGTGGTTGTTGTTCATCTTCCAGTTGCCCGCCATCAGCGGCTTGCGGGAAGGTGCGGCGGCTGCCATCGGTCAGTCCTCCAGTGCCTGCAGGCCGGGGAGCGTCTTGCCCTCGAGGTACTCGAGGCTCGCGCCGCCACCGGTCGAGATGTGCGAGAAGGCGTTCTCGTCGAAGCCGAGCCGCCGGACGGCCGCGGCGGAGTCCCCGCCGCCGACCACGGTGAACGCGCCGGAGTCCAGGAGGCCCTGCGCGACGGCGCGGGTGCCGTGCGCGTAGGGCTCCATCTCGAACACGCCCATGGGGCCGTTCCAGAACACCGTCCCGGCGCCCGCCAGCCGGGACGCGAACAGCTTGCCGGACTCGGGCCCGATGTCGAGGCCGAGCCGGTCCGCGGGGATCGCGTCGGCCGCGACGACGTCGTGCTCGGCGTCCGCGGCGAACGCGGTCGCGGCGACGACGTCCACCGGCAGGACGAACTCCACTCCGCTCTCCTCGGCGCGCCGCAGGTAGTCGCGGACGGTGCCGAGCTGGTCCTCCTCCAGGAGGCTCCGCCCGACCTCGTGGCCCTGCGCCTTGAGGAACGTGAACACCATGCCGCCGCCGATGAGGATGCGGTCGGCCTTGCCGAGCAGGTTGTCGATCACGCCGAGCTTGTCGGAGACCTTGGAGCCGCCCAGGACGACCGCGTAGGGCCGGGCGACGTCCGCGGTGAGGCGGCGCAGCACCGACACCTCGGCGTCGATCAGCTCGCCCGCCGCGTGCGGCAGCCGGGCCGGGACGTCGAAGACGCTGGCGTGCTTGCGGTGCACGGCGCCGAACCCGTCGCCGACGTAGGCGTCGGCGAGCGCGGCGAGCTCGTCGGCGAACTTCCCGCGCTCGGCGTCGTCCTTGCTGGTCTCGCCCGCCTCGAAGCGCAGGTTCTCCAGCAGCGCGACGTCGCCGTCGCCGAGCTCGCCCACGGCGGTGCGGGCGGACCCGCCGACGACGTCGTCGGCGAACACGACGCGGGTGCCCAGCAGCTCGCCGAGCCGGGCCGCGACGGGCTCCAGCGAGAACTCGGGCTTCACTGCGCCCTTCGGGCGGCCGAGGTGCGCGCAGACGACGACGCGGGCGCCCCGCGACCGCAGCCGCATGATCGTCGGCAGCGCCGCCCGGATCCGTCCGTCGTCGGTGATCCGCCCGTCCTCCAGCGGGACGTTCAGGTCGGCGCGGACGAGCACCTGCCGTCCGGCGACGTCGAGATCGTCAATGGTGCGCATCGGGATGCGGTGTCCTTCCGGATACGGCCCCGCCGTGGCCGCGCGCGTCGCGCGGCCACGGCGGGAAAGACGGTGTCAAGGACGCGCGGTCAGAGCTGCGCGCCGACGAGCTTGACGAGGTCGACGAGGCGGTTGGAGTAGCCCCACTCGTTGTCGTACCAGCCGACGACCTTGACCTGGTCGCCGATGATCTTCGTCAGGCCGGCGTCGAAGATGCAGGACGCCGGGTCGGTGACGATGTCGGCCGAGACGATCGGGTCCTCGGTGTAGGTCAGGTAGCCCTTGAGCGGGCCCTCGGCGGCGGCCTTGAACGCGGCGTTGACCTCGTCGGCCGTCGCCTCGCGGGACAGCTTGGCGGTCAGGTCGGTGGCCGAGCCGGTCGGCACCGGGACGCGCAGCGCGTAGCCGTCCAGCTTGCCGTTCAGCTCCGGCATCACCAGGCCGATCGCCTTGGCGGCGCCGGTGGAGGTCGGGACGACGTTCAGCGCGGCGGCGCGGGAGCGGCGCAGGTCGCCGTGCGGCGCGTCCTGCAGGTTCTGGTCCTGCGTGTACGCGTGGATCGTCGTCATCAGGCCCTTCTCGATGACGAAGTTGTCGTGCAGGACCTTCGCCAGCGGGGCCAGGCAGTTCGTGGTGCAGGACGCGTTGGAGATGACGGTGTGGGCCGCCGGGTCGTACTTGTCCTCGTTCACGCCCAGAACGACGGTGAGGTCCTCGTTCTTGGCGGGCGCCGAGATGATGACCTTCTTCGCGCCGTTGTCGGCGTGCACCTTGGCCTTGGTCGCGTCGGTGAAGAAACCGGTGGACTCGACGACGACGTCGACGTCGCCCCACTTGATGTTGGCGGGGTCGCGCTCGGCGAACGCCTTGATCGTCTTGTCGCCGACGACGATCTCGTCGGCCGTCGCGTGCACGTCCTCGGGGAAGCGGCCGAGGATGCTGTCGTACTTCAGCAGGTGGGCGAGCGTGGCGTTGTCGGTCAGGTCGTTGACCGCCACGATCTCGATGTCGGCCCCGCTCGCCTTCACGGCGCGGAAGAAGTTGCGGCCGATCCGGCCGAACCCGTTGATGCCTACTCGGATGGTCACGGAACGGCTCTCCTCGTACGTCAATCGCCCGGCGCGTCGTCCAGGACGGTTACGGTCGGTGCGGGGATCTCCACGCGAAACCCACGGGCGTCTCCCCGCCCCCGACCCTATCCAATGACTCGCCGGTTTCCCGACACCGGTCGCAGGGGAAACGCGGGGTGACCGTACCTCCCTCGCCCGGGGGAGCACGCTCTCACCGCCGGAAGTCCGTCCGGTCGATCACGCGGCGGTCCACGCCCGTCCGTTTGTCGGCTATTTGGCGGCCGGTATGCCTTTTATCGGTCCGGCCCCTAAGATCTCTTGCCATGCTGCGGATCGCGTTCACGCTGATGACCGCGGTGCTGCTCGCCCTCATGGCGCCGGCCGCGGTGCGCGCCGACCCCGCCGATCCCGCCGGGCGGGCGTCCGCCGACGGGCTGCGGGCCGACCGGATCGCCCGGGCGCTGCGCGAGAACCCCGTGTACGTCACCGACCACCTGCTCCGCGCCGTCACACCGGACACCGGGGCGCGCATCGCGCGGATCCTCGACCGGCTCGACGTTCCCTACTACGTCGCGCTCGTCCCGTCGTCGCTGAACGGCCCCGTAGACCAGGAGAGCTTCGCCGCGCTGCTGCACGACCGGGTGAACCGTCCCGGGCTCTACATCGTGATGGACGACGACGGCGGGGCCGCGCAGATGTTCGGCGGCGGGCGGTCGATCCCGGCGAAGGCCGCGTGGCGGTCGGCCGAGTCCCGGCTGGCCTCCGATGCCGGGGCGGTGGCGCTGGTGGAGACGTTCGTCCAGGTCATCGGGGACGGCACCGCCGGACAGTACCTCCCGGCCGACCAGCGGCCGAAGTCGCAGACCCGTATCCGGCTCGACCGGCGGGAACGGCAGGAGGCCGCCGCGGCCGACACCGAGCGGACGGCGCGGATCGCCGGCTCGGCACTCGGGGCCGTCGCCGTGTTCGGGCTGCTGGCCGGGTGGGGACGGGCACGCGCGCGCCGCCGCGGCGCGGCACCGAAGGGCGGCGGCCGATGAGGACGACGCACCGCCGCACCACCGGGCTGCCGGGCGCCCTCGCCGCGGCCGTCCTCGCCCTGCCCCTGCTCGCCTCGGCCGCGAGCGCCGATCCGGACGACCCGCTGACGCGCCTGCCCGACCACGGCTACGCCCGCGTGGACCGGATCGGCGCGGCGCTCGCCCGCGACCCCGTCTTCGTCGACCCCGACCTCCCGACGGCGCTTCCCGGCCAGGACCTCGCGCGGGTCCGGCGGGCGGTCCGGGACGCCGCCGCGGACCTGGGCGTCCCGGTCCAGGTGATCGTGACCCCCAACCCGTCGGAGTCGGAGTCGCAGGGGCAGGGCACCCTGCTCGCCCGGCTTCTCCGGGAACGCACCGGCAAGGACGGCCTGTACCTCGTGGCGAACGACCGCGGGTACATCGACTTCGTCGCCTTCGGCGTCCCGCGCCGGTTCTCGGCGATGGGCTACGAGTACGACCGCGCACCCGAGCCGGACCGGCTCGCCGGGCTGGGCCAGCGGATCGTCAACGAGATCGGCGAGGTGCGTAACCTGCCCGCCGCCGACTCCCCGCAGAACCGCCGCGCCTACGGGCGACTCGACGCGTTCGGCGAGGAGGACCGCCCCCTGCGCGACGTCGAACCCGAACCCGCGGGGCCGTTCCTGCTGGGCCTGCTCCTCATCGGCCCGCTGACCGGCGGCGTCCTGTACGGCTGCGTCCGGCTGGTCCTGTGGCGGCGGCGCGGCGACCGCGCCCCGTCCGGCCCGAGCGCCGGGGCCGGTCGGCCGTCCCGGCCAAGCCGAGCCTGCGGCGGCTCCGGAGCATCGCCGACGACGACCTGGGGGCGCTGCGCGCGGCGCTCGCGAACGCGCCGGACCGCAACGGGACGGACGGGCGGCGGGCGACCGCGGCGTTCGACGCGGCGCAGCTCCTGTTCGACGAGTCCGGCTCCGATCCCGGCGGCGCCCACGACCTGGTCGTGGTCATCGTCCTCGCCCGGGAGGGACTGGCTGCGCTGGCCGGGAAGGAGCCGGCGCCGCCCTGCTTCGTCAATCCGCTGCACGGCCCGGCCACGGGACGGCGGCGGATCCGCGCCGTGAACGGGCGCCGGCAGCGGCGCGTGTGCGAGGTGTGCGCCACCGCGGAACACGAGCGCCTCAAGGGGCTCACCCTGCAGATCCCCCTGCCCGGCGGGCACGTCCCCCACCACTCCCGGTCCGGCCCCTGGACCGACGTCGAGTACGGCGCGCGCGCTCCCCTCGCCGCGAGAGTCCTCATCCACCTGGAAGTCGAGTCATGACCGCGCCCTCCCCCGGCGAGCGGATCGCCGCCGCCCTGCGCCGCTCGCCGCTGCACGTCGACCCGTCGCTCGCGTCGGCGCTCCCCGCGGACCGGCGGCGGCGGATCCTGGACGAGCTGGCGCGGCAGCCGCAGCCGACGTACATCATCCTCGTGCCGATCATCGCGGGCGGCACCTGGCAGGACCCGGAGCAGCTCGCCGCCGTCGTCCAATCCCGACTCGGCCGCGGCGGCGTCTTCGTCACCCTCGGCGAGTACACCGACACCCTGCACAGCCGGCTGCTGCCCGGCGATCCCGGGGACGAGCGGGGCACGGCGGTGCGCCGGTCCGCCCTCGCGGTCTCGCTCGACCCGGACTTCCGCGACGCGTCGCTCGCCGACCGGCTCGACCGCGTCCTGGAGCTGCTGCGCACCGGCGAGGGCGACGCGGAGTACCGGCGGCAGTCCGCGGCGCTCCGGGAGCGCACCCGGTCGCGGTCCGCCGAGGCCCGGCCGGAGGCCGGGGAGGGCGCTGCCGACGACGGCGGAGCCCTGCTGCCCGCACTGGGCGGCGCCGGGGTCGCGGCCGCGGCCGTCGGCGGGTTCCTGCTCTGGCGGCACCGCCGGATCGCGGCGGTGGCCCGGGCGCGCGGAACCGCCGGCGAGGCGCTGCTGCTGCCGCGCGCCGTGTTCGCGACGGCGGACCGCGCCACCCGCGACGAGCTGCACGCCCAGGCGTCCGCCGAGGTCATCGCGTTCGGCGAGCTGCTGGACGGCACCGACGTCCCCGGCACCGACCCCGCGGTCCGCGACCTGCTGGCCCGCGCGCTGGACGCCTACTCGGCCGCCGGGAAGGTGCTCGACGGCGCGCGCGGCGTCCCCGACCTGGCGGGCGTGCTGGTGCTGGTCGACCAAGGGCGCGACGCGCTCGCCTCGGCCCGTTCCCTCGCCGCCGGCGGGCCGGAGATCCCGCCCGAACCGCTGTGCTTCTTCAACCCCCTGCACGGCGACGCCGCCGTCCGGCTCACCTGGCGCCCGCCCGGCAGCCGCCGCAGCCTGCGGGTGCGGTCCTGCCGGGAGTGCGCCCGCACCGCGAAGGACCACGGCACCCCGAAGTACCTGCTGGACGAGCGCGACGGCCGTCCCGTGCCCTACTTCGAGGCGGCCCCCGAGTCGAGCGTGTGGGCCGCGACGGGATACGGCCAGCTCCGCGGCGACCTGATCGAGCGGATCCTGCGCGGCGACCGCGACCGCGAACACTGACGGCCCCCGGCCGCGGGTCCCGGGGCGCGGCGGCCGGCGGGACGCGTCAGGGCGCGAGCATGTCGGCGGTGAGGTTCGCCTCGGTGCCGGGGACGCCCTGGTCACTCGCGCGCTTGTCCGCCATGGCCAGCAGACGCCTTATACGGCCGGCGATCGCGTCCTTCGTCAGCGGCGGGTCGGCGAGCTGGCCCAGCTCCTCCAGGGACGCCTGCTTGTGCTCGAGCCGCAGCCGCCCGGCGTTCACCAGGTGCTCGGGCGCGTCGTCGCCGAGGATCTCCAGCGCGCGCGCCACCCGCGCGCCCGCCGCGACGGCCGCGCGAGCGGACCGCCGCAGGTTCGCGTCGTCGAAGTTCGCGAGCCGGTTGGCGGTGGCGCGCACCTCCCGGCGCATCCGCCGCTCCTCCCACTGCAGGACGGCGCCGTGCGCGCCGAGCCTGGTCAGCAGCGCGCTGATCGCGTCGCCGTCGCGGACGACGACGCGGTCCACGCCGCGGACCTCGCGGGCCTTCGCGTGGATCTTGAGCCGGCGGGCGGCGCCGACCAGCGCGAGCGCCGCCTCCGGCCCCGGGCACGTCACCTCCAGCGACATCGAACGTCCCGGTTCGGTCAGCGAGCCGTGCGCGAGGAACGCGCCCCGCCAGGCCGACTCGGCGTCGCAGGCCGCCCCCGCGACCACGTGCCGCGGCAGCCCCCGCACCGGGCGGCCGTTGTTGTCGATCAGGCCCGTCTGCCGCGCGAGCGACTCGCCGTCCCGGAAGACGCGCACCACGTACCGGCTGCCCTTGCGCAGCCCGCTCGGCGCGAGCACCACCACCTCGGAGGTGTGTCCGAACACCTCCGAGATGTCCTTGATGAGCCGCCGCGCGGCCACGTTCGTGTCGATCTCGGCCTCGATCACGATGCGCCCGCTGACCAGGTGCAGACCCCCCGCGAACCGCAGCAGCGTCGAGACCTCCGCCTTGCGGCAGCACGGTTTCAGCACCGTCAGCCTGCTCAGCTCGTCCTTGACCACACCGGTCATCGCCATCTGTTGACCCCTCCCCCTATCGGACTTCCAGCAGTGTGGCCGAAAACGGCCGCGCCGGTCGTCACTCGCTGAATATCTGTACGAAGGCTTGGGCCAGGCGGGCGGGTTCATGACGTGGCGAGCCGTCGTCGGCGGCGACCCCGGCGAGCACGAGCCGCCCGCCGAGCTCCCGGACGGCCTTGTCGAGCGCGTCGGGGTCGTCGACCACGCCGTCGTCGGCCAGGACCACGTCGACCGTCAGATCGGGGGCGTGCGCCTGGAGCACCTCGAGGTGGCGCTGGGGGGAGAAGTCGTCGGTCTCGCCGGGCTGCGGCGCCAGGTTCAGCGCGACGGCACGGCGGGCCTTGGACGAGGTCAGGGCCCGGGCGAGCGCGGGCACCTTCAAATGCGGGAGGACGCTGGTGAACCAGGAGCCGGGCCCGAACACGATCCAGTCGGCGTCCTCGACCGCGGCGATCGTCTCCGGGCAGGCGGGCGGATCGGCGGGCACCAGCGACACCCCGAGCACGGCGCCCGGCGTGCTCGCGCACGCCACCTGGCCGCGCACCTGGCCGATCTCGTCCGGACGGGACGGGTCGGCACCGCGCACGTCGGCGACGATGTCCATCGGGACGGCCGCCATCGGCAGCACCCGCCCGTGCGCGCCCAGCAGCCGCCCCACCCAGTCCAGGCCGGCGACGGTCGAGTCGCTCCCGGCCGAGCCGGCGCCGCCGGGACCGTGCTCGGCGAGCAGCTCCCACAGCGCGACGATCAGCAGGTTCCCGACGGCGTGGTCGTGCAGGTCGCCCTCGCTGCGGAACCGGTGCTGCACGACGTCCCGCCAGGTCTGCCCCCACTCGTCGTCGCCGCACAGCGCGGCGAGCGCCATCCGGAGATCGCCGGGGGCAGTACGCCCAGCTCGCGGCGGAGCCGTCCGCTGGAACCGCCGTCGTCGGCGACCGTGACCACCGCGGTCAGCCGGTCGGTGACGCGGCGCAGCGCCGACAGGGAGGCGTACAGTCCGTGGCCGCCGCCGAGCGCGACGACCTTCGGCCCGAGGGGCTTCACCGTGCCGTTTCTCTCCTCGTCCGGGACCCGCGCCGGGTCACCGCGGCCCGGGCCTCACTCACGGCCGAGATCACGATGGGCGACCTGCACGTCGAGGCCCTCGTCCCGCAGCCGGGCGGCGATCTGTTCCGCCATGGCCACACTACGGTGTTTGCCGCCGGTACATCCCACGGCGAGCGTCACGTAGTGCTTGCCCTCGCGCTCGTACCCGTCGGCGAGCAGCCGCAGGACGTCGGTGTAGGCCTCCAGGAACTCCTTGGCCCCGCGCTGGCCGAGCACGTAGTCGCGGACGGCGACGTCCCGCCCCGTCTTGGGCCGCAGCTCGGGCACCCAGTGCGGGTTCGGCAGGAACCGGCAGTCGACGACCAGGTCGGCGTCCACCGGCAGCCCGTACTTGTACCCGAACGACACCACGGTGGCGCGCAGGCGCGACTCGCCGGTGTCGGTGCCGAAGTAGCCGATGATCTTCGCGCGCAGCTCGTGCACGTTCAGCCCGCTGGTGTCGATCACCAGGTCGGCCTCCGCGCGCACCTCGCGGACCAGCTCCCGCTCCCGCGCGATGCCGTCGACCAGCCGGCCGTCGCCCTGCAGCGGGTGCGGGCGGCGCACGCTCTCGAACCGCCGCACCAGGTCGGCGTCGCCCGCCTCGAGGAACACCACGCGCGGGTGGACGCCGCGCGCCTCCAGCTCGGCGATCGAGGAGTGCAGGTCCTCGGTGAACGCGCGGCTGCGCACGTCCACCACCACCGCGATGCGCGGCACCGCGTCCTTCACCCGGCCGCCGAGGTCGGCCATGGTGGCCAGCAGCCCCGGCGGGAGGTTGTCGACCACGAACCAGTCGAGGTCCTCCAGCGACTTGGCCGCGGTGCTGCGGCCCGCCCCGGACATCCCGGTGACGATGACGATGTCCGGAATCTTGCTCTCGCTGGTCACGCCCGTCTCCCCCTGTGCTCCCCGTCGGCCGCGGATCCGCCCGCGTCCGTGCGCCCCGGCCCGTCGCCCGGTTCCCGCTCCGTCGTACTCCCCGACGTGTTCTCCGGCTTGTTCTCCGACTTGTTCCCCGGCTGGTTCCCCGCCGTCGCGCCGTGCAGCGCGGCGACGATCGTCTCGGCGCTGCGCAGCCCGATGCCCGGGACCTCGGCGACCTGCTCCGGCGTCGCCTCCCGCAACCGCTTCACCGAACCGAAGTGCTTCAGCAGCGCCGAGCGCCGCGCCGGGCCCAGACCGGGAACACTATCGAGTTCGCTGAAGGTCATGGCCTTGGAACGCCGCTGCCGGTGGAAGGTGATGGCGAACCGGTGCGCCTCGTCGCGGAGCCGCTGCACCAGGAACATGCCCTCGCTGTTGCGGGCGAGGATCACCGGGTCGGCCTCGTCGGGCAGCCAGATCTCCTCCAGCCGCTTGGCGATGCCGCACACCGGGATGTCCTCGATGCCGAGCTCGTCCAGGGCCCGCTGCGCCGCCGCGGCCTGCGGCGGGCCACCGTCGACGACCACCAGGTTGGGCGGGTAGGCGAACTTGCGCGGCCTGCCCGTCTCCGGGTCGATCGGCGTTCCCCCGCCGTCCGGCGTCCCTCCGGTCTCGGCCTCCGGATCGCCGAGCGAGTCCAGCTCGCCCGTCCGCTCGCTCTCGGCCAGGTAGCGGCGGAACCGGCGGGTGATCACCTCGTGCACGGACCGAACGTCGTCCTGCCCCTCCACCGCCTTGATCGTGAACCGCCGGTACTCGCTCTTGCGGGCGAGCCCGTCCTCGAACACGACCATGGACGCCACGACGTTCGTGCCCTGCAGGTTCGACACGTCGTAGCACTCGATGCGCAGCGGCGCCTCGTCCAGCTCCAGCGCCTCCTGCAGCTCCCGCAGCGCCACGCTGCGGGTCGTCAGGTCGCCCGCGCGCCGGGTCTTGTGCTGCTTGAGCGCCTCGTGCGCGTTGCGCTCGACCGTCTCCAGCAGCGCCTTCTTGTCGCCGCGGCGCGGCACCCGCAGCCGGACGGGCCCGCCGCGGCGCTCGGCCAGCAGCTCGGTCATCGGGTCGGGTTCGGGCGGGAGCTCGGGCACCAGCACCTCGCGCGGCACCGCCTCGCTCTCCCCGTAGATCTGGATGAGGAAGTGCTCGACCAGATCGGCGGTCGTGACGTCGTCGACCTTGTCCACGACCCAGCCGCGCTGCCCGCGGATCCGGCCGCCGCGCACGTAGAACACCTGGACGGCCGCGACCAGCTCGTCCTCGGCGAACGCGATCATGTCGCAGTCGGTGCTCTCGGGCAGCACCACCGCCTGCTTCTCCAGCGCCCGCTCCAGCGCGCGCATGTCGTCGCGCAGCCGCGCGGCCCGCTCGTACTCCTGCTCGGCGGCGGCCTCGCGCATCGCGGCCTCGATGCTCTTGATGAACCGGCCGGTCTCGCCCGCCATGAACGCGCAGAAGTCCTCGGCGAGCGCGCGGTGCTCGTCCGGCGACACGCGGCCGACGCAGGGCGCCGAGCACTTGCCGATGTCGCCGAGCAGGCAGGGGCGGCCGAGCTGGTGCTGCCGCTTGAACACCCCGGCGCTGCACGTCCGGACGGGGAAGACGCGCAGGAGCTGGTCGACCGTCTCGCGGATCGCCCACGCGTGGGAGTACGGCCCGAAGTAGCGCACGCCCTTGCGCTTCGCCCCCCGCATCACCATCACCCTGGGGAAGTCCTCGCCGAGCGTGACCGCGAGATAGGGATAGGACTTGTCGTCGCGGTAACGCACGTTGAACCGGGGGTCGAACTCCTTGATCCAGGAGTACTCGAGCTGCAGCGCCTCGACCTCGGTGGCGACGACCGTCCAGTCGACCTTGCCCGCCGTCCGTACCATCGTCTGGGTGCGCGGGTGCAGGGCCGAGAAGTCGGCGAAGTAGGAGTTCAGCCGGGAGCGGAGGTTCTTGGCCTTGCCCACGTAGATGACCCGGCCGTGCTCGTCGCGGAACCGGTAGACGCCCGGGGACTCCGGAATGGAGCCGGGTGCTGGTCGGTAGGTCGCCGGATCTGCCACTCTCGAAATGCTAGTGGGCGGGACCGACACGTCGCGCGTCCCGCCCGCGCCGGTGACCGAGATCTCCGCACCGGGACCGTATAACCGCAAACCGGTCGGAAAGTATCGTTGAACTGCTCTTTTCGTACTCACTGAGGAGGTCGTGGCGCCCGTGTCCGCTTTCTGGGCCTGGACCGTGCTGGGCACCGCCGTCGCCGTCTGCGTCATCGTCGTGGAGGGCGTGCGGCGGTTGCTGGCCGGCCGGCTGTCGGCGCGCTGGCCCGCGGCCGGCAACGTCGCCCGGCGCTGCGCGGCGCCCGCGTTCGTGTTCGCGGTGGTCGCCAGCGTCAGCGGCGCGATGCCGTACGAGCACCTGTGGAACGGCGGCCAGCAGGTCGTGTCGCACGCGCTGCGCATCGCGGCCATCGGCGCGACCACCTGGCTGGTGCTCCGCATCATCTACGCGCTCACCGACCCGCCGCTGGAGCGGCTGATGGAGGTCGGCGGCGACCGCAACCGGCGCGCCCGGCGGACCCGCACCCAGATGCTGCTGCTGCGCCGCATCGGCGCCGCCGTCCTGATCGTGCTGGCCGTCGGCGCCGCGCTGTTCACCTTCCCGGCCGTCCGCGCGATCGGCGCCGGGGTGCTGGCCTCGGCCGGCATCGTGGGCGTCGTCGTCGGCATCGCCGCCAAACCGGCCGTGGGCAACCTGCTCGCCGGGCTGCAGCTCGCGTTCGGCGACGCCCTCCGCCTGGACGACGTCGTCGTCGCCGGGGGCGAGTGGGGACGCGTCGAGGAGCTGACGCTCTCCTACGTGGTCGTGCGGCTCTGGGACGACCGCCGGATGATCTTCCCGGTGTCGTACTTCACCGAGCAGCCGTTCGAGAACTGGACCCGGTACTCCACCCGCCTGTACGGCTCGGTCGAGCTGGCCGTGGACTGGTCGGTCCCCCTCGATGAGCTCCGCGACGCCCTGCACGCGTACCTGCGCGAGCACCCGCTGTGGGACGGCCGCGACTGGGCCCTGCAGGCGACCGACGTCCTGCCGAACGGCCTGGTGAAGCTGCGCGCGGTGATGACCGCCGCCGACTCGGGCGCCACGTGGGATCTGCGCTGCGACGTCCGCGAGCACCTGATCGCCCACGTCCGCGCGCACCACCCCGACGCGCTCCCCCGGTTCCGCACCGGCCCGGACGGCTTCGTCCCCGGCGGCGCCGATGAGGGCGCCGCCGGGGACGGCGACGGGCCCGCCCCGCCCCCGGACGGCCGGGTGCACATCGTCAAGCCACGGTGAGGCCGTCAGGCCAGGGTGGGACCGTCAGGCCAGGGTGGGACCGTCAGGCCAGGGTGGGACCGTCAGGCCAGGGTGATGTTCCCGCCCTGGACGGTCACGTTCCGGCGGGGCAGCGGGTCCTCGGCGGGCGGCTGCACCACCGACCCGTCGGTGATGCTGAACTTGCTGTTGTGGCACGGGCAGACGATCGTCCCGCCGGACACGGACCCGACGCTGCACCCCTTGTGGGTGCACTCCGCCGAGAACGCCGTGAACTCGCCCTGCGCGGGCTGGCACACGACGACCTTCGCGTCCTCGAACACCTTGCCGCCGCCGACCGGGATCTCCGCGGTCGTGGCGAGCGCCTGCCCGCCGGGGGCCGCCCCGCCGGTCCCGCCGGCCCCGTCCGTGCCGCCGGTCTCGCCGGACCCGCCGCCCGCCGTGTCGTCGCCCCCGCCGCACGCCGCCGCGAGGCCGGCGACGCCCGCGAGGCCGGCGCCGACGAGCAGCGTGCGGCGGGTGGCGGTCGCGTCTCCGTGCGTCTCCTGTGCCATGTCGAACCCTCCGGTACCTGTGATCGCGTTCCGTCACCGGAGAGCACGTGTCCGCGCACGGGATGGTTCAAATCCGAACAGAATCAGCCGACGACGATGATCGCGTCCCCCTGGACCCGCACGGGGTACTCGTTGAGCGGCTGATCGGCGGGCCCCTTCTGCACCGACCCGTCCGTAATCTTGAATTCGCTGCCGTGGCACGCACAGTTGATCAGGCCGCCCGACACCCGGCCGACCGTGCATCCCTGGTGCGTGCACACGGCCGTGAATGCCTTGAACTGCCCCTGCTCGGGCTGCGTCACCACGAGCTTGGTGTCGCCGAACGTCTTGCCTCCGCCCACCGGGATCTCGGAAACCTTCGCGATCTCCTGCCCCTTCAGCTCCTCGACCGGCTTGGTCTCACCGCCGGACCCGCAGCCCGCGAGCACGGCCGTCGCACCGGCGGCACCGGCGCCGCACAGCACGGCGCGCCGCCCGATCCCCGGAATCCCGGCCGACCCCGCGTCCTCGCGCGCGGCTCCGGGCGTCTGTTCGTTGGTCATGCTCCAATCCTCGTGGACGCAGCGCGGTGCCCCGCACCGACCCCCGTCCGCGCTCGTCCCGTCCGGACCGAATACGGGCACGGTCAGCCGAGGATTTTGGTGAGGAACTGGCCGGTGTGGCTGCCCTCGACCTTCGCGACGTCCTCGGGGGTGCCCGCGGCGACGACCGTCCCGCCGCGGGAACCGCCCTCGGGGCCCATGTCGATGACCCAGTCGGCGGTCTTGATCACGTCGAGGTTGTGCTCGATGACGATGACCGTGTTGCCCTTGTCGACGAGGCCGTTGAGGACGCCGAGGAGCTTGTGGATGTCCTCGAAGTGCAGGCCGGTCGTCGGCTCGTCCAGGACGTAGACGGTCCGGCCGGTGGAGCGCTTCTGCAGCTCGGAGGCGAGCTTGACGCGCTGCGCCTCGCCGCCCGACAGCGTCGGGGCGGGCTGGCCGAGCCGGACGTAGCCGAGCCCGACGTCATTGAGGGTCTTCAGGTGCCGGTGGATCGCGGTGATCGGCTCGAAGAACTCGGTGGCCTGCTCGATCGGCATGTCGAGCACCTCGGAGATCGTCTTGCCCTTGTAGTGCACCTCGAGGGTCTCGCGGTTGTAGCGGGCGCCGTGGCACACCTCGCAGGGGACGTAGACGTCCGGCAGGAAGTTCATCTCGATCTTGATCGTGCCGTCGCCGGAGCAGTTCTCGCAGCGCCCGCCCTTGACGTTGAAGGAGAACCGGCCGGGCTGGTAGCCGCGGACCTTCGCCTCCGTGGTCTGCGCGAACAGCTTGCGGATGTGGTCGAACACGCCGGTGTAGGTCGCCGGGTTGGAGCGCGGAGTGCGCCCGATCGGCGACTGGTCGACGTGCACGACCTTGTCGAGCTGGTCGACGCCGTTGACCCGGCGGTGCTTGCCGGGGACGGTCTTCGCCCCGTTCACCTTCTTGGCGAGCGAGTTGTAGAGGATGTCGTTGACCAGCGTGGACTTGCCCGACCCGGACACGCCGGTGACCACGGTCAGGATGCCCAAGGGGAAGGCCACGTCGACGTTCTGCAGGTTGTTCTGCTGGGCGCCCTTGACGGTGACCTCGCGGCCCCTGGTGCGGGGCCGCCGGATGTCCGGGACGGCGATCTCCCGCCGCCCCGACAGGTACGCACCGGTGAGCGACTTGTCCGACTTGAGCAGCTCGTCGACGGTGCCGGACACGACGATCTCGCCGCCGTGCTCGCCCGCGCGGGGACCGATGTCGACGACCCAGTCGGCCGCGGCGATCGTGTCCTCGTCGTGCTCGACGACGATCAGGGTGTTGCCCATGTCGCGCAGCCGCAGCAGCGTCTCGAGCAGCCGGTGGTTGTCGCGCTGGTGCAGGCCGATCGAGGGCTCGTCCAGCACGTAGAGGACGCCCACGAGCCCGGAGCCGATCTGGGTCGCCAGCCGGATCCGCTGGGCCTCGCCGCCCGCGAGCGTCGCGGACGCCCGGTCGAGCGTGAGGTAGTCGAGCCCGACGTCCAGCAGGAACCCGAGCCGGGCGTTGATCTCCTTCAGCACCCGCTCGGCGATCTGCTTCTCGCGGTCGTTCAGCTCCATCGCGAGCAGGAACTTGGCGCACTCGCCGATGGGCAGCGCGGCCACCTCGGCGATCGACATCCCGCCCATCGTGACCGACAGGATCTCGGGCTTGAGCCGGGCGCCCTTGCAGGTCGGGCACGGGATCTCCCGCATGTAGCCCTCGAACTTGTCCCGGCTGTAGTCGCTCTCGGACTCGGCGTGCCTGCGCTGGATGTAGGGGATCACGCCCTCGAACGCCGTGTAGTACGAGCGCGTCCGGCCGTAGCGGTTCTTGTAGCGGACGTGGACCTGGGTCTCGTGCCCGTTCAGGACCGCCTTGCGCGCCTTGTTCGGCAGCTCGTCCCAGGGGGTGTTCAGGTCGAAGCCCATGGCGTCGCCCAGGGCCGAGAGCAGCCGCAGGAAGTAGTCGCTGACGTGCCCGCCGGACCACGGCTGGACGGCTCCCTCACCGAGGCTCAGCTCCCCGTCGGGGATGACGAGCTCGGAGTCGACCTCCATTCGGGTGCCGAGACCGGTGCAGTCGGGGCAGGCGCCGTAGGGCGAGTTGAAGGAGAACGAGCGGGGCTCCAGCTCCTCGAACGACAGGTCGTCGTACGGGCAGTAGAGGTGCTCGGAGTACATCCGGGTGCGCTGCTCGTCGTCCTCCGGCAGGTCGACGAAGTCGAGGAAGATCGTGCCGCCGGCGAGGCCGAGGGCCGTCTCCACCGAGTCGGCGAGGCGCTGCCGGGCGGAGGGCTTGACGGAGAGCCGGTCCACGACGACGGAGATGTCGTGCTTCTCCTGCTTCTTCAGCTTGGGCGCCTCGTCGAGCCGGACGAGCCGTCCGTCCACCAGCGCCCGCGAGAAGCCCTTCGACTGCAACTCCCGGAACAGTTCGAGGTACTCGCCCTTGCGGCCGCGGATCACCGGGGCCAGCACCTGGAACCGGGTGCCCTCCTCCAGTTCGAGCACCCGGTCCACGATCTGCTGCGGGGCCTGCTTGCTGATCGGCCGCCCGCACTCGGGACAGTGCGGATGCCCGATCCGCGCGTAGAGCAGGCGCAGGTAGTCGTAGACCTCGGTGATCGTCCCGACGGTCGACCGCGGGTTCTTACTGGTCGACTTCTGGTCGATGGAGACGGCGGGCGACAGGCCCTCGATGAAGTCGACGTCCGGCTTGTCCATCTGGCCGAGGAACTGCCGCGCGTACGCCGACAGCGACTCGACGTACCTGCGCTGCCCCTCGGCGAAGATCGTGTCGAACGCCAGGCTCGACTTGCCGGAACCCGACAGACCGGTGAACACGATCATGGAGTCTCGCGGGAGGTCGAGCGAGACGTCCTTCAGGTTGTGCTCGCGTGCTCCACGCACGATGAGTCGGTCATGCACGGCGTTTCCCGGTTCCCCTTCTGGGCGCGGCGATGCGGAGTGGGAGGACGCACCGTCCCCGAAGTCCATAACAGCGCTGGTCGCCGCCGCATTTCCTGGTGTCCCCCGCCCGTCCCGCAGGGAGCGGACGGCACCATCGCACCGTACACGTGTTCGAACACCCCCGCCACCGGAACGCGCACGCCGCCACGTGCGGCCCGGGAGGTCAGGCGACCGGCTCGTCGAGCCGCTCCCGTGCGGCATGGGCGGTGGCGGCCACCAGGAGCGTGGATGGCGCGGGGAGCCCCCCGCGCCCAGCCTCGCCGCCGACGGTCACTCGTCGTCGAGGGCGTATTCGAGGTAGCGGTCGGCGGAGCGGCGGACGGCGTCCTTGCCGTCGGTGTAGACGATCTTGCGCCACCAGGCCCCGTAGACGCGGTCGAAGTCGTAGGGCTCGAGGAGGCGCAGCGCGCGGCGGACGGTCCGGGGACGTTCCGGGATGTAGTTCGGGTACGAGTACATGAAGCTGACCCAGTCGCGGTCGTTGACCACCTGCAGGATGTCGCCGGAGAACAGCGCGCGGGCGTCCCGCCAGTGCAGGACCTGCCCGCCGTCGAAGTGGACCCCGGCGTTGATCAGGGTGACGCCGTCGGCGATCTCGCGGGTGTCGCCGGACCAGAAGACGACGGCGTCGTCGGGACGGGCGATCCAGCGGCGGTCGGCCTCGTGGATGTAGACCGGCGCGTCGAAGGCGTGCGCCCATTCGATCATCGTGCCGTAGTAGTGCGGGTGGCTGATCGCGATGGCGCTGATGCCGCCGAGGCCGTCGATCTCGCGGATCAGGTCGTTGTCGATGTGGGTGATCATGTCCCACAGGACGTTGCCGGCGGGCGTGCGCAGCAGCAGCGCCCGCTGGCCGATGGCGATGGACGGCTCGGTGCCGATGCCGACGACGTCCAGGCCCTCCTCCTCGATCCGCGCGCGGTGGCCGGCGGCCCGCAGTTCCGCCAGGCTCGTCCAGCGCTGCCCCTCCCAGCCGACGTACTGCCGCTCGTCCTCGCAGATCGGGCAGTCGGGACGGGGCGCGCCGTACTGGACGCCGCAGGTGACGCAGATCGGAAATTCCATGATCGGCATTGTGAACGGGAGGGTGCCGGGGTGCAACGCGGCGCGCACCGCCGCCGGTGGGGCAGGATGGACGGTCGTGAGCACCTCGAAGTTCGCCCGCGACATGATCGGCGAAGTCGGCTCGGGCGCCGACCGCATCGCCGCCACGCTGTCCGCGCTGGACGACGCCGCCCTGCGCGCCCCCTCGGCCCTGCCGGGGTGGAGCCGCGGCCACGTCGCCACGCACATCGCCCGCAACGCCGACTCGCTGTGCAACCTGCTGGAATGGGCCAGGACCGGCGAGGAGATCCCGCAATACCCCAGCGTGGAGCGGCGCAACGCCGACATCGAGGCCGGGGCCGGACGGGGCGGCGACGAACTGGCCGAGGACGTGCGGGCCGGCGCGGCGCGGTTCGAGCAGCTGGCCCGTGACCTGCCGGAGGACGCCTGGGACCGCACCGTCCGGGCCATGGCGAGCTACGCCCATCCGGCCTGGTACACGATCCTGCGACGCTGGCACGAGGTCGAGGCCCACCACGTCGACCTCGACGCCGGGTACGGGCCGGACGACTGGCCCGAACCGTACGTCGACTGGGCGGCGCGCAGCACGCTGACCGACCTGGCGGCGCTGCCCCGCGAGCGGATGCTCGGCCTCGCCGGCCACCGGATCCCCGCGACCGACCTCGGCGCGTCGGTGGTGCTCGGAGAGCCGAACGGCGCCGAGGCGTCCGGGACGGGACGCGCGCTGCTCGGCTGGCTGAGCGGGCGCTCGGACGGCTCGGGCGTGACCGTCCGGCCGGCCGGAGCGCCGCCGGAGCCGCCGCCGTGGCCGCACGCGCCCGCGGGGTTCCCGGACGCCTGATCCGAGTACACCTACTCGCGGTCGGCGAGCCGGTGCAGGGGATCCGCCGACCGGACGACGATCATGTTGCGGGCGACGGCGAGGCCGCCGCGGACGGGCTCGGCGGCCAGGATCTGCGCGACCTTGCGGCGGCCCATCCCGGCCCAGCGGCCGAGGTCCTGCTGGCTGACGGGGAGCCGCACCTCGACGCCGTCCTCGTCCCCGCTCCCGGTCCCGGCGCGCGGGGCGCCGAAGCGCGACATCAGGCGCAGCAGCCGGCCGGCGAGGCGGCGTTCGGGATCGTCGGGGAAGTGCGCGATGCGCAGCTCGTTGGCGTCGCGGAGCCGCTCGGCGAGGACGGCGGCGACCGCCCAGGCGGTGCCGGGGTGGGCGTCCAGGACGCGGCGGAACCGGTCGGCGGTCAGGACGGTCGCCTCCACCGGGGTGAGCGCCTCGACGTTGGCGTGCCGGACGCCGCCGTCGACGGCCTCGAGCTCGCCGACCGGGTCGCCGGGGCCGAGCACGTCCAGGATGGCGACGTCCCCGGCCCGGTCGACCCACACCTTCACGGCGCCGGAGTGCAGGACGAAGACCTGGGACGTGTGGGTGTGCTCGCGCATGAGGAAGGCGCCCGGCTTGAGCATCACGGTCGTGCCCTCCTCGCGCAGGGCCTTCCGGGCGCGTTCGGGCAGCGCGTCCCAGAACCGGGTGGTCTCCATGTCGCCTCCTCGCGGGCCGGCCGGGGCCCCGGCCCCGGATCCAGTCAACGGCGCGGCACGGCGCTGGACCGCGTATTTCGTCACATGTCGAGTGATCTATCCGATTCGAGCCACTTGTCGAGGGCGCGGACGCGCCGGGCGCAGTCCGCGGCGGCGTCCGTGTCGCCGAGCGCGCGGTAGGAGGCGCCCTGCAGCCGGAGCGCCTCGCGCCGCCCCGGATGGTCGTCCATGTCGCGCCGGATCGCGATCTCGGCGCCGAAGTGCGCGGCCGCCCGCGCGTGCTCGCCGAGCAGCCGGCACGCCCGCGCCATCACGTGCAGCGCGTACGCCTGCTCGCGGGCGTCCCCGAGTTCGGTGGCCAGGTCCAGCGCGCGCCGTCCGGTCTCCAGGGCGTCCCCGGCGCGGCCCAGGTCCAGGTGGACGGCGGCGAGGTGGACCAGCGCCGTGCCCTCGGCGTACCGGTCGCCGGCCTCGGCGATGAGCCGCAGCGCCTCGAGCCCGGCCCGCAGGGCGTCGTGCGGGCGCCCGCTGCGCCGCAGGACCATCGCGAGGGTGTCGGTGCCGACGCCGAGCCCGTGCCGGTCTCCGGCGGCGCGGCGGATCCCCAGCGCCTGCCGGGCGGCGCGCTCGGCGTCCTCGGGCAGGCCGAGCCGCAGGTAGGTGCGGGCGAGGCTGCCGAGCGTGCCGGCCAGGGCGCCGCGGGCGCCGAGCCGGTGCCACAGGTCCAGCGCCTCCAGGCCGAGGACGAACGCCTCCTGCGGGCGCCCGAGGCGGCGCATCACCACCGACAGGTACTCGAGGTCGCTGGCCTCGCCGTGCCGGTCGCCGATCTCCCGGCGGACCTCGAGCGCGTGCAGGAGGTGCTCGCGGGCCTCCCGGTGGCGGCCGAGCCGCAGGTGGACGACGCCGATCTGCGCGAGCGTCTCGGCCTCGCCGTGCCGGTCCCCGACGTCGCGGTGCAGGCGCAGGGCGTCGCCGCAGTAGGTGAAGGCCTCGGCGAACCGCGCGGCGTCGCACGTCAGCATCCCGAGTGCGGTCAGCGCGCGCGCCTCCCCGTGCCGCGCGCCCAGGGCGCGGTAGGTGCGCAGCGCCTGTTCGGCGTCCTGCATGGCCAGGTCGCGCTGGCCGAGGGAGGCGTGCATGCGGGCCAGGAGGGTGAGTGCCTGCGCGGCGCCGAGCTGATCGGCGTGCTCCTGGCGGATGTAGAGGGCCTCCAGGGCGTGCAGGACGGCGTCCCGGACGTTGCCCCAGCGGCGGTGCACCCGCGCCAGAGTGAACAGGGTTCCGGCGACGCCGGGCATGTCGCCGATCCGCCTGCGTATGGCCAGCGCACGGTCGGCGTGCTCGAGCGCCCGTTCGTGGTCGGACAGGCCCAGGTGCGCTCGGGCGAGCGTGTCGTGCGCCTGGGCGACGCCCCCGTCGTTCCCCAGCTCGCCGTGGGCGGCCAGGGCGCGGCGGGCGTGGTCGATGGCGGTCGGGTAGCGGCCCAGCGCGTCGTGCACGTCGGCGAGCGTGGCCAGGGTGGCGGCCTCCCCGTGCCGGTCGGGCGGGTCCGCGGCGCGGAAGCCGCGCCGCGCGTCCTCGGCGTACCCGACGGCCTGCGCGGCGCGGTCGAGCTCGACGTGCGCGACGGCGAGGTCGTGCAGCATGACGGCCGCGGCCGCCCAGTCCTCCTCGGCGCGGGCGGCGCGCACGCCCGCCTGCAGGACCGCGACGTTGTCCTCCCCGTACCGCCGGAGCCGCTGGAAGTCGAACAGCGCGTCGGCCAGTTCCCAGCACGTCCGGTGCAGCCCGAGCCGGGCCGCCCGGTGCACCGCCGCGACGAGGTTGCGCCGCTCGGCCTCGAACCACTCGAGCCCGGCCGCCGGCGCCTCCGTGCTCGCATCCGGCACCGGCGCCCCCGCCGGACGGGACGCCGCCCCGGCGCCCGCGCCCGGCGGCACGCCCTCGCGGGCCGCGCCGCCTGCCACCGTGGGGCGCGCGGGCGCGCCGAGCCGCTCCCCCGCCGCCCGCGCCCCAGCGAGGTAGCCGGCCAGCAGCCGCCGCTGCGCGGCCTGCAGATCGCTGTCGGCGTCCTCGACGAGCGCCCGCCCGCGGGCGAACTCGCGCAGCAGATCATGCATGCGGTAGCGGCCGGGCGCCGCGTCCTCGACCAGGTACGCCTGCCGGAGCCCCTCCAGGCAGTCGCGCGCGTCCTCCTCCGGACGGTCCTGGAGCGCGGCGAGGGCCGCGGCCGTGAAGTCGGGGCCGGCGACGAGCCCGAGCCTGCGGAACGCCTCCCGCTGGTCGAGCCCCAGCCCCCGGTAGGCCACCTCGAAGGTCGGGCCCAGGACGCCCTGCAGCACGCCGCCGCGCGCGGCCGTGCCCCGGGCGCCGCCCCGCGCCCCCGCGCCGGACACCCCGGGCGCGGTCTCCTCGTCGTGCGCCGTCAGCTCCCGGACGGCGTCCGCGATCGACTCGTCCGGGTTCTCGGCGAGCCGGCCGGCCATCACCGCCAGGGCCAGCGGCAGCCGGCCGCACTCGTGGGCGAGCCGGGCCAGCGGCCGCCGCTCGCCCGCGACGCGCGGGTCCCGCGGCCCGAGCACGCCCGCGATCAGCTCCTCCGCCTCGTCGGCCGCCAGCTCCCGCAGCTCCAGCGTGCGGACGTCAACGCCGCGCAGCAGCGGCGGGAGCCGCCGGCGGCTCGTCACCACCACCAGCCCGGACGCGGCCGCGGCCAGCAGCGGCCCCACCTGTTCGGGACCGGCGGCGTTGTCCAGGATCAGCAGCATGCGCCGGTCGGCCAGCAGCGAGCGGCACCGCGCCGCCAGCCCCGCCTCGGTGCGCGGCAGCTGGTCGCCGGGGATGCCCGCCGCGCGGAGCACCTGCCCCATCGCCTCGCCGGGAGTGAGGGGCCCGCGGGACGTCCCGCGCAGGTCGGTGAACAGGATCCCGTCGGGGAACCGCCCGGCCGCCCGGTGCGCCCAGTGCAGCGCCAGGGCCGTCTTGCCGACCCCCGCCATCCCCTGGACGACGACCGCGCGCGGCCACTCGGCCTGCGCCACGAGCATGTCGAGCTTGCGCAGGCTGACGTCGCGTCCGGTGAAGAACGGGTTGTCCGCGGGGAGTTCCGGCTCGGCGGGCGCGCCGCCGGACGGCTCCAGCCGCACGGGCTCGCGCGCGGCGATCCCGCCCGGTTCGTCCGGCTGCGCGGGGGCGTGCTCGACGGCCGGCCACTCGTCGCCCCACGGGCCGGCGGCGCGCCGCAGCCGTTCGGGGTCGAGCACGGTGAGCAGGCGGTCCCGCCAGGCCAGGATCCCCTTCTCCCGCCACTTGCGGAACCAGCGGACGAGCGTCTCGCGGGAGATCCCCGCCCAGTTCGCCAGCTCGGCCTGGCTGAGCCGCAGCGGGACCTCCAGGCCGCGCGAGGTGCGCTCCCCGAACCGGTGGACCAGCTCCAGCAGGTGGTAGGCGAGCCGCTGCGGATGGTTCGCGGCGCGCACCGCGTGGCGGCGGCCGCCGTGCGTGACGATCTGCGAGACGGTGTGCATCATCGCCTCGGCGACCCGCGGGTTGGCCGCCAGCAGGCTGCGGAACTTGCGGCGCTCGACCCGCAGCGCGACGACGTGGTCGAGCGCCGCGACCGTCCCGCGCTGCGGATGCCCCCACGGCCCGAGGACGCCGACCAGGTCCCCTGCCCCGAACAGCTCGATGATCGACTGGTCGCCCTCGCTGGAGTCCACGAACTCCTTGGCCACGGCGTTGCCCGCCGCGCGCGGCACCTCCTTGAACAGGACGTAGACGGCGGGTGCGGCGACGCCCTGGTGGCACAGCGTCCCGCGCGGCGGGATCGCGGTGGTGCGGCCCATCGCCCGCAGCGCCTGCCGGTCCGCGGGCGCGAGCCGCGCCCAGAAACTGCCCGGACGCACGCCGTGCTCCGGATCGTGGTCCGGGCCGTGGTCCGGGTCGGGCCCGAGGGGCTGCCCGAGAGGCCGCCCGAGGGGGACGTCCAGCACGGTTCACCCGCCGCCCGCCGCCGCCGCGAGCGTCCAGAACAGGAACAGCACCGCAGACGTCACGGCCCACGCGAGCGCCTGCCAGGAGAGCTCCCCGCAGCGGTGCGCGGCCGACAGCAGCCGTCGCAGCTCCCGGTCCAGAACCGCCTCGTCGAGCGCGGCGGCCGACGCGAACGTCTTCCACGGGACCGCCGGGTCCAGCGGCGCACCGGTGCGGCCCCGGACCTCGCCGAGCACCGACAGCAGCGTCCGGCGGGACCGGACGGCGAAGGCCGCCGAGATCGCGAACGATCCGGCCAGCACCGGCAGCAGCGCCAGCGCGGTGACGCCGGGCGGGCCGGCGGCCAGCCTCGTGGCGGTCCCGACCAGCACCAGGGCGAGCAGCATCGCCGCGATCGCGGCGTCCTGCCCGCAGAGCCGGACCAGCGCGCAGGCCTGCCCGAGGACGTCCTCGGGCGGCTCCGGACGCGGTCCGGGACGAGACGCGGTGACCCGCCGAACCACCTGCATCGTCGTACCGTCCTCTCGGTCGAACCGATCTTCCACCGCCATGGTGCGGCGGCGCGCGGCGGTTTTCCGCCCACTAATGCACGGTTCGGCTGAGTCTCGTGACTCAACCCCGCCGCGCCCGGACGGCGGCCCGGCCGTGACCGCCCCCGCCGATGGGGGAAGATGGTCGTCCGGCATCGCACGCGGCCTTCGAGGGAGGACCCATGACCTACACGGGGAACGTCGAGCCCGGCGGACGGCCCGACGTCCGGGAACTGCCGGGACTGCGGGTCACGAAGGTCTCGGTCGGCCCGTACGACAACAACGCCTACCTCCTGCGCTGCACCGCCACCGGCGAGCAGTTGCTGGTGGACGCGGCCAACGAGGCGCCCCGGCTGCTGGAACTGGTCGGCGACGGCCCGCTCGAGCGGATCGTCACCACCCACCGGCACCAGGACCACTGGATGGCGCTCAGCGAGGTGGCGCGCGCGACCGGCGCGCCCGTCGTCGCCCACCCCCACGACGCCGAGGCCCTCCCCGAGCCCGTCGCCGAGCCCGTCGAGCACGGCGACGTCGTCCGGGTCGGACGCGCCGCGCTCGAGGTGATCCACCTGCGCGGGCACACGCCGGGCTCGATCGCGCTGCTGTACGACGCGGGCGGGGAGCTCGCCGACCGGCCGCACCTGTTCACCGGGGACAGCCTGTTCCCCGGCGGCGTCGGCAACACCTGGGGCGACCCGACGCTGTTCAAGCAGCTGCTCGCCGACGTGGAGGAGCGCGTCTTCGAGCGCCTCCCCGACGCCACCTGGTTCTACCCCGGGCACGGCAAGGACTCCACGCTCGGCCGCGAGCGCCCGGCCGTCCCGGAGTGGCGCGCCCGCGGCTGGTGACCGCGCCCGGCCGCCGCCCCGGCCGGAACAACCGGCGGGGAGTGTTCGTTTCTCAGAACACACTTCCGGCGGCCAGGAGAACGACATCCACGACATCGATGAGGTGGATCCGGGCCCGGCGCTGCATTACCCGGCCGGTTCCCTCGTGCTCGTCGCCGGGCTTCCAGGCGCCGGGAAGAGCACGCTGCTGAACCGGCTCTACGGCCTGCGCGGCGACGAGACCGCGCCGGTGCCCGCCGGGGACGTCCTCGTGATCGACTCCGGCCAGGCGCGGAACTGGTGGGCCCGGCGGCTGCGCCCCCTGCCCGCGGTCCTGCGCACCCCGCTGATCCACACGACCCACGTGTGGCGGATCGGCCGGGCCGTGCTGCGCGGGCGCGGCGTCGTCGCCCACACCCGCGGCACCTGGCCGCACATCCTGTACCTCTTCGCGTGGACGGCCCGCCTGCACGGCGGGCGGCTGCACCTGATCCTGATCGACGTCGACCCCGAGACGGCGCGGGCCGGGCAGATCTCCCGCGGCAGGGTCGTCACCCGCGCGACGTTCCACCGGCACTGCCGCCGCTGGCGCCCGCTGATCGACAGCGCCCGCGGCGGCGCCGTGCCGCCCGCCGCCGGCGTCACCGTCCTGGACCGCAACACCGCCGACAAGCTCCAGGTCATCCGCTTCCACTGAACCCTTGCACCGAACCCTTCCACGAGGCCCGAGCCACGGGGCCCTTTCCACGGGTCCGGCCGCCGAACCGGCCGGCGCGGGCCCCGGTCACCGCGCCCCGGTCACCGCGTCCCGGCGAACCAGCGGGCCACCAGACCGGTCGCCGCCACGTTCGACCCCAGGTGCCGCGACCCCTCGTGGAGCCGGTCGGCCACGTCGACGACCCGCACCCGCGCGCCGCGCTCCCGGAACCCCGCCGCGCAGGCCGCGGTGTTCGCGGTGACCGCCTGCTCGTCGCCGTCCATCCTGTACAGCCGGACGGGCACGCGCGGCGTCCAGGCCGTGCAGACCTCGCCGTCCACGCGCAGGCCCTCGGCGAACGTCCCCGAGGGGTTCCGCAGGAGTTCCAGGCCGCGCGGGGTGAGCAGTTCCTCCAGGGTGCCGGGGAGTCCCCCCAGCATGACGGGGCCGGGCGTCGTGCCGTCGAAGAACTTCTCGACCCGGCCGGAGTACGGCTCCCGGAACAGTTCCGACGGCTCCCGGTAGACGCCGCCGAAGGTCCGGTTCCAGGACGTGAGCAGGTAGGAGACGTACGCCACCCCCATCTTCGGGGCGATCTCCCCGCTCAGCAGCGCGGGCAGCTCCGACCCCCGGAAGTCGTAGGCGCCGCTGATCGGGGCGACCGCGCGGACCCGGAACCGCCGGTCGGCGCCCTCCTGCAGTGCCCGGGCGAGCCCCAGCGCCGACGACGCGCCCTGCGAGAACCCGGTGACCAGCACGTCCCGCTCGAGCACGTGCCCGGTGCGCGGCGCGAACGCGCGCGCCGCCCGGAGCATGTCCAGCGACGCCGACGTCTCGGACGGCACGTGCTTCCAGGGGTGGACGCCCGGCCCCGCGCCCAGTCCCAGGTAGTCGGGCGCGACCGCGGCGAACCCGGCGGCGCCGAAGGTGACGGCCGGGCCCCGCGCCCACACGTCGTCGGCGACCGACGGGGCGTCCGGCTTGAAGCTGGTCGTCCCGTGCGCGTAGGAGACGGTGCGGAGCCGCCGCTCGCCGGTGCGGGGCACCACCAGCAGGCCGCTGGCCGTGGCCGGACGGCCGTGCGCGTCGACCGTCCGGTACACGAGCCGGTAGGCGTCCACCCCATGCCGGACGGACGCGGTGTCGAAGTTCGTGCTCGCGAGCCAGGGGCGCACCTCCGCGGCGGTCATGCCGCCGAGGTGCCGCGCGGACACCAGGCTCCCCCGCGGGGCGTGCCGGTGGTCCTGCCCGGCGGCGGACGCGGCCGCCGTGCGGCCGGTCGCGGGCGCGGCCGCGTGGGCCGCGGCCGGGCTCGCGGCGCCGACGGCGGTGGCGGCGCCCGCGACGACGGCGCCCGCGGCGAGGCCGGCGGCGATGCGGGGAGCGGGACGGAACATGGGGCCTCCTCGATCCGGTACGGTCCCGCAAGACTCCACGGGACGCTCTCGCCCGCACCACGCCCGCATTGGTGATCTCGAACCCGCTACCTGAGCGGGTACAAGGTCGCTCCCGGGTGCCACGCCGCCGGAACCGGCCTGGTCGGGAACGAGTTCTTCCGGTTGATGAAATGGCGTGAGACCGGTGGAGCGGGGATTTATAGGGTCGTCGGGCACCGCAACGACGATCACGCGAAGTACGAGGAGACACGAGCATGGCGCAGCAGGTACGCGGAGTCGTCGCACCGGGCAAGGGAGAGCCGGTGCGGATCGAGACGATCACGATTCCCGACCCCGGTCCGGGGGAGGCGGTGGTGGACGTCCAGGCATGCGGGGTATGCCACACCGACCTGCACTACCGGGAGGGCGGCATCAACGACGAGTTCCCCTTCCTGCTCGGGCACGAGGCGGCCGGGATCGTCGAGTCGGTGGGCGAAGGCGTCACCGAGGTCGAACCGGGCGACTTCGTGGTGCTGAACTGGCGTGCGGTGTGCGGGCAGTGCCGCGCGTGCCTGCGGGGACGCCCGTGGTACTGCTTCGACACCCACAACGCCAAGCAGAAGATGACCCTCGCGGACGGCACGGAGCTGTCGCCCGCGCTCGGCATCGGGGCGTTCGCCGACAAGACGCTGGTGGCGGCGGGCCAGTGCACGAAGGTCGACCCGGCGGCGAAGCCGGAGGTCGCGGGGCTGCTCGGGTGCGGCGTGATGGCGGGCCTCGGCGCGGCGATCAACACCGGGAACGTCGGCCGGGGCGACTCGGTCGCGGTCATCGGCTGCGGCGGCGTCGGCGCGGCGTCGGTGCTCGGCGCCCGGCTGGCCGGCGCGGCGAAGATCATCGCGATCGATCTGGACGAGCGCAAGCTCGCCACCGCGAAGTCCCTCGGGGCCACGCACACGATCCACGCGAAGGACGCCGACGTCGTCGAGTCGGTGCGGGAGCTGACCGGCGGGTTCGGCGCGGACGTGGTGGTCGAGGCGGTGGGCCGCCCGGAAACCTACGAGCAGGCGTTCTACGCCCGCGACCTCGCCGGGACGGTCGTCCTGGTCGGGGTGCCGACGCCGGAGATGCGGCTCGAGCTGCCGCTGCTGGACGTGTTCGGCCGGGGCGGGTCGCTGAAGTCGTCCTGGTACGGCGACTGCCTGCCCTCCCGCGACTTCCCGATGCTGATCGACCTGTATTTGCAGGGGCGCCTCGACCTGGACGCGTTCGTCACCGAGACGATCGGGATCGGCGACGTCGAGGCGGCGTTCGAGAAGATGCACCACGGCGACGTCCTGCGCTCGGTGGTGGTGCTCTGATGGCGGCGCGCATCGACCACCTCGTCACGTCCGGGACGTTCTCGCTCGACGGCGGCACCTGGGACGTCGACAACAACGTCTGGATCGTCGGCGACGACGACGAGGCGATCGTCATCGACGCCGCCCACGACGACGGCGCGATCCACCGGGCGCTGGACGGCCGCAGGCTGGTGGCCATCGTGTCGACGCACGGGCACGACGACCACATCGACGCGGCGCCCGCCCTCGCGGACGCCACGGGCGCGCCCGTCCTGCTGCACCCGGACGACCTGATGCTGTGGAGGCGGCGGCACCCGGACCGCGATCCCGACGGCGAGCTGGCGGACGGCCAGGTGATCACGGTCGCCGGGACGGACCTGACCGTCCTGCACACGCCCGGCCACAGCCCCGGCGCGGTGTGCCTGCACGCGCCCGGACTGGGGACGGTGTTCTCGGGCGACACGCTGTTCCAGGGCGGCCCGGGGGCGACCGGGCGGTCGTTCTCCGACTTCCCGACGATCATCACGTCCATCCGGGAGCGGCTGCTGACGCTCCCGGAGGGCACCGACGTCCGCACCGGCCACGGGGACGGCACCACGATCGGCGCCGAGGCCCCGCACCTCGAGGAGTGGATCGCCCGCGGCCACTGACCCCGGCCGCCCCGCGCCCGCCGAACCGCGCCGCTAGGACGGGCCGTCGGCGGGCGCCGCGAGGCGGGTGGGGCGGGTGCGGCCGCGCAGGACCACCTCGTCGCCGAGGGACCAGCGCGCCGCCTCGTCCGGCCCGGCGGCGTCGACGAGCGTCCCGGCGGCGAGCAGGCGCGCGGGCGTGGTCTTGGCGAGGTCGGTGAGGCGGGCGGCCTCGTTGACCGGGTCGCCGATCACGGTGTACTCGAAGCGCTCCTCGGCGCCGATGTGCCCGGCGACGGCCTCGCCCGCGGAGACGCCGACGGCCGCCTCGAGCCCGCCGACCTCGGCGCGCAGCCGGACGGCCAGCTCGCGGCCCGCGGCCAGGGCGCGCGCGGGCGCGTCCGGAAGGTCGAGCGGCGCGCCGAAGATGGCCAGGGCGGCGTCGCCCTCGAACTTGTTGATCCAGCCGCCGTGCGCGCCGACGACCTCGACGACGACGGCGAAGAAGTCGTTGAGCAGCTTGACGACCTCGGCGGGCGGCCGGTCCGCGGCGAGCCGGGTGGAACCGATGATGTCGACGAACAGCACCGCGACCTCGCGCAGCTCGCCGCCGAGGTCGACGCCGCGCTCCACGGCGACGCGGGCGGCGTCCGCGCCCACCTGCCGGCCGAACAGGTCCCGCAGCCGCTCGTGCTCGCGCAGCCCCGAGGCCATGTGGTTGAACCCGGCCTGCAGGAGGCCGACCTCGCCGGCGTCGTAGACGGGCACCTCGACGTCCAGGTCGCCGTGCTGCACCCGGGCGAGGCCGTGCCGGACGGACTCGACCGGGTCGGCGATCGCGCGGGCCGCGCCGTAGGTGACGAGGAAGCCGACGATCAGGGCGATGCCGCCGAGGGTGAGGACGGCGACGGCGAAGTCGCGGACGGTGATCCGGGCGATCAGGAACGAGCCGACCGCCAGGGTGATCAGGCCGAGGATGGGGACGGCGGTGCCGAACGCCCACGCGAGCACGGACCGGGCGACGACGCCGGGCAGCCCGGTCCGCCGGGGCAGCTCGCTGCGCAGCGCGGTCGTCACCGCGCGGCGGAGCAGCCGCTCGGTGATCAGGTAGACGAACGTGCAGGTGGTGAGGCCGCCGAGCAGGCTCGTCAGGCCGAGCTTCACCGCGAGCAGCCACGAGAACGGCAGGTTGATCAGCACCCAGCCGACCGTGCCGATCCCCCACAGCGTCAGGTGCAGGCCCATCAGCCGCAGCGGGCCGTAGAGCAGCAGGGACGCGCGGTTCCGCGGCTCGTCGTGGCGCTGCAGGAGTCGGTGGACGCGGCGGAAGAACCGCTCGCCGAGCAGGAGCCCGACCGGGAGGGCCGCGGCGACGTAGGCGGTGAAGACGACAAGGTTGATCAGCTTGAGGCGGTCGGAGATCCCGCCGACCGGATCGGGGACGACGAGCCCGAACACCACCACGACGAGGGCGCCGCCGAGGTTGGCCAGGCCGGTGGCCACCGTCACCAGGATCCGGGCGCGCCGCGCCACCGCGGCCCGCGAGTCGCCCGGACGCCCGTCGATCAGCCGCCACAGCGGGCCGAGCAGGGTCCGCCGGGGACGTGGCGCGGTCGGCGGCGCGAGCGTCGCGCCCGGCCCCGGAACGGGCGCGGGGCCCGCTTCCCCTTCCGGCTCCCCCGAATCGGTCTCCATGGGCGTGCAGGGTAGCCGGTCCGGCCGACCTGTCCGCCGGTACCGCCCTTATCACCGCAAAGCTGGACGACTCCATCCTTTCGGCCAGATTGACCGGTCGGTCAATCAGGGGACTCTCTCCGGTACCGGACTTGACGCGCTCGACCCCCGGAGGTGGCACATGGACAAGTTCGCATGGCAGGACGGGGTGGCCTTCGTGGCCGGCCTCGTCGCGCTGCTGGCCCCCAACCTGTGGGGCGACGACGCGGGCGAGCAGCCGCTCATGGTGCTCGGCGCCCTGCTCGCGCTCGCCGGCCTGTACGCGCTGCTCGGCGCGCCCGGCCCGACGGCGTGGACGACGACCGCCTTCGCCCTGCTGATCTTCGTGTCGCCGTGGGCCTTCGGCTTCACCGGCTCCGACGCGGCGGCCTGGACGGCATGGATCGTCGGCGCGGTCGCGACTATCGTCGGCCTGTGGGGAGCCACCCAGGTGCGCGGCCGGACGCCCGCCGCGCCCTGAACCAGACCCGAAGCGGTCCCGGACGCCCGCGCGTCCGGGACCGTCCGGCATGCGGGGGGGAACGCCGATGAGAACGCGGACGTCCGGGAAGCACGAGCCCGACCCCGAATGCACGCCGGGCGGCCCGGCGGAGCGCTCGTCGCGTACCCGGATCCTGGACGCGGCCGAGGCGCTGTTCGCCGAGCGCGGCTACGAGGCCACCTCGACGGCCCGCGTCGCGCGCCGGGCGAAGGTCCCCAAGGGCTTGGTGTTCCACTACTTCCCGCAGAAGATGGACGTCCTGGTGGCGCTGATCGACGAGCGCACCGTCGTCGAGGAGCTCGACGCGTCCGGCGGCGGGGACCTGGACGGCGCGGTCCCGGGCGACCCGGCGGGCACCCTGTCGGGGCTGGCCCGCGCGCTGCCGCTGCGGGCGTCGCCCGCGATGCGCCGGATCCTGTTCCGCGAGGCCGACACGCACACGTCCGTCCGGGAACGGCTCGGACGGCTCAACGGCGAGGTGTTCCTGCGGGCGCGGCACGCGCTGGAACTGGCGCTGCCCGGCGCGCGGGGCGACCAGGCACGGCTGGAGGTGGCGGCGGCGACCTTCACGGCGGTACTGATCTACCAGGAGAACCTGGCGAGCCTCACCGGGCAGCACCTCGACCCGGACGCCGTCGCCGAGCTCATCGCGCGCGCCCTCGGCGCCTGAGGCGCCCCGGCGGGCGCCGTCCGCTCAGGTCCGGATGGGCTCGAGCAGCCGGTGCGGGGAGCGCAGGACCCGGCTGACCGGGTCGTCGCGGTGCCGGACGCCCGGCCCCGCGTGGATCTCGAGCTCCTCCATCGGGACGAGCCCGCCGCAGGACGGGCACGCGCCGTCGGGCCGCACCCGCGCGCCGCAGCCGACGTGGACGAACAGGCGGCACGGCTCGGCGGACATGTGCTCCTCGCTCCACCGGGCGAGGGTGTGGACGACGGGCCACAGGTCGCGGCCCTTCGCGGTGAGGACGTAGTCGTTGCCGTCCTTGGCGAGGACCCCGTCCTCGACGAGGGACTGCAGCCGCGCCGACAGCACCGCGCGCGGGATGTCCAGGTGGACGAGGAAGTCGCTGAACCGCCGGACGCCGTAGATGGCGTCCCGGACGATCAGCAGCGTCCAGCGCTCCCCCACGACCTCCAGGGCGCGGGCCAGCGAGCAGTCCTGTGCCGCGTAGTCCTTGCCGAGTGCCATGCGCCCACACTATCCCAGCTTAGGTTCAGTGAACGAACCAACCCGTGCTACGGTCGGCGAGTTCATTGACCGAACCTCCTTCCCTGGAGTGCGCATGACGACCCTGGCGACACCATCGGCCGGCGTGCGCCGCGCGTCCGGCCGCTCCGCCGCCCTCACGCTGCCCGCCGCGGCGACGCTGCTCACGCTGATGAACTACTGCGCGCCCGCGGCGACGCTCGCCGACACCGCCCGCGGCCTGCACGCCGGGGCGACCGCGCAGATCTGGCTGATGAGCTCGATCAGCCTCGGGCTCGCCGCGGCGCTGCTCGCCGTCGGCAGCCTCGCCGACGACCACGGGCGCCGGCGGGTGTTCGTCCTCGGCGCGGCGGGCCTGGCCGTCTCCAGCGTCGCGTGCGCCCTGGCACCGGACGCCCCGACGTTCATCGCCGGACGGATCGTGCAGGGCGCGGCGAGCGCCGCGCTGCTGGCGACCGGCCTCGGCATCGTCGCGGCCTCGTTCGAACCGGGGCCGCGGCGGGCCCGCGCCACCGGCACGTGGGGCGCGATGGTCGGCCTCGGCATCGCGCTCGGCCCGATCGCCGCCGCCGGGCTGACCGTGCTGGGCGGCTGGCGGATCTGGTACTGGGCGACGGTCGCCGCCGCGGCCCTCCTCGCGGTCGTGGCCGCCCGCGCGCTGGAGGAGTCCCGCGCCGAGCGCCCGCGCGGCCTGGACCTCCCCGGCCTGGTCACCATGAGCCTGGGCGTGGGCGCGCTGGTCGCGGCGATCACGTGGGGCCGCACCGGCTGGGCCGCCCCCGGCGTCCTCGCGCTGCTCGCCGCGGCCGCCGTGCTGCTGGCGGCGTTCGTCCTGATCGAGGCGCGGCGCTCCGAGCCGATGGTCGATCTCGCGCTGTTCCGGCGCCCGGCGTTCCTGCTGTCGGTGTCGGGCGCGCTGGTCACCGGCCTCACGGTCATCGGCGTGATGACCTACTCGGCGACCATGATGGCCCTGGTCCTGGGCGTGTCGCCGCTCACGGCGGCGCTGGTCCTCGCGATCTGGTCCGGCCTGTCGTTCGTCGTGGCGCTGCAGGCGCACCGCCTGCCCGCCCGGCTGCCCGTCCGGCGGCTGCTGGCGGCCGGGTTCGCGCTGGCGGGGTTGAGCGAGCTGGCGATGGCCGTGTTCGCGCCGGGCGCGCCGTGGTGGCACCTGGCGCCCGGCCTCGCGGTCGCCGGGATCGCGAGCGGGCTGACGAACGCGATGCTCGCGCGGCTGGCCGTGGACAGCGTGCCCGCCGACCGCGCGAGCATGGGGTCGGGCGCGAACAACACCGCCCGCTACATCGGCGCCTCCGTCGGCGTCGCGATCGTCGGGGCGGTCGCGACGGGCTCCGGGCACAGTCCGTCCGCGCTGGCGCACGGGACGAACGCCGCGCTGGTCGTCTCGGCCGTCGCGGCGCTCGCCTACGCCGCCCTGGCGCTGGTGATCCGGGACCGGCCCCGGGAACACGCCTAGATCGTTGATGGGGGTTGTTGAGTGCCTCGGTCAGTGGTCATAGGCGATCAGTGACCGCTTGACCGGGGCGTCGATGAGCCAGTTGTGCCAGATGGCGGCGTTGAGGGCGCAGATGCGCTGGCACAGGCGCGTCCAGAGCCCTTCGGTGGTGCGTGCGGCGTGGCGTTCCAGTCCGAGCTGGTTCTTCAGGGTCCAGATGACGGCCTCGATGCGCTGGCGCAGCCAGGCCGGGAACACCTTGACAGGCGGCTCGGGCTCGTCCTGGCGCACCGGCCGGATCAGGAGGTGGCCCAGGCCGGCGGCGGTCTTCTCCACCTCGGCTCCGGCGAATCCCTTGTCGCACACGATCGGGCAGGGCCCCGGGGCGGGCGGCCGGGTGTGCAGCAGGTGGATCGCCTGCTTGCGCTCGTCCAGTTCCTTGGGGTGGGCCACGCTGAAAGAGCACACTGCGCCTTCGGGGGTGGTGATCAGCATGAGCTTGGCTCCCCAGTAGAAGGCGTGGTGGGACTTGTCCATGCCGTAGCCGGCGATCTCGCCCAGGGCGGAGCGGTGGACGGTGGTGCGGGAGGCGCCGCAGCGCAGCGGGGTGCCGTCCATCAGCCGCAGCCGGTCGTGCCAGGACGGGATCCGGCGGACCAGCCACGCCGCTGCGGCCGCCAGGGCGGGGGCGGCGTCGCGCAGGTGCCGGTTGTACTCGGACTGGCCGGGCAGCCGGGGGAACAGGTGCCCGATCCGTGCGGGCGCGGTCCGCAGCCACCGGCGCTCGGAATCGCACCCGAGCAGGACCTGGGCGATGGCGACGCAGACCAGTTCGGCGTCGTTGAGGGTCCGGGCGGGGCCGCGTCTGCGGGGCCGGTCGGCCGATCGCAGGACGTGGTCGTCCAGATGGACGTAGAGTGCGGTCAGAAGGGCGTCCAGGTTTGTCTTCACACACTGATCATGGGCGCCCTTCGCCATGCCCGCCGCCGGTTCGGCAAACCCCCATCAACGATCTAGGCGAGGTCCTCGACGAACGCGGCGAGCTGGGCGAGGTTGCGGCACTCGTGCATCTCGACGAGCTCGCCGTAGCGGGACGCGGCCGAGTCGCCCGTGTCCCACAGGCGGCGCGGCTCGGGGTTCAGCCAGTGCGCGTGGCGGGCGCGGTCCACGAGGTCACGCAGGATCGGCAGGGACAGCTCCCCGTAGTTGGACCGGGCGTCGCCGAGGATCAGCAGCGACGTCTTCGGCCCGACCGCGTCGCCGTACCGGTCGGCGAACACCTTGATCGCGTGCCCGTAGTTGGAGCGTCCGGTGATCCAGACGAGGTCGGCCTCGGCCGCCATCCGGGTCATCGCGTCGGCGACGTCCGCGCCCGGCCGGAAGTACTTGGTGATCTCGTCCGTGGCGTCGATGAACGCGAACGCCCGCACCTTGGTGAACTGCTCCCGCAGCGCGAACGTCAGCAGCAGCGTGAAGTGCGCGAACGCCGACACCGAGTCGCTGGCGTCGCACAGCACGACCAGCTCCGGCTTGTGCGGGCGGCGCGGCCGGTAGTGCGTGGTGAGCGGCACTCCCCCGCTGCCCAGCGACGCGCGGACGGTGCGGCGGAAGTCGAGCCGGCCGCGGTCGCCGCGCCGCTGCTTCTGGACGAGCCGGGTCGCCAGGCGCCGCGCCAGCGGGTACACCTCGCGGCGCAGCGCGTCCAGCTCGGCGCGGCCCGCGCTGGAGAAGTCCAGGCGCTCCAGCGGCGGCCGGACGGTCAGCCGCGCGGTCCGCTCGACGCCGGTGTCCTCGGCGATGCGGCGCCGCACCTCACCGGCGACGAGGTCCTCGAACCGGGCGATGCGGTCGGTGAAGGTGCGGCGCGCGACCCGCTCCGCCATGCCGCCGCGCTCCCGCCCCTGCAGGACGGCGTTCAGCAGCCCCGCCATGAGCGTCCCGGGCGACAGCGCGCGCAGGACTCCGGAGGAGAACCACGCGTCCTGCCCGTCGGGGCGCCCGTACTCGGCGACGGCCGTCCGGGCGAACTGCCGCAGGCCCGCGTCATCCCCCGTCAGCAGCAGGTCCGCCAGTTCCTCCCGGCGCAGCCGCACCTGCGGGTCCAGCGGTGCCGGGACCGGGCGCCCGTCGGCGCCGCGGGTCCGCGCGGCACGCCCCGGCGGGGCGCCCGCGCCGTCCCCGACCGCGGCGGGGAACCACAGGTCGAACAGCCGGTCGAACGCGACCCGGTGCGCGGGCCGCTTGACGACCGTGGCGGCGTAGGCGGCGCGCAGCGCCTCCCGGTCGAGCAGGTCGACGGCCTGCATGGCGCGGACCGCGTCCAGGCCCTCGGCGACCGACACCGGCAGCCCGGCCTCGCGCAGCGCCGCGACGAACCCGGTGTGCCGGTCGACGAGCGACGCCATGTCAGCCGAGCCCCAGTTCCTTCGCGGCGCGCTCCTGGTCGGACGCGTGCTTGAGGACGACGCCGAGCGTGCGCGCGACCGCCGCCTCGTCCAGTTCGTCCAGCCCTAGCGCGAGCAGCGTGCGGGCCCAGTCGACCGTCTCGGCGATCGACGGGGCCTTCTTGACCTCGAGCGCGCGCAGCGTCCCGACCGTCCGGACCAGCTGCTCGGCCAGTTCCGCCTCGATGCCGGGGACCTGCGCCAGGACGATGTCGCGCTCCCGTTCGGGTGCCGGGTAGTCGAGGTGCAGGTAGAGGCAGCGGCGCTTGAGCGCCTCGGACAGCTCCCGGGCCGCGTTCGAGGTGATCAGCACGAACGGGCGGCGGACCGCCTCGACGGTGCCGAGCTCGGGGATGGTGACCTGGAAGTCCGACAGGACCTCCAGCAGCATGCCCTCCACCTCGACGTCGGCCTTGTCCGCCTCGTCGATGAGCAGGACGGTCGGCCCGGTGCGGCGGATGGCGGCCAGCAGCGGCCGCTCGAGGAGGAACTCCTCGGAGAAGATGTCGTCGTGGGTCTCCTGCCAGGCCCGGTCCTCGGGGGCCGCCTGGATGGCGAGGAGCTGCTTCTTGTAGTTGAACTCGTACAGGGCGCGGGCCTCGTCCAGCCCCTCGTAGCACTGCAGCCGGATCAGTTCGGACCCGGTCGCCGCCGCGACGGCCTTGGCCAGCTCGGTCTTCCCGACCCCCGCGGGCCCCTCCACCAGCAGCGGCTTCCCCAGCGCCTGCGCGAGGAAGACGGTCGTGGCGATCGCCTCGTCGGTGAGGTAGCGGACGCCCGCCAGCCTCGCGGCCGCGTCGGCGGGCGAGGCGAACGCCCCGTCCGCCCCCGCGTCGGACACGATCTCGGACACCGTGCTGTCGCTCATCCCTTGACCTTCGTGTACGTCTGATTCGTCCCGGCGAACGTCAACTCGTCTCCCTGCTCAGCAAGGGTGACGCCCCAGTAGGAGGCGGTTTTCGGATCCCCGCCCTTCCAGGAGAAACGGAACTCGCGCCCGCCCTCGGGGATCACGATCCCGCTCCACAGCTCGTGCCCGCCCTTCATCCACACGCCCTTGCCGTCGGCCGCGAACTGGAAGTAGTCCTTGCCCTTGCCGATCCAGCGGCCCACGAGCGGCTTCACCGCCGCCGGCGACACCCGCGGCAGCGGCGCCATCGTGGTGGGCGGCGCGGAACCGGCGGCGCCCGTCCCGGCGTGGCCGTCGCCCTCCCCGCCGCAGCCCGCCAGGACGAGCGCGGCGGCCGCCGCGCACCCGGCCAGGGCGGTCATTCGGGCCCGCACTCTCACGGGAACCTCCGGAACTTCTCGGCGGCCAAAGCGGAAGTGTACCGACGGGTAGCGCGGCCGCTCGGGGCGGCCGTCCGGCGCCCGCCCCCTGCGGGTGACCCGGAACCTCCTCCCTCCGGGTGACGCCGCCATGCGCCGGGAAAGCGTATAACCGGGACATGACGACCCCACGCCTGCCTCGCGAAGACCTGGCCGCGGCGCTGGCCGCCCGGCGGGAACTGGGCCCCGACTACGACGACGCCTTCATCGAGACGGTCGTCGACCGCATCGAGGAGGCCCTCGACGCCCGCGCCGGGAGCGCCCCGGCGCAGCGGCGCCGTCCCGCCCCGGCAGCCGCCCCGGCGAGGCCGGACCGCGACCACAGCCTGGCCCTCGCCGTCCTGTCGCTGCTCGCCGCGATCCCGCTGACCGCCATCACGGCGCTCAACGCCGGCCTGGGCGGCCTGATCTTCACCCTGGTGATGATCGTCCTCCTGAACGTCACCTACGCCTTCCGCCCGCGGCGCTGACCCGGCGGTACGCCCCCTGGAGCCCCCGTCGCGGGGACGACGGTCCTCGCGTGCCGCTGCGAACGATCGTGGCCCGTGGGGGATTCGCACGCACGCTCCGGTCACCCGTCCCCGGGGCTTCGCGCGGCCTCCGGCGCCGGGGCGCCCACGGCCGCGCGAAGCGTGCCCGGTGGTCGGGGTCGGCCGGGGTTACTTGCCGGGTTCGGGGTCGCGGGGGAGGCCGAGGAGGCGTTCGCCGATGATGTTCAGCTGCACCTCGGTAGTGCCGCCGTAGATCGTCATGGAGCGGCTGAACAGCATCGCGCGGGCGACGATGCCGCCCTCGGTCATCGGGACCTCGGTGGTGGCGGCCGCGCCCTGCGACGCCCAGCAGTAGTCGGCCACGTCCTGGTTGAACTGGACGCCGAGGAGCTTGCGGACGCTCGCCTCGGCGCCCGGCTCCACGCCGTTGAGCTGCTTCAGCGTGGTGCGCAGGCCGAGCAGGTCGATCGACTGGCCCTGCGCGATGAGCTTGCCGACCTCGCTGCGGGCGACGGCGTCCAGCTCCTTGCCCCGGAAGAACTTCAGCAGCTCGGGCACGCCCATGCCGAGGCCGCCGCCGGTGGACAGCGACACCCGCTCGTTGGACAGGGTGTTGCGGGCGACCTGCCAGCCCTTGTTCACCTCGCCGACGACGTGCTCGTCGGGGACGAACACGCCGTCGAGGAAGACCTCGTTGAACAGGGCGTCGCCGGTCAGCTCGCGCAGCGGGCGGACGTCCACGCCGGGGGCCTTCATGTCGACGAGGAAGTAGGTGATCCCGTCGTGCTTGGCGGCGTCGGGGTCGGTGCGGGCGATGCAGAAGCCCCACTGGGCCATGTGCGCCACCGACGTCCAGATCTTCTGCCCGGTGAGCTTCCAGCCGCCCTCGACGCGCTCGGCCTTCATCGACAGCGAGGCCAGGTCGGAGCCCGCGCCCGGCTCGGAGAACAACTGGCACCAGACCATCTGGCCGCGCAGCGTCGGGCGCAGGAACTTCTCCTTCTGCTCCTCGGTCCCGTAGCGGACGAGCGAGGGCACCAGCCACGCGCCGATCACCAGGTTCGGGGCCTTGACCCCGGCCGCCTTCAGCTCCTGCTGGATGAGGACCTGCTCGACCGGCCCGGCGGCGCGGCCCCACGGCTTCGGGAAGTGCGGGACGGTCCAGCCGTCGTCGCCCATCCGGGCGTTGCGCTCGGTCTTGTCCTCGATCTTCGCCAGCTCGGCGATCTCGGCCTGGATCCGCTCGCGGGTCGGCTGCGCGTCCGCGTCGAGCTCCAGGACGACCTCGCGGCGGCCGCCGCCGAGGGCGGTCTTCGCGACCTCGGCCGCCCAGTCCTTGGAGGCGCCCAGCAGGGCGCGCAGGGTCAGCGTGCGGCGCAGGTAGACGTGCGCGTCGTGCTCCCAGGTGAACCCGATGCCGCCGAGGATCTGGATGGCGTCGCGGGCGGTCTGCACGCCGGCGTCGGCGGAGATGACGGCGGCGACCGCGGCGGCGAACCCGGCGTCGGGCGCGGCGTCGTCGAGGGCGCGGGCGGCGTCCCAGGCGGCGGCGCGGGCCTGCTCGAGGGAGATGAGCATCCGGGACGCCTTGTGCTTGACGCCCTGGAACTGCCCGATCGGGCGGCCGAACTGCTCGCGGACCTTGGCGTACTCGGCCGCGGTGGTGACCAGCCAGCCGGCCGCGCCCGCCGCCTCGGCGCCGAACAGCGCCGCCGCGAGGTCCCGGACCCGGCGGGTGGTGACGTCGTCCAGCAGCCGGTCGGCGGTGACGGTGACCTCGGACGCCGCGACCTTCGCGACCCGCCGGACCCGGTCCAGGCTCTCGACGGCGGTGACGGTGACGTCCGCGGCGTCCACCGCGACCCAGTGCTCGGCGCCGTCGCCGACCGTCACCGGCAGGACCAGCACGTCGGCGAGGGACGCGCCCAGCACCGTCGCGGCCTCGCCCGACACGACGAGCGCGTCGCCGTCGCGGCGCGCGGTCAGCGCGCCGTCCAGCGCGACGGCCCCGGTGCGGGACCCGTCGGCCAGGACCGGCAGCAGCTCCGCGCAGGCCTTGGCGTTGCCGGACCCGTCGATCACGGCACTGGCCAGGACGGTGGGCAGGAACGGGCCGGGCGCGACGGCGCGGCCCAGCTCCTCCACCACGATCGCCAGCTCGAGCAGGCCGTAGCCCTGCCCGCCGTGCTTCTCGTCGAGATGCAGCCCGAGCAGCCCCTGCTCGGCCAGCGCCGACCAGAAGCCGGGCCTCGTCTCTTCGTCCGCGTCCAGCGCGGTCCGTACGACCGTCGCCGGGATGTTGCGCTCGGCGAAGCCGCGCACCGATTCGGCGAGCGCCTCGTGCTCCTCGGTCAGCCCGATGGCCATGCGTCCAACCCTTCTGAGACCGCTGTTGACGCGATTCTAGAACAGAGTTCTGTTCGGACGGGACGGTGACCCGTGTCTCAGTGCCTCGGCGGGCCGCGCCCCCGGCGGGACGACCGGCCGCCGGACCCGCGGAGCGCGGGGCGGGCAGCCGGTCGGAAACCTCAGTCCAGGGCGGCGCGGGCGTCCCGGTCCTCGCGGTCCGCCGCGTCCCCCTCGACCGGCGCGGCCTTCTTCTCGGCGCCCTTCGGGGCGACCGCGAGGCTGGCCACGGTGACCGCGACCAGGGTGCCGGCGATGACCGACAGGGACAGCCAGATCGGGATGTCGGGCGCCCAGTGGACGCCGTACTCGTGCAGCGCGTGCAGGACGAGCTTGACGCCGATGAACCCGAGGATGAACGCCAGCCCGTGGCTCAGGTACTTCAGCCGGTCGGCGAGCCCGCCCAGCAGGAAGTAGAGCTGCACCAGGCCCATCAGGGCGAACGCGTTGGCGGCGAACACCAGGTACGGCTCGGTGGTCAGCCCGAAGATCGCCGGGATGGAGTCCAGCGCGAACAGCACGTCGGTGGTGCCGATGGCGATCATCACGATCAGCAGCGGGGTGGCCAGGCGGCGGCCGTTCACCCGGGTGAGGAACTTGTTGCCGTCGTAGTGGTCGGCGGTCGGGACGACGCGCTTGGCCCACCGCAGGATCGCGTTCTCCCCGACCTCGTCGTCGTCCTCGCCGCGCACGAGCCCGAAGGCCGTCCAGATGAGGATCGCGCCGAAGATGAAGAACACCCAGGTGAAGGCGGCGAGTGCGGCGGCCCCGACGGCGATGAAGATGCCGCGCAGCACCAGCGCGATGATGATCCCGGCCATCAGCACCGTGTGCTGCGAGCGCTTCGGCACGGCGAACCGCGCCAGGATCACCATGAACACGAAGAGGTTGTCGACGCTCAGGCTCTTCTCGGTGACGAAGCCGCCGAAGTACTGCGCGGCGTACTCGCCTCCGGAGAAGGCCCAGACGCCCAGGCCGAACGCCACGGCGAGGCCGATATAGACCGTCGACCAGAACGCGGCCCGGCGGGTGGTGAACTCCCGCGTGTCGTTCCGGTGGATGAGGAACAGGTCGGCGAGGATGATGGCGAGGATCGCCGCGATGGTGACGAACCAGACCCAGGGGGCAACGGACAAGGTTAACTCTCCTCCGGCGGACATGGCAGAGCGCCGGAGGTCTCTCCCGCCCTGAAGGAAACGGGCCGCGGAACCCGGGCCGGTACGGACCGGCCGTGCTGACGAGAACCGCGCGCAGGGATACTCCCCTCCACTGCCCCCTTAAACGCGGTCGCCCACCTGCCGGTTCCCGTCCCGTCAAATTTTCTTGGCGTCTTTCTGAACCGGAGCCGCCGAAGTGGCGTCTAAGGACCGATCATCTCCCACCCCGGCGCCGGGCGCTCCCCTCCCGAAGCTCCCGGAAGAGGCGGACGAGCTGGTCGACGGCATCGTCCTCGCCCGGCAGCAGCGCGGCCCGCGCGGCGGCGGCCGCCGCCAGCCGCGCGGCGAGCGCCGGATCGTCCAGCACCCGGCTCACCGCCCGCTCCAGCGCTCCCGCGTCCCCCGGCGGGACGAGCAGCGCCGCCTCGCTCTCGGGCCCCTGCAGCAGCCCGCCACCGCGGTCGGCGGAGCCGACCAGGCCCGGGATCCCGCCGACCCGGGTCGCCACCAGCGGGCGCCCGGCGCGCAGGATCTCCTGCACGATGAGCGGCTGCCCCTCCCACACGCTCGGGACGGCCGCGACGTCGGCGGCGGCCAGCAGTCCGGGCACGTCCGACCGGCGGCCCAGCAGCCGCACCGGCAGCTCCTCCCGGTCGATGCGGGCGCGCAGCCCGTCCTCCAGCGGCCCGTCCCCGGCGATGGCGACGAGCGGGCGCGGTTCCCGCGCGGCCCAGCCGCGGGCGGCGTCCAGCAGCGTCGGCAGGCCCTTCTGGTCGGCGAGCCGCCCCACCGTGAGGATCAGCGGCCGGTCCCCCACGCCCAGCTCCGCGCGCAGGTCCGCACGGACGGCCGGGCCCGGCTGGGCGCGCGGCGCGGGGGCCGGGACGAGCGCGTGCCCGGTCGACCGGGCGCCCAGCGCGCGCATCCGCTCCTCCAGGTCGGGCGACACCCCGAGGACGACCTCGGCGCCGCGGGCGACGACGCGTTCCAGCGCCCCGTAGATCGCGGCGGTCCGGCCGCCGGTGATGACGGCGTTGTGCAGGGTGACCACCAGCGGCGGCCCGCCCCGCGAGATCCGCAGCGGCCCCGGCGCGGGCCGCGCGCACGCCGCGGCCGCGAACGCGCCGGCCCGCAGCCCGTGCGCGTGGACGACGTCCGCGCCGCGCAGCAGCGCCCGCAGCCGACCGACGGCCTTCGCGTCCCGCAGCGGACGGGGCCGGTCGCCCAGGTCCACCTCCGCGAACCGGACGCCCGGCCCGGCGAACCCGAACCGGTCCCCGGTCTCGGCGGGCCCGCACACCACCACCCGCGCGCCCCGGTCCGCCAGCCCGGCGGCGACCGACCGCACGTGCCGGCCGACGCCGCCCGCCGCCGTCCCGAGCACCAGCGCGACCCGCATCCCGTCCAGCTCGTCCAGCCCGTTCAGTTCCGACTCATCCGGCATCCCGCGCGACCTTCCTGGTGAGGACGGCCCGCAGGTCCCGGCCGTCGATGACGTACACGATGATCACGAACACCCCGGCCGCGACGGCCGCCGCGAGCGCTCCCGCGCCCACGCCCGGCAGCGGCGACGCGGCGCCGATCAGGGCCGCGGCACCGTAGCCGGCGGCCCCTCCCCCGGCACCGCCCGCGACCCCGGCCGCCAGCGCCCGCGGGACGCCCGCCAGCGCGGCGCGCCCGCGCGCCCGGCCCAGCATCGCCAGCAGCAGCACCCCGGCCACCGTCATCCCGGCCGCGTTCCCCACGCCGAGCACCGCGACGACCCACCGGTCGTCGACCACCGCCACCAGCGCCGCATCGGCCGCCATGACCGTCACCCAGCCCGCCACCACCGCCGCCGCGGCCGTCCGGCCGCGGTCGCACGCGTACAGGACGCGCTGCCCGATGTGGGCCACCAGCCCGTAGCCGAGCAGGCCGGGCGCGAACGCGAGGACGGCTCGGGCCAGCACGTCCTGCTGGAGGGCGTCACCGGGGTTGAACACCACGGAGAGCGGCTCGGCGACGGCGGCGAGCACGGCCGCGCCCGCGCACGACACCAGCAGCACCGCGCGCGTCGTGGCGGCGGTGATCCGGTCGAACCGCTCCCGGTCGTCCGGGCCGCTCCGCGCCGACAGCATCGGGAACGCGCTGGTGGCGATCGGCACCACCAGGACCGCCCAGGGCAGCAGGTAGACCGCCCACGCGTACTGGTAGTTGTTCAGGGCGCCGGGCGTGCCCTCGTAGCTGAGGCGCACCACCAGCAGCGCGGACAGCTGCTGCGCCGCGACGGTGGCGAGCCCGGCGACGGCGAGCCGCCGCACCCGCGCCGCGACCCCGTCCGGGAACCGCAGGGTGGGCCGCAGGCCGAGCCGCAGCCGCCACGCCGCGATCCCGGCGGTGGCGGCCATCGCGACCCCGCCGAGCGCGGTCCCGACGGCGAGGGTCAGCTCCGCCGAGCGCGGCAGGTTCGCCAGGTCGTTCACGTAGGCGTGGCCGAGCGGCGCGAACACCAGGTAGCAGCCGATCACGACGGCGCTGGACGCCAGCGGCGCCAGCGCGGGGGCGACGAACCGGCGATGCGACTGCAGCAGCCCGTAGAAGACGACCGCGACCGCGTACATCACCATCTGCGGCGCCATGATCGCGAGCATCGTGGACGCCACGTCGACGATCTGGCCGCCGTCGCAGCCCCGCGGCTCCGCGCCGACCAGCAGCTCCACGATGGGCCGGGACGCCAGCGCCAGCAGCACGGACAGCGGCACCATCAGCACGACGACCCAGGTCAGCAGCGCCGACCCGATGCGGCGCACCTCGTCGCGGTCGCCGCGCTCGACGGCTCCGGCCAGTACCGGCACGACCATGCTCGTCAGCGCGCCGCCCGCGACGATCTCGTAGACGATCAGCGGGAACTGCGTCGACGTGGAGTACGCCTGCCCGAGGCACGACGTGGTGACCGTCTGCGACAGCGCGTAGGTGCGGCCGAACCCGGCGAGCCGGGACAGCACCGTGATGATCGCGATGACGGCGGCGGCCCCGGCGAGGCCGCCGGTCAGGCGGCGCAGGGACGGGGGCATGCTCGGCGTTCTCTGAGATCCGGGGACACGATGAGTACGGAGGGGGCGTCGCGCGCTTACCGGGCGTCGGCGACGGGCGCGCCGTTCTCCGCGGAGCCGGCCTGCGGCGGGACGGCCGCGTTCGCGGCGGCCCCGGCGGGCGCGGCGGGCGCGGCGACGGGACGGCGGCCGAGCATGTCGATGCGGTGCAGCACCGGCGTGTCCCGGATGACCTTGGTGAAACTGACCTTCTCGCTGGCGGCGTTCAGCCCGGCCACGGCGGCGAGGACGGCGAGGCGCGGGCCGCGGCCGAGCCGGGTGGCGGCCAGCCCGAGCAGCGCGCCGAGCGCGTTCGCGCCGGTGTCGCCGAGCATCGCGCGCTCGGCGAGATCGTCGGGCAGCAGCGCGGCGGCGGCACCGAGCGGCGCGGCGACCACCGCGCCCCCGGACGAGGTCAGCGCCAGCGGCGTCCCGGTGATCAGCCCGACCTTGACGGCGCGGCCGGGGCGCAGGTCGAACAGGTTCATCAGGTTGGCGCTCCCGGCCACCAGCGCCCCGTTGACCAGGATGTCGAAGGCCCGGCCGGTGCGGGTCGGCGCCGGGGACCCGGCGAGCGCCGCGGCGGCCAGCCCGGTCGCCCCGATCCCGACGATCTTCACGGCGCCGCTGGTCACCTCGCCGCGGGCGAGGGCGCCGAGATGGCCCTTGAATCCGCGGGACGCACCGGACCCGGTGAGGTCGTCGTAGCCGCCGAGCGCGCCGGAACCGGCGCCCGCGAGCAGTGCGGCGGCGCGCATGCGGCCACCCGGTCCCGAACCGAGGCCGGGAGCGAGCAGGCCGCCCACGACGGCGCCCGCCGCGAACGCGGGCCCCTCCAGCAGCGTGACGGGCTCGCCGCGGTGGTTCGTGCGGCCCCACACCTCCGCGCCGGGGGTGCCGTTCAGTCCCGGCGGGCGGCGCGTCAGCGCCGTGTAGGCGGCGCGTGCGGCGACGGCGCCGAGCGCCGCGCCGGCCGCCGTCCGCAGGATCCGCGTGCCGACGCGCGCGCGTCCTCCCGTACCGGGCGAACCCGTACCGAACGAACCCGTGCCCGCCGCACCCGCCGCACCCGTCATCAGGTCACCCGCTCTTCCCCGCCGTGGGCGCGGGCGAGGGCAGGTAGCCGCTCACGCCGGCGCCCGTCCCGTACTGCCCGGACTCGCCGCCCATCTCCTTCTGCAGCGCCAGGATCGTCACGACGTATCCGGAGACGGTCTCCGTGTCCACGACGTCGACGGTGGAGACCGACTCGGCGGCGTCGGAGTCGCGCAGCGCCGCGATCAGCCCGCCGTCGCTCGCGGCGTTCGGCGGGCCGCCCACGACCGTACCGCCTCCGGCGGCGTCGAGGGCGGACGCCAGCGAGATCAGCGCCTTGTTGTCGTCGTCGCCGCCCTCGTAGGCGTAGGCGGCGGACGGGGCGACCACGACCGCCAGGGTCGCGCGGCGCCCCGGCTCGCCGGTCGTGGTGAGGTACCCGGCGTCGGTGAACGCGCCGAGCACGCTCCCGGTCGCGGCGTCCTCGCGGCCCGCCTCGGACGGCTCGCGGGTGACCAGCGCGCTCGCCAGCACGGCGCCCGCCTTGTCGTAGGTGCCGGCGTCCGCGGGGAACTCGGCGCCCTCGGGCCGCAGCCGGCCCGCGAGCGCGTCGACGGTGGCGCGCTGGTCGTCGTCCAGGAGCTTCTTCTGGACGGTGACGCGGCCGGTGACGGCGCCGCCCGCGTTCTTCACCAGCTCGCCGACCCGCTCGATGCTGTCGTCGCCCGCGCCGGGCGTCTCGACCAGGACCACCGACTGGCCCTTGAGGCGGTTCTCGACGATCTGCGGGGCCAGCACCCCGGCGAACTGCTCCTCGCCGTTGACCTGGTTCTGCAGGTCGCGCTGGGCCTCGCGGGCCCGCTGGGCGCTGTCGGCGGCGGAGTTGGCCTGCTCGCGCAGGGTCTCGCTCACCGAGTTCGACAGGGTGGTGGAGCCCAGCACGATGCCGAGCGCGAGCGCGAGGAAGATCGCGACGATGGAGACGAGGTGGTATCGGAAATCGATCATCAGGAGAAGAGTCCGGTGAGCCAGAAGACGAAGGCGTGCCAGCGATCGGCCAGTAGCGGGCCGATGACGTCCCCCGCCGGCGACGTGGCGACGGCGGTGACGATGGCGACGAGCGCGCCGAGGACGAGGAACAGCAGCGACCAGGTGGAGATGCGGCTGCGGTAGAGCCTGCTGACGCCCTTGGCGTCGACGAGTTTACTGCCGACCCGCAGGCGGGTGAGGAACGTGCTCGCCATGCCCGCGCGGCCCTTGTCGAGGAACTCCTCCATGTTGGCGTGCGTGCCGACCGCGACGATGAGGGAGGCGCCCTTCTCGTCGGCGAGCAGCATCGCGCAGTCCTCGCTGGTGGCGGTGGCGGGGAAGGTGATGGCGTCCTGCCCGAGCTCCTGCACCCGCTTGAGGCCGGGCGCCCGGCCGTCCCGGTAGGCATGCACGACGATCTCGGCGCCGCAGGTCAGCGCGTCGTCGGAGACCGAGTCCATGTCCCCGACGATCATGTCGGGGCGGTACCCGGCCTCCAGCAGCGCGTCCGCGCCGCCGTCCACGCCGATCAGCACCGGCCGGTACTCGCGGATGTAGGGCCGCAGGGTGGCGATGTCCTCGCGGTAGTGGTAGCCGCGGACGACGATCAGCGCGTGCCGTCCGTTCAGCTTCGTCCGCACGTCGGGGACGCCGACGCCGTCGATGAGCAGGTCGCGCTCGCGCTTGACGTACTCCATCGTGTTGGCGACGAACGCCTCGAGCTGCGTGGACAGCCCCGCCTTGGCCTCGACGAGCGCCGCCTCGACGGTCTCGGGCGTCTGCGCCATGCCCTTGGTGACGACCTCGTCGCCGCGGAAGACGGTGCAGTCCTCGACGCGGACCTGCTCGCCCTCCTGCAGCTTGGTGAAGATGTCCGGGCCGACGTCGTCCACCAGCGGGATCCCGGCCTCGACGAGGATCTGCGGACCGAGGTTCGGGTAGCGGCCCGAGATGCTCGGGGCGACGTTGACGACGGCGCCGACCTGGCACGACACCAGCGCCTCGGCGCTGACCCGGTCGAGATCGACATGGTCGATGACGGCGACGTCGCCCGGCTGCAGCCGCTTGGTCAGGTTCTTGGTGCGGCGGTCGAGGCGGACGGTGGCGCTGACCCCCTGACGGCCGTCGTCGCGGCCGCGGCCCAGCGCGAGCACGCGGCGCGGCAGCCGCTGGGCGAGCCCGGCGCGACGCTCGGTGGTGGGTGACGGGTCGTTCATCGCTTGCCATCCTGCCAGAGCACGGGCGCGAACGACGGTAAGGACGAGTGTCCAGGCGTGTCCGTTCCCGCACCCTCTGTAGTCTTTGGGAGAGTGTCGAGGCGCGTGCCGCACCCCTGACGGTTATGACGCGGCGCGGAACCCCGAGTTCGATCACCGTTCGATCACGTTCCCCGGCCCACGGTACGCCCGGTTCCCGGCCGCCGGGGCGCCGGGACTCCCGTCAACGCTCGTCCGCGGCCATCGCGAGGAGTTCCTCGGCGTGGGCGCGGCCGAGCTCGGAGTCCTCCAGGCCGGCGAGCATCCGGGACAGCTCGCGCACCCGGCCCTCGCGGTCCAGAGCGGTGACACCGCTGCTGGTGACACTGCCGTCGTCGGACTTCTCCACCAGCAGGTGCTGGTCGGCGAACGCGGCGACCTGCGGCAGGTGCGTGACGACTATCACCTGCGCGTTGCGGGCGAGGCGGGCCAGCCGGCGGCCGATCTCGACCGCCGCCTTGCCTCCGACGCCCGCGTCGACCTCGTCGAACACGAACGTGGGGACGGGGTCGGCGCCCGCGAACACGACCTCGATCGCCAGCATCACCCGCGACAGCTCGCCGCCCGAGGCGCCCTTGTTCAGCGGCAGCGGGCGGGAGCCCGGGTGCGGCGCGAGCAGCACCTCCACCTCGTCCACCCCCTGCGGCCCGTACTCCCCGCCGGCGGTCACGGTCACCTCGACGCGGGCGTGCGGCATCGCGAGCGCGGTCAGTTCGTCCGTCACGGCGGCGGAGAAGCGCTCGGCGGCGCGAGTGCGGACGGCGGTCAGCTCGCCCGCCTCGGCGGCGAGCCGCTCGGTCAGCTCGGCGTGCTCGGCGGTCAGCTCCCCGATCCGGTCGTCGTCGCCCTCCAGCTCGATGAGCCGCGCCGCCGATCCCCGCGACCATTCCAGCACCTCGGCGAGCGTCTCCCCGTACTTGCGGGTCAGCGCGGTCAGCTCGGCGCGCCGCTCCTGGACGACCGCGAGCCGCGCCGGGTCGGCGTCCACGGACTCGGCGTAGGCGGCCAGGTCGGTGCCGACGTCGGAGATCAGGTAGCCGGCCTCGGCGAGCCGGTCGGCGAGCGCCGCCAGCTCCGGGTCGTGGTCGCGGACGGCGTCCAGCGCGTTGCGGGCCTGCCCGAGCAGGCCCGTGACGTTCGCGGCCTCGAACGCCGCCGCCGGGTCGCCGAGCAGCGCCTCGTGGGCGGTGTCGGCGGCGCCGCGCAGCGCGTCGGCGTGCCCGAGCCGCTCCTCCTCGGCGGCCAGCTCGACGTCCTCGCCCTCGCGGGGGTCGACCTTCTCGATCTCCTCCAGGCCGAACCGCAGCATCTCGGCCTCCTGCTGCCGCTCCCGCGCCCGGGTGGTGATCTCCTCCAGCAGCGCCGTGACCTTCCGGTGCCGCTGGTAGGTCTTGGTGTAGGCGCGCATCGGCTTGGTGAGCGACCCGCCCGCGTACCGGTCGAGGGCCGCGCGCTGCCGGGCGGCCGCCAGCAGCCGCTGCTGGTCGGACTGCCCGTGCACGGCGACCAGGTCGTCGGCGAGGTTGATCAGCATGCTGACCGGGACGGACCGGCCGCCCAGGAACGCCCGGGAGCGGCCCTCGGCCGACACCGACCGGGTGACGATCAGCGCGTCGTCGTCCAGCTCGCCGCCGGCCTCCTCGACGCGTTCGACCACGCGGCCGCCCGGATCGACCACGATCCGGCCCTCGACGGTGGCGCGCCCGGCGCCCGGCCGGACCCGCTGCGGGTCGGCCCGCCCGCCGAACAGCAGTCCCAGACTGGTGACCACCATCGTCTTGCCCGCCCCGGTCTCCCCGGTCACGACGTTGAAACCCGGCGACAGATCGAGCACGGCCTCGTCGATCACCCCGAGGCCCTGAATCCGCACCTCATCGACCATCGGACGCACCAGCGTCACAACCCTCCGCAAACGATTCCCCGATCGGCGCCTGTGGAGATTATCCCTTCTGCTCCCCCGCCGCCTCCCCGGCCGTGCCCCCGGACCCGTCCGGACGGGCGCCGCCCGGGCCGTCGCCGGACGCGTCCCGCGGGCCGTCGCCGCACCCGTCCGGAACCCGCATGACCTGCCGATCCTCGGTCGGCGGCGTCGGATGCGCCGGCTGCCGGACGCGCCCGCGCCAGCCGGTCACCGGAAGTCCGAACTTGGTGACCAGGCGGTCGGTGAACGGGGTGAGATGGAGCCGGGCCAGCCGCACCGGCTCGGCGCCGCGGCGCACCTCGACCCGCGCGCCGGGCGGCAGTTCGAGGGTGCGGCGCCCGTCGCACCACAGGACCGCGCCCGGCGTGTCGGCCAGCACCTCCACCGCGACCGACGAGCGCGGCGACACCACCAGCGGGCGGGCGAACAGCGAGTGCGCGCTGATCGGCACGACGAGCATCGCCTCGACCTCCGGCCACACGACGGGGCCGCCCGCCGAGAACGCGTACGCCGTCGACCCGGTGGGTGTGGCGCAAACCACGCCGTCGCAGCCCCAGTTCGACAGGGGACGGCCGTCGATCTCGGCGACGACCTCCAGCATCCGCTCCCGCTCGGACTTCTCGATGCTCGCCTCGTTCAGCGCCCACGTGGTGCCCATCACCGCGCCGTTGCGGCGGACGGTGACGTCGATCGTCATGCGCTCCTCGACCTCGTACTGGCGGGTGCACACCCGGTCGACGGTGGCGGCCAGGTCCTCGCGCTCGGCCTCGGCGAGGAACCCCACGTGCCCGAGGTTGACGCCCAGCAGCGGCGTCCCGGATCCGCGGGTGAGGTCGGCCGAGCGCAGCAGCGTCCCGTCGCCGCCCAGCACCATCACGACCTCGGCGCCCGCGGCGGCGGCCGCGCCGCCCGGCATCACCCGCACCCCGGTGCAGCCGATGTCGGCGGCCTCGTCCTCGATCACCCGCACCTCGATACCGGCCTCCGACAGCCGTTCGATCACCAGCTGCGCGCTGCGGACGGCCTCGGGCCGCCCGGTGTGCGCCACGACCAGCACCGACCTCGTGCTCATGCTCTCGCCTCGCTCCCACCGCGCCTCGATGTACCGACGTGTTGACGAACGTCTCCGTACCCGGCGTTCCCGAATCGCCGCGGACGTTCCGGTTCCGGGACGTTCCGCGCGGACCGGGCGCTCACTGCGGGCCCTCCGCGACGGCCTTGGCCAGCTCGCTCTCGTCCAGGGCCGGGGCGCCCTCCCGCAGCCACAGGAAGTACTCGACGTTGCCGGACGGGCCGGGCAGCGGGCTCGCGGTCACGCCGCGCACGCCCAGCCCGAGCGTCGCGGCGTGCTCGGCGACGCCGCGCACCGCGCCGGCGCGCAGCTCCGGCTCGCGGACGACGCCGCCCGCGCCGACGCGGTCCTTGCCGACCTCGAACTGCGGCTTCACCATGACGGCGTAGTCCGCGTCGGGCGCGACGCAGGCCCGCACCGGGCCCAGCACCAGTTTGAGGGAGATGAACGACAGGTCGCCGACCACGACGCCGGGCGCGGGCCCGCCGCCCAGCATCTCCGGTTCCAGGTCGCGGATGTTGACCCGCTCCAGCACGGTGACGCGCTCGTCGGTCCGCAGCGACCACGCGATCTGCCCGTATCCGACGTCCACGGCGAACACGTGCGCGGCGCCCGCGCGCAGGAGCACGTCGGTGAAGCCGCCCGTGGAGGCCCCGGCGTCCAGGCAGCGGCGGCCCGCGACGGCCAGGCCGGGGAACGCCGCCAGCGCGCCCGCGAGCTTGTGCCCGCCGCGCGAGACGTACTCGGGCCCGGTGTCGGCCTCGGCCACGACGATCGCGGCGCCGGTCTCCACCTGCGTCGCGGCCTTGGCGGCCCGCTGCCCGCCGACCCGGACGCGCCCGTCGCCGATGAGCTGCGTCGCGTGCTCGCGCGACCGCGCGAGGCCGCGCCGCACCAGCTCGGCGTCCAGTCGCCGGCGTGCGCTCATGCCCGGGGGCGCAGGGCGTCGGGGAACGCGGCCCGGGGCCGCGGCGGCGCGGGGGCCCCGGGCTCGCCGGGCTCGCCCTCCGGGGTGCTCTCCGCGGAGATCAGCAGTTCCTGGAGGCTCCGGTGGACGTCCTCGAAGATCTCCACGTGCTCGGGGACGGGCCGCCCGGCCAGGTCGCCGAGCCGGGCCAGGACGGCGTCCACGCGCGGGTCGCCGGTGGGCTCGGGCGGCGGCGCCGCCGGGAACTCCTCCTCCGGCTCCTCCCGGGGCTCCTGCGGGGCCTCCGCCACCGGAGCCGCGGACGGCTCCGCCGCCGGCGCGGCCTCCGCGGCCTCGTCGGACATCACCTTTACCTCCCTGCTACTTCCCGGACGCGCCTCGAGTCGCCGCGGGCTCGGTCAGAACGCTACCGTCCCACTGGGACGATCGTTGTCGACCGAAACGGGGAACGGGCCTGACCATGGCGAACGAGCAGGACTGCCGGGCGGCGCTGGACAAGATCGTCGCGCGTCTCGCGGAGGTGGACGCCGACCGGCTCGCCGAGCACGCGGTCGAGCGGACGATCAGCTGCCGCGTCCCCGACCTCGACCTGGCCTACCGCACCCGGCTGCACGCGGACGGTCTCGACCCCGTATGGCCCGACGACGACCCGCGCGGCGCCCAGGTGCGGCTGACGGTGGGCAGCGACGACCTCGTCGCGCTCGCCCACGACGAACTGAACCCGGCGAAGGCGTGGGCCACCGGCCGCCTCAAGATCGAGGCGAGCATCGGCGACCTGTTCCGGCTGCGCAAGCTCCTCTAGCCCGTCTCCCGCCTCCGACCGGCCAGCCCCACCGCCCGGAGCGCCCCGGCCAGGGCCTCGGCGGGCGGGGGCGCCGAGGTGGTCCAGGCGGCGGACGCCAGCGCGCGGAGCCCGTCGTAGGCGTCACCGGTCCCGGTGACGCCGAACGCGTCGCCGTCCCGCCGCACCGTCCAGCCGCCGCAGCGGTGCCCGTCCCCCGACACCGCGACCTCCGGATGCGGGACGAGCAGCCCGGTCAGGTCGGGTGCGAGATAGGACGGCCGCCGGTTCGGGGGCGCGGTCAGGACGCCGAGCGGATCGGTCACCCCGGTGAACACCAGCAGGCTGTCGGCCCCGCCGTTGCGGGCGCCCTCGATGTCGGTGTCGAGCCGGTCCCCGACGACGAGGGGGCGCCGCGCACCGGTCCGCCGGATCGACTCGCGGTGCAGCGGACGTTCCGGCTTGCCGGTGACGATCGGCGCGACTCCGGTGGCGCCCTCGATCACCCGGAGCAGCGACCCGTTCCCCGGATTCGGCGGGCCGTCGCCGCCGGGGATCGTGAGGTCGCCGTTCGACCCGACGAACAGCGCGCCCCGCGCGACCGCCCGCCCGCCCTGCGCGAGCAGCCCGTAGCCGAGCCTGGGATCGTAGCCCTGTACGACCGCCGCCGTCCGCTCCGACTCGACCGACACGGGGCGGAGCCCCTCGCCGTACAGGGCGTGCCGCAGCCCCATCCCGCCCACGACCAGCACCTCGGCGCCCGCCGGGAGCCGCTCGGCCAGCAGCCGCGCCGCCGCCTGCGCCGACGTCACCACGTCGTCCGGCGCGGCGGGCACGCCGACCTCGGTGAGCAGCGACGCCACCGCCGACGGCGTCCGGGAGGCGTTGTTGGTGACGAACGCCGCCCGCTGCCCCGCCGCGCGGGCCTTGGCCACCGCCTCGGCCGCCGCCGGGACGGGACGGCGGCCGATGTAGACGACGCCGTCCAGGTCCAGCAGGGCGACGTCGTACGCCTCGCACAGGGGCCGGTCACTGCCCTTCATCGCGCTCCCTCCGATCGCACACCGGCACGATCGTACGGGCCGGGACTACCCGCCGGTAGCCTCCGGGTCAGCGGCGGGCCTCCAGGGTCGCCCTGACGTGCCGCAGTTCGCGCTCGTAGTCCTTGTTGCCCGGCCGCATCGCCGCGGCCAGCGCCAGCTGCTGGACCGCCCCCTCGAAGTCGCCCATCCGGCTGAGCGACAGCCCGAGGCCGAACCGCGCGTAGTCCTCGGCGGGCTCCTCCTCGACGATGCTCTGGAAACTCTCGGCCGCCGCGCCGAACTGCCGCGCCCCGAACTGCGCCCGTCCCAGCGCCTCCCGGATGCTGTGCGACCCCGGCTCGGCCTCCGCCGCCCGCGACAGCAACTGCAGCGCCGCCCCCGCACTGCCCGCCCGCAGCAGCTCCAGCCCTCGCGTGTACCACTCGTAGACACCGCCCGCGGGGGCGGCGGGATCTTCACCCGGGGAATCGTCCGGCCTGCCCGGTCCTTGAACATCCACGTGGACCTCCCCTCGCACATACGCCCCTTTGAACGTACCCACTGGGAGCCCCGCCGCCTCCCGGCGATTACCATGCGACCGGTGGACGGCACCGTGGACGAACCCCTGGGCGACATCCCCGGCATTCCCGGTGACATCGGGCCCGAGGAGTTCAGCGCCCGCGTCTTCGGTTCGGCGGGGTTCGCCGGGCCGCCCGGCGGCGGGCTCGAGCTCGCGCCGTTCCGCGGCGTCCGGTTCGTCCCCGAGGTCGCGGGCGATCTCGCCGCCGTCACCACACCGCCCTACGACCTGATCGACGACACGGCCGTCCGGCGGCTGCTGGCGAGCGGCGGCCACAACATCGTCCGGCTCAACATGCCGCGCGCCACCGGGGAGAGCTACACCGACGCCGCGCGCACGCTCCGCCGCTGGCTCGACGAGGGCGCCCTCGCGATCGACCCCGACCCGGCCCTCTACGTGTACGAGGCCGCCCGGAACGGGACCGTCCTGCAGCGCGGCCTCATCGGCGGCCTCGGCGTCCGCGCCGAGGCCGACCGGGTCGTGCTCCCGCACGAGAACGTCTTCCCCGGCCCCGTCCGCGACCGGCTCGCCCTGATGACCGCCACCGAGGCCAACCTGGAACCGATCCTGCTGGTGTACGAGGGCGGCGCCGACGCCGCGCGGATCGTCGACGACGCGGTCGCCACCGACCCGGTACTGGAGTTCACCGCCGACGACGGGATCACGCACCGCCTCTGGCCCGTCACCGATCCGTCCCTGCACGACCGCGTCTCCGCCGACCTGCGCGGACGCCGCGCCCTCATCGCCGACGGCCACCACCGCTACGCCACCTACCGCGCCCTGCAGGCCCGCCACCACGCCGCCGGCCACGGGCCCGGCCCGTGGGACCGCGGCCTGGCCCTCCTCGTCGACTCCACCCGCTACCCGCCCCACCTGGGCGCCATCCACCGCGTCCTGCCGGGCCTCCCGCCCGCCGAAGCCGCCGAGCGCGCCCGCAAGGTCTTCCGTGTCACCGACCTCCCGGACGAGGCCGCCGCGGTCCGCGCCCTCGCCGCGGCGCCGCGCCCCGCGTTCCTCCTCGGCGGCGGCGACGGCCGGCACCTGCTCACCGACCCCGATCCGGACGCGCTCGCCCGCGTCATGCCGTCCGAGCACTCACCGCAGTGGCGCCGCCTCGACACCGCCGTCCTCGACCACCTCCTGATCGAGGACGCCTGGAACGTACCCGCGAACGAGACCGCGATCGAGGTCGTGCACGACGATCCGTCCGCCGCGATCGACCGCGCCCGCCGCGCGGGCGGCACCGCGATCGTCCTCAACCCGCTGCGCGTCGCGGACGTCCTGGCCGTGGCCGACCGGGGCGAGCGCGTCCCCCGCAAGTCCACCTCGTTCGGCCCGAAGCCCCGCACCGGCCTCGTCCTCCGCCTCCTGGGCACAGAAACCTGACCCGCCACCGGTCAGGACGGCCGGGCGGCGCAACCGGCGCACAGGACAAACGGCAGCGCCGCCGCCGAGGAAAGAGAGTGGATCTTCACTCGGTGATCATAGGGAGAACTGGCCGGGGGCGGGGGTCGGGAGCGATGATCGACGGATGGACGACACCACGACCACGATCACGCCGCTCGGCGGCGACGTGTACGAGATAGACACGCGGATGGCGGGCTACAGCGGCATAACCGCCGGTTACCTGATCCTGGGCGACCGGCCGTGCCTGGTGGAGCCCGGGACGTCCGGTTCGGCCCCCGTCGTCGAGGCCGCCCTGCGGGAGCTGGGCGTGGGACCGGACGACCTGGCGACCGTCGTCGTCACGCACATCCACCTCGACCACGCGGGCGGCGTCGGCGACATCGCCCGCATGTACCCGCGCGCCGAGGTCGTCGTCCACGAGAAGGGCGCACGCCACCTCGTCGATCCGTCGCGGCTCATGCGCAGCGCGCGGATGGTGTACGGCGACAGCCTCGACACGCTGTTCGGCGAGCTCAAGCCGACGGACGCCGCGCGCATCCGCGCCGTCGAGGAGACCGGGACGATCGATCTCGGCGGCGGCCGGCGGCTGGAGTCGCACCACTCGCCCGGCCACGCCAGGCACCACGTCGGGCTCATGGACTCCCAGACCGGCGACCTGTACGTCGGCGACGCCGCGGGCGTGTACATCCCCGAGACGGCCGACGTGCGGCCCGCGACGCCGCCGCCGGACTTCGACCTCGACACCACGCTGGCGTCCATCGGCAAGTTCCGCGCGCTGGCCCGCAGCGGCTGCTGTTCGCGCACTACGGGCCCGTCACGGAGGTCGACGACACGCTGGAACGCTCCGCCGAGGAGCTCCGGGTCTGGGTCGACCACGTCGAGGACGCCAGGGACCGGGGCCTCGACCTCGACCACGCCGTAGCGATGGTCGTCGAGCGCACCCGCGACCGCTACGCCGTGTCCCGCCCGGACGTCGATCCGGAGATCGCCGCCAAGTACGAGCTGCTCAGCAGCGCCGAGAGCAACGTCGCCGGGATCATGCACGCCCTCGAGCGGCACGCGTGACGCGTCAGCGGCGGAACGGGCCGGTGACCTCGTAGGTCCGCCCGTCCGTTCCGGCGATGAAGCCGCTCTCGCCGCGCTGCGACGAGAAGTACAGGCGCGTCCCGTCCGGGCTGAAGGCCGGACCGGTGATCTCCGACTCGTCGTGGCCGGCCACCCGCAGCACCGGCGCGACGATCCCGTCCGGCGTGATGATGTTGATCTCCATGTTGCCGCCGTCCTCGGCCACGTACAGGTCGCCGGACGACGCCGCCGTCACGTTGTCGACGCCCGTCAGCGGGGCCTCGCCGGTCACCAGGTCGTCGTCGTAGACGATCTCCAGCCGCTCGGCGGCCGCCCGGTACGCCCACACCCGGCCGTCGCCCTTCGTGGTGAAGTAGCAGGTCCCGCCGCTGTAATGGCAGCCCTCACCGCCGTCGAACCGCATCGCGCCGTCGACCTGGTCGCGCGTCGGCGTGAACCAGAACCGCGGGTTCGGCACGTTCTCCCACCGGACGGCCCCGGGGCCTGTCCCGACGAGCACCTGCAGCGTCCCCGCCGACAGGTCGCCCCACGTCGCGGGGACGAACCGGTAGAAGCAGCCGTCCCCCTGGTCCTCGGTGAGGTACACGACCCGCCGCTCCGGGTCGCACGCCGCGGCCTCGTGCTTGAACCGCCCCATCGCGGGCCGGGCGCGGGCGTCGTCCTCGCCGCGCGGGTCGGTCTCGAACACCAGGCCCAGGTCGTGCTCCTCGCACGACAGCCAGGTGTTCCACGGGGTGCCGCCCCCGGCGCAGTTCAGCGTGGTGCCGTTCAGGATCCGGTAAGCGGACGTGACGTCCCGGACGCACCGAACCGCACGGCGGACGCGCCGCCCACGACCGGGATCTCCGAGTTGCTCACGTAGATCCAACCGTCCCCGTCGGGGAAGCACGCGCCCCCGTCCGGGGCGGCGTGCCACGTGTACCCGGTGCCCGCCACCTGCCGCATGGAGTGCGCCACGACACGGCCGCTGAACCCTTCCGGCAGGTGCAGCCCGTTGGCATCCGCGGCCCGGAGCGGCCCGTACGGGCTGGGACCGGGCTGTGCGGGGCCGGCGGCGAACGTCTGCCGCCACAGCGCGCCGGGAAGGGCGGCGGCGCCACCGGCCGCCACCGCCGCGTACAGGAACTTGCGTCGATCGAGGGACATGAGGCTCCCCAGGAGTTGGAAACGCCGGGAACATATCCCGACGAATCCCCCCGAACGGCAACGGTCCCGTGACTATCGAATGAAAGATCACGTCCGTCAATACCGGTGGGTCACTTCGCGTCCGCGGCCTGCGGGGCGGGGCCGGTGTCCTCCCTGGTACCGGCCGGGACGGCCCGAGCCGTGCGCCGGGAGCTACTCCTCGTCTCCGGCCCGGTCCTCTCCCTGAGGCTCGTCCCCGGTCTCTTCCTCGACGGCCTCCGGCCGCTCGTCCCGGGGATGTTCCGGTTCGAGGAACAGGGCGGGCGCCTGGGGCACCGTCTCGTCCCTCGCGGCCACCTCCTCCGGGGAGGCGGGCTTGAACGCGATGTCGGTCGGCGCCGCGGGCCCGCTCTCCGGCTCGGTGCCTGCCGTCTCGTCGTCCGTCTCCTCCTCGGTGTCGACGATGTGGAGACCGTCCAGTTCGGCGTACCGCTCGGGCGCGTCGGTCTCCCCGTCGCGGTCCGCGGCCGCCGAGCGCGCGAACCACTCGAGGGCCTCGTCCACGCGACCGGCCTCGACCAGGGCGTCCGCGTACGCGTAGAACAGCCGTGCCGACCACGGCCGCAGCCTCCGGTCCCGCAGCTCCGGAACCTGCAGCGCGACGACGGCCGCGTCGTACTGCCCGAGGTCTCGGCGCACACCCGACTCGACGATCCGCAGCTCGACGCGGCCCACCGGGTCGAGCCGTTCCGCCTCCTGCGACTTCACCAGGTCGAGGGCCCGTTCGGGGCGCCCGAGACCTCGTTCGCAGTCCACCATGACGGGCAGGTACGAGTCGTCACCGGCACCGAGCCGCCGCGCGGCCCGCAACTCCGCGAGCGCCTCCGACCACTCCCCCGCGTGGTAGGCGGCGATCCCGGCGGCCTCCCGAACGATCCCGACCCGGGACGCCAGCCGTCGCGCGGCCCGCGCATGCCGGTACGACAGTTCGGGGTCGTCCTCCGCGAGCCTTCCCGCCATCACGAGGTGGCGGGCCACCCGTCCCGCGAGGTCCTTCGGCAGGCTCCGCAACCCGCGGCGCGCCTCCGCGTCCAGTTCCTCACCCGTCACCTCGTCCGGCAGCAGCGGGTCGTCATGCGCCGGAGCCGGCTTCTCTCGCTCGACGCGCTCCCGCGGCGGCCGCCGGTCCGAATCCTTCGGACGTCCGGAACCGCGCCCCTTGAACGTCCGGTCCCTGTCCCGGTCGCCGGGACGGCCGTCCCGCTGGAACTTCCCGGGGCGCCGTTCGTCGCGCGGGCCTCGCCGGTCGCGATCCTGGAACCGCCGCTCGCCCTGGCCGCCGGCACGCGGGCCCCGGGCGTCGCGGCCCTCACCGGGCCGCCCGCCGAACTTGCCGTCACGCCGGGGGCCGCCCTGCTTCCCGCGCGGCCCACCCTGACGATCGTCTCGCTCGAACCTTCCCGGACGCCGTTCGCCCGAGCCCGCACGACGGTCTTCCGGCCGCTTGTACGGACGATCCGACCTGCGATCGTCCCGATCCCGTGAGCCCGCACCGGGCCGCCGGTCGGCCGAACCTTTGAACGGACGATCCGGCCGACGCTCGTCCCGTCCCCGGGAGCCGGCCGCACCGCCGGGACCGTCACCCGAACGCTTGTACGGACGATCCGGCCGACGCTCCTCACGGTCCCCCCGGCCCGGGCCGGGACGGCCGCGTCCTCCCTGCGGCTTACCGGACCGGGCGCCGCCGGGCCCTCCACGCGCGTTGCCCCCGCGACGGCCGGGCGTGTTCCGCCCACCGTTGTTCCCCCGCCGCCCGCGGTTGTCGTCGCTGCGGCCGTCCTCTTCCGCGCTCATCACGTCCGTCACTGTTCTTGATGGTGATTCCTGCTGACCCTTGCAGCCTACTTTGGCGAGCCCGGACATGCGTCGAGGGCCGCCCCATTGACAGGGCGACCCTCGCGCTAAGAAAGGTCCGGCGGCGTCCTACTCTCCCACACAGTCTCCCATGCAGTACCATCGGCGCTGAGAGGCTTAACTACCGGGTTCGGAATGGGACCGGGTGTTTCCCCCTCGCCATAACCACCGAACGACCAACCCCCAACACCCATCACCGGGCGCGGGAAACTCATCGTCCAAGCAGACAGCTCAGAAAATATGCACTTAACAACCACGGGCTCCCGGTTGTTTCCCAGGAACCACACAGGGACGCGAACAAACACACAGCGAGATGCTTTGAACGTTCAGTGTGTTCAAGCCACTCGGCCTATTAGTACCGGTCGACTCCACACGTTACCGCGCTTCCATCCCCGGCCTATCAACCCGATCGTCTCTCGGGGGCCTTACCCCACCCGAAGGTGGAAGGGAGAACTCATCTCGAGGAAGGCTTCCCGCTTAGATGCTTTCAGCGGTTATCCCAACCGAACGTAGCCAACCAGCCATGCCCCTGGCAGGACAACTGGCACACCAGAGGTCCGTCCGTCCCGGTCCTCTCGTACTAGGGACAGACCCTCACAATTCTCCTACGCGCGCAGCGGATAGGGACCGAACTGTCTCGCGACGTTCTAAACCCAGCTCGCGTGCCGCTTTAATGGGCGAACAGCCCAACCCTTGGGACCTACTCCAGCCCCAGGATGCGACGAGCCGACATCGAGGTGCCAAACCATCCCGTCGATATGGACTCTTGGGGAAGATCAGCCTGTTATCCCCGGGGTACCTTTTAGCCGTTGAGCGACACCACTTCCACACGTAGGTGCCGGATCACTAGGCCCTGCTTTCGCACCTGCTCGACACGTCCGTCTCACAGTCAAGCTCCCTTGTGCCCTTGCACTCGCCACCTGATTGCCAACCAGGCTGAGGGAACCTTTGGGCGCCTCCGTTACACTTTAGGAGGCAACCGCCCCAGTTAAACTACCCACCAGGCACTGTCCCCCACCCGGATCCACGGGTGCGGGTTAGACGCTCAAAACGACCAGAGTGGTATTTCACCAACGACTCCACCCGAACTGGCGTCCGAGCTTCACAGTCTCCCACCTATCCTACACAAGACGCTCCAAGCGCCAATGCCAAGCTATAGTGAAGGTCCCGGGGTCTTTCCGTCCTGCTGCGCGAAACGAGCATCTTTACTCGTACTGCAATTTCGCCGGGCCTGTGGTTGAGACAGCGGGGAAGTCGTTACGCCATTCGTGCAGGTCGGAACTTACCCGACAAGGAATTTCGCTACCTTAGGATGGTTATAGTTACCACCGCCGTTTACCGGCGCTTAGATTCTCAGCTTCGACCCCCAAAGGGATCTAACCGGTCCTCTTAACGTTCCGGCACCGGGCAGGCGTCAGTCCGTATACCGCGTCTTACGACTTCGCACGGACCTGTGTTTTTAGTAAACAGTCGCTTCCCCCTGGCCTCTGCGACCACACCCAGCTCCCACCGCAAGGATGATCACCAGGCATGGCCCCCCTTCTCCCAAAGTTACGGGGGCAATTTGCCGAGTTCCTTAACCACAGTTCACCCGATCGCCTTGGTATTCTCTACCTGACCACCTGAGTCGGTTTAGGGTACGGGCCGCCGATACACTCGCTAGAGGCTTTTCTCGGCAGCATGGGATCACTCACTTCACCTAAAACGGCTCGGCATCACATCTCACCCTCAATGCGCCACGGATTTGCCTATGGCGCGAGCTACATGCTTACCCCAGGACAACCATCGCCTGGGCTGAGCTACCCTCCTGCGTCACCCCATCACTCACCTACTACCCCCTCGGGTCCCACGCTCCCCACCCAGCAGGCCCGAAGGCCCGACAAGATGGTTCGGATGGTTAGCATCAGAGGATTCAGCGTTGGCGCATACCAGCGGGTACGGGAATATCAACCCGTTGTCCATCGACTACGCCTGTCGGCCTCGCCTTAGGTCCCGACTTACCCTGGGCGGATTAGCCTGCCCCAGGAACCCTTGGTCATCCGGCGCACACGTTTCTCACGCGTGATTCGCTACTCATGCCTGCATTCTCACTCCCACAGCCTCCACCACTCGATCACTCGGCGGCTTCACCGGCTGCAGGACGCTCCCCTACCCACCCGAGACATCATCTCGAGTGCCACGGCTTCGGCGGTGTGCTTGAGCCCCGCTACATTGTCGGCGCGGAATCACTTGACCAGTGAGCTATTACGCACTCTTTCAAGGATGGCTGCTTCTAAGCCAACCTCCTGGTTGTCACGGCAACTCCACATCCTTTACCACTTAGCACACGCTTAGGGGCCTTAGCCGATGATCTGGGCTGTTTCCCTCTCGACTACGAAGCTTATCCCCCGCAGTCTCACTGCCACGCTCTCACTTACCGGCATTCGGAGTTTGGCTGACGTCAGTAACCTTGTAGGGCCCATCAGCCATCCAGTAGCTCTACCTCCGGCAAGAAACACGCGACGCTGCACCTAAATGCATTTCGGGGAGAACCAGCTATCACGGAGTTTGATTGGCCTTTCACCCCTAACCACAGGTCATCCCCCAGGTTTTCAACCCTGGTGGGTTCGGGCCTCCACACCGTCTTACCGGCGCTTCACCCTGCCCATGGCTAGATCACCCCGCTTCGGGTCTACAGCATGCGACTCAAACGCCCTATTCAGACTCGCTTTCGCTACGGCTACCCGCCACCGGTTAACCTCGCCACACACCATAACTCGCAGGCTCATTCTTCAAAAGGCACGCCATCACCCACACAAACACAAGGCTCATGAAGAGGCTCTGACGGCTTGTAGGCACACGGTTTCAGGTACTATTTCACGACCCCTCACCGGGGCACTTTTCACCTTTCCCTCACGGTACTGGTCCGCTATCGGTCACCAGGAAGTATTCAGCCTTACCACGTGGTCGTGGCAGATTCACACAGGATTTCACGGGCCCCGTGCTACTCGGGAACACACCCAGAAGCCACTCAAGTTTCGTCTACCGGACTCTCACCGTCTACGGTCGGCCTTCCCATGCCATTCGACTACCCGAGCAGTTTGTAACTTCTCGCCGGACTGGTAGATCCAGCAGGATGGTCCCACAACCCCGCACACGCAACCCCTACCAAGTATCACACGCGCACGGTTTAGGCTGATCCGCTTTCGCTCACCACTACTCACGGAATCACTATTGTTTTCTCTTCCTGCGGGTACTGAGATGTTTCACTTCCCCGCGTTCCCACCAGCCGCCCTATACATTCAGACGGCGGCGACACCCCATGACGGGTGCCAGGTTTCCCCATTCGGAAATCCCCGGATCAAAGTCTGGTTGCCGACTCCCCGAGGCATATCGCAGGCTCCCACGTCCTTCATCGGCTCCTGATGCCAAGGCATCCACCGTATGCCCTTAAAAACTTGAACACACAAAACGATCAAAACAAATCGCAGATAAACAACAACATCACCGAAAGAAAACACGTTCCTTCCGAGACATCATCATCTACCAGAGATGCTCGCGTCCACTGTGCAGTTCTCAAAAAACAACCGGGCCCACCAAACCCCACACCCCCGTTAAGGGACATGGGATCTGGCCCCGCGATCCAGAGGTGCCCAGGCTCGCGCCCGTTCCCTCAGGACCCAACAGCGTGTCCAGCTCCCCACCCGCCCGGCACCGCCGTTCCCACTCCCCGAAGGGCGGTACTAGCCGGCTCGCACGAACAGCGAACTGAATAACCAGTGCTCCACATCTATGAGCAGCCACCCGGCGAACACTCGCCGCCGACGATGGCCACCGACCCGAACACCCCCGCAAGCAGGGGTCGATCCGAGCCAGTTGCGTGCTCCTTAGAAAGGAGGTGATCCAGCCGCACCTTCCGGTACGGCTACCTTGTTACGACTTCGTCCCAATCGCCGGCCCCACCTTCGACCGCTCCCCCCAAAAAGGTTGGGCCACGGGCTTCGGGTGTTGCCGACTTTCGTGACGTGACGGGCGGTGTGTACAAGGCCCGGGAACGTATTCACCGCAGCGTTGCTGATCTGCGATTACTAGCGACTCCGACTTCACGAAGTCGAGTTGCAGACTTCGATCCGAACTGAGACCGGCTTTAAGGGATTCGCTCCACCTCACGGTATCGCAGCCCTCTGTACCGGCCATTGTAGCATGTTTGCAGCCCAAGACATAAGGGGCATGATGACTTGACGTCATCCCCACCTTCCTCCGAGTTGACCCCGGCGGTCTCCCATGAGTCCCCACCATAACGTGCTGGCAACATGGAACGAGGGTTGCGCTCGTTGCGGGACTTAACCCAACATCTCACGACACGAGCTGACGACAGCCATGCACCACCTGTCACCGGCCCAAAAAGGACCCACCATCTCTGATGGATTTCCGGCGATGTCAAGCCTTGGTAAGGTTCTTCGCGTTGCGTCGAATTAAGCAACATGCTCCGCCGCTTGTGCGGGCCCCCGTCAATTCCTTTGAGTTTTAGCCTTGCGGCCGTACTCCCCAGGCGGGGCGCTTAATGCGTTAGCTACGGCGCGGAATCCGTGGAAGAACCCCACACCTAGCGCCCAACGTTTACGGCGTGGACTACCAGGGTATCTAATCCTGTTCGCTCCCCACGCTTTCGCTCCTCAGCGTCAGTACAGGCCCAGAGAACCGCCTTCGCCACCGGTGTTCCTCCCGATATCTGCGCATTTCACCGCTACACCGGGAATTCCATTCTCCCCTACCTGCCTCTAGTCTGCCCGTATCCACCGCAGACCCACGGTTAAGCCGTGGGCTTTCACGACAGACGCGACAAACCGCCTACGAGCTCTTTACGCCCAATAATTCCGGACAACGCTTGCGCCCTACGTATTACCGCGGCTGCTGGCACGTAGTTAGCCGGCGCTTCTTCTGCAGGTACCGTCACGTTAGCTTCGTCCCTGCTGAAAGAGGTTTACAACCCGAAGGCCGTCATCCCTCACGCGGCGTCGCTGCGTCAGGCTTCCGCCCATTGCGCAATATTCCCCACTGCTGCCTCCCGTAGGAGTCTGGGCCGTGTCTCAGTCCCAGTGTGACCGGTCGCCCTCTCAGGCCGGTTACCCGTCGTCGCCTTGGTAGGCCGTTACCCCACCAACAAGCTGATAGGCCGCGAGCCCATCCCTGACCGATAAATCTTTCCACCACCGCTGCAGGAGCAGGATGGTCGCATCCGGTATTAGACCTGGTTTCCCGGGCTTATCCCAGAGTCAGGGGCAGGTTGCTCACGTGTTACTCACCCGTTCGCCGCTCGAGTACCCCCGAAGGGGCCTTTCCGCTCGACTTGCATGTGTTAAGCACGCCGCCAGCGTTCGTCCTGAGCCAGGATCAAACTCTCCATTAAGGTCCATCACGACCCACCCCGGGGGCGAACCCGAGACGAGCCAAACCTTGGAAACAATCCCAGCAATGCATCCATACGGATGCTTGCCTCAAAGAAATCCCCAGCCCCTCGCACCTCCCCAAAGGAAGGCACCAGAAGCCACGGGGCGATCCGGCCTGCCGACCAGATCAATAAAGGCACTGGCTTTTAACACGCTGTTGAGTTCTCAAGAAACGGACACCCACCGCGCTCGACCGGACTTTCGTCGGTCTCGCCCCGGGGCGACTGTTCTTACTTTATCGGTTCCGGCCGGCTTGTCAATTTCCCGGCTTTTCCCGATGCGCCTTTCCGGTTCCGCTTGCGCGGTCCCTTCCCGGCGGTGTTGCTATTTCATCAGATCCCGTCGATTTGTCAAAATCGGCGTTTCCGACCCACCTGCGGACCCCGGACACGGCGAAGCCGGTCCGGCATGATCTAGTGGTGGTTTCCCCGTCGGCCGGCCGCCGCTCAGGCGTCCTGCATCCGCAAGGGGACGAGGGGTTAACTTACGCGGTCGGGTCGGCGACGTCAAATCGACGCGTGGACCGCTCCAGGACGACGGGGACGACCGTGCCACAACTGTGTTGAGGGGAGCGTTTACCAGGTCACGGGGAACCAGGCATGCTTGTTGACCATCTACTTGAGAGATACCCAGCCCACACGGAAGGAACCTGATGAGCTACTACCCCCCGCCCGCCCCCGGTGGTCCCGGTGCCTACGGCGTCCCGCCGGCGCCGCCGCCCAACCACTTGGTGTGGGCCATCCTGACGACGCTTTTCTGCTGCCTCCCGGCGGGGGTCGTGTCGATCGTGTTCGCCGCGCAGGTCAACGGCAAGTGGAACAGCGGTGACCACGCGGGCGCCATCTCGGCGTCCAAGAACGCGAAGACCTGGGCGATCGTCTCCGCGATCGTCGGCGTCGTCGTCGGGGTCCTCTACTTCATCTTCAGCGTCGCTGTCGCCAGCAGCTCGACCTACTGACGGATGAACCAGGAGCATCGGCCCGCCCCGCTCCGGCGGGGCGGGCCCTCGCCTCGGCACCACGGCGCGTCCCGTGAACGTTTCGCGGCGGCGCGCCGTCTGCTTGCGCCGCTGGGGGTCGTGGTGCTGACCGCCGGGGTGGTCGGGTACCTCGCCGCGGTCAACCCGAACGAGCAGGGCAACTACCCGACATGTCCGTTCCTCGCGCTGACCGGCTACCAGTGCCCGGGCTGCGGCGCGCTGCGCACCGTTCACGCCGTCGCGCACGGGCAGCTCGGCGAGGCCGTCGCGCTGAACGTGTTCACGGTCACGATGCTGCCGGTCCTGGCGTTCTTCTGGGTGCGCTGGGCCGTCGCGCGGGCCCGCGACCGTCCCACCCGGACGAAGGCGGCCGATCCGCGCCTGATCTGGGCTTTCTTCGCCATGGTGATCGTCTTCTGGGTGGTGCGCAACCTCCCGTTCGGTGCGGTGCTCGCCGCCTGATCTCGGGTGCGACCGTCGTCGGGCCCGCCCCTACGCTCGGACGGTCACATCGAAAGGATCGGACATGAGCGACAACGGACGCGCACTCGTGCTCGGCGGCGGTGGGGTGGCGGGCATCGCCTGGCTGACGGGCGTGCTCGCCGGGCTCGCCGAGGAGGGAACGGACGTGACCGGCGCCGGCCTGCTGGTCGGGACGTCCGCGGGTGCGGCCGTCGCGGCGCAGGTCGGGAGCGGGACGCCCCTCGAGGAGCTGTTCGAGCGGCAGGCGGATCCGCGGTTGCAGAACCGGGAGCTCGTCCCGTCGGGTGAGGTGGGCGTTCCGGAGTTCGCGGAGATCTGGGCGCGGCTCGCGTCCGAGCACGGCGATCCCGCCGAGCTGCGGCGGGCGATCGGGGCGCGGGCCCTGGCCGCCGTGACGGTCCCGGAGGACGAGCGCCGCGCGGTGATCGCGGATCGGCTGCCGGCGCGCGAGTGGCCCGAGCGGCGCCTGCTGGTCACCGCGGTGAACGCGCTGACCGGGGAACGGCGGGTGTTCGACCGCGAGTCGGGCGCCGACCTGGTGGATGCGGTCGCGGCGAGCTGCGCGGTCCCGATGATCTGGCCGACGGTGCCGATCGGCGGCGTCCGGTACATGGACGGCGGTGTGCATTCCGCGGTGAGCCTGGACCTCGCGGAGGGGTGCGAGCGCGCGCTGGTGCTCGCGCCGATGGACGACGGCACGCTGGACGCGCAGGTCACGGGGGCGACCGGGCGGGTCGAGACGGTGCTTCCGGACGAGGTGTCCCTCGCGGCGTTCGGGGTGGACCCGTTGAGCCCGTCGTCGCGGACGCCGTCCGCCGAGGCGGGCCGCGCGCAGGGACGGGCCGCCGCCCCGGTGGTCGAGGCGTTCTGGCGCTAGGCGGCCGGGGCCTTCCCGGCGTCCTCCTCGGGCGGGGGCGTGCGGGCGAACACGTTGAACACCAGGTTGAGGACGATCGCGGACAGCGCGCCCAGCGTGATGCCGCTGTTGAGGATCGCGGAGACTTCCCGGGGCATCTGCCCGACGACCCCGACCATGCCGAACATCGCGACGGCCGCGCCGCCCAGGACGTCCGGCGGGATGGAGGCGACGTATCCGGCGGCCTTCGGGAACAGCCCGAGCACCATCATGATCACGCCCGCGGCGACGACGACGAAGCGGCTGCGCACGCCGGTGAGGCGCACGAGTCCGACGTTCTGCGCGAAGCACGTGTAGGGGAAGGCGTTGAGGACGCCGCCGAGGGTCGTGGAGAGGCCGTCGGCGCGCAGGGCGCGGGTGATGTCCTCGTCGCCGACCTCCTTGCCGACGATCTCGCCGGTGGCCTTGGAGTCGCCGACGGTCTCCACGACGGTGACCATCATCACCAGCAGCATCGCGACGATCGCGCCGATGTGGAAGGTGGGCGCGCCGTAGTGGAAGGGGGTGGTGACGCCGATCCAATCGGCCTCCCCGACCTGGTCGAAGGTGGTGTCGCCGAGCGCCCAGGAGACGACGGTGCCGCCGACGAGGCCGAGCAGGACGGCGATGCTGCTGAGGAACGGGCGGTGCATGCGGTAGACGGCGAGGATGAACAGCAGGGTGCCGCCCGCGTAGGCGAGGTGCTTCCAGCCGCCGAAGTCCTCGGCGCCGGGGCCGCCGGCGGCGTCCTTCAGCGCGTTCGGCAGCAGGATCAGCCCCATGATGGTCAGGACGGTGCCGGTGACCAGCGGCGGGAAGAACCGCAGGAGCCTGCCGAGGAACGGCACGGCGATCAGCGTGACGATGCCCGCCGTGATCGTGGCGCCGTAGATGGCGAGGAGGCCGGCGGTGGCGCTCTCCGCGCCCTGCCCGATGGCGATCATGGGGGCGACGGCGGTGAACGTGACGCCCTGCACGATGGGCAGCCGGACGCCGACGCGCCAGAAGCCGAGGGCCTGGATGATCGAGGCGATGCCGCAGGTGAACAGGTCGGCGTTGATGAGGTAGACGAGCTGCTCGTCCGACAGGCCGATCTGGCTCGCGACGAGGACGGGGACGATGACCGCGCCGGCGTAGAAGGCGAGGACGTGCTGGAACCCGTAGAGGGCGAGCTTGGGGACGGGGAGCACCTCGTCGACGGGATGCCTGCGCGGTGCCTCTTCCGACATGCGTGTTCAGCCTTCCGGGGTCGCTGGTCGGGGGCGCCCGTGCCGACCGGGACGAATGCGCCGACGGCCGAACATACCGGTCCGCGCCGTCCCGTCCGGGACCCGCTCCGGCGCCGGACGGGACGGCGCCGGAGCGCGCGGGTCAGGCGGGATCGGCGAACGCGGGCGGTCGCTTCTCGAAGTAGGCGCGGACGGCCTCGGCCTGGTTCGGGGTGCCGCGCAGGGCGCCGAGGGCGCGGGACTCTTCGAGGAACTGCCCGGCGAGGTCGTGGTCGGCGGCGCGGTTGAGCAGGCGTTTCGCGGCGCGGACGGCGTCGGGGCTGTTGCCGGCGATCTCGCGGGCGAGTTCGGTCGCGGCGGTGTGCGGGTCGGCGGCGGTGCGGGTGGCGAGGCCGATCCGGGCGGCCTCCTCGCCGGTGATCGTACGGCCGGTGAAGGTGAGCTCCTTGGCGACGTCCTCGCCGACGAGCCGGATGAGCGCGGCAGTGCCGGTCATGTCGGGCACCAGGCCCCAGCGGATCTCCAGCACCGACAGCTTGGTGTCGGGGGCGACGATCCGCAGGTCGGCGCCCATCGCGATCTGGAGGCCGCCGCCGAGGGCGTGACCGTGCACGGCGGCGATCACGGGCTGGGGCAGTTCCCGCCAGGTGTGGACGGCCTGCTGGCCGAGGTTCGTGATGCGTCCGGGCTCACGGCCGGTGATGTCGGACGATCCGGACGTGCCGGACCCGGACGAGCCGCGTTCGGCCATGGCGGCGAACGCGGCGAAGTCGAGGCCGGCGCAGAAGGCGCGCCCCTCGCCGGACAGGACCACGGCCCGGACGGACGGGTCCGCGGCGAGGGCGTCGCCGGTCGCGGCGAGCGCCTCGAAGGTGGGCAGGTCGAGGGCGTTGAGCTTGTCGGGGCGGTTGAGCCGCACGTCGGCGACTCCCTCGTCGACCTGCACGGTGACGCGTTCGGTCATGCCGGATCCCTCCTGCGAGATGTCTCCGGCGATCATTCCAGGCGGTCGCGGAGCCAGGCGAGGGCGATCTCCCCCTGGGCGCGCTGGAAGGCGCGGAGCGTCGGCAGGCCGGGTGGCGGCGGCTGCCGCGCGGAGTGCACGAAGTAGCCGGCGGTCGCGGCCAGCACCGCGGTGACGGCACCCTCGTCCGTGGCGTCGGCGAGCGGGTGGGCGGCGAAGACCTCGGCGGGCGGCGGGCCGCCCTGCAGGCGGACGCTCGGCAGCATCGTGAGGAGGTCGAACCAGGGCGCGGACAGGCAGGCCCACGGCCAGTCGACGATGACGACGCGGCCCGGGGCGAGCAGGATGTTGTCGGCGCGGACGTCGGCGTGGGCGAGGGTGCCGCCCGCGGCGGCCGTCTCCCAGGACGTCTCGAGCCGTGCGAGGTCCGCGAGGTGCTCGCGGGCCCAGGGGTCGAGTCCGTCCGGGTCGCCGGCGGCGGCGAGGCGGCGCCAGCCGCGGAACGCGGCGCCGAAGCGTTCGGCGGCCGTGGGCGCCTCGATGGGGGCGGGCGTCATCGCGGCCGCGAGGTCGCCGAGGGCGTCGAGGACGCGGCCGAGTTCGGCGGTGTCCCAGGGCTCGCGGGGCGGCGCGCCGTCGACGTCCTCGAACACGAGGGTGACCCAGCCGTCGCGGTCGAAGGAGCCGAGCAGCCGGGGGACGGGCGCGGACGGCGGGAGCGCGGCGGCCACCCGGGCCTCGGCGCGGTGGAGGGTGGGCGAGTCGGGGTTGGGTTCGGCGCCGACGGACTTCACGAACGCGCGGCGGCCGTCGTCCAGGCGGAGGCGCGCGGCGGCGCCCGGCGAGTACCCGCCGGGCTGGGTGACGGCCTCGGCGACGCGGGCGCCGAGCAGCTCCTCGACGTCGGCGCGGACGTGGTCGGGCGTCCTCTCCCAGGGCAACCGGCTCATCACGGCATTGTGCCCCGCGGGCGTCAGGTGACGGGGACGATTTCCGCGCGGACGAGCCGTCCGTCCCGCACCTCGAGGATGCCGAGCGTGCCGTGCGGCCGGCGGCGCCGGTCGGTGGGCGAGCCGGGGTTGAAGATCCGGACGCCGTCGCCGGTCTCGTCGAGCGGGATGTGGGAGTGGCCGAAGACGACGAGGTCGGCGCGGGGGAACCAGCGGTGCAGGCGGGCGGTGCGGCCGCGCTTCTGGCCGCCGTCGTGCACCATCGCCACGGCGAGGCCGCCGAGGTCGAGTTCGAGGCGTTCGGGCGCGCCCCAGGCCGCCACGTCCGGCAGGTCGTTGTTGCCGAGGACGGCGTGGACGGGCGCGTACTGCGCGAGCTCGTCCAGGACGGGCGCGACGCACACGTCGCCCGCGTGCAGGACGGCGTCCGCGCCGCGCAGGTGCCCGGCGACCCGCGGCGGGCACGACTTCCAGCGCCGCGGCGCATGGGTGTCGGATATCACGACGGCTCGCACGTTTTCATTCTGGCACCCTGGCCCCGGTGATTTAGCGACGGGGCGTTCCGGACACCGGTGGGAAACAACTGTAAGCACGCTGTCATTACGGCGGGTCGACGTGCGGAGTTACGCTCTGAATTCCTCGCGCCCGCCGGGACGGCCGTACGCCCCCGGCCGTGCCCGCGCGGCGACCTTGGCGCGAGGATCGGGGCGGCCGGGCGCCGCGGGTGGAAAGTCACTCCCTTGCACCGGCCCCGGTGCCCGGCCGCCCTCCCCGCGCTACTGGGTGAGGTAGAGCTTCTGGTCGAAGACGCCGGAGCCGGGGGTGCTCTCGCCGCGGGCGACGGCGGTGCCGCTGCCGGTTCCGTTGGAGGGGCAGAAGAGGTCGCTGCCGGGCTTCTTGACGAGGGTGATGTCGGACGCCTCGCCCTGGGCGTCGTCCACGCCGGGCAGCGGGCGGTTCGGGTTGTCGCGGTTGTAGACGTCGAAGGCCAGCCCGTCCCGCCCTCCGGTCTGGAAGCCGTAGTTGCAGGTGCGGACGCGGCCGAGGAACTCCCCTTCGAGGGTGAAGGTGAGGTCGCCGTCGATGGTGAGGGTGCCGTCGCGGCCGCCGGCGACGGGGTCGTAGGCGACCTGACCGGTGTTGGCGGGGAGTTCGCCCAGGTCGGTGGGCGGTGAGCTGAGCCCGTTGGAGGTTTCGCAGGCGCCGATGGACGCGGACGTCAGGGCGCCGGCGCCCGCGGACTCGACGGTGCCCACGAGGTCGGCGCCGTCGCAGGTGCCGGTGACGGTGACGCCGAGGAACACGACGGAGAACTCGAGCGGGCCGACGGTGGAGACCTGCCAGGCGCCGGAGTAGGGGGCTCCGGCCGCGGTGCCGGCGCGGACGGTGGTGGTCGCGGCGGCCGCGGGGCCGGCCGCGAGGGTCGCGGCGACCGCGGCGGCGAGCGGCGCCGCGATCAGGGGTGCGGTGATTCTGCCGAGAGCTTTCACGGGGTCACTCCTCGGTGAGGCCTTCTGCTTCCGCGCGCGGCGCGGTGCCGTGCACGGCCCCCGGCGCGCGGCCCGAAGCCGTCCTGACCGCGCGGAACACAGATCGTTTCTACCTCGGTGATCCCTGCTTGCAAAGAGCTCGGCGAAATTAATTTGTCATTTCGCATTCCAATGACAAACGGCAGATGTTGATCACTCAGCCCCGGACGGATAAAGCGTTCCACATTGTCGCCGTCACCGACCGGGCACCTCGGCCGCGTTCGCCCGCGGCGCGGTGCGGGCCGCGCCGCCGCGGCTCGCGGGCGGCGCGGAAGCGCCGTCAGCCCAGCTGGACGCCGAAGAACAGCGCCACGAGCGCGCCGACCGCCCCGAGGGCGCCCCACACCGCGAGCCCGGCCTTGGACGCCGCCCGCGTGTGCAGGAACGCCGCGACGCCCGACAGCAGGACGAACGCCATCTTCACGTTCAGCGTCATCCGCGCCTCGTCGCTCAGTTCGCCGGACGTCATGTTCCAGATCCCGGTGAGGACCAGCACGCCGAACGCGGGCCACGCGAGCAGGTTGAAGCGGCGTGCGGCGACCTTGGTGACACCGTCGAAGCCGCGCAGCGCGGGGACGAGCGCGCCGAGCACGATCTGCCCGCCGACCCAGACCGTCGCGGCGAGCACGTGCAGGAACAGCCGTACGTCGGCGAGCGTGACGCTGAGCACAGGGGGCCTCCCGGGGCGGGGCGGCCGCTGCCGGTGCGCGCGGCCGCGACCTGGACGATCTTCACCCGGCACGCTACCGCCCGCGAGGCGGCGGTCGGCGCGGTCGTCCGGTCCTCCCTGGAGGGGCCGGGCAAGACCGTCGACTGCGACCACCCGCCGGGGGCCGGAGGCAGGTCGGCAACCCGCCGGCCGGCAGGGCGGCCAGGGACGAGTGCCCGGCGAGCCCGAGATACAGCAGCGGCGCGATCGTGGCCCGCGGGCAACCGCCCGCTCCGGCACCGCGGCACGGCGGCCGACCTCGCGGCGCGCCGGGTGCTCGCCCGCCGTATGACCTACCGTTATTACCGTCCGATCAGTGAGCTGAGCGCGGGCCACGCCGTCACCCGCGGCGGTCCCGGAGACGGAGGCGGGGGCTTGACCGACCATCGCGATCTCGTGGCGGCGCTGCGGCGGGCCGGGGTGTCCGGAGTGGACGACTCCGCGCTCGCGCGCGCGATGTACTCGTCCGACGCGTCCCTGTACCGGGTGCCGCCCGCGGTGGTGGTGACGCCGCGCGAGGCGGGCGAACTGCCGGCGGCGCTGGCGGTGTGCCGGGAGTTCGGGGTGCCGCTGACGATGCGCGGCGGGGGCACCTCGATCGCGGGCAACGCGGTGGGGCCGGGCGTCGTCGCCGACGTGAGCCGGCACCTGAACCGGGTGCTGGAGGTCGACCCGGAGGCGGGGACGGCACTGGTCGAGCCGGGGATCGTCCAGGCGCGGCTGCACGAGATCGCGGGCGCGCACGGGCTGCGGTTCGGTCCCGATCCGTCGACCCGGACGCGGGCGACGCTCGGCGGGATGATCGGCAACAACGCGTGCGGCTCGCGGGCCCTCGGCTACGGCCGCACCAGCGACAACGTCCTGGGACTGGACGTGGTGACGGGGTCCGGCGAGCGGCTGCGGATCGGCGACGTCCCGGGCGGGTCGGACGCGGCCGCGCTGGACAGCCCGCTGCTGGAACGCCTGCGGGCCCTCACCGGTGACCGCCTCGCACTGATCCGGACGGAGTTCGGGCGGTTCGGGCGGCAGGTGTCGGCGTACTCGCTGGAGCATCTGCTGCCGGAGCGGCGGTTCGACGTCGCGCGGGCACTGGTGGGCAGCGAGGGCACGCTCGCGCTGACGCTGGCGGCACGGCTGCGGATGGTGCGGGAGCCGGAGCACCGGCTGCTGGTCGTGCTCGGCTACGGATCGATGGCCGAGGCCGCCGACGCCGTCCCGGCGATCCTGCCGCACGGCCCGGTCGCCTGCGAAGGGCTGGACTCGCGGATCACGAGCGTGGTGGCGGAGCGCCGGGGGCCCGGTGCCGTCCCCGAGCTGCCCAAGGGCTCGGGGTGGCTGCTGGTCGAGCTGGCCGGGCCGGACGCGGGCGTCCTGCACGGCACCGCGGCGCGGGTCGTCGCGGACTCGGACTGCACGGGGTCGATGCTCGTCGACGACATGGCCCTGGCGGACGCGCTGTGGCGGATCCGCGAGGACGGCTCGGGCCTCGTCGCCCGCACCCCGGACGGGGAGCAGGCGCACGCCGGGTGGGAGGACGCGGCCGTCCCGCCCGAGCGGCTCGGCGTCTACCTGCGCGAGTTCGAGGCGCTGCTCGGCGGGCACGGGCTGGCGGGCGTCCCGTACGGGCACTTCGGCGACGGCTGCGTGCACGTGCGCATCGACTTCCCGTTCGGCCGGGCGGGCGGGACGCGGGTGTTCCGCGACTTCCTCCAGGACGCGGCGGCGCTCGCCGCGCGGCACGGCGGAACGATGTCCGGCGAGCACGGGGACGGGCGGGCGCGCGGCGAGCTGCTCCCGCACATGTACTCCGGCGACGCCCTGGCGCTGTGCGCGGACGTCAAGGACCTGTTCGACCCCGACGGCGTCCTCAACCCCGGGATCATCGTGCGGCCCGCGCCGGTGGACGCCGACCTGCGGGCCGCGCGGGTGCCGCGCGCCACCCGCCGGGAGCTGCCGCTCGGGCTGGCCTACCGGGACGACCGGGGCGACCTGTCGCGGGCCGTCCACCGGTGCACCGGCATCGGCAAGTGCCGGGCCGACAACACGGGCGCGGGCGGCGTGATGTGCCCGTCCTATGTCGCGACGCGTGAGGAGAAGGACTCCACGCGCGGGGCGCGCGCGGGTGCTGCAGGAGGTCGTGTCCGGAAAGCTGCCGGACGGGTGGCGCTCGGAAGCCGTGCACGAAGTGCTGGACCTGTGCCTCTCTTGCAAGGGGTGCGCGTCCGACTGCCCGACCGGGATCGACATGGCCTCCTACAAGGCCGAGGCCCTGTACCAGCGGTACCGCCGCAGGATCCGCCCGCGCGCGCACTACGCGCTCGGGTGGCTGCCTCGGTGGACGCGCCTCGCCGCGCGCGCCCCCGCGACGATCCGTCCGGCGAACGCCGCGATGGGATCCCGGGCGCTGCGGCCGCTGGTGGCGTGGGCCGCCGGGATCGACCGGCGCCGGTCGCTGCCGGAGTTCGCCCCGACGACGTTCCGCCGCTGGTTCTCCTCGCACACCTCCCCGAGGGCCGGCACGGCGACGTCGTCCTGTTCGTGGACACCTTCACCGACGCGTTCTCCCCGGACGTCGGCAAGGCGACCGTCCGGGTGCTGGAGGACGCCGGCTACCGCGTCACCGTGACCGAACGGCCCGTGTGCTGCGGCATCACGTGGATCTCGACGGGGCAGCTGGACGGCGCCCGCGCCCAGGCCCGCCGCACCGTCCGGGCGCTGCTGCCGCACGTCCGGCGCGGTGCGAAGGTCGTCGGCATGGAGCCGTCCTGCACCGGCGTGCTCCGCTCGGACGCCGAGGAACTGCTCGACGGGGTCGACGCCGCCGCCGCGCGGGAGGTCGCCGCCGCGACGCGCACCCTCGCCGAACTGCTCGCCGAGACCGGCGGCTGGACCCCGCCCGACCTGTCGGGCGTGTCGGGGGTCGCGCAGCCGCACTGCCACCACCACGCGGTCATGGGCTGGCGGACGGACGCGGCGCTGCTGCGGGACGCGGGCGCGGACGTGCGCGGCGTCGGCGGCTGCTGCGGCCTCGCCGGGAACTTCGGCGTCGAGAAGGGACACCACGACGTGTCGGTGGCCGTCGCCGAGCACCGGCTGCTGCCCGCCGTCCGCGCGGCGGCGGACGGCGAGGTCGTCCTCGCCGACGGGTTCAGCTGCCGCACCCAGCTCGATTTCCTCGCCGGCCGGACGGGCGAGCACCTCGCCCAGCTCCTCGCCCGCCACCTGCGGGATTAGCAGACGGGCCGGGCCGGAACAAGGTCCGGCCCGCGCCCGCAAACGGCCACCCGAGCAGCGTCTCCGCGCGCCTTTCCGCCCCCCGCCGCATGGTGGAATACGTCCACGATCGAGGGCGGGGGTACCGGCATGCACGCAAGCGAGAGCGCGAGATCGAGCACCGCGTTGATCGCGGCTCTGAGCCCGATGTCGTTCACGGCGTGCGGAGAGCTGATCGTGGACGGGCGCGTCACGGAGTACGGCCTCGACCTCGCGAACCAGGACTGCCACAACTGATCGCTCCCGCCCCCTGCGGCCCGGACCCGCCACGGGCCACGGCATCCCGCCCGGTCGAGGAGCGCATGTGAACGAATGGAACGTCTCCGGTTTCGCCGAGGTCCGCGAGCTCGGGGCGGGCGCGCAGGGACGCGTCGTCCTGGCGCGGCACGAGGGGTCGGGCTTCCCGGTCGCGATCAAGTACGTGACGGTCCGCGCGGACGGCGCCCTCGCGATGCTGCGGCACGAGGCCGAGATGCTGGGCCGGGTGGACAGCCCGCACGTGGCGCGGCTGTACCGGCTGGTCGAGAGCGAGCACGGCGTCGCGATCGTGATGGAGGCGGTGGACGGCGCCTCCCTCAAGGCCGTCCTCGCCGAGCACGGACGGCTGGACCCGCTCGCCGCGCTGGCCGTCCTGAAGGGGTCGCTGCTCGGTCTCGCCGCGGCCCACGCCGTCGGCGTCGTCCACCGGGACTACAAGCCCGCGAACGTCGTGGTGCCCGAGGACGGGTGCAGCAAGCTGATCGACTTCGGTGTCGCGTCCACCGCCGGTACGGCGTCCGGCTCCGGGACGCCGTCCTACATGGCGCCCGAGCAGTGGCGCGGCCAGCAGGCCGACGCGTCCTGCGACGTCTACGCCGCGACCTGCGTCTTCTACGAGTGCGTGATGGGCGAACGCCCGTACCGCGCCGCCTCGCTGCCCGCGCTGCGGGCCGAGCATCTCACCCGGCCCGTCCCGCTGGAGGACTTCCCGGAACCGCTCCGCCCCCTGCTCGCCCGGGGGATGGCCAAGAACCCGGCGGCCCGCCAGGCGGACGCCGCCGAGTTCGCCGCGGAACTGGAGGCCGTCGCGACCGCCGCCTACGGGGACGACTGGGAGGGGCGCGGCGTGCGCGCCCTGGCCGCGAGCGCGGCGGCGCTGTCCCTGCTGTTCCCGCTCGCCGCCGCCGGGCTCTCGGCCCCGGCCGGAGCGGGCGCGGGCGGCGCACTCGCGGGCGGCGCCGGCACCGGGGCGGGCGGGACCGCCGCCGGGGCGAGCGGGGCCGGGGCGAGCGGGGCCGGCGCGGCGGGCGGAACGTCCGGAGGCGCGGCGGGCGGGGCAGCGCAGGCGTCCGCGGGCATCGCGGCCAAGGCCGGCGCGGCCAAGATCGCCCTCGTGGTGGCCGGCACGGTCGCCGCCGCGACGGGCGGCGTGGTCGCCTACGAGGCGACCCGGCCGGAGCCGCCGCCCGCGGCGACGAGGGAGGTCGAGGTGACCCTCGCGTCCTTGGACCAGGGCTATCCCGATCGGGCGCTCACGGTCCAGGACGGCCAGTACGCGCAGGTCACAGGCCTGCCGGACGCGTCGGTCCAGGCCTCGGCGAACCGGGCCCTGCGCGCCCCGCTCGACCAGGCGATCACCTTCTACAAGCAGTGGGGCGAGACCCCCGCCGCGCGCGCCGCCTGCGGCGCGGACACGAACGTCCTGAAGACCCGGGCCATCGTGGGCCTGCGCGGCCCGGATCTCGTGTCCGTCCGCTACGTTCCCGCCTTCGACGCCAGATGCGGTGCGGACGAGCGGCGCGAGTACCCCGCGTTCGCGGTCACGGTCGACCTGCGCGAGGGGCGGGCGCTCACGGCGGACGACATGTTCAAGCCCGCCTCGCTCGCGGAGGCGGGGATGACACGGCTCTGGGAGAGCATCCCCGAGGGGGCGGACAAGCAGCAGCTGCAACGCGGTTACAGCGGGTCGGGCGGCTTCTTCAACCCGTTCCGCCGCGAGGCCTTCTTCGAGCCCGACAACCGCCCCGCGTCCCCGCCCTGGGCCAGCACCTTCTTCGAGGAACAGCGGTTCACCCTGCTGTACGCCGGACAGGATCTCGGCCCGGCCTCCGAGGCGTTCGGACTCCACCGCACCAGCGCCTACGCCTTCCCCATCCCCTACGCGAAGGTCCGGGACCTGTTCAAGCCCGAACTGGCCGCGCTCCTCCCCCGCCCCTGACCCGCGACGGACGTCAGCGGCGAGTACGCGGCAGGCCCAGGGCGCGGGAGAGGGTGAGCGCGGTGGTGTGGACGGCCGGGGCGACGGCGGCCAGGCGCATGCCGGTGGACCAGCCGGACACCGACAGGGCACCGAGCGCCTCGCCGTCCGGGCCGAGAACGGGGCTGGCGGCGCACACGATGCCGTTGCCGGACTCCTCCCGGTCGTAGGCGACGCCCTCCCCGCGGATCCGCTCGAGTTCGCGGACGAGCAGGCCGGGCGCGGTGAGGCTGCGCCCGGTGGCCCGGACGAGCCCCGCGTCCAGGACGGTCCGGACGACGTCCGGCGGGGAGAACGCCAGGATCGCCTTGCCGACGCCCGTGACGTGCGCGGGGAGCCGGCCGCCGACCTGGGACGGCAGCGGCGGTCCGCCCGGCGAGCCGAGGATCTCCACGTAGACCACCTCGGCGCCCTCCAGGACCGCGAGGTGGACGGTCTGCCGGGTCGCCTCCCGCAGGTCCGACATGTACGGGACGGCGGCGTCGCGCAGCACCCGCTGGCGCGGCACCCGCTGCCCGATCTCGAACAGCCGCAGCCCGAGCCGGACGCGGGCGCCCTGCCGTTCGAGGAGACCGGCCTCGACGAGGTCGAGAGCGATGCGGTGCGCCGTCGACTTGGGCAGGCCGCTGCGGCGGGCCAGCTCGGCGGCGCCGAGCCCGTCGTCGTCCGCGCGGAACGCGGTCAGCACCGCGACGGCGCGCCGGAGAAAACTGTCATCGGACGACATGATTCCACTCTAGGAGAAGCGTCCCACCGTGCGGGACGGCCGCATTGCCGCACCGCCGCGCGCGCGGGCAGGCTCGAGACCGTCACCACGACGAAAGGACGGCCATGGACCCCGGTTCGGTGGAGAAGGCCGCGGGCGCGCTGCTTGACGCGTACGCCACCGGCACCCCCATCTCCCCCCTGACGACGGACTACCCCGACATGTCCATCGCCGACGCCTACGCCGTCCAGGCGGTGCAGGTGCGGGCGTGGACGGACGCGGGGGCGCGCGTCAAGGGCCACAAGGTCGGGCTGACCTCGGCGGCGATGCAGCGGCAGCTCGGCGTGAACTACCCCGACTCCGGCGTCCTGCTGGACTCGATGTTCCTGCCGGAGAACGACGCCATCGAGCGCAGCCGCTTCCTGCAGCCGCGGGTGGAGCCGGAGGTCGCGTTCGTCCTCGGCCGTCCCCTGTCCGGGCCCGGGGTGACCGCCGCGGACGCCGTCGGCGCCGTGGAGTACGTGCTGCCCGCGCTGGAGGTCATCGACTCCCGCATCGCGGACTGGAAGATCAAGCTGCCGGACACGATCGCCGACAACGCGTCCAGCGGCGGGGTCGTGCTCGGCACGCGGCCCGTCCGGCTGGACGGCCTCGACCTCGCGCTGATGGGCTGCCTGCTGCACCGCAACGGGAACCTGATCGACACCGGCGCCGGCGGCGCCGTGCTCGGCTCGCCGATCAACGCGCTGGTCTGGCTGGCCAACGTGCTCGGCGAGAACGGCGAGTCGCTGGAGGCCGGGCACGTCGTGCTGCCCGGCTCGATCACCGCGATGGTCCCGGTGGAGCCGGGCGACACCATGACCGCCACGTTCGCCGGAGTCGGTTCCGTGACCGCCCGGTTCGGAAGGGAGGACGCGTGAGCAAGCTCAGCGCCGCGATCGTCGGGCCGGGCAACATCGGCACCGACCTGCTGGTCAAGCTGCTGCGCAGCGACGTCATCGAGGTCCACTCGATGATCGGGGTGGACCCGGAGTCCGACGGCCTGGAGCGCGCCCGCACGATGGGCGTCCCGGCGTCGGCCGAGGGCGTGGACTGGCTGCTGGAGCAGCCGGAACTGCCCGACATCGTGTTCGAGGCGACCTCGGCGAAGGCGCACCTGGCGAACGCCCCGCGCTACGAGGCGGCCGGGATCACCGCGATCGACCTGACGCCCGCCGCGGCGGGCCCGTTCGTGTGCCCGCCGGTCAACCTGGACTCGCTGTCGGACGTCCCGAACCTCAACATGATCACGTGCGGCGGGCAGGCGACGATCCCGATCGTGCACGCGGTGTCGTCGGTCGTGCCGGTGCCGTACGCGGAGATCGTCGCGTCGATCGCGTCCCGCTCGGCCGGGCCGGGGACGCGCGCCAACATCGACGAGTTCACCCAGACGACCGCCGGTGCCATCGAGCGGGTCGGCGGCGCCGACCGGGGCAAGGCGATCATCATCCTGAACCCGGTCGACCCGCCGATGATCATGCGGGACACGGTGTTCTGCGCGATCCCCGCGGACGCCGACACCGGCGCGATCGCCGCGTCCGTCGAGAAGATGGTCGCTAGCGTCGCCGAGTACGTGCCCGGCTACACGCTGCGGGCCGAGCCGCAGTTCGACGAGCCCCGCGACATCTGGAACGGGATGGCCCGCGTCGCGGTGTTCCTCGAGGTCCGGGGCAACGGCGACTACCTGCCGCCCTGGGCCGGCAACCTCGACATCATGACCGCTGCCGCCGCCCGGGTCGGCGAGCAGCTCGCGCGCAGGAAGGCGGCATCATGACCACTCCGGAGACCACCGCCGACGCGGCGCAGAAGATCCGGATCACCGACTCGACGCTGCGCGACGGCAGCCACGCGATGGCGCACCGCTTCACCGAGGAGCAGGTCCGCGGCGTCGTCCACGCGCTGGACGGCGCGGGCGTCGAGGTCATCGAGGTGACGCACGGCGACGGGCTGGGCGGCTCGTCGTTCAACTACGGCTTCTCGCTCGAGGACGACATCAAGCTCGTCTCGGCCGCCGTGGACGAGGCGTCCCGCGCGAAGATCGCGGTGCTGATGCTGCCGGGCCTCGGCACCGTCGAGGACCTGCGCAAGGCGCACGGCGCGGGCGCCGCCGTCGCCCGGATCGCCACGCACTGCACCGAGGCGGACGTGTCGCTGCAGCACTTCGCCGCGGCCCGCGACCTCGGCATGGAGACGGTCGGCTTCCTGATGCTGTCGCACCGCGTCGGCCCGGACGAGCTTGCCAAGCAGGCCCGCATCATGGTCGACGGCGGCGCCCAGTGCGTGTACGTCGTCGACTCGGCGGGCGCGCTCGTCCTCGGCGACGCCCAGGAGCGGATCGGCGCGCTGGTCAAGGAGATCGGGCACGAGGCGCAGGTCGGCTTCCACGGCCACCAGAACCTGTCGCTGGGCGTGGCGAACTCGGTGCTGGCGCAGCAGAACGGCGCCCTGCAGATCGACGGCGCGCTGTGCGCGCTCGGCGCGGGCGCGGGCAACTCCCCCACCGAGGTGCTCGTGCCGACGTTCGAGCGGCTCGGCGTCCCGACGGGCGTGGACGTGCAGGGCGTGATGGCCGCCGCCGACGACGTGGTCAAGCCGTTCCTGCACCGGCTGCCGTTCGCCGACCGGGGCGCGATCACGCAGGGCTACGCGGGCGTCTACTCCAGCTTCCTGCTGCACGCCGAGCGCGCCGCGGAACGCTACGGGGTGCCCGCGCACGAGATCCTGCAGAAGGTCGGCGAGGCAGGTTACGTCGGCGGCCAGGAGGACATGATCATCGACGTGGCGCTCCAGCTCGCCGCCGAGCGCGACAAGGCGTCCGCCTGATCGGGCGCGACGCGGGAAGGGGCGGGGAGCTTCGCTCCCCGCCCCTTCCGGTTACCACCGCGGGCCGGTGGGGTGACGTTCAGACCGGCGTGGACGGGACGAGGGTCGCGGCGAGGTGGTCGCCGATGATCCAGCCGAAGCCGAGCGCGGCGAGCAGGCCGTTGCCGGACATGTAGCCCTCGGCGGACGGTCCGGAGACGCCGCACGCGGAGCCGCCGCCCGCGTACAGGCCGCCGATGGTCCCGCCGTCGCGGTGCCGCACCCGGCCCGTCTCGTCCACGAGCAGGCCGCCCTGCGTGGTGAGGACGCCGTGCGTCACCCGGCCCGCGTAGAGCGGGAAGCGGAGCGGGCCGTGGTCGACGCCGCGCGGATCGTCCTCGACCGAGACGGCGCGGAAGTCCGCGAGGGTCGCGGCGAGGGCGCCCGGCGGGAGGGCGAGGGCCGCCGCCAGGTCCGCCGGGGCGTCGTGGCGGGAGAAGGCACCGGCCGCGGCCGACTCGCGCATGAGCTCGGAGCGCATCGCGATCTCGTGCATCCGCTCGTCCCAGATCAGGACGGCCCGGCCGTCCGGGCGCGCCGCGACGAGGCGGCCCAGCTTGGAGTAGCCCTGGGCCTTCTCGTCGGCGAACCGGCGCCCGTCCGTCCCGACGAGGAGCGCGCCGAGGAACGGCAGGACGGGGTTGAGGCGGGTGCCGTGGCCCGGCACGACCATGCCGTGCCCGAGGAACGCGCCCATGTTGCGGACGGCCGCGCCCAGCCCGATCCCCCAGCCGATCGCGTCGCCGGTGCTGGTGGAGACGCCGCCGTAGAACGCGCCGCGCGCCCCGGGGCAGTGCTCGGCCATCATCGCGGCGCTGGCGGCGAACCCGTCGGCGGCCAGCACGACCGCGCGGGCCCGGACGCGGCGGAGGGCGCCGTTCTCCAGCACCTCGACGCCGGTGACCCGCCCGTCCTCCGTGACGAGGCCGGCGCCGGGGGTCTCGTCGACGAACGCGATGTTCGGCGCGGCGGCCACCGCGTCGCGGAGCGTCCGGACGAGCCGGGCGCCCCCGGCCCGCCCGGCGTCGGTGTGCAGGCGCGGGACGCTCTGGCCCGAGCGGGCCATGTCGCGGCCGAGCTCGACCGGGTGGCCGAGCTCGTCGGCGAGCCACTCCACGTACCGGGGCGCGGCCCGGCAGAGGGCGTGCACGATCGGCGCGGACGCGGCGTCGCCGCTGACGGCGAGGATGTCGCGGGCGTGCCGCTCCGGGGAGTCCGCGACGCCGGCGGCGCGCTGGAACCGGGTGCCGCCGGCGGCGAGGCTGCCGCTGGAGAACCGGGTGTTGCAGCCGTCGCGGGTGCTCTTCTCGTAGACGGCGACGACCAGGTCGCGGGCGCGGGCGGCGCGGAGCGCGGCGACGAGCCCGCACGCCCCGCCGCCGATCACCGCGACGTCGACCTCGTCGTCGAAGCCGCCTCGGGGGCCGCTTCGGGGGCCGGTCCGGGGGCCGGCTCCGGAGCGGTCGGCGGGCGTCACGTCTCGTCCCGGTAGTAGAAGCGGCGGGCCGCCGCGACCATGTCCGGATCGGGTTTCGCGAAGTACAGGCCGGTGCGGGGCGCGCGCAGGCCGGTGCGGCGGTACTGGACGGCGCGCGTCTCGGCGAGCGCGAGCGCGGTGCCGAGCGAGTCGATCACCGGGACGTCGTCCACGCGGGACACGCCCTGGTCGGCGAGGAACACGTTCAGCGGCCCCTCCCCCGGCACGATGACGTCCGCGCCGGCGGCGACGGCCCGCCGCGCGGCCGTCCGGAACGCCGCCAGCAGCGGCTCCGGGTCGGCGTAGGCGGCCATCACGTCGGTGAAGCCCCGCTCGACCTGGACGATCGGGCCGACCAGGGACCCGAACCCGTAGGCGTCCATGTTGCGGCGCAGCTGCGGTTCGAGCTCGGCGATGAAGTTGACGATGCCGACGCGCCGCCCGACGGTCGCCGCGTACGCGACGGACGCGTTGCCGAACGCCACGACCGGGATGTCGACGAGGGTGCGGATCTCCTCGAACCCGGTGTCGGGGATCGTCGCGACGAGGAACGCGTCGTAGCCCTCCTCCTCGGCGCGGAGCGCGGCCCGGACGAACTGCTCCCGGTGCAGGTTCGTCAGGTACAGGTGCCCGATGTGGACGCCCGGATACGAGCCGGGGTAGGTGCCGGGGGCCATCCCGTGCAGGTCGACGGACGTACCCGGCCGGGCGGCCGACGACAGGTGCCGGTGCAGCGCGTCGCGGTAGTGCGGCACGTCGTCCAGGACGGTGAAGCTCTGGTGCCAGATCCGCATCAGCGCGCCCCCGCCGCCTCGGTGCCCGCGATGCGGCCGAACACGGCGCCGCGCAGGACGGATGTCGAACCGGTGTAGTTCGTGTAGTACATCCCGGTCAGCTCGCCCGCCGCGTACAGGCCGGCGATCGGGGCGCCGTCGGTGTCCAGGACCTCGGCGCGGTCGCTCGTCTTCAGGCCGCCGAACGTGAAGACGTTCGAGGCGATGATCGGGTACGCGTGGAAGGGCGCCTTCTCGATCGGCCGCGCCCAGTTCGACTTCGGCGGGACGAGTCCCTCGGTCGCGAGCCCGTCGGTCTCGAGGGGGCGGAACCCGCCGTCCGTGCACGCCGCGTTGTAGGCGGCGACCGTCTCGGCGAGGGCGTCCGCCGGGATCTCCAGCCGCACCGCGAGTTCCTCCAGCGTGCCGCCGGTGACGGCGGGCCGGTCGGTGCGCACGGCGGCCTGCAGATTCGGGACGTCCGCGCTGCCCGCGTCGAAGACCGCGTAGCCGATGCCGTCCGGCTGGGCGTGGATCCGCCGGGCGACCCTCTCGTACCAGGCGTCCACCGGGCCGGGGGCCTCGTCGGTGAACCGGCGGCCGTCCCTGTTCACGAGGATGCCGTACGGGAACGAGAAGATCGCGGCCTCGGCGGCGCCGGAGCGGGGGTCGACGGGCTCGGCGTGGAAGTACGCGAAGTCCCCGGCGGTCGCGGCGCCCGCGGCCAGGGCCATGAGCAGGCCCTCGCCCTTGTTGTAGTGGCCGCCGCGCGCGACCGGGCGGGTGAGCCGCCCGCCGCGCCCGTGGTAGCGGGCCATCAGCTCCGCGCTGCCCTCGAAGCCGCCGCAGGCCAGGACGACCCGGCCGCGCAGCTCACCGCCCGACGTGCGGACCCCGGTGACGCGGCCGTCCGCGCGCAGCAGCTCGCGGGCCGTGGTCTCGTGGTGGAACGCGACGCCGAGCCGCTCGGCCGCCGCCGTCAGCGCCTCGACCAGCGCGAGGCCGCCGCCGACCGGCATGAGCCGCGTCGTGGAGGTGGTGAGGAACGCGGTGGCGAGCCGCTCGAACCGGACGCCGTGCCCGGCGATCCAGCGCAGCGTCGGGCCGGCCCGCTCGGCGAGCGTCGCGACGACCTGCGGGTCGGCGACGCTCATCGACCGCAGCGGCGCCGACCAGGACGCCGGGTCGCGCAGCGACTCGACCAGCAGCCCCGGATCGGGGTGCCCCTGGAAGTCGCCGAGCAGCTTCTCCTCGAAGTCGTCCGACACCTCGTCGATCGACTTCATGCGCAGGAACGCCTCGGTGTGGCGGGTGTTGCCGCCCGCGTCGCCGCGCGGCGCCCGCTCGGCCACCGCGACCCGCGCCCCGGCCTCGGCCGCCGCGACCGCCGCCGTGAGCCCCGCCACGCCCGCGCCGACGACGACCACGTCGAAATCGGTCATGTCTCCCCTCACAGCCCGGCGATGACGTCGGCGGACGCGCGCACGTCAGCGAACATCGGCAGGATCTTCCGGACGGCGACGTCGTGCAGCTCCGGGTCGAACGAGGCGCACATGTCCTCGACGACGGTGACGGCGAGGCCGCTGTCGACGGCCGTCCGGGCGGTCGACTCCACGACGAGGTTGGTCGCGACGCCGCCGAGCACGACGTGCCGCGCCCCGGCGCCGAGCAGCATCTCCAGCAGCGGCGTCCCGGCGAACGCGCCGACGCCGCCTTTGTCTACGACCGGCTCGGCCGGCAGCGGCGCCAGCCCGCTCACGATGCGGGCGCCCGGCGCGTCCCGCAGCATGGCCCGCTCGCGCGGGTAGGCGTCGAACCGCGCCGACCGGTTGGTGCGCAGCTCGTAGGACGGGTCGAACGCGAGCCGGACGTGCACCACGTACAGTCCGGCGTCGCGGGCGGCGGTGAGGGTCTTCTCGGCGGCGGCGAGGACGCCGCGCCGCTCCACCTGCTCGACCAGGGCGGGCATCCGCATGTGCTCGCCCCGCTCGCACAGCGCGACCTGGTAGTCGAGCATCAGCAGGGCCGTACGGTCGGTCATCTCGGTTCCTTCTCGGGTCGGTTCCTTCTCGGGTCGGTTCAGGTCGGTCGGTTCGGGCCGGTGGTAACCGGCCGGCCGGTCCGGGGTCACCACGCGGACCAGCCGCCGTCGACGTAGACGATCTGGCCGGTCATGTAGCGGCCCGCGTCGGAGGCCAGGAGCAGCAGCGGACCGTCCAGGTCCGGGCCGGGCTCGCCGAGCCGGCCGAGCATGGTGCGCTCGCGCATCCAGCGGAGCCGCTCGGGGTCGTCGCCGAGCGGCGCGGTCATCTCGGTCGGGTAGAACACGGCGGGCGCGAGGCAGTTGACGGTCACCCCGCGCGGGCCGAACTCGGCGGCCATCGACCGCGTCAGGTTCGCGACCCCGGCCTTGGACGCGTAGTACGCCGACTCCGGGACGGGCCCGACGCGCTCGGCGTAGACCGTCGAGAAGTTCACGATCGCGCCGCGCCCGCGCTCGGTCATCCGGCGCCCGGCGGCCCGGTTGAGCAGCCAGGTGCCGGTCAGGTTGACGTCGAGGACGCGCCGCCACTCCTCGGCCGAGGTCTCCTGGACGTCCTTGCGCAGCATCACCCCGGCCGCGTTCACCAGGACGTCGAGGCGCCCGTCGGGGTCGGCGGCGTGCGCGACGAGCGTCTCCACCTGGTCCTCGCGGGTGACGTCGAAGCGCAGCGCGCGGGCACGCGCGTTCCCGGCCCGGAGCATGCCGAGAGTCGCGTCGAGGTCGGCGCCGCGCGACGGCAGGTCCGCGACGATCACCTCGGCCCCGCGCCGGGCGAGGGCGAGCGCCGCGTACGCACCGAGGCCGCCCCGCGCCGCGCCGGTGACGAGCGCGCGCCGCCCCGTCAGGTCGAACATGTCGGTCATGGCGCGCTCTCCTCGCTCGCGCCGGCCCCGGCGAGCCGGCCGAAGATCGCCGACTTGCCGAGGGACGTGCCGGTCACGTAGCCCGCGCCGTGGAACCCGCCGGTGACCTCTCCGGCGGCGAACAGGCCCGGGATCGGGTCGCCGTAGACGTCCAGGACCCGCGTGTCCGCGTCGACCGTGACGCCGCCGTAGGTCGCGAGCATCACGGCGGTGCTGGGGTAGCCGTAGTACGGCGGCGTGCCGATCGGGCGGGGCGTGCCGACGTCGCCCGACAGGGTGCGGCGCCCGAACGGGTCGGGCCCGCCGGTGGCGATCGCGGTGTTGTAGGCGTCGACGGACGCCTGCAGCCGGTCGCCCGGGATCCCGAGCCCGTCGGCCAGGCCCGCGAGCGTGTCCGCCCGCTGGATCTGCCCGGCCCGGAGCCGCGGCGCGAAGTCGTAGATCGGCACCTGCGGGTCCGCCAGGTCGAGCACGGGCGCGTCGAAGATCTGGAACGCGACGCCCTCCGGCTGCGCCAGGCAGGCGTCCCCGATCTCCTTGTACGGCAGCGATTCGTCGGTGAACCGTTCGCCGAGGCCGTTCACCGCGACCGCGCCCTTGTAGACGGCCAGCAGCCCGTGGCCCTCCTCGGCGGACGACGGCCACGGGAAGACGCCGAACGTCGCCTTGATGTACGGCAGGTCGGCGAGCCCGGCGCCGAGCGAGCAGGCCATCCGCAGCCCGTCACCGGTGCTGCCCGCGCCGCCCGCCTTGATCGCCTTCTCCATGCCGGGGGCGAACCGGGCCAGCAGCGCCGGGCTGCGGGAGAAGCCGCCGGTGGCCAGCACCACCGCGCCGGCCTCGACGTGCTCCTCGCCGTCCCGGGAGCGGACGCGCAGCCCGCCGACCCTGCCGCCGGTCACGACCGGCCGCTCGGCCGCGCACCCGAGCCGGATCCGCGCGCCGCGCCCGCGGGCCAGCCGCAGCAGCGTCTCGATCGCCGCCGCCGTGTCGACCGGATGCGAGCGCGGCACCGACTGCCCGGACGCGGCGCGCGGCGCGCCGAACTCGACGCCCAGCGACCGCAGCCACCGGTACGTCCCGAGCTGCTCCCGGCAGTAGGCGTCCACGAGGGACGGGTCGTTCCGATGCCGTCCGGTCTCCAGCAGGTCCCGGCGCAGCAGCTCCACGTCGTCCGCGACGCCCGCCGCCGCCTGCTCGTCCGTCCCGGCGTAGGCGTTGAGGCCGGAGCTGAGGACGGTGCTGCCGCCCGGCGTCGCCGTCTTCTCCAGCAGCAGCACCGACGCGCCGGACTCGGCCGCCGCGGCCGCCGCGGCGGCGCCCGCGAGCCCGCCGCCGACGACCGCGACGTCGTACCGGACGGTCATCGGCCGTACCGCCCGTCGATCTCGGTGTAGGCGCCGAGGCCGAAGAGGCTCTGCCGCTCGGCCCACGGCAGCAGCCGGTCCGCGCGGGTGCGGGTCTCGCCCTCGGCCCGCAGGTGCGCGAGTGCCTCCCGCCCGGCCTGCATCATGCTGCGCATCAGGTAGTTGGCGAACAGCGCGACGCGGAAGCCCAGCTCGCCGAGTTCGGCCGTACCCAGCTCGGGCGTCTTGCCGCCCTCCACGATGTTGGCGATCAGCGGGATCCCGGCCAGTTCCCGGCCGATCGCCCGCATCTCCGCCACTCCGCGCGGCGCCTCGACGAAGATCACCTCGGCGCCCGCCGCCGCGTACGCGCGGGCCCGCCGGATCGCCTCGTCCAGGCCGTGGACGCCGCGCGCGTCGGTGCGGGCCACGAGCACCGGCCCGTCGTCGCCCCCCGCGTCCAGCGCGGCCCGGATCTTGGCGGTCATCTCTTCCACGGTGATCAGCCGGTGGTCGTCGAAGTGGCCGCACCGCTTGTCGAGCACCTGGTCCTCGAGCTGGACGGCCGCCGCTCCCGCCGCGTCGAGCATCCGGATCGTGCGCATCACCGCGAGCGGGCCGCCGTAACCGGTGTCGGCGTCCACGATCACCGGCAGGCCGGTGGCCCCGGCGAGCCGCTGCACGTGGTCGGCGACCTCCCGCTGGGAGATCAGCCCGATGTCGGGCAGCCCGTACTGGGCGTTGGCGAGCCCGGCACCGGTCAGGTACGCGGTCTCGAACCCGGCCTCCTCGACCAGCCGCAGCCCGGCGGCGTCCGTCACGCCCGGCGCGACGACCACCCGGTCGGACGCGAGCAGCGCCCGCAGGTCCGCCCGCCGTTCGCGGGCCGTCCGCCCAGGCAGGATCGCGTGCGTCACAGGTGCACCGCCGGGACGTCGTCGGCGCCGAGTTCGAGGGCTCCGTGGGCGCGGCCGAGCGGGTCGGCCAGCAGGAACGCGTGGCCGATCGCGGCGGTCACGTCCTGGAACCGGCGGTGCAGCGGGTGGTCGGTGTAGGCGGTGCGGCCGCTGGAGACCCGCATGAGCCGGGTGACGGCGGCGCCCGCGTCCTGGGCGGAGCGGGCCAGCGCGTAGCGGTGCCGGGCGCGGGTCGCGCGGTCCGGCCACTCCCCCGCCTCGGCGATCGCGGTGAGCTCGGCGGCGACCGCGCGGAGCCCGGTGATGCCGCTGTCGACGACGTAGGCGTTCTCGGCGAGGTGCCGCTGCGTGAGGTGGTCCTCGCGGACGGCGCCGGCGGGGGTGCGGCGGTCGCGGGTGGCGTCCGTCCAGGCGTCCACGAAGCCGCGCGCGGCGCCGAGCGCGCCCGCCGCGATGATCGCGTTGAACACGACCGCCCACGGCAGCCGGTAGAGGGCACCGGGGTTGGTCTCGCGGCCGGGCAGCGGCACCCCCAGGTGGTAGGTGTAGTCGACGTGCGACTGGGCGCGGTGCGCCGGGACGAACGCGGCGTCGACCACGATGTCGTTGCTGCCGGTCGCGGCCAGCCCGGCGGTGTGCCAGGTGTCCTCGATCGCGTACTGGTCGCGGTCGAGGATGACGGACACGAAGTCGGCGACGGGCGTGCCGTGCCAGTCGCGCTCGCCCGCGATGCCGCCGAGGACGACCCCGTCGGTGTGCAGGCAGCCGGACGAGAACGACCAGCGGCCCGACACCCGGTAGCCGCCGTCGGCGCGCTCGACCCTGCCGGTCGGGGTGTAGGACGACGCGAGGGTGCGGCCGGGGTCCTCGCCCCAGATCTCGCGCTGCGCCTCCTCGGGGAACAGCGCGACCTGCCAGGGGTGGACGCCGACGACGGCGGTGACCCACCCGGCGGCGGGCGCGGCGCGGCCGGCCTCGACGATCGCGGCGAGGAACTCGGCGAGGGTGGTCTCGGCGCCGCCCCAGCGGGCGGGCTGCAGGGCGCGCAGCACGCCGGTGTCCTGGAGCTGCTTCCAGGCGACGTCGGTCAGCCTGCGCTGCCGCGCGCCCGCCGCGTCCTCCGCGGCCAGGACGGGCGCGGCCGCGCGCACGGCGTCGACGATGGACATGGGTCCCCCAATGTCATGTATCACTTACTACAGGGAAATGGGCATGAGGCGGCCCCGTACGGAACCGGGCCGGGCGGTCAGGAGGCCAGCGGTTCCCGGTAGCCGCCGTAGCCGCCCCGGTAGAAGATCAGCGGTCCGCCGGTCGCGCGCACGCCGAAGTCGACGACGCGGCCGAGCGCGAGGAAGTGGTCGCCCGCCTCGGTGACCCGCTCGAGGCGGCAGTCGATCCAGGAGAGGGCGTCGGCCAGGACGGGCGAGCCCGTCGGGCCGGGGGTCCAGTCGAGCGCGGCGAACTTGTCGGCGCCGCGCGTGGCGAACCGGCGGCAGACGTCCTGGTGCTCCTCGCCCAGCACGTTCACGCAGAACCGGCCCGCCTTCCGGATGCGCGGCCAGGTGGTCGACCCGGCGTCGGGGAAGAAGCCGACCAGGGCCGGCCGCAGCGACACCGAGGTGAACGAGCCGACGGCCATGCCGACCGGCTCGCCTTCTCCGGGGGGTCCGTGCATCGCCGTGACGGCCACCACGCCCGTCGGGTAGTGGGACAGTGCGCTCCGCAGCGTGTCCGGCGCGATCTCCGGGGCGGCGGTGTCTCGGACGGTCATCGGTGCTCCTTTCGGCCGGGGCGCCGCGCGGACGGGCGCGGCGCCCCCTCGCGGACGTGTCAGAACGCGCCCCGCACGAACCCGTCGACGAGGTTCGCGAAGGTCTCGGGGTGCTCGATCTGGCTCCAGTGCCCGCAGTTGGGCACGATGTGCAGCCGCGCGTTCGGGATGTGCCGCGACAGGTAGTGGCTCACCTCGGGCGGGACGATCCGGTCCTCGCGGGCCGCGACGACCAGCACGTCCTTGTCGATCTTCGCCAGTTCCTCCGGCCGCCAGCCGATCCGGCCGCCCGCGCTGAAGTCGAACGTGGCCAGGTGCGAGCGGCGCACGTCCTCGCGGAGCGCGCGCGGCATGCGTCCGGCGGCGATCTCCCTGATCCGGGGGCCGAACGCGGACGGGTCGTGCACGAACAGCGTGAGCAGTTCGGCCATCGCGTCCTCGGTCGGGTCGTCGTAGAAGCCGATCAGCTTCGCGAGGCCCGGCAGGGGCTTGAGGTCGGGCATGCCGCCGCTGCCCATGAGGATCACCTTCGCGACCCGCTCGGGCCGCTCGAGGGTCATCGCGAGGGACATCTGCCCGCCGTAGGAGTTGCCGACGAGGGTGACGCGGTCGATGCCGAGGGCGTCCAGCAGATTCCAGGTCGCGGCGACGCGCAGTTCGGTGAACGCGGCCATGCCGCGCGGCGGGGGTTCGGGTGGTCGGAGTCGCCGAAGCCGAGCGTGTCGGGCGCGATGCAGTGGTAGCGGTCGCCGAGGTCGCCGATCAGCCGCTCCCAGTTCGACAGGCCGCTGACGCCCGGTCCGGAGCCGTGCAGGAACAGCAGCGGCTCGGCGGACGGATCACCGGCGGTGCTGATCCGCAGCCGGTACTCGCCCGCCCGGACGTCGGTCGTGGTGATCTGCGCGGGCATCAGGCGGTCTCCTCCGGGGCGGGGGCGGGCTGGTTGAACAGGGCGAACGGGAGCTTCTCGCGGTGCTCGGTGCCGCGGTGGCCCCAGATCTTGGTGCTGGTGTAGGTCGCGGGCTCCCACAGCGCGTCGTCCACGACCACGCCGCCCTGCCCGTACTCCAGGTGGAAACCGGCGGGCGTGTAGAGGTAGAAGGACGTGGTGCGGTCGTTGGTGTGCCGCCCGAGGGTCAGGACGATGGGGACGTCGCGTTCCTCACAGCGGTCGTAGGCGATGCCGACGTCGTCCAGCGACTCGACCTCGACCATGAGGTGCTGGAAGCCGCTCATACCCGGGATCTCGGCGATCGCGAGCGAGTGGTGGCGGCCGTTGACGTGGTAGAACTGCGCGTTCAGCGGCGGATCGACGATGCGGTCCGACAGCCGGAACCCGAGCACCTTCGTGAAGAACGCGTTGGCCTCGGCGAGGTCGGGGACGACCAGCACCGCGTGCCCGAGCCCCTGCGGGCCGGTGACGAACCCGCCCGACATCGCCCGTCCCGGCCGGAATCCGCCCGGATGGCGGCGCTGCCCCCAGGACAGCTCGTGCCGGTTGCCGTACGGGTCGGTGAACGAGACGAGCCCGGCGACGCCGCGCTCGTCCGCCAACCCGGCGTCCTCCTGTTGGACGTCGATGCCGCGGTCGCGGAGGCGCGCGGCCAGTTCGTCCATCGCCTCGGGGGTGCGGACGCCCCAGCCGAGGTAGTCGTTGGCGTGCTCCTCGCCGGGATGGATCACGAGGCGGTGGTCGGCCTCGTCCACGCGCAGCCGTACCGCGCCGTCGTCACCGCGCCCGGCGACCTCCATCCCGAGGACCTCGGGGCCGAACGTGAGCCACTCCTCGTAGGCGGGCGAGGAGAAACCGATGTAGTCGAGCGACTGGATCACAGCTGGACCTCCGGCGGTGTGGCGCCCAGGACGCGGGCGGCGTAGGCGCGGGCGACGTTGTCGGTGGTGAGGAACGCGTGGCCGAGGGCGGCGACGATGTCCTGGAAGCGGCCGTGCAGGGGGTGGTCGAGGTAGGCGACGCGGCCGCTGGAGATCCGGTACAGGTCGGCGACGGCGTCCCCGGCCAGCTCGCAGCCGCGGTTGACGTCCCAGCGCAGCCGGGCCCGCTCCTCCTTCTCGACGTACCGTCCGGCCTCCCCCGCCTCGGTGATCGTCACGGCCGCGGTGCGCATCTTGGCGATGGCGGCGTCGAGGGTCCAGTAGGCGTCCGCGAGGTGCTTCTGGACGAGCGGGTCCGCGCCGACCTTCCCGCCCCAGTTCGCCCGCCGGTCGCGGGTGATCGCCGTCCACTCGTCCAGGAATCCCTGCGCCATGCCGAGGGTCGGCGCGACGAGGACGAGGTTGAACAGCGTCGCCCACGGCAGCTTGTACCGCGGGCCGGGGTTGCTCTCCTGGCCGGGTGCCAGGACGCCCGGCAGGTACTCGTAGCGGACGTGCGACAGGAACCGGCGCGCGGGGACGACGGCGTCCTCGACGACGATGTCCTTGCTGCCGGTGCCCTTGAGTCCGGAGGTGTGCCAGTTGTCGTCGATGCGGTACTCGTCGCGCAGCAGGATCAGCGACCCGTAGTCGGGGACGGCGGCCCCGTCCACCTCGACCTCTCCGGCGATCCCGCCGAGGATGACGCCGTGGCCGTGGTCGCAGCCGGACGAGAAGGACCACCGGCCGCTGACCCGGTACCCCCCGTCCACCGGGACGATCTTGCCGGTCGGCGCGTACGACGACGACAGCATGCGGGACGCGTCGGCGTCCCACAGCTCCTTCTGCGTCTCCTCCGGGAACAGCGCGCTCTGCCACGGGTGGGAGCCGACGACGCCCGCGACCCAGCCGGCCGACGGCGCGACCCGCGCCACCTCGAAGACGGCGTCCAGGAAGTCGGCGAGCGGCGCCTCGCCGCCGCCCCAGCGGGCCGGCTGCAGCGCCCGCAGGACGCCCGTCTCCAGCAGGAGACTCCAGGTGTCGGTGGTGAGCGAGCGGTCGCGGACGGCGACGCGTTCCTGCTCGGCCAGGTCGGCGGCGACCGCCCGCACCCGTTCAGCGATCGTCATGGACGACCCCCTGTCGTCTGTAGTGATCATTCTTCCCTGTAGTAAGCATTACAGGACTGTTAGCGGCAAGTTACGCCCCGCCGGGGTGTGATAGCAAGAGGTCCGTGGCCCCCAAAACCGACAGACGCACCCAGCACAGCGGCGAGACCCGCCGCCGGATCCTGCGCGCCGCCGCCGACATCGCCGCCGAGCGCGGCTACGACGGGACGAGCGTCGCCCTGGTCACGAAGCGCTCCGGGCTGCCCGCGAGCTCCGTCTACTGGCATTTCGGCAGCAAGGACGAGCTGCTCGCCGCCGTGATCGAGCACAGCTACGACGAGTGGCTGCCCGCCCGGCCGCGCTGGGCCCCGCCCGAGCCCGGCACGGATCGCATCGAGTACCTGCGCGGCTGGCTCCGCGAGGCCGGGCAGAGCTTCGCCGACCGCCCCGTGTTCATGCGGCTCGGGCTGATGCTCCTGCTGGAGCGCCGCGCCGAGGAGCCCGCCGCCCGCGCCCGGTTCCAGCAGATCCGCACGGAGATGCTCGCGGCGATGGGCGACTGGTGGGCCGCCGTGCTCCCGGAGGCCGTCCTCGAGCGGCGCCCCGACCTGCCCCGGCTGCTCGCGCAGCTCAACATGGCGGCGTCCGACGGTCTCTACGCGATGTCCGCCGGGGACCCGTCGATCGACATGAACGCCCTGCAGGACCTGCTCGCGACCGCCCTCGACTCCGTCGCCGACCGCGTCGCCCGCGAGGTCGCCCGCGAGGTCGCCGGGGACCTCGCCCGGGACGGGGGCCCCGAGACCGGCGACACCTGATTCATCGGGCCCCGGCCCGTCCCGTCCTGGCGCTAAGCTGCTGATTCAGCAGTCGGCCGTCCGGGGGGGCGCACAGGTGGGACTCGGCACGCGCCCGGACGGGCCGCTCCCACTGCGGATGCTGCCCTTCGCGGCCATGGCGGTCATCTCCGTCGTCGACTTCTCCGCCGGTCCCAGCGTCGGCTACCTGCCGCTGCTCGCCCTCGGCCCCGCGTTCGCCAGCCTCTTCGGCGGCGTGTGGCGCACCGTGTCGGTGGGTGCGCTCGCGATCGTCCTGTGCATGCTGCTCGGCGCCTTCAACGACGTCCTCGGGACCTTCCGGACGAACCTGACGTTCGTCTCCATCGGCGGCGTCACCGCGGCGGGGATGCTCGCCGCGCTCTACCGGCAGCGCCGCGAGCGCGAGCTCGCCGACGTGCGCAGCATCGCCGAGGTCGCCCAGCGGGTGCTGCTGCGCCCGGTGCCGCGGCGCGTCGGGCCGGTGCGCGCGACCGTCCGGTACATCTCCGCGGTCACCGGCGCCCGGATCGGCGGCGACCTGTACGAGGTGGTGCAGACGTCCCGGGGCGTGCGCGTCATCGTCGGCGATGTGCAGGGCAAGGGCCTCGACGCCGTCGAGACCGCCGCCGTCGTCCTCGGCGCGTTCCGCGAGGCCGCCTACGACGAACCGGACCTGCCCGGCGTCGCCGACCGCATCGAGCGCACCCTCTCCCGGCAGCTCGGCAGCGAGCAGTTCGTCACCGCCGTGCTCGCCGAGGTCGACGAGCGGGAGGGCGTCAGGCTGCTGAACCGCGGGCACCCGCCCCCGCTGCTGATCCGCTCCGACGAGTCCGTCAGCACCCTCGACCCGCCCGAGCCCGCACCGCCGCTCGGCCTCGCCGTCCTCGTCGACGATCCGGCCCCCACCGACCTCGTCGATCTGAAGCCCGGCGACCAGATGCTGCTCTACACCGACGGCGTCATCGAGGCCCGCGACGCGCACGGGACGTTCTACCCGCTCACCGAGCGCGCCGGCGTCCTGTCCGCGGACGATCCCGAGGACGCCATCGACGGGCTCCAGTCCGACCTGCTCGAGTACACCGGCACGCCCTTGGACGACGACGCCGCGATGCTCCTGCTGCGCCGCCGCATCTAGCGCGCGCCGGGAACGACCGGACGAGCGGCCCCGGCCGGGCGGGTCAGCCGTCGGCGACCCAGTCCATGTGTCCGAGCCAGTGCTCGAGCAGTGCCCGGTCCCCGAACACCTCCAGCGCGGGAGCCGCGTCCAGCGGGCGGCGCCTGCTGAGCACGAGCAGCAGGTCGGTGGCCGGGCCGCGTACCGCGACGTCCGCCTTGGTGTGCGTGCGTTCCAGGACGACCCTGTCCGGTTCCCGGCGGGCCACCCACTCTCCGGGCGCGTCGGTCGCGTGGAAGTGCAGGGTCTGGCCGTCGCCGCGCATCGCGTCGGCGAAGTCCGGCCTGTTCTCCCAGTAGCCCGCGGAGGTCATCGTGTCCAGCCAGTCCTCGACGGCCGCGACGGCGGCCTCCGGCTCCAGCTCGAACCGCGTGCCCAGCGCCGCGGCGGCGTCCGCGCGATGCACGCACACCTCGCCGAACAGCCGGCGCGACCAGAACGGCACGCCCGCGTCGGCGCCGGACGGATCCCACACCGGCGTGTCGTCGGCGACCGAGTCGAACGCCCGCTTCGCCTCGGCCGCGCCGCCGGTCAGCCAGGCGCCCCACCCGGCCGGATCGGCCGGAGCCGGAGCGTAGCCGGCGAACGCCCGGCTCGGCTCGGTCATCCGCTCACCCACGAGCATCGTCACCATGCGCTGTGTCGCGCCGACGTGGTCGACGAGATCTGCGAGCGTCCACTTCGGACATGTGGGCACCGGGGCCGCCGCGTCCCGGCCGTCCACCCAACCGGCGAACGTGCTCGTCTGCTCGACCACGGACTTCAAGTACGCGGACGCGTCCATCGCCGCACCTCCAGGTGCTCCGTCGATGCTTTGACTTCTAGATGATGCGTCATGCCACCGACATTCTGACGCGGCCGGCCCCTGCCGAGAGCCGGCACGTCCACATGACCACGTCCACATGACACGGCCGCGGGGGGCGATGTCGTTCGGCGCCGCACTAGGTCTCGATGACGAGCTTGCCGCGCGTGTGCCCCGCGCGGCTGGCGTCGAACGCCTCGCCGACCTGGTCGAGCTTGTACGCTCCGGCGACGTCCACGGTGAGCGCCTCGCGCTCGGCCATGTCCGCGAGCTCGGCGAGCTTCGCGCCGTCCGGCCGCACCCAGATCCAGTGCCCGCCGCGCTCCTCGACCGTGTTGTCGGCGACGGACGCGTGCCTCCCCCCGGAGGCCAGCACCGCCAGCGTCGCGTCCAGCTGCCCGCCCGCGAAGTCGGCGACCGCGGTCACCCCGCCCGGTGCGACGTCCCGCACCCGCTCGACCAGGCCGTCCCCGTAGGCCACGGGCTCGGCGCCCCGCTCCCGCAGGTGCGGGTGGTTGCGCTCGGACGCCGTACCGATCACGAACGCGCCCCGCGACCGGGCGATCTGCACGGCGAGGTCCCCCACCCCGCCGGACGCGCCGTGGATCAGCAGTGTGTCGCGGGGGCCGACGCCGAGCCGGTCCAGGGTGCGCTGCGCGGTCATCCCGGCCAGCGGCAGCCCGCCGGCCTGCCGCCAGTCCAGCGTCGTCGGCTTGCGGGCCACCGACCACGCCGACACCGCGACGTACTCGGCGAACGTCCCCGCCCGGACCACGTCCTTGCGCGCGTACGACATCACCTCGTCGCCGATCGTGAACTCGGGGGTGTCCGGCCCGACCGCCCGCACGACCCCGGCGACGTCCCAGCCGGGGATCACGGGGAACAGCGCCTCCATCATCCCGTCCAGGCCGCCCGCCATGAGCTTCCAGTCGACCGGGTTCACCCCGGCCGCCCACACCTCGATGAGGACCTGGCCGGGCCCCACTCGCGGGTCCGGGACGTCCCCGACCTTCAACCGGGAGTTGTCCGTGGCATAAGCCGCATATGTAACAGCGCGCATGACTCCACCCATAACCAGCAGGAACGGAACTAATCACCGGTGGGCGCGGGACCACAGCGCAGGCCAGCCGCCGTGCGCCGGCCAGGACGCCGGTACGCGCAGGCCGTGCTCGGCGACCTCCTCCCAGAACACGCCGGTGTCGGCGCCCAGCTCCCGCGCGGCAGGGAGGGCGCGCCGCCACGGGCCGTCCTCGTCGGCCAGGGTGGTGGCCGGGAAGCCGGGGACGGTCGCGCGGCGCGGCGCCGTGACCGGGACCAGCGGCACCCCGGGCCGCTCGCAGGTGGTGTGGACGGTCAGCGCGCACAGCAGCGGCTCGGTGGTGCGCCGCCGGACGGCGCGGGCGAGCGCCGGATCGTCCCGGACGGCCAGCAGCCCGAGCGCACGGCGGACGCGACGGGCGGCGAGGTCCAACGCGTAGGCGTCCGCGATCCCCGGCAGCCGGACGAGGCGGCGCAGCGACTTCGGAAGCGGCGGTTCCCCGCACAGCAGCGGGAGCCGGTCGAACCGGTCCCGGACGGCGGGGTCCAGCGCCTCGACCGCGTCCCGCAGCGGACGGTGGCCCGTCGCGTCCCACAGCCCCACCAGGTCGGCGGCGCGCTCGTCCAGCGTGCGCGCGCACTCGCGGGCGAGCCGGTCGAGGCTCGACCGGCGGAGCCGCCACGCGGTGGTGTCCGGCGCGGCGTCCGGGCCGGTCCCGGCGACGGCGGCGAGCACGTCGAGCGCCGCGCCGTCCGTCCGGACCAGCTCCCGGAGGGCCGGACCGGCCTCGCCGAGCAGGCGCTCCCCCGCGCGCCGCCGGACGGGCCGGGCGGGCGGCGCGGGCGGGACGCCGCCGTCCGGCGGGGCGTCGGGAACCCTGGGCGGGGGGCCGGGGATCGCGGCGACCCAGTCGTGGAACGCCTCCTCCAGGGCCGGGGGCGCCACGTGGTTGAACCGTCCCGCGAAGTCGGTGACGTGCCAGCCGCGGGCGGCGGGCTTGAGCGGCGCGAGTTCCGCGTTGGCCACGAGCCGCCCGCCCGGTCCGTACAGGCCCGCGAGGACGGCCCGGCCCGCCCTGGCCGCCTCGACATAGTCCTCGTCCGCGATGCAGTTGCCCATGTAGGCGGACCATCCGGCCAGGTCGCGCGCCGTGCTCGCCATCTGGACGCGGTGGCCGTGCACCTCGGCCCCGTCCCGCGAGGCGAGCGGCGCGGGCACGCGGAACTCGCCGGTGAGGGCCTCGCTCACGGCCGTCCCCGCCAGCAGCGCGTCCACGAGGCCCGGCCACGTCCGGGCGCCCCGGGGCGGGACCCCGCCGAACGCGACGAGCTGCGCGGTGCCCGCCACCGCCTGCGGGAGCGAGGCGTATCCGGGCCCCGGCTGCGGCGCGGGCTCGACGTCGTGCGCGTACCAGGGCTCACCGGTGCCCGGCAGGGCCTGCGCCCGCTCGTGGCCGTGCACCCGCGCGAGCGCGTCGATCAGCTCCACGTACCAGAGGAAGTCCCCGACCACCTCGACGTCGGCCGCGTCGAACTCCGCGACCCTGCCGGACAGCGGCTCCTTGTCGAGCATCCGCGCGGCCCAGGCCCCGATGCCGTCCCACTCCTCCGGCGGGCGCGCGGCGGTGTACCCGGCGCGCTCCCTCCAGTCGCAGAGCGGAAGGTCCGCCCACGCGCGCAGCGCGCTCTCGGGCACGCGCGTGTCGAGCTGGTCGAGGGTGCGCACGATGTCCCGGACGATCACCAAGGCGAAGTCGCGGGCGCGGGCGAGGCGCTGGCGGACGTACCCGGCGAGCCGGCCGTCCGCGGGCTTTCCCACCTGGCCGTGCAGGTCCCGGACGTAGGCGCCGGGGCGGGCCGGTAGTCCCGTGAGCCCCGGCACCCTGCGCACGTTGTTCACCGTCACGTCGCCGCCCGACTCGTGCATCACCGCGTCCAGGAGCGGCGCCGACCGCGCCAGCCCCTCCCCGACACCGTGATCGGCGACCTCGACGGCGGTGCGCAGCAGCGCCGTCGCGGCGAACGCGTCGTGGAGCAGGCCGCACAGCACGATGTGCCAGTAGGAGTCGGGCGGCACCCAGCGCGCGATCTCCGCCGTGGACGCGTCCGTGCCCAGGTCGCTCCGCAGCCATCGCAGGACCTGCTCGTCCTCGAAGTGGCGGCGGCGCGCGTGCAGGTCCTCGACCCGGTCCCGGCGGGACTGCGTCGCCCGCCGCCGCGCCCGGTGCGCCTCCTCGGCCCGCCGGTCGACCAACCGGCCCCACAGGTCCAGGACGACGTCCAGCCTGCGGGGGCCCGGCAGCGGCTCCAGCACGCGCCGCAGGTCGGCGCCCAGCGCCGAGGGCGAGCCGCCGGGGATCAGCCGCTCCGGCGCGTCCAAGTCCAGCACCCGCTCGAGCTGCTCCGGGCCCAGGACGTCGCTGGCCGCCGACGCCAGGTGCAGCGCGTCCCAGCGGCCCTCTTCCGCGGCCCGCGCCGCCGCCGCGCCGACCCGCCTGGTCACCGCCGGGCCGAACAGGGCGACCATGGCCCCGGCACGGTCGCCGAGCCGGCCCGCGTCCCGCACGCCGACGGCCCGGAGCGCGGCCAGGACGGCGTCCCGCCGGTCGCCGCGCGCACCGGCCAGGCGGCCGGACCGGAACCCCGCCCCGAGATCGACGCCCGCCCCGGCCGCGGCGTCGCCGCCGTCCGCCACCAGCAGCCGCAGCGCCGCGACGGCACGCGCCACCGCGTCGTCCGGCGCGCCGTCCGGTCCGAGCGCGACGGGGGCGCCGGGCCGCACGTCCGCCTCGTCCACCCGCGCGGGACCGGACGGCCCGGGAATCCACGCGCACCGCCCCGCGGCCACCACGCCGCCCGCCAACCGGATGTTCATCCCGGCAATCATCACTCGGTCGCGGCGACCGCCCAAACGGTTTTCCGCTCGGCCCTCACTCCGAATTCGTCGCCAGGAACCGCTCCGACAGGGCCATCCATCCCGCGAACGCGAGATAACCCGTCTCGAATGCGACGAGATCGCGGTCCCAGCGGACCTCCGCCTTCCCCTTGCGCGCCAACCGCAGCAGCACGACGCCGCCGACCAGATTGAGTCCCGCCCAGACACCGTTCGTCACGGGTCCCGATTCCCGTCCGGCCAGCGGCGTCAGGTGCCGGCGACCGCTGACCGCACTGGCGAAATGCGGAGCGCTGTTGGCGACGAGAATCCCGGCGACGAACGACTGCACGCGCGATGATTTCATCCCGCGATGCTATTGGAGCGCGCACGGCATCCTGCGGCTCCGCACGACCGGGACGGGCGACCTGCACGTATTCGAGCGGCGAGCCCGTTCACGCCGCACGATCGACGCTCCTCCGCCCGCCCGATGCGCATGCCCGTCCGTCCGCCATGACGGCCACCCGGATATCCCACACCCACACCCCATGACCGATAATGACGGTAAGGTCACAGACGGTGACTTCGGGTCGACCGGCGGGCGGGAGCGAACCGATGGCAGGCGACCGAGCGGCGGGCCGCTCCGGTTTCCTCGGCGGTTCGAGGTTCTCGAAGACCCCGCCGCCGTCCGGCCCGGCCTCCCGGCCGGGATCGAGCGGCCGCTGCTGTCGCTCGTCGACGGCGACCGCCGCCCGGCGGACGTCGAACCCGTCAACGACGAGCGCGCGCCGCTCTGAACGAGGTGTCCCATGCCCACCGCACGCATCACCGAGGTCTCTTTCACCGCACCGCCCGCGGTGAAGATGGACGAGTTCGCGGCCCTGTTCGCGGACGATCCGGGCGGCGACGAAGTCGCCCGGGTCGTCCGGAACTCGGCGATCGACACCAAGGGGATGGCGGTCGACCCGCTGGTGGAGGACCCGCGCCGGTGGGGCACCCGCGCCCGCATGGAGCGCGGCCTCGTGGAGGCGCGGGCGCTGGGCGGGGAGGCGATCGCCTCCGCGCTCGACCGCGCCGGTCTGGCATCACGCGAGGTGGGGCTGCTCGCCACGTCCACCACCACGACGCACTCCGCCCCCGGTCTCGACGGCCTGCTGCGCGAGCTCGGCCTGGCCCGCGACGCCCAGGCCCTGTCCCTCGGCCCCATGGGCTGCTACGCGGCGCTCCCGTCCGTGGCCGCGTGCCGCGACTGGGTGGAGGTGCACGGGAGACCGGCCGTCCTGCTTCTGACGGACCTCTTCTCCCCGCATCTGCAACCGCCCCCGTACGACCGGGAGCAGGCGGTCGTGCTCACCCTGTTCGGCGACGGCGCGGCCGCCGTGGTGCTCCAGCCCGGCGAGGCGGGCCTGCCCGGCCTGGACGTCGTCGACACCGAGACGCTCACCGCCGCCGAGCACGCGAGCGACCTGCAGGTCCACGTGGGGGACCACGGGTTGAGCATCCGGCTGGCGCCGACCATGCCGGACGTGGTCGCCGCCGCCGTCCCCGGCCCCGTGGACGCCCTCCTCGCCCGCAACGGCCTGCGGCGGGAGGACATCGCGTGGTGGGCGCTCCATCCGGGCGGCCGCCGCATCATCGACCGCGTGGAAGAGGTGCTGGACCTCCCCGCCCGCTCGGTCGCGGAGTCCCGCGCCGTGATGCGCGCCCACGGCAACACCGCCGGGCCCGCGGTCATGGCGGTGCTCGAACGCCTGTGGCGGGCGGCGCCGCCGGGGCGCGGCGAGCACGCCGTGGCCATCGCCTGCGGCCCCGGCGCCACCCTGTGGGCCGCGCTCCTGCGCGGCCCGGAAGGAAGCTCGTCTTGATCCAGATCATCGGCGCCGGCTGCGGGCGCACCGGCACCCTCTCCCTCAAGGCCGCCCTCGAACGGCTCGGGTTCGGTCCGTGCCACCACATGCTGGGCATGCTCGACAGACCCGCCGAGATCGACGGCTGGCACCGTGCGGCGGTCACCGGCGTCACGAACTGGGACGAGCTGTACCGCGGCTACCGGGCCACCGTCGACTGGCCGGGGGCACGGTACTGGCGCGAACTGGCCGTCCGCTTCCCCGCGGCCAAGGTGATCCTCACCGAGCGCGACCCCGCGCGCTGGTACGAGAGCGCGCTCGGCAGCATCTACCGCGCCGCGATGGCCCCCGACGACGGCTCCGACCCGCTCCTCGCCCGGATGCGGCGGATGTCGCGGGCCGTCGTCTGGGACGGCGTCTTCGGCGGCCGCTTCGAGGACGCCGATCACGCGATGCGGACGTTCGCCGACCACAACCGGGCCGTCCGCCGCGAGATCCCGGCCGACCGCCTGCTCGTCTTCGAGGTCGCCCGCGGATGGGAGCCCCTGTGCGACTTCCTGGGCGTGCCCGTCCCGTCCGAGCCGTTCCCCCATGAGAACGACCGGGCCGGGTTCGCCGCCAGGCTCGCGGGCCGGACCGATCCGCGAGAGGGCGGCTGACGTCCTCACTCCCTCGGTCGAATTCTTTAGCGAACCGGCCGTAGCGCGCGAAAAATGAACGTAGATCAAACGTACGGTCCGCTCCATTCTTCCGGTCGGGACGGTGCCACGCCCGCGCATTTCTCCATGCCCCCGGCCGTGCGACTCGAAGGGCAGTGGCGAGGGCCGCCCACCCGGCCCGTCCAGAGGATCACCACGTGCCGACCGGCCGGCCGGAACCTGCTGTGGCCTGCTCGCACGCCCGCGACCGAACCCGGCGCGCCGTGCAACGTTCTCCATCAACAGCGGGCAACAATCCGATATCGACCTACCGTCTCCGGGTATCCGCCCGCACCATCCGCCGGCCGCGCCCACCTGTAGCTTCAGCCAAAGAATTCCGCCCGGGACGGCCCCGGCGACCCTGGTTCGCGCAGCTCAGAGGCAGGTTTCTCATAACGTGATCTAACTCGGGGACTGTCGATGTGACATACGGGGTAGTTCCCGGCAAACCACCGGTGCCATCATCATGCACTGCCCAATAACCCCGGAGGAAAGGTCCACCCATGGCGGAAACCGCGAACGGCGGTACCGAATCCCGAGGCGATCCGAACGGCGCCGTCCCCCCTCGGGGCGGGCCACTCGCCGGGGTGGTCCGCAAGCTCGGCCTGCAGACCGACCCCTACATCTTCTTCATCTCGGCCGGGCTGATGGTCCTGTTCCTGGTCATGGTGCTGCTGTTGCCCAGCCAGACCAACGACGTCTTCACCTCGGGGCGGGACTGGATCGTCACCAACCTCGGCTGGTTCTTCATCCTCGGCGTGACCGCCTGGTTGATCTTCCTGGCCTGGGTCGCGCTCAGCCGCTACGGCAACCTCCGGCTCGGCGGTGACGACAGCCGACCCGCGTACGGGAACCTGTCGTGGTTCGCGATGCTCTTCGCCGGCGGTATCGGCACCGTCCTGATGTTCTGGGGCGTCGCCGAGCCGATCTCGCACTTCGCCAATCCGCCGATGGCCGACGTGCAGCCGCACTCGGTCGAGGCGTCCAAAGAGGCGATGAACTTCTCGCTCTACCACCTGAGCCTGCACACCTGGACGATCTTCACCCTGCCCGGGCTCGCGTTCGGATTCTTCATCTACCGGTACAACCTGCCGCTGCGGGTCAGCTCGGTGTTCTACCCGTTCCTGAAGGAGCGGATCCACGGGCCCATCGGCCGGGCGATCGACATCTTCGCCGTCCTCGGCACCCTGTTCGGGCTGGCGGTCTCGCTGGGCCTCGGCACCTCGCAGATCGCGGCGGGCCTGGAGGTGCTCACGCCCCTCGAGAACGGCGTCGGAACCCGGGTGCTGGTCATCACGGTGCTCACCGTCGTCGCCGTGGGCTCCATCGTGGTCGGCCTGGACAAGGGCGTGAAGCGCCTGTCGAACCTCAACATCCTCATGGCCGTCGGCCTCATGCTGTTCGTGCTCTTCTTCGGCGAGACGGTGTTCCTGTTCCGGCAGATCTTCGAGAGCACCGGCCGGTATCTGGAGAGCATCGTCGGGCTGTCGCTGTGGAACGATTCGATGGCCGGCTACACCAAGGACGGCGGCTGGGGCTGGCAGGGCGGCTGGACCGTCTTCTACTGGGCCTGGACCGTCACCTGGGCGCCGTTCATGGGCGTGTTCCTGGCGCGCATCTCCAAGGGCCGCACCATCCGCCAGTTCGTCGGGGGCGTCCTGCTCGCCCCGTCGATCTTCACCGTGGTGTGGTTCGCCATCTTCGGCTGGTCGGCCATGCGGCTCGACGGCATCGGCGGCACCGGCGGCGACCTGACCAGGGAGGTCGTCGATGAGGGGCAGGTCCCCCTGGCGATGTTCGAGTTCTTCTCGAACTTCCCGGCGGAGACCCTGATCCAGGGCATCGCGGTCGTGGTCGTGGCGCTGTTCTTCGCGACGTCCTCCGACTCCGCGTCGCTGGTCGTGGACATGCTGTGCTCCGGTGATGAGAGCGGCGGCCCGGTCCGCCAGCGGGTGTTCTGGGGCGTCGCCGAGGGCTCTCTCGCCGCCTCGCTGATCGTGCTCGGCGGAGACCAGGCGCTGGAGGCCCTGCAACAGGTCATCACGGTCGTCGGGCTGCCGATCTTCATCCTGGCGTGCCTCATGGTGTTCTGCCTCATCAAGGGGCTGAGAGAGGAGTCGCACACGCTGTACGCCGCGCAGTTCAGGGAGATGGAACGGCACGCGCGGAAGGCGGAGCGGGATCCGGAGCCGCCCCCCGAGGAGGTCGTCGGCGGCGCCGTGCAGAAGAGCTGACCGCCGGCCCGGGGCCGGTCGCGCGACGCCCGTCGCGCGACCGGCCCCGCCGCGTTCAGCGGGCGAGGAGGTCGCGGAGGGTCTTCGCCACCTCGGCGGGGGCCTCCTCGGCCATGAAGTGGCCCCACGGGACCGTCGCGTGGACGAGGTCGGGCGCCCAGGGGCGCCAGAGGGCCTCGGCGTCGTAGCCGAGTGCGGCGCCCCAGTCCTGCTGGAGCACGGCGACGGGCATCGCGAGGCGGGTGCCGGCGTCGCGGTCGGCCCGGTCGTGGGCGACGTCGACGCCCGCGGACGCGCGGTAGTCCGCGACGATCGAGGGGATCGCGGCCCGGCAGGCGTCCAGGTAGGCGGCGCGGACGTCGGCGGGGATCGCGTCCGGGGAACCGGCCCACAGGTCGAGGAAGTGGCCGAAGAACGCGTCGGGATCGCCCGCGATCAGCCGTTCGGGCAGGCCGGGCGGCTGGGCCATCAGGTAGAGGTGGAAGCCGACGGCGGCGGAGACGCCGTGCAAGGCGTCCCACATGTCGAGCGTGGGCAGGACGTCCAGGGTCGCGAGGTGCGTGACGGCGCCCGGGTGGTCGAGGCCCGCGCGGAACGCGACGAGCGCGCCGCGGTCGTGGCCGGCGAGTGCGAAGCGCTCGTGGCCGAGGGCGCGGGCGAGGGCGACGACGTCGGCGGCCATGGTGCGCTTGGCGTAGGTGTCGGGGGACGATTCGGCGGGCTTGTCGCTGCCGCCGTAGCCGCGCAGGTCGGGGACGATGACCGTGTGGTCGGCGGCGAGGTCGGCGGCGACGTGCCGCCACATCAGGTGCGTCTGCGGGAACCCGTGCAGGAGCACGATCGGGCTGCCCGCGCCCCCGACGGCCGCGTTCAGGTGAACGCCGTCCCCCACGGCGATCCGGTGGTAGTCGAAACCTTCGATCTTCACGGTCGGGCTCCTTCGTTCGATGTGCCTCCAGGCTGGGGCGGATGAATGAGCAACGGATGAGCAGCTATAACCGAGGGGTGCGCTTCGGGGTGCTGGGGCCGGTCGCGGCCTGGGACGACGCGGAGAACGCGGTCGGGCTGCGGGGGCCGCGCCACCGGGCGGTGCTGGCGCGGCTGCTCGTCGCGCGGCGGCGCGTGGTGCCGGTCGGGGTGCTGGTGGACGACCTGTGGGACGACCCGCCGCCGGACGCCGTGGGCGCCGTGCGGACGTTCGTGGCCGCGCTGCGGCGGGCACTGGAACCGGACCGTCCACCGCGGGCGCCCGCGCGGCTGCTGGTCACCGAGGGGCCCGGCTACGCGCTGCGGGCCGACGAGGTCGACGCGTGGCGGCTGGAACGGCTCGTCGGCGCGGCCGCCGGCACGGCGCCCGGCGAGCGGGTCGCCTCGCTGGACCGGGCGCTGGGGCTGTGGCGCGGTCCGGCGTACGCCGACTTCGCCGACGAGGACTGGGCGCGGGGCGAGCGGTCCCGGCTGACGGAGCTGCGGCTGCACGCGGTCGAGCTGCGGGCCGGGGCGCTGCTGGAGCTGGGCCGCGCCGCGGAGGCGGTACCGGATCTCGACGCGCACGCGGCCGCGCATCCGTGGCGGGAGGACGCCTGGCGGCTGCTGGCGCTCGCGCTGTACCGGACGGGACGGCAGGGCGACGCGCTCGCGGTGCTGCGGCGGGCGAAGGGGCTGCTGGTCGAGCAGCTCGGGATCGATCCGGGGCCCGGCCTGCGCGCGCTGGAGGAGGACGTCCTCCGGCAGGCGGACCGGCTCGACCCGGCGGGGGCCGCGGAGCGGGTGTGGGCCCAGGCGGCGGCGGCCTACGAGCGGACCGCGCCGGCCCGGGCCCGGCTGGAGTCGACGGTGGGGCTGCTGCGGGACCTCGCGGTGACGGGGGGCGACGGGCTGCTCGCGGCGCGGCGGCACCGGGTCGAGGCGGTGCACGCGGCGGAGGAGCTGGGCGATCCCGAGCTGACCGCACGGGTGATCGGCCTCTACGACGTCCCGGCGATCTGGACGCGCGTGGACGATCCGGGGCAGGCCGCCCAGGTCGTGGCCGCGGCGGAGCGGGCCCTCCCGGCACTCCCGGCCGGACGGGACGCGACGCGCGCGCGGCTGCTCGCGACGATCGGGCTCGAGCGGCGCGGCGACCGCGCCGGCCGGGGCGCGCGGGCGGCCCGGGAGGCGGTGGCGACGGCCCGGCGGCTGGACGATCCGGCCCTGCTGGCGTTCGCGCTCAACGCGCTGTTCATGCAGACGTTCGAGCGGGCGGGGCTCGCCCCGGAGCGGGACCGCATCGGCGCGGAGCTCGTGGGGCTGGCGGCCCGGCACGGGCTCGTGACGTACGAGGTGCTCGGGCACCTGATCCGGGTGCAGGCGCGCGGCGCGCTGGGCGACTTCGCCGCGGCGGACCGGCACGCGGCGGCCGCGGACCGGCTGGCCGAGCGGCACGCGCGTCCGCTGGTGGAGGTGTTCACCCGCTGGTACGCGGCGCTGCGGCTCGCCGCGGGCGGGGCGCCCGAAGCAGCGACCGCGGCGGCCTACCGGGACGCCGCCGCGCTGCTGCCGGGCGCGGGAATGCCGGGCCTGGCGGCGGGCCTGCCCGCACTGGCGCAGCTGAGCACGCGATTGCTGCACGGGCGTCCCGCGCAGGCCGAGCCCGCGGAGTGGGGTCCGTACGAGCCGTGGGCGCGGCCGCTCGTCCTGCTGGCGCGCGGCCGGGACGGGGAGGCGGCGGCCGCGCTGCGGCGGGTGCCCGACCCGCCGCCCGACCTGATGCAGGAGGCGATGTGGTGCCTGACGGCGCGGGCGGCGATCGCGGTGGACGACCGGCCGACGATGGAGCGGGCCCGCGGCGCGCTCGTCCCGGCGGCGGGCGAGCTGGCGGGCGCGGGCAGCGGGCTCCTCACGCTCGGGCCGGTCTCCCGGTACCTGGACGAGTTGACACACTGACGAGAATTCAGCTTAGCCTTAGCTGAAATCTCCGACGGCGGGGCGGCCCCATGCCCGCGCCGCTCCCGTACCGGTGTACCGGTGGTCCCGCTGATCACCGTCACCGGACGGTCCCCGAGTCAGGCGAACCGGCCCTGGAACGAGACGCCCTCGGGCAGCGGACGGGCGATGCGCCACAGCACGGTCACGCTCGACGACCGGATCCGCCACCGGCCGTCCTCGACCTCGTAGCGGTCGTCGTACTCGATCGCGCTGACGGCCTCGGTGCCCGCGACCCGGTCGACCTGCCGGAACCGGAGCGTCCAGGCGCCCTTCGCGCGCCCCTCGCCGAGCAGCTCGATCACCGGGTGCATCGCGTGGTGCATGTCCAGGACGACGTAGCGGCCGCCCTCCCGGGCCAGCCCCACGTTCCGGAAGACCGCGGTGAGGGCGTCGCGGTCCTCGAACGAGCCGGTGGGGCCGTAGTCCATGGACGCGCCCTCGGCGACGAAGCAGTCCCGGAAGGCGTCGGCGTCCTTGCGGTCGCAGGCCCGCAGGTACCGGTACTTGAGCGCCTTGATCTGTTCGACGGCCTCGAGCGCGGCGACGCGCTCCTCGAGCGTTCCGGCTGCGGTGATCTCCATCCCCGGACGCTAGGCGGGCCGGTCGCGGCGCGGGCCCGCCGCTCCCGCCCAGCGGGACGCCGTTTCGCGGGCGCGGCGGCGGGTACGCGGGGCGGGTGGCACGCAGCGGCCCGTCCGGGCGGGGGCACCGGGGCGTCCCGCACACGGCCGACCTGCGGATCGAGGCGTGGGCGCCGTCCCGGGAGGCCTGCGTCGCCGAGGCGGTGGCCGGGCTCGTCGAGGGCTTCGCGGACGTCTCGGGCGTCCGGCGGCTGCGCACCGTCGAGCTGGACGTGCCGCCGGGCCCGGACGAGGACCTGCTCGTGTCGGCGCTCGACGAGGTGATCTTCCGGCTCGAGGTCGAGGGCGAGATCGTGCTGGACGCCGGGTTCGCCCCGGCGGTCGGCGGCGGGCTCACGGCCCGGCTGACGGTCGGCGACGTGGTCGAGGCGACGGCGGTGGGCGCGGTCCCCAAGGCGGTGTCGCTGCACGGCCTGCGGTTCGGCGTCGCTCCGGACGGCGGCGGCTGGTCCTGCGCGGTCACGATCGACGTGTGACCGTACCCGCCACGGCGTCACCCCTTCACGACGCCCACCGGTACCAGGCGGGCGATCTTGCGGCACAGGCCCGCGCCCTCGGCGGCCTCGACCACGGCCGACACCTCCTTGTAGGCGCCCGGGTGCTCCTCGGCCAGCCCGCGCCACGACGAGGCCCGCACCGCGATGCCGTCCCGTTCCATGGCCGTCCGCAGGTGCTTCCCGTCGACGCCGCGGGCGGCCTGGTGGCGGCTCTGCGCACGGCCCGCGCCGTGGCAGGTGGACGCGAACGCCGGGGCGCCCGGAACCCCGGCGAGGACGTAGGACGCGGTGCCCATCGTCCCCGGGATCAGCACGGACTGGCCCGCGTCGCGCAGGTCCGGCGGCAGGTCGGGATGGCCGGGCGGCAGCGCCCGCGTCGCCCCCTTGCGGTGCACGCAGAGCCTCCGGGCGCGCCCGCCGACGAGGTGGTCCTCCATCTTCGCGAGGTTGTGCGAGACGTCGTAGACCAGGTCGAGCCGGGCGCCGGCGGCGCGGCGGAACACCTCGCGGGCGGCCTGGGCGAGCAGCTGCCGGTTGGCGCGCCCGTAGTTCGCGGCGGCGGCCATCGCGCCCAGGTAGGCGCGCCCTTCGGGCGACTCGACGGGCGCGCAGGCGAGCTGCCGGTCCGGCACCTCGATGCCGTACCCCGGCATCGCCCGCTCCATCGCCCGGACGTGGTCGGTGCAGATCTGGTGCCCGAGTCCGCGCGACCCGCAGTGGATCATGACGCAGATCTGGTCGCGGCGGATCCCGAACGCCTCGGCGGCGGACGCGTCGTACACGTCGGCGACGCGCTGCACCTCCAGGAAGTGGTTGCCGGACCCGAGGCTGCCGACCTGCCGGGCGCCGCGCTCGACGGCCCGCTCGCTCACCCGTCCGGGGTCGGCGTCGGCGACCGCGCCGGCGTCCTCGCAGCGCAGCAGGTCGCGCTCGTCGCCGTGGCCCCGCTCGACCGCGTACCTGGACCCGTCGGTGAGGATGCCGGTCAGCGCCGACCGTCCGGGCAGGTCCCAGACCGCCCCCCGCCCCATGCCGCGCGGGATCGCCGGATCGAGGCCGTCCATCACGTCGCGCAGGACGGGCGCGAGCGCGGCCGCGTCGATGTCGGCGGCGAGCAGCCGGACCCCGCACGAGATGTCGAACCCGACGCCGCCGGGCGAGACCACGCCGCCCTCGCGCGGGTCGGTCGCGGCGACGCCGCCGATGGCGAACCCGTACCCCCAGTGCACGTCCGGCATGGCGTAGGACGCCTCGACGATGCCCGGCAGCACGGCGACGTCGGCGACCTGCCCGATCGCCCGGTCGGCCGCGTCCAGCAGTTCCCGCGAGGCGAAGACGACGCCGGGCACCCGCATGTCGCCCGTCCGCTCGATCCGGAACCGGTACGGCGCCTCCTGCACCAGGCTCGCGGTCGTCATGCCGTGACGGGATGCTTCAGGTAGTGGCCGAACCAGCGGACGGCCATGTCCGTGGCCTGTTCGAGGGTGCCGGGCTCCTCGAACAGGTGCGAGGCGCCGGGGACGATCTCCAGGCGGTGCGTCGCGTGCCGCATGCGGTCGGTGGCCCGGTCGTTCAGCTGCAGCACGTCCGGGTCGCGGGCGCCGACGATCAGCAGGACGGGCGCGTGCACCCGCTCCAGCGCCGCGCCCGCCAGGTCGGGGCGGCCGCCGCGCGACACGACCGCGGCGACCCGGTCGCGGCGTTCGGCGGCGGCCGCCAGCGCCGCGGCGGCGCCGGTGCTCGCGCCGAACAGCCCGATCGGGCTCCCGGCGGTCGCCGGCGCGGCGGCGAGCCAGTCGACCGCGCCGACGAGCCGGCGGGTCAGCAGGCCGATGTCGAAGCGCAACTCCCGGGTCGCCTCGTCCGCCTCGCCCTCCCGCGCGGTGAGGAGGTCGATCAGCAGGGTGCCGATCCCGGCCCGGTTGAGGCCCGCGGCCACGGCCCGGTTGCGGGGGCTGTGCCGGGAGCTGCCGCTGCCGTGCGCGAAGAGCACCACACCGCTCGGACGGTCCGGCATGGCCAGATCGCCCGGCAGCGCGGCGTCCTCGAGTTCGAGTGTCACGTTCGCGGTGTTCATAGCGCCGGGCTACCCCCGCGCCCGCCGCCCATTCACCCGCTTCGGCCGGGGCTGCGCGTTTCGTCGGGCGGCTTTCAGGATTTCCTTCCGCCCTCGATGACGTCCAGGACGTATTCGGCGATCGCCATCGACGAGGTCGCCGCCGGCGACGGCGCGTTCCGGACGGTCGTGACCGCGCCGAGCCGGTTGACGCGGAAGTCGTCCACCAGCGAGCCGTCGCGGTCGAGCGCCTGGGCGCGCACGCCCGCGCCCGCCCGGACGACGTCCCCGGCGCCGATCTCCGGCACGTAGCGCCGCGCGGCCTTCATGTAGGCGCGCTTGGAGAACGAGCCGTACATCTCGCGGGCGCCGGTGCGCCAGTGCCGCGCCGCCATGCGCCACGTCCCCGGCCAGCCCGCGATCCCCCGCAGGTCCCGCAACGAGACGTCCGCACGCCGGTAGCCCTCGCGCGCCAGGGCGAGGACGGCGTTGGGGCCGACCTCGACGTCGCCGGAGACCCGCTTGGTGAAGTGCACGCCGAGGAAGGGGTAGCGCGGGTCCGGCACCGGATAGATGAGGCCCCGCACCATGTGCGCCTTCTCCGGGACGATCGTCATGTACTCGCCCCGGAACGGGACGATGCGCGGCCCGGGCTCGTCGCCGACCAGGCCGGAGACCGCGTCGGCGTGGATGCCCGCGCAGACGATCAGCTCGTCCACCCGCTCGGTCCGCTCGCCGGACGCGACCTCCAGGCCGCCCCCGGCGAGCTCGGTGACACCGGTGACCGGGAAGGACGTGCGGACCTCGCCGCCCGCGGCGACGATCTCGTCCGCGAACGCCCGCGCGATCAGCGTGTAGTCGGTGATCGCGGTGTGTGGCGAGTACAGCGCCGCCAGGCCGGTGCAGTGCGGCTCGATGTCGCGGATCTCCGCGGGCCCCACCCGCCGCTTGCCGGGCACCGCGTTCACCCCGGCGCGCTTCTCGAGGTCGTCCAGGCGCGCCGCGTCCGCGTCGCCGACCGCGACGACGAGCTTGCCGCACTCGTCGTACGGCAGGCCCCGCTCCGCGCAGTACTCGCGGATCATGCCTCGGCCGCGGGTGCACAGCCGGGCCTTGAGGCTGCCGGGCGTGTAGTAGATGCCGGCGTGCACGACGCCGGAGTTGTGCCCCGTCTGGTGGACGGCCACCCGGTCTTCCTTTTCCATGACGACGACCCGCGTCCCGGGGCGCCGCCGGGTGATCTCCCGGCCGATCGCGAGCCCGATGATGCCCGCCCCGACGATGCCGGTGACCTGGTCGGCCATGCGCGTGTTCCTTTCGTTCACGATCCATTCTGGGGGCGATACCCGTCAGCCTCGGCAATCGATCGCGAAGGGGCCGCCCCGGAGGACTCGGATGGGCGGGCCGAGGCGGCCCCCTCTACAGGGGCGCCGACGAGGTCGACCTGCCCCGGCTCCGCCGCGAGCTCGCGCTCGTCCGCCGCCGGGGGTTCGCCATCAACGACCAGCAGACCGAGACCGGCCTCACCGCGGTCGGCGTCCCGATCAAGGACACGTCCGGAACGCCCCAGGCGGGCCTGTCCATCGCGCTCTCCACCGCCCGGTTCGACCGCGACGCCCTCCCCGCCTGGGTCGGTGTGCTGTCGGCCGCCGCGGAACGCGCGGAATCCGCGCTCGCGAACTGAACGGCGGGTTTAGAGCGCTTCCACCCGGGTCAGATTGTCCCTCACCGACCCATCGAGGACGAGGCCGATGACCGATCCGCTGCCGCCCACGCGCCGGAACCGCGCGAGCCTGACCTACAAACTCCGGTACGCCGCGCGGAACCCGGACAAGATCCGGGGCTACCTGTCCCGGCTGTCGAGGGACCTGAAGTTCCGTGCCGTCAGCCGCGACCACGTGGCCTACTACCGGGCGGTCATGAAGTCCGACACCGCCCGCGACCCGGAGGCCGCTGTCGGGAGCCGCAGCCACGGACGCTGGCTCGCGCTCGGCCGGATGCAGTTCGACTACCTGCTCGAACACGGTCTCAAGCCGGACGACCGGATGCTGGAGATCGGCTGTGGCAACCTGCGCGCCGGCTGGCGGTTCATCGACCATCTCGAGACCGGCAACTACTACGGCATCGACATCTCGCCCGACATCCTGCTCGCCGCGCAGAAGACGCTCGTCCGGCACGACCTGGCGGACAAACTGCCCCACCTCATGCTCGTCGACGACCTGAAGCTGCGGTTCCTCCCGGCCGGGCACTTCACGGTCGTGCACGCGCACAGCGTGTTCAGCCATTCCCCGCTCGATGTCATCGACGAATGCCTCGCCAACGTCGGCCGCGTCCTCGCTCCCGGCGGCTTCTTCGACTTCACCTTCGACCGCACCGAGGGCGCCGAACACCACGTCCTGCGCGAGGACTTCTACTACCGCACCGAAACGCTCACCCGGCTCGCGGAGCGCCACGGCTTCACCGCCCGCTTCATGGCGGACTGGGAGGAGCTCCCGCACGGCCAGTCCAAGATCCGCGTGACCCGGCCGGAGTCTCCCGAGGAGAGCCCCGCGGGACCCTGACGGCGAAGCCGCGGCACCGGACCTCCGGGCGAGGACGCCCGGTGCCGAGGCCGGGTTCGCGATCTCCGTCCTCTCCGCCGCTCCGGGAACGTTCCGCAAGGCATCCGCCCCGCACGAGCACGCTTCGCCTGTGGTCCGGCACAGTGCCGTGACGAGACGCTGGTGTGCGGGATGTGAGAAGCGCATAATCAAGGCCCCTTCCGGGCTGTCGAGGAGGCCGAGATGCGCAGTGCGGCGGTCGTCATGCTGGCCGGATTCGGCGTGTTCCTGCTGGTCACCGGGGTGCTCGTGCGCGAGTACGTCGCGCCGACCCTGGTGCGGGCGCCGACCGACATCTACAAGGTCCAGCGGCTCCGGGCGGAGAACGCCTCGTACTTCGACGCCGGGAAGCTGCAGGTGCGGACGGGCGCGAGCGTGACGGCGACCGCGACGGTGCGCGGGGACGTGCGGGCGAGCGGCGACGACGTCGCGGTCTGGGACATGACCACGGTGATCGAGGACCCCGAGCGCGGCTACCTGATCGACGTCGCGACCCGGCGGCTGGCCTTCGACCGGCGGACCGGCGAACTCGTCCACTGCTGCGGCGCGGCCGTGCAGGGGGACGCGTCGGTGCGGCAGTCGGGCATCGGGGTGTTCTGGCCGACGGAGGTCGAGCGGCGCACGTACCGGATGTTCGACGTCCAGACCCGGCGGTCGTGGCCCATCGAGTTCACGGGGGTCGAGGAGGTCGGCGGGATCGAGGCGTACCGGTTCGAGATGCACGTCCCGCGGACGAAGGTCGCGGCCGAGACCCCGGACGTGCCGGCGAGGCTGCTGGGCCTCGACGGGGACGGGGCGGTACCGGTCGACCGCTACTACCAGGGGGATTCCGTGACCTGGGTCGACCCTCGGACGGGCGCGCCGATCGGCCAGCGCCAGCGGGTCCGGTCGACGCTGCAGGCCCGGTCCGGGCCGGGGAGCCTCGTGGTCGCCGATCTGGAGATGCGGATGACGCCGCAGGACGCGAAGGCGCTGGCCGGGACCGCGAACGACGCCGCCGCGCAGGTCCGGATGCTGCGCACGATCGTCCCCCTGGGGGCGGCGGCCCTCGGCGTGGTGCTGCTGGCGTCCGGAATCCTCCTCGACCGGCGCGGCGGGCGGAACCGCCGCCGCACCGCGGCGCCCGCCGGCGGACCTCCGCGCCGGCCGTCCCCGCGGAAGCGGCACCGCGAACGGACGCGGCCCGCCGCCCGCACCGCCGGTCCCGGGGACGGGTGAGGCGCCGCGGCCCGAACCCGGCGGCCGTGCGGGCCCCGCACCCGCCGATCAGAGACCGGCGAGCTGGCCGCCGTCGACGACCACGCTGACACCGGTCTGGAAGGCCATGTCGGGCGAGGCCAGGGCGAGCGCCGCCCGGGCCATGTCCTCCGGCCGGGCCATCCGCTTCATCGCGTCCACGTTCGCCTCGCCCCACGCGGCCTTCTGCCGCTCCCATTCGGCGTCGCTCATCGGCGGGTTGAGGGCGCGCTGGGCGTCGACGATCGCGGTGTCGGTGGTACCGGGCGCCAGCGCCACCACCCGGATCCGCGGGCCGAGCTCGAGCGCCGCGCTCTGGACGATGCCGCTCACCCCGCCCTTGCTGGCCGAGTACGAGCTGAGCCCGGGGCGGCTGACGAACTCGTTGGTCGATCCGGTCACCAGGATGACGCCGCCCTCGCCCATGTGCGCGATCTCGTACTTGATCGACAGCCAGACGGCCCTGGTGTTGGTGTTCAGCGTGTCGTCGAACTCCTCCAGCGTCTGCTGGGTGATCGGTTTCATGGTCTGGATCCCGGCGTTGTTGAACGCGACGTCCAGTCCTCCGTACCTGCGGGCGATCCCGTCGACGAACCCCTTCAACTGCCGCGGATCCCGCACGTCCGCGCGAACGTAGGCGGCCTCGCCGCCCGCCCGCCTGATCTCCCGCTCCACCTCTCGCCCGAGCCGCTCCCGGCGGCCGCAGAAGCCGACCCTGGCACCCTCCCTCGCGAACGCGAGCGCCGCCGCCCGTCCGATGCCGGACGTGGCGCCGGTGATCAGGACGGTCTTGCCCGCGTACCGGCCCTCGCGGCGGCCCGCCGGGGCGGCCGCGGCGGCCGGTCCCGCCGCCATCGTCACGCCCGCCACGCCCGCGGCCACCGCCGCACCCGACAGCACCGCCCGCCTGCCGATGGGTCCCCGCTCATGCCCGGCCATCGCCGCTCCCCTCGCCGACAATACGAGCACTCACTCGCATTACGGTCAACGATACGAGCAACGACTCGTAAAATTCAAGGGCGGCCGCCCTCGGACGGCACGGCCCGGCGAGCCCCCGCAGGCCGGTCAGTCCGAGCGGCCGCTCATCCGGGCGATGTCGGTGCGGTCGAGGTGGACGAAGTCGCCCGTGGCCTCGACCGTCACGTTGTCCTCCTGGATCAGCCGCCCGACCGTGCGGATCCGCCGGCCCTCGTGCGACTCGACCTCGCCCTCGAACACGCACGGCACGTCCAGCAGGGTGGGCTTGCGATACCGGATCTCGAGCCGTGCCGTCGGACCGGCCAGGCCCGCGATGACGTTGGCGGCGGCGCAGACGAGGTCGAAGGACGCGGCGAGCACGGCGCCGTGCACGCAACCCGGCGGGCCCTGGTACGGACGGGTGAAGGTGCCGCGCAGCAGGGCCTTCGGCGGTTCGAAGGAGACGCTCAGCGGCAGGGCGAGGGGGCTGTGGCGGCCGACGACGACGTCGTAGGGCATCCGCGCCGCGAGGTCGGGCGACTCGTCGTCGGCCGAGATCGCGGGGCCCAGCAGCATCGTCATCGGGGGCGGCGGGTCCGGCACGTGCCGCTCCAGCCGGTCCGCGACGGCGTTCAGCTCGCGGGCGGCGGCGAGCGTCGTCTCGGCGGGGGCCGCCGTCGCGGTGCAGAGCGCGACGAGGCGGCGCACGGCGTCCGCGAGCGCCTCCGACTCGCTCTCCCGGCCCGCCAGCGCCGGATACGGCACACTGATCTCAGTCACGTACACGCCTTTCGGTCGTGGTCGCCCGGATGTCGATCATCGGATCCGCGGTGGCCGGGGCGAACGGCCACGACCCACGTCTCGCCCAGCGGAGACTCCGCCGGCGACAGGCCGGGCACGGCCGGCGCGAGCCGCTCCTGGTGCCGAAGGGTGACCGGGCCATCGGCTCCGCGACCTTCCGTCCGCGCTCGTCAGAGCGATCCGGTTTGCATCTTGCATACATTATCCTTTCTACTCGCCGCAGTGATCTCCCCGGGCGGCGGTGTTCCAGGATGAGCGGCCGGCAGAGCGCGCGGGGCACCGACGGCGGCGGACCGGCGGGACGGTTCCTCTCGACCCGCCTCGCCCCCGCACGGTCCCCATGCGGGCACGGCGCCGGGGCGCCGTCGGACCGGTATCGGCGAGATCCGCATCGAACACCGGGGCGCGACCGCCGGCATCGGAGCCGCGGCCGGTCGACCTCGGCCGCCGGGACCACCGGCGGAGCGCCCCGGAGCCGGGTACGGGCAGGGCGGCGGCGACGGTGAACCGGTCAATGCCGGCGACGGTCCCGGCACCGCCCGGCGCGGGCCGGATCCCGGGCCGGGGCGCGCGGTCAGCGGGACGCGGCGTCCGCTTCCACGGGTTCCTCGAACATCCCCCGGGTGCGGAAGAGCTTCACGACCAGGTCTCCCTTGCCTCGCAGCATCTGGGCGTACGCGGACTCGGCCGCCCCCGCATCGCCCTTCTTGGTCGCCCGGACGATCGCGGTGGTCCCGCGCCGCTCGACGGCCTTCGCTCCCGGAACCAGCTCGAAGAAGTTGCCGGGCACGATGCCGGTCATCTGCTTCAGCATGCTGCGCAGCCGCGGCGACTGGGCGGAGTCCACCACGAGCCGGTGGAACCGCAGCGTCAGCGCGTGCAGCTCCTCCGGATCCTCGGCCTGGGCGATCTCCTTCAGCAACGGTGCGAGCCGCGCCCCCAGCTCGGCGCCCTGCCGCTCGACCGCGCGCCGGACCGCGAACCCGTAGAACAGGCCGTACAGCTCGTAGTGGTCGCGCACCGACGCCTCGTCCAGTGCGTTCACGAACGCCCCGCGATGCGCGATGATCGTCATCCAGCCTTCGCGCTCGAGCGCGATGAGCGCCTCCCGCACCGGGATCCGGGACACGCCGAGGGTGCGGGCGACCGCGTCCTGGGGGACCTTCTGCCCCTGCCGGAGCACCCCGTCGAAGATGAGCCGGCGCAGGTAGAGCCGCACCTGCTCGCCACTGGTCATCCTGGACAGGTTCTCCCCCGGAAGGACGTCCGACCAGTCCTTCATGTCGGCGCCTCGCAGCTCGGTCTCCTGGCGTGGCGGGATCGTTCTCACCCCTAGGTCGAGGCGGGCGGCATCGTGCCCCCGCGGCAGATGGTGGCGGCGCCGGCCGGGCCCTCCCCACCCCCGTGGAGACCCCGCCCCCCGCGGACGGCGAGCGGGCAGGCCCGTCACTCAGAAATATACTATAACCGTTTCCGGAATCTCTTGACCGGGACACCGGTTATATGCTTACCCAAGCGCTTGCTCGCCCAAGTGTCCGGGCCCTGACACGATCTCCGCCAGGGAGGGGACTCCGGCCGGGGCGCCCCGTTTTTCCCCGTTCACCCCGAAGGTGACGCCGTCCCCACCGGCGGATTCACTCTCCGCGCGAGCCGCGAAGGGCGGATCTCAGGTCCCGCGCGCGTCTCCGGAGTTCCGGGCAGGCGTACATGCGACGGCAGGACGCCCGCTGGGCAAGAGGGCCACCTTCGCGTCTGTTGATACTCAATCTTGTATACAACTATCGGCTCGATGCACGGGACCGACATGCGGGCAGCGACCGGACGGGCTCCGCACGAGCACGCGAGCCTGGCCGGAGGCAAAGCCCCGCGAACGTGCGACGCCCATGACGGTCTCGCATGCCGAGACGTCCTCCTGATGCGGTTCTACGGGCCTTCTGTCCCGATCCCGCATCGAGGAGGACGTCCACCTTTCGGCGGTGCGAGCCCGGCTGTCGTCAGTCGCCCTTGATCAGCGATTCGAAGGCGGCGCGGACGTCGGCGCCGGACGGGTCGACGTAGTCCTTGGTCGGCGGGCCGGTGTCGGTCCCGAACGTGGTGTAGGGAATGACGGCGGGGCAGCTCCCGCCGCCGATGCGGATCGCGGTGTCGGACACGAGCTCTCCGGTCCGCAGCTCGTACGCCTTCGCGGGGATCTCGATCTCGTGGAACCGGACGGTCGTGCGCTTGCCTCCGCCGTAGGTGTACGGGCAACTCCGCTGCACGGGGCCGTAGTCCTGCTCGCCCAGGCACACCACCAGGACGGCGTCGGCGGGATCGGTGGTGCGCCACCCGCCCGGAAGCTCGCCGGTGTGCTCGCCGTCCCCGACGAAGATCGCGCGATTGGTTCCGTCGCCGTAAGGCTCGGCGCCGCCGTATTTCGCCGGTGCGGAGCAGTACTCGGGCTGCGAACCGGACCCCCCGTCCAGAAGTTCCCGGACGTTGGCGAGCTCGATGGCCAGGGTCGCCTTCTCCGCGCCCTTCCGAGCCTCGCCGGCGCGTCCGTCGTCGGGGTACTGATCGAGCAGTTTCCGATAGTGCGTGCGCGCCTCGACCCACGACTCGCGGTCCAGGAACGCGTTCCCGCAGTCGACGAGCGCGGGAGGGGCGGTTCGCGCCACGACGGCGGCGGAACGGTCGAACAGGTCGTGCCCCGCCTTCCGCCCGCGGAGCCAGTCGGTGACGCGGACGGTCGTGCAGGGGTCGTCGGCGGGCAGTCCGGAGAGGAACCGCTCCAGGGCCGCGCCGACCATCCTCCCGTGCCCGGACGAGTCCGCCTGGACGGCGGCGAGGCCGTCGAAGCCCTCCGCCAGCGCGCCGAGGTCCCCGGCGAGCCCGGCGGCCAGGTCGTCCGCGGCCTCCTCCACCCGGCGGCACGCCCGCGTGGTCGCGTCGCCGCGGGCGGTCATGGGGGCGGCGACCAGGCGGTGGCCGAACCAGACCTCGTCCAGCGCCTCCAGCGCCTCGGCGCACTCGCCGTCCCGGCGTGCCTGCGCGACGGTCCCGTCGATCCCGGCGGCGTCGACGCGCAGCACGCTCACGGTGGCGAGGACGGGAAGCGCGCAGCAGAGCGCCACCACCAGCCGCTCGCGCCGCGCGGTGCGGTCCTCGGCGCGCCGGGCGGCGGCGGCCAGGCCCCACCCGTGCCCGACGAGCGCGGCCCACCACAGCAGCAGGACGACCTCCAGCCACGCGGACCGGACGGCCGTGGCGAGCGCGACGACGAGCACGAGGGTCACCATGCCGGTGACGGCGGCGAGCCTGCGCCGCCCCAGCATCAGGTAACCGACGTTCAACAGGGATGCGTTGGCGACGGCGACGGCCAGCCGGCCGTGCGGGCGGTGCGCATCCGGCACCGCCCGCGTTGGACGTTCCATCGGGACCCTCCTCACGGATCGGCGTCTTACGCCGTCATTGTGAGCGAGCGGGTCCGGGAGGGGTCCCGGATCGTCCTGAAGCGGACGCGGGACGGGCGATGCGGGCGTGCGGGTACCGGATGGGGCCGGGGCGGGTGCGGTCCTCGCGCCGAGACGCGCCGGGCTTCAGCGCGGCGCGGCGGCGCTCTCCTCCTCCAGCAGGCGTTTGATGACCTTCCCGGTCTCGTTGTACGGCAGCGACGCGCGGAACTCGACGTGCGCGGGCACCTTGAAGGGCGCGAGCGCCGCCGCCGTCCAGGTGCGGAGCGCTTCGGCCGTGGGGGCCGCGCCGTCCTTCGGCACCACGACGGCCTTGACCTCCTGCCCGAGGGTGCCGTGCAGGACCCCGATGACGCAGGCGTCGGCGACGTCCGGATGCTCGACGAGCCGGTACTCGATCTCGATGGGGTAGATGTTCTCACCGCCCCGGATGATCAGGTCGCGCATCCGGCTCTCCAGGTACAGCACGCCGTCGACGATGCGGCCGAAGTCGCCCGACCGGTACCAGCGGTCCGGGGTGAGGACCTCGGCGGTCGCACCGGGGTCGCCCCAGTACCCGAGGAAGACCCCGGCTCCCGCGATGTGGATGCGTCCGACCTCGCCGTCGGGCAGGGGCCGCCCGTCCTCGCCGCGGACCTGCACCCGCATGGTGGGCGCCGCGGCCCCGACCGACGCCGGGTGCCCGTCCATCTCGCGCCCGTTGAGGAAGGTGCCGCCCCCGGTCGTCTCGGTCATCCCGTAGCCGTTCGTCACGCAGACGCCCGGCAGCTTCTCCTCGAACAGGCGCAGCAGCTCGGGCGCGAAGGTGGCACCGCCACTGCCGACCGTGCCGACCTGCGAGGTGTCGAAGTCCGCGAACCGCGGGTGGGTGAGCATGCGCCAGAAGTGCGTCGGGACGCCCTGCCACTGGGTGAGGCGGTGCTCGTGCGTGAGGCGCAGCGCGGCCTCCGCGTCCCAGCGCCCCGGGGGCGGCAGGACGAGCTTGATGCCGAAGGACGGCGCGTTCGCCAGCGCCACGCAGGCGCCCGACACGTGGAACAGCGGGTTGGAGAAGATCGATGCGCGCTGCACGTCCGGGGGCGCCTGCCGCCGGCCGGGCGGGCCGGTCAGCGCGGCGACGGCGCCGCCGAGCGCGCCGAACAGGCCGAAGTGGACGAAGTTGCGGTGCGAGAGCGTCGCGCCCTTCGGCCGTCCCGTCGTGCCGCTGGTGAACATGATCGCGGCGGGGTCGTCCTCGGCGATCTCGACGGCGGGCAGGACGTCCGGCGGGCGGGGCGGCGCGGTCGCGGCCGCGTGCAGCTCGTCCAGGGACAGGACGGACGCGCCCGCCGTCCGGGTCTCGCGCAGGCTCGCCAGCGGCCGTCCCGCCCCGAAGATCGCGCGGGGTTCGGTGAGGGCGATCCCGTGGTCGAGCTCCGCAGCCGTCCACCAGCCGTTGAGGCCGACGGCGATCGCGCCGAGCGAGAGCGTCCCCCAGAGGGCGAGGACGTGCTCCAGCCCGTTCGGCGCGGCGATGGCGACCCGGTCGCCGCGCCGGACCCCGTACCGGTCGGCCAGGACGGCGGCATAGGCGGCGGCGAGCCGGTGCGCCGCGCCGAACGTCACGTCGCGTCCGGGCTCGCCGGCGAACGCGAGGTACGTCAGGTCGGGGGTGCGCTCGGCCGCGCCCGCGAGCATAGCGGGAACGTGCGGCGCCCGCTGCGCGAACACCTCGGTGGGGACGCCGAGGACGTCCTCGGTCCGGCGCTCGAACGGGCCGGCGGGACCGCACAGCATCTCGCGCATGGCGTCGTCGAGGAGTTCGTCGCCGTGCCATTCGAGCGTGCGGGGCCGGACGGCGACCGCCGCCCCGTCGGTCGTCTCGTCGGCCCCGTCGGTCGTCTCGCCTGCGTCATCGGACATCACGGTCTCCCGGGGGTGCGCGCGAGAGGGCCGGCCGGACCTCTTGGCATGGCGGCGATTATATATATCATCAAGTTTACGAACAGGGGCTCGCTCGGGCTCCCGGCACGGTTCACGCGCGAGTTGCCCGGAGGCGGCGGCATGCCGGACGTCGAACGCGGACCGCGGCCGGGGCGCGCGACGGCCTGGAGCGCGCCGGAGGACGGGCGGGCGAACCGGGGTTCGCCGTTCCCCATCGCCGGGGCCCGCTCCCCCAGGGAAAGGTACGCATGCCCGACCACGCCGTGAACGAGTCCATCAACCTGATCAGCGGGGAGTTCTGGGGACGGGATCCGCACGAGGAACTGCGCTGGATGCGGGAGAACGCCCCGGTGTACCGGGACGAGAACGCCGGCGTGTGGGGGATCTCCCGGCACGCCGACGTCAAGCGGGTGTCGCGGATGCCGGAGACGTTCTCCAACGCGCACGGGATCCGCGCGGACGCCGACCCGCTGCCGATGATGATCGACATGGACGATCCGGAGCACAAGCTGCGCCGGAAGCTGGTCAGCGCCGGGTTCACGCCGCGGCGCGTCGCCGCCCAGGAGGACTACCTGCGGCGGGTCTGCGACGAGATCATCGACGGGGTGTGCGAGCGCGGTGAGTGCGACTTCGTCACCGACGTCGCCGCGCTGCTCCCGCTCATCGTGATCGGGGACGCGCTGGGCGTGGCGCCCGCGGATCGCGCGATGCTGCTGACCTGGTCCGACGACATGCTGCGGGCCCTGACCGGCGGCGACGACCCGGCGCTGATGGTCAAGGCCGGGGACGCGTTCGCCGGGTTCACCGACTACGCGACCCGCGCGGTGGAGCGGCGCCGCGGCGAACCGGCCGACGACCTGCTGAGCATCCTCGTGCACGCGGAGATCGACGGGGACCGGCTCGACGCGGCGTCGCTCGTCCAGGAGTCGCTGCTGATCCTGATCGGCGGGGACGAGACGACGCGGCACGTGATCTCCGGTGGCATGTACCAGCTGTGCCGGCATCCCGGGCAGCGGCGCAAGCTCATCGACGACCCCGGGAAGATCCCGGTGGCGGTCGAGGAGATGCTGCGCTGGGTGTCGCCGATCAAGAACATGAACCGCACGGCCCTGCGGGACGCCGAGCTCGGCGGGCAGCGGATCCGGGAGGGCGACAAGCTCCTGCTGCTGTACCCGTCGGCGAACCGGGACGCGGAGGTGTTCGACGACCCGGACCGGTTCGACGTCGAGCGGACGCCCAACGACCACATCGCCTTCGGCAACGGGCCGCACTTCTGCCTCGGCAACAGCCTGGCGCGGCTGGAGCTGAAGGTGATGTTCGAGCGGCTGCTGGCCCGGCTGCCGGACATCGAGCCGGTCGACGACGCCGAGCCCGCGTCCCGTCCGGCGAACTTCGTGTCGGGCTACGAGTCGCTCAAGGTCACGTTCACGCCGGCGGCGCCGCTCGGGAACCGCCCGTGACCGACGACCTGCCGGAACTCGGCTTCTATGGACTTCCCGGGCATTCCGGTTCGCCGCGCGACCTGCTGGGCCAGGTGCGGGACGGCGAGCGGCTCGGCCTCGGGTCGGTGTTCCTGTCCGAGCGGTTCGCCGCCAAGGAGGCCGCGACCCTGTCCGGGGCGGCCGGGGCCGTCTCCGAACGCCTCGGCGTCGCGACCGCCGCGACCAACCACAACACGCGGCATCCGCTGGTGACCGCGACGTTCGCGACGACGATGCACCGGCTGACCGGCGGACGGTTCGCGCTCGGCCTCGGCCGCGGGTTCGACATGCTGTTCGACGTCATGGGGCTCCCCCGCGTGACGACCGCGCAGCTCGAGGACTTCATCGGCATCGTGCGCCGGCTGTGGCGGGGCGAGGCGGTGGTCGACCACCACGGCCCGGCGGGCGACTTCCCGTACCTGAGCCAGGACGCGTCGTTCGACGAGGACGTCCCCGTCCTGCTCACCGCGATGGGAGAGCGGACGCTCGAGTTCGCCGGATCGGCCGCGGACGCGGTCGTCCTGCATACCTTCTTCACCGACGAGACCCTCGCGCGGTCGGTGGCCGCGGTGCGGCGCGGCGCCGAGCGGGCCGGGCGGGACCCCGCGAAGGTCCGGGTGTGGTCGGTGCTGGCGACGGTCGGCGACCACCTGGACGAGGAGGCGCGGCTGCGCAAGCTGACCGGCCGGCTGGCCACCTACCTGCAGGGGTACGGGGACCTGCTGGTCGGGGTCAACGGCTGGGACCCGGCGGTCCTCGCCCGGTTCCGCGCGGACGACCTCGTCGCCGGCTTCCCGGGCGCGTTCGACGCCGTCGCGACCCCGGAGCAGCTCCGCCGGGTCGCGGAACTCCTGCCGGACGCGTGGTACGAGGCGGCGGCCACCGGCGGCGCGGACCGCTGTGCGCGGCGCGTCGTCGACCAGTTCGACGCCGGCGCGGACGGCGTGATCCTGCATGGGGTGACGCCGTCCGAGGTCGAACCGGTCGTGGCGGCGTACCGGAAGGTGCGGCCCGCGCGGATGGCCGGGCTGCCCCGCAACCCGGGAAGGTCGTGATCGCGATGCGCGTCATCGGCACGCCGGACGGGCTGACCCCCGAGGCGTTCAGCGAGATCTTCGAGGCACCCGTCAGCGGCGTGCGGTGGGAGAAGGTCGGTTCGGGACAGATCGGCGCGTGCTACCGGATCCGGCTGGACGGCGCGGACGGCGTCCCGCGCCGGCTCGTCGCCAAGCTCGCGGCCGAGGACGAGGCCGCCCGCGCGTTCCTCTGGCCGGTGTACCGGGCGGAGGTGTCGTTCTACCGGGACCTGGCGCCCACGGTGCGGGTGCGGACGCCGCGCTGCCACCACGCCGCGATCTCCGCCGACGGCACCAGCTTCGTGCTGCTGCTCGACGACATGCACCCGGCCGTGCAGGGCGACCAGCTCGCCGGCTGCCCGCCGGACCGGGCGGCGGGGGCGGTCGCCAACCTCGCCGGGCTGCACGGCCCCCGCTGGTGCGACCCGACGCTCCTCGACCTGCCCTGGCTGAACACGGTCGGGGAGGAGGAGGCGGCGCAGCTCGGCGAGGTGTACGGGCCGGCCGTCGAGACGTTCGTCGAGCGGTTCGCGGGACGGCTCGGCGACCGGGACGTCCGGACGCTGCGGGAGACCGCGGAGGCGATCGCCGCCTGGGTCGTCGGGCGCCCGGAGCGGTTCGGGCTCGTCCACGGCGACTACCGGCTGGACAACCTGCTGTTCGGCGACGGCGGGCGGGTGACCGCCGTGGACTGGCAGACGATCGGGATCGGGCATCCGCTGCGCGACCTGTCGTACTTCCTCGGGACGAGCCTGCTGCCCGAGGACCGGGCCGCCCGCGAGCGCGAGCTCGTCGCCCACTACCACGCGGAGCTGGAGCGGCACGGCGTCACCGGGTACGACCTCGACGCCTGCTTCGACGACTACCGGTTCGCGGCGCTGCAGGGGCCGCTGATCACCGTCCTGGGCTGCGCGTACGGGACGCCGACCGAGCGCGGCGACCGGATGTTCCTGGCCATGGCCGCCCGGTCCTGCGACGCCATCCGCGCGCTGGGGTCCCTGGACCTGATCTGACGTTCCGGAGGTCGCCGGGTTCCGGGGCCGGCGGCCTCCGGAGCCCGGACGGCACTCCGGCCGCGCGGCCGCGCCCGCCCTGCCTCAGGCCGCCCTGCCTCAGGCGGGCTCGCAGATCACGACGGGGATCTCCCGGTCCGTCCAGGACTGGTAGTCGTCGTAGTCGGCGTAGACCTCGACGAGACGGGGCCAGAGCGCCGCGCGCTCTCCGGCGTCGGCGGTGCGGGCCCGCATGCGGCGGACGTCCGCGCCCACCCGCACGACGACCCGCGGGTCGTCGCGGAGGTTGAGGTACCACATCGGATGCTTCGGCAGGCCGCCCTGCGACGCGACGATGACGACCCGGTCGCCGTCGCGCATGTACAGCAGCGGCAGCGTGCGCGGCCGTCCGGTCTTGCGGCCCCGCGTGGTCAGCAGGCAGATCGGCACGCCGCGCCGCAGCGCGGACCCGACGCGCCACGTGCCGCCGACGCGGCCGTTCGTCGCCCGGTACGTCTCGACGTGCAGCCGCGACACCACCTTGATGAACTTCGGGACGACCGGCGAATCGAGTCCCTTCGGCGGGCTCTTCGGCGACATCCTTCTCACTCCCATTCGAAGTCGGGCAGGCGTGGCAGCCGTCCCGCCGTGAGGGCCGCCGCCTGCTCGGCGAGGCCCGGCTCGTACTCCGGGTGCGTCAGCACGAGGAAGCGCTCCTCGCGCACCGCGTCGACGACCCGCGCGGCGACGTCCTCGGGAGCGATCCCGCGCGCCACCGTCGCGGCGATCACCTCGTTCATGAACGCCGCGTCCTCCCCGGGCGGGCTCTCGAGTCCGGACGGACGCGCCCGCTCGGACTCGTGGATCCGCGTCGCGACTCCCCCGGGACACAGCACCGACACCCCGATCCGCGCGCCTTCCAACGCGAGTTCCTGCGCGAGGCTGAGCGACGCGGCGAAGGCCGCCCACTTCGAGACCGTGTACGGTGCGGCCCCCGGCCCGGCGAACAGCCCGGCGACCGACGACGTGTTGACGACGTGTCCCTCGCCGCCCTGCTCCAGCATGCGGGGGACGAACGCGCGCACGCCGTGCAGGATGCCCCACAGGTTCACGCGCAGCGTCCACTCGAAATCGGCGGCGGGCCGGGTCCAGATCCTGCCGCCCATGTAGACGCCCGCGTTGTTGCAGAGCAGATGGACCGCGCCCAGCTCCGCGTACACCCGGTCGGCGAATCCGAGCACCGCCGCCTCGTCCCCGACGTCCACGACCCGCGTGAGCACCTCCGGCCCGTCCCGGCCCGGGGCATCACCGGCCCCGCCCGCCCCGCCACCATCGGCGCCGGCACCCGCCGGCCCGGCCTCGCCCGCACCCGACGCGCCCGCACCCGCCCCGGCCGCACGGCCGTCCCGGTCCGAAAGGCCATCGGCACCCGTCGGCCCAGCCCCGCACGCACCCACCTCGACCGCACCCGCCTCACCCGCACGGCCGCCCCGCCCCGAAGAGCCACCGGCACCCGCCGGCCCGGCCTCGGCCGCACCCGTCTCGGCCGCACCCGCCTCGGCCGCACGGCCATCCCGGTCCGGGGCGGTGGCGGACGTGGGGCGGGCTCGGCGGGCGAGGGTCGCGGTTTCGCGGAGGCCGTCGGGGTCGACGTCCGCCAGGGCCAGGCGCATGCCCTCGGCCGCCAGGCGGACGGCCAGCGCGCGGCCGATCCCGCTCGCCGCGCCGGTCACCACCGCGACCCGGCCGTCCAGTTCCCGCATCGGACCTCCCGCCGCCCGCCCCTGTCGGCGGACCGGTCAGCACGCTAACCTCAACTGCATCAAGTATTCAATATAAGGAGTGCCATGCTCCAGACCGCGGTCGTCGTCACCGGCGGCGCCTCCGGCATCGGTGCCGCGTGCGCCCGGGCGCTCGCCGAGCACGGCAGGCCCGTCGCGCTGTGGGATCGCGCCGACGCGGCGGACGTCGCGCGGGACATCCGCGCGGACACCGGGACGGCCGCGTTCTCCGCGGTCGTCGACGTCACCGACACCGCCGCGTTCCCGGCGGCGCTCGACGCGTCGCGGGAGGCGCTCGGTCCGCTCGGCGGGCTGGTGCACGCGGCGGGCATCGCGGGCCCGGCCGCGGTCGGCGATCTCGACGAGGAGCGCTGGGACGCCGTCCAGCACGTCAACCTCCGGGCCCAGGCGCTGCTCGCGCAGGCGATGCTGGACGACCTGCGGGCGCAGGAGGGCTCGGCGATCGTGGGGATCTCGTCGATCGAGGCGTTCGTCGGCCAGCTGTTCATCCCCGCGTACTGCGCCTCGAAGGCGGGGCTGCTCGGGCTGACGCGGTCGCTGGCGCACCTGCTGGCGGGCGACGGCGTCCGCGTGAACGCGGTGTGCCCGGGATACATCGACACGCCCCTGCTCACCGGAGCGGCGCCGCCGGAGATGCGGGCGGAGTTCGCGGCGAAGGCGCCGGTCGGGCGGCTCGGGCGGCCCGCGGAGGTCGCGGCGGCCGTCCGGTTCCTGCTGAGCGAGGAGGCGTCGTTCATCACCGGCACGCACCTGACGGTCGACGGCGGCTCCACCGCCGTCGACCGCTGACACGGCGACCCCTGGCACGGCACCCCTGACACGACACGCTGGAGGACACATGGGACCCCTGGACGGGACGGCGGCGCTGGTGACGGGCGGCGGCAGCGGCATCGGGCTGGGCTGCGCCGTGCGGCTGGCCGCGGCGGGCGCGGCCGTCACGATCTGCGGGCGGACGGAGTCGCGGCTGCGCGACGCCGTCGAGCGGGCGGGCAAGGACGGGTTCGAGATCGCGCACGTGGTCGCCGACGTCACCGACGACGCGCAGGTCGAGAACGCGGTCCGGGCGGCGGGCGAGCGCGGGCCGCTGCGGACGGTCGTGGCGAGCGCGGGCGGGTCGAGCTCGGTCGGGCCCATCGGCGACCTCGACCTCGAGCAGTGGCGCGCCACGCTGGAGCTCAACGCGACGGGGACGATGCTCACGATCCGGCACGCGTCGCGGGCGATGGCGCGCGGCGGGGGCGGTTCGATCGTCGCGATCTCGTCGATCGCGGCGTCGAACACGCACCGGTGGTTCGGCGCGTACGGGGTGTCCAAGGCGGCCGTCGACCATCTCGTGCGGCTGGCGGCGGACGAACTGGGCGGTGCCGGCATCCGCGTGAACGGCGTCCGGCCCGGCATCGTCCGCACCGAGCTCGTCGCGGGCATCGCCGACACCGGGCCCGTCCTGGACGACTACCTGTCGTGCATGCCGCTGTCCCGGGTCGGCGAACCGGAGGACATCGCCGGAGCGGTCGCGTTCCTCGCGGGGCCCGAGTCGTCCTGGATCACCGGCCAGGTGCTGAACGTGGACGGCGGGCACCATCTGCGGCGGGGGCCCGACTACTCGTCGTTCTTCGAGCCGATGTTCGGTGCGGACGCGCTGCGGGGCGTCCCGCCGGAGGACCCGCGGTGAACGCCCCCGGGCGACCCCGGCCGGGCGGGTCCGGGGCCGCCTGCGACCCTGTGGTCATGCGCATCGTCATCGTCGGCGGCGGGATCATCGGCGCCGCCCTGGCCGACCGTCTCGCCCGCACGGCCGAGGTGACGCTGGTCGAGCGGGACCGGCCCGGCGCGGGGACCTCGGCCGCGAGCTACGCGTGGCTCAACGCCAACGACCCCGCCGACCCCGGCTACCACGCCTTCCGCGTCGCGGCCCTGGACGCCTGGCGGCGGACCGCCGCCGGGTTCGGCGATCCGGGCTGGTGCCGATTCGCGGGCAACACCGCCTGGGCCGTCGACGAACCCGACCGGGACGCCCTCGCCGACCGGGTCGCGCGGCTGCGCGACCTCGGCTACCCCGCGACCCTGATCACCGCCACCCGGCTGCGCGACGCCGAACCGTCGCTGCGTCCGCCGCCCGGCGCGGTCATCGCCCGCTACCCCGGTGAGGGGCACGCGCACGGGTCCGCCGCCGTCGCCGCGCTGCTCGGCCGCGCCCGCGACGCCGGGGCGCGGATCCTCGCCGGGGCGGCCGCGACACGGCTGAACGTGCGGGGCGAGCGCGTCACCGGCGTCCGGACGTCCACCGGCGACGACCTGGACGCCGACGTGACGATCTGCGCCGCCGGGTGGCGGAGCCCCGCCCTGCTCGCGACCGCCGGGGTCGGTCTCCCCCTCGTCGATCCCGCGGCGCCCGGTTCGTCCGCGCCCGGCCTCACCGCCACGACCACGCGGGTCCCCGGGCTGGTCAACGGCCTCGTCCACTCCCCCGGTCTCGACCTGCGTCCCACCCCGGAGGGCGGTCTCGTGCTGGAGGCCGCCGATCTCGACGCCGACACCGACCTCGCGTCCTCACAGGCCGACCTCGACGCCCGCGCCGCCGAACTGCTCGACCGCGCCCGCGCCCTGTTCCCGGGCTGCACCGCCCGCCTCGGCGAGGTGCGCCGCTGCGTCCGCCCGCTGCCCGTGGACGGCCGCCCGCTGGTCGGCCCGCAGCGGCCAGGTCTGTACACGGTCGTCACGCACAGCGGCATCACGCTCGGCCCGTACCTCGCCGGCCTGGTCGCCGGGGAGGTCGCGGGCGAGGGCGCCGACCCCGCGCTGGCGCCCTACCGCCCGGACCGCCCGCTGCCCGAGCCGTCGTCCGGGCCGTCGTCCGGGCCGCCGTCCGGGCCGTCCTGATCGCGCCCGGCCCGGCGGAGGCGGAGCGCGTAGAGGACGGCGCTGCCGGCGAACAGCGCGGCGGTGACTAGTAGCCAGCGGCCGAGATACGGGTCCTCGGTGCGCCCGCTCGCGGCGGTGTAGTCCCGCTCCCGCCACTGCGCGATCATCGGGAAGAACAGCAGGAGCAGCAGCCCGGACGCGGCGAACGGGACCCGGAGGTGGTTCAGCGGCGAGACGCGCGGCGGTCCGGCGCGCGTCCGGGCGCGCCCGGCCCGCAGCGCTCCGGTGAGCGCCCTGTCGGCGACCGCGTAGAGCGGGAACAGGACGAGGTCGTGGGCGACGACGCATCCGGCGAACCACGCGAGGACGAACGGCCAAGGCGTCGTCGAGAAGATCCGCAGGGCGGCGTACCCGGCGAGGGCGAAGCACACGGCGAGGGCGAGCACGTGCGGCGGGCCGGCCCCGTAGAGGCCCCGCAGCCGGTCCGGCACCGCGCGCACGTCAGCGCTCCCGGAACTCGATGAGGCGCACCCACTTGGTGTTGTGGACGCCGGGCAGGGCGGGGACGATCACGCGGGCGGGGTGGCCGTGGTCGAGCGTCAGGTCGGCGCCGCCGACCCGCAGGGCGAGCAGCGAGTCGGGGTCGGCGACCTGGTTGGCCTGCAGGGTGGCCTGGTTGAAGGCGCCGAACCGCTCCAGCGACCGCACGTGCGCCGACGCCGGTTCCGGGACCCCGGCGGCCGCGGCGAGATCGCGCAGCCGCACGCCCGTCCACGTCTGCACCGTCGACCATCCCTCGACGCACGCGATGGGGAGTTCGGCGGTGTGCTGCGGGAGGGCGAGCAGCGCGGCCCGGTCCAGTTCCACAGTCCGGGCGCCGGTGAGAACGAGCCGCCAGCGTTCCCCGGCGTCCGCGGCGGTGATCCCCGCGGCGGCCGCCGTCCGGTTGACCGGGAAGTCGCCGGGCCCCGGCGCGTAGCCGCCGCGCGGTGCCAGCGGCGCGAGGCGGCGGGCCGCCGTGCCGCCGACGGCCTGCCCCACCGTCAGGACGGCGATGAGCAGGCCGCCGCCGCCCGCGAGCGCCAGGACGCCGCGGCGGGTCATGGTCGCCGGCCGCGGGGCCGCGGGCACCAGCCCGTCCGGGTCGGGGGGTTCCGGACGGCCGTCGCGCAGCGCGTCGCGGAACGGGCGGGAACGCAGCGCGCGCACCATGCGCGGCAACTTGAGGATGACGTGGGCGACGAACGCGCCGATGAACACCCACGCGCCGTAGTAGTGCCCCTCGTAGAAGCTGAACCCGAAGACGTAGGTGTACTGGATGTTCAGGACGCCCGTCACGATCTGGAACAGGATCCCGCCCACGAGCAGCAGCAGCGTCAGCCGTTCCAGGACCTGCGCGATCGACCGGCCGGGCGGCCAGGCGAACAGTTTCGGGACGACCGACCACAGCTTGCCGAGGACCACGGGCACGAGCGCCAGCCCCAGCAGGACGTGCACCCCCTGCGTCACCTGGTACAGCCACACCGGACGCGTCGGCCAGTCGAAGTACGGCAGCCGCAGCCACCCGACGTCCGGCGGGAACGCCTGCCCGAACCGCGGCGCGTACGCCGCGTACGACAGCAGCCCGGTGACGATCACGACGGGCAGCGCGACCAGCAGCACGGCGCCGAACACCGACGTCAGCCACGGTCCGCGCAGCGGGCTCCGCCAGGCCCGGCTCCGCCCGAGACCGGGCGGGCGCCGCCGCTCCAGCGCCCGCCACAGCCGCACCGGAGCCCCGTAGCGGGTGACCCCCGGACCCGACCCGCCATCCGGATCATCCGGACGCATCGCACCCCCGCCCGCCGCCGGACATGACGATCATGACGTCATGCTAGGAACCGGTGTGCGAACGTTCCGGACATGGACGAACGGGCGGCGTCCAAGCCTTGGCAAAGCACCGCCCGGATATGCTGGGCGGCGCGCGCCCCCGGTTCCGGGACGGCTCGCACGGCGGTGGGGCCCGCCGTGCCCGGCTCGCCGGGCGGAACCGCGGCACCGGTGCCGCCAACGGTCCCTGCTTGTGGCCAACGCGCCCGGACGCCCGGGCCGGCACGAGTGGGAGACGCGCACCGATGACACCTTCTCCGCGGACGCCCCGTCCCGGCCCCTCCTTCCTCCGTCGCGAGGCGGCGGTGGTCGCGGCGGTCTCGCTCGGCGGCGGGCTCGGCGCCGCCGCCCGCCACGGCGCCTCGCTGGCCTGGCCCGCCCACGGTTCCGCCTTCCCCTGGACGACGCTGGCGGTCAACGCGCTCGGCTGCGCCCTGATCGGCGTCCTCATGACCGTCCTCGCCCGCGTCCGGGCGACGCATCCGCTGGTCCGGCCCTTCCTGGGCACCGGCGTGCTCGGCGGGTTCACGACGTTCTCCGCCTTCGCGGCGGACGGCCACGGCCTGCTCGCGGACGGGCACGCCCGGCTCGGCCTCGCGTACCTGGCGGCCACTCCGGTCGTCGCGGTCGCCGCCGCGTGGGGCGCCGCGGCCCTGACCCGCCGTCTCGCCGCCCGTACCGTCCGGGAGGCCCGGTGAGCTGGCTGCTCGTCGTCGCCGGGGGGATGGCGGGCGCGCCGCTGCGCTACCTCGCCGACCGGGCCGTGCGGGCCCGGAACGGGTCGGCCTTCCCGTGGGGGACGTTCGCCGCCAACGTGCTCGGGTGCCTGGTGCTCGGCGTGCTGACCGGCGCGGTCGTGCACGGCGCGGCGTCCCACCCGGTGCAGATGCTCGCCGGGACCGGGCTGTGCGGGGCGCTGTCGACCTACTCGACGTTCTCGTTCGAGACGGTGCGGCTGGCGGAGTCGGGCGCGCGGCTGCTCGCCGCCGCGAACGTCGTCGTGAGCGTCGTCGCCGGGCTCGCCGCCGTCGTCGCCGGTATCGCGGCGGCCGAGGCGGTCTGGGCCTGAGCGCTCGAGAATACTATTCTTGATTTTGGAGAGTGTTCATACCACCGAGGAGGGCGGCGTGCCGGTTCGCCACGACCACTGGATAGGCGGCAGGAACGAGCGGCCGGCGGGCAGCGCCTACCTGCCCACCGTGGACCCCGCGACACGGGAGCCGGGCGACGAGATCGCGGCGGGTTCGGCGCCCGACGCCGAACGGGCGGTGGCGTCCGCCGCGGGCGCTCAGCCGGATTGGGCGCGCATGTCGGGGGCGGAACGGTCCGGAACGCTGCACCGGATCGGGGACGCGATCGAGGCGGACGCCGGCGCGCTGATGGAGCTGGAACGGGCGTGCACCGGCAAGACCCCCGCGCAGCTCCGCATGGAGGCCGAGATGTCGGCCGCCTACTTCCGGTACTACGCGGGCGTGCTGCGCGCACACGGCGGCCGGACGATCGACCAGGGCGCCCGGCACCACACCTACACGCGGTTCGAGCCGTTCGGGGTCATCGCGGCGATCACCCCGTGGAACCTGCCGCTCAACCAGGCGTGCCGCGCGCTGGCCCCGGCCCTGGCCGCCGGGAACGCCGTCGTGGCCAAGCCGTCGGAGTTCACCTCGGCCTCGACGCTGCACCTGGCACGGCTCGCCACCGCGGCGGGCCTGCCGGACGGCCTGCTCAACGTCGTGACGGGCACCGGGCCCGGCGCGGGCGCGCCGCTGGCCGCGCATCCGGGCGTCCGGCGCATCACCTTCACCGGGTCGGTCGCCACCGGACGGCGCCTGGCGGGCGTCGCGGCCGACCGGCTCATCCCGGTGACGCTGGAGCTCGGCGGCAAGTCGCCCCTGGTGGTGTTCGCCGACGCCGACCTCGACCGGGCCGTCGCCGCCGCCGTCGCGGCCGTCGCCACCAACGCCGGGCAGGTGTGCTCGGCCACCGCGCGGCTGCTCATCGAGGCGTCCGTGCACGACGAGGTCGTCGCCCGGATCGTCACCGCGGTCGAGAAGCTCGAACCGGGCACCGACTTCGGTCCGATCATCACCGAGGACCAGTTCGGCAAGGTCCTCGGGCACGTCGACGCGGCCCGCGCCGCCGGGCTGGCGCCGGTGACGGGCGGCGCCGCCTACACCGAGGGCCCGGCGGCGCGGGGCCGCTACATCCGCCCGACCGTGTACGCGGCCGTGCCGCCCGACGCCGCGGTCGCGCGCGAGGAGCTGTTCGGGCCCGTTCTGGTCACGATGCCGTTCACCGGCGAGGACGAGGCGCTCGCCATGGCGAACGACACCGACTACGGGCTCGTCGCGGCCGTCTGGTCCGGGGACGTCGCCCGCGGCCTGCGCCTCGCCGAGCGCATCGACGCGGGGCAGGTGTCGGTGAACGGCGGCCCGCTCACCATCGAGACCCCGTTCGGCGGGTTCAAGGACAGCGGCCACGGACGGGAGAAGGGGATCGAGGCCCTGCACGAGTACGGGCAGACGAAGGCGATCAGCCTGTCGCTGGACTGACGCGCCCGCGCGCCCCGCCCCGGCGTGGGAACCTGGGGACGTGACGTCGTTCAGTGAAAGGTTCAGTGAAAGCGGGCGGGTGATGGGCCGGCCGCGCGTGACCTCGCGGCCCGCGCTGGAGCGGCTGGCCTTCGAGCTGTTCGCCCGGCAGGGGTTCGACGAGACGACCGTGGACGACATCGCGGCGGCGGCCGGGATCGGGCGGCGCACGTTCTTCCGCTACTTCGCGTCCAAGAACGACCTGGTGTGGGGCGACTTCGACGAGCAGTTGCGGCGGCTGCGCACGCTGCTGGACGAGGCCGACCCGAGCACGCCGATCATGGACGCCGTCCGCCGCGCCGTCGTGGAGTTCAACCGGTTCGACCCGCAGGAGGTGCCGTGGCACCGGCAGCGGATGGAGCTGATCCTGACGGTGCCGACCCTGCAGGCCGACGCGACGCTGCGGTACGCGTCCTGGCGGCGGATCGTCGCCGAGTTCGTGGCCGCCCGGACCGGGCGGCCCGCGTCCGCGCTGGCGCCCCGGCTCGCGGGCAGCGTGATCCTCGCCGCCGCCGTCGCCGCCTACGAGCACTGGCTGGCCGCCGCGGACGGGACGCCCCTGGCCGACCTGCTGGACGACACGCTCCGCCGGGTGGAGGCCGGGTTCGCCGAGCTCGGCGGCCCCGGGCGCTGAGCGCCCTCACCCCCGGCGGACGGCGTCCGCGACGGCCTCGCCGATGAGGACGGCCGTCGCGGCGGGCCCGCGCAGCGGCGCGGTCGGCAGGATGGAGGTGTCGGCCACGCGGAGCCCCCGCACGCCGTGCACCCTCCCGCGGGCGTCGACGGCGGCGCCCATCGGGACGGTGCCGCAGGTGTGCTGCGACGTCCCGAGGCGGGCGCGGATCCACGCGTCGAGCACGCGGTCGTCGTCCACCGGGACGGGCTCGACGGGTCCCGCGCAGACCTCGCCGAAGGCGCCGGACGTCACGAGCGCGACCGTCGCCCGCACCGCCTCGCGCATCCGGCGGCGGTCGGCTCCGGTCCGCAGGTACCCGTAGTCGATCCGCGGCGGGACGTCCGGGTCGGGCGACACTGTGCGCAGGTTCCCGGACCGCACGGGCGCCTGCACCGACGCGAGGAAGGCCGGCGGCATGTCCGGGACGTCCGCCCTCCCGCCGACCAGCCCCGCCATCGGCACGAGCGACTGGAGGATCTCGAGGTCGCCCGCCGCCGGGCCGCCCGCCGACGGCAGGTGCAGGACGCCGCCGAGCCAGGAACCCGACGGCCCGTCCATCGGCCGCCGGGGCGCCCACTCCACGACGAGCTGCGGGTGGTCGCTGAGCGCGGTGCCCACGGGCAGGTCGAGGACGACCGGTATCCCGGCGCGCTCGAGGTCCGCCGCGGGCCCGATCCCCGACAGGTGCAGCAGGTGCGGCGTGGAGAGGGCGCCCGCGCACAGCACGATCTCCCCCGCCTCCAGGACCGTCCCGTCCCCGACGACGACGCCCGCCGCCCGCCCGTCCCGGACGACCACCGACCGCACCGGGCACTCCCCCGCCACCGTGAGGTTCGGCCGCCCGGCCGCCGCGCCGAGCAGGTACGCGAGGCCGGTGTTGACGCGGCGGCCGTCGACCGCGTTGGACGGCACGGGACCGAACCCCGGCGGCTCCTGAGCGTTCTTGTCGGGATCGTCCGGATACCCCAGCTCGCGCGCGGCGGCGCCGAACGCGGCCGCGGCCGGGTGGTCCAGGCCCACGCGGCGCACCGGCACCGGCCCCCGGCCGCCGTGCAGCGCGGTCGCCCCGTGGTCGAGGTCGTTCTCGAGGGCGCGCATGAACGGCAGCATCCGCTCGTAGGTCCAGGCGGCGCCGCCGGCCTCCTCCGCCGACCAGCGGTCGAAGTCGGCGCGCCGGGCCCGGACGAAGTATCCGCCGTTCACGGTCGTCGACCCGCCGAGCACCCGCCCCCGCGCCGCCTCGTACGGCATGCCGGGCGTGAGCCGCGCCGGGAACGTCCGGACGGCCGGATGCCCCGGCCGCGCGCCCGGGACGAGGCGGGCGTCGAGCAGGTCGGCGGGGAACGCGGCGGGCACCGGCCCCGCCTCCAGCGCCAGCACCCTGCGGCCGGGATCCTCGCTCAGCCGAGCCGCGAGCACCGCGCCGGTGCCGCCCGCGCCGACCACGAGCACGTCCGGGCGGCGCCCGATCAGCACCGGTCTCCCGCCATCCGGCCCGACCCCTTTCTTTTGACACTCGATGCATTTAGTATCCCACCAAGTCCGCCGGCCGTGAAGTGCGTCACCGCGCGCACCGGCCGCCGCACGCGAACGAAGGAGGACGCCATGGACAGCGCCGCCCCCGAGAACCAGAACGCCGACGAGCGGGCCGAGGAGATCGCGGCCGCCGAGTCGCTGATCGAGGAGGTCTCGATCGACGGCATGTGCGGCGTCTACTAGGCCGTGCCGGCGATCGATCTGGACCGCGCCTGGGACCTGCACCCGCAGGTCTCGGTGCGGCCCGAACCCTTCGGCGCGCTGCTCTACCACTTCGGCACCCGCAAGCTGTCGTTCCTCAAGGACCGGCGGCTGCTGGAGGTCGTCCGGGGCCTTCGGGACGCGGCCACGGCACGGGACGCCTGCACGGCGGCCGACGTGCCCGCGTCCGATCTGCCCCGGTACGGCGCGGCGCTCGGCGCGCTCGCCAGCTCGTCCATGCTCGTGGAAAGGACGCCGTGACCACCGACACCGCAAGCCGCGCGACGCAGACCGGCCCGACCCGCCTGGTCGACCTGTTCGAGCACGGGCTCGACGCGCCGATCTGCCTGACCTGGGAACTCACCTACGCCTGCAACCTGTCGTGCGCGCACTGCCTGTCCAGTTCGGGACGGCGCGACCCGCGCGAGCTCTCGACGGACGAGGCCAAGGCCGTCATCGACGAGCTGGAGGCCATGCAGGTCTTCTACGTGAACATCGGCGGCGGGGAACCCACGGTCCGGTCGGACTTCTGGGAGCTGCTCGACTACGCCACGGCGCACCACGTCGGCGTGAAGTTCTCCACGAACGGCGTCCGGATCACCCCCGAGGTCGCCCGGATGCTCGCGGCCAACGACTACGTGGACGTCCAGATCTCGCTGGACGGCGCGACGCCCGAGGTGAACGACGCCGTGCGGGGCGCGGGCTCCTACGACACCGCGCTGCGCGCGATGCGGAACCTGTCCGACGCGGGCATGAAGAACTTCAAGCTGTCGGTGGTCTGCACGCGGCACAACATCCCGCAGATGGACGACTTCAAGGCCATCGCCGACGAGTACGGCGCGCAGCTCCGGCTGACGCGGCTGCGCCCGTCCGGCCGCGGGGCGGACGTGTGGGACGAGCTGCACCCGACGCAGGCGCAGCAGCGCGAGCTGTACGACTGGCTCCTCGCCCACGGCGACCAGGTGCTGACCGGCGACTCCTTCTTCCACCTGTCGGCCTACGGCGAGGCGCTGCCGGGCCTGAACCTGTGCGGCGCCGGGCGCGTGGTGTGCCTCATCGACCCGGTCGGGGACGTGTACGCCTGCCCGTTCGCCATCCACGACGAGTTCCTCGCGGGGAACGTCCGCGAGACCGGGGGCTTCGCCCGGGTCTGGCGCGAGTCGGACCTGTTCCAGGGCCTGCGGGAACCCCAGACGGGCGGCGCCTGCGCCTCGTGCGACTTCTACGACACCTGCAAGGGCGGCTGCATGGCCGCCAAGTTCTTCACCGGGCTGCCGCTGGACGGGCCCGACCCCGAGTGCGTGCAGGGCCACGGCGAGAAGCTGCTCGCCGGACGGCCCGAGGACCGCTCGGGCATCCCCAAGCCGTCCGGCGACCACTCGCACCGCACCGCGCCGCGCCGCCGCCGGGAACCGGTCCTCGTGCAGCTCGGGCGCCGCACCGACATGGACCGTCCGCCGGTGAGCGCCTGCGAGGAGAACCCCCTCGCCGGGCTGCGGATCACCTGACCCGGACCACCCCACGCGTCCACCGGACGCGCCCACCCGACGCGCCCACCCGATAAGAGGAAGACGACATGTTCCAGAACCCGTGGTTCGAGACCGTGGCCGAGGCGCAGCGCCGGGCCAAGAGGCGGCTGCCGCACATGGTGTACGGGGCGCTGGTCGCGGGCTCGGAGCGCGGCCGGACGGTCGGCGACAACTGCAAGGCGTTCGGCGACCTCGGCTTCGCGCCCCACGTCGCGGGCCACCACGCGGAGCGCGACCTGTCCACGACCGTCATGGGCGTGGAGACGTCCATGCCGGTCGTCATCTCCCCCACCGGCGTGCAGGCCGTGCACCCCGACGGTGAGGTCGCGGTGGCGCGGGCCGCCGCGAACCGGGGCGTGATCATGGGGCTCAGCTCGTTCGCGAGCAAGCCCGTCGAGGAGGTCGCCGAGGCCAACCCGAACGTCTTCTTCCAGATGTACTGGAGCGGCGACCGGGACGCGATGGTGCGGCGCATGGACCGCGCGCGGCGCGCCGGGGCGAAGGCGCTGATCGCCACGCTCGACTGGTCGTTCTCCAACGGCCGGGACTGGGGCAGCCCCATGATCCCGGAGAAGGTCGACCTGAAGACGATGGCGAAGCTGGCGCCGGGCGTCCTGCCCCACCCGGGCTGGCTGTGGCGGTTCGCCCGGACCAAGCGGCTCCCCGACCTCACGACCCCCAATCTCCAGCCGCCGGACGGCCCCGCCCCGACCTTCTTCGGCGCGTACGGCGAGTGGATGCAAACGCCGCCGCCCACCTGGGAGGACGTCGCCTGGCTGCGCAAGGAGTGGGGCGGCCCGTTCATGCTCAAGGGCGTCACCCGCGTGGACGACGCCAAGCGGGCGGTCGACGCCGGGGTCACCGCCCTGTCGGTGTCCAACCACGGCGGCAACAACCTCGACACGACGCCCGCGACGATCCGCGTGCTGCCGTCGGTCGCCGAGGCCGTCGGCGACCAGATCGAGGTGCTGCTGGACGGCGGGGTGCGGCGCGGCGGCGACGTCGCCAAGGCGCTCGCGCTCGGCGCCCGGGCCGTGCTGATCGGCCGCGCCTACCTGTGGGGCCTGGCGGCGAACGGGCAGGCCGGGGTGGAGAACGTCCTCGACATCATGCGCGGCGGCCTCGACTCGGCGGTGCTGGGCCTCGGGCACTCCTCCGTCGGTGAGCTGTCCCCGGCCGACCTGGCGGTCCCGCCCGGGTTCGCGCTGACGCTGGGCGGCGGGGAGGACTGACGTGCGGGACCTGGCCGGCGCCGCCTGGCCCGAGGTCGGGGCGGCCTCGGTGCTGGTGCCGGTCGGGTCGACCGAGCAGCACGGACCCCACCTGCCGCTGTCCACCGACACCGTGATCGCCGCGGCCGTCGCGGAGCGCGCCGCGGCCGCCCTGGACGGCCCCGTGCTCGTCGCGCCCGCCCTCGCGTACGGGGCCAGCGGCGAGCACGCCGGGTTCCCGGGCACGATGTCGATCGGACGGGACGCGCTGGAGCTCGTCCTCGTCGAGACCGTGCGGTCCCTCGCGCCGTGGGCGGGCCGGGTCGTGTTCGTCAACGGGCACGGCGGCAACGCCGGGGCGCTCGACGCCGCCGCCGGGCGGATGCGCGCCGAGGGGCACGACGCCGGGTGGGTCGGCTGCGGCGTCCCGGGCGCCGACGCGCACGCCGGGTTCACCGAGACGTCGATCATGCTGTACCTGGCCCCCGAGCTGGTGCGGGCGTCGCGCGCGGTCGCGGGCGACACCCGGCCGCTCGCCGAGCTGATGCCCGAGCTGGTCGCCCGGGGCGTCCGGGCCGTGTCGCCGACGGGCGTCCTCGGCGACCCGGCCGGCGCGTCGGCCGGACGCGGGCGCGAGCTGGTGGACGCGATGGCGGCCGCGGCCGCCCGGCGGATCCGCACCGGGCGGGCGGACGCGCGCGGGCGGCTCCTCGGTCCCGGGGCGGCGACATGAGCGCCTCGTCCCGGTTCCCGCTTCCGCCCGGTTTCCCGATCGCGCTGGACGAGGGGACGTCGCTGTGGTCGGGCGGCCGGGTGGCGACCGGCGGCGCCCCGTGGAAGGTGGTGCGGCTCGCCGACGCCGCCCGCCCGCACCTGGCGGCGCTGGCCCGCGCGGGCGGCGGCGGTCTGGCCGCCTCCTCGCCCACCGGCCGCGCGGTGGCCCGGCTGCTGCTCGACCACGGGCTGGCCCGGCCCGTCCCCTCCCCGCGCCCCGGGCCGCACGGGGTGACCGTGGTGATCCCCGCGTACGGGCGGCCGGACGAGCTCGCGCGCTGCCTCGCGGCCGTCGAGGGGATGCCGGTGATCGTCGTGGACGACGCCTCGCCCGACCCCGGACCGCTGCGCCGCGCGGCCGCCGCCGCCGGCGCCCGGCTGGTGCGGCACCCGGTCAACCGCGGCCCGGCCGCCGCCCGGAACACGGGCCTGCGGCTGGTGGAGACCCCGATCGCCGCGCTCGTCGACTCCGACTGCCGCCCCGACCCCGGCTGGCTGGACGTCCTCGTGCCGCACTTCGACGATCCGCGCGTCGCGGCCGTCGCCCCGCGCGTCCGTCCCGACCCCGGCGACCCGCGGCTGCTCGCCCGCTACGAGACGGCGCGGTCGGCGCTGGACATGGGCGTCCGGCCCGCGCTCGTCCGTCCGGGCGGCCGGCTCGGCTTCGTGCCGACGGCGACGCTGCTGGTGCGGGTCGCGGCGGTGACCGATCCCGCCTTCGACGAGGAGCTGCGGCTCGGCGAGGACGTCGACTTCGTCTGGCGGCTGGGCGACCGAGGCTGGAACGTCCGGTACGAACCGGCGGCACGGGTCGCGCACACGGCGCGGCTGGACCCGGTGGAGTGGGCGCGGCGGCGGCACGAGTACGGTACGTCCGCCGCCGACCTGGCGCGGCGCCACCCGGGCAGGCTCGCACCGGCGCGCCCGTCGCTGTGGAACCTCGCCGTCCTGGGCCTGCTCGCGCGGGGCCGTCCCGGGCTCGCCGCCGCCTGCGGGGCGGCCGCCGCCGCGCTGCTGGCCCGGCGGCTGGCGCGGCTGCCCGCCGACTGGAGCCTGGCCGCCGCGATCGTCGGGAAGGGCGTGCTCGCCGACGCCGCCGCCCTCGGGCACGCGCTGCGCCGCGAGTGGTGGCCCGCCGGTCTCCTCGTCCTGGCCGCGGCGCCGCGCCGCCGCACCGCCCGCGCGGCGGCCCTGGCCATGCTCGCGCCCATCGCGCTCGAGTGGCTGCGCGAGCGCCCCGACGTCGACCCCGTCCGGTACACCGCGCTGCGGCTCGCCGAGGACGTCGCCTACGGGTCGGGCGTCACGGCGGCGTCGGTGCGGGCGCGCTCGTCCGCTCCGCTCCGCCCGGACGTCCGGCTGCCGGACGGGCTCTCGGCCACGCGCGCGGCCGGACGGGCGAGAGCCGCCGGGAAGCGCCTCCGCTCCGCGCTCCGGATCAGCGGTTGATCGCTCCCATGTCGACGTTCAGCTGGGAACCGGTGATGTACTTGCCCTCGTCGGACGCCAGGAACGCGACCAGGTTCGCGACGTCCTCGGGCTGGACCATCTGGTAGGGCAGCGCGGGCATGTAGAGCGGCGCGAGGGTCGGCGACGTGGCGAGGTGGTCCCCCATCGAGTCGTCGGTCATGCCGGTGGCGACGCCGTGCGGGTGGACGGTGTTGACGCGGATGTCGTGCTCGCCCAGCTCGTTCGCGAGCACCTTGGCCAGCCCGACGACACCGTGCTTGGAGCTGGCGTAGTGGGCGAGGAACGGCAGCCCCTTCGAGCCCGCCACCGAGCTGGTGATGATGACCGAGCCGCCCTGCCCCTGCTCGATGAGCGTGGGCACGGTGGCCTTGACCGTCTTCCACACGCCGGTGAGGTTGACGTCGATGAGGTCCTGCCACTGCTCCTCGGTCAGCTCCCAGGTCCGGCCGTAGTTCACGATCCCCGCGTTGGCGACCACGATGTCCAGCCGGCCCAGCTCGGCGACGCCGTCCCGGACGGCCGCCTCCAGCGCGGGCAGGTCGCGGACGTCGGCCTTGCGGGCGACGATCCGGCGGCCCTGCTGCTCGACGAGCTTGACGGTCTCGTCCAGCTCGGCCCGCGTCGCGGGCTCGTAGCGGACGTACGAGCTGGCCGAGTCGGCGAGGTCGATCGCGATGACGTCGGCGCCCTCGGCGGCGAGCCGCACGGCCTCGGCCCGGCCCTGCCCGCGCGCGGCACCGGTGATGAAAGCGACCTTGCCCGTCAAACGTCCCATGGGAAACCTCCGTGTCGGCAGCGGGTCCGCTCATGATGGCACTCAGTGCCAAAAAGAGCAATGACCCTCCCGACCTGCGTTTCGCCGCACGGAGGCGGCGAAGGGGAGGCCGCGGGCCCGCGGCCTCCCCGGGACGCGACGTGTCCCGCTAGGCGCCGTCCTCCTCCGCCATGGCGAGGAGGCGGTCGAGGACGGCGGTGCTCTCCTTCAGCCCGTCGTGCTCGTACTCGTTGGTGATCCACGGCCGCAGCCCGCGCACCGCGCGCGCCGTCTCCAGGGAGAACTCGCGCGGGACGAACATGTCGTCGTGGTAGACCGCCGCGTAGACGGGCACCTCGTTGCGGGCGAGCCGGCCCGGGTCGTACAGGCGGGGCCAGTCGTCCTTCGCGGCCAGCAGGTGCGCGGTGTCGCGCAGCGGCACGAGCGCCGGATCCTCCTCGAAGTTGAACGGGTAGTACGTCTCGCCCGTGAAGGCGAACGGGGCGCCGCCCTCCAGGTCGAACTCCGGACGCCCCCGGTAGACGCGCTCGGCGGCCCAGTTCGTCGCCCCGCCCTGCGCGTAGATCGGCTCCTGGAACAGCGCGTAGAGCGGCCGGGCGGCGAGGCTGGTCGCGTCGTGCACGCCCGCGAGGAACGTGTCCGAGAGTTCGGGGCCGTCCGGGCCCTCGACGAACGCCTCCTCGAGGAGGAAGTGCAGCGTGTCGAAGCCGGCGCGGGTGCCGAGCCCGAGGCCGAGGCCCTGGAAGCGGCGCGGCGACAGCCGCTCGCCCGTGGGCATCCGGACGTCGCGTTCCCGGAGATGCCCGACGATGCGGGCGCACAGGTCGCGGTCGCCGGGGTGGCGGGCGAAGTACTCCTCGTTCTTCTCCAGCGTCCGGTCGAACGTGAGCCCGTAGACGTCGTCGGCCGTCCCGGTGAGCGTCGGCAGGCCGCCGGTGACGAACGAGCGCCGCAGCCCTTCGGGCGCCAGCGACAGGTACGCCATCGTGATGAACCCGCCGTAGCTCTGCCCGAGCGTCGTCCACGGCCGCCCGCCGCCGATCTCGCGGCGGAGCGCCTCGGCGTCCCGGACGATCGCGTCGGCGCGGAAGTGCGCGAGGTACGCGGCCTGCTCGGCCGGGCCGCCGAGGCGGGCGAGGGTCCGCCGGTTCGCGGGCGTGGACCGGCCGGTGCCGCGCTGGTCGAGCAGCACGACGCGGTGGTCGTCCAGGGCGCGCCCGACGAACCCGCTCCCGGACGCGGGCCGCACCGCCTTGCCGCCGGGGCCGCCCTGCAGGAACAGCAGCCGGGGCAGGTCGGCGTCGGCCTTCGCGGCGGTGACGACCTCGCGCGCGTACACCTCGATGCGCGGGCCGTCCGGACGGTCGTGGTCGAGCGGGACCTCGATGACGTGGTCGGTGCAGACCAGGCCCCGCTGCCGGAACGTTCCAGCGATCATCAGTAGCCCGGGATCCCGAGCCGGTGGCAGATCTCGACCAGCTCGGGGTGCACGTAGCGGCCCTCGATCTCGATCGCCTCGCCGTCCAGGTAGATGGACGGGTTGAGCAGGCTGCCGTCGGTGTGCGCGGGGGCGAGGAACGGGTCGCCGCCGATCCAGGCGCCCTTCGTGCCGAGGCCCAGCTCGACGCAGCCGAAGATGCGCTCGTCCTCGACGATCCGGCCGGTGGGCTGCGTGACGCCGGGGTTGAACCCGAGCGACCAGTGCGCGACCCGGTACATGTTGCGGCCGACCTCGGGGTCGTCGGCGGACTTCACCTGGTCCTCCATCCAGCGGCGGAAGACCGTCGCGTCGGTGCCCTCGCCCTCGATCGAGGTGACGGTGCCCTCGCTGACCTCCATCCGGATCGGGGAGCGGATCAGGCCCAGGTCGTTCGGCGGCCAGACGGCGCCGTCGAACACCAGCACGCCCTCCTGGGTCTCCTCCAGAGGGTTCCAGGAGATCTGCCCGGCCAGCATGACGGTCTCGCCTGGCTTCTCGGCGGGCTTGCCCCGCAGGTTGATCGGCCGGCCGCCGTTGCGGGCGCGCAGGTCGGTGCCCGCAGGGGTGGTGATGCGCACCTCGTCGGCCTTCTCCAGCAGCCGGACGAGCGCCTTGCCGAGGTCGATCGTCCCCTGGAAGTCCACCCGCGCCACGGTGTCGACGAGCATCTGGACGTCCATGCCGGTCAGGTTCGCGTAGCGGGTGCCCTGCGCCATCGCCGCGCGGAACGCGTCCGAGTGCATGATGTACGCGAGCGCGTACTCGATCCACACCTGCGAACGGGCGACCGCGCCCGCGACCGGGCCGGGCGGCTCCATCGCCGAGGACGGCCGGGTCGGGTACCACACGACCGTCGGCGTCGCCCCGGCCGCCGCGACCGCCTGCGCGGTGACGTCCACGACCCGGGAGTCGGTGGAGCTGTCCGCGGTGATCACGACGTCCTCGCCCGGCTTGACGAGCATGATCTCCTCGACGAGCTTGCGGGCGCCGAGCGCGGCCTCGTACGAGAGGTACTCGGGCCGGGACTCGATCCGGCTGGTGACTTCCACTTCGTCCTTATCCCTTCACTACGCGGCTGACATCGGTGAGCGAGCCTCCGGCGATCAGTCCCGAACCGATCAGGTTCAGCTCGCCGCTCGCGGCCTCGGGTCCGCGCACCCGGGCCCAGATGATCCTGAAGGCCAGCGCGCCGAGCACGAACCAGCAGGCGTACGGGGTGAGGATCAGCAGTCCGGTCGCCAGCAGCACGCCCATCTGCCGTTCCGGCCCGCCGATGAACTGGATGAGCGCGCCGGGCACCGCCCAGATCAGGATGTTGGTGAGCGTGGAGGTGTCGGTGAGGCCGCCCGCGACGGTGTCGGCGTAGACCTTCGACACCGGCGGGATCTCGCCGCCCTCGAAGTAGGACTTCCAGGTCACCGCGACCACGGCGAGCGCGACGGCGAAGCCGACGAGCTGCGCGATGTACTGCTGCTTGCGCCCGGCCCGCTCGACGAGCCGGTACGGGGTGCCGCCCTGCCGCAGGATCCAGCCCGCCTTCAGGTCGTAGCCCATGTCGGCGAACGCGGGACCGGTCGCGGAGATGTAGGCGACGAACAGCGCCAGCGGCACCGTCGGGATCCCGATCACCAGGCCCAGCACCATGAAGATCAGCGTGACCGCGAACGCCGGGAACCAGCCCGAGTGCATCGCGGCCAGGCCGACGATCAGCTGGTGCACCAGTGCGGCGAAGCCCGCGAGCAGGCACCAGCCGATCAGCTCGATCACCGACAGGTCGCCGAGGATCCCGCCGGTCAGCGCCACGACGAGCGCCCCGAAGACGAACAGGACGTACCCGTGGGCGAGCGCCCGCCGCAGCCCGTTCTCGTCCACGGTGGGCCGCATGGCCTCGGCGGTCTGCGCGCCCACGGCCGTGCGGCCGTCCCGCTCCTCGCGCTCGGCCCGCTCATCCTCGGCCTTCTCCTGCTGTCGGCGCGCGAGCAGCACGACCGCCTGGATCAGGGCGACGAGCCCGGCGCCGACCATGAAGCCGTGCGGGATGTACATCTCGTTGAGGTCGACGTCGAACCACTCCTGGCCGTACTGGTTCACGCCCAGCCCGACGCCGAACATGCCCAACGCCCAGATGTTGCCGATCAGCGCGACGCCCGCCGCCGAGACCGGCAGCGCGTTCCCGGCGATCTTGACGAACGAGCCGAGGAAGCCGACCAGGCCGCCGATGCCGAGCACGACGGCCTTGCGGCCGCCCTCGTCCCCGGCCACGATCGTCTCCGCCGCGGCGACGCCGGGCGGCCACGTGGAGCGGGCCGGGAACAGCTTGGAGTCGAACACCCGGTACAGCACCAGGGAGTCGACGAACAGCCCGATCCCGGCGCCCAGCAGCATCGGCCAGACCAGGTCGGGGCGGCCCAGGACGAACGGGACGCCGATCGGCACCAGCAGCGAGTTCGCGGCGGCGAACGTGGCGCCGGAGATGGCGCTCTGCACCAGGTTCTGCCGGTGCACCGACCGCATCTCGCGCAGCTTGCGGGCCGGGACCCGGCCCACCAGCATCGCGATCAGCGCACCGATGACCGAGGTGTTGGCCGAGATGCCGAGCGTCGTCACCAGGTGCAGGCCGATGAGCGCGCCGAGCACCGACAGGGCGATGGTGAGGATCAGGACGACCGGCTCGTACGCGCGGGGGTGCGATTCCGGCCCGCGCAGGGCCGCCCCCTTCAACGATGGGATGGTCACAGGCTCTTCCTCACTGCTCTTCGGCCCCGCCGCCGTCGAGCAGGCGGCTCAGCGACCCCGCCGCGCCGCGCACCCGCGCGATGGTGGTGTCGATCTTCTCCGTGACGTTGTGGTGCGGGCCGATCACGACCAGCGAGCCGACGACCTCCCCGGCGGCGAACACCGGCGCCGCGACCGAGGTGACGTTGAGGTCGTACTCCCCGTGCGAGATCGAGACCCCCTCCCGGCGGACCCGCGCGTAGACCTCGCGCAGCTCGCCGGGGTCGGTGACCGTGGTGTCGCTGAACCGCTCCAGCGGTCCCGCGCCCAGCAGCCGCCGGACGTCGTCGTCCGGGTAGAACGCGAAGATGGCGTGCCCGGCGGCGCCGCCGTGGGCCGGGAGCGTCTCCCCCACGATGGCCGAGTACCGCATGGGCCCGGCGGCGTCCACCGCCAGCGCCGTCCGGTAGCCGGCACCGTGCGGCACGTTCAGAACGGCGCTCTCGCCCAGCTCGCGGGCGAGCGCGGTGAGCTGCGGCCGGGCCGCCGCCTCCAGCGTCCCGCCGCGCTCCGCGGCCCGCGCGAGCACGCCGACCGCCGCGCCGAGCCGGTACCGCCGGGTGCCGGGGTCGGCCAGCACGAACCCGCGGTGCGCGAGCGTCGTCAGCAGCCGGTGCGCGACCGCCTTGTCGAGCCCCAGCTCCCTGGCCAGCTCGCTGACCCCCCATTCCGTCCGATGCTGGAAGGCCAGCAGCACCAGCAGCCCCCGATCGAGGGTCTTGGCCGTACCGCGTCCCGGCTCGCCCACCGCGACCACCTTTCTGTTGCGTTTATCGCAACAGCGTTGCTATTTCTGAGCCGCACTGTATCCGCTGGTCAGTCATTACGGTCAAGCCCGAATGGGGACGTAACGCGGTTTTTACTCGCGGGGGTGCGCTGGGCGAGCCCCGCCCCGCCGCCGTCTAGACTCGTCGGGATGGTCACATCCCGAACCCCGGTGCCCGCCGCGCCGAGGCCGTCCGGCCCCGGCACCTGCACCGGTCCGCCGCCGGCCGGCGCTCGCTGACCGACCGTCCCGTCCGTCCCGTCCGTACCGTCCGTTCCGCCGCCCGCCGGGCGATGCCCACCGCATCGAGGCCCGGTCTCCCGCCGCCCCCACGAGGTGCTTCTCCATGACCGATCCCGTGCACGCCGCCCCCGCGGGCACCGACCCTCCGGCCCCGGCCGCGCGGGCCGGCCTGCTGATCGGCGTCCTGGTCGCCTCGGCCTTCGTGATGATCCTGAACGAGACGATCCTGAGCGTCGCGCTGCGGGACCTGGGCGAGGAACTCGACGTCTCCACCACGACGGTGCAGTGGCTGACCAGCGGATTCCTGCTGACCATGGCCGTGGTGATCCCGACCACGGGGTTCCTGCTCGAGAGGTTCACCCCGCGCCGGATCTTCCTGGCCTCGCTGACCCTGTTCGCCCTGGGCACGCTGCTCAGCGGGGCGGCCACCGGCTTCGGGATGCTGCTGGCCGGGCGCGTGATCCAGGCGTGCGGCACCGCGGTGATGATCCCGCTGCTGATGACCACGGTGATGCGCCTGGTACCGACCGAGCGGCGCGGCTCGATGATGGGCACGATCACCATCGTCATCGCCGTCGCGCCCGCGGTCGGGCCGACCATCGGCGGGGCGGTGCTGTCCTCGCTGGGGTGGCGCTGGATGTTCTGGATCGTCCTCCCGCTGGCGCTCGCCGCGCTGCTCATCGGTGCGATCTGGCTGCGGCTCGATTCCCGGACCAGGCCGGTGCCGCTGGACGTCCTCTCGGTGCTGCTGTCCGCGGCCGGGTTCGGCGGTCTGCTGTACGGGCTGTCCTCCATCGGGGAGTCCGGCGGCGGGGAGCACGCCGTGCCGGCGTGGGCGCCGATCGCGGCCGGGGCCGTCGCGCTCGCCGTGTTCGTGGCGCGGCAGCTGCGGTTGCAGCGCCGCGGCCGGGCCCTGCTCGACCTGCGCCCGTTCACCCACCGCAGCTTCGTGGTCGCCCTCGTCCTGACCGCCCTGCTGTTCATGTGCATGCTGGGCGCCGCGGCGATCCTGCTGCCGCTGTACCTGCAGACCGTCCTGCACACCAGCACGTTCGTCAGCGGGCTGGCCGTGCTGCCGGGCGGGCTGGCCCTCGGGCTCCTCGGACGTCCCGTCGGTGCGCTGTTCGACCGGTTCGGGGCCCGTCCCCTGGTGATCCCCGGTGCCCTGGCCATGGCGGTGTCGCTGTGGCTGTTCACCACGCTCGGGGACGGCTCGCCGCTGGGCGTGGTCATCGCCGTGCACGTCGTGCTCATGGTCGGGCTCGGGATGATGATGACCCCGCTGATGACCGAGTCGCTCGGGGTGCTCTCCGACGACCTGCACTCCCACGGCAGCGCCATCCTCGCCACGCTCCAGCAGGTCGCGGGCGCGTTCGGCACGGCCGTGTTCGTCACCGTCGCCGCGCACGGCAGCGCCGCCGGCTCCGGCGCCCCCGACGAAGGCGGCCTGCGCACCGCGTTCGTCGTCGCCGGGTGCATCGGCCTGCTCGCCGTGGTCGTGTCGCTGTTCGTCCGCCCGGCCCCCGAGCGCGCTCCGGCCCTGCCCCACGACGGCGCGGACGGTGCGGGCGGCGCGGAGCCGCCGGACGGCGCGAAGCTGCCGGACGACGGGCGGGCGACGCGGACACCATGAAGGCGGGAGCACCGTGAACCGGCCCCGCGGCAACCCGCGAGGGGGAGGCGCCCGTGACGGCTGAACCGGATCCGCCGCGCCGCCGGCGCGGCCGCCCCGGCTACGACCAGGAGGCGATCCTCCGCACGGCGGTGGAGCTGTTCAACCGCAAAGGGTACGACGCCACCAGCATGGGCGACCTGGCCAAAGAACTGGGGCTGACGAAACCGGCGATCTACCACCACGTCACGAGCAAGGAGCAACTGCTCGGCCTGGCGCTGGACGACGCCCTCGACGAGCTGACCGCCGTGGTCACCGAGGCGGCGGAGGCACCGGCGGGGCGGACGGCCCACGAGCGGCTCCGCGAGGTGGTGCGGCGCGGCGTCGAGGTGCTGGTGGCGCACCAGCCGTCCGTCACGCTGCTGCTGCGGGTGCGGGGCAACAGCGGCGTCGAGATGGCCGCCCTCGACCGGCGGCGGCGCCTGGACGAACGGCTCGCGGCGCTGGTCGCGGAGGCCGCCGCCGAGGGCGCCCTGCGCGACGACCTGCCGCCCGCGCTGGTGAGCCGGCTGCTGTTCGGCATGGTGAACTCGCTGGTCGAGTGGTACCGCGCGGACGGGGCGTACGATCCGGCGACCGTCGCCGACGCGATCACCACCGTCGCCTTCGAGGGGCTCACCCGGCGGGACGGGCGGGGGCCGGATCAGGCGTCGTAGTCGACGGTGAGGGCGGCACCGACCGGGAACGTCTGGCAGGTCAGGACGAACCCGGCGTCGACCTCGGACGGTTCGAGGGCGTGGTTGCGGCGCATGTCGGCCTCGCCCGCGCGGACGGCGGCGCGGCACGTTCCGCAGACGCCGCCCTTGCAGGCGAACGGCAGGTCGGCGCGCGTCGCCTGGGCGCCCTCGAGGATCGTCGTCTCCCGGGAGACGGTCGAGGTGGTGCGCAGGCCGTCGAGGACCGTGGTCAGCTCGGTCGTCGCCCCGGACGGCGTCCCGGCGGCGCGGCGGGGCTCCGGCGGGGGCGCGTCCACGTAGAACAGCTCGACGTGGACGCGGTCGCGCGGGACGCCGAGCCCGTCGAGGACGGCGCGCGCGTCCTCGACCATCGGGAACGGCCCGCAGAGCCAGACGCGGTCGAACACCTCGGCGGGGACGGGGCCGGTGAGCAGGCGGTGCAGCCGGTCGCGGTCGAGGCGGCCGGAGAACAGCTCGGCGTCGCGGGGCTCGCGGGACAGCACGTGGACGAGCTGGAGCCGGGGCCCGTACCGGTTCTTCAGGTCGCCCAGCTCCTCGGCGAACATGACGGTGCGGCTCGTCCGGTTGCCGTACACGAGCGACACCTGGGCGGCCGGATGGGTCAGGACGGTCGAGGCGACCGACAGCATCGGGGTGATGCCCGACCCGGCGGCGATGCACAGGTGCCGCTCCCCCGCCGCCGGATCGGCCTGCCACGAGCCGGACGGCGGCCGCACCTCGATGCGCGTCCCGGGCGTCACCTCGTGCACGAGCCAGGACGAGAACAGGCCGTCCGGGATCTCGCGGATTCCGATGCGCGGGGCGGCCCCGGCCGGTGCGCAGATCGAGTACGTCCGGCGGTGCTCCCGCCCGCCGATCACGCGGCGCAGGGTGAGCGACTGCCCGGCGCGGAACGCGAACGCCTCGCGCAGCTCGCCGGGGACGGCGAACGTGATCGCCACGGCGTCCTCGCAGAGCCGGTCCACCGCCGCCACGGTCAGCTCGTGGAAGACCGCCGACCGGGCGGGCGCGGGCGCGGGAGCGGGCATCTCAGATCTCCTTGACGTGCTCGAACGGCTCGAGGCAGTCGGTGCAGCGGTAGAGCGCCTTGCAGGCGGTCGAGCCGAACTCGGAGGTGCGGCGGGTGGCGGTCGAGCCGCAGCGCGGGCAGGCGGGGGCGCGCCGGGGCGGCCCGAGCGTGAGCGGCACCGGGCCGGACGTCCGGCGGGCGGGGCCGGGCGGGGACAGCCCGGCCGCGCGCAGCGCCGCCCTGCCGCGCTCGGAGATCCAGTCGCTCGACCAGGGCGGGTCGAGGACGACGCGCACCTCGACGCGGTCGAAGCCCGCGTCGCCCAGCCGGTGGACGAGGTCGTCGCGCATGGTCGCCAGGGCGGGGCAGCCCGTGTAGGTGGGCGTGATCGCGGCGACGACCGTCTCGCCGCCGTCCGCGTCCGGGGTCAGCTCGACGCCGCGCAGGACGCCGAGATCGGCGAGGGTGAGCATCGGCATCTCCGGGTCGCGGACCCCGGCGGCGGCGTCCCTCGCGCGCCGGACGGCGCGGTCGCGGGCGGTCACCAGAGCCCCGCCGGGTGTGCGCGCGCGACCTCCTGCATCTCGGCGAGGAGGGGGCCGAACGCGGCGGTGTGGTCGCCGTCGCGGCCCGTTCCCCGCGCCTCCGGGGACACGCCGGCCGGGCGTTGGACGCCGCTCACCTCGAGGACCCGCGCGAGGACGGCGTCCACTTCGGCCGAGAGCGAGGCCGGATCGACGCCGACGCCGATGTCCGCGAGGGAGACCTCGACGGGGTGCGGGGCGAGGAGTTCGGGCAGCAGCGGCCAGAGGGCGTCCAGCGCGGCGACGAGCCTGCGGCGCGATTCGGCGGTGCCCCGCGCGAGGACGAGGAACCAGCGGCCGGCCCAGTCGCGGTGGTAGGCGACCTCCTTGACGCCCTTGGCCGCGACCGCCGCGAGGACGCCGTCCCGGCTCGCGCGGAGCCGGTCGAGCAGCGCCAGCCGGACGGTGGAGAGCAGCAGCAGGCGGACGACGACGTGCGCGAAGTCGCCGTTCGCGACCTCGGCGAGCCGCACGTTGCGGAACGCGCCCGCGTCGCGGAAGAAGGCGAGCGCGTCCTCCGGCGGGACGGGCGAGCCCGCGGGCAGCGCGGGGACGGCGGCCGGGTCGGCCGCGGCGGCCCGCGACAGCAGCAGCCGCGCCTGCCCCAGCAGGTCGAGGGCCATGTTCGCGAGCGCGATGTCATCTTCGAGGTCGGGGGCGCGGCTGCACCACTCCGCCAGCCGCTGCGACATGATCAGGGCGTCGTCGCCGAGCATGAGGCAGTACGCGGCGAGGGCCGCGGGGTCGGCGCCGGCGGGCGGCGCGGTGTCGACGCCCGCGAGGGGGTCCTCGAACCCGGTGCCGAAGGCCCACCGGGACGCGTCTCCGGCGCCCTCGACGAGTCCGTCGAAGACGCTGCCGTGATCGTCGTTCGTCATCGCCCGCCTCCGTTCACATGTGCGGCACGTCGCCGGGGATGTCGTAGAAGGTGGGGTGCCGGTAGACCTTGTCGCCGCTCGGGGCGAACAGCGGGTCCTTCTCGTCCGGGCTGGACGCCGTGATCGCGTCGGCGCGCACGACCCAGATGCTCACGCCCTCGTTGCGCCGCGTGTAGACGTCGCGGGCGTGCCGCAGGGCCATCGCGTCGTCGGGCGCGTGCAGCGACCCGACGTGGACGTGGTTGAGGCCGCGCTTGCCGCGCACGAACACCTCGTAGAGCGGCCATTCCCGCCGGTCGGCGCTCATCCGGCTCCCTCCTCCGCGCGGTCGGCGAACGCGGTGGCCGCCTCCCGCACCCACGCGCCGTCCTCGTGCGCGGCCCGCCGGTGCGCCATGCGCTCCGCGTTGCAGGGCCCGTCGCCGCCGATGACGGCGGCCAGCTCGGCCCAGTCGGGCTCGCCGAAGTCGTGGTGGCCGCGTGCCTCGTTCCAGCGCAGCTCCGGGTCGGGCAGGGTGACGCCGAGCGCCGCGGCCTGCGGGACGGTCATGTCCACGAACTTCTGCCGCAGCTCGTCGTTGGAGTTGCGTTTGACGCCCCAGGCCATCGACCGCGCGCTGTTCGGTGAGTCGGCGTCCGGCGGGCCGAACATCATCAGCACCGGCCACCAGAACCGGTCCACCGACTCCTGCACCATCGCGCGCTGCTCGTCCGTCCCGCGCATCATCGTCATCAGCAGCTCGTAGCCCTGCCGCTGGTGGAACGACTCCTCCTTGCAGATGCGGATCATCGCGCGGCCGTACGGGCCGTAGGACGTGCGGCACAGCGGCACCTGGTTGCAGATCGCGGCGCCGTCGACGAGCCAGCCGATCGTCCCGACGTCGGCGTAGGACGGCGTCGGGTAGTTGAAGATCGACGAGTACTTCTGCCGTCCCGCCAGCAGCAGGTCGGTCAGCTCGGCGCGGGAGACGCCGAGGGTCTCGCAGGCCGAGTACAGGTACAGCCCGTGCCCGGCCTCGTCCTGCACCTTGGCCAGCAGGATCGCCTTGCGGCGCAGGGACGGCGCGCGGCCGATCCAGGCGCCCTCGGGCTGCATCCCGATGATCTCGGAGTGCGCGTGCTGGGCGATCTGCCGGACGAGCGTCCTGCGGTAGGCGTCCGGCATCCAGTCGCGGGGTTCCACGCGGTCGCCCCGGCCGATGGTCGCGTCGAACGCCGCCCGGAGCGCCGCGTCCGGGCCGGTGCCCGGTTCCGCGGGTGTCGTCGTCACTGGTCCCTCCCGGCGTCGACGCATTTACTTACCGTTCGATCAGTAATAACGTGACACGAGACCGCCGCCCGGCGCAAGAGGGGGTGCCGGCCCGCCGCCCGCACCCGCCGGCCTCGGAGAGGAGACAGCGTGAGCCCACTGCTGGAGAGCTACGCCGCCGGACGCTGGTTCCGCGCGGACGACGACGGGGAACCCCTGCTCGACGCAGCGACCGGCGAGGAGGTCGCGCGGCTGGCGCGGCGTGGCCCCGACGTCGGGGAGATGGTCCGGCACGCCCGCGAGACCGGCGGCCCCGCGCTGCGCGCGCTCACGTTCCACGAGCGGGCCGCCCTGCTGAAGGCGCTCGCCAAGCACCTGACCGAGCGCAAGGACGAACTGTACGCCCTGTCGGTGCGGACGGGCGCCACCGCGCGGGACACGGCGGTGGACGTCGACGGCGGCATCGGCACCCTGTTCGGCTACGCGAGCAAGGGCGTGCGCGAACTGCCGAACGACACGATCGTCCTGGACGGCGACCTGGAGCGCCTGGGCAAGGGCGGGACGTTCGCCGGGCAGCACGTGTTCGCGTCCCGGCCGGGCGTCGCGGTGCAGATCAACGCGTTCAACTTCCCGGTCTGGGGGATGCTGGAGAAGCTCGCCCCGGCGTTCCTCGCGGGGCTGCCGTCGATCGTCAAGCCCGCGAGCCAGACCGCCTACGTCACCGAACTCGCCGTCCGGCAGATCATCGACTCGGGCATCCTGCCGGAGGGCGCCCTGCAGCTCCTCGCGGGCAGCCCCGACGGGCTGCTCGACCGGCTCACCGTCCAGGACTCCGTCGCCTTCACCGGCTCCGCGCACACCGCCGGGCTGCTGCGCCGCCACCCGAACGTACTGGACGGCGGCGTCCGCCTCGGCGTCGAGGCCGACTCCCTCAACTGCTCGATCCTCGGGCCGGACGTACGCCCGGACGATCCGGAGTTCGACCTGTTCGTGAAGGGCGTCGTCACCGAGATGACGGTCAAGGCGGGGCAGAAGTGCACCGCGATCCGGCGGGCGCTCGTCCCGGCTCCGATGGCCGACGCGGTGATCGAGGCCCTCGCGGCGCGGCTGGCGAAGGTGACCGTCGGGGATCCGCGCGACCCGGACGTCCGGATGGGCGCGCTCGCGAGCCTCGGGCAGCGCGCCGAGGTGCGCAAGGCCGTCGAGGCGCTGCGGGCCGCCGCCGAGGTGGTCGCCGGGGACCCGGCCGGCGCGGGCCCGCTCCTCGACGGCGACCCCGAGCGCGGGGCGTTCATGACGCCGCTGCTGCTGCGGGCACGTCCGGGCGCCGCCGAGCCGCACGACGTGGAACCGTTCGGTCCGGTCAGCACGGTGCTGACCTACGACGGGGTGGACGCGGCGGTCGAACTGGCCGCGCGGGGCCGGGGCAGCCTCGCCGCGTCGGTCGTCACGCACGACCCGGACGTCGCGCGGACGGTCGTCCGCGGGCTGGCGCCCTGGCACGGCCGGGTGCTCGTGCTGGACCGGGACGACGCGAAGGAGTCCACCGGGCACGGTTCGCCGCTGCCCTCGCTCGTCCACGGCGGTCCCGGACGGGCGGGCGGCGGCGAGGAGCTCGGCGGGATCCGCGGCGTCCTCGCGCACATGCAGCGCACCGCCGTCCAGGCGTCGCCCGACCTGCTCACCGCGGTCACCGGCCGGTGGACGGCGGGCGCCGCGCGCACCGACCCCGGCGAGCACGCGTTCCGCAGGTCGCTGGCCGACCTGCGGATCGGCGACACCATCGCCGGCGGCCCGCGCACCGTGTCGCTCGACGACATCGCCCACTTCGCCGAGTTCACCGGCGACACGTTCTACGCGCACACCGATCCCGAGGCCGCGGCCGGGAACCCGCTGTTCGGCGGCATCGTCGCCCACGGCTACCTGGTGGTGTCGCTGGCCGCCGGGCTGTTCGTCGACCCCGCGCCGGGCCCGGTGCTGGCGAACTTCGGCGTGGACCGCCTGCGCTTCCTCACCCCGGTCAAGGCCGGGGACACGATCGCGGTGACGCTGACCGTCAAGCAGATCACCCCGCGCTCGGGCGCCGGCTACGGCGAGGTGCGCTGGGACGCCGTCGTGACGAACCAGGACGGCGAGGCGGTCGCGACCTACGATGTGCTGACCCTCGTCGCCAAGACCTGGCCTCCGGCGCCCGGGAACTGACGGAACCCGCCCGGCCCCGACCCGGCCGCCCGGCCGCGGGCGGGGCCGCGGCCGGGGCCGGGGCCGGCTCAGCCGTCCGCGCCCCAGCCGGCGCCGCGGCCGTGGGCCTCGTCGAAGACCAGCCAGGTGCGGGTCGCGCGGACGCCCGGGATGTCCTGGATGCACTCCAGCACCACGTGCCGCAGCGCCGCGTTGTCCGGGGCCCTGACCAGCACGAGGACGTCGTAGTCGCCGCCGACCATCGCGAAGTGCTCCACGTACGGGATCTCCCGCAGCCGTGCCGACAGGTCCCGCCAGGAGTTCTGCTCGATCGTCACCGAGACGTAGGCGCTGGTGCCGAGGCCCGCCCGGTGCGGCGCGATCTCGACGGTGAACCCGGTGATGATCCCGTCGTCGGTCAGGCGGGTGAGCCGCGCGTAGGCGTTGGCGCGGGAGATGTGGACGCGCTCGGCCAGCGCCCGCACCGACATGCGTCCGTCCCGCAGCAGCTCGGCGATGATCGCCCGGTCCACCGCGTCCAGCGGGCCGGCCATTCGTCCGGTTTCACCGCGTGCAACACCTTCTTCGCTGGACATTCGGCCCTCCGTTCGTCCCGCAAGTGCCCACTTGTCGCTCATTCTGCCCGAACTCTTGAACAGATGGCCGGCACGGCGGACGCTCCTCCTAACAAGCGTCCAGAGAAAGCGAGCGACGCCATGTCCGTGACCGCGCGGCCCGCGACCGCACAGCCCACGACCGCGCAGCCCACGACCGCGCACGGGCGTACCGCCGCCGGGCAGGGGGTCGGCGACCTGCTCCCCTCGCCCGTCCCGGTCCGCTTCGTCGCCGAGGACGGCACGGCCGTGGAGCCGCCCGCCGGGTACGCGGCGCCGGCGGACGGGCGGCTGCTGGAGGCGTACCGCCGGATGGTCCTCGGCCGCCGCTTCGACGCCCAGGCCACGGCGCTGACCCGGCAGGGGCGGCTCGCCGTCTACCCGTCGAGCCGCGGCCAGGACGCCTGCCAGATCGGCGGCGTGCTCGCGCTGCGGGAGGACGACTGGCTGTTCCCGACCTACCGGGACTCGGTGGCGCTGGTCGCCCGCGGTCTCGACCCCGTCGAGGTGCTCACCCTGCTGCGCGGCTCGTGGCACTGCGGCTACGACCCGGCGGCCGTCCGCGTCGCACCGCAGTGCACGCCGCTGGCGACGCAGACCGTCCACGCCGTCGGGCTGGCCGACGCGCTGCGCCGCAGGGGCGAGGGAGCCGTCGTGATGGCGTTCGTCGGCGACGGCGGCACCAGCGAGGGCGACTTCCACGAGGCGCTCAACTACGCGGCCGTCCTGAACGCCCCGGTCGTGTTCTTCGTGCAGAACAACCGGTACGCGATCTCGGTGCCGCTGGCCCGGCAGACCGCGGCCCCCTCGCTGGCGTACAAGGGGGTGGGGTACGGCGTCCGGTCCGAGCAGGTGGACGGCAACGACCTCGTCGCGGTGCTGTCGGTGCTCGACGCGGCCGTCGCGAACGCCCGGTCGGGCGGCGGCCCGTCCCTGGTGGAGGCGCACACCTACCGGATGGACGCCCACACCAACGCCGACGACGCCACCCGGTACCGGACGGCGGAGGAGGTCGAGCGGTGGGAGTCCGCCGACCCGATCGCCCGGCTGGAGACCCACCTGCGCGGCCGGGGCCTGCTCGGCCCCGAGGAGGCGGCCGCCGCGGGCGCGGCCGCCGAGGAGTTCGCCGCGCGCCTCCGCGAGCGGATGAACGCCGACCCGGAGGCGGACCCCCTGGAGCTGTTCGACCACGTCTTCGCCGAGCCCACCCCGCAGCTGCGCGAGCAGCGGGACCTGCTGGCGTCCGAACTGTCCGCGGAGGAGTGAGATGACCGAGTCGACGATGGCGCAGGCGCTGAACGGCGCGCTGCGGGACGCGCTGCGCGAGGACGAGCGCGTGCTCGTCTTCGGCGAGGACGTGGGCCCGCTGGGCGGCGTCTTCCGGATCACCGACGGGCTGACCGCCGAGTTCGGCGAGGACCGCTGCTTCGACACGCCGCTGGCCGAGGCCGGGATCGTCGGGCTCGCCGTGGGCATGGCCATGGGCGGCTTCCGCCCGGTCGTCGAGATGCAGTTCGACGCCTTCGCCTACCCGGCGTTCGAGCAGATCGCCTCGCACGTCGCCAAGACCCGCAACCGCACCCGCGGCCTGCTGTCCCTGCCGATGGTGATCCGCATCCCCTACGCGGGCGGCATCGGCGGCGTCGAGCACCACTGCGACTCCAGCGAGGCCTACTACGCGCACACCCCCGGCCTGAAGGTCGTCACTCCCGCCACCCCCGACGACGCGTACTGGCTGCTGCGCGACGCGATCGGCGACCCCGACCCGGTGGTCTTCATGGAGCCCAAGCGGCTGTACTGGGCCAAGGGCGGGACGAGCGGCGCCGCGGGGCGGCCCGCCGGGTTCGGGCGGGCGGCGGTGCGGCGCGAAGGGGCGGACGCGACGCTCGTCGCCTACGGGCCGACCGTTCCGGTGGCCCTGGAGGCCGCCGAGACCGCGGCGCGGGACGGCATCGACCTCGAGGTCGTCGACCTGCGCACGATCGTCCCGTTCGACGACGGCACCGTCGTGTCGTCCGTCCGCAAGACCGGCCGCTGCGTGGTCGTCCAGGAGGCGCAGGGGTTCGCCGGGGTCGGCGCCGAGATCGCGGCGCGGGTGCAGGAACGCTGCTTCCACTCGCTGGCCGCCCCGGTGCTGCGGGTGACCGGGTTCGACATCCCCTACCCGCCGCCGCACCTGGAGCACGCCCACCTGCCGGACGCCGACCGGATCCTCGACGCGGTCGACCGGCTCCAGTTCGGCGACGAGCCGGACCTCCTGCACCTCGCCCGGGAGGCGTCATGACGGCCGCCGCGCCGGGGCGGGTCTTCCGCCTGCCCGACCTCGGCGAGGGACTGACCGAGGCCGAGATCGTCGACTGGAAGGTCGCGGTGGGCGACACGGTCGCGGTCGACCAGATCGTGGTCGAGGTCGAGACCGCCAAGGCCGTCGTGGAGGTGCCGGTGCCCCACGCCGGGACGGTGCTGCGGCTCCACGCGGAGGCCGGCGCGGTCCTGGCGGTCGGCGCACCGCTCATCGAGGTCGGCGGCGATGACGGCGCCGACGACGGCGCCGCGCCGGACGAGCGGGCGGGCGAGCGGGCGGGCGACGACTCGGCCGCCGCCCGGTACCGCGAGGAGGAGCGGGCCGGATCCGGCAACGTCTTGATCGGCTACGGCACGGGCCGCCCGTCCGGATCGCGCCGGCGGCGCCGCGGGGGCGGGGGCGGCGCCGCCCCCGCGGCGAAGCCCGCGCGGCACGCGCCCCGCGTGATCTCCCCGCTCGTCCGCCGGATCGCCCGCGAGCACGGCATCGACGTCGCGCGGGTGCCCCCGAGCGGGCCGCGCGGGGTGATCCTGCGCCGCGACGTCGACCGGGCCGTCGCCGCGGCCCGGGGCCCGGCCGGCCCGCCGCCCGAAGCGGCCCCCGCGGGCGGCATCGCGGGCGGGTTCGCCGCGGAACGGATCCCGCTGCGCGGGCTGCGCCGGGCGGTCGCCGACAAGATGGTCCGCAGCCGCAGCGAGATCCCCGACGCGACGACGTGGGTGGACGCCGACGCCACCGGGCTGCTCGCGGCGCGGGACGCGCTGCGCGAGGCGCGGCCCGGCCTCGGTGTCGGGCTGCTGGCCCTGCTGGCCCGTATCTGCGTGGACGGCCTGCGGCGGTTCCCCGAGCTGAACGCGTCGGTCGACGCCGAACGCGGCGAGATCGTCCGGCACGGGCACGTCCACCTCGGGTTCGCCGCGCAGACCGACCGGGGGCTCGTGGTGCCCGTGATCCGGGACGCGCACCTGCTGACGACCGCCCGGCTCGCCGCCGAGCTGGCGCGGCTCACCGCCCTCGCGCGCGCCGGGGAGCTGCCGCCCGCCGACCTGACCGGCGGCACGTTCACCCTCAACAACTACGGGGTGTTCGGCGTGGACGGGTCGACCCCGATCATCAACCATCCCGAGGCCGGGCTGCTGGGCGTGGGCCGCGTCGTCGCCCGTCCGTGGGTGGTCGGCGACGCGGTCGTGCCGCGCCGGGTGACGCAGCTGTCCCTCACGTTCGACCACCGGGTCTGCGACGGCGGCGCCGCCGGAGGCTTCCTGCGGCACGTGGCCGATCTCGTGGAGAACCCGGCGGTCCTGCTCGCCGACGTGTGACGCGCACGTCCGGGCGGAGCGGAATCACCCGGGCCCCATGATCGTTCAGGGAAGTGATCATGATCGGGGGGCCGTGGGTTTCATCGGGATCTACTCGCGGGCGCTGGTCCGCGCGCTCCGGGACACCTCCCGGAGCCGCCGCCGCGGCCGCACCGCCCGGGACGCGGAGCGGCGGCGACAGGCGGCGGGAAGCGGCGGGAAGCGGCGCGGAAGGGCCGGTCGGCGGGAGCGCCCCCCGGCAGGGAGTCTGTCACCACGGTGAGCGCGTCGAAGGCCGCCGGCGCGCGTGCCGGCTCCCGGGTGGTCGTCCCGGCGCCGACGACGATGGCGTCGCCCTCGTCGACCAGCCCGGCACCCCCTGCCGCGCAACGGCCTCGAGGCTCAGCACCCTCGGCGTGAACGATTCTCAGCGAACTTGCATGTTTCAGATCGGATGCGGCCCGAGCTCCGTCACCGCACCTGGGGCCACGGGGCCGCGAGGGATCCGTGCGTCCGCGGGCCTCTTTGGACCCTTGCACAACATCGGCATCCGCTCTTGACAGTACGGCTCTGGCCAGAGTGTACTGTCGCTCTCTGAGTCGAAAATCACACACCACGTATTCAGTTAACGCATTACACCAGTCCGAGAATGTCGATCTCACTTTAGGAGCGACTCCTTCTCATGGTGACCACCCGCCTCCACCTGCGGCGCCGCCGGGCCTTCGGCTGGCTCGAGCCGACCGGCGTACTGCTCGCGATCACGCTCGAGGGCTTCCGGAAGACGTGGAACGTGCGCCGGTGGGGGGCGGAGTACGTCGAGCAGTGCTGGTTCGTCGCCCGCGTCACGACCCTGCCGGTGATGCTGATCGCGCTGCCGCTCGGCGGCACGATCGCGCTCCAGGTGGGCCAGATCATCCGGCAGATCGGCGCGGAGTCGGGCACCGGCGCCACCGTGGTGCAGGCCCTGGTGACGCAGGTGGCCCCGATGGCGGCCGCGCTGCTGATCTCGGGGGCCGCCGGGTCGGCCATCACCTCCGACATCGGCTCCCGGCGGATCCGCGAGGAACTGGACGCCATGGAGGTCCTGGGCATCAATCCGGTCCACCGGCTGGTGACGCCCCGGCTGTGGGCGGCCAGCACGGTCGGCGTCATGCTCTGCTCGCTGATCATCCTCGCGGGCGTCGCCGGCGGCTTCTTCTTCAACGTCGTCCAGGGAGGGGTGACGCCCGGCTCCTACTTCGGCGAGGCGACGTCGCTGCTGCAGCTCTCCGACCTGCTGATCACCCTGTTCAAGGCGTGGGTGTTCGGCTTCATCGCCGCGGCCGTGGCCTGCTGGAAGGGCATGACCTGCGGCTACGGCGCCAGCGGCGTCGGACGGGCGGTCAACCGCGCGGCCGTCATCGCGGCGATGCTCGTCTTCGCGGCCAACTACGTGATCTCCACCCTGGCGTACAGCCTCTTCCCGCCGAGGATCTGATGACCACCATCGTCCCGCATCGCGCCGCCGTCGCCCTGCGCCGCGCCCGGCCGCGGCAGACCCCCGAGTTCGCCGAGTTCGTCGTGTTCTGCGGGCGGGTGCTGCACCACCTGGTCGTGGACGTCGCGCGCGGCCGCCACCTGAAGACGGTCGTCCGGCAGGTCAGCGACATCAGCGCCGGCGTCGGCGCGGTCGTGATCGGCCTCGGAATGATCACCGTGATCTTCTTCATGTCGTTCTTCACCGGCACCACGGTCGGCCTGCAGGCCATCCCGGGGCTGCAGCGGGTGGGCGTCGAGTCGCTCGCGGGGATCATCGCCAGCTACGCCAACGTGCGCGAGGTGACCCCGATCATCGCCGGAGTGGCGATGATCTTCCAGCTCGGCGGCTCGTTCACCGCGGAGCTGGGCGCGATGCGCATCTCCGAGGAGATCGACGCGCTGGAAGTCATGGGGATCAACTCGCTGGCCTACCTGGTGTGCACGCGGCTCGCCGCGGCGCTGATCACGCTGGTGCCGCTCTACCTGCTGGCGCTGTTCGCCAGCTTCTTCGCGACCCGGCTCATCTCCATCTACTTCTTCGGCATATCGCCGGGGATCTACGACTACTACTTCCATCTGTACCTGCCGCCCATCGACGTGTTCTACAGCGTCGTCAAGGTGGTCGTGTTCACGGTGATCATCGTGCTCGTCCACTGCTACCGCGGCTACAACGCCAGCGGCGGCCCGGTCGGCGTGGGGCTGGCCACCGGGCAGGCCATCCGCGAGTCCATGGTGACGATCATCATGGCCAACCTGCTGCTGTCCTACATCTTCTGGGGCGACGGCGGAACAGTGAGCCTGACGGGATGAGGACCGTTGACCTGACACCGCGCTCGCGGCTCCGCTTCGGCGTCACCGGGGCGGCCGTGCTGACCGCCTGCCTGGTGGTGTCGCTGCTGGCGCTGCGCGAGACCCACCCGGGATCGATCCATCTGAACGCCGTCTTCGGCCGGGCCGGCGAGGGCCTGACCACCGATTCGGACGTCCGGGTCCGCGGCGTCACGGTCGGCCAGGTGTCGGACGTGGCGCTCACCGACGCCGGCCGCGCGAGGGTCACGCTGCGCATCGACCCGGGAGTGCGGGTTCCGGACGGCGCGGAGGTGGCGATCGTCCCGCTGTCGGCGTTCGGGCCGAAGTACGTCGACCTGCGGCTCGGCCGGGAGGAGGGCACGGGGCCGTTCCTCTCCGACGGCGGCACCATCCGGCGGACCACCGACCCGCAGGAGCTCACCGATGTCGCCGAACCCGCGCTGGAACTGCTGAAGGCGCTCGGCCCGCGGGACCTCGCCACGATCATGGCGGCGCTGAACGGCGGCCTCGGCGGCCGGGGCGAAGCGCTGGGCGGCCTGATCGACGACTCGGCGAAGCTCCTCGGCGTGACGTCGCGGCGCTCGGACGAGCTGGGCGGCATCGCCCGCGACGGCGGGGCGCTCGCCGCGACGGCGGCCGAGCACGGCGACGAGATCGCCGGCATCACCGGCGACCTGAACAAGGTCCTGCCCTCGGTCACCGGTGATTCCGAGCAGTTCGGCCGGCTGCTCACCGGGCTGAACGACTCGGCGCGCACGCTCGACCGGATCCTGGCCGCGGATCCGGGCGCGTCCGGCCGGATCATCCGGTCGGTCGACCCGGCCACCGGGGTCCTGTACGACAACCGCCGCCACTACCCCGACCTCATCAGCGCCAGCGGCTCGGTCCTCACCCAGCTCGCCGGCATCGCCAACATCCCGGGCCCGCACGGGACCCTGCTGTCGCGGGTGACCGTCCACGTCGAGTCGAACGACCTGCTCTGCGAGACGCTGCCCGGCATCTGCGGACCGGTCGAGCCGGCGATCCCCGAGGATCCGCACGCCGGTGCCGGGCAGAGGGGCGACTGATGGCGCGGCGCACATCGAGCCTGGACGGCCGCGCCGCGCGCCGGTTCCTGGCCTTCGGCATCGTCACGACCCTGCTGACCGTCTACCTGGGCTTCCGGATCGCAGGGACGAACCTCGGCGGCGGGATGGAGCTGCGTGCGTCCTTCGACGACGTGAGCGGGCTGCGGGAGGGCGACCCCGTGAAGGTCGCCGGCACCGAGGTCGGGCAGGTGACGTCCGTCGAGGTGGAGAAGGGCCGGGCCGTCGTCGGCCTGGAGGTCCGCGAGTCGCTGCGGCTCCCGGACGACTCCTCGGCGGTCGTCCGCTGGAAGGACCTCATCGGCAACCGGGAGGTCTACCTCGAGACCGGGGCCAGCCCGGTGATGCTGAAGGACGGCCGCACGCTGACCCGCACGCGGTCGGCGGCCGACCTCGGCGCGCTCGTCAACGACCTGGCGCCGCTGCTCGGCGGCATCGATCCCGGCGAGGTCAACAAGATCCTCCAGTCGTTCGCCGTCGCGCTGGACGGGAACCAGGACGAGATACGGCAGATGACCGCGAACCTGGGGACGATCCTCCGGATGCTCAGCACGCGGACCGGCACGATCGAGCAGATGATCTCCGACTACCGGACGGTCACCGACGCGCTGGCCGCCCGCGACCGGCAGATCGCGCAGACCATCGACAACCTGTCGGGCCTCACCCGGGCGTTCGCGCAGAACCGCACCGCGATCGGGGACGCGGCCGTCCGGCTGGAGGGCCTGACCTCGGGGCTCGACGAGGTGCTCGGCGACGCCGCCCCGCAGCTCGGGCGGCTGGTGGACGGCACGTCCGAGCTGATGGAGGTCGCGCACAGCCGGATGGAGGACATCGACCAGATGATCAAGAGCCTGCCGTCCGCGCTGCAGGCGCTCCTCTCGCTCATGAGCGGCGGCAAGTTCCTGCGCGGCAACGCCCTGTGCATGAACATCGTCTACGCCGAGACGTGCCCCTTCCCCATGCAGCTGCCGCCGCCCCCGGCCGCCGGTTCGGGGAGCGGCGGGCAGAGCCCCGCGGTGAGCCCCGAGGAGGCGCGGCTGACGCCCGACCAGCAGCGGGTCTACCGGGCGATGGTGCAGATCCTCTTCCTCGGTGACCAGACCGGCGGGCAGAACGGCGGGCAGGGCGCCGCGGCCGGGGCCGGCCGGGAAGGGGGCCGGGGATGAGCCGCTGGAAGGGCGCGTTCACCCGCTCGTTCCGCGACCGCGACCCCGTGGGCATCGCCCTCGTGACGATCCCGGCGCTGGCGGCCGTGCTGATCGCGACGTACGCGTACGGGACGCTCGGCCTCTTCCGGGGCGGCTACACGGTCAGCGGCGTGTTCACCGGCACGGGCGGCATCCGGAAGGGCGCCGAGGTGCGGCTGGCCGGGGTGAAGGTCGGGGAGATCACCGGCATCTCGCCCGACTTCGGCCGCGGCCACGTCGTCATCACCTGGAACGTCGACTCGGGCGTGGAGCTGGGGCCGCGGATGCACGCCGACGTCCGGCTGTCCAACCTGCTGGGCGGCCACTTCCTCCAGCTGTCGGGACCGGTCGTCGCGCCCTACCTGGAGGACCGGCCGGACGGGGAGCGGCGGATCCCGGCGGAGCGCACGAGCGTCCCGTACTCGCTGAGCACCGCGCTGGGCTCGGCGTCCGACATGGCGGGACGCCTCGACTCCCGGTCGATCGACCGGCTGCTGACCGAGGCGGCCGAGGTCGAGCTGCCGGATCAGAAGAAGATGGGCGAGATGCTCGCCGACCTGCGGAAGGTCAGCGCAGGGCTGAACGACTCCTGGCCGCAGATGAACGCGATCATCGAGAACGGCGAGAAGCTCACCGGCACCCTCGCGAAGAAGGACAGGCAGCTCGCGCAGCTGCTCGAGTACGGCGAGAGCCTGCTGGAGGAGCTGGCCCTGCGCCGCGACGAGCTTGCCTCGACGCTCGGCGGCGGCAGCAGGGTCGTCAAGAGCCTCGACGAGGTGCTCACGAAACACCGCAAACAGCTGGAGACGGTGCTGGACGACTTCCATCTCACGATGGAGACGGCGACCGGCGACAACCTCCCGGCCATGAACACCGCCCTCGCCTGGTTCGGCCCGGCCTTCTTCGGCATGAGCACCAGCGGCAGCCGCGAGGGCCGGTGGATGGAGGGCGGGTTCGTCGGCTTCGGCCCGGTCCAGCCGGGCGTGGTCGGCCCCCAGCCGAACTTCAACCCGCCGAACTTCCCCCAGGTACCGACGGGACAGGTCGAGGAATGACGCCGAACGCCCGACGATCCACGTGTACCCGACGATCCGCGTGCACCCGACGATCCAGGACCGCGCTCGTCACGGCCGCGGTCGTGCTGGCCCTCAGCTCGTGCAGCGTCCTGCCGGGCCCCTTCGCCGGCTCGGGGAGCTACCGCGTCACCGCCTACTTCGTCCGCGCCGTGTCCTTCTACCCGGGCTCCCAGGTCCAGGTGATGGGCATCGACGTCGGGACGGTCCGATCGGTCACCCCGGTCGGCGGCCGGGTGCGCGTCGTCGCGGAGATCGACGACGACGTGCCGCTGCCCGCGACCGCGAACGCGGCGATCGTCCCGCTGAGCCTGATCGGCGAGCGCACGCTCACGTTCGCGCCCGCGTGGCGCCCCGGCGCGCCGCGCCTCGCCGACGGCGCGGTCCTGCAGACCGAGCGGACGCAGGTGCCGGTCGAGGTCAACGAGGCGCTCCAGTCGTTCGGCAGGCTCATCGACAGCGTCGATCCCGCGAAGGCCGATGCCGCGCTGGGCGCCGCCGCGGGCAGCCTCGACGGCAACGGGAAGGCCTTCAACCAGGCGTTCCAGGAGGCCGGGCGGCTCATGAACAACCTCGCCGGACAGGACGAGCGGCTGCTGGAGATCGCCCGCAACCTGAACCGGCTGACCGGTGTGGTCAAGGGCCGGGAGAAGACGCTCGGCGAGCTGGTCGGCCACTTCTCGCAGGCGTCCACGACGCTGGCGAACGAGCGGCAGAGCATCCGCACGCTGGTGCAGGAGATCGCCGATCTCGTGGAGCGCGGTGAGGAGCTCATCGACCAGTACCGCGAGACCCTGCCGGGCGACCTCGAGAAACTCGCGCAGCTCTCCCTGCTCGTCCGGGCGAACGCCGACCGGCTCGGCCAGCTCCTCCAGGCACTGCCCGGCATCGGCTTCCAGTTCGTCAACGCCTACGACCCCGAGAAGCGGGCGATCAAGCTGCGGGTGACCATGGACAACTTCGTGCGGTCCTACCTGGCCGCGATCCTCCGCGAACCGACCATCAACGAGAACGTGCCCTGCCCGCTCCCGCCCCCCTACTCCAACTGCCAGTAGGAGCCACCGTGCGATATCTCCTCTGTGCCGGGGTCCTGGTGCTCACCGGCTGCCTGTCCGGGTGCTCCCTGCAGACGCTCAGCGCGACCGCGGGCCCGCTGACCCTCACCACCGAGTTCGCGGACGTGCAGAACCTCGTCTCCGGCCACAGCGTGAAGATCGCGGACGTCGAGGTCGGCTCGGTCTCCGGGGTCTCTCTGGTCGGCGGCGGCACCGCCGGCTACCGCGCCCGGGTCACCATGTCGATCAAGGAGGGGGTCGAGATCCCCACCGGGACGACCGCCAAGGTCACCGTGACGTCGCTGCTGGGCGAGAACTACGTGCAGCTCCGCCCGCCGCAGGGCAGACCTCTGGACCAGGGCCCGTTCCTCGCGAACAACGCCGAGGTCGCCTCGGCGGGCACCAGCCCCGGGTTCGAGGACATCGTCGGCGGGGCGGCCCCGCTGGTCGGGGCGCTGGCCGCGGGCGACGCACCGCAGCTCGTCCACACGGCCGCCACCGCCCTGTCCGGGCGCGGCCCGAAGATGAACGCGATGATCGGCGACGCCGCGAAGCTCGTGGCGACCTTCGAGCGGCATCGCGGGGAGCTCGCCGGGGCCGTCGACGACCTGGCCGAGCTGGGCGAGAAGCTCGCCGCCCGGGAGGAGTCGCTGGACCGGCTGCCCGGACGGCTCGCCGAGACCACGCGGGTGCTGGCCGACGACCGCGAGCAGATCCTGACCGCGGTCCGCTCGCTCTCCGCCATGGCCGAGACCGTGAACGACGAGGTGCTGATCGAGTACACCGACGAGCTCCGCGGCATCGTCGAGCGGCTGGGGCCCTCCTTCCAGGTGCTGGCCGACGACCGGACGAAACTCGGCACCCTGATCACCCGCCTCCAGGAGTTCGTCGACCGGATGCCCCGGCAGATCTTCAACGGCCAGCTGCTCGTCTACACAGTGATCAACTTCGACGGGTCGGCCACGAACGCCGGCAGCGAGTCGCCGTCCACGCTGGCCGGCCTCGTCGACATGCTGGGACCGAAGCGGTGACGCGCCGGATCCAGCTCAACCTGGCGGTCTTCGGGATCCTCGCCGCCGTCCTGACGGTGTGGGCGCTGCGCAACGTGCTCGAGGTCGACCCGTTCGACCGCCCGTACCGGATCACCGCGCAGTTCGAGCGGTCGCCGGGGCTCCAGCCCGGCTTCGACGTCACCTACCTCGGCGTCGCGGTCGGGGAGATCGGCTCGGTCCGGCTGGACAAGGGCGTCGTGGTGGTCACGCTCACCATCGACAAGGGCGAGCGGGTCCCGCGGGGCGCATCCGCCGCCGCCGCGCTCAAGTCCGCCATCGGCGAGCCCTACGTGGACCTGTCGCCGCCGCAGGGGCGGGTCGACGCACCGCCGATGCGTCCCGGCGAGGTCATCCCGGTGTCCAGGACGAGCGTCTCGCGGACCTACGGCGAGCTGTTCGACGCCGTGAACGAGGCGGTCACGGGGCTCGACCCGCGGAACCTGCGCACCCTCACGCGCGAGCTCGCGAACGGGCTGGAGGGCCGCGGCGACACGCTCCGCGTCACCGTGGACGGCGCGTCCGAGCTCGCCGGGACGTTCGCGGAGGACACCCGCGTCCTGGACGAACTGATCGGGAACCTGAGCACGCTGACCGGCACCCTCGCGGGCAGGCGCGGCGAGCTCGGCACCGGCATCGCCGCGACCGCGGGGCTCACCTCCGCGCTCGCCGACGTCGAGAAGGACCTCGCCCGGATCCGCGACCGCTCCCCCGACCTGGTGGCGAAGTTCGCGCACCTGCTGGGCGAGTCCGAACCCGCCCTGCGCTGCACGCTGAGCTCGCTGGGCGCCGCGATGCCGGTCCTGCTGTCGGACGGCAACGTCGCCGAACTCGCCGAGGGCCTCGCCTGGTCGCCGCAGCTCGCGAAGGCCATGCGGGGCGCGGTCACGTTCGTCAACGGCGAGCCGAACCTGAACATCAACTTCGTGATCACGACGACCCCGATCGAGGGCGCGGTGGAGTACCGCAACCTCAGGCCGCTGCCCTCGATCCCGCGCATCTCGAGCTGCCCCGGCGTCGCACCGGTCAAGGAGCACAAGCCGCCGAAGCCCGGCGCGTCGGAGACACCGCCGGCGGACGCCGAGCCCGCGACGGCGGCGCAGAACCGGGTGCCCGTCGAGAAGACCGCCGGTGACGGCCACGACGGCGGCACGCCGTGGCTCATCTACCTGCCGCCCATCGTGGCGGGCCTGATCCTGCTGCGCGTCGCCATGGGCATGCTCGGGGCGGCCCGGCGCCCGACCTGGAGGAGGAGAAGCCGTTGAAAGGCAAGACGTCCGTGCGCCCGGAGGCCGGCGGGGACGAGCCGGCCGTCTACGAGTACGGCCTGACGTTCACCGCCGCGAAGGAAGCGGCCGGGAAGAAGCCGCCCGAGAAGGAGACCGAGAAGGAGACCGAGGACGGGCCGGCGGGCGGCGGCGACGCGGCGGCCCGGCGGCGGCTCGCCCCGGGGCTGAACGGTCGGCGGCCGCCGCGCGTCCCGCCCGCCGTGCTGGCCGCGTCCTTCGGCAGGGGCGAGGACGACGACGAAGCGGAGAGCGGGAACGAGGGCGAGGGCGAAGCCGCGAGCGAGAAGCCGGATACCGCCAAGCGGCCGCGGAAGCGCGTCCGCGGGATCGGTGCGCGCGGGCGGACGCCCGGGCCGCGCTCGCGGCTCGCGCTGCGGATCGTCCCGGCCGCCGCGCTCGTCGCGGTGAGCGCCGCGCTCGGGGTGGTCTGGCAGGACAGGAACGACCTCGCGAGCGCCGCGGACGGCCGCCGGGACCTCGCCGGGGCGGCGGGCAAGGTCGCGAGCGTCTTCTTCAACTGGGACTACCAGCACATGGACGAGTCGTTCGCGGCGAAGTACCCGCTGCTCACCGAGCAGGCCGCCGACGCGATCCGCCCCACCGCCTCGACCCTGATCAGCTACTTCACGAAGAACAAGGTCAGCTCCCAGGCCCACATCAGCGGCATCTACCCTGGTGAGGTCAAGGACGGTGCCGCCAACGTGCTGGTCGTCATCAACACGAAGGTGACGACGGCCGAGACCGTGCAGAGCAACGACGGGGCCACGGTCGCGCTCAGCATGGAGCGCGCGTCGGGCAGGTGGCTGGCGGGCAACATCACGCTGCTCAGCCCGGGTGCGGAGTCGGTCACGGACGAGAACGGCAAGCCGCTGGAGGGCGCGCAGGGCGAGGGCGGCGGCGCGGGCGCCGGCGGGGCCGGACTGCCCGGCGGCCTTCCGTCCACCGGGGGGCCGTAGCAGCCCGGACGGCCGGGTGCCGCACGGCGGGCGCGGCACCCGGCCCGGTAGCGTCTAGCTAGATCGACGATGGACGGCATGGACGACATGGACGACCGCTCGAGGAGAGCCGACACATGCGCACGCACGGCTGGCGGGGCGACCCGCCTCGTGACGACGACGACGCCAGGCGCCGGATCATCGATGCGATGATCCGGTGCGTGGACCGCCACGGCGTGCGCAAGGTCGGCTTCACGCAGGTCGCCGAAGATCTCGGTGTCACGCGCGCGACCGTGTACCGGTACTACCGCAACCTCGACGAGCTGATGGAGGCCGCGGGCCTCGCCGCCGCGGGCGATTTCGAGGCGCGGATGGTCACGCAGGTCGAGTCGCTGACCGCCCCGGCCGACATCATCGTCGAGGTGTTCGCCCGCGCCGTCGAGCAGCTGCCGCACGAACCCTACGTCGGGATGCAGCTCACCACCGGGCACACCGTCGGCCTCGGCTCCGCCGTCCTGTCCGACATCGCGCTCACCGAGATGAAGGCGTTCCTCGGCCGGCTGAACATCGACTGGGCCGCCCTCGGCTACGACGAGGCCGAGCTCGCGGGCCTCGCCGAGTTCTTCATGCGGATGCTGCTCTCCTTCCTCGCGGTGCCCGAGGCCACGCGCGCCGATCTCCGGCCGTTCCTGCGCCGCTGGCTCGTCCCCGGTCTCCTCTCCGGGGCCGTCGCGGGAGCGCGGGAGGCGTCCTAGCCTCCGGCCCCTCCGGCCCCTCCGGCCCCGCCTGCTTCGAGGCGCCGCGTTCCGGCGCCCGTCCCGCCCTTCGTTCCGGCCTCGTTCCCTCGGGTCCGCCTCGCGGGACCCGCCCCGGCGCGCGGCGCGGTTTCGCGCACCGGGGCGGGAACTCGGGGGCCCCGATCAGCCGATCGTGAGCGGGAGGGTCTCCCAGCCGCGGACGGTCGAGGTCTGCGCCAGCTTGGCGCCGTCCCACTTCACGTCCCACTTCGGGAAGCGCTTGAGGATCTCCTCCAGCGCCACCCGCCCCTCGAGCCGGGCGAGCGCGGCGCCGAGGCAGTAGTGGACGCCGAGGCCGAAGGTCAGTTGCTGGCCGATCTTGCGGCGGACGTCGAACCGGTCGGGGTCGGGGTAGCGGTTCTCGTCGCGGTTGGCGGCACCGACCATGAACATCATCGCGCTGCCCTCGGGCACGGTCTGCCCGTGGTACTCGACGTCCTTCGTGACGTAGCGGGCGATGAAGGGGCCCGGCGGCTCGTACCGGAGCACCTCCTCGATCGCGCCGGGGATGAGCGACGGGTCGTCCACGAGGGCCCGCCGCTGGTCGGGGTGCTGGGCGAGCACGGAGCCGAGCCAGCCGATGAGCCGTCCGGTGGTCTCGTTGCCCGCACCCGCCACGACGGTGGTGTAGGTCAGGGCCTCGTCGTGGGTGAGGGTGCGGGTGGTGCCGTCCTCGTCCTCGAACTCGGTGTTCAGCAGGACGGTCATGAGGTCGTCCGACGGGTTCTTCGCGCGCCACTCGATGTAGTCGCGGAACAGCTCGCTGCTCATGATCGCCATGTCCTGGAGATCCATCTGCCCGCCGACCTCGGTGCGCAGGCTCTCGTCGGCGGAGTCGCGGATGGCCTCCTGGTCGGCCTCGGGGATGCCCAGCAGCATTCCGATCACGCGCATCGGGAGCTCCGCGCTGACCTCGCGGATCAGGTCGAACTCCGTCGCGCCCACCAGCGGGTCCAGCGTCCGGACGCAGTAGTCGCGGACCTGCGGCTCCAGTTCGGCGATCCGGCGCGGGGTGAACACCCGGACGAGCAGCCGCCGGTGCAGGTCGTGGATCTCGGGGTCCTCGAAGATGAGCGTCCCGGGCGGCATCTCGATACCGGACTTGACCATCTCCAGGATGCCGCCGCGCGCCGAGGAGAACGTCCGCCAGTCGGGCAGGCCCCGCTCGATGTCCTCGTACCGGCTCACCGCGTAGAAGTCGTGCTTCTCGTTGTAGTACAGCGGCGCCTCTTCCCTGAGCCGCCGGTAGGTCGGATACGGGTCGTTCGTGAAGCGCGGGTCGTAGGGGTCCCAGTAGAGCGCCTCGTCAGTTGGCACGTGCTCTCCTCGTGTGTCGGTGAACGGCCGTCGCCCCGCACCGGGGGTGTCGCCCGGCGGCTACTTGATCATCGATCCGGCGTCGATGGGCAGCGGCACGCCCGTGATGTAGCGGCTCTCGTCGGAGACCAGGAACAGGACCGCGTTGCTGATGTCCTCGGCCTCCACCCACGGGACGGGGAGCGCGTTCATCATCTGGGAGATCGGCGCCATGTCCTCCTGGGTCGGGTTCTCCAGGTCGGGGCGGAACATCCGGTACGTCAGGTCGTTCAGCAGCATCGGCGTACTCACCTGCGTGGGGTGCACCGAGTTGACCCGGATGTTGTACTGCGCGAGCTCCACCGCCATGGAGCGCATCAGGCCGACCACGCCGTGCTTGCTGGCGACGTAGTTGGAGATGTTCGGGTGGGCCTTCAGCCCGCCGACGGAGCTGGTCAGGACGATCGAGCCGCCGCGCTCGCCCTCGATGATGTGCGGGATCGCGGCCTTGCCCGTGTGCCAGACACCGGTCAGGTTGACGTCGATCGTGTCCTGCCACAGGTTCGCGTCCATGTTGTGGATCTCGGCGCCGCTGGCGGCGAGGCCCGCGTTGGCCACGATGACGTCGAGCCGCCCGAACCGCTCGACTCCGTCGTCGACCGCGGCCTTCAGCGCGTCGAAGTCCCGCACGTCCGCCTGCGTCGCGATGATCTTGCGGCCGGTCGCCTCGACCCGGGCGACCGTCTCCTCGAGGTCCTCCGGGGTGGACATCGTGATGGGGGAACTGTCGATCTGCTTGCAGATGTCGACGGCGATGATGTCCGCGCCCTCCTGCGCGAGCTTCACCGCGTGGCTGCGCCCCTGGCCGCGCGCGGCGCCGGTGATGAACGCCACCTTGCCTTCGAGTCGTCCGGGCATCGGGGGTCCTCTTCTCTCTCGGGAGGTGGGTGATGGGGGGGTCAGCGGGGCTCTTCGGCGGCCGCGGCACCGTCGGCGGCCGTTCCCGCCGCGGCCCGGACGGCCTTGAGGATGCCCTGGTAGCCGGTGCAGCGGCACAGGTTGCCGGACAGTCCCTCGCGGATCTCCTCGTCGGTCGGGTCGGGGTTGTCGCGCAGGAGCGCGGTGACCGACACGACGAAGCCGGGCGTGCAGAAGCCGCACTGCAGCCCGTGGTTGTCGCGGAACGCCGCCTGGACGGGCGACAGTTCGCCGTCGGGCTCGGCGAGGCCCTCGACGGTGGTGACGTCGGCGTCGTCGGCCTGGACGGCGAACACCAGGCAGGCGCGCACGGCCTCCCCGTCCAGCAGCACCGAGCAGGCGCCGCACACCCCGTGCTCGCAGCCCAGGTGCGTGCCGGTGAGCCCGCAGCGCTCGCGCAGGAAGTCGGCCAGGGTGAGGCGGGGCGGGACGGTCGCGCGGCGGGTCACGCCGTTGACCCGCATCCGGATGTCGGCGTCAGGCATGGGCGGCCTCCTGGACGGCTCGTCGCCAGGCGCGCGCCACCACGACGGCCCCGACGTGTCTGCGGTGGTCGGCGGACGCGTGCAGGTCCGCGGGGATCGATTCCGGTTCGGCCACGGCGGTGCGCGCGACGTCGTCGGCGTCGACCTCGGTGACGGCCGAGCCGGTCGCGGCGGCCTCGGCCGCGGCGGCGCGCAGCGCCGTCGAGCCGAGGCCGAACAGGCCGATGCCGCAGCGGCGGATCCGGTCGTCGCCGTCGAGCTCGACGGCGACGGCGGCGCCCGCGATCGCGAAGTCGCCGCCGCGGCGGGCGAACTCCTCGATCGCGAACCCGCTGCGTCCGCGCCACACCGGGAAGTCGACCGCGGTGAGCAGCTCGTCCTCCGCCAGGTCGGTGGTCCACATGCCGGTGAAGAACCCGCCGGCGTCGACCGTCCGCTCGCCGCGCGGCGAGCGGGCGTGGATCCGCGCGCCGAGCGCCAGGGCGACCGCCGGGTACTCGGCGGCGGCGTCGGCGTGCGCCAGCGACCCGCCGACGGTGCCGCGGTTGCGGATCTGGAAGTGCCCGATCAGCGGGGTCGCGCGGGCGAGCAGCGGGACGGCGCGGGCCACCTCGGCGGACCGCTCGACCGCCGCCTGGGTGGTGCAGGCGCCGATCCGCAGGACGCCGTCGGCGCCGGCGGCGCCGTTCTCCCCGGCGCGGTCGCGCTCCTCGATGCCGCGCAGGCCGTCCGTCCGGCGCAGGTCGACCAGATGCTCGGGGACGGACAGGCGCAGCGCGAGCATGGGGACGAGGCTCTGCCCGCCGGCGATGAACTTTGCGTCCTCGCCAAGTTCCGCTAGCAGCGCGACCGCCTCACCGGGGTCGGTCGGCGCGTGGTAGTCGAACGCGGCCGGTTTCATCGCGTCACCGCCCGTCCGTCCGCCTCGCGGACCAGCGCGACGATCGACTCGGGGGTCAGCGGCAGCCGGGTGATCTCCACACCGAACGGGTCCAGCGCGTCGGCCACCGCGTTCACCACCGTGGGCGGCGCCCCGATCGCGCCGCCCTCGCCGACGCCCTTGTAGCCGCCGGGGCCCGGCGCCGGCGTCTCCACGTGCCCGTACTCGATCGCCGGCACCTCGGCGGCGGTGGGCAGGAGGTAGTCCATGAACGTGGTGGCGACGGGGTTGCCGTCCTCGTCGTAGGCGAGGTTCTCGTAGAGGGCCCCGCCGATCCCCTGGACGACGCCGCCCGCGATCTGGCCCTCGACCACGTTCGGGTTGATCATCGGGCCGCAGTCCTCGCTGACGATGTAGCGCAGCAGCTTCACCTCCCCGGTGACGACGTCCACCTCGCAGGTGCACAGGTGCGTCGCGTTGGCGAAGATCACCGGCGTGTCCGGGTGGTAGCGGCCGCTGTGCTCCAGTCCGGGCGGCACGCCGGGCGGCAGGGCCTCGGGCTGGAAGTAGGCGGTCTCGGCGATCTCGGCGAGCGTCACCTCGGTGTCCGGGACGCCGCGGACCCGCGCCCGTCCCCCGGACAGCTCGATGTCGTCCGGCGCGGCCTCGAGCCGGTGCGCGGCGATCGCGGTGATCCGCTCGCGCAGCACCTTCGCCGTCTCCCCCACGGCGCCCGCGGTCATCGACCCCGAGCGGCTGCCGGCGGTGCCGCCGCCGAACGGGGTGATCGCGGTGTCGCCCTGGATCGTGCTGACGTCGGCGATGTCGACGCCCAGCGCGTCCGCGGTGAGCTGCACGACGGTCGTCTCGATGCTGTTGCCGGCCGACCCGCCCGAGACGTACACGTTCACCTTGCCGGACGGCTCGATCCGGATGGTGGCGCCCTCGGTGGCGTGCAGCGCCATCGCGGCGGTGGTGGGCTCGACGTAGGTGCAGGTGCCGACGCCGAGGTAGCGGCCCTCGGCGCGGGCCCGCTCCTGCTCCTTCCGGAACGCCGCGTAGTCGAGCATCTCCAGCGCCTGCTCGAACGTCTCCAGCGGCGTGATGTCGCTGTAGGGCATCCCGTTGGGGTTGGTGTACGGCAGCTCGTCCCGGCGCAGCAGGTTCCGGCGGCGCAGCTCGGCCGGGTCGACGCCCATCCGGCGCGCGGCGGTGTCCATCAGGACCTCGCGCACCAGCGACTCGAGCTGCCACGGCCCCCGGTAGGCGTTGCGCCCGACGGTGTTGGAGAACACCGACGTCGTCGTCCAGGTGCCCCGGGGGACGCGGTACGGGCCGGGGAAGAACATGCCGACGGCGGCGGCGGTCCCCACCGGCCACGGCGTCGGGTAGGCGCCGACGTCCTGCACGTAGTCGATCGCGGCGGCCAGGATGTTCCCGTCGGCGTCGAAGGCGAGCCGCGCGTCGGCGTGCTCGTGCCGCGACTGCCCGGCGGACATGAGGTTCTCCCGCCGGTCCTCGATCCACTTCAGCGCGCCGGGGACCTTGCGCGCGGCCAGCATGACGCACATGTCCTCGCGCTGCGGGGCGACCTTCTGCCCGAAGCCGCCGCCGGTGTCGCGCATCACCACCCGGACGCGCTGCTCCGGCAGCCCGAGCAGCCGGGAGCAGAACAGCCGCACCTCGTGCGGCGACTGCGTCGCGGCCCAGAGCGTCAGCTCGCCGGTGGGCGCCGACCACTCCGCGACCAGCCCGCGCGTCTCCATGGGGACCTGCGCGTACGCCTGCTGGTAGATCGTCTCGCGCACCACCAGCGCGGCCTCGTCGAAGACGGGGGCGAGCTCGTCGATCGGCGGGCCGCCGAGCGTCCCGGCGACGTTCCGCGGGTACCCCTCGTGCACCAGCTCCCCGGACTCGCGCGCGGCGGTGTAGTCGGCGACCGGCGGCAGCGGCTCGTAGTCCACGAACACCAGCTCGGCGGCGTCCTCGGCGACGTAGCGGTCGTCGGCGACGACCAGCGCGACCGGGTCGCCGACGAAGCGGACCTCGCCCTCGGCCAGCGGCGGGCGCGGGGTGTCGGGGACGTCGCGGCCGATCAGGGTGTACCAGGCCTCGCGCACGTCCGGGTTGAGGTCCGCCGCGGTGAAGACCGCGTGGACGCCGTCGAGCGCGAGCGCCTCGGCCGCGTCGACGCCGAGGATCCGGGCGCGGGCGAGCGGGCTGCGCACGAAGCAGGCGTGCAGCATGCCGGGCCGCGTCACGTCATCGACGTAGGTGCCGTGGCCGGTGAGCAGCCGCGGGTCCTCGATCCGGGGCACCCGCGCGCCCGCGAACCGCGTCGCGGCGGCCCGCACCGCGGTCACCGGCCCGTTCCGGCCGGTCGAGGGGGAAGTGCGCCATGCAAGGCCTCCTAGCCGCGATTGGTAACACCGTTCTCGCTCAGCGATGCTAAGCAGCTGCTTAGCATCGGCGCAAGGGGGGTCGAGGGTCACCGGCGAACCGGGGCCCCCGGCGGCGTCCAGAAACTCAGCGGACGGCGGCGCCCTCCGTCGGGCGGCGCCCGAAACGGTGCTGCAGGTCGGCGTCGATGCGCTCGTACTCGCGGCCCTTGGTCTCGGGCACGTAGCGCACCACGAACAGCAGGCCCAGCAGGGAGATCGCCGCGAAGATCCAAAAGGTCTCGCCCTGGCCGATCGCGCTCGCGATGGGCAGGAACGCCAGGCTGACCGCGAAGTTGGACGCCCAGTTGACGGCCGTCGACGCGCTCGAGCCCGCCGCGTGGACGCGCGCCGGGAAGATCTCGCCGATCATCGTCCAGAACACCGGCCCCAGCCCGGCCGCGTAGCCCGCGATGTAGACGACCATGAACACCAGCGACAGCTCCGACGGCCAGCCGGCCACGAACGACAGACCGAGCAGCACCATGGTCACCGTCATCACGGCCAGCGACGCCACCATGAGGCGCCGCCGCCCCGCGCGGTCGATGGCGCGGATCGCCACGATCGTCATCAGCAGGTTGATCACGCCGATCGCGATCGAGTAGGCGATCGCGTTGGACGCCGTCAGCCCGGTCCGCTCGATGATCGTCGGCGCGTAGTAGATGATCGTGTTGATCCCCGCGAACTGCTGCAGGGCCGCGAGCACGAGCCCGACCGCCAGCGCCGGGCGGACGCGCCGCGCGGCCAGCGCGCGCGGCCCGGTCCCGTGCGGCTCGCCCCGCTCCGCCTCCTCGGCCGTCCGCCGGTCGTACCGCTCGATCAGCCGGTCGGCGGTCGCGGTGTCGGTCACCGACGCGATCAGCTCCCGGCATTCCCCGCGCCGCCCCCGCTGGAGCAGCCACACGCCCGACTCCGGCAGGATCAGCACCGCGGCGACCACGATCAGCAGCGCCGGAAGCGACCCGACCGCGATCATCGCCCGCCAGTCCCCGCTGCCGGAGAACGCGAGGTTGACCAGGTACGCCACCAGGATGCCGACCGTGATCATCAGCTGGTTGAGGGTCAGCAGGCGGCCCCGGATGTCCTTCGGGGCGAGCTCCGACAGGTAGATCGGGACGGTCGCGGACGCCGCGCCCACCGCGAGCCCGAGGATCAGCCGGCCCGCCAGCAGCGTGCCGTAGCCGGGAGCGAACACGGCGACCACGGTGCCGACGAGGAACACCAGCCCCTCGATCTCGAGCGCCCGCCTGCGGCCGAACCGGTCGGCGATGCGGCCGGAGGTCAGCGCGCCCGCCATCGCCCCGAGGACCAGCACGCTGACGACGGTGCCCTGCTGGAACGAGTTCAGCCCGAAGTCGGTGCGGACGAACAGCAGCGCCCCCGAGATCACCCCGGTGTCGAAGCCGAACAGGAAGCCCCCGAGGGCGATGAGGATCCCCCACGTCCAGATCTTGCGCAGGCCCGCGGGCGGCACCCCGGCCAGCGGCCCCTCGCGGACCGGGGCGCTGGAAAAGCCCTGCATCCTCGTTCCCTCCGGGCTCGCCGCCCGGTGCCGATCACCGGACGTCCACCCCGGCCCTTCCCCGAGCCGCCGCGCACGATCTCGAGCTTTCGCAAAATGATCGTGATCGCGCCTCCGCGGCCCGGGAGCGCTACCCCTCCGCGCCGTTGCCGTCGCGGCGGCGGGCCAGGGAACCCGGCCACCACAGGATCGGTCCCGCGTCCCGGACGAGCGCGGGCACCAGCAGCGAGCGGACGACGAGCGTGTCGAGCAGGACGCCGAACGCGACGATGAACGCGATCTGGACCAGGAACGCGAGCGGGATGACGACGAGGGCGGCGAACGTCGCGGCGAGCACCACGCCCGCCGAGGTGATGACGCCGCCGGTCGTGGTGAGCCCGCGCAGGACGCCGTCGCGCGGCCCGTCCCGCAGCGACTCCTCGCGCACCCGCGTCATCAGGAAGATGTTGTAGTCGACGCCGAGCGCGACGAGGAAGACGAACCCGTACAGCGGCACCGAGGCGTCGGTGCCGGTGAAGCCGAACACGTGCCGGAACACGAGGGCGGCCACACCGAGCGTCGCCAGGTAGTTGAGCGCGACGGTGGCGACCAGCAGCAGCGGCATCAGCAGGGAGCGGAGCAGGACGACGAGGATCGCCACGATGATCGCCAGCACGACCGGCACGATGACCTTCCGGTCGTGCTGCGCGGCGGCCTGGGTGTCGACCTGCTGGGCCGTGTAGCCGCCGACGAGCGTGCCGTCGATGCCGTCCAACTCGCCGCGCAGCCGCTCGACGGTCGCCCTGGCGGCCTCGCTGTCGGCGGCGTCGTCCAGCGTGACGTCCACGAGGGCGCGGCCGTCGACGACGAGCGGCGCGCCGCTCCCCGGCCGTCCGGCGGTGCGCGGGCTCGCCCCGGCGACGCCGCCGGTGCGCTCGGCCGTCGCGACGACCTCCCCCACCGCCGCGGCGTCGGTGAGCACGACGGCGGGGTTGCCCTGACCGCCCGGGAAGTGCTCGTCCAGCGCCTCCTGCGCGGTCACGGAGGGTGCGCCGCCGACGAACGTCTCGCTCAGCGGCACCCCGTCGGAGCGCAGCTGCGGCATGAACGCCGCGCAGGCGATCAGCGCGATCAGCGAGCCCGCCCACAGGCGGCGGGGGCGGCGGTCCACCAGGCCGGCGACGCGCTGCCAGACACCGTGCCCGGACCCTAGGCGGTCGCGGTGCGGCTTGGCGGGCCAGTAGGCGGCGCGCCCCAGCAGGACGAGGGCGGCGGGCAGGAAGGTGAGGGCGCTGAGCAGGGCACAGCCGATGCCGATCGCGCCGACCGGGCCGAGGGCCCGGTTGTTGGACAGGTCGCTGAGCAGCAGCGCGAGCAGCCCGGCGGCGACCGTCCCGGCGCTGGCGGCGATCGCCCCGGCCGATCCGCGCCACGCGGCCAGCACGCCGGGCAGCCGTCCCGAGCCGGCGGCGAGTTCCTCCCGGTACCGGGAGGACAGCAGCAGCGCGTAGTCGGTGCAAGCGCCGATCACCAGGATGAACAGGATGCCCTGCACCTGCCCGTCGACGGTCACCACGTCCTTCTTGGCGAGCCCGTACACGATCGCGCAGGCCAGTGCCAGGGCGAACACCGACCCGATGATGATCACGAACGGCAGCAGCAGGCTGCGGTACACCACGAGCAGGATCACCAGGACGACCGCGACGGCGACGCCGAGGAGCAGGACGTCGATGCCCGCGAACGCGTCGCTGAGATCGGCCTGCGTGGCGGCGGGCCCGCCGACGTACGCGCGGGTCCCGGGCACCCCTTCCGCCGCCTCGCGGACGCGGTCCACGGCATCGGCGATGTGGTCGCCCGCGTCGGCGGGGATCGGCACGACGGCCTGCAGCGCGGCGCCGTCACGCGAGGGGATCGGCGGGGACGGCGCGCCCTCGATGTACGGCGCGCCGCGCAGCGAGCCGAGGGCCCGCGCGGCCGCCGCGTTCTGGTCGGGCGCGATGGAGCCGTCCCGGGCCGTCCAGACGACGATGGCCGGGATGGTCCGGTCCCGCTCGAAGGCGGCCTGCTCCTCCAGCACCCGCGTCGATTCGGCGCTCGTCGGCAGGAAGGACGACTGGTCGTTGCTGGAGACGTCGCCGAGCTTTCCGGCGAACGGCCCGAACACGCCGCCGACCACGAGCCAGGCGAGCAGGAGCACGACGGGGACGGACCAGCGGGCGGCTCGAGGTGCGGGCATTTTCCGTTTCCTGGGGTCGCGGGGACCGGGCGGGGGCACGGTGTGAACGCGTTCCGCGCGGGGAGGACACACGGAAAGTTACCTCAATCATTGAGATAACGCTATTCTGGGCGCGTGCCCTCGCAACCATCCCCTCGGCCGGACGGTCCAACCACGCCGGAGCCCGCCACCGACCTGCGCACGTTCGCGGTGCTCCTGCGCCGGGTGGACTCCGAGCTCGGCCGCGTCACCCGCGACTTCGCCCGCGGCCAGGGCCTGCACCACTCCGACGTCCAGGCCCTGGCCGCGCTCCTCGACGGCCTCGCGGCGACGCCCGGCCAGTTGCAGCGGCACCTGAGCCTGACGTCCGGCGCGGTGAGCGCCTGCCTGCGCCGGCTCGAGCAGGGCGGGCACATCGAGCGCGTCCGCGACACCGGCGACGCCCGCGTCGTCCGGCTCCGCTACACCGAGTCGGGCCGCGCTCTCGCCCGCGAGCACTTCCGCCCGCTCGCCCGCACGACCGAGGACGTCCGCCGCGGCTTCGACGAGGCCGAGCTGCGCACGATCGTCCGGTTCCTCGAGGCGCTGGCCGACCGGCTCGAGGAGGTACCGGACGGCCCGTGACCCCGCGCCGCCCGATTCCTCACCCGGTATGGGGCCACCCCGGCATCGTGCAATTGATGACCAGCCGGGTCACCATGAGCATGCACTCGATGGAAGGCGGCATGGAGGGCGTCCTCGCGCGCTTTCTGGAGGCCGGGCCGCCGCCGGAAACGGCCGTCCGCCGGGCCGCCAGGAACCGATGGAATTGAGCGGGCCGCGAATGGGCGGCATTTCGTTGTCGCGTTGTTCTTTCCTACAACGATGAAGCATTTATACCGCGCCCGCCTCCACCGTTCAGCAAACTGTCTCCGAAACCCCCGACCGTGCGTGACGGCGCACTGCTAGGAGACGTTCCTTCGTGAAGTTCAGCTACGCCATGCTCCCCGACTACCCGGTCTCCGAGTCGCTGGCGTCCATCAGGCTCGCCGACGAGCTCGGCTTCCACGCGGTGTACGCGGCCGACGAACCCTGGCACAAGGACCTGTGGCTGCTGTTCGCCGCAGCCGCGGCGAGCACCTCGCGGATCCGGCTCGGCCCGTCGGTGTCGGCGGTGACCCTGCGCGAGCCGTCCCTGATCGCGCAGGCCGCCGCGACGCTGGACGAGCTCACCGGCGGCCGCGCCGAGGTCGTCCTGGGCAGCGGAAACTTCGGGGTGCTCGCCCAGTACAAGATCGACTGGGCGCGGACCAAACCGCTCACCCGGGTCAAGGAGGCCGTCGCGGTCGTCCGGACCCTGCTGGACGAGGGCACGATCACCCGGGACGGCGAGTTCTACTCCTACGACGGCCTGTTCACCCTCGCCCGTCCCGTCCAGGAGCGGCTGCCGGTCAAGATCGGCGCGATGCGCGGGCCGAAGTCGTTCGAGGCGGCCGGCGAGCTGTCCGACGGCGTGCACCACGCGCTCAGCTACTCGCGCGGCGCCTACGAGTACGCGGTCGAGCACTTCCGGGCGGGCGCCGAGCGCGCCGGCAAGGACTGGCGGTCGCTCGACATCGGCGCGTGGGTGGTGTTCGCGGTCGGGCCCGACTCGGCCGCGGCCAAGGAGGCCGCCCGCAGCATGGTCGGCCTCTACGCCTCGGCGATGCCGCCCGAGCAGCTGGAGCGCAACGGCGTCGACCCGGCGGACCTGGCCCCGGTCATCGAGGCCATCGGCGCGGGCGACCTGGCCAAGGGCATCGAGCTGACCACGCCGGAGATCACCGAGAAGCTCTCCCTGTCGGGCACCCCCGACGAGGTCCGCGCCAAGATCGAGAGCGACATCGCCCCGACCGGGGTCAACCACATGATCTGCGCGATCACCGACCCCGGCCTGGTGAAGTCGCTCACCGGCCGCGACCTCGCCGGCGTCCCGGACGTGGACGGGCAGCTCCGGCTGATCCACGAGCACCTGATGCCGGCCTTCGCGTGACCCGCGCGAGCTGACCCGCGCGCCGCGTGCGCGGCCCCGGGACGGAGAAGTCCCGGGGCCGCGCACGCGGTCAGGCGAACCGCCGTCGTCGAACGTGGCGCGGCCGCAGCCGAGAGTTACCAGATGACTACTTGAAGCAACAGTCGCCTTGCTCGGCGGATGCAGAACCGCCGCTCGGGCATCGCCTGCCCCGGTGGTCCCGGTGCTTCAGCCGGTCCGCTTGCGGGGGCCGGTGAAGCCGAACAGGTAACCCGCGACCTTGCGCATCTGGATCTCCTCGGCCCCTTCGGTGATCCGGTAGCGGCGGTGGTGCCGGTAGATGTGCTCGAACGGGGTGTGCCGGGTGTAGCCGAGCCCGCCGTGTACCTGCATCGCGCGGTCGGCCGCCTCGCACACGAACCGGTTGGCGCGGTAGTTGCACATCGACACCCGGTCGCTGATCTCCAGGTGCGGGAGCCGGTCCAGCTCCCACGCGGTCTTGCGGACCAGCCCGCGCAGCATCTCGGCCTCGGTCTGCAGCTCCACCAGCGGCCACTGGATCGCCTGCCGCGTCGCCAGCGGACGGCCGAACGTGCTGCGCCGCCGCGCGTACTCGACGCTCCGGTCGACGCAGAACTGTCCCGCGCCCACTCCGGACGCGGCCTGCCGGATGCGGTTCTCGTGCACGAACGTCTGGGCGACCGCCAGCCCCTCGCCCTCGGCACCGAAGATCACCGAATGCGGGACCCGGACGTCCCGGAGCGTGACCTCGGCGTGGTCGGTGGGCATGTTGAGCGTCCACCAGTGGAAGTCGACGGACAGGCCCGGGGTGTCCACCGGGACGATGAACGCGGTGATCCCGCGCGCGTCGCCGGGGTCCCCGGACGTCCGCGCGAAGACCACGTCGTGGGTGGCCGAATGCATGCCCGAGTTGAAGCGCTTGGCGCCGTTGATGACCCAGTCGCCGCCGTGCCGGACGGCCGTGGTCTCCATCCAGGTCGCGTCGCTTCCGTGGTCGGGCTCGGTGAGCCCGAAACCGACCCGCTTCTCGAGGGTGAGCATCGGCTCCAGGAACTCCTGCCGCTGCTCGGCGGTGCCGTATTCCAGCATCATGTGGACGAACGGGAAGTTCCCCACGACCGAGGCCTCGTTCTGCAGGTCGTTGTGCAGCCCGAGCCCCTTGTGCGCGAGATGCTCGCGGATCACGGCCATGTCCAGGTTGTTGCCGCCCGATCCGCCCGCCTCCTCGGGCAGGCCGTAGCGCAGCCAGCCGGCGGCGTCGGCGCGGCGGAACATCTCCCGCAGCAGTTCCTCCCACTCCGGCCGGGGGACGCCGCCGTTCTCGAAGTCGGTGCGGGCGTACTCGCGGCGGTGGTCGAAGAACCGCCGGTTGTCGTCCTGCTCCTCGAGGGGCGCGATCTCCCGGTCGATGAACGCGTCGAGGTCGGCAAGCAGGCGGGTCAGGTCAGCGGGCAGCGCGAAATCCACAAGTCCTCCTGAACGCTCGTTTAGCTAGCATGACACCGGCCGCAGTGCCGAGCCAAGGGGAGGGCAGCGATGCACGAGATCCGCTACGCGGTGGACGCCGGGGTCGCGACCTTGACCATCGACCGTCCCGACAAGCGCGGAGCCATGACGTACGCGATGGGGAGGCGTTGGCCGAGTGCTTCGCCTCCGCGGGCCACGCCGAGGGCGTCGCGGCGTTCCTGGAACGCCGGCGGCCGCGCTTCACCGGCCGGTGACGGTCCCGCGCGCGGCGGATCGGGCGTCGTGCCGGTGGCCGACCGTGTCCAGGGCCATCCGCTGGTAGACGGCGGCGACCTCGTCGGGCGACATCGGTCCCGACTCCCAAAACCAGGTCGCCACCGCGGTGCAGGCGGTGACGATCATCCGCGCGGCCTCCTTGGGGTGGGGGGTACCGAACGCCCCGCGCACGACGCCGTCGCGGACGACCCGGTCGAACATGCGCTGCTGCGTGTCGCGCTTGGAGACGATCAGCCGCCGGGCCTGCTCGGTGAGGCTGCGCAGTTCGGTGTTGCCGAGCAGGCTCTCGCGGCGGAACCGGGTGTGGGCCAGCACGTGCTGCCCGACGATCGCGCACAGCCGGTCGGCCGGGTCGTCCCCGGCGTGGAACAGCGCCTCCTCGGTGCTCTCCACCAGCCGGTCCATGCCGCGGTCGAGGATCGTCAGCAGCAGATCGTGCTTGGAGCCGAAGTAGTGGTAGATCAGCCCGGGGCTGACCCCGGCCGCCTCGGCCAGGTCGCGGACCGAGGTGCCGTGGTAGCCGTGCCGGGCCATGACGTCCACCGCGGCCATGATGATCGCCTCGGCGGCGGGGTCGTCGCCGGCCGACAGCGCGTTGCCGCGCCCCGCGGGCGTCCGCGCCCGCTCGTCCTTCCCCGCTGTGCCCACGCCGCCCTCCCGCCGCTCATCGCCATTTTACCGGTCTGAACAGACGTTCAACATCTCTCCGCAGCGACGCGACCGCTGCCCTGGCCAGTGGCCAGGGGTCTCGCGGCCTCCAGCACCTCAACACACACCTGCACGAACGTGCGTTCAACGACTGCCCGAGGCGTGCAGGCCTGGGTGCGTGACACAGGACGCGGCCGCCGTCGGTGCCGCCGGCCGGCCGGCGTCGGGCGCGGGACCGAGCGGCGATCCAGATGCTCTCCGTGGGTGTTCGCGGGTACTCATGAGCACTCTCCCGCCAACGGTTCCGGCCCCGTCGCCGACCGGTACCTGGCGGCGATGCCGGGCCAGCCGGTGGTGTAGCCCTGCCCGAGGGGCCTGAACCTCCACTGGCCGGCGCGGCGGTACAGCTCGGCGAGCAGCATCGCGGTCTCCGTGGAGACGTCCTCGTCGAGGTCGTACCGCGCGAGCGCGCGGCGGGCGTCGCCGTCGCGCAACTGGACGTACGCGCCGCTGATCCCGCAGTGCGCCGCCGTCGTCCGTCCGGCGGGGACGTCCACCGACATGGCGAAGTACACGCTCTGCGCGATGCCGGGGAGCGCCGGGAGGTCGACGTCGAACACGGCCGCGCCGTCCCGCCGATCGGGCCCGTCCGGCCCGCCGTCTCCCCCGGCACCGGTCGCGCGCCGCAGGCATCCGTCGGGCGCGCTCGGCCGTCCGGGAGACAGCACGTACTCGGGCGAGAGCGAGTATCCGTGGTGCCCGACGACGAACGCGTGCGCGTCGGACGGGCACAGCGGGGCCGACGGGCCGGTGCGCCCCACGTCGACCAGGAATCGCCGCACGCCCGGGGCGATCTCGCTCAGTGACAGGCTGCGCCCCTTGGACAACCGGTAGCCCATCGCCCGCCCCTCAAGCGGTCCGCCGGAGCGGCCCGTGCCGCCACGACACTCTGCAGTTTTCGTTATGAACAGACATTGCCGGACCCGGGCGATACAGACATCGAACCCGCGTGCGCACCCACTACATTCGCATCACCTCCGGGTACACGAACCCGTCCTCGACGGACGGCCGTTCCCGTCAGGTCCCGGTCCCGGCGCCGGGACCTGCGGTGCGCCGGCACGATCATCATGGAGAGCGCGACGGCGGCCTTGCGGCCACCGGTGCCGAGCGGAGTGCGTCGCCGCCGAAACGGGCGGCCGCTGGGCGCGCCCTTCGCGTCACGGGAGGTTGGGGTCCCATTCGTCCGGGGCGAGGAAGGTCGCGGGCCAGGCTCCGGAGGCGATCAGGAGGCCGGTCTGCGTGCGGATGACGTCTCCGATGCGGTGGGCGAGTTCGCGCGGGAGTTCGAGCCGGCTCGTCGCGGCCACGCCGAGGCGCTGGGTGAGCGCGGGCTCGCGCAGCGGGGCGTGGCGCAGCCGCCCGGCGCCGAGTTCCGGGCCGCACGCCGAGAGCGGCAGGACGCCATAGGCGAGGCCCGCCTCCATGAGGTCGACGGCGACCCGGAGGGAGTCGGTCGCGAAGCGGGAGTCGATCCGCACCTTCCGCCGCAGCGCCGTGTTCTCGACGAGCCCGGCGATCCCGGCGTGCGAGCCGGGGAGGACGAGCGGCAGCCGTGCGAGGTCGGCGAACTCCAGCGGACGGACCGGCCGCAGGTCCGAGCGCGGTCCGCCGACGACGACGAGGTCCTCGACCAGGAGGTCGCGGCTGAACAGCCGGTCGTCGGCCACCGGATTGATCAGGGCCGTGTCGATCGTCCCGTTCAGCATTCCCTGGACGAGCGCGTCGGTGCCGGCGACCGTCACATGGAAGCCGACCTTCGGGAACAGGGCGCCGAGCGCCGCCAGGAGGGGCGCGGCGAGAACGCCGGCGGCGGTGGGCGGCAGGCCGAGGCGCAGTCCCCGTTCGACGCGCGCCAGCGGCGAACCGGCGTAGAGCAGGGCGAGTTCGAGCTGCCGCAGCGGCGCGGCGGTGGACGCGCGGAGCCGTTCGCCCTCTTCGGTGAGCTCCACGCCGCGCGACGTCCTGCGGAAGAGCGTGACGCCGAGGTCCTCCTCGAGGAGGCGGACGTGCCGGCTCAGCGCGGGCTGCGCGACGCCCAGCACGTTCGCGGCGCGGGTCATCGAGCCCTCTTCGGCTATGCACAGAAAGTACTTGAGCCTGTGAGTGTCCATCGCAGCCCGGAGCGTACCACGCCATAAAAATCTGATATGGCCGGACGTCGAAATCTATATTGGCATCCGGAAAATGTGCGGTCGTAAACTCCCGGGCACAGGACGGAATCGCGGCTTTCCGCCTTGCCGACCTGGGCACATCCGGCGGCGGAGCGGGTGAGAGGAGTTCTCGGTGGACCCTGAAGAACGGGATTGGGCCGAGGTGATGGGCCTGGACCGGCTGCCGCGGCACATCGTGGAGAAGCGCGTTACCGACCTGATGGATTTGGGCGGCAAGAAGGCGATCGTGACCGGCGCGGGCGGGGACGGCCTAGGGCAGGCGATCGCGAACCGGCTCGGGGGTTGCGGCGCGGACGTCGCGCTGGTCGGGCGGACGCTGGAGAAGGTCGAGCGCCGGGCCGAGGAGGTCACGCGGCGCTGGGGCGTGCGGGCCGTGCCGGTCCGGGCCGACATGTCCGACTGGGACCAGGTGCACCGCGCGGTGGCGGAGTGCCGGGAGGCGCTCGGCGGGCTCGACATCATGATCAACAATCCGGTGATGGCGCACGCCGGGCCGTTCGAGGGGTTCACCAGGGAGCAGATCGACCACACGGTACTGGGCAGCCTGACGATGATGATGTACGGCGCGCACGCCGCGCTGGAGCATCTGCTGCCGCAGGGCTCGGGGAAGATCATCAACATCGGGGCCGTCGGGGGCCGCATCCAGCAGCGCGGGCTGGTGGTCTACAACGCGTGCAAGGCGGGCGTGGTCGGGTTCACGCGCAACCTGGCGCACGAGATGGCGCCGCGCGGGGTGAACGTGCTGGGCGTGGCCCCCGGCATCATGATCAAGCCGGATCTGCAGCGGCGCGTCCTCGATCCGCGCAGCGACCAGGACCGGGCCGCGCTCGGCGCGGTCGCGGAGGCGATCACCACCCAGGTTCAGCTCGGGCGGGTCTGCCTGCCCGAGGAGGTCGCCAACATGGTCGCCTACCTGGCGTCCGAGGCCGCCGGCTACATGTGCGGCCAGACCATCGACGTGGCCGGCGGCCAGTGGATGAACTGATGCCCGTCCCATGGCATCGGCCGGCTCTGGACTGGAGGCCGAGTGACGACCATCGATGAATTGACGAGAACCGCCGTCGAGGAGACCGGGCTGGACGATTTCGGCGACGATTCCTTCCGGGAAGGGCTCGCCGTTCTGCTGGTCTCGCTGCGGGACGAGGCACGGCTGAACGCGCGCGGTGCGGAGTTCTTCCGCGACCGCATCATCCGGTACCTGTCGCAGCGGCTGCAGGTCGAGGACTGGTACCGGCGGCACCCGGAGATCGACGACGTGCCGATCGCCGCGCCGCTGATCGGGCTCGGGCTGCCCCGCACCGGTTCGACCGCGCTGTCGCTGCTGCTCGCGCAGGACCCGGGCGTCCGGTACCTGCGGCGCTGGGAGTCCTCGCAGCCGTGCCCGCCGCCGTCGACCGTGCGGGGCCCCGATCCGCGCGTCCCGACCGGGAGGGGCGAGATGGTCGGCACCCGCCACCACGTCCCGGTCCACGCGCACGGGCCGATGGAATGCCACGAGCTGATGGCGCTGGACTTCCGGTCGCACATCTTCGTGTCGTTCGCGCGGATGCCCTCGTACGCCGCGTGGCTGGTCGAGGAGGCCGATCTCACCTCGACCTTCGCGTACCAGCGGCGGGTGATGAAGCTGCTGCAGTGGGGCGAGCCGGAGCGGCCGTGGCGGCTCAAATGCCCCTCGCACGTCCTGTTCCTCGACCACCTGGACCGGGTGTTCCCCGACGCCCGGTTCGTCATGACGCACCGGGATCCGACGGACGTCCTGCTGTCGGTGGCCGACCTGTACGCCGACATCATCGGGAACTTCACCGACGACGTCGACCGGCTCGACATCGGCCGGCTCAACGTCGAGCACTGGACGCTCGGCATGGAGCGGGCGCTGCGGTTCCGCGCCGACGGGGCCGACGGCCGGTTCCACGACATCGACTTCCGCGCCATGCAGGACGATCCCATCGGGGAGGTGAGAGGCCTGTACGCGTGGCTGGGCGAGGCGGTCGGCGACGAGTTCGAGCGCGGGATGCGCGGCTGGTGGGCGGAGGCGGCGGCCGAGCGCGAGCCCGGCGCTCGCGCCGACCCGGTCGCCTTCGGGATCGACCTCGACCGCGTGCGCCCGTCGTTCGCCCGCTACGTCGAGGCGGCGGGCCGCTGGACCGGCCGCCCGCTCCACGCCGGCCGCTCGGGCCGCGCCGGCCGCATCGGAAAGTGAGGAAGCAGATGGCCGTCGATCTGACCGGAGGCATCGACCCGTCCCGCGAGTACGTGTTCGCCGAGCGCCCCGACGACCCGGAGATGCGGGACTCCGTGAGTTTCTGGGTCGTCGACGATCGCGGCGAGGTGGGCCTGCCGCGCGTCGGCGTCGAGGCGGTCGCCGCCAACTGGCACTCCCACGACTTCCAGATCAACGTCGCCTTCGGCGACGGGCGCGTCTACCGCCTGCGCGACGGCGGCCCGTCGCGCCCGCCCGCGGACGCGCGCGGGCGCCCGGCGGTCCTGGGTGCCGGCGGGCTGGAGTTCCGCTGCGTCGACCCGTTCGGCGTCTGGACGATGGCCTACACCGGCGAAGCCGTCCGGACGTCCTCGTCCGATCTCGCCGCGGGCCGGACCGACGGCCCGCGGGTCGACGTCCGCTTCCACGTGGAGGCGCGCATGGCGGTGCCGCCGTGGGTGCAGGGCGCGCTGCTGGCCGACGCGGGGTCGCGGCTGAAGGACTCGGTCGAGGGCGGTCTCATGGGCGGCCCGCGCTACGAGCAACTGTTCCGCGCCGCCGGCTCGCTCACCGTCGACGGCGGCGAGGAGCACCGCTTCACCGGAAGCGGCCTGCGCATCCGGCGGCAGGGCGTCCGCAGGCTCGCCGAGTTCTGGGGGCACTGCTGGCAGTCGGCCGTCTTCCCCGACGGACGCGCGTTCGGCTACATCGCCTACCCGCCCCGGCCGGACGGCCGGCCCACCTTCAACGAAGGGTTCGTCTTCACCGGCGACGGCGGCCTCATCCCCGCGCGCGTCGTGAAGGCGCCCTGGCTGACCAGGCTCCAAGCCCTGGGCGAGGACGTCTCGCTCGTTCTGGAGACCGAAGCCGGAACCGTCGCGATCGACGGCGAGACGGTGTTCTCCACCCACGACGTCCACCACGCCGACGACACCTACTCGGTGCGGGCGCTCAAGGCGGAACAGCGCGACTTCCCCGCGGTCCACCAGGCGGGGGTGCGCTACCGCTGGGACGGCGAGGAGGCGTTCGGGATGCTCGAACGCTCCAGCCCCCTCGACAAGATCGCCCGTAACTAGCATCCGGAACGGGAGCACACCATGCGCGGACTGCGCGGCAAGGCGTTCATCGTGGCGGGCGGCGCCACCGGGATCGGCGCGGGCACCGCCCGGCGGCTCGCCGAGGAGGGCGCGCTCGTCGCCGTCGCCGACATCGACATCGAGGGGGCCGAGGCCACCGCGGAGGAGATCGCGCGGGCGGGCGGCCGGGCGATCGCGGTCGGGTTCGACCTGTCCGACGACGAGTCCGTCCAGGACATGGTCGCCCGGACGATCGCCGAGTTCGGCACCCTGGACGGGCTCCACAACGTCGGCGCGGACCTGTCGCCGGGCAACATCGGACGCGACACCACCCTGCTGGACACCGGCATGGACGTCTGGCACCGCACCCTGGACGTCAACCTCCTCGGCTATGTCCGCACCAGCCGCGCCGTCCTGCCGCACCTGCTCGGGAAGGGCGGCGGCAGCATCGTCATCACCTCGTCCGGAGGTTCCCTGGGCACCGATCCGTCGCACGTCGCCTACAACGCGTCGAAGGCCGCCGTCAACCAGCTGACCCGGCACATCGCGGTCAACTGGGGCAGTGCGGGCATCCGCAGCAACTGCGTCATGCCGGGCCTCGTCATGGGCGAGACGCAGGAACGCCAGAACGACCGGGAACTCCAGGAAGCCTTCATCGCCGCCGCCAGGACGACGCGGCTCGGGGTGCCGGACGACCTGGCGTCGGTCGTGGCGTTCCTCCTGTCCGACGAGGCCGAATGGATCAACGGTCAGACGTGGTACATCGGCGGCGCTTCCCACCTCCGCCAGTGACCGCGCCGGGCCGGCCGCGTCATCCCGGTGACGGCGTGCTTGGACGCGTCGTAGCCGATGTCGGCCACGACGGCCCGTGCGCTTTCCCGCCCGAACCGGGCCGCGGTGGCCCGGCCGATCCCGCGCGCGGCCCCCGTGAGGAGCGCGACCTTCCCGCCGAGCAGCCGTCCCTCGTTCGTCATGTCCCCTCCCGTTCGAGGAACCGGGCGATGGTGTCCAGCGCCGCCGCCGACTCCGGCCGGTCGGGGGCGACCGCGGGCCAGGCGTGCGGCACGTCCCGCTCGACGCGGGTCTCGGTCGCCACGCGGGCCCGCGCGAGGCCGGACGCCATGGCGAGGGCGTCGTCCAGCAGGACCTCGTCGGTGCTCGCGAACAGCAGGGTCGGCGGGAACGCGGCGAGGTCGGACAGCAGCGGCGACGCCAGCGGATCGCCCGGATCGTGCCCCTGGAGGTACTGCGCGGCGGCCTCCCGGGCCGCGGCGCGGGAGAACAGCCGGTCGGACGCGCCCCGCGAGGCGTAGCTCGCCGCGGCGCAGCGCAGGTCGAGCCACGCCGACGCCAGGACGAGCGCCCGCGGGCCCGCGATCCCCGCCCGGACGCACGCCGCCACCAGGGCCGCGGCCAGGCCCCCGCCCGCCGAGTCGCCCACGGCGGCCGGGGGACGTCCGCGCTCGGCGAGGATGCTCTCGTGGACGGCCAGCGCGTCGTGCAGGGCCGCCGGGAAGGGATGCTCCGGCGCCAGCCGGTAGTCGACGGCGACGACGCGGGAACCGGTGGCGGCCGCGAGCCGCGCGGCGAACGGGGCGAACAGCGCCGCCGAGCCCAGCCGGTAGCCGCCCCCGTGGAAATACGTCAGGACGTCCCGCGGACGCGGCGGATCGCAGACGAGGCAGGGCACGTCCCCGTAGCGGGCCTCGTGGATCTCGACGCCGGGCACCCGCGGCCGGGGAGGGCTTCCCGCGGCCGCGCGGCGAGCGGCGAGGCCGGCGGGCGTCGGCATCGTGGAACGGCGCGGCTCCGGCAGCGCCCCAGCGGGCGGATCGGCGCTCACAGCGAGACGTAGGGGTCTTTGATCGAGACGCCGCCGTCGACCACGATCGTCTGGCCGGTCATGAACTCGGAGAGCCCGCTCGTCAGGAACAGCGCGGCCGACGCGATGTTGAACGGCCGCCCGTTCCGGCCCAGCGGGACGGGCACGGTGGGCCGGTCGCTCTCGGCCCCGTCCGGGAACGCCGCCATGAGGCGCGGCGTCAGGATGGACCCGGGCGCGACGGCGTTCACCCGGACGCCGTGCGGGCCCAGCTCCTCCCCGAGCGTCCGGACCCAGGAGATGAGGCCGGCCTTGGCGGCTCCGTAGGCGCCGTGCCGCACCGACGCGGTCAGCCCGTTCACGGACGCGACGAAGACCATGGTGCCGCGCGTGCCGGTGTCGACCATGTGCCGCCCGACGTGCCGGCCCAGCAGGTAGGCGTGGCGGAGGCAGATGTCGAACTGCGCGTCCCAGGTCCGCTCGTCCAGGTCGAGCGCCCCGACCCACTCGGCCAGGCCGACGATGTCGACGAAGCCGCCGAGCGGCCCGCCGACCGCCGCCGCGGCCTCCTCGACCAGCCGGACGACGTCGTCCGCGCGGGTCACGTCGCCGACCCACGGCACGCCGCCGACCTCCGCGGCGATCTCGTGGGCGCGCTCGGCGTCGATGTCGGCGCACACCACGCGCGCCCCGCACTGGGCGAGCGCGTGGCTCGCCTGGCGCCCCATCCCCTGCCCCGCGCCGACGACGACGAGGTTGCGGCCGTCGAGCCGGAGGAGGTCCTCGTATCTCGGAACCGGACTCTGGTCGGTGGATGTCATGGTCTGCCCGCCTTCCGCACGTCGGCCGTCGGTCGTTTCCGCGTCCCCGGCCCGTCAGGCCATGGAGACGCCGCCGTTCGCTCGCAGGACCTGGCCGGTGACGAAGCGCGAGGCGTCCGCCGCGAGGTAGAGCATCGCCCAGGCGATGTCCGTCGGCTCGCCGATCGTGCCGAGCGGCGCGTGCGCCGCCCGCTGGGCGAAGATCCGCTCGCGTTCCGCCTCGTCGACGGTGCCGTCCTCACCGGTCCAGTAGCGCGAGGTCATGCCGGTCGGCACCCAGCCCGGGGCGACGGTGTTGGCGCGCACCCCGTGCCGGCCGACCTCGGCGGCGAGCGCTCGGGTCAGCGTCGCCACCGCCGCCTTGCTCATCGCGTAGCACGAGATCCCGGGCGAGGCCGTGTCCATCCCCGTGGACGCGACGTTGATGATCGAGCCCGATCCGCGGGGCGTCATCGCGCGGGCCGCCGCCGCGCATCCCCAGTAGGTGCCCTTGACGTTGATGTCGAGGATGAGATCGAGGTCCGCCTCGTCGACGTCGACGACCGCGCCGTAGCGGATGACCCCGGCGACGTTGGCCCACACGTCGATCCGCCCGTGGCCGTCGAGCGCGGCGCGGGCCACGCCGTCGACCGCCGTCCGGTCGGTGACGTCGGCGGGGACGACCGTCGCCGTTCGGCCGAGTTCGCGGACCGCCCCGGCCGTCTCCCGGAGGCCCGGCTCGGCGACGTCGGTCAGCACGATGTCCGCCCCGGCCTGGGCCAGCGTGACGCAGGTCTGGCGGCCGATGCCGCCGGCCGCGCCGGTGACGACGGCCGTCCGCCCGGTGAGGTCGAAGGCCCGTTCAAGCTCGGTGTGCATGATGCTCCGTCGGGTTCTCGTTTCGTTCAAGTGAAGGACTCTTCGCAATACGCGGAATCCGGACGAGGCCGGGTGCGGTACGTTTCACAGCGTCCGTCCTGTGGGGGGCGGACGTCCGACCGAGGGGAACGCGATGGCACGACCGGCGCCCGCCGCCGAACGGGCACTGAAGATCATCGATCTGCTCGTCACGCACCGCGGCGAGCAGTTCACGATCTCCGACCTCGCCCGGCGCACCGGCATGAGCCTCGGCTCCGCGCACGCGGTGCTCGCCGTCCTCGAGGAGCGCGGCTACCTCGGCAGGCACCCGGTCCGGCGGACCTACGGCCTCGGGCCGGCGCTGGTCAGCGCGGGGATGGCCGCGATCGAGCAGCATCCGGCGATCCGCGTCGCCACCGAGCAGATCGGCGGCCTCGCCGCCGAGCTCGACGCCGACGTGGTCGTCACCGCGGCCACGCCCGTGGACATCGTGTTCGTCGCCGTGGGCGGCCGGGGCTCGCGGTACGGGCCCGGCTTCCGCGAGGGCGAGCGGGTCCCGCTCGTCCCGCCGCTCGGCCTGGTCTTCATGGCGTGGGCGCATCCGGACGAGGTCGAGGACTGGCTCGCCCGCGCCCCGGTCGGCCTCGACCGCGACCGGGTCGAGGCCGCGCTGGCGACCGTCCGCGACCGCGGGTACGCGCTGGGACAGGTCGCGGCGATGGGCCGGACCCTCGCCGCGCCCCGGACCGCGCCCGGCGGGGCGGGCCCGGCGGACGCGGGGGCGCGGGAGGTTCTGATGGAGACGATCTCGCTGCACGACGGCTACGACCTGCCCATCGTCGAACCGGGTGGGGAGTACGAGCTGGGGATGGCGTCGGCGCCGGTGTTCGACGCCGACGGCCGCGTCATCGTCGCCGTCACCGCCAGCGGCTTCTCCCCCGCGCTGACCGGGCGTGAGGTCACCGAGATCGGCGCGCGGGTCAGGGCGTGCGCCACGGTCGTCACCAAGCGGACGCGCGGCAGGCTGCCCGGCTGACGGGCGGCGCCCCGGTCAGGCCCCGTCGAACAGGGCGTCGTAGTCCACGCGGTGCCCGCGCTTCTCCAGCTCGGGGAGCACCTCGGTGCCGAGCAGCTCGATGCTGCGCATCACCTTCTCGTGCGGCAGGGAGCCGAACTGCGAGTAGCACAGCAGCTGGTCGACGCCCGCGTCCTCGTACCGGAGGATCTTGCGGAGGCACTCCTCGGGCGTCCCCACGATGATCATGTCCTGCTCGGTGTAGCGCGCGATGTCGATGTCGCCCCGGATCGTGGGCTCCAGGAGCGGGAAGGCCTTCTGCTTCTCCTCCTCGGGCAGGTGGGCCAGCTCCCATTCGAGCATGAACTCGGCGAGGTTCTGGTACCACCACTTGACCGACTCCCAGATGCCGTAGCGCTCGGCCTCCTCGGGGTCGTCCGTGCAGTGCACGAGGGTGTACGCGCCGACGCGGTCGTTCTTGAACCGCGAGAGCGGCCGATCGCAGTCGGCCTGGCCCCGGCGGTAGGTCTCGATCGCCTCGGCCATCTTCTCGACCGGCTGCATGAGCGCGAACGACAGGAGGCCGAGCCCGAGTTTCCCGGCGTTGTAGGCCGACGTCGGGCTGGCCGCGGCCAGCCAGGCGGGCGGGTGCGGGTCCTGGTGGGGGCGCGGCGTGATGAAGCGCTCGGGGAAGTCGATCGTCTCCGACTTCCACGACATCCGTTCCCTGCCCCAAGCCGCGATGACGAACTCGAACGCCTCGCGCCACATGTCGCGCGAACGGTCGTCGGCGGGGACGCCGAAGGCGAGCTGCTCGTTGGGCGTCGACCGTCCCGACCCCCATTCGACGCGGCCGCCGCTCAGCACGTCCACGGTGGCGACCTTCTCGGCGACGCGCACGGGGTGCTGGAATCCGGGCGGGAGCAGCACCACGCCGAACCCGAGCCGGATGTTCTCGGTGATCTGCGAGAGCGCCCCGAGGACGGTCTCGTTGCTCGGGCACGCGGACCGGCCCTCGCGGAAATGGTGCTCGACCGCCCAGACCGTCTGGAAGCCGAGGCGGTCCGCGAGCCTGATCTGCTCGAACGCCTCCGCGTAGATCTGCCGCTCCGCGTTCTTCTGGCCGTCGGGGAAGGGCTCCGCGTAGGGTCCGGGCTTCGGCTGGAACTCGTACATCAGGTCGAGCTTCACGTCTTCTCCTTCTCTTCGGGCACGTACCGGTTCAGGCGGCGAGAAGCCGTCCGAACCGGCTGCCGTGAAAGATCAGCGGGCGGCGGCCGGCGTCGACCCGCAGTGCGTGGACGGCCAGCAGCGCGATCGTGTGGTCGCCCGCCGGGAGCTCCTCCTCGATCGAGCACTCCAGCCAGGCGACCGCCCCCAGGACGAACACCGCCCCCGCCGCGCAGGCGCTCCAGTCGACCCCGGCGAACCGGTCGCCGGACCGCAGCGACAGGGCGCGGCACGCGTCGTTGTGCTGCTCGGCCAGGACGCTGACGCCGAGCCGCCGGCCCCGGCGGAGCCGGGGCCAGGTGGACGAGGAGTTCCGCAGGCACACGAGACCAGTCCCGGGTCGATCGAGACGCAGGTGAAAGCGCTCGCGGCCATGCCGACCGGCTCCTCGCCGTCCAGCGCGCAGAGCGCCGTGACGCCGCTCGGGAAGCAGCCGTACGCCTCCTTCAGCTGGGCCGGATCCCCGGTGACGGGTTCGAGCTTGACCACGAGCCACAACCCTTCTTGCGTCAGTCTTTCGTTATAGCGAAAAACTCTTTCGTATATGGCGAGTATGTGCGCGCCTCCGAGAACTGTCAAGGGCGGCGGACGGAGGGGCCCGCCGGTCACGGGTCGCGGCATGCGGGACCCTCCGGCGAGCGGTCGACCGCACGAGGGCCCTCGTCGTCGGCGGCGCCTCTTCGGCAGTGCACTCCCGGGACATGCCGCCGGGACACGAGGGCCGAAGCAAGATCAACGGCCGACTTCGGAAACGCCCGCGGGACATGCCGCGAATCCGGAGAATTCGGTGCCGGGACGGCATGGGAAAGAGCCACGCCGTCTTCTACGAGCGGCGGCCCTCATGGCCGGCCGCCTTCCTGCCCCGCCACCGGAGCGAACCGCCGTCGGCCTCTCGTCGGCCCTCTCGCCGGGCCTCTTGTCGTCGCCCTCTTGCCGGGCCTCTCGCCGGGCCTCTCGCCGGGCCTCTTACCGGACCTCTTGCCGGGCCCCTCGCCGGGCCTCTCGCCGGGCCCTGTCGTGCCCTCGGTGGCCGCCCGCGCTCGCGGACGGCCTGCGGCGCCCGCACGGCGAGGCCCGTCCGCCCGCTGCTTCCGTCGCAGCGGGCGGACGGGCCTCGCCGGTTGCTCCCCGGCGCCCGGGAAGCGCTAGGCCGGCTGCCCGGCCGGCTCCACCAGCGGGAAGTGGCATGCGGCGTACTGGCCCTCCCGGATCTCGCGGACCTGCGGCTCCTCGGCGGCGCAGCGGTCCTGCGCCAGGGGGCAGCGGGTGCGGAACCGGCAGCCGGTGGGCGGCGACAGCGGCGAGGGCATGTCGCCCTCGAGCGCGGGGCCGGTGAACCGCTCGTCGGGATCGGTCAGCGGGACGGAGTCGAGGAGGGCGCGGGTGTAGGGATGGGCGGGCGAGGCGTAGACCTCGGCGGAATCGCCGAACTCGCACACCTTGCCCAGGTACATGACCATGACGTTGTCGCTGATGGTGCGGACGACCCCGAGGTCGTGCGCGATGAACACGACGGTCAGGTCGTACTCGGCCTTGAGCTCGGAGATGAGATTGAGGATCTGCGCCTGGACGGACACGTCCAGCGCGGACACCGGCTCGTCGCACAGCAGCAACTGCGGGCCGACCGCGAGGGCCCTGGCGATGGCGACCCGCTGGGCCTGCCCGCCGGACAGCTGCCGGGGCAGCATGCCGACGAACCGCTCGTCGGAGAGGGCGACCTTCGCCAGGACGTCCGCCGACTTCTCGGCCCGCTCGGCGGCGGACGCGCCGGTGACGGTGAGGCCCTCGACGACGATGTCCTTCACCGCCCGGCGGGGGTTCAGCGAGGCCACCGGATCCTGGAAGATCATCTGCATCCGGCGGCGGAGCTCGCGCATCCGGCGCTCGCCGGCCCGTTCGATCCACTCGCCGTCGAAGCGGATCCGCCCGGAAGTCAACCGGTCCAGGCGGAGCAGGGCCCGCCCGGTGGTGGACTTGCCGCAGCCCGACTCTCCGACGATCCCGAGCGTCTCCCCGGGCAGGACGTCGAAGCTGATGTCGGAGACCGCCTGGACCGTCCCCGCCCTGCCCGGATACTCGACGACCAGCTCGTGCACCGACAGGAGTGCCCGGTCCCCGCGCAGGTGCGCCGTCCCGCTACCGGCCATCGAGATCCGCTCCTTCCAGGTCCGCGACCGCGGGTGCGGTCACCGGACGGACACAGGCCACCAGGTGGTCCGGCGCGATCGGTTCCATGACCGGACCCGGATCGCGGCACTCGTCGTCGGCGTGCAGGCAGCGCGCCGTGAACCGGCACCCCTCCGGCAGGTTCGTCGGGTCCGGCAGCGTTCCGGGGATCAGCCGGAGCGGGGCGTTGCGCTCGTGCTCGAGGGTGGGCGTCGCCTCCAGCAGGGCGTGGGTGTAGCGGTGCCGGGGCGTGTCGAACACCCGGCGGGTCTCGCCCACCTCGGCGAGCCGCCCCGCGTACATCACCGCGACCCGGTCGGTCTGCCCGGCGACGACGGCGAGGTCGTGGCTGATCAGCAGCAGCGACATCCCGCGATCGCGCTGCACCCGGCGCAGCAGGTCCAGGATCTGCCGCTGGATCGTGACGTCCAGGGCGGTCGTCGGCTCGTCGGCGATCAGCAGATCGGGCTCGCACGCCAGGGCGATCGCGATCATCACCCGCTGGCGCATGCCGCCGGACAGTTCGTGCGGGTAGGCGCGCAGCCGACGTTCGGGGTCGGGCACACCGACCTCCCGCAGGAGGTCGATCGCCCGGCCGCGCGCCTCGGAGCGGCCGACGCCGAGCAGCTTGCGCATCCCCTCGGTCAGCTGGCGCTCCACCCGCACGACCGGGTTGAGGGACCGGCCGGGGTCCTGGAACACCATCGCGACCTGCTTGCCCCAGATCTCGGACCGCTGCTTGCGGGACATGCCGAGCAGGTCCCGGCCGTGGAAGAGCACCTCCCCGGAGCAGACCGCCCGGCGCGGCAGCCGGTCCATGATCGTCCGGGCCATCATCGACTTCCCGGATCCCGACTCGCCGACGACCCCCAGCGACTGGCCGCGATCGACGTGCAGGGACACGTCCTGCACCGCCCGGACGACGCCCCGGCGGGTGCCGATGTAGGCGTGCAGGTTCCGCACCTGCAGCACCGGTTCAGCGTTCATGATCTGAGCCTCTCGTCCGGTGATCGCGTCACCGCTCCATCCAGAGTTCTTCGGGCAGCAGCGAGCCGAACCCGTACTGCTCGGCGCCGTGGACGTTCGCGGCCGTCTCCACGGCGGGCGCGGCACGGGTGTAGTAGATGGCGGGGACGAGCGCGGCCACCCGCTCCTGCACCACCTTGTACGCGGCCTTGCGCTCCTCCAGGGACGACGAGGTCCGCCCCTTCTCGAGCGCCGCGTTCAGCTGCGGGTCGTCGACGCCCGACATGTTGGAGCGGGACCGGCCGTGGTAGCCCGCCCACAGCTGCGGCTCGGGATCCACCATCAGGGTCGAGGAGATGAGCATCTCGAAATCGTGGGAGCCGTAGACCTTGGCGGTCTCCGCACTGGCGATCGTCCGGATCTCGACGTCGACGTTCTCGAACGCGCCGAGCTGCGCCTGGACGCTCTCCGCCACGCCCAACGACTCCGTGCTGTTCTGGGCGGTGAAGGTGAACGAGACGGGCTCGCCCTCGGCGGCCAGTTCGTCGAACAGCTTCTGCGCGAGCGCCTTGTCGTGCTTTCTCAGCTCGACGTCCGAGTAGAACGGCGAGGATTCCGCGAACAGCCGCCGCGGGACCTCACCGTGCCCGTTGTACTGGGACAGGTTCGTCGCGTCGACGTCCATGGCCGCGGACACGGCCCGGCGCGCCCGGATGTCGTCGAACGGCGGCCTGCGCGTGTTCATGAACAGCGCCTGGCCACCGCTCATCTCCACGACGTCCGTCGCGAAGCCGGCCTCGCGCGCCTTGGCGATGGACTTCCAGCTCGTGTCCACGACGACGTCGACATCACCGCTGAGCAGGGTGCTCAGCCGCTGCATGGTGTCGGCGGTGGAACGCACGGTGATGCCGTCGAGGTAGGGCTTGGGGGCGTCCCAGTAGCGGGGGTTCCGCTCCAGCTCGATCTTGTCCTGGCGCGACCACGACTCCAGGACGAACGGCCCCGCGCCGATCGGGCGGGCGTCGAAGGCCCGCCGCCCCTGCTTCAGCGCCGCCGGCGACGCGATCCAGTTCATCGCCCCGACCACCACGTTCTGCGCGTAGCTCGGGACCTGGGCGCGCAACCTGATCCTCAGGGTCGTGGCGTCCACCACCTCGGTCGAGGCGATCTGCGCCGCGTACCTCAGGGAGGACGACGCGGTGGCCGGGTCCCGGATCCGGTCCCAGTTGAACTTCACGGCGGCCGCGTCCAGCGACTCACCGTCCGAGAACGTCAGCCCCTCGCGCAGCTTCAGCACGAAACTCTTGCCGTCGTCGTCGGTGGTGAAGCTCTCGGCCATCTTGTAGCCGATCTCGCCCGTCCGCACGTCGTTGGTCATCAGCGTTCCGTACAGGGCGTTGCCGAGGGCGGCCTCGTAGGCCCACACGTTCGAGAGCGCGGCGGGATCGAGGCTGCGCGGTTCGTTGATCATGAGCAGGCGGGCGGTGCCGCCCCGCACGGGCGGGCCGGTCGGGCCGCTCGGCCCGGTGGAGGTTTCGGTCGCCGGGCCGCTGCACGCGGCCGTGACCAGTGCCGCGACGCAGGCCATCGCGACTGCCAGGTGACGTCTGGTTCGGATCATCGTCGCCCTCTTGTCAAGCGGTCCGCAAAGGGACGGCTGTCAGTCGTGCAGGGTCCGGTCGAAGCGGCGCCGGAGGTGGTCGCCGGCCAGGTTCAGCGAGAACACGGTCAGGAAGATGACCAGTGCGGGCATGAGCACCATGTGCGGGGTGTCGGTGATGGCGTCCTTGCCGTCGTTGATCATGCCGCCCCAGCTCGGCGTCGGTGGCGGGATGCCCAGCCCGAGGAAGCTCAGCGACCCTTCCGCCACGATCAGCGCGGCCATCACGATCGGCAGGTAGGCCCCGAGCGAGGGCAGCACGTTGGGCAGGATCTCCTTCAGCAGGATCGGGCGGTGGCCCGCTCCCATGTTCCGCGCCGCCAGCACGAACTCCCGCGCCGACCAGACGAGGGTGTTCGCGCGCGCCAGCCGGACGAAGGTGGGGATCACCAGCAGCGTGAGCCCCATGAGCAGGGTCTCGAGGCTGGGGGTGAGGATGGAGGACAGCGCCATCAGCAGGATCAGCGGCGGGAACGCCAGCATCGCGTCGGTCAGCAGCCGCACCACCGCGTCGAGCCGTCCGCCGAAGTAGCCGGCGAGCATCCCGAGGAGGCCCCCGACGGTGAACCCGATCACGCTCGCGAGGACACCGACGACGAGCGAGACCTGCGCTCCGTGCACCGCCCGCGAGAAGATGGACCGGCCCAGGTAGTCCGTCCCCATCGACAGTTCGAGGGAGCCCCACTGCGGGCCCTGGTGCGGCGTTCCCACCGCCGTGATGTAGGGCGCCAGCGGCAGCAGGCCCGCGAACAGCGCCATGCCGATCACCGCGATCAGCCACGTGTACGCCAGATAGACCAGGACCGACCGGGGTTTGCGCACCTGCGGGACGACCGGAAGCGCGAGGCGGCCCGCGGTGGACGGTGACTGTGTCACGCCGTCGCCACCTTCCTGACCCGGGGGTCGATCAATCGGTAGCTCAGGTCGACCACCGTGTTGATCACGACATAGACCACCGCGACGAACACCACCACTCCCTGCACCATGACCAGATCGCGCGAGACGATCGAGGTCGTCAGCAATTGACCGAGGCCCGGCAGCAGGAACAGCGTCTCCACGATCACCGTCCCGCCGACGAGCCGGCCGAGATTGATCCCCGCGAGGGTGACCAGCGACATCGACGACGGCCGCAGCGCGTGCCGGAACATCACGTAGACCGCCCCCATCCCTTTCGCCCTGGCCGCGCCGACAAAGTCCTCCTGGAGCGTTCCGATCAGGTCCTCGCGCAGCACGCGGTGGAAGGCCGCGATCTCGATCAGGGCGATGGAGATCGCGGGCAGGAGCGCGGCGCGCAGGTTCGCGCCGATGCCCTCGCCGAGATCCGACCATCCGATGACGGGGAACCAGCCGAGCTGCAGCGCGAGCACGTAGATGAGCACCGGACCGGCGATGAACGCCGGCACCGACAGGAACACCGAGGACAGCACGTTGATGGCCCGGTCGACCGGGCTCCCCGGCCGCGCCGCGGAGGCGACGGCCAGCAGCACCGAGACGACCAGCGCGATGGCGAGCGCCATCGCGGCCAGTTGCAACGTGACCGGCAGCCGCTCCACGATCGCTTCCGTCACGGGCTGCCCGGTGAGCGGAGAGGTTCCCAGGTCGCCCCGGACCGCGTTGCCGAGCCAGTCCAGATACTGCGCCCAGAATGGTTGATCCATTCCCAGTTTCGCGTTCAACGCGGCGATCGATTCCGGTGTCGCATCTTCACCTAGAATGACCGACGCGACCGAACCGGGCGCCATGCTCATCAGCGATACCACGGCCAAACTGACCAGTAGCACCACGAGGAGACTGCGGCCGATTCTGCTGATGGAGGTGAACAACATACGGCTCGCCTTCCTGAGCACTCTTGCAGGCGGACCGCGCTCCCGCATCGGCTCTCACCAGCACGGGACCAACGGTTCCGGCCGGAGAGTTCGGATCCCGCCGGCCGCCGCCGATTACGAGAACGTTACTTCCGCCACACGAGAAAGACAAGTGCTGTCCGCGAGAATATTGCTTCGACAGAGCTGCTCCGAAACGGCTCGCATCCAGCCGGGAACGTACCGCTTCCGCAGGCCGCTGAACAGGCCTGTCAAGAAATGATCAAGCAGCGAGGCGGCGAGGACGTTATTTACGCCCTACGCCGCCTCGCTAGTCGACATAGCTCCTTCTACCCCGGCGCCGAGGGGCCGGGGCGGCCCGGTCGGCCGGACGGGGTCGCGTCCGCCTCAGCCCGGCACGGTGCCGTCCTCGTGCGCCATCCAGTGCACGAAGCGGTGGAGCGGATACATGGCGTCGTGCGGATTGCCGATGGTGCCGGGCCCCGCCTCGCCCAGCCGGACGATGCGCTGGGCGCCGCCGCTCGCGAGACGGTCGCGGTAGCCGGCCGTCCGCTCGGAGGGGTAGAACCCGATCGTCTGCGTCGCAACGTTGACGAACCGCACCGCGTCGTCGAGGGAGTCCACCCGGACCACGTTGACGACCTTGTTGATCGGGTGGAAGTCCACGGGCTCGTCGGAGCGGATCACCAGGCCCGTGCCGTCGGTCCTGCCCCAGGTCCGGTAGTCGTCGTCGAGCATCATCAGCGTGTCGATCTGCTCGCGCAGGTCCCGCTCCAGCGGCCTGGTGTCACCGGACTCGGCCGCCTTCGCCGCGATGTGCCGGTACAGGCGCGCGCAGAAGCGGTCGGCGTCGTCCCGGTCGCCCTCGAGGAAGACGAACCGGCTGGCGACGCAGGCCTCCTGGTTGAGGACCATGACGTCGGAGGCGGCCAGCGAGGCCGCGCGGTCGAGCGTCCCCTCCGAGGCGAACGCCTCCCCGCCGACCATCGAGATCGAGGTCTTGGGGTCGAACGACACCAGCTGGAAGCCGGGGCCCAGGTACTTGATCACGTTGTTGATCGCGTCGCCGCCGCCCCAGGCGACGATCTTGTCGAAGTACTGGGGGCGGTACAGCACGCGCTCCACCGTGTCGTCGCCGCCGCGCCAGTACACCGCCGACATCGACGTGACGATGGGGTGGGCCGGATCGATGGCGGCCATGGTCCGCAGGATCGCCACCGTGGTGAAGGGGTCGCTGGACGACATCTTGAACAGGTTGACGGCCTTGACCATCGCGCCCTGGGCGATGGACTTGACCGCGACGCCCGGAGAGTTGCCCGGCAGCACGTGGATCAGCCGGGGCGCGAACGCCCGCACGAAGCTCTTGCGTCCGGTGAAGTCCTGCTTGGGGACCCATCCGTCCAGCGCCCGGGGGTCGGGGAAGTTCTGCTCGACCACGGTCTCCAGCAACCGCTTGTCGAGATAGGCGGCCGCCGCACCGACCTGCGCCTCCAGCACCGGGCGCGGCAGGATGTGCGTGGTCGACATGCGGTCGATGCACTCGCGCATGAACGGGTTCCGGGGGTCGCGGATGCGCTCCCCGGTCTCGACGAGGAAGTCGATGATCTCCGCGAGCGGGACGTTCAGCAGCGGCGGCACCTCGGCGCGCGGATGGACCAGACCGTCCATGACGATGCGCGGCGTCGCGAACGCGACGCCGAGGTCGCGGGAACGGTGCGTGGCGTCGTGGCCCTCGACCAGTTCGCCGCGCTGGAAGAACGGCGCGGGCACGGCGCCGCCGGCCTGCGGCTCGGTCTGGATCGCGGTCATGACAGCCCCCGGACGTAGGCGTCGACGGTGCCGGCGCACCCGATCTTGTCGTCGCCGGCGACGAGGTCGGCGTAGCGGGCGATATCGTTGCGCACCGAGGGCCCCTTGCTGCCGCAGGCGCACGGGTCGAGGTCGAGGGCGATCTTGTCGCCGGTGATGACCCCGCCCCAGCGCCCGTCGAGCGAGAGGTCGAAGAAGGCGGCGCGCCCCTCGACCTCGCCGCTCTCGTGCGGCAGGAGCGCGTCGCCCGTCTCGTCCAGGACGAACGGCACGAGCCAGGGCGGCACGTGGTAGCGGTCGCCCTTCCGGCACTTGGGCATGCCCGAGTTGAGCTCCTGCATGGAGTAGTTCTGGAAATCCCGCTCGGCCGGGATGTTGAACGTCTGGTGCACGTACTCCTGGTAATCGTCGGGCAGTTGCGCGCGCTTCAGCCCGCCGCCGACGTAGATGCAGTTGTCGGGGTGGAAGTGCTCCGCCGAGTAGCCCATGTCCCGGACCGCCCTGGCCACCTGGTACAGGCTGTTCCACATCCCCGCGATGTAGAGCTTCTCCTCCCGGTGCCGGACGAGCGCCTCGGCGACGGCGACCACCGACTCGTCCATCGCCTTCTGCCGTTCCTGGGACGTGCGCTCGAAGTCGGCCAGCTCGTCGGGCGGCGCGGTGCCGTCCGCGATCTTCTTGCGGAGCACGACCATCCTGGTCAGCGAGCCGATGGTGATCGGCGGGAGCGGCGGCTGGAAGCGCTCCTTGGCCGGATCGCCGAACGCCTCGTGCTGGGCCTGGGCGATGACGAGGTTCTTGGGGACGGCGGCGGTGGCCCCGAGACCGAACATCCGCCGGTCCCGGGCGGGCCGCACGCCCGAGCCCCAGGAGAAGACGTTCACGGTGTCCTTGCGCGACCACTCCATGTCGCGTTCCGAGGCGAGCAGCATCGCGGACTTGCCGGTCGTCCCGCTGGAGCACGACACGTAGTGCCCCGCGGCTTGGAGCCGTGCGACCCAGTCGTCGATGTCGGCGATGCCGGACGTCTCGATCGGACCGATCGGGTACGGCGAGACCGTCTCCAGCCACTTGCCGAGCCGGTCCCACTGCCCTTCGAGCAGGAAGCTCTCCGGATAACTCTTGTAAGCGGTGTGCGGGAACAGCAGCGGCACCATGTCGGCGCGGTCGCGGATCTCGCCGGTGCCCGCCTCCTCGGCCCGGCGGGCCAGCAGTTTGATCCGGTTCCTGCGTTCCTGGAAGCGCTCGTCGAGCGCCGCGCGCTGCGTCTCGCGCAGGTCGGCATGGGAGTGGTCGAAGCGGTCCGGCGCGTCGACCAGCCGCAACAGTCTTTCCACAGCAGAGCTCACCGGGCATCCTTCCCTGAGTCCGGGTGGGGACTCGAGAAAATAGCAACTCCTACGTATCATTAACGCCTGGGAGGCGCGGATGCAAGAGACGCTCACGAGGAGGACGGCATGACGGGGACCGGACCGCCGGCCCGGCGGGGCGCCGGGCGGCCCACCCGCGAGCAGGCCGAGGCCCGCCACGCGGAACTGCTCGACACCGCGCTGGACCTGTTCCTGGAAGGCGGCTACGAGGCCACGACGATCGAGCTGATCGCGTCCCGCGTCGGCATGACGAAGCGGACCATCTACGCCCGCTACCCCGAGAAGTCCGCGCTGTTCCTCGCCGCCGTGCTGCGCGCCATCGAACGGCAGGCCGTGCCGCGCGAGGTGCTCGAGGACCTCGACGACGGCGACCTCGCCGGGACGCTGAAGGCCGTCGCCAGGCTGCGGATCGAGCAGGTGACGACACCGGACGGGCTGCGCCTGCAACGCATCGTCAACACCGAGAGCTACCGCTTCCCGGAGATCTTCGTCGCCGCCTACGAGCTGAACACCGCACTGGTGGTCGGCTTCGTCGCCGACCTCCTCGACCGTGCCGCCGCCGCGGGACGGATCGCCCCGACCAACTCCGATCAGGCGGCCCGCGCCTTCATGAGCATGGTGGTCGGCAGCCAGGTGCGCGCCATCGCGGGCGGCCGCCCGCCGGCGCCGGAGAAGATCGACGAACGCGTCGAGTTCACCGTCCACCTGCTGCTGGACGGCCTCCGGCCGCGCTGAACACGAACGAAAGGCGAAGCGTTGAGATTCGATGCGGACCGGCCCGTCGCGGTCGTCACCGGGGCCAGCTCGGGAATCGGCAGATCGACGGCCCGCGGGCTGCTGGGACGCGGCTGGCAGGTGATCGGCGCCGGCCGCGACCCGCACCGCTGCGCGGAGGCCGAGCGGGAACTCGCGGCCGCGGGCGACTTCGCCATGGTGCGCGGCGACTTCACCCTGATGGCCGAGGTCGTGCGCGTCGCCGCCGAGATCGCGAGCCTGGCCCCGCGCCTCGACGTGCTGGTCAACAACGCGGGCGGCGTCCGGGACCGCCGGATCGTCACCGCGGAGGGCACCGAGGCGACCTTCGCGGCCAACCACCTCGCCCCGTTCCTGCTGACCCGCGAGCTGATGCCGGCGCTGCGGACGAGCGCGGCCCGCCCGCCCGCCGCGCCGGGGCGGGTGATCACGGTCTCCTCGAGCGCCCACCGGATCGGCGACGGCCTCGACTGGGACGACCTGCAGAGCCTCGACCGCTTCCACACGGCCCTCGCCTACGGCCGGGCGAAGCTCGCCAACCTCCTCTTCACCCGCGAACTCGCCCGGCGGGCGGCGCCCGACGGCATCGTCGCGCAGGCCATGCATCCCGGCAGGGTGGCCACCAACTTCGCCTCCCACGGGGACGCGGCCATGCGGGAGCACATGGCCGCGGCCGACACCGTCCCGCCCGGCGAGCCCGCGGAGACGCTCGTCTGGCTGGCCACCGGCCCCGAGGGCGGCCGGGACGGCGGCCGCTACTTCCACCGGAAGGCGGAGGAGGCGCCCGCCGGGGCGGCGCTCGACGACGCGGCCGCCGCCCGGCTCTGGGCCGAGAGCGAGAAGCTGCTGACCGAACTCGGCTTCTAGACGGAACCGCTTCTAGACGGAACGGTTTCCAGCGGCGGCCCGCCGATCGCGTCATCCGGCCGGGCGCCGGCTGGGAGCCCGGCGACCGGGCGCGCTCGGACCGTGTCGACACCCGCGGCGACAGCGGCCGGCTCACCACCGGCGTGCTGGATGACCGCCGTGGGACTGTGCACCTGGTGATCCCGCTCCGCACCGCCGGGTGCCCCGTTTCGGCCGCGTCGTCCTGTTCGGACTCGGCGAACGCTGCGGCGCCGGCGCGCCCCGGCACATCGACTTCCGCGCCGCGCACGACCTCCGGCGCGACCGCGTGGAACCGAGCCGCCGGGCCCGCCGGACCGGCCGCCCCCATGGCGCGGCGCGTCCGCGCGGACGGGTAGACGAGCGGCACCCTCGAGTCACTTGTATGTAATCGCAACGTAACTCTATGTTGTCATCGCAGGTCGCCGGGTCATGACGGGTCGAGCCAGGGCCCGTCCCAAGCCCGTCCCGTCTCGTCCCCTCTCCAGGAGGAAGCGTGAACCCGCCCACGGTCCCGAGCACGACCGTCGCCCTGGTCCGCGACGTCCTCGTCGACGCCCTGCGGATCGACCCCGGGCAGGTGGAGGACCACGCCCGCTGGTCCGCCCTGCCCGGCATGGAGTCGCGGACGCTCTACGTCGCCGTGCACGACATCGAGGATCGGCTCGGCGTCGAGCTGCCGCTCGACCGGCTCATCGTGACCCGGACGGTGCTGGAGCTGGCCGGAGTCGTCCACCGCGCCGTACAAGGAGGGAAGCCTCGATGAACGAGCCGTGCAGCCGGCTGGCCGGTGTCGCCGTGCACCTGCCCGAGACGACCATGACCACGGCCGAGCTCGAGGACGCCGTCGAGGCGCGCAGCCCCGGCGTGCGGATCCCGCGCGGGGTGCTGGAGCGCGCGAGCGGCGTGCGGCGCCGGCACATCGCGGCCCCGCACGAGCTGCCGTCCGACCTGGCCGTCGCGGCGTCCCGCGAGGTGCTGGACGACGCCGGCGTCCGGCCCGCCGAACTCGATCTGATCATCTACGCGGGCGTGCTCGGCGACACGGTCGAGCCCGCGACCGCGCACGTCGTCGCGGCCGGGCTCGGCGCGGCCTGCCCGGTGTTCGACGTGCGCAACGCCTGCAACGGGTTCGCCAACGCCATCGACATCGCGGACGCGTTGATCGCCCGCGGCGGCCATCGCCGGGTGCTGATCACCTGCGGGGAGCTGCTGAGCGCCGGCATCCCCTGGCGGATCCGGAGCACCGAGGAGTTCTTCGCGGCGGGCCCGCACTACACGTTCTCCGACGCCGGGGCCGCGCTGCTGATGGAGGCGGGCCCGGCCGCGGGCGACGGCCCGGCCGGGGGCGTACTGGCCACCCGGTTCTCCGCCGAGTCCGCCGCGTGGGCGCTGGCCGCCCTGCCCGTCACCGGACTGTCGTCGGACCCGGACGGCGCCCCGCTGGGCATCGGCCGGTTCGACTACGACTCCCTGCGGTTCGCCGCCGCGTTCAACGACCTCGATCTCGAGGTGCTGCACAAGCCGCTGGTCGAGGCCGGTCTCCGCTGGGACGACTTCGCCGCCGTGTGCGTCCACCAGGCGGCGCTCCCCTACCTGCGGGCGTTCTGCGACCGGGCCGGGATCCCGCACGACCGGACCGTCGTGACGATCGCCGAGCACGGCAACGTGGCGACCGCGTCGCTGCCGCTGCAGCTCGCCGAGGCGGTGCGCGGCGGCCGGGTACGGCGCGGCGACCTGGTCGCGCTCGTCGGCCTCGGCAGCGGCATCGGCGCCGGCATCGTCATCGCGCGGTGGTGACCCGGATGCACGCCGACGGCCCCGGCCGGCTCGCCGACCTGCTCGCCGCGCGCGTGCGGGAGCGGCCCGGCGCGGTGGCGTGCGCGACGGGCGGCCGCTCGCCCCGCACCGTCACGTTCGCCGAGCTGGACGCCCTGATCGACCGGACGGCGGCGGGGCTGCGGGCGGCCGGGGTGCGCGCGGGCACCCGGACCTCGGTCATGGTGCCGCCCGGCGTCGAACTGCTGGCGCTCGCGCACGCGCTGCTGCGGATGGGCGCCGTCCCGGTGCTGATCGACCCGGCGCTGCCCCGCGCCGCGCTGCGGGCGTGCATGGCGGAGGCGGCGCCCGAGGTGTTCGTCGGCGTCCCGCTCGCGCAGGCCGCGCGGACGGCGCTGGGGTGGGCGCGCCGGTCCGTCCGGACGACGGTCACGGTCGGGCCGCGGCGGTTCTGGCTGGGCCGCACCATGCACGGCTTGCGCGCCGCCGCGCCCCCCGAACCGGTCCGCGATCCCCCGCCCGGCCCGGACGACCTCGCGCTCATCGCCTACACGTCCGGTTCGACCGGCCCGCCGAAGGGCGTCCCGCTGCGGCACGGGCACCTGCTCGCGCAGGTGCGGATGCTCGACCGGGCGAAGCCGCTCGAACCCGGGACGCGCGTGCTGTCGACGTTCCCGCCGTTCGCCCTCGCGAGCACGGTGCTCGGGGCCGTGCCCGTGTTCCCCGCCGTGGACGCGCGCCGCCCGGCGGCCGCCCGTCCGTCCGTGCTGGTCACCGACATCCGACGGTTCGGCGTGGGCGCGCTGTTCGCGCCGCCCGCGCTGCTGGACCGGATCGCCCGGTACTGCCTGCCCCGGGGGCTGGTCCTGGACCCGGTCCACACCGTGCTCACCGCGGGCGCCCCGCTGCCGCGCGCGGTGCTGGATCGGGCGCGTGCCTGCCTTCCGGCCGGCGCCGAACTGCACTCGGTGTACGGCGCGACGGAGTGCATGCCGGTCAGCGCCATCGAGGGGCACGACCTTGCCGCGACCGCCGGAGCGGAGGGGACGTGCCTGGGCGAGCCGCTGCCGGACCAGCTCGTCCGCGTCATCGGGGTGACCGACGAGCCGATCCCCGAGTGGCGGGACGACCTGCTCGTCCCGCCCGGGACGGTCGGGGAGCTGACCGTCACCGGGCCGACGGTCGCCGGCCCCTACCTGGAGCGGCCGGACGCCACCGCGCGGGCCCGGATCACCGACGGCGACCGGGTCGTGCACCGGATGGGCGACCTCGGCCGGATCGACGAGCTGGGCCGGCTGTGGTTCGCGGGCCGCAAGAGCGAACGCGTCCGGCTCGCGTCCGGCGACGAGCTGTACACCGACCACGTCGAACCGGTCTTCGACGCGCTGCCGGGGGTGCGCCGCACCGCCCTCGTCGGCGTCGGGCCGCCGTCCGGGCAGCGCGCCGTGCTCGTCGTGCAGGCCGAACCCGGGACGGGACGCGCGCGGCGGGCCCGTATCCGTGCCGAGGCCCTCGCGCTCGCGGTCGAGCGGCCCGGCACCGCCGCGATCCGCGACGTGCTGTTCCACGACCGGTTCCCGATGGACGTCCGGCACCGCAGCAAGATCCGGCGGGACGAGCTGGCGGCCTGGGCGGCGCGGCGGCTGGAGGCGGATCCGCGATGAGGGTGCTGGTCACGGGCGGGAGCGGGTTCCTGGGCGAGGCCGTCTGCCGGCGGCTGGCCGAACGCGGCGACGCCGTCCGCTCGTTGCAGCGGCGCCGGTCGGCCGCGCTGGACGACCTGGGCGTCGTCCAGCACCTCGGCGACGTCCGCGACCGGGACGCGGTGCTCGCGGCGGCCGACGCGTGCGACGCCGTCGTGCACTGCGCCGCCAGGGCGGGCGTCGGCGGGCGCGACCGCGACTACGAGCGGACCAACGTGGACGGGACGCGGCACGTGCTGCAGGCGTGTGCGCGCGCCGGGGCGCGGCTGGTGTACACGTCCTCGCCGAGCGTGGTGCACGACGGGCGCGACCTGGAGGGGGCGGACGAGTCGCTGCCGTACGCGCGGCGGTTCCTCGCCGCGTATCCGCGGACGAAGGCGGCGGCGGAGGGCCTGGTGCTGGGCGCCGCCGGGCGGCTGATCCCGGCCGTGGCGCTGCGGCCGCACCTGATCTGGGGTCCCGGCGACCCGCACTTCCTGCCGCGCCTGGTCGCGCGGCGGCGGCGGATGATGCTGCCCGGGGCGTCCGACAAGAAGGTCGACACGGTCTACATCGACAACGCCGCCGACGCCCACCTGCTCGCCCTCGACCGGCTCGCCCCCGGTTCGCCGCTGAACGGGCGCGCCTACTTCGTCACCCAGGGCGAACCGCAGGGCATGGGCGACTGGTTGAACGCGCTGCTGGCGGCGGCCGGGGCGCCGCCGGTCGTCCGGCGGGTCCCGGTCCGGGCGGCCGCCGCGGCGGCGGCGCTGGTCGAGTTCGGGTACCGGCTGCCGGGCGTACGCGGCGAGCCCCCGCTGACCAGGTTCCTGGTGCGGCAGGCGTCCACCGCGCACTGGTTCGACATCTCCGCCGCCCGCCGCGACCTCGGCTACCGCCCGGCGGTGAGCACGGACGAGGGCATGGCGCGCCTCGCCGCGCACCTGGAACGGCGGCCGCTGCGGGCCGCCCCGTGAGCGGGTTCCCCGGATACCCGTTCGCGTCCCACTGGTTCGAGCGCGACGGCCACCGGCTCCACTACGTGGACGAGGGCACCGGGCCGCCCGTCCTGTTCCTGCACGGGAACCCGTCGTGGAGCTACATGTGGCGCTACCCGGTCCTGGCGCTCCGCGACCGGTTCCGCTGCATCGCCCCCGACCACATCGGCATGGGGCTGTCCGACAAACCGGACGAGGACGGGTACGCGTGGACGCTCGCGTCCCGCGTCGACGACCTCGACGCGCTGACCGGGCACCTGATCGCCGCGGGCGCCCCCGAACGGGGCTGGACGCTCGCGATGCACGACTGGGGCGGCCCGATCGGGATGGCGTGGGCCGCCCGGCACCCCGAACGCGTCGCCCGCCTGGTCGTCCTCAACACCGCCGCGTTCCCGAACCCGCACGGGGACCGCGTCCGGCCGCCGCTCCGCCCGCCGTTCTGGATGCTGCGGGAGACGGCGTTGGGCGAGCGGCTCTTCCTCCGGCACAACGCGTTCGCCCGGCTCGCCACCCTGCCACCGCTCGGCGTGCGGCGGCCGATGCCCCGCGCCGTCCGGGCCGCGTACCTGGCGCCGACCGCCGAACCGGGAAACCGGATCGCCGTCCGACGGTTCGTCCAGGACGTCCCGCTGCGGCCGGGCGACCCGGCCTGGCCGGTGCTGCACGGCGCGGCGGAGGCGCTCGAGTGGTTCGCGCACCTGCCCGTCCTCATCGGCTGGGGGCTGCGCGACGTGGTGTTCGACCGGGCGATCCTGGACGAGTGGTGCCGCAGGTTCCCCGGCGCCCGCGCCTGCGTCTACCCGGACGCGGGCCATTACATGCTCGAGGACACCGGCTACCGCTTCCTGACCGAGCTGCACGCCTTCATGAGCGGACGGCGCTGACCGCAAGCCCCGCGTCGGGTTCGAGGTCCGCGTGCAGCACCGTGAGGCGCCCGTCCAGCCAGCGCCGCCGCGTCCGGTGCCGCCGCACCTTGCCGCTCGTGGTGCGGGCGATGGCGTTGCGGCGCACGAGCACCACGCTCACCGGGACGCCCGCGGCGGCGCTCACCGCGTGCCGGACGGACCGGGCGAGGGCGTCGAGCGGCTCCGCGCGGCGCCGGTCGACCTCCTGCACCAGCACGACGTGCTCGCGGTCGCCCCCCGCCACGGCGAACGCCGCACCGGCCCCGGCGGCGGGATGCGCGCGGCGCCCCGCCTCCTCGAGATCGTGCGGGTACAGGTTGCGGCCGTTGACGATGACGACCTCCTTCAGGCGCCCGGTCACGTGGAGGAGGCCGTCCTCGACGTACCCGAGGTCGCCGGTGCGCAGGTAGGGGCCCTCGCCGTCCCGGAGGCGGGTGCGGAAGGTGCGCTCGGTCGCCTCCGCGTCGCCGTGGTAGCCGAGGGCGACGCCGTCCCCGGCCACCCAGATCTCGCCCACCCGCCCGTCATCCAGCGGGACGCGGGTGCGCGGATCGACGACGCGGACGCGGGCGCCCACCGGACGGCCCGCGGCGACGATCCCGGCCGAAGTCCCGGCGGACCCGGGATCGGTGCCGGGGCGGCGCACGACCGGGCCGCCGCCCGGGGAGCCCGCGACCAGCAGGGTCGCCTCGGCCAGCCCGTAGGCGGGCGCCCAAACCCGCCGGTCCCAGCCGATCGCGGCGAAGCGCCGCTCGACCGCCTCCAGCGTCGAGGGCCGGACGGGCTCCGCACCGATCACCGCGCGCCGCAGGCACGACACGTCCAGTCCCGCCAGCTTCTCGTCCCGGCAGCGGCGGGCCAGCCACTCGTACCCCGAGTCAGGGGCGACCGTCGTCCCCGCCCGGTACCGGTCGATCATCTCCAGCCACAGGGCCGGGCGCGCGAGGAACGCCACCGGCGGCGCGCACACCAGGTCGCCGCCCGCGAAGAGCGTGTGCAGCATCCCGACCAGGCCCATGTCGTGGAAGTGCGGCAGCCACCCGGCGGCCGTCCGGGCGGCGGGCGCGCCCACCCAGGAGCCGATGGCGGCGCAGTTGGCGAGCACGTTGCCGTGCGAGATCGCCACGCCGCGCGGACGTCCGGTGGACCCGGACGTGTACTGCAGGTAGGCGACGTCGGACGGGGCCGCGTCCGGCAGCCGCCCCGACCCGCGGAGGTCCCCGCCGTCGGTCGCGACGCACCGGACGCGCTCGTCCGGGCCGGAGCGTCCGAGCCGCTCCCGAAGGCCCGGCAGGTTCGCGGCGTCGGTCAGGACCATCCGGCCTCCGCAGTCGGCGATCATGCCCTCGGCGCGCTCCAGCGCGTGCGCGTCCGTCCCCGGCAGCGGCGCCGGAACCGCGATCGCGCCCGCGTAGAGGCAGCCGAAGAAGGCGCATAGGAACTCGGGCCCGGCCGGGTAGAGCAGAAGCACCGGCCGCCCGGCCGACCCCTCCCCCGCGATCCAGGTACCCAGCGCGCGGGCCCGTTCGTCCAGGCGCGCGTACCCCAGCCGGTCGGTCTCGACCAGTTCGCCGCCTCGGGACGTGACGTAGGCGAACCATCGTCCGTCGCCGTACCGCTCCGCCCGGTCCCGCAGGCACCGCACGAGGTTCGTGTATCCCGTCATCGCTCCCCGCAACTGGTCACGTTAAGTGATGGTATCGTCATGGAGAGCCATCGCCAGGGGCGGTCCGGTGAGGGCCGGGTAACCCGACGGCCACGCCGGGGCGAGGAATAGGTCGAACAAAAGGAGGCCGCGAGTGAAGCGACGGGTGCGGCGCTTCCTCGTGCTGTTCGTCCCGGCGGTCGGCGCGCTGGCGGTCCTGGCGTTCGGCTTGGCCCAGGGCGCGCTCCCCGCCTCGTTCGCCGTGTCGGGCCGGCAGATGAAGGTGTCGGCCGACGAGCTGTCCGGGCACGGCTTCGCCCTGTACCCGGCGGTCGTGCACTCCGCGGACGGCGACGGCCGCCCGGTCCTGACCCTGACCATGCGCTCCGCGCGCGTCCTCGGCCTGTGCCAGTCGGCCGCCGTGAGCACCCCGCTCGGCCGGTACACCGTGCGGCTGAGCGCGAGCGACCCCGCCCGCCCGTCCCGCGTCCACGGGCTGAGCATCTCCGCCACCGACGTGGACGCCGACGTCGACTTCCGCTCCCTGCTGCTGAACCGCGACGCCGGCGGCCTCGGCACCGGCGCCCCGACCAGCGGCTCCCCCGGCGACTTCGGCGTCGGCGCGGACGGCTTCGTCGTCCGGAACGTGCGGGCCGACGCGTGGCTGGTGGCCGGCGGCTCGTTCCAGGTCACCGGCCTGGACGTCTCCTTCGGACGGGACGTCCGGGCGTGCTTCTAGCCCGCCGCGCCGGGAGAGCGCCCCGGACCGTCCGCCGCTGGACCGCCCGCCGCCCCTTCACCGCGGGCCTGCTGGTGGCCGCGGCCGGTGCCGAGATCCTGCTCGTCCCCGTGCTCGGCACCGGCCTGGTCGTCCACCCCGGCCTGGGCGGTTACGCCGCCTTCCTCCTCGGCCTCTTCCTCGTCGCGATGGGCGCCGCCCTCTGGTTCGTCCCCGGTCAGCGGATCGCCTTCGCGCTCCTCGCCGTCCTGGCCGCCCTCGCCGCGTTCGTCCTGGCGAACCTCGGCGGGTTCCTGGTCGGCACCCTGACCGCGATCACCGGCGCGTCCCTGGCCTTCGCCTGGGGCCCCGAGCGCTCCGGCGGGGCCCGGCCCGACGGCCGGTGAGCCCGGCGGGCGCTCACCCCTCCAGCAACCGCTGATCGACGTACTCGCCGGGAGCCGCCGGGCGGGCCGGCTACCGGGGGCGGGTCACGCGAACGGGTCGGCGGCGCGCATCTCGATCATGTGCATGGCGCCGTGCAGCCGCGCGACGGCCCCCGGCCGGAGCCCGGCGCGCGCGGCGAGGGCCGCGTACTCGTCCTCGGTACGCTCGCCGCTGCCGAACACGGCGTACATCTTCAGGTCGAAGATCGCGTCGTGGTCGCGCGCCTCGCCCTCGGACAGCCGCTCGATCACCAGGACCCGCCCGCCGGACCCGGCGGCCTCGGCGGCGCGTCCCAGGACGGCGACCGCCTCCTCGTCCGGCCAGTCGTGCAGCACCTGGGCCAGGAGGTAGACGTCCCCGCCGCCGGGCAGCTTCTCGAAGAAGCTCTGCCGGGCGATGGTCGTCCGGTCCCCCACGCCCACGTCGGCCAGGTGGGCCTCCGCGCGCGCGGCCGTGGTGGGCAGCTCGACGAGCGTGCCCCGGGTGCCGGGGAACGCGGACAGGACGTGCCCGAGCAGCGTGCCGGAGCCCCCGCCCACGTCGACCACGTGCTCGTCCGTCAGGTCCATGGCCTCGACCGCCTTGGGCGCCCAGTCGCCGGACCACTCGGCCAGGGTCCGGTCGAAGCTCTCGCCGAGGTTCGCCTCGGAGGCCAGCTCGTCCCAGAAGGAGTGCCCCTTGACGTGCTCGAAGCCCGACCGCCCGGTCCGGACCGCGTGCAGCAGGCCGGGCCAGGCGTGGTCGAGGCGCGCGTGCCCGAAACGGTCGTCGAGCATGGAGTGGACGTACTCCTCCAGCAGGAGGTAGCCCTTCGGGCCGAGCCCGACGGTGCCGTCCGCGGCGACGGTGAACAGCCTCTCGAAGGCCAGCAGCCCGACCAGCCTGCGGATGCCTCCGGGGCGGGCCCCGGTCGCCTCGGCCAGCGCGTCCACCGTGGTCCGGCCCTCGCTCACGTGCTCGGCGAGGCCGAGGGAGATCGCCGCGCGGACGGCGTAGGGGACGCCGAGGTTCACCGTGCGCCGCAGCTCGGCGAGCTGCTTCGCGTGCTGGTCCTGGCTGCGGCCCGCGCGCCAGTAGCCGGAGATGTCGGTGTGGCCCGGGTCCACCGGCCTGTCTTCCTTGAGCCAGCGCCGGAACGGGCGCAGCATCCCCGCCTCGCCCGCCGCCCACGCGTACACCTGGCCGTCGCGCCACGGCGCGGCCCGGACCGCGGCCATGAAGGCGCCCGGTCCGGCGGTGTCGCGGTGCACCCAGGTGATGTCGAGGTCCGCGGCGTGCTCGAAGGTCTGCTCCTCGCTCGCGGACGGCACCGAGACGACGGCCGTGACGGGCGTCCCGGCGGGAAGTTCCTCGACGCGCCGGGCGATCGCCGGGAGGGCGGTCTCGTCCCCGGCGAGGAAGTACCAGTCGATGTCCGGGGGCAGGACGGTCGTCCCGCGCGGCCCCGCGACGTGGACGCGGTCGCCCGGCCGGACGCGGTCCGCCCACTCCGCGGCGAGCCCGCCCTCGTGGCGGACGAAGTCGAGCTCGAGGCGCCGCGCCGCGGCGTCGTAGCGGCGCGGCGTGTAGTCGCGGGCGCGGGCGAGCGCCTCCCGGCTCCAGTCGAGGTGCCCGTCGTCCTGTGCCGGCGGGGCGATGTCGGTGCCGTCGAGGACGACCAGCTTGACATGGTCGTCGGCGTTCTCCGTCCGGAACGGGAAGATGTCGTGCCCGTTGTTGCGGAAGGCACCGAGTTCGTCGCCGGTCAGCACGATCCGGCGCATGCCCGGCGTGACGTCGAACGCCTCCAGCACCTCCAGGCGGCGGATCACGATCGGGTACGGCTTGTGCTCACGTCCGGCCATCTGTCCTCCTCGTCCGGTACCCCGTCGGGTGCTTGGTCGTGCCGCGGTCCGCGCCGCTCATCGCTCTCCGGCCGCGAGCGACTCCGCCGCCTCGCGCATCTCGGCGGCGGCGCGCTCGGCCGCCTCGAAGGTGTGGACGGTGCCGGTGGTCAGCGGGAGGACGTTGCCCGCGCGCGCCGCGGGCAACCGCTTGAAGGAACCCATGTCGAGGATCTTCTCGGTACCCGCGGTGGGCTCGCCGGCCAGGGTGGTCCCGTAGCCCGCGCGCCGTCCCGGCTGACCGCGGGGCGCGGGGACTCGTAAATTCGCAGTTAAATCGGCGACGCCCGCGGCCCGCAGTCCCCAATGACCAGTATGGTCCTGAACGTGCTGATCAGCCCCCACGAGCAGGAACGCCTGCTCCTGCATGTCGCCGCGTCGGTCGCACGCGATCGCCGGGCCCGCGGGTTGCGGCTCAACCAGCCGGAGGCCACCGCGATCATCGCCGTCCACGTGCTGGAGGGAGCGCGGGACGGGCGCTCGGTCGCCGAGCTGATGGAGTCCGGCCGCGCGGTGCTGACCCGGGAGGACGTCATGGAAGGCGTCCCGGAGATGCTCGACTCGGTGCAGATGGAGGCCACGTTCCCCGACGGCACCAATCTCGTCACCGTCCACCGGCCGATCCCGTGAGCGCGCGCCCGCTCGTCCCCGGCGAGGTCGTGCCGGGCGAGGCGCCGGTCGCGCTCAGTCCCGGCCGCGCCCGCGTCACCGTCACCGTCGCCAATACCGGCGACCGGCCGATCCAGGTCGGCTCGCACTACCACTTCGCGGTGGCGAACCCCGCGCTGGAGTTCGACCGCGACGCCTCCTGGGGGCACCGGCTGGACGTTCCGGCCGGCTCCTCCGTGCGGTTCGAGCCCGGCCTGACCAGGGAGGTCGCCCTGGTTCCACTGGCGGGACGCCGGGTGGTGCCCGGGCTGCGCCCCGAGCGGGCGGGAGCCCTGGATGACTGAGCTGTCGCGCGCCCGGTACGCGGAGCTGTACGGCCCCACCGCCGGGGACCGGATCCGGCTGGCCGACACCGACCTGTTCGTCGAGATCACCGAGGACCGCAGCCGCGGCGCGGGAGCCGGGGACGAGGTCGTCTTCGGCGGCGGGAAGGTGATCCGCGAATCGATGGGCCAGGCGCGCACCACGCGCGCCGACGGCGCGCTCGACCTGGTCGTCACCGGCGCCGTGGTCCTCGACCACTGGGGCGTCGTCAAGGCCGACGTCGGGATCCGCGACGGCCGCGTCGTCGCGCTCGGCAAGGCCGGCAACCCCGACACGATGGACGGCGTCCACCCCGACCTCGTGATCGGCCCGTCCACCGAGGTGCTCGCCGGCAACGGCCGCATCCTGACCGCGGGCGCCGTGGACTCGCACGTCCACCTCATCTGCCCGCAACTCCTGGAGGAGGCGCTCGGCTCCGGGGTGACCACCGTCGTCGGCGGCGGCACCGGACCGGCCGAGGGCACCAAGGCCACCACCGTGACCGGCACCTGGTACCTCGCGCGGATGCTGGAGTCGCTGGACGCCTGGCCGGTGAACGTCGCGCTGCTCGGCAAGGGCAACACGGTCGGCGAGGAGGCGCTCTGGGAGCAGCTGCGCGCCGGGGCGGCGGGCTTCAAGCTGCACGAGGACTGGGGGTCCACCCCGGCGGCCATCGACGCCTGCCTGCGCGTCGCCGACGCGTCCGGCGTCCAGGTCGCGCTGCACTCCGACACCCTCAACGAGGCCGGATACGTCGAGTCGACGCTCGGCGCCGTCGGCGGCCGCTCGGTGCACGCCTACCACACCGAGGGGGCGGGCGGCGGGCACGCGCCCGACATCATCACCATCGCCGCGCACCCGAACGTGCTGCCCTCGTCCACCAACCCGACCCGGCCGCACACCGTCAACACCCTCGACGAGCACCTCGACATGCTGATGGTGTGCCACCACCTCAACCCGTCGGTGCCCGAGGACCTGGCCTTCGCCGAGTCGCGCATCCGGCCCACCACCATGGCCGCCGAGGACGTCCTGCACGACCTGGGCGCGATCTCGATGATCGGCTCGGACTCGCAGGCCATGGGACGGATCGGCGAGACCGTCATCCGCACCTGGCAGACCGCCCACGTGATGAAGGGGCGCCGCGGCCCGGACGGCGGCGGCGAACCGGCCGACAACCTGCGGGCCCGCCGGTACGTCGCCAAGTACACGATCAACCCGGCCATCGCGCACGGCCTGGACGCCGAGGTCGGCTCGGTCGAACCGGGCAAGCTCGCCGACCTGGTGCTGTGGCATCCCGCCTTCTTCGGTGTCCGCCCGCAGGTCGTCGTGAAGGGCGGGGTGATCGCGTGGGCGGCGATGGGCGACGCCAACGCGTCCATCCCCACCCCGCAGCCGGTACTGCCGCGCCCGATGTTCGGCGCCGCCCCGGTCACCGCCGCGAGCACGTCGGTGCACTTCGTGGCCCCCGCCGCCGTCGACGCGGGCATCGCCGACCGGCTCGCCGTGCGCCGCGCGCTGGTGCCCGTCCGCGACACCCGCGGAGTCGGCAAGCGGGACATGGTCCTCAACGACGCGCTGCCGCGGATCGACGTCGATCCCGACACGTTCACGGTGTCGATCGACGGCGACGAGGTCGAGCCCGCCCCGGCGACCGAACTGCCGATGGCCCAGCGCTACTTCCTCTTCTGATGCCCCTCCCCGCGGCGCTGCTGCTGCTGGCCGACTCCCGGCTGCCGGCGGGCGGCCACGCCCACTCGGGCGGGCTGGAGCCCGCCGCGGCGGCGGGAGCGGTGACCGATGTGCCGTCCCTCGCGAGCTTCCTGCGCGGCCGCCTGCGGACCACCGGGCTGGTCACCGCCGCCCTCGCGGCCGCCGCCCGCGCCCACGCGGACGGCGGCGGGGCCGGCTGGGCGACGCTCGACGCCGAGGCCGACGCCAGGACGCCGTCGCCCGCCGCGCGGCGGGCCTCGCGGGCCCAGGGCAGGTCGCTGCTGCGCGCCGTCCGCGCCACGCTCCGGCACCCGGCCCTCGACGCGCTCGCCGCTTTCCCGGCGCCGCACCACCCGCTCGTCCTCGGCGCCGCGACCGCCGCGGCCGGCGGCACCGGCGCGGACGCCGCCGCGATCGGCGCGTACGGGGCGGTCACCGGGCCCGCGTCGGCGGCCGTCCGGCTGCTCGGCCTGGACCCCCTGGCCGTGCACGGCGCGCTCGCGGACCTGGCGCCGCAGGTGGACGCGGTCGCCGCCGAGGCCGCCGGCTTCGCCGATGCCGAGTTCGCGGCCCTCCCGAGCACGTCGGCGCCCGCCCTCGACATTTTCGCCGAACTGCACCTGCGCTCGGACCTGCGCCTGTTCGAGTCCTGACGAGGCGACGGCGAGCGTCCCGACACCGCACGAGAGGAAAGGCCACATGGGCACGAACCACGATCACGACCGCGATCCGCACCGGGCGGCGCCCGCCGCCGGGCGGGCCCTGCGGCTGGGCATCGGCGGGCCGGTCGGCAGCGGGAAGACCGCCCTGGTGGCCGCGCTGTGCCGCACGCTCGGCGGCGAGCTCGACCTGGCGGTCGTGACCAACGACATCTACACGACCGAGGACGCCGACTTCCTGCGCGCGAACGCGGTGCTCTCGGACGACCGGATCACCGCCGTCCGCACCGGATGCTGCCCGCACACCGCCATCCGCGACGACATCTCCGCCAATCTGGACGCGGTGGAGTCGCTGGAGCAGCGGCACGGCGCGCTCGACCTGATCATCGTGGAGAGCGGCGGCGACAACCTGACCGCGACCTTCAGCCGGGGCCTCGCCGACCGGCAGATCTTCGTCCTGGACGTCTCCGGCGGCGACAAGGTCCCCCGCAAGGGCGGTCCCGGAGTGAGCGGCGCGGACCTGCTGGTCGTCAACAAGACCGACCTGGCCCCGCTCGTCGGCGCCGACCTCGGGGTCATGGACCGCGACGCCGCACGGGTGCGCGCCGGGAAGCCGGTGATCTTCAGTTCGCTGCGCGAGCGTCCCGGCGCCCCGGAGGTCGCCGCATGGGTCCGGTCCGTCCTCGCCGGCCGGGGAGACGCGGGCCGCGGGGAGGCCGGCGCGGGCTCCGGGGGAACGGCGGTTCCGGCCGGGGCTCCGTGACCCGGCACTACACGGCGCACGCCGCCGTCCGCGCCGAGCGCGACGCCGCCGGACGGATCCGGCTGACGCGGCTGCGCTCCGACGGCCCGTACGCGCTCCGGGCCACCCCGCACGCCGTCTACCTCGTCGGGGCAGCGGCCGGGCCCCTCGGCGGGGACGAGCTGACCCTCGACCTCGACGTCGCGGCGGGCGCGTCCCTGACCGTGCGCTCCACCGCGAGCACCCTGCTGCTCCCGGGAGACGGCGAGTCCGTCACCCGCGTGCGGGCCGCGGTCGGGTCCGGGGCGCACCTCGACCTCGCGCCCGAACCCGTGATCGCGACCGCGGGCTGCCGGCACCGCGCGGTCACCGACGTCGCGCTGGCGGACGGCGCGACGCTCCGCCTGCGCGAGGAGCTCGTCCTCGGACGGCACGGCGAACCGCCCGGCCGCTACGCCGGACGCATCGACGTCACCGTCGCCGGCCGGCCCCTGCTGCGCCAGGAGCTGCGGCTGCCCGACCGCGTCCTGCACACCGGCGGCGCCGTGCTGGGCGACGCGCGCTGCACCGGGAACGTGCTGCTCGCCGGCCCCGGCCTGGCGGCCGAGCCCTACGCGGCCGACGGGCTCGCGGTCATGCCGCTCGCCGGCCCCGGCGTCCTGGTCACCGCACTGGCACCCGACTCGGCGACGCTCCGCCGCCGGCTCGACCACGGGGAGTGCCGCGCCCGCGGATGACCGCAGTCCCGGCCCGGCGGCCGCCGCTCCCCGCGACTGCCCGAGCCCCCCGGTGAGATTCTGTTGATGCGGCCGACACCGGGCGGAATCACCGGCGACACGGGCCGGGGTTTCCATTGACCGGACTCGCGACGCACCGCGCGCGAAAAGTCGCATCTTTCTCCGGACGGCCCCGCGGAGCGACCTGCCGAAATGCGGCGAACACATCCGCCGGAGGCGTCCCGCCCCTTCTTTTCCCCGCCGCACCACAAAGCTGACAACGGGATTCTCCGCGTAACGACGACTTAACTTCCGAGGTCCGCACCGGAAATCAAGTCCCGAAATATTGTACGCGGCAGAACAGCTTCGGGGGCCCGCCCGCAAGGAGTGGTACGTGCGCAGAAAATCCCTGCTGACCTTGACCTCGCTCGCGACCGCGGCACTATTGGCCCTGGCCGCCTGCGGGGCCGAGCCGAGCGCGGACGGCGGCTCCGCGTCGTCCGACGGGAACACCATCAAGGTGGGTGTGCTCCACTCGCTGAGCGGGACCATGGCCATCAGCGAGGTCACCGTGCGGGACGCCGAACTGATGGCGATCGAGGAGATCAACGCCGCCGGCGGCGTCCTCGGCAAGCAACTCGAACCGGTCGTCGAGGACGGTGCCTCCGACTGGCCCACCTTCGCGGAGAAGGCCCAGAAACTCATCCGCAAGGACAAGGTCGCCACGGTGTTCGGCGGCTGGACGTCGGCCAGCCGGAAGGCGATGCTGCCCGTCTTCGAACGCAACAAGGCGCTGCTCTGGTACCCGGTTCAGTACGAGGGCCTGGAAAGCTCTCCGTACATTTACTACACCGGGGCGACCACCAATCAGCAGATCGTCCCGGCGCTCGATTACCTCAAGGGGCAGGGAAAGAAGAGCATCTACCTCGTCGGCAGCGACTACGTCTTCCCGCGCACGGCGAACAAGGAGATCAAGGCGTACGCGCAGGCCAACGGAATGAGCATCGCCGGCGAGGAGTACACCCCGCTGGGGGCGACGGAATACGGAACGCTCGTCAACAAGATCATGCAGGCGAAACCCGACGCGGTGTTCAACACCCTCAACGGTGACAGCAACGTCGCGTTCTTCAAGCAGCTGAAGTCCGCCGGGGCCACCGCGTCATCGCTTCCGGTGATGTCCGTGAGCATCGCCGAGGAGGAGGTCAAGGGCATCGGGGCGGACAACATCGCGGGCCACCTCGTCGCCTGGAACTACTTCATGACGACCCCGGGCGAGACGAACGCGGCGTTCGTCAAGGCGTTCCGGGCCAGGTACGGCGCGGACAAGGTGACCTCGGACCCGATGGAGGCCGGCTACAGCGCCGTGAAGCTGTGGGCCGCCGCCGTCGAGAAGGCCGGCACGACCGAGGTCGAGGCGGTGAAGAAGGCGGCGGGCGGCATCTCCCTCGACCTGCCCGAGGGCAAGGTGACGATCGACGGCGAGAACCACCACATGCACAAGACCGCCCGCATCGGGGTCGTCCAGCCCGACGGGACGATCGAGGAGACCTGGAACTCCGGCGAGCCCATCGCGCCGGACCCGTACCTGAAGAGCTATCCGTGGGCCGCGGGCCTGTCCTGATCCGCCGATCCGCCCCGGCCGGAGGGCTCCGGCCGGGGGACCGGAAGCATCGAGGAGGCACATGGAAGCCCTGCTCAGCCAGTTGCCGATCGGTCTCAGCATCGCCGCCGTGCTGCTGCTGGTGGCACTGGGCCTGACGTTCACCTTCGGCCAGATGGGCGTGATCAACATGGCCCACGGCGAGTTCATCATGGCGGGCGCCTACACCGCGTACGTCCTGGAGGACTGGGCCGGGCGCCAGGCCGTCGTCGTCGCCCTGCCCCTCGCGTTCCTGACCGCGGGCGCGATGGGCCTGATCCTGGAGCGGGCGGCCGTCCGCCGCTTCTACGGGCGGCCGCTGGACACGCTGCTCCTCACGTGGGGCGTCAGCCTCCTCCTCCAGCAACTCGCCCGCGACGTGTTCGGGGCCCCGAACGTCCAGGTACCGGCACCCGGCTGGCTGAGCGGGGGCGTGCGGCTGTTCGGGTCGCAGGTGCCCTACACGCGGCTGTTCATCCTCGCCCTCGCCGCGGCGTCGGTCCTCGCGGTGTGGGCCTACCAGAACCGGACCCGGCAGGGCCGCCGGATGCGCGCGGTGGTGCAGAACCGGCAGCTCGCCGCGTGCGGCGGCGTCGACACCGGGCGGGTCGACCGGCTGACGTTCTTCATCGGCTCCGGCCTCGCCGGGATCGCCGGGGTCGCGCTGACGCTGATCGGCCCGATCGGACCCAACCTCGGCACCTACTACATCGTCGACGCGTTCCTGGTCGTGGTCGCGGGCGGTCTCGGGCGGCTGCGCGGCGCCGTCCTCGCCGCGCTCGTCCTCGGCCTGGTCAACTCCTACGCCGAGTTCTGGACCGACGCGAGCCTGGCCAAGGTGATCGTCTTCGCGGTGACCGTGGCGTTCCTCCAGGCACGCCCGCAAGGCCTGTTCGTCCTCCGCAGCCGGGCGCTGACGTGACCGCGAGATGGCGCGGAGCCGCGCTGTTCGCCGCCGTGGCGCTCCTGGTCCTCGCGGTCGCACCGGCCGCCCTGGACCCCTTCCGGCTGGGCCTGCTCGCCAAGTACCTGTGCTTCGCCATCGCCGCGCTCGGCATCGGGCTCGCCTGGGGGCAGGGCGGCATGCTCACGCTCGGCCAGGGCGTCTTCTTCGGGCTGGGCGGCTATTCGATGGCCATGTACCTCAAGCTCCACGACGCCGGGCCCGGCAACCTTCCCGACTTCATGGTGTGGAGCGGCGTGGAGGAGCTTCCGGCGCTGTGGAAGCCGTTCTCGAACCCCGTGTTCGCGATCGCCGCGGCCGTCCTGGTCCCGGCGCTGGCCGCCACGCTGCTCGGCCTCCTGGTGTTCCGCCGGCGGGTGCGCGGCGCCTACTTCGCGATCCTGGGCCAGGCCCTCGCCGCCGCCTTCGTGATCTGGCTCGTGGGCCGGCAGGGGCTCACCGGCGGGACGAACGGGCTGACCCACTTCTACGACGTCTTCGGCCGCGACCCCGAGGACGACGGCAGCAAGCGCCTCTTCTACTTCGTGGTCGCGCTCGTGCTGGGCGCGCTGTACCTGCTGGCCCGCCAGCTCGTGAAGAGCCGCTTCGGCAGGCTGCTCGTCGCGGTGCGCGACGGCGAGGACCGGGTCCGTTTCCTCGGCTACGACCCGGCCACCGTCAAGACCATCGCGTTCGCCGTGTCCGCGGCCATGGCGGGCATCGCCGGGGCGCTCTACGTGCCGGTCGTCGGCATCATCTCGCCGTCGCTGCTCGGCGTCGTCCCGTCGATCGAGCTCGTCGTCGCGGTGGCCATCGGCGGACGGTTCTCGCTGGCCGGAGCCGTCCTCGGCGGCGTACTGCTCAACTGGGCGCACACCAGCTTCAGCGAGCAGTACCCGAGCGGCTGGGTGTACCTGCAGGGGCTGATGTTCGTCCTCGTCATCATGCTGCTGCCCGGCGGCATCGCGGGCGCCGTCCAGCGCGTCGGCGGCATGCTCGCGCGCAGGTCCGGGCCCGCGGGCGAAGCCGCGGGCGAGCGGAAGGAGGTGGCCGCCCAGTGAGCGCGCGTCCCGCACTGCTGGAGATTCGCGGGCTGGAGGTGGTCTTCGGCGGGTTCCGGGCCGTCAACGGCATCGACCTCACCGTGGAGCAGGGCGAGCTGCGGTTCCTGATCGGCCCCAACGGCGCCGGGAAGACCACCGTGATCGACGTCGTCACCGGGCTGACCCGCCCGGCCAAGGGCTCGGTGACCTTCGCCGGAACGTCCCTGGTGGGACGGCGCGAGCACCGGATCGTCCGGCTCGGCATCGGGCGGACGTTCCAGACCTCCGTGGTCTTCGAGGAACTCAGCGTCCTGGAGAACATCGACCTCGCGGCGGGGTTCCGGCGCCCCACCGCCACGCTGTTCCGGCAGCGTCGCGGCGTGTCCGACGTCGTGGCGGCCGCGCTGGAACGCGTCGGGCTGGCCCGCCTGGCGGACCGGCCCGCCGGGGTGCTGTCGCACGGCCAGCGGCAGTGGCTGGAGATCGGCATGCTGATCGCCCAGCGGCCGAGGCTGCTGCTGCTCGACGAGCCGGTCGCGGGGATGAGCCGGGACGAGCGCGAGCGGACCGGCGAACTGCTCACCGAGATCGCCAGGGACCACACCGTGGTCGTCGTCGAGCACGACATGGAGTTCCTCCGGCGGTACGCGTCCCAGGTCACCGTCCTGCACGAGGGCGCCGTCCTGGTGGAGGGGGACGTCGCCTCGGTGCAGGCCGACCCCCGCGTGCAGGAGGTCTACCTCGGCCGCTCGAGAAACGAGGAGAGGGCATGATGCTCCAGGTGACCGGGCTGGAGGCCGCCTACGGCCGGGCGCGCGTCCTGTTCGGGGTGGATCTGACGGTCCGTGCCGGCGAGCTGGCGTGCGTCCTGGGCCGCAACGGCGTGGGGAAGACCACCCTGCTGAACTCGATCATGGGCCTGCTCTCCCCCACGGCGGGCACGGTCGTCTTCGACGGCACCGAGGTCACGCGCATGCGCACGTTCCGGCGGGTCCGGCTCGGCATGGGGTACGTGCCCCAGGGCCACGAGACGTTCCCGCAGCTCACGGTCTGGGAGAACCTGCAGGTGACCCTGGAGGCGATGGGCCGGCGCGACGGGACCGCCATCGACGACGCGCTGGACGTCTTCCCCGCGCTCACCGGGCTGCTGCGGCGCCGGGCCGGGTTCCTGTCGGGCGGTCAGCAGCAGCAGCTGGCGATCGCCCGAGCCCTGGTGACCCGGCCGCGCCTCCTGATCCTGGACGAGCCGACGGAGGGCGTCCAGCCCTCGATCGTCCTCGAGATCGCGCAGGCCATCGAGCAGCTGCGCGGCGACCTCGCCGTCCTGCTCGTCGAGCAGCACCTCGACCTGGCGCTCCGGCTCGCGGACACGTTCACGATCCTGGACGGCGGCGCCGTCCGGCACTCCGGAACCGCCGGCGAGCTGCGCACCGCCGAGGTCGAGCGCCTGCTCGCCGTCTGAGCGGAAACCGGCGAAGATCGGGAAGAACATCCGGCGGGCGTGCGTTGACAGGTACTTGGAAGGCGCTTGACCAGGGAAGAGATCACTTTCTACCCGGTTTGCTTTCCTTGACAAGGTTGGTAGCTTCAACCTGAACCTCGCAGTACCTTCGAGTGCTGCGGTCGGCCGTGACAGGGATACGGCCGCCGGTCGCGGAGCGGACCACGCACGCGACGCGCGCCATCAGATGCGCGCCCTCCAGAGCAGTCGCTCAGAGAAATCCGACAGATGCAGCGCCGCACCGCGGCGTGAAGGCCGAGTCCGCGCGGGCCCGCCAGGGCCGAGCGGAGCCGGGGACCCGAGTTCCAGGGGTGAATCGGCGCACCTGCGCCGTAGGGCTCTTCCATGCCCGAATCCGTCAGCTAACCCGGCAGGCGTCATGGAAGACAAGGAGATTCCCTGCATGACCGGTCGTTTCGATCGACTTAGCGAGTCCGTGAAGCGTTTCAACCCCCAGACCGCCGTCAAGCGGCTGAACCCCGAACTCGCGATCCAGCGCATGACCGCCGAGGACCGGGCCGTCGGCGTCGCCGTCGGCGCGGTGCTGATCGGCGCCGTCGGCCTGACCGCCTTCCACCCGCTGGGTGACGCGGACGCGACCACCGAGGCCGCCGGCCCGGCCGGAACCGTGGTGTCGCAGAACTCCGGGAAGTCCGAGAAGTCCGAGCCGTCGATGACGGCGGCCGAGGCCAAGGCCGAGGGCTGGAAGGTCCCGCCCCGCGCCGTCGAGGCGTCCGAGGTGATCGACCTGGCCAAGGAGCAGGTCGGCATCGAGGAAGAGGGCCCCTCCGACATGACCAAGTTCCACGACTGGTGGGTCTCGACGCCGCGCGCCGAGAAGGCCGCCAGCGGGGGCGGGTTCTCGGTGGACTCCTACAAGGGCGCCGCGTGGTGCGACATGTTCGTGTCCTGGCTCGGCGCGCAGACCGGCGTCAAGAACATGGGCTGGGACGCCTACACCGTCACGCACGCCGAGTGGTTCAAGGACCAGGACCGCTGGGGCCAGAAGGCCAAGCCCGGCGCCATCGTCTTCTACGACTGGAGCGCCGGCTCGGACGGCGACATCGGCGACATCGACCACGTCGGCATCGTCGAGAAGGACAACGGCGACGGCACCATCAGCACCGTCGAGGGCAACAGCAACGACGCCGTCGAGGAGAAGACCCGCGACAAGAGCGAGGTCGTCGGCTACGGCTACCCCGACTACGCCGCCTGACCGTCGGAACCGCACCGGATCGGGCCCCCGCCGTCGGCGGGGGCCCGATCCCGTTCCGGGCCGCTCCCGCCGTACACGTGCCCGAGCCCACGCGCCGTCTCGCGGCGCCGGGCTCCTAGCCTCCGGCCCCGTCCGACCGAGGCGGACGGCGGGCAGCGGACGGCGGACGGCGCGCGGCGCCGATGGGACCGGTCACGGACCGGAACCACCGGCGCCGTTTCGCCTACCGGTGCGTGAAGGACGGGGCGCGCTTCTCGGTGAAGGCGGCCATGCCCTCCTTCTGGTCCGCCGTGGCGAACGTCGCGTGGAAGAGGCGGCGCTCGAAGCGGACGCCCTCGGCGAGGGTGGTCTCGAAGGCGCGGTTCACCGCCTCCTTGGCCATCATCGCGGTGGGCGCGGACATGGACGCGATGGTGGCGGCGGTCGCGCGGGCCTCGTTCATGAGGTCGGCCGCGGGGACGACGCGGGAGACGAGTCCGGCGCGCTCGGCCTCCGCCGCGTCCATGGTGCGGCCCGTCAGGCACAGGTCCATGGCCTTCGCCTTGCCGACGGCGCGGGTGAGCCGCTGCGATCCCCCGATGCCGGGGATGACGCCGAGCTTGATCTCGGGCTGCCCGAACCGCGCGGTGTCGGCGGCGATGAGGACGTCGCAGAGCATCGCCAGCTCGCAGCCGCCGCCCAGCGCGTGCCCGGCCACCGCCGCGACGGTCGGGGTGCGGACCTCGCCGAGCCTGTCCCAGGCCCCGAACCAGTCGGCGAGGTAGACGTCCATGTAGCTCTGCGGCTGCATCTCCTTGATGTCCGCGCCCGCCGCGAAGGCCCGCTCCGAACCGGTGACCACGATGCAGCCGACGTCCGGATCGCGGTCGAAGGCGGTGGCCGCGGCGATCAGCTCCTCCATGAGCGTCAGGTTCAGCGCGTTGAGCGCCTCGGGCCGGTTCAGCGTGATCACGCCGACCCGTTCCGCCCGCTCCACGATGATCGTTTCGGGGGCCGTCATGAGGCGCCGTCCTCTCCCCGGGCGGGCGGCGTCCCGTCTGGGCGCCGCGAGCGCGCGCGGATGTCGTTGACCACCGCGGAGAAGTCCTGGCCGGCGGCCGACCCCTCGGCGAGAGCGGCGTACACGCGCGCGGCGTGGGCGCCGAGTTCGCCGTCGACGCCGCTCTCGGCCAGCGCGTTCGCGGCCAGTCCCAGGTCCTTGGCCATCAGCGCGGTGGCGAACCCGGGGCGGTACTCGCGGTTGGCGGGACTGCCGGGCACCGGGCCCGGCACGGGGCAGTTGGTGGTGAGCGCCCAGCACTGCCCGGACGCCGCGGAGGCCACGTCGAACAGCGCCTGATGGGTCAGCCCGAGCGCCTCGCCGAGCACGAACGCCTCGCTCACCGCGATCATCGAGACGCCGAGGATCATGTTGTTGCAGATCTTGGCGGCCTGGCCCGCGCCGCCCGGGCCGCAGTGCACCACGCGACGCCCCATCGCGGCCAGCACGGGTTCGGCGCGGGCGAAGGCGGTCTCCTCGCCACCGGCCATGAAGGTCAGGGTGGCGTTCTCGGCTCCGACGACGCCTCCGGACACCGGGGCGTCCACGCTCTGCCGTCCCGAGTCGGCGGCGGCCTGGTGGACGGCGCGGGCGTCGGCGACGTCGATGGTGGAGCAGTCGATGAGGAGGGCACCGGGCGGGGCCGCGGCGAGGACGCCGCCGGGGCCGCGGTAGCAGTCCAGGACGTGCCGTCCGGCGGGCAGCATGGTCAGGACGATGTCGGCGCCGTCGACGGCGCCGACGGCGGACTCGGCGGCGCTCACCCCCGCCTGCGCGGCGCGGCCGAGGGCCTCCGCGTCCAGGTCGAACCCCTGGACGCGGTGTCCGGCGCTCACCAGGTTCGCGGCCATGGGGCCGCCCATGTTCCCGAGTCCGATGAAGGCGATCGTGCTCATCGTGCCCCCTGCGCGCTCGCGAGTCCGAGTTCGCGGTCGCCGAGCGACGCGAAGTAGCGGTCCACATCGGTGTCGGTCACCGCGTCGAGCGCGGGCGGCGACCAGCGCGGCGAGCGATCCTTGTCGATCACCTGGGCGCGGATGCCCTCGACGAGGTCGTGCGAGGCCAGCGCGGCCAGCGAGACGCGGTACTCCTGGTCCAGGACGGGTTCCAGGCGGCCGAGCTCGCGGGCCCGGCGCAGCGCGCGCAGCGTGACCTTCAGCGCGGTCGGCGACTTGCCCTCGATCATCTCCGCGGCCTTGCGGGCCGCCTCGGGGCCGCCGCGGAGCCGTGCCAGGATCTCCTCGACCGTCCCGGCGGCGTAGGCGGAGTCGATCCAGTCGCGGTGCCGGGCGAGCTCGGCGGCGGGCGCCTCCGCCGCGTACCTGGACACCACCTCCTCGGCGGGGCCGGAGGCGAGGTCCTCGGTCAGGTCGGCGAGGCGCTCGGACGGGACGAACCGGTCGGCGAACCCGCACAGCAGTGCGTCGCCCGCCCCCATCCGCGCGGTGGTGAGCGCGAGGTGCACGCCGAGCTCGCCGGGCGCCGCGGCGAGCAGGTGGGTGCCGCCGACGTCGGGCACGAACCCGATGCCCGTCTCGGGCATCGCGATGGCCGTGCGCTCGGTGACGACGCGCAGGCCGCCGTGCGCGGACACCCCGACTCCCCCGCCCATGACCATGCCGTCCATGAGCGCGACGTAGGGCTTGGGGAACCGGGCGATCCGCGCGTTGAGCAGGTACTCGTCGCGCCAGAAGTCGGCGCTGGCGGTCCCGCCCGTTCGCGCGTCGTCGTAGATGGAACGGATGTCGCCCCCCGCGCACAGGCCCCGGTCGCCCGCGCCGTCGATCAGCACCGTGGAGATCGCGTCGTCGGCCGCCCAGCCGGCCAGCGCGGCGTCGATGCGCCGCACCATGTCGTGGGTGAGCGCGTTGATGGCGCGGGGCCGGTTGAGGGTGATGTGGCCGAGCCCGCCGCGCGTGCGCAGCAGGACGGCGTCGTCGGATCCGCTCATCGGGCCGCCTCGGCCAGGTCGCGTGCGACGATCACGTTCATGATCTCGTTGGTCCCTTCCAGGATGCGGTGCACCCGAAGATCGCGGACGATCTTCTCGATGCCGTATTCGGTGAGGTAGCCGTACCCGCCGTGCAGTTGCAGCGCCGCGTCGGCGACCTGGTAGCCGGTGTCGGTGGCGAACCGCTTGGCCATCGCGCACATCCGGAGCGCCAGGGGATCCCCGGAGTCCAGGGCCGCGGCGGCACGCCAGAGGAGCGACCTGGCCGCCTCCAGTTCGACGGCCATGTCCGCCAGGCGGAACCGCAGGGCCCGGTCGTCCAGCAGCCGGGCTCCGAACGCGGTGCGGCCGGCGAGGTAGTCGACGCTGGCGTCCAGGGCGGCCTGCGCGCCGCCCAGCGAGCACGCGCCGATGCCGAGCCGGCCGCCGTTGAGGCCGTTCATCGCGATGCGGAACCCGTCGCCCTCGCCGCCCAGCCGCCGGTCCGCCGGCAGCCGCACGCCGTCCAGGACGACCTGGCGGGTGGGCTGGGCGTTCCAGCCCATCTTGCGCTCGTCGGCGCCGAACGACACGCCGGGATCGGAACGCTCGACCACGAAGGCGGAGATGCCGCGCGGGCCCTCCTCGCCCGTCCTCGCCATCACCACGTAGACCTGCGCGGCGCCCGCGCCGGAGATGAACTGCTTCACGCCGGTGAGGACGTAGTCGTCTCCGGTCCGGACGGCCCGCGTGCGGAGCGCCGCCGCGTCCGACCCCGCACCGGGCTCGGTCAGGCAGTACGACGCGAGATCGTCCATGGAGCACAGCCGGGGCAGCCACCGGTCCCGCTGCTCCGGGGCGCCGTACTCGTCGATCATCCAGGCGACCATGTTGTGGATCGACAGGTACGCGGCGATCGACGGGCAGCCGGTGGCCAGCGCCTCGAAGATCACGGTGCCGTCGAGGCGGGTCAGCGCCGACCCGCCCACGTCCTCCCCCACGTAGACCCCGCCGAGGCCGAGCCCGGCCGCCTCGCGCAGGACCTCGACCGGGAAGTACTTGGTCTGGTCCCACTCGACGGCGTGCGGGGCGAGCCGCTCGCGGGCGAACTCGCGGGCGAGCGCGGCCAGCGCCCTCTGCTCCTCGGTCGGTGCGGCCGCACCCGTCGCCGCGGTCATCGCGTGACGGGGATCGTGAAGGACGCGCCTTCCTTGATCCCCGACGGCCACCGCGTGGTCACCGTCTTGGTGCGGGTGTAGAACCGGACCGAGTCCGGCCCGTGCTGGCCGAGGTCGCCGAACCCGGACCGCTTCCAGCCGCCGAACACGTGGTAGGCGACCGGGACCGGGATCGGCACGTTGACGCCGACCATCCCGGTGTTCACCCGCCGGGTGAAGTCGCGGGCGGTGTCGCCGTCCCGGGTGAAGATCGAGACTCCGTTGCCGTACTCGTGCTCGCTCGGCAGCCGCAGCGCCTCGTCGTAGTCCGCCGCGCGCACCACCGACAGGACGGGCCCGAAGATCTCCTCGCGGTAGACGCGCATGTCCGCCGTCACCCGGTCGAACAGGCAGGGCCCCAGGAAGAAGCCGTCCTCGTGTCCGGGCACCGTCAGGCCGCGGCCGTCCACGACCAGGTCGGCGCCCTCGCCGACGCCGATCTCGATGTAGTCGCGCACGCGCTCCAGCGCGTCGCGGCCGACGAGCGGGCCGAAGTCGGCGCCGGGCTCCGCGCTCGTCCCGACCCGGAGGTCCCCGATGCGTTCGGTGAGCTTGGCGACCAGCGCGTCGGCGGTCGCCTCCCCGACGGGCACCGCGACCGAGATCGCCATGCACCGCTCGCCCGCCGACCCGTAGCCGGCGCCGATGAGCGCGTCGGCGGCCTGGTCCAGGTCGGCGTCGGGCATCACGATGAGGTGGTTCTTGGCGCCGCCGAAGCACTGCGCGCGCTTACCGTGGGCGGTGGCGGTGGTGTAGACGTGCTCGGCGATCGGCGTCGAGCCGACGAAGCCCACCGCCTGGACGCGGGGATCCCGCAGCAGGACCTCGACGGTCTCCTTGCCACCGTTGACCACGTTGAGGACGCCCGGCGGCAGCCCGGCCTCCACCAGCAGCTCGGCCAGCCGCAGCGGCACCGAGGGGTCGCGCTCGGACGGCTTGAGGACGAAGGCGTTGCCGCAGGCGATCGCCGGAGCCGCCTTCCAGAGCGGGATCATCGCGGGGAAGTTGAAGGGGGTGATCCCCGCGACCACGCCGAGCGGCTGGCGCAGCGAGTGCACATCGATGCCGCCCCCGGCGCTGTCGGAGAACTCCCCCTTGAGCAGGTGCGGGATGCCCGCGGCGAACTCGACGACGTCCAGGCCGCGCTGGAGGTCGCCGTGCGCGTCCTCGACGGTCTTGCCGTGCTCGGACGACAGCAGCCGGGCCAGCGGCTCGCGCTCGGTCTCGACGATCTGCAGGAACTTGAGCAGGACTCTGGCGCGTCGCTGGGGGCTCCACTCCGCCCACTCCTCCTGGGCGCGCGCGGCGTCGGCGATCGCCGCCTCCGTCTCGGCGCGGTCGGCCAGCGGCACCCGCGCCTGGACCCGCCCGGTGTTCGGGTCATAGACGTCCCCGAACGCCTTCGACGCGCCGGGAACGTTCTTCCCGGAGATGAAATGAGTCAGTTCTCGAACGGACATGCGAAATCCACCCTCGCTTCGATTCGGGCACCACGAATGGTCCTTCGCGCATTGGCACCCCGGCGGGCAGGGCGAAGGACCGGCCGGAACGGACTCCCGGACGCGGGAAGGCGCGGAAGCGGCCCGGTACACCGGCCGGGCCCGCCGCGTGACCGGCCCGGTCAGACGTCACCCCTGGCCACACGTGCGTGGGGCTTCCCTGCACCGCAAGCATTGTTAATCAACGTATACTTTGACGTCCAAGTAAGTCCAGAGGGGACGGCCCGGAATCTTCACTCGGGATGCCCGAGCGAGAGCCGGCCGAACCGACCGCAGAAGTAGGCCAGCGGCAGCCCCTCCCTCCCCACCGCGCTCTCGACCGCACCGATCATCACGATGTGCGTACCCGCCTCGACGGCGTCGGTCACCCGGCACTCGAAGCCCGCCAGCGCGTCCACCAGCAACGGGGAGCCCCACCGGCCCGGCACGGTCGCGTACTCGCCGAAGCCGGATCCCGAACGCGCGAAGTGGCGGGCCACGGCCCCCTGGTCCTCGCCGAGGACGTTGACCGCGAAGTGCCCGCTGCGAGTGATCGCGCGGCCGGTCGTCGACTCCTTGTTCATGCAGATCAGCAGCGTGGGGGGCTCCAGGGACACCGAGGACAGCGCGCTGGCGGTGGTGCCGCGCGCGACACCGCCGTCGACCGTCGTGACGATGGTGACGCCGGTGGTGAAGCGGCCGATCAGGCTCCGGAAGTCCTCCCCGGAGACCGTCTCGGGGCCCCGCGCCGGGGCGGCGGGCGCGGCCCGCTCGGATCGCCTCGCCGTCATGGCCCCGCCGTCCCGCCCGGCCGCCCCTCCGCCTGGGCCGCTCGGCTGACGATCGTGCGCACATGCCGCATGTGGGCCGCGTCGACCAGCACCCCGTCCAGGGCGATCGCGGCCGTCCCCCGCGCCTCGGCCTCCCGGTAGGCCCGCTCGGCCCGCCGGGCCCACTCGGCCTCCTCCGCCGTGGGGGTGAAGCGGGCGTTGGCGAGCGGAACCTGGCTGGGGTGGATGCACCACTTCCCGTCGAATCCGAGGGCGCCCGCCGTGTCGCAACTGCGCTCGTACGCGTCCGGGTCGTTGTAGTCCGGGAAGGGGAAGTCGATCGCGGCGACCCCGGCCGTCCGCGCGGCGGCCACGACCCGCATCCGCGCGTAGTGGTAGAAGTCGCCGGGGTAGGGGACGAGCGGGGCGAAGTTGGTGTCGACGCGTGCGTGCAGCGACGCCGTCAGGTCGCCGGCGCCGAGGATGACCGCCTCCACGCGGTCGCTCGCCGTGGCGATCTCGACCGCGTTCTCCAGTCCCTCGGCCTCCTCGATGAGGACCTCCAGGCCGATGCGGCGGCGCAGGCCCAGCTTGGCCTCGAGCTGCCCGAGCAGCACGTCGAACCACCAGACGTCCCGGGCGTGCCGCGCCTTGGGGACGATGAGCACGTCGAGGTTCTCCCCGGCGCCCATGACGACCTCCATGACGTCGTCATGGCACCAGACGGTGTCCAGCCCGTTGACCCGGACGGCCCGTACCGTCGTCCCCCAGTCGGCCTCGTTGAGCATCTTGACGACGTTCTGGCGCGCCTGGACCTTGGCGTTGGGCGCGCACGCGTCCTCGAGGTCCATGAACACGAGGTCGGCCCCGGCGCCGGCGGCCTTGGCGAGCATCTTCAGGTTGCTCGCGGGCGTCGCGAGCTCCGATCGGCGTGCCCGCGGAGCGGCCGTGCGCCCCGGTTCGAGCGGGTTCATTCTCTTCTCCTGTCAGATGGTGCGGTTGGCTCGCAGCTCGGCGACCCGTGCCTCGTCGAAGCCCAGCAGGCCCCGGTACACCTCGTCGTTGTCGGCTCCCAGGGACCGGCCGAGATGCTCGACGGTCCCCGGCGTGCCGGAGAGCCGGGCCACCGGCGCCTGCACGCGGACGGGGCCGAGGTCGGGGTCGTCGACGGCCGCGAACGTGCCGCGGGCCACCAGGTGCGGGTCGTCGAGCAGGGCCTCGGCGTCGTAGACCCGCGCGATGGCGCAGTCCTGCGCCTGGAAGGTCTCCAGGACCTCGGCCAGGGGCCGTTCCTTGATCCAGTCCGCCACGGCCCGGTCGATCTCGTCGCCGCGGGCCAGCCGGCCCGCGGGACTGTAGTAGGCGGGATCCCCGGCCATGTCCGGCCGTCCGACGACGGCGAACACCCGCTGCGCCATCCGGGGCGAGGCCGAGGAGATCGCGACCCAGTGGCCGTCCCGCGTCCGGTAGCAGTTGCGGGGGGCGCTCGCGTCGAAGCGGCTGCCGCTCCGCCGCGGGTTGACCCCGAGCTGGTCGTAGGAGAGGGTCGCGGACTCGATCAGCCGGGCGAGCGGCTCGATCAGGTTGACGTCGATGACCTGGCCGCCGCCGCCGCGGACGTCCCGGTGGTAGAGGGCGGCGAGCACGGCGTGCGTCGCCGCGAGCGCCGCGACGCCGTCGGCCAGCATGAACGGCGGGAGGGCCGGGGGGCCGTCGGGCTCGCCGACGAGGTGCGCGAACCCGCTCATGGCCTCCGCCAGCGTCCCGTAGCCGGGACGGTCGCTGAACGGCCCGCCCGCTCCGTAGCCCGAGACGTGCAGCACGATCAGGCCGGGATGGCGGGCGAGCACGTCCGCCGGAGTGAGCCCCCACCGCGCCAGGGCGCTCGGCCGGCTGCCGAGGACGAGGACGTCGGAACGGGCGATCAGCTCCTCCAGCACCTCCTGGCCGTCCTTCTGGCGCAGGTCCAGCGTGACGCACCGCTTGTTGCGGCTGACGCTCTTCCACACCAGGCCGATGCCGTCCTTCGCGTCGCCCCACGTGCGGAGCGGGTCCCCGGCGCCCGGCTGCTCCACCTTGACGACCTCGGCACCGAGCTCGCCGAGGTAGGAGCCGACCATCGGGCCGGCGATGAGCGTGGCGGTGTCGGTGACCCTGATGCCGGCGAGTGCGCCGCGCCCCTCAGGCACCGGCGGTCTCCCCCGCGGCGGCCGGATGCTCCGGACGGGCGAGCCCGAGGTGGTCGCGCAGGGTCGTCCCGGTGTACTCCTTGCGGAACAGCCCACGGCGCTGGAGTTCCGGGACGACCATGCGCACGACGTCGTCGAAGGCCCCCGGGAAGTGCGTCGCGGCGAGCACGAACCCGTCGCAGGCGCCGCCGGTGAACCACTCCTCCATCTGGTCGGCGACCTGCCGGGGCGTCCCGACGAAGCGCGGCCCCTGCAGCAGGGTCGCCCGGTGCCCGGCGAGGTCCCGGATCCGGACCCGGCCGCCGATGTGCGTGCGGAGGTTCTCCACCAGGCCGCGGATGCCGGTCGACTTCTCGACCAGTTCGTCGGTGACCTCGTCGTCCAGCCCGTGCGCCGAGAAGTCGTAGTTCATCAGCTCGGAGAGCAGCGTCAGCGAGGCCATCGGGTCGACCAGGTCGTCCAGGAACATCCGCTCGCGCTCCTCGGCCTGGGCCTCGGACTCGCCGACGACCACGTAGGCCATCGGGCAGATCTTGACGCTCGCCGGATCGCGGCCCGACTCCGCGAGCCGCTTCTTCTGGTCGGCGTAATGGGCTCGCGCGACCTCCAGCCCCGGGTCGCCGGTGAAGATCAGTTCGGCCCAGCGGGCGGCGAACTCCCGGCCCCGCCCGGACGACCCCGCCTGCATGATCACCGGACGGCCCTGGGGCGACCTCGGCACGGTGAGCGGCCCGCGGACGTGGAAGTGCTCGCTGCGGTAGTTCAGCTCACGGACCTTGGCGGGGTCGGCGAAGATCCCGCCCTCCCGGTCGAGGACGAGGGCGTCGTCCTCCCAGCCGTCCCACAGGCCGGTGACCGCCTCCAGGAAGCCGTCGGCCCGGTCGTAGCGCTCCTTGGGACCCAGGTGGCTGTCGACCCCGAAGTTCTGCGCCTCGCTGTTGTTGACGGAGGTCACGACGTTCCAGGCCGCGCGGCCCTTGCTCAGATGGTCGAGCGTCCCGAAGGCCCGCGCCACGTGGTACGGCGGGTAGTAGGTCGTCGAGTAGGTGGCCCCCAGGCCGATCCGCGACGTCGCCCCGGCGACCACGCCGAGCACGGCGCTGAGGTCGAGCTTGACGGGCCGTGCCCCGTAGCGCACCGCCTCGTCGACCGAGTTCCCGTAGATGCCGGGCATGGCGAGCCGGTCGTCGAAGAACATCAGGTCGAAGCAGCCCATTTCGAGCAGCCGCCCCAGGTCCGAGTAGTACCCGGCCTCCAGGAACCGCATGTCGGCGGCGGGGTGCCGCCACGACCCGGCGTAGACGGAGGTGCTACCCGCCTGCATGAACGCGATGAGCGCCATCTCTTTACCGCTGTTAGAAGTCACACCTGATGTCATACCACATCTGAAATATCAGATACTAGATGTCGGATCAGGGATACGTTAGACTCGCTCACGTGGTGAGAACGCTGGCCGAGTCGATCGGCGGAACCGTCCGGCAGCGCGCCGTGCGCGAACTTCGGGACCGAATCCTCACCGGCGCGCTCGCACCGGGCGCGCGGCTCGACCTCGACGAGATCTCCGCCGAGTTCGGTATCAGCCGCACCCCCGTCCGGGAGGCGCTGCTCGAGCTGTCCTTCCAGGGCCTGGTCGAGATCGCGCCGCGCAGCGGCGTCAAGGTGATCGGGGTGTCCCCCGAGGCGACGGTCGACAACTTCGCGATCCTGGCCGCGCTGTCCGGCAAGGCGGCCGAATGGGCGGCGGACCGCATCACACCGGACGAACTGGCCCGCCTCGAAGAACTCGCCGACGCGCTCGACGCGGCGGGCACCGGACCGGAGACGGTCGAGCTGAACTGGCGGTTCCACCGGATCATCAACGAGGCGTCCGGGTCCCGCCACCTGCTCTCGCTGATCCGGCAGGCCGTACGGATGATCCCCTCCAACTTCCTGGAGGTGATCCCGGTGCACGACGACGGCGAGCACCGCCGGCTGCTCGACGCCCTGCGGGACGGGCAGGCGCACCGGGCCCGGGAGATCTCCGAGCTGCACGTGCTCGACGCCGGCAGGTCACTGGCCGGCTGGCTGGCCGAGCACCACACCGCGAAGTCGCCGGGATGACGGGCGGGACGGCCGTGCGGGTCGGGCCGGCGGCGCGCACCGGCGGGCCCGAGCGCATCGCCCCCGGACGCGCCTATCGGGCGTCGTCGCCGCCGCGCGTCCGGCGCAGCAGGTAGCTGTCCATGATCCAGCCCTTGCGGGCGCGCGCCTCGGCCCGCGCCGCGACGATCTCGGCGGCGACGTCCGGCAGCCGCCCGGAGATCAGGATCTCGTCCGGCATCCCCAGATAGGCGCCCCAGAAGATCTCCACGTCGGCGGCGTCCACACCGGTGAAGGCGTCGACACGGGTGAAGGCGTTGCTCGCGTCCAGCATCACCAGCACGTCGTCGGCGCCCTCCGGCCACCCCTCGGCCAACCGCCGGCCCGTGGTCACCTGGAACGGGCGCCCCACCCGGTTCAGCCCGATCCGGTGCCGGGCGGCGAGCGCCGAGATGCTGCTGATCCCCGGGATCGCCTCGATCTCGAAGGCCGTCCCGGGGCGGGCCAGCACGTCCTCCAGGATCGCCAGCGTGCTGTCGTACAGGCTCGGGTCCCCCCACACCAGGAACGCCCCGGTCTGGCCGGGCCCCAGCTCGCGATCGATCATCTCGGCGCACACGTCGGCCCGGCGGCGGCGCCAGTCGTGGACCGCCTCGGCGTACGCCTCGGCCCTGCGGTCCCGTTCGGGGTCCCGGCCGCGGACCACCCGGTACGGGCGGTCGCCGCGATGCCTGCGCAGGATCTCCTCGCGGAGGTCGACGAGTTCCCGCTTCACCTCGCCCTTCTCCAGGACGAAGAACACGTCCACACCTGCCAGTGCCTTCACCGCCTGAACGGTGATCTGATCGGGATCGCCCGCGCCGATGCCGATGACCAAGACCTTGCGCATGGCGTCCAGTCTTCCGCATGGCCGCGCGGCCTCACGTTCCGGGCACCTGAGCTCCGGGCACCGCACGTTCCGGGCACCGGGGGCGGGGTCAGAGTCGCTGGAGTGCCTGCTCCGGGTCGGTGCGGCGCTCGGCCTGTCCGACGCGGCCGGGAAGGCCGGGCGGGGGGCCGACCCCGGACCGTTCCAGTCCGGGTGGTCGTGGGAGGATTCACGCGACATGGGTCCGTGGTCGATGGTGCGATGGTTGCGCGCGGCGAGCTTCGCCGCGACGTGCGTCGGCCTCGCCACGCTCGGGCACCTCTTCGGCGGCGGCTCGCTGGACCGCGGCGCGGCGCTGGCCGGCTTTCTGATCATCCTCGTTCCGGCGCTGGCGCTGACCGGCCGGGAACGCACCCGGGCCTCCATCCTGCCCGCCACCGCCGTGTCGCAGATCTTGCTGCACGTCCTGCTGACGTGGGCCCATGGGACGCACGACGCCGCGTCCGCCGCCCCGGCCGCGCCCATGGGCGGCGCACCGGCCATGGAGGGAATGGACCACGGCGGCGCCCCGGGCTTGACGATGCTGCTGATGCACGCCGTGAGCGTGCTGGTGACGTCCGCCTGGCTCGAATGGGGCGAGGCTCGGCTGTGCGCCCTGGTCCGGCAGCTCGCCGGCTGGGTCCTGCGGCCGGTGCTCTTCCTGATGCACCTGGCGGCCGGTCCGGTCCCCGCCGCCGGTCCCCGCTCCCCCGCCCGCGCGCGTGCCGATGAGCGCGCGCCCGTCCAGGCCCTGCTCCGGTACGCCGTGGTGCGGCGCGGACCGCCCGGGACCTCGACCGTCCCGGGCACGGCCGCCTGATCGATGATCTGCTTCTCCTGATCTCCTCCTAATCGGCCTCCCGGGGCGGAGCATGCCGTCGCGATGCCCGTCGCCGTACCGTCCGGACGTCCCTCACACCTCGTCCGGGGTACGTCGGTGATCGGCGTTTCCCGACGTGCCGTCATCGGCGCGCACCGTCCCCTGCCCGGATCCGCCGCTCTCCGCGCGTGCGCGGAGGGCCGCCGGGCGAGGTCGCGTGCGGCGCCCGGCCCGCGCGTGCCCGGCCGCCACGGCGCGCCGCGGGTGCGCCCCGGTACGTCCGACACCTGGCCCCGCGACGGTCCGCGCCCCAGCCGACAGTTCGACGCTCCGAGGCGCCGTCGTCCGGCGCGGGAGACGCACGAGCGCCGCGTCTTCCTGACCTTGCCCCGCGGGCGCCGCCGCACCGGCGGTGCCCGCACCGATCCCTTCTGGAGAGAACGCGCATGAAGATCCGCATGATCGTCCCGGCTCTGGCCGTGCTGGCCCTGCCCCTGTCGGCGTGCGGCGGCGAGGACGAGACGATCGGCCCGGCCGCCGCCCCGTCCGCCACCGCCCAGGCTCCCGAGTCGGCCCTGGACATCACCGACCCGTGGGTCAAGACCGTCGACAAGGGCATGACCGCGGCGTTCGGCACCATCACCAACACCACCGACGCCGACGTCACCATCGTGTCGGCCACCACCCCGGCCGCCCCCGAGATCGAGCTGCACGAGGTCGTCGGCGCCGGCGGCGAGATGAAGATGCAGGCCAAGCAGGGCGGCTTCGTCGTCCCAGCGGGTGGCGAGCTCGAACTCGAGCCCGGCGGTTACCACATCATGCTCATGGGGGTGACCGAACCGATCGAGCCCGGGCAGGAGGTCGCCTTCACCCTCACCCTCGCCGACCAGAGCACGTTCGAGTTCTCCGCGCTCGCCAAGGAGTTCAACGGCGGCAACGAGTCCTACGCGCCGGGGCACTGACCGATGGGCCGCGACCTCACCCGGCGCGGCCTGCTCGTCGGAGGCGCGGTGGCGGCGGGCTCCACGCTCGCCGCCACCGGCGGCTACCTCGCCGCCTCCCGCCCGGACGAGCGGCCCGGCAGTGCCGCGACGCCGACCACCGAACCGTTCCACGGACCGCACCAGGCGGGAATCGCCACCGAACCGCAGACCCAGGCGGCCTTTCTCGGCCTGGACCTGCGGCCCGGCACCGACCGCGAAGCCCTCGGCCGTCTCATGCGGATCCTCACCGACGACGCCCGCCGCCTCACCGAGGGGGAACCGGGCCTGGCCGACGCCCAGCCGCAGCTCGCCGGCATCCCCGCCCGGCTCACCGTCACCTTCGGGTTCGGCCCCGGCCTGTTCACCGCCGCGGGCGTCGGGCGGCGCCCGGACACCGACCTGCCCGCGTTCCCCATCGACAGGCTGCAGGACCGCTGGAGCGGCGGCGACCTGCTCGTCCAGCTCTGCGCCGACGACACCGTCACCCTGGCCCACGCCCTGCGCCTGATCGCCAAGGACGCCCGCGCGTTCGCGACCGTCCGCTGGACCCAGCGCGGCTTCCGCAGGCCGCCCACCTCGCAGCCCGCCGGGCAGACCCAGCGCAACATGATGGGCCAGCTCGACGGCACCGTGCAGCCGAGCGACCTCGACCGGGCGGTGTGGATCGGCGACGGGCCGGAATGGCTGCGCGGCGGAACGCTCATGGTCCTGCGCCGTATCCGTATGGATCTGGAGGAATGGGACGCGGCGGACGAGGCGGCCAAGGAGTTCTCCATCGGCCGCCGGCTGTCGAACGGCGCGCCTCTGACCGGTGGCCGGGAGCACGACGCGCCCGATTTCCAGGCGAAGGACCGCATCGGCTTCCCGGTCATCCACGAGGCCGCCCACATCCGCCGCGCCCATGTCGCCGATCCCGCCCGGCGGATGCTCCGCCGCGGCTACAACTACGACGAGGCCATCAGCTCGGACGGGGTCACCGAGACCGGCCTGATCTTCGCGTCCTACCAGGCCGACATCGCCCGCCAGTTCGTCCCCGTCCAGCGGCGACTCGCCGACCTCGACCTGCTCAACACCTGGACCACGCCCATCGGCTCCGCCGTCTTCGTCCTGCCACCGGGCTGCGCCCCCGGCGGCTGGATCGGCGAAGCCCTCCTCGCCTGACGTCGAGAGCCGGAGCGGCGGAGCGGCACCTCGGGCGCCCGGTTCTCAGGGGCCGGGCTCTCAGGGGGCCGGGTCGTTCCGCCGCTCCCGCGCGGTGACGTCGCCGCGGACGAGCGGGTCCGGCCCGCGGACGGTCCACGGGAGGCCTGACGGACCGCCGGGTGCGCGGCGGGCGTCCCGGACCGGGGCGGCGTCCGGACGCTGCGCGCCGTTCGTCAACCGGCCCGCCGCCGGTCCGGATCGATCAGGCGCTCGGCGACATGGTCGAGGTGGGCGGGCGAGTGGCGGGCGACGACCTCGCGCACATGGTCGCCCGCCAGCTTCGCGGCCCCGTCGTAGAGCCCCGCGAAGGCGGTGCGAGCGGCCGCGCGGGGCCATCCGGCCGGGAGTTCGCGCTCGGGCAGCCCCGGGTCGAACTTGGGGAAGCCGCGCCAGATGTTCATGATCTCGGTGCGGAGCCGGAGCGCCTCGTCCGCGGCCATCGCACCGGCGGACAGCCGCTCCAGAGGCGAGGCGAGGTGCCCGGCGAACGCCTGGTACAGCCCCTGCGTCAGCGGCAGGTCCCACGCGTCGGTGGGGCGTCCGTGACTCCGCCCGATCGCCTCGATCGAGCCGGTGGCGATGCTCGCGGATTCCACACCGAGCTTGCGGCACAGGCCGATGGCCTGCTGCTCCACGGGGCGCGGGGTGATCCATACGCCGTCGTACAGCGGCGAGAAGCCCAACCAGGCCAGGCCTCTGCGGAGCTGCTGGCGGAGGGCCCGCTGTTCTTCGGGGATGGAGAACATGAGGATCAGCCAGGGCGCGTCGGGGGCGTGCGCCTCGTCGACGCCGAAGCGGCGGATCGTCTCGAACCCGGTGGACAGCCGGGTGAAGGCCTGCTGTGACAGGGCGTAGAAGGTTCGGCGCCCTTCCTTCACCGATTGGAGGCGGCCCTCGCGGGTGAGCCGACTCAGGAGCGTCCGCGTTCCCGAGGAGCTCACGCCCATGTCGTCCATGAGCTCGACGACCGCGCCCGAGGGGACCACCGCGTCCCGCGCGAGCCAGTAGTCGGCCATCAGCGTGATCAGCAGTTGGCGCCCCCGCGGGCCTTCCACCACGGCACAGCGCAAGCTCTCGAGATCCGGCCACATGCCGCGCCTCTCCTCCACCCCGAATACATCGCGAACTCTTGACGGTCGGCCAAATTCTGCCACACAATCGGGTGATGCAGGCAACAACCGCGGGCAGTAACGTGCCTGAAGCACCGGCACGCTCGGGAGACTACGCCGTCGAGATCCGGGCCCTGTCGAAGCACTTCCGCCGCCGGGACGGCTCGGTCGTGCCGGCCATCGACGGGGCGGAACTCCTCGTCGAGCCCGGTGAAGTCGTCGTCCTGCTGGGCCCCAGCGGCTGCGGGAAGACGACCCTGCTGCGAGCCGTGGCAGGCCTGGAGACTCCGGACGACGGCCGGGTCCTGGTCGGCGGGCGGGCGGTCTTCGACGCCGCCCAGGGGGTCGACGTGCCCACCGAGCGCCGCGAGCTGAGCATGGTCTTCCAGTCCTACGCCCTGTGGCCCCACATGACCGCGGCCCGCAACGTGCGGTACCCGCTGGAGAACCGCCGGGGCCGGCGGATGCCGCGCAAGGAGATGGCAGCCAAGGTCCGGGAGACGCTGGAGCTGGTCGGCATCGGCGGGCTGGGCGACCAGTATCCCGCCCAGCTCAGCGGCGGCCAGCAGCAGCGGGTGGCGCTCGCCCGCGCGCTGGTCGACGGCTCGAACGTCGTCCTGTTCGACGAGCCGCTGTCCAACGTCGACGCGAAGGTCCGCGAGCAGCTGCGCGTCGAGCTGCTCGCGACGCAGCGCCGCTTCGGCTTCACGGCCCTGTTCGTGACGCACGACCAGGCCGAGGCGATGGAGCTGGCGACGCGGATCGCCGTCCTCGACGAGGGCCGGGTCCAGCAGATCGGGACACCGACCGAGGTGTACGCCCGGCCCGCCACCGAGTACGTCGCCAAGTTCATCGGGAACACCAACGAGCTCTCCGGCACGTGGGACGCGGCCTCCGGTTCGTACACCACGGAGCTCGGCGCCGTCCGCGCCGCCGAGCGGGGCGTCGCGGAGGCCTGCCTGCTGTGGCGTCCCGAGCACTGCTCGCTCCACCGCGAGCGCCCGGCCGCCGGCAACGGCCTGGAGGGAAGGGTCGTGGCGGTCCTCTACCTCGGCACCCATACCGAGTATCTGGTCCGCTCCGGTGACGTGCGGTCGCGCGTCTGGGTCGGCGGGCGGGACGAGGAGTTCCGGGAGGGCGACGACGTCTGGATCGGCGTCCCCGAGGAAGACGTGATGGTCTACCCGGCCGGCACCGAGGTCTCGGCGTGACCGCGGCCCCCGGTCTCCCCCGCCGCGCGGGCGCGCGGCGGCGTCGCGCCGGTCGCCGTCCGCGGTCCGGCTTCGACCTCTTCGCCATGGCCCTGGCCGGCGTGCTCCTGGTCCTGGTCTGCTTCCCGCTGCTGCGGGTGCTGGTCCGCATGTTCTACCAGGACGGCCGGCTCACCTTCGAGGCGATCTCCGAGACGCTGGCGGTCGATGACCTCGGCAAGCTCGTCTTCGACACGCTGGCGGTGGTCCTGAGCAGCAGCCTGCTCGCCGTGCTGGTCGGTTTCCTGCTGGCCTGGGCCAACACCCGGACGAACGCGCGCCTCGGATTCCTCAACGGGATCTTCCCGTACCTGCCCTTCCTGCTCCCCCCGATCGCGGGAGCGGTGGGCTGGACGATGCTGCTCTCCGAGAAGGCCGGTCTGCTCAACGCCTGGGCTCGCGACGCGCTCGGCGCGGTCGGCGTCCAGCTGGAGTCCGGGCCGTTCGACATCAACAGCTGGTACGGGCTGATCTTCGTCTACACGGTGTACGCCGTCCCGTACGTCTACATGACCGTGTCCGCGGCGATGCAGGGACTGGACGGGAGCCTCGAGCAGGCCTCCCGGGTCAGCGGCGCCGGCGCCTTCACGACCCTGCGCCGGGTGACGCTGCCGGCCCTCGCCCCCGCGCTGGGCGCCGGGTTCCTGCTCAGCACCTGGTTCGGCTTCGGAATGTTCTCGATCGCGCAGATCATCGGGACACCGGCCGACATCGACATGATCCCCGTGCGGATCGTCAGGCTGCTCACCTTCAGCTATCCCCCGAACGAGGACGTCGCGATCGGCCTCAGCGCCATCGTGGTGCTGTTCGTCGGAGGCGCGTACTACATGCAGTACCGCATCCTGAAGAACTCCCGGTTCGCCGGCATCAGCGGCAAGGCGGGCCGGCACACCGTCACCGACCTGGGCCGGTGGCGGCACGTGGTCCGCTCCGCGGTCCTGCTCTACGTGCTGGTGACGACCGTCCTGCCGATGCTCGGGCTCTTCCTGGTCTCCCTGAACGGGTACTGGACGCCGAACATCCAGTGGTCGTCGCTGAACTTCGACGCCTTCCGCGTCGCGCTGTTCGAGGACCCCCAGACCCGCGACGCGTTCGTCAACTCGCTGACGCTGGGCCTGGTGGGCGGTGTCCTCGGCATCCTGGCGGCGGCGATCGTCTCCCTCTACGTCGCCCAGCGCCGCACCCGGATCGTCCAGGGCGTCGACGCGGCGATCAAGCTGCCGGCGTCGATCTCGCACATGGTGATCGCCGTCGGCATCCTGCTGCTGCTCGGTTCGGAGCCCTTCGACCTCGGCGGCACCTGGCTCATCCTGCTGCTCGGATACCTCGCGCTGTACCTGCCGCAGGCGTCCATCGCCTCCGACGCGGCCGCGGCCACGGTCGGCAAGGAACTGGGCGAGGCCTCCCAGGTCAGCGGCGGCAGGCGGTGGAAGACCTTCCGCAGGGTCGAGCTGCCGCTCATGCTGCCCGGGCTCGTCGGCGGGTTCGCGCTGCTGTTCGTCCGGATCGTCGGCGACCTCACCGCGTCGGCGCTGCTGTCGGGCACCGGCAACGTCGTCGTGGGCTTCCGCATCCTGGAGGTCTTCAACGGCGGTTCCTACGCCACCCTGGCCGCCCTCTCCTCCGCGCTGGTGCTCGTCACCGGCGTGATCCTCGTGCTCGTGCTCTGGCTGTCCAGGCGCGTCGGTGTCGCCAAGACACGGTGACCCCACCCCGAAAGGAACGACCATGAAGAAGACCCTCGCGGCCCTGGCGGCCGCGGTGGCCCTGTCCCTCGCGGCGGGCGGCTGCGGATCGAGCTCCGGCTCCTCCGACGTCGAGCCCGCCACCGACCTGGACGCGGCGACCCAGAAGCTCGTCGACGACGCGAAGGCCGCCGGCCCGGTCACCCTGTACGGGATGATCGAAGAGACGGCGCTGCGCCAGATCGCGTCCGACTTCGAGGCCCGCTACGGCGTCAAGGTGGAGAGCGTCCGTCTCGTCTCGGGCGACCTCTCGCAGCGGTTCTCGACCGAGGCGTCCGGCGGCGAGAACAGGGCCGACCTCATCATGCTGACGGACTCGCCGTTCTACGACGACGCCCTGAAGAAGGGCTGGATCACCTCGTTCGCCGACGCCGACCTCCCCGCCATGGCCGACGAGCTGCCGAAGAAGGACTACACGCACGACGGGGCGACGCCGATCGTGTCGTTCGTCCCGACCAAGCTCGTCTACAACACCGACGCCGTGGACCGGGCGCCCGCGGAGTGGAAGGCCTACGCCGACCCCAAGTTCAAGGGCAAGATCCTGCTGGCCGAACCGGACTCCTCGCCGGCCGACATCGCCTTCTGGAGCCTGATGCGGCAGGAGTACGGCGACGGGTTCCTCCGGCAGATCGCCGCCAACGAGCCCCAGGTCTCCGGCGGCGCCGTCCCCGGAACCCAGGCGGTCGCCGCGGGCGAGGCCGATCTCGGGTTCCCCGGTGTGGAACCGGTCGTCGCCGTCCTCAAGGAGCGGGGCGCCCCGATCGACCTGGCGGCGCCGAGCCCGACGACCGGGCCCGAGGTCGGTCTCGGCCTCGCCGCGAACTCGCCGAACCCCGCCGGCGCCAAGCTGCTGGCCGCCTACCTCATGAGCAAGGAGGGCAACGTCGCCTTCAACGAGACGGCGAAGCAGATCTCCCCCTTCGACACCGGCGCGATGACCGGGTTCACCCGGATCAGCGACATCGAGCTCAGCGGCTCGGCGGAGCTGAAGTCCCTGCTCGGTGTGAACTGATCCCCCTACGAAAGGCAGACGTGCAGCACGACCGCACCACGTCCGGTGTACGGCGCGGCGGCGCGGACTCGACCGCGGTCGGGTCCCGCCGCCGGGCACACGACTTCGACTCCCAGCCGCCCGAAGGGTTCGACAGCGCCCATCAGGTGTTCCGTGACGTCCGGGCCGCGAACCCGGTCGCCCGCTGCCAGGACTTCGGCGGGTTCTGGGCGATGCTCGGTTACCGGGAACTGCTCGAGGTCATCACCGACATCGACCGGTTCACGACGACCAAGCAGAACGCCATCCCGAAGTTCGCCTTCACCGGCGTGCGGCCCCCGCTCCACCTCGACCCGCCCGAGCACACCAGCTACCGGCGCGTCATCAACCGCTTCTTCACCCCGCCCCGGATGCGCCGCCTGGAGCCCGCGGTGCGTCGCTGCGTCGTGGATCTCCTCGAGCCCCTCATCGCGCAGGGAACCGTCGACGTCGCCCGCCAGTACGCCCAGCAGCTCCCGGCGCACGTCTTCGCCGAGTTCTTCAACCTCTCGGTGAGCACCGGCGTCGAGATCAAGAAGGTCAGCGGCGTCTACGTCGACGCCATCCAGGTCCTCGATCACGACACGGTGAAGCGGCTGAGCGGCCGTCTCTACGAGATCGCCCAGGACATCATCGACGAACGCGCGGCGGGAGGATACGACCCCGAAGAGGACCTGACCATGGCCCTCATCGAAGCCCGGCACGACGGCGACCGGCTGCCCGGCGGCATGGTCCTCGGCTGCGTGCGGCAGCTGATCGTGACGGGCATGGTGGCGCCGAGCGTGTTCATCGGGAACATGTTCGTGCACCTGAGCCGGGACCGGGAGCTGCAAGAACATCTCCGCTCCCGCCCGGAGGACGTCCCGGCAGCCGTGGAGGAGTTCCTCCGGCTCTACAACCCCTACCGGGGGATGGCCCGGACGGCACGCCGGGACACCGTCGTGGGCGGGCAGGAGATCAGGGCCGACGACCCCGTCGCGCTCGTCTACACCGCCGCGAACCGCGACCCTCGCGTCTTCGACGAGCCGGACCGGTTCGTCCTGCACCGGCCCAACATCACCGACCACATCAGCTTCGGCCGGGGCACGCACTCCTGCCCCGGAGCGCCGCTGGCACGGATGATGTTCCGGATCACCCTCGAGGAGGCCCTGGCGCGCAGCGAGTTCGACCTGACCGGAGACCCGGGCATGGCCAAATGGGCCGAGTGGGGCACCAACCACGTGCCGCTCGAGTTCGTCACCCTGCAGGCGTGATGGCGGGTTCACGCAGGCCGACGGGCCTCGGGCGGCAGGCGGCGCCCGAGGACGTGCCGCCCCACGCCCGGCCGGACATCGTGTACCGGGACCTGGGGCTGGTGTGGGGGGTGAAGTCGAGCCTGCTGTCGTACCTCGCGGCGCTCCCCGACACCGAGGTCCAGGTGGAACCGGGCTCGGGGCGCCTCCTCGACGGCCGGTTCTACTTCTCCCCCGATCCCTCCTCGGCGCACGACGGCACGCGGGGATCGCACCGGTTCCGAGGCGCCGTCCGCTTCCGCGCCCACGCCGGAATGCTCGACGTGACCGTCTGCGACCCGCGTTTCGAAACGTCCGATGAGGGCGCCTGGGTGATGAGCGTCGAGACCTGGCAGGAGGGCCGGTGGACCCGGGTCCCCTTCATGGACTGCCGCCTCGCCGGCGCCGACCGGCGCGACGGCCGGGCCGTCACCCGGCGCTTCGCGACCTCGCTCTCCGGCGCCGCACGGTCCCTGTTCGACGACACCTACCCGGCGGGCGAGCCGTTCGACGACGCCGAACTGAGGCTGCCGCCCGGCTGACGCGCACGCGCGGTGGACCACGCGGCCTGCCGCGCCGCCGCAGAAGCCCATCCCACCAATGTACACTCGCGTCTGTTAAACGGCGGGACGGGCAGGGGGAGTTCGACCGTGACCGAGGAACGCGAGGACGGACCGGAACCCGTCTGGCGGCCCGGCCGGGTGGTCGAGGGCCGGTACGAGGTCGTCCGCGAACTCGGCCGGGGCGGGATGGGCGTCGTCTACCAGGTGCGCCATCGCGAATGGGGTCGCGACCTGGCGGTGAAGGTCCCCCGGCGGGAGATGTTCGGCGCCGGGGCCGACCGCGAGCGGTTCACGGCCGAGGCCGAGACGTGGGTCGGCCTCGGTCTGCACCCGAACGTGTGCGGGTGCCACTACGTCCGCACCATCGACGCGGTCCCGACGGTCTTCGCCGAATACGTCTCCGGGGGGAGCCTCGACGGCCGCATCGCGGACGGGAGCCTCTACTCGGGGCCCCCACGGGACGTGCTCGCGAGGATCCTCGACCTCGCGGTGCAGATGGCGTGGGGGCTGGAGCACGCCCACTCGATGGGCCTGGTGCACCGCGACGTGAAACCCGCCAACATCCTGCTGGACGACGGCTGGACGGCGAAGGTCACCGATTTCGGCCTGGCGGTGGCGCGCGGCACGGGCGGCCGCGAGAGCCTCGCGCCGCCCGGTGTCAGCGTTCCGGTGCGCAACGACGGCCTGATGACGCCTCAGTTCGCTTCGCCCGAGCAGTCGGCGGGCGGCGCGCTGGGGCGGGCGACCGACATCTACAGCCTGGCGGCCACCATCGTGGCCATGTTCACCAGGGGGCCGGACTGGCTGGTCGGGCTCGCCGCCGGTGAGGCGCTGGAAGACCACCTCGCCACCGCGGCGGCCGATGCCCCCGAGATCCCCGCCGACGTCGCCGAACTTCTGCGGGCCTGCCTTCGCGCCGCCCCCGGGGCACGGCCCGGCCCCATGGCCGCCGTCGCCGGCTCGCTCCGGGAGAGTTATCTGCGGGCCACCGGCCGGGCCCATCCCAGGCGCGTCCCGACGGTCGCCGACCTGCGCGCGGACGAGCTGAACAACCGTGCCCTCTCGCTTCTCGACCTCGGCCGTCCGGGTGAGGCGGACCGGGCGCTCGCGGCGGCGCTACGGGCCGACCCGCACCATCCCCGCGCGAACTTCAACAGCGGGCTGCTGCGCTGGCGGCGCGGAGAGATCACCGACGAGCGGCTCCTCTTTCTGCTGGACCGCCTGGACCGAGAACTCGACGACCCCGATCAGGGAGTGCTCCCGCGCGCACTCGTGGAGATGGAGCGCGGCGACCTGACGGCCGCCCGTGCACTGCTGGAGGCCGTCCGCCCTGAGCAGGAGGGCCACCAGGAGGCCCGGCATCTGCTGCGGACGCTGCGGGGCGGCGGGATCGTCCACGCGGGCTGCGTCGAGACGCGGCGGGTTCCCTGGCGCCCCCGCGGCCGGGCGCCCGCCGGCCACGAGATCCGCATGAGCGCCGACTGGAGGCTGTCGCTGACCCCCGGCGAGGACCACGGCGTCCGGTTCTGGGACGCGGCGGACGGGCGGGAGTCGCGCACCCTGCACGGTCACGGTGACAGGGTGACCTCCGTCGACATGAGCGCCGACGGCCGGCGGGCGGTCTCGGCGTCGTGGGACGGAACCGTCCGGCTCTGGGACCTCGCGTCGGGAGCCTGCCTGGCCGTCGGCGCGGTCACCCCGTGGACGCGGGGTCTGGGAGAGCGGCGGCGGCGGGAGCGCGAGGAAGCGGAGAGGCGCGAGGGGCGCATCGCCCACCGCCTCTACATCCCGCCGCATTCGCCCGAGCTCAACAGCGCGTCCTCCCCGGCCCGGCTCAGCGCCGACGGAGCCGTGGTCGCGTGGGTCGAGGCGGACGGCCGGATCCAGGTCTGGGACTTCGACCGCGCGGGCCCGAGGACGACCATCGACGGGCACGACGGGGCCTCGCATCTCGAGCTCAGCGCCACCGGCGACCGGGCGCTGACCTGTTACGGCGGGAGGGACGACGGCGCCGTGCGGCTGTGGGACCTGGAGGGCGGCCGCACCGTCTGGGAGGTCGATGGCCGGGACTGCTCGTTCGTGCGGTTCGGACCGGGCGACCGCACCGTGGTCACGGCCGATGCGGAACGCACGCTCCGCGTCCGGGAGTCGGCGTCCGGCCGGATGCTGGGCCGCCTGACGCTGCCGGAGGGGCGGCACGTCACGGCGGTCGCCTTGAGCGAGGACGCGCGCTTCGCCCTGATCGGAAGCTGGGACGGGGCCGTGTCGTACTGGGACCTGGCGAACGGCCGCTGCCTGCGCACCTTCACGGGCCATCGGGAGAGGGTGGGCGCTGTTCGGCTGGACCCCGACGGCGTCTCGGCGAGGTCGGCGTCCCTGGACGGGACGATACGAACGTGGCGGCTGCCGGGCCGGTTCGAGGCCGCGCTGCGGGTGAGCCGTCCGCGCGGCCACGGCGAGGTCTCCGAGCTCGAATCCCGGCTGGACTCCCTGCTGGCGGAGGCGCGGGCGGCGATGGGCGCCGGCGCCCACGCCCGGTCTCTGGAGGCGTTGCGGGAGGCCAGGGCGATACCGGGCTGCGAACGGCTGCCGCGCGTCCTCGAACAGTGGAAGGAACTGAGCCGCCGCACGGCCCGCGTCGGCATTCGCAGCACCTGGATCGCCTGGAGGCTGCCGCCCGGCGGCGGCATGGCCCTCGACGTCAGCCGGAACGGTCGCCTGCTGGCGTCCGCCTCCAGGGACGGGCGGATCGACATCCGGGAACTGTCCACGGGCGCCCCGGTCGGATCCATCGAGTGCGGCCGGCCCGGGGTCGGCGTCCTGCGCTTCAGCCATGACGGCGCCCACATCACCTCTCTCGGGGCCGACGACGAGATCAGGGTCTGGGAGACCGAGACCGGCAGGTGCGTGAACGTCGTCCCCATCCCCAAGGCGCACCAGAAAGTCCTCAGCGGCGACGGGCGCCTGGCGCTGGTGGCCCACGGGGTCGAGGGGAGCATCCGGCTCTGGGACGTCCCCACCGGGAAGTGCCTGCGTGTCATGCCCGGCCCGTTTCCCGTCACCGGGCTCTGGATCGATGCTGAGAACCGCCGGTTCCTGTCGGCCGGAAACGACGGCCACCGGGACCCGCATTCGCAGGAGCCCGCGCTCGTCAGACTCTGGGACCTGGCCGACGGTCGCTGCCTGCTGGCGCTGCGGCCCGAATCGAAGGAAGTCAGATCGGTCTGCATGACTCCCGACGGCTCGTTCATCCTCGCCGGTGGGGGCCCGGAGAAACCCTCCCGGCCCGGCGGCCCCTGGCTGAGCCGCGTCCACCTGTGGGACGCGTCGACGGGAAACCTCGTGCGAACCTTCTCCCCCGTGCCGCAGGAGGCGTTCAGGCTCAAGGTCACCCCTGACGGCCGCTTCGCGGTCGCGGCCGGCTGGAGACCCGAAGTCCACATCTGGGAGATCGCCACGGGACGCTCTGTCCGCATCCTGGACGGCCACAAGGGTGGGGGCGCGCTCGCCCTCAGCCCGGACGGCACTCTGGTGGCGACCTCCGACGGCGAGCACGAGGTCCGGGTCTGGGAACTCGACTGGGAGTTGGCGGCCCGCGCCCCGGAAATCGAACCGACCGCGGCACCGCGGTCGAAGTGATCACGGACGGTACACCGAACCGGACACCGCGCCGCGGCACCGGTGTCGAACCAGCGACCTCCCGGGGGTGGACACGACCGGTCGGCTCCGCCCCAGCGCAGCACACACCGTGTCCGGGTACGCTGCCGAATTATGCAAAAAGGGCGTAAGCAACCGGTTTTCCGGTCCGGCCGCCGGCCTCCCTCGATCGAGGAGGGCCACGCCCCGCCGCCCCCGCCGCCCGTGCCTGCCGGATCCGCATCCCGTGCAGGTCAGCGGCTCCACCCCCCACCCCCCGGAGAGCACCTCGCATGAACGCACTACCGCTGCTCCTGATCGGCCTAGCGATCTTCGCGGCCGGTTACCTCCTGTACTCGAAGTTCCTGGGCAACCGGATCTACAAGCTCGACACGTCCTTCGAGACGCCCGCACACGAACTGCGGGACGGCGTGGACTACGTCCCGACCAACAAGTTCGTGCTGTGGGGGCACCACTTCACCTCGGTCGCGGGCGCGGCTCCGATCGTCGGGCCCGCGATCGCCGTGATCTGGGGCTGGGTGCCCGCGTTCCTGTGGGTCACCCTCGGCACGGTCTTCTTCGCGGGCATGCACGACCTCGGCGCCCTGTGGGCCTCCGCGCGCAACAAGGGCCGCTCGATGGGCACGCTCTCCGGCCGCTACATCGGCCGCCGGGGCGCGAACCTCTTCCTCGTCGTGATCTTCCTGCTGCTCCTGATGGTCGTCGCGGCCTTCGCGGTGGTCATCAAGAACCTGCTGATCTCCACCCCGTCGGCGGTGATCCCCGCCTGGGGCGCGGTCGCGGTGGCGCTGCTGGTCGGCCAGGCCGTCTACCGCTTCAAGATGGGTCTCGGCCTGGTCACGGTGCTCGGCGTCGCGGCGCTCTACGGCCTGATCCTCCTCGGTGACGCCGTCCCGGTGGAGCTGCCCGACCCGATCTTGGGCATGTCCCCGGCGACGTTCTGGATCATCGCCCTCTTCATCTACGCCGGCATCGCCTCCATGCTGCCCGTGTGGGTGCTGCTCCAGCCGCGCGACTACATCAACGGCGTGCAGCTCTTCGTCGGGCTCGGCATCCTGTTCGCCGCCGTGCTGCTGAGCGCCCCGACGGTCGTCGCCCCGGCCATCAACGACGCGGTGCCCGCGGGCACCCCGGGCCTCGTGCCGCTGCTCTTCGTCACCATCGCGTGCGGCGCGATCTCCGGCTTCCACGGCATGGTCTCCTCGGGCACCTCCTCGAAGCAGCTGGACAAGGAGACCGACGCCCGCTTCGTCGGCTACTTCGGCGCGGTCGGCGAGGGCATGCTCGCACTCGGCGCGATCATCGCGGCCGTCGCGGGCTACCGCACCCTGGCCGACTGGGAGGCCGTCTACAGCGCCTTCGGCGAGGGCGGCGTCGGTGCGTTCGTCGCGGGCGGCGGCGAGATCGTCAACAGCGGCCTGGGCCTGCCGGCCTCGCTGAGCTCGACGATCCTGGCCACCATGGCGATCCTGTTCGCCGCCACCACCATGGACACCGGCGTGCGCCTGCTGCGCTTCGTCGTCCAGGAGGCCGGCGAGGTCGCGAAATTGAAGATCAACAATGGCGTGGGCACCCTCATCGCGCTCGCCGCCGGTATGGCGCTCACCTTCAGCCAGGGCGCCGACGGCGCCGGCGGCCTCCGTATCTGGCCGCTGTTCGGCACCAGCAACCAGCTGCTCGCCTCCCTGACGCTGTCCATCGTCGCGGTCATGCTGATCCGCAAGCGGCGCAACCCGCTGCCCGCGATCGTGCCGCTCGTGGTCGTGTTCGTGATGGCGTTCTGGGCCGCGCTCGCCCAGCTCGGCGACCTCTACGACGCCGACGACTGGTTGCTGCTGACCATCGACGTCGTCATCATCGTCGCCGCCGTGTGGGTCGCTTTCGAAGCGGTCGTCGCGATGCGGCGGGCGTCCCGGGAGCCGCCGGAGGCCCCTGACGCCGATGTGACGGAGAAGGCCGAGCTGAAGGGATGACATCCCGCTGGGCCTCGTTCCGTGCCGGGCTGGAGGAGTTCTACGCCGGCCCCTACCGGCGTACCTTCGCCCGCGCACGGCGCGAGGAGGACGACCTCTTCCGGATGGTCGTCCTCGCGGAGGCACTGGGCGTGCCCGACCCGGCGGCGTACTACACCGCCGAGCTGATGCCCGCCCTCTACGAGGACTTCCACGCCTGGCACCGCCGGATGGGCATGGACCGCTCGCCGCTGGAGCATGTCGGGTGCTGCTAGACCTCATCGCCGCGCGCCGGGTCGTCTTCGTCGGCGGCAAGGGCGGGGTCGGCAAGACGTCCATCGCCGCAGCGCTCGCCCTGGGCCGTGCCAGGGCGGGCGCCCGCGTGCTGCTCGTCTCCACCGACCCCGCCCACAACCTCGGCCACCTCTGGGACCGCCCGGTGGGCGACGAGCCCGTGCGCCTCACCGGCCCCGGGGCGGGACACGTCGACGGGCTGGAGATCGACCCGGAGCGCACGGTCGAGCAGCACCTGTCCGCGGTCGCCGGAACGATGCGGCGGCTGCTCCCCGAGCGGATGCACGCACCGGCCGCCCGGCACCTGGAGCTGGCCCGGCAGGCCCCCGGCACCCACGAATCGGCGGTGCTGGAGCGGATCGCCGAGGCGGTGGAGCGCGGGGAGAAGGACTACGACCTGGTCGTCTTCGACACTGCCCCGTCCGGCCACACGCTGCGGCTGCTCGCGCTGCCCGAGCAGCTCACCTCCTGGACCGAGACCCTGCTCGCCAACCGCGACCGGTCCGAGCGGTTCGGCGCCGCCGTCCGCGGTCTCGGCGGCGGCGAGGAGACCGACCGGGACGCCGAGCTGCGCCGGCTCCTGGTACGCCGCCGCGACCGCTTCTCCCGGCTGCGCGATGCGGTGGCGGACCCGGCGCGGACCGGCTTCGTGATCGTGCTGACCGCCGAGCTCCTCCCGATCGCCGAGACCGTGGAGGTGCACGAGAAGCTCACCGGCCTCGGCGTCGACGTGGCCGCACTCGTCGCCAACCGCCGTTCCCCGGCCGATGCCGGGGAGTTGCTCGCCCGGCGCCGGGAGCAGGAGGACAGGCACCTGGTCCGGCTGCGGGAGCGGGTCCCGGACGTACCGTTGCTCGACGTGCCGCTCCTGCCGGGGGATCTGGTGGGCGCGGAGGCGCTCGCCGCGCTGGCCGACCGGCTCGGCCCCTCCGCTCCCTGAGTTTCCGTACGGCCCACGACCGGGCGCGGTTCAGGACTCGGCGGCGTCTTCCAGGACGGTCAGGTCGCGGAGCAGTTCGGACGCCGTGACCTCATCGAGATCACCGAGCCGGACCCCGCCTCCGGACACCGACCCGTGCCGATCGTCCGACACGAAGACGTCCACGAGCGTGTGCTCGTCGAACGCGTGCGTCTCGGCCGCGACGAAGCCGGGGTCGAGACCGAGCAGCGCGTACCGGCTCTCGGGCAGGGGGCGCAGGAAGGCGTGCTCGATGCCCGCGTCCTGCGGGTCGCCGCGCTCCCAGCCCCGGTTCGTCAGCCCGAGGATCACCCCCGTCGGGACGGTCAGGCCCTCGAACCGTTCGAGCCGGCGGCCCTTCGCCTCCGCCCCGGTGAGACGGTGGATCTCCCGGCCGAGTTGCGGGAACGGCTGCAGGATCTCGTAGTCGGCGAAGACCTGCCGCCAGGCCGCGATCTCGTCGCCGAGGCCGACGGGGTGCGCGATGCCGATCCGGGCGTCGCCGGGAAGGACGAACGCGTCGTCGGCGGCGTCCGCGAGGGTGCGATCCTCGGCGAGACGGAACGTCCGCGTTCCCCCGTCGGTGACCGCGCTCCAGACCAGCCGGCGGGCGAGGTGCCACGTCAGCGGATGGCGAACGAACTGGTCGGTGTACTCCTCCGCGCTCCACCGTCGGCCGTCGACCATGGCGCGCTCGAGCCGGTGGACCAGACCGGACGCGACCGTGCGGACGTCCTTCCTCAGCCGCGAGAACCTCTGGTAGGCGGCGGGCGCCAGCTCGGGATCGTCCTTCGCGCCGGGCTTGGGCAGGGACGTGCGGTGCTTGCCCGCCTGATCGGTGACCTGCGGCTTGAGCCCCTCGTCGAAGACGATCGCGAACGTGCGGGGCCCGTAGTCGAGGGTGAGGGCGCCGCCTGCCTCCAGGTCGAACGTGGGGACGAGCCGGTCGGCGAGCCGCTCGGCGGTGAGGCCGCGCTGCTCGGCGATCCGGTCGATCCGTTCCCGGGCCTGCGCCTTCAGCCCCTTGTACCGGACCCGCTGCGCGATCTGGTCGAGGCAGGTGAGCGCGGTGTCGGTGCCGATGGCGGTGAGCACGTCCAGGCCGGTGACGGCGCGCGCGTGCCCGCCCTCGCCCGGCCACCTGCGCAGGAGGGGGGTGAGGTCGCGCGCGGCGTCGTCGTCGCCGAGCAGGCCGAGCTGGGTGAACGCCCAGTTCGTCCGCGCCGGCATGACGTTCGCCTCCCACGCCTGGAAGACCGCCCAGGAGAACGCGGCCAGCGACGCCGGATCGCAGGTGTCGCGAACGACCCGCAGGCCCGCGTGCGGGGTGTCGAGCGGCGACAGGGCCAGGATCGTGAGCACGTGCGCGACCGAGGCGTCCGGCAGGCGGGCGCTCCGCTCGCGCAGCAGGACGGGCGGGAGCGCGGCGGGGTCCAGCCAATCGGGCGTCGCGGGAACGGCCGGCGGGACGACGTCGAGGGGATCGGTGGCCAGGAACGCCTCCAGCGCGGCGGCGGCCCGGTCGCCGTACTCGCGGGCGGCGGCCGACACCGTCTCGCCGTCGTGGACGGCGGCGATGTGCCGCAGCGCGGCCTCGGCCGCCTGCCGGGCCGGCCCCGCCGCACCGAGCGCGGCGGGCACCAGCAGCCGTGCGGCGCCGGTGCCGTGCCATTCCAGCCACGCGGCCGCGACCTTGCGCATTGCTTTGGTACGCGTGAACCAGTCCGCCATGAGCGCGGCGACCTCGGCACTGCGGAACGGCAGAAGAAACTCGCCGTAGGACCGGGAGTTGTTCCTGGCGCCGACCAGCAGTTGCGGATAGACCCGCGTCCCGAACCGGGCCACCGTCCGCTTGATCGCGTTGCCGACCCGCTGCGTGTCGGTGGTGTCCCACTCGGCGAGCAAGGGCTCCACGATCTCCAGGGGAGCCTGCGCGAACATCAGGGGGAGAACGATTCCGCTGTCGCGCCAGTCGCCGGGACGCCAGACCCGGTCCCATCCCGGCGCGACACCGTAGCGGCCGGCCCACTCCTTGATGTCGGCCCCGGCCCAAGCCTCGTGCGCGCCGTCCGTCCAGTGGATCGTGACCTCGTCCGGGGTCGACAGGCCGGGGACGGTGACAGGTGCCGAAACCTCGGACGCGCGGGTCCAAGCGGGCGCGACGAGCACGCCGGGCAGCGAATCGGCGGCGGCTTCGGGCGGAGCCGGAATCTTCATGATCGAACAGACGCCCCCCGTCCCTCGCCGGTTCCCACACGAGCAGATCCCGGAACCGCAAGGCGGACCTCACGGGTCGCGGGCGCGCGGGTCAGGAGTCGCGGACCAGCAGATCCACCACCCGCGACGCCTCCTGCCCCAGCAAGATCCGTCCGACCGCGGCCATGTGCGCACGCCAATGCTCCTCGGCGGCGGGGTCCCCGGATTCGAGGAGCTCCAGGAGACGCCGCTGCGAGCGGAGCCCGCGCCGCCGCGTCGCGAGCGACCCCGCGGCGTCGCCGGTCCCGCTCACGGAGGCGACGGACCGGACGACGATCTCGTTGAGCATCTCGATGACGATCGCCATGGTGCGATTGCCCCCGAGTGACACCAGCCGCTCGTGGAAGAGCGCGTTGACCACCGCGAACCGCTCCGGATCGTCGATGGCCGCCTCCTGCTGATCGACCAGGGCGCGCAGCTCGGCGACGGCGGTACGGCGGTGGCGCCGGGCGGCGATCGCCCGCGCGGCCAGCGGTTCGAGCAGTGCCCGGGCCTCGAAGGCGTCCGCCAGCGACACGTTGCGCGAGCGCAGCACCAGCGAGCCGGTGCGCGCCGTCATCCGCTGATCGGGCCGGTGCACGATCACCCCGCCGCGCACCCCGCGCAGTACCGTGACCAGGCCGTCCGCCTCCAGGAGCCGCAGCGCCTCGCGCAGCGACGGCCGCGACACCCCGAACCGCTCCACCAGCTCGGCTTCACGCCCGAGCGACTCACCTTCGGCGAGCCGGCCGCTGACGATCATCGCGCGGATCTCGTCCGCGATCCGCTGCGGCTTCCCTCGAGCACGGCCTTCGTCCTGCTTGTCGGCACCCACCTGATCCGTCCCGCGTCTGCCGGGCCGAGCACGTCCCGGGCGCCGCCTCCAGCGCACCCCCGGACGGTCCCTCGGCATGTACCAATCGTCATCTCGGCTTCTCTGATCGCCCAGTCAATAATGGTGCTCCACTTCTAGGGCGAAACGCCCGTGTAGCCGGGCAGCACCCGCCTCGTGCCGCCCATGCGCGCCCGCCGGTGCCGCTCGGCGGCCGCGCCGCCCTCTCAAGGTATGGTCGCCGGCCGCCCCGCGTACCCCTCCGTCGCGTCCGGCTCCCTGGAGGTCGGCGAGCCTCGACGCGGACGCGGCCCCGCAACACCCGACACCGGTCGACCCATCGATCACGAAAGCCTCGACGACGCGGTCACCGCCGTCAACACCATCCCCCCGGGGTTCGTCGACACCCCCATGCTGCGCAGGTCCGAATCCCGCGGCTTCCTCGGCGAAGGAGTCGGCGACACCCGTCCGCCGGGTGGGACTGCCCAAGGACGTCGCCGCGGCATGCGCGCACCTGGTGAGGGACGAAGCCGGCTACATCACCGGACGGGTCATCGGCATCAACGGCGGAAGGACCACCTGCGAGCGAGTCACGGCCGGGCCGCCAGGGCCTGGCGGATGAGCACGGGAAGTGAACCGCCGTGGGCAGTCCAATTCTCCAGCGCGATCCGGACGGCCGCCATCGTCAGCGCGGCCGTCACCCGGGGCCGCATGTCGTCCGGGGACGGGTCGGGAAAGCGCGCCGCGATCGCCTCGGCGATGGCGTGCTCATAGCGGCGGTAGGCGTGCAGCGTCCAGGCGTCCAGAGTGGCAGACGAACGGGTGAGCCGCGTCAACTCGTCGATCCGCGGCAGATGCGGGACGAACCCCTCGGCCAGTTCGTCGAACGCCGCGATGATCGCCTCGAACGCGGGCACGTGCGGAGGCTGCCGCGAGATCGCCTCGGTGATCAGCTCCAGCCACGGCCCCGTGATGCCCTCGGCGACCGCGCTCTCCTTGGTGGCGTAGTACCGAAAGAACGTCGCCCGGGCCACCTCGGCGTCCGCCGCGATCTGCTCGACCGTCGCGCCGGCCAGACCGTTCTCGCCCGCCAACCGTGCCGCGGACGCGGCGATCCGCGCCGCCGTCGCCCGCCTCTTGCGCATCTGCAGGCCGTCCGCTTCACTATGAGACATAGTCTCATTCTGGACTTCGTCTCACGGTGGGTGCAATGGGAATCAATCAACGCCGACAGATCACGATGGCCGACCAGGAGGTCGACCGGTTCCTCGAGGAGCAGCGCGTCGCCACCCTCGCCACGATCGGCCCCGACGGCCGCCCCCACCTCGTCGCAATGTGGTACGCCGTTGTCGACGGCCAGATCTGGTTCGAGACCAAGGCCAGGTCGCAGAAAGCCGCCAACCTCCGCCGCGATGCCCGCGTCACCGTCATGGTCGAAGCGGGCCACACCTATGACGCCCTGCGCGGGGTGTCCATCGACGGCACCGCCACCATCGTGGAGGACCCCGACGCCCTGTGGCGGGTCGGCGTCAGCGTCTGGGAGCGCTACAACGGCCCCTACACCGAGGAGGTCCGCCCCCTCGTGGAGCTCATGCTGAACAAGCGCGTGGCCGTCCGCGTCGACGTCGACCGCATCCGCTCCTGGGACCACCGCAAGCTCGGCATGGACCCCATCCCCCTCGGCGGCACCACCGCCGCTCACCTCTAGACGAGTGATTCCTCATGGTCGTATGCGGTCAGGGACCGGGTGATGGGCCGGCCGGTGCGGTGGTTGTGCCAGATCGCGGCGGCCATGGCCAGGATGCGCTGGGCGACGCGGGCCGAGACGCCCTCGGCGGTGCGTCCGCCGTGTCGTTCCAGGTCGAGCTGGCCTTTGAGGGTGTCGTTGACCGACTCGATGAGCTGCCGGACCGGCTTGAGCAGGCGTTCACCGGCCCGGTCGGGTTCGTGGGAGAAGATCGGTGCGACGTCGCGGCCCCGGTTGGGTGACCAGCCGCTGGAAGAGCGCCGCCTGGGGCGGTGAACTCGGGCGGGGACGGGCGATCGACAGCACGTCGGCGAAGCACGGGCCGCGGCCGGGATGGTCGAACCCGGCCGCGTTCTGCTCGGTGTACAGCTTCCTGACGATGTCGGCGACGCCACGCTGTACCGGCTTGGGAACGAGCGTTCCATGCTGGGTGAGCCAGTAACCGAGCAGCCAACGGTGGGAGACGCGGTGGCGAGGCGGAGGGCGACCGTCGGTGGCGCGCTTGGCGAAGGGGCTGGACTGGGCCGAGTGGCCCGCGCGGGCCTTGGCCGAGCTCGCGGGAAGGAGCGGCGGCGGTGCCACGCCGCCCGGCGTCCGCTCGGTGCCGCGCTCGCTTCGGCGCGCGCGGCGTGTCTCTAGGGGCGGCGCGCGCAGGATAGGGGGCGACGTCTCCGGGGGTTGGCGGGTTGCATCGCTGGAAGGACACCGCGCGCGCCCGGTGAGGAGAACGACACCCCATGGCGACTTCTGAAGAACGGCTGCTGGCCTACCTCAAGCGCGTCACCTCCGACCTGCGCCAGACGCGCTCCAGGCTGAAGCGGGCCGAGGAGCGGGAGCAGGAGCCGATCGCCGTGGTGGGGATGGCCTGCCGCTATCCGGGCGGGGTGCGGTCGCCGGAGGACCTGTGGAACCTCGTCACCGACGGCACCGACGTCATCTCCGGGTTCCCCGAGGACCGCGGCTGGGACTCCGCCGAGTTGTACGACCCCGCGCCCGGCACACCCGGCAAGACCTACGTACGGCAGGGCGGCTTCCTGGAGGGCGCGGGGGATTTCGATCCCGGCTTCTTCGGGATCTCGCCGCGCGAGGCGCTGGCGATGGCACCCCAGCAGCGGCTCATGCTGGAGGTCTCGTGGGAGGGCTTCGAGCGGGCGGGCATCGACCCTCGCACGCTGAAGGGCAGGGCCGTCGGGAACTACGTCGGCTGCAACCTGCTCGACTACTGCACCACCCTCGATCGGGTGCCGGAAGGGCTGGAAGGGCACTTCACCACGGGTAGCACGGCCAGTGTGGTGTCGGGGCGGGTGTCGTACACGCTGGGTCTGGAGGGGCCGGCGGTGACGCTGGACACGGCGTGCTCGTCATCGCTGGTGGCGATCCATCTGGCCTGCCGGGAGCTGCGCACCGGGGAGTGTTCCCTGGCCCTCGCCGGCGGCGTCGCCGTCATGGCCACCCCCATCACCTTCATCGGCTTCGCCGGGCAGCGTGCCCTGGCCGCGAGCGGCCGCTGCAAACCGTTCGCCTCCGGGGCGGACGGGATGTCGCTCGCCGAGGGCGCCGGGGTGCTGGTGCTGGAGCGCCTGTCGGACGCGGTGCGCAACGGGCGGCGGATCTGGGGGGTGATCCGCGGTTCGGCGATGAACCAGGACGGCGCCAGCAACGGCATGGCCGCGCCGAACGGGCCGTCCCAGCAGCGGGTGATCCGGCGGGCACTGGCCGACGCGCGGTTGTCGGGCGCGGACGTGGACATGGTGGAGGCGCACGGGACGGGGACGTCGCTGGGCGATCCGATCGAGGCGCAGGCGCTGCTGGCGACGTACGGGCAGGACCGTCCGCAGGATCGTCCGCTGTGGCTGGGGTCGGTCAAATCCAACATCGGCCATGCCCAAACGGCCTCCGGGGTCGCCGGGGTCATCAAGGCGGTCATGGCGGTGCGGAACGGCGTCCTGCCGCCGACGCTGCACGTGGACGAACCGTCGCGGGAGGTGGACTGGTCGTCGGGTGCGGTCCGGTTGCTGACGCAGGCGCGGGAGTGGCCGGTGGTGGACCGTCCGCGGCGGGCGGGGGTGTCGTCGTTCGGGATCAGCGGCACCAACGCCCACCTGATTCTGGAGCAGGCCCCCGAGGCCGCACCCGCCGAGGACGGGGGCGGGTCCGAGGTTGTGCCGGTGGAGGAGGGGTCCTTGCCCGCCGGGTCGCCGGTTTCTGCCGGGGGTTCTGTGGTGTGGGTGGTGTCGGGGCGCGGGGTGGGTGCGCTGCGCGAGCAGGCGCGGCGAGTGGCCGACTGGGCGCGTAGCGCCGACGAGGCCGACGACCCGGCGTTCGCGGGACGGGTGGCCGGAGCGTTGGTGTCGGGCCGGTCGCTGTTCGAGGACCGTGCCGCGGTGATCGGTTCAACCACCGGTGAACTGGCGGCCGGACTGGACGCGGTCGCCGAAAACCGCGACGCCGCACATGTGGTGACCGGACGCGTGACGCCCGGGGCCCAAGGCAAGACGGTGTTCGTTTTCCCGGGTCAGGGCTCGCAGTGGCCCGGGATGGGCCGGGCCCTCACGGCCGAATCACCGGCTTTCGCCGCCGCGATGGCCGAATGCGAGGACGCACTGACCGCGCACGTGGACTGGTCACTCACCCAGGTCTTGGATGAGCCCGACGACAGCCCGGTGTGGGAACGCACCGACGTGGTCCAGCCCGTCCTGTTCGCCGTCATGGTGTCCCTGGCCAGGCTGTGGCAAGCACACGGCGTCACCCCCGACACCGTCATCGGGCACTCCCAAGGCGAGATCGCCGCCGCCCACATCGCCGGAGCCCTCACCCTCACCGACGCCGCCCAAGTCGTCGCGTTGCGCTCTTCCTTGCTGACGCGGCTAGAGGGAACCGGCGGCATGGCCCACATCGCCGCGCCCCCCGGCGACCTCCCACTGCACGACATCCAGGACGTCTCCATCGCGGCGGTCAACGGACCGGCCTCCACCACCGTCTCCGGCCCCGACACTGCCCTAGAAGAACTCATCGCCCGCTGCCACGACACCGGGATGCGCGCCAAACGCATCCCGGTCGCCTACCCCTCCCACCACCCCGCCATCGACACCCTCCACCACGACCTGATCACCGCCCTGGACGGCATCACCCCCCAGCCACCGGATCTGGACTGGGTCTCGACCACCACCGGGCGGCACAACCCCAGTCCCGACCCCGCCTACTGGTTCACCAACCTGCGCGAAACCGTCAAACTGCACGACACCATCACCGCACTCAGCGACACCCACACCACCTACCTGGAGATCAGCCCCCACCCCATCCTCACCACCGACCTCACCCACACCCTCACCACCACCCAAACCAGCACGGGCACCCCCACCGGCCAGCCCGAACCCCTCATCCACCACACCCTCACCCGCGACCACCCCACCCACGCCCACCTCCACAACCTCGCCCACCTCCACACCCACACCACCCCCCCGTCACCTACGCACCCACCCCCACCACCGCCCACCACACCGCCACCCGCCTCCCCACCTACCCCTTCCAACACCAGCGCTACTGGCTCGAAACCACTCCGGCGCGCCAGGGTGATGAGAGTTCCCCGCTGTGGGAGGCGATCGAGAAAGGGGACGTCCCGGCAGTCGCCGCGACGCTGGACGTGCCGGAGGACGCGCTCGGGCAGGTCGTGCCCGCGCTCGCGAGCTGGCGGAGCGGGCTGCGCGAGCGGGCGGTCGTGGACGGCTGGCGCTACCGGGTGGCGTGGTCCGCGCTCAGAGCGGACGGGGCCGCCGCGCCGGTCGGTGTCTGGGCCGTCCGCGCGGAGGAGGACGACGCGCTCGCCGTCGCGCTGACCACCGCGCTCGTCCGGCGCGGTGTCGACGCGCGCATCGTCCCTCCCGGGGAGGAGATCGACGCGGAGACGACCGGGGGAATCCTGTCGCTGCCCGCACTGGACGACGCCCCCCTGCGCGACGGGCACGCCGTCCCGCGCGGCCTGGCGGACACGCTCCGGCTGGTCCAGGGCCCGGCACCGGCGCGCGTGTGGTGCCTGACCCAGGGCGCGGTCGGCACCGGCCCGGACGCCCCTCCGGCGCGGCCTCTCCAGGCGCACGTGTGGGGCCTGGGGCGGGTCGCCGCGCTGGAGCATCCGGCACGCTGGGGCGGCCTCGTCGACCTGCCCGCCGCACCGGACGAACGCACCTGGGATCAGCTCTGCCAGGCCCTGGCGAACACCTCGGGCGAGGACCAGATGGCGCTGCGCCCGGCGGGGGTGCTGGCGCGCAGGATCGTGCGCGCTCCCCTGGCCGGGCGGCCGTCCCGCCGGACCTGGACGCCGCGCGGTACCACGCTCGTCACCGGCGGGACCGGCGCGCTCGGACGTCCGCTGGCGCTCGCGCTGGCCGAGCGCGGCGCCGAGCACCTGGTGCTGGTCGGCCGCCGGGGCCCGGACGCGCCGGGCGCCGCCGCGCTCGCCGAACGGCTCCGCGCGCTCGGCGCCCGCGTCACGATCGCCGGCTGCGACGTCACCTCACGGGAGGCGCTGTCGGCGGTGCTGGCGGCGATCCCCGCGGACGCACCGCTGTCGTCGGTCTTCCATCTCGCCGGCGTCGTCGACCACCAGCCCCTCGACGAGATCACCACGGACCGGCTGGACGCGGTGATCCGCTCGAAGACCACCGGGGCCGCGCTGCTGGACGAACTGACCCGCGACCTGGACCTGTCGGCGTTCGTGCTCTTCTCGTCCAACGCCGGAACGTGGGGCAGCGGCGGTCAGGCCGCCTACGCGTCCGCGAACGCCTACCTCGACGCGCTCGCCGAGGCCCGGCGCGCGCGGGGACGCACCGCGACGTCGGTGTCCTGGGGCGCCTGGGGCGAGACGGGGCTGGCCGCCGAGGATGACGTCGCCGACTATCTGCGGCGGCGCGGTCAGTTGCCGATGGCCCCCGAGTCGGCCCGCACCGCGTTGTGGCAGGCGCTCGACCACGACGAGACCGCCGTCTGCGTCGCCAACGTCGAGTGGGAGACCTACGCGGCGGCGTTCACCGCGGCCCGTCCGAGCCCCCTGATCTCGGACCTGCCCGACGTACGCGGCGCCGATCCGGTCGCGAACACCGACGCCATCGCGGCGCCCGGGGCGGCCGAAGAGCTGCGCGCGCGGCTGACACCGCTCCCCGAGGCCGACCGGCTCGCCGAGCTGACGGCGCTCGTCCGCTCCCACGCGTCGGCCGCTCTCGGCCATGGCGCGGCCGACGCAGTCGAACCGGACCTGCCTTTCAAGGACGTCGGTTTCGACTCGCTGATCGCGGTCGACCTGCGCAACCGCCTCACCGCGGCGACGGGCGTGCGGCTCCCCGCGACGCTCGCCTTCGACCATCCGACGCCGCGCGCGGTCGCGGAGCTGCTCCGGACGGAGCTGGTCGCGGACGGCGCCCCGACGGAGGCGTCGCTGCTCGCGGGCCTCGACCGCCTGGACGCGGACCTGGCCGAGCTGGACCCGGGCGACGCGATCCGGCGCAAGGTCGCGGGCCGCCTCCAGGTGCTGCTCGCCAAGTGGGGCGAGGGCAACGGGCGGGGCGACGCGTCCGACCATCACCGGGACCTCGCGTCGGCCTCCGCCGACGAGGTCCTGGAACTCATCCACGAGGAACTCGGCAAGTCCTGACCGTCCACTCCCGATCCGCCCGCCTCAGTCGAAGGAGCCACTGCGGACATGGCCACGGAACAGAAGCTGCTCGACAACCTGAAGTGGGTCACCGCGGAGCTGCGCCAGGCGCGGCAGCGGCTGCGCGAGGTGGAGGCCCAGGCGGACGAGCCGATCGCCGTCGTCGGGATGGCGTGCCGTTTCCCCGGTGGTGTGCGCGGCCCGAGGACCTGTGGCGTCTGGTCATGGACGGCACCGACGCCATCGGCGAGTTCCCCACGGACCGGGGCTGGAACCTGGACGCGCTGTTCGGGGCGGACGGCGGCGACTCCCACACCTCCCACACCCGGCACGGCGGTTTCCTGGACGACGTGTCGGGCTTCGACGCCGAGTTCTTCGGGATCTCGCCGCGCGAGGCGCTCGCCATGGACCCGCAGCAGCGGCTGCTGCTGGAGACGTCCTGGGAGGCGGTCGAGCGGGCGGGCATCGCGCCCGGGTCGCTGCGTGGCAGCCAGACCGGCGTGTTCGTCGGCGCGGCCTATGCCGGCTACGGGCCTGGGGTGTACGCGGCGCCGGAGAACGTGGAGGGCCACGTCCTCACCGGCGCCTCACCGGCCGTCGCCTCCGGGCGCATCGCTTATACCCTCGGCCTGCACGGCCCCGCGATCACCCTGGACACGATGTGCTCGTCGTCGCTGGTCGCGCTGCATCTCGCCGGGGAGGCGCTGCGCCGGGGCGAGTGCGGACTCGCCCTGGCCGGCGGCGCGGTGGCGATCGCGACGCCGGGGGCGTTCGTCGAGTTCAGCCGGCAGGGCGGGCTGGCGCCGGACGGCCGCTGCAAGGCGTTCTCCGACGCGGCGGATGGAACCGGCTGGGCCGAAGGCGTTGGCGTGCTGCTGCTGGAACGGCTCTCGGACGCCGAACGCAACGGCCGCCGGGTGCTGGCCGTGCTGCGCGGTTCGGCCGTCAACCAGGACGGTGCGAGTAACGGCCTCACCGCCCCCAACGGTCTGTCGCAGCAGCGCGTCATCGAGCAGGCGCTGGCGAACGCGCGGTTGTCGGGCGCGGACGTGGACGTGGTGGAGGCGCACGGGACGGGGACGTCGCTGGGCGATCCGATCGAGGCGCAGGCGCTGCTGGCGACGTACGGGCGGAACCGTCCGCAGGATCGTCCGCTGTGGCTCGGCTCGGTGAAGTCCAATCTCGGCCACCCGCAGGCCGCGGCGGGAGTCGCCGGGGTCATCAAGGCGGTCATGGCGGTGCGGAACGGCGTCCTGCCGCCGACGCTGCACGCGGACGAACCGTCGCGGGAGGTGGACTGGTCGTCGGGCGCGGTGCGCCTGCTCACCGAGGCGACACCGTGGCCGGACGTCGACCGTCCCCGGCGCGCCGCCGTGTCGGCGTTCGGCGCGAGCGGCACGAACGCGCACGTGATCCTCGAAGCAGTGCCGGACGCGCCGACCGAGTCGCCGGTTTCTGCCGGGGGTTCTGTGGTGTGGGTGGTGTCGGGGCGCGGGGTGGGTGCGCTGCGCGAGCAGGCGCGGCGAGTGGCCGACTGGGCGCGTAGCGCCGACGAGGCCGACGACCCGGCGTTCGCGGGACGGGTGGCCGGAGCGTTGGTGTCGGGCCGGTCGCTGTTCGAGGACCGTGCCGCGGTGATCGGTTCAACCACCGGTGAGCTGGCGGCCGGACTGGACGCGGTCGCCGAAAACCGCGACGCCGCACATGTGGTGACCGGACGCGTGACGCCCGGGGCCCAAGGCAAGACGGTGTTCGTTTTCCCGGGTCAGGGCTCGCAGTGGCCCGGGATGGGCCGGGCCCTCACGGCCGAATCACCGGCTTTCGCCGCCGCGATGGCCGAATGCGAGGACGCACTGACCGCGCACGTGGACTGGTCACTCACCCAGGTCTTGGATGAGCCCGACGACAGCCCGGTGTGGGAACGCACCGACGTGGTCCAGCCCGTCCTGTTCGCCGTCATGGTGTCCCTGGCCAGGCTGTGGCAAGCACACGGCGTCACCCCCGACACCGTCATCGGGCACTCCCAAGGCGAGATCGCCGCCGCCCACATCGCCGGAGCCCTCACCCTCACCGACGCCGCCCAAGTCGTCGCGTTGCGCTCTTCCTTGCTGACGCGGCTAGAGGGAACCGGCGGCATGGCCCACATCGCCGCGCCCCCCGGCGACCTCCCACTGCACGACATCCAGGACGTCTCCATCGCGGCGGTCAACGGACCGGCCTCCACCACCGTCTCCGGCCCCGACACTGCCCTAGAAGAACTCATCGCCCGCTGCCACGACACCGGGATGCGCGCCAAACGCATCCCGGTCGCCTACCCCTCCCACCACCCCGCCATCGACACCCTCCACCACGACCTGATCACCGCCCTGGACGGCATCACCCCCAGCCACCGGATCTGGACTGGGTCTCGACCACCACCGGGCGGCACAACCCCAGTCCCGACCCCGCCTACTGGTTCACCAACCTGCGCGAAACCGTCAAACTGCACGACACCATCACCGCACTCAGCGACACCCACACCACCTACCTGGAGATCAGCCCCCACCCCATCCTCACCACCGACCTCACCCACACCCTCACCACCACCCAAACCAGCACGGGCACCCCCACCGGCCAGCCCGAACCCCTCATCCACCACACCCTCACCCGCGACCACCCCACCCACGCCCACCTCCACAACCTCGCCCACCTCCACACCCACACCACCCACCCCGTCACCTACGCACCCACCCCCACCACCGCCCACCACACCGCCACCCGCCTCCCCACCTACCCCTTCCAACACCAGCACTACTGGCTCGAAGCCCCCACCGCTCCGGCCCATGGGAACGGGAACGGCCACGCGCCCGGCGAGACGCACCTGTGGAGTGCGGTGGACGACGGGGATGTCGGCGCGCTCGCCGCGACGCTGAACCTGGAGCGGGAGGCGCTGGCCGACGTCGTGCCCGCGCTGGCGAGCTGGCGGCGGAATCTGCGCCGTGACGGCACGCTGGACCAGCGGCGGTACAAGATCGTGTGGAAGCCGTACACGCCGGGTCCCGGGCACCGGACGGGACACTGGCTCGTGCTGGCCCCGGCCGGTTCCGCGACGGCGCGCGCGGTCGCGGACGGACTGACGCGGCACGGCGCCCGGGTGCGGACGGCCGACGTGCCCGCCGACGGGACCGGAGCGGCCGAGGCGTTGCGGGCCACGGTGGACGAGGACGGGTTCGACGGGATCGTCTCCCTGCTGTCGCTGGACGGGGACGCGGTGCAGGGTGCCCCGCACGTCCCGGCGGGTGCGGCGGGGACGGCCGCTCTCGTCCGCGCGGCGGGCGAGGCGGGTTTCACGGGACGCGTGTGGGCGCTCACCCGCCAGGCCGTCCGCACCGGCGCGGACGACGCGCCGCCGGACCCGGACCAGGCGGTGACGTGGGGACTCGGCCTGGTGGCGGCGCTGGAGCATCCGCGCCTGTGGGGCGGGCTGATCGACCTGCCCGCCGAGCCCGACGGGCGGACCTGGGAACGGCTGTGCGGGATCCTCACCGATGCGGGTGAGGAGGACCAGCTCGCCGTCCGGGCGGCGGGAGTCCGGGTGCGCCGGCTCGCGCACGCCCCGCTGCACGGACGTCCGGCCGCCCGCGCGTGGCGTCCGGACGGCACGGTGCTCGTCACGGGCGGGACCGGGACGCTCGGCGCGCACGTGGCACGGCACCTGGCCGCGCGGGGCGCGCCGCACCTGCTGCTGGTGAGCCGCCGCGGCGTGGACGCGCCGGGCGCGGCGGAGCTGCGGGCCGAGCTTGCCGCGCACGGCACGGACGTCACGTTCGCCCGCTGCGACGTCGCCGACCGGGCGGCGCTGGCGGCGCTGCTGGAGACCGTCCCGGTGGAACGGCCCCTGACGGCCGTGGTGCACACGGCCGCCGTGCTGGACGACTGCGTGGTGGACGCACTGTCGCCCGAGCGGATGGATCCGGTGCTGGCGGTGAAGGCGCGGGGCGCGCTGAACCTGCACGAGCTGACCGAGGGGCTGGACCTGACGGCGTTCGTGCTGTTCTCGTCGTTCTCGGCGACGTTCGGTTCACCGGGGCTCGCCAACTACGCTCCGGGGAACGCCTTCCTCGACGCGCTGGCGGAGCGGCGGCGCGCGATGGGGCTGCCCGGCACGTCGATCGCGTGGGGGAGCTGGGCGGGCGGCGGGATGGCCGCGGGTCGCGTGGGCGAGCGGGCCCGGTCGCACGGCCTGTTCGAGCTGGCTCCGGAGGAGGCGGTCGCGGCGTTCCAGCAGGTTCTCGACCATGACGAGACGTTCCGGCTGATCGCCGACATCCGGTGGGACCGCTTCTCGCCGATCTTCGCGGCGGAGCGGCCGAGCCCGCTGGTCGGCGACCTTCCCGAGATCCGCGCGGCGGCCGCGGCGCGGGCCGCCCACCCCGATGGTGAGGCGGACGGCCTGCGCCGCCGCCTGGCGGGCCGGTCGGGCCCGGAGCTGGTCGAGTCGCTGACCGAGCTCGTACGCGCGCACGTCGCCGAGGTGCTGGGGCACCGTTCGGCGGAGGCGATCGACCCGGGCCGTGCGCTCGGCGAGATCGGGTTCGACTCGCTGACGGCGGTGGAACTGCGCAACCGGCTCGCCGCGCTCACCGGACTGCGGTTGCCGGCGACGCTGGTGTTCGACCATCCGACGGCGGCGCACATCGCGCGGCTGCTGGCCGCCGAGCTGGGGGACGAACCGGACGCCGGGCGGGCGGCGCCGGTCGTGGTCACCGCGGCGCCGGACGAGCCCCTCGCGATCGTCGGGATGGCGTGCCGGTTCCCGGGCGGGGTGCGGTCGCCGGAGGATCTGTGGGAGCTGGTGCTGTCGGGCACCGACGCGATCGGTGACTTCCCGTCCGACCGGGGCTGGGACCTGGACGGCCTGTTCGACCCCGACCCGGAGCGGCCCGGCACCAGCTACGCGCGGCACGGCGGGTTCCTGTACGACGTGGGCGACTTCGACGCCGGGTTCTTCGGAATCTCACCGCGCGAGGCGCTGGCCATGGACCCGCAGCAGCGCGTCCTGCTGGAGATCGCCTGGGAGGCGATCGAGCACGCGCGGATCGACCCGGAGTCGCTGCGCGGCACCGCGACCGGGACGTTCGTCGGCTGCAACCAGCCCCAGTACGGCGGCGGACTGGACCGGATACCGCCGGGGCTGGAAGGGCACCTGCTCACCGGGACCAACGCGAGCGTGGTGTCCGGGCGGGTGGCCTACACGCTCGGGCTCGAAGGCCCGGCGGTCACCGTCGACACCGCCTGCTCCTCGTCGCTGGTCGCGCTGCACCTGGCGGCGCGGGCCGTCCGCGACGGCGAATGCACCCTCGCCCTCGCCGGCGGCGTCGGCATCCTCGCCACGGCGGATCCGTTCCTCGGGTTCAGCCGCCAGCGCGGCCTCGCCCGCGACGGGCGGTGCAAGGCGTTCGGGGCCGGAGCCGACGGCATCGGCCTGGCCGAAGGCGCCGGACTCGTCCTCATCGAACGCCTCAGCCACGCCCGGCGCCACCACCACCCCGTCCTCGCCCTCCTCCGCTCCACCGCCACCAACCAGGACGGCGCCAGCAACGGACTCTCCGCACCCAACGGACCCGCACAACAACGCGTCATCCACCAAGCCCTCACCAACGCCCGCCTCACCCCCACCGACATCGACACCATCGAAACCCACGGCACCGGCACCCCCCTCGGCGACCCCATCGAGGCGCAGGCCCTGCACGCCGGGTACGGGCGCGACCGCTCCCCCGATCTGCCGCTGTACATCGGATCGGTCAAGTCGAACATCGGGCACACGGCGGCGGCGGCCGGGATCGCCGGCGTGATCAAAACCGTGTCGGCGCTGCGGCACGCGACGCTGCCCCGCACGCTGCACGCCGACGAGCCGTCCCCGCACGTCGACTGGTCGTCCGGCACGCTGGTCCCGGTCACCGAGACGCTCCCGTGGCCGGAGACGGGCCGGCCGCGCCGGGCCGGGGTGTCCTCCTTCGGCATCAGCGGCACCAACGCCCACCTCATCCTCGAACAGGCCCCCGAACCCCAACCCGAACCCGAACCCCGACCCGCCGAACCCACCGGGCCGATCCCCTGGGTGCTGTCCGCGCGGGACGAAGTGGCGCTGGCGGCCCAGGCGGACCGGCTGCGCGCGTTCGCCGCGGATCACCCGGACGCGGAGCCCGCCGACGTGGCCCACTCCCTCGCGACGACGCGCGCCCGGCTCCCCGTCCGCGCCGTGGTGATCGCCGGGGACCGGCAGGAGGCGCTGTCCGGGCTGGCCGCGCTCGCCGGCGGCGCCCCGTCCCCCGCCGTGGTGACCGGTGCTCCCGGCGCCCCTGGCCGGACCGTCTTCGTCTACCCGGGCCAGGGCGCGCAGTGGGCGGGCATGGGCGCGGAGCTGATGGACGCCTCGCCGGTCTTCGCGGACGCGATCGTGCGATGCGAGCAGGCGCTCGCCCCGCACGTCGACTGGTCGCTGACCGAGGCGCTGCGCACCGGGGACGGCCTGGACCGGGTCGATGTCGTCCAGCCGGCGCTGTTCTCTGTCATGGTCGCGCTCACCGAGCAGTGGCGGGCCCTGGGCGTCGTCCCCGACGCGGTACTCGGTCACTCCCAGGGCGAGATCGTCGCGGCGTGGGCCGCCGGCGCCCTCACCCTCGACAACGCCGCCATGGTCGTCGCGGTGCGCAGCCGTGCGCTGCGGACGCTGGCGGGCCGGGGCGGCATGGTGTCGGTGCCGCTGCCGGCGGCGGACGTCCGGGAGCGGATCGCGGCCCGGCCGGGACGGATCGACGTCGCCGCCGTCAACGGGCCCGAGGCCACCGTCGTCGCGGGCGAGCCCGGCGCGCTGGAGGAACTGCTCGCCGGATGCGCGGCCGACGGTGTCCAGGCCCGCCGGATCACGGTGGATTACGCCTCGCACACCGCGCAGGTGGAGGCGATCCGCGACGACCTGGTCGCGGCCCTGGCGGGCATCGCCCCCCGCCCCTGCGGCACCGCGTTCGTCTCGACGGTGACCGGCGACCGGCTCGACGGAACGGAGCTGGACGCCGGGTACTGGTACCGCAACCTGCGGCACACCGTCGAGCTGGAGCGGGCGACCGAGACGCTGCACGAGGACGGTCACCGCACCTTCGTGGAGGTGAGCCCGCACCCGGTGCTGACCGTCGCCGTCCAGCAGACCCTCGACGCTGGAGCCGAGCGTTTCCGCGGCGCCCTGGCGTTCGGGACGCTGCGCCGCGACGACGGCGGGACGGCGCGGCTGCTGGCGTCGGCCGCCGCGCTGTGGGCGTCCGGACGGGACGTGGACTGGACGGCGGCGCTTCCCGGCGGGCGGCGGGCCGTCGACCTGCCGACGTACGCGTTCCAGCGCCGGCGCTACTGGCTGGTACCCGGCCCCTCCGCCGGGGCGCGGCCCGGCGGCCTGACGCCGGGCGGCCACCCGATCCTGACGGCGGCCGTCACCGTCGCCGACCGGGACACCCTGCTGCTCACCGGCCGCCTGTCGGCGCGCACGCACCCGTGGGTCGCCGAACACGCCGTCACCGGGACGGTGCTGCTGCCCGGCACCGCCTTCCTGGACCTCGCGCTGCACGCCGGGCACCGCGCGGGCCTGCCCCACGTGCGTGAGCTGACGCTGCACACGCCCCTGCTCCTGGACGAGGGCGCCGCCGTGCAGGTGCAGGTCACGGTGCACCCGCCGGACGAGCACGGCCGCCGGCAGGTGACCGTGCACTCGCGGCCGGACACCGGCGAGGACGACCCGCCGTGGACCAGGCACGCCACCGGCGACCTGGGCGAGGCGCCGCAGGACGCGCCCGCCGCGCCCGGCGCGGCGGCCTGGCCGCCCGCGGGCGCGGAGCCGCTCGCCGTCGAGGACCTGTACGCACGGCTCGCCCGGCACGGCTACCGGTACGGACCGGCCTTCCAAGGCGTCACCGCCGCCTGGCGCGGAACCGGCGGCGAGGTGCACGGCGCGATCCGGCTTCCCGAGGACGCCGACGCGGACGGGTACGGCGTGCACCCGGCCCTGCTCGACGCCGCACTGCACCCCCTGCTGCTGACGGCGCTGCACGACGCCGACACCGACGCCGACGCGGCGGTACGGCTGCCCTTCGCCTGGACGGGCGTCACCTTGCACGCGACCGGCGCCCGGGAGGTCCGCGCGACGCTCGTCACCGACGGCGACCGCGCCTCGGTGACGCTGACCGACCCGGCCGGCGAACCCGTCCTGACCGCCGACGGCCTGGTGTCGCGACCGCTGCCCGCCGACGTCGCCGTCTCCGGCACGACCCACCGGGACGCGCTGTTCCACTTGGACTGGACACCGGTACCGCTCCCCGAGGACGTCGCGGCCGGCGACTTCTCCCTGCACGGCGCGGACGACCACCCCCTCGCGGCGGCGCTGGACGACACCGGTCACCACGTCCGGGCCGGCGCGGCGTTCCCCGGCGCGCACGACCTCGCCGTCCTCGCCCCGCCCGGCGACGACACGCCCGCCGCGGCGCGCGCCGCCGCGGCGGAGGCGCTGCGGTTCCTCCAGGAACACCTGGCCGCCGATCCCGGCGGAACGGGCCGCCTCACGATCGTGACCCGCGCGGCGGTCGCGACGGGCCCGGGCGACGCACTGACCGGTTTGGCGCACAGCGCCGCCTGGGGGCTGGTGCGGTCCGCGCAGGCCGAGCATCCCGGCCGGTTCACCCTTCTCGACCTGGACGACGCTCCGGCGTCCGCGCGAGCGGTACCGGCGGCCCTGGCCACGGACGAGCCGCAGCTCGCCGTCCGGCAGGGCACGGCGCTCGCCCCCCGCCTGGCCCGGACGGCCGACGACGCCACGCTGCTGGCCGAACCGACGGACGGCGCCTGGCGGCTCGCCGCCGCCGGCACCGGCACGCTGGAGGACCTGACGCTGGCCGCGGACCCGGCCACGGCCGGTCCCGCTCCCGGCGAGGTCCAGGTGCGCCTGCGCGCCGGCGGCGTCAACTTCCGGGACGTCGTCGTCGCCCTCGGGATGATCGACGACCCGCGTCCGATCGGCGGGGAGGGCGCGGGCGTCGTCACCGCCGTCGGCTCCGCCGTCACCGACCTCGCTCCCGGCGACCGCGTCATGGGCCTGTTCACCACGGGGACCGGCCCCGTCACGACCGCGGACCGGCGGCTGGTCGCCCGCGTCCCCGACGGCTGGACGTTCGCGGAGGCCGCGTCCGTCCCCAGCGTCTTCCTCACCGCCTACTTCGGGCTGGTCGACATCGCCGAGGCCAGGCGCGGGGAACGGCTGCTGGTCCACGCCGCCGCCGGCGGCGTCGGCTCGGCGGCACTCCAGCTCGCCCGGCACCTCGGCCTGGAGGTGTACGCGACGGCCGGTCCCGGCAAGCACGAGACGCTGCGCGCGGCCGGCCTGCCGGACGAGCGCATCGCCTCGTCCCGCACCCTCGACTTCGCGGACGCGTTCCTGGCGGCCGGTGACGGCCAGGGCGTCGACATCGTGCTCAACGCGCTCGCCCACGAGTTCGTCGACGCCTCCCTGCGGCTGCTGCCCCGGGGCGGTCGGTTCCTGGAGATGGGCAAGACCGACCGCCGTGACCCCGGCGACGTCGCCGCGCTGCATCCCGGCGTGCGGTACCGGGCATTCGACCTGGAGGAGGCGGGGCCGGACCGGATCCAGCGGATGCTGACCGAGCTGCTGGCGCTGTTCGAGCGGGGCGTCCTGCGCCCGATCCCCCTCGCCGCCTGGGACGTGCGCCGCGCACCCGACGCGTTCCGGCACCTGAGCCAGGGCCGCAACGTCGGCAAGGTCGTGCTGACGCTGCCGGCCCCCCTCGATCCCGAGGGCACCGTGCTGATCACCGGTGGCACCGGCACGCTGGGCGGGCTGGCGGCGCGGCATCTGGCGTCCCGGCACGGGGTCAGGCACCTGCTGCTGGCCGGCCGGCGCGGCCCGGACGCGCCCGGCGCCGCCGAGCTGGCCACCGACCTGGCCGGGCTGGGCGCCGAACCGGTCATCGTCGCCTGCGACGTCTCCGACGAGACGGCGCTGCGGGAGCTGCTGGCGGCGATCCCGCCGGACCGGCCGCTGACCGCCGTCCTGCACGCCGCCGGAACCCTGGACGACGCCACGCTCGCGGCGCAGACGCCCGATCGCCTCGACGCCGTCTTCGCCGCCAAGGCCGACGCGGCCTGGAACCTGCACCGTCTCACCACCGGGCTCGACCTGGCCGCGTTCGTCCTCTTCTCCTCCGCCGCAGGCACGCTCGGCGGGCTCGGCCAGGCCAACTACGCCGCCGCCAACGCGTTCCTGGACGCGCTCGCCCACCGGCGCCGCGCCACCGGGCTCCCCGGCACCAGCCTGGCGTGGGGCTACTGGGCGCAGGAAAGCGGCCTGACCGGGCATCTCACCGAAGGCGACCGCGCGCGTTTCGCCCGCGCGGGAACCGTGCCCATCGGCACCGAGGAGGGGCTGGCGCTGCTGGACGCCACGCTCACCCACCCCCACCCGCACGTGGTGCCGTCCCGGCTGGACCTGGCGGCGCTGCGCGAGACGCGTCCCGCACCGCCGCTGCTCAGGCGGCTGCTGCCCGCCTCCCGGCGGACCGCCGCCGGGGCGTCCGGACCCGCGTCCGGCCCTGCGGACGGGCTGGCCGGGGAGCTGGCGCCGCTCGGCCGCGCCGAGCGGCTGGACCGGCTCGTCACCCTCGTCCGCGCGCACGCCGCCACCGTCCTCGGCCATGACGGCGCCGACGCGATCAGCGCCGTCCGGCCGTTCAACGAGACCGGCTTCGACTCCCTCACCAGCATCGAGCTGCGCAACCGCCTGAACACGGCCACCGGGCTCCAGCTCTCGGCGACCCTGCTGTTCGACCATCCGACGCCGGAGATCCTCGCCGCGCATCTGCACGCCCTGCTGCTCGGCGACGCCGAGGAGCCCGCACCGGCGGGCGGCGCCGCGACCGCCGGTACGGGACCGGCCGACGAGCCCATCGCGATCGTGGCGATGAGCTGCCGCTTCCCCGGCGGAGCGCGGACCCCCGAGGCCCTGTGGCGGCTGGTCGCCGACGGCACCGACGCCGTCTCCGCCTTCCCGCAGGACCGGGGCTGGGACCTGGACGGCCTGTTCGGCACCGCCGACGACGCCGGCACCAGCTACGCGCGCGAGGGCGGCTTCGTCCACGACGCCGGGGACTTCGACCCGGCCCTGTTCAACATGAGCCCCCGCGAGGCGCTGGCGACCGATCCGCAGCAGCGGCTGCTGCTGGAGACGGCGTGGGAGGCGTTCGAGCGGGCCGGGATCGACCCCGCGTCGCTGCGCGGCACGCCCACCGCCGTCTTCGCGGGCGCCTCCCCCGGGGAGTATCTCGCTCAGGCACCCGACGAGCTCGAAGGCTTCTTCACGACCGGCAGTTCCGGTGCCGTCGTGTCCGGGCGGGTGGCGTACACGTTCGGGCTGGAGGGGCCCGCCGTCACCGTGGACACGGCCTGCTCGTCGTCACTGGTGGCGCTGCACCTGGCCTGCCAGGCGCTGCGGTCGGGCGAATGCTCGCTCGCCCTCGCCGGCGGTGTGGCCGTGATGGCCGCGCCGTCACCGTTCGTGGTCTTCAGCCGGCAGCGGGGGTTGGCGGTGGACGGGCGGTGCAAGGCGTTCGGTGCGGGGGCGGACGGGACGGGTTGGGGGGAGGGGGTGGGGCTGGTGCTGGTGGAGCGGTTGTCGGACGCGGTGCGCAACGGTCGGCGGGTGCTGGCGGTGGTGCGGGGTTCGGCGGTGAATCAGGACGGTGCCAGCAACGGTCTCACCGCGCCGAACGGGCCTTCGCAGCGGCGCGTGATCGGCCAGGCGCTCGCCGCCGCCGGCCTGGCCCCGGCCGACGTCGACGCCGTCGAGGCGCACGGAACCGGTACCGCCCTCGGCGACCCGATCGAAGCGCAGGCGCTGCTGGCCGCCTACGGCCAGGACCGGCCCGAGAGGCTGCCGTTGCGGCTGGGGTCGGTGAAGTCCAACATCGGGCACACCCAGGCCGCCGCCGGGATCGCGGGCGTCATCAAGACCGTCATGGCGCTCGAACACCGGACGCTGCCGCCGACGCTGCACGCGGACGAACCGTCACCGCACGTGGACTGGACGTCGGGCGCCGTGGAGCTGCTGACCGAGACGGTGCCGTGGCCGGACACCGGCCGCGCCCGCCGCGCCGGGGTCTCCTCGTTCGGGATCAGCGGCACCAACGCCCACGTCATCCTCGAAGAAGCCCCCGAACCCGCCCGGGAACCGGAACCCGGCACCACCGGCCACCCCCTCGGCGGCACCGCCGCCTGGGCCCTGTCGGCGCGCGGCGAACGCGCCCTGCGCGCGCAGGCCGAGCGGCTGCGCGGCCACACCGCCGGCACCGCCGCACCGGTCGCGGACATCGCCGCCTCACTCGCCCGGACGCGCGGCACCCTCGAAGACCGCGCCGTCGTCCTCGGCTCGACCCGCGAGGACTTCGAAGACGCGCTGCGCGCCGTCGCGCGCGGCGAAGCGCACCCCGACGCCGTCACCGGCACCGCCGTCGAGGGGAAGGTAGCGGTGCTGTTCTCGGGTCAGGGTTCGCAGCGGGTGGGGATGGGGCGGGGGTTGTATCGGGCGTTTCCGGTGTTCGCGGGGGCGTTCGATGCGGTGTGCGGTGAGTTGGACGGGTTGTTGGGGTGTTCGTTGGGTGAGGTGGTGTTCGAGGGGGGTGCCGAGGAGCTGGGGCGGACGGTGTTCGCTCAGGCGGGGTTGTTCGCGGTGGAGGTGGCGCTGTTCCGGTTGCTGGAGTGGCTGGGGTTGCGTGCCGATGCGGTGGCGGGGCATTCGGTGGGTGAGGTGGTGGCGGCGCATGTGGCGGGGGTGCTGTCGCTGCCGGACGCGTGCACGTTGATCGCCGCGCGCGGCACGCTGATGCAGAACCTCCCACCCGGCGGCGCCATGTACTCCGTGCAGGCGACCGAGGCCGAGGCGCTCGACCGGCTCGACGGCCTCCCCGGCGTCGCCGTCGCCGCCGTCAACTCCCCCGACCAGATCGTCATCTCCGGTGACGAGGACGCGGCCGGCGCGCTCGCCGAACAGTGGCGGGCCGAGGGGCGCCGCGTGAAGCGGCTGCGGGTGAGTCACGCGTTCCACTCCCCCCACATGGAACCCATCCTGGACCAGTTCCACCACACCATCGCCCACCTGGACTACCGCACACCCACCCTCCCCCTCATCACCTCCCGCACCGACACCACCACCGACCCCACCACCCCCCACCACTGGACCCGCCACATCCGCGACACCGTCCACTTCGCCCACACCATCACCACCCTCCACACCACCGGCACCACCACCTACCTCGAAATCGGCCCTCACCCCACGCTCACCACGGCCGCGCGGGGCGTCCTCGGCGAACTGCCCGGCGGCGAGTCCGCCGCGACGGTCCCGACGCTGCGCGACGGAGAGCCCGAGACCCGCGCCGTCCTCACCGCCCTCGCCCACCTGCACGTGCGCGGGCACTCCGCCGACTGGGGCGCGCTGGTGCCGGACGGCCGGACCGTGCCGCTGCCGACCTACGCCTTCCAGCACCGCCGGTACTGGCTGGAACGCAGGCCCCCCGCCGCCCTCGCCGGGACCGGCGGCGGGCACGCGCTGCTCACCGCCGCCGTCACCCCCGCCGACCGGGACGCGCCGCTGCTCACCGGGCGGCTCAGCGCCGCCGAGCACCCGTGGCTGGCCGACCACGCCGTCGGCGGAACCGTCCTGCTGCCCGGCGCGGCGTTCGTCGACCTCGCACTGCACGCCGGCCGCCGCGTCGCCCTGCCCGCCGTGCACGAGCTGACCATCGGCGCGCCGCTGCCGCTGCCGCCCGGCGGCGCCGTGGAGATCCAGATATCGGTCCAGGCGGCCGACGAGCGCGGGCGGCGCGCGTTCGCCGTGCACGCCCGTCCCGAACCGGCGGCACCGGGAGACCCCTGGACCACGCACGCGACCGGGGAGCTGACCACGGCGACCCCGGCCGCCGAGCCCGCCCCCGCCGCCGGTGCGGCTTGGCCGCCGCCCGGCGCCGAACCCCTTCCCGCCGAGGACCTGTACCGGCGGCTGGACGAGCAGGGCTACACCTACGGTCCGCACTTCCAGGCGCTCACCGCCGCGTGGCGCGATCCCTCCACCGGCACCGTGTACGGCGAGGTCCGGCCCGCCGGGCTCGGAACGACCGGTCACGCCGTCCACCCGGCCTTCCTGGACGCCGCCCTGCACCCGCTGATGCTCGCCGGACCCGCCGGCGGCGGCGCGTCCGGCGGTCCCGTGCACGTGCCGTTCGCTTGGACCGGCATCGTCGTCCACGCGGAGGACCCGCACCCGGCGGACGGGACGGCGGCACGGGTGACGCTGTCGGCGGACGGCGACGGCCCGGTGACGATCGACGTCGCCGCCGAGGACGGCACACCCCTGCTGACCGTCGGCGGCCTGGTGTCGCGGCCCCTCGACCCGGCCGCGCTGTCCACCGGACGCCACCACGGCACGCTGTTCCACCTGGAGTGGGACCCGGTCCCGCTACCGGACGCCACGCCGGGCGGGCACTGCACCGTCGTCACCGGCCAGGCGCCCGCCCTGGCGGCGGCGCTGCTGGACGCCCTGCGCGAGGCCGACCTGTCCTGCGACGCCGTGGAGCACCTCGACGACCTCGACCCGAACACCGCCGGAACGCGGGGCCGGGTGCTGTTCCCCGTCGTCGTCACGGACGGTGCCGAGGACGCCGCGGCGCTCGCCCACACCGCCGCCTACCGCGCCCTGACGGCGATGCAGCGCCACCTCGCCGACGACGGCGCGGAACGGCTCACCTTCGTCACGTCCGGGACGGTGTCCGCGACGCCCGGCGAGCCCGTGACCGACCTCGCCCACAGCACCCTGTGGGGTCTGGTCCGCACGGCCGGAGCCGAGCACCCGGGCCGGTTCGGCCTCATCGACCTCGACGGGCACGAGGCGTCGCGGCACGCGTTGCCCGCGGCTCTCGCGCTGGACGAACCACAGCTCGCCGTGCGCACCGGCACCCCCCGCGCGCCGCGCCTGGTGCGGACCACGGCCGACGCCGCGGCCCCCGCCGCGCCCTACGGCGGCGGGACCGTGCTGGTGACGGGCGGCACCGGCACCCTGGGCGCGCTGGTGGCCGAGCACCTGGCCGTCCGGCACGGAGTCCGCGACCTGCTGCTGGTCAGCCGCCGCGGACCGGCGGCCCCCGGGGCCGACCGGCTCGCCGCGCGGCTCACCGAGCTCGGCGCACGGCCCCGCATCGAGGCGTGCGACGCCTCCGACGCCGGCGCGCTGGCCCGGCTCGTCGCGGACCTGCCCGGCGACCGGCCGCTCACCGCCGTCGTGCACACGGCGGGCGTCCTCGACGACGCCGTCCTCACCTCGCAGAGCACCCTGCACATCGACGAGGTGTTCGCGCCGAAGGTGACGGCCGCGTGGAACCTGCACCGGCTCACCGAGGACACCGGCGCGGCCCTGCTGCTGTTCTCCTCCTCGGCGGGCAGCCTCGGCGGCCTCGGCCAGGCGAACTACGCCGCCGCCAACACCTTCCTCGACGCCCTGGCGCAGCACCGCCGGGCCCGCGGGCTGGCGGCGGTCAGCCTGGCGTGGGGACTGTGGGAGGAGGCGTCCGGCATGACCGGCGGGCTCGGGGAGAGCGACCGCGCGCGGGTCGCGCGTTCGGGCACCCTCCCGATCCCCACCGAGACCGGCATGGACCTGCTCGACGCCGCGCTCGGCCTGCCGCACGCCCATCTGGTGCCCGCCCGGCTGGACCTGGCCGTGCTGCGCGACGCGGGCGCGTCCGCTCCGCTGCTGCGCCGTCTCCTGCCGGGCGCGGGACGGTCCGACGCGACCGGGACCGGCGCCGGCGCCGACGCGTTGCCACGGCTGGAGGGGCTGGGCGAGACCGAGCAGCGGGAGCGGCTGCTGGAGGTGGTGCAGGCCCAGGCGGCGACCGTCCTCGGGCACGCCGACCCCGAGGGTGTGGGCGGCGCCCGCCCCTTCAACGAACTCGGGTTCGACTCACTGACCAGCATCGAGCTGCGCAACCGGCTGAACGGCGCCACCGGCCTGCAGCTGCCCGCCACCGTCCTGTTCGACTACCCGACCCCCGACGCGCTGGCCGGCCACCTGCGCGAGCAGCTCGCCGGGCCGGCGCCCGACCCGGCCGACGCGGTCTTCGGCGACCTGGACCGGCTGGAGGAGGCCGTCACCGACCTGACCGGCGACGACCGCGCCCGCGTCGTGCTGCGGATGCAGTCCCTGCTCGGTCGCTGGGCCAGGGACGCCGCCGCCACCGGCGGCGCGGACGGTGGCGGCGTGCAGGCCGCCGCCACCGCCGACGAGGTCATGGACTTCATCGACAAGGAACTCGGCCGCGACCTCGGCTGAGCACCCGCACCGGCGACACCGCCGCTACCCCCTGGAGACACCCATGGCCCCTGGCGAGACGACGAGCACCGCCCACCCGACGCCCTGCGACGTCGGCGGCTTCTACGACCGGTCCGGACAGCACCTGACCCGCTTCTTCGGCGGCGCCATGCACTACGGCTACTGGACCGGCCCCGACGACGACAGCACGCTGGAGGAGGCGTCCGAACGCTTCACCGACCTGATGGCCGCGAAACTGGACGCGGCCGGCGGGCGGATCCTGGACCTCGGCTGCGGTACCGGCGAGCCCGCCGTCCGGCTGGCCCGCACCACCGGCGCCGAGGTGGTCGGCATCTCGATCAGCGCGCAGGACGTGCGCGCCGCCACCGAGCGCGCCGAGGCGGCCGGACTGGCGGACCGGGTCCGGTTCGAGGTCGCCGACGCGATGGCGGCGCCGTACCCGGACGCCTCCTTCGACGCGGTCCTGGCCCTGGAATCCATGGGCCACATGCCCGACCGCGCCACGGTCCTCGCCGAGATCGCGCGGATGCTGCGGCCGGGCGGGCGGCTGGCCTTCTGCGAGGCGTTCCGCAAGGCGACCCTGTCCCCCGAGGCCGAGCGGGCGGCGCGGGCGGTGTTCGACGCCTGGATGGGCGGTTCGCCTCTCATCCCGATCGAGGATTACCCCCCGCTGGTCCGCGGGGCGGGTCTGGAACTCGACGAGGTCACCGACGTCAGCGTCAACATCCAGAAGACGCAGGCGCACCTGATGGAGCGGATGCGCACCGGCCTGGAGCAGGACCCGGACTTCCCGCCGGACCTCGCCCGCATCATGGACGCGCAACGCGCGGTGCTGCCGTTCCGGGACGAGATCGTCGCCCAGGGCGGCTACGGCGGCTACCTCGTCGTGACCGCGCATCTGCCCGGGCAGAGCCGACCCCCGTCCCCGCCCCGCCGGCGCCCGGCGCCGGCCGGCCCGGAGGAGCCGTCGTGAACACCGATCCGCAGACCCTGACGATGGCGCCGCCCCGCCTGTCGGACGGGGGTGGCGAACTGTTCGGCTGGGGCCGCCGGATGCGCGCCGAACGTCCGGTGGCCCGCGACGCCGACGGCATCTGGCACGTCCTGCGCTACGCCGACGTGCAGCGCGTCGTCTCCGACCACGCCTCCTTCTCCAGCGACCCGACCGCGGTGCTGCCGGGAACGGCGCGTTTCCGGGGCAGCATGCTCTGGATGGACCCGCCAGAGCACCAGAAGGTGCGACGCGTGATCAGCAGGATCTTCACGCCGAAGGCGGTCGCCGAGCTGGAGCCGCGCGTGCGGCGCACCGCGGCCGACCTGCTGGACGTCGCCGCGGGCCGCACCGAACTGGACCTGGTGCGGGACCTGGCGCTGCCGCTGCCCATCACCGTCATCGCCGAGATCCTCGGCATCCCCGTCTCTGACCGCGCGCGCTTCGAGACCTGGGCCGCGCGGATGGTGGACGCCCTCGTCCTGGACCCGGTCACCGATCCCGACGCGATGAAGCAGGTCGGCGCCGGGTCGGGCGAGGTCAACGTCTACCTGCTGGAGCACTGCCGGCGCAGGCGCGACGAACCCGCCGGGGACCTGCTGAGCCGCCTGGTGACCGCCGACGTGGACGGGCACCGCCTGACCGACCGCGAGGCGATGAACTTCGGCCGCGTGCTGCTGGAGGCCGCCCTCATCACCACCACCATGATGATCACCAACACGGTGGAGTGCCTCGACCGGCACCCCGGCCTCGCGGCCGAGGTGCGCGCCGACCGCACGCTGATCCCCGCCGTGTTCGACGAGACGCTGCGGTACCGTCCGCCCATCCTGATGATCCCGCGCTACACCCGGGGCGCCGTCGAGATCGGCGGGGTGACCGTCCCGCCGCGTTCACTGGTCAAGGCGTGGCTGGCGGTGGCCAACCGCGACGAACGGCAGTTCGCCGACCCCGACGCCTTCGACCCGCGCCGCCGCCCCAACCCGCACATCGCCTTCGGCAAGGGTGTCCACTACTGCCTCGGCGCGCAGCTCGCCCGCCTGGAGGGCGAGATCGCGCTGAACCTGCTGCTGGACCGGTACGCCGACATCGGGATCACGCCGGGTGCCGCGCTGGAATACCACCCGCGGAACTTCTTCGGGGTCAAGCGCCTGCCGCTGACCGTCACACCGGTCTGACGGCCCGGTCGCGGGGGGCGGTGAGGCGGCGCCGGGTCCGGAACGCGGCCAGCAGCCCGCCGAGCAGCGCGGCCTGCGCGCCACCGCCGCCCCTCAGCTCCAGCAGCGACCGCGCCGTCCACAGGCTCGACTCGGCCAGATGGCCCGGCGAGGCGTGCACGTCGTCCAGTTCGAGCACCTTCAGGTCCGACAGATGCGCGCGCAGCAGCGCGACGTCCGCGCGCGGGACGATCTCGTCGCGGAGGCTGGCGACGTACCGGACGGGCACCCGGACGCGGACCAGGTCCGCCGGTCCGAGCGCGTAGCGGGGCAGCACGTCGTCCAGGTCCCGGCGGGCCGTGCCGGTGAGGTGCGCGAGCGTGTCCATCGTCACCCTCGGGACCGCGCGGCGCCATGCCGCGTCGGTGAAGAACGGGCCGACAGGGGCGCCGGTGGTCACGACGCCCCGCAGCCGGGGGTCCGCGGCGGCGCCGCGCAGGGCGAGGTGGCCGCCGAAGCTGAGCGCCAGCGCGTAGGTGCGGCCGGTGTCGGCGCGGGCGCCGACCGCGTCGATCACCCGCGACAGCATCGTGTGCGCGTGCGGCGTGTACGGGACGCCGTTCTCCCCGACGCCGGGCATCTCGGTCACCACGCACGCCATGCCGAGCCGGGCCGCCTGCCGCAGGGTCGGCGCCCACTGCTCCTTGACGCTGACGATGCCGCCCATGACGATCAGCAGCGGCTGCGGATCTTCCGACGACAGCCCGGCGGCGTAGCAGCCGAACCGTCCGTCCGCGTCCGCCGCGTCGAGGCGTTCGACACCGGGCTGCCCGCCCCGCCACACCTCGAACATCTCCACACACCTGCGGTGGGCGTGCTCCCGGGCGGGGCCGTCCACGAACGGGAAGCGGGCCATGGCGTAGTGGCGGCCCGCGTCGAGCGGGTGACCGCGGCGCTCCAGCTCCTCGGCGGCCTCGCACCAGACGCGCGTCCACGAATCCGGCGCCCCGTCCTTGTCGCTGCGGACCCTCCGCAGGATCTCCGCGCAGCGCCGGGGCGTGATCCGCTGGGTGCGGGCGTGCACCGCCGCGAAGGTCTTCAGTTCCTCAACGTCGTTCATCGGTGGCGCCCTCCACGGCCGGGACCGGCACGGGCGCCGCGAAGCCCTCCAGCCCGTCCTTGATGTCGGCGAGCAGGTCGGCGGCTTCGGCGCCGTCGATCACACGGTGGTCGAAGGCCAGGCTGAGCCGCATGATCGGGGCGACGGCCACCGCGCCGTCCCGGACGACGGGACGGTCCAGGACGCGGCCGAGGCCCAGCGTGACGGTGGTGCCGCCGACCGAGTGGAAGCCGTCCACCGGGCGGTGGCCGAGCGAGGTGACCGCGAACGTGCCCAGCACCTCGGGCCGGCGGGCCAGCGGCCGGGACCCGAGCCGGTAGGCCAGCGTGCGCAGCGGCCACGGCAGCCGGTGCAGCACCCGGACGCCGGCGAACTCCGGCATCGTGTCCGGGTCGCCGTCGCGGAAGTGGTCGACGCGGCGCTGGATCTCCTCCAGCGAGGCGCGGTCGGTGTCGGCGACGACGGCGGCGAGCACGACGCGGCGGCCGTTCAGCGTCTTGTCCAGCGTGACCTTGCCGTGCGCCGCCGGGTAGCGCGCCACCGTGGGGCGGACGCGGCCGCGTACGGCGGCGTTGGCCTCGGGGTGGCGGGCCAGCGCCCGGCCCGCCGCGTGCAGCGCGTAGGAGACGACCGAGTAGCGTCCGCCGCCGGCGCGTCCGTCGGCGCGGTGGGCGAGCACGCGCCCCATGTCGACCTCGGTGTCGAGGAAGACGGGGGCGAACGGCCGCAGCTCCGCCAGGAAGTGCAGGGTGTGCCGCCGCTCCCGGGCCACGGGTCCGGTCCTCATGACGCGGTGACCAGCGCGTGGACGTTCTCCAGGCTGGCCGCCTCCAGGAGATCCGGCATGGACAGGCTGCGGCCGGTCTGCCGCTCCAGCGTGGTCACGAGCCACAGCAGGTGCATCGAGTCCCATCCGGGGATGTGGTCGAACGTCTGCCCGGCGCTCTCGACCGTCACCGGCAGGCCGAGTTCGTCGCGCACGAGTGCGACGAGGTCGTCGATCGTCACTGTTGGATCCCTTCGGGTGCGGCGAACCCGGCCGTGAGCCGGACATGTCCGGGCGGCGGGACGACGCGGCGCAGGTCGTGACGGAAGAGCAGGGCCCCGTCCGCGCCGCCGGCGTCGTCGGCGGGCCGGAAGCCCTGCCGCGGATAGAACTCCCGGGCGCCCGCGTTGCGGGGCGTCGGGCGGTAGTCGGCCAGGACCTCGCGCGCCCCGCTGTCGCGGGCGTGCAGCAGGACGGCGGCCATGCACGCCTGCTCGATGCCGCGGGCGAACACCCGGCAGCTCAGCAGGAAGTTGTCGATGTGCAGTACGCCGCCGCGGCGGCGCAGGAACACCGCCCCCACCAGCCCGTTGTCGCCGAAGCGGTCGGCGGCCCGGACGGTGAGCACGGGGGTGTCCGGGTCACCGGCCAGGGCGGCGACCTCCCCCGGTGACAGGCGCCGGGTGGTGAGGTTGAACTGGTTGGTGCGCAGCGTGAGCTGGGAGACGCGGGCGGCGTCGGCCGCCCCGGCGGGAGCGATGTCCACCCGGACGCCGAGCTCCCGCAGGTAGTCGTCCAGCGAGTCGAACCCGGCGGAGAAGTCGCGCCGGTCCAGCTCGGCGCGGTAGCGGGCGGGCCGGGCGGTGTCCTCCCGGGTCAGTTCGACGACGTCGAACCAGCCGTCGCGCAGCAGCCGCGCCGCGTGCCAGGCCGGTTCGCCGTCCACCGCGACGACGGCGACCTCCGGCAGCCGGTGGGCGACCAGGCCCCGCTCGTAGGGGCTGTCGTCGACGAACACCAGTCCGCCGACGCCGAGGCCGAGGTCGGCGGCCAGCTCGGCGAGGTTGTCGGGCTTGGGCCGCCAGTTCGCGACGACCCGGACGAAGTCGTCCTCGCGCAGCACCATGCCCGGATGGTCGCGCAGCGTACTGCGGACGAGGTCGGCGTCGTTCTTGCTGACGGCGGCGAGCAGGACGCCTTGGGAGCCGAGCTGCCGGACGACGCGCTGGAACCCCGCGAACGCCTCCCCTCGCGGGCCCTCCCCGACCTGGATGCCGTCCGGCCCGTCGTCGCCGAGCGTGCCGCCCCACAGTGTCCCGTCCAGGTCCAGGACCAGGCACTTGCCGGTGCGGCCGGCGAGGTGCCGCGCGAGGTGCCCGGCCTCCCGGGCGTAGCCGGTGAGGACCTCCGCCGGGAGGTGCGCCTTGGCGTAGACCGAGGGCCGGGGGTCCTCGGCCGCGCCGGCGGCGCCGACGAGGGGGTCGAGGTCCAGGACGACGACGCCGGGCTGCTCGGCCGCGAGCTCCAGCAGCGCGGTGTTGAACTCCCGCCAGACGACGCCGAGGCGGGCCCGCGCCCGGTGATCCACGAGCTGGGCCGTGTACCGGCGCTCCAGCGGGACGGTGTTCAGCACGAGGGTGCCCCGGCCCGCCGCGGCGAACGCGGCGGCCAGCCCGCGCAGCAGCGCGGCCTTCTGGCGGGCCGTCCGTTCGACGTCGTCCGGGGTCCAGGGCACCGGCACCTCGTCGAAGACGACGCCGCCGTCCAGGACGCACAGCGCCAGGTCGGGTTCGGCGGCGTACAGGCCGCTGGCGGGATCGAGCAACTCGCTCACGTAGGTGCCGAAGGGCGTCAGGTGCGACCGCAGCAGCATCCCGTGCCGGGCCAGTTCGGCGGTCAGGTCGGGCACCAGCCCGGCGACCGTGCCGTGCCCGGTGATCGCGACGGTGCATGCCGGGACGCCCGGGTGAGCGCGCGCGATCTCCTCGGGGTCGAGCCGGGCCAGCAGTCGCCCGGCCCTGGCCAGTTCGGCGCCGGTGACGCCGGACAGCAGCCCCGGGACCCGGGGATACTCGGCGGCGAGCCGGCCGGCGGCGGCCAGCTCGGCCAGCTCGGCCGGCCCGGCCGGCCCGGTCGCCGCCGGGCCCGGGCCGACGGGCTCCGCCGCCATGTCAGACCCTCTCCAGGGCCAGCCCGCCGCGGATCCACTTGCTCGCCTCGATGGCGACGGCCAGCGCCCGCTCGCCCGGCGCGATCCGCTCCAGCAGCCGTTCGAGCTGGAAGAACAGCAGGCCGTTGCCGTTGTTGCCGATCTCGCCGACGCAGCTCAGCTCCTGCGGTCCGGTGACGGCCATCCGCTCCACGATGCGGGCGGTCATCCGCCCGGAGAGCTGAGGCGGCAGCAGATAGGCCAGGTCGTCGGCCTTCCAGTTCACCTGGCCGAGCAGCTCGTGCATCGTCTCGGCCGCCATGTCCGGAACGGAATCCTCGATCGCCTTGTAGTCCTCGCTGGCGGCGGGCCCGTCGGCGCGGCGGCTCGCCCCGTACCAGGCCACGGTCTGGCCCGGCGGGCGGCCGAGGCCCGACAGCCGCAGCAGCAGCCGTCGCAGCAGGACGCCGCCGGGCTCGGCGCCCGCAGACAGCACCGCGGCGCCCATCCCGTCGCCGAACAGCACCAGGTTGACGAGCTGCGCGGGCAGCGCGCCGGAGATGTCGGCGGTGGGGTCCAGGTGCTTGTAGGAGACGTCCCCGCCGAGGACCAGCGCGGTCCGCGCCGTCCCGGCCAGCAGTGCCTGCTGCGCCACCATGAGCGCCTGTACCGCGCCGGTGCAGCCGGACTGGAGCTGGAAACTCGGCACACCGTCCACGCCGATCCGGTCGGCGATGACGTTCACGGTGGCGGGCATCAGCTCGTCCGGGGAGGCGGTGCCGAGCACGATCAGATCGACCTCGCCGGGCTCGACGCCGGCGGCGGCCAGCGCCTCCGCGCCCACCCGCGCGCCGAGGTCGGCGAGCGTACAGCGGACCTCGCCGGTCTCCAGGTCGACGGCGTAGTGCCGGTTGGCGGTGCCGACGAAGGTGTCCACCCAGCTCTGCCACGCCTCCCCCATGCCGAACCGCCGGGCCAGCGCCGCGTTGCCGACCGGGGGGCCGGGCAGCTCGGTCCGTACGGCGCGGACGCTGATGTCGGGAGCAGCCATGGATTTCCTCTCCGCGGTCGGGCGTCGTCGCGCAGGGCACGGTCGCGTGCCGGTGTCACCTGCCGGTTCAGGCTAGGAACGGGAGCTTGGCCGACGCTTACCCGCCCGGCCGCGACGTCTAGGGGCCGGACGGTCGGTTCTAGGGGTGGGCCGCGCCGCCGTCCGGCCGGATGATCGTGGCAGCGCCGGGAGCGGGGCACTCGCGCGCCCGCCCGCGCCTCTCTAGGAGCGGCCCATGACGCAGCCTCGGACCGTCGCAGACGCGCGCGCGGACGCGCGGGACACGGCCGGGGTGCCGGAGCCTCGCGCCGTACGCGGGCGGCGGAGCGGGTCGTCCGCCTTCACCGGCACGTTCGCCCTGACCGGTCTGGCCCTGCGCCACGACCGGGTGCGGCTGCCCGCCTGGACGGCGGGCACCGCCGTCGTGCTCTACCTGTGGGCCGCCTCGGTCGCCGCCTCCTACCCGACGCTGCAAGCACGGACCGGCCAGGCCCGGGTGTTCGCGCGCAGCGCCGCCGCCCGCGCGGTGGACGGCGCGGTGTCCGGCACGAGCCTCGGCTCCCTGGTGATGGCCGAGGTCCTCATCTCGTCGGCGGTGGCGGTCGGGCTGATCAGCACGTTCGCCGTCGTCCGGCACACGCGCGGGCACGAGGAGGCGGGCCGCGCCGATCTGGTCGGCGCGGGCGCCGTGGGACGGTGCGCGCCGACGGCGGCGGCGCTGCTCCGCGTCGCCGCCGGCAACGCCCTGCTGGTCCCGGCGGCGGCCGTCGCGCTGCTGGCCTGCGGGCTCCCCGCCGCCGGGTCGTTCGCCGCTGCGGCGGGCCTGGGCGCGGTGGGCCTGGCGTGCGCGGCGATGGCCGCGGTCGCCGCGCAGCTCACCGCCACGGCGCGCGGCGCGAACCTGCTGTCCGGGACGCTCGTCGCGGTCGCGTTCCTGGTGCGGGCCGTGGGCGACGTGACCGGCCGGGTGGGATCGGGCGGCGTGACGGTGGAGGGCTCCTGGCCCTCCTGGCTGTCGCCGGTCGGCTGGTGCCAGAAGATGTCCCCCTACGCGGGCGAACGCTGGTGGGTGCTGGGGCTGTTCGCGGTGTTCGGCGCGGCCGTGTCGGCGGCGGCGTTCCGGCTGGCGGCGCACCGCGAGGTCGGCGTGGGGCTGCTGCCCGCGCGCGAGGGCGCGGCCGGCGCGCCGCGCTCGCTGCGCGGCCCGATCGGGCTGGCCTGGCGCATCCAGCGCGTGCACCTGTTCGGATGGGCCCTCGCCATGGTGGCGCTGGGCGCCACGTTCGGCGGGATCGGCGCGAGGCCGACGAGATCGTGGGGTCCACCGACCAGCTCGCGGGGCTCGGCGACCGGCTGGGCGACGCCGAACCGGTCCGGGTCTGGTTCACCTTCCACATGGGGATCACCGCGGCGATTCTGACGGCACGGTTCAGCGTGCAGGCGCTGCAGAAGATGCGGGCCGAGGAGGCGGACGGGCGGGTCGGCCCGCTGCTGGCCACGGGGGTGAGCCGGACGCGGTGGCTGCTCTCGCACGTGCTGTGGACCGCCGTCGGCGCGGTCCTGCTGCTGGTGGTGGTCGCCGTGAGCGCGGCGGTGGCGTACGGCGCCGCGTCCGGTGACGCGACGGGGCAGTGGGGGATGATCCTGGGCGGCGCGCTGGTGCGCGTCCCGGCCGAGTTCGTCGTCGCCGGGGCGGCCGTCGCCGTGTTCGGGCTTGCCGGTGCCCGCGCCCGGGTGCCCATGTGGCTGATCTTCGCGGTGGCGGCGGTGCTCGCCCCCCTGGCGATGTTCACCGACCTGCCGCGGCCGCTGCTGGACGTCTCGCCGTTCACGCACGTGCGCGAGGCTCCCGCGGGCCCGGTGGGGATCGCGCCCGTGCTCGTGCTGCTGGCGGTGGCGGGCGTGTTGACGGCCGTCGGGCTGCTGGCCTTCCGGCGCCGTGACCTGACCGGCTGAACGAGGCCGAGCGGCCGGGGCCGGGGATCGGTCCCCGGCCCCGGCGCGCGGCTCAGGCGACGGGCTCGGCCGCGGGCTCGTCCTCGTCCCGCGGGGACTCCAGCGCGGCGCTCAGGTGCTCCGCGAGACGGGCCGTGGTGGGATGGTCGAAGACGACTGCGGGCCGGACGGTCGCGCCGATCGCCGCGCCGAGGCGGGTGGCCAGTTCCAGCGCCGCGAACGACGACATCCCCAGTTCGGTGACGTTGTCGTCGTCGCCGACGGCCTCCGGCTCGGCGTATCCGAGGATCTCCGCGACGGCGCCGCGGACCGCCGTCCGCAGCAGCCGCAGGCGCTCCGGCGGGGCGGCGGCGAGCAGCGCGGCGCGGCGTCCGGCGGCGGCGTCCGGCGGCTCGTCCGGTTCGGCGGCCGGCCCGGCACCGCGCAGCAGTGCGGACAGCACGCGCGGCGGGTCGTCCTCGGTGTCCTGCTCCCAGTCCACGTCGACGATCGCGACGGCGGGTTCACCCAGTGCGGCGGCCTCGGCCAGCAGTCCGACGGCCGGCAGCGGCGGCAGCGGCCGGGGATGCCGCGCGGGGACGGGCTCGGCCACCGCGTCCGGCTCGGCCCAGGGACCGAGCGTCGCGAACGTCATCGGCGATCCCTCGGCACGACGGGCGCGCGCGAAGGCGGCCAGGAACGCGGTGCCGGGGGTGCGCTCGGCGACCGGCGCCAGGGCCGGGGCCGCGCCGGGCAGCTCGGCGCACAGCAGCACGGCCGCGAGCCCCCGGTCGCGGGCGAGCCCGGCCAGCGCCCGCGCCTCGTCCCGCGCGGACGCGGCCTCGACGTCGGCGAACACGTGGGCGACGGCGCCGCCGGCGGGCAGGTCCGCGCCGTCCGGACACGCGGGGTCGAAGAGCAGGCTTCGTGCGGTGGCTCCCCCGGCGCCCAGCTCGGCCGCCAGCTCGTCGGCGGCGGGCAGGTCCGGCGCGGCGGCGACGGCGAGCAGCAGCTCCGCGCCTTCCGGGCCGCGGCCGGCCAGCCAGCGGGCGAGGTTGCGCCCGGCGCGGGTACCGGCCCCGCTCACCAGGACCGTGCCGTTCCCGGGCCGGGACGGGGGCCCGGCCAGCCGCCCGGCCGCGACCCTGACCAGGCGCCGGGCGAACGCGCCCGAGCCGCGCACGGCGATGTCGTCCTCGCCCGTGGCACCGGACAGCACGGACCGCAGCCGGGCCTCCTCGGCGGCCCCGGGGGACGGGGGCAGATCGACGAGCCGCGCGGCCGGGGTCAGCGCCCGGACGCGGGCCGCCTCCGGATCGGCGGGCGGGTCGGCCGGGATCGCGTGGACCGCCCCGGCGGTGACGATCCACGGCACCGTCCCGGGGCAGAGGTCCGCGAGAGCGGCGGTGAGCGCGGGCACGGCGGCCCCGGCCGGTCCGGACCCGAGGGCGAGCAGCGACACGACCGCCTCGGGCGGGGGACCGTCCCCGATCGCCTCGGCGAGCACCGCCCGTACCCGGCCGGGCGTCGCGGCGTCGGCCGGGATGCTCACGGGGGTCACGTCGGCGCCACCGGCGGCCAGCGCGCGCAGCACCGCCGGCACGGCCCCGCCGGTGTGTGCGGCGGGGAGGACCGCCAGCCAGGTGACGGACGGCCGTCCGGCGGAGGTGCCGGCGATCGGACGCCAGGCGGTCCGGTGCGCCCAGGTCCTGCGGCGGCGCCACGCCGACAGCGCCGGCAGCGCTCCGGCGAGCGCCTCGCGCTCCGGTGCGGAGACCTGGAGCCGGTCCGCCACGCCGTCCAGGTCACCGCGCTCGATCGCCTCCCAGAGGGCGTCGTCGGAGCCGGCCGGGCCCGCGGACGCGGCGGGGACGTGTTCGGGGGTCTCCTCGCCCGGCAGCCCGAGCCAGTAGCGGCGCCGCTGGAAGGCGTAGGTCGGCAGCGCGGCGGCGGGGACGTCCGGGGCGAGCCGTGACCAGTCGACGTCGTGCCCCTGGCCGTACAGGTGGGCGACGGCGCGGAGCACCGTCTCGGTCTCGGGCCGGTCCTCGCGCAGCGTGGTGACGAGCCGTGGCTCCGGTCCCGGGCCGGACGCGTCGAGGATCGCCGGGAGCAGCGGCGTCAGGGTGGGGTGGGGGCCGATTTCGAGGTAGGTGGTGGTGCCGGTGGTGTGGAGGGTGGTGATGGTGTGGGCGAAGTGGACGGTGTCGCGGATGTGGCGGGTCCAGTGGTGGGGGGTGGTGGGGTCGGTGGTGGTGTCGGTGCGGGAGGTGATGATGGGGAGGGTGGGTGTGCGGTAGTCCAGGTGGGCGATGGTGTGGTGGAACTGGTCCAGGATGGATTCCATGTGGGGGGAGTGGAACGCGTGACTCACCCGCAGCCGCTTGGTCTTGCGGCCCCAGATCTCCCAGAAGCCGGCGATCTGCGCGACGGCGTCCTCGTCACCGGAGACGACGACCGAGTCGGGGCCGTTCACGGCGGCCAGCGCCGCGCCGGGATGATCCGCGAGCTGCGGGAGGACCTGCTCGGCGCCGACCTGGATCGCGATCATCGCGCCGCCGGGTGGGAGGTTCTGCATCAGCGTGCCGCGCGCGGCGATCAACGTGCACGCGTCCGGCAGCGACAGCACCCCCGCCACATGCGCCGCCACCACCTCACCCACCGAATGCCCCGCCACCGCATCGGCACGCAACCCCAGCCACTCCAGCAACCGGAACAGCGCCACCTCCACCGCGAACAACCCCGCCTGAGCGAACACCGTCCGCCCCAGCTCCTCGGCACCCCCCTCGAACACCACCTCACCCAACGAACACCCCAACAACCCATCCAACTCACCGCACACCGCATCGAACGCCCCCGCGAACACCGGAAACGCCCGATACAACCCCCGCCCCATCCCCACCCGCTGCGAACCCTGACCCGAGAACAACACCGCCGTCCGGCCGCGGCCGCTCCCCGCTCTGCCCGCCACCACGTCAGGGTGCGGCTCGCCCGCCGCGAGAGCGCGCAGGCCGTCGGACAGGGCGGCGGCGTCGGCACCGAGGACGACGGCACGGTCCTCCAAGGCGGCGCGGGTGCCGGCCAGCGCGGCGGCGATACCGGCCGCGTCGGCGTCCGGCCGGGCGGTCACGTGCGCGCGCAGCCGCTCGGCCTGCGCGCGCAGGGCGCGTTCGCCGCGCGCCGAGACGGGCCAGGCGAGGACGGACCCGGCCCCGGAGGCCGGGGCCTCCCCCGCCGCCGGTGCGGCGGGCGGCGGGGCCTGCTCCAGGATGACGTGGGCGTTGGTGCCGCTGATTCCGAACGAGGAGACCCCGGCGCGGCGGGCGCGGCCGGTGTCCGGCCACGGCACCGTCTCGGTCAGCAGCTCCACGGCGCCCGACGTCCAGTCCACCTCCGGCGACGGCTCGTCCGCGTGCAGCGTCGGCGGCAGCACCCCCTCCTGGAGCGCCATCACCATCTTGATCACACCCGCCGCCCCGGCGGCGGCCTGGGTGTGCCCGATGTTGGACTTCACCGACCCCAGCCGCAACGGCAGCCCCTCGGGCCGGTCCTGCCCGTACGTCGCCAGCAGCGCCTGCGCCTCGATCGGATCGCCCAGCCGCGTCCCCGTGCCGTGCGCCTCGACCGCGTCCACGTCCCGCGGCGTGAGCCCGGCACTCGCCAGGGCCTGCCCGATCACACGCCGCTGCGAAGGCCCGTTCGGCGCGGTGAGACCGTTGCTGGCACCGTCCTGATTCACCGCCGAACCCCGCACCACCGCCAGCACCCGCCGACCGTTGCGCACCGCGTCCGACAACCGCTCCACCAGCACCAGCCCCACCCCCTCCCCCAACCCGTCCCGTCCGCCCCCGCACCGAACGCCTTGCACCGCCCGTCCACCGCCAACCCCCGCTGCCGGCTGAACTCGATGAAGACGCCGGGCGTGGCCAGGATCGTGACGCCGCCCGCCAGCGCCATCGAGCACTCCCCCGACCGCAGCGCCTGGCAGGCCAGGTGCAGCGCCACCAGCGACGACGAGCACGCCGTGTCCAGCGACACGGCGGGCCCCTCCAGCCCGAACGTGTACGCCACCCGACCGGACACGACGCTGCCCGCGTTGCCGTTGCCGAGGAACCCCTCCAGCTCGTCCGGTGCCTTGGGCAGGCGCGTGTGGTAGTCGTAGTACATGACCCCGGTGAACACCCCGGTCCGGGAGCCGCGCACCGACGCAGGGTCGATCCCGGCCCGCTCGAACGCCTCCCACGCCGTCTCCAGCAGCAGCCGCTGCTGCGGATCGGTCGCCACCGCCTCGCGCGGGCTCATCCCGAAGAAGCGCGGGTCGAAGTCCCCGGCGTCGTAGACGAAACCGCCCTCCCGCGCGTACACCTTGCCGGGCTTGGACGGGTCGGGATCATAGAGCTCGTCGACGCCCCAGCCGCGGTCGGCCGGGAACGGCGCGATCGCGTCGGTACCGCCCGCGACCAGCCGCCACAGCTCCTCCGGCGAGGTCGCACCTCCGGGATAGCGGCAGCTCATGCCGACGATGGCGATGGGTTCCTGCCGTCCGCTCTCCAGTTCCAGGACGCGCCCGCGCGCCCGCTGGAGCTCCTCGGTCACCCACTTGAGGTACTCGACGACCTTCCTGTCCTCCGCCACATTCCTCACCAGCCTTCAGAGACGTCGGAGCGCCGGTCAGGAGACCGCACGCAGTTCGGCCGGGGCGGAATGCGCGAGCAGCCAGTGGTCCGCCGACAGGATCGCCTGCTGGAGGTCGCGGAGCGCCCGGCAGGGCTCCAGCCCGAGTTCCCGCCGCAACGTGGCCCGCGCGCGCTGGTAGACCGCCAGCGCGTCCGCCTGCCGGTTCGACCGGTACAGCGCGAGCATGAGCTGCCCGTAGAAACCCTCGCGCAGCGGATGCGCCGCCGTCAGCTCCGACAGCGGCCGGACCTGTTCACGGTGCAACCCCATCATCAGCTCGCTCTCCACCAGCAGCTCGCGGCACCCCAGCCGGCTCTCCTCGGCCCAGGCGGCGTGAGCGCCGACGGCGGGTCCCCAGGACAGCCCCTCGAAGGCCGCGCCGCGCCACAGGGCCAGGCCGGCGCGGAGCGTGGCCGACGCCGCCGCGAACCGGCCCGCGCGGACGCGCTCGCGACCGTCCTCCAGCAGCCCCGTGAACTGGTCGAGGTCCAGCTCGTCCCCGTCGAGGTCCAGCAGGTAGCCGTGCGGGTGGGTGATCACGGGACCGTCCCGGCGGCCCGGCCGCTCCAGGAACCTGCGGATCTGGTGGATGTGGACGTGGATCGCCGCCTGGGCGCGGCGCGGTTCGTCGCCGCCCCACAGCTCCGTGATGATCCGATCGGGCGTGACGACCCGCCCGGCGTGCGCGACCAGCAGGGCCAGCAGCAGGTTGGTCTTCGGCGCGCTCAGCGCGGCGGGGCCGACGTCGTCGACCGTCCGCACCCTCCCCAGGACCTCGTAGCGCATCAGGTGCCACCGATCGGGTTCTGTGCCGTCACCAGCAAGCTCATCGCCGCCCTCCGCGGGCCGATTCCGGTGGGCCCGCCGTCCGGGAGGGACGGCGGGGCCGCCTCAGATCGGCCCCAGCTCCTTGTCGATCAGTTCGAACATCTCGGTCGCCGTCGCGTCGTCGATGTCGGACGCCGCGCCCGGTTCCCCCGGCGCGTCCGGTGCGGCGTCCGGGTCGGTCAGCCGCCAGAGCAGCGCCCGCAACCGCGCGCCGACCTCGTCCCGGACGGCGTCGCCGGGCGCGAGGCCCGCGCACGCGTCCTCCAGCGCGCGCAGCCCGTCCAGGGCGGGGGACTCCGCGGCGCCGTCCGGGGACAGCCGCGCCGCCAGGTGGGCGGCCAGGGCGTCGGCGCTCGGATGGTCGAACACCAGCGTCGCCGGAAGGCGGAGGCCGGTGGCGGCGCCGAGCCGGTTGCGCAGCTCCACGGCGGTGATCGAGTCCAGGCCCATCTCGCGGAACGCCCGGTCCCGCTCGACGGCGCCGGGCGCGCCGTGGCCGAGGACGGCCGCGGCGTGCTCGCGCACCAGGTCCACCAGCAGGCGCCCGCGGCCGGTCTCGTCCAGGTCGGCGAGCCGGGCGCGCAGAGCGGTCGCTGCCTCGTCGGAGGTGTCGTCGGCCCGCCGGTCGGCGGCTTCGCGGGCCTCGGGGATCTCGTCGGCGAGCCGGGTGGGGCGCGCGGCGGAGAACAGCGGCAGGAAGGCCGCCCAGTCCACGTCGGCGACGGCCGCGAACGTCTCGTCCCGGTCCAGGGTCCGGCCGAGCGCGGCCAGGGCGAGGCCGGGATCGAGCAGCGGCAGCCCGTACCGGGTCGAGCGTTCCTCGACGATCGCGCGCTCGGCGGGGTCGTCGAAGACGTCCCACACGCCCCAGGCGATGGACGTCGCGGGCAGGCCGCGGGCGCGCCGCCACTGCGCGAGGGCGTCCAGGTGGGCGTTGGCGGCCGCGTACGCGCCGTGGTCGCCGCTGCCCCAGACACCGGCGATCGAGGAGAAGAACACCAGTGCGTCCAGGGGCTCCCCGGCCTCGTCGAAGACCTCGGCGAGGGCACGGGCGCCGTCGACCTTCGCGGCGACCGCCGCCGCGTACTCGGGCAGCCCCGTGTCCGCGACGCCGGCCAGCTCGCCGGTGGCGGCGGTGTGCAGCACCGTCCGGACCGGCGTGCCGGCGGCGGCGAGCGTGTGAGCGAGGGCGCGCAGCGCGGCACGATCGGTGAGATCGCACCGGGTCAGCGTGATCCGCGCGCCCTCCTCGGCCAGTTCCTCCGCCAGGGCCCGGACACCGGGCGCCGCGTCGCCGGAGTGGGTCAGCACCAGGTGCCGGGCGCCGCGCGCGACCAGCCAGCGGGCGATGCGCCCGTCGGCGGGACCGCCCCCGCCGGTGACGAGGGTGGCGTCACGCGGCCGCCACGAGCGGACGGGCGCGGGCGCGGCGGCGCGCACCAGTCGGCGGACCAGCGGGCCGGACGCGCGGACGGCGACCTGGTCCTCGCCGTCGGTGCGGGCCAGCGCCGCGCACAGGTGCCGGGCCTCGTCCGCGCCGCCGCAGGCCGGCAGGTCCACCAGACCGCCCCACAGCCGGGGATGCTCCAGCGCCACGACCCGGCCGAGGCCCCACAGTTGCGCCTGCGCCGGATCGTCCACCGGATCGCCGGCGCCGGTGGCGACGGCCCCCCGGGTCACGCACCACAGCGGCACGCGGGTGTCGGCGCCGATGAGGGCGCGCAGCACCGCGAGCGTGTCCGCGACGCCGCGCGGCACCGCCGGATGGCCGGGGTGCGGGCCCGCGTCGGCCGCCAGCAGCGACAGCACGCCCGCGAACGGCCCGTCGGCCGGCACGGCGTGCAGCGGCGCGGCCGGGGACGTCCCGTCGTCGGCGCGCAGGTCACCGGCGCGCACCCGGACGGCGTCCAGCCCCGCCTCCGCCAGCGCGCCCGCCAGCGGGTCCGCCCAGGTGCCGGTGTCGTCGGGCAGCACCACCAGCCACGTGCCGGCCGGGGCCGGACCCGCGCCGGGTCCGGCGGCGGGCCAGGCGACGTCGTACCGCCAGGCCCCGGCCGCCGCGCGTTCCCGCCGGGTCCGGTGCCAGCCGGACAGCGCCGGCAGAACCTCGCCGACGACCGTCTCGTCGAGCCCGAGTTCGCCGGCGAGTTCCGCCGCGTCGCCCCGTTCGACGGCCGTCCAGAACCGTGCCCGGCCGGGGTCGGTCTCCTCGCCGCCGGCGGGACCCGCGGTGGAGTCGAGCCAGTAGCGGCGACGCTGGAAGGCGTAGGTCGGCAGGGCGGCCCGGCGTCCGGATCCCAGGATCGCGGGCCAGTCCACCGCCACGCCTTGGACGGAGGCCTCCCCCGCCGAGCGGAGCAGGCGGTCCGCGCCGCCCTCGCCCCGGCGTAGCGAGCCGATCGCGGCGACGCGGACCGCCTGCCCGTCCGCGATCTCCGTCACGTTCGGGATCAGGAGGGGGTGGGGACCGCACTCGACGAACGCCCGGTGCCCGGCCGCCAGCGACACGTCCACGGCCCCCGCGAAGTCCACCGGGCGACGCGCGTTGTCGAACCAGTACTGCGCGCCGAGCGCGGACGTGTCCAGGAAGCCGCCGGTGACCGTCGAGCAGAACGGCACCCGTGCCGGGCGTGGCGTGACGGGCGCGAGCAGGTCCAGCAGTTCCTCGCGCAGCGGATCGACCTGCGGGCCGTGCGAGGCGACCGTGAGCGGCACCACCCGGGCGCGGACGTCCTGCCTCGCGCACTCCTGGACGAGTTCGCCGAGCAGGTCGGCGGGGCCCGCCACCATCACGGCGGACGGCCCGTTGACGCCCGCGAGGGCCAGTTCGCCCTTCCAGCGGCCGAGCAGGCCGCGCACCCGGCCGGCGCCCGCGCCGACGGCCGCGACGGCGCCGCGTCCGGCGAGGTCGCGGGCGAACAGCCGCGACCGCAGGACGACGACGCGCAACGCGTCGTCCAGGGACAGCGCGCCCGCGACATGGGCCGCCGCGACCTCGCCCTGCGAGTGGCCGATGACGGCGCCGGGCTCCACGCCCCAGGACCGCCACACGCGCGCCAGACCGGTCATCACCGCGAACAGGACCGGTTGCAGGTGGTCGATGCGGCCGAGTGCCTCCGCGTCCGCCCCGTCCAGTACCTCCCGCAGCGACCAGTCCACGTAATGGCCGAGTGCCTGCTCGCACTCGTCGATCCAGTCGGCGAACACCGGGAACTCCGCCATGAGCCCGCGTCCCATGCCCGCCCACTGCGCTCCCTGACCGGGGAAGACGAACACGGGCCGTTCGCCGGCGGCCGGGCTTCCCGTCACGACGTTCGCCGACGGCGTGCCGGCGGCGAGGGCGGCCAGTCCGGCGCGCAGCTCCGCCGGATCGGCCCCGACGACGACGGCCCGGTGCGCGAGCGAGGCGCGCGTCGTGGCCAGGGCGCGGGCCACCGTGCCGGCCGGTTCGGCGCCGTCGGCGGTCCAGGCGTGGAGCCGGGCGGCCTGGTCCCGCAGCGCCGTCTCCGTCGCGCCGGACAGCACCCAGGGGATCGGTCCGCCGGGTTCGGGTTCGGGGTCGGGTTGGGGTTCGGGGTCGGGGGCCTGTTCGAGGATGAGGTGGGCGTTGGTGCCGCTGATGCCGAAGGAGGACACCCCGGCCCGGCGCGGACGTCCGGTGTCGGGCCACCGCACGGGCCCGGTGAGCACCCGGACGGTGCCGGCGGACCAGTCGACGTGCGGCGAGGGCTCGTCGGCGTGCAGGGTCGGGGGCATGACGCCGTGCCGGAGGGCCTGCACGGTCTTGATGACGCCGGCGATCCCGGCCGCCGCGGCGGGGTGGCCGATGTTGGACTTGACGGACCCGATCCAGAGCGGGGCGTGGGCGGGCCGGTCGCGTCCGTAGACGGCGTGCAGGGCCTGCGCCTCGATGGGGTCGCCGAGGGGGGTGCCGGTGCCGTGGGTTTCGATGGTGTCGATGTCGGTGGGGGTGAGGTGGGCGTTGGTGAGGGCTTGGTGGATGACGCGTTGTTGTGCGGGTCCGTTGGGTGCGGAGAGTCCGTTGCTGGCGCCGTCCTGGTTGGTGGCGGTGGAGCGGAGGAGGGCGAGGACGGGGTGGTGGTGGCGCCGGGCGTGGCTGAGGCGTTCGATGAGGACGAGTCCGGCGCCTTCGGCCAGGCCGATGCCGTCGGCTCCGGCCCCGAACGCCTTGCACCGCCCGTCCGGTGACAGCACCCGCTGCCTGCTGAAGCCCACGAACGGGTCGGGACTGGTCAGGATGCCGACGCCGCCCGCGACGGCGAGGGTGCATTCGCCGTCGCGGACGGCCCGCGCCGCCAGGTGCAGCGCGACCAGCGACGAGGAGCAGGCGGTGTCGACGGTGACCGCCGGGCCCTCCAGCCCGAACGTGTAGGCCACCCGGCCCGACACCACGCTCGCGTTCGAGCCCGTCAGCAGGTGCCCCTCCAGGTCTTCGGGCACCCGCTGGATGCCTCCGCCGTACTGGGGAAGGTTGCACCCCACGAACGTTCCCGTGGGCGAACCGCGGAGCGCACCGGGATCGATCCCCGCGCGTTCGAACAACTCCCACGCGGTCTCCAGCAGGACGCGCTGCTGCGGGTCCATCGCCAGCGCCTCGCGCGGTGAGATCCCGAACGGTTCGGCGTCGAAGTCCGCCGCGTCGTAGAGGAACCCGCCCCGCCGGGTGTAGGTGCTGCGCGGCCGGTCCGGGTCGGGGTCGAAGAGGCCGTCCAGGTCCCAGCCCCGGTCGGCCGGGAAGTCACCGATCGCGTCGGTGCCCGACAGCACCAGCTCCCACAGATCCTCCGGCGACCGCACCCCGCCCGGGAACCGGCACGCCATCCCGACGATGACCAGCGGGTCGTCGTCCGCACGGACCGCCGGAGCGGCGGGAGCGGCCGGGGCCGCGCCCGCGCCGGTCAGCTCGGCGGCCAGCAGCCGCGCGACCGCCGCCACGGTCGGATGGTCGAAGACGAGCGTGGCCGGGAGCGGCAGCCCGGTCGCGCGGATGAGGCGGTTGCGCAGTTCCACCGCCGTCAGCGAGTCGAACCCGATCTCGTTGAACGCGCGCTCCGGCTCGACCGCCTCCGCCGACCCGTGTCCCAGCACGCCCGCGACGTCCGCGCGGACCAGTTCGACCAGCGCCCGGTCGCGTTCGGCGGCGGGCAGCCCGGCGAACCGCTCCCGCCAGGCCGCCGCGACCCGCTCGTCGGCGCCCGCGGCACCGGCGGAGCCCGGCCCGGACGGCGCGATCTCGGCGAACAGGCGGCTGGGCCGCGCGACGGTGAACATCGGCAGGAACCGGTCCCAGTCGACGTCCGCGACGACCGGCGCGGCATCGCCCCGGTCCAGCACCCGCCACAGCGCCGCGAACGCCGGCGCCGGGTCGAGCGGCACGAGGCCCTGCCGGTGCGCCCGGTCGGTCAGCTCCCGCCGCCGGTCGGCGTCCTCCTCGCCGAGCGCCGCCCAGATGCCCCACGCCACCGACGTCACCGGCCGCCCCTCGGCGCGGCGGCGTTCGGCGAGCGCGTCGAGATACGCGTTCGCCGCCGCGTAGGCGCCGTGGTCGCCGCTCCCCCAGACGGCCGTGATCGAGGAGAACAGGACGAAGGAGTCGAGATCCCGGCCGGCGAAGACGTCGTCCAGGACGCGTGCTCCGCCGACCTTGGCGGCCAGCGCCGACGCGAGATCCGCCGGGTTCAGGCGCGCGAGCGGCGCCAGGTCGCCGACGACGGCGGCGTGCACCACCGACCGGATCGGAGCGCCTTCCCGTTCGCACCGCAGCGCGAGTTCCTCCACCGCCGCCCGGTCGGTGACGTCGCAGGCCGCGAACGTCACCCGGGTGCCGAGCGCCGTCAGCTCCGCGGCGGCCTCGGCGGCGCCGGGCGCGTCCGCGCCCCGGCGGGACGCGAGCACCAGGTGCGCGGCACCGCGTCCGGCCATCGCCTTCGCCAGCGGCACGCCGAGCGCGCCCGTCCCGCCCGTGACGAGCGTGGTGCCCTCCGGCCGCCACGTCCGATCGGCGCGGGACCCGCCGGGACGGGCCCGGACGAGACGGCGCGCCGTGACCCCGGCGGACCGGACGGCGAGCTGGTCCTCCCCGTCCGCGTTGCCGAGGGCCTCCGCCAGCCGGGCCCGGACCCGCTCGTCCATGTCGCCGGGCAGGTCGATCAGGCCGCCCCAGTGCCGGGGGTGCTCCAGCGCGGCGACCCGGCCGAGTCCCCACAGCATCGCCTGCGCCGGATCCGGCGGCGCGTCCTGCGGATCGGTCCGCACCGCCGCGCGCGTCAGGCACCACAGCGGCACGCCCGCGGGCCCCTCGGTGTGCCACCGCACCAGCTCCAGCGTCGCGGCGAGCCCGGCGGGAACCGTGGGCGCCGTGGCGCCGTCCTCCTCCGTCAGCCCGAGCAGCGAGACGACCCCGGAGATCTCCAGTTCCGCGCGCAGCTCCCGTGCCCCTCGGGCGTCGGCCAGGTGCGCCTCGGCGCCCAGCCCCACCAGCGTCTCCGCCACCGGCGCCCCCAGCGGGTGCCCCTGCGGAGCCACGACGAGCCAGTGCCCGCTCAGCGTCCGCGCCGCCCCCGGACTCGGCCGCCACACCGTCTCGTACCGCCAGCCGTCCACCGACGGTCCCGTCACGGCCGATCCCGTCCCGCCGTCGACGCTGACCCAGTAGTGCCGGTGTTGGAAGGGATAGGTGGGGAGGTGGGCGGCGGTGTGGCCGGCGTGGGGCGGGGTGGGGGTGTAGGTGACGGGGTGGTGGGTGCGGGTGTGGAGGTGGGCGAGGTTGTGCAGGTGGGCGCGGAGGGTGTGGTGGTCGCGTTTGAGGGTGTGGTGGATGAGCGGCTCGCGCTCGTCGGAGTGGGTGGTGAGGGTGTGGGTGGTGAGGGTGTGGGTGGTGAGGGTGTGGGTGGTGAGGGTGTGGGTGGTGAGGGTGTGGGTGAGGTCGGTGGTGAGGATGGGGTGGGGACTGACCTCGATGTAGGTGGTGTGGGTCTCGCTGAGTGCGGTGACGGTGGGGTGGAGCTGGACGGTGTGGCGCAGGTTGGTGAACCAGTAGCCGGGGTCGGGGCGGGGGTTGCGTTCGCCGGTGGTGGTGGACACCCAGTCCAGCGTCGGGGTCCGGGGTGCCAGCCCCTCCAGGGCGGCGATCAGGTCGTCGTGCAGGGCGTCGATGGCGGGGTGGTGGGAGGGGTAGGCGACGGGGATGCGTTTGGCGCGGAACCCCTGCTCGTGGCAGCGGGCGATGAGTTCTTCCAGGGCGGCGTCGGGTCCGGACACGGTGGTGGAAGCCGGTCCGTTGACCGCCGCGACCGCCAGGCTCTCGGCACCCTCGGCACTGTCCAGGGGGATGTCGGCGGGGGGTGCGGCGATGTGGGCCATGCCGCCGGCGCCTTCGAGCCGGGTCAGCAGGGCCGAGCGCAGCGCGACGACCCGGGCGGCGTCGGGCAGGGTGAGTGCCCCGGCGATGTGCGCGGCGGCGATCTCGCCCTGCGAGTGCCCGATCACGGTGTCGGGCCGCACGCCGTGCGCCTGCCACAGCCGCGCCAGCGACACCATCACCGCGAACAGCAACGGCTGCACCACGTCCGTGCGCCCCCACACCGGACTGTCCTCCGGCTCCTCCAGCACCTGGGCCGGCGACCAGTCCACATGCTCGGCCAGCGCCTCACCGCACGCGCGCATCGCCGCGGCGAACACCGGCGACTCGTCCATCAGGACCCGGCCCATTCCCGCCCACTGCGAACCCTGACCCGGGAACACGAACACCGTCTTCCCCGCCGGCCCGCGCGGTGTCCGGCCCGTCACCACCCGCGCCTCCTCGCTCCCGGCGGCGAGGGCCTCCAGCGCCTGCGCCATCTCGGCGGCGTCGGCGCCCAGAACGACGGCACGGTCCTCGAACAACGACCGCCCCGACCGCAACGCCTCCGCGACCCGCGCCACGAACCCCGGCTCGTCGGCACCGTCGGCGGCACGCGACCACGCCGCCAGCCGCCGCGCCTGCTCACGCAACGCGCCCTCGCCACGGCCCGACAGCACCCAGGCCGCCTCGCCCACCACCGGCGGCGGCTTCTGCTCGGCGGGCGGGGCGTCGGGGGCCTGTTCCAGGATGAGATGGGCGTTGGTGCCGCTGATCCCGAACGAGGACACCGCCGCCCGGCGCGGCCGATCCACCGTGGGCCACTCCCGCGCCTGCGTCAGCAACCGGACCGCACCCGACGACCAGTCCACCTCCCGCGACGGCTCCTCCACATGCAACGTCGGCGGCAGTTCCGGCCGCTGGAAGGCGACCAGCATCTTGATCACGCCGGCGATCCCCGCCGCGGCGGCGGTATGGCCGATGTTGGATTTGACCGACCCCAGCCACAGCGGACGATCCTGCGGACGGTCCTGCCCGTACGTCGCCAGCAGCGCCTGCGCCTCGATCGGATCGCCCAGCGACGTCCCCGTCCCGTGCGCCTCCACCACGTCCACGTCCGCACCCGACAACCGCGCGTCGGCCAGCGCCCGCCGGATCACCCGCTGCTGCGACGGCCCGTTCGGCGCCGACAGACCGCTGCTGGCGCCGTCCTGGTTCATCGCCGAACCGCGGATCACCCCCCAGATCCGCCGCCCGTTGCGCACCGCGTCCGACAGCCGCTCCAGCACCACCACCCCGGCGCCCTCGCCCCAGATGGTGCCGTCGGCGTCGGCGGCGAACGCCTTGCAGCGGCCGTCCGGCGCGAGACCGTTCTGCCGGCTGAACTCGACGAAGAGCCACGGCGTCGTGAGCACGGTGACCCCGCCGGCGAGGGCCAGGGAACACTCCCCGGTGCGCAGCTCCCGGCAGGCCAGATGGATCGCCACCAGCGATGACGAGCACGCCGTGTCCAGCGTCACCGCCGGCCCCTCCAGACCCAGCGTGTACGACACCCGCCCCGACACCACGCTGCCGACGTTGCCGGTGAGCGAGTAGCCCTCGACCTCCGCGGGGACCTGGTGGATCCCGCCGAGGTATCCGGGGTTGCCCGCGCCGGCGAACACGCCGGTCCGGGAGCCGCGCAGCGACCTCGGGTCCAGGCCGGTGCGTTCCAGCGCCTCCCAGGCGACCTCCAGGAACATCCGCTGCTGCGGGTCCATCGCGAGCGCCTCACGCGGCGAGATCCCGAAGAACTCCGCGTCGAAGCCCGCCGCGCCGTGCACGAAGCCGCCGCGGTCGACGTAGCTGGTCCCGGGACGTCCCCGGTCCGGGTCGTGCACGGCGGCGACGTTCCAGCCGCGGTCCACGGGGAACCCGGTGATCGCGTCGCCGCCCGCCTCGACGAGGTCCCCCAGGTCTTCGGGGGACGCGACGTCACCGGGATAGCGGCAGGCGACCCCCACGACGGCGATCGGCTCGCTCGCACGGTTCTCCGCGTCGTCGAGGCGGCGGCGGGTGTGCCGCAGTTCGGCCGTGACGCGCCTCAGGTAATCGCGCAGCCTGTCGTCGCCGCCGTTCGTGCTGTCTCCTTCACCGGCGCGCCGGTCGGTGTCGCGGTCAGTCACGTCCCAGCTCCCGGTCGATCAGGGCGAACATCTCGTCGTCGGTCCCGGCGTCGAACTCGGCGTCGAACTCGTCGCTCGCGGCGGCGTCCGCCGAGGCCGTGCCCTCCAGCTCCCGGGCCAGCGCGCGCAGGCGCCCGGCGATGTCGCGGCCGAGTCCGGCGTCGGAGGGCGCGTCGCGGAGCACCGCTTCGAGCGCGCCGAGTTCGCGTTCCCCCGGCGGCCCGGCCGCGGCCCGCCCGCCGGGCGCCAGCCGCGTCGCGAGGTAGGCGGCCACGGCGGCGGGGCTGGGCTGGTCGAACAGCAGCGTGGCGGGAAGGTCGAGGCCGCTGACCCGCGCCAGCGTGTTGCGGAACTCGACGGCGGTGAGGGAGTCGAATCCGAGGTCGAGGAAGCCGCGCTCGGCGTCGATCGCGGCCGGGGTCGCGTGCCCGAGCACGGTCGCCGCGTGGGTGCGGACCAGGTCGAGCAGCCGGTCGGTGCGGTGGGCCGCGGGAAGTGCGGCGAGCGCGTCGCGCAGCGCGCCGTCCGCCGGGGCCGCGCCGGCCGCGCGGCGGGACGGGCCCCGGACCAGCCCGCCCAGCCGTGCCGGGAGGGTACCGTCCGCCGCGGCGGCGCGCAGGGCCGCGCGGTCGAGCGCCGCCGCGATCCGCACCGGGTCGGGGCCGGCCATGGCGTCGTCGAGGAGGGTGAGCGCGTGCCCGGTCGGCAGCGGCCGCAGCCCGGTGCGGGACAGGCGGGCGCGCGCGGCGGCGTCGAGGTCGCCGGTCATGTCGCTGGCCTCCTCCCACACGCCCCAGGCGAGGGAGACGGCGGGGACGCCGTCGGCGCGGCGGGCCCGTGCCCAGCCGTCGGCGAACGCGTTGGCGGCGGCGTAGCCGGCCTGCCCGGCCGAGCCCAGGACTCCGGCGACGGAGGAGAACACGACGAAGGCCGACAGGTCGAGGTGCCGGGTCGCCTCGTCCAGGACGAGCGTCCCATCGACCTTGGGGCGCAGGACCCGGCCGAGCCGGTCCGGGGTGAGCGCGTCGGCGAGCCCGTCGTCGACGACCCCGGCGGTGTGCACCACGGCGGTGAGGGAGTGCTCGGCCGGGACGGCGGCGAGCAGCCGGGCGACGGCGTCGCGGTCCGCGACGTCGCAGGCGGCGAGGACGACGTCGGCGCCGAGGCCGGTCAGTTCCGCGGCGAGTGCGGCGGCCCGCGGGGCGTCGGCGCCGCGCCGGCCCGCCAGCACCAGACGCCGGACGCCGTGCCGGGTGACCAGGTGGCGGGCGACCAGGCCGCCGAGGGTGCCGGTGGCGCCGGTGACCAGGACGGTGCCGCCCGGGTCGCGGTCCGCCGGAACGGTCAGCACGATCTTCCCGACGTGCCGGGCGCGGCTCATCAGGCGGAACGCCTCGGGGGCGCGGCGCAGGTCGAAGGCGCGCACCGGGAGCGGTGCCAGGTCGCCGCGTCCGAGGTCCGCGGCGACCTCGGTGAGCAGCGCGCCGAGGCGGGCGGGGCCGAGGTCGGCGAGATCGAACGGCAGGTAGGCGGCGCCGGGGTTGCGGGCGGCGACGTCGTCGGCGGCCCGCACGTCGGTCTTGCCCATCTCAACGAACCGGCCGCCGGGAGCCAGCAGCCGCAGTGAGGCGTCCACGAACTCGCGGGCGAGCGAGTTCAGCACGACGTCCACGCCGCGGCCGCCGGTCGCGGCGCGGAACCGCTCCTCGAAGCCGAGGTCGCGGGAGGAGGCGATGTGCGCCTCGTCCAGGCCCATCTCCCGCAGCACGTGGTGCTTGCCCGGGGACGCGGTCGCGTAGACCTCGACGCCGACCGCACGCGCCACCTGGACCGCGGCCATGCCGACGCCACCGGTGGCGGCGTGGATCAGGACGGTCTCCCCCGGCCGCAACCGGGCCAGGCCGATGAGCCCGCGCCGGGCGGTGACGAAGGCGGCGGGCACGGCGGCGGCGGCGGTGAAGGACCAGCCGGACGGCACCGCGACGACCGTGCGGTGGTCGGTCACGGCGACCGGGCCGAACGCGTCGTCGATCAGGCCCATCACCCGGTCCCCGGGCCGCACCCCGGACACGCCGGGCCCGACCTCGGTGACGATCCCGGCCGCCTCCGTGCCCATGGACCCGGCGCCCGGATACATGCCGAGAGCGATGAGGACATCGCGGAAGTTGAGCCCGGCGGCGCGGACGGCCACCCGGATCCGGCCCGGACCGAGGGGCGCGGCGGCCTCGGGCGCGGGCTCGGCGGCGAGTCCGTCGAGGGCGCCGCCGCCGGGCCGCAACCGCCACGGTCCCGGTGGTGGCACCAGGGCGCCGTCGAGCGGCGCGAGACGGGCGGCCAGCGCGGCACCGTCGCGGACGGCGATCTCGGGTTCGCCCGCGCGCACCGCCGCCGCGGCCGCCTCCGCCAGCGCGGCGCGGGACTCCGCGGCGCCGTCGGTGTCCAGGAGCAGGAACCGTCCGGGCCGCTCGGCCTGCACGGCGCGGAGCAGGCCGCAGCGGGCGCCCTCGGCCGGGTCGCCGGGGCCCGGGTCGTCGCCGGTGACGACGCCGCCGGCGGTGACGACCACGAGGCGGGAACCGGGGGGCACCCGCGCGTCGTCCGTCCAGGGCCGGACGGCGTCCAGGGTGGCCTGCACGCCCGACCGGACCGCCGCCGCGGATCCGCCGTGTGCGGGCGGTGCCGGGAGGAAGACGAGGTCGGGAACGGAACCGGCGTCCAGCAGGGACGGCACGTCGGGATGGACGGGGGTGGCGGCGGGCAGGCCGAGAGCGGCGGGCGCCGCGCCGACCACGGCGCAGGGGGCCGGGGCGGCGCCGTTCAGCGGGGTGACCGGCCCGAGGGGGGCCCAGGCGGTCGTGTGCGCGGCGGGCGCGGTGTGCGTCCGGGCGAGGGCGTCGGCGGGCACCGGGCGCAGCGCCACCGAGGAGATGGACAGGACGGGCGCGCCCGTCGCGTCGTGGGCGATGACGGCGAGGGCGCCGGACGCGGCGCGCTCCACCCGGACGCGCAGCGCCGTCGCGCCGGCGGCGTGCAGCGCGAGGCCGTCCAGCGCGAACGGCAGCCGGAGCGGTGCGTCCGGGCCGTCCAGCAGCAGCCCGGCCTGGAGCGCGGCGTCCAGCAGGGCGGGATGGACGCCGAACCGTGCGGCCCGGTCGTGCTCGCCGGGCGGCAGTGCGACGTCGGCGAAGACCGTGCCGCCGTCCCGCCACGCCCGGACGAGCCCGCGGAAGGCCGGTCCGTAGTCGATGCCGCGTGCGGCCAGGTCGTCGTACAGCCCGTCGAGGTCGACCGGCCGCGCGCCGGGCGGCGGCCACGCGGCGGACGCGGCGGGACGGTCGCCGGCCGCGGCGCCGGAGGCGAGCACCGCGTCGGCGTACCGGACCCACGGGACGTCCGCAGCCGCGCCGTCCGGGCGTGCGTGCACGCGCACCCGCCGCCGTCCCGTCTCCTCGGGCGGGCCGACCCGCACCTGGACGACGACGCCCGCGCCGTCGGGGACGACCAGCGGTGCCTCCAGGATCAGCTCGGCGACCCGGTCGAGGCCCGCCTCGTCGCCCGCCCGGACGGCCAGTTCGGCGAGCGCGGCGGCGGGCAGGATCGTCGCCGCGCCGATCCGGTGGTCCGCCAGCCACGGATGGGTCGCCGGGGACAGCCGTCCGGTGAGCAGGATCTCCGCGCCGCCGGCCAGCTCCACGGACGCCGCGACGAGGGGGTGCCCGGCATCGGTGAGGCCGAGGCCGGCCGCGTCGGCGGTGGCACGGCCGGACGTCAGCCAGTGGCGGTCCCGCCGGAACGGGTAGGTGGGCAGCTCGGGGAGGGGGCCGGGCGCGGCGCCGAGGACCCCGGCCCAGCCGACGTCCGCGCCCCGCTCGAAGATCCGCGCGCGGGCGGCGCGCAGGGCGTCCGCCTCGTCCCGGTCGCGGCGCAGCGTCGCGGCCGCGACCGTGGGGCCGCACTCGGCGGCCGCCGCGGCGAGCCCGCCGCCCGGTCCGGCCTCGACGAAGAACCGGCCGCCCGCCGTGACCGCCGCGTGCAGGGCGTCCAGGAAGCGGACGGGCGCGCGGACGTGCTCGGCCCAGCAGGACGGCGAGGTCAGCTCGGCCTCGGTGGCGGCACGTCCGGTCCGGTCGGAGATGATCGGGATGCGGGGCGGATGCCAGGTGAGGCGCTCGGCGACACCGCGGAACTCCTCCAGCATGGGGTCCATGTGCGGCGAGTGGAAGGCGTGGCTGACACGCAGGCGACGGGTCTTGCGACCCTGCTCGGCGAACCGCCCGGCCAGCCGTGCCACCGCGTGCTCGTCGCCGGACACGACGGTGGCGTCCGGGCCGTTCACCGCCGCGATCACCACGCCGCCGGTGAGGTGGGGGATGACCTCGTCCTCGGCCGCCTGAAGGGCGGCCATCGCCCCTCCGGCCGGGAGCGCCTGCATCAGGTCGCCGCGCGCGGCGACGAGTTCGGCCGCGTCGCCCGCCGACAGCACGCCGGCGGCGTGCGCGGCGGCGAGGGCGCCGACGGAGTGCCCGGCGAGCAGGCCCGGGCGCAGGCCCCACGCGGTGAGGGTCCGGAACAGCGCGATCTCCACGGCGAAGAGCGCGGGCTGGGTCCAGCGCGTCTCGTGCAGGACGTCCGCGCCGGCCTCGCCGAACACCACCGCGCGCAGTGAACCGCCGAGCAGCGGGTCGAAGTGGCCGCACATCTCGTCGAAGGCGGCGGCGAACTCGGGGACCTCGCCGTACAGTCCACGGCCCATGCCGGGGTACTGGGCGCCCTGCCCGGAGAAGAGGAACACGGTCTCGCCGGGACGGGCCGGCTCGGTCCCGGGCGGGGGCCCGTCCGCCAGCGCCGAGAGCAGCGCGACGGCGTCGGCGCGGTCACGGGCGTCCACGACGGCGCGGTACGGGTGCAGGGCGCGGGTGCCGATGAGGGCCCGGCCGACGCCCGCAAGGTCCGGATCGGGACCGGCCGCGACGAACCGCGCCAGCCGTCCCGCCTGGTCGGCGAGCGCGTCCGGGGCCCGCGCCGACAGGACGAGCGGAACGCGGCCGGGGGCGGCGCCGGACGGGAGGGGCCCGGGTTCCGTGCCGGGCGGCTCCTCCAGGATGAGGTGCGCGTTGGTGCCGCTCGCGCCGAAGGACGACACCCCGGCGCGGCGCGGCCGGTCGCCCGGCGGCCACGGCACCGGCTCGGTCAGCAGCCGCACCCCGCCGGCGGACCAGTCCACGTGCGGGGTCGGCGCGTCGACGTGCAGGGTCCGGGGCAGCGTCGCGTGCCGCATCGACTGCACCATCTTGATGATCCCGGCCATGCCGGCGGCGGCCTGGGCGTGGCCGAGGTTGGACTTCACCGACCCCAGCCACAGCGGCCGGTCGGCCGGCCGGTCCGGGCCGTAGGCCGCGAGCAGCGCCTCGGCCTCGATGGGGTCCCCGAGCGTGGTGCCGGTGCCGTGCGCCTCGACCGCGTCCACGTCTCCGGGGGCGAGCCCGGCGGCGCCGAGCGCCTGGGCGATGACGCGGCGCTGCGCGGCGCCGTTGGGGGCGGTGAGGCCGTTGCTGGCACCGTCCTGGTTGACCGCGGAACCGCGGACGACGGCGAGGACGCGGTGGCCCAGGCGTTCGGCGTCCGACAGCCGCTCCAGGACCAGGACCCCGGCGCCCTCGGACCACCCGGTCCCGTCGGCGGCGGCGGCGAACGGCTTGCACCGGCCATCGGGCGCCAGGCCGCGCTGGCGGCTGAACTCGGTGAACAGCACCGGGGTGGGCATCACGGTGACGCCGCCCGCCAGCGCGACGCCGCACTCGCCCGCCCGCAGCGCCTGCGCGGCGAGGTGCAGCGCGACGAGCGAGGACGAGCAGGCGGTGTCGACCGTCATCGCAGGCCCCTCCAGCCCCAGCGTGTACGCGATCCGGCCGGACACGACACTCGCGGAGGTGCCGCTGAGCAGGAAGCCCTCGGTCTCGTCCGGTGGCGTGCCACCGGCGTAGTCCTGGTGGATGGCGCCGGCGAAGACGCCGGTGTCGGTGCCGTGCAGTGAGCCGGGGTCGATGCCCGCGCGTTCCAGCGCCTCCCACACCACCTCCAGCAGCACCCGCTGCTGCGGGTCCATGACGGCGGCCTCACGCGGGGAGATGCCGAAGAACCCGGCGTCGAAGCACGCCGCGTCGTCGAGGAAGCCGCCGACCCGCACGTAGCTGCGTCCCGGCGCGTCCGGATCCGGGTCGTACAGGCCGGCGACGTCCCAGCCCCGGTCGGCGGGGAAGTCCGACAGGACCTCGCCGCCGGACGCCACCAGCTCCCACAGCGCCTCGGGCGAGGCGGTCCCGCCCGGGAAGCGGCAGGCCATGCCGACGATCGCGATCGGCTCGCCCGGTGCGGGCGACGGCCGCGCTGCGCCCGCCCGCCCGTCGCGGGCCGCGCCCGCGCCGTCCCCGCCGAGCAGGACGGTGAGGGCGCCCGCGACGGCGACGGGCGTGGGGTGGTCGAAGACGAGGGTCACGGGCAACCGGAGCCCGGTCGCGGCGGCGAGCCGGTTGCGCAGCTCGACCCCGGTCATCGAGTCGAACCCGACGTCCTTGAAGGCACGGCCCGGATCGACGTCGTCGGGCGAGGCGTGCCCGAGGACTCCGGCGGTGTGGGCCCGCACCAGGGCGAGGAGCGCGCGTTCCCGGTCCTCGCCGGGCAGCGCCGCCGGCCGCGCGGCGTCGTCGTCCGCGCCGCCGTCCGCGCCGCCCGCCGACCTGCGGCGGGACGGGGCCGGCGCCGGGAGCAGGGCGCGCAGCGGAGCGGGCAGCGGCCCGAGCGCGGCCCGGTCGCGCAGGGCGGGCAGGTCGAAGCGGACGGGCGCCAGGACCGCGCGGTCGCTCGCCGGCGCGGCGTCCAGGAGAGCGAGCGCCGCCTCCGGTTCCAAGGCGGTGGTACCCGCGCCGGCCGGCGCGGCGCCCGGGAGGTGCCCGGTCATCCCGCTGCGGACCGCCCACGGGCCCCAGGCCAGCGACGTGGCGGGCAGGCCCGCGGCGCGGCGGCGGTGCGCCAGGGCGTCCAGTGCGGCGTTGGCGGCGGCGTAGTTGCCCTGGCCGGGGTTGCCGAGCATTCCGGCGGCCGAGGAGAACAGCACGAAACGGGTGACCGGGAGGTCCGCGGTGAGGTCGTGCAGGTGGAGCGCGGCGTCGAGCTTCCCGCGCAGCACGTCGTCCAGCCGTCCGGCGTCCAGCGACCCGATCGTCCCGTCCGCCAGCGTCCCGGCGGCGTGGACGACGGCCGTGAGCGGGTGGTCGCCGGGGACGGCGGCGAGCAGGTCCGCGACGGCGGCGCGATCCGCGACGTCGCAGGCCACGACGGTCGCGGTCGCGCCGAGGGCGGCCAGTTCGGTCACCAGCTCGGCGGCGCCCGGGGCGTCCGGCCCGCGACGGCCCGCCAGCAGCAGCGACCGGACACCGTGCGCGGTCGCCAGATGGCGGGCCACCGCCGCGCCGAGCGCGCCCGTCCCGCCGGTGACGAGCACCGTCCCGCCGGTGTCCCAGCCCGGCCCGTCCGGCGCGGCGGGCACGTCGGCGCGGGCGAGCCGGGGGACGAGCATCCGGTCGCCCCGGACGGCCGCCTGCGGTTCGTCGCCCCGCGCCACGGCCGCGCACGCCGCGCGCGCGGCCGGGCCCGGCTCGGCGGCGGGATCCAGGTCGATCAGCGCGAGCCGGCCCGGGTTCTCCGACTGCGCCGACCGGACCAGGCCCCAGACCGCCGCGGCGGCCGGTTCCGGAGACTCCCCGTCGAGCGATGCCGCGTTCCGGGTGACGACGGCGAGCGCCGCGTCCGCGAACGCGGCTCCCGTCGTGATCCACTCGCCCAGCACGGTCAGCGTGGCGTTCAGCGCCGTGCGTGCGGCGACCGCGGTGTCCGCGCCGCACGGCATGTCCGGGCAGTGGAGCACCAGGCCGGGCGCGGGAGTCCCCCGCCGTACGGTCTCCGCGAGCGCGGCCAGGTCGGCGTGCCGGTCGACCGGGACACCGCCCGCGCGCAGCGACGCCGCGAGCCCGTGCGTGTCGGCGCCGACGAGGGCGTAACGGGCGGGCGCCCCCGTCTCGTCCCGCCCGGCGGCCGGAGGAACCCAGTCCATGGCGTACAGGGCGTCGCCGGTACCGGGGGCGAACGCGTCCGCCGGGGCGGCGCGCGTGGCCAGGGAGCCGATCCGGCCGGCGACCGCGCCGTCGCGGGTGAACAGCTCCGCCGAGACCGCGCCACCGCCCGCCGGGCCGATGCGGACCCGCAGTTCGGTGGCGCCCTCGACGTCCAGCCGGACGTCCGCCCACGCGAACGGCAACCGCGGTCCCGCCTGCTCGCCGGAGGGGTCGCCCAGCTCCGCGACGGCGTGCAGCGCGGCGTCCAGCAGCGCGGGATGAAGGAGGTACCCGGCCGCCTCCTCGCGTCGCTCCTCCGGCAGGGCGACCTCGGCGAGAACGTCCTCGCCGTCCCGCCAGACCGCCCGCACGCCGCGGAACGCCGGACCGTACCCGTGGCCACGGCCGCTCAGCCGGGTGTAGAGGTCGTCGGCGGACGCGGCCCCGGCGGGCCGGGCCGGCGGGCGGGCGCCGGACGGCGGGTCGCCGGGCGGGCCGAGCGTGCCGGTGGCGTGCCGGGTCCAGGGCTCGTCGGCTCCGGCGGGTCTGGCGTGCACCGTCACGTGTCGCCGTCCCGCGCCGTCGGCGGCCGTGACCGCGACCTGAAGCTCGGCCCCGGCGTCGCCGCGCAGGACGAGCGGACGCTCCAGCACGAGTTCCTCGACGTGAGGGCATCCCGCCGTGTCGCCCGCCCGCACGGCCAGTTCCACGAACGCCGCGCCGGGCACGAGGACCGTGCCCTCGACCGTGTGGTCGGCCAGCCAGTCCGGCGACGACGCCGACATCCGCCCGGTGAGCACGGTCGCGTCGCCGTCCGCCCGCCGCAGCAGCGCGTCCAGCACCGGGTGCGCGACCCGCTCGACGCCCGCCGGAGCGGATCCGGCGAGCGGACGGCCGGCGGCCTCCAGCCAGTAGCGGCGCCGCTGGAAGGCGTAGGACGGCAGGTCGGCGCGGCGGCCCGGGCCGATCGGCACCGTCCAGTCCACCGCGACGCCGCCGCTGTACGCTTCCGCGGCCGAGCGCAGCAGGCGGTCCGCGGATCCCCGGTCGCGCCGCAGGGAACCGACCGCGACGATCTCGGTGCCCTGCCGCGCGGCGATCTCGGCGATGCCGGGGACGAGGATCGGGTGCGGGCTGCACTCGACGAACGCGCGATGGCCCTCGTCCAGCAGGGTGCCGACCGCCCCGGCGAAGTCCACCGGACGGCGCGCGTTGTCGAACCAGTACCCCGGCCCCAGAGCAGACGCGGACAGCACGCCGCCCGTCACCGTCGAGCAGAACGTCACCCGGCCCTCCACCGGCCCCACCGGTCCCAGCAGCTCCAGCAGCTCCTCCCGCAACGGATCGACCTGCGCGGTGTGCGAAGCCACCGTCCCCGCCACCACACGCGCACGGACCCCCCGCTCCCCGCACACCTCCACCAGCTCCCGCAGCACCCCTTCCGGGCCCGCCACCATCACCGCACCCGGACCGTTCACCCCCGCCACCGACAACGCCCCGCCCCACCGCGCCACCAGCTCCTCGGCTACGGCACGTCCGGTGGCCAGCGCGGCAACCGCTCCTCGCCCCACAAGCTCACGAGCGAACAGCCGCGACCGCAGCACCACGACCCGTACGGCGTGATCCAGGGACAGCGCACCCGCGACGTACGCCGCCGCGACCTCACCTTGCGAATGACCCACGACAGCACCGGGCACCACTCCCCAGCTCTCCCAGACACGGGCGATCCCGACCATCACCGCGAACAGCAACGGCTGCAGGACCTCGATGCGCGTCAGATCCTCCGCGCGGGCGCGCTCCAGCGCCTCCCGCAACGACCAGTCCACGTAACGCGACAACGCGCCCTCGCACTCGTCCACCCACGCCGCGAAGACGTCCGACGTCAGCAGATCGCGCCCCATGCCCGCCCACTGCGAGCCCTGCCCCGGGAACACCAGCACCGGACGCCCCGCACCCACCGCGCTCCCGGTGACGACCGTGGCGGCGGGCTCGCCCCCGGCGAGAGCGTCGAGCCCCGCGCGCAGGCTCGCCCGCTCCCCGCCGAGGACGACGGCGCGGTGGGAGAGCACGGCGCGGGACGTGGCGAGGGCCCGCGCCACGTCGGCCGGTCCGGCGTCCGGGTGGGCGTCGAGCCAGTCGCGCAGCCGCTCCGCCTGGGCGCGCAGCGCGGGAGCGCCGGCTCCCGACAGCGGCCACGGGAGCGTGCCCGTCCCGGGCTCGGCGCCCTTCGTGTCACCCTCCTCCGGAGGGGCCTGTTCGAGGATCAGGTGCGCGTTGGTCCCGCTGATCCCGAACGACGACACCCCCGCCCGGCGGGGCCGGCCCGCGTCCGGCCACTGCTGTGGCTCGGTGACGAGCCGGACGGTCCCGGCGGACCAGTCGATCTCCGCGCTCGGCTCGTCCGCGTGCAGCGTCGGCGGGAGGACGCCCGCGTCCAGCGCCCGCACCGTCTTGATGACGCCCGCGACGCCCGCGGCGGCCTGGGTGTGCCCGATGTTGGACTTCACCGACCCCAGCCACAACGGCCGCTCCGGCGACCGGTCACGCCCGTAGACCGCCATGAGCGCCTGGGCTTCGATGGGATCTCCGAGACGGGTGCCGGTGCCGTGCGCCTCGACCGCGTCCACGTCGTGCGGACCGAGACCCGCGTCGGCCAGGGCCTGCCGGATGACGCGCTGCTGGGCCGGCCCGTTGGGCGCCGTCAGCCCGTTGCTGGCGCCGTCCTGGTTGGCGGCCGAGCCGCGCATGACCGCCAGGACGCGGTGGCCGTTGCGCTGAGCGTCCGCCAGCCGCTCCAGCACAACCATCCCCACGCCCTCCGACCACCCCGCGCCGTCGGCCCCCGCCCCGAACGCCTTGCACCGGCCGTCCGGCGACAGCGCCCCCTGCCGGGTGAACTCCACGAACTCGCTCGGATTGGGCATGATCGTGACGCCGCCGGCCAGGGCCAGCGAGCACTCCCCCGACCGCAGCGCGCGCCCCGCCAGATGCATCGCCACCAACGACGACGAACACGCCGTGTCCACCGTCAGCGCCGGACCCTCCAGCCCCAGCGTGAACGCCACCCGGCCCGAGATGACACTGCCGATGTTGCCGACGAGGGCGTAGCCGCTCGCGTCGTCGGACGCCTGCTGCATCCCGACGAGATAGCCGAAGTTGCCGGCGCCCACGAAGACCCCGGTGGGGGTGCCGCGCAGCGACGACGGATCGATCCCCGCCCGCTCCAACGCCTCCCACGACGACTCCAGCACCAACCGCTGCTGCGGATCCATCGCCAACGCCTCACGCGGCGAAATCCCGAACAGACCCGCATCGAAATCACCCGCGTCGTACAGGAACCCGCCCTCGCGGGCGACGCTGCGCCCCGGGTGCTCCGGGTCGGGGTGCAGCAGCTCCCCCAGGTCCCAGCCCCGGTCGGTGGGGAACGCCGAGATCGCGTCGCGTCCGCCGAGGACCGTCGCCCACAGGCCGTCGGGATCGCGGACGTCGCCGGGGAGGCGGCACGCCATCCCGACGACGGCGATCGGATGGCGGTCGCGCCGTTCGGCGTCGGCCAGCCTGCGCCGGGTCTCGTGCAGGTCCGCGGCGACGCGCTTGAGGGTTTCCAGCAGCTTGTCATCGTCGGCCATCTGTGCCCGGCTCCAGGAATTCGGGGTCCGTGGTCGCCGACTTTTACACAGTGCCCGAAGACCTTCAAGAACACGGTCGGCCAGCCAATGTCAACCGATCGTAATGAAGTCCAGGTAGCTCCGGTCAGGCCATTTATTGAGCCTTTTTGTCAGGGGTACGGACCCCTGTTTTAGGGGTCTGCCGAGACGGCTAGGGGAGGACAGAATGGTGGGCGTACCGGTCGGCCGCACACGCCCACGAGGAGGCAGACATGTCCCGTGACCAGTCCTGCAAGGAGCTCGCGGTCGAACACTGCCGGCGGATCAACGCGCGCGACATCGCCGGACTCCTGAGCCTGTACGCGCCCACCGTCCGGTTCGAGGACCCCATCGGATCCGGTGTCCGCACCGGGCACGCCGAACTGCGGCGCCACGCGCTGGGCGCCCTGCACTGCGACGTGCACGAGTACGCCCACGACCCGGTCGGCGTCCTGGACGGAACGCGGGCCGCGCTGCCCGTGACCGCGCATCTGGACTTCGGCACGGCGGCTCCCCTGCTGTCCTCGCAGGGCTTCATGGACTGGGACGGCACGCCGGCCGGTCCGGGCCGCCGGCTCCAGATCCACTACGTCATGGTGATCGAGACCGACGCCACCGGCCTGGTCCGCGCCATGCGCGCCTACTGGGGCCGTACCGACGTGACGGTGGTGGACGAGCACGACGTCCTCACCATGCCCGCGTCCCGCTAGCGCGCGGCGCTGGTCCCGCGGACCGCCAGTTCGGCCGGGGTGAGCTGGGGACGGGCGAGGGCGGGGCGGGCCGCGCCCCGCCGGAGCGCGGCGATGACGTCGGGATGCTCCAGGCTGTTCAGCGGCGCCGACAGGGTGCTCACCCCGGCGACCGCGGCGCCGACCAGCGGATCGCGGACCGCGGTCTCGGTGACGAGGTCGGCGAACGCCCGCTGCCGCCGCAGCGTCTGGATCCAGCGGGCGTCGGCGACGTCCACGCGGCAGCCCGGATAGAAGACGTCCTGGGAGACCGCCAGCGACCACGGGTCGTCCACCACGGCGGCCATCGCCTTCTGCGCGCGCCGCGCCGCGCCGTCGCCGGTCCCGCTCCGGCCGACCTCGGCCCCGAGCGCCGCCGCGCACAGCGCCGCCGCGCTCATGCCGTGGCCGTAGACGGGATTGAAGGCGGCGAGGGCGTCGCCGAGCACGACCAGCCCGTCCGGCCAGCGGTTCAGCTTCTCGTAGCGGATGCGGCGGTTGGCCGTGCTGCGGGTGCCGCGCGCTTCGGTCAGCGGTTCGGTGGCGGCCACGAGCTCCCCGATGAGGGGATCGCGGGCGGCGCGGACGAACGCCGCGAAACCCTCCTCGCCCGCGGGCGGCTCCCCGCCCCGGGTACCCGACACCGTCACCATCCAGCGCCCGCCCTCGACGGGCAGCAGGACCGCGTTGTGCCCCGGCCCGCCGGTGCGGTGGTCGGCGTAGTGCGAGACCACGGGGAAGGTCTCCGCCACGGCGCGGTAGACACGGGTGGCGTAGGCGATGCCGGAGTCCACCACCTCCTCGGGCGCCTCCGGAAGCCCCAGCCCGACGAGCCAGCGCCGGGTCGCGGAGCCGCGCCCCGCGGCGTCGACCACGAGGTCGGCCTCCATCTCGGTGACCGCCCCGTCCGCGGCAGTGCGCAGCCGGACGCCCCGCACCCGCCCGGCGTCGCCGAGCAGTCCGGTGGCCGCGGTGCCGTCCTGGATCGTCACCGCGGCCGAGCCGCCGAGCCGGTCGCGCAGGGTCCGGTCCAGCAGCGTCCGGGAGCAGGCGATCAGGAAGTGCTCCGTCGGGAACCGGTGCTGCCACCCGTGCGAGGTGAGCGACACCATGTCCTGGTGGACGCCGATCCGGTGCGCGCCGGCCGCGCGCAGCCCGGCGAGCGTTCCCGGCAGCAGGACGTCGATCACCCGCGCCCCGCCGGACCACAGCAGGTGGGCGTGGTGGGCCTGCGGCAGTCCGCGCCGATGCTCGGGCCCGGCGGGCAGGACGTCGCGCTCGACCACGGTGACGGTGTCGACATGGCGGGCCACGGCCGCGGCGGCCAGCAGGCCCGCCACACTGCCGCCCAGCACGACGGCATGAGTTCGTCCGGTCATCGCGAGCCCCTCCCTCTCTCGTTTTCCTCACGGTCGCAGTGCGCCGGCCGGGGCGACAACGCATCGAATCCCCTATTTCCTGCCGCCGATCCCCTGACTTTCTCCCGCCGGAATGGCCGGCCGCGGTATCCCCGTTAAGATCCCCACAGCCGATGGCGGGAGAATTCGTGACCGACGAGATGACACGGAAGCGGATCGCGCTGGAATACTGCGCGCGGATGAACGCGGGCGACCTCGACGGGGTGCTCGCTCTCTTCGCCGCCGGCGCGGTCTTCGAGGACCCGGTCGGCTCCCCCCGCCCGCTGCGCCCGCACCTGGCCCGTGCCATCGACGGCCGCGTGCGCGAGACGCCAGGTACGCCGGTCGCCGCCATGGACGACCGGCACGTGCTGCTCCCCGCCACCGTCACGGTGTCGGACTCCTTGCTACCGCGCGGCAAGCGAGTCCGGTACGAGCTCATCGGGCTGCTCGGCATCGGCGACGACGGCCTCATCGAGCACGTCCAGGTGTTCTGGAGTTCCTCTGACGTCACGCTCGTGGACGAGGGGCCCGGTTCCGCCGGGCCGGCTACCGTTCCGTCCGCGTGACCGTGACGGGCAGCCGCTTCATCCCGAAGAAGTTCTGCGGATAGAACTCCAGGTCCGCGCCGGGGGTGATGCGCAGGTCGGCGAAGCGGTCGAACAGCAGGTTCAGCCCGAGTTCGCCTTCGAGCCGGGCGAGCTGCGAACCCAGGCAGTAGTGGACGCCCTTCCCGAAGGCGACGTGCCCGTTGGGGTGCCGGCCGGGGTCGAAGGAGTCGGGGCGGTCGAACTGCCGCGGATCGCGGTTCGCGGCGACGATCCACACCTTCACCACCGAGCCGGCCGGGATGAGCACGCCCGCCAGTTCGACGTCCGCGGGCGTGTAGCGCAGCACCATCAGCACCGGGGGCCGGTAGCGCAGCAATTCCTCGATCGCGCCGGGCAGCAGCGCGCGGTCGGCCCGCAGCGCGGCCGCCAGGCCGGGGTCCTGCTCGAAGCACCAGATCGCGTTGCTGAGCATCATCGTGGTGGTGACGTGCCCGGCCTCCAGCAGGACGCGGCTGAAGTTCACGACCTCCTGGTCGTCCAGCCGCTCGCCGCCGACCTGCGTGGCGACCAGGCGGCTCAGCAGGTCGTCGCGCGGGGCGGCGCGCTTGCGGCGCACGTGCTCCAGCAGGTAGGCGTTCATCTCCATGGTGCCCATGGCGATCTCGCGCCGCGCGTCCTCGTTGGCGAGCGGATCCTGGACGACCGCGCCCAGCATCCGGTCGGCCCACGCCTTGAACTGGGCCAGGTCCAGACTGGGGATGCCCAGCAGCTCGGCGATGACGATGACCGGGAGCGGCTGCGTGAACGCGGAGATCAGCTCGATCTCGTCGGCGTCGCCGACGGCGTCCAGCAGCTCCGCGGCGACCTGCCGGATCTTGGGCTCCAGCGCCGAGACCGCGCGCGGCACGAAGACCCGGCTCACGATGGTGCGCAGCTTGCGGTGCTCGGGCGGGTCCAGCCAGAGCATGTTCCCCCGGAAGCTTCCGGCGGCGGGAAAGGCGAACGCCGGGTTGCTGGAGAACGAGGCCGGTTCGGACAGCACCCGCTGCGCGTCGGCGGCGCCCACCACGTTCCACACCCCCTGCGCGTCCCGCCCGACCGGGCACGCCTCCCGGGTCCGGTGCGCCCACGCGATGAGCTCGGCGCCGCCGTCGGCGGCGGACGGCGCCGTCTCGGAGATCGTCTGCTGGACCATGGCCGCCTCCCGGGAGCGTCTGCGGCGACACTAGTCCGGCCGTCACGGCCGCGATAACCCCTAGGGTGCGCACCGGCCCCCTAATCGGCCCGCGACGTCATCGTCTCCCCGGCCGCACCGGAATTCCCCTCCTGAGCGAGGTGTTCCAGGGCGACCCAGTGACTGGCGGCCGTCACGTGATGGGCCACGTCGGCCGCTCGCGCGCCCTTCCGGTAGAGCAGCCTGGCCGCGCGCAGGTGCAGGCCGGTGCGCTCGTCGGCGTCCATGGCCGTCAGGACGGCCGCGCGGGCGGCGAGATGCCGGAAGCGCATCGCGTCCAGCAGCCCGGCCCTGCCGAGGGCGTCGAGCGTCGCCGCCAGCGCCGGTTCGGACCAGCCGAGCAGCTCGGCCGCCAGCGGCGCGGTCGCCGCGTCGCCGAGGACCGCGACGGCCGCGGCGAGCCGGCGGGCGTCCTCGTCGCCGCGGCCGAGGCAGTCCAGCACGGCGTGCTCGAAGCCGGCGCCGACCTCCAGCCGGTCGGCGGCGCCCGTGCCGTTCTCCCGCTGATCCGCCAGCAGGCCGCGCAGCAGGAGCGGGCTGCCGCCGGTGACGGCCAGGCCCCGCGCGGCGAGGCGCCCGGCGCGCTCCGCGCCGAGGCGCCGGGCGAAGAGGCGGAACGCGCCGTCCAGCGACAGCGGGCGCATCCGCAGCAGCGGCGTGCCGGGCAGGCGGGACAGTTCCTCGTGCAGGACGCCGTGGCCGGGATGGGCCGCGCCCGCGTCGGTGAAGATCATCATGACAGGGGCGGTGCGCAGTCGACGAGCCACGCCGAGCAGGTCCCGCAGGGCGGCGGGCGGGACCCGGTGCGTGTCGTCGACGCCCACGACGACCGGCTCGCGCTCGGCGAGCGCGAGCAGCTGAGCGTGCAGCCGCCGCGCGGTCTCGGCCGCGGGCGGTCCGGCCTCACCCGGTCGCGGGCGGGCCGGCACTCCGGGACCCGGGCGCCCCGTCTCCTCGACGAACAGCTCCAGGCCGCGCAGCAGCCCTTCCGTGAGACCGGCGGGGTCGCCGAGGTGGCGTCCGGCCTCGAAGTACAGGGCGCCCGCCGCGACGGCGCGCTCGGTGAAGGCGTGCAGCAGTTCGGTCTTGCCCGACGCCACGGCGCCGCTCACCAGGGCCGCTCCCCCGGCGCCGCGCCGGCAGCCGGCCAGCACGGCGTCCAGCCGGGACAGTTCCTCGTCACGTTCCACGGTGTGCAAGCAACGTCTCCCTGGTCGATCGGGCGACGGGCCGGCCGCCGGCCGCCGCGGGGCGGCCGGCGGTCGCGGCCGGCCGGTCAGGCCGCCGGCTTGATGTCGCGGGTACGGAGCCGCAGCGTGCCGGCGACGACGAGGAGCGCCGCGATCACGCCGAGCCACACCAGCGGCTGCACCGACATCTCGCCTCCCGGCAGCTTGGGGATGTGCGTGAACGGCGAGACGTCCAGCGCCGCCTGGCTGAGCTGCATGGCCGAGCCGATCTGTCCGAGCAGCACGAACAGCGCGAGCGCGCCCCAGCTCGCCATCGTGAACCGCGGCAGCAGGCCGAACAGGGCGATGGTGAGCCCCGCCAGCACCCACACGGCGGGGAGCTGGACGAGGGAACCGCCGAGCACGCGGGGCAGCTCGCGTCCGACGTCACCGGTGTTCAGGCCGTGCGTCAGACCCGCGGCGAGCCCGGCGGCCGTGAGCACGACCGCGGGGCCGAGCAGGGAGAACAACAGGTGCCCGCCGGCCCACTGGAGCCGCCCGACGGCGGTGCCGAGCACGGGGTCGGCGCGCAGCTCGTTCTCCTCGGCGCGCATCCGCAACGCGGCCTGGATGGCGTACGCCGCCGCGATCAGGCCGAACAGGCCCATCATCGAGCTGAGGAAGGCGTCGCGGATCCCGACCGCTCCGCCCATGCGGGTGAAGACGTCGCTCAGGCTCTCGTTGTCGCGCATCATGTCCGAGACGCCCTCGGCGACACCGCCCAGCACCGCGCCGATCACGACGAAACCCGCCGTCCAGCCCAGCAGCGGCGCCCGGTGCAGCCGCCAGGCGAGGCCCAGCGGGCTGCGCAGTCCCGCGGACGCCTCGGCGGGGCCGGGACGCGGCGCCAGCGCGCCCGCGCCGACGTCGCGGCGCGCCGACAGGGCGACGCTCGCGGCGACGATCGCCGCGAAGGCGGCGACGATGATCAGCAGCACCCACCAGCGCTCTCCCGCGAACGGCCGGAGCCGGTGCACCCAGCCGATCGGGGACAGCCACGACAGCCAGCCCACGCCGCCGCTGTCGCCCGCGATGCGCAGCAGCAGGGCGGCGCCGAGGGCGCCGAAGCCGATGGCCCGCGCGCCGCCGGCGCTCGTGCTGAACTGCGCGGCCAGCGCGCCGACCGCCGCGAACAGGCAGCCGCCGGCGGCGAACTGGAGGGCGAGCGCGACGGTGCCCGCCGTCGGCAGGTCCTGCCCGCTGAGGCCCCCGATCATGACCAGGGCGAGGAGCAGGTTGGCCCCGGCGACCACGATCAGCGCGGCCGCCAGGGGCGCGTGCCGGCTCACCGCCGTCGAGCCGAGCAGTTCGCGGCGCCCGGCGGCCTCGTCGGTGCGGGTGTGCCGGATGACCGTGAGCATGCTGATGAGGCCGACGACCAGCGGGATGAGGCCGAGACGCTGGGTGATGATGCCGCCGATGCTCTCGCTGTACAGGGGGCCGAACAGCGCGATGTAGGCGGGGTTGTTCCCGCTGATCTCGGCGTACTCCTGGCGGTCGGCCACGGCCGGGTACAGCTCGGCGGTGGCGGAGGCGAAGACGCTCGGCACCATGCCCAGGTAGATGATCCAGATCGGCAGCAGGAAGCGGTCCCGGCGCAGGATGAGCCGGACGAGACCGCGCGTGCCCGTCAGCGCGCTCACCGGGCCACCCGGCCGTCCCGCGCTCCGTCGGCGGCGGCGCCGGCGGGCTCCTTCTCGTAGTGGCGGAGGAACAGCTCCTCCAGCGTCGGCGGGCGGCTGACGAGCGAGCGGACGCCCGCCTGGGTGAGCCGCTTGAGCACCGCGTCGATCCGGTCGGCGTCGACCTCGCAGGTGACGCGCCCGCCCGGCTGCTCCTCCAGGTGGTGCACGCCCGGCACCGAGTCGAGCCCGTCGTGCGGTCCGGCCAGCTCGGCCTCGATGGAGATCCGGGTGAAGTGCCGCAGATCGGCGAGCGTGCCGGTCTCGACGGTCCGGCCGGCGCGGATGATGCTGACCCGGTCGCACAGTGCCTCGACCTCGGCGAGGATGTGGCTCGACAGCAGGACGGTGCGCCCGCCGGCGCGCTCTTCGGCGATGCACTCGCGGAAGGCCGCCTCCATCAGCGGGTCCAGGCCGGAGGTGGGTTCGTCGAGGATGAGCAGCTCGACGTTGGAGGACAGCGCGGCCACCAGCGCGACCTTCTGCCGGTTGCCCTTGGAGTAGGTGCGCGACTTCTTCCGCGGGTCCAGGTCGAACCGGTCGAGCAGCTCGGTCTTGCGGTTCTTGTCGAGTCCGCCGCGCATCCGGCCGAGCAGGTCGATCACCTCGCCGCCCGAGAGGCCCGGCCAGAGGGTGACGTCTCCGGGGACGTAGGCGAGCCTGCGGTGCAGCGTGGTGGCCTCGCTCCACGGGTCGCCGCCGAGGAGGCGGACCTCTCCGGCGTCGGCGCGCAGCAGTCCGAGCAGGACGCGGATGGTGGTCGTCTTCCCGGCCCCGTTCGGGCCGAGGAAGCCGTGCACCTCCCCGGTGCTCACCTGGAGCCGCAGCTCGTCCAGGGCGCGGGTGCGCCCGTAGGTCTTGACGAGGCCCTCGATATGGATCGCGTCGCTCATTGCCTTACTCCTCTGCAGTGGGGGGAACTGCTTGGACGTCTGCCAGCCCGGCACGCGCCTGCGCGGCCGTCTCCGGGGTCACGAGGGAGTGGGAGTGGATGTCGAGCAGCGCCATGACCAGGCGCGGGTAGGTCTGCGCGCTGAAGATCTCGCTGCCCAGCACTCGTGTCAGGTGGGGATGGAGGACGAGGACGCCGAGCTGCATCGCGGTCAGGACCGCGGACAGCCCCTCGCGGTCATGGTCCGGGGGCGGGTTCACGCCGGGCATGCCGGCCCATAGCGCGTCCTGCGTGTACTCGACCAGTTCGTCGAAGAGCTCCGCCGCGGACGCGGAGCCGTCGGCGAGCGCGCGGGCCAGGTAGCGCAGCACCGGAAAGCTGGTGCGGAACGCGATGGACAGGAAGTTGGGGTCGGCGAACTGTCCCTTGCCGTGCGCCTCGTTCTTGGTCTGGCGGAAGAAGTCGAAGGCGTACCGATCGCACGCTTCGCGCAGCGCTTCCTTGGACCTGTAGTGGTACTGGACGAGCCCGGACGAGACGCCCGCCGCCTCGGCGATGGCCCTGATGGTCGTCTCGTTGAAGCCCCGCTCGGCGAACTGGAGCAGCGCGGCGTCCCTGATGCGGGCGCGGGCGGTCAGGTCCCCTTCGTCGGGACGGTCGGGACGAGGCACTGAACTCATATATGGCTTCCCTTACACATGACCAGCTGTTCATGTGATTCTACTAGAAGTCTATACACACATACAGGACCCTGGCCACACGTTCAGGCCCGCTATCTCCGGCGGCTCCCGGACGGCGGCTCCCGGACGGCGGCTCCCGGTCAGCGGCTCCCGGTCAGCGGCCGGCCGCGTGGCGGCGCAGATCCGCGGCGATCGCCGCCGCGACCTCGGCCCGTCGCTCGTTCAGGTAGAAGTGCCCGCCGGGGAAGGTGCGCAGCCGGAAGTCCGCATCCGTGTGCCCGCGCCACGCCTCGGCCTCCGCCGGGCTGACGCGCGGGTCCCGGTCCCCGGTCAGCACGCTGATCGGGCAGCCCAGCGGAGGCCCGGAACGATGCCGGTAGGTCTCGACGGCGCGGTAGTCGGCCCGCAGCGGCGGCAGGATGAGGCGCCGCAGTTCCTCGTCCTCCAGCAGGGCGGGCGCGGTACCGCTCAGCCCCGCGACCTCGGCGAGGAGCAGGTCGTCGCCGCGCCGGTGGACGTCCTCGTGCCTGCGCGCGGCGGGCGCGCGGCGCCCGGACACGATCAGCGCCGCGGGTCCGGCGCCGTCGCGCTCCAGCCGCCGCGCCACCTCGTAGGCCAGCACCGCGCCCATACTGTGCCCGAACAGCGCCGTCGGGGTCCCGGAGTCGCGCGGCAGCGCGGCGTGGACCCGGTCCGCCAGCACCTCGAGGTCCGTGCAGGCGGGTTCGGCGCGCCGGTCCTGGCGTCCGGGGTACTGGACGGCGAGCAGCTCGCAGACCCCGGCCAGCTCGCGGGCGAACGGGAAGTAGAAGCTCGCCGACCCGCCCGCGTGCGGGAAACAGATGAGCCGCCTGGGCGGCCCCTGGGCCGCGGGACCGGACTCGGCGAACCGCCGGAACCATCGCTCGTCCATGGCCGCGGACATGCTCATGCCTCACACCACCTTCGTCGAGCCGGAGGTTCCGGCGTGCTCAGCGGAAGACGTCGATCTGGGCGGCGTGCCGCTCCCGCGTCTCCGGATCGGTGACGCCGAGCCCCTCCCGGGGCGCCAGGCAGAGGATGCCGACCTTTCCCTGATGGGTGTTGCGCTGCACGTCGCGCACGGCGGTGGCCGCGTCGGCCAGCGGATAGGTGCGCGACAGCGTCGGGTGGACGCGGCCCCGGCGGACGAGATCGTTGGCGCGCCACGCCTCCTGGTAGTTCGCGAAGTGCGAGCCGATGATCCGCTTGAGATTCATCCACAGGTACCGGTTGTCGAAGTAGTGGTCGTATCCACTGGTCGAGGCGCAGGTCACGATGGTGCCGCCGCGGCGCGCGACGTACACGCTCGCGGCGAACGTCTCCCGGCCCGGGTGCTCGAACACCACGTCGGGGTCGAGGCCGCCGGTCAGATCCCGGATGGCGCCGCCGAAGCGCCGCCACTCCTTGCGGTCGGGGACGCCGTCGTCCTGCCAGAACTCGAAGCCCTCGGCCGAGCGGTCCACGATCAGCTCGGCGCCCATGGCCCGGCAGGTGTCGCGCTTCTCTGGGGAGGACACCACGCAGACCGGATCCGCGCCGCCTCGCAGGGCGAGCTGGGTGGCGTAGGAGCCGAGCCCGCCGCAGGCGCCCCACACCAGCACGATGTCGCCCTGCTTCATGTCGGCGCCGTTGCGTGAGATGAGCTGCCGGTAGGCGGTGGAGTTCACCAAGCCCGGCGCGGCGGCCTCTTCCCACGTCAGGTGCTCAGGCTTGGGCATGAGCTGGTTGGCCCGGACGAGCGCCAGTTCGGCCAGGCCGCCGAAGTTGGTCTCGAAGCCCCAGATCCGCTGCTCGGGGTCGAGCATGGCGTCGTCGTGTCCCTGGGGATCCTCCAGCTCCACCGAGAGGCAGTGCGCGACGACCCGGTCCCCGGGCCGCCACCGCGTGACTCCGGGACCGACCCGCAGGACGACCCCGGCCAGGTCCGAGCCGAGCACGTGATACGGCAGGTCGTGCCGGGCGGCGAGCGGCGAGCGGCGGCCGTAGCGCTCCAGGAACTCGAACGTCGGGAGGGGCTCGAAGAGCGCCGACCAGACCGTGTTGTAGTTGATCGAACTCGCCATCACGGCGATCAGGGCCTCACCGATTCCCAGTTCGGGGACGTCGACGTCCTGGACGTGCAGGGACGCGCGCGGGTCGCGATCCCCGACCGGAACCCCTTCGAACATCCCCACTTCGCTCTTATGCACGGTAAGGCCGCGGAAGGAGTCGGGAATCGCGATTCCCTCCCATTCCTGGGAGGGAGCCCGCTGGTCGATCGCCTGAAGGATCTCGCGCATTTTCCTGTCCCCTGAGAATGGGTCCGGATCGTGTTGTCCGAAGGCTCGCACCGGGCGGTGACCGGGACAAGGCCCGCTCGGCGCTCTAGGGGGCACGGGAACGAGAACTGGGGTTCCGTGCCACCGGTCACAGGCCGAACTCGTCCCGGACGAATTCCAGGACCTCGGCGGAGGACGCCGCCGCGAGACGGTCCTCCACACCGCTCCCGTCCGGCGCCGGGCCGTCCGGCGGGACGGGCGCGGCCCGCCACTCCTCCAGCAGCCGTTCCAGCCGGGCCGCGATCAGGGCGCGGTCGTCCGCGCCCGGCCCGTCGCCCGCCCGGGCCATCGCGTCGGCCAGCCGGTCCAGGCCGCCGTGGACCTCGTCGGCGGCGGACGGCCCGTCGGCGACGATCAGCTCGCACAGATGCCCGGCGAGCGCGGAGGCGGTGGGATGGTCGAACACGAGGGTCGCCGACAGCCGGGTTCCGACGGCGGTGCCCAGCACGTTGCGCAGCACGTTGCGCAACTCCACGGCGCCCAGTGAGTCCACGCCCAGTTCCCTGAAGCCGGCGTCGACGTCGACGGCGTCGGCGGAGGCGTGGCCGAGCACGGTGGCGAGGTGGATCCGGACCTCCCGCAGCACGGCCTCCCGCATCCGCTGGGGCGGGAGTCCCGCCAGCCGCTCGGCGAGCGTCGCGGACCCGTTCCGCTCCGCGCCTCCGGCGGCGGCGCGGCGCACGGCGCCGGGCGCGGTCGCCGCCGCCCGGCCGGCGGTCAGGCGCGCCGGGACGAGCACCGCGTCGTCGCCGTCCATGGCGCGGTCGAACAGGGCGAGCGCCTCGTCCGGGGGCATCGGACCGATGCCCGCCCGCGCCATCCGGTCCAGGGCGGTGCGGTCGAGGCCGGCGGTCATCCCGCCGCCGGTGTCCCACAGGCCCCAGGCGAGTGAGAGCGCGGGCAGCCCCTCCGCCCGGCGGCGCCCGGCGAGGGCGTCCAGGACGCGGTTGGCCGCCGCGTAGTTGCCCTGGCCGGGCGTGCCCAGCACGCCGGCGACGGAGGAGAACAGCACGAAGGCGGACAGGTCCAGGTCGCGGGTGAGCGCGTCCAGATGCAGCGCCGCGTCCGCCTTGGGGCCGAGGACCCGTTCCAGGCGCGGGACGCTGAGGGCGTCCACCACCCCGTCGTCCAGGACTCCGGCCGCGTGCACGACCGCGGTGAGCGGTCGGTCGCCGGGGATCTCCGCCAGCAGCCGGGCCAGCGCGTCGCGGTCCGCGGCGTCGCAGGCGCGCACGGTCACCGCCGCGCCGAGCGCGCGCAGGTCGCCGGCCAGTTCGGCGGCGCCGTCGGCGTCCGGGCCGCGGCGCCCGGTCAGCAGCAGGTTCCGGACACCGTGCCGGGTCACCAGGTGCCGGGCGAGCAGACCGCCCAGCGCGCCGGTGCCGCCGGTCACCAGGACCGTGCCGGCCGGATCGGGGCGCCGCGGCACCGACAGCACGATCTTCCCCACGTGCCCGCCCCGGCCCATGTGCCGCATCGCCTCCGGGGCGTCCCGCAGGTCGCGGACCTCGACGGGCGGTGGGCGCAGCACGCCCCGCGCCAGCAGGTCCACGACCTCGGCCAGGATCTCGCCGAGCCGTTGCGGGGCGGCGTCGCGCAGGTCGAAGGCCCGGTAGGACGTGCCGGGCCGCCGCCCGGCCACCGCAGCCGGGTCGCGCAGGTCGGTCTTGCCCATCTCCACGAACCTGCCGCCGGGAGCCAGCAGGTCCAGGGACGCGTCCACGAACTCGCCCGCCAGCGAGTTGAGCACCACGTCCATGCCGGTTCCGGTGAACGCGCGGGCGAAGGACAGGTCGCGCGAGGACGCGCGGTGCGCGGCGTCCAGGCCGAGCCCGGCGAGCACGTCCTGCTTCGGCGGACCGGCCGTGCCGTACACCTCGGCGCCCCACATCCGGGCGAGCCGGACGGCGGCCGTGCCGACCCCGCCGGCGGCGGCGTGCACGAGGACGCGATCCCCATCCCGGAGACCGCCCAGGTCCCGCAGGCCGTAGTAGGCCGTCAAGTACGCGACCGGCACGGCGGCGGCCCGCGCGAACGACCAGCCGTCCGGAATCGGGACCAGCAGCCGGTGGTCGGTCACCGCGACGGACGCGAACCCCTCCTCCAGAAGTCCCATCACCCGGTCCCCGGGAGCGATCCCGGTCACCCCCGCACCGACGTCCAGCACGACCCCGGCCCCCTCGCTGCCGAGCGCGGCGACGCCCGGATACGTCCCGAGCGTGATCAGGACGTCGCGGAAGTTCAGCCCGGCCGCGCGGACCGCCACCCGCACCTCGCCGGGCCCCGGCGGGCGCCCGGCACGTCCGCCGGTCACGGCACGCAGACCGGACGGCGAACCCGGTTCGACCGGCGCCAGGTGCCAGCCGTCGCCGGAGGGCAGCGTGATCCGCTCCCCGGTCGCGGCGCGGACGAGCCGTGGTGCCAGGACGACGCCGTCGCGCACCGCGAGGCAGGCCCGGCCGCGCTCGGCGACGGCCTTGTCGGCCTCGGCGAGGGCGGCGGCGTCGTCGCGCTCGCCGCTGTCGACCAGGACGAAACGTCCGGGATTCTCGGCCTGGGCGGACTTGACCAGGCCCCAGGCCGCCGCCGCGGCCGGATCCCGCACGGGATCGCCCGGCCCGGTGGCGACCGCGCGGCGGGAGACGAGCGCGAGCGGTATCGCGGCGAGCCCGTCCTCGGCCAGCCATCCGCGCAGCAGGGCGAGAACCTCCGCCGTGGTCTCCCGTACGGCCGCCGGGACGTCGGCGGCTCCGGACCGGTCCGCGAGCAGGACCGCGACGCCGCGGCCGGCGTTCGCCCCGGCGCTCGCGGCGAGTTCCGCCGGGACGGGCCACGCCGCGGGCGCGAACGTCGTCCAGCGCGCACCGGGCTCCCGCGTCCCGGGCGGCGGCGCCCACTCCTCGCCGTATAGCGCGCCCTCCCGGTCCGTCTCCGCGGCCGTGAGCGCACCGGACGGCAGCTCGCGCAGCGTCAGCGACTCCACGGTCAGCACCGGCTCGCCCGCCGGATCGGCGAGCAGCACCCGGACCGAGTCCGGCCCGACGCGGGTCAGCCGCGCGCGCAGCGCCGTCGCGCCCACCGCGTGCAGCGTCAGGCCGTGCCAGGCGAACGGCAGGCGCGGCGGCGTCCCCGGCTCGGCGCGCACGAGCAGGTGCAGGCACGCGTCCAGCAGGGCGGGATGCACCCCGTACCCGTCGGCGTCCTGCTCCCCGGGCAGCACCGCCTCGGCGTACAGGTCGTCGCCGTGACGCCAGCCCGCGGTGAGCCCGCGGAACGCGGGACCGTACCCGTGCCCGGCGGCGTCCGCCGCCGTGTAGAAACCCTCCAGGTCGATCGGTTCGGCGTCCGGCGGCGGCCAGGCGGTGAGGCGGTCGGCGTCGGTGTCGGTGTCGGCGTCGGTGTCGGTGTCCCCCACGGCGCCCTGGGCGTAGCGGGTCCAGCCGGTGCCGGGCGCCGCTCCGGAGGGCCGGCCGTAGACGGTGACCGGGGCGTCGCCCGCGCCGTCCGGCTCGCCGACGACGACCTGAAGCCGCAACGTGCCGTCGCCGGGCAGCGTCATCGGGCGTTCGAGGACCAGTTCGGTCAGGTGCCCGCGTCCGGTCTCGGCCCCGGCCCGCCGGGCCAGGTCGGCGAGCGCGGCGCCGGGCACGAGCATGCTCCCCGCCACGGTGTGGTCGGCGAGCCAGGGCTGGTCCCGGACGGAGAGCCCGCCGGTGAGCACCGTCTCGCCCGAACCCGCGTGCGTCATCCGTGAGCCCAGCAGGGCGTACCCGTCGATCCGTTCGCCCGGGCCGCCGCGTCCCGTGCCGGGCGCCGCGTCCAGCCAGAGGCGCCGCCGCTGGAAGGCGTAGGTCGGCAGGTCGATCCGCCGGGCCGGGCGGGCGGGCAGGAAGGCGGTCCAGTCGACGTCGTGGCCCCGGGTGTGGAGCGCGGCGACGGCGGCGGCCAGCGTCCGGTCGGCGGGCCGGTCCGCGCGGCCGGCCGGCAGCACCACGGCCTCCCGCGGGGCGCGCAGGCAGTCGGGTGCGAGCGCGCTCAGCACCGCGTCGGGACCCAGCTCCAGGTACGCGCGGACGCCCCGGTCCTCCAGCGCGCGCACGGCGTCGGCGAACCGCACGGCCGAGCGGACCTGCCGCACCCAGTGACCGGGGTCGCGGACGTCGCCGCCGGAGGTCGTGACGACGGGGACGAGCGGATCACGGTAGGCGAGCGACGCCGCGACCTCGGCGAACCGCTCCAGCATGGGGTCCATGCGGTGCGAGTGGAAGGCGTGACCGACCCGCAGCCGCCGCGTCTTGTGACCGGTCGCGGCGGCTTCGGCCGCGACCTGCGCGACGGCGTCCTCGTCTCCGGACACCACGACGGCGGACGGGCCGTTCACCGCGGCGACCGACACCCGGCCGGACCGCTCCCCGATCAGCTCCAGCACCGCGCGCTCGTCCATCCGCAGCGCGACCATGGCCCCGCCGGGCGGCAGTTCCTGCATGAGGCGCCCCCGCTCGGCGACGAGGGTGCACGCGTCCTCCAGCGTCAGCACGCCCGCGACGTGCGCGGCGGCGAGTTCGCCGACCGAGTGGCCGGTCACCGCGTCCGGGACGAGGCCCGCGCTCTCCAGGAGGCGGTAGAGGGCGACCTCCAGCGCGAACAGTCCCGCCTGGGTGAAGACGGTCCGGTCCAGTCGTCCGGCCGCGTCGCCGGTGTCGAACACCACCTCGCAGACGTCCTGGCCGAGCCGCGCGGAGAGTCCCGCGCACGCCTCGTCGAACGCGGCGGCGAAGACGGGGTGGTCGCGGTGCCAGACCCGGCCCATGCCCGGACGCTGCGCCCCCTGGCCGGAGAACAGGTAGGCGAGCCGCCCGGGCGTCCGGGCGACGCCGGTGACGACCTCGGGTGCCGGACGTCCGTCGGCGAGGGCGCCCAACGCGGTCAGCGCCGCCGACCGGTCCTCGGCGAGGACGACGGCGCGGTGCGTCAGCGCGGCCCGGCCGGCCGCCAGCGCGATCCCCACATCGGCCGGGGCGGCGTCCGCGCCCGCGTCCGTCAGGAACGCGCGCAGCCGGGCGGCCTGGGCCCGCAGCCCGGCCGCGTCCTGTCCCGAGACCGCCCAGGGAGTCAACGCCGGCGCGGGACCGGCGGGCTCGGCGGGCGGTTCGGCGGGCGCCTCCTCCAGCACGAGGTGGGCGTTGGTGCCGCTGATCCCGAACGAGGACACCCCCGCGCGGCGCGTCCGCTCGCCGGGCTCCCAGGGCACCGGCTCGGTCAGCAGCCGGACCGCGCCCGGCGACCAGTCGACGTGCGGTGTCGGCCGGTCCACGTGCAGGGTGCGCGGCAGCGTCCCCCGGCGCAGGGCCATCACCATCTTGATCACCCCGGCCACCCCGGCCGCCGCCTGCGGGTGGCCGAGGTTGGACTTCACCGAGCCGAGCCACAGCGGACGGTCCCGCGGCCGGTCCGGGCCGAAGACCTCCAGCAGCGCCTGCGCCTCGATCGGATCCCCGAGTGCGGTGCCGGTGCCGTGTGCCTCGACCGCGTCCACGTCGCCGGGGGCGAGCCCGGCGGCGGCGAGCGCCTGCCGGACGACCCGCTGCTGCGACGGTCCGCTGGGCGCGCTGATGCCGTTGCTGGCCCCGTCCTGGTTGGTCGCCGAGCCCCGGATCACCGCGAGCACCGGATGACCGTTGCGCAGCGCGTCCGACAGCCGTTCGACGACGACGACGCCGACGCCCTCCGCCCAGGCGGCGCCGTCCGCCGCGGCGGCGAATGACTTGCAGCGCCCGTCGGGAGCCAGCCCGCGCTGCCGGCTGAACTGGACGAACATGCCGGGCGTCGCCATCACGGTGACCCCGCCCGCCAGCGCCAGCGAGCACTCGCCCGAGCGCAGCGCCTGACCGGCCAGGTGCAGTGCCACCAGGGACGAGGAACAGGCGGTGTCGAGCGTGACCGCCGGTCCCTCCAGACCCAGCGTGTAGGCGATCCTGCCGGACGCCACGCTGCCCTGCGCGCCCGTGGTCAGGTAGCCCTCGACCGCGCCGGGCACCTCGCCGAGACGGGAGGCGTAGTCGTGGTACATCAGCCCGGCGAACACGCCGGTGTCGGTGCCGGCGAGGGAACGGGGGTCGATCCCCGCCCGCTCGACCGCCTCCCACGAGGTCTCCAGCAGCAACCGCTGCTGGGGGTCCATGGCCAGCGCCTCGCGGGGCGGGATGCCGAAGAAGCCGGCGTCGAAGTCGGCGGCGCCGTCGAGGAAACCGCCCTCGCGCGTGTAGCTGGTGCCCGCGTGGTCGGGGTCGGGATGGTAGAGGGCGTCCAGGTCCCAGCCGCGGTCGCGGGGGAAGGCCGTGACCGCGTCGTGTCCGCCGGCGACCAGTTCCCACAGGTCCTCCGGCGAGCGGACCCCGCCGGGGTAGCGGCACGCCATCCCGACGACGGCGATCGGCTCCGCGGCCGCCGCGGTCGCCGTGGGCGCCGCCGGTGCGGTGATGTCCGGGACGGCGGCGCCCGCCCCGCCGTCCAGCCGGGCGGCCAGCAGCCGCACGACCGCCTGCGGCGTGGGATGGTCGAAGACCAGGGTCACCGGCAGCCGCACACCGGTGGCGGCCGACAGCCGGTTGCGCAGCTCCACTCCGGTCAGCGAGTCGAACCCCAGGTCCTTGAAGGCGTGCTCGTCCGGGACCGCCCCGGCGGAGTCGTGCCCGAGGACCGACGCGGTCACCGAACGCACCAGCTCGGCCAGTTCCCGCTCGCGCTCACGCGGCGCGAGCCCGGCGAGGCGGGCGACCGGGGCGTCCGGCCCGCCCGCCGGCGGCCCGGACGACGCGGTCCGGCGGCGGGCCGGGGTCCCGGCCAGTCCCCGCAACGGCGCCGCCGCCGTGCCCTCGGCGACGCGGGCGCGCACCGTCGGCAGGTCCAGCCGCACGGGGACCAGCAGCGCCTCGTCTCCGGCGAGGGCGGCGTCCAGCAGCCGCAGGGCGTCGCCGGTGGGCAGGGGCAGGACGCCCGCCCGCCCGAGCCAGGACAGGTCCGCGCCGTCGAGGTGCCCGGTCATGCCGCTGCGCTCCTCCCACAGGCCCCAGGCCAGGGAGGTCGCGGGAAGGCCGCGGGCGCGGCGCCGCTCGGCGAGCGCGTCCAGGCCGGCGTTGGCGGCGGCGTAGCCGCCCTGGCCGGGATTGCCGAGCACACCGGCGATGGAGGAGAAGAGCACGAACATCGACAGGTCGAGATCGGCGGTCAGTTCGTCCAGATACAGGGCGGCGTCCAGCTTGGGCCGCAGCACGCGATCGATGCGGCCGGGAGTCAGCGCGCCGACCAGGCCGTCGTCCAGGACGCCCGCCGCGTGCACCACGCCCCGCAGCGGGCCGTCGCGTTCGATCTCGGCCAGGAGCCGCGCGAGGGACGCGCGGTCGGCCACGTCGCAGCTCGCGATCCAGGGCCGCGCGCCCAGCTCGCGCAGTTCGGCGGCCAGGTCGGCGGCGCCGGGAGCGTCGATGCCCCGGCGGCCGGCCAGCACCACCCGCCGTATGCCGTGGCCGGTGACCAGGTGGCGGGCGACGGCGGCGCCGAGCGTGCCCGTTCCGCCCGTGATGAGCACGGCGCCGGTGGTGCCGACGCTCTCCGGCGGACGTGCGGGGAGCTCCCGCCGGGTGAGCCGGGGGACCGTCGCCGCGCCGCGCCGGACCCGCACGCGCGGTTCGCCGGTGGCGAGCAGCGCGGGCAGCAGCGGACCGGCGGCGTCCGGGTCGTCGGTGTCCACCAGGACGAATCGGCCGGGGTCCTCGGACTGCGCCGACGCGACCAGTCCGCCGGCGGCGGCACCGGCCACGCCGCCCGTGGTGAGCACGACCAGGGGTCCGCCGTCCCCGCCGGGTGTTTCGCCGGTGAGGGCGGACAGCACCCGCGCCGTCCCCGCGCGGACGGCGCGCGCGACGTCGGCGGCGTCCGCGTCCGCGCCGGGTTCGGCCACCAGGACCGTCCGCGGCGCGGCGCCGCCGGCCGCCTGCACGACCGGCGGATGCAGGGGCGCCCAGGTCAGCGTGTGCAGGTCACGCCCGGCCACCGGCGCGACACCGGCGCCCGCTTCCGGCATCGGCCGCAGCCGCAGCGTGGCCACGTGCGCCACCGGCCGGCCCCCCTCGTCCGACAGCACGAGGCTCACGCCGTCGTCGCCGACCGGCGTGACGCGCACGCGCAGCGCCGCCGCGCCGTCGGCGCTGAGCGACACGCCCTCCCAGGCGAACGGCAGCCACACCCGGTGGTCGGACGCGACGTCGCCCAGCCCGACCACGGCGTGCAGGGCCGCGTCGAGCAGCGCGGGATGCAGCGCGTAGCGCCCGGCGTCGGCGTGCGCCTCCGGCGGCAGCGCCACCTCGGCGAACAGGTCGCGTCCGGAGCGCCAGGCCGCGCGCAGCCCCCGGAAGGCCGTGCCGTACTCGTAGCCGATCTCGGCGAGCCCGTCGTAGAAGCCGTCGAGGTCGACCGGCGCGGTGTTCGGCGGCGGCCAGGCACCGGGCTCGCGCGGGAGCGGTTCCGGCGGCGCCGCCGTGAGGACGGCGGTCGCGTGCCGTGTCCACGGCGAGTCCGGGGAGGTCCGGGAGTGGATGCGCACCTCGCGGCAGCCGGCCTCGTCGGGTGCCTGGACCACGACCTGGAGGTGGGCGTCCCGGCCGGCCGTCAGTTCCAGCGGCGTCTCCAGCACCAGGTCGGCGATCTCGCCGAGTCCCGCGGCGTCGGCGGCCTGCACGGCCAGTTCGACGAAGGCGGTGCCCGGCAGCAGGACGGTGCCGCGCACGGCGTGGTCGGCCAGCCACGGTTGGAAGGCGAGCGACAGCCGTCCGGTGAGGGTGAGCGGGCCGTCCCCCGCCTGCCGCACGACCAGGCCGAGCAGCGGGTGCCCGGCCGCCTCCACCCCGGCGCCCGGCACGCCGCGCAATGCGGACCCGCCGGGTTCGAGCCAGTAGCGGCGCCGCTGGAAGGCGTAGGTGGGAAGGTCGGTCACCGTCCCGTCGGGCACGATCGCGGTCCAGTCCACCGTGACGCCCTGCGCGAACACCTCGGCGGCCGAGCGCAGCAACCGGCCGGGATCCCCCTCCCGGCGGCGCAGCGAGCCCGCGGCCACCACGGGAAGGCCGGCCTCGTCGGCGATCTCGGCGATGCCGGGAATGAGGATGGGATGCGGGCTGCATTCGACGAACGCGCGATGGCCCTCGTCCAGCAGGGTGCCGACCGCCCCGGCGAAGTCCACCGGACGGCGCGCGTTGTCGAACCAGTACCCCGGCCCCAGAGCAGACGCGGACAGCACGCCGCCCGTCACCGTCGAGCAGAACGTCACCCGGCCCTCCACCGGCGCCACCGGTCCCAGCAGCTCCAGCAGCTCCTCCCGCAGCGGATCGACCTGCGCTGTGTGCGAAGCCACCGTCCCCGCCACCACACGCGCACGGACCCCCCGCTCCCCGCACACCTCCACCAGCTCCCGCAGCACCCGTTCCGGGCCCGCCACCATCACCGCGTTCGGCCCGTTCACCCCCGCCACCGCCAGCACGTCACCCCACCGCGCCACCAGTTTCTCGACCGCGGACCGTCCGGCCGCGACCGCGGCGACCGCCCCGCGCCCGACGAGCTCGCGAGCGAACAGCCGCGACCGCAGCACCACGACCCGCACCGCGTCGTCCAGGGACAGCGCACCCGCGACGTAAGCCGCGGCGACCTCACCCTGGGAGTGTCCGACCACCGCCCCCGGACGCACCCCCAGGGACTCCCAGACGCGGGCGATCCCGACCATCACCGCGAACAGCAGCGGTTGCAGGACCTCGATCCGCTGGAGGTCCTCCTCATCGCCCCGCTCCAGCACCTCCCGCAACGACCAGTCCACGTACGCCGAGAGAGCGCCCTCGCACTCCCCGACCCAGTCCGCGAAGACCCGCGACGCCAGCAGGTCCCGCCCCATGCCCGCCCACTGCGAGCCCTGCCCCGGGAACACCAGCACCGGACGCCCGGTCTCCACCGCCGTCCCCGCGACCACGCCGGGGCTCTCCCGGCCCTCCGCGAGCGCGGTGAGCCCGGCGCCGATCGCCTCGGCGTCCTCCCCCAGGACCACGGCGCGGGCGGGCAGCAGGGCGCGGGTCCGGGCGAGCGACCACGCCACGTCACCGACGTCGGCGGACCCGGCCGTCTCCGCGAGGCGCGCCGCCTGCGCGCGGACCCCGGCGATGTCGCGGGCCGAGACCACCCAGGGCACGAGCGGCGCCGGTCCGGCGGCGGAGCCCGCCGCCTCGGGCGCCGGGGCCGGACGGTCCGTCTCCTCCGCGTCCGGGGCCTGTTCGAGGATCAGGTGCGCGTTGGTCCCGCTGATCCCGAACGACGACACCCCCGCCCTGCGAGGCCGGCCCGGATCCGCCCACGGCGTCCGCTCGGCCAGCACGCGCACCGTGCCCGACGACCAGTCCACGTGCGGGGAGGGCTCGTCGGCGTGCAACGTCCGGGGCAGCGTCCCGTGACGCAGCGCCTGCACCGTCTTGATGACGCCCGCGACGCCCGCGGCGGCCTGGGTGTGCCCGATGTTGGACTTCACCGACCCCAGCCACAACGGCCGCTCCGGCGGCCGGTCACGCCCGTATACCGCGAGCAGGGCGCGCGCCTCGATGGGATCGCCGAGACGCGTGCCGGTGCCGTGCGCCTCGACCGCGTCCACATCGTGCGGGCCGAGCCCCGCGTCCGCCAGCGCGCGGGCGATCACCGCCTCCTGCGCGGGGCCGCTCGGGGCGCTCAGCCCGTTGCTGGCACCGTCCTGGTTGGCCGCCGAACCGCGCACGACCGCCAGCACGCGGTGACCGTTGCGCCGGGCGTCCGCCAGCCGCTCCAGCACCACCATCCCCACGCCCTCCGACCACCCCGCGCCGTCGGCCCCCGCCCCGAACGCCTTGCACCGCCCGTCCGGCGACAGCGCCCCCTGCCGGCTCAGTTCGACGAACATGCCGGGGGTCGCCATCACCGTCACGCCGCCGGCCAGAGCCAGCGAGCACTCCCCCGACCGCAGCGCGCGCCCCGCCAGATGCATCGCCACCAACGACGACGAACACGCCGTGTCCACCGTCAGCGCCGGACCCTCCAGACCCAGCGTGAACGCCACCCGGCCCGACACCACGCTGGGCGTGCCGCCGGTCAGCAGGTGTCCCTCGACACCGTCGCCGCCCTCGTGCAGGCGCGGTCCGTAGTCCTGGAAGGTGGTGCCCACGTACACCCCGGTGGGGGTGCCGCGCAGCGACGACGGATCGATCCCCGCCCGCTCCAACGCCTCCCACGACGACTCCAGCACCAACCGCTGCTGCGGATCCATCGCCAACGCCTCACGCGGCGAAATCCCGAACAAACCCGCATCGAAATCACCCGCGTCGTACAGGAACCCGCCCTCGCGCACGTAACTGCGCCCCGGTGACCGGCCGTCGCCTGAGAACAGCTCCGCCAGGTCCCAGCCCCGGTCGGCCGGGAACGCCGAGATCGCGTCCCGCTCGCGCTCCACCAGATCCCACAGGTCGTCGGGGGACCTGACGTCCCCGGGGAACCGGCACGCCATCCCCACGATGGCCAGCGGCCCATCGGCGTCCGGCGTCCCCGGCCCGGCCGCGGACCGGCCGGGCGCCGTGCCCGCCCCGTCCAGGCCCGCGGTGATGTACTCCGCGACCTGCGCCGGGGTGGGCCGCTCGAAGAGCAGGGTCGCGGGGAGCGCCAGCCCGCTCGCCGCCGCGAGGCGGTCGCGCAGCGCGACCCCGCTGAGCGAGTCGAAACCCAGGTCGCGGAAGGCGCGGCCGGGGTCGACGTCGTCGGGGCCCGGATGTCCGAGCACCGCCGCCGCGTGCGCACGGACCCAGCGGAGGACCGTGCGGGCCCGGTCGTCCGCGGAACGCCCCGCGAGCCTGCCGGCCCAGCCCGGCGGCGGGTCGCCGGAGACCGTCCCGGACTCCGCGGGAACCGGAACGGTGCTGCCGCCCGCGAGTGTCTGCGGGACCTCGTCGAGCCAGTGGCGGCGGCGCTGGAAGGCGTACGTGGGCAGCTGCGCCCGGGGGCCCGGCGCGGCGCCCAGGACGGCCGTCCAGTCCGGTTCCACTCCGTGGACGTGCAGCGCGGAGACCGCACGCAGCATCTCCTCCCGTTCGGGCCGATCCGGCCGCAGCGCCGGGACGAGGACGGGAACCGGCCCGGAGGCGGGGACGCAGTCCCGCGCCATGCCCGACAGGACCCCGTCGGGACCCAGCTCCAGGAAAGCGGTGGCCCCCTCGTCCAGCAGGCGGCGCACCCCGCTCGCGAAACGGACGGTCTCGCGCGCGTGGCGCACCCAGTACCCCGGCGAGCCCAGCGTCTCGGCCCCGGCCAGGTCACCGGTGACCTCGGAGACGACGGGGATCCGGGGGGCGCCGAATGTCAGACCGGCGGCGATCCGGCCGAACTCGCCGAGCATCGCGTCCATGTGCGCCGAATGGAAGGCGTGGCTCACCCGCAGCCGCTTGGCCTTGCCGCCGGCCTCCCGCCAGCGGCGCGCGATCTCCTCGACGGCCGGGGCGTCGCCGGACACGACGGTGGCCGCCGGTCCGTTCACCGCGGCGACGTCCACCCGTCCCGCCGCCGCGTCGAGCAGCGCGGCCACCCGCTCCTCGCCACCGTCGAGGGAGACCATGGCGCCGCCTCCCGGCAGCGCCTGCATCAGCCGTCCGCGCGCCGCGACGAGCGCCGCCGCGTCCCGCAGGTCCAGCACGCCCGCCGCGTGGGCCGCGGCCAGTCCGCCGATCGAGTGACCCAGCAGCCGGGCCGGGCGCACGCCCCAGCTCTCGACGAGCCGGAACAGCGCGCTCTCCAGAGCGAACAGGGCCGCCTGCGTGTACATGGTCTGGTCGAGAAGCACCGCGTCCGGTGTCCCGGCGGCCGCGAACACGATCTCCCGGAGCGGCCGGTCCAGGTGCCGGTCGAGTTCCGCGCAGGCGGCGTCGAAGGCTTCGGCGAACACCGGGAAGGCCGCGCGGAGCCCCCCGCCCATGCCCGGCCGCTGACTGCCCTGCCCGGCGAACAGGAAGACCGGGCCGGGGCCGCCCGCGTCGCCGCGCACGGGGTACCCGCCCTGCACGAGCGCCGCCGACGGTTCACCGTCCGCCAGCGCCGCCAGTGCCCGCGCCGCCTCGTCCGGCCCGGACGCGAGGACCACGGCCCGGTGCTCGAAGGCGGTCCGGGTCGTGGCCAGCGCGAGCACCACGTCGAGCGCGCGCTCGTCCGGCCGCGCCGCCGCCAGGCGCGCACGCAGCCGTCCGGCCTGACCGCTCAGCGCCTCCGGCGACCGCGCGGACAGCACGTACGGCAGCGGCTCCGGTGCCGGCGTCTCCGGCACCGGCTCCGCCGGGCGCGACCACTCCTCCAGCACCAGATGACAGTTGGTCCCGCCCATGCCGAAGGAACTGACACCCGCGACCAGCGGGAGCCGCGGATCGGGCCAGTCCCGCTCCTCGGTGACCACCTCCAGGTTCAGCGCGTCCAGCGGGATCGCCGGGTGCGGCTCGGCGTGGTTCAGGGTGGCGGGCAGCCGGCGGTGCCACAGGGCCAGCACCGCTTTGATCAGCCCCGTGACCCCGGCCGCGCCCTCCAGGTGCCCGACGTTGGTCTTGGCCGACCCCACCGCCAGCGGCCCGCCCTCCGGCCGCGCACGCCCGACCACCGCGCCGAGCGCCGCCGCCTCGACCGGATCGCCGAGCCGGGTCCCGGTGCCGTGCAGCTCGACGTACTGCACGGCCGCGGGGTCGATCCCGGCGGCGGCGTAGGCGGCGGCCAGCACCTCCTCCTGCCCGGACCGGTCCGGGACCGTCAGCCCCTCCCCGCCGCCGTCGTTGTTGACGGCGCCGCCCCGGATCACGCAATACACCCGGTCGCCGTCGGCCAGCGCGTCCTCCAGCGGTCTCAAGACCACGACCCCGCCGCCCTCCCCGCGCACGTAGCCGTTGGCGCGCGCGTCGAAGACGTGACAGCGGCCGTCCGGCGACAGGGCACCGAAACGGGCGGTACCGAGAGCACTGTCGGCCACCAGGTTGAGGTTGACCCCGCCGGCGAGCGCGAGCGCCGACTCGCCCCGGCGCAGGCTGTCGCAGGCGGTCTGCACCGCCACCAGCGACGACGACTGCCCCGAGTCCAGCGTCAGGCTCGGGCCCCGCAACCGCAGCAGGTAGGACACGCGGTTGGCGATCATGCTGCGATGCAGGCCGGTGACGGAGTGTGCGGTGACCGCGGCCGGGCCCCCGCGACCGGCGAGCACCGCGTAGTCGTCCCAGATCGCTCCCAGGTGCACCGCGACCGGGCGGCCCGCCAGGCGGGCCGGCACGATGCCCGCGTCCTCCAGGGCCTCCCAGCTCAGTTCCAGGGCGAGCCGCTGCTGCGGGTCCATGGCGGCGGCCTCACGCGGCGCGATACCGAAGAAGGAGGCGTCGAAACGGTCCACCTCGTCCAGGAAGCAGGCCCGGCGCGGCAGGTCCGCCTGTCCCTCCTCCATCGCCCAGCGCCCCGGCGGAACGTCGCGGACGGCGTCCCGCCCGTCCCGCAGCATCCGCCAGAACGCCTCCGGGTCGGCGGCGCCCGGCAGCCGGCAGGCCATTCCGACGACGGCGATGGGCTGATCCATGATCGCGTCCTTTTGTCGAATACGAGGCCGAATATTCCGCCCACCAGAAATACCAAGGTGGACCTTGGCAGAGAAGATATGCACCCCTAGGGCGTCGGCACATCCCCTAATCGCGCATTACCCTCCCCTATTCGCTCGACCATTCGACCGGGTGTACCGACCGCGGCCTAGCGTGGTCGCGTGACGACAGACCGGCCTGCGGGCCCGCAGGACAAGGAATGGATTCCGAGCGAGACCGGATTCGGGTGGCGGCACTGAAAGGACGTCCGCACATGTCCCAGCACCTTCCCACCGTCGCCGTGGTCGGCCCCGGAACGGCGGGCTCCGCCCTGATCGCGGCACTGGCCGCCGGAGGACTCGGCGTCCTCGCGGTGGCGCGCGACGACGCGGCCCTGCGGCGCGGACGCCGCCGCGTCCTGGACCGGCTCGGCGACGACGCCGCGGCGGCCGGCCGCGTCACCTTCACCACCGACCCCGGTCACGCGATCGAGTGCGGACTGGTGGTGGAGGCCCTGCCCGAGCGAGACGGTCTGAAGGAACGGGCGCTCGCCGGGCTCGGGGCCGCCTGCGCCGCCGGCACCGTCCTGGCCACCACCGCGACGGGATCGTCGATCACGGGTCTGGCCTCCGCTGCGGGCCGGGTCGACCGCCTGCTCGGGCTGCGGCCGGCCGGCACGTCCGCGCTGCCCACGCTGCTGGAGATCGCCCACACGCCCTTCACCGGTGCGGCGGCACGCGCCGCCGTGGAGGACTTGGTGGACGCCGCCGGACTGGCCCGGGTCACGGTGGGCGACCGGCCCGGCTTCGTCGCGGGCGGGCTGATGATGGCCTACCTCAATGCCGCCGTCCACATGCACGAGCGCCGCTACGCCACTCCGCACGACATCGAGACGGCGATGATGCTCGGCTGCGGACTGCCGCGCGGCCCGCTCGCCGAACTCGACCGCATCGGACTGGACACCGTGCTCGACGCGCTCACGGCCCTGCACGGGCGCACGGGTGACGGCCGCTACGCGCCGGCGCCGCTGCTACGCCAGATGGTCGCGGCGGGCCTGCTCGGCGACAAGTCCGGCCGGGGCTTCCTCACCGGTGCGCACCCGGCCGACGGTGCCGCGGCCGGCGCCGGGACGTCGTCCGCCGCCCCCGCGCCCGCCGTCTCCGCCGTCGGGATCATCGGGACCGGGACCATGGCGGCCGGGATCGCCGAGGTGTGCGTCCGGGCGGGACATCCCACCACGGTGGTCGGGCGGACCGAGGTGCGGGCCAAGGAGGCGGTCGCGGTGGCCGAGCGCTCGCTGCACCGCGCCGCCGCGCGCGGTCTCACCGAACCCGGCGAGGCCGAGGCCGCCACCGCGCGGCTCGGCATCGCGAGCGACCCGGCGGCGGCCGCCGGATGCGACGTCGTGATCGAGGCCGTCGCCGAGGACGCGGGGATCAAGACGGACGTCTTCGCGGCGCTGGACCGGGTGTGCCGGCCCGGGACGCTCCTCGCCAGCACCACCTCCAGCCTGCCGGTGATCGGCCTCGCCATGGCGACCTCCCGCCCGGAACAGGTCGTCGGCCTGCACTTCTTCAACCCCGCCCCGCGCATGCGCCTCGTCGAGGTCGTCCGGACGGTCCGCACGTCCGGCGAGACGGAGCGTCGCGCCCACGCGTTCTGCGCGGCGCTCGGCAAACGGGTCGTCGGATGCGCGGACCGGACCGGCTTCATCGTCAACGCGCTGCTTTTCCCGTACCTCAACCAGGCGGCCGGTCTCCTCGCCGACGGATATGCCGACGCCGACGGGGTCGACCTGGTGATGAACCGGGGCTGGGGCTATCCGATGGGACCGCTCCGCCTGCTCGACACCGTCGGCCTCGACGTGTCGCTGGCGATCCAGCGGAGCCTGCACCTCGCGTCCGGCCGCCCGTCGGACGAACCCGCCCGCGTCCTGCGCCTGCTCGTCTCCGCGGGACTGCTGGGCCGCAAGAGCGGGCGCGGGTTCCATCCGCACGGGACCGGGCGCTGACCCGATCCGCGGTCAACCGTGCCCCACGGCCGAGCGCAGTTTCGCGGACAGGTCGACACGGCGCCGCACACTCAGCTTGCGGTAGACCTGGGTGAGGTGCTGCTCGACGGTGCTCACCGTGATGTACAGGCGCTGGGAGATCTCGCCGTTGGTGTATCCCTGCGCCGCCAGGACGGCCACCCGTTGCTGGGCGGCGCTGAGGCCGGCCCGGGAGCCGGCGGGCGCCGCGCTCCCCCGCACCGCCCGGCGATGCTGCTGGAGCGCGCGGCGCAGCGGGGCCGCCTCGCACTCGGTGGCCAGATGAACGGCGCGGCGGGACATCGCCTTGGCGGTCCCGGCGTCGCCGAGCCGCCGGTGCGCGTGACCGAGGGCGGCCACGGCCCGCCCGAGTTCGAGACGATCGCCGCTGGTCTCCAGCACGGCCACCGCCTCCTGGAGCAACGGGAGGCCGCACGCGGCGTCGCGGGTGGCGGCGAGCAGCCGCAGCGTCACCCCGCGCACGCGTGGTGCCGAGGTCGCCTCGATCACCTCGAGCTGCTCCTCGAGCAGCAGCCGGGCGTCCTCCCGCAGCCGCAGCGCCAGCAGCGCCGACGCGCAGGCCGTCCGCCACGGCACGACGGCGGGGCTGTCCATCCCCCACTCGCGCATGAGGTCGCCGCAGGCGCAGAAGTCCGCGAGCGCCGCCTCCGGCCGCCCGGCGGCGAGGTAGTGCAGTCCCCGCGCTTCCAGATAGTGGAGTCCGGCCGGTGTCCGGAACATCGTCGCCGGCACCCGCGTACCGAGCAGTTCCCCCGCCGCTTCGAGCTCGCCCCGGGCGGTGTGCGCGTGCAGGACGGTCGCCAGCGGCACGCCGACCGCCACGCCCCAGCCGGCCTCCCCGAGACCGGCCAGCGCGGCGCGGCCCTGTTCGGCGGCCGCCCGAAGGTCCCCGCCACGCAGCGCGATCTCGGCGCGGATCGCCGTGAACACACCGCGCCAGGTCGACACCGCGGTGAGAGGGTCGGTGCCGAGCAGGCGGTCGCACCAGCGTGCCGCCTCGGGCAGCCGGTCGGAGTAGACCAGGGTGATCAGCGCGGCGGCCGCGCTGCCCGCCGAGGCGTCGTGCTGCCGGAAACGCTGGAGCACCTGTTCGGCGCCGGCCGCCGCAGCGGAGTCGGGACCGCGGCTCAGCACCGCGTGCAGGGCTTCGGCGGCGATGACCTCCGGGCTGGTACGGTCCGGTCCCGCCAGATCCGCGGTGCCGTCCCCGAGCCGGTACACGCCGGGCCACAGCGAGGGCAGCCATTTCCTCAGCAGACCGAGTTCCGGCGCCGGGACGGCGCCGGTCCGGGAGCCGTCCCCCTCCAACGCGGTGAGCAGGTCGGACACGCCACCGGTATCGCCGAACCACAGCAGGCAGGGTGCGGCCGCCAGTGCCTGCCGGGCGCTCAGCCCGCGCCGCTCGGCGGGCCCCAGCTCGTTGACGTGCGTCAGAGCCCGGGCGGGATCCTCCTGCCATTCGGCATGGGCGAGCGCGGCCTTGAGGCCGGCCTTCTCCCCTTCGTCGGCGCTCGACCGGTGCGCCAGCGCGAGGAGGCGCGCGGCACGGCGCGTCCGGCCCTCGCCCAGCGCCCGCTCGGCGGCCAGCCGCAGCGCCCGCACCGCCCAGGGCGCCTCGACGTTCCCGTTCGCCGCCAGATGCCGCGCGACCTCGGCGACGTCGCGTCCCGCGTCATGCAGCGCACGCGCGGCCCGCAGGTGCAGGTGGGCGCGTTCGCCGGGATCGATCTCGGCGAGCACCCAGTCGCGGGAACCCGGGTGCCGGAACACGCCCGCGACCAGCACACCGGCCCGGTGGAGTTCGGACAGGCGCCGGGCGATGACGTCGCCGGGAAGGTCCAGGACCGCCTGCCCGATCTCCGACGAGGGACATTCGTCCAGCAGGGCCAGGCAGCGCACCACCTCGGCGGTGTACGGCTCGCCACGGCGCAGGCAGGCCAGCAGTGCCTGCCGGTAGGAATCGCCCACCACGGCTCCGGCCGGCAGGTCGCCGCCGGGCGCGCCGGCCGCCAGACGCTCGGCGGCCCTGCGGTCCTCCAGCAACGCGCCCGCGAGCCAGGGGTTGCCGCCGCTGAGGCGGTGAATCTCGGCCGTGAGCGTCCCCACGTCGCGGGAGCCGCCGAGACGCTCCCGCACCAGCCGGGTAATGCCGTGCCGGGTCAGCGGGCGGACCCGCACGGTGCGCGCGTGCGGCAGCCTCGTCAGTTCCGCGCACCACGGCGCCGCGGTGTGCTCCGCGCCGACCGCGACCACGATCAGCAGACGCGCCGACACCGCCCGGCGGGCGAGCCGGGTGAGCAGTTCGAGCGACTCGGCGTCCGCGTGTTGGGCGTCGTCGACGCACACCACGACGGACCGCCGGGCGGCCGATCGGAGCAGCGCCGCGCACATCCGGCCGACGTCGCCGGGCGACCCGGCCGCCACCCGGTTCGCACCTTGTTCCGCCGGTTCGACGCGGGCGAGCAACTGCCCGACGATCCCGTAGGGGAGGGTGCGTTCGGCGGGTGCGCCGCTGGCCCGCAGCAGGAGGGCGCCGGAGGCTTCGGCTCGCTCGGCGAGCACGTGCAGGAGGGCGGTCTTACCGGTCGCGAGGGGTCCGGTGACCAGCGCGATACCACCTCGACCGCATCGCGCCGATCGGAACATTTCCAGTAGGTGAACTATTTCTTCGTCCAGTTCGACCAATACCATAGCCAACCTTTGCGACGGGGAGCTCTCCGAGGAGAAGGCCACAGCGACATCGCCGATTGCACCGACTGCCGCCGCGGTCGTACCGGCGACATCGCGATGATGCTAGAAGCGGCCATGATCACTGTTCAAGAGCTGGGCGCAAAGGTTGAAAGGCCCTACATCTTTGGTTCGCCCGCCTTGCCTCCATCGTCGCCTTCACCGAGGGTCGGAACACGGAACCCGCCACTTCGACCGCCCCACGGCGACGCTGCTCGGCGCGGCACATGAACCAGAATAATTCTCCCGAGCGAACTCATGGTGATCGCCCCCTCACAGGATGACACGACATGGCCCGAAGAGACACCTGAATGGATATGGCCTATATTGAACTCGCCGTGACTCCGTCGAGAAAGCCTCACAGCGACCGCGAGAAGGGCCGATGACTCCCGACGGCGCGCCCCACCAGACCGAGCCGGCCTCCCTCCGTCCACAGCACCCGAGCCCCCGCCGCACCACGACCGGCCCCGCACCCCCGTCGGAGGGCGAACGGCACACCCCACCGTGCGGCCTGACCGATCAGGATGCGCGGGTCGCCGGACTGCTCGCGGATGTGGAGGCCGCGATTCGCACCGGGTCACCCGAGATCGGCGCCGCCGCGCAGTCACGGGCCGCGCTGCGCACTCCGGCGGACAGCGAGGCGATCACGCAGTTCGACCAGGCACTGAGCGCGGTGAGCCGCGCCGTCGTCGGTGCGGAGGCCGACGCCGGCACGATCGCCTGGATACTGTCCCTCACCGCGCGCCGACTCGTCCGAACGCTGATCGACGACCTGCGCGCCGACAGCGTGACCTATGTCGAGGCGCTGATCGACGCCGTCCACGCGGAGAACATGGCCGAGCGGACACGCATCGCCCGGGAACTGCACGACCACATCGGTAACAGCATCTCCAGCGCCTACCGGCGCCTCGAACTCCTTGAGATCTACCGCGAGAGCGACCCGGCCAGAGCGTCCATATCAGCGGACTGCGCACGGGACGATCTGCGGGGAATTCTGGAACGCCTACAGTCCCTTCTCTCCGGGCTCCGGTTGTCCGAGACCGAACACGGTTTGGAACGTGCCCTCACCGATTACCTCGCCACCGTCCAGGAGCAGGATGCCGTCGCGTCGCTGGAAATCAACGGAGACGAGAACTGGCTCGACAACAATACGCGCGAGCAGCTTTTTCTCGTGCTGCGCGAAGCCGCCCGAAACGCCTTCCGGCACGCCGATCCGGCGCATCTTTCGATCACCGTCTGCATATCCGCGCACGAGGTCCGGGCGACGGTGCGGGACGACGGCGTCGGCTTCGACCCGACGCCCCGCCCGCGGAACTCCAGCGGCCTGGCGTCCATGTGTGAGCGGATCGAACTCCTCGGCGGCACCCTGAACACCGACAGCGCACCCGGACGTGGCACCCGGGTGGAAGTCCTCGTGCCCCTGCGACACCGGCCCTGACGGCGCTCCTCAGCCCGACCGCTGCTTGGGAACGCTGATGAGGGCGGCGGCCGACGCCTTGTTCACCGCGTCCAGCCGGGAGACCGCCCCGAGCTTGCCGTAGATGTTGCTCAGGTGCCGCTTGACCGTTCCCTCGGTGAGCCCGAGGCGGCGGGCGATCTGCGTGTTGCTGTGCGCCTCGGCGGCGAGCTGGAGCACCTCCCACTCGCGGTGCGACAGGACCCCTTGCGCCGTCTCGCCTTCGAGCTGCGCCAGGCTGGCGCGCGACACCGACAGCAGCACGCGGTCGTCCCCGGCCCGCGCGCCCCGCACCATCGAGATCAGTTCGTGCCGGCTGACGCTCTTGAGCAGGTAGCCGCGGATGCCCACCCGCAACAGGCTGCGCAGGAAGTGCGGGCCCTCGTACATGCTCAGGATGATCACCTGGGTGTCCGGCGACGCCCGGCGCATCCGCCGGACGGTCTGGGTGACCTCCTCGCCCGGGATCTCGATGTCGAGCAGGACCACGTGAGGCCGTCGTTCACCCACCACCTCCACGGCCGTCGCGCTGTCACCGGCCTCACCGACGACTTTGATGCCATCGCTGGCGTGGAGGATCTCCTTCAGCCCCTCCCGGAACAGATCGTGGTCATCGACGACCACCACGGTGGTCGATTCGGGCACCATCGTCATCGCCGCCCCCTCGCCCCAGGTGCCCGGCGACGGAGAGCCACGACAGCCACCCCACCCTCGCCCTGGCCGTACCGCGTCCCCATTGCGGCACACCGGCCGCGAGGTCCTCCCGCGCGGCTCGTCCGAGTGACGTCACCGCCCCTCTCGCCTCATTATGATCGCGCCGGTTCGCCACGCAAGGCCCTCGCGTCCTCTTCTTCCTCGTCCCGCCCAGGCACGGCACGGTCGCCGGGAGAGCCGCACGCCCCGGACCGCGCACGTTGTCCCGCGCGCCGGACGGCCCTTATCAGGAGCGCCACACCTGCGACAACCTTCCCTGATGTAGTTATTTCTCACCTCTTGAGAAGCATGATCTGTTCAGGGCGTTATGTCGCTCTTGCTGCCGGCTTCGCACGGTCAATGCCCGCCGCGTCCGCGCGTCCTCCCATCGACGGACCGACGGGCGGTTCATCATCGTCACTGCGCTGTTCGTCCTGTCTCGCCCTGCTTAATATCAGAAGGACTCATACGTCCCTTGTGTCACAGAAGTCTGACAGAGAGGGGAACGGCGGGCAGGCGGATGTGCCGCATCGCGCCCGGCCTGTTCGACACTCCCATCCCGGCCCGGCCGGACGGCGACGTGCGGGTGGCCGGTGTCCGTCCGCCGACGCCCGGAAGGCGCCAAGGGCTACACAACGCCGCACCCGCGGCTGGACCCGCACCCGACCCGGTGCGCGCGGAATGTGGGGTTGCCGGGAGACGCTCGGTGCGATCGGCGTCAATCGTGGACGGGGGCGGGGTGGTCGAGGCAGGCACGGGCGATACGGCGGGATTGGGCCAGGAGCCGGTCGATCGGGTGGTCGTCGGGATCGGTGAGGCGGAGGCGGACGAGTTCGTCGGCGAGCGCGTGCAGGACGCGGATGCTCAAGTCGGGGTCGTCCTGATGGCCGGTGACCTTCTGCAGGTGGGAGCGGGTCACGGCGCGGGCGCGGGCCAGGCGCTGGTGCAGCTCGGGCGGACCGCCTTCGGCCGGCAGCATGAACATCCGCCAGGTGGCGGGGGCCGCGTCGACGGCTTGCAGGACTCCGGCCAGCCCGGCGGTAAAGGGGTCCTCGCCCGGCGGGACGGGACGGGCCACGGCCTGCCGGAATCCGGCGAAGGCGTGCTCGACCTCGCGGTCGATCAGCGAGATCAGAAGCCTCGGCAGCGTGTCGAACTGCTGGTAGAGGACCGTCCGGGTGACGCCGCACTCTGTGGCGACCCGCTCGAACGTGACCGCGTGATAGCCCTCCTCGACCACGATCCGGCGGGTGACGTCCAGGATCTGCGCGCGCCGCTGCGGACCGCTCAGCCGTCGGCGTGTTGCCATCTGCCGGATGCTCCCTGCCTCTTGCCCCACTAACTTACGATCTGTAAGTTAACGCCTCGTCCGGCGGTCGTCCACACCGGACGGAAGTGAGGGTGAGCGATGGGCACGACGCACCGGTTGATCATCTGGGGTCCTGGGGAGGTCGGCGGCGCCGTCGCCAGGGCCGCCCATCGCAGGCCCGACATAGAGCTGGTCGGCGCGAAGGTGTTCAGCGAACGCAAGCACGGCGCCGACCTCGGTGATCTGCTCGGTCTCGGGACGATCGGGGTCGAGGCGACCACGTCGGTGCAGGAGATCCTCGCCCTGGACGCCGACTGCGTGATCGTCACACCGCGGCCCGACGCGCTCGGGGCGAAGCTGGACGCCGACGTGATCGCCCTCCTGGAATCCGGCAAGAACGTCATCTCCACGGCCGCCTATCACAACGCGGCGATGCCGAACTGGCTGACGGCCTCCCGCCCGCCGGCGTCCCGGCTGGTGGAAGCGTGCCGGGCGGGCGGCACCACCCTGCACGGCACCGGCGTGCATCCGACATTCATGGTCGAGCGGGTCGCGATGACGATGGCGCGGGGAGTGTCGGGCGTCTCGCACGTACGGTGCGTGGAGGCGGTCGACTTCGCGGCCGCGGCGGGCACGATGTGGGGCGGGCTCCGCCGGATCGGGTTCGGCTCGGACCCGGCAGAGCTGGGTGCCGGCAAGCCGCTGGCCCTGTTCGGCGACCTCTACTACGGCGACCTGACCGGCAACGTCGCCCACCACCTGTTCGGCGCCCCGATGGACGAGGTCCGGGTCGTCCACGCCTTGCGGGGCATACCGGCACGCGAGCGCTTCCAGACCCGGTCGGGCTTCACCGTCGAACCGGGTCAAGCCGCGGCACTGCACCTCGTCCACAAGGGCTATCTGGACGACCACTGCTTCTTCACCAACGAGGAATGCTGGTACCTCGGAGCCCCCAACGCCTTCCGCGGCGACGACCTGCCCTTCCCCGACCGCGAGGGCCACACTCCGATCGACTACACGATCGAGATCACCGGCGATCCGTCGATTCTGCGGACCCGGCTCACCTTCGACCCCTACTCCCGCGCCTCCGGCACCGACCGCACCAACCCCGTCACCGCCGCATCGGTTCGCGCGATCCTCGACGCGCTCCCGGCCGTGTGCGCCGCCGAACCGGGAATCCTCATCGACGACCCGGCACCGCACTACGTTCACGACGACCGAGTCCATCTCTGACCTCCGCGCCCCATCCTTCTGGAGCGAACATGACGCACCGCCCTGTCCAGTACACGCGCACCGCGGGCGCATGCACCGGCGAGCCGGTATGAGCCCGGAAGCTCAGGCCTGGGCCGACATGGTCGAAGCACTGCGAGCCGCCGGGGAGCAACTCGGCGACGCCACCTGCGACTTGTCGGAGGACGAGCGCGCCGACGGCTACCGGGCGCTGCTGCGCGGCCTGCACAATCAGCTCGCGCGGTTCGAGACCGACCGCGACCGGCCCGAGCTCGTCCCGTTCAACGGTTGGCGGCAGAAGTTCTTCATGGACAACCCCGACACCCGCTACTGGGTCGCCGACGTTCGCGGCGACCGGCAGTACCGGGTCACCGGCCACTCCGGCGACGCCGTCTACACCTCGGTCACCGCCTACACCGACTCCTCCGGCGGCGTAACGGCCGCCGCGCGGATCGACGGCGACGGGCTGGCAGCCGGCCCCTCCGGCGAGTTCTCCCTCCTGGTCGGCGGAGCCGAACCCGCGACGGGGCCGTGGCTTGCGCTGCCGGAGGGCAACGGGCAACTGTGGGTGCGCCACTTCCACGATGACGTCGCCACCGACCGGCACGGCTGGTGCGCCATCGAGCCGGTCACGCCGCCGGAGCCTCCGCCGCCGATCGAGGCCGCGCGGTTCCGGCACCGGCTCGGGCGGCTCGGCCAGACCGTCCAGATGATGCCGGGAGCCTTCGCCGCGGTCGAAGGCCAGGTCGAGCCCAACACCGTGCGCCACTGGGCGGAGATGGCCGACGGTGCCGCCTTCACCGAGCCCGGCATCCACTACCAGCGCGGCGCCTGGCGGCTCGGCCCGGACGAGGCGCTCGTCATCGAAGGCGAGACCGTCCCCTGCCGCCACTGGAACGCCCTGCTCTACAGCAGGTACCTCAACTCTCTCGACCACCGGCACCGGCCGGTGTCACGGAGCGGCGCCAAAGCCGCCCGCCGCGACGGCCGCTACCGGCTCGTCCTGTCCGCCCGGCCGCCTCGGGGGCTACCGGACGGCGACTGGCTCGACACGGAGGGCCGCCCGTACGGGCTGATCGTGCTGCGCTGGCTGCACTGCGAACACCCGCCCGCGCTGCCCCGTGTCGGCGTCCACCCGATCGACGAGCTGGAAAGTGGCGCATGACACTCTGGACCCCTCCCCCGCGGACCCCGCAGGCCGAGGAGATCTACGCCGCGGCCGAGGACGACCGTGCCGCCCGTCCTGACGCCTACGCCCTGGACCCCGGCCACGTCATCGCCACGGCGCTCCGCCGGGCCGACCCCGCCGGACTCGGCGACCCCGCACACTGGCGCGAAGGGCTCGACCGCTACCTCACCTCCGCGCACGACGACGGACGCCTCAACGCCGTCGGCGCCCGCATGGTCCGCGGCTCCGCCATCGCCGCCCTGCGCGCCCTCCTGGCGATGAACCGTCTCCCGCGCACCGGACGGCCGCTCGACCGGCCGCCCATCATCATCACCGGCGGATGGCGGACCGGAACGACCTTCCTGTACCGCCTGCTGGCCACCGACCCCCGCCTGCGCGCACCGCTCCCCGCCGAGCTCGCCGTCCCGTGGAAGTTCGCTGGAGCCTCCCCGCAGCGGCGCGAGGAACTCATCCAGGCGGGCTCTGCGGCCAGCGACATGCTGAACCTGCTGAACCCCACGTTGGCCGCCGTCCACGACCACGGCCCGCACCTGCCCGAGGAATGCGTCGTCGCGATGAACTCCGGCTTCCGCAACTGGGGCTTCAGCTCCACCGTCCGCCTCGACGGCTACACCCGGTGGCTCGCGGGCCAGGACTTCACCGACACCTACCTGAACCACCGGCACGTCCTGGCCACCCTCGACGCCGCCGACGGCCGCCGCTGGCTCCTCAAGGCCCCCGCGCACACCGCCGAACTCCCCAGCCTCGCCGCCGCCCTCCCCGGCGCCGTCGTGATCGTCCTGCACCGCGACATCGTATGGACCATCGCCTCCGGTGCCAGCCTCTTCTGCGTCTTCCGCACCACCTACAGCGACCACGTCGACCCGGCCGACGTCGGCCGCTTCCAGACCGACCAGACGGAACTATGGCTGCGCCGCGCCCACGCCTTCCGCCACAGCCCCCAGGCCGACTCCGTCACCGTCCTCGACATCGCCTACGACGACCTCGTCCACGACACCCCCGCCGTACTCGACCGGATCTACACCGCCGCGAGCCTCGCCCCGGGCGCCCCCACCGGCCTGATCGACGCCTACCATGCCGTCCACCCCCGTGACGGCAAGGGCACCCACCACTACACCGCCGCCGACTTCGCCCTCGACGAAGCGAACCTCCGCACCCGCCTCGCCCCTTGGGCCAGGCCCGTCCCCTAACCATCTCCGGACCGCAACTGCCGGCCGCAGATCTCGCCTGGCCCGGGACAGGGACCGCGGACGGGATTGTTCCGCGTCGTCCGCCACGTTGCGGACGGCCGTCCGCATTTGTCCGCAACATGGGTTCGGTCGGTGGGGTTCACCTTCGTGCAAGCCTGCTTCCGTGGGACGAGCAGCCCCACAGCGGCCCGCTTTGCCCTTGAGGGGCGGCCCGTTCGCATTCCTCGCATCCGGACCGCCGCACCGCCGTCCGATCCGCCGGAGCGGCGGACCTCAGAGGGTTGTTTGTTAGGGATTGTCCCGTTGTGGGTTGGCGGGCTGGTGAGGGCTCCCTTGCCGCCTGCTGACGCTCGGTCGTGGCCGGGTTGCCGTGGGTGGCATGGAAGACGAGGGCACGAGAGCGCGCAAGCCGTATCGCAGTGATCTGTCCGATGAGCGGTGGGCGTTGATCGAGCCGGTCATCACGGCGTGGAAGGCGCGGCACCCCTCGGGTGTCAGGGCATTCGGGCCGGTATCCGATGCGGGAGATCGTCAACGCGATCCTGTATCAGGAACGCACCGGCTGCGGGTGGGAGTACCTGCCCCATGACCTGCCGCCCCGCTCGGCGGTGTACTACTACTTCGCCCGGTGGCGCGATGACGGGCTGACCCAGACGATCCACGACCTGCTGCGCGGCCGGGTCCGCGAGGTCGCGGGACGGGCGGAGGACCCGTCCGGGGTGGCGATGGACACCCAGACCGTGCACGCCGCGGCCGGGGTCCCCTCGGCCACGACCGGGCTGGACGCGGGGAAGAAGATCCGGGGCCGCAAACGCGGCATCGCCACCGACACGATGGGCCTGCTGATCGCGGTGGTGGTGACCGCCGCCAGCGTGCACGACAACGCCATCGGGATCGAGTTGCTGGACCGGGTCGCCCTCGACAACCCCTCGGTGAGGACGGCGTGGGTGGACGCGGGATTCAAGAACGCGGTCGCCGATCACGGCGCCGGGCCGGGCATCACCGTCACCACGGTCCAGCCCGAACCCGGTGGCCGGGGGTTCGTGCCGGTGCCCAAGCGGTAGGTGGCCGAGCAGACCTTCGGCACCACCATGCTGCACCGCCGGCTGGCCCGCGACTACGAGAAACTACCCGCCAGCAGCGAGTCTCACCTGTACTGGGCGGCCACCGACCGGCTGACGCGCCGACTGACCGGCACCACCACCCGCTGGCGCGACACCCCGCCCCCGGCCTCGAACCCGGCCGCGTGACCGGCCGGTTGCCCCCGCCGGTCCCCGACCAGCTCCTGCGGCGCCTGGCCGACGACCGCGACGCGGCCCGCGCCCGTGTCGAGCAGCTCACCACCGAACTCGCCGACGCCCGCCACCACCTGGAACGGCTGGAGACCACGCACCAGATGCTGCTGGACCTCGCCGGCGCCGCCGGGCCACCACTCCCGCCCGCCTACCGCGACATTCTGACTGTCCTGGCCGACCACCCGGGCGGCCTGCGCACCAAAGACGTCGCTCTCGCCCTCAACCTGCCCGCCACCAGCAAGAACACCGTCGAAGGCATCCGCGCCAAACTCAAACGCCTCGTCGGCCGAGACCTGGCCGAAGAACCCGAAACCGGATTCTTCACCATCAAAAGGGGTCCGGGTTCCGAGCATAAGGAACGTGGGTGTACCGAACTCGGGAGAGGCGGTCGATCAGGCAGTGAGGCCGCCGCTGCCTGCGCGGACACTCGCGCGTGTCCGCCGAACGGTCATGGCGCTCTGCGTTCTGCGTTCTGCTCGATCGAGTCGAGCGTCGACGTCCGGGCTCGGCGCTTCGCGGCCCAGAGTCGCCGGTCCGGTGCTCAAAGTAATAGTCGCTCGGTCCTGGCGGCGGTCATCATCCCTGTCGGCTGAAGCCCTTGACGGCGACCGGGACGGTCAGTGCCGCGATGGCGAGGGCCGTCGGGACGGCGACCAGCGTGCCCGCGGCGGCGGTGCCGGTGAGCGTCAGGTCGCGTGCGGCGTCGATGCCGTAGGTGAGGGGGTTGAGGCGCGCGATCCACCCCAGCCAGGGCGGCAGGCCGTCCACCGGGACGAACGCGCTGGAGGCGAACATCAGCGGGAACATCACCGCGCCCGCGACGGCGTGGAGCGTCTCGGCGTTGTCGACCCAGCATGCCAGCGCGATGAACACCCAGCCCAGGCTCCAGCCGATCACCAGCGCGAGGGCGACCGCGGCCAGCGTGCCGACGGGGCCGCCCGCCGGGCGGTAGCCGAAGGCGCCGTACGCGAGCGTCAGCAGGAACAGCAGCCGCAGGACGACCCGTGTCAGCCCGGCCAGGCTGCGGGCCACCAGGACCGAGCCCGGCCACACCGGCATGGTCCGCAACCGGGCGGACATGCCCTCGCGGGCGTCGTCCACGAGCCCCATCCCGGCCTGAAGCCCGCTCTGCAGCGCCGTGGTGAGGAAGAGCGCCGGGAGCAGGAAGTCGACGTACCGGACGCCCGCCGGGAAGCCCGGGGCATGGACGATGCCGGAGAAGACCTGCCCGAAGGCGGTGAGCATCATCAGCGGCTCGATCAGGCCGACGAGCAGCAGCCGGCGATCGAGGAGAAGGCTCTTCAGGGAGCGCGCGGTGAGGATGCGAGTCTGCGCGGCGGCACCGGGGGCGCGCCAGCCGGACGTGCCGTCGAAGGCGAGCCCGCCGGACGGACGGTCGCGGGCCGCTGGAGGCTGCGCACAGGTCGTCATCGGAGTCCCCGTTCGGACGTGAGGGCCAGGTACACCTGGTCGAGGTCCGGCTCGGCCAGGGTCAGGCGTGCCGGTTCGACGCCGGCGGCGTCCAGGGTCCGGACGAGGTCCGCCAGGTCGCGGTCGCGGGACAGCACGGTGGTGACGCGGTGCTGCGGGCGGTCGCACACCGGCCGCAGGCCGCCGGCCCGGTCGAGTGCCCGGTGCGCCGTGACGGCGTCCTCGCCGGTGGTGAACCACGCGGTCGCGGTGCGCCGTCCGACCCGGGCCTTCAGTTCCTCGGGCGACCCGGTGGCGATCACGCTCCCCCCGGACAGGACGGTGATCGAGTCCGCCAGCCGATCGGCCTCCTCCAGGTGCTGCGTGGTGAGGACGACGGTGGAGCCGAGGCCGGTGAGCCCGCGCACCATCTCCCACACGTCGAGCCGGCTGACCGGGTCGAGGCCGGTGCCCGGCTCGTCCAGGAACACGACCTCCGGCCGCCGGGCGAGCGTCACCGCGAGGTCGAGGCGGCGCCGCATCCCGCCCGAGTAGGTCCGTGCGGGACGCCCGGCGGCGGCGGTGAGACCGAACAGCTCGAGCAGGAGATCGGCGCGGGCGCGGGCGTCCCGGCGCCCGGCGCCGAACAGCCGGGCGATCACGAGCAGGTTGTCGCGGCCCGACATGGCCGGGTCCAGGGTGGTGGCCTGCCCGGCGACGCCGATGCTCCGACGTACCCGGGACGGGTCCGCCACCACGTCGTGGCCCGCGACCCGGGCGGTGCCGCGCGACGGGCGCAGCAGGGTCGCCAGGACGCCGATCAGGGTGCTCTTCCCGGCCCCGTTGTGGCCGAGGAGCCCCAGGACCGTCCCCCGGGGGACGGTCAGGTCGATGCCGTCCAGAGCGGTCACGTTCCCGAAGCTCTTGCCGAGGCCCGCCATTTCGATCGCGGCGTCGCTCATGCCGCCGGCTCCGGCCGGAGGCGCTTGAAGACGGCCGCTACGGCCAGGTCGTAGCCACGCAGCAGCAGCGACGCCAGGACGATCCCGGCGGCGAGCGCGACGCCGTGCCAGAGATGGCCGACGGGCACCCCGGACGGCGCGAGCACCAGGCCCGCCAGGGCCATGGCCAGCAGGAACACGTTGCGGACGAGGAGCGGGTAGCTCATCAGCCCACTGCGGCGGCCGAAACAGCCGCACTCGGCGAACACCCGGCCGCGCACCGCCCGGAACACCACTCCGATGAGCAGGGCCAGCAGGCCGGTGGCCAGCGCGAATCCGGCCCGGGCGGTGGCGGGCACCGCGATCAGTACCGCGGTCACCGCCTCCACGACCGCGAACACCGCGGCGACGACGGCCGTGGACGGCCCCGAGCGCATCGTCAGCTTCCGGACGGTCGTCACGAACCGCCCGAAGTCGTCCCGGCCGCGCAGCTTGGAGAACGAGGCGACCGCGAACAGGCCCGCCAGCAGGGCCTGGACGGTCAGCAGCGCGTATTGGCCCACGGTCATCGTCCCTTCCGGGCGCGGGCCGGGACGGTCATGGTCTTGGCGTAAAGCAGCATGTCGTCGTGCTCCCCCGCCGCCGTCCCCTCCGCCTCGACCCAGGCGTGCGCCCGGAACGGCTCGGTGCGGACGCCGGTGCACCAGTCCGGCCAGGTCCCGCCCATCCGGCACAGCAGCACGACCGCGAGCGAGCGCCGCAGGCAGCCCTGGCCCGCGCAGCGCACGCTGACCGCGACCACGGCCTCGCGCGCGGCCGTCGCCTGCGCGAGCGTCGCCGGACGGGTCCCGCGGCGGATCACCAGGAGGGCGCGCCGCATCCGCCGCGGCGGAAGCCGCTCCAGCAGCGCCGCCAGTGCGACGGCCGGGCGGGCCGCCGCGCGCCTGCGCAGCGGGACGCGGCCGGGCCGTTCGAGCGTCACGGGCATCGTCATGGGAGCATCACCTTCTCGTCGAGGAGGGAGCGGACGACCGCGTCCACGTCCCGTCCGATCCGGTCGGCGAACGCGGGGTGCCGCCGCGTCAGCTCCTCGGCGGCGTCCGCGGGCGAGCGTCCGTCCATCAGCAGATGCAGCACGGCACCGCCGGTCTGGTTGAGCGTCCAGTAGCGCCCGGTCTTCGCGTTGAGCAGGACCAGGTCGCGGCCGGATTCGGTGACGGTCACGTCGGGCGACAGCCTCATCGGGTCCCCTCCAGGTCGGGAATGGTCGCGTGGGAGCCGGCGGGCAGGGATCGGAGCCACACCTCGCACGCGAACGTGTTGAGCAGCGGGAGCAGGCGGAGCGAGAACGGCGGGAGGCTCAGCAGCATCTCGCGCAGGGCGGCCGCGTCGACCAGGCCGAGGTCGGCCATCCGCATCCCGTCGCACAGTTCCAGCAGTTCCGCGCGGTGCCGCCGGAGACCGGCGTAGACGTCGGCGCTGAACTCGGCCTTGGTCCGGCGCCCGAGGTTCCCGGCGGGAACGATGCCCCGCATCGCCTCCACCAGCGCGGGCTTGTACTTGTCGGCGTGCAGGAGGTCCGCGTAGTCCAAGGCGAGCGCGGCGTCGATGACCTGGTCGTCCAGGAACGGCGCCTCCAGGGACACGCCGTGACACGCCGCCAGGCGATCGATCCGGCGCATCAGAACACCGCCTTCGCGGATGCACTGCAGCGAGAGGTGCCGTCCGCGCAGCGGTGACAGCGGCTCGGCCCCCTCCTCCGCGGCCTGCCGGAGCGTCCGCCGCACCGAGTCCACGGCCGCGGGGGTCGCCCAGGGGGGCATCCGGTAGGACATGCCCCAGCCGTTCATGGGCGTCGACATGACATCGCGGACGGACCCCTCCAGTGTCCGGCCCACGTCGCGCCCGAGCCAGTCGGCGAACGAGGTGCGATCGAGGAGCTCCCGGACGCTCGGGCCGAGCTTCCAGCGGTACACGGCCTGGTTCGCGCGCAGCCGCCGGACCGCCAGCAGCGGAGCGCGGCGGAGCAGGTCGTACAGGTAGGCGGGATTTGCGTGGAAGAGTTCGTCGCCGCCGTGCCCCGTGAGATGCCGCGTCGAGCCGGCGGCGCTCAGCAGGCGGGCCTCTTCGAGGATCGACGCCCGGTTGCGCACGACGGGAGACGGGGCCTCCAGGTCGGGCTCCGGCTCGAGCAGGCCCGCGAAGTTGGCGGGGAAGTCGGCCGACGCGTGGACGACGTGGCGGGCGTTGGGCAACTCCGCGGCCGCGAGCCCGGCCCAGTACCCGTCGTCGTCGCCCGGATCGTTGGATTCGCGCCGGACGGTGAGCAGGCGCTCGACCTTCTCGGCGGCCAGGAAGCACACACTGGTGGAGTCCATCCCGCCGGACAGGTCGGCGCTGAGAGAGGTTCTGCCGTGGGCGCGGACGGCCACGGCGTCGCGCAGCGCACGCCGCACGCGTTCCGCCCCCTCGGCGAGGGGGAACTCCGGCGCCGGAGGGTGATGGCGGCGCTCCAGGCGGACCCGGCCGCCCGGGGCGACCTCCAGCCGGTGGTCGGCGGGAACGCTCTCGACGCCCCTCCACAGGCACATCTCGCCGAGCGGCCAGATCTGTGCGGGAGCCATGAGCCCGGCCGCCAGCCCCTCCTCCCGGAACCCGGCCCGGTTCAGCGCGGCCAGCGTGTCCGGGCGGTCCGCCGCCACCGTGGTGCCGAGCACCTCGCCGTAGAAGACTTCGCGGAGCCGGGACAGGCTGCCCTGAACGCACAGGGTGCCGTCCAGCATCGCCACCGCGTGGAAACTGCCGGGCAGTTCGCGCGGCAGGTCGTTCAGGCCGCAGGGACCGCGCAGCCGGCCGAGGTACCGCGCCAGGCCGCACTCGGTCGCCGCCGCGGTGCCGAGGACGGCGATCCGCCGCCGTCCCGGGACGGCGGCCCAGGTGACCTCCTCGTCCCGCCACCACCCGGCGATCCAGGGGCGTCCCGACTCGTGGTCGATGATCCGCAGCCCCGGCCGGTCGCGTAGCGACGCCACGACGGCCTCGCCGGCCGCATTGTCTAGCACGACGATGAAACGCATTGTGTCTCCTCCCCCGAAAAGCGCCGGACGCCGGCATGACGAGCGCCCGGCGTCCGGCTTTCGTTTCTCAGCCCTGATCGGGGCAGTTCAGGTACCAGCAGTGGTTGGAGTCGTCCCAGCCCCAGGAAGTGACTCCCAGAGTCACTGCGGAGAATGCGCCGACAGGTGTCAGGACCGGCGTTTCGTAGCTGTTCTCCTGCGTTTTCAAGGCGCCTCCTTTCCGGAAGGGGCCGTGCCGGTGGTCACGCGCACCGGCACGGCCCCGGATCAGCGGTCCGTGGCCGTCAGCCCTGGATGCAGCCGAAGTACCAGCACTGGTTCTTCTCGTCGACGCCCCACGTGCCGTTGCCGAGGGTGACGTCGCGGAGGTCGCCGATCTCGATGAGCGTCGGCGGCTCGTACGCGTTCTGCACTGTTCTTCCCTTCTCTTCGAGTGGTTCCGGGGCGTTTCTCTTCCGCCCCTTCACCTAATGGTGACGTTACGTGTCGGCACCGTTACGCACACGACCCTTGTTCAGGGAACAGGAGATGGCGGCAACGGAGACGCGGCACCCGGTGACGTCGCGGACGAGCGGTACCCGACGATTTCGTCGGGACGGACCAGGCCGTCCTCGATGGCGCGTGCGAGCATGTCGGCCTTCGTGGGCGCGGGCCGGCCGGCCTGGGCGTATTTCACGCGTGCCCGCTTGATGTACATCTCGACGGTGTGCACCGAGACGCCCATCCGGCGGGCGACCGACGCCTTGGACATCGACTGGAACCACAGCAGCAGCGCCGTCCGCTCCCGCCCGGACAGCCGGAGCGCGGTAGCCCGTCCGTCCACGGCCGGTTCGTCAGCCGCCAGGACGCCCGCGGCGGTGGGCGTCACGTAGGGCCGGTCCGCGGCCACGCTGAGCACCGCCGCCAGGAGGTGGTCGCGGCCCTCGTTCTTGGCGACGAACTCGCACGCGCCCGCGTCGAGCGCCGCCAGGACCGTCTCCCGTTCGGTGAGCTGGGAGAAGGTGATCACGCGCTGGGTGCGGCGGGCAAGCTCCGCCACGTCGGCGAGGACGAGGCGCCCGTGCAGGTTCAGGTCCAGGATGAGGACGTCGAGGCCGACGGGCACGCCGTCGACGGTGTCGGCGACGTGGGCGATCTCGATGCGCGGGTCGCCGGCCAGCCAGGCCCGGACGCCCTCGATGACGACCGGGTGATCGTCGATGACTCCTACGGTGAGCCGCCGGGGCTCCAGCGGGTCTCCACCCATAGCCGGTTCTCCTCTCGGTCGTGCATGACTGACGGTGCCGCCGGCCCGCCCGGCTGCGCGGCGACGTCCGCGGCGACCTTCGCGGCGGCGTCGGCGACCACGCCGACCACCACCTCGCCGCGCCCGGCGACGACGGTCACCCGGGCCCAGGTGGCGGCCGCCGCCAGGACGAGCAGGGGCCCTTCGGCCAGTGCGCGGCGGGCGGCGGCGGACAGCGGCGGGACGTCGCCGTAGCCGAGCAGCGTGACGGCCACGCCGCGGCGTTCGGCGACGTCGGCGCAGGCGCGCAGTTCGTGCAGCAGCGGGTGCGGGGTGTCGTCGGTCTCGGCGAAGAGCCGGCGCAGCCGAGCGGCCTCGAGCGCGACCCGGTGCCGGACGGCGTCGTCTCCTGGGTCCATCCGCCCGGTCGCCAGGCCGTGCAGGACCGGCCGGACGCGGGTGCGCAGGTACTCGTAGCGCCGCCGCCGTTCGGCGTGCACGGCCTCCTCGGCGGCGGCCCGGGCGCGGCCCGCGGCCTGCCGCCCGGCCGTCTCGGTGGCGTTCCGGGCGGCACCGTGCAGCCGTCCGCCCAGCCAGGCGAAGGTGAGCTGGACGCCGGCCGTGGTGTAGGCGACGGTGATCAGGCGGGTGACCGCGACGTGGTCGAGCGAGCCGTCGAGGACCATGTGCGCCGCGGTGCCGCCGATGTTGACGAGCATGAAGAGCACCGGTTCGCGGAAGGGGCGCCGGACCAGGAGCATGACGCCGGTCCACCCGACGGTGTTGGACGCCCAGCTCAGGTCGCTGATCGCCGCGCCCGGCGGGTAGGCGGCGGCCGCCAGCTCCCCGGCCGCCAGGGTGACGGCGGCGAGGGCGCGGGCGGCGCGCGCGTCCAGGGCCGAGCGCAGCACCAGGGCCGCCCCGGCCGCCTGCGCGGCGGCGAGCAGCAGCCAGGCCGCGATCACGGCCGCCGCGGGGTCGTACATCGGCCAGCCGCGCGTGATGATCACCGGGTCGTAGCCGGCGTGCCAGACGGCGACGATGCCGATCACGGTGACGTTGAAGGCCCGCGCGTACCGGACGGCGATGAGCCGGGCGCCGTCGCCGTCACTCATCGGGCCACCACAGCCGGACGCGGGTGCCGGCCCCGGGCCGGGACTCGACCCGCGCTGCCCCGCCGGCTGCCCGCATGCGGCCGTGGACCGACTCGCGCAGCCCTCTGCGCTGCGGCGGGACCGCCGCGGGGTCGAACCCGGCCCCCTCGTCGGTGATCGTGACGACGGCGCCGCGCGGTGTCCGTTCGAGACCGAGTCGCGCCGTGCCCGTCCCCGCGTGCCGGGCGACGTTGAGCAGCGCCTCCTCGGCGCTCTGCGCGATCGCCTCCACCACGTCGTGCCGCAGCCGGCACGGCGCGATGTCGGCGGTGACCCGCAGCGCGGGCAGGCCGGGGCGCGGCGCGGTCACGACGGCGCGCAGCGCCAGGTCGAGCCGCGCGCTGCGCGGGGGCCCGACCGGTGGCGGCCCGCTCCAGGCCGTCCGCAGGTCGTCGATGACCGCCAGGTCGGCCGCCGCGCGCCCGGCCAGCACGGGGGTCGTGGCCTCGAGCGCGCCGGTGCCGACGATGGTGAGGGTCGCGAGCACGGTGTCGTGCAGTCGGCGCTGCTGGTCGCGCTCGTCCGCGCGGGCCGCCGAGCGCGCCGCCGCGGCGGCGGCCGCCTCGGCCCGGCCGGCCAGCTCGCGGTCCACCGCGCGCGCCTCCCGGCGGAGCAGGCCGACGAGCGTGGCCGCCAGCGCGCCCTGCACCACCAGGAGGACGGGCGCCTCGCGCAGGCCGGGCGCCCCGGCGGTGTAGGCGGCGGCGATCAGCAGCGCCACCGCCATGCCGGACGGCTGCCGCAGCGCGAACTGCGCGATGAAGACGCCGCTGCCGGCGGCGATGTCCACCCAGCCGGTGCCCGCGCTCGCCTGGAGGACCCGGCCGGGCACCAGTTCGCGGTGCGCGAGGCAGAGGACGACGACCAGTACGACGTCGCCGGCCAGGAGCCGCCGCGAAGGCCCCCGCGCGAGCATGACCAGGGCGAACAGGACGCCCCAGGCCAGGAAGGCGACGGCGCACGCCGCGACCCACCCAGGGCGGGCGGCCGACGCGCGCCCGGCGAGCGCCACCGCGGCCCCCATGGCGCAGCTCGTCAGGCGCAGGACGATCACGAACCGGATCGACTGTCGGAACATCGCCCGCTGCGCGGGGCCCGGCGGCGGGGCGCCCGGCCCGGAATGGGCGGCCGCCGAGATGCGATGTGCCACAGGGCGAGAGTGGAGGGGAGCACTCTCAATCCGGTCACACGCCGGTCACTCCCCTTTTGAAGCCGAACGAACGGCCAACAGATAGCGGTACTTCAATCACGTACGCCTATAGGAACGTGCGGGCGAATTCGGGATCCTGGGGGCCGCTCAGCGTCACACGCGACGGCGCCGGCGTGTCCATCGGCTCCGGCATGCAGCGACAAGGGCGCGGCGTTCTTCGCTACCGACCCAAGAGGACCTTGTACGCTCTCCGGCCGCAGCCGGGCACCTACCAGAGACCAACGCGCTGGCGAAGGTCTCCCACTACGGTTTGATCACGGCCGGGCCGTTGACCGGCGGCTTCCTGGCGGCCCCATCGTTCCTCATCACGACGATGCTGATGCCCCGGAACCGCACCACACGCCTGGAGCGCGAACCGACCCGGTTCGTTGCCGACCTGGTCGAAGACTGAACGATCGCGCGGGCCCCATGAGGCTGCGCGGCAACCCCTGCTCGGCGGTCTCGCGCGCGCCTCGATCCACGACCGCGCCGCGCTCGCCGCCCGCTGCGCGGACTCGTCCGGGGAGCCGTCCGCGGCCGACGGTCCACGGCGGGAGCAGGCCGCCGCGGGCTGAGAGGCGTCCGCCTCCAGGACTCGCACGTCCTCCCCCGCTCCCCGCCGGTGCGGCCCGGGGGGTCAGGCCACGGCGTACATGCGGATGGCGACGGCGTCGGTGTCCGCCGGGCGGGCGAGGCCGACGAAAACGGTCTCGGCGAGCCACCGGTACGCCGGGGCGTCGGTGCGGAAGGCGGGCGAGGTGCGGTAGTAGACGCCCGCCTCGGACACCCGGAGGTCGCCGTCGTACTGGTCGGGGCTGTTCTCGCCCTCGTGGTAGTACCCGCGGTTGACGATGTCGATGACCGCGCCGTCGTCCGTCCGGAGGAGGTAGCGGGCGTCGAGTTCGCAGACGCGGCCTCGGGTGCTCGACCAGTCGCCGCCGCCGGGGAGGACCGTGCCGCGCAGCATGGGGCCCTCGACGGTGCCGCCGGTGATGGGGGTGAACTCGGTCTTCTCGCCGTCTCCGTGTCCGATGTGCAGTGTCGGGGCGAGGCGGGCCCGGATCTCGAAGGCGAAGGTGAGGGCCGGGGCGAAGGGGGCGGAGGTCTGGGTCATCGTCGGTCTTCCTTCGGAGTGGGCGCCGTCAGGCGTAGTGGCGCGAGAGCGTGAGGTAGCCGTGGGCGATCGTGCCGCCGAACGGGCTGTCCGAGGAGCACTTCAAGGCCCACGGCCGCCGGCAGCCGACCATCGCCGAGATGGCCGCCCGCTACCGGGAGCGGAAGGTGGCGGCGGTGGTGTTCACCGTCGGTTCGGACTCGGCGATGACCGGGGCGAACGCCGGGATCGTCTTGGTCATCTCGGTCGCCGCGACCGGCACGACGGCGTTCACGGTGATCTCGGCGCGGGCCAGTCCCATCGCCCAGGTGCGCGCCATCGCCACGATCCCGGCCTTGGCGGCGGCGTAGTCGGTCCGCCCGAAGTCGCCGCGCTGCCCCGCCGGTGACCCGACCAGGACGATCCGGCCGCCGGTCCCCTGCTCGCGCATCCGCGGCGGCCCGCGCGCGCAGGTGAGCGTCCCGCTCAGGTGCACGCCGATCGCCGCGTCGAAGTCGTCGTCGGTCATCTTCCACAGCACCCGGTCGCGCAGGATCCCGGCGTTGGTGACCAGGACGTCGAGTCCGCCGAACTCCTCGACGGCCGCATTCACGAGCGTCTCGGCGGCCGGGGCGTCACCGACCGCCGCCGCCACGCCGACGGCGCGGCCGCCCGCCGCGGCGATCTTCTCCACCGCGGCGTCCACCGTCTCCCGGTCGACGTCGTTGACCACCCCCGCGGCGCCCGCGACGGCGAGCGCCTCGGCGTAGGCGAGGCCCAGGCCGCGCCCGCTCCCGGTCACGATCGCCCTTCTGCCGTCCGGCCGCATGCGCGCCCCTTCGCAAGATCGTCAGGTTTCCTGCTGGTCTGCAGTCTCGTGTCGAACAGGTTTCCTGTCAATCGTCTAGGGTGGTCGCGGCTGCTGATCCACCTCACCGACGCGGGCCGGGCCCTGCTGGGAGACCTCGCCGGCCCCGTCCGCGACCTGGAGGAACGCATGATCGAGCACCTCACCGCACGGCAGGAGGAGGAAGCAGTTCCGCCGAGCCCTGGCGAGCGCCTGGCGCGCGCTCTGCTGAACCGGCTCACCGGACGGCCCGTGCCAGCGCCGCGTCCAGGATGTCCAGCGCCTCGCACGCCTGGTCGTCGGAGATGGTGCAGGGCGGCACGAGATGGACGCGGTTGGCGTTGGGCAGTGGCAGCAGTCCCCGGGCCCGGCACTCGGCGGCCACCGCGGCGACCGCGGCGACCGGCAGCGGTTCGCGGGTGCCGCGGTCGGCGACCAGCTCGACGGCCCAGAACACCCCCGTCCCCCGCACCTCGCCGATGACCGCGTGCCGCTTCTCCAGGTCCGCGAGGCCCGGGGCGATCACCGTCGCGCCGAGGGCGGCGGCGCGGTCCACCACGTCCTCCTCCTCCATCGCGGTGAGGGTCGCGACGGCGGCGGCCGCAGCGAGCGGGTGGCCCGAGTAGGTCAGGCCGCCCGGGTACGGACGGTCCCCGAACGTGTCGGCGACGGCGTCGCCGAGGATCACGCCGCCGAGCGGGACGTAGCCGGAGTTGACGCCCTTGGCGAAGGTGATGAGATCCGGACGCAGGCCGAACAGGTCGATGGCCAGCCAGGCGCCCGCCCTGCCGAACCCGGCCATCACCTCGTCGCAGACCAGCAGGATGCCGTGCTCGTCGCACAGCTCCCGGACGCCCGCGAGGTAGCCGGGCGGGGGCATCAGGACGCCCGCGGTGCCGGGGATCGTCTCCAGGACGATCGCCGCGATCGTCGCCGGGCCCTCGGCCTCGACCGTCCGGCGCAGGTGGGCCAGCGCACGCTCGGACTCCTCCTGCGGTGTCGTGGCGTGGAACTCGCTGCGGTACAGGTAAGGGCCGAAGAAGTGGACGACCCCGGCGGTGGCCGTGTCGTTGGGGACGCGCCTCCAGTCCCCGGTCAGGTTGATCGCGGTCTGGGTGCCCCCGTGGTACGAGCGGTAGGCGGCCAGCACCTTCGGACGGCCCGTGTGCAGGCGGGCCATCCGGACCGCGTGCTCGACGGCGTCGGCGCCGCCGTTGGTGAAGAAGACGCGGTCCATGCCCTCTGGCGCGCGTTCGGCGATCATCCGTGCGGCCTCCGCGCGGCGGTCGTTGGCGAACTGCGGCGCGACCGTGCACAGCCGGGCCGCCTGCTCCTGGATCGCCGCGACGACCCCGGGGTGGCCGTGCCCGAGGTTGGTGTAGACGAGCTGGGAGGTGAAGTCCAGGTAGCGGTCGCCGTTCTCGTCCCAGACGTAGGCGCCCTCGGCCCGGGTGAGGACCATCGGATCGACCCGGTTCTGCGCCGACCACGAGTGGAAAACGTGCCGGCGGTCGAGTTCGCGGGTGCGCGACATCCTGCGTCCTTTCAGCGGGTGCTCGGGAAGGCGAGTTCGACGCCGCCGGACGGCGCGGCGGCGGGGTCGGGCCACCGCGAGGTGACGACCTTGGCGCGGGTGAAGAAGCGGACGCCGTCGACGCCGTAGGCGTGCGCGTCGCCGAACAGGGACGACTTCCAGCCGCCGAAAGAGTGGAAGGCGGCCGGGACGGGGATCGGGACGTTGATCCCGACCATGCCGACCCGCACGTCGTTCTCGAAGGCGCGCGCCACGGCGCCGTCCCGCGTGAAGACGGCGGTGCCGTTGCCGTGGTCGTTGCCGTTGATCAGCTCCAGCGCCTCCGCGTACGTCCGGACCCGCACGACGCTCAGCACCGGGCCGAAGATCTCGTCGGTGTAGACGGACATGTCGGGGGTGACGCGGTCGAGCAGGGTCGGGCCGAGCCAGAACCCGTTCGCGTCGCCGTCGGGTTCGACGGACCGGCCGTCGACGGCGACGGTCGCGCCCGCGGCCTCCCCCGCGGCCACGTAGGACGCGACGCGGTCGCGGTGCTCGCGGGTCACGAGCGGTCCCATGTCGGCGTCCCCGGTGCCGTCGCCGGTGCGCAGCGAACGGGTCCGCGCCGCGATCTTCGCGACGAGTTCGTCGGCGGCGTCGCCGACCGCGACGACGACGCCGACGGCCATGCAGCGTTCGCCCGCGGACCCGAAGCCGGCGTTGACGGCGGCGTCGGCCGCGGCGTCGAGGTCGGCGTCCGGCATGACCACCATGTGGTTCTTCGCGCCGCCGAGGGCCTGGACGCGCTTGCCCGCCTTCGCGGCGCGCTCGTAGACGTACCGGGCGATGGGCGTGGACCCGACGAAGCTGACGGCCGCGACGTCCGGGTGGTCGACGAGCGCGTCGACGGCCGTCCCGTCTCCCTGGACCACGGTGAAGACGCCGTCCGGCAGGCCCGCCTCCTTCCACAGTTCCGCCGTCCACAGAGACGCGGAGGGATCCTTCTCGCTCGGCTTCAGCACGACGGCGTTACCCGCCGCGATCGCGATCGGAAAGAACCACATCGGCACCATCGCCGGGAAGTTGAAGGGGCTGATGACCGCGGCGACGCCGAGCGGCTGCCGGATGTCGCGGACGTCCACGCCGGACGAGACGTTCGTGGACGCGTCGCCCTTCAGCAGGTGGCCGATGCCGCAGGCGAACTCGACGACCTCGAGGCCGCGGGCGACCTCGCCGAGCGCGTCGGACCGCACCTTGCCGTGCTCGGCGGTGATGAGCGCGGCGAGCTCGTCCTTGCGCTCGTCGAGGAGCTGCCGGAAGGCGAACAGGACGCGCGTCCGGGCGGCGAGGGTGGTGGCCGCCCAGGCCCGGCCCGCCGCGGCGGCGCTCGCGACGGCCGCATCGACGTCCGCGGGTTCGGCGAAGGCGACCTCGGCGGTGACCCGGCCGGTCGCCGGGTTCGTCACCCGGCCCCGGCGCCGTCCCGTCCCTTCGTGGCGGCGGCCCGCGATCCAGTGCGTGACGGGGGTGCTGCTTGGCGGAGTGGACATGCCGGGAGTCTGGCACCCGCATAATGGGACGTCAGCCGACAACATGTCGCCCATGAGGGCAGAAGAGCGACACTATGGTGACGAGACGAGGTGAGGCCGCGTGGCACTGACGGTGGCGGACGTCCTGGAGCTGCCGGCGATGCGCGCCGGGCTGCCCGCGGTCCTCGCGGGGGCCGCGCGGCTCGACCGGAACGTGCGGTGGGTGCACGTCAGCGACATCCCGAACGTCAGCGAGGTCCTCGCCGGGCACGAGCTGGTGCTGACGACCGGGCAGGCGATGGCGGCGTCGGCGCGGTCGGCGGTCGCGCTGGTGGAGCAGTTGGCGCAGGCGTCCGCCGCCGGGCTCGTGGTGGAGCTCGGCGCGGCCTATCCGCGGGTCCAGCCGGAGGCGGTCGCGCGCGCGGAGGAGCTCGGGCTGCCGCTGGTGTGCCTGCACGCGCAGGTCCGGTTCGTCGACGTCACCGAGGCCACGCACCGGCGCCTCGTCGCCGCGCAGTACGAGCAGGTGGAGTTCGCGAAGGCGATGCACGAGGCGTTCACCCGGCTGAGCCTCGCGGGCGCGCCCCCGGACGAGATCGTGCGCGGCACCGGCGAGCTGACCGGGCGGTCGGTGGTGCTGGAGGACCTCGGCCGGCGCGTCATCGCCTACCGCGCCGCGGGCGGGGACGTCGCGGGCCTGCTCGACGGCTGGGAGCGCCGGTCGCGGCTGGCCCGCCCGTTCACCCGGGACGATCCGGCGCCGGGGCCGGGCTGGGTCGCCGCCCACGTGGGCGCGCGCGGACGCTCGTGGGCGCGTCTCGTCGCCGTCGGCTCCCCCGGAGAGGCGGACCGGGACGCGCACGACCGCGTCCTGATGGTGCTCGAACGGGCCGCCGAGGCGCTCGAACTGCACCGGATGGCGGCGCGGGACGAGCTGGCCGAGCGGCTGCGCGCCCAGGACGGGCTGCTGCGGGCCGTCCAGGAGGGGTCACTGGCGACCGAGGCCGACGCGATCGCGAGCCTGACCTCGCTCGGCGTCCGGCCGGGCCGGTGCCACGTCGGTGTCGCGGTCCGCCGCGCCGGGCGGCCGCGGTCCCCGCGCCGGGACGAGCGGACGGCCCGCCGGGAGCTGCTGCGGCTGTCGGAGCAGGTGTCGCAGACGTTGCGCGGCGTGGGCGTCGAGGGGCTGACCGGCGTCCTGAGCGGAGGGCAGGTCGGTGTCGTCCTCTGCCTGCCGTCCGCCCGGCAGGAGGAGCGGGCGCTGCGCGCCCTGGCAGCCGGCCTGCGCGAGGTCGCCGGCGACGACCTGCGGCTGGGCGTCGGGGAGCCGGTGAGCGGGCTGCTCGCCGCCCGCGAGTCCCTGCGGTCGGCGTGCGTCGTGGTGGACGTCGCGGTCGCGATGCCGCCCGCCGAGCAGGGGTTCCGGCGGCACCGCGACGTCCGCATCCGGGGGCTGATCCACGCGCTGCGGGACGATCCGCGCCTGCAGGGCTTCGCGGAGGTCGAGCTGGCGCGGGTCCTGGCCCACGACGCCCGCGCGCAGGACGGCACCCTCGACCTCCTCCGCCGCTACCTCGCCGTGGACGGCAACAAGGCCGAGCTGGCGCGGGTCTCGCACCGCAACCGCAGTTCGCTGTACCCGCGCCTGAAGAAGCTCGAAGCGCTGCTCGGGGTGCCGCTGGACGACCACGAGTCCCGGCTCTCGCTCGGTGTGGCGCTGCTCGCGCACGATCAGGCCGAGCGTTCGTGACCCCCCGCGTGGCGCAGCCTCGACCCCGGCGGGGCGGACGCTCTCCCCGCCCGAGATGATCACGTCCTGTACGCGGTCGGCGATGGCGGCGTACCGTCCGCGTCGACGGCGGCGATACCGCCGGAGCGGAACCGCGGGCCGGACACCGAGGGGCCGGTCCCGTCCGGCCGCCCCGTAGCCGGCCATCACGTCCGGTCCCGAGACCAGGACGCCCTTCTCTCCCGGTCCGACGTCGCACAGGTCGCCGTCCACGACGCGCACGTCGGTGAAAAGTGCGGCGCTATCAGCCGGTGCCCCGGTCGCGCGTGCCGGTCATCGCTCCTCGGCGAGGCCGAGCGACCGCCGGACCTGGTCCGGCGTCCGTCCGCCGATCCGCAGGCGGGACGGGCGCGCGCCGCCCACCGTGACCTCCCGTGTGGCCGGGGCGCCGGGCACGGCGCTCCACGGGTCGCCGCCGTCCGGCGCCTCGATGACGTACTCGGGGAAGTCGGTGCCGGTGAGGTCGAGCGCGAGGCGGTGCCCGGCGCGCAGCCGGTACGCGACGCTCTGCAGGTCGATGACGGCGTCCGCGCCGGTCAGCGGGACGTCGAGCCGTATCTGCCCCTTGGCGGCGAGGAACGCGGCGCCGCCGGGCGTCACGTCGAGGAGGCGGGCGTGGACGTGCGCGCCGGCGGGGGCCGTCAGACGCAGTTGCAGCGTCGCGGCGCCGACGAGGTCGAGGTCCGCCCGGACGGGGTCGCCGGTGAGGCGCAGCACGTCCGGGCGGTCCCCGATCGGGCCCAGGTCCGCCCGGTCGTGCAGGATCGCGAAGGGGTTGGCCCCGGCCGAGGGGACCGGGTCGGACGGGTCGTGCGTCCACCGCAGCGTCCGCGCGCCCTCCGGCGCCTCGGCGGCCAGGCGCGGCCCGCCGGGCCCGTCGGACAGGTAGAACTCCAGGTCGGGCACCCCCCGGGGAGGCCAGGCGTCGGCTTCCCGCGGCCCGCCGTGGCACAGCTCGTACCGGACGCGCGGCAGCGCGGCGAGCGTGCCGGTGCGGCCGAGGACGGCGCCGAAGAACTCGATCGCGGGATCGAGATAGGCGGGCAGCATCCGCTCCAGCGCGGCCGGCGTGACGGCGTGGTCGTCGTGCGGCGCGACGGGGGCCTCGCCGAGCCGGTAGTTCTCGTGGTCGATGGCCTCCAGCCGCAGGCGGAGGTCGGCGGACCAGCCCGGGTCCCGCGAGAGCGCCCGCACATCGTGCCAGGACCAGACGGCGCAGTTGTCGAACCAGCCGATCGTGTAGAGGGCGGGGACGGGCGGCGCCTCCAGCAGCGCCTTCAGCGGAGGCGGGACGAACGGCGAGGGCGTGCCGCCGAACTCGGCGTCGAAGTTCGCGGAGCGGCGCCCGAGGCGTGCGAAGAAGTCCTCGAACGCCGCCCGCAGCGGACGCCCGTTCCAGTCGATCTCCCACTCGTACCGGTCGTTGTCGACGTAGTGCGTGGCGAAGTAGAGCTTGCGGGCGGTCTGCTCGACGTCGCGGGTGCCGTCGCCATGCTCCAGCACCGTCGACAGCTGGGAGCCGGTGACGCGCGGCGCGATCGCGCGCAGCGCCGGATGCCCGCCGATCGCCGCGGCGATGGCGGTGTAGCCGTAGTAGGAGTCGCCCCACATGACGACGTCGCCGTCGCACCAGGGCTGCCCGGTGAGCCACTGGATCGTGTCGTACCCGTCGTCGGCCTCGTGGCGGCCGAACTCCGTGGCGCCCTCGGACCGGTACTTGCCGCGGACGTCCTGGACGACGACGGCGTACCCGCGGTCGCGGAAGTAGCGGCCGATCGCGGGCATGAAGCAGTAGTCGCCGTCCTTGTCGTAGGGCAGGCGGACGAGCACGACGGGCCGCGGGCGCGGCGGGTCGGCGCGGTAGACGTCGGCGGCCAGCCGGATCCCGTCGCGCATGGGGATCATGACCTGCTCGGCGTCGGCGGGCACGGCAGCGGGCCCCACCCGTTCGATGTTCGGCACGTGGCGTCTCCGTGAGTGAGGGAGGCAGTCGGAAGGACTGAGGGGACGGGACTGAGGGGACGGGGGTGGCGGGGCGGGCGCCCGGTCAGGACGCGGCGTCGAGCGCGCGCCGGTCGCGCGCGACCCGGTCGAGGTCCCAGCCGGGGCCGGGGATGGAGTCGAGCAGCAGCCGCGTGTACGGGTGCTGTGGGCCGCGCAGGATCCGCTCGGTGTCGCCGCGCTCGACGACGCGGCCGTGGCGCATCACGATCGCGGTGTCGGTGACGTGGCGGACGACGGCGAGGTCGTGGCTGACGAAGACGTAGGCGACCCCGGTGTCGCGCCGCAGGTCGTCCAGGAGGGTGAGGACCTGCGCCTGGACGGACACGTCGAGCGCGGCGACGGCCTCGTCCAGGACGAGGACGCGCGGTTCGATGCCGAGCGCCCGCGCGATCGCGGCGCGCTGCCGCTGGCCGCCGGACAGGTCGCGCGGCAGCGACTCCCCCGCCCGCCCGCCGAGCCCGACCTGGTCCAGCAGTTCGGCGACGCGCGCCCGCCGCTCCCGGGCCGGGCCGGGCGCGTGCAGCCGCATCGGCTCGGCGATCGAGTCGGCGACGGTCTGCCGCGGGTCGAACGACCCGTACGGATCCTGGAAGATCATCTGGAGGCGGCGGGCCTGCCGGCGCCGCGCGCGGCGCGACCGTCCGTCCACGGGCTCCCCGTCGAGCACGACGGTCCCGGACGTCGGTTCCTCGAGTCCCGCCAGGATGCGGGCCGTGGTGGTCTTGCCCGATCCCGACTCGCCGACGATGCCCAGTGAGGCGCCGGGCGTCAGCTCGAAGCTCACGTCGTCCACCGCGGTGAACGTCCCGAACCGCTTCACCAGCGACGACACGCGCAGGACCGGCTCGCCGCCCACGGGGTCACTGCTCACGGGGTCACTGCTCACGGGGTCACTGCTCACGGGTCGCCTCCTCGGGACGGACGCACGCCACGCGCGAGGCCGCGCCCGCGCGAACGGTGTGCGCGCGGAGTTCGGGGACGCCGGCGGCGCAGGCGTCGTCGGCGAGAGGGCAGCGGTCGCGGAACGAGCAGCCTCCGGGGGCCTCGGCGAGCGACTTCGGGCGGCCCTCGATGGCCTTGATCGCGACCTTCTCGCCGCGCACGGACGGGCTCGCGTCCAGCAGCGCGCGCGTGTAGGGGTGCGCGGCCACGTCGAAGAGCGCCGGTCCGGCAGCCTCCTCCACGATGCGCCCGGCGTACATGACGTAGATGCGGTCGCAGATCGCGGCGGCGAGGTCCAGGTCGTGCGTGACGAACAGGATCCCGGTGCCGTGCTCGCGCTGGAGCGACTTCAGCAGCGCGATCACCTCGGCCTGCGTGGTGACGTCGAGCGCGGTCGTCGGTTCGTCCGCCAGCAGCAGCGCGGGCTCGGACGACAGCGCCCCGGCGATCACGACGCGCTGCAGCATCCCGCCGGAGAACTCGTGCGGGCGGCGCCGCAGCGCGCCGCGCGGGTCGCGGACGCCGACCTGGTCGAGCAGCTCCAGGGCGCGTTCGGCCGCGGCGCGCGCGGGGACGCCGCGGGCGCGCAGCCCCTCGGTGAGGTAGTCGCCGACGCGGCGCACCGGGTTGAGCGAGGCGCGCGGGTCCTGGAAGACCATCGAGGCGCGGCTTCGGCGCAGCTCGCGCAGCGCCGCCCGCCCGGCGGTGAGGACGTCCACGCCCGCGACCGTGACCGTCCCGGTGGTGCGGGCGCCGCGGGGCGTCATGCCCAGCGCCGTCCGCGCCGTCAGCGACTTGCCGGAGCCCGATTCCCCGACCAGGCCGACGGTCTCCCCCGGCCCGACGCGGACGGAGACGTCCGCGAGGAGCGGGACGGCGCGCTCGCCGGAGCCGATCGTGAGGCCGAGGCCGGAGACGTCCAGCGCGGTGCCGCGGTCCGCGGCGTGCGCGGCGGTGCGCGAGGTCGCCTTCTTCGCGAGCATGATCATGTCCTCTCGCTCCGCTTGCGGCCGATCGATCCCCCGACGTGCTCGCCGAGCACGTTGACGCTCACGACGGTCAGCAGGATCGCGATGCCGGGGATGAGGCCGCTCCAGGGGGCGCCCTGCAGGATGGCGCTCTGCGACTGGCTGAGCATCGAACCCCAGTCCGCGTCCGGCGGGCGCACGCCCAGCCCCAGGTAGGACAGGGCGGCCAGGTCCATGAGCGCGTGGGCGAAGCCCAGCGCGCTCTGCGCGATGAGCGCCGGCAGGATGTTCGGCAGCAGATGGCGGACGGTGACCCACAGGTCGCCGAACCCCATGACGCGGTAGCCGTCGATGTAGGGGCGCGTGCCCTCCTGGACGGCCATGCTGCGGACCATCCGGCCGATGAACGGGGTGTAGGCGATCGACAGCGCGCAGATGGGCGCGGCCAGCCCCGGTCCGAACACCGCCACGACGAGCATCGCCAACAGCAGGCTGGGGAAGGCGAACACGATGTCCATACCGCGGGACAGGACGGCGTCGGCCCAGCCGCCCGCACGGGCCGCGGTCAGCCCGATCGCGGTGCCGAGGACGCCCGACAGCAGCACGACGCCGAGGGGCGCGAGCAGCGATAGCCGCGCCCCGTGCACGAGCCGCGACAGCACGTCCCGTCCGGCCGAGTCGGTGCCGAGCAGGTGCCCTTGCGAACCGGGCGGCGCGAGCGAGTTCAGCAGGTCGGTGTCGTCCGGGGAGTGCGGCGCGAGCAGCGGCGCCGCAACCGCGGCGGCGACGACGGCGAGCAGGAACGCGACCGCGAGCGACACGGCGAGCGGGGTGCGGCGGCGCCGCCGGGCGTTCTTCGCGCGCAGCGCGGGGATCGTCATGGTCATCGCGACCGTCCCCCGATCGTGACGCGCGGGTCGAGGAACGGCAGCACCAGGTCGACCAGCGTGTTGACGGCGACGAACAGGACGACCGCGACGAGCGCGATGCCCTGCACGACGGGGAAGTCCCGCCGCGACACCGAGCTGACGAGCAGCGACCCGACGCCGTCCAAGCCGAACGCGGTCTCGACCACGGCCGTCCCGACGAACAGGCTCGCCGCGAGCAGGCCGATGAGGGTGAGCATCGGCCCCAGCGCGTTGCGCACGACGTGCCGCCGGATCACCGCCGCGCCGCCCACGCCGCGGCTGCGCGCCGCCTCGACGTGCTCGCGGGCGAGCTCGTCGGCGAACGCGGCGTTGCCGACGCGGGCGATGACGCCGTAGGCGGCGGTGGCCATCGCGACGGCGGGCAGGGTGAGGTGCCACAGCCGGTCGGCGAACCCGCTCCCCGCCCCCGTGGAGGGGAACCAGCCGAGCCCGACCGCGAACACCGACAGCAGCACGATGGCGGCCACGAACGGGGGCGTCGCGGTGGTGAGGGCCGCCGACACGGTCGCGATCCGGTCGACGACGCCGCCCTTGACGGCCGACACCAGCGCGACCGACACCCCTGCCAGGACGGTCAGGACGGCCGAGTACAGGATCAGCGGCCCGGACACCCCGAGCCGTCCGCCGATGAGCGAGGTGACGCTCGTCCGGTAGTTGAGCGACGTCCCGAGGTCGAGGCGGACGGCGTCCGCGATCCACGCGAGGTACCCCCGCAGGAAGCCGCGGTCGAGGCCGTAGGAGTGCCGCAGCGCGTCGAGCTGCTCGGGGGTGAGGCGGCGCCCGGAGGTCACGGCCAGCACCGGGTCGCCGGGGACGAGCCGCAGGGCGCCGTAGATCACGATCGATGCGATCAGGACGGTCAGCAGGGCGCCGGCGGCGCGCTTGCCGATCCAGGTCGCGAGCGCGCGCGTCCTGGGCGGGCTCGTCCCGGGCGGGGGCTTCATGCGCGGATGCCTCATGCGCGAACGCTCCATGCGCGTGCGCCCATCACTCGCCGCCGAGGGCGGTGGCCCACGGGGTGTAGAGGTAGTTCGCCCGGGGGGCCAGGCCGGTCAGCTCCGGCCCGTAGTACACGCTGAGGTACTGCGACACGAGCGGAAGGTTGATCATGTCGCGGGCGAGGATCGCCTGCGCCTCGGTCACCAGCCGGGCACGCCCGGCGGGGTCCTCGGTGGTCTGCGCCTCCGCGATCGCGGCGTCGTACTTCTCGTTGCGGTAGCCGGGGAAGTTGTAGAAGTGCCCGGTCGTGAAGTACGCGTAGTACTCCAGCGGCTCCGGGAAGCTCAGGAAGCCGGTGGACAGGAACAGGTCCACGCCCTTGCGGGCCTCCGGCGAGGCGAACATCGCGCCGAACTGCTCGCCGGTGAGCGGCTTCAGCTCGATGTCCAGCCCGGCCCGCCCGGCGGTGTCGGCGATCGCGGTGGCGATCCGCGTCTCCTCCTCGATCGCCGTCGTGTACGCGAGGACGATCTCGCGTTCGGCGTCCGGCGCCGCGGCGATGAGCTTCTTCGCCTTCTCGAGGTCCTGCCTGGGGACGGGCAGCCTCTCGTACGCCTGCTCATAGGTGTTCTCGGCGTAGCCCCAGGCGGCGGGCGGGACGAGCGCGCGCAGCGGCTCGGCCGTCCCCCGGTAGACCGACTCGACGATGCCCTCGTACGGCAGGAGCGCGTGCAGGGCCTGCCTGACGGCGGGGTCGGCCAGCGCGCCGCGCCGGTTCAGCACCGACAGGAACGTGGTGTTCAGGCTCTCCCCGTACAGCAGGTGCCCCGTGCCCGCGAGTTGCGCGCGGGCGGCGGTCGGGACGAGGAACTGGCCGTCCACGTCGCCGCTCGCGAGCGCGGCGGTCTGCGCGGCCGGGTCGGCGATGAAGCCGAACTCCAGGTTCTTCACCTTCGGCTTCACGGCGGTGTTCCACCACGCGTCGTTGCGGGTGAGGCTGATGCGCTGCCCCTGGGTCCACGCGCCGAACCGGTACGGGCCGGTGCACATGACGCCGCCCCGGGCGGTGCCGAAGGACTTGCCGGCCTTCTCGGCGAACTCCTTCTGGACGACGAAGAAGGCGGGGCTCGCGAGGTAGCTCGGGACGAGGGCGTCCGGCTTCTTCAGCCGGACGGTGATCTCGTGGCCGCCGGTGATCTCGATGCGGTCCAGGTGCTGGGCCCAGGCGATCCAGGACGACCCGAACGCCGGGTCGAGGACCCGTTCGACGCTGTAGACGACGTCCTCGGGGGTGACCGGGGCGCCGTTCCAGAACTTCGTGCCCTCGCGCAGGTGCAGGACGTAGGTGAGCGGGTCCGGGTGGTCGACGGACGTGGCGAGTGCGGGCTCGCGTTCGTAGTCCGGGCCGTAGGTGAACAGGCCCTCGCACATGTTGGCGATGACGGTGCCGCCCGATTCGGTCGCGGCGAGCACCGGGTCGAGCGTGGCGGGCTCGCCGGTGGGCAGGTTCCAGGTGACGGTGTCGACGGCCCTGGTCGGGGCCGGGACGGACGTGGTGAGCTTCGGCGCCCCGGCCTCCGCGGCGGGGCCTCCGCCGCTGCAGGCGGTGAGCGCGCAGGCACCGAGGATGGCGGCGGTGAGCGCCGGAAGGCGACGTGAACGTGACATGGGTGGACCCTTCGGAGTGAAGCGGCCGGGGTGGGGTGGGTCGTGAGGTGATGTGGGGCGAGGCCGGCGGGCGCCGGGCGTCGGGCCGGTGTCGTCAGGTCGGTGTCGTCAGGTCGTGGTCGTCAGCAGGCGGACGAGCCGTTCGAGCAGCGGGGTCATGGACGCGTCGTTCCAGCGCTCCGGGTCCTCCAGGCTGGAGACGTAGAAGCCGCGGAGCACCAGGAACAGGACGTCGGCGGTGAACTCGGAGTCGCCCGCCCCGGCGTCGCGGGCCGCGTCGACCAGTTCCGCGCGGTTCTCCCGGGCGTCCTCGCGCAGGGTCCGCACCGCGGCGGATTCGGGGCCGCCGCGGCCGAGGAGCTCCATGAAGAGCCGCCGCAGGACCTCGTCGTTCCCGCCGGTGGAGCCGGCCCAGCGGACGGCGGCGAGCAGCCGGTCGCGGTCGCCCGCCCCCGCGACCGACTCCTCCAGTTCCGCCGCCCACGCCCGGGTCGCGTGCTCGATGGCGTTGACCAGCAGCGCCTCCCGGGTGCGCAGGTAGTTGGTGACCAGGGTCGTGGATCCGCCGATCCGCTTGGCCACGGCTCTGATCGACACCCCGTCGAGCCCGTCGGACGCCACGATGTCGAGCGTGGCGTCGGCGATGGTCGCGAGGCGCTGGGTTATGTCGATTTCGACCGGCATGGCGGCAGGCTAACCACAACCCGACCCAGATACAACACCGTTGTACATCAACGTTGCATCACGTACGCTCCTCCGCATTCAACGCGTCCGCACGCCCAGGAGCAGGCATGGAACTCTGGCAGTTGTCCGCGACACGGCTCGCGGCCGGTATCCGCACCGGGGAGATCTCGGCGGTCGAGGCGGCGGAGTCCTGCCTGCGCAGGACCGCGGAGGCCGGCCCGGCGGTGAACGCGCTGGTCGACGTCCGTCCCGAGGAGACCCTCGCCGCCGCGCGCCGCGCCGACGCGGCCGTGGCGGCCGGCGGGCCCCTCGGCCCGCTGCACGGCGTCCCCGTCTCCACCAAGATCAACACACCGCAGCGCGGTCTGCCGCTCACCCACGGGGTGGCGGCCCTGGCCGGCATGACCGCCGCGCACGACGACGCGTGCGTCGCGGCGCTGCGCGCGGCGGGCGCGGTCTTCCTCGGCCGCAGCAACGCGCCCGCCTTCTCGGTCCGCTGGTTCTCGTCGAACGACCTGTACGGCCGGACGCTCAACCCGTGGAGCGACGGGCACACCCCCGGCGGCTCCAGCGGCGGCGCCGCCGCGTCGCTCGCCACCGGGATGACGCCGATCGCGCAGGGCAACGACATCGGCGGCTCGATCCGTTTCCCCGCCGCCTGCTGCGGCGTCGTCGGCGTCCGCCCGACGGTCGGCCTCGTCTCCAACTGGACGGCCCCCGAGGACACCGGCCCCGAACCGCCGCTGACGGTCCAGGCGTGGGCCGTCCAGGGGCCGCTGGCCAGGACGGTCGCGGACGCGCGCCTCGCCCTGCACGCGATGGCGGGCGCCGACCTGCGCGACCCGTTCGGCGTCCCCGCGCCGCCCCCGGCGAACGCAGCGCAGGCGGGGCCGGTGCGGGTCGGTGTCGTCCGGGACGTCGGCATCGTCGAACCGCACCCGGCGGTGGACGCGGCGGTCGACCGCGCCGCCGGGTGGCTCGAGGACGCCGGTCACCGGGTCGAGGAACTGGACGTGCCGCTGCTCGGCGAGGCGGCCCGGCTGTGGTCGCTGCTGCTGTTCGAGGACATGCGCCCCGGGCTGCCCGGCATGCTGGACATGGCCGACGAGGCGCTGCGCACCCACATGGCCTACGCCTACGAGTACGCCGCCGGGCTGTGGGGCGAGCGGCCCGGCCTCGACGCGTACGTCCGGGGCTGGGCGCGCCGCGCGACGCTGATCACCCGGTTGCAGGAACTGCTCGGCACGGACACGGTGCTGCTGACCCCGGCCTCGGCCGAGCCGCCCTTCGAGCAGGACGCCGACGTCGCGGGCCGCGAGCGCGGGCTCGCCGTCGTCGCCGCGCAGTGGCCGATGACGTCGCTGCCGGTCCTGGGCTTCCCCGGCGTCACCGTGCCGGCCGGGACGGACGGCGGGCTGCCGATCGGCGTCCAGCTCATCGGCGGCCGGTTCACCGAGGACCGCCTCCTGGACGTCGCGCAGGCGATCGAGGACCGCGCGCCCCGGCTCGTCCCGCCCGCCGCGTCCTGACGCGGGCAGCGTCGCGCGACGCCCGGGCGGCCGGACCGGCCGCCCGGGCGTCGCGCCGTTCTCAGCCGATGGCGCTCATGACGTGCTTGATGCGGGTGTAGTCCTCGAATCCGTACATCGACAGGTCTTTACCGTGGCCGGAGTGCTTGAAGCCGCCGTGGGGCATTTCGGCGACGAAGGGGATGTGGGTGTTGATCCATACGCAGCCGAAGTCGAGTTCGGCCGACGTCCGCATGGCCCGGGCGTGGTCGCGCGTCCACACCGATGACGCGAGGCCGTATTTGACGTCGTTGGCGGCGCGGACGGCCTCGTCCTCGTCGGTGAAGGGCTGGACGGTGATGACGGGGCCGAAGATCTCGGTCTGGCTGGCCTCGTCGTCCTGCCGGAGGCCGGACACCACGGTGGGGGCGTAGAAGTAGCCGCGGTCGCCGGTGCGGTGTCCGCCGTGGTGGACGGTGGTGTGGCCGGGGAGCCGGTCGATCATTGCGGTGACGCGGGCGAGCTGGTCGGCGTTGTTGAGGGGGCCGTAGGCGGCGTCGGGGTCGGACGGCCCGGCGGTGCGGGTGGCGCGGGCCTGCTCGGTGAGCGCGGCGACGAGGTCGTCGTGGACGTCGGCGGCGACCAGGACCCGGCTGGCGGCGGTGCAGTCCTGCCCGGCGTTGAAGTAGGCGGCGCCGGCGATGCCTTCGGCGGCGGCCGCGATGTCGGCGTCGTCGAACACCACGACGGGGGCCTTGCCGCCGAGTTCGAGGTGGGTGCGCTTGAGGTCGGCGGCGGCCGCTCCGGCGACTTCCATTCCGGCGCGGACCGATCCGGTGATCGACACCATGTCGGGCCGGGGATGGGAGACCAGTGCGCGGCCGGTGTCGCGGTCGCCGCACACCACGTTCAGCACGCCCGGCGGGAGGATCTCGGCGCAGATCTCGGCGAGCAGGGCGGTGGAGGCGGGGGTGGTGTCGGACGGTTTGAGGACGACGGTGTTCCCGGCGGCCAGCGCTGGCGCGATCTTCCACACGGCCATCATCAGCGGGTAGTTCCACGGGGTGACCTGCGCGCACACCCCGACGGGCTCGCGCCGCACGAACGAGGTGTGCCCTTCCATGTACTCGCCGGCCGACCGCCCCTCCAGGACGCGGGCGGCTCCGGCGAAGAACCGGAACTGGTCGGCGCACAGCGGGACCTCCTCGGTGGCGGTGAGGGCGCGCGGCTTGCCGGTGTCGGCGCATTCGGTGTCGATCAGCTCGTCGAGCCGGTCCTCGATCGCGTCGGCGATCTTCAGCAGGGCGCGCTGCCGGTCGGCGGGGGTGGTCCGCCGCCAGGTCTCGAACGCGCGGGACGCGGCCGCCACGGCGGCATCGACGTCGGCCGGGCCCGACAGCGGCGAGGTCGCGTAGACGTCCTCGGTGACCGGGTCGATGACGTCGAGCGTCCGGCCGTCGGCGGCGTCCCGCCGCCGGCCGTCCACGACGTTGCTGAAGGTCGCCACTGAATTCCTCCGTTTACTGATTCCGTTGCAAGGTAAGCCACAAACTATGGGATGCGTTGCAAGTACTGTCAATAACGACGGATACCGTCACCCTGCGGGTGCGTGGCCCACGGACGACGCCCGCCCCGCCCGCGCCCTGCGATGATGCGGTCATGACCAGGAAGAGCTCACCCCTCCCCGACCTCGACGACATCTCGTGGCAGATCATCGAGCAACTGCAGCAGGACGGCCGGCGGTCCTACGGGGCCATCGCGAAGGCGGTCGGACTCTCGGAGGCGGCGGTACGTCAGCGGGTGCAGCGCATGATCGAGGCGGGCGTGATGCAGATCGTCGCCGTCACCGACCCCATGCGGGTCGGCGGGCGCCGCCAGGCGATGGTCGGGGTGAAGGTCGACGGGCCGCTCGACCCCGTCGCGGCCGCCCTCGCGGAGATGCGGGAGGCGATCTACGTCGTGCTGTGCGCCGGCTCCTACGACATCCTCTGCGAGGTCGTGTGTGACGACGACGCGCATCTGGCGGAGGTGCTGTCGACCAGCATCAGGTCGATCCCGGGGGTCGCGGGCACGGAGACGTTCGTCTACCTGCAACTGCGCAAGGAGAGCTACCAGTGGCGCGCACAGTGACGACGAAATCAGTCGCCAGCACCACATCAGACAACTGAACTAGTAGACATCGCGCGATTTGCCCCTATATTGGTGGCATGTTGCGAGTTGTCGGAACTGATCCCGTACGTTCGCTCGTCGACGCCGAACCCGTCCCGTTCTGGCTCGACGACCCCGCGCGCCCGGCCCCGTCCGCGGCGCTGGCCGGGGAGGAGCACTGCGACCTCGTCGTGGTCGGCGGCGGGTACTGCGGACTGTGGACCGCCCTGCTCGCCAAGGAACGCGACCCCGGCCGCGACGTCGTGCTCATCGAGGCCCGCGAGATCGGCTGGGCCGCGTCCGGGCGCAACGGCGGCTTCTGCTCCTCCTCCCTCACCCACGGCCTCGGCAACGGCCTCGCCCGCTGGCCGGACGAACTCGCCGAGCTGCAGCGGCTCGGCCGGGAGAACCTCGACGCGATCGAGGACGCCCTGCGCCGCTACGGCATCGACTGCGGATTCGAGCGCACCGGGGAACTCCACGTCGCCACCCGCCCCCACGAGGTCCGCGAACTGCGCGACCTGGCCGAGACGGCGCGGCACTTCGGCGACGCCCCCGAGTTCCTCGGCACCGACGAGGTCCGCGCCGAGGTCGCCTCGCCGACCTACCTCGCCGGAGTCCTCGACCGGCGCGGCACCGCCCTCGTCGACCCGGCCCGGCTCGCGTGGGGACTGCGGGACGCGTGCGTCCGGCTCGGCGTGCGCGTCTTCGAGCGCACCGCCGCCACCGGGCTCGGCGCGCGCGGCGAGGCGATGGTCGTCCGCACCGGCTACGGGCGGGTGGTGGCCCGCCGCGTCGCGCTCGCCACGAACGCGTTCCCCTCGCTCGTCCGCCGCGTCCGCCCGTACGTCGTGCCGGTGTACGACTACGCGATGGTCACCGAGCCGCTCTCCCCCGGGCGGCTCGCCTCGGTCGGCTGGCGGAACCGGCGCGGGGTGTCGGACTCGGCGAACCGCTTCCACTACTACCGGCTGACCGCCGACGACCGGATCCTGTGGGGCGGCTACGACGCGGTCTACCACTTCGGCTCGCGGCTGTCCGGCGACCTCGACCAGCGGCCCGGCACCTTCCAGGTCCTCGCGGAGAACTTCTTCCACACGTTCCCGCAGCTCGAAGGCGTCCGCTTCACCCACACCTGGGGCGGCGCGATCGACACCTGCAGCCGGTTCACGGCGTTCTTCGGCACCGCCGCCCGCGGCCGCGTCGGCTACGCGCTCGGCTTCACGGGGCTCGGCGTTGCCGCGACCCGGTTCGCCGCGCAGGTGATCCTCGACCGGCTCGACGGCCTGGACACCCCGCGGACGCGGCTGCGGATGGTGCGCGGCAAGCCCGTCCCGTTCCCGCCCGAGCCGCTGCGCTGGGCGGGCATCGAACTGACCCGCCGCTCCATGGCCCGCGCCGACCTCGACGGCGGCAGGCGCAACCTGTGGCTGCGGACGATGGACGCGCTCGGCCTCGGTTTCGATAGCTGACCGTGCCTCGACAGCCGCCCCCGACCACCCGAGAGGACCACATGTCGACCATCGACCATCTCTGGCTGCACTTCACACGGCACTCCGACGCCGACGACCCGTCCGTCCCGGTGATCGTGCGCGGTGAGGGCGCCTACGTGTGGGACGCCCAGGGAAAGCGGTACCTCGACGGGTTGGCCGGGCTGTTCGCCGTGCAGGTGGGGCACGGCCGGGAGGAGCTGGCCGAGGCCGCCGCAGAGCAGACGCGGCGGCTGGCCTACTTCCCGCTGTGGTCGCACGCCCACCCGGCCGCGATCGAGCTGGCCGACCGGCTGGCCGCCGCCGCGCCCGGCGACCTGAACCGCGTGTTCTTCACCGTCAGCGGCGGCGAATCGGTCGAGACCGCGTGGAAGCTGGCCAAGCAGTACTTCAAGCTGACCGGCCGGCCCCGCAAGCACAAGGTGATCAGCCGCTCGCTCGCCTACCACGGCACCTCCCAGGGCGCCCTGTCGATCACCGGGATCCCCGGCGCGAAACAGGACTTCGAACCGCTCGTGCCCAGCACGATCCGGGTGCCGAACACCAACTTCTACCGCGCCCCCGAACACCCCGGCGACCTCGCGGCGTTCGGCCGGTGGGCCGCCGACCGCATCGAGGAGGCCATCGAGTTCGAGGGCCCCGACACCGTCGCCGCGGTCTTCCTGGAGCCCATGCAGAACACCGGCGGCTGCTTCCCCCCGCCGCCCGGCTACTTCGAACACGTCCGCGAGATCTGCGACCGGCACGACGTCCTGCTGGTGTCCGACGAGGTGATCTGCGCGTTCGGCCGGCTCGGACACGCCTTCGGCGCCGACCGCTACGGGTACCGGCCCGACATCATCACCACCGCCAAGGGCCTCACCTCCGGCTACGCTCCGCTCGGCGCCGTGCTGCTGGACGAACGGCTGATGGAGCCGTTCCGCCGCGACGGTGCCACCTTCATGCACGGCTCCACCTACGGCGGGCACCCCGTCTCCTGCGCGGTCGCGCTCGCCAATCTCGACGTGCTCGAACGCGAAGGGCTCTACGAGCACGTCCGCGCCACCGAACCCGCGTTCCGAGCCACCCTGGAAAGGCTCACCGACCTTCCCATCGTCGGCGACGTCCGCGGCGGCGGCTTCTTCTACGGCATCGAACTCGTCAAGGACAAGACGACCCGGGAGACGTTCACGGCCGAAGAGTCCGAACGGATCCTGCAAGGCCACGTGTCCGCGAAACTGTTCGAATCCGGCCTGTACTGCCGCGCCGACGACCGCGCCGAACCGGTCGTCCAGCTCGCACCACCCCTGATCTGCGAGCAGACACACTTCGACGAAATGGAACAGATCCTCCGCGACGCACTCACAAGCGCCTCGAAACTACTGTAAGGCCACTCCCGATTACGAGCCCTTTCCTTCTTTGAAGCATTCGAGGAAGGAAAGGCGCGGAAACGTGTCTCGGTGCAGCGGCGGCTCGCGGTGTCCGCACGGCCCGGCGGTCAGAGGCCGGAGAAACAAAAGCGGCAAGGAGTTCATCGATCTCCCTGCCACTTTCAGTCCACAGCGCACCTGGGGGCTTGCGGCAAGCCCCCGGTCGTCCCGCAGAATCTCCGGCTGGAGCCGGACCCGTGCGATCGGGGGTTCACGGAGTGCGCGGGCCGGCAGGCGGCCGCGGCACGGCCGTCCGGCCGAAACCGCGGTCTCGCGGACAAAGAGGTATTCGCGACGTACGACGTGATCATCGTCGGTGTCGGCACCGACCGGGCCGACCGGCCTGATGCTGGCGGCCGAACTGCGGCTGCACGACGTGCGCGTGCTGGTGCTGGAACGGGTGAGACGCTGCTCGGCGAGATGGAGGCGACCGAGAACCCGGCGACGGTCGCCGCCGTAGTCGCCGAGGTGTGCAAGCCCCAGAAGAGATTCGGCCTCGGGCCCTACGGGGAAGGGACGTACCGCGTCGTCGTGCCCGCGGCGGCGGTGGCCGAGGACCGCTCGGTCCCGCCGACTCCGGAGGAGTTCAAGCGGCACTTGCGGGTGCACGCCGGCACCGACTTCGGCGTCTGTTCGCCGTGCTGGCTGTCGCGGTTCGGCGACGCCGCCCGGCTGGCCGAGCGCTACCGGGTCGGCCGGGTGCTGCCGGCGGGCGATGCCGCGCACGTCCACCCGCCGGTCGGCGGGCAGGGGCTCAACCTCGGCATCCAGGACGCGTTCAACCTCGGCTGGAAGCTGGCGGCCGAGGAGTGCTCCTCCCACCAGGGCGCCGGGTGTCCTTGTGGGCGACGTGGTCGCCAGATTCACGAGCAGCGGGCCGCCACCGCCGTACGCCACCGAACCATCCGCCAGGACGACGACCGACGGTGCCTGGCCGCCGAGACGAGCGCCGGTACGTTCCCGCCGTGCATGAAGTTCCATCCGGTGTTCTCGACCCAAACGGATCCGTACCTCGCCGCCCTCGATGACGAGCCCATCGCCGTCGCGGCGCGCCGCGATCTCGTTGAGCAGGCCGCCCCATAGCGCCTTGCCGTCCCTATAGCAGGCACAAACCAACAACACCTCGCCATCCACGGGCGCGGGAAGTGCGGGAAAGAACAACGTGGCTCACCTCCGTCGGCCGCGGCCGACGCATGGTGTCGGTCCAGGGCCATGGTGACCGTCGGGTAGTTTTGATCCGCAGGATGTTGCCCCGTCCGGCCTTCACCCCCACGGCGACATCCGGGCGGAAAGCGAGATGCCAGCCGCATAGGCCATGGTGGCCCCCGGGCCAGCGGCGGGCGCGCGCTGCATGTATCAAAGCTGGAAATGTCGGCGACCAGGGGCACGTCGCGGACGGCGCGTTCGAGGTTGATTCCCCTCACAGGTGATGGCGTCGCCCATGAGACCGGGCCGGTAGAGCCCATCACCGGCGCCACGCTCGGTTGGCAACGCGATACTGCACTCCGGGCCGCCACTGGGTCGATGAGCGAATGCGTCCAGTGCGGGACCGCGACGATCTCCCCGGCCACACCCTGGTCGGTCTTGAACATCCGCACCGCCGTCCTGCAGGACGGCCAGTTCGGCACATGATGATCGACCGCCGCGTGACCTCTTCGTGAGTCGCAAGGCAGTCTTCCGGTGGCTCCCCAGTTGGCTCCCGATCTGCGAAGTAGTCACCGGAGAACCGCTGGAAGCAACCGCAGAAGACGGTCTGACCTGCGGAAACTTGAGGTGGGCGATACTGGGTTCGAACCAGTGACCTCTTCGGTGTGAACGAAGCGCTCTCCCACTGAGCTAATCGCCCGTGCGGTGCGCCCTTGCGGGCGTTCCCGACTTCGGAAACTCTAGCGCATGCCGGGGGGTGTTCGCGCCTCGGTTACGGGTGCCGGACGGTCAGTTCCAGAAGCTGACGTCCTGGATCCGCCACGGGAGGACGAAGTCGTAGACGGCGAGGTAGCCGAGGATGGCGGCGCCGGCCAGGAGGCCGCCGGTGACTCCGAGGACGGCGTTGCGGCGCCGGCGCTTGGGGTCGAAGGCCTTCTCCTTGGCGCGTTCGGCGGCGGCCCTGGCGTGGTTGAGGGCTCGGCGGGCCCAGGCGAACTCGGTCGCGAGGATGGCGAGGCCGATGATGATGCCGAGCATCCCCGGGCCCGGGGTGATCATCATGACGAGGCCACCGAGGGCGACCGTGGCGCCCACGGTGAAGACGCCGATCCGCCAGGCGGTGTTGAGCAGGGCGTTGCGGCGCATGGTGTCGCGCAGGCGGACGTGGCGGCTCGGTGCGGCCTTTTCGTTAACAACCACGGATTTACCCTAAGCCAGGGAATCGGCTGTCAGGGACGCTCGATGGTCGCACACGCGGGACGGCGACACGCGGGGGCCGGTGTCCGAAAGATCGGCTTTTGCCCAGGTCAGGGTAGGGTTTTGCCTCAGTGAGATGGGTCACACGGGACGGGTGCGGCGGAATGTTCGGCCGAGTTCCGACAGTTAGGCGTCATAGATCGTGGGGACATCCGTGATGAGGGAGAGGCACCCGAACGGAGCTCCCCGCGTGCCAGCGGGATCGACGTATGAAGGAATGGCCATGAACAGCAGTACCACAGTCTCAGCGGAGCTGGGCCTTCGTCTCGTCGTCCCCGACCGCACGACCGTCCCTCTGCTCGCCGGGCTGGAGTACGCGGCCGACGACCCGTACGCGATCCGGATGGCCTTCTACGTGGGCGATGACGAGCCGGTGGAGTGGATCTTCGCCAGGGAGCTGCTGACCGTCGGCATCGTGCGCAAGGTCGGGGACGGCGATGTCGAGGTCTGGCCCGGCGATGATGACGGCGCGCTGCACATCGCGCTGTCCTCGCCGTTCGGGAACGCGCTCTTCGAGGTGCCCCTGTCGCCGCTGGCGGACTTCCTGCACCGGACGTACCAGGCGGTGCCGGCCGGCGAGGAGCCCGACTTCATCGACATCGACGCGGAGCTCGAGAACCTGCTCTGGCCGTCATGAGGTGAGGCGGGCGATGTGGCGCATCTTGTTCATCGCGTCCAGGGCCGCGACCTTGTAGGACTCCGCGAGGGTGGGGTAGTTGAACACGGCGTTGACCAGGTAGTCGACCGTGCCCCCGCAGCCCATGACCGTCTGGCCGATGTGGACGAGCTCGGTGGCGCCGGTGCCGAAGACGTGCACGCCGAGGAGGCGGCGGTCTTCGGGCGAGACGAGTAGTTTGAGCATCCCGTAGGAGTCGCCGATGATCTGCCCTCGGGCGAGCTCACGGTAACGGGATATGCCCACTTCGAACGGGATCTTTTCTTCGGTGAGGGCGTCCTCGGTGCGGCCGACGAAGCTGATCTCGGGGATCGTGTAGATCCCGATGGGCTGGAGTTCGTGCATCTGCGCGAGCGGTTCGCCGCACGCGTGGTGCGCGGCGATGCGGCCCTGCTCCATCGAGGTGGCGGCGAGGGACGGGAAGCCGATGACGTCGCCGACGGCGTAGATGTGCGGGACGTCCGTGCGGTAGTCCCCGTCGACCGTGATCCGGCCGCGGTGGTCGGCGGTGAGGCCCGCGGCGTCGAGGTTCAGGTCGTCGGTCATGCCGTGGCGGCCCGCGGAGTACATGACCGTGTCGGCCGGGATGCGCTTGCCGCTCTCCAGGACGGTGATCGCGCCGTGCTCCGTCCGCTCGACGGAGGCGACCGTCTCGCGGAACCGGAAGGTGACCGCCAGGTCGCGCAGGTGGTACTTGAGCGCCTCGACGATCTCCAGGTCGCAGAAGTCGAGCATCCGCTCGCGCCGTTCGACGACGGTGACCTTGGTGCCGAGCGCGGCGAACATCGCGGCGTACTCGATGCCGATCACTCCGGCGCCCACGACGACCATGCTCTCGGGGACGCGGTCGAGGTCGATGATCCCGTCGGAGTCGATGACCGTGTGGTCGTCGAACTCGACGGTGTCCGGACGGGCGGGGCGGGTCCCGGTCGCGATCACGATGCGGTCGGCGGTGACCTTCTGCTCGCGGCCCGGCTCGGAGGTGATGCCGACGGTGTGCGGCTCGAGGAAGCGTCCGGTGCCCGGCAGCACGGTGACGCGGTTGCGGGCGAGCTGGCTGCGGACGACGTCGACCTCCCGGCCGATCACGTGCCGGGTCCGCATCCCCAGGTCGGCCACCGTGATGTCGTCGTCGACCCGGTAGCTCTGCCCGTAGAGTTCGCGCTGGTTGAGGCCGGTGAGGTAGAGGACGGCCTCCCGCAGGGTCTTGGACGGGATCGTTCCGGTGTTGATGCAGACGCCGCCGATCATCTCGCGGCGGTCGACGACCGCCACCCGGCGTCCCAGCTTGGCGGCGGCGATGGCGGCGCGCCGGCCGCCGGGGCCCGATCCGAGCACGAGGAGATCGAAATCGTTCACGGTTCTCAGTGTGGACGCGGACCGGCTTCCCGCATAACCCCCTCTTGGGGATGGATCACCCCGGCGAGGAGGTCGTCGAGACCTGCCTTGATGCGCGCGACGTCCATCCCGCGGGCGTGCCGCTGGTAGCGGAAGAGGTTGGCGGCCAGGGGCGCCAGGAGGGCGTCGGCGAGGTATTCGGCGTCGGACGGTCGTATCCGCTCGATCAACCCGGTGAGGTGCAGCCGGTACAGGTCGTAGTAGGCGTCGCGGAAGCGCGCGAAGGGCGTGTCGCTCTCGGCCGTCAGGAGGAGTTCGGACTGCTCCTCGGTGCGGTCGGCGAGCGCGTGCAGGAACGCCCGGACGCGCGCGGCGGGCGCGGCGTCGCCGTCGCCGGGGCCGAGGGGCGCGGGGCCGTGCATGAAGGCCGACTGGAACTCGCGCTCGCGCTCGTCGATCAGCGCGTAGAGCAGCCGCGAGCGGCCGCCGAATCGGCGGTAGACGGTACCGACGCCGACGCCGGCCTCGCGTGCGACGTCGTCGAGGGACAGGCCCTCGACGCCGCGCGCGGCGATCACCCGGCGGGCGGCGGCGAGGATCCTGCGGCGGTTCCGTACGGCGTCGGCCCGTTCGGGGCGCGGGCCGCCCACGACCGGCAGGACGCGCCTGTCTTCCGTCACCCGAGCGATCCTAACGATCGGACCGCTCTCCGATTCCGGTTGCCAAGCGGAGAACTTTCCGTTTAGCGTAACCGGAGGAACTTCCGGTTAGGGGACGGCAATGACATTGGACGGACGGACGGCACTGGTCACCGGGGGCGCGCGGGGCATCGGCGCGGCCGTCGCCCGGCGGCTGGCGGGAGCGGGCGCGGACGTCGCGATCACCTACCGGCGCGCGGACGACCGCGCCCGGCGGGTGGTCGCGGAGATCGGGGCGCTCGGGCGGCGGGCCGTGGCGATACCGGCGGACGCGGCCGATCCGGCCGCGGCCACCGGGGCCGTCGACCGCGCGGCCGCGGAGCTGGGGCGGCTCGACGTCCTGGTGAACAACGCCGGGATCGCCCCGTACGGGCCGCTGGAGGACGTGCGTCCCGAGGACGTCGACCACGTGCTGGCCGTCCACGTGCGGGCCGCGTACCTGGCGGCGCAGGCGGCGGCGCGGCACCTGGGGCCGGGCGGGCGGATCATCAGCGTGGGCAGTTCGATGGCCGAACGGGTGCCCGACCCGGGCTGGACGCTCTACGCCATGAGCAAGTCGGCGCTGCTCGGGCTGACGAAGGGGCTGGCCCGGGACCTGGGGCCGCGCGGCATCACGGCCGTCCTGGTGCATCCGGGATCGACCGATACCGAGATGAATCCGGCCGACTCGCCGGACGCCGAGCACGAGCGGGCGCACAGCGCGCTCGGCCGGTACGGGCGGCCGGACGACGTCGCGGCGATGGTCGCGCACCTGGCCGGTCCGGGCGGCGACTACGTGACCGGGGCCGCGATCGTGGTCGACGGCGGATACGCGGCGTGATCCGGATGCCGTGGGTCCTGCTGGTCGCCGCCGCCGCGATGGAGCTGGTGTGGGCGACGGCGCTGAAGCACTCGGAAGGCTTCACGCGGCTGTGGCCGACGGTGATCGGCGTCCCGGTGTGCCTGCTGAGCGTGGTGGTGCTCACGCTGGCGCTCCGGGACCTGCCGGTCGGCACCGCCTACGCCGTCTGGGTCGGACTGGGGTCGCTGGGCGTGGCGGTCATGGGGATGGTGGCGCTCGGCGAGAGCGCCTCCCCGGCGCGGGTGGCCTGCCTGGCGCTGATCCTGGTCGGCGTGGTCGGCCTCAGGGCCGTCGAGGGGTGAGGCGTCAGGGGTCCATCAGCTCCGCGGCGCGGGCGGCGAACGCCTCCATGGCCTTGTGCGTGATGGGCCCCGGCGCGGACGGCAGGGCCGTGCCGTCCACGGCGCGGATCGGCTGCACGTCGCGCGTCGTGGACGTCAGGAACGCCTCGTCGGCGCGGTACAGGTCGTCGAGGGCGAGGTCCTCCTCCTCGCCGCCGCACCATTCGAGCGTCAGCTCGCGGGTGATGCCGGCCAGGCACCCGGACGACAGCGGCGGCGTGAGCAGCCGCCCGCCACGGACGACGAAGACGTTGCTGCCGGTGCCCTCGCACAGCCGCCCGGCGGTGTTGGCGAAGATCGCCTCGCCGCTCCCCCGCTCCGCGGCGTAGGCGAGCGCGAGCGCGTTCTCGGCGTAGGAGGTGCTCTTGACGCCGGTCAGCGCGCCGCGCTCGTTGCGGGCCCACGGGACGACCGTGACGTCGCCCGTCGCCGGGAACGGCCGCTGCTCGCCCGCGATGATCGTGACGGTCGGGCCGGCGTCGCCGCGCGCGGAGCCGAGCGGGCCGGGGCCGCTGGTGTAGGTGATGCGGACGCGGCCGAGCGGCCACCGGGGCGCGGCGGCGAGCACCTCCAGGGTGCCCTGGGCGAGCGAGTCGTGGTCGGGTTCGGGGAGGCCGAGAAGGGCGGCCGAGCGGGCGAGGCGCCGCAGGTGCCGGGTGAGCGCGAACGGCTCCCCGTGCTGGGCCTTGACGGTCTCGAACACCCCGTCCCCGACGAGCACGCCGTGGTCGAACACCGACACGGCCGCCGTCCCGGCGTCGACCAGCTCCCCGTTCATCCAGATCTTGGCCTGCTCCGTCACCCGGACGCCACCTCCAATAGCCGAGCCGCCTTCAGCTCCGTTTCGCGCCATTCCCCGTGCGGGTCGGACCCCCACGTGATCCCGGCGCCGGTGCCGAAGCGGAGCATGCCGTCCTCCGCCCAGAAGGTTCGGATGCCCACCGCGAGGGCGCCGCGCCGGGCGTCCGCGTCCACCCACCCGATGGCTCCACAGTACGGCCCGCGAGGGACGGGTTCGAGTTCCTCGAGCAGGGTCAGGGCGCTGGACTTCGGCGCGCCGGTGACCGAACCGGGAGGAAACGTCGCGGCGAGCAGCTCCGGCCATCCGGCGGACCCGAGCCGCGCCTCGACGGTCGACACCAGGTGCACCAGCCCCGGATGCTCCTCGACCTCGCAGAGCCCGGGAACCCGGACCGACCCGACCTCGGCGACGCGCCCCAGGTCGTTGCGGACCAGGTCGACGATCATGACGTTCTCCGCACGGTCCTTGGGCAGCAGGTCGCGGGCCGTCCGGCCGGTGCCCTTGATCGGACGGGACGTCACCGTGCGGCCGTCGCGCGCGAGGTAGAGCTCGGGCGACGCGCTCGCGACCGCGAGGCCGGGAAGCCGGAGGGTCATCGCGTGCGGCGCCGGGTTGCCCGCGGCGAGCCGCGCGCCGAGCCCGGCGATGTCGGCGTTCGGCGCGATCGGCGCGGACAGCACCCGGCAGAGGTTCGCCTGGTAGACGACGCCGTCGGCGATCGCGGCGCGGATCGCTTCGACGCCCGCGACGTACGCGGGCTCGTCCAGCGAGGACGTCCACTCCCCCGGCGCCGGCCAGTGGCCCGCCGGATGGGCCGCGGGACGGACGTCGTCGAACCGGGCGCACGTGACCTTTCCCTCGTAGGTGACGACGACCGCCCACCAGCCGCGCGAGTCGAGGGCGCCCGGGTCGGTGGTGACGTCCGCGAGCCCGGTCGCGAGCACTCCCCCGGCGTGCGCGAACGGGGCGCCTGCCCACCGGTGTGCCTGCCCGCCGGTCACGGCAGGACGCATCCGAACGAGCCGGCGAGCCCGGCGAGGCCCGCACCGGTCACCGTCAGCGCGCGGGGCGCGGCGCCACGCTCGAACCAGCCGAGGTCGATCATCCGGCCGGTCAGCGCGGCGGCGAGGGCCCCGTTGAGGTGGGGGCGCCGCTCGGTCCAGTCGAGGCAGGGCCAGGCGAACCGGCGGCGCGAGCGGCGCAGGGCCGCGACGTCCAGGCCGAGGGCGTCCAGAGCCTCCGCGCCCTTACGCGTCGCGGCGTAGCCGTCGGTGTCGGGCTCCAGCAGGCCGCCGTCCAGGAGCGCGGCGCACAGCGCGACGCCCGCCTGGCCGGCGAGGTGGTCGTAGCAGGTGCGCGCCCGGCGCAGCCGCCGCGCCTCGCCCGACTGCCGCAGGCTCCGCACCCGGACGGGCGGGCTCATCCGCGACAGCGCCTCGACGAGCTGCGCGACCTCGGCGTCCCGCAGCGCGTAGTACCGGTGGCGTCCCTGGCTGAGCACGGTGACGAGACCGCCGTCCAGCAGTCGCGCGAGGTGCGCGCTCGCGGTGGACGCGCCGACGCCGGCCGCACGGGCCAGTTCGCCGGCGGCGAGCGGCCGTCCGTCCAGCAGCGCCGTCAGCATCGCGGCCCGCGCCCGGTCGGCCAGCAGGGCCGCGACGGGCGCGAAGTCCGCGGCGACGACGTCCTCGGTGGGCATGCCGCCACCTTAGGCGAAGGACGCTTCGACCTGCCCCGCAGCGTTCCCGCGGGCGGCTCGCGGGCGGCTCGCGCCGTAAACCGGTTCGCGCATCGCGCTCGGACGCGCTAATGTTTTCCCCGTCGCCGAACGGGCCGGACGGACCGGGACGCGGACAAGCGGAAGTGGCTCAGGGGTAGAGCATCACCTTGCCAAGGTGAGGGTCGCGGGTTCAAATCCCGTCTTCCGCTCTGAGGGGCCTTTCAGGCTATGAACCCAGAAGGTCTCTTCTGGTGGAGTGGCCGAGAGGCGAGGCAACGGCCTGCAAAGCCGTGTACACGGGTTCAAATCCCGTCTCCACCTCGATGCCGCGCCTCCCCGGAGGTGTCGGAGCCGGGCGATTAGCTCAGTGGGAGAGCGCTACCTTGACACGGTAGAGGTCACTGGTTCAATCCCAGTATCGCCCACCACACCGGCGCACAGAAGCCTCGTCCCCCAGCGGGGGCGGGGCTTTTCGCATGCGCGGACGCGTTCCGCCGCGTTGCCTTCGGCGCCGCGCCGCAGCCTCTACACTAGAAAGTATGTGCACACTCACCACAGGGGGAACGCGTCCCGGGAGGGGAGCGGGTTCGTGACCAGTACGCCAACCCCGTCGAGCAGCGCGGGGTCGTCGCAGCCCGCCGAGGAGGCCCCGCGCCCGCGGCGCCGGCTCACCGCCCAGGCGCGCCGGAGCTCGATCCTCGCCGCCGCGCGGCGCGCCTTCACCGAGTCCGGCGACATGAGCGGCACGACCATCAAGGTGATCGCCGAGCACAGCGGCATCAGCGAGGGCGTGATCTACCGCCACTTCGAGAGCAAGGAGCAGCTCTTCTTCGAGGCCGTCGTCGAGCCCCTCAAGGAGGCGGTGGACGACCTCGTCGCCGCGACGGCGACCGTGGACCGCGACCAGCCGCTCACGCCGGAACTGCAGCTCAAGACGATGACCGGCCTCTACCGGCAGCTCATCTCCACGCTGGAGGAGGTCCTGCCGCTGCTGGGCCTGGTGCTCTTCGGCGACCCGCAGGTGGCCCGCCGGTTCTACCGGGAGAACTTCGCCGTGGCGATGGACCGCCTCGCCGAGGCGTGGCGCGAGGTCGAGGACCGGTACGGCTTCCCGTTCGAGTCCCCGGACATCTCCGCCCGCGCCGTGATGGGCATCGCGTTCATCCTGGCGCTGGAGAGCCACCACAGCCGCGGCTTCGACCGCCACCGCGCGATCTCGCTGATCAGCGAGGGCACCGTCAAGGGGTTCTTCCCGGCCCTCGAGCCGACCCGCCGCCGGACCTGACCCGGCGGCCTCCCGCTCCCCCCGGGGGACGGGCGGGAGGCGGCCGGGCGGGCCACCGGACGACGGTCAGGACGGGGCGGGAACCTCGAGCACGACGGCACTGCCCATCCCGCCGCCGGCGCACATCGCCGCGACCCCGATGCCGCCGCCGCGGCGGCGCAGCTCGTGCACCAGCGTGAGCACCATCCTGGCGCCGGTCATCGCGACGGGATGCCCCAGGCTGCAGCCGCTACCGAGGACGTTCACCGTCTCCTCGTCCAGCCCCAGCTCGCGCACCGCGGCGATGGGCACCGACGCGAACGCCTCGTTGATCTCCCACAGGGCGACGTCCCCGACCCGCAGGCCCGCCCGGTCGAGCGCCCGGCGGATCGCGGGCGCCGGGGCCAGGCCGGTCTCCGCGGGCGGCACCCCGGCCGACGCCCACGCCCGCACGGCGGCCAGCGGCTCGAGGCCGTGCTCGGCCGCGGCGGCGCGGTCGGCGACCACCAGCGCCGCGGCGCCGTCGTTCACCCCGGCCGAGTTCCCGGCGGTGATGGTGAAGTCCTCGATCTCGGGGTGCAGCGGCTTGAGGGACGCGAGCTTCTCCGGGGTCGAGTTCCGCCGCGGGTGCTCGTCGACCTCGAACGTGAACGACGTCCCGTCCCGGCGGGTCACCTCGAGCGGGAAGATCTCGTCGGCGAAGGCACCGGCGTCGATCCCGGCGACGGCCCGCATGTGCGAGCGGTAGGCCCACGCGTCCATCTCGGCGCGGCCGATACCGGCCTTGACCGCGGCGTTCCAGCCGACCGTGATCGTCATGTCCCGGATGGGGGCGTCGGGGGTCTCGGGGTGGCTGGGCGCGAGCCAGTCCTCCTCCCAGTCGTCCGTGCCGGGCACCCGCCGGTTCGTCTTGGGCGCGGTGGAGCTCGACTGGACGCCGCCCGCGACGACGACGCGGTCCATGCCGGCGATGACGGAGGACGCGGCGGTCTGCAGCGCGGCGAGCCCGGAGGCGCAGTGCCGGTTGTGCGCGATGCCCGGCGCGTGCACGAGCCCGGCCTCGATCGCGGCGTAGCGGCCGATGGCCCCGCCGCCGTAGAGCGACTCCCCCAGCACGACGTCGTCCACCCGGTCCGCCGGCACGCCGGAGCGCCGGACGGCCTCGGCGACGGCCCGCGTGCCCAGTTCGAGCGCGTCGACGTCGGCCAGGGAGCCCTTGTACGCGGTGCCGATCGCGGTCCTGGCGCCCGCGACGATCAGCGCCTCACGGCTCGTCATGTCCCTTGTCCTCTCGTGAAACGGCGATGGCAGCTAACTAAGTAAGTGTTTCCTAACAATTAGGTTTCATAGTAACTTCGGCCCATGGCGACGACAAGCGTGGACGGGCTGACGATCGGCTACGACGTGATCGGCGAGGGGCGGCCGTGGGTCGTCACGCCGGGCGGCGCGCGGGCCGGGACGCGCCGGGCGTCCGCGAGCTGGCGGAGGCGCTGGCCGAGCGGGGGAACCGGGTGCTCGTCTGGGACCGTCCCAACACCGGCGAATCGGACGTCTGCTTCACCGGCGCCTCCGAATCGGTGATGCAGGCTCGGGTGCTCGCCGGGCTGCTGACCAGGCTCGACATGGCGCCGGCGGTGCTCGCCGGGGGCTCGGGCGGGTCCCGGGTGTCGCTGCTGACCGCCGCGCTGCACCGCGACGTCGCCGCCGGGGTCGCGCTGTGGTGGATCAGCGGCGGCGTCTTCGGCCTGCTGTCCATCGGGACGCATTACTGCGCCGCGTCGATCCGGGCCGCGTGGGAGGCGGGATGGAGGCCGTCGCCGCACTGCCCGAGTGGGCCGAGGTCATCGAGCGGAACCCGGGCAACCGGCGGCGGATCCTGGCCGCCGATCCCGGCGAGTTCGTCGCGACGTTCGAGCGGTGGATGGCGGCGTACTGCCCCCGCGACGGGGAGCCGGTCCCCGGCCTGCCGGACGCGGACGCCCGGAGCCTGGGCGTCCCGGCGCTCGTGTTCCGCAGCGGTGCGAGCGACATCCACCACCGGCGCGAGACGTCCGAGCGGGTCGCCCGCGTGCTGCCGGGCGCCCGGCTGGTCGAGCCCCCGTGGGGGGACGCCGAGTGGCGCGAGCGGCAGGCGGCCCGCTCGTCCGGCGAGGCCGCGGGCCTGTTCGTCCGCTGGCCGCTGCTCGCCCCGATCCTGGACGCGTGGGCGGACGAGGCCCTCAGCCCGGCGTGACGACCCGGCCGGGCAGCGCCCCGGTCGGCTCGTCGTGGTCGACGATGACGGCGCCGTTGACCAGGGTGTAGTCGTAGCCGCGGGCGGCCTGCACGAAGCGGTTCGCGCCGAGCGGGAGGTCGGCCGCCATCTCCGGCGCGTCGAGGTCGAGGACGTCCAGGTCGAGGACGTTCACGTCGGCGAAGGCGCCCGGCCGCAGCACGCCCCGGCCGGGGATCCCGAACAGGTCGGCGCCCTCCAGCGTCAGCTTGCGGACGGCCCGGCCGATGCCGAGGAGCTCCTCGTCGCGCACCCAGTGCTTCAGGAAGTAGGTCGAGTTCCCGGCGTCCATGGTCAGCGCGACGTGCGCGCCGGCGTCGGCGACGCCCACGACGACGTCGGGGTTGACGATCATCTCCGCGACGGCGCCGAGGTCCTGGTTGAGCACCGGGTAGTACAGCAGGCCCAGGCCGCCGGTCTCGGCCGTGTAGTCGAGGAACGCGCCGGCGGGCGTGGTGCCGCGCCGGGCGGCCTCGGCGGCGAGGCTGTTCTCCGGCCGCACGTCGTAGGCGGCCGGCCCCGGGGCAGGAGGTACATCTTGGCGGGGTCCTTGGGCACGAGCGGCCCGGACTGCTCGCCGGGGCGCCCGGCCTCCTCGGCCAGCCGCCGCCGCGCCGCCGGGTCGGCCAGCGCCTTCAGCCGCGCGGCGAACGGCGCGGCCATCAGCTCGGCCCACGCGGGCAGCGCGTCGTAGGGGGTCCGGGCGGACAGCCCGTAGACGATCGCGCTCCCCCGCACGGCCGTCATCGGACGGACGTCCGCACCGCGGCCGCGCGCGGCGGCGACCTCGTCCATCACCCACGCCCAGAGCCCGGGACGGCGGTCGCTCTGCATGATCGAGAAGGTCAGCGGGCGGCCCGAGGTGCGGCTCACCCGCTCCATCCAGGCCATCTCGGCGACGGAGTTGCGCCGTTCGGCGCCGTCCCGCTCGCCGATGCGGGGCACGACCTGGAAGGTGCCGCGGCCGCGCTCGGCGAGCACCCCGGCGATGGCGCCGAGCTCCTCGGGCGTGGCGTGGGTGCCGGGGACCGGACGCCCGTCGGGGACGCGGTGCATGAACGTGCGGGACGTCGAGAAGCCCAGCGCGCCGCCGTCGACGGCCTCGGCCACGACGGCCTTCATCGCGGCGATGTCGTCGCCGGTGGCCGGGGCCTCCTCCAGTCCCCGCTCCCCCATCACGTAGTGGCGCAGCGCGGAGTGGCCGATCAGGCCGCCCGCGTTCACGCCGATCTCGCGGCGGCCCAGCGCCCGCAGGTACTCGCCGTAGGTCTCCCAGCCCCAGTCGAGCCCGTCCATGATCGAGTCGGCCGGGATGTCCTCGACGGACTCCATCATCCCGGCGAGGTACTCCTCCTGACCGGGGCGGACGGGCGCGAAGGTGACTCCGCAGTTGCCCATCACCACGGTCGTGACGCCGTGCCGGCACGAGGGGGTGGCCGCCGGGTCCCAGAAGAGCTGCGCGTCGAGATGGGTGTGGACGTCGACGAACCCGGGGGTGACGAGTTTCCCGGCGGCGTCGAGTTCGCGCCGTCCCCCGTCCTCGACGACGCCGACCTCGGTGACGCGGTCGCCGTCGATGGCGACGTCGGCCCGCACCGGCCCCGCGCCCGTGCCGTCGACGACCCGGCCCTGCCGAATCACGATGTCGTGCATGGATCCCGTCCCTTCGCCCGGCGCCGCACGGCGTCCGGGGCATCGCGACGCCGGCTCGGTGGTGTACGCTCCAGCTAACTGAGCATGTATTCACTTACCATAGCCCCAACATCGCCGGGACGTCACCCGGTTCACCGGACCTCCCTCTCTGGAGAGTGTGCGTTCACTTTGCTAGAGTGGCGCCGGTCCGGCGCGTCCCTCCGACGGCTCACCCCGGGAGTGCTCATGGGATCGATGGACGGCCGCGCGGCCCTCGTCACCGGCGCGAGCCGCGGCATCGGGCAGTACATCGCCGAACGGTTCGCGGCCGAGGGGGCCGCGGTCGCGCTCGTCGCGCGGACGGCCGCCGCGGGCTCGTCGGCGCTGCCGGGATCGCTCGAGGAGGTCGTGGCGCGGATCCGCGCGCGGGGCGGCCGGGTCGAGGCGATCCGCGCCGACCTCACCGTCCCCGACGACGTCGAGACGATCGTGGAACGCGCCGAGGCGGCGCTCGGGCCCCTCGACACCCTGGTGAACAACGCGGGCGTGAACTTCTACGGGCCCGCGCTCGACGTCCGTCCCCGCCGGTACGCGCTGATGATGCAGATGATGGTGCACGCGCCGTTCCGGCTGTGCCAGCTCGCGGTCCCCGGCATGGTGGAGCGCGAGCGGGGCTGGGTGCTGAACATCACCTCGAAGCAGGCCCGCCACCCGGCGGGGCCGCCGTATCCGGACTGGGCGAGCGACGGCTGCGTCGCGTACGGCATGTGCAAGGCGGCGCTCGACCGGCTCACGACCGGGCTGGCCGCCGAGCTGGACGGGTCGGGCGTGCGGGTGAACTCGCTCGGGACGTCCGGGCTGGTGATGACGCCGGGCGTCGCGGTCGTCTCGCCGCACACGCCCGACAACGCCCCGGTCGAGGACTCCGACGCCATGGCGGAGGCGGCCCTCGCGCTGTGCGGCGCCGGTGCCGCGACCGGCCGGATCGCCTACAGCATGGAGCTGCTCGGCCGCCCCTTCCCCGAGGGGCCGTGGGCCCTGTCGGCCACGTTCTGACCGGACCGAAGACGCGTACCGGCGCCCGCCGACGCGGCGTACCGACGAAGAAGGAGGCGGCCGATGAGGGTCACCGTGGATCCGGACCGGTGCGAGGGGCACGCCCGCTGCTGGGAGATCTGCCCGGAGGTGTTCTCGCTCGACGAGCAGGGCCACGGGCGGGTGCTGGAGCCGGAGGTCCCGGCGGAGGCGGAGAAGCGGGCCGCCGAGGCCGCCGCGAACTGCCCGGAACGCGCCATCACGGTCTCCTGACCGGGCCCGGCCCGTCCGGACGCCGGCCGGAGCCGGATACCGGACGCCGGTCCGCGAAGCCGCCGCGCCCCCGAGGGATCGCGGCGGCTTCGCGGGCCGGACCGGCCGGACGGCTCCGGGGTCAGCCCGCGCCGATCGTGGCGGGGTCCGCCGGGGTGAAGTCGTAGATCCGGCACGCGTTGCCGACCGTGATCTTGTGCTGGACGTCCTCGGGCAGGTGCCCGAGCCACTTGTTCGCCAGCTGGATCGTGTCGGGCCAGGTGGAGTCGGAGTGCGGGTAGTCGCACTCGAGCATCACGTTGTCCTCACCGATGACGTCCAGCAGCCGGACGCCGGCGTGGTCCTCGATGAACGTGCCGAAGACGTGGTCCTTGAACAGGCGGCGGATGTCGGTGTCGAGGTCGAAGGACGCCGCGCCCTTCTCCTCGCCGCGCTCGTGCGAGGCGTTCATGTCGATGTCGAACCGGGACGCCCAGAACCGCTGCTTGTCGACGACCTGCTCGGCGCGCTCGAGGAAGTACGGCATCCAGCCGATCGACCCCTCCGACAGGGCGATCTTCAGGTCGGGGAACTTCGTGAAGTTGCCGCTGAACAGCCAGTCCAGCAGGGTGCCCGCCTGGTTGGCGGCGGCCGAGTAGGCCATGAACGCGAGCGTCGGCATGTCCGGCGACGTCCGGATCAGGTTCGAGGACGAGCCCACGTGCATCGACACGACCAGGCCGGTCTCGTCGCAGGCCCGGAAGAGCGGGTCCCAGTGACCGGTGTGGACGGACGGCAGCCCGAGCTTGGTCGGGTTCTCCGAGAACGCGATGGACTTGGCGCCCCGCGCGGCGGTCCGCTCGACCTCCGCGGCGGCGGCCACCGGATCCCACAGCGGGATGATCATCATGGGGATGAACCGGCCCGGGTAGGCCTCGGCGAACTCCTCCAGGATGAAGTCGTTCCACGCCCGGACACCGAGCAGCGCCAGCTCCTTGTCGTCGGCCTCGTGGAAGACCTGGCCGCAGTAGCGGGGGAACGACGGGAACAGCATGGACGCCAGGACGTTGCCCTGGTCCATGTCCGCCACGCGCGCGGCCGGGTCGTAGCAGCCGGGCCGCATCTCCTCGTAGGTGATCGGCTCGGGCGAGAACTCCTCCCGCTTCTTTCCGGCGACGGCGTTGAGGCCGGTGGTGACGATCTGCCGGTCCTCGTAGACCCAGAACTCCGAGTCGCCGTCCCGGACGATCCGCGGCCCGCGCTCGCGGTGCCGCGCGGGCAGCCGCTCCTGCCACAGCCGGGCCGGTTCGATGAGGTGGTCATCTACCGAGATGAACCAGGTGAACGACATCGAGCATCTCTCCCAACCGCTCCGTCCGGAGGGACGGAGACTCTATAAGCGAACGCTCACGTATGACCCGCAGGTGGCCCACCGCGCCCGTCGATCGCCGTCACACGACGACCGTCCGCACGCCTTCGGCGCGCCGCACCAGGGCGATCCCGTCGTTGATCCGGTCGAGCGGGACGCGCTCGGAGACCATCGAGCCGAGATCGAGCCGGCCCGCCTCGGCGAGCCGGATGAACCGGGGGAAGTCGCGCAAGATCTGCGCCCCGCCGACGACCGAACCGGCCAGGCGCTTCCCGGAGAAGACCGCCTGGACGGCCGGGAGCGTGAGGGTCGCGCCCACGGGCGGCATCCCGACGAGCGTCACCGCGCCCTGCACGCGCACCATGTCGAAGGCCTGCACCATGAGTTCGGGCCGTCCGACGACCTCGAAGCCGTAGTCGGCGCCGTCCCCGCCGGTCAGCGCCCGCACCCGCTCGACCGGGTCCCCCTCCGCCGGATCGACGGTGTGCGTGGCGCCCGCGCGGGCGGCCGCCGCACGGCGGCCCGCGATCGGGTCGACGGCGATGATGACCGCGGCGCCCGCGATGCGCGCGCCCTGGATCACCGACTGGCCGACGCCGCCGCAGCCGATCACCGCGACGCTGGACCCCGGCGTGACGCCCGCGGTGTTCAGCGCGGCCCCCAGCCCGGTCGTGACGCCGCACCCGAGGAGGGCGAGCTGCTCGTCGGCCAGGTCGGTCTCCACCGGGACGACCGACGCCTCGTGCACGACCATCGCCTCGGCGAACGTTCCGCAGCCGCAGACCGCGCCCGCCTGCCGACCGTCCCCGAGCCGGAACCGGGGCGCGGCCTTGACCTGCGGATTCAGCGCGCAGTGGTTCGACATGCCGTCCAGGCACCGGCGGCAGGCGCCGCACGCGGGCGTGACGGACGCGAGGACGCGGTCCCCGGGCCGGACGCGGCGCACGTCGGCGCCCGCCTCCTCGACGATCCCGCAGCCCTCGTGCCCGAGGGCGATGGGCAGCGGCAGCGCCGACAGGCCGTCGAGGACGTTGAGGTCGGTGTGGCAGATGCCGCTCGCGCCGATCCGGACCAGGACGTCCCGCGGCCCGACGTCCGGGACCGGCAGGTCCTCGAGCACGGCCGGGCCGCCGGCCTCGTACGCCACGGCGACTTTCACGGTCATCCCTTTCCACGGCGGTCGGCCCGCGTCACCTCGGCGCGGGCCCGTGCTCGAACTCGTGCTCGGGTTCGTGCTCGGGCAGGCCGAGCAGCGCGGCGGCGTTGCCGCGGAGCACCTTGCGGGTGACCTCGGCGTCGCAGCCGTCCAGGCGCGCGATGTAGTCGCGCGGCTCGCGGAGCCCCTCCGGGTGCGGGTAGTCCGAGCCGAACAGGACGTGGTCCGCGCCGAGCACCCCGATCAGCTCGGTGACGTCGTCCTCGGGGAACGGGCAGACCCACAGGTGCGCGGTCAGGTCCTCGCTGGGCCGCCGGGGCAGCGCGCCGCCGATCATGGGGCCGCGGCGGCCGAGCGCCGCGGCCTTGTCGACGGTCTTCAGCAGCGGCCCCAGCCAGCTCGACCCGTTCTCGATCGAGACGATCTTCACGTCCGGGTGGCGCCCGAAGAGGTTGTGCAGCGTCAGCGCGATCAGGGTGTCCACGACCGGACGCTCGGTGTTGCACAGGGCCCACTGCAGCGGGGACTGCTGGTGCGACGGGTTGCCCGGGTACTCGGACCAGTGCGTCCCGTAGAAGTGCTGGTAGCCGCTGTTGGACACGTGGAACACCACCGGGACGCCGGCTTCCGCGACGGTCGCCCAGAACGGGTCGAACACCGGGTCCGCGGGCGAGCGGCCGCCGATCGGACCGGGGCACAGGTGCACCATGCGGGCACCGGCCTCGATGACCCGGCGGAGTTCGGCCGTCGCCCGGTCGATGTCGAGCAGCGACAGCATCGGCACGCCGAAGACGCGGCCGTCGTCGCCGTACCCCCAGTCCTCCTCCAGCCAGCGGTTGAAGGCGCGCAGGCTCGCGTACGTCAGCTCGACGTCGTCGCGCATGTCGTACTCGACCGCGACGCCGAGGGTCGGCAGGACGAGCGTCGCCTGCAGGCCCTGCTCGTCCAGCAGCGCCACCCGCGCCGCCTTCTCGATGAACGCGGGGTGGTCCCTGGCGTTGATCACTTCCCGGTGCGTGAACCCGTCGTTCACCCCGCCCGCGAACAGCCCTTCGAGAGCGCCGGGCGCCGACGCGTAGTCGCCGGGCATCACGCTCATGAACGTGCGCCTGCCGCGCAGGAAGATCCGGCCCAGCCCGTCCCGTCCGCGCTCGACGCGCAGCGTCTCGTCCTTGTAGCGCGCCTCGATGTGGCGGGAGAAGCAGTCGTCGGGCTCGTAGTAGTGCCCGTCGGCGTCGATCAGCCGGTAATCCATCGCCGCGCACCTCCGAACGGCTCGGCAGCGAATGATCCGGACACTAACTAAGTGAGTGCCCAGTTACTAATGTTCCACCGGCCGCACCGGGCTGTCAAGGTCGCCGAGGGTCGCCAGCAGCGCGTGCGTGTCCTGCTGGAACACCCGGATCTCGGCGATGAGCCCGTCCGCCGCGGCGAACAGCTCGACGACGTCGACCGTCGCGGACCGTCCCGTCGCCCTGGCCGTCCAGGTCTGCTCGGTGATCTGGACGGCCGAGCCGCCGCAGTCGAGGACGCGCGGTTCGCCGATCGTCCGGTCCCAGTGCCGCGCGAACGCCGCGCCCATCTCGGCCATGCCCGCGGCGCCGGCGTACCAGCCGCCGTGGGGCAGCGACGCGGGCTGCTGGATGCGGAAGTCCGGGTGGAGCAGCGCGAGCGCCCCCTGCTGGTCCCCGGCCCGGAACCGGCGGCCCATCTCCATCACCAGCGCCGCGGCCTCCCCGCCCTCGCCGGTTCCGGCTCGCCCGCCCGCGTTCCGAGCGGCGCCGCCGCCCGCGCCCGGGCCGGCCGGCCCGCCGGGGCCGCGCCCGGCCGCACCACCGCCGCCGCCCCGGCCGGGATCGTCGCCGGAGCGTCCGGGGTCGTCGGCGTGGCGGGCGGCTGGGGAAGCGGGGCGTGCGTCGGCGTCGTCGCTGGTCATGCTCGGTCCCTCCGGTCCCTCCGGTTCCGCGGTCACGAACGGTCGATCGGCGTCGGCTCGGGGGCGTCCAGTTGCCGGACGACCTTCGCGGCGAGGAGCCCGTCCACCTCGCCGCGCCCGAATCCCAGCTCGGTGAGGACCTCCACGCTGTGCTCGCCGATGCCCGGCAGCATCAGCCGCGGTCCCGGGGCGGGCCCGGGGCCGCGCCGCAGCAGCGGGCCGATCTGCTCGAAGCGGCCCCACTCGGCGGTGCGGTACTCGACGACGCGGCCGAGGTCGCGGTTCACCGGGTCGTCGAGGATCGCACGCCGGAAGGCGTCCCGGTCCAGCGGCTCAACGGGTTCCGCGGGGATCCCCAGGTCGCGCAGGCGGGCGACCCATCCGGCCGCGGGCGCGGTCGCGAACGCGGCCTCGAGGATCCGCTCCGCGCGGCGGGCGGCCGCGTCGGCCGCGCCGCCCCGCAGCGGGGCGTACTCGCCCGGCAGCGCCGCGGCCTCCGGCAGGGCGGCCAGCCGCGACCAGGCCGCCTCGTCGGGCAGGACGAGCGCGAACCAGCGCCCGTCGCCGGCCTCGTAGATGCGGTGGCCGGGGCCGTAGCCGGTCTGCCGGGCGTCGACCTCGGGCCCGCGGACGAGGTCGCCGTCCCGCCGGAACACGCCGCTGTGCACGAGCATCCCGCTGCCGAGCAGGCTCGTCACCACGCGCCGTCCCCGCCCGTCCGCCGTCCGGGCGAACAGACCCGCCAGCACGCCCGCGGCGGCGACCCATCCGCCGCACATGTCGATCGGGATCCAGGTCGCGGCGACCGGGTCGTTGCCGGCGCCGCCGATGGCCCGCTCGAACCCGGTCACGGCCTGCATCAGCGCGTCGTTCCCGGGATTGGACGCGCGGGGGCCGGTGTCGCCGAAGGCGGTGGCGTGGCAGTGCACGGCGCCGGGATTGAGGGCGGCGACGGTGGCCGCGTCGATGCCGAGCCGCTCCGCGACGCCGACGCGGAAGTTGTGCAGGACCACGTCCGCGCCGCGCAGCAACCGATCCACGACGGGCCGTGCCTCGGGCGCGCCGATGTCGAGCGCCAGGCTGCGCTTGCCCCGCTGACACGCCGCGACGGCGTACGCGGCGGCGCGCATCGCCTCCCCGCCGGGGGGCTCGACCTTGACGACGTCCGCGCCGAGGTCGGCGAGGATCTCGGCGGCGAGCGGCCCGGCGACGAAGGCCGAGAAGTCCACGACGCGGAGCCCGGCGAGGGGGTCGCCGGTGCCGCGCGGCCGCCGCGCTCCCCCGTCCGCGCCGGCCGGACGGTCCGGGACGAGCGGAGACACGCTGATCGGCGACCCGGCGACGACGTCCCGGTGACCGTCCTCGGCGCGCGGGACGGCCAGCCCGACCTCGGCCAGGTGCGGGTCGGCGAGCGCTTCGCCGGGCCCGAGGACCGGCTCGCACGCGACCCCGGCGTCCCGGAGGAGGCGGGTCCACTCGGCGCGGGGGCGGGTCGCGAAGAACGACACCCAGCGGGCGGCCCGCTCGCCGAGCCTCCCGGTCATCTGGTCGGTGTAGTAGCCCTCCTCGCTGGGCTCGTCGCCGAGGACCTCGATCAGCGACCGGTACATCCCCTTGCCGCCGAACCACACCTGGATCAGCTCGCCGTCGGCGCAGCGGTACAGGAAGTTGGGGAACGTGGACCCGCTCCGCCAGTAGCCCTCGATCTCGGGCGCGGCCCGCTCCGACCGGCCGATCATGCAGCCGAGGGTGGCGAGCATCCCGTCGTACAGGGACGTCTCCGCCCAGCCGCCGGTGCCCGTCCCGGCCCTGCGGCACAGCAGGGCGAGCACCTGCACGGTGAGCAGGCAGGCGGTACCGATGCCGGACGCGCGGGCGTCGACGAAGATCGGGCCGGGGCGGTGCCCCTCGAGCTGGGTGCAGAAGCCGGCGTGCGCCTCCACCAGCAGGCCGTAGTCCTCGACCTCGCCCCCGGCCGTCCGGGTGGGGCGGCAGCGGGCGTGGACGAGCCGGGGGTTCGCCTCGCGCAGGTCGCGGTAGCCGAGGCCGCGGCCCTCGACCAGCGCCTCGGGCCCGTACACGAGCGCGGCGTCCGCGTCGCGGAGCAGCGCGAACACCTCGCCCGGGTCGTCGGTGGCGACGATGGTCTTGTCGCGGTGCCAGGCCCGGCCCCACGGGACGTCCGCGTCGATGGGCGGCGCGGACGTCGCCGTCACGCGGACGACGCGGGCGCCGAGGTCGGCGAGGAGCATGCCGGGGACGCCGCCGGCCGCGCCGAGCCCGAGGTCGCCGGTGCCCGCGGCGACCTCGACGACGGTCAGTCCCGCGAGCGGCCGCGCGCTCACCGCGGCGTCCCGGCGGCGGTGGGGGCCGGAACGGTCAGCCGGGGCAGGACCTCCTCGGCGGCCAGCCGGACGACGTCGAGGGTGTCGGCGTGCGCGGCCGGGGCGATGACGAAGTGCCGGACGCCTGCGTCCACGTACTGCTGGAACCGGGCCGCGACCTCGTCCGGTGTCCCGGCGGGCGCGATGCGGTCGAGCATCGCGCCGGGCTTGCCGCCGTAGGCGCCGCCGAGGAACGACGCGACGTCGTCGCGGGCGCGGTCGCCGTCCCGGCGGACGGAGCAGTAGAGGTAGAGCATCCACTCGAATCCGGTCAGGTCGCGTCCCGCCGCCGCGGCCTCGTCCCGGACGGCGGCGACCGAGCGGGCGTACCCGTCGGGCGACAGCAGGTACGGCAGCCAGCCGTCGCCGAGACGGGCCGCGCGGCGCATGGCCGGGCGCTTGCGGCCGGACACCAGCAGCGGCGGGCCGCCCGGCCGCATCCCGGTGCGCTCGTCCGGCGGCCGCACGGGCCGCAGCTCGGCGTCGCCGAACCGGAAGAACCTGCCGTGGTGCCGGACCGGCCCGCCCTTCCAGAGCGTCCGGAGGACCTGCATCGCCTCGTCGGTCCGGGGGCCGCGCTCCGCGAGCGGGACGCCGAGCGCCTCGAACTCCGCGGGGAACTCGCCGCCGACGCCGACCCCGACCGCGAGCCGGCCGCCGGACCGAGCGTCCAGGTCGGCGAGCTGCTTGGCGGCGATCACCGGGTGGTAGAGCGGGAGCTGCAGGACGGCGGCGCCGACCCGCACCCGCTCGGTCCACGCGGTCATCAGCGCCAGCCGGGTGATCGCCTCCCCGGTCGCGCTCGGCGGGAGGACGTGGCCGCCCTGCCAGACCGACGCGATCGGCAGCCGCTCGGCCGCCGCCAGCCATCTCGGTTCCGGTTCCGGTATCGCCGCCGCCCCGAAGCTGATCCGATCGCCCGACACCGCGACTCCTTCGCGCAAGGCTCCGACGTCGGTCGACGCCGACACACGGCAGAAGATAGCAAAGGCTCACTTTCTAGCCTAGGGCTATAGTGAGCGGACACTCTCTTACGCGAGCCCCCGACGCGACGAGGAGCCGATGGACGCGACGACCGGAATCCCGCCCGCCGTGACCGAGGAGACCGAGGCGTTCTGGGCGGCGGCCGCGGAGGGCCGCCTGCTGGTCGAGCGCTGCGCGTCCTGCGGCGCGGAGTCGTTCCCCCCGCGGGGCATGTGCCGGTCCTGCCGGTCGCGGGACACCGGGTTCGCCGAGGTCACCGGCCGCGGCCGGGTGTACAGCTTCACCGTCAACCACCAGCGCTGGCTGCCGGACCTCCCGGTGCCCTACGCCGTCGTCCTCGTCGAGTTCCCCGGCCGTCCCGGCGTGCGGGTGGCCGGGCGGATCCGGGGCTGCGCGCCCGGGGACGTGACGATCGGCATGGCGGTCGAGGTCGGGTTCGAGCCGGGACCGGGCGGTTTCGCCATCCCCAGCTTCGTCGCGACCGGCGAGGGGAAGGCGTGAGCCCCCGGGACCGGTTCGAGGCGCGGGCCGTCATCTCGGGGGTCGGGCAGTCGGCCATCGGCCGCCGGGTCGAGCGGTCGGGCCTCCAGCTGACGATCGACGCCGTGCTGGCGGCCGTCGCGGACGCGGGGCTGACCCTCGACGACATCGACGGCCTGGCGATGTTCCCGGGCGGCGGGGCGGCGAACCTGCCCGGCTACGCGAACGGGAACCTCTACGAGGTGCAGGACGCGCTGGGCGTCGCGACCACGTGGCGGCAGGGGCAGGTCGAGGGGATGGCCCTGCCGTTCCACGGGCCGGCGCAGGCGGTCGCCACCGGCCAGGCGCGGCACGCCGTCATCTGGCGGACGGTCAAGGAGGGCAGCGCCGCACGCGCCGCCGGGGGCCGTCCCGCCTACGGGTCGACGAAACCGGTCGCGGAGGGGCCGCTCGCGTGGCTGCTGCCCGTCGGGATGCTCTCCCCCGTCTGCCAGGTGGCCCCGTACGCCACCCGCTATATGCACGAGTACGGCGTCACCCGCGAGCAGCTCGCCTGGATCCCGGTGACGCAGCGCGCCCATGCCGCCCGCAACCCGCGGGCCGTCTACCGGTCGCCGCTGACCGTGGACGACTACCTCGCGGCCCGGACGATCTCGTCGCCGATGTGCCTGTACGACTGCGACGTCCCGGTCGACGGCGCCACGGCGATCGTGGTGTCGGCGGCGGAGACGGCGGCCGACCTGCGCGCGCCGGTCCGCGTGGAGGCGATGGCGGGGGTGGTCGAAGGCCGCCCGTCGTGGGAGCAGTGGGAGGACATGGGCCGGGTCGGGCACGGCGCGGCGGCGGCGATGTGGGCGCGGACCGACCTGCGCCCCGCCGACGTGGACGTCGCCCAGCTGTACGACGGCTTCACGATCGAGGTCGTCTGGTGGCTGGAGGCCATGGGCTTCTGCGGGACGGGCGAGGCCGGGGCGTTCGTCGAGGGCGGCGGGCGCATCGGGCCCGGCGGCGAGCTGCCGCTGAACACGTGGGGCGGCCAGCTGTCCGGCGGGCGGCTGCACGCCGCGTTCGGGCACACGGCGGAGGCGGTCCGCCAGCTGCGCGGCGAGGCGGGGGACGCGCAGATCCCGGGCGCCGAGGTCGCCGCGGTGACGAACGTCGGGGGTTTCGAGGCGGGCGCGGCGCTGCTGACCCGCTGGTGACCGGTCCGAAGAGAACCGAGGAGAGGAACGGGCGATGGTGGAGCGCGCCGGCAGGGTCGAGGGCAAGGTGGCGATCGTCACCGGGGCGGGCTCGACGCCCGGCCCCGGGATCGGGACGGGCAAGGCGACGGCGGCGGTCCTCGCCGAGGAGGGCGCGCGCGTCCTGCTCGTCGACCTGCACCCGGAGCGGGCCGAGGAGACCCGCGCGATGATCGCGGAGGCGGGCGGCAAGGCGGAGGTGTTCACCGCCGACGTGACCCGCGCGGCCGACTGCGAGGCGATGGTGCGGGCGGCCGTGGAGGCGTTCGGGACGGTCGACATCCTGGTCAACAACATCGGCCTGGCCTCGCTCGGGACGGTCGTCGACACGACCGAGGAGGCGTGGGACCGGACCTTCGACATCAACCTGCGGACGGCGTTCCTCGCCTGCAAGTACGCGGTCCCGGTGATGGCGGAGAAGGGGGCCGGGTCGATCGTCAACGTGGCGTCGATCTCGGCGCTGCGGGGCGACGGCACGGTCGCGTACTCGGCGGCCAAGGGCGGGCTGGTCGCGATGACCGTCGACATGGCCTACGCGCACGGCCGCCAGGGCGTCCGGGTGAACGCGGTCGCGCCCGGCCACATCACCACACCGATGGTGATGTCGGTGTCGCAGCCGGGGCCGCGCGCCGAGTTCATGAACACGATGCGCGCCGAGGCGGGACTGCTGGGGACGCCCGGCGACGGCTGGGACGTGGCGTGGGCGGCGGCGTTCCTGGCGAGCGAACAGGCCCGGTGGATCACCGGGCACACCCTTCCCGTCGAGTCGGGGGTGCTCAGCGTGACGCCGCTGATGATGGCGCCGCACCTGCGCGGCGTCCCCGAGCCTGGCGAGTGACCGGCCCGGCGAGTGACCGTGCCGCCGCGCCCGGGGTTGTGGATGCGGCTGTTGCGCGGGAGCGGCCGCCCGCCTAGATTAAGTAAGTGAATACTCTCTAGCTAAGCGGAAGGGTTCCACGCGATGCCCGACCAGCACACAGCCGGGACCGCCATGTGCGAGCGGTACGCCGTCGCCGACGTCGACTCCCACATCATCGAGCCGGCGGACCTGTGGACGTCGCGCGTCTCCGCCAAGTGGGGCGACCTCGTCCCGCACGTGCGCTTCCACGAACGGCGCCAGGAGGACTACTGGTACATCGGCGACAAGAAGCTGTACGGGGTGGGCGCCTTCGCGCAGGCGGGCTGGCCGGAGTGGCCGCCCTCGCACCCGAAGCGGCTCGCGGACGCCCTGCCGGCCGCCGTCGACCCCAAGGAACGCCTCGCCTACATGGACAAAGTGGGCGTTTACTACCAGGTGATGTACCCGAACATCCTCGGGTTCCACAGCCACCGCTTCCTCAACCAGATGCCGCGCGAGCTGGCGACCGAGTGCGTCCGGGCCTACAACGACTGGATCACCGAGTTCTGTTCGGCGGACTCCCGGCGGCTCGTCCCCATGACGATGCTGCCCTTCTGGGACGTCGACGAGTCCGTCGCCGAGATGAAGCGCGCCCACGAGATGGGCCACAAGGGCGTCCTGTTCGCGGCCCGCTACGACAAGGCCGGGTTCCCCCGGCTGATCGACGACTACTGGGAGCCGGTGCTGGGCCAGGCCCAGGAGATGGGCCTCAGCATGAACTTCCACGTCGGTTTCCTGGCGACCGACGACGAACTCAAGGGCGCCGTCGACCAGTCCAAGAAGCTCGACTTCACCAAGGAGAGCGCGCTCGTCCTGCTCGGCAACGCGCAGAACATCGCCGAGGTGGTGCTGAGCGGCGTGTGCCACCGGTACCCGGACCTGAAGTTCGTGTCGGTCGAGAACGGCGCGGGCTGGCTGCCGTTCCTCGGCGAGAGCATGGACTGGCAGTGGCTGAACGTCGGTGCGCACAAGGAGTACCCGGAGCGGATGCTGCCGAGCGAGTACATGCGGCGGCAGATCTACGGGATGTACTGGTTCGAGCAGAAGTCGGTGCGGGCGGTGATCGACCAGCTCGAGGACAACCTCATGTTCGAGACCGACTTCCCGCACGCCACGAGCCTGTCCCCCGGCCCGGCGTCGGAGTCGCCGAGCCCCCGGGACGTCATGGAGCGCTCGCTCGGCGGCCTGCCCGAGGAGACGATCGGGAAGGTGCTGCAGCACACCGCGACCGAGCTCTACAACCTGGAGCCCCCGGTGCGGGACTGACCCGGATCCCCGGGAACGGCGACGCCCCCGCATCCCTCCTGCCGGATGCGGGGGCGTCGCCGTTCCCTCAGGAAGCGGCGCGGGGCCCGGGGGTGAAGGTGATCGGGACCGCGAGCGGCGCCCGGTTGAAGGTCGAGTGGAAGCCGATGCCGGCGCCGGGCCGCAGCCGGACGCCGTCCAGGCGCCGGACGAGCGCCTCCAGCGCGATGCGCAGGTTCATCCGGGCGAGGTTCGAGCCGACGCACCGGTGCGGGCCCGCGCCGAAGGCGATGTGGCGGTTGCTCGGGCGGCCGAGGTCGAACGCGTCCGGATCGGCGAACTCGGCCTCGTCGCGGTTGGCGGACGCCCAGTAGATGAGGATCCGCTCGCCCTCCCTGATCCGGCGGCCGCCGATCAGCGCGTCGTGCCGCGCCGTCCGGCCGATGCAGACGAACGAGCCGTCCAGGCGCAGCAGCTCCTCGACGGCGGCGGGGATCAGGTCTGGACGCTCGCGCAGCAGCGCGGGGATCTCGGGGTGCTCGCAGAACCGCAGCATCGCCGCGCCCAGCACCCCGGCGGTGGTGTCGAGGCCGCCCATCACCAGGAGCTGGACGGTGCCGACGGCCTCCTGGTGCGTGATCGGGCGGCCGTCGATCTCGGCGCCCAGCACCGCGTCGACCACGTCGCCGCGCGGCCCCTCCGCGCGGCGGCGCTCGAGGAACTCGCCGATCCACCCGGCGAGCCTGCGGATGCACTCCATCCGGTCGGGCGCCTGCGGCAGCGACGCCTTGGTCGCGTACTCGTTGACCTCCTCCAGGTCGGCGGCGGGCGCGTGCAGCGCCAGGTCGAAGAACGCGAGCCCGGGGAACGGGCGGGCGAAGTCGTCCATGAACTCCGCCTCGCCGCGCTCGACGAAACCGTCGATGAGCCGGTCCACCAGCGCGCGGGTGGGCCCCTCCCACGGGGCGATCTTCGCGGGGGTGAAGTGGGCGTTGACCAGCCGCTTGAAGGTCCGCTGCAGCGGCGGGTCGATCGTCACCGGGAAGATCTTCATCGACGCGGACGAGGCGACGTGCGGCACCGTGATGCCGAGTTCGGAGCTGAACGTCCGCCAGTCCTGGGCGATGCTCAGCACGTCCTCGTACCTGCTCGCGACCCAGAACCCGCCGTGCCGGTCGCTGCGGGCGACGGGGCACCGGGACCGGGCGCGCGCGAGCGTGGGGTGGAAGTCGTGGGCGAACTCCGGCGCGAGGTGGTCGAAATGGTGCTCGACCCAGTCGTCGGTGATCGGGCCGCCCGTCCCGTCGTGTTCCATCGGCTCTCCGTAAGTCGGCGTTCTTCTCGCGGGTGCGGGTCGGGTGTTCTTCGGTGCGTGCCGTCAGGCGCGGATCAGCCTGCCGGGGCGGGCGCCTTCGATCTCCTCGCCGCCGGTCCGGGTCGGCACGCCGTTGACCCACATATGCTCGATGCCGGTGCTGCGCACGATCAGCCGGTCGGCGCCGCCCGGCTGGTCGTGCACCCGCTCGACCGGCGTGGTGCCGACGGCGGCGGCGTCGAACGCGACGAGGTCGGCGTGGAAGCCCTCCCGGACGAGTCCCCGGTCGGCGACGCGGAACGCCGTGTGCGGGTGACCGGTCAGCCGCCAGACGGCCTGCTCGAGGGTGATCGCCCCGCGCTCGCGCACCCAGTGCCCGAGCAGGTGGGTCGAGTAGCAGGCGTCGCAGAGCTGGCTGGCGTGCGCCCCGGCGTCCGACAGGCCGAGCAGCGTGCGCTCGTCGGCGAGCAGGTCGCCGATCTCGTCGTCGCCGTCGTTCTCCAGGACGATCCGGAAGCGGGTGGTCGTCCCGCCGTCCAGGGCCAGGTCGTCCAGGGCGATGTCGAGCATCAGGTCGAAGGGCGTGGTGCCCCGGTCGGCGGCGAGCCGGTCGAGGGGGATCCCGGCGGCGTCCGGGTGGGCGCGGGTCTCCTCGACGCTGGTCTTGCGCCAGCGGTGGCTCCACGCCTCCAGCGTCGCCGGGCGGGCCCGGTCGCGCCAGGACGGGTCGCGGTACAGGTCCGGGCGCTCGCTCCGGGGCCGGGCCAGCGCCTCCTTCCACTCGTCGATCTCGCCGAGCGGGGTCGGGTCGGCCAGGGTGACCTGCATGACGATCGGGCGGCACGCGATCTGCGGGTAGACCTCGCCGGGCAGCGCGCCGCCGCGCTCGACCGTGCGCAGCGCGGCGCCGGGCTTGTCGGCGCGGGCGACGAGCGCGGTCCAGGTGACGGGGACGCCGTAGCGGACGGCGATCTCGGAGAACTGGTCGACGAACATACCGGGGCCGATGGACACCTGCACGACGCCCTTGCCCAGCTCGCCGAGGACGGACGCGAGGGCGTGGATCTCGTCGTTCTCGGCGAACCGGCTCGGCACCGGACGGCCGTAGGCGCCCTGGTGCGCGGGCTGCCGCGAGGTGGAGAACCCCATGGCGCCGGCCCGCACGGCCTCGCGCACCGTCCGGCGCATCGTCTCGGTCTCGTCCGCGGTCGCGGGCCGCTCCTCGCCGCCGACCGCGAACAGCCGCAGCGGCGTGTGCCCGATGAACGCGCCGACGTTCAGCCGCTTGGGGCGGGCGTCGACGGCGGCGAGGTAGTCGGTGAACGTCTCGAAGCACCAGTCGATGCCCTCGTTGAGCGCCTCGAGGGACATGCCCTCGACGTTCTCGAGCGTGCGGACGATGACGTCGCGGTGCTCGGGGCGGGTCGGCGCGACGCCGAACCCGCAGTTGCCCATCACGACGCTCGTCACCCCGTGCCAGCTCGAGGGGGTGAGGTCGCCGTCCCAGAGGATCTGCGCGTCGTAGTGGGTGTGGACGTCGATGAAGCCGGGCGCCAGCGTCAGGCCGTCCAGGTCGACGACGGTGGTATCCGGGCCGGGCGGCAGGGCGCCGGGCTCGCGGACGGCGGAGATGCGGTCGCCCTCGACGGCGACGTCGGCGGGACGTGCGGGGCCGCCGGTGCCGTCCACCAGCGTGGCGCCGCGCAACAGCAGGTCCATCTGCGCTCCGATCGGTCGAGTCGGGCCGGGAGGCCGGGCGGGAGGGCCGGAGGGCCCGGCCGGGGGGTGGGTCGGCTCGGGTGCGGTGTTGCGTTGACAAGTGAGCCCTCACATACTTAGGGAGAGCATAGCGGGCGTTCACTCATCCTGCTACGGTGACGCCCCCGATCGACGCGGGAGGCCGCATGGTGGACGACCGGCTGATGTACCGGCGCGAGTTCTTCGTCGGCGGCGCGTGGACGGCGCCCGCGGGCGGCGAGCGGCTCGGCGTCGTGTCGCCCTCGACCGGGGAGGTCGTCGGCGAGGTCCCGGCCGCGACGGCCGCCGACATCGACTGGGCCGCGGACGCCGCCCACGCCGCGTTCGCGGACGGCGACGGCCCGTGGCCGCGCACGCCCCCCGCCGGACGGGCGGACGTGCTGGCCCGCGCGGCGGCCGTGCTGCGCGAGCGCGAGCGGGAGATCGCCGAGATCACCGTCGAGGAGATCGGCTGCCCGATCGGGCAGGCGCCCAAGGCCCAGACCGGGCTGGTCGCCGCCCTGTTCGACCATTACGCGGACCTCATCCGGGGGTTCGAGTTCGAGCGCGAGGTGACCGCCGGGGACCGGGCGGGCCTGGTGACGAACGAGCCGGTCGGCGTCGTCGCGGCGATCGTCCCGTGGAACGCGCCCGTCACCCTGGCCGCCTGGAAGGTCGCGCCGGCGCTGGCGGCGGGCTGCCCGGTGGTGCTCAAGCCGCCGCCCGAGGCGCCGCTCAGCAACTTCGTCCTGGCGGAGGCGCTCGCCGAGGCGGGCGTCCCCGAGGGCGTGGTCGGCGTGGTGCCGGGAGACCGGGCGGCGGGCGAGCACCTGGTCACGCACCCGGCCACCGGCAAGGTCGCGTTCACCGGATCGACGGCGGCGGGCAAGCGGATCATGAGCCTGTGCGGCGAGCGGGTCACGCGGGTGTCGCTGGAACTCGGCGGGAAGTCCGCGGCGGTCGTCCTCGACGACGCCGACGTGGGAAGCGTCCTGCCGGCGATCGTCGGCGGGGCCATGCACCTGTCGGGGCAGGTGTGCGGCGCCCACACGCGGGTGCTGGTGCCGCGGTCCCGGTACGCCGAGGCCGTGGAGGCGGCGGCGGAGGCCGCGCGGGCCGTGCCGGTCGGCGACCCGCACGATCCCGCCACCCTGGTCGGCCCGCTCGTCGCCGAGCGCCAGCGCGACCGCGTCGAGGGCTACATCGCGCTGGCCGTCGAGGCGGGGGCGCGGATCGCGGCGGGGGGCGGGCGGCCCGCCCACCTGCCGAGGGGCTGGTACGTGGAGCCGACGATCCTCGCGGACGTCGACAACGCGATGCGGGTCGCCCGCGAGGAGATCTTCGGGCCGGTGCTGTGCCTCATCCCCCACGACGGTGACGACGACGCCGTCCGCGTCGCCAACGACTCGCCGTACGGGCTCGCGGGCGGGGTGTGGAGCGGGGACGCGCGGCGGGCGCTGCGGGTGGCGCGCCGCGTCCGCACGGGGAGCGTCTCGATCAACGGGTGCGCCGCACCGTTCCCCAAGGTGCCGTTCGGCGGGTTCAAGGAGTCGGGCCTGGGCCGCGAGCTGGGCCCGGAGGGGCTGCGGAGCTTCCTGGAGCCGCGGAGCATCGGGATCTCCGCGTCGGCTCTCGGGTCGGCCCGATGACCTCCTCCCGGACCGCGAGGAACCACGAGCGGCCGAACAGGTCGTCGCCGCCGCGTCCGGCGCCGGTGGCGCGGAACCACTCGACGCGCGCCCGGAGGCCCGCGAGGTCGTCGAAGTACACCTCGTTCACGGCGTCGTAGGCCCACTCGCCCTCCCCGTCCGGGGAGTCCGGCGTCCGGGGGCGCGGATGGTTCTGGACGTACGCGCACCCCCGCACGGCGTCCGGGACGGCCGTCGCCGCGGACGACCCCGCCGTCCGGACCCGTCCCGCGTGGGCGCGCCAGCGCTCGGCGAACTCCGCCGGGGTGAGGTGCGCGGCGCGCACGGCGAGGGCCATGTGCTTGAACCGCGCGCCGCCGGCCGCCCACCTCCGGTCGAGCCAGTCCGCGCCGCGCAGCGGCGACTCGTCCGCGACGATCACCGGGCTCGCGGCGGACTCGGCGAGCCCGTCGAGCGGCCGGAGCCGCTCGCGGCCGCCGGACGTTCCGAGCCACTCCTCGAACCGGCGGAGGTGACCGGCGTCGGCGAACCACTCGATGCCGACCGCGTCGTACGGCGCGTCCGGGGCGGCGAGCGGGACGGGCGTGCACACCGCGAGGCGGGACGGCCGCGCGCCGGGCGGCGCGTCGAGCGCGGCGGCCACCGCGCCGGGCCAGGCGTCCCGGAAGGCGTCGCGGGGGACGTCCGGCGGCCGGGCGGCGAAGCGCATCCGCTTGATCATGTCCGCGGCTCCGCCGCGGCCGGTTCGGCACGCGGCACGGCCGCGACCTCCGCGCGCCAGGCGGCGACGGCCGCCTCCTTGATCGGGCCGTAGCCCTTGATCGACATGGGCGAGGCGGCGAGCCGCACCAGGGCCGCGTAGTCCGCGGCGGGCCCCGGAACGCCGACGGCGGCGTCGATCAGCCGCTCGTACTCCCCGATGACCGCGCGTTCGGTGCGCCTGTCGCGATGCAGGGCGAAGACGTCGAACGGAGTTCCCCGCAGCCGCCGCATGCCGCGCAGTACACGGAACGCCGCCGCGTACGGCCGTCCCATCGGCAGCTTCCGGTTCAGGCCCAGGCTGCGGAGGACGGGCGGATGCAAGTGGTACGTCACCGCGTACCGCCCCTCGATGCCGAGGTCGCGGGCGATCCGGTCGTAGTCGGCCCGGAGGTGGAGCCGGGCCACCTCGTACTCGTCCTTGTAGGTGAGGAGCTTGAACCAGGACTCGGCGACGGTCCGGGTCAGCTCCCAGCCGTGGCCGGCGCCGTCCCGCGCCGCGGCGCGCTCGACCAGGTCGAGGAACCGCCGGGCGAGGGCGGCGCTCTGGTAGTCGACGACCTGTGCCGTGCGCCGGACGAGGAGGTCGTGCAGCGCGGCGGGCAGGCTGCGGCCCGCGTGCAGCCGGGCGGCCGCCGCGGCGGCCGCGGGCGTCGGCTCGAACACGCCGCTCGTCCCCCGGCCGCGCTCCGCGCCGGCCAGCGCCGCCTCGACGGCGGCGGGGTCGTGCGCCGCCCAGCGGCCCCACCCGAACGCCTCGCGGTTCGCCTCCCCCGCCAGGGCCGCCTCGAGCCCGGCCCGGGGCAGCGGCAGGCCGCCGAGCTGGTACGCCGCGCCGAGCAGGACGATGTTCGCGAGGAGATGGTCGGCGAAGACGGCCTCGGCGATGCGCCCGGCGTCGACGAACGCGGCGCGGCCGGGACCGGCCCGCTCCGCGATCGCCCGTTCCAGGTCGGCGGTCCCGGGCGGCGCGGCGTCGCTCTGCAGCATCGCGGCCGTGGGGGTGACGCGCCGGTCGACGACGGCGATCGTGCGGCCGGGCCTGATCTTCGCGAGATGGTGCGCGGCGGCGGCCTGGAGGATGTCGCCGGACAGGTACAGGTCGGCGCCGCCCGCGGTGACGGCCGCCGAACCGGGCGCCGTCCCGTCCTCCGCCAGGTGCAGGTGCGACACGACCGCGCCGGCCTTCTGGGAGAGGCCGGTCTGGTCCATCCCGCTGATCCGCAGGCCCGCGCTCTCGGCGGCGGACGCGATGACGCGGTTCGCGGTGATGACGCCGGTGCCGCCGATGCCCGTGAAGTAGACGCCGTACCGCCGGTCCACCTCGGGGACGCGCGGATCCGGCGGCGATCCCGGCGGGAGGGCCGGGCGCCCGGCACCCCGGCGGGCCTCGCGCGCGGCCGCGCGGCGGCGGCCCCGGCGCCGCGGCGTGATCGTCACGAACGACGGGCAGTCGCCTTCGAGGCAGGTGTAGTCGCGGTTGCAGGACGGGTCGTGGATCTGCCGCTTCTCGCCGAACTCGGTCTCGCGGGGCAGCACCGACAGGCAGTTGCTCTTGGCTCCGCAGTCGCCGCAGCCCTCGCAGACGGCCTCGTTGATGACGACGCGGCGCGGCGGCTCGGGCAGCAGCCCGCGCTTGCGCAGCCGCCGCGCCTCCGCCGCGCAGCGCTGGTCGTAGACGATGACGGTCACGCCGGGGACGTGCCGCAACTCCTCCTGCACCTCCGGCAGCCGGTCGCGGCCGTGCACCTCGACGCCGGGGGCCCAGCGCGCGCGGCGCCCGTAGCGCTTCGGGTCCTCGGCGCACACCACGATCTTCCGGACGCCCTCGGCGTGCAGCGCCCGCGTCATCGCGGGCACGTCCATCAGGCCCGTGACGTCCTGCCCGCCGGTCATCGCGACGGCCGCGTTGTAGAGGATCTTGAACGTGATGTCGACGCCCGCGGCGACGCTCGCGCGGACGGCGAGGGTGCCGGAGTGGCTGAGCGTGCCGTCGCCGATGTTCTGGATGACGTGCGGTTCCGCGACGAACGGCGCGAGGCCCGTCCACGGGACCCCCTCGGCGCCCATCGGGGTCGGCGGGAGGCTGCGCAGGTCCCGGTTGCGCGCCTCGAAGTACATGATCCCGTGGCAGCCGACGCCCCCGCCGACCAGCGCGCCGTCCGGGACGACCGTCGAGCGGTTGTGCGGGCAGCCGCTGCAGTAGCCCGGCGCGCGGGACGGCGGCTGTACGAGCGGGAGCGTCCGCCGTCGACCGTTCCCCTGCTCGCGCGCACCGAGTCCGGGCAGGAGGCGGGTGAGGACGGACGCGACCGCGCCCGCGTCGAGCTCGCCGGACGACGGGACGAGCGTCCGCCCGGCGCCGTCGCGCTTGCCGAGCACCCGGACGGGCGCCCCCGTCTCGTGCAGGACGGCGCGCAGCCGGGTCTCCACGAACGGGCGCTTCTCCTCGATCACCACCAGCTCGTCGACGGACGCGGCGAACTCCGCGACCGTCTCCTCGACCAGCGGGAACGTCATCGCGAGCTTCAGGATCCGCACGCCCGCGCCCGCGAGGCCGTCCTCGATGCCGCCCTTGCTGCCGCCCTCGACGCCGTCCGCGCCGATCCCGAGATCGGCGAACGCCTGGAGGACGTCGAAGTAGGTCTTGCCCGCGCACACCACCCCGAGGCGCGCCCCGGGCGGCGCGCCGACGGCGCGGTCGAGCCCGTTGTGCCGGGCGTACGCCCGCGCGGCGTGGAGCCGGTGCTCCACCACCAGCGCCTCCTGCCCCGGCACGGCGTGCGGGCCGATCGTGGCGAGCGGCTCGTGCCGCCACGGCCGCCCGTCGATGACGACGTCCACGGGGTCGCGCGGCGCGTGCCGGGCCGGGTCGAGGTCCACGGTGCCGACGCCGTCGGCGACCGCCGTGACGATCTTCATCCCGGCCCACGCCCCCGAGTACCGGGAGAGCCGGAACGCGTGCACGCCGAGGTCGAGCACGTCCTGCTGGTCGCCGGGGACCAGCACGGGCACGCACGCGTCCTCGAAGGCGAGGTGGCTGTCGCAGGCCAGGGTGGACGACTTGGCGGCGGGGTCGTCGCCGCAGAACATGACGACGCCGCCGTTGGGGCCCGCGCCCATCGCGTTCGCGTGCTTCAGGGCGTCCCCGCAGCGGTCGAGGCCCGGCCCCTTCCCGTACCAGGCGCCCGCGACGCCGTCGACGCCGTCGTAGTCGATGACCGCGCCCATCTGGCTGCCCCAGACGGTCGCGGCGGCGAGCTCCTCGTTGAGGCCGGGCCGGTGGACGACGCGGTGCGCGGCGAGGACGTCCGCCATGCGGTCCATGCTCAGGTCGAAGCCCCCGAGCGGGGAACCCGGATAGCCGGACACCATCGTGGCGGTGTCCAGTCCGTCCCGCTCGTCCAGTTCGCGGCGGAGGACGAGCAGGCGCACCAGCGCGTCGACCCCGGACAGCGTCGCGGCCGTCAAGAAAGGACCCCCGGGTTGACGTAGGCGAACTCGCCGCCCTTCATGACGGCCCGCCGCAGCTCGGGGCGCTGCAGGACCGTCACGTCCGTGGCCGGGTCCCCGTCGACGACCAGCAGGTCGGCGAGGTACCCGGCGCGGACCTGCCCGATGTCGAGCCGCGCGGCCGGGCCCATGTTGCGGGTGGCGGTGCAGATCGCCTCGACCGGCGTCATGCCCGCCAGCTCGACGTAGCGCTGCAGCTCGGCGGCGTAGGTGCCGTGGCGGGTCCACTGGTGGCCGAAGTCGCCGCCCGACAGGATCGGGACGCCCGCCGCCCGCAGCATCGCCATGCCCTCGATCTGGGACCGCAGTTCCAGCGGGTAGCCGGACGCCTCGATCCGCTCGGGCGTCATCCCCCACGGTTCGGCGTGCCCGTTCACCATCGCGTACAGGTAGTGGAGCCCGGGGCACACCCAGACGTCGCCGCGCCGCGCCTCGAGCGCCTTGACGGCCGCGCCGTCCAGGAAGCACGCGTGGTGGACGATCCGGACGCCGGTGCGCGCCGCCATCGCGACGCTCGCCGAGCCGCGCGCGTGGACCGTGATGAACGCGCCGTGCCGGTCGGCCTCCGCGACGGCGGCCTCCAGCATCTCGTCGTTCATGTACACGTCCTCGGACGGGTGCTCGGGGACGACGCCGTCGCCGGAGATGAACAGTTTGAGCGCCCGCGCGCCCATGTCGCACTGGCGGGCGACGATGTCGCGCAGCTCGGCGGCGTTCCCGGCGACCTCCATCAGCTCGCCGTCCGCGCCGAGCCCGCCGACCTCCGCGACCATGGGGCCGCTGGGGACGATCCGGGGCCCGGGGATGAGCCCCCGGTCGATCGCGTCCTTGGCGAGCAGGTCGTCCTGCGGCTGGGTGACGCCGGCGCCGATGATGCACGTGTAGCCGCTCTCCAGGAACGTCCGCACGACGGCGGCGACGTCGAGCATGTGGCGTCCGGGCGGGGTCGCGGCGATGCCGGCGTGGTCGAACACGAAGTCCAGCGGCCAGCTCGTGTGCACGTGCGCGTCGCCGAGGCCGGGCAGGACGGTCGCCCCGGCCAGATCGACGGTCCGCACGGCGGCGGGGTCGGCGTCCAGGCCGCCCGGCGCGACCGCGGCGATCCGGTCGCCCTCGATCAGGACGTCGGCGGCGGCGGGCCGCTCGTCCGGTGCGCCGGAGCAGGTGAGCACGCGTGCGTTCGTCAGGAGCGTCCGGTCGGCCATCTGCGACCTCCCTGATGGAGCGGTTGCGGGGGCGGCGAGGGTTGCTGGGGTTCGGGGCTGCGGGGGGATCAGGTCGGGGCGGGGCCGAGGCGCGGGCCGGGCCGGAACGTGATCGGCAGGTCGAGCGGAGAGCGGGTCATGCCGCGGTGGTAGTGCAGCTCCGCGCCGGGCCGCAGCTCCAGGTCGTCCAGCCTGCGCAGCAGCTCCTCCAGCGCGACACGCAGGTTGAGCCGGGCGAGGTTGGATCCGGCGCAGCGGTGCGGGCCCGCGCCGAAGCTGAGGTGCCGGTTGCGTTCCCGGCCGGGGTCGAAGGCGTCGGGGTCGGTGAACTCGGCGCCGTCCCGGTTGGCCGACGCCCAGTGCACGAGGATCTTGTCGCCCCGCTTGAGCGGACGGCCGCCGAGCTCGGTGTCGCGCATCACCGTGCGCCCGACGGAGACGAACGGCGGCTCGAGCCGCAGCAGCTCCTGCACGGCCGCCGGGATCAGCTCGGGGCTGCGGCGCAGCAGCGCGGGGATCTCCGGCTCGGCGCAGAACCGGGCGACCATCAGCCCGAGCGCGCCCGCGGTGGTCTCCAGGCCGCCGAGGATCAGCAACTGCACGGTCCCGATGATCTCGTCCTCGGTGATCGGGCGGCCGTCGATCTCCGCGGCGAGCACGGCGTCCACGACGTCGCCGCGCGGCGGCTCCGCGCGCCGCCGGGCGACGAACTCCTTGATCCACGCGTACAGGCCGAGCCAGCAGTCGCGCGCCTCGGGGTCGTCGGGGACGGACGACTTGGAGGCGAGGCGGGCGACCTCGTCCAGGTCCTCGGGCGGCGCGTTCAGCGCGAGCTCGAAGAACGCCAGGCTGGGCAGCGGACGGGCGAACGCGTCCATGAACTCGCAAGCGCCGTCCTCGACGAAGGCGTCGATGAGCCGGGTCACCAGGTCGCGGGTCGGCGCCTCCCACGGCGCGACGGCGGCGGGCGTGAAGAAGGGGTTGATGAGGCGCTTGTAGATCCGCTGCTCGGGCGGGTCGGCCTGCACCGGGAGGTTGCGGATGACGGTCGGCGCCGGGGACACGCCCAGCCCGTGCGCGGAGCTGTAGACCGCCCAGTCCTGGGCGACGTCGAGGACGTCCTCGTAGCGCGTCGCCACCCAGAAGCCGCCGTGCTCCTCGCTGCGGGCGACGGGGCACAGCTCGCGCATGCGCGCCATCGTCTCCGGCATGGTGTCGGCGAGGTCGGGCGACAGGTGGTCGAAGCGCCGCGTGCACCATTCGTCGGGCAGCGGGCCGGATCCTCCCGCGCCCGACATCTGCGTGGTCTCGTCCATGCTCTCCCCTGCCTGGTCGGGCGGGCCCCGCACGGGCCACCGCCCTGGGCACCCGCACAGCAATGTAACAAGGTGAGCGGTCACTTTCTAGACTCTGGACCGCCAACAAAAGAGTGAACGCTCTTTTATTTATCGGGCGGTCTGTCTACAGTTCGGGGCATGGAGGTCCCCATGTCGCCTTCCGCGCCGCCCGGCCGCGGCCCGGCCGCTCCGGCCCTGCCCTTCCTCGACGGCCCGCCCAAGAACCTGCTGATCGGCGGCCGGTGGACCGCCGCGGCGTCCGGCGCGACCTTCCCGAGCGTCGACCCGTCCACCGGCGAGGTGATCGCCGAGCTGGCCGAGGCGGGGCCGGCGGACGCCGACCGCGCCGTCGCCGCCGCACGCGCGGCGTTCGAGGGCCCGTGGCGGCGGCTGAAGCCGCGCGACCGGCAGGATGTGCTGTGGCGGTTCGCGGACGCCGTCCAGGAGCACTACGAGGAACTCCGGCTCCTGGAGGTCCTCGACATGGGCTCGCCGATCGGGCGGCGCCGCTCCCGCCCCGCACCCGCCTGGGAGGCGGAGGTACTGCGCTACTTCGCCGGGTGGGCCACCAAGATCCACGGCGAGACGATCCCGAACTCCGTCCCGGGCTCGGTCCTGAGCTACACGGTCCGCGAGCCGGTCGGGGTGGTCGCCGCGATCGTCCCGTGGAACCGGCCGATCAGCAACGCGATCTGGAAGATCGCGCCCGTGCTCGCCACCGGCTGCACGATGGTGCTCAAACCCGCCGAGGAGGCGAGCCTCGTCGCCGTCCGGCTCGGCGAGCTGCTCACCGAGCTCGGGCTGCCGGACGGCGTCGTCAACGTCGTGACGGGCGGCGCCGGGGCGGGCGCGGCCCTCGCCGAGCACCGCGACGTCGACAAGGTGGCCTTCACCGGCTCCACCGAGACCGGGCGCCGCATCGTGCGGGCGTCCGCCGGGAACCTCAAGCGGCTGTCTCTCGAACTCGGCGGCAAGTCGCCCGACGTCGTGTTCGCCGACGCCGACCTGTCCCGCGCGATCCCCGGCGCGGCGATGAGCGTGTTCTCGAACTCGGGGCAGATCTGCTGCGCCGGGACCCGCGTCTACGTCGAGCGGCCGATCTACGACGAGTTCGTCGAGGGCGCGGCCGAGTTCGCGAACGGGCTGAAGGTCGGCGCGGGGCTGGACCCGGAGACCAGGATCGGGCCGCTGGTGTCGGCCGAGCAGCTGCGCCGCGTCACCGGCTACCTCGAGACCGGACGCGCGGAGGGCGCCCGCGTCGCCGCGGGCGGCCGGCGCGTCGAGGACGGCGAGCTGGCCAAGGGGTTCTTCGTCGCGCCCACCGTGCTCGCGGACGTCCGGGACGACATGCGGGTCGCGCGCGAGGAGATCTTCGGCCCCGTGGCGTCCGTGCTGCCGTTCGACTCCCCCGAGGAGGTCGCGGCCCGGTCGAACGACACGTCCTTCGGCCTCGCGGGCGGCATCTGGACGCGGGACGTGGGCAAGGCGCACCGGCTCGCGGGCGAGATGCGCGCCGGGACCGTGTGGGTCAACACCGCCCTGCTGTTCGACCCGGCCGTGCCCTTCGGCGGCTACAAGGAAAGCGGCTACGGCCGGGAGATGGGCCCGCACTCGCTAGACGAGTACCTGCACGTCAAGTCCGTGTGGATCGACACCAACTGATCCGACACCGACTGATTCGACACCGACTGATCCGACACCGGCTGCCCCCTTCCGGGTCGGTCACCGGGCGGGGCCGTGTTCGCGGGCCGCCGCGAGCGCGTCGGCGAACCCCCGGTGCAGGTGCTGGGGCGCCGGTTCGTTCCGCCCGAACACCACGGTGCCGAGCAGTCCCGTGCGGACGCCCGGCTCGGTCCGCCCGGCGACCCAGAAGTCCTCGCCGTCCACCACCGTGTCGCAGATCCACGGCGCCATCTCCGTGACCTTCGCCTGCTCCTCCGCGCTGAGACCGGGACGCAGGTAGGCGGTGTGCACGACCTCCGACGTGCGGGCGTCGACCGGCAGGATCTGCCACAACTCGATGTGGCGGCTGTCGAAGGTCAGGCTGGTGTTGGGGAACAGCTGGTACTGGTAGCTGAAGTGCCGGGTGACGTCGCCCCACTCGTCCTCCGGGCGGCCGAGCAGCTCGTCGATCGACCGGAGCGCCGAGCAGTTGCGCAGGTGGGGCCCGAAGGCGTCGAAGGTGAGCACGCCGCCGTGCGCGTACGAGGCGAGCGTCCGCCGGTGCAGGTAGTTGAAGTGGTAGTTCTCCCGGAAGGTGTCGAGCGTGACCTTCCAGTTGGCGCCGACGCGGTGGACGTGCGGTTCGCCGTGCGGCGCCCAGTCCGCGAAGTCGAGCATGCCGAGTTCGTCGGCGAGCCCGGGGCCGAGGTAGTCGTCGATGTCGACGGCGGGCCCCGGCCGGAGGCGTCCGACGATGAGGCCGCGCCCCTCGGCGACCGGCAGTTCCACCAGGCCCTTGCTCTCCTTGCACATCCCCGCGAAGGCGTCGTCGACGGGGACGCGGACGAGCCGTCCGGACAGCTCGTAGGTCCACGCGTGGAACGGGCAGGTGAACTTGCGCGCCTCCCCCGCCCCGTCGGCGACCCGCACGCCCCGGTGGCGGCAGGCGTTGGCGAGGGCGCGGACGCGGCCGCCGGCATCCCGGGTCAGCAGCAGGGGCGTCCCGCACAGGTCGACGGTGCGGAACGTCCCCGGTCCCGGGAGCGCGCCGGACAGGCACAGGACGAGCGGCCGGTCGCGGAACAGGACCTCGAGCTCCTCCTCCTGGTGCGCGTCCGAGTAGACGTCCGTCGGCAGTTCCATCACGTCGTCGGCGAGGTCGGTGGTCCGGCTCCCGATGTGGTCCAGCAACCGGCGTGCGATCTCGCGCTCCAGGGCTTCCCTGTCCACGATCGTCCTCCTCATCGGCCGAGGCGCGCGGCCGTGGATCGAGGATGAGTGCGCGCCTCGCTCCGCGGGGAGGTGATCGGCATCACACACCCCACTCTCCATCGAAGCTTAGACAGTAATCACTCACTCCGCAACGCCGAGACACACCCCTCAGTCGAGCGCCGCACCCGAGTCCGTCGCCTCCCGCACGGACCTCTCACGCGCCGATCCCACGGGAGACCCACTCGGACCGCCCCGAACAACTCGCACGGACTCCGGCTCCGGGGGCATGGCCGCTCCAACCCGCTTAGCGAGTGAATGCTTGCTCATTTAGGTTCGAGAGTCGTAATGTCGGTGGCGTGCCCGAGCCCGACCCGGACCGAGACGAAGGCGAGACCTGACAATGAGGCGGATTGCGCACTGGGTCGGCGGAAAGTCCGTGCCCGGGACCTCCGGCCGCTCCGGCCCCGTCTGGAACCCCGCGACCGGCGAGCGGCAGGCGTCGGTGGATCTCGCCTCCGCGGCCGAGGTCGACCACGCGGTCGACGTCGCGCGGGCGGCCTTCCCCGACTGGCGCGCGACGAGCCTCTCGGCGCGGGCCGAGGTGATGTTCCGGTTCCGCGAGGTCCTCGCGGCGAACCGCGAGGACCTGGCCTTCCTGGTGTCGGCCGAGCACGGCAAGGTGCTGACGGACGCGCTCGGCGAGGTGGCCCGCGGCCTGGAGAACGTCGAGTTCGCGTGCGGCGTCCCGCACCTGCTGAAGGGCGGGTACAGCGAGCAGGCCGCCCCCGGCCTCGACGTGCACAGCGTCCGGCAGCCGCTCGGCGTCGTCGCGGGCGTCACCCCGTTCAACTTCCCGGCGATGGTCCCGCTGTGGATGATCGCCAACGCGCTGGCGTGCGGGAACACCTTCGTCCTGAAGCCCAGCGAGCGCGATCCGTCGGCCCCGATGTTCCTGGCGGAGCTGCTGCGGGAGGCCGGGCTGCCGGACGGCTGCTTCAACGTCGTCAACGGCGACGCCGGGGCCGTCGACCGGCTCCTCGAGCACCCGGACGTGGCCGCGGTGAGCTTCGTCGGGTCCACGGCGGTCGCCGAGCACGTCCACGAGACCGGCACGCGCAACGGCAAGCGGGTCCAGGCGCTCGGCGGGGCGAAGAACCACATGCTGGTGATGCCCGACGCCGACCTCGACGTGGCCGCCGACGCCGCGGTCGGCGCCGCCTACGGCTCGGCCGGCGAGCGGTGCATGGCGATCAGCGTGCTGCTGGTGTACGAGTCGGTGGCCGACGACCTCATCGCCCGGATCCGCGCGCGGATCCCGCGGATCCGGATGGGCCCGGCCGCCGAGCACGAGAGCGAGATGGGCCCGCTCATCACGGCCGAGCACCGCGACCGGGTGGCCGGTCATCTGGCGGACGCGTCCGCCGAGGGCGCCACCGTGCTGGTGGACGGGCGCGAGGACGTCCCGGCGGGCGGCTTCTTCCTCGGGCCGAGTCTGATCGACGGCGTCCGGCCCGGCATGCGCTGCTACGACGAGGAGATCTTCGGCCCGGTGCTGGCCGTCACGCGGATCGGCGGCTACGAGGAGGGCCTGCGGCTGATCAACGAGAACCGGTACGGCAACGGCACGGCGATCTTCACCCGTGACGGCGGGGCGGCGCGGCGCTTCGAGTTCGAAGTGGACGCCGGGATGGTCGGGGTCAACGTGCCCGTCCCGACGCCGGTCGGCTACTACAGCTTCGGCGGCTGGAAGGCCAGCCTGTTCGGCGACCGGCACATGTACGGCCCCGAGGGCGTCGACTTCTACACCAGGTCGAAGGTCGTCACCGCCCGGTGGCCCGATCCCGCCTCGTCCGCGATCGATCTGGGCTTCCCGCAGACCCGCTGAGCGACCGTCCAGGACTAACTTAGTGAATGCTTGCTTTCGCGACGGAGGCGGCATAGATTCCAGGAAACGCGGCCCGGCCGGGACCGGGGCGAACGCGGAGAAATGAGGGCAGATGGTGAAGCTGGCCGACGAGGTGCGGGTCATCGACGCGGACACGCATCTCACCGAACGTCATGACATCTTCACGACGCGCGCGCCGAAGGGGTACGAGGAACGTCTCCCCCGCGTCGTGGACGTCGACGGGCAGCCCTTCTGGGTCGTGGAGGACGGCAGGAAGATCGGCCCCGCCCGCGGCGGCGGCGTGGTCAACCGGGACGGCGACAAGTTCCCCTTCGAGGAGAGCAAGAACAACGGCATCGACTGGGTGCACCGCGCCGCCTGGGACCACGAGGCCCGCCTGGAGTACATGGACCAGAACGGCTTCCACGCGCAGGTGCTCTACCCGAACGCCCTGGGCATCGGCGGGCAGGGCATCTCCAACAACGTCCAGGACCCGGTGCTGCGGCGGCTGACCGTCGAGATCTTCAACGACTACCTGGCCGAACTGCAGGACGTGTCGGGCGAGCGGCTGCTGCCGATGGCGATCATGCCCGCGTGGAGCGTCGACGAGTGCGTCCGGGAGGCGAAGCGCGCGGCGGCGGCGGGCTTCCGGGGCGTGAACATGACCTCGGACCCGCAGGAGACCGGCGCCCCGGACCTCGCCCACCGCGACTGGGACGCGCTGTGGGAGGTCTGCGCGGACCTCCACCTGCCCGTGCACTTCCACATCGGGGCGAGCCTCACGTCCCTCAACTTCTACGGGAAGTACTTCTGGCCGTCCCTGCACCAGAACCTCAAGCCCGCCGTCGGCGGGGGGATGCTGTTCCTGAACAACGCCCGGGTCGTGATCAACAGCATCTACGCCGGGATCTTCGACCGCCATCCGGGGCTGAAGATGGTCTCGGTGGAGAGCGGAATGGGCTGGATCCCGTTCATGATGGAGACCGCCGACTACGAGATCCTGGAGAACGCGCCGCAGCAGGCCGCCGAACTGTCCCGCAAGCCGTCCGAGTACTTCAAGGACCACTGGTACGCGACGTTCTGGTTCGAGGAGAACGGCGGCGACCTCCAGTACATGATCGACCGCGTCGGCGAGGACAACGTCATGTTCGAGACCGACTTCCCGCACCCCACCTGCCTCTACCCGGACCCGCTCACGGCGGTCGAGGAGCGGATGACGGCGCTGCGGCCCGAGACGCGCCGCAAGGTGCTCGGGGAGACCGCGGCGAGGCTCTACCGCGTCTGATCCCGGCGGCGGGACGGGACGCCGCGGCGGGACGGGCGCCTCCCCGCCCCGCCGCGGCCGGGACTTACGGGGCGGACGCCGGTTCGGGCGTGGTGATCTCGAACGCGGGCCCGTCGGACGTCGCGGTGACCTCGACGTGCCGGCCGGGGGCGAGGTCGCCCGACAGCAGGAGGTCGGAGAGCCGGTCGTCGATCTCCCGCTGGATCGTGCGGCGCAGCGGCCGGGCGCCGAACTCGGGCTGGTAGCCGCGCTCGGCGAGCCAGTCGACCGCCTCGGCGCCGAACGAGACGGTGACGTCCTGCGCGCGCAGGCGGCGGCGCGTCTCGTCCAGGAGCAGGTCGGTGATCTGGCGGAGCTGGGCGGGCTCGAGCCGGTGGAAGACGATGATCTCGTCGATCCGGTTGAGGAACTCGGGCCGGAACGCCTCCCGCAGGCGGCGCATGATGCGGTCGCTGAGGGCCGACCCCTCGCCGTCGCCGCCGACCGTGCCGAACCCGATCTCGACCGTGCCGGTGATCAGCTCGGAGCCGAGGTTGCTGGTCATGATCACGACGGTGTTGCGGAAGTCGACGGTGCGTCCCTGCGCGTCGGTGAGGCGGCCGTCGTCCAGGAGCTGGAGCAGGACGTTGAAGACGTCCTGGTGCGCCTTCTCGATCTCGTCGAGGAGGATCACCGAGTAGGGCTGCCGGCGGACGGACTCGGTCAGCTGCCCGGCCTCCTCGTACCCGACGTAGCCGGGCGGCGCCCCCATCAGGCGGCTGACGGTGTGCCGTTCCTGGAACTCGCTCATGTCGAAGCGGATCATCCGGTCGCGGCTGCCGAACAGGGCCTCGGCGAGCGCCTTGGCCAGCTCGGTCTTGCCGACGCCGGTGGGGCCGAGGAACAGGAACCCGCCGATCGGACGGTCGGGGTCGCTCATCCCCGCGCGGGACCGGCGGACGGCGCGCGCGACGGCGGCGACCGCGTCCTCCTGCCCGATGACGTGCTCGTGCAGGTGCTCCTCGAGGCTCGACAGCCGCTCGCGCTCGTCCTGGGTGAGCTGGGTGACCGGCACGCCGGAGATGCGGGAGATCACCTCGGCGATGTCCTCGGCGGTGACCTCCGGGACGGTCTCGTGGCCGTTGCCGGTGCGCACGGCGGCGATGTCGCTCTCCAGGTTCGCGATCTCGTCGCGAAGCTGGGAGGCCTTCTCGTAGTCCTCGTCGAAGACGGCCTGGTCCTTCTCGCGGCGGCGCCGTTCGAGGCGGTCCTCGAGCTCGCGGCGGCCCCCGTCCATCGTGTGGGAGCGCAGCCGGACCCGCGCGCCCGCCTGGTCGATCATGTCGATCGCCTTGTCGGGCAGGAACCGGTCGGTGAGGTAGCGGCTGGACAGGTCGACCGCCGCGACGAGCGCCTCGTCGGTGAACCGCACCTGGTGGTGCGCCTCGTAGCGGTCGCTGAGGCCGCGCAGGATCTCGATGCTGTCGTCGGCGGACGGCTCCGCGATCATGATCGGCTGGAAGCGGCGCTCGAGGGCCGCGTCCTTCTCGATGTTGCGGCGGTACTCGTCGATGGTCGTGGCGCCGACGACGTGCAGCTCGCCGCGGGCCAGGGCGGGCTTGAGCAGGTTCGCGGCGTCCATCGCGCCCTCCGCGCCGCCCGCGCCCACGACGGTGTGGATCTCGTCGATGAAGATCACGAGCTCGTCGGAGTGCTCGCGGATCTCGTCCATGACCTTCTTCAGCCGTTCCTCGAAGTCGCCGCGGTAGCGGGTGCCGGCGACGACGCCGCCGAGGTCGAGCTGGACCAGCCGCTTGCCGCGCAGCGTGTCGGGCACGTCGTCGTCCACGATGCGCTGCGCGAGGCCCTCCGCGATGGCGGTCTTGCCGACGCCGGGGTCGCCGATCAGCACCGGGTTGTTCTTGGTGCGCCGCGACAGCACCTCGACGGTCTGCTCGATCTCCTCGGAGCGGCCGATCACCGGGTCGATGCGGCCCTCGCGGGCGAACTCGGTCAGGTCGCGGCCGTACTCGTCCAGGGTCGGGGTGCCGGTCGGCTGCGGGGGCCCGCCCCCGCCCGGGGGCTGCTGGCCGTGCCCGCCGCCCGCCGCCGCGTTCTGCAGCGCGTCGGGCGTCACGTGCTCGGCGTCCAGGATGCGGCCCGCGTGCGAGTCGCGGTCCAGGGCGAGCGCGAACAGCAGGTGCTCCGGCCCGATGTAGGACGAGCCGAGCGCCCGCGAGATCTGGTGGGAGTCCAGCAGGGCCCGCTTGGCGGACGGCGTCAGCTGCGGCGGGACGTCGCGCGGATCGCCGCGCCGGGCGGTCCCCTCGATCTCGTCCTTGATCTTGTCCGGGTCGGCCCCGGCGCGCACCAGCCAGTGCCGGGTGCCCTGCTGGCGGGTGGCCGCCCACAGCAGATGGTCGGTGTCCAGGTCGAGGCTGCCCCACTGCGCGGCCTGCGCGGCGGCGTCGCGCACCAGCTCGCGCGCGGGTTCGCTCATCAGCCGGGCGATGCTGACCCGTTCCGTCGGACGGCGGTGCGCCCGTGCTCCGAAGAACCGGGCGAGCATCTCCTCGAAGGGGTCCATTCCCCCGGCTCCGTACCAGCCCGCGTTCATTGTCGAAAACCTCCCCCTCGCCCGGCCCGTCCCGGTTCCCGGGCCGGTCGTCGCGATCCTTGAGGGCCTGCCCGTGGGGATGTCCGAGAAACACCGGACGCGCACGCCGGAACGCGCGCGGATGTGCGTCGGCGCGCGGTGCGGGGCATCATCCGGCCAGGGGCGATGTTGGAGCGAGCATGACGAAGATCGATATCGGCAGGTACGGAATCTGGCGGCCGTGGCCGCGGCTCACCCCGGAGCTGGCGCGCGAGGTGGAGGCGCTCGGCTACGGCGCGATCTGGGTCGGCGGTTCGCCGGACGACCCGGAGGTGGTCGACGGGCTGCTCGCGGCGACGGAGCACATCACGGTCGCGACCGGCATCGTGAACATGTGGGCGACGCCCGCCGAGGAGGCCGCCGCGTCCTACCGGAGGCTGCGGGACGCCCACGGCGAGCGGTTCGTGCTCGGCGTCGGGGTCGGGCACCGGGAGGCGACGCGGGAGTACCGGGCCCCGTACGAGATGATCGGCGACTACCTGGACCGGCTGGACGCCGCGGACGTCCCGGAGGACGGCCGGGTGCTGGCGGCGCTCGGGCCGAAGGTGCTGCGGGTGGCCGCCGAGCGGACGGCGGGCGCGCACCCGTACCTGGTCACGCCCGATCACTCCCGCAAGGCACGGGCCGAAATGGGCGAGGCGCGGCTGCTCGCGCCCGAGCAGAAGGTCGTCCTGGATGCCGACCCGGAGCGGGCCCGCGCGCTCGGCCGGGCGGCCGCCGACATGTACCTGCGGCTGCGGAACTACGTCGCGAACCTGGAGCGGCTGGGCTGGACGGACGAGGACTTCGCCGGCGGCGGCTCCGACGCGCTCATCGACGCCCTGGTGCCGCACGGCGGCACGGCGGCGGTCGCGGCGGCGCTGGAGGCCCACCATGACGCGGGCGCCGATCACGTGGCCGTCCAGCTGCTGACCGAGGACGACGCGGATCCGGTTCCGGGGCTGCGGGCGCTGGCCGGCGAACTCGGGCTCTGACGCTTTTCCGGACGGGCACGCCTTTCCGGGCGGGCGCGCCTTTCCAGCGGGCGTGATACGGCAACCACGTCCACACGGTGTCACTTTCCGGGATCACTCGAGTGCGGAATGCGAATATCCGGAGACGGCAACCCCGACCTCGCAGAACGCGATTCGGAACGGTCTAACGTGATCACTTCATCGCGTTCCGTGCACATGGCGGGTCGCGGCTGTCCTCAACCGGCTTTGCCTCTGGCTTTCCCCAAATGAACGCAAGTATGCTCCGTGGCCTTTGGTGACAGCCGTTTTGATCGCGCGGAGAGTGAAGCAGTGCCGAACCCTCGGGACGCCGGCGGGACGCCCCCGCGGCGGCGCACGCGCCCCATCCGGCGCCGGATCGCGCTGCTGCTGGCGATCCCCCTCAGCGCCCTGCTCGTGATGTGGGGCGTGCCGGCGACGGTCACGTGGACCAACGCCCTGCAGCGGTTCGACTTCTCCACCGTGTACAACGACGTCGGCGTTCCCGCGACGTCGGCGGTCGAGGCCGTCCAGCAGGAGCGGGCCGCCGCCGTCCGGGCGCTGGCGACGGGCAGCAACGCCGACGAGGAGCGGTTCCGGGCGCTCGTGGACAGGACGGACGCGGCCGTGGCCGCGTTCCGCTCGTCCGCGCTGAAGCCGGAGACCCGCGAGGCGATGGACGCCCGGGTCGAGCAGCGCGTGGAGTGGAACACCGGCGCGTTCGACGGCCTCGGCTCGCTGCGCTCCCAGGTGGAGATCGGCGGCACCACGCCGCTGGCCGCGATCAACGGCTACAGCGCGGTGATCGACACCGTGATCCGTACGCTGACGACGCTGGTCAGCGTCGACGACGTCACCGTCTACCGGAACACCAGCGCGGTCCTGCACAACTACTGGGCCCGGGAGTTCATGCTCCGGGAGGACGCGCTGCTCACCGCGCTCGGCGGCGGGTCGATGGACACCGTCAGCCGTGCCGCGTTCGCGTCCTGGGCGGGCAGCCGGGAGCAGTTCTTCGCGCTCGGCGGCGCCGGCGCGGACGGCGAGATCGCCACGATCATGGAGAATCTGGCGGACTCCGGGGAGTACACCGCCTACACGACGCTGGAGAGCGGCGTCGTCAACAACGGGATCGCGCCGTCCCGCCGCGAGTGGCGCGGCACGGTCGACAGGCTCGACCCGGTCTGGCTGCGCGCCGCCCTGGGAGCCAACGACTCGCTGTCCCGCGAGTACGTGGACCCCGCGGGCGACCGGATCATGCTCGGCTTCTACGCCGCGGGCGGGCTGGGACTGCTCGCGGTCATCGCGTCCGTCGCCCTGTCGCTGCTGTTCGCGCGGCGGCTGACCGACGAGCTGCGGCGCCTGCAGGACACGGCGCAGCGGCTCGCGCACGAGCGGCTGCCGGCCGTCGTGGCCCGGCTGCGCAAGGGCGAGACGGTCGACGTGCAGAGCGCGGCGCCCCCGCCCGGGACCGGCGGGACGACCGAGATCGCGCTGGTCGGCGAGGCGTTCGACGCCGTGCAGCGCACCGCGATCGGCGAGGCGATCGCGGAGGCCGAGCTGCGCGCCGGGATCAACCGCGTGTTCATCAACCTGTCGTGGCGGAGCCAGTCGCTGCTGCACCGGCAGCTGCGGCTGCTCGACCAGATGGAGCGCCGCGCGTCCAGCCCGGAGGAGCTCGAGGACCTGTTCCGCCTCGACCACCTCACCACCCGCATGCGGCGGCACGCCGAGGGCCTGGTCATCCTGTCCGGCTCCCCCACGGTGCGGGCCTGGGACCATCCCGTCCCGGCGGAGGACGTGGTGCGGGCCGCGATCGCCGAGGTCGAGGACTACACGCGCGTGGTGGTGACCGGCGCCTCGCGCGCCGCGGTGATCGGCAGCGTGGTCGCCGACGTCATCCACCTGCTCGCCGAGCTGATCGAGAACGCCGCGGCGTTCTCCCCGCCGGCCACCGAGGTGACCGTCAAGGTCGACACGGTCGCCAACGGGCTGGCCGTCGAGGTCGTGGACCGCGGGATCGGGCTGAGCGCGCAGGAGCGCGCCGAGCTGAACCGGCGGCTGGCCAGCGACGTCGAGTTCGACCTGGCCGACACCGACCGGCTCGGCCTGTTCGTCGTCGCCAAGCTCGCGGCACGGCACGGCGTCAAGGTGTCGCTGCAGGCGTCGGCGTACGGGGGCACGACCGCGGTCGTCCTCGTCCCGCACGCGCTGGTCACGGTGGACGACGACCTGGAGCCCGCGTCGGAGGCCGAACGGCGCGTCATGTCCGCGACGGCCGCTCCGCCGCGGCCGAGCGGGCGGCGGTCGGTCACCCGGCTGGAGTCGCTGCCCCGCCTCGGGAGCCGCGACCGGCCGGAGCTGGCCGGGCCGCCCACGCCGACGTACGTCCCGTCGGCCGGACCGCTCTCCGAACCGCCCGCCGACCCGTACGGCCCGCCGGCCGCCGATCCGTACGACCCGCCGGCCGTCGGCCCGGCCGCCGGTCTTTCCGCCGATCCGTACGGCGCGCCCCCGCCCTCCTACCTGCCTTCGGCTCCGCCGCTCCCCGCGCCCGCGCCCGAGCCGGTCGCCGAGCCGGTCGCCGTCGCCGAACCGGTCGCCGAACCGGCTGCGAGGCCGCACGCGGAACCGTCCGTCCCGGTGGGACCCGGCGCCGGCGGCGGGACGGGCGAGGCGGAGTCGAGCGAGGTGACCGGGCGGCTGCCCAGGCGGGTGCGGCAGCGCAACCTCGCGCCGCAGCTGCGGCGGCCGGGCGCGCCACCGGGCGGGGCGGCCGACGACGACTTCCCGGAGCCGAGCCCGGAGCTGAGCCGCGACCTGATGTCCTCGCTACAGTCGGGGTGGTTGCGCGGCAGGGACGAGGGCGGCGATCCGGACGATCTCGAACCACGCGATGAATGGGGGCGATCATGAAGCAGCAGGGGCACGCGAGCGGTGAGCTCGACTGGCTGCTCGACGACCTGGTCGAACGGGTCGGCGAGGTGCATCAGGCGGTGCTGCTGTCCCGCGACGGCCTGGTCATGGGCGCCTCGGGCGGCGTCACCCGCAAGGACGCCGAGTTCCTCGCCGCGCTGTCGTCGGGATTCCACAGCCTGGCCAACGGCGCGCGGGAGCACTTCCAGGCCAAGCACGTACGGCAGACCGTCGTCGAGCTGGACGGCATGCTGTTCTTCATCATGCCGGCGGGCGACGGCAGCTGCCTGGCCGTGCTGAGCGACGCGGGCGGCAACGCCGGCCTCGTCGCCTACGAGACCACCATGCTGATCAAGCGCGTCCGGCGCCAGCTGGGCACCGCGCCGCGCTCGTCCGGCCCCGAGGACCCGGCGGTGCGGGCCGGCACCTCGGGCTGAGGTCGACGGCCGTGGAGACGCCGAGAGAGCGCTGGATCGGCCGGGACGCGGGCCCGGTCGTGCGGCCGTACGCCATGACGCGCGGCCGCACCCGCACCCGCGGGCTCGTCCTCGACCTGGTCACCGTCCTGGTCGCGACCGGCCGCCCGCCGGGCGAGCGGGTGTGGCTGTCGCGCGAGCAGCGCGGGCTGCTGGAGCTGTGCAGGCGGCCCTCCACTCCCGCCGACCTGGCCTCGGAGACCGACCTGCCGTTCCGGGTGGTGCAGATCCTGCTGGAGGACCTGCACCACTACGGCCTCATCGAAGAGGTGCAGCAGGCCCGGCCCGCCGACCGTCCCGATCCCCGGCTACTGATGAGAGTGCTCGATGAACTTCGCCGCCTCTGACGCCGCCTCCGCCGCGGCCCCCGCCGCCGCGCGGGACGACGACGTCCCGCTGCACACGCTGAAGATCCTCGTGGCGGGCGGTTTCGGCGTCGGGAAGACCACGCTGGTGAGCGCGGTCAGCGAGGTGCGCCCGCTGCGCACCGAGGAGACCCTCACCGACGTCTCCACCGGCGTCGACGACCTGCGCGGGGTGGAGGGCAAGACCACCACGACGGTCGCGATGGACTTCGGCCGCATCACCTTCTCCGGCGGCGTGCGGCTGTACCTGTTCGGGACGCCCGGCCAGGAGCGGTTCTGGTTCATGTGGGACCAGATCTCCTACGGCGCGGTGGGCGCCGTCGTCCTGGTCGACACCCGGCGCCTGACGACGAGCTTCGCCTCCATCGACTTCTTCGAGCAGCGCGAGATCCCGTTCGTGATCGCCGCGAACGTCTTCGACGGCGCCCGCCGCTACACGGTCGAGGAGATCCGCGACGCGCTGGACGTCGACCCGCACGTCCCGGTGGTCCTGTGCGACGTGCGCCGCCCGGACGTCGCCAAGGACATCCTGGTCAAACTGGTGGAGCACTCGCTCCAGCAGGCGGGCTACTGACGGTCACGCGGTGATGCGGGCGACGATGAGCGCGGCGAGGGCGGCGTAGGCGGCGGAGTCGTCCAGGCCGGTCTGGGCCTCGATGTCGCCGCGGTGGATCGACTCCATGACCTGTCCGGCGACGGCCCCGACGAACGCCGCGTCCGCCGCGGAGCCGTCCGGGGACGCCTCGCGCACCAGGGCCCGCACGCGGCGGACGGCGAACCCGGTGTTCTCCTTGTAGATCTCGCGGGCCGGCGGGAACGCGTCAAGGTCGGCGAAGAAGGCCGGGGACGCGGGCGCCAGCTCGGCGGAGATCGCCCGCAGGTAGGCGCCGACCCGCTCGCGCGGGCCGTCCCGCACGGGGACGGCGTCGAGCGCGGCCTCGACCCGCCCGGTCGCGCGCCGGAAGAACGCGCGGACGACGGTGACGATGATCTGCTCGCGGCTGGCGGCGACCGTGTAGAGGGTGCTCTTGGAGCAGCGGAGCTCGGCGGCGAGGTCGGCGACGCCGAGCCCGGCGAACCCGCGGGCGAGGAACAGGTCGGTGAGGCGGTCGACGAGGTCGGCGCGGCGGCGTTCCGCGCGCGTTCGTGGCGTGCCGTCCACCGAGGTCATGGCCGGAACAGTACCAAAAAGCGTTCGCCGGTACCCGTTTTGGTACGGTCGGGGTGGACGAGAGGAGCACGCCCATGCCCGCCATCCGCCACCTGCCGACCCAGGAGTCGGCGGACCTGATCGCGCTGACCCGGGAGATCGCGGCCAAGGAGCTGGCGCCGCGGGTCGCGGACGCCGAGCGCACCGGGGAGTTCGCGCGCGAGGTGTTCACGACGCTGGGACGGGCCGGGCTGCTGACGCTCCCCTACCCGGAGGAGTTCGGCGGCGGCGCCCAGCCGTACGAGATCTACCTGCAGGTTCTCGAGGAGATCGGCGCGGTGTGGGCGAGCGTGGGCGTCGGGGTGAGCGTGCACGCGCTGTCGTGCTTCCCGCTGTTCGCGTTCGGGACGGACGAGCAGCGCGCCCGGTGGCTCCCGGACATGCTGTCGGGCGAGCGGCTCGGCGCGTACTGCCTGTCCGAGGCGCACGCGGGGTCGGACCCGGCGGCGATGCGCGCGAAGGCCGTCCGGGACGGTGACGCCTACGTGCTGAACGGCGCGAAGGCGTGGACGACGCACGGCGGGAAGGCCGACTTCTACACGGTGATGGCGCGGACGTCGGACGACGGGGCGCGCGGCATCTCGTGCTTCCACGTGCCGGCCGGGACGGACGGCCTGGAGTTCGACGCCCCCGAGGACAAGATGGGCCTGATGGGCTCGACCACCGCGACCGTGCGGCTGGAGGGCGTCCGGGTCCCGGCCGACCACCTGATCGGGCGGGAGGGGCAGGGGCTGTCGATCGCGCTGGCGGGGCTGGACGCGGGCCGGCTCGGCATCGCGGCGGTCGCGACGGGCCTCGCCCAGGGGGCGCTGGACACGGCGGTCGCGTACGCGAAGGAGCGCGAGGCGTTCGGCAAGGCGATCATCGAGCATCAGGGGCTCGCGTTCGTCCTGGCCGACATGGAGGCCGCGATCGAGTCCGCGCGGGCGACCTACCTGGCGGCGGCGCGGCTGAAGGACGCGGGACTGCCGTACGGGCGGGAGGCGTCGGTGGCGAAGCTGGTCGCGACCGACAACGCGATGAAGGTGACGACCGACGCCGTGCAGGTGCTCGGCGGGGCGGGCTACACGCGCGACTTCCCGGTCGAGCGCAACATGCGCGAGGCGAAGGTCATGCAGATCTTCGAGGGCACGAACCAGATCCAGCGGCTCGTGATCTCCCGCCACCTGGCCCGCTGAGCGCCGCCCTCACCCGGGCGTTCGAGGCACCGGCGGCCCTGTCCCGCGACTGCTTTCGACCTTGGAACGCACTCTGGCCCGCACCATCCCGCGCTTCGCCGTGGCCATCCCGCTTCGTCTCTCATCGAGCGAGCGCACGCCACCGGTCCGGCGGTGCGGTGCCGCGGTGCGGCCGGTCAGCTCCGCAGACCCGCGAGCCCCTTCTGCATCTCGTCGACGTTCATGACCGGATGGATCTCGATCTCCGCGCCGAACTCCTGGAAGAACGTCTCCGCGATGCTCGGCAACTGGGAGCTCTCGCTCATGTCGAAGACGAGCGTGCAGGCCCGCCCGCCGTCGAGGGGGTGGAAGTAGGCGGCTTCGGGCTTGAGGCGTTCCAGCACCGACTGCATGATCTCCGGCAGGTTGCCGTTCGCGACGAGCTCGTTCGAGACCTGGGTGTCCATGCGTGCCCGCAACATCACTCTCATCGCGCTCTCCCCCGGTCGCCGGGCCGGCGCGCCCCCCGCGCTCGCTGGTACCCCGCGACGTCACCGTCAGCGTCTCCCCGGAGGCCCGAGGTAAACGCCCGTCCGGCACCGGCACCGGCACCGGCACCGGCGCCGCTCCGTGGGCGCGTGTAGCGGGCCGCGTCCGGGGAAGGGGGCAGGCACTCGCCCGCCGCGCCCGCCGTGCGGCGGGCGGCGCCGTGCATCACCGCCGCGCACCAGCGACATGGAGGTCATCGGATGGGCCGCTCCGGATCCGGCGGGACGCTCGTCGGCCGCAACCTGCTCGCGGGTCCCGAGCCCGACGTGGCGGGCGACGCCGGGCACCGGGATCCCCCTCCCCGGATGGGGTTCTTCACCGACACGTCGGTGTGCATCGGCTGCAAGGCGTGCGAAGTCGCCTGCAAGGAGTGGAACGCGGTCCCCGAGGACGGCCTGGAGTTCACGGGCATGTCCTACGACAACACGCAGGGGCTCGGCGCCGACACGTGGCGGCACGTCGCGTTCATCGAGCAGGACAGGCCGGTGTCGGCGCGGCCGGACGACGGGACCGTCCCGTCCGCCGAGGGCGACGGCGGGATGCGCTGGCTGATGTCGTCGGACGTCTGCAAGCACTGCACGCACGCGGCGTGCCTGGACGTCTGCCCGACCGGTTCGCTGTTCCGCACCGAGTTCGGCACGGTCGTGGTGCAGGAGGACATCTGCAACGGCTGCGGCTACTGCATCCCGGCGTGCCCCTACGGCGTCATCGACCAGCGCAAGGGCGACGGGCGGGCGTGGAAGTGCACGCTGTGCTACGACCGGCTCGGCGCCGGGATGGAGCCGGCGTGCGCGAAGGCGTGCCCGACCGACTCCATCCAGTACGGGCCGCTGGACGAGCTGCGCGAGCGGGCCACGCTGCGCGTCGAGCAGCTGCACGGCATGGGGGTGGAGGACGCGCGCCTGTACGGGCACGACCCCGAGGACGGAGTCGGCGGCGACGGCGCGTTCTTCCTGCTGCTGGACGAACCGGAGGTGTACGGGCTGCCGCCCGACCCGGTCGTCACCACCCGGGACCTGCCGTCGATCTGGCGGCACACCGGCGCGGCGGCCGCCGCGCTCGCGGGCGGGCTCGCCGCGGTGTTCGCCGTTCACGGCCTGCGGGGAGGCCCGCGGTGAGCGCGCCGGACGCGGGCCGCGAGGACGGCGCGGGCGGGGGTGCGGGCGGGGACGCGCGCCCCGGCCGGGAGGCGATGATCGGGCAGGGCGGCCACGCGCCGGACGGGCGGCGCGGGCGGCGCCGGGGGCGGCGCGGCGAGGCGGCGATGGTGCCGGACGCCGAGTTCCGCTCGTACTACGGCAGGCCCATCCTGAACCCGCCCGTCTGGAAGGCCGCCGACATCGCCGGGTACTTCTTCCTCGGCGGGCTCGCCGGGGCCGGGTCGGTGCTGGCCGCCGGCGCGCACCTCACCGGGCGCCGCGCGGCGGCGCGGGCGCTGAAGATCTCGTCGCTGGCGGCGATCACGGGGTCGACCGCCGCGCTGATCCACGACCTCGGGCGTCCCGCCCGGTTCGCGAACATGCTGCGGGTGATGAAGCCGACGTCCCCGATGAGCATGGGGTCGTGGCTGCTGGCGGCGTACGGCCCGGCGGCGGGCGCGGCGGCGGTGCTGGAGGTCACGGGGCTGCTCCCCCGGCTCGGGCACGCCGCCACGGCCGGCGCGGCGGCGCTCGGCCCGGGCGTCGCCGCCTACACCGCCGCGCTGGCCGCCGACACGGCCGTCCCGGCCTGGCACGAGGGGTACCGGGAGCTGCCGTTCGTGTTCGTGGGCTCGGCCGCCGCGGCGGCGTCCGGGATGGCGCTGGTCGCCGCCCCGGCGCGGGAGACGGCGCCGATGCGGACGGCCGCGGTGTGCGGGACCGCGCTGGAGATCGGGGCGACGAAGCTGATGGAGCGGCGGCTCGGCGTGATCGCCGAGACCTACCGGCAGGGCACGGCCGGCAGGCTGATGCGCGCCGCGCAGGCGCTGACGGTCGCGGGGGCGGCCGGCGGGGCGCTGCTCGGCGGGCGGAGCCGGACGGCCGCGGTCCTCGGCGGCGCGGCCCTGCTGGCGGGCTCGGCCTGCACCCGGTTCGGGGTGTTCCACGCCGGCCTGCGATCCGCGGAGGACCCCAAGTACACGGTGGTGCCGCAGCGCGAGCGGATCCGCGAGCGCGCGGCCGGAGCCGCGTGATCGTCCCGGCGTCCCCCGGATGATCACCGCCCGGCGGGCGGCATAGGCTGGAGCCGTCGGGGGCCCGCGAGAGCGGCGCGTGGCCGGTAGGTACGCCGTCTGCGGGGTAGATGGGAATCATGCGGGACGCACCGGGACGTTTCGACCTCACGATGCTGCACGCCGCGTACGGCGCGTTCCGCCGCGACGTCGACTGGCTGGCCGCCGACGGCGGCTCCAGCCCCGTGGCGGCGGACGTGTGGACGCTGTTCTCGCTGCACTGGCGGGCGCAGCAGGCCGCGGAGCGGCGGGCGCTGTGGTCGGTGATGCGGCACGTGCCCGGCGGCGCGTCCGGCCGGGCCGCCGCCCTGGACGCGATGGACGCCCTGGCGGTCCGCGTCGTCCCGCTGATCGACGCGATGGACGCGGCGGTGGAGCACCACGACGCGCGGCTGGTCACCGGCTACGCGCGCGACCTCCGGCAGGCGGTGCGCACGCTCCTGGCCCACAAGGAGGAGAACGTCCTGCCGCTGATCCACGACAGCCTCACGGCGTTCGAGTGGGGCACCTTCGACGTCGAGTTCCGGCACGAGATCGGCGTCCGCGGGCTGCGGCTCTTCCTGCCCTGGGTGCTGGACGGGGCGCCGGAGCCGACCCGCCGCGCGGTGCTGGGGATGCAGCCGGTGCCGATCCGGCTGGTCTGCCGCCGCAGCTGGCTGCCGCGCTACCGGCGCCGCAGGCACGGCGCCGTCCCCGCCTTCTGACCTTTCCGTCGGTGCCGGGCTCCGGGCCCGCTCGGGAGCGCACCCGGTGTGGGGGCCGCGGTTCGCGAACGGGAGAAGCAGAGCCGCCGGTCGTTCGACGTCCCGCGCGAGCCCGCCGCGCCGCCCGACGGCCGGAGCAGGGGCGGCGCGAGCGCACGGGACGGCCGGGGCCTCAGGGCCGGAACAGGTGCGCGATGACCGGCGCGGCGGCGTCGACCGGGTCGTCGCCCAGCCGGGCCGGGAGGGCGCCGCTCAGCCACAGGTCCGCGAAGCCGTGCACGATCGACCACGCGGCGACGGCCGCGGTGCCGTCGGCGTCCGCCTCCGCGCCGGGGACGATGCCGTGCACGCCGCGGGCGAGGACGGCGTCCGCGCGGGCCCGCGCGGACGCCAGGTCCGGGTCGTCCCGCCGGTAGAGCTGGGGACGGAACATCACCGCGAAGTGGGCGGGGTTGCCGACGGCGAACCTGACGTAGGCGAGCCCGGTCGCGTGCAGGTCGTCGCCCGCGGCCTCCAGGGCGTCGGCGAACCGCGCGTAGCCCTCGGCGGCGACGGCCGTCAGCACGCCCGTCTTGTCGCCGAAGTGGTGGGCGGGGGCGGCGTGCGAGACGCCCGCCCGGCGGGCCAGCTCGCGCAGGCTCCAGCCCGCCGGGCCCGACTCGGCGATGGCGTCGGCGGCGGCGTCCAGGACGGCGCGCCGCAGGTTCCCGTGGTGGTAGCTCGACTGCTCGATGGTGTCCTCCTCCGTCCCGCCGATCCTATCTTTCCATTGACAAGTTCGCTGCGGAGGATGCAATCTAGGCAGTGTCTAGATAACCCCGCCGAGAAGGAGAGAGCACATGCCCACGCTGCCCTGGATCGCCGTGGAGTCTCCGGACCCGGACGCCGAGGTGCTGGTGATGGCGTCCCGCCTGGAGGTCCGCTCACTGCGACACGTCCCCGGTTTCTTCCTCGCCTCGCTCGCCCTGCTGCGCCAGGCGCGCACGTCGCCGGGGGCGCACGGGTTCACGCTGAAGGCCGACCTGACGAAGCGGACGTTCTGGACGCTGTCCGCCTGGTACGACCGCGGGGCCCTGCAGGCCTACTCGTCCGCCGAACCGCACCTGTCCACCATGCGCCGCAAGCGCGCGGTGATGCGCGACTCGACGTTCGTGTTCTGGACGGTCCGGGGCGCCGACCTGCCGATCGGCTGGCCGGACGCGCAGGAGCGGCTCGCCGCGAAGGCCCGCGAGCCCGCCGCGCGGAGCTGACGCGCCCGGATCCGGACCGGCGGTCAGCCGGACCGGTGGCCGGTGCGGCCGGGGCGCGCGGTCCGGGCGCCCGGAGCGTCCGGATCGTCGGGATCCCGGTCGGCGTAGTCGCGCAGGCCCGGCAGGTCGAGGACGACGATCCGGCGGCGTCCGGTTCGGATCAGCCCGGCGCGGCGCAGCACGGTGAGCGCGCGCGCGACCGTCTCGCGGGACGCGTCGGTCCAGCTGCCGAGTTCGGCCTGGGAGAGCGGCGGGCCGATCTCGATCGCGCCGTCGGGGGCGGGCGGGACGTGGTGCGCGGACCGTTCGGCGAGCTGCGCGAGCAGCAGCGCGAGCCGGCGGGCGCCGCGGGCGGCGGCGTGCGCCTGCAGGCGGCGGTCGTGATCGTCGAGCCGGTGCACGAACGTCCCGGTGACCAGCCGCCACACGTCCGGGTGGGTCTCCAGGAACCCGGTGAAGCGGGACGCCGGGACGACCAGCGCGCGGATCGGCGACAGCGCCGTCACCGTCGCCGACCGGGTGCGGCCGCCGAGCGCGGCGCTCTCGGCGATCAGGTCGCCGGGGCCGCGGACCGCGAGCACCACGTCGTGGCCGTCCTCGGTCGTCGCGGTGATCTTCGCCCAGCCGCGCTCGATCACGATGACGTGGTCGGACTCGTCGCCCTGGTAGACGAGCGGCGCGCGGGCGCCGAACTGCCGGACGCGCGCGACGGCGCGGAGCGCGGCCTGCTGGGCGGCGTCGAGCGCCGGCCAGAAGCCGGGGTGCTGGGAGGAGGGCGCGTGCGGGGCCAACGGTCCTCCTTGCGCGGTGTCGCGGCGTTGTCAGGGTGCGGATCCGTCACCCGAACGGTAAACCGGCGTCGCGGGCGAGGCAACGTGCGATCACCGTCCGGGTGCGGATCACCTCCGCCGCCGGACGCCCGTCACGGCGCGGGCGGGCCGACCTCGAACGTCAGGTCGTCGTGGTCGAACGACAGGTGACCGGCGACCTTGGCGCCGTCCACCAGCGGCTCCTCGTACGACCACCCCACGTCGGCGGCGCCGTCCCGCAGCGACCAGTACGTCGCCTCCCCCTTGTAGGGGCACACCGTGCGGGTGCCGCTGCGCACCAGGAGATCGGTGTTCACGTCCTCGGCCGGGATGTAGAACCGGTTCACCAGACCCGTCTCCGACAGCAGCTTCGCCCGCCCGGTGTCCGCGAGGACGTCGCCGCCCCGCAGGACACGGACGCGCCGGGACGTCGCGCGGGCGTCCACGCGGTGGAACGGGTCGCGCAGGTGCCCCCGCACTTCCTCGTCCTCGTCGAACCAGGCGTCCATCCGGCCCCAGTAGAACGCCATGTACCCGCGCAGCCAGGACGAGTCCGGAAGCGGCTCCGGGTAGGCCCAGACGGCGTTCTCGGCGGCCCGGTCGCCCACCCGCAGCGTCCAGTAAGCGGCGTCGCCCTTGAACGGGCAGTGCGTGGTGTGCTCGGTTTTCTCCAGCAGGTCGGTGCGGACGTCGTCCTCCGGCACGTACAGGACGGGCAGGAGCCCGGTCTCGTGCACGAACTTGCCTCGTTCGGTGTCGAGGACGGTCTCGCCCGCGAAGCGGGCCCGGACGCGCCTCGGGAAGTCGTTCGCGAACAGCCGGTGCTTGGGGCCGTCGATCGTGAAGTTGACCATCTCGCCGGGCGAGCCCGCCAGCGGGCCGGGCGGCATGGTGAGCGACATCGGTGTCTCCTATACGCCGGTCGGCATCGTCTCCAGCTCGCCGAGGCGCGCCCGCTCCCGGTGGAGCGGCTGCAGCGCGGTCGTGGTGCGGAACCAGCACAGCGCGTCGTAGCGCTCGGCGAGGTTCGTGGGGACGTACTGGCGCCCGTCCCGGTCGGGGTCGTAGACGACGCCGATCGCGCGGTGCCCCAGGGTGCGGGTGAGGAAGGACGGCTTGTCCCGTTCGGGCGGCATCACGAACATGCCGCGATGCAGCTCCGACTCGGCCAGCACGGCCTCCAGCGACCCCGGCCGGGGCCGCGGGACCGCCATCGCCTCCATCGGGTCGCCCCAGCCGGGCGCCGCGATCACCTCGCCGGGGCCGCCCGCGAAGCCGACCGCGACCACCTGGCCGCGCCCGTGCCGCTCCCGGGCGAGCTGCCCGATGCTGACCATCCCCGCACCCGCCATGTCGGTGGCGCGCGCGTCGCCGACATGGGTGTTGTGCGCCCACACCACGGCCTTGCCGGGACGTCCCCCGGCGGCGTGGAACTCCATCAGCCGGTCGAGGGTGTCGGCCATGTGGACGTCGCGGACGTTCCACGCCTCCGCCCCACCGCTGATCATGGACCGATAGTAACGCTCGGCCCCCGCGGCGACCTCGGCGTTCTGCCGGGCGTCGAACTCGGCGTCCCGCTCGTGGTCGCGGGCGTGCCCGACGGGACGGCGCAGCCGGGTGAGCAGCGCCAGCACCTCGTCCTCGCACCCCTGCGGGACGAGCGACGCGTTCCAGCCGTAGGACTGCGGGTCCTGACCGTGCGGCTCGAAGCACCGGTAGGCCTCCAGGGCCGTGTCGAGGTACTCCGGGCGGCGGTCGGCGAGGTAGTCGACGACCGCGCGCAGCGACTCCCACAGGCTGTAGACGTCGAGCCCGTAGAACGCGGCGCGCGCCTCCGGCGGCAGGCCCGCGTTGCGGTCGCGCAGCCAGCGGCAGAACCGGACGGTCTCCTCGTTGGCCCACATCCACGTCGGCCAGCGGGCGTAGGCGTCCAGCTCGTCGCGCGGGTCGGCGGCGGCGCCGGGCGCGAGCGTCACCGACCGCCCGACGCGGCGGCAGTCCGGCCAGTCCCCCTCGACGGCGACGAACGAGAATCCGCGGTCGGCGATCAGGTGCCGGGTGATCGCGGCCCGCATCGCGTAGTACTCGTGCGTCCCGTGGCTGGCCTCGCCCAGCAGCACGATCGAGGCGTCCCCGATCCGGTCCAGAAGCGGATCGAGGTCCTCCTCGTACTCCAGCTGCAGGGCGGCGCCGCGCACGTCGTCGGCATCGCTCATCGGTGATCCCCCTTTTCCCCGATGTTCCGCCTTTCCGTCGTGCCCCCGCCCTGCCCAGGACGAGCGAATCAACTCGCAGGCGAAACATCCCTTTTGTCGGGGTTTACTCGGGATGCGGGAGGCCAGGCACAGGGGTGAGGGCGTCCCGTCGCGGCGATCCGCCCCTGCGGGGACGCCTAATTCGTCGACCGTGACCTGGAAGTGATGGGATTACCCCGCGAAGCGCGGTTGAAACGGATAGTCTCCCGACGATCACCTTTGGTCGCGTCGGGAAGTCTGGAGCGTACGCCGCATGAGCGCTGCCAACCGCGTACAGGTCATCACACGGTGGGGGGCCATATCCTTCATGGCGGCAGCGGTCATCACCGCCACCGCCGGTGGTTTCGCCCAGTCCTACGCCGGTCTGTACCACTGGGCACTGGAACACGGTCTGACCGGCTGGAAGGCCAGCTCGTTCCCGCTGCTGGTCGACCTCTTCATCATCGTCGGCGAGCTGGGCCTGTTCCTGCTCGCCGTGGACGCGTTCGTCCTGCACCGCCGGAGCGCGATGAGCTGGCTGGACTTCTTCCTGCCGCTGACGATCGCCCTCGCCGGCTGGACCGCGAGCCTCATCTTCAACGTCGGGCATGTCGGCAACCGGACGTTCTCTTACCAGGTGACGGCCGCCGTACCGCCGATAGTGTCCATGCTCGGCCTGTTCGTTCTGCTGCGAACACTGCATCGGTACGTGTCGCAGAAAGCCGAGGAGGCCGACGCCGAGCCGCCCAAGCAGCCCGAACCGCAGGCCCGCGCCATCGCCGGGCCCGTCACCCTGCAGCAGATCACGCTGATGCCGCTGCGCAACACCGGCCCGCTCCCGCAGATCCAGGTCCCCGGGCACACCGGCAAGGCGCTCGGCCCCGCCGCCGCGACGGCCGCGCCGGAGGCCCCCGCGACCGCCGCCGAGACGCCGCCCGCGCCGCCGGCCCCGAAGGCCGAGCCCGCCGCGCAGGCCCCGGCCCCGGTGCCCGAGCCGGAACTGGCCGTCGCCAGCGCCGCCGCGCGCCGCGAGATGAACGGGCACGGCACCGTCACCACCGTCGAGGAGCCCGCCCCGGCCCCCGCGCCCGACCCGGAGGCCCTGCGGGCGCTCGCGCTGGAGGCGCTCGAACGCCACCACGGCGACATCGCCGCGACGCACGCCGAGGTCCGCGCTGCCGGGCACGTCTGCGACGAGACCGAGATCAAGCGGATCAGCGACAACCACTGGTTCCCGTACGCGGTGTACCGGCTGCTGGCCAAGCACGACGGCGACGGCGAGAAGGTCGCCGCCGACCTCGGCCGGCAGGGCATCCACTACGACCGGGCCATGCTGGACGAACTCGTCCGCAGCTGGCACCTGTGACAACCGGGTTCTGAGCGACGCCGCCCGCGACGGGAAATTCCGTCGCGGGCGGCCTTTTCTCCCTCGTACGGTGTCGCGCATGTCCAAGCGAATCGCGGTGCTGACGGGTGCGGGCATCTCCACCGACTCCGGCATTCCCGACTACCGGGGCCCGTCCGGCGTGTGGACCCGCGACCCCGAACTCGCCGGGCTCTTCACCCGGAAGCACTTCCTCGCCAACGCCGGCGTCCGGCGCCGTTTCTGGCGCGCCCTGACCCTCTACGACGACGTCGAGCCCAACCCCGCGCACCTCGCGCTGGCCGAACTGGAGCGCACGACGGCCGTCCGGATCCTGACGCAGAACGTCGACGGGCTGCACCAGAAGGCGGGCTCGACGCCCCGGAAGGTCCTCGAACTCCACGGCAACCTGGCGGCGACCGAGTGCATGCGGTGCCACGCCCGCACCCCGACGGCCGAGGTGCTGGCACGCGGCGAGGACGATCCCGCGTGCACCGGCTGCGGCGGCGTCCTGCAGCCGTCGATCGTCCTGTTCGGCCAGCACCTGAACGCCGGCGTGCTCTCGCACGCGGCGAACATCGCGCGGGCCTCGGAGGTGTTCGTGGCCGTCGGCTCGTCCCTCGGCGTCGAACCCGCCGCGGGCCTGTGCGCCGTCGCGGCCGAGTCCGGCGCGACGGTCGTCATCGTCAACCGCGACCCGACGCCCTACGACCACCTCGCGGCGACGATCGTCCGGGAACCGATCGGGGAGGCGCTGCCCGCGCTCTGCACCGAACTCGCGGGATGAGCGACCGCGTCCTGCTGCTGCCTCCGGCGGCCACGGCCACCGCGAGCCGGCTGGCCGGCGCGGCCGCGGCCCGGGGCCTGCGGGCCCGGACGCTGCACCGCCGTCCCGTCCCGTCCGGCCTGCGGGGACGGGCGCACGTGTACGGCGGCGAGGCGTTCGCGTCCGAGGTCGCGGCGGCGCTGGACGTCGCGCTGCTCGTGCCCGGTCCCGGCTGGCTGCCCGGCCTGCCCGCGGAGTTCACGGGACGGCGCGTCCGGCTCGCGCCGCCCGCCGAGGCCCGCGCGCTGGACCGGCCGGCGTTCGTGAAGCCCGCGTCCGGCAAGGCGTTCGCCCCCGGCGTGTACGAGCCCGGACGCCCGCCGGACGACCTGCCCGACTCGGCGCCCGTCCTGCTGTCCGACCCGGTGACGTTCGCGGGCGAGTACCGCCTGCACGTCCTGGACGGGGCGGTGCGCGCCGCGTCCCGCTACGCGCTCCACGGCGCGCTCGACGCGGCTCCCCTCGACGTCCTGCCGGAACGCGCGGCGGTCGAGTCCTTCGCCATGGACCTGCTCGCCCACGCCGCCCCCGGGCTGCCGAGCGCGGTCGTCGTCGACGTCGGCCTGATCATCGCGCCGGGCCCGCCCCGCTACGCGGTGGTCGAGGCCAACGAGGCGTGGTTCAGCAACTGCTACGCGGCTCCGCCGGACCGGGTGCTGGACGTCGTCCTGCGCGCCGCCGCGCCCCGCGCCGACCTCGCCGCCCGCGACGCCCCCTTCGTCCGCCCCTGACCCTTACGTATCACGGCCTGTTCTCCGCGCCACTCGTCGAGCGGCCGCAGTGAGCCGTCCGGCTCACCGGGCGCGAGCCGATCCGCCGTGGCGGCCGGCACCACACCCGCGGAGGGTCCCGCGACGGGGTCAGCCTTCGACCAGTTCCATCAGCACGTCCGCCGCCCCGGGGACGCCCTGCTCGGCGAGGCGCCGCACCTCCCGCACGTCGCCCCGCTCGGCCGCCGTCTCCACCAACTGCTCGGCCGCCGTGGTGTCGCCGTCGTCCGCCAGACGACGCAACACCTCTACGTCGCCGCGTTCGGCGGCCAGTTCGATCAGCTGATCGGCCGCCCCGGCGACACCTCGGCGGGCGAGACGCTCCAGCTCGGCCACGTCGCCCGATTCCCCCGCCAGCTGCACCAGCTCGTCGGCGGCGGTCGTGTCGCCATCGCCGGCCAGACGGCGCAGGAGATCCATGTCGCCGCACTCGGCTCGTTCTCGCGGGTCGGCCTCGTCCATGTCGCACCCTCTCCGTCCTGTCATTCCGCTCCCCCGTCACCGCCGGGCAGGTTCCCGGACGCTCGCAGCTCGTCGCGGCGCGCGTGCCATTCGGCCCGCAGGGCGGGCAGCCGCTCGCTCAGGAACTCGGCCAGCGCGACCATCTCCGCGAGCGGGGCGCGGCGCTCCGGCGGGGCCCCGGCCAGCAGGGCGAGGCCCTCCCGGAACAGCGCCGCGTGCTCTTCGTGGAGGGCGGAGTCGAAGTTCTGCGGCTGGCCCGCGACGGGTTCGAGCGACACGCGGTCGACGCGCTCGCCCGCGCCGCGCGTCCGGCGCGCCATCCGGTAGCCCTCCAGCAGTTTGACGGCGCCCGTGACCGCGCTCCGGCTGGCGAGGAGGGCTTCGCCCAGCTCGTCGATCGTCTGCTGCGGAGGGTCGCAGACGAACAGGTAGCCGAGCAAGCGCCCGGCCATCGGCGGGAAGCCGTACCGGCGCGCGTAGAAGCGCCCGACGTGATCGGCGAAGATCAGCTGTTCGTCACGCACGGCACCGACGATAGCAATGATGACAGAGATGACACAAATTTGTGTCATCTCTGAGGTGGGGGCGAGAGCAGTCGCGGGTCCGTTTCTGGGATCCTGGCTTGTCCGCGTCGACGGAGAGGACGAGATGCAGGGGAAACGGCACCGGCTGGGGCTGGACGACGAACGGGTGCGGGAGTTCTGGCGGGAGCGGCGCGTGTGCACGCTGGTCACGCTGCGCCCCGACGGGACGCCGCACGCGGTGCCGGTCGGCGCGACGCTGGACGCCGACGCGGGGATCGTCCGCGTGATCACCTCGGGCGGATCGGCGAAGGCCCGGAACGTGCGGGCGGCGGGCCCGGCGGGGCTGCCGGTCGCGGTCAGTCAGGTCGAAGGGCGCCACTGGTCGACCGTGGAGGGGCGGGCGGTGCTGCGGACGGACGAGGCGTCGGTCGCCGACGCGGAGCGCAGGTACGCCGCCCGGTACAAGCCGCCGAGGGTCAACCCGGAGCGGGTCGTCATCGAGATCGCGGTGACGGGGGTGCTCGGCAATGTCTGAGGACGCCGTGAACGCGGGCGGGCCGCTCGGCCCCCCGGACGGCCGGGACGAGGGGTCCGGCGCCCGCGAGGCCTCCGAACGCGCCGCCGCACGAACGGCCGTCGGGGCGGCCGTCGGCGAGGCGCCGGTGACGGCCGAGGACGTGACGGCCGGTCACCGGGTCACGGTCGTCGGGATCGGGGCGGACGGGTGGGACGGGCTGGGCGGTCCGGCCCGGGAGGCCGTCCGGGCGGCCGAGGTCCTGGTCGGGGGCGCGCGGCAGCTCGGGATGCTGCCCGACGTCGCCGCCGAGTGCGTGGCGGTGGCGTGGCCGTCGCCGATGCTGCCCGCGCTGCCCGCGCTGTTCGAGGAGCACCGGGGACGGCGGGTGGTGGTCGTCGCGAGCGGCGACCCGATGTTCTTCGGGGTGGGGACGACGCTGGTGCGGCTGCTCGGCGCGGCGAACGTCCGGGTCCTGCCGCACGTGTCGTCGGTGTCGCTGGCGTGCGCGCGGCTCGGCTGGTCCCTGGAGGACACCGACGTCGTCACCGCCGTGGGCCGCCCGCTGTCCGCGCTGAGCCGGCTGCTGGCGCCGGGACGGCGCGTGCTGGTGCTGAGCGCGGACGCCGGGACGCCCGGCGAGGTCGCCGACCTGCTGGCCGAGCGGGGCTTCGGCGCCAGCGAGGTCACCGTGCTGGAGCGGCTCGGCGGGCCGGACGAGCGGGTGGGGCCCCCGCGGGCCGACGTGGCCGCCCTGAACATCGTGGCCGTGCACTGCCGGGGCGCGGGCGTCCAGGTCGTACCGGGCCTGCCCGACGACGCCTACGACCATGACGGGCAGCTCACGAAGCGGGAGGTGCGGGCGATCACGCTGGCGCGGCTCGCTCCCGTTCCCGGGGAGCTGCTGTGGGACGTCGGCGCGGGCGCCGGGAGCATCGCCGTCGAATGGATGCGGGCCCACCGCGCCTGCCGGGCGGTGGCGGTCGAGGCTTTGGTGTCGCGCGCCGACGGGATCCGGACGAACGCGGAGCGGCTCGGCGTGCCGGGCCTGCGGGTGGTCGTCGGCGAGGCGCCGGAGGCCCTCGAGGGGCTGGACGAGCCGGACGCGGTGTTCGTCGGCGGCGGCGCCACGGTCGCGGGGCTGATCGACGCGTGCTGGGCGGCGCTGCGGCCGGGCGGGCGGCTCGTCGCGAACGCGGTCACGCTGGAGTCGGAGAGCGCCCTGCTGGAGGCGCGCGGGCGGCTCGGCGGCGACCTGACCAGGATCGAGGTGAGCCGGGCCGGGCCGGTCGGCGGGTTCACGGGATGGCGGGCGAAGATGCCGGTGACGCAGTGGTGCGCGGTGAAGGGGCGGTGACGCGGTGACGGTGCACTTCATCGGCGCCGGTCCCGGTGCCGCCGACCTCATGACGGTGCGGGGCCGCGACCTGGTCGCCGCGTCGCCCGTCTGCCTCTACGCGGGCAGCCTCGTCCCGGTCGAGGTGCTGGAGTGGTGCCCGCCGGGCGCGCGGCTCGTCGACACGGCGAACATGGTGCTGGACGACATCGTCGCCGAGCTCGTGGCCGCGCACGGCCGGGGCGACGACGTGGCGCGGCTGCATTCGGGCGATCCGTCGGTGTTCAGCGCGATGGCCGAGCAGATGCGGCGGCTCGACGCGGCGGGCGTCCCGTACGACGTGACGCCCGGGGTGCCGGCGTTCGCGGCGGCGGCCGCGGCGCTGGGCCGGGAGCTGACGGTGCCGGAGGTCGCGCAGACGGTCGTGCTGACGCGCACGTCGGCGCGGGCGACGCCGATGCCGCCGGGCGAGGACCTGGCGGCGCTCGGCCGGAGCCGCGCGACGATGGTGCTGCATCTCGCGGTGCAGCGGATCGACGCTGTGGTGGCGGAACTGGTCCCGAACTACGGGGGCGACTGCCCGGTCGCGGTGGTGGCACGGGCGTCGCGGGAGGACGAGCTGGTCCTGCGGGGCACGCTCGCCGACATCGCGGAGAAGGTCCGGGCGGCGGGAGTGCGGCGGACCGCGGTGATCATCGTGGGGGCGGTGCTGGGCGCGGAGAACTTCCCCGACAGCCACCTGTACTCGGCCGCCCGCAGCCGGACGGGCGATTCCTGAGCCCCGGACGGTGGGGCCCGCGCCGGCGGCGCGGGCCCCACCGGGTTCGCCGGCACTACTCCAGTGGCGGCAGGTTGGACGGGGGAAGGTCGGGCCCCAGGTCGGGGGCGGTCTCGGTGGAGACGACCCGGCGCGGGGGCCACTGCACGCCCTTCGGGGGCCATTTCTGGCCCGTCCGCTCGAGGAACCACCGCGGCGGCTCGTAGAGGGGGAGCTCGTAGTCGCCGGGCAGCATGCTCTTCCACTTGATCTTCGCGGTGCGGCGTTCGAACTCGTCCTTCATCTCGCCGACCACCTTCGGCTGGGTGAGCAGGTCGACGGTGGTCCCGGCGAGGTATTTGGCGGCCATCAGCATCGCGACGTGGCCGGGGTGCGCGGCGCCGGTCGCCGTGTGGTGCCAGGAGTGGTTCTTGGTGCCGCCGGGCTGGTGCGCGGCGCCCATCTGGATGGTGGGGACCTGCCAGCTGATGTCGGCGACGTCGGTGGAGCCCCCGCCGGTGAACACCGGGGCCGGCGGGGTCAGCGGGCTGATCTCGTCGGCGAAGCCGGTCTCCTCCGCGCCGTTGGAGCGCTGCAGCGCCTTGCCGAACTTCTGGTCGGCGGCGGAGAACTTCGGCGCGCCGATCTGGGACATATTGGCGTGCATGAGCTCGGCGCCGCGCTTGTTGCCGAGCTTGTTCCACACGGCGCCCACGATGCGGTGCTCCATCCGCGTCCCGGTGGCCATCGCCGCGGCCTCCGCGCACTGGATGATCCGGTCCATCAGGATCCGGGCGCGCGCCGGGCTGCCCTCGCGGGCGTAGTACCAGATGCTGGACAGGGTGGGGAACACGTTCGGCGCCTGGCCGGTCTGCCGGATCGCGTAGTGCATCCGGGACGTGGGCGCCTGGTAGCTCTCCCGCAGGTACTCGGTCAGTGTCGACATCGCCGTCACGGCGTCCTGGGTGGAGCGGGTCGCCAGGGGTGAGCCGCCATGGCCGTCGGTGCCGAGGAAATGGAACGCGACGCTGTACATGGCGTTGCCGGAGCCCCAGCCGGTCCCGTTTCTGGTGCTCGGGTGCCAGTCGACGAAGGCGTCCAGTCCCTTGTAGACGCCCGCCTTCACCGCCACCGACTTGCCGACGAGCTGCTCCTCCGCGGTGGACCCGAAGAACTTGAGCGTCCCGTCGAGGCCGCGGGCCTTCATCGCGGCGGCGGTGGCCGCCGCCGCACCGGCCGCGGCGGCGCCGAGGGCGTTGTGCCCGCAGCCGTGCCCGTACCCGTAGGTCGGGGCGTACGGGTCGTGGTTGTAGACGAGGGGCGAGTGCTTGGGGTTGCCCTTCTCCTGGGACAGTCCCGGGAGGGCGTCGTACTCGCCGCTGAAGCCGACCACCGGCTTGCCGGTGCCGTGGCTGAACGTGGCGACGAACGCGGTCGGCATACCGCCCGAGCCCCACTCGATCGTGAAGCCGTTCGCCGCGAGGAACTGCGCCTGCGCCCACGAGGAGTTCCATTCGGCGAGCGAGGGCTCCGCGAACTCCCAGATCCGGTCGTTCAGCCCGATGACGGCGTCCGCCCGGCGGTCGATCCAGGCGAGGGCCGCGTCCTTGGCCTGGGAGTCGACGGCCAGGTCGGACGGCGGCGCGTAGTTGACGGGGTCGGCGGGCTGCGTCCGGGGATCGAGCGCGAGGTCGGACGCGGCGGCCATGGCCGGGTCCGCGGTGAGGATCGGGGTGACCGCCGCGGCGGTTCCCGCGGCGCCGAGCAGGCCGAGCATGTCCCGCCGGCTCATGCCGGACGAGTCGAGATGGTCGGTTTCACACACGGGGGGACTCTCCTTACGAGGGGCTGAAGGCCCGCGGGGACTCGGGCGGCCCCTGAGGGCGTGCCGGTGGGAGGCGCGCCGTCCAGGTGACGGCCAAGGGGAGTGGCGGGGGTTGCGGTGAGGTCGCGGCCCGCGAGACGCCGCCGGGGCGCCGCGGGCCTGGGGCCTGCGAGGTGTGGTCGGCCGGGGGCGCGAGGGTGGGAGCGCGTCGCCCGGGAGGCCGGAGCCGACGATCGGTTCGTGGTGCCAAGTCTCCAGCTGGAACGCTCCAAGATCATTGGCGATGCCTGCCGAAATGGGAGCGTCCGTCTCTGCGGTGATGCACAGTTTGCGAGCGGGCGGCGACGGATCGGCGAACGGGGTGTTTCCGGCGCATGGCCCCGGTGATCCCCGCATCACCACCGCACCGGCCCACCGGCCTCTCGCCGGCGCACGACCATCGGGAATCACTCGTAGCATTCCCCCGTGACGTTCTCTCCCGCGACCGGGCGCGTGCTGCTGCTGGGGGGCACCGGGGAGGCACGGCGGCTGGCCGCGCTGCTCGACGGGGACCCGGCGGTCGAAGTGATCAGCTCCCTCGCGGGCCGGACCGCCGCCCCGCGCGCCCTGCCCGGACGCGTCCGCGTGGGCGGGTTCGGGGGCGCGGAGGGGCTCGCGGCGTGGCTGCGGGACGAGCGGATCGGCGCGGTGGTGGACGCCACGCACCCGTTCGCCGCGCGGATGACCGCGAACGCCGTCCGGGCCTGCGCGGACACCGGGGTGCCGCTGCTGGTACTGCGCCGTCCCGGCTGGTCGCGGGGGCCGGGCGACGACTGGCGGCGCGTCCCGTCCCTGGCGGCCGCCGCCGCGAGCCTGCCCGGCGAGCGGGTGTTCCTGACCACGGGACGCACCGGCCTCGCGGCGTTCGCGGGGGACGACCGCCGCCGGTTCCTCGTGCGTTCCGTGGACCCGCCCGAACCGCCGCTGCCGCCCCGCACCACGGTCGTCCTGGCGCGCGGCCCCTTCACCGTCGAGGGAGAGACGGCGCTGATGCGCGAGCACCGCATCGACGTGCTCGTCACCAAGGACAGCGGCGGCGCGATGACCGCCGCCAAGCTGACGGCCGCCCGCGACCTCGGGCTCCCGGTCGTGCTGGTCGACCGGGAGCCCGTCCCGGACGGCGTCCCCGTCACGGCGACGGTCGAGGACGCCGCGGCGTGGCTCGCCCGGGCGGGCCGGTTCAGGCCGGGTAGCGGCGGGGCGTGAACACCGCGGCGCCGTCGCCGCGCGCGGCGGCGCGGGTCTGCGACGAGCCGACCAGCAGCAGGCAGCGCATGTCGACGCCGGTCCCGTCGAGCTCGGCGAGCCGGATCACCCGGACGCTCTCCTCCGGCCCGCCCACGTCGCGGCCGATGACGACCGGGGTGGCGGGGTCGCGGTGCGCCAGCAGGACGTCCCGGGCGCGGGCGACCTGCCCGGTACGGGTCTTCGACGCCGGGTTGTAGATCGCGAGCGCGAGGTCGGCGGCGGCGACGGCCGCGAGCCGCCGCTCGATGACGTCCCACGGCTTGAGCCGGTCCGACAGGGAGAGCACGCAGTAGTCGTGGCCGAGCGGCGCGCCGACCCGGGACGCGACGGCGTTCGCCGCGGTCAGGCCCGGCAGCACCCGCACCGGGACGTCCTTCCAGCGCTCCTCGGCGGCCACCTCCAGGACGGCGGCGGCCATCGCGAACACGCCCGGGTCGCCGGACGACACGACCGCGACGCGCCGGCCCCGTTCGGCCAGCGCCAGCGCGAACTCGGCCCGCTCGGACTCCACCCGGTTGTCGGACGGGTGCCGCTCCTGCCTGGGGTTGGCGGGCACGCGCGCCAGGTAGGGGGCGTAGCCGACGAGGTCGTCGGCGGCGGCGAGCGCGGCCTGCGCCTCGGGGGTGAGCCAGTCGCGTCCCGCCGGGCCGAGCCCGACGACCGTGACCTCGCCGGGGCCGTCCCCGGCCCGCCGGGGCGGGGGCAGCTCGCGGCGGGTCCGCTCGTGCACCCGCGACGGCAGGAGCGCGAGCGAGAAGTACGGGACGGTCTCCGCGTCGACGTCGGCGAGCGGCTGCATCCGCTGCCCGCCGGTCGTGGCGCGCTCGACGTACCAGGCGTCGTCCAGGCGCCCGGCCTCCTCCACCGCGCCGCGGACGTTGCCGAAGGTGCGGCCGAGCTTGAGGACGGCCGCGGAGTCGGTGGCCGCGAGCCGCCGCGCCAGATCGTCCGGCGGGAGCGTCCCCGGCAGCACGGTCAGCACCTCGTCGCGCTCCACCAGCGGGCGGCCGAGCTCGGCCGAGGCCGCGCTCACCGACGTCACGCCCGGCACCGCGGTCGCCGGGTAGCGGCCGGACAGCCGCTTGTGCAGGTGCATGTACGAGCCGTAGAAGAACGGGTCGCCCGCGCAGAGCACGACGACGTCGCGTCCGGCGTCCAGGTGCCCGGCGAGGCGGGCGGCGCACCGCTCGTAGAACTCGTCGAGGACGCGCTGGTAGTCGTCGGTGTCCTCGGTGGTGACCGGGTAGACGAGCGCCTCCTCGATCTGCCCGTCCCGCAGGTACGGTTCGGCGATCCGGCGGGCGACGCTGCGGCCGTGCCGGGCCGCGTGGTGGACGACCACGTCGGCGGCCTCGATGAGCCGGACGGCCTTCACGGTGATCAGCTCCGGGTCGCCGGGCCCCAGCCCGACCCCGTACAGGTGTCCGGTCATCACTCTTCCTCGCTGGCGATGGCGTTGATCGCGGCGGCGGTCATGGCGCTGCCGCCGCGCCGCCCGTGCACGACCAGGTGGGGCAGGCCGGACGCCGCGAGCGCCTCCTTCGACTCGGCCGCCCCGATGAACCCGACCGGGACGCCCAGGATCGCGGCGGGACGCCCCGCGCCCGCGCCGATCATCTCCAGCAGCCGGAACAGCGCCGTGGGGGCGTTGCCGATCGCGACGACGGAGCCGTCGAGGCGGTCGCGCCACAGCTCCAGCGCGGCGGCGCTGCGGGTGGTGCCGAGCTCGGCGGCCAGCGCGGGGACGCCCGGGTCGCCGAGCGTGCAGACGACCTCGTTGTCCGCGGGCAGCCGCCTGCGGGTGACGCCGGAGGCGACCATCTGCGCGTCGCACAGGATCGGCCGTCCGGCCAGCAGCGCGGTGCGCGCGGCCGCGACCACGCCCGGCGACCAGGCCAGGTCGCGGACCAGGTCCGTCATCCCGCACGCGTGGATCATGCGGACCGCGACGCGGGCGACGTCCGCGGGCAGGCCCGCCAGGTCCGCCTCCGCCCTGATGGTCGCGAACGACCGCCGGTAGATCTCCGCGCCGTCGCGGACGTACTCGATCACTCGCTCCTCCGTGTCCCGGCGACGGCCGCCGCCGTCGCCGCCGCGCCGCCCGGCCGGGCCCGGACCTCGCCGCCGAGCCGCACCTCGTAGCCCTCGGGGTGGCCACGACCGCGACGTGCCGGTCGGGCGGGTGCCCGCACCGCCGCTCGCAGCCCGACCAGTGCACCGGCAGGCCGTCCGCTCCCCCGCGCGGGCGCGCCGCCCGCACCGCCGCGGCGGCGTCCGCGCGGACGTCGGTCAGCGACTTCGCGCAGCCGGGACGGCCCGCGCACGCGGTCACCCCCGCCCAGTCCGGCGCCGCGACCAGGCCAGGAAAGTGTGGCATGTCCGTGAGGTCGGGGATCACGACCCCCCGCCAGGGCGTGACGATGATCTCCTCGACGTCCCGCAGCGGGGCCGGGTCGAGCCGTCCGAGCGGGACGAGCGCGGAGAGCGCGCGGCGCCCGTCCCGCTGGGCGATCGCGCCCGGCGGCGTCCGGTACGGGACGGCCGGGACGGCGACCGGTTCGGCGCGCCGGCGGCCGGCCGAGACGGCCCCGATCAGCGGCGCCTGATCGGGCAGTTCGGATACGCGCCATTCGCTCGTCCGGACGTCGAGGAAGGCGCGGGCGGCGTCGAGGGCGATGGCGACGGCGTCGTCCGGGCGCGCGCGCACACCGGTGTCGGTTCCGGCCAGGACGAGCGCGAATTCGTCCGGCGCGAGCGCGTAGAGGCCGATGTCGGGCCGCATCGCGATGACGTCGCCGCGGCCGTCGTCGAGGGCGAACAGGAACCGGCCGGAGAGCGCGGCGAGCGCGGGGTCCGCGCAGAGTGCGGCGTCGAGGGCGCCCACGAGCGGACGGACGTCGGCGTGCCCGGCCCCGTCCCGTCCGGACAGGACGCTCGCGGCGATGTTCCGCACGCGCTCGTGCGTCATCGAGGGCAGCAGGCCCGCGCCGCGCAGCCGCTCCCCCAATTCGGTCTCAACGCCCTCGGGGAGCCCTCTGAGCTGGACGTTCGCCCGGGACGTCAGCTCCAGGAAGCCGTCGCCGAGGTCGGTGGCGGCGGCGGCCAGCGCGGCCGTCCGGGCGCGCGTCAGGATCCCGCCGGGGAGCCGGACCCGCGCGAGTCCCCCGTCGGCCGCCGCGTGGACGCGGAGGGCGCCCGGGCAGCGGTCCGGGCCTGTTCGCAGAGGTGAAGGCACGGCACGGATCCTACGAAGTCCGGCACGGTGCACGGACTCCGGCTACGGCGGGCGGCCGGCGGATCGGCGGGTACCCGCCGTCCCACCGGCGCCGGTCCGCCGGTCAGGGGCGGTGGGGAGGGAACGCGCCGATCGCCTCGCGGGCATCGGGACTCGATGTCACCCGCACCTGGCCGGCGGACTCGCCGTGCGCGTCGCGGACGAGGTCGGCGGCGCGGCCCGCGTCACACCGGCCCGGGGAGGGGCCGGTACTCGAACCAGTCGAAGTCGGCGTGCCCGCCGCCCACCCGGCCGTCCGCGGTCGCGTAGAGGCCGACGTACACGCCGGTGAAGCCGCCCGCCACCTGGCTGCTCAGCATGTCGCCGTCCACCGGCGGGCCGAGCGGGACGAGCGGCCCCGGCTCCGTGGCGTACAGCGCCCGGTACCAGCGGCCGTGCCCCTCGAAGCCGAGCCGGGCCCGGCCCGTCGCGGGAGCCTCGGCGAGGACCGTCTCGACGCCCTGCTCACGCTTGAGGAGGCGCAGCCCGCGCTCGGTCGAGACCAGCAGGACATGGAAGTCGCCGTTCTGCACGAGAGCGATGCCCGCCTGCTCGTCGTCGCGCGGGGCGAACTCCAGGGCCGTGAACGCGGCGAAGTCGGGGTGCTCCTGCCTGCGTCCGACGAACGACGGGTTCGCCCCGGCGGCGAGGGTCTCCGGCCGGAGCCGCAGCCGCAGGCGGCCGGGGCGCTCGGTGAGGCTCCACCATCGCTCCCGGGGCGGGCGGAGCGTGTTCCATCCGGGCGCGAGGTCCGGCCCGTCGAAGTGGTCGCACGCGGGCTCGGCGGGCCAGGGCGCCGGCGGGAGCGACGGCGCCGCCCGGACCGGCTCGACCGGGTCGGCGACCGGCCAGCCGTCCATCCAGCGCACGGCGGTCAGGAACGTCTCCCGCCCGAGGACGCAGCGGTCGCCGTGGTGCGGCCGCATCGCCAGCAGCACCATCCACCACTCGCCGTCGGGGGTCTCCACCAGGTCGCCGTGCCCGGTTCCCACGATGGGGTGCCCGAGTCCGAGGTGGCGGTTGGTCAGCACCGGGTTGCGCGGGTTGCCCTCGTAGGGGCCCGTGACGGCGTCGGCGCGGGCCGTCATCACCGCGTGCTCGAGCGCGGTGCCGCCCTCGGCCGTCACCAGGTGGTACTTCCCGCCGATCTTGTACAGGTGGGAGCCCTCGGCCCAGATCGCACCCTTGACCGCGCCGTCCCAGATCACGTGCTCCTCGCCGACCAGGGCCGGGCCGGACGGGTCGTACTCGCGCAGCCAGATCTCGGTGTGGCCCTCGTACCGGCCGGTCAGCCGGGTGCCGGTGCACCAGGCCCGGCCGTCGTCGTCGAAGAACAGCGACGGGTCGATGCCCGCGCCGTCCAGCCGGTGCGCGTCCGACCAGGGACCGGCCGGGTCGTCGGCGGTCAGCACGAAGTGGCCCGACCACTCGGCGCCGTCCACGAGCGTGCAGATCAGGTGGAACCGGCCGTCGTGATGCCGCAGGGTCGGCGCGTACAGGCCGCCGGACGCGGGGACGCCGTCCAGCGGAAGCTGGTCCGGACGGTCGAAGGCGTGCCCGACCCGCCGCCAGTGGACCAGGTCGCGGCTGTGGAACACCGGCAGGCCCGGAAACCATTCGAAGGTGGACGTCACCAGGTAGAAGTCGTCGCCCACCCGGCAGATCGACGGATCGGGGTGGCAGCCCGGCAGGATCGGGTTGCGGAACCGGGTCACGCCGGCACCACCTCGGCGGGGACGGTGAGCACCCGGTCGGCGCCGAGGGCGCGCACCGGGCCGTCCAGCGTGAACGCGCCGCGCAGCGGGAGGTCCTCGCTGGACCCGCCGACCATGACCTCGATCGCGCCCGGTTCGACGATCCGGCGCAGGTCGGCGCCGGTGAACGCGGTGCGGTCGGCGTGCACGGTGAACGCGACGCGGGCGGCGCCGCCCGGTTCGAGGCGGATGCGCGCCCACCCGGCCAGCGAGCGGGCGGGGCGGACGACCGAGGCGACGGGGTCGGCGAGGTAGAGCTGGACGACCTCGGTCCCCGGGCGGTCCCCGGTGTTGCGGACGACCGCCCGGACGGTCACCGATCCGTCGGTCCGGGCGCGCTCGTCCACGCGCAGGTCCGAGTACTCGAAGCGGGTCCAGGTGAGGCCGTGGCCGAAGGGGAACAGCGGCGCCGGGCTGACGGCGCTCCAGTCGTGCGGGCCGTCCATCTTCGAGCGCAGGTAGGTGACGGGCGGGCCGGACGCGCGGCGCGGGACGCTGATCGGCATCCGCCCGGACGGCTCGACGCGTCCGGACAGCACCCCGGCGACGGCTCCCGCGCCCTCCTCGCCCGGGAAGAACGCCTGCACGACGGCGGCGGCCCGCTCGGCGAGGTCCTCGATCGCGTACGGGCGGCCCGACATCAGGACGAGCACCGTGGGGGTGCCGGTCGCCAGGACGGCGTCCGCGAGGTCGCGCTGCCGGCCCGGGAGCGCGAGGGTCTCGGCGTCGCACCCCTCCCCCGACGTGCCGCGCCCGAACAGGCCCGCGCGGTCGCCGAGCGCCACGACCGCCGCGCCGGCGTCGCGGGCCGCCGCGGCGGCCGCCGCGATGTCGGCGTCCGACGCGGCCAGGACGTCCCCGGACGGGACGACGGTCAGGTCCGGCAGCTCGGCGCGCAGCGCGCCGACGAGGGTCGGGATCTCCACGCCGAGCGGCAGCTCGGGCCGGTGCCGGCCGACGTGCGCGGGGAAGGTGTAGCAGCCGAGCATCGCGGCCGGGTCGTCGGCGAGGGGGCCGGTCAGGACGACGTCCCGGCCGCCCGCGAGCGGGAGCGTCCCGTCGTTGGCGAGCAGCACGACCGACTCCTCGGCCACGCGGCGCGCCAGGTCGCGATGCGCGGGCGGGTCGAGGTCGAGCGGGGCGGGGGCCGGGCCGTCGCCGTCCGGCCGGGGCCCGTCCGGGGTCGCGCCTTCCCCGGACGGTTCGTCCAGGAGCCCGAGCCCGGCCTTGAGGGTGAGGACGCGGGCGGCGGCGCGGTCGAGGAGCTCGCCGGGGACGTCGCCGCGGCGCACCCGCTCGAGCAGGGCTTCGCCGTAGCAGCGGACGGTCGGCAGCTCGATGTCGATGCCCGCGCGCAGGGCGAGTTCCCCGGCCTCGCCGCGCGAACCGGCGACGCGGTGCCGGCTCTCCAGGAAGGAGATCCCGAAATAGTCGGAGACGACGGCGCCGGTGAAGCCCAGCTCGCCGCGCAGGAGGTCGGTGAGGAGCCGCCCGTCGGCGGCGGCGGGAACGCCGTCCACGTCGGTGTAGGAGTGCATGACCGAGCGGGCCCCGCCCTCGCGCAGCGCCATGACGAACGGTTCGACGATGACGTCGGCGAACTCGCGGGGACCGACGGGGGTCGGCGCCATGTTGCGCCCGGCGCGGGATGCGGAGTACCCGGCGAAGTGCTTGGGCGTCGCGGCGATCCCGGACCGCTCCAGCCCCCGCACGTAGGCCGTGCCGAGGACGGCGACGAGCTGCGGGTCCTCGCCGATGCACTCCTCGGTGCGCCCCCAGCGGGCGTCGCGGACGACGTCCAGGACGGGCGCGAGCCCCTGGTGGACGCCCGCCGCGCGCATGCTCGCCCCGATCGCGGCGGCCATCTCCCCCACCAGCTCGGGGTCGAAGGTCGCGCCCCAGGCGGGCGGGCTCGGGAAGACGGTCGCGCCCCAGGTCATGAAGCCGTTGAGGCATTCCTCGTGCGCGATCGCGGGGATGCCGAACCGGTTCGCGGCGGCGACGCGGCGCTGCAGGTCGCGCAGCCGGGCGGCGCCCTCGGCGGCGGTGACGGGCGCGGTGCCGAACACGCGGGTGAGCTGGCCGAGGCCGTGCGGGAGGAGGTCGTCGAGCGCGGGCGCCGACTCGTGGGAGTCGTCCTCCATCGGGGCGACCGGTTCGCCCGGTTCGGCGGGCATCGCCCAGAAGCCGGCGAGCTGCCCCGCCTTCTCCTCCGGGGTCATGCGGGACAGCAGGTCGGCGACCCGGTCGGCGACCGGCAGCGCGGGGTCGCGCCACCGCTGCGCGGCGGCCGTGGCGGGGGTGAGAGCTTCGGTCATCACTGCTCCGAGGGGGCGGGCGGGGCGGTGGCGGGCGGGGCGGTGGAGGCGCGGACGCGCAGCTCGGTGGCCAGTTCCACGCGGGGGGTCAGCGGCGGCCGCCCGTCCAGCAGCTGGAGCAGGGTGCGGGCGGCGACCCGCCCCATCTCCTCCAGCGGCTGCCGGACGGTCGTCAGCGGCGGCGACAGCCACTCGCAGGTCGGCAGGTCGTCGAACCCGACGACGCTCAGGTCCTCGGGGACGCGCAGGCCGGCGAGGCGGGCGGCCTGGTAGGCGCCCATGGCCTGCTGGTCGCTGCCGGCGAAGATCGCGGTCGGCCGGTCCGGCAGCTCGAGCAGCTCGCGGGTGCGGGCGAAGCCGCCCTCGTGGTGGAAGTCGCCGTACCGGACGAGGTCGCGGTCGACCTCGATCCCGGCGCGCTCCAGGGCCGTCCGGTAGCCGTCCACGCGGGCCTGCGTGCACAGCATGTCGGCGGGGCCGCCGATCATCCCGACGCGGCGGTGGCCCAGCCCGATGAGGTGCTCGGTCGCGGCGAGGCCGCCCGCCCAGTTGGTGGCGCCGACACTGGCGATGTCGGTGGACGGCAGGTTCACCGGGTCGACCAGGACGAGCGCGACACCCGCGCGTTCGAGCTGCTCGCGCTGCCGGTCGGCCATCCGGGACGTCACCAGGATCACGCCGTCGCTGTGGTGCAGGGCGGGCAGGTTCTGCCAGCTGGGCGGGCGCGCGTCGTCCTCGCGCACCAGCGACACGACGACGCCGGTGCCCTGCTCGGCGCACTCGGCCTCCACGCCGCGCAGGATCTCCACCGCCCACGGGCTGTCGAGCCCGGCCAGGACGAGGTCGATCAGTCCCGACCGGCGGGCGCGGCGGGACCCGCCCGGCCCCGGTAGTTGTGGTCGCGCAGCAGGGCCTCGACGCGCTCGCGGGTGGCGGCGGCCACGTCCGTCCGGCCGTTGAGGACCTTGGAGACGGTCGCCTGCGAGACCCCGGCCTCCGCCGCGATCAGCGCGAGGGTCGGCCGGGACGGCGCGTCCCGCGGGCCCGGCGGGTCCGGCGGGTCTTCGGTGGTGCGAAACGGTCACGCTGCTCTCTCCTCCCCGAGGAAACGATTGCGAACGGTATCGCAATATTTCGCTCGCTCCTAGCCCTCGATTACGTCCGGATCACCTCGAGCGCCCCCGGGACGCGTGATCCGTCCACACGAATCCACTCCGAAGCCTTGACCGTAGGGGGTGCCGTTCTTAGAGTTTCTCGCACAGCCTACCGAAGCATTTCGAAATATTTCGAGATCCCCCCTCTCGGCCCGGCCCTTCCCATCGCCACCCCCATCCAGGAGGCCACCATGGGCACCTCGCAGCGTTCACGCCGATCCCTGCTGACCGCGATCTCCGCGGGCGCGCCATCGCCGTCGCCGCGCCCCTGCTCACCGCCTGCGGCGACGGATCCGGCTCCGGCAAGGTCACCGTCGAATGGCTCGACATCGCACGACCGAGCCGTCCAAGACCATCTACCCGGAGATCGTCAAGGCCTACGAGGCGGCGCACCCGAACGTCGACATCAAGCTCACGAACATGGAGAACGACGCGTTCAAGGCCAAGATGACGGCCGTGACCGCGTCCGGGACCTGCCCGACATCTTCGTGACCTGGGGCGGGGGCGTCCTCAAGCAGCGCATCGACGCCGGGCTGGTCAAGCCGGTCGAGGACTCCGGCTTCGTGGACGGCTTCATGCCGGTCGCCCTGGAGCCGTACCAGTTCGACGGGAAGACCTACGCCGTTCCGTACGACATGGGCATGGTCGGCTTCTGGTACAACAAGGACCACTTCAAGGAGGCCGGCATCGCCGAGCCCCCCGCGACCTGGACGGAGTTCCTCGACGCCGTCCGCAAGCTGAAGACCGCGGGGATCACTCCCATCGCCCTCGCGGGCAAGGACAAGTGGCCCGGCCACTACTACTGGGCCTACCTCGCGCTGCGCCTCGCCGGGCCGGACGGCGTCACGGGGGCCGCCGAGGCCGCCGACTTCGGCACGCCCCCGTTCGTCCAGGCCGGTCAGCGGCTCAAGGAACTCGTCGACCTCGACCCGTTCCAGCAGGGCTTCCAGGGCGCCGCGTACGACGCGCCCGGCGGGCAGGCCGCCACCATGGGCGCGGGCAAGGCCGGCATGGAGCTGATGGGGCAGTGGGCGCCCGTCGTGCAGAAGGACGCCTCCGGCGAGGACCTCGGCGACGCCCTCGGCTTCTTCCCCTTCCCCGCCGTCGAGGGCGGGCGGGCCGGGTCACCGACGTCTTCGGCGGCGGCAACGGGCACGCGCTGAGCAAGGACGCCCCACCGGAGGCGCTCGACTTCCTCAAGTTCCTCTATGAACGAGCAGAACGAGGCCCGGATGGTGTCGTCCGGCGCGTTCATGCCGTGGTCAAGGGAGCCGAGGGCGCGATCGAGGACGCCAACCGCAAGCAGGTCGCGCAGATGCTCAACGGCGCGACCGGGTTCCAGCTCTACCTCGACCAGGCCTTCCCGCCCGCCGTCGGCCAGGAGGTCAACGACAGCGTCGCGGGCCTCATGGGCGGCCAGACGAGCCCGCAGCAGGTCACGCAGTCGATCACCGAGGCGGCCAAGGGCGCATGACGCTGTCGTCCACCTCGCCGGTGGCGAAACCGGCCGCACCCGCCCGGGGCGGCCCGCCGCCGCACCGGCGCCCGGCGTCGCGCGGGCGGCGGCTGCGCGGCTGGTTCGCCACCACCTGGTTCCTCGTCCCCGCCCTGCTGGTCTTCGTCCTTTTCGTGCTGATCCCGATCGTGATCGCCCTCTACACGAGCTTCTTCCGGTGGGCGGGTTCGGGTGGCCCGAGGACTTCGCCGGGCTCGAGAACTTCCGGACCCTGTTCGACGACCCGGTGTTCCGCGGCGACCTGTGGCGCGGGCTCGTCCTGGTCGTCCTGTCGGTCGCGGTGCAGCTGCCGTTCGCGCTCGGCACGGCCGTCCTGCTCAACCAGCGGATGCGCGGCCGCGCGGTCTACCGGGCGATCTTCTTCGCGCCCTACATCCTGTCCGAGGTCATCGCCGGGGTCCTGTTCGGGATGATCTTCCTGCCGGGCTCGGGCCTCGCCGACGCCCTGATCGAGGACGTCCCGCTCGTGGGCGGCCTCGCCGGCACCTGGTTCTCCGACCCCGACACCGCGCTGCCGACGCTGTTCGCCGTCATGACGTGGAAGTACTTCGGCTTCCACATGATGATCTACCTCGCCGGGCTGCAGAGCATCCCGAAGGAGATCCTCGAGGCCGCCGCGATCGACGGCGCGGGGCCGTGGGAGCGCTTCCGGCGCGTCACCCTGCCCCTCCTCGCCCCCACCATCCGGATCAGCGTGTTCCTGTCCGTCATCGGCGCGATCCAGCTGTTCGACCTCGTGTGGGTCACGACCGGCGGCGGGCCGACGCACTCCACCGAAACGATGGCCGTCTCCATGTTCCAGTTCGGATTCCAGCGGTACCAGATGGGCTACGCGAGCGCGATCAGCGTCGTCATGTTCGCCATCAGTCTCGTGTTCTCCCTGCTCTACCAGCGTTTCGCGCTCCGCCGCGACCTTCAGGGCGCCATGACCCCGGGGGGCGGGCGATGATCGCGTCCGGCAGGAGGCTCCGGGGCCTGTCGCGGCACGCGCTCGTCTGGATCCTGGGTTCGTTCATCGTCGTCCCCCTGCTCTACGCGGTGCTGTCGGGCTTTAAGACGACCGGCGACCTGACCGGCAGCCCGTTCGGTCTCCCCTCCCCGTGGCAGGTGTCGAACTACACCGGCATCCTCGGCTCCGGCGACTTCTGGCGGCAGGTCGGCAACAGCGTCATGATCGCGACCGCCACCGCGCTGCTCACCGTCGCCGTCTCGGCGCTCGCCGCCTTCGCGTTCGCCCGCTACGCGTTCCGCGGCCGCGAGGCGTTCTTCACCCTCTTCGCGGTCGGCCTGATGTTCCCGCCCGCCGTCGCGGTGCTGCCGCTGTTCGTCCTGCTGCGCACCTTCGGCCTGCTGGACAACCCGCTCGGCGTCATCCTCCCGCAGGCGGCGTTCGCGCTGCCGATGACGATCATCATCCTGCGGGCGTTCTTCCGGACGATCCCCGGCGACCTGGAGGAGGCCGCCACCATCGACGGCTGCTCCCGGTTCGCGTTCTTCTGGCGCGTCCTCCTGCCGATGGCCCGCCCCGCCATCGGCACCGTCTCGGTCCTCGCGATCGTCACGAGCTGGAACAACTTCTTCCTGCCGCTCCTGGTCTTCACGAACCCCAGATGGCACACGATCCCGGTCGGCATCCAGCAGTTCCAGGGCCAGTACTCGACGAACTACGCGCTCGTGTTCGCCTACATCGTCCTCGCGATGATCCCCGCGCTCGCCTTCTACGCCGTCGCCGAGCGCCAGCTCATCGGCGGTCTGACGGCCGGCGCCACGAAGGGCTGACCGGGGACGGGAGCGGCGAACGTGCACGAAACAGGCGTCTCGTGGGTACGTGGCCCTTCGAGGGCCACAGAGGAGGCGGCGACCGATGATCCAGGTGGTGCTGTTCGACGTCAACGAGACGCTGGGCGACCTGTCCTCCCTGCGCGGGCGCCTCGAGGACGTCGGCGCCCCGGGGCACCTGCTGCCCACCTGGTTCGCCGGAACCCTCCGGGACGGGATGGGGCTCACCGCGGCCGGCGCCTACGCCGACTTCGCGGAGGTCGCCGAGTGCGGCCTCCGCGGCCTGCTGACCGGCCTGGACGGCTGGGCCGGCGACGCGCGCCGCGCGGCCGCGCACGTCGCGAGCGGCTTCACCGACCTCGACGTGCACCCCGACGTCCCGGACGCCGTCCGCGCCCTGCACGCGTCCGGCCTGCGGCTCGCGACCCTCACCAACGGGTCTGTCGCGATCACCGAGCGCCTCCTGCGGGAGGCCGACATCGGTGATCTCTTCGAGGCCCTCCTCGACGTCTCCGCCCCGCGCGCGTGGAAGCCCGCCGCCGCCGCGTACCGGTACGCCACCGGCCACCTGGACGTCGCCCCGGACCGCACGCTCCTCGTCGCCGTCCACCCGTGGGACGTCGACGGCGCCCGCCGCGCGGGCCTGCACGCCGCCTGGCTCAACCGCAACGCACTCCCCTACCCCTCGATGTTCGAGCCCCCCGACCACACGATCACCGACCTCCGCGACCTCCCCGCCCTCCTCGCGGACTGACGGTGCTCGCGGCGGCGGGTGGCCCGTTGTGGCCGCCGCGTTGCCCGGCCGTGCGCCCGTCCCCGATGATCAAGGCCGGAGACCGAACGGAAGGCGGGTGCATGGACGGGACGGGCGTCGACACCGGTGACGGCGCGACCTGGGCGAGCGGCGACTACGGGCGCGTCGGCAACCTGTGGCCGCTGATCGGCGAACTGCTGTGCGAGGCCGCCGCGATCCGCCCCGGCGAACGCGTCCTGGACGTGGCGACCGGCACCGGCAACACCGCCCTCGCCGCCGCCCGCCGCTTCGCGACGGTGACCGGCGTCGACTACGTGCCGGAACTCCTCGAGCACGCCACCGCGCGCGCCGCCGCCGAGGGACTGCCCGTCTCCTTCGAGACCGGGGACGCCGAACGCATGCGGTTCGCCGACGCCTCGTTCGACGTCGCCGTCTCGACGTTCGGCGTCCAGTACGTCCCGGACCAGGACCGCGCGGCCGCCGAACTGCTGCGCGTCGTCCGTCCGGGCGGGCGGATCGCGCTGGCGAGCTGGTCCCCGGACGGTTTCCTCGGCGAACTGCTCCGCCTCGTCGGCGCGCACACGTCCGGGCACACCGGCCCGGCCGCCCCCACCGGGTGGGGCACCGAAGACCATCTGGAGAAGCTGCTCGGGCCGCACGTCTCCGCGCTGACCTGCACGGAACGCCGCTGGCTCTTCCGCTTTCCCGGTCCGGACGCGTTCGTCTCGTACTTCCGCGCGTACTTCGGCCCGCTGACGCTCGCCTACGAGGCCCTGTCCCCGTCCGCCGGCGACGGCCTCACCACGGACCTCGTCCGCTACGTCACCGAGCACGATCAGGCCCCGGACGGCACGGTCGAAGTCCCCTCGACCTACCTGCAGGCCGTCGCCGTCAAGGCCTGACGGACGTCGGCCCGACGCGACGCGCCCGGCGGGATCCCGGTCCGCGCCGAGGATCCGCACGGCCTTCCGGTCCACGCACCAAAGTTCGTCCAATCGGGCTCGAGTGCGATGAGTTCCGCCGCCGCCCCTGGTCGGCATATCAGAGCGGAACCATAGGAGGATTCCATGACCGAGCAGACCGCCACCGCCCTGCCCCCGGTCGTCGACCGGCAGACCTGGCAGGCCGCACTCGACGATCTGCGGGTGCGGGAGAAGGCCGCCACCCGCGAACTCGACGCCATCGCCGCGCAACGCCGCAGGCTGCCGATGGTCGAGCTCCCGGACTACACGCTGATCGGCCCGGACGGCCCGGTCCGGCTGGTCGACGTGTTCGACGGGCGCTCCCAGCTCATCGTCTACAACCACATGTGGTCCGACGGCGCGGAGTGGCAGTGCGGCGGCTGCACCGGCTTGACGTCGCAGTACGTCCGGCTCGACCTCCTCGACAACTACGACGCCCGCTTCGTCATCGTCACCAACGGCCCCATCGACGAGGCGCTCGCCTACAAGGCCAAGGTCGGCAACGAGATGGACTGGTACTCCTCGTCGGAGAGTTCGTTCGGCGCCGACGTCGGCGCGCCGCCCGGCGGGGGCTTCGCGGTGAACGTGTTCCTGCGCGACGGGGACACGGTCTACCGCACCTGGCACACCAACGGCCGCGGCACCGAACAGCTCAGCTACACCTTCGCGCTGGTCGACATCCTGCCGTGGGGCCGCCAGGAGGAATGGCAGGATTCGCCCGACGGCTGGCCCAAGTCGCCCACCTACTCGAAGTGGCTCGACTCCCCCGACGTCGCCCGGCTCTACGGCCCGGACACCGAAGCGCGGCCGGAGTGACGGCGCTCAAGCCCTCGGCCGGTGGCCACCTGCCGATCAACGGGCTGAGCCTGTACTACGAGGTGTACGGCGAGCTGGGCGAGCCGGGCACCGCGCCGTTGCTGCTCATCCCCGGCGGGTTCATGGCCACCGACTCGATGGGGTCGTGGGTGTCGGCCTTCGCGGCCGAGCGCCCCGTGATCGTCTTCGATCAGCAGGGGCACGGCCGAACCCCCGACACCTCGCGCGAGATCTCCTTCGAGCAGTTCGCCGACGATGCCGCGGCACTGCTGCGCGCGTTGAAGGTCGAGCGCGCGGACGTGATGGGGTACTCCCAGGGTGGCGGGGTCGCACTGCAGCTCGCGCTCCGTCATCCGGGGATCGTCGGAAAGCTGGTCTCGCTGTCGGCCACCTATCGCCGGGACGGCTGGTACCCGGCGGTGCTGGAGGGCGTCCGGCATCTCGACGCCGCGGCGTTCGCCGGTACGCCCGTCGAGAAGGCGTTCAAGGAGCACACCCCGGACGCCAGGGCGTTCGAGATCTACCTCGAAAAGATGAAGGTCCTGAACGGCAACGACCAGAACATCAGCGACGCGCAGATGCGTTCGATCTCCGCGAAGACGATGGTCATCGTCGGCGACGCGGACGCCGTGCGGCCGGAGCACGCGCTGGCGATGTTCAAGTTGCGCGGTGGCGGCGATGAGGAGGCCGCCGCGTCGGGAGAGCTGCGGCGGGCTCCGGTCGCGCGCCTGGCGATTCTGCCCGGCATGTCACACATCGGCCTCTCCGGCGAGTCGGCGACCCTGGCACCGATGGTGAGCGCGTTCCTCGACGACGTGCCGCCGACGACGCCGGACCTCTTCCAGGGCGGCTGACCACCTCAGAGGTCGTACGCGCCCCGCTTGATCTCCGTCAGCAGCGCGCCCCACGCGCCATGAGGCACGACCAAGAGGTCACCCGCTCGGTTCTTCGAATCACGGACGGCGCTCATCGCGCCCACGCTGGCCACCTCGACACACTCGCCGCCGGTGCTGCCACTTCGAGAGCTTTTACGCCACGTCGCATGGGCGAGTTCCAGATCGATCATGCGTCCTGCCTTGTCTCATCCATCCAGCTCCGCCGCCCCCTCGATGACGTGCCGCCGACGACGCCGGACCTCTTCCAGGGCGGCTGACCCGCTCAGAGGTCGTACACGCCCCGCTTGATCTCCGCCAGCAGCGCGCCCCACATCCCACCGTCCAGGGTGAGGTATCCGCCGTCAGGGTTCTTGGAGTCGCGGATCAGGCGCGCAGTCTCCACGGCGGCGGCCTCCACGCAACCGCCTCCTTCGCTGTAGCTACTCTTCCGGAAGCCGGCCTGCATGAGGTCCATGTCGAACACGTCACTCTTCCTTTTGGCTACTGCCGGACAAGTCGTTCAAGCAGCCGTAGCGAGTCCTCCGGGCTCATGGCGGTCGCCCGCAGCTGCTCAAACGCCAGGAAATACGTGTGCACTTCCCTTTCGTCCTCAATGTACAGCGCGCTGGTCATGTTCTCGAGGTACACGACGTCTGGAGTGAACCGCTCAGGGAACCCCATGATGGTGAAGTTGGTGACGACTCCTGGATGACTGCCCGCATCAAGCGGCAGGACTTGGAACATCACGTTCGGCAACTCAACCATCTCGATGATGCGGCGGTATTGAGCGCGCATGATCTCGGGTCCACCGATGGCACGCCGGAGCGCGGTCTCATCCAGGATCGACCAGAGCCGGAGCGGCTCCTGGCGCTCCAGCCAGGCCTTCTGCCGCGTCATACGTGCCGCCACACGTCGCTCCACCTCAGTTTGCGGTGAGAGGCGCATGAGTACCGACTTGATCACTTGCTGGGCATACGCCTCGGTCTGGAGCAGGCCGTGGACGAGCCCCATAGAGTATCCACTGAGCCATTCAGCTTCGGCTTCAAGGCCCAGGTAGGTGGCGTATGCAGTCGGCAGCGTGCCGGTATAAGCATCCCACCATCCACGTTGCCGTGCCGTCCGGGCGAAACTTACGAGCGCCTCCAGGCGGGGGCCGTCCACCTCGTACAGCGCGAGAATCTGCTGGACCTCGGCAGCGGACACGCGGCGGAGACCGTTCTCGATCCGCGACATCTTGGCCTTGTTCCAGCCGAGCCGCCCGGAAGCGTCTTCCAAGGTCATAGGCGTCGAAGTTTCACGAAGGCGTCGCAGCTCACTGGCGAGCCGACGCTCACGGATGGTGGGCGGTCTCGGGGCCATGTAGCCGAGCATGTCCGCTGCGTAGTCGTCATGCAACCTCTTTCGCGAACTCGACCTCCAACGATCATCGAATCATTACTGAAACAGTTGCACTTTCTCATCGATGGCCGCACTATGTCAGCAAGCCTGCACGGACAGTGACCATCCGGTCGCGGTCACGGCAGGACGTTGTTCGCTGACGGAGGTGCATCCCCTTGGTGACCGACCGGCTTCCCGACCTGGCCGCGGGCGGCGTGTGCGCGTGGCGGCTCCCCGCCGACGAGACCGGGCCCGCGGCGGCCCGGACGCTGCTGCACCGGACGATGTCCCGCCTCGGGCTGGGACGGGACGTTATCGAGGACGGCGAGCTCGCCGTCTCGGAGACGGCGACGAACGCGCTGCGGCACGCGCGTCCGTGCACGGACCGTCCGCACGCGCCGCCGGAGCTGTGGGTGTGGGCTCGGACGCTTCCCGCACCGCAGCTCGTCGTCTCGGTGTTCGACCACGCGCGGGACGTCCGCCCCCGCGCGTCCGGCGCCGGGCTGCTGGACGATCACGGGAAGGGACTCGGCCTGCTCTCCGAGTTCACGGCCGGATGGGGCTCGGCCCCGTCCCGGTCGCGGACGGCGGAACGTCCCGTGCCCGGCAAGACGGTCTGGTTCGCCCTGCCGCTGCCGGGCGACTGGCCGGGGTGCCGACTCACCGTGTCACCGGGGACGGCCGCCCAGTGCCTCCTGCTCGCGATGGCCCGGCGCGGGTTCGGCGGGCGGCGCAGCGGCGGCACGGGCGGGATCTCCGTAGTCGAGCTTCCGGGGCTCAACGTCTGGGTCCTGGAGCGCCATTTCACCTGGCGGCCCGAGCCCGAACGGTTCGTCCGCCGTCCGCTGGTGGACCTCCAGGAGACCGTCGAGAACCTCGTCGGGCACTTCGAGGGGATGGCCTGATGCGGCGAAAGCGCCCCACGAAGACGATCTTGGTTGTTGGATGGGGCCTGACAATCCGAGCACCGCGAGTGAGGACGCCACCGTGACGGACGAGGCAGCCGCGATCGACTCCGAGGTCCCGCAGACCGCGCGATCTGGAACTACTGGCTGGGCGGCAAGGACAACTTCGAGGTCGACCGGCAGGTCGGCGAGGACATCCTCGAGGTCATCCCGAACATGGCGTTGATGGCCCGCGCGACGCGGCAGTTCCTGCAGCGCGCCGTCCATCACCTGGCAGCCGATCTGGGCGTCCGGCAGTTCCTCGACATCGGGACGGGCCTTCCCACGGCCGACAACACGCACCAGGTCGCGCAGCGGGCCGTTCCGGACGCGCGGGTGGTGTACGTCGACAACGATCCGCTGGTCCTGGCGCACGCGCGGGCCCTGCTGACGGGCACGCCGGAGGGGGCGACCGCGTACCTGCACGCCGACCTGCGCGAGCCCGAGGAGATCATCGCCGGCGCGGCCGAGACACTGGACTTCGACGAGCCCGTCGCACTCCTGCTGATGGGCATCCTCGGGCACATGACCGACTACGAGGAGGGGCGGTCGATCGTCCGGCGGCTGACGGACGCGTTGCCGAGCGGCAGCTACCTCGCCCTGTACGACGCCACGAACGTCGTGGACCCGGCGACCGCCGAAGCCATCCAGATCTGGAACCGCTCGGCCGAGCCGCCCTACATCCTGCGGACGCCGGATCAGCTCGCGGGCTTCTTCGAGGGCATGGAGATGGTGCCGCCCGGCCTCGTCTCCTGCCCACTGTGGCATCCGGAGCCCACCGACATCGGCACCCCCGAGGAGATCGACGAGTTCTGCGGCGTCGCCCGCAAACCCTGAGTGGTGTCGCTCTCGGCGCGGTCGCCGACGGTTTCGTCGGTGTCATCGTGAGGACTCGTCGCCGCCCTCGCCGGCCCGCTCGTCCGATGCCGAACCGCGCGTGTGGGCGGCCAGGCGGGCGGCGAGCTCGTCGCGTTCGCGGGTGATCTCGGCGAGCTGGTGCTGCAACTCGATGATGTGGCGGATGGCGGGCAGGGTCATGCCCTGGTCCATCATGGTGACGACCTGCTGGATACGGCCGATCTCCGAACGGCTGTAGCGGCGTTGCCCTCCGGCCGAGCGCTGCGGGGACACCACCTGCTGGGTGTCGATACGGCGCAGGAACGCCTGCTGCACCTCCAGCATGTCGGCGACCTGCCCCACCGTGAACAGGGCCGCGTGCTCGTCGTCCATGGGAAGAGACACCGGCTGTGATCCTTTCTGCAGATCCGCAGCACCGAACCCATGTGAGTCCGCCGCCGCGGGCGGTCGCGCCGCCCCGGTGCCGCTCCGCGCACTGGCGCGGGCGCGCCGCCGCAACTGCCCTGGTACGGCACCGGCGGCGGGTTCGTGGCGCCGGGCCGCCGGTGCCGTACCAGGTGCGGGTTCAGTTCCGGATCGCCTTCTGGTCGTCGCCGACCTGGACGGCGACCTTGCGGGGCTTGGCCTGCTCCAGGACCGGGATGCGAACGGCCAGGACCCCGTTGTTGTAGGCGGCCTCGATCGCGCCGCCGTCCAGGTGCTCCGACAGGTAGACCCGCCGGGTGAAGGCGCCCATCGTGCGTTCGCGGACGAACACGCGCTCGTTCTCGCCGAACTCCTCCTCGCGACGCGCGGTGACCGTCAGGACGCCGCGGTCCACGGTGACCTCGATGGAGCCGGGATCGATGCCGGGCAGATCGAAGCGCAGGACGACGTCGTCGGCGCGACGGACGCCGTCCATGGCCATGGTCGCGCCGTCGCCGCGGCCGGCGGCCTGCCGGACGGCCCGGTCGAACTGACGCTCGAACTCCTGCACGAACGGGTCGATCGACGTCAGCAGCATCGTGTGCCTCACCTCCGAAGATCCCCGGGCTGCGCGCCCAGGATGTTTGCATGACCTGCAGGTCGAGGAAACCTGCAACTCCAACTATAGATATCTGATGCTCTGGGTTGTCAAGAGTTCGGTGGTCGCACCTCGCGCGGTTTCGCCGCCACCGTCGCAGCCCCCGCCTTCAGGGGCGCGCTGGCCACCGCAGCTGAGAAACGCGACCCGACGCTGGCCATCGCCGACGGTGCCTGTGCAGAGCGCAAACTTCTCGCATGTCGTCACCGACCCTCAACGCAGGAACCTTCAACAGGAGTTGCCAATTACCTACGTCCTCGGAAACGGCCGGTGGCAACAGCGGCTCCACCAGCGCCCCCGCACCATCGGTCACCTCCGAGGGGCAACGAGACATCCGAGCGGATGTCACCGGTGGGTTCTACGATCACCCGGCATGGCAGCCAAGAAGAAGCGGGCCGCGCCACCGCGGCCGATCGCGGCGGGGGACGTCGTGGCCGCGTTCTCCTCCGAACTCGGCGAGTGGACGGCGGCCCAGATCGTCCGGCTCGACGCCGGATCGGAGAACGCGGCGGTGCTCGACCTGGACTGGTCCGGGCCCGAGCCGATGACGGTCGGCGAACTCGGCGACGTGTCGCCGCTGCGGCTGACGCACCATTCGTGGAACGGGAGGCTGTCGTACTGCAACTTCGAGTGGGTCCTCCCCCGCAGCTACAAGGTCGTCGGGCGGTTGCCGCTGCTGCACGACAAGGCGTCGAACTCCTACGGCGGCGGCTGGCGGCTCGGCGACCAGCTCGCCCGGCAGCGGCGGTGGGACGCGGGGATGCGGGAGGACCCGCCGACCCCGTGGAAGCTGGCGTGCACCGGCGCCGAGGTGGACGGGACGGTCGAGGTCCGTCCGGACGTCACCCACCTGGACGTCCGGGATGTCGGGACGCTCGACTGCGGGCGCGTGGTGCGGCTCTTCCCGAACCTGGCGGCCCTCGACCTGCGCGGCGATCTCGGTTTGCTCGAGGCAGCGGGACGGTTGAACGAGTTGGCGTCGCTGAAGCGGCTCCGCATCGTCGATCTGTTCGGCATGACCAGGAAGGATTGCCTGACGCCACAGAGCACGCCCGCCCTGGAGTCGCTGTACCTGTACGGCGTCCCGGCCGAGTACGCGAACGCGATGCGCTCGACTTGGCGTCCGGAGATCCCCAACGGGACGCACGTCGAGATCCGCGGCGCCCGCAAACCGGAGTGGGTCGCCGAGAACCGGGACAATCCGCTGCGCGACTGGGACGGCCAGGACAACATCAGCAGGACGAACTTCAAGAAGTCGGTCGCGCAGTACAAGGCAACGCGGCGCGCGGTCATGGGGGTGTTCTCGGACGGTGCGGCGGACGATCGTCCGGCGCGGCTGGCCGGGATCGGGCGCGAGTTCGGCGAGGCGTTCAACGTCCTCGATCACCGCTCGGGCTTCATCGAGACCGTCGAGCGTGAGGACCTGTTCGACGCCCTGGCCCGCATCGGGAAGGACGCCGAAGCCGCGTTCGACCTCGAACCGGGGTGGGTGTTCGAAAGTCTCGCCTCGGGCGTGGAGTCCGTCCGGGACTGGTGACGATCAGGATCGTCCGCCGCGGGAGGGCCCGGCGAAGCCGTGGCGCAGGACTCCCACGAGCCGTCGCGCGCGGTCGGTGCCATTGCCCGCGACGGCGGCGGCGCTCGTCAGCGCGAGGACGTCGTCCACCGAGAGATCGCCTTCGATGGCACCGGCTTCCTGGGCTCGGGCGAGGAGGCGCAGGGCGGTCGATCGCATGGAGTCGTGCCAGCGGCCGAACAGTTCGGTGCGGCGCTCGTCGTCGTTCTCGGTTCCGGCGAGCGCCAGAGCCCGTTTCGACGCGACGTGCACGACGAAGGCGTCCAGCCAGGTGAACAGCGCGCCCGCCGGGTCCGGGTCGTCGAGCAGGGCGGCGCCCGCGTCGTGGAGCGCCGCCACCTCGTCGGCGTACACGGCCACGATCAGGTCGCCGCGGGTGGGGAAATGCCGGTACAGGGTCGCGTTGCCCAGGCCGGCCCGCCGCGCCACGTCGTCCAGCGGCACGTCCGGCCCGTGCTCGTCGAACAGTTCCTTGGCCGCCGCGACGAGCAGCCGCGAGTTCTTCGCGGCGTCCGCTCTGCGCGCTCGCTGTGGCATGGCGCCTCCCCCGTTGCGTAACGGGGATATCCCCGTTTAGGGTCCTCAGCATAACCGGGGAGCTCCCCACTTGATGCCGAGGAGGCGGATCGTCATGGCACTCTCCTGCGAAGACCGCATGGCCATCTCCGAGCTGCTGGCCCTGTACGGGCACCTGTGCGACAGCGGAGAGCTGGACCGCCTGCACGAGGTGTTCACCATCGACGTCACCTACGACGTCACCGCCCTCGGCGGCGGTGTGCTGGAGGGGACGGCGGCGTGCGCCGAGGCGGGGCGCGCGCTGGGCGACGCGAACCCGGTGGGGCACCACGTGACGAACATCGTGCTGACCGAGGACGGCGCGGGCCGGGTGCGCGCGCTGTCCAAGGGGATCGGCGTCAACGCGGACGGGACGGCCGGGAGCGTGACGTACGACGACACGGTCGTGCGCGTGCGCGGACACTGGCGGATCGGCCACCGGAAGGTGTCGCTGCGACGCACGCCCCTCGTCGCCTGAGGGGCACGGCCGGGAGGAGCGGGTGACCTGAAGATCAACGGCCGGATGCTCACCGGGACGTGCTGAAAATTAGGGACTGCGGCGCCCATTTGTGTGCATATGTCCAAAATGGGCCACTCTGAAGAAAGGCTCAGGATTCTTCAGCCTGGCCTCAGGTAAGTCCGCCATGGTGAATGCATAGGAGGAACGCTGCAACGAGTCCAGGGAGAAGTCGATGGATTTTCACCCGAGCACCCATCACATGGAGAGCCCCGTCGCGGAAGACGCGACCGGCCTGCCGCACCCTGAAGTCACTCGTTTTCACAGGCGGTCCAGAATAGGTACGAAGTCGCGCACGCGGCGGCCGGTCAGGACCGTGCGCGATATTCAGACGGTCACCGAGAAATGGCGCTTTCACTGCCTGTGCTGCCTGCACGCGTGGGAGGACCTGTACGAGGTACGGCACTGCGGCCACGCGACCGCCTGGCAGTTGGGCGGGCTGCCCGCCCAGCCGCCGTGGGCCGATCCGATCTGCCCGGAGTGTCACAGCCTGCGGGTGAAGGCGATCACGGCCGGCTTGATGGCCCACCCCGGTCCCACCTGAACTCCGGCCCCGAAGGCGAGCCGAGGGCGCCGATCGGCACGGGCGACGGCACCGCGAACGAACGGACCGGACGGACGGATCAGTCGTCGGACTCACCGGCGATGTTCGAGATGAGCCAGCCGGAGGCGGCGTCCACCTTCAGCTTGTGCTCGGTGCCGTCGTCGGCGGTGATGTCGATCTCCCAGGCGTGTGCCGTGCGGTGATACTCGAAGTCCACCGAGGTCATGGTGCCGGGTACTTCCTCCAGCGCCACCCGCGCGGCCCGGATCGCGGGGACCGCCGAGCGCAGCGCCGCGGCTTGGACCGCCGGGGCGGATTCCCCGTTGCCGGGCTTGCCGTCGGTGCAGTCGTCGCCGTCCACACTCGCCTCGGCCCGGTCGATCTGGTCGGCCAGCACGTGGCCGTCGCGGGTGTCGAGATACAGTTCCCGCCGGGCGCCGTCGGCGGCCAGCACGTCGGCCTCCCACACCAGGCGCCCGCCGTCGTAGTCCACCTCCAGGCCCTCGATGTGGCCGCCGGGGACCGCCTTCAGGGCGGCATCGGCCGCCCGCAGAGCGGTGACGCGGACGGCGAACCGCGGATCCCCGCCGTCACGGTCGGCGGCCACCGAAGTGGCCACGGCTCCGATCAGCACACCCACCACGACCGCGGCCGCGAGTGACAGCCCCTGCCTCGACAGCGCTTTTCCGGCGGCAAATTTCACCAGTCCTCCAGACTTGTCCGCATTTCCCCCAAATACAGCGAAGGAGGAAAAGCATCTCGCACACGTGGCGGCAGCGGGTCGAGCCGTATCCGAGGAATACCCGCCGACAAGCCGCCTTTGACCGCAACTGACGAAACGTTGACGCCACCTTTAGATACCTCTGGCAGGCTTGGGGATATGCGCCTACTGATCATCGAGGACGAGAAGCGGCTGGCCCGGCCGCTGGCGCAGGGGCTGGCCGCCGAGGGCTTCGCGGTCGACACGGCGCATGACGGCGTCACGGGCCTGAACCGGGCGCTGGAAAACGACTACGACCTGATTCTGCTCGACATCATGCTGCCCGGCATGAACGGCTACCGTGTCTGCTCCGCCCTGCGTGCGGCGGGAACCGACACCCCCATCCTGATGCTCACCGCCAAGGACGGTGAGTACGATCACGCCGAAGGGCTCGACACCGGCGCCGACGACTACCTCACCAAGCCGTTCTCCTACGTGGTGCTGCTCGCCCACATCCGCGCCCTGCTGCGGCGCCGCACCCGCGGCCCCGCGCCCCTCATCGAGCTCGGCGATCTGACCATCGACCCCGCCGCCAGGCGCGTGCTGCGCGGCGACGTGCAGGTGGAGCTGACCGCCAAGGAGTTCGCGCTGCTCGAGCACCTGGCGACCCATGCCGGCCTGGTGGTGTCGAAGGCGCAGATCCTCGAGCACGTCTGGGACGGCGCCTTCGAGGGCGACCCCAACATCGTCGAGGTCTACGTGAGTTCGCTGCGCCGCAAGCTGGACGCCCCCTTCGGCCGCAGATCGATCACCACGGTGCGCGGCGCCGGGTACCGGCTGGCCGCCAACGGGGGTGCCGCCCGATCCGGCGGGAGCGGTTAGATGCCGCGTCCCCTGGGTTCGGTGCGCGCCCGCACCACGGTCGGCGCGACCGCCGTGGTCGCCGCGGCGCTGGCCGCCGCGGGGCTGATCGTGGTGTCCCTGCTGAAGGCCAACCTCGCCGGACACGCCGATCTGCGGGCCGAGATGACCGCCCGTGAGGCCGCCGCCAAGCTCGCCTCCGGTACTCCCTGGAACCGGCTGAACCTGGACGACGCCGAAGAGCGCCCCGTCCAGATCGTGGACGCGTACGGCCACGTGCGGGCGGTGAGCGAAGACCTGGACGCCGTCAGCGGCGCGGGCGGTCCGCCGACGGCGCACGGGCCGAGTCCCGCGACCGTCCTGGCCGCGGAGAACGATGGCGACGACCTGGACGAGGAGGATCCTCGCCCGGGCCGCGTGTCCGAGGAGGTCCGGCATGCCACGGGCCGTGCCACCGTGGACGGCCGCACCGCCGATTACCGGTTCGCGGTGCTGGAGGCGACCACCCCCGCCGGCGAGACCGTCACCATTTCCGCGGGCGCCTCCCTCGCCACCTCGCGCGACGCGGTCGCCACGGTGGGCCGCGCGATGCTCGTCGGCCTGCCCCTCCTGCTGGCCGTGGCGGCGGGCGTGACCTGGCTGGTCACCCGGCGCGCGCTGCGCCCGGTGGCGGCCATCCGCGGCGAACTGGTGGAGATCACGGCGTCGGGCGATCTGACCCGCCGTGTCCCGGTGCCCGGGTCCCGGGACGAGGTGGCCGAACTGGCGGGCACGACGAACCAGACTCTGGCCGCGCTGGAACGCGCCGTGACGAGACAGCGCGGATTCGTCGCCGACGCCGCGCACGAGCTGCGCACCCCGATCGCCTCGCTGCGCACGCAGCTGGAGGTGGCCGCGGTGCACCCCCGGCTGCTGGACGTGACCGAACTGACCTACGACGTCGTCCGGCTCCAGGACTTGGCCGCCGACCTGCTGCTGCTCGCCCGTCTCGACGCCGGGGAGCCTCCCGCCTCACCGGAACCGGTGGACTTGGCGGACCTGGTGCGCGACGAGCTGCGGCGCCGCCCCACCGGCACGCGCGCTCTCGCCTTCGAAGCCGACGTCGCGGACGCGCCCAGCGTTCCCGGCAGCCGCGTACGGCTGGCCCGCGTGCTGGCCAACCTGCTCGACAACGCCGAACGGCACGCGGCCACCAGGATTCGCGTGGCGCTCGGCGCCCGGGACGGCGCGACGGTGCTGCGCGTGGCCGACGACGGCGCCGGGGTGCCGCCGGACGACCGTGAACGGATCTTCGAGCGGTTCGTCCGGCTGGACGAGGCCCGCAGCCGCGATGACGGGGGCGCCGGCCTCGGCCTGGCCATCACCCACGATCTGGTCCGGGCGCACGGCGGGGAGATCACCGTCCGAGACGCGCCCGAGGGCGGCGCGCAGTTCGAGGTCCGGCTCCCCACCGCCTGAGGCCGTGATGTCCGTGTTCAGGGCATCGCGTTAGGGTGTGGGCGGCGACAAGCGGAGGAAGCCGGTGCGAATCCGGCGCTGTCCCGCAACTGTCACCGGGGAGCGGACCTCAGCACGGCCACTGCGCGAGCGGGAAGGCGGGGGCGAGCACCGATCCGGGAGCCAGGAGACTCCGAGTCGCCGCCGTTTCCCAGCGATTCGGGGCGAGGACCCCGGGTGAGGACTCGATCCGCGTGATCCTGCTGCTGTCCACTTCGGACACCGACCTGCTCAGCGCGCGCGCCAGTGGCGCCGACTTCCGTCTGGCGAACCCTGCGCGGGTCTCGGTCGAGGACCTTCCCGGCCTCGTCGAGGGCACCGACCTGGTGGTGGTGCGGTTGCTGGGCGGCCGCCGGGCCTGGGAGGAGGGGCTGGACGCCCTGCTCGCGGGCCCCCGTCCCGTGGTGGTGATCAGCGGGGAGCAGGTCCCGGACGCCGAGCTGATGGGACTGTCGACCGTCCCGGCGGGCGTCGCGGCGGAGGCGCACGCGTACCTCGCGCACGGCGGCCCGGAGAACCTGGACGAGTTGTTCCGGTTCCTGTCGGACACCGTGCTGCTGACCGGGTTCGGGTTCGCGCCGCCCGTGGAGACGCCCACGTGGGGCGTCCTGGAGCGGGACGCGGCGGACGGCGACGGGCCGGTGGTCGGGGTCCTGTACTACCGCGCGCACCACCTGGCCGGGAACACCGCGTTCGTGGACGACCTGTGCCGGGCGATCGAGGCGAAGGGCGGCCGGGCGCTCCCGGTGTTCTGCGCTTCGCTGCGGACGGCGGAGACCGGGCTGCTGGAGACCCTCGGACGGGTCGACGCGCTGGTCGTGACGGTCCTGGCGGCGGGCGGGACGAAGCCGGCGCTCGCGGGCGCGGGCGGCGACGACGAGGCGTGGGACGTCGGCGCGCTCGCGGAACTGGACGTCCCGATCCTGCAGGGCCTGTGCCTGACGAGCGAGCGGGCGGCGTGGGAGGAGAACGACGACGGGCTGTCGCCGCTGGACACCGCGACGCAGGTGGCGGTGCCGGAGTTCGACGGGCGGCTGATCACGGTCCCGTTCTCGTTCAAGGAGACCGACGAGGACGGCCTGAGCGTGTACGTGGCGGACGCGGAACGGGCCGCGCGGGTCGCGGGGATCGCGGTGCGGCACGGGGCGCTGCGACACGTCGCGCCGCAGGACAAGCGGGTCGCGCTGATGCTGTCGGCGTACCCGACGAAGCACGCGCGCATCGGCAACGCGGTCGGGCTCGACACCCCGGCGAGCGTCGTCCGGCTGCTGGCGGCGATGCGCGAGGCGGGCTACGACGTCGGGGACGCGCTGCCGGGCGAGGGCGACGCGCTCATGCACGCGCTGATCGAGGCCGGTGGGCAGGACGCCGACTGGCTGACCGAGGAGCAGCTCGAGCGCAACCCGGTGCGGGTCCCGCGCGCCGAGTACGAGGCCTGGTACCGGACGCTGCCGGAGGGGCTGCGCGAGGGGATCGAGCGGCACTGGGGGCCGCCGCCGGGCGAGCTGTTCGTGGCCGGCGACGACATCGTCCTCGCGGCGCTGACCTCGGGGAACGTGGTGGTGATGGTGCAGCCGCCGCGCGGGTTCGGGGAGAACCCGGTCGCGATCTACCACGATCCGGACCTGCCGCCGAGCCACCACTACCTGGCCGCGTACCGGTGGCTGGCGGACGAGTTCGGCGCCCACGCCGTGGTGCACGTCGGCAAGCACGGGAACCTGGAGTGGCTGCCGGGCAAGGCCGCGGGGATGTCCGCCGAGTGCGGACCGGACGCGGCGCTGGGCGATCTGCCGCTGATCTACCCGTTCCTGGTGAACGATCCCGGTGAGGGGACGCAGGCGAAGCGGCGGGCGCACGCGACGCTCGTCGACCATCTGATCCCGCCGATGGCGCGGGCGGAGAGCTACGGCGACATCGCGCGGCTGGAGCAGCTCCTCGACGAGCACGCGAACGTCGCGGCGATGGACCCGGCGAAGCTGCCCGCGATCCGGGCGCAGATCTGGACGCTGATCCGGGCGGCCAGGCTCGACCACGACCTCGGGCTGGACGACCGCCCGCACGACGCGGAGTTCGACGACTTCCTCCTGCACGTGGACGGGTGGTTGTGCGAGGTCAAGGACGTGCAGATCCGGGACGGGCTGCACGTGCTGGGGGCCGCGCCCGAGGGCGGGTCCCGGATCGACCTGGTGCTGGCGATGCTGCGGGCCCGGCAGCTGTGGGGCGGTTCGCAGGCGCTCCCCGGGCTGCGCGAGGCGCTCGGCCTGGACGAGAACTCGACGGAGCGCACGCAGGTCGACGCCTTCGAGGAGCGGGCGCGCGCGCTGGTCGCGACGATGGAGGAGCGCGGCTGGGACCCGGCGGCGGCCGGGGAGATCGCCGAGGGGAAGGCCGCGGAGATCCTCAGGTTCGCGGCCGAGGAGATCGTGCCCCGGCTGGAGCGGACGCCGGACGAGATCGGCATGGTCCTGCATGCGCTGGACGGCGGGTACGTCCCGGCGGGTCCGAGCGGGTCGCCGCTGCGCGGCCTGATCAACGTGCTGCCGACGGGCCGCAACTTCTACTCGGTCGATCCGAAGGCCGTCCCGTCCCGGCTGGCCTACGACACCGGCCGCGCGATGGCGGACTCGCTGCTCGCGCGATACCGGGACGAGACGGGCGAATGGCCGCGCTCGGTCGGGCTGTCGGTGTGGGGCACGAGCGCCATGCGGACGTCGGGCGACGACATCGCCGAGGTCCTCGCGCTGCTCGGCGTCCGTCCGGTGTGGGACGAGGCGTCGCGGCGGGTCACCGGGCTGGAGGCCGTGCCGCCGGCCGAGCTGGGGCGCCCGCGCATCGACGTGACCGTCCGGATCAGCGGCTTCTTCCGGGACGCGTTCCCGCACGCGGTCGCGATGCTGGACGACGCGGTGCTGCTGGTGGCCGCGCTGGACGAGCCCGACGACGACAACTTCGTGCGCGCGCACGTCCGGGCGGACACCGCGGCGCACGGCGACGAGCGCCGCGCGACGATGCGGGTGTTCGGGTCGCGGCCGGGCGCCTACGGCGCGGGGATCCTGCCGCTGATCGACAGCCGGAACTGGCGCGACGACTCCGACCTCGCCGAGGTGTACGCGGTGTGGGGCGGCTACGCGTACGGGCGCGGCATGGACGGCGTCCCGGCGCGCGGCGACATGGAGAGCGCGTACCGGCGGATCAGCGTGGCGGCGAAGAACACCGACACGCGCGAGCACGACATCGCCGACTCCGACGACTACTTCCAGTACCACGGCGGCATGATCGCCACGGTGCGCGCACTGACGGGGAAGGCGCCGAAGGCCTACATCGGCGACAGCACCCGCCCGGACGCCGTCCGGACGCGGACGCTCGACGAGGAGACGTCCCGCGTGTTCCGGGCGCGGGTGGTGAACCCGCGCTGGCTGGCCGCGATGCGCAGGCACGGCTACAAGGGCGCGTTCGAGCTGGCGGCGACCGTCGACTACCTGTTCGGGTACGACGCCACGGCGGGCGTCGTGGCCGACTGGATGTACGAGAAGCTCGCGCAGACGTACGCGCTCGACCAGGAGAACCGCGAGTTCTTCGAGAAGTCCAACCCGTGGGCCCTGCACGGCATCACCGAACGCCTTCTGGAGGCGGCGGACCGGGGCATGTGGGAGCACCCGGAGCAGAGCACCCTGGACGCCCTCAAGCGCCTTTACCTCGAGGTGGAGGGCGACCTGGAGGACGGCTGACCGGTGTCCCGGGGCCCGGCTACCCGGCGCGGTCGACGGACCCGAGGAGGTCCTCGAACGGGACGGGGTTCTCGTAGGGGTCCTCCGCGGCGGGGGCGGGGCGCCCGGCGACCAGGGCGGCCAGTTCGGCGCCCGCGCGGCGGATCCGGTCGCCCAGGCCGCGGTCGCCGCTCCCCCAGTCGGCGGACGCCGCGTAGACGGCCGTCGGGACGACGTTCGCCCGCAGGTACGCCAGCAGCGGGCGGACGGCGAAGTCGAGGGCGAGCGAGTGCCGTTCGGTGCCGCCGGTCGCGCCGATCAGCGCGGGCGTCCCGTCCAGGGCGTCGCGGTCGAGGACGTCGAAGAACGTCTTGAACAGGCCGCCGTAGGAGGCGTTGAACACGGGGGTGACGGCGACGAGGCCGTCCGCTCCCGCCACGGTCTCGACGGCGGCCCGGAACTCGCCGCTCGGGAAGCCGGTGAGGGTCGCGTCGACCATGGCGTGGGCGTGGTCGCGCAGCTCGACCGGTTCGAGGACGACGTCGGCCTCGTGCTCGGCGCGCAGCCCGTCCGCGGCGGCCCCGGCGAGGCGGTCGGCCAGCAGCCGGGTGGACGACGGGCGGCCGAGCCCGGCCGACACGACGGCGAGGGTGCGCGTGGTCATCGGCTCTCCTCCTTGTTCGCGGCGCGGGCGGCGTGCGTCGGGGCGGTGGCCGGGACGTGCGCCGGGCGCAGCGACTCGAACTCCTTGCGCAGCACCGGGACGACCTCCTCGCCGAGGATGTCGAGTTGCTCCAGGACGGTCTTCAGCGGCAGGCCCGCGTGGTCCATGAGGAACAGCTGCCGCTGGTAGTCGCCGAAGTGGTCGCGGAACGTCAGCGTCCGGTCGATGACCTGCTGCGGGCTGCCGACCGTGAGCGGCGTCTCGGCCGTGAAGTCCTCCAGCGACGGGCCGTGCCCGTACACGGGGGCGTTGTCGAAGTACGGGCGGAACTCGCGGACGGCGTCCTGGGAGTTCTTCCGCATGAACACCTGCCCGCCGAGCCCGACGATGGCCTGGTCGGCCGAACCGTGCCCGTAGTGCTCGTAGCGCCGCCGGTACAGCCCGATGAGCTGCTGGAAATGCGTCGTGGGCCAGAAGATGTGGTTCGCGAAGAAGCCGTCGCCGTAGTAGGCGGCCTGCTCGGCGATCTCCGGGCTGCGGATCGAGCCGTGCCAGACGAACGGCGGGACGCCGTCCAGCGGGCGGGGCGTCGAGGTGAACGACTGCAGCGGCGTGCGGAAGCTGCCCTCCCAGTCGACGACGTCCTCGCGCCAGAGCCGGTGCAGGAGGTGGTAGTTCTCGATGGCGAGGGGGATGCCGTTGCGGATGTCCTGGCCGAACCACGGGTAGACCGGGCCGGTGTTGCCGCGCCCCATCATGAGGTCGACCCGGCCGTCCGCGAGGTGCTGCAGCATCGCGAAGTCCTCGGCGATCTTCACCGGGTCGCTGGTGGTGATCAGCGTGGTCGCGGTGGACAGCACCAGCCGCTCGGTGCGGGCCGCGATGTAGCCGAGCATCGTCGTCGGCGAGGACGGGACGAACGGCGGGTTGTGGTGCTCGCCGCTCGCAAACACGTCCAGCCCGACCTCCTCGGCCTTCAGCGCGATCGCGACCATGGCCTTGATCCGCTCGGCCTCCGTGGGCGTCCGGCCGGTGGTCGGGTCCATGGTGACGTCGCCGACCGAGAAGATCCCGAACTGCATGTCGGCCTCCAGTTAGTAGAACGTTCAACCATCCTAACCGGAACCGGCGCGCACCTATTCCGGTGCGCCGGTCAGGCCGGCGCGGCGACGCCGCGGTCGAGGGCGTCGATCAGCCACAGGACCACCGCGCCCGGGACGGCCGGTGCCGCGGCCACCTCGCCGTGCAGCGCCCAGTACCTGCGCATCCGGGGATCCTGCTCCGCCGCGACGGCGGGCAGCAGCTCCCGGCGGAACTCCGGCGAGTCCCGCTCGTCCCGGCCGGCGGCGTGCGCCGCCACGAAATGGTCGAGGGCCGGTCCGGGCTCCGGCTCGCGGCCCGCGAGCACGAGCGGCATCGCCATCTCGACCGCCTCGCGCATCCCGTCCAGCAGCGTCGGCTCGTCCACGACCCGCTCCGCGTTGCGCCGTCCCCGCTCCCGCAGCATCCGGAACAGCTCGCGGTCGCCCGCCAGCGCGACCATTCCCGCGTACGCGACGACCTGCCCCGGCGTCGGGTCGGGCGGCGGCGCGGGCACGGTCAGCTCCAGGTGCATCCGCACCAGTTCGTCGGGCACCGGCGCCAGGATCCGGCCGCGCCAAAAGTCCAGGAGCGCCTCGTGCGCGCGCGGGCCGTCCTGCACGGCGGCCAGCAGGTCGAGCCGCGCCGCCCGCCCGGCCGGGTCGGCGTCCTCCACGGCGCGCAGGGACGCGCGCCGCCACGCGAGCGCCGACAGTTCGGCGTCCAGCGCGGTCCGCTCGGCGGCGACCGCCTCGTCCAGCGACCGGTCGCCCGCCAGCACGGCGGTGATCGCGGGCAGCCCCAGCCCCAGCACGCGCAGCCGCCGCACGAGCCGCAGCCGCTCGGCGGCCGCCGGGTCGAACCGGCGGTGCCCGCCCGCACTGCGCACCGGCGCGAGGATGCCCTCGTCGCAGTAGAACCTGATCGTGCGGACCGGCACCCCGGTGAGCGCCGAAAGGTCCCCGATCGCGATCGACGTGACGTCCGTCACAACTCCTTGAACCTCCACCCGAGTGGAGTTCCTACCGTACGCGGGAACCCACCGAGGGAGAGGAGCGGGACATGGACGTCCTGGACATCACGCGCATCGCCGAGGGGCTCCGCGAGCACACCGCCGGGCTCGCGGACGCCGCCTCCGGGCCGGCGCCGGACACGACCGTGCCGACCTGCCCGGAGTGGACGCTGCGCGACCTCGTCGGGCACGTCGGGCAGGCGCACCGCTGGGCGGCGGACATGTTCCGGACCGGCGGGACCACCGTAGCGGTGGAACTCCCCCGCGACGCCCCGGCCGACCAGGCGGAATGGGCCGCGTGGCTGCGCGCGGGCGCCGCCGAGGCGGTCGCCGCGCAGGCCGCGAACGCGGGCCCCGTCGCGCACCCGGTGATGGGCGAGGCGCCGTCCGCGATGTGGCTGCGCCGGATGCTGAACGACACGTCCGTCCACCACGCCGACGCGGCGATCACCGCGGGGGTCCCGTTCGCGATCGCGGCCGATCTGGCCGCCGACGAGATCACCGAGACGTTCGCCCACCTCACCGCGCCCGCCGCCGCGCAGTTCAAGCCCGAGCTGGCCGAGCTGCGCGGAGCGGGCGAGACGCTGTGCCTGCGGGCGGACGAACCGTCCGTCCCCGGCTGGCTGATCACCCGCGGACCCGACGCCGCGATCGTCGAGTACGGGGCCCGGGACGCGGACATGACCATCGCGGGTCCCGTCCGGGACCTGATGCTGGTGTTCGCGCGCCGCCTCGCCCCGGAGGACGCCGCCGTCAAGGTGACCGGCGACCGCGCCCTGCTCGACCACTGGCTGGCGCACACCGCCGTGTGATGGTCGGGCGGAGCGGAGCGCCAGCGGAGTGGAGGCCGACGGTCAAACGGCTGCCCTTGCCGGGGGGTGTGGGGGGTCGCCCCCCCACAAAGACCCGTTTGACCGGCGGCCGGAGCGGAGCGCCGGCGGAGTGGAGGCCGACGGTCAAACGGCCGCCCTTGCCGGGGGCGTGTGGGGGGTCGCCCCCCACCAACCCGTTTGACCGGCGGGCGGGGCCGTCTTCCCGGTCGCGCCGGGTCGGCCACAATGGGGCGATGGCGGACGGGTGGCGGCTGGTGTGGGACGCGGTGCCGGGACGGGACGGGCTGGAGGCGTTCGCGAGCGTCGAGGACGACCGGGCGGGCTCGCATCCGGGCGTCCCGCACATCAGGGCGCTCGGGACCATGTACCGGTTCGACATCCACTACCCGGGCGACGTCGACCGGTCCCCCGACCGGCAGCGGCAGGAGGTCAAGGGGATGCGGGCGGGCGCCCGGAAACCGGTCGTGGGCCGCGGCGAGACGTGGTGGTTCACCTGGTCGTGGTACCTGACGGGCGCGCTGCGGGCGACGACGAGCTTCACGCACGTCCACCAGTTCTTCGCGGGCGGCAAGGGCGGCGCGCCGGTGCTGGTGACGTCGCTGCGCAGGCGCGGCGGGCGCGACCTGCTGGAGCTGAACGCGATCCACGCCGGGGTCGTCGTCGGGGAGACCGACCTGCGGCCGCTGCGGAGCCGGTGGATCGATGTCGAACTGGAGGCCCGGTTCGCCGCGGACGGGGGCGTCCGCTGGCGGGTGTCGTCGGAGGACGGCGTCGCGGTGGACATCGCGCGGGACGGGCTCGACCTGTGGAACGGCAAGGGCGACATCGCCCCCAAATGGGGGATCTACCGCTCGCTGAAGGACGCGGCGCGGCTCTCCGACGCGCACCTGCTGATCAAGGACCTGCGGGCGTACCGTCCCGGCTGATCGCGTCGAGGATCTTGCCCAGGGTGTGCCGGATCACCCGGTCGTCCTCGGCGGCCAGGGCCGCGGCGAGCACCGGACGGCATTCGGCGGTGCACGTTCGTTCCAGGGCGAAGCTCGTGGTCGAACGGAGTTCGCGGTCGGGGGCGGCCAGGGTCCGGTGCAGGGCCTCGTGCACCGGACCGCCGGGGCCCGGACCGCCGTGGCGGACGGCGCGCAGCGTCGATCTCAGGGCCCGGTGCCGGACGGGGCCGCACGGGTCGGTGAGCAGCGGCGCCCACTCGTCCTCGGGCGGCGGAGCGCCCGCCTCCAGGAGCGCGTGCAGCGCCGCCGCGCGCACCTGCGGGTCCGGGTCGGCGAGCAGGGCCCGCACCCCGGCGGCCCGGTCGCGGACGGGCCCGTCCCGTCCGAGCCGGTACAGCGTCTCGTGCCGGATGACGGGGTCGGGGTCGGCCAGCAGGACGGGCGCGGCCTGGAGTGCGCTCGGGTCGCCGGAGCGGAGCAGCCGGCCCGCGGCCGCGCGCCGCACGGGGGCGGACGGGTCGGTGAGGGCGGCGTGCAGCATCGGCCCGGCCCACGGCACGTGCTCGCGGGCGGCGCCGATCGCCGTGACGGCGGCGGCCCGCACGTCCGGGTGGGGGTCGCGCAGCAGCGGGCGGGCGGCCCGCACGAGCACGTCCCGGCCGTCCGGCAGCCTGTGGAGAAGAACCGGGACCTCGCCGAGCGCCGCGCGACGCGCGCGGCGATCGGGGCCGGTGAGCAGGGCGCGCAGGACGGCGACGTCGCGCAGGGCCGAGGCGGCCGCGGCCCGGACGTCCGGATCTGCGTCGGCGAGCAGCCCGCGGATCGATGCTTCGGCGTCCGCCCGGTCGACCTCCGCCGAGGCGGCCACCTGCCGGATCGCGATCCGCCGGACGCGCGGGTCGCGGCCGCGCAGCAGCGGCAGCGCGTAGCGGCCGACGTCGCGCCGCACCCGGCCCAGCGCCCAGGCGGCCGCGCCGCGGACGCGCGCGGACGGCGCGTCCAGGGCCGCGCCCGCCAGGCCCTCGCAGAAGTTCGGCGGTGCCTGCTCGGTCACCCGGTTGCCCATGGTCGCGGCCATCCGGTGCGCCGCCCAGACGGCCTCGTCGGGGTCCGCGGCACGGAGGTCGTGGAGCCGGGCACCGGGGCGGTCGAAGTCCGAACCGTACCGGTGGACCCGGGAGCGAGGATCGTCCAGCCACTCCTCGTACCAGGCGAGGAAGTCGGGGGCCGGGTGGTGGATCGGCGGGAACCAGTCGCCGCTCGCGTCGACCATGACGACGCGGCCCCGGCCCGGTCCCGACAGGACGAGCCGCGACTCCGGCTCCGCCGTCTCGTGGTACTCCCACTCGATGTCGTGCTGGCGCGCGAGGGGGACGGTGCCGCAGTACATGTCCCAGTACGCCCATTCGGTCGTCTCCCAGGACCACATGCCCGGAAGATCGTCCGGTCCGTAACGGAACGTGCCCGCGAGCTGGGGATCGCGCAGGTCCGGATCGAGCGCGAGCAGGCCCCGGTACGGACCGGCGCCGCCGTTCCCGACCGTGGTGACGAACCGGCGGTAGGCGTCCGGGAGGCGGATCCCGTTGCGCTCCTCGAAGGCCGCCACCCGGTTCTCGGGAAGCGGCGGGCCGAGCTCCGCGCCCAGCTCGGCGAGCTTCGCCGCCGGCCGCGCCGTCCGTTCGTCGATCATCACCGGTTGGGACGGGCCCGCGTTCCCGGCGGTTCCGCGCGGCCGGACGGCGCCCGCGCGGTCAGGCGGGCGAGTCGGCGGTGGCGAGGACGGCCTGGATCTCCAGCGCGATCGAGATGGTGTCGCCGAGCATGACCTTGTCACCCTGGAGCGGGACGTTGAACTCGATGCCGAAGTCGCTGCGGCTGATGGAGGTCGTGGCGGTGAAGCCCGCGCGGATGCCGCCCCACGGGTCGGGGCTGACGCCGTGGAACTCGGTCAGCAGCCGGACCGGGCGGGTGACGTCCTTGATCGTCAGCTCGCCGTCGACGTGGTAGCGCGGGTTGCGGGCGCGGCGGCCGATCGCGGCCCGTTGGACGCCGTGCCCCACGAACGTCATGACCGGGTGGTGATCGACGTCCAGGAAGTCGGCCGAACGGACGTGCGCGTCCCGCTCCTCGCTGCGGGTGTCGATGGAGGCCATCCGGATCTCGGCGTGCGCGCGCGAGTCGAGCGGGTCGTCGCCGATCTCCACCTCCCCGCCGAACTCGGTGAACGAGCCGCGCACCGTGGTCATCAGGTGCCGCACCGTGAACGTGATCTCCGAGTGCACCGGGTCGACGGTCCAGCTCCCGGCTTCGAGGTCGGACACCTCGGCCCCCATGAATCCCCCCAAATAGTGACAACCCCGAAAAACTACCTCACATCACCACAAGATCGCCTAACGTGGAGGGGGTCTGACCTGCCGTTAGGAGGGAAGGCTCCGCTCGTGATCGGAGAACACGTCCTCGCCGGATACGTCCACGACACCGGCGGCAGGGAGGCGCTCGACCTCGGCCGCGCCATCGTCGCGGTGACCGGCGGCCGGCTGAGCGTCGCCCACGTCCACGCCCCCGACCGGCCCGGCGCCGCGAGCGAGGCGCAAGCCGTGCTGGAGCAGATCGCCGGGCTGCTGGAGGAGGAACCCGCGGAGCTGCACGCGCAGGAAGGCCGCAGCGTGGCGCGCGGCCTGACCGCGCTGGCCGGGCGGATCGGCGCGGACGTCATCGTCGTCGGCTCCCCCGAAGGCGGCGCGCACGGGCGCATCGGCGTCGGCGCGGCCGCCGACCACCTGCTGCACTCGGCCACGGAGGCCGTGATGCTCGCCCCGTCCGGGTACACCCCGCGCGACGGCCTGGACCGGATCACCGTCATGTACGTGCGGCGCCCGCAGTGCGACGAGGCGGTGGTGCGCGCGGCCGTGGCCGCCGAGCGGCTCGGCGTCCCGCTCCGGCTCGTCACGCTCAGTCTCGGCGACGACCCCGAACGGCTCCGCGACGACCAGGCGCTGGCGATCAGGCTGGCCCTCGAGTCGGCCGAGGTCCCGGCCGAGGACGTCACCGCCGAGCTCGCCGAGGGGCCCGACGTCGCGGCGGCCGTGGCCGACGTCGTCTGGGCCGACGGCGAGCTGCTCATCTGCGCGTCCAGCGAGGACGCCGCCGCCCACCGCGTCTTCCTGGGCGAGGTGGCGCTCAAGGTCCTGCGGGCGGCGCCGTGTCCGGTGACCGTCCTCCCGAGGGGCTACTTCTGAGTAGTCGGAAATGACGGCTTCCCCGGTTCGGCTTGCCGCCTGGTCTTTACCTCGACTACATTCCGTCGAGATCATTACGTGACCTTGATCGGGGAGTGCGATGGACCCCATCGGCGAGAAGCTGCTCGAGGTGGCCGAGCAGGAGCTGGGCTACACCGAGAAGGGCGACGGCTACACCAAGTTCGGCGACTGGTGGACCGAGAACATCGACGACGACCACAACCCGTACTTCACGACGGCCCCATGGTGCGACATGTTCCTGGCCTGGGCCGCCGACAAGGCGGGCGTCACCGAGCAGGCCGGCCAGTTCGCCGCCACCCCCGACCACGCCAAGTGGTTCGAGGAGCACGACGCCTGGGGCGACGAGCCCGAACCCGGCGCGATCGTCTTCTACGACTGGAACGGTTCGGACGACATCGACCAGATCGACCACGTCGGCATCGTCGAGAAGGTCGACGGCAAGACCCTCCACACGATCGAGGGCAACGCCGACGGGTACAAGCTGATGCGCAAGACCCGCGACATGGACCAGGTCGTGGGCTTCGGCTACCCCGGCAAGGTCCAGGTCGCGCAGAAGTACACCCCCAAGCACGCCGCCCCCGCCCCCAAGGTCGACCAGCTCGCCAACCCCCGCGCCGCCACCGGCTCCCACGAGAAGGACCGCTCGCCCGCCCAGCAGCAGCTCCCCGTTCAGGAGGTCGCGCTCGGCAGCGTCCTCGCCCTGATCCTGTGCGGGACCGCCGCCCTGGCCGTCGGCCGTGCCGCCGCCGCCCGGACCCCGACCACCTCGCCCATCCGCGTCCGCAAGCGCGGCAGGCACCACAAGCCCGCCACCCCCGCCGCCCTCCCGGCCGGCGTCACCCCCGCCGACCTGGACGCCGCCGAGGCCGGCACCACGATCATGCCCGCGCTCTCCCTCGCCGCCGCCCACGAGGCCGAGGACCGCGAGTTCTGGGGCCGCATCGCCCACCTCGAGGAGGACACCGAGCTGGCGTTCTGGAACTCCCTGCACGCCGACACCACCGACTCCTCGCCCGACGAGTACGCAACCGGTCTGAAGTTCCGCTAGAGTTGTCCATGTCGCCAGGGGGAATCCCCTGGACGCACGCGGACGTGGCTCAGGGGTAGAGCATCACCTTGCCAAGGTGAGGGTCGCGGGTTCGAATCCCGTCGTCCGCTCTGAATGAGGCCCAGGCGGCCTCGCTCTGGTGGAGTGGCCGAGAGGCGAGGCAACGGCCTGCAAAGCCGTGTACACGGGTTCAAATCCCGTCTCCACCTCGCGACGCGTTTACGCAAGGGCGATTAGCTCAGTGGGAGAGCGCTACCTTGACACGGTAGAGGTCACTGGTTCAATCCCAGTATCGCCCACTCGAGGCGGCGACGCCTGCTCGCTGCAGGCAGCTTCGCCACGGCCCGAGGTGTCTATCTGGGGGGCGACCCCCAGACCCCCGAGGTGGGGGCTCCGCCCCCACGCCCCCGCCAATCGTGCGGTGCGGGCCACGGGGATCTCATCACGACCGGTTCAGCTTGACGGCATAGCGCGATCGGCAAGTCCAGCCCACGGCGGCGGGCCTCGGGCGTGGCCGCCACCGGCCTCACTCCCGGCGGATGACACTGGCGGGGCCGGTCATCATCCGCCCGCGTCGCCCACGTGGGCAGGACTTCACGTGGCGGTCCAGCCTGACGCGCATGTGCGACCGGCGGGTTCGATCGAGTGGGCCCGCGCCGATGGCGGGGCGGCTCTCGTAATGGGCGTGGTGCCTGTAGCGGACGCCGCCCCCGGGTGGGGCGGCGTCCGTTGCAGGGATCGGGCGGGTGGTCAGGTCCGGGGCTTGAGCAGGCGTTTGGTGGAGCGGCGGAACGCCCAGACGACCACCACCGCGACCAGTCCGGTCAGCGGGAAGCCCAGGACGGTGTCGGCGACCGCCAGCCCGCCGGTGGAGTCGGCGAGGTAGAGCCACTCCTGCACCGCGAACCGGACGAGGCCCATGGCGGCCACCGCGAGCGTGGCGATGTCGTGTGCGCGCCGGACGGACCGGTCCGCACGCCAGGCGTGCGCGCCGCCGTGCACCGCGTTCCAGACGACTCCCGTCAGCGGGCGGCGCACGAGGAGCGAGGCGAGCGTGACCAGGCCCAGCGCCAGCGAGACCCAGATCCCGATCAGGAAGAAGTCGTTGGCCGATCCGGTCAGTGCGGAGACGCCGCCGGCGGCCGCGACGCCGATCAGCCCGCCCGACGCGGAGCTGAGCGGCTGTCCGCGCCGGAGCTGCACTCCGGCGACCACCAGAGCCACGGCGATCGCGATGCCGATGCCGACCGGGAGCGAGACGAAGGCGACGGCGGTCGCGAACACCACGGTCGGGATGGCCGAGGCCACGATCCCCCACGGTCCGCCGACCGCGTCCAGCATCGCCCGCTTCACGTCGACGGGCCGCTCGGGGGTCTCGTCCGCCGGGGTATCCAACACGTCATCGGCCACGTTCAGGGTGGTCAGAGCCATGTCGTTCCTCTCCTTCTCCGGGCGTCGGCCTGGGGGGAAGCTCATGACTCCGATTCCACCGGACGGCGCGTTCGCCCGGCAGTGCGAGCACGTCACCACTCCGGTGTGACGTGGTGTCACGGCCGGAGCGGGCGGCGGAACCTCAGGTGATCGACTTCAGGCGGTGCGCCGGGAGTTCGAGGACGGTGGCGTCCTGCGTCCACGGGGCGATGCGGGCGACCTCGCCGCGGGCCTCGCGCTTGGTGAGCCCCTGCCTGGTGAGGGCGTCGCGCCACGCGTTGGCGGCCTTGCCGTGCGCGCGGTCCAGCAGCGTGCGGGCGAGCGTGCCGGACGGGGCGCGGCGAACGGCGTCGACGTGCGTCCCGCGCGCGGTCAGCTCGTACACCGGCGCGAGGATCTCGGCGGGTTCGGCGATGTCGGCGGTGGTGAACACGCGGACGCGTTCGGCGCGGGTGGCGAGCAGGACGCGGACGAGCGCGGGTTCGAGTCCGGGCGGCAGCGCGATCGCGGCGCGGCGGACGGTCGCGGCGTAGGGTTTGCCGAGCCAGGTCGCCAGCCGGACCCGCGGGACGTTCGGCAGGACGTCCTTGGGCCACGGGCCCACGAGGACGTCGGGGTCGAGGTCGGCGACCGGACCGGGGTCCGGTGCGGCCGTCGCCTCGATCGACTGCGGGCCGTGCGTGTAGATCGCGGCGGCGAACCGGTCGGCGCGGGCGACGGCGGCGGGCAGGGTCTTCGTGGTGGGTCGCAGCACGTACAGGTCGGCGGCGGAACCGATGGCCTCGGCACCGAAATAGCGGTTGAAGTCGGGATAGATGGCCTCGGAGAGCAGGTTCAGTTCGCTGAGCGCGTTCTGCACCTTCAGGGCGAGCGCCGGGGTGAGGTCACCGGCGCCGTAGGCGAGCAGGACGCGGCCGGTCGCGGGATCGCGGAGGCCCTCGACGGCGCGGGCGACGAACAGGCCGACGCCGTCCGGGGTGTAGGGCGGGTCGGTGATCGCGAGGTCGTGGTCGCGGGCCGACGGCGGCAGCCCGAGGCGCAGGTCGGCCCAGCGGGTGCGGACGTCGAGGCCGAGCTTCGCGGCCTCCGCGTCGATGTAGGCGAGGATCCGGTCGTCGATGTCGACGACGGTCGTCCGGACGTGCGGGTGGATCAGGCCGACGGCGAGCGACGTCAGGTCGTGGTCGCCGACGCACAGCAGGTGCGAGCCCGGCAGCCAGAAGCGGGCGCCGAGGAACAGCGCCCGGCGCACGACGGTCTCGGGGGTCGCGGACACGTGGTCGAGCGCCCGCCGGCCGCGGGGCGCGCGGGCGATGAGGTCGGCGAGCCGCTCGACCGCGGCGGCGTGCGCGGGCAGCAGGTGCCCGACGGGGTCGGCCGGGACGGACGGGTGCGCCGCGAGCAGCGCGGACAGTCCGGCCGTCGGCGGGAGGCGGTAGCGGTCGCCGGACCGCTCGACCGGGACGGTCCGCAGCAGCGCCTCGATCGAGCGGCGCGGTGCGGCCGTCCCGCGGACCAGCTCCGCGCGGGTGCGCCATCCGTCGGTGAGGAGGGCGAGCGCCGCGTGGACGCGCACCGGGTCCATGCCGTCCACGGCCGGGGGCGCCGCGCTGTCGTCCGTACCGGGCTCGTCCATCGGGGCAGTTTATTGCCCGCCGGTCAGTAGCCGGGTCCGCTGAGCAGGCCGCCGTCCACGAGGATCTCCGTGCCGGTGCAGTAAGCCGACTCGTCGGACGCCAGGTAGACGGCTGCGCCCGCGACGTCGTCCGGTTCGCCCCAGCGCGGGATCGGCAGCGCCTTGAAGAACGCGTCGGCGTCGATGTCGACGCCTTCGGCGACGCCGGGGTCGAGGGCCAGCTCGGTGGCGATGCCGCCGGGGTGGACGGAGTTGACGCGGATGCCGAAGCGGCCGAGTTCCTGCGCGGCGGCCTTGGTGACGCCCCGGACGCCGAACTTGCTCGCCGCGTACGCCGACAGCCCGGCGGCGGCCGCGTAGCCCTCGATGGACGAGGTGTTGACGATGGAGCCGCCGCCGGACGCCTTCATCGGTTCGACGACCGCCTTCACGCCGAGCCACGGGCCGATCAGGTTGACGTCGAGGACCTGCCGCAGCTGCTGCTCGGTCATGTCGGCCAGGAGCCGGTAGCGGAGGATGCCGGCGTTGTTGACCAGCACGCTCAGGCCGCCGAAGCGGTCCACGGTCGTCTGGACGGCGTTCGTCCAGGCGTCGTGGTCCGTGACGTCCAGGGGGACGTACACCGCGCCGGTCTCCGCGGCGAGCGCCTCGCCGCGGTCGTGCAGGAGGTCGCCGAACACGACCTTCGCGCCCTCGGCGACGAACCGGCGCACGTGCGCCGCGCCGATGCCGCGGGCTCCGCCGGTGATCAGCGCGATCTTGCCGTCGAGTCTCGCCATGTATGCCTCATTCCGGAAAGGCGATGGTCACGCGGCCTTCGGCCACCGCCCGGTCGATGGACGCCCGCAGCGCCGTGCAGTGCGGTACGCGGGCCGGATGCTCGCCGGCGGCGGCCCGCGGGGCGATCTCCCCGCAGGCGGCCGCGGCGTCGGTCGTCCACTGGACGCTGGTGTGCGGCGGGGTGATCTTCTCGACCAGCACCCGCGTGCCGCACGTCCGGCAATCGACGGGGTGCGCGCTCACGCGCGCCGCGACGCCGGGATCATCGAGTACGACACCCCGTTGGCGAGGTTCTCGGCGACCTCGGCCTGCCAGGACTCGACGGCACGGGCCGTGTCGATCTCGAACTCGAACCGGTTCGTCATCTCGGGGGTGACGTCCTCGACGTCCACGTAGAACTGCTCGTACCAGCGGCGGAGCTGGTAGACCGGGCCGTCCTGGTCGCAGAGCAGCGGGTTGTCGATCGGGGCCTTGTTCTTCCAGATCTCGACGTCCTGGAGGAAGCCGAGCCCGACGCCCTCGGCGACCTGCGCGGCCATCGCGTCGGCCTCCTCGCCGGACATGCCGGGGAACTTCTTGACGATGGCGCCCCACTGCAGCATGAAGCTGCTGGACGTGATCGGGTAGTGGCAGTTGATCAGGACCGTCTCGACGGTGACGCCCTCGGCCTCGTTCCACAGGTAGTCGATCATGTAGGACGGGCCGTAGTAGGCGGCCTCGGAGCGCTGGTCGATCTTCTGGTCGGCGGGGCCGGGGATCATCCCGAGGTGCGCGTCGTCGCGGGACGTCCCGTCGAAGTACTGGGTCGCGACGTGGCCCTCGAAGACGTTCTTGAAGTACGTCGGCAGGGCGTAGTGGACGTAGAAGAAGTGCGCCATGTCGACGACGTTGTCGACGATCTCGCGGCAGTGGGAGTTCTCGACGCGGAGCGTGTTCCACGTCCAGTTGCTCCACTCGTCGCTGAACGCGCCCTCGATGCGGGGGATCGTGACGTCCGGCGGCGGCGGGTTGCCCTGCGGGTCGTTCCAGACGAACAGCTGCCCGTTCTCTTCGAGCGTCGGCCACGAGGCGGTGCGGGCGACGCGGGGGACGCGCTTGGCGTACGGGATGCCGGCGCAGCGGCCGTCGCCGCCCCAGCGCCAGTCGTGGAAGGGGCACGCGATCGCGTCGCCCTTGACGGTGCCCTTCGTGAGGTTGCCGCCCATGTGGGGGCAATAGCCGTTGAGGACGTTCAGCCCTCCGCTCTCGCCCTGGAAGACGACGAGCGTGGTGCCGAACGCCTCGACGGCGTGCGGCTTCCCGTCCTTGAACGAGTCGGCCAGACCGAGGCAGTGCCAGCCCCGGGCGAACCGCTCGGGCGGCGGCGCGGCCTCGATGACGCGGTGGTTCACGGCTTTCCTCCCTGTGTGGCGGGGTCGTGTGCTGCGGTCATGTGGGTGGCGGCGACGTAGCCGAACGTCATGGCGGGCCCGATCGTCGCGCCGGGGCCCGGATAGGTCTCGCCGGTGACGGCGGCGGAGCAGTTCCCGGTGGCGTACAGGCCCGCGATCGGCGTGCCGTCCGCGCGCAGGACGCGCGCGTCGGCGTCGGTGACGAGCCCGCCCTTGGTGCCGATGTCGCCGGGGACGACCCGGACCGCGTGGAACGGGCCCTTCTCGAGCGGCGCCAGGTTGGGGTTCGGCAGTGTCGGGTCGCCGTAGTAGTTGTCGTAGGCGCTGTCGCCCCGCCGGAAGTCGGCGTCCTGCCCGGCGCGGGCGAACCCGTTGAACCGGTCGACGGTCGCCTCGAGCTTCCCGGCGGGGACGCCGATCGCGGCCGCCAGCTCCGCGATCGTCCGTCCGGTCCGGACGGCGCCGGTCTCGTGCCAGCGCTTCGGGAACTTCTGGCCCGGGAACAGCCCGACGACGATGTACCGCGACTTCGCCCGCGCGTCGACGATCATCCAGGAGTTCGTCGCGGGCTCGCCGTGCTCGTACATCCGGTCGACGAACTCGTGGTACGGCAGCGACTCGCGCGCGTACCGCTCCCCGTTCCCGTCCACGATCACCATCGCGGGGACGGCCCGGTCGGCGACAAGGAAGAACGGCGGCCCGTCGGGCGTCGGGACGGACGGCGCGCCCCACACCTTCTCCATCAGGTCGACGGCCGCGCCCGCGCGGATCCCGGCGAGCAGCGCGTCGCCCGTCTGCCCTTCGGACGCGTGCGTCCAGTCGGTCGTGGTGGGCGGCGGGAGGTACTTCTCGCGGAGGTCCTGGGCGTGCGAGAACCCGCCGGCCGCCAGCACGACGCCGTGCCGCGCCCGCACGGTCACCTCGCGCCCGCCGCGCTCCGCCCGGACGCCGGTGACGCGGCCGTCCTCGACCACCAGGTCGCGGAACGGGCTGCTCAGCCACAGCTCGCCGCCCGCCTCGGCCAGCGCCAGGCGGAGCCGCGCGATGAGCGCCTCGCCGAGCGACAGCAGCCTGCGGCGGGCCAGCAGCGCGCCGACCGCCCGCATCCCGACGCGGACGGCGGTGCGCTTGCCCTGCCACGTGCGGGTGACCATGTTGAGCTTGCCGAAGTCGGCGGACGTCATCGTCAGGCCGTAGGTGGGGAGCCCGGCGCGGCGCATCCGCGCGAACTCGGGGCCGAGCCTGCGGCCGTCCACGATGCGCGGCTCGACGGACCGTCCCTCCGGCTTCCCGCCCGGCCGCTCGGGGTAGTAGTCGCTGTAGCCGGGGGTGTAGACGAACCGCACCCAGCTCGTCCGGTCGTGCAGGTAGCGCAGCATCTCGGGGCCGCGCCCCAGGTAGGCGTCCTTGCGTTCGGCGGGCACCCGCTCCCCCACCGTCGCGTCCAGGTAGGCGCGGGCGTTCTCCGGGGTGTCGCGCTGCCCGGCCTCCTCCAGGTACAGGTTGTTCGGCACCCAGATGGCGCCGCCCGACAGCGCCGTGGAACCGCCGTACCGGTCGGTCTTCTCGATGACGACCGCGGACAGGCCGCGCAGCCGGGCGGTGAGGGCGGCGGTGAGCCCTCCCGCGCCGGAGCCGACCACCACGACGTCGTACTCGTGCTCGCTGTCCATGTGCCTCTCCGGCTAGACGTCGGCCGCGGCGTAGCGGCCGCGGTAGTAGAGCAGCGGGCCGCCGCCGTCGCGCGCGTCCAGTTCCCGGACGGAACCGACCACGATCAGATGGTCGCCCGCCTCGTGGACGTCGGCAACGGTGCAGTCGACGGTGGCGAGGGCCCCGTCGAGGTGGGCGGTGCCGTGCGGCGAGCGGGTCCAGGCGAGCCCCGCGAACTTGTCGCCGCCGCTCACGGCGAAGGCCCGGCAGACGTCCCGCTGGTCCGCGGCGAGGACGTTCACCGCGAACCGGCCGGTCGCGGCCAGCTTCGGCCAGCTCGTGGACGTCCGCGCGACGCAGAACAGGACGAGCGGCGGGTCCAGCGACAGCGACGCGAACGACTGGCACGCGAACCCGGCCGGGCGTCCCGCGTCGTCGACCGAGGTGATGACGGTGATCCCGGACGCGAACCGGCCCAGCGCGTCCCGGAAGGCGGTCTCGTCGGGGGTCACAGCATCACGTCCGTGACCTCGAGGCCGAGCGCGCCCTGCCCGTACAGCGACAGGGCCCGCTCCGGGTCGTTCACGGCGTGGACGCGGCCCGCGTGGGCGTCGCGCCAGGCCCGCCCGACGGCGTTGCCCTCGCCGAGCGCGCGCCCGCCGGCGTTCTCGAACAGCAGGTCGACGGCCTTGATCGCGCGCGCGGTGCCGAGCACCTGGTCGCGGCGGGTGCGCAGCCGCAGCTTGAGGCTCGACTCCCGCCCGGCCCCGGCGTCGGTCATCAGCTCGCGGACGTTGCGGTCCATCAGCGTCCACGCCGCGTCGATCTCGCCGGCGGCGGTCGCGATCCGGACGTGCGCGTGCGGGTCCTCGGCGACCTTCTGGCCGCCGTAGGAGACGCGGATGCGGTCCCGGGTCGCCTTGAGGTAGGCGTCCAGGGCGCCCTGCGCGATCCCGGCGATCGGCATGCTGATCGTGGTGCTGAACACCGCCGCGTACGGCAGCCGGTAGATCGGGCCGGTGTTGAGTTCCTGGCCGGGGCAGGCCAGGGCGGACGTGTCGGCGAAGCTCAGCGTGCGGTGCTCCGGGACGAACGCGTCCTCGACGACGATGTCGTTGCTGCCGGTGCCGCGCAGCCCGATCGTGTTCCAGACGTCCTCGATCCGGTAGTCGGCGCGGGGCAGCAGGAACGTGCGCATGTCGGGCGGGCCGCCGTTCTCGTCGTGGATCAGCCCGCCGAGGAACACCCAGCCGGCGTGGTCGCAGCCCGAGGAGAAGCTCCACCGGCCGTCCAGCCGGAACCCGCCGTCCACCCGCGTGACCCGCCCGGTCGGCGCGTAGGACGAGGAGATGCGCGCGTCCCGGTCGGCGCCCCACACGTCCTGCTGCGCCTGCACGGGGAACAGGCCGAGCTGCCACGCGTGGACGCCGACGACCGACGCGACCCAGCCGGTCGACCCGCAGGCCGCCGCGATCTCCCGGACGGCCTCGTAGAACGACGCCGGGTGGGCCTCGTGACCGCCGAACGCCTTCGGCTGCAGCAGCCGGAAGAACCCGGCGTCCGCCAGTTCCTTCACGGTCGCCTCGGGGATCCGCCGCGCCCGCTCGGCCTCCGCCGCCCGCTCGGCGATGCCGGGCACGAGGCCCCGGACGGCCTCGAGAACCTGTTCGCTCATGCTCGCTCCTCGCTCCCGCGCCGGGTGATGCGGATCACTCGGCGGCTTGCGAGCACGCTAGGCGAGGTGTTCCAATTAGAAATACGACCTTCCCGGTGACCGGGAAGGTCGCTCGGGGAGACTCGGGCAGAGAGGAGCCACCCCCATGCCTGCACCCTCGGCGGCGACGGCGCCACCCCTGGAGTCGTCGATGCTGGCCCGGGCGGCCCGCATCCTGTACGCGTTCACCACCGCCACGCCGGAGCTGTCGATGAGCGACGTCGTCCGGCGCACCGGGCTGCCCCGCTCCTCGGTGCACCGCATCATGGACCAGCTCGTCCAGCTGCGGGCCCTGGAACGCAGCGGCCCGCGCTACCGGCTGGGCCTCGGCCTGCTGGAGCTGGGCGCCCTCGCGGTGCACCAGAACCGGCTGCGCGAGACCGCGCTGCCGCACCTGCGGGCCCTGCACGAGGCCACGGGCGCGATGGTGCACCTGGCCGTGCTGGACGGCCACGAGATCGTCTACCTGGAGAAGATCGGCGGCCCGGCGGGCGGGCGCGCGCCGTCCCGGCTGGGCGGCCGCCAGCCCGCGTACTGCACCGGCGCGGGCAAGGCGATCCTGGCGTTCGCGGACGGCGACCGGCTCGCCGAGGTGCTCGCCGCCGGGCTGCCCGCCCGCACCCCCCGCACGATCACCGACGAGCGGGTGCTGCGGCGCGAGCTGGCGCGCATCCGCGAGCACGGCGTGGCGTTCGACCGGGAGGAGGGCTACCGGGGCGTCGCGTGCATCGCCGCGCCGCTGCGGGACGCCGGCGGCGCCCCCGTCGCGGCCATCTCGATCTGCGGCCCGCCGCCCAAGATGGACCCGCAGCGCCTCGTCCCGCCGCTGCTCACGACGTCACGGGCGGTGTGGCGGGCGCTGTTCGCCCCCGGGCGGCGCCGTCCGGGTCCCGCCGCGGCGGCCGGTTCCGGTTTCCCGGTCATCGGGAAGGACTGAGGCCGGGGACGTGTGACGCTCCTTACGTTGAGGCCGTTTTCCCCGGTCACGACATTCGGGAGCCCCCATGCGAAGAACCCCCGTCCTCGGCGCCCTCGCGCTCGCCGCCGCGCCGCTGCTGGCCGTCCCGAGCGCGCACGCGGCGCCGTCCGCCCCGCCCGCGATCGTCCAGCGGCACCACGACGCGTCCCGGCTCGTCGCCGTCGAGGGCACGGTCAACTTCCGCGACCTCGGCGGGTACGAGACGTACTTCCACGCGCGCGTCCGGCGCGGCGTGGTCTACCGGGCGGACGCGCTCGACCACGTCACCGACGCGGGCCTGCGGAAACTCGCGGACCTGCGCCTCGACGGCGTCGTCGACTTCCGCACCCCGCTGGAGGTCTCGACGGACGGCCCCGACCGGCTGCCGGCCGGGTCGCGCGTCACCGCCCGCCCGATCGACGACACCGGAATGTTCGCCACCGTCAACGCGGCGATCGGGTCCAAGGACCCCGCGCGGCAGGAGGCCGTACTCGGCGACGGCCGGGGCGCCGCGATCATGCGGACCCTGTACCGGAGCTTCGTCACCGACCCCGAGTCGGCCGCGGCGTTCGGCCGCACCCTGCGGGAGACGGCCGACCGCTCGCGCACGCCGATGGTGTTCCACTGCACCAGCGGCAAGGACCGGACCGGGTGGATGAGCTACCTGCTCCTGCGGGCCGTCGGCGTCCCGCACCGCACCGCGATGCACGACTACCTGCTGTCGAACGAGTACCGCGCGGAGACGGACGCGGCCGTGCGCGCGCGCCTGGAGTCCTCGGGCTACATGCAGGACGCCGAGCTGCTGAAGCCGATCCAGGACGTCCGTCCCGAGTACCTGGAGGCGGCACTGGACGAGGTCCGGCGCGAGTACGGGTCGGTCGAGCGCTACCTGCGCAAGGGCCTGGGCATCGATGGCCACACCCGCGCCCGACTCCGCCACCACCTGCTGACGCGACACTGAACACCCCACCCGCAAGGGCCGCCGGACTCCCACCCCGGCGGCCCTTGCGCCTGCACGACCGCACCCCGAGCCCGAACGGGCGGTGCGCGACCGGCCGCCGGGGTTCGGCGCGGCGGCCGGTCGTGTGGGCGGTGGTTCAGTTCGTGGTCAGGCCGCCGTCGACCGCCAGTTCGGTGCCGGTGATGTAGGACGCGGCGTCGGACGCCAGGAAGAGGACGAGGCCCGCGATGTCCTCGGGGACGCCGGAGCGGCCCAGCGGGACGCGCGGGGCCTTGCCCGGGCCGCGCTCGACGCCCGTCTCCGCGATCATCGGCGTGTCCACCATGCCGGGGTGGACGGAGTTGACGCGGATGCCGTCGGCGGCGAGGTCGAGCGCGGCGGAGCGGGTGAGGCCGCGCAGGCCGAACTTGGCCGAGCCGTAGGCCGCGTGGCCGCGGATGCCGCGCAGCCCCGCGGTGGACGAGACGTTCACGATCGACCCGCCGCCGGACGCGCGCATCGCGGGCGCGGCGGCCTGCACACCGAGGAACGGGCCGACGAGGTTGACCTGGAGCAGCAGCTCGAACCGCTCCCGCGTCTCCTGCTCGACGGGTGCCGTGCGCCAGAGGCCCGCGTTGTTGACCAGCACGTCCAGGCGCCCGAACCGGTCGAGGGCGGTCCGGACCGCGCGGGCCCAGCCGTCGGCCGAGGTCACGTCGTGCCGGACGAACGTCGCGGCGGCGCCGATGGACGCGGCGACGCCCGTCCCGTCGAGGACGTCGGTGAGGACGACGTCCGCCCCGGCCTCGGCGAACAGCCGGGCCTCGGCGGCGCCCTGCCCGCGCGCGGCGCCGGTGATGATCGCGACCTTGCCGTCCAGGGCGCCCGTCATCGCGTCCGGTTCCGGAAGTGCGGCAGGACGGTCTCGCCCCACTGGCGGATGGTCTCCATGGCCACGTCCTGGGTGACGGTGCCCATCTGGACGAGGCACATGATCTCGTCGACGCCGATCTCGGCGAGCCGCTCCACGTACTCGATGGCGTCCCCGGCCGTGCCGTAGGCGTGCTCGGCGTTGAACGCGCCGGTGTCCTGGGGACGGGCGGGGATGTTCGCCTCGTTGAGCTTGGCGACGAGCGCCTCCTTGTCGCGGGCGAGGGCGGCGATGTTGTCGTCGTCCTCGGTGTCCTCGGCGGGCGCGGGGCCGTGGCCGTACCAGTGCGCGATGGCCTCGGCGAAGAACCGCTGCCCGCGCGCGCCGATCCGCAGGGCGCGGTCCGGGTCGTCCAGGACGATCGTGGGGCACAGCGCGACGAACTTGTCGTTGGTGTCGGGGCTGACGAGCCGGTCGCCGCCCCGCGTGCGGATCGTCTCCCGGTGGAGGTCGTACATCTCCTTGACCTCTTCGGGCCCGGCGAAGCCCATGACGAGGGCCCCGACGCCCAGTTCGGCGGCGAGCCTGACGGTGTCGCGCTTGCTGCAGGCCATGTAGAGCGGCGGGTGCGGGGTCTGGACGGGGCGCGGCATGATCTTCGCCGGGCCGACGTCGAGCAGGTCGGTGTGCCAGTCGACCTCGTCCTTGCGCCAGGCGTTGGCGAGGAACCGCAGCGACTCCTCCATCTGCGGGTAGGTGTCGGACGGGTTCACGCCGTACATCCCCATCTCCATGCGGGTGGAGCCGCGACCGCCGCCGACGTCCAGGCGCCCGCCGGACAGCGCGTCGAGCATGCCGGCGCGCTCGGCGACCCGCACCGGGTGGTTGTACTGGAACGGCATGCAGACGACGCCGTGCCCGATGCGGATCCGGGACGTCTTCGCCGCCACCCAGGACAGGAAGATCTCGGACGCCGTCATGTGCGCGTACCGCTCGAGCCCGTGGTGCTCGACGGCCCAGACCCGGTCGAAGCCCATCTCCTCGCCGTACACGGCCTGCTCGACGCAGTCGAGGAGCACCTGGCGCTCGCGGTCGGGGGTGGGGTTGGCGAGCTGGGCCTCGAAGATCATCGAGAACTCCATCGGGACCTCCTATATTTCGATTAGGAATACTTCTAACAGATATATGGTGCGGCTGCTACATCACGGTCCGGCAGGCGGGAGCGCTACGCTGGCCGGGTGACCGAGAAGCCCGACCTCCCGAACCTGCCGCCGACGAGCTGGGCCGTCCTCGGGCTGCTCTCGTTCGGGGAGGAGCTGTCGGGCTACGACCTGAAGAAGTGGGCCGACTGGAGCCTGAAGTTCTTCTACTGGAGCCCCTCGTTCAGCCAGATCTACGGCGAGCTGAAGCGCCTGGAGAAGGTCGGCTACGCGACGTCCCGCGTCGAGCTGACCGAGAGCACCCGCGGCAAGCGCGTCTACGCCATCACCGAGGACGGGACGGCCGCGGTCACCCGCTGGGCGCGCGAGTCGCCCGTCGAACCGCCCGTCCTCAAGCACGGCGTGATGCTGCGCGCCTGGCTCGGGCACCTCATGACGCCCGAGCGGCTCCGCGAGGTGCTGGAGGAGCACGCCGGCTACGCCGCCAAGATGAGCCGGCGGGCCGAGGCGGACGCCGAGGGCGCGGCCGAGGTGGCCGAGTGGGCCTATCCCGAGCTGGTGCTGCGCTGGTCGGCGCGCTACTACGAGGCCGAGCGGGAGCTGACCCGGCAGATGCTCGCCGACCTCGACGAGCTGTCCGGCTGACCGTCAGGCCGCGAGGGCGCCGAACCGTCCCCGGAAGAACAGCAGCGGGCCGCCCGGACGGACGGGCGCGAGGTGCCGCACCCGCCCGATGACGATCGTGTGGTCGCCACCGGGCAGCTCGCGCTCGATGCCGGCCTCGATCCAGGCGAGAGCGCCGTCCAGCAGCGGCGAGCCGCCCGGTCCGGGCCGCCAGGAGACCCCGGCGAACTTGTCCCGGCCGGCCATCGCCCGGCAGACGTCGCCCTGGTCGGCGGCCAGCACGTTCACCGCGAACCGGCCGGCGGCGCGGATCCGCGGCCAGGTCGTCGAGGACTCCGCCGGGCAGAAGCACACGAGCGGCGGGTCCAGCGACAGCGACGCGAAGGACTGGCAGGCCATGCCGACCGGTTCGCCGCCGTCCAGCGCCGTGATCGCGACGACGCCGGTGCAGAACGTGCCGAGCACCCGCCGCATCCGCTCCCCGTCGATCTCCCCGGTGCTCTCCGCCACCGTCATGACGCCTCCAGATCTCGAATCGACATATTTCTATTAGGAACATTCCGATTAGAAGCATCGGTGTGGTTCCATGTCAAGGCGGCCGACCCGGCGACCCGGCCCGAAGGAGTGGACCCATGACCGCACAGACGATCCCCGCGCTGGTCGAGCAGGCCGCGCGCGTCCACGGCGAGCGCGAGGCCGTCGTGTCCGGCCCGGTCCGCTGGTCGTTCGCCCGGCTCCGGGACGAGGTGGAGGCGGCGGCGCGCGCGGCCGTCGGGACGGGCCTGCGGCCCGGCGACCGCGCCGGGATCTGGGCGCCGAACGGCGTCGAGTGGATCGTCGCGGCGCTCGGGCTGGTGAGCGCGGGGGCCGTCCTGGTGCCGCTGAACACCCGGTACCGGGGCGCCGAGGCCGCCGACGTCCTGCGCCGCAGCCGGGCCCGCGCGCTGTTCACCGTCCGCGGCTTCCTCGGCAACGACTACCCGGCGATGCTCGCCGGCGAGGACCTGCCCGACCTGCGCCGGACCGTCCTGCTGGAGGGAGACCCCGCCGGGACGGAACTCGGCTGGGACGGCTTCCTGCGCGAGGGCGCGAGGGTCGGCGCGGACGAGGCGCGGGAGCGGGCGGCGGGCGTCCGGCCCGACGACGTCGCCGACATCGTGTTCACCTCCGGCACCACCGGGCGGCCCAAGGGCGCGATGTCGACCCACGACGCGACGCTGTGGGCGTTCCGGGCGTGGAGCGAGGTCTCGACGCTCCGGGCGGGCGACCGGTACCTGCTGATCAACCCGTTCTTCCACACGTTCGGGTACAAGGCCGGGATCCTGGCGTGCCTGCTGAACGGCGCCACGATGCTGCCCGAGCCGGTGTTCGACCCGGCCGCCGCCGCCCGGACGCTCGCGCGGGAGCGGGTGACCGTGCTGATGGGCCCGCCGACGGTCTTCACCTCGCTGCTGGAACTGCCGGACCGTCCCGCGCACGGGGTGCGGCTGGCGGGCACCGGCGCCGCCGACGTCCCGGTCGACCTGATCCGCCGGATCCGCGGCGAGCTCGGCGTCCCGCACGTCTTCACCGCCTACGGGCTGAGCGAGGCCGCCGGGGTGGTGTCGGTGTGCCCGGTGGACGCCGACGCCGAGACGGTCGCGCGCACCAGCGGGCCCGCGCTGCCCGGCGCGGGGATCCGGATCGCCGGACCGGACGGCGAACCGCTGCCGGCCGGCGAGCAGGGCGAGATCCAGGTGCGCGGCCGGCACGTCATGCGCGGCTACCTGGACGACCCGGAGGCCACCGCGCGGACGCTCGGCGCGGACGGCTGGCTGCGCACCGGCGACCTCGGCCGGCTGGACGGGCGCGGCTACCTCACGGTCACCGGGCGGCTCAAGGACATGTTCGTCGTCGGCGGGTTCAACGCCTACCCGGCCGAGATCGAGAACGTGCTCGTGACGCACCCGGCGGTCGTCGAGGCCGCGGTGCTGGGCGTCCCGGACGCCCGGCTCGGCGAGGTCGGCGCGGCCTGGCTCGTCCTGCGCGCGGACGCCGGCCCGGACGAGCTGCGGGACTGGCTGCGGGAGCGGCTGGCGAACTTCAAGGTCCCCCGGCACTTCCACATCGTGGACGCGCTCCCGCGCAACGCCGGCGGCAAGGTCGTCAAGGACGCGCTGCGGCGGCTCGCGTGATCCCGGGCGCGCTCACCGGCGGGCGCTCACCCGGGCGGGCGGCGGGCGGCGAGCTCGTCGAGGTCGGCGAGCATCCGGTCGGCCAGGTCCCGTTCGGCCCGGTGGTAGCGGACCGCCCAGCGCGCCACGAGCTCGGCGTGCGCCCAGCCCGTCCCGGCCACGGCGTCCCGGCGGGAGCGCTCCGCCTCCTCGGCGAGCCGCTCCGCCCGCTCGCGCTGCTCGGTCACGACCCGCCGCAGCGTCTCCGGCCCGGCGAGGTGGCCGAGCCACACCCGCAGGGCGGGGCCGTGCTTGAGGACGGGCGGGCCGACGGGCGCGCCGGACGCCCACGCGGCGAGCGCCTCCCGCCCCTCCGAGGTGATCGCGTAGACGCGGCGGGGCCGGCCGTCGGCGGCGACGTCCGGGCGGGACGTCGCGTAGCCGGCCTTCTCCAGCCGCTTGAGCTCGGCGTAGATCTGGCTCATCGCGGGAGACCAGTAGAAGAACCGCAGGATGTGCTCGGACCATTTGCGGATCTCGTACCCGGTCGGCTCCACCTCGAAGGACAGCATGCCGAGCACGGCCCACGCGGTGGCGGGCAGCGTCGCGGGCTCGGCCCGCGACCGGGACGGGGGGCTCACCATGCGCACCAGCGTAGCCCCAAGGCAACATGATCAAGGAGATGGCGATGTCGGAAGAGCTGCAGGACAGGGTGGTCATCGTGACGGGCGGCGCCCGCGGGCTGGGCGCGGCGGCGGCGCGGCGGATGGCCCGGGGCGGGGCGCGCATCGTCGTCACGGACGTGCTCGAGGAGACCGGCGCGGAGACGGCCGCCGAGGTCGGCGGCGTGTTCGTCCGGCACGACGTGACCGACCGGGACGGCTGGGCGGCCGTCACCGCGGCGGCGCTGGAGGAGTACGGGCGGATCGACGGGCTCGTCAACAACGCGGGCGTCTCGTCCAACGCGCTGCTGGAGCACGAGACGCTCGAGCACTTCGAGCGGGTCGTCAAGATCAACCTGACCGGGGTGTTCCTCGGGCTGAAGGCCGTGATCGAGCCGATGAAGGCCGCGGGCGGCGGGTCGATCGTGAACATCTCGTCCGCCGCCGGGCTGACCGCCCTGCCGCTGACCAGCGCGTACGGGGCGTCCAAGTGGGGCGTGCGCGGGCTCACCAAGATCGCGGCGACGGAGCTGGGCGGGCACCGGATCCGGGTGAACTCGGTGCATCCCGGCATGACGTACACGCCGATGACCGCCGAGCACGCGACGGAGGGCGAGGGCGGCTTCCCGCTCGCCGCGCTCGGCCGCGTGGGCCTGCCGGAGGAGATCGGCGAGGCGGTGTCGTTCCTGATCTCCGACGCGGCCCGCTACGTGACCGGCGCCGAGCTGGCCGTGGACGGCGGCTGGACCGCGGGGGAGGTCGTCATGATGGCGCAGGCGGCGGCCGGCTGACGGCCCGCCGGATCGACGGCGTGTTCCACGGGTTCTACGGGCTCGACCACGTCCTGCCGGGCGCCCGCGAGGCCCGGGAACTGTCGGCCGGAGCGCTTCGCGACGCCCTCGCCTGACGGGCGTCCGGCGGCGGGTTTGGACGCGGGCTCGCCGGGGATCCGGGAGGTGGAAGACGGGGGGGTGGCGCCATGCGGGTCGCCGCGGTACGGACCGTGCTGCCGGAGCATCGCTACGAGCAGCGCGAGATCACCGCGGCCGTGGCCGCCCGCACGGACGCCGACCCGCGGCTCCTCGCGCGGTTCCACACGAACACGCAGGTGAGCGGGCGGAATCTGGCGCTGCCGATCGAGGAGTACGACCGGATCGCCGACTTCACGGCCGCCAACGACGCCTACATCGACCGGGCGCTCGACCTGGCCGAGCGGGCGGCGCGCGCCGCGCTCGACGCGGCCCGGCTCGACCCGTCCGACATCGACCACCTGCTGTTCTGCTCGTCGACCGGGCTGGCGACCCCGTCGCTGGACGCGTCCCTCGCGCAGCGGACCGGGCTGCGCGAGGACGTCGTCCGGGTGCCGGTGTTCGGGCTCGGCTGCGCCGCCGGGGCGTCCGGCCTGGCCCGGGTGAACGACCATCTGCGCGGCCGTCCGGAGGGCGCGGCCCTGCTGGTGTGCGTGGAGCTGTGCTCGCTGACCGTCCAGCGCAGCGACGTCACGGCCCCGAATCTCGTGGGCAGCGGGCTGTTCGGGGACGGCGCCGCGGCGGCCGTCGCGCTCGGCGACGACCGGGCGGGCGGGCGGCCCGCCGACGGCGCCGCGGGCCCGTGGGTCGTGGCGTCCCGCAGCCGCTTGTACCCGGACACGGGACGGCTGATGGGCTGGGAGGTCGGCGCGCACGGCTTCCGGATCGTGCTGGCCGCCGACCTCGTCGACCTCGTGGAGAAGGAGCTCGCCGGGGACGTGGACGCGTTCCTGCGCGACCACGGCCTGTCCCGCGCGGCGGTGCCGTCGTGGGTGTGCCATCCGGGCGGCCCGAAGGTGATCGAGAAGATCGGCGAGGTCCTCGGGCTGGACGACGGGGAGCTGGACCTGACGTGGGCGTCGCTGCGGCACGCGGGGAACCTGTCGTCGGTGTCGGTCCTGAACGTGCTCGAGCGGACGATCGCCGAGCGCCGGCCCGCCGCCGGCGTCCCGGGCGTCCTGATGGCGCTCGGGCCCGGCTTCTCCGCCGAGCTCGTCCTGCTGCGCTGGTGACGCCCGTGGCCCCCGCGACCGCCTCCGCCGCCTGGTTCACGCTGCTCGTCGGCCTCGTCGCCGTGGAACGGGCGGCCGAGCTGGCCGTCGCGCGGCGGAACCTGGCGTGGGCGCGCGGCCTCGGCGCCGTCGAGCACGGACGGGGGCACTACCCCGCGATCGTGGCGGTGCAGACCGCCCTGCTGGGCGGGGCGCTGCTCGAGGTGTGGCTGCTCGGCCGCCCGTTCGTCCCGGCGCTGGGCTGGCCGATGCTGGCGGTCGCCGCCCTCGCCCAGGGGCTGCGCTGGTGGTGCATCGGCACGCTGGGCCGCCGGTGGAACACCCGGGTGGTGATCGTGCCGGGGCTGCCGCTGGTCGCCCGCGGCCCGTACCGGGTGATGCCGCACCCCAACTACGCGGCGGTGGTCGCCGAGGGGATCGCGCTGCCGCTCGTCCACACCGCATGGCTGACGGCGACGCTGTTCACCGTCGTGAACCTGGGGGTGCTGCGCACCAGGATCCGGGTGGAGAACGCCGCCCTCGGCATTGCCGATTAATGTGCAAATTTCCGCGAAAACCCCGTGGTTGAATAAGTCGCCGCAACGTGCCCCATTCCGCGGGGAGCGCGCGGAAACGGGGCCGCGAGGGGAGCGAGCGGAGCGACACGCGAGCGCGACGGAGGTGCGGCCGTCACTTCCCGGGCATTTATGCTTGACCGTCGATCGAGCGAGGCGTAATGAGCCGTAGTCCAGCAGGTGAACAGCGGGTGGCCGCTGGGATAACGCGTGGCCGATATGCGGGTTTCGCCCGTCGGGCGGCGATAGGCTCACCGCGCGTAACCGGGCATGAGAGGGATAGACGAGTCACGTGAGCGCGATCAGCGTAGGCCAGGCCATCGTCCTCGGCATCGTGGAGGGCCTGACCGAATTCCTGCCGGTGTCCTCCACCGGCCACCTCAAGATCACCGAGGGGCTGATGGGCATCCCGGTGGACGACCCGTCCGTCGTGGGTTTCACCGCGGTGATCCAGGTCGGGGCGATCGCCGCCGTCCTGGTCTACTTCTTCAAGGACATCCTCCGCATCGTGAAGGCCTGGGGAACGGGCATCGTCAAACCGTCCGAGCGGTACCACCACGACTACAAGTTCGGGTGGTGGATCATCTTCGCGACCGTCCCGGTCGTGGCCGTCGGGCTGGGCGCCGAGTCGCTGATCGAGGGACCGCTCGCCTCGCTGTGGGTGGTCGCCGGCTCGCTGATCGGCGGCAGCGTCGTGATGTGGCTCGCCGACCGCTACGGCCGGCAGAAGCGCGGCGAGGACGACACCGACTTCAAGGACGCGATGCTGATCGGCTCGTCGCAGATCCTCGCCATGCTGTTCGCCGGGTTCTCCCGGTCCGGCGCGTCGATCTCCACCGGGCTGCTGCTCGGCCTCGACCGGGTCGCCGCGACCCGGCTGTCGTTCTTCATGGGAATCCCCGCGCTCACCGGCGCGGGCCTCTACCAGCTCCCGGGCGCGCTCGGCACCGGCACCAGCGCGATGCCGCTGCTGGCCGGGACGGTCGTGTCGTTCATCGTCGCGTACGCCTCGATCGCCTGGCTGCTCAAGTTCGTGGCCAGCCACTCGTTCACGTCGTTCGTGGTCTACCGGGTGCTGATCGGCCTGCTGCTGTTCGGCCTGCTGAGCGCCGGGGTCTTCGACTAGGAACGCCGGGACGCCGGCCGGAGGGGCCGGCGTCCCGGCGGGGGCATGCGGACGGCCCCGGTCCCCACGAGATCCGGGGCCGTCCGTCCGGACGGCCGGGGCCGCGCCCGTCGCCCGACGGTCACCCGGCGGCGCGCCGGTCACGCGCCCTCGAAGGCCCTCCGCAGCGCGGCCAGGTCCAGCTTCCGCATCGGCATCATCGCCGCGTTCACGCGGGCGGTCTTCGCGGTGTCCGGGTCGAGGAACATGTCGATCAGCTCCTGCGGGACGACCTGCCAGGACACCCCGAACCGGTCCTTGAGCCAGCCGCACTGGCTCTCCTCGCCGCCGCCCTCGAGCAGCCGGTTCCAGTAGTGGTCGACCTCCTCCTGGTCCGCGCAGCGGATCTCGAAGGAGACGGACTCGTTGAACGTGAACAGCGGACCGCCGTTCAGCGCGACGAACTTCTGCCCGTTGGCCTCGAACTCGACCGTCAGCACCTGGCCCGGCGTCGCGTCCGGGGTGCCCTCCGGGGCGTACATGATCTGCCCGATCCGGGAATCCTTGAAGATCGAAACGTAGTGGTTCGCGGCTTCCTCGGCCTGCCCGTCGAACCACAGGCACGTGGTGAATCCCTTGGCGACCATCGCTACCTCCTCGTTGCGGCGTCTTCCCCATGGGGACCTGCCCCGCAACGGGAATTCATCGCGTCCGCCGCGCGGAATTCCGAGGAGCCCGCAGGGCTCCTCGGCGCGTGCCCGAGGAACGCTTCAGCCGGTGGTGACGCCGTCCCGACGGACGATCTCCGCGAGCCGTTCCACCGCCGGACGGGACCGCAGGTGCAGGTTCGCGACGTCCAGTCCCTCGTCGCCGAGAACGACCAGGAGCGCCCTCTCGCCGATCGCGTAGACGACGATGTGTCCGTCCCGGCAGCGGGTCACCACCTCGCGCAGCGCCCCCAGCCCCACCTCCTCGCTCGTGCTGCGGCCGAGGCCGAGCGCGGCGGCGGCCATCGCCGCCAGCACCTCCGGCCGGACCTCGCCGGTGTCGGCGGCGATGAGCATCCCGTCCGACGACGCGACCGCCGCGTCGGTCGCCCCCGCCACCTCGTCGCGCAGCCCCCGCAACTCGGCGAGCACCGTTTCCCGCATGACCGTCCCCCTCTCGTTCCCCGGCGGCCGCGTTCCCGGCGGCCGCGTCCGGCACCGGCCGCCGCGCCCGCGCCGGTCCCCGTTCCGTCCGGCTCAGATGCCGAGCTCGCCCTCGATGCGCCGCAGGTGGTGCCGCGCGAGTGCCAGGTTGGCCCGCTCGCGGTCCAGCGCCAGGTAGAGGAACAGGCGGGCGGGGCCGCCGCGCTCCAGCAGCCGGATCAGGTGGTACTGCCGGTGCAGGGTGATGAGCACGTCCTCGACCGTGTCGTGGATGCCGAGGGACTCCAGGGTGCGCACCTTGGCGCGGACGACCTCGGTGTTGCCCGCCGCGGCGATCTCCAGGTCCAGGCCGTCGCCCCCGCCGGACGAGCCGAGCGTCATCCCGCTGTCGTAGTCGACGAGCGCGGCGCCGACGGCGCCGTCGATCGCCATGGCCTCCTTCAGCGCGGTCTCGATGTCCATGAGGCCCTTCCGTCGTCCCGGGGCACGGCGCGCGCGAGCGGACGACACGAACGTCCCCCGCTTGCGGCATATCGCCTATTTCGGTCAGCAATCTATCTTGGAGATCATCCGGGAGACCGGATTGTCCGCACACTCGGGCGCGGGTTGTTTCCGACATCGGCGACCCGCCGCCGTAGGTAATCTTCGCCCGCGCGCGGGCTTCCGGAGTTGAGGGACGATGACCAGAGGCGCAGGGATCCTGCCTTCCGCGCTGGAGCGGCGCGGACGGCGGGAGTTCACCGGGACGCTGCGCGTGGAGGGTTCGCCCGGCGGTGCGGTCGCGCTGCGCGGCGGGCTCGTCGTGGCGGCCTCCACCCCGGCGGCGCCCGGCCCGGAACCGCTGCTGCTGCGCTCCGGCCGCATCTCCGAGGCCGACTGGACCGCCGCGTACGCGGCGGGCGCGCCGGGCGGGCGCCTCGCGGACGAGCTCGTCCGGCGCGGCCTTCTCGGCGCCGCGGGCCTGCAGGTCGTCACCCGGACCGCGATCGTGGACGCGGTGTTCGCGATGGCGCTCGGCGGCGTCCGCACCTGCACGGCCGTCCCGGCCGGGAGCGGCGCGGACGAGCCGCCGGTGCCGCTGCCCGCCGATCCCGGCCTGCCCGCCGACCGGGTGGCGCGGGAGGTGGAGCGGCGGATGGCCGCGCTGGACGCCTGGAGCCCGCTGCCGCTCACCGCGCCGCTGTCGCCGCGCAGCCGCCCGCGCGCCACGCCGGCCGCGCGGGACGCCTCCGTCGGCCCGGACCGCCGGGCCGTCCTCGACCGCGCGAACGGGCGCCGCACCCCGCGCGACATCGCGTTCGTGCTGGGACGCGGGCTGTTCTCCGTCCTCACCGACCTGGCGACGCTGTACGAGGACGGGCTCGTCGAGGAGGGCCAGGCGGACGGGCCCGCTCCCCCGCCGCCCGCTCCCCGCCGCCCGCGCCGCGTCCCGCCCCGCCCGACGTGCCCGCCGGGCCGCACGGCTCGTTCGGCGCGCCCGGGGAGCTGCCGCGGCGGCGGCGCCGCTCCCCGGAGCGCTAGCGTCGCGCGACCGTACGAGGCGGCACGGGGCCGCCCCGGCCTGCCCGCCGCGCACCTGCCGGCCGACTGGCCCGCCCCACTTTCGACCGCTCTGTACCGGGAACGCTACGACGTGCTCGAGCCGGCGGCGTCCGCGCAGCTCGGCGATCTCCTCCGGGAGGACGCCGGGCGCCGGTGACCGCCCGCCGGATGCGATGATGACCGTCGCAGTCTCCACGAGGGAGCCCCTCCTTGGCGTCCAAACTGATCCTGCACATCGGCCTGCAGAAGTCGGGCACGACCTTCCTGCAGCACATGCTCCAGCACAACGCCGAGGCGCTCGCGGACGCGGGCGTCCGGTACCCCGTCCCCGCGGACTGGGACCGCGGGCGCCGGACCGTCGCCAACCACGAGTGGTCGAGCTACGGGCTCCTGGGCACCGAGTACCCGTGGGTGTCGGAGCGCCGCGCGGCCGAGGAGGCCCCCGCGTGGGAATCCGTCCGGGAGCAGGTGCGGGAGTCGCCCGGGACGGTGCTGCTGTCGGCCGAGGCCATGTCGGTCGTCCGCGGCCCGGCCGCCCGGCGCCTGCTGGAGTCGCTCGGCGTGGCCGACACCGAGATCGTCGTCACGGCCCGCAGCCTGGGCCGCGCCCTCCCCTCGCTGTGGCAGCAGCACATCCGCAACGGCCGCAGCACCACCTTCGGCGGCTACCTCACCGGCCTCGCCGCGCACCGCGACAAGGGCCCGGACCACGTCGAGAACGAGCTCGACGCGCACATCTGGCGGGCGTTCACGCTGAGCGGCCTCGCCCGGCGCTGGACGGACGCCGGGGCGTCCCGGGTCACGGTGGTCACCTCGCCCGGCCGTCCGCCGGAGCTGCTCTGGCGGCGGTTCGCCGAGGCCGCCGGCGTCCCCGGTCTCGCGGAGATCCCGACCGTCCAGAGCGAGGGGGCCCGGGCGCACGGCGGCCTGACCGCGCCCGAGACCCTGGTCATCGCGGGCCTGAACGACGCCATGCGGGAAGGATCGTGGTCCCGCCGCAGCGCGGACCGGGTCCGGCAGCTGGCCACCGAGCGGTTCCAGACCCGCGAACGGCGCGGCGCCAAGGTCGTCGTCCCGCCCGAGTGGCGCGAGCGGGTCGCCGGGTGGAGCCGCGAGGACGTCGCCGCGCTGCCCGGTACGGGCGCCGCCGTCATCGGCGACCTCGGCGACCTCGCCTACGACCCCGGCCGCGACGGCGCGTCCGCGCCGACGCCCGAGGAGGCCGCCGCCGCGGGCGCCGAGGCCGCCCTCGCGTTCGCCGAACTGCACCTGCGAGGGGGGTCCTCGCTCCGCCGCGGCGCCCGCAAGATCCGCCGCCGGCTGCCCTGACGTCCCGTCCGGGCGTCAATCGCCCCCGGCGCGGCGGGCGCGGGCGCGGCGCTTGCCCTCATGCATCGCCTGGACACGGGCGACGGGGATCGTGTGCCCCTCCTCGACCAGGTCGGCGGGCAGTGGCAGCGGGGCGGGCAGCGACGCGGCCCACGGGTCGCCGGCGCCCAGCAGCCCGGGCGCCGTCCGGACGGTGAACCGCGACGGGTCGACGTCCTCCAGGCCGTCCCAGGGGACGGGGAACGAGACCGGCGTGCCGGGCCTGATGCGGGGGCTGTAGGCGGCGGCGACCGTGGCCGTCCCGGCGCGGGTCGAGTCGAGGAACACGCGTCCGCCGCGGTCCTCGCGGATGAACGCGGTCGTGGCCAGTGCGGGGTCGAGGCGCTCGGCGCGCGCGGCGAGCGCCCGCGTCGCGGCGGCCACGTCCTCGACCCGCGCGCTCCCGTCGAGCGGCGCGAACACGTGGACGCCCTTGGCGCCGCTGGTCTTGACCGCGCCCCGCAGACCCGAGTCGGCCATCGCCCGGCGCACGAGGTGCGCGGCCCGCGCGGCGGCGGCGAACCCGCCGCCCTCCGGCGGGTCGATGTCGAGCACCAGGTGCGTGGGCCGATCGGGCGCGTCCACCCGCATCAGCGGCGGGTGGTACTCCACCGCGCGCTGGTTGGCGAACCACAGCAGCGTCCGCCGGTCGTCGCACACCGCGTACGAGACCTCGCGCCGGGACGACTCCGCCCACAGCTTCACGCGCGGTACCCAGTCGGGGGTGTACTTCGGCAGGTTCTTCTGCATGAACGGCTTCTGGCCGCGCAGCACGCGGATCACCGAGAGGGGACGGCCCGCGAACTGCGGGACGAGCCGGTCGGCGACCGCGTCGAGGTAGTCGACCAGGTCGCGCTTGGTCGCCTCGGCGCCCGGGAACAGCGGCTGGTCGAGGTTCGTCAGCCGAACCCCGTCGCGTTCTTCCTCCGCGCTCACCCGTCCAGCTTCGCACGCCGCCGCGCCGCCCGCACGGCCGAGGCCGCGGGCTCCCGCCCGTGCGGGATGATGCACGCATGTCGAGCGAGCGAAAGCCCGGCCGCCCGGCGCCGTGGCCCGCCGGGGCGCTTCCCGTGGGACGCAGGGTGCGGGTCGTCCGGGACCCTGGATGGGACGGGCCGTGGCGGTGCGAGTTCTCGGGGACGATCGACTCCCTGGCGCCGCCCGAGGCCGTCCGGCATCCGGGGGCGCGGCCCGGAGAGCGGGCGTACTGGGTCGTGTTCGACGAGCCCCAGTACGACGCGGAGGGCGACGGGCCGTACCGCAAGGCCCAGATCTGGGACCGGTACCTGGTCCCGGAGGACCGCTGCGCGGCGGGCGGCCCGCCGGCCTGACGGGGACGCGGCGGTCGCGCGCGGCGCCCGCCGGAGGGTCGCTACCCGGCCCGCCAGGGGGACTCGGGGGCGGTGGGGCGGGCGTCTTCGGCGACGCGGAGGGCGTAGGTGGGGGCGGGGGCGTCGAGCGGCCCCAGGTAGGCGTGACCGGTCAGGTGGCACCAGGCGGGGATGTCGATGGGGGCGGCCGGGTCGGTGGCGATCAGGTGGACGATCGTGCCGGCCGGCAGGTCCGCGAGGCGGCCGCGCAGCTCGAGGAGCAGGCGCACGCAGGCGCGGTCGCCGCCGTCGATGACCACCGGTTCGCTCATGTCCCTCCCGTCTCGGTCCGCGCGAGGCTAGCAGGACGCCATGAACGCGATCACACCGGGCGAGACCGGTGATCCACGCTTCCGGTCCGATTCTCACATAGCGCAACAAGCTTCTTCTTAACGGGATCCTCGTGATCATGGTGCATCGCCGACGCAGACTTGACCTCCTCTTTCAGGTTTCGTCCAGTTACGCGGCTTACAGTCGCAGGTGACGCACCCCCGCTGTCATTCGGTCGAGGTCACGGACGTTGGGGCGAGGCATGGAACCTGGAGTTGCGCGCGTGGAGAGCACCGAGGACTGCGGGACGCTGACGTTCCCGGCGGAGGTGGACCTCGGCAACGGCGAGGCGATCTACGAACAGGCCGTCGCGCTGCTCGACTCCGGTGTCCCGGCGCTCATCGTCGACCTGAGCCACTGCGCGTTCTGCGACTCGAGCGGGCTGAACGTGATCACCCGCTCCCAGATGCGGGCCACCGAGCGCGGCGTGCCGATGTGGGTCGTGCTGCCCGCGCGGGGGATCGTCCGGCGGATCAGCGAGGTCGCGGGGCTGCAGCGCCGCGTCGCGATCGCCCCGGACGTCGCGACGGCGCGGGAGGCGCTCGTCCCGTACCGCTAGCGTTCGAGGGCGCGGTCGATCCAGTCGCCGGACGCGTCGAGGAGCAGGTGCCCGGCGCCGAGGATGCTCGCGTCGCGGCCCGCGGCGGAGGTGTCGATCTCCAGGTTGCGGGTGGCGAGCGGCAGGCAGCGCTCGTAGATGACGCCGCGGATCGTCGCGACGAGGGGTTCGGCGTTGGACAGGCCTCCGCCGATGATCAGTGCGTCCGGGTTGAAGAAGTTCACCAGCGCGGTGAGGACGTCGCCGATGAGGCGGCCCGCGGTGCGGACGGCGCTCGTCGCCTGCGGCACGCCGTCGGCGACGAGGTCGACGATCCGGGCGGGGTGGTCGACTTCGATGCCCTGTGCGGCAAGCGCGGCGGCGAGGGCGGCGCCGCTGGCGTGCGCCTCCAGGCAGTCGGGGTGACCGCAGGAGCAGTCGACGGTGGCCTCGGACAGGATCCGCACGTGGCTGATGTCGCCGGCCGCGCCGCGCCCCCGGTGCAGCCGCCCGTCGACGATGACGCCGCAGCCGATGCCGCTGCCCAGCTTGATCACCATGAGGTTGTCGCAGGCGGGCCGGGAGTGGCGGTGCTCCCCCACGGCCATGAGGTTGGCGTCGTTCTCGACCAGGGCGGGGACGCCCGCGCGGGCGGACGCGAACTCGCGGACCGGGAAGTCGTTCCAGCCGGGCATCCGCGACGGTGAGACGACCTGGCCGGTGGCGGGGTCGACGGGGCCGGGCAGCCCGATGCCGACGCCGCGGACGGGCACGTCGCCGAGATCGTGCGCGCGGGCGAGGGCGCGCAGCGCGTCGATGACCTCGGTCAGCGTCCGCTCGGGACCGACCGCGATGTCGCAGGACAGGTCGCCGAGGGCGAGCGGGGTGCCGGCCAGGTCGGCGACGGCCAGGCGGGCGTGGTGCGCGCCGAGGTCGGCGATCAGGAACACTCCCGCGCCGCGGGCGAGCCGGAGGCGCCGGGGCCGCCGGCCCCCGCGCGAGGCTCCGGCGCCCTCCTCGGTGAACAGACCGGCGTCGAGGAGTTGCTCGACCCGCAGCGAGACGCTGGAGGCGGCGAGGCCGGAGAGCCGGGCGAGCTCGGCCCGCGACTCCGCCTGACCGGTGGCCACCAGCCGCAGGAGGGCCGCCGGTCCGTCGTCTCTGCTGTTGCGCACCCCAGATAGATAGCATGCGCGAACTTGGTACGGCAATGCGTTGACTTACGTCGATTTGACGTTCTATCTTCCTGTTTGGCTTCGATATCGAAGGAAGTTGGATCGTAGGTGACCGAATGATCGAGGTTCGCGGCCTGCACAAGCGCTTCGGCGACCACACCGCGCTGCGGGATGTTGACCTGGACGTGGCCGAGGGCGAGGTGGTCGTGGTGATCGGGCCGTCCGGGTCCGGCAAGTCGACGCTCTGCCGCTGCCTGAACCGGCTGGAGACCCCGGACGGCGGCAGCGTGCGGATCGACGGCCGCGAGCTGCCCGCCGAGGGACGCGCGCTGGCCCGGCTGCGCGCGGACGTCGGCATGGTGTTCCAGTCGTTCAACCTGTTCCAGCACAAGACCGTCCTGCAGAACCTGACGCTCGGGCCGACCAAGGTCCGCGGCGCCTCCCGCGAGGAGGCCGAGCGGACCGCGCGCGAACTGCTCGACCGGGTCGGGATCGGCGACCAGGCCGGCAAGCTCCCCGCGCAGCTGTCCGGCGGGCAGCAGCAGCGCGCCGCGATCGCCCGCGCGCTCGCGATGCGGCCGAAGGCGATGCTGTTCGACGAGCCGACCTCCGCGCTGGACCCCGAGATGGTCGGCGAGGTCCTGGACGTCATGACCGGCCTCGCCCGCGACGGCATGACCATGGTGGTCGTCACCCACGAGATGGGGTTCGCCCGCAAGGTCGCCGACCGCGTCGTGTTCATGGCGGACGGCGAGATCGTCGAGTCCGGCGAGCCGGCCGCGTTCTTCGACTCCCCCGCCAGCGACCGGGCCCGGGACTTCCTGGCCAAGGTCCTCAGCCACTAGCGACACCATTCCGGCGCTCCGCGCCACCCGAGAAAGGTTTCAGATCATGGTGCGTTTCCCTGCGGGGATGCGGCGGGCGGCGGTGGCCGCGGTCGCCGCGCTGACGCTGACGAGCCTCGCGGCCTGCGGCGACTCCTCCGACCCGGCCGTCCCCGGCTCCGGCGGCGGCAAGGCCGACGACCTGCTGTCCGCGGCGCCCGTCGCCGCGAACATCCCGGCCGGCTCCACGATGGCGAAGATCAAGGAGCGCGGTGAGCTGCTGGTCGGCGGCTCGCTCGACGCGCCGCTGCTGTCCCAGCAGAACCCGGTCAGCGGCGAGCTGGAGGGCCTGGACGCCGACTTCGGCCGGCTGCTCGCGAAGTACATCATCGGCGAGCCGAAGGTGAAGATCGTCAACGCGGCCTCCGAGACCCGCGAGGCGCTGATCTCCAACGGCACCGCGGACGTCGTGCTGCAGACCTACAGCATCACGCCCGAGCGGGCGGAGAAGGTCGCGTTCGCGGGCCCGTACTACAGCTCCGGCCTCGTCGTCGCCACCAAGGCGGACGAGACGGGCATCAAGACCCCGGCCGACCTGAACGGCAAGACGGTCATCGCGGGCGCCAACACCCCCGCGATCCCGGCGATCGAGAAGGCCGCCCCGGACGCGAAGATCGTCACGTTCGGCAGCGACCCCGAGTGCGTGCAGGCGCTCAAGCAGGGGCGCGGCGTCGCCTACGTCCAGGACCAGGCCGTCCTGCTGGCCACCGCGAAGCAGGACACCTCGATCAAGATCCAGGGCGAGCCGTTCACCACCGACCCGTACGGGATCGGCCTCAAGCACGGCGACGAGCAGTTCAAGCAGTTCGTCAACGACTGGCTCCGCCAGATCCAGGAGTCGGGACTGTGGGCGAAGGTCTGGAAGAACTCGATCGGGACGGTCGTCGAGGGCGAGGCGCCCGAGCCGCCCGCGATCGGCTCCGCGCCCGGCTCCTGACCCCCGCCGTCCCGACACCCCAGTGAAGAGGCCCCTGCCGTGAACGTCATCACCGATCACCTCGCGGAGTTCGGCGACGGGCTGCTGCTGACCGTCGAGCTGACGCTGCTGGCGCTCGCCGGCGCGCTCGCCGCCGGGATCGTCGTGGCCGCGATGCGGGTCAGCCCGGTGCGCGTGCTGCGCGCCGCCGGGATGGCCTACGTCGAGACGCTGCAGAACATCCCGCTGCTGGTGTGGCTCGTGATCGCGGTGTTCGGGCTGCCCGAGATCGGCGTCATGGCGGGGCTGTTCACCAGCGCGGTCGTGGTGATCGCCCTCTACCAGGGGGCGTACATGGCCGAGGCGATCCGGTCGGGCATCAACGCGGTGCCCGCCGGTCAGGGCGAGGCCGCACGCGCGCTGGGGCTGACGTTCGTCCAGTCGCTGCGGCTGGTCGTGCTGCCGCAGGCGCTGCGGACGGCGATCCAGCCGCTCGGCACCATCGCGATCATGACGCTGATGAACACGGCGATGGCGGCGGCGGTCGGCGTGGTCGAGCTGACCGCCGCCGCCAACCGGGTCAACCTCGCCGAGGCCCGGCCGATCTACATCTTCGTCACCGCGGGCCTGCTCTACATGGCGCTGTCGGCCGTGTTCGGGCTGGTCACCGGGACGCTCGAGCGGAAGCTGGCGATCCTGCGATGAGCTCCTCCCCCACCTCGCGCCTGCTGTTCGACGATCCGGGGCCGCGCGCCCGGCGCCGCATCCGGATCACCACCGCCGTGTCGCTGCTGGCCGGGGCGGCGCTCGTCCTGCTGGCGCTGCGGCAGTTCGCCGACAACGGGCAGCTGGCCGCCGAGCGCTGGGAGCCGTTCGGCACCTGGCCGATGTGGCGGTACCTCCTCGACGGGCTGCTGTCCACCGCGAAGGCGGCGGCCGTCGCCATCGCCCTCGCGATGGCGGGCGGCATCGTGCTCGCGCTCGGCCGCACCTCGCCGTCCCGCTGGCTGCGGTGGCCCGCGACCGCCTACGTCGAGATCGTCCGGACGATCCCGGCGCTGCTGCTCGTGTACGTGGTGCTGTTCGCGCTGCCCCGCTACGGGCTGAACCTGCCGCTGTTCTGGAAGCTCGTCGTGCCGCTCGCGGTGTCGAACGCGGCGGCGTTCGCGGAGATCTTCCGGGCGGGCATCCGGTCGGTGGAGCGCGGCCAGCTGGAGGCGGGCCTCGCGGTCGGGCTGACCCGCGGCCGGGCGATGCGGCTGATCGTCCTGCCGCAGGCGGCTCGCAGGGTGCTGCCGTCCCTGGTCAGCCAGTCGGCGGGGCTGCTCAAGGACACCTCGCTCGGGTACGTCGTCAGCTACGCCGAGCTGCTCTACAGCGGCAAGGTGCTGGCGAACTACAACCACCTGCTCATCCAGACCTACCTGATCGTCGCGCTGATCTACCTGGTGGTGAACGCGACGCTGTCGAAGATCGCGCGAACGCTCGAGGCGCGGCAGCGGACGCGGCCGTCCCGCGCCGTCCGCGACGCCGTGCCCGCCGCGCCCGTCGCGAAGGCGAGCTGAGGAGACCGATGTACGAAGTGCTGGCGGAGGTCGTGCGCAACGGCTTCCCCGAGAGCCTCCACTACGGCAGCGTCGCCGGGCTCGCCCCGGACGGCTCCCTGGCCCACATCCGCGGCAACCCGGAGGAGACCGTCCTGCCGCGCTCGACGACCAAGCCGTTCCAGGCCGCCGCGTGCCTGGCGGCCGGGGCGCCGCTGTCCGGCGAGCGGCTCGCGATCGCCGCGGGCAGCCACACCGGGGAGGACTTCCACCTCAAGGCCGTCGAGGCGGTCCTCGGCGACGCCGGGTTGGACGCCGGCGCCCTGCGGTGCCCGCCGTCGTGGCCGGAGGACGAACCGACGAAGGAGGGGCTGATCCGCGCCGGGGAGCGCGAGTCGCGCGAGCGGATGAACTGCTCGGGCAAGCACGCCGCGATGCTCGCCGCGTGCGCCGCGAACGGCTGGCCCACCGAGACCTACCTCGACCCCGGGCACCCGCTGCAGCGGCTCGTCCGGCAGGCGATGGCCGACTGCTCCGGCGAGGAGCCGTCCCCGGTGGCGGTGGACGGCTGCGGCGCGCCGCTGTTCGGCCTCACGCTCAGCGGCCTCGCGCGGGCCGTGCGGGCGCTCGTCCTGGCGCAGGACGGGCCCGGCCGCGCGGTCGCCGACGCCATGCGCGCCCACCCCGAGTACGTCGGCGGGACCGGGCACGTCAACACCGAGCTGATGCGCGCCCTGCCCGGCTCGGTCGCCAAGGGAGGCGCCGAGGGCGTGCTCGTCGCCGCCACCGCGCGCGGCCACGCCGTCGCGGTGAAGGTCATCGACGGCAGCCCCGCGCCACCACCGCCATCGCGCTGGGCGCGCTCGCCGCGCTCGGCGCCGACATCGCCCCGGCCGCCGAGCTGGGCACCGTCCCGATCCTCGGCGGAGGCCGCCGGGTCGGGGAGATCCGCACCGTTCCGGAAGGAAGTCAGTGAGCATCACCTACGAGATCTGCATCGACGGCGTCGCGGGCGCGGTGGCCGCCGAGAAGGCGGGCGCCGACCGCGTGGAGCTGTGCGCGGCCCTGTTCGAGGGCGGGCTGACCCCGACCCTCGGGACGGTCCGCGCCGCGCTCGCCGCGGTCTCGTCCATCCGGGTGCACGTCATCGTCCGGCCGCGCGGCGGCGATTTCATCTTCGACGAGCACGAGATCGCGGCGATGGAACACGACGTGGCGCTCGTCCGGGAGGCCGGGGCGCACGGCGTCGTGATCGGGGCGCTGACCCCGGACGGCGCGGTCGACCGGCCGGTCACCGAGCGGCTCATCGCCGCGGCGGGCGGCCTGCCGGTGACGTTCCACCGGGCGTTCGACATGACCGCCGACCCGTTCGCCACGCTGGACACGCTCGTCGAGCTGGGCGTCGACCGGGTGCTGACGTCCGGCCAGGACGTCAGCGCGCTCGAGGGCGCGCCGCTGATCGCCGAGCTGGTGCGGCGCGCGGGCGACCGGATCGTCGTCATGCCGGGCGGCGGGATCACCGACCGCAACGCGGCCCGCGTCGTCGCGGCGACCGGCGCCCGCGAGGTCCACTTCGCCGCGCTGTCGGAGGAGCCGAGCCCGGCCGTGCACCGCAACCCGTACCCGTTCATGGGCGGCGAGCTGCGGCAGCCGGAGTACCGGCGGCTCGTCACGACCGGCGCCGGGATCGGCGCCGTCATGCGCGCCGCGGGCGGCTGACCCGCGCCCGCTCCGCCCGATTGCCGCGGCTTGGCCGATCCCTTGTCATGATCTTGATGAGTTGATGACGCCGGGACTTGCGGACGGGGCATGGATGCCTAGGACCATCGCCGTCGGCACCGGGAGCGGGCAATCATGCAGGTGAAGCTGGAGGCCGAGCTGGGCCGCGTCCCGATCACGGACGTGGAGCCGGTGGTGGGGTGCGGCCGGTGGCCGGCCAAGGCGGTCGTGGGCGAGACCTTCGAGGTGTCGGCGACGGTGTTCCGCGAGGGACACGAGATGCTCGGCGCGGCGGTGGTGCTGCGGACGCCGGACGGCGAGGAGTGCCCGCCGGTGCGGATGCGGGAGGTCGCGCCGGGCACCGACCGCTGGGCGGCGCGGGTGACACCGACCGAGCGGGGCCCGTGGTCATTCCGGGTGGAGGCCTGGGGCGACCCCATCGCGCACTGGTGGCACGACGCCCAGATCAAGATCCCGCGCGGCCAGGACGTCGAGCTGATGCTCGCCGAGGGCGTCCGGTTGTTCGAGCGGGCCGCGCGGGACATCCCGGCCAAGGACCGGCGGACGCTGACGCGCCTGGCGAAGCTGATGTCGGACGACGACGTCGAGCCCGTCGACCGCCTGGAGGCCGCGGGGAACCCGAACGTCCACGAGATCCTGGAGCGGCATCCGCTGCGCGACCTGGTCACCGCCGGCGACTGGTACCCCCTGATCGTGCACCGCGAACGAGCCCTCTACGGCGCCTGGTACGAGTTCTTCCCCCGCTCCGAAGGCGCCGCCCACGACCCCATGGGACGCCGCCCACCCACCTCCGGCACCCTGCGCACCGCGATGAAACGCCTCCCCGCCATCGCCGACATGGGCTTCGACGTGGTCTACCTCCCCCCGTCCACCCCATCGGCACCACCGCCCGCAAAGGCCCCAACAACACCCTGGACGCCGCCCCCCACGACCCCGGCTCCCCCTGGGCCATCGGCTCACCCCACGGCGGCCACGACACCATCCACCCCGACCTGGGCACCCTCGACGACTTCGACGCCTTCGTCGCCCACGCCCACCACCACGGCCTCGAAATCGCCCTCGACCTCGCCCTGCAATGCTCCCCCGACCACCCCTGGGTCACCCAAAACCCCCAATGGTTCACCACCCGCGCCGACGGCACCATCGCCCACGCAGAGAACCCACCCAAGAAATACCAGGACATCTACCCCCTCAACTTCGACAACGACCCCGACGGCCTCTACACCGAAACCACCCGCATCATCCGCCACTGGATCGACCACGGCGTCACCATCTTCCGCGTCGACAACCCCCACACCAAACCCGTCCCCTTCTGGGAACGCCTCCTGGCCGACACCGCCACCACCCACCCCGACGTCCTCTTCCTCGCCGAAGCCTTCACCCGCCCCGCCATGATGCACACCCTCGCCAAAATCGGCTTCCACCAGTCCTACACCTACTTCACCTGGCGCAACTCCGCCGACGAACTCCGCACCTACTTCACCGAACTGTCCGGACCCGCCGCCGCCCACATGCGCCCCAACTGCTTCACCAACACCCCCGACATCCTCAACCAATACCTCCAGCACGGCGGACGCCCCGCCTTCGAAATCCGCGCCATCCTCGCCGCCCTCCTGTCCCCCACCTGGGGCATCTACAGCGGCTACGAACTATGCGAGAACACCCCCGTCCGACCCGGCAGCGAGGAATACCGCGACTCCGAGAAATACCAGTACCGCCCCCGCGACTGGGACACCGCCGCCGCCACCGGCACCACCATCGCCCCCCTCATCACCCGCCTCAACACCCTGCGCCACACCCACCCCGCCCTGCACCACCTGCGCAACCTGCACTTCCACCACGTCGACCAACCCGAACTGCTCGCCTTCTCCAAACACCACCTCGACGACACCGTCCTGACCATCATCAACCTCAACCCCCACCACCCCCGCGAAGCCACCGTCCACCTCGACCTGCCCGCACTCGGCCTGCCCGACCACCCCCACCACACCTTCACCGTCGTCGACGAACTCGACGGCACCCCCTACACCTGGACACAAACCAACTACGTCCACCTCGACCCCCGCACCCGACCCGCACACGTCCTGACGATCCGGCGGGACGGCAGCCGGGGCGGCGTGCTCGGTGCGGACACGACAAGCGCGAACGGGACGGCGAGCGCGCGCTCGTCGCGCACAGCGCGGCGGGCCGATGGAAGCTGAGCTTCCACCGGCCCGCGGTGCGCGTGCCGTCCGCGCCTCCGTCCGTGCTTTCGTCCTCCGTGCCCGCTACGCCGCCGGTTCCACGGTGCGGCAGGCGGTGAACACCGAGCCCAGACCCTCGCGGTCGATGATCTCGCGGAGCTTGGCGGGCTGCTCGAGCAGCGACAGGCAGCCGCCCTCGGCGGCGACCCGCCAGCGGATGCCCAGCAGGATCGGCAGCGGATCGCAGCGCAGCCCGAGCCGGGCGCTCATCCGCAGCGCGAGGTGCCGCAGGCTGCCCTCGACCAGCGAGGTCAGGGTCTCCCCGAGCCGCGGGACGGTCAGCTGGTCGAGCACCCCGGACAGGTGGACGACCGTGTGGTCGCCGTCCGCCGCCGCGGTCGTGGTGATCGTCAGCTCGGACGGGACGGACGGCGCCGGCGTCAGCGCCGCGTCCCCCGGATGCAGCGCGCGGATGGCGTCCAGGACGTCCGCGGTGTCGGCCGGTCCGGTGCGGCGGCGGGCGGGCGGCCGCCCGGCGGTGGCCGCCGCGACGTCGGGGAACACCGGGACGAGCCGTCCGAGTCCGGTGGCGTCGAGCGCGCGCCGCACGGGTGCGGACGCGTCCGGGACCACGGCCCGGAGCCGGCAGCCGAGCAGCCGCGCCCGGGTCTCGGCACGGGCCAGCAGGACCAGCCCGGCGGCGTCGAGCAGCACGGCGTCCCCGAAGTCGATGACCACGCCCGCGGCACCCGCGCCGGTCTCGGATCCGGTGGCCGGGGCCCGCGCGGCCAGGGTCAGGGCCCTGCTCACGCCCTCGCGGATCCCCGCATAGTTCTGCCAGCTGATCTGCGCGGGCATGTTCAGCACGGTGAAGCCTCGCCGGGTCTTGATGCGCAGGCCCGGCACCATCGTGTCCTTCATGTCACATCCCGATCGGGGTCGGCGCGGCCGCGCGGGGCGTCCTCGGCGGAGCGGTCAGGTCGGCGCGGACGCGCGACGGCAGCGGCGGCGCGGCGGCCACGCCCGGCGGCCGTTCGCCGGGAGCGTCGGACACGGCCCCGCGCGCCCGGCGCCCGTCCGGGTGCGGCGGGCGCGCGCCCCGCTCGACGCCCGTGAGCCGGGACGCCGCGAGGCGTTCGATGGTCCGTTCCTCGGGCCGCACCCCGATATGGGTGCAGCAGGACCATAGGTCCTCCACGCAACGGCGCACGCTCTCGGCCGGAATTCCGGCGAAACGGGCGCGCAGCCGGGTCACGAGGTCGTCGCGCGTCGGTACGACGTCATCGCGCGTCGGTACGACCGATGGCGACTTCTCCCAGCGCTCCACTGTCCCTCCGATCGCTTTGGACGAAACATTCTTTTCCGCCCGAACTGTCGTCAGCTGCCGCGCGGCAGGTGCTGAGCTTGGAAATGACCTACCCCCGGCATGCGCCAGAAAAAGCCACGAACCTAAAAACCCGGACATGACACAACCGTCGCGCGGCAAGCATTGCGGCGCGCACGCGCCAGTGTCACGGCCGTTCCGTGCCGCCTTTTTGCCGCCCTTTTCCGCCTGCGGTGCCCGCGGCCGACCGGTACCCGCTCCGGGTGCCGGACCGCGCGGACGGCACGTAGATCGGCCCCACGGCGGATCTACCGGCCGGGGACGCGGCGATCCGCCCGGCCCGCAGGCGCGGGCGCAGTCCGGCCACCGGCGAAGGTCACGGTGCGTACGCAGATTTTTACGGATGGTTGCCGTCCGGGAACGTCGTCCGAGCGGCACGCGGGCATTGCTGATCTAGGTATCTCCAACACAGCGGGGTGGGTCATGCACGTTCGGCCACAGATCAGCAGCGGCGCGTCCGGCCGGAGCGGCGGCGCTCCGGAGCCCGCCGACCCGGCGCGCCGGAACGGTGCGGCCGCCCCCTCCGAACCGGCCCCGCGCCCCGCCCCGAACCGCCCCGCCCCGAACCGCCCCGCCCCGGACCGTCCGGCCCCGCCGCCGGTGACCGGCCCCGCGACCGGCCCGATCCCCGACACCTTCGACGAGGACTCGCCCCGTGTTCCGCACTGGTTCAAGACGGCGGTGTTCTACGAGGTGTCGGTGCGCGGCTTCGCCGACTCCAACAACGACGGCTACGGCGACCTGCGCGGGCTCATCTCCAAGCTCGACCACCTGCAGTGGCTCGGCATCGACTGCCTCTGGCTGCTGCCCATCTACCAGTCGCCCCTCAAGGACGGCGGCTACGACATCGCCGACTACACGGCGATCCTGCCCGACTTCGGCGAGCTGGGCGACTTCGTCGAGCTGATCGAGCAGGCCCACGAGCGCGGGATCCGGGTGATCGCCGACCTCGTCATGAACCACACGTCCGACCGGCACCCCTGGTTCCAGTCGTCCCGCAGCGACCCGGACGGCCCGTTCGGGGACTTCTACGTGTGGGACGACACCGACGAGAAGTACCCCGACGCGCGGATCATCTTCGTCGACACCGAGCAGTCGAACTGGACCTACGACCCGGTGCGCGGGCAGTACTACTGGCACCGGTTCTTCTCCCACCAGCCGGACCTGAACTACGACAATCCAGACGTCCAGGACGCCATGCTGGAGAACCTGCGGTTCTGGCTCGACCTCGGCATCGACGGCTTCCGCCTCGACGCCGTCCCCTACCTCTATGCCCGCGAAGGCACCAACTGCGAGAACCTGCCGGAGACGCACGCCTACCTCAAGCGCGTCCGCGCCGAGGTCGACCGCCTCTACCCCGACCGCGTCCTGCTGGCCGAGGCCAACCAGTGGCCCGCGGACGTCGTCGAGTACTTCGGCGACCCGGTCACCGGGGGCGACGAATGCCACATGGCGTTTCACTTCCCGGTCATGCCGCGCATCTTCATGGCCGTCCGCCGCGAGCAGCGCTACCCCATCTCCGAGATCATGGCGCAGACACCGAAGATCCCCGAGAACTGCCAGTGGGGCATCTTCCTGCGCAACCACGACGAGCTGACCCTGGAGATGGTCACCGACGAAGAGCGCGACTACATGTACACCGAATACGCCAAAGACCCGCGCATGAAGGCCAACATCGGCATCCGGCGCCGCCTGGCCCCCCTCCTGGACAACGACCGCAACCAGCTCGAGCTGTTCACCGCGCTCCTGCTCTCGCTGCCCGGCTCGCCCGTCCTGTACTACGGCGACGAGATCGGCATGGGCGACAACATCTGGCTCGGCGACCGCGACGCCGTCCGCACCCCCATGCAATGGACGTCCGACCGCAACGGCGGTTTCTCCCAGTGCGACCCGGCCCGCCTCTACCTGCCGGTGATCATGGACCCGATCTACGGCTACCAGGCCGTCAACGTCGAGGCGCAGCACGACAACCCCGGCTCGCTGCTGCACTGGACGCGCAGGATGATCGAGATCCGGCAGCGGCACCCGGTGTTCGGCGTCGGCTCGTACGTCGAGCTGTCGTCCTCGAACCCGTCCGTCCTCGCCTTCACCCGGGAGATCACCGAGGACGAGAGCCCGTGGGGCGAGATGGACACGATCCTGTGCATCAGCAACCTGTCTCGCTTCCCGCAGCCGGTCGAGCTCGACATGCGCCGGTTCGAGGGGTACTCCCCCGTCGAGTGCATGGGCGGCGTGCAGTTCCCGGCCATCGGCGAGCTGCCCTACTTGCTGACGCTCCCCGGCCACGGCTTCTACTGGTTCCAGCTCGACCCGCCGGAGAACGCGGAGACGGGGCGTGGCCGGTGACCGTGCTCCCGCCAGATCCGGTCCTCGTCCGGAGCATCGCGGAGTGGCTGCCCCGGCAGCGGTGGTTCGGCGGGAAGGACGGCCGCCGCATCGACGCGCTGTCGGTGCGGTCCGCCACCGAGCTGCGTCCCGGCGACCCCGGCCTGCACCATCTCGCCATCGACGTCACCCAGGACGGCGCCACCGACCGCTACCAGGTCCTGCTCGGCGTCCGCCGCGACCTGCCCGGCCGGCTGCGGCACGCCGAGATCGACGTGCTCGCCGACGGGCGGGACGAGCCGAAGGCCCGGCTGTACGACGCGGCGTTCGACCCCGACCTGACCCGGACCCTGCTGACCGACCTGGCGGAGGGCGCGTCGGTCGGGCCGGTGCGGTTCCACCACGTGCCCGGTGCCCGCATCCGCACCGACCTGGCGAGCCTGCCCATCACCGGCGAGCAGAGCAACACCTCGCTGCTGTTCGGCGACGCCTACATCTGCAAGCTGTTCCGGCGGCTCAGCCACGGCGTGAACCTCGACCTGGAGGTGAACCTCGCGCTGACCCGCGACGGGTGCGCGCACGTCCCGGCCGTCCTCGGCTGGATCGAGCTGGAGCAGGGGCCGCGGGACGGCGGGACGGCCGCGGAGCCGGTGACGCTCGGGCTCCTGTCGGACTACCTGCACACCGGCGCGGACGGCTGGAGCCTCGCGATCGCGAGCGTCCGGGACTGGTACGCGCACACTCCGGCACCCGGCGCGGACGAGTGGGCCGAGCTGGACGCCAGCGTGGCCGGGGGCGACTTCGCGGCGGAGGCCGAGCGGCTCGGCACCGCGACCGCGCAGGTCCACGTGGCGCTCGCGAACGCGTTCGGGGTGGAGACCGTTTCGGCGCGCGAGGTGCGGGCGATGGCCGCGCGGATGAACGACGAACTCACCGCCACGTGCCGCGCGGTACCCGGGCTCGCGCCGCACGCGAAGGCGCTCACCGCCGCGTTCGTCGAGCTCGCCTCGTCGGCCGTCCCGCTGCCCGTCCAGCGGGTGCACGGCGACTACCACCTGGGGCAGGTGCTGCGCACCGAGTCGGGCTGGACGCTGCTCGACTTCGAGGGCGAACCCGCGCGCTCCCCGGACGAGCGCCGCGCGCTCGCGCACCCGCTGCGGGACGTCGCGGGGATGCTGCGCTCGTTCGAGTACGCGGCGCGGTTCCTCATCACCAAGCCCGGGACCGTGCCGCCGGAGTCCGGTCCGCGGCTGGAGACGCGCGCGCAGGCGTGGGCGGCCCGCAACCGGGCCGCGTTCTGCCGCGGGTACGCGGCCGCGGGCGGCCCCGACCCGGCCGCGCACGCGGCGCTGCTGCGCGCGTTCGAGTTCGAGAAGGCCGTCTACGAGGTGCGGTACGAGGCCCGGCACCGGCCCGCGTGGCTGCCGGTGCCGCTGGGCTCGCTCGCCCACCTGACGGCTTGATCAAAGACACTGATCGACCCCGCTAATTCGCCGCCATGATCATGCAAAATCGGCTCGTTCGCCCAATTCGAGCGCGATCAACGGGTACCCGAACCGTCGCAGGCAAGATCAACCGACCGCCGGTACCCGGCGGCGAACGAAAGCGGAGAACGAATGTCCATCGCACGCCATGACAATCGGGGACCCGGCCGGAACCGGTCCCGTTCCGGCCGGATCCGGCACGCCGGGTCGGCCATTCGAAAACAGGGCGGCCGCACCGCCGTCACGATGACCGCCGCCGGGCTCGCCCTGGCCCTGCCGCTCGGCGGCGTCGCGCGGGCGGACCTGAACCGGACCGTCCTGGACCGGCTGAACCTCGACGCGGCGACCACCGAGAAGGTCAAGGCGTACGACGCCTACCGCGCGAAGCAGGAGAAGCAGGAGGACCAGGCGCGCAAGGCCGTGCGGTTCGCCAAGAAGCAGATCGGCAAGCCGTACCGGTGGGGCGCCGAGGGCCCGAACGCCTACGACTGCTCCGGCCTGGTGATGGCCGCCTGGCGCAAGGCCGGCGTCAAGATCCCGCGGGTCACGCACGCGCAGTACCGCAGGATCGACCGCAAGGTGAAGCTGAAGAACCTCAAGAAGGGAGATCTGATCTTCTTCCGAAATCGCGGCCATGTCGGGATGTACGTCGGCAATGACCGATATCTCCATGCCCCGAACTCCGGCTCCCGCGTACGGATCAACAAGCTCACCAAGAGCCGGAAGAAACAGTTCGCAGGTGCGGTGAGACCCGGCGCACCGGAAAAGCGGGAATTCCCGCTGGAGATCAGGAATCTCGCCGAGAAGATCGACCGGCTGAGCGAGAAGCCCGCCGAGGCCCCGCCCGATAAGACGCGGACCCCCGACACTCCGCACTCCGCACAGAACGCACCCCACCACCCCCGAAAGCCCCCGATCGGCTCGCCCGCCGGCGACGCGCAGCACGCGGCACCGCCCGCGCGGCCAGGAAAGCCGACACGTCCCGCTCCGGCGAAGAACCCGCCGTCCGAGCAGCACTCCGGCAAGATGGCCGCGAAGCCCGCCGGAATGTCCCACTGGCCGATGCGGCCCGCCGGATTCGACTCCTGGCACGCCTTCGCGAGCCAGACCGCGTCGATGACCGCATCGATCGCCGCGTCGATGACCGCGTCGATGACCGCGCCGGGACACCGTCCGCACTAGACACCCGGCACACCAAGACACTGCACACCAAGACACACGGAACACCACGCGCGCCCGCGGGACGCCCGAACCGGATCCCGCGAGCCCGATCCGGCCCGCAGCCGCCCGGACACGAGCGGCCTTAGCGAGCCGTGCGGGCGGGGGCCGACCGCCCGGTGCCGTTGACCGACCGCCGCCGCCATGGACGTCCGAACGTCCATGGCGGCGGCGTCCGTCTGCCCCCGGAACCTTCGCCGCATGCGCCGCCGCACACCACCGGAAGGTGTTTTCTTGGGGCTGTCGCGGAACTGCGGGAAGCGCGCGACGGCCCGTCCGGTCAGCGAATCGGACATGCCGGATCCGCACCGGCCATGACCTTGCCATTCGCTTACCCGGCGCTGGCATCGCGGGAAAAGGCGCGGGCATCAACGGAGCTCATGCGACTGATTACAGGAGATGGGGAGGGACGCGGATGTGGACTTTCGCGGGCCGTGACACCGCTATCGACCTGGGCAGCGCGACCGTGCGGATGCACGTCGAGAAGAACGGCGTGGTCTGCCGGGAGCCGTCGCTGCTCGCCCGTTCGCGGCAGACGGGCCGGATCCTGGCGCTGGGGACCCCGGCACGGGAGATGGCGGGCCGAACCCCGACGTCACCCTCGTGCGCCCGATCCGGGAAGGGGCGCCGACGGAGACCGACGAGGCCGAATGGCTGATGCGCCGCCTCGTGCGGCACCACCACCGGAAGCACTACATGGCGCGGCCCCGCGTCGTCGCGACCGTCCCGAGCGGCATGTCCTCGGTGCACTACCGGGCCCTGCAGTTCGCCGCCTACCAGGCGGGGGCGCGGCGGCTCACGCTGGTGCCCACGCCGATCGCCGCGGCCATCGGGATGGGCATGACCTCCGCCGGACGTCCCGAGGTGGCCGTCGTCGCGAACATCGGCGCCGACCTCACCGACGTGGGCGTCATCGCGTTCGGCGGCCTGGTCACCTCGCACACCGCCGCGGTCGGCGGGACCGCGATGGACAAGGCGATCATCCAGCTCGTCCGGCGCGAGCAGGGCGTGGTGCTGTCCCCGACGGCCGCCGAACAGGCCAAACTCGCGGTCGGCGCGGTGCCGCCGCTGGGCCGCCGCCCCGCCGGGCAGACCGTGGTGACCGGACGGGACGTCGCCAGCGGCCTGCCGCGCCAGGTCGTGCTGACCACCGCGGACGTGCAGCGCGCGATCGGGGCGCCGCTCGGCCGCATCATCGACGCGATCCGCGCCGGGCTCACCGGCTGCGGGCCCGAGGTCTCCGGCGACCTGCTCAGCGTCGGCGTCACCCTGACCGGCGGCTGCGCCAAGCTGCCCGGCCTGGACCGGCTGATCCGCGAGCGGGTCGGGGTCGCCGCCCGGGTCGGCGACGACACCGGGGACGCGGCCGTGCTCGGCGCCGCCATGGTGCTGCGGTCCGCCGGCAGCGAGGAGCCGTCCGCCCGCGACAGCTCGCCGCGCCCGCAGGTGCTCACCACCGTCCCCGAATACCTGCCCGACTACCAGCCCGAGTACTGACGATCCTCGCGCGCCGCGGGGCGGACCCTGACCGGCCCCCTGAGCCGGAGTCATCCGGACGCTGACCGGGTGGCCGTTTCCGCCCCGCGGAAGCGTGCGCGGCGCCACGATGGACCCATGTCCTTCAAGGAGATGCCCGGACACGACCTCATCAACGTCGTCCGTGACCTCGGCCCGGTCGAGGCGGTGCGCGACCAGGAGGCGGCGGAGCGCATGCGCGCCTACCCGAAGATCATCGCCGCGGGCCCGCCCGAGTTCGGGGTGGCCGAGCAGGCGGACGGCGTCTGGCGGATCCTGTCGCTCGACTCCATGGATCCCTACGAGGCCCGCGTCGACCTGGCGATCCGCCTGCGCGAGGGGGCCGCGAAGGCCGAACCGGCGGTGCGCGCCGAGATGCGGGCCCTCGCCGACGTCTTCGACCCGGAGGACCTGGACGCGCCCGTCCGCACCGACTGCGCGGTGAACGGGCGGCGTTACCGGATCGTCCGGGTACCGCCGTTCGCCCGGCTCGGCGCCGACGGGCCCGAACCGGCCCGCGCCACCGACGTCGAGGGCGGCCCGATCGACGGGTTCCGGCTCGACCCCGCCGCCCCCGTCGGCCCGTCCGACGCGGCGCTCCGGCTGGAACTGCTCGGCTCGGCTCCCGGCGCCGGGGACGTCCCGGACGGCGAACGCCGCGAGGCGCTCGCGGCCGTCCGGGACTACCCGGGCGTCGTGCTCCTGCCGCCCCTGTTCGCCGTGGTCGAGGACCGCGACGACCACTGGCGCCCGATCACCGGGGGCACCGGTCCGCAGGACGCGCGCCGCGCGCTCTCGCACTACTTCCGCCGCACCCTGCCGCGCTTCCCGCCGCCGGAGGCGCCGCCGCCGAGCCCCGGGGAACTCGCCGAGTACGCCCGCGCGGCCGACCGGATCGACGACGGGACCGGCGTCGAGTTCGTCGCGTGCGGGCGCCGCTTCCGCATCGCGCGCGTGGCCCGGATGATCCGCGTCGGCCCCGACGGCCCCGAACCCGCCCGCCCGTCCGACGAGGTCCCCCTCGAGTGACCCGGTGGCGGCCCCGCGCGGCGGCGCGGGCGGCGCGGGGCGGCGCATCGCGGCCGGGGCCGTGCGCCGGTACGATGCCACGTCGCATCCGCGCCACGTTCCCGGGAGATCCGCATGAGCGACGCACCCGATCTCGAGGGGCCGGGCACGCCCCGGCTCGAGGAGGTCTCCGGCGGGATCTTCGCGTACGTCCAGCCGGACGGCTCCTGGTGGATCAACAACACCGGCTTCATCGCCGGCTCGCGCGCGGCGTGACGAGCGTGGACGCCTGCTCGACCGAGCGCCGCACCCGCGCGTACCTGGAGGCCGTCGCGTCGGTGACGCCGCGCCCCGTCCGGACCCTGGTGAACACGCACCACCACGGCGACCACACGTTCGGCAACCACCTGTTCGCCGGCGCGACCGTGGTCGGCCACGAGGGCACCCGCGAGGGCGTGCTGGCGTGGGGCGCGCCGTTCGACGAGCCGTTCTGGACGAAGGTCGACTGGGGCGACTTCGAACCGGAGCCGCCGTTCCTCACCTACACCGAGGGCGTGACGCTGTGGGCGGACGATCTGCGCTGCGAGGTGCGGCACGTGGGGGGCGCCGCGCACACGACCAACGACTCGATCGTGTGGATTCCCGAGCGCCGTGTCCTGTTCAGCGGCGACCTGCTGTTCAACGGCGGCACCCCGTTCGTCATGCAGGGGTCGGTCGCGGGGCTGATCGATGTGCTGGAGAGCGTCGTCGCGCCGCTGGGCGCGGAGACGATCGTCCCCGGGCACGGTCCCGTCGCGGGGCCGGAGCTGATCGACGGCGTCCTCGGCTACCTGCGGTTCCTGCAGGCCGTCGCCGCCGAGGCCAAGCCCGCCGGGCTGACCCCGCTGGAGGCCGCGCGGGAGACCAACCTCGGGCCGTACGCGGACCTCACCGACCGCGAGCGCATCGTCGGCAACTTGTACCGGGCCTATGCCGAGCTGGACGGCCTCGAGCCCGGCTGCGCGATCGACACGGTGGCGGCGCTGACCGACATGGTCGCCTACAACGGCGGCCGGCCGCTCACGTGCCGTGCCTGACCGGCGCTGGAGCATCGCACGAAGCCGGACGCGGCGCTGAGGACGGGCTCTAGCGCGAAGTGCGCCGGCGGACAAGACGCCTCGCAAGAACAAGACGATGACACGCTATGAAGTCGATATATCACTCGTTGTCATAGTCACGGTCAGTGCAGACATAGATGCTTTCCGTGTACGGCCTCTCCAGGAGGCCGCCGCGAAAGGGAGAGCACCATGCCTTCGAAGAAGATCGCGACGCTCGCGCTGGCGGGCACCGTCACCGTGACCTGCCTGGCGACGATCGGCGCCGCGCACGCCCAGTCCTCCGGGGCCGCGCAGCCGTCGCAGGCACGGCAGGCGCCGGCGGGCTACCAGATCGTGAAGCTGCCGAACGCGAACGTTCCGAACTTCCAGCGCCGCACCGTGTACTGCCCGAGCGGCAAGCAGGTCATCGGCGGCGGCGCCGAGGCCCAGGGCAACGACGCCATCCTGGTCGGGTCCTTCCCGACCGACGACGGCCGCGGCTGGATCGGGCTCGGCCGCCAGAAGGCGTACTCCAGCGTCGGCATCAGCGTCTACGCCATCTGCGCGTCGTGACCCTGCGCGAGGCCGTCCCACCGGCCCTCTGATCCCGGCCGGGGCCGCCTGATCGGCCCCGCCGGGAGGGCCCGTTCCGCGGCCCGACACCACCGCCGGACTTCGCCGGAGCAGTACCTTCAGCGGAGTTCGGCGGTGGCCAGCAGGCGGATCTGGGCGGCGGCCCACGCCCGCGCGGTGGCGTGCCGGTCGTCGCCGCCGAGCGCGGCGGCGAGGTCGGTGAGGGCGCCGGCGGCGGCGCGCAGCCCGGCGCGGTGCAGCTCGCCGGCGGTGCGGGTGACGCGGTCGCGGAAGGTGGGCGGCAGGTGGGCCAGGCCCCGGTGGGCGGCCTCGGCGGTGACCTCCAGGGCGGCGTCGATCGCGGTGGAGAGCGGGTCGGACGGGCGCGGCGCGGGCGCGGCGAGAGCGTCGGAGCCGTCGCCGTGGGCGAGGTCCGGGACGATCGTGGCGCCGTCGGCGGTCCGCACCGCGAAGGGGTCGACGAGGAGGCCGCCGCGGTCGCGGCGGACGGATCCGGCGATCCGGGTCGCCTCCGGGAGCGCGGCGGCGAGGGCGTCGAGGGCGGCGGGACGGTGCGGGCTGTAGTCGGCGGCGACGACCGCGGTGCCGCCGGACGCGTCGGCGACCTCGGCCACGAGCCGCTGGGCGCCCGGATGGTAGCCGACGTCGCGGACCTCGGCGATCTCCAGGACGCGGACGAACTCCGCCTCGATCCGGGGCCGGACCAGCCGGGGCGGCAGCGCGTCCAGAGCCTCCCGGTGCGCCTTGAGGTCGGTGACGCGCAGCCCGGCGGGCAGGCTGTCCCACGCGCCGCCGAGGGGGGTGACGGTGGTCTTCGCGATGCGCCCGGCGGCGACCCGGACGACGCGCCCGGCGCTGCGGGCCGCGCTCTCGGAGACGACGTTCGCGGCGGCCAGGGACCGCACCGACGCGCCGAGGATGCGCCGTCCGGCCAGGTCGGCGCCGGTGAGCCGCGCCCCGTCGGGGACGTCCCAGCGCCGTTTGAGGACGAGCACGATGCCGGTGGCGGCGTGCGCGAGGAAGACGTCCGCGGTGCGGGTGCCGGCGGAGCCGCCGACGCGGCAGCCGAGGGCGGCGAGCCGCACGCGGCGCAGCGGCGTCTCGGCCGCCTCGTCGGTGCCGAGGACGGCGGAGCGGGGCGCCCCCGGGACCCCGGCACGCGACGCGCGCCGGCGGGCGTGCAGTTCGGCGAGGAGCTCGGCGAACCGGGCGGTGTCGTGGTCGGCGCGGCGCTCGTGGTAGGCGGCGAGCTGGTCGGCGAGGTCGCCGACGGCGGCGGCGGGCCAGTGCAGGTCGCGGGCGGACAGCTCGGCGGCGGTGCGGCGCAGGCCGGTCGCGAGGACGGGGCCGGCGTGCACGGCGCCCTCCAGCAGCACCTGGTCGGCGAGTTCGGCGGCGGCGTCGAGTGTGGAGTCGGCGGTGCCGGAGCGGGTGCCGCCCACGTCGACGCGGGTCTCGGTCGCGGTGAGGCCGCGCTCGTCCGCCTCCCGGAACGCCCAGACGGCCAGGACGGTCGACGGGCCGCGGACGGCGGCGACGGCGTCGGTGTGCACGTAGCCGAGCTCGCCGGGGACCAGGAACCGGACGGTGCAGCTCGGCAGCTCGACCTGCGCGACCGGGTCCTGCGGGGTGGGGCGGCGGATCGTCGCAGAGTAGCCGGAGCGCAGCGTGCGGCGCGCGGCGGTGAGGGCGCGCTGCCCGAGGACGCGGGCGAGCGCGTCGTCGTCGAACGCGCCGGGCGTCCAGTCGGCGGGCGGGTCCGGGACGGCCGGGGCGTCGTCGGCCTCGGCGGCTCCGGCGTGGGCGCGCTGGTAGGCGAGGACGAGGCAGATGCGGTGCCGGCAGGCGCCGGTGGCCGCGCAGGTGCAGGTGGCGGCGTCCAGCCCGGCGCCGGCGGGCAGGGACGCGCGGGTGCCGTCGGGGAACGCTCCCTCGACGCCGCCGTCGCCGGTGGTGGTGATCTCCGGGCCGTTGCCGGCGTCGAGGTCCTTGGCCGCGCGTTTGACCAGGCCCCGGTTGGCGAGGGCGGCGAGCCCGTCGGGGGTCAGCGACAGCAGGTCGGTGCGGATCATCGGCCGATCCTTTCGGCGACGAACTCGGCGAGCTCCCCGGGCGTCATCGCGCCCATGTGCGCGCCCGCGTTCGCCAGGCGGCGGGCGAGGCCCCGGTCGTAGTCGGGGTTGGCGTCCTCGTCGAGCGCGGCGAGCCCCAGCACCTGCGTGCCCTGCTCGCAGGTCTTCTTCACGTCCCGGACGAGCCGGTGCGCGTCGCCGCCCTCGTAGAAGTCGGAGACGAGCGCGATGATCGAGCGGCGCGGGTTGTCGATCAGGCCGGCGCCGTAGCCGAAGGCGCGGGCGATGTCGGTGCCGCCGCCGAGCTGCACCTTCATGAGGAGTTCCACGGGGTCGGTGACGTCGTCGGTGAGGTCGACGACGGAGGTGTCGAACGCGACCAGGTGCGTCCTGAGGCCGGGCAGCCCCCACAGGCAGGCGGCGGTGACGGCCGAGTGGATGACCGACCCCGCCATCGAGCCCGACTGGTCGACCAGCAGGACCAGCTGCCACTGCTCGACATGCTTGCGGGTGCGGGACAGGAACTTCGGCTCCTCGATGTAGAGGCGCCGCTCGTCGGGACGGTAGTGGGCGAGGTTCGCGCGGATCGTGCGATGGAAGTCGAAGTTGCGGGAGTGCTTGATGCGGCTGGGCCGCCGCGACCGGGTGCCGTGGAACGTCCGCCGCACCTCGGTAGCGAGCTTGTCCATCAGCTCCCGCACGACCTGCTCGACGATGCGGCGGGCGAGGGCGAGCACCTCGTCGTTCATGAGGTGCTTGGTACGCAGGACCGCCTTCAGCAGCGTCCGGTCGGGCTCGATGCGCTCCAGGACGGCCGGGTCGGTGACGACGTCGTGGATCTCGTACCGCTCGACGGCGTCGCGCTCGATCCGCTCGATCGTCTCCTTCGGGAACAGCCGGTGCACCTCGTCGAGCCAGTCGACGGTGGTGAGCTGCGACGGCCCGTCACCGCCGGTGCGGTCGCCGTCGCGCGCCGGGTCGCCGCCGTTCCCGCCGCCGCGCCGGACGCCGCGCTCGGCAAGGTCGGGGTCGCGCCCGTACAGCCAGTCGAGGGCGGCGTCCCGGGCGGCGGCGTCGCCGGACAGGCCGCCGGTGGCGGGGTCGGCGGGCGCGCCGAGGATCAGCCGCCAGCGTTCCAGGTCGGGGGATGTCATGCGCTCGATCCTTCTCCGGAGCCTTCTCCGGGGCCGTCGGCGAGGCCCGCGGCGGTGAGGGCCCGGCCCACGCGCTCCTCCAGCTCGCGGGCCGCGGCGACCAGCAGCGGGTCGACCGGGGCGGGCCGCAGCAGGGTGCGGGCGGTGCCGTGCAGGCCGCGGCGGTCCAGCAGCCCCCGCGCGATCGTCTCCCGCTCGCGGGGCGGGAAGTACTCGAACGCCTGCCGCAGCGCGGGCAGCGCGATGAGGAAGTCGTGCTCGGTCAGCCCGTCGACGAGTTCGTCCAGCACGCCGAGGAGGCCGCCGCCGGTGTCCAGGACCTCCTGGCGGGCGAGCGCGAACAGCCCGGCGAGCCAGTCCCCGAGGGTGCCGGGGGCCGCGGCGCCCCGGACGGCGCGGGCCGCGTCGGCGGCGTCGCCGAGGACGCGGGCGAGTCCGAACGCGGCGCCGCGCAGGTCGGGCGGGACGTCCGGGGCGGCGGCGAGCCGCCCGGCGACGCCGCGCGCCGCGTCCGCGTCCAGGCCGAGCCCGCCCTCGGCGGGCGGCGCGGACGCGTGCAGGAGCGCGTCCCGGACCGCGGCGACGGCGCGCAGCCGGCCGAAGTCGGCGGGCGCCGGGCCGCCGCGGATCCCCTCGAGCAGCCACAGCAGCCGGTCCGTGCACTCGGTGATCACCGAGCCGAACATGGGGCTCCCGGCGGTGCCGAGCACCCGGTCGTGCCGCCACAGCCCGAGGACCACCTCGAGCGCGGCGCCGAGCGCGGGCACGTCGGACGCGGCGCCGATCCCGGCGGCGAGGGACGCGGCGACGCGGTCGGACTGGTCGGCGCAGCCGCACAGCGCCGCGTCGAACAGCACCGCCGCCAGTCCCGCCACGTCGGCGCCCGCGCGGGCGCCGCGCTCGTCCAGGACGGCGGCGGCCGCGTCGGCGAGCGTCGGCCCGTACGCGCCCGCCTCGATCAGCGCGGCCTCGCGCTCGCCGCGCGCGTCGGCCGCCTCGATCCGCCAGCGTTCCTCGAGCACCTGGTCGGCGCCGCTGTCGGGCCCCGACTCGCGGACGAAGCCGGGGATCCGCAGGACGCGCAGCCGGTGCAGGGCGCGGCTGCGCTCCAGCCCGCGCGGCTGCGTGAGCTTGACGGTGAGCGGCCCCGCCTTGCCGAGGCCGAGCCGCTCCAGCTCCGCCGCGACGTGGTGGACGAGCGGCGGTGCGGGCGTGTCGGGGTGCAGCCGCCCGACGCGGTCGCCGCCGAGCGCGGCGACCATCTCCACGACGGCCGGGTGCGCGCCGGGGCCGAGCGGGCCGCGGGACGTCCACGGGAGCCGCTGGTCGAGGTCGTCGGCGACGAGCGCGGCGACCAGGCCGTCCAGCAGGTCGGTGCGGGCGGGCGCGTGGTGGCCGCGCAGCCGGGTGAGGCCCTCGGTGAGGGTGCGGGCGGCGATCAGGTCGGCGGTCGACACCGCCTGCCGGCGCTCCCGCAGCCGCGTGACGACGCTCTCGATGAGCGCGGCGGCCGCGCCGTCCGGGCCGTCCGTCCAGAGGCGCTCGTAGTACTCGGGGGACGGCATCCCCGACTGGTAACCGGTGAACGCGTCGAGCCGCCGGAAGGAGTAGGGGACGAGGAAGCTCCCGCCCTCCGCCCCGTCCGGCGGTGCCGGGACCTCCGGCCAGCCGCCGTCCGCCGGGTCGCCGTCCGGTCCGGGGGCCGCGGCGAGGGCGCGCAGGGCCGGGGTGTGGAACCCGCCGGTCACGACGACGACCGGGCGGCCGTCCGCGGCGGCCTCGGCGGCACGGATCCACCGGGCCATGTACGCCTCGCGGGCGGTGTCGGACTCCCCGGTGTCGGCCTCGCCCCGGATCAGGTCGAAGTACGCGCCGAGCCGTTCGGCGAGCGCGTCGGCGTCGTCGTCCCCGTTCCCGTCGCCGATCTCGAACAGGTGGTCCCAGAGGATGTCGGTGTTGTCGACGGCGAACTCGCGGAGCAGCCGTCCGGTGGCCTCGGTGTACCTCTTCTCGGCGTCGGCGTACCGGTTGTCGCGGTCGGCGAGCGCGGGATGCCAGGCGGGCAGGTCGATGAAGCGGACGTCGGCGCCGGCCGCGCGGCCCGCGTGCAGCGCGATCCACTCCGGCGAGTAGCCGCAGAACGGCGTCCAGCAGCGGCCGACGTGCTCGCCGTCCCGGTGGTAGCTGAAGATCGCGACGGGCGGTTCGTGGCCGAGCAGCAGCTCGTCCAGCCGTCCGGTGAAGTCGACGGGCCCCTCGACCAGGACGTGCGCGGGCCGGAGCCGCTCGATCGTCGTGCGGACGAGCCGGGCGCAGGCGGGGCTGTGGTGCCGGACCCCGACGAACGTGACCGCCATCAGCCGGGCAGCAGGTGCCGGGCGGCGTGCAGCGCCTTCCACTGCTCGCCCTTGCGGCGGGGCGCCTGCTGCTCCAGGTAGCGGCGCAGCCGGGTGAGGTCGTCGGCGCTGTCCTTGGCGGCGGTCCCGGCGAGGCACTCGACGATGTCGGCGGCGCCGCCCGGCTCGCCGCGCAGGAACCAGCCGCGGACCCCGACGGCGTGCGCGACCGACACCGCCTCGGCGGTGCTCATCACCGCCTGCGGCTTGTCCAGCGACCGGCCCTCCTCGGTGGTCCCGGCGCGCAGCTCGCGGAACGTCGTGACGAGCACCTCCAGGACGTCCCGGCGCGGTGCGGCCTCGACGCCGCTGCGCTCCAGCAGCCGCGTCGCCTCCGCCTCGACGAGGTCGAGCTCGACGGCGAAGTCGGCGATCGGGAACACCGTCTCGAAGTTGAACCGCCGCTTGAGCGCGGCGCTCATCTCGTTGACGCCCCGGTCGCGGGTGTTGGCGGTGGCGATGACGTTGAAGCCGTCGCGGGCGAACACCATCGACTCCGGCCCGGCGAGTTCCGGGATCGCCATGACCCGGTCCGACAGCGGGGACAGCAGCGAGTCCTGCACTTCGAGGGGGCAGCGGGTGATCTCCTCGAACCGCACGACCCGGCCCTCGGACATCCCGGTGAGCAGCGGCGCGGGCACGAGCGACCGGGTGGAGGGGCCCTCCGACACCAGCAGCGCGTAGTTCCACGAGTACTTGATCTGGTCTTCGGTGGTGGCGGCGCCGCCCTGGATGGTCAGCGTGGACGTGCCGCTCACCGCCGCCGCGATCAGCTCCGACAGCAGCGACTTCGCGGTGCCGGGCTCGCCGACCAGCATCAGCCCGCGGCTCGTCGCCAGCGTCACCAGCGCCCGGTCGATCAGCGCGGTGTCGCCGACGAACTTGCGGGTGACGCCGAGCGCGTCGTCGCCCACGATGAACCGGCGCGCGGCCGTCAGGCTCAGCGCCCACCCGGGGGGCTTGGGCCCGGTGTCGTCCTGGGCGAGCTTCTCCAGCTCGGCGGCGTACCGGACCTCGGCGGGCGGCCGCTGCAGCTCGTGGGTGTCCTGTGTCATGTCCTTCTTCCGGGGGGTCATCGGACGGCCGTCCGGGCCGTGGCGACCAGTGTGGCAAGCGCGTCGGACACTTCGGCGCGGTGCCGATCATGCTGGCACCGTCGGGCGTACAGGGGAAATCGGGCGCCGCGGACGGTCACGCCGCCGGGCCGGCCAGCGCGGTCAGGGTCTCCGACAGCGCGACCGGGTCGAGGTCGCCGAACGTGCCGGCGCCGGCTGCCAGCCGGACCGCCCGGACGACGTGCTCGGCGCCCCGGGAATCGGTCTCGGCCTCGATGCGGTGGCCGCTCGCGAGCGTCCGCTCGATGGCCTGGAAACGGTCGGTGTACCAGCCGCGCCGCCGCAGCCCCGCCAGGTCGGCGTCCGACAGCCGGACGCCCGCGAACCGCTCCAGCCGGACGCTCCGCCGTTCCCCCTCGGTCAGCGCGATGACGGGGCGGCCGAGCTGCGGGAACGGCTGCAGGATCTCGTAGTCGGCGAACAGCTCCGACCACGCGTCCACGGCGCCGCCCAGGTGCAGCGGATGCGGGAGCCCGATCGTCGCCGGGCCGGGGACGGTGAAGGCGTCGTCGTGCACGTCGGCGAACGTGCCGTCCTCGGCCACCCGGAACGCCACCGCCGCCTCGCCGTGGCGGGCTGGGTGGTGGGCCGTCCAGACCAGTCGGCGCGCGAGGTGCCGGACCAGCGGGTGGCCGGCGACGAAGTCGCGGAACTCGGCGAGCTCCCAGCGCCGTCCCGCCACCATCGCCCGCTGCAGCCGGCGGCGCTGGTCGGACGCGACCGCGCGGACGTCCCGTTTCAGGGTCGTGAAGGCGTCGTGGGCGGCGGGCGCGAGGACGGGGTCGTCCTTGGCGCCCGGCTTCGGCAGGCTCTTGCGGAGCGTGCCGGAGCCGTCGACGACGGTGGGCTTGAGCTGCTCGTCGAACCCGACGGTGAACCGGCGCGGCCCGTAGTCGAGCGTCATGGTCCCGTCGGCGGCCAGGCCGAAGTCGGGGACGAGCCGGTCCGCGAGCCGCTCGGGCGACAGCCCGCGCTCGGCCGCGGCGCGGTCGAACCGCTGCCGCGCCTCCTTCCACAGCGCGGGCGACTTCGTCCGGAGCGCGATGTCATGGATCGCGGCAAGGGCCGGGTCCGAACCGAGCGCGACGAACACGTCGAGGCCGTGGGCCGCGCGGGCGGCGCCACCGCCGTCCCCCCAGGCGCGGACGAGCGGCGTGAGCAGGCGCACGGCCGCGTCGCCACCGGTCGCGGCGAGCTGCGCGAGCGCCCAGATCTCCCGCGCCGGGGCACCCGCCTCCAGCCACCGCTCGAAGATCGCGCGGCCGAACGCGGCGACGGACTCGGGGGCGCAGGCGTCCCGCACGGCGCGGACCGCGTCGACGGTGCCGGACGCGGGCAGCGTGAGCAGTTCGAGGAGCGTGCGCGTCGCCGTCGCGGGGAGGGCGCGATCGCGGTCGCGCATGAGCACCTGCGGGAGGAAGGCCGGGTCCGCCCAGTCGCCGGGTTCGGTGACCGCGGCGAGCCCGGTCTGCGCCGGGTGCGCGGCCAGCAGCGTCCGGAGCGCGTCCCGTGCCTCCGGCGGGGCGGCGTCCACGACCGCGCCGGCACCGTGCCGCGCGGCGATGCGCCGCAGCCCGGCCTCGGCGGCCCGGCGCGGCCTGACCTTCCCGCCGAGCGCCGCCGGGACGAGGAACGGCGCCGCGGCCGGGCCGTGCCGGTCGAGCCACGCCAGGCCCGCCGCGTCGACGGGTCCGCGCCGGACGGCCCAGCCGCACGCGCGCATCGCCGTTCCGGCGTCCAGGAAGGGCAGCAGCACGTCGCCGTTCCGGCCGGGCTCGTGGTCGGCGAGCGAGGTCGCGGCGTCGAACACCGCGCGGCCGTGGCGGGCGACGAGGACCCGCATGTGCTCGCGGGCGTCGTCGCCGAAATAGCCGGTCCAGTCCGGCAGGAACGACCGGGCGAGATCCTCCGGTCCGTGGAGCAGCAACTGGGCCTCCTCCAGCGAGTGGTGGCCGCGGCGGCACGATTCGGCGAGCCGCGTCCAGTGCGGGTCGCGCGGGACCGGGATCCACGGCGTCGCGGTGGCGAGCCACTCCGCACGCTCGCCGTCCCGCCACACCGTCTCGTGGGTCGCGGGCGGTTCCAGCCCCGCCATGACGGGCCTGACCGGGTGCCGCCAGACGGGGTCGGCCAGCACCCCCGGGACGGACTCGGGCGGCGCCTCCGGCACCCGGACGTGCGCCGCGGCGACCGGCTCCACGACGGCGCGCACCCCTTCCGGCAGCCCGGGCAGCGCGGCCCCGACCGTCTCGCGGTGCGCGCGGACGTGATCGTCCAGCAGGTCGCCGACGCCCGCCGCCGCGAGCAGCCGCAGCGCCCGCACCGGGAACCGGCGCATCGCGGCGCGGAGAGCGGGCCGGGCGTGCTCGTCGTCCCGCCGGTCCAGCAGCGACGCGAACGCCTCGTCGGTGGGCAGCAGGGCGGCCGCGGCGCACAGGTTGCGGTGGTCCTCCCCGCTCAGGCCGGGATCGCCGGCGTGGGCGGCGAGGAACGGCAGGACGTCCGCGCCGACGCCGTCGAGCATCGTGGCGAGCAGGCCCGCGTGGGCGTCGCCGTAGCGGAGGCGGAGGAGCCGGTTGGCGAGATGCTCGGGACCGCTGAGCGAGTACATCGTCAGCCACCTGAGGTTGTACGCCTCGGCGGCGGTCGCGATCTCCGCGAACGACTCGTCCACCCAGTCGCGCCGGGTGGGCACCAGGTACGCCACCAGCGCCCGCGTCGCCAGGGTCGGGCGGTGCCCTTCCAGGCGGCGCACGGCTTCCGCGTACTCGCCGTCGCCGGCCGCCGCCAGCAGCCCCCGGGCCCGCCGCTCGAGCGCTCCGTCGAGGCGGGGGCGGGCGCCGCCCGGGAGGTGAACGGCCCCGACGCGGTCCCCGGGCGTCTCCCGGTCGGACCCGGTGCGGCCGAGTTCGACCAGCGCGCAGGCGGCGAACGCGAGCCCGTGCTCGACGACCCACGCGTCGAAGAACGCCTTGTGCGCACGGTCCGTCCCCGCCCTGCCGCCGCGGTCCGCGACGACGGCGGCGACCGCCGCCGCCCCCGCCGGGTCCGGCGCCCCGTCCAGGTGCCGCCGTGCCGCGTCCGCGAGGGCGCGGTCCCCGTACCCGCCCGCCGCCGGCGACGCGATCGCGGCGGCGCGCTCGTCCAGGAGCGCTCTGGCCCGTCCCGGCGCCGTGCGGGCCGGTTTCGCCATCGGGACCGGCACGCCGCCGCGGCGCGGATGCAGCGCCCGGCGCCACGTCTCCGGGAGCGTCAGGAGGTTCTCGTCCGTCGAGTGCGGGACCCGGTCGGTCATGGCGCCTCCGTTCGGGACGGCGGCGCGATGACGGGCGGCCTGCCCGTCATCGGCCGGCTCCCGCAAGCGCGGTCAGGTCGGCGAGCGCTTCGGACACGGCGACCGGGTCCAGTTCGCCGAACCGTGCGGGGCGCGCGCCGCGGAGCCGCCCGTCGCCGCCGCCGGTGACGGCCCGCACCCGCCGGACGACGAGGTCGTTCCCGGCGCCCGCTTCGGTGTCCACGATGATGTGCCGGTCGCCGGGCGTCCGTAGCCCGAGCCGCTCGATCTTGCCGGTGGCCGGGTCCCGGTCCCGGCTCCATCCGCGGGCCGCGAGCTTCTGCACCTCGGGTTCGGTCGTCCCGGCGCCCGCGAAGCGGTCCAGGACGCACGCGTCGCGCTCGAGCCCGTCGAGCGGGAACGCCGGGTGGCCGAGCTGGGGGAACGGCTGCAGGATCTCGTAGTCGGCGAACACCTCGGCCCACGCCTTGAGGTCGGCGCCCAGCAGCACCGGGTGCGCGACGCCGATCCGGGCCCGGCCGGACGGGTCGAACGCCTCGTCGGCCGCGTCGGCGAGCGAGCCGTCCTCGGCGATCCGGAACGCGGCCATCGCGCCCTCCTCGTGGGCGATCCACACCAGGCGGCGCGCGATCCGCCGGACGAGCGGGTCGCGGACGGCGTGGTCGCGGAACTGCGCGGGCGTCCAGCGGCGCCCGTCCGTCATCGCCCGCTCCAGGCGGAGGGTCTGCAGGGACACCGCGTTCTCGATGTCGCGTCTCAGGTCGGTGAACGCCTTGTACGCGGCCGGAGCCCGGTCGGGGTCGTCCGTCCTGCCCGGTTTCGGCAGTGCCTTGCGGAGCCTGCCGTCGCCGTCGGTCACGAGCGGCCGGAACTCCCCGTCGAACGCGACGGTGAAGCGCCGCCGCCCGTAGTCGACGGTCGTCGCGCCGCCGTGGCCGAGGCCGAGGTCGGGGACGAGCCGGTCGCCGAGCACGTCGGCGGGCAGGCCGCGCGCGGCGGCCGCCCGGCCGAACGCCTCCGCCGCCGCCGTCCGCACGCCGACCGTCCGCCACCGGACGGCCAGGTCGTGCACGGCGCGCAGCGCGGTGTCGGTGCCGATGCGGGCGAGCGCGCCGAGCGCCTCTTCGGCGTCGGGCAGCCGGGTCCGGCCCGTCCACTTCCGGATCAGAGGGTCCAGCACGGCGACGGTCGAGTCGTCGCCGGTGCGGCCGAGCTGCGCCAGCGCCCAGCGCCCCGCGGCGGGCATGCCCGCCGCGCGCCAGCCCTCGAACACCGCGAGGCCGAACGCCGCGAGCGACGCCGGGTCGCACGCTTCCCGGACGGTGTCGGCACCGGGTGTCCCCGGCAGGGCGAACGTCTCCGCGAGCGCCCGCATCGAGACGGGCGGCAGCGCGCGTTCCCGCCCGCGCAGCAGCACGCGCGGCAGCGCGTCCGGGTCCGCCCAGACGGGGAGGTCCGGGCGGCGGTGCAGGCGGGTCGCCGCCGGGTGCGCGGCGAGCACCGTCCGCAGCTCCTCCGCCGCCGCGGGGACGGCGGCGGCGACGGCGTCCCCCCCGTGCCGGGCGGCGATGCGGCGCAGCATCGCCTCGGCGTTGCGGCGCGCCGCCCCCGGCTTGCCCAGCGCGGGCGGCGCCAGGAACGGGACGGCCGCGAGACCGTGCCGGTCGCCCCACTCCCGGGCGGCCGGCGCGGCCCGCTTGCCCCGGGTGAGCCAACCGCACATGAGCTCCGCGACCGCGGAGTCCAGGAACGGCAGGAGCAGGCCGGCATGCGCCCACGACGACCGCTTGGCCGCACGGCGCACGGCCGGGTACGCGTCCAGTTCGAACCGGGCGACGATGGCCCTCGTCCACGCGTCGTCGAGCCAGGCCGGAGGCCCCTCCCAGGCGGCGAGGAGCGGGCGGACCCGCTCGTCCGGTCCGTGCACGGCGACGCGCCCCTCCAGCACCGGGTCGCCGCCCGCGCGCAGGACGTCCACGAGTTCGTCCCAGTTCGGCTCGCCCTCCCACGGCTCCAGGTCGTCGGCCGCGGCCGCCCACCGCGCCCGTTCCCCGTCCCGCCAGACGATCTCGCTCGTGCCGGGCGGCGCCAGGCCCCGCACGACCGGCCGCACCGGCCGGTCCCACGGCAGCCCGCACAGCGGCTCCGGCAGGTCGGCCGGGTCCGCGTCGGGGATCGCGCCGGACGCGGGCGCCGGCGGCCGCAGCTCGTCCGGCAGTTCCGGCGCGAGCCGCGGATGCGCCGCCAGGTGCCGCCGGAGCAGGTCGCGGGCGTGCTCGCCGCCGTCCGCCGCCAGTACCCGCACCGCCCGCACCGGGAAGCGCGCCGCGACGGCCGGGAGCGTCGACCGCACCCGCCCGTCTCCGGCACGTTCCACCAGCGCTCGGAACGCCTCGTCGGTCGGCAGCGCGGCCACGGCCTCCAGCAGCGACGCCCGCCGGTCGGGGGCCCGGCACGCGTCCAGCCGGGCGAGGAGCGGCTCCAGGAGGGCGGCGCCGAGACCGTCCAGCAGCGTCGCCAGCAGGGCTTCGGCGGGCACGGCGGGCAGCGCCGACGGCGGGAGCCTCTCCAGCTGGGGCGCGTTGCCCAGCGAGTACAACAGGGGCCACCACGGGACGCGCCCGTCGTCCCCGTCCTCCCCCAGGCACTCGTCCACCCAGTCCTGGCGCGCGGGCACCAGGTACGACACGAGCCGCCGGCTCTTCGGGTCCGTCCGCAGGTCCGCGAGGCGGTGCAACGCCGCGTCGTGGTCGCGCTCGGGCGCCGCCACCAGGAGCCGCCGGACGTACCGGGCGGTTTCCGGCGCGACCAGCCCGAAGCCCTCGTCGCCCGGATCCCGCCGCAGCCCCGCCCGGACGATCCTGAGCAGGCTCAGCTCGACGAGCGCGCAGGCGGCGAACCCGATCCCGTGCTCGGCACGCCAGTGGTCGACGAACCGCGGGACCAGGTCCACGGGCGGGCCGATCCCGCCCACGCGTTCGGTGGTGCCGCGGACGGTCGCGTGCGCGACCACGGCGGCCCCGGCCGGGTCCGGAGCGCCGTCCAGATGCCGCCGGACGGCGTCGCGCAGTTCGCCGTCCGGCGTGCGCTCGAGCGCCGGGCGGGCGGCGCGGTCGCCCGCTTTCGCGAGCAGCGCGGGCACCTCGGCCGCGCGGTTCCCGCGCGGCGGCGGGACGCGCGTGCCGCCGCGCCGCGGGTGCAGCACCCGCACCCAGGCGGCGGGGATCGTCAGGACGTCTTCGTCGGGGGTCAAGGTCTCTCCAGGTCGGCGGGCCGGCGCGGCGGCGCGGGCAGCGCTTCGGACGTGCGGACGGAATCGGGGTCGCGGAACCGCACGGGGTTGCCGGAGCGGGCGGGCACGTCGTGAGCGGGCCGGCGGAGCGGCGGCAGGCCGGTGCGACGATCGGTCACGACGCCGTCCCGGCGGCCATGAGCAGGTCGTTGAGGGCCTCGGAGGCGATGACGGGGTCCAGGTCGCCGAACGGGACGGGCGCCGCGCCGTGCCCGGGTCCGGTGGCGGCCCGCACGCGCCGGATCGTGCGGCGGTCCGGTGCGTCCTCGCACGGGCCGAAATCGGCGACGACGCAGTGCCCGCCGGAGATGGCGCGCGCCATCGTCTCGATCTCGCCCCGCTCCCCGACCCGGAACCAGTCGCGGGAGAACAGGCCGAACACGGCGTCACGCGGCACGTCCCGGCCCGCGAACCGGTCGAGGACGGCGCCCGCGCGCTCGTCGTCGGTGAGCGTCCACACCGGGTGGTCGAGCTGCGGGAACGGCTGGAGCAGCTCGTAGTCGGCGAGGATCCCCGCCCACGTGCGGGCCGCCGCGCCGAGCCGCACCGGGTGCGCGACGCTGATCCGCGCGTCCGGGGACGGCTCGAAGGCGTCGTCCCCGGCGTCCGCGAGCGTGCCGTCCTCGGCGATCCGGAACGCCGTCGCTCCGCCGTCCTTCGCTTCGGCGAACCACACCAGCCGGCGGGCGATCTGCCGGACGAGCGGGTCGCGGACGGCGTGGTCGCGGAACTCGCCGGGCGTCCAGGTGCGGCCCGTCCGCATCGCCTCCTCCATGCGCATGACCTGGAATGACGTTGCGTCGGCGACCTTCTTGCGCAGCTCGGTGAACGCCGCGTGCGCGGCCGGGGCCACCTCCGGGTCGTCCCGCTTGCCCGGTTTCGGCAGAGACTTGCGGAGGACGCCGTCCTCGTCGGTCACGATGGGCCGGAGCCGCGCGTCGAACCGGACGGTGAAGGCGCGCCGGCCGTAGTCGACCGTCACCGCCCCGTCCTCCTCCAGGCCGAGGTCGGGGACGAGCCGGTCGCCGAGCACCCCGGCGGACACGCCGCGCGCGGCCGCCGCCCGCTCGAACGCCCGCCCGGCGGCCTTCCGCAGGATGACGCCCGGCCACCGGACGGCCAGGTCGTGCAGGAACACCAGCGCCGTTTCGGTGCCGATCCCCACGAGGACGTCCAGCCCGACCTTGGCGCTGTGCAGCCGGTCCTTGCCCGGCCAGCTCCGGATGAGCGGCGTCAGCACCGGGACGGCCGCGTCGTCGCCGATGCGGTCGAGCCGCGCCAGTGCCCAGCCGTACTCGGCGGGCATCCCGGCCGACAGCCAGCCCTGGAAGAGGGCGAGCCCGAACCGGGCCAGCGACTCCGGATCGCACGCCCGCTCGATCGCGTCCATGCCGTCCAGTTCGGGCATCGCCAGCAGCTCGAGGAGCGTCCGCGTCGGCTCCGGGCCCAATGCCCGCTCCCGTCCGCGCAGCAGCACGCGCGGCAGCACGGCCGGGTCGGCCCAGTTCGCGAGCTTGGGGCGGCGCAGCAGGCCGGTCGCCGCCGGGTGCGCGGCCAGGACGGCGCGAAGCTCGTCCGCCGCGGCGGGGACGGCGCCCGCGACGGCGCCGACGCCGTGCCGTTCGGCGACGCGCCGCAGCACGGCCTCCCCCGCACGCCGCCGCGCGGCGTGCGGGCCGAGCGCCGCCGGGACGGCGAACGGCACCGCCGCGAGGCCGTGCCGGTCGCACCAGTCGCGGGCGGCCGCCGCGCCCCGGGTGCCGCGGGCGAGCCAGTCGCCCATCAGGGCCGCGACCTCGGCGTCCAGGAACGGCACGAGCAGGGAGGCGTGCTTCTGCTGGGCCGCCTTGGCCATGCGGTGCGCGAACGGGAGCGCGTCCGCCTCGTAGCGGGCGACGAGGGACTTGCTCCACTCTCCCTCGAGCCATCCCGGCGGGTCCTCCCAGTCGGCGAGGACGCCCCGGACCGCCTCCTCCGGCCCGTACACGGCGATCCGGGCCCGCATCGTGCCGTTGGCCTTCTGGAAGGCGTCCCCGATGTCGTCCCAGTCAACGTCGTCCGGGACGGGCATGTCGTCCAGGCCCGCGAGGCTCCATTCCTCGCGTTCGCCGTCCGCCCAGGCGATCGTCCGCATCGCGGGCGGTTCGAGCCCCTTCACGACCGGCTTGACCGCGCGGTCCCACGGCAGCCCGGACAGCGGCGCGGGCAGGCTCGCCGGGTCGGCCTCCGGAATCCCGTCGGGCGGCGCCAGCAGCGCACGGGCCCCTTCCGGCAGGTGCTCGGCGAGTTCCGGGCGGGCCGCCACGTGGATCCTCAGCAGATCGAGCGCCCCGGGGGTGTCCGTCGCCGCCAGCACCCGCGCCGCCCGCACCGGGAACCGTTCCATCATCGACATCAGCGCCGGCCGCACCCGCTCCCGGTCGGCGCGCTCCAGCAGCGCGGCGAACGCCTCGTCGGTCGGGAGCACCCCCACGGCCTCCAGCACGATGTCGGCGGCGCGAGCCGGCAGGTGCTGGTCGAAGGTGGCCAGCAGGATCGGCAGGACGTCCGCGCCGCAGGCGTCCAGCAGCGTCGCGAGCAATCCGCGGGACAGGTACACGTGCCACAGCACGGGCGGGTCCCCGAGCCTGCCGGCGCGGTCGATGGACAGGAACCCCAGCCGGCGGCCGTCGGCCGCGCCCTCCGGATCGGCCGCGCTCTCGTCCAGCCAGTCCTGCCTCGTCGGGACGAGATAGGACACGACGCGCCGCCGCGCCGGAGTCGTCCGGTGGGCCGCCAGGCGCCGGACGGCGTCCGCGTGCTCGGCGTCCGGCGCCGCCACGAGCAGCCGCCGGACGTACCGGAGCGTCTCCTCGCCGATCAGGCCGAGATGGCCGGTCTCGTTCTGGATCGGCGTGCACCGGCCGTCCCGCCTCCGGACCCGCAGGCGGGACCACTCCACCGCGGCGCACGCGGCGAACGCGAGGCCGTGCTCGGCGCGCCAGTGGTCGACGAACGGGCGGCATCTCCCGTCGACCCCCGCCTCGCCCATGTCCACGGCGACCGCGACGGTCGCGACGACGGCCGCCCCGAGCGGATCCGTCTCCCCGGCCGAATACCGCCGGGCGGCGTCGCGGAGCGACGGCTCGGCCTCCTCGTCGGACGGCGGCCAGGCGAGTGCGTCGGCGGCGCCCTCGAGAAGCCCCGGCACCTCCTTGGCGCGGCTCCCCCGGGGCGGCGGGACGGGCGTGCCGCCCCGCCGCGGATGCATCTGCCGCAGCCACGCGGCCGGGATCGTCAGGACGTTCTCATCGGGGGCGGGGTGTTCTCGGTCGCTCACGGTGCATCACCGTAGAGAAAGACCACGACAAACGAGATCGAATCCGGCCGTTCAGGGCACCTCGCCGGACGGCGCGCGGCATGACGTGGGCCGATTCCTCGGATTGGACCGGGCGCGCGAGGGCGTCCGAGACCTAACCAGGGTTATTGGGTGATGGCGGCCGGGTAAGTCGACGGACCGTCGGTGTGGGCGTATGCCGGTGACATGGCCAGATACCCCCAGGGCGGCGGGATGACCGCCGTCGGCCGTGACAAACGAGAACAAGTACGGATGCAGGCCGCGCAGTGGTTCACCGAAGGGCGGCCCAACGCCCGGATCGCCGCCGATCTGCGGGTCGGGCTGCGGCAGGTGGAGAAGTGGCGGCGGGCCTGGCGCGAGGGCGGGGCCGAGGCGCTGCGGTCCAAGGGTCCGCACGGGCGCCCGCGGCTGGACCAGGCGGCCTTCGCGCAGCTGGAGGCCGAACTGAACCGCGGCCCCGCCGCGCACGGCTGGGCCCATGACCAGCGGTGGACGCTGGACCGGGTCGCCGAGGTGATCCGCCGGCTGTTCGGCATCGACTACACCCGGCCGGGTGTGTCGCTGCTGCTGCGCCGCAACGGCTGGTCGGTGCAGGTCCCCGGACGCCGCGCCATCGAACGCAACGACCGGGCGATCGAGGTGTGGAAAGAGCAGGTGTGGCCGCAGGTGGAAACACCGCGGCGGACCTGGGCGCCTGGATCTGCTTCGAAGATGAGGCCGGTCAGGGGCTCAAGCCGCCCAAAGGACGCACCTGGAGCCGCCGGGGACACCGACCCCGGGTGAGCGTGCACGGCGGCGAGCACGGCTCGCGGGTCTCGATCGCCGGAATGGTCTGCTACCGGCCCGGCCACCGCTCCCGGCTGATCTACCGCATCCACCGCTACCGCCGCCGCAAAGACGAACGCGCCGGCTTCACCCTCGCCGAGTACAAGCGCATGCTCCAAGCCGCCCACCAGCAGCTTCCCGGCGGCAAGATCGTGCTGGTCTGGGACAACCTCGGCATCCACCACTCCAAGGCGATGCGCGCGTTCATCGATGCCCACGCCGACTGGCTCACGGTGTTCTACCTGCCAGCCTACGCCCCGAGTTGAACCCGGCCGAGACGGTGTGGTCGCTGCTGAAACGCTCCATGGTCAACTTCCTGGCCACCGACCTGGACGACCTCGCCGGCATGATCAAGCACCGGCTCAAGGTCATCCAGCACCACCCCGGCGTGATCGACGGCTGCCTCGCCCCCACAGGCCTCACCCTCACCACCGCCATCACCAATTAACTCTGGTTAGCGTCGTGACCGGCCGGACCGGGAACGAACGGGGGAGATCACATGCATCCGAGGCTCGCCGAGGACCGCGACGGGCTGCCGCGCCTGCTGGAGGAGGTCCGGGAGCACGCGGCCGGGGTCCTCGGACGGCTGGGCGAGCGCGAGGTCGTCCCGGGGGCGGAGCCGGCAGAGCCGGAGCCGCTGCCGGACGAGGGGGCCGGGCTGGCGGGCGCCCTCGCGGCGTTCGCGGACCGCTGGGAGCCGGCGCTGTCGGCGAGCGCGGGCCCGCGCTACCTGGGGTTCGTCACCGGCGGGGCGACCCCGGCGGCGCTCGCGGGCGACTGGATGACCGGGGTGTGGGACCAGAACTCGGTGACGTCGCTGGACGGTGCGGGCCAGCGGCTGGAGCGGGAGACGGTCGGGTGGCTGCGCGGGCTGTTCGGGCTGTCGGACGCGCACCACGGAGCGTTCCTCGGCGGTGCGACCGCGTCCAACACCGTGGGGCTCGCGATCGCGCGGGAATGGCTCGGCGAGCGGGCGGGCGTGTCGGTCGCGGAGGACGGGACGGGCGCGCTGGGCGACGTCCGGGTCCTGTCGGGGGCGGCGCACTCGAGCGTCTCCAAGGCCCTCGCGCTGCTGGGCCTGGGGCGCCGCTCCCTGGTCGCGGTGCCCACGCTGGAGGGGCGCGAGGCCGTGGACCCGGCGGCGCTCGAGCGCGCGCTGCGGGACGCGGGCGGCCCGTGCGTGGTGGTCGCGGACGCGGGCACCGTCAACACCGGCGACTTCGACGACCTGCGCGCGATCGCCGCGCTCCGGGAGCGGTACCCGTTCTGGCTGCACGTGGACGCCGCGTTCGGGGGTTCGCGGCGCTGTCCCCGGCGCACGCGCACCTGGTCGAGGGGCTCGACGCGGCCGACTCGATCTGCGTCGACCTGCACAAGTGGCTGAACGTCCCGTACGGGAGCGGCCTGCAGTTCACCCGGCGGCCCGACCTGCAGGCGTCCGTCTTCCGGAACGCGGCCGCCTACCTCGGCCCGCTGGGCGACTCCCCCGATCTGGTGCATCTGACGCCGGAGAACTCCCGGCGGCTGCGGGCGCTCGCCGCGTGGTTCGCGCTGCGCGCCTACGGCCGGGACGGCCACCGGGAGATCGTGGAGCGGTGCACGGCGTGCGCGCGGGCGCTGGGCGACGCGGTCGAGGCGGTCCCGGGGCTGCGGCTGCTCGCGCCGGTCCGGCTGAACGTCGTGTGCTTCACGCTCGCCGACCGTCCGGACCCGGACCGGCTCGCGGCGCTCGCGGATCGCGTGGCGGGCGAGGCGTTCCTCACCCCGACGGTCCACGAGGGGGTGCCGGCGCTGCGGGCGGCGTTCAGCAACTGGCGCACCGGCGAGGCCGACGTGCACCGGATCGCGGCGGCGCTGCGCGGGGCCGTGCCCGCCGTGTGACCGGCCCGGCGCGGCCGGCGGGCGGGTCGGCCGGGCGGGTCGGCCGGGCGGGTCGGCCGGGCGGGTCGGCCGGGCGGGGTCAGCCGCGGTCGCGGCCGGGGGTGCGGCCGTACAGGTCGGCGTAGGCGGCGATGAACGCGGACGGGCTCGCGTAGCCGACCTTGTGGGCGACCTCGGTGACGGGGTGGGCGTGCAGCAGGACGCGGGCGGCGCTGAGCCGGTGCCGGGTGCGCCACCGGGTGTAGGGCATGCCGAACTCGCGGTCGAAGTCGCGCTGCAGCGTCTTGGAGCTGATCCGGAGGCGGCGCGCCCACTCGCTGAGCGAGGTGGGGTCGGCGGGGTCGTGCGAGAGGGCGCGGGCGACGGTGAGGGCGTACCCGCCGCCGGTGCCGGGGCGCGGCACGGCCCGGCCGGAGAGCGGGGCGAGGCCGGTCATGATGCGGCGGCGGGCGGCGAGCGCGGTGCCGGTGTCGCAGTCCCGGCGGGCGATCCGCCGGACGAGGTCGGCGGCCTCGGCGTCGACCGCGACCGGCCCGCAGCGGTGGTCGCGCAGCGCGGGCGGGATCTCGCGCAGGCAGACGCGGTAGACGGTCTGGTGGTCGCCCGCGCGGACCTCGTGAGCGGTGGCGCGGCCGGCCCAGTACGCCTCGCGGGGGCCGAGGAACGCGGAGGTCGAGCCGTTCAGCACCGCGAGGACCCCGTCGGGCGACCAGTAGAGCTGGTGCAGGAAGTCCTGGCGGGGCTCGCCGAACGTGAGGCCGCTCGCCGACCGGTACTTGAGCACGAAGATCCCGTCGGGCTTGCCGAGACCGTAGCCGTACTCCTCGACGTGGACGGGATCGTCGTGCAGGTGACCTCCGGGGCGCACAAGATGTCCTCTCACCGATATGTCCGAAACTTAAGTAAGGCTAGCCTAAGTCCGCCGCCCGGCGCAGGTCAGGGCGGTGTTCTCACTTGAATGACGTAAGGAAGCACCCATGTCCACTCGCACGCGACTCGCCGGAGCGCTCGCCGCCGCGCTCGTCCTGGTGACCGGCTGCGGTTCGGGATCCTCCGGTGACGCCGAGGCGTCCGGGGAGACCCGGACCTTCGCCGCCGACAACGGCGACGTGACCATCCCCGCCGACCCCCGGCGGGTCGTCGCGACGGGGTACGCGGTGCCGGTGCTCATCGAGGCCGACGCGGCGCTCGTCGGCATCTCCAGCTGGAAGCGCGGGCTGGAGATGATGTCCCCCGAGGACCGCGAGACCTACGACGGGATCAAGAAGATCGCGGACGAGACCGCCGCCTCGACCAACTACGAGGCCATCGCCGAGGCGAAGCCGGACCTCATCGTGATCGGCGTGCCCCGCCCCGTGCTCGGCGACATCGACATGAAGCGGCTGGAGTCGATCGCGCCCGTCGCGGTCATCGGGCCGACCGTCCCGTCGGCGTGGCGGGAGCTGTCGCGGCGCCAGGCGGACGCCGCGGGCCGCCAGGAGTACTACGCGGGCGCCAAGGCCGCCTACGACAAGAAGGCCGCCGAGCTGAAGACCAAGTACGCGGACGCCCTGGACGGCGTGAAGTTCGGGCACGTCGGTACCTACGGGGACGTCTCCAGCGGGACGTTCATGCGGGAGTTCAGCCAGTCGTGGGGGACGAACATCGCCGAGGACGTCGGCGTGACCTACTACGGCCAGGTCAAGAAGAAGGGCGGCGGCTCCAAGGACGTGTCGGAGACCCCGTCGATCGAGGAGATGCCGGAGAGCCTCGGCGAGGCGGACGCCATCACCTACTCGCTGGAGCCCGACGGTTCCACCGGCGAGACGGTGCAGTTCGCCCTGGACTCCAAGCTGTGGAAGAACCTGCCCGCGGTCAAGGCCGGCAAGACCTTCGGCCTGCGCTACACCGCCGCCGCCACCTACAAGTCGGCGATGCTGGCCCTCGACGACGTCGACAAGACGCTCGCGCCGCTGCTGGAAGACGGCCGGGAATGATGCGGCGGGACAACCCTCGCGCGCGGGTGCTGGAGCACCACCGGTCGGGCTCGGGCGTCGAGCGCGTCGGCTACCCGATCGAGGTGCGCACCGCCGCGATCCTGCGCCGCGAGTACGTCACGCCGCGGATGCTGCGGCTGACGTTCGGCGGCGACGGGCTCGCCGGCGGCGTGCACACCTACCAGGCCGACGACCACATCAAGATCGTGTTCCCGGATCCGGACGGGACGCTGCGCGTCCCCGTCCACAACCCCGAGACGCTCGACCTGGAGTGGCCGCGCCCGTCGCCGCCCAGCCGCCGGTACACGATCCGCCGGTACGACGCGGAGGCGCGGGAGCTGGACCTCGACTTCGTCCTGCACGAGGGCGGGCTCGCCTCGACGTGGGCCGCGGGGGCGTCCGTCGGCGACGCGGCCGTGATCGCCGGGCCGGCGGGCGCGAAGGCGTTCCCGCACCACCACGACCACTACGTCTTCGCGCTCGACGCCACCGCGCTGCCCGCCCTCGGCCGCTGGCTGGAGGAGGCGCCGGCCGGGGTGTCGGCGACGGCGGTGGTCGAGACGTCCGACGAGGCCGAGCACGAGTACCCGCTCGCCGAACGGGACGGCGTCGAGATCATCCGGCTCGTCCGGAACGGCACCGCTTCGCGGCTCGCGGACACGGTCATGGGGCTGGAGCCCGCGCCCGGGTCGTCGTTCCTGGTCGCGGCCGGGGAGGCCGACGCGATCAAGCCGCTGCGGGCGTGGAGCAAGGACCGGATGGGCGCGTACATCACCGGCTACTGGAAGCGCGGAGTGGCCGACCTTGGCGCGTGACCTCCCCCGCCGGATCACCGTCCTGGTCGCGGCCCTCCTGGTCCTGGCCGCGCTGGCGTTCGCCAGCGTGTGCGTCGGGGCCGGGAGGGCCGGGCCCGGCGACGCCTGGGAGGCCCTCACCGCGTACGCGGGGACGGACGAGCACGTGATCGTGCGCGACATCAGGGTGCCGCGCACGATCATCGCCGTGTTCGTCGGAGCCGCCCTCGGCACCGCGGGGACGCTGATCCAGACGCTGACCCGCAACCCGCTCGCCGAGCCCGGCGTCCTCGGCGTGAACGCCGGCGCCGGGTTCGCGATCACGGTGGGCGCCGCGGCGGGCTTCGCCGGGTCGTCGTCCGCGCAGCTGGGCCTCGCGCTGGCGGGCGCGGGCATCGCGATGCTCGTCGTCTACGGCGTCGGCCGGACGTTCCCGCTGCGGCTCGTCCTGGCGGGGGTCGCGCTGACGTTCGTGCTGCAGGGGCTGTCGATGGCGCTGCGGCTGGCCTACCCGGACGCCCTGGACCGGTTCCGGTTCTGGTCGGTGGGGGCGCTGGCCGGACGGGAGCGGCTCTCGCTCGAGCTGCCGCTGCTGGCCATCGGGCTCGCCCTGGCCAGCGCGATGGTCGCGGCCCGCCCGCTGGCGGGCCTGGCGCTGGGCGAGAACGTCGCCCAGGCGCTCGGCGCGCGCGTCGCCCGGGTCCGGCTCGCGGCGCTCGCGCTGTTCACGGTGCTCGCCGGGGCCTCGACGGCGATCGCCGGGCCGATCGCGTTCGTCGGGCTGATGGTGCCGCACCTGGCGCGCCGCGCCGCCGGCGGGTCGGTGCCGTGGCTGATGGCGTACACGATGGTGCTCGGTCCCGTGCTGCTGGTCGCGTCCGATATCGGCTCGCGGGTCCTGCTGCCGACCGGCGAGGTGCCGGTCGCGATCGTCACCGCGTTCGTCGGCGCGCCCGTCCTGATCTGGGCCGTGCGCCGGTACGGGGCGGTGGCCCTGTGAAGCCGGACATCGGGAAGAAGGACGCCGTCGGGGACGGCGCGCGGGCGGCCACCGCACGCGCGCTGGTCCTGCGCGCCGGGCCGGTCACGGCCCAGCTGGAGCGGCGGACGCTCGCGGCGTCGCTCGTCCTCGCCGGGGCGGGGCTGCTCCTCGGGATCGTGGGGCTGTGCCGGGGCGACGAATGGGACTCCCCCGCGACGGTCCTGCCCGCGCTCGCCGGGTACGGCGACTCCGTCCTCGTGGTACAGGAGTGGCGGCTGCCGCGGGTCGCCGCCGCGCTGCTGTTCGGCGCGGCCCTGGGCGCCGCCGGGTCGGTCTTCCAGAACCTCACCCGCAACCCGCTCGGCAGCCCCGACGTCATCGGCCTGGACGCCGGCGCCTACAGCGGCGTGCTCGTGGCGATCACGGTGTTCGGCGGGTCGGCGGCGGGCCTGGCGACCGGCTCCATCGTGGGCGGGGTGCTCACCGCCGCGGCGGTCTACGTGCTGTCGCTCGGTTCGGGGGTCGGCGGGCTGCGGCTCATCGTCGTCGGCATCGCCGCGAACGCGATGCTGACCGCCCTGAACTCGTGGATCATCCTGCGCGCCGACCTCGAGGTGGCGACGGCGGCGACGGGCTGGCAGGCGGGCTCCCTCAACGGGCTCGACTGGGCCGAGCTGCGGTTCCCGTTCCTGCTCACCGGCGTGTTCCTGGCGCTGCTCGCCGTCCTGTCCCGCGCCCTGCACCAGGCGACGCTGGGCGAGGAGGTCGCCGCCGCGTCGGGCGTCCACCTGAAGCGGCTGCGGCCGCTCGCCATCCTGGCGGGGGTGGGCTGCACCGCCGCCGTGACGTCCGCGGCGGGCCCGATCGTGTTCGTGGCGCTCGCCGCCCCGCAGATCGGGCGGCGGCTCGCGGGCGCGCCCGGGGTCCCGGCGCTGCCCGCCGCGCTGACCGGCGCGCTGCTGCTCCTGGCCGCCGACATCGCCGCGCAGACGGTCCTCGCGCCCGTCCAGCTGCCGGTCGGCGTGGTGACGACCGCGATCGGCGGCACCTACCTCATCTGGCTGCTCATCAAGGAAGTGAGACGACCGTGACGGGTCGGCTGACCGCCCGCGACATCACCCTCGGCTACGGCGACCGGACCGTGTCGGAGAACCTGACGCTGGACGTCCCCGACGGGAGGTTCACCGCGGTGATCGGGACGAACGCGTGCGGCAAGTCGACGCTGCTGCGCGCGTTCGCCCGGCAGCTGTCCCCGGCGGCCGGGCGGGTCGAGCTCGACGGCCGGGACGTCGCCGGGTACCGCCCGAAGCCGTTCGCGCGCGAGGTCGGCTTCCTGCCGCAGGGCCTCGTCGCGCCGGAGAACATGCTCGTCCGGCAGCTGGTGGCGCGCGGCCGCTACCCGCACCAGACGCTGCTGTCGGCGTGGTCGCGGGAGGACGAGCGCGCGGTCGCGGCGGCGATGGACGCCGCGGGCGTCGCCGAGCTCGCGGACCGTCCGGTGGAGAGCCTGTCGGGCGGGCAGCGGCAGCGGGCGTGGGTCGCGATGGTGCTCGCGCAGGAGACCTCCTACCTGCTGCTGGACGAGCCCACGACCTTCCTCGACATCACGCACCAGTACCAGTTGCTCGCGCTCCTCGCCCGCCTCCGCGACGAGGGCCGTACCATCGTCGCGGTGCTGCACGACATCAACCAGGCGTGCCGGTTCGCCGACCATCTGGTCGCCATGCGGGACGGCCGCGTCGTCGCGGCGGGCGCGCCCGGCGACATCGTCGACGCGGCGCTCGTCAAGGAGGTGTTCGACCTCCCCTGCATCGTCGTCCCCGACCCGCTGACCGCCACCCCGATGATCGTTCCGACTCCCTGAAATCATCGGGCCGCGTCCCCCCGTTCTGCCACTTGTGTGCAATCGATCCGTAACTCTATGTTATAACCCCTGGTCATGCGGGGGTCGCGGAACGAGAGGCATGAGCGGACATGACGGTGGACGACGGCGCTCATCTCGCGGCCCTGTTCGAGCGCCAGGTGCGGACGCGGCCCGACGCGGTGGCGTGCGTGACGGGCGGGCGGACGCCCCGGGCGGTGACGTTCGCCGAACTGGCCGCCGTCATCGACCGGACGGCTGCGGGTCTGCGGACGGCCGGGGTCCGGCCCGGCACCCGGGCGTCGGTGATGGTCCCGCCGGGCATCGAGATGGTGGCGCTCGTGCACGCGCTGCTGCGGATGGGCGCCGTCCCGGTGCTGGTCGACCGCGCGCTGCCCCAGGCGGCGCTGCGGGGCTGCCTGGCCGAGGCGGCGCCCGAGGTGTTCATCGGCGTCCCGCTCGCGCAGGTGGCCCGGGTCGCGCTCGGCTGGGCGCGGCAGCGCGTCCGGACGACCGTCACGGTGGGACCGCGGCGGCTGTGGCTGGGCCGCACCGTCCACCGGCTGCGCGCGGACGCGCCCCCCGACGCGCCCGCCGGGCCGCGGCCGTCCCTGGACGACGTCGCGCTGATCGCTTACACGTCCGGTTCGACGGGCGCGCCGAAGGGCGTCCCGCTCCGGCACGGGCACCTGCTGGCCCAGGTGCGCATGCTGGAGCGGGCGCGCCCGCTCGAACCCGGGACGCGGGTGCTGTCGACGTTCCCGCCGTTCGCGGTCGCGGCCACGGTGCTGGGCGCGTGCGCGGTGTTCCCCGCGGCCGACGCGCGGCGCCCGTCGGTGCTGGTGTCGGACGCCCGGCGCTTCGGCGTCACGGCCCTGTTCGCGCCGCCCGCGGTGCTCGACCGGGTGGCGCGGTACTGCCAGCCCCGCGGGCACCTCCTCGACCCGGTCCGGACGGTGTTCACGGCGGGCGCGCCGCTCTCGCACGCGGTGCTGGAGCGGACCCGCGCCTGCCTCCCGCCCGACTCCGACCTGTACTCGGCGTACGGCGCCACCGAGTGCATGCTGGTCAGCGCCATCGAGGGCCGCGACCTCGCGGTGACCGGCGCCGCGACCGCCGACGGCGCGGGCACCTGCCTGGGCGCGCCGCTGCCGGGCCAGCTCGTCCGGATCATCACCGCGACCGACGGGCCGATCCGCAAGTGGACCGACGACCTGCTCGTCCGGCCCGGCGAGATCGGGGAGATCACCGTCACCGGCCCGACCGTCGCCGACCCGTACCTGGACCGGCCGGGCGCCACCGCCCGCGCCCGCATCGCCGACGGCGACCGCGCCGTGCACCGCACCGGCGACCTCGGCCGCGTCGACGCGCTGGGGCGGCTGTGGTTCGCGGGCCGCGCCGCCGAGCGCGTCGGCACGCCCGGCGGCGACCTGTGCACCGGCCACGTCGAACCGATCTTCGACACGCTGCGCGGGGTGCACCGCACCGCGCTCGTCGGCGTCGGCCGCCCGTCCGACCGGCGTCCCGTCCTCATCGTGGAGCCCGAGCCGGGAACGAGCCGCGCGGAGCGCGCCCGCATCCGCGACGACGCCCTCGCGCTCGCGCGGCGGCGGCCCGGCACCGCCGCGATCCGCACCGTCCTGTTCCACTACCGGTTCCCGGTCGACGTCCGGCACGACACCAAGATCAAGCGGGACGAGCTGGCGGCGTGGGCGGAGCACAAGCTCTCCGCCGATCCCGACGGGACCCGCTGACCCCGCCGACCGGGCGGGAGTCACCCGGCGGCGTCGGCGAGCCTGGTCAGGTCGGTGAGGATCTCGGACGCCGCGACGGGGCTCAGCTCACCGAACGGACACGGGGCCTCGTCTCGCAACCGGAACCTCCCGGGCTCGGCGGCCAGCCGCACGTACTCCACGGTCTGCACGTCGCCGGTCGCGCCCGGATCGCCGACGGAGAAACCGGGGTCGAGGTCGATGACGACGTACCGGCCGTCGGCGACCCGCCGGAACATGTACTCCTGGCTGCCCGCCTCCCCCGGCGCGGCCCGCTCCCAGCCGCGCTTCTCCAGCCCCAGCACCGTCCCGAACGGAACCTTCAGCCCCTCGAACCGCTCCAGCCGCCCGCTCCCCCGCTCCTCACCGGTCAGGACGTGCACGGGACGGCCGAGCTGCTCGAACGGCTGCAGAAGCTCGTAATCGGCGAACACCCCCGTCCAGACCTGCAAAGACTCCCCGAGGTGAATCGGGTGCGCGATCCCCACGCGTGCGGACTCCGGCAGGACGAACGCCTCGTCCTCGGCGTCGGCGAACGTCCCGTCCTCGGCGACGCGGAACGCCGCCGTCCCGGCGTCGTCCTCGGCGATCCACACCAGCCGGCGGGTCAACTGGCCGACGAGCGGGTGCGCGACCATGTGCTCGCGGAACTCGGCGGGACTCCAGAGCCGCTCGGTGACGAGGGCCCGTTCGAGGCGGACCAGGGCGTCGGACGCGACGCCGCGCACGTCCTTCTTCAGCGTCGCGAACGCCTTGTAGGCCGCCGGGCCCAGCTCGGGATCGTCCTTCGCGCCCGGCTTCGGCAGCGCCTTGCGCAGCTTGCCCGACTCGTCGACCACGAACGGCTTGAGCTGCTCGTCGAACCCGACCGTGAACCGGCGCGGCCCGTAGTCGAGCGTCATCGACCCGTCCGGCGCCAGCCCGAAGCGCGGGACGAGCCGGTCGGCGAGCCGGTCGGGGGTCAGGCCGAGACCGTCGGCCACCTCCTGCACCTTCTCCTGGGCCCGCTGCTTGAGCCCCTTGAACTTCACCTTCTGCGAGATGGAGTGCAGGTGCGCCAGCGCGAGGTCGGTACCGATCTCGGCGAGGACGTCCAGCCCGGCGACCGCGTACCTGTGCCCGCCCTCCCCCGGCCAGGCACGGATGACCGGCGAGAGCATCCGGACGGCCTCGCCGTCCCCGGTCCGGCCGAGCTGCTCGAGCGCGAACGACTCCTTCGACGGCGCGCCGCCCTCCAGCCACTTGCGGAAGAGCTCCCGGCCGAACCCGGCGACGGAGTCGGCGTCGAGGACGGCGAGGACCTCGTCGAGGTGGTGGGAGACGTCCGGCAGCCCGAGGAGCTCGACGAGGTTCCGAGTCGCGGCCGCAGGGAGCGCGCGATCCCGATCCTTCATGAGGATCTGCGGGAGCAGCGCCGGGTCCGCCCAGGCGCCCGGCCGCACGCGCTCGACCAGGCCCGTCTGCACCGGGTGGGCGGACAGCATCGCGTGCAGTTCGTCCGAGGCGTCCGGGCGCGCGGCGGCGACGGCGTCCACGCCGTACCGGGCGGCGAGATGCCGCAGCGCCTTCTCGGCCTGCCCCCGTTTCTTCGCGGCCTTGCCCAGGGCCCGGACGGCGACGTACGGCACCGCGTCGAGGCCGTGGTGGGCGAACCACTCGCGCGCGGCGTCATGGCCGTCACCGTTCCGTGCGAGGCGATCGCACATGAACTCTGCGGCGCCGCAGTTCAGGGACGGCAGCAGCAGGTGCGCGTACTTGCGGGGATCCACGTCCGCGAACCGGAGGAGCCGATCGAGCGTCAACTCCTCGAAGCGGGCGATCGCGATCCTCGCCCAGTCGCCGCGCGGGAATGTCTCCGCGACGAGCGGCCGGACGACGTCGTCCGGCCCGTACCGAATCAGCTGACACTTCCGCACCCGGTCCAGCCCGCCCGCGCGCATCGCCTCGGCCAGGGCGCCCCAGGCCGGGTCGTCGGGCGGGCGGACATCGCCGGGGTCCGCCGCGAGCCACGCGTCGCGGCCGCCGTCCGGCCAGCTCATCCGGCCGTGCGGCGCCGCGAGGTCCCTGACGGCCTTCGGCACCGGCGCCTCCCACGGGGGCGAGACCAGCACCGCCGGGATCTCGCCGGCGGGCGCGTCGGGGACGCGGGCGGACGCCTCGGTGAGCGGCTCGACGACCGCTCGCACGTCCGCGGGAAGCGCCGGCAGCGCGTCGACGGCCGTCTCGACGTGCGCCCGGACGTGGTCGCGCAGCAGGTCGTCGAGGCCGCGCGCGGCGAGCAGGCGCATGGCGCGGACGGGAAACCGCCGCTGCGCGTCGGCCAGCGCGCGGCGCGCGTACTTGTCGGCGCGGCGATCCAGCAGCGCCCCGAACGCCGCGTCGGACGGCAGCAGCGCGATGGCCTGGAGGATCTGGTCGCGGTCCCGGCTCTCCAGGAACGTGCCGCCGAGGTTCTCGAGGAGGTACTCCAGGACGTCCGGGCCGACGCCGTCCGCGAGCGCGCCGAGCGCCTCGCGGGTCGCCTGCCCCCAGAAGAGCCGGGGCACGGCCGTGCGCAGGTGCTCGACCGTCCCGACGCTGGCGAAGACGAGGGAGTCGCCCCGGCGCCGACGGGGGTCGGAGTCGATGTCGGCGAGCCACTCCTCCACCCAGTCGTGACGGTTCGGCGCCAGGTAGGCGGCGGCGAGCCGCGTCGCGCCGGTGGTGCGGTGCGCGTCGAGCCGCTCCTGCTCTGCGTCCCCCGCCTCGGCGAGCAGGCTCCGGACGCGCCGCAGCGCGAGCGGGCCGGGCCGGTCGGTACTGCCGTCGTCGCGGTACGCGCGCACGGCGTACCGCCCCCGCCACTCGCCGCCGTGCTCGATCCCCACCGCCGTCCTGCACATCTCCAGCACGGCGCAGCCGGCGAACCCGGCGCCGTGCTCGACCGTCCAGGCGTCGACGAACGTCCGCCACCCCGGCGGCTTGGCGTCCTGGTGCGCCTCCATGGCGAGCGCGGCGATCACCGCGGCGCCCACCGCGTCGGGCGTCCCGCCGAGGTGCCGCCGGACGGCACCGTCGATCTCGGCGGTCGGCCGGCCCGCGTCCAGCAGCGCCTCGACGACGCCGTCGCTCCTGGCGATCAGCTTCGCGGCCGCCCCCGGCGCCTTCGCGTCGACCGTGATCTCGGGCCCGGGGGTGCCGCCGCGCCGCGGGTGCAGGGACCGCCGCCATTCGTCCGGCAGCGCCAGGACGTCCTCGTCGGGCAGGGCCGGGGGGTGATCGTTCATGTGCCCCGACGGTAGGGCATCACGCCGACATTCAAGGGCGGACCATCATCTCTAATGAGAGTTGCCGGGTCCGCTGCGGCAGACTCGGTGCCTGGTGGCCACTGGCGGGTGAGCACTCATCCTCACAGGACCGCTTCGAGTCCTACTGTCAGAGGGCGGCCTCCCGCAGCACCTCCAGGTCTGCGACGATCTCGGACGCCGTGACCGGGTCGAGCTCGCCGAACGGGTGCGTGGTGCTCCGCGACCTCCAGAACCGGCCGGGCTCGGGCGCGAGCCGCACGTACTCCACGGTCTGCACGTCGCCGGTCGCGCCCGGATCGGCGATGGAGAAACCGGGGTCGAGGTCGATGACGACGTACCGATCTTCGGCGACCCGGCGGTGCATGTACTCCTGGCTGCCCGCCTCCCCCGGCGCGGCCCGCTCCCAGCCGCGCTTCTCCAGCCCGAGCACCGTCCCGAACGGCGCCTTCAGCCCCTCGAACCGCTCCAGCCGCCCGCTCCCCCGCTCCTCGCCGGTCAGGACGTGGACGGGACGGCCGAGCTGCTCGAACGGTTGCAGGAGCTCGTAGTCGGCGAACACGTCCGTCCAGACCTGCACGGACTCCCCGAGGTGGATCGGGTGCGCGATGCCCACGCGTGCGGACTCCGGCGGGACGAACGCCTCGTCGTCGGCGTCGGCGAACGTCCCGTCCTCGGCGACGCGGAACGCGACCGTCCCGCCGCCGCCCTCCGCGATCCACACCAGGCGGCGGGCCAGGTGCCCGACGAGCGGGTGCGTGACCAGGTGGGTGCGGAACTCGTCCGGCGTCCAGCGGCGGCTCGTGGCCATGGCGCGCTCGAGGCGGCGGACCTGGTCGGCCGCGACGGCCCGGACGTCCTTCTTCAGCGCGGCGAACGTCTTGTGCGCGGCGGGAGCCAGCTCGGGGTCGTCCTTCGCGCCCGGCTTCGGCAGCGCCTTGCGCGGCTTCCCGGACTCGTCGACCACGAACGGCCTGAGTTGCTCGTCGAACCCGACCGTGAACCGGCGCGGCCCGTAGTCGAGCGTCATCGACCCGTCCGGCGACAGGCCGAAGGACGGGACGAGCCGGTCCGCGAGCTCGTCGATCGACAGCCCGCGCGCCTCCGCCACCTCGGTGATCTTCTCCTGCGCGCGCGCCCGCAGCCCCTTGAACTTCACCTTCTGCGAGATCGAGTGCAGGTGCATCAGTGCGACGTCGGAGCCGATGCGCGCGAGGACGTCCAGTCCGGTGACCGCGTACCTGTGCCCGCCCTCCCCCGGCCACGCCCGGATCAGCGGCGCGAGCCGCCGGACGGCCTCGTCGTCGCCGACGGTGCCGAGCTGGGCGAGCGCCCAGCTCTCCGCGGCGGGCCGGCCGATGTCGTTCCAGTGCGCGAACACGCTCCAGCCCAGCTCCGCGAGCGACGCGGGCTCGAACGCCGCACGCAGCTCGTCCGTCCCGTACGGGACGGGCAGGGCGAGCAGTTCGAGGAGCGTGCGGATGTCGGACGCCGGAAGTGCGCGCTCGCCGCCGCGGTACAGGACCTGCGGGAACGCGGCCCGGTCCACCCACTCGCCGACCTTCGGAGGCTTGATCACGCCGGTCTGCGACGGGTGCGCGGCCAGCAGCGCCCGCAGCTCGTCCGCCGCCGCGGGGAACGCGCCGGCGACGGCGTCCGGACCGACCCGGCCCGCGAGGTGGCGCAGCGCGGTCTCGGCGGCGCGGCGTTCCTTGCCCGCCCTGCCCAGAGCCGCGGGCGCGAGGTAGGGGACCGCGGCGGATCCGTGCAGGTCCAGCCAGGCCCGCGCGGCTTCCCCTCCCGGACTCCCGCGGGTCAGGCTCTCGCTCACGACCGCCGCGACCTCGACGCTCAGGAACGGCAGGATCAGCTCCGGGAAGTGCTGGAGGTTCCTGCTCGCCAGCCACGACACGAAACCGTGCGCGTCGAGCCCGTACCGGGCCACGAGGACCTTGCGCCACTCGCCCCGGTCGTGGCCGGCGTGGCCGTTCCACTTCGCGACGATCGGGCGCACCAGATCCTCGGGCCCGTACAGCAGGACGTTGACCTTCTCCTTCCAGGCTCCGAAACCGTCCATGCGACCGATGAGCTCCGGCCAGTCGGGGTCGGGGATCCGGTCGATCCCGCCGCAGTCCGCGGCGAGCCACTCCTCGCGCATCCCGGCCGGCCAGACGACGCGGGCCCCGGGCGCGGCCAGGCCGGACACGGCCGGTCTCACCGGCCGCTTCCACGGCGGCGAGGCCATGCAGGCGGGCAGGTCGCCGGGCGGCGCCTCCGGCACTTGCCGCGTCACCGCCGCGACGATTGGTTCGACGGTGGCGCGGACGTCGTCCGGCAGGCCGGGGAGCGCCGCCGACACCGTGGCGGCGTTCGCCCGCACGTGCCGGTCCAGCAGCCCCGCCGCCTCGCGGGAACGCCACCGGGCGAGAACGCGCGCCGCACGGACCGGGAACCGCCGCATCGCCTCGGCCAGGACCGCCCGGCCGCGCCTGTCGCCCGCCCGTGCCACCAGGGCTTCGAACGCCTCGTCCGAGGGCAGCAGCGCGAGCGCGCCGAGAGCGCGCCCCGCCGCCTCGCCGTCGACGCGCTCGTGGTCCAGCACGTGCACGAGCCACGGCGCGACGTCCGTCCCGAGCCCGTCCAGCATCGTCGCGAGGACGTGCACCGGCAGGTTCTCCCGGTAGTACCTCCCCCGGCAGTGGTCGAGCTGGGCGGGACGGCCGAGCGAGCACCGCTTCAGTTCCTCCAGCACGCCCCACGTGATGTGCCCGCCGAGGAGCGCGTCGATCCGGTCCTGGCGCGTCGGAAGCAGGTACGCGATCATCCACGACGCCTGGACGGCGTGGTCGTCCGCCCACTCCATCCCGTCCAGCTGCTCCGCCGCCTCCGCGTACACGGCGTCGTCGGCGTCCGCCAGGAGGGCCCGCACCCGCAGCAGCACCGGCACGGCGGTGTGCTCCGGCGACGGCCGGATCCGCTTGCCGGAGAGGGAGCGGTGGTCCCCGTCGGTGAAGTCGATCCTGACCAGTTCGAGCGCGGCCCGGGCGGCGAAGGCGATCCCGTGTTCGGCGGCCCAGGCGTCGACGAACGTCAGGCACGCGTGCGTCAGCCTGCCCCTGCCCCGGGTGGCGACCGACGCGAGCGCCGCCGCGCCGGCCGGGTCGGGGGCGCCGTCCAGATGCCGCCGCGCCGCGGCCGACCGCGCGGAATCCCCGTCCACGAGGCCGCGGACACCGTCGCCGGCGTCCGCGAGGAGCCGCCGGGCCGCTTCCGGGTCGCCGGGCGGCTCCAGGGGCACCGGGACGCCGCCGCGCCGGGGGTGGACGTGCCGGAGCCACGACTCCGGGAGCACGAGGGCGTCCTCGTCCGGCAGCTGAAGATCATCCATGACGGGCCAACGTAGGGCACTCCGCCGACGTCCCCAGGGGGTCGACAAAAGCCCCCGCCGTTCGTGCGGGACGATGGGAGCCCGCAGAAGAGGAGGTCACAGTGGAGATCGGGGACGGGACCCTGGCGGTGGGCGCGGGACGCCCGCCCGCGGAGAAGTTCGCGCCGACGATGCCGGGCCCGGCGTTCGCGGCGCACTTCCACCTGCCGGGCGAGCCGGTCGGCCCCTACACCTACGGCCGCGACTCCAACCCCACGTGGACGCTGCTGGAGACCGCCATCGGCGAACTCGAGGGCGGCGCCGAGGTCGCGGCGTTCTCGTCCGGGATGGCGGCGATCGCCGCGGTCCTGCTCTCCCAGGTGCGGGCGGGCGACACGGTCGTCCTGCCGACCGACTGCTACCAGACGACCCGCGCCCTCAAGGAACGCCTGGAGTCCTACGGCGCCGAGGTGCGGATGGCCCCGACGGCCCGCGACGCCCAGCTCGACCTGCTCGACGGCGCCCGCCTGATCTGGCTGGAGACCCCCTCGAACCCGAACCTGGACGTGTGCGACGTCGCCCGCATCGTCGAGGCGGCGCACGCCGGCGGCACCCTCGTCGCCGTGGACAACACCCTCGCGACCCCGCTCGGACAGCGGCCCCTCGACCTCGGCGCCGACTTCTCCATGGCCAGCGACACCAAGGCGATGACCGGGCACGGCGACGTCCTGCTCGGCCACGTCGCCACCCGCAGCCCCGAGCTGGCCGAGAGCGTCCGGTGGTGGCGCAAGACGGTCGGCGCGATCCCCGGCCCGATGGAGGCGTGGCTGGCGCACCGCTCCCTCGCGACCCTGCAACTGCGCCTCGACCGGCAGTCGGCGAACGCGCTCGCGCTCGCCGAGGCGCTGCGCGCCCGCCCCGAGGTGTCGGGGCTCCGGTACCCGGGCCTCCCCGACGACCCCTCGCACGACCTCGCGTCCCGCCAGATGAAGCGGTTCGGCTGCATCGTGTCGTTCACGCTCCCCGACGAGGCGTTCGCCGAACGCTTCCTCGCCGCCCTCACCCTCGTGACGCAGGCGACGAGCTTCGGCGGCGTGCACAGCTCGGCGGAGCGGCGCGGCCGCTGGGGCGGCGACGCGGTCGAACCGGGCTTCGTCCGGTTCTCGGTCGGCGTCGAGGACACCGCCGACCTCGTCACCGACGCCCTCCGCGCCCTCGACGGGGCTCGTCTCAGCCCTTAGCCGACCCCGAGTTCAGTCGGCGTGGACGTCGACGCGCGCGCCGACTGGCGGCGCTGCACGGCGTCGACCGGCACGTGACTCCTTCGCGATCTTGCGGTCCCGGTTCGGCGATCGGGCGGTGGAGTTCTCTCATTCACCTTTCACGACGGGCTCATCGACGGCTTCCGACCTGCGGCCCGGCGACCCGGTCGGGGGCGACCGGGCGGACGGGACGATCGTCCGGTTCGCGGTGACGCGGCTCGCGCGGCACGGCAAGGCCGGCGGGCCGGACTCCGTCTACGCGCCCTCGCCCGGCCCGGAGGTCCGGCTCATCACCTGCGGCAGGACGTTCGACCGCGACCGCGGGAGCTACCGCGACAACATCGTCGTCCACGCGAAGGCGCGCTGATCACGCCCGGCCCGCGCCATCCGTGGCCTGCGGGAAACGTTCCCGCAGCAGGTCCCAGCTCCGCGCCTCCAGCGCCTCGAACCGGGCACCGACCGTGTGCGGGGCGGTGCGGGCGGCGGCGAGGATCTCCTCGATCTCGCGGGCCAGCGCGGACGGCTCCACCCGTTCGGCGGCCCGCAGGCTCGCGGCCGTCCCGCGGCGGGCGTCCGGTGTCCCGGGCGGCGCGGCGAGCTGCCACAGGTAGGCGACCTGGAGGCGGCTCGCCGGGCCGTCCGGGCACGCCGTGATCCGGGTCCAGGCGGCGAGCAGGTCGGACAGGACGAACGTGACGTCGAACGTGCGCTCCGCCGGGCCGCCCCGGCCGGCGGCGAGCCGGTCCCAGGCGGCGAGGTGCCGGGGGCCGGTCAGCCCGTGCCGGAAGGCGTCCGCCGGATCGTGGCCCGTCCGGCGGAGCGCCTCCAGGACGGGCGCGTGCCCGCCGGCGTCGAGCGTGTGCCCGAGCTCGTGGGCGGCGAACAGCTCCAGCGCCGGGCCCGCACCGTGCGGGATCTCCCGCAGCAGCGCGCCCGCGTGCCGCTGCCCCGGCGTCAGTCCCGGCGCCCGCTCGCCGTGCTCGGCGAGCCAGCCGTACCCGGCCGCGACCACCTCGATGGACGCGGGCTGGTACAGGAACCCGGGGTGTCCGGGGACGCTGAGGGCGTAGTGGCGGCGGGCGAGCACGGACGCCGCCAGCTCGTGCGCCGCCGTGAACCGGCGCCCGTCGCGCCGCACCGCCGTGCCGGTGCGCAGCGCGGCGAAGGACGCGTGCCCGGCCCACTGGACGATCCCGTCACCGGCCCGTCCGGCCTCGGCGTCCGGCAGCAGGGCGCGCGCGGCCCGCAGGGCGGCGCCGGGCGCGTTCCGGACGTCGCCAGGATCGATGCCGAACCGGCGCAGCGGCCCGAGGTCGACGCTCCGGAGGCGCTCGACCGTCCGCGCGAGCATCGCGCCGCGCCGTCCGGGCCGTTCGAGGTACTCGCGGACCGTCCCGATCCCCTCGTTCGCCGCGATCTCGCGCATGAACAGGTGCGACGGGTAGTCCAGCGGATGCCCCGAGAGCAGTTCCCGCTCCTCCGCCGCCGCCAGCACCCGCAGGTGGTCCGCGCGTCCGAGCAGCCGCAGGCACTCCAGCCGCGCACCGTGCTCCCTGTCCATGCGGGCAGTCCAGCAGATCGCCGCTCCCTTGTGGGCGCACCGGGCCTCGATCGTCGGAGCCGATCACTACACTCCCGGCCCAAATGAGCGAATACCAGTATTACGAGTTCCTGGCCATCGACCGTCCTCTCGACGAAGACGAGCAGGCCGACGTCCGCGCGCTGTCCACCCGCGCCGAGATCACCGCCACCGGCTTCACGAACGAGTACGAGTGGGGCGACTTCAAGGGCGATCCGGACACGCTGATGTCGCAGTACTACGACGCGCATCTGTACTGGGCGAACTGGGGGACGCACCGGCTGATGCTCCGGTTGCCCAAGGATCTGCTCCCTCCCCGCGTCGCCCGCGAGTACGCGGTTGACGAGCACGTGATCGTCCGGACGACCGGCGACCACGTGGTGCTCGATTTCCACAGCGAGGACGAAGAGGGCGAATGGGAGGAGGACGCCGTCCCGGGACTGGCGTCGCTGGTCGGCGTCCGCGCGGAACTGGCCGCCGGTGACCTCCGTCCCCTGTACCTCGCGTGGCTCGCCGCCTACGGGGGCTGGGAGCGCGACGAGGACGCCTTCGGCGACGACGCGGAGGACACGCCAGAGCCTCCGGTTCCCGCCGGGCTCGACTCGCCGACCGCCGCGCAACGGGCACTCGCCGACTTCCTCCGGCTGGACGGCACGCTGCTCGGCGTCGCCGCGCGCGCCAGCGCTCCCCCGCCCGGCGACGCCGCGCTGAACCGTCACATCGGGCGGCTGCCGGTGAAGGAGAAGGACGGGCTGCTCCTGAAGCTCGCCCAGGGGCAGGCCGCCGAGGCCCGGTTCGAACTGCTGAACGGGCTGCGGGGCGAGACCGGAACCGAACCGGCGGAGCGCCGCACGGTCGGCGACCTCCTCGACGCCGCCACCGAGGCCAGGTAGGCGAGGCGCGCAGGCGCGCCCCCGCCGAACGGCCCGGTGCGGCTGCGGAACCCGGACGAGGATGTGGACGATCTTCCGTTGACCGAGAGCCAGGCAAGCCCCATTCCTGCCTATATTGATCGCTCACGGTGTCGGCGGCGCCAGTCGCCTTCGGCCGTACGTTCCTTACCCGTGCTCTGCAAGGCATGTCATCAGGGGGGCGTTGTCAGTGGGCAGGCGCAACGGTAACCGCGGGGCGCCGGGCGGCCGGGCGGCTCGCGGCGTGTTCGGAAAGATGGCCGGTGACTTCTTCCCTGCCCCCAAGCGGAGGAATCCCGGTGATAACGGGCCGACGCCACCCAGAACCGGCCGCACCAACCCCGGCCCCGGCGGCTCGCCCCCCGGTGGCCGCAGGAACGGGTCGGAGCAGTCGCGGGCCCGTCCGACCAACCGGACGCCGAGCGGCGGCGACCCGATCGGCATCGTCACCGGCGACGTGCTGCTGTCGCAGGTCGACGTGTCGTTGTCGGGGGTTCTGCCGCTGATCCTGGAACGGACGCACGTCTCGTCGTTCCAGGCGGGCCGCTGGTTCGGGACGTCCTGGGGTTCGACCCTCGACCAGGCGCTCGAACTCGACAGCGAGGGCGTGCACTTCATCGGCGCGGACGCATCCGTCCGGACCTATCCGCAGCGCCCGGTGCCGAACGTGGCGTTCATGCCGGGCGCCGGGCCACGGCATCCGCTCGTCCTGACCTCCGCCGGCGGGTACACCGTCACCGACCCGTACGCGGGCCGCACGCTGCACTTTCCCGCGCCGGGTGAGGAGACGGGATGGTCGCGGCTACCGCTGACGGCGATTACCGACCGCAACGGCAACCGCATCGACTTCCTGTACGAGGAGCAGGCGCTCACCGAGGTGCGGCACTCGGGCGGCTATCAGATCCTGGTCGACACCGCCCCGACCGGTGACGGCGACCGCCGCGTCACCGCGCTGCGCACACCGGACGGGACGACGCCGGTGCGGTTCGGCTACGACGACGCGGGCGACCTGACCGAAGTCTACGACGCCTCCGGTGTTCCGCAGCGGTTCACCTACGACGCCGAGCACCGGCTGACCGGATGGGTGGACCGCAACGAGCATTGGTACCGGTACACCTACGACGAGCGGGGCCGCGCCGTCCGCGGTGAGGGCTCGGGGGGCGTCCTGAACACCATGTTCGTCCACGAGCCCGACAAGCGCCGCACCCTGGTCTCCGACGCGCTCGGGAACACGACCGTCCACCGGTACAACGAGTACGACCAGATCGTCGAGGAGACCGACCCGCTCGGCAACGTCACCCGCTCCGAATGGGACGAGTACGACCGGCTCCTCTCGCGCACCGACCCGCTCGGCCACACGACCCGGTTCGCTTACGACGAGCGTGGCAACCTCACCGATGTCCGGTATCCCGATGGCACTTCCGGCGCGACCGAGTTCAACGAATTCAATCTGCCCGTCCGCCGCGTCCGGCCCGATGGGAGGCAGTGGGCCTGGGAGTACGACGAGCGCGGCAATCTCGCCCGGGAGACGGACCCGGCGGGGGCGGTCACCACCTTCTCCCACGGCGAGCGAGGTGGCCTGGTCTCGGTCACCGATGCGCTCGGCGCCACCACCCGCGCCGAACTCGACGCCGCCGGCCTGCCCACCACCATCATCGACGCGTCCGGCGGCACCTCTCGCCGCGTTTACGACGCGATGGGACGGCTCACCGGCCATACCGATCCGACGGGCGCACGCACCACCTTCGCCTGGACGGTCGAGGGGCGGCCCGCCTCGGTGACGCGGCCCGACGGGACGGTCGAGCGGTGGCGGTACGACGGCGAGGGCAACGCGATCGAGCACACCGACGCGTCCGGTGGGACGACCCGCACCGAATACGGCCCGCTGGATCAGCCGACGGCCGTGATCCGGCCGGACGGGTCCCGGCTGGCGTTCACCCACGACGCCGAGCGGCGCCTTGCCACCGTCACCAACGATGCGGGCCTGACCTGGTGTTACACCTACGATCCGGCGGGACGCCTGACCGCTGAGACCGACTTCAACGGCCGCACCATCGCCTACGTCCTCGACGCCGCGGGGCGCCTGACGTCCCGCACCAACGGCGCCGGCCAGACCGTCGCCTACACCCGCGATCCCCTCGGGAACACCATCGAGAAGACCAGCGGTGACCAAGTCACCGCCTTCGCCTACGACCCGTTGGGCCGCCTGATCGAGGCCACCGGCCCCGGCGGCGCGCTGCGCCTGGAACGCGACGCGCTCGGCCGCGTCACCGCCGAGACCACCGGCGGCGCCACCACCGCCTACTCCCGCGACCCGCTCGGCCGCGTGATCCGCCGCCGCACCCCATCCGGCGCCGAAGCCGTCTGGGCCTACACGCCCACCGGACTGCCCGCTCGGCTGGCCACGGGCGGCCAGACCCTCACCTTCACCCACGACCTCGCGGGCCGCGAGACCGGCCGCCGCATAGGCGCCTCGGCGGCCATGTCCCAGCAGTGGGACTCCTTGGGCCGCCTCACCGCCCAGACTCTGTGGGGTGCTCCCACGTCCGCCGGCGACCAGGCGCGGCTGTTGCAGCACCGCACCTACGCCTACCGCCCCGACGGGAACCTTACCGGCGTCACCGACAGCCTCAGCGGCGACCGCGCTTACGCCCTCGACACTCGGGGCCGCATCACGGCCGTCACCGCCCACGGCTGGACCGAGCGCTATACCTACGATGGCAGCGGCAACCTCGCCCACGCCGACCATCCGGCCCCCGACCCGGACGCGGCCGAGAGCGGGGTTCGCGAATACGACGGCACGCTTGTGCGGCGTGCCGGGCGCACCCGCTACGAGCACGACGCCCAGGGACGCATCGTCCTGCGCGAACGCGTCACCCTGTCCGGCAAGCGCCGCACCTGGCGGTTCCACTGGGACGCCGACGACCGGCTCACCGCCGTCGAAACCCCCGGCGGCTCACACTGGCGATACCACTACGACCCGCTGGGCCGCCGCATCGCCAAGCACCAGTACGCGCCCGACGGCGGCACCCGCCTCCAGAGCTACGCCTACGCCTGGGACGGCACCCGCCTCGCCGAACAGACCCACCACATCCACGCCCGGGACCGCCCGCGCCGCATCACCACCTGGACTTATGAGCCAGGCACCCACAAACCCCTGACCCAGACCGAGCGCCACTCCGCGACCGCGCCGCAGGAGTGGATCGACCAGCGGTTCCACGCCATCGTCACCGACCTGGTCGGCACCCCGGCCGAACTCGTCGATCCGGGCGGGGCCGTCACGCCCGCCCGCACCAGCGCGTGGGGAGCACCGGCGACCGACACCCCGTCCCCCTGCCCCCTGCGCATGCCCGGCCAGTACCACGATCCCGAGACCGGCCTCCACTACAACTTCCGCCGCTACTACGACCCCGCCAATGCCGGATACCTCTCGCCCGACCCACTCGGCCTGGCACCGCAACCCAACCCGCACGCCTATGTCCCCAACCCCACCACCTGGCTCGACCCTCTCGGCCTCACCCCGCACAACTACGGCGGGAGCAGCGGGCAGCCCCGCGTCCCGTGGACGTCGACCGGCCAGTATGACGCGGACGGGCATCCCATCGACGGGACGAAGCTGCCCACCGACGACGCGCTGACCGCGGCGGAGCGCTGGGTGGGCCCCGGGTACAGCGAGCCGGTCCCCGGCTCCGGCAGGTTCGTGTCGGCGGACGGAACCCGGGTCGCGAGAATGGGGGAAAGCGACATCACCGGTCGGCACGGCGGTGGCCCGCACATGAACTTCGAAGGGTTGGCGCCCAACCCGCGAAGACCCGACAGGATGCAGGTCATCGAGAACCGGCACATCTACATCGACTGACTCGGGAGCGACGCGATGCGATGGACGATCAACGTGGAGGCCCCGTCCCCCCAGCGGGGACTCGCGTTCGGGTGGGAGGACGGGTACGACATCTCCGTCTCGGCCGAGGCGGGCGAGGTCGTCGTCGCCGCCAACCGTGAGGGGCTGATCTCCCTGGCACGGCACCTGCTGACGCTCGCACAGGACGGCGTGACCCCGGGGTCGCACCTGCACCTCACAGCTGGGCAGGAGCTCGAATCGACCTGCGACCTGGTCCTCGAACGGCGGTGAGCCGGCCCGCCCGCCTCCCGGCGGGCACGCCCGCCGGGAGGCGTGGAACCGGGAGGGGCGGGCGGGCATCTGAATCGGGTGGCGAGCGATCGGCGAGAGCGGACGGGACCGGAAGCGGCGGCGGGGAGCACGGAGGAGCTGCGGCGGCGCTACAAGGCGGTGCGGAAGCTGGCCCCGGGCGAACCCGGCGGCGACAAGGAACGCTACCTGGCCGACCTGGAGGCCCTGCACGCGGACGCGGAGGCCTACGGCGAGCCCGGGATCCTCTTCAAGATCAGCATCGAGTACGCCTACTCGCTGAGCATCTCGGGCTGGAAGAAGCACTCCCGGGAGCTCACCTCCCGGTGGCTCGCGGTCCTCCGGAAGTGCCTGCTGATGTGGCACGAGGCGCCGCACCGGCACGGCGAAGGCGACGTCTCGGCGATGTGGACGCAGTTCTACCGGCTCCTCGACTGGTACATCCGGTTCCATCCCGAGCCCGCCGACCGGGTGGCCCGGCTGATCGACGAGCTGGAACGGTACTGCCCGCCCACCCGGACCGGGGCGCGGTACGCGCTCGACACCGCGCGGATGAAGATCGCGGCCCGCCGCGGCGACGCCGCCGAGGTCGACCGGATCTGGCGCGGGCTGCGCATGCGGGACGTCCCGACGGAGCACTTCTTCCGCGACGGCGTGGCCGGGACCGACGCGACCATGTGGACGCTGCTGGGCCGCCACGAGCGGGCGATCGAGGCGATGGCGCCCCTGCTCGCGGGGCGGATGCCCGTGCGGAAGGGCGCCCGCGTGTACGAGGAGGACCTCCTCATGCCGTACCTGCACACCGGGCGGGTGGCCGAGGCGGTCGCGGTGCACCAGCGCACCTACACCTTGCCGGACATGAAGCTCGAGCACGTCGCCGCGCACCTGGAGTTCTGCGCCCGCACCGGCAACGAGGAACGCGGCCTGGACGTCCTGCATCGCAACCTGCACCGGTTCGGGTACCGCTGCCAGTACGTCGTCGAGGTGTGGACGGCCGCGGCGGCGGCCCTGCTGTGCCTGCGGGCCGCGGCCAAGGGCATCGACCGCGAATGGGTCTGGCCCTGCGGGTGCGACGATCCCGGCTGCGACGACCCGGCGCTCTGCAACTGGGCGGAGCTCGGCGCCCAGTTGCGCTGGCGGGCGATCAGGTTCGGGCGGCGCCTGGACAGGCTGAACGGGACGTCCTTCGCCGGGGAGCGGATCGACGCGCTGATCCACGCGGAACCGCTGATCGAGCGCCTCGAGCTGCCGCCGGACGCCGGACCGGCCGCGCCCCCGGCCGTCCCGCCGCCGTCCGCTCACCTGGACGCCGGGGACGCGGACGGCCTGCGCGCGGAACTCGACCGGGCTCGGGCGATGGAACTGCGCAGGCCGCGGATCGTGCTGACCCAGCGGGTGGTGCAGAACGCGCTGGCGGCCGGGGCGCCGGACGTGCTCGCCGACGCCCGGCTCCGGTCGCTGGACGACCTCCTGGAGCTGGGCTGGCGCGGCTGGAGCAGGAACCGGTTCTCGATGCTGCGGGAGCTGTTCCGGATGCTCGACGAGCGGGCGGTCCCGGCGGAGCCGGGGCGGCTCGACGCGCTGTGGCGGGCCGTCCCGGTCGTGCTGGACGAGGCGCTCACCCGGCCCGGTCCGCACCTCCGGCAGGTCCACGGGCTCCTCGACGCGGCCGAGCGTCACTGCCGCCCCGGCACCGAGGACGCGCACCATGTCCGCTGGTTCCGCACCGAGACCACCGCCCGGTCCGGCGACGCCGACGCGACCCGCGCCGCCTGGGCCCGGTTCCGCGACCTCCCGGACGTGAAGCGGTACGCGAGCCGCGCGAACGTCCTGCGTGCCGTGGGGTGGTGGCTCGACCTCGGCTGCGATCAGGACGCGATCGAGGCGATGGCGGCGCTCCCGGGCGACGACCGCGAGGACCTCCTACTGCCCGCCTACCTGCGCGCCGGCCGGACGGCCGAGGCCCGCGCGCTGCACGAGCGCACCCGCGCGGCGGCGTCCGGGCCCCCCGAGGTCACCGCCCACCTGCACTACTGCGCGGAAACCGGACTCCTCGAACACGGGCGGGAGATCCTCCACCGCGTCATCGACCTCTTTCACGGCTCGGACGAAGACGACGACTTCACGTTCGCGGACATGCGCCTGTACGCCGCCGGCGCCCGGATATGCGAACTCCTGGCGAACGCCGGATACACCGGGAACTGGACCTGGCCCGCCGACGAGTGCTGCCCCGACGAGCACGACTGGACCTACGCGCGGCTGGCGAAGGCGCTCCGGAAATCCGTCCGCGACGAGTCCCGCCGTTGGGAAGAGGTCCTCGGTACGACCTTCCACACGCGGGCGGTCGACGGCGGAACCGGAGGCGGGATCCGTCCATCTCAGTGAGGTGATGACGAGTCAGGGGCCAACGGGGGCGAAGAACTTCAACGTCGATCTGCGCGGGATCGTCGATCTGCTGAGCCGGCACCTCTACAGCAGCCCGCGCGTGTACGTGCGGGAGCTGCTGCAGAACGCGGTGGACGCGATGACCGCCCGGGGCTCGAGAACGGACGGGGCGGGCGGGACGGGCGCCGCGGACGGGACGGCGCCGATCCGGTTCGAGACCGGGAACGGGGAGCTGCGGGTCCACGACGCCGGGATCGGGCTGACCGAGCCGCAGGTGCACGAGCTGCTCGCGACGATCGGGAACTCCTCCAAGCGGGACGAGCTGGGGCTGGCGCGGCACGACTTCCTCGGCCAGTTCGGGATCGGGCTGCTGTCGTGCTTCCTCGTCGCCGACGAGATCGAGGTCGTGACGCGCAGCGCCGCCGAGCCGGACGCCCCGGCGGTCGTGTGGCGGGGCCACGCGGACGGGCACTACACCGTGGAGCCGGGGAAGCGGGACGAGGCCGGGACGACCGTGGTGCTGCGGGCCCGCCGGGACTTCGGGCACTGGCTCGAGGCGTCCACGGTGCGGGAGCTGGTGCGGCACTACGGGGCGATGCTGCCCTACGACGTCCGGGTGGACGGGGAGCGGGTCACGGAGGCGACGCCGCCGTGGGAGCGGGGACGCGAGGAGCTGCTCGGGTACGGGACGCGGGTGCTGGGGGCGGTGCCGTTCGACGCCGTCGAGCTGGCGGTGCCGGAGGCGGGGCTGCGCGGCGCGGCGTTCGTCCTGCCGTACGAGAGCAACCCGAGCGAGCGGGCGACGCATCGGGTCTACCTGAAGCGGATGCTGCTGGGCGACCGGGTCGAGGGCGTCCTGCCGGAGTGGGCGTTCTTCGTCCGGTGCGTCCTGGACGCCGGAGAGCTGCGGCCGACGGCGAGCCGGGAGCAGCTGTACGACGACGAGCTGCTGGCGGTGACGCGGGAGCGGCTCGGGGACGCGCTACGGTCCTGGCTGGTGCGGCTCGCGGCGACGGACCCCGCGCGGATGCGGGAGTTCCTGGCGGTGCACTACCGCGGGGTCATGGCGCTGGCGGTGCACGACGTCGAGATGCTGCGGATCGTGGACGAGCAGGTCCCGTTCGAGACGAGCGAGGGGAACCTCACGCTCGCCGAGCTGCGGGCGCGGCACCGCACGATCCGGTACACGCCGCGGGTCGAGGAGTTCCGGCAGCTGTCGGGCATCGCCGCCGCGCAGGGCATCGCCCTGGTCAACGGCGGCTACACCTACCACACCGAGATCCTGAACCGGCTGCGGCGGCTGGACCCGGACCTGGACGTCGGCAGGCTGGAGACGTCGGAGCTGGCGACGCGGCTCGACCCGGTGGGACCGGGCGTGGAGTTCGCCGCCCGCGACTTCCTGGAGACCGCGCGACGGACCCTGGCCGGGCGGGGGTGCGAGCCGCTGCTGCGGTCGTTCTCCCCCGCGTCGCTGCCCGTCCTGTACCTGCAGGGCGCGCCGGGCGGGCACGGCGGCGAGGCGGACGGCGTCTGGGCGGAGTTCATGGATCCCGGCGAGAAGGAGAAGGACGGGCCGCGGCTGGTGTTCAACCACCGCAACCCGATCGTGGCGCGGCTGACCAGCACCGCGAACGTCCGGGTCGTGGAGCTGTCGGTCGAGGCGATGCACGGGTACGCGCTGCTGACCGGGAACCGCCCGCTGCGGCCGGACGACGTGGCCGGGGTGAACCGCGCGTTCCTCGGGCTGGTCGAGCACGCCGTCCGGGAGGGCTGACGGTGACCGCGCTCGACAGGGCGGAACTGCGGCGGCGGCTCGGCGCGGCGTGGGACGTGGAGCCGGGCAAGCCGGGCGGCGGCAAGGAGCGGTTCGTCGCGGCGATGGAGGCGGTGCTGGCCGACGCCGAGGCGCTCGGCGACCCGGAGATGCTGTTCAAGGTCCGCGTCGACTACGGGTACGCGCTGCGCTCGAAGAACTGGAAGGCGCACTCCAGGGAGGTGATGGGCGAGGCCCTCGGCGTGCTCCGCGCGGCCCTGCTGATGTGGCACGCCGAACCGCACCGCTACAGTCCCGCGCACGTCACGGCCATGTGGACGCAGCTGTACAACGTGCTGGACTGGTACGTGCGGATGGACGTCGAGCCCGCCGACCGGGTCCACCGGCTGATCGACGAGCTGGAGCGGTACTGCCCGCCGACGCGGCGCTGGTCGCGGTACGCGCTCGACGACACCCGCATGGACCTGGAGGCGCGCCGCGGGAACGTCGCCGAGGTCGAGCGGCTGTGGGGGCGGCTGCACGTCCAGGGGATGCCGGAGGAGCACTTCGTCCCCGACGGCCACGCCGGCGCCCACGCGCTCATGTGGACGCGGCTGGAGCGGTACGACCTCGCGGTCACGGCGCTGGCGCCCGTGGTGGCGGGGCACATCCCGGTGAGCGAGGGCAACGCCTACGAGACCGGTCTGCTGATGCCGTACCTGCACACCGGACGGTTCGACGAGGCGGTAGCGGCGCACCAGCGGACGTACGCGCTCCCCGGGCTGACGTACGAGGACGTCGCCGCGCAGCTGGAGTTCTGCGCCCGCACCGGCAACGAGGAACGCGGGATGGACGTCCTGCACCGGAACCTCGGGCGGATCGGGCTCGACGGCCGCTACGCCGTCCACATGTGGACGGCGGCAGCGGCGGCGCTGCTGTGCCGGCGGGTCTGCGCGCTGGGGCTCGACCGGGAATGGTTCTGGCCGTGCGACTGCGACGATCCCGACTGCGACTACCTGCCGCTGATCACCTACGCCAAGCTGGGCGAGCAACTGCGGTGGACGGCGGTCAACCTGGCACGCGACATCGGCGAGAAGGACGGCAGCACGCATCTCCCCGAGCGGATCGAGGCGCTGATCCGCGCCGAACCCGTCGTCGACCGCCTCGAACTGCCGGCGCCCGTGTCGCCTCCCGCGCAGGACGCCGCTCCCCCGCCCGCCGCGCACCTTGACCTCACCGACGCCGGCGGCCTGCGGCGCGAGCTCGACCGGGCGCGGATGATCGAGAAGAACCGGGTGCGCATCGGCCGGACGCAGCGGGTGGTGCAGAACGCGATCGTGGGCGGGGTCCCGGACGTCCTGGTGGACGCCCGGTTCGCGCTGCTCGACGACCTTCTCTCCGAGCGCCTCGAACTGTGGCGGCGCGACCTCTTCTCGACGCTGGAGGAGCTGTTCCGGCTGCACGGCGAGCGCCCCGAGCTGTTCGGCGCGGAGCGGACGGCCGCGCTGTGGCGGGCGGTGCCCGTCGCGCTCGGGCGGGTCCTCGCCCGCACCGGTCCGCATCTGCGGCAGATCCGCGACCTCCTCGACCGGCTGGAGCCGCGCTGCCGTCCCGGCACCGACGACCTGCACCACATCCGGTGGTACCGGGCGGAGGCGGCGGCGCGGTCCGGCGACGCGGACGCGTTGCGGGCCGCGCAGGCGGAGTTCCGCGCGCTGCCGCACGCCGAGCGGTACGCCGGACGCGAGCACACGCTGCGGAGCGTCCGCTGGTGGCTGGACCTGGGGTGCGACGAGGAGGCGTTCGCCGCGATGGCGCCGCTCCTGGACGCCGGCGACGAGCGCGCGGACCTGCTGCTGCCCGCCCTCCTGCGTGCGGGCCGCGCGGACGAGGCGCTGCGGGTGCACGAGCGCACCTACCGGACGGCGTCCGGTGCGGCGGGGGTCGGCGCGCACCTGCTGTTCTGTGCGGAGACGGGGGCGCTGGAGCACGGCCGGGACATCCTCCTGCGGACCCTCGACCTGTTCCACATCAGGGACGACGAGGACTTCGAGTTCGACCTCCTGCGCACGTACGCGGGCGCGGTCCGCGTGTGCGAGCGGCTCGTGGCGGCCGGCCGCGACGAGACGTGGACGTGGCCGGCCGACGAGTGCTGCGACCCCGAGGACGGCTGGAGCTTCGCCCGGATGGGCGCGTCGTGCCGCGACTACCTCGGCGTCTTCGCGCACCGCTGGGAGGAGGTCCTCGGCACCACCTTCCACACCCGCACCGCCCGGGCCCTGGCCGACACCGCCCCTTAGCCGAACAGGAGCGGCACCCAAACCGCGACGTTCCCGGCGACCACCAGCCCCATCGAGTACTGCAGGAAGGAGTGCTTGCGCCAAATGATCTTGGAGAGGGCGATGAGCTGCGTGCTGAGGACGAGCTTGTTTCGCCGCTCGTCCCCGTCTCCGAGCGCGACCACGAGTTCCTCCGGGCTCCAGCGGCGCAGGTGACCGAAGTAGACGTAGTTGCTACGCCAGTTGCGCCGCGCGTCCCGCCGGTTGAGCTGCGGGAAGACCGCCGCTCCGGCCAGCAGGATCGCGGCCACCAGCAGTACGAGCCCGGCGGCGAACGTCCACGTCTCCAGGGTCGTGAGGCGTTCGAGCCGCTTTCCCGACTGCGCGAAGGCGACGATGAGCCCCAGAATCGCGGTTTCGAGCGTGAGGATCACCGAGGCTTTCGCGTCCACCTTGGCGGTCCAGTCGTGCAGCGCCTGGTGCACGCGCCACGCGTACATCTCGAATGACTGCTCACGCTCGCCTTCCGGTCCGCCCAGATACCGATCCGACGTGCCCTGCTCCGACGTCTGCGTCATCTCGCCTCCGTGTCGCCCCGTGTTCGTGAGACGTCGACGCGGAGGCATCGGACCCCGCAAGGAACGGCTATATGCCCATTCGGTAAGTACGCCCCGATATGGGGTCGATACGGTGATCTGCACGGGTTCCCGACCCGTGCTTGCGGAGCACGGGTCGCTGCCGCGCGGGCCGTCGCCCGAACCCTCGCCGGGCCGGTGCGTCCCGAGGTGGGGAAAATGCGGTGATCTCTGGGAGCGCCGGGCAGTAGGGTGCGCGGTCATGGACGATCCGCAGGCGTTGCTCGACGACGGCGACATCCCCGGGCTGCTGCGGCACCTGCGGGCGAACGCCGAGGAGATGGACCTCCGGGAACTGGCGCGGCTGCTCGAGGGGGCGGCCGCGGCGTCCGGGTTCGACGACCTGCGGGAGGCCGCGGCGGCCGTGGCCGGGACCGGCGGACGGCGCGGGCGGTTCGGCCGCGGCGGGCGGAGCCGGGAACCGGGGGCGCAGGAGCTGTACGACTTCGGGTACGCGTGCGTCGAGCGCGGCGTGGCGACGCTGGCCGTCCCGGCGCTGCGGGCGGCGCTGGAGCTCCAGCCCGGCGAGCTGGGGCTCGTGCGAGAGCTGGTCTCCGCGCTGGAGGACGACCACCGGCACGCGGAGGCGGTCGCGGCGCTGGACGCGCACGCGGCGCTGCTGGAGCCGTGGCCCGACCGCTACCTCCTGGCCTACAACGCGTTCCTGTCCGGGGACGTCGCGCGCGCCGAGGAGACGGCGGGGGCGCTGCCCGCACCGGACGAGACGTGGACGCCCGCCGGGGAGCGGCTGGAGCGGATGCTCGCGCGGGCGCGGGCCGTCCGTCCGGTGTCGCCGCTGGACGAGCTGGACCTGCGGGGCTGGCAGTTCGCGATCGGCGGGACGGTGCTGCTGTCGCTGTCGCCGCACGGGTTCGACGCCGGGATGACCGGCCGCTTCGCCTACCTCGGGGACGGCTACGGGCAGTGCCGGCTCATGATCGAGCGGCTGCGGCTCGTGCTGGACGCGGCCGGGGTGCGGCCGGATCGGGTGGCGCCGCTGCCCGACCGTTCCAGCGCGATCCTGGGGCTGGCCGTCGCGGAGCTGTTCGGGCTGCCGGCCGGGCCGGTCGAGCCCGGACGGCCGGGCGCGCTCGTCGTCGCCTACGACCTGAACGACGCGGACGGCGAGGTGCTCGCCGGGCTGTGGGAGCGGGCCGAGGGGCAGGTGCTGTTCGAGCACGCCACCTGCTGGACGTCGCCGCCGCCGATCACCGCGGACGTGAGCGGGCTGCTGCACCAGGTGGTCGTCCCGCCGTGGGGCGCGGGGCTGCGCGCGGGCGCGGACGGGGAGGTGGCGCGGACCGAGCCGGACGCGCGGCCCGCCGAGGAGGTCGCCGCCGAGATCGTCCGGGCCGAACCGGACCGGGACGGGGGCGACGCCGCGGCCCCGCCGGACCCGGACGGCGCACCGGCGGCGCTGGTCGCGGCGGCGCGGGCGGCGTGGCTCGGCGGGCCCAGGGAGCCGGTCCGGTCCCCCGGGCCCGTGCGCAGCTCGCGGTTCGCCTGACCTGCGGTCAGCCGATGCGGGCGAGCAGGGCGGTGAGGGCCTCGGAGAGGGCGACCGGGTCGAGGTCGCCGAGGCGGTACCGGGCGTCGCCCGGGTCCGCGCGGCTGTCCGTGGTCCCCCGCACGCCGCGGATCGTCTGCGCCTCGTCCCGCTCCGGATCGGCGTCGCGGAGGCCGGGGGCGAAGTCGACGACGAGGTAGCGGTGGTCGCCGAAGGCACGCCAGAGCCGGGTGCGGGTGGGGCCCTGGTATTCGGGGGGCCAGCGCCAGCCGCCTCGGAGCAGGGCGCGGACGGCGGCGGCGGGCAGCACCGCGCCCTCCAGCCGGGCCAGGCGGTCGGATTCCCGCTCTGCGCCGGTGAGCGCGACGACGGGGCGTCCGAGCTGCGGGAACGGCTGCAGGATCTCGTAGTCGGCGAGCAGCGCGGCCCAGGCTCCGGCCTCGTCCGCGCCGAGGGTCACCGGGTGGACGAGCGCGATCTCGGCCGCGTCCGGGACCGCGACGGCGTCATCGTCGACGCCCGCGAACGTGCCGTCCTCGGCGATGCGGAACGCGGGGCCGTCCACGATCCGCCAGACCAGGCGGCGGACGATGTGCCGGAGGAGGGGATGCCCGGCGAGGTGCTCGCGGAAATCGGCGGGCACCCAGCGGCGGCCGTCCAGCATCGCCGCCTCCAGGCGGTCGAGCTGCTCGCGGGCGACGCCCCGGACGTCCCGCTTGAGCGCCGTGAAGCGTTCGCGGGCGGCGGCGGCGCGGGCCGGATCGTCGCGCGCCGCCGGTTTGGGGAGCGCCTTGCGGAGGCGGCCGTCCTCGCCGGTGACGAACGGCCTGAGCTGCTCGTCGAACCCGACCGTGAACCGGCGCGGGCCGTAGTCGAGGTCGAGGGTGCCGGACGCGTCCAGCCCGAGGGACGGGACGAGCCGGTCCGCGATCCGGTCGGCGGTCAGGTCCAGGTCGGCGGCGACCGCCTCGAGGTGCCTCCAGGCGTGGTACCGGACGCCGCGATGCGGAGAGCGGGCGAGGTCGTGCAGGTGCACGGCCGCTTCCTCGCCGCCGATCGCGGCGAGGACCCGCATCCCCAGGGAAACGCGCCGCCACTCGTCGTCGGGCGACCAGTGCGGCAGCAGGGGCCCGAGGAGGCCGACGGCCGCGCCGTCCCCGCACCGGGCGAGGGCGGACAGGACGAACTCGCCCCCGGCCGGGTACCCGGCGGCGCGCCACGCCTCGAACAGCGCCGCCGTGAACGCGGCGAGGGACGGCGGCTCGCAGATCGCCTCGACCTCGTCGACGGCCTCGCCGACACCCGGATAGTCGTCCGGCATTCCGTCGTCCATCGCGAGGATGTGGACGAGGTTGCGGGTGGCGGCGGCGGGGAGCGCCGTACCGTCCTCTCGCAGGACCGGACGGGGCAGGGCGTCGGCGTCGGCCCACTTCGGGTAGGGCGGCGGCGGTGTCGGCCGCACGGCCGGGGCGAACGTCCCCGCCGGGGCATCCGCGAGCATCCGCACCACGGCGGCGGCGGCCTCCTCCCCGTACCTGCGGGCGGCGCGCACGACCAGGTCGGGGTCCATGCCGGCGACGTGCCGGAGCGCGTTGACGGCCTGCCGGCGGGGCGCGGCCGCGGCGCCGAGGGCGTCCGGCACCAGGTAGTACCCGGCGGCGAGCGGGCCGTGCCGCTCGAACCACGCCTCGGCGAGGTGCCGCGCCGTCTTCAGCTTGTACAGCCAGTAGGCCGCCAGGCGTGCCGTGTCGGCGCCCAGCAGGGGGACGACGGGCCACCCGTTGCGGGTCGGACGTGCCCCGGCCATCCGGACGACGAGGTCCCAGACGTCCAGTTCGAACCGGGCGAGCAGGGGCTGCAGCCAGTGATGGAGGCTCTGGTCCTCGCGGGGCGCGAACTGCGGGAGCAGGGGACGGGCCAGGTGCTCGGGCGCGTGCACGAGCACGTCGGCCTGCTGGAAGGCCGCCCCCCGGTCCTTCCCGAAGTGCCGGTCGATCTCCGCCCGCCAGTAGGCCTCGTCCGCCCGGACGGGGTGGCCGAGCCAGTCCTCGCGCTCGCCGGGCGCCCAGCGGACGCGGCGTCCGGGCGGGGGTTCCAGGCCCGCGATGGTGACGGCCTTCCAGTCCGCGGGCCGTTTCGGCTTGCGCAGCCAGGGCGGGTCGGTGAGGGCCTCGGGGAGCTTCGGGGGCATGGTCGTTCGTCGTCCTTTCAGCGGGCGGAGGCGGCCAGGTGGTCGAGGTCGGCGAGGATCTCGGACGCGGCGACGGGATCGAGATCGCCGAACGTCAGGGATCCGGAGTCGTCCCGCCCGAAGTAGCGGTCCTCCGGGTGTTCGGTGATCCGCACGCCGAGACTCTGGTCGCCGAACTCGTCCGGGAGGTCGACGGTGATGCCGGGGCTGAGGTCGATCACGACGAACCGGCGGGTGCCGGCGCGGCGGGAGATCCACGCCTCGACGCCCGCGTCCTGCGGCGCGCCCCGCTCCCAGCCCCGGCCCACCAGCCCGAGCACGGCGCGGGGCGGGACCTTCAGGCCGTCGAGGCGGTCCAGGCGGGCGCCCGCCCGCTCCTCGCCGGTGAGGGCGTGGACGGGCCGGGCGAGCTGCACGAACGGCTGCAGGATCTCGTAGTCGGCGAACAGCTCCGTCCAGGCGGGGAGGTCGCCGCCGAGGTCCAGCGGGTGCGCGACGCCCACGCGGGCACCGTCCGGCACGGTGACCGTGTCGTCGGAGGAGTCCGCGAACGTGCCGTCCTCGGCGACGCGGAACGCGGGCCCGCCGTCGGTCGTCCACACCAGGCGGCGCACGAGATGGTGCAGCAAGGGGTGGGCCACGAGAAGCTCACGGAACTCGGCGGGCGTCCACCGGCGGCGATCGACCATCGCGCGTTCGAGGCGGGCGAGTTGGTCGGACGCCACGGCGCGGAGGTCCTTCTTCAGGGCCGCGAACCGCTTGGCGGCGGCGGGCGCCAGCTCGGGATCGTCCTTGGCACCCGGCTTGGGCAGCGACTTGCGCGGCTTCCCCGTGTCGTCGGTGATGGTCGGCCTGAGCTGCTCGTCGAAGGCGACGACGAACCGGCGCGGCCCGTAGTCGAGCGTGAGGGTGCCGGACGCGTCCAGCCCGAAGTCCGGGACGAGCCGGTCGGCGAGCTGCTCGGCGGTCAGCTCGAGCCCGGCCGCGACCTCCCCGATCTTCTCCTGCGCCCGCTTCTTCAGCGCCTTGAACTTCACCCGCTGGGAGATGGAGTTCAGGTGCATGAGCGCCGTGCCGGTGCCGATCGCGGCCAGCACGTCCAGCCCGAGGACGGCCTTCGCGTGCCCGCCCTCGCCCGGCCACGCCCGGATCACCGGGGTCAGCCGCCGGACGGTCTCGTCGTCGCCGGTGGACGCGAGCTGGGTCAGCGCCCAGTTCTCCTTGGGCGGCGCGCCGCACACGTCCCACCAGCGGAACAGGGCCCACCCGAACTCGGCCAGCGAGTCCGGGTCGCTCAGCTCCCGCACCGCGTGGACGCCCGCGTAGACGTCGTCCGGGTTCGACATGGCCAGCATCGTCAGGACGTGCCGGACGGCGTCGTCGGGGAGAGCGTGCGTCCGGTCGCGGAGCAGGAGCGGCGGAAGCGCCCGGATCTCCACCCACCCCACGGACGGGATCTTCTTGGGCAGGGTGTCGAGGGGGTCGGCGGCCAGCAGCGTCCCGATCGCGGCGGCGGCCTCGTCCCCGTGTGCGCGCGCCGCCTCGACCACCGTGTCCGGGCCGTGCCGGTCGGCGATCAGGCGCAGCGCGTGCTCGGCCGCGCGCCGCGCGGGCCCCGCCTTGCCCAGCGCGTCCGGGACCAGCGCCGGAGCGGCGGCCGTGCCGTGCCGCCCGAACCAGGCGCGGGCCGTCTTCCCGGCGCTCTTCAGCCGGACGAGCCAGTCCGCCATCGTCCGCGCGATCCGGTCGTCCAGCAGCGGCAGCAGCATCCCGCCCAGCAGGGCGGGGTCCCGGCGGGCGACGGACAGGGCGGCGCCGGCGGCGTCCGTCTCGAAGCGCCCGACGATCGGCGGCAGCCAGTCCTCGGCGTTCCACGGATCGGGCTCCCACCCCGCGAGGAGCGGACGCACCAGTTCGTCCGGGCCCAGCGCGAACAGGGCGTGCGCCTCGTAGTTCGCCAGCGTCCCGGCCGCGAACCGCGCGGCGGCCTTCGCGGGCTCCAGGTCACGGCCGTACGGGCCGAAGCGGGGCCGCCGCGCCGTCCACTCCTCGCGCTCGCCGGGAGCCCAGGCGACGGCCCGCGTGCCGGGCAGGGGCAGGTCCTTGATGACGACGGGCTTGGCCTTCGTCCCCGGGCGGGTCCACGGCGGCTCGGTCAGCAGGGGCGGCAGGTCCGGTGCGGGCGGCCGGGACGCGCACGCGTCGAGCGTCGCGCGGATCGTGCGGCGCGCCTCGGCGGGAAGCTCGGGCAGCATGCTCTCCGCCAGGTCCGGGCCCATCCGGACGTGCGCGGCCAGCAGGTCGGCGGCCCGCGCGGTGCCCGTCCCGGCCAGCAGCCGCACCGCGCGGGTGGGGAACCGGCGGGCGGCGGCGAGCAGCGCGGGCGGGACGCCCGGACGGTCGATCCGCTCGACGAGGGCGCGGAACGCGCCGTCCACGGGCAGCCCGCCGAGGACCTCGGGGATGCACCCGGCCCCCTGGCCCTGGGCGTACTGGGCATCCAGGGCCTCGGCGAGCAGCGGCGTCGCCGCCTCCGGGCCCACGCCGTCGACCAGCGTCAGCAGGACATCAGGGCCGCGGTCGCGGTGCGCGAGCGGCAGGCCCAGCACGGCGGGCTGGTGCGGCGCTCCCAGCGCGCAGAACAGCAGCCACCGCTCGGAGTAGTGGTCGGTCGCGGCCGGGCCGGGATTCGCGCACAGCTCCTCGACCCAGTCCTCCCGGGTCGGCGCGAGGTACGCGGCGATCAGCCGCTGCAGCCCGTGGCCGCGCCGCCCGGCGAGCCCCTCGACCGCCTCCGCGTACACGTCGCCCGGCGCGGCGGCCAGCCGGGCGCGCAACGGGCGCGCGTCCTCCGCCTGCAGCCACCAGCCGCCCCATGCCTCGTCCGGGTTCCGCCGCCGGACGCCCGCCCAGCGCCAGTCGGACCGGTGGAACGTGGCGTCGGCGAGGATGCCGCCCATCTCCATGAACGCGGCGGCGGCGAAGGCCGGGCCGTGCTCGGCCGTCCAGGCATGCGGGAACGGGGACTCCTCCGGCGAGCGGTGCAGGTTCCGCAGGACGCCCGTGACGTGCGCGACGGCGGCGGCGCCGAGGGGGTTCGCGTCGCCGCGCAGGTGCGCGCGGGCCGCCTCGGCGACGTCCGGATCGGTCCCGGCGAGGGCGAGCACGCCCTCGATGCCGTCCCGGGCACCGTCCACGAGCGAGCCCGCCCGCGCGACGAGGGCCGGGTCGGGCGCGGGCGGCTCCGGAACGTGGGGGCGGTCGCGGCGCGGGTGCCGGGCGTCCCCGGCGCGGAGCGCGTTCTCGTCGCTCATCGGGACGCTCCGTTCGATTCGGTGAGGTGGGTCAGGTCGGCGAGGACCTCGGAGGCGATGACGGGGTCGAGGTCGCCGAAGCGCCCGGACGGCGCCTCGGTCCGCCAGAAGTGGTCGCCGGGTCGCTCGGCGAGCCGGACATCGGTGAGGACCTGGTCGCCGAGCAGGTCCGGCGACCCGACGGGGATGCCGGGATCGAGGGCGATGACCAGGTGCCGCTTCGGGCCGACGCGGCGGGAGATCCACACCTCGACACCCGCGTCCTGCGGCTCGCCGCGTTCCCAGCCCCGCTTCACCAGGCCCAGCACGGCGCCGGACGCGACCTTCGCCCCCTCGAACCGCGCCAGGTTCCCGGCGTCCCGTTCCTCGCCGGTGAGGACGTGGACGGGCCGGGCGAGCTGCGCGAACGGCTGCAGGATCTCGTAGTCGGCGAACACCTCCGACCAGGCCGCCAGGTCATCGCCGAGGTCGAGCGGGTGCGCGACGCCCACGCGGGCGCCGTCCGGCAGGACGACCGTGTCGTCGGAGGCGTCGGCGAAGGTGCCGTCCTCGGCGACGCGGAACGCGGGCCCGCCGTCGGTCGTCCACACCAGGCGGCGCACGAGGTGCCGGAGCAGCGGGTGACCGGCCAGCAGGTCGCGGAACTCGGCCAGGGGCCACCGGCGGCGGTCGACCATCGCCTGCTCCAGACGGGCGAGCTGGTCGGCCGCGACCGTCCGCACGTCCTTCTTCAGGGCCGCGAACCGCTTGGCGGCGGCGGGCGCCAGCTCGGGATCGTCCTTGGCACCCGGCTTGGGCAGCGCCTTGCGCGGCTTCCCCGTGTCGTCGGTGATGGTCGGCTTGAGCCGCTCGTCGAAGGCGATCGTGAAGGCGCGGGGGCCGTAGTCGAGCGTGAGGGTGCCGGACGCGTCCAGCCCGAAGTCCGGGACGAGCCGGTCGGCGAGCTGCTCGGCGGTCAGCTCGAGTTCGGCCGCGACCTCCTCGATCTTCTCCCGGGCGCGGGTCTTCAGGGCTTTGAACTTCACCCGCTGCGCGACGGTGTGCAGGTGCATTAGGGCGGTGTCGGTGCCGATCGCGGCCAGCACGTCCAGCCCGAGGACGGCCTTCGCGTGCCCGCCCTCGCCCGGCCACGCCCGGATCACCGGGGTCAACCGCCGGACGGTCTCGTCGTCACCGGTGAGTGCGAGCTGGGTGAGCGCCCAGTTCTCCTTGGACGGCGCGCCGCACAGCTCCCACCAGCGGAACAGCGCCCACCCCCATTCGGCCAGCGACTCGGGGTCGCACAGCTCTCGCACCACGCCGACACCCGCGTACGGGGCGTCCGGCTTCGACATCGCCAGCATCGTCAGGACGTGCGCGGCGGCGGCGTCCGGGAGAGCGTGCCGCCGGTCGCGAAGGAGGATCTGCGGGAGGACGCTCGAATCGGCCCAGTCGACCGCCGGGATCTTCGCCGGGAGGGCCTCGAGCGGATCGGCGGCCAGCAGCGCCGCGACCGCGGCGGCGGCCTCGTCGCCGTGGACGCGCGCCGCCGCGACGACCGGCTCCGCGCCGTGCCGGCCGGCGATCAGCCGGAGCGCGTGCTCGGCCGCGCGTCGCGCGGGCCCCGCCTTGCCCAGCGCATCCGGGACCAGCGCCGGAGCGGCGGCCGTGCCGTGCCGCCCGAACCAGGCGCGGGCCGTCTTCCCGGCGGTCTTGAGGCGGACGAGCCAGTCCGCCATCGTCCGCGCGATCTCGTCGCTGCGCAGCGGCATCAGGAGCCCGCCCAGGACGGCCGGATTGCCGCGGGCGACGATCAGCGCGGGGTCGTGCGCGTCCAGCTCGAAGCGCCCGATGATCGCCCGCATCCACTCGCCCTCGTCCCAGACGACCGGGGGCTCCCATCCGGCGAGGAGCGGGCGGACGGCCTCCTCGCCGCCCCGCGCGACGACCACGACCTGCTGGTGGCCGGGGAGCTTGCCGAACCGCGCGGCCAGCTTGTCGGGATCGAGCCGGTCGGCCCACCGCCACAGGTGCGCGGCGCGGGACGCCCACTCCGCGCGCTCGTCCGGCTCCCATGCGGTCGCGCGGGTATCGGGCGAGGCCAGCCCCTTGATCACGACGGGCTTCGCCTTCTTCACGGGACGGGTCCACGGCGGTTCGGCCAGCAGCGGCGGCAGGACCGTCGTGTACGGCACCCGCCTGCTCGCGTCGAGGATCCCCCGGACCGACTCCCGCGCCCCGCCGGAGAGCGCCGGGAGCGTCTCCTCCGCGAGACCGGGGTTGGCCCGGACGTGCCCGGCGAGCAGGTCGGCGGCGCGGGTGCCGCCGGCCTCCGGGAGCAGCCGCATCGCGCGGGCCGGGAACCGGCGGGCGGCGGCGAGCAGGGCGGGCGGGACGCCCGGACGGTCGACCCGCTCGACGATCGCCTGGAACGCGCCGTCGAAGGGCAGTGCCGCCAGGACGCCGGAAACGGTGCGGAGCTGGTCCGCGGAGACGTAGACGTCGTCCAGGGCGTCGAGGAGGAGCGGGACGACGGGCTCGGGGCCGACCCCGTCGACGAGTGAGGCGAGGACGTCGAGGTCGCGGTCGTTGTAGTCGAGCGGCAGGCCGAGCGCGGCGGGCTGGTGCGCGCCGCCCAGGGCGCAGAACAGCATCCAACGGTCCGGGGAGTGCTCGGTCCCCGCGTAGCCGGGATCCGCGCACAGCTCCTCGACCCAGTCCTGACGGGTCGGCGCCAGGTACGCGGCGAGCAACCGCCGGAGATGGTGGCCGCGGTTCTCCGCGAGCCCCTCGACCGCGCCGGTGTAGACGTCGTCGGGGGCGGCGGCCAGGTGGGCGCGCACCCGCCGGACGGTACCCCGCTCGATCCACCAGTCGAGCCGCGCGTCACCCGCACGGCGCCACCGGACGCCCGTCCAGTCCAGCCCGCCGGTCCCCCGCCGTCGCGCGGCCCCGCGCCCGGAGGGGGCGGCGACCTCGGCCACGGCGCGGATCGCCCCGATGTCCGCGAGGGCGCACGCGGCGAACGCGGCGCCGTGCCCGGTGAGCCACGCGTCGGTGAACAGGCGGTCTCCCCCGTCGCGGTGCAAGCCGTGCAGCACGACGGACACCTGCGCGACGGCGGCGGCGCCGAGCGGGGTCGCGTCGCCGCGCAGGTGTGCGCGGGCCGCCTCGGCGACCTCCGGCTCGTTACCGGGCAGGTCGAGGATCTCCTCGATCTCGGTGCGCTTCTCGTCCACGAGGGCGCGGACGCGGGCGGCGGCGGCCCGGTCGGGCGCGGGCGGCGCCGCGACGGGCGGGCGGTCGCGGCGCGGGTGCAGCACGCGGCGCCAGGCGTCCGGCATGGTCAGCGTGTTCTCGTCGGTCATCGTGCGGCCTCCGGGTGCGCGGTCAGGCGGACGAGATCGGCGAGGGTCTCGGAGACGGTCACGGGGTCGACGTCGCCGAGGCGGATTTCCGGGCGGACCGCGACCTCGACGAGGACCTGCTCGTCCATCTCGTGGGGGTCGCCGACGGGGAAGCCGGGTTCGAAGCCGACGACGAGCTCCCGGCCGCCGGGAAGCGGCCGGGAGATCCAGTGCTCGCGACCGACCTCCATCGGCGCGCCGCGCTCCCAGCCGCGCCGGGTCAGCCCGAGCAGGTCGGCGACGTTCACCTTCACGCCCTCGAAGCGTTCCAGGCGCGCGGCGCCGCGCTCACCATCGGTGAGAGTGTGGACGGGGCGGGTCAGCTGCTCGAACGGCTGCAGGATCTCGTAGTCGGCGAACAGGGCCGACCAGGCGGGCAGGGTGTCGCCCAGGTCGGCGGGATGCGCGAGGAGCACCCGCGCGTCCCCCGGGAGGGTGACTGTCGTGTCGGCGGCGTCCGCGAACGTGCCGTCCTCGGCGACGCGGAACGCCGGACCGTCCGTCCCGTCCGGGCCTTCGAGGGCCCGCCACACCAGGCGGCGGACGAGATGCCCGGTGAGCGGGTGGCCGGCGAGGAACTCGCGGAACTCGGCGACCCGCCAGGCGCGCCGCGACACCATCGCCGACTCCAGCCGTGCGAGCTGGTCGGTCGCGACCGCGCGCACGTCCTTCTTCAACCCCGAGAACAGCTTGTACGCGGCGGGGGCCAGTTCGGGATCGTCGCTCGCCCCCGGCTTCGGCAGGGCCTTGCGCGGCGTGCCGTCCTCGTCGGCGACGGTCGGGCGGAGCATCTCGTCGAACCCGACGACGAACCGGCGCGCCCCGTAGTCGAGCGCCAGCGCGCCCGACGCGTCCAGGCCGAAGTCGGGGACGAGCCGGTCCGCGAGTTGCTCGGCGGAGAGCTCGAGTTCCGCCGCGAGCTCCTCGATCTTCTCCTGCGCCCGCGCCTTGAGCCCCTTGAACTTCACCCGCTGCGAGATCGAATGCAGGTTGAGGAGAGCGGTGTCGGTGCCGATCGCGGCGAGCACGTCCAGTCCGGTCACCGCCTTGGCGTGGCCGCCGTCGCCCGGCCACGCCCGGATCACCGGGGTCAGGCGGCGGACGGTCTCGTCGTCGCCGGTGAGCGCGAGCTGGGTGAGCGCCCAGTTCTCCTTGGACGGAGCGCCGTCGAACTCCCACCGGCGGAACAGGGCCCACCCGAACCCGGCCAGCGACGACGGATCGCACAGCTCCCGGACGACCTCCACACCGGCGTACGCGTCACCGGGTCTGGACATCGCCATCATCGTCAGCACGTGCCGGACGGCGTCGTCGGGGAGCGCGTGCTCCTTGTCGCGCAGCAGGATCTGCGGGAGAAGGCGCAGGTCGACCCAGTCGACGGCCGGGACCTTCCTGGGCAGGTCGTCGAGGGGGTCGGCGGCCAGCAGCGCCTCGATCGCCGTGGCCGCCTTGTCGCCGTGGACGCGGGCCGCGTCGACGACGCCGTCCGCGCCGTGCTGCTCGGCCACGAACCGGAGGGCGTGTTCGGCGGCGCGGCGGGCGGGGCCCGCCTTGCCGAGCGCGTCCGGGATCAGCGCCGGGGCGGCTGCGGCGCCGTGCCGGGCGAACCACGCGCGGGCCGTCTTCCCCGCCGTCTTGAGGCGGACGAGCCAGTCGGCCATCATCCGGGCGATCTCATCGGTGAGCAGGGGCAGCGCGCAGTGCCCGAAACGGGCCGGGTCGCGGTGGGCGACCGACAGGAGGGGGTCGCACGCCTCCAGTTCGTGGCGGGCGACGAGCGAGGGCAGCCAGTCGGCCACCTCCCAGAGTCTGGCGGGTTCCCAGCCCTTCAGGAGCGGACGAGCGAGATCCTCGGGGCCGGCGAGGAGCAGGATCTCCAGGCCGTAGGCCCAGTTGCTGGTTCCCGCCACGACCTTCGCGGCCTCCTCGGCGTCCATCTCGCCGGCCCGCCGTGCCCAGCGGGCCGGCGTGCGTCCCGCCCAGTCGTCGCGCTCGCCGGGCGCCCAGACGACCGCACGCATCCCGGGTGCGGGCAGGTCCTTCATGACGACCTGCTTCGCCTTGGGACGGTCCCGCGCCCACGGCGGCTCGGTCAGCAGCGGAGGCAGGTCCGCGGACGCCGGGTGCCGATCGAGCATCGCCCGGATCCTCGCCCGCCGTCCGGCCGGAAGGTCGCGCGCGACCTCCTCGGCGAGGGCGGGGTTCGCGCGGACGTGCTCGGACAGCACGTCCGCGGCCAGTCGCGCGGTGGAGGCCGACAGGACCCGCACCGCACGGGCGGGGAAGCGGCCGGCGGCGGTCCGCAGGGCATCGAGGACGTGGGGTCGGCCCGCCTTGGAGACGAGTGCCTGGAACGCCTCGTCATCGGGCAGCGCGGCGAGGAACTCGAGGGGGACCTGGTAGCCGTTCGATCCGTCGTACAGGGCCGCGGTCAGCAGCGGCACGACGGCCTCGGGGCCGAGGGCGTCGATGAGCGACGCGAGGACGTCCCGTCCGTACACCCGGCCCGTCCGCCGCCCCATCACCGCGAGCTGGTGCGGCCGCCCGAACGCGCAGTACAGCAGCCACTCCTCGGAATGGCTGAAACGCTCCGGCAGATCGGGCGTGCTCGCGCACAGGTCCTCGACCCAGTCCTCGCGGGTCGGCACGAGGTACGCGGCCACCGCGCGCTGCCAGTCGTGGCGGCGGGCGCCCTCCAACCGCTCCGCGGCCTCGGCGTACTCGTCGTCGGGGGCCGCCGCGAGACGGGCGCGCAGGGCCCGCGCGGCGTCCCGGCTGAACCCCTTGGTGGTGTACATCGCGGGGTGGTTCCGATGGCGGGCGCCGTACACGCCGTCCTCCCCGGGGCCCGCGAGCACGATTCCGCACAGTTCCGTGAAGGCGTGCGCGGCGAACGCGACGCCGTGGTCGGCGGCGAGCGCCTCGGCGAAGAGCAGTTCGGGACCGAGGCCGGACGGCTTCTCCTTGCCGACCGTCTGGACGGCGGCGAACGCGACCGCCGCGGCCCCGAGCGGGTTCGGCTCCCCGGCCAGCTGCGCGCGCCCGGCCTCGGCGATGTCGGGCGCCGTCCCCGGATGCCCGAGAACCGTCTCGATCTCCGCGCGCTTCTCCTCGACGAGGCCGCGGGCGCGCGCGGCGGCGGCCGCGTCGGGCGCGAGCGGCTCGGGCGCCCACCGGCCGTCCCGGCGCGGATGCACCAGGTCGCGCCAGCCGTCCGGCATGATCAGCGTGTTCTCGTCGGTCACCGGGGAGATCCGTTCGTCGCAGAGGTCAGTGAAGCGAAGTCGTCGAGGAGTTCGGGACGGCGGGGCGGTCGCGGCGCGGATGCCTGGCGCGCTTCCACGCGGGCGGCATGGCGAACGTGCTCTCGCCGGTCATCGGGCCGGCTCCGCGCGGGTGGTCAGGCGGTCGAGTTCGGCGAGGATCTCGGAGACGGTCACGGGGTCGAGGTCGCCGAGGCGCAGTGACGCGAGCTGGGACGGCCTGTACTCGCCGGGGGTCGCGGCGAGCCGGACGTCGGTGAGGGTCTGGTCGCCGCTCTCGTCGGGCATCGCGATGACGATGCCGGGGGTGATGCCGAGGACGAGGTGACGTCCGCCGGGGAGCGGCCGGGAGATCCAGTGCTCGATACCGGCGTCCATCGGCGCCCCGCGCTCCCAGCCGCGCCGGGTCAGGGCGAGCAGCTCGCCGATCGGGGCCCGCAGGCCCTCGAACCGGGGCAGCCGGCCGCCGTCGCTCTCGTCGCCGGTGAGGGTGCGGACGGGCCGCGCGAGCTGCTCGAACGGCTGCAGGATCTCGTAGTCGGCGAACAGCTCGGCCCACGCCTTCAGTTCGTCCCCCAGGTGGACGGGATGCGCGAGGCGGACGTGGGCGGTGCCGGGAAGGGTGACGGTGTCGTCGTGCGCGTCGGCGAACGTGCCGTCCTCGGCGACGCGGAACGCCGGGCCGTCCCCGTCCGTCCGGCAGGCGAGCCACACCAGGCGGCGGACGAGATGACCGACGAGGGGGTGCCCGGCGAGGTGGTCGCGGAACTCGGCGACCGACCAGCGGCGGCCGGTGACCATCGCGGCTTCGAGGCGGGCGAGCTGGTCGGCCGCGACGGTGCGGGCGTCCTTCTTCAGGCCCGAGAACCGCTTGTAGGCACCGGGTGCCAGGTCGGGATCGTCCTTGGCGCCCGGTTTCGGCAGCGACTTGCGGAGCCTGCCGTCCCCGTCGGTGATCGTCGGCCTGAGCACCTCGTCGAACCCGATGACGAACCGGCGCGGACCGTAGTCGAGCGTCAGCGTCCCGGCCTCGTCCAAGCCCAGGTCCGGGACGACGCGGTCCGCGAGCTGCTCGGCGGAGAGGCCGAGTTCGGCCGCGACCTCCCGGATCTTCTCCTGCGCGCGGGTCTTCAGCCCCTTGAACCTCACCCGCTGCGAGATCGAGTGCAGTTGCATCAGGGCCGTCTCGGTGCCGACGGCGGCGAGGACGTCGAGGCCGTTCACGGCCTTGGCGTGACCGCCGTCCCCCGGCCACGCCCGGATCACGGGCGCGAGGCGGCGGACGGTCTCGTCGTCACCGGTCAGCGCCAGCTGGGAGAGCGCCCAGCCCTCCTTGGAGGGCGCGCCGCACGTTTCCCACCAGCGGAACAGCGCCCAGCCGAACTCGGCGAGCGAGCCTCGGTCGCACAGGTCCCGGACGACGTGGACGCCCGCGTACGCGTCGTCCGGCTTCGACATCGCCAGCATCGTCAGGACGTGCCCCGCCGACTCGTCCGGGAGCGCGCACGTCCCGTCACGCAGCAGGATCTGCGGGAGCGCGCGCGGCTCCGCCCAATCCACGGACGGGACGTTCTTGGGCAGATCGTCCAACGGATCGGCGGCCAGCAGCACCTCGATCGCCCCGGCGGCCTTCGGGCCGTGCACGCGCGCCGCCTCGACGATCGCGTCCGGTCCGTGCCGGTCGGCGATGAGCCGCAGGGCCGCTTCGGCCGCGCGCCGCGCGGGCCCCGCCTTGCCCAGCGCGTCCGGGACGAGGGAGGGCGCGGCGGCGGTTCCGTGACGGCGGAACCAGGCACGGGCCACCCGGCCACCGGCCTTGAGCCGGACGAGCCAGTCGGCCATCGTCCGCGCGATCCCGTCGGACAGCAGCGGCAGCAGGCACGGCCCGAACGACGCCGGGTCACGTCGCGCGACGGCCAGTGCGGGAGCGCAGGCGTGGGTCTCGTGGCGGGCGATGAGCGGCGGCAGCCACTCGTGGGCCTCCCATGTATCGCCCGGCTCCCAGCACTCCAGCAGCGGACGCCCCATCTCCTCGGGCCCCCTGAGGAACAGGAGAGGCCCCTCGAACCAGAAGGAGGCGCGGCCCGCAGCGAGTTTCGCGGCCAGTTCGGCGAAGTCGGCCCTGTCCGCCCGCAGGTCCCAGAGGTCGGCCTGCCGCCCCGCCCACGCGTCGCGTTCGCCGGGCCCCCAGACGGCCGCGCGTGCGCCGGGCAGCGGCAGGTCCTCGATGACGACCGGCTTGGCCTTCTCGCGGGGACGGGTCCACGGCGGCTCGGTCAGCAGCGGCGGCAGATCCGTGGCCGCCGGGAGGCGGACGTTCGCGTCGAGGATCTCGCGGATCCTTGTTCGCTGCTCGGCCGGAAGGCCGGGCGCTGCCTCCGCGGCGATCTCCGGGTTCGCGCGGACGTGCGCGGACAGCAGGCCGGCGGCCCGGGGCGCCGCCGCGCCCGGTAGCAGCCGCATCGCGCGGTTCGGGAAGCGGCGGGCGGCCGTCAGCAGTGCGGGGACGACCTCCCGCTCGCCGATCCGGTCGACGAGGGCCTGGAACGCCTCGTCCAGGGGCATCACGACGAGGAGGTCGAGGACTCGCCGGACGTCGTCGGTGGTGCCGATGTACGGGCCGTCCAGTGCCTCGATCAGCAGCGGGACGACCGCCTCGGGGCCGACGCCGTCGATGAGGGTCGCGACGGTCTCGCGCTCGCAGCCGAAGCCGAGCGGCCGTCCGAGCGCCGCAGGCTGGTGCGGGCGGCCGAGAGCGCAGAAGACCGGCCATTCGCGGATGTGATCGAACGGGATCTCACCGGGGCGCGCCCACAGCTCCTCGACCCAGTCCTCGCGGGTCGGCGCCAGGTAGGCGGCGACCACCCTCTGCAGCGGGTGGCGCCGGGCGCCCGCGATGAGCTCGACCGCCTCGGCGTAGAGGTCGTCGGGGGCGGCGGCGAGCCGGGTGCGCAGCGCTCTGCCGCTGTCCGGGGTCAGCCACCAGTCGCAGAGCGCCTCGGACGGGTCCTGGCGGCGGATGGTCATCGCCCGCAGCTGCTCCGGGGTGGACGTCACCGGGAAGCCGGTGGGGCGCGAGACCGCGGGGTTGTCGACCGCGATCCCGGCCCACTCGGTGTAGGCGCGGGCCGCGAACGCGACGCCGTGCTCGGCGGCCATGGCCTCGATGAAGAGGAGACCCGGACGGGGAGCGGACCAGTCCGACAGCTTGTTCAGCGGGGCCGCGACGAACGCGACCGCGGCCGCGCCGAGCGGGTCCGGCTCGCCGCGCAGATGGGCGCGGGCGGCGTCCGCGATGTCGGGCGCGGTGCCCGGCAGGCCGAGGATGTGCTCGATGTCGCCGCGGACGGCGTCCACCAGGGAGCGCACGCGCTCGGCGGCGGCCGCGTCGGGCGCGGGCGCCGGCGGCACGTCCGGACGGTCCCGGCGCGGGTGCCGCGCGCGACGCCACGCGTCCGGCATGACCAGCGTGTTCTCGTCGGGCCCCGTGGTGTCGATCATGAGGACGTACCGTACGGGAGATCACCGACAAAGCCGTCCGGAATCCCGCAATCAAGAATCCTCAGCCCGATGCGTGCATGTCCCGCTCGACGCGCTCGGCGGCCTTGCGGGCGGCGATCAGCACCGGGTCCCAGACGGGCGAGAACGGCGGCGCGTACGCGAGGTCGAGGCCGGTCATCTGCTCGGCCGTCATCCCGTTCCACAGCATCACCGCGAGCCCGTCCACCCGCTTCGCCGCGCCCTCCTCGCCGACGATCTGCGCGCCCAGCAGCCGTCCCGAGCGGCGCTCGACGACGAGCTTGGTGGTCATCGAGGTGGCGTCCGGGTGGTACCCGGCGCGGGTCGTGGACTCGACCGCGACGCTGAGCGTCGCGAACCCGGCGGCGGCCGCCTCGCGCTCGTTCAGGCCGGTGCGCGCCACCTCGACGCGGCAGATCTTGGAGATGGCGGTGCCGAGGACGCCGGGGAACGTCGCGTAGCCGCCGCCGAGGTTGATCCCGGCGACGCGGCCCTGCTTGTTGGCGTGGGTGCCGAGCGGGATCGCGACGGGCGCGCCCGAGACCAGGTGGCGGTTCTCCACGCAGTCGCCCGCCGCCCAGACGCGCTCGGTGCGGGTGCGCATGCGGCGGTCGGTGACGATGCCGCCGGTCGGGCCGACCTCGATCCCGGCGTCCCGCGCCAGGTCGCTGCCCGGGCGGACGCCCAGGCCGAGGACCACGATGTCGGCGGGGAGCGTGCGGGCCTCCGTGCGGACGGCCGTGACGCGCCCGTCCGCGCCGGTGTCGAAACCCGTGATCGGCTCGCCGAGGTGCAGCTCGATGCCGATGCCGCGCATCGCGTCCGCGACGAGCGCGCCCATGTCCGGGTCCAGGGTGGTCATCGGCTGCTCGGCCGCGTCCACGAGCGTAACGTGCAGGCCGCGCATCACCATCGCCTCGGCCATCTCCAGCCCGATGTACCCGCCGCCCACGACGACCGCGCGGCTCGGGGCGTCCGCGTCCAGCGCGCGGTCGATCGCGATGCCGTCGTCGAGCGTCTGCACCCCGTGCACGCCGCGCGCGTCCGCGCCGGGCAGCGGCGGGCGCACCGGGACCGCGCCCGTCGCGACCACGAGGTGGTCGTAGGGCTCCCACGTCTCCGCGCCGGACGCGACGTCCCGGACGCGGACGCGCCCGCCCGAGGTGTCGATCTCGACGGCCTCGGTGCAGAGCCGGAGGTCGATGTCGCGGTCGCGGAACTCCTCGGGCGTCCGGGCGATGAGCCGGTCGGCGCCCTCCACGACCCCGCCGACGTAGTACGGGATGCCGCACGCCGAGTAGGACGCGTGGTGGCCGCGCTCCAGGGCGACGACCTCCAGGCCGGCGGCGTCCCGGCGGCGGCGCGCCTGGGAGGCGGCGCTGAGCCCCGCCGCGTCGCCGCCGATCACCAGCAGGCGTTCGCGTCCCGCCATGGTTCGTGCCCTCCCGTACCCGGTGATCGTCTCCGGGTGATCGTTTTCCGAGGGTATCGGGAGTTCAGAGGCCGTAGATCCGTTCCGCGTTGCGGCGGGTGATCATCTCGGCGACGCGCCGCGCGTCGCCGGCCGTCCACGCGCCGTCGTCCACTCCCCCGGCGAGCTGCCCCGCGAGGGCGTGCCGGAACAGCAGCGCCCCCAAGTGGTACAGCTCGGCGAGGCCGTAGGCGTCGGAGGAGAACAGCACCTTCCCGAACGGCGCCAGCTCCAGCAGCTCGGACAGCAGCACGTGCGCGCGGTGGCCGAGGTTGTTCATCGCGAGACCGGCGTCGACGTACACGTTCGGAAGGACCTGCGCCAGGTATCCCGCGTTCCGGTGGAACGGGTAGTTGTGCAGGAGCATCGCCGGGACGCCCGCGTCGTTCATCGCCCGCAGCAACCCGACCAGCAGCAGCGGGTCGCCGCGGCGCAGGTCGGCGTCGACGTCCCCGTACCCGACGTGGAACTGGACGGGCAGGCCCGCGTCCACCGCGCACCACACCAGGAAGCGGTGCAGCGGCTCCTCGCCGACGCGCGGCTCCAGGTGCCGCATGAGCCGCCCGGCGGCCGCCGCGATCTCGGCCTCCGACGGCCGGTGCCCCGGCATCTCCAGCCCCGCCCGGTACGCGGCGACCGACTTGGCGGCGACCACCGACGGCGCGCGGGCCTCGATCCGGGACCGGACCTCGGCGGCGAACGCCGACGCGTCCACGCCCTCCGCGGCGACCCGCTCGGCGACCGTCTCGAGCCGCAGCACCTCGTGGGCGTCCGCCCCGGCCAGCTCCCCCAGCGCGGCCGGATCGAGGATCGGCCGCGGGGCGTGGCCCGTGTCCACGCACAGGGCGCGCAGCCCCGCGGCGGCGAGGAAGCGCCGGTTCACCTCGGCGGCGCCCAGGTCGGCGCGGCGCTCCAGGTAGTCGTCGGGCTCGGCGTGCGCGTCCAGGTCCAGGACGGGCGGGCACCAGCGGCGCAGCGCGAACCCGATCTGCGAGTCGAACAGCGACGCGCCGGGCGGCCCGGCCGCGTCGGCCTCGGTCAGCGCCGCCTCGAACGCGGACCGGTCCAGATCGGCCTCGAACACCCCGTGGCAGTGGTGATCGACGAGCGGCAGCGACTCCAGGTACTCCAGCACGGCCCGCTTCCTCCCCCGCGACATGTCCCGACAGCAGGCCCTTCCCGGAAACGCCGGGAAGATGTTCCTACGATGCCGTGGTGGCCGGGAACGCTCCAGCGTCACCGGCCCGGCACCCCGCGAACACGGAAAACGGAGATCGAACGTGGAACAGATCCCAGCGACCCTCGGCGACGGCGATCGTGCCCAGATGGGCGCGCGCGCCGCCGAGACCGCCCGCCGGCTCGCCGGCCAGGACGTCGTGGCCGTCGCTCTGACCTGGGTGGACGTCAGCGGGATCACGCGCACCAAGACCGTCCCGATCAACCGGCTCGAGCACGCCGCCACCTGGGGCGTCGGGATGTCCCCGGTGTTCGACGTGTACCTGCTGGACGACTCGATCGTCTCCGGGCGGCACATCGGCGGGCCCGTCGGCGACCTGCGGCTGCACCCCGTCCTGGACCGGGTCGTGCCCCTGGCGGCACTGCCCGGCTGGGCCCAGGCGCCCGCCGTCCGGTTCGCGCAGGACGGGACGGTGCACCCGCTGGACGCCCGCGCCGTGCTGCACCGGGAGGTCGTGCGGCTCGCCGAGCACGGCTGGGAGGCGCGAGCCGCGTTCGAGATCGAGTGGGCGGTGTCGGCCGGGGACGGCGACGCGTTCGTCCCGGCGGCGAGCGGCCCCGCGTACGGGATGACGCGCGTCACCGAGCTGTCGGGGTACCTGCGGGAACTGCTGGCCGACCTCGCCCGGAGCGGCGTGACCGTCCTGCAGCTGCACCCCGAGTACGCGGCCGGCCAGTTCGAGGTCTCGGTGGCCGCCGAGGGCCCGATCGCCGCCGCCGACACCGCCGTCCTGGTCCGGGAGACGGTCCGGGCGGTGACGCTGCGGCACGGGATGCGGGCGTCCTTCTCCCCGAAGGTGGAGGCGGACGCGGTCGGCAACGGCGGGCACGTCCACCTCAGCCTGTGGCGGCGGAACGGCGGGGACGGCCCCGGCAACGCGATGGCGGGCGGCGCCGGGCCGTGCGGGATGAGCGCGCACGGGGAGGCGTTCGCCGCCGGGATCCTGCGGCGGCTCCCCGCGCTGCTCGCGATCGGGGCGCCGTCGGTCGCCAGCTACCTGCGGCTCGTCCCGGCCCACTGGGCGGGCGCGTTCGCGTGCTGGGGCCTGGAGAACCGCGAGGCCGCGCTGCGGTTCGTCACCGGCGTCCAGGGCGAGCGCGACGAGGCCGCCAACCTGGAGGTCAAGTGCTTCGACCCGGCCGCGAACCCCTACCTGGCGCTGGCCGCGCTGCTGGCCGCCGGACGGGACGGGCTCGCCGCCGGGCTCACGCTGCCCGAACCGGTCGGCGTCGACCCGGCGTCCCTCACCGAGGAGGAGCGCGCGGGCCGCGGGATCGCGCCGCTGCCGTCGTCCCTCGACGAGGCCGTCGCGGCGTTCGAGCAGGACGACGTGCTCCGCGACGCGCTCGGCGAGGCCGTCGTCGACACCGTCGCGGCCGTCCGGCGCGGCGAGGCCGAGCTGCTGGCCGGCGCGACGCCCGAGCAGGTCGCGGCCGCCACCCGCTGGCGGCACTGAGTGGAGTGAACCGGGCCCCGGTGGGCACACGGGAGCTGTACGGCCTCCGCGCGTCCTCGCTCCGCCCGGAGCCCGTACGGCCCAGTACCCGACCCGTGTTCACCGATGCCCATCCCGTTCATCCGCAGGCCGGACCGCACCGGACGATCGCCCTTCAGCGTCGCGATCGAGGTGCCCTCCGACGTGTACCGCATCGCCAGGCTGACGATCACCGCGACGGTGTCGTACCTCCTGGCGCTGTACCTGCTGCCCTCGGAGGCGCCGCCGCTGCTGTCGCCGCTGACCGCGCTGCTGGTCACCCAGTACTCGGTGTACGACACGATCCGCGCCGGGATCCTGCGGGTCGGCGCGGTCACCTCCGGGGTGCTGGTCGCGGTGCTGTTCTCCGAGACCATCGGGTTCACCTGGTGGACGCTCGGGCTCGCGATCCTCGCCGCGCTGTCGATCGGGCACGCGCTGCGGCTGCGCGAGCACGTGCTGGAGGCGGCGATCAGCGCCATGCTGATCTTCGCGCTGGGCGCGGCCAGCGAGTCCGGGGCCCTCGCCCGGTTCATGGAGACGATCGTCGGCGCGGCCACCGGCCTGGTCGCGGGGTTCCTCGTCCCGTCGGTGCGGGTCCGCCCCGCCGAGGAGGCGGTCGCCGACATCTCCGAACGGCTGCGCAAGCTCATCTCCGACATCGCCGAGGGGCTGCGCGACGAGCGAACCCCCGGCGAGGCCCTCCACTGGCAGCAGGAGACCGAGCGCCTCGCCCGCGACCTGGCCCGCACCGACCAGGCGCTCGGCGCCGCCGAGCAGAGCGTCAAGCTCAACCCGCGCGCCTGGCGGATCGTGGACGCGGGCGTCGCGCTGCGCAACGCCATGGAGACCATGGAGCACTTCACCCTCACCCTGCGCGGCCTCACCCGCTCCCTCGTCGACGACGAGCGGCTCGGCCGGCACGGGCGGCTGCTCACCGATCCGGTGCTGCGGCCCCGGCTCGCCGACGCGCTCGCCGGCGTCGCCGACGGCATCGCCGCCTACGGGCGCCTCGCCCGCTCCGACCTGGACCGCCGCGCCCGTCCGTTCAAGGCCGAGCAGAACCTCGAGGTGCGGGTCGACATCGCCCGCGAGCGGCGGGCCCGGCTCGCGAACGAACTGCACGAGCGGGCCGCCGCCGGAGACCTGTGGCCGCTGTACGGGGAGATCTCGATGGACATCGACCGCCTCGTCGAGCAGCTCCGCGTCGAGCACCGCCGCCGCGCCCGCGAGCAGTGGCGGCGGCACCGGGGAACCGCCCGGCACCTGCCCGAACGCCCCGCGAAGGTCGTCCGGCAGGCGGGCTCGCAGCTGCGCCGCGCCGCCGGGTCCGCGGCGGCCGCCGCCGAGGAGCACGCGCGGGAGACCGACGAGGAGCTGCGGCCGCGCCGCCGCCCGCCCGGCGCGTAGCGGCCTCCGGGCGCGCAGACCTCCGGGCGCGCAGACCTCCGGGCGCGCAGACCTCCGGGCGCCCGGGCGCGGGCGGGCGCGGCCGTGGCGCCCCGCCGTCCGGCGGGTAGAATCCGCCGATCGGCGGTCGATCCCGCGGCGCCGGCCCGGCAATGATCGTGACGCCAATCACACCACCCCCGGAGTCCACGATGCCCGATCACCTCCCCGGCCCGCCCCCGCCGTTCGACCCCGAGCTCGCTCCCGCCCTGCGGATCATCAACGAGCACCTCCCGCCCGGCCGGCTCTCCGACCTCGAGGCGGTCGCCGAGCTGAGCGCGGCGGCCGCGCTCATGGAACCGCCTTCGAACGAGGAACTCGCGCGCGACGGCGCGTTCACCGTCGAGGAGCGTGCCGTGCCCGGTCCGGACGGCGCACCGGACGTGAGCCTGCTGATCTGCCGCCCGTCCGCGTCCGTCGTCCCGACCCCGGTGATCTACCACACGCACGGCGGCGGCATGGTGCTGGGCAACAACCGGATGGGCGTGCCGGAGATGCTCGACCTCGCCGCGGACGTCGGGGCGGCCGTGGTGTCGGTCGAGTACCGGCTCGCGCCCCGCACCCCGCACCCCGGCCCCGTCGAGGACTGCTACGCGGGCCTGCTCTGGACGGCCCGGCACGCCGCCGAACTCGGCGTCGATCCCGGCCGCATCATCGTCGGCGGGGCCAGCGCGGGCGGCGGGCTCGCCGCCGCCCTCGCGCTCATGGCCCGCGACCGCGGCGGCCCCGCCCTGTTCGGGCAGCTGCTGATGTGCCCGATGCTCGACGACCGCAACGACACGCCGTCGTCGGTCCAGATGGCCGGGCTCGGCGTGTGGGACCGCGCGTCCAACCGGACCGGCTGGACCGCCCTGCTCGGCGACGCGCGCGGCACCGACGCCGTCTCCCCGTACGCGGCGCCGGCGCGGGCCGGGGACCTGTCCGGGCTCCCGCCCGCGTTCATCGACGTCGGCTCCGCCGAGACCTTCCGGGACGAGGACGTCGCCTACGCCTCGCGGATCTGGCGGGCCGGCGGGAGCGCCGAACTGCACGTCTGGCCCGGAGGGTTCCACGGGTTCGACATGATGGCGCCGCAGGCGGTGATCTCGCAGGACGCCCGCGCGGCCCGCCTGCACTGGCTGCGCAGGCTGCTGTCCGCGTGACGCGGAAGGGGGATCGGTGAGGGACCTGACGGTCCGGCTCGACGCGCTGGACCCGCAGGCCGGTGCGGCGCTGCGCGTCATCGCCTACTTCGACGACCTGGCGGCGCACGGCGCCACCCTGCAGGCGATCGTCCGGGGCGCGGCCGTGCTGGCCGCCGTCCCCGCCGCGCTCGTCGACGAGACCCGGCGGGTCCGGATCCGGGTCGACGAGCGGGGCCGCGCGAGCGCCCCCCGCGAGATCCCCGACCCGGCCTGGCCGAGCGCGCCCGTGGGCTCCGGCGGGCTGCTGTGGCTCGAGCACGCCGGCCCGCCCCGCCCCGCCGACGCGATGGTGCTGGAACGGGCGTCCGCCGCTGCCGCCGCCGTCCTCGACCGCACCCGGGGACGGGCGGCGCCGCACGACACGGCGTCGCTCGAGGCCCTCCTCGACCGCGCCGCCTCCGCCGAGGTCAGGACGACGGCCGCGCGCCGGCTCGGGCTGCCCGCGTCCGCACGGGTCAGAGCGGTCGCCCCGCACGGCGGGGGCGCGCTGATCCGCGTCGCCCCCGCGACCGCCGGACCCGAGGCCGAAGCCGCCGGGGGCGCCCGCACCGGGCCGCCGGCCCCCGCCCCGGGAGGCGGACATATCGCGCATGGAACCACTTCACCTGTCCCTCCCGGGCCCGTCCGGGACCGGGCGGGCGGGGGCGACGCGGCTCCGCGCGGGCGGCTCGAGCACGCCGGCGCCGCGGCGGGGCGCGGCGGGGCGCGGGACGACCCGCCGGAGGGGGCGCGGGCCGGGATCGGACCCGCGGTCGGGGTGAGCGACCTGCCGGACTCGTGGGAGGCTGCGCGGCTGGCGCTGCGGCTGACCGCCGAGGGGACCCCGGGCGATCCCGGGCCCCGCGTCGTGCACGCGGACGAGGCGGGCGGGCTGCTGCTGCTCGCCCGCACCGTCGGCCCGGACACCCCGGCGATCCCGGACGTGACGGCCGTCGAACGCGCCGGGCGGGCCGCACCGTGGATGCTCGCGACGCTCGACGCCGTCGCGGGCGCGTCCAGCGTCCGGGCGGCGGCGGCCGTCCTGCGCGTGCACCACTCGACGCTCCAGGAACGCCTCGCCCACGCGGAGCGGCACATCGGCTGGTCGCTCGCCGACGCCTCCGGGCGGTTCCGCCTGCACCTCGCGCTCGTCCTGCGCCGCCTCCACCGCGCCCCGCCCGGGTAGCGCGGCGGCGCGCCCGCCGCCGCGCTACCGGTGGTCGAGCCGGTGCCGGAGCGCCGTGTGGCGGCGGCCGGCGCCGGCGGTGCGGACGGCGGCGGCCAGCGCGCGGCGGGAGCCCACGAGGACGACGAGCTTCTTCGCGCGGGTGATGCCGGTGTAGAGCAGGTTGCGGCGCAGCATCGTCCAGGCCCCGGTGGTGAGCGGGACGACCACGGCCGGGTACTCGCTGCCCTGCGAGCGGTGGATCGTGATCGCGTAGGCGTGGGCGAGCTCGTCGAGTTCGTCGAACGCGTAGTCGATGCTCTCGTCCTCGTCGGTGAGGACGGTGAGGGACTGGTCCTCCAGGGAGACCTTCGTGACGACGCCGACGGTGCCGTTGAACACCCCGGCCTCTCCCTTGTCGTAGTTGTTGCGGAGCTGGGTGACCTTGTCGCCGACGCGGAAGACGCGGCCGCCGTAGCGGCGCTCGGGGCGGGCCTCGTCGTGCGGGGTGAGCGCCTCCTGGAGCAGGGTGTTCAGCGCGCCCGCACCGGCGGCGCCGCGGTGCATGGGCGCGAGGACCTGGATGTCGCGGCGGGGGTCGAGGCCGAACTTGCGGGGGATGCGGTTGGCGACGACGTCCCGCGTCAGCTCCGCCGCCTCCTCCTGCTCCTCGCAGGGGAACAGGAAGAAGTCGGGGTAGCCGCGGGTGTGCGGGTGGTCGCCGGAGTTGACGCGGTGCGCGTTGACGACGATGCCCGACTGCTGCGCCTGCCGGAAGATCTTCGTGAGGCGCACCCGCGGGATCGTCGCCGAGCCGAGCAGGTCGGCGAGCACCTCGCCGGCGCCGACGGACGGGAGCTGGTCGACGTCCCCGACCAGCAGCAGGTGCGCGCCCCGGGGGATGGCCTTGACCAGCTTGTTCGCCAGGATCAGGTCGACCATCGACGATTCGTCGACGACGACGAGGTCGGCGTCGAGGGGGTTGTCCTGGTCGTAGGCGGCGTCGCCGCCGGGCTGGAGCTGCAGCAGCCGGTGGACGGTCGCGGCCTCGTGCCCGGTCAGCTCGGCGAGCCGTTTCGCGGCGCGGCCGGTGGGCGCGACGAGGACGATCTTGGCCCGCTTGGCGGCGGCGAGTTCGACGACGGAGCGGACGGTGAAGCTCTTGCCGCAGCCCGGACCCCCGGTGAGGACGGCCACCTTCGAGGTGAGGGCGAGCTTGACGGCCTCCTCCTGCTCGGGGGCGAGCTCGGTGCCGGTGCGTTCGCGGAGCCAGGGCAGCGCCTTTCCCCAGTCCACGTCGGCGAAGGCCGCGAGGCGGTCCTCCCGGCTGTCGAGGAGTTCGCGGAGGCCGCGCGCGAGGGAGCCCTCCGCGCGGTGGAACGGGACGAGGTAGACGGCGGGGATCGTCGTGTCGTCCCCGGGGACCGGATCCCGCACCACGCCTTCGGACGCGGCCAGGTCGTCCAGCGCGGGGCCGATCAGTTCGCGGGGGACCTCGAGGATCTTCTCGGCGGCCGTGACGAGGTTGGGTTCCGGCAGGAAGCAGTGCCCGTCGTCGGCGGCCTCCGACAGCGTGTACTGGAGCCCGGCCCTGATCCGCTCCGGGCTGTCGTGCGGGATGCCGACGGCCTGCGCGATCGTGTCGGCGGTCTTGAAGCCGATGCCCCACACGTCCGCGGCGAGGCGGTAGGGGTCCCGGCGGACGGTGTCGATGGAGGCGTCCCCGTACTGCTTGTAGACGCGGACGGCCAGCGAGGTGGAGACGCCGACGCCCTGCAGGAAGACCATCACCTCCTTGATGGCCTTCTGCTCCTCCCACGCGTCGCCGATCCGCTTGGTGCGCTTCGGGCCGAGGCCGGGCACCTCGACGAGCCGCTTCGGCTCCTCCTCGATGATCCGCAGGATGTCGGCGCCGAAGTGCTCGACCATCCGGTCGGCCATCACCGGCCCGATGCCCTTGATCATCCCCGAGCCGAGGTAGCGCCGGATGCCCTGGACCGTCGCGGGCAGCACCGTCGTGTACGACTCCACCTCGAACTGGCGGCCGTACTTCGGGTGCGAACGCCACCATCCGGTCAGCCGCAGGCTCTCCCCCACCTGGGCGCCCAGCAGGGCCCCGACGACCGTCAGCAGGTCGTCGCCGCCGCGCGCCGTGGCGACGCGGGCGACGGTGTAGCCGGTCTCGTCGTTGGCGTAGGTGATGCGTTCGAGTACCGCCTCCAGGACGGCCCGGGATGGAGTGGTCACGTCCGACATGATCACAGGTGGGCCGGACGTACCGGCACGGGTTCGGCGAGTTGTGGACGGCGCTCCGGCGTGTCGCCCGCGGAGATCTCCAGCACGCCCGTCTCGGTCGCGAGCGCCGTGACGAACCGGGCGGGCGTCACGTCGAAGGCGGGGTTGAACGCGGGAACGCCGTCCGGAGCGGTGCGGGTCCCGCCGAACGCCAGGATCTCGTCGCCGGGGCGCTCCTCGATCGGGATGCGGCCGCCGTCCGGCACCGCGCGGTCGACCGTGCTCCACGGGGCCGCGACCAGCAGCGGGATCCCGGCGGCCGCGCAGGCGAGCGCCACCCCGAGGGAGCCGATCTTGTTCGCGGTGTCGCCGTTGGCGGCGATCCGGTCGGCGCCGATGACCGCCGCGTCCACCAGGCCCCGCATGATCGTGCTCGCGGCGGCGGCGTCGGCCTGCACCACGCACGGGATGCCCGCCTCGTGCAGCTCCCAGGCGGTGAGCCGCGACCCCTGCAGCAGCGGGCGGGTCTCGTCCGCGTACACCACCTCGACCCGGTTCCGGGCGTGCAGCTCGCGTACGACGCCGAGCGCCGTCCCCCGGCCGGCGGTGGCGAGCGCGCCCGCGTTGCAGTGGGTGAGGAGGCGGAGCGGACGGTCCGGGCACCGGGACTCGAGCCAGTCGGCGCCGTGCCCGCCGATCGCCCGGTCCGCGCGGACGCCCTCGGCCAGGACGGCCCGCGCCTCGGCCTCGACGGCGGCGAGCCCCGCCGGGACGCGGGGCCGGACCCGGTCGACCCCCGCCGCCAGGTTGACCGCCGTGGGACGGGCCTCGCGGACGCGGGCGATCGCCGCGTCGCGTGCGGCGCCGTCCCAGCCCTCGCGCCCGGCCTGCCGGACCGCGAGGACGACGCCGAACGCGCCCGCGACGCCCAGCGCGGGCGCGCCGCGCACGGCGAGCCGCCGGATCGCGTCCACGAGCGCGTCCACGTCCCGCACCTCCAGGTGCTCGACGCGGGCGGGCAGGACGGTCTGGTCCAGCAGCCGCAGGGCGTCGCCCGTCCAGGCGATGGTCCGCACATCGGTCGTCATGGTGTCCATGATGCCTCGGAAGTCGCGTCCGCCCTTACCCGGCAGGGCTTTCCGGGCTCCGCAGAACCATCCCGTGACCTGCGTAAACTTGACATCCATCGAACCGGTGTTCGAAATTAGGCGGGAGCGGGAAGGGGACGGACGTGGCCGAGCCGGCACTGCGCGACGCGACCGCGCCGCACGCCCCGCACTTCGACGCCGTGTCGCCGGGCACGGGTGCGGCGCGGGCGGTCCCGGTGCTGCCCGCGCTGCGCGCCGTCCTCCCGGTCGGCCTGCGGGCGGGCTCGCTCGTGGGCCTCGACGGGCCCGGCGCGGCGTCGCTGGGCGCGGCGCTGGTCGCGGGCGCGTCCCGGCACGGCGGCCCGGACGGGACGGGCGGCTGGTGCGGCGTCGTCGGCCTGCCCGCGTTCGGGGTGCGGGCCGCCGCCGGGATGGGCGCCGCCCCGGAGCGGCTGCTGCTGGTCGACGAGCCCGGCGCCCGGTGGGCCGACGTGGTCGCGGCGCTGCTGGAGGCCGTCGACCTGGTGCTGCTGCGCCCGCCGGGGCGGACCGACCCGGCAGCGGTGCGGCGGCTGTCCGCGCTCGCCCGCAGGCACGGCGCAGTGCTCGCGCTGGCGGGCGCGGTCGGCTGGCCGGGCGTCCGGCTGCGGCTGCGCACCGCGGCGCCGTCCTGGGAGGGCCTCGGCACGGGCCATGGGCGGCTGCGGGGGCGCCGCGCCGAGGTCGTCGCCGAGGGACGGGACGCGCCGGGGGCGGGCCGCCGCGCCCGGCTGTGGCTTCCCGCCCCGGACGGCACGGTCGCCCCGGACGACGCGCGTCCCGCCCTGCAGATCGTCCGCGAGCCGGGCGGGGTGAGCGACGGCGCGCCCGTGCACCGCCTCCCCGCCCCCGTGGACGGGCCCGCCCGCGATCCGCGTCACGGCCGCTCTCCGGAGGAACCGGGCCCCGAACGGCACGTCTCCCAGCCCGGCACCACCCACCCCGAACGACGGGCCGCACAGCCCGGCACGTCCCCCCTACAACGGCCCGACCGCGCCCAGCGGGACGTTCCCGAACCGGGCGGCGGGGGCGCGGCGTGAGCCGGGTGCTGGTCGTGTGGTGCCCGGACTGGCCGGTCACGGCGGTCGGGATCGACGCGGCCGCGCCGGGGGCGGCCGTCACGGGCGGGCGGGTGGCGGCGTGCTCGGCGGCGGCGCGGGCCGAAGGCGTGCGGCGCGGGCAGGCGCTCCGGGACGCGCAGCGGCGCTGCCCCGGCCTGGCCGTGCGGGACCGGGACCCCGACGCCGAGGGGCGCGCGTTCGAGACGGTCGTCGCGGCGGTGGCGGAGCTGACGCCCAAGGTGGAGGTGGTGCGGCCGGGGCTGCTCGCGGTGCCGGTGCGGGGCGCCGCGCGGTTCTACGGCGGCGAGGCGGCGCTGCGGGTCCTGCTGCAGGACACCGTGGTCGAGGCCGGGCACGACTGCGGCGCCGGGATCGCCGACGGGCTGTTCGCCGCGGAGCTCGCGGCGCGGGCCGGGAACGGCGGGGTGGTCGTGCCGGAGGGCGGCGCGGCGGCGTTCCTGGCGCCCTACTCCCCGGCGGTCCTGTGCCGTCCCGACCTGGCGGAGCTGCTGTGGCGGCTCGGGATCCGGACGCTCGGGGCGTTCGCGGCGCTGCCCGCGGGACGCGTCGCGGCGCGGTTCGGGGCGGACGGCGCGCTCGCGCACCGGCTCGCGCGGGGCGAGGAGCCGCGGCCGCTCGCGGCAGTGGAGGGCGCCGGCGACCTGGCCGTGCACACGCTGTTCGAGCCGCCCGCGGAGCGGGCCGACCGGGTGGTGTTCACGGCGAAGCGGCTGGCGGACGAGCTGCACGCGGGGCTCGCGGCGGCCGGGGCGGCGTGCGTCCGGCTGGAGGTCGCGGTGGAGTTCGCGGACGGGCGGGAGTCGCGGCGGCTGTGGCGGCACGACGGGCGGCTGTCGGCGCTCGCGGTCGCCGACCGGGTGCGGTGGCAGCTGTCGGCGTGGCGCCCCGCCCCGGACGGCGCGGAGGACGGCGCCTCCGACGGGGCGGTGTGGGGCGGGGTCGTGCGGCTCGATCTCCTGCCGGACCAGCTCGTCCCGGACACGGGCCGGCAGGAGGCGCTCTGGGGGCGGGTCACCGATCCGGTGGCGCGGGCGGCCGACCGGGTGCAGGCGCTGCTGGGGCACCGGGCGATCACCCGGCCGGTGCTGACCGGCGGCCGCGGGCCCGCCGAGCAGGTGGCGAAGGTCCCGGTCGGGGACCTGCCGCCGGGCGGCGGGCCGGACGGTCCGTGGCCCGGACGGCTCGCGGCGCCCGCACCGGCGGTCGTCCCCGCCGACCCGGTGCCGGCGCGGCTGCTGGACGCGGCGGGCGCGGACGTCGTGGTGTCGGCGCGCGGCGCGGTCTCGGCGCCGCCCGCCGCCCTCGCCCTCGGGGACGGCCCGGTCGCCGTGGCGGCGTGGGCGGGTCCGTGGCCCGCGGACGAGCGCTGGTGGGATCCCGAGCGGGCGCGGCGCCGGGCCCGGTTCCAGGTCGTCACCGAGGACGGCGCCGCCTACCTGGTCACCGTCGAGGGCGGCCGCTGGCACGTGGAGGCGGCATATGACTGAGCATATGACTGACGAGCCGGCATGACCGGCTGGTACAACCCGCCGGAGCCGTGGCGGGTGCTGGAGGAGCGGCTCTCCTGGCGGCCGAAGGCGCCGAAGCCGCCCGAGCCCGAACCGGAACGGGCCGTCCCGCGGCTGGTCGAGGGCGGGGTCCCGTGGGCGGAGCTGCACTGCCACTCGTCGTTCAGCTTCCTGGACGGTGCGAGCGACCCCGCGGCGCTGGTCGCGGAGGCGGCGCGGCGGGGCGTCGCGACGATGGCGATCACCGACCACGACGGGATGTACGGGGCGGTGCGCTTCGCGGAGGCGGCGCGGGAGGCGGGGGTGGCGACGGTGTTCGGCGCGGAGCTGGGCCTGGGCGCGCCGGGGCCGCGCGCCGGGGCGCCCGATCCGGCGGGACGGCACCTGCTGGTGCTCGCGCGGGGCCCGGAGGGGTACGCGCGGCTGTGCGGGACGATCACGCGGGCGCAGCTCGCGGGCGGCCGCAAGGGACGTCCGGTGTACGACGAGGAGGCGCTCGCCGGCGCGCACGGGGGCGCGTGGGCGGTGCTGACGGGATGCCGCAAGGGGCCGGTCCCGGCGGCGCTCGAGGCGGGCGGGCCGGACGCGGCCGAACGGGAGCTGCGGCGGCTCGCCGAGGTGTTCGGGCGCGAGAACGTGTTCGCCGAGCTGATCGACCACGGGATGCCGGACGACGACGAGCGGTGCGACGTCCTCGCGGACGTCGCGGCCCGCGTGGGGGTGGGCGTGGTGGCGTCCAACAACGTGCACCACGCGGCGCCGGGCGCGGACGCGCGGCTGGCGCAGGCACTCTCCGCCGTCCGGTCCCGGCGGAGCCTGGACGGCATGGAGGGGTGGCTGGCGGCGTCGGGCGCGGCGCACGTGCGCAGCGGGCGCGAGATGGCGGCGCGGCTGGCGCGGTTCCCGGGCGTCCGGGAGCGGACGGTCGAGCTGGCGCGGGAGTGCGCGTTCGACTTCCACGTCGTCGCGCCGCGCCTGCCCGAGTGGCCGGTGCCGGGCGGGCACACCGAGGCGAGCTGGCTGCGGCGGCTCGCGACGGCGGGGGCGCGGGAGCGGTACGGGCCGCCGGAGGCGGAGCGGGTGGCGGGTGCGCACGCGCAGATCGCGCGGGAGCTGGACGTCATCGAGGGGCTCGGCTTCCCCGGGTACTTCCTGATCGTGCACGACATCGTGGAGTTCTGCCGGAACCGGGGCATCCTGTGCCAGGGCCGGGGATCGGCCGCGAACTCGGCGGTCTGCTACGCGCTCGGCATCACGGGCGTGGACGCGGTGCGGCACGGGCTGCTGTTCGAGCGGTTCCTGTCACCGGGACGGGACGGTCCGCCCGACATCGACCTCGACATCGAGCACCGGCGCCGCGAGGAGGTCATCCAGTACGTCTACGGGAAGTACGGGCGGGAGCGCACTGCGCAGGTCGCGAACGTCATCAGCTACCGGCCGCGCATGGCGGTGCGGGACGCTGCGCGCGCGCTGGGGTTCTCGCCCGGACAGCAGGACGCGTGGTCGAAGAGCGTCGACTCGCGCGACCCGGTCGGCACCGAGAACCGCATCCCCGCGCCCGTCCGGGAGCTGGCGGGGCGCATGCTCGACCTGCCCCGGCACCTCGGCATCCACTCGGGCGGGATGGTGATCGCGGACCGGCCCGTCGGCGAGGTGTGCCCGATCGAGTGGGCGACGATGCCGGGCCGCAGCGTCCTGCAGTGGGACAAGGACGACTGCGCCGCCGCGGGACTCGTGAAGTTCGACCTGCTCGGCCTCGGGATGCTCGCCGCGCTGCACGACACGTTCGACCTCGTCGCCGCGCACCACGGGCGCCGGTTCGACCTGCAGTCCGTCCCGGCGGAGGACCCGGCGGTGTACGACATGCTGTGCGACGCCGACTCGGTCGGGGTGTTCCAGGTGGAGTCGCGCGCGCAGATGGCGACGCTTCCCCGGCTGCGCCCCAGGGAGTTCTACGACCTCGTCGTGGAGGTGGCGCTGATCCGCCCGGGGCCGATCCAGGGCGGGTCCGTCCACCCGTATCTGCGTCGCCGCAAGAACCTGGAACCCGCGACGTGCCCGCATCCGCTGATGGAGAAGGCCCTCGCGCGCACACTGGGCGTCCCCTTGTTCCAGGAGCAGATGATGCAGCTCGCGGTGGACTGCGCGGGGTTCACGCCGCAGGAGTCCGATCAGCTGCGGCAGGCGATGGGCGCCAAGCGCGCGCCGGAGCGGGTCGAGCGGCTGCGGCGCCGCCTGCTGGACGGCATGGCCGAGCGCGGCATCCCGCCGGACGTCGCCGAGGACGTCTACGAGAAGATCCTCGGCTTCACCGGTTACGGGTTCCCCGAGTCGCACGCGCAGAGCTTCGCGCACCTGGTGTACGCGAGCGCCTACCTGAAGCGCCACTATCCGGCGGCGTTCACGGCCGCCCTGCTGGCGAACCAGCCGATGGGTTTCTACTCGCCGAACAGCCTCCTGTCGGACGCCCGGCGGCACGGTGTCGAGGTGCGGGGGGTGGACGTCAACGCCAGCGACGTCCACCCCACCCTCGAAGAGCCCGTGGAGGTCCGTTCGGACCATCCGCACGCGCCGGGCGAGCCGCAGCCCGCGATCCGGCTCGGCCTGGACGGCGTCCGCGACCTCGGCGCGGAGCCGGCGCGGGCGATCGCGGCGGGCCGCCCGTACACGGGCATGGAGGATCTGGCGCGGCGCGTCCCGCTGTCCCAGGGTGCGCTGGAGGCGCTCGCCACGGCGGGCGCGTTCGGCTGCTTCGGGCTGTCGCGGCGGGAGGCGCTGTGGGCGGCGGGCGCCCTGGCGGGCGCCGGCCCCGGGCAGCTCGAGGGGATCGCGCCCGGCACCGACGCGCCCGCGCTGCCCGCGATGACCCCGATCGAGGAGACCCTCGCCGACCTGTGGGCCACCGGCGTGTCGGGCACGCACCCCGTCGCGCACGTCCGCGCCGCCCTCGACGAGCTGGGCGCGCTGCCGGCCGAACGGCTCGGCGGCGTCCGGAGCGAGACGAACGTGCTGGTCGCGGGACTCGTGACGCACCGGCAGCGGCCGCCGACCGCCGGCGGGATCGTGTTCCTCAGCCTGGAGGACGAGACCGGCATCGCCAACGTGATCTGCCCGCCGCAGGTGTTCGAGCGGCACCGGGCGCTGGCCGTGGACGCGCAGGCGCTGCTGGTGAGCGGCCGGCTGGAGCGCGCCGACGGCGTGGCGAACATCCGCGCGCACCGGCTGCGGCGGCTGCCGGTCGCGGGCCGCGTCCGCTCCCGCGACTTCCGCTGACGGGACCGCCCCGCGAGCGGCGCGGGCCGGGGACGGGGGCGGGGCGGCCCGCTCGGCATGCGTGCGGGCATCGGCCGGGTCCGGCCTCGCCGCTTCCGGTTAGATATCCGTCATGCCAGGGTGGGCGCGGCACCGGCCGCTCTGTGCCAAAGTGATCACATTGCGTGCAGGCGGAGAAAGGTCGGACGCGGATGGCGAGCCAGGGACCGCAGCCCCCGACACCCGATCCCGCCGACCCCGAGCGGGTCGGCCCGTACCGGATCGAGTCGCGGATCGGGCGGGGCGGGATGGGCGCGGTCTACCTCGGCCGCGCGCCGGACGGCCGTCCCGTCGCGGTGAAGGTCGTCCGGCCGGACCTGGCGGACGACCCGCGCTTCCTCGCCCGCTTCCACGGCGAGGCCGCCAACGCCGCCCGCGTCGCCTCGTTCTGCACCGCGCAGGTCCTCGACCACGGCACCGAGGACGGCGTCGCCTACCTGGTCACCGAGTACATCGAGGGCCCGACGCTGCGCGAACGCATCTCCTCCGACGGGCCGCTGTCCCCCGCGATGCTGCACGGCGTCGCGATCGGCGTCGCCACCGCGCTCGTCGCGATCCACCGCGCCGGGCTGGTCCACCGCGACCTCAAGCCCGGCAACGTGCTGCTGTCCATCACCGGGCCGCGCGTCATCGACTTCGGCATCGCCCGCGCGCTCGACGAGACCGACCACCACACCGGCACCGGGCAGCTCATCGGGACGCCCGGCTGGATCGCCCCCGAGCAGATCACCGCGGAGGCGATCACCCCCGCGGCCGACGTGTTCGCCTGGGGCTGCCTCGTCGGCTACGCCGCCACCGGGAACAACCCGTTCGGCCGCGGGTCGTTCGAGCTGCTGTCCGCGCGCGTCCTGCACGCCGAGCCCAGCCTCGGGAACCTGCCGGAGCCGCTCGACGGGCTCGTCCGCGCCGCGCTCGCCAAGGAAGCCGCGCACCGCCCGACCGCCCGCGACCTGCTGCTCGCGCTCGCCGGGGGCGACAGCGACGCCGACGCGGCCACCGCGCTCGACGCCCGTCCCGTCCCCGCGCCCCGCGACGGGTTCCCGGCCGGGCTCCCGGACGCACCGCACGACACGGCGCACGGCACGGCGCACACGGTCCCGCCGACCGTGCCGCCCACCCTGCCGTCCGCCCGGACCACCGGGAGCGCGGGAAGCACCGGGAGCTCGGGAAGCGCCGGAACGAGCGCGCACCACCTGCCCGAGCTGCCGCCGCTCGCCCCGGTCGAGTACGTCCCGCCGCCCGTCCCGCCGCCGTTCCCGGAGCGGGAACCGCCGCGGCGCGGGCGGGCGCTCGCCGTGGTCGCGGCCGTCGCGCTCGTCGGGGCGGCGGCGGGCTTCGGGGTGCGGGAGTGGCGGTCGTCGCTGCCGCCGGACGACCCGCTGCTCGTCGCGATCGGCCTGGACCGGGGCTGCGCCGACGCGATCGGGCTGCACACCCCCGGCGCGGACGATCCGGAGCGGCTCGTCTCCGAGGTGTGGTGCGTCCGGAACCCGCAGTGGTCCCCCGACCACGCGCGGATCGCCTTCACCCGCTCCGACTCCGACAGCCGGTCGGCGTGGGTGATGAACCACGACGGCTCGGGCCTGCGGAAGGTCGCGGACACGGCCGGCGAGTCGACGGCGTGGACCCCGGACGGCGAGGGGCTGTCCTACGTCGGCGAGCGGGACGGACGCGAGGGGATCTTCACCGTCGCGGTCGGGACCGGGAAGACCGAGCCGGTGGCGACGGTGCGGGAGGGCGACGCCCGGTTCCACGAGCCGGCGTGGTCGTCCAAGGGCCTGCTGGCGTTCTCCCATCAGGCGGAGGAGGGCCCGCCGCGCGTCCACGTGCTCGACCCGGACGCGCCCGAGCAATGGCGGGCGGTGACCCCGGACGGCGTCGACGCGCGGGCGCCCGCGTGGTCCCCGGACGGCTCCACGATCGCCTACAGCGCGCTGGAGCCCGGCCTCCGGGACGGCGGCCCGGAGGAGCGGGACATCTGGCTCATCAACGCGACCGGGACGCCGAACCGCCGCGAGCTCGAGGTGCCGGGCAGCACCGACCGCCCCACCTGGTCGCCGGACGGGCGGTGGATCTGCTACGTGCGCGACGGTGAGGACGTCCGGGCGGCCCGCACCGACGGCGACGACGACCGCTCGCTCACCCCGGAAGGCGACGCCGGGACGCTCGGCACGCCCGACTGGTCGTGACACCGGCCGGGAGGCGGCCGGCCGGGAGGCGGCCGGCCGGGAGGCGGGAAGCGGGGCGGCCGGTCGCGGCGGTCAGGGGGCGGTGATGGCGTCGAGGCGCTCCAGGATGACGCCCTCGCGCAGCGCCCACGGGCACACCTCGAGCTCGGTGAGGCCGAACAGGTCCATGGCGGCGTCGGCGACGATCGCGCCCGCGGCGAGCTGCTCGGCGCGCCGCTCGGACACGCCGGGCAGCTCGGCGCGCTCGTCGGCGGGCATCCGGGCGAGCCGGTCGGCCCACTCGGTGAGGTTCTCCCCGCTCAGCACCCGCCGCTGGAACGGTCCTTCGGAGGTCGCCGCGGCGCCGCCGATGCGGGCGAGCTGCTTGAACGTCTTGGACGTCGCGACCGCGTGGTCGGGCGGCCCGTAGCGGGTGATGTCGCCGATACGCCGGGCGATCTCCGCGCGGACGTGCCGGCGCAGCTTGCGCACCTCGTCGGCGGGCGGCGGGTCGCCGGTGAACCAGTCGCGGGTGAGGCGGCCCGCGCCGAGCGGGAGGGAGTACGCGGCGTCGGGCTCCTCGTCGATGCCGGCGGCGATCTCCAGGGAGCCGCCGCCGATGTCGACGACCAGCAGCCGCCCGGAGGACCAGCCGAACCAGCGGCGGACCGCGAGGAAGGTCAGCCGCGCCTCGTCCTCCCCGGACAGCGCCTCGATGCCCACCTCCTTCTCGTCCCGGAGCCGGGCCAGGACCTCCTCGCCGTTCGAGGCGTCGCGCACGGCCGAGGTGGCGAACGCGACGAGGTCCTCGACGCCCTTGTCCTCGGCGATCCGCAGAGCCTCGTCGACGAACTCGCGCAGCAGTTTCTCGCCCTGCTTGGACAGCCGGTCGCCGTCCTCCAGGTGCGCGGCGAGCCGCAGGTCCGCCTTGTGGGAGTACGCGGGGAGCGGGCGGGCCCCCCGGTGGGCGTCCACCACGAGCAGATGGACGGTGTTCGAGCCCACGTCCAGCACGCCGAGTCTCATGGCCTCGAAACTATCGGACCGCCGCACGCGGCGAACCGCCAGACCTCGGACAAAGCATGGAGAAACAGGGATGGATCACCCTTACCAGTAGGCTGGCCGGTATGGCCGAACGGGAATGGCGCGTGCCCTTCGCGCAGGTCGCGGCCAAGTGGGCCGCCACCGCGGCGGCCGCGGTTCTGGCCGCCGCCTCGGCCGGGGACCGCCAGTTCCTGCTGCTCGCGGGCGCGGCGGCGATCGGGCTGGCGGCGCTGGCGCTGCGGGACGTGCTCGCCCCGGTCCGGGTCGCGGCCGACACCGGCGCCGTGACCGTGGTGGCCGGGTACGCGGGCCGCCGCCGGATCCCGTGGGACGAGGTCGCGGCCGTCCGGGTGGACGAGCGGCGGCGGCTGCTGCTGCACACCCGGCTGCTGGAGATCGAGACGGCCGACGACCTGCACCTGTTCAGCCGGTTCGACCTCGGCGCGGAGGTCGACGACGTCGCCGCCGCGCTCGGCGAGCTGCGTCACGGAAGCTCGGCGGGCGTCGGGTAGGACGGCTGCGCGCCGGGCTTGCGGACGGCCGCGGCGCCCGCGCGGGCGGCGTACGCGGCCGCGTCGCGCAGGGCGTCGCCGCGCGCCAGCCGCAGGCAGAGCGCGGCGGTGAACGCGTCGCCCGCGCCGGTGGTGTCCACGGCCTCGACCTTCGGGGACGGGACGGCCGTCGTGCCGGACGCGTCGGCGACCAGCACGCCGTCGGCGCCGAGGGTGACGACGACGGAGCGGGGGCCGCGGCGCAGCAGCGCCCCGGCCGTCGCGGCGGGGTCGCCCGGTTCGCCACCGCCGAGCAGGTACGCGGCCTCGTGCTCGTTGACGACGAGCGGGTCGCACAGCGCGAGCAGGTCGGCGGGGACGGGCGCGGGCGGCGACAGGTTCAGCACGATCCGGCCGCCCGCCTCCGCGGCCGTGCGGGCCGCCGCCTGCACCGCCGGGAGCGGCACCTCCAGCTGGAACGACACCACCGCCGCGCCCGCGATCATCTCGCGGGCGGCGGCGATGTCGGCGGGGGCGAGCCGGGCGTTGGCCCCCGGCGACACGATGATGCTGTTGTCGCCGTCCGGGCCGACGGTGATCAGCGCGACGCCGCTCGGGCCGGGCGCCGACGCCAGGTGGGCGAGGTCGACGCCGTCGGCGGCGAGCGCGTCCCGCAGCAGGCCGGCGTGGGCGTCGTCGCCCACCCGGCCGACGATGCCGGTCCGGCCGCCGAGCCGGGCGGCGGCGACCGCCTGGTTCGCGCCCTTGCCGCCCGGATGGACGACGAGGTCGGTGCCGAGGACGGTCTCCCCCGGCGCGGGCCGCCGGTCCACCCCGACCACCAGGTCGGCGTTGACCGAGCCGACGACGACGACTTCCCACATCACGGTGTCTCCTCCGGACTCAGTCGGTGACGAACCGCGAGGCGTTCTCGCGGATGGCGACCTTGACGGGCGCCGGCGCGGTCTCGTCGGATCCCGCTACCGCGGGCTCGCCGCACGAGCGGCGCACCACCAGCCGCGCGTCCAGCACCACCGGCTCCACCGGGCGGCCGTCGATCCGGTCCAGCAGCGCGCGGACCGCCCGGCGGCCGAGCTCCTGCACCGGCTGGCCGATCGCGGTGACCGGCGGGTCGAGATGGGCGAACCAGGGGACGTCGTCGTAGGACGCCAGCGCGACGTCCCCCGGGATGGCGAGGCCCCGCGCGCGGATCTCGTCCAGCGCGCCCAGGGCCATCAGGTTGTCCCCCGCGAAGATCGCCTCGGGGGGTTCGGGCAGGTCGAGCAGCCGCGCGGCGCCCGCCCGGCCGCTGGCCGCCTGGAAGTCGCCCGCCTGCAGGTAGCCGGGCCGGACGGGCAGGCCGTGCGCGCGCAGGGCGGCGGTGAACGCCGCCGTGCGCTCCCGGCCGGTCGACAGCAGCGCCGGACCGGACACGAACGCGATCCTGCGGCGCCCGAGCCGCACCAGATGCCCGACCAGCTCGCCGATCGCGGCCGTCCCGTCGGCCCGCACGGCGGGGACGTCCAGGCCCGGGAGCGTCCGGTCGAGGAACACCAGCGGGCCGCCGTCGCGGACGACGTCGCGGACCAGCGGCGTGACCTCGGCCGTGGGGCACAGCAGCAGGCCGTCCACCCGCTGCTCCAGCAGCGTCCGGACGTAGTGGTCCTGGCGCTCGGGCCGCTCGTCGGCGTTGCCGATCACCACCGAGTACCCGGCGCCGCGCGCCTCGTCCTCGACCGCGCGGGCCAGCTCGGTGAAGAACGGGTTGAGGATGTCGCCGATGACCAGCCCGACCGTCCGGGTGGTGTCAGTGCGCAGCGAGCGGGCGACGGCGTTGGGCCGGTACCCCAGTTGCTCGACGGCCGCCAGCACCCGCGCGCGCGTCTCCGCCGTCACCCGGGCGCTGTCGTTGAGCACCCGCGAGACGGTCGCGACCGATACGCCCGCAACGCGCGCGACGTCCTTGACGCCGGCCATCCCGCCTCCCCGTGCCCGGTCGTGTAATCGTTTTCACACTCGTTCTTGTAAACGATTACACGACGTGCCGCTTTCCTGGCAAGTCCGGCGGTTCACGATCGGTCACCGCGGGCGCAGCTCGGCGAGATCGACGATCTCCGCGAGCTCCTCGACCGTCCCGCAGTAACCCCGCCCCACCAGCGCCCCGCCCCTGGTCACGAGCAGGGCACCGTCCCCGCGCACGCCCATGAACTCGGCCCACGTCCCGTGCGCACCCGACAGCCGCACCGCCGCCACCCGCAGCCCGTCCGGCCCGACCCAGCCCCCACCCCCGTTCGCCATGTACAGAACGTTACGATCAAGCACTCTCCGCACATGCGGGCGGGGGCCGCCGAGCGTCTGTCGGGCCGGCGCACCGCGAGCACGTCACACCGTGCAGGGCGACGTTGGCACAGCCGGGCGCGCCCTGCGCGGGGGCGTGGGTCAGCCGGTGTAAAGCTGTGCGGTGCACACGTCGGGCGGGAGCGTGTCGATCGCGCGGACGCCGTCCGGGTCGAACGTCAGCGTCCAGCGCTGCTCCCCGACGATGACCGTGTCCGCGCCGCCGAAGCGGGCGGATTCGACGGACGTGCCGCCTGCCGAGTCGTGGTTGACGCACCCCAGGAAGGCGCGCCTGGCGAAGAATCCGCCGGAGCTCTCGACGTAGAGGGCCGTCACCGGGTCGATGACGTTCGAGGTGTCGTGCACGACGAGCCGGAGCCGGCCGTCGGCCGAGACGTCCACGACGCGCGTGTCCTCGGTGTCGCCGTCGGCGATGTCGAGGACGGCGGCGACGCCGGCGAGGAGCACGACCGCCATCGCCGCCATCGCGAGGAGGAAGGAGCCGATCGGCGGGAGGCGGCCGGTCCCGTTCTTGCCGGCGGCCGTGATGACGAGCACGACGGCCCCGATCACCGTCATGCTCGCCCAGAGCGCCCACAGGCCCCCCATCCCGACCCAGCGGAACGGGTTCGCCAGTCCGGCGGTCCCGATGCCCGGCAGTAGAACGCCGGTGGCGATGCCCGCGCGCCTCATCCGCACCTCCGATCGATGGTTTCGACGCCACGGACGTGTGGGAGGTTCTCGACGGCGCCCGGACCGCACCGTCCGGAACCGGACGGGCACGGGGCGCGTCGGAGGAGGCATGGTGGCAGGCTCACGGCTGCTCGCGGGCGCGGCGCTCGGCGCGGCGCTCGGCGCGGCGCTCGGCGCGGCGCTCGCGGTCGCCGCATGCGGCGATCCGGCGGCCGGCGCGAGCCGGGGCGACCGGACGGTACGGGCCGGGGAGGAGTTCACGCTCGCGCCCGGGGACGCGGCGCGGCTGCCCGACGGGTTCACGGTGCGGTTCACCGGGGTCGCCCGGGACGGCCGGTGCCCGCGCGACGTCCAGTGCGTGTGGGAGGGCGACGCGACGGTGCACGTCGAGATCACCGCCGCGGGGACGCCGCCCGCCGTACGGGAGCTGCACACCAGCCGTCGGTTCGCGACGAGGACGGCCGTGGGCGGGCACACGGTCGGCCTGCTGGGCCTGGCCCCCGCGGCGCGGCGGGGCGGGGTGCCCGCCGCGGAGTACCGGGCCCGGCTGACGGTCGCCTGATCAGGCCCCGGCGTCGAAGGTGGCGGGGTCGGGGCCGACGCGGGTGCCCTGATCGAGCTCGCCGATCCGCTTCATGTCGTCGGGGGTCAGTTCGAAGCCGAACACGTCGATGTTCTCGGCGATGCGGGACGGCGTCACCGACTTCGGGATGACGACGTTGCCGAGCTGCAGGCTCCAGCGCAGCGCGACCTGCGCGGGCGAGCGGCCGTGCGCGCGGCCGATCTCGGCGAGCGCCGGGTCGTTCAGCAGGCCCTGCCCCTGGCCGAGCGGCGACCAAGCCTCGGTGCGCACGCCGTGCTCGGCGTGGAACGCGCGCAGTCCCGCCTGCTGCAGGTACGGGTGCAGCTCGATCTGGTTGATCACCGGGACGACGTCGGTCTCGTCCAGGACGTGCCGCAGCGTCTCGACGGTGAAGTTCGAGACGCCGATCGAGCGGGCGCGCCCGTCACGCTGCAGCTCCTCCAGCGCCCGCCACGTCTCCAGGTACGTCCCGCGCCGCGGCATCGGCCAGTGGATCAGATACAGGTCGACGTGGTCAAGGCCGAGGCGTTCGAGGCTCGCGTCGAACGCCCGCAGGGTCTTGTCGCGGCCCTGGTCGCTGTTCCACAGCTTCGTGGTGACGAACAGCTCGTCGCGCGGGACGCCGGACGCGCGCAGCGCCCGTCCGGTGCCGCGCTCGTTGCGGTAGACGGCCGCCGTGTCGATGCTGCGGTAGCCGTTCTCCAGCGCGGTCGCCACGGCCTGCTCGGCGCCGTCGTCGGGCACCTGGAAGACTCCGAAGCCCAGCTGCGGCATGGTGCGGCCGTCGATGAGGTCCACGTTCGGTACGGTCACGGTTTCCCGTCCCCCCTCTGTCGGGCGTGTTCTGTCGGGCGTGCGGTGGCGTTCGTGCCCGGTGGCGCGGGTCCGAACCGGGCACGAACGCGATCGCGTGCACGATCGTGCCGCATCGAGCGCGGTCGAGGTCGATTCAGGTCGCGCCGGGCGCGTCCCCGGGCCGGGGCGGCCGGCCCGGGGACGGTCCGTCAGGCCGTGCCGTGGAACGTGTGGTTCCCCGAGCCCACGGTCACGGGCTCGGCGCGGCCGGGCACGCGCACCTCGGCGGTGCTGCCCGCGGGCACGGTCACCCTGAGGGTGACGCGCCCGTGCTCGCGCGTCCACGACGAGCGGGCCTCGCCGTACGGGGTCTGCCGGGTGGCGGTCGCGCCGGTCAGATCGCCGACGACGGACGGGGCGATCAGCAGCTTCCGGTACCCCGCGGAACCGTCGGCCTGCCGGATCCCGGCGAGGTGGCCGGTGAACCAGGCGTCGATCGCGCCGAGCATGAAGTGGTTCTGCGACTGGCCGCTGCCGCCGTCCCAGGTCTCGCCGAGCGCGGTGTTGCCGTTCACCACCTGGTAGCCGTAGCTCGGGCTGTCGGTCTGCGTCGCGATCTTGTAGAGGACGTCGTCGGGCAGGACGCGCAGCGCGGACGGCAGGGAGATCTCGCCGAGCACGAGGTTCCAGCCCTTCTCCTCGATCGAGGAGACCAGGTGGTCGAGCAGCCGCTGCCGCTGGTCGTCCGGGACCGCGCCCATGTCGAGCGCGATGGCCTCCGCGCCGTGCCCGCCGCCGCCGAACGTGCCGGTCTCGGGATCGTAGAGCGCGTCCGACAGGGCCTTGGCGCTGAGGTCGGCCTTGGCCCGGAACGCGGCGGCCTCGTCCGGCTTCCCGAGCGTCCCGGCGATCTCGGCGAGGGTGTTGTTGAGGCTCCACCAGCCGAACGTGCCGGAGGCCAGCTTCGGGAACGTGCGGTCGGGGCTGAACCAGTCGCCGAGGGTGTAGTCGGTCAGCCCGTTCTCGACGCGGCCCTCGATGTGCGCGGCGTACCTCTTCATCTGCGGGTAGTAGGTGCGCATCGTCTCGACGTCGCCGTACTCCCGGTACAGCTGCCACGGGACGTGGACGAACGCGCCGCCCCAGTTGGAGTCGTCGCGGTACGAGCCGGCGAGCACCGTGTAGTCGGGGACGGTCGAGGGGATGAGGCCCGTCTCGGTCTGGGCGTCCGCCATGTCCTGCACGACCTTGCGCAGGTGGGCCTGCACGTCGTAGTTCGCGGCGAGGGTCGGGCCGACGAGGTGGTCCTGCTCCAGCCAGCCGAGCTTCTCGCGGCTCGGGCAGTCGGTGAAGACGCTCATCATGTTGCCCTCGACGGCGCGGCGGACCAGCCCGTGGATGTCGTTGATCAGCCCGTTGGACGAGCGGAACGAGCCCGCCGAGTCGTTGTCGGCGTGCAGCACCTGGCCGTTGACGCGGATCGACGCGCCGTCGGGCAGTCCCCGGACCTCCAGGTAGCGGAAGCCGTGGTACACGAACCGCGGGTGCCAGGTCTCCGGACGGGACGAGCGGGTGGTGTACTCGTCCCAGATCGGCGCGCCGACGTTGCTGATCGACTGGTTCGCGCGGCCGTCGTCGTCGAGGCTCTCGGCGGGCAGGATCCGCACGGACGTCCCGGCGGGCGCGTCGATCGTGATCTCGGGACGGCCGGCGATGTTGCGGCCGACGTCGAAGACCCGGTAGCCGTCGCCGGAGCCGACCTCGCGGCCCTTCAGCTCGTCGATGACGCGGACCGGTTCGGACATGCGGCCGGCGAGCGGGCCGGGCGCCGCGACCGGCACGGCGTCCTCCCAGCCCGCGCGGGACGCGCCGGGGCGGTCCCAGCCGGGACGCTCGCGGCGGGCGTCGTGGTCCTCGCCGCCGTACCAGTTCGAGAAGGTGACCGGTCCGAGGACGGTCTTCCAGCTGCCGTCGCTGACGATCCGCCGCACCGAGCCGTCGCGGAGCGTCACCTCGAGCTGCGCCATCATCTTGGGGTCGCTGAAGGTGTCGGCGAACTTGCGGTACCGGTCGGGCGTGGAGATCACGTTGGCGATGCCGTTGCCCAGCTCGACGCCGAGGGTGTTGCCGCCGGAGCGCAGCATCCGCGTGACGTCGTAGGTCGCGTACTGGACGCGGTCGGCGAAGTCGGTGTTCGCCGGTTCCAGCTCGGCGTCACCGATGCGCCGCCCGTTCAGGCTGGCCTCGTAGACGCCGAGGCCCGCGATGTAGAGGCGCGCCTGGCGGACGCCGCGGGGCAGCCCGAAGTCCTTCGCGAAGATCGGCATGGCCTCCGGGACGATCGCTTCCGGCGGCTCCAGGTCCGCGACCTCCTCGCGCACCGTGAACGGGCCGTCGGCGGCGTCGGACGCGCCGACGGTGAATCCGGCGGGCGTGTGCGGCGCCTTGCCGCCCTCGCCGGGCAGGTCGGTGCGCGGCCACAGCACGACCCGGTCGAACGCCTTCGCCTCCCGGAGGTCGACGGTCAGCGTCAGCGGCTCGCCGGTCAGGTCCGCGCCGCCGTGCGCGGAGCTGCGCCAGCCCGCCTTCTCCTGGTTCGTGGTGGTGGTCCCGTCGGTCAGGTGCCGCGTCTGCCACTTGCGGTTGACGTCGCCGCCGGTGTCGGACGCGGTGACGGTGCGTCCCTGCGCGAGGTTGGTGTCCGGATCGCCCGAGTCGCGGACCTCCAGTTCGGCGAGCGCGAGCCGGTAGGTGTCGCCGTCGAGGGTCTCTTCGAGCGGCAGTCCCAGTTCGGTCACGTTCAGCCGGACGTACCGCGCGGTGGTGTCGGGCAGCTCCACCACGATCGGGGCGGGCCGCTTGTCCTTGATCTGCCAGTCGTCCTGGGTGATCCAGCGTCCCTGCCAGTCGTCCTGGGACGTCAGGCCGGTCTCGAACCAGGACGGCGACGACCAGCCGGACGGCCGCGCGCCCGTCCAGACGCGGACGCGCCAGTGCACGCGGGTGCGGCTGCCGATCTTCTTCCCGGCGTAGTCGGCCTGCGGGAACGCCGACTCCACCCGGCCGGAGTCCCACAGGTCCGGGCGCCCGCGGCGCAGCGCGTGCTCGCTGGTGGCGGCCTGGATCTGGTACGCGGCCTGGGTGACGTTCCGGCCGCCCCGCAGCTGCCAGGTGAGCGGCGGGGTCGTGTCGTCGATCCCGAAGGCCTCGTTCAGGTGGAACGCCTCCAGCCCGACGGGGCGGACGCCGCCCGCGGCGTGCGCGGGCGGGGAGACGAGGGTGAGCGGAAGGGCGACGGTGATCGCCGCGGCGGCGAGGCCGCGCAGCGGCTTGCGGCGCAGTGGCTTGCGGCGCAGATGTTTTCCGGGCACGTGTGCTCCTAGCGTGCGCCGGCCAGGTCGGCGACCTGGGCGGCGGTGAGAACGTGGTCGTAGAGGCGGAAGCCGGACACCGCGCCGTGCAGGTGGGGGCGGCGGGTGTCCTGCTGGTCGCCGAGCAGGTTGCTCGTCGTGGCGCCGATGGCGAGCGGGCTCATGACGAGGCCGTCGTTGCGGGCGGCCTCGGCACCGTCGATGTAGAGGACGGCCGAGCCGTTCCCGGCCGTGACGGCGACGTGCGTCCAGGCGCCGGTGGGCAGGGCGCCCGGGGCGTCGGCGACGTCCTCGCCCTCCATCCCGGTGACGCGCATCGCGAACCGCGCCCGGCCGGACCCGGTCCGGGCGGTGAGCGCGAAGTACGTCTCCCGGTTGAAGCCGAGGTCGAAGACGCGCACGTTGTTCTCGAGCGAGTCGAGCCGGACGCGCAGCGCGACCGTCAGCGCGTCCAGCCCGCCGAGCAGGCCGGGCGGGAGCAGGACGTGCGCGCCGGTGCCGTCGAGCACCACCGAGCCGCCGTCGTCCGCCCACGCGGCGCCGGACGCGAGCGCCGCGTCCGGCCAGCGGCCGGTGGCGTCGGCGAGGCTGCGGCCGCGCAGCGGGAAGTCGGCGAGCAGGCGGCGCCCGTGCCGGTGCGCGGGCGTCAGCCAGTAGACGCTGTAGCGCTCGTGCTGGACGTCGCCGAACGGCTTCAGCTCGACCTCGGCGCCGTCGGCCGTCGCGGTGTAGTGCAGCGGGCGGCGGCGGTCGGGGCGCAGCGAGCGCGGGTCGATCGCCGGGAAGGTGGCGAGCGCCCGGTCGCCGTACCGTCCGGCCAGGACGACCGGCCCGACGGTGACGGCCTGGACGTGCGGGTTGTCGGGGGCCTTGCGCCACACGGGGGCCATCGGGACCGACAGCTCGACGACGTCGCCGCGCCGCCAGTGCCGCTCGATCTCGGCGTACGCGCCGGGACGGACCCGCACCGGCACCGCGCGCCCGTTCACCCGGACGTGCGGGCGGTGCCCGCGCGCGCCCAGCCAGCCGGGGATCCGGAGTTTGAGGGCGAAGCGCGACGAGCCGCGCGTGACGGTGAGCCGGGTCGTCCCGGCGTACGGGTACCCGGTCTCCTGCTTGAGGCCGATGCCCCGTTCCCTCCAGGTCAGCTCGGACGGGATGAACAGGTTGACGTACAGCTCGTCCTTCGTGTGGAAGTAGATGCTGTCGGCGAACTTGGTGTGGGTCTCCATGGCAGTGCCGTGGTCGCAGGAGAAGTTGTCGTAGTCACCGCTGTAGCTGCCGGGGGCCGAGCCCAGGCCGCCCTTGGGTTCGCGCTGCGATCCGGGCCACAGGCCCGTGTAGTAGGTGACGAATCCGTGGTCGGACTGGGGGTCCTGCTGCCCGAGCATCTGGTTCAGCAGCGTCCACTCGTAGTAGTCCATGTACGCGGACTCGCCGGGGTCGTGCAGGAACAGCAGCCGCGACAGCTTCAGCATGTTGTAGCTGTTGCAGTTCTCGCAGGTGTCGGAGCCGAGCCGGGTGGCGATCTGGTCCGGCGGGCAGAACAGCTCGTTGTTGCTGTTGCCGCCGATCACGTACGTGTGGTGGTGGACGACCGTGTCCCAGAAGAACGCCGCGATGTCGCGGTAGCGGGCGTCGCCGGTCGCCTCGTACTCGCGCATCGCGCCGACGATCTTCGGGATCTGGGTGTTGGCGTGGTACCCGTCGAGGGCGTCGCGGCGCTGCGCGAGCGGGCCGTAGATCTCCTCGTGGTCGAAGCGGCGGGCCGTCCGCAGGTGCGCGGGGTCGCCGGTGACCTGGTGGAGGGCGGCCAGCACCTCGTTCATGCCGCCGAACTCGACGCGCAGGATCTGCTGCATCGCCTCGTGCGGCAGCCTGCCGTTGCGCGCCTCGGCCCACGCCGCCATGCCGGTGACGACGGCGAGCGCCTGCCAGTTCCCGCTCAGCGTGTACTGGTCGAGCAGCCCCGCCATGATCTTGTGGATCGTGTAGTAGGGCGCCCACGGGCGGCCGCCGGACTCCAGGTCGTCGAACACCGACTCCGGGAACGCCGACAGGTAGCCGGTCGTGAAGCCCGCGGACGCCGCCGCCTCCTGGCATTTAGCGAGTTCGGCGACGATGTACCGGCCCTTGGCGGCGAACGCGGCGTCGCCGGTGTTCGCGTGGGCCTGCGCGAGGCCGGACAGCAGGTGTCCGGTCGAGTGCCCGCGCAGCAGGACGTCCGGTGCCTCCCACCCGCCGCACGGTTCGGCGGACGACGGCAGCCCCGCGTTCGTCCGGAACGTGTGCAGCAGCCGGTCGGCGTCGACGAACTCCAGGTAGGCGCACGTCCGCCGCATGTTGTCGCGGAACGGGCCGTCCAGGAGGGAGACGTCGGAGAGGGCGAAGGGCGCGAGGGGCCCGCCCTTCGGGTGCCCGTGCCGGGCGTCGGCGAGCGCCGGGGGCGCCGCCGCGACGGGCAGGGCGAGCGCGGTCGCGGTGGCACCCGCCGTGCCGATGAAGGCACGGCGGGTGAACGGAGCGTCCGTCATGCGCGCTTGCTCCAGATGCGGTGGTCACCGCGCAGGCCCTCGACGTACACGTAGGACCCGTCGGACGAGACGCCGCGCGTGCGGGCCCGGTGGCCGTCCCAGACGAGGCGGCCGTCCACCCGGACCTCGATGCGCTTCCCGAACGTCGGCACACCGACGCGTCCGGTCGCGTGGCGCGGGGCGTCCAGGCGGGCGGTGAACGTGCCGTGCTTCGAGACGTTCCACGACGCCTCGACCTCCCCGGCCGTCGTGTGGATGCTGCCCCGCGCGAACCTGAGGTCGGCGGTGTGCGGGACGAAGTCGAACGACCGGCCGCCGGCGCGGGTCGGCTTCAGCCCGAGGACGTTGAAGGTGAGCGCGGGGGTCGGCCCGGTCGCCCAGGCGTGCGCGAGCGACACGTACGAACTGCAGTGCACGCAGCCGTCCTCGAGGTTGCGGAACGACTCCCAGAAGGTGCTCTTGGTGCCCTCCGGGTGGTTCAGCATGTAACCCCACTGGCGCCGGATGATGTCGACACCGGCCTGGTCGGCCTCGCGGTTCCCGGCGTTGAAGTGGGCGTTGACCTCCATCGATCCGGAGAAGACGCCGGGGTTGCCCTTGTTCTCCGGGGCGGTGGAGGAGATCGAGGTCCAGTTGCCCTTGAGGTACTCGCTGATCCGCTTGGCCTTGGCGTCGCCGGCCAGGCCGTACCAGGCGGCGACGGAGTTCCCGTCCTGCGGGTGGATGTCGGAGTCGGGGTAGAACCGGTACGCGCCGGCCTCCTCGTCCCACAGGTGCGTGTCGATCGCCTCGCGGAGCCGGTCCGCGCGCTCGGCGTAGGAGCGGGCGAGGCGCCGGTCGCCCCGCGCCTCGGCCATCTTGGCGCCGGTGTCCAGGACGCGCCAGGTCAGCACGTTCGCGGTCAGGTTCTCGCCCTCGGCGAGGATGCGCACGGAGTCGAAGGTCCCGGTGATGTGCACGAGGCCCTTGTCCCGGATCTTGCCGGTGATGAAGTCGACGCCCTCGGTGTAGTCGTCCCAGATCGTCGACAGCCAGCGCCGGTCGCCGGTGTGCAGGTAGTGGTCCCAGGTCGCGACGAGGGTCCACAGGTGGTAGGTGTCGGAGCCCCACTTGTCCAGCTCGGGGCCCGCGTACGGCAGTTCGCCGGTGTCGCGCTGCTGCCGGTAGACGGTCGTGAGGGCGTTCTCGGCCGACTCGGTGTCGTCGAAGGCCGCGTACGCGGCGGGGACCTCGATGCCGAGGTCGCCGGGCCAGACCGTCCGGTCGCGCTTGGCGCCGTCGACGAGGATGGTGTCGCCGACGCCCACGCTGCCGGTGTTGTTCCACAGCTCGGCGGGCGGCTCCCAGACCCGGCCGCGCTTCGGGGAGATGGTGTTGAGCTGGACGGTGTAGGCCCCGGCGTACCAGATCCGGTTCAGCAGGTCGTCGGAGGAGTAGAAGTAGTTCGCGTAGTCCGACGGGTCCTTCATCTTCGGCGCCGCGGTGAAGTGCAGCGATACCTTGTCGAGCTCGACCGTGCCCGCGGTCCGCATGAAGATCGTCAGGTAGCGGAAGCCGCCCCGCAGGTGCGGGTCGGGCGTGGTGTAGGACGTGCGCCCGTCGACGTCGACCGTGAGCGCCCCGTCGCGGGAGCGGGGGCCGCCCGTGGAGGCGTCGCTCGTCGTGTCGACGTACTTGGACGACTCGGCGAACGCGAGGCCGACCTCGCGGGCGCCGTCGGAGTCCGCGAAGTGCAGGCTGGTGAGGCCGCCGACCTCCTTGCCGAAGTCGAGCGTGATCGACGAGCCCTCGCCGCTGAGCGTCGTCCGGCGCCCCTTCAGGACGGCTTCGGCGTCGTGCACGGTGCCGGTGGTGCGGAAGACGGACACGGGACGGACCGTCCGGGACTTCGACGGGGAGAAGACGTACTTCTCCCAGGGGCGGGCGCCGTGCCCGTTGCCGTGCCCCTGTCCGTTCCCGTTGCCGGGGCCGGGGTCGGCCAGGGCCGTTCCCTGGGCCGCCACCAGGGCGGACAGCCCGAGGGCGAGGGCGGCCGCCCCATGGCGGCGCCTGGATACGCTGGAGTGCATGGATTCCTCGCAATTCCGGTCTTGAGCAGGGCGGAGATGAGGGATTCGGGGTGCGGGAGGGCGGGCCAACGCCCTCCCGCACCCGTGTTCTCGGACGGTCGTGAAGTCAGCGGGTGCGGACGGCCTCCTCGGCGTAGGGGACGAGGCGGACGGGGCCGATCAGTCCGTAGTCCTGCCGTTTCGCGCCGCCGTAGACGTCGGGGTCGGCGACCCGCAGCCGGTTGTTCAGCGTCGTCGCGACCTCGACCTCGATCGTGTTGCGGCCGCGCCGCAGGTACGGGCCGACGTCCACCTTCGGGACGAGCACGCTGACGGCGGGCAGCCGGCGGCCGTTGACCGTGACGCGGCAGGTGTCGAACACCGTTCCGAGGTCGAGGATCGCGCCATCGCGATCGCCGTGGCCGCGGCCGTCCCGGCCGTCCCAGTCGACGGTGGTGGTGTAGGTGCCGATGCCCGAGACGTCCGCCAGCTCGGGGATCTGCGGCCACGGCTTGAGGCCGTCGATCCGCAGGTCGTGCCGCCGGACGCCGTCCGGGGTCATGTCCTCGACGCGCAGCCGCCAGGACGTCAGCTCGAGCGGTTCGGGCACGCGGCCGATCTCGGTCCGGACGGTGCGGCCGTCCGGCAGCGTCGTGGCGTAGGTGCCGGCGGTGGCGGCGCGGGCGACGAGGCGGTTGCGATCGAGGCGCAGTTCGGTCTCCGACGCCGTCGCGTGCGGCGCGTTCCCGCCGTGCGCCAGCATGATCACGAACGCCTCGCCGGGCTGCAGCGCGACCCGGAGCGTGACCGTGTCGCCGTCCTCCCGGTAGACCGCGAGCCGTTCCCGCTCGCCCGTCCACAGGTCCAGCCGGTACGGGACGGCGCGGCGGTCGGAGCGCGTGAAGGCGACCTCGTGGTCGATCGGCGCGACCGGAGGCTTCACGGTGTCGGCGTGCTTGCCGTTGACCAGGTAGTAGTAGTCGGCGCGGCGGTCCTCGCGGTGCGCGACGAGCAGCGTGGAGCTCTGCGCGTACGACACCGCGGGGGTGAGGCCGAGGTCGGCCAGCGCGCCCGGCACGTCGGCCTCGGCGGCGACGACGCGGACGCGGGGCTGCGCGAACACGTCCTTCAGGACGGCCCGCAGCTTCGCGTTCTCCCCGTCGCGTTCCAGGCCGGGGACGGTCGCCGCCGACCAGTCGCCCAGGAAGACGAGCGGCAGCCCGGCCTTCGTGAGCTTCAGCATCGTGCGGGCGGTGTCCAGCGGGAGCGTGCACTCCTTTCCGGCGAACCGGTCGCCCTCCACGAACAGCGCCTTGTAGGCGGGGCCGTCCGGGGCGAGGCGGCCGCGCCGGACGGTCGCCGAGGGCAGCTCGAGCAGCGGCGCGCTGACGAACTGGTGCGTCCAGCCGAGCGGGATCCCGTACTTGGTGAACCAGCCGGCGCCGATGCCGGTCTTGGTGTAGCCTTTCTGCCGGAAGACGGCGACGTCGATGCGGTTCGTGCCGGTGCGCATCGTGTGGTGGACGCGCGCCATGTAGTCGGCGATGTCGGGAACGTGCCGCCACGTCGGCTGGCGCGGCCCCCACGACTCGGAGTAGCCGATGTTGCCGTCGTACGGGGTGAACCCGGCGAAACCGGGCCACTTGGCGCCGGGCGCCGTCGCGTAGGAGAAGCCGTGCAGGACCGTCTGGTTCAGCCCGGCCGCGTAGGCGCCGCCCATGGTGAGCAGCAGCCTCTCCCAGGTGGTGTTGTAGGCGCCGCCCTGGTAGGCGCCCGCCTCGCAGGAGAGGACTTCGCGGCCCGCCATGTCCCGGCCGCCCGCGAGCGCCCGGTAGTCGTCCAGGTTCTTGAAGCCGAGCGACTCGCCCTCGGGGACGTCCAGTATCGCCGCCGCCCGCATGGCGTCGGTCTCCAGCCCGTACGGCTGCGCCCGGTACTCCAGCCCGATCGAGTGCGCCCACTTCGCGATGGCTTCGAAGTGGTGCTCGGCGAACAGGTCGGAGACCGTCAGCCAGAAGTCGTGCCGGACGTGCGAGGTCGTGGCGGCGTCGTAGGTGTAGATCGTGTCCTCGTCGTGCCGGACGATCACCGGCAGGTACGGCATCAGGTCGTAGCCGCGCCGCCTGCGGAACTCCTCGGGCAGGCCGGGCGTCCAGTTGAGGGCGTCGGTCTCCAGCTCGATCGAGTCCTCGAAGAGGGTCCAGCCGGCCCGCCGGATCAGCCCGCGGATGCGCGGGGTGAGGAGCCGCGCCTCCCAGAACGCGGTGACCGCGCGGGTCCCGGCCTTGCTGAAGTGGTCGACGACCGTGCTCGGCGGGTCGCTGTGCGGGCCGGACTCGGGGCGCTGCCCGCTGCCTCGCCGCCAGTACGAGAGCAGCACCCAGTCGCCGCCGGACGGGGCGGTCCAGGCGATCCGGCCGTTCGCGGCCTCGGAGGTCAGGTCCTGGAAGGTGCCGGGCGCGAGGCCGGTCTCCTTGCGGGTGTCGTTCGCGGGGTCGAGCCGGACCGCGTGCACCGCGACCAGGTGCCGCTTCGTGACGCCGTCCGCGGGCGCCGCGACCGGCTCGGGGACCGGCCCGTCGTGCGTCTCCCCCGCCCGCACCGTCGCCGCCCCGTAGGCGAGTTCCTGCACGGCGGCCTCGTCGTCCGGCGTGATCGACGGGACGGCCGCGGGCCACGCCGGGCCGATCGTCAGGTCGAGCGTGACGCCGCGCCGCCGCGCCTGGTCGAGGGCCGCCTCCACGGCCTCGTTCCACGCGGCGGTCCCCCAGCCGCGCTTCGCCGGGTCCAGCAGCGACTTGTCGTCGATGCTGTGGTGCAGCGCGACGATCTCCGCGCCGCCGAAACCGGCGGCCGCGATCTGGTCGACCTCCCGGCGGATCTCGGCCGGGTCGACGTGCGCGTCCGGCCACCACCAGCGGAACCGGGGCCGGACGGCCGCCACCGGGCGGGCGAACCCGCCGTGCCCGTTCCCGTGGCCGGGCTTCGGCGCGGCCAGGGCGGCGGTCTCTCCCCCGAGCGCGGGCGCGGCCGCCGCGGCGACGGCGGCGGCGCCGCCGATCTGCAGGACGCGCCTGCGGGAGACCTCGTTGCGGTCGTTCAACTCTTTCCTCCTGTGCGGATCACTGTGACGCGGCCGGAGCCGACCGGGCCGACGGTGAGGAGCCGCCCGGTGACATCGCGGCCGGTGGCGCGGGGGGCGTGTGCGTGGGGTCCGGTGACGCGGTAGCGGCGCGGGTCGTCGTCGCCCAGCTCGACCACGACGCGGGCCGAGGTGTTGGGCGGGACGTCCACGTCGAGGCGGTAGCGGCCGTTCCGGCGCGTCTCGCCGCGGCGCAGCTCGACCGACACCGGGCCGCGGACGGTCGGGACGCGGCCCTCGACGCGGGTGAGGCCGCCGGGTCGGGGCCGCACCTCGATCTCGGCCGCGCCCGGGGCGGTCACCCGGACGCCGAGGACGTGCCGGGGGACGACGTTCGCGGGCGCCGAGCCCCAGGCGTGCGAGAACGTCATGTTGGGTTTCAGCGACGGGTCCCACGCCTCGGCGACGATCGTCGCGCCGAGGTCGTCCATCATGTGGAGCCAGCCGCTCATGCCGGTGGCCGTCATGAGGCCGATGGCGTCCTCGGCGCGCCCGGCCGCGAACAGGGCGTCCAGGAGGAACTGCGCACCGTAGACGCTGACCTTCATGCCGCCCGCCGTGAGCGTCTCGCCGAGCGCGGCGAGGACCTCGTCGGGGACGGCGCCGGGCCCGGCGACGCCGAGCGCGACCGGGTACGCGGTGGCGTGCTGGGCGCCGTGGCCGGTGCCGATGCCGTCGACGAACCGTCCGTTCGGGGCGTCGAGCAGCGTCTCGCGCATCGCCGCCGCGAGCTTCGCCGCCCGGCCGCGCCAGACCTTCGCGTCGGCCGTCCGGCCGAGGACGTCCGCGATCTTCGCCATCGCGTCGAACGCGGCGTACTGGCAGGCGTTGACGACCGTGTTGACCTCGGTGAACACGTACCCGTCCCGGTTCGAGGCGGGCCAGTCGACGAGGTCGCCGAGGTCCTGGCTGGACCGGCCGGGGTCCTTGTGGACCAGGCCGTCGTCGCCGAGGAACTCCGTCAGGTGCTTCCCGGCGAGGACGTCGTGGTCGGCGGCGAGCTGCTCGGGGTCACCGGTGTGCAGGTAGTCCTGCCACGCCGACATGACGTTCATCAGGCGGTACTCGGTCGGCCAGGTGTGGTTGCGGGCGAGGAACGCGTCGGACGCGCGGGCGAGCGCGAACGAGCGCTGCACCCCGTACTCGGACGCCTGGTTGATCAGCGCGTCGCCCTCGTAGGGGCCGCGCTCGCGGGTCGGGGTGTCGATGTAGAGGTCGCCGCGCGTCGCCTCGATCGAGTACCGGCACAGCGCGTACACGCGGTCGAGGTCGGGGTCGGAGCTGGCGAACGACGCGGCGCCGCCGTCCCAGCCGGCGCGCCAGAACCGCCCGGTGACGGCGCCCGCGAGGTCGAGGTCGTCGTCGGTGACGAGCTGCGCGTACCGGAATCCCCGGTAGCCCCAGTGCTCGATGCTCTGGCGGCCGTCGCGCAGCGTCCAGACCTCCCGGTAGGTGACCTGGGCGCGCAGGTCGTAGCGGACCGTGCCGTCGTCGTTCAGCTCCTCGCCGAGCCGGACCTCGACCGTCTGCCCGGCCCTGCCGCGCACCGAGAGCCGCAGGCCGCCGACGATCTCCCGGCCGAGGTCGACGAGCCACGTACCGGGCGCGGTCCGGCGGACGGACGCGGGACGGACGTCGTACAGGCCGACGGGCTCGACGAGCGCGGGCTCCAGACCGTCGATCGCGTCCCGCACGGCGGCCGGTTCCCACGCCGCGTCGTCGAACCCCGGGTACGTCCAGCCCGCGGGCTCGTGCCGCATGTCCCAGTACTCCTGGCGGCAGTGGTAGTACCCGGTGCCGATCGTGCCCGCGTCGCGCAGCATCCCGGCCTGCCGGCGCGCCTTCCACGCCCGCCCGGTGTCGACGGTGGCGGTCGTCCCGTCGGTGTGGGTGACGACGAGCCGGGCGACGAACCGCTTGTCCGCCGTCGTGAAGGCGAGCGCGGCGAGCGCGTTGCGGCGGCCGGGCCGCAGCAGGCGGGTGACGTCGAACGAGTGGTACTTGGGCGCCCCGGCCCCCGACCGCATCGACGCGAACCCGGCGACCTCGCCGTTCGCCCAGATCTTCGCCGGGTACTGCCGGGTCGGCTCGGGCGACTGCGCGGCGACGTGCAGGACGGCCGCCGCGATCTCCTTGCGGGCGAGCGTGAACTCCGTGCGCAGCAGCGCCCAGTCGTCGTCGGGCGCGCCCGCCGACGAGAGGGTCGCTTCCCCCCTGCCGAGCGTGAGCGCGCCGTCCTCGACGGTCCCGGCGGAGAAGGTGCCGCGGCCGGTGGCGAAGTCCTCGTCGAGGACGGTCGTGCCGTCGGCCGCCGTGAACGTGACGCGGTCCCACGCGTTCGACTCGCTCGACCCGTTGCGCATCCCGACCGTGCCCGTGCGGTGGGTGCCGTCGGTGGTCGTGTCGACGGCCGCGCCGTCGATCGACGTGGTGAACGTGTCGCCGGACATCTCGATCGCGATGTCGTACCGGCGGCCCGTCTCGACGGGGATCGCGAGGGCCTTCTCCTCCAGCACCCGGTAGGCGCCGTCCACGCACACGTGCTTCTTCAGCACGCCGGGCGTCCCGGCGCGCAGCTGCCACAGGTAGTTGGCGCCGCTGCCGGACGCCCGGAACCACAGGCTCGCCGCGACCGACGCGATCCGCACGCCGGCGGTGAGGACGCCGTCCGCGGGGGCCTGCGCGGGCGGCGTCCAGATCGGGTCGGCCGCCCATTCGGCGACGCCGGTCGCCAGCAGCGCGGGCTCCGACCAGCGGGAGGCGCGGGGCCCGTCGAACGTCCGGACCCGCCACCAGTACGCCGTCTCCGGCGCGAGGGCCGGGCCGCCGTACGGGACGGCGACCGATCCGGCCGACGCGACCCGTCCGCTGTCCCACGCGTGCGGGCCGCGCGCGAGCCGGTGCGGCGCCGTCGCGAACTGCAGCTGGTAGTGCGTCTGCTTCGTGCCGGGCCCCAGGTCCGCGACCTGCCAGCTCAACCGGGGCCGCGCGGCCCGCACGCCGAGGCCGTCCGGGAGCAGGGAGGTCAGCAGGCCGGACGGCGTCCACCGCGCGGCGCCCCGCGCGGTCTCCCCCGCGGGGGCCGCGGCGGCGGTGCCGGCGAGGGGGCCGGTCGCGGAGCCGAGCACGACGGCGCCGGCCGTACCGGCGGCCGAGGCCGCCAGGAACCGGCGGCGGCTCATGGAGTCATCTGTCATTGGCACGTTCCCTACCGGTGGCTCGAACGGAAGTGGACGCGGCCGGAGCCGGCCTCGAACACCGCGTGGCCGTCCTCCATCCGGACGAACCCGGCGCGGTCGCGGCCGGAGACGCGCACGTCGCGGGCGGAGCGGGCCGGGACCCAGACCTCGGCGCGGACGTTGACCGGGACGTCCACCGACAGCGACAGGCCGTGCCCGTGGCGCTTCCAGCTCACGCCGACGTCGCCGCGCTGCACCGGGACGGTGCCGGACGCCTCGTCCACGCCCGCCTCCGGCGGCCGGATCCGGACCGTCGCGGCGGCCGGGGAGGCGACGGTGACGCCGAGGAGGGTCTTCTGGATCTCGATGAGCGACGTCGCGCCCCACGGGTGCGAGAGGCTCTGCCCCTCCTCGCGGGCGTCCCACGACTCCCACGTGAAGGTGCCGCCGCGCGCGAGGATGTTGCCCCAGCCCGGCCCCTCGGTGTCGGTGAGCCGCTCGACGACGTCGCCCGGACGGCCGGCGAGGGCCTCCAGCAGGCGGTGGGCGGTCATCGGGCCCATCCGCATACCGAGCCCGGCGACGTACTCCTCGACGGCCGTGCGCGACCCGGCGGGCGCGACGCCGTAGGCGAGGGCGTAGGCGTTCGCGATCTGCGAGGCGTGCCCGCTCCGCGTGCCGTCGCTCTTGAGGCCGTCGATGTAGACGCCGTCGTCGCGGCGGAGCCGCTCGTTGATCGCCGTCGCCAGCTCGGCGGCGTCCGCGCGCAGCGCGGCGGCCTCGGCCTTCTCGCCGAGGGTGCCGGCGGCGCGGGCGGTGGCGTTCAGGACGTCCACGCCGAGGACGTTGACGACCGTGCGGGCGGCCGTGTCCATGTCGTGGCCGTAGCGCATGGTCGCGGGCCAGTCGATGATCCCGTACCGGTACTGGCCGGAGCCGCCCTCGAGGTTCGTGATCAGGCCCGTCGAGGAGTCGATGTAGCGGCGGACGTAGCCCGCGACGGCCGTCATGACCGGGTAGGCGTCCGCCAGGGTCGCGGTGTCGCCGGACTGCAGGTAGTAGTCCCAGACCCAGCCGGGGAACATCTCGGTGTAGTCGGGGATGTCGCGCCTGCCGTCGCCGTTCGGGTAGACGGCGTTGAGGCGCCCGTCCGGCCAGTGCCGCTCCTGCGACGCCATGAACTCGTACATCGCCTGGCGGGTGAGGCGGCGCGCCCCGTAGGCGCCCATCATCGCCTTCGAGATGTCGACGGAGTCGCCGAGGAACTGGCCCTTCTCCCGGGTCGGGGTGTCGAGGAACTGCTCCTGCGACCCGTACAGGGCCGACCGCGCCATCAGCTCGTAGGCCGCGTCGACGCCCGCGTCGGACGTGCGCAGCCGCGCGGCGCGATCGACCTCGGTGTGCTGCACGACGGCGGAGACGTCGCGCGCGGACGCGCCGGAACCGGGGGCGATCTCCAGGTAGCGCCAGCCGACGAACGTCATCGGACGGAACGTCTGGTCGCCGTCCCGCTGGGTGTAGCCGAAGGCGAGGTTCGTGTTCTGGTTATCGTCGGAGTCGCGGGACACCGAGCCGTCGCCGGCCAGCCGGTACCCGGCGTGCATCTCGACGTGCCGCCCCTCCTCGCCGTCGCGGAACCGGACGACCGGGACGGCCGGGATCACTCTGCCGAAGTCGGCGACGAGCGCCCCGGAGTCGAGGCGCGTGACCTTCACCGGCCGGACCGTCTCGTGGGTCAGGTCGGCCTCCTGGCCCCGCAGGTGCGTGAACACGCCGGTCGGGTGCTCCCCGGCGACCTCGGGGGCCTGCCAGGAGGCGTCGTCGAAGCCCGGCTCGTCCCAGCCGTCCCGCACGGCCGTCCCGTCGATCTCCTCGACGTAGTCGCCGCCGTCGCCGTTGCGGCGCGGCGCCTCCTTCCACGGGCCGGGCGCCACCTTCCACGACCCGTCGGTGGTGACGACCTGGCGGGTGCCGTCGGCGTGGTCGACGACGAGCCGGACGAGCAGGCCCGGCGCGCTCTTCGGCCGTCCCTGCCCGGACCCGTACCAGTGGTACAGCGCGCCGATCGTGTTCGCCCGGCCCTCCCTGAGCCGCGAGGTGACGTCGACGGTCTCGTAGAAGCCCTCGTCGGGGTGGGCGAAGGCCGCACCGCGCTCGACCGCCCGGCCGTTGAGGTGCAGGACGAACTGCTGCCCGGCGGCGACGTACGCGCGGGCCCGCACGATCCTCGACTTCGCGACGGTGAAGTCGCGGCGGGCGAGCGTGTACTCGTCGGGGTCGTCGGTCGCGCGCCGGATCCAGTTGGCGTCCCAGTCCCCGTCGCGGATGCCGGTGTCGAACGAGGCGGGCCGCGACCAGGGCGAGCGCTTCCCGGTGCGGTCCCAGGTGCGGACCTTCCACGTGTAGGTCGCGCCGGGCCGCAGCGTCTCCCCGGCGTACGCGACATACTCCTGGCGGCCGGAGCGGACGCGGCCGCTGTCCCAGACCGCGCCGCCGGACGCGTCGCGCACCTCGATCTCGTAAGCGGTCTGGAGCTCGCCGGGGTCGCGGTCGCGGGGCCGCCAGCCGAACAGTGGCGCGCCCTCGACGTTCAGCGGGCGGGCCTGGTCGTCGACGGTCAGGTGGGCGGGGGCCTGCGGGGCGTGCCCGGCCTTCAGCGCGGCCTGCGCGGTGCCGGGGTACACGGCGGCGGTGACCAGCAGGGACGCCGCGGCGGCGGAGGCGAGCAGGGCGCGGCGGGGGTGGGGGTGCTGCATGGGTCTCCTGTCATTGGGGGCGAGCGCGGTGAACGGAGCCCGCGGCCCCTGGTGGGCCCGGGTCGGTTCACCGTCGTCTCAGCTGTGGATCCCCCCGATCCGCACTGGTCGGTTCAGGGGCTCACCTCGACGAGCTCGATCTCCATGAGGTCCGCGAGGGCCTTCAGCTCGGCGATGCGGTGGCCGGTGCCGAGGGCCCAGTGGTGGGAGATCCCGGTGGCGCTCCACGCGTCGGTCCATTCGCCGGGATCGCAGCCGAAGTCGACGCGCGAGGTGGTGTTGCCGATCCGCAGCAGCGGCCCGTCCACGGTCTCGCCCTCGGACGCGACGAACGCGAACCGGCCGTCGCGGCGCTGGATGATCCCGAACGCGGTGACGGGGCCGTGCTTGACGTCGAACTCGACGGACACGCCGTAACCGCGCTTGCCGTGGTAGACGCCGAGACCTCGCAGCAGCGGCCGGCGGGCGCTGATCGCCAGGTGGGCGGGCCCGTCGTGGCCCATCTCGACGTGCCCGCGGTGGAAGTCCAGCGCCTGCAGTTCGGTGAACGAGCCGCCGGCGCCGAGGCGGTCGGCGATCAGCATGGCGAGGGACGTGCGCAGCTCGAACTCGCCGGCGGCGGGGACTCCGCGGGCCGTCAGCAGCGACGCGCCGAGGATCATCCCGGCGCCGAGCCGCTCGTGGATCTCGCCGTCCAGGCCCCGGTGGTAGTAGGCGAGGCTGTCCAGCTCGAAGTCCTCGACGAGCCGGTCGAGGCCGGTCGCCACGCGGGCCGCCCAGGTCAGGTCGTCGTCGTTGACGGACGAGTCCAGCTCGAAGATCTTCTCCGCCTCGGCCTTCTTGGCGGCGGCCTCGGCGTCCGTGACCTTCTCCACCCGGACGCGCAGATCGTCGAACTCCAGCACCTCCACGTGGCCGCCGAAGTTGGCGCTGACGAGCGTCAGGTCGGTGGAGACGTCCAGCATTCCCGGATACAGGTGCCCCATCAGCCCGTGCCGGCCCCGGCGCAGCGCGGCCCGGACCCCGGCCGCCCGCACCCAGCGGCCGATCTTCGTCCAGGCCCGCTCGTCCTCCAGGTACCCGGACACCGAGCGGAACGGGACGCCGCAGCGTTCGAACGCGTTCGCCATCTCCGGCAGCGGGCAGGCGCCGCAGTAGGCGAGCCACTGCCCGGTGTCGAAGGACGCGTGGTCCATCGACTCGGTCGGCTGCAGGTTGATCAGCAGGACCGGGGCGTCCGCCCGCTGCGCGACGGGGACCAGCATCGTCGCGGTCATGTAGGTGGTGAGGAAGCCGACGATGATGTCGCAGCCGGCGGCGCGGAGCTTCTCGGCGGCCGCCGCGCCCTCCTGCGCGTCGGAGATGAAGCCGACGTCGACCACCTCGGCGCCGAGCCCGCGCATCCGCTCCGCCACTCGCTCCGCGGAGCGCCGGAGCTGCGGCAGCAGGTCGGGGAACTGCGGCCAGTAGGCGCCCAGCCCGCCCGCCACCAGGCCGACCTTCGTGGGCGGCCCCGTACGGTCTGTCATAGCTGTCCTCCAGTCCCTTCGACTCGGGAAGGCCGCGTCACCGCAGGAAGGCCGCGGCGACGCCGGCGTCCACGGGAATGTGCAGGCCGGTCGTGTGGGTCAGGTCCCCGCCGGTGAGGGCGAAGACGGCGGCGGCGACGTGCTCGGGCAGCACCTCGCGCTTCAGCAGCGTCCGCTGGGCGTAGAACTCGCCGAGCCGCTCCTCCTCGACGCCGTAGACCGCGGCGCGCTTGGCGCCCCAGCCGCCGGCGAAGATCCCGGAGCCGCGCACCACGCCGTCGGGGTTGACGCCGTTGACGCGGATGCCGTGCTCGCCCAGCTCGGCGGCCAGCAGCCGCACCTGGTGCGCCTGGTCCGCCTTCGTCGCGCCGTAGGCGATGTTGTTCGGCCCGGCGAACACGCCGTTCTTGGACGCGATGTAGACGATGTCGCCGCCCATCTCCTGGTCGATCATCACCCGGGTGGTCTCCCTGGCGACCAGGAACGAACCGCGCGCCATGACGTCGTGCTGCACGTCCCAGTCGGCGACGGTGGTGTCGAGCAGCGGCTTGGAGATCGACAGCCCGGCGTTGTTGACGACCAGGTCCACGCCGCCGAAGGCCAGGACGGCGTCCCGGACGGCCGTCGCGATCTCGTCCTCGGACGTGACGTCCGCCGCGACGGCCACCGCGACGTCCGACGCCCGCAGCGCGGACGCGCCGAGTTCGGCCGCGACCTTCTCGGCGCCGGCCAGGTCGCGGTCGGCGACGACGACGCAGGCGCCCTCGGCGGCCAGCCGGCGGGCGGTGGCGGCGCCGATGCCCGAGCCGCCGCCGGTCACCAGCGCGACGCGGGTGGCGAGCGGCTTCGGCTTCGGCATCCGGCGGAGCTTGGCCTCCTCCAGCTCCCAGTACTCGATGCGGAACTTCTCCGCCTCGTCGATCGGCGCGTACGACGACAGGGCCTCCGCACCGCGCATCACGTTGATCGCGTTGAGGTAGAACTCGCCCGCGACCCGCGCGGTCTGCTTGTTCGCGCCGAAGGAGAACATGCCGACGCCGGGGACCAGGACGATCGCGGGGTCGGCGCCGCGCATCGCCGGGGAGTCCGGGGTCGCGTGCCGCGCGTAGTAGGCGGCGTACTCCTCCCGGTAGGCGGCGTGCAGCTCCTTGAGCCGGGCCTTGACCTCGTCGAGCGGCGCGGACGGCGGCAGGTCCAGCACCATCGGCGCGACCTTGGTGCGCAGGAAGTGGTCCGGGCAGGACGTGCCGAGCGCGGCGAGCCGCGGGTGCTCGGCGCGCGCCACGAAGTCGAGGACGGCCGCGTCGTCGGTGTAGTGCCCGACCTGCGGGCGGTCGGCGGACGCGAGCCCCCGGATCAGCGGGAACAGCGCGGCGGCCCGCGCGCGGCGCTCGTCCTCGGGCAGCGGCTCGTACCCGTCGATCACCGGGCCGAACGGGTCGGCCTTCCCGTGCTCGGCGATGTACGCCTCGGCCGTCCGGATGATCTCCAGCGAGTTCGCCCGGCACTCCTCGCTCGTGTCGCCCCAGGCGGTGATGCCGTGCCCGCCGAGGATGACCCCGATGGCCCGCGGGTTCGCCCGCTTGATCGCGGCGATGTCGAGGCCGAGCTGGAAGCCGGGCCGCCGCCACGGCACCCACGCGACCCGGTCGCCGAAGATCCGCCGGGTCAGCTCCTCCCCGTCGGCGGCGGTCGCGATCGCGATGCCGGAGTCGGGGTGCAGGTGGTCGACGTGCGCGGCCTCCACCAGGCCGTGCATCGCGGTGTCGATGGACGGCGCCGCGCCGCCCTTGCCGTGCAGGCAGTAGTCGAACGCGGCGACCATCTCGTCCTCGCGCTCGACGCCCGGGTAGACGTCCACGAGGGCGCGCATCCGGTCGAGGCGCAGGACGGCCAGGCCCTTCTCGGTGAGGGTGCCGAGGTCGCCGCCCGAGCCCTTCACCCACATCAGCTCGACGTCACGGGCCGTCACGGGGTCGGTGACGGTGCCCTTCGCCGAGGCGTTGCCGCCCGCGTAGTTGGTGTTGCGGGGGTCGGAGCCGAGGGTGTTGGCCCGTTCCAGCAGCGTGCCCACCTCGGGTGGGGTGGCGGTCATGGAAGCTCTCCTTGTCGGTGCCGAATCCGTATCAGCGTTGAGCGGGAAGGTGCGGCCTTGTCCCCGGGCGGCCAGAGCGAGCTCCACACCGCCCGGCCCAGGCCATCGTGCAGGCGGCCTTCTCCCCGGGGCGGCCGGAGCGAGCCCTGCGAGCGCAGGCCGACCCTGGTTCCATGCGGTCAGGCGCCCCAGCCGGCGGCCTGGCCGTCCTTGCGCTCCTCGACGATCCGCTCGAAGTAGCCGGACGCCTTGTACGCGGCGATCGGGTCCGGGTGCAGGCCCATCTCCTCACGCAGTTCGGCCAGCAGCGGGCGGACGTCGGTGTTGTAGGCGTCCATGAAGACGGCGTTCGCCTCCAGGACGTCACCGGACGCCTGCGCGGCGGCCAGCGCGTCCCGGTCCAGCAGCAGCGCCTTGGCGGTGGCCTCCTGCACGTTCATCACCGAGCGGATCTGCCCCTGGATCTTCGGCTCGATGTTGTGGCACTGGTCGAGCATGAACGCCACGCCCGTCTCCGCGTCGTACCCGCCGCCGCGCACCACCTCGTGCATGATGCGGAACAGCTGGAACGGGTCGGCGGCGCCCACCATCAGGTCGTCGTCGGCGTAGAAGCGGGAGTTGAAGTCGAACCCGCCGAGCTTCCCCTCGCGCAGCAGGAACGCCACGATGAACTCGATGTTGGTGCCGGGGGCGTGGTGCCCGGTGTCCACGACGACCTGCGCCTTCGGGCCGAGCTTGAGGCAGTGCGCGTAGGACGCGCCCCAGTCCGGCAGGTCGGTCATGTAGAAAGCCGGCTCGAACAGCTTGTACTCCAGCAGGAACCGCTGGTCGTCGCCGAGCCGCTCGTAGACGGCGGCGAGCGCCTCCGCCATCCGGTCCTGCCGGGCGCGGACGTCGTCCTGGCCCGGGTAGTTCGTGCCGTCGGAGAACCACAGCTTCAGGTCGCGGGAGCCGACCTCGTCCATGATGTCGACGCACTCGAGCAGGTGTCCCAGGGCCTTGCGGCGGATCGCCGGGTCGGGGTTGGTGACGCTGCCGAGCATGTAGTCGTCGTCCTGGAAGACGTTGGAGTTGACGGCCCCGATGCGCACCCCCCGCTCCTTGGCGTGCGCGGCCAGGACGGCGTAGTCGTCCACCTTGTCCCACGGGATGTGCACCGCGACGCTCGGCGCGACCCCGGTGAAACGGTGCACCTGCGCGGCGTCGTCGATCTTCTCCTGCGGGGTGCGCGGCACGCCCGGCTGGGCGAAGACCTTGAACCGCGTCCCCGAGTTCCCGTACGCCCAGGAGGGAGTCTCGATCTGCTGGCGGCGCAGGGCGTCCTTCACCGCGCTGGTGTCGCTCACGGTCAACCTCTCGATTCGTTGGTAGCCCTCTGGTGAAGGCCCGTTGTTGCTATGACCCCGCTGCTGTGACCCGCCTCAGTCGACGTGGAAGACCTCTTCGAGGGGGCGCATCCCCTCGTCGGGGCGGCCGTCCAGGTCCTCGAAGAACGGCGCCATCTCCGCCTGCCAGCGGTCGTTGACGTCCGTGCGGGCCATGCGCTCCTGTGCCGCCTCGAAGTCGTCGGTCTCCAGGTAGCCGACGAGGAGGCCGTCCTCGCGCAGGAACAGCGAGTAGTTGTGCCATCCCGACTCCCGCAGGGCGTCCCGCATGTCGGGCCAGACCGCCTGGTGGCGCCGCTTGTACTCCTCCAGGCGGTCCTGCCTGACCTTCAGCAGGAAGCACACGCGCTTGCCGCGTCCAGAGTCCATGTGCCGCCGATCAGAACTGGTACTCGTCGATGTTGTCGGCGTTGAACCTGGTCGGCGGGCCGAGGACGATCTCGCCGTTCGCCTGGATGGTGCGCTCGCCGAGCTCGCCCGCCTTCAGCACCTCGCCCTCCTTGCCGGTAATCTGGCCGGACGCGAGCGCGCCGCCGGCGTACGCGGCGAGGTAGCCGAGCTGCTTCGGGTCCCAGAGGGCGAACTCCTTGACGGTGTCGTTCTTGATGAACTGCCGCATCTGGTTCGGGGTGCCGAGGCCGGTCACCGCGACCTCGCCCTTGTACTCGGAGCCGGAGATGTAGCGGGCCGCGGCGGCGATGCCGACCGTGGTCGGGGAGATGATGCCCTTCAGGTCCGGGTAGGCCTGCAGCAGGCCCTGGGTCTGCTGGAAGGACTTCTGGTCGTCGTCGTCACCGTAGGCGATCTTGACCAGCTCCATGTCGGCGTACTCGGGCTTCTGGAGCTCCTTCTTCATGAAGTCGATCCAGGCGTTCTGGTTGGTGGCGTTCGCCGTCGCCGACAGGATGGCGAACTTGCCCTTGCCGTCGATCTGCTCGGCGAGCATCTCGACCTGGGTGCGGGCGATGTCCTCCGCGCTCGCCTGATTGATGAACACGTCGCGGCACTCGGGCGCGGTGTCGGAGTCGTAGGCGACGATGCCGATGTCCTGCTGCATGGCCTGCTTGAGCGGGCCGCACACCGCGTTCGGGTCGTTCGCGGCGATCATGATGGCGTCGTGCTGCTGCTGGATCAGCGTGTTGACGTAGGAGACCTGCGAGGACGCCGACGCGTCGGACGGGCCGACCTCCTTGGCCTCGGCCTCGAATCCCTTCGCCGCCGCGATGCCGGCGTCGTCCACGATCTTGCTGTACGGGTTGTTGACCTGCTTGGGCAGGAACGCGAGCTTCAGGCCCTTCTCCATGGGCGCGTCGGGGTTCGCGGTCCGGCCGCTGCCGGCCTGGTCGCCGGAGGCCTCGGCCGAGTCCTTCGTGGTACCGCCGCAGGCGGCGAGCGACAGCGCGAGCGCGCCGGCGCTCGCCGCGGCGAGGGCGCGGCGCGGGAGGCGCAGACGAACGGTCATTGGTGTGCCTTTCGATGATTCCGGTTGGGGTGGGTCGCGCGTGGGCGGAGGGGCGGGCCCCGGTGGGGCTAGGTGGAGGCGGCGGGGGACGCGGTTCTCGCGCCCCGCCGCCGTCCTCTCGCCTCGCGGTACACGGCGATCAGCCGCGGCGTGAGGACGCTGATGATGAGCAGGGCACCGGTGACGATCGACTGGGTCTCGGTGCTGACGTCGTTGAGCATCAGCAGGTTGCGCAGCAGGCCGATCACCAGCACCGCGGCGATGACGCCGCCGAGGGTGCCCTTGCCGCCGTCGAAGTCGATGCCGCCGAGCAGCACCGCCGCGATGACGGTCAGCTCCAGGCCGAGCCCGTTGTCGGCGCGGGCGCTGCCGTAGCGGAGCGTGTAGATGATCCCGGCGAGGGCGGCGACGACGCCCGACACGGCGAACAGGACGAGCTTGGCGCGCTTGACGCGGATGCCGGCGAAGTACGCGGCGTCCTCCTGCGCGCCGATCGCGAACAGCGAGCGGCCGATGCCGGTGGCGTGCAGGACGATCGCGGTGAGGACGGCCAGGACGGCGAACAGCGCGATCGGGTACGGGATCGGGGTGCCCGGCACGTTGTTCAGCGTCAGGTCGGTGAAGGTCTGGGGGAACTGCGACACCGCGCCGGTGCCGAGCGTGACGTAGGCGAGGCCCCGGTAGAGGGTCATCGTGCCGATCGTGACCGCCAGGGACGGCAGCCCCAGCTTCGTCACCAGGAACCCGTTGATCAGGCCGCAGACGAGGCCGACGGCGAGCACGATCGGGATGATCGTCTCGATGGCCATGCCGCCGTCCCACAGCCTGCCGGTGAGGGCGCTGCACAGACCGAGGACGGACGCGACCGACAGGTCGACCTGGCCGCAGACGACCAGCAGCGTCATCGGCAGCGCGATCAGCGCGATCTCCGACACGTCGCGCAGCGCGAACGAGATGTTGCCGGAGTTGCCGAAGTCGGGCGAGAACCCGATGCCGCCGACGAACACCGCGACCAGCAGCGCCGTGATGGCGGTCTCCCACCGGACGAACCGTCCGGCCATGCCCGCCTTCGGCAGGGAGCGCGCGTCGCTCGTCATGAGTCCTTCCCCTTCGTGGCCGTGACCGTCTCGGACCCGGCCTTCGCGGACCCGGACCCAGCGGACCCGGACTCAGCGGACCCGGCCTCCGCCGCCGCGCCGGCGGCGCCGGGCGCGTCGACCGAGTGCCTGGTGCGGGACTTCAGCGCCCGCGACATGCGCAGCTCCAGCAGCCGGTCCACGCTGATCGCCAGGAGCAGCAGGACGCCCGTGATGGCCTGCTGCCAGAACGAGTTGACCTTGAGCACCACCAGCACGCTGCCGATGGTGGTGAGCAGCAGCGCGCCGAGCGCCGCGCCGTAGACGGTGCCGACGCCGCCGGTGATCGCGACGCCGCCGACCACGACCGCGCTGACGACCGTCAGCTCCCAGCCGTTCGCGGCGTCTGCGACGACCGTGCCGAACCGGGCCAGCCACAGCACCCCGGCCAGGCCGGCGAGGCCGCCGCTGACCAGGTAGGCGGTCAGCACCCGGCGGCGGAGCGGGATGCCGGCCAGGCGCGCCGCCTCCGGGCTGGAGCCGATCGCGTAGAACTCCCGGCCGGAGGAGTAGGACCGCAGGTAGTACCCGACCAGCAGCATCACGACCACCGTGATGATCGGCAGGTACGGGACGCCGAGGACCGAGCCGGTGCCGAGCGACAGCAGCGCGTCCGGGACCTCGGAGGCGCTGATCTGCTCGCCCTGCGCGATGCGGTACTGGAGCCCCTGGATCACGTACAGGGTGCCGAGCGTGACGACCAGGGCCGGCACCCTGCAGAAGCTGACGAGCAACCCGTTGACGAGGCCGCAGACGAGGCCGATGCCCACGCCGAGCAGGACGGCCACCAGCACGTTGCGCTCGGTCCCCGACACGAAGCTGCCGGTGGTGAAGGCGACGAGCCCGACGACCGACCCGACCGACAGGTCGATGTTGCGGGTGACGACGACGATCGTCTGCCCGACGGCGAGCAGCACCAGGATCGAGGCGTTGAGGAAGATGTCCTTCACGCCCTGCTCGGACAGGAACCGCGGGTTCGCGATCGTCGTGGCGACCACCAGGAGGACCAGCGCGCCGAAGATGCTCAGCTCGCGCGCGCGCAGGATGAAGTCGACGAGGCGTCGCCCTCCCCCCGGCGCGCCGTCCGGCCCGCTGCGGGCCGGGGACTCTGCGAGGACGGTCATGGATCAGGCCGCCTTTCCGTTGTCGGCGCGGCCGGTCGCGGCGGCCATCACGCTCTCCTCCGTCGCGTCCGCGCGGTCGATCTCGGCGGTGATCCGGCCCTCGTGCATCACCAGGACGCGGTCGGCCATGCCGATCACCTCCGGCAGGTCGGAGGAGATCATCAGGACGGCGAGGTCCTGCGCGGCCAGCTCCGACAGCAGCCGGTGCACCTCGGCCTTGGTGCCGACGTCGATGCCGCGCGTCGGCTCGTCCACGATGAGGACGTCCGGTTCGGTGGCCAGCCACTTGGCGAGCACGACCTTCTGCTGGTTGCCGCCCGACAGGACGCCGACGACGTCGGTGAGCCGCGCGTACTTCAGCTGGAGCTTCAGCGCCCAGTCGGCGGCGCGGTCGCGCTCCACCTTCCGGGAGATCAGCCCGGCGCGGCCGGTCGCGCGGCGCAGCGTCCGCAGCTGGGTGAGGCCCATGTTCCGCTCGATGGACATGTCCATGACGAGCCCCTGCTGGCGGCGGTCCTCGGGGACGAGCGCCAGCCCGGCCGACATCGCCGCGGTCGGGCTCCCGGCGGGCAACGCCTTCCCGGCGACCTCGACGGACCCGGCGTCCCAGCGGTCCACCCCGAAGATCGCGCGGGCGACCTCGGAGCGGCCCGCGCCGACCAGCCCGGCCAGCGCGACGATCTCGCCGCGCCGCACCTCGAACGAGACGTCGGTGAAGGTGCCCTCGCGGGTCAGCCGGCTCACCTTGAGCGCGACCTCGCCGGGCGCCACGTCCTGCTTGGGGTAGAGCGCCTCCAGGTCGCGGCCGACCATCCGGCGGACGAGGTCGTCGGGGGTGAGCCCGTCGATCGGCTCGGTGCCGATGTAGGTGCCGTCCCGCAGCGTGGTGACCCGCTGGCAGATCTCGAAGATCTCCTCCAGCCGGTGCGAGATGAACAGGATGGCGCAGCCCTGCTCCCGCAGCGTCCGGGTGACGGTGAACAGCCGGGCGACCTCCTGCCCGGTCAGCGCGGCCGTCGGCTCGTCCATGATCAGCACGCGGGCGTCCCGGGAGATGGCCTTGGCGATCTCGACGACCTGCTGGTCGGCGATCGACAGGCCGCGCGCGGGCTGCTGCGGGTCGAGCGCGACGCCGAGCCGCTCGAACAGCTTCGCCGTCTCGGCGTGCATCGCCCTGCGGTCGATGCGGCCGCCGACGGCGCGCGGCTGCCGTCCCATGAAGATGTTCTCCGCGACCGACAGGTCGGGGAACAGCGTCGGCTCCTGGTAGATGACGGCGACGCCCGCGGCCTGCGCGTCGGCGGGGCCGCCGAAGCTCACCGCGGTCCCGTCCACCCGCACCTCGCCGGCGTCCGGCCGGTGCACGCCTGCGAACGTTTTTACGACCGTGGACTTGCCGGCGCCGTTCTCCCCTGCCAAGGCGTGCACCTCGCCCGCGTGGAGCTCCAGGGTCACGCCCTGCAGGGCGCGCACTGCGCCGAACGACTTGCTCACGTTGACCAGGGCCAATGTCGGCGGTGCCGACCGGCCGGGTGCACTCATGGCGACCCTCCTCGCGGGGGACGTCCGAAACGGGACGGTGAAAAACGTTTTAACAGGATGTTGCGGAGGACGGTAGATGTGACGTGACGCACCCGTCAAGAGGGAACCTGCCCGGAAACCCACCGAAACCCCACGGAAACCTCGGTGTGGCAGGGGACGAGGATGTTTTCGAGATCCCTCGCGGCGGTGGCCGGCCGCCGCCGCGGCGGCCGGGAAGCCGTCCATATGGGGGTTGACACGTTTTAATCGATGACCCAAAGTGTCCGACACCACAACCGGATTTCCGACGGGGGCGAAGCGTGAGCACTGAAGGCACCGGGCGGCCGGGCGGCGGTTCGCCCGTCCCCCGTGCGCGGGGGGCGCGGCCGGCCGTCGGGATCAAGCAGGTCGCCGCGCACGCCGGCGTCTCCCCCGGCACGGTGTCGAACGTGCTCAACCGGCCCGAGCGGGTCGCCGCCGCCACCCGCGCCCGCGTCGAGCGGGCGATCGTCGAACTCGGGTTCGTCCGCAACGGGTCGGCGTCCACGCTGCGCGCCGGGCACAGCAGCACGATCGGGCTGATGGTGCTCGACCTCGCCAACCCCTTCTTCACCGACCTCGCCCGCGGCGTCGAGGACGTCGCCAGCGAGCGCGGCTACGCGGTGATCCTCGCGTCGTCGGCCGAATCGGACGAGCGGGAGCAGCGCAACCTGCGGGTGCTCGCCGAGCAGCGCGTCCGCGGCGTGCTGCTGACCCCGGTCGGCGACGACGGCGCGAACGCCGACACGCTGCGCGACCGCGGCGTCCCGGTCGTCCTGCTGGACCACCCGACGCCGCGGGCCAACCAGTGCTCGGTCGCCGTCGACGACGTCGCGGGCGGCGAGCTGGCCGCCGGCCGGCTGCTGGACGACGGCGCCCGCACGCTCGCGTTCGTCGCGGGCCCGTCCGTCCTGCGGCAGTGCGCCGACCGGCGCAAGGGTGCGCTGCGGGCGCTCAAGGCCGCCGGGCTCGGCCGGGACGTGCTGCGCGAGGTGACCGTGCCGGCCATGAACGCCCGGTCCGGCCAGGAGGCGGCGCGCCGCCTGCTGGCGGACGACCGCCCGCTGCCCGACGCGATCTTCTGCGCCAACGACCTGCTCGCCCTCGGCGTGCAGCGCGAGCTGCTGCAGGCCGGGGTTAAGATCCCGACTGACGTGGCGATCATGGGGTACGACGACATCGAGTTCTCCGCGGCGGCCGCCGTCCCGCTGAGTTCCGTGCGGCAGCCCACCTACCGGCTCGGCCGCATCGCGACCGAGCTGCTGCTGGAGGAGTGCGACGACGAGGGCGCCGGGCACGCGCACCAGCAGGTGATGTTCCAGCCGGAACTGGTCGTCCGCGAGTCCAGCCGGCCCGCCGCGGGCGCGAAGGAGGGGCGGGGATGAGGGTCGCGCTGTTCCTGACCTGCGTCAACGACACGATGTACCCGGAGACGGGCAAGGCGATGGTGCGGCTGCTGCGGCGGCTCGGCCACGACGTCGAGTTCCCGGCCGGGCAGACGTGCTGCGGGCAGATGCATCTCAACACCGGCTACCGCACGCAGGCCAAGCACCTGGTGAAGGGCTTCGCGGAGACGTTCGGCGGCTACGACGCGGTCGTGACGCCGTCGGCCTCGTGCGCCGCGATGATCCGCGACTGGCATCCGCGGCTCGCGCCCCGCACCTCCGGACTGGCGTCCCGCGTGCACGAGCTGACCGAGTTCCTGGTGGACGTCCTCGGCGTCACCGACGTCGGCGCGTACTACCCGCACCGCGTCACCTACCACCCGACCTGCCACTCGCTGCGGATGCTGCACGTCGGCGACCGTCCGCTGCGGCTGCTGAAGGAGGTGCGCGGCATCGACCTGGTCGACCTGCCGGACGCGGCGGAGTGCTGCGGCTTCGGCGGCACGTTCGCGCTGAAGAACGCCGAGGTGTCGGCCGCGATGTGCGCCGACAAGGTCGCGGCCGTCCGGGAGACCGGCGCCGGGACGCTGTGCGCCGCCGACAACTCCTGCCTGATGCACATCGGCGGCGCGCTCACCCGCACCCGCGCGGGCGTCCGGACCGTCCACCTGGCCGAGATCCTCGCGTCCACGGAGGAAGCACCCGCATGACGTCACGTAAGGAGCGCAGCGACTGGAGTGACGGCATGCGGGCGCACTTGCCGGGGGGCGTGGGGGGTCGCCCCCCACAGGGAGCACGCATGACGTCCCAGCACGCGATGCCGACCTACCTCGGCATGCCCGCCTTCCCGGACGCCGCCCGCGAGGCCGTCGCCGACACGCGGCTGCGCGGCAACCTCGCGCACGCCACCGGCACCATCCGGGAGCGCCGCGCCGCCGCCGTCGCCGAACTGGACGACTGGGACGCGCTACGCGAGTCGGGCAAGCAGATCAAGGACCACGTCCTCGCGAACCTCGGCCACTACCTGCGGCGCCTCGAGGAGAAGGTGACCGAGGCGGGCGGCACGGTCCACTGGGCGCGGGACGCCGCCGAGGCGAACCGGATCGTGGCCGATCTGGTGAAGGCGACCGGCGAGAGCGAGGTCGTCAAGGTCAAGTCGATGGCCACCCAGGAGACCGGCCTCAACGAGGCGCTCGCCGAGGAGGGCATCGCCGCCTACGAGACCGACCTGGCCGAGCTGATCGTGCAGCTCGGGCACGACCGCCCGTCGCACATCCTCGTCCCCGCCATCCACCGCAACAGGTCCGACATCCGCGACATCTTCCGCAGGGAGATGCCGGACGCCCCCGAAGGGCTGACCGACGCCCCCGCCGACCTCGCCGAGGCCGCGCGCCGGCACCTGCGCGCCAAGTTCCTGTCGGCGAAGGTCGCGGTGTCGGGCGTGAACTTCGCCGTCGCCGACACCGGCACCCTCGTCGTCCTGGAGTCGGAGGGCAACGGCCGGATGTGCCTCACGCTGCCCGAGACGCTGATCTCGGTGATGGGCGTGGAGAAGATCGTCCCGTCGATGCGGGACCTCGAGGTGTTCCTGCAGCTGCTGCCCCGCTCGTCCACCGCCGAGCGGATGAACCCCTACACCTCCACCTGGACGGGCGTGCACCCCGGCGACGGGCCCCGCGACTTCCACCTGGTGCTGCTCGACAACGGCCGCACCGAGACGCTCGCCGACGAGGTCGGGCGGCAGGCGCTGCGCTGCATCCGCTGCTCGGCGTGCCTGAACGTCTGCCCCGTCTACGAGCGGGCCGGCGGGCACGCCTACGGGTCGCCGTATCCGGGGCCGATCGGCGCGATCCTGTCGCCGCAGATCCGCGGCATCGGCTCCGACGTGGACGCCTCGCTGCCGTACGCGTCGTCGCTGTGCGGGGCGTGCTTCGAGGCCTGCCCGGTCGCGATCGACATCCCCGAGGTCCTGGTCCACCTGCGCGCCCGCGCCGTCGAGGACGGGCCCCGGCATCCGGTGGAGCGGGCCGCGATGACCGCCGCCGGGTGGACGCTGCGCTCGCCCGCACGGCTCGCGCTCGCGCAGCGCCTCGCGTCCGCGTCCCGCCGGATCGTCGCGCCGCGCGGCCGGATCCGGCGGCTGCCCGGCCCGCTGAACGCCTGGACCGAGACCCGCGACGCGCCCGCCCCGCCGGCGGAGTCGTTCCGTGCCTGGTGGGCCCGGACGGACGGCGGCCGCACGGAACCCCGAGCGCCGGAGGACGGTACGGACGACGGTACGGACGGCCGCACGGAGGAGGGGCAGTGAGCGCGCGCGAGGAGATCCTGCGGCGGATCGACGGGATCGTCCCGGCCCGCCCGGCCGCGGACGTCGCCGCCGACTACGCGCGGATCGACCGGGACTACGCGCGGCGCCACCACGCGGACGGCGTCCTCGACCTGTTCGCCGACCGCGTCGCCCACTACCGGGCGACCGTCCTGCGCGCCGCCGAGGCCGAGCTGCCCCGCGTGGTCGCCGAGCGCCTCGCCGCGCGGCCGGGGACGCACGGCGCGCCGGGCGACCTCCCGGACGCATGGCTCGCGGAGGTGACGTCCGGGCTGGTGCGCGACCCGGCCGTCGCCGACCTGGACGGGCTCGCCGGCGCCGTCACCGGCTGCGCCGCCGCGATCGCCGAGACGGGCACGATCGTCCTCGACCACGGTCCCGGGCAGGGGACGCGCGCGCTGTCGCTGGTCCCCGACTACCACCTGATCATCGTGCGCGCCGCCCAGGTCGCCCCCGACGTCCCCGAGGCGCTCGAGCGGCTCGACCCGTCCCGTCCCCTGACGATGGTCTCCGGCCCCTCGGCGACGAGCGACATCGAGCTGTCGCGCGTCGAGGGCGTGCACGGCCCCCGAACCCTCGAAGTGGTGATCGCCGAATGAGCGAGCAGGTGTTCGCCGCCGTCGACCTCGGCGCGTCCAGCGGACGGGTCATGGCCGCGCGCGTCGGGCCGGACGTGCTGGACCTGCGGGAGGTGCGGCGGTTCGCGAACCGTCCCGTGCGGGTGAACGGCACCCTGCACTGGGACGTTCTCGGGCTGTACGGCAACGTCCTCGACGGCCTGCGCGCGGCCCCCCGCGACCTGGCGTCCGTCGGCATCGACTCGTGGGCGGTCGACTACGGGCTGCTGGACGGGGACGGGAGGCTGCTCGGCAACCCGGTCCACTACCGCGACGGGCGCACCGGCGGGGTCATGGAGCGGATCCGCGCCGAGGTCGGAGACGACCTCCTGTACCGCGAGTCCGGCCTGCAGTTCCTGCCGTTCAACACCATCTACCAGCTCGTCGCCGACGGCGAGGTCTCCCGCGCGCGCAGGCTGCTGCTGATCCCCGACCTGCTCGCGTTCTGGCTGACCGGCGAGACCGTCACCGAGCGGACGAACGCGTCCACCACGGGCCTGCTGGAGCCGCGCACCGGGCGCTGGTCGCGCCCGCTGCTCGACGTCGCCGGGATCTCCCCGGACCTCCTGGCACCGCTGGTCGACCCGGGCGAGGCGATCGGCCGGATCGGGCCGGAGGCGGGCGACGAGACCGGGCACCGCGGCCTGCCCGTCACCGCCGTGGGCTCGCACGACACCGCGTCCGCGGTCGCCGCCGTCCCGGCGTCCGGGCGGTTCGGCTACATCTCCTGCGGGACGTGGTCGCTGGTCGGCGTCGAGCTCGACGGGCCCGTCCTGAGCGAGGAGAGCCGCAAGGCGAACTTCACCAACGAGGGCGGCGTGGACGGCACCGTCCGGTACCTGCGCAACGTGATGGGGCTGTGGCTGCTGCAGGAGTCGATGCGGGCGTGGGGGAACCCCGACCTGCCCGCGCTGCTCGCCGAGGCCGCGCGGGTGCCGGGCCTGCGGTCGGTCATCGACCCCGACGACCCCGAGTTCCTGCCGCCCGGCGACATGCCGGCCCGCATCGCCGCGCACTGCCGCCGCCGAGGGTTCCCCGAGCCGGCGACGCGCGCCGAGACCGTCCGCTGCATCATGGACGGCCTCGCCCTCGCCCACCGGGAGACGCTGCGCGAGGCCGCCCGGCTGTCGGGCACCGAGGTCGAGGTCGTCCACCTCGTCGGCGGCGGGAGCCGCAACGAGCTGCTGTGCCGGCTGACGGCGGACGCGTGCGGGCTGCCGGTCGTCGCGGGGCCCGTCGAGGCCACCGCGCTCGGCAACGTCCTGGTGCAGGCGCGCGCGCAGGGCATCGTGGGCAGTCTCGCCGAGATGCGCCGGCTCGTCGCCGCGACCCAGCCGCTGCGCCGCTACGAGCCGTCGACCGGCACCGCCCGCTGGGACGAGGCGGCGGAGCGGCTGCGCTGACGTCCCGCGGGGCTCGGCCGATCCCGCGAAACCGGTCGGCCGGGCGCCCGCACCGGCGCTAGCCTCGCCGTATGAGGGTGCGGCGGGTGCTCGGGTGGACGGTCGCGGGCTACGCGGCGTCCTGGCTTTTGACGAGCGCGGCGATGCTGCTGCTGAGCGAGCGCGCCCGCGCGGGCGTCCACCGCGTCCCCGCACCGGGCGTCGCGAAGTTCGCCCGCCTCGACGCCCGCGTGTGGCGCGGCGCCGCCCCGACCGCCGCGGGCCACCGGTGGCTGCGCGCGGAAGGCGTCCGCACGATCGTCGACCTGCGCGCCGAGGCACCGCGCGTGCGCGAGCCCCCGCACATCGACACGGCCGCCCCTCCCGGCGCGGGCGGGCCGGACGTAGCGGTGGTGCGGATCCCGATCCGGGACGGGCAGGCGCCGTCCCCGGAACAGGTGCGGCGGTTCCTGGAGATCGTGGAGCACACGCGCCACCCGGTGTTCGTGCACTGCGGGGCCGGGGTCGGGCGCACCGGGTCGATGGTCGCGGCCTACCTCGTCGCGGCCGGAGCGGACGCCGGGGCCGCGACCGCGCGGAGCCTGGCGTTCGGGCCGCCGACGCTGGAGCAGCTCGCGTTCATGCGCGGCCTGGACGACCTGGACGTCTCGGCGGCACGGCGGCCGCCGCGGGCGGTGGTCGCCTTCAGCCGGATCGCCGACTCTCCCCGCCGGGCGCGGGCCCGGCTGCGCGGTGCACCACCGCGCGGAATGTGACGGACGGGGAACGGTTTACCCACCTCCGGTTGACACCGGGCCACTTGCGACGCTTGATAGCTATTGGACACGATGGTCATCAAGGAGGCGGATCCGCGCGGCCCCACGGCCCGCGGGTGTGTTTCCCCGCCTTATTGACTGATCACCCGATAAGGTGATCGTGCAATTCTCGGGAACCGCGACGACAAGCATGATCACGGCGTATCGACCGCCTGTCGCTGTTGGGGTGTGTGGACATGGAGGGTCGTGCCGGCCGCGACGCCGCCGCTCAGCCGATCGGCAACGGTCCGCTGGTGGGGCGCCGGGACGCGCTGGACGGGATCGCCCGTGCGCTGGACGGCGTCGAGCACGGGTTCGGGTTCCTGGCGCTGATCGGCGAACCCGGCGTCGGCAAGACGCGGCTGCTGGGCGAGCTCGCGGACGGCGCCCTGGCCCGCAAGCTGCCGTACCTGGCCGGGCGCGCCGCCGAGTTCGAGCAGGAGATGCCGTTCGGCGCCGTCGTGGACGCCCTCGACGACCGGCTGGAGGACGGGGTCCCCGAGCTGTCGGAGGCGCAGCTGCGGCTGCTCGGCACCGTGTTCCCGGCGCTGTCCGGCCCGGCGGCCGAGCCTCTCCCGGCCGGCGGCGACCCGGTGTCGCGCGTCGCCCGGTACCAGCTGCACCGGACCGTCCGTCACCTGCTGGAGCAGCTCGCCGCGCCGTCCGGGCTGGTGCTGATCCTGGACGACCTGCACTGGGCCGACGACGCGACGGTCGAGCTGCTCGACCACCTGGTCCGGCATCCGCCGCGCGCCCGGGTGCTGGTCGCGGCGGCGTACCGTCCCGCGCAGGCGTCGCCGCGGCTCGCGGCGCTGGTCGACGCGGCCGGGCCGCAGGGCACCCGCATGCCGGTCGACCCGCTCACCCAGGGCGAGGTCGAGGAGTTCCTCGGGCCGCGGGTGAGCACGGCCCGCTGCGAGGCGCTGTACAAGGCCAGCGGCGGCAACCCCTTCTACCTCGAGGCGCTGGCCAGAATGGGCCACGACGACGCCGCCGCGGTCGACGGGACCGACTGGCGCGAGGGCGTCGCGGACCTGACCGAGGTACCGGCCGCGGTCCGGACGGCGCTGCGGGTCGAACTGAGCGCGCTGCCGCCGGAGGCGCTGCTGCTGGCGCGGGGCGCGGCCGTGGCCGCCGACTTCTTCGAGCCCGCGCTCGCGGCGGCGGCCGCCGAGCTGGACGAGGCCGGCGCGCTGGCCGCGCTGGACGTCCTGACCGCGCACGACGTGGTGCGCGCCGGGTCGGGCGGGCGGTTCAAGTTCCGGCACCCGCTGGTGCGGCACGTCGCGTACGCGTCGACGGCGGCGGGGTGGCGGCTCGCGGCGCACGAGCGGGTCGCGGTCCGGCTCGCGGAGCTGGGCGCCCCCGCGACGGTGCGGGCGCACCACGTGGTGCGGTCGGCCAAGTTCGGGGACCGGCGGGCGGTGGCGACGCTGGTGGAGGCGGCGCGCTCGGTCGGGCAGCAGGCGCCCGGCACCGCCGCGTTCTGGCTGGAGGCCGCGCTCGACCTGCTGCCGGACGAGCCCGCGGCGGGCGAGGGCGCCGGGCCCGACCGGACGGAGCTGCTGCTGGAGCTCGCGCACGTGCAGGCCGTCAGCGGCCACGCCGAGGAGGGACGGGAGACCGCGCGGACGCTGCTGGCGCTGCTGCCCGAGGACGACACCGTCCGCCGGGCGCGCACCGTGCAGCTGTGCGCGGTCATGGACCGGCAGGTAGGCCGCATCCACGAGGCGCGCGCGCTCGTGCTGGACGAGCTGCGGCGCATCCCCGACCGGCAGACGCCCGAAGCCGTCCTGCTGCGGATCCGGCTGGTCGCCGACCGCATCCAGAAGATCGACACGCGGGGCTCGCAGGCCGTCCTGGACACCATTCCCGAGAGCGCGCCCGAGTGGGGCGCGGGGCTGACGGCCGCGGTCGCCTCGATGCGGCCGATGGTGTCGCACGCGCGCGGCGAGACCGCCGAGGCGATCGCCTACGCGCTGGCGGCCGACGAGCGGTTCTCCGCGGCGGCCGACACCGACTTCGCCGACTGCCTCGACTGCGTCACCTGGCTGGTGTGGGCCGAGCTGTTCCTCGGCATGTACGACAGCGCGCTGCGGCACGTCGACCGGCTCGTCGCGATCGCGCGGCGGACCGGGCAGCTGTACATCCTCGGCTACATGCTGGCCGGGCGGGCGCGCGCGCTGAGCCTGCTGGGGCGGTTCGAGGAGGCCGCGACCGCCGCCGACGAGGCCACCGCGGTGGGCCGCGACCTGCGCTCCCCCGAGGTCATCGCCTACGGCGCGACGCAGCGGTGCCTGATCGCGAGCTGGACCGGCGAGCACGAGCCGGCGCTGGCCGCCGGGGACGAGGCGGTCGGGTGCGACACCGGGTCGGGCGAGTGGTGGACGCACATGGCGCCCGTCGCCCGCGCGTTCGCGATGATCAACGCGGGAAAGCCCGCGGAGGGCGCCGCCGCGCTGATCGCCGCGTGCTCGACCGGCCCCGGCGGGCTCGACTTCGGCACGCTGACGGCGTGCGCCGAGTCGCTGGCGTGGGTCCGTGCCGGGCAGGACGACGCCGACGACGCGGCCACCTGGGCGGACATCGCCGAGGAGCTGGCCAATCCGGCGCTGGAGGGCGATGCCGGGCTGGGCCGGCTCGCCCGCGCCCACGCCGTCCGCGTCACCGACCCGGGACGCGCGGCGGGCATCGCGGGCGAGGCCGCCGCGCTGCTGGGGGCGGCGGGCCGCCGCGCGGAGGCGGGCCGCGCCGAACTGACCGCCGGGATCGCGCACGCCGCCGCCGGGGAGCGCGCGCCCGCGCTGGAACGGCTGCGCGGCGCCGCCGAGATCTTCGATGCCTGCGGGATGCGCGACCTGCACGCCCAGGCCGTCCGGGAGCAGCGGCGCCTCGGCGTGCGGGTGCCGGTCGCCCGGTCCGGCGGCGGCCCGGGCAAGTCGGGGCGGGCGGGGAAGGACGCCGGGGACGCGCCGTTCGGGCTGTCGCCGCGCGAGCGGGAGATCGCCGGGCTGGTCGCGGAGGGCTGCAGCAACCAGCAGATCGCCGAGCGGCTGTACCTCAGCGTCCGGACGGTCGAGACGCACCTCACCCGCGTCTTCGCGAAGATCGGTGTCTCGTCCCGGGTCGGGGTGGCGACCGCCATGCAGCGCCCGGAGTGAAGCCGCACCCGGAGTGAAGCCGCAGCCGGAGTGATCCGTAGAGTCCGTTTCGACCCATATCTCACGTACGTGGTGTCAGGCCGCACGCCTCCCGGTGCACGTAAGTACGGGTTCTCCACGATGCCGCGACGACCTCGGGGTTTGGCAGGGTAGGGGCGTCCGGAGCCGGGAGGAAGGCCGCGAAGGAGGTGGACACCCGATGAAGACGATCAAAAAGGTCGATGCCGACGGGATCGCACGATTCACCCACGACGGCGTGGCCGACGCGGACGTGTCCGCGCATCCCTTCGCCACCGCCGACGGGCTCGGCCTGTCGCTGACCCGGTTCCACCGCCGCGGGGCCGTCCGCGCGGGCACCGACGCCGTCCTGCTGGTGCACGGGCTGACGACGTCCAGCGACATGTACGTCATGCCCGAGCACGCGAACCTGGTGAACGAGCTGCACGACGCCGGCTTCGGGGACGTGTGGGCGCTGGACTACCGGATGAGCGCCCGGTTCCCCTACAACGCCGAGACGCACCGCCACACCCTCGACGACGTCGCCCACTGGGACCACCCGGCGGCGCTGGCGGAGATGCGCCGCCACATCGGCGCGGACCGCCGCGTCCACGTCATCACGCACTGCGTCGGGTCGGTGACGTTCTCGATGGCGCTGTTCGCCGGGACGGTCACGGGCGTCACCAGCCTCGTCTGCAACAGCGTCTCGCTGACGCCCCGCACGCCGGCGTGGTCGAAGCTGAAGCTCAGGTTCGGGCCGGCGCTGATGGAGTACGTCCTGGGCCCTCCCTACATGGACCCCCGGTTCGGCGACGCGCCCGCGGGGACCCGCGGCTGGATGCTCGCGAAGGCCGTCGCCCCGTTCCACCGCGAATGCGACGAGCCCGCCTGCCACGTGCTGTCGTTCATGTGGGGCGGCGGGCAGCCGATCTTCACGCACGACAAGATGTCGCCCGTCACGCACGCCCGCCTGACCGATCTTTTCGGCGCCTGCAACGTCCACTACTACCGGCACCTCCACAAGATGGTGGCCGCCGGACGCGCGGTGCGGTACGCCCTGCGCGACCGGAGGCACGCGGATCTGCCCGCCGACTACCTCGCGGGCGCCGCCGGGGTGACGACGCCGATCCTGTTCCTCACCGGAGACCGCAACAACGTGTTCGCCGACTCCAACATCGTCTGCCACCGCACGCTCGAGTCGATCGTCCCCGGCCTGCACGAGCTGGAGATCCTCCCTGGCTACGGGCACCAGGACCCCTTCATGGGGAAGGCGTCGGCCACCGAGGTGTTCCCGCGCGTCCTGGACTTCCTCAAGCGGAAGGCGGGCTGATCGCGATGACGGTGCGGGGACGGGACGAGCACGTCGACGCGGTCGTCGTCGGGTCCGGGTTCGGCGGGTCGGTGGCGGCCTACCGGCTGGCCGAAGCGGGACGGTCGGTGGTGCTGCTGGAGCGCGGGCAGCCGTACCCGCCGGGCAGCTTCCCCCGCTCGCCCCGGCAGCTGGGGCGCGCGTTCTGGGATCCGGCCGCCGGCCTGTACGGCATGTTCGACGTGTGGAGCTTCAAGGGCTGCGACTCGGTGGTGTCGGCGGGCCTCGGCGGCGGGTCGCTGATCTACGCGAACGTCCTGCTGCGCAAGGACGAGCACTGGTTCGTCGACGAGCAGCCGATGCCGGGCGGCGGGTACGAGTCGTGGCCGGTCTCCCGCGCCGACCTGGACCCGCACTACGACGCCGTCGAGAAGATGATGGGCGCGACGCCGTACCCGCTGGATGTGGCGCCGTTCACCGACACCCCCAAGACGCACGCGATGCAGGACGCTGCGGCCGAGCTCGGGCTGCGCTGCGAGCTGCCGCCGCTCGCGGTGAGCTTCGCCGGACGGCCGGGCGGGGCGCCGGGCGTGGGCCTGCCGATCGCCGAGCCGGAGTACGGCAACCTGCACGGCATGCCGCGCCGCACCTGCAAGCTGTGCGGCGAGTGCGACATCGGCTGCAACGAGGGCGCCAAGAACAGCCTCGACCACACCTACCTGTCCGCGGCCGCGCACCACGGCGCCGACATCCGCGCCTCCCGCGAGGTCAAGGCGATCCGGCCCCGGCCCGGCGGCGGCTACGAGGTCGACTACGTCCACCACACCGACCTGACCGCCAAGCGCCGCAAGAAGCAGCAGCGGGTGGAGACGATCACCTGCGACCGGCTGATCCTCGGCGCCGGCACCTACGGGACGACGTTCCTGCTGCTGAAGTCGCGGACCGCGTTCCCCGGGCTGAGCGGCGCGCTCGGCACCCGGTTCAGCGGCAACGGCGACCTGCTGACGTTCCTGCTGAACGCCCGCGACCGCGAGCGCGTCCGGCCGCTGGACGCGTCCCGCGGCCCGGTGATCACCAGCGCGATCCGGCTGCCGGACGAGGTGGACGGCGTCCCCGGCGCGGGCCGCGGCGCCTACATCGAGGAGGGCGGCTACCCGGGCTTCACCGACTGGATCGTGCACAGCCACGACGTGGGCGACGCCGTCGAGCGGGCGGTGCGGTTCCTGTGGGACCGGTTCGTGGAGTTCTTCAAGGACGCGCCCGACACGAATCTGTCGAAGGAGATCTCGGACCTGATCGGGGACGGCGCGCTGACCGTCAGCTCGCTGCCGCTGCTCGGCATGGGCCGCGACACCGCCGACGGGCGGCTGCACCTGCGCGACGGGCGGCTGGCCGCCGACTGGACGACCGAGACGAGCGAGGAGCTGTTCACGCGCGTCCGCAAGACCATGCAGGGCATCGCGGACGTGCTGGGCGCCGAGTACGCCGACAACCCCATGTGGTTCCGCAAGCGGATCGTCACCGTGCATCCGCTGGGCGGCGCCCCGATGGCCGACCATCCGGGGCGGGGCGTCTGCGACGCCTTCGGGGAGGTCCACGGGTACCCGGGCCTGTACATCGCCGACGGGGCGGCGATGCCGGGCCCGGTGGGGCCCAACCCCTCCCTCACGATCGCCGCGCACGCCGACCGCATGGCGACGCGGCTGCTGGAGGGGGCGGGCCGCCGGTCCGGGTCCGCGCCGGGGGGCGCGGACGCGGAGCGGCCCGCGGGGAGGGGCTCCGTTCCGGTCCTTACGGGGGCCGAGCCGGTCGGGGGGTCGACCGGCTCGCCGGATCGGGCGGGGAACGGCGCGGCGTACGCGCCGGAGCCGGGGAGCCGCGGCGGTCCCAGGGGACCGGCCGCCGCGGTGTCCGGCCGTACGCCGCCGCCGGCCGGGGACGGGGTGCCCCGGCCGGCGGCACCGGAGGCGACCTCGCTCTCGTTCACCGAGACGATGACGGGGTTCGTCACCTACGGCGTCACCGACCCGCGCGCCGGCGCGGGCGACGCCGGGCGCGAGCCGCTGTCGTTCCGGCTGACGATCACCGCCGACGACGTGGACCGCTTCCTGGCCGAGCCCGAGCACGAGGCGCGGGCCGAAGGGTGGGTGGACGGCGCCGCGCGCGGGGGCGGCGGCCCGTCTCGGAGGGCCGGTTCAACCTGTTCGCGCCGGCGGGCGACGCGGACCGGCGGCTGATGAAGTACCGGCTGTACTTCACCGACGGCGAGGACCGGCCGCGCACGCTCGCCGGCCACAAGAACGTCCTGCACGGGCCGCCGACGCGGATCTGGCCCGACACCTCGACGCTGTACGTGCGGCTGCTGGACGGCCATGTCGCCGAGGACGCCGAGGCGGGCGCGACGGTCGTCGGGGCGGGCGTCCTGCACATCGAGCTGGGCGACTTCGCGCGGCAGCTCGCCACGTTCCGGACGTCCGGTCCGGACGGCGCCGGGAAGCTGCTGGACTTCGCCCGGTTCTTCGCCGGGGAACTGTGGGAGGTGTACGGCCCCGAGTCGGACTAGGGGCCGTCCGAAGACGGGTGCGGGCCGAGAGAACTGCGGGGTGCTCTCGGCCCGTGCCTCTTTGCACGGGGGTCGCGGGGGTCGCGCCGGGCGACCCCCCGCGGTAACGCCGGGCGCTACAGGTCGCCCGCGTCGCGGGCGGGGCAGTCGGCGGGGCAGTCCGCGGCGTGGGCGGGCAGCCGGCGCACGAACGTCTTCAGCATCATCCGGAAGAAGAACCCCAGGAGCGGGCCGGTGCCGGGGACGAGCGGCTCGAACGTCGCGTGCCACCGCAGGTAGGTGCCGTCCTTGCCGTCCTCGTGCGGCTCGAGGGTGACGTCGGAGCGGTAGCGGCGGACGGGCAGGCCCGACAGCGCGATGTAGGAGAACCGTGTGTACGGCTCGAACGCGACCGTCTGCTCCTTGGCGGGCCAGATCTGCTTGACGCACCCGACCCCGTACGTGGTGGTGTCGCCCTTGCGGACCTGCCGGGCGCGGGTGGGGAACCTCCCCCAGGCGCCCCACGCCTCGGGGACGGCGAGATGCCGGAACAGCACCTCGGGCGCGGCGGTCGCGGTGGCGGCGACCTCGATCTCCTGCGGCATGCGTGCCTCCCCGGGGTGACGGTTCCCGGCACCGTACCGCGACGGCGGCGCCCCGTCAGCCTCCGCCGGCCCGCCGCCGGGCCGCCACCGGTCAGGGGGCGACCGCCCGGCCGGGTGCTCCCCTACCCGGCCGGGCGGACGATCAGCGGGCGGCCAGCGCGGGGAGGCTGAACACCCGGGCGGGCGGGCCGCCCGGCGGGCCCGCGGACCCGCCGGCGTCGGTCCCGTCGCCGCCGGCCGGCGCCGGCCGCGCCGCGCGCGCGGCGTCCCGGAGGGCGCCGGTGAGCAGGTGGCCGCGGAACGACGCCCCCTTCGCGACGGTCTTCATCGGCCGGAACGCGCCCGGCGCCAGCGCGCAGAAGCCCGTCTGCACGACGTCCTCGAAGAGGGAGTCGGACACCACGTAGGCCAGGTCGCGGGCGCCGTCGTCCAGCAACCGCCGCAGCGGCGCCGCGTCCAGCAGGCGCTGGACGACGATGGGCGCGTCGCCCGCGGGGCCGAAGGGCCCCTCGGTCAGCGTCCCGTAGTGCAGCGCCATGCGGACCCGCAGCCGGTGGCGGCCGGGGCCCCGGTTCGCCTCCCGCAGCGCCGCCGCGAGCCCGATCGCGAAGCCGCCGGCGACCGGCGCCGGGTCGGTGCCGACCGGCAGGGTGGCCAGTTCCCCGTCCCCGCCGACCTGCTTGGCCCAGTGCGCGCGGTCGAGCCCGATGCCGCGGGCCGCGCGGTCCAGCGCGTCCGCGAGCTGGTGCTGCGCGGCCAGCTGGTCGCGGGCGTCGCGCTTGCTGTATCCCTGTATGTCCACCGCCAGCAGGAGGCGGTAGTCGAGCCGTGCCGTCGTCTCGGTTCCTCTCATTCCCGATCCCGCCCTCGGTTTCCTCGAGCGAAAGGGCCCGGTGCCCTCGTCCGCCCCACGCCGGGAGTGAACGTCGCTTCGCGAAGGTCCCGTAGAAGAAGGATCCGGGTTACGTCTCCTGTCCGCATCTCGATTTCCGTCGGCCACGTCCGTTCGACGCGACGGGGCGCGGGCCGGTGCCAGGGGTAAGGCCGGTATGGCGAACTAGTCAGGGTCCGGTTGGAATATCGAGGTCAGCGGCGTCCGTTCCGGGGGGCCGGGACGTGACGGGCCCCACTGATCGCGGACGGTGCGCGCCGCCGGGCGTCCCCTAGGCTGGCCGTGTGAGCACGACCCGGCCGTCCGCCCGTCCCCTGCTGCTGCCCGCCCTGCGCGAGGTGTACGACGCCTTCGTGCGCGAGGCGGACGCGCTGCCCGCGCTGCCCGCCGCGCTGCAGGCGGAGGTGTGGACCTCTACGCAGCTCGGCGGGCTGGAGGCCGCGGCCCCGCACGAGCAGGGCCGGCGCGCCGCGCTCGGCGACCTGATCGGCCGCCTGAGCGCCGCCGGGACGCCCGGGGCCCGCGCGTTCCTGCGCGCGCTCGCCGCGATCGGCCCCGAAGTCGGACGCCGGGCGGCGGGCAAGGCGGCGGACGCGCTGCGCGACGTCCCCGCCGCCTCCTGGGAGGACGCGCTCGGCCGCGTCGTGCCCGGGCAGGCGTGGCTGATCCAGGAGGGCCCGCTGGACGGCGACCGCCTGGTGTGCGAGTTCCGGTACGCGGGCGCGGGCACCGCGGGCATGCACGCGCTGGCCGTCCGGCTCACCTACGGCGGCGCGCCGTCCGAGGTGGTCGTGGTCGGCGACGTCGCCGCGCTGATGACCGCCGCGCGGCAGGCGATGCAGGCCGAACTGTGCGTCGTCCAGCCCTACGGCACCGCGGACGCCGGGGCCAGGCTCCGCACCGCCCTGAACGGCGCGGAGCCCGTCCCCGCGGACTGCTACCCGGCCCTCGCGCTGGCCCGCCACCGGGCGTCCCTGCTCCCCTAGCGACCCATCTAGCGACCCATCGCGCGGTAGCGGCGGACGGCGAGCGGGAAGAACACCGCCGTGATCGCCAGCGGCCACGCGACCGCCAGGAGCAGCGCGTGCCCGGCCGCCCACGAACCGCTCGACAGCGCCGCCAGGGACGGGTCGCCGAACAGCTCACGGCAGGCGGTGACGGTCGAGGACATGGGGTTCCACTCGGCGATCGTCCCCAGCCAGCCCGGCATGGTGCCGGGCGCCACCAGCGCACTGGACAGGAACCCGATCGGCCACACCAGGATCTGGACCACCATGACCGACTCCGGCCCCTTGGCGACCAGGCCGAGGTAGACGCCGACCCAGATCAGCGCGAACCGCAGGAGCAGCAGCAGGCCGAGCCCGGCCAGCGCCGGGAGGATCCCGTCGTGGACGCGCCAGCCGATCAGCAGCCCGCATCCGGCCATCACCGCCAGCGCCGCCAGCGCGTCGATCAGGTCGGCGGCGCCGCGCCCGACGACCACGGCGGACGGCGACATCGGCATCGCCCGGAACCGGTCGGACACGCCCCGGGCGGCGTCGGCGGCGATCGCGGTGAACGTGGTCTCCACGCCGAAGACCATCGTCATGGCGAACATGCCGGGGACGATGAAGGCGCGGTAGTCCCCGCCCGGCACCTCCATCTGGCCGCCGAACAGGTACCCCATCATCAGCACGACCATCACCGGGAACAGCAGCCCCATGACCAGCTGGTCGGGGCGCCTGACCCAGTGGGCGAGGGCGCGCCGGGTGAGCGTCCATCCGTCGGCGGCGGCCCAGCGGAGCCGCTCCGGCGGGGTCCGCGGGACCCGCGGGACGTGCGTGAGCGCGGTCACGCGACCACCTCCTCGGTCGTGCCGTTCCCGGCCGCGTTCCCGGCAGGGGCGCCGGGGTCGCCGGTGAGGTGCAGGAACACCTCGTCGAGCGTGGGCCGCCGCACCCCGATGTCGGCGACCCGCACGCCCGCGTCGTCCAGCGCGCGGACGGCGCCGGTGAGCGCGCCGGCCCGGTCGCGGACGGACGCGGCGACGGTGAGCGCGGCGGCGTCGGTCTCCGGCTCGGCGCCGGTCACCCGGGCGATCGCCGCGGCGGCGTCCGGCAGCCCCGCGGGGTCCTCGAGCACGACCTCCAGGCGGTCGCCGCCGAGCCGGGCCTTGAGCCCGTCGGGGGTGCCCTCGGCGACGACCCGGCCCCGGTCGATCACCGAGACCGCGTCGGCGAGCCGGTCGGCCTCCTCCAGGTACTGGGTGGTGAGCACGACGGTGGTGCCGCCGTCGGCGAGCGAGCGGACCGCCTCCCAGACCTCGATGCGGGCGCGCGGGTCGAGACCGGTGGTGGGCTCGTCCAGGAACAGCACGGCCGGTGCCACGATCATCCCGGCCGCCAGGTCGAGGCGGCGCCGCATGCCGCCCGAGTAGCGCCCGGCGGGACGGTCGGCGGCGTCCCCGAGCCCGAACCGTCCCAGCAGTTCGTCGGCCCGCTCCCGCGCCCGGCGGGCCCCCAGATGGTAGAGGCGGCCGAACATGTCGAGGTTCTGCCGGCCGGTGAGCACCTCGTCGACCGCCGCGTGCTGCCCGACGAGCCCGATGCGGGTCCGGACCAGGTCGGCGTCGCGGACGACGTCGTGCCCGGCGACGGACGCGGTGCCGCCGTCCGGGCGCGCGAGCGTGGCCAGCACGCGCACGCAGGTGGTCTTGCCCGCTCCGTTGGGGCCGAGCAGCCCGTGCACGGTGCCGGCGGGCACCCGCAGGTCCAGCCCGTCCAGGGCCCGGGTCTCGCCGTAGGTCTTGCGCAGCCCCGCCGCGTCGACCGCGAAGCATCGCTCGGTCATGATCCTCCAAATATTCCGTACAGCATACGGATTTACCATCCGGCCACTATAACGTACGCCGTACAGAGTTTTGTTCCCGGACCGTCCGGACGTCCCGGTACTGGGAGGATGCGAACGTGACGACCGAGTACAGCGGCGGCGGAGACCCCAAGCGCAGCCTCGAGATCCTGTGGGGCGTGCGCGAACGGCCCAGGCGCGGCCCCAAACCGAAACTGACCGTGGCGGAGATCGTCCGGACGGCGATCGCGGTGGCCGACGCCGACGGGCTGGACGCGCTGTCGATGCGCCGCGTCGCCGACGAGCTCGGCGTCGCCCCGATGTCGATCTACACCTACGTCCCGGGCAAGGCGGAGCTGATCGACGTCATGTTCGACCGCGCCCTCGGCGAGCTGACCGCGCCCGACGGCGTCCCGGGCGGCTGGCGGCCCAAGCTGGAGCACCTCGCCCGCGACAACTGGGACCTCTACCACCGGCATCCCTGGCTGCTGCACGTGTCCGCCGTCCGCCCGCCGCTCGGGCCCGCCGTGTCCGCCAAGTACGAGTTCGAGCTGCGCGCCGTGGACGGGATCGGGCTGACCGACGTCGAGATGGACTCGGTGGTCGCGCTGGTCACCGGGTTCGCCGCGAGCTCGGCGAGCGTGTCGGTCAACGCCGCCGAGGCCGAGCGGCGCAGCGGTATGAGCGACGAGCAGTGGTGGGAGGCCGTCGCGCCCTTCCTGGAGGAGCACATCGACGAGGCCGAGTATCCGCTCGCCGGCCGCGTCGGCGCCGCCGCCGGGCAGGAGTACCGGGGCGCCGTCGGGCCGCGCCACGCGTTCGAGTTCGGCCTCGCCCGCATCCTGGACGGCATCGAGGTGCTGATCGCCTCGCGCCGCCGGCCGGACGGCACGCGGGCGCCCGGCGACGGGCCGGGCGCACCGGGCCCCGGCGGGGCCCGGGGAGGCTAGTACTACCTGCCTTGATCGCTTCGCCACGGCGGAGCAACGCAGGTCAGCACTCCAACTGAAAGCGCCCGCTTACATCGTTGGCGCAGGTCGCGATCCGAAGTGGCTATGTAGTACTAGCGCGTCCGGTTCGCGCGCTTCGTCGGGACGGCCGACGCCGGATCCTCCGGCCAGGGGTGCCGGGGATACCGGCCGCGCAGCTCGGCGCGGACCGCCCGGTACCCCTCGCGCCAGAACGACGCCAGGTCCGCGGTGACGGCCGCCGGGCGCCCGGCCGGGGACAGCAGGTGCACCACCAGCGGCACCCGCCCGCCCGCCAGCCGCGGCGCGGCGTCCCACCCGAACAGCTCCTGCAGTTTCACCGCCAGGACGGGCTGCTCGGGGACGTAGTCGACGCGGATCCGCGAGCCCGAGGGCACCTCGATCCGCTCGGGCGCCAGCTCGTCCAGCCCGGCCGCCAGGTCCCACGGCAGCAGGCCGCGCAGGGCCGCCGCGACGTCGATGCGGGCGAGCCCGGCGCGGTCGCGCGCGCCCGCCGCGGTCGCCCAGTCCGGGACGTGCTCGAGCAGCGCGGCGTCGTCGACGGCGGGCCACGGGGCCCCGAGCGCGCGGTGCAGGAACGCGAGCCGGTCCCGGAGGGCCGTCGCCGCGGGCGTCCAGGTCAGCAGGCCCGTGCCCGCCGCCCGGACGCCGTCGCCCAGCGCCGCCCGGACCCGGCCGGGATCGGGATCGCGCAGCGGACGGGCGGCCAGCTCGATCGCGCCGAGCCGCTCGACCCGCCGCGCCACCACGTCCCCGTCCCGCCAGCCGACCTCCTCGCCGGACGCGGCCAGCGGCGCCGCCGCGAACCGGGCGACGTCCTCGTCGATCACCACCGCCTGCCTGATCCGCGCCGACGCCGCCCCGGCGGGACGGTCGGCCGCCGCGACCGCGAGCCACCGGGGCCGCGCGGCGGCGAGCGCCGACCCGTCGGCGAGCGTCCCGCCCGTCCCGGACGCCATCAGGTAGCCGCGCGCCCCGTCCGCGCGCGCCCGCGCGACCCGTTCGGGGAACGCGAGCGCGACCACGAGCCCCGCGACCGCGTCGTCCCCCGCGATCTCGCCCGCCGGTCCGGTGTGGCCCGCCGATCCGGCACCGCCCGCCGACGCGGTGCGGTCCGGCCGGGCGTGCCCGGCCGCCGGCGCGGCTTCGCTCGCGCGGGCGGTGCGGCCCACCGGCGTGGTCGCGCGGGGGTGCCGGTCGTCGTGGCGCGGGAGGGCGGCGCGGAGGCGGCGGGACTCCTCGCGCCAGCGGGCGGCGTGGGCGTCGGCGGGCGGCCCGGGACGGCGCAGGGCGCGCCACGCGGCGGTCAGGTCGTCGCCGGCGGCGCGCGGCGGGGGCTCCGACAGCAGCGCGACGACCTCGGCGGCCGCGCGTGGGCCGACCTCGCGGGCGCCGTCCAGCAGCGCGCGGGCCAGCCGGGGGTGGACGCCCGCGCGGGCCAGGCGCCGTCCCCGGCCGGTGACGCGGCCGTCGGCGCCGACCGCGCCGATGGCGCGCAGGGTGGCGCGGGCCGCGTCGAGCGCGGCGGGCGGGGGCGGGTCGAGCAGGGCCAGGGAGCGCGCGTCCGGGTCGCCCCAGCAGGCCGCCTGGAGGGCGAACCCGGTCAGGTCGGCCAGCTCGATCTCCGGACGCGGGCGGGCGGGGAGGCGCGCGTGGCCGTGCTCGTCCCAGCAGCGGTAGACGGCTCCGGGCGCCTCGCGCCCGGCGCGTCCGGCCCGCTGCTCGGCGGCGGCGCGGGACGCGCGGACGGTGGTGAGCGCGCCCAGCCCCCGGGCGTGGTCGGTGCGGGGTTCGCGCGCGAGTCCGGAGTCGACCACGACGCGCACGCCCGGGACGGTGAGGCTCGATTCGGCGACCGACGTCGCCAGCACGACGCGGCGCCGGGCGCCCGGCGCGAGGACGGCGTCCTGCACCGCCGGGGGCGCCTGCCCGTGCACCTGCAGGACCTCGGCGGGCGCGTCGCGCAGCAGGCCGGCGACGCGGCCGATCTCCCCCGCGCCCGGCAGGAAGCACAGGACGTCGCCGCCGCGTTCGGCCAGCGCGCGGCGGACGGTCGCGGCCACGTGCGCGAGCAGCGCCGGGTCCACGCGCATCCCGTGCGGGGGCGCGGCGGGACGGGCCGGCGGTGCCCACACGACCTCGACGGGGTGCAGCGCCGCCGCGGTCTCCACGACCGGGGCGCCGTCCAGCAGCCGGGACCACGGGCCGGTGTCGGCCGTCGCGGAGGCGGCGACCAGCCGCAGGTCGGGGCGCAGCGCGTCGCGGACGTCCCGCAGGAACGCCAGCGCGGTGTCGGCGTCCAGGTGCCGCTCGTGGCACTCGTCCATGATCACCAGGTCGGTGCCGGGCAGTTCCGGGTCGTCCTGCAGCCGCCGGAGGAGGACGCCGGTGGTGACGACCTCGATCCGCGATCCGGGGCGGTGCTCGCCGCGGACGGTCACCCCGACGCGGCCGCCGGGGCGCTCGCCGAGCAGCCACGCCATCCGCCGGGCGGCGGCCCGCGCCGCGAGCCGCCGCGGCTCCACCACCACGACCCCGCCGGCGGGCGCCGGGGCGGGCAGCGCCAGCCCGGCGAGGGCGAGCGGGACGAGCGTGGTCTTGCCCGTCCCCGGCGGTGCGGCGAGGACGGCCGCGCCGTGCCCGGCGAGCGCGGCGCGCAGGTCCGGGACGGCGCGGTGGACGGGCAGGCGTTCGGCCGCGGCGAGGCGGTCGGCGATGGCGGCGGTCCCGGTCACCGCACCAGTGTGCAACGGATCGGTACCCGGCCGAGCCCGCGGCGGCGCTCCCCGGCGGGCCTAACCGCAGTACCGCCACTCGGTGGTGGTGGTGCCGTAGATCCCGCCGCCGTAGATCGCCTTGATGGATCCCGTCCACCTGATGCACGTTCCGGCGGCGTAGCCGCTCACCGCCGCGTAGTGGGCGTAGTTCCCCTCGTCCGTGAGGGTCTTCATGCCCCTGCGCTCCAGGACGGCCTCGGTGTAGCTGCGGACGCCGTCCGCCCGGCCGACCCTCAGGGTGACCACGCAGTTCTCCTGATAGCTCCCGCTCCAGAGCACGTAGACCTCCCCCAGGGGCATGTTGTTCTTGTTGTCCCAGAGATCCTCCCTGGTGAGGATCCTGTAGTCGCCGTTCGACCAGCCGCACCCCGACCCCGCGACGACGGCTTCGCGGATGGTGTGGGCCGAGGCGGGCGCCGCCATGAGCGTCGTCGAGGCGAGCACGAGCCCGAGGGCCACCCCGGCACGCGCGACCGTGCGCCGGTACGTCCAAGACATGAAAGGTTCCTCCCGGATACTGCCGCCCACCCGGTCCCAGCATGCACCGCCCGGGGCCCGCTCCGCTTGATCGAACGTGCACAGTTCGTTGACGTCCGGTCCACCGCGCCCTGCCCGGAGGTCAGGAGACGACGCTCCAGCGGAAGTCGGCGGCGATGGGGAAGTGGTCGGACAGCTTGCGTCCCTCGGCGTCCCGGAAGCCGGCGTCGAGGTTGGCGTAGCCCGTGGCGTCGAGCCGCAGGCCCCCGCCACCGCGGTAGAGGATCTTGTCGACGACCTCGCATCCGGTGCCGGGATCGACCTCGGCGCAGGTGAGCGCGGGGTCTCCCGGCGCGGGCGCCCGGCCGCCGCGGGCGAGCCGCACCCACGCGTCGGTGAGGCCGTTGTCGGCGGCGAACTCGGCGATGCGGTCGCCCTCGCGCGTGTAGCGGGTGTTCGTGTCGCCCATGACCAGCACGGCGTTCCCCGCCGAGCGGGCACCGATGTAGGACGTCAGCTGCGCGTGGTTCGCCCGGCGCGCCGCCTCGTCGCCCGGCAGGGATCCCGCGTCGGCGTGCAGGTTGTAGACGTCCAGGTGGACGCCCTCGGCCAGCCGGACGCGGTGGAACGAGAAGCCCTTGGGCGTGAGGCAGTCGCCCGAACCGATGAAGCAGTCGTCCCACGTGACGCGGTCGAGCCCGTCGTAGGGCAGGTGGTGCAGGCTGTTCAGTCCGCTGCCGAAGGGCACGCCGCCGCTGGTCGGCGTCCGGTACGGGTGGTCGTTCGTCTCGTAGAGGTAGGCGTGGTAATTGAAGTCCTCCTGCACGTTGACGATGTCGAAGGGGGCGATCCTCTCCCCGATGGCCCGGTGCGCCTCCCGGCGGGGCGTCGGGGCGCTGGAGAGGAACTCGGGGAGGCCGGCGACGTTGTAGGTGAGGGCGCTGAACGTGCCGGACGCCGTCGTCTCCCCGGCGTGGGCGGGACCGGTCGTGAGCACCGGGACGGCGGCGATCAGCGACGCCGCCGCCGTCAGGGTGAGAACGCGCAGGCTCCGTCGCATCGGCGGCTCCGATCCGCGATATGAAGAACATTCGGATATTGGGCGAAAGGTAACCCGGCCCCGGAACCGCGGCAAGGGGACGGCCCGTGAACGCCGGCGGACGGGTGCCGAACGCCGCCGCGGACGGCATCGCGGACGGCCGGGAGGAGCGCCGCGCGCGGTGCCGCAGCGTGATCGACCGTGTGAGAAATGCCACCGTCGCGAAAAGGGCCCCGTGCGTTACGGTGATAGTTGCACCGAGCCTTTCGGGATTGGTCGACAAGAAGTCAAAGTTCGCCCTCGGAACCACCACCCGGTTGCACACGAAAGGGCAGGTGGGCAATGCTTCCGGCGGGTGGAAGATTGCTTTGCCGTTTGACATACGTCACCACTCCCCATCTGGCGACATTCCACCGGGTATCCGCATAATGAAGTCGTAGTCGCAGGATGCCAGGAGGTTCGGGATGATCGGCAGCTCCATCTATCTGCGGGACCGCGCCGCCTTCACCGGCGGCTCCCCGCAGGCCGTCTACGAGGACCTTTGGCAGCGCGACCGGAAAAAGCGGTTGCGGACGCGCGCAATTCTGGCCGGCGGGACGCTGCTCGCGGCGGGCCTGCTGGTCAGCGGGGTTTTCGGAATCGCCCTGGCGCTGCTGGTCGCCGGCGCGGACACGTTCGTCCATTGGCGCATTTACCGCGCCTCGCGGGTGTGGCGGCTCGGGCTGCGCGGCGAGGAGCGGATGGGGCGGCTGCTGCGGCTCACCCGGGAACGGCGCGGCCACCGGGTGCTGCACGCCCGCACGGTCCCCGGGCACGGCACCGCCGACCAGCTGGTCATCGGCTCCGACGGCCTGTGGCTGGTGCACAACGAGGCGTGGCATCCCGACGCCGAGCTGTCCCACCACGGCGGGCGGCTGTTCGTCGACGGCCGCACCAAGACCAAGCTGGTCCGCGAGATCACCGCGCGCGCCGAAGCCGCCGCGGACCTGATCTCCGCGGGCGCCGGAACCCCCGTGAAGGTGCGCCCCCTGCTGGCCGTGCACGGCGGCGAGATGCCCCGCCGGGCGCGGCTGTTCACCGCCGACGGCATCGTGTTCGGCACCCCGGCGCGGCTGCTGCGGTACATGAGCCGCAACCCGTCCGCCGACTACACCGCCGACGAGATCGACGCGATCATGCGCGCGGCCGTGCTCGCCCTCCCGATCGGGGGCCGGCAGATGACGGCCGCGGCCTGACCCGCCCGAGCCCCGGAGCGTTGATGCCGCCCCCCGAACACCCGCGGCCGGTGCCGTCAGGCGCCGCCCGCGGGGCGCCCACCGCCCGCGAGGGTCCCGCCGCCCGCGCGGGCGGTGCGGCGCAGCCACAGCAGCCCCAGCACCGGCAGCACCAGCGGTACGAACCCGTAGCCGCGCCCGTACCCGGACCAGACGGTCTCGTCGGGGAACGCCGCGGGATCGGCGAGGCTGAGCGTCCCCACCACCAGCACGCCGGCCAGCTCGATCGAGCAGGCCGCCACCGCGATGCGGAACGAGGCGCGCCCGCCGAGCGCGAGCGCCACCGTCGCCAGGACGTAGACGGCGGCGGCGACCGCCGACAGCGTGTAGGCGACCGGCGCGTCCCCGAACTCCGTGGCGATCTGCACCCCGGCCCGGGCCCCGGCCGCCAGCGCGAAGATCGCGTAGACGGCGACCAGCAGCCGCCCCGGTCCGCTCCCGGTGCCGCCCGCGCGGGCATCGGCGCCGGCGCGGGCGCCGCCGTCCGCGCGGGCCCCGGGCCGGTCGTCCCCGATCTCGGGCTCGGTCTCAGGCAACGGTCCCGCTCCACAGCTGGTTCATCCTGACCACCATCGCCGCGACGGCGAGCCCGGCGACCACGATGACGCCCGGACCCCACCGGGTGCGCTCCAGCAGCCCCCACCCGGCGCCCGCCGGAGGGATCAGCAGGATCCCGATCAGGTAGCCCGCGAAGGTCGTCGCGGGATCGGGCCCCTCGCCGCCGCCGAGCTTGACGAATCCCACGACGGCCTGCGCGATCAGCAGGATCTCCAGGACGCCGAGCACCACCAGGTGACCGACGCTCATCGGCCGGTCACGCACCGCGGTGACCAGTGCGTATCCGGCCGTCAGCAGGGCCGTCACGATGACCGCGGTCGCCAGCACGTTCGTCACGCCGACCAGAGTACTACCGCGTGTAGAGCACAGCGTCCGTGGCAGCATGACGGGCGTGAGAGCGCTGCGATGGCTGACCCTGACCCGGCACGGCGAGAGCACCGGCAACCTGGCCTGGCGGGAGGCGGAGCACACGGGCGCCGAGGACGCCGGCATCCCCGAGCGGGACGCGGACGTCCCGCTGTCGGACCTGGGCCGCGCCCAGGCCGAGGCCCTCGGCCGCCACCTCGCCGGCCTCCCCGCGGACGAGCGCCCCACCGTGATCGTCTCGTCCCCCTACCTGCGGGCGCTCGACACCGCCCGGATCGCGCTCGCGCAGACGTCCTGGGCCGCCCCGGGCGGGCCGCCCCTGCGCGTGGACGAACGGCTCCGCGACCGCGAGCAGGGCGTCCTGCAGGGCCTCACCGCGCGCGGGGTGCGGCGCCGGTTCCCCGCCGAGTTCGACCGGGCGCGGCGGCTCGGCAAGTTCTACCACCGCCCGCCCGGCGGGGAGTCATGGGCCGACCTGGCGCTGCGGCTGCGCTCCTTCTACCGCGACCTGCAGGCCGACGCCCCCGGCGGCCGCGCCCTGGTCGTGACGCACGACGCGATCGTCGTCGTGACCCGCTACCTGGTGGAGGAGCTGTCGGAGCAGGAGATCATGGAGATCGAGAAGGAGCCGATCGGCAACTGCTCGCTGACCCGCTGGCACGGTGACGGCGGCCCCCTGCGCGCCGTCGCCTACAACGACAGCACCCACCTCACCGCCCTCGGCATGCCCGCGGCCACCGACCCGGCCGACCTCGGCCCGGCCGACCTGTGACCCGAGCCGCCCCGCACCCGCCGGTCAGACGACGGCGTCGCCGTCGCTGAGGAGGCGGTCGCTGCGGGTCGTGACGGCGGCGCGGCGGGGGTCGCCGGGCGGAAGCACCGCCCCGAGCCGCTCGAGCGCCTCCAGGTCCCCCCGTCCGGGCTCGGTCTGCGCGTACGCCCACAGCGCCTCCGCGCCGCCCCGGTCGAGGGCCTGCCGCCGCATCAGCACCGCCAGCTCGTCGCGCTCGGCGCGGACGGCGGGCGCGTCCGAGCGGGGCAGCAACTCCCCCGCGTACAGCCGCGCGGCGGCCGGGACGTCCCCCTCGTCCAGCAGCCGGCGGACGGTCCGGAAGTCGGCGTCGATCGCGCAGTCGAGCCGGTAGGGGCGGGCGCGCACCAGCCCGCCGAGCCGGTCGCGGAGCCGGTGGATCTCCGCGCGGACGGTGCCCGGGGTGCCCTCGTCCCCGTACAGCAGCCAGGACAGCCGGTCGCCGCTCAGGCCCTGCGGGTGCAGCGCCAGCAGCGCGAGGATCTCCGCGTGCCGCAGCGTCAGCGGCACCGGGCGCCCGTCCACCCGGGCCACCGGCGGGTCGGCGCCCAGCAGCGTCAGCGCCAGCAGCGGCCCGTCCCCCGCCGGACGGGACGCCGCACCGGCCGGGACCGCGGGACGGGCGGCCGCGCGGGCGGCCCGCGGGCGCAGCAGGTACACCTCCCCGAGCGGTTCGGCGAACATCGGGCGGCCGTCCGGCAGCGCGATCGTCGCGCCCGGTTCGGGGACCGCGAGCCGCCGCCCGCGCCACCCGTCCGGCCCGCCCGCCAGGATCCGGCCGGTCGCGGTGACCAGCGTCGCGGCGCCGGGCAGCCCGTGCAGGTGCCGCAGGTAGCGCTCGCGGAGCCGCTCGTCCCGGCACCGCATCTCCAGCTCCAGCCGGGACTCGGCGAGCCGCGCCGCCGCGGCGACCAGCGCGGCCATCGCCGGATGCAGCCGGTCGACGGTCGCGCTGACGTCGACGCAGCCGATCACCCGTCCGCTGTCGGGGTCGGTGACCGGCGCGCCCGCGCACGACCATCCGTGCAGGACGTGCGCGACGTGCTCGGCGGCGTAGACGTGCTCGGGCCGCCCCGCGGCGAGCGCGGTGCCGATGCCGTTGGTGCCGACCGAGTCCTCGGCCCAGCAGAACCCCTCCAGCAGCCCGATCCGCTCGGCGGCGCGCCGCGTCCGGCGCGGCCCCTGCGTCCACAGCGCCCGGCCCGCCTCGTCGGTGATCACCAGCAGGTGCTCGGTCTCGTCGGCGACGCCGCGCAGCAGCTCCTTGAGCAGCGGCAGGTGCGGCGCGAGCGGATGGGCGGCGCGGGCGTCGGCGAGGACGTCGCGGTCGAACACCAGCGGCGCCGACGGCACCCCGGCGTCCACACCGGCCTCCCTGGCACGCCGCCACGACTCGGCGATCGGCGGCCGCGGGCCGGCCGCGCGTTCCTTCGTGACCATGGGCTGGCTCCCCCGGAACGGACACATCGGGGTTTGAGGATCGGCCGAATCCGAGGGCCGCGCAACCGGTTCCCGGGAACCCGGCGGCACGTTTTTGGCGACGGAGTGTAACCGGACGGTCGCAACGTGCATGCAACGTGCGGCGCTCTACCGTACCGAGCGCCGGGGGCCGAGGGGCCTCCCGAGGGGGTCCCGCCGCCCCGCGCGCGTCCGGGGGGAATGCGTGCGGGGCGGCGGGCCGGGGCCGACGACGAGGTCGGCCCGTCCCGGCGACCAGGGGGAGGATGGAACATTGCTGTGCCTGACCTGTCATCGCGTCCGCCCGGCACTCGACCGGGCGGACTACACTGCCGACCGCGCACTTCTCATCCTCCGGCGGGGCCTGTGCACGTGCGTCGCCCCGCTCCCGCCCGCGCGGGGGCGTCCGGCACGCCCGTCCACACCGGACGTCCCGGCGGCGCCGCGGGGCGCGCGGAGGCCGGCGGCCGGCGCCCCGCGCACCGCCGCGGGACGGTTCGGACCACCGGCCCCACTTCACCGAAACGACACGTGAATCGGGTAAACCGTTCATGCCCCGTTCCCTTAGAGTTAAAGGAGCATCCTGACGCCGGCCCCTGGGGGGAGCATGATGACCGTTATCCCGGGTCTCGTCCGCCGTGCCGCCGCGGAGGCGGAACGCCACCTGCGGGGAGGCGCCGCCCTCCTGAGCAGACTGGGCAGAGACCTGGAACGGTCGGCCGACCTCGAACGGCTGCTCCCCTCCCACACCGCGCGGTTGCGCGCTCTCGAGGACGCCGTCCGCACCCGCGACGCGGAGCTGCGGGCGCTGCGCACCGAACTCGACTCGCTCGTCGCGCAGCTCAACGACCGCCTCCTGCCGCGCATCGACGAGCGCATCGACGACACCGAACGGGACGTGTCCGCGATCGTCGCGGGCCTGGTCCGCGTCGGCCGGGAGAGCGCCGACCAGGGCACCCGGCTGGAGACCGCGGACCGCCGCCTCGACGACCTGCGCTCCCGCGTCGCGCAGCTCGAGCAGCGGACGGGCCTGTGGCGGGACGTCCAGGCCAACATGGCCCGCCTCGGCGACGACCTCGACTCGCTGCGGGCGCGCCTGGTCCTGCACACCACCGGGCCCGAACCCGCGCCCGTCCAGAACATCACCGACCGCCCCGCCTGACCCCGTCCCGCGACTCCCCCGATCACCGACCGGGCGTATCGTCACTTCAGGACCCGCGCCGCGGCGTCTCCGTGGCGTGTGTTGCGGCGCGGCGCGGCGCGGCTGCGCACGGCGGTGCGGCGTGCCCGTGTGACGTGCACCGGTGCACCCCGCGTGCGGCGTGCCACCGTGCCTACGTGCGGTGCGTTCGCGTGGTGCGCGGCCGCCGGTCCCTGACATCCCGTCCGCCCTCCCCCGGCGGCGCCGCGCCGCCGGGACGCGTCCCCTGTCGTCCAGCCGAACGGAAACCGCCTTGACCGCTCCGGAACCGACCTCCTCCCCCGCCGCCCGCCGCGGATTCGCCAGCGACAACCAGGCGACCGTCCACCCCGAGATCCTCGCGGCGCTCGCCGCGGTGAACGAGGGGCACCAGCCCGCCTACGGCAACGATCCGGTCACCGCGCGGCTCGGCGAGATCGTCCGCGACCGGTTCGGGGCGCGGGCCGAGGTGTACCCGGTGTTCAACGGGACGGGCGCCAACGTCGTGGCGCTGCAGGCGATGTCGGAGCGGTGGAGCGCGGTGATCTGCCCGGACTCGGCGCACATCCACACCGACGAGTGCGGCGCCCCCGAGAAGATCGCGGGGATCAAGCTCGTCACCGCGCCCGCCCCGGACGGCAAGCTGACGCCCGCGGCGGTGGAACGGCTCGCCGTCGGCTTCGGCAGCGTGCAGCGCGCGCAGCCCGCCGTCGTGTCGATCAGCCAGAGCACCGAGTTCGGGACCGTCTACACGCCGGACGAGATCGCGGCGATCGCGGCGGCGGCGCACGAGCGCGGCCTGGGCGTCCACATGGACGGCGCCCGCCTGGCCAACGCCGCCGCCGCGCTGGACGTCCCGCTGCGGGCCCTCACCACCGACGCGGGCGTGGACGTCCTGTCGTTCGGCGGCACGAAGAACGGGCTGCTGCTCGGCGAGGCGGTCATCGTGCTGAACCCGGACGCGGCGCGGGGCGTGGAGTTCCTGCGCAAGTCGAGCCTGCAGCTCGCGTCGAAGATGCGGTACGTGTCGGCGCAGCTCGCGGCGCTGCTCGAGGGCGACCTGTGGCACCGCAACGCCGCGCGGGCCAACGCGATGGCGCGGCGGCTGGCCGCCGGGGCGGGGGCGCTGCCCGGCGTCGAGATCACCCAGGCGGTGCAGGCCAACACGGTGTTCGCGATCCTGCCGAAGGACGTGTGCGAGCGGCTCCGCGAGCGGTTCGCGTTCTACGTGTGGGACGACCGGACGGGCGAGGTCCGCTGGGTGTGCTCGTTCGACACCACCGAGGAGGACGTCGACGCGTTCGTCGGGGCGCTCGCCGCGGAACTGCCGGGCTGACGCGTCCGTCCCACCGCGTCAAACTGCGGCGACGGGCAGCGTCGAGCCGCGGCGACGAGCCGCGGCGACGGGCTGCGGCGACGGGCCGCGGCCATCCCGGCCATCGGGAACCAAGCGAACGCTTGGACGCACCTCCGGGTTATCGTGGTCCGAACTGGATTCGGTACGAGAGAGGCGAGCCTGATGGCCAACCGCACCTTCGTCGTCGGCGTGGGCATGACCAAGTTCGAGAAGCCGGGCTCCCGCGACTGGGAGTACCCCGACATGGCCAAGGAGGCCGTCGGCAACGCCCTCCAGGACGCCGGCGTCGGCTACGACAAGATCGAGATGGCCTACGCGGGCTCGATGTACGGGTCGATGGGCCAGCGCGCCCTCTACGAGACCGGCATGACCGGCATCCCGGTCATGACCGTCATGAACGCGTGCGCCACCGGATCCAGCGCGCTCTTCCTCGCCCGCCAGGCCGTCCGCGGCGGCCTGGCCGACTGCGCCCTCGCCCTCGGCATGGAGAAGATGAAGAAGGGCTCCCTCGGCGCGGGCATGGACTCCAAGGTCACCATCATCGACCACCACCTCCGCTCGATGACCTCCGGCCGCGAGTGGGAGATGGACAAGGCGCCCATGCCGCAGATGTTCGGCAACGCCGGCCGCGAGCACATGGAGAAGTACGGCTCCACCCCCGACCACTACGCCTGGATCGGCTGGAAGAACCACAAGCACTCGGTGAACAACCCGTACGCCCAGTTCCAGGACGAGTACTCCCTCGACGACATCAAGAACGCCACGATGGTGTTCGACCCGCTCACCAAGCTGCAGTGCTCCCCCACCTCCGACGGCGCCGGGGCCGCGCTCGTCGTCAGCGAGCGGTTCCTCGACGAGAACGACCTGTGGGACCGGGCCGTCGAGATCGCCGGGCACAACATCACCACCGACACCCCCGACAGCTTCGAGGACAACTCCTCCATCAACGTCGTCGGCTTCGGCTGCTCGCGGCGGGCCGCCCGCGCCGCCATGGACGAGGCGGGGGTCGCCATCGAGGACGTCGACGTCATCGAGCTGCACGACTGCTTCAGCGCCAACGAGCTCATCACCTACGAGGCGCTCGGCATGGCCGCGGTCGGCGAGGGGCACAAGCTGATCGACGATCAGGCCACCACCTACGGCGGCAAGTGGGTCGTCAACCCCTCCGGCGGCCTGATCTCCAAGGGCCACCCGCTGGGCGCCACCGGCCTCGCCCAGTGCGCCGAGCTGACCTGGCAGCTGCGCGGGAAGGCCGGCGCCCGGCAGGTGGACGGCGCCCGCGTCGCCCTGCAGCACAACATCGGCCTCGGCAGCGCCTGCGCCGTCGCCGTCTACAAGCCCGCCACCGCCTGACGCACGGGACGGCGCCCCGACCGGGCCCGTCCGTCCGGGGGCACGGCCGTCCGGACGGACGGGCCCGGTTCGCGTTCCACCACCCGCACATGCGACAAATACTGACTCTTGTCTCAGCGGGTCCGCGCCCCTACGCTCGAGGTGAGCAGACATCGATCAGGAGGTGCGATGCCCGCCTCGCCCCCGACGCCCGCCCGCGCCCCGCTCGGCCCCGGCACCCTGCTCTGGCGGCACGCCGCCGACGTCCGCTCCCTGCTGCCCGGCGCCGCCGCCGGACTCCTGCAGCTGCTGCACCCCGCGATCGGCGCCGGCGTGTCCGAGCACTCCGCGTTCTTCGACGCCCCGTTCGACCGCATCCACCGGTCCGTCCCGCAGATCTGGGCCACGATCCTCACCCCCGACTCCGACGCCGACGCCCGCGGCCGCGACATCCGGGACCTGCACCGCGGCATCGGCGGCGTCGACGAGCGCGCCCGCCGCTACCACGCCCTCGAACCCGAGACGTTCTGGTGGGCGCACGCCACCTTCACCTGGGAGATCTTCAAGGCCGCCGAACTCTTCCACCCCGGCTCCCGCACCGCCGAGGACCGCGAGCGTATGTACGCCGAGACCGTCACCTGGTACTCCCGCTACGGCGTCAGCATGCGCCCCGTCCCCGCCGACTACGCCGCGTTCCAGTCCAAGTTCTGGCACATCTGCGCCGAACGCCTCGAACTCACCCCCGCCGCCGCGCGCGCACTGGAGATCGCCAAACACGGCTCCGACACCGTCACCCTGCTGCCCGTCGGCGGCCCCCGCCTCGACCGCGCCGGACGGATCGTCGCCGAGCGCCCCCTGCGGCTGGTCACCTTCGGATGCCTCCCGGCCATCGTCCGCGACCGCTTCGACATCCCCTGGAGCACCCTCGACCAGGCACGGTTCGCCGCACTGGCCGCGGCGAACCGGCAGGGCTACCGGATGATCCCCACCGGCCTCAACCACTGGGCACTGCGCAACATGCTCCGCTACATCGGCGCCCGCACCCGCGACCAGCGCTACATCCCCGCCGCCTGAACGCCGCGGATCAGGTCCGGGGCCGCGGGATCCGGTCGCGAACCTGCCGGCACACCGCGAGGATCAGGGACACATCGCCGTCCGTCAGCCCCGCGTGCGCCGACAGCCGGACGAGGTTGCGGTGCGGCGACGCCGCCGGCTGGAACAGCGCGGCGCTGAACACGTCCCGCGCCATCAGCGCGTCTCGCAGCAGCAGCGCGCCCGGCTCCGTCCCCGTCTCCACCCCGACGATCTGGGTGTCGGCGTCGACGAGCCGGTACCCCAGCTCGGCCAGCCCGTCCCGGAGGCGGCGCGTCACGTCGCGCAGCCGCGCACGCCGCCAGCCCTCGTCCCGCACGATGTCCAGCGCCGCCCGCAGCCCCGCCAACTCGTGCGGCGCCAGCGTCGAGCCGCACACCGCCGGGAACGCCGTGTCCACGAAGTAGTCGGCGAAACCCGGACGATCGCAGACGATCAAACCCGCCCGCGCGTGCAGCGCCTTCGACAGGCTCGCGGTGCGGAAGTCGACGCGGCCGCCCAGCCCCAGTTCCCCCACCAGCCCTTCGCCCCGCTCGCCCCGGACGCCCAGCGAATGCGACTCGTCCACCACCAGCAGGCAGTCGCGCTCCTCCGCCAGCCGGACGAGCACGTCGAGCGGGCAGCGCGCCCCGCTCGTCCCGTACACCGCGTCGACCACGACGACGCCGGACCCGCCGACGTCGATCCGCCGCCGCAGGTGATCGACGTCGTTGTGCCGGAAGTACGCGACCTCCGCACCGGCCGCGCGCGCCCCTTCCCACAGCGAGAGATGCGCCAGCGCGTCCAGGTACACCGGCACGTCCGGACCGGCCACCACCTGCATCAATCCGGTGTTGGCCGTCCAGCCGGACGGGCACAGCACACCGGCCCGCGCGCCCATGTGGCGCGCGAACGCGTCGCCCAGCGCGATCTGCGGATGGTCGGCGGGCGGGCGCCGCGTCCGGGAGACGGCCTCCCCGGCGTCCGCCGACCGCAGCCCGGCCATCATCGCCCCGTTGATCGCCGGGTGCCGACCGAGCGCCAGGTAGTCGCTACCGGTCAGCACGACCGTCCGGTCGGCGCCGGGCGCGTCGGGCGCGCGCGGGCGCGGCACCCGGGGCGCGTCGCCCGCTCCGTGGAAATCCCTGATGCGTTCGCCAAGGCGCTGGTGGGCGCTGGTCATCGCCGTCACTCTCCCCCGTCACGGATACGTCACTCATTGTAGCGCGACCTATTCAGCATGTGAAAAGGATCTATGGGAACGGCCAAGGGGCCGGGACGTGCCGCGAACGGTCCGGCGGCGTTCAGGCCCGTGTCGCGCGCGCGTCACGTCCGGCCCGGACAAAGGGGACGTGCAGCCGACCGCCTCTCGCCCGCCCGCCACGCGCACCCGCCGGATCGCGCTCGCCGCCGTCGCCGCGCCGCTCGTCGCGATCGCGGTGGTCGCCGCCCGGGAGACCCGCCTGCCGGACGTCCACTGGGGCGTCGTCCCGCCGCTGATCGCCCTGACGGCCCTGCACTACGTGCTCTCGGCCGTGGCGCTGCGCGCCGCCGCCGGGCGGCCGCTGCCGCTCGCGAGCACGGCGCTGGCGCAGTGCACGGCGTCCGCCGCGAACCGGGTCACACCGGGCGGCCTCGGGGCGTTCGCCGTCAACACCCGGTACCTGGCCAGGCACGGCTCGACGACCGGACGGGCAGCGGTCACCGTCGCCGCGGTGCGCGTCGCCGGGCTCCCCGCCGACCTCGCGCTGCTCTGCCTCGTCGTCGGGCTCGGCGGCCCGGACGGCCGGTTCGCCGGGGCGCTCGGCGCGCGGGCCGCGCGGATCGCCGGGGCGGTTCCGCCCGTCCCGTCCCTCATGGCCGCACTGCTGCTGCTCCCCCTGACGCTCTGGGCCGCCCGTTCCGCCGCCGTCCGGCGCGCCGTGTCCACGCTGACCGAGCTGTGCCGCCGGCCCCGCGATCTCGCGGTGGTGCTGACCGCGTCGGCCGCGGCGACGGCCGCGGTCGGCGCGGCCTTCGCGCTGAGCGTGCTCGCCGTGCCCGGGACGTCCGCGCGCCCCGGCGACGCGCTCGCGCTCGTCGCGGCCTACATGGTGGGGGCCGCGGCGGGCGCGGCGGTGCCGACGCCGGGCGGGGCCGGCTCCACCGAGGCCGCGCTGGTCGGGACGCTCGCGCTGCTGGCCGTCCCGACCGGCCCGGCCCTCCACGCGGTCCTGCTGTTCCGCGTCGTCACGCACTGGGGACCGGTGCCGGTCGGGCTCGCCGCCTACCGGACGCTGTGCCGGTGACCGCCTTTACGTTGTAGATCACTAACTCGTTCCGGCGGCACGCCTCCCGTACGTCCGGCCTCCGCTCGATGACTGCGGTCCCGGCCGCCCTCGCGGGTCAGGTCAGCGCGGCACTCGCCGTCGACCCGGTGAACGCGGGCAGGTAGCCGAGCCGGTGGCCGCGGGCGGTCGGGTGGTAGGAGTCCTCGAAGGGGAACGCGACGGAGTTGAGCCAGTCGTCGCCCGAGCACAGCTCGTGCCCGTCGAACTCGTCGCGCACGTCCGACCAGGTGAACCCGGCGCGGCCCGCGGCCTTCTCGACCGTCTCGTCGAGGGCGTCCGCGGCGCCGTTCAGCACCTTCCGCTTGGTGTTGCCGATCCCGACGCAGCCGCTGACGATCGTGTAGAGCCGGGGGTACCCGAGCACGACCACCCGCGCCCCGGGCGCCCGGTCGCGGATCTTCCCGTACAGGTCGTCGAGCCGGCCCGGCAGCGTGTTCGCGATGTACCGCTCGGCCTGGGCGACCCGGTTCTGGCACGCCGACGTCGACTGCAGCACGCACGTCAGCATCACGTCGGAGAACCCGGCGTCGTTGCCCCCGACCGTGATGCTGACGAGCGTCGTCGCGCCGCTCAGCGCGCCCAGCTGGCCGCTCGCGACGTCCGTCGACGTCGCGCCGGAACAGGCGGCGAACTCGTACGACTCGGTCTCGTTCTGCGCGGCCCACAGATTGGGATAGGCGTTCGCGCTGCGCGTGCACGAACCGCTGCCGGGATCGTAATTCCCGGCGCCCGTTCCGGACGAGTACGAATCACCGAGCGCGACGTACCGGACTCCGGCCGCCGAGGCGGACGCGGGCCAGACGATCGAGCCGGCGGCGAGGACGGCCGCGCCGAGTGCGGCCAGGCTGGGGCGGGAGAAACGCATCACCACTCCGGGGAAAATAGATCGGGCGTTCCCCGGTTCTTACCCGCACCGCCATTCCTCCAAGCCACCCAACTGATCAACCACTTTTGTCACATTCCGCCCTTGATGCCCTCCCACCACCCCTTAAAAGATCATTGGCAAGCGTCCATAAATCCGACTCACGCACGCTATTCACGAAATATTCAATGACCGCGACCGCGACACTCCCCTCACCCCGCGCCGATGACCGCACGGCCGTCGGGATCGGCAACTGGGACCCGCTCGCACCGCGACCGGCAGCCCCGGCGTCCATAACGATCGGCTATGACGCCATGTCTTGGACGCCCACGGGGCGCCGGGACCACGCTTGGACGCATCCCGATCTTGAGGAGCATGCTGTGAGCACCCTTCCCACCCGTTCCCTCGGCCGCCTCGAAGTGTCCGCGATCGGCTTCGGCGCGATGGTGCTGTCGCCGGGCATGTACGGGGAGGGCGACGACGCGCGGGGCCTGGCGGCGCTGCGGCACGCGTTCGACCACGGCGCCACGTTCGTCGACACCAGCGACGGCTACGGCGACGACGGCCACAACGAGCGGCTGGTCGGCCGGGCGCTGCGAGGGCGCCGGGACGGCATCGCGGTCGCGACGAAGTTCGGTTTCAGCCTGCCCGACGGCGTCGAGCCGCACCCGTTCCCCGTCGGGTTCGCGTTCGGAGAGCTGGCGGTCAACTGCGATCCCCGGCACATCCGGGGCTACGCGGAGAAGAGCCTGCGCAACCTGGGCACCGAGGTCATCGACCTCTACTACCCGCACTTCCCGGACCCGCAGGTTCCGATCGAGGACACCGCCGGCGCCGTCGGCGAACTCGTCGCGGACGGGCTCGTCCGGTACTTCGGCCTGTCGAACGTGACCGCCGACCAGCTCCGCCGCGCCCACGCCGTCCATCCGGTGCAGGCCGTCCAGACCGAGTGGTCGATGTGGCGGCCCGCGGAGCCCGGCCTCCTCGCCGCCGCGCGCGAGCTCGGCGTCGGGCTCGTGGCCTGGAGCCCGCTCGGCGCCGGGTTCCTCACCGGGACGGTCGACAAGATCGAGGACGGGGACTTCCGGAAGAACAATCCCCGTTTCGACGACGCGAACCTCGCCGCCAACCGCGACTCCTACGCGGCGGTACAGAAGATCGCCTCGGAGCTCGGCGTCTCCCCCGGCCGGCTGGCGCTCGCGTGGCTGCTGCACCGCGGGCCGGACGTCGTCCCGATCCCCGGGAGCCGCACCCCGGCGCACATCGAGGAGAACCTCGCGTCCGCGCGCGTCGAACTGTCCGCGGACGTCCTCGCCCGCATCGACGACGCGCTCTCGGACGTCACCACGTCCGGCGGGACCCTGCTCCGGTGAGGGCGCGCCGATACGCCGCGGTCCCGGCGGCGGCGCTGCCGGCCGGCCGCGGGAGGGACGCGTCCCCGGCGCCGGAACTCGACGTGGCGCGCACCATCGCGGGCCGGGAGGCGATCCGGGCACGGGCCCGCGACGAGGTCATCGGCGGGACGTCGCACGTCCTCGAGGTCGCCGCACGGCGTCCGGACGGGCGGGAACCGCTCGTCCACCGGGCGACGTCCGGCTCCGAAGGGCGGCGTGCGCATCACGACTTCACCGTCTCCACCGAAGGAATCACCAAAGCGGACCTGCGATACGCCTGATCTGGAATACTGCCGGAGGCCACGAAACTGGGGGCTGGGTGGAGATCCGGACGTTCACGGAAGGCGATCGCGCCGAACTGCGGGAACTGTTCGTCCGCGCCGGAGAAGGAGCTCCCACGGAATCATTGTGGGACCACGCCGAGTCCGAGGCCGCCGTCTACCTGACCCCCTACATGGACCTCGAACCCGATTCCCTCTTCCTCGCCGTTTCCGGCGGGCGGCTCGTCGGCTACCTGACCGGCTGCCCGGACACATCGGCCTTCCCCGGCGAGGACGTCCTGCTGACACGGGCCGTCCGGAAACACCACCTGCTCTTCCGCCGCAAGCCCCTCGCGTTCTTCGCCCGCAGCATGGCCGACATCGCGAGGGCCGCGGCCGGGCGCCGGCCCACCGCGAAGGGCCTCGACGACCCGCGGTGGCCGGCGCACCTGCACATCAACGTCGCGCCCGAGGCGCGCGGAACCGGCGCCGCCGACGGCCTGATGGACGCCTGGCTCGACCGTCTCCGCACGCTCGGCTCGCCCGGCTGCCATCTGCAGACATTGCGCGAGAACGCCCGTGCCGTACGTTTCTTCCGCCGCATGGGGTTCACCGAACACGGCCCGGCCCTGTTCGTCCCGGGAATCAGGAGCAACGGCGAGAAATTGCACCAGCAAACGATGGTGCGAGCCCCCTAGATCGTTGATGGGGGTTTGCCGAACCGGCGGCGGGCATGGCGAAGGGCGCCCATGATCAGTGTGTGAAGACAAACCTGGACGCCCTTCTGACCGCACTCTACGTCCATCTGGACGACCACGTCCTGCGATCGGCCGACCGGCCCCGCAGACGCGGCCCCGCCCGGACCCTCAACGACGCCGAACTGGTCTGCGTCGCCATCGCCCAGGTCCTGCTCGGGTGCGATTCCGAGCGCCGGTGGCTGCGGACCGCGCCCGCACGGATCGGGCACCTGTTCCCCCGGCTGCCCGGCCAGTCCGAGTACAACCGGCACCTGCGCGACGCCGCCCCCGCCCTGGCGGCCGCAGCGGCGTGGCTGGTCCGCCGGATCCCGTCCTGGCACGACCGGCTGCGGCTGATGGACGGCACCCCGCTGCGCTGCGGCGCCTCCCGCACCACCGTCCACCGCTCCGCCCTGGGCGAGATCGCCGGCTACGGCATGGACAAGTCCCACCACGCCTTCTACTGGGGAGCCAAGCTCATGCTGATCACCACCCCCGAAGGCGCAGTGTGCTCTTTCAGCGTGGCCCACCCCAAGGAACTGGACGAGCGCAAGCAGGCGATCCACCTGCTGCACACCCGGCCGCCCGCCCCGGGGCCCTGCCCGATCGTGTGCGACAAGGGATTCGCCGGAGCCGAGGTGGAGAAGACCGCCGCCGGCCTGGGCCACCTCCTGATCCGGCCGGTGCGCCAGGACGAGCCCGAGCCGCCTGTCAAGGTGTTCCCGGCCTGGCTGCGCCAGCGCATCGAGGCCGTCATCTGGACCCTGAAGAACCAGCTCGGACTGGAACGCCACGCCGCACGCACCACCGAAGGGCTCTGGACGCGCCTGTGCCAGCGCATCTGCGCCCTCAACGCCGCCATCTGGCACAACTGGCTCATCGACGCCCCGGTCAAGCGGTCACTGATCGCCTATGACCACTGACCGAGGCACTCAACAACCCCCATCAACGATCTAGGGCACCCGTCCGCGCGGGCGGTGCGACATACTCGCCCGGTGAGGGGACGCCTGACCGACGTGATGGCCCGCCGGATGATCGCGCCCGCCTGGAGGAAGCTGAGCGGGCGCGTGCAGTGGCGCCTCGCGCGCCTCCGGCACCCGACGTTCCTCGTCTACGCGGGCGGGATCGTCCGCGACGACGAGGGCCGCATCCTGCTGCTGCGGCACCGCCTCTGGCCCCCGTACCGCGCGTGGGGCCTGCCGGGCGGCTACGTCAACGCGGGCGAACGCCTCGAGGACGGCGTGGCGCGCGAGGTCCGCGAGGAGACGTCCCTGAAGGTCGCGGTCGCCGACCGCCCGCTCCGGGTGGCGAGCGGGTTCCGCTTCCGGGTCGAGGCGTACTACGAGGCCGAGGTGACCGGCGGACGCCTCGACCTCGACCCCGCCGAGATCCTCGAGGCCCGCTGGTTCCCCGTCGACGACCTCCCCGCCGCGATGTCCCCCCGCCTCCGCACCCTCATCACCACCCTCCCCTGACCCACCGCGACCCCGTTCTCCGGCGGCGCGAGCCCTCCACCGAAGGGACGGGTCGGCACGGCTCACCTCACGCGCGGACCGTGGCCGGTGGCCGCACCGGACGCCAGGACCTCGTCGCCGACGGAGGTGAACTTGACCGCGAGGCGGCGGTCGAGGATCCGGTCGTAGGCGCGGCGGGGGCGGACCGGGTCAGGTGCGGGGGCGCAGGGTGCCGGCGCCGAGGCCCTCGAGGCCGAGGGCCAGCACCTGCTCGCCGGTCTCCCGGGCGGCGCGCAGGGCGGTCTCGAGGTCGGTGAGGCGGCGGAACGCCTCGCCGTATCCGGCCTGCTCGGCGGGGGTGAGGCGGGGCAGCCGGGCGCGGCGGACGTCGAACCGGGCGGACGACGTCGAGCTGCGCAGGCTCGCGCCGCGGGCGCCGAGCCGCAGCCAGCCCGCGACGAAGTCGGGGTCGGTGCGTTCGGGGTCGACGCGGACGATCGTCAGGCCGGGCCCGAGGACCGGGCCGTCCTCGGCGGCGACGCGCGCGATCGGGTGCCGGGCGATCTGGGAGACGACGATGTCGCGGGCCCGGATCCGGACGTGGTCCTCGTCGAGGGCCGCGGAACCGGTGGGGCCCCGCCCGCGGGCGGCGTCCTCGAGCGTGAGGACGGGGACGGTGCCCTCGTCCATCCGGATGCGGGGCGAGACGCGCAGGATCTCCAGGACGCCGGCCTTCGCCAGCTCGCCGATCGTGGTCATGGCGGGCTCCTCGCCGCCGCGGGACTGTTTCAGCGCCGACAGCGCGTCGACGCTGCGGGGCAGCGCGGCGACGGCGGTCGCGAGACGGTCGCGTTCGCGGGTGAAGGCGCCCCCGGTGGCGGGCGCGCCGCGCTGCGGCAGGTGGCGCGCGGGGTTGAGGTCGACCTCGTCGTCGAGCAGGTCGATGATGCGGACGACGGTCGCGGCGCCGCGCTGCGGACGCCCGTCGAGGTAGCGGCGCCACGCGTCCACCGCGGCCTCGTGGTAGGCGTCGGGCTCGGCGGACACGTCGGCCATGAGGACGTCGTCGGCGGGCGGGTCGCCGGGCGCGGGACGGCGCAGCACCCAGACCGACACGGCGACGGCCATGTTCGGGACGGCGCCCGCGGGCAGCCCGACGACCGCGCGCAGCGCGCCGCGGCGCAGCAGCTCGGCGCGGATGCGGCGGCCGGACCGGCGGGCGGCGACGGCCGGGGGACCAGCATGGCGACGAGGCCGCCGGGCGCGGCGTGCGCGAGCCCGTGCTGGAGCCAGGCGAGTTCGGACTCCATCCGGGGCGGGAGCCCGTACTCCCACCGGGGGTCGCCGGTGAGCTCCTCGTAGCCCCAGTTGCGGTCGTTGAACGGCGGATTCGTGACGACGAGGTCGGCGGTGCGCCCGGCGAACGCGTCGTCCCGCAGGGAGTCGCCCGGACGGACTTCGGCCGGGGCCCCGCGCAGTTCGAGCTGTACCGCGGTCATGCGCGCGGTCGTCTCGTCTATCTCCTGGCCCAGGAGTGCTTGCACGTTCTTGTAGACGTCCTGGGCGGTGGTCAGGAACGCGCCTGTGCCGCAGGCAGGGTCCAGGACGGTGCTCGGTGCTTCCGTCGGGAAGTCGAGCATCAGCCGGACGACCGGTTCGGGCGTCATGTACACGCGGCGGCTGTGGTGCTCCAGGTAGCGCGTGCGGAGGAACTCGAACGCGTCCGCCGTGCCGAGTTCGTCCGCGAGTCCGGCCAGCGCGCGCGCCAGCGGGGCGTGCGCGGCGACGTCGAAGGAGGCGGGGAGCCGGTCGGTTCGTGCGCGGACCGCCTCGGCGAGGGCCGCGCCCGCCCGGTCGTCCGGGGCATCGGCCAGGTCGCGCCACCGTGCGGGATCCGCGTGCAGGGAGAGCAGGAAGGCCCCGGCGAACGTCATGACGTCGGACAGTTCGACGTCGCCCGCGGCGGCCTGCCGGAGGGTCTGCCAGACGCGCTCGCGGACCGGCGGGTCCGCCAGCTTGCCCTGGTCGCGCAGCCAGCCCTCGATCTGCCCGAGCGAGAACGTCGGGCTGGTGGCCGTGCCCCCGACCGGCAGCGGGAAGTCGTCGTGGCGGCGCCGCCAGTTGCTCACCGCCGCGCGCCCCACCCCCGCCAATCGGGCGATGTCGGCAGCGGTCACCGTCGCATCGTTCGACACACCAGCACTCCCTCCAGCCGACGTTCAGGCGGCGTTCAGTGATCACACCCTAGCGGTACCGGGCCGTCGAGCCGGTTGACCTGGTTCACGGTAGCGCGCATCGCCGACTCGATCTTTCGTGGGATTCTCAGGAGATTGAGGGTTGATTGTGTACACAAACAATCTGTGCTTTGATGTGAACTTCAGCCGCCCCGCCGGACGAGAGTGGAGCCGCAATGCGAGTCACGGGACGCCGGACCATTCCGACCATGCCGATGAAGGAGTTCGACGACGCCCGGGCACGGATGCCGCCCCGGCTGGCGGCGCGGACGCAGCCGATGCGGGCCTGCGCCACCCGGTCCCTGGGCTGCCCCTGCTGCGGTGCGGCGCGGCGGCTGCTGTGGCTGTGCTTCGCGGCCGTCCGGCACGGCGACACGGGGAACGCCGAGATGCTCGCCGGGGAGGCCGAGCACCACCTCGGCACCGGCCCGCACTCCCCCGGCTGCCCGCAGGTCGCACCGCCGTCCGCGCCGTACCGGTGGCCACCGGTACGGGGGCGGGTGCCGGTCCGGCGCGGGCGGGCCGGTCCCCTCGTCGCCGCGACCGACGCGAGCGTCCGGGACGCCCGCGCGTACGGGATCGGCTACGTCGTCGACACCGGCCGCTGGGGAATGCGCGCCCGCCCCTTCCGCCACCAGGACCCGACCGGTCCCGGCACGGTGCTGGTCGGCGAGCTGCGGGCGGTGAACCTGCTGGTCGACGACGTCGGCGACGCCCCGGACCTGCTCGTGCTCGTCGACAGCCTGTCCGCGCTGCACTACCTGCGTGCCTGGCAGCGCGGCGACACGTCCCGTTTCCCGGCCGGCTACGACCTGCGGCCGCGCCGCGCCCGTCCGCCGACGCTCGTCCGGCTCGCCGAACGCGTCGCGCACCGTCCCGGCCTGCGTACCGAGCACGTCAAGGGCCACTCCGGCCACCCGCTCAACGAGACCGCCGACTCCCTGGCGTCCATCGCCCGGCGCGGCCTCGCCCGTCCCCTCGACCCCACCGCCCGCGCCGAGAGCCTCGTCACCGCGTTCCTGCGGGCCTGGCACGACGGCCACGGCCTCGCCGCCTGACCTCCAGACAGATACGGAGCACCACCATGAATCCACCCGGAAACCCCGTCCCCGGCCCGCAGCACGCGAGCGCGCACGGCCCCCACCAGGCGCCGCCCGGCCCGGTGCCGCCCCACGGGTACCCCGCTCCCCCGCCCAGGCGGCGCGGCAAAGGCTGCCTGTACGCGGTCGTCGGCGGCGTCGCCGCCCTGTTCCTGATGGTGGCCTGCGGGGCGATCGTCAGCAGCGCGTCCGACCCGGCGGCCACGTCGTCCGGGACCGGGACGGGCGACGGGGCCGCCGCGGGCGGCGAGCGGGGCGAGAAGAGCGCGAAGCCCGAGAAGACGGAGAAGGTCACGAACGGGATCGGGCGCGAGTACCGGGACGGCAAGTTCGCCTTCACGGTCACGAAGGTGGAGAAGGGCGTCGACCGCGTCGGCGACGAGTACGCGGGCTCCCAGGCGCAGGGACAGTACGTCCTCGTCCACATCACCGTCGAGAACATCGGGGACGAGGCGCGCATGTTCGACGGGACGAACCAGACGCTCGTCGACACCGAGGGCCGCGAGTTCCAGGCCGACACCGAGGCAGCGATCTGGACCAACCAGGACTCGCGGTCGTTCCTCGAGCAGATCAACCCCGGAAACTCGGTGAAGGGCGTCGTCATCTTCGACGTCCCGGACAACGTGAAACTCAAGGCCATCGAACTCCACGACTCGATGTTCTCCGGCGGCGTCACCGTCCCCCTGGGCAACCGCTGACCCCGCCCCGCACCCCGCGGCCGTCCCCCGGACCGGACGGCCGCGGCCCGGTTCGCCCGTGAACCGCGGCAACCGCATCGGCCCCTTGCGCGTCCTGCATCACACCGACAACAGAACATCAGCAACGAACGGGAGCCACCGGCTTGACCGATCGCCACTCCACGCTCGCCGAAGAGCAGAGAGCCGTCGACCACGCCTACCGCTGCTACGAGCGGACCTTCGCGGACAACCGCGAGAGGTTCCGTCCCTCGGACGTCACGGACTCGCACGCGGGAACATCGTTCATCCCGGACGTCGCCCCCGAGGTGCGCCTCAAAGGCGATCTCGACGGCGAGGCGCTGGTCATCGCCCGCGTGGACGCCGAGGAGGACGGCGAGACCCGGACCTGGTACATCGGCCGCCGCCTGGTTCGGGACGAACTGTACGAGCCGTTCGTCATCAACTGGCAGGCTCCGCAGGCGACCGAGTGGATGCTCCGGCGGCCCGACGAGCCGGGCGATCTGCGGCTGCGGCGCCGGCTCCGCTGCGATCTCCGTCGCGTCCGTGACTTCCGGGACGAGATCGTGACCACCCCCGCCGCGCCGACGGGGCCGGTCGTCGTCGCGGAGCCCGCCATCGCACCGGCGGGGGGTGCCATTCCGGAACTGGTGCCCCGGCCCCTCCCGGCATCGTCTGCGGCCGAGGAAGGCGCGCCGCCGGCCGGCATGCCCACGCCCCAGGCCTTCTCTCCCGGCGAAGGGCTGCGCGATTTCCTTCTCGAAGATCTCGAACGAGATCGCGACGGGCGCATGCGCGACATCGTCGAGACGATCCAGCGGGAACAGCTGCTGCTGGTGTCCGACGACCGCAAGGGCGTCCTGGTCGTGCAGGGCGGTCCGGGCACCGGCAAGAGCGCCATCGGCCTGCACCGAGTGTCCTGGCTGCTGTTCAACCGGTGGTTCAAGACGGAAGAGGTTCTCGTCGTCGGCCCGCACCGCGGGTTCCTCGAGTACGTGCGGGACGTCCTGCCCGACCTCGGCAACCACGGCGTCAGAGCCGTGGAACTCCATCGGCTGTGGGACGACGCCCGCGGTCGCGACCCCCACGAGGCCCGGCTGGTGAAGTCGGACGTCCGGATGGCCGAGGTGCTGCGGCGAGCCGTGCGGGCACTCCCCCGGACGGATGCGATCGACCGGTTGCCCGACGGGTCCTTCGACATGAGGTTCGAGGGGGCCGACCTCTCCGTGTCCGCGGAGGTTCTGCGCGAGTTCGTGGAGGCGGACGAGTCCGCCCCGCTCAATCAACGCAAACGCGGATTCGCAACGCGGCTGGTCGATCTCCTGATGCGGGAGGAGGCGAACCTCCGGCGACGTCACGGCGACCACGACGTCCGGCGCAGGATCTCGCGGGATCCCCGGGTGCTCAGGCTGGTGAACACCGTGTGGCCGAACGTCAGCCCCTCCGGGGTGCTCCGCGACCTGCTCGGCGACGCCGACACGCTGGGAGCCGCGGCCGAGGGGGTCCTGGACGAGCGCGAGCGGGCGGCGATCGTCCGCCCGCGCGCGACCCGCGCGGCGCGCGAGCCGTGGTCGATCGAGGACCGGGTCTGCCTGGAGGAACTGCGGCTGCTCATCACCGGAGAGGCTCCGCCCCGATACCGCCACATCATGGTCGATGAAGCGCAGGATCTGACGCCGATGCAGGCCAGGTCGCTGGCCCGCCGGTGCCCGAGCGGTTCGATGACCGTGCTCGGCGACCTGGCGCAGGCGACCGGTGACCGCTCCCCCGGGAGCTGGTCGGAGACGGCCGAGCTGCTGGCCGGCGAGGAGGGCTGGCACCTCGAGGAGCTGGCGGTCGGATACCGCGTCCCGAGAGAGGTCATGGATTTCGTCCTGCCGCTCGCGCGGTCGATCGCCCCCGCGGCCGCGTTCCCCCGATCGATCCGTCCCGCCGGACCGGGCGCCGTGACGGTCGTCTCCGCCGACCCGGCGAGCATGGTGGCGGCGGCTGCGGAACGGGCGCGGGCACACGCGGCGGACGGTGGGCGCTCGGTCGCCGCCATCGCTCCGCCCGAACTTCTGGCCCCGCTGCGGGACGCGCTCGGCGATGCCGACCGCGTGAAGATCGTGCCGCCGGCCGAGGCCAAAGGACTCGAGTTCGACCACGTCGTCCTCGTGGAACCGTCCGCGGTCAACGACCGAACGCTCAACGGTCCGGGCCTGCTGTACGTGGCTGCCACGCGATGCACGCGGTCGCTGACCGTCGTACACTCCACGCTCCTCCCCCCGGTCCTGCTCCCCGAACCCGACGCTGCGCAGGAAGGCGAACCCATGACACAGGCGGCCGGCGGCGAGTCAGCCGGAACCAACGGGGGCTTCGAGGATTTCGTCGCCGAGATCGAGGCCGCCGTGCGCGCGGAACGGCGGAGCACCGTCCACGAACGGGTCCGGCACGCGCTGATCTCCGAACTGTACGGGGCCGGGCTCGTCCCCACGATGCACTCGCCCACCGCCGACGTCGTCTGCGAGGGGCCGCACGGCAAGGTGCTGTACGAGGTGCTCGGCGAGGGAGGCAACACCTACCGGCGCATGCGGGACGCCGTTCTGCGCGTCTTGGAGGTCCAGCACGCCGAAGGCGACCCCGTGGACCACCGATTCCTCGTCCTGCCGGACCCGCCTGCCGAGCCGTGGGCACCGGACGTCCTGTCCGAGGCGTTCGGGATGTCCGTCATCTGGAGGGACGGCCCGGTCTGGGGCGGGCGGGCCGCCGACATGGCGCTTTGCCGGAAGGCCCCTCCCTCCGACCGGTGAGGCGGCGCGCCGCGGCGCCGATCGCGCGAACCACCACGGACATGGTGGACTCGACCCGTCGGCGCGGAGTTCGCCGGTGCGTGACCGGCGCCGCCCAGACGCGTGCTTCACCAGCGAGCACCGACAACCCGCCATCGATTTTCCCGTAATCGATGGTTGATTGGGTTCACGCATGTTCTAATGGTCGTGGCCTTCCCCTAGCGCTGGAGCGGACATGCCCTTCGGAAACTGGACGCCGCACGAGGAGCTGAGCGGCGATCCCGGCGTCATCCGGCTCTCGGCGAGCCTGCTCGACCGCGACGACCGGCACTGCCGCGACTTCGCCGCCCTCAAGGCCCGTCCGCGGGTATGGCCGCGCAGGCGAGGGCCGCGGCGGTACGCGCCGTGGGAGACGTTCCCGCTCGGGCTGGTGATGGACGCGCTGAACCTGACCGAGTTCGGCGGCGAGCCCCCGGCGGACGCGATCGAGAAGGCGCTCGGGCGGGCCCGGTCGGCGGTGCATCCGGGCGTCGCGGTGTGGGTGCGGCACGCGTTCGACGCGTACCTGCGGGCGGCCGAGTGGATCGCCGAGGATCTCGAGGTCGAGGGCGTCGCGGTGCGTCCGGAGCCGCTGCCGCGCGTCGTCCAGGCGGAGTCGGCGGCGGAGCTGCGGGTGCTCACCGCATGGGGACGCTGGTACGCGTCGGCCGACGGCACCTTGCGGGAGTTCCGGCGCCTCCGGGTGGGACGCCCCGGCGAACCGGACGCGCCGTCGAACGACGCGCTCGCGTTCGTCGCGGCGGCGGGGCTGCGCGCGGAGAGCGACGTCTACCGCGACCTGCCGGTCGAGGTCGTTCCGGACGAGGTCGCACCGGAGCGCGTCCGGCTCGTCGAGGTCGTCCTCACCGGGGACGTCCCGCCGCGGGTGCTCGTGGACGCGCCGCCCGCCGAGGTCCGCCGCGTGTACCTGGAGCGCACCCGGCCGATCGTCACCGACATCGCGTTCGGCACGGGCGCGCGTCCCGGTTCCGACTGCGTCGAGTGCAAGGTCCTGCCGACGTGCGGCGCGGTACCGGACGTCCCCGGCCTGCTCGGCCTCGAGGGACGGGGCACGCACCGGCGCACCTGGTCGGTGACGACCGGCCGCCAGTACCTGGTGTGCCCCGCGCAGGCGCACCTGCGGGAGCTGCACATCCCCGCCGCGCAGCGCTCGGACGGGACGGCGGCGCGGCGGGGCCGGGCCGTCCACCGGTGGCTGGAGTTCGCGCACGGCCGGTCCGGCGCGCCCGCGTGCTCGGCGGACGACCTGCCCGAACCGTCGAGCGGGCCCGGCATCGCCGCGGGCGTCCTGACGCCGGAGGAGTACGCGGACGCCCACCCCTACCTGGTGTCGCACCTCGCGGTGTGCCCGCTGCGCGAGCCGTCCGCGGACGTGGCGCCGGAGCCGTCGGTGGCCGCGCACGACACCGACGCGGACGTCGTGGTCATCGCGCACCCGGACCTGATCCGCACCGTGGGCGGCACCGTCGTGTACCGGGAGCAGAAGACAACGCAGGGCGCGCCGCCGGCCGGGGACGCCCCGACGGTGTTCACGCTCGTGCCCCAGCTCGCCCTGGCCGTGCTGCTGATGAAGCACGGCGTCCTCGGCGGGGACGGCGGCGGGATCGTCGAACTCGAGACGATCACGCCGTCGAGCGCCGAGGTCCTGCGGTTCGACGTCTGGGATCCGGACGTCCGGCAGGCCGCCCGCGAGGTGATCGCGTCGATGACCGCCCGCTGGCACGCGGACGACGCCTTCCGCCCGACGCCGGGCCCGTGGTGCGGCGGCTGCCCCGTCGCCGACTGGTGCCCGGACCGCGCGCCGGACGCCCCCGGCGCCCCCATCGTGGTGGACGGCGTCCGCATCGACCCGCTCACCGGCGAGGTCCTCGGCGACGCCGTCACCGGCCGCGCCGCCGCGGTGGCCGAAGGCGTCACCGCCCCGTCCGAAGAACCCCCGCCGTTCTGACGGACGCGTTCTCGCCGCATCGGGACGAGAACGGCGGTTCAGCATCGCGCCATACCGAAGGCCTCTGTTTCGCTGGCACCCAAACGGCGAGTTCGACGCGACCGAAATCACTCTTCCCGGCCCCCGGAAGGCCGGTGCTGCTAGCGTTGCCGCGTTGTCGTCAATATGAGCATCACCGCCGGTCAACAGCCTTCTCATTCCCGTTCCTGGAGGGCGCAATGGGAGAACCCAAGCAAGCCGACCCGCGCCGTATCAGCCAGCATTCACAGGACCTCAATAATGAGGTGATCCCACATCTCAAAAAAGCTGGCGACACCATTAACGGCGATGGCGTATACAACCTCGAGGGCAGCGACTTCAGCCCGGCCTGCATGACAACGTCGGCCGCTTACCCGATCAGCGTCCAGTTCGCCTTCGAGGACATAAAAATGCTGATGACCACAGTCAAAGGCTACTCGGAGAAGATCGTGAAGGCCGCGGACAACTACCAAAAGACCGAGCAGAAGAACGCCGATCACGGTCGTTGACCGGCCTCATGACAGGAGACGCACTTCATGGGCAATCCGGACCAGCCCGCAGGCGAGGGGCAGCCGACAAGGCAGCCCCAGGGACAGCAGGCGCCCGTCCCTACGGAGCAGACACCGCAGCAGCAGCAAGCCCCGGCCGAACCCCGGCAGCCGACGGACCAGGGGCGGCAACGCCCGGCGCGTGAGCCGGAGGCGCAGCAGCAGCACGCTAAGGGGCTCAAGTACGGTGCGGCCGGCGGCACCGGGGCGCTGGGCGCCGCTGCGATCACGGGGTTGACCGGCGGCTCGGTCGTGGGCACGCACGAGAGCCTGATGCCCATCGCAACGGCTGCGGCCATGGCGGCCGGAGTCGCGCTCCCGCCCGCGTTCATGGTCGCCTTCGCGTTCAAGGAGGGCACAGGGAAGACGACGAAGCTGGAGAAGTGCGCCCAGGAATGGGAGAAGGCTGCCAAGGAGCTGAAGGTCGCCGCCCAGAATCTCGCCCAGCTCGTCACAGACATCCCCGGCGAGGCATGGACGATGGACGACCGGCCGCTCTATGAGCGAGAGGTCAAAAACTTCGGGGAGCAGGTCGACGCCCTGACGTCCTACTTCAACGCAGTCAGCACCTCGATCATGATCGCCGCGTGGGCCCTGCTCGCCTACTCCGTCTTCGCCGCCGCGATGGGCGCATACCTGTTCGGGCTCGCCTCCGTCGCAGGCGCGTCACTGTTGTCGGTCGTGGGCGCCGTCGCCTACGGGCAGTGCCTGGCCCTGGCCACCATCGCGCTGAAGATCACTTGGGTGGCTTTCGGGATTCTCGCCGCGGCAGGCGCGGTGGCCGCGGGGGTGATGCTCGTCAAGATGCACACCACAGCCGGCGACCAAGAGGACAACGGGGCTGCGGACGTGGACGCCGTCCTCGGCAAGGCGTGGGCGACGGGCTCGGCCGGCGCGGCGGCCAACATCACCGAGGGACTTGTCAACTCCGGCCTCAACCTGGTGAACAAACGGGGAGTACTACCCACCGGGCAACTCGACCTGGACGCCGATCGGGACATCGAGAAGACGTGGAACGTCGGTATCGGCGGGAAGGTGACGAGCGCCGCCGGAATCCTCGAAGGCGAGGGCGGCTACCACGCCAAGGTCCGGGACGGCGCCGTTCAGGGGCAGGACGTCGAACTCAAGGGAAAGGTGGGCGACTCGGGCGGCTGGGGCTCCGGGACCGTCGGAGGAAAACTCGAGTGGGATGAGAACGAGAACCTCAAGAACAAGTCCTTTATGGGCGGCGTGGAGAGCGCGAACACCGGCATGAAAGCCGAATACGAGGGCAACTTCGACGAGAAGAACAAGTACAGCGACAAGTACAACGTCAACACGCCGGTGTACAACGTCAGTGACGGTAGCTTCAATAAGAAGGCGGACGATGAGACTCCCCCGTGGGATCAGAATCTCTGACCGCCACTCGGAGGGGCGGTCGGGAGATGCCCCGGCCGCCGCATCTTCTCGTCAGACGGAGGAGGCGGCTCTCCGTTGCCTGGATTCCCGCTGCGCCTCGTACCGTGGAATGAACTCGTCCTGGTAGCGCATATAGGGTGCGTGCACGTCTTCGTATCCTCGGTACGGCTCACCAGCGGATACAAGCGGTTCCGGGAGACGCGGTGAGCCGCCGCTGACGGCAGCGTAGATCTGCTTGTCCACCGCTTTGGCGACCATGTGCGCGACCAGCAACATTTTGAGGCCACGCGGGGCCTGCGGAGCGCAATGCAGCGCCCTGCCCGTGCCGATCATCCGCGCCCAGATGATTCCGTCTCCCCCGACCAGGCGAACCATATCAACGTCCGACCGCTCGTCGATCAACCTGGGGTTCAACGAGAGATCCACGCGCGTGACGACCTCGCACAGCACGCGGTACTCCCGGTCGCGCAAATGACCTCTGCCCCTGATCTGAGTCATCCCGTCGGAGTCGACCGGACCGCCGGGCGGCTCGCATTCCTTGTCGTGGTCGGTGGTCAAGTGACCCGCCACACCACCGTCCGGAGCCACGACCACGGAATCCGGTACGACCGGATGTCCGATCACCTTGTCGGCCCGGTCCAGGAGAAAGAGCGGAGAATTGCGGCCGTTCGCAACCTGGAGAACCATTCTCGGCACGTGATGCTTGCAGAGCTCGGGAAGCGGCGCCCACGGCTTGAATCGCCGGATACGGCCGAACAGGCTCACCTCTTCCCGCTGCCACTGCCCGACGAGCACGGGCCGCACCGTGGCCAGGTCATCGCCCGTGCCGGGGTTCCGCACCACGAAATGCAGGTCATCCGCCAAAGGCAGAACCTCGAACTGAGGCGCCTCGAACACTTCCGCCATTATGACTCCCTGTCGCGGGCTGGTCCCAAGGCGAGGGTACACCGATCACCGCGATGCCACCTCTCGGCCGTCGACTGGGCCCGCTCCGCCCATTCCGGCCGTCCGGATTGGGCGGTTCTCGAGTCGTGGGCGGTCCGGAAATCGGCGCGCGGTCGGGGCTCTCCACTCCGGCATGATCGGGGGGTTCTCGAAGAGGTCAGAAGCCGGTGTCGGCGCCTCGGGAGATGTTGCGGGCGCGGCGGTTCATCTCCTCCTTGTGCCACTCGATGAACTCCTCCTGGTGGCTCATGTAGGACGCGTGGACGTCCGCGTGGCCGGGGTACGGTTCGGCGCCCGGGGCGACCGGTTCGGGGGGCGAGTAGGAGGAGGCGACGATGGACGTGTGGAGGCGTTCGTCGACACCGGACGCGATGACGTGGGCGGCGAGCAGGGCGCGGACGTGCTGCTGGGCCGCGGGGTTGACCTGCGTGGCCGAGCCGGACACGAGCCTGCGGGCCCACATCGTCCCGTCGGGGTCCATGTAGCGGATCGCGTCGGAGGCGGGGTCCTGCGGACGGTTCGGGTCCGCGGACGGCGGCAGCGGCATCCGGACGACGATGTCGCACAGCACCCGGTGGTTCGGGTCGCGCAGGTGGGCCCGGCCGCCGACGAGGGTGACGCCGTCGGTGTCGACGGGGCCGGACGGCGGTTCGACGGACGCGCGGTGCTCGTTCGTGAGGTACCCGATCGGACGGCCGTCCGGTGCGACGACGGCGTAGTGCGGCGGGCAGCCGTTGCCCGCGAGCTTGTCCGGGCGGTCCAGGAAGAAGAGCGTCGAGTTCTGGGCGTCCGAAACCCGGAACGTGACGCGGGGCACGTGCTGCTGGGCGCTGGGGGCGGTCAGGGTCGGCCCGGAGGACCGCATGAACCGCTTGAAGAACCCCTCCTTCTGCCCCTCTCCCACGGCGATCGGCGTCACGTCCGCCAGGACGGTGCCGTCGCCGGGGTCGGTCAGGCGGTAGTGCAGGTCCTGCGGGAGGGGCTGCAGGTCGAGCTGGGAGGCCTGGAACACGTTCGTCACCCTCGGATCTCGCTTCCGCGCGCTTACGGTCTGCCAGCCGGATGCTACTCGCGACGGCCGCGGGCCGGGGCGGCGGCGAGGGCACGGATGCGGGCGGCGGCCTCGGCGAGCTCGTCGGACGCGACGACGCAGGCGGTGATGTGGTCGTGCAGGCCGGCGAACAGCCAGTCGGGGGCGGCGTCCTGCGCGCGGAGGCGGGCGGCGAGGGCGCGCAAGCGGTCGGCGTGCGCGGCCATCGCCCGCGCGTCGGCGTCGAGGGCGTCGCCGTGGGCGGCGAGCCGGTTCACCGGGCGTCCCGCGTGGGCTCGGTGCGCAGCGACCGGTGGGCGGGCGACGCCAGGCAGAGGAGCGGACGGGCGCCGTCCAGGCCGAGGACGCGCAGGTGGCGGGTCATCGGGTGGTCCGTGGCGGCGACGTTCAGGCGGGCGCGGGGTGCCGGGTGCAGGCGGGCGGGGCCGCGGGTCTCGATGCGGGAGCGCAGGGGGACGCCGTCGAGGGCGGAGTGGACGACGATGCCGCGTTCGGCCGCCGGGAGCGCGGGGCCGAGGCCGCCGCTGAGGGACGCGACGCCGACGACGGAGACGCGGCCGGGTTCGAGGTCGATGCGCGCGGTGGTGGACGCGTGCCCCCACAGTCCGGCGGCGACCGCGGCCGTTCGGCCGGTGCTGTAGACCGAGTCGACGTAGCGGACGCCGATGCGCCCCGCGCGGGACGGGTCGTGGACGACGAGTCCGAGGTGCGCCTCCCGGTGGGCGCCGATGCTCGTGTCGCGGTTGTCGGAGACGTGCAGGACGGCCAGGGCGCGGTCGCCGAGCCGGACGGGACGTCCGGGGCCCGGGAGGTCGCGGGCGGCGGGGAGGTTCGCGGTGAAGCAGGCGGCGAGGGACGTCCCGGACCGGCACTTGATCGGCAGGTCGAACTCGTGCGCGGCGACGGACGTCCGGCGGGCGGGTGCTTCGAAGAGGTCCGGGGCGTCGTCGAGCAGGCGGTACGCCTGCGAGCGGACGACGGGGCCGTGGTAGCGGGCGAGGTTGCGGTCGATCTCCGCGCGCTCTTCGGCGAGGTCGTCGGTGAGGTTGGCCGTGTAGTGCTCGATGGCGTGGCAGGCGGGGAACAGGTGGGTGGGGTCGCCGTAGTCGACGACGTACCAGCCGGGCCGGGGGTCGAGGCAGGCCCCGGCGCCCTGGCCGTCCAGGCTCGGGATGATGTCGTGCCGGTTGGTGACGCTGGCGACCCAGGTGTCCGGGGACGCGGGGCGCTTGAAGTCGACCGGGGAGCCGACGGCGACGACGTGGGTGACGGTGCGGCGGGCGCAGAAGGCGGCGTCCTGGGCCAGGCTCATGACGGCGGCGCCGCCGGCGCTGTGGCCGATCAGCGCGATGTCCGCGCCGGGCGGGACGCCGTAGTCGTCGATCGCGCGGGCGAGGGCGCGGCTGTAGGGGGCGCTGTCGCGGACGGTGGCGCTGAACGCGCCGAGCAGGTCGCAGGGCGAGGCGTCGTCGGGCACGCCGAGCTTCATGCCGGGCGCGTGGACGACGTGGCGCTCGACGCCGTCGGGGCCGCGGACGGTCTGGACGAGCGCGCGGCCGCCGGGTCCGAGCGCGCAGATATTGGCGAGGAAGTCCAGGAGGGAACCGTGGGTGCGCAGCCGGTCGGCGGGGAACGGTGTGCGGACGGCCGCGCCCGCTCCGGCGTCCAGGGCGGCGATGGCGCGGTTGCTGATGCCGGTGAGGGGGTCGGCGGTCGCGGTGCCGGAGCCGGTCGCGATCAGCCAGGCGGCGGCGTCGTTGAGCGGGTTCTGGTCGAGCAGGGCGCGCAGCGCGAGGATCTCGCCGAAGATCGGCGCGATCGCGGTGAGGGCGCGGACGGCGCCGCGGTCGCGGACGAGGGCGTACAGGGCGCGGGCGGAGTCGAGGTCGCGGTCGGCGGCGACGGCGTCGACGAGCCGCCGGACGAGCGGGTCGCGGAGGAGTCCGGGGTCGTCGAGCGCGACCGCGGTGATGCGCAGCCGCAGCGAGGTGACCATCAGCCGGATCGCGAGGTTGCCGGCGCCGGCCATGCCGCCGAGCCGCGCCGCGACGGTGCCGAGGGGGCCGCCGGTGAGGGCGTGCCCGAGCCCGCCGGCACCGGACACGGCGCGGGTGAGGGCGCGTTCGGCGCGGGCGGCGGCGACGGGGGCGCGCGGGACGGCGGCGAGGACGGCGCGCGTGTGAGGGCCGCGGTGGCGTGCGCGGACGCCGCGCGGCGGCCACGGCGGTGTCGGCGAGTTCGCGGGCGGCGCGGCGCAGCTCGGCGACGGCGTCCGGAACGGCGGCGGGGGTCGCTTCCGGGGCCGCTTCCGGGGTCGGTTCGGTGCTCACCGGCTCCTCCGCGGTCAGCGGGCGCCGCGCCGGCTCATGGCGACGAACCGGCGCCGGGGGTCTTCGGGGACGTTGCGGTGCAGGATGTCCGAGAGCGTCCGGGTACCGCCGATGATCCGCATGCCGAGCGGGGTGAACGTCTCGGGGTGAGGACGCGGGGGGCGAGCAGGGGGTTGGTGAGCGCCTGGGAGAACGCGTCGATCGCGATGATCTTCGTGAGGAGGGGCGGGAGGATCGCGTCCGCGGAGCCCGGTTCCTCGGCGAACAGCCCCACGTAAAGGTCGAGGTCGTCGACGCTCGCGTACAGGTCGCGCAGGGCGTCGCCGACCGCCGGGTCGCCGGAGACGTGCTCGAACCGGCGGACGCGCGGGAAGCCGCAGTGCGCCCGGTAGTCGTTGTAGGGGGCGAGTTCGAGCGCCCGGGAGTCGGCGATGCTGGCGACGTCGACCGGGCGCAGGCTCGGGTCGGTGTTGAACAGGCCGATGCGTCCGGCGCGCTGCTCGGACGCCTCCTCGAAGAGCCGTCCGAGCCCGGCCTCGGGGATCAGGTCGGGGGCGAAGAGGGTGGCCGGGACGGGCAGTTCCGCCCCGCCGACGACGAGGCGGGACGGGATGAGGCTGTGCCAGCGGTAGACGAGGTTGAACTCGACCGACGCCCAGTTCTCCCGCTGCCACGGCGCGCGCGCGAGCCGGGCCGAAAGCCTTGGGTCGAGCAGGAAGCGGAAGTGGTACGGGGTGATGTGGTTGATGTACTCCTCGATCACCAGCTTGACGACCAGGACGATGACGATGTTGCGGGCCGTCTGGAAGAGGCGCTCGTCGTCCCAGCCGGGGTTGCGCTCGGCCAGGAGGCGGGCCACCCGGTTGTGCTCGCGGAGGAACAGGACGGTCAGCATCGTGAAGCCGACCTGGGTGTTGCCGCGGTCGCCGGCGAGCGCGAAGAGCCGGTCGCGGCGCTCGTCGGGCAGCGCCTCGAACCGGACGACCTCGAGCGCGGCGAACTCGGGCTTGATCTTCCCGTCCTCGCACAGGTACGGCGGGAACTCGCCGCCGTTGATCTCCTGGCTCTTGAGCAGCCCGCCGTCGAAGGCCCGGACGGCGGCGGTGGCCGCGGCGTCCAGGCCGTAGAGCGGGTTCAGGTCGACGTGGTGGTTGGAGGTGGTCCGGCGGGGGTCGCGGGGTTCGGCGATGTCGCTGCGCAGGAACCCGTCGGTGAACCACTGCGCGAAGTAGGCGAACAGGACCGTCGACCGCGGGCACGGGGTCATGTCGCCGGTGCGGGCGAACAGGTCGGCGGCGCGTTCGGCGGTCGGCCGCGCACCGTCCCGGGCGGGGACGGGCGGGAGGTGGCGGCCGCTGAACGTCTTGTCGGTGAGCGAGGGCCAGGACGTGTAGGGGGCCATCGTGCTGAGCGGTTCGGGCCGTCCGGGCATCTCGCGGATCGCCCGGTCGATGATGGCGGCGTTGAGCCCGCGCCGCAGCGGCCGGACGCTCTCGGCGGCCCGCCACAGGGGCCGTCCGCGGGTGAGCGCCAGGTAGCGCAGCCGGTTGGACGCGCCGTCGGTGGCGATGCTCCGCGCGCTGCCGGTGCCGCCCATGTCACGCGCTCCCTTCGCCGGACGGGCCGAGGCCGAGGACGAACCGGTCGGGGAACACGCCGCGGTCGCGCACGACGCCGCCGTCCGGTGGCGGCAGGAGCCGGACGCCGGGGCGGCGCAGCAGCCGGCGCACGACCTCGCAGATCACCGCGGCGCCCGGATGGACGCCGACGCAGGAGTGCGGGCCGTACCCGAAGTGCAGGTAGACGTCGGCCGGGCGGCCGGGGCGGTAGTCGAGCGGGTCGGCGACGGCGTCCGCGTCGAACATCGCGGACGCGGCGGCGGCGAGGACGAGGGTGCCCGCCGGGACGGTCGTCGCGTGCGGGGTGCCGGCGGCGAGGAGGTGGTCGCGGGCGCTGACCCGGGCGATGACCTTGAGGAACGGGTCGAAGCGCAGCGCCTCCCAGACGTGCCCGTCGACGCGCGCGGGATCGGGGTCGCGCGCGGCCTCGGCGGCCCGGGCGTGCGCGTCCGGGCGGGAGAGCAGCTCGCCGACGAGGTGGACCAGGGAGCCGGACGCGTTCTCGACGAAGCCGAGCATGAGCGCGGCGACGTTGATCAGGACGCGCTCGTCGTCGACGCCGGCCCGCGCGGGGAGCGTCGTGCGGAGCAGGCGGTCGAAGACGTCGCCGGGCGGGGCGGCGGGCGGGCCGCCGGGCGGGGCGGCGCGGCGGGCGGCGAGGACCTCGCGCAGGTGGTCCATCATCTCGCTGCCCGCGCGGGCGGACGCCGCCCGCACGTCCGGGTCGCCGGGCAGGTTGGCGGTGACGTCCGTGATCACTTCCCGGGACCAGCGGGAGAGCGTCGCCTCGTCGGGGCCGGGGAAGCCGAAGTACTCGGCGCAGACCCGGAGGGCGACGTGGCGGAACAGGCCTCCGACGGCCTCGATGCGGCCGTGCGGGGCGGCCGCGTCGAGCGCCGCGTCGGCGGCGCGTCCGGCGAGCTCCCGGACCGCGGGCACGTCCTCGGGAGGCAGCATCACCTGCAGGAGGCCCCGCTCCCGCCAGTGCAGCGGCGTGGCGTCGCGGGACAGCATGACCGGGCCGCCCAGGGCGCCCTCGAGGCGGTCGGTGTAGGCCGCGACGGTGAAGACCTCCCAGCGGGACAGCACCTCCCGGACGTCGGCGGAGCGGGTGACGAGCGCCAGCCCGGGCGCGGACAGGACGGGACGGCGGGCCCGCAGTTCGGCGAACAGCGGGCGCCAGTCGGTGCGGAGCCAGCCGGCGATCAGTGCCGGAGCCGCCGCGGGGTCGCGCCGCACGGCCTCCTCGTACCGCCGCAGGTATCCCTCGCTGACCGTCTGTTCGGACTGCTGCATGCCGGCGGACCTCTGCTTCGGATCGGTTCCCGCGACGGCGGGAAGGCCCTCCGCCGCCCGCGGGCGGCGCCGTCGGTGTCTCGTTCACATGTGGCGTCTCGTTCACACGCTGTCGCCGGAATTTAGCGTCGAGTGACCGCCACCACAACGAGAAATCACCTAAAGTAAGCAATGAACAACTCTTCGCGAGTATCTAGTTACTCTTCGGATACTGTCGAGAGCATTCCGTGCCCCGTTCAATGGGCAGCGTCCGTGGCCCCCATGAGAGGTACCGATGCCCGTGCCCGCCCCCGTCGCGGCCGAGACCGTGGCGATCTCGCCGGCCCGGCGCGGCGCCTACCTGGTCGTGCTGGTCCTGCTTCCGGTGGCGGCCCTGGCCGCGGGCGTCGCCGCCGCCTGGGGACGCGGCATCGGCCCGCGGGACGCGGTGATCGCGCTGGTCATGTACGTGATCAGCATCTACGGCATCAGCGTCGGGTATCACCGGCTGTTCACCCATCGCGCGTTCAAGTGCCGGCGCCCGCTGCGCATCGGGCTGGCTCTCGCGGGCGGGCTCGCGGTCGAGGGCCCGGTCACGCTGTGGGCGGCCGAGCACCGAAGGCACCACAAGTACGCCGACCGGCCCGGCGATCCCCATTCGCCGTGGGCGCACGGCGAGAGCGGCTGGGGGCTCGCGCGCGGGCTGCTGCACGCCCAGGTCGGCTGGTTCTTCACCGCGCGCCGCAGATCCGATCGGCGGCACTGGGTGCCCGACCTGCTGGCCGATCCGGACGTCCGCCGGCTGGACGCCGCCTACCCGGGCGTCGTCGTCCTGTCCTTCCTGCTCCCGGCCGCGGCCGGGGGCCTGTGGTCGTGGTCGTGGGCGGGCGCGTGGACGGCGCTGTTCTGGGGCGGCCTCGTCCGGTACGCGGTCGTCCACCACGTCACCTGGTCGGTGAACTCGCTCGCGCACGCCTTCGGTGACCGCGACTTCCGCACCCGCGACCGCTCGACCAACCTGCCGCTGGTCGCGTACCTCACCCTCGGCGAGGGCTGGCACAACTGGCACCACGCCGACCCGACGAGCGCCCGGCACGGAGTGCTCAAGGGCCACCTCGATCCCAGCGCCCGGCTGATCCGCCTCTTCGAGCAGGCCGGCTGGGCCTACGACGTCCGCTGGCCGGACCCGTCCCGCCTCGCCGCGCGCACCCTGCACCCCGGACCCCCCGGACCCCCCGGACCGCCCTCGGTGCCCGAGCCGTCCAGACCGCCGGAGGCGGACCGGAAGGGCTGACGGCCTGCCCCTTGAAGCGGTGGCGGCCCAGGCGCCTCCGGCGCTCGGAGCAGAGCGGGTACGGGCGCCGTCCCATGCCTCCGGGTCGCCGGTGAGACCGCGCCACTTTCACCATGATCACCGTCGGTCCGCGTCACATCACGGATTGTCGTAGGTGTCCGGCATGCTGTTCGGCGGAGGTGCGCCATGGCGAGGAAGCGCGACGGGATCGGACGCGAGCAGATTCGGACGCGACTCGGGCTCACGGTTCGGGAGCTCGAGCTGGCCGCCGATACAGGTCTCTTGCACAGGCTGGACGATCGAAGTTTCGACCCCGTGCCGGTGAGCGCGGCGGAAGCCGACCTGGACGGGTTCCGGGCGCGGCTGGCGCTGGAGCGGCGGTGCAACGCCACAGAGGCGGCGGCACGCCTGGGGGTGGGCATCGAGCGGTTCAAGCGGGTGGTCGATGCCGCGGGGCTCGCGCCGATAGCCGAGGAGGACGTCCGGAAGTACGGGCGAATCCTGCGAGTGCGCTATTGGCGAGCGGGAGACCTGGACGAATTGGGCGACCATGTCCGGGCGGACCAGGAGTTGCGGGAGGCGGCGATCGCGGCGGGACTGCGGGAAGCCGCGCGCAAGGCGGCGGCGACGAGGCGCCGCAACATCGAACTGGCGAAGGTCGCCCGGATCGAACTGGAGTTGCGGAGGCCCCGGGACGAGGCCGGTCCCGTGGAGTCGCTCGCGTGGACGCTCGCGCTGATGCGCGTCGCCGGGGTGTGGCCGAGCGGGTTGCGCGACTGGCGGCATGTGAGCGATCCGCTGGTGGACGGGGTCGCCGAGCTGCTGCGCCAGGCCCGGCTCGGACGGGACGCGCTCACAGGCATGCTCGATGCGGTGCGGGGACCCGCGCTCGAGGCCGGGAGAGCGCTGGCGTGCCCGGCCACGGTGGCGGCGACATTGGGGGTGCCCATCGAGGTCATCGCACCTCACGTGCCCCAGCTGGCCGGGCATGTGCCGCGCACGGTCCTGGCGGAGCTGGCCGCGGAGCCACCCCCGTGGCTGCTGGAGGCCCGGGCCGATCTGCTACTGCGCGAGACGGCGGCGCAGAGCGCCCGCGAGCTCGCGGAAGAGCGAAGCGCGGTCCTCGAGTCGGCCGGACGGGCGGTCGCACGGCTCGACGACGCGTCGGTGGCGGAGTTGTTCGGACTGCCGGAGGAGGCGGTGCGGTTGCTCAGGCCGCGCAGCGGATGCTGGTCGGCCGAGCACGTCGGGCATCTGATCCGGGAGCGGCCCCGGTGGACGCGTGATGCCGGCGCGGCGTGGGCGGAGGTCGAACGGCGCCGGGAACGCGCACGGCGGCGGCTCGAGCGGCGCCGGGGACGCGCACGGCGGCGGGACGAGCGGCGCCGGGAACGGCTGGAGTGACGGCACGGCCGAAAGCGGGCACCGCACCGGGACCCGCGGCCGGGCCCCGCACGGATTCGCTCCCGCCGAGGCCGGCGGACGGGTTCGCCGACCTCGGCTGCCCGGATGACCGGGCTTGGAACGCACTACGGCGAACGAGTCCGGCTCCGATGCGCGAGCCGAGAAACTCGCGACCCGTCTGCACTGGACGGGGTTACCGGTCATGACGACGGCCCGTGGCGGCCGTACCGTCCCGCCACGCAGGTCAGCGGGTCGGGTGTGCCGTGCGTTGTCGCACGGCACACCGGCGTCGGCGTCCGAGCGGTCCGGACCGGGGGTCGTCAGAGCGGGGGCGTCAGAGGTGCACGGGGAGGGTCGACGCCGAGTTGGTGAAGAGGCTGGGGACGGGCGGCAGCGTGGCGGGGTCGGCGGCGAGGCGCAGGCCCGGGTGGCGCGCCACGAGGGTCTGGACGGCGATCCGGGTCTCGAGCCGGGCGAGGTGGGCGCCGAGGCAAACGTGCGGGCCGTCGCCGAAGGCCAGATGCTTGCCCCGGGCGGGCGGGCGACGTCGAAGAGGTGCGCGGTGGGGCCGTGCTGGACGGGGTCGCGGTTCACCGCCGTGTACGGAGCCATGATCGCCTCGCCGGCGGGGATCGTGACGCCGCCGAGGTCGAGGTCCGCGAGCGGGTAGCGGGCCATGAAGTTGCCGATGGGCGGATCCCAGCGCAGCACCTCCTCGACGATCGCGTCCCAGGTGCCGGCGTCGGCCTCGCGGGCCTTGTCCAGGGCGCCGGGGTGGGTGAGCAGCGCGCGGATCGTGTTGGTGATCAGCCCGATGGTGGTCTCGTGCCCGGCGGCCAGCAGCACCCAGAGCGTCCCCGCGAGCTCGTCCGGTGCGAGCGTGTCGTCGGCGATGAGGGCGCTGGTGAGGTCGCCGGACGGGTGCGCGGTGCGGTACGCGACGAGGTCGGCGAGGAAGCGCGGGATGTCGGCCTGGACGGCGGCGACCTCCGCGGCCGTCGTGTCGGTGCGGAAGATGGCGTCGACGAGGTGCCGCAACCGCGGACGCTCGTCGTCGGGGACGCCGAGGAGCTCGCAGATGACGCGCAGCGGGAGGGGGACGGCGAGGCGGGCCCGCAGATCGACGGGCCCCTCGGCCGGGAGCTCGGCGAGGAGCCCGTCGACCGTCGCCTGGATGCCGGCGGCGAGCTCCCGGACGCGTCCGTTCGTGAACGTGCGGGTGACGGGACGGCGGAGGCGGTGGTGCTCGGCGCCGTCGGCGGTGACCATGTTCGTCACCTTGATCATGCCGACGATGGGGTTGTCGTCGGTGAGGGCCCCGGTCTTGACGGCGTTCCAGTTCCGCCAGTCCTTGCTGACCCCGGGATCGCGGACGAGGTCGGCGACCAGGGCGTGCGTGGTGGGCGCGTAGGCGCGCAGCCCGCCCGGGAGGACGACCTGGACGACGGGTCCGGCGGCGCGGAGCCTCGCGGCCTCGCCCTGGTGGTCGGCGCCGGTGGGGTCAAGCTCGATGACCGGGACGTCTGCCATGGAATCCTCCGGGATCGGCGTGGGTGAACGTGACCGGGAGCCGGGCCGGGCAGCGGGTCCACGGGGACGGCTCGTACTCCAGGTCCGCGGGATCGACGGCGAGGCGGACGCCGCGCAGCGCGTGCAGGACGGTCGCGATGGCGGTGCGCGCGATGGTGCGGGCGGGGTCGCGGGCGGGGCAGGCGTGCGGGCCGGCGCTCCAGGCGAGGTGGGCGCGGTTGCCGCGCTGCCAGAACTGCGATCCGGCGTGGGCGCGGACGTCGTGCGCGACGGCGGCGAGGCCGAGGACGAGGGCGTCGCCGCGGGCGATGGCCCGGCCGCCGAGTTCGGTGTCGCGCAGTGCGTACCGGGCCGGCATGTTGATCATCGGGGGCGCGACGGCGAGGACCTCGTCGAGGGCGTCGTCGATGCCGAGCCGCCCGCCGCGGACCCGTCCGGCGAAGCGCGGGTCGGTGAGCATCAGCCGGAGCGTCTGGGCGATCCAGCTGATGGTGGTGTGGTTCCCGGCGGACACCAGGACGACGATCGACTGCAGTACCTCGGCGCCGGTGCGCAGGTCGGGGTGCGCGAGCAGGAGGGACGCGATGTCGTCGGCGGGCCGCTCGCGGCGGGCGGCGAGGAGGCCGCCGAGCAGGGCCTCGAAGCGCCGGTTGCCGTCCTGGGCGTCCTCGCCGGAGCCGAACAGGGCGCGCATGGCGGCCAGCAGCTCGCGGCTCTGCGCCGGGTCGAAGCCGATGAGGTCGCCGATGGCCAGCAGCGGGACGGTCGCGGCGTAGTCGGCGACGAGGTCGGCCGACCCCCGGTCGGCGAAGGCCCCGACCAGGCCGCGGCACAGGTACTCGACGGTGCGGCGCAGGCGGCGGTGGTCGACGGCGGCGATCGCGTCCTCGATGGGGCGGCGGAGGCGCCGGTGGGCGTCGCCGTCGTAGCCGACGACGTTGTCGCGGAAGAACATCATCGGGCCGAGCGGCGAGTCCGGCGGGACGGTGCCGTCCTGGAACGCGCGCCAGTCGCGGCCGTCCCGCGAGTACAGGCGGGGCGTCCCGGTGATCGTCTTGAGTTCCTCGTAGCCCATGACGAGCCAGGCGCGCACGCCCGGTTCGAGTTCGACGGGGGCGACGGGGCCGTGGTCGCGCCAGAGCCGGTCGAACACCGGCCAGGTGTCGGGACAGGTGGTGGTCGCCGACAGCGGCAGCGGGTCCCCGGCGGGGACGTCGCCGGGCGCTTCGGGCGGGACGGGCGGGACGGCGTCCGGCGGTGCGGTCAAGGGGCGGGCTCCCGGACGGTGAGGGCGTGCTCGGCGAGGGCGGCGAGGGCCGCGACGGAGGAGTCGCGGTCGAGGGCGTTGCAGTCGACGATCGGGGTGTCGGGCAGCAGGTCGAGGGCGCCGCGGAGCCGCTCGTGCGGGTGCGGCGGGGTGTCGGGGAAGTGGTTGACGGCGACGGCGAAGGGCGCGGGGACGTGCGTCTCCACCTGGTCGAGGACGTCGAAGCCCCCGGCGAGCCGCCGCGAGTCGACGATGACCAGCACCCCGACGGCGCCCTCGGCGAGCCCGGCCCACATGTCCCAGAACCGCCGCTGGCCGGGCGTCCCGAACAGGTAGAGGGCCAGCGACGGGTTCAGGGTGATGCGGCCGAAGTCCATGGCGACGGTCGTGGACGTCTTGCCGGGGAGCCGCGCGAGGTCGTCCACGCCGCTGCTGGCCTCGGTGATCGGCTCCTCGGTGCGCAGCGGGCAGATCTCGCTGACCGAGCCGATGAGCGACGTCTTGCCGACGCCGAAGTCGCCGACGACGAGGATCTTGGCCGTCCGGGCGACGGTGCCGGGAAGGTACCGTCCGGCGGGTGGATCAGAGGGCGCGGAGCCCATCGAGCACCTCCTTCAGCAGGTCGATTCCGGGTTCGTTGAAGCCGCCGGCGAGGGTCTGCAGGCGGCCGCCGGCGACGAGGTCGCCGACCAGGATCCGGACGGCGCTGACCGGCAGGTCCAGGTGCGCGGCGGCCTCGGCGACCGACAGGACGCCGCCGTCGCAGAGCCGCAGCAGGGCGCGGAGCTGCGGCGGGGCGTCCGCCGGGAGCGGTTCGGGCGCCCCGCCCGGCGGCGGGACCGTTCTCAGCAGCGTGTCGACCCCCACCCGGGCGCCGGGTGCGGCCGCGCGCCCGCCGGTGACCACGTAGGCCCGCAGCGGCGTGTCGCGGTACTCGCCGGGGCCGGACAAGTCAGCCGCTCCCCCGGGCGGGCGTGGCGAGCTGGTCGCCGAGCTTGAGCACCATCGCCTGCATCTCCTGCGCGACGAGGGCCGCGTTGATCACCGGCTCGGTGACGACGGCGACGCACGAGCGGGCGGCGGCACTGCGGACGAACAGGTAGCCGCCCTCGTGCCCGACCATCAGCTGGTGCAGGGCCTTCGCGCCCGCGCCGAACTCGCCGGCCTGGTCGCGGGCGAGGGACAGCAGCCCGCTGCAGCGTGCGGCGAGCCGGTCGGCCTCGTCCCGTCCGGTGCCGGCGGAGCGCGCCTTGAGCAGGCCGTCCACGGTGCACACGATGGCGTGCCGGACGCCTTGGACGCGGGCGAGCCGCGCCACCACCCAGTCCTGGTCAGCCGTCATCGTTCCTCCTGTCGTCGTCGGTGGGGGGATGCCCCGCGGGCGGGGCGCTCGCGTCCGGCGCGGGGTGTTCGGCGCGGGTGCGCCGGACGCGGGGGTGTGCGGGATGAGCGCGTCCATCAGCGCCCCGGCCTCTTCGGGCGTCTCCGGGGGCGGCGCGACGGGCGGCGGGCCGTCCCCCGTCCGGGGGCGCGGGACGGCGGGGCGCGGGGCGGCGCGGTGGCGGCCCCGGCGGGCGATGCGCTGCGGGAGCGTGTCGCCGGGGTCGGCGGGCGCGGCCCCGCCGCCGTCCCCGTCCGCCGTCCGCGGGGGATCCGCGGAGGGCTCGGGCGGCGGGTCCGCGGGGGCGGGGGCGAGGGCGGCGGGGCCGGGGCGGCCGCCGGTGCCGGTCCCCAGGTCGTCCACCATCGCGTCGGGGACGAGGACGACGGCCTGCAGGCCTCCGTAGGGGGACTCACCGATGCTGATCTTGAACCCGTGCCGCCGCACGTAGCGGGCGATGACGGCGAAGCCGAGGCGCGGTACCTCGCCCATCTCGGCGAGGGTGACCTCGCGGGAGCCGTCCAGCAGTTCGCGGGCGAGGGTGAGCCGGGGTTCCTCCAGGCCGACGCCGTGGTCGTCGACGCGGAACACCGCGCCCTGGGCGGCGGCGGTGACGCGCACGGTGACGGGCGCGGCGGTCGGCGAGGACTCGGTGGCGTTGGCGAGCAGTTCGGCGAGGACGTGGATGACGGCCTCGAGCACGACGGGCCCGACCGCCAGATCGGGGTCGCCCTCGATCCGAACGCGCTGGAAGTCCTCGATCCGGGCGGCGGCGGACTGGACGACCTCGGCGAGCCGCATCGGGGTGTCCCACTGCTGGCCCTCCCACGTCCCGGCGGCGACCGCCAGGCCCTGCGCGAGGCGGGCGGACTGCGCCGCGAGGTGGTCGATGGCCTGGCACGCGAGGTAGACGTCGGCGTGGTCGCTGTGCCGTTCGGCGGTGGTGGCGGCCTCGGCCTGGACGCGGTGCATCGCGGACTGGACGCGCCGGGCCAGCGCGACCGTCGCGAGCTGCTGCGACTCGAGCCGGCCGCGGGCGTCGGCGCGCAGCCCGGCGACGGCGTCGAGGGCGCCGTCGCGGGCGGCGGCGAGGGTGGCGCCGCCGCCTGCGGCGCCGGCGAGCGGCGGCGGGACGGACTCGCCGCGCAGCGCGGCGGGCAGCTGCGCGGTCAGCAGGTGGTCGGTCATCGCGGCGAGGGCGTCGCGCTGCGCGACGGCGGCGGCGACGTGGGCGTGCCGGGACCGTTCCGCTTCGTGTTCGGCGGCGGCCCGCCGCCGCAGCTCGTCGTCGCGGTGCCGCAGCTCGGCGGCATGCCGTTCGGCGTCCCCGGCGGCGGCCGCGAGGACGGCGCGGCAGCGGGCGCGCAGGCTTCGTGCGGCCGCGGCGGAGGCGAGGGCCGCGGCGGCGACCAGGACGGCCGTGATCCAGCGCACCGGTCCCGTTGCGGCCCCCGGCAGCAGGGGCGCGACGACGGCGAGCACGGCCGTGCAGGCCGCGGGCAGCAGCGACGCGGGCCCCGGAGCGGACGGGAGCGGGGTTGTGTTCATCATCGGCTTTCGTGACGGACGACGTGACGCGGATCACGGCGCGTCCTGCCGGGGCGGAGATTCGCGGCGGGTCACTCCGGCGGGACGGGCGGACTCCATTCGGGTGTCCGATAACCGTAATGCGGACGGAATGAATGCGCGGCCTGGGGAATTGCCACGTTCCCGTCCGGTGTCGCGTACGACATTCGGCCTCGAGATCACGCTGGGGGTTTTTGGACGTCGCAAGCAAAGCGTGACGCACCGCGTCACGTCAAGGTGACGCCGGGCGAACTCTCGAAGGCCCGAGAGGTTGCCAGGAATGTCCGGATGACGTCTTCGTCGCCGTCCAGATCTCCGGCGACGCCCGTCGGAGCGTTCCATGAGAAGCGGATGTGGAGAAATGGGTATTCCCGCCCGCCGAACAATGCGAACGGCTATTGCCGCGGCCGGCTCGCCCGACTGCACGGCGTGCGCCCGTGATGCGGGAGAATCGGACGCATGCGGGTGGGGGTTCTGGGCGCGGTCGAGGTTCGGCGGGACGCCGGGGGACACGCCGCGCGCGGGCGCACCGCCGCTGAGGGCGCGTCGGAGGGCGCGTCGGAGGGCGCGGTCGTCGCGGTCGGGGGGCCGCGCGTGCGGGCGCTGCTGGCGATGCTCGCGCTGGACGCCGGCCGCGTGGTGCCCGCCGAACGGCTGATCGACGGCCTGTACGGGGAGGAGCCGCCGCGCGGCGCGGCCAACGCGCTCCAGTCGCAGGTGTCCCGGTTGCGGCGGGGGCTGGGCGACGCCGCGCTCGTCGAGGGCGGGCCGGCCGGTTACCGGCTGGCGGTCGATCCCGGTGCCGTGGACGTCCACCGGTTCGGGCGGCTGGCCCGGGAGGGGCGCGCGGCGGCCGGGCGCGGCGACCACGCGCGGGCGGCCGGGCTGCTGCGGGAGGCGCTCGACCTGTGGCGGGGGCCGGCGCTGGCCGGGCTGGACGCGCCGTTCGCGGCCGCGCGGGCGGTGCGGCTGGAGGACGAGCGCGCCGCGGCCGTCGAGGAGTACGGCGCGGCGGTGCTCGCCTCCTGCGACGGACCCGGCGAACGCGGGCCCGGCGGGCCGGACGCGGCGCTGGCGGAACTGCGCGTCCTCGTGGACGAGCGGCCGCTGCGGGAACGGGCCCGCGCGCTGCTCATGCGGGCGCTGCACGCCGCCGGGCGGCAGGCGGAGGCCCTCGCGGTGTTCGAGGAGGGCCGCCGGCTGCTGGCCGACGAGCTGGGCGCCGATCCGTCCCCCGAGCTGGCCGCGGCGCACCTGGCCGTCCTGCGGGGCGAGCCGGCCGGGGCCGCGGCGGCGCCCGAGGCGCCGCGGGCGGTGCCGCCGCCCGCGCAGCTGACCAGCTTCGTCGGCCGGGAGGACGCGGTCCGGCGGGTCGGGGACATGCTGGCCGAGGGGCGCCTGGTCACGCTGCTCGGGCCCGGCGGCGCGGGCAAGACGCGGCTGGCGGTGGAGGCGGCGGCCCGCGAGGACGGCGAGGTCTGCTTCGTCGACCTCGCCCCGGTCGACCGCCCGGACGTGGAGCGGGCGCTGCTCGCGGCACTGGGACTGCGGGAGAACGCGGTGCGGCAGGCGGCGGGCGGGCGCCCGGCCGACGCGGTCGACCGGCTGGTCGCCGCGCTGGAGGGACGGCCGATGCTGCTCGTCCTCGACAACTGCGAGCACGTCGTCGCGGAGGCGGCGGTGCTGGCGCGGCGGCTGCTGGGCGCGTGCCCGCGGCTGCGGGTACTGGCCACCAGCCGGGAGGTCCTCGCCGTCACCGGGGAGGCGGTGTGGCCGCTGCCGCCGCTGGCGCTGCCGCCCGCCGGGACGCCGCCCGCCGAGTTCGTCCGGTACCCGGCGGTGCGGCTGTTCGCCGAACGGGCGCGGGCCGTCCGTCCGGGGTTCGCGGTGGACGCGACGAACGCGGCGGACGTCCTGCGGATCTGCGCGGCGCTCGACGGGCTGCCGCTGGCGATCGAGCTGGCGGCGGCGCGGCTGCGCTCGCTGCCGGTCGGCGAGGTCGCGGCGCGACTCGACGGCACCGTCGCGGCGCGGCCGGACGACCGGTTCCGGCTGCTGTCGCGCGGGGACCGGACGGCCGCGCCGCGGCACCGGACGCTGCGCGCGGTCGTCGAGTGGAGCTGGAGCCTGCTCGGCGCGGCGGAGCAGGCGCTCGCGCGGCGCCTGACGGTGTTCACCGGCGGGTTCACCCTCGACGCCGCCGCGGCGGTGTGCGACCTCGACGACGCGGCCGACGCGCTGGCCGAGCTGGTGGACAAGTCGCTGGTGCAGTTGGAGCCGCACGAGCGCGGCGCCCGCTACCGGATGCTCGACACCATCCGGGCGTACGGCGCGGAGCGGCTCGCGGAGGCCGGGGAGCGGGAGCGGCTCCGCCGGGCGCACGCCGACCACTTCCTGGACCTCGCGCTGCGCGCGGACGCGCACCTGCGGGCCGCCGGGCAGCTCGAGTGGCTGGACCGGCTGGCCGCCGACCACGCGAACCTGCACGCGGCGCTGCGCCGGTGCGTGGAGTCCGACGACGCCGTCCGCGCGCTGCGGCTCATCGCGGCACTGTCCTGGTACTGGTGGCTGCGGGGCCGCGTCGAGGGGGCGCCGCCGGCGACCGCGCTGCTGGAGAAGGTCGGCACGGAGCCGCCTCCGGGCCTGGAGGAGGAGTACGTCCTGTGCGTGTGCAACGTCGTGTCGGCGGGCGGCACGGGGGCGCGCGCCACCGCGTGGATGGACCGTGCTGAGACGGTGCTGGCGGGAATCCGGCGGCTCGCCTTCCCGGCGACGACCGTGCTGTGGGCGATGACGGCGGGGCCGGAGCGGACGCAGGAGGCCATCCTCGTCGAGCAGATCGGCGACGACCCGTGGACGCTCGCGCTGATGGACATGAGCGACGGGTTCCTGAACCAGTTCTCCGGCGACCGGGCGCGGGCCGAGGAGCGGTGCGCGGCGGCGCTGGCGGGGTTCCGCGCGATCGGCGACCGGTGGGGGACGGCGAACTCGCTCGACCCGTTCGCGCAGCTCGCCGACTGGCGCGGCGACCGCGCGGCGGCGCTGGAACTGCTCGGCGAGGCGCTGGCCCTGACCGGCGAGCTGGGCGCGCTGGAGGACACCGCCGACCTGCTGTGCCGGCGCGGCGAGGTCCGCGTCCACGGCGGCGACCTGGACGGGGCGCGCCGCGACTGCGAGCGCGCCGCCGAGCTGGCCCGGCGGGCCGGGGCCCCGGACAAGGTGGCCGCCGCGCTCCAGGGGCTCGGCGAGGTCGCGCGGCTGCGCGGGGACCCGGCGGAGGCGCGGCGGCTGTACGAGGCGGCGCTGGAGTACGTGTCGGCCCGGTTCGTGGTCGCCGCCGTCCGGGGCGCCACGCTGGTGGGGCTCGGCTGGGTGGCCCTGGACGAGGGCGCTCCCGGGCGGGCGCGGGAGCTGTTCGGCGAGGCCCTCGCCATGGCCCACGACCATCCGATCTTCGGCTACCGGGCGAGCGTGGCGGTGGGGCTGGCGGGCCTCGCCCTGCGGGAGGGCGACGGGGAGCGCGCCGCGTGGCTGCTGGGCGCGGCGACGGCGATGCGCCGGGTGCGGATCCCGGGCGACCGCGACGCCGACCGGGTCGAGGCGGGCGCCCGCGCGCTGCTCGGCGACGCCGCGTACGAGAAGCGCTACGCGTCGGGGGCCGCGCTGTCGCACGCGGACGCGCTGGCGTCCCTCCCCCGCCGCTGACGGGCCCCGCACCGGGCCACGCACGGGGCCGGCCTGCGGCGGTCAGCGGACGGTGCGCGGACGGTCAGCGCGCCCGGCGACGCTCGTCCGCATGTCGTACAGTTCAGCCCGCAAACGGGGCACGTTCGCGATCGGGGCGCTGGTGGCACTGGTCCCCGCCATCGACCTGACCGCGCTCAACCAGGCGATCCCGCACCTGTCCGCCGACCTCGGGCCGTCGGCGACGCAGATCCTGTGGATCGCGGACGCCTACGGGTTCGCGCTCGCCGGGCTCCTCATCACCATGGGCGCCGTCGGCGACCGCATCGGCCACCGGAGACTGCTGCTCATCGGCACGGCGCTGTTCGGGGCCGCGTCGGCGGTGACGGCGTACGCGCCGAGCGCCGAGGCGCTGATCGCGGCGCGGGCGCTGCTGGGCGTCGCGGGGGCGACGCTGATGCCGTCCGCGCTGTCGCTGATCCGCCGCGTGTTCACCGAACCGCGGGAGCGGACGGCGGCGGTCGGCGCGTTCTTCGGTCTCGTCTCGCTCGCGGTCGGGCTCGGGCCGGTGCTCAGCGGCGCGCTGCTCGACCACTTCTGGTGGGGCTCGGTGTTCCTGATCAACGTGCCGCTCATGCTGGTGGCGCTGGTCGCGGGAGCGCTCGTCCTGCCCGAGTCGAGGAACCTGCTGTCCGGGTGGCCGGACCTGCCCGGGGTGCCGCTGTCGATCGCCGGGGTCCTCGGGATCGTGTACGCGGTGAAGGAGGCGGCCGCGCACGGCGCGGACGAACCGAAGGTGTGGGTCGCGGCGCTGGCCGGGGCGGCGGCGCTGGCGGCGTTCGCGGCCCGGCAGGTGCGCGCCGCGACGCCGCTGATCGACGTCCGGCTGTTCCGCCGGGCGGCGTTCTCGGGCGCCGTCGTCACCAACATGTTCGCGATGTTCGCGCTGGTCGCCCAGTCGCTGATCTTCTCGATGTTCTTCCAGCTCGCGCTGGGCTGGGACCCGCTGAAGGCGGGCCTGGCGGGGCTGCCGGGGGCGGCGGGCGCGATGATCGGCGGCGCCGTGCTGGCCCCGCCGGTCATCACGCTGCTGGGCCGCGCCCGCGCCGTCGCCCTCGGCATGGCCGTCTCCGCCGGCGGCTTCGCGCTGTTCCTGGCGATCGGGCTGGACACCGGCTACCCGATGATGCTGCCGGCGATGGTGCTGGCGGGCCTCGGCATGGGGATCGCGATGACGGTCACCGCCGACACCGTCCTCGCGTCGGTGCCCAAGGAGCGGTCGGGCGCCGCGTCGGCGATCTCGGAGACGGCGACGGAGCTGGGCGGGGCGCTCGGCATGGCGGTGCTCGGCAGCGTGCTGACCGCGGCGTACCGGGGTGCGCTGGACCTGCCGGCCGGGACGCCGCCGGGCGCGGCCGCGGCGGCGCGGGACTCGCTCGCCGGCGCGCTGCAGGCGGTCGCGGCGCTGCCGGAGCGGGTGGGCGCGCAGGTCGCCGCGACGGCCCGGGACGCGTTCATGACGGGCATGCACTCCGCGCTGCTGTGCGCGGCGGTGCTGGCCGCGGGGGTCGCGGTGTTCGCCCTGGTGACGCTGCGGCGGGTGCCGAAGGTGATCGAGGAGGAGCCCGAGCCGGAGCCCGTGGCCGCGCGGTGAGCCCCGCCTTCCTTCTGTCCGGCCCCGCCTGGAAAAAGTGATATCACTTTGCTAGGTTGGTGATAACCGGACAGAAGGAGGCGCCATGGAGCCCTCGGCGAAGGTCGAGATGCCGACCCCGAAGATCTCGGAACGGCCCGCGTACAACGTCAACGGCTGGTCGATGCTGGTGCTGGCGGTGGTGCTGACCCTGCTCGGCGCGGCGGCCGTGGTGCTCGGCGTGGCCACCGGCGGCGGCGTCGCCATCGCCACCGGCGTCACCGCCGGCGCCCTGCTCGTCATCGCCGGGCTGGTCGTGGCGATCGGGCTGACGGCGGTGGCGCCGGGCGAGGCCCGCGTGGTGCAGGTGCTCGGCCGCTACGCCGGGACCGTCCGCACCGACGGCCTGCGGTGGGTCAACCCCATCAGCCTGCGACAGAAGATCTCCACCCGGATCCGGAACCACGAGACCGGGCTCGCCAAGGTCAACGACCTGGACGGCAACCCGATCGAGATCTCCGCCGTCGTCGTCTGGCAGGTGCGCGACACCGCCCGCGCGGTGTTCGAGGTGGACGACTTCGTCGAGTTCGTCGCGTTCCAGACCGAGGCCGCCGTCCGGCACATCGCGGGCAGCTACCCCTACGACAGCCACGAGCAGACCTCGCTCCGCGACAACGCCGACGAGATCACCGCGCAGCTGTCGGCGGAGGTGACGCAGCGCGTCGCGTCCGCGGGCGTCGACATCATCGAGTCGCGGATCACCGGCCTGGCGTACGCGCCGGAGATCGCGCAGGCGATGCTGCGCCGGCAGCAGGCGGGCGCGGTCGTCGCGGCCCGGCAGCGGATCGTGGAGGGCGCGGTCGGCATGGTGCAGCTCGCGCTGGACCGGCTCGTCGAGGACGACGTCGTGGAACTCGACGAGGAGCGCAAGGCGACCATGGTCAGCAACCTGCTGGTGGTGCTGTGCGGCGACCGCGACGCGCAGCCCGTGCTGAACACCGGCAGCCTGTACCAGTGACGGACGCCACGGCGGGCGATGATCGGCATTGAGCTCCGAGCGCAAGAAGATCCTGCTGCGGCTCGATCCGGCCGTGCACGACGCGCTGGCCCGGTGGGCCGGGGACGAGCTGCGCAGCACGAACGCGCAGATCGAGTTCCTGCTGCGCAGGGCCCTCGCCGACGCGGGGCGGATGCCCGGCTCGGTGGGCCGGATGCGCAGGCGGGGGCGGCCCAGAAAAGCGGACGAGCCGGACACCGGGCCGGACGGCGGGCCGGACGGCGGGGCGGGCCCGGCGGGGCCCGCGGCGACCGACGACCAGACACGACCGGACCAGGGCCCGGACACGGGGACCGAGAAGGACCCGCCGCTCGGCGGGAGCGAGGACTGACCATGGTGGTGCGGATTCCGGAGTCGCTGCCGGCGCGGATGTACCTGCTGGCCTACGACCTGCGCAAGAAGAAGATGACCAAGCGGGGACGGCACCTGGGGTACCTGCTGCGGGCCGCGGCGCTGACCGAGCTGTTCCTGGACGGGCGGCTCGGCGACGACGAGAAGGCCCGGCCGCGGCCCGGCACCCCGGGCGCCGACCCGTACGGGCTGGTCGCGCAGATCGGCGGCGCGTCCCGGCCCCGGTCCTGGCAGCACTGGGTGCGCAAGGACGGCAAGGAGATCGCCGGCATCGTGCGGGACGAGCTCGTGCGGGACGGGATGATCCGGGTGCGGGAGCGCCGGGTGCTCGGCCTCTTCACCGTCGAGGACGTCACCGTCCGGGACCCGCGCGTCGTGAAGGCGCTGTGGGGCGGGGCGTCGTCGGCGCTGCGCGGGCGGCCGGTCGCGCACGTCAACAGCTACGACGCGGCCGCGATCGCGCTGGCGGCGGCCTGCGAGCTGTCGTCGGTGCTGCCCGGCGCCGACCGGCGGCGGCACAAGCGCCGGATCGAGGAGCTGACCGCGCGGTCGGGGCCTGCGCCGCGCGCCGTCCGCAAGGTCCTGCAGGCGGAGCGCGCCGCGGCGAGCAGCGGCTGACGGCAGCGGGGCAGCCCGGCGGCGGACGGCCCGGCGCCAGCCGAGCAGGACGGCAACGGCCGAGCAGGACGGGCGCCGCCCGCGCGGCGAGCACGGGCGCCGGCCGGCGGGCGGGCAGCGGTCGGCGGCGACGGCGGGCACGGCCCGGACGGGGATGCGGGGGCGCGCAAGGTGGGGAGCGACAAGATCCGGGGGTCCGGTCTTGTGGCAGGGCCCCACCGTGCGCGCGCGGGTCGCACCCATAGATTTCTCCGGCATGGACCCCGAACGCCTGATATATCCCCTGACCAAGCACGTCGTGCTCGGACCCGCGATGCGGGTCGCGTTCCGGCCGCGGGTGCACGGGCTCGGGCACGTCCCCCGGCAGGGCCCGGTGATCCTGGCGGCGAACCACCTCGCGGTCCTGGACTCGTTCGTCGTGCCGCTGATGGTGCCGCGCCGGGTCCACTTCCTCGGCAAGCAGGAGTACTTCACGGGACCCGGCCCGCGCGGGCGGGCGACGGCGGTGTTCTTCCGCAGCCTCGGCGCGATCGCGGTCGACCGGTCCGGCGGGCGCGCCGCGCTGGACGCCCTGGACGCGTCGGCCCGCGTGCTGGAACGGGGCGGGGCGTTCGCCATCCACCCGGAGGGCACCCGCTCCCCGGACGGGAGGCTCTACCGGGGACGGACGGGCGTGGCGCGGCTGGCGATGCGGACGGGCGCGCCCGTCGTGCCGATCGCGATCGAGGGCACCGACCGGGTGCAGCCGCGCGGCCGGGCGGTCCCCCGGCCCGGCCGGATCGGGCTGCGGATCGGCGCGCCGCTGCGGTTCGCCGGACGGGACGCGGGCGTCCCGCGGGGCCGCGCGGCCCGCGAGGTCACCGACGAGATCATGACGGCGATCCGGGAGCTGTCCGGGCAGGAGTACGTCGCCTCCTACGCACCGCCGCCCGGCGGCGGTCCCGGCGGCGGTCCCGGCGGCGAGGCGGAGCGCGGGGCGGCGGAAAACCGTTCGTGAGCGGGGTCCCCGCCCGGTATCGTCCCCGGCCATGGACGAGCTGATCGGTCGTTTCCTCAATGTCGTGGACGTCGAGGCGACCTGCTGGGACGGGCCCGTCCCGCCGGGGCAGGCGAACGAGATCATCGAGATCGGGCTGTGCGTCGTCGACCTGCACGCGGGCGAGCGCGTCGCGAAGCACCGCGTCCTGGTGCGTCCGGAACGGTCGGCGGTCAGCGGGTTCTGCACCGAGCTCACCGGGCTCACCCAGGACGAGGTGGACGGCGGCGTACCGTTCCGGGAGGCGTGCGCGCTGCTCGAACGGGAGCACCGGTCGCACACGCGGACGTGGGCGAGCTGGGGCGACTACGACCGCAAGCAGTTCGAGCGGCAGTGCGGCGGGGGCGGCGTCCGGTACCCGTTCGGGCGGCGGCACGTCAACGCCAAGGCCGTGTACGCGGCATCGCACGGCCTGCGCCGGACGGGCATGGCGGGCGCGCTGCGGCACGCCGGGCTGCCGCTCGAGGGGCGCCACCACAGCGGCGCCGACGACGCCTGGAACATCGCCGCGCTCGTCCTCGACACCGTGCGGCGCGGCGCCTGGCCGGCCAGGGAGGATGTTTGATCCCGCCCGCCCGGGCACCCTTTCTCTGATCGAGGATCCGAGAAATGGCGAACGGCACGGAGACGATGTGGAGATCAGCCTGGACCTCCTGTTGCCGCGGGACGCCGCGAGCGTCCCGGCGACGCGGAGGATCCTGGACGCGGCCCTGCAGACCCTCGGCGTGGAGGAGCAGATCTGCGGGGACATCGAGATGATGTTGAGCGAGGCGTGCACGAACGTCATCGAGCACGCCGAGAACGGGGCCGACTACACGGTGCGGGCGACGATCCAGGACCGGCGGTGCCTGATCAGGGTGATCGACTCCGGAAAGGGGTTCGACGCCCGCCGGGTGCCCGCGCCCGCCCCGGGGGACGAGCACGGCCGCGGCCTGATGATCATGCGGTCGCTGGCGGACGACGTCCGGTTCCACAGTTTCGCCGAGGACGGCGCGCTGGTCTCGCTGGAGAAGCGGCTCACCTACGGGGAGGGCAGCCTCGGCGGGCTGCTCGTCGGGGAAGGCGGCGACACGGTCATGGACGAGGCCGATCCGGAGCTGGAGGAGTTCTCGACCCGGCTGTTCGACGCGGCGCGGTCGGGCGACACCGACCGGCTCGTCGCGTACGTGGACGCGGGAGTGCCGGTCGACCTGTGCAACGACAAGGGCGACACGCTGCTGATGCTGGCCGCCTACCACGGGCACGCCGGGGCGGTGCGGGCGCTGACCGCCCGCGGCGCGGACCCCGAGCGGCCGAACGACCGCGGGCAGCGGCCCCTCGCCGGGGCGGTGTTCAAGAAGGAGGCGGACGTGGTGCGGGCGCTCCTGGACGCGGGCGCCGATCCCCGGAGCGGGACGCCGTCCGCGATCGAGACCGCGCGGATGTTCCAGCACGACGAGTTCCTCGCGTGGTTCGAGGAGGCCGCGCCCCCGTCCGGTTCCTGACGAAGGAGGGGGCCGGACGGCGACGTTCGGTCATGGCGGCCGGTGGGCGCGGGGCGCGAGCGTGGGCGGCATGCGAAGTCGCCTTTCCGGCCGTCCGCTCGTCGCGGCGGCCCTGCTCCCCCTCGCGCTCCCCCTCCTGCTGACCGGCTGCGGCGGCACCGGCGCGGCCGCCCTGGCCGGGGCCGGCGCGCACGCCGGCGCGCCCGCCGGGTTCACGCTGCCGCCGCCCACCGGCCCGCGGGCCGCCGGGACCACCGAGCTGCACCTGGTGGACGCAGGCCGGCCCGACCCGTGGGTGCCCGGCCGCGACCGCGAACTCATGATCAGCGTCTGGTACCCGGTGCAGCGGACCGGCCACGACCCCGGCCGCGGCGCCGGTCATCGGGCCGCGCCGTACGTGCGGCCCGGAGTCGCGCGGGCGTTCACCGAGGTCGACGCCCTCGGCGTGTTCGAGGCCGGGACGGTCGACTGGGCGGGCGCCCGCACCCACGCGGCCGAGTCGGCGCCCGCCGACTCGCGGCGCGGCGAACGGCCCGTGGTCCTCTACTCCCCCGGTTTCGGGGTGCCGCGGGCGCTCGGCACGACGATCGCGGAGGAACTCGTCAGCCGCGGGTACGTCGTGGTGACGATGGACCACACCGGCGAGACACCGGTGGAGTTCCCCGGCGGGCGGGTCGAGCCGGCCCGGCTGCCCGAGCAGACCCCGGACCGGATCAAGGTCGCGCTGGACGCGCGGGTGAAGGACACCCGGCTCGTCCTGGACGCCCTGGCGGAACTGGACCGGGGCGGCAACCCGGACGCCGAGCGCCGCCGCCTGCCGCGCGGCCTCGGGCGGACGCTGGACCTGTCGCGGGTGGGCATGGTCGGGCACTCGGCCGGCGGCACCCAGGCGGCCGAGACCATGCGCGTCGACCGGCGGATCGACGCCGGGATCGACATGGACGGCACCATGCGGTACAGCGAGGGCGACCTCGTGCCCGTCGCGGCCGAGGGGCTCGCCCGGCCGTTCATGCTGATGGGGTCGGCGCCGGACGGGGAGCCGCAGACGCACCTGACGAACCCGTCGTGGGGCGCGTTCTGGCGGAACTCCACCGGCTGGAAGCGCGACCTGAACGTCCCCACCGCCAGGCACTACTCCTACACCGACGTGCAGGCGTTCCTGCCGGAGCTGGACGAGCGGATCGACATCCCGGACGAGGGACGGACGGGCCTGATCGGCACGGTCGATCCGGAGCGGATGACGGCGTCCGTGCGGGCCTACGTGACCGCGTTCTTCGACCGCTCGCTCCGGGACCGGAACCGCCCGATCCTGGACCGGCCGTCGAAGCGGTTCCCGCACGTCCGGTTCATCCGGTGACCCGGTAGCGGCCGGCCGGACGGCCCGCGCACCCGGAAGGTCCGGGCGCGCGGGCCGACGGGACCCGCCCGGCGGGTCAGACGGAGCGGGTCAGGCGGGGCGGGCGGGGATCTCGCCCTTCCCGTTCCCGTTCCCGTTCGCGCCGGAGGCGTCCTGCAGGCTGACGCGGTGGTGCCAGTACGGCGCGGCGTAGCCCCGGTCGCGCATCACCCGGTGCAGGCGCTTGAGGTACTCGTGCTTGATCCGGAACTGGTCCTCGAACTCGGTGGACCGCAGGATGACGTGGAAGCCGACGGACGACTCGTTGAAGTCGTCGAAGCGCACGAAGACGCCCGAGCCCTCGACGCCGCCCTGCACCTCCTTCATGACCTCGTGCCCGACCTCCTCGAGCATGCTCTCGGCGACGTCCAGGTCGATCTCGTACGGGAGCTTCGCGTAGACGAGGATCGACATCTCGTCGCCGGGACGGCTGTAGTTGGTGAGGATCGTGTCGGAGAAGCGCTGGTTCGGGATCACCTCGATGTTGTCGGACAGGGTCCGGATCGTGGTGTTCCGCCAGTTGATGTCGACGACGTAGCCCTCCTGGCCGGTGTCCAGCCGGATGTAGTGGCCCGGTTCGATCGTCTTGGCGGCCAGGATGTGCACGCCGGCGAACAGGTTCGCGAGGGTGTCCTGCAGGGCGAGGGCGACGGCGAGACCGCCGACGCCGAGGGCGCCGAGCAGCGGTCCGATGGAGACGCCGAGGCTCTGCAGCATGATCAGCATGCCGATGCCGATCACCAGCACCTTGGCGATGTTCGCGAAGATCGTCACGTTCGTCGCGACGCCCTGCCGGGCCGTCGCGTACGAGGAGAGGCTCCCGGCGATCAGCCGGGCGGCCGCCAGCGAGACGAAGAAGATCGCGCCGGCGGTCAGCAGCCGGGCGATCACGTCGAGGGTGCCGCGCGGCGCGGCGTCCCACACCTTCAGGGCGAACCAGGTGCCGGCGAGGAGGGTCAGCGGGAGCGCCAGGTCGTGCACGAGCTTGGCGGCCAGATCGTCCCAGGCCCAGCGCGTGTCCCCGGCCCGCTTGCCCAGCCGGGAGGTCAGCAGCCGCAGCCCGACGGCCACGATCACGGCGACCCCCAGCACGATCGCGGCGGCGATCGGCCGTTCCCAGCTATCACTCATGACGCGTGCGGTCTCCTTCCGGGCGCGACTCACCGCCCGCCGGATAGATGTGGTTTGCGCATTCTGCGAGCAAAGTTCGCTTTACGCGGATCGTCTCGATCGTAGTTAACCCGTGGCCCGCCCGAGACGCGATCTCCACGAATGTCCCGGGAACGCCATCGTTTACGATCGGTCAGGTGGTAGGCGTGGGCATGATGCGCCGGCTGGGGGTCACGGCGCTGGGACTGCGGAACGGCCCCCACAGGGTGACGGTCGAACGGGACCTGGAGGTTCCCGCGGGCGACGGTGTGACATTGCTCGCCGACCGGTACGCCCCGGAGAGCGTCGAGCGCGCGCCGACCGTGCTCGTCCGCTCCCCGTACGGGCGGCGCGGGCCGTTCGGGCTGATGTGCGGGCAGGCGTTCGCGTCGCACGGGTTCCAGGCGGTGGTGCAGAGCGTCCGCGGCGGTTTCGGCTCCGGCGGCGTGTTCGAGGCGCTGGACGAGCGCGAGGACGGCCTCGCCACCATCGACTGGCTGCAGCGCCAGCCCTGGTTCGGCGGGACGTTCGCGATGCACGGCCCGAGCTACCTCGGCTACGTGCAGTGGGCGGTGGCCGCCGAGGTGGGCCCGGCACTGAAGGCGCTGTCGATGCAGGTCACGGCGTCGACGTTCCGGGACGCGGTCCACGTCGGCGGGACGTTCGCGCTCGAGTCGGCGCTGATCTGGGTGGACCTCACCGCCCGGATGAAGAACTCCTTCTCCGGCATCACGACCGGCCTCATGTCGCCGCGCCGCGCCCGCCGGGCCGCGCTGTCGGGCCGTCCGCTCGCCGAGCTGGACCGGCTCGCCACCGGGGAGCAGCAGCAGTTCTTCCAGGAACTCCTGGTCAACGGCCCCGACACCCCGTTCTGGGACAAGCGCGACTTCAGCCCCACCGTGTCGCGGGTCACCGCGCCGGTGAACATGACGGGCGGCTGGTACGACATCTTCCTGCCGTGGCAGCTCAAGGACTACGCGGCGCTGCGGGCCGCCGGGCAGGAGCCGTACCTGACGATCGGCCCCTGGTTCCACGCCGACCAGCGGATGATGCGCGGATCGGTCGGCGAGTCGGTCGCGTGGTTCCGCGCCCACCTGCTGGACGACCCGTCCGGCCTGCGCGACGACCCCGTGCGGCTGTACGTGACGGGCGCCGGCGAGTGGCGCGAGTTCCCGCACTGGCCCGTCCCGGGGATGCGGGAGGAGCGCTGGCACCTGCGGCCGGACGGCGATCTGTCCCCCGCGGAGCCGCCCGAGTCCGAACCCGACCGGTACCGGTACGACCCGGAGCATCCGACGCCGTTCCTCGGCGGGCCGACGCTGCTCGGCGAGACGCACCCCTCCACCGACCAGCGGCGGCTGGAACGGCGGCGGGACGTGCTGACGTTCACGTCCGCGGAGCTGACCGAGGACCTGGAGATCATCGGCCCGGTCACCGCCGACCTGCACGTCCGGTCGAACCGGGAGCACACCGACTTCGTGGTGCGGCTCTGCGACGTCACGCCCGACGGCGAGTCGCTGAACCTGTGCGAGGGCATGCGGCGGCTCGTCCCCGGCACGCCCGAACCGGACGCCGACGGGGTGCGGGCCGTCGCCCTGGAGCTGTGGCCCGCGGGGCACCGGTTCCGCGCCGGGCACCGGATCCGGGTGCAGGTCGCGAGCGGCGCCTACCCGCGCGTCGCGCGCAACCCCGGCACCGGCGCCCCGATCGGCACCGCGACCGAGATGCTCACCGCCGACCAGGAGATCTTCCACTCCCCCGACCGCCCCTCCACGATCAACCTGCCCGTGGTGCCCACCGGCGCCGGAAGCGTCGACGAACGCACCGACGGGCGGGACGGCGCCCCGGACGCCCCGGACGGGGGAACCGACCGAACCGAGTAAATCTGCCGGTATCCGCGCTGATCGGAGGCGATCCGGTGGAGGGATCCGATTCGTGAGGTTTGACGGAGACTGCGGCAGGGGTAAGGATCTCTACGAGCAGGTGTCTACGACGCAGATACCTCCAGGCTTCCCCTGCGTAGTCCCGGAGGATCCCGTTATGCACCGCCCGCTGAACATCGCGCTCGTGTCCGCCTCCGACCTCGACGGCGAGCACTTGCAGTCCGTCCACGTCCGGGATCTCGCCCGCTCCCTCGTCCGGCCGCTGCACGGCGACGGAGAGCCGAACCACGTGACGGTGTACGCCCGGCGCCACGCCAAGGACGCCCGGAACCGCGTCCGGCTGGGCCCGGGCGCCACGCTGGTGCACCTCGACGCCGGCCCGGCGCGTTCCCTGACCGAGGACGAGACGCTCGCGCACCTGCGCGACTTCGCCGACGAGCTGCGCCGCCGCTGGTCCGGCGCCGGCCGGCCCGACATCGTCCACGCGCACGGCTGGATCGGCGGCCTCGCCGCCTGCGCCGTCGCCCACGAGCTGGACATCCCCTTCGCGCAGAGCTACCACGGCGTCGGCGCCGCCGAGCGCCGCACCGGCCGGCCGGTGCACCCGCACCGCGATCGGCTGGAGAAGGCCATCGGCCGCGACGCCGACATCGTCCTCGCCGGGCACGACGAGGAGGCGAACGCGATCGTCCGGATGGGCGTCCCCCGCCCGGCCGTCACCGTCGTCCCCTACGCCGTGGACGGCGAGCACTTCGCGCAGGCCGGTCCGGCGATGCCGCACGGCGACCGCGCCCGGCTCGTGCTGGTCTGCGACGACCTCGAGGCCGGGGACGTCCCGACCGCGCTGCGCGCCCTCGTGCACGTCCCGGACGCCGAACTGGCCGTCGCCGGCGGCCCGGCCCGCGAGGAGCTGGAGAACGACCCGATCGTCCACCGGCTGAAGCTGATGGCCAAGGAGCTGCACGTCGCCGACCGGGTGATCTTCCTGGGCAGGATGCCCCGCAAGTCGCTCCCCCGGCTGCTGCGCACCGCGCGGCTCGCGCTCTGCCTCGCGCCCGCCGCGCCCTCGCCCACCCTGCCGCTGGAGGCCATGGCCTGCGGCGTCCCGGTGGTGACGACCACGGCCGGCGGCAACGCCGACGAGGTGCTCGACAAGATCACCGGACTGCACGTCCCGGCGGGCCGCCCGGTGCAGATCGGCCGGGCCGTCCGGCACCTGCTGACGGAGGAGACCACCCGGCACGGGTACTCGATCGCCGCCGCCGACCGCGCCCGCTCCCGCTACTCCTGGGAGCGCATCGCCGCCGAGACGCTGCGCGCCTACCTCAAGGTGCTGCCGGTCCCGGAGGTCCCGGCGCCCCGCGAGGACGACGCGGACGCGGCCGAGGCGGTCGCCGAGCACGCCGCGGAAGAGGAGCGGACGCCCGCGCTCGCCCACTGACGGGCAGCGCCCGGCAGATCGTTCGGGCCCCGGACCCCACCTCGGTCCGGGGCCCGATCCGTGCGCCCGGACCATCCCCGGCCCGATGGAATACTGGGACGGAACCGGCGAAGCCGTCGAACGCGAGGGGGGCGCACTCGGTGCTGATCGGCAGGGCGGCGGAGTTCGCGGAGCTGACCGGCGCGCTCGACGACGCCGCCGCCGGCCGCGCCCGCGTCGTCCTCGTCGGCGGCGACGCCGGGGTCGGCAAGACGCACCTCGTCTCGGCGCTGGAGAGCGCGGCCCGCGAACGGGACCGCACCGTTCTCGTCGGGCAGTGCGCCGAACTGGGCGAGAGCGTCCCGTACCTGCCGCTCGCGGACGCGCTGTGGGCGGCCTCGCGCGACGGCGGGCCGGCGGCGGGCGCCGTCCGGGACGCGCTGGCCGCCCGCCCGGTGCTGGAGCGGCTGCTGCCCGACGGGGACGGCGGCCGGGCCGAGCCGCTCGCGCCCGACCTCGGCCGGCAGCGGCTGTTCGGCGCCGCGCTCGGCCTGCTCGGCGAGCTGGGCGGCGACCGGCCCGTCCTGCTCGTGCTGGAGGATCTGCACTGGGCCGACCGGTCCACCCGCGACCTGCTGACGTTCCTCAGCCGCGTGCTGCAGCGCGAGCGCGTCTGCCTCGTCGGGACGTACCGGTCCGACGACCTGCACCGGCGGCACCCGCTGCGCCCGCTGGTGGCCGAGCTGCGGCGGCTGCCGAACGTGACGGGCGTCCAGGTGCGGCCGTTCGGGCGCGGCGAGACCGCCGCGTACCTGGCCGCGCTGTCGGGGACGCCGGCCGCGCCGGTGCCCGCCGACGTGGTCGAGCGGGTGCACCTGCGGTCGGAGGGCAACCCGTTCTACGCCGCCGAACTGCACGCCGCCGGGGATCTGGAAGAGCTCCCGGCCGGGCTCGCCGACCTGCTGCTGTCACGGGTCGAGCGGCTGTCGCCGGACGCGCGCCGCGTCGTGCGGGTCGCGGCGGTCGCCGGGCGCCGGGTGGACGACGAGCTGGTGCGCCGGGTGTCCGGGCTCGCCGAGGACGCGGCCGGGGAGGCGCTGCGCGAGGTCGTGTCGCACCAGCTGCTCGTCCCGGGCGGCGCCGGGTACAGCTTCCGGCACGCGCTGCTGCGCGAGGCCGTGTACGCCGACCTGCTGCCGGGCGAGCGCACGCGGCTGCACGCCGGCTTCGCGCGGCTGCTCGCCGGGGATCCGGACGAGCGGACGGACGGGCGCCCGGACGGGCACACGGGCGGGTGGGCGAACGGGCGGCGGGGCTCGGCGGCGGAGCTGGCGCACCACAGCCTCGCCGCGCACGACCTGCCCGCCGCGTTCGCCGCGTCGGTGCGGGCGGGACGGGAGGCGGACCGGGTCGGCGCGCCCGCGGAGGCGTTCGAGCACCACGAGCGGGCGCTGGAGCTGTGGGACGCGGTCCCCGACCCGGAGGCGGCCGCCGGGACCGGGCGGGAGCGGCTCGCGCTGGCCGCCGCGCGGGCCGCGGCCGAGGCCGGCGAGCTGCGCCGGGCGGTGCACCGGCTGCGGCGCCTGCTGGAGACCGCCGACCCCGCCGACGCGCCGCTCGGCGTCGAGATCCGCCAGCAGCTGTCGACCTGCCTCGGCGAGCTGGACGAGGACACCGAGTCGCAGGCGGTGGCGCGCGCGGCCGTCGCGATGCTGCCGCCGGATCCGCCGACGCCGGAACGCGCCCGCGCGCTGGCGACCTACGCCAAGACGCTGCTGTGGCACGACCCCGCGAAGGAGATGCCCGCGCTCGCCGAGGACGCCGCGGCGGCGGCCCGCGCGGCCGGCGCGGCCGACGCCGAGGCGAGCCTGCTGGTCACGCTCGGCTACTACCACGAGTCCCTGACCGGCGAGGGCGCCGCCGAGCTGCTGGCCCGCGCCCGCGACCTCGCGGTGGACAGCGGCAGCTCGCTGGTGACGATGCGCGCGATGTTCCACTACACGCGGGTCCGGTTCGACCGCGGCGATCTGGAGGACGCGGCCCGCGCCGCCGCCGACGGCGTCCGGTACGCGACCGGCGGCGGCCTCGGCCACAGCACCTACGGGACGCTGCTGCGCTGCCTGCAGTACCTGATCCGCTACACGGCGGGCGACTGGGCGGAGGCGGCCCGGCTCGCCGACGGCTTCGGCGTCCAGGTCGTCCGGCGGCCGGAGGGGCAGGTCTCCGCCTACGCCCTGTTCCTGGAGGTCGCGCGCGGCGACGCGCTCGTGGACGAGCGGCTGCGGTGGCTCGAGCCGCTGCTGCCCGGCGACCCCCTCCTGACCTACATCGTCGGCGGCCTGGCCGCCGAGCACGCGCTGTGGCGCGGCGACGCCGGCGCCGCGCTCGAGCACGTCGACAGGGTGATGGACTCCCCGTACGCCGCCGATCTCGGCGTCCTGCGCATCGCCGCGACGGGCCTGCAGGCGCTCGCCGAGCGCGCCCGCGCGACGGGGGACGACCTGTCCGCCGCGGCGGACGGGCTCGCCGACCGGGCCCGGGCCGCCGCCGCGATCGACGGCGACGGGCGTCCCCGCGCCTTCGTCGGCGTGGAGGGGCACGGCTGGCTCGCCCGCGTGGAGGCCGAGCGCCGCCGGGTGGACGGCGTCCTCGACCCGGACCTGTGGCGGCGGGCCGCCGACCTGTTCCGGTACGGGACGGACGGCGCCGGGTTCGTGTACGAGGTCGCGCGCTCGCGGTGGCGGCTCGCCGAGGCGCTCGCCGAGGCCGGCGACCGGGACGGCGCCGCCGCGGAGTGGCGGCTCGCCGCCGACGCCGCCGAACGGCTGGGCGCCGCCCCGCTGCTGGGCGCGCTCCGCGACCTCGGGAGCCGCGCCCGGCTCGCCGCGCCGAACGGGCCCGCCCCGTCCGGTGCGGGCCCGTTCGGCGCGCTGACCGCCCGGGAACGGGAGGTGCTGAAGCTGGTCGCCGAGGGCCGCAGCAACCGGGAGATCGCCGGGGAACTGTTCATCTCGCCGAAGACCGCGAGTGTGCACGTCTCCAACATTCTCGCGAAACTGAACGTCGCGAACCGCGCCCAGGCCGCCGCGCTCGCGCACCGCGAGCGACTCTGAATTCCCGATTGCCCGTACCGGCCGGCACTGATAAATTCTTTTCCGTGACTGCCGGGTCTGCCCTGTCGGGCAAAGAGCGAGTGAGGCACCCGGCCTCGGCGTGAGCCCGAGGCGGGCCCGTGCCCCGCCCTTCGCACACTCTCCCTTCCTTCCTGCGCGCTTCCGCGCCTTCCAACTGCGCGCACGCGCGGCGCCGCACCGCAGTACGCCCTGCCGCGAACGCCGGCCGCAACGCGGCCGTACGCTCGGCCGCACCGAGTCGGCGGACGGCCTGCCGCGCCGCCCAGCACCGCCCCATAGGTTCGGCACGCCTTTTCCGAACCCCTTTCCCCAGCCTTGGCCGCATGTGCCGCCACGGCCGATCACGCCTGCCCGGAAACAAAAGGAGAGACACCGCAGAATGGATTTCAATCGTCAGGTCATCGAGGAGTTCCGCGCCAATGGGGGCCGGGTCGGCGGCATGTTCGAGGGCGCCCGGCTGCTGCTGCTGACGACGACCGGGGCGCGGTCCGGCGCCCGGCACACCACCCCGCTCGGCTACCTGCCGGACGGCCCCGACCGGCTGCTGGTCATCGCGTCCGCCGGGGGCTCGCCCCGGCACCCGGCCTGGTTCCACAACCTGGTCGCGAACCCCCGCGTCACGATCGAGGCCGGCGCGTCCACCTACGAGGCGGACGCGGCCGTCCTGGCCGGCGACGAGCGCGACCGGCTGTTCGCCCGCGCCGTCGAGGCGGACGCCGGGTGGGCCGAGTACGAGGAGAAGTCGGGCCGCACGCTTCCGGTCGTCGCGCTCGTCCCCGTCCTCGACGAGTTCGTGCCGTAGGCCGGGCGGGCCGGGCGGGCGGGCTCAGGCGAGGAAGTCGAACTCGCGGCCGGTCCCGGCGGCGCGGGCGGCCTGGTAGGCGGCCCAGCTCAGCGCGAGGTCCTGCCAGGGCAGCCCGACCGGCGCGTACACCGTCACCTCCTCGTCGCGCACCCGGCCCGGGACCTCGCCGCGCAGCAGGTCGCGGAGCGTTCCGGCCGCGTGCCGGACCTCCAGGCCGGCACCGGCGAGCACGCCCATCTCGACGGCGAGCGCGACGTCGTCGACGACGACCCGGGCGTCCTTGAGCAGGTCGGCGCCCAGCTCGGCCTTGCCCGGCTCGTCGGCGCCGAGGGAGGTGACGTGCGCGCCGGGCGCGACGTCGGCGGCGCGCAGCAGCGGGCGGCGCGCCCAGGTGGCGGTGACGACGATCCCCGCCTCGCGCGCGGCGGCGCGCGGATCGGGGGCGACGGACGCGGGCGCGCCCAGCCGCGCGCCGTGCCGTTCGGCGAACGCGGCGGCGCGGCCGCCGTCCAGGTCGCAGACGGTGAGGGCGCGGACGGGGCGCAGCTCGGCGAGGCCGCGCAGGACGAGCTCCGCCTGGGCGCCCGCGCCGACGACCGCGACCGTGTCGGCGCCGGGCCGGGCGAGCGCGTGCGTGCCGAGCGCGGCGGCGAGCCCGGTGCGCCACGCGGTGACGGTGGCGGAGTCGAGCTGGGCGAGCAGCTCGCCGGTCTCCAGGTCGTGCAGGCAGACGACGCCGCGCAGCGCGGGCCGGTTCGCGGGGAACTTCGCGTTCACCTTGACCGTGTAGGCGGGCACGTCGGCGACGAGGCCGGGCAGCAGCGCGGTCGCGGTGCCCGGTCCGGGCAGCGGCGCGACCGTGCGGCGCGCCGGGGTCTCGGCCGGGGGCGCGGTGAAGCCGCGGCGGAGCGCGTCCAGGCACCCGGCCGGCTCCAGGAGCCCTTCGAGGTCGGAACGGTTCAGAAGGAGCGTCACCGGATCATTCTGCCGTTCCGGACGTCACGCGTCACGGACGGGGTACCGCCGGGCGGCGACGAGCGCGTCCCATTCGGTGAGCCAGTTGCGGCCGTTCTCGTCGACGAACGAGCCGGGCGGCGGCGACACCCGGTGCGCGGCGAGCCATTCCCCGGGACGGTGCATGGACGGCCGGATCCGCCCGTCGCTCGGCATGAGCTGCGGCGGGATCGGGGCGGGCGGCGGAACCGCCGCGCTCTCGGCGGCCAGCTCCGCGACATCCTTCTCCTCGGCCATCCCGATGGGTCCCTCGCGGCGGGCGTTGAAGAACTGGTTCACCGCCGGGTGCGTGCTGGACAGGATCATCTCGCGCGGCCCGAACATCACCAGGCCGCGGCGGAACAGGAGGCCGAGGTTGTCGGGCAGCACGCGGGCGGTGCCGATGTCGTGGGTGACGATGAGGAAGGTCGTCCCGAACTCGGCGTTCACGTCCACGAACAGCTGGTTGAGGTAGGCGGTGCGGACGGGGTCGAGACCGGAGTCGGGCTCGTCGGCGAGGATGATCTCCGGTTCCAGGACGAGCGCGCGGGCGAGGCCGGCGCGCTTCTTCATCCCGCCGGAGATCTCGCCGGGCAGCTTGCCGCCCGCGCCCGCCAGGCCGACCATCTCCATCTTCTCCAGGACGATCCGGCGGATCTCGGCCTCGCCCTTCTTCGTGTGCTCGCGGAGCGGGAACGCGATGTTGTCGAAGACGTTCATGGAGCCGAACAGGGCGCCGTCCTGGAACAGCACCCCGAACGTGCGGCGCATCCGGTACAGGTCGCGCTCGCGCAGCCGCGGGACGTCGCCGCCGCCGACGTAGACGTGGCCGCGGTCGGGACGCAGCAGCCCGACGAGGTTCTTGAGGAACACGGACTTGCCGGTGCCGGACGGGCCGAGCAGCGCGGAGATCTCCCCCGCCGGGATCGTGAGGGACACGTCCTCCCAGATGACCTGCCGTCCGAACGACTTCCTGAGCCCTTCCACCCGGATCTCGACGCCCATCGGCCCTCCCGTGCTCCCGCGCGGGGACCGGTGGCGGGAGGTTCCGCCGGTGCGCGTCCGGTCCCCCCGTCCCTTCCGTTGTACGCCGGGATCGGCCCGCTGGGGAGGCCCAGCCCGGGCCGTCGACGCCCCGTCGAACATCCCGTTGAACATTGAACGGAGCGTCGAAGGGCGCGGCCGGATCTCCCGCGCCGCCTGCGGATCGGTACTCAACGTGCCAACGCCTTCACACCCGTTTAGTCATCTTCTCGCCTTTCGTCCGCTTTGCCGGTTCCTCAAGCATGTGCGGTGTCTCCGGTGCACCGTCCGGGTGCACCGCTCCCCCCAGGAGGCACGAATGAACCAGCGTCACGGACGCGCCCGCACCGCGGCCGGTACCGCCGCGGCGGTCGCCGGCATCGCGGCGGCCGCCCTGGCCGCCGCCCCGCCGGCGGCCGCGACCCCCACCGCCCCCGCGTCCCCGGCCGCCCCCGGCACGGTGGCCGCCCAGCTCACCGAACGGCTCGGCGCCAGTACCGCGGGCGCCTACCTCGACGAGTCCAGCGGCAAGCTCGTCGTCACCGTGACCGACGGCGCCGCCGCGCGGACCGTCCGCGCGGCGGGCGCGCAGGCGCGGACGGTCGAGCGCAGCGGCGCGGACCTCGAGGAGGTCATGGCCGAGCTGAAGCGGGACGCGACCGTCCCCGGCACCGCGTGGGCCGTCGACCCCCGGACCAACCAGGTCGTCCTGTCCATGGACGGCACCGTCTCCGGCGCGGAGCTGACGAAGGTCCGGGCCGAGGCCGCCCAGCACGGCGCGGCCGTCCGCACCGAGCGGGTCGCCGGAGAGTTCCGCATGTTCACCGCCGGCGGCCAGGCCATCTACACGAACGGCGGCCGCTGCTCGCTCGGCTTCAACGTCCGCAGCGGAAGCACCTACTACTTCCTCACCGCCGGGCACTGCACCGATATCGGGTCGACCTGGACCGACGGCAGCGGCAGGACCCTCGGCAACACCGCCGGAAGCAGCTTCCCCGGCAACGACTACGGCATCGTGCGCTACACCTCGACCCCGCAGGACACCCGGGGCGTCGTCCACCTGTACGGCGGCGGCACCCAGGACATCACCAGGGCCGGGAACGCCGCGGTCGGCCAGACCGTCTCGCGCAGCGGCAGCACCACCGGGCTGCACCGCGGGCGGGTCACCGCGCTCAACCAGACCGTCAACTACCAGGAGGGCAGCGTCAGCGGCCTCATCCGGACGACCGTGTGCGCCGAGCCGGGCGACAGCGGCGGGTCGCTGTTCTCCGGGTCGACCGCGCTGGGCCTGACCTCCGGCGGCAGCGGGAACTGCACGTGGGGCGGCACCACGTTCTTCCAGCCGGTGACCGAGCCGCTCTCCCGGTACGGGGTGAGCGTCTACTGATCCGCTAGACGGCGGGGATCTCGAGGGTCCGCAGGACCTCGGCGATGACGTCGGGCTGCCGGTCGGCCAGGTAGAAGTGGCCGCCCGGCAGCGTCCTGAGGGCGAACCGGCCGTCGGTGACCGCGCCCCACCCGGCGGCCTGCTCCGGGGTGACGCGCGGGTCGTCGTCCCCGACGATCGCGGTGACCGGGACGGTGAGCCGGGTGCCGTCCCGGTGCGCGTAGCCCTCGATCAGCGCGAAGTCGTTGCGGACGTACGGCAGGACGAGCTCCCGCAGCTCCGGGTCCCGCAGGGCGTCGGCGTCGGTCCCGCCGAGCCGCACCATCTCGGCGACGACGCCGTCGTCGTCGCGTCCGGCGACCCGTTCGTCCCCCCGGTCGTGGGGCGCGCGGGCGCCGGACGCGAACAGGTGCACCGGGGCGCTCCCCCGTTCCTGCAGCAGGCGCGCCACCTCGTAGGCGATGACGGCGCCCATGCTGTGCCCGAACAGCGCGGTCGGACGGTCGGCGAGCGGGGCCAGCGCGCCCGCGACGAGCCGCGCGAGCCGGTACGCGTCGTCGATGAGCGGCTCCCCCATCCGGTCGGCGCGGCCCGGGTACTGGACGGCCTGCACCTCGACGGCTGGGCTGATCTCCTTGGCCCAGGTCCGGTAGAACACCGCCGACCCGCCCGCGTGCGGCAGGCAGAACAGCCGCATGGACGCCCAGGGGCGCGGCTCGGCGCAGCGGAACCAGCTCACGTGATCAATTCCTCCTCCTCGTCCCGGCGGGAGACGGCGCGCGGGTCGTGCGGCAGCGGCCACGGCGCCGTCCTGGGGTCGGGGACGAGCTTGGGGGCGACGGTCTCCGCGGCCACCTTAAAGCCCCGCCGCCCGTAGTTCGCCATCGCGTTGGGGTGATCGAGGCTGCTGGTGCGCAGCCACACGCGCGTGGCGGGGCCGCTGCCCGGCGCCCACAGCTCCCCGCGGCGCCACGCGCGGCGGACGCACTGCTCGACCAGGTACCCGCCGCAGCCGCGGCCGACGAACGCGGGCCCGAGCCCGACGAGGTGGATCTCGGTGTCGCCGCCGGGCTGCGCCTCGATCTCGAAGAACCCCGCGACGGTGCCCTCGGCCATCGCTATCCAGGTGCTCAGCTCGGGCCGCTCCACCCAGGCGCGCCAGTCCGCGTGCGACCAGCCGAACCGGTCCGTCCAGCAGACGCGGGCACCGACCAGCGCGTACATGGCGCGGTTGACCTCGGCGGACGGCCGTCCGGCCAGCGTGAACGTCATCTCGGCGGCGGGCAGCGGCGCGGGCCGCAGATCGGCGGCGTCGAGCATCTCCATCGTCCACTCGGTGACCGCGGGGATCTCGACGGGTCCGGTCCCGACGGGTCCGCCCGGCCTAGTCACCCATGGCCTCGATGAGGCTCTTGGGCCGCATGTCCGTCCAGTTCTCGTTGATGTGGTCGAGGCACGCCTGCCGGGTGTCCTCCTCCTTCGCGACCGTCCAGCCCGCGGGAACCGCGGCGAAGGACGGCCACAGCGAGTGCTGGCCCTCGTCGTTGACGAGCACGAGGTACGTGCCGTCGGGGTCCTCGAACGGGTTCGTCATGTCATCCCTTTCCGGTTTCGCTGCGGAACTTGCCGAGCGTGGCGGCGAGCACGGCGCCGATCTCGGCGGCCGGGCCGGGCTCCATCAGCAGGTGGTGGTCGACGTCGAGCGGGTGGTCCACGATGCCGCCGTCGACGAGCGGGCCCCAGTTCGCCGGTCCGGTGGGCGATCCGGCGGTGCGGCCGCGCAGCGCGGTGAAGAACACGATGTCGCCCCGGTACCGGCCGGGCCGGTACTCCTCGGCGTGCCGCAGGCCGTTCTCGTAGTTGCGGTAGACGTTGACGAGGTCGTCCTCGCCGAGGGTGGCGAGGGCGTCGCCGCGCTCGGCGAGCACCGCCGTGATCGCCGCCATGTCGGGGTTGCCGTCGGCCGCGATCATCCCGGCGTCGATGCCGATGGCCTGGAGCAGCTCGGGGAGGATCTCGCGGCGCTCGGACTCGAGGTCCTGCCCGTGGTAGGCGTCGATGAGGGCGAGCATCCCGACCTCCTCGCCCGCCTCCTGGAGCCGGACGGCCATCTCGTAGGCGACGAGCCCGCCGAGCGACCAGCCCACCAGGTGGTACGGGCCGGACGGGCGGACGGCGCGGATCTGCTCGAGGTAGTCGCCGGCCATCTCCGCGACGGACGCGGGCAGTTCGGCCCGCGTGAACGCGCGCGCCTGCAGCCCGTACACCGGCTGGTCGGGGCCGAGGTGCCGCTGGAACTGGAGGTATCCCCAGGCGAGGCCGCCCGCCGGGTGCACGAAGAACACCGGCGGGCGCGTCCCGGACGTGCGGATGGGGAGCAGGACCTCGAAGCCGAGGCGGTCCCGCGGGTCGCCGACGCGGGTGAGGGCCTCGACGGTCTGGTGCGTGAACACCTCGCGCGGGGTCAGCTCGATCCCGGCCTGCCGGGCGCGGGTGACGAGCTTCAGCGCGGTGATGCTGTCGCCGCCGAGGTCGAAGAAGCTGACGTCCGCGCCGACCCGGTCGAGGCCGAGGACGCCCGCGACGATCTCCGCGAGCCGCTCCTCCTCGGGGTGCGCGGGGCGCGGCCGGCGGCGGCCTCGGCGTAGTCGGGGGCGGGCAGGGCGCGCCGGTCCAGCTTGCCGTTGGGCCCGACGGGGAACGTGTCGAGCCGGACGAACGCGGCGGGCACCATGTACTCGGGCAGCCGCCCGGCGACGAACCGCCGCAGGCCGTCCGTCCCGTCCCCGCCCTGGACCGGCATGCCGGGGGCGATGACGTAGGCGACGAGCGACTTCACGCCGGGCGCGTCCTCGCGGGCGACGACGGCGACGTTGGCGACGCCGGGATGCGCGGCGACCGCGGCCTCGACCTCGCCGAGCTCGATGCGGAAGCCCCGCACCTTCACCTGGAAGTCGGCGCGGTCGACGTACTCCAGGGTGCCGCCGGGCCGCCACCGCACCAGGTCGCCCGTCCGGTACATGCGGTCGCCGGGGGCGCCGTAGGGGTCGGCGACGTAGCGCTCCGCGGTCAGGGCCGGGCGCCGCAGGTAGCCGCGGCCGAGCCCGGCACCCGCGATGTAGGCCTCCCCCACCACGCCGGGCGGCACCGGCCGCAGGCCCGCGTCCAGGACGTACACGCGCATGTCGTCGATGGGGCGGCCCAGCACGGCGGACGTCTCGGCGGGGTCGGCGAGCGGTCCGCGCAGCCCGGTGACGGTCGTGTACGTGGTCGCCTCGGTCGGCCCGTACACGTTGCCGACCTCGGTGTCCGGGCACGCCGCGAGGACCTTGCGGATCGCGGCCGGTGATCCGGCCTCGCCGCCGGTGAGCACCTCGCGGAGCCGCCCGAACGCGTGCGGGCGCTCGTCCGCGACCAGGTTGAACAGGGTGGTGGTGAGGAACAGGCCGGTGAGGTCGCCCGTCTCGGCGAGCCGTTCGAGGGCCGCGCCGTCGAGGTGGCCGGGGGGCGCGACGACGGCGGTGCCGCCGTGCAGCAGCGGCGTCCACAGCTCGTAGAGCGACGCGTCGAACGCGTGCGGCGAGTGGACGAGCACGCGGTCGTGGGCCCCGCCGCGGAGTCGCCCGTCGGTGGCGAGGTCGACGGCGTCGCGGTGCCGGAGCATCACGCCCTTCGGCACGCCCGTCGAACCGGACGTGAACAGCACGCACGCGAGCTGCTCGGGGTGGCACGCGACGCCCGGGTCGGTGCCGGGCCGCGCGGCGATGCCGGGATCGTCGTCGAGGTCCAGGACGTGCGCGGACGTCTCCAGGTCCGCGACGCGCCCGCGCATCGGCGCGTTCACGACGAGGACGGGCGCGGCGACCTCGGCGACGGCCCACGCGGTGCGCTCCGCCGGGTACCCGTGGTGGATCGGCGCGTACGCCCCGCCCGCCTTCAGGATCGCCAGCGACGCGACGGCGATGTCGGCGGACCGCTCCAGCAGCACGGCGACCGGCACGTCCCGCCCCACCCCGAGGTCGATGAGCCGGTGCGCGAGCCGGTTCGCGCGCTCGTCCAGTTCGGCGTAGGTGAGCGACTCCCCGGTGTGCGGCGTCCGGACGGCGACGGCGTCGGGGGTGCGGGCGAGCCGTGCGGCGAACGCGCCGGTGACCGTGCGGGCGGCGCGGCCGGTGCGCGGCCCCTGCCAGTCGCGCAGGACGAGCGCGCGTTCGTCGTCGTCGAGCACGTCGATCAGGCCGAGCGGCAGGTCGGGGCGGTGCGCGACCGCGTCGAGGATCCGGACGAACCGCCGCATCAGGCGTTCGGCGTCGTCGCGGGTGAACAGGTCGGCGCGGTGGTCGATCCGCAGCGAGAGCCCCCGTCCGGGCACGGCGGCGAAGGTCAGCGGGTAGTGGCTGGCGTCGTGCCCGTCCACGTCGTGCAGGGAGAGGCCGCCGAGGTCGGTGCCCGCGGCGTCCGGGTCGAACGGGTAGTTCTCCAGGACCGTCATCGTGTCGAACAGCGCGCCGCCGCCCGCGAGCCGCTGGATGTCCGCGAGCCCCAGGTGGTGGTGCGGCATCAGCGCGGCCTGCTCGTCCTGCAGCCGCGTCAGCGCGCCCGCCACCGTGTCGCCGGGGCGGACCCGCACCCGGATCGGCAGCGTGTTGATGAACAGCCCGATCATCTGCTCGACGCCCTGCAGTTCGGGAGGCCGCCCGGAGACGGCGGCGCCGAACACGACGTCCGTGCTCCCGGTCAGGCGGCCGAGCAGGACGCCCCACGCGAGCTGCAGGACGGTGTTGAGGGTGACGCCCTGCGCGCGGGCTCGCGCGCCGAGCGCGGCGGTGAGGTCCTCGCTGAGGCGCGAGCGGACCCGCCCGGGGGCCTGCGCGCCGGGCTCGGGCGCGCCGGGCGCGACGAGCGCGGGCTCGGTGAACCCCTCGAGGGCGCGGCTCCAGGCGTCCTCGGCGGCGGCCCGGTCCTGCTGCGCGAGCCACGCGAGGTAGTTCTTGTACGGGGCGACGCGCGGCATGCCGGTGTCGTCGCCCTTCGCCAGGTAGAGCGCGAACAGCTCGGTCTGCAGGACGGGCGTGGACCAGCCGTCGAGCAGGATGTGATGGTTCGTGAACACCATCCGGTGCTGGCCGTCGCCCAGCCGGATCAGCAGGAACCGCAGCAGCGGCGGCTTCGCCATGTCGAACGGCCGGGTCCGCTCGCCGTCCGCGAGCCGCTTCGCCGCGGCCTCCCGCTCGTCCGCGGGCAGGTCCGACAGGTCGGCGTCCCGCCAGGGCAGCTTGACCGCGCGGTGCACGACCTGCACCGGCGACCCCTCCTTGCGCTGCCGGAACCCGGCCCGCAGGTTCGCGTGGCGGCGCAGCAGCGTCGCGGCTGCGGCCCGCAGCGCGTCCGCGTCCAGCGGACCGCGCAGGTCGAACACGATCTGCGCCGTGTAGACGTCGTGGTCCGAGTCGTACAGCGCGTGGAAGAAGAGCCCCTGCTGGAGCGGGGACAGCGGGAGGATGTCCTCGAGTTGCGACTTGCTCAATCGTCCTCCCATTCGCCGTCGAGCTCGGCGGCGAGCTCGTCGATCTCGTCCTGGCCCACGTCGACCAGCGACAGGTCGGACGGCGTGAACCCGCCGACGGGGCCGTCGGCGGCGCCGTCCACGACGTGCGCGACGAGACCGCGCAGCGCCGCCGTCCAGCGCCCGGCGAGATCGGCGATCGCGGCGTCGTCGAACACGTTCGCCGCGTAGGTCCAGGTGGCCGTCAGCTCGGGCCCGTCCGGCAGGTCCCGGGTGTGGGCGTTCACCTCGACGGCGTGGACGAGCGCGAGCGCGTCGTCCTGCCCGCCGCCCAGGGCGTCCGACTCCGCCTGCCCCGCCGGGCCCCAGTCGGCGGCCTCCGGCGCGGCGGACCGGCCGAGGTAGTTGAACGCGACCTGCGGGTGCGGGCGCCCGGCGAGTGTCCCGGCCGCCGCCGGGTTCAGGTACCGCAGCAGGCCGTGCCCGATGCCGTTGTCGGGGATCTCCCGGAGCTGCTCCTTCACCCGCTTCAGCGCGGTCCCGACCGCCTGGCCGCCCTCGCGGACGTCCGTCGGCTCCACCCACCCCGCGTCGAGCCGCACCGGGAAGATCGAGGTGAACCAGCCCACCGTCCGCGACAGGTCCACGCCCGGGACGATCTCCTCGCGGCCGTGCCCCTCCAGGTCGACGAGCACCGCCGTCTCGTCCGTCACGCCCCGGTCCCGCCGCCACTCGGCGAGGGCCAGCGCGAGCCCGGTCAGCAGCACGTCGTTCGCCCGGCCGTGGAACGCGGCGGGGACGTCGGCGAGCAGCGGCCCGGTGACGTCGGCGGGCAGGCTCACCGTGTGGTGCCGGGCGGTGCCGAACGTGTCGGCGGCCGGGTCGAGCGGACGCGCGCCGAGCAGCGGGTCGGGCGTCGCGAGGACGTCCTCCCACAGCGGCAGCTCGGCGGCGCGGCCCGGATCGGACGCCTCGGCGGCGAGCCGCTGCGCCCACCGCCGGAACGACGTCGGGACGGGATCGAGCGTCCCCCCGGCCCACGCGGTGACGAGGTCGGGCAGCAGGATCCGCCACGACACGCCGTCCACGACCAGGTGGTGGAGGGTGACCAGGAGGCGGCCCGAGCGCTCCGGGCCCGCGTCGAACCACACGAGCCGCACCATCGCCCCGGTCGCGGGGTCGAGCTCGCGGCGGGCGGCGCGGGCCTCGGCCGCGAGGACCGCTCGCAGCGCCGCGCCGTCCCGTCCGGTCACGTCCACGCGGCGGACGAGCGGCGCCGCGTCGACCGTCCCCGGCTCGGCGACCTCGAACTCGCCGTCGTGCACGCGGAGGCGGAGCATGTCGTGGTGGTCGATGACCGTCCGCAGCGCCCCGGTCAGTCCCGCGACGTCGAGGGACGGCGGCACCCGCAGCAGCATGCGCTGGCTGTAGCCGGCGACCGGGCCGTCCAGTTCCCCGAACCAGCGCATGATCGGGGTCGCCGGGACCTGCCCGACGCCCGCGCCGGGCGGTTCGGCCTCGACCCGCTCGTCCTCCCCGACCGGACGGGCCGCGGCGGCGAGCTCCTCGACCGTCTGGTGCTGGAACACCTCGCGAGGACTCACCACCAGACCGTCCTGACGGGCCCGCGACACGAGCTGGATCGCGATGATCGAATCCCCGCCCAGATCGAAGAACCCGTCGTCCACCCCGACCCGCTCCAAGCCCAGCACCTCGGCGAACAGCCGCGCGAGAACCTCCTCCTCACGCGTGGACGGGGTACGCGACGACACCTGCACCGAGAAATCGGGAGCCGGGAGCGCCTTGCGGTCCAGCTTGCCGTTCACCGTCAGCGGCAGCGCCTCCAGCTCCACCACCACCGCCGGAACCATGTACTCGGGCAGGCCACCACTCACGAACCGCCGCAACTCGGACGGGTCCGGGCCATCACCCACCACATAGGCGACCAGCCGGTCGTCCCGAACGACCACCGCGGCGTCCCGGACGTCGTCGTGGCGGGTCAGAGCGGCCTCGATCTCGCCCGGCTCGATCCGGAAGCCGCGCAACTGAACCTGCTGGTCCGCCCGGCCGAGGTATTCGAGCGAACCGTCGCGGCGCCAGCGCCCCAGGTCGCCCGTCCGGTACATCCGGGCGCCCGGCTCGCCGTGCGGGTCCGCCACGAACCGCTCCGCCGACAGGCCCGGACGGTTCAGATAACCCCGCGCGAGGCCCGGCCCGGCGACGTACATCTCGCCGATCACACCCGGCGGAACGGGACGCAGCCGGTCGTCCAGGACGTAGACGCGCAGGTCGGGGATCCCGGTCCCGATCACGCTGCCGGGCGCGGTCGCCGCGTACACCCGATCCAGCGCCACGTACGAAACGTGCACCGTCGTCTCGGTGATCCCGTACATGTTCACCAGCGTCGGAGCGTCCTCCCGATGCCGGGAGTACCAGTCGTCCAGACGCCCGAGTTCGAGCGCCTCACCACCGAACACCACATACCGCAGAGCCGACAGGTCGTGGTTCGGGTTCTCCTTGTCGGCCGCCATCAACTGGTAGAACGCCGACGGCGTCTGGTTCAGGACGGTCACACGCTCGTCCTCCAGCAACTGCAGGAAGTCCTGCGGCGACCGGGAGGTCATGTACGGGACGACGACCAGACGGCCCCCGTAAAGGAGCGAGCCCCACAACTCCCACACCGAGAAGTCGAACGCGTAGGAGTGGAACAACGTCCACACATCATCCGGACCGAACCCGAACCACTCCTCGGTCGACCGCAGCAACCGCACCACGTTCCGATGCGGAACCACCACACCCTTCGGCCGCCCCGTCGAACCCGACGTATAAATCACATACGCCGGGTTATCCGGAGACACCACCACACCGAGATTCGCATCGTCATACCCCGGCGCGTCCGCGTCCCCTTGCCGGATCGTCAGCACCGCCGCCCCGGACGGGCACGCATGCCCGCCGGAAGCCGCGGTGCCGTCTCGACCGACACCACCGGGCACCCCTTCCACAGGCACCCCTTCGACAGGCACACCGGCCTCGCCGGCACCCTCGGCGCGGATCGTCAGGACCGGACGGGCGTCCTCGAGCATGTACGCGATCCGATCGGCCGGATAATCCGGATCGACCGGCACATACGCCCCGCCCGCCTTCAACACCGCCAGCACCGCCACCACCAGATCGGCCGAACGCGGCAGAGCCAGAGCCACGAACCGCTCCGGACCCACCCCGCACTCCACCAACCGCCGCGCCAAACGGTTCGCCCGCGCGTTCACCTCACCGAACGACCACGACACACCCCCCGACACCACCGCCACCGCACCCGGACGCTCCGCCGCACGCGCCTCGAACAGCGCCGGGATCGTCGTCCGCCCCGCCTCGGGCGCCCGGCCTCCGGCCCATTCGCGCAGGATGGTGCGGCGCTCGGCGCGGCCGAGGATCTCGGCGGCGCCAATCGGGGCGTCGGGGTCGGCGACGAGTGCGCGGACGAGACGCTCGAACCGGTCGGCGATCGAGACGGCGGTGGCGGGGTCGAACAGGTCGAGGGCATACTCCAGCGCGGCCTCGATGCCGCCGGGCGCGCCCTCGTCGCCGTGCCGTTCCTGCAGGTAAAGCGAGAGGTCGTACTTCGCGACACCGGACGGTAGGGGTTCGGCGCCGCCGGTGAGGCCGTCGAGCTCGAGGCGGGCCTCGGGGTTGTTCTGGAAGGACAGGACGGCCTGGAACAGCGGGTGCCGGGCCATCGAGCGAGCGGGGTTGAGGATCTCGACGAGCCGCTCGAACGGGACGTCCTGGTGCGCGTACGCGGCGAGGTCGGTCTCCTTCACCCGCGCGACGAGTTCCCGGAAGGTCGGGTCGCCGGAGGTGTCGGTGCGCAGGACGAGCATGTTGACGAACATGCCGACGAGGTCGTCGAGCGCCTCGTCCGTCCGGCCCGCGATCGGGGACCCGATCGGCACGTCCGTCCCGGCGCCGAGCCGGGTGAGCAGCGCCGCGTAGGCGGCCTGCATCACCATGAACAGGCTGGCGCCGTGCCGGCGGGCGAGGGCGTGGAGTCCGGCGTGGAGTTCGGCGTCGAGCTCGAAGGCGTGGGTCGCGCCCCGGTAGGACGCCTCGGCGGGGCGGGGACGGTCGGCGGGGAGCGGCAGCTCGTCGGGCAGGCCGTCGAGGGCCTCCCGCCAGTAGGCGATCTGCCGCGAGATCAGGCTGTCCGGATCGTCCTCGGAACCGAACAGCTCCCGCTGCCAGAGGGTGTAGTCCGCGTACTGGACGGGCAGCGGCGCCCAGTCCGGCGCACGCCCCTCCGCACGGGACGCGTACGCGGTGATGACGTCGCGGGCGAGCGGGGCCATCGACCAGCCGTCGGCCGCGATGTGGTGCAGGACGAGCATCAGGACGTGCGTGCCGCCGCCGAGCGCGAACAGCCGGGCCCGCAGCGGCGGTTCGACGGAGAGGTCGAAGCCATGCCCGGCGGCCGCGGCGAGCGCGGCGGGCAGCGCGGCCTCGTCGGCGGGGGTCACGTCCAGGCGGGGCCGCGCGGCGGCCGGGTCGAGGACGAGCTGGCGGGCGGTGCCGGACCCGTCCGGGAAGATCGTGCGGAGCGACTCGTGCCGGGCGGCGACGTCGGCGAGCGCGGCGCGCAGCGCGCCGAGGTCGAGATCGCCCTCGAGGCGGAGCGCGATCGGCAGGTTGAACAGCGCCCCGGCGCCCTGGAACCGGTTGAGGAACCAGAGCCGCTGCTGGGCGGGCGAGAGCGGGACGACGTCGGGCCGTCCGGCGGGCCGCAGGGCGGGCCGGACGTCGCGGGCCGCGCCCGCGAGGCGGGCCGCGATCCCGGCGACGGTCGGGGCCTCGAACAGCGCCCGGACGGGGAGTTCGGCGCCGAGCGCGGAACGGATCCGGCCGGCGAGGCGGGTGGCGGTGAGCGAGTCGCCGCCGAGGTCGAAGAACGAGTCGTCCGGGCCGACGCGGGGCGCGCCGAGGATCTCGGCGAACAGGCCGCCGATGATCTCCTCCTGCGGGGTGCGGGGGGCGCGGCGGTCCGCCGCGGCGGTGCCTCCGGGGGCGGGCAGCGCGGCCCGGTCGAGCTTGCCGTTCACGGTGAGCGGGAGCGCGTCGAGGGTCGTGAAGGACGGCATCATATGCTCGGGCAGCCGTGCGGCGGCGTGCCCGCGCAGCGCGGCGACGTCCAGGTCGGCGGGGGCGACATAGGCGGCGAGGCGCCCGTCGCGGACGACGACGGCGGCCTGCGCGACGCCCTCGAACCCGGCCAGGACGGACTCGATCTCGCCGGGCTCGACCCGGTACCCGCGGATCTTGACCTGGTCGTCGGCGCGGCCGAGGTAGTCGAGGGTGCCGTCGGGCCGCCACCGGGCGAGGTCGCCGGTGCGGTACATGCGGTCGCCGGGCGCACCGAACGGGTCGGCGACGAACCGTTCGCCGGTCAGCGCGGGGCGGCCGAGGTAGCCGCGGGCGAGCTGGACGCCCGCCAGGTACAGCTCGCCGGGGACTCCGGCGGGGACCGGCTGCAGGGCGGAGTCCAGCACGTAGGCGCGGGTGCCGCGCTGCGGGCCCCCGATCGACGGCCGTTCGGTGCCGGCGACGACCTGGTTCATCGTGTCGATCGTCGACTCGGTCGGCCCGTAGAAGTTGCGGGCGGTGACGGCGGGCGCGAGGGCGCGCAACCCGGACCAGAGCGCGTCCCCGACGGCCTCGCCGCCGAGGAGGAGCTGCGACGGGCGGTGCCGCCCGTCGTCGTCCAGCAGGCCCGCGTCGCGCAAGGACGCGAAGTGCGACGGGGTCGTGTTGACGAGGTCGATCCGCGCGCGCGCCGCGTACCGGGTGTAGGCCTCGACGTCGCGGCGGGTGTCGTCGTCGATGAGGTGGAGCTCGTGGCCGTGCATCATCCAGAGCAGGCCCATCCACGACGTGTCGAACGAGAACGACGCGAGGTGCGCGAACCGCATCCGGCGCCCGCCCGCCGCCTCGGCCGCGGGGTCGATGAACCGGTCGCGGTGCGCCTCGTAGTAGTTGAGGACGGCGGTGTGGGTGACGGTCACGCCCTTGGGGCGGCCGGTCGAACCCGAGGTGTAGATCACGTAGGCGGCGTTCGCGCCGAGCAGGGACCGGTCCGGGTTCCCGAGCCCGTCGCCCCCGGCCGGGACGTCGGCGGCGGTGATCGTGACGGCGGGCGCGCAGTCGTCCAGGATGTAGGCGACGCGGTCGGCCGGGTACTCCGGGTCGACCGGCACGTACGCGGCGCCCGCCTTGTGGACGGCGAGGATCGCGACGACCACGTCCGGGGTGCGGGGCAGGACGAGCGCGACGCGGTCCTCGGGGCCGACGCCCCGCGCGACGAGGTCGCGGGCGAGGCGGTTCGCTCGGTCGTTCAGTTCCGCGTAGGTCAGGGACGCGTCGCCGCAGACGAGCGCGACGTCGTCCGGGGTGCGGGCGGCCCGCGCCTCGAACAGGTCGGGGAGCGTCCCGGCGGGGAGGTCGGCGGCCGTGTCGTTCCGCGCGGCGAGCGCGGCCCGCTCGCCGTCGCCCGCGAGGTCGAGCGCGCCGACGGGGCGGGACGAGTCGTCGGCGAACGCCTCCAGGACCCGGCGGACGCGCGCGAGCAGCGCCTCGACGGCGTCCCGCTCGAACACGTCGGGCCGGAAGTGCAGCCGCAGCGACAGCTCCTCGCCCGGGGCGGCGACGAACGACAGCGGGAAGTGCGTCGCGTCGTAGGAGTCGGCGGCGGCGATCCGGACCCCGTTGAGCGAACCCTCCATCGACGCGGGGTCGAACGGGTAGTTCTCCAGGACCGTCATCGTGTCGAACAGGGCGCCGCCCTGCCCGGCGGCCCGCTGCACGTCGGTGAGGCCGAGGTGGTGGTGGGCGAGCAGGTCGGTCTGCTCGGCCTGCAGCCGTTCGAGGAGCGCGGCGAGCGGTTCGTCCTGCCGGAACCTGACGCGGATCGGCAGCGTGTTGATGAACAGCCCGATCATCTGCTCGATGCCGGGCAGCTCGGGCGGGCGGCCGGACACGGTCGCGCCGAACACGACGTCGCGGGAGCCGAGGAACCGGCCGAGGACCAGCCCCCATGCGCCCTGCAGGACGGTGCTGAGCGTGACGTTGTGGCGGCGTGCCGCGCGGGTGAGGCGCCGCGTCGTCCGCCGGTCCAGTTCGGTGATCGTGCGCTCGGGCGGGCGGGGCGCGCGGGCGGCGGCCTCGGGCGCGACCAGGCACGGGCCGTCGAGGCCGTCGAGGGCGCGGCGCCAGGCGTCCTCGGCGGCGGCGCGGTCCTGCTGCGCGAGCCACGCGAGGTAGTTCTTGTACGGCGTGACGCGCGGGAACCCGGCGTCGCCACCGCCCTGCATGTACAGCATGAACAGCTCGGTCGCGAGGATCGGCGTCGACCAGCCGTCCAGCAGGATGTGGTGGTTGGTGAAGACGAGCCGGAACCGCTCCGGCCCCATCCGGACCAGGACGAACCGCAGCAGCGGCGGCGCGGTCATGTCGAACCCGCGCGCCCGCTCCCGCGCGACGACCGCGTCGGCCTCGCCCGCGTCCGCCGCCGCGACCTCCTCCCACGGCGGCTCGACCGTGCGCGGGATCACCTGCACCGGCCGCGACAGGTCCTCGTGCCAGAACGCGGCCCGCAGGTTCGAGTGGCGGCGCAGCAGCGTCCCGGCCGCCGCCCGCAGCGCCGGGACGTCCAGCGGGCCCTCCAGGTCGAGGACGAACTGGGCCGTGTAGACGTCGGTGTCGTCGGCGTCGAACAGGGCGTGGAAGAAGAACCCCTGCTGCAACGGCGACAGCGGCAGGATGTCTTCGAGGTCCCCCCGGGTCAATGCTGGTTCCTCCAGGCGTTCTGCAACGTGTCGATCTCACTCTGGTCGAGGTCCACGAGCAGGTCGGACGGGGTGAACCCGCCGACCGGCGCGGCGACGTCGCCGGCCGCGGCGGCGGTGACGTGGGCGACGATGCCGCGCAGCGCGGTGAACCACGCGTCCGCGAGCTCCCGCACGTCGTCGCCGTCCAGCAGCTCGCCCGGCCAGGTCCAGGCGGCGGACAGGACGGGGCCGTCCGGGAGGTCGCGGGTGACCGCGTTGACCTCCAGGGCGTGCGCCATCGGCATCCGCGGGTCCTCGCCCGCGGGCGGCTCCTCCGGCGCGAGCGCCCAGTCCTCGTCACCGCCGGGCGCGACCCGCCCGAGGTAGTTGAACGCGATCTGCGCGCGGGGCGCCTCGGCCAGCTCCGCCGCGGCCTCCCCGTCCGGGCCGGTGTAGCGCAGCAGGCCGAACTGCGGCGCGTCCGGAACGGCCCTGAGCTGCTCCTTCACCTTCTTGACGGCCGTCGCGACGTCCGGCCCGCCGGACCGGACCCGCGTCCAGTCGGCCGGTCCGGCGTCGATGCGCACGGGATGGATCGAGGTGAACCAGCCGGCCGTCCGGGACACGTCCGCGCCCGGCACCGCGGCGTCGCGCCCGTGCCCCTCCAGGTCGATCAGCACGTCGGTGCCGCGCCCGCCGCCGGGCCGGTGCCGCCGCCACTGCGCGACCGCGAGGGCGAGCCCCGCGAGCAGGACGTCGTTCGCGCGGGCGTTCCACGCGGCCGGGACGTCGGTGAGCAGCGGGCCCGTGACCTCGGCGGGCAGGTCGAGGGTCGTGTGCCGGGCGCGGGCCGCGATGTCCACGCGCGGGTCGAGGTCGCGGGCCGCGATCCGCTGCGGCGGGCCGTCCACGATGTCGAGCCAGTCCTCGAGCGCGTCCTCGCCGGGCGCGGCGGCGGTGAGCTTCTGCGCCCACCGGCGGAACGACGTCCCGACCGGCTGCAGCTCTCCCCCGGCCCACGCGGTGACGAGGTCGGGCAGCAGGATCCGCCACGACACGCCGTCCACGACCAGGTGGTGCAGGACGACGAGGAGGCGCCCCTGCTCGTCGCCCGCGTCGAACCAGACGAGCTGGGCGACGGTCCCGTCCCGGGGATCGAGCCGGTCGCGGGCGGCCGCCGCCTGCTCGGCGAGCAGCGCGGCGCGCTTGTCGTCGTCCAGCCCCGCGATGTCGACCCGGGTGACGAACGCGGCGGCGTCCACCGAACCCGGCTGCCGCACCACCGGCTGCCAGCCGCCCGCACCGTCCTCGTCCACGTCGAGGCGGAGGCGGAGGACGTCGTGGTGGTCGACCAGCGTGCCGAGCGCCTCCGCCAGCCGCCCGACGCCGAGGGCGGGCGGCGTGCGGAGCAGCATCGACTGGTGGAACCCGGCGATGCGCGACGCGTCGCCGTCCACGCGCTCGCGCAGCCACCCGACGATCGGCGTGACGGGCACGGGCCCGATCCCGGCCCCGGGCGGTTCGGCCTCGACCCGCTCGTCCTCCCCGACCGGGCGGGCCGCGGCGGCGAGCTCCTCGACCGTCTGGTGCTGGAACACCTCGCGAGGACTCACCACCAGACCGTTCTGACGGGCCCGGGAAACCAGCTGGATCGCGATGATCGAATCCCCGCCCAGATCGAAGAACCCGTCGTCCACCCCGACCCGCTCCAGGTTCAGGACCTCGGCGAACAGGCGGGCGAGGACCTCCTCCTCGGGCGTGGAGGGGGTCCGAGAGGACACCTCGGCGGAGAAATCGGGGGCCGGGAGCGCCTTGCGGTCCAGCTTGCCGTTCACCGTCAGCGGCAGCGCCTCCAGCTCCACCACCACCGCCGGAACCATGTACTCGGGCAGAGCACGACCGACGAACCGCCGCAACTCACCCGAATCCACACCACCACCGACCACATAGGCGACCAGCCGATCGTCCCGAACAATCACCGCGGCGTCCCGGACGTCGTCGTGGCGGGTCAGAGCGGCCTCGATCTCGCCCGGCTCGATCCGGAAGCCGCGCAACTGAACCTGCTGGTCCGCCCGGCCGAGGTATTCGAGCGAACCGTCGCGGCGCCAGCGCCCCAGGTCGCCCGTCCGGTACATCCGCGAGCCCGGCTCGCCGTGCGGGTCCGCCACGAACCGCTCCGCCGACAGGCCCGGACGGTTCAGATAACCCCGCGCGAGGCCCGGCCCGGCGACGTACATCTCGCCGATCACACCCGGCGGGACGGGACGCAGCCGGTCGTCCAGGACGTAGACGCGCAGGTCGGGGATCCCGGTCCCGATCACGCTGCCGGGCGCGGTCGCCGCGTACACCCGATCCAGCGCCACGTACGAGACGTGCACCGTCGTTTCGGTGATCCCGTACATGTTCACCAGCGTCGGAGCGTCCTCCCGATGCCGCGAGTACCAGTCGTCCAGACGCCCGAGTTCGAGCGCCTCACCACCGAACACCACGTACCGCAGAGCCGACAGGTCGTGGTTCGGGTTCTCCTTGTCGGCCGCCATCAACTGGTAGAACGCCGACGGCGTCTGGTTCAGGACGGTCACACGCTCGTCCTCGAGAAGCTCGAGGAAATCGGCAGGCGAACGGGACGTCGAGTACGGGACGACGACGAGCCGACCGCCGTACAGCAGCGAGCCCCAGAGTTCCCATACCGAGAAGTCGAACGCGTAGGAGTGGAACAACGTCCACACATCATCCGGACCGAACCCGAACCACTCCTCGGTCGACCGCAGCAACCGCACCACATTCTGATGCGGAACCACCACACCCTTCGGCCGCCCCGTCGAACCCGACGTATAAATCACATACGCCGGATTATCCGGGGACACCACCACACCGAGATTCGCATCGTCATACCCCGGCGCGTCCGCGTCCCCCGAAGTGATCGTCAACACCGCCGCGCCGTCCCGACCGACACCACCGGGCCCGCCGTCCCCACGCACACCGGCGTCGCCGGCGTCGTCGGCGCGGATCGTCAGGACCGGACGGGCGTCCTCGAGCATGTAGGCGATCCGATCGGCCGGATAATCCGGATCGACCGGCACATACGCCCCACCCGCCTTCAACACCGCCAGCACCGCCACCACCAGATCGGCCGAACGCGGCAGAGCCAGAGCCACGAACCGCTCCGGACCCACCCCAAACTCCACCAACCGCCGCGCCAAACGGTTCGCCCGCGCATTCACCTCACCGAACGACCACGACACACCCCCGACACCACCGCCACCGCATCCGGACGCTCCGCCGCACGCGCCTCGAACAGCGCCGGGATCGTGGTGCGGTCCACGGGACGGCCGGGCCCGGTCGCGGCCGCCCGATCCCCGAGGACGGCGGCGCGCTCGTCCTCGGTGAGGACGTCCGGGGCGCCGATGGACGCGTCGGGTTCGGCGAGCAGGTCGCCGAGGTACCGCTCGAAGCGCGCGATGAGACGTTCGGCGGTGCCGTGGTCGAACAGGTCGAGGGCGTACTCGAGTTCGCCGTCGAGGCCGTCCGCCCGCTCGGTGAGGATCATGAGCAGGTCGAAGCGGGCGACGCCGGCGTGCAGGGGTTCGAGTTCGGCGCCGAAACCGTCGAGTTCGAGGCGGGCCTCGGGGTTGTTCTGGAAGGTGAGGCCGATCTGGAACAGGGGATGCCGGCCGAGGTGGCGCGGCGGGTTCAGCACCTCGACGAGCCGCTCGAACGGGACGTCCTGGTGCGCGTACGCGGCGAGGTCGGCGTCCTTCACCCGCGCGACGAGTTCCCGGAAGGTCGGGTCGCCGGAGGTGTCGGTGCGGAAGACGAGCATGTTGACGAACATGCCGACGAGGTCGTCGAGCGCCTCGTCCGTCCGGCCCGCGATCGGGGACCCGATCGGCACGTCCGTCCCGGCGCCGAGCCGGGTGAGCAGCCCGGCGAAGGCGGCCTGGGCGACCATGAACGGGCTCGCGCCGGTCTCGGCGGCGACGCGCCGCAGGCCGTCGAGGACGCCGGCGCCGAGCCGGAACCGGGCGGTCGCGCCGCGGTGGGACGCCTCGGTGGGGCGCGGTCGGTCGGTCGGAATCGGCAGCTCGTCGGGGAGCCCGTCGAGGGCCTCCCGCCAGTAGGCGATCTGCCGCGAGATCAGGCTGTCCGGATCGTCCTCGGAACCGAACAGCTCCTGCTGCCAGAGGGTGTAGTCCGCGTACTGGACGGGCAGCGGCGCCCAGTCCGGCGCACGCCCCTCCGCACGGGACGCGTACGCGGCGATGAAGTCGCGGGCGAGCGGGGCCATCGACCAGCCGTCGCCGCCGAGGTGGTGCATGAGCAGCAGCGCGACGTGCTCGTCCGGGGCGATCCGGAACAGGTGGGTGCGCAGCGGCGGTTCGGCGGAGATGTCGAACGCGTACCCGGCGGCCGTCGCGAGCCGCATCGGGAGTTCGGCCTCGGTGGTGCCGGTGATCTCCAGTTCGGGGCGCGCGGCGGCCGGGTCGAGGACGACCTGGCGGGGGACGCCGCCGTGGTCCGGGAGGATCGTGCGGAGCGTCTCGTGCCGGGCGACGAGGTCGCCGACGGCGGCGCGGACGGCCTCGACGTCGAGGGGGCCGCGGATGCGCAGGGCGGTCGGCATGTTGTACGTCGCCGACGGGCCCTCGAACCGGCCGAGGAACCACAGCCGCTGCTGCGCGTAGGAGAGCGGGACGGCGTCCGGGCGGTCGCGGGGTTCCAGCGCCGGACGGGCGGCGCCCGCCCCGGAGTCGAGGAGGGCGGAGTCGAGGAGGGCGGCGAGGCCCGCGACGGTCGGGGCCTCGAACAGGGCCCGGACGGGGATCTCGGCGTCGAAGGCGCGGCGGACGCGGCTGACGACCCGCATCGCGATGAGCGAGTTGCCGCCGAGGGCGAAGAAGTCGTCGTCGGCGCCGATCCGGCCTGCGGGGACGCCGAGCAGGTCGGCGAAGACGGCGGCGACGGCCTCCTCGCGCGGCCCGGACGGCGCCCGGTACGCGGCCCCGGCGGCCGGGGCGGGCGCGGTGAGTTCGGGTCGCGGCAGCGCCTTGGTGTCGACCTTGCCGTTCGGGGTGAGCGGCATCGCGTCGAGGACGACGACGGCGGCGGGCACCATCGACTCGGGCAGGTGCGCGCGCATGTGGGCGCGCAGCTCCTCGGGGTCGGGGTTCTCGCCGGGGGCGGCGACGACGTAGGCGACGAGCCGCTTGTCCGTCCGCTCCTCGACAGGTTCGGGGGTGGGCATGGCGGGCGCGCCGGGCAGGTCGAGGCCGGTGACGGTGACGGCGGCGCCCGTCTCGACGGCCGTCTCGAGGACGCGGCGGAACCAGCCGGCGAGCCGCTCGACGGTCTCGCGGTCGAACAGGTCGAGGGCGTACTCGACCGTCCCGGCGAGGGCGCCGGTGCCGTCCCGCGACTCCTCCAGCAGGAACTCGAGGTCGAACTTGGCGACGCCGGCGTCGACGGGTTCGACGGCGACGGCCAGGCCGGGCAGCTCGACCGACGCCTCCGGGTTGTTCTGCAGGGTCAGCATCACCTGGAACAGCGGGTGCCGGGCCAGCGACCGGGGCGGGTTCAGCACCTCGACGAGCCGCTCGAACGGGACGTCGGCGTGCGCGTGCGCGGCGAGGCCGGTGTCGCGGACGCGGCCGAGCAACTCGGCGAAGGCCGGGTCGCCGGAGGTGTCGGTGCGGAAGACGAGCGTGTTGACGAACACGCCGACGAGGTCGTCGAGCGCCTCGTCCGTCCGGCCCGCCACCGGCGAGCCGATCGGCACGTCGGTGCCGCCGCCGAGGCGGGTGAGCAGCGCGGCGAGCGCGGCCTGCAGCACCATGAACACGCTGACCTGGTGGTCGCGGGCGAGGGCGCGCAGCCCCTCGGCGAGGTCGGCGGGCAGTTCGAACGGGACCTGCCCGCCCCGGTAGGAGGCGCGCTCGGGACGGGGCCGGTCGTGCGGCAGCGGGATCTGGTCGGGCAGCCCCGCGAGCGCGTCCGTCCAGTACGCGAGCTGCCGGGAGATCAGGCTGCCGGAGTCGTCCTCGGAGCCGAACAGCTCCCGCTGCCAGAGCGCGTAGTCGGCGTACTGGACGGGCAGCGGCGCCCAGTCGGGGGCGCGTCCGTCGCGGCGCGCCAGGTAGGCGGTGATGACGTCGCGGGCGAGCGGCGCCATCGACCAGCCGTCCCCCGCGATGTGGTGCAGGACGAGCATCAGCAGGTGCTCGTCCTGCCCGCCGGTGGCGCCGAGCCGGTACAGGTGGGCGCGCAGGGGCGGCTCGGCGGCGAGGTCGAACCCGCGCGCCGCGTCCATGAACAGGGCGCCGTGCAGGTCGGCGGGGTCGGCGTCCGCGACGGTGAACGGCACGTCGGCCGCGCCCGCCGGGAGGACGCGCTGGTGCGGTTCGCCGTCGGCGTCGGCGAACAGGGTGCGCAGCGGCTCGTGCCGGGCGACGACGTCGGCGAGCGCGGCCCGCATCGCCGCGACGTCGATCGCGCCGGTGAGCCGCAGCGGGATCGGCATGTTGTAGGTGGCGGTGCGGCCCTCGAGCCGGTTGAGGAACCAGAGGCGCTCCTGCGCGGGCGAGACCGGGAGCGGGTCCGGGCGCTCGGCGGCGGCGCGCAGCGGCGGGCGCACCGGGCCGGTCGCGGCGGCGGACGCCGCGTGCGCGGCGAGGCCCGCGACCGTCGGGGTCTCGAACAGGGCCCGGACGGGCAGTTCGGCGTTCAGCGCGGCGCGGGCGCGGGCGACGACGCGGGTGGCCTTGAGGGAGTCGCCGCCGAGGTCGAAGAACCCGTCGTCGATGCCGACGCGGGGCAGCCCCAGCACGTCCGCGAAGATCCCGCAGAGGATCTCCTCGCGGGCGTCGCGGGGGCCGCGCGCGGTCGCGGCGGCGGCGAAGTCCGGCTCGGGGAGGGCGGCGCGGTCGAGCTTGCCGTTCGGGTTCAGCGGCATCGCGTCCAGCACGACGATCGCCGCCGGGACCATGTACTCCGGCAGCGTCCGCGCGGCGAACTCGCGCAGCGCCGCCGGGTCGGGGCCGTCACCGACCACGTACCCGGCCAGGACGGTGTCCCCGGCGGCGTCGCGGCGCGCCACCACCACGCTCTGCGACACGGCCGGATGCGCGGCGAGGGCCGCCTCGATCTCGCCCAGCTCGATCCGGAAGCCCCGCACCTTCACCTGGTGGTCGAGCCGCCCGAGGTACTCGATGTGGCCGTCGCGGTTCCAGCGGACCAGGTCGCCCGTCCGGTACATGCGCGCGCCCGGACGGTCGCCGAACGGGCACGCGACGAACCGGTCGGCGGTGAGCTCCGGGCGGTGCAGGTAGCCGCGGGCGAGCCCGTCCCCCGCGACGTACAGCTCGCCGGGCGTCCCGACGGGGACGGGGCGCAGCCGCTCGTCCAGCACGTAGGCGCGGGTGTTGGCCATCGGGCGGCCGATCGGCGCGTTGCCCCGGGCGTTGCCGTCGTCGTACCAGCCGGTGACGAAGATCGTCGCCTCGGTGGGGCCGTAGATGTTGGAGATCCGGGCGTCCGGCAGCAGCGCCCGGACGTCCCGGACGAGCTGCGGCGGCAGCGCCTCGCCGCCGAGCGCGATGTCGCCCGCCCCCAGCCGCAGGCCGCCGCGCGCCAGCAGCGCCGCAACCGCCGACGGGACGCCGCTGATCAGCGACCCGGACCAGCCGCCGCGCTCGGCGACCTCGAGCAGGTCGCGGACGACCTCGATCTCGCCGCCGCAGGTGAGCGGGACGAGCCACTCGAACACCGACACGTCGAAGTTCAGCGACGTCGAGAACAGCACGCGGGACATGCGGTCGCAGCCGTAGGAGTCCCACGACTCGGCGCAGAAGTCGACGACGTTCGCGTGCGAGATCACGACGCCCTTGGGGCGCCCGGTGGAACCGGAGGTGTAGATCACGTACGCGGGGTGGGCGGGATGGAGGGGCCGGACGCGCTCCGCGTCGGTGACGTCCGCGCCGTCCGCGCCGTCGAGGTCGAGGGCGTCGATCTCGACTCGCGGAACGCCGCCGGACCGGTCGGCGGTGCCGGGCGTGCCGGCGTCCGGTCCCGTGCGAGTCCCCGCCGCTCCCCGGCCGGCGGCCGCGCGGGCGGGCGAGGCCGGAGCCTCGGCGCCGGATGTTTCGGCGTCCGGCCCGACATGCACGTGTTCCTGCGGTGGGGCGACGCCGGGGAGGTGCGCGGCGGTCGTGGTGATGACGGCGGCGGGGTTCGCGTCGGCCAGCATGTAGGCGATGCGGTCGGCCGGGTAGGCCAGGTCGATCGGCTGATAGGCGGCACCCGCCTTCAGCACCGCCAAAGCCGAGACGACCAGGTCGGCGCCGCGCGGCAGCGCCAGCGCCACGAAGTCCTCGGGGCCGACGCCGCGCGCGATCAGGTGCCTCGCCAGCCGGTTCGCCCGCGCGTTCAGCTCCGCGTAGGTGAGCCGGGACGGACCCGCGACCACGGCCCTCGCACCGGGCGTCCGGGCCGCCTGCGCCTCCACCAGGTCGGGAACGACGCACGGTTCGACGACGACGCCGGTGTCGTTCCACTCGTCCAGCAGCAGGGTGCGCTCGGCGCCGTCGAGCAGGTCGACGGCCGACAGCGGACGGTCCGGGGCCGCCGCGACCTGCGCGAGGAGGCGTTCGAGGCGCGCGGCCATCGCCCGCGCCGTCGCTGGCTCGAACAGGTCGAGCGCGTATTCCAGGCGGCAGCCGATCCCGGCGGGCGCGCCGGACGCGTCGCGGCGCTCGTCCACCAGCAGCGCCAGGTCGAAGCGGGACACGCCCGGGTCGACCGGCTCCAGCTCGACCGTCAGGCCCGGCAGCTCGACCCGCGCCGACGGGTCGTTCTGCATCGAGATCATGACCTGGAACAGCGGGTGCCGGGCCATCGACCGGGCCGGGTTCAGCACCTCGACGAGCCGCTCGAACGGGACGTCCTGGTGCGCGAACGCCGCGAGGTCGGTGTCGCGGACGCGGCCGAGCAGCTCGGCGAAGGCCGGGTCGCCGGAGGTGTCGGTGCGCAGCACGAGCGTGTTGACGAACACACCGACGAGGTCGTCGAGCGCCTCGTCCGTCCGGCCCGCGACCGGCGAGCCGATCGGCACGTCCGTCCCGGCGCCGAGCCGGGTGAACAGCCCGGCGAGCGCGGCCTGCAGCACCATGAACAGGCTCGCGCCGTGCTCGCGGGCGAGCGCGAGCAGCGACGCGTGCAGCTCGGGCGGCAGCGTGAACGCGTGCTGCGCGCCCCGGCCGGACGCGCGGGCCGGGCGGGGGTGGTCGGCGGGGAGGCCCAGTTCCTCGGGGAGACCGGCCAGGGCGTCCCGCCAGTGCGCGAGGCGGCGCGAGATCAGGCTGCCGGGGTCGTCCTCGTCGCCGAGCACGGCGCGCTGCCAGAGGGCATAGTCGGCGTACTGGACGGGCAGCGGCGCCCAGCCGGGCTCCCGCCCCTCGGCGCGGGCCGCGTAGGCGGTGACGAGGTCGCGGGCGAGCGGCTCCATCGACCAGCCGTCCCCCGCGATGTGGTGCAGGACGAGCAGCAGCAGGTGGTCGTCCGGGGCCACGCGGAACACGTGCACGCGCACCGGCGGCTCGGCGGCGAGGTCGAAGCCCCGGGTCGCGGCGGCGAACACAGCCGCGTCCAGGCCGTCCGGGGCGCAGTCGGCGACGATCGGGTCCGCGGCGGCCTCGTCCGGCGGCAGGACGCGCTGGTGGGGCTCGCCGCCGATCTCGGTGAACACCGTGCGCAGGGACTCGTGGCGGCCCAGCATGTCGCGGGTCGCGGCGCGGACGGCGGCCAGGTCCAGGGCGCCGCGCAGCCGCAGCGGGATCGGGATGTGGTAGGTCGGGGACGGGCCCTCGAGGTCGTGGATGAACCACAGCCGGCGCTGCGCGTACGAGACGGGCAGCGGGTCGGGCCGCTCCGCCGGGACGAGCGCCGGGCGCGCCTCCCCCGCGCCGTCGCCGCCGAGCCGGGCCGCGAGCTCCGCGACGGTCGGCGCCTCGAACACCGCGCGGACCTGCACGTCCGCGCCCAGGACGGCGCGGGCCCGGGACGCGACCCGCGTCGCCTTGAGCGAGTCGCCGCCGAGGTCGAAGAAGTCGTCGTCGATCCCGACCCGCTCGACGCCGAGCACGCCGGCGAACACCGCGCACAGCGCCTCCTCGCGGGCGTCGCGCGGCGCGCGTCCGGCGGCGGGCGCGGCGAAGTCCGGCTCGGGGAGGGCGGCGCGGTCCAGCTTGCCGTTCGGGTTCAGCGGCATCGCGTCCAGCACGACGATCGCCGCCGGGACCATGTACTCCGGCAGCGTCCGCGCGGCGAACTCGCGCAGCGCCGCCGGGTCGGGGCCGTCACCGACCACGTAGCCGACGAGGACGGTGTCCCCGGCGGCGTCGCGGCGCGCCACCACCACGCTCTGCGACACCGACCCGTGCGCGTCGAGCGCGGTCTCGATCTCGCCGAGCTCGATGCGGAAGCCGCGCACCTTGACCTGGTGGTCGAGCCGCCCGAGGTACTCGATCTCCCCCGCGTCGGTCCAGCGCACGAGGTCGCCCGTCCGGTACATGCGGGCGCCCGGACGGTCGCCGAACGGGCACGCGACGAACCGGTCGGCGGTCAGGTCCGGGCGGTGCAGGTAGCCGCGCGCCAGGCCCTCCCCCGCCAGGTACAGCTCGCCGGGGACGCCCGGCGGCACCGGGCCGAGCGCCGCGTCCAGCACGTACGCGCGGGTGTTGGCGACCGGCCCGCCGATCGGCGCGTGCCCGGCGGGGTTCCCGTCGTCGTGCCACGCCGCGGCGTAGACGGTCGCCTCGGTGGGCCCGTAGACGTTCGAGACGCGGGCGTCCGGCAGCAGGGCGCGCAGGTCCCGGACGAGCTGCGCCGGGAGCGCCTCGCCCGCCAGCACGACGTCGCCCGCCCGCAGGTCGAGCCGCCCGGTCCCGAGCAGCGCCGCGACCGCCGACGGGACGCCGCTGATCAGCGACCCCGACCAGCCGCCGCGCTCGGCGACCTCGAGCAGGTCGCGGACGACCTCGATCTCGCCGCCGCAGGTGAGCGGGACGAGCCACTCGAACACCGACACGTCGAAGTTCAGCGACGTCGAGAACAGCACCCGCGCGAGCCGCTCGGGCCCGTACTCCCGGCCCGCCCACGCGCACAGGTCGGCGACGTTCGCGTGCGAGACGACGACGCCCTTGGGCCGCCCGGTCGAACCGGACGTGTAGATCACGTACGCGGCGTTCTCCGGCCGCAGCGGCCGCACCCGCTCGGCGTCGGTGACGTCCGCGCCGGACGGGCCGTCGAGGTCGAGGGCGTCGAGCTCGACGCGCGGCACGCCGCCGGCCCCCGAGCCGGTACCCGAACCGATCGCCGCGCCCGCGCCGAACCCGTCCGCGCCGAACCCGTGGGGGCCGGGCCCGTCCGCGCCGGGCCCGTCCGCGCCGAACCCATCCGCGCCGGGCCCGTAGGGGCCGAGCCCGTGGGGGCCGGGCCCGTGGGGGCCGGGCCTTCGGGAGCCGAACCCGTCCGCGCCGAACCCGTCCGCGCCGGGCCCGTGGGAGCCGAGCCCGTGGGAGCCGGGCCCGTGGGAGTCGGATGGTTCGACGTCCGGTCCCGATCGGGCGGGTTCCGCCGGTGCGGCGACGCCGGGAAGGTGCGCGGCGGCCGTGGTGATGACGGCGGCGGGGTTCGCGTCGGCAAGCATGTAGGCGATGCGGTCGGCCGGGTAGGCCAGGTCGATCGGCTGATAGGCGGCACCCGCCTTCAGCACCGCCAAAGCCGAGACGACCAGGTCGGCGCCGCGCGGCAGCGCCAGCGCCACGAAGTCCTCGGGGCCGACGCCGCGCGCGATCAGGTGCCTCGCCAGCCGGTTCGCCCGCGCGTTCAGCTCCGCGTACGTGAGGGCGGCAGCACCGCACGTGAGGGCCCTCGCACCGGGCGTCCGCGCGGCCTGCGCCTCCACCAGGCCGGGCACGGTCGCCGGGGCGACGGGGGCGGACGTGTCGTTCCACTCGTGCAGGACGAGCCCGCGTTCGGCGTCGTCGAGGAGCGCGACGTCGCGGAGCGGCGTCGCGGGGTCCGCGTCGCCGAGGGCGCGCAGGAACCGGATGTAGCGGTCCTGGTGGGCCGCGACCCCGGCCTCGGTGTAGAGGTCGGGGTGGGCGTCGAAGTCGACGCGCATCCCGGTGCCGTCGGAGTTGTCGTAGATGTTGATCGACAGGTCGTCGATGGGGCCCGTGGTGATGGCGTGCATCCGCGCGGGCAGGCCCGCGAAGTCGATGCGGTAGTCGAACGGCATGACGTTGATGACCGGCCCGTACAGGCGGCGCCGCTCGCCGAGCAGGCGCAGGTCGCGCAGCAGGTCCTCGCGCCGGTAGCGCTGGTGCCGCAGGGCGCGGGCGGCGGCGCGGGTCGCGGTGCGGACGAGCCGCTCGACCGTCATGTCCGGGGTGACGGCGACGCGCAGCGGGAGGATCGACGCGAGCATCGCGGGGGTCTCGAGCGCGACCCGGCTGGTGCGCCCGCTGACGGCGAGGCCGAGGACGACGTCGTCGGTGCCGGTCATCCGGGCGACGTAGGCGGCGGTCGCGGCGATCGCGAGGCCCGGCGTCGCGGTGCGCAGCCGGCGCGCCCCGCGGCCAGCCCGGCGGCCTCGTCCGGCGGGATCATCGCGACGCGGGTCAGGTAGTCCGCGGTGGGCTCGGCCGTGCCGTCCGACAGGCTCACCGCGACGGGACGGTCGGCGAAGCGCTCCGTCCAGTACGCCCGGTCCCGCTCGAACTTCTCCGAGGACCGGTGGGCCTCCTCCTCGGCGAGGACGCGGCGGTAGTCGCCCAGCTCGGCGGGGACGTACTCGCCGCCGGTCGCGAGCACGGTGTACACCTCGGCGGCGCGGCGGGCCACGATCGAGCCGCTGTAGGCGTCCTGGATCGTGTGGTGCGCGCGGATGAACCACCAGTGCAGGCCGGGCGCGAGCCGCAGCAGCTCGGTGACGTACAGGTGGTCGGCGTCCAGCGGGAGGGGCTCGGCCATCCGGGCGCGGACGCGCGCCCGCGCGGCGGCGCGCGGGTCGGGTTCGGCGCTGAGGTCCACCAGCGGAACGGTCGCGGTCGCCTCGGGGTCCAGGATCTGGTACGCGATTCCGTTCCGTTCCACCAGCCGGACGTTCATCGCGAGCGCCTCGTGCGCGGCGATTCGCGCCACCCGGTCGAACAGCCCGTGGTCGAGCGGGCCCTCGATCTCGATGTACTGGGCGAGCTGGATCGGCGTTTCCGGCGCCAGTTGCTGCGCGTACCAGACGCTCTGCTGAGCGGCGGAGAGCGGAACGAACTCGGTGGACGACATCAAGCGGCACTTTCCGGGTCGGAGTGGGATTGCTTTATGCCCGGCAACGGCACCGCAGCGGCGCCGGGTCCGAAGGGCGGAAACCGAAGAGAATGACCACAGAACTGATCGGGCCTGCCCCGTCCCCTTTCCCCGAGTCCCGGCGGATGCGCGGCGGCCGCGATCACCGGACTGCGCCCTGTGTTCCCGCCGATACGGAGCGCCGCCGCTTTCCACCCCCGGCGAGACCTCCCGCGACCCACGTTCTACTCAGGAGTAGCGGGGCCACAGTCAAGCAGCCGGGTCACAGCCCTCGCAATCCCCCCGAAAGTAGAACTTGACCTCGAATATTGCTCACAGGAGTGACAAAAGGACACGGCTGAGGGAGGTGGCGGAGTGCCCGGGACGCTCGCCGGCTGACAAAGGTTGGCAACCGAATCCGGCCAATACGATTACCGACCGTTAACTTGCGTCCCACCGCACCCTTCGCTACCTGGCCGGGTACTCGTGCACGACCACCGCCGCCGCGCCCACCGACGGGTGCCGCTGCAGCACCGCCTCGATCTCCCCCAGCTCCATCCGGACCCCGGAGATCTTCACCTGCCGGTCGACGCGCCCGAGGTACTGCAGGGTCGGCCGATCCGCCCCGCCCGCGCCCGCGGGCAGCAGCCGCACCGCGTCGCCCGTCCGGTAGAGGCGCCCGGTCGGCGAGGGGCCGAACGGGTCGCGGAAGAACGCCTCGCGCGTCCGGTCCGGGTCGCCCAGGTAGCCGCGCCCGACGACGACGCCGCCGACGAACAGCTCGCCGGTCTCCCCGGCGTCGCACGCCGCCCATGTCCCGTCGTCCAGCGAGCGCAGGACGTACAGCCGCGCGTTCACGACCGGGGTGCCGATGGGCAGCCGCAGCAGTTCCAGGTCCCCGGCCGTGACCGTGTGGTGGGTGACGTCGTCGGAGCATTCGGTGGGCCCGTAGGCGTTGAGCAGCCGGGCGTGCGGGACGGCCGCCAGCCAGCGCCGCGACAGTTCCGCGGGCAGCTCCTCACCCGTCGCGATCATCCAGCGCAGGCCGGGGAACGGCGGCCCGTCCGGGCGCGCCGGCAGGTCGTCCAGAAGGTGCCGGACCATCGTCGGAACCAGCTCGACCACGGTGACGCCGCGCCCGTCCACCAGCCGGGCGAACGCGGGCGCGTCGTGCGCGACGCCGTCGCCGACGACCTCGACCCGGCCGCCGAGCAGCAGCGGGCACAGCATCTGCCAGATCGAGATGTCGAAGCCGAGCGGGGCCGTGAACGCGACCGCGTCGGCGCCCGTCAGTTCCAGGTCGATGATCTTCGCCCAGAGGTGGTTGAGCATCCCCCGGTGCTCGACGACCGCGCCCTTCGGGCGTCCGGTCGAACCGGACGTGAACAGCACGTAGCGGGGGCGGTCGAGGGCGTCCAGGCGGGGCTCGCCGGGCCACGGCGCCAGGTCGCGGGCCGCGTCGGCGCGGACCGCGGCGCACCCCGCCGCGGCGGCGCCCTCCAGCAGCGCGGGCGCGGGGTCCCCGGCGTCCACGGTGAGCAGGACGGACGCGCCCGCCTGATCGAGCACGTCGCGGACGCGCGTCGCCGGCCACGTCTCGTCCGCGGGGACGTACAGGGCGCCGACCAGCTCGATCGCCAGGAACGCCGCGATCACCGCGGCGCACCGGCCGCCGCCGACCCCGACGACCTCGCCGGGCCGCACGCCCGCGCCCTCCAGCAGCGTCGCGAGGCGGCGCGCCTCGGCGGCCAGCTCCGCGTAGCTCAGCGCGCGGCCCCCGTCGGCGACCGCCGGCCGGTCCCGCTCGGCGGCGAAGCGCTCCACCCGGGTGATCACCGGGTCGCCGAGATCGACCTCCAGCTCGCGCGTCATCCCGTGCCGGACGGCCAGTTCACGGGCCCTTTCGAGCTCGGCCCCGGGTACCGCGAGGGACGCCAGGCCGGCCAGGGAGGGCAGCCGGCCGGCCGCCGGTCCACGAGCGCTCATGTTCACTCTCCGTGAGGTAGTACCGCTGCGCCGTCATCGAACGCGGACGCTCGACAATGCGGGTGCATAGCTTATGTCCGGACTCGTCGAGAAGTACTGCGCATTCTGCCCTACCAGCCGGTAATCGGGGGTTGCGGGGCAAGATGGGCGCAGGTACCGTGAGGCTCCGCCATGGTCAGGGCTATCTCACCCGCGGCGTTGCACGGGGGACGATGAGGGAATTGCTTCTTCATTTCAGGGTGGCAGCGTGCCGATAATCACCTCGCCGCAGGATTTCAATGTGGACGACCTTTACGTCGATCTGCGAAATGTGATCGGACGGCCACTCCTCCTCAAGTGCGAGGGATTCAATTTCGCCGGTTCGGTGAAATTGAAGGCGGCCGCCGCGATGGTGGACGCCGCCGAACGCGACGGCCTGCTCGCGGCCGGCTCGACGATCGTCGAATCGTCCTCGGGCAACCTCGGCATCGCGCTCAGCCTCATCGCCGCCGACCGCGGCCTGAAGTTCATCTGCGTCACCGACCCCCGCTGCAACCCGGCGTCGATGCGGGTCATGCGGGCCCTCGGCGCCGAGGTCCGGGTGGTGTCGGAGACCGACGCGAACGGCGGCTTCCTGGAGAGCCGCATCCGGTACGTCCGGAGCCTCTGCGAGGCGGACGGGTACGTCTGGCTGAACCAGTACGCCAACCGCAACAACTGGCTCGCGCACTACCGCGGCACCGCCCCCGCGATCGACCGCGAGTTCCCCGACCTGGAGATCCTGTTCGTCGGCGCCGGCACCACCGGCACCCTGATGGGCTGCGCCCGGTACTTCCGCGAGCACCGCCGCCCCGTCACGATCGTGGCGGTCGACGCCGTCGGCTCCGTCACCTTCGGCGGCGTCCCCGGCCCCCGCATGGTGCCCGGCCTCGGCACCAGCAGCCGTCCCGCCCTGGTCGACGAGTCCCTGATCGACGACGTCGTGCACGTCCCGAGCCCGACACGATCCGGACGGCCCACGCCCTGTCGTCCCGCGGGTTCCTGTTCGGCGGCTCGACCGGCACCGTCGTGTCCGGCGCGTCCCGCTGGCTGGACGCCAAGTACCCCGGCGCCGACCCCGTCGCGGTCGCCATCGCGCCCGACCTCGGCGAGCGCTACCTCGACTCGCTCTACGCCGAGGGCTGGCTCCGCGAGCACTTCGCCGGCGTCATTACCGAACCGGATTCCAACGGCGCCGATATTCTAGGCGTCTGATCATCAGAGCAGAACACGGAGTTCCCATGTCGCAGGTCCCCGCATTCGCCGTGATCTCGGGCGCCCAGGTGCACGAGGCCGTCGCCGGACGGGAGGAGGAGGTCGTCGCGATGGTCGAGACGGCCTACCGGCTGCACGGCGAGGGGCGGACGATCAACCCCGACTCCTACTTCCTGCGCTTCCCCGACCGGCCGTCCGACCGCATCATCGCGCTGCCCGCCTCGGTCGAGGGCGATGTGGGCGTGCACGGTGTCAAGTGGATCTCCAGCTTCCCCGGCAACGTCGCCCGCGGCTTCCCCCGCGCCTCCGCCGTCCTCATCCTCAACGACGCCGAGACCGGCTACCCCTTCGCCTGCCTGGAGAGCTCCATCATCAGCGCGTCCCGCACCGCCGCGTCCGCCGCGCTCGCCGCCGCGGCCCTGTCGGACCGGCGCGGCGGCCGTCCGCGCCGGGTCGGTTTCGTCGGCGGCGGCCTCATCGCCCGGTACGTGCACACCTACCTCGCGGCCACCGGCTTCGCCTTCGACGAGCTCGCCGTGCACGACCTGTCCGCCGAGCACGCCGCGGGCTTCAAGGGCTACCTCGAGCGCACCGAGAAGGGCGAGGTCACCGTCCACGACACCGCCGAGAGCCTGATCCGCGCCTGCGACCTCGTCGTCTTCGCGACCGTCGCGGGCGAGCCCCACGTGCACGACCCGTCCTGGTTCGCGCACGCCCCGCTCGTCCTGCACGTCTCCCTGCGCGACCTCTCCCCCGAGATCATCCTGGACGCGTGGAACGTCGTCGACGACGTCGAGCACTGCATGAAGGCGAACACGTCCCCGCACCTGGCCGAACAGCGCGTGGGCCACCGCGACTTCGTCGCCGGCACCCTGTACGACGTCCTCACCGGCCGGATCGCCCCGCCCGCCGACCGTCCGGTCGTCTTCTCCCCGTTCGGCCTCGGCGTCCTCGACCTCGCCGTCGCCCGGCACGTCTACGACGAGGTCTCCGCCTCCGGCGCCCTGCACACGATCCCCGGCTTCTTCCACGACCTCTCCCGCCACGGTTGACCGGGGGCGGGGACAGCCGCCCCCGACCCGCCGCCGTCGCCCCGGCGGTCCGAGGTGACAGGAGGTCCGAGGAAGCCTCGGTACGTCGGCCCGGCTGGTCGGCCGGGCCGTCATCGTCCCCGGCAGTCGCGGAGGTCCGGGGAGGCCGAGGTTCCGCGGTGCGGGGCGATCCGGGCGTCAGGCGAAGTCGGAGGTGTCCAGGTCGAAGTCGAAGGGCTCCGGGAGCATGAGCTTCTCCCCGAACGGCACGCGATGGGTGTGCTTGTAGTCGTCGTCCTCCGGCTCGCTGAACAGCGACACCCGCTTCTTGTCCCTGTCCACCAGGAGATACAGCGGGATGCCCGCCCGCGCGTAGCCGTGCCGTTTCGCCTGCCGGTCCAGGTTCGGCCGCGACGACGTGACCTCGACCACCATGGAGATGGTGTCGGGCTCCACCAGGAGCCAATACCCTTCGGCTCCGAACACGTCGAGCTCGACGGGCGCGAAGGTACCGTCCGGTATCACGCGGTTCTCCGGATGGCCCTCACTGCTCGGCAAGATCAGGCCGACGTTGCCGGCGAAGTCCCAGTCGTCCGGTCGATGCCGCATGACCTGTCGGTTGATCTTCGAGATGCACTTCTCATGCCGAAGCGCGGGCGGTGGGGACACGACGATCTCTCCGTCGATCAGTTCGGCCCGGAAGCCGTCGGGGGTACCAAAGTCGAGGAATCCCCGCAGGAGAACGTCCTCGTCCTCGTGCATCAGAGGCTCATGAACCATCGCAGTCATGCCCTGCTCCCTTCCTCGCGAGCGAGTCTATGAGCGGAGCGCCACCCTTCGCATACGGATCGTGAAAAGTCGTCTCCTCTCCAGGGTACGTTCCCGGCGCCGCCGCGTCCGCCGCAACGGGGACGGGCGCGGGCAAATAGAACCGCTCGGAGTGGGCACGCTTTCCCTATGGACGAGCGATTCGACAGGCGCGGGGACGTGCAGGAGCTCAGCGACTTCGAGCTGCGGGTCTACGAGACGGTCGCCGAGATCGACAAGGACGGCGGCGCGGCGGACTTCGCGACGCTCGGGCGGCTGGTCGGCGGGCCCGAGGAGGACCTGTGGGCGGCGCTCGGGCACCTGGTGTCGGTGAACCACGTGCACTCGACCGACAAGGGATACGTGCTCGGGCCGCACGACTGGGCGCCCTGACGGGCGTCCCGGTGAGCGGGAGGAGACCGGGCCCGGCGGGGCCCGCTGGGCCAGCATGAGGAGCTGACCAGCAAGCGCCGGATTCATGGAGGCCGCCGGGATGGAGCTCGCCGTCACCGAGGAGCAGCGGGAGCTGCGGGACGCGCTGCGGCGGTTCTTCGCCGACCGGTCCCCCGGCGCCGAGGTGCGGCGGCTCATGGAGACCGCCGAGGGCCACGATCCGGCGGTGTGGGCGCAGATGGCCGGGCAGCTCGGGCTGCAGGGCCTCGCGATCCCCGAGGAGCACGGCGGTGCCGGGTTCGGGATGCGGGAGCTGGCCGTGGTGTTCGAGGAGATGGGACGGGCGCTGGTGTGCGCCCCCTTCCTCGCGACGATCACCGCCGCGGCGGGACTCGCGGCGGGTGAGGGCGGGCACGATCTGCTGCCCGGCATCGCGGACGGGTCGACGATCGCGACCCTCGCGGTGGCCGAGGACGACGGGCGCTGGGACTTCGGCTCCGTGACCGCGACCGTCACCGGCGGGACGCTCCGCGGCGTCAAGAGCTTCGTCCCCGACGGGCACATCGCCGATCTGCTGCTCGTGGCCGCGCGGGACGCGGACGGCGTCGCGCTGTTCGCCGTCGAGGGCGGCGCCGGGGTCGTCCGGACCCTCCTGCCGACGGTCGACCAGACGCGCAAGCTGGCGCGGATCGAATTCGACGGCGCTCCGGTGCGCCGGGTGGGCGGGGCGGACGCCGTCCTGCGGGCGCTCGACACGGCGGCGGTGGCGCTGGCGGCCGAGCAGCTCGGCGGCGCGCAGCGGACGCTGGACATGACGGTCGAGTACGTGAAGGTGCGCAGGCAGTTCGGGCGGCCGATCGGGTCGTTCCAGGCGATCAAGCACCGGTGCGCGGACATGTTCGTGCTGGTGGAGTCGGCGCGGTCGGCGGTGCTGAACGCGGCGGCCGTCGCGGACGCGCGCCCGGCGGAGCTGCCCGCGGCGGCGGCGCTGGCGCAGGCGTACTGCTCGGACGCCTACCTCCACACGGCCGGCGAGGCGATCCAGATGCACGGCGGGATCGGCTTCACCTGGGAACACGACGCGCACCTGTACTTCAAGCGCGCCCAGGGGTCGCGGCAGCTGTTCGGGTCGTCCGACCACCATCGCGAGCGCCTGGGCGCCCTCGCGGGCATCACGGGTGCGGCCTGAGGCCCCTTGAGGGGCTTGTCGGCGGCGTTCTTCGGGCCGCGCCCGGCGCGCGGGGCCGCTCATGTCGGTGCCGACCGGCATGATGCCCGCATGCTCGACGAACTGGACACCGTCCCCTGGGCCTCGATGAAGCACGCGTACGGGACGGCCGAGGACGTCCCGGATCTGCTGCGCGGGCTGCTCTCCCCGACGAGGACGACCGCGAGATCGCGCTCGACGGCTTCTACGGCGCCGTCCACCATCAGGGCGACGTGTACGACTGCACGCGGGCGGCGGTCCCGTTCCTGCTGGAGATCGCCGCCGGGGACGCGCCCGGACGGGACGGGGTGCTGGAGCTGCTCGGGAGCATCGGCGGCTCGGGCGACGCGCCGGCGACGGCCGCGGTCGCGGCGGCGACGCCCGTGTTCCTCGGGCTGATCGCCGATCCCGATGCCGGGGTCCGCGAGGGCGCGCTGCGGGCGCTCGCCGCGTGCGGGTCGCGGTCGGCGGAGATCGTCCCCGCGCTGCGGCGGCGGCTGGCGGACGAACCGGACGCGGACGTCCGCCGGACGATCGTCGAGGTCCGCGCCGGTCTCGGCGAGGACCCCCGCCGGCTGCACGAGATCGTGGACGGCGCGGGCGACCCCGGCACCCGGCTGGCGGCGCTCGCCGCCGTCGCCCGGACGTACCCTGCACCGGCCCGCCGCGCACTCGCGCTGATCGACGAGCTGGTCGCGGGGGCGCCGGCACCGCGGGCGCGGGACGAGCGGCCCGCCACGCCGACGCTGATCGGGAACCTGCGGGCGCTGACGGCCGGGGAGACCGGCGGACGGCGCGTCCCGGAGCTGGGCGATCTGGTCCACGGGCTCGGCCGGGAACTGGGCGACCGCGCCGCCCAGCGCGTCGAGCTGGCCGAGGGGCTGCTGCGGGCGCCCGACCGGGAGCGGAGGATCGACGGGCTGCGGGCGGCGGGCGGCCTCACCCGTGCATTGCGCGGCCCGTACGGGGACGTCGTCACGCTGGTCGGGGAACGGCTGGCCGACCCGGAGCCGCGGGTGGCCGGAGCCGCGGTCGGCGTCCTGGAGGACCTGTTCGCCCTGGCGGCGCCCGCCGCCGACGACCTGGCCGCGTTCCTGGAGGCCGCTCCCCGGGCGCGGCGGTACCCCGAGGACCGGCGCGAGGGCTGGGTCGACACGTACGCGAGCGGCCCGCCGAGCGTCGGCGGAGCCCTCAAGGCGCTGGCGCGGCTCGGCGACGCGCGGGCGCTGCCGATGCTGCGGGAGGTGCTGGAGTGGGACGAGCCGCCGCCCGATCTCGGCTGGGCCATCGGCGCGCTGGGCGAGGCCGCCGCCGGGCTCGTCCCGCTGATCCGCCGCCGGTTGACCGACCTGCCCGCCGTGTCCGGATACGACCGGCCGCGCGACGGGCTGGCCTGGGCACTGAGCACGTTCGGCCCGGCGGCCGCGGAGGCGGTTCCGGAGCTGGTCGCCCTGCTGCGGGCCGCCCCGGGCTCGAACGTGCACCACGCGCTGCGGCGGCTCGGCCCGGCGGCGCCGGAGGCGGTACCGGTGCTGCGCGGCCTGCTGGACGGCACGACGCGGGACGGCCTGGACGCGGCACGCACGCTGTGGGCGATCGAGGGGGACGCGGGCGCCGTCCTGCCCGTCCTGCTGGCCGGGCTGGACGAGCCCGCCACACCGGCGATCGAGGGGCTGGCGGCGCTCGGTCCCGCCGGGCGCCCGGCCGCCGGGCGCCTCCGGGAGCTGATGGCCTCCGGCGACACCGGGCCGGGCGCGGCGTGGCCGCGCCTCCACGCGGCGGAGGCGGTGTGGCGGACCGAGGGCGAGGTCGCGGGCGTCCTGCCGGTGCTGCGGGCGGTGTGGGCCGAGAACGTCCACACCCGCGTGCACGTCGCGGGCGTCCTCGGGGAGATGGGGACGGACGCGCGGGAGGCGGCGCCCCTGCTGGAGGACGAGCTGGGCCGGACGTGGCGCCACACCCACTCCCCCCACGGCGGTTCCTCCAGCCACGACGTCGACCGCGACGAGAAGCTCCTGGCCGCGTGCGATTCCGCTTTGCGGAGTGTCACCCGTTAGGCGAACAATGCCGTGCATGACGGCGAATCGACGGGCGAGCGGGGCGATGTTCGGACTGGCGTACGGGGACTCCCTGGGCGCGGCGACCGAGTTCCTCACCATGGACCAGATCCTGCGTCGGTTCGGCCCCGACGGGCCGACGCAGCTCAACGGCGACCCGGCGCTCGTCACCGACGACACGCAGATGGCGATCGCGGTGGGGCGCGGGCTGCTGGACGCGCTGGCGAACCCGCCGTTCACCCCCGATCTCGTCACGCCGATGTGGCGGCGCCGGTTCGTCGACTGGCTGCGCGACCCCGAGAACAACCGGGCACCCGGCAACACGTGCCTGCGGGCGTGCGCGGAGCTGGAGGCGCACAAGCCGTGGGTGGAGGCGACCGTCCACGGGTCCAAGGGGTGCGGGGCCAACATGCGGGTCGCGCCGGTCGGGCTCGCGCCGGGGCTGACGGACGAGACGCGCGCCGGGGCGTCCCAGCTGCAGGCGGCGATGACGCACGGGCACCCGACGGGGCTGGCGGCGAGCGAGCTGACGGCGTTCGCCGTCCGGTGGCTCGCCGACGGCATGGCCCCGGCGGACCTGCCGGGCGCGCTCCGCGACCGCTGCCTGGAGCAGCGGACCGTCTACCACGAGCGGTGGCTGGGGACGCTGTGGCAGCGGCCCGGCATGCCCGACCCGGAGACGTTCGTCGCGCGCGGCTGGGACGAGTGCCGGGAGGTCCTCGAACGGCTCGGCGACGCGGTGGCGCGCGGCGACCGGACGAGCGACCCGTGCGCGTCCACCGGCGCCGGCTGGGTCGCGGAGGAGGCCCTGGCCACCGGCCTGCTGTGCTTCCTGCTGTTCCCGGACGACCCGGTGCGCGCGATCTGGCGCGGCGCCGCGAGCTCGGGCGACTCCGACTCGATCGCGTGCCTGGCGGGCGCGTTCGCGGGCGCGCACCTGGGCATGGACGCCTGGCCGGCCGAGTGGGCGGGCCGCATCGAGTACGCGGACGAGCTGGCGCGGCTCGGCACCGCCTGGGACTGAGGGGAAAAGCGATGGAGGAGCAGTTCTGGTTCGACGTCGGCCAGTACGAGCGGCACCGGGTCGAGTTCTTCTACGAGCGGTGGTTCGGCGGGGTGAAGATCCACGTGGACGGGCAGCTGGTCGAGACGAGGCGGCTCCTGTTCAGCATGCGGATGACGGAGCGGTTCCGGTTCGTCGTCGGCCATCAGGAGCGGCACGAGGTCCTGATCGAGAAGCGGCGCAAGGTGCTGGCCGCGGGGTTCCGTCCGTCCACCTACCAGGTGTTCGTCGACGGCGTGTTCTACCTGACGCTCGAGGGCCAGGCCTAGGACGCCGTCCAGCCGGTGATGCGGTCGATGACGATCGTGATGACGGGGCCCTCGGGCGGGCGGTCCCGGTACTGCGGGTAGCGGTCCGCGAGGAGGCGGACGGGTTCGCGCATGCGGCCGGGCTCCTCGACGATGCGGGCGTGGCCGTCCGCGCGGACCCACCACAGCCGCGTCCAGTCGTCGTCGTAGTGGTCGGCGAGGAGCGCGACGCCCGGGTTGGCGCGGATGTTGGCCAGCCTGCGCAGGTCGCGGGTGCTCTTCGGCTTGTGGTCGACGGCGATGTGGACGGCGCCGCGGTGCACGGCGAACGTCACCGGGACCAGGTGGGGACGGCCGTCCTCACCGACGGTGGCGAGGCGCGCGACGGGCGCACCCGACAGCAGGCGGAGCGCGTCGTCCACCGGCATTCTCGGCACACGCGCAGCGTGTCACACACGGGCGCGGCGCGCCACGGGCGCCGCGCCCGCGGGCTCAGTCCCGGAACTCGGGCGGCCGGTTCTCCTTCCGCGCCTTGATCGACTCCTCGAAGTTCTGCGTGGTGAGGCGGACGAACAACTGGCCGAGGCCCTCGGTGTCCATGTGGGCGTCGAGGCTGCCCGCGTGCAGCCCGGCCCACAGCATCCGCTTGGTCAGCTCGACGCCGGGCCGGCTGAACCCGGCGATCCGCTCGGCGAGGTCGAGGGACGCGTCCAGGAGCTTCTCGCCGGGGACGACGCGGGAGACGAGCCCGATGCGCTCGGCCTCGGCGGCGTCGACGTCCCGTCCGGACAGCATGATCTCGAAGGCGCGGGACGAGCCGACGGCGCGCGGCAGCAGGTAGCCGAGGCCGAGCTCGGCGGCGGTGAGGCCGTTGTTGATCCCGGCGGCGCGGAACACGGCGGTGTCGGCGGCGAGCCGGATGTCGGCGGCGACGCCCAGGCAGAACCCGCCGCCGATCGCCGGGCCGTTGACGGCGGCGATCACCGGCTGGTGGACGCGGCGCATCGTGCGGACGACGTCGTCGAGCAGCTCCATCGAGCGCAGCGCGATCGTCGGCAGGGTGAGGCCCTCGATGCCGGGGATCGGGCCCGGCGACTCCAGGTCGGCGCCCGAGCAGAAGCCGCGGCCCGCGCCGGTGATCACGACGGCACGGGTGTCGTTGTCGCGGCTCGCCGCCTCGAGCGCCTCGCGGAACGGGACCATGACGTCGAAGGCCATCGCGTTCATCCGCTCGGGCCGGTTCAGGGTGATCTGCGTGACGTGCGGGCGCGGCTTGCCGGTCAGGACGAATGCCATGAATCCCCTTTGACGACGGCACGGGATGTAGCAAGCGTTAGGTTACAAGGGCGGGAGTTCCGGCGGCGCCAGCCCCCGCTCGGCGACCGCCGCCAGTTCCGCGTCCGTCAGCACGCGCGGCTCCCCGATCGTCCGCGCCCGCACGTACACGCCGCACAGCCACTCCAGCAGCCGCGCGTTCTCGAACGCCTCGTCCAGGTCGCCGCCGATCGCGACGCCGCCGTGGTTGGCCATCAGCGCGGCCCGCTTCCCGCCCGCCATCGCCGCCCGGACGTTCGCCGCGAGCTCGGGCGTCCCGTACGTGGCGTACTCGGCGACCTTCACGACGCCGCCCAGCAGCAGCGTGTTGTAGTGGATCGGCGGCAGCTCCGCCATCGTCGTGGCCACCACCGCCCCGTACGTCGAGTGGGTGTGGACGATCGCCGCCGCGGGCGTCGCCTCGTACAGGGCCAGGTGCATCGGCGTCTCCGACGACGGGGCCCGCTCCCCCGCGACGAGCCGTCCCGCCGTGTCCACCACCGGACAGTCCTCCGGCCGCATCCGGTCGAGCATCATCCCGCCCGGCGTGACCGCCACCAGATCGCCCGACCGCACGCTGACGTTGCCGGACGCGCCCGTCACCAGGCCCGTCCCGGCCAGCCTGCGGCCCACGTCGCACAGCGCGGCCCGCTCGTCCTCCAGCACCATGTGAACACCTCTCACCTTTACCGCTCGTCAGGGCGTACGCTACGGGCTCTGACGATCATCAAGGGAGCGCGATCATGACCGTCGTGACGCTCGGCGCGCACATCCTGGACGTGCTCGCGCGCCCCGTCGAGGGCATCCCGGACGGCCAGGACACGGTCGTCGTCGAGGAGATCCGGGCGACCGCCGCGGGCGCCGCCGCCGGGACCGCGGTCGCGCTCGCCCGGCTCGGCAACGAGGTCGTCTCCGTCGGCGCCATCGGCGACGACGACCTCGGCGACCTGCTCGTCGCGATCATGAACCGGAACGGGGTGGACGTCACGGGCCTGGTCCGCCGCACCGCCGACCAGACGAGCGCGTCCGTGCTGCCGATCCGCGGCGACGGCGGGCGCCCCAGCCTCCACGTGCCGGGCGCGAACCTCACCCTCACCCCCGCGGCGGTCGAGCGGGGCCTGCTCGTCGCCGCGGACGCCGTCCACCTCGGCGGGCCCGACGTCACGTCGGGGCTGAACGACCCGGCGTTCTTCGCGATGCTCACGGCCGCGCGGGCCGGCGGCACGATCGTCACGATGGACCTGCTGTCGAACCTGCCCGACCTGCTGAAGGGCGCCACCGCGTTCCTGCCGTACGTCGACCACGTCCTGCCGAACCTGGAGCAGGCCCTCGCGATGACCGGCGAGACCGACCCGGCGGACGCGGCCCGCGCGCTGCTCGCCGCCGGCCCCGCCTCCGCGACCGTCACCATGGGCGCGGCGGGCAGCCTGGTCGCGACGGCCGGCGGCGTCGAGACCGTCCGGGCGCTGCCCGTCGACGTCGTCGACACCACCGGCTGCGGCGACGCCTACTGCGCCGGGTTCATCACCGCCCTCCTGCGCGGCCGGGACGTGCCCGAGGCGTCCCGCTGGGGCACGGCGGCCGCCGCGACCGTCGCCCAGGGGCTCGGCTCCGACGCGGGCCTGACCGACCTGAGCACGGTCCTGGCGCTGAACGGCTAGATCTTCTGCGCGCGGCCCTCCCAGTACGGGTCGCGCAGCAGCCGCTTGTAGAGCTTGCCGGTCGGGGTGCGCGGCATCGCGTCGACGAAGTCGATCGAACGCGGCGCCTTGTACCCGGCCAGCTTCTCCCGGACGTGCGCGATGAGCTCGGCCGCGAGCGCCGCCGACGGCTCGGCGCCGTCCGCGGGCTCCACCGCCGCCTTGACCTGCTCGCCGAACTCGTCGTCGGGGATGCCGAACACGGCGACGTCCCGGACCGCGGGATGCGTGATCAGCACGCCCTCGATCTCCGCCGGATAGATGTTCACCCCGCCGCTGATGATCATGTCGATCGCCCGGTCGGCGAGGAAGAGGTAGCCGTCCTCGTCGAGGTAGCCGATGTCCCCGGTCGTGAACAGGCCGTCGTCCCGGTGGATCGAGCGGGTCTTGGCCTCGTCGCCCCAGTACACGACGTCCTCACCGCCCGCGTACCGGAACCACAGCTTCCCCGCCTCCCCGGGCGCCGCGGCCTCGCCGTCCTCCCGCAGCACGTGCACCTCGGTGGTGGGCAGCGGGCGCCCCACGCTGCCCGGCCGCTCCAGCCACTCCGCCGCGGTGATCACGCTGTTCACCGACGACTCCGTGGAGCCGTAGTACTCGTGCACGACCGGCCCGAACCAGTCGATCACGCGGCGCTTGATCTCCGGCGAGCAGGGCGCGGCGCCGTGCCACACCGACACCAGGCTCGAGCCGTCGAACGCGGCGCGCACGTCCGGGTCCAGGCGCAGCATCCGGACGAACTGGGTCGGCACCAGGTGCACGTGCGTGATCCGGTGCGCGTCGATCAGCCGGAGCGTCTCCGCCGCGTCGAAGTCGCGGCGCATGACCACCGCGCGCCCGGAGGTCAGGAACCCCTGCGACCACAGCCACTGCGCCGAGTGGTACACCGGCCCGACCAGCAACGACCGCCCGGCCTCCGGGATGCGCAGGATCTCCGCGAACGCCGCGGCGACCAGCGTGGACGTCTCGATCGGCGCGCCCGCCCCCAGCAGCTTGCGCGACACGCCCTTCGGCCGTCCCGTGGTGCCCGACGTGTAGATCATCGGGGCGCCCATGCTCTGGTCGGCCGGTTCGCCCGTCGCGCCCGACGCGACGAACTCCTCGTACGGGGCGAACCCCTCGACCGGGCCGCCGATCGCGACGCGCGCCTCCAGCGCGAGACCGTCCGATCCCTCCCGGGCGATGTCGCCGAACGCGTCCTCGGAGAACAGGACGCGCGCGCCCGAGTCCGTGAGGACGTACCGCAGCTCGTCGGCCGTCCAGTGCCAGTTGACCAGCACGTAGCGCAGGCCGATGTGCCCGGCGGCGCACATCAGCTCGAAGTACTCGCGCCGGTTGCCCGAGTGGATCGCGATCGCGTCCCCCACGGCCAGCCCCAGGCCCCGCAGGGCGGCCGTGAGCCGGTCGGTCCGCTCGTTCAGGTCGCGCCAGCTCGTGGATCCTCGTTCGTCGGTCAGTGCGGGCTCGTCGGGACGTGTCTCGGCGTACGGTCGGAGCAGGACGGCCATCGGCCACCTCCAGGGACGCGACGGATCACAGAATGCGATTCTAGAAACCCGTGCCCTGGAAGAACAGAGCCAAAAGCGGCGGCCTCCGCTCCGCTACGTCCGCCGCCGGTAGCCGCCGTCCCCGCGGCCGGTGCGCGCGCCGCTGCGGACCGCCGCCCCCGCGAAAGACCGCCCGTCCCCGCGGCCGGTGCGCGCGCCGCTGCGGACCGCCGCCCCCGCGAAAGACCGCCCGTCCCCACGGCCGCTGCGGGCCGCCGCCCGCTCGGCAGGCCGTCCGTGCGCGGTGCGCCGGTGCACCGCCGGGGGCTTTCGCCGGTTCCCGGGCGGGGCGCGGAACCGCGCGGGTCGCGCCGTCCCGCGCGGTTCCGGGCCCCGCCAGGTTGCCGGGGCGGGCGCCGACGACGGTGTCGGCGCCCGTCCGGGCTCGCCGCCGCGATCCGCCCCCGGAGCGGACCGCGGGACGGATCAGGGGGCGCGCACGAGACCGGCGGGGGCCGCGCCCAGCACCGTCTCGGCCGCGCCGACGAGTTGTTCGAGCCGGTACACCTCGGTCCGGTGGAACGGCGGCGCCCCCGTCCGGGCGACGACCAGCACGACCCTGCCCGCCGCGAGCGGGCAGATGGCGTACTGCGCGCCGTCCGGCGCGGTGAAGGCGCGCGGCCGCAGCGGCGCCAGCACGGGCAGTTCGCTCTGGACGACGCCCCCCACACTGGCGTGCGCGAGCACCGCCTCGCCGTCCTCGGAGATCTCCGCGAGGCCCGCCCAGTCGGCGCTGAGCACCCCGGGCACCGCGTCGGCCAGGATCTGCGGGCCCCGGTCGGGGATGGCCGCGACCTGCCCGATGACGGCGGCGTCCGGGTGGAGGCCCGCGGGTTCGACGGTGGGCCAGACGCCGACGATGTCCACCCCCGGGACCGCGCCGAGCCCGTCCAGCAGCCGCCCGATCCCCGCCCCCGTGGGCCACTCCACCGTGAAGTCGTCCAGCGCCCGGCCGTTGTCGCGCTCCAGCACGGCCATCTGCACGACGTCGGCGCCGGCGGCGCCGAGGGTGCGCGCCACCTTGCCCAGCGATCCCGGGCGGTCCGGCAGTCGTACGCGAATTCGCAGCAACGCGGTCACCTCCTATCCGCGATAGTGCACGCGGGGTGCTACAACCCCGTATCCCCCCTGTTACCCACCGATGAAGATGTCCAGCGGCAGACTCGGCAAGTTCGGTGCTGGAATGGCGGGCGGGGGTCAAACTAGAGTTCACGGAAGGTCAACTGCGTTCTATCGCCCTCTTGCCGCCTCACCATTAAGGTCACTGCACGTGTCGAGCGACGGGGAAGATCCGGTCAAGGACGGCCGGGACGACGCGGCGTTCCGCGCCGAGCTCAGGGACGCCCTCGCGGGGCTGACCGCGCGGCTCGACCGCGAGCACGAGCGCGCCGCGCACCGCGAATCCGTGATCGACCGCCTCCACGAGGAGAACCAGCGGCTGCGCCGGGGCGAGCTGGCGGCGATGCTGGAGCCGGTGCGCACCGCGCTGTACCGGGTGCACGACCAGGCCCGCCGCCTGGCCGCCGCGGACGAGTCCGGGGCGGCGAACCTGCTGGACGCGCTGGCCGACGACGTCGCGGACGCGCTCGCCCGGCTCGGCGTCGAGCGGTTCCGCGCCGAGCCCGGCCAGCCCTACGACCCGTCCCGGCACCGGCCGGTGGCGGTCGCGGCGGTCACCGAGCCCGGCCGCGACGGCACCGTCGTGGAGGCGCGCTCCGACGGTTTCGAGGAGGGCGGCAGGGTGCTGCGCAAGGCCGCCGTCAGCGTCGGGCGCCACGAGCCCGGCGGCACGGACGGCGAAGAGGCCGGCGGCACGGACGGCGACACGAACGGCACCGCGGGCGCCGGCGCGAACGGCGCCGGCGGCGCGGAGGAGACGGCCACGATCGTCAGGTCCGGGTCAAGTCGCCACGGAGCGGCCGGACGTGACGAGAGCATGAACAACTCGACTCTGGACCGATAGGTGAGAGGGACATGGCTGTCTACGGCATCGACCTGGGAACCACGTACTCCTGCATCGCCGCGATCGACGACGTGGGGCGGCCGGCGGTCCTGCGGAACCTGGAGGGCACCGACACGACACCGTCGGTGGTGTACTTCGAGAGCGGCGAGAACGTCGTCGTGGGCGCGACCGCGAAGGACACCGCGGTGCTGGAGCCCGACAACGTCGTCAGCCTGATCAAGCGGGACATGGGCCGGGACGTGACGCGCCCGATGCACGGCATCGACTTCACGCCCGAGGAGCTGTCGGCGTTCATCCTGCTGAAGCTGGCGACGGACGCGCGGACGACGACGGGCGAGGAGGCCCGCGACGTCGTCGTGACGGTCCCGGCGTACTTCGGTGCGGCGGAACGGGACGCGACGCGCAAGGCGGGGCGGATCGCCGGGCTGAACGTGATCGACATCGTGTCGGAGCCGATCGCGGCGGCGATCAACTACGGGGTGCTGAACCCGGACCTGGACCGGACGATCCTGGTGTACGACCTCGGCGGCGGCACCTTCGACACGACGGTGATCACGCTGCGGGACGGGCACATCGAGGTGGTGTGCACCGACGGGGACCACGAGCTGGGCGGCGCCGACTGGGACGCGCGGCTGGTGGAGCACCTGGCGGACCGGTTCCGCGCCGAGCATCCGGACGCGAGCGACCCGCTCGACGATCCGCAGACCGAGCAGCAGCTGCGCCGGGACGCCGAGGACGCGAAGAAGGCGCTGACGACCCGGACGGCGCACACCGTCCGGGTGATGCACGGCGGGCGCGTCGCGGCGGTCGAGGTGACGCGGGAGAAGCTGGAGGAGCTGACCATGGACCTCCTCGACCGGACGGTGGAGATCACCGGCCGGACGCTGACGGCGGCGGCCGACAAGGGCGTGCACGACTACGACGACCTGGTGCTGGTGGGCGGGTCGACGAAGATGCCGGTGGTGGCGGCGCGGCTGGAGACCGAGCTGGGAATGATCGCCCGCCTGCAGGACCCCGACCTGGCGGTGGCGAAGGGCGCGGCGCTGTACGCGTTCGAGGAGACCTACCGGCGGCTGGTGCGGGAGGGCGCGGCGGAGCGCGCCGCGGACATGGCGATCCGGGCGGGACTGTCGGCGGAGCAGCAGAAGCAGATCGCCGGACGGCGGATCCGGACGGTCGCGTCGCACGCGTTCGGGATCGTGGTGGTGGACCGGGAGACCGGCGACGAGAGCGTCGCGCACCTGGTGCACGCGAACGACGAGCTGCCCGCCGCGAAGACCGAGGACTTCTTCACCGTCTACGACGACCAGACGTCCGCCGACATCCGGGTGATGGAGCAGGCGGGGAGCGTGGAGTCGCCGGAGCCGGGCGACAACAACGAGATCGCCACCGGGGAGATCCGGGTGCCGCCGGGCAAGAAGGCGGGCTGGCCGGTCGAGGTGACGTTCGCGCTCGACTCGTCCGGGCTGCTGAACGTGACGGCGGTGGAGAAGGAGACCGGCGAGCGGCTCGACCTGAAGGTCGACGTGGGCCGCATGTCGGAGGAGGAGGTCGAGCGCTCGCGGAAGGCCCTCTCCCGGGTCAGGGTCAGCTGAGGACGGGCCCAGGGGGGCGGCCGTGACGTTCGACGAGGAGTACCGCCGGGACGTGCTGGAGCCGGCGCGGGCGGCGGGCGACCAGCCGCCCGAGGACCTGCGCGTCCGGTACGCGCTGCCCGACCCGCTGGACCCGGCCGCCGTGCCGGCGCGGGTCCGGGAGGTGCGGCAGTGCTGGCGTCGGGCGCGCGGGCAGCTGAAGTACCGGCGGCTGGTCGACCGGCTGGAGGCCGAGCACCGCGACCTCGCGCCGCTGTTCGCCGCCGTGGAGCGCGGCGACGTGCGGCGGCTGGCGGAGCGGCTGCACGGCGGGACGGAGCGGGCGCGGCGGCGGCGCGCGGGGACGCGGGCGCGGCTGGTGGACGCGGCGGGCGCGCCGCGCATGGTGACGCCCGGCGAGGTCGCGGCGATCGCGCGGGCCGGGGGGATGACGGCGGACGAGCTGGCGCGGCTGGCGGCCGGGGACGGTGTCGAGGTCCGCGAGCCCGATCCGCTGCCGGCGTCCGCGCCGTACCCGGCTTTCCGGAAGGTGCGCGAGTCGCTGGACGTGCTGGGCGAGCCGCACCTGGCGGCGTTCCTGTTCGGGGAGCGGCTCACCGGCCCGATGCACGTGCTCGACGGGTTCGCGGCCGTGGACCGGACGCTGCGTCCGGACGGTGCCGCGGTGGCGGCGGCGGGCGAGCGGTGGGCGCGGCGGGCCCGCGACACCAGCACCACGCACGCCGAGACGATCCTGGCGGCGCTGCGGTCGGGCGCCGACCCGGCCGAGCTGGTGCGGTACGACGTCGTGGACCGGCTGCGGGAGCGGTTCCGGCAGCGGGCGTCGGACCGGGCGCTGCTGGGGCACGCCGCCGAGGACCTGGGCGTCGCGGCCGGGGACGCGCGGCGGCTGGTGTTCGCGGTCGTGCGGGAGGGCGGGCCGGGCGCGGGCGATGGAGCGGGCGGCGTCGCGGGTCGGCTGCGGGCGCTGCTGGACGCCGGTGAGGTGTTCGCGGCGGCCGAACTGGCGGACGCGTCGGAGATCCCGGCGCCCGAGGCGGGCGGTACCACGGGCGCGGACCCGCCGGAGGAGCGGATGCTGGCGGCGGAGGCGCGCAGGCGGCTGGACACGGCGCTGCGGCTGCGGGAGACCGCCGTCGCCGAGCGCGACGCGGACCGGGCGTGGCGGCTGCTGGCCGACGCGCTCGGGCTGGTCCGCGACCTGCCGGGCGCGGCCGAGCACCAGCGGCGGCTGCCGCCCGCGCCCGTCCCGTCGGTGCGCGCGGACGTCGAATATGGAAGCGGACGCGAATATGGAAGCGGGGAGCGCGCCGGCGGTGACGACGGGAACGGGCGGGACGGCGGCGCGGTGCGGGTGTCGTGGGAGCCGTCGCCGTCCACCGCGGGCGAGGTGCTGTACCACGTGGTGCGGCGGCGCGGGCGTCCCCCGCGCGGCCCGGCGGACGGGCGCCCGGTGCGGGGCGGGCACGACCCGGAGCCGCCGGTGAACGTGCCGCTGTATTACGGGGTCGTGGCGGTGCGGGGCGAGGCGGCGGCCGCACCGGCGGTCGCGGGGCCCGTGGTGGTGCGTCCCGAGCCGTCCGCCGTGGAGCTGCTGCCGGGCGACGGGCGCGTCACCGGGCGGTGGCGGGTCCCGGCGGAGGCGGCGCGGGTGCTGGTCGTGCGGGACGGGACGGTCGTGCCCGCGGGCCGTGACGGGTTCGGCGAGCGGGTGCGGAACGGCCGCGCGCACGCCTACCGGATCAGCGCCGTGTACCTGGACGGGGACGGGCGCGAGGTCGTCACGCCGGGCGTGCGGGCGTCGGTGACGCCGACCGCGCCGCCCGAGCCGGTGGTGGAGCTGGCCGCCGCGGCCGATCCGGGCGACCCGGGGCTGGTGCGGGTGCGGTTCGCACCGCCCGCGAGCGGCCGGGTGGAGCTGGTGCTCGCGGACGGTGAGCCGCCGTGGCCGCGCAGCGCGCTCGTTCCGCTGGAGGAGGTGCGGCGGGAGACGCGGCGGGTGCCGGAGGCCGCCGACAGCGCCCCGGGCGAGGGGAGGCTCGCGGTGCGGCCCGGGTCGGGCGGCTGGCTGGTCGCGGTGACGGTCGCCGAGGGCACCGCCGCGATCGGCGCGGCGCACCGGCACGTGAACCTGCCGCCGCCGCGCCGGCTGGTCGCCGAGCGGCGCGGGGACCACGTGCACGTGGGGTTCGACTGGCCGCCCGACGTCACCGAGGTCGACCTCGTGCACCGGGTCGCGGGCGCCGAACCGGGACACGAGGCGGTGAGCCGGGCCGCCTACGACGCGCACGGCGGCGTCCGGGTGCCCGCGCCGGAGGACGCCGCCGTGGAGGTGACGCTCGCGTCCGCCGGGACGGTCGGCGGGGCCCGCACGACGGGCCCGCCGGTGACGGCGGTCGTCGCGGCGCGCACGGTCGTCCACTACGACGTGGTGCGGTCGGGCCCGCCGTGGCGGCGGGCGCTGACGATCCGGCTGACCGCGCCCCGCCCCCTCCGGGTGGGACGGCTGGCGCTGGTGCTGCGCGCCGGGCGGGTGATGCCGCACCGCGCGGGCGACGGGGAGACGCTGCGGGCGTGGGAGCAGGTGCCCGTCCCCGGGGAGCTGTCGGCGCCCGCGCCGCGGGCCGCCGGGCCGTACTGGCTGCGCTGCTTCACCGCCGACGACGACGTCGAGCTGTCCGACCCGCCCGTCGACCGGCTGCGGGTGCGGCGATGACCGGGCCGCCGTCGCCGCGGGGGGCGCTGTCGCGGGGGGCGCTGTCGCGGGTCCCGCTGCCGGGATTGCCCGGCGGGCGCCGGGAGGTGACGTGCCCGTACTGCTTCGCGTCCGCCGCGCCGCAGCGGATCCCGTTCCGCTGCCGGGGACGGGCCGGACGGCAGCCGGGGTGCGTGCCCGTGCTGGACGAGAAGCTCGCCGCCTACACCGGGTCGACGGCGGGCGCGTCCCTGCCGCCGGTGTTCGACGCGCCCGGCCGGCGCGGCGCGCAGGCGGGGCGGGCCGACTGCCCCGGCTGCGGACGTCCGACGGGGAACCGGGTGTGCCCGCAGTGCCACAACCCCCTGCCGCCCGCGTACTGCGACTCCCCGGCCGGATCGTCGCGCTCGTCGGGGCGAAGAACGCGGGCAAGAGCACCTACATCGCCGTGCTGCTGCACGAGCTGATGAACCGGGTCGGCACCGAACTGGACGCGTCCCTCGTCGCGTGCGACGACCGCACCATCGAGCGGTACAAGCGGGACTTCGCGCGCCCGCTGCTGGAGGAGCGGCGGCTGCTGCCGACGACGGCGTCCGCCGCGACGAGCCCCCGCGAGCCGCTCGTCTACCTGCTGACCCGCACCCGCCGGACCCGGTTCGCGCGGGCGCGCAACGACTCGCTGGCGCTCGTCCTGTTCGACACCGCCGGCGAGGACCTGCGCAGCCGCGAGGTCACCGACCTGCACCTGCGGTACCTGGAGGCCGCCGACGCGGTGATCTTCCTGGTGGACCCGCTCGAGCTGCCGGGGGCCCGGCCGGGGCTGCGCGAGGCCGTGCCCGCGCCGCGCGTCCCCGGTGAGGACCCGGGCGGCGAGCCGCTGAACGTCATCGCCCGCGTCACCGACGCGCTGCGGGGGCGGCACGGCACCCGGCCGGGCGAGCCGCTGCCCGTCCCGGTCGCGGTCGCGCTCACCAAGACGGACGCGCTGCGCCCCGGCCCGCTGCGGCAGTCGGCGCTGCACCGGACGCGGTCGGGGGCGGGCGTCCTCGACCTCGACGACCGCGACGCCGTGCACGAGCAGGTGCGGGCGCTGCTGCACGACTGGGGGGCCGGGCAGCTCGACACCTACCTCGGGCAGCAGTTCGCCGACCACGCGTTCTTCGCGCTGTCGGCCCTCGGCGGCGTCCCCGCCGACGGGCGGGTCGGTGCGGGCGGCGTCCGCCCGCACCGCGCCGAGGATCCCCTCCTGTGGCTGCTGTACCGGTTCGGGATGCTCGACGGCGTTCGTCCGGAAGGCGAGTGACGATGGCGTGGCAACTGCACTACACGTCCGTGCGGCGCGGCCCGACCGGACGGTCGGGGTTCCAGGTCGTCGCCGAGACCCCCGGGCTGCCGGAGGGCGTCCGGGCGGGGGTGCTGGCGCACCTGTCGTACCGGCCGCCGCCCGAGGCCCCGGCCGAACCGGGCGAGGCGGACCTCGAGCGCTTCCCGGTCTCCCTGCTGTACGACCGCGTCGACGGCCGTCCGGTGCTGGTGCGGTGCCGTTACCTGGGGCTCGACTACTCGCACCGCTACGGCAACTTCTTCGGACACGCCGTGGTCGCCGAACCCGCGGAGCTGGAAGGGGTGCGCCCGGCCGAGCTGTGGCGGTCGCCGCTGTGGGAACCGGCCGGCGCGACCGGCGGCCCCCCGGACGGGCTGGACGAACTGGACGACCTGCCGCCGGGCGACTCGCTCGCCCCCGAGGACCTCGCCCGGTGGCTCCCCGCGTCCGGGCCCGCCGACCCGTTCGGGACGCTCGGGGTCCTCGCGGGCGCGGTCGGCGAGCGGATCGCGGCGGGCGACGGCCGGGTCGTCCTGGTCGCCGACGACGCCGACACGATCGCCCGCTGGATCGCGCTGGTGTCGTACTCGCTGCCGGTCGCGGCGGCCGAGCGCCTGTCGTTCGTCACCTACAGCGCCGATCCGCAGCGCGCCGCCCAGCACCTGGTGGGGACCACGCCCGGCGTGTGGGCGGACGTGCGGCACCACACGTCCCACGCCCTGGCCGTCGACCTGCGCGCGGGCGCCGCGGACGCCCCGGCGTCGCGGTTCGCCCGCGCCGTGACCGGCCGCTGGCGCGACGCCGACTTCGCGGGCCTGGACGCGCTGGCCGAACTCGCCCAGCTCGACGGCGTGACCCCCGACGCGGCGGGCGTCCTCCTCGCGCTGTGCCGCGGGGAGGCGGTGACGCCGGAGGAGGAGCGCGCGGCCGCCGCGCTCCTCACCGCCCGCCGTCCGGTGCTGCCCGGGTGGGCGTGGGACGAACTGGTGCCGCACGTCCCGTCCATGTCCCTGGAGCTGGCCGTAGCGGTACGCGCGGGGGCAGGGGCGGCGGGTCGCGCCGAGGTGGCCCGGCGGTGCGAGCTGCGGGTGGCGACGCTGGCGCTGTCCGACCCGGCGGCCCGCGCGCACCTGCCCGACCCGCCACCGGGCGAACCGTCGCCCGCGCGACGCGTGGACGCGTCCCGGCACGCGACCGGACCGGACACCCCCGCAGACACACCCCGCCCACAGGCCGGCGAGCCGGAACCCCCCGCCACACCGGCCACCACCGCACGGGACACACCCGCACCGAACACCACCGAACGGGGTGCCACTGGACGAAACACGGCCGCCCGCGCGGGACACGACACGGCCGCCCGAAACACCACCGCACGGGACACCGCCGCCCGAAACACCGCCGCACCAGACACCACCGCACCGGGCACCGCACGGGACACCACCGGCACGCGAAACACCGGCACACCGGACACCACCGGCACACCGGACATCCCTGCGCCGGGGGGCACGCGGGAGGAGTTCGGTGCGCGGGTTCCGGGTGCTCTCGCGGCGGCGCCGGACCTCGGGGAGGTCGCCGCCGTGGCCGCCGTGGCGGCGCGGGCGGGAGTGCCGGTCGGGCCGGACGAGCTCGCGGACGCGGCGTCCGCGTGCGTCCGGCGCGGCGCCCGCGACCTCCCGGCGGCCCTCGCCGCCTGCCCGGCCGCACTCCGCGACGCGCTCCTGGACGGCGCCGTCGCCGGCCTCGCGGGATCGGACGGCCGGCGCCTCGACCCCGGCGTGTGCGACGCGCTCTACGAGCACGCGGACCGGCTGCGCGACGTGCCGCACCTCGCCGTCCCCGTCCTGGCCTCCGTCGGCCGCCGCACCCCGGACCGCCGCGCGGCGGTGACCGCCGAACTCCTGCACCTCGCCGGCTCTCCCGGCGCCGAAGACGCCATGCCCGGGGACGGCCTGGACGCGGCGTTCGGGGAGGTCTGGGTGGCTCCGCCTTCGGTGGCGGAGTGCACCGCGCTGCTGGACGCGCACGGGAGCCGGCTGCGGGAGTACGCGGCGCTGGCCGAGCTGCCGCGGCGGACGTTCGGGCGGCTCGCGGAGGGCGCGTTCACCGACGCCGGAGTGCTGCGGCTCGCGGCGCGGGTCGAGGCCGTCCTGCCGGGCGGGACGGCCGCGCGGCGGGACGCGGCGGCCGTGCGGGCGCACGCCGACGCGGTCACCGCCGACCGGCCGGGGCCCGCCGCGAAGGCGCTGCGCGCCCTGGCGGGGGCCGGGGCGGCCGGGCGGCTGGCGGACGCGGCGTTCGGCGGGGCGGCGCGGCGGCTGTGCCGGCGCCCGCCGGAGTTCCGGGCGGCGCTGCTGGCCGCACTGGACGAGCACCTGCGGGCCCGGCTCGCGCAGTGCTGGACGGACGGGCTGCCGCCACGGGCCCGCGCGGGACGGGCGCCGCTGCGGGGCGCGGAGATCGAGCAGCGCAACGAGCTGGTCGAGATCGTGCTGCGGCTGCGGGCGCGCGACGTCCGCGAGCCGGGCCTGGAGGCGTGGGCGCGGGCGTGCTTCGGCGGGCAGGCGGGGCGCTGGCTCGCCGGGCGGCAGCTGGACGCCCACCTGGACCGCGCGCCGGAGCTGCGGCCCGTGCTGCGCGACCTGATCGCCGAGGGGAGGTGACCTGGTGCAGGGCGTGCTGGTGCTGATCCTCTTCGCGGTCTGGGCGGCCGTGATGTGGCTGGGGTTCGTGTACGTGTTCCCGGTGCTGTTCCCGGTGACGCTGGCGGTGGCGGGCGGCGCCGCGCTCGGGCTGTACTACCTGCACGCGTGCCGCACGCTGGCGCCGTCCACGCTGGAGGGGCCGTCGCCGGTGGCCGCCCCGGACGTCGCGTACCGCAACTACCTGCTGGGCCAGGTGTGGCGGGACTGGTGGACGATCACCCGGACGGTCGTGCCGCGCGTGTGGACGACCGCGTCGCGGACCGTCAGGTGGCTGACCCGGACGCTGCTGCTCGGCGGCCCGTGGGGGTTCTTCGCGTTCCCCTTCTGGCTGGCGCTGTGCGCGGGGATCGCGGCGGCGGCCGTCCCGGCGGCGGTGTTCGTGCTGGCGCTGACCGTCCTGTACGGGATCGTCGCGGCGGCGGGCCTGGCGGGCTGGCTCGCGTGCGTGCTGGTGCTCGCGGCGGTCGAGCGGGTGTTCATGGCGTACGGGCGGATCCTGCAGACGTGCCCGCACCCGTTCTGCTACGAGCGGATCGCCCTGCCGGAGTACGAGTGCCCGGGATGCGGGGCGCGGCATCCGAGGCTGGCGCCGGGCTCGGCGGGCGCGTTCCGGCACGTGTGCCGGTGCGGCGCGCGGCTGCCCACGACGGTGCCGCTCGGGCGGTTCCGGCTGGCGGCGTACTGCCCGCACTGCGGCGGTCGGCTGCCGGAGCGGATCGGGCGGGTGCGCGTGGAGCCGCTGCCGTTCGTCGGCGGTCCGGCCGCCGGGAAGACGACGTTCATGGTGCTGGGCATACGCGCGCTGCACGCGCGCGCCCACGCCGCCGGGGGGCGGCTGTCGTTCGTGGAGCGGCGGCACGCGGAGGCGTACGCGGCGGCCATCCGGGAGTTCCAGCGCGGCGGGCGGCTCGCCAAGACGGGCCCGGAGCTCCCGCTGGCGACGATGGTCGACGTCGACCTGCCCGACCGGCCGGGCGGACGCGCGAGCGCACGGTCGGGGAAACGGGGCGCGCGGCGGATCCTGTACCTGTTCGACCCGGCGGGCGAGCATTACACGGGCGCGACGGAGGTCGAGTCGCTGCGGTACCTGGACCACGGCGAGGCGCTCGTGTTCGTCGTGGACCCGTTCGCGCTCCCCCAGGTGCGGCGGGCGCTGACGGGGAAGGAGCGGGAGCTCGTCGACCGGGCGGCGATGTCGTCCGACGAGGACCCGGCGGACACGTTGCAGCGGGTGCTGAACGAGCTGCGGTCGCGTCCCGACCGGGGTCGGCAGAAGCGCGTCGCCGTGGTCGTCACCAAGACCGACCTGCTGGCCCGCACCGAGATCGGCCGCGGCCTGGACGGGGGCGTCCGCGCGTGGCTCGCGGGGGTCGGGCTCGGCAACACCGTCCGGACGCTGGAGCAGGTCGCGGGGCGGGTCCGCTACTTCGCGTCCGGGCTGGGCGCCGAGCCCGCCGAGGTCGCCGAGCTGCTGACGTGGGCGTCCGGGCTCGGGCCGGGCACCGCGGCGGACGGCGCGCCGGCCGCCGCGGCGGATCCCGAACCGCCCGGGACCGCGCCCGCGCGGGCGCCCTGGCCGGTGCGGGGCCGGGGCGCCGAGCGCGTCCCCGCGGGCTACCGGCTGGGCCGTCTCGCGGTGCTGGGCGGGCTGTCGCTGCTGACGGTCGGGACGGTGACGGGCGCGGTCCTCGCCGCGGCGCAGCGGCTGCCGGACCTGACGCTGCTGGCCCGCCCGCCGTTCTGACGGCCCCGGATGTGACGCACTCCACTTCCTGACGCGGCAGATAACGGACCGTCATCGCGTTGGACCCTGGCGGACACCGTTTCCGCCGACGAAAGGCTCATCCATGACCGCGATCGCGCCCGAAGGCGTCCTCGCCCTGGCCGAGGACGCGCAGGACCTGCTGTTCCGCGAGGCCCGCACGGCCAACACGTTCAGCGGCGAGCCGGTGACCGACGAGCAGCTGCGCGCGATCTACGAACTGGTCAAGTGGGCGCCGACCGCGATGAACGCCCAGCCGCTGCGGATCGTGGCGGTGCGCGGCGCGGCGGCCAAGGAGCGCCTGGTCCCGCTGATGGCCGAGGGCAACCGCCCCAAGACCACCGCCGCGCCGGTCGCGCTGATCGCCGCCGCGGACGAGGACTTCCACGAGCACATGCCGTCCATCTGGCACCGGCCGGAGGCCCGCGAGAACCTCGCCGCCAACCCGGGCCGCGCCGGGATGGCCAGGTTCAACGCGACCATCCAGCTCGGCTACCTCATCCTCGGCATCCGCGCCGCCGGTCTCGCCGCCGGGCCGATGGCCGGGTTCGACGCCGCGGCCGTCGAGCGGGAGTTCCTCGGCGGCGAGGGCCTGCGCGCCATCGCGATCGTCAACGCGGGCAAGCCCGGCCCGGACGCGTGGTTCGACCGGAACCGGCGTCTCGACTTCGAGCAGGTCGTCACCACCCTCTGAGCCGTCCCGACACCCCCTCCGCCCGGCCGCGCGACGCGGCCGGGCGCACGCCGTTCACGGAGCCCCCATGTCCCAGTCCCCCCGGCCCCCGGACGCCCGCCCGCAGGGCGCCCCCGGCGAACCCGCCGCACCCCCGGCCCCGTCCACCGGCCCCGCCGGGCCCCGCCCGGGCACGCGGTTCGGGCTGGTCGCCGTCCTCGGCGCGCTGACCGCCATCGCGCCGCTGTCGACGGACCTGTACCTGCCCGCGCTGCCCGAGGTGGCCGACGACCTGTCGACCGGCGCCTCGCTGGCGCAGCTCACACTGACCGGCTGCCTCATCGGGCTCGCGCTCGGGCAGGCCGTGGCGGGCCCGCTGAGCGACGCACTCGGCCGCCGCCGCCCGCTGCTCGCCGGCATGGTGGTCTACGCGGTCGCGTCGCTGCTGTGCGCCGTCGCGCCGACCGTGGAGACGCTGGTCGGGGCCCGGTTCGTGCAGGGCGCCGCCGGAGCGGCCGGGATCGTGATCGCCCGCGCCATCGTCCGCGACCTCTACCAGGGCGTCGCCGCCGCCCGCTTCTTCTCGATGCTGATGCTGGTGACGGGGCTCGCCCCCATCCTCGCGCCGGTGATCGGCGGGCAGCTCCTGCGGGTCGTGCCGTGGCCCGGCCTGTTCGCCGCCCTGGCCGCCGTCGGGGTGCTGCTGTTCTTCGCGGCGCTGCTCGGGCTGCGGGAGACGCTGCCCGCCGGGGAGCGGCAGGCGGGCGGCGTCCGCGCGACCCTCGGGACGTTCGGGTCGCTGCTGCACGACCGCTCGTTCGTCGGGTACGTGCTGACGATCGGCCTGTCGTTCGCGGCGATGTTCGTCTACATCTCCGGTTCGCCGTTCGTGCTGCAGGACGTGTACGGGCTGTCCGCGCAGGAGTTCAGCACCGCGTTCGGGGTCAACGCGGTCGGCATCATGATCGCGGGCCAGGTCGGCGGGCGGCTCGCCGGACGGGTCCCGCTGACCCGGCTGCTCGCGGCGGGCCTGGCGATCGTCCTCGCGGGCGGTGCACTGCTGCTGGTCGCGGTCCTGGCCGGGCTGGGCCTGCCCGCCGCGCTGCCGGGGATGTTCCTCGTCGCGTCCGGGCAGGGCCTGGTGCTGCCGAACACGACGGCGCTCGCGCTCTCGGACCGGGCCCCGCGGACCGCGGGCAGCGCGTCCGCGCTGCTCGGCGTCGGCCAGTTCACGCTGGGCGGCGCGGCCGGGCCGCTGGCGGGCATCGGGGGGGAGGACACCGCCGTCCCGATGGCGGTGTCGATCGCGGTGCTGTCCGCCCTCGCCGCGGGCGTCGCCGCGCTCGCGGCGCGCACCGGTCAGCCCGCGAGGGACTGAGCCCCGCTCCCCCCGTCCGGGCCCCCGGCGCCCCCGTCCACGGCGTCCCCGTCCACGGCATCGCCTTTCTCGGTGTCGCCTTTCTCCAGGGCGGCGAGGACGAACGCGGCGACCTCGGCGGCGAGCGCCTCGGCGGACTTCGGGCCGTCCGCCCGCCACCACGACGGCATCTGGTTGACCATGCCCAGCGCGACGATCGTGACGGTCTCGGCGGGGGTGGTGCGCGCGAACACGCCCGCGCGCTGCCCCTGCTCGACGATGCCGCGGAACGTCACGTGGTAGCGGCGCCGCTCGGCCCGCACCGACCGCATCCGGACATGGTCGAGCCGGTGCATCTCGCGGGAGAACACCTTCGCCTCGTCGATATGCTCGGCGGTGCTGCGGATCAGCCCGGCCAGGACCGCGCGGACGGCCTCGCGCGGCGGGAGCCGCTCGGCCAGCACGCCGTCGAGGTCGGCGAGCTGGCGGGCGATCAGCGAATGGTAGATCTCGTAGAGCAGGTCGTCCTTGGAGTCGAAGTAGTGGTAGAGGGCGCCCTTGGTGACCGCCGCCGCCTCCACGATGCCCTGCACCGACGTGCCGTCGAAGCCGCGCTCGGCGAACAGCCGCAGCGCCGCGGCGAGGATCCGCCGCTCCACCGCGCTCTCCCGCACGGGCCGGACGTCCGTCCCTTCGCCGTCGGTCACCTGTGCACCTCCACTGGATATCGGGCAGGGTACGGGCATTGACGCGGCCCCGTCCCGCGTCCTAGCTTGCCAGATACCGACCGGTCGGTATGCAGGCGCGCGGGGCGCGCGTGCGTGTTCGGAGGTGGAGCCCGTGGCCGAAGTCCAGACCGTCCGAGGACCCGTCGAGACCGATGCGCTCGGCCGCACGTTCATGCACGAGCACGTGTTCGTGCTGAGCACCGAGCACGTCGAGAACTACGGTGCCGGCGACTGGTGGGACGAGGACGAGAAGGCCGACGACGCCGTCCGCAAGCTGCGGCAGCTCGTCGAGCGCGGCATCACCACGATCGCGGACCCGACCGTGTGGGGCCTCGGCCGCTACATCCCGCGGATCGCGCGGATCGCCGAGCGGGTGCCCGAGCTCAACATCATCGCCGCGACCGGCATCTACACCTACAACGACCTGCCGTTCCAGTTCCACCACCGGGGCCCGGGCACGCTGCTCGGCGGACCCGAGCCGATGATCGCCGACTTCGTCCGGGACCTGACGCAGGGCATCGGCGACACCGGGGTGCGGGCCGCGTTCCTCAAGTGCGCCGTCGACCGCCCCGGCCTCACCCCCGGCGTCGAGCGGGTGCTGCGCGCCGTCGCGGGCGCGCACCGCGAGACGGGCGCGCCGATCACCGTCCACACCGAGAGCTCCACCTTCTCCGGGCGCGAGGTGGTGCGGGTGCTCCGCGAGGAGGGCGCCGACCTGTCGAAGGTCGTGATCGGGCACGCGGGCGACAGCAACGACCTCGACTACCTGAGCGAGCTCGCCGACACCGGCGCGATCCTCGGCATGGACCGGTTCGGCCTCGACGTGATCAACTCGACCGCCGACCGGGTGAGCACGGTCGTCGCGATGTGCGAGCGCGGCTACGCCGACCGGATGGTGCTGAGCCACGACGCCAGCTGCTTCATCGACTGGTTCGGTCCCGACCCCGAACTGCTGCGGGGCATGGCGCCGAACTGGAACTACCGGCACATCAGCGACGACGTCCTGCCCACGCTGCGCGCCCGCGGCGTCACCGGCGAGCAACTCGACCAGATGCTCGTCGCCAACCCCCGCCGATACTTCTCCCGCTGAGGGCCCCTCACCGCACGCGCGCCACCGGCCGGCCCGGCGCGCGGCTCGTACCCGTGGGCGGAATCCCCGGCGCGGCGGCGGGCGCCGGACCGGCGCCGCCGCGCCGGCGTGCATCGGCCGCTCCCTCACCCTCGAGCCTCCCTGGACGGCCGTCGACGGCGGTCGCGATCAAGCCGGTCGGAGACTAATCACCGGGAATCGGGAATTATGGCTTGAAAAGGTGAGGAGGAACGCAGTGAGCGAACTTCCCGGTCGTCCCGGTTTCCGTACCGTGCTGCCGCTGGTTCTGGTCGCACTGCTGACCCTGCTCGCCCCCTCCTGCCGGCTGCCGGGCGACGAGACCGACAACGCCGTCCCGCCGCCCGTCACGGCGACGGAGGTCGCCCCGGAGCGGACGGACTTCAGCGGGCGGCAGCCGGGCGTCGTCAATATCACCTCCATGCGGGGCCTGGAGAGCACCCGGGCCGCCGGGACGGGCATCGTGCTGGACGCGTCCGGGTTCGTGCTGACCAACAGCCACGTCATCCAGGGCTCCACCGGCATAGAGGGCACCGACACCGACACCGACCGCACCTACCGGGCGCGGGTCATCGGGTACGACACATCGCAGGACATCGCCGTCATCCGGCTGACCGGCGCGTCCGGGCTCCCGGCGGCGCGGTTCGCGCCGGTGTCCACCGTCGGGATCGGCGACCCGGTCACCGCCGTCGGCAACGCGGGCGGCGACGGCGGCGAGCCGAGCGTGGTCACCGGGCACGTCACCGCGCTCGGCCAGTCCGTCACCGCCCGCGACGACAGCGACGGCAGCGTCGAGCGGCTCGCCGGGATGATCGAGGTGAGCGCGCCGATCAAGCCGGGCGACTCCGGCGGGCCGCTGCTGAACTCCGCCGGACGGGTGATCGGGGTCAACACGGCGGCCTCGACGGCGCTGCCGGAGCGGTCGCCGGACGGGCGGGAGAGGCCGCGCGGCTACGCGATCCCCGCCGACCGGGCGCTGGAGATCGCCGCGCAGATCCGGCGCGGCGAGGCGTCCGCGACCGTGCACATCGGCGAGACGGCGATGCTGGGCGTGATGGTGCGCGACAACGGGACGGAGCCGGGCGCCCGCGTCGTCGAGATCGTCCCCGGCAGCCCCGCCCAGCGGGCGGGGATCCCGGTGGACGCGGCGATCGTCACGTTCGGCGGCCAGGGCGTCGACTCGCCCTCGACGCTGACCGGGCTGATGCTGCGCCGGCACCCCGGCGACGTCGTCCGGATCGAGTGGGCGATGCCGGGCGGCGGGATCGCGGCCGCCGACGTCCGGCTGGCGAAGGGACCGCCGCAGTGACCGCCGCGGTGACCGGCGCTCCCGTGCCGCGCTCGGCCGCACCGGGCGCAAGCTGAGCTTCTTCCATCCGCCGGAGACCGGGTGGGGCCCGCCGACGCTTCCGTGCGACAGTGGAAGGTCACAGCGCCGACCCCGCGACAGGATGTGCACATGAGCCGCAAGGCCCCCACCGGCGACTTCGATGACGCCGGGCTGCAGGTGTCGAAGCCGAAGACGTGGGCGGCGGGCGTGCCGGGGGTGGCGGCCGCGCTGCGCGACTCCTACGAGCAGATGGGCGTCGGGCGGACGGCGCTGACGCTGCTGCGCGTCAACCAGAAGCAGGGCTTCGACTGCCCCGGCTGCGCCTGGCCGGAGGGCGACAAGCGGCACGTCGCGGAGTTCTGCGAGAACGGCGCGAAGGCCGTCGCCGAGGAGGCCACGACCCGCCGGATCACCCGCGAGTTCTTCGCCGCGCACCCGATCGACGAACTGGGCGAGCGGTCCGACCACTGGCTCGGCCAGCAGGGCAGGCTGACCGAGCCGATGGTCAAGCGGCCGGGATCCACCCATTACGAGCCTGTGAGCTGGGACGACGCGTTCGCGCTGCTCGCGTCCGAGCTGACCTCCCTCGACTCCCCCGACGAGGCCGTCTTCTACACCTCGGGACGGACGAGCAACGAGGCGGCGTTCGCCTACCAGCTGTTCGCCCGCGAGTTCGGCACCAACAACATGCCCGACTGCAGCAACATGTGCCACGAGTCGTCCGGTTCGGCGCTGACCGAGACGCTCGGCGTCGGCAAGGGCTCGGTGACGCTGGACGACCTGCACGAGGCCGACCTGATCTTCGTCGTCGGGCAGAACCCCGGCACGAACCACCCGCGGATGCTGTCGGCCCTGGAACGGGCCAAGAAGGACGGCGCGCGGATCATCGCCGTGAACCCGCTGCCGGAGGCGGGGCTGATGCGGTTCAAGAACCCGCAGCGGCCGTCCGGCGTCACCGGGCAGGGCACCGCGCTCGCCGACCGCTTCCTGCAGATCCGCCTGAACGGCGACCTCGCCCTGTTCCAGGCGCTCGACCGGCTGCTCCTGGAGTCGACCGAGCCGGACGCGCTCGACCGCGGGTTCCTCGAGGCGCACACCCACGGGTTCGAGGCGTTCGAGAAGCACGTCCGGGGCCTGGACTGGGACGACGTCCTGGAGGCCACCGGGCTCACCCGCGGGGAGATCGAGGCGACCGCCCGGGACGTCCTGGCGTCCCGGCGGATCGTGGTGTGCTGGGCGATGGGCCTGACCCAGCACCGCAACTCGGTGCCGACGATCCGCGAGGTCGTCAACTTCCTGCTGCTGCGCGGCAACGTGGGCCGCCCCGGCGCGGGCGTCTGCCCCGTCCGCGGGCACTCCAACGTGCAGGGCGACCGCACGATGGGCATCTACGAGAAGCCCGCGCCCGCCTTCCTGGACGCGCTCGGCGCCGAGTTCGGGTTCGAGCCGCCGCGCGAGCACGGCCTCGACACCGTCGACGCGATCCGCGCGATGCGGGACGGCGCGGCGAAGGTGTTCCTCGGGATGGGCGGCAACTTCGTGCGCGCCACGCCCGACTCGGCCGTCACCGAGGCGGCGCTGCGGAACTGCCGGCTGACCGCGCACGTGTCGACCAAGCTGAACCGCTCGCACGCGGTGACCGGCGAGTACGCGCTGATCCTGCCGACGCTCGGCCGCACCGAACGCGACGTCCAGGAGTCCGGTCCGCAGTTCGTCACGGTCGAGGACTCGATGGGCATGGTGCACGCGTCCCGCGGCCGCCTCGCCCCCGCGTCCGGGGACCTGCTGTCGGAGGTCGCGATCGTCTGCCGGCTGGCCCGCGCCGCGCTCCCCGGCTCGGTCGTCGGCTGGGCGGCGATGGAGCGGGACTACGACGTGGTCCGCGACCACGTGTCCCGGGTGGTGCCCGGTTTCGACGACTTCAACGCCCGCGTGCGCGAACCGGGCGGGTTCGTCCTGCCGCACGCGCCGCGCGACGAGCGCCGCTTCCCGACCGCGACCGGCAAGGCGAACCTGACCGTCAACGAGCTGGAGGTGCTGCGGGTCCCGGAGGGGCGGCTGCTGCTGCAGACCGTCCGCAGCCACGACCAGTACAACACCACCGTCTACGGGCTGGACGACCGCTACCGGGGCATCAAGGCCGGGCGCCGCGTCGTGTTCGTCAACCCCGCCGACCTGGCCTCGCTGGGCCTCGCCGACGGCGCCGTGGTCGACCTGGTGTCGGAGTGGTCCGACGGCTCGGAACGGCGCGCGCCGTCCTTCCGGATCGTCGGCTACCCGACCGCGCCCGGCTGCGCGGCGGCCTACTTCCCGGAGACGAACGTCCTGGTCCCGCTCGACAGCACGGCCGAGATCAGCAACACGCCGACGTCGAAGTCGGTGATCGTCCGGCTGGAGCCGCGCGCGGATTGACCCTGCACCGGACGGTTCCGGCGGATTAGGCTTGCGACATGACGAACCTTCCCGAGCACGCCGGGCCGTCCGGGACCCCCGAGATGCGCGCGTCCGACGCCGATCGGGACCGGGTGGCGCAGGTCCTGCGGGACGCGGCGGGCGACGGTCGGCTCACGCTCGCCGAGCTCGACGAGCGGCTCGACGCGGTGTACGCGGCCAAGACCTACGCGGAGCTGCGGCCCCTCACCCGGGATCTGCCCGCGGCGGGCACGGACCCGGTCCCGCCGCCCGCGGGCGGCGTGGACTACCGCCCGGTGGACGATGCCCCCACGTGGAAGACCGGCATCGGCGTCCTGAGCGGGTTCCGCCGGTCCGGCGTGTGGAACGCGCCCGCGTCGTTCTTCACGTTCGCGTTCTGGGGCGGCGGCAAGATCGACCTGCGGGAGGCGCGGTTCGCCGGGGGCGAGATGACGATCCACGCGTGGGCGATCATGGGCGGCGTCGAGGTGGTCGTGCCCGACGACCTCGCCGTGCACGTCCGCGGCCTCGGCATCATGGGCGGGTTCGACGGGCGCGCGAGCGGCCCGGGCGATCCCGGCGCGCCCAAGGTCGTCGTCAAGGGCTTCGCTTTCTGGGGCGGCGTGGACGTCAAGCGCCGGGCCCGCAAGGGCAGGAAGAGGAAGAAGGACCGCGAGCAGCTCGAGGAGTAGTCACCCGCCGCCGGGACGGCCGGCGGCGATCCGGTCCAGCCACTCCCCGAGCAGCGCGTTCTCGGTCGCGGTGAGGCCGGGCGCGGGCTCGGCGGCGAGCGCGGCGCGCAGCCCGATGGCGAGTGCCGCGGCTCCCCCGTCGTGCCCCCCGGCGGCCGTCCCGGACGTCCCGTCCTCGGGCCCGGCGGGCACGATCAGCGCGGTGAACAGCGCCTCCCGGGTGCGCACCGGCAGTTCGGCGTCGCCCTCCCCCGCGATCAGCGCGAGCACGACCCCGGTGCCGGCGGCGTGCATCATCCGCGCGGCCGCCTCCACCGGCACCCGCAGCCGCCCCGCGCGGGCGATGGCGCCGACGAGGCCGAGCAGGATCTCGTGCGCCTCGGCGGCGGCGGGCGGGCGGCGGGACGTCCCGTACATGAGCGTGTAAAGCTCCGGGTTCGACAGGCCGAACTCGACGTGCAGTTCCCAGCCGCGGCGCAGGTCCTCGATCGGGTCGCCGGTGTGGGGCTGGGCGCGCTTGCTCGTCAGGTACTGCTCGAACCCGTGCGCCGCGACCGCGTCCAGCAGCCCCTGCTTGTCGCCGAAGTGGTGGTACAGGGTCGGGGCCCCGACCCCCGCGGCACCGCAGATCGCGCGGGTCGAGACGGGCTCGCCGCCCGACTCGGCGAGCAGCCGCGCGGCGGCCCGCAGGATCCGATCCCGGGCCTCCACGTCCTTCCGCACAGTCACAACAACGATGTTACAGAAATTTTCCGAACATCGATATGGGCTCTGACCTGGACGAACGGGATCCCTCGCCGGCTCGCCCGTATAGCGGCACTACAGAAGTTGCTATACCGTCGTTAGCAGGCGGCCGACCGGCCGCTCGCCAGCGACGAAGGGATCGCAGCCATGCGCGCCACCACCAGCCGCAGTGCGGTGCTCACCGCACCCGGCAAGCCCCTGGAGATCGTCGAGCGCGACGTCCCCGCGCCCGGCCCCGGCGAGATCCTCGTCCGGGTCACCGCCTGCGGGATGTGCTTCTCCGAGGTCAACCACCTGCACGACCACTACCCGTTCGGAACGTTCCCGACCGTGCCCGGCCACGAGATCACCGGCGTCGTCGAGGCGCTCGGCGACGGGGTCGACTGGCCCGCGCCCGGCACCCCCGTCGGCGCCGCCTGGATCTACGACTCGTGCGGACGCTGCGACAACTGCGTCCGCGGCGACCAGATCCTGTGCACGGGCGGGCCGAAGCACGTCACGGGCGTCAACCACGACGGCGGGTACGGCGAGTACTTCCTCGCCCGCGCCGGGTTCGTCACCCCGCTCCCGGAGGGCCTCGACCCGGTGGCCGCCGCGCCGCTGATGTGCGCCGGGGTCACCGCGTTCAACGGGCTCCGCCAGGGCGGCGCCGGCGCCGGGTCGAAGGTCGCCGTGCTCGGCACGGGCGGCGTCGGGACGCTCGCCGTCCGGTTCGCGGCGGCGATCGGCGCCCGCGTCGCCGTCGTGTCCCGCTCGCGGCGGTCGGAGGCGCAGGCCCGCGCGCTCGGCGCAGAGCTCTACGTGGCGACCGAGGAGCAGGACCCGGCGGAGGCCCTGACGGCATGGGGCGGCGCCGACCTGATCATGAACACCGCGCCGAGCACGGCCACCGCGCTGGCCGCGTTCGGCGGCCTGCGCCCGGACGGCACCCTGCTGTTCCTCGGCTTCGACGGCGCCGAGGCGTCGGTGCCGCCGGTCGCGCTCGTCCTGCACCGGCAGCGGGTGATGGGCAGCCCGTCCGGGTCCCCGCACGACCTGCGCGACACCCTCGCGTTCGCCGTCGCGCACGGGATCGTCCCGGACGTCGCCCCGATCACGCTGGACGAGGCACCGGACGTGCTCGCGGCGATGGACGCGGGCACGCACCGGGGCCGCGCGGTGATCTCCTTCGACCGGTCCTGACGGCACGGTCCGGTCGGGGACGGCCCGGCCGGACCCGCCGTCACGGCCGCCAGGGGCGGGCGGTCTCGAAGGCGCGGCAGGCGTTCATCACCAGGGCGTCGGCGTGCCGGGCGCCGACGACCTGCAGGCCGACCGGCAGCCCCGCCGCGGTCGTCCCGCACGGGAGGCTCGCGGCGGGCTGCTGCGTCATGTTGAACGGATACGTGAACGGCGTCCAGCCCGTCCAGCGCGGGGACGGCGACCCGGCCGGGGCGTCGACGCCCGCCTCGAACGCCGGGATCGGCATCGTCGGGGTCAGCAGCAGGTCGTAGCGCTGGTGGAACAGGCCCATGAGGCGGCCGAGCTCCATCCGGCGGGCGGTCGCGGCGAGGTAGTCCAGCGCCGAGTACCGGGCGCCGCGCTCGCAGTTCTCCCGCAGGGCCGGGTCCAGCGCGGCGAACCGCTCGGGCGTCAGGTGCTCGACGACCTTGGCGGCCCCGGCGAACCACAGCACCTCGAACTCCTCGACCGGGTCCTCGAACCCGGGATCGGCCTCCTCGACCTTCGCGCCCAGCTCCGCGAACGTCTCGACGGCCGCCGCGACCAGCGCCGCGACCTCCGGATCGACCCTCGCGAACCCGAGCGTCGGGCTGTAGGCCACGCGGAGGCCGGTCAGGTCGCCGGGGCCGGGGACGGCGGCGGTGCGGACGGCGAACGGCGCGTCCGGCGGCGCGAGCGCCGACCAGTCGCGGGCGTCCGGCCCGCACACCGCGTCCAGCAGCAGCGCCGCGTCCTCGACGGTGTTGGTCATCGGGCCGACGTGCGCGAGGGTGCCGAACGGGCTCGCCGGATAGTGCGGGATCCGCCCGTACGTGGGCTTGATCGTGAACGTGCCGGTGAAGCTCGCCGGGATGCGCACCGAGCCGCCGCCGTCGGTGCCGAGCGCGAGCGGCGCCATGCCCGCCGCGACGGCCGCCGCCGCGCCGCCGGACGACCCCCCGGCCGTCCGGGACGGGTCGACCGGGTTGCGGGTGACGCCGGTCAGCGGCGAGTCCGTGACGCCCTTCCACGCGAACTCGGGCGTGGTGGTCTTCCCCGCGAACACCGCGCCCTGCTCGCGCAGCCGCGCCACGGACGGGGCGTCCTCGGTCCACGGGCCGGACGGGTCGATCGTCGTCGAGCCGCGCAGCGTGGGCCAGCCCTCGGTGAGCAGGACGTCCTTGATCGAGACGGGCACGCCGTCCAGCGGGCCGAGCGTGGTGCCGCGCCGCCACCGCTCGGCGGAGGCCCGCGCCATCGCGAGGGTCGTGTCGGGGTCCACCAGGCAGAACGCGTTGATCCGCGGGTCGTCCCGCTCGATCCGGGCGAGGACGGCCGACGCCGCCTCCACCGGGGACAGCGTCCCGGCCCGGTATCCGTCGATCAGGTCGGCGGCGGTCAGGTCGGCCGGATCCGTCATCGTCCTACCCCCCATGTTCGGTTCGCGGAACGTCGGTTCACGGAACGTCGGTGTCCGGAACATCGGTGCGCGGCACGGACGTCCCGTTCGCGCTCGGCTCGGCGGCGGCCGGGGCGCCCGACCCCACGTAGCCGAGTCGCTTGTCCACGATATTGCGCAGCGGACGCCCGGTCGTCCAGCGGACGAAGTTCTCCACGAACAGCTCGACCAGTTCGTCCCGCCAGCCGACCGTGTCGCCCGACATGTGCGGCGACACGATCACGTTCGGCAGCTCCCACAGCGGGGACTTCGCCGGGAGCGGCTCCTCCTCGAACACGTCGAGCGCCGCGCCCGCGATCCGGCCGTCCCGCAGCGCCGCGACCAGGTCGTCCTGGACGACCAGCGAGCCGCGGCCCACGTTGATCAGCCGCGCCGACGGCCGCATCCGGGCGAGCGCGGCGGCGTCGATCATGCCGCGGGTCTGCGGGGTGAGGGGGGCCGCGAGGACGACGTAGTCGGCCGCGGCCAGCGCGGCGGCCAGGTCGCCGGTCGCGTGCACGGTGCCGAAGTCGGCGTCGCCGGTGCGCGCCGTGCGGCCCGCGCCGCTCACCCGCAGGCCGGCGGCCGACAGGCGCCGCGCGATGGCGCGGCCGATCGGGCCGGTGCCGACCACCAGCGCGTGCTTGCCGGTGATCCGCTCGGTCTCCCGGTGCCGCCAGCGCCGCTCCCCCTGCAGCCGGACGGTGCCGTGCAGATCCTTCGCGAACGAGAGCACCAGCCCGAGGACGTACTCTGCGATCGGCTCGTCGAACACCCCTCGCGAGTTGGTGAGGACCGTGTCACCTTCGGTCAGTCCGCGGAACATCACCTTGTCGACGCCCGCGCTGGCGATGTGGACCCAGCGCGGGGTCCGGACACCGTCCCCCTCGGGCCATGCCGCGGGGAGGGCTCCGGACAGGAAATCCCACATGAAGACCACATCGGCCTCCGAAACCGCAGCGGCGAGGCCGGATTCGCGCACGTACCGTACGTCGGCGCGGCGCTCCACCTCCGCCATCCCGGACGGCTCGACGTCCCCCGTCAACACCGCCACAACGGGCGGCGCACCGGCTGCGGGCGAAGGCTGCTGCATCGGCTCTGCTTTCGGGGATCCGGGAGTTTACGAGATGGCAACTCGGGGAGGCATTGACACGCTAGAAAGGCTTCGTAGGATTGTCAACAATCAGCGCGGCCGACGATCGGCCCACGGACCGCGCTGATCGTGCTGCAAGACCGTCGCAACCGCTGCCCAGCAAGGCCAGGACGGATCCCAGAGCGCTCTAACGCAAGAGCAAGAGTCCTTTCGGGTGGCGACGCTCTCGCTCACCCCCTGTTCCACGGGGAGGCCCGGCATGCCCAAGCTGATGACCATCTCCCTCGAGCGGCGCGGCGTCTCGTGCGTCGCCGAGCTCCTGGAGAAGGACGCGCCCCGCACCTGCGAGGCCGTTTGGCGAGCCCTGCCGCAGGGCGGCGACGCGTACCACGCCAAGTACGCGCGCAACGAGGTCTACACCATGGTCGAGTACTTCTCGGATCATGAGATCGGCCAGGAGAACCCCACCGTCACGCCCATCCCGGGCGATGTCGTCCTCTTCTCCTTCCCGGGCGGCATGCTCGACCGGAAGTTCAAGGAGGAGAAGAACATCCACGAGCTGCCCGGCGTCATCGACCTGGCGATCTTCTACGGCCGCAACAACCTGCTGCTGAACGGGGACGTCGGCTGGGTGCCGGGCAACGTGTACGCGACGATCGTCGACGGCCTCGACCGGATGGCCGAGGCGTGCAACGACGTCTGGCGCTCCGGCGGCGTCGGCGAGCGGCTCGTCTACCGCCGGCACGAGGGTTAGAACGGTGGCCGCGCAGATGACATTCGACCCCACGCTCGTCGTCGGTCCCGAACTGGTGGCCCAGCAGGGGATCGGCGTGGTCGCGCCCTTCGATTTCGCGCTCGACCGCGAACTGTGGCGCTGGACGCCGGACGACGTGTCGCTGTTCATGACCCGGCTGCCCTACGTCCCGGTCCCGGTCACGGTGGAGATGGCGTCCGCGCTGTCGGACCACTCGATCGTCCGGCAGGCCACGCGGGACGTGCTGGCGCCCGAACCGCTCGCGGTCGCGTTCGCCTGCGCGTCCGGGAGCTTCATCCGGGGCCGCGCGGGCGAGGAGCTGCTGCACGACACGATGGTGAAGGCGGGCGCCCCCGCGGTCGCGACGACGTCCGGGGCGCTGGTGGAGTCGCTGCGGATGCTGGACGCCCGCCGCATCGCCGTCGTGACGCCCTACATCGACACGGTCACCGACCGGCTCGTGTCGTTCCTCGGCGAGCACGGCGTCGAGGTCGTCTCGTCGGTCGGGATGGGGCTGCTCAGCCACATCTGGAAGGTCGGGTACGGCGAGGTCGTCAGCGCCGTGTCCGCGGTCGACCGCCCCGACGCCGAGGCCGTGTTCATCAGCTGCACCAACGTGCCGACCTACGACATCATCGCGCCGCTGGAGCAGCTGATCGGCAAGCCCGTACTGACCTCCAACCAGGTCACGATGTGCTCCGCGCTGCGCGCGATGGGCCGCTCGGCGAACGGCGCCGGGCAGCTCCTGGTGCAGCACGGCAGCCCGACCGCAGCCTGACCCCGTCCCGGGAGATCCCCGAGAGTAGGATTGTCGACAAATGTCGCAGAACGGACTGAGCGCCGGTTTCCTCTACCCCGGCTACAGCGCCGAGGACGACTACCCGGCCATCGAGGCCGCCCTCGGCGATGTACGCCTCCCCGTCGTGCACACGCTGATGCGCGAGGACGCGCACCGCGTGGACGCCCTTCTCGATGTCGGCGGCCCGGACGTCCTGGCCACCGGGGCGAGCAAGCTGCGCGAGATGGGCGTGCGGGCCGCCGTGTGGGCCTGCACCAGCGGAAGTTTCGTCTTCGGCTGGGAAGGCGCCGAACAGCAGGTCGCGGGCGTCGCCGAAGCCGCCCGCGTCCCGGCGTCCAGCACGTCGTTCGCGTTCGTGAACGCCTGTCAGGCCCTGGGCCTGAACCGGGTCGCGGTCGCCGCGACCTATCCCGAGGACGTCGCCGAGAAGTTCGGCGAGTTCCTCGGGCGCGCCGGCATCACGGTGGTGTCGCTGTCCTGCAAGGGCATCGTCACCGCCGCGGAGGTCGGCACCCTCGGCCGCGAGGAGGTCCTCGCCTTCGTCGCGGCCAACGATCACCCGGACGCCGAGGCGGTGCTGGTGCCCGACACCGCGCTGCACACCGTGTCATGGCTCGACGAGCTGGAGGCACGGATCGGCAAGCCGGTCCTTACGGCCAACCAGGTCAGCGTCTGGGAGGGCCTGCGGCTCGCGAGCAGTTCCGGTGAGTCACCCTCCGGCGGGTTCCGTCCGCGCACCGGCTTCGGCCGGCTGTTCGCCGAACCCGTTCCCGAAGCGGCGCCCGGACGCCCGGCCTGGAGGCTCTGACGAAAGGTGACCTCCCATGAGCCGATTGGGCGAACTTGAGCCCGTCCCCCGCAAGTCCACGGTCGAACTCGTCTCCGACGAGCTCCGTGCCGCGATCATGTACGGCTCGCTCGAGCCGGGCGACCAGCTGGGCGAGGCCGAGCTGGCCGCCCGGCTGGGCATCAGCCGCGGGCCGCTGCGGGAGGCGATGCAGCGGCTCGTCCAGGAAGGCCTGCTGGTCAGCGAGCCGCACCGGGGACTGTTCGTGACCACGCTCGACGAGAGCGACGTCGAGGACGTGTACCTGGCCCGGCTGGCGATCGAGCGCACCGCCGGAAAGCTGATCATGGAACGGAACCGGGGCGAGGCGGTCGCCCGGCTCACCGACGCCCTCGAGGGCCTGGTCGAGGCCGCGCGCGAGCGCGACCGCGTCAAGATGAGCGACGCCGACCAGGCCTTCCACGAGGTCCTGGTGAGCGCGTCCGGCAGCCAGCGCCTCGAGCGCATGGCGCACACGCTGCTCGTCGAGACGCGGATGTGCCTCAACGCCCTGCAGGACACCTATCCCGAGCCCGACGACCTCGTCGAGGAGCACCGGCGCATCGTCGACGCCATCGGCGACGGCGAGGAGGAGCGGCTGCTGCGCCTCATCGAGGAGCACATGACCGAGTCGATCGAGAGACTGCGCAAAGAGAGCGGGTAAAGACTGACCGGACGGCCACATTCATGGCCCCTCCCCCTCCGTCCGGAAGGGTGCGGTGGCCTAGGCTGTCGATTGTCGACAATCTACCGAGAGGGACTCCGATGGCGACGCTGTCACCTCTGCTGAAGCAGGCGACCCCCGTCCTGGCCGAGCGCGGCGAGGGCGTGCACCTCTACGACGCCGAAGGGCGCCGGTACCTGGACTTCACCGCGGGCATCGGCGTCACCAACACCGGCCACTGCCACCCGCGCGTGGTCGAGGCCGCCCAGAAGCAGGTCGGGACCCTGATCCACGGCCAGTACACGACGGTCATGCACCGGCCGCTGCTGCGCCTGGTCGAGGCGATGGGCGAGGTCCTGCCGTCCGGCCTCGACTCGGTGTTCTTCCTGAACTCCGGCAGCGAGGCCGTCGAGGCGTCCATCCGGCTCGCCCGGCACGCCACCGGACGGCAGAACATCGTCGTCTTCCACGGCTCGTTCCACGGCCGCACCATGGGCGCCGCGGCGCTCACCACCGCCGGGACGAAGTTCCGCGCCGGCATCGGCCCGCTGATGCCCGGAGCGGTCGTCGCCCCGTTCCCGCAGGCCTACCGGTACGGGTGGGACGAGGACGAGGCCGTCCGGTTCGCGCTCCGCGAGCTCGACTACGTCCTCGCGACGACGAGCCCCGCGCCCGACACCGCCGCGTTCATGGTCGAGCCGGTGCTCGGCGAGGGCGGCTACATCCCGGCGCCGCCGGCGTTCCTCGAGGGGCTCCGCGAGCGCGCCGACCGGCACGGCATCCTGCTGATCGTCGACGAGGTCCAGACCGGGTACGGGCGCACCGGCAAGTTCTGGGGCCACGAGCACAGCGCCATGCGCCCCGACGTCCTCATCACCGCGAAGGGCCTGGCCAGCGGCTTCCCGCTGTCGGCGATCGCCGCGCCGGCGGCCCTCATGGAGAAGGCGTGGCCCGGCTCGCAGGGCGGCACCTACGGCGGCAACGCCGTCTCCTGCGCCGCCGCGCTCGCCACCCTGGAGGTCATCCGGGACGAGGACCTCGTCGCCAACGCGGCCCGTCTCGGCGCCCGGCTGAACGACGGCCTCCGCAAGATCGCCGCCGACCACCCGGTCATCGGCGACGTCCGCGGACTCGGCCTCATGCAGGCCGGCGAGTTCACCACGGCCGGCGGCGAGCCCGACACCGCGACCGCCACCCGTGCCCACCGCGCCGCCGCCGACCGCGGCCTCCTGCTGCTCACGTGCGGCGCGCACGGCAACGTCGTCCGCCTCATCCCGCCCCTGGTGGTGAACGAAGCCCAGATCGACGAGGGCCTGGCCGTCTGGGCCGCCGCCGTCGCCGACGCGACGAGCTGACCGCCCGACCCCGGACGCCCCGCGGAACCGCTTCCGCGGGGCGTCCCGGCGTTTCCGGGGCGCCGTTGCGCCACCGGCACGCGACCGGGATGATCGTCGGTCGAGGCGCCGGGAGGACAGATGACGGTGTTCGCGTGCGCCGGGTGCGGCGCCGCCCTGACCGCCCCGGTCTCCCGGGTCGCGCTCCCCGTCCACGCGCGCCACCGCTGCGGCCACGAACTGCTGCCCGCGCTCATGGACCCCGGAACGTTCGCGGTGGATCCCGAGCCGTCCGGGCCGCCGTGGCGGCCGTGGGAGGAGATCGGAACGGACGAGGCGGAGGCCCGCGGCGTGTACGCGCCGGTGCCCGCCCTGTCCGACGGGCCTCCGGGTTCGGTCGTGATCGCACCGGGCGACGTCCGCGGAACCGTCCTCATCCCGGGGAGGTGCGACGGCTACTGCCTCGGCCTGGACGGCGGGGACGGGGCGAACCTGGCGTGCGCGGGATGCGGATCGGCGGTGGCGACCCGCATCGACGACTGCTCGTTCTGGCAGGCGATATGGCTCGCTCCAGAGGCGGTGCGCCCGCTGCCCGAAGAAGGCCCCGCGCCCCCGATCGCGGGGTGGACGGAGCTGATGGACGAGCACCCGGGAGTCCCCCCGGTCGAGCCGCCCGGGCACTGGAGCCCGCTCTGGGAGGCGGCGTTCGGTGACGCGCTGGCCCGCCTCCTGGCGGTCACGGAGGGCGCCCCGGTGTCCGTCCCGGACGGACCCGTCGCCGACGTACTCCGCCGTCCGCTCGACGCGCTGCTCCCCGCGGGGCCGCGGCCGAAGGCCCTGGCCCTGGCCGGGCCGGGTCTGGATCCCCCCGGCGGCGGGATCGCGCTGGTTCCGCGACACCCGCAGACGGGCGACGCGTGGGAACCGGCCGGACCGGCGGAAGCGGTGCCGCTGGAGTTCCGGGTCTGGCGATCTCTGGCCTTCGGGGACGGCCGGATCCCCGTTCCCGTCACGGGAGGGCTGCCCGAGGGCGTCCACCGCGACGAGTCGCCGCCACTGCTTCCCGTGTGGCGATTCAGTCCCGACTGGTGGGTGTTCATCGACACGCTGGCGCGGCTGCCCGAGGTCCGCCGCCCGTGGCTGCGCCGGATCCACGACCACGTGCGAGCCCGCCGGTTCGAGTACCCGCCCCCTTGCTGACGCCGGGCGCCGACCGCCCGGCCGACCGGGCGGGGCCGGAGGCTAGTAGATTCCGAATCTGGTTCTAACGGTTGGAGGCGCGTTGAGCATCTGGAACACCCCCGAACGCACGGCGCTGCGCGAGCTCGTCCGCGACTTCACCGCCAAGGAGATCGTCCCGAACCTGGCGGAGTGGGAGGACGCCGGGGAGCTGCCGCGCGGCCTGCACGCGCGGGCGGCGGGAGCGGGGCTGCTCGGCGCCGGGTTCCCGGAGGCGGCGGGCGGATCGGGCGGGGACGTCCTCGATCCGCTGGTGGTGACCGAGGAGATCATCCGGGCGGGCGGGTCGAGCGGGCTCGTCGCGTCCCTGTTCACGCACGGGATCGCGCTGCCGCACATCATCGCGTCCGGCGACGCGGACCTCATCGGACGGTTCGCGCGGCCGGTGCTGGCCGGGGAGCGGATCGGCGCGCTCGGCATCACCGAGCCCGGCACCGGCTCCGACGTCGCGGGGATCCGCACGACGGCCGTGCGGGACGGCGACGCGTACGTGGTGAACGGCGCGAAGCTGTTCATCACCTCCGGCGTGCGGGCCGACTTCGTCACGACGGCCGTCCGGACCGGCGGCCCGGGGTTCGAGGGCCTCTCGCTGCTGGTCATCGAGAAGGGCACGGCGGGGTTCGGCGTGTCGAAGCCGCTGCGGAAGATGGGCTGGCTCTGCTCCGACACGGCCGAGCTGTCGTTCGACGACGTGCGGGTGCCGGCGGCGAACCTGGTCGGCGCGGAGGGCACCGGGTTCGTGCAGATCGTGCAGAACTTCGTGGCCGAGCGGCTGTCGCTGGCCGTGCAGGCGTACGCGACGGCGCAACGGTGCCTCGACCTCACGCTCGGGTGGGTGCGCGAGCGCGAGACGTTCGGGCGTCCGCTGTCGTCGCGGCAGCTCGTCCGGCACAAGATCGCCGAGATGGCCCGGCAGGTCGACGTCGCCCGCGCCTACACGCGGTCGGTCTCCGAACGGTACGCGGCGGGCGAGGACGTCCTGACCGAGACCGCGTACGCGAAGAACACGGCCGTCTACGCCTGCGAGCACGTGGTGCACGAGGCCGTGCAGCTGCACGGCGGCATGGGGTACATGCGGGAGTCGGAGGTCGAGCGGCACTACCGGGACGCGCGCATCCTCGGCATCGGCGGCGGCACCAGCGAGATCATGAACGAGATCGTCGCGAAGCGGCTCGGGCTCTAACCGGCCTCCACCAGCCCGTTCACCAGGGCGCGGAGGCCGTCGAGGTAGGTGTCCTCGGCGGTCGGCTCCGGCCGGCGCGCCGCGACCGCCGCGACGCGGGGCAGCTCGGCGGCGTCGACGCCGGCGAACACCCGTTCCCGGTGGTGAGGCGGCTGACACGCCGAGCCCGGCGGCCCCTTGGGCCGCCGGGCGCCGACACGGGTCACGCCTGGGCGACGGTGCCGGACTCGATGAGGGCGTCGACGTCGTCGAAGCCGAGGTCGGTGAGGACGTCGCGGGTCTGTCCGCCGGGCAGGACGGGGACGCCGTCGGTCCCGGCGGCCGTCCGGGAGAAGCGGGGCGCCGGGGCGGGCTGGCGGCGGCCGCCGAGCTCCGGGAAGACGTCGCGGGACGTGTTGTACGGGTGGTCCTTCGCCTCTTTCAGCGACAGGACGGGCGCGACGCAGGCGTCGGACGGCAGGAAGACCTCGGCCCACTCGTCGCGGGTGCGGGCCTTGAACGCGGTGGCGAACCGGTCGCGGAGGTCGGGCCAGCGGTCCTTGTCGTGCTGGCCGGGGAGGTCCTCGCCCTCGACCCCGAGGAGGCGGACGAACTCGGCGTAGAACTGCGGCTCGATCGCGCCGACCGCCATGTGCTTCCCGTCGGCGGTCTCGTAGACGTCGTACCAGGGGGCCCCGGTGTCGAGCATGTTGACGCCGCGGCGGTCCTCCCAGACGCCGCCCGCGAGGAAGCCGTGGATGAACGTGGACAGGTGCGCGGTGCCGTCGACGATGGCGGCGTCGACGACCTGGCCGCGGCCGCTCGTCCGGGACTCCAGCAGCGCCGACAGCATGCCGACCACCAGGTACATGCTGCCGCCGGCAAAGTCGCCGAGGAGGTTCATCGGGACCTGCGGCGGGCCGCCCGCGCGGCCGATGGCGTGCAGGGCGCCGGTGACCGCGATGTACCCGATGTCGTGGCCCGCGCTCCGCGCGAGCGGGCCCTCCTGCCCCCAGCCGGTCATCCGGCCGTAGACGAGGGCGGGGTTGCGGGCGAGGCAGTCGTCGGGGCCGATGCCGAGGCGCTCGGTGACGCCGGGCCGGAACCCCTCGAGGAGGGCGTCGGCCTTCTCGACGAGGCGGAGGACGACGTCGCGGCCCCGCTCGGACTTGAGGTCGACCGCGACGGACCGCTTGCCGCGGTTGGTGAAGTCGGTGGCCATCCCGGCGCCGACGGCGGAGGCGCGCTCCACCCGGATGACCTCGGCGCCGAGGTCGGCCAGCAGCATCGCGGCGAACGGGCCCGGCCCGATCCCGGCCAGCTCGATCACCCGCACTCCGGAGAGTGGACCCTTGCCCATCGCGACCCCTTCGCTGAATCTCGTTCGGTCCCTCCCAGTGTGCACCATCGGCGTAAGCGCGTCCTGACGCGGGTCAGCGGTCGCGGGCCGTCACCCGGACGGGGCCGCCGGGGTCCGGCGAGGTCCCGACGAGCAGCCGCCGTTCCGTGCGGCTGCGCAGCCCGTCCCCGACGTGCGGGGCGAGGCCGCGCCCGGCGGCGGCGAGGTAGCGGCGGGCGCCGTCCGGTGCCGTCCACCACGTGCCGCTCACCGGGCGCCGGACGTCGCACGCGCCCGTCCGGTGCGGTCCGTCCCCCGCCAGGAGCGTCGCCTCGGACGAGCCGGTCCCGTCGGCGAACGTCAGGCGGGTGCACACCCAGTCGGCGCGGCCGCCGCCGCGCGGCAGCCGTCCGGACCAGAAGTCCCGCGCGACCGCCTCGGCGACCGGCCGTTCCCGGTCGGCGGTGAGGCAGCCGAGCCGGTTCCAGAACCCGCGGCCGTCCGGGCCGAGCCGTTCCGGTGCCGCCGCGGCGGAGGTCCGCCGGTCGGGCGCGTGGTGGGCCAGGACGGACGCGCGCGGCCCGCCGAGGTCACCGACGGTGCGGGAGCCGACGTGGAACAGCGGGCCGCGCCCGCAGGGCGTGGCGGGCGCGACGCGTCCGGTGACGCCGCCGGGGGCGGGCAGGGCGGCGCCGTCGAGGGTCTCGGGCGCGGGCTCCCAGGGGGCGAGCAGCCAGCGGCCGCCGGGCAGCGCGATCGGGGCGTCGGGGCCGGTGCCGGCGGGGACGACGTCGAGCCCGGCGGGGGTGTAGCGGGCGAGCAGGGCGCCGCTGCGCATCACCGCGAGGGGCCGCCCCCCGGCGCGTCCCGCGTAGAGCAGCCGGGCGACGTCGCCGGGCCGGTCCGCGCCCGTCTCCGCCGCCCACGCGGTCGCGGCCTCCCGCAGGAACGCCTCGTCCCGCAGGAGGTCGCCGCGCGCGGGCCAGGCGTCCAGGGTGCGGGCGGTGCGCCAGGCGTCCGGCGCGGCGGTGACGAGCCGCAGCGGCGGGCCGGGGACGGCCGGCGCCGGCGCCCGTTCGGTGACCACCAGCGCGCCGACCAGGACGGCGGTGAGCGCGGCGGCGGTCACCAGCGGCAGCACCGAGCGGCTGCGGACGGGCCGGACCGGCACCGGCTCGAACCGCGCGGGCCGCCGGGAGGGCGGGACCTCGACGGCCTCGGCCGCCTCGATCACCTGCCAGGGGCGGCGCACGCGCAGCTCGATGAGCTGGTCGCGGACGGCGAAGCGCGGCAGCCCCTCGATGCGCAGGAGCACGTAGGCGACGCGGACGCCGGGTTCGAGCTTGGCGAGGGCGACGGTCTGCGCGGGGTCGGGCAGCCGGGCGGGCAGCGCGCGCAGCCACGGACCGAGCCCGATCTGCAGGCGGCGGGGCGGCCGCATCGCGCGGCGCAGCACCCGCGTGCGGCGGCGGGCGAGCCCGGCCGCCGAACGGTCGCGCGCGCCGCGCGCGGTGCCGTCCACGATCCGCCGGGCGACCGCCAGGCGGTAGACGCGCTTTCCCCGGCCCGGAAGTACGAAATACGCCATTCGGACAAGATCGCCATAAGCCGATCTCGCCGCCGGTGTCTCCGCCTCCGGATTCGCCATCAGGTCTTCCATCACGGCGCGCCACTCCGCTCCATGCTCTTCCCGTTTCGCGAACCCCCGAGGTTATGGGGCGCGCGGATCTGCGCGGACCCGAATTGGCAGAACGCTGACGAAGGCCAGAGAATATGTCGCACCATTTCAGGACGAGTCGCACGGACGGCCGCGACCGTGCGCCTCCGGGGCGAGATCACTCCCGTCCGTTTCGTCCCCCTGGTCCCCGGTCTCCGTACTACCCTGGGGGCTCCGGGGGACGCCCCGGACGTCCGCGCCCCCGCCGCGGTGAACGCAACCGAGAAGGATCGCTGCCGCATGACCGAGGACGTTCCGGGCTACCGGGTGCTGGAACAGGTCGGCGAGGGCGGCTTCAGCGTCGTGTACCGCGCGAACCAGGAGCGCCTCGACCGGACGGTGGCCCTCAAGGTGCTGTCGGTCAGCGCCGTCGACGAGGCCGCGATGCGGCGCTTCCAGCGCGAATGCAAGATCACCGGGAGGCTGTCCGGCCACCCCAACATCGTGACCGTGCTCGACACCGGCACCACCCGCTCCGGCCGCCCCTACATCGCGATGGAGTACTTCGAGCACGGCGCGCTCTCCGACAGGCTCGCCAGGGAGGGCGCGCTCGGCGTCGCCGAGGTGCTGCGCGTCGGGGTGAAGATGGCGGGCGCGCTCGCCGCCACCCACGAGACGGACGTCCTGCACCGCGACGTCAAACCGCAGAACGTCCTGCTGTCCCGGTACGGCGAGCCCGCGCTCGCCGACTTCGGCATCGCCGGGCTGGTCGACTCCTTCGACGCCACCCACACGCAGGCGTTCACCCCGCACCACGCCGCGCCCGAGATCCTCCAGGGCGGGCAGCCGGGCGTCGGCGCCGACATCTACTCGCTCGGCTCGACCCTGTACCAGCTGCTCGCCGACCGGCCCGCGTTCAAGGGCCCGCCCGGCGAGGGCATCGGGTACCTGATGATGCGCATCATGAACGAGCCGCCGCCCGCGATCCCCCGTCCCGACGTGCCCCGGGAGGTACAGGAGGTCATCGGACGGGCGATGGCGAAGACGCCCGAGCAGCGGTACGCGAGCGCGGTCGAGTTCGCGCAGGCCCTGCAGTCCGCGCAGGCCCGGCTGGGGCTGCCGGTCACCGACCTGGCGTTCGGCGGCGCGTCGACGCTGCCGCACACCGGCGGAGGGCCCGCACCGTTCTCCGGCACGGGCGGGACGGGCTCGTCGTCCGGCCCGTCGATGGGGGCGCCGGGCGGGCGCCTCTCGTTCCCCGACGCCTCCGGCCCGCCGCCCGTCCCGGAGTGGGCCCCCACCACCCACGGCCCCGCGAACCCGCGCCCGCTTCCGATGGCACCCGCCGCCGCGCAGGCTCCGGGCGCCACGGCCGACACATCCCCTGGCACGCGAACGCCGCGCACTCCCCGCGCACGGCACCACCAAGCCCCACCCGACCTACGAGACGGCTCCGCCGCCGCTCCAGGCCGCCCCCACGGTCCGGCCCCGGCGGCGCCGCCCGCCGCACCGCACACGGGCCCCCACGACGGGCCGTCCCGCGGGCTGATCGTCGCCGTGTGCGTCGCGCTCGTCGGCGGGCTCGCCCTGGGCATCGGCGCGCTCGTGGCCTCCGGCGGCGAGCACCCGTACGAGAACCGCCCGTCCGCCGGTGGCGGCGACGGCGAGCCCCCGGCCGCGGCACCGTCCGCGCCGCTGGAGCCCGTCACCGCCGAGCAGATCGCCGCCGCCCGTCCGCAGGACCTTGCGACCAAGGCGACCGGGAACGGGGCGCTGCTGGCCTGGAAGCTGCCCCCGGCGGCGCAGAAGCTGCCGCTGCTGGTCCAGCGGGACCCGGCCGGGTCGGAGCCGATCAAGTCGGTCGAACCCGGATCGACGAGGACGACCGTGTCCCCGCTGCTGCCCGACACCAACTGCTTCCGGGTCGGCGCCGTGATCCGCGTCAACCAGGGCGCCTCACCGGACGTGTCGTGGTCGAAGGTCGCGTGCGTCCGCGAACAGGGCCAGGGCACCGGAACCTGACGGACCGCCCCGTCCCCGTTTCGGTCAGCTCGCGCACTCCCAGATCGGCGGCCCCGCGAGCACATCCCAATTTCCGGATGTGTAGGTGTCGACCAGCCAACCGGCCATGTAGCCGGTTTTTCCCTGGTAGGTGACCTTCGTGTAGGTATTGCCAGCGTAATTGTCGTCTTCGGGGTGGGCGATATGGGAGCCCTTCACCTGGCAGAGCACCGTGACGCCAGCGCCGTTGCCGAAAATCCTTGCGACCTCGGGTGCACTGGAGCCGGTCGGCGTGGCCCTGATGTAGGCATCGGAATTACCGTTGATGATGATTTTATGCGCTCTCGTCGGCCCCTCCAACGCGGCGCTGATCGTGGTTCCGGAGCCGGAGGCGGCGGCGTTCAGGGCGGTGACCGTGAACGTGTAGGTGCCGTTCGTCCACACGTCGGTGAGGGTGGTCGAGGTTCCGGTGACGGTCGTCGAACCCGTCACGGGGCCGTCCCACTCGACCTTGTACTGCGTGGCGCCGCCCCTGCCGGGGCGGCCCACGACACCGCCGTGCCGGACGAACCGGCCTGCGCGGCGACGTTCGTCGGGGCGCCGGGGGTGACGCATGGGCGCACGGGGTCGCTGGCGGCCGAGAGCTGTTCGCGGGCGTTGCCCTGGGCGTCGGTGTACTGGACGGCGACGCGGAACCGGTACTCCCGGCCGCAGTCGCCGCCGGTCACCGTGAACGTGCGCTGCGGAGCGTCCGGCGCGATGGCGGCCGGAGCCGCGGACAGGCCGGCCGGGACGTCCTTGAGGGCGTACCCCGTGATGCGTTCGCCCTGCGAGGGCTGGAACGAGATCTGCATCGTCCCGTCGCCCGGTGTGACCGTGACGTTGGTCGGGACGGTGGGCGCGCCCGGGACCTGCGGGGCCGTCGGGTTCGCGGGGTTCGCCGGGTCCTGGCCGCGGCGGGCGGGCGCGCCGGGGACCGGGGGCGCTCCGCCGGTGCCGGGCGTCGGGATCTCGCGATTCCGTTCGCCGCCCGCGACCTTCTCCCGGTACTTGTCGACCGCCTTGGCCTGGCCCTGCCGGTCGATGACGACGGCGCCCGGGCCGTCCGGGTCGTTCGCCCACAGCAGGCCGTCCTTGACGAACACCTCGAGGGGCGAAGCCGGACGGCCGACCCGGACCGGCTTCTCGAACCGTCCGGCGGCCGAGTCGTAGACGATCAGCGCGCCCGCGGTCTCGTCCGGGATGTAGACCTTCGTCCCGAGGATCTGCGGCGCCCGGTACCGGTGCCGGGGCATCTGGAGGCGCGTGCTGGAGTGGCGGCCGGTGGCGGTGTCGAGGGTGACCAGGGATCCGGTGCCGGGCACCAGCATCGGGACGGTCTTGCCGTCGGCGGTCGCGGGGGCGAGCACGCCGCCGCGTCCGGCCTGCCGGACGCTCGACGGCAGCGAGACCGTCAGCCGCTTCCCGGACGGCTCGACGACCGTGGCGGTCGCGGCGGTCGAGTCGATCACGACGGGGGTGCCGCCGGCGATCGTGAGCGTGAGGTCGTCGCCGGGCTCGCCGACGCCGACGGGTTCGCGCAGGCGCCCGTCCCGGTACCCGGCGACCTGGCCGTTGGCCGCGACCGGCACCCACAGCTCGCCGGTCGCCCCTACCCCGGCCTGGCCGAGGACGGGGTCGAGCCGGGCGGGCTCGCCGGCGGGCTGGAGGGTGATCGCGTCGAGCTGCTGCACGCCGCCGTTCACCGAGTCGACCGTGTAGGCGCGGCCGCCCTGCGCGAGCACCTGGATCCCGGGGCCGAGCGAGTTGCTGCCGGCGATCTTCAGCTGGGACGGGTCGAGGCGGCTGACGACGCCGGTCTCCTGGTCGACGATGAGGACGGTGGTCCCGTCCTGGATCACCTTGACGCGGTTGCCGCGGGTCCCCGCGGGGAGGGGCGCCTTGCCGTCGACCTTGCCCGCCGGGCCGTTGACGTGGACGACCAGTCCCTTCGTCCGCGCGGACAGCCACGCGCCGACGTCGGCGAGGTCGTACTTCGCGCTCGCCACGCCCACCCCGTAGACGACGGCGGCGACCACGACCACCCCGACGAGGCCGACGGCGATCTGCCCCGTCAGCCGGTCGCGCGCGAACAAGACGGAGCCAGCACCCACCCGTGATCACCTTCCCCGATCACGCGACACCGTAGCGGGTTCCGCCGGAGAGCGGGGGTAATGGCCGGATTCGGACGGCGTTGACGGGTTTAGTCGCCGTTTCCGGTGCCGAGTGCGGCCGTGTAGGCGGGGATCGTGATGTTGCGTCCGGACACCACGACGACCGCGCGTCCGGCGATCTCGACCCGTCCGGCGAGGACGGCGGCGATCCCGGCGGCGCCCGCGCCCTCGGCGACGAGCCCGTGCTCGCGCAGCAGCCAGCGCAGCGCCGTGCGGATCTCCGCGTCGGTGACGGCCGTCAGGTCGGCGCCCCGGATCAGGCCGGGCGTCACGCAGCCGGGCTCCAGGTTGCCCGGCAGGCCGTCGGCGACGGTGTCCCCGACCGGCACGTCCACGACGCGCCCGGCCTCCACCGACGCCGACACGCCGCGCGACACCGCCGACTCCACGCCGACGATCCGGACGTCGCCGCGCCCGCGGGCCCACAGGCACAGCCCGGCCGCGAGCCCGCCGCCGCCCACCGGGGCGACGACCGTCAGCGGGCCCTCGGCCTGCGCGTCGAGTTCGCGCCCGATCGTCCCCTGCCCCGCGATGACCGCCGGGTCGTTGTACGGCGAGACGTACCGGCCGGGCAGGGTGAGCGCGTGCGCCTCGGCCTCGTCGTAGGTCGTCCCGTGCTGGACGAGCCGCACCGGGAAGCCGCCGATCCGGTCGACCTTCGCCCGCGACGCGCGGGTGGACACCACCACGGTGACGTCCGCGCCGGTCTCGGCCGCCGCGAACGCCATGCCGAGCCCGTGGTTGCCGGCGCTCGCGGTGACGGCGGGCTCCCCGGCGGGCAGCGCGGCCACGGCCGCGAGCGCGCCGCGCACCTTGAACGCGCCGGTCGGCTGGAACGTCTCGAGCTTCAGCAGCGCGCCCGGCGCGAGCCCCGACGGCACCAGCGGCGTGGGGGCGAGCCGCCGCGACACGGCCCGCCACGCGCGGTCCAGGTCGTCCGGCCCCGGGACCCGGACGGGACGGGGCGTCGTCGGTGTGCGCACGCGGCCGAGCCTACTCGCGGCCGGTGAGGGAGCGGGGGTGGAGGCGGCGGCGGAGCCGGCGCAGCCGGCCGGCCTTCGCGGTGACCAGCCGGCCCACCGCGTCGGTGTGCCGCCAGGCGCGGTCGGCGGCGGCCGCGTCGGGCGGGGACGGCGCGAAGCGGGTGCGGTCGACGAGGTCGGCGAGCGGGACCAGCTCCCCGCCGGCGCGCTCCCCGACGGCGGCCGCGCCGAAGCGCGCCACCTCCTGCGCGGTGAGGGTGCGGGAGGCGCCGAGCCCCGCGTCGGCGAGATGGTCGAGGGCCTGCCGCCACGCGCCCGCGATCCGCGCGGCGGGCGGGCCCGCGCGCCTGCGGCGGGTGCGGAGCGTGGGCGCGAGCAGGACGGCGAGGAGGTAGGCGAGGACGAGCGCGGCCCCGCCGATCGACGCGAACACCCACCAGGGCGTCGGTTCCGCCGGCACGGGGGCCCCCCGCTGCCGCTCGGGCTGCTCGCCCGGTCCGTCCCCCTGCCGCCGGGTCGCCGCGCTCTTCTGCGCCTGCTCCAGCTTCGCGGCCGACTCCCCCGCCGCGACCGCGTCGCCGTCCTTCGAGCGGCGCGCGTCGTCGGGCAGCGGGTTGAACCGCACCCAGCCGAGTTCCTCGAACCCGACCTCGGGCCACACCATCACGTCACCCGCCCGCACCTGCACGGTGTCGCCGGCGCGCTGCCCGCCGGCGAACCCGACGACGACCCGGCAGGGCAGCCCGACGGAGCGGGCGAGCAGCGCGTAGGCGGCGGCGAAGTGCTCGGGCGTCCCGCGCCGCCCCTCGGCGAGGAAGTAGTCGATCTGCCGGTAGCCGTGACCGGGAGCGGCGGTCACGTCGTACTTCGCGTAGCCCTTGAGGTACTCGGCGAGCATCGCCGCCTTCTGGACGTCCGTCGTCGCGCCCTGCGTCGCCGCCTCCGCGAACCGCTTGAACTCGGCGAGCTGCACGGGCGCCTCCGTGGCGCCCGGCCCCCACGGCAGTTCGAGGGCCGCGCGGGCCGCGGCGTCCCGGGCGGCCGACGCGCCCTCGAGGTCCTCGGCCGTCCACTCCGGGACGACCGAAGTGACCGTGTACGACTGCCCGGACCGCAGCGGCTCCGCGGCGGCGAGCGTCCCGGCGGCGGGGTCGGCGACGACGGGCAGGCCCTCGACGCGGCGCGGCCGGTCGGGCGCCGGAACCCACACGCCGGGCAGGTCGCGGACCGTGATCCGCTGCGTCGTCGTGTGCGTGCGGGGGCGCTCCGGTCCCGCCGGGACGCGGCTCCCGGTCGGGACGAACCGCGCCGTCGACGACCACGTGACCCCGTCGAACGCCTCGAGGACGGCGAGCCGCTCGATCTCCGTGCGGCTCGACTCCACCGTGAACAGGACCTGGTCGGGCCGCAGCAGCCAGCCGCCGACGCGGTCGAGCGGGCTGACGCCGTCGCGCTGCTGCGGCGGCGGGGCCTGCACCTGCTCGCGCGGGTCGTACGGGTCGGCGCCGACCGGCACGACCGGCGCGACCAGGTACGCCAGGACGCCGAGGACCCCGGCGCACGGCACCCCGAGCGCGAGCGGGCGCCACGCCGGTCCCGCGTCGGGGTCGGCGGAGCGGATCAGGACGAGCACCGCGATCAGCCCGACGGTCCCGGCGGCGAGCGGCACGTTCGTCCCCGGGCCGTCCACGCCGAGCAGCAGCGCGACCGTCCACGCCGCCAGGGCCGGGACGCACGGCAGCGCGCGCTGCGACGTGCGCAGCGCCAGCTCGGCGGCCCCGAAGGCCGCCAGCCACACCAGGACGTTGACCAGCACCAGCAGGCGCGGCTCGGCGGGGGCGGGCAGCAGCGTGGTCAGGATCTCCTTCCAGCCGCTCAGCACGCCGTCCCGCAGCACCTGCGGCAGCGTGCCCGCGCCAAGCGCCGGGCGGAGCACGGTGAGCGCGGTCGTCCCCGCCCAGGCCACCAGCGTCAGCACCAGCGACGTCCACAGCGGCCACGGGCGCCCCTTCCTGCGGGGACCCGACAGCAGGCCGCTGAGCAGCGTCGGGACGATCGCCGCGACGGCGGCCACCGGGACGACCGGCCCGTACCCGAACACCCGGTTGAACGCCAGGCCCGCGAGCGCGGCCAGCGCGGCCGTGACGGCGAGCGACCCGTAGCGGGCGACGGGGGTCATCGGGTGCTCCCCAGGCGCCGCCACGTCTCCGCGAGGCCGTCCAGCTCGGCGAGGTCGGCGACCAGGACGCCCGGCGGCGCGGGCGCGGGGCCGTCCGGGCGCACGCGCAGCACCACCACCCGGTCGAAGCGGCGCCGCACCGCGGCGATCCGGGCCGTCTCGGCATCGCCCGGAGCGACGACGATCAGCGATCCGCCCGCGCGCACACGGCGCACCACGTCGATCGTCGACTGCGGGCACTCCCGCACCGCGACGCCCGTGAGCCGGTCCAGGATCTCCTCCACGTCACCCGGGCCTCCCCGCGTCTCGGCGACCGGCCCGTTCCCCGTCAGCACCTTCACCGGGAAGCCCGCCGCGGCGGCCCCCGCCGCGACGCTCGCCGCCGCGTCGACCGCCAGCTCGAAGTCGTCCGGCTCCGCCCAGCGGTCCGGGCGCGCCTCCAGCACCACCGTGGTCGTCGGCAGGCTCGCGTCCACGAGCTGCCGCACCATCAGCGTCCCCGTCCGGGCCGACGACTTCCAGTGCACGTGCCGCAGCTCGTCCCCGATCACGTACTCGCGCAGCGCGTGGAACGTCGCCGTCCCCGCCGGGGACCGGTCGCTCGTCGGGCCCTCCAGATGGTGCGCGCGGCCCGACGGCAGCGGCGGCAGCACGACCGTCCGGGGCCGCACCAGCAGCGTCCCCGGCTCCCCGTACGCGCGGACGCGCCGCGCCAGCCGCAGCGGATCGGCGCGCACCAGCCGCAGCGGGCCCACCGGGATCCGGCCCCGCCGGTCCGTGGGCAGCGCGTACGACACCGTGCGGGTCGCGCCCGCCCGCAGGCGCGGGACGTCCACCGCGATCTCCGCCGCGCCCGCCGCGTCCCGCGCGGTGAGGCCCCGCACGCCGCGGCCCGCGCTCGTCACGTGCAGGATCCCGGTGGCGGGCTCGCCGCGGCCGACCTTCGCGGGCGCGATCTCCCGCCGCACCTCGAGCTTCGGCCGCGGCAGCGTCCACACCGCGGCCGCCGCCACCGCCGCCAGCCCCGCGACCGCGAGCGCGGCCGGCTCGGGATACCCCAGCCACCAGCCCGCCGCGTAGAGGACGGCCGACGCGGCCGCCGTGCCCCGGCCCAGCGGTGTCAGCACGCCGGCCCCCGCCCGTCGCGCACATCCCGCCCGTCACGCATGCCCGCCCCCGTCACACACCGGCGGCCTGCGGCGTCGGCACGTTCGCGAGCGCCTCGGCCACGACGTCCGCGGCGCCGCGCCCGCGCAGCTCCGCCTCCGGCGTCACGACGAGCCGGTGCGCGATGACCGGCGCCGCGAGGGCCTTCACGTCCTCGGGCACCACGTACGAGCGTCCCGCCGCCGCCGCGCGCACGCGCGCCGCGCCCAGCAGCGCGATGCTCGCCCGCGGGCTCGCGCCGAGCCGCAGGTCCGGATGGCCGCGCGTGGCCGAGACGACCCGCACCACGTAGTCGTGCAGCGGCGGCGCGACGTGCAGCCGCCGCGCGAAGTCGATCATGCGGGCGAGGTCGTCGCGGCCCATGACGGCCGGCAGCCGGTCGAGCATCGCGCCCGTCGGGGCGCCCGCGAGCATCTCGACCTCGGCCCGGTGGTCGGGGTACCCCATCGAGATCCGCATGAGGAACCGGTCGAGCTGCGCCTCCGGCAGCGGGTACGTCCCGTCCATGTCCACGGGGTTCTGCGTCGCCACGACCATGAACGGGCGCGGCACCGGATGCGGCCGTCCCTCCACGGTGACCCGCCGCTCCTCCATGACCTCCAGGAGCGCCGACTGCGTCTTCGGCGAGCCGCGGTTGATCTCGTCCGCGACCGCGATGTTCGCGAAGATCGGCCCGGGGTGGAACTCGAACGCGTTCTTCCCCTGGTTGAAGATCGACACCCCGGTGATGTCGCTGGGCAGCAGGTCGGGCGTGAACTGGATCCGCGCCCACTCCGCCTCGACCGACGCCGAGACCGCCCGCGCGAGCGTCGTCTTGCCCACGCCCGGGACGTCCTCGACCAGCAGGTGCCCCTCGGCGAGCAGGCACGTCAGCGCCAGCTCCACCCGGTCCCGCTTGCCGCGCACGACCCGTTCGACGTTCCCCGCCAGCGCGCCGAACATCTGCGCGAACCGTCCCGCCAGCGCGTCCGGGTCGACCCCGCCGCTCTCCGTCATCCCCTGCTCCCCGCGATCAGTGCCCCGTGCTCACCGGTCGGCCCTGCCGGACATTTCGAGACTCGGACGCCGGTTCCCCGCCAACGGTTGCCTCCGGAGCCCAGGTCGTCCCGCCGGTCCCGTCCGTCCCGGCCGGAAGGGACACCCCGGAGACCGGTGCGGGCCGTCACGGTGATCTGGTGCCGCGCGGCTTCCCCGTCGGCGCGGGCGAGCGGTCGCCCGATTCCCCGTCACCCTCTCGTCGCGCCACCGGTCCGTCCCCGGGGAGCCGGTGGCGTGGCGCACCCCCGTACGGGTGGGCACCATAACGGTTGCGAGGGTCGTACCGGAACGGATCCCCACATCTCCCGGCCTGCCGGGATGGAGCGGCGCGCCGGGTTGCGGGGGCCGGTGCATGACATGTCTCACATTCGCCGGCGACGTCACCGTTCCGGGTCCCGGAACCGAACGCGAACCTTGTCCGCGACGTCCTACTGTTGGGCATCGCGACGAGGAATCCGGGGTGGACGTGGAGAACGCAAGCATCGCCGACCTGTGGGACCGCCTGACGGGGACGCAGCCCGACCCGCCGTGGTGGCTGGTCGCGCTCGTCGGCGCGGTCGCGCTCGGAACGGTCCTGCACGGCCCCACCTGGCGGGTCGCGCGCAACACGGTGACGATCGCGCACGAGGGCGGGCACGCGCTCGCCGCGCTCGTCACCGGGCGGAAGCTGGACGGCATCAAGCTGCATTCCGACACCTCCGGGGTGACGGTGTCGCGGGGCAAGCCGCACGGCCCCGGCATGGTGTTCACGGCGTTCGCCGGTTACGTCGCGCCGCCCCTGCTCGGGCTGCTGTTCGCGGTGCTGCTGGCGGCCGACCGGATCACGCTGATGCTGTGGTTCACGCTGGCGCTGCTCGCGGCGATGCTGGTCATGATCCGCAACGCCTACGGGGTGCTGTCGGTGGTCGGGACGGGCGCGCTGGTGTTCGCCGTGTCGTGGTTCGGGTCGGCCGAGGTGCAGGCCGGGTTCGCCTACCTCGCCGCGTCATTCCTGCTGCTGGCCGCGACCCGCCCGGTGGTCGAGCTGCAGCGGATGCGGTCGCGGCGGATGGCGCCGACCTCGGACGCCGACCAGCTCGCGCACCTGACCGGGGTCCCCGGCGGGGCGTGGGTGACGCTGTTCGGCGCGGTCGCGCTGGCCGCGCTCGTCGCGGGCGCCGCGCTGCTCGTCCCGTCCGACCTGTCCCTGCCCGACCTGCCCACCCTGCCGGGCGCCTGACCGGGCCGGGCGCGGACCGGGCCGGAGCGGGATCCGCGGTCCGGAAGCGGACAGCGGGGTCGCCGCCGGGGCGGGAACGGACCACGATGGTGCATGGCCGACACGAAGCTCGATCGCGCGAAGTACCACCGCAAGCGCAAGGCCCGGCTCCGCCGGACCCGGCACCGCTCCCGGCCCACCGCCGGGCGCAACCGACGCCGCGCCTGACCGGGAGTCAGCGCCCCGGAGAATGTCGGACCCCGGCGGTATTTTCGGGTTCGTGAGGGACCTCGGGACGGGCGAGCGGCGGGGGCGGCGGGTCGACGACGGCCTCGCCGAGCTGGACCGGTGGCTGCGCGACCAGGTCGCGCACGGGCTCGCGCGCGCCGAGCGGGCCCCCTACCGGCTGTGGGACGACGCCGCCCGGCGGCTCGTCGACGCGCAGGCGGGCGCGCTCGCGGCGCGGGTGCGGGCGCTCGCGGGCGTCCCCCGGGAGCCCGGCTGGCCCGGCCGGCTGCTGGCGGAGTACGCGCTGCTGCGGCTGCTCGTCCGCGCGCACCGGCGGCGGGACGCGCTGCCCGCGGGGCTGCGCGGCACGGTCCGGGCGCGCGTGGGGTTCCCGGTAGCGCGGGACGGCGTGCTGCGCGACGGCGAGCGCGTCCGCGACCGCTGGTGGGTGATCGGGACGCGCGACTCCGCGCAGGACGTCCTCACCGCGCGCCGCGTGTGGCTGCGCGGCGAGCGGACGGGGCGCCCCGCGCTGCTGCTGACGTTCACCGGGCCCGGCGACGCGCCCGGCCCCGCGCCGCCGGCCGGCACGCGGCTCGACGCCGAGCTGGCCTTCTACCCCGGTGCCCTCCCGCTGCGCGCCCTCGTCGCCGAGCGCCGCGCGGCGGACGGGCCGGGGCCGGGCGCCCCGCCGGGCGGCGGCGTCCGGGAGTTCCTCGACGAGCACGCCGCCGCCGTGGCCCGCGATCCGTGGCTGGACCGGTATCCCGCGACGCTCACCGGGGTGCGGCTCGCGCGCGACGCGGCGGGCGCGCTCTTCGCGGTCGACGCTGCGGGCGGGGCGCTCCCGCTGCGCGGGCCCGCGCCGTGGACGCTGCTGGCCGTGGCGGGCGGCGAACCGGTCGTGCTGGCGGGCGAGTGGACGCCCCGCGGGCTGCGGCCGCTCGCCGTCTGGCACGAGAGCGAGGGTGCGGTGCCGCTGTGAGGGGCCTGTGAGGAGGCGCTGTGAGCGGGGCCGTTGAGAGGGGTGCGGTGAGCGCGTGGGACGAGCATGTGACGGCGGCGCTGCTCGGGACCGAGCGCCGCGACCCGCCCGCCCTGAACGGGGAGCCGGCCGGGGAGCCCGACGGGGACCGGGGCGGGGACGGCGCGGCCGGGCGGCTGCTCGATCAGGCCGCGCTGCTGACCGTCCGGTGGCGCGCGGGGTTCGCGCCCGTCCCGTCCGGCGGCCTGGTGCCGGTCGCCCCGGCGCCCGTGGAGCACGACCCGGCGGTGCCGGACGCGGCGGCGGCGCGGCTCGCGCGGATCCTCGCCGGGGAGCAGATCCGGGTGCTGCCCGAGTGGCTGGACGCGGCCGCCGGCCGGGGCCTGCGGGTGCCGCCGCGGCTGCTGCCCGCGCTGCTGGAGCGGGGACGCAGCGACCGGATGCTGCGGCCGTCGATCGCGCGGGCCGCCGGGCGGCGCGGCATGTGGCTGGCGCTGCAGAACACCGACTGGGCGTACCTGGTCGGGGCGGGGCCCGTCCGGTCGGGCGACGACCCCGCGGGCGCGGAGGCGTGGCGGAGCGGCACCCGGCACCGCCGCGTCGCGTACCTGTCGGGGCTGCGCGGCGCGGATCCGGCGGCGGCGCGGGAGCTGCTGCGCGAGACGTGGGACCGCGAGCCCGCGCCGGACCGGGCCGCGTTCCTCGGGACGTTCGCGTGGGGCCTGTCCCTGGCCGACGAGGAGTTCCTCGAGGCCGCGCTGGACGACCGGGGCAAGGACGTCCGGCAGCTCGCGGCCGACCTGCTCGCCCGGCTGCCCGGCGCCGCGTACGGCGACCGGATGGCGGAGCGCGCCCGCGCGTGCCTGATCCGGCGGACCGGCCCCCCGCCCGGAGCGGCCGCGACCGCCCCCGAGCGGGACCGGCCGGGCTCGGCGGGCGCGGGAACACCGCCGCCGCACCCGAACCCGACGGCGCCGGCCGCCGGGGCGCCGCCCGCACGCGGACCGGGAAGCCCGCCGGACGCCGCGGCCCCGGCGGGGCCGGCCGCGCACGCGCCGGAGACGGGCGGGGCGTGGATCGAGGTGGAGGCGCCGGGCGAGCACGACGCGGGCCTCGCGCGCGACGGCGTCCCGTTCCATCCCGGCGGGTCGTTCGCGCCGCGCCCGGGGAACGGGCCGGTGGGGACGCGGGTGGCGTGGCTGCGCGAGATCCTCGCCCGGACGCCGCTGTCCACCTGGACGTCCGCGTTCGGGCTGCCGCCCGCCGCGATCGTGCGGCTCCCGGTGCCGGGCGGCGCCGGGGACCCGCACACCGGGTGGGCCCGCGCCGCGCTGAACCAGCGCGACGCCGAGTGGGCGCGCGCGCTGATCGAGGCGGGTGCCGTGGCCGACGAACCGGAGGCGCTCGCCGATCTGCTGGACGTCCTGCCCGAGGGCGAGCGGGACGCGGCGGCGGCCGCGCTCGTGCGGCGGGTGCCGGACCGCGGGGACCCGCTGCGGCTGCTGGAGCGGGTGCCGGGCCCGTGGGCGGGGCCGCTCGCGTCCGCCGTCGTCGCGATCCTGGCGAGTGCGGCGGGCCGCCCGACGCGCGCGGCCGAGCACACGCTGACGCGGCTGTGCCGGGTCGCCGACCTGCGGCTCGATCCGGCCGCCGCGGCCCGGCTGGCCGAGCACCCGGTGCGTCCGCTCCCCCGCCCCCTCACCGACCTCATCGACACGCTGCGGTTCCGCGACGAGATGTTGAAGGAGCTGTCTTGACCACTCCCCCGAACGGACGCGGCGCGCCGCCGCCCGATGCGCCGCCCGAGTCCGTGCTGCGCCCGCACGCGGAGCAGGAGCACGCGGCGGAGCTGGCGCGGCTGGCCGAGCACGACGAGCGGCCGCGCCCGCCCGGCTGGCGGCTGTCGCCGCACGCCGTCACCGTCTACCTGCTCGGCGGCGACCTGCCCGACGGGACGTCGATCGTCCCGAAGTACGTGGGTCCGCGGCGGCTCGTCGAGGTCGCGGTGGCGACGCTCGCGACCGACCGGGCGCTGCTGCTGCTCGGCGTGCCGGGGACGGCCAAGACCTGGATGTCGGAGCATCTCGCGGCGGCGATCAGCGGCGACTCGACGCTGCTGGTGCAGGGCACGGCGGGGACGCCCGAGGAGGCCGTCCGGTACGGGTGGAACTACGCCCGGCTGCTGGCGGAGGGGCCGTCGGAGCGGGCGCTGGTGGAGAGCCCGGTCCTGCGGGCGATGCGGCGCGGGGCGGTCGCGCGGATCGAGGAGCTGACCCGGATGCCCGGCGACGTCCAGGACGCGCTGATCACGATCCTGTCGGAGAAGGCGCTGCCGGTGCCGGAGCTCGGCACGGAGGTGCAGGCCCGCAGGGGGTTCACGGTGATCGCGACGGCGAACGACCGCGACCGGGGCGTGAACGAGCCGTCCAGCGCGCTGCGCCGCCGGTTCAACACCGTCGTGCTGCCGCTGCCCGACACGATCGAGGACGAGGTCGAGATCGTCGCGCGGCGGGTCGCGCGGATCGGCGCGGGGCTGGAACTGCCGGAGACGCCGGCGGGCCTGGAGGAGATCCGGCGGGTCGTGACGGTGTTCCGGGAGCTGCGGTCCGGGCTGACCGGCGACGGCCGCACCCGGCTGAAGTCGCCCGGCGGGACGCTCGGCACCGCCGAGGCGATCTCGGTCGTGACGGGCGGGCTGGCGCTGGCGGCGCACTTCGGGGACGGGGTGCTGCGGGCGGCGGACGTCGCGGGCGGGATCGTCGGCGCGGTCGTCCAGGATCCGGCGGCCGACCGCCTCGCCTGGCAGGAGTACCTGGAGACGGTCGTGCGCGACCGTCCCGGCTGGGACGACTTCTACCGGGCGTGCCGGGAGGTGTCTTGACCGTCGAGGTGTTCGGCGTAAGGCACCACGGCCCCGGTTCGGCGCGCGCGCTGCGCGCGGCCTTGGAGGAGTTCAAGCCGGACGCGGTGCTGGTCGAGGGCCCGCCGGAGGCGGACGCGCTGGTGGGCCTGGCGGGCGACCCGGAGATGGTCCCGCCGGTCGCGCTGCTCGCTTACTCGCCGGGGGACCCGTCCGGCGAGGGGCGCCGGTCGGCGTTCTGGCCGTTCGCGGAGTTCAGCCCCGAGTGGCAGGCGATCCGGTACGGGGTCGGCGCGGGCCTGACCGTCCGCTTCTGCGATCTGCCCGCCGCCGTCACGTTCGCCGCGTCCCCGGAGGGACCGGACGAACGGGACGTGCGGCTGGACCCGCTCGGCGAACTCGCCCGCGCCGCCGGGCACGCGGACGCCGAACGCTGGTGGGACGACGTCGTCGAGCACCGGGGGACCGCCGGGGACGGCGCCGGCGGCCCGTCCCCCTTCCCGGCGATCACCGAGGCGATGGCCGAACTGCGGGAACGCGCGGGCCCGCCGTCCGGCGCGGAGGAGCGGCGCGAGGCGTACATGCGGCGGACGCTGCGGCGCGCCCGCAAGGACGGGCACGAGCGGATCGCCGTGGTGTGCGGCGCGTGGCACGCGCCCGCGGTCCTCGCCGACGTCCCCGCCGCGCGCGACGACCGGACGCTGCGCGGCCTCGACCGGGTCCGGGTCGCGATGACCTGGGTGCCGTGGACGCACGGCCGGCTCGCCGCGCACTCCCGGTACGGCGCGGGCGTCGCGTCGCCCGGCTGGTACCACCACCTGTTCACCGCGCCCGACCGTCCCGTCGAGCGGTGGCTCGCCGGTGCCGCCCGCGTGCTGCGCGCCGAGGACCTGCACGTCTCCCCCGCCCAGGTGATCGAGGCGGTGCGCCTCGCCGGGTCGCTCGCCGCGCTGCGCGGCCGTCCGCTGCCCGGGCTGGACGAGGTCACCGAGGCGGCCCGCGCGGTGCTGTGCGAGGGCGCCGAACCCCGCGTCGACCTGCTGCGGCACCGCCTCGTCGTCGGCGAGCGGCTCGGCGCCGTGCCGCCCCGGACGCCGATGGTCCCGCTGCAGCGCGACCTGCGGGCGCAGCAGCGCCGCCTCCGGCTGAAGCCGTCCCCCCGGCCCCGCGACCGCGATCTCGACCTGCGCCGCCCCTTCGACCTCGACCGCAGCCGGCTGCTGCACCGGCTGCGGCTGCTCGACGTCGGCTGGGGCGTCCCCGCCGGGGGCCGCTCGACCGGAACGTTCCGGGAGACGTGGACGCTCGAGTGGCGGCCCGAGCTCGACGTCGCGCTGATCGAGGCGGGCGCCTACGGGACGACCGTGCGCGGCGCCGCGGCCGTCCGCGCCGAGGTCCTCGCGGCGGACGCGGCGGACCTGCCCGAGCTCACCGGACTCGCCGAACGCTGCCTGCTCGCCGACCTCGGGGAGGCGCTGCCCGCGGTGCTGCGGGCGCTCGCCGACCGCGCCGCCGTCGACGCCGGCGCCCTGCACCTGATGGCGGCGCTGCCCGCGCTCGTCCGCACCCTCCGGTACGGCGACGTGCGCGGCACGTCCCGCGACCGGCTCCGCGCCGTGGTCGACGGCCTCGTCGTGCGGATCTGCGTCGGCCTCGCACCCGCGGTGTCCGGGCTGGACGAGGACGCCGCCCGCGCGGCCCTCGACCGCGTCGACGCCGTCCACGGCGCCCTCGCCCTGCTCGCCGACGACGCCTGCCTCGACCGCTGGCGCGGCGCGCTGGACCGCCTCGTCGCCCGCCCGGACGGCCTGCACGGCCTGGTGGAGGGCCGCGTCACCCGGCTGCTGCTGGACGCGGGCCGGCTCGCCGACGCCCCAGGCCGGATGGCCCGCGCGGTGTCCGCCGGGGTCCCGCCCGTCCGCGCCGCCTCGTGGATCGAGGGTTTCCTCGCGGGCGGCGAACTGTCCGGCGGCGGGCTGATCCTCGTGCACGACGAAAGCCTGCTCAGGCTCGTCGACACCTGGCTCGCCGACCTGCCCGCCGCCGCGTTCCCCGACGTCCTGCCGCTGCTGCGCCGCACCTTCGGCACCTTCTCCGCCGCCGAGCGCCGCTCCATCGGCGCCCGCGCCCGCCGCCTGCACGACCCGCGCCCCGGCCGCGCCGGCGCGTCCGCGACCGGGATCGACCCGTCCCGCGCGGACCCCGCCGCCGCGACCGTCCGCACCATCCTCGGCTGGGAGGCCCCCGAGTGACCGACGACACCCCCGCCCGGACGGTCCGCAGCTCCCACGGCCGGGAGGGTCCCGTGATCGGCGCACGCAGCGAACAGCCGCCCCACGCCGACCGCACCGCCACGACCGGCCCACGTCACCGTGGTCCTGCGGCGCGGACGTACTCGCGGGAGGGCGGATGACCGGCGCGCGCGACGAGCAGGCCGAGCACGACGAGCGGATGCGGCGTTGGCGGCTGGTGCTCGGGGGCGGGCCCGCCGACGGGACGGGCGCGGTGCTCGCCGGGGACGACGGGCGGATGGACGGGGCGCTGGAGCGGCTGTACGGCGGCGATTCCGGGGAGCGGCGGGCGCGGCCGGGACGGCGCGGCGCCGGGCTCGGGGACTCGGCGCCGTCGGTGGCGCGGTGGCTCGGCGACGTCCGGGCGTGCTTTCCCTCGACGGTCGTCCAGATCATGCAGCGGGACGCGATCGAGCGGCTCGACCTGGCGCGGCTGCTGCTGGAGCCGGAGATGCTCGACGCCGTCGAGCCGGACGTGCACCTCGTGGGCACGCTGCTGTCGCTGAACACCGTGCTGCCGGACCGGGCGCGCGAGTCGGCGCGGGCGGTCGTCCGGCGGGTGGCGGGCGATCTGGAGCGGCGGCTCGCGCGGCGGACCCGGTCGGCGGTCGGCCGGGCCCTCGACCGGTCCGCCCGCACCGCCCGTCCGGCGCGGGCCGCCGACGTCGACTGGGAGCGGACGGTCCGCGCGAACCTGCGGCACTACCTGCCGGAGCGGGGAACGCTCGTCCCGGAGCGGCTCGTGGGGCACGGGCGGCGGGGCCGGGCCGGGCTGCGGGACGTGGTGCTGTGCGTCGACCAGAGCGGCTCGATGGCGGCGTCGGTGGTGTTCGCCGGGGTGTTCGGCGCGGCGCTCGCGTCGCTGCGGTCGCTGCGGACGTCGCTGGTGGCGTTCGACACCTCCGTGGTGGACCTGACGGCGCGGCTGCACGATCCGGTGGACGTCCTGTTCGGCACGCAGCTCGGCGGCGGCACCGACATCGGCCGGGCGCTCGCCTACTGCCAGCGGCTGATCACCCGGCCGTCGGCGACGGTGCTGGTGCTGATCAGCGACCTGTTCGAGGGCGGTTCACGGGACGAGCTGCTGCGCCGGGTGTCGGCGCTGACGGCGTCGGGGGTGCGGGTGGTGGTGCTGCTGGCGCTGTCGGACGACGGGACGCCCGCGCACGACCACGCGAACGCGGCGGCGCTCGCCGCGCTGGGCGTGCCCGCGTTCGCCTGCACCCCGGACGCGTTCCCCGACCTGATGGCCGCCGCCCTCGAGGGCCGCGACCTGCGCGCCTTCGCCGCCGGCGGCTGACCCGCCACCGCGTCGCCGGGGCGGGTATGACCCTCCCCGGAGAGTGTGCGCTACATTTGCTCATATGAGCACTTCTTCAGATGTCGTGGCCGGGGAATGCGCCGTCCGGGTCGTCGACCCGGAGAAGGTGTCCCTGGTCAAGGGGGCGCTGCCGGACGGGGCGACGATCGGGGAGCTCGCGCAGGTGTTCGGGCTGCTGTCCGACCCGGGACGGCTGCGCGTGCTCACGGCGCTGCTCGAGGGCGGCGAGATGTGCGTGTGCGACATCGCGGCGTCCTGCGGGAACTCGGAGTCGGCGGTGTCGCACGCCCTGCGGCTGCTGCGGGCCAGCCGGGTCGTCCAGGTGCGGCGGGCCGGGCGGATGGCGTACTACCGGCTGGACGACTCGCACGTGCGGATGCTGCTCGACCTCGCGCTCGCGCACGTCAGCCACGGGGAGGACGGGTCATGACGGCGGAGCACGGGCCGGAACACGGGCACGGGCCGGAACACGGCCACGGGCACGGGCACGGGATCTCCGCGAGCGCGGACCGGCGGCTGCTCGGCGGGGCGCTCGCGCTGATCGTGGCGTACATGTCGGTCGAGGTGGTCATCGGCATCCTCGCCGGGTCGCTGGCCCTGATGACCGACGCGGCGCACATGATGACGGACGCGTTCGCGATCGCGCTCGCGCTGGTCGCGATGCGGATCGCGGCGCGGCCGCCGAAGGGCGGCTACACCTACGGGCTGCGGCGGACGGAGATCCTGTCGGCGCAGCTCAACGGGCTGACACTGATCCTGCTCACGGTGTACTTCGTCTACGAGGGCGTGCACCGGCTCATCGACCCGCCCTCGGTCGACGGGAAGTTCGTGTTCTTCACGGCGCTCGCCGGGGTCGTGGTCAACCTCGTCGCGACGTGGCTGATCAGCAAAGCGAACCGGAGCAGCCTGAACATCGAGGGGGCGTTCCAGCACATCCTGAACGACCTGTTCGCGTTCATCGCCACCGCGATCGCGGGCCTGCTGGTCTGGACGGCCGGGTTCGCGCGGGCGGACGCCATCGCGTCGCTGGTCGTCGCGGCGCTGATGCTCAAGGCCGGCTACGGGCTGCTGCGGGACGCGGGCCGGGTGCTGATGGAGGCGGCGCCCGCGGGCGTCGACCCGTCCGAGCTGGGCGCCCGGCTGGCCCGGCGGCCCTGCGTGGAGGAGGTCCACGACCTGCACGTGTGGGAGGTCAGCTCCGGCTATCCGGCGCTGTCGGCGCACGTGCTCGTCGACAGCGCGGGCGACTGCCACGCGGTGCGGCGCGATCTGCAGGAGGTCCTGCGGGCCTGGTACGGGATCACGCACACGACGCTCGAGGTCGATCACGTGGCCGCGACCGCCTACGACGTCCACTGCGACGACGCGCACGGTCCCCGGCACGTGTCGGACGTCCAGGGGCCGCACCGGCACGCGGGATCGGCCCCCTGCGACCACTGAGCTAGCCGCCGGTCCCCGCCGGGACGCCGAACAGCTTCGCGGGGCCGTCCCAGCACACGGCGCGCAGCCAGGCGTCGCCGAGGCCGAGCCGGGCCAGGCCCTCGAGCTGGTGAGCGTACGCGTAGGGGATGTTCGGGAAATCGGTGCCGAACAGGACGCGCCCGGCGAGGCCGAGATCGCGCAGCCGGGGCATGAGGGCGGCCGGGAAGTCCGACAGGCCGAAGTCGGTGAACACCATCGTGGTGTCGAGGTGGACGCCGCCGTACCGGCCGGCGAGCGCGAAGAACCCGTCGCATTCGGGCGCGCCCATGTGCGCGACGATCGCGGTCAGGCGGGGGTGGCGGGCGAGGACGTCGCCGAAGGGGCCCGGGCCCGTGAAGCCGTTCGCGACCGGGCCCGATCCGGCGTGGACGAGCGCGACGACGCCCGCCTCGGCGAGCGCGCCCCACACCTCGTCCAGTTCGGGCGCGCGCGGGTCGAACCCGCCGACCTGCAGGTGGACCTTGAACACGCGGGTGCCGGCGTCGATGGCCCGGCGCACGTAGTCCGCCGCACCGGGCTCGGGGTAGAACGTCCCCGTCTGCACGCACTCCGGGACCCGCGCGGCGAAACCGGCCGCCCACGCGTTCAGCGACTCGGCCATGCCGGGACGGTGCGGGTACAGCAGCGAGGTGAACGCGCGGACGCCGTGGCGGCGCAGGAACGCGATCCGCTCGTCCTCGGGGTCCCGGTACCGGATGGGCCACTCGGTCCCGATCAGCGGCCCGGCCCCGTCGAAGTACTCCCAGACCGCGCTCATCAGGCGCGGCGGCATGAAGTGGGTGTGGACGTCGATCAGCCCGGGCAGTCCCAGCCCTCGCCAGAACCCGGTGATCTCGGCGTCCGAACACGGTCCGGAATCCGATTCGGTCACGCCCGAACTCTAGCCGAACCGGTCACACGATCTCGTCCAGGAGGACGGGCAGGGCCGCGCGCAGCTCGCGGCGCCAGTAGGGCCAGGTGTGGGTGCCCCGGTAGAAGTGCGTCGACACCGGGATGCCCAGCTTGCGCAGCTTGTCGGCGAACCCGCGGCCGACGGTGTGCGCGAGCGCCTCCAGCGGGTCCCGGCCGGCGCCCGGGCGCGGGTCGAACGGGCCGGGCAGACCGTCGCCCGCGCTGACGTACAGCCGGACGCCGGCGAGCCGGTCGGCGAGGTCGAACGGGTTGTGCTGCCGCCACAGAACGCGCTGCCGTTCGGGGTCGCCCCACACGTCCGTCCAGTCCCGCCCGGGTTCGGCGACCGCGACGCCCAGCTCGACCAGGTCGGCGGCGTCGAGCGCGGACGGGTCGGCGTGCAGGGTGTGCACCGGCCCGCTGAACGACGCGGCGGCGCGGAACAGCCCGCGATGGCGGGCCGCGTACGACATCGCGCCGAATCCGCCCATGGCGTTCCCGGCGACGGCGCTCTCGCCGCCCGCACGGTAACCGCGTTCCAGGATCTGCCGGAGCTCGGCCAGATGGAACGTCTCCCACCGCGGGGCCCCGCCCTCGCCGCGATTCCACCAGTCGGTGTAGTTGCCGCACCGGCCGCCGTCCGGCATGACGATGATCACATCGGTGCCGGCGGTGAGGTCCTCGAGGTCGGTGTGGTCGGTCCACGCCCGGTGGTCGGCGCGGCCGTCGGCGCCGTGCAGCAGCCACAGCGACGGCCAGGTGCGGGACGCGTTCCGCGACCAGCCCTCGGGCAGCAGCAGCCGGACGTGCGCGACGGCCGGCAGGACCGGGGAGCGGACCGCCAGATCGAGGACGCGGGGCCGGGGGCGGCGCTCCGCCACGACCGAGGCGCCGTCGTCGGCGGGGGCGGTGAAGGACGTCGCACTGCGCATGGGCCACCCCGCGGGAATTCAGCTGTCGTCCCCTGAAATGTCCCCGCTCCGGCGGGTGTTTCAACGTTGAGTAATCGGTTTATAAAATATCGGGCCGGGGATTGCGGTCCAGGTCGCCGGTAGGGTGACGCGGACGGGAAAGGGCGATCGGCCCGGAGGCGGAGCAGCTGAGATGCGGAGCAAGACCGAACTGGAGTCGGCCATCCGGACCGGCGGCCGGGCGGTGCTGGTGATCAACTCGCGGTCGCGGCGCGGGCGGCGGCTGTACGGGACGGCGCGGCGGCTGCTGGACGAGGCCGGGCTCGAGTTCGCGCACGTCTTCCCGGTGACCGATCCCGGGCGGCTCCGCGACCTGTTCGCCGACGTCCTGGCGCTGGAGCCCGACCTCGTCGTCGTGGGCGGCGGGGACGGGACGGTCGCCGAGGCCGTCGCGACCCTCGCGCACCGCGACATCGCCCTCGGCGTCCTGCCGCTCGGCACCACCAACAACTTCGCGCGCAGCCTGGAGCTGCCGCTCGACCTGCCGGGCGCCGTCCGCACCCTGTGCGTCGGGGGCCCGGCGGGCGGCAAGGTCGCCGACGTGGACGTCGGCTGGTTCGACAGCACCGACGACCCGCGCGGCGAGGGCCCCGGCGACGACCGCGCGCACATCTTCGCGAACATGGTCAGCATCGGGCTGTCGGTGCACGTCGCGGGCGGCGTCCCGCACCTGCTCAAGCGGTACGCCGGCCGCGCCGCGTACGCGCTGACGGCCGTGGGCATGCTGCCCCGGCACCGGGCGTTCACGGCCCGGATCACCATCGACGGCGAGACCCGCGAGATGAAGACGCACCAGCTGAACGTCGCCAACGGCGCGCACCACAGCGGGACGCGCATCGCCCGCGACGCCAGCCCGGACGACCGGCTGCTGGCCGTCTACCGGCTGGGCGACGAGCGGCGGCTGCGGCTGGCGTCGGCGACGGCCCGGCACGTGCTGACCGGGCCGCGCCGCTCGCTCGCCGAGGACGCCTTCACCACCACCGACCGCGTCGAGATCGAGACCGATCCGCCGCTGCGGGTCGACGTGGACGGCGAGATCCGCGGCCGGACGCCGGTGACGATCCGGCTGCGCGGCAACGCGCTGCGCGTCGTCGTCCCCCAGACGTTCATCGACACCTGACCGGCGGCCCGGCCCTAGCCGGCGACCTCCCGCGCGCCGCCCGTCCCGCCCGCGCCGCCCGTCCCGCTCGAAGCGCCCGGCGCCGCGCCGCCGCCCGCCTCGCCGCCCGCGCCGCCGGCCGCTTCGCCGGCCATGACGTAGGCGCCCGCCTCGAGCCGCTCGATGAGGCCGTGCGTCCACGCGGTCGCGGCGTCCGCGGAGTGCGTCCACCAGCCGAGCAGCTCCCGCAGGTGGTCGCCCGGGTCGAGCTCGTCCGCGTGGGGGCTCACCGACGCGCGCCAGGCCGCCAGGCCCTCCAGGCGCTGCCGCAGCAGCCCGAGCGCCTCGGCGCGCGGCAGCTCGGTGAGGAACCCGAGGCCCGCCGTCAGCATCTCGGGGTGCCGGACGTCGACCGTGCCGAGCGCGCACCGCAGCAGGCGCAGGAACTCCTCCCGGCCCGCGTCGGTGATCTCGTAGTCCACGTGCGGGGGGCCCGCGTCGCTCTCCTCGACGTCGTGGGCGTGCAGCAGGCCCTCCTTGGCCAGCTGCCTGAGCGCGTGGTAGATCGAACCGGGGTTCACGTGCGCCCACTCGTCCGATCCCCACGCCAGCAGATCGCGCCGGACCGTGTAACCGTGCGCCCGCCCTGACCGCCGCACGCCGCCGAGCACCAGCAGCCGCGTCGCCGACATCTGGCTCCCTTCCGATCGGATGACGCTCAAGGCTACGGCCTCGGCGGGCCGGGACGCGGCACGGGCGGCCGCCCCCGGCCGGTGCCGCCGCGGCGGGAGGTCAGTGATCGGCCGCCGACAGGTCGACGTCGCGCGGGGTGAGGCGCCATACGAGGGCGGCGGCGGCCAGCATCAGGACGGCGCCCGCGAGGCCGGTGACGCCGAGGGAGTGCCCGAAGGCCGTCCGCGCCGCCTCCGCCAGGGCGTCGGTGCCGGCGCGGGCGACCTCGAGTGCGCCGCTGATGGACTCGCGGGCCGTCTCGGCGGCGCCGCCGGTGACGCCCAGCCCGGCCAGCTCGCCGTGCGTCAGGCCGCTCCGGTAGACGGCGGCGGCGAGGCTGCCGAGCAGCGCGATGCCGAGCGCGCCGCCGATGTCGTAGCTGGTCTCCTCGACGGCGGCCGCGCTGCCCGCCTGCTCCGGCGGGGCGCCCGCCATGATGACGGCGGACGCGATCGCGAGCGAGCCCGCGCCCGTCCCGATCAGCGTCAGCGCGACGGCCACCGGCCAGTACCCGAGCGGCTCGGGGGCCAGGCCGAGGACGGCGAAGCCGAGCCCGGCGACCGCCAGCCCGCCCGCCAGGACGGTCCGGGCGCCGACCCGCGCGGCGACCGCGGGGGCCGCCGGGGACGCGATGATCGCGGCGACGGCCATCGGCAGCAGCCGCAGGCCCGTCTCCAGCGGCCCGTACCCCTGGACGAGCTGCATCCACTGGGCCATCAGCAGCATCATGCCCGCCATCGCCAGCTCGGTGGTCATCGCCGCGACGGCGCCCGCGCTGAACGAGGGCGTCCGGAACAGCCGCAGTTCCAGCAGCGGCTCGGGACGGCGCAGGCTGCGGCGCACGAACCAGCCGAGCGCGACGGCGGCGACCGCCGCCGACACCAGCGCCGCGGCGTCGGTGGGGCCGTGCTTGCCGGCGCTCTTGATGGCGTAGACGAGCGCGACCATGCCGGCCATCGACAGCATGACGGCGGGGAAGTCCAGCGGCCCGGGGCGCGGATTGCGCGCCTCCGGCAGCAGGACGAGCCCGGCGGCGATCGCCACCGCCATCACCGGCACGTTGACGAGGAACGCCGAGTGCCAGGAGAAGTGCTCCAGCAGGAACCCGCCGAGGATGGGGCCGAACGCCGCGCCGACCGCCGCCATCGCCGACCAGACGCCGAGCGCGGTGGCACGCTCGCGCCCGTCCGGGAACAGGGTGCGGATCATCGACAGCGTGGACGGCATGATCATCGCTCCGCCGACGCCGAGCAGCGCCCGCACCGCGATCACCGCGCCGGGGGTGGTGGCGAACACGACGAGGATCGAGGCGGTGCCGAACACCGCGAAGCCGGCGATCAGCATCCGCTTGCGGCCCCACCGGTCGCCGAGCGCGCTGACCGTGACCAGCAGGCCCGCTACGACGAGGGCGTAGACGTCCACCATCCACAGCAGCGAGACGGTGTCGGGCCGCAGGTCGGCGGAGATCGCCGGCAGCGCCACGTTGAGGATGGTGATGTCCATGACGACGAGCAGGAGGCTCGCCGACAGGACGGCCAGGCCGGCCCAGCGGCGCGGGTCCGGCGCGGCCGCCGCTCCGGGCGCGGTGCGCGGGGTCTCGGGTGTCTTCGCGGTCACGGCCGCGTCCCCGTCCCGTGCAGGAACGTCTCGGCCATCAGCCGGGCGACCTCGCGGGGCGCGACGTCGCCGCGCCGGAGGCTCTCCCTGGCGGTGACGCACATCCCGTAGACCGCGTTGCTGATCCACCGCGCGGGCAGGTCGGGGCGCATCGCCCCGGACCGCTGCGCGGCGGCGTAGAGGGCGATCTCGCGCTCCTCCAGCAGGTCCGAGCGCTCCCGCAGGTGCGGGTACGACTCGGCCGCGGCGAAGGTGAGCGACCAGCCGTGCTCGTGCGCGAGGTCGCCGAACGCCTCCAGCAGCGTCCGGACGGTCGCGAGGTGCACCTCCGGGTCGGCGGACGCGGCGGCGGCGTCGACCCCGGTGGCGTCGAGGGCCGCCTCCCACCGGTCGAGCGCCCGGGTGCCGATCTCGTCGATCAGCTCGTCCCGACCGGCGAAGTGGCGGTGCAGGGTGGCCCGGCTGACCCCGGCGGCCTCGGCGAGGTCGGCCATCGAGGCCGCCGGGTCCTCGTTCAGGCGGCGCAGGACCGCCTCGATGATCTGCTCGCGCACCTGCATGCGCGGCACCCCCGTATCAGATGAGACATCAACGCCTCACATGATACAAGATTGTCTCACTCGTTCGCGTCGCCGGAGAGTTCGGCGAGGTCCTCGGCGGTGAGCCGCAGGCCGGCGGCGGCGATGTTCTCCTCCAGGTGCTCGAGCGAGCCCGTGCCGGGGATCGCGAGCATGACCGGGGACAGCGCGAGCAGGCCCGCCAGCAGGATCTGCGCGGGCGTGGCGCCGTGCCGTTCGGCGACCCGCGCGACGCGCGCGTCGTCCGGGATCCCGAAGCCGCCCAGCGGGAAGTACGGGACGCACGCGATCCCCGCGGCCTCGCATTCGGCGAGCATCGCCGCGTCCTGCGGCATCGTGATGTCGAACCGGTTCTGGACGCCCGCGACCGGCGCGATCGCCCGCGCCTCGGCCAGCTGCGCCGCGTCCACGTGACTCAGCCCGAGATGCCGGATCAATCCCTCCTCGCGCAGCCCGGCGAGGACCTCGAACCGCTCCCCGATCGACTCGCCGCCCGGCGCGTCGATCAGGCCGGGCCGCAGGTTGACGAGGTCGAGCCGGTCCAGCCCGAGCTCGGTCAGGTTCTGCTCGACCTGGGCGCGCAGCCCGTCCGCCCCCGCCTGCCCGGTGGGGAACGGGTCGTCCGGGCCCTTGAAGGGGCCGACCTTCGTCGCGATCACGAGCCCCTCGGGGTACGGGCCGCCGAGCGCCTCGCGGATCAGGACGTTCGCCGCGACGCCGCCGCGCTCGTAGAACGCGGCGGTGTCGATGTGGTCGACGCCGAGCTCCACGGCCCGCCGCAGGACCTTCAGGCCGGTGCCGGGGTCGCGCGGCGGCCCGTCGATGCTCCCCACGGGCAGCCGCATCGCGCCGAATCCCATGCGGCGGACCCGCAGATCGCCGCCGAGCATGAAGTGCGTTTCGTTCGTCATGTCCCCAACCGTGCCTTTTATGACCGGGCCCGGCGAGCGGCTGGCAGTTTGCTGCCATCTGGCAGGTCGCGGGACCGCGGTGGCAGACTGGACGCCGATGAGCGTCGAAACCGTCCCGAGCACCGACCTCAACGTGACGCTGCGCGGCGAGGCCGAGCTGATCGAGCGCGCCGGGCACCTGTTCGAGGCGCGCGAGGAGTTCGCCTGCGCCGCCCGCGACCTCGACACCTGGGCGCTCCCCGGCTTCCGCGAGCAGCTCGTGACCGAGCGCCGGGCCATGCGGCACGCGCCCGCCGTCCGCAAGCTCTACAACCCGGAGGCGCTGGCGACCGAGGCGTCCGAACGGCACCTGCTGGACGTCGCGCGCGCGGGCGTCGCCGTCCGGATCTGCACCGCCCCGCTCCCGTACGAGACGATCGTCGTCGACCGGCGCGTCGCGATCCTGGCGGGCCCGCCGCGCGCCGGGGTGCGCGAGTACACGGTCGTCCGGTCGCCGGGCGTGGTGCGGGGGGTCGTCTCGCTGCTGCAGGCCACCTGGGACCGGTCGGCCGACCTCGCCGACCACCGCCGCGACCGGGCGCCCGCGCTCACCGACGAGAGCCGCCGCATCCTGCGGCTGCTCGCCGACGGGCTGAAGGACGAGGCGGCGGCGCGGCGGCTCGGCATGTCGCTGCGCACGTACCGGCGGCGCGTCGCGGAGATCCTCACGCTGCTCGACGCCGAGTCGCGCTTCCAGGCGGGGCTGCGCGCCCACGAGCTGGGGCTGCTCGCCTGATCCGGCGCCGCGGTCCCGGCGCTCAGCCGCCGGCGAGCGGAACGAGCTTGACGAAGACCAGCTCGGGATCGGCGGTGAGGTCGACCTCCTCGTCGAGGTCCTCGACCTGCCGGTCGCCGGCCAGCACGAGGAACCCGTTCCCGGCGAAGGCGCGCTCGGCGATCTCGGCCTGCCGCTCCCAGTCGAGCCGGCGCGGCTCCCGCAGCCGGTAGCCGTCCGGTCCCGCTTCGGCCCCGTCCGGCCGGACGAGCCCGTTGAACCGCTCGGAAACGCACGCGTTGTGCCGCGCCACCTCCTCCCGGACCCGCAGCCTGACCAGTTCCCGGACGGTCATGCGCGCGGGCAGCCCCGCGACGGCGAACTCCGCGACGGGCCTGCCCGTCGCGGTCTCGTCCCGGAACGTCACCCCGGCCGGCGTCCCCCCGATGGACGGCACTTCGGTGGACCGCACTTCGCTCAACGTGCACCTCGCTCGATCTGCGTCCGGATGGACGGGTCGGTGATCTTCTCGTCGGCGGCGAGCAGGAACGCCTTGCTGAGGATCAGCGACAGCCGCTCCTCCTCGAACGGGACGAAGACGCGTCCGGCCGGGCGCCGCTCCGAGACGACGCACAGGTACGCGCCGTCCGGCTCCATCAGGACGTTCGCCGACCCCAGGTGGATCTTGTACGTGCGCAGCTCGCCGCGGACGACGAGGAACCGGCCGTCGAGCGTGCAGCGGTCCGCGATCTTCGTGCGGGGCAGGACGCGCGCGAGCGCGTCGCGCCGGGTGCGCGCGCTCTCGTCCAGCTCGCCGAAGCGGGCGCGTTCCCAGTACGCGAGCGCCGGGCCGTCGTCCGTCCAGTCGGGGTCGGCGGCGATGGAGGTGACGGAGACGAACAGGTCCACGTCCCGCATCGCCTCGCTGAACACGACCGGGGGCACCTCGGCGAGCGGCGCCGCGCGCCACGCGCCGGCCACGCGGCGGTCGAACCGGATCCGGTCGGTGCCCGCCAGGTCGTCCGGCCCGACCTCGGCCAGCACGTGCGCGAACCGGATCCGCCACTCCCCCGCCAGGACGCGCGCCGCCTCGTCCTGCGCGCCGCCGTCCCACGGGCCGAGCAGGCGGCTCGTCCAGCCGCGCGCCCGGAACAGCGCGAACAGCCGCCGGTAGTGGACGAGGTGCGCGGCGAACCGCGTCGAGTGCGTGCGGGCCTCCTCCTCCGCCGGGGTGAGCCGGTAGATCTCCCGGAACGCCTGCTTGAACGGCTGCCGCACGCCCCGCTCGACCAGCGCGTCCCGCCAGGCCCGGACGTCGCCGCCGCGCGCGCCGATCGGATGCCACAGCCGCACGGCGGCATCGTCGGGGGCGTCCGGGAGGTCGCCGATCGCGGGCAGCACGGCCGTCCAGGCGCCCGGCGCCGTCTCGACCTCCCAGATCAGGCCGCGCACGGTCGGTCCCGCGACCGGATGCCGGACGAGCCGGTCGCGCCACCACCCGAACGCGTGCCGGGCCCCGGCGGGGAAACCGCCCTCCAGCGCCCGGACGAGCGTGGCGAGCTGGGCGCCGACCCGCTTGACGAGGTCGCGCAGCTCCTTCACGGCGTCCTTGTGGTCGCGGCGGACCGCCGCCGGGACGCTCCGCAGCTCCCGCCCGTCCTGCTCGAACGACAGCCGCGCCGCCGTACCGTCGATCGTGATCACGGCGGTGTGGCCGCCCAGCTCGCGGCGCAGCGCACCGTCCGGCCCGAACCCGAGGTCGGGGAGCCGGAGGGCCACCTCGGTGCGCTCGGCCAGCGCCGCGTCGACCTTCTTGAGCATCCGGTCCAGCTGCCGCGGCACCCCGCGTGCCGCACGGCACCGCGCACGTTCCGGATCGCCGTGACCAGTTCGGGCGTCGGGACGTCCTGCGCCGCCCGGACGATCTCGAACAGCAGCGCCTGGGACGGCAGCGTCTTCGCCCCCGTCGGCGCCACCGCGATGTCCGGCAGCAGCCGGTCGAACAGGGCCGGGAGCCACGGCTCGTCGGCGGCGAGCGCGACGCGCGCCGCGCGACCCAGCGCGACCACCTCGTCGGGGCCGAACGCCTTGTCGGCCTTGTAGGGGACCGTCCCGTCCTGTACGGCGCGGGCGCGTTCCGCCGCCTCCCGCAGCGCGCTCCGGGCCCACGCCGCGTACGCGTCGATCCCGGCGGCGCGGTGCCAGGCGTCCGGGAGGGGCGGCGGCGCGGTGTACGTGCGGCCGCGGTCCAGCTCGGTCAGCCACACCCGGTCCCGCGCCCCCAGCCCCGCGATGACGCCGATCTCCCCGGCCGCCACGGGCCCGGCGCCCCGCGAGAGCCGCCCGGCCACCTCCGCGAGCAGGTCACCGTCCGCCTCGCCCGGCGAGGGCGAGCCCGCCGCCCTCTCGGTGCCCCCCGGCCCCCGCGCCGCGGCGGCTTCCCGCGCGACCTGATCGGCTTCCTCCGCCGCCGCACCGCCGCCCGAGCCTCTCCGCGCTCGAGCGGCATCCGGCGCCGGCCGACCGGCGGTCTCCCCCGCGGCGTCGCCCGACCGCGACTCCTGCGGTGGGGCGGCGGTGAGGCCCGCGACGGCCAGGAGGGCCAGCGGGGCGCCGAGGTCTTCCGCGTCCAGGAGGAACCGGACGAGCGTGCGCGCGGGGGTCGCGAGGCCGTCCGGCCACGGGCCGGGGCAGCGGGCGAGCGCCGCCGTGCCCAGCGTGAGGTCGGCCCAGTTGCGGCGCGGCAGCCCGGCGACGAGCGCGTCGAACATCCGGCGGCACGCGTCGGGGGTGAACTCGGGCTGCCGCTCGGCGGCGGCCTCCTCGACCGCGAACCGCGCGATCGTCGCCGCATGCCCCCGCGCCGCGTCCGGCACCGCGTACGCGGCGGGGAGCAGGTCGCCGAGGGCCGTGCCGGGCAGCGCGGCCAGGACGTCATCGGTGGCGACGAAGCCCTCGTCCTCGGGGGCGGGTTCGGTCAGGACGCGGTGCAGGCGGGCGGCGATGTCCATGCGGGGTCCTTCGGTCAGCGGGTGATCTGGCTGCGGACGGACGGGTCGGTGATCTCCCCATCGGCGGCGAGCAGGAACGCCTTGCTGAGGATCAGCGACAGCCGCTCGTCCTCGAAGGGCAGGAGCACCCGGCCGCCGGGCCTTCCCCGGACGATGCACAGGTACGCGCCGTCCGGCTCCATCAGGACGTTCGCCGACCCCAGGTGGATCCTGTACGTACGCAACCCGCCGCGGACGACGAGGAACCGGCCGTCGAGCGTGCAGCGGTCCGCGATCTTGGTGCGGGGCAGCACGCGCTCCAGCGCGGCACGGCGCACCTCGGCGGTCGCCGTCAGCTCCCCGAACGCGTGCTCGTGCCAATAGCCGCGGTGGCGTTCGTCGCCCCGGTCCGCCCATTCGGGGTCGGCGGCGATGGAGGTGACGGAGACGAACAGGTCCACGTCCCGCATCGCCTCGCTGAACACGGCCGGGGGCACCTCGGCCAGGGACGCCTCCCGCCAGTGCCGCCCGTCGCGGCGCTCGAACCGGACCTGGTCGGTCGCGGCGTGCCCGGCCCCCGCGCGGTCGTGGAAGCAGCACGCGCGCCACCGGCCGCCCGCGAACTCGCCGCGCGCCTCCCCGTCGCCGCCGTCGAAGGGGCCGAGGTAGTTCGCCTGCCAGCCGCGCTCCCTGATCAGTGCGTACAGCCGGTCGTACTGGACGATGTGCCCGGCGAACCGGTTGGAGTAGGTACCGGTCCCCTCCTCCGCCGGGGTGAGCAGGTAGACCTCCCGGAACGCCTGTTTGAACGGCTGCCGCACGCCCGCGGCCGTGACGTGCTCCCGCCAGGCGCGCACCTCGTCCACCGTCGCGCGGACCGGGTGCCAGAGCCGGACGTGCGCGGGCTCCTCGGGAATCGCGCCGGGCGCGAGGGCGCGCCACACACCGTCCGTCCCTTGGAACTCCCAGATCAGGCCGCGCACCACCGCCCCGGTGACCGGGTGGTCGCGGTAGTGCGCGCGCCACTCGCCGAACGTCCACGTGCGTCCGGCGGACAGGAGCCCCTCGACGCGGCGGCGCTCGTTCGCGAGGGTGCCGCGCACCTCCTTCGCGAGCGCCTTCAGCTCCGCGAGTTCGGCCGCGAACCCGTCCCGGACCGCCACGGGGGCCGTGCGGGACGCGCGCCCGTCCGGGCCGGTGAAGGTGATCCGGACGGTCGCGGCGTCCTCGACCGCGAGCCGTGCCGTGTGCGCGCCGAGCGCCCGCGCGGTCGAGCCGTCCGGTCCCAGCCCGTGGGCGGGGACGCCGCGCTCGGCGGCCTGGTCCGGCGTCAGCCCGAGCCGCTGGCCCGCGGTCCGCAGCGCCGCGTCGATCTGCTTGCGCAGGCCGCGGTGCCCGATCCGGCCCCGCAGGCCCGTGAGCGCCTCGAGCCCGGCGGGGCCGTCGGCGGCGCCGAGCGCGTTGACCGCCGCGCCCGCGACCTTCAGGCACTCCGCGAGGGGGGCCGGGCCGGACACGGGCGCCGCGTCCGGGACGGCCTCGGCGCCGACCACCCAGACCGTCCGGCGGGGCTCGTGGCCGGCGGGCGGCTCGCCGCACGGCGTCCGCCCGCCGCCCAGGGCGCGCGGGGCGAGGACGGCGAGGTGCGGGACGACGTCGGGGACGGTCAGGGCCGCCGCCCACACGATCCCGCGCGCGAGGTCGGTGTGGTCGTCGTGCACGAGGTAATGCTCGTGGTGGGCGAACTCGTCGCCGTTCTCGTCCGCGTAGGGCCGGTGGACGGACGGGCCGTGGTGCTCGCTGCACAGCGGGGCGTCCTCGGCGAGGATCCGGACGGTCTCGGCCAGCGCGGCGCGCGCTCCGGCGGCGTCGGCGAGGGCGACGCAGGTCCGGCGCCACGTCTGCGCCGGGCGCGGGCCGGACAGGCTCCGCAGGTGACGGACGAGTCCGGCGGCGCCCGGGTCCGCGAGGGCACGGAACGGGGCGGTCCACGGCGCCCGGGCGAGGGCGGGCGCGTCGAGGGGGAACACGTCGGGCATGCGAGCGATCGTCCCAGAGCCGCCCGACAAAACGGCCGTTCCGCCGCTCTGGTCAGTGACCTCATGGTCACCTACGCTCGGAACAGGGTTCGACAGAACGAGATTCGGGACGGCGCCCATGACGCACGGCGTGGTGATCATCGGAAGCGGGTTCGGCGGCATCGGGATGGCCATCCGGCTCGGCATGGCCGGGGTGCGCGACGTGGTGCTCCTGGAGAAGGCCCGCGACCTCGGCGGAACCTGGCGCGACAACACCTATCCGGGCGCCGCCTGCGACGTCCCGTCGCACCTGTACTCGTTCTCGTTCGAGCCGAAGACCGACTGGACGCGCCGGTTCCCGCCGCAGCCCGAGATCCTCGACTACCTGCGGCACTGCGCGCGCAAGTACGGCGTCCTGGACAAGATCCGGTTCGGTACCGAGGTCACCGAGGCGCGCTTCGACGAGGACGCCGCGCTGTGGCGGATCTCCACCACGGGCGGCGAGCTGGAGGCGCGCGTGCTGGTGGCGGCGGCCGGGCAGCTCAACCGGCCGGCCCTCCCGGAGATCGCGGGCCGCGAGTCCTTCGCCGGGCCGAGCTTCCACTCCGCCCGCTGGGACCACGGCACCGACCTGCGCGGGCGCCGCGTCGCCCTGATCGGGACGGGCGCCAGCGCGATCCAGATCGTCCCCGAGCTCGCGCGGGAGGTCGCCGAGCTGCGGCTCTACCAGCGGACTCCCCCGTACGTGATCGACAAGCCCGACCGGCCCTACCCGGCCTGGAAGCAGGCCGTCCTCAGGAACGTGCCGGGCGCGTACGCGCTGAGCCGCGCCCGCATCTACACGCAGCTCGAGTCGCGCGCACTGGGCTTCTTCAAGTATCCGAAGCTGATGGGCCTCATGGAGCACCGGTTCCGGCGGGACCTGCGCGACGCCGTCGGCGATCCGGGCCTGCGGGACGCGCTCCAGCCCGGCTACCGGATGGGGTGCAAGCGGATCCTGGTGTCCAACGACTACTATCCGGCTCTCATCAGGCCGAACGTCCACCTGATGACCGACCCGATCGAGCGGATCACGCCGTCGGGCGTCGCGACGTCCGGCGGCGAGCACCCGGCCGACGTGCTCGTCTACGCGACCGGGTTCAGCACCACCGACTTCCTCGCCCCCATGAAGATCGTCGGACGGGACGGCCGGGAGCTGAACGAGGCGTGGCGGGACGGCGCCCGCGCCCACCTCGGGATCACCGTCAGCGGCTTCCCGAACCTGTTCCTGCTCTACGGCCCGTACACCAACCTGGGGCACAACTCGATCATCTACATGCTCGAGTCGCAGTTCCGGTACGTCCTCGGCTGCGTGAACGTCCTCCGCCGCCACGCGCTCGACTGGATCGACGTGCGCCCGGACGTCGAGGACGCGTTCGTCCGGGAGATGCGGTCGCGGATGCGCGGCACCGTGTGGGAGGGGGGCTGCGACAGCTGGTACCGGCAGGCGGACGGGACGGTCGTGAACAACTGGCCCGGGTTCACGTTCGCCTACCGCAACGCCACCCGGCGTCCCGATCCGCGCCACTTCCGCGCCCGGCGGGCGGGGTGATCGGTAGGCTCGTGCCATGCCGACCGCCTTCATCACCGGCGCGACCGCCGGCATCGGCGCCGCCTTCGCCCGGCGGCTCGCCTCCGACGGGTTCGACCTCGTGCTGCTCGCCCGCGACACCGCCCGCCTCGACCGGACCGCCGCCGAGCTGCGCGACCGGTACCGGGTGCGCGCCGAGACGCTGACCGCCGACCTGGCCACCGAGGAGGGCCTGGCCGCCGCGGAGGCACGGGTCCGCGAGGGCGTCGACCTCCTGGTCAACAACGCCGGATTCGGCAACAAGGGCGTCTTCCTCGACGTGCCGGTCGACGCCGAGCTCACGATGCTGAAGGTGCACTGCGAGGCCGTCCTGCGCCTCACCCGGGCCGCCGTCCCCGGCATGCTCGAGCGCGGCCGCGGCGGCGTGATCAACGTGTCGTCGGTCGCGGCGTTCGCGACGCGCGGCACCTACGGCGCGTCCAAGGCGTGGGTGGTGAGCTTCAGCGAGGGCGTCGCCGAGGACATCGCGGCCCGCTCCGGCGGCCGCGTCCGCGTCATGGCGCTCTGCCCCGGCTTCGTGCACACCGAGTTCCACGAGCGCGCCCGGATGGACATGTCGGACGTCCCGGACTTCATGTGGCTCGACAAGGACGCCGTCGTCGACGCCGGGCTCCGCGACCTGCGCCGCGGGCTGCGCGTCAGCGTACCGGGCGTCCAGTACAAGACGATCGTGGGCTTCACCCGGCTGCTGCCCCGGGGTCTCGTCTCGCGCCTCTCGTCCACGCGCGGGCGCAGATACGACTGATCCCTTGTCAGGCGGGGCCCGGCGGGGCAATCTGTAGGGGCTGTCGCTCTTCCGGCGCGCGAGCGGCGTCCTTCGCCCCGCACGCCGAGAGGTCATTCACGAATGGGTCACGACCTGGGCCACGCCGCCCTCGCGCTGATCGCGACCACTACTTACTACGTCGCGTTCCTGATCTTCCGGGTGTCCGCGCGCCGGATGGAACCGCTGCGCGGCGGGCACCCGTTCCGCGTCGCCCGGCTGATGCTGACCGACCCGATCTGGCTCGGCGGCGGGCTGCTGCTCTTCCTCGGGCTCGGCTACGAGATCGTCGCGTTCTCGCTGCTGCCGCTCGCGGTCGTGCAGCCGATCTTCGCCGTCGGGCTCGTCCTGCTCGTCGCGTACGCCGTGTGGTTCCTGGACGAGCGGCTGGCGCCCCGCGAATGGGCAAGCATGGGGCTGTTCGTGCTGGCCACCGTGCTCATCGGCGTCTCCGCCTCCCCCGGTGAGCCGGTCGCGGACGCGACGCTGGCCGGCACTCTCGCCTCGCCGTGGCCGATGCTCGCGCTGTGCGTCCCGGCGTTCCTCGTCGCGGCCCTGGTCTGGCTCGTCGGGGACCGGAAGGTGAGCGGGCGGCACGCCCGGCGGCTGTCCGGAGTCGCCTACGGCATCGGCGCCGGGGCCTGCGCGGGCCTCGCCGAGGCCGGGATCCGCGGCATCGCGATCGTCTACGCGGACACCGGCAGCCTCTGGGCCGTCCTGGAGTCGCCCTACCCGTACCTCACGCTGGGGTTCGCCGCGATCGCGCTCGGCCAGCTGCAGGTCGCGCTGCAGCGGTGCCGGGTGGCGATCGTCGCGGCCGTCCTGACCGTGATCGGACGGCTGTACCTGATCGTCAGCGGGACCGTCCTGTTCGGCGAGGAGTGGCCGCGCGATGCGGGGCCGTTCCTGCTGCGGGCGGCCGGTTTCGGCCTCGCCCTCGCCGCCCTCGCCCTGTTCCCCCGCTACGAGCAGGAGCCGCGTCCGGAGCGGGTGCACCAGACCGCGTGACCGGCCGGCGCCGGCCCCCGCGCCGGGCGTGCGCCCGGTGGCCCGATCGGCGATGCTGGCGGTATGCGGATCCTGGTCACCGGCGCGGGCGGGTACATCGGCTACGCGGTCGCGCGGCGGCTGGCGGCGGCGGGCCACGAGGTGGACGGGCTCGTCCGCCGGGCGGCGGACCTGCCGCGCGGTGTCCGTGCCGTCACCGGCGACCTGCTCGGCGCCCTGCCCCCGGGCCCCTACGACGCCGTGTGCCATCTCGCGGCGCGCACCCGCGTCCGCGAGTCCTTCGACGATCCGCTCGCCTACTACGAGACGAACGTGGGCGGCACCCTCGCGCTGCTGCGGGCTCTCGGCGGCGGCGGCGCGCACGTCGTGTTCGGGTCGACCGCCGCCGTGTACGGCGCGCCGCCGGAGGGGCGGCCGATCCCGGAGACGGCGGCGACCGCGCCGGCCGGCCCGTACGGCGCGACCAAGCTCGCCGCCGAGCAGATGATCCGGCAGTACGCCCGCACGGGCGCGATCGGCGCGACGGTCCTGCGCACGTTCAACGTCTCCGGCTCGGTCGACGGGCGGCCCGACCCCGACCCCACCCGGCTGATCCCGAAGGCCCTCGCGGTCGCGGCCGGGCGCGCCCCGCACCTGGAGATCAACGGCGACGGCCTGGCGGTCCGCGAGTACCTGCACGTGGACGATCTCGCGGCCGCGTACGTCCGCGCGCTGGAGGCCGCCGCACGCCCCGGCGAGGACCGCGTCTACAACGTCGGCACCGGGACGGGCACGGCCGTCCACGAGGTGGTCGCCACCGTCGAGCGGGTCACCGGACGGCCCGTCCCCGCGCACCGGCGCCCGGCCGTCCCGGAGCCGCCGGAGCTGGTCTGCGACGCCGCCGCGATCCGCGCCGACCTGGGCTGGCGGGCGTCCCGCGCACTCCCGGAGCTCATCGCGGACGCATGGAACGCCCTCACCCGCACGAACGACTAAACTCGCCCGCGTGTCCGAGCCGAAGTTCGAAGTCCAGATGCTCCACGACCGCGTCATGATCAGGGTCGAGAAGGACAGCGGGGAGCGCCGCAGCACCGGCGGGATCGTGATCCCCGCGACGGTCGAGGAGACCAACCGCCTGGTCTGGGGCGAGGTCTGCGGGGTCGGCCACCACGTGCGCGTCGTCAAGCCCGGCGACCGCGTCCTGTTCCACCCGGGCGACCAGTACGAAGTCGAGATCCAGGGCGAGAACTACCTGGTCATGCGCGAGCGCGACCTGCACGCCATCGCCAGCGAGCGCCCCGAGCACGGCACCGGCCTCTACCTCTGATCCGCCTGCCCCGCCCGGCCCGCCGTCGCTGACGCGGGCGCGGGCGGCTCCTCGGCGAGCAGCCGGCCCTCCCGGAGCGGCAGCCGGTGCGCGGCGTGCGCGGCGGCGTCGGCGTCGTGCGTCGCGTGGACGATCGTGACGCCGGCCGAGACGAGGTCGTCGAAGATCTCGAGGATGCGCCGCCGGGCGTCCCGGTCCAGCCCCGCGCCCGGCTCGTCGAGCAGCAGCAGGTCGGACCGCTGGGCGAGCCCCTGGGCGATGAGCACGCGCTGGTACTGGCCGCCGGACAGGCCGCCCAGCTGCCTGCGGGCCAGATCCGCGACGCCCACCCGTTCCATGCAGTCCGCGACCACCGTCCGGTCCGCCCTGGTGAGCGGCCGCCACCAGCCGCGCCGCGCCCAGCACCCCATCGCCACCGTGTCGCGCACCGTCATGGGCAGCGCGGCCGGGACGTCGGTGTGCTGGAGCACCAGCGCGGGCCGCCGCCCGCTCGCGCGCTCGAGCGTGCCCGCCGTCGGCGCGAGGGTCCCCGCGAGGACGCCGAGCAGCGTCGACTTTCCCGAGCCGTTGTGGCCCACGAGGGCGGTCACCCGCGACCGCGGCACGCGGGCCGTGATGTCGTGCAGCACCGTCGCGGCGCCGTAGCCCGCCCGGATCCCGCGCATGGTGATCGCTGTCTCGTCCATCCGCCCCTCCTTGCAAACGATAATGGTTTTCATTGTACGATGCTCGACCATGGAGTGGCTTTTCGCCCCCTTTGGGGTGTCTTTCGTGGAGCGGGCGCTCTTCGGCGGGCTGCTGGTCTCCGGCATCTGCGCGCTGGCCGGCACGTGGGTGGTGCTGCGCGGCATGGCCTTCCTCGGCGACGCGATGTCGCACGGGATGCTGCCCGGCGTCGCGGCGGCGTCCATGCTGAACGGGAGCCTGTTCGCGGGCGCGCTGGTCAGCGCGGCCGCGATGGCGCTCGGGGTGACCGCCCTGTCCCGGTCGCCGCGGCTGTCCCAGGACACGAGCATCGGGCTGCTGTTCGTCGGCATGCTCGCCACCGGCGTGATCCTGGTGTCGCACTCGCAGAGCTTCGCGGTGGACCTGACGGCCTTCCTGTTCGGCGACGTGCTCGCCGTGCGGCCCGTCGACCTGGCGCTGCTCGCCGCGGCGCTGTGCGTCGCGGCCGTCATCGCCGCCGCCGGGCACCGCTCCTTCGTCGCCCTCGCCTTCGACCCGCGCAAGGCGCGGACCCTGGGCCTGCGGCCCCGGCTGGCCCACGCGCTGCAGCTGGGCCTGCTGACCCTCGCGATCACCGCGTCCTTCCACGTGGTGGGCACCCTGCTGGTGTTCGGGCTGCTGATCGCGCCGCCCGCCGCGATGGCGCTGTGGGCGCGCAGCGTCCCGATGGTGATGGCCGGGGCGGCGCTGCTCGGCGCGCTCTCGACCTTCACCGGCCTGCTCGTCTCCTGGCATCTGGGCACCGCGGCGGGCGCGACGATCGCCGCGACCGCCGTGGCCCTGTTCTTCCTCTCCGCGCTGGGCGCCGGCCTGCGCGACCGCCGTCCGCGCGGCGCGCCCTCCGCCGCGTCCCCGAGCACCCCCGACCGAAGGGAACCCGAGTACTCGTCATGATCTGTGGCAACACGAGAGGCGCCCGGTGGAACGCGCCGGTGACCGTGCTCGCGGCGGGGATCCTCCTCGCGGCGTGCGGTGGCTCCGGAGGCGACACCGGCTCCGCGAGCGCCGGATCGACCCCGCACGGCTACGTCGAGGGCGCCGAGGAGACGGCCGAGGCGCAGTGGCGGCTCGTCCTCGCCGACGCGGAGGGCGGCCGGATCCACATGCTGGACCCCGCCACCGGCGAGAGCTCCCCCGCCGGGGACGTCTCCGGGGTCACGGCGGCTCGCAGCGACGGCCGCTTCGCCTACCTGGCCACCGGGAACGGCCTGCGTGTCTTCGACAGCGGGACCTGGACGGTCGACCACGGCGACCACGTGCACTACTACCGGGCCGCCGCGCGGACGGTCGGCGACGCCGGCGTCGCGGGGACGCCCGGCGTCACCGGCGACGCCGCCGCGACCGCCCTCGCCGCGGGCGCGGAGGTGCGCGTCCTCGATCGGAAGGCCCTCGACGACGGGAAGATCGCGGAGCTGTCCCGGGTGGCCGGCCGGGCGGCCGCCGTCCACGCGGGGCACGTGGTGGTCGCCGCCGCGAACGGGGAGGTGAGCGTGCACGGCCGCGACGGCGGCCGCACGTCGTCGCTCTCCGAGCCGTGCCCCGAGCCCCGCGGGCAGGCGGCGACCCGGCGCGGAGCCGTCCTCGGCTGCGCGGACGGGGCGCTGCTCGTCACGGGCGAGGACGGAACGTTCCAGGCGACGAAGGTCCCGTACCCCGGCGAGGTGCCGGAGGGCGAGCGGGCCGCGGAGTTCCGGCACCGCCCCGGATCGGACGTGCTGGCCTCCCGGGCCGGGGACGAGGGCGCCTGGGTCCTCGACGTCCGCGCCCGGGAATGGCACCGCGTCGGCTCCGGGCCCGCGCTCGCCGTGAACGCGGTGGGCGAGGACTCGCCCGTCCTGCTGCTCGGCCGGGACGGCGCGCTGCGCTCCTACGATCCCGCGACGGGCGAGGAACTGGCGGAGACCGAACTGCTGGAGGAGGCCGGCGGGGACGGCGCCGCCCCGGTGATCGAGATCGACACCGCGCGCGCCTACGTCAACGACGCGGCCGGCCGCGCCGTCCACGAGATCGACTACAACGACGACCTGCGGGTGGCGCGCACCTTCGACCTCCCCTTCTCCCCCGCGCACATGGTGGAGACGGGATGGTGACCGCGGCGGCCCCGGCACGGCGCGTCGTCGCGGTCCTGGCGGCGCTGTGGCTGGCGGTGTCCGCGGCGGGCTGCTCGGCACTGGACTCCGGCGGGCGGTCGGGCGTCGTCGTCACGACCAACATCCTCGGCGACATCACCCGCGCCATCGTGGGCGACCGGGCCGAGGTGACGGTCCTGATGAAGCCCGACGCCGACCCGCATTCGTTCGGGGTGTCCGCGCGGGACGCCGCCCGCATCGAGAACGCCGCGCTGCTGATCCACAACGGCCTCGGCCTCGAGGAGGGCGTGGCGCGCAACGTCCGGGCCGCCGCCGACCAGGGCGTCCCGACGCTCGCCGCCGGCGAGAAGGCCGACCCGATCCCCTTCGCCGAGGGCCGCACCGAGGCCGAACCCGACCCGCACTTCTGGACCGACCCCGTCCGGGTGCTCAAGGCCGTCGACGCCATCACCGCCCAGGTCGTCGAGCACGTCGACGGCATCGACGAGGCGGGGGTCCGGGCGGCCGCGGCCGCGTACCGCGAGCGGGTCGAGGACCTGGACGGGTGGATGCGGGCCGAGTTCGAGAAGATCCCGCCCGAGCGCCGCAACCTGGTCACCAACCACCACGTGTTCGGCTACCTCGCCCAGCGCTACGGCTTCGAGGTCATCGGGGCCGTCATCCCCAGCGGCACCACGCTCGCCTCGCCCAGCGGATCGGACCTCGAGTCGCTCGCGACCGCGGTCCGCGAGGCGGACGTCCGCACGGTGTTCGCCGACTCCTCCCAGCCGGACCGGCTCGCCCGCGTGATGGCCCGGGAGACCGGCCTCGACATCCGGGTCGTCCCGCTCTACTCCGAGTCGCTCACCGCCGCCGACGGCGGCGCTCCCACCTACCTGCGCATGATGCGCGCCAACACCGAGGCGATCACCGGCGGCCTCGCACGCTGACCCGGTCCCCCGATGAAAGTGAGAGAAAAGAGATGAGATTCACCCTCCGGTCCAGGGCCGCGCTGCCCGCGGCGATGGTCGCGGCCGGTCTCGCGCTGAGCGCCTGCGGCGGCCAGGACGACTCCGGGTCGGCCGCGACCGACGAGACGTCCGCGCCCGCCGCCGTCAAGGTGAAGGAGCCGCTGGTCGCGACCTACGACGGCGGCCTGTACGTTCTCGATCCCGCCACGCTCAAGATCGTCCAGGACTTCCCGCTCGAGGGGTTCAACCGGGTCAACCCCGCGGGCGACGGCCGCCACGTCATGGTGTCCACCTCCACCGGATTCCGCGTGCTGGACGCCGCAGGCGCCCGGCTCACCGACGACGAGTTCGCCGCGCCCAAGCCCGGACACGTCGTCCACCACGCGGGCAAGACCGTGCTGTTCTCCGACGGCACCGGCAAGGTGACCGTCTTCGACTCCGGCGAGCTGGGCGGCGGCGGGCTGCCGGAGACCGAGACCCACGACAGCGAGCACCCGCACCACGGGGTGGCCGTGGTCCTCTCCGGCGGCGAGATGCTGACCACGCTCGGCACCGAGGAGGAGCGCACCGGCGTCCACGTCCTGGACGCGAACCGCGAGGAGATCGCGCGCAGCGAGGAATGCCCGGGCGTGCACGGCGAGGCGACCGCCGAGGGCGAGGCCGTCGTCATCGGCTGCGAGAACGGCGCGCTCCTCTACCGGAACGGCGAGATCACCAAGGTCGACGCGCCGGACGAGTACGGGCGCATCGGCAACCAGGCCGGCCACGAGGAGTCGCCGATCGTCCTCGGCGACTACAAGACCGACCCCGACGCCGAACTCGAGCGCCCCGAGCGGGTGTCGCTCATCGACACCCGGACCGGTGAGCTCGAACTGGTCGACCTCGGGACGAGCTACAGCTTCCGCTCCCTGGCGCGCGGCCCCCACGGAGAGGCCCTGGTCCTGGGCACCGACGGCGCGATCCACGTCATCGACCCCGAGAGTGCCGAGGTCACGAAGCGGATCGAGGTCGTGGGCGAGTGGCGGGAACCCCTGGAGTGGCAGCAGGCCCGCCCCACCCTCTACGTCCGTGACCGCACCGCGTACGTCACCGATCCCGGCAGCCGCACGCTGCACGCGGTCGACATCGAGTCGGGCGAGGTGAAGACCGAGGCGCGGACGCCCCGGCCGACCAACGAACTGACCGGGGCCTGAGCACCGCCGCGGGAGTCCCGGTACGGGGCTCCCGCACGGGCTCCCCGCACGGGGCCCACGGCTCACGCGCGCAATCGGCGCTCGCGGGCTTTCGGTGAACCGGGCGCGGGGTTTCAGAGCTTGAAAAGCTTCGCGAACGGCGCGAGAATCCTCACTTTTCGCGTTCCGAAGTCGACCAGGACGGCGCGCCCTGGCTCGACCTCCACGACGCGGCCGAGCCCGTACTTGTCGTGGGTGACCTGGTCCTGGAGCTCGAACTCCTCGACCGGCGGCGCCGCGGGCGGGGGCTTGAAGGGACTGGTGGGCAGGTGTCGCCGATGGGGCGGCTTTGACGATTTCATCACCCACCAGTATGCGCCCACCCGGCCGTGACCGGCAGCCGCATCCGCCATCCGGCATGGAATTCACCCGCGCGCCACACCGGGTGGTCGGCGGATTTGACGACTCGTGTGGTAGCGTACGAATGGTTGCGGTTCCCATAGACTTCGTGCGCTTGCGGTGTTCGACCCCAAGCGCTTTTTTGTTGCTCCGGATGGGCCATCGCGGCAGGCTCGGCGCGGAGCCGTCCCGACGCGCACCGCTCTGTGGAAGGCTCCCCTGCATGTCCCGTCCCGCCCGTCCGCCGCGCCGCGGCCGCTCCGCCCGTCCCCGCCCGGCGAACGCCCGGCGCACCGAACCGGCGAGCACCCCGCCGGCCTCGTCCCCGGCACTGCCCCCGGTCGACTCGTTCGCCGAACTGGCGCTGCCTGCGCCGCTCCTGGCGACGCTCGCCGACCGGGACGTGACCGCCCCGTTCCCGATCCAGGCCGCGACGCTGCCGAACGCGCTCGCCGGACGGGACGTCCTCGGCCGCGGGCGCACGGGCTCCGGCAAGACCCTCGCCTTCGGGCTGCCGCTGCTCGCCCGCACCGCCGGGCACCGCGCCGAACCGCGCGCACCGCTGGCACTCGTCCTGGTCCCGACGCGGGAACTCGCGCAGCAGGTCACCGACGCGCTCGAGCCGTACGCCGCCGCGGTGGACCTGCGGCTGGCCACCGTGGTCGGCGGGCTGTCGATCACCCGCCAGGCGACCGCCCTCGCCCGCGGCGCGGACGTCCTGGTCGCCACGCCCGGCCGCCTCGCCGACCTCATCGAACGCGGCGACTGCCGGCTCGGCCGGGTGCGCGTCACCGTGCTCGACGAGGCCGACCAGATGACCGACATGGGCTTCCTGCCGCAGGTGACCCGGCTCCTCGAGCAGACACCCTCCGGCGGGCAGCGGATGCTGTTCTCCGCGACGCTCGACCGCAACGTCGACCGGCTCGTCCAGGCGTTCCTCGGCGACCCCGTCACCTGCTCGGTCGACCCGCCGAAGGGCGCGGTCACCACCATGGAGCACCACCTCCTGCACATCGCCGACACCGACAAGCTCGAGACGACCGCGCACATCGCGGCCCGCCGCGAACGCGTGATCATGTTCGTGGCGAAGAAGCACGCCGCCGACCGGCTCGTCCGCAAGCTGACGTCCCGCGGCGTCAGCGCCGCCGCCCTGCACGGCGGCAAGACCCAGTCGCAGCGCAACCGCGCGCTCGAGGGCTTCCGCACCGAGGCCGTCACCGTGCTCGTCGCCACCGACGTCGCCGCCCGCGGCATCCACATCGACGACCTCGACCTCGTCGTCAACATCGACCCGCCCGCCGACCCCAAGGACTACCTGCACCGCAGCGGGCGCACGGCCCGCGCCGGGCGGGCCGGCACCGTGGTGACCGTCGTGCTGCCCGACCAGCGCCGCGACGTGGACGCCATGATGGCCGCGGCCGGCATCACCCCGCGCACCACCCGGGTGCGTCCGGGCGACAGCGAACTCGCCCGCATCACCGGCGCGCGCGTCCCCGCCCCGCCCCCGGCCGCGGCCGCCCCGCGCCGCGCCCCGCAGGACGGCGGCCGGTCCCGCGCCCCGCAGGACGGCGGCCGGCGCCGCGAAGCCCAGGACGGCCGGCGCCGCGAACCGCAGGACGGCGGCCGGCGCCGCGGGGCGCAGCCCGCCACGGCCAAGGCCGCCGGGCCCAAGGCCGCCGGGCCCAAGCGCTCGCGGCCCCGCCGCCGCACGTCCACCGACAACACCTGACCCCCGCCGCCCGACGAGGAATGACCGTCCCCACGGCGGGAACATCTTGGACACCATGCCCCTGACCGTGCAAAGCCGGTTCCATCCGATCCACGCCGACGTGGCCGTCGTGACCCTCGCCGGCGACGTGGACATCTCCACCGCCGCCCGGCTGCGCGACGACCTGGCCGCGCTGCTCGGCGAGGGCGCCCGCCACCTCGTGCTGGACTTCGGCGGCGTCGCGTTCATGGACTCCAGCGGGCTCAGCGTCCTGGCCGGGATCTCCCCGCTCCTGCGCGGCGCGGGCATGCTCGCCCTGGTCTCGGTGAACCCCCGGATCCGGGACGTGCTGCGCACCACCGGGCTCACCCGCCTCTTCCCGATCTACTCCTCGGTGGAAACGGCGGTCCTCGTCCTGTGCGACGAGAGCCGCCCTTCCTGACGCGTTCCGGTCACATCCGGGACGTCCCGTTCGTCATGGTCGCGAGGAAGCCACGGGACCACGACGAGGGGCGACGATGAACGAGCGCGATCCGCTGGCCGAAGGGTTCGAAGAGCACCGCCCCCACCTGAGGGCGGTGGCGTACCGGATGCTCGGCTCCCTGGCCGAGGCCGACGACGCCGTGCAGGAGGCGTGGCTGCGGCTCGCGCGCGCCGGCGGCGGCGATATCGGCAACCTCGGCGGGTGGCTGACCACGGTCGTCGGCCGGGTGTGCCTGGACATGCTGCGCACCCGCCGGATGCGGGGCGAGGCCCCGCTGGAGGCGCGGCTGCCCGACCCGGTCGTCGGCGCGGAGGCGCCCGGCGGCGCCGACCCCGAGGGGCAGGCGGTCCTGGCCGACTCGGTGGGGCTGGCGCTCCTGGTGGTGCTGGAGTCGCTGAACCCGGCCGAACGGCTCGCGTTCGTCCTGCACGACATGTTCGGCATGCCGTTCGAGGAGATCGCCCCGATCGTGGACCGGACCCCGGCCGCGGCCCGCAAGCTCGCCAGCCGCGCCCGCGCGCGCGTCCGGGGCGCGTCCCCGGCACCGGACCCCGACCCGGTCGCTCGGCGCCGCGTGGTGGACGCGTTCCTCGGCGCGGCGCGCGACGGCGACATCGAGGGCCTGCTCGCCGTCCTCGACCCGGACGTCGTGCTGCGCGCCGACCCCGGGACGCTGATCCCCGGCGGCATGAAGGTCGCGCGCGGCGCCCGCGAGGTGGTGGGGCACGCCGCGACGTTCCACCGCATGGCGACCGCCTCGGAGTCCCGCCCCGCGCTCGTCAACGGCGCGGCCGGACTGGTGAACACGATCGACGGCGAACTCGTCTCGATCATGAGCTTCACCGTCTCCGGCCACCGGATCGTCGCGATCGACATCCTCTCCGACCCCGACCGGCTCGCCCGGATCGACCTCACCGCGCTGGACGGCTGACCCCCGCGCGGGCGGGTCGGGCCGCCGACGGGCGGGGGTTCCGGGGGCGGGCGGCGCGGGCGCCGCGGGCGCGCGCCGCCCCCCGAGCGACCGGATCACGGTTGTGATGCGGAGCACAGCGGGGTCTTGACATCTGATGTGACCGGTAACAGTGTGGCCCCCGAACCATCCGGCACCACCCCCCGAGGTGAGACGTGAAGCCAAGGAAGCTCGTCACGATGGCGCTGGGCATCGGGCTCGCGCTCGGTCTGACCGCGTGCGGTTCCAGCGAGAAGACGGTCGACAAGGAGCGGGCCGACGCGCCCGTGAAGGGCGCGCTCATCGGCGTGACGATGCCGACCCGGTCCTCCGAGCGGTGGATCCACGACGGCGACAACGTGAAGAAGCAACTGGAGGGGCTCGGCTACAAGGTCGACCTGCAGTACGCCGAGGACGACATCCCGACGCAGGCGAACCAGATCGACAACCAGATCACCAAGGGCGCCCGGCTGCTGATCGTGGCCCCGATCGACGGCACCGCCCTGACCACGCAGCTGCAGAAGGCCGCCGACCAGGACATCCCGGTCATCTCCTACGACCGCCTGATCCTCAACTCCCCCAACGTCGACTACTACGCCACCTTCGACAACCACCAGGTGGGCGTGCAGCAGGCGACGTCGCTGCTGGTCGGGCTCGGGTTGCAGAAGGCGGACGGCTCGGCCGGCCCCGAGAAGGGGCCGTTCAACGTCGAACTGTTCGCGGGGTCGCCCGACGACAACAACGCCAAGTACTTCTACAACGGCGCGATGGCCACCCTGAAGCCCTACATGGACAAGGGCGCCCTGGTCGTCAAGAGCGGGCAGACCGAGTTCGAGCCCATGGCGACGCTGCGCTGGGAGGGCGCCCGCGCGCAGGCGCGCATGGAGGACCTCATCACGCGGAACTACCGCGACGGCGCGAAGGTGGACGGCGTGCTGTCCCCGTTCGACGGCATGTCGATCGGGATCCTGTCCGCGCTGAAGTCCAACGGCTACGGCACCGACTCCCAGCCGTACCCGGTGGTCACCGGGCAGGACGCCGAGGTCGCGTCGATGAAGTCGATCATCGCGGGCGAGCAGTACTCGACGATCTTCAAGGACACCCGCAAGCTCGCCGAGGTGACGGTGCAGATGGCCGACGCCGTCCTGAAGGGCCAGGACCCGCCGGTCAACAACACCGAGGACTACGACAACGGCGAGAAGGTCGTGCCGTCCAACCTCCTCCAGCCCGTGATCGTCACCAAGGAGAACTACGAGAAGGTGCTCGTCGACAGCGGCTACTACACCGCGGGCGACCTGCAGTAGCGGCACCGGGGCGGGCGACCGTCCGCCCCGGGAGGAGGAGCATGACGGACGCGATACTGCGGATGCGCGGGATCACCAAGAGCTTCCCCGCGGTCAAGGCGCTGCAGGACGTGAACCTGGACGTCGCGCGCGGTGAGATCCACGCGATCTGCGGCGAGAACGGGGCCGGGAAGTCGACGCTGATGAAGGTCCTGTCGGGCGTCTACCCGCACGGCGACTACAGCGGGGAGATCGAGTTCGACGGGGAGCCGTGCCGGTTCTCGGGCATCCGCGACAGCGAGCGGCGCGGCATCGTGATCATCCACCAGGAACTGGCGCTGAGCCCGTACCTGTCGATCGCGGAGAACATCTACCTCGGCAACGAGCGGCGCGGCCGGTTCGGGCTGATCGACTGGAACCGGACGAACGCCGACGCCGCGCGGCTGCTCGAGCGGGTGGGCCTGCACGAGAACCCGGTGACGCCCGCGATGGACCTCGGCGTCGGCAAGCAGCAGCTCGTCGAGATCGCGAAAGCGCTGTCGAAGGAGGTGCGGCTGCTGATCCTGGACGAGCCGACCGCGGCGCTGAACGACGCCGACTCGCGGCACCTGCTCGACCTGCTGCGCGGGCTGCGGGCGGACGGCATCACCTGCGTGATCATCTCGCACAAGCTGAACGAGATCCGCTCGATCGCCGACTCGACGACGATCCTGCGGGACGGCCGGACCATCGAGACGCTCGACATGCACGGCGGCGAGGTCTCCGAGGACCGCATCATCTCCGGGATGGTCGGCCGCGACCTCGGCCACCGGTATCCCGAGCGGGTCCACGACGTGGGCGAGGAGGTGTTCCGGATCGAGGACTGGACGGTGCACAGCCCCACCCAGCGGGGCCGCGTGGTGGTGGACCGCGCCGCGCTCGCCCTGCGCCGCGGCGAGGTCGTCGGTCTCGCGGGGCTGATGGGCGCCGGCCGCACCGAGCTCGCGATGAGCGTGTTCGGCCGCAGCTGGGGCGCCCAGATCACGGGCCGGGTGTTCAAGGACGGCGCGGAGGTGCGGATCCGGACGGTCGGGGACGCGATCGGCCACGGCCTGGCCTACGCGACCGAGGACCGCAAGACCTACGGCCTCAACCTCATCGAGAGCATCACGCGGAACGTGTCGGCGGCCGGGCTCGGCAAGCTCGCGCGGGCGGGCTGGGTGAACGACAACCGCGAGTACGAGGTCGCCGAGCGGTTCCGCCGGGACATGAACATCAAGGCGCCGAGCGTCCTGTCGGCGGCCGGCGAGCTGAGCGGTGGCAACCAGCAGAAGGTGGTGCTGTCGAAGTGGATGTTCACCGACGCCGACGTCCTGATCCTGGACGAGCCGACCCGCGGCATCGACGTCGGCGCCAAGTACGAGATCTACTCGATCATCAACACGCTGGCCGAGCAGGGCAAGGCGGTGCTGGTGATCTCGTCCGAGCTGCCGGAGCTGATCGGGATCTGCGACCGCGTCTACGCGATGGCGGCCGGGCGGATCACCGGTGAGGTGGCGCGCGCGGAGGCCACGCCCGAGCGGCTCATGCAGTTCATGACCGACATGACGCAAACCGAGGAGGCCACCACATGAGCAGCGTCGCCCCCGCCGGGAAGGCGGTGACCCCGCCGGCGGCCGAGCCGCCGAAGGGCGGGCGCGGCCTGCCGGTCAACCTGCGGCAGAGCGGGATCTACATCGCGTTCGCGGTCATCGTCGCGCTGTTCGCGGTGCTGACCGACGGGCAGCTGCTGTCGCCGGGGAACATCTCCAACATCGTCGTCCAGAACTCCTACATCCTGATCCTGGCGATCGGGATGATCCTGGTGATCATCGGCGGGCACATCGACCTGTCGGTGGGGTCGGTGGTCGCGCTGACGGGCGCGATCGCGGCCGTCCTGATGGTGAACCACGACGTGCCGTGGCCGATCGCGCTGCTGCTGACCCTGCTCGCGGGGGCGGCGATCGGGGCGTGGCAGGGGTACTGGATCGCCTACTTCGGGATACCGGCGTTCATCGTGACGCTGGCCGGGATGCTGATGTTCCGGGCGCTGACGCTGACCGTCCTGGACAACCAGCGCATCGGCCCGTTCCCCGACGACGTCCGGACGATCGCCAACGGCTTCCTGTCGGGCTACCTCGGCAACATCGGCCTCGGCTTCCTCGGCGGCGCCGACCTGTTCACCCTGCTGGTCGCGCTGGCCCTGGTCGGCGGGTTCGTGGTGCTCGGCTGGCGGCGGCGGCAGGGCCGGATCGGCTACGGGCAGCAGGTCGACCCGATCGCGGTGTTCGCGGCGAAGAACACGCTGGCCGTCGTCGTGGTGATGTTCATCGCCGTCCAGCTCGCGCGGTTCAAGAACCTGCCGTGGGTGCTGGTGCTGCTCGGCGCGCTGGTGCTGGCCTACACGACGCTGACGAACCGGTCGGTGTTCGGGCGCCGCATCTACGCCATGGGCGGCAACCCGCTCGCGGCGCGGCTGTCCGGGGTGAACGTCAAGTCGGTGTCGTTCTGGCTGTTCGTGAACATGGGCGTGCTGTCGGCGGTCGCGGGCATCGTGTTCGCCGGGCGGCTCAACCAGGCGGGCCCGACCGCGGGCAACATGTTCGAGCTGGACGCCATCGCGGCGGCGTTCATCGGCGGCGCGGCCGTGCAGGGCGGGGTCGGCAAGGTCATCGGCGCCATCACCGGCGGCCTGATCATGGGCGTGATCAACAACGGGATGTCGCTGCTCGGCGCGCCCAGCGAGCGGGTCATGCTGATCAAGGGCCTGGTCCTGCTGGCCGCGGTGGCGTTCGACATCTGGACCAAGCGGCGCAGCGGGACGGCCCGGTGACCGGCGACCGGGTATCTTCGGGGTGACATGACCGCCACTCCACCCGCGCGCCCCGGGCTCCGCGACGTCGCCCGGCTGGCCGGAGTCTCGCACCAGACGGTGTCCCGGGTCTTCAAGGACCATCCGATGGTCAGCCCCAAGACCCGGGACCGGGTCCTGGCCGCCGCCGCGCAGCTGGACTTCCGGCCCAACGCGGCGGCCCGGGCCCTGGCGACCGGACGGTCGAGCACCCTCGGCGTCGTCAGCTTCGACACCGCCCTGCACGGCCCCGCGTCGATCATCGCGGCGATCGAGCGGCACGCCCGCGAGGCGGGCTTCTTCACCAGCGTGGCCGGGCTGGGCTCGGCGGGCCGCGGCACCGTCGCCGGGGCGGTGGAGCGGTTCCGCGACCAGGGCGTGGACGGTCTCATCATGATCCCGGGGCACGTGCCGCCGGAGGAGGCGGTGCGGCACCTGCCGGGCGACCTGCCGATGGTGATGCTCGGCCCGCCCGCCGCCGTGCCGACCGTCCAGGCCGACCACTACCACGCACCGGGCGAGGCCGCGCGGTACCTGCTGGGCCTGGGGCACCGCACCGTCCACCACCTGCCGGGTCCGGCGGACTGGTCGGAGGCCACCGAGCGGACCCGCGGCTGGCGGGACGCGCTGGCCGCGGCGGGCGCCGAGATCCCCGGCTGCACGCCGGGCGACTGGAGCGCCCGGTCCGGCTACGAGCGGGGCCGGGTGCTGGCGGCCGATCCGGACGTGACGGCGGTGTTCGCGGCCAACGACCAGATCGCGCTCGGGCTGCTGTGGGCGATCCACGAGAGCGGGCGCCGGGTGCCCGAGGACGTCAGCGTGATCGGCTTCGACGACATCCCGGAGGCCGCGTTCCTCACCCCGCCGCTCAGCACCGTCCGGCAGGACTTCGCGGCGCTCGGCCGGCACTGCGTCGAGCTGCTGGTGGCCCAGCTCACCGACCCGGGCGCGGCGCCCGGACCGGCCGCCGTGGTGCCGAGCGAGCTGGTGATCCGCCGCAGCACCGGCCCCGCGCGCTGAACCACCGCGCCCGCCCGCGCCGCGGGCGGCGCGGGCGGCGCGGGCGGCGCGGGCGGCGCGGGCGGCGCGGGCGGCGCGGGCGGCGCGGGCGGCGCGGGCGGCGCGGGCGGCGCGGGCGGCGCGGCGTCAGCGCTTGCGGCGGACCTTCGCCCAGGCGGCCTTGATGTAGCCGTAGGCGCGGTCGCTGACGCGCTTGGCGGCGGGGAACTCGGTGCCGAGCAGCCCGATGCCGGCGAGGATGACCACCACGCCCGGGCCGGGGATCACCAGCATCACGATGCCCGCGGCGATCACCACCGTCCCCGCGACGGCAACGGCGATCTTGCGCACCGGCCGGAGCCCGCCGCGCGGTGCCGGGGACGCGCCGGTCGCGGGGGCGTCGGTGCCGGTCTCGGTCTCGGCCTCGGGGGCGGGTCGGTGCGGCGCGGTGGTGGTCACAGGGCCTCCTGCGGGGCATCGGGAACGGTCCTTGTTCCGTATGACGCACGGGATCGGCCGGATGCGCCCGAACGTGACCCTACTGTGACGAGTACCACTCGGCGGGGCCTCAGTGCCGGCGGTACCGGGGCCGGGGCTTCAGCCGCGCGTTGGGCAGGACGGGCGCGGGCAGGGCGGGGCCGTCGTAGCCGGTGACGGGGGCGAAGCGGGCGTTCGCGGGCGGGTCCGCGCGCTCGCGCTCCCAGGCCGTCCGGGCCTCGGCGATCTCGTCGTGGGTGCGCCCGACGAAGTTCCACCACATGACGAGGTCCTCGGCGAACGGCTCGCCGCCCAGCAGCAGCGCGTGGGCGGGGCGGTCGGCCGAGAGGTCGAGCCCGGTGCGCCCGCGCCCGAGGTACAGCATGTCGCCGGTGGGCACCGCGCGTCCCTCGACGGTCAGCGCCGCCGACAGCACGAGCACCGCGTACTCGAACGCCGGGTCGAGGGGCAGCCGCAGCCGGGCGCCCGCCGCGAGGTCGAGCGCGGCACCGGCGAGCGGCGAGTGCGCGGTGGCGGGGGACGCGGCCCCGCCGACCTCGCCGGCGAACACGGTGACCCCGGCGCCCGGCCGGTCGAGGCGGGGCAGGTCGGCGCCGGGGTGGAACTCGAACGCGGGCGCGGTCGTGCGGGCGGCCTCGGGCAGCGCCACCCAGAGCTGGGCGCCGTGCAGCACCGGGGAATGGTCCGGCGGGGACTGCTCGGAGTGCGCGATGCCGGGGCCCGCGGTCATCAGCGACAGGTCCCCGGGCCGGACGAGCGCGCGGCTGCCGAGCCCGTCCCGGTGCAGCACCTCGCCCTCGATCAGCCACGTCACCGTCTGCAGCCCGATGTGCGGGTGCGGCGGGACCCGCATGCCCGCGCGGCCCGCGATGTCGTCCGGGCCGTAGGAGTCGGCGAAGCACCACGCGCCGACCATGCGCCGGTCCCGGTTGGGCAGGACGCGCCGGACCGCCATCGCGCGGGGGCCGCCCAGCGGCACCTCGCGCGGGTGGAGCGCCTCGAGGTCCGGCTCGGCCGCGACGGCCGCCTCGGCCGAGCAGACGTCCTGCTCGACGGGACGATCCTCGACGTTGCTCATGTGCCCCTCCCCCGCGCCATGCTCCGGAGGCTACCGCCCCGCCCGGCCCGCGGCGCGGCGGCGTCCCCGCGGAACGACCCGTCAGATGCCGCGGACGGCGGCGACCGTGAACGGCGTCTCCGGGGTGCCGGGGCCGAGCGGGCCGCCCTCGTCGAACTGGGAGCGGACGACGTACAGGGTGCCGCGGGCGCGGACGAGCGTCGTCGGGGCGTCCAGTTCGGCGTCGGCGACGCGGCGCTCCAGCCACGCGGCCCGCCCGCCGGGGGCGACCCGCCAGCGGGTGATCACGTCGCGGGTGTTGTGCGCCGCCCACAGGCGGCCGTGCCGCAGGTCGAGGCCGTCGGCCAGCGCCATGTCGCCGCCGTGCAGCGCGACCTTCGCGACGGCGCCGGACGCGACGTCGAGGCGGTAGAGGTCGCCGCCGGTCGAGTCGACGGCGAGGAGGTACCGGCCGGACGGCCCGGCGACGATGCCGTTGAGCGTGTACGCGCCGGGCTCGTACGGCTCGAGGACGGGCGCCAGGTCGAAGCTCGGCTCCAGGGCGCCGCGCCCGCCGCGGGCCGCGGCGAGGTCGCGCGGGGTGACCCGGTAGACGACGGCGCGCAGGCTGTCGGTGAGGTAGGCGGTGCCGTCGGGCGTGATCGCGAGGTCGTTGACGAACCGGGCCCCGTCCCCGGGGACCTCGAAGCGCGCGAGCAGCCGCCGGGTGCGGACGTCGTAGACGGCGACGCCGGTGCTGGAGTCGGTGACCCAGAGCCGGCCGCGCGGGTCGACCTCGAGGCCGTTGGCGGTGTCGCGGCCGTCGGCCCCGGCGGGCAGGAAGACCTCGGCGGCACGGTCGCGGCCGGACATGCGGTAGATCGTGCCGTCGGCGAAGGAGCCCGCGTACAGGACGCCGGTGCGGGGGTCGGCCGCGATGCCCTCCGGGTAGACGCGGTCGCCCGGCAGCTCGTACGCCGTGGAGACGCGGACGCGGTGCCGCCGGTCGTCCGCGTCCGCCGCGGCGGCCGGTGCCGCGGCGGGAAGCACCGCCGCCGCGGTGAGGGCGGTGGCGAGGGCGGAACGGTGGAAACGAGACATCATTCTCCGTATGCAGTGATCTATACGAACGCGTCGAAACACTAGTTAGAGCTCTAATGTCTGTCAACGGGCTTCCATTCGTGCGCGGATACCCGGCGGATACCATGCGCGGATGACCTCGATGCCCGTGCCGGAGCGGATCGGCTCCCACCTCAAGCGCGCGGAGCAGGCGTTGAACGCGGCCAAGCACGCGGCGCTGAAACCGAGCGGCCTGACGGTGCCGCAGTACGCCGCGCTCCTCCAACTGTCCGACCATCCGGGCATGTCGGCCGCCGCGCTGGCGCGGGCCTGCGCCGTCACCCCGCCGACGATGAACACGGTGCTCCGGAACCTGCGCGAACGGGGGCTCATCGAGCGCACGCCGCACGAATGGCACCGCAACATCCTCGAGACGCGGCTGACCGCCGAGGGGGAGGCGGTGCTGCGCGGCGCCGATGAGCGGGCCGTGCGGGTCGAGCGGGGGCTGTCGGCCGAGTTCACCGACGCCGAGCGCGAATCGCTGGTCGACCTCCTGGGCCGCTGCGTCGCGTTCCTCGACGCCGACCGCACGTCCCGACCCGCCGTGGACTGACCGCTACGGACTGACCCCACGGACTGACCCCACGGACTGACCGCCGTGGACCGACCGCCGTTGACTGACAAAGCGCTCCGGCACTTTCCGTTGCCTGGACAGTGCACACCGTGATCACGATGAACTAGACTGACCTTCGCTTCCTCGACCCACCCCGTTCACTCGTCGAGGTGATCCCATGCTCGAGAACCCCGGCGCCGCGAGCGCCCGCATCTACGACTACTCGCTCGGCGGCAAGGACAACTACGGCCCCGACCGCGACGCCGCCATGGCCGCGCTCGCCATGCACCGCGTCGCGCGCCTGCTGCCCCGCGAGAACCGCAAGTTCATGCGCCGTGCCGTCCGGTACCTGCTCGACGCCGGCGTCCGGCAGTTCCTCGACATCGGCTGCGGCCTGCCCGGCAAAGGCAACGTGCACGAGCTCGCCCAGCGCGCCGATCCCGGCGCCCGCACCGTCTACGTCGACAACGACCCGGTCGCCGTCGTCCACTACCAGGCCCTGCTGCACGCGGTGCCGACGGCCACCGCCGTGCACGGCGACGCCCGGCGGCCCGCCGACGTCCTCGCCGATCCCGAGGTCACCGCGCTCATCGACCTCGACCGCCCGGTCGGGGTGCTGATGATCGGGATGCTGGACCAGATCACCGACGCCGACGACCCGGACGGCGTCGTGCGGACGTTCCGCGACGCGATGGCGCCCGGCGGCCACCTCGTGATCTGCGACCTGGCGTCCGACCGGCTCACCGCCGCCGACTTCGCGAAGCACGAGAAGATCGTCGAACTGCTCGGGTTCCCCGTCGTGTTCCGCCCGGCGGCCCGCCTCGCCGGGTTCTTCGACGGCCTCGAACTCGTCGACCCCGGACTCGTCCCCGCACCGGAGTGGCGTCCGGACCGCCCCTATGACCCGCCGTCCGGCTGGCTCATGGCGGGCGTCGGCCGCAAACCCTGACCGGCCGCCCCCGCCCGCACGCCTGCCGGCGGGTCCGCTGAGCCGCCCGGCGTCGGCCGGTCGGCCGGTCGGCCGGTCGGCCGGTCGGCCGGAGAGCGTCTCCGGACGTGATGGCGGGGATCAGACGACGATCTTCGCGGTGGAGCCGCCGCGCTCCTTCGCGATGCGCAGCTGCGCGGGGATGCGGGCGCGCAGCTCGGCGACGTGGCTGACGATGCCGACGGCGCGACCGCCGTCGCGCAGGCCGTCCAGGACGTCCATGACCTCGTCGAGGGTCTCGGCGTCGAGGGTGCCGAACCCCTCGTCGACGAACAGGGTGCCGATCTCGGCGCCGCCGGTCTCGGCGGTGACGACGTCGGCGAGGCCGAGCGCGAGCGACAGCGAGGTGATGAACGACTCGCCGCCCGACAGCGTCACGGGGTCGCGCTCCTGGCCCGTCCAGGCGTCGGCGACGCGCAGGCCGAGCCCGCCGGCGCTGCGGCTGCGGTCGCCTGCCGCCTTCGCGTCGGTGGGGATCAGCTCGTAGCGGGCGCCCGACATGTGCACGAGCCGTTCGTTGGCGGCGGCGACGACCTGCTCCAGCCGGGCGCCGAGCACGTAGGCGGGCAGCGAGACGCCCCGCTCGTTGAGGGCGGACTTCCCGGACGCCAGGCCCGCGAGCCGCTCGGCCACCAGGTGGCGTTCGGCGGCGGGGCGCCAGTCGCGGACGGCGGTGTCGAGCCGGTCGCGCAGGTCGGCGAGGCGGCCGCGCCGGGCGTGGGCGGCCCGCGCGGACGACGCCGCCGTGGTGTGCGCGGCCTCGGCGGCGGCGAAGCGGGCCTCCAGGGCGGGGACGTCGGGCGGCGCGGCCGCGGCGGCGGCCGTCAGCTCGGGGTCGGCGAGCAGGTCGCGGACGGCGGCCTCCTCGTCCTCGAAACCGCGGAGCCGGTCGCGCAGGGCGCCCTGGTCCTCGTCGGACAGCTCGGCGGCGAGGACGTCGTCGGGGGACCGGAACCCCTGCGTCTCCGCCTCGGCCTTCGCGCGGGCGCGGGCGGCGGCCAGCTCCTCCTCGGCGCGGGCGGCGTCGCGGCGGGCCTCGACGGCGGCGGCGAGGGCGTCGGCCTCGCCGCCGAGCCGGGCCGTCCGGGCCTGCGGGGTGGCGTCCTCGCCGCGCGCCTCGTCCAGTTCGGCGCGCAGCCGGTCCTGCTCGTCGGCCAGCTCGCGGTCGCGGGCCCGGTTCCCGGTGAGCGCCCGGTCGTTCTCCCGCGCGGCGTCCCGGACGCGTTCGAGCTCCTGCTCGTCCCGGTGCAGGACGCCCTCGAGCCGTTCGGCCTCGGCGGCGCGGGCCTCGGCGGCGGCGAGCTCCTCCCGGGCGCCGTCCAGGTCGGCGGCGAGGGCCTCCACGGCCGTCTCCCCTGCGGTCTCGAGGAGCCCGTCGTGCTCGGCGCGCAGCCGCCCGACCCGGTTGGAGGCGTCCTCCCGGCGGCTCCCGGCGTTCTCGTACTCGCCCTGCGCCCGCTCGACGTCCTCCTCGGCCGGGACGACGCCGAGGCCGGCGACGGGCGCGGGGTGCTCGGTCGATCCGCAGACGCGGCACGGTTCGCCGTCGCGCAGATCCTCGGCGAGGACGGCGGCCATCCCGTCGAGGCGGGCCTGCCGCAGCTCCTGCACGCGGTCGCGGGCCTCCTGGGCGGCGTCCACGGCGTCGCGGTGCGCCGCCTCGGCCTCGGCGAGCAGGTGCTCGACGTGGTCGCGGCGCTGCGCGGCGTCGAGCCGGCGGGTCGCGTCCGCGACCGCCGCGGCGGCCCCGGCGCGACCGGCGGCCGCGAGCCGGGCGCCGTCCAGCTCGGCGCGGCGGGCCTCGACGGCGCCGGGCAGGTCGGCCAGCGCGGCGGCGAGGCGCGCCTGCTCGGGTTCGAGCCGTTCCAGCTCGGCGGCGAGCACGGCGCGGTCGACGTCGACGCGGCGGAGCCGGTCGGCGCGCTCGCGGACACCCTCCAGCTTCGCGATCTCGTCGCGGCGCACCCGCTCGGCCTTCACCAGGACGTCCTCGGACGCGTCCGGCGGCAGCAGCGCCGCGACGCGGGTGCGGGCGTCGTCGGACCGGCGGCGGGCCTGCAGCACCCGCTCGTGCCGCCGCCGGACGTCCCGGACGAGGGGGACGACGCGGTCGGCGCGGGCCGCCGCGTCCAGCCGGGACCCGAGCCGGGACCGCTCCTCGGCGACGTCGCCGAGCGCGGCCCGCCGGGCAAGCGCGTCGGCGTGCCGGCGGCGCCGGTCGGCGAGGGCGCGGCCCGCGTCGAGCGCGGCGCGGGCCGCCGCCAGCTCGGCGGCGGCCTCGGCGCGCAGGTCGTCGGCGAGCGCGCCGATGGCGGCGTGCGCGCCCGCGAGCTCGGCGGCCCAGGCGGGCAGCACCGCGACGTCGTCGAACGGTTCGGCGGCCGGTTCCCCCCGGCGGGGCCGCGGGACGGCCGGGGGCGCCTCGCGCGGCGGGGCGGCGCCGGCCGCCTCGGCGATGCGGTCGGCGATGGAGGCGGCGCGGGCGCCCAGTTCGGCGGCGGCGCGCCCGGTGGCGGCGCGGCGGTCGGCGAGCCACTGCTCGACGTGCGCGAACACCTCGGTGGCGAACAGCTGCTCGAGGACCTGGCGGCGCTCGTCCGCCTTGGCGCGCAGGAACCCGGCGAACTCGCCCTGCGGCAGCATCGCGACCTGGCAGAACTGGACGGCGCTCATGCCGAGCAGGTCGCCGACCAGGTCGCCGACCTCGTCGATGCGGTTGAGCCCGCCGCCCCAGCCGCCCCGGCCGTACTCCTCCAGCAGGACCTTGTGGTGCTCCTTCACGGTGCCGGATCCGCGCAGTTTGGGACGTTCCCACTCCGGCGACCGGGTGAGCCGCAGCCGCCGCCCGCGGATCGTCGTCTCCAGGACGACCCGAGGTGCGGTGCCGGGGGCGGCGTGGTCGCTGCGCAGGCCCTTCACCCGGTTGCGGACGCCCGGCACCTGCCCGTAGAGGGCGAAGCACACGGCGTCGAGGACGCTGGTCTTGCCCGCGCCGGTCCGCCCCTGGACGAGGAACAGCCCGGCGTCCGACAGCGCGTCGAAGTCGATCTCCTCGGTGCCGGAGAACGGCCCGAACGCCGTGACCTCCAGCCGGTGCAGCCTCACGCCGACGCCTCCCTCTGGCGGCAGTGCTCGAACGCCTCGTGCAGGAGGGCGCGCTCGTCCGCGCTCGCGGGCGCGCCGGTCACCTCGGTGACGAAGTCGCCGGCGATGTCGAGCTCCGACTTCTCCCGGATGCGGTCGGCCCACGCGCGCGGCGCGTCCCCGGCGTCGCCCTCGGGCTCGAACCCGAGGACGAGCGTGTGCGGGAACCGGCGGCGCAGCCGGTCCATCGCGCCGGACGGCCGCCGCGGGTCGGTCAGCGTGACCTGCAGCCACCGGTCCTCGAACTTCTCGAACCGGGCGTCCCGCAGCAGGTCGTCGATGCGGCCTTTGACGCGGCCGAGGCGGCGCGGGACGGGCGCCTCGGCGAACTCCGCGTGGACGCCGTCCGCGCGCAGGTCGACCAGCCAGGAGCCCTTGACGTGGTGCTCCTCGGAGAACGAGTAGGCCAGCGGCGACCCCGAGTACCGGACGCGGTCGGTGACGGCCCACCTGCCGTGCAGGTGGCCGAGGGCGGCGTAGTCGACGCCGCGGAACACCGACGCGGGGACGTGCGAGGAGCCGCCGACGGAGATGTCGCGCTCACTATCGCTGGCCTCGCCCCCGGTCACGAACGCGTGCGCGAGGACGACCGACCGGACGTCCGGGCCGCGCGTCGCGATGTCGGCCCGGACGCGGCGCATCGCCTCGGTCAGCACGGCGGCGTGGGTGCGCTCCTCCAGCTCCCACTCGTGCCGTGCGAACTCCGGTTCGAGGTAGGGGACGCCGTAGACGGCGGCGTCGCCGACGAGGACCGGCTCGCCCACGCGGGCGAACTCGGTGCGGATGTGCACGCCCGCGTCGTCCAGCAGCCGCGACCCCCACCCGAGGCGGCTCGCCGAGTCGTGGTTGCCCGCGATGAGCACCACCCGGGTCAGCGCCCGCAGCCGGGCCAGCGCGTCGCTGCACAGCCGCACGGCGTCCACGCTCGGCAGCGCCCGGTCGTAGACGTCGCCGGAGACGAGCACGCATTCCACCCGCTCCGCGCGGACCGTGTCGACGAGGTGGTCGACGAACGTCTCCTGCGCGTCCTTCAGCGACTCGCGGTGGAAGGATCTGCCGAGATGCCAGTCGGAGGTGTGGAGGATTCGCATGTCGGGGCAACCCTAGGACTCACCTCCGACACATCCGGCGCAGAAACGCCGAGTCGCCACAAAGGATCTTCGAATCCCCGGATCCGGGCCGGGCGCGCCGCCGACGCCCTAGGGTTCGAGGGGTGAGCGAACGCCCCTACGTCCTGTTGAGCTGCGCGATGTCGGTCGACGGGTACATCGACGACGCGAGCCCGGAGCGGCTGCGGCTGTCGACCCCGGCGGACTGGGACCGGGTCGACACGGTCCGCGCGAGCTGCGACGCGATCCTCGTCGGCGCCGGGACCGTCCGCGCCGACGACCCCCGGCTGCTGATCCGCTCGCCCGCGCGGCGGGAGCGGCGGGCGGCGCGCGGCCTGCCGCCCGATCTGACGAAGGTGACGCTGACCTGGAGCGGCGACCTCGATCCGGACGCGCGGTTCTTCACCACCGGGGAGTCGCCGAAGCTCGTCTACACCGCGTCGGCGCGGGCGGCCGCGCTGGCGGAGCGGCTCGCCGGGCGCGCCGAGGTGGTCGGCGCGGGCGACCCGCCGGAGCTCCCGCCCATGCTCGCCGACCTCGCCGACCGGGGCGTCCGGCGGCTGATGGTCGAGGGCGGCGGCGCGGTCCACACCGCGTTCCTGACCGCCGGGCTCGCCGACGAGCTGCAGCTCGTCGTGGCGCCGTTCCTCATCGGCGACCCGTCCGCGCCGCGCTTCGCGCACTCGGGCGTGTTCCCGCAGCGCCCCGACCGTCCGATGCGGCTGGAGGAGGTGACCCGCATCGGCGACCTGGTGCTGCTGCGGTACCTGACGGCGGGACGCCGCGGGTGACGGGCACGGGACCGGGCAGGATGGACCGCATGGACGATTCCCGCTGGCTGCGGCTGGCGTGCGAGCTGGCGGCGCTGTGCCCGCCGTCGCGGACGGCGTTCTCCGTCGGCGCGGTGGTCGTCGGCGCGGACGGACGGGAGATCGCGCGCGGGCACTCGCGGGAGGGCGACCCGCGCGACCACGCGGAGGAGGCGGCGCTCGCGAAGGCGCCCGGCGGCCTGGCGGGCGCGACCGTCTACAGCTCGCTCGAGCCGTGCGGGCGGCGCGCGTCCCGGCCCCGGACGTGCGCGGAGCTGATCGTCGCGTCGGGCGCCCGGCGGGTCGTGTTCGCGTGGCGGGAGCCGTCGCTGTTCGTGGAGGGCACGGGCGCGGAGGTGCTGGCGGCGGCGGGCGTCGAGCTGGTCGAGCTGCCCGAGCTGGCGGACCTGGCCCGCGAACCCAACGCCCACCTGCTCTAATGGGAGCTGCCGGGTCGGCCGCGCCGGCGGACTCGGTGCCTGGTAGCCGCCGGCGGGTGAGGGGCCGCGGCGGCGGGCGGCGGCCCGGCGAGGACGCGGCGCCCGCCCCGGGGACGGCACCGCCGGCTTCCGCGGCGGCCCGGACGGGCGGACGGGCGGACGGGCGGACGGGCGGAGCCGTCAGCCGAAGTCGGGGTCGGCGTGCGGTCGGCCCTTGAGCTCGTGGAAGCCCTCGACGCCCGCGACCAGCACCGTCCCGTCCCACAGCCGGCCCGCCTCCTCCCCGCGCGGGATCCGCGACAGGACCGGGCCGAAGAACGCGATCCGCTCCCCCACCGCGACGATCGGGGTGCCGACCTCCGCGCCGCCGACCCGCCGCAGCGCCTCGGCCGTGGACGCGCGGATCGCGCCGTCGCGCTCGTCGGAGTCCGCCGCCGCCGCGAGCCCGGCGGGCAGCCCGGCCTCGGCGAGCGCGGCCGGGAACGTCCCCTCGTCCATCTCGCCGCGCTCGTGGAAGCGGGCGCCGAGCGCGAGGTGGAAGCGTCCGAGGCCGTCCGGTCCGGCGTGCTCCTCGACGGCGGCGCAGATCCGGGCGGGCAGCCACAGGTAGCCCTCCGGGTCGCCCTCGGGATCGTCGTCGCGGCCCTCGTTGAGGGCGGCGAGGCTCAGCAGGCGCCAGCGGAGCTCGATGGGACGGACGCGCGCCGCCTCCAGCAGCCAGCGGGTCGTGACCCAGGTGTAGGGGCAGGCGGGATCGACCCAGACGTCCACGATGTCGGCCATGCAGCTTTCCTACCGCATGAGACCCGAGTCTCATTTGCTCTTGCCAAGGTCCCGGGGGCGCGTGCGATGCTGACACCAAGCAAGCACTCGGTTTGATTCCGCCGGTCCGGCCGCGGAGTCACGGCCGCCCCCGAGGGCAGGAGGCATCCCAGCATGCGCGAGCACGATCGGTTCTTCATCGGCGGCGGTTGGGCCGCACCGGCCGGAACCGGCACGATCGACGTCATCTCCCCGCACACCGAGGAGGTCATCGGCCGCGTCCCCGAGGGCACCGAGGCCGACATGGACGCCGCCGTCGCGGCGGCCCGGCGGGCGTTCGACGAGGGCCCGTGGCCGCGGATGACCCCGGCCGAGCGGGCCGCGATCCTGGGCCGGCTGTCGGCGATCTACGCCGAGCGGCAGCAGACGATGGCCGAGCTGGTCACCGCCGAGATGGGCTCCCCGATCGGGTTCTCGATCTTCGGGCAGGCCGCGATCCCGCAGATGGTGCTGCAGTACTACACCGACCTCGCCGGCTCCTACACCTGGGAGGACGAGCGCCAGGGCATGCTCGGGCCGGTCACCGTCACCCGCGAGCCCGTCGGGGTCGTCGCGGCGATCGTCCCCTGGAACGTCCCGCAGTTCACCCTCATGCTGAAGCTCGCGCCGGCCCTCGTCGCCGGGTGCACCGTGGTCGCCAAGCCGTCCCCCGAAACGCCCCTCGACACCTACCTGCTCGCCGAGTGGCTGCAGGAGGCGGGCGTCCCGGACGGCGTGGTCAACATCGTCCCGGCCGGGCGCGAGGTCGGCGCGCACCTGGTGGCGCACCGGGACGTCGACAAGGTGTCGTTCACCGGCTCCACCGACGCCGGGCGCAAGATCGGCGCGGTCTGCGGCGAGCAACTGAAGCGGGTGACGCTCGAACTCGGCGGCAAGTCCGCCGCGATCGTCCTGGAGGACGCCGACCTCGCCACCACCGTCGAGGGCTTCAAGCTGGCGTCGCTGATGAACAACGGCGAGGCGTGCGCCGCGCAGACCCGCATCCTCGCCCCGCGCAGCCGCTACGACGAGGTCGCCGACGCCCTCGCCGCCATGGTCGGCGGCCTGACCGTCGGCGACCCGTCCGACTACACCAGCGAGATCGGCCCGCTCGTCGCGCAGCGTCAGCAGGAGCGCGTGGAGGGCTACATCCGGCTCGGCCAGGACGAGGGCGCCAAGATCATCACCGGTGGGCTGAACCGCCCCCACGACCGCGGCTGGTACGTGGCCCCGACCGTGTTCGGGGACGTCCGCAACGACATGCGCATCGCCCGCGAGGAGATCTTCGGGCCCGTCCTGGCCCTCATCCCCTACGAGGACGAGGACGACGCCGTCCGCATCGCCAACGACAGCGACTACGGGCTCGGCGGGTCGGTCTGGACCGCCGACCCCGACCACGGCGTCGAGGTCGCCCGCCGCATCCGCACCGGCAGCTGCGGCGTCAACATGTACGTCATCGACCCCAACACCCCCTTCGGGGGCTACAAGGACAGCGGCATGGGCCGCGAGCTGGGCCCCGAGGGCCTGTCCGCCTACCTGGAGCACAAGGCCATCCCCCGCCCCGCGTGACGCGGACCGCGTGAGGCGTCCGCCGTCCGGTCGATGCGTCGCCCGCGGCGGACCATCCCCGCACCGGCCGGACGACCGACGCCCGCGCGGGCGTCCTGCGCGAACCTGCCGGACGAGCTGCTCCGGGCGGTGCGGGCGGCGCCCCGCGGCGAAGCCGTCCCGCCGCCTGCCTCGTCCTGGACGAGCTGGGCCGCAACCTCGGCAAGGAGCATCGCAAGGAGGCCGTCGCGCTGTTCGCGAGATCGGCGAACAGCACGGCATCACGGTGATCGGCGCCCTGCAGGACGACATGGAGCCGTACGCGATCGACGCCTGCGGCCAGTACGTGAAGCTGCGCCGCTCGTCCGACACCATGCCGTACAACGAGCCGCCGGTCGTCGTCGCCTACGACGAGCACGAGGAACGCGTCCGCCGCCTCGCCGCGCAGATCTCGGCGGGCCGCGAGACCGAGGCGCCCCCGGCGGACTGACCCGGCAGGATGCGCGCCACGCGCGGGTGAAGCCGGACGGACGCGCGGCATCGTGCCGTGCTTCACCCGTGAATCGGTCAGCACCCGGCGGTCGACCGGTCCAGTCGAGAAAGACTCAGAAAAGCCTTGCCCAACCAGAACACCGGACCTACTCTCGGCGTACGGGTAAGCGCTTTCAATGGAGGATACTTCCCGCGGAGGTGATCAATCAGAGCACCTGCACCCCCACGAACCGCTACTGATCCGATGGCGGCCGCCATTCTGCCCGGATATCGACGTGCCACTATCTGAATGCGCCCTGCCCAGCGAAATACCAAACCACCCCTCATATATCGGCGGCGATGGCCCGCAGACCAAGTCCCACGCGCGTCCGGCCATTCCGCGGGCCCGGCCACGAAATAGCGACGCGCACCACAGCGAGGCGGAAAGCCCGCCCCCCGGGTCGACGACGGCCCCGGCCAGAATCACCTGTCCCCGCCCCGCGTGAACGACGGGCGGCCGGCCGCAGGTGGCAGAGAACCCCCTGTGTTCGAGGAAGTGAGGCGAAGATGAGAGGACCGGCGACACGACCGACGACGAGACCGCCGATGACACGGCTGCTGAAGGCGGCGCTGGCCACGGTGACGGTGCTCGCCATGACGGTGGTGGGGGTCGCGGTCGGCGCGGCCCAGTCGCTACCGCGGGCGGCTGCCGCGGGCGGCGCCACCGGCTTCGCGAGCAGCAACGGCGGGACCACCGGCGGCGCCGGTGGAGCGACGGTGCGGGCCGGCACCGGGACGGAGATCCACCAGGCCCTGTGCAGCCGTGCGAGCACCGGCACACCGATCATCATCGAGGTCGAGGGCACCATCGACCACGGCAACACCAGCAGCGTGTCGGGCGACAGCTGCGACACCTCGGACAGTGAGATCGAACTGAAGAGGGTCAGCAACATCACGCTGATCGGGGTCGGCGGCGGAGCCGTCTTCGACCAGTTGGGCATCCACATCCGCGAGTCCAGCAACATCATCATCCAGAACGTGACCATCCGGAACGTCAAGAAGTCGGGCTCGCCCACGTCCAACGGGGGCGACGCCATCGGCATGGAGAGCGACGTCCGCAACGTCTGGGTCGACCACGTCACTCTGGAAGCCTCAGGCGGAGAGGACGAGGGGTACGACGGGCTCTTCGACATGAAGAACAACACCCGGTACGTGACCCTGTCCTACAGCATTCTGCGTAACTCCGAGCGCGGCGGCCTGGTCGGATCCAGCGAGAGCGACACCTCAAACGGGTTCGTCACGTATCACCACAACCTGTACCAGAACATCAACTCCCGTACGCCCCTGCTTCGCGGCGGCATCGGTCACTCGTACAACAACCACTTCGCGGGCCTCGTCGAGTCGGGCATCAATTCCCGAGTCGGGGCTCAAGCCAAGGTGGAGCACAACTACTTCGAAGACTCCAAGGACGTGCTGGGCACCTTCTATACCGATGAGCTCGGCTACTGGGAAGTCAACGGCAACATCTACGACAACGTGACCTGGTCCAGTCCCGGCAGCGAGAACCACCCGGCCGGCCCGAACCCGCAGTCCAACACCAGCGTCGACATCCCGTACTCCTACAACCTCGACGACGCCTCCTGCGTGCCGGACATCGTCGCCCAGACGGCGGGCGCCGGCACAGGCCTTGCGCAATCGAACGGCGAATGCACGCCGCAGACGCCCACCCCGACCCCGACCCCGACCTCTCCGACGCCGACGCCGACGCCGACGCCGACGACCCCGCCCGACGGGACCAACCTCAGCATCGGGGCCGGATCCGACGGCTCGAGCAAGGCCGACGGAACCAGCTACGGCAACGTGCGGGACGGGGACATGGGCACCTACTGGTCTCCGCAGGGCTCGACCGGCCGCGTCTCGATCAAGTGGGGCGACTCCACCACGATCTCCGCGATCAACATCCGTGAGGCGGCCGGCTCGGAAGGCGCCATCGACTCCTGGAGGGTCGTCGACCACGACACCGGCACCGTCCTGGCCACCGGCGACGGCGCGGGCCCGATCACCTTCGCCCCCACCACGGTACGCAAGATCGACTTCGTGATCACCGGCTCGGCCGGCACCCCCCGGATCGCCGAGTTCGAAACCTACGCCGGATAACGGCGCCGGTCCCGGCGGCCGGCTCCTCCCATGGCCGCGCTACTTCGGCCCCGGAAGGCACGGCCGGTGAACGGCATACGCCGTCGGCTGCGGCCGTGGTGCGCGCACCCGCGCGCACCACGGCCGCGGCCCTTTCGACGCCCGGTCGCCGTGCGGTGACCGGGCTGGTCATCGGGCACGGCCCGGGGTGAGCGACAAATGGGATGAGTGTGACGCGGCGATTCGGCAGGATGAGGCGGCATGCGTGCCGACGAGCTGCTCGAGGAGATCGAACCGCTGTCGTACCCGGACCGGGTGCGGCGGCTCGTGGAACTGCGGCGGGCGGCGGGCGAGCCGGCGCTCGCCGGGCTGCTGGACGAGCTGGGACGGGGCGGCCACTACGAGCGGTCGACGGCGCTGTTCGTCGCGTCCGCCGTCCGGGACGAGGCGTCGATCGCGCACGTGCTCGCCGCGACGCGCGACCCGGACGCCTGGATCGCGCAGCAGGCGATCCGGCTGTCGGTGCGGTACGCGCCGGGCCCGGAAGCGCTGCTGGAGAGCCTGCTGGACGCCCCGGCGGCGATCCGCGCGGCGACGTACCGGGCCGTCCGCAAGCACCGTCGCGGTGACCTGGCCGACGCGCTCGTCGGGCCGGTCGCCGAGCGATGGGGCGAGCACGAGGCCGCCGCTCTGCTGCCCGTGTGCACCCCCGAGGTCGCGGCCGGACGGCTCGGCGCGCTCTCCCACGCGGTCCCCAACCGGCACTCGCTCGGACGGTCGCACCCCGCCGCCGTCCTCGAGCACGCGGAACGGGAGTTGGGGGGCCTCGCCGAGGGCGCGCGGGCGGCGTGGTGGCAGTGGCACGGGACGGGCGTCGCGGCGGCAATGCCGCACGATCCGGCGCGCGTCGTCCGGCTGCTGGAGGCATACGCGCACACCGAGGAGCTGCCCTGGGCGCTGCACCATCGGGTCGGAAGGCTCCTGGACGCCGAGCCGGAGCGGATGCTGGAGCTGCTGCTGGCGAACCGGCGGTGGCTGCGGTCGGCGGTGCGCCGCCGGTCGGTGCGGGACCGGATCGCCCGCATCGGCGGGGACGCGCCGGCCAGGGTCGCGCGGGCCGTGCGCGATGACGGGTCCGCACTGCGCGGGCTGCTGAAGGCGGTGCCGCCGAGCGAGCGGGGGGCGCTGTTCGACGCGGCGATGCGCGGCGTCGACCTGACCGCCGCCGTGCACGACGACGCGTTGCTGGACGTCCTGCCGCGGGACGTCCGGGTGCGGGAGGCGCGCCGGATGCTGGGGCTGCGCGCGGTCGCCGACCACCCGCTCCAGGTGCGGCAGGTGACCGCGTTCCTGCCGTTCGAGGAGGCGCGTCCCGTCCTGATCGAGCTGACCCGGCGGCCGGACGCCGAGGAGCGCGGGGCGGGTTACGCGCTGCTCGTCCGCTGCGCGGGGCGCGAGCGGGATCCGGCGGTGCTGGCCGGGCTGCTGGAGTCGCTCGACCGGCTCCGCAACGAGCAGGACCCCGTGCGGCTGAGCGCGCTGAACGCGCTGGCGTCCGTCCCGGAGGGCCTGCTGGGCGGCGCGCACACGGCGGCGGTCGAACGGTTCGCCCGGGACGCGCTGGACGCCCGGGACTGCTCGTGGGCGACCCGGCGGGAGCTCGCGCGGCTCGCGGTGGCGTTCGCCCGGCAGGGCGCGGCCCGCGACGACGGCGACCTCACCGTGTTCGGGCTCGAGCTGCTGCAGCGCGTCGTCGGGCACGGCGGCGGCCCCCACCTCGCCCGGCTGGACCGCGTGCTGCGGCGAGGGCAGGAGCACCGGCTCGTCGAGCACCTCGCCCCGCTGCTCGACCGGGGCGCGCGACGCGACGACCACGCGCTCGCGCTGACGCTCGTCCGGGCGCTCGGCCGCCGGGCCCACGGCGTGCCGGTGCTGCAGGACGCGCTGGAGCGGGCCCTCGACGCCACCGACGACCGGACGATCACCGGCGCGATCGCGCTGTGGCTGGAGCCTCCGGCGACGCGCGGCGCGCGGGTCGAGCGCGTGGTCGGCAAGGACCCGTCGGCCGTCCGGCTCCCGGCGGTGCTCGCCGCGATCGCCGCCGAGCGGACCGACCTGCTGCACCTCGTGCTGTCCCCCGCCTCCGGGGGCCGGTTCCAGCGCGACGACGTCGCCTACGTCCCGCGCGCGGAGCCGACCTGGACGCGGCGCTGGACGGCCCGGCAGCAGGCCGCCTACCTGCGGCTGCTGGAGCGGGCCGCCAACGACGAGGGGGCGGCCGGGAGCGACCGGGGCCGCGCGGTCATGGCGCTCGCCGCGGTGCCCGGCGCCGGCGCCGGGCGGCTGCTCCCGTACCTGGAGTCGGACGACGCCCACGTGCGGCGCGCGGCGCTGACCGCGGCCCCCTGGACGTCGTCGCCGCAGGACGTCCTGCCGGGCCTGCTCGCGCGGGCGTCGTCCGACGACGCGCACGTCGCCGTCTACGCGGCGGGCCGCGCGGCCCGGTTCGTCCGCCCGTCGGCGCTGGGGCCGCTGCTGCGGCCGGTGCTGGCGGACGGCAAGGTCACCGCGCGGAAGGAGGCGCTGCGGATCCTGCTGCGCACCCGCGTGCCGGACGCGCCGGCCATCGTCGCGGAGGCGTGGGACGACCCGGAGCAGCACCGGGACGTGCGCGCGGCCATCGCGTCGGCGCTGCGCCCGTACATCGCCGACCCGGTCGCGCGACGGGTCCTCGCCGAGGCGGCGCGGGGGCCCCGGGACCTCGCCCGGCAGGTGCTCGGCGGGTGGCCGCACGAGATCGAGGAGCGGTTCCGGGCCGAGTACGCGGACCTGGTCGTCCGGGTGGCGGGCTCGCCCGACCCGGAGGCCGCCGACGCGGCGCTGGAGGTCCTGGGCCGGTGGGCGCCGTGGGCGCCGGGGATCCCGGCGCTGCTCGCGGACGTCCTCACCGACCTCGATGGGACGCGCCGCTGGCGGACCGCGATGTCCGCGCTGCTGTCGTGCGTCCGGGACGGGCTGGGAGCGGGCGAGCTGAGCGCGGCCGCCGGGCGGCTCGCCGGGGCCACCGGCGGTGCGGACGCGGAGGCGGAGCGCGACCTGCCGGCCGCGCAGCGGCTGGCCGCGCTGGCGTCGGCGATCCGCGGCGTCGCCGTGCGGCACCGGACGGCCGCCGGACCGGCGATGGAGGCCGTCGCGGGACGGCTCCCGGAACCGCTCGGGCTCGAACTGTCGGCCGCCACGCTCGACTGGGACTCGCCGGACGCCGGCGGCGCGCTGGACGCGCTTGCGGACGGCTGCGCGCCGCACGGGGTGCTCGCCGTCGCCGGGATCGCCGAGGCCCTCGCGGGCGGCGGCGAGGACGACCTGTACTACGACCTCGTCCCGCCGGGCGTGCCGGACGCCGAGGACGTGCACCCGCACGCCGTCCGGCTCGCGGAGCGGGGCGACCTCGCCGGCGGCCTGTTCGCGTGCGAGCTCGCCGGGCTGCACGGCCCCCGGGCCGGCTGGCCGGCGGAGTGGCGGACGCTGCTGCGCGGCCTGCGGGCCCACCCGGACGCGGAGGTCGCGTTCGCCGCCCGCCGGATCTACACGGCCGACGAGTAGTACACCCGGCGGACGCGCGGCAGCAGCGCCCGCCAGAGGGGCCGCCAGACGCGGCCGGGCAGGTAGAGGCTGCGCTCCTCCCGGTCGACGCGCCCGCGCGGGTGCGCCAGCCACCCCGCGGACCCGGCGTCGTAGCGGGTCAGGTACTCGATCGCGTACACGTGCTTGACGCTCTTGTACCCGTACTGGGCGGGGGCCGCCAGCCGCAGCGGCCCGCCCTCCGCGGCGGTGAGCGGCCGGCCGTCGAGGGAGTCGGCGAGGACGACGCCGGCCACGAGGGCGTCGTCCAGGCGGAGGGTCGCGCGATAGCCGTCCAGGCCCGTGAACGCCACCCAGCGCGCCCGGGCGGAGACCCCGGCGCGCTCGGCGAGGTGCGCGTGCACGGCGGCGAACGGCACGCCCGTCCAGCGGAGGTCCAGGGCGCTCCACGTGGTGACGCAGTGCAGGTCGGCGCGGTGTTCGGCGCGTCCGGGCAGGGCGGTCAGGTCGGCGGCGCGGTACTGGGACGGGCGCCGGACGGCACCGGTGACGGTGACCGCGGGGTCGTCCGGGACGCGCGGGAGCCGGGCGGCGAACCGCGGCAGCCCGAACCGGTGCAGCGGGGCCGCCGCCTGGCCGGGCGGGAGGGGGGTCGGGGTCATCGATCCTCCTTTTAGAGAGATCTCTCTAATATACGCTCGCAACCATGGGACGACCGCGGCGGCACGACACCGACCGGCTGCTGGACGCCGCCGCGGAGCTGGCACGGGCCGGTCCCGGCGCCGTCACGATGGCGGCGGTGGCGCGCGCCGCCGGTGCGCCGAGCGGCTCGGTGTACCACCGCTTCCCCGGACTGCCCGCGCTGCTGGCCGCGCTGTGGCTGCGCGCCCTCGACCGCTTCCACGACGGATACCTCGACGCGCTGCGCGCCGAACCGCCGGAACGGGCCGCCGCCGATGCCGCCCGGCACGTCGTCGCCTGGAGCCGCGGCAGCCCCGACGACGCGCGCGTCCTGCTCTACGGTCCGTCCGACTTCGGCGAGCGGGACTGGGCGGACGCCGACCGGCAGCGGCTCGCGACGGCGAACGAGCGGGTGGCGCGGGCGCTCGACGAGGTGGCCGTCCGGCTCGGCGTCCCCCCGGACGAGCGCGAGCGGGTCGCGCTCGCCGCCGTCGACGTCCCGTACGCGCTCGTCCGCCGGCACCTGCGTTCGTCCGGGAGGATCCCGGCGGGCGCCGAGGACCTGGCGGCGAGCGCCGCCGCGGCCGTACTCCGCCAGGACGCCTAGCCGCGAACGTGGCCCGGGCGGCGAAAGTGTTCCGGGCGAAAGGAGCGTCGTGCTCTGGCCGAAATCGTGAACCAAACGCTAGTTTGTCGATCATGCGGGTACTCGTCACAGGCGCCTCGGGGTTCGTCGGGTCGCACACCGTCCAGGCACTCCTGGCTCGCGGGCACGCGCCGCGCGCGCTGGTGCGCGACCCCGGCAAGGCGGCCCGGGTGCTGGCGGCGCTCGGCGTCGCGGCCGGCGACGTCGAGTTCGTCCGGGGCGACATGCTGGACGCCGGGTCCGTCGCCGCGGCGCTCGACGGCTGCGACGCCGCGATCCACGCGGCCGCCGCGATCGGGGTGACCGGCGGCGACCGCGACCCGGGCGGCGCGATCGTCGACGCCAACGTCACCGGCACCCGCAACGTCGTCGGCGGGGCCGTCGCCGCCGGGCTCGCCCCGGTGATCCACGTGTCCACGATCGGGGTGTTCGTCCCGCCGTCCTCCCCCGTCATCACGGCGGACGCGCCGCTCGCCGAGCCCCGCACGGGGTACGGCCGCTCGAAGGTCGCCGCCGAACGCTACGCGCGCGGCCTGCAGGACGACGGCGCGCCCGTCACGATCGTCTACCCGGGCGGCGTGTTCGGCCCCGACCAGCCCGTCCTGGACGCGCTGCCGGAGGGGCTCGCCGGGGCGCTGTCGAAGGTGTGGCCGCTGCCGGGCGGCGGCGTCTCGGTGCTGGACGTCCGCGACCTGGCGGCGGCCCTCGCCCGCGCCGTCGAGTCCCGGCAGGGCGCGAGCCGCTGGGTGCTCGGCGGCCACTACCTGACGTGGCCGCGGTTCGCGGCCCTGTGCGGCGCGCTCACCGGCGTCCGGCCGCGGGGCTTCCGCGTCCCGTCCGCGGTGATGCTCGGCCTCGGGTCCGCGCTCGACGCCGCCAAGCGCGTCCGGCCGTTCGACTACCCCCTGACGCGCGACGCCGCCGAGTTCATGGTGACGCTCGTCCCGACGGACGACCGCCCGATCCTGGACGCGCTCGGCCTCACCCTGCGTCCCGTCCAGGACACGGTCGCCGACGGGCTGCGCTGGCTCGCCGCGTCCGGGCACCTGAGCCCGCGGCACGCGGGCCGGCTGGCCCCGGAGGCGGCCCCGGTGCCCGAACCCGCGGGGCGCACGCCCGTCCAGCGCGTCCTGGGCCCGGTGTTCCACCGCGTCTCGGGGTCCTCCTGGTTCGCGAAGGCCGGGCCCAAGGTCGTCCCGCCGGTCGACCGGACCCTGAACCGGCTGACCGGCGGCCGCCTCATGCTCGGCCAGCTGCTCGTCCCCAGCCTCGTCCTGACCAGCACCGGAGCCGTCAGCGGACTGCCGCGCCGGACGCCGCTGGCCTGCCTGCCCGACCGGGACGGCTGGCTGGTCGTCGGGTCCAACTTCGGCCGCGAGAAGCACCCGGCCTGGACCGGCAACCTCCTCCGGACCCCCGAGGCCGAGGTCGTCTTCCGCGGCCGGACCGTCCGGGTCAAGGCCCGTCTCCTCGACGACGCCGAGCGCGCGGAGGTCTGGCCGCGCCTGGTGCGGGTCTGGCCCGTCTACGACCGCTACGTGGAACGCACCACCCGGCAGTTGCGCGTCTTCCGCCTCGCTCCCCGCTGACGGCCGGGTTCAGCCCCCGCGCAGCGACCTGGACAGCCGGCGGCCGAGCAGCAGGTAGGCGAGGACGACGCCGGCCACGTTGAGGATCACGTCGTCGACGTCGAAGGCGCGGCCGATCACGAACGCGCCCTGCACCAGCTCGACGGCCAGGGAGAACAGGCCGGTCACGACGGCGAGCCGCAGCGGGCCGCGCAGCCGCTTGGCGACCAAGGGGAGGAGCACGCCCATGGGGGCGAGCAGCGCGAGGTTCCCGCCGAGCTGCAGCAGCGCCTCCTTGGTCGGGCGGTCCAGGTAGAAGCGGAGGGAGTCGCCGGGCTCGAAGTTCGCCCCGGCCTGCCCGTGGTCGCGGACGGGCGTCAGCGTGAGCTGGAACGCGACGTAGAAGAAGGCGCCGAGGAGCGCCAGCGCCGCGACGGCGACGGTGGCGCGGAGCGCGAGGAGGTACCAGGGGACTCGTTCACCGGACGGCGCGGGCTGCCACATTTCGACCAACACGCCGCGATTGGTCCCCCGCACGCACCGCCGTCATGCCGGCCGCCCCGATTCGGACGCCCGATATGTGCGAGATCGCCAGCCCCAAATGCGCCGGACGCCCGCGACCCCAGGGGGCCGCGGGCGTCCGGCGGTCCGTCCGTCAGGCCGCGACGGCGGTCGTCGCGGGCTCCAGCGCCAGGTCGAGGACCTCGCGGACGTCGCTGACGGTGAACACCGTCAGGCCGTCCAGCACCTCCTTCGGCACCTCCTCCAGGTCCGGCTCGTTGCGCTTCGGGACGATCGCGGTGGTGATGCCGAGGCGGCTCGCGGCCAGCAGCTTCTGCTTCAGCCCGCCGATCGGCAGCACCCGCCCGGTCAGCGACACCTCACCGGTCATCGCGACGTCCGGGCGCACCGCGCGTCCCGACAGCAGCGACGCGAGCGCCGCCGTCATCGTGATGCCGGCGCTCGGGCCGTCCTTCGGGATCGCGCCCGCCGGCACGTGGACGTGCACGCCGCGCTCCTTCAGGTCGCCGACCGGCAGTTCGAGCTCCGCCCCGCGCGAGCGCAGGTAGCTGAGCGCGATCCGCGCCGACTCCTTCATCACGTCGCCGAGCTGCCCGGTCAGCGTCACGCCGGTGTCGCCGGTCTCCCGGTCGGCCAGCGACGCCTCGATGTACAGGACGTCGCCGCCCGCACCGGTCACCGCCAGGCCCGTCGCGACGCCGGGCACGCCCGTCCGCCGCTCGGTGCGGCTCAGCTCGACCTCCGGCGTGAACCGGGGCCGCCCCAGGTAGTCCCTGAGGTCGTCCCGTCCCACCTGGACCGGCAGCGCCGCCTTGTCCAGCGCGACGTTCGCGGCGATCTTCCGCAGCACCCGCGCGATCGACCGGTCCAGCGACCGGACGCCCGCCTCGCGGGTGTACTCGGACGCGAGCAGCCGCAGCGCCCCGTCGTCCAGCGTCACCTCCGCCGGCTCCAGCCCCGCCTTGTCGAGCTGGCGCGGCAGCAGGTGGTCGCGGGCGATCGTCACCTTCTCGTGCTCGGTGTAGCCGTCGAGCTGCACGAGCTCCATCCGGTCCAGCAGCGGCGCGGGGATCGCCTCCACCACGTTCGCCGTCGCCAGGAACAGGACGTCGCTCAGGTCGAGCTCGACCTCCAGGTAGTGGTCGCGGAACGTGTGGTTCTGCTCCGGGTCCAGCACCTCGAGCAGCGCGGCCGTCGGGTCGCCGCGGTAGTCCGCGCCGACCTTGTCGACCTCGTCCAGCAGGACGACCGGGTTCATCGTGCCCGCCTCGCGGATCGCGCGGACGATCCGGCCGGGCAGCGCGCCCACGTACGTCCGCCGGTGGCCGCGGATCTCGGCCTCGTCACGCACGCCGCCGAGCGCGACCCGGACGAACTCGCGGCCCATCGCCCGCGCGACCGACTCGCCCAGCGACGTCTTGCCGACCCCGGGCGGACCGGCCAGCGCCAGCACCGCGCCGCTGCGGCGCCCGCCGACGACGCCGAGCCCCCGCTCCTCGCGGCGCTTGCGCACCGCCAGGTACTCGATGATGCGCTCCTTGACGTCGTCGAGGCCGGCGTGGTCGGCGTCCAGGATCTCCCGGGCGCCCGCGATGTCGTAGGCGTCCTCGCTCCGCTCGTTCCACGGGATGTCGAGGACCGTGTCGAGCCAGGTGCGGATCCAGCCGCCCTCCGGGGAGGCGTCCGAGGCCCGCTCCAGCTTGTCGACCTCCTTCAGGGCGGCCTCCCGCACCTTCTCGGGCAGGTTCGCCGCCTCGATCCGGGCGCGGTAGTCGTCCTCCTCGTCGGCGGGGTCGCCGTTCAGCTCGGCCAGCTCCTTGCGGATGGCCTCCTGCTGCTGCCGCAGCAGGAACTCCCGCTGAGTCTTCTCCATGCCCTCCTGCACGTCCTTGCGGATGGTCTCCGCGACGTCCAGCTCGGCCAGGTGGTCGCGCGCCCACCCGATCACGAGGGTCAGCCGCTCGACGACGTCCGGTGTCTCCAGCAGCTCGACCTTCTGCTCGTCCGACAGGTAGGGGGCGTACCCGGCGTTGTCCGCGAGCGTCGAGGGGTCGTCGATCTGCTGCACGACGTCGACGACCTGCCACGCGCCGCGCTTCTGCAGGATCGCGCCGACGAGGCCCTTGTACTCCTTCGCCAGCTCCTGCGCCCGCCCGGACGGCGGCTGCTTCTCGATCAGGGTGCCCTCGACCCACAGGGCCGCGCCCGGCCCGGTCGTCCCCGTCCCGATCCGCACGCGGGCGACGCCGCGCACGACGGCCCCCGGCTCCCCGCCGGGCAGCCGCCCCTCCTGCTCGACCACGCCCAGCGTGCCGACGCCCGCGTACTGCCCGTCCAGCCGGGGCACCAGCAGCACCCGCGGCTTGCCCGGCGCCCGTATCCCCGGCCCGTCCGACCGCGCCACCGACCGCGCGGCCTCGATCGCCGCGCGGACCTCGGCGCCGTCGGACAGGTCGAGGGGCACCACCATGCCCGGCAGAACGGCCCCGTCGTCCAGGGGCAGCACCGGCAGCGTCAGGGTCTCGCTCATGCTCACTCCAAGTCCGTGTCTCACCGGCCCCTCGGGAGGGCCGCCGACCCAACCCCGAAGGTTGAGTCATACACACTCAAGAAAACGGAGCACGATTTTGTTTCCTCCCCCCGTTCGCTCTCAGCGATCAAGCCCCCGGGCACCTCTCGACGGCGACAACAACCCGGCCCGTGCCCTCCTTCCTCCCGCACCCGCCGAGAATCGACGCGTGACCGATCTGACCGCCCCCGGCCGCCTGGTCCCGCCGACGGAGGCCGTGCGGGAGTCGTTCCTCGCGGGCGAACTGGCCGACTGCCGGGCCGACGGGACGTCCGCGAACCGGCTCGCCCCGGCCCTGACCGACTTCGCCGCGTTCGTGGCGGATCGGCGCGGCGTGCACATCCGGTGGGGCGTGCCGACGACGACGTTCTGGTACGTCTCCGGGGAGCACTACTTCGGCACGCTGATCCTCCGCCACCGCCTGACGGCGGCCCTGACCGAGGCGGGAGGGCACATCGGCTACCACGTCGTCGCGCCCTGGCGGCGCCGCGGGCACGCCACCCGCATGCTCGCCGCAGGGCTGGACGAGTGCGCCCGGCGCGGTCACGAGCGCGTCCTGCTCACGTGCACTCCGGGGAACGAGGCGTCCCGCCGGGTCATCGAGGCGAACGGAGGCGTGCCCGGCGGGCGGCGAGGGCACGAGGACCGGTTCTGGATCGGCCTCCGCCACCGGTCGGCCGCGACGGGGACGGCCGGTGGGCGGGCGGCTCCGCCGGCCCACCGGGGGTCGAGGAGTTGACCGGTGCGGTGCCGGAGCACGGGGCGGCGGGCTGCACGCTCTTCTCGCCGAAGGCGGCGTCCAGGACGCCGCCTTCGGCGAGAGGAGCCGTCGCGAAGGAGGGCGCCGCACGGCGAACCGCGATTGCGGACGCCTCGGCGCCGTGACACGTTGCCCCTGCCGGGCCGACCGCGGGGAGGACCGCCATGGAGACCTTCGTCGCCGATGCCGACGGGAACGCGCTGACGGCGTTCCTGCCCGCGGGAGCCCGCGCGCCGGACGACGCCCCGGTGCCCGCCGCCCTGGTCGCGGTCTGGTGCGGGCGGCACGTCCTGCTCGTCTTCGACCGCTTCCGCGGGCGGTGGGAGCTGCCCGGCGGCGGGATCGAGCCGGGCGAGAGCCCGCTCCGGGCCGCCGCACGGGAACTGCGGGAGGAGACCGGCCTGGACCTGGACGGCCTCGTCCTCGCCGGGTACGCGCGGTTCCGGCTCACCGCCCCGCGGCGCGTCGAGTACGCCGCCCTCTACACGGCGCGGGTGGCGACCCTCCACAGCGACTTCACTCCGAACGAGGAGATCGGCGCGATCCGCTGGTGGGACACCGCGACCCCGCCTCCCGAGGACGCCCAGATCATCGACACGACCCTCGCGCACCGCACCCGTCCGCCCGGGGAACCGGCGGAGTAGGGTCGGCGGCATGGCCGTTCCGGACGTCGAGGTGTTCGAGGGCGAGCGGCCCCGGCTGATGGGGCTCGCGTACCGGATGCTGGGATCGGCCGCCGAGGCCGAGGACGTCGTGCAGGACGCGTACCTGCGGTGGAGCCGGGCCGGGCACGTGGACGTCCCGGCGGCGTGGCTGACCACGGTGGTGACGAACCTGTGCCTCAACCGGCTGTCGCTGGCGCGGGTGCGGCGGGAGAGCTACGTGGGCCCCTGGCTGCCCGAGCCGGTGCTCACCGCGGACGGGGCGCTGGGCCCGCTGGAGACGGTGGAGCAGCGGGACTCGGTGTCGCAGGGCGTGCTGGTGCTGCTGGAGCGGCTGACCCCGGCGGAGCGCGCGGTGTTCATCCTGCGGGAGGCGTTCGGGCATCCGCACCGGGAGATCGCGGAGATCCTCGGGGTCTCGGAGGCGCATTCGCGGCAGCTGCACCGGCGGGCGCGCGCGCACGTCGGCGAGGACGGCCGGAAGGGGGTCATCGACGCCGACCGGCACCGGCGGATCGTCGAGACGTTCTTCGGCGCGACCCTGGACGGGGACGTCGCGGCGCTCGAACGGCTGCTGGCCGAGGACGTCGTGTCCGTGGCGGACGGCGGCGGGGAGGTGTCGGCGGCGCGCCGCCCGGTCTCGGGGCGGGCGGCCGTCCTGCGGTACCTGCGCGGGCTCGCGGCGCGGCCGGAGGTGGCGTCGGCGACGACCCGGATCACCGAGGTCAACGGGGAGCCCGCCGCCCTGTTCTGGATCGGCGGCGCGCTGGCCGGTGTCGTGACGCTGCAGGTCGAGGACGGCCTGATCACGCAAGTGCGGACGGTCGTGAGCCCGCGCAAGCTCGCGTTCGCCGCCGCGCAGCTCGTGTGAGCGGCGTCACCCGGCGGGCGCGTCACGGATCGGCGTCCCGGCCGGTTCAACCTCCGAGTCTCACGCGAGGAGGAAGCATGAACCATCGGATCGTGGTCCTGGGCGCCGGGTACGCGGGGCTGGGCGCGGCGAAGCGCGCCGCCCGCGCCGCCGGGGACGCCGAGGTGACCCTCGTGAACGCGTCGGACCGGTTCGTCGAGCGGGTCCGCCTGCACCAGGTCGCGACCGGCCAGGAGACGGCGGACCTGCCGCTCGCCGGTCTGCTCGACGGGACGGGCGCCGAGCTCGTCGTGGCGCGGGTGACCGGGCTCGACGCGGACGCCCGGCGGGTGCGCCTCGACGACGGCCGCGCGCTCGATTACGACACGCTCGTCTACGCCCTCGGCAGCACCGCCGACCTGGACGTCGTGCCGGGAGCGCGCGAGCACGCCCTCGCGGTCGCGCGGCCCGCGGACGCCGAGCGGCTGCGGGACCGGCTGCCCGATCTCGGGTCGGTGACCGTGATCGGGGGCGGGCTGACGGGGATCGAGACCGCCGCCGAGTTCGCCGACGCCCGTCCGGGGCTGCGCGTCGATCTCGTCACCGCCGGCGTGCTCGGCGAGAGCCTCGGCCCACGCGCGCGCGACCACCTGCACCGGTGGTTCGCCGGGCGGGGCGTCACGGTGCACGAGAACGCGCCGGTGGCGAAGGTCGCCGCGGACGGGCTGATGCTGGAGGACGGCCGGGAGTTGCCCTCGGACGCGGTCGTGTGGGCCGCCGGGTTCCGCGTCCCGTCCCTGGCGGCCGATGCCGGGCTGGGCGTGGACGGGCGCGGGCGGATCCGGGTGGACGCGTCGCTCCGCGCGGAGACGCACCCGGAGATCGTCGCCGTCGGGGACGTCGCCACCCTGCCGGTGCGGGGGCGGGAGGCGCGGATGTCCTGCCAGATCGGCCTGCCCATGGGCCTGCACGGGGGGATCACCGCCGCCGCGCTCGCCCGCGGGCGCGAGCCCGCGCGGGCGAAGCTGCGCTACGTGGGGCAGTGCGTCAGCCTGGGGCGCGGCGACGGCGTCGTGCAGTTCAGCCGCGCCGACGACACGCCGATCGCGCGGGCGGTGGTGACCGGGCGCGCGGCGGCGCGCATCAAGGAGACCGTCGTGCGGAGCACGGTGTTCGCGATGCGCCGTCCCGGGGTGGGGGCCCTGCTCTGACGACCATCGCGGTGACGTTGTCGTCGCCGCCCGCGTCGAGCGCGCGCCCGACCAGGGCGCGCGCGTCGTCCGCCGCCTCCCCGCCGGGCATGGCCGCCCGCAGCGCGCCGGGGTCCGGCAGGTAGCGCCACAGCCCGTCGGTGCAGAGCAGCAGCCGCCCGGGACCGGACGGGCGCAGGCCGCGGCAGCGGGGCTCCGGCGGCCCCGCGTCGGCGCCGAGCCAGGCGGCGAGCGCGTCGAGCTCGCCGGTGTCGTCCTCGGTGAGCAGGACGCCGGGCCCGTCGTCGGGGAGCCAGTAGGCGCGGCTGTCGCCGACCCAGCTCGTCCAGAAGGCGCCCGGCGCGGCGGCGCCCGCCGGGTGGACGCCCGCCTGATGGACGCCCGCCTGATGGACGCCCGCCTGATGGACGCCCGCGACGTAGGTGCACGCCGGGGCGGACCGGACGGACGTCGCGAGCGCGGCGACGGCGCGTCCCGCGCGGGCGGCGGCCTCGTCCAGCGCCGTCTCGGGCAGGACGCCCGCGGGGAGCCGGGCTGCGAGGACGGCCGCGGCGGTGTCGGCGGCGACGCGGGCGGCCCGGTCGGCGCGGGGCGCCATCGAGACGCCGTCGCAGACGACGCCGATCGTCCACGGTCCGGCGGTGACCAGGGCCATCGCGTCGGCGTTGACGTCCCGGCGGCGGCCCCGGTCGGTGACCCCGGCGGCGCCGGGGACGGCCGTCTCCAGGTGCGCGCGGTAGGCGGGCTGCGCGGCGCCGCAGTCCCAGCAGCGGCCGTCGGGCGCGACCGTCCCGCCGCACCGAACACATGCCATCGACGAAACCTATCCCGCCCCGCCCGACCGGCGCAGGAGACCTCGCGCCGACCGCCATCGCATTCCCATTATCGATAATGGTAATGTCTCGAGATGTGAGCACATCGAACGAGCGGTGGGAGGAGCTGGCGCTCCACCCGGTCCGGCTGCGGATCCTGCGGTCGGTCGCCGCCGGGCACCGCACGACGCGGGAGATCGCCGGGCTGCTGCCCGACGTCCCGCAGGCGACCCTCTACCGGCATCTGGCGGCGCTCACCAAGGGCGGCCTGCTGGAGGCGACCGGGGAACGCGGGATCGGGCAGGAGCGCGTCTACACGCTGCCGCCGGGCGGGGCCGTGCTCGACGCCGACGGGCTGGCCGCGGCGACCGCCGAGGACCACGAGCGCTACTTCACCGCGTTCGTCTCCAGCCTGCTCGCCGACTTCTCCCGCTACCTGGCGCGCGACGGGATCGACCTCGTCGCCGACGGCGTCGGCTACCGGCAGACGGTCCTGAACCTCGACGACGCGGAGTTCGCCGAGTTCGCGCGCGGGTTCGCCGAGCTCGTCCGGCCGCTGCTCGGCAACGAGCCCCGGGACGGGCGCACGCCGCGGCTGCTCGCGACCGTCCTCATGCCCGTCGACCCGCCCCCCGACCCGCCCCCCGACCCGCCCGCCGACATACCGCCCCCGAACCAGCACGGCTGAAGGGCCCCTCCGGGCCCGGACAGGAAGGACGAAGCCATGGCCGAAGTGAAGATCTCCCGGGACCGGGTCGACATCGAGTTCAGCGTGTGGGAGCGGCTCTGCACGGGCCGCGGCCGGGTCAGCGTCCCGCTCGCGGCGATCGACCGGGCCGCGCACGTCGACCGGCCGCTGCGCGTCCCGCGCGGCACCCGGCGCGGCTGCCACGTCTCGGGCATCGCGAAGATCGGGGTCTGGGGCCTCGTGCGCGGCCCGCGGCGGCTCGTCTCGGTACGGCGCGGACGCCCCGGCCTGCACCTCACGCTCGACCGCGCGGCCGCCGGGGACTTCGACGAGATCGTCCTGTCGCACCGGGACGCCGCCGGGCTGAGCAGGCGCATCGGGCGCGCCGCCGGAGTGCGCGCCTGACCGCCCCCCGGCACGGGCGTCCGTGCCGGGGGCCGGACGGAGGTCAGGCGATCAGGCCGGGGATGGTGCTCGGGGTCGCCTCTCCCCCGGCGGCGCGCCGCGACTCGTCGGCGGCCCACTTGAACACGCCGGTCGCCATCAGTGACGGCTCGGCGGCGGCGCGGGCGGCGTAGACCTCCGCGCGGGCCTCGTGCAGGGCCGCGTCCCGCGGGTCGGCCTGCACCGCCATCTCCGCGAGGTGCCCGGCCAGCCGCAGGTCGCCGCCGGCGGCGGCGCGGCGGGCGGCGTCGGCGACCTTCGCGGCGCCGCCCGCCAGCCCCGCGACGGCGCGGGCCACCTCGGTGTCCGGCGCGGGCTTGAGGTGCGCCGGGTTGCCGTCGTACCAGCCGCCGTACATGCGCCACAGGTTCCGGACGATGAACTCCGGCTCGTCGTACTTGGCCTGCAGGTACGTGCGGCCGGACAGGTGCGCGGGCGGCGTCACCGCGTGGACGATCTCGTCGAGGCGGCGGCCCTCGTTGAGCAGCCCGAGGGTCTGGTCGACGATGCTCTCCAGCCACTCGGCCGTCTCCAGCAGGGCCTGCTCGATCCGGTCGGCGCCGAAGATCGGGGAACCGTGCGACGGCATCATGATCTCGGCGCCGAGTGCCGCCATGCGGCGCAGGGCGTGCGCCCACTCGCGCGGGTAGCGCTGCACCTTCTGCGGGTTGCCGCAGTTGGGGGCGAGCCAGATGAACAGGTCGCCGGGCAGGAGGAGCCGATGCTCGGGGACGTAGGCGACGGCGGCGTCGTCCGTCTCGCCCTTGGCGTGGAACAGCTCGAACGTCAGGTCGCCGCGGGTCACGGTGAGGGCGTCGCGGAACGTCACGTCCGGGTGCCGGTACTCGGTGGGCCAGCGCAGGTCGGGGATCTGGAACTGCCGCTGGTTGATCACCGAGTTGTACCCGGCGGTGAGGGCGTACCGGTCGAACCGGTCGCGGACGTTCTCGTGCGCGACGACCTGGGCGCGCGGGCCGTCCTCGGCGTCGAAGGGGTCCATGCCCATGACGTGGTCGACGTGGCCGTGCGAGTAGAACGCGAGGGACAGCGGGTCGGACGTCCACGCGCGGATCCGGGCGTGCGTCCGCCCGGCGAACGCCTTGTTGCCGGTGTCGAACAGGATCAGCTCGCCGCGGGTGCGGAACGCGATGACGTTGCCGAAGCCGGGCTTCCAGCCGAGCCCGTCGGCGATGTCGACGACGCCCTTCCCGCCCATCCCGGTGTTGGCGATGCTGTCGTCGCTCTCGCCGCTCCACACCTTGTCGGCGTATTCCCTGATGTCCATGTCTTCCTTTCGTCAGTGCGCTCGTCAGTGCGCGGGAGCCGGCTCCTGCGGGCGCGCGGTGCCGAGCGCGGCGCGGTCGCGGGCCGGGCGCACGAAGGCGGCGGCCAGCAGACCGCCGACGATCATGAGGGCGGCGCCGAGGTCGAACGCGTTGCGGAAGCCGGCCTCGGCCGTCCCCGCGGCGTCCACGATCGCGCCGGTCAGCACCGGGCCGAGCGCGCCGGCGAGGGACGCCAGCGCGGTGACCGTGCCGAGCACCGCCCCGCGCTGCCGGACGGGCGCGAGTTCGGCGGCCGCGGCCTGCAGCAGCGCGAGGAACGAGTTGCCGAACGTGTAGGCGACCACCAGCACCAGGATGAACACCGCTCCCCCGCCCGAGCGCGTGACCAGCGGCATCGCCAGGCCGGACAGCACGACCGCGCCGCCGCCGAGCAGCCCGAGGGCCGCATGGCTGGACCGTCCGGCGCGCATCATCCGGGTCGAGGCGTAACCGATCGACAGCATCACGGCGATCCCGACGACCTGCGTCCCCGCCGCGATCAGGCTCGCCGTCTCCAGTTCGATGCCGTGCACCCGCTGCAGGTACTGCGGCAGCCAGGTGATCGCGACCGCCATCGCCCAGTACGCGGCGAAGCCCGCTGCGAGGCCGCCGAGGATCGTGCCGCTGGTGAACAGCCGCCGGTAGGGGACGCGCGGGCCGTCCTCCGCCGCCGCCGAGCGCGGGGAGTGGCCGCCCTCGCCGCCCTTCGCCAGCCACAGCACCACCCACAGCACCCCGAGGAGGCCGGTCGCCAGGAACGCCGACCGCCACCCGGCGCTCGTGATCAGCACCGCCAGCACCGGGGCGCCGAGCGCCACGCCGAACGCGCCGCCGGTCGCCAGCAGCATGCTGGGCAGCGCCCGCTCCCGGTCGGGGAACCAGCTGAACGCCGTGTGGTTCGCCATCGCGAACGCGGGCCCCTCGGCCGCGCCGAGCGTCACCCGGGTGATCATCAGCGTGAGCAGCCCGGCGGCGGGCAGGGCGACGGCGAGCTGCGACGCGCTCCACACCGCGACCAGGCCGATGAGCAGCCATTTCGCGGGCACCCGGTCGGCGAGGAAGCCGACCGCGACGCCCGACACGCTGAACAGCAGGAAGAACACGCTGCCGATCGAGCCGAACTCGGTGTCGGTCAGCCCGAGATCCTCCCGGATGTGGTCCCCGGCGAGGCCCAGCACGGCCTTGTCCATGAAGTTGATCATCATGAACAGGACGAGCAGGACGACGACCGTCCAGGCCCGCCGGGAGTCGGGGACCGGCGCGCCGGTGAGCGGCCCGTCGCCGCTCGGGGGTTTCGCGGTGGCCGCCATGCGAGCACTCCGTCCGCTTGCGGGGGTCGTTGTACGCATCACCCTCCCGCCGGGACGAGGGCCCGGCAATCGGCGGCCGTCCCGCGTTCCCCCCGGAACCGCTGTGACATGTCACAATCACGCTGGAAGGGGGGCCGGTGGACGAGCGGGAGGTGCGGCGGATCGCGGCGGCGCTCGCGGCGCGCTGCGAGCCGAAGGTGAACCGGCTCGCGCGGGAGCTGGCCGAGCGGCGCTTCGCCGCCATCCCCGACTACGCCGGCCTGCCCGCGGACATGCGCGACCTCGAGATCGCGGGCACCGCCCGGTACGCGATCCGGCAGTTCCTCGACATGGCCGCCGGAACCCGGGTCGATGAGGACGACCTGCGGCTCTTCCTCGAGCGGGCCGCGCAGCGGGCCGAGGAGGGCGTCGGCCTGTCCACGCTCCTGTCGACCTACTACATCGGCGCCGAGCTGATCTGGGACGCGCTGGTCGCGGAGGTCCGGCCGGGCGAGCAGGACGCGCTGCCGATGCTCGCCCGCCTGCAGATCCGCGGGACCAACCGGGTCGTCACCGCCGTCGCCGACGCCTACCAGGCGGCCCAGGCCGCGATCCAGGACGAGCGCCGCGACGCCCTGCGCGAGGTCGCGCGGGCCCTGCTCGCGGGCGAACCGGCGCGCGCCACCGCAGACCGGTACGGCATCCCGCTCCCCGACGCGTACCTGGTGCTGAACCTGCGCCTGCCCGAGCAGCCGCCGACCGGCGTCGCCGGACGCCGGCTGCTGCGCCGCGTCCGCGCCGCGCTGGAGGGCTTCGCCGGCGGCACGCTCCTCACCCTCCTCGACGGGCGCGGCGTCCACGTCCTGCTCCCCCGCGACGCCGCCGGGCGGACGGCCGAACTGCGGCGCGCGCTCGCCCGCGCCGGGACCGGCACCGAAGCCGTCACCGCCGGCGCGGCCCCCTCCCGCGGCGCCGCCGACGTCCCCGAGGCGTCCGGCCGGGCCGCCCGCATCGCCCGGATCGCCCGCGCCACCGGCCGTCCGCCCGGCCTCTACGAGCTGCGCGACGTCCTGCTCGACTACCACCTGAGCGGCGCCCCCGACGGCGGGCGCGAGCTGGCCGCCGCGCTCGATCCGCTCGACGACCATCCCGAACTGATGGCGACGCTGCGCGCCTTCCTCGACCAGGACCTCGACCGCCGCCGTACCGCCGCCGCGCTCGCCGTCCACCCCAACACCGTCGACAACCGGCTGGCCCGCACCGCCCGGCTGATCGGCGTCGACCCGCGCACCACGCGCGGCACCCTGCTCTGCGCGACGGCCCTCACCCTGCGCCGCCTGGGCTGACCCGCCCCGGCGGGGGCACCGGGACGCCGCCGGGCAATGCGAAGGCAAAGACTGGTGGCGATCATGATTCCGCGCGCCCGCTCCGGTTTACGCGTGCATGACCTGTGGGTACTTAACGCAACGAGTTCGTGACAGTGAGTGAACGAGCGGATCTCGGAGCGGCAAATCTCCAGGTCCGGGACGGGAGGAGGCCGGGATGCGACGCACAGCGGGTGACGGCCTCACCGGTGCGGCCGAGGGCGCTCCCGGCACGTTCCGCCCCGGCGCACGGCGTTCCCCGACGCCCGCCGCGGACGCCGTGCCCGGCGGTACACCTCGGGTCCTCGGCCGCACCGGACCGTCCCGTCCACCCGCCCGCGAACACCCCGCCCAACACCGGACGCCGGCGCCGCCCGCCCCCGCGGCACCGGTGCTCCCCCGCGGCCGGGCCGGCGGCGCCGTGCCGGACGCCGCCGGCCCGGACCGCCCGAGACCACCCGCGGCCCCGGCCCAGCCGGGGCCGCCGCGAACATCACGCGGGTGTCGGCGCGGCTCCCGCCCCCGCCCCGCCGTCCGGGTCCCGGACCCGGCGGCCCGTCCCGGAAAGGAGGTGAGCGATCGGAACTCATCCGAACCGGCCATGCGCCGGTGAATCGCAGGCGGCCGATACTCCGTCCGACCCCCGTCTCGGCCGCCACCACGCAGTAGGGATCGCTGCGGAGCCGAGGCCCGCGAGGTGCGAGCACCTCCCGGGCCTCGGCTCATCCCCGTCGCACGCCCGGATGCCCGCCGCCCGGCGGGGCTCGTTCCGCCGTCAGAGCCCGCGGCGCCAGACCTGTCCGTGGATCGTGTCGCCGAAGCGGGACACCGGGGGCTCCTCCTCGGACAGGACGAACCCGGCGCGGGCGTACACGCGGTGCGCCGGGCGCTGCAGCGCCGTCGTCCACAGCATGATCTCCGAGTATCCGGCTTCCCCGGCGAAGCGGACGCACTCGTCGACCAGCGCCGCGCCGACACCGGCGCCGCGCGCGCCGGGTTCGACGTGCAGCAGCCGCAACTGGGCGACGTCCTCCTCCCGCCGCATGCAGAAGACGCCGCCGACGCGCTCGCCGTCCAGTTCGGCGATCCAGGCGTTCTCGCGCTCCGGGTCGTGGTTCTCCACGTAGCCGGCGACGACCTTGGCGACGAGCGCCTCGTACGTCCGGTCCCAGCCGCATTCGGTCTCGTAGAGGGCGCCGTTGCGTTCGACGATCCAGCCGAGGTCCCCGGCGCGCAGGGCGCGGAGCACCGGACGGGCGTCCCCGGACGGCGGGGCTCCCCCGGACGGCCGGGCGCGCAGGACGTCCTCGACCGTGCGCATCGCGGCGAGCAGCCGCGCCCGGTCGGCGCCGGCCAGGTCCGCGAGCAGCGCGCGGACCTCGCCGGCGGACCGCTCGTCCAGCATCGCGAAGACCTCGCGGCCGCGCGCGGTGAGCCGGATGAGCTGCCGGCGGGCGTCTCGCGCCGAACGCTCGCGCGTCAGCAGGCCGTCGCTCTCGAAGCGGGCGAGCATCCGGCTGAGGTAGCCGGCGTCCAGGCCCATCGCCCGGCGCAGCGCCACGACCTCGGTCTCGTCCCGCTGCGCCAGCTCGAAGATCACCCGGGCCTCGGTGAGGGAGTAGGGGCTCCGCACCAGCCCCTCGCCCAGCACACCGATCACGCCCGTGTAGAAGCGGTTGAACGCCCGGACCGCCACGACGTCCTGGATGGTCGGCTGCATCGTCGCCCCCATTGTTTGACTCAGTCAAACAATACGCCGGAAGGCGGGCCCGGGTCCACGGGTCGCGGGAAGGTCAGATCCCGGCTTCGGCGGGCCGCTCGCGGGTCGCCTGCAGCGCGCGGGCGTCCCGGACGATCCGGCGCTCGACGAAGAACGTCATCAGCGGGACGATCCCGCCCAGCACGATGTGCACCATGCGGTTCAGCGGCCAGCCGGTGCGCCGCCACAGGTCGTAGGCGCCCGCCAGGTAGACCATGTAGAAGAAGCCGTGGATCGGGGACACGATGCCCACCATCTCGGGCATGTCGGTCGGACCGTACTTCAGCACCATGCCGATCGTCAGGAGCACCAGCAGGGTGCCGACCAGCATGGCGAGGATCCGGTACCGGGTCACCGCGCCTTCCACAGTTCACACCTTTCCTCGGCCGCGGCGCATCGCGTCTCGGACGCGGCCGGGCTCGTGCGTGGTCAGTCGCGCCGGCCGCTCTGGGAGTTGAGCCGCGCGAGGTAGCGGTTGTAGGCGGCCAGGGCGGGGTCCTCTTCCTCCTGCTGCCGGATGATCTCCCGCTTCACCTTGGCCTCGACGGGCTCCTCGATCACCTTGGGGGCGGGCGACTCGACGCCGTCGCGCTCGTCCCGGATCATCTTGATCCACATCACGACCACGAAGATCGCGAAGATCGGCCACTCGAAGGTGTAGGCCCAGCTGCGGTCGTTGCCGGCCTGGGCGCGGTCGAACTGCCACCAGCCGAAACCGAGGAACGACGCGCACAGGATGATCGCCAGCGCATGCAGGCCGAGCCAGCCGGGAGTGAGGAACCGTCGCACGTCACCGAGACTACCCCGCCCTTTGCGAAGTCCACGCACACCCCCGTCCTAGCAGAGACGTCCGGATAATTGTCGGAAGGGTCCTTTACCTTCCAGCCATGGCGACTACGGCAGCGGCAGGGGCCGCGCAGTCCTACACGTACACGCGTCCGTCCGGGATCGACGACGGGCTGCTGGGGCTGTCCACGTCCGGTGGGACGACGGAGCGCGGGCCCCAGCCGCATCCGCACTTCTTCAGCGGCGTCCTGACGCAGGCGGCCCCGGCCGCGGCGGCACTGATCGGGCTGGCCGACGTCGCCCAGACCCGGTACCACCAGCCCCGGCCGACCGGCTTTCGCGACCCGGTGGTCACCTGCAACGGCGACCGGCTCCGGCTGGAGTCGTTCTCCGCGTGCGGCGGCGTGTACGCGCGGCTGGACGTGCTGGAGCCGGCCATGGACGGCGAGGTGCACGAGCGCGGCACCACGAACGTCGACGTGAACGGGCCGCTGCGGGAGGCGCTCGCCCGGGTCGGCGGCGCGGATCCGCTGCACCTCGCGGTCGGCGCGGAGGAACTGGCCGTCACCACGCTGGACGGCGCCGTGGTCGAGAAGAAGGTGCCGCTCCCGGACCGCTGGCTGCGCGGGTTCGCCGAGGTGCAGGTCATCACCGCCGGGTTCGACCCGCGCGCCGAGCTGGCCGGGCACGACGCCGTCCGGTTCCTGCGGTCGCTGCCGCGCGGGCGGGGCGGCGCGGCGTGGGCCGTGCCCGCCGGGCGGACGCTGCGGCTCGCGGGCCGTCCCGCGCCGGGCGCGATCTGCCTGGCCGGGCCGGACCGGCTGCGCACGATGCTTCCGCTGCTGCGTTTCGCGCGGGCGCTGCGCGCCTACGGTCCGCCGGTCACGAGCGGGAGCGGGCCCGTGGCGAGCGTGTGGGAGCTGGAGCTGCCGGGGATGCGGTACGTGCTCACGCTGTCCCCGGAACGGTCGCGGGGGTTCTCCGGCGAGGGCGCCGTGCTGGACGCCCTGGCCACCGACGAGGCCGCGGGCGACGCCGATCTCGTCGGCGCGCTGCTGTCGTTCGAGCCGCGCGTCGAGCCCGGCCTGCTCGCCGAGCGCTCGGGGCTGCCGCTCGACCGGACGAAGGCGGCGCTCGTCCAGCTCGGAACGTCCGGGCGGGTCGGTTTCGACACCGCCGAGGCCGCGTTCTTCCACCGCGAACTCCCGTACGACGCGTCCCGCGTGGCCGCGCTGAACCCGCGCCTGCGCTCGGCGCGCGCGCTCGTCGAGGACGGTTCCGTCCGGTTCACCGGCGACGGCACGGCGGTGGTGACGACGGACGGCGGGGACCGGAACGTCCGGTTCGACGGCGATGCCGCGTCCTGCACGTGCCCGTGGTGGTTCGACCACCGGGGCGCGCGGGGCCCGTGCAAGCACGTCCTCGCGGCCCGGATCGTCCGCCGCGACATCGTGGTCGAGGTGGCGCGGTGACCGCGTGGGACGGCGTCCGCGACGCCATCGACCGCAAGGACCCGGGCCGCGTCATGGCGCTGGTGGCGAAGCTGGACGACGCGGGCCGCCGCGAGGTCGCCGACGCGCTGCCCGGACGGCTGCGCGAACTGCGGGCCGAGGCCCGGTGGGGGATGCTGGAGCGCGGGTTCATCGAGCCGCTGCTGCTCGCGGGCGCGGGGACGATCGGTGGCGCCGCCGCGGCGGCGACCTGGCTGTGCCGCCGCGACCTGGAGACCTGGGTCACGCGGTTGCGGCACGGCGGGCTGGCGGCCCGCGACCTCGAGAAGGTCACCGCCGCACGTCCCGCCGGATGGCGCGCCGACGTCGGCCACCGCGTCGCCGACCGCATCCGGGTCTCCGACGACTGGGGACGCATGGAGTCGCTGTGGCGCATCGCGGCCGCGCTCGTCCTGTCGGCCGGGGCGGACGCACCCGAGTCGGACGGCTTCGTCGTCGGCTGGACGAACGTCACCGACCCGTCCGGGCTCGCGGACGACCCGTTCCTCGACGCGCTCGTCCCCCGGCTGTTCGACGCGGACGGCGTGGGCGCCGCGCTCGCCGAGGACGAGGCCCGCCTCCGGTGGGACCGGGACCGGACGGGCACCTGGGACGAGTCGCTCGCCGCCCTCGCCGACACCGGCCGGCTCGACCGCGCGGCGCTCCTCGACGGGTGCGTCGGCCGGTTCCTGCGCGGCGGCACCGCCCGCGAACTGCGCTTCTTCGTCCGGCTGCACGACCTGCTCGACCCCACGGCCGACGAGGCGGCGGCGCGCGTCCGCGACCACGTGCGGCTGCTGCCGGCCGCGCCGTCCACGGTCGCCGACCTCGCGCTCCGGCAGGTCCGGCTGGCCGACGACCGGGAACCGCTCGCGGCGCCGCTGTTCGAGGAGGCCGCGGACGCGCTGCTGTTCCGCCCCGAGAAGAAGCTCGTCCGCGCGGCCCTCACCTGGCTCGACCGGACGGCCCGCAAGCGCGACCGCGCCGGCGCGACCGTCCGCGCGGTCGCGGCGGTCTTCTCCTCCGGCTCCCTCGACCTGCGGGAGCGCGCGGTCAAGATCGCGGTGAAGCATGCCGGACGGGTGGACGGCGCGACCCGCGAGACCGTCCGGAACGCGGCGGCCGAGCTGCCCGGCGACCTGCGCGCCGCGATCGCCGCCGCCTACGGCGGTGCGGACGCGATCGCCGAACCGATGCCCGTCCCGTCCGGTCCGCCCCCGTTCGTCCCGCGGACGCTGCCCGACCCGATAGCTTCGCTCGCCGAACTGGCGGAGGAGTTCACGGCGCGGGCGCACCGCACGTTCGACTGGCGCACGACGGAACGCTTCCTCGCCGCACTGGTCGAGTTCGCGTTCACCGATCCGTCCGGCACGCGGGAGACCTTCCGGCGTCTCACCCAGGGCCTGCCGCCCGGCCACCGGGTGCTGCACCCGTCCACGGACGCCCAGTACTACTGGGCCGAATTCGCCGTCGGGGCACTGCTCGCACCCCCGATAGCGGATCGCCGGCCCATCTCTGGAAGCGGGCGCTCGAATCGGCGGGCAGGCTCCTGAGGCCGGCCCACGTGCCGAGCGGGCACAATCCGCCGCTGCGGTACTTCCTCATCCTGCGCAAGCACGAGCTCGCCTCCCTCGTCGGCGAGGTCCCGGTGCTGCTGGCCGCGCCGACCGAGGGCAGCGGCCACATCGCCCCCATGACGCTCGTCGAACGGCTCGAACGCTACGAGGCGACCGGCGCCGAGCCCGGCCGCGCCGACTTCCTCCAGGCTCTGCTCCGGATCCCCCGCGACGTGGACTCGGGCGCCGCCGTCCGCGCGAAGGGCCTGACCACCCCGGCCGGACGGACGCTCGCACTGGCGCTGGCGTCCGGCGGGCTGCCCGACCCGACCGTCGAATGCGGGCTGCTGGACGAGCCGCTGCACACCGAGGGCGGACGACACCTGAACCTCCCGCCGCACGGTGTGGTGACGGTGATTCCCACCGGGGACGTCCCGACCGACCTCGCCGAACTGTGGGGGCACCACGCGAAGTTCACCTCGTCCCACGACTGCGGGGGCACCGAGTCGTGGCCCGCGCTGCTGCCGTCCCACCGCGAGGTGGCGGCCGCGCACGCGCTCCCCCACCAGATCGACCCTTACGAGTACGCGAGCGGGCAGGGCGCCACCGCGCTCGCACTCGCCGAGGCGGACGGCCCGGCGGGCGGGGCCACCGGCACCGTCCTCGCCTGCGCGCTCGCGCACAAGGACGCGCGCGAGCGCGCGGACGCGGTCGAGGCGTTCCTCGTCATGAGCGCGCGCGGTCACCTTCCGGCCACCGACGCCGGCACCGCGATCGGCAGGCTCACGCAGATCGACCGCATCAAGCCGAACCGGGCCGTCCGGTCCCTGACCGAGGCCGCCGACGCGGGCGCGCACGCGGGCGTGTGGCCGGTGGTCGCCGCCGCGATCCCGCTGCTCCTGCCCGAGCCCGGCACGCGCGCCCCGTCCGGCCTGCCCGACCTCATCGCCCTCGGCACCCGCACCGCCGAGACCGTCCGGGCGCGCGAGACCGTGCCGGGGCTCGCGGAGGTCGCCGCGCGCGGCGGCTCCAGCCGGCTGGTGCAGGAGGCCGCCCGCCTCCACCGCACGCTCACCGCCGAATGACCTGCGCGGCGGCCGCCCCGGTCCCGGCCGGGACGGCCGCCGCATCCGTCCTCGGGCGAGCGCGTCCTCCCGGCTCGTGACGGTCCCCTCCGGCGGCACGGGCGTCGCCGGGGAGGGCTTGACGAGGAGGGTGAGGAGACCGCCCGCGACGGTGACGGCCCCGGCCGCCCACCCGGCCGCGTGCAGGCCGTACGGGCGCAACGCGGGCGGCTCTTCCGGGGTTGAATGGTGGGAGGAAGGAGCATCCAGTGGACGACACCCTCGCGTTCGGCACGGTGGAGACCGTGCTCGGGCGCCTGCTCGTGGCCGTGACCGAGGCGGGCGTGGTCTCGCTGCACTTCCACGACTCGCCCGGCGCGCGCGCACGCATCGTCAAGGCGTCCGGTCTGCGCGTCGTGGACGATCCCGGACGGACGGCTCCCGCGATCGACGCGCTGCGCGCGTACTTCGCGGGCGACCTCGAGACGTTCGGCCTGCCGATCGACTGGCGGCTGACCTCGGACGCGCAGCGGGCGGTGCTGTCCGCGCTGTACGAGGAGGTCCCGTACGGGACGGTCGTGACCTACGGGGAGCTGGGCGAGCGCAGCGGGACGGGCGTGCACGCGCAGGTCGTCGGGCAGGTGATGGGCGCGAACCCGATCCCGCTGATCGTCCCGTGCCACCGGGTGGTCGCGTCGACCGGGCTCGGCGGGTACAGCGGGGCGTGCGGCGTGGAGGGCAAGCGGTGGCTGCTCACCCTCGAGGGCGCCGTGCCCGCGACCCTCGACTGGGACATCGACCGCGCGCCCGCGTGACCGGCGCGCCGCGACCGTCCGGCGCCGCTCCCCGTGCCCGTCAGCCCTCCCAGGTGACGCCCGTCAGGGATTCCGACACCTGCCACAGGCGGGCCGGGACGCCGGGGCGGGTGGCCTGCGGGGGCGTGACGACCTCGGTGGGCGCGCCGCGGTACTGCAGGATGCGGGGGCCGTAGCAGGCGCCGCCTCGCACGTCCGGGGACGTCGCGGCGTAGAGGAGGGGCAGGGCGCCGGAGCGGGCGGGCTGGGCGATGATGGCGTTGCCGAGGCCGGTGACGCGCTCGCCGAGGCGGCTGCCCTGCATGCGGGGGCCGGTCTGCTGGAGGTTGGTGGCGGCGTAGCCGGGGTGGGCGGCGACGGCGGTCAGCTCGGGGACGCGCCGGTCGAGTTCGGCGGTGAAGGCCAGGTTGGCAAGCTTGGACTGACCGTAGGCGGCCCACTTGCGGTAGCGGCGCTCGCCCTGCAGGTCCTTCCAGTCGAAGCGCCCGCTCCAGGCCATGCCGGACGTGACGTTGACGACGCGGGGCGCCTTCGCGGCGCGCAGTGCGGGCAGCAGCAGGCCGGTGAGCGCGAAGTGGCCGAGGTGGTTGGTGCCGAACTGCATCTCGAAGCCGTCCGCGGTGGTGCGGTACGGGAGCGCCATGACGCCGGCGTTGTTGACGAGGACGTCGAGGGGTTCGGGGTGGCGCTCGGCGAAGGCGCGGACGGACGCCAGGTCGGCGAGGTCGAGCGAGCCGAGCGCGATGTCGGCGTCCGGGACGGCGGCGCGGATCCGGTCGTGGGCGGTCTGCCCGCGCTCGGCGCTCCGGCAGGCCAGCACGACGGTCGCGCCGTGCCGCGCGAGCCGGAGGGCCGTGTGGTAGCCGAGGCCGCTGTTGGCCCCGGTGACGATCGCGCGGCGCCCCGTCAGGTCGCCGATGTCGTCCGCGGTCCAGCCTCGCATGGGAACCTCCAGGTCGCCGAGCACGTCAGGGCGCGAGATGCCTCAAGCTAGACCGCACATCCAATGACCGACAACCGGGCGGCGATGTGGTGCGATTCACATCGCCGCCCGGTGCGCGGTCGCCCGGTGCGCGCCGTTCAGGACGGCAGGGCGCCCTCGATCGCGGCGACGACCTCGCCCGATTCGGGCTCGGCCTGCGGCGCGAAACGCGCCGCGACGGTGCCGTCGGGCGCGATGAGGAACTTCTCGAAATTCCACCGGATGTCACCGGTGTGGCCCTCGGCGTCGGGAGTGCCGACGAGGCCCTGGTAGAGGGGGTGGCGGTCGTCGCCGTTCACGTCGACCTTCTCGGTCAGCGGGAACGTGACGCCGTACGTCGTGGAGCAGAACTCGGCGATCTCCTCGTGGGTGCCGGGCTCCTGGCCCATGAACTGGTTGCAGGGGACGCCGAGAACGGTGAAGCCCTGGTCGGCGAAGCGTTCCTGCAGCCGCTCGAGGCCGGTGTACTGGGGGGTGAGGCCGCACTTGGACGCGACGTTGACGACGAGCACGGCCTTGCCCCGGTACTGCGCGAGGTCCGCGGAGCCGCCCCGCAGACCCTGGATCTCTACATCGAAGACAGACATGGGGCGATACTAAAAGATCGCCGCGCCCCCGCCGCCCGGCGGCCGGGGGCGAAGCCGCACCGGTCGTCCGGAGCGTCAGGGGGACAGGTCCAGGCCGTCCACGAACGCCGAAACCGAACCGCCCGCCCGGCCCAACTGGGTGAACACGTTGTTCACGAAGCCGGCCGCCTCGTTCGGTGAACTCAGGAGGTAGAAGATGACGAACGCGATCGCCACATATTTCATGTTCTTCTTCATGAACGCCCGTCCCTGTCGTCCTAGCGCCGTGACCCGATGACCCGTTTTGATTGTGCCCAGGCGTGTCCGCCCGCAAAGCGCGATTTTACTGTGACCGGAGCGCCAGCGCTTGATGGCCATGCCAAGGAGCCCCGCACCGACTGGGGTACGGGGCCGAAGCGGAACCGGGACGGCCGCCGGGGCCGCCGGATCAGCGGTCGCCGTCCGGACGGCCGCCGCTTCGACGGTCGCCGCGCCGGAAGATCCGTGCCGGGGCGACCGTGCCGGGGCGACCGCCGGGACCTACGCCGGGATCGCGCTCATGAACGTGGAGAGCGACTCCGCCGCCGTGCCGAGACCGCTCAGGGCGTTGTTGACCATGGTGGCCGCGCCCTCCGGACGGCTCACGACGTACCACGCCACGAACGCGATCGATGCGATCTTCATGTGCTTCTTGTTCACTACAACCACCCTCTGCGGTCAGATGCCTACGCACAGTGATTCCCTAGGGTGGCGGAACGGAGATCAAGTCGGGTTAAAGAGCCGCTCAAGCCCGCTTGGCGTGCTCGGTGAGGTACTCGATGTAGAGGGGGCGGAGGGCGTCACCGAGCTCGCCCTCCCCCGCGTGCGTGAACTCCTCGAGCAGTGAGAGCCCGTGCAGGAGGTCGAACCTGGCGCGGTCCGTCTCGCCCAGCGCGGCGGCCGCCGCCGGGATCGCGCGCAGCAGCTTCCACAGGAAGCCGACGTCGCGCTCGTCCTTGGCGACCCGCATCGCGCGGTCGTACAGCTCCTTGGACGGCAGCTGGTCCAGGTTCTCCTGCTCGGGCGTCGCGTCCGACATGCCTCCGACTCTAACCCGCGTCCTTGCCGGAGACGCTCGCCGGGATCGGCTGGTCCTGCTTGAGCGCGTCGAACAGGGCGGTCGCCTTCTGCCGGTCCCAGGTGATGTAGGAGCCCGCGGCGGACGAGCTGCCCGACCCGCCGATCGGGACGGTCGTCATCACGCCGTCGCCGCCGCTGACGCCCTTCATCGCCCACATCATCCGGGCGAGGTCGTGGATGTGGTCGTCCTCGTCCACGAGGAAGTTGCTCGCGCCGTTCGTCGCCAGCGGGATGCTGCGGAACGGGTTCACCAGCGTCCCGGGGCTCGCCGCCTTCTTCATCAGCGCCCCGAAGAACTGCCGCTGCTTCTCGACGCGCTCGAGGTCGGCGCGCGCGTAGTTGCGGCTCCGGACGTAGCCGAGCGCGTGGGCGCCGTCGAGCGTCTGGCAGCCGGCCTGCAGGTCGAGCCCGGCCTTGGGGTCCTTCATCGGCTCCTTGAGGCACATCTCGACGCCGCCGACGGCGTCCACGACGCCGACGAACCCGGCGAACCCGATCTCGGCGTAGTGGTCGACGCGCACGCCGGTGGTCTCCTCGACCGTCCGGACGAGCAGCTTGGGGCCGCCGAGCGCGAACGCGGCGTTCAGCTTGTTGCGCCCGTGCCCCTCGATCGGGACGTAGGAGTCGCGCGGGAGGCTGATGAGGGACGTGCCGCCCTCGCCGTAGTGCAGCAGCATCATCGAGTCGGTGCGCCGTCCGGAGGCCTTGCCGGTGGCCATCTTCGCGCGCTCCTCCCGCGACAGGCCCTCGCGGCTGTCGGAACCCACGATCAGCCAGTTCGTCCCCGGGGTGTCGGCGACGCGGCCGGCGTAGTCGACCAGGACGTCCTCGCGCTCGAGCTTGGAGTCCAGGTAGAAGTAACCGCCGACGACGAGCAGCAGGAGCACGACCAGCACGACGCCGAACCCGCGCCCCCAGCGGCGCTTGCGGCGCGGGGGGCGGCGCCGGACGGGCGGCGGCCCGCCGGGGCCGCCGGGCCCGGGGCGGCCGCCCGCGAGCTGGTCGCCGGCGTACGGGTCGTCGTAGGGGTCGCTGTAGGGGCCGCCTTGACGAGGGTCGCCGCCGTAGACGTCCCCGTAGGCACCTCCGTACGGATCCCGGCCGGGGCCCCCGTGGGCGTGCCCCGCTCCGGCGCCGTCATACCCGCTGCGCGCCACGCGGCGCCTCCTCACGTCGTCCCCGGCCTTCCGGCCGACCATTCGTCATGCCGTAGACCATAGACAAACCGGGCGTCCTGCGCTTCCATCCCCCGCATGATTGTCCACAGCTCCAAATCACCTTGCCGAGGGACACGGCATCGCGATCAGGCTTAGGGGACGCCCGGCGGCAGCCTGCCCGGCAGGGCGTTCCCTACTCCCCCGGCGGTGGCGGCGCCGTCACGGGCACCGTCACAGGTAGGGGCCGTAGCCGCCGCCGTCCTGCCCGGCGGGCGGCGCGTCCGGCAGGTCCTCCGGGCGGAGGGTGCCCGCCTCGGCGCGCGGCAGCTCGCCCTCGACGGAGGTGATGCGGCGCGCCTGCCGGGAGATCGCGGCCTCCAGCATGTTCCGGACGAACCGGGCGTTGCCGAACGTGTCGCCGCGCGGGTGCCCGGCGACGAGCCCGCGCAGCGCGTCCGTCGTGCCCGGCGCCAGGACGAACCCGTCCTCGGCCGCCATGAACTCGAAGATCGCGACCAGCTCGTCGTCGGAGTAGTCGGGGAAGTGCAGGACCTTCGGGAAGCGGGACTCCAGTCCCGGATTGGCCTTGACGAACCGCTCCATCTCCGTCTTGTAGCCCGCCACGATGACCACGAGGTCGCTGCGGTGCTCCTCCATCAGCCGCAGCAGTTCCGCGATGGCCTCGTGCCCGAAGTCGCGGCGGTCGCCGCCCGCGTCGGCCAGCGCGTACGCCTCGTCGACGAACAGCACGCCGCCGAGCGCCCGCTCCACCGCGCCGCGCACCCGCGGCGCCGTCTGGCCGATGAACTCGGCGACGAGGTCGGCGCGGGTGACCTCGACCAGGTGCCCGGACGACAGCAGCCCGAGCTGCGCGTAGACGGCGGCGACCAGCCGGGCGATGGTGGTCTTGGCGGTGCCGGGGTTGCCGGTGAACACCATGTGCCGCGCCGGGGAGCCCGGCGCGATCTTGGCGTCCATCCGGAGCCGCCCGGCGCGGGCCTCGGCGACCAGCGCGGCGACCTCCCGCTTGGTGGCGTCGAGGCCGATCAGCCGCTCGATCTCGGCGAGCGGGTCGCCGGGGACGCCCTCGCGGCCCCGGGCGAGCGCGTCCGGGACGTCCTCCAGCAGGATCTCGTCGAGCGACTCGGTCTCGTCGACGACCCCGTCGGCGAGGACGCGGCGGCCCTGCAGCGCGACCGCGCGGTCGAGGAGGTTGACCATGGTGCGGGCGCTGCCGGTCCCGGGCCCCTGCGGCGCGGCCCGCAGCAGCCCGCGGACCTTGTCCAGGACGCCGTCGGCGAGCGCGAACCCGGCGTCGGCGGCCTTGGCCGCGAACACCCGCACCAGCTCGTCCTCGGTGAGGTCCGGGAAGCGGACCGTGCGGGGGAAGAACGCGGCGAGGTCGGAGTGCCCCTTCAGCAGCCCGTTCAGCTCCGCCTCCGGCCCGGTCAGCACCACCACGAGGTCGTCGGTGTGCACCTGGACGGTGGCGATCAGGACGTCCAGGACCTCCCGGCCGCGCGCCGGGTCCCCGGACGAGACGAGGGCGTGCGCGTCGCGGACGACCAGCACCCCGCCGAGCGCCTGCTCCACCGCGCGCCGGACGCGCAGCACGCTCTCGGTCGCGTACTCGCCGAGCAGGTCGGCCCGCTCGACCTCGGTGAGGTGCCCGGACGACAGGACGCCGCGCCCCGCGTAGATCCGGCCGAGGATCCGGGCCACGGTCGTCTTGCCAGTGCCGGGCCCGCCGGTGAAGACCAGGTGCCGGGGCCGGGCGGCGGCGGCCATCCCGGCCTCGCGGCGCAGCCGGGCGGCCTCGGCCTCGGCGACGAGCGCCTCGACCTCCCGTTTCGCGGGCTCGATCCCCACGCAGGCGGCCAGCTCGGCGAAGGGGTCGCTCTCCGGCGGGCGGCCGGGGACGATCCGTTCCGGCAGGTCGGCCTCAGTGATCCGCGGCATGGTCTCCGGCGCGTCCGCGGCCCCGCCGAGGCGGGCGCGGGCGGCGGCGGCGCAGCGGTCGGCCAGGTGCTCGGCGAGGCGGGCGCCGCGCAGGTTGAGCAGCGCGGGGGTGCGGGCGAGGCGCCCGCCCGCGGTGGCGGCCACCTCTTCCGGCACCGCGAACCCGCGCCCGCTCGCGGCCCGGGTGAACAGCTCGGCGAAGCCGTCCGCGGCGAAGTCGCGGGTGCGGGCGGTGCCGAACGCGCCGACCAGCGCCGGGTTGGCGTCGAACAGCCGCCGGTCGCCGCCGGGGCGGCACAGCGCGACGACGTCCAGGGCGGGCGAGCGGGCCATCAGCCGCCGCAGCTCCTCCACGGCGGCGGCACCGCACCGCTCGTGCGCGGCGAGCCGCTCCAGGTCGTCCACGACCAGCAGCATCCGGGCCTCGACGCAGTCGCGGACGCGGGCCTGCAGCCACAGGACGGCGTCGCTGACGCCCAGCGACGCGAACACCTGGTCGGAGATCCACAGCGCCTCGCGGACGGCACCGGCGACGGCGAGCCGGCGCTCCACCAGCTCGGCCGCGGTGCCCTTGCCCGTCCCGGCCGGTCCGGTGATCAGCAGCCGGACGGGCCGCGCCCCCGCGAGCCGCGCCGCCACCGCCTCCCGGACCGCGCGCGCGAGCTCCGGCTGCCCGACCAGCTCGTCGTCCGGCGGCTCGGCCGCGCCCTCCCCCGGCGCGGGCTCCGCGGCCGGCTCGCCCGTCCCGCCGTCCGGCTCCCCGGCGTCCGGCTCCGCGGCGGACGAACCCGCGCGGGCGGCCGGGAACAGCGCGTCCCCCAGCGGGTTGACGACGCGGCGCGCGGTGAACAGCCGCCGCACGTCCGCCTGGAACGCGCGGACGGGCACGCGGTCGCGCGGGGCGACCGGCGCGCCCGGCAGGCCCTGCACGGCGCCGGTGATCCGGACGGCCATGTCGAGCCAGGCGCGGGCCGCGTCGGCCTCGCCCGCGACGAGCGCGAGCGCGAGCCGGTCGCGCACGTCGTGCCGCCAGGGATCGACGGCGAAGTCGGCGCGCAGGGCCCGCAGCCGGTCCTGCAGGTTGGCGTGCCGGTCGGTGCCGAGGGTGACGGCCAGCTCGGCGGGGACGGCCGCGGTGTCGGCGGCGAGCAGCAGCCGGGCGAGCGCGTCGTCGGTCCCGTCCCCGGAGCCGAGCGCGGCGCCGAGCCGCCCGTGCGCGGCCTCGAACCCCTCGCAGGCCCAGCCGAGATAGCCGACGGGCCCGGCCAGCTCGGGCAGCACGGCCAGGTCCGCGTCGGTCAGCCCGGCGGTCCAGGCGTCCTCCAGCAGCGGCTTCGGGACGGTCAGGTCGCGCTCGCGCAGCACGGGGTCGGCGGCGCGGCGGTCGAAGATCCCGATCAGCGCCCGGCGGCGGCGCTCGACCGGCTCCACGCCGTCGAACACCTCCAGGCCCGCCCGCGCCAGCTCGAGCATCACGGCGCGCAGGGCGGGATCGTCCCCGGCCGGTTCGGCCAGCCACAGGCCCGGCGGCCGCCACCGGCCGGCCTGGGAGAACCAGGCGAGGGGGTCGCGGACGCAGGGCTCGGGCGCGGCCATGAAGTCCGCCAGCACCTCGTAGTCGACGTCGCCGCGGGAGCCGCCGCGCAGCGCCGACGCCCCGAGCAGGAACGTCAGCAGCGACCACAGTTCCGCTCCGGCGGCGGTGGTGCGCTCGTTGTAGAAGTCGCCGTGGCTCCGGGGCAGCTTCACGACGCGCGGGTCCTCGTTGAACGCGACCGCCCGCGCGCGGAGTTCGTCGTACAGCCCGTCCGGGACGCGCCAGGGCCCGTGCGCGTACACGTCGAGTACGGGCTCCTCGGTGAGCAGCACTTCGAGATGGTCCGGCAGCCGGGGGGAACTCACCTGTGGGTCCTTCTCCTACGCGAGGGGGCGGGGGCACGTCTGGTGAGCACCCTATGGCCCCGGTGACGTCCGACACATCCGCTCGCGACATGGTCGCGCGGGACGGATGGTGCGAGAATTTGTCATGTGTAAAGTATCCCCGACCGATCGCAGAAGGAGGGACCACGTGCGACCGCTCGAAGTCACCGCCCGCACCGAGAACGGGCGCTGCGTCGTCCGCTTGTGCGGAGAACTCGACATCGCCACCGCCGACGCGCTGCGCCGCGCGCTGCGCGACGCCCGGCGCGACCACGGCGACGACCTCGTCCTCGACCTCGCCGATCTCGAGTTCATGGACTCCGGCGGCCTGTCGATCATCGTCGCCTGCTTCAAATCCGCCACCGCCGCCGGCGGCGGGCTCGCGCTGGCCGCGCCGCGGCCGCTCATCCGCCGCACGCTGGAGATCACCGGGCTGCACCGGCGGATCCCCGTCCACGGCTCGCTGCGGGACGCCCTCGGCGCGGAGCCGGGCGGCACCGCGGGCGGCGCCGCGGGCGGCGCCGCTGGCGGCATCCCGAACGCACGGAGCGCCGCCCAGACCGACCCGGCCTGACCCCACGTCGGAGGGCCCCTCGGAGGTCCCCTCCGAGGGGCCCTCCGAGGGCGCCTCTCGAAGGGCGCCTCTCGAAGGCGCCCCACGGAGAACGCCCACAGAGAACGTCCCACGGAAGGCACCTCACGGAGAACGCCTCTCGGAGAACGTCCCATAGAGGGCATCTCACGGAAGGCGCCCCACGGAGAACGCTGCACGGAAGGCGCCTTTCAGAGAACGCCCCACAGAGGGCGCCTCTCAGAGGGCGCCCCACGGAGGACGCCCTTCAGAGGGGTAGCGGGGTGGGCCGCTTCGGGTCGCGGCCGTCGCCGGACGAGCGTCCGGTGACCCGGCGCCCGATCCACGGGAGCAGGTAGGCGCGCGCCCAGTGCAGGTCCTCGCGGCGCGAGGTGAGCCAGTCGGCGGGGTCGGCGGGCGGCCAGGGCTCGCGCCAGTCGCCCTCCACCGGCAGCCCGATCACCTCCGCGACCCGCAGCGCCATGCGCCGGTGCCCTTCCGGCGACAGGTGCAGCCGGTCCTCGAACCACGCCTGGGGAGCGTGGAACACCCGCAGCGCCCACAGGTCGACGACCGTGCACCCGCGCCGGTCGGCGATCGCCCGCAGGTGCATGTTGTAGGTGGCGCCCTTGCCCCGGATGCGCCGCCCGTTGCGCAGCCCGCGCGGGTCGAAACCGGTGAAGACCACCACGTGCGCCCCGGTCGCCCGCAGCCGCCGCACGGCGTCGTCGAACAGCACCGCGAGCGCGTCCGGATCCGCCCCCGGCCGCAGGATGTCGTTGCCGCCCGCGCAGAACGTCACCAGGTCGGGATCCATCTCAACGGCCCGCGGCACCTGGTCGTCGACGATCTGCCGCACGAGCTTGCCGCGCACCGCGAGGTTCGCGTACCGCAGCCCGGGGTGTCGCTCGGCGAGGTGCTCGGCGAGCCGGTCCGCCCAGCCGCGGAACCGGTCGTCCGGACCGGGGTAGGGGTCGTTCAGTCCTTCGGTGAAGCTGTCCCCGAGGGCGACGTACGTGCGGATCCGCTCCGCCGCCCCCGGCGCTGAATCATGTTCGATCACGTCGAACAATGATGCATCGTACACACGACCTACGCGACCGTAGGGACCCTGGGGAGCGCCGATGTGTCCGACCAGACACGACCGCGCGCTCCGCGCGGTGTCCCGCTTCGCGCGGCCGCGGGCGCCCGGTGCCGGAGGTCGCGCGAAGCGCCGGGGACGGCGACCACGACGTGTGTACGAACGCCGCACGGCACGCGACGGCTCGCAACGGCACGCGGGAAGCGTCGTCCCCATGGCAGGGGCCCAGGTGGTGCCCCGGCGGTCACGTCCAGCTGGGCGAGGAGGTGCCGAGCGGACCCGCCGCCGGGCCGGCCGGCGGCGCGGGCGGGGCTGCGGGCTGCGCGTGCGCCCCGGCCGTGGCGTGCACCGTCATCGCGTGCTGCACCAGCGTGATCAGTACCTGCTTCGTGGACTCGCGGCTGCGCGCGTCGCACTGGACGATCGGGACGTGCGCGCTGATCGACAGGGCGTCGCGGATGTCCTCGATCGCGAACTGGAACTCGCCGTGGAACCCGTTGACGCCGACGACGAACGGCAGGCCGAGCTCCTCGAAGTAGTCGACGGCGGCGAAGCAGTCCTCGAGCCGGCGGGTGTCGACGAGCACCACCGCGCCGATGGCGCCGCGGACCAGGTCGTCCCACATGAACCAGAACCGGTGCTGCCCGGGCGTGCCGAACAGGTACAGGATCAGCTCGCTGTCGAGCGAGACCCGGCCGAAGTCCATCGCGACCGTCGTGGTCGTCTTGTCCGGGACGGCCGACAGGTCGTCGACGTCCGCGGAGGCGGCCGTCATCACCGCCTCGGTGGTGAGCGGCATGATCTCCGAGACCGAGCCCACGAAGGTCGTCTTGCCGACGCCGAACCCCCCGCCGACGACGATCTTGACCGAGGTCAGCTCGGCCTCGCCGCCGTGCGGTCCCGGGGCCTGGTCAGAGCTTCCGAAGGCCACTGAGCACCCTTTCTAGCAAGCGGATGTCCGGCTGACCGCCGGCGGTGGTGGAGGGCTGCGACTGGTGCAGGCGCAGCAGCCCCTCGACGGCCATGTCGGCGACCAGGACGCGCGCCACGCCGAGCGGGATGCGCAGCAGCGCCGACACCTCGGCCACCGAACGGGCCTGCCGGCACAGGTCCATGATCGCCCGGTACTCCGGGGTCAGCACGGCCACGTCCCGCGGCGGGTAGGGGGCGGCGGTGACCAGGGCCTCGATGGCCAGGTCGTACCGCGGCTTCGTCCGCCCGCCGGTGACCGCGTAGGGACGCACCAGCGAGCTGCCCTCGCCCTCGTCCTCCTGCACGGGGGCACGCCCCGGCGCCGGGTGCGGGTGCCGGGGCTCGCCCGGCCAGCCGCCGGGGCCACCGGGGCCGCCTCCGTAGGGACTGCCTCGATCCATGTCGCTGACCTCCGTCAGAGTCAGTCAGGGTCAGTAGCGGGCGGGCCCGGCGCCCATCTCGGTCACGGACGGGCCGTGCGGTTCGGCCTGCCCGCGCAGGGCCGGGCTCAGCACGCGTCCGACCCGCTCCACCAGGAGCGTCATCTCGTACGCGACCAGCCCGAGGTCGCAGTCGGGAGCGGCGAGGACCGCGAACACCGAACCGTTGGTGATCGACATGACGAACAGCAGCCCGCGGTCCATCTCGACGACCGTCTGGTTCACGCCGCCCGCGTCGAAGATCTTCGCGGCGCCCTGCGTGAGGCTCATCAGACCGGACGCGATCGCCGACAGCTGGTCCGCCCGCTCCGGCGGGAAGCCCGCCGAGTACGCCATGGGCAAACCGTCCGAGGAGACCACGACGGCGTGCGCGACCTTCGGGACACGGTCAGCGAAGTTCGTCACCAACCAGTTGAGATCCTGCCCGCTCACCGGGTGCCTCCTGTCTCGCCGTCATCCTGTGACGGCGCCTCACCTGACGTGCCTCCGCCGCGAGTCTCGGTGCGGCCCCGATGGACGCCGCGCTGCAGACTCGCGAAGCGGTTCCGTACGACGTCGGCCGACTGGCCGAATCCCTGCTGCTCTTCCGGCCGGCCCTGCGCCGGCGCGTCCGGTGCCGGTGCGCCCGGTGCGGGTGCGCCCGGCGCGGACGTGCCCGACGGCTGCTGCGGCGGGCGTCCCGCGGTCGGGTCCGCGGTCGGCACGGTGGGCGGCTGGGGCGTCCCGCCCGGCTTGCCGACCGCGCCCGGGACGCGGTTCTTGCCGGGCACCCGCTTGGGCAGCCCGACGGACGTGCGCTTCTCGGCCACGGGCTCGCGGGCGGCCTCGGCGGCGCGGAACCCCGCGTCCGCGGGGGACTCCCAGCCCTTCACCGGATCCTCGTTCACCGTCTCCCCCGACCTGCGCTGGAACCATTCCGACTGCATCGCGTCGAAGATCGGTGAGCGCTCGGGCACCCGGGGCGGGGCCTGCGGCGGCGCGGGCGGGGCCGGGCGCGGGGCCGGCGCGCTCTGCGGCGGCGCCGTGGGGGCCTGCGCCGGGCGGTCGAACATCGACGGCTCCCGGACGGGCTGCTCGGGGGCGGCGTCCGCCATGTGGGGGCGGCCTCCGAACCCCTGCGTGGTGTCCGGCCGGGCGGGCTCGGCCGGGGCCGGGCCGCCCGGCTCGCCCCATCCGGGGTCGCCGCCGTGCGCCGCGCCGTTCAGCGAACCGTCCGCGATCGTCGCGTCGGCCGCTCCGCCGTACTGCTCACCGTACTGGTCGCCGGGCTGCTCACCGTACTGCTCGCCGAGCTGGTCGAGCGGGCCCGTCTCCCAGGGGTTGCGCCGCGACGAGCGGGGTTCGGGCACCACCGGCTGCGCTTCGGGGACGACGGGCTCGCCGCCCGGCGGCTCGTGGGCAGACTCGGCCGCCCGCTCGTTGCGCGGCTCGAACAGCCCGTTCGAGCCGCCGTCGTCGCCGGGACGTCCCGGCAGCTGGGCGCCCGGCTGCCGCACCGGCAGTTCGCCCGGGCGCCGCACCGGCTCCGGACCGTCCGGGCGCCATTCCTCGGTGGGGCGCTCGGACGGGTGCCGGGCGGGCTCGTCCGCGGGGACGCGGGGCAGCGGGCCGGTGCCGGGGCGGGCGTGCGCGCCGGTGCCGCGCACGGGACCGAACGGGCCGGAGTCGTTCATGGTCGGCTGCGGGCCGGTGGCGCCGCGGAGCGGGCGCAGCGGGCCGGTGCCGCCGCCCATCGGGGACGGGCCGCCGGGCGGGGTGCCCGCGCCGAGCGCGGGCGTGCCGGCCGTGCCGGGTCCCTCCTGCTGGAACGCGCCGGTCGCGCCGATGGCGGGCGCCTCGGCGGGCGCGGTGAGGGTGGCCAGCGGGCCCTGCTCGGCGACCTCCCGGCCGGGCAGGCCGCGGGCGCCGATGCCGCCCGACTCGCCGGGGCTGACGACGGCGTCCGGCAGGACGACGAACGCGGTGAGGCCGCCGCCCTGTGCGGCGCGCAGCTCGACGCGGATGCCGTGCCGGACGGCGAGGCGGCCGACCACGAACAGACCCATCCGGCGGGCGGCGCCGAAGTCGATGACCGGCGGGTTCACCAGCCGCCAGTTGGCCTGCTCGAGCTCCTCGGGGGCCATCCCGACGCCGTTGTCGGTGATCTGCAGCATCGAGCCGCCGCCGCTGAGCAGCTGGCCCGACACCGTCACCTTGGTGTGCTCGGAGGAGAACGTGGTGGCGTTCTCGACGAGCTCGGCGAGCAGGTGGACGAGGTCGTTGACGGCCGGTCCGGCGACGGTCATGTCGCCGTGGACGCGCAGCGAGACGCGCTCGTACTGCTCGACCTCCGACAGCGACGCGCGCACGACGTCGATGAGCGGGACGGGCTTGCGCCACCGCCGCACCTGCTCCTGGCCGCCGAGGACCAGCAGGTTCTCGTTGTTGCGGCGCATGCGGGTGGCCAGGTGGTCGAGGCGGAACAGGTTGGCGAGCTGCTCCTCGTCGCGCTCGCTCTGCTCCAGCTCCTCGATGAGGCGCAGCTGGCGCTCGATCAGCGACTGGCTGCGCCGCGACAGGTTGACGAACATCGCGTTGATGTTGCCGCGCAGGACGGCCTCGTCGGCCGCCAGCCGGACCGCTTCCCGGTGGACCTCGTCGAACGCCCGCGCGACCTGGCCGATCTCGTCCCGGGAGTCGACGTCGATCGGTTCGACCTCGATGCCGCCGGCGGCGGCGTCGGGGTCGCGGAGCCGCTCGACCAGGCCGGGCAGCCGGGTGCCGGCGATCTCCAGCGCGCCGGACTGCAGCCGGCGCAGCGGCCGCACCAGCGAGCGGGCGACGGCCAGGACGGCCGCCACGACGATCGCGAGGACCAGGAACAGCACCACCGCGTCGCGGATCGCGTCCCACTGGGCGCCGGACTGCGCGTCGTCCGAGTCGGCCACCAGGTTCGAGGCGATGCTCTTCTCGACCGTCCGGAGCCGGTCCACCCGCGCGGACGAGTCGTTCACCCAGTCCTTGGCGGCGTTCGCGCTGAACCGCACCTCGAGGTTCGGTGTCGCGTCGGCGCGTGTCAGCACGAGCAGCCGGGTGTACTCGGCCTGGTCCAGCTCGGGGCCGGTGACGGTGTCCTCGTAGAGCCGGAGCTGCGCGGTCGTCGCCGTGCTGCGGAAGGAGTCGATGCTGGCGTTCAGCTCGGCGCGCGCGTCCTCGACCCGGCCGCGCTCCAGCGGTTCGAACCGCTGCTGCCACATCGCGCTGACGATCAGGGACCGCTCGCGTGACGCGGCGTCCTTGGCGTGCGCGAGGTCGGACAGGGCCAGCGCGCTCTGCGCGATCTCGGGCGTGGGCGCGGTCTGCGAGACGATCTGGTGGAAGTCGCCGAACGCGGAGACGAAGTCGCTGTAGCGGTCGATGACCACGCCCGGGGCGAGGCGCGTCGCCAGCTTGCGCAGGGCCGCCAGGTCGTCGACCCGGTTGAGGACGTTGGTGACCGCGAGGTCGAGCGACTCCGAGCCCGTCTCGACGTCCTGCGCGACGTCCCGCACCTTGCGCGCGGCGACGTCCACGGCGTTCTGCTGGGCCTTGAGCTCGTCGGGGGTGACGGCGTTCGCGCCCCCGGCGGCCCACCGGGCCGTGATGTCCCGCTCGCCCTCCACCTCGTGGGTGAGCGCAGTCAGTTGGTTACCGAGCGTGGCCAGTCGGCCGGTTCGCTCGTACGCGTCGGCGTCCTCGACCGACTCCGACACACGGAGGCCGGCGAACAGCGCCGCCACGACCGTGGGGACCACGATGAGGGCCAGCAGGCGCGTCCGCACGCGCCAGTTGCGCAGCCTGAACCGCCCGCCCAGGAAGCCGCCTCTCGTGGCGTCTTCGCTGGTAGACGGGCGTTGCTCGGGGGACTGCGGGGCCCCGTCGGCCCCTTCGGCTTTCCGCACTGCCCTCCGCTACCTCTCACTGGGTTGACCGCTCGCGGCGCACGGGACCTGAATGAGATTCGGGTCGTGTAGCCCACCCGCTCCGCTGCGGGCGAGCGCGGAACATTGCAACACAGAGCGACCATCATGGCCAACCCGAATGATCACATAAGTCCGTACTTGTGATGCACGAGATATCAATGTCACAGCCTGTTTACGCATCTTCACATAAGTCGACCTAAACCTGGCATCTCGCTCCCCGCATGTCTACCGTGCGCTACGCTCCCCGCGCGTCGAAAGATCACCTTTCATCCCAGCTCATCAAGCTTCCCCCCGCATACGGAGCGTTGCGCATGCCAGTCACACACCGTCGCGCGGTCCTCGCCGGCGCGCTCGCCATCGCCGTCGGCCTCACCGGCGCCGCCTGCGGCGGCGAGGAAGAGACGGCCGCACCCGGCGACCTGGAGACCTCGCGGATCAGGCTCGGCACGATGACCGTCGCCGACACCGCACCGATCCAGCTCGCCATCGACGAGGGGCTGTTCGAGGAGGAGGGCCTGGAGGTCAGGCTCCAGACCCTGCAGGGCGGCGCCGAGGCCATCCCGAAGCTCAAGAGCGGCGCGCTCGACATCAGCTTCGGCAACTACGTCTCGCTGATCACCGCGTCCGTCAAGGACCCCGGCTTCAAGCCCAAGATCGTCGCCGAGGGCTTCCAGAGCGGCCCGAAGACCCACACCCTGATGGTGCGCGAGGACTCGCCCTACCACTCCATCGATGACCTCAAGGGCAAGAAGATCGGGGTCAACACCAAGCAGAACATCAGCACGCTGATGATCCAGGCGGCGGGCGAGCCGAGGGGCGCGTCCTTCTCGGACGACGACTTCGTCGAGGTGCCGCCCCCGAACATGGAGCAGGCCCTCAAGTCCGAGAGCGTCGAGGCCGTCCAGGCCATCGAGCCCTTCGGCACCCAGATGCAGCAGTCGATCGGCGCCCGCATGGTCGTGGACCTGTCCAGCGGCGCCACCGCCGACTTCCCGATCGCGGGCTACGCCTCCACGGAGAAGTTCGTGAAGGAGAACCCGAAGACCGTGGCCGCGTTCCAGCGGGCGCTGCAGAAAGCGTCGGGCCGGTGCGCCGAGCGCAAGGTCGTCCAGGAGACCCTGCCGAAGTACGCCAAGATCACCTCTGAGGTGGCCTCGACGATGAGCTACGGCACCTACACGAGCACCCTGAGCGCCGAGCGGCTCCAGCGCGTCCCGGACGTCATGCAGCAGTTCGGCTACATCGACAGCAAGCTCGACATCAACACCCTCATCGCCAAGACCGCGTGACCCTTCGCCGGCCCCCGTTCGGCACGGCCCGCGGGGGCGGGGCGTCCGCGGTCGAGGAGGGCGCCGAGCGCGGCGGCCTCCTCGACCGCGCCGCCCTGACTCCGGGCCGATACAGCGAGTCCAATAAGCCGCACATGTCCCGGCTTACGATGCTGGCGATATCAATGTCACAGATTGTTTACACATCCCCCCATAAGTGCGCGTCCACCTGATATCGCCCCCCTAGGGGGGCTACTGTGCGCTACGCTCCCCGCTCGTTGAAAGATCACCTTTCATCACAGCTCATCAAGCTTCCCCGCATACGGAGCGTTGCGCATGTCAGTCACACACCGTCGCGCGGTCCTCGCCGGCGCGCTCGCCATCGCCGTCGGCCTCACCGGCGCCGCCTGCGGCGGCGAGGAGGAGGCCTCCGCGAACGGCCTCGAGACCTCGCGGATCACGCTCGGCACGATGACCGTCGCCGACACCGCCCCGGTCCAGCTCGCCATGGAGAAGGGGCTGTTCGAGGAGGAGGGCCTGGAGGTCAGGCTGCAGACCCTCCAGGGCGGCGCCGAGGCCATCCCGAAGCTCAAGAGCGGCGCGCTCGACATCAGCTTCGGCAACTACGTCTCGCTGGTCACCGCGTCCGTCAAGGACCCGGGCTTCAAGCCCAAGATCGTCGCCGAGGGCTTCCAGAGCGGCCCGAAGACCCACACCCTGATGGTGCGCGAGGACTCGCCCTACAAGTCCATCGAGGACCTCAAGGGCAAGAAGATCGGGGTTAACACCAAGCAGAACATCAGCACGCTGATGATCGAGGCCGCGGGTGAGCCGAAGGACGTCACCTTCGGCGACGACGACTTCGTCGAGGTGCCGCCCCCGAACATGGAGCAGGCCCTCAAGTCCGAGAGCGTCGAGGCCGTCCAGGCCATCGAGCCCTTCGGCACCCAGATGCAGGAGTCGATCGGCGCCCGCATGGTCACGGACCTGTCCAGTGACAAGCTCGCCGACTTCCCGATCGCCGGCTACGCCTCCACGGAGAAGTTCGTGAAGGAGAACCCGAAGACCGTGGCCGCGTTCCAGCGGGCCCTGCAGAAGGCCGCGGAGCAGTGCAAGGACCGCAAGGTCGTGCAGGACGTCCTGCCCAAGTACGCCAAGATCACCTCTGAGGTGGCCTCGACGATGAGCTACGGCACCTACACGAGCACCCTCGACGCCGAGCGGCTCCAGCGCATCCCGGACCTCATGCAGGAGTTCGGCTACATCGACAGCAAGGTCGACATCAACACCCTCATCGCCGAGACTTCATGAACCTTCGCCGAATCCTTCTCGGCGCGGTCGGCGGCGTCGGAGTGCTCGCGGTCCTGGAGGGCGTCAGTCGTGCCGGCCTCCTGGACCGCGACGCGCTGCCCCCCATGACGACCGTCCTGACGGAAGCGGGCAAGCTCGCCGTCGACGAGGACTTCCTCGTCGACGTCGGGGCCTCCCTGCAGGCGTGGCTCGGCGGGCTCCTGCTCGCCGTGCTCGTCGCGGTCCCGCTGGGCGTGCTGCTCGGCTCGATCCCGCTGCTGGACGTCGCGTCGCGGGCCCTGGTCGAGCTGCTCCGCCCGATCCCCTCGGTCGCGCTGATCCCGCTCGCCATCATCCTGTTCGCCGAGCCGCTGCAGATGAAGATGTCACTCATCTTTTACGCGTGCCTCTGGCCGATCCTCATCAACACCCTCTACGCGCTCCGCGACGTCGACCCCGTGGCCAAGGAGAGCCTCCGCAGCTTCGGGTTCGGCACGGTGTCGGTGCTGTGGCGCGTCTCCCTGCCGAGCGCCGCCCCGTTCATCGTCACCGGCGTCCGGATCGCCGCGTCCGTCGCCCTCATCGTCGTGATCAGCACCGAGCTGTTCGCCGGCGGGTGGGACGGCATCGGCATCTACCTCGCCGACACCCAGTCCGGCGGCGGACGCACCGACCTGCTGCTCGCCGGCGCGTTCTGGGCGGGCATGCTCGGGCTGCTCGCCAACGGCCTGCTGCTGGCGTTCGAGCGGATCGCGTTCCGGTGGAACAGCGCGCGGGTGGAGGGAGTCTCGTGAAAGCACTGAAAGCGGCACGCGGGCTCCTGGAACGCGTGTGGCTCGTCGCGATCGCGGTCGTCCTGTGGGAGCTCGTCACCCGTGCGGTGAACGAGACGTACTTCCCGCCGCCCTCGGAGATCGTCCAGACCCTCAAGGAGATCTGGTTCTCCGGGCCGGTGTCCCACCTGTTCCTGTCGGACGACGCGCTGGAGGACTTCTCCAGCAGCCTGAAGAACCTGTTCATCGGCTGGGCCGCCGCCGGTCTCGCCGGCGTGGTCATCGGCGCGGCCATCGGACGGTCCCGGACCCTGTACGACATGTTCGACCCGGTGCTGCAGTTCCTGCGGGCGGTCCCGCCGCCCACGCTGCTGCCCTTCTTCATCCTGGTGTTCTCGATCAGCGACACCATGCGGATCGTGACGATCGCGTTCGGGGTGATCTGGCCGGTCCTGCTGAACACCTCCGACGGCGTCCGTTCCGTGGACGCCCTGCAGCTGGAGACCGCCCGGGTCTTCAACGTCTCCCGCTTCCGCCGGATGACGACGATCATCCTTCCGGCGGCCGCGCCGAAGATCTTCGCGGGGCTGCGGGTGGCGCTGTCGTTCGCGCTGATCCTGATGGTGCTGTCCGAGCTGCTGGGGAGCACCGTCGGCATCGGCACCGAGCTGCTGGACGCGCAGCGCCAGTTCGAGCTGCCGCGGATGTGGGCCGGCATCGTCATGCTCGGCATCCTCGGGTTCCTGTTCAACGCCGTCTTCATGCTCTTGGAGCGGCGGCTGCTGGCCTGGCACACCGGCGCCAAGAGGCTCGCGAACTGACGATGTTCTACCTGACGCACACACAGAAAAGGCGGCCGCGATGCTAGAGATCAACGGCCTCACGCACTCCTACGGGGACGGGTTCACCGCCCTCGACTCCCTCGACCTCACGGTCGCGGACGGCGAGCTGCTCAGCATCGTCGGCCCGTCCGGCTGCGGCAAGTCGACCCTGCTGCGCTGCATCGCCGGGCTGATCCGCCCGACCGGGGGGAAGCTCGCCCTGAACGGCAAGCCGATCGACGGCGTGCCGGACGACCTCGCGGTGGTCTTCCAGGACTACAGCCGATCGCTGTTCCCCTGGCTGAGCGTCCGCGACAACGTGGCGCTGCCGCTGCGGCGCCGCGGCGGGTCCCGCGCTGCGCGGCGCGCCGCGGCGCAGGAGGCGCTGGAGTCGGTCGGCCTCCCGGACGCGGGCAAGAAGTACCCGTGGCAGCTGTCGGGCGGCATGCAGCAGCGCGTGTCGATCGCCCGCGCGCTCGCCTACCGCCCGTCGCTGCTGCTGATGGACGAGCCGTTCGGCTCGGTCGACGCGCAGACGCGGGAGGACCTGGAGGATCTCGTCCTGAAGGTCCACCGGGACGAGAAGATGACGATCCTGCTCGTCACGCACGACATCGACGAGAGCGTCTACGTCGGCGACCGCGTCGTCGTCCTCAACCGGTCCCCCGCCCGGGTGCACGCCGACCTGCCGGTCGGCCTGCCGAGCGAGCGCGACCAGATCGAGACCCGCGGCCTGCCGGAGTTCATCCGGCTCAGGGCCGAGGTGGGCCGGCTGGTGCGCGGCGGAGCCAAGGTCCCCGGCGCCACGCCCGCCGCGGGCAAGGGCGCCGACACCGCGGACGCCGGGCCGGTCGCGAAGGTCCCCGCGGGCAAGACCGGCGAGGACGAGAGCGCGGCGAAGAACGAGGCCGCGAAGGACGCCGAAACGACCGCCGAGCAGTCCGCATCCGGCGAGGACACCGGGACCAAAGACACCGGGACCAAAGACACCGGAGCCAAAGACACCGGGTCCGTCGCCAAGGCCGCCGCGAAGCGGATCGGCAAGAACGCGGGCTAGGCGCCGCCGGGACGACCGCTCGCCGACGTCACGCGCCCGCCCGCAACGGGGCCGGCGGGCGGACGTCCGGCGCAGCGGCGGCAGAGAACGATCCGAAATCGGACAACTGCCCGAAATCGGATGCCAAATCGGAGATCATGGCAGGAGCGGGCCGGACGCGACGTCCGGTTCGCCCGCCGGTCCATGGCGATCGGCCGGTCAGGGGCCGCCTCCGATACGGCGGCGATGACACGACCCGGGCGAGCGGGGCCGCCCACCGCGGTCCCGCCCGCCCGGGGACCAATGAAGGGCGATTCATGCGCGTACTCATCGTGGGGGCCGGGATCGGCGGCCTCACCACCGCGTTGAGCCTGCACGAGGCCGGGGCGGAGCCGCTGGTGGTCGACGCGGCCCGGGAACTGCGTCCGCTCGGCGTCGGCATCAACCTCCTCCCGCACGCCGTCCGCGAGCTGACCGAACTCGGCCTGGGCGACGAGCTGGCCGAGATCGGCATCCCCACCGCCGAGATGGTGCACTTCGACCGGTACGGCGGCCGCATCTGGGGCGAGCCGCGCGGCCGCGACCTCGGCTACAACTGGCCGCAGTACTCGATCCACCGCGGCGAACTGCAGATGGCCCTCCTGGCCGCGGTCCGCGAGCGGCTCGGCGACGGCGCCGTCCGCACCGGCACCGTGTTCGAGGACTTCGAGCAGGACGGCTCCGGCGTGCGGGCGCGGCTGCGCGACCGGGCGTCCGGCGAGGTCCGCACCCACGAGGCCGACGTGCTCGTCGGCGCGGACGGGCTGCACTCGGCGGTCCGCGCCCGGTTGTACCCGGACGAGCGCGCGCCGCTGTGGAACGGCATCCGGATGTGGCGCGGCGTCGCCGAGGGCGAGCCGTTCCTCTCCGGCCGGACGCTGGCGGTCGCCGGCAGCAACGCCGCCGCGAAGATGGTCGTCTACCCGATCTCCAGGCGCGCCGAGCGCCGCGGGAAGGCGCTGCTGAACTGGGTGGCCGAGGTGAAGCTGGCCGACGACGTGCTGGACCGGAACGCCGACTGGAACCGGCAGGGCCGGCTGGAGGACGTCCTCCCCCACTTCGCCGACTGGAAGTTCGACTGGCTGGACGTCCCGGCGATGCTGCGGGCCAGCGCGGAGATCCTCGAGTACCCGATGGTCGACCGCGAACCCCTGGAGCGCTGGACGTTCGGCCGCGTCACCCTGCTCGGCGACGCCGCCCACCCGATGTACCCGATCGGGTCCAACGGCGGCTCGCAGGCCGTCCTGGACGCGCGCGTCCTGGCGCACGAGCTGGCCGCCGCGGGGCCCTCCGAGGGCTTGGCCGCCTACGAGCGGGAGCGCCGCGAGAGCGTCAACTCGATCGTGCTGGCCTGCCGGGACATGCCGGCCGACCACATCCTGCAGATGGTGGCGGGGCGCGCCCCCGGGGATTCGCGTCGATCGAGGACGTGCTGGCGCCGGAGGAGCTGAAGACGATCAGCGGGGCGTACCGGCGGACGTCGTTCTCCGACGTCGACGCGCTCAACGCGCGCCCGTCCTACACGATCGCGCGCTGACCTCGGGGGTCATTTCGCCTCGGAGTACCGGCCCACGATCGCGATCTCCATCGGGAACACGACGGCGGTGCGGCCGAAGAGCAGCCGCCGCGCCTCCTCCGCCGCCGCCCGGACGGCGTCCGCGGCCTCCTCGGCCAGCTCCGCCGGGGCGTGCACGATCACCTCGTCGTGCTGGAAGAACACCAGGCGGGGCGGGCCCAGCGCGGTGAGTCGGCGGCGGAGCGCGCCGAGGAGCGCCAGCGCCCAGTCGGCGGCCGTGGCCTGCACCACGAAGTTGCGGGTGAACCGGCCGCGGCTGCGCAGCGCCCCCGCGCCGGCGTCGTCGGAGGTCAGCGCCCGCCAGCCCGCGGACGGCGGCGGGCAGGTCCGGCCGAGCAGGGACCGGACGAGCGCGCCGCGCTCGCCCGCCCGCGCGGCGGCCTCGACGTAGCCGAACGCGTCGGGGAAGCGCTGCTTCAGCACGGCGAGCAGCTGCACGGCCTCGCCCGTCCCGCCGCCGTACATCGCCGACAGCAGCGCGAGCTTGGCCTTGTCCCGGGCGGACAGGCCGTCCGGTCCGGGGTCGGCGGTGAACGCCTCGGCGAGCGCGGCGTACAGGTCGCCGTGGGCGGCGGCGTCGGCGAACGCCCGGTCGCCCGCGAGCGCCGCCAGGACGCGGGGTTCGAGCTGGGCGGCGTCGGCGACGACCAGCCGCCAGCCGGGGTCGGCGACCACCGCCCTGCGGAGCACCCGCGGGATCTGCAGGGCGCCGCCGCCGCTGGTCGCCCACCGCCCGGACACCACGCCGCCGACCACGTACTCCGCGCGGAACCGGCCGTCGCGCACCCACGCGTCGAGCCAGGACCACCCGTGCGCGGTGTGCAGCCGCGCCAGCTCCTTGTACTCCAGCAGCAGCGGCACGGCCGGGTGGTCGATCCCCTTCAGCACGTGCGCCCGCGTCGACGGGACCGGCAGGCCCGCCGCCGCGAACGCCTTGAGGAGCTGCGCGGGGGAATCGGGGTTGACGTGCGCGCGCGGGCCGAACGCGGCGCCGATGCGGTCGGCGAGGTCCTGGAGCCTGCGGGGGCGCAGACCTCCGGACGGCCGGGGCCCGAGCAGCTCGGTGAGCAGGGCGTCGTGCTCCCCGGCCGACCACGGCAGCCCGTCATGGCCCAGCTCCGCCGCGACGAGCGAGCCCGCCGACTCGGCCGCCGCCAGCAGCCCGAACCCGTCCAGCCCGGCGATGGTACGCCGCTGCGCCGCGTGCACCTCGACGATCTTCGCGAGGTCCTCGGCGTCCTCCCCGGAGCCCCCGAAAAGGGCCCCCTGCGTCGTCTCGCGCGCCGGCACGGGGTCGGGCGGGACGGGCGCGCCGTGCAGCCGCGCCCACGCCGCCGCGACCGACCGCGGCTCGCCGTACCGTCCGGCGTGCCCGCTCAGCAGGCTCTCGACGAGTTCCAGGTCATGGCACCTGGCCACCCGCACCCCGGCGTCCAGCAGCCGCGGGTACAGCCGCGCGGTGGACGCCCAGACCCACCGCGGCGATTCCGCCCGCTCCACCCGCTCGATCTCGGCGACCAGGTCGGGGACGCCGCGCGCGGGACCCGCGGGCGCGCCGTCCTCGGCGAGGGGCCGCAGCTCTCCCCCGCCGCCGGGCCCCGGGGCCGCCGCCATCCGCACCCGTCCATTCTGGCGGCGCCCACCGACAGAACGGGAAAGCCCCTCCGCGACGGGTGGGCGCGGAGGGGCTCGGCGGGGGCCAGGGCCGTAGCCCCCGGAAGGTCAGGCGACGAGCGAGACGTGCTGGTCGGGCGGCGTCCCGCCGTAGCGGTCGACGACCTTGTTGAGCTGGATCTGGTAGTACAGCACCCCGAAGCCGATGATGCCGAGCAGGAAGCCGACGCCGGTGCTGCAGCTCGCGGGCAGTCCCGCGGCGCGCTGCGCCTGGCGGATGCGACCGCCGAGCTTGATCCACATCACCAGCGGCCAGATGCCGAACGTGATGAAGCCGAACAGCATCGACAGCAGCGCGTTCAGGGCCGAATCGCCGACCCGGCGGTCGTACCGGTACAGCTCGTTGTGGACCTTGTAGAACCACACCAGGCCGTAGATGCCGAAGGTGATGATGGGAAGGCCGAGCCAGGCGCCGACCGGGTTGCGGCGCTTCATGTTGGCGCCGCTGCCCGTGGCCACGGGCCCCGGCTGGTGCGCCGGGGCGGGCGCGTGGCCGCCCTGCTGGTGCTGGCCCTGCCCCTGCGGGGGGTAACTCATGTATCGCTCTCCTGTGGTCCGGTCACCCGTGAGGTGATCAAGAACTGTAACGTCCGGCGCACGGATCGTGCGACAGGATCACGGAAGTCCGCCCGGGTTCACTGGGCGCCCGCCGGGTTCAAGGGGATCCGTACCTCGTCCTCGACCGGCGGAAACTCCTCGTGATCGCCGCATCCGGTCGCGGCGTGGCAGCGGATGCGCAGTTCCTCCGCGGTGACGTCCAACCGCAGGAAGCTCTTGAAGAACGGCGGCTCGTCCCAGTCCGCCAGCTCGGACCGGAACCGCTGCGGGAGCTTGCGCACCGGCAGCCGCAGCGGTCCCCGGCGCCGCCTGTCCCCGCGCGGCACCCCGAGCGCGAACGCCACGAACCTCGCCCGCAGGGACACGTCCCGCGCCTCGTACCCGCGTCCGGGCTCGATGCCGAGCCGGCGCCGCACCGCCGCCGTCGCCTCCTCCGGGGTGAGGACGAACAACTTCGGCAGGTGCAGCCATCGCCCGTACAGCTTGCTGTACCTCGACAGGGAGTCGCCCCGCAGCGGGTAGCAGCGGAAGTCGCCCTCCTTCACGGACCGCGTCCGCGGGATCGTGTGGGTGGCGTGCATGAACGCGCCCCCGCCACCGGCCACGACGTACTGCAGCGGGCGCCCGTCCCCCCGCGTCATCGGGTACCGCTGGTAGTTGTGGATGTCGCCCCCGATGGCGGCCACGTAGTTGTGCGCCGGATCGCGGACGATCTCGTCGACCGTCCCGCCGCCCTCGATCGGGCACGGGTGGTACTCCTCATCGACGTACAGCGGCTTGCCCGTCACCAGGAGCTTCGGCTTCGGCCCTCCGGACACCTCGCGCAGCCACTCTCCCTGGTCGCGGTCGATCCCGCCCCCGATGCCCGTGTCGATCCCCACGATCCGCAGCGGCGGAGTGTCGATCACCCAGTACGGCCCCGGCTGCCCCGTCGAGCCCCGGTACTCGCCGCGGGCCGTCTCGAGCGCCCGCGCGTCGACGTCCCCCGCCTTGCGCCACAGCGCCCCGGCGAGCCACCCGAACGGCCCGCCCCACTTGGGCGGCGAACAGTCCATGTCCAGCCCGCAGAACACGTGCAGGAACCCCCGCAGGCCGTCGTACCAGTCGTGATTCCCCGGCACCGCGTACACGGCCCCCGGGAAGTCCTTGTAGGGGCGGAAGAACCTTGCCGGGTAGTGCGCGGCCTCGCCCGCCGGGTAGATGACGTCGCTCGCGATCACCATGAAGTCGGCGTCCCGCGCCGCGTTCAGCATCGGCGGCACGACCGCGTACTGCGAACGGTCGCCCTCCCCGGTGTCGCCCAGCAGGACGAACGAGAACTCGGGCGCCGACCGGTGCACCGTGAACGCGGCGGGCGTCCCCCGCTCCCGCAGCGCCGCGACGCAGCGCCGCCGGATCGCGCCCGACGGATCCCCGAACCACTTCGCGATCACGTCGTTGCGCGACCGCCACAGCACCCCGGGATGCCGCCACGAGAAATCGGGCACCCGCTCGGGCAGCAGCTCGTGGAACGTGCCCGGCCGCTCGCACTCCCACCCGGCCCCGGCCTCGGACGTCCGCGAGTTCCCCCCTGCCACGCCGTCCGACGATTCCTCAGCACGCACGGACAACCTCCGGGGGGAAGGGGGCGACACGGAGAGTCTAATTGCGCGGAGGATGCCGCCGCTTCATCTCCTCGAGCCGACGCTCCAGCTCGGCACGACGGGCCCGCGCGTTGCCCCCGTCGAGCTGCCCCGCGAACGCCCGGTACGCCGCGGCCACAAGCTCGACGGGCACGTCCGGCCGTGCCCGCGCGATGGCCCAGAGAGCCTCCTCGACCTCCATGTCGAGACCGCTCTCGCTCCGCATCCCGCCGTCGGCCAGAACCGATTCGAGCTCAGCGGCGAAGTTGTGTCGCAGCTCTTCCGGCGAAGGACGCCCCACCCGCACCCCGCGCACCCCTCTCCCAGCGAACAGCAGAGCCGCAACACTAACAGACACAAGTGTTCACATATCCGAAGAACCGCACCCCCCACCGGATCCCAAGGCACTCACCCCAGCCAGGCCCCAGCCAGAGCGCACCGGAACCACTGCGATTGCGAGCGAAGCCGGATTCGAGCAAAGCGAGAATCCGATCGCGCAGCGAGCCCCTCGGGCGAGTCGGAGCGATGCAGCAATCGCACCGCAAGGCCCGTTGAAGGAAGGCCGCCCCGCGGCCTGACGCCGAGGGCCTTGCAAGAAAACACAGCAGCGTCGGCGCCACCCCCAGAGACGCCGACGCTGCCACGTGGAGGGCGTCCGCGGGAATCATGAGTCCCCCCAGAACGGCGAACAGTCGCCTTCTCATGATGCGTCCGCAGACGGCCCCAAGGTCCCTTAGCGGGACGTATACGACGCTATCCGGATGGCCGTAATGGCCGCGTAAATCGCCCCAAACGCCGGGTCCAAATCTCGCGCGGACTCTCGATTCGGCTGGTCAGAGCGCTGCCTTCGGGTTCAGGGGGCCAGCACGCGCAGCGCCCCCGGCAGGACGCGGGCGGTCACGGGGAGGACGCCGGGGAGTTCGCCGTCGGCGCCGTAGGGCAGGGTGCGGCCGGGCGGGCCGGCGAGCTCGATGCGCACCTCCCGACCGCGCAGGACCTCGACCTGGGGACGGCGGACGTGCGTGCCCGCCTCGAGTTCGCGCATGACGGCGAAGAAGAGGGGTTTCGGGGCGGAGCGGATGAGGACGACGTCGAGGAGACCGTCGTCCACGCGGGCGTCGGGCGCGATGTGCTTGTTGGAGCCGTAGTAGCCGGAGTTGGCGGCGACGACGCTGTAGCCGCCGAAGCGGTGCTCGGCGCCGTCCACGACGACCCGGTAGTCGGCGGGCCGCCAGGTGAGGATGGCGCGCAGGGCCCCGGCGTAGTACGCGGCGGAGCCGCGCAGGAGGCGGGACCGGTTGGCATTGGCGTTGGCGACGGCGTCGACGCCCGCGTAGACGCTGCCGAGGACGGTGGTGCCGCCGGCCTCGATCGCGTCGACGGCGCGCGGCTCGCCGTCCAGGAGGAGGGGGGCGAGCTCGGCGGGCTCGGCGGGGACGCCGAGCTGGCGGGCGAAGTCGTTGCCGCGCCCGGCGGGGACGATGCCGAAGGTGGCGCCGGTCCCGGCGAGGGCGCCGCCGACGCCGCCGACCATGCCGTCGCCGCCGACGCCGAGGACTACTCGTCCGGCGGAGGCGGCGGTGCGGGCGAGGTCGGCGGCGTGGTCGAGGCCGCGGCTGTACTCGACGGCGAGGTCGGCGCCGGCGTCGCGGAGGGCGCGGGCGAGCGGGACGAGCGAGGCGGCGGACGCGGCGCCGCCCGCGGCGGGGTTGACGATCGCGGTGAACGCGCGCGGCACGGTCACTCCCCGGCCGGGGGACGAGGACGCCGGGGTTGAGGATCCCGGTGGGGTCGAGGCGGTCCTTGACTGCTCGCAGGACGGCGGTCCCGAGGGGGCCGATCTCGCGCTCGTACCAGTCGCGGTGGTCGGTGCCGACGCCGTGGTGGTGGCTGATCGTGCCGCCCGCGTCGGCGATCGCGTCGCAGGCGGCGCGTTTCGCCTTCTCCCAGTGCGGGAGCGGGTCCTCGCCCTGGGCGGAGACGACCGTGAAGTACAGGGACGCGCCCGTCTGGTACACGTGCGAGATGTGGCACATCACGAGGGGCGGTGTGCCGGAGCCGGACAGGGTGCCGATGAGCGCGTTGCGGACGCCGTCGTACAGGTCGGGGATCCGCGACCAGAAGCCGGCGGTCTCCAGCGTCTCGACGAACGCGCCGACGTCCAGCAGGGCGTCGCGCAGGTAGGGGGCGTGGAAGCGGCCGTGCGCCCACTTCTCGCCCGGTCCGGCGCCGAGCGGCTCGCCGCCCGCGTCGCGCAGCGTCGCGGCGGCGCGGGCGCGCCGGTCGGCGACCTGCGCGGCGGTCCCCTCGAAGCCGAGGACGGCGAGGCAGCCGGCGGCCCCGGAGCCGGAGCCGACGGCGGCCGGGTCGGCGAGGCCGATCATGGTTTCGGTCTCGTCGGAGAGCCGCAGCACGGCGGGCAGCGGGCCGTCCTGGGCGAGGCGGCGGAGCGCGGCGGCGCCGGCGGCGAAGGAGGCGAACCGCCAGCCCTCGTAGGCGCGTTCCGGGGGAATCGGGTGGATCCGGACGGTCACGGAGGTGATCACGCCGAAGGCGCCCTCGGAGCCGAGGACGAGCTGGCGCAGGTCGGGCCCGGCGGCGGAGCGGGGCGCGCGGCCGAGGTCGAGCGGGCCCTCGGGGGTGGCGACGGTGAGCCCGACCACCATGTCGTCGAACCGGCCGTAACCGGCGGACGCCTGCCCGCTGGAGCGCGCGGCGGCGAATCCGCCGATCGTCGCCCATTCGTACGACTGGGGGAAGTGCCCGAGCGTGTACCCCTCCCCGGCGAGCAGCGCCTCCGCGTCCGGGGCGCGCAGGCCGGGCTGCAGGACGGCCGTGCGCGACTCGTGGTCGATCGAGACGAGCGCGTCCATCCGGCGCAGGTCGAGGGCGACGAACCGGCCCAGGCCGCTCATCGCCGGGCCCTCCGGCGCGAGGCCGCCGACGACGGACGTGCCGCCGCCGAACGGGACGACCGCGATCCGGTGGGCCGCGCAGGCCCGCAGCACCGCGAGGACCTCGTCGTGCCCGCCCGGCAGGACGACCGCGTCGGGCGCGGCGGACGTGTCGCCCGCGCGCGCACGCAGCAGGTCGGGGGTCGACTTGCCGCGCGTGTGCCGGACGCGCGCCTCGGCGTCCGTCCGGACGTGCGCGGCGCCGCCCGCGGCTTCGGCGAGCGCGCCCAGTTCGCGCGCGTCCAGGCGGGGTTCGGCGGGCGCGATCGCGGCGAGGTCGACGGGCCGCGCGTCGGCCGTCCGCACGCCGAGCAGGTCGCGCAGCAGGTTCACGACGGGCTCGGGCAGCGGCGCCGCCCGCTCGGGGTCGCCCCAGCCGCTCCACAGCATATCGCGCGTCTCCACCCTGCCTCCCGGCGTGTCGGTCCGTGTGGCTTACACTGTGACACATGACGTCGAATCGTCACAATGGGACCGGCGCCCGGACCGCCGACGACACCGTCCTGGACGCCGCCCGCGACTGCGTCCTCGCCGTCGGGGTGCGCCGGACGACGCTGACCGACATCGCCCGCCGCGCCGGCGTCTCGCGGATGACGCTGTACCGCCGCTGGCCGGACGTCCGGACGATCGTCGCCGACCTGATGACCCGCGAGTGGACCCGGATCGGCACCGCCGTGCAGCCGCCGGACGACGGCCGCCCGGTCCGGACCCGGCTGGTGGACGGCCTGGTCGAGGGCGTCCGCGCGTTCCGCGGGCACCCGCTGCTCCGCAAGATCGTCGACGTGGATCCCGAGCTGCTGCTGCCCTACGTCCTCGACCGTCTCGGCGCCAGCCAGCTGGCGTTCCTCGAGCTGTTCGAGGACGCGATCGCCGCCGGGCACCGCGACGGGACGATCCGCCCCGGCCACCCCCCGCGGCAGGCGCGCGCGCTGCTGCTGGTCGTCCAGTCCTACGGGCTGTCGGGACGGACCATGATCGACGAGGACGATCCGGAACTCACCGCGGCCGCGTTCGACGCCGAGCTGCGCGGCGCCCTCGAACGGCTCCTCGCCCCGTGAGAGCCCGCACCCCGGCCGACCGCCCTGCCTCATTCCGTCCCCGGCCCGAAAGCCCGGATACGCACGAAGGAGTCCGATGACCGCCTCCCTCACCCCTGGCGCGATCGCGACGCCCGCCCGGTCGTCGCTGGACCGGGAGCGGCGCGCCCGCGAGCTGGCGGCGCTCCCGGACGAGGTCGTGGACGTCCTGGTCGTGGGGCTCGGCGCCACCGGGGCCGGGGCGGCGCTGGACGCCGCGTCGCGCGGGCTGTCGGTCGCCGCGATCGACGCGCACGACCTGGCGTTCGGGACGTCGCGGTGGAGCTCGAAGCTGATCCACGGCGGGCTGCGCTACCTGGCGTCCGGGCAGGTGGACGTGGCGCACGAGAGCGCGGTCGAGCGCGGGACGCTGCTGACCCGGACGGCGCCGCACCTGGTGGCCGCGCAGCCGTTCGTCCTGCCGCTGACGCCGCTGGTGCCGCGCTCGCACGCGCTGGCGTCCCGGGCGGGGCTGCACGCGGGGGACGCGCTGCGGCTCGCCGCGCGGACGCCGCGGGCCGCGCTGCCGCGCCCGCGCGGGCTGTCGGCGGTGGAGACGCTGCGGGCGGCGCCCGCGCTGCGCCGGCTGGGGCTGCGCGGCGGGCTGCTGTCCTGGGACGGGCGGCTCGCCGACGACGCGCGGCTGGTCACCGCGATCGCGCGGACGGCCGCCGCGCACGGCGCCCGGATCCTGACCCGGTGCCGCGCGCTGGCGCTGGCCGGGGACGGGGCGCTCGTCCGGGACGAGGAGACCGGCCGGGAGTTCACCGTGCGGGCCCGCGCGGTGGTCAACGCGGCCGGCGTGTGGGCGGGCGGCCTGGTGGACGGGGTGCGGCTGCGGCCGTCGCGGGGGACGCACCTGGTGCTGCGGCCGGAGGCCCTGCCGGGGCGCGCGGGGATGCAGATCCCGGTGCCGGGCGAGTTCGGCCGGTTCCTGCTGGTGCTGCCGCAGGAGGACGGGCGGGTCTACGTCGGGCTGACCGACGAGCCGGCCGACGGCCCGATCCCAGACGTGCCCGAGCCGTCCCCCGGCGAGGTCGGGTTCCTGCTGGACGTGCTGGGGACGGCGCTCGAGGTGCCGGTGCGGCCCGCGGACGTGGTGGGCGCGTTCGCGGGGCTGCGCCCGCTGCTGGACGCGGGTGCGGGAGGCGGGACGGCCGACCTGTCGCGGCGGCACGCGGTGCTGGCCTCGCGGGAGGGGGTCGTGACGGTCGTCGGCGGCAAGCTGACGACCTACCGGCGGATGGCGCAGGACGCGGTGGACGCCGCCGTGCGGGCCCGCGGGCTCGCGGCGGGGCCCTGCCGCACCGCGCGGATCCCGCTCGTCGGGGCGGCGTCCCCGGACCGGCTCGCCCGGCTGGCCGCGCCGCCGCGGCTCGTCCGCCGGTACGGTACGGAGGCGCCGCTGCTGGCGGCGCTGGGCGCGGACGATCCGGCGCTCCTGGAGCCGGTCGTGCCCGGGCTGCCGGTGCTGGGCGCCGAACTGGCGTGGGCCGTCCGGCACGAGGGGGCGCTGGACGCGGGCGACGTCCTCGACCGGCGCACCCGCATCGGGCTCGTGGCCGCCGACCGGGCCGCCGCGCTACCGGTGGCCGAGGCGCTGACCAGGACGTCCTCGTGATGAGCGGGCGGGTGATACGACGCGCGCGGCGGGTATGACGTTCCCCACCTTCGCTGGCCCCCGAAGGCTCCGTTAGGTTAACCTAACCTAACAGGGCCAAGATCGGCGGGGGGTTTCTTTGACGCGCGGCAAGGGCTGCGGGCACTGCCCGGGCAGCCACACCGGCGAACGGCCGTGCCTGGCCAGCGCCACCACCAAGGCCCGCTCGTGGCTGCTCATCGAGCACCCGGGGCCGTGGCCGGAACGCGTCGAGGACATCGCCGGCCCCGCGCCCATCGCACAGACCCTGCGGGCCGCGCTGCGAGCGGGCGTCCGGCCGCAGCTCATCCGCCGGACCGGGCGCCGCGGCGCGACTCCCCCGGTCCAGGTGTACGCGGCCTACTCCGAGGGTGACCGGGTGTGGATGGAAGGGCGCAAGCTCGCCGATCCGGGCGAGCTGGCGGCCCTCGACCTGGACGCCCTCGCGGCGGGGCGCTCGCCGGGACTGGGCGCGCCCGTCCTCGACCCCGTCCTGCTGGTGTGCACGCACGGCAAGCGCAACGCGTGCTGCGCGCGCACAGGTGCTCCGCTCGCGCGGGCGCTGTCGTCACGTTTCGGTCCGCTCGTCTGGGAAACCACCCATGTCGGCGGTGATCGATTCGCAGCGAACCTTGTATGTCTCCCCCACGGCTTCTACTACGGCGACCTCGGCGAGACCGAGGCCATATCGGCGGTGAACGCGTACCTGCGCGGCGAGGTCGTGCTGGACCGGCTGCGCGGCCGGGCCGGGACGCCGGAGCCCGTACAGGCCGCCGAGCACTTCGTCCGGGCCCACACGGGACGGCTGGAAGTGGACGCGGCGACCGTGGAATCCCTCACAGGGACATCTCGGTACGAAGCGGTGGTCGCCGTTCAGGAGAGCCGTTACCGGGTCGTCTTCGAGGCCGTACAGCAGTCGGCCCCGTGCGGACCGGACTGCGGAGAGAACCTGGAAACCTACATTGTTAGGGACCTCACTCTTCTCAACGCGGCGGCCCTCGTGTAATCTCTCGGAGGTCCCTTTAGAGGGCCTCCGTGTCGCACGTCCCCAGGATTCCGGAGTAACCGGACGGGGAACAGAGCGGCAACTCCAGACGTTGGACCATTCGGCGCTTCGCTTCTGACTCCCGTCATGTGAAGCACGTCGAGCGTCCATGTCCTTTGTTCAGTAGCTCAGTACGAACCAATCAAGGTGGGTGTTCCATGGCTCAGGTACGTCGGCAGGCAAACCTCCCTCGTCCCAGCTGGGGCTGGCAGGACGCCGCGGCGTGCCGGGGGGAAGACCTCGTCCTCTTCTTCGGTCCCGACGGCGAGCGCCAGCCCGAGCGCGAGATCCGCGAGCGCAAGGCCAAGCAGATCTGCATGGGCTGCCCGGTCCGCACGGATTGCCTGGACTACGCGGTGTCCCGGCCCGAGAAGTACGGCACGTGGGGCGGCCTCAACGAGGATGAGCGCGCGTCCGAGCGCCGGCGCCGCATGCGTCGCGCCAACGCCGCCTAGCCGACCGCGAACCGGGCGGCGCAGCCTCCACCCGCATCACCGGCCGCCCCGACGCTCCCAGAACCACCCCGGCACGCCACCGAGAAACGACACGGCCCCGCACCCGGCGGGGCCGTTTGCGTTGCCCGTACCCGGTCCGAAGGGCCGGGTACGGGCGTTTGCGCCCCTCTTGCCCCGTTCCAGGATTCCGGAATTACCGGCCGACCGCCTTTTACCGCACCCGGCGGCGGCACGTGCGCCATTTCCGGAAATTCATCTGGGTCCTTTATCCGGCGCCGCCATCCGGCCCGCGCGTTCCAGCCAGCCGATCACGTCGCGGTCGGTGAGCTGATCGAAGTTCCGGTACCACTGCCCGACCGCGCGGAAGTCCCACGGCGCCGCCGGCACCACCAGGGCGTCCACCTCGGGCTCCAGCAGCCGGACGGTCTCCGCGGCGCCCACCGGCACCGCCAGGACCAGCCGCGACGGGCCCCGCTCCCGCAGCGCCCGCACGGCCGCGCGGGCCGTCCCGCCGGTCGCCAGGCCGTCGTCGACCACCACGACGGGCCGTCCGGACGTCTCCGGCGGCGGGCGCCCGCCCCGGTACGCCGTCACCCGCCGCTCCAGCTCCGCGCGCTCGGCCTCCACCGTCGCCGCCAGGTCGTCCTCGGTCAGCCCGAGCCGCGCCAGCAGCCCCGCGTCGAACACCGGCGCACCGCCCTCGGCGATCGCCCCCACGCCCAGCTCCGGCTGCGCCGGAAAACCGATCTTGCGGGTCACCAGGACGTCCAGGGGCGCGCCCAGCCGCCGCGCTATCTCGTACCCGACGGGAACGCCGCCGCGCGGCAGCGCCAGCACCACCGCGCCCTCCAGCCCCAGCGGGGCCAGCCGCTCCGCGAGCACCCGGCCCGCCTCGGTCCGGTCGGCGAACGGCAGGCGCACCGTCTCGTCCCGCAGGCTCTCCTCGCGCGTCCTGTTCCATTCCTTGTCCCAGGGCATCGCGCACACCCCCTCCGGGGTCGCTTGCACCTTCCCCGGAGCCCTACCCGCTCAGCGCGGTCTTGTCAGGAGGAGAGCCACCTGAGGGGGTTGTCGTGCAGGATTCCCCGCAGGGTCGCGTCATCGGCGCCGGCGGCGCGCAGCGCGGGCAGGAACGTCTCGAACAGGTAGCCGTACCCGGCGCCGCCGTAGCGGACGACCTGCGTCATGCGGGACACGCCGGTGCTCAGCAGCACCCGGTCGGCGTGCCCGGCGTCGAGCATGTCCATGACGGCGCGGACGCGGGCGCCGAGGGCCGCGTGGTCGTCCCCGGCGAGGCCGAGCGTCCCGAACGAGACGTACGCCCCCGCCTCCGCGATCTTCCGGTGCTGGCCGGGGTCGTCCACCCGGTCCTGCTGGCCGACGGCGACCCGCTCGGGCGACAGCCCGGCCGTGGTGAGGATCTCCAGCTGGGCCAGGCCCGCGCGGCCGTAGGTGGCGACCGGCAGCCCCGAGTAGCGGGCGGCGCGGGCGGCGGCGCGCAGGCACAGCTCCTCGGTCTCGGTGGGCGCCTCGCCCCAGGTGCCGATCTCGCCGATGACGCCCGGCAGCGCGTTCGTCCCGTCCATGCCGAAGCCGATCTCGGCGAGCAGCCGCTCGGACAGCCGGTCCACCGCGGACGGGCCGGTGCCGGCCTCCGCCGCGGCCACCGCCTCGCGGACGAACTCGGGGTGGAACGGCTCGGTGAACACGCCGGTGGCGGCGACCACCGCGACCCGGGCGGCGGCCGCGACCCGGGCGAGCGAGGCCGCGTCCCGGCCCATGCCCGCGCAGGTCAGATCGACGACGAGGCCGAGACCGTGCTCCGCGCGCAGCACGGACAGCTCGTGCTTGACCGCCTTCTCCTCGTCCAGGTAGCGCCGGGGGTCCGAGCCGACCATCGCGGGGCGCGCGGGCCACCGCAGGTCCATGCGCAGATGCTCGTGGGAGAGCACCGGGCCGGAGATGTCGGACGTCGCGATCGTGCCGGTCACGGTCCGGATCCGGCGGGGCTCCTCACGAAGGGTCATGTACGCCGAGGTTACGACATGTTTGGCCTTTTCATGGGTTTAACCGGCGGAGTTTTTACCCTCCGCCCCGTCGGCCCCACCCGCGTCCCCGTCCTCGCGCCCGTCCTCTTGCTCGTCCTCTTGCTCGTCCTCCTGCGCCTCCCGGACGGCCCGTGCCCGCGCCGTCCCCGCGCTGGGCCACAGCCGGTCGATCTCCGCGTTCAGCGCCGCCCCGATCAGCACCGCGAACGCCGCCACGTACAGCCAGGCGAGCACGGCGATCGCCGCCGCCAGCGACCCGTACACCGACACGCCGCGCAGCGACCCGGCCAGGTAGAGGCGCAGCGAGAAACTCCCCACGATCCAGATCAGCAGCGCCAGCACCGCGCCCGGCACCTCCCGGTACCAGGCCGTCCGCACCGGGACGCTCATGTGGTACAGCAGCGCGAGGAACACGATCGAGCCCGTCACCACGACCGGCCAGTACAGGACCGGGACGAACTCGGCGCTCTCCGGCACCGCGTGCCGCACCAGCGTCGGCCCCAGCACCAGCAGCGGGATGACCACGAGCATCACCAGCAGCCCGATCAGGTACAGGAAGAACGCGCGCAGCCGCGTCCGCACCACCCCGCGCACGCCCGACAGCCCGTACGAGATCGTGATCGTGTCGACGTACACGTTCGTCGCCCGCGACCCCGCCCACAGCGAGATCAGGTAGCCGATCGACACGATGTCGGGACTGCCGCCCCGGATCACGTCGTCGATCAGCGGGACGACCACCGTGTCGACCGACGGGCCGGTCAGCACCGTCCGGGCCTGCTCGATCGCCCAGTTGCGGATCTCCGCGACCGTGCCCGACCCGAGCGCGCCGCGGAAGTGCCCCATCGTGCCGATCAGCCCGATCACCAGCGGCGGCAGCGACAGCAGCGCGAAGAACGCCGCCTCGGCCGCGAGCCCGGTGACCCGGTGCCGGAACGCCGTCACGGTCGTCCCCTTGACCAGCAGCCACGCCACCCGCGGGACGGCCCGGACCCGGCCGGGCACGCGCCGCGGCAGCGGCCGGAGCAGGCGGCGCCGCGGCCCCGGCGGGCCGTCGGCTGGATCCGCGTCCCCGGACGAGGGGACGCCGTCGGCGTCGGAGACGGTCGTCACACCGCCTCACCGTAGAGCGTGCACCGACCGTGACGTCCGGGTCCGCCCGATCTCGCACCCGAATCCGCGCCTCGCACGACGCCCCCCGTTCAGCCGTCCGTCCCGTCCCGTTCCCCGCACCATCACTCTGACGCCGCGCACCGGCGCGCCGCCCAAGATCATCGCAGCCGCCCGGCTCCGAACCCGGAACCCCGCCCGATCGGGCGAGCCTCCGTCCCGTCCGTCCGGCGGAATCGCCGGGCGGTCGCCCCGCGACCGGGACGGCCCGGGAGTCATCACGTGCCACGACGCCGCACACCCCCGGCGACTCGGACGGCGATGCGGGCGGACGCCCGGACGGCGCGGCCGGGGCGGAGCCCCGGCCGGGCGGCGGTCGCCGGCGGAGGGTGGCGGGGCGCACAGGAAAAGGTGAGTGAGCATCGCCGGTCATCGGGGACAATGGAAACCGTGATATGCGAGTCGTGCCGCGCGCGCCGCCACGGGGACTGCCGTGACGGGTCGTGGTGCGACTGCCAGCACCGGGAGGGTCCCGCGACGCGCGCGACGAGGGCGTCGGGCGCGCGGGACGGACGGGGCCCGGACTCCCGCGACGATGCGGCGCCGACGCCGGGAAGAGCGAACCCGCCGTGAACTGGCGGCGGCAGGGGTGAGAGCCGAAACGATGACTCTTCTCACGCGTCCGCATCCCGGACGTAACTGGACAGGCCGCGAGACGGCATGTCAGAGTTCGGGTATGACTGCTGCGGACCCGTTGCTGGCGAAGCGCCGGCACGTCGACTTCCTGCGCGTCCGCAGCGCGATCTGTCGGTGACGCCCCGACCACGCCCCCGTATCGCTCCAGCCGGGCGCGTGGTGCATCGGCGTCATCTTTGACCTCTCCTGCTCAACGTCGAGCCGGCCGTTCGAGACTGCCGGTGCGCTACGCGTCCCTCACGACCACAGATGAGGACGCGCGCCGTGCCACCCGCGATCAAGCGCAAGAAGGGCGAGGGCCAGTGGGCCCTCGGCTACCGGGAACCGCTCAACAAGAACGAAGAGAACAAGAAGAACGACGACGGGCTCAACGTCCGTCAGCGGATCATCGACATCTACTCGAAGACCGGCTTCGACTCGATCGACCCCGCCGACCTGCGGGGGCGGTTCCGCTGGATGGGCCTCTACACCCAGCGCAAGCCGGGCATCGACGGCGGTAAGACCGGGGCCCTCGAGGACGAGGAGCTCGAGGACAAGTACTTCATGATGCGCGTCCGGATCGACGGCGGCCAGCTCAGCCCCGCGCAGCTCCGGGCGGTCGCCGACGTCTCCACGACGTACGCGCGCGGCACCGCCGACATCACCGACCGGCAGAACGTCCAGCTGCACTGGGTGCGGATCGAGGACGTCCCCGCGATCTGGGAGCGGCTCGAGGCGGTGGGGCTGCACACGATCGAGGCGTGCGGCGACACCCGCGCACGATCCTGGGCTGCCCGCTGGCGGGGATCGCCGAGGACGAGATCATCGACGCCACGGCGGACCTCCGGAACATCCACGACCGCTACGTGGGCTCGCCCGAGTTCTCGAACCTACCGCGCAAGTACAAGACGACGATGTCCGGCTGCACGTCGCACTGCACGGTCCACGAGATCAACGACATCGCGTTCGTCGGGGTGAAGAACGACGAGGGCGAGATCGGCTACCAGGTGTTCGTGGGCGGCGGGCTGTCGACGAACCCGATGTTCGCGCAGAGCCTCGGCGTGTTCGTGAAGCCGGAGCAGACGCACGAGGTGTGGCACGGCGTCACCTCGATCTTCCGCGACTACGGCTACCGGCGGCTGCGCAACCGCGCCCGGCTGAAGTTCCTCGTGAAGGACTGGGGCGCGGCGAAGTTCCGGGAGGTGCTGGAGAAGGAGTACCTCGGGTACGGGCTTCCGGACGGCCCGGAGCCGGCCGCTCCGCTGCCCAGCCGCGACCACGTCGGCATCCGCCGGCAGCAGGACGGCAACTTCTACGTCGGGTTCGCGCCGCGCGCCGGACGCGTGAACGGCGAGCTGCTCGGCGTCATCGGCGACCTCGCGGACCGGTACGGATCGGGACGGGTCCGCACGACCATCGAGCAGAAGATGGTCATCCTGGACGTTCCGGAGGAGCGCACCGAGGCGCTCGCGGAAGAGCTCGCGAAGCACGACCTGCAGGTGCGCCCGTCCACGTTCCGGCGGCAGACGATGGCCTGCACCGGCATCGAGTACTGCAAGCTCGCGATCGTCGACACCAAGCAGCGCGCGATGGACCTGATCGACGAGCTGGAGAAGCGGCTGCCCGACTTCGACCAGCCGCTGTCGATCAACGTCAACGGCTGCCCGAACGCCTGCGCCCGCATCCAGGTCGCCGACATCGGCCTCAAGGGCCAGCTCGTCGTGGACGAGAACGGCGACCAGGTCGAGGGCTTCCAGATCCACCTGGGCGGGCAGCTCGGCGCGACGTTCGGCAAGAAGGTCCGCGGGCTGAAGACGACCTCGGACGCGCTCGGCGACTACGTCGAGCGGGTCGTGCGCAAGTTCGACGAGCAGCGCACCGACGGCGAGACGTTCGCGGCGTGGGTGCAGCGCGCCGACGACGCGGACCTCAAGTAGGAGCAGCCCCCATGAGCGAGCGGATGGCGCCGTTCTACTGCCCGTACTGCGGCGAGGAGAACCTCGAGCCCCGGGAGGAAGCGGGCTCGTGGTTCTGTCCGGACTGCGTCCGTTCCTTCACTTTGAAGTTCCTCGGCGTTGGAGCCCCCCGCACTAAGGAGAACTCCCGGTGACACTCCTGGAGACCGACAGACCGGCACTCGATCTCGAAGACGTCGTCGAATCCGCGGCCACCGCGCTGGAGGGCGCGCCCACCCTGGAGGTCATCCGGTGGGCCGCCGCCACGTTCGGCGACCGCATCTGCCTCACTTCGTCCATGTCGGACGCGGCCCTGATCCACCTGGTGTCGAAGGTCAAGCCGGGCATCGACGTCCTGTTCGTCGACACCGGCTACCACTTCGCCGAAACGATCGGGACCCGCGACGCCGTCGAGGCCGTCTACCCGGTGAACGTGATCAACGTGACGCCGTCCCGGACGGTCGAGGAGCAGGAGACGGCGCTCGGCCCGCGGCTGTTCGGCCGCACCCCCGACCTGTGCTGCCACCTGCGCAAGGTGGAGCCGCTGGGCCGGGCCCTGGAGGGCTACATGGCGTGGTTCAGCGGCATCCGGCGGGACGAGACCGCCAGCCGCCGCGACCGCAGGGTCGTGGAGTGGGACCGCAAGCGCGGCATGGTGAAGGTCAACCCGATCCTGGACTGGACCCAGGAGGAGATGGACAACTACATCGAGGACAACGGGGTTCTGGTCAACCCCCTGCACTACGACGGCTACCCCTCGATCGGCTGCGCGCCGTGCACCCGCCCGGTCGCGCCCGGCGAGGACCCGCGCAGCGGCCGCTGGGCGGGCCTGGGCAAGACCGAATGCGGCATCCACCTGTGATCTATCCGATGACCCCGCCGATGGTCGCGGTCGCGCACGGGAGCCGGGACCCGCGCGCCGCCGCGACCGTCTTCGAGCTGCTCCGCGCCGTCCGGGTCCGCCGCCCGGACGTGCCGGTGCTGCCGTCCTTCCTGGACCACGCCCCGCCCGCGCCCGACCGGGTGCTGGACGGGCTGGCCCGGGACCGCGCGGACGAGGCGGTGGTGCTGCCGCTGCTCCTCACCGCCGCCTACCACAGCAAGACCGACATTCCGGGCGTGCTCGCCCGGGTCCGGTCCCGGCACCCGCGGCTGCGGCTGCGCACCGCCGGGACCCTCGGCCCGCACCCCCTGCTGACGGCCGCGCTGGAGCGGCGGCTCGCGGACGCGGGCGTGCGGCCCGGCTCGCCCGACACGGCCGTCGTGGTCGTGTCGGCCGGTTCCAGCGACGCGTCCGCGAACGCCACCGTCGCCGCGCTGGCCGAGCGGTGGCGGTCCCGCGGCTGGTGGGACGCCGCCGCGGCGTACGCGTCGGCCGCGAGCCCGGCACCCGCCGAGGCGGTGGCGGCGCTGCGCGAGGCGGGCGCCCCGCGCGTCGTCGTCGCGTCCTACTTCCTGGCGCCCGGGTACTTCACCGACAAGGTCCGCGACGCCGCGCTGGCGGCCGGGGCCGACGCGGTCTCCCCGCCGCTGGGGGCGGCGCCCGAGGTCGCCGAGCTGGTCGTGCGGCGCTACGACGAGGCGCTGCTGGCGGCGCGCGAGGCCGCCGCGGTCTGAGCCGTCCGCCGTCCGGCCGTAGGGCCTACTCCGCGCCGAGCGTCTGCAGGTGCGCCAGGGAGCCGTAGCGCGCGACGAGCGCCTCGTACTCGTCCTGGTCGTGGAAGGTGAGGGCGCCCGCGCCGAACGCCTTGGCGGCCTCCACCGCGAACCGCGCCGCGGCCGCGATGTCGGTCTCGTGGCTCGCCCCGGTGGCGCAGCCCGGGACGGCGGACGCGGCGGTGACGGCGAGGCCGGCGACGGGCGCGTCCGTCGCGGTCGCGGGCTGCAGGATCGAGTTCAGGTGGTAGACGCCGTTGCCGTACGGGGTGATGTCCTGGGTGGTGATCGGGTAGGTCACGGCGGGCTCGCCGGTGACGACCGCCAGGAGGTTCGCGAGGGCGTCGCTGACCCGCAGGATGTAGCCCTGCTTGACCGTGGGCGACAGGGCGAGCCCGCGGTGGTTGATGATCGTGTTGCCCTTGGTGGTGTCGATGGACAGCACGGCGTCCATGTCGGACGTCACCTCGTGCTCGTTCATCGCCGCGATGTCGACCGGCGAGTCCATGAACGGGACCGGGTCGTGCGGCTGCGTGGGCGCGTCCGGGCAGATGTGCGTGGCGATGACGACGTCGCCGTCCAGGACGTCGCCGCGGTAGCGCATCTCCAGCAGCTTCGCCGCCGCCGCCAGCGCGGCCGCCGCGCCGTCCCCGTCCGAGGTGAAGCCGAGGACCTCGGGGCGGGCGCCGACGCCGCCGAGCCGTCCCACGATCCCGAGCGTGGGAGCGTCCCCGCCCGCGGCGCGGCCCCGGCGCCCCGGCACGCGGACGCGCAGGAAGTCGGTGGACCCCCTGCCGCCCCGGACGGTGACGATCTCGGCGCCCGACCCGGCGGGCCCCGCGGCGGCGTCGAGGAACTGGGCGAGCGAGCGGCCGGACGCCGCGGGGTCGTCGAGCCGGTCGATCACGGCGAGGACGTGCTTGAGCATGGGCCTTCCTTGCTGGCGGGGAGCGTGTTTCCCCAGGTTGCAGCGCTATTATCGGCATAAGCAACTTTGTCCCGCTATTCGCAACCGGAGCGCGCATGGGTTCGGGCTTCGCGGCGGACCGCGACACCCCGCGCGGCCTGCTGCAGACGGCCGACCGGGCGCTGCTCGTCCTGCTGGGCCTCGACCGGCACCGCACCGACTGGGGCGTGACGGAGGTCGCCGAGGAGTTCGGGTGGGACAAGTCCGTCGCCCAGCGGGTCCTCGCGACGCTCGCGCACCGGGGGTTCCTCGTCGCCGACCCCGACACCCGCCGGTACCGGGTCGGCCCCGCCGCGCTGCACCTCGGCCGGACCTGGGAACGCTCCGGCTCGCTGCGGATGCTCGTCCGGCCGGTCCTCGCGGAGCTGTCGGGGCTGACGGGCGACACCGCGCTGCTGTCGGTCCCGGACGGCTTCCACATCCGGTGCGTCGCGGCCGTCGACGGGGAGGAGGGGCCGCTGCGGTACTACCCGCTCGTCGGCGAGCTCTACCCGGCGCACGCGGGCGCGACGGCCCAGGCGTACTTCGCGTTCGTCCCCGAGGACCGGCGGCGCCGGCTGTTCCGCGACCGCCCGATGGCCCGCTTCACCGGCCGCACCCTCACCGACCCGGACGCCCTCGAACGCCGCTTCCACCGCGTCCGCGAGCTCGGGTACGCGTTCACGATCGGCGAGTACGACGCCCACGTCGCGACCCTCGCCGTCCCCGTCCACCTGCACGGGGAGCCGTATGGGAGCCTCAGCCTCGGCGGCCCCGAGGCCCGCTTCGAGGCCCCCGGCGACCGCCTCCCCCGCATCCGCCGCGCCGCCGAACAGGTGGAGCGGCTGCTGACCGGCGCCCGCCGCCACCGAGAGGAGCCCTGAAGAGCACCGTGGAACTGCTGCTGCTGTCGAACTCGACGAACCACGGCCGCACGTACCTCGAGCACGCGCTGGACACGGTGACCGCGTTCGCCGGCGCGGGCTCGACGCTCGCGTTCGTCCCGTACGCCCTCGCCGACCACGACGCCTACACCGGTACCGTCCGCCGGGCCCTCGAGCCGCGCGGGATCACCGTGCGGGGCGTCCACGCGGCGGGCCTGGCCGGCGCCGACGCGGTGTTCGTGGGCGGCGGCAACTCGTTCCGCCTGCTCCGCGACCTGTACCGGACCGGGCTGCGGGACGAGCTGCGCGGCGCCGTGCGCGGGGGCCTCCGGTACATGGGCGCGAGCGCGGGGACGAACATGGCCTGCCCCACCCTGCGGACCACGAACGACATGCCCATCGTGCAGCCCCCGAGCTTCGACGCCCTCGGGTTCGTCCCGTTCCAGATCAACCCGCACTACATCGACCCGCGCCCCGGCGACACGCACATGGGCGAGACCCGCGAGCAGCGGCTGGCGGAGTTCCTCGAGTGCAACGACGTGCCGGTCCTCGGGCTGCGCGAGGGCACCTGGCTGCGCGTCTCGGACACCGCGGCGACGCTCGGCGGCCCCCTCGGCGCGCGCCTGTTCCGCCGCGCCGAGCCCCCGCGCGAGCTGCCGGCGGGCGCGGACGTCTCGTCCCTGCTGGCCGACCGCGCCGCGTTCGACTCCTGACCCGGCGTTCGGCCGGCCGAACGCCGGGTATGCGAGCACGCATGGACGAACGCGACTTTTCCGAAGATTCCGGGCACGCACCCCGGAAGACCCACGACCGGGAGTTCGCGCCCGTGAACCAGGGGGCGAACTCCCGGGGCCGCACGCGTCCGGGCACGCCCGTCCCGCATCACGTCCCGGACGGCGAGGAGGCGGGGACCGGCGACGAGGCCACCGACATCAGCGGCACCGGAACGCCCGGCGTGCGGCGCGCGCACCCGGACGCGCTCCCGCCGGACGAGCGCGGCGTCGAGGAGGCCGAACGCCACGACGACAGCCGCTGACGCCGAAGCGTCCGGTGAGACCCGGCTCGCGGGGAGATTCGTTCAGCGCTGGGCGGACGGACGGACGACGATCTCGTTGACGTCGACGTCGGCCGGTTGCGCGAGGGCGTAGGAGACGGCACCGGCGATCGCGTCCGGTTCGATGGCGTTCGCGCGGTAGATGCGGATCGATTCGGCGGTGTCGGGGTCGGTGATGGAGTCGGCGAGCTCGGAGGTGACCACCCCCGGCGAGACGGTGGTGACGCGGATCGAGGGCGGGGACTCCTGGCGCAGGCCCTCGGTGATCGCCCACGCGGCGTACTTGGTGCCGGAATAGACCGCGCTCGTGGGGACGACCTCGTGGGCGCCGATGCTCGCGATCGTGACGAAGTGGCCCGCGTCCTGCTCGGCGAAGTGCGGCAGGACGGCGGCGATCCCGTGCAGGAGCCCGCGGACGTTCACGTCGATCATCCGGTCCCACTCGTCGACGAGCAGCGCGTCGAGGCGCGACAGCGGCATGACCCCGGCGTTGGCGATCATGACGTCGACGCGCCCGAAGCGGTCGCGGGCCGTCCGGACGAACGCCTCGACGTCCGCGCGGTCGGTCACGTCGAGGCGCACCGGGTGCAGGCCGCCGCCGGCGCGTTCGGCCAGCTCGCGCAGCCGGTCGAGGCGCCGCGCGCCCGCGACCACCCGGTGGCCCTCCCCCGCGAGGCGGGCGGCGACGGCGGCGCCGATGCCGCTGCTGGCTCCGGTCACGAGAATGGTCTTCGATTCGGTGTTCATGCCCTCGACACTGCCCACGCCCCGCGCCGGGCGGCAGTGCGCGCTCTTCCTGGGAGCGGCGCACCCAGGAACGCGCCGAGCGCCCGGCCTAGCATGGCGATATGTCACGTTCCGAGCTCGGCGCCCACCTCACCGCCCGGCGGGCCCTGGTCACGCCCGCGGACGCCGGCCTGCCCGCCACGGGTCACCGGCGGGTCCCGGGGCTGCGGCGGGAAGAGGTCGCGATGCTGGCGGGGGTCAGCGCCGACTACTACGTCCGGCTGGAGCAGGGCCGCGAGCGCTCGCCGTCCGCGCAGGTGCTGGACGCCCTCGCGGCCGCGCTCCGGCTCGACGACGACGGCCGCCTGCACCTGTTCCGGCTGGCCGGGCTCGCCCCGCGGGACCGGTCCCCCGCCGTGCCCGGCCGCGTCGATCCGAGCCTGCTGCAGCTGATGAGCGCGTGGCCGAGCAATCCCGCGATCGTCTACAACCGCGCCTACGACGTGCTGGCCTCCAACGCGATCGCGGACGCGCTGTTCGGCGGGTGGGCGTACTCGCGCAACCTCATGCACATCGTGTTCACCGACCCCGCCGCGCGGGAGTTCTACCGGGACTGGCACGACGTCGCGCGGAACTCGGTGGCCGGTTTCCGGCTCGGGCACGGCCGGGCCCCGGACGATCCGCGCGTCCGGGGGGTGCTGGCCGAACTGCTCGAGGCGAGCCCCGAGTTCGCGGAGCTGTGGGCGCGGCACGACGCGCGCGGGAAGGCGCTCGAGAGCAAGCGGTTCGCGCACCGCGGCGTGGGCCCGGTGACGCTGACGATGCAGACGTTCGACGTCCGCTCGGCCCCGGGGCAGGAACTGGTCGTCTACCACGCGGAGCCGGGGTCGGCGAGCGCCGAGGCCCTCGCCCTCCTCGGCTCGCTGGCCGCGACGTCGCGCCGGGACGGCTGAGCCGTCAGGACCTGCGGTCGTGCCACCAGGCGCTGATGGCGCGGCGGACGGGGGCGTGGTGCTCGTCGTCCACGATCTTGATGTCGCCCATCACGGCCCGCGCGGTGACCTGGACGACCGGGACGCGGGCGCCCGCGCCGGACTCGCGCACGGCGACCTTGCGGTCGCCGAGGAAGGCGTAGCCGCTGAGCTCGACCGCGATCCCGTCCGGCACGATGATCTTCACGTCGCCCATGACGGCGGTGGCCTGCACGCGCACCACTCCGCTGGGCACCTGCGCGCCGCGCAGGTCGAGCTCGACGTCGCCCATCACCGATACCGCCTCCAGCGGCTCGTCGATGCGGCCGACGATGCGCTCCTTGCAGTCCCCCATGATCGCGCTGAAGCGGCGCTTGACCTGGAGCGGCGCGGGTTCGGCGCCCGGCGCGCCCATGCCCGGCAGGTCGGCGGTGATGCCCTCGAGGTCGTCCCGGGAGACGGCGGCGTAGGCGGCCTCGGTGCGCTCGGTGAGCTCCTCCAAGGTGAGCCGGCCCTCGACGGACGCCACGCGCAGCCACTCGACCACCGCCTCCCGCTCGGCGTCGGACGCGCGGACGCCGGGAGTCGCGGGACGGCCCGGCCCCGGACCGGGCGCGGAATCCTTCGAGCCGCCGGGGGACGGGGACCCCGGCCGCGGGGTGGACTGACTCATGATTCCGAAGGTATGCCCCCGGGGCCTTCGTACAATCCGCCGCGCGGACGAGATGCCCCACCACTTCAGGAGGATGCCCGCCCGGGCATGATCATCTACCTCGCCGAATACTGTTCGGTAGGGTGGGCGCGAACGATGCCCGCAGGTAGGGAGCAGTGCCGTGACCCACGAGGTTCTCAACCAGGTCCCGCCGCTCGCGGGCCACGACGTCGCCGACGAGCCCGCGCTGCTGGACGGCCTGGCCCGCGAGGGCGCCGGCTGGGCCGCCGATGAAGTGCACGAGCTGGGCCGGCTGGCGGGCACCGAGTGGGCGCAGGAGCAGGGCCGCCTCGCCAACGAGCACCCGCCCGTCCTGCGCACCCACGACCGCTACGGGCACCGCGTCGACGAGGTCGAGTACCACCCGGCCTGGCACGAGCTGATGACCGTGGCCGTCGGGCACGGCCTGCACGGCTCCGCCTGGGCGGACGGGCGCGCGGGCGCGCACGTCGCGCGGGCCGCGAAGTTCTACGTGTGGCGCGTCGACGCGGGCCACGGGTGCCCGATCTCGATGACGTACGCGGCCGTCCCGGCACTGCGGCGGGAACCCGAACTGGCCGCGCGGTACGAACCGCTGCTCACGGAGCGGGAGTACGACTACGGCCTCCGTACGCCGCTCACCAAGCGCGCGCTGCTGGCCGGCATGTCGATGACCGAGAAGCAGGGCGGTTCGGACGTCCGCGCCAACACCACGCGCGCGACGCCGCAGGCCGACGGCACGTACCACCTCGTCGGGCACAAGTGGTTCACGAGCGCGCCCATGTGCGACGTGTTCCTCACCCTCGCCCAGGCACCCGGCGGCCTCACCTGCTTCCTGGTGCCGCGCGTCCGGCCGGACGGCACGCTGAACCCGCTGCGGCTGATGCGGCTCAAGGACAAGCTCGGCAACCGCTCCAACGCGTCGTCGGAGATCGAGTACGACGGCGCGGTCGCGTGGCGCGTCGGGGACGAGGGACGCGGCGTCCGCACCATCATCGAGATGGTGAACATGACCCGGCTGGACTGCGTGATCGGCGCGGCGGCCGGGATGCGGCACGGCGTGCAGGCGGCCGCGCACCACGCGGCGCACCGCGCCGCGTTCGGCCGCGACCTGATCGACCAGCCGCTGATGCGCAACGTCCTGGCCGACCTCGCGATCGAGTCCGAGGCGGCCACGACGCTGATGCTGCGGCTCGCCGGGGCGACCGACCGGTCGGTGCGCGGCGACGAGACCGAGGGGGCGGTCAAGCGGCTCGGCCTGGCGGTCGGCAAGTACTGGGTCTGCAAGCGCTGGCCCGCGCACGCCGCCGAGGCCCTCGAGTGCCTGGGCGGCAACGGCTACGTGGAGGAGTCCGGGATGCCCCGCCTGTTCCGCGAGTCGCCCCTCAACGGCATCTGGGAAGGCTCCGGCAACGTCGCGGCGCTCGATCTCCTCCGCGCGACGCTGCGCGAGCCGCACACGCTGGAGGCGTTCTTCGACGAAGTCGATCTCGCCCGCGGAACCGACCCGCGCCTCGACGCCGCCGTCAAGGAGGCGAAGGACGGCTTCGCCGACACGGCCACGATCGAGTTCCGCGCCCGCCGGGTCGCCGAGCGCCTGGCCCTCGTCTTCCAGGCGTCCCTGCTGGTCAGGTACGGCCACCCGGCGGTGGCCGACGCCTTCTGCGCGTCCCGCCTCGACGGCGACCGGGGAACCGCCTTCGGCACCCTCCCGCCGGGCCTCGACCTCGCCCCGATCATCGACCGCGCCGTCCCGAAGATCGGCTGACCCGCGGCCCTCGAGGTCACCACCGGCCTCGCAAAGCCCCGAGCCGGCTCGACCGGCACCGGCCGTCCCGGCCGCACCGGGCCGGGACGGCCGGCCCGGTGCGGATGGGGTCAGGTGCCGCCGGCGGGTTGGGTGTAGGTTCGGCCGTTGATCGTGGTGGTCAGGGTTCCGGTCGCCTGGAAGATGTTGTCGAAGATGTCGATGGTGAGGTGGAAGCCGTCGGGGCTGGACTTCTTGGTGGCGTGGACGGCTCCGGTCTGGACGAGATCGGAGTGCCAGTCGACCTCATTGACCGTCGGCGTGGGGTTGGTCGTGGTGACGCGTTCGGTGCCGTTGAGGATGTGGCGGCCGTCGTCGGAGAAGTTCCTGTAGGTGACCTCGACCGTGCTGATCGCGGTGCGATCGGCGTTCTCGGTGATCTTCACCTTGGCGACGCCGGACTTCTTGCCGGACAGGAAGTACTCGCCCTGCGGGGGGTAGGGGCGCTCGGGGGCGGCGCTGCCGGGCACGTACGGAGTGCCCCACGGGACGGTGTCGGAGATCGGGCGGACCTTGCGCGGCTTGCGCGGCTTGCGGGAGGTGAGGTCGGCGATCATCATGCGCGAGGTGCGGCCGCCGTCGGCGGTGGAAGGCCGGCAGGGCAGCGGGTTGGCACCGCCGCACGCGGGCGGGACGACGAACGACTGCCAGTAAACGATCTGGGTGCCGTCAGGGGACCACTTGGGGTCGGCTCGGCCGTTCCAGTACGGGTCGCTGACGCTGCCCGGGGCGCCGTCGCCGGCGTTGATCCGCTGGCCGGAGTAGGTTCCACGGTCGCCGTGCCGGTCGATGAGGTAGGGCTGGAAGAATCTGCGGTCCCCGTTGTTGCGGGTGGAGGAGCTGGCGCTGGTGGTGATCAGGTCGGTGATCGGGGGGATGGCGCGCATGCCGGCCATGAACATCTGGCGGTCGGTGCCGCGGGTGTCCATGGCGACGGTCCACCTGTCGTCCGGTGAGATGCCGACGGGGTCCACGTACTCAGGGTGGGCGGTGAGGCGGCGGACCTTGCCGGTTCTGAGGTCGGCGGCGTACACGTCGATGTTGGAGGACTCGGTCGGGTAGCCGACGTAGGTGACCTCGTCCCCGGTACCGGAGAACCCGCGCAGCTCGCCGACCGTCGGAACGTCGGGATCGACCCGCAGCTTACGGGGGTTCCGGGGGTCGACGCGGACCGGCTGCTGGTCGGCGGCCGTGCTGTAAAGCCGTGTCACCTTGGTGATGTCGTAGCGGGGTACGAGCGGCGTGCCGGTCTCGGGTGAGGGGTTGAACGTCAGGCGCCCAAGGTAGGAGTACTGGTTGAACTTGCCGTTGCGAGTGATCGTGACACTACTGAAACCCACGTGCACACCGTCGGGGTGCAAGCGGATCTCGCGGATGGTGCCGCCGGCGCCGGATCCGTCGGCGGTGGTGTTCCACCGCAGCGGGTAGACGTGGGTCCTTTCAGGTGTGCACCGCCTGTCGGCGAAGGCGTACCCGCTGCACTCGATGATGTTCTCACCTGCCAGCAGGCGCTTGCCGTCCCAGGAGGTCTCCGCGTGCTCGTACTCCCCCGTTCGACCGAGCGCGTTCTCCTTGGGGAGGCCGCAGGTGATGCACTTCCAGGCGTCACCGTTGGGGAAGGTCCGCCCGTCGGTCTTGACGATGATCGTCTGGTTGCCGGAGTAGACGGCCGCAGGGTCGGGGGCCGCGGGTGCTCCGGCGAAATGGAGGGTCGCCAAGACGTGCTCGCCGTCGGAAAGGAAGGCTCCGGACTCCAGTCCGACATCGCGGGCGATACATCCGGTCCTGTTCGGGTTGATCTCCGGGGTGCAGGCGCCGGGCTCGGTGGACCGCGTGACCGGCGGGAGCGGTAGTTCGCGGACCTTGATCGGCTCGGGCTCGGGCGGGCGCGGTCCTCCCCCCGGCCAGGAGTGACCGGCCTGAGCCGAGGTGGGGGGTGCGGCCGTGGCCGCGTGTCCGGCGCTGCCGATGGTCATCGCACCGACGAGCAGGACTGCCGTCCACCGGCGTGGCCATCTTCTTCTCAGCCCTGTCGGCATCCGATTCCGCACGTGTGTCCCTTCACCAATGGGCGGTGACCGAAGTCATGAGAAGGCGAGTCGAAAATAGAATCGCAGTACGATTTTCAGAGGTCAAGAGCCTTATTTGCACTACCGGAGAGTAGGATTACCCACAGGCGAGTTTCGGGTTTCGGATGGAGTGGGCCCGCGAGATGGCTGGTCGATCACTCTGTCGGCGCGGAGCCACGACGGCCGGCAGTCGGGGACTGGGCGAAGCGCGTCGGCGAGAACGGCAGCCCTCGTGACGCCGTGGGCCTAACGTTGCCGACGATCGAGGCGAGTTCCGCACCAGGTGATAGACGTCGCACTCGGCGGCCCCGCCGGGGCTGAGAGTGCACCCTCTGTGACGTCGACCGCATCATCGCCCGGATGTTCCGCTCGGCCGGACCGAGCCCCGGCGCCGGACTCGGCCGTACGGTGTCGGTCGGCGAGGCCGTCGGGCCTGTACTGCACGAACCGTGGAAGACACCGGCGTGCGCCTGTAGGTCTTCGGGGCTCGGCTGGAGCCTTCGTGCGGACCCACCGCGCTGTTACGCCGGGCGGCCCGCGGAGGCGAAGGCCCGGAGTTCGCGCGCCACGTCCGGGCCGGTGGGCGTGTAGATGACCTCGCCGAAGCCGAGTTCGGCGAGCTTCGCCAGTCTCCGGCCGATGCGGGAGGCGTCACCGATCATGGTCTTGACGTCGATGTGGTCCAGGAGGCGGCGGTCGCGGTCGGGCAGGTGGGTGACGTGGCCCTCGAAGGTCACCAGGTGGCGTTCGTGCTCCGGGGCGAGTGCCTCGAGTTCCTCCCGCCAGGCGCGTCCGCCGGGCATGGCGTCGACGGCCTCGGCGCCGCCGGTGGCGTAGGCGTTGTGCCAGTCGACGACCCGCCACGGCCCGACCGCCTCCCGGACGCGATCGGACGCCGGGTCCTCGCCGGGATCGAGCACCGTGCCCGAGACGATCGTCGCGGTCGGCAGGCCGGGCCGTGGAGGGCCGATGATCCCGTCGGCGAGCTCACGGGCGAGGGCGGCGCCCTTGGGGCCGAAGACGCTGAGCCACAGCGGCACGTCGACCGGACGGGGGACGGTCAGGCCGTCGGCGTGCAGCATTCGCGCCGGCCCGCCGTCCACGATCGCGGTCCGCCCGGCGAGCAGGCCGCGGAGCGCGGTGACGTAGTCGCCCAGCGCGTCCATCCGCATGGGGCGCTGCCCGACCGCAAGGCGGGCGGTGAACCCGGTACCGAAGCACGCGCGGAACCGTCCATCGGAAATGCGTGCGATGGTGGCGATGGCGGACGCCATGGCCATCACCGATCGCTGCTGGGGGATGAGGACGGCGGTGCCGAACCCGATGCGGGCCGTCCGCCCGGCGGCGAGGGCGAGGTGGACGAAGGGGTCCTCCCACAGCGGCGCCGAGTCGTAGATCCAGACTCGTGCGTAGCCGAGTTCTTCGGCCAGGACGGCGAGGTCCGCGAAGTCCGGCCCTGGCGGAAGACCGCAGGACAGTTCCGGACCGGACGCGCCGTTGCCCGGTGCCGCGCTCACGACGGGAACTCGAAGCCGGAGAGGATCACGACGTTGGAGTCGGCCGCCGCCAGCCGCAGCGGCCTGGCCTCCCCGTAGGCGTCCGACTCGTACCAGGCGCGGGCCGCCTCGACCGACTCGAACTCCAGGACGACCGTCCGGTCGCCGTGCCATCCGCCTTCCAGGACCTCGGGCCGCGTGTCCACCGAGAGCACCTTGGCCCGGCCGTCGATCAGTGCCCGGGCGGACGCGCGGCTGTAGGCGTCCATGGCCTCCTGGTCCTTGATGGCCTCGGTCAGTATGACGTAACCCTTGGGCATTGACTCTCCTTCGAGGGGGCGGGGCCCGGGCGGTGCGAGCGGTCACGGGACGGTGGGGGCGTGGCGCCCCGGCGCGATGCGGCCGGAGCGCCGGAGGTCAGGGGACGGGTTCGCGGACGCGATGGATCTCCGCGTCGGCGCCGTTGACGACCTGGGGCCGGTGCCAGATCTCGACGACCATGGAGGCGGAGCCGTCCTTCCGCCCGGCCGGTCGCGGAAGGACGGCTCACCCGCTCCGCCGCTCGCTCGGCTCAGAGCGACTCCCATCATGAACTTCGATGAGCAGGTCTGAGAAATAGAAGTCCGTGATACCTGGATGCGTGGATCGCATGGCGGCGCCGATGGCGGGCCGCCGGTGCAGGCAACCTGATCAGCCGAGGTACCGGCTCGGCTGGACCGAGCGCCACCTGCCGTCGGTCACCGCCAGGTGGACCTGATCGATCAGCGACCGGGCGACGACCTGCGCGGCGAGGGGCAGGCGCACCCCGCGCGGCGTCGCCAGGACGACCGAGCGGCGGATCTCGGGTTCGCACAGCGGCGCCGCGGAGAGGAGCCCCGACGCGGCATCGTCGGCGGCGCCGACGCCGGGCAGGATCGTCCAGCCGTGCCCCGCCCGGACGAGTTCTTTCTGGACCCGCATGGAGTTCGTCTGAACGGCGACCTCCAGTTCGATTCCCGCCTGCCCTGCGGCCCGGTCGATCAGCGTGCGCAGCGCGTGACCCGCGGCGGGGAGGACGAGCCGGCGCTTGGCGACCTCGGCGAACGGTATGGGGTTGTCGCCGAGCAACTTCTCCGTCGGGGGCGCGACGGCCCACAGCCCCTCGCGGACGAGCGAGTGGGTGTGCAGCGTCTGTGAGTTGTCCAGGTTGTACAGCAGCGTCAGGTCGAGGTCCTCGTCGTCGAGCCACTGCCGCAGGTGCCCGGAGTAGGCCGTGACCAGGCGCAGCTCGATCCCGGGGTGTTCGGTGGCGACGGCCGACACCAGCGGCTCGGCCAGCATGTCGCTCACGCTCTCCAGCAACCCGACGGTCACGGGGCCCGACACCGCCACGGGGGTCGGCTGGATCTCGGCGCGGGCCCGCTCCAGCTCGTGCAGCGCACGGCGGGCGCGGTACACCATGTGCGCTCCGGCCTCCGTGGGCCGCATGCCGTGCCGCGTCCGCTCGAACAGGGGCACCCCGACTTCCTGCTCCAGAGTTCGGATCTGCCGGGTGACGGCGGGCTGCACCAGATGGAGGATCTCCGCGGCCCGGGTGACACTGCCCACCTCGGCCACCGTGACCAGAGCTCTGAGCTGTTTGAGGTCCACCGCCTGCCCCCACGCAACGAGATATCACCATCATGATTCGTTATTTCCAAGGCTGCCGCATGATCATCCATGATGGAAATCGGCGCAGAGGAGATCTGATGGAACTATCCGGTGTAGGCGTCTGGAGTCCCCACCTCCGATACGGAGACCAGACGGAGGCCGCGGAAGCCGCCGCTGAACTCGAGCAACTGGGGTTCGGCACACTGTGGATCCCGGACGCCGGAGGACCGGTCTTCGACGCCGTCGACCACCTCCTGGCCGCGACGCACCGGGTGACCGTCGCGACCGGCGTCCTCAACCTGTGGATGCACGACCCCGCAGACGTCGCCGCGTCCTGCGCGGCGCTGACCTCCGCCCACGGTGACCGGGTGCTGATGGGCATCGGGGTGAGCCACGCACCACGAGTCGAGGCGGCCGGGGCCGGACCGTACCGTAGCCCCCTGGCCGCGATGAGGAACTTCCTGGATGAATTGGACCGCGCGGCACCACCGGTGCCCGCCGGAACGCGGATACTGGCCGCCCTTGGCCCGAAGATGACTCAGCTCGCATCCGAGCGGACGCGCGGCGTCCACACCTACCTTGCCACCCCCGCCCACTCCAGGATCTCCCGACAAACCCTGGGCGACGGCCCCCTCGTCCTCCCCGAACAGACCGTGATCTTGTGCTCGGACGTGGACGAGGCACGTGCGATCGGGACCGACTGGCTGCGGCGCTACCTCGCACTCCCGAACTATGCGGCCAACCTGCTGCGTCTCGGCTTCGAACCCGAGGACCTGGAGCAGGTGAGCGACCGTCTGTTCGACGCGCTCATCGCCTGGGGGAACGAGGAAGCGATCAAGAAGCGGGTGGACGAACACCGCGCGGCCGGCGCCGACCACGTCTGCCTCCAAGTGCTCACCGCAGAACCGAGCACCTTCCCGCGCGAGCAGTGGCGCCGCCTCGCACCCGCACTCCGCTAGGTGCACCCGGTCATGATCTTGGTGACAGTCGGGGTGACGGATGGCTTACCGCCGAGAGAGACATCTTTCTCCACCGCGCCCGGCCTGATCTCCCTAGTCAGCAACCAAGACGAAGGCCAATCTGACACCTGGGCCGGCGCCGCCCATCGCGGCCTCTTGCAACCGCTCGCGCACCTCGGCGCCGTGGAGGGGTTTCGACGGTTGGCTCGCCACATCGCGAGGCCGCTCAACGCCCGGCACCAGAGGCAACCCGTGCCGGGCACATCTCTTCCCTCGGGCGGGCTCAGGTGCCGGCGCAGGTGATGCAGGTGCGTGTGGACGGGCGTGCTTGCAGGCGGCCGTCCGCGATGGCGCCGCCGCATCGTTCGCAGACGCCATAGGTGCCGTCGTCCAGTCTGCGCAGCGCGTCTTCGATGTCGGCCAGGTGCGCGCGGGCCCGGGCCAGGGACGACTCGATCCGGGCGCGTTCGAAGGCAATGGTGGCACCCTCCGGGTCATGTTCATCGTCCACATTGGCTTGGACGGACGCGTTGACGACGCTGTGCCAGTCGGCGTCCAGCGACGCCACTAGAGCCAGGATGCCGTCACGGTCGGCGATCAAGCGTTCCTGGGCCGAGGCCACGGCACCCTCCAATGTGTGCGGGACCGCCTCTCCAATTCAGGAATTCTCCCACCAGGGCCGGAGGTGCTCGGCGGGTCTCAGCGGGACGCGGCGCGGGTTCGGCGGGCGGCGGCGGCGCCGGCGCGGCGGCCGAAGAACGAGCCCTCGCCGAGCTGGGTGCCCGAGCAGTAGCCGGCGCCGTCCTGGGCGATGTTGGACGCGCAGGCTCCGGCCGCGTAGAGCCCGCCGATGACCGAACCGTCCGCCCGCCGGACCTCGCCGTCGGGGGTGGTGGCCATGCCGCCGAGGGTGAAGCCGGCGTAGAGGGCGGTGCCGAGGCTGAGGTCGTAGACGCCCCAGGGGCCCTCGGTCTGCGGTGCCAGCCAGTCGGGATGCTTGTGGAAGTCGGGGTCCTCGCCGCGTGCGGCGTGCTCGTTGTAGCGCGCCATCGTGCGGGCCAGCGAGCCGCGGGGCACGCCCAGCCCGCTCTCCATCTCCTCGATCGTCTCGTAGCCGTCCTTCAGCGGCACCAGCGGCATCCGCTGCTCCTCCATGTGGTCGCTGTCGGCGATCAGGTACGCCGCCGCGTCCGGCTGCCTCAGCACGAAGTACGACGTGCGCGCGTGGTAGCTGTCCTCGGCCACGAACCGCTCGCCGCGGTTGTTGACGATCAGCCCCTTCACCAGCGATGACGGCGGGTAGAACGGCGCGGTGAGGAAGGGCTCGTCCATGTGCTCGAGCGCGGCGCCGACCGACTGGCCCAGCCGGATGCCGAGACCGTCGTCGTAGGTGCAGCCCAGGGTGAACAGCTTCCCGCCGAGCGCCGGCGTGTAGGCCTCGACCATGTCGGGGTTCATCACGAAACCGCCCGCCGCGACCACGACCGCGGTGGAGGCGACGACGCCGGTCCGGTCGTAGTTCCGCCAGGCGACGCCGGCGACCGTACCGTCCTCGGCGGCCACGAGATTGGTCGCGCCGGTCTCGTACCGGACCTCGACTCCCGCCTCCTCGATCCGGTCCCGCAGCAGGTCCATCACGATCTTGGTGCCGTCGGTGTCGCCCGGAACCGGGACCTTGTGGCCCCTCGGCGCCGGAGGGATCTCGTCGCGGAACGGCGCCACCTTCTCGTTCCCGGTGAACATCAGCCCCTCGGTGCCGGGCTGGATCACCGCCTTCCCGGGGAAGTAGGACCGCTCGAACTCGAATCCCAGTGCCTCGAGCCAGTCGAAGTGGGCGACCGACCCCTCGCAGTAGGCCCGGATCTTCTCCTCGTCAGGGCTCTTGGTGCTCGCCATCAGGTAGCGCACCATCGCCTCGACCGTGTCCTCGTGACCGGTGGCCCGCTGCACCGCCGTGCCGCCGCCGAGGTAGAAGTGGCCGCCGGACATGCTCGACGTGCCCCCGTGCACGGCGGCGCGTTCCAGCAGCAGGACCCGGGCTCCCGAGCGCGCGGCCTCCAGCGCCGCGCAGCCGCCGGCGATCCCGAAGCCCACCACCACCACGTCGAAACGCTCGACGTCGGCGGCGAGATCCGCGGCCGGTACCACCTGGGGGACGGCCAGTCCCGGGGAGGATTGTGCGTTCATCGATGCTCGCCTCAATGCCGTTGGATGTCGTCTCGGATCGGTCGCTGTCAGCCCTTGTGCGGGATCTGGTTGACGGTGCCCCCGTCGATGACGAACTCGGTGCCGGTGGCGTAGGACGACTCGTCGGCGGCGAGGAACACCACGAACCCGGCGACGTCCTCGGGCCGGCCGGGGCGTCCGAGCGGGATCGGGATCATGTCGTCGGGGATGCCCTCGGTGATCGGCGTCCGGATCAGGCCCGGGTGCAGGGAGTTGACGCGGATACCGTGGGGGGCCAGCTCGATGGCCACCGACTTGGTCAGGCCGCGCAGGCCCCATTTCGAGGCGACGTAGCCGTGCGCCCAGGAGGTGCCGCGGAGCCCCTCGATGGAGGAGTTGTTGATGATCGACCCGCCCCCGGCCGCGATCAGCGCGTCCGTGGCGGCGCGGATGCCGAGGAACGGGCCGGTGAGGTTGATGTCGATGATCTCCTGCCACTTCTCCGGCTTGAACCGGTTGATGGCGGCGCCGTTGGCGATCCCCGCGTTGTTGAAGAGCACGTTCAGCTCGCCGAACTCGGCGACGGTGGTCTCCACGGCGGACGCCCAGTCCTCGGCGCTCCGCACGTCGAGGTGGACGTAGCGGCCCGCGTCGCCCAGTTCGTCCGCGACCTTCGCGCCGACGTCGTCCTGGACGTCGCCGATCACGACCTTGGCGCCCTCGGCGGCCAGCGCCCGGGCACTGGCGGCCCCGATGCCGCCCGCGCCACCGCTGATCAGGGCGACCTTTCCGTCCACACGTCCCATCGTCGGTTCCTCTCGGTCGGGGGTCAGCGGGGCAGCGTCGTGGCGAAGACGCCATGAGCGGTGTTGAAGGGCAGGTCGAGCGGTGTCCGCAGTCCCGGCGGCGCCGCGACGACGTCGGGGATCGAGTTGACGATGCGCCCGGCGCCCGCGGCGATCGCGGCGTAGTTGTGGTCGCCGCGGTCGCTGGTCGGGCAGACGTCGACGCGGTAGGACGGTTCGCCGACGATCTCGACGCGGTAGGAGCCGCCGTCCTGCGCCGGCTGCGGCCAGTCGGGGCGCAGGTCGCCGCGCAGCCGGGTCGTGTGGTCGATGACCAGCACCTCCTTGCCGCCGACGAGGCCGCGGACCTCGAACCGCATCGCCGCCACGCCGCCCGCGGGGATCCGCCCGGCGGCCACGTCGAACGCCTCGGGCGCCGGCTCCAGCTCGAACCACTCGGTGATCTCGTCCAGCTCGAACCCGAACCCCCGGGCCAGCATCCGGAGGCTGACGCCCCAGGACGCCGCCAGCATCCCCGGCTCGAACATCTTCGGCACGTCGCCGGGAGGACGGCCGAAGCCCATGAAGTCGAAGATGACCGGGCCGCCGTCATAGGTCGCGTAGTCGGCGATCTCCGAGCAGCGCACCTGCTCCACCCGCTGGCACGTGCCCGCGATCGCGAAGGGCAGCAGGTCGTTGACCCACCCGGGGTCCACGCCGGTGACGAAGATGCTCGTGCCGCCCGCCCGGCAGGCGTCCTCGACGGGGGCGATCATCCGGGACGGCAGGACGCCCCACGGGTAGATCAGCGGCACCGGCGAGGAGGCGACGACGTCGCTTCCCGAGGCGAGGATCTTCCGGATGTCCGCCAGGGCGCCGGACAGCCGGGTCTCGCCGAGCGCGCAGTAGACCGTGCAGTCCGGACGGCCCGCTAGCGCCGCGTCCAGGTCGTCGGTGGCGGCCACTCCCGTGACCACGTCGAGGCCGGCGAGTTCGCCCGCGTCCCGCCCGACCTTCTCGGGGCCGGACACGACCAGCCCGGCCAGCTCGAAACGGGGATCCTCGATCAGCTGGGACAGGGCGATGCGGCCGACGTTGCCGGTCGCCACGTGAAGGACGCGGATGGCCATGGTGCTCCTGGGGGTGGGGGACGGTACCGGTCGTCCGGCGGGGCCGCTGCCGCCCCGCGATCATCGGGTCACTCCCGCTGCTCGGCGGCCGCCCGCTTGGCGGCCGCTCGTGCCGCCTTGCCGATCGTCTGCTCGACGACCGAGTCCAGCCGCGCGCCCTGCGCCCAGCCCGCGTAGTGGCACATGAACACCACGATCTCGCGCAGCGCCTCGTCGTCGAACTCGCCGTTGGCGTAGGCGGCGGGCACCTGGATGCCGAGCACGTCCGCCGCCCCCTGCCCGGTGAGCAGGCCGATGAGCAGCAGGCGCCGGTCCCGGTCGGTGAGGCCCGGCCGCTGCCAGATCTCGCCGAACAGATGGTCGACGGTGTAGTGGAAGAAGTCGCCGGTCCCGTCGGCCATCTCGAAGCCGTAGATCTGCTCCATCTTGCGCAGGCCCCTGGCCCGCACCTCGGGGAGACCGTCGAACTTCCCGTTCGTCTCGTCGCTCACGGCCGCTCCTCGGGGAATCCCAGTCCGGGCGCGAACCTCTCCCGCGCGATCCTGGCCAGCGGGACGTCGACGTCCAGCTCGTCGGCCAGCGCGATGGCGAAGTCGAGATCCTTTTCCGCGAGCACCTTCACCTGGCCGAGCGTGGTGAACCAGAACGATCCCGGCTCCAGCTCGGCGGTCGTGTCGCGGTACATGATCGCTCCAGGGCCGCCGGTGACCGCGTCGGTGTGCCGGACGACCTCGCCCAGGGCGTCGACGTCGAGACCGGCGGCCTTGGCCAGCCGCTGCGCCTCGGTCGCCGCGGTGAACGCGGTGTAGTGCATCAGGTTGCGGGCGAGCTTGAACCGGGTGCCCGCGCCGATGGGCCCGGCGTGGACGACCTTCGTCGCCAGGACGTCCAGGACCGGGCGGACCGCGGCGAAGTCCTCCGCGGACCCGCCGACCATGACGGCCAGCCGGCCGCCGCCCGCGCCCATCGCGCCCCCCGAGACGGGCGCGTCGACGAGCCGGACGCCGTGCCGCGCGGCGAGCGCCCGCAGTTCGGCGGGCGTCTCGGGCGCCACCGTCGAGTGGACGGCCACGGTGAGCCCGGCGCCGACGCCGTCGGCGGCCAAGACCTCGTCGAGCACCGAGCGCACCTGCGCGTCGTTGTTGACCATCACGCACAGCACGTCGCTGCGGGCGGCGAGGGCGCCCACGCCGGCCGCCGCCTCCGCACCGGCCTTGACCAGCTCCTCGACCGGTGCCGCGGCGATGTCGAACACGCCGACGCGCAGTCCCGCTTCGGCCTGCCGCCCGGCCAGCCTGGTCGCCATGGGTTTGCCGATGTCGCCGAGCCCCACGAACCCGACGCGGACGATCTCACTCATGCCGGTTCCCCATCTCGTTCCCGCCTACAGCCGGAAGGTCTGGCCGCCGTCGACGGCGATGATCTGGCCGGTCACCCACGAGGCGTCGTCGGAGAGCAGGAACCTCACCGCGCCGAGCATGTCCTCGGGGCGGCCGAGCCGCTTGAGGGCCATGGCGCCGACGAGTTCCTTGGCCGCGTCGCCCGCCTGGGCCCGGGTGGCCTCGGTGTCGGTGGGGCCGGGCGCGATCGCGTTCACCCTGATGTTCATCCCGCCGAGCTCGTGCGCGAGCTGCTGGGTCAGCCCGTTCACGCCGACCTTCGCCAGCCCGTAGAAGCCGGAGTAGAGGTAGGCCGCGGTGCTGGACTGGTTCACGATCGAGCCGCCGCCGCGCCTGCGTAGCTCGCGGTACACCGCGCGGGTCATGACGAGCGCGCCGTTCAGGTTCACGTCGAGGAACTTGCGGTAGTAGTCCCAGTCGACCTTGATGAGCAGGTCGAACTTCATGTCGCCGTAGATGGCGGCGTTGTTGACCAGGGCGTCGATGCCGCCGTACTCGGCGACGGCCGCGTCCGCGACGGCCTGCGCCGACTCCGGCGACGACACGTCGCAGCGGGCGAAGATCGCCCGCCCCCCGTCCGTCCCGATCTCCTTGGCGACCCGGGCGCCGGCCTCCTCGTTGATGTCGGCCACCACCACCGACGCTCCCCCGGCGGCCAACCCCCTGGCGTAGACCTCGCCGATGCCCTGGGCCGCGCCCGTGACGATGACGACCTTGTCCTGGAATCTGCTCATCGCTGGTCTCCCTCACGCCGGGCCGGCTCGGCCACGGTCTTGAGCTCGAGGTACTCCTCGAACCCGGCCACGCCCATCTCGCGGCCGATTCCGGACTGCTTGTAGCCGCCGAACGGCGCGTCCGCGCCGAACCACAGTCCGCCGTTGACGCCGATCGTCCCGGTGCGGACGCGGGCGGCGACCGCCCTGGCGCGCGCCAGATCACCGGAGTCGACCGAGCCGGACAGGCCGTAGGGCGACTCGTTGGCGATCCGCACGGCGTCGTCGTCGCCGTCGTGCGGGATGACGGTCAGCACCGGGCCGAAGATCTCCTCCTGGGCGACCCGGGCGGTGTTGGCGAGCCCGGCGACCACGGTCGGCTCGATCCAGAACCCGCCGGCGAGTTCGCCCTCCTGCTCGGCGACGCCGCCGCCGATGGCGAACCGGCCGCCCTCCTCGACCGCCAGATCGAGGTAGCGCTTCACCCGGTCCCGCTGCGCCGCCGAGATCACCGGGCCGCAGATGGTGCCGGGGTCGAGCGGGTCCTTCGCGCCGAGCGAGCCCATCGTGGCCGCGGCGATCTCCACCGCCTCGTCGTGGCGCTCCCGCGGCACCAGCAGCCGGGTGGTGATGGCGCAGCCCTGGCCGGCGTGCACGGACGCGGCGAAGGCGGTGGAGCCGACGGCGGACGCCAGATCGGCGTCGTCGAGCACGATCGCCGCGGACTTCCCGCCGAGTTCGAGGAAGACCCGCTTCAGGGTGGGCGCCGCGGCCGCGGCGACCGCCCGCCCGGTGCCGGTAGAACCGGTGAAGGACACCAGGTCCACCCGCGGGTCGGTGGTCAGCAGTGCCGCCACGCCGTTGTCGCGGGGCGTCACGACGTTGAACACGCCGGCCGGGGCGTCGGTGTGCTCGGCGAACAGCCGGCCCAGCTCGCTCGCCAGCCACGGGGTGTCGGGCGATGGTTTGAGCACCACGGTGTTCCCGGCGGCCAGCGCCGGTCCGATCTTGGCCAGGCTGATCTGGTTGGGGAAGTTCCACGGCGTGATCGCGGCGACCACGCCCACCGGCTCACGGTGGACGACGCGGCGGGACCGGATGCCCATCGTGGTGCCGACGCCGAGGTCGGTCTCCCACGCGTAGCCCTCGGCGAGGTCGATCGTCCACTTCAGGCTCTCCACCGGGGTGTCGAACTGCGGCCCGGTGACGAAGAACGCCGGCGCGCCGGCCTCGGCGGTGGTGAGCTCCCGGAACCCGTCGGCGTTGTCGAGCAGCGCCCGGTGGAACTGGCGCAGCACCCGGATCCGCAGCGCGCGGTCGGTCGACCAGCCGGTCTCGTCGAACGCCCGGCGGGCGGCGGCGACGGCCGCGTCGACGTCCGCGGCGGTGCCGTCCGGCGCGCGGCCGATCTCCTGCCCGGTGGCCGGGTTGAGGATCGGGTACGACGCGCCGTCGCTCGCCCCGCCGAGCTTGCCGTCGATGTACTGCCGGGCCGGCGGGTTGCCCGGGAACCGGCCGGTCACGACGCTCCCTTCGGAGCGTCGCCCGGTCCCTGCCCCGGGGCCTGCGTGATGTAGTCGCCGCGTTCGACCGGCGGCGGCCACACCGGCGAGGGCAGGTCCTTGTGGTGGTAGTGGCCCGGGACGCCGTGGCCGGCGACCTTCATGCGCTTGAGCAGGGGCTCGGGCGCCTTGCCGGAGTTGATGATCTCCATGAAGGTGTGGGCGGTCGAGGGCATGTCGAACCAGTCCCGCTGCCAGGCGATCTTGATCTTGCCCTCGTCCGCGCCCGAGGTCTGCCGCTCGACGCCGAACCAGGAGCCGCCGATGCCGAGGATCTCGTACTCCCGGCCGGTCTCGTCGTCGGTGATGCCCGACCGCTGCTTCCAGAAGCCGACGATCATCGACTTCCGCTCGTCGATCATGGTGACCTGGTAGTCGTAGTGCCAGCCGTCGAGGCCGTCCATCTCGATGCCGATCGCCCAGTCGCGGATCTGGTCGCGGCCGACGGCCATGAAGTGCTCGTCGGGGTGGTACATCCAGCCGTAGGACGCGTCCTCGGCGTACCACTCGGCCAGGATCCGCCAGTCGCCGGTCCGCTCGGCCTCCCGGTTGCCGTCGAGCCAGGAGTCCCAGAACTCCTCGATCTCGGCGCGGGTCAGCCCGCCGTGCTCCTGCGCTGCGTGTTCACTCACTGCGTCTCCTCAGTCCTCTTCGATCGAGAGCGCGAAGGCCGGGCAGTACTTCACGGCCATGGCCACGTCCCTGCGGCGCGACTCGTCCGGATGCTCGTCCAGGACCACGACCACGTCCGCGTCCTCGTCGAACCCGAACACGTCGGGCGCGTCCCCCTGGCAGAGCCGGTGCCCCTGGCAGACACCCGTGTCGGCGACGACCCGCATCGAGGTCACCGCCCCGCCCGCCGCCGGTACTTCACCCGGCAGGGCTGCTGGAGCTGGATCACCATCTTCGTGAAGTCGTCCTGGTAGGAGTCGATGGGCTGGGCGGGCTCGAACGTGAAGTCGCGCAGGATGACGGAGAAGATCGCCTTCATCTGCATCATCGCGAACGCGTTGCCGACGCAGCGGTGCTTGCCGGCGCCGAACGGGATCCAGGTCCAGCGGTTCTGCAGGTCCTCCTGCCGGGGGTCGATATAGCGGCCCGGGTCGAACCTCTCCCCGTCGGGGAAGTCCTCCTCGAGCCGGTTGGAGACCCGCGGCGACGCGGCCAGCACCGTCCCGGCGGGGATGGTGGTGCCGAGCAGCTCGAAGTCCTCACGGACCAGGCGCATCAGGATGATCAGCGGCGGGTGCAGGCGCAGGGTCTCCTTCAGCGCCGACTCGAGCAGCGGGATCGAGCGCAGCGCCTGGAACGAGACCTCGGAGCCGTCGGCGTAGAGCGCGTCCAGTTCGGCGACGACGTCGGCCATGACGTCCGGGCGGCGCAGCAGCTCGATCATGGCCCACGAGGCGGTGCCGCTGCTGGTGTGGTGGCCGGCGAACATCATCGAGATGAAGATGCCGGTGATGTGGTCGGCGCTCATGTCCAGGGAGATGAGGACGTCGAGCAGGTCGCGCTCCTCGCGGGGGACCTTGCCCCGCTCCTTGCGGCGGTCGATGATGCCCTGCACCAGGGCGACCAGCTTCTCCCGGGCGGCGTCGCGCAGCCGGAAGGAATCGATGTCGGCGTACGCGTCGACGTAGGCGATCGCGTCGGTGCCCCGCTCCAGCTCGTGGTAGTGGTGCGCGAAGGACGCGTCGAGCTCCTTGCGGAACGGCGTGCCGATCAGGCATGCCGACGTGGTGTAGATGGTCAGCTCGGCGAAGAAGTCGAGGAGGTCGATCTCCCCTTCGTCGCCCCAGTCCGCGACCATCCCGCGGATCTCCGCCTCGATGGTCCGGGCGTGCCCGCGCATCATGTCGCCGCGCAGCGCCTGGTTCTTCAGCATCTGCTGGCGCTCCTCCGGGGAGGCGTCGAAGACGACGCCCTTGCCGAAGATCGGCGTCATGAAGGGGTACGCGGCGGCCTGGTCGAGCAGATCGTCGGGCGCCCGGAAGAACACCTCGTTCGCCTCGGCGCCGCTGACCAGCACGACGTCCTTGTCGGCGAGCCGGAACCGGCCGACGTCGCCGCATTCCGCGCGGACGCGGTGGAACAGGCCGATCGGGTCGACCCGCATCTCCGGCAGATGCCCGGTGCCGCGGATGATCTCCGGGACCTCGGGGCTCCGGTCGTCCAGGACCGTGCTCACCTCGGGGATCGCGGCGAGCCGGTCCAGCCCGGAAGCGGTCATGGCTTCTCCTCCACTGGGGCTTCGGGATTGACGTCGAGCAGGCTCAGGTGCACGCCGCGCGGCGCGCCGACCACCGCGGCGATCGCGTCGGCCTGCGCCCTCGCCTTCAGGAAGTGGGGATGCCGGGCCAGCCCGAACCGGACCCACTGGTTGAGCACGAACGCGGCCTCGTCGTCCTCCCAGTCGGTGCCCATGCCGCTCCACGTCGGCCCCGGGCGCACGATCGAGGCCCGGACACCGGTGCCTTCGAGCTCCATCTGCAGCGCGCTGACCATCCCCTCCAGCCCCCACTTGCCGGCGGAGTACGCCGCCATGAACGGGCGCGGACGCACCGCGACGTCGGAGGAGACGAAGACGATGTCGCCTCTGCGGCGCTCGACCATGGCGGGCACGAACGTCCGCGCGATCCGGTGGGCGCCGACGAGGTTGAGGTCGATCTCCCGCGCGAAGCGCTCGGAGGTGACCTCGATGGTCGCCCCGGGCGCCACCAGGCCGGCGCTGCCGACCACGACCTCGATCTCGCCGATGTCGGCGGTGGCCTTCGCGGCGAACTCGGCCACCGAGTCGTCCGCGGTGACGTCGAGCGCGTGCGCGACCGCCTCGCCGCCGTCGGCGCGGATGGCCGCGGCCAGTTCCTCGAGGGCGCCGACGCGGCGTGCCCCGAGCGCGACCGGGTGCCCCGCCGCGGCGAGGACCTTGGCCGTCTCGGCGCCGATGCCGGAGGACGCGCCGGCGATCACCGCGGGGCGGCGGTCGGGGTGCTGGTACTTCTTGGACACGTTGAGCCCTTCCGCTCAGCCTTTCCGCAGGGTGAAGCCGGTCGGCAGGCGGGCGAAGCCCCGGACGCTGGTGGAGTGCACGCGGACGGCGCGGTCGGCGTGCACGTGGAAGTCCGCCACCCGGCGGACCAGCTCGTTGAGGACGACGCGGGCTTCCAGCCGGGCCAGGTTGGCGCCCAGGCAGAAGTGCTTGCCGGAACCGAAGCTGACGATCCGGCCGAGTTCGTCCTTCGGCCGGTGGACGTCGTAGACGGTCGGCTCGGTGAAGACCCGCTCGTCGCGGTTGGCCGAGCCGAGCAGGACGAGCGCCTTGGCGCCCGCGGGGATGGTCACGCCGTGCATCTCCACGTCGTCGACGACGTAGCGCGCGAGCATCTGGCTGGAGGTGTCGTGGCGCAGCGTCTCCTCGATCCAGGACGTCACCCGCGGTTCGGGGTCGTCCGGGGCGGCGAGCACCGCGGACTTCTGCGCGGGGTGCGCGGAGAGGTGGTAGAGGGCGTTGCCGAGCAGCTTGGTGGTGGTCTCGTTGCCGGCGACCACCATGAGGAACAGGAACGCGATGATCTCGCCGTCGGTGAGCCGGTCGCCGTCGATCTCGGCGACGGTGAGCGCGGCGGTGAGATCCTCCGCGGGCGCGGCCGCGGCCCGGCGCTCGGCGACCATCCCGCCGTAGTAGGAGATCAGCTCCCCGGCCGCCGCCATGCCGGCCGGGGGGACGTCGCGGACGCCGTCCTCGCGGTGCACGACGAGGTCGGCGAGGCGACGGACCTCGTCCCGGTCGGCCTCCGGGACCCCCATCATCTCCGAGATCACGTCCATGGGGAGCTTGCCGGCGAAGTCGGTGATCCAGTCCGCCTCGCCGTGTTCGGCGACGGCGGCGAAGGTGCGCCGGAGGTAGTGCTCGGTGAGCCGCTGGATCTGCGGCTGCAGCTCCCTGACCCGCCGCGGCGTGAACGCGGCCGAGACGAGCCTGCGCAGCCGGGTCTGCCGCTGCCCGTCCAGGGCCAGGAAGCTCATCACCCGGTGCGCCTCGGGGTTCCAGGCGCTCGCGTCGAGGGAGACGCCCATCCGGTTGGAGAACGTCACGTCGTCGCGGAGCACGTCGAACACGTCGGCGTGCCGCGAGACCACCCACAGGTCGTCCCGCTCGGCGTGGAAGACCGGCGCCTCGTCGCGCAGCCGGCGGTAGACCGGATACGGGTCCTCGTGGAAGTCGTAGTCGTAGGGGTCGAAGGCCAGTGGCCCGGCCGCTGTGCCGCTCGGCGCGGTCATTCGTTGCCTCTCATGATCACTTCGACGGAGGTGACGAGCCGGTCGGTTATCTGGTCGTAGGTCAGCAGGCCCATGCCGGCCTGCAGCAGCGCGCCGGTGAAGGTGAGCACCAGCACCTCCAGCACGGCGGGGTCGGGCGGCCCGCCGGACGCGCGCGGCCCCGCGAGCGCGGCCTCGAACCGCGCGTAGAACTCGCCGCCGATCCGCAGCCGCAGCCGCGCGACGTCCGGATCGCCGCCGAGCAGCGCCGGCGTCACCGCGGCCGCCAGTTCCGGTTCGGCGACGATCCGGGCCGTCAGCGTCCGGACCGCCGCCTGCAGGCGCTCGGTCGCCCGGTCCCCGGTCGCCGCGTCGGCGCCGTCCTCGCTGAGATGCCGCCAGAACAGTTCCGCGAAGAGATGGTTCTTGGACGAGAGGTAGGTGTACGCGGTCGCCGGGGAGACGCCCGCGCGCTGCGCCACCGTCCGCACCGTCAGCGCCTCGTGCCCGACGGCGCGCAGCTCCTCGAGCCCGGCGGCCATCAGTTTTCGCACCGTCTCGGCCTGCCGGGCGTTGAGCCCCTGGCGCGGCGCGGCGCTGGTCACCTGACTGGACATGTGTCCACCATAAGTCGCCGCGCAGGTCGTCGCAAGGGTCGCGGGCGGGTCGGATCGAGCGGCCCGGCGCCCGAGACAGCTGTCCAGTCACCATTCCAAAACATGTAGAACACGTTCTAGCATGGCGCCATGCGCAACGGAATAGTGCTCTTCACCTCGGACCGCGGCATCACCCCGGCGGCTCTCGCCAGGGCCGCGGAGGAACGCGGCTTCGACACCTTCTACGTGCCCGAGCACACGCACATCCCGGTGCGCCGCGACGCGCTGCACCCCACCGGCGGCCAGGACCTGCCCGACGACCGCTACACGCGCACCCTCGACCCGTGGGTGTCGCTGGCGACCGCCGCCGCGGTCACCGAGCGGATCGGCCTGTCGACCGCGGTCTCGCTGCCGGTGGAGTCCGACCCGATCACCCTCGCCAAGACGCTCGCGACCCTCGACCACCTGTCCGGCGGCCGGGTCACGATCGGCGCCGGGTTCGGCTGGAACACCGACGAGCTGGCCGACCACGGGGTCCCCGCGGGAAGGCGGCGCACCGTTCTCAAGGAGTACCTCGAGGCCATGCGCGCGCTGTGGGCCGAGGACGAGGCTTCCTACGACGGCGAGTTCGTCTCGTTCGGGCCGAGCTGGGCCTACCCCAAGCCCCCGCGGGGCCGGATCCCCGTGATCATCGGTGCGGGCGGCGGACCCAAGACCATGAAGTGGATCGCCCGCCACGCCGACGGCTGGATGACCACCCCGATCGAGACCGGGATCGCCGGCAAGGCCGACCTGCTCCGCGAGGAGTGGGCCGGGGCGGGCCGCGCGGGCGAACCCGACGTGCGGATCCTGGTCACCAAGAAGCCCGCCCCCGAGGACATCGCCGGATGGACCGCCGCCGGGGCGTCCGAGCTGATCTGGGGCGTGCCCGACGCCGACGAGGCCACGGTGATCAAGTACCTGGACAAGACGGCCGCGCGCCTGGGCCTGGCCCAGAGCTGACGACGATCGAGGAGACGGGCAGATGAACCGAACGACACCTTCGAGCCGTTACGCCGGCCTCTCCCGCCGGGAGCTCGCGGCCGTCGTCCCCGAACTGCTCCTGATCGGGCAGCTCATCGACCGCTCCGGCATGGCGTGGTGCATATCCGCCTTCGGACGGGAGGAGATGGCGCGGATCGCGATCGAGGAATGGGCCGCCTCGAGCCCCATCTACACCCGGCGGATGCAGCGGGCGCTCGGTTACGCCCCCGAGGTCCCCGGGAAGGGCGACGTCCCGACGATCTTCAAGGGGCTGCAGCTCGACATCGGCGCGCCGCCGCAGTTCATGGACTTCCGCTACACCGTCCACGACCGCTGGCACGGCGAGTTCCACCTCGACCACTGCGGCGCCCTCATGGACGTCGAGCCGATGGGCGACGACTACGTCCGCTCCATGTGCCACGACATCGAGGACCCCACCTTCGACGCGACCGCGGTCGCGACCAACCCGAAGGCGCAGGTGCGGCCGATCCACCGGCCGCCGCGCCGGCCGTCCGACCGGCACCCCCACTGCGCCTGGACCGTCACGATCGACGAGTCCCACCCGGACGTCCAGGGCATCCCGCTGCTCGCCGACAACGAGCGCTCCCGCGCCGCGAACCTCGAACTGGCCCCGATCGACCCGGCCGACGACGGCCGCGCCGACTACTCCGGCCCGCTGCTGTCCGACCTCGACTTCGCCGCCTTCTCCCGCTCGGCGCTGGTGCGGATCGCCGACGAGGTGTGCCTGCAGATGCACCTGCTCGACCGGGCCTTCGCGCTCGCCGTGGCCGAGCGCGCCGCCGACGCCGGCGAACTCCTCCGGATCCGCCGCAAGCAACTGGTGGGCATCGCGGGCATCGCCGCGGAACGGCTGGCCCGCGCGCTGGACCTCCCGGCCGACGCGAACGGAGCGGCCCGCCTCCTCGCGGTGCACCCGGTCTTCAACCCCGCGGCCTACGTGGACGCCGACATCACGACCGCTCCCGAGGGCGCGGGCATCGCGCTGCGCCCGTCCCCCGCCCACGATGACGGCGCCTGGATCTCCCTGTGCGGCCCCGGCTGGACGACCGCGCTCCGGGCCGTCGTCCGCACCGTGGACCCCCGCCTGGACGTCGAGGTCACCGGCACCGACGAGGAGTGGCGGCTCGCCGTCGTGCACCGCGAGCAGCCGGTCCCCGAGCCCGACGAGGTCGCCGTCGTGCGCTTCAGCAGCGGCACCGGTTTCACCTTCGAGCCCCGCCGCCCACTGCCGATCACCCCGGTCTGACGTCCCGGCGCGCGGTCCGGACGGCCCGCCGTCCGGGCCGCTCCGGTCACATGAAGTTGCGGGTGTGCAGGGCGGACAGCTCCGCCGCCTCGTCCGATGGGAACCCGAGCCGCTCCAGCCGGTGCCGCCGTCCCTCGTCCATCTCCGCGCGGAGCCGGCGCACCGCGCGGTGGCCGGACGCGATCGCCGCCGGCGTCCACTCCCCCGCCGCGAGGACGACGAGCGAGTCGAGCACGTCCGCGTTCAGGCCCGCGGTGTCGAGCAGCGCGCCGTGCCGCCGCTCGACCGCGCCGCGCAGCCCGCCCCGCAGCGCCGGGTCGAGCCGCGCGCGGTGCTCCAGGTGGGCGACGCCGAACGCCACGTGCCGCGCCTCGTCCCGCCGGGCCAGCCGGACGGCCGCGCGCGTGACGGGGTCGGGCGCGTGCCGGTCGAGGAACGACAGCAGGTTCAGGAACGCGCCCTCGCCGAGGACCGACAGCAGGAACGAGGCGAGCGAGAAGTCCGGCTCCGCGAGCAGCGTGGCCAGCGAGGCCCGGCCGCCCGCCGACGACGTCCCGGGCTCGCCGCCGCGCAGCCCGGCGCGCCGCGCGAACACCTCCACGTGCCGCGCCTCGTCGGCGGCCTGGACGGCCAGCAACTGCAGCACCTCCCGGAAGTGCGGGTGCACGCGGGCGAGCAGCCGCGCCGGGACGACCAGCGCGGCCTGCTCGTTCTCGACCAGGTACGTCATCACCTGCACGACGGCCGCCTCGACCTCGTCCGGCACGTCGAACGCGGCGTCCCACGGGACGGCCGTCGCGGGATCCCACTGGGCGGACGCGGCGTGCGCGTAGAGGCGGGGCGCGGCATCGGCCCACACGACGTCGCGGTCCGCCAGATCGGAGGCGAGCGGCGGGCCGCCGGGCTCGACGAGCGCCCCGCGCGCAGCGAGCCCCCACCGGGGATCCGGCCGCCGGACGACCCCGCCGGGCGCGGCCCCGCCCGCCCGCACGGCCCCCGCCCACCGGTCGAGATCGGCCCGCCCCCGGACGATCCGGCCCCGCACGCGCGTCGCCGCCGGGTCGTCCGGCGGGACGAAGCGGTGGCCCTCGCTGCGGCACCAGGCGGTCAGGTGGACGGGCAGCGCCGGGTCGGTGCCGGTCACGGCCAGGTCCTCGCCCGGTTCGAGGCCGGCCAGGGCGCGGCGGACCAGGATGTGCGCGCCCCGCTCGAACCCCAGGTCCGCGAGGTCCAGGTGCCTCACGGCGCGTAGCCGCGCGCGGTCACCCGCCCGTCCCGGTCGTAGAAGCCGGTCTCGTCGACGGCCCGCTCCAGCGCCGCGTACCCGCTGTCGCGGCCGTCCTCCCAGGCTTTGAGGCCCTCGAGGTCCAGGAGCGGGCGGGCGGCCGGGTCGGCGAAGCTCATCGACAGCAGCAGCGCGGCGAACCGTCCGGCGGCCTCGTCCGGGACCGAGTCCGACACCGTGAGGTTGCAGTGGTCGTAGGGCGGGGTCTGCGCGAGCACGCGGGTGCCGCCGGCGGGCAGCACGCCCTCGCTCCCGAACAGGAGGTGGTTCGCGTCGACCATGCAGGCCGCCGCGACCTCGCCGGACGCCAGCGCCGCCGCGGCGTCCCGCTCCCCGCCGACGTGGTCGCCGTGCAGGCCGACGCCCACGTCGAACCGGCGGACGTCGACGTCCGTGCCGGGGGCCAGGCCGTGCGAGCGCAGGTACGACAGCGGCAGCAGGGTGGCCTGCGGGGAGTCGGCGGCGCCGACCGCGACCGTCGCACCCGCCAGGTCGGCGACGGACGTGTACGGCGATCCCTCGCGCACGACGATGACCGAGGTGAGGTCGCGGTCGGAGTCGCGCATCACGAGCGGGCGCACGCGGCGCCCCCGCGCCTCGGCCAGGCGGCGCGCCCGGATCCAGGCGAGCGGCGAGTTCCAGGCCGCGTGGATCCGGCCGAGGGTCAGGTCCTCGACCTGCCGCTCGTAGTTGGAGTACAGGACGAAGTCGAACGCGAACCCGCGCGCGGCGAGCCATGCGCGGAAGCCGGTCCAGATCGTCACGACCTTGGGGTCGTAGGCGACCGCCCCCATCAGCAGCATCGGTTCTCCTCTCCGAACAGCGGCAGGCCGAGGCCCGCCCGGGCGACGAAGTCGTGCAGCGCCTCGGTCGTCGGCGCCATGACGCGGGAGGCCAGCGCGTCCCGGAAGCGCCGCTCGACGCCGGTGCCGCGGACGAACGCCGACCCGCCGCACAGCCGCAGCACCCCGTCGGCGACCTCCGCGGCGGCCTCCCCCGCGACCGCCTTGACCTGCAGGACGCGCAGCGTCGCCTCCTCCCTGCCCGTGTCGAGGGCGGTGAGGGTGTCGCGCAGGAACGCGCGGGTCTCGGCCACCCGGACGAGGAGCCGGGCGTAGGCGGCGCGGGCCCCCGGGTCGTCGGCGGGTGTGCGGTCGAGGTGCTCGAACCGGGTCCGGGTCATGCGGTCGCCCGCGGCGTCCATGAGCGACTCCATGACGCCGAGCGAGAACGCGGCGCTCAGCACCAGGAACGCCGGGAGCCCGGCGGCGAGCGCGATGTCGAGCCCGGCGCCGTCCGCGCCGAGCATCGCCCCGGCCGGGACCCGGACGCCGTCGGCCGTCACCGGGCTCGACGCGTTGCCGCGCAGGCCGAGCCCGTCGAACGGCCCGTCCACGGTCAGGCCGGGCGCGCCGGACGGGACGTACCAGAGCGTCATCGGGCCGGGCGCGGCCAGCGGGCGGCTCGACCACACGTAGCCGTCGGCCTCGCCGGCGGAGGTGACGAAGCTCTTGCGGGCGTCCAGCCGGACCTCGGGACCGTCCGGCGTTGCGGTGCCGACCGGCGCCCAGAAGTGGCTGCGGGAGCCGGACTCGGAGAAGGCGAGGGTGAGGAGGTGCTCGCCGGCGGCGACGGCGCGGCGGACGTCGTCCGGCCCGTGCGCCTCGAGGACGGCCGCCGCCGCGTAGTGCATGAGGACGACCATCGCCGTGGACCCGCACGCCCCGGCGAGCCGCTCGACGACGCGGGCCGCGTCCGCGAGGCCCCCGGCGCCGGGGCCGCCCGGCGGGCCGAGGAGCCCCGCGCCCGCGAGCGCGGTGACGCCCTCGCGGGGGAAGGCCCCGGTCTCGTCCACCCGCGCGGCGTTCGGGGCGACGACGGCGTCGATCACCGCGGCGAGGTCGGCCGCCGGATCGGCGGCGCGAGATCCGGGCATGACGGTTGATGTCACAGTGTTTCCCCACTTCTCGACGAGCCGCAAGATCATCGGCCGTAGGTGCTGTTCCTCCGTCCGCCCGGTTCAAACGGCCCCCGCCCGGCCGGCCGCCCGTCCCGCCGCCCGGCCGGGCGCCGCGGGGCGCTCCGATCGCCGTAAGCTTGCGGTATGCCCGACGGTCCGCCCCCTTGTGCGTGCGTGCTCTGCCACGACTACGGCGACCGCGACCGGCTGGACAACTTCCTCCTCCGCACGATGGTCCACATCACCCAGTACGGGTGGAGCGTCGTGCTGCGCCATCCGGACGACGCCGGGCCCGGATGGGCGTACACGATCGGGCTGTGGCACAGCCACCGGGCACCCGAGCTCGCGATCTTCGGCGGCGACGTCTACGAGATGGAGGAGTCGCTCGACCTCCTCGGCCGGGGGACCGCCGAGGGCCGCCCGCCCGCCGAGGGCGAGCGCCGCGACGGCGTCGTCCGCGACCGGCCCGCCGGGTTCCGCGCCATCGACCGCCGCTGGTACGACGCGCTGCTGGGCGGCGCCGTCGCGTTCTACCGGCGGACGCCGCCCCCGTTCCTGCAGGTCCTGTGGCCGAACGAGGACGGCCTGTTCCCCTGGCAGCCCGGCACCGACCTGCCGTTCCGGCGCTCGCAGCCCTGGCTGTGGCTCTCCCCCGGCCAGCACTCCCCCGGGGTGTGGACGCGGCGGCTCTGAGCGGGCCCCGCCCGGGAACGGGACGTGACGTAGGATCGCCGGGTGTACGGGCCGATCGCCGAGACCATCCGGACGCAGCGGCTCGTCCTCGAGCCGCTGGCGCCCCACCACGCCGACGAGATGGCCCCCGTGCTGGACGATCGCCGCCTGCACCGCTACATCGGCGGCGAGCCCCTCACCCTCGACGAGCTCCGCGAGCGCTACGCGCACCTGGCCGCCGGCCCGTCCCCGTTCCACCAGGAGTACTGGCTCAACTGGATCGTCCGCCGCGCCCGCGACGGCCGCGCCATCGGTTACGTGCAGGCGACGGTGCGTCCCGCGCCGGGCCGCTTCGCCGTCGCGCCGCCCGGCTCCGGGTCGACGGTCACCCCGGCGCCGCCCGCCACGGTCGCGTCGGTCGCCTGGGTGATCGGCATGCCCTACCAGGGGTTCGGGTTCGCCACCGAGGCCGCCCGCGCCCTGCTCGGCTGGCTCCGCGACCGGGGCGTCCGCGAGATCGTCGCGCTGATCCACCCCGACAACCGGCCGTCCGAGGCCGTCGCCGCCCGGCTCGGGCTGCGGCCCACGGCCGAGACCGCCGACGACGAGACGGTCTGGCGCCTCCCCGACACGCCCGCCCCGAACACGGCACCCGATCCACGCGCTCAGGGATGACACTCTGATATCGGGCGGTGGCGGGCGGGCAGGAGAGGGGTACGTCAGAATCGGCTGCGCATTGGCGGGGGACGAGACGGCGGGAGTGGAAGAGCATGCTGGAGGTCTGGCCCGGGGATCCGTACCCGCTGGGCGCCACCTGGGACGGCACGGGCACCAACTTCGCGCTGTTCTCGGAGGTGGCCCGGCGGGTCGAGCTGTGCCTGTTCGACGAGCGGGGCCGCGAGACGCGGTACGAGCTCCCCGAGGTGGACGGGTTCGTCTGGCACGGCTACCTGCCCGGGGTCGGGCCCGGACGCCGGTACGGGTACCGGGTGCACGGGCCGTTCGAGCCGCGCGGCGGGCACCGCTGCAATCCGGCGAAGCTGCTGCTGGACCCGTACGGCAAGGCCGTCGAGGGCAACGTGCGGTGGCACGAGTCGCTGTTCTCGTACCGGTTCACCGACCCCGACGCCCTCAACGCGGACGACAGCGCCCCCTACATGCCGAAGAACGTGGTGGTGAACCCGTTCTTCGACTGGGGCGACGACCGGCCGCCGCGCGTCCCCTACCACGAGAGCGTCATCTACGAGGCGCACGTCCGGGGCCTGACGCGGCTGCACCCGGGCGTCCCGGAGGAGCAGCGCGGGACGTACGCGGGGCTGGCGCACCCGGTGATCATCGACCATCTGGCGTCGCTCGGCGTGACGGCCGTGGAACTGATGCCGGTGCACCAGTCGGTGCCCGAGCACGCGCTCGTCGCGCGGGGACTGGACAACTACTGGGGCTACAACACGATCGGGTTCCTCGCGCCGCACAACGCCTACAGCTCGTCCGGGCAGCTCGGCGAGCAGGTGCTGGAGTTCAAGGCGATGGTCCGCGCGCTGCACGAGGCGGGCATCGAGGTGATCCTCGACGTCGTCTACAACCACACCGCCGAAGGCGACCACCTGGGACCGACGCTGTCGTTCCGGGGCATCGACAACGCGTCCTACTACCGGCTGCGCGACGACGACAAGCGCTACCACCTCGACTACACCGGCTGCGGCAACTCGCTGAACGTGCGCAGCCCGCACGCCCTGCAGCTCATCATGGACTCGCTGCGCTACTGGATCCTCGAGATGCGCGTGGACGGCTTCCGCTTCGACCTCGCGTCCGCGCTGGCCCGCGAGCTGCACGACGTCGACCGGCTCGCCGCGTTCTTCGACCTCGTCCAGCAGGACCCGGTCGTCTCCCAGGTGAAGCTGATCGCCGAACCGTGGGACGTCGGCGAGGGCGGCTACCAGGTCGGCAACTTCCCGCCGCTGTGGACCGAGTGGAACGGCAAGTACCGCGACACCGTCCGCGACTTCTGGCGCGGCTCGTACGCGACGATGCCGGAGTTCGCGTCCCGGCTGACCGGCTCGTCCGACCTGTACGAGCACAGCGCGCGCCGCCCGTTCGCGTCCATCAACTTCGTGACCTGCCACGACGGGTTCACCCTGCGGGACCTGGTCTCCTACGACCACAAGCACAACGAGGCGAACGGCGAGGGCAACCGGGACGGCACCGACGACAACCGGTCGTGGAACTGCGGGCACGAGGGCCCGACGCGCGACCCGTCCGTCCGCGCGCTGCGGGCCCGGCAGAAGCGCAACTTCCTCGCGACGCTGTTCCTGTCGCAGGGCGTGCCGATGCTGTCGCACGGCGACGAGCTGGGCCGCACGCAGCGGGGCAACAACAACGCCTACTGCCAGGACAACGAGATCGCTTGGGTGGACTGGGACGACACTGGGGAGGTCGGGTTCGTCCGGTCCCTGGCGCGGCTGCGCCGCGACCACCCGGTGTTCCGGCGCCGCCGGTTCTTCACCGGGACCGGGACGGGCGCCGCCGCAGACATCGCCTGGCTCACTCCCGCCGGGGAGATCATGACCGACCACGACTGGAACGTCGGCTTCGCCAAGTGCCTCGGCGTGTTCCTCAACGGCGACGCCATCACCGAGCCCGACCAGCGCGGCCGCCGGGTCCGGGACGACTCGTTCCTGCTGCTGATCAACGCCGGACCCGACCCCCTGGAGTTCACCCTCCCGGGGGCCGAGTACGGCGAGCGCTGGACGTACACGCTGGACACCGCCGAGCCCGGCGGGGTCGGGGAGCGTCCCCTGGCCAAGGCCCGCGCGACGCTCAAGGTCGCCGACCGCTCCCTGTCGGTACTGCGCCGCGTCTGACCGCCGCGTCCGGCCGCCACGTCCGGTCAGCTTCCGGCGGTCGTCTCCAGCGCGGTCAGGAACACCAGGACGACCGTCGCGACGGCGACCGCGCCGTGCACCGCCACCGCCGTGGCGGGGAACGCCTGCTCGGCACCGCGCGCGTGCTTCCCGCCGCGGCCCACCAGCCAGCGGGTGAACAGCAGGAACCCCTGCAGGACGACCACGATGAGCGCGGCGAACGCCCACCAGGCGTAGGCCGCCTCGGCGGTGACCAGGTGGCCGATCCACAGGGCCAGCCCGCCCGCGGCGGCCAGCGGGTGCCCCGCGACGACGAGGCGCGGGAAGCGCGTCACCTTGGTTCCGAGCCCCCCGTGCACGATCCAGGTGACCAGTAGGTGGCCGCCGGCGAGTGCGGCCAGGACCCATGCTGCGAGTGCGGCGAACTCCACGACCCGCTCCCTCCGTGAGATTCTCACCTCCCCCTACGCCAGTGTCGCCGCCCCATGACGCGAGAAGGGGGAATTCGCACCGATCGCCGTCCACTACCGTGAGGTGCCATGCGGCCGCTGACCTCTTCGCCCGACCAAGTCGACCTCGCCGAGGCGTACGCCTACCCGCCGGAAGGGATGTGGTTGCGCGCCAACATGGTCGCCGGCCTCGACGGGGCCGCCCAGCGCGACGAGCGCAGCGGCGGGCTCGGCAACGAGGCGGACAAGCGGCTGTTCCTGCTGCTGCGCGGCCTCGCCGACGCCGTGATCGTCGGCGCCGGGACCGTCCGCGCCGAGGGCTACGGCCCCGTCCGGCCCATCCCCGAGTGGGGCGACGTCCGGGACGGCCGGACGCCGGTGCCGCCGCTGGTGATCGTCTCCCACTCGCTCGGGCTGGACTTCGACGGGCCGGTGTTCACCGAGGCGCGGGTACCGACGATCGTGCTGACCAGCGCGGACGCCGATCCGGACCGGCTGCGCGCGGCCCGCGAGCACGCCGAGGTCATCATCGCCGGGGAGCGCGCCCTCGACTTCGGCGTCGCGTTCCGGGCGCTCGCGGCGCGGGGCCACCGGCGGCTGCTGGTCGAGGGCGGCCCGTCCGTCCTCGGGCAGGTCGCCGCCGCCGGACTGCTCGACGAGCTGTGCCTGACGCTCAGCCCGATGCTGCTCGGCGGCGACGCGCTGCGGATCCTCGACGGCCCGACCGTGCCCGAACCGGCGGCCTGGAAGCTCGCGCACACCCTCACCGACGAGGACTTCCTCTTCCTCCGCTACACCCGCGCGACCCGGTAGCGGACGAACAGCACGCCCTCGTCCAGGTAGAGCGCCGCCGGTTCCACCGGGATCTCGGCGGGCAGCTCCGTCAGCAGCGGCGTGCGCGGGCCGTGCAGCGCCGGGGCGATGTTGAGGCACAGCTCGTCGACCAGCGACGCGCGGAGCAGCGCGGTGGTCAGGCCGGGCCCGCCCTCGCAGAGCAGGCGCGGTCCCAGCTCCGCGTGCAGGAGCCCGACCGCCTCCCGCAGGTCGATGTCGTCGCCGCCCGCCGCGACCGTCCGGATCCCGGACGGGACGCGCGCGCGGGCACGCTCGGTCGTGACGACCACGGTCGGGGTCTCGGCCTCGGTGAACAGCGGGAGCGTCCAGTCGAGATCGAGCGAGCGGCTCACGACCACGATGGGCGCGGGCGGGCCGCCCCGGCGCGCGCGCAGATCGGGGCGGAGCCGCGCGGGGCCGAGCCGTCCCGTCCGGACGGTCCCCGCCCCGACGAGGATCGCGTCGGCGAGCGCCCGCAGGGTGCGGAACACCCGGAAGTCGGCGGCCCCGCCGAGCCCGTCCGTCCAGCCCTCGGCGTCGGTGACCGAGCCGTCCGCGCTCATCACCATGCCGACCCGCAGGCCGGGCGCGTCGCCGTACTCGACGAAAGGGTCGGCGCCGGACAGTGCGGGTTCGGGCAGCAGGCGGCGCATGAGCCGCAAGGCTAGCCGACCCCCGGGGCCGCGTTCTGTCGGTGCCGGGGCGCAAGATGGTGGCATGGACCTGCCGATCAGTCCGCCGTTCTCGCCGATGCTGGCCAAGGCGGTCAAGACCATGCCCAAGGGCGACCTGCTGTACGAGCCGAAGTGGGACGGTTTCCGCTGCGTCGTCTTCCGCGACGGCGCCGAGGTGGAGCTGGTGAGCCGCGGCGAGAAGCCGCTCACCCGGTACTTCCCCGAGCTGGTGGAGGCGGTGAAGCGGGAGCTGCCGGAGCGGTGCGTGGTGGACGGCGAGATCGTCATGCCGCGGGGCACCCGGCTCGACTTCGACACGCTCCAGCAGCGCATCCACCCCGCCGCGTCCCGCATCAAGCTGCTGTCGGAGCAGACGCCGGCGTCCTTCGTGGCGTTCGACCTGCTCGCCCTCGGCGACGAGTCGTTCATGGACGTGCCGCTGGGCGAGCGGCGGGCGCGGCTCGTCGGCGCGCTCGCCGGGGCGGATGCGCCGGTCCACGTGACGCCCGCGTCCGACTCCTACGAGCTGGCGCTGCGCTGGTTCGAGGAGTTCGAGGGCGCGGGCCTCGACGGCGTCATCGCCAAGCCGCGCGACCTGCCGTACCAGCCCGACAAGCGCGTCCAGTTCAAGGTGAAGCACGAGCGGACGTGCGACTGCGTCGTTGCGGGCTTCCGCTGGCACAAGTCCGGGCCGATCGTCGGGTCCCTCCTGCTCGGTCTCTACAACGACGAGGGCCACCTGCAGCACGTGGGCGTGGCCGCGTCGTTCACGATGAAGCGGCGCGCGGAACTCGTCGACGAGCTGCGGCCGTACCGGATGGAGAGCTACGAGGGCCACCCGTGGGCCGAGTGGGCGCGGCAGACCGAGGCGACGGTCGACCGCATGCCCGGCGCGATCTCCCGCTGGACCGGCAAGAAGGACCTCTCGTGGGTCGCGCTGCGCCCCGAACTGGTCGTGGAGGTGGCCTACGAGGCGATGGAGGGCGACCGGTTCCGCCACACCGCGCGCTTCCGCAACTGGCGCACCGACCGCACGCCCGAGTCGTGCACCTACGAGCAACTGGAGGTCCCGGTGGCTTACGACCTCGACGACATCTTCCGCGGGGAGGCCACCAGCCCCCGCGCCGACCGCTGACGCGCCCGAGTTCGGCGGTGCCGGATCGTCGGGCACGAAGAGTCGGCTGGACGAATTATGTAGATCGGTCTAACCTGTCGCCATGGCGGGCAGAGGGGACGAGACGCGGGCGCGGCTGATCGACGCCACGCGGGCGCTCGTCGAGGAGCGCGGGTACCACGGCACGGGGCTGAACGACGTGATCGCGGCCGGGAAGGCGCCCCGGGGGTCGCTCTACCACCACTTCCCCGGCGGCAAGGACGAACTCGTCGCGGCGGCCGTCGCCGCCTCCGGGCGGGAGATCACCGAGCTCATCGCGGGCCTCGCCGGGGAGGCGTCCGGGACGGCGGAGCTGGCCGAGGCCGTGCTGGACGCGCTGGCCGACCGGATGGAGGCGTCGGGGTACGCCAAGGGGTGCCCGATCGCCACGGTCGCGCTCGAGGCGGCGGCCGGCAACGACGCGCTCCAGCGGGTCTGCGCGGGCGTCTACGGCGGTTGGGAGCGGGCGCTCGCGGACCGCCTGGTCGCCGACGGCCACTCCCCCGGCCGCGCCGCCGACCTGGCGGGTTCCCTGCTCGCGCTCATCGAGGGGGCCCTCGTCCTGGCGCGCGCGCAGCGCGCCCGGACGCCCGTCGAGCGGGCCCGCCGCTCCGCGCGGGCACTGCTGGAGTCCTGACCCCGACCGGGCGGGCGTCGGCCCGCACGCGTGTCCGCAGATTATGCAGATCGGTCTACATGGAGGAACGATGGGCACCGAACCCGACACCCTCGTCGCGGGCGCGACCGGCTTCATCGGCCGGTGGCTGGCGGCGGAACTGCTCGCCCGCGGACGGACGGTCGCCGCGGCCGTCCGGGGCGGACCGGCCCGCGGCGGCGAGCTGCGCGCGTGGCTGCGCGACCACGGCGCCGATGACCGGGCCCTCACCGTCGTGACGACCGACGTCACCCGGCCGGGACTCGCGCTGTCGCCGGACGACGGCGACCTCCTGGGCTCCGTGCGGGACGTCTTCAACGCCGCGGCCGTCTACCGGTTCGGGATGGGGCGCGACGAGGCGCGGCGCGCCAACGTCGACGGCGCGCTGCACGTCGCGCGGTGGGCGGGGTCGCTGCCCCGGCTGCGCCGCCTCGTCCACGTGTCCGGATACCGGGTCGGCGCGGCGGGCGCGCCCCGCCCGGCGCGCGAGTGGGACGCCCTCTACCGGCGGCACGGCGCGTACGAGGCGTCCAAGCGCGAGGGCGACGCGGCGGTGCGGGACCTCGCCGCGCGCGAGCGGATCCCGCTGACCGTGGTCAACCCCTCCGGGGTGATCGGCCACTCGGTCACCGGCGAGGCGGGGCAGTACATCGGCCTGGCCGAGCTGGTGGAGCGGCTCTGGCGGGGGCGGCTGCCGGCCCTGGCGGGGTCGCGGCGCACGTTCGTCCCGGTGGTCACCGTCGACCATCTGGCGCGCTTCATGGCCGCCGTCCCCGAGCACGACGAGGGGCCGGACCGGGCCCACTGGGTCCTGGACGCCGCCACGCCGGAGCTGCCCGAGCTGATCGGGCTGCTCGCGCGGCACCTCGGCGTCCGCGCGCCGCGCGCGGTCGTCCCGGTCGGGCTCGTGCGGCGGCTGCCGCGGGCGCTCACCGGGCTCGATCCCGAGACGCTGGCGTTCCTGTCCGAGGACCGCTACGACACCGCGTCGGCCGACGCGCTGGCCCGCGCCGCCGGGCTGGCGCACCCGCCGGTGGGGGACGCCCTGCGCGCGTGGGCGGACCGGCTCGTCGAGGACGGTTTCGGCCGGGCGCCCCGGTTCGCCGCCGCCTGACGGCCCGGGGGTGACGACCGGCCGGGTCCCGGGCGCGGTGCGCGGCGCCCGGGACCCGGCGGGAGACCCGCGTCAGCGCTGGGTCTCGTTCCGGATGGTCTCCTGGATCAGGTCGTGATCGGACTTGGCGGTCATCTTGGGGGCGTTGAAGGGGCGCAGGTAGGTCTGCTGCACGCCCGGAACCTCGTCCCGGATGACGAACGTGGCCTTGGTCGACGCCTCGGCGACGTGGTCGCGGACGGTCGGGAGGGTCTTGAAGTCGGCCTTCATCTCATGCTTGTCGATCTTCGTGAGCACGTAGCCGCGCTGGTTGTTGTAGAAGCGCAGGTGCGGGTTGATCGTGAGGAAGGGGTGGTCGGCCGGGTCGGAGTCGGTGCCGTCGCCGCCGCTGGTGACGGACGTGGCGACGAGCTCGGAGCCGACGGTCGGCGAGGCCGGGTCGTCGTAGTCGAGCTTGAGGTCGCTCGCCCAGTGGGCGTGCACGTCGCCGGTGAGGACGACGGGGTTGCGGACCTTCCAGTTCAGCCAGCCTTCGGTGATGCGCCTGCGGGACGCGACATAGCCGTCCCAGCCGTCCATCGAGGTGATCTTGGCGGGCCCGGCGTTGTTGTCGCGCTGGGCGAAGAAGACCTGCTGGCCGATGACGTCCCAGCGGGCGCCGGACTTCCGGAACCCGTCGAGCAGCCACTTCTCCTGCGCGTCGCCGGTGATGGAGCGCTTGGGGTCGGTGGCCTCGGGGCAGTCCTTGTAGCCGTCGCCGCAGCCCTGGTCGTCGCGGAACTGGCGGGTGTCGAGCATGTGGAAGTTGGCGAGCTTGCCCCAGCGGACGCGCCGGTAGATCTGCATGTCCGGGCCGTTCGGGATGGAGCGGCGGCGCAGCGGCATGTTCTCGTAGTACGCCTTGAAGGCGGCGACGCGGCGGCGCCGGAAGGCGGCCGGGTCGGGCGTGTCGGAGCCCGCCTCGGGCACGTCGTCGGCCCAGTTGTTCTCGACCTCGTGGTCGTCGAACACGACGAGCCAGGGGGCGGCGGCGTGCGCGGCCTGCAGGTCGGGGTCGGACTTGTACTGGGCGTGCCGCTGCCGGTAGCCCGCGAGCGTGACGGTCTCGGGGCCCCGGTGGTCGCGGACGTTCCCGGCCGGGATCGTGTAGTCGTTCGGCTTGTACTCGTACTGGTAGTCGCCGAGGTGCAGGATCAGGTCGGGGTGCTCCTCGGCGAGCCGCCGGTACGCCGTGAAGTAACCGTGCTCGAACTGGGAGCACGAGGCGAACGCCATGGCGAGGGCCGGCCCGAACGAGTCGAGGCGGGGCGCGGTCACCGTCCGGCCGACCGGCGAGAAGTGGTTGCCGACGCGGAACCGGTACCAGTACTCGCGGCCGTGGCGCAGCCCGTTCGGCTCGACGTGCACGGAGTGGCCCGCCGCGGGCCGCGCGACCGCCTTGCCGCGCCGCTCGACCTTGCGGAACCGCTCGTCCGACGCGATCTCCCAGTGGACGTCGATGTTCCGGTTCGGCATCCCGCCGCGGCCGTCCTCGGCCAGCGGGTCGAGGGCGAGCCGGGTCCAGAGGACGAACCCGTCGGGCTCGGGGTCGCCGGACGCGACGCCGAGCGTGAACGGGTCGCCGGCCAGGGTCCGGGCACGGGGCGCGGCGTGGGCCGTGCCGGGGACGGCGGAGACGGTGGCGGCCGTGCCGACAGCGAGTCCGGTGGTGACGAGGAAGGAACGCCGGTCGAGCTTGGGCGCGTCGGCCATAGGGAGCGACCTTTCGGAAGAGTCCGGCATCGATCGCCGGTCAGCCTCGCGAAGGTCGGTGACCGAAAGGCACCGCGCAGATGACGCACCGCGCAACAGAGGTGATCTTTTCGGAAGATCATCCGCAGGGGGTGCGAGAGAATGCTAGGATAACGGGTTACGTGCAGACACAGTAAACCCATTCCTACGTATAGGAGTGTACTCAACACATGGGACTCCGTCAATCCAGCGTTGTCAAGTCCGCGGGGACCGGGGCAGGGGACATGACCGGGGAGATGGCCGGGGACACGACCGGGGACGCGGCGCGGCACGAGGCCGTCCGCGTGGAGCAGGAGCACGTCACGCGCCTGTACGGGCGGCTCGACGCCGAGCGGGCCAAGGCCGAGGCGGCGCTGCGCGAGGGGCCCGCGGCGGGCGGCGGCAGCGCGTTCCAGGCGCGCGTGGAGAGCGCCGTGGCCACCGACGAGGCCGCCCGCCGGCTGGCCCGGCTCGGCGGCGTCGAGGACGGGCTGTGCTTCGGCCGCATCGACCACCGGGCCGACGGCGAGGGGCCGGGCGACACGTTCTACATCGGCCGGATCGGGCTGCGCGACGAGGTCGGCGAGCCGCTGCTGATCGACTGGCGCGCCGGTGCGGCCCGTCCGTTCTACACCGCGACGCCCGGCGCGCCCGGCACCCTGGCGCGCCGCCGGCACCTGCACCTGCGGCGCCGCGAGGTCGCCCGGCTGGACGACGAGGTGTTCGACCTCGACGGGCTGGCGGAGCCGGAGCGGCGGACCCTCGTCGGGGAGGCCGCCCTCCTCGCGACGCTGCGCAAGGGGCGGACGGGCCGGATGAGCGACGTCGTCGCCACCATCCAGCAGGAGCAGGACGAGGTGATCCGCGCGGGGCTGCCGGGCGTGCTGGTGGTGCAGGGCGGTCCGGGCACCGGCAAGACCGTCGCGGCGCTGCACCGGGCCGCGTTCCTGCTCTACACGCACCGCGACGTGCTCGAACGCCGCGGCGTCCTGGTGGTCGGGCCGAACGCGACGTTCCTGCGCTACATCGAGCAGGTCCTCCCGGGGCTCGGCGAGACCGACGTCGTGCTCGCCACCGTCGGGGAGCTGTATCCGGGGACGCGCGCGACCGCGGCCGACGCGCCGGACGTCGCGGTGGTGAAGGGCGATCCGCGCATGGCGGACCTCGTGGCGGAGGCCGTCCGGGACCGGCAGCGCGCCCCGGAGGACGGCCTGGAGGTGGAGGCCGACGGCATGACGCTGAGGGTGTCGCCCGAGGACTGCGCGCGCGCCCGTGACCGTGCGCGCGCGCTGCGGGTGCCCCACAACGTGCAGCGGCGCCGCTTCGTGCACGACATGCTGGCGGCGCTCGCGCTGAACCGGGCCGAGCAGTACGACCGGATGGTCGACGAGCCGCTGGAGGAGATCGTTCGCGCGGGCGGGCTCCCGGAGTGGCTGAAGGAGCTGATGGAGGAGGCCGAGGACTCCCCGCTGCTGGACGAGGAGGACCTGCGGCTCGCGAAGGAGGCGCTCTGGCTCGATCCGGAGGTCCGCCCGGCGATCGACGCGCTGTGGCCGGAGCTGACGCCGCAGCGGCTGCTGTCGGACCTGTTCGCCGACCCCGAGGGCCTCGCCCGGATCGGCGGGCGCGCGGGCCTGCGGCCGTCCGAGGCCGCGCTCCTGGAGCGTCCGGACGGGGCGGAGTGGACGGTGGCGGACGTCCCGTTGCTGGACGAGGCCGCCGAGTGGCTCGGCGTCGACGATTCGGCCGACCGGGCACGCGCGCGCGCCGCCGAGGCGGCCCGCGCGCACGAGGAGAGGTACGCCCGCGAGGTGCTGGAGAGCCGCGACGACTCCCAGCTGCTCAACGCCGCCGACGTGATCGACGCCGCGGGCCTCGCCGGGCGGCACCACGACGACGGCCCGCCGCGCACCACCGCCCAGCGCGCGATGGCCGACCGCGAGTGGGCCTACGGGCACGTCATCGTGGACGAGGCGCAGGAGCTGTCGGCGATGGCGTGGCGGACGATCATGCGGCGGGTGCCGACCCGGTCCCTCACCGTCGTCGGCGACATCGCGCAGACCGGCAGCGCCGCCGGGGCCGCCTCGTGGGGGCAGATGCTCGACCCGTACGTCCCGGGCCGGTGGCGGGAGCAGCGGCTCATGGTCAACTACCGGACGCCGGGCACGATCATGCGGGTCGCGGCGGAGGTCCTCGCCGCCGTCGATCCGGGCCAGACGCCGCCGGAATCGGTCCGCGACGACGAGGCCCCGCCGCGCGCCGTCGAGCTGCCGGTGGCCGGGGTGCCCGCGCTGGTCGGCGACGAGCTGGACGCCGTCGGCGAGGGCCGGCTCGCGGTGATCGTCTCGGCCGCACGGCACGCGGACGTCCGCGCCGTCCTGCCCGGCGCCGCCGCCGGGGCCACGCCGGAGGCACTCGACTCCCCCGTCGTGGTGCTGACCACCGAGGAGGCGAAGGGGCTGGAGTTCGACGCGGTGGTCCTCGTCGACCCCGCGGGGGTGCTGGCCGGATCCCCGAAGGGCGGCCAGGACCTGTACGTCGCCCTGACCCGCGCCACCCGCCGCCTCACGGTCGTCCACGCGGGCGACCTCCCGCCCGTCCTGGCGTCCCTGGCCTGACGCCCGGCGGCGCACCGCGAGAGCACCGCGCCGAACGGCACGCCGACCGCGTCCGGCCGACGCCGGACGCGGTCAGCGGCGGCGCAGGCCGGTGAGGGTCTGCTCCAGCTCGGCGGCGATGATGCGGGCGGCGGCGGCCGGGTCGCGGTCGCGCACGGCCTCGACCAGCGCGGCGTGCGCGTCCCGTCCGTGGTCGAGGTCGTGGCGGCGGACGTCCACGAACGACGCCAGCTCGAGCAGGCCCTCGCGCAGGACGGGGACGAACTCGGCGAACAGGTCGGTCAGGATCGGGTTGTGCGCGGCCCGGACGATCGCCGCGTGCAGGGCGATGTCGGCGTCGATGAACGCCTCGACCTGCGGGCCCGCGGCGGCGTCGGCCGGGCGGGCGGCGTCCCGGGCGGCGAGGGCGCGGTCGATCGCGGCCAGGTCGGCGTCGGTGCGGCGGACGGCGGCCAGCTCGGTGGCGCGCCCCTCGATCATCTCGCGGATCTCGTACACGTCGGCGACCGACGCGCGGCGCAGCCGGGCCCGCCAGTCCTCCTCCGGTTCGGTCGCGAGGACGAACACGCCCGCGCCCTGCCGCGCCTGGACGAGCCCGGCGCCCGCGAGGGCGCGCAGCGCCTCGCGCACGGTCGAGCGGCCCACGCCCAGCTCCCTGGCGAGCGTCGTCTCGCCGGGCAGCCGCGCCCCGACCGGCCAGGTGCCGTCCGCGATCTGCGCGCGCAGCCGCTGCGCGGCCTGCTCGACGAGCGGGCTGGGACGGAGCGGGCCGAGCGGCATGCGGGTCCTTCCGGGGACGCGGGACCGGACCACGGTAGCGCGGAACCGAACCGCGGCACGGAACCAACTTGTCTGAGGACCTGAGGTGTGGCTAGAGTGCCCGGTATGGCGTGGCAGGCCCTTCTTCTCGGCCGCCGCGGCGGGGCCTGATCCGACCGGCACCCCGCCGCGGGGTCCGGTGCCGCCGGTCGTCCGACCGGACATCCGAGGAGAACCTCCGTGCGCCACGCCTTCCCGACCCTCCGGACACCCGGCGGCCCCGTCCCGTCCGGGGCGCCGTTCTGGAACCCGCAGCGCGGCGGCGCGATGCCGTCGCACCGGTACCGCTCCGTGCACGACCGCGCGCCGTCGCCCGTCCCCGACGTCGACCGGACCTGGCCGTCCCGCCGCCTGGAGCACCCGCCGCTGTGGGTGCCGGTCGACCTGCGCGACGGCAACCAGGCGCTCGCCGAACCGATGGATCCCGGCCGCAAGGCCCGCATGTTCGACCTGTTCGTCGCGATGGGCTTCAAGGAGATCGAGGTCGGCTACCCGTCGGCGAGCGCGACCGACTTCGCGTTCGTCCGCCGCCTGGCCGAGACCGGGTTCCCGGACGACGTCACCCCCGTCGTGTTCACGCCCGCGCGCCGCGACCTCATCGAGCGGACGTTCGCCTCCATCGAGGGCCTGCCCCGCGCGGTCGTCCACCTGTACACCGCGACCGGCCCGGCGTGGCGCGACGTCGTCCTGCGCGAGGACCGGGACGGCGTGCGGCGGCTGGTCCTCGACGGCGCCGCGGACGTCGCGCGCCGCGGGGGCCCCGGCGTCCGGTTCGAGTTCTCGCCCGAGACGTTCAACTTCACCGAACCCGACTTCGCGCTCGAGGTCTGCGACGCCGTCACCGGCCTGTGGGACGCCTCCCCCGACCGTCCCGTCGTCCTGAACCTGCCCGCGACCGTCGAGATCGCCACCCCGAACGTGTACGCCGACCAGATCGAGTACATGCACCGCAACGTGGCCCGGCGCGACTCGGTGATCCTCTCGGTGCACCCGCACAACGACCGCGGGACCGGCGTCGCGTGCGCCGAGCTGGCGATGCTCGCGGGCGCCCAGCGCGTCGAGGGGTGCCTGTTCGGCAACGGCGAGCGCACCGGCAACGTCGACCTCGTCACGCTCGCGCTGAACCTGCACGCCCAGGGCGTCGATCCCCTGCTCGACCTCTCCGACATCGACGAGATCCGCCGCACCGCCGAGCACTGCAACCGGCTGCCCGTCCACGAACGCCACCCCTACGGCGGCGACCTCGTCTACACCGCGTTCTCGGGCACGCACCAGGACGCGATCGCCAAGGGCATGGCGCACCACGCGAAGCGCGCCGCCGAACTGGGCGTCCCGCCCGAGCGGGCGCCGTGGGACGTCCCGTACCTGCCGATCGACCCCGCCGACGTGGGCCGCGGGTACGAGGCCGTCATCCGGGTGAACAGCCAGTCCGGCAAGGGCGGCATCGCCTACCTGCTGCGCACCGGGTACGGGCTCGACCTGCCGCGCCGCCTGCAGATCGAGTTCTCCCGCGTGGTGCAGGAGGCGACGGACGGCAGCGGCGCGGAGGTGACCGCCGGGCAGCTGTGGGACCTGTTCCGCGCCGAGTACCTCGACCGCGCCGACGCGGGCCCGGTCGCGCTGACCGGCTGGCGGACGTCGCACACCGGCCCCGCCCGGCACGACTTCACCGGGACCGTGACGGTGGACGGCCGCGCCGCGGAGCACACCGGCGGCGGCAACGGTCCGATCGACGCGCTCACCGCCGCGCTGGCCGCCGCGGGGGTGCGGGTGGACGTGCTCCGCTTCGCCGAGCACTCGACCGAGGCGGCGCCGTCCGGCGGCGCGTCCCCCGCCGTCGCCTACGCCGAGTGCCGCGTCGACGGCGCCGTCCGCTGGGGCGCGGGCCGCGACACCTCGGTCCTGGCCGCGTCCGTGCGCGCCGTCCTGTCGGCGGTGAACCGGGCGAAGACGACGTAGCGGGTGCCGGCCTCGCCACGGGCCGGCGTGCCGGGGGCACGCCGGCCCGGGTGCCCGGTGCCGTTCTCACATGGCCGCCACGGGGACCTTCTCCAGCCAGGCCGCGTCCCAGGTGTCATGATCGACCTTGCCGGTCACCGGCAGCTGCTTGAACCGCTGCAGCTCCTTGCAGACGCTCTCGGTCTGCGGCCCGAAATCGCCGTCGACCTGGAGCTTCGGCCAGCCGCGGTTGTTCACCTGGCGCTGCCACTTCCGGACGTGCTCGTTGTTGAAGTCGCCCCGCTGCAGCGTGCGGTCGGGCGCCTGCGGCGGAGTGGTGCTCGCGGCCTCCCAGGTGGCCTTCCAGGTGATCGGGCCCACGATGCCGTCGATCTCCAGGCGGTGCTCCATCTGGAAGTTGGCGCACAGCCGCTTGCTCTCCTCGCCGTAGACGCCGTCCACGGCGATGTGCCAGCCGCGATCCCGCATCTGCTGCTGCCACGTCCGGACGGTGGCGGTCCGGGTGGGCGGCGGGAACTTCAGCACCGGCGGCTTGTATTCCGGTGTCGTCATGACTCCTCCTCGGGTTGGAAACGGTTCCGGCGAGGGCCCGATCGGGACGGGTACCGTCGGACGCCCGTCCGTTCGGTGACGGGCCGCGCCGCCGCGTGGCCTCTCGATATGCGGCCACGCCTCTTCCTTGGTATGACGGTACGCCGGAAATGTCGAGTTCAATTTCCGCCTTTTACTGCTGATGGAGCGAACTGTGACGCATATACTTTAAGGCAACACAATTCGACCGGCAGGTGTTGAGAATTGAATAATCTCAGCCGGATGCACGGCACCGGCCGGGGCCGGAGACGGCGGGTTCGCCGCGTCCGGGGACCGCGTCCGCGGTCAGCCGCGGGCGAGCGCCTCGCCGATGGGACGCGCGACGTCGGAATGCCCCAGGTACCGCTCGATCAGGTGGGGGCGGTCGCCGTTCTCCACTCTGATGTCGGTGAGGGGATCGCCGTAGGCGGGGCGCAGCGGATGGCCCAGGGCCACGACGTCCCGGACGTCGTACGCGCTGAACCAGGGCACCGTGGGGCCGGGGTGCCGGGCACCGGGCGGGCGCATGTTGCGCTGCACCGCCTCGAGGCCCAGCGGTGAGCCCGCGGTGATCCACGCGATGGTGCGCCCCCGCACGTCCGCCTCGGCGAGCAGGTCGCGGGCCACGACGGTGCCGAGGCTGTGGGCGACCAGGACCAGCGGCCCCGAGGCGGGCAGGCCGCGGCGGACGGTATCCAGGACCTCGGCGCGGGCATGGGTGAGGTAGACCGCGACGTCGCGCAGCTGCGCGGAGATGATCTCCTGGTCCACCCGCGTCCGGCGGGCGATCTCGGCGAGGAGCCGGCGGGCGACGTCCCAGGACAGCACCCGGTCCGGGGACCATTCCAGCGCCTCGGGGCGCGGGCCCTCCGGGACGAGGGCGGCGGCCATGTCGGCGACGAGCCGGCTCTCGACCTCGTCCACGTCGGCGGGCATGTCCGGATCCAGCGGCCCCTGCGCGTCGCCGGCGCGGGGAAGGTTCTCCAGGTGGAGGCGGGTCCCGGCCAGCTTCGCGGTGGCGTCGTGGAGGGCGGTGCCGTAGTAGGGAAACGACATGCGGCCCGGTGCGAGGGCGGGCAGCCCCGCCCTGCCGAGCCCGGCGTTGAGAGCGGCCAGCCAGTCGCGCGCGAGATCCGCGGGATCGCGGCCTTCCTGGCGGCGCCCGTGCAGGAATACGGCGGTGGCCGTCACGGCGCCTCACCGTCCGCTCCGGGGCGCGACATGGTGCGCCCGCTCCGTGCTCCACGCATATGGTCACCTCCGGGTACGTCCCCTCCGCTTACAACCTTTCTCGCTGTCAGGCAAAAATGGCAACCAGCCTATGGCCAAATCGCACGATGGCTGGGCACATTGCAATTAATCCTGAACTTCCAGCCTATTTAACGATTGGATGATGATCATGAGACTGCTGGAGCGGGAGCAGGAGCGGCGGCAGCGGGAAGCGGCCGCGCAGCGGGTGGCGGAGCGCGCCGCGGAGCGGCGGGGTAACGAACGGGTGCTGGCCTCGCCGGGCGGAGTCGCCGAGGCCGACACGCCGGAGCGGATCGCCGAGCGGATCGACCGGCTCAACCGGTTCTACGGCGACGGGAACCTGGTGGAGCCGGCCGGGGCGGCTCCGGCGGCGCGCCTCGAGAAGATCATCAACACGGTCGACTACGTCGGCGTGCGCTACCTGGACGCGGGGGTGGTCGCCGCGCGAACCGTCGGGCGGGTCGACATCCGGGACGGCCGCGGCCGGACGGCGGGGTACGGCACCGGATCCATGGTCTCCTCCAGCCTGCTGCTGACCAACCACCACGTGCTCCCCGACGTCGAAACGGCCCGCGCCAGCGTCATCGAGTTCGACTACCAGGACGGCGTGGACGGACGGCCGCTCGCGCCCCGGACGTTCCCGCTCGACCCGGACCGCTTCTTCGTCGCCGACGCCGAGCTCGACTTCGCCCTGGTCGCGGTGATGTCGCCGGACGGCGGGCTCGCGGGGTACGGCCACAACCGGCTGGTCGAGGCGGCGGGCAAGACGATCATCGGGGAGTTCGTCACGATCATCCAGCATCCGCGCGGGGACAAGAAGCAGGTCTCGCTTCGGGAGAACAAGATCGTCGACGTTCCCGAGCGGCACCTGCACTACGCGGCCGACACCGAGCCCGGGTCGTCCGGCTCACCGGTGTTCAACGACCAGTGGGAGGTCGTCGCGCTGCACCACGCGAGCGTCCCCGTGCCCGAGCAGCAGGAGCTCGGCGGTTTCGTCAACGAGGGGGTGCGCATCAGCCGCGTCTGCCGGGCGATCCGGGAGGCGCCGCTGTCCCCGGAGCAGCGCGCGCTCGCCGACGAGCTCTTCGCCCGCGAACGGATCGAGCAGGCCGTCACCGCTTCCGCGCCCGCGGCGGTGCCCGTCCCGCTCGCCGCCGCCGCGCCGTCCGACGGGCTGAAGCTCGTCGTCCCGGGGCCGATCGACATCACGCTGCGGCTCGCGGACGGTGACGGGGACGGGCGGGTCGCGGGCGAGCGGGCGGCGACGGCGCTCGAAGCCGGCTACAGCGACCGGGAGGGCTACGATCCCGCGTTCCTGGCCCGCCCGCTCCCGCTGCCCGTGCCGTCGCCCGACCTGGCGGCCCTCGTCTCGGCGGAACTGCGCTACCACCACTTCAGCGTCGTCATGCACCGGCAGCGGAAACTCGCGCTGTTCACCGCCTGCAACATCGACGGCGGGCAGGCGCGGCGGCCGCGCCGTGACCGGGACCGCTGGTCCTTCGACCCCCGGCTGCCCGCCGCCGAGCAGGCGGGCGAGGAGCTCTACGGCGACCCCGAGCTCGACCGCGGCCACCTCGTCCGCCGCCTCGACCCGGCCTGGGGCACCGAAGCGCGGGCCGGGGCCGCCTGCGCCGACACCTTCCACTACACCAACGCCTCCCCGCAGCACCACGATTTCAACGCCGGCGCGACGCTCTGGCTCGGCCTCGAGGACTACGTCCTGCGCAACGCCGACAACCGCGACCTGACCGTCAGCGTGTTCACCGGCCCGGTCCTGGCCCCGGACGACGACGTCCACCGCGGGATCGGCCTGCCCCGCCAGTTCTGGAAGATCGTCGCGATGACGCGGGAGGACGGCGCGCTGTCGGTGACCGGCTACCTGCTCAGCCAGGCGGCGCTCATCGCCGGCCTCCCCGGCGAGGAGGAGTTCTCGTACGGCGCGTACCGGACTTACCAGGTCCCGGTGCGCAGCATCGGCACCCTGACGGACCTGAACCTGGACGCGCACGTCCAGGCCGATCCGCTGGAGGGACGGGAGGCGTTCCCCGTACCCCGCGAAGTGGTCCGTCCCGAAGACCTCGTCCTTTGATCCCCGCTCCCCGAGCCCGTACGGCGGCCTCCGCGAATCGCGGAGGCCGCCGGACTTTCGCGGCCCCCCGGCGGGAGGGATCAGCGGCGGCGGGTGGTGCGGCGGGAACCGCTGCGGATACGGCGGCGCCAGGACAGGCCCGTCCCGGGGATCCGGAGGGTGAGGTAGCGGTGCCCGTGCGCGGAACGCGTGTAGCGGGCACCGCGCGCGCCGACGCTGTGCCCGACGCCGGCCCGCGACAGGTTGAGGCGGAAGGGTCCGAGTCGGATCGATTTTCGGTAATGCCATCCCATGCGGAGGCCCTTTCCCCTTCCTGGAGGGCTTGCACCTCGCCGCCCGCACCGGACGGCCGGACACAAGGGCAGGACATGACCAAAAACCCCGCGAGTTAGCAGAGCACCGCCCTTTACCCGGCGCCGCCGGTTCGGGAGCGTGTGGCCCGGTGGAGATCATTCCTTACTACCGGGAGGCCAGGTTGGCCAGGAGACCCCTGAGACGGACCGGGCGGACGGCCGCGCTCGCCGTACTGACCGGTGCGGCGCTCGCGGCGGGCGGCGGGACGGCGGCGCTCGCCCGCACGGCGCCCGAGATCGTGGTGCGGGACGGCGCGACCCAGCCCGCCTTCTCCTACGAGGACGCGATCCGCGAGCACGTGTTCGTCCAGTCGGAGGTGGACAGCGACCGGGACGGCGAACTCGACCGCGTCGCCGTGGACATCGTCCGTCCGCGGGAGACCGAGCAGGGCCTCAAGGTCCCGGTCATCATGGACGAGAGCCCGTACTACGACAACGCGGGGCGCGGCAACGAGGGCGAGCGCAAGTCCTACGACGCGAACGGCGACCCGCTGAAGTTCCCCCTGTTCTACGACAACTACTTCGTCCCGCGCGGCTACGCGTACCTCGCGGTGGACATGATCGGGACGACCCGGTCCGACGGCTGCCCGGTGAGCGGCGGGCCGGCGGACGTGCTCGGCGGCAAGGCGGTCGTCGACTGGCTGAACGGGCGCGCGCAGGCGTTCCGCGCGGACGGCACGCCGGTCGAGGCCGGCTGGACCACCGGCAGCACCGCGATGATCGGCAAGTCCTACGACGGGACGCTCGCGAACGGGGTCGCGGCGATGGGCGTCGAGGGGCTGGAGACGATCGTCCCGATCACGGCGATCAGCGGCTGGTACAACTACAGCCGGATGAACGGCGTGAAGTACTGGACGGACGAGCAGCCGTGGCTCGCGGGCTACGTCGACACCGATCCGCCCGAGAAGTGCGCGGCGGTGAACGCCGACCTCGACGCGGGCGAGGACGACGCCACGGGCAACTACAACGACTACTGGAAGACGACCGACTACCGGCACGGGACGATCACGCGGGCGAGCAAGGTGCGCGCGAGCGTCTTCGCGATCCACGCCGTGAACGACCTCAACGTCAAGGGCGACCACTTCTCGCTGTGGTGGGAGGAGCTCGCGCAGCACGACGTCGAGCGAAAGGTGTGGCTGACGCAGCGCGGGCACGTCGACCCGTTCGACTTCCGCCGGGACGAGTGGGTCCGGACGCTGCACCGCTGGTTCGACCACGAACTGCACGGCGTCGACAACGGGATCACCGACGAGCCGCGCGCCGACATCGAGGTCGGGCCGGACGAGTGGATCACCCAGGACGACTGGCCGTCGCGGGACGGCGAGACGGTGATCCTGCGGCCCCGCGACGACGGGACGCTCGCGCAGCAGCGCACCCCGAAGGGGTCGACGGCGGCGTTCACCGACGCGGCCGGACCCGAGGGCCACGGGTACTCCGAGGGCGCGATGGTCGAGGACCCGACGGCCGACCGCCCGTACCGGGCGGCGTTCGTGTCGGGCCCGCTGCCGGACGACGGCCGGTTGTCGGGCACCCCGGACGTCCGGCTGCGCGTCAAGCTCGACGAGCCGACGGCGAACGTGACGGCGCTGCTCGTCGACTACGGGACGGCCGAGCGCGTCGACCATCTCGGGCCCGGCTCGGGCATCGAGACCCTCGACACCGAGAGCTGCCACGGCGCGAGCACCGCGTTCGACGACGCCTGCTACCGGGAGACGCGCGTCACCACGACGACCTCGCCGGTCAACGTGATCGCGCGCGGCTGGCTGGACGTGCAGAACCACGACTCGCTGAGCGATCCGGAACCGCTGACGCCGGGCGAGTTCGAGGACGTCCGGTGGGAGACGCTGAGCCAGGAGTACGTCCTGAAGAAGGGCCACCGGCTCGGGCTGATCCTGGCCGGGACGGACGCGGACTACAACACCGAGACGCCCACCGGCGCGACGGTGACCGTGGACCTGGCGTCCAGCTCGATCCGGTTCCCGGTGGTGGCGACGACCGGGGACGCCCCGGCGGACCTCGTCGTCCCGCGCCCGAAGTCGGTGTGGCGGGGCCCGGCCGAGGTGAGCCTCCCGGTGCAGGAGCGCCGGTTCCACTGACGCATCCGTGAGGAGCAGGGGCCGCCGCTCCCCCACGCCGGGGGCGGCGGCCTCGCCCGTCAGTTCTGGTCGGTGTCCTTGCTGGGCTGGACGCGCTTGGGCTCGCCGGGCATCTTCGGATAGTTCGGCGGGTACGGCATGTCGCCGAGGCCGTGGTCGTTCTCGTCGCGGTCGGCCATCTCCAGCAGCCGCTCCAGCGAGAACGCGGCGCCGTCGATGCCCGCGTGCAGGTCGCCGATCTCGGCGAACCGGCCGGGCATCGTGGCGATGGTGAGGTCGCGCGGGTCGACGTCGGCCAGCTCGTCCCAGGTCACGGGTGCGGAGACGGGCGCGTGCGGGGCCGGGCGGACGCTGTAGGCGGAGGCGATGGTGCGGTCGCGGGCGTTCTGGTTGAAGTCGATGAAGACCTGCTCGCCGCGCTCCTCCTTCCACCAGCGGGTGGTGACCTCCGCCGGGGCGCGGCGCTCCACCTCGCGGCCGAACGCGAGCGCGGCCCGCCGCACCTCGGTGAACGTCCAGCGGGGCTCGATCCGCACGTAGATGTGCACGCCCGCCTTGCCGGACGTCTTGACGTAGCCGGTGTAGCCGAGTTCGCCGAGCAGCTCGCGGGCGGGGCCGAGCGCGACCCGCACCGCGTCCGCGAAGCCGGTGCCGGGCTGCGGGTCGAGGTCGATGCGCAGCTCGTCCGGGTGGTCGACGTCGCCCTTGCGGACCGGCCACGGGTGGAACGTCAGCGTGCCGAGGTTGGCCGCCCAGGCGATCACCGCGACCTCGGACGGCGCCACCTCGTCGGCGGACCTGCCGCTGGGGAACGCGATCCGCGCCGTGGGCACCCAGTCGGGCGCGCCCTTGGGGATCCGCTTCTGGTAGAACGCGTCGGACTTGCCCGCGCCCATTCCCGCCTGCCCGCGCGCGTAGTCCTCCCGGGTGGCCATCTTGGCGCCCTCGAACACCCCGGCGGGCCAGCGCTCCAGCGTCGTCGGCCGGTCGCGGGTGGCGCGCAGGATGCCCTCCCCCACGGCGAGGTAGTACTCCACCAGCTGCCGCTTGGTGTATCCGTGCTCCGGGAAGTACGGCTTGTCGGGATTGGACACCTTGACGAGCCGATCCCCGACCGGGATCTCGATGAAGGGCGAGGCCATGCCTGCACGTTAACCCAGGGGGCCGACATTCCCGGGAAGGCGCCGGGTACGTTCGATGGCATGGAGAAGATCCGCAAGAGCGAGGACGAGTGGCGGGCCCAGCTGTCGCCGGAGGAGTACCACGTGCTCCGCGAGGCGGGCACCGAGAAGCCGTTCACCGGCGAGTACACCGACACCAAGACCGTCGGTGTCTACCGCTGCCGCGCCTGCGGCACCGAGCTGTTCCGTTCGGACACCAAGTTCGAGAGCCACTGCGGCTGGCCGTCGTTCTTCGCGCCCGCCGACTCCGACGCGGTCGTCCTGCGCGACGACCGCTCCCTCGGCACGGTCCGGACCGAGGTGCTGTGCGCCACGTGCGACTCGCACCTCGGCCACGTGTTCCACGGCGAGGGCTACGACACCCCGACCGACGACCGCTACTGCATCAACTCGATCTCGATGACCCTCGAACCCGCCGAGTGACCCGGACCGGCCACCGGCCCCCGGCAACCCCCTGAGCGTGCCGCCCGTCCAACAGGCGACGGCACGCCGCAAGGGGGCACCATGACCGGTCCCTACGAGATCGCGTTCCTGGCGGGCAAGGAGGAACGGGTGGTGCAGACGGCACTGCTCGCCCTCTACGAGCGGCGCCGCGTGCGGGTGTCCCGGCTGACGCGCCGCGTGGACGCGGTCGAGGACGACGCCGACGACACCGACGCCGACGAGCTCGACCCGGTGCAGGCGGCGTTACTGGAGGAGATCGGACATGCCGGGACGCCCCTGGCCGATCTGCTCGTGTACGCCGCCGCCGCCGACGCGGTCTGGGACCTCACCGAGCCCATGGTGGACGACGGGCTGCTGGGCGCGGGGTCGTTCCGCGGTCTCCGGCCGACCCGTGAGGGACGCATCGTCCTGGACGCCGCACGAAGCGGCGTCCTGGACGGCTTCCCGCCCGACGGGACGTCCCCGGACGTCGCCCGGCTCGCCGCCCTCGGCCCGTCCGCCGTCGAGGACGCCAAGATGCGCGAGGTTCTCCAGAACCCCGTCCCGAAGCGGGTGGGCTTCCGGCCCCGCGGGTTCCGCTCGCGCGGATGGGGCGGCACGTCCGGCGCCGCCGCCGACCGGCGGTACGGCCATGGCGGCGACTCCGGCGGGGGCGGCGACTCCGGCGGCGGGGGCGACTGACCGCGCCCTACGGGAGGGACGCGATCAGCTCGCCGAGCGGCTTGCGGCGGCCCGTGTAGAACGGGATCTCCTCGCGCGTGTGCAGCCGGGCCTTGGCGCCGCGCAGGTGGCGCATGAGGTCGACGATGCGGTGCAGCTCGTCGGCCTCGAACGCGAGCATCCACTCGAAGTCGCCGAGCGCGAACGCCGAGACGGTGTTGGCGCGGACGTCCGGGTAGTCGCGGGCCATCTTGCCGTGCTCGGCGAGCATCCCGCGCCGCTCCTCGTCGGGCAGCAGGTACCACTCCAGGGACCGGACGAACGGGTAGACGCACACGTACGCGCGCGGCTCCTCGTCGGCGAGGAACGCGGGGATGTGGCTCTTGTTGAACTCCGCCGGGCGGTGCAGCGCCATCTGCGACCAGACGGGCTCGCTCGCGCGCCCGAGCGCGGTGCGGCGGAACCGGCTGTAGACCTCCTGGAGGTCGTCGGAGCCGGGCGCGTGCCACCAGAACATGTAGTCGGCGTCGGCGCGCAGCCCGGCGACGTCGTAGAGGCCGCGGGTGGTGACGTCCTTCTGGCCGGCCTGGTCCAGGAGGTCCTGCACCTCGGCGGCGTCCTTCTCGCCGATCTCCCCCTGGCGCGCCACCCGGAAGACCGACCACATGGTGTAGCGGATCTGCTTGTTGAGGTCGCGTGCCTTCGGCTTCGCCGCGGACTCGGTCATGTCGCTGCTCCTTCTCGACTGCGCAGGTGGTCCAGTACCCGGTCGGCCGCCGCGCGCGCCGTCGCGAGGCACGCGGGGACGCCGAGGCCGTCGTAGGCGGCGCCCGCGACCGCCAGCCCCGGCTGCACGGCGACCGCGGCGCGGACCGCGGCCACGCGGTCGGCGTGGCCGACGTTGTACTGCGGGAGGCCGCCGCCCCAGCGCGTCACCCGGGTGGCCACGGGCACGTCGGCGGCGCCGCAGGTCGCGGCCAGTTCCGCCGTCGCCGCCGCGATCAGCTCCTCGTCGGTCTTCTGCAGGGTGTGCTCCTCGCCGAACCGGCCGATGGAGCACCGGACGGCGACGAGGCCCGGCTCGCGGTCGCGCAGGTGGGGCCACTTCACGGAGCTGAACGTCACGGCCTTCACCCCGTGCGCGTTCTCCACCGCCGGGACGAGGTAGCCGCTGCCCCGCGGGAACTCGGGGAACGCCGCGACGGGGTAGGCGAGCGTGACGATCGCCATGCTCGCGTACTCGATGCCGGCCAGCGCGCGGGCGGCGGCGGGCACGTCGGGCTCCAGCAGGCGCGACGCGGGCGCCGCCGGAACCGCGACCACGACCGCGTCGGCGTCCAGCGTCTCGGGCGCGCGGGCCGGGCCGACGGTGAGCCGCCAGCCGTCCGGACGGCGCCGCAGCCCGCGGACCGTCGCACCGGTGCGGACGGTCCCGCCCGCGGCGGTCAGGTCGTCCGCGACCAGGCCGGGGAGCGCGCCGAGCCCGCCGGGCAGCGTCGTGAACACCGGGCCGGAGTTCGCCGGGGCGGCGTCGCGGACGCTCCGCACCGCGTCGATCAGCGAGCGGTGCGAGCGCGCGGCGGCGGCGAGGGCCGGCATCGTGGACTCGAACGACAGCAGCTCGGTGCGGCCCGCGTAGACGCCGCCGAGCAGCGGCTCGACGAGCCGGTCCACGACCTCGGAGCCGACGCGGGCGCCGATGTAGCCCGCGACGGAGACGTCCGCGCCGAGCGGCGTGTCGGGCAGGACCCGGTCGAGCGGCACCCGGGCCAGCCCCGCCGGGGACAGCACCTGGGCGGCGGCGAGCGCCTTCAGGTCGGAGGGGACGCCCATGACCTGCCCGGACGGGATCGGGCGGAGCGCGCCGCGGCTGCGGATGCCCGACGACGTGGTGCCGGGGTGCACGAGCTCGCCGTCGCGGCCGAGGTCGCGCAGCAGGTCGAGGCCCTCGGGGCGGCGCGCCAGCATCGACTCGGCGCCCTCGTCGACGGGGATCCCGGCGATCTCGCTGACGCGCAGCTTGCCGCCGATCCGGGGAGAGCCTTCCAGCACGGTCGTCCGGACGCCCGCGCGGGCGAGCAGGCGCGCGGCGGCGAGGCCCGCGATGCCGCCTCCGATGACGACGGCATGGGACGTGGTCATGCCTCCAGCCTTCCAGACGTCCCGCCGTATCGTGCACCGGGGCGGCTCCGGCGGGCCGATGCCGGACGGGTTTTGTGCCGCGCATGACAAGAACGCGCGACTGCGCCAGTGAATACTGGCACACATGGATCTTCGGACGTTCCTCCGCCGCGCGGGCGCGGGCACCGGCGCCTGCGTGCTGGGCGCCGGGCTGGTGCTGGCCGCTCCCTCGGCGAGCGCCTCCCCCCTGCCCGCCGCCGCGACCGCCGCCGACCCCGCCGCGCCCCTCGACCTCGAATCCGTGGGGCTCCCCTGGTTCTGGCCGGAGAACCGCCTCTACGGCCTCGCCGCCGCCTCCCCCGACAGCGTCTGGATCAGCGGCCTCCAGGGCGAGCTCACCGTGCCCGGCCCCATCCCCGGCTTCGGGTCGACCATCCCCGGCAACCCGGTCGTGCGGCGCTGGACGGGCGACCGCTGGGTCGAGTACGACCTCGGCGGCCTGTCCCGTCACGGCACCATCACCGGCGTGCACGCCTCCGGGCCGGAGGACGTGTGGATCAACGGCACCCGCTACCTGGACGGTTCGGCCTGGGAGGGCTACCCGAGCGAGCCGTACGTGGCCCGCTTCACCGGGACCGCCTTCACGGAGGTCGAACTCCCGGCGGGCTCGGCCTCCGCCGGGCTTCAGGTGCGGGGCGCGGACGTCTGGCTGCTGAGCACCGGCGGGATCTACCGCCGGACGGGCGGCACGTGGACGCACGTCGCGCCACCGGCCTTCCAGGACGGCACGCTGAGCGCCATGCACATCCGGGCGGACGACGACATCTGGATGCTGGGCAAGTCCGACGGCTCCACCGGCGATACGGTCGCGCGCCGCTTCGACGGCCGGGAGTGGCGCGACGTCCCGGTGGAGCAGCCTCCGGGATCGGCGTGGCTGACGGACGTGATCGGGGTCTCGCCCACCGAGGCGTGGGCCGTCGGCACCAACCGCCGCACGTCTCCCGCCACGCCCGTCATCATGCGCTGGGACGGCGCCTCGTGGACGAACGTCGAACCGCCCGCGGGCCTCAACGAGCTCGGCGAGCTCGCCGCGGGACCGGACGGAACGCTGTGGGCCCTCGGCCACTCCCTGCACGAACCGGCCGAGCCCGGGCTGCTGCGCCTGGACGGCGGGACGTGGCGGCGGGTGCGGACGACCCCGGCGCCGAACCGGAGCAACTTCAACGGGAGTGCGCTGGCCGTCGTCCCCGGCACCGGCGACCTGTGGATGCTGGGGGCCGTGAACATCGGCGGGCCGATGCTGCTGACCGGAGGGGCCGCGAACCCCTGACCCACCGGTTCCCGCCCCACCGGCACGTCCGGGTCACGGCCGGCCCGCGGGGACGCCCGGCCGTGACCCGGACGTGCCCGCTTCGTGCCCGTTTCGCGATTCGTCCCCCGGAACGGTGACCCGCGCCACGTCGTCCAAGCCGCATGCGGATCGCCAGAAGCGTCAGGCAATCGACATTCGTGCTGATCACTCTACTCCTGGCCGGGCTGCTCGCCGGGTGCTCGGGCGGGAGCGACACGGCGGAGAGCGCGCCCGCGCAGGCCCGCGACGAAGGGACCCGGCAGGGCGGCGGCCAGGCCGCCCGGGAGCAGGGGACGGGCGCGGAGAACCGCGAGCAGGGCGGCACCGAGCGGGGCGCCGGCGGGCAGGAGGGCTCGCGCGGGTCGAACGCGAAGCTCCCGTCCGCGGGCCGCGCCGTCATCTACACGTCCGAGCTCAGGGTGCGCGCGGACGACGTCGAGAAGGCGGCGGCCCGCGCCAAGCAGCTCACCACGGCGTCCGGCGGCTACGTCGGGAGCGAGTCGGCGAGCAGCGGCCCGCCCCCGCGCGCCGAGATCGCGCTGCGCGTCCCCGCCGACCGCTACGCGGAGCTGCTGGCGCGGCTGGGGTCGGAGCTGGGCGAGAAACTCGCGCTGACCCAGGAGACGGAGGACGTCACGGGCGAGGTCGCCGACGTGGAGAGCCGCGTCCGGTCGGCGGAGGCCACGCTCGCGTCCTTCCGCAAGCTGCTGGAGCGGGCCGAGTCGCTCGACGAGATCATGAAGCTCGAGGACGAGATCTCCGAGCGGGAGTCGGACCTGGAGTCGCTGCAGGCGCGCCACAAGGCCCTGCAGGACAGCACCGCCTACGCGACCCTCACGGTCACCCTGGTCGGCAAGGCCGAGGAGAAGAAGGTCGTCGAGCCCGAGGAGCAGGGCGGCTTCCTCGGCGGGCTGAAGGACGGCTGGGGTGCGTTCACCACGCTCGTCGGCGGGCTCGCCGTCCTGCTCGGCCGGCTGCTGCCGTTCCTGGTCACGCTGGCCGTGCTGGCCGTCCCGGCCTACCTGGCCCGGCACCGGATGCGCGCCCGTTTCCGCGCGTGGACGAGCGGCGGCGGCCGGCTCGCGCCCGCCGTGCCCGGCGCGCCCGGCGCGCCCGCGCCCGGCATGGCGCCTCCGGGCGCCTCGCCTCCGGGCACGTCCGGTCCGCCGCCGTCGAACCCGCCGTCGAACCCGCCGTCCGACCTGCCGTCCGGTGGTCCGGAGTCCGGCGGATCGGGATCGGGCGGGGGCACCGGTCCCCGCAAGCCCTGACTCGCGCGCTCGCCCGCGCGAGCGTCAGGACGTGCGTTCCGCGCTCGCCTCGTGGACGAGGTCCGCGAGGCGGGCGAGCACGTCCGGGTCGGTCGACGGCAGCACGCCGTGCCCGAGGTTGAAGATGTGCCCCTCCGCCGTGCGTCCGCGGGCCAGCACGTCGCGCGCGCGCTGCTCGACCGTCTCCCACGGGGCGAACAGGATCGCGGGGTCGAGGTTGCCCTGCAGCGCCTTGCCGGGCTCGACGCGGCTGACGGCCTCGTCCAGCGGCACGCGCCAGTCGACGCCGACGACGTCCGCGCCCGCCTCGCCCATCGGGCCGAGCAGCTCGCCGGTGCCGACGCCGAAGTGGATGCGCGGGACGCCCAGCGGCGCGACCGCCTCGAAGATCCGGCGGGTGTGCGGCAGCACCGACGCCCGGTAGTCCTGCGCGGCCACCGCGCCCACCCACGAGTCGAAGAGCTGGACGGCGCTCGCCCCGGCCTCGACCTGCACCTTCAGGAACTCGATCGTGATGTCGGCGAGGCGGTCCATGAGCGCGGCCCACAGCTCGGGCTCGCCGTACATCACGGCCTTGGTGCGCTCGTGGTTCTTGGACGGCCCGCCCTCGATCAGGTACGAGGCGAGCGTGAACGGGGCCCCGGCGAAGCCGATCAGCGGCGTGTCGCCCAGCTCCCCGACGAGGCCCGCGACGGCCTCGGCCACGTACGGGACGTCGTCCGGTTCGAGCGGGCGGAGCGCGCGAAGGCCCGCCGCGTCCCGGATCGGGTCGGCGATCACCGGGCCGACGCCCGGCTTGATGTCCAGATCGACGCCGATCGCCTTGAGCGGCACCATGATGTCGCTGAAGAAGATCGCGGCGTCCACGGCGTACCGCCGCACCGGCTGCAGGGTGATCTCGACGATCATGTCCGGCCGGGTGCAGGACTCCAGCATCGGCACGCCCTCGCGCAGCCGCAAATACTCCGGCAGCGACCGTCCGGCCTGCCGCATGAACCACACGGGCGTGTGCGGGACCGGCCGGCGGCGGCAGGCGCGCAGGAACGGGCTCTCCGCGAGCCCGCCCGCGCCGCCGCGGGCGGCGGCGTCCCCGGAGTTCGGGCCCGGCGGGGGCGGGGCGGAGTCGTCGGTACCCAGAGCGTTGGCAGCCACAGTGCGATGGTCCCACGAAACCCGCGCGAGCACGCACCGGCCCGGCACGATCGCCCCCGCGGGGCGGCGGTCCGCGGGGGCAGCCGGTGCCGTGCGCGTACGTCCGGCGGGCGCATGAAGTTCCGGACACGCCGAGCGAAGTCCCGCATTCTGGCGCCGGCTCATGCCAACGTGATCCGTGTCATAGGTGAGGGAGGTTCCCCCTTGTACTGCTCCACCTGCGGTGATGAACGTATGTTCGAGCAGCCGCCGTGCTCCGACGGGCACGGCTCCGATTGCCCGGAACGGGCGTGCGTCGAGTGCGGCGCGGCCGTCCTGGCCGGCCCCGACCCGTCTCCCGATCCCGCGCGCGAAGCCTCCCCCGCACGCCCGTCCGCCCGCCGCACCGCCGGCGCCGCCACGCGGGCCGCGGCCTGACCGGCCCGGCCCCCGACACGAAACAACCTGTGCTGTGCCTGTTCCCCCTCTTCCTCCGGCCGTCGCCGCGCGCGGCGCCCACCCGTCCCGGCATCACCGATCCGACACCCGTCCCCACGCCCAGGCCGGTCAGCCCATGACACCACCCGCCTTCCAGCGGGTCCTCGACACGTTCCGCGAGATCATCGAGGGCCCGGCCGTCCGGCCGGAACTCGATCTCGAGGACATGCCCGCACCGCAGCGCCTCGCCCCGTACGCGGCGGCGCTGTCCGGCAGCGTCTACCGCGACGACGACACCGAGGTCGCCACGGGACGGCTGATCGTCCTGTACGACCCGGAGGGCCAGGACGGCTGGACGAACGGCTTCCGCGTCGTCGCCTACATCCGCGCCGACCTCGAGCCCGACATCGCCGCGGACGAGCTGATCGGCTCCGTCGCGTGGGACTGGCTGCTCGAGGCCCTCGAGCCGGTCGGCTACGCGGGCGTCTCCGGGACGATCACCCGCGCGGTCTCCGAGAGCTTCGGCGACAAGCGCGACGAGCCGTCCACCACCGAACTCGAGGTGCGCGCCTCATGGTCCCCGACCGGCGACGACGTGGCCGGTCACGTCGCCGCGTGGATCGATGTCATGTGCACGACGGCGGGCCTGCCGCCCAGCGGAGTCGCCGCACTGCCGGGCGGGCCCGGCGGTGGAGGCGGCTGAGCGACGTACGGTAGGGGACGTGAGCACAGCGTCCGAAACCGAGGCGGCGGGGGAGAACACGGAAATCGTGGGAATGTCCGAGACGCGCGCCTCCGGTCCCGAGCGGGGACCGGGTGCGCGGAAGGCTGCCGGGACCGTTCCAGACCCCACCGGCGGCGACCCGCCCGCCGCGGGCGCCGCCGGCTCCGGGACGGCCGCGGACGAGGCGCGGAACGGGACGTCCGGGGACGCGCCCGCGGCCGTCCCGCTGCTGGAGCCGCGGGAGGGCGTGCCGGCCGTCGTCGCGGACGCCGCCGCGCTGGACCGCGTGATCGCCGCGTTCGCCGCCGGGAACGGTCCGGTCGCGGTCGACGCGGAGCGCGCGTCCGGCTACCGGTACGGGCAGCGCGCCTACCTGGTCCAGCTGCGGCGGGCCGGGGCGGGCACCGCGCTGATCGACCCGGTCGCCTGCCCCGACCTGTCCGGGCTGGACGCCACGCTCGCGGACGCCGAGATCGTGCTGCACGCCGCCAACCAGGACCTGCCGTGCCTCGCCGAGGTCGGGCTCGCGCCGCGGCGGCTGTTCGACACCGAGCTGGCCGGGCGCCTCCTCGGCTACCCCCGCGTCGGGCTCGGCTCGATGGTCGAGAACGTCCTCGGCTTCCTCCTGGAGAAGGGGTACTCGGCGGCCGACTGGTCCAACCGGCCCCTCCCCGACGACTGGCTGCGCTACGCGGCGCTGGACGTCGAGCTGCTCGTCGAGCTGCGCGACGCCCTGCACGACCAGCTGGCCGCGGCCGGGAAGCTCGAGTGGGCGCTGGAGGAGTTCGCGGCGATCCTCGCCACGCCGCCGAAGCCGCCGCGCGCCGACCCGTGGCGGCGGACGTCCGGGATACACCGGGTGCGCAACCGGCGCGCGCTCGCGATCGTCCGGTCGGTGTGGGAGATGCGCGACAAGATCGCCCGCGAGCGGGACCTGTCCCCCGGCCGCGTCCTGCAGGACGCGGCGATCATCGAGCTGGCGCAGCAGGCCCCGCAGAGCCTGCCCGACCTGCAGGCGCTGCCCACGATGCGGGGACGCGCCGCCCGGCGGCACCAGTCGGCGTGGCTGCGGGCCGTCGCGCGCGCCCGCGAGCTGCCCGACCGGCGGCTCCCGGCGGCGAACGTCCCCGGCGACGGCCCGCCGCCCGCGCACCGCTGGGCCGACCGCGACCCCGAGGCCGCCAAGCGGCTCACCGCGGCCCGCGCGGTCGTCGCGGCCCTCGCCGAGGAGCACTCGATGCCGGCCGAGAACCTCCTGCAGCCCGACGTGGTCCGGCGCCTCGCGTGGACGCCGCCGGACGAGCCGTCCGCGTCGGTGATCGGCGCGGAGCTGCGGCGGCTCGGCGCCCGCAACTGGCAGGCGGCCCTCACCGCCCGGCCGATCGCGCGCGCGTTCCTGCGGCTGGAGACCAAGGGCGACCTTTAGGCCCTCGCCCGGTTCCGTCCCTCCCCGGTCGCGTGCCGGGGAGGGACGCTACAGGTCGGGCAGGGGGTCGCGGGGCAGGCTGTCGCGGTCGAAGATCTCCGCGTCGGCCGCGTTCACGACGGCCACGTACTCGTCGTCCAGCTCGAACTGGCCCCCGGCGAACAGGAACGACGCACCGGCGCCCGTCTCCACCGGCCCGATCCGCGTCCCGCGCGGGTAGCTGCCCCACACGCTCTTCGGTCTGGTGCGGCTGAGCGCTCCCGTCGTGATCACCGAGATGCGGTCGTCGGTGACCACGAAGATGAAACCGGCGCCGCCGCCCCGGGCCTGCGCCGGGAAGATGTAGCGGATCTCCCCGTCGATTCCCAGGAACTCGCGGCAGGTCTGGCGCAGGGGGCCTGGCACGGGCATGACGGTCGGGACACCTCCCCGGGGGCGGGACGTCGTCGGCGTCCCAATCATGCCCCGACTCCTCACGCCGTGGCCAGAGCCGCCGTCGGCGACGACCGCGCCGCCCGCATCGCCGGATACAGCCCCGCCACCGCGCCGACCAGCAACGTCGCCGCGAGCGCCCCGCCGAGCGCCCAGACCGGCACGACCGGCGGCCACCCCCGGACGAGCGCGAACCCCGCGGTGACGGCCGCGCCCAGCACCGTCCCCGCCGCGCCACCGAAACCCGACAGCAGCAGCGACTCGGCCAGGAACTGCGTCCGCACCTGCGCGCGGGTCGCGCCCAGCGACCGGCGCAGCCCGATCTCGCGGCGCCGCTCCAGCACCGAGATCACCATCGTGTTCGCGACGCCCACGCCCCCGACCAGCAGCGCCACCGCCCCGAGCCCCAGCAGCACCCCGGTGAACGCCCCGGCCGCCGCGGCCTTCGCCGCCAGCGCGTCCGACGGGCGGCTCACCCGGACCTGCTCCGGATGCTCCGGGTCGACCGTCCGCGCCAGGGCGTCCCGGACGCCCGGCACCGCCCCGTCCGCCGCCCGCACGTAGATCGTCGTCGGGTGGCCGTCGAACCCGAGGTACCGCTCGGCCGCCGCCCAGCCGACGAGCGCCGACCGGTCGATCTCCGGGGCGAGCCCGGCGGGCGCCAGCACCCCGAGGACTCCGAACCACCGGTCGCCGATCCACACCCGCGCCCCCGGCCGGTCGACGCCCAGCCGCCGCGCCGCCTCCGCGCCGAGCACCACCCCCGGGTACCGGGCGTTCGCGCCGTTCAGCGTCCGCCCCGTCGCGGCGCGGGCCCGCAGCGTCCCGGGCAGCCCGGTCGTCGCGGCCTGCACGCTGATCCCGTGCGTCACCTCCGCGGGGATGGCGCCCGTCCGCCGGACGGTCGCGTCGACCGCGCCCGTCGCGGCGACCGAGGTCACCCCCTCGATGCGGCGCGCCATGCCCGGCGCCGCGCGCGGCAGCTCCGCCTCGTCCCCGAACAGGGTCTCGCCGGGCCCGGCCATCAGCAGGTTCGTGCCGAGCCGGTCCAGCCGCCGCAGCATGTCCTCCTGCCCGGACGCGGAGATCCCGATCACCCCGGTCATCGTGGCGATCCCGAGCGCGACCCCGAGCGCGGCCAGCACGGCCCGCGCCGGCCGCGCCCGCGGCCCCGCGAGGCCCGCGCGCAGCACGTCCCCCGGCGCGAGCCGCGCCGGTTCGAGCCCCCCGCTCATCGGACGGCCCCCGCGCGCTCGTCCGCGACGACCCGGCCGTCGGCGACCCGCACCCGCCGCGGCATCCGGGCGGCGACGTCCGGATCGTGCGTGACGACCGCGACGGTCGTGCCGCCGCGCCCCAGCTCGTCCAGCAGCGCCAGGACCTCGGCGCCCGCGGCGGCGTCGAGGTTGCCGGTGGGCTCGTCCGCGAGCAGCAGGCCGGGCTCGCCGACCACGGCGCGCGCCACCGCGACCCGCTGCCGTTCGCCGCCCGACAACTCGTGCGGACGGTGCCCGGCCCGGCCGCCGAGCCCCACCCGGTCCAGCGCCGCCCGCGCCCGCTCCCTGCGCTCGGCCCGCCGCACCCCCGCGTACAGGAGGCCGTCGGCCACGCCGTCGACCGCCGGCACGCCGTCCGCGAGGTGGAAGTGCTGGAACACGAACCCGATGTGCCGGGCCCGCAGCGCCGACAGCTCCCGGTCCGGCAGGCCCGCGCCGTCGGCCCCCGCGACGGAGTGCCCGGCGATCGTCACCGCCCCCGCCGTCGGACGGTCGAGCGTCCCCACCACGTGCAGCAGCGTCGACTTCCCCGAACCCGACGGCCCCACGATCGCCACCGCCTCCCCGCGCGCGATCACCAGGTCGACGCCCCGCAGCGCGGCGGCACCCGGATACTCCTTCGTCACGCCTTCGAGCTCCACGATGTTCATCCGGCGGGCACCCCCACCTTCGTCCCCGCGCGGACCCCGGACACCTCGACGCGTCCGCCGCCGAACGCCCCGGTCTCCACCGGCACCACCCGCGTCCGGGCGCCCTCGACCACCTCGACCCCGAACCCGCCGCGAACCGCCAGCAGCGCCTCGACCGGCACCGACAGGACGTCCTCCCGCCGCTCGCCGACCAGCCCCACGCTCACCGGCGCCTCGTCGAACCGCCCGTCGTAGTCCACCGCGATCTCGACGTCCACCGTGGCGTTTCCGTCCTTCCCGCCGCTCTCCGCGACCGCCCCGACCTCGGCGACCGTCCCCTCGACGCGCGTCCCGCCGGGCAGCTCGACCGTCGCCGCCGCCCCCTCCTCCGCGAGGTCCTGCCGGTCGGCGTCCAGGTCCACGTGCACCACGCGCCCGGTTCCCGACACCGTCAGGACGGGCTGCCCCGGCGACGCCCGTCCCCCCTCGGGCGCCTTCACCTCGCGCACCCGGACGGCCCCGCCGTGGAACACCACCTGCGCGGCGCCGACCGTCCCGGTCTCCGGCAGGCCCCGATCGTCCTGCCAGGCGCACACCGCCGCCGCGGTGGCCGCGGTGAACTCGCCGTCCACGGTCATCGGCCCGTACCCGAGCGCCTCCAGGTTCTCCTCGAGCAGCCGGACGTCCTTGCCCTCCGCGCCCTGCCCGAGCGTCCGGTACATGGGGGCGTCCCCGTACATCAACGTCACCGGCCGTCCCTCGACACCGATCAGCGTCTCCCCGCGCCCGACCCTCGTGCCCTCCCGGGGCGCCCACGTGACGACCCCGTTCGCCCCCGTCCGGACGTCCGACACGTCCGCGTACGTCAGCGTCCCGTCCACGGTCTCGGTGTCGACCAGATCGCCGCGCTCCACGAGGGCCGTCGCGGGCGCGGCCGTCCGTCCGGCCCGCGCCTCCTCGCCGCCCGCCGCCCGGACGGCGACCGCGCCGCCCACGGCCACGGCGCCCGCGACGGCACCCGCCACCACGGCGCGCCTCACCGTCCCGTCCCCGGCAGCAGATCCCCGCACGCCTCCCGCGCCTTCTCGGCCCGCCCCTGACCGACCGCCCCCGTCGGCAACTCGAGCCGCCCGTCCGGCCCGGGGTCCGGGACGTCGACCCCGTGCTCCCGCATGCACTGCGCGAACTTCACGTACCGGTCGCGAACCTCGGGATCCGCCAGATCCGGCAGCACTCCCCCGGCCTGCAGCCACGACTGGCACTTCTCGAGCGCCCGCTCCAGCCTCCCCCGGTCGACGTCCTTCCCGAACCGCGTCTCCCCGCCGTCCCCGGTCCCCGGATCGGGCACGTCGACGCCGTTCTCCCGCATGCACCGCGCGAACTCCAGCTGCGCGTCCTCCGCCGCCATCGACTCCGAGGGCGCCGCCGTGGCCCCCTCGCCTCCCCCGCACCCCGCGAGCCCCAGCCCCACGGCCGCCGCCACCACGGCGACCCGAACCCGACGATCCATGACACCCTTCCCGCCGGCGCACCCTGCCCCGACCGCGCCCATGGCACACCCCACGGTGTTAAACGCGGGTTAGCCGCGTCGTCCGGGTCGTCGTCCGCGGGTGCCGGTGAGAGAGTCGCGGGCCGCCGTGCGGAGATCGGCGACCGCGCGGTGCCGAAGGCACTCGGGCGCGAGGCCGCGGGCGACCGCTTTGCGCGTGCTGCCGCCCGCCAAGGGCGCACGGACGTCGCGGGGCGTCGTAGGGTGCACGGGTGATCGAGGTGTCGGAGGCGTTCGCGCGGGAGACCATCGGGCGCGAGGGACCGCCGGGTGCGGCGTGGCTCGCCGGACTGCCGGGGATCGTGGACGAGCTGCTGGAGACCTGGGGGTGCGTGCCGGACGGCGAGGTCGTGCACGGGCGCGTCGCGGTCATCGTCCCGGTCAAGCGCAGCGCGGAGACCGCCGTCGTGAAGGTGTCGTTCCCGCATCCCGGCAACGTGCACGAACCGGACGCGTTCGCGGTATGGAGCGGTCGCGGGGCGGTGCTGCTGCACGAACGCGACGACGCGCGGTTCGCGATGCTGCTCGAACGGGCCGGGACGTCGACGCTCGCGGAGGTCGGGGACGGCGACGAGGTGGTGGCGGTCGCGGGGCGGCTCGGTCGCCGGCTGGCCGTCCCGGCGCCGCCCGGCCTGCCCCGGCTGGCGGATCGGGCGGACGAGTGGGCGGACGGGCTGCGAGCGGACGCCGCGGAACTGCCGCACACGATGCCCCGGGGCGTCGTGGACGCCGCGCTCGCGACCGTCCGGGAGCTGGGCCGCGACCAGCCGGAGACGCTCGTCCACGGCGACCTGCACCCGGGGAACGTCCTGCGCGCCGAACGGGAACCGTGGCTGGCCGTCGATCCGAAGGGCGTCGTCGGGGACCCCGCCTACGACGGCGGCACGCTGCTCATGGCGCGTGCGCTGACGTTCCTGGAGTCGGACGATCCCCACCGGGCCGTCCGGCGCGTCGTGGACGTCTTCGCCGAGGCCGCGGAGCTCGATCGCGAACGCGTCCGGCGCTGGGCCCAGCTGCACGCGGTGCAGGCCGCGTTCCACGGACGGCGCCACGGGTTCGGCGTCGCGCGCGGCGGGCCGTGGCTGGACCGGCTCACCGAGCTCGCCGACCGCCTGGCGGAGTCCCTCACCGAGGCCGTGTAGGTACTCGCGCCCGGAGCGGCAGAACGCCGTGGCGGAGGTCGGGTGACACGTGGACGTCCGCAACGTCGTCACGGTGGCGACCTAGCCTTCGCGCCGCATCCGGACGCCCTGGCTCGACCGCGGAACCCAGGGACCGGCGGGGGCGTCGAAGATGCGTGAGGGTCAGCGTCGGAGTCTTCGACCTTTTTGCCTATGCCATTCCGGGGGCGCTCTATCTCGCCTTTGGAATCTATGTCGGCGTGCGGCTGGATTGGCTCCAGATCTCCCATCTGGATGATCCACCGACGATCATTCTCGTTGGTGGCGTCATCGTCGCTTCGTACCTGCTCGGTCAGGTCACCTACTTCCTCGGGTCACTCCTCAATTTCGCCATGCCATGGGCCGGTGCCTGGACGGACGCGCGGAACGAGTTCGCCCGGCGGGTCCCGCAGGCCGACGGACGGCCGTATCTGGACGCGCATCCGACGGTTCTCCAGGCGGTCATCGAAATGCGCGACCGCGAAACGGCGCAGGAGATAGCCCGGTTCCGGGCGGTGGGCCTGATGATCCGCAACTGCGCGTTCCCCCTGTTCTTCGGGGCGATCGCCGGTGTGGTCGAGGCGGTCGCGGGCGGCTCCCGCCCCGCCGCGATCAGCTGCGCGGTCCTGCTCGCCGCGGCCACAGCGTCCGCGCTCGCGCAGTCCGCGAAGCTTCGCCGCTGGGCCGACCTCAAGACTCTCGAGACCTGCTACTGGCTCCCCGGCGTCGACGCCGCGTTCGCGCCGCCCGAGCCGACTCCGAGGCGAGCCCGGCTGCTGCCCTGGCTGCGCTGAGCCTTATCCGGGCTTGCTGAGACTTACCCCGGTTTAACGTCCCGACCGGCATGCTCGCCGCATGCGGGTTCTGATCGTCGAGGACGAACGGGTGCTGGCGGACGCGATCGCCGAGGGGCTGCGCGAGGAGGCGATCGCCGTCGACGTGGCGTACGACGGGGACGTCGCGATCGAACGCGCGTCGTACAACGAATACGACGTCATCGTGCTCGACCGGGATCTCCCGACGGTGCACGGCGACGACGTCTGCCGGGAGGTCGCCGGGCGGGGGCAGGCGCGGATCCTGATGCTGACGGCGTCCGGGGACGTCGAGGACCGGGTGGACGGGCTCGCCCTCGGGGCCGACGACTACCTGCCGAAGCCGTTCGTGTTCGGGGAGCTGGTCGCGCGGGTCCGGGCGCTCGGGCGGCGGGCGGGACGCGCGGTGCCGCCGGTGCTCGAGGTGCGCGGTGTGCGGCTGGACCCGCACCGGCGGCGGGTGCGGCGGGACGGCCGGGACCTGCGGCTCACGAACAAGGAGTTCGCCGTCCTCGAGGAACTGCTGCGGGCGGACGGCGGGGTGGTGAGCGCGGAGGCGCTGCTGGAGCGGGCGTGGGACGAGCACATCGACCCGTTCAGCAACATCGTGCGGGTGACGATGGCGACGCTGCGCCGGAAGCTGGGCGATCCGCCGCTGATCGAGACGGTCACGGGGGCGGGATACCGGCTGGAGGAGCGGTGAACCGGCTGAGCGTCCGGACGCGGCTGACGCTGGTGTACGGGTCGCTGTTCCTGGTGACGTCGGCGGTGCTGGTGGCGGTGACGTACTGGATGACGGTCCGGAGCATGGACGCCGGGTTCGGGCTGGAGGACGATCCGGCGATCACGAACGCCGACCTGCAGGCGCTCACCGCGGGCGACCGGGTCGGCGCGCTGATGGACCTGCGGGGGCGCGCCGAGCAGGCGATGGCGGAGCGGAAGGCGAACGTGCTGGAGCGGTTGCTGCGGGGAGCGCTCGTGACGATGGGGGCGCTCGGGGTCGTCGCGGTGGCGATCGGGTACGTGGTGGCGGGCCGGGTGCTGCGGCCGATCCACACGGTGACGGCGACGGCGCGGCGGCTGTCGGAGAGCACGCTGTACGAGCGGATCGGGCTGGCGGGCCCGCAGGACGAGATCAAGGACCTGGCGGACACCTTCGACGGGATGCTCGACCGGCTGCACCGGGCGTTCGACGCGCAGCGGCGGTTCGTGGCGAACGCGTCGCACGAGCTGCGGACGCCGCTGACGATCAACCGGACGGTGCTGGAGGTCGCGCTGGCGAGCAAGCGGAACCCGCCGGAGACCAAGGCGCTGGCGGACGTGCTGCTGGGCAACACCGCGCGGCACGAGCGGCTGATCGACGGGTTGCTGCTGCTGGCGCGCTCGGAGCGGGAGCCGGCCGCGCCGGACGAGCTGGACCTGGCGGAGGTCGCGCGGGGCGCCCTCGACCAGTTCGACCGGGACTTCGAGGCGCGGCTGGACCCGGCGCGGGTCTCGGGGGATCCGGTGCTGCTGGAGCGATGCGTCGCGAACCTCGTGGAGAACGCGGTGAAGTACAACGTGCCGGACGGGTGGGTGCGGGTGCGGACGGGGACCGCCGGGCACGAGGGGTTCGTCGAGGTCGTGAACACGGGGAGGATCGTCCCGGAGTACGAGGTGGCGAACATCTTCGAGCCGTTCCGGCGGCTGCGGGCCGACCGGGTGGGATCGGCGGACGGCGCGGGCCTCGGGCTGTCGATCGTGCGGGCCGTGGTCGGCGCGCACGGGGGCTCCATCGAGACGGTTCCGCGCCCGGAGGGCGGCCTGTCGATCACCGTGCGGCTGCCCGCACCGTCCCTTCGTTGACGCGGTCCGCATGTCACTTCGTTGACAAAGGGACGCTCGCGGGGTGTGCGTCCGGGGCACATTGCCGGGGACGTCCGTGCGCCAATAATCCGGGCGTGTCCATACATACGAGTCATCCGGCGGAGGACGTGCGGCTGGTGCGGGCGCTGCGCGCCCGGCGTCCCGGAGCGGTCGGCCGCGTCTACGACGTCCACGGTCCCGATCTGATCGAGTACGCCGAGGAGCTGCTCGGCGACCACGACCGGGCGGTCGCGGCCGTCCGGTCGGCGCTGCTGTCGCTGCGGGCGGGAACCGAGGTCCCGCCGCCGGCGGAGTTGCGCGACTGGTTGCGGCGGCTGGTGCGGAACGAGTGTCAAGCCCCTGTCCTGCGGATACGTCTCCAGGTGGTTCTTATCGGCATCGTGCTCGGGGCCGTACTGGCGGCCGGGGTACTGGCGGCGCTGGACGCCCGGGAGCGGGCGGAGCCGCCGGCACCGGCCACCCGGATCAGTAGTTACTGACGAGTAGCATAGGTGCGACCACCGAGCCCAGCACAGGGAGGACGCACCCGTGCCTCGCACCGCACGCGACGTCGTGTTCGTCGACGGCGTACGCACGCCGTTCGGCAAGGCCGGCCCCAAGGGGCTGTACGCGGAGACCCGCGCGGACGACATGGTCGTCCGGGCGATCCGCGAGCTGCTGCGCCGCAACCCGTCCCTCCCGCCGGAGCGGGTGGACGAGGTCGCGATCGCGGCCACCACCCAGACCGGCGACCAGGGCCTGACCATCGGGCGGTCGGCCGCCGTGCTGGCCGGGCTGCCCAAGAGCGTCCCCGGCTACGCGATCGACCGGATGTGCGCGGGCGCGATGACGGCCGTGACGACGTCGGGCGCGGGCATCTCGTTCGGCTCCTACGACGTCGCCATCGCGGGCGGCGTCGAGCACATGGGTCGGCACCCGATGGGCGAGGGCGTCGACCCGAACCCGCGGTTCCTCGCCGACCGGCTCGTCGACCCGTCCGCGCTGGTCATGGGCTCGACCGCGGAGAACCTGCACGACCGGTACCCCGGCATCACCAGGGAGCGCGCGGACGCCTACGCGGTGCGCAGCCAGCGGAAGACCGCCGCGGCGTACGAGGCGGGGAAGATCCAGCCGGACCTGGTCCCGACGGCCGTCCGGTCGGCCGAGCGGGGCTGGGGCCTGGCGACCGCGGACGAGCCGCCGCGGCCCGGCACGACGGTCGACGACCTCGCGAAGCTCAAGACGCCGTTCCGCGTGCACGGCAACGTGACGGCGGGCAACGCGGCCGGGCTGAACGACGGCGCGACCGCGTGCCTGCTGGCCGCCGAGGACGTCGCCCGCGAGCTGGGGCTGACGCCGCGGATGCGGCTGGTCGACTTCTCGTTCGCGGGCGTGGAGCCCGAGGTGATGGGCGTCGGGCCGGTCCCGGCGACCGAGCGGCTGCTCGCGCGCAACGCGATGACCATGGACGACATCGGCCTCATCGAGATCAACGAGGCGTTCGCGGTGCAGGTGCTCGCGTTCCTGGACCACTTCAAGATCGCCGAAGACGACGCGCGGGTGAACCCGTGGGGCGGCGCCATCGCGGTCGGCCACCCGCTGGCGTCCTCGGGCGTCCGGCTGATGAACCAGCTCGCGCGGCTGTTCGGGGAGCGGACGGACGTCCGCTACGGACTGACCACGATGTGCGTGGGCATGGGCATGGGCGGAACGGTCCTCTGGGAGAACACCGGGTGGGAGGGCGCCAAGTGAGCGCGAGCATCAAGGACATCTTCAAGGACGAGGCCGTCACCAGTGCGCGCGTCCGGGACGTGACGCTGCCGTACGGGGCGGGCACCCTCGCGCTGATCACGCTCGACAACGGGCACGACCACACCAAGCCGAACACGTTCGGCCCGAACGGGCTCGCCGAGCTGGACGCGGCCCTCGACGCGGTCGCCGGACGGGACGACATCGCGGCGGTCGGCGTCACCGGCAAGCCGTTCGTCTTCGCGGTCGGCGCCGACCTCAAGGGCGTGCCGCTGATCCGGGACCGCGCGGACGCGCGGGCCATCGGCAAGCTGGGGCACGACGTGTTCCGGCGCCTCGGCGAGCTGGACGTCCCCTCGTTCGCCTACTACAACGGCGCGGCGATGGGCGGCGGCGTCGAGGTCGGCCTGCACTGCACGTACCGGACGATCTCGGCGGGCGTCCCGGCGTTCGCGCTGCCGGAGGCGTTCCTGGGGCTCGTGCCGGGCTGGGGCGGCACGTACCTCCTGCCGAACCTGATCGGCGCGGAGAAGGCCCTCAAGGTCGTGATCGACAACCCGCTCGCGCAGAACCGGATGCTCAAGGCGCGGCAGGCGTTCGAGATGGGCATCGCGGACGCGATCTTCGACTCGGCCGACTTCCTCGAGGAGTCCCTCGCCTGGACGGCCCGCGTGCTGAACGGCGACGTCGTCGTCGAGCGGCCCGCGGTCGACACGGGCAAGGCGTGGGACGACGCGATCGCGGGCGCCCGCTGGAACCTCGACGCCAAGCTGCACGGCGCGGCGCCGTCGTTCACCCGCGCCCTCGACCTGGTCGCGGCCGCCAAGGACCGGACGCGCGACGAGGGCTTCGCCGCCGAGGACGAGGCGCTCGCCGACCTCATCATGAGCGACGAGCTGCGCGCCGGGCTGTACGCGTTCGACCTGACGCAGAAGCGCGCGAAGCGGCCCGCCGGGGCGCCCGGCAAGGACCTGGCCCGCGAGGTGACCAAGGTCGGCGTGGTCGGCGCGGGGCTGATGGCCGCGCAGCTCGCGCTGCTGTTCGCGCGCCGCCTGGAGGTCCCGGTGGTGCTCACCGACCTCGACCGGGAGCGCCTGGACAAGGGCGTCGGGCACGCGCACGCGGAGATCGACAAGCTGCTCGGCAAGGGCCGCGTCTCCGCCGACCAGGCCGGCCGCCTCAAGGCGCTCATCACCGGGTCGCTCACCAAGGACGCCTTCGACGACGCCGACTTCGTCATCGAGGCGGTGTTCGAGGAGATGTCGGTCAAGCAGAAGGTGTTCGCCGAGCTGGAGGAGCACGTCTCACCCGACTGCGTGCTCGCGACGAACACCTCGTCGCTGTCGGTGACGGAGATGGCGTCGAAGCTGAAGCACCCGGAGCGGGTGGTCGGCTTCCACTTCTTCAACCCGGTCGCCGTGCTCCCGCTGCTGGAGATCGTCCGGGGCGACCGGACGGACGACGCCGCGCTCGCCACCGCGTTCGCGACGGGCAAGCGGCTCAAGAAGTCGTGCGTGCTGGTCAAGGACGCCCCGGCGTTCGTGGTCAACCGCGTCCTGCTGCGGCTGCTCGCCGAGATCGTCGAGACGGTCGACGAGGGCACCCCGATCGAGGTCGCCGAGCGGGCCGCCGCGCCGCTGGGGCTGCCGATGCCGCCGTTCGTCCTGATGGGGCTGGTCGGCCCGGCGATCGCGCTGCACGTCAACGAGACGCTGCACGCGGCGTTCCCGGACCGGTTCCCGCTCTCGGACAACCTCGCGAAGCTCGTCGCGTCCGGCAAGCCCGGCGTGTACCGGCCGGACTTCACGCTCGACCCCGAGGCCGTCGAGATCTTCGCGGGCGGCACGTCGCCGTCCACCGAGGAGCAGGTGCTCGCGCGGGCGCTGGACGCGCTGGCCGACGAGATCCGCATCATGCTGGACGAGGGGGTCGTCGCGGCGCCCGAGGACATCGACCTGTGCATGATCCTCGGCGCGGGCTGGCCCTTCCACCTCGGCGGCATCACCCCGTACCTGGACCGCGCGGGCGTCGCGGAGCGCGCCACCGGCCGCCGCTTCCTCGAGCCCGGCGTGGCCTCGCTCCCCCGGTAGCCGTACCGGCCGCGGGGTGCGGCCGAAGTGCCGCAAGAGGCGTCCCGAACCTGCTTCGGGACGCCTCTTTCCCGGCATTCGCCCATGTCACGGGCATCTCCTAGTTTCGGCTGATCATAATTCGCGTTCGAGCGGGCATAGCCCGCAGGACGGTCGGACCGCCCCGGGGAGCCGAACATGGAACTGCTGCGCAAGAAGTCGGTCGAGCAGTCGATCCGCGACACCGAGGACCCGGAGCACCGGCTCCGGCGGGGGCTGTCCGCCCTCGACCTGACGGTGTTCGGCGTCGGCGTCATCATCGGCACCGGCATCTTCGTGCTCACCGGCGTGGTCGCCCGCAACAACGCCGGTCCCGCGGTCGCGCTCTCGTTCATCCTCGCCGCCGTCGTCTGCGGGCTCGCCGCGCTCTGCTACGCCGAGTTCTCCTCGACCGTCCCGGTCGCGGGGTCCGCCTACACCTTCTCCTACGCGACCCTCGGCGAGTTCCCCGCGTGGATCATCGGCTGGGACCTCATCCTCGAGCTGACGCTCGCCGCCGCCGTCGTCTCGGTCGGCTGGTCGGGCTACTTCGCGTCGCTGCTGAGCGACATCGGCATCGACCTCCCCGCGTCGATCGCCGCGCCGCCGGGCGACGGCGGGGTGGTGAACATCCCGGCCATCGCGCTCGTCCTCGCGGTGACCGTGCTGCTCGTCCTCGGCATCAAGGTGTCCTCGCGGGTCAACGCCGTGATCGTCGCCATCAAAGTGACGATCGTGCTGCTGGTGATCTTCGCCGGGCTGTTCTTCATCAAGGGCGACAACTACTCGCCGTTCATCCCGCCCGCGCAGGAGACCGGCGAGGAATCCGGCGTGAACGCGCCGCTGATGCAGGTGATCTTCGGGTTCACCCCGGCCAACTTCGGCTGGCTCGGCATCTTCTCCGCCATCGCCGTCGTCTTCTTCGCCTACATCGGCTTCGACATCGTCGCCACCACCGCCGAGGAGGCCCGCCGCCCGCAGCGGGACCTGCCGATCGGGCTGATCGGCTCCCTGGTCATCACGGCCGTCCTGTACGCGGCCGTCTCCACCGTCGTCGTCGGCATGCAGGACTACCGGGAGCTGAACGAGGAGGCGCCGCTCTCGCACGCGTTCGAGGTCGTCGGCGCGGGCGCGTTCGCCACGATCATCAACGTCGGCGCGGTCATCGGGCTCACGTCCGTCGTCCTCATCCTGCTGCTCGGGCAGAGCCGCGTGTTCTTCTCGATGAGCCGCGACGGCCTGCTGCCCCCGTTCCTGTCCACCGTGCACCCGCGGCTGCGGACGCCGTACCGCTCGACGATCCTGATGGGCCTCATCGCCGCGGTCATCGCCGGGTTCATCCCGCTGACCGAACTCGCCGAGCTGGTCAACATCGGGACCCTGTTCGCGTTCCTCGTCGTCTCGCTGAGCGTCCCGATCCTGCGCCGCACCCGGCCCGACCTGCCGCGCGCGTTCCGCACGCCGTTCGTCCCGATCATCCCGATCCTGTCGGTGCTCGGCTGCCTGTTCGTGATGATCAACCTGCCGCTGGAGACCTGGTACCGGTTCCTCGCCTGGATGGCCATCGGCGTCCTCGTCTACTTCCTCTACGGGCGCCGGCACAGCCGCCTGGGCCCCGCCGGCGGCGGTCACCGCGCGAAGTCCGCCGAGTGACCTGTCTCACGGTGTCATCCAGTGAGACGATGTGCACAATGGCCCGCATGGCTTCTCCTGTGCTCGTCGCGGTGATCGGATCCGGCCCCGCGGGGATCTACGCTGCCGAGGCCCTGGTGAAACAGGCCGACGGCGACGTCCGGGTCGACGTGTTCGACCGGCTGCCGACCCCGTACGGGCTGGTCCGGTACGGGGTGGCGCCCGACCACACCTCGATCAAGTCGATCGCCGGCTACCTGCAGCGGGTGCTGGAGAACCCGGCCGTCCGGTTCTTCGGGTGCGTCGAGCTGGGCCGCGACGTCACCCGCGCCGACCTGCTCGGCTGCTACGACGCCGTCATCTACGCGACCGGCGCGATGGTCGACCGGCAGTTGCGGATCCCCGGCGAGGACCTGCCCGGCAGCGTCGCCGCCACCGACTTCGTCAACTGGTACTGCGGCCATCCCGACGCCGCCGACCACGAGTTCGACCTCTCCGTCGAGGAGGTCGCGGTCATCGGCGTCGGCAACGTCGCCGTCGACGTCGTCCGCATCCTCGCCAAGACGTCGGACGAACTGCGCTCGACCGACGTCCCCGAGCACGTCATCGAGGCCCTCTCCCGCAGCCGCGTCCGCCGCGTCCACATGATCGGCCGCCGGGGGCCCGCGCAGGCGAAGTTCACCACCAAGGAGGCCCGCGAGCTCGGCGACCTGGCGAACGCCGGGATCCACGTCGATCCCGCGGACATGGAACTCGACCCCGCGAGCGCCGAACTCGCCGAGAGCGACCGGAAGGTACGCGGCAACATCAAGGTCCTCGGCGCGTGGACCGCCGAACCGCCCGCGGACCGGCCCCGGCGGATCGACGTCCGGTTCTGGCGGGCGCCCGCCGAGATCCTCGGCACCGACCGGGTCGAGGGCCTCCGGCTCGAGCGGACCCACCTGGACGAGGACGGCCGCGTCACCGGCACCGGCGAGCACGAGACGCTCCCCGTCGGCATGGTGCTGCGCTCGGTCGGCTACCAGAGCGTCCCGCTGGAGGGCGTCCCGTTCGACGAGCGCTCCTTCGTCGTCCCCAACGAGGGCGGGCGGATCCTCGGCCCGGACGGCGCCCGGGTCCCCGGCGAGTACGTCACCGGCTGGATCAAGCGGGGCCCGACCGGCGTCGTCGGCACGAACAAGTCGGACGCCGCCGAGACCGTCCGCAACCTCCTCGCGGACCTGCCCGCCGACCGCCGGCCGCCGGAGCACACCGTGGAGGAGCTCCTCGAGTCGCGCGGGCTGCCCGTCGTCACCTACGCCGACTGGCTGAACCTGGACGCCGCCGAGATCGACCTCGGCCGCTCGCTGGACCGCGGCGAGCGCGTCAAACTCGGCCGCTGGGAGGCGATGACCGCGGCCTGCCGCAACAAACCGCCCGCCGGGTAGTGACGGGGGCGTGACCGGGACGCTACCGTGCCGCCTGTGACCGGCGGTCCAGAACTGTACGGGTTCCCCCCACCCGAGTCTGTGCCCGACCTGAGGTGGCTAGGTCCCGACTACGTGTCCGTACTCGTCCATGACCTGATAAGGGGGCTCCTCCGCCAGGATCCCCGCACGGCCGTCATGGGCGTCCGCTGCGAGGGCGCGCCCGACCTGCGTCCCGCGGTCGACCACGCGGGCGTCATCCGCGCCCACGACGCCTGCTTCCCGCTGCAGGTCTACGTCCAGGACGGCTTCGGGCGGCTGTGGATGCTGCGCGGCCGCTGGACGTACGCGGGCCGCGAGCTCGGCACCGCGGCGGCGTCCGTCCAGCACTTCTGGCAGCTCCTCGCCGCCGAAGGCGGGTGACGGCACCGCCGAAGGCGGGTGACGGCACCGCCGAAGGCGGGTGACGGCACCGCTGGGCCGAGCCCCGGCCCCGGCGGCCGGAGCGCGGCCCCGCGGCGCGTACGGCGCGGGGCCCGCGGGACCCGCCTTGCTTCCGGGCGGGCGTCAGTCGGTGGTGGGGGCGTGCTCGTGCTCCTCGAGGGAGGAGATGCGGGTCGCGGACTCGGTGATGTCGCGGGCGAGCGCCTGCGGCGTGAGGCCGATGTCGGCGAGGATCTCGCCGCGCGAGGAGTGGTCGAGGAACTCCTGCGGGATGCCGAACGTGCGGACGGGCACGTCCACCTCGGCGTCGCGCAGGAGGCGGGCTACGGCGTCGCCGACGGCGCCGGTGCGGCCGTTGTCCTCGGCGACGGCGACGAGCCGGTGCTCGCGGGCGAGGTCGAGCAGGGCCGGGTCGAGGGGCTTGACCCAGCGGGGGTCGACGACCGTGACGCCGATGCCCTGCGCGGCGATGAGGCTCGCGGCCTCCATCGCGGGCGTCGCCATCGCGCCGGCGGCGACGAGCAGGACGCGGGTGCCGTTGGAGCCGTCGTGGCGGGCGAGGACGTCCATGCCGCCGGCCTTGCCGATCGCCTCGATGTCGGCGGCGGCGGAGCCCTTGGGGTAGCGGATCGCGGTGGGGCCGTCGGAGACGGCGACGCACTCGCGCAGGAGTTCGCGCAGCCGGGCCCCGTCGCGGGGCACCGCCATCCGCAGTCCGGGCACGATCTGCAGGATCGACATGTCCCACATGCCGTTGTGGCTGGCGCCGTCGTCGCCGGTCACGCCGGAGCGGTCCAAGGCGAAGGTGACGGGCTGCCGGTGCAGGGCGGCGTCCATCAGGACCTGGTCGAACGCGCGGTTGAGGAACGTGGCGTACACGGCGACGACCGGGTGCATGCCGCCCATGGCGAGACCGGTCGCGGAGGTGACGGCGTGCTGCTCGGCGATCCCGACGTCGTAGACGCGGTCGGGGAACGCCTCGGCGAAGGCCCCGAGACCCGTCGGGTGCAGCATCGCGGCGGTGATGGCGACGATGTCGCGGCGCTCGCGACCGAGTTCGACCATCTCCTCGCCGAACACCTTGGTCCAGGCGGTGCCGCCGCCCTTGGGGAGGAACTTGCCGGTCTCGGGGTCGAACGCCCCGCCGCCGTGCATGCAGTCCTCGGTGTCGTTCTCGGCGGGCGCGTAGCCGCGGCCCTTGGTGGTCAGGCAGTGCACGATGACCGGGCGGCCGAAGCCGCGGGCGCGGCGCAGCGCCTTCTCGACGGCGTCCTCGTCGTGCCCGTCGATGGGGCCGACGTACTTCATGCCGAGGTCCTCGAACATGGCCTGCGGCTGCAGGACGTCCTTGAGGCCCTTCTTGATCCCGTGCAGCGTCTCGTAGGCCATGGTGCCGACGACGGGCGCGCGGGGGACGGTCTTCTTGATGAGGTCGAGGGCCTGCTCGTAGCCCTGCGTCACGCGCAGGTCGGCGAGGTGGCCGGCGAGGCCGCCGATGGTGGGCGAGTAGGACCGGCCGTTGTCGTTGACGACGATGATGACCGGCCGGTCGGCGGCGCCGGCGATGTTGTTGAGCGCCTCCCAGCACATGCCGCCGGTGAGGGCGCCGTCGCCGACGACGGCGACCACGGCGCGGTCGTCCTCGCCGCGGAGCTGGAACGCCTTGGCGAGCCCGTCGGCGTAGGACAGGACGGTGGAGGCGTGCGAGTTCTCGATGACGTCGTGCTCGGACTCGGCGTGGCTCGGGTAGCCCGACAGCCCGCCGCGCTTGCGCAGCAGGTCGAAGTCCTTCCGGCCGGTGAGCATCTTGTGGACGTAGGCCTGGTGGCCCGTGTCGAAGAGGATCTTGTCCTTGGGCGAGTCGAAGACCCGGTGCAGCGCGATCGTCAGCTCGACGACGCCGAGGTTCGGGCCGAGGTGACCGCCGGTCTTGGACACCGCGTGGACCAGGAACTCGCGGATCTCCTCCGCGAGGCGAGACAGCTGAGCGGCGTCCAGTCGCTTGAGGTCGTCGGGGTCCTTGATCGACTCCAGCAGGCTCACGCGATTCAACTCCTCATGGGGGACGACGGGCTCCCCTGGCTCGGGCCGTTCCGAGTCTAATCCCGGATCGATCGAGACGTGCCGGAGGGAGTCTCCCCCGCGGGTGCGAAACCGCTCACCTAAGGTGAGGTCACCGGGCCGAACGGCCTTTCCGGATGAGGCCGATGGGGTAGTAAGAGGCCATGCGCGAGGAAGAGATCGTACTGCTCAACGCGGACGACGAGGCCGTCGGGACGGCGCCGAAGGCCGCGAGCCACCATAGCGACACGCCCTACCACCTGGCTTTTTCATGCTATGTGGTGGACACGGAGGGTCGCGTGCTGATCACGCGGCGCGCCCTGTCGAAGCGGACGTTCCCGGGGGTGTGGACGGGCAGCTGCTGCGGGCATCCGGCCCCCGGCGAGAAGCTGCGGGACGCGGTGCTGCGGCGCCTGCGGGACGAACTGGGCATCGAGGGCGCGGCGCTCACGCCCGTCCTGCCGGGGTTCCGGTACCGGGCGGTCGCCGAGGACGGGACGGTCGAGCACGAGCGGTGCCCGGTGGTGCGGGCGACGGTCGCGCCGGGCGTGGCCGTCGCGCGCAACCCGGAGGAGGTCGAGGACGCGGAGTGGTGGCCGTGGGAGCGCTGCCTGGAGCTGACCGGGCGGCCGGACTCCTCGCTCTGGTACCGGCTGCAGCTGGCCGAGCTGGCGCCGCTGGGCGCGCCGCTCGACTGGCCGGACGCGGGCGCGGCGGGCCTGCCGCCAGCCGTCGGCTGGTAGCCCGCCCGGCACCCGCGGCGGACCGATGTAACCGCTGGGTCACTGTTCCGTACGGGTGTTGACGGTCTTGATCACCGAGCAGACGCTTGTTTTTTCGGGCGACCGAAGGGACGGGCGATGTTCGGACGCACTCGCAGGAACGCCGCCGGCCGGGGCCGGACGACGTCGTTCGCCGCGGCCGCGCTGGCCGGCGTGCTGGCCCTCGCGGGCTGCGGCGGCGACGGCGGCTCGGACGACAGCTCCGAGGTCGAGGTCTTCTCGTGGTGGACGGGCCCCGGCGAGGCCGAGGGGCTGACCGCGCTGCAGGCCCTGTTCGAGAAGCAGAACCCGGGGACGACGTTCGTCAACGCGGCCATCGCCGGCGGGTCGGGCACCCAGGCCAAGGCGGTCCTCGCGAGCCGGCTGCAGAACCGCAAGCCGCCGGACTCCTTCCAGGGCCACGCCGGGGCCGAACTGCTCGACTACATCAAGGCCGGCCAGATCGAGCCGCTGAACGACTTCTACGACGAGAACGGCCTGCGGCAGGTCTATCCGAAGCAGCTGATCGACCAGATCACCTACGAGGGAAACATCTACTCGGTGCCGGTGAACATCCACCGCTCCAACGTCCTCTGGTACAACCCGGGCATCCTGGAGGACGCCGGGGTCGACGGGCCGCCGGAGACGATCGACGCGTTCATCGCGGCGCTCCGGAAGATCGACGCCGAGACCGACAAGGTGCCGCTGTCGCTGGGCGCCCAGTGGACGGCCGACCATCTGCTGGAGAACGTCCTGCTCGGCTCGCTCGGCACCGAGGCCTACGACGCGCTCTGGCAACCGGGCGCGAACTGGGGCACGCCGGCCGTCCGCGCGGCGCTCGACGACTTCGCCGAGATCATGAAGCACACCACGGCCGAGGCCGCGTCCACCGACTGGCAGGGCGCCGCGAAGGCCGTCGTGGACGGGCGCGCCGCGTTCAACATCATGGGCGACTGGGCGTACGGCTACTTCGTGAACCCGGCCCCCAACGGGCTGGCGAAGAAGCTCGGCACCGACTTCGACTACGCGCCCGCGCCCGGCACCGACGGCACCTACATGTGGCTGTCGGACAGCTTCACCCTCCCGGAGAACGCGCCCCACCGCGGCGGCGCCCTCGCCTGGCTGAAGACGGTGTCGAGCAAGGAGGGCCAGGACGCGTTCAACCCGAAGAAGGGGTCGATCCCGGCGCGCACGAACGCCGACAAGGCCCTCTACAAGGACTACCTGGAGTACGCCATCACCGAGTGGAACAAGCCGGGCATCAAGCTCGCCGGCTCGTTCTGGCACGGCGTGACGGCCAACAACAAGTGGCACACCGACATCGACACCGCCGTCGGCCTGTTCCTCCAGCACAAGGACCCGGCGAAGCTCCAGCAGGCGCTGGTGCGGGCGGCGCAGAACAGCGGGCAGTGAGGGCGCGCCGCGTCCGGCGGTGGCTGCCGGGCCTGCTGCTGGTCTCCCCGTCCATCGTGGCGATCGGCCTGTTCGTCTACGGGCTGATCTTCTGGAACACGCGGGTCGCGGTGAGCGGCAAGCACGACGAGGTATCCCCGCTCGGGTTCGACGGCGGGAAGAACTTCGTCGACCTTTGGGACCAGCCCAGCTGGCCGGGCGCGGTGCGCAACGCGCTGGTGTTCACGGCCGTGTTCGTGCTGGGCGCGCTGCTGCTCGGCGCGTTCCTCGCGTTCCTGATGGACAAGGGCATCCGCGGGGAGGCGTCGTTCCGCGTCGTCTACCTGTTCCCCATGGCCGTGTCGTTCATCGCCGCCGGGGTGGTGTGGCGGTGGCTGCTCAACCCGGCGCCCGCCGACCGGGCCGTCGGCCTCAACCAGCTGTTCCACGACGCCGGGCTGGGGTCGCTGGCGAACACGTGGTGGCAGCACCCCGACTGGGGCATGGCCGCGATGGCGCTCCCAGCGATCTGGCAGATGTCCGGCTATGTCATGGCGCTGTACCTGGCCGGGTTCCGCGGCGTGCCCGAGGAGCTGCGCGAGGCGGCCCGGGTGGACGGCGCGTCCGAGTGGAAGGTCTACCGCCACGTCGTGTTCCCGCAGCTCCGCCCGGTGACGCTGTCCGCGCTGATCATCCTCGGGCACATCTCGCTGAAGGTGTTCGACCTGATCATGGCGATCGCGGGCAAGCAGATCATCACCTACGTCCCGGCCGTCGCCGCCTACGTGGAGATCTTCGACCGGCACGATCCGGCGAACGGCGCCACCATCGCCACGTACCTGCTGGTCGCGGTCGCCGTCCTCGTCGTCCCGTACCTGGTCTGGACGATCCGGTCGGAGCGGGCCCGGTGAGCCGCGCCGTCCGGTTCGGCCGCCCGGCCGTCCTGCTGCTGTTCGTCGTCCTGTTCCTGATGCCCGCGTACGTCCTGCTCGTGACCAGCTTCAAGCCGCTGCAGGAGGCCGGGCCCGCCACCGCGTGGAACCTGCCCGACCGGTGGAGCGTGTCGGGCTGGACGGCCGCGTGGGACCAGCTGCGCCCCGGCATCCTCAACAGCTTCCAGATCGCGATCCCGGGGGCGGTGCTCGCGGCCGTCCTCGGCTCGATGAACGGGTACGTGCTGTCGAAGTGGCGGTTCCCGGGGTCCGACGCCGTCTTCACGCTGTTCCTCTTCGGGATGTTCATCCCGTACCAGGCCGTGATGATCCCGCTCGCGGGGCTGCTCACCGACATGCAGATCGTCGGGACGATCCGGGGGCTCGTCCTCGTGCACGTCGTCTACGGCATCCCGATCTGCACGCTGATCTTCCGGAACTACTACGTCTCGATCCCGGACGAGCTGATCGAGGCGGCGCGCGTGGACGGCGCCGGGATGCTCCGCACGTACGCGTCCGTCGTCCTGCCGCTGTCGGCGCCCGCGTTCGCGGTGACGCTCATCTGGCAGTTCACCTCGATCTGGAACGACTTCCTGTTCGCCGTCTTCCTCGGCGCGCCGGACTCCTGGCCCGTCACCGTAATGCTGAACAACACCGCGGGTTCGGGCGCGGTCGCCGTCCAGTACAACGTGCAGATGGCGTCGGCGCTGCTGGCGTCGCTGCCGACGATCCTCGTCTACCTGCTGCTCGGCCGCTTCTTCATGCGCGGCCTGATGGCCGGCGCCCTCAAGGGGTGACGGTGCCGGCCGGGAGCTGTCATCGGTACACAGTTGTTTCGTCAACCACTTTCTTTTCTCGCGCGTCACAGGAATGATCGGGATGGACGGCATGAGTGAACCGCTCACCTCCTCCGTTGGCGCAACCGCCCCGATGCGCCTAGCCTCTCGGGCATTGCCGCGCGGTGTACCCGCCGGAAACGCCGTCGGAGACGGAGACGGTCGAGCACTGGAGGTGACCGCGTGCAGGCGATAAGTGTTCAGCAGCCCTGGGCGTTCGCGATCGCGTGCGGAGGCAAGAGCGTCTCGAACCAGGCCATGCCGACGGCCTACCGCGGGCCGCTGCTGATCCACGCGTCCATGCGGGTCGACCTGTCGGCGTGCGACTCCCCGCTCGTCCAGGCCGCAGGCTGGGACCCCGGCGACCCGCTCGCCGCGATCGGCGCCGCCATCGCCGTCGCCGACCTCGCCGCCGTCTGCTCGGCGACGGTGGACGGCGGGACGGACGAGTGCGCTTGCGGCCCGTGGGCCGAGCCGGGCGCGCACCACTGGCATCTCGCGGACGTCCGGGCCCTCCCCCGCCCGATCGTCGCGCTCGGCCGCACCGACCTGTGGGAGCCCGCGGCGTCACTCGTCGCCGAGGTCGAGACGATGATGGCCGGCGCCGCCCTCAACAAGGTCACCTGAGGGTAAACACTCCGCTACGCTTGGTGAGAGAATTCGGGCGGGGCACTGTGAGCCCTGCATGGATCTGTCATGCCACCAACGGGGAGCGGAACGTGAGCGTCGCGCACGACGATGACGGGTTCGGCCCGTACACGGTGGAAGATCTGCACGCCCGAGAGGACGAAGGCCGCGGCCTGGAACTCGAAGACGGGTGGCTGACCCCGCTGTCCTCGAGCACACCGCACAACATCGCATGCAGGAAGATCCACGAGCTTCTGGAGGACGCCATCGCCGAAGCGGGGGCCTCCGTCTACTCCGACAGAGGCGGCGATTGGGAGATCGCCACCCCTGCGGGCATCCGGAAGCCGGACGTCTTCATGGTGCCGAAGAAGCTCGTGGACGACGCCTTCTACGAGCGGACGGCGGGTCCGTTGCCCGGGGGAAGAACTGCTGCTGGCCGTGGAAGTCGTTTCTCCCGCCAGTCGGAGCGAGCGCACCGACCGGGTCCGCAAGGTCAAGGAATACGCCGCGATCGGCATCCCCCAGTACTGGCTGGTGGACGTCATGCCCGAGCCGAAAGTCCAGGTCTTCGCCCTGGATGAAGCCGCGCGGACCTACCGGCTCGCACGGACGGGCACATCGGGAGGAATGCTCGACCTGGAGATCGAAGCCGATCAAACGATCAGCGTGAGCTTCGACCCGAAGATGCTCGCCGAGACCTGGCAACGCTGACCCGGCGACGCTGACCCGGCCCCGTGCGCGACGCCGCGAATCCGGCGGGTCAGCCGACGTCCGCCGCCAAGGCGTCGGCGGCTTCGCGGAGGCGGGCGAACTCGGCGGCGATGCGGTCGAGGGACCAGCTCGCGTTGAGGCCGCTGGGGTTCGGGAGGACCCACACGCGGGCCGCGCCGAACGTGTCGTCCTGGGGGCCGATCCGCGTGCCGGGACGGCCGAACGCGGTGCGGTACGCGGTCACGCCCGCGACGGCGAGGTAGGCGGGCCGGTGCCGTTCGACGAGCGCGCGCAGGCGCCGACCGCCGTCGCGGAGCTCGTCCGGCGTCAGCTCGTCGGCACGCGCGGTCGTGCGCCGCACCAGGTTCGTGATGCCGAGGCCGAACCCGGGCAGGAGGTGCTGCTCGGACGGCGCGAGCAGGCGGCCCGTGAACCCGGAGGCGTGCAGGGCGGGCCAGAAGCGGTTGCCCGGACGGGCGAAGTGGTGCCCGGTCGCGCCGGAGTACAGGCCCGGGTTGATCCCGCTGAACAGGACGCGGAGCGTCCCGCCGGGGGCGGGCAGGACGTCGGGGACGACACGGTCGCGGGCGGCCTCCAGATCGGCCTTCGTCGGGCGCATCACATCAGGTTACGGACGATCAGCGTCACGGCGGACGCACCGACGACGATCAGCAGCGCGATGCGCAGGCGCCCGGCGTCCAGGTAGCGGCGGAGCGGCCCGGCGACGAAGAACCCGGCCAGGACGAACGGGACGAGCGTGAGCCCGGCGGTGACCTGCTCCCCGGAGAGCCGCCCGAACGCGGCGAGCGCGGCCAGCGAGATCAGTGTCCCGGCGACGAAGAACAGCGCGAGAGTGGCGCGCACGCGCGGGCCGCTCTCCCGCTGGTAGAGCAGCGCGATCGGCGGGCCGCCGATGCCGGACGCGGTGCCGGTGGTGCCCGCGATCAGGCCGGCGGCGGTGAGCGTGCGGCGGTTGCGCGGCACCTCGCGCGTCCAGGCGGTGGCGGCGAGCGCGGCCAGCACGAAGAAGCCGATCACGACGCCGAGGGCGCGGGCGGGCACCGCGGCCACCAGCCAGACGCCGAGCGGCGTCCCGGCGACGCGCCCGCCGAACGCCCAGCCGATGCCGCGCAGCTCGACGTGCCGCGCCTCCTGGGCGAGGGTGGCCAGCGGCAGGACGGCCGCCACGACGAGGATCGTCCCGGGCATCAGGGACGGGAACAGCATCGTGATGACCGGTGTGGCGACGAGCCCGACGCCGAGCCCGACGCTGCTCTGCACGACGGCGCCGAGCAGCGCCGCGACTCCCCCGACGATCAAAAAATTCGGATCCACATCGTGGAACGGTACAAGTCAGGCGGAGGCCTCGGTGAGGCGGCTCAGCTGGTCGGCGGTGAGCGTCGTGTGCGGGACGTCCAGCAGCGGCGGGAGCTGCTCCATCGTGCGGGCGCTCGCGATGGGCGCCGCGACGGTCGGCCGGGCCGCCAGCCACGCGAGCGCGACGGTCGCGTGGGCCTTGCCCGACTCCCGCGCGATCTCGTCGAGCGCCTGCAGCACGCGGCGTCCGCGCTCGGTCTCCAGGTGCTTGGCCGCGCCCCCGGCGCGCACGCTGTCGACCTCGGTGCCCGGACGGTACTTGCCCGTGAGGAACCCGGAGGCGAGGCCGTAGTACGGCATGCAGGCGAGCCCGTACCGTTCGGCGATGTCGCGGCGCGCGCCCTCGTAGGTGTCGCGGGAGACGAGGTTGTAGTGCGGCTGGATCCCCGTGTACCTCGCCGTGCCCTCGCACTCGGCGAACGCCAGCGACGCCTCCAGCCGCTCGAGCCCGATGTTCGACACGGCGATCTGCCGGACCTTGCCGGCCCGCACCAGCTCGTCCAGCGCCCTCATGATCTCCTCGACGGGGACCGACTCGTCGTCGCGGTGCGTGTAGTACAGGTCGATGCGGTCGGTGCGCAGCCGCCGCAGGGAGTCGTCCGCCGCCGCCCTGATGTTGGCCGCCGACAGCCCCTTCCGCTCGGGGTGGTTGCCGACCTTGGTCGCGATGACGATGTCGTCGCGGTTGCCGCGCGCCTTCGTCCACTCCCCGATGATCTCCTCGGACTCGCCGCCCTTGCCGCCGGGGCGGTGCGCCATGTACGAGTCGGCGGTGTCGACGAAGTTCCCGCCGGACGCCGCGTAGGCGTCCAGGAGCTGGAACGAGGTGTCGCGGTCGGCCGTCCAGCCGAACACGTTGCCGCCCAGGCACAGCCCGGAGACGTCGAGGTCGCCGATCTTCTTCGTGGTGTCAGCCATACAGGCGATGTAACCAATCGCGCGGGGGATGATGCCCGCCCGGGGGCACGGTTCAGCGCGCGTCGGGGCCCGGGCGGACGAGGCCGGTCTCGTAGGCGTGCACGACGGCCTGCGTGCGGTCGCGCAGGTCGAGCTTGGCGAGGATGTTGCTGACGTGCGTCTTCACGGTCTGCTCGGCCAGCACGAGCCGTCCGGCGATCTCGCCGTTGGACAGGCCGTGCGCGACGAGGGCGAGGACCTCGGTCTCCCGCTCGGTCAGCCGTCCGAGCCGCTCGCGGCGCGGCGCGCGGGGGCCGCCGAGCCGGGTGAACTCGGCGATCAGGCGGCGGGTGACCGACGGGGCCAGCAGCGCCTCGCCGTCCGCGACGACGCGCACCGCCTCGGCGAGGGCGCCGGCGGACGCCTTCTTCAGCAGGAACCCGGCGGCGCCGGCGCGCAGCGCCCCGTACACGTACTCGTCCAGGTCGAACGTGGTCAGCACGATGACCTTCGTGGTCGCGGAGATCCGCCGGGTGGCCTCCAGGCCGTCCATGCCGGGCATTCGCACGTCCATCAGGACGACGTCGGGCGCCAGCTCGGCGACCCGGGCGACGGCCTCGTGCCCGTCGGCGGCCTCGCCGACCACCTCGATGCCGGGCTGCGCGCCGAGCAGCACCGAGAACCCCTCGCGGACCATCTCCTGGTCGTCGGCCAGCAGCACCCTGACGGTCACCGGGGCCCCTCCTTTCCGGCCGGGAGCACGGCGGTCACCGTGAATCCGCCGTCCGGGCGCGGGCCCGCGGCCAGCTCGCCGCCCAGCATCGCGGCGCGTTCCCGCATCCCCAGTATCCCGTGCCCGGTCCGTCCCGCCGGAAGCGCCGCCGCGCGGGGGACGGGCCGTTGTCGATCGTCAGCTCGACCCGGTCCGGGCGGTGGGCGACGACGACCCGGGCGGCGGCGCCGGGCGCGTGGCGCAGGACGTTGCTCAGCGCCTCCTGCACGATCCGGTACGCCGACACCTCGAGGGCGGGGGCGATCGCGGGCCGCTCCCCCGACACCCGCAGGTCGACGGCCAGGCCGGTCGCGCGGAGGCCGTCGACGAGCCCGTCCAGCCCGTCCAGCGTCGGCTGGGGCGCGGCGTCGGCGGCCGGGCCGTCCTCCGCCCGCAGCAGGCCGAGGACGCGGTGCAGCTCGTCGATCGCCTCCAGCGCGTTCGCGCGGATGGTGGCCAGGCTGCGCGCCAACTCGTCCGGCACCTCCGCCACCCGGTACGGGGCGGCCTCGGCCTGGACGGCGACCACGGACATGTGGTGCGCGACCACGTCGTGGAGCTCCCGCGCGATCCGGGCGCGCTCTTCCAGCAGCGCCCGCCGCTGCCGTTCCCGGGCCAGCCCGCGCAGCGCGTCGCCCCGTCCCCGCAGCGCCGCCGCCGCCAGCAGCACCGTGCCGGTCACGAGGAGCACCTCGGTAAGGCTCGGGAACGCGTCGCGGACGAGCGGTTCGATCGCCGGAGGGCCCGGCCGCGACGGCCCCTCCGGCGAATCGTCCCGGCCGGACAGCGCGACCGCCAGTCCGGTCGCGGCGGCCGCGGTGAGCGCCCACATCTGCGCCGCCACGCGGGCGGGCACGCGCAGCGCGACCAGCGCGAGCACCGCGAGGTGCGTCGACAGGCTCGGTCCCGCCCACAGCGGCCCGCCGTCCGGCTCCGGGGACGCGACGGCGAGCGCGGTCACCGTCGCCAGCGCCAGCGACAGCCACCAGCCGGCCATCGGCCGGAACACGCAGAGCACCAGGGCGGACGCGTGCACGAGGCTCAGCGTCGCCGCCCACCCGTTGGGCAGCGCGTAGTCGGTGAGCAGGATGTGCCAGGACGACCCCGCCAGCACCAGCGCGCCGGCGACGACGAGCGCGTGCGGCAGCCAGGCTGCGAGCCGGGGCCGGAACGGCACGTCCAGCGGCATCAGCGGAGGACCGGCGGCCGGGGACAGGTCCCGCCACACGTTCCGCACAGCCGCCCCGACCGTCATCGCCGTCCCCCTCCCGAGCGCCCGTCCCGTCACGCGTCCCGGCGCCTCACCACGAAGGTAGCCGCCGGATCACCCGCGTCCGCCCGTTCGCGGCCTCGCCACCGCAGGAGGAATGCTGCGCCATCGCCGCGCCCCGGCGCCTCCCCCCAGGGAACCGGCCTCCCGGCTAGCTCCGGAGTATGAGGACGCGGGAAGCGGAACGGGCCGCCTCCCTGAGGAGACGGCCCGTTCGCGCGGTGCGCGTTACTTGCGGATGAGGCTCCGCAGCACGTACTGCAGGATGCCGCCGTTGCGGTAGTAGTCCGCCTCGCCGGGGGTGTCGATGCGGACGACGGCGCGGAACTCCGTGCCGTTCGCCTGCACCGTGACCTCCTCGGGGACGCCGCCCTCGTTCAGCGCCGTGACGCCGGTGATGTCGAACGTCTCGGTGCCGTCCAGGCCGAGCGTCTCGGCGGACTCGCCGTCCTTGAACTGCAGCGGCAGGACGCCGAGGCCGATCAGGTTCGAGCGGTGGATGCGCTCGTAGGACTGCGCGATGACGGCGCGGACGCCGAGCAGCGCGGTGCCCTTGGCGGCCCAGTCGCGGGACGAGCCGGAGCCGTACTCCTTGCCCGCGATGACGACGAGCGGGGTGCCCTGCGCGGCGTAGTTCTGCGCGGCGTCGTAGATGTAGGACTGCGGCGCGTCCGCCTGGGTGAAGTCGCGGGTGAAGCCGCCCTCGACGCCGTCCAGGAGCTGGTTGCGCAGCCGGATGTTGGCGAACGTGCCGCGGATCATCACCTCGTGGTTGCCGCGGCGCGAGCCGTAGGAGTTGAAGTCCTTCACCGCGACGCCGCTGTCCTGCAGGTACTGCGCGGCGGGCGTGCCGACCTTGATCGCCCCGGCCGGGGAGATGTGGTCGGTGGTGACCGAGTCGCCCAGCTTCGCCAGGACGCGCGCGCCGTGGATGTCGGTGACCGGCTCGGGCTCGGCGGCCATCCCGTCGAAGTACGGGGCCTTGCGGACGTAGGTGGACGCCGGGTCCCACTCGAACAGCTTGCCGGTCGGGATGTCGAGGCCGCGCCACCGGTCGTCGCCCTTGAAGACGTCGGCGTAGCTGCTGGTGAACATGTCCTGGCCGATGGACGACTCGACGATCGCGGCGACGTCCTCCGGCGCGGGCCAGATGTCGCGCAGGTAGACCGGGCCGTCGGTGCCGTCGGCGATCGGGTCGTTGAGGATGTCGATGTCCATCGTCCCGGCGAGGGCGTAGGCGATGACCAGCGGCGGGGACGCGAGGTAGTTCATCTTCACGTCCGGGCTGATGCGGCCCTCGAAGTTCCGGTTACCGGACAGGACGGCCGTGACCGCGAGGTCGTTGTCGTTGACCGCCTTGGAGATCTCCGGCTGCAGCGGGCCGGTGTTGCCGATGCAGGTCGTGCAGCCGTACCCGACGAGGTTGTAGCCGATCTTGTCGAGGTAGGGGGTGAGGCCCGCGCGCTCGAAGTAGTCGGTGACGACCTGCGACCCGGGGGCGAGGGAGGTCTTCACCCACGGCTTGCGGGTGAGGCCCTTCTCGACGGCGTTCTTGGCCAGCAGCGCCGCGCCGACCATCACGTACGGGTTCGAGGTGTTGGTGCAGGACGTGATGGCCGCGACGGCGACGTGCCCGTGGTCGAGCTCGAACTTCGTACCGTCGTCCAGCGTGACCTGCACGCGGTTGTGCGGGCGGCCCGCGCCGTTCGCCGCGTGCTCGCGGGGCTTGTCGCCGTTGCCGCCGTGGCTGATCGCCGGGGCGTCGGAGGCGGGGAACGACTCGTTGGACGCCTCGTCCGCCGGGCCCTGGATGCTGCTGACGTAGTTCTGCACGTCGCGGCGCCAGGTCTCCTTGGCCTCGGAGACGGCGATGCGGTCCTGCGGGCGCTTCGGGCCGGCCAGCGACGGGACGACCGTCGACAGGTCCAGCTCGAGGTACTCGGAGAAGTCGGGCTCGACCGACGGGTCGAGCCACATGCCCTGCTCCTTGGCGTACGCCTCGACGAGCGCGATCTGCTCCTCGCTGCGGCCGGTGAGGCGCAGGTACTTCGTCGTCTCCTGGTCGACCGGGAAGATCGCGCAGGTGGAGCCGAACTCGGGGCTCATGTTGCCGATGGTGGCGCGGTTGGCCAGCGGCAGCGCCGCGACGCCCTCGCCGTAGAACTCCACGAACTTGCCGACGACGCCGTGCTCGCGCAGCATCTCGGTGATGGTGAGCACGAGGTCGGTCGCGGTCGTCCCGGCCGGCAGCTCGCCGGTCAGCTTGAAGCCGACGACGCGCGGGATGAGCATCGAGATCGGCTGGCCGAGCATCGCGGCCTCCGCCTCGATGCCGCCGACGCCCCAGCCGAGGACGCCGATGCCGTTCTCCATCGTGGTGTGCGAGTCGGTGCCGACGCACGTGTCGGGGTAGGCCGTGCCGTTGCGGTCGAACACCACGCGGGCCAGGTGCTCGATGTTCACCTGGTGGACGATGCCGGTGCCGGGCGGCACGACCTTGAACTCGTCGAACGCCGTCTGGCCCCAGCGCAGGAACTGGTAGCGCTCCTTGTTGCGCTCGTACTCGACCTGCACGTTGCGCTCGAACGCGTCCGGCGAGCCGAAGTAGTCGACGATGACGGAGTGGTCGATGACCATCTCGGCCGGCGCCAGCGGGTTGATCTTGGAGGCGTCGCCGCCGAGGTCGCGGACGGCCTCGCGCATCGTCGCCAGGTCCACCACGCAGGGCACGCCGGTGAAGTCCTGCATGATCACCCGCGCGGGGGTGAACTGGATCTCCTTGCTCGGCTGCGCCTCGGCGTCCCACCCGGCGAGCGCGCGGATGTGGTCGGCGGTGACGTTCGCACCGTCCTCGGTGCGCAGCAGGTTCTCCAGCAGCACCTTGAGGCTGTACGGGAGACGGGCCGAGCCCTCGACGGCGTCCAGCCGGTAGATGTCGTAGGACTTGTCGCCCACCTGCAGCTTGCTAAGGCTGCCGAAGCTGTTCGCGGACACGGACTCCTCCTCCGTCGTCACCGCGCGTCCGGTCCGGGACATGAGCGCGCGGCGCTGTCTTCTCAGTTATTCGTCGAAATGCCGCCCCCGTGACCGGCGTCGCCCGGGCGGGACGGAAAGCTCATCTCCCCCTGATCCTGCCTTAACCCGGAACCCGGCCGGGAATCGGGGCGGCCCAACTTCGGCGAGATTTCTCTCGACGTCAAGCTATCTTCAATTTATCTCGATATCGAGTTACTTGCACATCGGGACGGTGTCCACCGGTCCGGGCCCGTCCCGCCACGGCCGACCGGTCACAGCCCGGCCGCCAGCTCGTCCAGGGCCGCCTGGGACGGGCTGCCCTCCGCGGCGGTCAGCGTGACGAACTGGTGGTCGACCGTCCCCGGCAGGACCATGCCCACATAGTCGAGCGAGAGTCGCCCGACGACCGGATGGCGGTACTCCTTGCGGCCGGTGCCCGGCCCCCGCACGTCCTGCCGCTCCCACCACTCGCCGAACCGCGGGCTCGCCCCGGCCAGCTCCCGGATCAGCGCCTCGTTCGCCGGATCGCCCGGATCGCGGCCGGTCGCGGTGCGCAGCTGCGCGATGCCGTGCCGGGCCACGCGCTCCCAGTCGAGGTAGAAGTCGCGGGCGCGCGGGTCGCACAACGCGAACCGCAGCATGTTGCGCCGTTCCGCCGGCATCTCGGCGAGTCCCGGGAGGAGCGCGGTTGCCAGCCGGTTCCAGGCCAGCACGTCCAGCCGGCCGTTGGTCACGTAGGCCGGGACCCCGCCGATCACGTCCAGCAGCCGCAGGACGCCCGCGTCCACCGGCCCGCCGGACGGGACGAGCGGCGCGGGCTCGTCGCCCGCCAGCCGGTACAGGTGGCCGCGCTCGTCGTCGCTCAGCACGAGCGCCCGCGCCAGCGCGTCCAGCACGGACGGCGACGGGCGGATCGTGCGCCCCTGCTCCAGCCGCATGTAGTAGTCGGGGCTGATGCCCGCCAGCATCGCGACCTCCGCGCGCCGCAGCCCCGGCGCCCGCCGGCGCCCGCCGCCGGGCAGCCCGACGTCCGCGGGCCGGAGCCGGTCCCGCCGGGACCGCAGGAAGTCCGCCATCGCGCGCGCCGTCATGCCACCAGTTTGCCTAGCCCTCCGCGTACTAGGCACCGCCGTCCGCTTACGGCGGCGTTCCGGGCCGGTCACAGTGGTGAGCGTTCACGACAGAAAGAGGTGACCTCCGTGCGCTTCCGCACTCTGGGGGAGAACGGGCCGCGCGTGTCGGCCCTCGGCTACGGCGCGATGACCCTGTCGCCGGGCACCTACGGGGACGTCGCCGAGGGCGACGCCGCCGGGACCCTGCTGGCCGCGCTGGACGCGGACGTCACGTTCGTCGACACCGCCGACATCTACGGCGGCGGGCACGGCGAGCGGCTGATCGGCCGCACGCTCGCGGGCCGGCTGGACGAGATCGTCCTGGCCACCAAGTTCGGCGGGAACCAGGACGGGAACGGGATCCTGATCCCGGGCATGGGCCGTCCCGAGTACGTCCGGCGGGCGCTGGAGGCCAGCCTCGCCCGGCTCGGCGCCGAGCGCGTCGACCTGTACTACGTGCACCGGCTCGACCCGTCCACGCCGATCGAGGAGACCGCCGGGACGCTCGCCGAGCTGATCGCCGAGGGGAAGATCGGCGGGTACGGGCTGTCGGAGATGTCGGCCCGGACCGTCCGCCGGGCGCACGCCGTCCACCCGGTCACGGCCGTCCAGACCGAGTACTCCCCGTTCAACCGCGATCCCGAGCGCGAGATCCTCCCCGCCTGCGACGAGCTGGGCATCGGGTTCGTCGCGTACAGCCCGCTGGGCCGCGGCATCCTGGGCGGGAACGTCCGCGGGTCCGCCGACCTGGAGGCGGGCGACTGGCGCCGCCGCAACCCGCGCTTCCGGGACGGCAACCTCGCCCGCAACGTCTCGCTCGCCGACCGGGTCGCCGCGCTGGCCGCCGAGCACGGCGTCACGTCCGCGCAGCTCGCGCTGGCGTGGCTGATGCACCGCGGCACCGTCCCGATCCCCGGGACGCGCCGCGCCGCCAACGCCCGCGCCAACGCGGCCGCCGCCGATCTCGACCTGGACGCGGCGGCGTTCGCGCGGCTGGAGGACCTGGTCCCGCCCGGCGCGGCGGCGGGCGCCCAGGGCAACGAGGCGTACATGGCGAACATCGACGCCTAGGACGCCCGCGGGCCCGGAGAGGCCGGGACGCCCCCGCCGCCTCTCCGGAGCCTCCCTCCACTACTTGACGTTCGACAGCAAGTACTTGCTATCGTTCGTCAAGTGACGACCACGGAAGACCACGTCGAACTGGTGGCAGAGCTGCTCCGGGTCCTGGAGGCGCGGATCCTCGACCCGCTGGAGATCCTGCTGGCCTCCGACGAACCGCTCGAACCGATCAGGGCGCGGCTGCGCACGGAGGCCGAGGTCTGGGCCGCCCAGCTGCTCGGCGCCGACCGGGCGCGGGCGACGCTCACCGCGGCCCGCCTCATCGGGGTCCTGTTCCCCGGCGACGCGCCCTTCGACCCGCCCGCGGAGTGGTGGCGCACCGCGCTGGGCCGGGCCGTCGCCCGCACGGCCGGCCATCCCGGTGCGGCGGCCGTCCCGTTCTCCACGGCGGGGGCGATGCTCGGCATCACCCGGCAGGGCGTCCACGACCTGGTCAAGCGCGGCAAGCTCGACCGGGCTCCGGACGGTGGCGTCACGTCCTCCTCCATCCGCGACAGGCTCGACCGCCTCGAACAGGAGAAGCCCCATGCCCCACGACGTGATCATCGATGACCGTCCGGTCCACCTCGCCGTCCGCGACCACGGGGGCCGCGGCACACCCGTGCTACTGCTCCACGGGCTGGGCGGCACCCTCCTGCACTGGGACGCGGTCGCGCCGCTGCTGACGGGCGCGCACCGGGTCGTCGCGATGGATCTGCGCGGCCACGGCCTGTCCGGCGACGGGCCGTGGGACTGGGAGGCGGTCCTGGACGACGTGCAAGCGGTCATCGATCACTTCGGCCTGGGCGCTCCCCTGGTGGTGGGCCACTCCCTCGGCGGCATGATCGCGGTGCGGTGGGCGCTGCGGCACCCGGACGGCCCCGGCATCGTCAACCTCGACGGCCTGCGCTCGGCCGAGACGGCACCGCGGAACTACGAAGGCATCGGGCAGGAGGAGCTGACCGCGCTCCTCGCGGAACTGAAGGCCGTCTTCGACGCCCAGGCCGAAGCGATGGCCCGGCCGCTGCCCGCCGACGCCGCCGCGACGCTCCCCGAGCGGGCGCTGCGCACGACGGACGCGGGCGTCCGCCTCCGGCCGGACGCGGCGCTGGCCGAGCGGATCAGGTACGACGCCTGGTTCCAGGACAGCGTCGCGGCGGTGGCCGGCATCCGCTGCCCGGCCCTGTTCGTCCTGGCCACCGAGAACCTGCCGGGCCTGCCGGGCCGTGTCGGCGAGCTCATGCCGGCGCAGCGCGCGGGGATCCGCCGCGACCTGCTGCCCCTCACCGCCGACCGGCCGCACCTGCGCGTGCTGGAACTCGCGAGCAGTCACAACATGGTCGCCGAACGGCCGGAGGAGGTCGCCCGTGCCGTGCTGGGCATCGCCGGCAGAACAGAGGCGAATGGCGTTCTCAATTCTTGAGAACGCATATACCATCCGGTCGGAGCCACCGATCGGAGCAGCCGCATGCCGAAGGGAACGGTCCTGCAGGTCGAGTCGCACCCGTCCCGCCCGGACGCCGTCGACGAGTTCGACCGCTGGTACGACGAGGTCCCCCTCCGGGAGGTGCTCAGCGCTGACCCTGCCCGACCCGGGGCGCACCCCCACCCCACCGGCCGGAAACGGGATTTCCCGGGCGTATAGCATCCGGTCGGAGCCATCGCGATAGGAGAACACGCATGTCCGCGAAGTCGATCCTGCACGTCATGTCCCGGCCGGCGAGCCCGGAGGTGGCCGACGAGTACAACCGCTGGTACGAGGACGTCCACATGCCGGAGGTCGTGGCACTGGAGGGCTTCGTCTCCGCCCGCCGGTACGCCCCCACCCAGGACGGCGGCCCCTACATCGCGGTGTACGAGATCGAGGGCGACGCCGGCGAGGCCATGAAGCGGCTGAACCAGGCCATGAGCGACGGCTCCATGAACCTCTCGGACAAGGTCCAGCTCGACCCGCCGCCGCAGATGGGCGTCTTCGCGCTCACCAAGGAGGTCGGGGAGTAACCGGGGCGGGAGATCGCGCATGCCGAAAAGGACGATCCTGCACGTCGAGTCCGGGCCCGCGGGCCCGGACGTCGCGGACGAGTACAACCGCTGGTACGACGAAGTACACATCCCCGAGATGCTGGCGATCGAGGGCGTCGTCGCCGCCCGCCGCTACGCGCCCCTCGACGGCGACACCTACGTCGCCCACTACGAGATCGAGGGCGACCCGAAGGACGTGATGAAGCGGCTCCAGGACGCCGCGCGCGACGGCACCATGCACCTGTCGGACACCGCCCGGAAGGACCCTCCGGCGCGGATGCTCCTCATGGAACTCGTCGCCGAACGGGACGCCGCGTCCGGCTGACCCGCCCGTCCGGCTCGTCCCTCCCCCGGACGGGCCGGACGGCGGTCACAGCTCGTAGTCCTCCGCGAGGTCGTCCCACGGCAGGCCCGCCACCGCGGCCGTCACGAACTCGACTCCCGGCGCTTGCTCAGCGTCGTCGGCATCCGGTCGTTCAGCGAGGGGTTCGGGTATCCCTGCAGGAACCCGCTGTACGTGGAGTGGGCCCGCAACTGGTCCAAGGCGATCTCACACCCCGAATCGAGTTGGATGCGCGCCGGCGTCATGATCCCGATCATGGCACGGGGCGCGCCCGCTCACGTCAGTGTCGCGAGATCGACCAGCACCTCCGAGACGATCACCGGGTCGAGGTCGCCGAGGCGGGGCGCGTCCGGATCCTCCGCGTCGCGCCCGCCCCACCACCAGGCGTCGAGGTCGGTGACGACCTGCACGCGCCGGATCCGCTGCTCGGGGGAGCTGTCCGGCGCGCCCGCCGCGATGCCCGGATCGAGTTCCACGGCGATATGGAGCTTCTCCCCGACCCGCCGGAACACGCCGGGCTCGCCGCCGCCGTCCAGCACCGGGGCCCGCTCCCAGTGCTGCCGCGCCAGCCGCAGCACCGCGCCGAACGAGGTCGTGCCGCCCTCCAGGCGGGCCAGCCGCCGCGCGTCCCGCTCGTCCTCCCGCAGCACCGCCACCCGCCGTGCGAGCTGCGGGAACGGCTGCAGGACCTCGTAGTCGGCGAACACCCGCGACCACGCGGAGACGTCGAGGCGCAGCGGATGCGCGACGCCGATCGGCGCGCCCTCGGGGAGCGTGTACGTCTCGTCGTCGACGGTCGCGAACGAGCCGTCCTCGGCGATGCGGAACGCGTCGGTCCCGGCCGTCCAGACCAGCCGCCGCGCGAGCTGCCGCACCAGCGGGTGCGTCACCACGAACTCGCGGAACTCCCCAGCCGTCCAGCGGCCGCCGGTCACCATCGCGGTCTCCAGCCGGACGATCCGGTCGGCGGCGACCGCCCGCACGTCCTTCTTCAGGGCCGCGAAGCGCCGGTGGGCGGCGGGCGCCAGCTCGGGGTCGTCCTTCACGCCGGGCTTGGGCAGCGTCTTGCGCCGCTTCCCGTCCCCGTCCGCCACGTACGGCCTGAGCTGCTCGTCGAAGCCGACCACGAACCGCCGCGGGCCGTAGTCGAGCGTCAGCGTCCCGTCCGCGTCCAGGCCGAGGTCCGGGACGAGCCGGTCGGCGAGCTGCTCGTCGGTGAGCCCGCGCCGCCCCGCCGCGCGCGCCAGCGCGAGCGACGCGTCCCCGCGCGCCCCGCCGGGGAACGACCGGCGAGTCATGAGGGCGAGTTCCCGCAGGGCCGCATCGGTGCCGATCCGCGCCAGGACGTCCTCGACGACCTGACCGGCCTTGACGTGCTTGCGCGCCGCGATCCACTCCCGGACGAGCGGCGCCGCCCGCCGCACCGTCCCGTCGTCGCCGAACTCGCCCAGCCGCGCCAGCACCCAGGCGTGCCCGTTCGGCTCACCCGCCGCGCGCCACGCCTCGAAGATCGCCCACGCGAACTCCGGGAGGCCCGCGCACGCCGCCCGGACCGCCTCGGCCCCCGGCATCGGGTCGTCCGGCAGCATCGCCAGCTTGACGAGGTTGCGCGTCGCGGTGCCGTCCAGGTCGCCCGCCGGGGTGGCCACGCGGGGCAGCGCCGCCGGGTCCAGCCAGGGCGGGAGCTTCGGCTCCTTCACCGGCACGGCGGGAATCCCGGCGTCCAGCGCCCCCGCCACCGCGTCGGCCGCCAGGTCGCCGTGCACACGGGCCGCCGCCACGACGGCGTCCCGTCCGGACTCCTCCGCGATCAGCCGCAGCCCGGCCGCGGCCGCGTCCCGTGACGCCCGCCGCTTGCCGACCGCGTCGGGCACGAGGTGCGGGACGGCGTCGAGGCCGTGCCGCAGCAGCCACAGCCGGCCGATCCTCCCGGCCGTCTTGAGCCGGACGAGCCAGTCCGCCGCGAGCCCCGCGACCTCGGCGTCCAGGTAGGGCAGGAGCACCTCGCCGAGGTCCGCGGGCCGCCGTTTCGCGGCCCGCACCGCCAGGTCGCGGACGCGCGGGCCGAAGTGGGCGACCAGCGGCATCAGTTCGTAATGATCGAGCCCGTACAGGTTGACGCCCTGCCACGACGACTCCTCGGCACGTTCCAGGAACAGCGGGAGGAGATCGCCGAACGCCCGCTCGGGGCCGATCACGAGCTCCTTCGCCTGATGCCTGTAGTCCGTCTCGCCCGACAGGAACCGTTCCCGTGCCGCGTCCCAGAACGGATCGTCGTCCGGGTACTTGACGAAGATCATGAACGAGGCCTTCTCGATCCACCGTTCTCGTTCACCGTCCTCCCAGGTGAGCGGGCCGGGCGCGGGCGGGGTCAGCCCCGGCACGACGACCGGGGCGGGCCTGCTCCGGGACTCGCCCGCCCACGGCGGATCGACGAGCACGCTCGGAACGGCGGGGGGAAGATCGCTCATGCCGCCCCACCGTAGGACCACCCACCGACATGGCGCGGGCCCGACGCGGCACGGCCGGAAATGCGCACGTGACGTCGGCGGGTAGCCTGCCCGGATGATCACTACGCTCGCGGTCGAGAACTACCGGTCCCTGCGGCGTCTGGTGGTCCCGCTGCGGCGTGTCAACGTGGTGACCGGGGAGAACGGCGCCGGGAAGTCGAGCCTTTACCGGGCGCTGCGCGTCCTGGCGGACGCCGCGCGCAACGGCGCCGTGGCGGCGCTGGGGCGCGAGGGGGGCTGCCGTCGACGCTCTGGGCCGGCCCGGAGCAGGCGGCGGGCGCGGGCGTGCCCGCGCGTGCCGAAGGTCCCGTCGGCCTCCGGCTCGGCTTCGCCGGGGACGACTTCGGCTACGCGATCGACTTCGGGCTGCCGAACATCGGCCACTCCATGTTCGCCCGCGATCCCGAGATCAAGGCGGAGGCCACCTGGGCGGGCCCGGTACTGCGCGCGGCGGCGCTGCAGACCATCCGCGAGATCGGCGACGACGCGGCGCTGGACGCGGCCGTCGACCGCGCCTTCCCCGGCAGCCGCATCGCGATCACCGAGCACGGCGGGCGGTTCGAGCTGGCGCTGCGCCAGCCGGGACTGCTGCGTCCGCTGAGCGGCGCGGAACTGTCGGACGGCACGCTCCGCTACCTGCTGTGGACCGCGGCGCTGCTCACCCCGCGCCCCCCGGCGCTGCTGGTGCTCAACGAGCCCGAGACCAGCCTGCATCCCGAGTTGCTGCGCCCGCTGGCCGAGCTGATCGTCACCGCCGCCGAGCACACGCAGGTCGTCGCGGTGACCCACTCGCGGCCGCTGGCGTCCGGCTGGAGAAGGGCCTGGCCGACGCGCCGGACGCGCTCGCGACGATCGAACTGGTCAAGCGGGACGGCGCGACGACCGTCGAGGGGCAGGGCTTCCTCGACGAGCCGCCCTGGCACTGGCCGAAACGCTGACCGCCCCGATCAGCGCATGGCGCTCGTGCGAGCGGTGTCCGCTTCGTCGCGCACCATGTAGTGCACCGTCGTGCCGGGCAGGGCGGGAAGCGACGCCGCGTCCGGCTGACCCGCGCGTCCGGCTCGTCCCTCCCCCGGACGGACGAGCCGGACGTCCCGTCGCGGCGGGACGCCCGCCGCCCTCAGCGTCCCCGGCGCTGGTAGGTGCGGACCGACAGCGGGACGAACACCGCCAGCAGCGCGGCCGACCAGAGCAGGACGGCGGCCACGGGATGGGCGAGCGGCCAGGCCACGTCCCCGGTGGGCGCCCCCGGATTGCCGAACAGCTCGCGGGAGGCGGCGGTGAGCGCGCTCACCGGGTTCCAGTCGGCCACGAACCGCAGCCACGCCGGCATGCCGCCGGTCGGGACGAACGAGTTCGACAGCATGGTGATCGGCAGGAACAGCGGCACCATCTGGTCGGCGGCCTGCTCGTTGCGCACCAGCAGGCCGACGTAGACGCCGACCCAGCTCAGCGCGTACCGCATGACGATCAGCAGCAGGAACGCCCCGGCCGCGGGGGCGAGGCCGCGGTGCGGCCACCAGCCCACCAGCAGGCCCGCCCCCACCATGATGCCGAGCGTCAGCAGACCGGCCATCAGGTCGGCGCCGGTCTGCCCGAACGGCACCGCCGACCGCGCCATCGGCATGGACCGGAACCGGTCCATCACGCCGCGGGAGGCGTCGGCGGCCACCCGGACCAGGACCGACGAGGTCGCGGTGAAGGTCACCATCGAGAACAGGCCGGGCATGAGGTATTCGCGGTAGTCCCCGCCGCCCGGCACCGGGATCGCGCTGCCGAACACGTAGCCGAACAGCACCACCATGACGGCCGGGAAGATCAGCAGCCCGGCGAGCTCGCCGGGCTCCTGGCGCACCCGTCCCAGCTCGCGGCCGACCAGGGTCAGCCCGTCGGCGAACGTCCAGCGCAGGCGGCGGCCGAGCGGTGGCGTGAGGGCGGTCATCGGACGGGCTCCTTCCGGTCGGTGAGGCGGAGGAACACCTCGTCGAGGGTGGGTCGGCGCAGGCTCACGTCCGCCGCGGCGACCCCGGCGCGGTCGAGTTCGCGCACGACGTCGGCGAGCCGGACGCCGCCGCCGGGCAGCGCGACGCTGAGCCGGTCGGGGCCCGTCATCGCGGGATCGGTCCCGGCCAGGGCGTGCAGGACGGCCGCCGCCGGGCGCAGCGCGGCGGCGTCCTCGAGGACGACGTCGAGGCGGTCCCCGATCGTGGCCTTCAGCTCGTCGGGCGTGCCCGTGGCGATCACCCGGCCGTGGTCGACGACGGCGATGTCGTCGGCCAGCCGGTCGGCCTCCTCCAGGTACTGCGTGGTGAGCAGCACCGTGGTGCCGTCCGTCACGAGCTCCCGGACGGTGTCCCAGATCGCGGTGCGGCTGCGCGGGTCCAGGCCGGTGGTGGGCTCGTCCAGGAAGAGCACCTCGGGGCGCAGGATGAGGCTGGTGAGCAGGTCGAGGCGGCGCCGCATGCCGCCGGAGTAGCCGGCGACCTGCCGGTCGGCCGCGTCCAGCAGCCCGAAGCGCTCCAGCAGCTCGTCGGCCCGCCGCCGCGCGTCGCGCCGGGACAGGTGGTAGAGCCGCCCGAACATGCGCAGGTTGCCGCGCCCGGTGAGCTTCTCGTCCACGGCGGCGTGCTGGCCCGCGAGGCCGATCCTGGCCCGCACCTCGTCGCCCTGCCGGACGACGTCGTATCCGGCGATGCGGGCGTGCCCGGCGTCGGGGTCGGCCAGGGTCGCCAGGATGCGCACGGCGGTCGTCTTCCCCGCGCCGTTCGGCCCCAGCACGCCGCAGACCGTCCCTCGCGGCACGCTCAGGTCGAGTCCCCGCAGCGCATGGGTGTCGCCGAAGGACTTGTGCACCCCCTCGGCGACCACGATCGGATCCGTCATGTCCCCTCCACTGGGTACCTTGTACGCGGTTATTTCCGGCAAGGCTAAATTACTGGGTACTATGTACGCAAGTGGGAGGGTGGGGTGTGGCCGACACCGAGTACGTGAGCATCTGGATGCGCCCCGAGCGCCCGGCCCGGGGGCCGAAGCCGACCTACAGCCGCGCGCAGATCACCGAGGCGGCGATCAGGATCGCCGACGCCGAGGGGCTGGAGGCCGCCACCATGCGGCGGATCGCCGCCGAGATCGGCGCGGGCGCGATGTCGCTCTACCGGTACGTCCCGAGCCGCGACGACCTCGTCGAACTCGTCGCCGACCGGTTGCAGGGCGAGATCGACGTCGAGGGCATGCCGTCCGGCGACTGGCGCGTGGACCTGACGCGCTACGCCGAGCAGACGCGGGCGATGTGGCTGCGGCACCCGTGGATCGGCACCGTGCAGCGCTCCCTCCCCGGCTTCGGCCCCAACCAGCTGCGGGTGATCGAAGCGGTGATGGGGGCCCTCGACCCGCACGTCTCCATCGACGAGAACCTCACCCTCATGGCCATCCTGAGCGGCTACGTCGAAAGCGCCGCCCGCAACGAGGTCAGCGCGGCCGAGGAGGCCCGCCGCAGCGGGCTCAGCGAGGCGGAGTGGATGGCGCGCAGTTCCCCGCGCGTCCGCCAGCTGCTGGAGAGCGGCGAGTACCCCATCTTCAGCAAGATCGTCCTGGACGCGCGCCAACCGCACCTGAACCACCACGAGCAGTTCCGGAACGGCCTGGAACGCGTCCTCGACTCCATCGCCGCGGCCCTCGGCCCGGCCGGCTGACGCCTCCGGCCGGCTCTACTCCAGCGTCGCGAGATCGACCACGATCTCCGAGACGATCACGGGGCCGAGATCGCACTCACCCTGGGGACGAGGGTGCCGACCTGCTTCGGGCTCGGCTCACGGGCGGCGATCGCCGCGCCGACCGTCCTGGCCTGGATCCCCGGCGGTTCCCGCGCTCCGCGCGGCCTGCACCTGCCGGGCGGCGACGGGTTGCTCCTCCTGGCGCGGGACCGGGACGGCACCGGGCGATGGGCCCGCGGCCACGACCAGTCCCACGGCACGGCGTTCACGACGGCCGTCGCCGCCCGCACGGTGTCCGGGCCGCCACCGGGAACCCGCCACCTCCACCGCGTGCCCGTCTCCCGGGACCTGCCCGTCGGCCAAAGGATCGCGATCGCCCCGGCCGGGTCCGGCGCCCGCCGCCTCCGGGTCCCGACCGCGATCCGCGCGGCGGGCGTGGGCTTCGGAGACCGGGGGGACCACGTGCAGGTGGGAGCGCGGACGCGGGGACGTCGGCAGCCGCGTCGGCTCCCGCGCCGGGTCGGCGATCTCCCGCCATCGCTGCAGGATGACGCCCTCGCGCAACGCCCACGGGCAGACGTCCAAGTGCTTCACGTGCAGCGCGGACATGGTCGCATCGGCCACGATCCCGCCCGCCAGGATGTGCGGCGCCCGCGGGACCGAGATCCCGCGCAGCCCGGCCCGCTGCGCGGCGGTCATGGCCGCGAGGTCGTCGATCCGGCCGCGCAGCCGGGCACGGTGCAGCACGCGGCGCGCGTACGGGCCCTTGCGCGGTTTGGGCGCGCCGCCGAGTACGGCGAGCTGGGTGAGGACGCGGGAGGTACCGACCGCGAGGGTTCCGGGGGTGCGGGCGTCGAGGTCTCCGGCGAACGGCGCGACGGCGGCCGCGAGCTCTCGCCGCACGTGGCGCCGCAGCCGCCGCACCCGCTCGGGGCTCGGCGGGTCGCCGGGCAGGTACCGGCGCGTCAGCCGGTCGGCGCCCAGCGGCAGCGACAGCGCCGTGTCGGGCTCGCGCCCGTCGCCGGCGGCGATCTCCAGGGAGCCCCCGCCGATGTCGACGACCAGCAGCCGCCGAACCGACCATCCGTACCAGGCGCGCACGGCCTGGAACGTCAGCGAGGCCTCCTGCCCGCCCGTCAGGAACCCCAGCTCGATCCCGGTCCCGTCGGCGATGCGGTCGACGACCTCGTCCCGGTTGGCGGCGTCCCGCACCGCCGAGGTGGCGAAGGCGATCAGTTCGTCCACGCGATGCAGCGTCGCCGTGCACGCCGCCTGCCCGACCGCCCCGCCCAGAAGCCGGACCGCCTCGTCGTCGATCACGCCGTCGGGCCCGATCGCCCGCGCCAGCCGAGTGGGGTGCTTCAACGTGGCCACCGTGCGCGGGGGCTCCCCTTCCACCAGGTCGACGATCTTCAGATGGGCCGAGTTCGACCCCACATCCAGCACACCGATCCGCATGGCGAGGCTTTACCCCGCCTTGGACATCTCATTCCGGCCCGCCGCCGGGCCCTCGCGGAGGGATGGCGGTTCGGGATCGGCCACCCCGCCTACGCGGTGTCCACCGTCGACACGACCGAGCAGGACAGGATCCGCGGCCCCGCGACCAGGGCGGCCGACGCGGTGGGGAAGGCATGACGGAGGCGGCCCGAGCGGTGGGCGTGACCCGCCTTCACCTGCCATGCTCCGCAGGAGTTTCGATTCCCCCGGCCCGGGGGCCGGGACATTCACGAAGGGGTCCTGATGAAGTTCGGTGTCAACATCCTCAACTTCGGTCCGCACGCGACCCCGGAGGCGCTGGCCGGCTGGGCCCGGTTCGCCGAGGAGGCCGGGTTCGACTTCGCGATGATCTCCGACCACGTCGCGGTCACGCCCGATGTCGCCGAGCAGTACCCGGCACCGTTCTACGATCCGTTCACCGTCCTCGCGTGGCTGGCCGGGACGACCGAGCGGATCGCGCTCGGCACGACCGTCGCCGTCCTGCCGTACCGGCACCCGCTGCAGCTCGCGCGCGTCACCGCGAACCTGGACCGGCTCAGCGGCGGACGGCTGATCTTCGGGGTGGGCGTCGGCTGGTCGAAGCGGGAGTACGCCGCGCTGAACGTGCCCTTCGAGCAGCGCGGACCCATGACCGACCGGGCGCTCGACGTCGTCCTGCGATCCTGGACGCAGGACTCGGTCTCCTACGGCGACGAGACGATCGATCCGCGTCCGCACCCCGTCCAGAAACCGCACCCGCCCGTCTGGGTCGGCGGCCGGTCGCCCGGGGCACTGCGCCGCGCCGCGCGGTTCGGCGACGCCTGGCACCCGATCAACGTCACCCCCGCCGCGCTCCGCACGGAGGGGCTGCCCGCCCTGCGCCGCGCCGCCGAGGAGGCCGGACGTCCCGTCCCGGCACTGGCTCCCCGCATCCGGCTGGACGACGTGGACGAGGCCCTGCGGCAGGCCGAGGGGTTCGCTGAGCTGGGCGCGACCCACCTGCTGCTCGACACCTATCCCGGCACGCCCGACCTCGCTCGTCCGCCCGAAGAGGACCAGCGCATGCTCGCCGCGTTCCGCGAAACCTTCTGAGAAGTGTCACGACGCCCCAGTACGCTCCCCTCGCCGACCATGATCGAGGAGCGCCGATGGACCTGCCCCTGCCGGACACCGCGTACGACATCGACTTCGACGACGCGGGCAGCGACGGTCACGCCTTCGGACGTCCGCCCGGCCTGCGGCCCGAGCAGTGGCCCCGCAGCCGGGTCAACGGGCTGCCGATGGCGCACCTGTTCACCGTCCGGGTTCCGGAGCAGTACCGCTGCGCCGGTGCCGACCTGGCGGGGCTGAGCGTGTTCCAGTCCGACGACCACGTCGCCGACGAGGTGGAGGGAGCGGCGGACACGATCGCCGGGGGCGACCCGCCGTCCCACGACCCGCGGGCGGCGGCGTTCTGGTCCGCGCTCACCGCCTACGCCGGGGGTGCGCACCCCCGCGAGCGCTACCGGGAGGACCTGATCGGCGGGGGCTGGGTCTGGATCTGGCGCACCGAGGACGAACTGGCCGCACCGCCCTGCCCCCTGCCCGACCCGGCGACGAAGGAGCCGGACGACACCGGTGAGGACTGCACCGACGCCTGGCGGCACGACCGCCCGCCGCGTCCGCTGCGCCTCACGGCCCGCGCCGACGACCCCAACGCCGGCAAGCGCTTCGACGAGTGGGGGAAGGCCGCGCCCGGATACATCGACATGGACTCCGAGGAAGGCAAGCGGCTCGGGCTGCGGGACAGGTTCTTCGACCGGTGCCACTTCGGCGGCACCGCCACCGTCATCAACGGCGGCGATTTCGGCCCGTTCTTCATCGGCTTCGACGAGAAGCTCGGCGACCCGAACCTGGGCTCCTTCGGCTTCGCCCATCTCGACCTCGCCGCCGACGAGATCGACTGGTCGGACTGACCCCTTCCCGGGTAACCGCCGGTGGCGTTGCACGGGGACCTCGAGCAGCGCTTTCCGCGCTCGGGGGCCTCCCCGCGCCACCGAGAGACCCGGTCCGGATCAACGCCGCCTGCACGCCCGGCCCGTCCCTCCCCTGACGGCCCGGACGCCGGTCAGCGTCCGTAGCCCACGCGTGTCCGGATCTTCGCCGCCGCGTCCCGGAGCAGGCCGGGCGCCAGGCGCCGGTGGACGGCGGACAGCGGGGGCCAGACGGCCCGGCCGAGGCTCCGGTCATAGTGCAGGAAGGTGCCCAGCGACACGCGCCCGTCCGCCGCCCGCACGAGGAGGTTGCCGGTCAGGAACCAGGAGGCGGCCTCGAGCAGGATCCAGTCCTCGCCCCGTCCCGCGATCCGCCATCCGGCCACGGCGTCCGGTGACGCCCCGCGGCCGAGCCGCAGGCCGAGGAGACCGCGCCAGATCAGCCGTTCGGCCGCGCTGGGGACGTCGCCGAACATCGCCCGAGCCCACTGCTCGGGCGTCGCGTCCGCATCCGTGTCGAGGGTGAAGTGGTCGACGTAGTCGATCGCGGGCAGCCCGCTCAGGGCACGGACGGACTCGGGGACCTCGCGCGGCCCCACGGCACCGGCGACGGTGGCCGGGGCGACGGCCGTCCGGTCCCGCCAGGCGCGTTCCCACCGGCGGGTGAGCGCCGGGTAGACGATCAGGTGGCGGAACGGGGCGATGAACGCCATGTACAGCCGCCCGAACCGGCCGTTGGGCTTGACGAGGACGGCCATCCGCAGTTCGTGGCCGCCGTCCCCGGTCGGCGCCCACCCCAGGTGCATGAGCGTGTGGACGGTCTTGTTCGCGAGTTCGCGGACCGACTCGTCGTCCAGCTCGTACACGGGGGCGAACGGGCTGCCGCCGGTGTCGGAGCCGTCCACGGTCTCGCGCAGGTCGCGCGGCAGGCGCTCGCGCAGCGACCGGACCCGTTTCCCGAGGCCGCCCTCGGGCCCGTCCCAGCCGAGCAGGGCGCCGAGCTTCCAGCGCACCGCGAACAGGGTCCGGACGGCCGGCCCCTGGTCGGCGAACCCGCCGTGCGCACGCATCGCGGCCAGCATCGCGGGGAAGTCGTCCGGCCCCGCACCGGGAGTGCGGTAGGACCACACGTCCTCGATCCGGAAGTCGGCGGTGAACTCGTGGATCCGCCACGGACGCCCGGTGTGCGCCGTTCGAGGAAGCCGCATGGCCGCTGCCCGCCTTTCCACCCGGGAGGTGGACTACCATCCCGATATACGCCTACGTATAGGACGAGGCTAGATCAGGTATACGGTTCCGTACATTGCATGGACGGGTGAGGTGGGACACAACGTGGGCGCTGCTCGCACACCGCGCGAGAGATGGGTGGAGGAAGGCCTGCGGGCGCTGGCCGACGGCGGCCCGGACGCCGTCCGGGTCGAGGTGCTGGCCAAACGGCTCGGCGTCACCAAGGGCGGCTTCTACGGGTACTTCGCCGATCGCGGCGCCCTGCTGGAGGCGATGCTGGACACCTGGGAGCGCGAGAGCACCGATGAGGTGATCGACCGGGTCGAGCGCGAGGGCGGCGACCCGAGGACCAAGGCGCAGCGCGCGGGCATGCTCACCTTCTCCGGTGAACGGCTCCTCCCCATCGACCTCGCGGTCCGCGACTGGGCCCGGCGCGACGCGGCGGTCGCCGAGCGCCTGCGGCGGGTCGACAACCGGCGCATGGCCCTGCTGCGGGAGATGATCGGCACGTTCTGCGCCGATCCCGACGAGGTCGAGGCGCGCGGCCTGATCGCCTTCTGCGTGGCGATCGGGCACCACTCCCTCGCCGCCGACCACCAGGGCCGCCCCCGGGCCGACGTCCTCGCCCGCGCCGCCGACCTGATCCTCGACCGGTAGTGCGGTCCCGGCCCGGCCCGGACGCCGGAAGCGCCGGTCAGAGTTCGTAGTCCTCCGCGAGGTCGTCCCACGGCAGATCGGCCACGGCGGCCGTCACGAACCCGACGGGCGGAGCGTCGATGCCGTCCTGGAACCACACCACCGCCAGCCCCGACCGGTGTAGGACGTCATCGAGTTCCTCGTTGACGCGCGCCGAGTCGAAGAAGCCGACGCAGTACACCGGCGGGAGCTCTTCCGTCGGGCCGAACCCCATGGGCCTCTCGTCCGGGCAGGGGTGCGTGCGCGGCGGGTCGATCACATGGACGGGCCGCGCCGTGGGGTGCCGGCGCTTCCGCAGCGACGCCAGCAGCCGCTCGTTGACCATCCGGTTCGGATAGCCCTCCAGAAACCCGGCGTAGGTGGAATGGATCTGCAACCCGGTCAAGGTCACCACACGATCCGAATTGAGCTCTATGTGCGCCAGCACCATGATCCCGATCATGGCACGGGCTCCACCGCGCGGAACGGCGAACGGCACGAGGGCCCGGGCCTGTGCACGCGGCCCCCGCACCGATCGCCGGGCATCGAGCCCGGCGACGTCAGGCGTCCGCCCGCATGTGCTCCCGTGCCCACGCTTCGAAGGACGTCAGCGTGATGCCCAGCTCCCTCGCGTACTCGGGGCGTCCCGGCTGTCCGGCGGCGTTCAGCCACGCGTGCCCGGCGCCCATCGGGGGCATCCCGGCGGCGAACGCCTCGTCCTCGGTCATGTCCGGCGCGGGCAGGTGCCTGCCGAGGACGTGGGAGAGAACCTCGGCGACCTCCGTCATCGACAGGTACTCGCTCGCGAGTTCCAGCTCCACCCCCGTCGAAACGCTCGGGCTCGGCGATGGCCGCGACGGCCGCGGCGCCGATGTCGTCCGGCGCGACGAGCGACAGCCGGGTCTCGGGGCGCAGGACGCTCACCAGGCCGCCGTCCAGGCCGCGCGGGAACAGGTACGCCGCCGACGGGAGGAAGTTGGTCATGAAGAAGCCCGGCTTGAGAAGCGTCCAGTGCGCGAAACCGGCCGTGCGAACCCGATCCTGGATCGTGCTCTTGGCGGTCATGGTGGGCTCCATCGAAGCCCAGCGCCCTTCGGCCCAGCCGGGTGTCTGCGTGTGCTGACCGGCGCCGGTGACGGACGTGTGCACGAACTGCGGCACTCCGGCGGCCTTCGCCCCCTCGATGAGGTTGACGCCCTGGGCCACCTCTCCGTCGAAGTCGAAGCCCTCCTCGGTCGCACCGGGCATCTGCACGGAGAACACGGCGCGGGCGCCCTCGGCGGCCCGGACGACGGACTCGCGGTCGTGGAGATCACCGCCGACGAGTTCGGCCCCGAGCGCCTCGACGGCCCTGGCCCGGTCCCCGGCCGGATCGCGGACGAAGGCCCGCACGGGCACCCCCGCCGCGAGCAGGGCGCGGGCGGTGGCGCCGCCCTGCTTGCCGGTCGCACCGGCGACGAGAACGGGCGCGGAATCTGCGGACATGCTGCTCCTCCGGTAGTCGCACGTAAGTGGCGGCGCCCGCCACTTACGTTTCGCTACTATATGGCGGGGCCCGCCATTTAGTCGACTCCGAAGGGAGGCGCCATGCCCGAGCGCCAGCGCGCCGACGCCCGGCGCAACTACGCCCGAATCCTCGCGGTGGCCGAAGCGGAGGTCGCCGCCCACGGCGGCGGCGCTTCCCTGGAGCAGATCGCCCGAACCGCGGGCGTCGGCTCGGCGACCGTCCGCCGCCACTTCCCGTCCCGCCGCGCGCTGCTGGAGGCGGTCTCCCGAGAGCGGATCGACGCCCTGTGCGTCCGCGCCCGCGACCTGACCGGCCGGGGCGACAGCCGTGACGCGCTGCTGGAATGGCTGGACGACGTCGTCACCTACTGCGTCTCCGCCCGCGGCCTCGCGGCCGCACTGACCTACGACGGCGCGGAGCCGGAGTCGCTCTACGAGAACAGTTGCTCGGCGGCGCTGGAAGAGGCGGGCGCCCCACTGCTGCACCGCGCCGCACAGGACGGCGCGATGGCGCCGGACGTCACCGTCACGGACCTGATCACGCTGATCGTCGGCATCGTCCTGGCCACGGAGAACCACCCCGACCCCGCCGCCCGAGCCGACCGCCTGTTCCGCTTGGCCGTGGCGGGCCTCAGCCCGCAGGCTCCTCGATCACCGTGATCCACGCGAGGAGGAGTTCGAGGGACGAGGACGTGATGACGGCCCGTCCGGACGCGCGCCACTCCCCGTCCCGCACGGAGAAGTCCCACCCCGGAACCGCACGGTGCAGGACGGGGATGATGTCGTCGGTCACGCGTCTCCCTCGGGCAGCAGCGCCCACACCGCCTTGCCGCCGCCCGCGACCGGCTGAGCGCCCCAGTCCTTGACGAGCGCCCCGAGCATCGCCAGTCCCCGCCCGTCCTCGCTGAGGACGTCGACGTCCCGCGCCTCCGGCAGAACGCCGCACGCGTCGAGCACTTCCACGACGGTTCCACGGTCGGTGAGCAGAACCCGAACGGTCGCCGTCTCACTGGACGTGTGCCGCACGACGTTCGTGACGAGCTCCGACACCACGACCTTCGCGATGTACGCGTCCCGCCCCCATGACTCGAGGGTCTCCCCCACCCAGTCGCGAGCGGTTTTCACGGCCCCAACGTCCGCCGGTACGACGATCGACGCCGGATTCCCCACGGTGACCACCTCCGAAGTTTCGTGACTCACCGCACAGGCTTCACTTCACCGCGTAGTGTGACCAGGTAAGCGTGAAGATGCACATCGAACGCTCATTGGCGCTACACACCGCTTTACGGGAGGTTCACGATGCCTGCTCGGAAGTCCTCACCTGCGCTCAAGTCCTTCGGCGCCGAGGTCACGCGACTTCGAGAGGAGGCCGGAATCACGCGCTCGGCGTTGGCCGATCTGGTCACGGTCACCCGCTCGTACGTCTCCCAGGTCGAGGGCGGCAACACCCGTTGCCGCCGCGACTTCGCGGAACGCCTGGACAAGGCTCTCAGCACTGGCCGAGCCCTCACCGACGCTTGGGACGACCTCATGCAGAAGGCCAAGTACCCCAAGTGGTTCGCCGACTTCTCACGCGCCGAATCGTCCGCCGCCTTGCTGCGGAGCTATGGAGAGACATTCGTCGACGGTCTACTCCAGACTGCGGACTACGCTCGCGTCCTACTCCCCAACGAACCGGACCTTGAGGCTCGCCTCAGGAGACAGCAGGCACTTAGAGCAAAGCCGCCTCCGAGGATTCTGGTGATCCTCAGCGAAACCGTTCTTGCGCGGGAGGTTGGGAACCACGAGGTGATGCGCGCCCAGTGCGAGCACCTGCTAGAGGTATCGACGTGGGAGAACGTCACTCTCCAGATTGCTCCGGTAGCGCATTACAAGGGAGTATCTGGCTCTTTCAACATCGCTACGCAACCAAGCGGGGACGAGCTGGTCTACCTCGAGACCTCCGCTGGGGGCATCACATCCGATGACCCAGGAGATATCTTGCACGTGGTCAGCGCTTTCGCAGAGATGCAGGCACGCGCGCTGAGCGTCGCAGACTCTCGAGACTTCATACGGAAGGCGGTAACCCGGTGGACGCTGTGATCTGGCGAAAGGCCCGGCGAAGCAACGAGCATGGTGGTGCTTGTGTCGAGTTGGCAGCGCTCAGCGGCAAGGTGGGTGTGCGCGACTCCAAGGACCCCGATGGGCCGAAGCTCGTCCTGGATCGGGGCGACTTCCGCGCGCTCGTGAACGAACTCAAGTAGCGCTGAGCCCTCCCCAGAGCCCCGGCCACTCCCGGCCGGGGCTCTGGCCGCTCCAGCACGTCCCGCCTACCCTGAGGATCCTGCCCACCCCCCACATAGGACGGCAGCATGGACGCCATAGCGTGGCGCAAAGCCAGCCGCAGCAACGACCAGGGCCACGAGTGCGTGGAGCTTGCCTCACTTCCCAAGGCCATAGCCATGCGGGACTCCAAGGACCCGGACGGGGCCAAGCTCGTCCTCGGTCGGGGGGACTTTCTCACGCTACTGGACGAGCTCAAGCGGCGTTGAGCCCGCCGAAGTCTCGGCCGCTTCTGGCCGGGGCTTCGCCTTTTCGCAGGAAAGTGCTACGTCCAGCGTTAGTTAGGTTAGCCTAACCTAATGAGCGAATCGCAGAAAGGTGCGGCCGCGGTCGTCCGGCGTGCGCATGAGATCGCCGATGGGGTGCTGTTTCCCGCCGCCAACGCCGTGGACGCGACGGGCGAGGTGCCCGAGGGGCATTGGGACCTGCTCGCGCGCGAGGGGTTCTACGGGCTGGCTGCCGCCGTCGGTGCGAAGGAACTGGGTTTCGAGGACATCGTGGAGATCCTCGAAGTCATGTCCGGCGGTTGCCTGTCGACCACCTTCACCTGGATGCAGCACCAGGGCGCGGTGCTCAACCTGAGCGGGAGCGGCAACACGGCGCTGCGCGAGCGGCATCTGCAGGACATGGTGGACGGCAGGACGCGCGCGGGGGTCGCGTTCGCCGGTGTCCTGCCGAATCCCCCGAAGCTGTGGGCACGCGCCGTCGACGGCGGCTACGAGCTGGACGGGGAGGCTCCGTTCGTCAGCGGCTGGGGCGTGGTCGACGTGCTCCACGTGTCCGGCCGCGACCCCGACTCGGGCGAGGAGGGGACGATCGTGTCCGGGCTGATCGACGCCGTGTCGGGCGGTGGCCTGGGCGTCGAGCCGATCCGGCTCGTCGCCGGGCAGGCGACGAGCACCGTCCGCCTCACCTTCGACAAGTACCTGATGCCGTCGGAGCGCGTGACCGGGAGCACCTCCTACGCGGAGTTCCTGTCCTTCCAGGCGTTCGGCTCCCGGCTCAACGGGTGCGTGGCGTGCGGCATCACCCGCAGGGCGGTCCGTCTCCTCGACGAGGCCGGGCACGCCGAGGCCGCCGGGGCGCTGACCACGAGGCTCGACCGGGTGCGGGCGGACCTCGACGCGGGGCTGGGCGATCCGGCGGCCATGACGGCGGCCAGGGCGGCCGCCGCCGAACTCGCCCTCAAGGCCGCGGGGGCGGTGGTGGCCGGTGTCGGCAGTTCCGGCATCCTCGCCGGGAGGCACGCGGAGCGCCTGGTCCGCGAAGCCACCTTCGCCCTGGTGGCGGCCAGTCGTCCCGACATGCGCGCCGATCTGGTCCGGCGGTTGACGTCCTGACGTCGGCTCGGCCAAGAAAACGTCGGCGGCGCGTGGTACCTCTTCTGCACGGGCACCGGTGGGGTGACCGGCCTCACACGTGACAGGAGTTCACCATGCGCACCCTGATCAGCACCGCGTTCGTCTCGCTCGACGGGGTCATGGAGGCGCCCGGCGGGGAGCCCGGGTACCGCAACACCGGCTGGACGATGAAGCAGGTCGACTTCCTCGAGGAAGCCTACGAGCTCAAGGGGCGCGAGCAGGAGGAGGCGGCCGCGCTGATGCTGGGGCGCGTCAGCTACGAGGCGTTCTCCGCCGTGTGGCCGTCGATGACCGAGGAGTTCCCCCGCTACAACGCAATGCCCAAGTACGTCGTCTCGACGACGCTCGGCGAGGACGCCCTGGTCGACAACTGGGGCGACATCACGATCCTGCGCTCGCTCGACGACGTCGCGGCGCTGAAGAAGACCGAGGGCGGGCCGATCATCGTCCACGGCAGCGCGGAGCTCAACCGCAACCTGGCCGACGCGGGGCTGATCGACCGGTACCACCTGCTGGTCTTCCCGGTGCTGCTCGGTGCCGGGAAGCGGCTGTTCAGCGACACCGACAAGGACGCGCAGAAGCTGCGGCTCGTCGAGCACGAGGCCTACGCCAACGGCATCCAGAAGAACGTCTTCGAGGTGGTCTGACCGCTCAGTCCAGGAAGCCGAGGAGGGCGGCGGCGAGTTCGGCGGGACGGTCCTCGGGCAGCAGGTGGCCCGCGGATTCGATGACGCGCAGTCCGGCGCCCGGGACGAGCGCGGCGAGTTCGCGTCCGCGTCCGGCGGGGACCCAGGTGTCGTCCGCTCCCCAGCACACGAGGACGGGCACGCCGATGGCGGCGTACCGGTCGCGGATCCGGTCGATGTAGGACGGGTCGTCGCGGCGCTGGGCGAGCTGGCGGTAGAAGGCGGCCTGCCCGGCCGCGCCGAGCCACGGGGCCGTCAGGGCGTCGAGACTGCGGGGGTGCAGACCAGGGGAGCTCGCCGTGCCGACGTACTCGCGGAGCATCGCGCGGTGCAGCGGTCCCGGCAGCCGCCCGAACACGTCGGTGTGCTCGCCGACGACCGCGAAGTACTCGCTCCCCCACGGTGGCAGCGACACCGCGTCGACCAGCGCCAGGCGCCGGTAGGGGACGTCGCGGTCGGTGTGCGCGCCGAGGGCGACGGCGCCGCCGGAGTCGTGCGCGACGACGTCCGGGCGGGTCAGTCCCCAGTGCCCGAGCAGTTCGGCGAAGGCTCCGGCCAGCGCGTCCAGGGAGAGGTCCTGGCCCTCCGACATAGCGGACGTGCCGTAGCCGGGCAGATCGAAAACGTACACCGAGCGGGTCGCGGCCAGGGCGGGGGCGACGTCGCGCCAGATGAACGACGAGAACGGCGTGCCGTGCAGCAGGACGACAGGGTCGGCGTCCGGGTCGCCGAGCCGGGCCCACCGGATCTCCCCCAGGGCGCTGCGGTAGCCGCGGTCCAGGATCCACTCACGCATCGGGGCCTGCCGCGATGACCGTGTCGAGCATGTCTTGGGACGTCCGGAGGTCCTCGATGGTGCGGGCGATGCGCTCGCGTTCCCGCCGCAGGTCGGCGACCAGGTCCGTGCAGACGGGCACGACGTCCGGGCCGTCGTCGCGGACGCACGGCAGCACGCGGGCGATCGTCGCCGTCGACAGGCCCGCCGCGAGCAGGGTCCGGATGCGGCGGACGGTCGCCACGTCCGCGTCGCGGTAGACCCGGTAGCCGCTCGGCAGCCGCGTAGGCGCCAGCAATCCCTGCTGCTCGTAATAGCGCAGCAGCCGCTCGCTCACTCCGGACCGCCGGACCATCTCTCCGATGCGCACGTGACCTGCACCTCACGCCGTTGACTCTGACACTGATGTCAGACCTTAGCGTCCGTCGCATGGAGACGAGCACGGCGAGTACCGCGGCCGCGGCCCGGCCGGTCCCCCCGACGCGCCGGGCCCCGGCCCTGATGGTCCTGACGGCCTGCGTGTTCGTGGTCGGCACCGCCGAGTGGTCCGTGGTGGGGCTGCTGCCGGAGCTGTCCGCGGACCTGCGCCGCCCCCTTCCGGCGGTCGGCTCGCTGGTGACCTGGTACGCCCTCGTGGTCACCGTCGCCGGGCCGCTCGTCACCGTCCTCATGCTGCGGATGCCGCGCAGGCCCGCGCTGCTGCTCCTGCTGGGCGTGTTCACCGCGAGCAATGCGGCGGCCGCCCAAGCGGACGGCCTCGGCGTGCTGCTGGCGGCGCGCATGGTGACGGCGCTGACGCACAGCACGGCGTTCGCGGTCGCAGTGGTGATCGCGGTGTCGATGACGCCGCCGGCGAAGCGCGGCGGGGCCGTCGCCGTGGTCGCGGCGGGCTGGAACCTGGCCACCTTCCTCGGTGCGCCGCTGGGCACCTGGATCGGCGACCAGCACGGCTGGCGGGCGACGTTCGCGTGCGTCGCCGCGGCGGGCGCGCTCGTCCTGGCCGCGACCGTGATCCTCGTCCGGCCGCCCGCGGCGGAGGGCGGCCGGACCGGCGGCGAGGTCCGGGGCATGCTCGGCGTCCGGACGGCCACGGTCCTGGTGGTGACCGTCGTCGCGCAGGCGGGACTGTTCACCGCCTACACCTACATCGCCCCGCTGCTGCGCGAGACCGGGTTCGCCCCCTCTTCCGTCACCGTGCTGCTCGCGGTGTTCGGTCTCGGCGCGCTGGGCGGCAACGCCGCCGTCGGCCGGCTGGCCGAGCGCGCCCCGGACGCCGCGCTACTCGGCACGCTGGCCGCCCTCGCCGCCGGGCTGGCCGCGTTCACCCTCGCCGCCGGCGTCCCGTGGGCGAGCGCCGCCGGTGTGCTCGCCCTCGGCGCGCTGTCGGGCCTGCTGATCCCGCTGCTGCAGGACCGCGCGCTGGCCGCGGCGCCCGGCGCGCCGACCCTGGTCGCCTCGGTCAGCGCCTCGGCCGTCAACCTCGGCATCGCGGGCGGCTCCGGGCTCGGCGGGCGGGCCCTCGCGGCGGGCGTCCCGCTGAGCGGCCTCGGCGGGATCGGCGCCCTGGTGACGCTCACGGCCCTGGCGATCGCGGCCGCAACCGTCCGGCGCCGCCCCGGCGGCGTCCGGCTTCTGAAGTGATCCGAGAGAAAGGCAAACGCATGTCCAACGCACTTCCCCCTTCCGACCTCGGCCGTGTCGTCCGGGGGTCCGGGCCCGGCCTGCTGCTCGCGCACGGCGCCGGCGGCGGCATCGACGCCAACTTCGGCCCGATCATGGACGCGCTCGCCGAGCGGCGCACGGTGGTCGGGCCGGACTACCCCGGCACCGGACGGACGCCGCGCGCGCAGGCACCGCTCACCCTCGACGGCCTGGCGGACCGGCTCGTCGCCACGGCGGTGGAGGAGGGCCTGGAGTCGTTCGCCGTCGCCGGGTACTCGCTCGGCGTCCCGGTCGCCGTCCGGGCCGCCGCACGGCATCCCGAGCGCGTCACCGCGCTCGTCCTCACCGCCGGCCTGGCGTACCCGAATCCGCGGATGCGGCTGGCGGTGCGGCTGTGGCGCGACCTGATCCGGGCGGGCGACGCGGAGCGCCTCGCCGCCTTCGTCACCCTGATCGCCTCCGGCACCCCCGATCTGGACGAGGCCGGGCAGGACGATCTCGACCTCGCCGTCAAGACGGTCGCGGAGACCCTTCCGGAGGGCACGCTCGACCACGTCGACCTGGTCATCGACGGTGTGGACGTCCGGGACGACCTGGGGTCGATCGAGGTGCCGACGCTCGTCGTCTCGACCGTCCTCGACCAGTTCGTCACGCCGTACCACCACCGGCAGCTCACCGACGGGATTCCCGGTGCGGAGTACGCCGAGATCGGCACCGGGCATCTGCCGTTCGCGGAGCGTCCCGGGGAGTGGGCCGCGCTGATCCGAGACTTCCTCGACCGGGTCTGACGCGTGCCCCGGCCCGTCAGGCGTCCCGCCAGTCGTCGCGCCAGGTGCGGACGAACCGGGCGAGGCGCGCGGTGAGTCGTCCGCTCCACGGGGCCGGGGTGCCGTTGGTGACCCACACCTCGACGCGTCCGGTGCCGTCGTCGCGGCGGAGGGTCGCGACCACCGGGGCGAACGCCTCGTTGTTGCGCGGGGGCGCGCCGTCGTTCTCCTCGTCGCGCAGCATCAGCGAGGAGGCGCGCTCGTCCTGCCGGTGGCGGTGCGTGCCGTGCATGAACGTGTCCAGTTCGCCGACCGCGATCGTCGAGACGGGGCGGCCCGTCTCGTCCCGCCGCCAGGGCAGGCGGAACCGCCGGTTCGCCCACAGGCCCGCGCGGTCGAGGGCGGCGAAGGCGAGCAGTCCGAGGACGAGCCCGGGAATCGTCATGAACGCGAGAGCCGCCGTGCCGGTTCAACCCGCCCGCCCCGGCGGCGGTTGCGGGTTCAGGGGGCCGCGGGTTCGGGGGTGACGTCGGCGAGGCGGGCGCACAGGTTCCAGACGGCGTCGCAGTTGCGCTCGTCCAGGACGGTCGCGGGCCACGGAGCGCGCTCGACCTTGGCGTTGACGTAGACGCCGGTCACGCCCTCCATCTCGGGGCTGGACGCCAGGTAGATGCTGGATCGGGCGGGTTTGGCAAGGTCGTTCAGCAGCCGGGGGCCCAGGAACCGGATGACCGGGACGAGCGGCCGGTAGGCGTACGGAAACGCGGCGGCGGTCGTGGCCCGGTTTCCCGGCGTGTAGGCGTGGCCGGGGTAGGCGACGTTGACGGCGACGCCGGTGACGGCGGCGAACCGGCGGCTCATCGCCATCACCGCGGTCTTCGCGTGGTTGTACTGGGAGAACGTCCAGCCCAGGTACCGCTTCTCGCCCTGCAGGTTGGCGGGGTCGAACGGGCCGCCGGGGATGCCGCCGGTGAGGTTGACGACGCGCGCGGCCGGGGCGGCGCGCAGCAGGGGCAGCAGCAGGCACGTGAGGGTGTACGGCGCCAGGACGTTCGCGGCGAACGTCGTCTCGACGCCGTCCGGGGTGAGGGTGCGCGGCGCGGTCATCCCACCGAGGTTGTTGACGAGCACGTCGAGACGGTCGTGCCTTGCGCTCACCTCGGCGGCGAGAGCGCGCAGTCCGGCGAGCGCCGACAGGTCCGCGGTGCACGCCTCGGCACCCGCGCCCAGCTCGCGGGCGGCGGCCTCCGCCCGGTCCCGGTCGCGGCCGACCAGGATGACGCGCGCGCCCAGCGCGGCGAGACCGCGCGCGGTCTCCTTACCGATCCCGCCGGTGCCGCCCGTCACCAGAACGGTTTTACCTTCTATCGACATCTGATGCCTCCTGTGTCACCGAGTGTCAGACTCGCTATATGATGCCATGAAGTATCCTGGGTGCGTGATCGGGACGGGACCATCGGGACTGCGGGAACGGACGAGGCGCGCGGTGCGGGCCGAACTGGCCGAGCTGGCGCTCGGGCTGTTCGTCGAGCGCGGCTACGAGGAGACGAAGGTCGAGGACGTCGCGGCGGCGGCGGGGCTGTCGAAGCGCAGCTTCTTCCGCTACTTCCCGTCCAAGGAGGACGTCGTGTTCGGCGACGTCGAGGACCTGGCCGACGAGGTCGCGGGCGCCGTCCGGGCGCGCCCGGCGGACGAGCCGCCGTGGACGGTGCTGCACGCGGTCCTGCGCGAGTGGGAGGAGCGGATCCATGCCGCGCAGCGCGACCCGGCGGCGCTGCGGCTGATCGAGTCCACGCCCGCGCTGCGCGCGCGCCTGCACCAGCGGCGCGACGAGATGCGCGGGCGGATCGCGGCGGCGCTGCGCGAGCGGCCGGGCGCCGCGCTCGACGCGTTCACCGCCGACCTGCTCACCGGGTGCGCGGCGGCCGCCCTGGACGCCGCGGGCCGCGAGTGGCTCCGCCTCGACGGCGCCGCCGACCGGGGCGAACTCGTCGACCGCGCGTTCGCCGCGCTGGCCCCCGCGTCCTGAGGGGCGGCGGGCGTCAGCCGGTCGCGACGGCGAAGACGCGCATGACGCCGCGGTCGGTGCCCTCGGGGAGGACGACCGCGTCGACGGTCTTGCCGGGATTGAGGGCGGCGGGGCGGGTGGCGAGCACGCGGAAGGTGCCGCCGCCGGACGAGCCGTCGGCCTTGTTCCGCCCCTAAACGGTGATCAGCTCGGTGTCGCCCGCGGACGCGGACGCCGCCCAGCCGGTGAACGCGACCTCGACCGGCTGGGTCGAGCCGTCGGTGTACCGGACGGTCGCAGTGCCGGACGCCCGGCCGTCGCAGAGATCAACAACGGGTGACGGAACCGCGGGGACCGTCCGTCCGGGGCGGAAACGGGCGATCCCCCGGCCGTCCGGGGGGAACGGTGGTCGGGGGATCGCCCTGGGCCCGTCCTGCGGGCCGCCGGATCAGTACTTGATCACGCCGCGCAGGTTCTTGCCGTCGAGCATGTCCTGGTAGCCCTGGTTGATCTCGTCGAGGGAGTAGGTGCGGGTCATCAGCTCGTCGAGCTTGAGCCGGCCGTCCTCGTACAGGCGCAGCAGGCGGGTGATGTCGCGGCGCGGGTTGGCGTTGCCGAAGATGCAGCCGACCAGCTCCTTGCGCTGCATCGCCAGGTCGAACAGGCTCAGCTTGACGTCCTCCTGGGCGATCGGCGCGACCGCGGTGACGACCCCGCGGCCGCCCTTGGAGACCATCCCCATCATCGGCTGGATCAGGTCGCCGGTGGCCGTCCCCGTCGTGAGGATGACCTTTTCGGCGTTCGCCCCCCAGGTCATCTCCGCGAGCAGGGCGGCGGCCTCCTCCATCGACGCCGCCGCGTGGGTGGCGCCGAACGTCGCGACCGCCTCCTTGCGCTTCCACTCGACCGGGTCGACCGCGATGAGGTGCCGGGCGCCCGCCAGGGCCGCGCCCTGCACGGCGTTCATCCCGATGCCGCCCAGCCCGATCACGACGACCGTCTCGCCCGCCCGGACGCCCGCGGCGTTGACCGCCGCGCCCCAGCCGGTGGTGACGCCGCAGCCGAGCAGAGCCGCCCGGTCGAGCGGGATCCAGTCGTCGATCCTGATGCAGGACGCCTCGTTCACCACGGTGTACGGCGCGAACGTGCCGGTCAGGCACATGGTCCCGAGGTCTTCGCCCTTGGCGGAGTGGTGCCGGGTGGTGTTGTCGCTGATCTGCCGGCCGCCGAGCAGGACCGAACCGTAGTCGCAGAGGTGCTGCTGCCCCATCGCGCACGACGGGCACCGCCCGCAGGACGGGATGAACGACAGGACGACGTGGTCGCCCTCCTTCAGGGACGTGACGCCGGGGCCGACCTCGACGACCTCGCCGGCGCCCTCGTGCCCGCCGACGCACGGGAACTGGTTCCAGCCCATCAGCTCCGCGATCTCGGGGTCGAGCACCATGTCGCCGGTGCGCAGGTGCTCGTCGGAGTGGCACAACCCGGCCGCCGTGAGCTTGACCTTGACCTCTTGCGCCTTGGGATCGTCGAGCTCGATGCTCTCCACACTCCAGTCGGTGCGGGGTTCCCTCAGGATTGCCGCTCGCGTCTGCATGGCGCCTCCTCAGATCCGGGGCCCTCCTACCGACGCGCCGGGCGCGGGGCCACGGCGCCCCCGGTAACTAGCCGCTTATGACTTTAGCGAATTTTGCATAGAATGTCGTTCGGCAATAGAGTAGAATTGGATTATTCTCGGCGACCCTGGATGACCCGGTGGTCATGAGACCCGCGCGAGCCGGTCTTCGAGGCCGTCCAGGACGAGGTCCAGCCCGAAGCCGAACTCGTCGCGGTGGGAGTAGCCGGGGACGAGCGCGTGCTCGGTGATCAGCTCGGCGAGGTACGGGTAGGCGTCCCCGGGCATCGCGGCGAGGATGCCCCCCGCGACGTCCGCCACCTCCCCCTCGGACTGGAACGGCAGGCTCGACTCGGTCAGCACGAAGCCGTACACGTACGCGTCGATGACCGAGAACGCGTGCGCCGCGAGCGCGACCGGGAACCCGCCGCGGCGCAGGCTGCCGAGCACCGCGTCGTGGTGGCGCAGCAGCGCCGGGCCCGGCGTCGGCCGCGAGTCGACGAGGCTCAGCGCCCACGGATGGCGGGCGAGGACGGCGCGCGCCGAGGCCGCGCGGTCGCGCATCGCCGCCCGCCACGGACGGTCCCGCTCGGGCAGCTCGATGTCCGCGAAGATCCGGTCGACCAGGGCGTCCAGGAGCGCGTCCTTGTTCGCGATGTGGTGGTAGAGCGACATCGCCTCCACCCCGAGCTCCCGGCCCACGTTGCGCATGCTCACGGCCGTCGCGCCGCCCGCGTCCGCGACCCGCACCGCCGCCTCCACGATCCGCTCGCGGGTGAGCGCGGGCCGGTGGCCGCGCCGTCCGGATCCGGTGGCCACAGTCGGCCTCCCTCGCCTCGATTCCCCGTTTACAGGTGTAAGTCTCCATCGTAGGGTCGACTTACGACTGTAAGGAGAGTGCGATATGGACGAAGCGGTGGACCGGCGCTCGCGGATCTGCGTCGTCGGCGCGTCGGGCAAGCTCGGCCGCTACATGGTGCGGCACTGCCTCGACCGCGGGTACGAGGTCGTCGGCGTGTGCCGGGAGCAGAGCGTCGGCAAGCTGGACGAGTTCGCCGACCGGATCACGATCCTCCCCGGCCGCACCGACGACCGCGAGGTGATCCGGCGCGCCGTCGAGGGATGCGACGGCGTGCTGACCGTCCTCGTGCCGTGGGGCGTCCGCGGGTACTCGACCGGCACCGCGCAGGCCGTCCTCGACCACGCGCGGCCGGACGCCCGGCTCGTCTTCTCGTGCGGCTGGCACATCTCCCTCGACGGGCTCGACCGGTACTCGCCCTGGTTCCGGCTGTTCGTCGCGGTGTTCGGCGTGGTGGGGCGGCTGGCGCGGGTCGTCGACGTCCGGGACCAGGTCGCGGCCTGCCGCCGCATCTTCGACAGCGGCACCCGCTGGACGGTCGTCCGGGGCAGCGACCTGGAGGAGGGCCCCAGCGAGGGGCTGCCGGTATGGAGCCGGCATGTTGGCGACCCGGTCCTGAAGAGCAACCGCACCCGCCGGACCGACTTCGCGCTGTTCATGGTCGAGGCCCTCGAGGACGACTCGCTGGTCGGCGAGGCACCGGCCATCGTCGGCCGCGCCTCCGCGTCGGCGCTGGCCCACGCGAAGGCCGCCTGACGCCGGGCCGGTGGCCGAACGGCCCCGGCCCGGGTCCTGGTGGCGGCCGGTCAGCGGGTCGTCCGGACGAACGCGGCGGCGCGTCCGGGCGCGTCCGGTTCGGCCCACACGCTGACGAACCCGCCGCCCGCGGCGGCGAGGCCCATCTGCTCGCCGAGGAAGTACCCGCGCGGGCTGGCCTCGTCGGGGATGCGCGGGGCCCGCCGCATGTCGAAGGACGCCGCGGTCAGCCGCGTCTCGCGCCACCGCGCCGTCCCGTCCGCGCAGGACGCCGCCGGGGCGGGACGGCACGTCGCCAGCCAGCGGTCGGTGCGCAGCGGCGCCGCGGCGTCGTTCGCGCGGAAGTCGGAGTAGGAGACGGCGACCGTCCCGCCGCGGCCGACCTCGACCGAGACCGTGAACGCCTGCTGGTTCGGCACCGGCACGGTGGCGGGCGTCCGGTTGGCCTTGACCGGCTCCGACCAGGTCCGGCCGCCGTCGGCGGAGGAGGCCAGCGCGACGCCGTCGGCCGCGCCGCCGGTGAACCGCGCGTCCTGCCAGACGGCGTACAGGCGTCCGGTGCGGCGGTCGACGGCGACATCGGACAGGATGCTCGTGGTGTGCGAGACGTCCTCGCCCGACTCGGGGTCCCGGATGGCGATCGTCGTCCCCATGTCGCCGACCTTCGACGGCCGCGACCAGGTCGCGCCGCCGTCGGTGGAACGCACGACCTGCACGGAGTAGTCGCTCAGGCCGGGCCCGCCGCCGAACCGGACGTGCGTGTGGAAGTCCAGCAGGGTGCCGTCGTCGAGCGCGACCAGCCGGTGGCCGGTGACCATCGAGCCCTCGGCGGACGCCACGGTCGTGCGCGGCTCCTCCCACGTCCGTCCGCCGTCGGTGCTGCGGGCGATCCAGCCCTCGTTGTTCGTCCGGGCCTCGGCGGGGAAGCGGGCACCCGCCATGTGGAGGACGTCCGGGTCGCGGGGGTCGGGCACGGCGCCGCTCCCGTGGACGCCGCCCTGCGCCGGGTCGGACTCGCCGGCGACGACCGCCGGGCGCGTCCACGTCCGCCCGCCGTCGCCGGAACGGACGGACAGCGCCGCGGATTCGGAGTAGTCGTCGGTGAAGACGCTGCCCGTCACCACGAGCCCGCCGTCGCGGGTGAACGTCACCATCGGGTCGTCCACGTGGTCGTAGCGGCCGCCCGAGCAGCGGGTCAGGCCGGGCACGACGGACCGTTTCCAGTGCCGGCCGCCATCGCCGGTGACGGCGACGACCGCGCCGCGGTTGCGGTCCTGGGGCCACACGGCGGCGAGCCGGCGGGGATCCGACGGGTCGGCGGCCACGGCGGGCTCGATGGCCCCGGCCGCCATCTTCCCGTCGATCGCCCCCGGCGCGCACCCGGCGAACGGGCTCGGGCCGGACAGCCGCCCGGGCCCGTGGACGGCGGCCGCGGCCGTCCCGGACAGCGCCAGCAGCGGGACCAGGAGCGCGGGGAGGACGAACTGTGAGGGTCGCATGGTCGACTCCTTCCAGAGGGTGGAGTCATCGTGCGAGCCCGGCACGGGCGCGGTCGTCCGGTGCCCGGCGCAACCCGACGTACCGCGCCCGGCGCAGGAGGGCCCCCGCGGCGTACGCCGGGCGCGGTCACGTATCGTTACCGATCATGACCCTGTTGCGAGGTTCCTCGGTGGTGCTGCGCCCGACCGCCGCCGCGGACGTCCCGGCGCTGGCGGCCATCCGGGACCGGCCCGAGGTGCGGGCGCGGTGGGGCGGCGGCGCGAGCCTGGAGGCCGACGTCGCGGCGGACCTCCGGGACCCGGACGTCAACCTGTTCACCGTCCTCCTGGACGATCGGATCGTCGGCATGGCCCAGTGGTACGCGGAGGACGATCCGGAGTACCGGCACGCCGGCATCGACCTGTTCCTCGACCCCACCGTGCACGGCCGCGGCCTCGGCACCGACACCGTCCGCACGATGGCCCGGCACCTCACCGACGACCACGGCTTCCACCGCCTGGTCATCGACCCGGCGGCCGACAACGCCCCGGCCATCCGCTGCTACGAGAAGGTCGGCTTCCGGCCGGTCGGCGTCATGCGGCGGTACGAGCGCGGCGCCGACGGCACCTGGCACGACTGCCTGCTCATGGACCTCCTGGCGGACGAACTCGTCCGCTGACCCGCGCGGCACCGCGCCCGCCTCCCGGGGTGCGTCACTTCATCGTGGCCAGGTCGCGGGTTCGTCCCTCCCGGGTGAGCAGGAGCGCGGCCCCGGCGACGACGAAGGCGAGAACCCAGATGCCGCCGAGGAGCGGCAGGCCGCCGCCGACGACCAGGGCCGCCGCGATGGCCGGGGTGAAGCCGGCGCCGAGGGTGGAGGCGCTCTGGTAGGTCAGCGAGGCGCCGGTGTACCGCATGCGGGTCGGGAACAGTTCGGCGGTGAAGGCGCCGAACGGGCCGAAGATCACGCCCTGGAGCGCCTGGCCCAGCACGACGGCGCCGGCGAAGCCCCACACGGTGCCGGTGTCGGCCAGCCACAGGATCGGGAAGGCCGCCAGCGCCGCCATGACCATGCCGGCGAGCATCACCGGACGGCGCCCCACGCGGTCGCTGAGCCGGGCGCTCACGATCACGATCGGGATCATGACGGCGGCCGCCGCGGCCTTGGCGTTGAGCACCCCGGTCTTGTCCGCACCGGCGTCGACGGCGTGCGACACCGCCCACACCGTCACGATCCCCGCGAGCGTGTAGACGCTCGTCCCGGCGAGGACCCCCAGCGCCAGGTTCCGCGGATACTTCGCGAGCACCTCGACCAGGGGGATCTTCCGGGTCTCGGCCGCGTCCCGCAACTCCTGGAAGAGCGGAGTCTCGGCGACCTTGAGGCGGATCACCAGCCCCACACTGACGAGCGCGACGCTGAGGAGGAACGGTACGCGCCAGCCCCACGACAGGAACTCGTCCTCGGGGAGGAGGGTGCAGGCACTGAACACCAGCGTGGCGAGCGTAGCCCCCGCGGGCGCGCCCATGTTGGCGAAACTGGCGGCGAACCCGCGCCTGCCGTCAGGGGCGTGTTCCAGGCCGACCAGCATCGCGCCGCCCCACTCGCCGCCCACGGCCAGGCCCTGCACGACCCGCAGGACGACCAGCAGCACCGGCGCGGCGATGCCGATCTGCGCGGTGGTGGGGAGCAGACCGATCAGGCAGGTGGCGACGCCCATGGTCACCATGGACACGACCAGGACGTTCTTGCGCCCGAGCCGGTCGCCGAAGTGCCCGAAGATCGCGCCGCCCACCGGACGGGCGGCGTACCCGGCGGCCAGCGTGCCGAACGACGCGAACGCCGCGACCCCCGGCCCCGCGTCGGTGAAGAAGAGGTCCTTGAACACGATGGCGGCCGCCATCGCGTACAGCAGGAAGTCGTAATACTCGATGAGGCTGCCGATGAAGCTGGACGCCAGGATGCGCCGCATCGCCGGGGTGTTCATGCTCCCGGAGCGCGGCGGCACCGGGTCGGGACCGGAGCCGGTCCGCCGGAGTGAGGTCATCAGGTGGGTGCCCGTTTCTGCTGGTGCCTGTCGCCCGGTGGGTCGCCGGGAGCCGTCGCCGGCCCCGCGTCCGGGCCCGCCGTGTGAGGTGGCCCACGGCGTGCGGTACAGCGTCACACCCGGTCCGGCGTGCACCCCAGCCTCACGTTCCGTTCATCGGAAGGCCGCCATGGTCCCCGGGGCACCGGCTCCACCAGTGTCTTCACCACACGACACCGAAGAAGGGGCGCACGTGCCGAACACCACCGTGACGCTGACGGGAACGGGAACCCCGCTGCCGGTCCCGGGCCGGGCCGGGCCGGGGACGCTGGTGCGGCGGGGCGGCTGGGCCGCCCAGGTCGACGCCGGCCGGGGCACCGTCCTGCGGCTCGCCGAACTGGGGCTGGGATGCCCGGACATCGACCTCCTCGCGCTCACCCACCACCACTCCGACCATCTGGTCGGCGCGGCCGACCTCGTGCTCACGCGCTGGGTGCAGGGCCGGTTCGACCCGCTGCCGGTGCTGGCCCCGGAGGGTCCCACCGCGCGGTTCGCCCGGCGCCTGCTCGACGGGTGGGCCGAGGACATCGACGTCCGGCGGCGGCACACCGGCCGCCCCGCGCCGCAGGGGCCGGACGTGCGGGCCTTCGCCCCGCCCGCGGCTCCGGCCGTCATCTGGCGATCGGCGGACGTGGAGATCGCCGCGGTCTCGGTCCGGCACGAGCCGGTGGAGCCCGCGGTCGCCTACCGTTTCGACACCCCGTCCGGCGCGGTCGTCGTCAGTGGCGACACCCGCGTGTGCGCGGAGGTCGAGCGGCTGGCGCGGGGGGCGGACGTGCTCGTGCACGAGGCGTGCCGCAGCGCGGCCGTCCGGGAGCGGGGCAAGCGGTTCATCGCCGACTACCACGCCGATACCGTCGAGCTGGGCGCCATGGCCGAACGCGCCGGGATCGGGACGCTGGTGCTCACCCATCTCGAACCGGCACCGCGCACGGACGAGGACACCGAGGCGTTCGCGGCCGAGGTGCGCCGGGGCGGCTACGGCGGGCACCTGATCGTCGGGGAGGACCTTCTCACGGCACCGGTCGGCGAACCCGCTGCTCAGCGCGGCTAACCTGGGCTCGACTCCGCGAACCGACGGAAGGTGGACATGCCCGGACAGATCCGGGAACCGGGACGGACGGTGACCAGCCGGGTGCTGGCGGTTCTGGACGCCTTCGGGCCCGACGACACGGGGCTGTCCCTCGCCGAGCTGTGCCGGCGCACCGGGCTGGCCCCCGCGACGGCACACCGGCTCGCCGCGGAACTCGTCGCGTGGGGCGGGCTGGAGCGTGACCGCGACCAGCGCTACCGGATCGGGCTGCGGCTGTTCGAGATCGGCATGCGCGCACCCGGCCGCCGCGGCCTCATCGAGGCCGCCCGCCCCTTCCTCGAGGACCTCTACGAGGTCACCCACGAGAACGTGCACCTCGCCGTGCGCGCGGCGCACCACGCCATCTACCTCGACAAGATCACGGGGGTGCGGGCCGTCGGCGCTCCGGCGCGCGCGGGCGACCGGCTCCCCCTGCACGCCACCGGCATGGGGAAGGCGCTACTCGCCTTCGCCCGGCCGGAGCTCACCGCGGAGATCGTCCGGGAGGGGCTGACCCGCTACACGCCGCACACCCTCACCTCGCCGGAGCTGCTGCGCCGCGCGCTCGTCCGGACACGGGAGCAGGGGTTCGCGGTCGCCGTGCAGGAGTACTCGCTGGGAACCGTCTCCGTCGCCGCGCCCGTGCTGTCACCCGACCGGCGGCACGCGGTCGCGGCGATCTCCGTCGTCGTGCACAGCTCCCGCGCGAACATCGCGCGGCTCGGACCGGCCGTCCGCGCGGCGGCGATGGGCGCGGCCCGGCACGTCTCCCGCCCGGCCCGGGACGCCGGGTAGGCGAGGTCGTTGAGGCGGCGGAGGACGTGGGCCGTCTCCGCCGCCCGCCACGGGGCGGACGGCCGTGGCGGGCGGACGGCCGCCCCGTCCGCCTAGCGGCTCAGGTTCTGGTAGCGGCGGACGGCCAGGGGCAGGAAGACCGCCGTGATGACGAGCGGCCAAACGATCGCCATGAGCAGGGCGTTCTGCTCGATCCAGGTGTCGCCGACCGCGGCCGGGTTGCCGAACAGCTCGCGGGACGCGGTCACCGTCGAGGAGACCGGGTTCCACATCGCGATCGTGCCCAGCCAGTCCGGCATCAGGGACGGCGCGACGAACGCGCTCGAGATCATCGCGAACGGGAACGCGACCGCGAACAGGCTCCCGGCGGCCTCCTCGTTCGGGATCAGCATGCCCAGCAGGATGCCGATCCAGATCAGCCCGAAGCGCAGCAGCAGGAACAGCCCGAAGGCGCCGAGGGTCGCGAGCGGCCCGCCGTCGGTCCGCCAGCCGATCACCAGGGCCGTCAGGAACAGCACGAGCAGGTCCAGGCTCGCGGCGATCAGGTCGCCGACGCCCCGGCCGGTGACCACGGCGGACGGCGCCATCGGCATGGAGCGGAACCGGTCGGTGACGCCGCGCGTGTTCTCGTAGACGACGGCGTACGCGGTGTTCATGAACCCCATCGCCATCGTCATCCCGAACATGCCGGGCATCAGGAACTCGCGGTAGTCGCCTCCGCCGGGCACCGACATCGCGCTGCCGAACACGTACCCGAACAGCAGGACCGAGACGATGGGGAAGCCGAGCTGCCAGGCGATGTTGCTCGGCTGCCGGACGTAGTGCGTCAGGCCCCGCAGGACGATCGTCCAGCAGTCGGCGAAGGCCCAGCGGATCTGCTCGCCGAGGGTCTCCTCGGCCGTCTTGCCCTGCACGGTCACGTCCGCGCCCCTTCCTTCGTCGGCTCCGCCGCGCCGGGGGCGGCGGTGCCCGCGTCGTCGGCCCGGTGCCCCGTGAGCCGCAGGAACACCTCGTCCAGCGTCGGTCGGCGCAGCCCGATGTCCGCCACGCCGACGCCGTCGTCCTGCAGGGTGCGGGCGATCTCGGTCAGCGCGGCCACCCCGTCGGTGACCGGCGCGTGCACCCGCGCTACCGCCGCCTCGACCAGCGGTTCGGCGGCCGTGACGCGGGCGATGACCTCCGCCGTCGCGGGCAGGTCCGCCGGGTCGCGCACCACGACCTCGATCCGGTCGGCGCCGACCAGCCGCTTCAGGCCGTCCGGCGTGTCGTCGGCGATGACCCGGCCCCGGTCGAGGACGGCGATGCGCCCGGCGAGCTGGTCGGCCTCGTCCAGGTACTGGGTCGTGAGCAGGACGGTCGTGCCCTGCTCGACCAGCGACCGGACGGAGTGCCAGACCTCGTTGCGGCTGCGCGGGTCGAGCCCGGTCGTCGGTTCGTCGAGGAACAGGACGTCCGGTGCGAGGATCATCGCGGCGGCGAGGTCGAGGCGGCGGCGCATCCCGCCGCTGTAATGCTTGACCCCCTTGTCGGCGGCCTCGACCAGGTCGAACCGCGCCAGCAGCTCGTCGGCCCGGCGCGCCGCCGCCGCGCGCCCCAGGTGGAACAGCCGGCCGAACATGCGCAGGTTCTGCCGTCCCGTCAGGACCTCGTCCAGCGCGGCGTGCTGCCCGGCCAGCCCGATCCGGCGGCGCACCCGCCGGGGGCGCGCGGCGACGTCGATCCCGGCCACCTCGGCCCGGCCGCCGTCCGGCCGGATGAGCGTGGCCAGGATGCGCACGGCGGTCGTCTTGCCCGCCCCGTTCGGCCCCAGCAGGCCGTAGACGGTGCCCGCCGGCACCGTGAGGTCGAAGCCGTCGAGCGCGTGTTTGTTCCCGTAGTGCTTGCGGACCCCCTCGCAGAGGATCGCGTTGTCCGGCATCTCGTCTCCCGCCCCTACTTCGCGTATCAAGTACGCTAATTCGCGTACAGGATACTCGAAGTGAGTTCGAGCGCAACCGGGTTTCCGCGCGCGGTCGCGGACGCGCGAGGCGGTAGCGTCTCTCGCGCCACGGCCGGCACACGGGAAGAGCAGGACGGACGATGACGACCGAGCACGGCGACCACCGCGATCCCCAGCGGAGCCTGAAGCTGCTGTGGGGCGATCGCGCCCGCCCGCCGCGCGGCCGCCCGCCCACGCTCACGCTCGAGGCGATCGTCGCCGCCGCCGTGGAGACCGCCGACGAGCTCGCGCGGACCGAAGGGCTCGAGGCGCTCACGATGCGGTCCATCGCGACCCGCCTCGGCGTCGGCACGATGTCGCTGTACCGGTACGTCCCGGGCAAGGGCGAACTGCTGGACCTCATGCTCGACCACGTCATCGGCGAGTACGAGCCCGCGGAGGAGGAGCACGGCCCCTCCGGCTGGCGCGACGTGCTCGCGGGCGACGCCCACCGCCAGTGGCGGATGTGCATGGAGCACCCCTGGTACCCGTTCGTGGACCAGAGCCGCCCCATCCTCGGGCCGAACTCCCTGCACGGCCTGGACCGCGTCCTCGGCCTGCTCCGGCCCATCGGCGTCCCGGACCGGACGCTGATGATGATGATCGGCACGCAGAGCGACTACGTGGACGGGGTGGCGCGCAGTTGCATCAACGAGCGCCGCGCCGTGGAGCGGACCGGCCTCAGCGGCGAGGACTTCTGGGCCGCGCAGGCGCCCACCCTGGAGAAGGCCGTGCTCAGCGGCCGGTTCCCGGCCATGGCCGCGGCCGACGAGAACACCTTCGACTGGTCCTACGAGCAGATCTTCGAGTTCGGCCTGAACCGCCTGCACGACGGCTTCGCATCCTTCCTCGGCGAGCGCTCCGGCTGACCCGGCCCGCCGGGTCCTTGGCCCGGCGGGACCGGCGTGCGACGCTGCCGCTGTGCTGATCCTGGACGTTCTCGCCCCGGCGGCGCTCGCCGGCTGGATCTATCTCGCCGCAGGCCACGGCGGGTTCTGGCGGACCGGAGGCGGGCCGGTGGACACCGCGGAACCGCGCGCGTGGCCGGACGTCGTGGCGGTCGTGCCGGCCCGCGACGAGGCGTCCGTGCTGCCGGAGACGCTCCCGGCCCTGCTCGCGCAGGACTACCCGGGACGGTTCGAGGTCGTGCTCGTCGACGACGGCAGCACCGACGGGACGGCGGGCACGGCGCGGCGGCTCGCGGACGGCATGCCGGACGGCGCGGCCGCCGGGCTGCGCGTACTGCCCGCGGGCGAGCGTCCGGACGGCTGGGCCGGCAAGGTCTGGGCAATGCGGGAGGGGGTGGCCGCGGCGGGCGAACCCGAGTTCGTCCTGTTCACCGACGCCGACATCGCCTACGCGCCCGGCACCGTCGAACGGCTCGTGCGGGCGGCCGCCGGCGCGGACCTCGACCTGGTGTCGCGGATGGCGACGCTCGGCACCCGGACGCCGTGGGAGCGGGCGCTCGTCCCCGCGTTCGTGTACTTCTTCGCGCTGCTGTACCCGTTCCGCCGCGTCGGCCGTCCCGGGGCCCGCACGGCCGCCGCGGCGGGCGGCTGCATGCTGGTGCGCCGCGCCGTGCTGGTGCGGGCGGGCGGGCTCGCCGCGATCCGCGGCGCGCTCATCGACGACGTCGCGCTGGGACGGCTGATCAAGCGCGCGGGCGGCCGGTGCCGGCTGGACCTGGACCGCGACGTCGTCAGCCGCCGCCGGTACCCGCGCCCGGCCGACCTGTGGGACATGGTCGCGCGCAGCGCCTACGACCAGCTCCGCTACTCCCCCGCCCTGCTGGCGGGCACGGTGCTCGGCCTGGTGCTGCTGTTCGCGGTCCCGCCCGCCGCCGCGGTGGCCGGGACCGTCGCGGGCGCCCCCGCGGCGGCCGTCCCCGGCCTGGCCGCCTGGACGATCATGGCGGGCACGTTCGCGCCGATGCTGCGCCACCACCGGCTCTCGCCGCTGCGCGCCCCGACCCTCCCGCTGGTGGCGCTGGTGTACGCGGCGATGACGCTGGACTCGGCCCGCAGGTACCACACCGGACGCGGCGGCGTCTGGAAGGGCCGCGCCGCCGTCGGACGGGCCGCGCGCTGATCAGCGGGCGGTGAGCATCGCGATCGCGGTGTCGATCACGTCGCGCTGGACGGTCAGCGGGGCGCCGGGCGGGCGGCGGACGGCGCTCCACCACAGGCCGTCGAGCAGGACGAGGATCAGTTCGGCGAGTTCCTCGGCGGGCCGGCCGGCCGGCAGCCCGCCCGTCTCCTGGGCCGCGGCGATCGCGGCGCGCAGGTTCGCGCGGGCCTCGGCGTCGAGCTCGTTGAGGGCGTCGGCGAACGCGGGCCGGACGGCGGCCTCGGCGTGGAACGCCGCCCAGATCCGGGCTTCGGCGAGCCGGCTCTCGTCGGCCGGCAGGTAGCCGAGCATCGCCCGGCGCAGCTCCTCGGGGAACGTCCGCCCGTCCGGCTCGGCCCGGATCGCCGCCAGCCGCGCCCGCGCGGCCTCCGCCGCCCGCGCGAAGGCGAAGCTCAGCATCTCGTCCTTGGTCTGGAAGTAGCGCTGCACCGCGCCGAGCGAGAACCCCGCCTCGGTCGCGACCGTCCGCATGCTGACGCCGTCCAGCCCTTCTCGCGCGGCGATGCGGAACAGGGCGTCCGCGACGTCGCGGCGGCGGGCCTGCTTGTCCACCGTCCTCGGCACCTCTCCATTCTGCCGCACGCACGCGGCGTTAATTCCGGCAGTGCGTTCACATTGCCGTTGGCGGCTTTACGGAGATCGACCGGCCGGGATCTCGCGGAGGCCGTTTTCGGCTCCTCGGTACCGGGTTTTCGGCCCTTGCGGAAGCCGCGCTCATCGGTGCCGGGTTGTACCTTGGTCGTCCTTGATGATCCTGAAGATTGGGGTCTCGGATGCGTCGAGTGGTCGGTTCGCGGACCGTTCTCGTGGCGACGGGCGTGATCGTGCTGGGAGCCGCCGGGCTCTTTTTCGCACTGGGCCTCGATAATGCAGACAAACTGGGCAGCGTGGTCGCGGCCCTGGCGGCGATCGCAGGTCTGGGGCTGACCGTGGCCGGAGCGCGCCGCCGGGACGGGACGGGCGGCGGCTCGGGCGGCGGCTCGGGCGGCGGCTCGGGTGAGGAAGGCGCGGCGGCGCTGCACGGCTCGACCGTCGGCGGGTCGGCCACCGTGGTGGGGCGGGTCGGCGGGAGCGTCCGGCTGACCGGCACGCGCACCCCGCGCGACCGGGCGCCGCGGGACCTGCCGCAGCCGGAGCCGGGCGGCGACGCGGCGGCGGGCGGCGCCTCGATCAGCCGGTCGGCGGTCGACGGCGACGCCTTCGTGGCCGGGACCGTCGACGGCGACGTGGAGACGCGTCCCGAGTGAGCAGGCGCAGGCCGCGGGCGTCCATGGAGGGTTCGACCGTCCTCGGGGACGCGTTGCTGGTCGGTTCGGTCGGCGGCGATGTCCATGTGGGCGTGGCGCCCGAGCACCGGACGGACGCCGCGGTGCGGGCGCTCGCGGAGGCGGTGCGGCACCAGTGGACGGCCGAGGCGAAGATCCTCTACCCGCGCGCCCCGAGCGGCTCCGGCTGGGCTGGGCGAGCACGGGCCGCCCCGTCTCGCCCGCCGGAGCGGCGCGCGGCGACCTGCGCGGCGACGTCTCCGAGCTGGCCGCGCGGTTCCGCGAACTGCCGGTGCGGCACCTGGTCGTCCTCGGCGCCCCCGGCTCGGGCAAGACCGTACTGGCGATCCGGCTGCTCCTCGACCTGGTGAACCCGGACGACCCGGCCGAGCCCGTTCCCGTGCTGCTGCCGCTGTCGTCGTGGTCCCCGGAGGCGTCGTCGCTGCACGACTGGATGGCCGCGCGGATCGCCGAGGACCATCCCTTCCTCGACGCCGCGACCGCCGGGGACCTGCTGAAGTCCACGAAGGTGACGCCCGTCCTGGACGGCCTGGACGAGCTGGCCCCGCGCCTGCGGGGCACGGCGGTCGAGGCCGTCGACGCCTGGGCGGCGGACGGCCGTCCGGTCGTCCTCACGTGCCGCGGGAACGAGTACGAGCGGACCGTCCGGGGAAGCGGGAGCCCGCTGAGCCGCGCGGCGGTCGTGGAGATCGGCGACGTGCGGCCCGCCGACGCCGCCGCCTACCTGCGGGCCGCCGCCCTCGACGGCGGCACCCGCTGGGACGCGCTCCTGGACCGGCTGGCGGACGCCCCGGACGGGCCGCTCGGGGAGGCGCTGTCCACCCCGCTGATGGTCGAGCTGCTCCGCACCGCGTACCGGGCACCGGCGACGGACCCGGCGGAGCTGCTGGACGCGGAGCGGTTCCCGTCGCGGGAGTCGGTCGAGGGGCACTTGATCGACCGGTTCGTGCCCGCCCTCTACGCGCCCGCGCTCCGGCCCGCGTACCGGGCCGACCGGGCGGAGCGGTGGCTCGCCTTCCTCGCCCGGCGGATGCGGCGGCACGACACCGTGAGCATCTCCTGGTGGGAGATCTGGACGCTCCCGTCGGCGCTGCTGCTGACGCTGCCGTTCGCGCTGACCGGCGCCCTGGTCTTCGGGTCGATCTTCGGCACGACCCGGGGGCTGGTCGCGGCGGGCCTGTTCGCCGTGGCCGCGGCCGCGTCGCTCGCCCCGGGGGCCGCGGCGGCGCCCGTCCGGGAGCGGGACCTGACGGACCCGGTGGCGCTGCTGCGGCGGCTGCGCGGCGGCTCGGCCGGGTGGGCGCTGCTCGTCGCGGTGGTGTCCGGGGTGCTCATCGGGACGTGGTTCGGCCTCGGCCTGCACGCGAGCACGGCCAAGACGGTCACGTACGCGCTGCTGCTGGCGGGAATGTTCGCGATCGGCGCGCTCGGCGGCACCGCGTGGGGCTCGTTCGCGCTGTCCCGGTCGTGGTTCGCCTCGACCGGGCGCCTGCCCTTCCGGCTGGTCGCCTTCCTGCGGGACGCCCACGAGCGCGGCGCGCTCCGGCAGGTGGGGGCCGTCTACCAGTTCCGCCACGCGCTCGTCCGGGACCGGCTCGGCCTCGGCGTGCAGGCCCAGGAGCGCGCCTTCCACGGCGGGTGGCGGCTGCCGCCCCGCTGGATCGCCCCGGCCCGGGTCGGCGTGCAGGTGGCGGGGGTGCTGCTGGCGACCCTGGTCCTGACCGCCCCGCTCACGGCGGCGACCCTGCACCACCGGTCGGGGGACCGTCCCGCCGAGCGGACCGAGGTCGTCCAGTCGGGCGCGCAGGGCACGGAGGTGCCCGTCCAATTCCTGGAGTGGACGCTTCCCCCCGGGGCGACCCGCACGACGGTGTTCACCGTGCAGCACCGGGACACCCGGTTCCCGGTCATCGAGCTGACCACCGTCACCTTCCTGACCCGCGGGTGCGGCGGAGCCTCCGTCGAGTTCACGGCCGTCGCCGGAGGGCGGACGGTGGCGCACCAGAGGCTCGACATCCGCCCCTTCGGGTCCCGCCGCGACCTGGGCCGCGAGGACTTCGCGGGCCGGCCCGAGACCGTCACGGTCTCCCTCGAGCGCGTCGACGACGCGGACTGCACGGTCGTGTTCAGGTGGCAGGAACCCCGCATCCTCTACGACCGCCTGCTGGACGTCCGCGAGTACCTGCGCTCGTGAGGTGATGGCAGGCTGGACGATCGTGGACGAACTCGCGCGGAACGCCGTGAACACGTGGGGCGGCGTCGGGCGGCGGTGGCTGGACGGGCTGCCGCGGCTGGTGAAGGAGGTCGCGCGCGACTGGCGGCTGGACGTCGGCGCGACGTTCGACCTGAGCTTCCACTGGGTCGCGGCCGTCCGGCGGGAGGACGGGACGGCGGCGGTGCTGAAGCTCGGGCCACCCGAACCGGGGCATCTGGGGCACGAGGCCGCCGCGCTCGAGGCGTTCGCCGGACGCGGCGCGGTGCGGCTGCTCGGCCGCGACGCGGAGCGCGGGGCGCTGCTGCTGGAGCGGGCGGAACCGGGCACCATGCTGCGCGACCTGGTGCCGGACCGCGACGGCGCCGCGACGGACGCGCTGGTCGAGGTCATGCGGCGGCTGCACCGGCCCGCGCCGCCGGACTGCGGGCTTCCGGCGGTCGAGGCGGAGGGCGCGGCCTTCGCCGAGCACCTGGACCGGTTCCCGGGGGACGATCCGCTCCCCGGCACCTGGTCGAGCGGGCCGCGCGGCTGTTCGACGAACTGTGCGCGGACTCCGGCGAACGGTTCGTCCTGCACGGCGACCTGCACCACGACAACGTCCTGCGGGGCGGCCGGGAGCCGTGGCTGGCGATCGACCCGCACGGCCTCGTGGGCGACCGCGGCTACGAGATCGGGCCGGTGCTCTACAACCCCGACCCGGACGTGCGGGACGAGCGGCTGCTCGGCCTCGTGCCCGCCCGCGTCGAGCGGCTCGCGGACGGTCTCGGCATGCCGGTGGAACGGGCCGTGGCGTGGGGTTTCGCGTCGTGCGTCCTGTCGGAGGTGTGGGAGGCGCAGGGCGGGGAGCCGGGCGGGCGGGCGCTGGACGTCGCGCGCCTGCTGCTGCCGATGCTGCCCGCGTAGCGGTTCACCAGCGCTGGCGTGCCTCCTCGGCCCAGCCGGTGAGGCCGTCGAGGTCGATCCAGGCGCCGTCGTCGGTGCGGGCCCGTCCGGTGAACGTCCCGAAGCACTGGTGGGTCTCGCTGCCGACGACGCCGAGTTCGGTCTTCGAGACCTTCTCGTGGAACGGGTGGAACTCGGCCCGCACCCGAGGGCCGCCGATCGTCCAGGGGCGGAGCCGGTCGGTGCGGTCGTAGACCCAGTCGAGCTCGTCGCCGATCTTGTGCAGGCGCCCGTTCACGAACAGGGCGTTCTCCGTCATGCCGGTGCCGTCGGTCCACTGGCCGCCGAGCTGCAGGGCCAGGCCGGGCGCGGCGGCCGCCGCCCAGTTCCACGTCATCCGGTACGGCCACTTGCCGCGCCCGTGGTCGAGGACGGCGAACGAGTCGGCGGCGTCCACCGCGACGTCGCCGGACGGGAGCCGCAGCGTCCCGTGGACGGGACGGCCCACGTCCTTCACCGTGTACTGGAAGCGGTTCGCGGTCCACGGATCACGACGCCGAGCGACTCGTGCCCGTCCGGAACGGGCACCGTGAGGTCGAGGTCGACGCCGATCGCGGGCGCGAGGGCGCGCAGCCGGGTGCCGCCCGGTTCCGCGCGGGCGCCGACCGCGACGCCGCCGCCGCGCACGGACGCGGTGCCCTCGCCGCTCCGGTCGGGGAACCGCGCCCCGAGCGCGAACGGGACGACCGCGTCCCGGTTCAGCTCCTCGCCGGTCTCCCGGTCGAGGACGTACACGCCGTGGACGCCCGCGTAGTCGAGCGAGGACGCGACGAGCCCGACGATGTGGCGGGGCGTGACGATCCCCCAGTACTCCCACCGTTTGGCGCGGCCCCAGCCGCGCAGGTTCGCGGTGTGCAGGGGGCGGCGCGTCCAGCCGACGGCGGCGGGGTTGAGGCGCCCGTCGGGCAGGCACAGGTCGACGGGCGCGGCGATCTCTCGCTCGGGCATCCCCCGAGGTTATCGGGCGTTCGCCGGGCTCGGGCGTCCGGTCCGACACGCACGTGATTCAACAAGTCCATACCAAGATCAGAGTTTTTCGGGTGCCGCGCGCGCTCATCTCACTGTGGTGATCACTGATTCGCCCTGGAACGTCGAGGAGCACGACCGGGCGCTGGCACGGCTCGCTGCCGGGGAGAACTTCCCGGTGGCGGCACGGCTGCTGCCGAAGCGGATCCGCGCCGACCTGACGGCGGTGTACGGGTTCGCCCGCCTCGTCGACGACATCGGCGACGAGGCGCCGGCCGAGCAGCGCGGCAAGCTGCTGGAGCTGGTGGACGACGACCTGGACCGCGTGTACGGGGGCGCGACGCCGGAGCTGCCGCAGCTCCGCAGGCTGGCGCGGGCCGTCCACGCGCGGTCGATCCCGGACGAGCCGTTCCGCCGGCTCGTCCAGGCGAACCGGCAGGACCAGACCGTCCACCGGTACGAGACGTGGGACGAGCTGGTGGCGTACTGCCGGCTCTCGGCGGACCCGGTGGGACGGATCGTCCTGCACGTGTTCGGGGCGTCCGGGCGGGGGCTGGAGGAGTCGTCGGACCTGGTCTGCACGGCGCTGCAGGTGATCGAGCACTGCCAGGACGTCGGGGAGGACTTCCGGCGGGGACGGGTGTACCTGCCCGCCGAGGATCTGCGGCGGTTCGGCTGCACCGACGGCGACCTGGGGCGGACGAGGACGCCGACGCGGCTGCGCGGCGTCGTGGCGCTGGAGGCGGCGCGGGCCCGCGACCTGCTGGACCGGGGGCGCCGCCGCTGATGGCGGGGCTGCCGGGTGGGCGCGGATCGCCGTGGCGGGCTACACGGCCGGGGGCGGGCGACGCTCGCCGCGCTGGCGCGGGGCCGCTACGACGTGCTGGCGCGCGCGCTGCGTCCAGGACGTGCCGCGCTGTTGGCCGGTTGGGCACGCGCACTGGAGAGGGGTGAGCGATGACGGTCTCGGAGGCGTGCGAACGGTCCGAGCGTGTGGTTGAGGCGTATCGGCACTGCGAGCGGGTGGTGCGTGAGGAGGCCCGCAACTTCGGCTACGGGATCCGGCTGATGCCCGTCCCGAAGCGGCGGGCGATGAGCGCCGTCTACGCGTTCGCGCGGGGGGTCGACGACATCGGGGACGGGCCGGAGCCGGCGTGCGTCCGGCTCGACCTGCTGGACCGGTCGCGGGGCCGGATCGCGGCCGTGCGCGACGTCCTGGAGCACCGGGCGGACGCGGCGGTGCTGGAGGGGCATCCGGTGCTGACGGCGCTCGCGGACGCGGCGGCCCGCTACCCGATCCCGCTGGAGGCGTTCGACGAGCTGATCGACGGCTGCGAGAGCGACGTGCGGGGCGCGGACTACGAGACGTTCGACGACCTGCTCCAGTACTGCCGCCAGGTGGCGGGGACCGTCGGGCGGCTGTCGCTCGCGATCTTCGGCACGCAGGGGCGGCTGCGGCGGAGGCGCTCGCGGACTCCCTCGGCATCGCCCTGCAGCTCACCAACATCCTGCGGGACCTGCGCGAGGACCGGCTCGCGGGACGCGTCTACGTGCCGACCGAGGACCTCAAGCGCTTCAACTGCACGCTCGAACTGGACGACTCGGGCATGTTCGTCGACCCGCCGTCGCGGCTGAACGAGCTGGTGGGGTTCCAGGCAGAGCGCGCGCGGGCCTGGTACGCGGAGGGGATGCGGCTGCTCCCGCTGCTGGACCGGCGCAGCGCCGCGTGCACCGCCGCCATGGCCGGGATCTACCGGCGGCTGCTGGAGAACATCGCGGAGCGGCCCGCGGCCGCGCTGAACACCCGCGCGTCCCTGCCGACGTGGCAGAAGGCGGTCGTGGCGGCGCGCGCGCTGACGGGGGTGGAGCGGTGAGCGTCGTCATCGTGGGAGGCGGGCTGGCCGGCATCAGCGCCGCGATAGCCCTCCGGGAATCGGGCGTCCCGGTGACGCTGCTGGAGGCGCGGCCCTGGCTGGGCGGCGCCACGCACTCGTTCGAGCGGGGCGAGCTCAGCGTCGACAACGGGCAGCACGTGTTCCTGCGCTGCTGCACCGCCTACCAGGGGCTGCTGCAGCGGCTCGGCGCCGACCACCTGGTGGACGTCCAGGACCGGTTCGACGTGACGGTGCTGCGGCCCGGCGCGGCGGCGGCGCGGCTGACCCGGTCGCGGCTGCCCGGCCCGCTGCACCTGCTGCCCGCGCTGGCGCGCTACCCGCACCTGACGCGCGGCGAGCGGCTGCGCGCGATGCGGGCGGCGGCCGCGCTGCGGCGGCTGGACCCGACCGACGCCCGGCTCGACCAGATCGCGGCGGGGCCGTGGCTGGCGGCGCGGGGCCAGCGGCCGTGGGCGCGCGAGGCGCTGTGGGGACTGTTCATCACGGCGTCGCTGAACGCGGAGGTGGACGACGCCGCGCTCGGGCTGTCGGCGATGGTGTGCCGCCGCGGGCTGTTCGGCCGCGCGGACGCCGCCGACATCGGGGTCCCCGTCGTCCCGCTGGAGGAGCTGCACGGCGGCCCGGCGCTGCGCCGCATCGCCGAGATGGGTGGCACCGTCCGGCTGAAGGCGAAGGTCGAGGCCGTGACCACCGACCCGAAGGTGGTGGTGGACGGCGTGCCGATCGCCGCGGACGCGGTGATCGTCGCGGTGCCGCACGAGGCGGCCGCGAAGGTCCTGCCCGCCGAGGCGCTGCCGGACCCGCTGCGCTGGCGGGAGCTGGACTCCAGCCCGATCGTCAACGTGCACGTCGTCTACGACCGTCCGGTCATGGGCGAGCCGTTCGCCGCCGCGGTGGGCTCGCCCGTCCAGTGGATCTTCGACCGGACGGGCGTCAGCGGGCTGCGGGACGGCCAGTACCTGGCGGTCTCGCTGTCGGCCGCCGACCGCTGGATCGACCGGCCGACCGCGGAGCTGCGGGACCGGTTCGTCCCGGAGCTGGCGCGGCTGCTGCCCGCCGCCCGGGGCGCCCGGGTGCGCGAGCTGTTCGTGACGCGGGAGCGGCGCGCGACGTTCCGGCAGCGTCCCGGCACCGGCGCGGTGCGCCCGGCGGCAGCGACGCGGGCCCCGGGACTGTTCCTCGCCGGCGCGTGGACCGACACGGGCTGGCCAGACACCATGGAGGGAGCAGTGCGCAGCGGCCTGACCGCCGCTCGGCTGGTCCGCCGCCACCTGGAGGGGGTGAGGGACCGGTGACGACCGTTCCGGTTTCGATGACCGATGTCCGGGGGCTGGTCGACGGGGCGCTGCGCGCCGCGGTGGGCCGCCTCGATCCGCGCACCTACCGGGTCGCCGCCTACCACCTCGGCTGGGCCGACGCGGAGGGGCACCCGCGGGCCGCCCCGGCGGGCAAGGCGCTGCGCCCCGCGCTGGCGCTGCTGTCGGCGCGGGCGGCGGGCGCGGCGCAGGAGAGCGCCCTGCCGGGCGCGGTCGCCGTGGAGCTGACGCACGCGTTCTCGCTCCTGCACGACGACATCATGGACGGCGACCTCACCCGGCGGCACCGGCCCGCGGCGTGGGCCGTGTTCGGCGAGGCCGACGCGATCCTGGCGGGCGACGCGCTGCTGTCGCTGGCCGTCGAGGTGCTGCTGGAGGCGCCCGGGCAGGGCTCGGCACGCGCGGCGCGGGCGCTGTCGGCGGCCACCCGGCGGCTCATCGGCGGCCAGGCCCGCGACCTGGAGTTCGAGTCGCGCCGGACCGTCTCCCTCGACGAGTGCGTCGCGATGGCGTCGGACAAGACGGCGGCGCTGCTGGCCTGCTCGTGCTCGATCGGCGCCGTCCTGGACGGCGCGCCCGAGCCGCTGTGCACCGCGCTGGCCGAGTTCGGCGCCGACCTCGGCATCGCGTTCCAGCTCGTCGACGACCTGCTCGGTGTCTGGGGCGACCCGGAGATCACCGGCAAGCCGGCGCTGTCGGACCTGCGGTCCCGCAAGCTGTCGCTGCCCGTGGTCGCCGCGCTGAACGCCGGGACGGCGCAGTCGGAGCGGCTCGCCGAGCTGTACGCGGCGCCCGGCTCCGACGGTGCCGACGGCGACGCGGACGGCGAGTCCGGGGACGGCGCGGAGGACGCCCGGCTCGAGGAGATGGCGCGGCTCGTGGAGGCGGCCGGGGGCCGGGCGTGGGCCGAGGCCGAGGCCGGGCGCCGCATCGAGCGCGCCGCCGCGCGGATCACCTCGGCGGGGCTGCCCACCGCGATCCGCGCCGAGTTCCTGCACATCGCCGACTTCGTCACGGGACGGGACCACTGATGACGACGACCGAACCGATCCATCCGGCACCGGAACAGGCGGCGCCGGAACGGGCGGCGGCCGAGGCCGCGGGGGCGATGCGGACGCCCGCCGAGGCGCTCGCCGCCGCCCGCGAGCACCTGCTCGCCCTGCAGTCCCCCGAGGGCTGGTGGAAGGGCGAACTCCAGACGAACGTCACGATGGACGCCGAGGACCTGCTGCTGCGCGAGTTCCTCGGCGTCCGCACCGAGGACGACACCCGGGAGACGGCCCGCTGGATCCGCTCCCAGCAGGCGGAGGACGGCACGTGGGCGACCTTCCACGGCGGCCCGTCCGACCTGTCCACCACCGCCGAGGCGTACGTCGCGCTGCGGCTCGCCGGGGACGCCCCGGACGAGCCGCACATGGCGCGGGCGTCCGCGTTCGTCCGGGCTCGGGGCGGAGTGCCCGAGACACGGGTGTTCACCCGCTTCTGGCTGGCGATGTTCGGCGAATGGTCGTGGGACGACCTGCCGGTGCTGCCGCCGGAGATGATGTTCCTGCCCCGCTGGTTCCCGCTGAACGTGTACGACTTCGCGTGCTGGGCGCGGCAGACGATCGTCCCGCTGACGATCGTCGGCTCGCTGCGGCCCGTCCGTCCGCTGCCGTTCGACCTGCCGGAACTGCGGGCCGAGCACCCCGCCCGCCGGTCCGGACGGCGGCGCGTGCCGGGCTGGGACGAGGCGTTCCACACGCTCGACCGGGCGCTGCACGTGTACGAGCGGCGCCCCGTCCGTGCGCTCCGGCAGGCGGCGCTGCGCCGCGCCGGCGAGTGGATCGTGGCGCGGCAGGAGGCGGACGGCTGCTGGGGCGGCATCCAGCCGCCGTGGGTGTACTCGCTGATCGCGCTGCACCTCCTCGGCTACCGCAACGACCACCCGGTCATGAAGCGCGGGCTGGACGGCCTGGAGCGGTTCACGATCCGCGACGCGAAGGGGCGCCGCCTCGAGGCGTGCCAGTCCCCCGTGTGGGACACCGTCCTGGCGATGAACGCGCTCGCCGACGCGGGCGTCCCCGGCGACGACCCGGCGCAGCGGCGCGCCGCGGACTGGGTGCTCGGCGAGGAGGTCACCGGGCCCGGCGACTGGTCGGTGCGGCGCCCGAACCTGCCGCCCGGCGGGTGGGCGTTCGAGTTCGACAACGACGTCTACCCCGACACCGACGACACCGCCGAGGCGATCCTCGCGCTGGACCGCGTCGGCCACCCGGCCGCCGAACCGGCGATCGAGCGGGCCGTCCGCTGGATGGCCGGGATGGCGTCGGCGGACGGCGGGTTCGCCGCGTTCGACGCCGACAACACCCGCGAACTCTGCCGCCGCCTGCCGTTCTGCGACTTCGGCGAGGTCATCGACCCGCCGTCCGCCGACGTCACCGCCCACGTCGTCGAGGCCCTCGCCCGCCGCGGCATGGCCGACTCCCGCACCGTCAAGCGGGCCGTCGTGTGGCTGCTGCGGGCGCAGGAACGGGACGGCTCGTGGTTCGGCCGCTGGGGCGCGAACCACGTGTACGGGACGGGCGCCGTGGTGCCCGCGCTGATCGCGGCGGGCGTCCGGCCGGGCAAACCCGCGATCCGGCGGGCCGTGCGGTGGCTCGAACGGCACCAGCGGCCCGACGGCGGCTGGGGCGAGGACCTGCGCTCCTACGACGACCCCGGCTGGATCGGGCGCGGCGCGTCCACGCCGTCGCAGACCGCGTGGGCCCTGCTGGCCCTGCTCGCCGCCGGGGAGCGCGGGCCGGCCGTCGACCGGGGCGTCCGCTGGCTGATCGAGCACCAGCGGCAGGACGGCACGTGGGACGAGGACCACTTCACCGGCACCGGTTTCCCCGGCGACTTCTACATCAACTACCACCTGTACCGGCTGGTGTTCCCCGTCAGCGCCCTGGGCCGGTACGTCCGGGAGGCCTGACATGGGCATGCCACTGCGCCAGAGCCTGCGCGTCGGCGGGTACGTGCTGAAGAACAAGCTCGCCCGCCGCGCCAAGTTCCCGCTGCTCGTCGAGCTGGAGCCGCTGTTCGCCTGCAACCTGGCGTGCGCCGGCTGCGGCAAGATCCAGCACCCGGCGGACGTCCTCAAGCAGCGGATGCCGGTCGAGCAGGCCGTCGCCGCGATCCGCGAGTGCGGCGCGCCGATGGTCTCGATCGCGGGCGGCGAACCGCTCATGCACCCGAAGATCGGCGAACTCGTGCGCGAGCTGATCCGGATGAAGCGGTACGTGTTCCTGTGCACGAACGCCGCGCTCATCCCGCGCAAGATCGACCAGTTCGAGCCGTCCCCGTACTTCGCGTGGGCCGTGCACATCGACGGCCTGCGCGAACGACACGACGCGTCCGTCTGCAAGGAGGGCGTGTTCGACGAGGCCGTCGCCGCCGTCCGGATGTGCAAGAAGCGCGGTTTCCGGGTCACGACGAACACGACCGTGTTCAACACCGACACCCCGCAGACCGTCATCGACGTGCTGAACTACCTGAACGACGACCTGCGCGTCGACCAGATGATGATCTCGCCCGCCTACGCGTACGAGAAGGCGCCCGACCAGGACCACTTCCTCGGCGTCCAGGAGACGCGGTCGCTGTTCCAGAAGGCGTTCGCGAACGGCAACCGCAAGCGCTGGCGGTTCAACCACTCGCCGCTGTTCCTCGACTTCCTGGAGGGGAAGGTCGACTTCCCCTGCACGGCCTGGGCGATCCCGTCGTACTCGCTCAAGGGCTGGCAGCGTCCCTGCTACCTGATGGACGACGGGTACGCCGAGACGTACCGGGAGCTGATCGAGGAGACCGACTGGGACTCCTACGGCCGGGGCCGCGACGACCGCTGCGCGAACTGCATGGCCCACTGCGGCTACGAGCCGACGTCGGTGTTCGCGACGATGGGTTCCCTCAAGGAGTCGATCCGCGCGATGCGCGCCGTCTGACCGGCCACCACCGGAGCCCCGCGCCACCACCCCGCGCGGGGCTCCCCCGTATCTCAGGCGGTCGACCGGCGCGGGGCGCCGGTCGACCGCCTGGTTAGGGCCCCGCCGGGGCACACGGTGCGGCACACGGTGCGGCGGCCATCCGGCCCACGTCCGGCCGGCGGGCCGCCCGCGCGGGCCGCCCGCGCGGTGCGGCGCACATCCGCCGGGCGAGGGCGGCAGACCCGTGCGGTCGGACGCCCAAGGTGACGGTCGCGAGGGCGGCGGGGTCAGAGTTGGGGGGCCGGGGTTTCGGGTTTCGGGGTGGTGTGGAGTTCGGCGATGACATCGCCGATCGCGGCGGTGAGGGTGTCGGCGTCGTCGACCAGACCGGGGTCGAGCGAGACGCCGAAGCACAGCTCGCGGGAGACGCCGAGGGCGGCGACGGCGAGCGGGGCGCCGGGCGCGAGCGGGACGACCGGGTAGACGGCCGCGAGCGGGGCGCCGGCGAGGCGGAGCGGGCCACCCGGTCCGGGCAGGCTCGACACGATGCCCTGCAGGAAGCGCTCGCTGTAGGCGGCGCGGGCGAACCGGGCGTGCAGCGGCACCGGCATCAGCCGTCCGACCTGCCGCATCACGAACCACGCGGCCAGCGCGCGGGTACCCGACCGCAGCACCTTGCAGCGGCGGGCGATGTCGGCGAGCCGCTCCGGCTCGGCCATCGCCCCGATCGGCAGGTCGACCATCACGGCGCTGGTGTGGTTGCCCTCCATCGCACCGCCGGGGGCCCGCATCATCAGCGGGACGGCGACGCGGCACGTCCCGCGCTCGTTCCCGCCGGGACGGGCGACGCGGTGCAGGCCGCCCGCGACGGCGCAGAGCACGACGTCGGTCACCCGGACGCCGTGCCGGCGGGACACGTCGCGGACGAGGTCGAGCGGCAGGTGCAGGGTGCCGAAGCGGCGCTCGGGGGTGCCGGCGGCGGGCAGCCGGGCGGGCGGGGCGACGTCCACGGCGAGCTGGGCGAGGCCGATCGCGGTGCCGGCCGCGGCGGTGAGCGCGGTGCGGACCCGGCCGCGCGGCGGCCCGGCGGGCGCCGGGTCCTGCGGGGGCTCCATCAGCGACGCGGCCTGCGCGACGACGCCGACGCCGTCCGCGACGACGTGGTGCATGAGGAACACGACGGCGGTGCGGCCCGGTTCGGCGCCGCGCACGAGGAGGATCCGCCACAGCGGCCGGTCGCGGGGGAAGGGTTCGGCCTGCACGCGGGCGATGACCTCGCGGAGCCCGTCCATCCCGGCGACGTGGTGCTCGGCGACGTGCCAGTTCCAGTCGAGGGCCGGATGGTCGCGCCAGACGGGCCGCCGCCAGCGTCCGGCGCCGTCCGGGCGCTGGCGCAACCGGGGCAGCCGGTCCATCCGCCCGGCGACGAGCCGGATCACGTCGGCGCGCTCCACCGGGTCGCGGGAGGTGTCGAGCATGATGACGCCGCCGGTGTGCTGCGGCGCCCGCTCGGTCTCGACGGCGAGGAAGAACGCGTCCGGGGCGCGGACGCGTTCGGCCGACGGGCGGGCCAGCCGTTCGGCCGCGTACACCGACACGGCGACGAGCGGGACGGCCGCGACGGCGTCCACGAGGTAGTGGTTCGCGGTCGCCATGATCACGTAGCCGGTGACGACGATGTGGACGGTGTTGACCGCCTGCACCGACCGGTGGGCGTTCACCCGCGCCAGCTCGACACCGACCCACAGCGTCCACGCCATGTGCAGGGACGGCAGCGCGGCGAACCGGTCGGCGTGCTCGACCAGCGGCGACCCCCACGACCCCCAGGTGCCGCCGAGCCGGACGGTGTCGACGAAGCCGAGGTCGGGCATCAGCCGCGGCGGCATCACCGGGTACAGCGCGAAGCACGCGAGCGCGATGACGTTGAGCAGGACGAACGCGGTGCGGGCCGTCCGGTACCGGCCGGGGTGGCGCAGGAACAGCCAGACCAGCAGTGCGAGCGCGCTCACGACGTAGGTGATCGCGTACTCGTAGTTGGCCAGGACCCGCAGGACGGACTGGTCCGCGAGCCACTCGTTGAGCGCGAGCTCCACGTCGAGGTGCAGCACCCGCTCCAGCTCGTACAGCGTCTCCCCGTGTGCGCGCGCGAGCCGCGCCCTCGGCTCCTCCGGCAGCATCGCCACGAGCAGGTACAGCGCGAACAGCGCGAGCCCCAGCAGCACCTCCCCGAAGGCGTGGGCGCGGGCGGCGTCCCCCTCCCGAGTCAGGACCGCGTCGCGCGCCGTCACGGCGGGTGTCCCCAGCATCTCCCCACGAACCGCTGTTACCCAGGTTTTCCGAGGTCAGACGGCCGCGTCCGGAATCGGGGATCTTGTCGCCGGACGGTCCGGAACGGCAACCCGCCCGGCTTGACCGGGAATCTTCGGGAACATCCTGGCCTTTCCGTACGTCTTCGATATATCGTTGTCGTATCGCGAGAGGTCATAGAGTGATCTCAGAAGGTGGTGAAGAACATGCGTCACATGCACGGAGGTCCATGGAGCAGGAGCGACGTGCCGGGTTCCGGCCCGCTGTTCGGCGGCGGTCCCGGCTTCGGCCCGTGGGGCCCGCCCGGCGGATTCGGCCCCGGAGGCCCGGGCCCGCGCCCGCCGTGGGCGCACGGCCGGCGCGGCGGCCCGTGGGGGCGGGGCGCCAAGGCGCGCAAGGGGAACGTCCGCGCGGCGATCCTCGCGCTGCTCGCCGAGGAGCCCCGCAACGGCTACCAGGTCATCCAGCAGATCGCCGAGCGCAGCGAGCACGCGTGGCGGCCGAGCCCCGGCGCGGTCTACCCGGCGCTGCAGCAGCTCGCCGACGAGGGGCTGATCGCCGCCGACGAGACCGGCGGCCGCCGCGCCTACCGGCTCACCGAGGCGGGCCGCGCGTACGTCGAGGAGCACGCGGACGAGTTGCGCGAGCCGTGGGCGGCGATGGCCTGGGACTTCGGCGAGGGCGTCCCCGAACTGTTCAAGCAGGCCGCGCAGACGGGAGCCGCGGTCATGCAGATCGTCCACTCGGGCCGTCCCGAGCAGCTCGACCGGGCGCGGGACGTCCTGTCGACGGCCCGCCGCGACCTGTACCGGATCCTCGCCGACGCCCCCGCCGGCAGCGACGACGCGGACCCCGGCCCGGACGCCCGGGAGGGGTCATGACCGACGAACTCCGCATCGGCGACGCCGAGCGGGACGCGGTCGTCGTCGCGCTGCACGACCACTTCGCGGCGGGACGGCTGGACCGCGCGGAACTCGACGGCCGGATGGACGCCGCGCTCGCCGCGAAGACCCGCGGCGACCTGGCCGCGCTCGTCCGCGACCTGCCGCCGCCGCACGGCCTGCCCGAGGCCGCGAGGGCGCGGCCCGCGCCCGTCCCCGGTCCCGGGCCGGCGCCGTGGGGGCGCCCGGGCCCGATGTACGGCGGCCCGCACCACCCGCGGCACCGCCACCGGCACCACATGCACCCGCACCACCACGGCCCGCCCGGCCCGGCGTTCCCGCTGCTGCTCGCCGTCTTCCTCGTCCTGACGTTCACGGTCGGCGCGGGCACCGGGCTCCTCGCCGTCCTCGGCATCGCGATGGTGGCGTGGCTCGCCCGCGCCGCCCGACTCGCCGCGTCCGTCCGCCGGTCCTAGGCGGCCGGAAGGCGCGTGCAGGGCTCCGGCACGGCGTCGCGGAGGGCCCGCAGCCCGCGTTCCACCAGCGGGTTGCCGCGCCCTCCGCGCCGCACGCACGTCAGCAGGCGGCGCCGCGGCACCGACGGGCCCGCCAGCGGCACCCGGACGGCCCCCTCCCCCGGCCCGCCGACCAGGCGCGGGACCAGCGACACCCCGAGCCCGGCGGCGACCAGCGCCCAGATCACCGACCAGGTGGCCGTGGAGTGCTCGACGCGGGGCGTGAACCCGGCGGCGGCGCAGTGGGCGAGCAGCCGGTGGTGGTGGTCGCAGCTCTCGGGCCGGACGCTGATCCACGGCTCGGCCGCGGCGTCCTCCAGGCGGGCGATTCCCCGCGCGGCCAGCGGGTGGCCCGCCGGGACGATCAGGTCCATCGCCTCCTCCAGCAGCGGCTCCCGGTCGAAGCGGGGGTCGCCGGGCGGGGGCGCGTCGGCGGACGGCTCGATGACCGCGATGTCGGTGTCACCGGCGGCCAGCAGGGCCATCGCCTCGGCCGTGTCGCACTCGCGGATCTCGATCGGCAGGCGCGGATCCGCGCGCCGCAGCCGTCCGGCGGCCGGGGCGATCAGCCCGCTGACGGCCGTCGTGAACCCGCACATGCGCAGCGGCCCGGCGGCGCCCGTCCGGTGCGACTCGAGGTCGGCGACCGTCTCCTCCCAGCGGGCCAGGAGCGCGTCGGCGTGCCCGATCAGCACGTGCGCCGCCGGTGTGAGCCGCACCCGGCGGCCCTGCGGCTCCAGCAGCGGCACCTTCAGCTCGCGGCCGAGTTCGCGCAGGTGGTGGGAGACGGCGGACGGGGTCAGGTGCATCGCCTCGGCCGCGGACGTGACCGTCCCGTACTGGTGGACGAGCCGCAGCATGTGCAGGCGCCGGAGGTCGATCATGCAACCATGTTGCACGGTCTAGTGGAGAAATGTGAAATGGACGGCAACGTTCATGCCTGTGCAGACTGCCGTCATGACCCAGTGCAGCACGACGGAACAGCGGCCCGTGATCGTCTCCCGGCACCTCACCAGCGACGGCGTCGTCCTGTGGACGCGCTGCTCGTGCGGCCGCCTGCGGATGGACCTCGTGCCGGACGGGCCCGGCGGGTCGCGCCTGACCGCCGGGCCCTGCCCGCACGTCCCCGCCGGCTAGATCGTTGATGGGGGTTGTTGAGTGCCTCGGTCAGTGGTCATAGGCGATCAGTGACCGCTTGACCGGGGCGCCGATCAGCCAGTTGTGCCAGATCACGGCGTTGAGGGCGCAGATGCGCTGGCACAGGCGCGTCCAGAGTCCCTCGGTGGTGCGTGCGGCGTGGCGTTCCAGTCCGAGCTGGTTCTTCAGGGTCCAGATGACGGCCTCGATGCGCTGGCGCAGCCAGGCCGGGAACACCTTGACAGGCGGCTCGGGCTCGTCCTGGCGCACCGGCCGGATCAGGAGGTGGCCCAGGCCGGCGGCGGTCTTCTCCACCCCGGCTCCGGCGAATCCCTTGTCGCACACGATCGGGCACGGACCCGGCGCGGGCGGCCGGGCGTGCAGCAGGTGGATCGCCTGCTTGCGCTCGTCCAGTTCCTTGGGGTGGGCCACGCTGAAAGAGCACACTGCGCCTTCGGGGTGGTGATCAGCATGAGCTTGGCTCCCCAGTAGAAGGCGTGGTGGGACTTGTCCATGCCGTAGCCGGCGATCTCGCCCAGCGCGGAGCGGTGCACGGTGGTGCGGGAGGCGCCGCAGCGCAGCGGGGTGCCGTCCATCAGCCGCAGCCGGTCGTGCCAGGACGGGATCCGGCGGACCAGCCACGCCGCTGCGGCCGCCAGGGCGGGGGCGGCGTCGCGCAGGTGCCGGTTGTACTCGGACTGGCCGGGCAGCCGGGGGAACAGGTGCCCGATCCGTGCGGGCGCGGTCCGCAGCCACCGGCGCTCGGAATCGCACCCGAGCAGGACTTGGGCGATGGCGACGCAGACCAGCTCGGCGTCGTTGAGGGTCCGGGCGGGGCCGCGTCTGCGGGGCCGGTCGGCCGATCGCAGGACGTGGTCGTCCAGATGGACGTAGAGTGCGGTCAGAAGGGCGTCCAGGTTTGTCTTCACACACTGATCATGGGCGCCCTTCGCCATGCCCGCCGCCGGTTCGGCAAACCCCCATCAACGATCTAGCGGAGGGCGGCGGCTTCGGCGGCCAGCTTGCGGATCCGCTCCCAGTCGCCGGAGCGGACGGCGTCCGCCGGGGTCAGCCACGTGCCACCGACGCAGCCGACGTTCGGCAGCGCGAGGTAGTCGGCGGCGTTGCCCGGCTTCACCCCGCCGGTCGGGCAGAACCGGACCTGCGGGAGCGGGCCGTTCAGCGCCTTCAGGTACGGGATGCCGCCGGCGGGCTCGGCCGGGAAGAACTTCATCGCGGTGACGCCCGCCTCGAGGAGCGCGACGGCCTCCGACGCGGTCGCGGCGCCCGGCAGGAACGGCAGGCCGGTCGCCGCCATCGCGGTCCGGAGCCGTTCGGTGCAGCCGGGGCTGACGAGGAAGCGGGCCCCGGCGGCGGCCGAACGCTCGGCGTCGTCCGGGCGGACGACCGTCCCCGCGCCGACGACCGCGTCCGGCACCTCGGCGGCGATCCGGGTGATCGCCTCGATCGCGACCGGCGTCCGCAGCGTCACCTCGATCGCCGGGAGCCCGCCCGCGACGAGCGCGCGCGCCAGCGGCACGGCGGCGTCGGCGTCGTCCAGGACGACGACGGGGATGACGGGCGCGAGGTCGAACAGGTCTTCGGCGTTCAAGCGGACTCCAAGGGTCGTGCGGGTTCGGGCGCGGTCTGCGCGAGCCGCATGGCCGCGCCGACCAGGGCGGGGCCGGGATGGACGATCAGCGCGGTCGGGATCGCGCGCAGGTACCCCTCGACGGGAGGTTTCCCCTCGAACCGGGCGCGGAACGCGCTGTCCTTCAGGACGCCGGCGATGCGCGGGAGGATCCCGCCGCCGAGGTAGACGCCGCCGGTCGCGCCGATCGTCAGCGCGACGTTGCCGGCGAGCGAGCCGAGCAGCTCGCAGAACATCGCGAGCGTGCGGGCACAGCGGGGGTCCCGCGATCCCGGCCGCTGCGCACGCTCGACGATCGCCGCGGGCGTGACCGGCTCGGGCGGGACGCCGTCGATGATCGCGAGGTACCGGTGGATGCGGGCGAGGCCGTCGCCGGACAGCAGGTATTCGGCGGTCGCGGCGCCGCGCTCGGCGCGCAGCAGCCGGACGACCTCGCCCTCGAGGTCGGTCCCGGCGGGCGCGTCGACCTGGCCGCCCTCCCCCGGCAGCGGCACCCAGCCGCCGCCGGGCACCGGGACGAGCCCGCCGACGCCGAGACCGGTGCCGGGGCCGACGACCGCGACCGGCCCGTCCGCCGCCGGGTACCGGTCGCCGACCGGGACGAGGTCGTCGGCGGCGAGGCGCGGCAGCGACATCGCGAGCCCCGCGAAGTCGTTGACGATCTCCAGGTGCGGCACGCCGAGGCGGTCGCGCACGTCCCCGGGGGTGCCGACGGGCCAGCCCGCGTTCGTCAGGTGGAACGTCCCGCCGGTGACGGGGCCCGCGACCGCCAGGCACGCGGCGGACGGGCGGACGCCCGGGGCGTACCGGGACAGGTAGGCCAGCGCGGCGTCGGCGAGGTCGGCGTGCTCGCGGGTGGGCAGCGCGCGGACGTCGCGGGGCGCGCCGTCCGGGCCGTCCACGAGCGCGAACCGCGCGTTCGTCCCGCCGATGTCGCCGACCAGCCACGGGGCGGTCATCCGAACACCCCGGCGCCGCGCTCGGCCGGGCCGACCGCCGCGCGGAAGGCCGCGAACAGCTCGCGTCCGGTGCCCGACCACCGGTCCGGGTCGGGCACGCCCCCCTCCGGCTCCCGCGCGGCGAACTCCTCGTCGGGCACCAGCACCTCGAGGAGGCCCTTGTCCGCGTCGAGCCGCACCACGTCGCCGTCCCGGACGCGCGCGAGCGGGCCGCCCGCGGCCGCCTCCGGCGTCGCGTGGATCGCCGCGGGCACCGCGCCCGACGCGCCCGACAGCCGCCCGTCGGTCACCAGCGCGACCCGGTGGCCGCGGTCCTGCAGGACGCCGAGCGGCGTGATCAGCCGGTGCAGCTCGGGCATGCCGTCGGCGCGCGGGCCCTGCAGCCGGACGACGGCGACGACGTCCCGGTCGAGTTCCCCGGCGGCGAACGCGTCCTGCAGCTCCTCCTGCGAGCCGAACACGCGGGCCGGGGCCTCGACCGTCCGGTGCTCGGGCTTGACCGCCGACACCTTCACGACGGCGCGGCCCAGGTTGCCGCGGACCGTCCGGAGCCCGCCGTGGGTGTCGAACGGTTCCGCGGCGGGACGCAGCACGTCCGCGTCGCCGGTGGTCGCGGGACCGTCCGCCCACACCACCCGGCCGCCGTCGAGGCGCGGGACTGTGCGGTACTCGGCGAGGCTCGCGCCGCCGACCGTGCGGGCGTCCTCGTGCAGCAGCCCGGCGTCGATCAGCTCGCCGATGAGGAACGCGGTGCCGCCCGCCGCGTGGAAGTGGTTGATGTCGGCGGTGCCGGACGGGTAGAGCTGCGTGAGCAGCGGGGTCACCTGCGACAGCTCGTCGAAGTCGTCCCAGGTCAGTTCGATGCCCGCGGCGGCGGCCATGGCGGGCAGGTGCAGCGTGTGGTTGGTGGAGCCGCCGGTGGCGAGCAGCGCGACGATCGCGTTGGCGAACGCCCGCTCGTCCAGCATCTCGCCGACCGGGGTGTACTCGTCGGCGAGGTCGGTGATCCGCAGGACGCGGCGTCCGGCGGCGGCCGTCAGGCCCTCGCGCAGGTCGGTGCCCGGCGGGACGAAGCTCGCGCCCGGCAGGTGCAGGCCCATGACCTCCATGAGCAGCTGGTTGGAGTTCGCGGTCCCGTAGAAGGTGCAGGTGCCGGGCGAGTGGTAGGACGCGGCCTCGGCGGCGAGCAGCTCGTCACGGCCGATCTCCCCGGCCGCGTAGCGCTTGCGGACCTTGGCCTTCTCCGCGTTCGGCAGCCCGGAGGCCATCGGTCCGGCCGGGATCAGGATCGCCGGCAGGTGCCCGAACGACAGCGCGCCGATCACCAGCCCGGGGACGATCTTGTCGCAGACCCCGAGCAGCAGCATGCCGTCGAACATGTCGTGCGAGAGGGCCACCGCCGTCGCCATCGCGACGACGTCCCGGCTGAACAGCGACAGCTCCATGCCCGCGCGGCCCTGGGTGATCCCGTCGCACATCGCCGGGACGCCGCCCGCGAACTGCGCGGTGCCGCCGCCCTTGCGGATCGCGGCCTTGAGGACGTCCGGGTAGTCCTTCAGCGGCTGGTGCGCCGAGAGCATGTCGTTGTAGGACGACACGATCGCGATGTTCGGCGTGACGTCGCCGCGCAGCCACAGCTTGTCCTGGACGCCGCACGCCGCGAAGCCGTGCGCCAGGTTCGCGCACCCCATGCCGCCGCGCACCGGCCCGGCCGTCCGGGCGGCGCGGATCCGGCCCAGGTACTCCTCGCGGCGGCCGGCGCTCCGCTCCGCGATGCGCCGCGTCACCTCTGCCAGCACGGGATGCACAGCCATTCGATGCTCCAGACCAGGGGGAATCTCCACTCGGCAAACTACCGAGACATATGCTGACTGCACAACCCACTTAGAAAGTCTGACTTACAAAAGTCTCCGAGGTTTCATCAACTGGACGTACCGAAGACCCGCGTGCTTGACTGGCCGGATGCCCGTCACCCCGGCCACGACCGGCGACGTCCTCCGGCTGATCCGCGAGCACGGCGTCGACACCCGCGCGGACCTCGCGCGCCTCACCGGACTGTCGCGTCCCACCGTGGCGTCCCGCGTCGCCGACCTCATCGGGCGCGGGCTCGTGGTCGAACGCGCCGACGGGCCGTCCACCGGCGGCCGTCCCCCCGCCCGGCTGCGCTTCCACGCGTCCGGCGGCGCCGTGCTGGTCGCCAACCTCGGCCAGTCGCGCGGGCAACTCGCCGTGTGCGACCTCGCCGGGACGATCGTCGCGCGGGCCGACGGGCCTCCGGCCGACGTCTCCCCCGACACCACCCTGCCGAACCTGCTCGACCTGTGGTGCGGGCTGCTCAAGGACTCGGGCGTCCCGGTCGGGTCCGTCCGCGGCGTCGGCCTCGGCGTCCCCGACGCCGTCGAGCACGTCGCGGGCCGCTGGGACGCCGTCGAGATCGGCCCGCGCGTCCGCGAGCGGTTCGGCGTGCCCGCCTACCTCGACAACGAGGTCAACGCGGCCGCACTCGGCGAGCACGGCGCCCACCCCGGCGTGGACGACCTGCTGTTCGTGAAGATCTCCACCGGCATCGGCGCCGCGATCATCGCGGGCGGCGCCATCCAGCGCGGCGCGCTCGGCGCGGCCGGGGAGATCGGGCACGTGCCCGTCCCGTCCGACGTCGAGCGCCCGTGCCGCTGCGGCAACGTCAACTGCGTCGAGGCGATCGCGGGCGGCGCCGCGCTGCTGGCCCGCTCGACCGCCGCCGACCTGCCCGCCCTCGCCGCGCTCGCGCGCTCCGGCGACCCCGCGACGGTCGCGCTGCTGCGCGACGCGGGCCGCCGCATCGGCGAGGTCGTCGCCACGGCCGTCAACCTGCTGAACCCCGCCGTCGTCGTCCTCGGCGGCGACCTCGTCGGCGCGGACGAGCCGCTGATCGCGGGCCTGCGCGAGATCGTCTACCAGCGGGCCACGGCCCTGGCGACCCGCAGCCTCCGGATCGAGCCGGCCCGCCTCGGCGAGGCCGCCGGGCTCACCGGCTGCGCCGCGATGGTGCTCGGCAAGATCCTCTCCCCCACCGCCATCGACACCGCTCCGCGATAGAACGCTGATCCCGCGTTCCCTGGGACTCCGCCGTGGTCCGGCTCGTCGGCCGCATCCGCCTCCCGCTATCTTGATCAAGGAAATTTCGAAGAACGTTCACGGGGATGGTGCATGAACTCGTCTTTCCCGGCGGCGCCGGAGGAGGGCTCCGAGGACACAGGTGACGGCACCGCCGCCCCTGGAGGCACGCCACCGGCGTCGCCGCCTTCCCGGGTTCGCCGCGCGATCGGCTCGAAAGCCGGAGTCGCCTGCGCGGTCCTCATCGCCGGTCTTCTGATCGTCCTGGGCGTCGTGGTGGTACGCGGGTCCGACGAGCCGACGGCCGAGGCGTCCGTACCGGACGTCCTCGCGGGAACGTGGGCCGGAATGGTCTCGGACAACTTCGGCACCAACACGTCACGGCACGTCGAAGTGACCCTCGAAGAGGGGCGGCGTGTCGGTGAGGTGCGCCACCAGCACGGCCTCTGCACGGGCACGGCGGTTCCGGTCGCCTACGACGGCAAGACACTCACCGTCAAGACCGTCTTCCCAGAGGAACAGCGCAACTGCGAAGCCGACACCCTGACCCTCACCCCCCGCGAGGGCGATGAAGTCAGAATCGTCTATTACGTGACGGACGGCGTGGAGAAGGCGACGGGTGTCCTCAACCGCCCATAGCCGCAGCCCGCGCCGGACGTTGTGTGAACTCGCGATCGGCAGTGACGGACGGGGCACCGCACGTCCGTCACGGTGCTCCGGCGTCCGGAGGGGCGGCGTCCCAACGGAAGCCGGGGGCGGCGTCCGGCGGCGGGCGGGGGTCCTGGGTGACGAACCATTCGGGTCGGCCGGCGTGGTCGCGCCGGACTCCGAGGGCCGTGGTGCGGTTGCGGCCTTCCGGGTCGATCGAGTCCAACTCTTCCTGGATGTGGGTCTCGATCAGATCCAGCGGGGCCAGGCCCGCCTCGGCGGCGTCGTGCCGCAGCGCGGCGATGTACTCCGCCAGGACGTCCTCGGGGAGGACGAGTCGTGGCCGCCGGTGGAGCGGCCGCCCGGCGTGGGCGGTCACCTCGTGGACGCCCGGCGCCGTCCCGGCGACCGTGTATCCGAGGCGGCGGAGCCGGGCGACGAGACCGGCGGCCACGTTCATCAGCAGTGCGTCCCGGCCGGGTAGCTGGTGATGATGTTGTTGCTGCTGGAGACGATCATCTTGAAGATCTGCTTGCGCACGACCTGATTGGTCCGGATGTTCCTGAGATACAGGACCCGCGAGTAGCACGACTTCCCGCCACCGTGGCTGTACCGGTCGGGGTCGGAGGTGTTGTGGCTCATCGCGAGGTCGGCGATGTCGCGCCAATTCTGGTACGTCCCGGCCGCCATGCGTTCGAAGTCGCCCCTGTGCCGCCAGAGGATGTGCCGGTACCCCCAGGTCGGGGAGGAACTGTACTTCGGGCCGCCGCAGCGCAGGGCGAAGTCGACGACGCGGTTCTTGGTGAACAACCGCACCAGCTTCTGCGGGTCGGTGTTGCGGCCGCAGGCACCCCACGGCGGCGCCACCTGCGCCTGAGCCCGGCTCACCGCCGAGGCCGGGCCCGCCGCCCACGCCAGCCGATCGCCCGAAGGAGGGGCCGCCTGCGCCGGACCCACGCCGGCCGTCCCGATAACCACGGCAACGAAGGTCGCGCAGAAGATTTTCGCTCGCATACGCGACACCGTATATTGCGCAGCCCCGCCGTGAGCCTCCCCTTTCTGCCACGCTTATGTGACCCGAGGGACGAACGGCCGTTGAGCGACAATTGGGGAAAACGATAAGGTTTCCGACAGTGCCACTGAACAGGGACGATCGACTCCGATCCGGCCGAGCGCAGTAATCAGAAAAACTGCGGCCTTTCAGGCTGTGCCGGAAATAGCGGAGGCCCTTCGATTTCACCGGATCCGACGCCGCCGCGACGACCGGGTCGCGCGGGCTCACCTCGATACGGGCGGTCGGTGTCAGGCGGTGGCGTCGAGGACGTCGCGGAGTGTGCGGGCGAACGCCTCCGGCTGCCCGGTCTGGCCGAACTCGCCGCCCATGAACCCGCCGTGGTGACTCGGGAACACCGTCGCCCGCCGCCCGAGCAGCTCGGCCGTCGCCTCCGAGGTGCGTCCGGTGATGACGCCCCGGGACTCCTCGCCCACCGCGATGACGATCCGCGTCGGCGCCGCCGTCAGCGCCTCGACGTCGGGCCGGTAGCCGCTGACCGCCCAGGAGCGGTCCGACAGCAGCGGGTCGTCGCGGGAGCCGTCGTCCTCGGCCGGCATCCCGAAAGCGGCGGGGTCCGGCGCGGGCCGCGCGAAGTACTCGTCGGTGAACTCGCCCTGCCACGTCGTCATCGCGACGAACGCCGCCATGCCGGCACCCCACCCCTTGGCCTGGTAGGCGTCCCGGACGCCGGCCTGGGCGCGCTCGGCGGCCCGGGCGTCGGGCAGCACCGGCAGCAGCGGCGGCTCATGCGCCACCAGGGTGGTCACGTCGCCCGGGTGGGCCGCCACCAGCGCGAGCCCGGTCACCGCACCGCCGCTGCTGCCGAACAGCTCGACCGGGCCCGCGCCGAGCGCCTCGATGAGCGCGTGCACGTCGGCGGCCTGCGTCTCGGGCGTGTTGTCGACGCGTCCGTCCTTGCGGGTACTGCGGCCGAGGCCGCGCGGGTCGTAGGTGACCACGGTCCGTTCCGGGAAGTGCGACACCAGCGTGGCGAACCCGGCGGCGTCCATGGGCTGGCCGATCAGCACCAGCGGCGGCCGCCCGTCGGCGGTCGGCAGCGGCCCGTGGACGTCGTAGACGAGATCGACCTCGGGAGTTTGGAGTGTGTGCTCAGTCATGCCCGTATGGACTCCGTCGGCGCCGGGAACTCACCGCTCCGCCAACGATTCCGGCAGCCACAGATCCGGGCCGAGACGGCGCAGACGTTCCCGGCAGGACGGAGGGTCGGGCATGCTCCGCTCGGCCATCGCCCAGAAAGCGGTCCCCCGCCCAGCTCCCGCCGCGCGGCGGGCTTGCTGTACAGCCGCCGCCGACGACTCTTGACGATCTTGACGTGCCCGGTCTCGCCGGTACTCCGAAATCGCGCCGGACATACTCGGACCACCAGGGCATTGACGATGTCGCCGAAATTGTTGACAATCTTGGCACCAGTGACGTCGACAGGAGGCGCCGAAGCATGACCGACCACCCCACGCCGTCCGACCGGGCGCGCGAACTCGTGCGGGGCGCGTACGACGTGCACATCCATGTGGCCCCCGACGTGATGGAGCGCCGCATCGACGACCTCGCGCTCGCCCCCAGGTTCACCGCGGCGGGCATGAGCGGCTTCGTGCTCAAGTCCCACTACGCGCCCACCGCCGAGCGCGCCGCCGTGGTGCGCGCCGCCGTCCCCGGCTTCGACGCGGTCGGCGCGATCACGCTGAACGGCTCGGTCGGCGGCATGAACCCCGTCGCCGTCGAGATCGCCGCGCGCGGCGGCGCCCAGGTCGTCTGGATGCCGACCGTGGACAGCGCCAACCAGCGCGAATGCACCGCGCACGACCCCGAGGGCGCCAAGCCGCCGATGTGGGCGCGGCTCCAGCAGGAGCTGCGCGCCGAGGGCATGGCCGCCGACCCGGTGGACGTCGTCGACGACGACGGGAAGATCACCGAGAACGTCCGGCAGGTGCTGCGCGTGATCGCCAGGCACGACATGACGCTGGCCACCGGGCATCTGAGCCAGGCCGAGATCGCCACCGTCGTGGACGCCGCGTCCGCCGAGGGGGTGCGGCGGATCGTCGTCACCCACCCCGAGTTCACCTCCCAGCGGGTCGGCGCGGAGCGGCAGCGCGCCCTCGCGGCGAAGGGCGCCCTGATGGAGCGCTGCTTCACCACCCCCTACACGGGGAAGGTCTCGTGGGAGCTCTGGGTCGAGAACATCAAGGCGGTGGGGCCCGAGCACTCGGTCCTGTCCAGCGACCTCGGCCAGCCGTTCAACCCGCCCGTCGAGGACGGGCTGGCGCTGATGGCCGACCGCCTGCTCGCCGAGGGCTTCACCGCGGACGACGTCCGGACCATGGCCGTCCGCAACAGCCGCTGGCTCGCCGGTGCCGACCGCGCCGAGGAGGCCCGACCGTGACATCCGTACTCAAAACCCGAGGGCTCGGCAAGCAGTTCGTCAAGGACGACCAGGGCATCGTCGCGCTCCGCGACTTCGACATCGACATCGCGGAGGGCGGCTTCGTCAGCGTGCTCGGGCGCAGCGGCTGCGGCAAGTCCACGATGCTCAACCTCCTCGCGGGCCTCACGACGCCCTCGTCCGGCGAAGTCCTGTACCGGGACGAACCCGTCACCAAGCCGCGCGTCGACATCGGCTACCTGACACAGTCCGACACGCTGATGCCGTGGCGGAGCGTCCGGCGCAACATCGAGATGCCGATGGAACTGCGCGGCGTGCCGTCGGCCCGCCGCCGCGAGCGCGCGGAGGAGCTGATCGAGCGGGTCGGCCTGCGCGGCTTCGAGCGCCACTACCCCCGGGAGCTGTCCGGCGGCATGCGGCGCCGGGTCAGCCTCGCCCGGATGCTGGCCTGCGAACCCGAGACCCTGCTGATGGACGAGCCGTTCGGCGCGCTCGACGCCCAGCTCCGGCACGACCTGCAGAAGGAGCTGCTCCGGCTCTGGCAGGGCAGCGGCCAGACCGTCGTGTTCGTGACCCACGACATCGAGGAGGCCCTCCTGCTCGGCGACCGCGTCGTCGTCCTCGGCCGGCTCGGCCGCGTCGTCCTCGACGAGGAGATCGACCTTCCCCGCCCCCGCGACCCCGACGAGCTGCGGGTCGACCCCCGGTTCGTCTCCCTCCACCGCAAGATGACCGACGCACTCCGCGAGGGGGCACGATGAGCGCCGACATCCAGGGCGCCGCACCGGAGATCGTCCGGATCGACCGCGGCTTCTGGGCCAGACACGGGACGACCGTCGGCGTGTGGACCGCCCGCGTGGTCCTCGTCGCGGCCCTGCTCCTCGTCTGGGAGTGGGCCGCCGACCGCTGGTTCGACGTCATCTTCACCAGCCGCCCGTCCGAGATCTGGGACCGCCTCGTCCAGTGGCACCAGGACGGCGTCCTGTGGTCGAACACCTGGGTCACCGTGCAGGAGATCGTCTACGGCTTCGCGCTCGGCGCCGCCGCGGGCGTCGTCCTCGGCTTCGCCCTCGCCTCGGCGAAGCTGCTCTACCGGGTGCTGGACCCGTTCATCATGGCGCTGTACTCCATCCCGAAGGTGGCGCTCGCCCCGCTGTTCATCGTCTGGTTCGGCATCGGCATGAACATGAAGGTGCTGCTCGCCGCCGCGACCGTCTTCTTCCTCGTGTTCCTCAACACCGTCGCGGGCGTCCGCGAGGTCGACCGGGGCCTCATCGACGCCGTCCGGCTGATGGGCGGATCGCGGTGGCACATCACGTTCAAGGTCGTCCTGCCGGGCTCCATGACCGGCGTCCTCACCGGCCTGAAGGTCGCGATCCCCTACGCCCTGATCGGCGCGGTGATCGGCGAGCTCGTGGCGTCCAACCGCGGCCTCGGCTACCTGATCAACGACGCGGCCGCCCAGTTCGACACCGCCGGCGTGTTCGCCACCCTCGTCGTGCTCAGCGTCATCGCGGCCGTGCTGAACCTGCTCGTCGGCCTGCTCGACCGCAGGCTGAGCCGCTGGAAGCCGGTGGAGTCGCGATGAGGCGCCTGCTCGCGGCCCTGCTCGTCCTGGTCCTCGCGGTCGCGGGATGCGCGAACCGCACCTCGACCACCCCGCCGGGCACGCTGAACGTCGGCCAGATCAGCAACTCGATCGCGTTCTTCCCGCTGTTCATCGCCGAGAAGAAGGGCTACTTCGCGCAGGAGGGCGTCGAGCTCGGCGACCGTCCCCGCCTCGGCACCGGCGCGAAGGTCGCCGCCGCCCTCAAGTCCGGCAGCATCGACGTCGGCGCGGGCGTCCTCACCGACGCCCTCAACCTCGCCCGCATCGACGACGACACCCGGCTCGTCGCCAACCTCGTCGACAAGTACTACGTCGACATCATCGTCGCGGAGAACTGGTCCGGCCCGCCGGACTCGGCCCCGCTCGACCAGCGGATCCGCGCCCTGGACGGCAAGAAGATCGGCATCACCGGCCCCGGCAGCGGCACCGAGGCCCTCGTCACCTACCTCCTCCAGCGGGTGGGCATGGACTCCGACACCGACGTCGAACTCGTCAACCTCGGCGCCAAGGCGACGTCCGCCATCGGCGCCCTCAAGGCGGGCCGCGTCGACGCCCTGTCCTTCTTCCAGCCGATCGCACAGCAGGCCGAGGCCGCGGGCGCCGGGCGGCTCTACATCTCGCCGTCCCGCGGCGACATCCCCGGCTTCGAGACCACCGCGCACGGCGTCGCGTTCACGACCGCGAAGCTCATGGACAAGAAGGGCAAGGAGATCGCGGCGTTCCAGCGCGCCATCGCCCGCGCCCAGGCCGACATCCGCGAGCGTCCCGAGGAGGTCCCCGGCCTGCTCGCCGAGTACAACAAGACCGTCGATCCGCAGGCCCGCGAGGCGCTCGTCCCGATCCTGCGCGAGGAGGTCCCGCCCCAGATCGGCTTCACCCGTCAGTCGATCGACACGGCCCTGCGGTTCCACCGCACCACCGGCCTCGTCGAACGCCTCCCGACCTACGAGGAGATCGTCCCCCCGAACCTGCGCGTCACCGAAGGAGGCTGACCCCGCCGTCCCCGGCCGATCCCGGCCGGGGACGGCTCCGGAATGTTCGTCGACGCCCGGCCCCGTTCGCACTAACCTGATCAAGCAGTGTCAATACGGGGTCAGGGGCTGCGTATGAACTCCTCCTTTCCAGCGGTGCCGTCCGGTCCCGGCACTCCCGAAACCCGACGCGGCGGCGGGCTCACCAGGCGCGACGCGTCCGGCGTCCACCAGCCGGGCGAGATGTCGCTCGGCGGCGACGGCGACCGCGCGGGGCGCTGGGAGTCGGTCGGCGCCCGCACCCGCGAGCGCCTCGCCGAACTCTCCGGAACCGCCATCGACTGGTACGCCAACATCGACGGCTCGAGCGGCGACGGGCGCAGCTACGCCGTCACCTTCGGGGAGTCGGGCCTGTCGATCGCCGAGCCCCGGGTGAACACCGAGCACCGCCCCGTCTACGTGATCTCGTCCTTCCAGTTCGCTCCGGGCTCCCTCCGGCACGTCTCGGTGGAGCACCGTCCCGCGCCCCGCACGGCCGGGCCGTCGTCCGCCCCCGGGGCGGCGCCGCCGGACCTCGGCCTGACCCGCGAGTCCCGCGGCGTCCTCGGCAACCTGCCCGCGCAGGCGCAGGAACTCCTCCAGACACCCTTCCTCGCAGGACAGCAGATCCTGCGCAACGACTGGTACTACTGGGGCTTCGAGCACCGCTTCGACACCTTTATCTACTACCTCGCCGGAGCGAAGGACGTGACGGTCGCCGTCGGGTCGATGGTCGTCCCGGCGGGCCACACCGCCGCCACCGCCCACTGGACCCTCACCTGCTACCGCGCCTCGGTGTCGCGCAGGATCGGCCGCTGACCTTGTCCATCCTGTTCGGCGAGCTGGCGGGCAACGACGCCTACGAACTGCTGTGCGTCCCTCCGGACGCCTCGGCGGACGAGATCCGGCGCGCCTGGCGGAAGCAGGCGAGCGCGCACCACCCCGACCGCGTCACCGACCCCACCGCGAAAGCCGCCGCCGAGGACCGCCTGCGCCTGATCAACGCCGCGCGCGACGTCCTCACCACCCGGCGCGCCGCGTACGACGCCGCCCGCCGCGACCCCGTTCCGGACGAGCCCGGCGCACCGGAGGCCGAGGAGCTCATAGACGACCCGTGGGCCGCCGCCACCCCGGGCGCGGGCCGCTCCGACGCTCCGGAAGACCCGTGGGAAAGCGCGTCCCCCGGACGACAGCCCCCGCCACCACCAAGACCGCCCCCACCGCCGCCGCCTCCTGCGCCGCCGCGATACATGGCGCCGCAGTATCCACGGGCCCGGCACAGCCCCGGCAGTCGCCTCGCCATCGGCTGCGCGGCCGTCTTCGCCATATTTTGGGTGCTCATCATGGGCACCGCCCTGGTGTTCGCACTCCAGCCGGACGGCCCGACGCCCGAGGCGTCCGTGCCGGACGACCTCGCGGGGACATGGGCGGGCACCGTGAAGCGAGTCGCGGGCGACCGGAACTCCTGGGACGTGGAACTGACCCTGGAAGAGGGCCTGAAGCTCGGCGAGGTGCGCTACCTGAAAGGAGAGTGCACCGGCACCGCCGTCCCGGTCGTCAACGAGGGGAAAACCCTCACGGTCGAGACGGACTTTCCGGATGACATGTCCGGATGCGACGTCGGCGCCCTGAACCTCACGCCCCGCAAGGGCGACAAGACCGACATCGTCTACTACGCGGCCAACGGGGAGAAAGAGGCGACGGCTGTTCTCCGCCACCCTTGACCGAGCCGGCCCCACGGCCCGTGGCCCGGACGGCTCAAGCGCACGGGAGACTGGAAGCCTCAAGGAGCCGGACGTTCGTCAGGTCCGACGATCGAACTCCCCGGCCCGGACCCGAGCGACAAACCGTCCGAACTCTCGAGGCCCGACATCGAGCCGGGGCCCGTCCGGATCCTTGGAGTCCCGCACGCCGACCAGACGCCCCAGATCCGCGACCTCCACGCACGCATCGTCGTGACCGCCTCCGCTGTGGGAGCCCCTGCGCCACACGATCACATGAATCCCCAGGTCATCGACGTATTCGAGGGCTAGGAACGTCTTAGTCGAGATTCAGCTCCCCACGCCGAATCCGCGCCAGCAACCCGCCGAAGTCCTCCGAACTGAACCCGAGACGAGGCCCCTCAGGATCCTTGGAGTCCCGCACGCCAATACGTTCGCCCAGGTCAGCCACCTCGACACACACATCATCGTTACCCGTACCGGTGTAGGAACTCTTCCGCCACTTGGTCATTCGTACGTCCTCATCGTCTGCTCGATCAAGTCCCGCGAAGCATCCCGAGACAGGGCAAGCGCCCCGATTTGATCGAACTTTATCCCGAGGCTCGCGGTTTCGTCACCGGTCTCGATCAGCCTCCCGCCGATCTGGGCACTCGCATAGGCAACCTCTCGCCCCTTCACCTTCAGCGTCTGGAAAGTCCCATCGTGACCAGGATGGGGACCCGCCGACCTGGGCACAACACGGACGATCAGGCGGGGATTGTCTCCGATGTCGAGCAGGCGGCTCATCTGAGCGCGCATGACCTCTCTGCCCCCCACAGGGCACTCAAGAGCCTCTTGATCGACAAGAACCCAGACGTGCGGCGAATCCGATTTCTTGAGGATCCCCTGGCGCTTCATGCGCGCCTTGCTCTCGACCTCCACCTCTCTGGTGCGCCCGGCCGACCACAGCACGGCTTGCGCGTACGCTTCCGTCTGAATCAGGACGGGGATCGCTCTGCCATTGTAGATCTTGATAATCTCAGCAGCTTCCTCATATTGGACATACTGCTTGAACCAGTCCGGATTGTGTCCGGAACGGGCATACCAGAGCAGTCGAGCGAAGTGACCACCCGTATTCCATGCCCTATCCAGGGCATCCATATGATCATCTTGTGGCCTCAGACGTCCGGCCTCCCAGTTCGATACCGTTCCACGAGCGGCATTGACGATCTGTCCCATCTGCGCGAGCGACATCCCTCGCTGGGTTCGATAAAACCACAGGTCAAAGGCCAGCCAGGACCACAGCGACGCCTTCGGATCGATCATTTCACGAGCACTCATCAACACTCCTCACGTATCGATGTTTTCGAGATACGACGCACATTAGCCCAGCGCTACCGATCCTGTGAAGCAGATCACGAGAACAGGACGGTGGACATGAATGACCACGCACCAAGAGTTCAAATGCCACAATCGGATGAAATCCGGATGACCATACTAGGAGTGGACTCCTCGGTCATATTCGCGCGCGAACTCGTCCGCTACGCCCTCATCAAGTGGGGCTACAGGCGCCTCTTGATCGAAGACTCGGTTCTCGTCATGAGCGAGATAACGACAAATGCGGTCAATTCTGCACCCTGTCACCAACTCCGCGTCCGGGTCGCCGTCCACGACGGCGCGCCGCTCCTGGAGTGCTGGGACCCGTCTCCCGAACTCCCGCAGGCCCGTGACGCCGACCTCGACGCGCTGAACGGGCGCGGCCTCGCGATCATCGCCGCCTACGCCAAGGACACCGGCGTGCGCCCGTCCGCCACCGGACAAGGAAAGATCGTTTGGGCGCTCATGCCGACGTGACCGGCTGCCCCAGCGATCCATTCCAACGCCCGGACGGCCGAGTCGGCTCGCCAACCTTGCAAGGTGAGGCAGGGCGCCACGCCGGTCAATGGCTCGGCCGGCCAGATCCACGCACAAGATCTGGCCGCCCCAGGTCGCACCGCACCAGGGACGGGGACGAGGCCGTCACTTCGGCACGTCGCCCCGGCCGTCGATCCGAGCCATGACCGGCAGCAGCCGGGCACCTTACTTCATGGCAAGAGGACCCTCACTCCTCCGAAACTCCATCAAATATTTCTGAGGCACATCTCCGCAGCACATCCCACAGGCCCGCCGCATGACTCGACAACCGGCAACCAACTCGTCCCACACGCCTCCCCAACGTCACTCTTGTCGCTTTTGCGCACTCCTGCGAGAGTCTCATAGCTAGCGACTTGAGTACTGGAAGTGGGTGGCCCATGACGAGACCCTGGGAAGCAGACCACGACGCGAAGTTCCAGCGCAGGCTGGGAAAGACCGCCGCCGAGGTGGGCGCCAGTCGCACCACGCAGGACTGCCCGGAGATCTGGGAGCTGGACAACGGCGATATCGCCGTGATCGGTCGCGAAGCGACGAGCGCATACGCCGGACGCCTCCCGCGGGGCGTGAGCATCGGGCAGGACGAACGTCTGGTCATCATCCCCGGCCGCATGCTCTCGGCCGCCAAACCAGACATCCGAGACGCCTGACGGTTCTTTCACCAGAGAACACTGGGCATCGGTGTCGCGGCAGGTCGCCTATCAGACCACGAACGTGGGCGGCCCGCCGCGACATCGGCACAACGTGGCTGCATCGAGATCGCCGTGCGGCACGACGCCCTGTCTCCCATCTCCTGGAATACAGCGCTCGCGTCCCGCTCTCCGGCCTACCTTCCCCTCATGCCTTCCCGCCTCCCGGGACGAAGCACGATGTACATGCTCGTCCTCGCCCTCGCCTTCCTACTCGCTCTGAGCCTCGCAACCGCGTTCGCCATCACAGGAACGATCCTGGACGAGGATTATTTAGATCAACGCGACTGGCGCTCCGTCACGATGGCTGTGCACCTCTCGATCATCACGCTGGTCGGGGTCGGGGGGTTCCTCATTTTGCAGGCGCGCGAGACGAAGATCGCCCGTGAAGAGGCTCGACGCATCGCCATAGCCGAGCTTCTCAAGATGGCGATGGACGACCCCGGCCTCGACGAGGCATGGGGCCCGGTGCCTGAGGGCGAGGACCGCAAGACCCGACGTCAACTCATGTACATCAACATGATCGTGTCCGAGTGGCAGATGTCTTTCGAGACCAAGGCCCTACCCGAGAAACGGCTGCGGGCCATCTCCCGCGAGATGTTCAGCGGCCGTCCGGGACGCGCCTACTGGCAGGACGCGCGCCAGGTGCGGATGAGCACGTCAGAGACCAGGCAAGCCCGTCGCTTCCATCAAATCCTGGACGAGGAGTACGACCGGGCCCCCGTTCCCCAGCCCGAGAGCCGGCCGCGTGTCCTTCGCCCCTGGGCCCGTATTGCAGGCGCAGCTACGGGCGCGGCGGCCTTGGTCCCCCTCCTTCGCGCCCTCATCCGCCGGACCAGTCGCACGCCGAGACGCTGAGGCGCCTCACACCGGTCGCGCTGACCGGTCCTGGGCCCGGTGTCAGCGGGGCGGGCCGGCCTCGATCCGGCGGAGGGCGGCGGCGTACTCGCCCGGCGCCGGCCGGGAGCCCTCCAGCCACCAGGTCGCGCCGGCGTCGGCGATCGCCGCGACGGTCTCGCGGGCGGCGCCCGGTTCGTCCGCCGGGGTCGCGCCGGTGATCACGACGTCGAACGGGCCGTCGGCGTCCCGGTGCGCTTCGACGGCGCCGACGAGTTCGGCCACCGCCTCGGGCGTGGGGTTCCACGAGCCGTCCGCCATGTCGACCATCATCGGCGCGACGCCGTCCCAGCGGGCCGCCCGGCGCAGGGGGCGCCGGTTCGGCCAGTTGCAGCCGATCCAGACGGGCGGGCGCGGCCGCTGCACCGGCGTGGGCCGGAACGTCACGTCCGCCGCGGTGAGGTGCTCGCCGTGGAAGTCCACGCGTTCGCCCGACCACAGCCCGGTGAGGAGCTCCAGCCCCTCGTCCAGCCGCCCCGCCACCTCGGCCGGCCGGACGGACTCGCCCCACGTGCCGTACTCGGCGTCCAGCGTGAAGCCCAGCCCGGCGCCGAACACCAGCCGTCCGTCCGACAGCCGGTCCAGCGAGGTCGTCTGCCGCGCGAGCGGCCCGGGGCGCCGCCGGGCCACCGCCGTGACCATCGGGCCGAACCGGATCCGTTCGGTCGCGGTGGCCACGAGCGTGAGCAGCACCCAGGGGTCGGCGACCTCCTGGGGGCCGTAGGGGAACACAACGTGGTCCCAGACGAAGAACCCGTCCCACCCCGCGTTCTCGGCCCGCCGGGCGAGATCGGCGACCTGACGCGGCTCCGCGAACTCACCGATGTTGGGCACGCAGACTCCGTAGCGCATGCGGGGATGCTACTCCCCCCGCGGAGCCGTGCGGAAGCAGCATTCTTCGCTTGTGAGAATGCTTTTGACACCGACCAAAACCCCTGGCCGGACACCTCCCTAATCAGTGGACGTGATCGTCGCGCACAATTATAAAAGATCTACCATATACCCGTTCGCCGAATGCTTGCATTGCCATTCAAGCAGGGAATAACTATTCCATACGACAGCGAAGGCGGTGGAGATCCATTGGCGGAAAAACGCGATTCGATCTTGTGGGGCGCGGCGGGCGACAACCTGTCGGGCTCGGATTACCCGCAACTGGACGATCGGTACGGGCCGCTCACGATCCGCCGCGTCTACCAGCGCCCGCGCGACGGGATCCCGAGGTCGTGGGCGGCGTCGAACGCCGGGGCCGACGCCGGAAAGCGCGCGAGCTGCTGGTCGGGAAAGCCGGACATGGCCGCCGTCGCGTCCGGATCACTGGACGAACGGATCCTCGGTTTTCTGCGCAGCGTCCCCAAGGCCCACGTCGCGTTCGTGACGATCTGGCACGAGCCGGACGTGAAACTGAAGAACGGCACGTTCTCGCTCTCCACCTATCGCGCGGGCTTCCGGCGGTTCTGCCGACTGGCCAAGCGCGTGCAGGAGGACGGCTGGTCGCGCCTGTACACGGTGCAGATCGTCACGACGTGGGCGGGGACGAACCCGTCGAAGGGGCGCACGTACGCCGACATGTGGCCCGGCGACGGACTGGTCGACTGCTACGGCGCGGACGGCTATTCCCACGTGGGGTCGAAGGAGTCCCTGTGGGGTCCGGCGGTCGAGTTCGCCCGGTCGCGCGGCATCCCGTGGTGCGTCCCCGAAATCGGCTACGGCAACCGGGGATCGCAGAACGTGTCGTGGATGAAGGACCAGATCGCGTACATGACCACGACGGCGGCGGGCGGAAAGCACACCCGGTGCGCGTTCGCGTGCTGGTTCGACACCGCGGGGCCGATCTCCAATCCCACTCCGGGGAACGATCGGGCGTGGATCGCGGCGGCCCGGAAAGCGTCGCGAGAACACTTCTTCGACCACAGTCGTTTCGTGCTCTGACCGCCCGCCGCGTCCCGAGCAGGGGCCGCCGACCCCCTCCCCGGCGGCCCCGCGGGAGCCGGGGGGTCAGGCCATCGCCTCGACCTCGTCCCGGGTCAGGACGGGGTCGGGAGCGGTGGGCGCGGTGGACGCGACGGGCTCCGAGGTGCCCTTCGCGACGCGGGCCTTCGCCTCGCGGAACTCGCGGATCGGCCCGGTGGCCTCGTAGAGGCCGTTGATCGCGGTCCAGAGGGCGGCGCGGCGGGCGCGGAGGGCGATCGGGTTGGGCGGCTGGTACATCGCCAGCTTCCGCGCCCATTCGGGGAGCATGTCGCGGGCGGCCCAGTCCATGAACGGGCTGCCGGGTTCCCACGGCTTGGCCTCGCTGCCGCGGAGGTTGGGGCCGGTGGCGAACGCCTTGATCGGGGTCACCGCGAGGCGCGGCAGGTAGGACTCGAGGCAGTCGAGGGTCTCGGCCTTGGTCGCCGGCAGGTCGGTGCCGCCGAGGGCCTCGCCGACGCGGACGAACTCGCGGTAGTAGCGGTCGATGTCGCGCAGGGGGCGCCGGTGGTAGCGCTCGTGGGCGGTCGCGAGGCCCCAGACGACCGTGGCGTAGTTCCAGCGCAGCCAGTCGGGGTCGTCGGCGTCGTAGGCGAGCCCGTCGGGACGGGTGCCCTTGACCGTGTGGTGCATGGCGCGGACGGTGCGGGCCAGGCGCTCGGCGGTCTCGGTGGAGCCGTACGCGGTCCCGATGAAGAACGAGACGGAGTGCCCGAGCCGGACGGTCGCGCCGTGGGCGTCGACGTTCCCGGTGGGGATGCCGTTCTTGTCCCGTTCGGGGATGCGGGAGTGGTCGTAGGCCATCCAGCTGATGCTCGGGTCCAGGCCCTCGATGTAGGCGGCGCCGACCAGGCCGAGGATCAGGGTGGGCAGGTGCGAGTGCACGTACCAGACGGCGCTGCCGGGCCCGAACCAGCCGGGGTCGCCCTCCGGGCCGGCGAAGTCGAGGCCCTTGAAGAACTTCGAGCGGATGTCGGCGTCGAACGCCTCCTCGAACTTCGTCGCGATGATGTTGCTCTTCGACGGCATGCCGGACTCCCATTCTGGATACGACTGTGGCCAGAATAAGCATCCGGTTACGCCCGTGTCCAGACTTGATAGCGTGAGCGCCATGACGACCCGGTGGGCGGGGGTCCCCGCGTCCCGGCGCCGGGACGCGCGCCGCGACATGCTGCTGCGGGCCGCGTTCGCCCTGTTCGGCGCCGAGGGCGAGGCGGGCCTGACCGTCCGCGCCGTGTGCCGGGAGGCCGAACTCCACACGCGGTACTTCTACGAGAACTTCGCCCACACGGGCGAGCTGCTCGCCGCGGTCTACGACCGGGAGGCCGCGGCGCTCGGCGACGTGCTGGAGCGGGCGCTGGCGGAGGCCGGTCAGGACCCGGAGGCGCGCACCCGCGCGGGCGTCCGGGACGTCCTCCGGTTCATCAGCGACGACCCGCGGCGCGGGCGCGTCCTGTTCGCCGAGGCGCCCGGCAACGACCTGCTGGCCGCGCGGCGGCGGCAGGCCGAGACCTCGTTGCTGGACGGCCTCGTCGCCATGGGCCCGGGCGGCGGCCCGACGGTCGTGGTCGCCGCGACCATGTTCACCGGCGCGATGATCGAGCTGGCCCGGCAGTGGGCGGACGGACGGCTCGGCGACGACCTCGACGCGGTCGTCGACACGGCCGTCGAGCTGTCGACCGCGCTGCACGCCAAGGCCGTCGAGCGCCTCGTCCGCTGACACTCGCACCCCCCGGCGGTTCGACCAGCGGTTCGCCGACGTGAGAGGGATGTTGTTCAAGGTACTCAAGGGGTTCTGGGGTGAACGGCGGAGTGGAGCCGGGGCGATCCCGGCTCCACTCCGCGGTGCGGGCGTGGCACTGGAACTGTGCGAAGAACCTCCAGATCTCTCGCTTGGTCCAGGTGGCGACGCCGCTCTCGTCGGGAGAGCCGTCGACCGGACCGGGGATGCGGCCTCCGTCGAACGCGGCCCACTGGACCGGATGACCGGCACGGCAGCCCGAGTGGGTGGTGGTGATGTGGGTCAGGCTGCCCGGAGCGGGCTCAGGGCCGCTCTACTGAAGCCCGTGGCGAAGCGCTGGGCGGGGTCGACGCAGAGGCCCGCATCCGCCGCCACCGCGGCGGCGAACCGGGACCACCGGCGACGCCTGTGCGGAGGAGCCGGGGGGGATCCGCACCGTGGGGATTCATCGTTCACCCCCTGTGGCAGGTCAGGTGCGGGTCCAGCGCTGGTTGGCGCCGCCCCAGCAGGAGTAGATCTGGATCGGGGCGCCGTTGCCGGTGCCGGCGGCGTCCAGGCAGAGGCCGGACTGAACCCCGACGATGGATCCGTCGGAGTCGAGGCGCCACTTCTGGTTGTCGCCGCCCCAGCAGGAGTAGATCTGGACCCGGGCGCCGTTGCCGGTGCCGGCGGCGTCCAGGCACTTGTCGCCGTAGACCCTGAGCTCGCCCGCGTCGGTGGGGGTCCACTGCTGGTTGGTGCCGCCGTGGCAGTCCCAGAGTTGGAGCTGGGTGCCCTCGGCGGTGTCGGCGTTGGGCACGTCCAGGCAGCGGCCCGATTTGGCGCCGCTGATCGTTCCCGCACCGGGCCCCGGCCCCGGGTCGGTGCCGCCGTTGAGGGCGTTGAGGACCGAGTCGTAGGCGGGCTTCTTGTTGCCGTTGCCGTCGAACAGCAGCGGCGTCTGCTCCGAGCGCCAGGAGTCGGTGTCGCGCACGCCCCAGACGGTGATGCCGACGCAGCGCTCGACCGCCAGGCAGTCGTTGGTCACGTTGGCGTAGGTCGTCGGCGAGGCGCCCTGGATGTCCAGCTCGGTGATGGCCACGTCGACGCCGAGGGCGGCGAAGCTCTGCAGGGTGGTGCGGAAGTTCGCGTTGTACGGGCTGCCGCTGTTGAAGTGAGACTGGAAGCCCACGCAGTCGATGGGCACGCCGCGCTGCTTGAAGTCGCGGACCATGGAGTACACGGCCTGGGTCTTGGCCCAGTTCCAGTTCTCGATGTTGTAGTCGTTGTAGCAGAGCTTGGCGGCCGGGTCGGCGGCGCGCGCGGTGCGGAAGGCGACCTCGATCCAGTCGTTGCCGGTGCGCTGGAGGTTGGAGTTGCGGCGAGCTCCCGAGTTGCCGTCCTCGAACGCCTCGTTGACGACGTCCCACTGGACGATCTTGCCCTGGTAGTGGGCCATGACGCCGTTGATGTGGTCGATCATCGCCTGGCGCAGCGCGCCGCCGCTGAGGTTCTGCATCCAGCCGGGCTGCTGAGAATGCCAGGCCAGGGTGTGGCCGCGCACCTCCTTGCCGTTCTGGACCGCCCAGTTGTAGACGCGGTCGGCTGCGGTGAAGTCGAACCGGCCCTGCTGGGGTTCGGTTGCGTCGATCTTCATCGAGTTCTCGGCGGTCACCGAGTTGAACTCGCGGTTCGCGATCGTGGTGTACACCGGGTCGTTGAGCCTGCCCGAGGCGATGGCGGTGCCGAAGTAACGGCCGCTCTGCGCCGCCGCGGCACCCAGCGTGCTCTCCGCGGCGGCGGCGGACGGAGCCGGTGCCACGAGCGCGGCGGACGAGGCGAGCACCCCGAGAGCACCCGCGACGAGGGCCCGCTTGCGGATTCCTGATCTGGGCATGGCGATACGCACGTCTGTTCCTCCATGAACGAACGAGAGATGGGTGCACGGACACGGCCGTGCAACAGACGCCGCGCTCCAGCACTGGAACGCACTCACCACCCAGGGCGTCGCGGACTCAGTGTGTGAGCCCTTGCCGGTCCCGTCAATAGTTTCAGAAAGTTTCATGGCGGACCTCGGGCTACGCAGTTCGCACGCCCGATCTAGCAGGTGGGTAGCGTCCGAAACTTTTCGTAGCTTCGGGGCCCTTGACCGTGTCACTCCACCTCGTATTTACTCCGGCCACCACCACCCTCCCGCCATCCCCAATAGAGAGAAGGCCCTCTCGCGACAGGAATGTTAGCGGTAACAGGCACATCGGACGAAAGGAAGTAGTTCATGTTGAGGACCGGTGCAGTGCTTGCATCGCTCCTGCTGTCGGTGCTCCTGTCCGTGACCAACGTACAGACCGCTCAAGCCGCGACAGTGGATGTGAACAAGTGGTACGTCCTGGTCAACCGCAACAGCGGCAAGGCCCTGGACGTCTACAACCTGGCGACCGGCGACGGCGCCCGCATCACCCAGTGGACCAGGAATGATCAGAACCAGCAGCAGTGGCAATTCGTCGATTCCGGCGACGGGTACTACCGGATCAAGTCCCGCCACTCCGGCAAGGTGCTGGACGTCTACAACTGGTCGACGGCCAACGGCGCCTCGATCGTCCAGTGGTCCGACCACGACGGCACCAACCAGCAGTGGAGGCTGGCCGACAGCCCGGACGGCCACGTAAGGCTCATCTCCCGCCACAGCGACAAGGCCCTGGAGGTGCAGGGCGGTTCCACCGCCGACAACGCGAACATCGTCCAGTACGACGACTGGGGCGGCACCAACCAGCAGTGGCGCCTCGTCGAGGTCGGAAGCGACGACCCGAATCAGCCGTGCGCTCTTCCGTCGACGTACCGCTGGACGTCGACGGGCCCGCTGGCGCAGCCGGATTCGGGGTGGGCGTCGCTCAAGGACTTCACCGTCGCCCCTTACAACGGCGGGCATCTCGTCTATGCGACGACGCATGACTACGGGACGAGGTGGGGCTCGATGAACTTCAGCCTGTTCTCCAACTGGTCGGACATGGCGTCGGCCGGCCAGAACGGGATGTCGAATTCCACCGTCGCGCCCACGCTTTTCTACTTCGCGCCGAAGAACATCTGGGTGCTCGCTTACCAGTGGGGGCGGACCGCCTTCTCCTACCGGACCTCGAACAACCCGGCCGACCCGAACGGGTGGTCATCGGAGCAGGAGCTCTTCTCCGGAAGCATCTCCGGCTCCGGAACGGGCCCCATCGACCAGACGCTCATCGGCGACGGCACGAACATGTACCTTTTCTTCGCCGGTGACAACGGCAAGATCTACCGGGCCGGCATGCCGATCGGGAACTTCCCGGGCAGCTTCGGCGCGACCTCGACGGTGATCATGAGCGATACGCAGAACAATCTGTTCGAAGGCGTTCAGGTCTACAAGCTCAAGGACCGGAACCGCTACCTCATGCTCGTCGAGGCGATCGGCTCGCAGGGTGATCGTTACTTCCGCTCGTTCACGGCCACCAGCCTGAACGGTTCGTGGACACCGCAGGCCGCGAGCGAGGGCGCCCCCTTCGCCGGCAAGGTCAACAGTGGCGCCACGTGGACCGACGACATCAGCCACGGCGAACTGGTCCGCGCCGGTGCCGATCAGACCTTCACCGTCGATCCCTGCAACCTGCAACTGCTCTACCAGGGGCGCGATCCCGGCTCCGACGGCACCGACTACGGCCTCCTGCCCTACCGGCCGGGGCTTCTGACACTGCAACGCTGACGGCGTGACACGGGTCCGGCTCCGGTGCGGATCCGCGTGGGCGGGCTCGGCAGAAGGCCGAGCCCGCCCACGTCACCGCGGACCACGGCTCACACCTTGGGGGCGATCTCCAGCTCCTCCCAGAGGATCTCCGTGGGAAAGGGGTCCGTCGCGCTGACCGCGACCGGGCCCATGTCGCGGTGCGTCGTCCCGATGTGCGCATAGCCGCGACGACCGCCGGTCAGCGCATGGCGCTCGATCGACAGCGCCCCGACCTTGTCGAACGACACCAGCCAGTAGTGCGGAATGCCCGCATCGGCGTAGTCGGCCATCTTGTGGACGCGGTCGCGCCTACCCGACCATGTCGAGAGAACCTCGGCCACGACGAGGCAGTGCTCGGCGGCGAGCTGCTCGAAGTCCGGTATGCAGCGGTGCAGGACGGCGTCGGGCTTGCGTGCCGTGGCGGGAACTTCCCACAGCAGCACGTCGACTTCGGTGTTGGTCTCGTAGCACTCGGCGCCTCCGGACCGGCGTACCTGCTCCACTGCCGCGCGTTCGAGCGCGAGCGACAACCGGGTGCCCACCTTCTGATGCTCGCGCCTGCGCTGTTCGCGGGGAACGACGAACCCGTCCACGATCTCCAGATCACGCCGGATGTCGTCATCGATCTCCAGGAACATCTCCCAGGTGATCGGCTCATGTTGCTGCTCATGCCACACGGTCATGTCCAGGCGCTCTCGGTCGGGCGGATCGGCCAAGCCGATCCTACGGAGCGTGACGCGGTGGTGCGGTGCGGTCGGAGGTCAGCGGGCGGGGACGGCCAAGAGGTCGAGGTGGCGGACCTCCACGGTGAGGTCGCCGTTGGCGCAGTCGGCGAGGCGGCGGCGGAGGTAGGCCGGGGCGTCGGCGGCGAGGGCGGGACGGTGCTCGACGGCGGCGGCGACCCAGCCGCGGAGCCACTGCGCCATCAGTGCCGAGCGGGCGGGGCCGAGCCGCCAGGGGCTCGGCCGGGTGTGGACGGTCGCGCCGCGGCGGGTGAACGCGTCGGCGGCGGTGAACGCGGCGTCGACGCCGAGCCGGCCGTCGCGGCGGCGGTGCGCGTCGGCCGCCGCGGCGAACTCGACGTCGAGCGGGTCGGCCGGATCGAGCCGCACCCGGCCGATCGGGGTGAGGGTGAGCAGCGCGGGACGGCAGGCGGTCGCGGCGAAGGCGTCGACCTCGGCGGCGGTGAGCCGGTGCAAGACGTCGCAGGCCGCGAGGACGGACGTGCCGACGACATCGGCCGCGCGGAGTTCGGCGAGCGCGGCCACCCGGACCTCCGCGGTGACGGGCGCGGTGACGGGAGTGCCGTCGCTCGCGGCACGGGTGATCCCCTCGACGGCTCGGGCCGCGAGTGCGGGGTCGGAGTCGTGCATGATCCAGTGTTGGGGCCCGTGCAGGCGGGGTGCAAGCCACCGGGACAGGGCCCCGTCGCCGCACCGGGCGTTCCATACGGTGACGGGACGGTCCGGCGGCAGCTCGGCGCGCAGGACGTCCAGCAGCGAGCCGGCGCGGGCCGCGGCGTCGGCGGGTTCGCGCAGTTCCGCCCAGGACGGGCTGGCGACGGTCATGACGGCTCCCTTCGGGAACGGCGCCCCCACGCCGTCCGCGAAGGAAGATCCCCTCGCCGGTGGTGTCGCAACCCCACCGGAAGGTTCAGGTGTGGTATAGCCCGGCCAGGCGGGTCCGGACGAGCAGGTCGTGCAGCACTCCTTCCGCGGTCGGGCGCTCGGGCAGGGCGCTGCGGTCGCGCTCGTCCTCGAGGAGTGCCGAGAGCGCGTCGACGTCCGCCCGCAGGACCGGGCGGCCGGGGGCGCCCGACGGGACGCCCGCGTGCTCGGCCTCGCGCTTGGCGGCGATGAGGTCGGGGACGTACGGCGGCGCGCCGTCGAGCAGCCTCGTCAGGTCGGTCTCGAGCTCGCCCGTCCGCATGAGGTGGACGCCGCGCAGGTCGATGTCGGAGTCGCGGGACTCGAAGCCGTAGATGTGCGACCCGCTGACGGTGAGGAACGCGCGGGGTGGGGGTGTTCGGCGGTGAAGCGGTCGAGCAGGCCCTCGGGGAGGGTCACCATTCGAGGCTCCTTCGGCGGACGGAGACGAGGAGCTCCTCGACGCGGTCGCGGTCCGGGAGGTCGGGGAGCGGGCTCGCGTCGAGGGCGCCGTCCATGCCCGCGGTGAGTTCGGCGCGCCACGCGTCGATCTCGTCCCGGGGCATCTCGCCGCGCTTGACGGCGAGGAACCGGTCGCGCAGGTCGCCGACGCCGACGAGCGGTTCGCCGGTGCGGACGAGGTGCAGGCCGCTGTGCAGGAGGCGCAGCATGTGCATCACGTGCTTCCAGTTGGGTTCGCCGGACTTGCGCAAGTCGTCTTGCAGCTTGCGGAACTGGCTGTCGGCGTAGCGGAGGAACGTGCGGTGCGCGCGGCGGGACAGGAAGGACGCGCGGACGGCCAGGAGCTCCTCGCCGATCGGGGTGACGCGCTCGACGAGCGGCGACCAGAGGCACTCCAGGACGGTCGGGTTCGCGGCGAGCGCCAGCTCGCAGAACCGCTCGAGCTCCCACGAGAACTGCTCGGGCAGCGGGCCGTCCAGATGGGTGGGCGGCTTGTCGAAACGCCAGTACAGCGGTGCGGGCGCGGCGAACACGCCGCGCCGGTCGACGTCGCTGCCGCCGGTCGCGAGGCCGTACGCGCGCGATCCCGTCACGACGGACAGGATCGTGTGGTCGCGGACGAGCCGCAGGTCGGTGCTCACCGGTTCGGTCACGCACGAAGCCTGACGTAACGGGCGCGGCGACGTCGAACGGGTTTCCTGCGGCCTCTGCAAGCCGAACACAGATCAGACACGAAGTTGCTGAAAGTTTCTGCAAGCTGTTTACGATCCTGAAACGCGTTGCTAATGTCCCCGATCAACCACCCCCATCCACCGAACGGCGGGACGGCGGCCGGCACCGCCCGTCCCGTGAATGGAGGACCCCATGCGGCGCATCCCCCGGATCGGCGGCGCGGTCGCCGGCGCCGTCCTCGCGCTCTCCCTGGCCGGCTGCGGCGGCGATGGCGACGGCGACGGATCGTCCGGCACGTCCGCGGAAAGCCTGCAAGGCCGCGGCCCCATCACGTTCGTCACCGGCAAGGACCGCTCCGGAAACCTGCAGAAGCAGCTGGACGGCTGGAACTCCGAGCACCCGGACGAGAAGGTGCGCGTCATCGAGCTGCCGGACGAGCCCAACGAGCAGCGGCAGCAGATGATCCAGAACGCGACGACGAAGTCGGACGCGTACACGGTGCTCAACCTCGACGTCGTCTGGACGGCGGAGTTCGCGGCCAACCGGTGGCTGACCGAGCTGCCCGAGGACAAGATCGACCTGTCCACGATGCTGCCCGCGACGGTCGAGACCGGGCGGTACCGCGACCGGCTGTACGCCGTGCCGTCGACGTCCGACGCGGGGATGCTCTACTACCGCGAGGACCTGCTGGAGAAGGCCGGGATCTCCGAGCCGCCGAAGACCTACCGGCAGATGTGGGACGCCTGCGCGAAGGTCGAACGGCTCGACGAGGCCGAGGACGTCGACTGCTTCTTCACCGAGGTCAACAAGAGCGAGAGCATGACGATCTCGATGGTGGAGGCGATCGGCAGCGCGGGCGGCGCCATCATCGGGCCGGACGGCAAGCCCGCGGTGAACACCCCGCAGGCGAAGCAGGGCCTGGAGTTCCTGGTGCGGGCCTACGAGGACGGCCGGATGCCGAAGTCGGCGATCACGCTCGACACCGAGGGCGGACGCCGCCACTTCCAGGAGGGCCGGCTCGTGTTCCAGCGGCAGTGGCCGTACCAGTACTCGCTGGCGAACGAGGACGACGGCTCGTCCGAGGTCGCCGGGAAGTTCGCCGTCGCGCCGCTGCCCGGACCGGACGGGCCGGGCGTCTCCAACCTCGGCGGGCACAACCTCGCGATCTCGGCGTTCGCGGAGAACAAGGCGACCGCCCTGGACTTCGTCCGCTACCTGACCGGTGCGCAGGCCCAGCGCGACAACCTGCTGGCCACCTCGCAGGCACCGACGATCGCCGCGCTCTACGACGACCCCGAGCTGGTGAAGAAGTTCCCGTACCTGCCGGTCCTGAAGTCGGCGATCGAGAACGCCACGCCGCGTCCCGTCGCGGTGAAGTACGGCGACGTGACCGCCGCGATCCAGGAGGCCGGCTACGCGGCCGTCACCGGCGACGCGCCCGTCGACGAGGCCCTCGCCGACCTGCAGGGCGAGCTCGAGACCCTGACCGCCCAGAAGTGACCGGCATGACGACGCAGGACGAGCGGGCCGCCGCGGCGAACGCCGCGGCGGCCGCGCCGCGCGGGCGGCGGGCGCCCGGCGGCGGGAAGGGCGGCGGGGACGCGCGCGGTCAGCGGCGGCTCGCCGCGCTGCTGCTGTCCCCGACCCTGCTGGTACTGGCGCTGGTCATCGGCTACCCGGTGCTGGCCGGGTTCCGCGAGTCGCTGTACGCGCGGGGCGAGGGCCTGGACGAGAGCGGGTTCGTCGTCGAGGGGACGCGCTTCGTCGGTTTCGACAACTACACCGCGATCTTCAGCGGCGACCCGGCCGGCGCGTTCTGGAACGCGTTCGGCAACACGACGTTCTTCACGTTCACGACCGTGATCCTCGAGACGGTGATCGGCGTCGGGATGGCGCTCATCATGCATCGGGCGTTCCGGGGCCGCGCGCTCGTCCGGGCGAGCATCCTGGTGCCGTGGGCGATCCCGACCGCGATCTCCGGACTGCTGTGGCGATGGATCTTCCAGGCCGACGGGGCCGCGAACGCGCTCCTGCGGCAGCAGATCCTGTGGACGGCCGACGGTTGGCCCGCCAAGCTCGCGGTGATCATCGCCGAGGTGTGGAAGACGTCGCCGTTCATCGGGCTGCTGGTGCTCGCCGGCCTGCAGATGATCCCCCGGGACGTCCACGAGGCGGCCCGCGTGGACGGCGCGAGCGCCGTGCAGCGGTTCTGGAGCGTCACGCTCCCGCTGGTGAAGCCCGCGCTGCTGGTCGCGGTGCTGTTCCGGTTGCTGGACGTGCTGCGCATGTTCGACCTCCCGGCCGTCCTCATCGGCGTCAACCAGGACTCCGTGGAGACGCTGACGATGATCGCGTGGTTCGAGGCGTCCAACCTGAGATACGGGTCGGCGGCGGCGTACGCGACGGTGCTGTTCGTCTACATCGCGCTGATCGCGTACCTGTTCGTGAAGCTGCTGGGCGCCGACATCATCGGCGAGGCCCGCGAAGAGACGAAACGAGCGAAACGCCAGAAGGCGCGCCGACGGAAGGCGGTGCAGGCATGACCGCCTCCCGGACCCGGACCCGGACCCGGCGGATCCTGTCGTACGCCGGGATCGCGGCCGTGGCCCTCTACTGCCTCGCGCCGTTCTACTGGATGACGGTCTCGGCGTTCCGGCGCCCGCAGGACCAGTTCGACAACTCGATCGTCCCGGTACGGTGGTCGCTCGAGAACTTCACCGCGGTCTTCCAGGGCGACAACGGCTTCGGGCGGGCACTGCTCAACAGCGTCGTCGTGGCCGGCACCACCACCGCACTGACCCTGATCATCGGCGTCTCCACGGCGTACGCGCTGGCCCGGCTGCGCTTCCGGTTCAAGAACGCGCTGCTCGGGCTCATCGTCGCGACGTCGATGTTCCCCGGAATCTCCCAACTCGTTCCGTTGCTGAAACTCTTCACCGACATCGGTTGGATCAACACCTACCAGGCGATGATCGTGCCGAGCCTCGGCTTCGCGCTGCCGCTGTCGATCTGGCTGCTGACCGCGTTCTTCCGGCAGCTCCCGTTCGAGCTGGAGCAGGCGGCGATGGTGGACGGCTGCACGCGCGGCCAGGCCTTCCGGAAGATCATCGTCCCGCTGGCGGCGCCCGGGGTGTTCACCACGGCGATCCTGACGTTCATCGCCGCGTGGAACGAATTCCTCATCGCGCTGTCGATGGTGAACGAGAAGGACATGCAGACCGCCACCGTGGCGATCTCGAAGTTCACCGGCGTGTCCGGCTTCGACCAGCCGTTCGGCACCCAGATGGCGGCGGGCGTCATCGTGACCGTCCCGCTCATCGTCGTCGTGCTGGTCTTCCAGCGCCGGATCGTCGCCGGGCTCACCGCCGGCGGCGTCAAGTGAAAACCCGATCTGGCCACCGAAACGAAGGACGTTCATGACGCAGGACACCCTCGCCGTCCCCGCGCCCCGGGACGGCGCCGAGCACGCCGCCCGCTGGTGGCGGGACGCCGTGATCTACCAGGTCTACGTGCGCAGCTTCGCCGACGCGGACGGCGACGGCGTCGGCGACCTTCCGGGCGTCCGGTCCCGGCTGCCCTACCTGGCGGCGCTCGGCGTGGACGCGCTGTGGCTGACCCCGTTCTACGTCTCCCCCATGGCCGACTTCGGCTACGACGTCGCCGACTACCGCGACGTCGACCCGCTGTTCGGCACCCTCGCCGACGCCCGCGCGCTGATCGCCGACGCGCACGGCCACGGCCTGCGGGTCATCGTCGACGTCGTACCGAACCACACCTCCGACCGGCACGCCTGGTTCCGGGCGGCCCTCGCCGCCGAGCCGGGGTCGCCCGAGCGCGCCCGGTACGTCTTCCGGGACGGCCGCGGCCCGGACGGCGCCGAGCCGCCCAACGACTGGGAGTCGGTGTTCGGCGGCGCCGCCTGGACGCGGGTGCCCGACGGGCAGTGGTACCTGCACCTGTTCGCGTCCGAGCAGCCCGACCTGAACTGGGAGAACCCCGAGGTCCACGAGGAGTTCGCGGGCATCCTGAAGTTCTGGCTCGACCTCGGCGTGGACGGCTTCCGGATCGACGTCGCGCACGGCATGGCGAAGGCCCCCGGGCTGCCCGACGTCGGCCACCCGAACCAGGTCGAGATGCTCGGCACGGCCGTCCTGCCCTACTTCGACCAGGACCCGGTGCACGACATCCACCGCTCCTGGCGGCGCCTCCTCGACTCCTACGACGGCGAGCGCATCGGGGTCGCCGAGGCGTGGGCCCCGACCCCCGAGCGCCTCGCCGCCTACACCCGTCCGGACGAGCTCCACCAGGCGTTCAACTTCCACTACCTCACCGCGCCGTGGGACGCCGCCGCGCTGCGGGAGGTCGTCGACGAGTCGCTGCGCACCGCGGCGGCGGTCGGCGCCCCCGCGACCTGGGTGCTGTCGAACCACGACGTGAAGCGGCACGTCACCCGGTACGGCGGCGGCGCGACCGGCCTGGCGCGGGCCCGCGCCGCGGCGCTGCTGACGCTCGCGCTGCCCGGCTCGGCGTACGTCTACCAGGGCGAGGAGCTGGGGCTCCCCGAGGTCCTCGACCTGCCGGAGGAGTTCCTCCAGGACCCCCAGCGGCTGCGCGGCGAGGGCCAGGGCCGCGACGGCTGCCGGGTGCCGATGCCGTGGGACGGGGACGAGCCGCCGTTCGGGTTCGGGACCGGTGCGGCCTCCTGGCTGCCGATCCCGCCGGCGTGGCGGTCCCTCACCGTCGCCGCGCAGGACGCCGACCCGGACTCGATGCTCGCGCTCTACCGGGACGCGCTGCGCGTCCGGCGCGAGCACCCGGCGCTCGGCGACGGCCGGCTCCGCTGGCTGGACGGCCCCGCCGGCACGCTGACGTTCGTCCGGGACGCCCCCGACGGCGGGCGCTCGCTGGCCTGCACGGTGAACACGTCCGGCCGGACGGTCCGCGTCCCCGTGCCCGCCCCCTCCCGCGCCTCCGTGCAAGGCGCCCCGCTGCTCGCCAGCGGTCCCGTCGAGGTCGGGGACGCGGGGGCCGAGCTGCCCCCGGACACCGCCCTGTGGTGGGACCTCGAGGAGCGCTGACCCCGGCTTCCCGGCGCGGCGGGGCGCACCGCAGTACGGTGCCGATAGCGGGACATACGAGCCGTTCCCAGGAACATCAGAACCACGAACAGGGAGCGAGTTGAAACCGATGACGACGCGCCTGGCCGACATCGCGGCCCACGCCGGAGTGAGCGAGGCGACGGTGAGCCGGGTGCTGAACGGCAAGCCGGGCGTGTCCCCGACCACGCGCCAGGCGGTGCTGACCGCGCTGGACGTGCTCGGTTACGAGCGCCCGGCCCGGCTGCGGCAGCAGCGGGCCGGGCTGATCGGGCTGATCATCCCGGAGCTGACCAACCCGATCTTCCCGGCGTTCGCCGAGGTCATCGAGAGCGCGCTGGCCCGGCACGGGTACATGGCGGTGCTGTGCTCGCAGGCGCCGGGCGGCGTCGCCGAGGACGACTACATCGAGATGCTGCTGGAGCGCGGCGTCGCGGGGATCATCTTCGTCAACGGGCTGCACGCCAACGCCAACTCCGACCGGGCCCGGTACGCGCGGCTGCAGGAGAAGGCGCTGCCGATCGTGCTGGTGAACGGGTACCGCGACGACATCGAGGCGCCGTTCATCTCCAACGACGACATCGCCTCGATGGAGGCGGCGGTCGGGCACCTGGCCGCGATGGGCCACCGCCGGATCGGCCTGGCGATCGGGCAGGACGTCTACGTCCCGACGCGCCGCAAGACCGAGGGGTTCCGGCGGGGCATGGCCGCGCACACGGACCTGCCCGCGGCCGAGGTCGACGCGCTGGTCGTCAACACGATGTACACGGTGGAGGGCGGGCAGGCCGCGGCGGCCCGACTGCTGGACGAGGGGTGCACGGCGATCTGCGGCGGCAACGACATCATGGCGCTGGGCGCGATCCGGGCGGCGCGGGCGCGCGGCCTGCGGGTCCCGGAGGACGTCTCGGTCACCGGCATGGACGACTCGCTGCTGACGGCCTACCTGGACCCGCCGCTGACCACGGTCCGGCAGTCGGTGCGGGAGATGTCGATGGCGGCGGTGAGCACGGTGCTGGGCGAGATCGGCGGCGAGCGCGCGCCGCGAACCGAACTGCTGTACCGGCCGGAACTGGTCGTGCGGCGCTCGACGGCGCCCGCGCCGGCGCCCCGGACGGGCCGGCGCGCGGCCGGCGCCGGAACGGGGACCGGCACCGCCCGCTGATCCGTTCACCGGCCCGTCCCCGGGCGTTGGCGCAGGTGCCGGGCCCGTGCGGGCATCGCACGGCCCGATAACGGCCGAAACACGCCGATAACAGTTCAGTCTCGGCGATTGACAGTGACCGGGGTCACGGTCTTTGCTTCGTGGGAGCGCTCCCACACCCGAGGTACATCACAACTGGAAGGGGTCCGCGATGAGGGCCAGCATGCGGCGCGGACTGAGCACGGCGGTGGCCGCGTTGCTCGTCGGCGGCCTCGCCGTCGCCTGTGGCGGGGACGACTCAGGCGGTGACGGCAACATCGAGCTGACCGTCGACGTCTTCGGCGAGCCGGGCTACGAAGAGCTGTACAAGCAGTACGAGGCGTCTCACCCGAACGTCACGATCAAGCAGCGCAAGGTGTCCGCCCTGGACGACTTCAAGCCGCGAATCCAGCAGTGGATGGCCACCGGCAGCGGGGCGGGCGACGTCGTCATGCTGGAGGAGGGCATCCTGCCCCTCTACATGCAGCAGGCGAACAAGTTCGTCGACCTCTTCGACCACGGCGGCAAGGAGCTCGAGCAGAACTTCGTGTCGTGGAAGTGGGCGGGGGGCCTCACGCCGGACGGCGAGCAGCTCGTCGGCCTCGGCACCGACGTCGGCGCGCTCGCCATGTGCTACCGCACCGACCTGTTCGAGGAGGCCGGACTCCCGACCGAGCGCGACGAGGTCTCCGAACTCTGGCCGACGTGGGACGAGTTCCTGAAGGTCGGCCAGGACTTCCAGTCGGAGATGCCGGACACCAAGTGGCTGGACGGCCCGACGGCCATCTGGCGGACCACCGTCCTGCAGCAGGCCGGCGCGGGCGCGGGCTACAGCTACTTCGACAAGCAGAACGAGCTGGTCTTCAGCAGCAACCCGGCGGTGAAGGCCTCGTTCGACACGACGCTGAAGTTCGAGCAGAACAAGCTCACCGCCGACATGTCGATCTTCACCCCGCCGTGGCAGACCGCGCTGAAGCGCGACACGTTCGCGACCGTGCCGTGCCCGTCCTGGATGCTCGGGGGCATCAAGGAGTTCTCCGGTGACTTCGGCGAGGGCAAGTGGGACGTCGCCCAGGTGCCGGGCGGCAGCGGCTACTGGGGCGGCTCGTGGCTGGCCGTGCCGAAGCAGACCGACCACGCCGCGGAGGCCGCCGAACTGGCCAAGTTCCTGACCTCGCCCGAGGGCCAGATCGGCGCGTACAAGGCCGCGAACGTCTTCCCGTCCTCGCCGCAGGCCGCGAAGGACCCGGCCGTGGCCGAGGCCAAGGACCCGTACTTCAACGACGCCCCGGTCGGCCAGATCTTCGGCGAGATGGTCGCGCAGGCCAAGCCCGTCTACCTCGGCCCGAAGAACGAGGACGTGCGCCAGGCCGTGGAGAACGTCCTGATCGGCGTCGGCCAGGGCAAGGTCCCCGCCGGCGAGGCGTGGGACAAGGCCGTCGAGGAGGCGGAGAAGTCGGCCCGGTGACCCCGGCCCGGCCCTGACCCCTACCGACCCACCCCGACGACCCACCCCCGACGACCCACCCGTTTCCCAGCCAGGCGGTGGCGCCGTGCCTCACCTCCCCGTGCGGCGCCACCGCCTCACTCATGTCCCGGACCTCCGTCCCCGGACGGAACCGCCCCCGAAAGGAGGCGCATGACCACCGATCTGCGCGCCGGCCGGAAGCAGTCCCGGCCCGCGCCGGGCGGCACCGGCCAACGTCCCCGCACCACCTGGCGGGGCCGGCTGACCAAGCTCGACACGAAGGCCTCGCCCTACGCCTTCATCTCGCCCTTCTACATCGTCTTCCTGATCTTCGGCCTGTTCCCGCTCGGCTTCACGCTCTGGGTCTCGCTGCACGACTGGGGGCTCGCCTCCGGCACCCGCGAGTTCGTGGGCCTGGAGAACTACGACTACCTGCTGACGGACTCCGACTTCTGGCACGCGACCGTCAACACCATCGGGATCTTCGTCATGGCGACGGTCCCGCAGCTGCTCATCGCCCTGTTCATCGCGAACGCGCTGAACCGGCGGATCCGGATGCCCACGCTGTTCCGGATCGGCATGGTCGCGCCGCTGGTCACCTCGACCGCCGCGGTGTCCATCGTGTTCACCCAGATGTTCGACACCGACTGGGGAATGATCAACTGGGCGCTCGGCCTGGTCGGTATCGACCCGATCGACTGGAGCACGAGCCGCGGCTGGTCCTGGGTCGCGATCGCCGCGATGGTGAACTGGCGGTGGATCGGCTACAACGCGCTGATCTACCTGGCCGCCATGCAGTCCATCCCGCGCGACCTCTACGAGGCGGCCGCGATCGACGGCGCCTCCCGGACCCGCCAGTTCTGGCAGATCACCGTGCCGATGCTGCGCCCGACGGTCATCTTCACGGTGATCATCTCGACGATCGGCGGCCTGCAGCTGTTCACCGAGCCCGTGCTGTTCAGCGTCGGAACGCCCAACAACATGGACGGCGGCGCGCTGCACCAGTTCCAGACGATCACGATGTACATGTACGACAACGCCTTCGGCTCGGACCGGTACGGCTACGGCGCCGCGGTCGCCTGGGCGCTCTTCATGATGATCATCGTGTTCTCCCTGATCAACTTCCTGATCGTGCGACGCACGGGAGGCACCAAGTGACGACGCTCCTCGCCGGCCCCGGGCAGTCCGCCAAGCGCGCCCGCCCGAGCGGCAAGCTGCGCGGCCTGTGGGAGGCCAGTCCGCTCACCTACGTGGCGCTGATCGTCGCGATCGCCCTGTCGCTGTTCCCGATCTACTGGATGATCGTCGTCGCGACGCGCACCAACGACGTCGTCTCGGCCGTCCCGCCCCCGCTGCTGCCGGGCGGCGAGGCCGGGGACAACGTGGGCCGCCTGTTCGACAACCCCGACGCCTACTTCGCGCAGGGCCTGCTGAACTCGGCGATCGCCTCGACCGTGGTCACCGTCTCGACGGTGTTCTTCGCGTCGCTGGCCGGGTTCGCGTTCGCCAAGCTGCGCTTCAAGGGCAAGAACGCGCTGCTGCTGATCATCATCGCGACGATGATGATCCCGGTCCAGATGGGCATCATCCCGCTCTACATGATCATGGTGGAGCTGGGCTGGCAGAACCAGCTCCAGGCGGTCATCGTCCCGTTCCTGGTCACCGGGTTCGGCGTGTTCATGATGCGGCAGTACGCCTCGCAGGCCATCCCGGACGAGCTGATCGAGGCGGCGCGCGTCGACGGCTGCTCCACGTTCGGCATCTACTGGCGGGTCGTCATGCCGGCGCTGCGGCCCGCGGCCGGGGTCCTCGGGCTGCTGACGTTCATGCAGACCTGGAACGAGTTCATGTGGCCGCTCGCGGTGCTCGCCCCGGACAACCCCACCGTGCAGCTGTCGATCAACAACCTGGCCAACGCCTACTTCGACGACTACACGCTCATGTTCGCCGGGACGACCGTGGCGGTGCTGCCGCTGCTCGTCGTGTTCATCGTTTTCGGCCGCCAGATCATCGGCGGAATCATGGAAGGTGCGGTAAAGGCGTGACCTCGCTACAGGACGACACCGGTGCGGCCGAGGCCGCGCTGTTCCCGGCCGGGTTCCGGTGGGGCGCGGCGACCGCCGCCTTCCAGATCGAGGGCGCGGCGGCCGAGGGCGGGCGCGGCCCGTCCATCTGGGACACCTTCTGCCGGACGCCCGGCAAGGTCCTGAACGGCGACACCGGCGACGTCGCCGTGGACCATTACCACCGCTTCCCCGAGGACGTCGCGCTGATGGCCGATCTCGGCCTGACCGCGTACCGGTTCTCGGTGTCGTGGCCCCGCATCCAGCCGGACGGCGCGGGCGCCGTCAACGAGGAGGGCCTCGACTTCTACCGGCGGCTCGTGGACGCGCTGCTGGAGGCCGGCATCGAGCCGTGGCCGACGCTGTACCACTGGGACCTGCCGCAGCCGCTGGAGGACGCCGGCGGCTGGCCGGAGCGGGAGACCGCGCACCGGTTCGCCGAGTACGCGGCGCACGTCCACGGCGCGCTGGGCGACCGCGTCCGGAACTGGATGACGGTGAACGAGCCGTGGTGCGGGGCGTTCCTCGGCTACGCGTCCGGGGAGCACGCGCCCGGGCGGCTCGAGCCGGCCGCGTCGCTGCTCGCCGCGCACCACATGCTGCTCGGGCACGGGCTCGCGGTGGAGGCGATGCGGGCGAAGCGCCCGGACAACCGGTTCGGCGCGGCCGTCAACCTGTACGCGGTCTCCCCCGCGTCGGACGACGAGGCGGACGTGGACGCGGCCCGCCGCGTCGACGGGCTGCAGAACCGGCTGTTCCTGGATCCGCTGCTGCTGGGCCGCTACCCCGAAGACGTCCTCGCCGACACGGCCGGGCTGGGGTTCGAGCCGTCCGAGGAGGACCTGCGGACGATCCACCAGCCGCTCGACCAGCTCGGCATCAACTACTACTCGCGGCACACCGTCGCGGGGACGCCGGGCGAGGCGGCGCAGACCGCGTCGTCGCCGTTCTCCACGCACTCCCCGTGGGTCGGCAGCGAGCACGTCCGGTTCGTCCCGGCGGGGCGTCCGGTGACCGGGATGGGCTGGGAGATCGACGAGAGCGGCCTGCTCGAGGTGCTGACCCGGCTGCACCGCGAGTACCCGGCGGTCCCGCTGTACATCACCGAGAACGGGGCGGGCTACGACGAGGAGCTGGACGGCGACGGGACGGTCCAGGACACCGGGCGGATCGAGTACGTCGACGCGCACCTGCGCGCCTGCCACGACGCGATCGCCGCGGGCGTACCGCTGCAGGGCTACTTCACGTGGTCGCTGCTGGATAATTTCGAGTGGGCCTGGGGCTACTCGAAGCGCTTCGGGCTGGTGCACGTGGACTACGCGACGCAGCGGCGCGTCCCGAAGGCGAGCGCCCGCTGGTACGCGGACGTGATCCGGCGGGGCGGGCCGGGCGGACGCTCGTCCGGCTGAGTTCCGGGGACGGAGCGGCGGGCCCGGCTTCGGGCCCGCGCGGACGGCGGGTCCCGGCGGCGGTTCCGGTCGTCGTGGTACGAGATCGACGGAGGGGGGCGGGATGGCGGGCAGGAGCACGCGACCCACGCTGGAGGAGGTCGCGGCGCGGGCCGGGGTGGGCCGCGGCACGGTCTCCCGGGTGATCAACGGGTCGCCGCGGGTCAGCGCGCAGGCCCGCACGGCCGTGCTGCGGGCGATCGACGAGCTGGGGTACGTGCCGAACCGCGCGGCCCGCACGCTCGTCACCCGCCGGACCGACACGGTGGCGCTGGTGGTCGCCGAGTCCGACCAGCGGCTGTTCGGCGAGCCGTACTTCGCGGGCATCGTCCGCGGGATCGGCAACGGCCTCGCCGACACGGGCCTGCAGCTCCTGCTCGCCATGGCCCGCTCCCCCGCCGAGTACGCGCGGCTGGAGAACTACCTCACGCCGCAGCACGTGGACGGGGTGCTGCTCACGTCGCTGCACGCGGAGGACCCGCTGCCCGCGAAGCTGGAGGCGGCGGGCGTCCCGACGGTGCTCGGCGGCTGCCCGCCGGGGGTGTCGCCGGTCAGCTACGTGGACGTCGACAACCGCAGCGGGGCGCGGGAGGCCGTCGCGCACCTGATCAGCCGCGGCCGGCGGCGGATCGCGACGATCGCGGGGCCGCAGGACATGGGCGCCGGCATCGACCGGCTCACCGGCTACCGGGACGCGCTCGCCGCCGCCGGGCTGCCCGAGTGCGTCGCGTTCGGCGACTTCGGGGAGGCCAGCGGCATCACCGCCGCCGAGGACCTGCTCGCCCGGGACCCGGAGCTGGACGCGGTGTTCGCCGCCGACGACCCGATGGCCCTCGGCGCGCTGCGCGTCCTGCACCGGATGGGCCGCCGCGTCCCGGACGACGTCGCGGTGATCGGGTTCGACGACTCGGCGGCCGCGCCGCTCGCCGACCCCCCGCTGTCGACCGTCCACCAGTCGCTGGAGGAGATGGGCGTGGAGATGGCGCGGCTGCTGGTGTCGCGGATCGGCGGCGAGACGGTCGCCGAGCCGGTGATCGTCCTCAAGCCGCACCTGGTGCTGCGGGAGAGCGCCTGACCTGCGCGGGCGTAAGATCATCCGCATGGCCTACGAACCGACCCAGGTAGAGATGACCCATCTGCGCCGCTGCGTGGAGCTGGCCGCCGAGGCCCTCGCGGCCGGCGACGAGCCGTTCGGGTCCGTGCTGGTCGCGGGGTCGGGCGAGGTCCTGGCCGAGGACCGCAACCGCGTCGCCGGCGGGGACCGCACCCGGCATCCCGAGTTCGAGCTGGCCCGCTGGGCGGCGGAGCGGATGGCGCCGGACGAGCGCGCCGCCGCGACCGTCTACACCTCCGGCGAGCACTGCCCGATGTGCGCGGCGGCGCACGGCTGGGTCGGGCTGGGCCGGATCGTGTACGTCGCGTCGTCGGCCCAGCTCACCGGGTGGCTCGCCGAGCGCGGGCTGCCCCCGGCGCCGGTCCGTCCGATCCCGGTCCGGGACGTGGCCCCGGACGTCCGCGTCGAGGGCCCGGTGGCCGAGCTGGAGGCCGACATCCGCGCCCTGCACGCCCGCGCCCACGGCTGACGGGCCCTCCGGCCGCGCCCGGGGCTAGATCCGGTGGAGGCGGCCGCCCACGACGGAGCCGGGGTCGGGGTCCTCGTCCAGCAGCGGGCTCCGCTCCCGCGCGCCGACCCGGACCTCGGCCCAGAACAGGTAGCCCGCGACCACGTAGTCGCACGGTATGTCCTTGGCCACGTGGTACAGGGTCGAGTCGCGCCACTTGCTGCCGGTTCTCCGCTCCTCGGCGTGCATCGTCTCCGCACTCGCCGCCGACACGCGCAGGCCGGAGTACTGGTCGGCCAGCGAGATCCGGGACACGTCCTGGAAGAGGACGTCGAAGACCCTGGGGGCGCCGCCGTCCTCGGCTCCCAGGAAGCCGCGCAGCAGCACCTTGCTGTGGCCCACTTCCAGGGCCCACGGCCTGAAGATGCCCCGCAGTTCCAGCGGGAGGCTCCCCCGCACCACGTCGAACGTCACTTGTACTCCACCCGCGCCCATTGTTCCGAACGGCGGTTCCAGCGGTAGAAGTCGACCTTGCCCATGAGACCGGCGTCGTCCACCTGGAGCAGCTCCCACTGGGTGTCGAGGAGGCGGCTCTCCGGCGTTTTCCGTGCGATCTCCAGGGCCTTCTTGGGGCCGCGGGTGTCGCCGGGCAGGCCGTCGAGCATGAAGGATATGCGCGTCTCCCCGCGGCCCGCCCGCGCGATGGCGGCCCGGACCTCGTCCCTCCAGGTGTCGGTCGTCGCGCCGAGCAGGTGCTGCCCCCCGACCTTGTCGGCGAACCCCTTGAGGTTGTTGGCGCGCCTGCCGAGGGCGACGTGGCGGGGCGGTTGCGCGGGTCGCGCGTCCTTGCAGTCGTTGTGGACCAGGGCGGACGTGCCGCCCGCCCGCACGTGGTACGTGTGCAGGTCCGCGACCGTGAGGTTGTGGACGCGCCGGTCGTGCGCGGTCCGGTGGTCGGTGGCGGTGACCTGGACGTGCGTGCCCGCGCCGGTGCGGAGCCACATCCCCGGCTCCAGGTCGGCGGCCTCGACCCACGCGCCGACGTCGCCGGCCACCCAGAAGGGATGGTTCCCGGTGGCGGTCACGGACCCGCCGCCCGCCTCGACCCGGACGAGGTTCTTGTCGCCCGTCCCGGTGATGGTGGCGAGGACGGGCCGGGCGCCGGTCTCGCCGGTTTCCGGGGAGGCGGCCAGGACCTCCTCGCCCACCCGCACGTCCTCGATGTCCTTCGTGCCGCCGTCCGCCATGAGGACCTGCGTGCCGGGCAGGAAGCTGTTGGGCGCCGGGCATCCGCTCGCCCGGTCGCGTTCCTGCCGGACCTGCCGCACGAGCCGCTTCACCTCGACCGCGGCCAGGGCCCGCGCGCTGATCACGTTGTCCGCGCGGAACGGGATGCGGTAGTTGACGGGCCTGCCGCCGAGGGCCCGGGAGCGGGCCATCGCCCGCGCCCGGTGCTCGGCGTTGACGGAGTTGAACACCGATCCTGCGCCCGGGTTCGAGCAGCTCAGGCTCCCGGACACGCCGCTACCGCTGATCGGGAAGGTACCGGGGGCGCTGGTGCACCGGCCGGCGGAGCGCCCGTCGATGGAGAAGGTCGAGGTCAGCACGGCGGAGACGCTGCCGCCCGTGATCCGGGACCGGGCCGCGGCGGTGATGCTGCCGGTGAAGTTCTTCGTGACCGAGCAGCCGCCCGCGCCGCAGCTCACGTTCCCCGAGGCGCCGAGGGTGAAGGAGATGCCGCCGACGGTCGCGTTCTCCAGCTGCCCGACCTGCTTCTCCAGCGTCTCGAACATCTTCGTGGCGGCGTCCCCGGTGACCGGGGTGAGGTCCATCCCCTCGGAGTCACCGCCGTCGAGGGGACCGCTCGCCAGTCGGGGGCCGCCCGCGAGGAGGAACCCGCTCCTGAGCGGCTCTCCCCGCGAGGACCCGTCGAAGGGTTCCAGGCGCAGCACACGGTGCGGCGCCTGCCGGGTGACGAGCAGCCGTCCCGCCGGGGTGTTGACCGCTTTCGCGGGCGCGCCGTCCACGGTGGCCGATTCCGGGTCCTCGGGCTGCGGAACGTCGCCGGCCTTCGCCAGCGCGCGGGTCAGCTCGGTCGCCAGCGCGAGCGGTGCGGGCCTGCGGCCGAGCATCTCGCCGAGGGCCGCGGAGTTCCGCTCGCCACCCTCCGACCATCGGCCGGACTCGCCGTCCGAGGTCGTGCCACCGCGGTCGCGGGCGAAGGACTTCCCGCCGACCTGGAGGACCTCGTCCCCGGACGCCGCCGTGCCGAACTTGTTCCCGGACGCGGTGACCGTGATGTCGCGCCCGCTCGTGCCCGTCCCGGCGGCCTCCTGGTAGCGCAGGCCGGGAGCGCGGGCCAGGTCGTCGACGGCCAGCTCGAAGGGCCGCAGGTCCGGGGCCGCGACGGTCGAGCCGGCGCGATCGACGACCACGCTCGTCAGGCCGGCCGTCAACACCATGACCAGCGTCGCGACCGTGCCGAGCAGGAGCGCGCGCTGCGGGGTGCTCAGCATCTGGAGCTGCGGCAGCAACCGCATCGGCGCATTCGGGCGCGCCGGAAGGACCGCGTGCGCCGAGGGCCCGAGGGCCGACGGCGGCATCGGGGAAGACGGCGGCATCGGGGAAGACGGCGGCATCGGGGAAGACGGCGACGCCGGGGAAGGCGGGGTCGGTGGGGACTGCGGCGGCACCGGGAATGCCGGCGGCGCCGGAGACGGCGGTGGGAGCGCGGGAGGCGTGCGGGACGGCGCCGCCGGGGGCGTCGGGGATCCCGGAGACGGCGGTGGCGCCGATGGCGTCGGAAACGGCGCCGCTGACGGCGTGGGGAACGGGGGCGGGGTCGGGGGTGGGAGGGCGGGGGACGCCGGGGGTGGGGAGGGGGGCGGGAGGGATGGGGACGGCGGGGATGGCGGCGGGCAGCCCGGGCGGGGGGTCTCCCCCGTGGGCCGCGCCTCGTCATTTCCCGGATGTGACATGGCATCCCCTGCGTCAGTCGCTCACGCCGAGATCACCGATCGCATGCCGGGCGGGCCATGCCCTGGCACGGGCATGGCCGACCGGCTCCGGTTCCCCGGCACCGCCGGGGAGAAGTCTCCAATAGACAGTGCTGTCTGTAAAGCTCGCCGGAGATTCCCGGGCCGGCGGGCGACCCGGCCGGTTTGCGCGATGCGAACCACGCACATAACGCCTCGGAACGTGCCGACCGCGTCCACCAAGGTCATGAGCCCGAACCGGCCGGACGTCGTTTGCCGAATCGGCAAGCGGGTTTGCACAAATCCGCGTACGTCGCCGAAGATGCGGGCACCGCACCGACAGGAGGTACGCATGAGCAACGAGACCGAGGAGTTCTGGGAGGAGCACTACCGCGCCCGCGACCGGGTGTGGAGCGGCAACCCGAACCCGGTCATGGTCGGCGTCGTCGAGGCGCTGGACCCGGGCACCGCGCTCGATCTCGGCTGCGGGGAGGGCGCCGACGCCGTCTGGCTCGCCCGCCGGGGGTGGCGCGTGACCGCCGTCGACGTGTCCGCCGTCGCCCTCGAGCGCGCGGCGGCGCACGCGGCCGAGGCCGGTGTCGACGTCGAGTTCCAGCGGCACGACCTCGGGCACGGTTTCCCGAAGGGGTCCTTCGACCTGGTGTCGGCGCAGTTCCTGCAGTCCCCGCTGGACTGGCCGCGCGCCGAGATCCTGCGGTCGGCGGCCGCCGCGGTCGCACCGGGCGGGCTGCTGCTGATCGTCGAGCACGGCGCCGCCCCGCCCTGGTCGAAGCACCACCACGACCACCGGTTCCCGACGGCCGACGAGACGTTCGCCGACCTGGCCCTCGACCCGGCGGCCTGGACGACCGAGCGGTGCGGCGTCCACGAGCGCGAGGCCACCGGCCCGGACGGCCAGACCGGCACCCTGCTCGACAACGTCATCGCCGTCCGTCGTACCGGCCCGTGACGGCCGGAGCCCGCCCCGGCGTTCCGGGGCGGGCTCTCGGCGGTTACTTCAGGGTGACGGTGCTCAGGCGGGTCTCGCCGTCGAACACCAGGTAGACGTCCTGCCTGCCGCGGGTGTCGCGCAGGTCGGCGGTGATCTCCCGGTAGCTGTAGACGCCGCCGGTGGACGGGACGTCGAGGGTGCCGACGCGGCGCCCGTCCGGCGAACCGAGGCGCACCTCGATGGTGGTGGGCGCGGTGCCCGCGACCCGGGCGGTGATCGTGCCGGCGCCCTTGCCGAGGTCGGCGTCGGCGAACTGGATCCAGGCGCCCGCGGAACCGCTGACGACGTCGCCGTCCGCCTTGGTCTCGTCGGCCAGGACGATGCCGTCGTGGTCGTCGAAGTCGGCGGCGCGGGTCGGCCGGGACAGGTCGCGGGCCGGGATCCGCTCGCCCCGCACGCTGATCTTCACGCGCTGCCGGATGTCGGACGAGGACGAGCCGATCAGCACGTCGTGGTGCGCGCGTTCGACCGTCCACCTGTTGCGGGTGACGTCCCAGTGGGCGAGGTCGGACGCCTTGATCTCCAGCTTCACGTGCTTCGTCTCGCCCGGGGCCAGCTCGACCTTGGCGAAGCCGCGCAGCTCCTTGACCGGCTGCTTCACCCGGGACTCGCGCTGGTGGGTGTAGAGCTGGACGACCTCTTCACCGGCGCGCCGCCCGGTGTTGGTGACCGGGACGGTCACCTCGATCGTGCCGTCGGCGCTCATCGAGCGGCGGCTCGGCTTCGCCTTGCCGTAGCGGAACGTGGTGTAGGAGAGCCCGTACCCGAACTCGTACAGGGGGTCGCCCTTGAAGTACTGGTACGTGCGGTCCGCGTCGATGATGTCGTAGTCGAGGATGCTCGGGAGCTGCTCGGCGGACCGGTACCAGGTCTGCGGCAGCTTGCCGGACGGGTTCTCGTCGCCGAACAGCACGTCGGCGAGCGCGTTGCCCGTCTCGGCGCCGGCGTGGCTCGTCCACAGGATCGCCGGGACGTTCGCGTCCGACCAGGTGAGCGTCGTCGGGTAGCTGTTCTCCACGACGACGACGGTGTTCGGGTTCGCCTTCCGGACGGCCTTGATCAGCTCGAGCTGGCCCTCGGCGAGGTCCATCGTGGTGCGGTCGTGGTCCTCGCGGCCGTTGATGAACGGCATGCTGCCGACCACGACGACGGCCGTGTCCGCCTGCTCCGCCGCCCGCACGGCGGACTCGGTGCCGCTGCTGATCACGTCCTTGGCGAACGGGGTGGCGTCGGCCTTGGCCGCGAGCGCGAGGGTGCCGTCGTCCAGCACCCGCACGTACGGGTCGGCCGGGTTCTCGTAGCCCGCGTAGCGCAGGAGGTGCTCGCCGCCGGGCTGCTCCTCCAACTCGAACATCTGCTGGACGAACCAGCCGTTCGGCTGCGCCTGGCTGTTGGAGAGGTTCGCGCCCCAGTTGTGGCGGCCGACGGTCTTGCCGTTCGCGACGCTGCGCAGGGTGACGATGCCCTGGCCCCAGTCGAAGACGTCGAACTGCGTGGTGGCGTCCGGGGTGGTCGGGCCGGTCTTGAGGACGGCTCCATCGTCGCCGGCGCCGCCCGCGACGTACTCGCCCGTCCGGACGTCCTTGAGCGCGATGCGGTCGACGCCCTCGCTGGTGGTGACGTTCTCCGCGCCGGCCCGGGCGCGGACGCCGTCGAGCGGGGTCACCTCGTACGGGAGGGCGCCGGAGTACCAGTCGGTGTAGAGGGTGTCGGAGAGCGGGCCGACGACGGCGACCTTCTCGCCGGAGGACAGGGGCAGCGCCTTCTTCTCGTTCTTGAGCAGCACCGTCTGCTCCACGGCGGCCTCGCGGGCGAGGGCGCGGTGCTCGGGGCTGTCGACGGCCTCCATGCCGATGCCGGAGTAGGGGCCGCCGTCCGGGTCGAACTCGCCGAGCCGCACCCGGATGTTCAGGATGCGGCGCACGGCCCCGTCGACGTCGGCCTCGGTGAGCAGGCCCCGGTCGAGGGCCTCCTCGACCGCACCGATCGTGATGGAGGAGTCGGTGTCGTCGACCGTGAAGCTGTCGACGCCCGCCTTGAGGGTGGCGGCGTCGGCGGTGGCCAGGTCGGGGAAGTAGTTCTGCGAGCCGATGAGGTTGTTCGGGCCGCCCGCGTCGGTGACGTTGAACAGCGTCTCGTCCGTCCAGGAGCGGACGAGCCCGGCGGTGTCCGGCGTGACCGTCGCGGGACGGCCGTTCACCTTGTTATAGGCCGTCATGACGCCGGTGACCGCGTCGCCCGAGATCGGCATCCTGAACGGGACCTCGTAGTACTCCTTCTTCGTGCGCGGGCGCAGGGAGGAGGAGGTCTCGGTGCGCTTGTACTCGTTGTTGTTGGCCAGGTAGTGCTTGAGGACGGGCGCGGCCTTGAGGCGGTCCGGGTCGTCGCCGCGCATGCCGCGGCCGTAGCCGGTCGCGAGCAGGCCGGTGAGCAGCGGGTCCTCGGAGTAGCCCTCCTCGTTGCGGCCCCAGCGCGGGTCGCGCAGCAGGTTGACGACGGGCGCCCAGAGTTGCAGGCCCCACACGTCCGGGTTCTCGCTGTTATAGCCGCGCGCCTCGGTGCCGACGACCGCGCCGATCTCCTTCATCAGCGCGGGGTCCCAGGTGGCGCCGAGGCCGACCGACTGCGGAAACACGGTCGCCTTCGCGGTGCGGACGGCGCCGTCCGCGTGCACGTCGGTGGTCCAGGCGAGCCCGTGCAGGGCCTCGGTGCCGGTCTTGAACCGGCCGATGTCCAGGCGCGGGATCGGCGCCTGGTACTGGTGCAGGAGCCCGATCTTCTCGTCGAGCGTGAGCCGGCCGAGCAGGTCGTCGACACGGGCGGCCACGGGAAGGCCGGGGTCGCGGAACGGGAGGGTCTCGCGGGCGGCGGCCGGGACGGCCTGGATGAGCGGCGCCGCGAGTGCGGCGGCCAGGACGAGGGTCAGCGACCGGCTACGCCGGCCTGGGGAACGTGATCTGTCACGGCTGAGTTTCAACCTTGCTCCTTGGGTGAACTCGCCCCCGATGACGGTGTCGTCGAAGCGCTTCGACGACGGGTCGGGAAACCTCCTTCCCTCGGTGCGGTGACGGCCGGACGGGCCGGACGGGCCGGTCAGCGGGTGGCGGTGGTGCTGCTGGCGCGAGGGGTCAGGGTCGGCGGCAGCAGGGTCGCGGCCGGGACGGGCTCGCCGTCGAGCTTGGCCATCAGCAACTCGACCGCGCGGCCGCCCACCTCCCCGGCGGGGATCGCGACGGACGACAGCGGCGGATCGGCGTGCTCGGCCAGCTCGTCCGGGCAGATCGCCACGATCGACACGTCCTGCGGGACGCGGCGACCCTCGGCGCGCAGCGCGCGGACGACGGTGTCGACGACCTGCTCGTTGTGGACGAGGATCCCGGTGAGGTCCGGGCGCTCCCGCAGCAGCCGTCCGACCAGGTCCTTCGCCGCGTCCGCGCTCGCCTCGCACGGGTGGACGTCCCCGGTCATGCCGTGCTCGCGGACCGCCGCGGCGAACCCCTCGGTGACGCGCTGCGCGAACCCGGTCTCCCGCTCGTACACCTCGGGCGGGGAGCCGATCATCGCGACCTCGCGGTGCCCGAGCGCGGCCAGGTGCCGGGCGCACGCCGCGCCCGCCGCGTGGAAGTCGAGGTCGATGCAGGTCAGGTCGTCGGCGTCGGCGGGGAACCCGATGAGCACGCTGGGCCGGTCCAGCGACCGGAGAAGGGGCAGCCGCGGGTCGCGGAGCTGGACGTCCATCACGATGAGCGCGTCGACGAGCGCGCTGTCGGCGACGCGGCGCAGCCCGTCCTCGCCCTCCTCCTGGGTGAGCAGCAGGACATCGTGGTCGTGCCGGCGGGCGGCGGTGACGACCGACGTCGCGAAGCCCATCACGACGGGCACGGCGACGCCGCTGCGCAGCGGCAGCATCAGCGCGACGACGTTGGACCGGCTGCTGGCGAGGGCGCGGGCCCCCGCGTGCGGGCGGTAACCGAGTTCCCGGATGCTCGCGCGGACGCGCCGGGTGGTCTCCTCCGAGATCGAGCGCTTGCCGCTCAGCACGTAGGAGACGGTGCTCGGCGACACGCCCGCGTGCCGCGCCACGTCAGTGATCTTGACCACGGGCCGTCCCGTCGTTGTCCGGGGCGTCGATCTTAGCCCCGTTCGTCCCGATCGCGTCGCGGTACCAGAAGGCGCTGTCCTTCCACGTCCGCTCCCCGGTCGGGTAGTCGACGTGGATCAGGCCGAACCGCTTCGAGTAGCCGTAGGCCCACTCGAAGTTGTCCAGCAGCGACCAGGCGAAGTAGCCGCGGACGTCCGCGCCCGCGGCGATCGCGCGCCCGACGGCGGCGATGTGGTCGCGCAGGTACGCGACGCGGCGATCGTCCCGGACACCGCCCTCCGCGTCGACCTCGTCGTCGAAGGCGGCGCCGTTCTCGGTCACCATCAGCGGGATGCCGGGGTACTCGCGGTGCAGCCGGCGGAGCAGCTCGTCCATGCCGGTCGCGTCGATCGGCCAGCCCATCGCCGTGTACGGGCCGGGCTGCACGGCGAACTCGACGTCGTCGCAGCCGACGAACGGCGTCGCCGCCCCCTGCCGGTGCCCGTCCGCGTGCTCGCGCGGCGACGTCCCGTCCCAGGTCCGGACGAGCGTCGGCGAGTAGTAGTTCACGCCGAGGACGTCGAGCGGCGCGGCGATCGTCTCCTCGTCGCCGTCGCGGACGAACGACCAGTCGGTCAGGCCGGCGGTGTCGTCCTTGAGGTCGGCGGGGTAGCCGCGGCCGAGCATCGGGTCCAGGAACACCCGGTTCGACACGGCGTCCACGCGCCGGACCGCCTCGTCCTCGCCGCGCAGGTGGTGCAGGTTCAGGGTGACCGAGTGCCGCGCGTCCGGCGCCACCACCCCGCGCAGCGCCCCGTTCGCGAGCCCGTGCCCGAGGTTGAGGTGGTGCGCGGCCTTCAGTGCGTCGACCGGGCCGGTGCGGCCGGGCGCGTGCACGCCGGACGCGTAGCCGAGGAACGCCGAGCACCACGGCTCGTTCAGCGTGGTCCACGTGTGGACGCGGTCGCCGAGGGCCCGCCCCATCCGTTCGGCGTACTCGGCGAACCGGAGGGCGGTGTCGCGGACGGGCCAGCCGCCGGCGTCCTCCAGCTCCTGCGGGAGGTCCCAGTGGTAGAGGGTCGCGACGGGCGCGATGCCGTGGTCGAGCAGCTCGTCGACCAGCCGCGAGTAGAAGTCGATCCCCTTCGCGTTCGGCTCCCCGCCGGGCAGGACGCGCGACCACGAGATGGAGAACCGGTACGCGCCGACCCCGAGCCGCGCCATCGCGGCGACGTCCTCGCGCCACCGGTGGTAGTGGTCGGTGGCGACGTCGCCGGTGTCGCCGTTCAGCACCCTGCCCGGCGTGCGGCTGAAGGTGTCCCAGATGGACGGCGCGCGGCCGTCCTCGGCCGCCGCCCCCTCGATCTGGTAGGACGCGGTGGCCGTACCCCAGAGGAACCCCTCGGGAAACACCATCAGTTCTGCTCCTCTTCCAGAGTGATGACGACTTCGCCGCCGGACGCCCCGACGAGCGCGCCCCGCGGGTCCTCGGCGGCCGTACCGCCCCGTACGCCGGCCGCCCGCGCGTTGACCAGGAGAACGTTCCACGCCCCCGCGTCCGGGCCGGTCACGCGGACGGTCGCGCCGGTGCGTTCGGTCGTGAACGTCGCGTCCCCGACCTTCGTGACGATCCGGGCGCCGTCGGCCGGTTCGTACACCCGGAGCGTGACGCCGTCCGCGTGGTCGTAGTCGGGACGGTCGTCGACCGCGCCCTCGGCGACCACCGCGCCCGGACGGACCAGCAGCGGGACGCTCTCGAACCCGTGCGTCTCCCGCACCCAGCGCCCGCCCGCGACCCGTTCGCCGGTCGCGTAGTGCGTCCACACGCCGTCGGGCACGTAGTAGGCGACCGTCCCGTCGGGCGCGAACACGGGGGCGACGAGGAGGTCGTCGCCGAGCATGTACTGGCGTTCGAGGTGCGTGCAGGCCGGATCGTCCGGGAACTCCAGGACCATCGCGCGCATCATCGGCGCGCCCTCCTCGTGCGCCTGCCGCGCGGCGCCCGCCAGGTACGGCATCAGCCGCATCTTCAGCTTCGTGAAGGTGCGCAGGACGTCGACCGACTCCTCGTCGAACAGCCACGGCACCCGGTAGGAGCCGCTGCCGTGCAGGCGGCTGTGCGACGACAGCATCCCGAACGCGATCCACCGCTTGAACAGCGCGGGATCGGGCGTGCCCTCGAACCCGCCGATGTCGTGGCTCCAGTAGCCGAACCCGGACATGCCCAGGGACAGGCCCCCGCGCAGGCTCTCTCCCATGGCCTCGAACGTCGACTCGCAGTCGCCGCCCCAGTGCACCGGGAACCGCTGCCCGCCCACGGTCGCCGACCGCGCGAACACCACCGCCTCGTCCTCACCGCGCCTCTTCTGGAGCAGCTCGAACACGGTCTTGTTGTAGAGGAACGCGTAGTAGTTGTGCGCGCGCTCCGGGTCGGACCCGTCGTGGTACACGACGTCCGTGGGGATGCGCTCCCCGAAGTCGGTCTTGAAGCAGTCGACGCCCATCTCCAGCAGCGCGTCGAGCTTCGCCGCGTACCACTCGCGGGCCTCGGGGTTGGTGAAGTCGACGACCGCGAGGCCCGGCTGCCACAGGTCCCACTGCCACACGTCCCCGTCCGGGCGCGTCAGCAGGTAGCCGTTCGCGCGGCCCTCCTCGAACAGCGGCGACCGCTGCCCGATGTAGGGGTTGATCCACACGCAGATCTTGAGCCCGCGCTCCTTCAGCCGCCGCAGCATCCCCGGCGGGTCGGGGAACACGCGCGGATCCCATTCGAAGTCGCACCACTGGAACTCGCGCATCCAGAAGCAGTCGAAGTGGAACACGCTGAGCGGCAGGTCGCGCTCGGCCATCCCGTCGATGAACGAGGTGACGGTCTCCTCGTCGTAGGACGTCGTGAACGACGTCGACAGCCACAGCCCGAACGACCAGTCGGGCAGCTTCGCGGGCCGCCCCGTCAGCGCCGTGTACTTGCGCAGGATCTCCCGGGGCGTCGGGCCGTAGATGACGAAGTACCGCATCGACTGCCCCTCGACGCTGAACGACGTCCGCGTCACGACCTCCGACGCCACCTCGAACGACACGCGGCCCGGATGGTCGACGAACACCCCGTAGCCCGCGTTCGTCAGGTAGAACGGCGCGTTCTTGTACGCCTGCTCGCTGGCCGTGCCGCCGTCGGCGTTCCACACGTCCACCGACTGCCCGTTCTTCGCCAGCGGGCCGAACCGCTCGCCGAGCCCGTACACGAAGTGGTCGACGCCGAGGTCGAGCTGCTCGCGGACGTAGTGCCGGCCCCCTCCCGGCCCGCGCTCGTCGGTGCCGATGATCGCGGCGGCCTTCGGGGCGCTGCCGGTGAGCCGCCGCCCCTCCGCGAGGAAGTCGACGCCCCACGTCCCGTCCCGCCGGACCCGCACGGTCAGCGCGCCGGACGTCAGCGTCGCCGCGTCCGCGCCGTCGGGCGCGTCCACGACGACCTCGGGCGCGGCGTCCGCCAGCTCGAACGCGGGCCCGCGCGCCCGCTCCCCGCGAAGTGCGTGAGCGTCACGCCGATGACGTCCGGCATCGGCGACGCCGCCGTCACCGTCACCACCGGGCCCTTGAGCAGGTCGCCGCGGTGCCGGATCCGCTGGACGGGCGCGTGCACGGTGAGCGAGTCCGGTCCGGCGTCGACGTCGAGGACCTCCACCGGATGACTCGCCCGCACACCCTCGCGCATCATCCAGTAGCCGTCGCTGAACTTCATTGCTACTTCACTGCTCCTGCCGTGAGTCCGCGCGAGAGCGTGCGCTGGAAGATGAGGAAGAAGATGACGGTCGGGAGCAGGCCGAGCAGCGAGGCGGCGCTGGACATCGTGGCGTCCATCATCCGCTGGCCCTGCAGGACGCCGAGGGCGACCGAGACCGTCTGGTTGTCGTTGGAGATCAGGAAGACCATGGGGATCAGGAACTCGTTCCAGGTCCACACGAAGAAGAAGACCATCATCACCATCAGCGTCGGCCGGATCACCGGGACCACGACCCGCCAGAGGATCTGGAACCGTCCGGCGCCGTCGATGCGGGCCGCCTCCAGCAGCGGGCGCGGGAACGCCGACAGCACCGACGACAGCAGGTAGGTGCCGAACGCGCTCTGGATCACCGTGAACACGATGATCACCGCGATCCGGGTGTCGTAGAGGCCGAACTCCTTGGACAGGTAGTACAGCGGGTAGACCAGCGCCTCCTGCGGCAGCGTGTTCGCCAGGAGAAGCAGGACGAGGACCCACATGCGGCCCTTGATGCGGCCGATGCCGAGCGCGTAGGCGTTCAGGACCGACAGCAGCACCGCCAGGACCGCGACCGAGCCGCTGATGACCGCGCTGTTGACCAGCACCTGGCCGAAGTCGGTGCGCTCCCAGAACGCGCGGAGGCCGTCCAGGTAGACGCCCTCGGGCGGCGACAGGGGACCGTTGGACGAGTACTCCTGCGGGGTCTTCAGCGCGTTGAACAGCACGACGGCGAACGGGATCAGCATGATCCCTGCCATCGCGATCAGCGCGACCAGCACCGCGTAGGCGGACGGTCCGCGGCGGTGCCGCCGGCCGGGCGCGTCGCGGCGGTCGCGGCGGTCGCCGGCCGGGGTGCGGGTGCGCTTGGTGAGCGTCGCGGTCACCGGTCCTCCCCTTCCAGCTCGCGTCCCTGCGCCCGCAGGAAGACGACGGTCAGCGCGATGATCACGAGGGTCAGCACGGTCGCGATCGCCGAGCCGTACCCCACGTCCTGCTTCTCGAAGAAGTTGACGTAGGAGTAGTAGGACGGCACGTTCGTCGCCCCGCCCGGTCCGCCCTTGGTGAGGACGAAGATCTGCGGGAACGCCTTCAGCGCGGCGATCGTCGTCCAGAGCAGGACCACGAAGATCTCCGGGCGGATCTGCGGGACCGTGACGTGCCAGAACCGGCGGGCCCACGAGGCCCCGTCGATCTCGGCCGCCTCGTACAGCGACGGGTCGACCCGCTGCAGCCCCGACATGAAGATCACGAGCGGGAACCCGATCTGCGTCCAGACCATGACGGCCAGCACGGACCAGAGCGCGGTGGACGGGTCGCCGAGCCAGTTGTGCGCGAGCGAGCCGAGGCCCACGGCCTCCAGGAGCGCGTTCACCGCGCCGTCGTCGGGGCCAGCAGCCAGCTCCACACCACGCCCGCGATGACGACCGGCAGCACCTGCGGCAGGTAGATGCAGGCGCGCAGGACGGCGGCGGTGCGGGAGCCGAAGTGCCGGTCGATCAGGTCGGTCAGCGCGCCAGCCAGGACCAGCCCGACGATCGTCGGGACGATCGCCATGCCGAGGATGACGAGGACGTTGTTGCGGAAGGAGGACCAGAACCTCTCGTCCCCCATCAGCTCCTTGTAGTTCTCCAGGCCGACCCACTCGGGGTGCCGACGCCCGACCACTCGGTGAAGCTCGTCCCGATGTTCATCACGAACGGGACGCCGATCACGGCGGTGAACAGCAGCAGCCCGGGGAGCAGGTAGGGGAGGTAGGCGAGCCGGCCGCCGAGGCCGCCGGCCCGCCCGGACCGTCCGCTCATTCGGGCAGGCCGTCCTCATAGGTGGGCTGCAGCGCGGAGATGGCCTTCTTCGGGTCCTCGCCGTTCATGATCTGCTGCGTCTGCGCGACCAGGGCGTCGTAGAAGCCCGCCACCGGCCAGTCCGGGTAGTAGGCGAGCTTGTCGCCCTCCGCCAGCTTGTCGAAGTCCGCGATGAGCTGCTTGGACTTCTCGTCGGTGATCGCGGCCGGGTCGGCGGCGATGGGATGCCGCCCGCGTTGCCGAGCTGGTTCTGGATGTGCTTCTGCAGCGTGATGTTGATGAAGTCGTAGGCGAGCTCCTTGTTCTCGGAGCTCTCCGGGACGACCCAGAGGTTGCCGCTGGAACCGAGCGTGAACTTGGCCTCGGGCCAGACGAACGTGCCCCAGTCGAACTTCGACTCGGCGTTGACGCGGCCGAACCACCAGCTGCCGGAGAACATCATCGGGTACTCGCCCTTCATGAAGGCGACCCCGGCCTCCTCGGCCTTCTGCCCGACGGTGTTCTTGTCGACGTACCCCTTCTCGACCCAGTCCTGGAACGTGGTCGCGCCGTGCGTCCAGGCGGCGTCGCCGAAGTTCGCCGGGCCGGTGTAGCGCTGGAGGCTGTCGATCCAGTTGCGGTCGGCCTTGGAGAGGGCGTGCTGGTAGACGAACTGGTGCGCCATGTACTCGGCGCCCGCGTTGGTCAGCGGCGTGACGCCCTCGGCGACGAACTTGTCGAGCGCCCCGGTGAACTCGGCCATCGTGGTCGGGACCTCGACGCCGTGCTCCTCGAACATCTCCTTGTTGTAATAGACCATGACGTACTCGGCGTAGTTCGGGACCCCGAACCACTTGTCGCCGCCCATGGTGCCCTGGTCGTCGTACTTCGCGGTGACGGCGACGTTCGGGCTGATCAGCTTGTCCCAGCCCCGCTCCTGGACCTCGGCGGTCATGTCCGCGAGCAGCCCCTGGCTGGACAGCTGCCCGGCGGTGGCGTTGCCCTTGTTGTACTCCATGATGTCGGGGGCGTCGTCGGAGTTCAGGACCATCGAGGCGGTCTTCTGGATCTGCTCGAAGCCCTTCTCCTCGAACTCGACCTTGACGCCCGGGTGGGACTTCTCGAACTCCTTGATCGCCGCGTTCCAGGCGACGCCCATCGCGCTGTCGGGCGACTCGTAGTGCCAGAGCCTGAGGACGTTCGGGTCGGACTCGGCGTCGCCGCCGCCGCAGCCCGTGAGCGCGAGCGCGCTCGCGGCCACCGCCGCGATCAGGGCCGCGCCCTTGCCTGCCTTCATCATGGGTGTTCCTCCGGGGGTGGAACGGAGTGGGTGTCGGGGTCGGAGTGGGTGCCGGGGTGGTTGTCGCGTTCCAATCGAAGCGCTTCGACTCGCTCGTCGAAGCGTTTCGATTGCGGGATGTTAACCCCGGGGGCGAGCGCCGCACAATAGGTCGTTCCGCATCACTTTCCGGATCGGGCGACTGACCTGGGCGAACACGTTGGGAGCGCTCCCAGCTCCGGTGCCGGTTCAGCGGCAGCGCGCGCCGTTCAGCAGGAACCCCTCGGGCGTCGTCCCGCCGTCCCCGGCACTGCTGCCGAGGAAGCCGAACTCGACCGTCCCGCCCGCCGGGATCGACCGGTTCCAGCCCGCGGGCGTGACCGTCACGGTGGCGCCGTCCTGCACCGGCGTCCCGTTCCACAGCTGCGTGACGGCCTGCCCGTCCGGCAGGTCGAACCCGAGCCGCCACCCGTCGATCGGCCCGTCGCCGAGGTTGGTGATCCGCACCGTCGCCTGGAACCCGGCCGGCCAAGTCCCGTCGACCCGGTACGCGACCTCGCACGCCGCGCCCTGCGCGACGGCCGACGGGCCGCCGGACGTCCCGCCCGGCGCGGCGCCCGGCGACGGCGGGTCGCCGGAGGAGAGCAGCGACAGCAGCACCGCGGCGAGCGCCACCGCGCCGCCCACCGCGCCCGCGATCAGCAGCGGCTTGCGCGGCGACGCGGGGGCCTCCGCCGGTGTGTCCGCCGGTGTGTCCGGTTCCGGGCCGGGAAGCGGGTCGTCGAGGACGCGCGTCCGGTCGTGGAGGGCCGGTGCGGGGGCCGGGCCGGTGCGCCGGGCGGCGCCGGGCCGTCCGGCATCACCCGCGACAGCCGGACGCCCGCCGCCTCGGCCAGCGCGCGGGCCGCCGCGGCGGCGTCGGGGCGGGCGTCCGGGCGCGGATCGGCGCAGCGCCGGCACAGCGCGGCGAGGTCGGCGGGCACGTCCGCGGGAAGGTCGGCGGGCAGGTCGGCGGTGCCCGGCGGCCCGCCGGTGAGCGCCTGCCCGAGGACGACGCCGAGCGAGAACACGTCCGCGGCGGGGACGGCGGCGCCCCGTCCAACAGCTCGGGCGCGGTGTAGGCGGGGGTGCCGAGGACGGGCCCGCCCGCCGGGTCGGGGCCGGTGAACGCGATGCCGAAGTCGAGGACCTTCACGGCCACCGGCGTCAGGAAGACGTTCGCGGGCTTGATGTCGCGGTGCACGATCCCGGCCGCGTGCGCGGCGGCGAGGGCGTCCCCGATCGCGGCGCACACCGCGGCGGCCTCCCGCCACGGCAGCGGGCCGCGCGCCAGCCGGTCGGCCAGTGCCTCGCCGTCGAGCAGCTCCATCACGACGTACGGGACGCCGCTCCGCCCGCCGAAATCGTGCTCGCCGTAGTCGTAGACGCCGGTGATGTTCGGGTGGGCGAGGCCCGCGGCGGCCTGCGCCTCCTGCCGCAGCCGCCGGGTGAACTCCTCCGGCCATCCCTCGCGCGGCACCTTGACCGCGACCGCCCGGTCGAGGACGAGGTCGTGGGCGCGCCACACGGTGGCCATGCCGCCCGAGCCGAGCGGCGCCTCGATGCGGTAGCGCTCCCCCGGCAGGTCGCCCGGGCCCACGGTCTCCGGCATGCCCGCAGCCTATGCCAGGCGAGAACGTCCCAGCTCGGGAGGCGGGCCCGGGCCCGGGGCCGGTGCGGGCGGGCGGGCTCAGGGCACCAGGTACCGGGTGTCGCGGGCGTCGGTGATCGCCATGTGGCCGGGGGCGTGGCCGATCGCGAACTTGGGCCGGGACGCCGCGACGGCGGCCTGCGGGGTGACGCCGCACGCCCAGAACACCGGGAGCTCGTCGACCCGCACGTCCACCGGATCGCCGTAGTCGGGACGGCCGAGGTCCTCGATGCCGAGTTCGAGGGGGTCCCCGACGTGCACCGGCGCGCCGTGGACGGACGGGTAGCGCGCGGTGACGCGGACGGCGTCGGCGATCTGGGCGGCGGGCACCGGGCGCATCGACACGACGAGCGGGCCGCCGAACTCCCCGGCGCGCCGGCAGGGCCGGTTCGTCCGGTACATCGGGACGTTGACGCCCTGCTCGACGTGCCGGATCGGGACCCCGGCGTCGCGCAGGGCCGTCTCGAACGTGAAGCTGCAGCCGATCAGGAACGAGACGAGGTCGTCGCGCCAGTGCTCGGTGACGTCGGTGACCTCGGCGACCGGCTCGCCGTTCTCGTAGACGATGTATCCGGGCAGGTCGGTGCGCAGGTCGCCGGAGAAGATCGGGGCGGAGACGGCGCCGGGGTCGGTCACCTCGAGCAGCGGGCACGGCTTCGGGTTGCGCTGGGCGAACAGCAGCAGGTCGTAGGCCTGGTCGCGCGGGACGGCGATGAGGTTCGCCTGCGTCCGGCCCGTGCACCAGCCGGCGGTGGGGACGCGGAGCCCGGCCCGGAACAGGGCGCGGGCCTGCTCGGGCGTCAGCGCCCCCGGGTCGAGCGGCGCCCGGTCGGGGGCACGGTCGGGGGGAACGGAGCGGGTCATGGGACTGTCGGTCATTGCGGTGCCTTCCTGAGGTCCAGGTCCGGTGCGTGGACCGGACGGAACCGGAGCCGCTGGCCGGGGCGCGCCTGGGCGGCGCGTCCCACGTCGGCGGCGGCGACGACGGCGATGACCGGGTAGCCACCGGTCACCGGATGGTCGGCGAGGAACAGCACGGGACGTCCGGACGGCGGGACCTGCAGCGCCCCGGTGACGGTTCCCTCGCTGGGTAGTTCGCCCCGTTCCGCGTGCTTCAAACGGGGTCCGTCCAGCCGCATCCCGACGCGGTCGGTCTCGCTGGTGACCTCGAACGTCCCGGTGAACAGGGCGTCGAGGGCGCCGGGGACGAACCAGTCCGCGCGGGGGCCGGGGACGGCGCGCAGCTCGACCGTCCCGGCAGGCGGCGGCGCGACGGGCAGGACGTCCAGCAGCGGCGGTGCGGCCGGGGCCGGCCCGACGGGCAGGACGGCGCCGGGCTCGAGCGGCGGCGGGCCGAGGCCCGACAGCGTGTCGGTGGAGCGGGAGCCGAGGACGGGCGGGACGGCGACGCCGCCGCGCACCGCGAGGTAGCTGCGCAGCCCGGTCGGCGGCGCGCCGAGCCGCAGTTCGGCGCCGTCCGGGACGTGCAGGACGGTGTTCGGCGCGGCGGGGCGGCCGCCGAGGACGAGCGGGGCCGGGGCGCCGGTGACGGCCGCGAAGACGCCGCCGCGGGCGCGGATCCGCAGGCCGCCGAGGGTGACCTCGATCGCGGCGGCGCCCTCGGGATTGCCGAGCGCCCGGTTCGCCAGCCGCAGCGACGCGGGGTCCGCGGCGCCGGACGTCCCGACGCCGAGCGCCGCGTGCCCGGCGCGGCCGAGGTCCTGGACGGTGGCGCGGGGGCCGGTGGCGAGAACGTCCAGCGCCCGCTTCACGGCTTCTCCTCCATCCGGGCCTCCTCGAACGTCCGGGCTTCCTCGAACGTCCGGGCTTCCTCGAACGTCCGGGCCTCCTCGAACCGCACGTGCAGGCCCGGCCGCAGCAGCGCGGGCGGGTTCCGGTCGAGGTCCCAGAGGGCGAGGGACGTGCTGCCGATGATCTGCCAGCCGCCCGGCGACTCGGCCGGGTAGACGCCGCTGAACCGCCCGGCGAGCGCGACCGCGCCCGCCGGGACCCGCAGCCGCGGGGTCGCCCGGCGCGGGACGTCCAGCCGGGGGTCGCCGCCGTCGAGGTAGCCGAAGCCGGGCGCGAACCCGGTGAACGCCACCCGCCAGGACGCGGCGGTGTGCGCGGCGACGACCTCCTCGGGCGTCAGGCCGGTGAGCCGGGCGACCTCGGCCAGGTCGGGGCCGTCGTAGGTCACCGGGATGCGGACGGTGCCGGCGGTGCCGGGCGCCGCGCCGGGCCGCGCGGTGCGCACGGCGGCGGCGACGGCGGCCGGGTTCGCGGCGGGGTCGAGCAGGAGGGTGAGGGTGCGGGCCGCCGGGACGATGTCGGCGACGCCGGGCGGCGGGCACGCGGCCAGCGCCGAGTACAGGCCCAGCATCTCCGGCAGGCCGGGGAGTTCGACCAGGAGGGCGGCGTCGCCGCTCGGCAGGATCCGCACCCGTGCCTCATCCCCAGAGCTCGTCGAGGCCGGACAGCGCGTTCCAGCCGAGGTACAGCGACAGCAGCCAGGCCGCGACGCCGATCACGAGCAGCCACTTCGGGAACCGGTACCCGCCGAGCAGGTCGCGGCGCCGGGCCGCCACCCACAGCACGACCGCCAGCCCGAACGGCAGGATCAGCCCGTTCAGCGCGCCCGCGAGGACCAGCAGCTTGGCCGGCGCGGTCCCGATGATCAGGTAGATCACGGCGGAGACGGCGATGAACCCGACGACGATCCAGTTGCGGTACTTCTCCACGAAGGAGGAGAACGACACCAGGAACGACACGGAGGTGTAGGACGCGCCGATCACCGAGGTGATCGCGGCCGACCACATGATCAGGCCGAACACCCGCAGTCCCGCCTCACCGGCGGCGTGCTCGAAGGCCGACGGCGCCGGGTTCGCCTCCGCGAGCTTCGCGCCGCCCGCGACGACGCCGAGCACCGCGAGGAACAGCAGGATCCGCATCAGGCCGGTGACCAGGATGCCGGTGACCGCGCTGCGGTTGATGCGGCCGACGTACTCGGGCCCGGTGATCCCCGACTCGATCATCCGGTGCGCGCCGGCGTAGGTGATGTAGCCGCCGACCGTCCCGCCGATCAGCGTGGTGATGATGAGGAAGTCGATCTCCTCCGGGGCGGCGGCCTGCACCAGCGCGTCCCCGAGCGGCGGATCCGACACGATCGCGACGTACAGGGTCATGAGGATCATCACGCCACCGAGCACGATGACGATCCGGTCCATCGCGACCCCGGCGCGCTTGCTCAGGAAGATCCCGATGGCGACGAGCGCGGAGATCGCCCCGCCGATCTTGACGTCCAGGCCGAACAGCGCGTTCAGCCCGAGCGCCGTCCCGGCGACGTTGCCGATGTTGAACACCAGGCCGCCGAAGACGTCCAGGGCCGCGAGGGCGTAGCCGCCGCCGGGCACGACCTTGTTGCCGAGCTCCTGGGCGCGCTTGCCGGAGACGCCGACGACGCGCCACACGTTCAGCTGGATCGCGATGTCCACCACCACCGACACGACGATGGCGAAGGCCATCGCGGCGCCGAGCTGGGCGGTGAACACGGTGGTCTGGGTGATGAATCCGGGGCCGACGGCGCTGGTGGCCATCAGGAACATGGCGCCGACGAGCGCGCCGCGGCGGGATCGGGACGGCGGGGCCGGGGTGGAGTCCAGGGTGCCGGAGTCGGTCATGATCGGGCCCTTCGGGGGTTCGGCTTTCCGCCAGGGTAAGGATTGTTCAACAATCCATCAATCCCCTCGTATGAAGATTCGGTTAAGCTGATCGGGTGACGTGGCTCGATGACATCGCGGCGGCCCGCCACGAGCTGGACCGCTCCAGCACCGCCGCACGGGTCGCCGACCTGCTCCGCGACCAGATCACCGACGGCGCGCTCGTCCCCGGCGCGCGCCTGCCCGAAGAGGACCTGTGCCGCGCCGCCAAGGTCTCGCGCAACACCATGCGGGAGGCGTTCCGGCTGCTCGTGCAGGAGCGGCTGCTCGTCCACGAGTTCAACCGCGGCGTGTTCGTCCGGCGGGTCGGCGCCGACGGGCTGTCCGACCTGTACCGGGTGCGGCGGATCCTGGAGTCCGAGGGCGTCCGCTGCGCCGCCGCCGCGGGGCCGGACGCGCTCGGCCGCGTGCGCGCGGCGGTCGAGGACGGCGAGGCCGCCGCCGCCGAGGGCCGCTGGCCGGACGTCGGCACGGCCGACATCCGCTTCCACCGGGCCGTCGCGGCACTGGTCGGCAGCCCCCGGGTGGACGAGATGATCCGCCATCTGATGGCCGAAATGCGGCTGGTCTTCCACGAGATGGGGTCGCCCCGCGAGTTCCACGAGCCGTACCTTGCCCGCAACCGGCGGATGTACGACCTGCTCGCCGCGGGCGAGCACGCGGCGGCCGAACGGGAGCTGCGGTGCTACCTCGACGACGCGGAGGCCCAGCTCATGAAGGCGTACCGCGACCAGGGATGACGCGCGACCGGACGGCGGTCAGGGGGCGTAGTTCATGACGTGGTCGTGCAGCATGCGCGGCGCCTCGGGGTCGCGGCGGCGGAACGCTTCGATCAGCTCGGCGTGCTCGGCCGACTTGGAGTAGATCTCCGTCTGGTGCAGCCGCAGCGACAGCGTCGTCCACAGCTCGATGCCGAGCCCCTCCCACACCGACACCAGCAGCCGGTTGCCGGCCGTCTCGACGATCTCCCGGTGGAAGGCGATGCTGAGCCGCATCTGCGCGTGCAGGTCCCCGTCCCGCGCGGCGTCCGAGAGCAGCCGGTTGTGCTCCTCCAGGGCGTCCAGGCGGTCGCCGATGCGCGGGAGCGCCAGCTCGACGGCCGTCCGCTCCAGCCCGGCGCGGACGGGGAAGATCTCGGCGAGGTCGCGCTCGGTGAAGTCGCGGACGCGCGCGCCCCGGTTCGGCAGCGACTCGATCAGCCGCTGCGCCTCGAGCTGCCGGAGCGCCTCGCGCACCGGCCCCTGGCTGACGCCCAGCTCGGTGGCGATACGGCGCTCGACGATGCGCTCCCCCGGCTCCCAGCGTCCGGCGCTGATGCCCTCCACGATGAACTCGCGGATCTGATCGGCGAGACCGGTACGGAGCAGCTGGGAGGGGATGGGCGCGTTCACGGTACTTCATCGTAGACCTACGCGCAGTAAGTACGGCTTGACCGGTCGGGCGCACCCGGATCGCGGCCGGGAGGTAAGGGGGTCTTGACGAGGTAGAATATGATCGATCATAGATCAATGATGATCGGTGAGCGTCGTGGCGATCCTACGGCGTTACCCCTGAGTTAGGAAGGTCGCCGATGGCTGAGACGACCCGGTCGGCCGGCACTGCCGCCCCGGCCCGCACCAGCAGAACGCGCGGCGCCAAGGCGTCCGGGCGCGAGACCGGCCGCGCGGCGACGCCCGCGCCGGGCGCCGACGTCCCGGCGGGCAGCGCGTCCGGTTCGGGCGCCGACGCGGAGACGCTCATCGGTTACTACCGGCAGATGCTGCTGATCCGCCGGTTCGAGGAGCGCGCCGCCCGCGCCTACACCGAGGCGAAGATCGGCGGCTACTGCCACCTGAACCTCGGGGAGGAGGCCACGGTCGTCGGGCTGATGGCCGCGCTGCGGCCCACCGACTACCTGTTCACGAACTACCGCGAGCACGGCTACGCGATTGCCAAGGGCATCACCCCCGACCGGGTGATGGCCGAGCTGTACGGCCGCTCCACCGGCGTGTCCAAGGGCTGGGGCGGGTCGATGCACATGTTCGACAAGGAGGCCCGGCTGCTCGGCGGGTACGGCATCGTCGGCGGCCAGGTGCCGCTCGCCACGGGCGCGGCGCTCGCCGTCGGCTACAAGGGCGGCGACGACGTCGTCATGTGCCAGATGGGCGACGGGACGGCCGCGATCGGCGCGTTCCACGAGTCGCTGAACATCGCGGGCCTGTGGGACCTGCCCGCCGTGTTCGTCGTCATCAACAACGGGCTGGGCATGGGCACCACCGTGGAGAACTCCTCCGCCGAGCCCGAGCTGTACAAGCGCGGCGCCGCCTACCGGATGGAGTCCGCCCGCGTCGACGGGACGGACGTCGTCGCCGTGCGGGACGCCGCCGTGCTGGCCGTCGAGAAGGCCCGCGCGGACAGCCGCCCGTACCTGCTGGAGACCATCAGCCCCCGGCTGAAGGGCCACTCGGTCGTCGACCCGGCCCGCTACCGCTCCAAGGAGGAGCGGGATGCGCTCAAGGCCGCCGACCCGCTGGCCCGCATCGCGCTGGACCTCGCCGAGCGCGGGATCCTGTCGCACGACGCGCGGGACGCGCTGGACGCCGAGGTCACCGCCGAGGTCGACGCCGCGGCGGCGTTCGCCGACGGGTCCCCGGCGCCGGACGTCTCCACGCTGTTCGACTACACCTACGCCACCCCGGTCCCGGGCGAGCTGCGCCGCCTGCCCGCGGACCCCGTATTCAGTTCCTGAGGAGCCGTCCATGGCAACCGTCACCTACCGCCAGGCCCTCCGGGACACCCTCCGCGCCGAGATGATCAGGGACGAGAACGTCTTCCTGATGGGCGAGGAGATCGGGCTCTTCGAGGGCTCGTACAAGATCACCGAGGGCCTGCTGAAAGAGTTCGGGCCGCGCCGGGTGCGCGACACCCCGATCGCCGAGGAGGGCTTCGTCGGCGCCGCGATCGGCGCCGCCATGCTGGGCCTGCGCCCGGTCGTGGAGCTCATGACGATCAACTTCTCGCTGCTGGCGCTCGACCAGATCGTCAACCACGCCGCGAAGATCTACGGGATGTTCGGCGGGCAGACCAGCGTCCCGGTGGTCATCCGCACCCCGGGCGGCGGCGGGCAGCAGCTCGGCGCCACCCACTCGCAGAACGTCGAGCTGTTCTACTCCTTCATCCCGGGCCTGAAGGTCGTCGCACCGAGCACGCCCGCCGAGGCGTCCGCCATGCTCAAGGCCGCGATCCGCGACGACGACCCGGTCCTGTTCCTGGAGAACCTCGCCCTCTACAACACCAAGGGCGAGCTGCCCGCCGGGGTCGAGGACCTCGAGCCCGCGCAGATCGGCCGCGCCGCCGTCACCCGTCCGGGCACCGACATCACGCTGATCGGCTACTCCCGGATGGCGCGCGTCGCCGCCGAGGTCGCCGAGACCCTCGCCGCGGAGGGCGTCTCCGCCGAGGTCGTCGACCTGCGCAGCCTGCGCCCGCTGGACCGCGCGACGATCGTCGAGTCCGTCCGCGGGACGGGCTGCGCCGTCGTCGCCGAGGACGACTGGCTGACCTACGGCATCGGCGCCGAGATCGCCGCGACCATCCAGGAAGGCGCCTTCGACTGGCTGGACGCGCCGGTGCGGCGCGTCGCGATGGCCGAGGTGCCGCTCCCCTACGCCAAGTCCCTGGAGTCGGCGGCGCTGCCGTCCGCCGAGTCCCTGCTCACCGCCGCCCGCGACACCCTCCGCGCGACCGGCCGGCTCGCCCTGGAGACCGCCTCATGACCGAGATCCTCATGCCCCGCCTCTCCGACACGATGGAGGAGGGCGTCATCAGCTCCTGGCAGAAGCAGCCGGGGGACGAGGTCGCGGTCGGCGACGTCCTGGTGGACATCGAGACCGACAAGGCGGTCATGGAGTACGAGGCCTACGAGGCCGGCGTGCTGGAGAAGATCCTGGTCGGCGAGGGCGAGACGGCGGCCATCGGCGCGCCGATCGCCGTGGTCGCGCCGAAGGGCGCGCCGTCCGGCGCGGCCCCGGCGCCCGCCGCCGCCCCCGAGCCGACCGCCGGGGCCGAGCCGGAGGCGGCGGCTCCGGAACCGGAGGCGGCGCCCGCACCCGCCGCGGCGACGAAGCCGTCCGCTCCGGCCCCCCAGCGGACGGGCGCGTCCCGCCCGCCGGCGTCGCCGCTCGCGCGGCGGCTGGCCCGCGACCACGGCATCGACCTCGCAACGCTGTCCGGTTCGGGGCCCGGTGGACGGATCGTCCGGGCCGACATCGAGGCCGCGGTCCGCTCCGGAGGGTCCGCCCAGCAGCCGCCCGTCGCCACGGCGCCCGCTCCGGCGCCCGCCGCCGCGCCGTCCGCGCCGTCCGCGCCCGCGGCCGCGTCCCGGGCGGACGCCCCCGACGTCGAGGCGGTGCCGCTGAACCGGTTCCGCAAGGTCGCGGCCCGCCGGCTCACGGAGAGCAAGCAGAACGCGCCGCATTTCTACCTCAACCGGGAGGTGGACGCCGAGGCGCTCGTCGCGTTCCGCGCGACGCTCAACGAGGCGCTCGCCCCGGCCAAGATCAGCGTGAACGACCTGGTCGTCAAGGCGTGCGCGACGGCGCTGCGCGAGCACCCGGCGGTCAACGTCTCCTACACGGAGGAGAACCTCCTCTTCCACAAGCGGGTGCACGTCGGCGTAGCGGTCGCGGTGAAGGACGGCCTGGTCGTCCCGGTCGTGCGGGACGCCGACCGGCGGAGCGTCTCGGAGATCGGCCGGGAGACCCGCGAGCTGGCCGGACGGGCGCGCGACGGCAAGCTGTCGGCGAACGACATGAGCGGCGGGACGTTCAGCGTCAGCAACCTCGGCATGTTCGGCGTCGACTCGTTCTCCGCGGTGATCAACCCGCCGGAGGCCGCGATCCTCGCCGTGGGCGCCGTCCGGGACGAGCCGGTGGTGCGGGACGGCCAGGTGGTCCCGGGCAAGCGGATGGCCGTGACGTTGTCGGTGGACCACCGGGCGTGCGACGGCGCGACCGCCGCCGCGTTCCTCGCGCGGCTGGCCGAGCTGCTGGAGAACCCGCTGCTCATCGTCGCCTGACGGCCGCCCTCGGGGCGCCCGGAGGACGCGGGGTCTCTCCCCTCGGGCGCCCCGGCGCCCGAGGGGGCCGGGGCGATCCCGTCCGGGCGTGTCCGGACGGGATCGGGGCGGCCGCGATATGCGAAGATCGCCGTCATGTCGGTGAACGTTCCGCTGGGCCCGCTGCTCGATCCGGCCTTCCACCTGGGCACGGTCCCCACCACGTGGGCCGAGCTGCTGGGCTTCGCGACGGGCGCGGTCAACGTGTGGCTCGTCGTCCGGCAGAACATCCTGAACTGGCCGATCGGCATCGCGAACGTGATCCTGCTCGGCCTGGTGTTCCTCGACGGCGGGCTGTACGCCGACGCCGGGCTGCAGATCGTCTACATCGCCCTCCAGGTGTACGGCTGGTGGGTGTGGCTGTACGGCGGCGAGGGTCGCGACGACCTGCCCGTCCGGCGCACCACCCGGGCCGAGTGGGCGGCGCTGCTCGCGGCCGGGGCGGCCGGCACCGCCGCGATCACGTGGCTGCTGACGGCCTACACCGACTCGACCGTCCCGTTCTGGGACGCGCTGACGACCGCGCTGTCGCTGATGGCGATCTACGGGCAGTCGCGCAAGCTGCTCGAGTCGTGGTGGATCTGGATCATCGCCGACCTGGTGTACATCCCGCTGTACTTCCACAAGGACCTCAAGCTGACGAGCGTGCTGTACATCCTGTTCCTGTCGCTGTGCGTGGCCGGCCTGGCCACCTGGTACCGCGACTGGCGGCGCACTTCGGGCGGGCGCGCGGAGACCGTCCCGGCGGCCGCATGACGTACGAGCACGGCCTCGTCATCGGCAAGTTCTACCCGCCGCACGCGGGGCACCACCATCTGATCGACGCGGCGGCCGCCGCGTGCGTCCGGGTGAGCGTGGTCGTCGCGGCGTCCAGCGTCGAGAGCGTCCCGCTGGCGCTGCGGACGGCGTGGCTGCGCGAGGCGCACCGGCAGCCGAACGTCGAGGTCGTCCCGGTGGTGGACGACGCCGAGATCGACTACGAGTCCGACGAGGTGTGGTCGGCGCACGTGGCGGCGTTCCGCGCGGGGCTCGCGCTGCGTTCGGGGCTCGGCGTCGGCGTCCCGCCGGTCGACGCGGTGTTCAGCTCGGAGCCGTACGGGGCGGAGCTCGCCGCCCGGTTCTCGGCCGTGCACGTGCCGGTCGACCCGCCCCGGGAGCGGTTCCCCGTCAGCGGCACGGCCGTCCGCGCCGATCCGGCCGGGAACTGGGAGTGGCTGTCGCCGCCCGTCCGCGCGTACCTGGCCCGCCGCGTCGTGGTGGTCGGCGCCGAGTCGACGGGCACCACGACGCTGGCGCGCGCGCTGGCCGCGCATTACGCCGAACGCGGCGGCGTCTGGTCCGCGACCCGCTGGGTCCCCGAGTACGGGCGCACCTACACGGAGGAGAAGCTCGCCGCGGCCCGCCGCGCCGCGGGCGACGCGTCCCTCTGGCTGGACGACCTCGCCTGGGAGTCCGCGGAGTTCACGCGCATCGCCGAACGGCACGCGCTCCTGGAGGACGCCGCCGCCCGTTCGGGCTCGCCGCTCCTGGTGTGCGACACCGACGCGTTCGCGACCGCCGTGTGGCACGAGCGTTACCTGGGTGCCCCGGCACCCGACGTCGAGGCCGTCCACGCGCGCGTGCCGCACCATCTGTGGATCCTCACCGACCCGGACGGCGTCCCGTTCGAGCAGGACGGGTGGCGCGACGGCGAGTCGATCCGGGCGTGGATGTCGGACCGGCTCCGGGACGAGCTGGCGCGGTGCGGGCTCCGCCATCTCGCCGTCACCGGCCCGCACGAGGACCGCCTGGCCGCCGCGGTCGCCGCGACGGACGCCCTCCTCGCCGAGCCCTGGCCCTTCGCCCCGCCGCTGACCGCGTAGCGCCGGGGGAGGCGCCGGTCAGCCGGCCCAGACCAGGTCGGCGACGTAGAACTCCTTGATGTCGGCCAGCACGAGGTACTCGATGCAGGCCGCGGTGCCGGGGGCGGTGTGGGTGTAGTGGACGCCGACGCCGTCGAGGGGACGGCCGGGAGGCGGCAGACCCGCGTCGACAGCGGGACCGCCGTGCCGGGCGAGGTCGCACAGGAAGTCGATCAGGTCGTCCTTGACGGGCGGCGGCACGGATTCGAGCACGTCGGCCGCCACCTCGGAGCAGTAGACGGTCCAGCCGCTCTTCTCGCTGCGCGGCGCGGCGGCGGTCACCCGCGGGGGCGGGGACCGCGCCGGGCGGCGATGTCATCGAGGGCGACGGCGCCCCGGCGGTCGAGCGCGCGGGCGCGGCGGCGCTCGCGGTCGGGGAGCTGGTCGAGCATCGCCTCGGCGTACCAGCCGGACAGCACGTTGTCGAGCTCGCGGCCCCGCTCGGCGTCCCGGACCTCGGCGAGGAACGCGGCGCGCTTCTCGCGGGACAGCCACGCGCCGATGCCCTCGACGGTGCGCGGGATGCGGTGCACCCGCCCGCGATGGCGCGGGGGTTCGGCCGGCATGGCGCTCACGGGGCTCCCCTCCGTCGGTCGTGCGGCCCTGGGTCGTGTGCCGGGGAGGCTACCGGCCGCCCCCGACATCCGCACCGACATCGCCGCCGCATCGTGCTTCCATGATGGCCGGAACGGGCCGGGGACGTCCGGTCAACGCGCCGGGTCGAGGGCGAAGTCGAGGGAGAACAGGTCCTCGTCGACGCGGTCGAGGGCGAGGCGGACGGCGCCGAGGCCGACGGACTCGTCGCCGAGCGGGGACTCCTCGATGCGGACGGGCGCGAGGCACAGCGGACGGACGTGCCGGACGAGTTCGGCGACGAGCGGGTCGCCGGGACGGACGAGCGGTCCGCCGACGACGATCATCTCGGGGTCGAGGGCGAGGGCCATCGCGGCGACGCCGCGGGCCATCCGGGCGGCGAGGCGGGCGGCGGGTTCGGCGGCGAGGGCGCCGGCGGTGTCGCGGAGGCCGAGTTCGGGGAGCATGCCGACCTCGCCCGCGGCACCGGAGCGGCCGCGGTGCAGGCGGCCGCCGATGAGGACGCCGATACCGGTGTGCAGCCCGGCGTGCACGCAGACGACGTCGTCGGCGTCGCGGGCGGCACCGCGCCAGCGTTCGGCGAGCGCGGCGAGGTTGGCGTCGTTCTCGACCAGGACGGGGCAGGCGAAGGAGCGGGCGAGTTCGCGGCCGAGGGCGACGCCCTCCCAGCCGGGGACGACGGTGCAGGACGCGACGGTGCCGGACGGGTCGACGACGCCGGGCGTCCCGGCGGCGACGGCGCGCAGCGAGCGGCGCGCGACCCCGGCGGCGGACAGGCAGGTCTTGACGGCGGCGCGGACGGCGGCGACGCGTTCCGCGGGCGGGGCGGCCGGGGGGAGGTCGGCGCGGTGGCCGCCGACGACGCCACCGGCGAGGTCGGCGACCAGGAGGCGGGCGCGGTGCGCGTCGATCTCGATGCCGAGGACGTGCCCGGCCTCGGCGCGGAAGCGGTAGCGGCGGGCGGGGCGGCCGAGCCCGGCGCCGTGCCGGGGCGCGACCTCGGCGACCAGGCCGCGGGCGGTCAGCTCGCCGAGGACGCCCTCGGCGGTGGGGCGCGACACCCCGACCCGCTCGGCGAGGGCGGACAGCGTGAACTCGCCGCCGGCGCGGAGCGCGCGGAGGGTCGCGGCGGAGTTGAGGCGGCGCAGGACCGAGGGATCTGCTCCGTGCGGGGACGGTCGGGTCACGGAACCTCTCGACGGCGGTCGGCGGGCCGGCGCACTCGCGAAAGACGTTCGCGCGGTGACGGTCGGTGGCGGCGGCTCGAGGATACCCAGCCGGGACGGCGGGACGAGGGCCGAGCGGGGCCCCGCGATCGCGATGGCCGGAGCCGGTCTCCGAGCCACGTCTCCGAGCCACGTCTCCGGGGAGCGCCCGGGCACCGGGCCATGGACACGGAGTTCCGTCCGGCGCCACCGGAGGTCCACGATGACCGCGTTCGCTCGTCCGGCCCGGCATCGAGCCCTCACCGCACCGACGGACCGACCCACGCCCGGTACTCCGACGGCGTCACGCCCATCCGGCGGACGAGATGGCCGCGCAGCGAGTCGGCGCTGCCCAGCCCGGCGAGCCGGGCCACCTGGTCCATCGGCAGCCGGGTCGTCTCCAGCAGCTCGCACGCCCGGTCGATCCGCCGGTGCAGGAGCCAGCGCAGCGGGCTGAGGCCGGTCTCCGCGCGGAAGCGGCGGGACAGGGTGCGGGTGCTGACGCGGGCGTGCCGGGCCAGGTCGGCGAGGGCGAGCGGCTCCGCGAGCCGCTCCAGCGCCCACGCGCGGGTCGCGGCCAGCGACGCGTCCGGTTCGGCGGGCACCGGCTCGTCCACCACCTGCGCCTGGTCGCCGGGGCGCGGCGGCGCGGCCACGGTGAGGCGCGCGATGTCGGCGGCCGCCGCCGCGCCGCGGTCGGTGCGGACGATGTGCAGGCACAGCTCGATCCCGGCGGCGGCGCCCGCCGAGGTCAGCACGGGGCCGTCCGCCTCGTACAGGACGTCCGGCAGGACGGTCGCCGCCGGGAACCGTTCGGCGAGCGCGGAGGTCAGGCCCCAGTGCGTCGTGGCGCGGCGGCCGTCGAGGAGCCCGGCCTCGCCGAGGACGAACACGCCGGTGCAGATCGCGGCGACGCGCGCCCCGGCGGACGCGGCGTCCCGCACGGCCCGCAGGACCGCCGGGCCCGACCACCCGGGCGTCGAGCGGATCGCGCTCGACGCCACCGACGGCGGCGCGCTCGCCCGGCTCGCCGAGGGCGCCGCCACCGTCGTCAACACCGCCGCGCCCGCCTACACCACGTGGCCGGAGGCGCTGCCGCCGCTGTTCGACGCGATGCTGGCGGCGGCGGAGCGGTCCGGCGCGGACTACGTGATGCTCGGCAACCTGTACGGGTACGGGCCGGTCGACGGGACGCTCACCGAGGACCGTCCGCTCGCCGCGCCCGGCCCGAAGGGACGGGTCCGGGCCGAGATGTGGCTGCGCGCGAAGGAGGCCCACGACGCCGGGCGCGTCCGCGCGGCGGAGGTCAGGGCCGGGCAGTCCCTCGGCGGCGGCGCGTACTCGGTCTTCTCGCTGATGGTGCTGCCGAAGGTGCTCGCGGGACGGCTCGCGCTCGTGCCCGCCGCGCTCGACGTCCCGCACGCGTACACGGCGATCGGGGACGCCGCCCGCGCGCTCGTCGCCGTCGCCCGGTCGGCGGACGGGTGGGGCCGGGCCTGGCACGCGCCGATGATCACCGCGTCGGTGCGCGAGGTCGCCGGCCGGCTCGCCGCCCTCGCCGGGGCGCCCGAGCCGCGCCTGGAGACCATGACCGACCGCGAGCTCACGCTCCTCGGCCTCGGCGATCCCTTCTGGGACGAGCTCTGGGAGACCGGCCACATGTCGCACCGGCCTTACGTCGTGGACGCCTCCGCCCTGGCCGCGCGGTTCGGCGTCGAGGCGTCGCCGCTCGACGGCGTCCTCAAGGAGATGCTCGGCTGACCGGCGTGCGGGCGGCGCCGTGGGCCGCCCGGTGCGCGGCCATGCGGACGGGCGCGCTGGCGCTGCCGTAGCCGGTGTAGCCGGGCGAGCGCTGGACGATCTCGAAGAAGACCCGCGACCCCAGGATCTCGGTGCACAGGTGGAAGTACTCGGCGTCGCCGTCCCGGTCGTAGAAGACGTCGTGCTCGCGCAGCGCGGCGAGGAGGTCGGGGTCCGGCGCGAGGCGGGCGTCCAGGTCGTCGTGGTAGTTGGCGGGGACCTTCAGGATCGGGGCGCCCGACTCGCGCAGGATCCGCGCGGTGCGGAAGATGTCGTCGGTGCGGAACGCCACGTGCTGGGGGTCGGGCACGGCCGGCGCCCAGGAGCCGCGGCGCAGCAGGGTGCCGTCGAGCAGGAGGCGCACCCTGCGGTCGGGGTCGGTGACGGCGCGGCTGCGGACGAGCCCGAAGGGCGCGGCGAGTTCGGCGTCGTGCTCGGGCGCGAGACCCAGCAGGGAGCGGTAGAAGAGGGTCGCCTCGTCGAAGGCGTCGAACGGCTGCGACAGGGCGAGGTGGTCGATCGCGGCGATGCCGGTCCGGTCTGCGGCCGGTGCGCCGGAGCGGATGAAGTCGCCGAGCCAGCCGTCCGCGGCGCCGGTCCGGCAGAAGAAGACGGCGGTGCCGTCCGGGGCCTCGACCGAGGTCAGGTCGGCCTCGGCGGCGCCGCGCGTCCGCGGCAGGACCGGCGCCAGCAGCGCGCCGGCGCGGCGCGCCGCGCGGCCGGGGTCGCCGGTCTCGACCGCGAACGCGCCGATCGCCGCGCCTGACGTGCCGGACGTCCCGGTGGCGTTGAGCAGGACGCGGGCGTCCCCCTGCTGCCAGAGCTGCACCGGTTTGGACCGGTGCTGCCCGACATGGGCGAAACCGATCGCCGCCAGCGTCCGGGCGGCCTCGGTGGCGGACTCGGCGCCGACCGCCAGCTCCACGAAGGCGAAGCCCTCCGGCGACGGCGCGGGCGGCGGCGGATCCGCGAACCGGGACGGGGACGGGGACGGAGACGGGGGCACGGTCCGCCCGCGGACGGTCGCGGGGGCGCGGCGGGCGAGCGTCTCCTCCAGCACGATCAGCGAGCGCATCGCGTCGACGGCCGCGCGGTCGGGGGGCGCCTGCCGGAAGACGTCGTTGAAGACCTCCAGCGACAGCGGGCCGGTGTAGCCGGCCTCGAGCACCCGCGCGGTGAAGCCGGCGAGGTCGAACGCGCCCTGCCCCGGGAACAGCCGGTGGTGGCGGCTCCACTGGAGCACGTCCATGCGCAGGTGCGGAGCGTCGGCGAGCTGGAGGAAGAAGAGCTTCTCGGCGGGGACATCGGTGATGCCCGTGATGTCGCCGTCGCGCGACAGCACGTGGAAGCTGTCGAGGCACAGGCCCAGCGCGGGATGGTCGGCGCGCAGGACGAGGTCCGCCGAACGCTCCCAGGTCCGGACGTACCTCCCCCAGGCGAGGGCCTCGTAGGCGACGCGCAGCCCGTGCTCGGCGGCGAGGTCGGCGAGGGCGCGCAGCCGCCGGGCGGCCAGCGCGTCGTCGTCGACCGCCTCGGGCGCGACCGACGAGCACACCAGGACGGTGCGCGCGCCGAGCCGCCGCGCGAGCGCGAACTTGTGCCCGGCCCGGCGCAGGTTCCGCCGGTGCGTCTCCTCCGGGACCGCCTCGAAGTCGCGGAACGGCTGGTACAGCTCGATGCGCAGACCGAGTTCCGCGCACCGTTCGGCGACCTGCTCGGGGCCGAGCGGGCAGGCGAGGAGGTCGTTCTCGAAGATCTCGACGCCGTCGAACCCGGCCGCCGCGGCCGCGTCCAGCTTGTCCTCCAGCGTGCCCGACAGGCACACGGTCGCGATCGACCGTCGCATGGCCTCCTCCTCCGTTCCCTCGGTCCCGCCCGCCGCTGTACCCGTCCGGGTCTGCCCGTCCGGCTCTACCCGCCGGCGGGGCGGGCCGCGAGCCAGCGCAGCGCGAGCGCGTACCCGTCGATGCCGCAGCCCGCGATCACGGCGGCGGCGACCGGCGAGATGTACGAGCGGTGCCGGAACGGCTCGCGGGCGTGCACGTTGGTCAGGTGCACCTCGACGAGCGGCGCCGTCAGCATCGCGCAGGCGTCGCGCAGCGCGACGGACGTGTGCGTCCACGCCGCCGGGTTGAGCACCACGGCCGCTCCGTCGTCGGCGGCCTCGTGGATCCAGCCGAGCATCTCGTGCTCGGCGTCGGTCTGCCGGACCGTCGCCTCCAGGCCCAGCTCGCCGGCCACCGCGTGGCAGTGCTCGACGAGCCGGGCGTACGTGGCGGTGCCGTACTTGTCCGGTTCTCTGGTCCCGAGCCTGCGCAGGTTGGGGCCGTTGAGCACGCGAACCAGCACGGCCGCTCCTTTCGGGTCAGGGGTACAGGTCAGGGGATACGGGTCAGGGGGCGGAGGCGCGGATCGTCCGGTACAGCTCGGCCGTCTCCCCTTCGAGGTTCTCGGTGAAGTACTTCTCCGCCTTCGCGGCGAACGCGGTCCGGTCGACGTCCTCGACGATCGTGGGCTCGCCCTCGCTCCGCCATTGCGCGAGGATCTTCGCCTCGTCGTCCTCGATGCACTTGCGGTTGCCCGCGCGGGCGTCCGAGACCGCCTTCTGCAGCGCCTGCCGCTGCTCGGAGGAGAGCTCCTGCCAGCGGTCGTCGTTGATGACGACGAGCTGCGATCCGGTCTGGTGGCCGGTCAGGTTGACGTGGCTCTGGACCTCTTCGAGGCTCTTCTCCGCGATCGTCGGGATCGGGTTCTCCTGGCCGTCGATGATCTTCCGCTGGAGGCTGAGGTACAGCTCCTCGAACGCGACCGTGGTGGGCTCGGCGCCGACGGCCCTGGCGTTCTGGAGGTAGATCTCGGAGTCGGGGAACCGCATGCGCAGGCCCTGCAGATCGTCCGGTGTGCGGATCGCGGAGTTGGCGCTGAAGTGCCGCATCCCGAAGAACCAGACGTCCAGGACGCGCGTTCCGGTCGCCTTCGCGAACTCCTCCTTCAGCCGGGTGCCCTGCTCGCCGTCGAAGAAGGTGAACAGGTGGTCCGGCCCGTCGAACGCGTAGGCCATGTCCAGGACGCCGACGGGCGCGTGGCTCCCGGCGAGCGCCGACGAGCCCTGCACGTCCATGTCGACGTCGCCGGCCTTGACGGAGTCGAAGCGGGTGGAGTCGTTGCCGAGCTGGCTGTTGGGGAACGTCTCGATCTTCACCCCGATGTCCTGGCCGTTCACCGCGTCCGCGACGACCTGGATCCCGCACCGGGTGTGCGGGTGCTCGGTGGTGTAGCTGTTGGCGAAGGACAGCGTGACGGTGCCTCCGTCGTCTCCGCTGTTCATCGCGCTGCAGCCGGTCGCCAGGACGGCCGCGGCGGTCAGGACCGCCAGTGTCTTGCCGGGTCGTCTCGTCATGGGCCTTGCTCCTCAGGGGTGGGGGTCTCGGTGCGCGTGTGGTGACGGCACGGGTCGCTACAGGCCGAGCAACCCGGGCAGGTAGGTGACGGTCGCGGGGACGAACGTCACCAGCAGCAGGACGGCCAGGAGCGGGAGCAGGAACGGGAGGGCGCCGCGGAAGACCTCGTGGACGGGCGTGCGCGTGACGGGGCTCAGGACGTACAGCACCGCGCCGATCGGCGGAGTGAGCAGGCCGATCATCAGGTTCATGATGACGACCACGCCGAAGTGCATGGGATCGATGCCGACCTCGGTCGCGATCGGCAGCAGGATCGGCACCGTGATCACCAGGACCGAGATGCCCTCCAGGACGGCGCCCAGCAGGATCATCAGCAGGTTGATCAGCAGCAGGAGGACGACGGGTTCGTCGGTGAGCCCGAGCAGCGCCTCCGACACCCGGTGCGGAACCCGCTCGCGCGCCAGGATCCAGGCGAGCAGCCCGGACGCCCCGACGATCAGGGTGATCGACGCCGTCGTCGCGGCGGTCTCCCGGGCGATGCCGAACAGGTCCCGCCAGGTGATCCGGCGGTAGGCGGCGCCGAGCACCAGCACGTAGGCGGCTCCCACCGCCGCGGCCTCGGTCGGGGTGAACAGGCCGCCGAGGATGCCGCCGAGGATGATCACCGGTGTGCCCAGCGGGCCCAGGACGCGCAGTCCCGTGCCGCGCAGCCTGCTCCAGGAGAACGCCTCCCCGCGCAGGCCGCTCTGGCGGCGCGCCCAGAGGAAGACGGTCGCGGCCAGTCCGGACGCCATCAGGAAGGCGGGCACGACCGAGGCGGCGAACAGCGCTCCGGTCGACACTCCGGCGATGCCGGCGTAGACGACCGCCGGGATGCTCGGCGGCATGATCGGCCCGAGCAGGCTGGAGGCGGCGGTGACGCCGACGGCGAAGCGCTTGGGGTAGCCGTTGCGGACCATCGCGGGAACCTCGACCTTGCCGAGGCCGGCGGCGTCGGCCAGCGCCGAACCGCTCATCCAGGAGAAGCCCAGGCTGACGCCGATGTTGACGTAGCCGAGGCTGCCCCTGACCCGGCCGATCGCGGCGAGCGCGAAGTCGAACATCCGGTCGGCGATGCCCGCGCGGTTCGCGACGACGCCGACGAGGATGAACAGCGGGACGGCCAGCAGCGGGAAGCTGTTGACCGCTTCCGTCGCCTGCCGCACGCTCAGCCCCGCCGAGTAGCCCTCCAGCGAGACGTAGGTGAGGCAGGGGCCGAGCAGCGCGAACGCGACGGGGACGCGCAGCAGCAGGAGGGCGGCGATGCCCACCGCGAGCAGCACCATGCTCATCGCGGCCGCTCCTCTCCATCGTCGGGACCGCCCGGGCCGTCCTCGGCCGCCGCGACGGCCGGCTCGTCCGGCTCGCCGGTGTCGTCCGGCTCGTCCATTTCGGGTTCCGGACGGAACACGGCGACGGACGAGCGCACGGCGGTCAGGATCAGCCCGGCGAGCGGGATCACGTAGAACAGGCGCATCGGGATGCCGAGCGCCGGTGAGGTCTGGTCGCCCTCGGCCGTGACCAGGACCCACGCCTCGTAGGCGAGGTTGAGGCAGACGATCGCGACCGTGACGTTGGCGACGGCGCCGATCAGCCGCAGCAGCCGGGGCCCCGCCACGATGTCGACCACCTTCAGCGCGATGTGGCCGTCGCGCGCCGCGAGGTAGCCCGACATGGCGAAGGTGAGCCAGACGAAGGCGAACCGTGCGAGTTCGCCCGTCCAGACCCAGCCGCCGCCGGGCAGGTAGCGCTGCGCGGCCTGCAGCAGCATCAGCGCGGCCAGCAGGGCGAGCAGGAGCGCGCCGGTGACGGCCTCGGCCAGCGACAGCGCCCGCAGGACGCGGCCGGGCCGGCGCCCCGGGGGCGGTCCGGCGGTGTCGGCGGTCATGGCCTCTCACCTCCCCAATCGGACAGGTCGATCCAGGACTTGCCGGGAGCCGCGCGGGCCTCGGCGAAGGCCCGTCCGGCCTCCCCCGGCGGGACGCCCGGCCGGGTCAGCGCGGCGAGCCGGGGGGCCGCGGCGGCGATCTCGGCGACGGTCCCGGCGAAGTCGTGCGGATGGTCGTAGATGAGGGAACCGCGCACCTGGAGCTGCCGCCTGGTCAGCTCCATCGTGGAAAGCCCCACCGGCTCGCTGCTCATCCCGATCACCATGACGGTGCCGCCGGTCGCGACCCGCCCGACCGAGGTGTCCCAGGCGGCCGGGACGCCGGCGGTGTCGAAGACGAACGGGAAGTCGCCCCGGTCGCCGGCCGGGACGGGACGGGCCCCGAGGCGCTCGGCGGCCCGCACCCGGTCCGGGCGCGGGTCGGTGACGAACGCCCGTGCCCCGGCGTCCAGCAGCGCCAGGCAGGTGAGCAGCCCCTGCGATCCCGCGCCGACGACCAGGCAGCCGGTCCCGGGCGGCACCCCGGCGCGGCGGACGGCCGACCGGGCGACCGCGAACGGCTCGACGCACGCCAGGACCGCGGCGTCCACCGGCACGGGCAGCGGCCAGGTGAACCGCGCGGGGACGGCGACCCGCTCGGCGAGCAGCCCCGGCACCGTGATGCCGGGGCTGAGCCGCCGCTCGCAGCCGGACGTCATGCCGCGCCGGCACGCCGGGCACGCGAAGCAGCAGTAGTTGGGCTCGACCGCCACCTGCTGCCCGACCTCGCGGTCCCGCACGGCGGAGCCCACGGCCACGATCCGGCCGCCGCCCTCGTGCCCCATCACCCAGGGCAGCGCGGGCGTGGGACGGTCGCCGTCGTGGACGCCGAGGTCCGACCCGCACAGCCCGACCGCGCGCATCGCGACGACCACGTCGCCGGGACCGGGTTCCGGCTCCGCCCAGGAGTCGACGACCTCGGCGCGCCGGGGTTCGGTGAGGACGATGGCCCGCATGCGTTCCGTTCTCCGCTCGTCGGCCGGCCGATGGCCGGTTCCGGTGGCCGCGCTGTGAGGGCCGCCACATGGTCTGAAATGTGCCGTTGACACTAAAGCCGTGCTCAGAGCATGGCAAGCGGTTGCCAAAACTTTCCATCGGGGCCAGACTGGCCCCGCACCGGCGGATCCGGGAGGGGCTGCGGATGGCGGAGGGCAGGACGGGCGGAGGACGCCCGACGATCTACGACGTGGCACGCGAGGCCGGGGTGTCGCCCTCCACCGTGTCGCGGGTGATGTCCAGGCCGGGACGCGTCAACGCCGTGACGGCCGCACGCGTCGCCGAGGTCGCCGCCCGGCTCGGCTACCGCACCAACCCGCTGGCCAGGGCCCTGCCCTCCGGCCGCACCGACACCCTCGCGCTGTTCGTCTCCGACATCACCAACCCCCACTTCTTCGGGGTCATCCGCGGCGCCGAGCACCAGGCGCGCGCCGCGGGCTGCACGCTGATCGTCGGCGACACCGAGGAGTCGCCCGAGGTCGAGGCGCGCAACATCGAACGGCTCGGGCCGTCCGTCGACGGCTTCGTCATCGCGGCCAGCCGGATGTCCGACGCGGAGATCACCGACCTCGCCGCCGGGCACCGCCTCGCCCTGGTCAGCCGGCAGGTCGCCGGCGTGCCGAGCGTCATCGTCGACCACGCCGAGGGCACCCGGCAGATCGTCGAGCACCTCGCCTCGCTCGGGCACCGCTCGCTCGTCTTCCTCGGCGGCCCGCCCCGCTCCTGGCTGGGCGCGCGCCGCTGGGAGTCACTGGCCGCCGCGGCCGACCGGCACGGCATCGCCGTCCGGCGGATCGGCCCCTTCCCCCGACCATGGCCGGCGGCGGCGCCGCCGCCGACGCCGCGCTCGGCACGGGCGCCACCGCCGCGGTCGCGCACAACGACCTGCTCGCCATCGGCGTCCTGCGCCGCTGCGCGGAACGGGGCGTGGCCGTGCCCGGCGACCTCAGCGTCGTCGGCTACGACGACATCTTCGGCGCGGACTTCTGCTCGCCGCCGCTGACCACCCTCGCCGGGCAGTTCGAGGAGTCCGGCCGCACCGCCGTCGACATGCTGCTGGCCATGCGCGACCGGCACGGCGCCCGCCCCGCCCGCGACCGGGTCGTCCTGCCCTCGCACCTGGCCATCCGCCGCTCCACCGGCCCGCTCCCCCCGCCCGGCTGACCCGCCCGGCTCCCCGCCCGGTCAGCCGTAGGTCAGGCCGTACCCGAACGGGAACAGCGGCTTCTTGCCGTCGCCCTGGTTGATCGGCTGCTGGTCGGCGTCCGACATCCACGTCACCGGGAGCCGCCCGGTGGGCGCGGACCGGCCGAACAGAACGTCCGCGACGCCGCCGCCCTCGGTGCCGGGGAGCCAGGCCGCGACGAGCGCGTCCCACCCCGGCAGCCGCTGCGCGACGTCCATCGGGCGGCCCGACACCAGGACGACGATGACCGGGACGTCCGCCGCCCGCAGGCGCTCGATCGTCCGCACGTCGGCGTCGTCCAGCCCGAGCCCGCCGGTGCGGTCGCCGTGGTACTCGGCGTACGGGTCCTCGCCGACCACGGCGATCGCCGCGTCGTAGGAGTCGTCGATGCCCTTCCCGTCCCGGCCGTAGCCGACCTCGACGCCGGGGCCCGCGACCTCGCGGATGCCCTCCAGGATCGTCGTCCCCGGGGTGATGCCGCCCGGCTTGCCCTGCCAGGTGACCGTCCAGCCGCCCGACTGGCGCCCGATGTCGTCGGCACTGCGGCCCGCCACGAAGATCTTGTCGTGGGCCGGGCCGAACGGCAGGACGTCCTGGGAGTTCTTCAGCAGCACCTGCGAGCGCGCCACCGCGCCGCGCGCCAGCGCGCGGTGGCCGGCGCCCCCGACCGACCCCAGGTGCCGGCGGTCGGCCATCGGGTTCTCGAACAGGCCGAGCTCGAACTTCTTGGTGAGGATCCGCCGGTTCGCGTCGTCGATCCGCGCCATCGGGACGTCGCCCTCGCCGACCTCGGCCCGCAGGTACCGGATGAACTTCTTCCACTCCTCCGGCACCATCACCATGTCGATGCCCGCGTTGACCGCCTTGGCGACCTCGTCGCGGGTGAACCCGGGCGCGCCGTCGATCTGGTCGATGCCGTTGTAGTCGGAGACGACGAACCCGGTGAAGCCCAGCTCGCCCTTCAGCACATCGGTGACCAGGTACCGGTGCTCGTGCAGCTTCACGCCGTTCCAGGAGCTGTAGGACACCATCACCGACCCGACGCCGCGCCGGACGGCCGCGCGGAACGGCGGCAGGTGGATCTCGCGCAGCCGCTCCTCGGAGATCCGGGCGTCGCCGCGGTCGTCGCCGCCCTGCGTGGCGCCGTCGCCGAGGTAGTGCTTGGCGGTGGCGAGGACGGACGCGGGTCCGGCGCCGAGCTTCTCGCCCTGCAACCCGTCGATCATGGTGGTCATGGCCGAGGCCAGGCCGGGCACTTCGCCGAACGACTCGTAGGTGCGCCCCCAGCGGTCGTTGCGGACCACGCAGACGCAGGGCGCGAAGTTCCAGTCGACGCCCGTCGCGGCCATCTCCCGCGCGGTCGCCCCGCCGATCCGCCGGACGAGCTCGGGGTCGCGGGCCGCGCCGAGCCCGATGTTGTGCGGGAAGATCGTCGCGCCGACCACGTTGTTGTGCCCGTGCACGGCGTCGACGCCGTACATCAGCGGGACGCGCAGCCGCCCGGCGAGCGCGGCCCGCTGCAGCCCGTCGTACATGTCCGCCCAGCTCCGGGGCGTGTTGGGGCTGGGCGCGGACCCGCCGCTGGACAGTACCGAGCCGATCCGGTGCGCGGTGATCTCCGCGGGCGTGATGTACCGGCGCTCCGGCTGGGTCATCTGCCCGAGCTTGTCGTCCAGGCTCATCCGCGCGATCAGGTCGTCCACGCGCTTCCCGACGGGCAGGCCGGGGTCGAGGTACGGGAGCGGCGCGGCGGCGCGCTCGGTCGCGGCGAGGACGGCGTCCGCGGCGGGGACCGCGCCGCCGTCCCGGCGGACGGTACCGCCGCCGGTGCCGATCACGAGCGTGGCGAGCACGCCGAACGCCAGAACGCGGTGCCGGGAGCGGACGCGCCGCCGCTCCGCCTTCGCCGAGGTGCAGTCCATGCGGCGAGACGTTTCCGCGGATGATCAATCTCAACGCAACCGAATGTCAGCCTCTGGGCAATATCTGACGGTCGCCGCCCGTCGAACACCGACAATGCGGACTTTCAGGGCGACCGCCCGGTATCGAACCGAGGACTTCCGGGACCACAACCCGGCGTGCAGACCACCACACCACGGACGCCGCGCCCCCCGCGAAGGCGAACTTCGCCGGGGCGAGTACCGGATGCAGGGATCGAACCTGCCTAATGCGACTTATGAGATCGCCGAATGCACCAGCATTCCTATCCGGCCGGACGGAGGGTGCGGGATTCGAACTCGCGCAGGTGACCCTGACCACGGCTTAGCAAGCCGGTGCCTTTCCGCTCGGCCAACCCTCCGGGAAAAGAAGAGACCGCCCGCGTCCTGCGGGCGGCCGTCGGACGAACGTGCTGGTCACGTCCCTCCGCGACTCCCGAGACGGGGGCGACTGTGGCTGGGCATTCGGTGCCGGAGCATCACTTTCCCCTTTCCGTCCCGTTTCGACGACACCCCCATGCTGTCGCAGCACATTTCCCGGCGCAAGCCTTTTTCGCGGCACTTCGGATCGGGTGCGCCGCCGCCGTCGGCGACCCCGGTCCGCATGCCGTCCGCGTCACCGGTCACAGTGGACGGGGCGGCGCCCGGGAAGGGTGGCGGCCGGTGCGCCATAGGATGAGCGGCGGAAGGCGGTGGGGGTTTGGACGAGCGCGGCGGGAGCACGTGCGACGGCCCGATCGACTATCCGCCCGAAGGGTGCCTCTTCGAGGTCGGCTACACGCTCGGCCCGCACGGCGCCGGGTCGGTGATGTTCCCCGACGAGTTCGCGCTGGGCCGCTGGTTCACCGCGATGGCCGCCGAGGGCATGTTCGAGCCGGAGGAGTTCACCGTGCCGGACGAGGACGGCCGCAACGGCTACCGGATCCTCTGCGTCACCGACGGCGGCCGCACGGAGATCAGCTACTTCCACCCGCGGCTCGTCCGGGGCCGGATCGAGGGACGGCGCCGCCGCTGAGCCCCGGCTCCGCGCGCCGCCCGCCCGTCCGGCGGGCACGCGGCGGGCCGCCCGGAGCGGCCGGACGCGGGCCGCGGCCGCGAGCGTGCCGTGACCGTCCGCCGACATCAGGACGGTCGACGGCGGCGCGCCCCTCGGGCGGGCACGCCCGGCTCCGGAGTTCGCCCGGCGCCGGACAGTCTCCGCCGCCGGTATATCGGACTGCATACCGGGATTGACTCCGACATAGTGGAAACATGACCTGGACTGCTCCCGAAGTCACCCGCTCCCATCCCTGGGCCGACCACCTGACCGGCGACGAGCGTTCACTGGCCGACGCCTGGCTGGACCACCACCGCGAGACCCTGCTGTGGAAGTGCGCGGGGCTGACGGCCGAGCAGCTGAAGTCGTGCCGCGTCGAGCCGTCGGGGCTGTCGCTGCTGGGGCTCGTCCGGCACATGGCGGAGGTCGAGCGCGACTGGTTCCGGACGCGGTTCGCCGGAGAGCGGGTCGACTACCTGTACGTGTCGGACGACGACCTCGAGGCCGAGTTCCGGGTGGACGGGGCCGACGCCGAGGCGGACATGGCCGTGTACCTCGCGGAGATCGAGGCGGTCCGCCGGACGGTCGACGGCCGGTCACTCGACGAGACGTACCTGGACCCGCGGCGCGGCGTCGAGATGAGCCTGCGCTGGGTGTACTGGTCGATGGTCGAGGAGTACGCGCGGCACAACGGGCACGCCGACCTGCTGCGCGAGCGCATCGACGGGAGCACGGGGCACTGAAGGAGGCACGGCAGGGGGCGCAGCACGGGGCACAGGGAGGGGCGCCGAAGGGGGCGCCCGAGGAAACGCTGCGGGGCAACGCGATCGTCCTGGCGGTCGTCCTGCTGTCGTCGTTCACGTTCCCGCTGACGATCACGGGCGCGTCGGTGGCGCTGCCGGACATCCGGGACGATCTGGGCGCCGGGCTCACCGCGTCGCAGTGGGTGATCACGGGGTACAACGCGTGCTTCGCGAGTTTCCTGGTCGCGATGGGATCGCTGGCCGACGTGGCGGGGCGGCGGCGGATCTTCGCCGGGGGCGTCGCGGTGTTCTGCGCGACGGGCCTGGCCGCGGCGGCGTCCCAGGACGTCCTGACGCTCAACGCGGTGCGGGCGCTCGGCGGCATGGGGGCCGCGGCGGCGGCGACCGCCGGCTCGGCGATCCTGGCGGCGACGTTCCACGGGGCGGCGCGGGTGCGGGCGTTCGGGCTGCTCGGGACCGTGCTCGGCATGGGGCTGGCGTTCGGGCCGACGGTCGGCGGGGTGCTGGTGGAGACGCTGGGCTGGCGGGCCGCGTTCGGGGTGCCCGCAGCGGTCGCGGGGCTGGTGCTGGTGCTCGTCCCGCGGCTGCCGGCCGCGCGGGCCGGTGCCGGGCGCCGGATCGACTGGGCGGGCGCGGTGCTGTTCACGTCCGCGCTGCTGGCGCTGATCACCTCGATCGTGGAGGGCGGCGAGCGCGGCTTCGGCGGCCCGCTCGTCGCGGGCGGGTTCGTCGCGGCGGCGGTGCTGGCGGCGGCGTTCGTGGCCGTCGAGCGGCGGACCGGCGACCCGATGTTCGAGCTCGGGCTGCTGGGGAACCGGCACTTCTCGTCGTACGCGGTGGCGGCCGGGTCGATCGTGTTCGTGCTGGTGCCGCTGCTGGTGTACCTGCCGTCGTACCTCATCTCCGTGGTGGGGCTGGACGCCGGGGAGGCGGGCGCGTGGCTGCTGATGCTCACCGCGCCGACCGTGCTGCTGCCCATGGCGGGGACGGCGCTCGCCAAGCGGATGCCGACGGGGCCCTTGGTGGCCGGGTCGGTGGCGGTGACCGGGGTGGGCGCGCTGCTGCTCGTGACGATCGGGCCGGGCAGCACGCCGGGGTCGCTGGCCGTCCCGCTGGCGCTGACCGGGGCCGGGTTCGGGCTGTCCACCGGGCTGCTGGACGGGCTGGCGGTGACCGCGGTCCGGCCCGACCAGGCGGGGACGGCGTCCGGGATGTTCTCGACCGCGCGGCTGGCCACCGAGACGGTCGGGATCGCGGTGGTGGGCGCGGCACTCGCGGCGCTGAGCGGGGACCGGCTGACGGGTGCGCACTACACCGGCGCGCTGCGGACGGTGTGCGTGGCGCTCGCGCTGTTCTCGGCCGTCGCGACGGTGTGCGTGCTCGCGCTGTCACGGAAACCTGCCGGGCGCGGCGCGGCGGCGGGTGGTTGACTGTCCGGGTGCATACCGAGACCCCCCGGTCCGAGCGGTCCGCGCTGTTCGCCCGGCTCGTCGAGATCGGCGGTGGTTCGCCCGGCGACGGTTCGCCCGGCGCCGCCGAGACGCTCTACGACCGGCACGGCGTGCTGGTGGTGCGGGTCGGGGACGTCGCGGTGAAGGCGCACCAGCCCGACCGGGAACTCGGCCCGGAGTTCGGCGAGCGGATCCGGCTCGCGGCGGCGCTGCCGGGCATCCTGCTCGGCCCGGACGGCCCGCCGGTCGACGCGGGCGGCCGGACGGTGACCGTCGCCCCGTACGGGAAACCGGTGGACCCGGCCCGCGAACTGCCCTGGGAGGACGGGGCGCGGCTGCTCGCCGCCCTGCACCGGGTGCCGGTCCCGGACGGGGCGCCGTCCTGGGGACGTCCTGAGCGGGTCGCGCGGCTGGTGGGGCGGCTCGGGGACGGGCCCGCCGAGGACGCGGTGCGGCGCGCGTTCGCCGGGCTGCCCGCGTGGATCCGCGGGGAGGAGCCGGAGCCGCCCCGCCCGGTGGAGCGGATCGTGCACGGCGACTGGCACCTCGGGCAGATGGTCCGGCCGCGGGACGGCGGCTGGCGCCTCATCGACATCGAGGACCTGGGGCGCGGCGACCCCGCCTGGGACCTCGCGCGCCCGGCGGCGCTGTACTGCGGCGGCGTCCTGGACCCGGCCGATTGGGAGCGGTTCCTGGGCGCCTACCGGGCCGCCGGGGGCCCGGCCGTCCCGGCGGACGGCGACCCGTGGACGAACCTGGAGGTACCCGCCCGAAGTCTTGCGATCCAAATCGCCGCGACGTGCGTCCAATCCGCAAGGAAGGACGATCGGCCGCTGGACGGCCCCGAAGAGGCGATGATCGACGCCTGCAGGAGAATGGCCAGCACCGGAATCGGCGGAGAACCGGCATGACGTGACGGGGAACCTGCCTTAGATTTACCCTCTACCTGGGGTTCCTTAACGAAGGGATGGTAAGGCGATGCACTGCCCTAAGTGCCGTGGCGTGATGCGGACCTACACGCGGAGCGGCGTCCACATCGAGCAATGTGACGCGTGCCGGGGCATCTTCCTCGACTACGGCGAGCTGGAGGCCCTCGGCCAGATGGAGGCCCAGTACCGGGCCGCGCCGCCGGCCGCCCCGGCCGCGCCGGCGACCCCGGGTTGGAGCGCGCCCGCGGCGGCGCCGCAGGTGCACCACCACCACCATGGCGGGCACCACCACCGTCCCTACGGCGGCGGCGTGTTCCACATGCTGTTCTCCACCTGACGCCCGCGAACGGCGACGGCCGTGCGGCCCGCCCCCGCGAGGAGGCGGCGACCGCACGGCCGCTTTTCGTGCGTCCGGCGGGCCGGAGCCGGGGTCAGAGCCGGGGGTCGACGGGCTCGGACTCCAGCGCCAGCACCGCGAAGACCGCCTGGTGCACCCGCCACAGCGGCTCCCGGCCGGCGAGCCGGTCGAGCGCCTCGACGCCGAGCGCGTGCTCGCGCATCGCGAGGGACCGCTTGCGGCCGAGGGACCGGCCGCGCAGCCGCTCCAGGTTCTCCGGCTCGGTGTAGTCGGGGCCGTAGATGATCCGCAGGTACTCGCGGCCCCGGCACTTGGTCCCCGGCTGGATCTTCGCGTCGTCGGGGAGCGGGCCGAGCGGCTTGACGACCATACCCTCGCCGCCCGCGGCGGTGAGCTTCTCCCACCACTCCACGACGGCCGCGTCCGCGTCCGGCGCGGTCAGGTCGGCCACGAGCGAGCCGGTCCGGCGGACGAACCCCGACGGGTCGGCGCCCGCGAGCCGTCCCGCGACCTCCATGTGCCAGTCGTGGTCGCGGGCCGTCGCCCACGCGCGGCCCTCCCCGCGAGGACCTGGAACGGCGCGATGCCGAGCCCGCCGAGCCCGTCCGCCTCCACGTCCCAGCAGTAGCGGGCGTAGGCGTCGCGGAAGCGGTCGGCGTTCGCGGCGCGCCGGTCGATGTGCCCGCGCAGCCCGCCGAGGTCGAGACCGCGCGCCTCGGCGCGCGCCAGCAGGTCCGCCGCCACCGGCAGGGACGCGCGGGCGGCCGCGCCGGTCGCGGCGTACTGGACGCGGATGAGGTCCATCGCCTTCGCCGACCACGGCAGCAGCTCGCAGTCCAGCGCGAGCCAGCCGGTGCCGAGCTCGTCCCACAGCCCGGCGGCGCCGATCGCGGCGCGCAGCCGGGCGAGGGCCTCGTCCGTCCGGGCCGGGTCGCGGAAGAACGCCCGGCCGGTGCGGGTGTAGAGGGCGCCGGTCGTGCCGTCGTCGACGCCGAACCGCTCGGCGGCGACGGACGCGTCGCGGCACACCACCGCGACCGCCCGCGAGCCCATGTGCTTCTCCTCGCACACGACCCGCACGACGCCCTTGTCACGGTAGGCGGCGAGCGCCTCGGCCGGGTGCTCCAGGTATCCGGGCAGCGGCGACGTCTCGGCGGGCGCCATCGTGGGCGGCAGGTAGACGAGCCAGCGCGGGTCGACCGCGAACCGGCTCATCACCTCCAGCGCCGCGAGGGCGTTCTCCTCCCGGACGGTGACGCGCCCCATCATCCGCGTCTGGACGCCCGTGTTGTCCATGACGTCCTTGATCTGCAGGAAGTCGCTCTCGCGCTGCCCGCCCGCGACCGCGCTCCCGGACGCCGCCGCGAGCGGACGGACCGGCTCGTACCAGGTCTCGCGCGCCGGGACGGCGAACAGCTCGCGCTCGGGATAGCGGAGCGCGGTCAGGCGGCCGCCGAAGACGGCGCCGGTGTCGAGGCAGATCGTGTTGTTGATCCACTCGGCGTCCGGGACCGGGGTGTGCCCGTACACGACCATCGCCTTGCCCCGGTAGTCGCGCGCCCACGGGTACCGGACGGGCAGCCCGTAGTCGTCCGTCTCGCCCGTCGTGTCCCCGTAGAGGGCGAACGACCGGACGCGCCCGGACGCGCGGCCGTGGTAGTCCTCCTTCAGGCCCGCGTGGGCGACGACGAGGTTCCCGCCGTCCAGGACGTAGTGGCTGATGAGGCCGTCCATGAACCGCAGCGCGGCGTCGCGGAACTCCGCCGGCTCGCGCGCGAGCTGCTCCAGCGACTCGGCGAGGCCGTGCGCGACCCGCACCTTCCGGCCGCGCAGCGCCTTGGCGAGCTTGGCCTCGTGGTTGCCGGCGACGCACAGCGCCTGCCCGGCCTCGACCATGCCCATCGCGAGCCGCAGGACGCCCGGGGTGTCGGGTCCCCGGTCGACGAGGTCGCCGACGAACACCGCCGTCCGCCCGCCCGGATGGTTCGCGCCGGCGGCGCGCCCGTCCGCGTCGTACTCGATCTCGTAGCCGAGGCCCGCGAGCAGGTCCTCGAGTTCGGCGCGGCAGCCGTGCACGTCGCCGATGACGTCGAACGGGCCGGTCAGGTCGCGCCGGTCGTTCCACGGCTTCTCGTAGGCGACGGTGGCGGCGTCGATCTCCGCGACTCCCGCCAGCACGTACGCGCGGCGGAACTCGCGGCCGAGCGTCCGCAGGCCGCGGCGCAGCTCGCGGCGCTGCCGCGGCAGCACGTGCGCGGGGAGGTCCGCGCGGTCGGGGCGGGCGGCGTTGCGCTCGGCGGCGACGCTCTCCGGCACGTCCAGGACGATCGCCGCCGACAGCACGTTGTGCTCCTTGGCGAGCGCGATGAGCTGCTGCCGCGCCTTGGCCTGCACGTTCGTGGCGTCCACGACGGTCAGCAGGCCGCGCCGCAGCCGGGTGCCGACGATGTAGTGCAGCAGGTCGAACGCGTCGCCGGTGGCCGCCTGGTCGTTCTCGTCGTCGGACACGACGCCGCGGCAGAAGTCGGACGACACGATCTGCGTCGGCTTGAAGTGCTTGCGGGCGAAGTGCGACTTGCCGGAGCCGGACACGCCGACCAGCACGACGAGGCCCATCTCCGGGAGCCGGATCTCACGGCCGGTCATTTGGTGAAGACTCCCATCTGCGTCGGGGCGCCGACCTCGGGGTCGTCGTCGCCGACCGGAACGTGGCGGACGCGGTAGCCGTGCGCCGCGGCGACGCGGTCGGCCCAGGCGCGGAACTCGGCGCGCGTCCACTCGAACCGGTGGTCGGGGTGCCGCATCGCGCCGGGCGCCAGCCCCTCGTAGCGGACGTTGTGCTCGGCGTTCGGCGTCGTCACCACGACGACGCGGGGCGCGGCGTGCCCGAACACCACCTTCTCGACGGCGCCGAGGCGCGGCGGGTCGATGTGCTCGACGACCTCCATCAGCACCGCCGCGTCGTAGCCGCCGAACCGGTCGTCGGCGTAGGTGAGGGCGCCCTGGAACAGGTCGCCGACCCGGTCGCGGGCGCGCGACGGGCCCGGACGGTCCAGGCGCAGCCGGCGGCGCGCGTGCTCGACGGCGCGGAACGACACGTCCGCTCCCGCGACCGCGGTGAACGAGCCGTCCTTGAGCAGCCGCGCCAGCAGCTTGCCCGAGCCGCAGCCGAGGTCGATGACGCTGCCCGCGCCCTCCTCGCGCAGCACGTCCGTCACCGCGCGGATGCGCCGTTCGGCCAGCGACGCCCGCGGCTCCTCCTCGGCCGCCTCCGCGTTCCCGCCGCTCCCGTCGTTCTCGGCGTTCTCTCGGCTGCCGGCGTGCTCGGCGCCCTCGGGGCCCGCCGCCGCGTGCTCGCCGTCCGCGGGCGGCTCCTCCTCGATCTCGACGGGGTCGAGCGCCTCCTCGGGGGCGTCCTCGGCGTCGGCCAGCCGACCCAGCGCCGCCCGGACGAGCGTGCGGCGGTTCGCCAGGTACCGGCGGGTGATCGCGCCGCGGTCGGGGTGCGCCGCGAGCCATCCCTCGCCCGCCCGGATCAGCTTGTCGACCTCGTCGGACGCGACCCAGTAGTGCTTGGCGTCGTCCAGGACGGGCAGCAGCACGTACAGCTGGTTCAGCGCGTCGGACAGCCGGACGGTCCCGGTGAGCGTCAGCGTCACGTACCGCGAGTCGCCCCACGAGGGGAACCCGGGGTCCAGCGGGACGGGCTCCGCCGACACCGTCCAGCCGAGCGGGCCGAAGAACCGCTCGGCCTGCCCGGGGCCGCCGCGGCACGGCAGCGCCGGCAGCGTGATCTCCAGCGGGATCGGCGTCCCCGCCAGTTCGGGGCGCAGGTCGCAGCGCCCCCGCATGGCGGTGCGGTACACGTTCGCCATCGCCGACGCGAGCAGCGACGACGCCGCGTACGGCCGGTCGTTGACGAACTGGCCGAGGGAGAAGTCCGGCGTGCCTCTGCCGCGCGTGCGGACGAGCTTGACCGGGTCGACGTCGAGCAGCAGCGCGGCCGTGCAGCGCCGCTCGTCCGCCTCGGGATAGAGGACGTGCGCGGTGCCGTACGCCTGGTCGAACGTCTGGACCCGGTCGGGGTGCTTGTGCAGCAGGAAGCCCAGGTCGCTCGCGGGGCTCAGTGTCGTGGTGATCGTCAGAAGCACCCCCCAAGTGTGGCGCACCAGGGGGAACCTCCCGCATCCCGTTTTTCCGGTCAGGGCACGGACGGGCCCTTCACGAACGTCCCGTTCTCGTCGTAGGGCCAGGGGTTGGCCTCGCAGCCCTTCAGCCCGAAGATCTGCTGCATCATCACCGGCGCGGGCTTCCCCTTGCCGGGGCAGGTCATGTGGCCGAAGCCGAGCCGGTGCCCGACCTCGTGGTTGATGGTCAGCGCGTGGTACTCGTGCGGCCGGCCCTTGTAGTACTTGGTGAGCAGCAGCCAGCGCTTGAGGTTCACGACGACCTGCTTGCCCGCGCGGCAGTTGACCTCGCCCTCGGTGTCCATCCCGTACGCGGCGCACAGCTCGTCGGTGGTGCCGGGGGACGCCAGCTTCACGACGAAGTCGTGCGCGCCGGAGTCGACGCGCTGGAACGCCCACTCGCCCTTGGCGGTCCAGCCGCGCGGGTCGCCGAGGATGTCGTCGACCTCCGTCGCGAAGGCGTCCGCGTCCTGCTTGAGGCCGCCCTCCACGGCGACCATGTACCGCATGACCTCGCCGCCCTGCCCGGTCACGCCCGCCCCTTCGGCCACGCTGAACTTCCCGTTCCCCTTGGCGGGGATGTAGGGCGGGGCCGTGGTCGTCGGCGCGGCGCTCGGCGGCGCGCTCGCGGGCGCCGTCGCGCCGCCGCCGGGCTCGCCGCCCGGGTGGGGCGCGGCGTCCGCCCCGCCCGCGTTCCAGGCGGCCAGCGCGGTCGCGGCGGCGGCGCACGCCGCGACGAGCGCGACGCCGCCGACCGCCAGGCCGGCGATCCGGTTGCGCCGGGCGCCCGCGAACGCCCGGTCGAGTTCGTCCTCGAAGCCCTCGGTCGTCGCGGGTCCCGGTCCGTCGCCGTAGGGCGGCCCGACCGGATGGCCGTCCCGGCGCGTCCGCCGCGACGACCTCGACTCGGGGCCGGGCGGCTCGTCCGGCGGCGGCCCGGACCGCGGTCCGGACGGCGGCGGGTAATCGTGCGGGGGCTGATGCGGGGGCTGATGCGGAGGTTGCGCCCCGGCGTCCCCGGACGGGCGCGGGGGACGGCGGCGGGAGCGAGATCGTGGACGTTGCATAGCGTGCTCAGCATGCCAGATCTCGCTCGACAGGGGAGATCATTTCACGACAAGTCGCAGGTCAAGGCCGTGGGTCCGGATCAGCCGGGTTCCGGTGCGGTCACGGAGGGTAAGATCGCGGCCGCGAAAAGCGTTTGCGAACGTCACACCGGGCCATGACAATCCGGGACATCATGAGCAGACATCCACGCCGTTCCGTCGCCCGGGAGACCATCGCGATCATCGAGCGCGGCGAGTACACCGCCCCCTCCGGACGCACGGTCCCGGTCGCCGAGAGCATCGCGCGCGCCCGGCGCGGCACCGTCCTCTACCGGCCCGAGGAACTGGACGCTCTCCTCCGGACGGTCGCCGACGGCCCGGCCGGCGCGGGCACGCGCATCGAGGTCACCGGCGAGACGACCCTCGCGGCGGCCCGGCGGCTCGCCGCGCCGGGCGCGGTCCCGCTGGCGCTGAACTTCGCGTCCGCGAAGAACCCCGGCGGCGGCTTCCTCAACGGCGCGCACGCCCAGGAGGAGGGCCTCGCGCGCTCGTCCGCCCTGTACGCGTCGCTCACCTCGGCCCAGAGGTACTACGACTTCCACCGCGCGAACCGCGACCTGCTGTACAGCGACCACATGATCTACTCGCCGGGCGTCCCGGTGTTCCGCGACGACCAGGGCGGGCTGCTGGAGGAGCCCTACGAGATCGCGTTCCTGACGTCCCCGGCGCCGAACCGCGGCGCGATCCGCGACCCCGCGCAGGAGGCGCGGATCCCGGAGGTGCTGGACGTCCGCGCCCGCAAGGTGCTCGCGGCGGCGCTCGCGAACGGGCACCGGCGGATCGTGCTCGGCGCGTGGGGCTGCGGCGTGTTCCGCAACGACCCGGCCGAGGTCGCCGGGACGTTCGCCCGCGCGCTGGGGCCCGGCGGCGCGTTCGCGGACCGCTTCGAGCACGTCGTGTTCGCCGTCTGGGACACCGCCAAGGGCGCCCCCCGGCACGCCGCCTTCCAGCGCGTGTTCGGCTGACCCGGCGGGACGGCGCCGGGCGGCGGGACGGGCGGGGCGGCCCCGCCCGCCCCGCCGGGGCGCCGAGCGCGGGTCAGAGCTTGCCCATCACCTCGGACGCGATCAGCTCCAGGTGGTCGAGGTCGGACAGGTCGAGGACCTGCAGGTAGAGCCGCTCGGCGCCCAGCTCGCCGAACCGGCCGATCTTGTCGGCCAGCTCCTGCGGGGTGCCCGCGAGGCCGTTCTGCCGCAGCTCGTCCGGCTGCCGCCCGATCGCGTCCGCGCGGCGCCGCACCTCCGCCTCGTCCCGGCCGCAGCAGACGACCTGCGCGGCCGAGTACACCGGCGGGCGGGTCCGGCCCGCGTCCGCGCAGGCCGCGCGCACCCGCTCGAACGCCGCGCCGGTGTCCTCCAGCTGGTGGAACGGCACGTTGTACTCGTCGGCGTAGGTCGCGGCGAGGCGGGGCGTGCGCTTGGCACCGAACCCGCCGATCAGCACCGGCGGGCCGCCCGCCTGCGCGGGCTTGGGCAGCGCCGGGGAATCGGTGAGCGTGTAGTGCGCGCCGCTGAACGAGAACGTCTCGCCGGACGGCGTCCCCCACAGGCCCTTGCAGATCCGGAGCTGCTCCTCGAGCTTCTCGAACCGCTCGTTCAGGCTCGGGAACGGGATGCCGTAGTGGGCGTGCTCCTCCTCGAACCAGCCGGTGCCCAGACCGAAGTCGACGCGGCCGCCGCTCATCTGGTCGACCTGCGCGACGGAGATCGCGAGCGGGCCGGGGTAGCGGAACGTCGCGGCGGTCACCAGCGTGCCGAGGCGGATGCGGCTCGTCTCGCGGGCGAGGGCGCCGAGCGTGACCCACGAGTCGGTCGGGCCCGGCTCGCCCGTCACGTCGCCCATCTTGCTGTAGTGGTCCGAGCGGAAGAAGGCGTCGAAGCCCAGGTCCTCGGCCGCCTTCGCGACGGTCAGCAGTGTCTCGTATGTCGCCCCCTGCTGGGGCTCGGTGAAGATCCGTAGACGCATCCCTCCATCCTCGTACCCGGAGCGCACCGGTCGCGCCCCGGGTCGGTCCGGCACGCCGGCCGCGCGGCTGACCCGGTACCTCCCATTAGGCGAGCGGGTTCGTCTCCGGCGGCGCCGCGTTCCGCGCGCCGCCGTCGCCCTCGGCCGGGAACCACAGGACGAACGTGCTGCCCGCGCCCTCCGCCGAGAACAGCCGGACCTGGCCGTGGTGCGTCTCCACGATCTGCCGGACGATCGCGAGGCCGAGCCCGGTGCGGCGGTCGCCCGTGCCGCGGTCGCGGGCGCGGCGGTCCCGCGCGCCCCGGTAGAACCGGTCGAAGACGCGGTCCTGCTCGTGCGGGGCCAGGCCGGGGCCGGCGTCGCCGACCGCGATCCACAACCAGTTCCCGGCGGCCCCCGTCCCGATCGTGATCGACGTCCCCTCGGGGGCGAGCCGCACCGCGTTCGACAGCAGGTTCCCGACGGCGCGGCGCAGCGCGTCGTGGTCGCCGACCAGCACGAGACCGTCCCGGATCCGCGGCTCCAGAGTCAGCCGCCGGGCGGACGCGAGCGGGCCGAACTCCTCGGCGGCCTCCCGCGCGACGGCCGCGAGGTCGACGTCGGCGTCCTCCAGCGCGGGCGCCGAGCGGCGCGCGGTGGCCAGCAGGTCCTCGACGAGCCGCGTCATGCGGGTGGTCGCGCGGTCGACGACGTCCACGGCGCGGCTGCGGTCGGGCTCGTCCGCGTCGGGCGCGCTGAGCACGGTATCGAGGTTCGCGCGGATGATGGCGAGGGGGCTGCGCAGCTCGTGCGACGCGTCGTCGATCAGCCGCCGCTGCGCCTGGAACGCGCTGTCGAGCCGGTCGAGCATCGAGTCGACGGTGTCGGCCAGCTCGCGCAGCTCGTCGCGCGGCCCGGACAGCCGGATCCGGCGGGACAGGTCGGTCGCCTGGATCTCCTCGGCGGTGCGGGCGATCGCCCGGACCGGTTTCAGCGCCCGTCCCGACAGCACCCAGCCGATGCCGAGGCTGGCGACCAGCAGCCCGCCGAGCGTCCCGAGCGAGTAGTTGCGCAGCGTGCGGCGCGTCTCGTAGTTGACGGCCTGCTCCACCTGCTGCACCTTGACGACCTCGACGTCCCCGAACCGCACGCCGCCGACGTACTTCTGGGCCTGGTAGGTCTCGGTGATCGGCTGCGCCTCGGTGCTGCGGACGACCGCGAGGTAGGTCCCGCCGAGGACGAGAGCGGTCACGGCGAACAGCAGCGTCGAGTACAGCACGGTCAGGCGGAACCGGATCGAGTGGACGAACCCCGGCAGCCGGGGGCGGCGCGGCCGCCGCGGGCCGGGCGCGCGCATCACGCCCCCTCCCGTCCGGCGGGCTCGCGGAGCCGGTAGCCGTGCCGGACGACCGTCTCGATCAGCGGGTCCGCGTCGTCCCCGGCGAGCTTGCGGCGCAGCGTCCCGACCGTGACCCGCACCGTGTTCGTGAACGGGTCGGCGTTCTCGTCCCAGACGTGCTCGAGGAGGTCCTCGGGCGACACGACCTGGCCGGGCCTGCTCATCAGGTACCGCAGCACCGCGAACTCCTTCGGGGAGAGGTTGAGCCGCCGCCCGGCGCGGGACGCCTCGCGGCGGCCGGTGTCCAGCCGCAGCTCGCCGACGGTCCACACCGCCGACCCGCCGCCGCTGTCGCGCCGCAGCAGCGCCCGCACCCGCGCCAGCAGCTCCGGGAACGCGAACGGCTTCACCAGGTAGTCGTCGGCGCCCTCGTCGAGGCCGCGGACCCGGTCGGCGAGCCTGTCCCGCGCGGTCAGCATGAGGATCCGCAGGTCGGGGCCGCTCTCCCCGTCCAGTTCCCCGGCCCGGACGGCGCGGCACAGCTCGAAGCCGTCGCCGTCCGGCAGGTTCAGGTCCAGGATCATCAGGTCGTAGCACGCCGCGTACAGCTTCTGCGACGCCTCGTTCACGTCGTACGCCACGTCCACCGCGTAGTCCGCACGGACCAGGCCGTACCGGAGCGCCTCGACGAGGTCTTCCTCGTCCTCCACCACGAGCACCCGCATGGCGTGACGTTATCCTCCCTCCACTACCGGGTTCGCCCCGGTTTCAGCCGATGATGCGGCGGACGCCGTCCACCGCCCGGTCCGCCGGGATCGCGAACCCGATGCCGATCGACCCGCCGCCGCGCACGGTCGCGATGGCGGTGTTGACCCCGATGACCTCGCCGCGCGCGTTCACCAGCGGCCCGCCCGAGTTGCCCGGGTTGATGGACGCGTCGGTCTGCAGGGCGAGCTGCCGCTCGCGGGGCCCGAGCCGCACCTCGCGGCGCGGCGCGCTGACGACCCCGGCGGTCACCGTCCCGGCCAGCCCGAGCGGCGAGCCGACCGCCAGCACCGGGTCGCCGACCCGCGCGTCGGCGGACCGGCCGAACGTCAGCGGCGCCGGGGCGTCGCCCGCCGGGACCGACAGCACCGCGAGATCGTTCGCGGTGTCGGAGCCGACGACCCGCGCGGTCAGCCGGCGCCGGTCCGGCAGCACCACGGTGACCTCGCCGCTGCCGTCCACGACGTGCGCGTTCGTCAGGATGTGACCGGCCCCGTCGATGACGAACCCGGACCCGCCGCTGCGCCCGCTGCCCGCCCGGACCTCGACCTGCACGACGCTGGGCAGGACGCGCGCCGCGACGCCGGACAGGTCGCCCGCGCCGTCCACCGGCCCGCCCGCCGACTGCGTCACCACCGACGTCCCGCCGTCCCGGGTGAGCGCGGCGCCGGCCGTCCCGGCCAGCCCGCCGGTGATCGCCGCCGCGACGATCGCGGTCACGACCACGCCGCGCGGGCGCCGTCCCGTCCGTCCGGCGGGCGGCGGAACCGTGTCCGGGGCCTGCGCCGCGGCCGGGGCGACGGGCGGCCACAGCGGCGCGGGCGGCGGGGGCGCGTGCGGGGGCGGCGCGAAGTCCGGGCCGTGCGGCTCGCCCAGCCCGACGCGGGCGTCGCCGCCGTATCTTCCGTGCTCCATGTCGAACTCCCTCGTGGGATGGGCTCGTGCGGTCAGGGGATGCGGGATCAGGGGATGCGGGAGAACCACAGCAGGGACGCCAGCGCCGCGACGCACGCGGCCACCAGGCCCGCCCCGACGAACCAGGCCCAGACCTCGCGCTGCTCGGTGCGGTACCCGACGGTGCTGCCGATGTCGGCGTAGACCTCCCGCAGCTCGTCGCCGCTCGCCGCCTCGTAGTACCCGCCGCCGGTCTGCTGCGCGAGCAGTTCCAGCGCGGGCCCGTCCACCGGCACCGGCAGCGCCGTCCCGTTCTGGTAGATCACGCCCTCGGCGGTGCCGTAGGCGATCGTCGAGACCGGCACCCCGGCCCGCACCGCCCGCTGCGCGGCCTCCTCCGGGCCGCGCCCGGCGGTGTTCGTGCCGTCGGAGAGCAGCACGACGTGCGCGGGCGGCGCCGCCTCGCCGTACTGCGCCCCGAAGTCGGTGATCGCCTGCAGCGAGGAGAACACCCCCTCGCCGATCGCGGTGCGCGGGCCCAGCGCCAGCCGGTCCACGCCGGACCGGACGGCGCCGCGGTCCGTCGTCGGCGGGACCGCCACGGTCGCCGAACCGGCGAACGCGACGAGCCCGACGTTGAACCGTCCGGGCAGCCCCTCCAGGAACGCGCGGGCGGCGCGCTGCGCGGCGGTCAGCCGGTCGGGATCGACGTCCTCCGCCTCCATCGAGCTCGACACGTCCACCGCCAGCATGATCGTCGCCTGCTCGCGCGGCACCTCCACGTCCGCCGCCGGGCGCGCGAAGGCGGTGACGAACAGGCCCATCATCAGCAGGAACGCCGCCGCCGGGACGTGCCGACGCCAGCCGGGCCGCAGCGGCGCCACCTTCTCCAGCAGCGCGAGGTTGGTGAACCGGGCCGCGTACCGGCCGCGGCGCAGCTGCATCACGACGTAGGCGGCGGCGAGCCCGGCGAGCGCGATCGCCAGGAACAGCCGCTCGGGTGCGAGGAACGTCACGCGACACCTCCGGGGACCGGTCCGGGCGCCGCCGTGGCGAGGCGGCGCTGCGCCATGACGTGCCGGGCGATGTCGCGCACCCAGTCCCCGTCGGTGCGCAGCCGCAGGTGGGCCGCGCCCGCCCGGCGCAGCCCGTCCGCGATCGCGGCGCGCTGCTCCGCGGCGGCGGCCGCGTACCGCTCCCGCAGCCGGCGGCTCGCCGTCGGCACGTCCCGCCGCCGCCCCGACTCGGGATCGACGACCGTGAGCACCCCGACGTCGGGCAGCGTCAGCTCGCGCGGATCGACGACCTCGACCGCGAGGACCTGGTGGTGCACGGCCAGCAGCCGCAGCGCGCGCTCCCAGCTCGCCGGAGGCTCGAGGAAGTCCGAGACGACGACCGCGAGGCCGCGGCGCGTCCCGGCGGTGCGGCGCAGCAGGTCCGCGCCCGCGCCGAGGGACGCGCCGTCCGCCCCGTCCTGCCGGGTGCGCGGCGCCTCCAGCAGCGCCCGCAGCAGCGCCAGCAGGTGCGGGCGGCCGGTCCGGGGCGGGACGAGCCGCGCCCCGGACCCGCCGACGACCTGTGCGCCGATCCGGTTGCCGGTGCGGTCGGTGAGGAAGCCGACGGCCGCGACCGCCGCGACCGCCAGGTCGCGCTTCTCGACCCGTCCGGTGCCGAAGTCCATGCTCGCGGTCGCGTCGACCAGCGCCCACGTCTCCAGCTCCCGGTCGGCGACCCGGTCCCGGACGTGCGGCGCGGCCGTCCGGGCGGTCAGCGACCAGTCCATCGCGCGGACGTCGTCGCCCGGCGCGTACTCGCGTCCCTCCGCGGGCTCGGAGCCGGGCCCGGGGACCAGGCCGAGGTGGTCGCCCTGCAGCAGCCCGTCCAGCCGCCGCGCGATGACGATCTCCAGCCGCCGCAGCGCCTGCTCGGGCGCGAGGTCGCGGAGCCGTGGGGTGGCGGTCACGCGGCCCGACCCCCCTCCGCCGTGCCGAGCCCGTCCACGCCCGGGTCGCCCTCCCGCGGCGCCAGCCGCGGCTGCGGGACGACCGCCGCGATCCGCTCGACGATCGCGCGCGGCGCCACCTCGTCGGCCAGCGCGTCGAACGACGGGACGAGCCGGTGCGCGAGGACGTCCCCGCACAGGTCGCGGACGTCGGCGGGCAGCACGTAGTCGCGGCCCCGCAGCAGCGCCAGCGCCCGGCCCGCCGCGACGAGCCCGAGCGTCCCGCGCGGACCCGCCCCGTAGGTGAGCAGCCGCGCCAGCTCGGGCGCCCCGTACCGGGCGGGGTCCCGGGTCGCGCCGATCAGCCGTACCGCGTACCGGGCGATCTCGTCGTGCACGAACACCGCCTCCGCCGCCCGCCGGAGCTCCACCAGCCGCGGCGGGTCCAGCAGCGCGGACGCCGCGGGCGGGTCGACGCTCATCCGGTAGAGGATCGCCAGCTCCTCCTCCTCGGAGGGGTAGCCGACGTCGATCTTCAGCAGGAACCGGTCGCGCTGGGCCTCCGGCAGCCGGTACACGCCCTCGGACTCGATCGGGTTCTGCGTGGCCAGCACCAGGAACGGGTCCGGCACCGGCAGGGTCCGGCCGCCGATGCTGACCTGCCGCTCCCCCATCACCTCGAGCAGCGCGGACTGCACCTTCGCGGGCGCCCGGTTGATCTCGTCCGCCAGCACGACGTTCGCCATCACCGGGCCCGGCTCGACGTCGAACGCCTCCTCCGACGGCCGGTAGATGCGCGTCCCGACGATGTCGGACGGCACGAGGTCGGGGGTGAACTGCAGGCGGGCGAACGAGCCCCCGACGACCGTCGCGAGGGTCTGCGCGGCAAGCGTCTTCGCGACGCCCGGCACCCCCTCCAGCAGGCAGTGGCCGCCCGCCAGGACCGCGACGAGCATCCGCTCGACCATCCTGTCCTGCCCGACGATGACCCGTTTCGTCTCGAACAGGAGCCGTTCCGTCAGCGCCGCCGCCCCCGCGGGCGGCCCGCCCGGGCCCTGCTGGGCCCGGGCGGTGTCGTGGAGGCTCATCGCGGGTCCGCGGCCGGGGACGTGCCGCCCTTGTCCGGGCAGTCCTCGGCGGCGCCGCCCGCCCCGCCCCCGGGCGACGCCGCGTACCCGGCCGGCACCGCGCCCGCCGGGTCACCGTGCTCGACGATGCGCAGCTCCGTGCGCGGCGCGTCGTCCCCCGCGAAGGCCATCCCGCCGGCGGCGAACGCGGCCGCCCCGGCCGCACCCGCCGCCACCATCGTGATCTTGATGCGCCTGGTGAGCGTCATGCTCGTCCCTCCGTTCGTCCCGGGCCCGTCCGGACCCGACGGGGACGATCACACCAGGGCGCGGCGAAAGCGGACTTAAAGAGTCGCGGCCTCCACCCGGGACGCCGCGGCGACCCGGACCACCGGGAAGGCCGCCGTGTCGCGGGCCTTGCCCCAGGTCACGGCGCCCCGCACCGCGATCTCGCGGCGCGGCACGGCCCGCGCGGACACCTTCGCCCGGAAAGCGCCCCGGACCTTCTCGCCCGGCTTCACCTTGCCGAGCTCGCAGGCGACCTTCCGCCCGTCGGCCTCGCATCCCCTGCCGTGCACGAACTCCAGCGACGCGGGGAGCGTCGCCCGGAACACCGCGCGGGCCGCCCTCTTCCCGCCCTTCGGCGTGACGGCGAACGACCAGGCGTACGTCCCGCCGGGCGCGACGTCCCGCTCGGGCGCGTCCGTCCGGAGCACCACCCTCCTCTTCTCCTTCTTGCGCGGTTTCGGCGCCTCCTTCTTGGGCGGTTTCGGCGCCTCCCGCGCCGAGACCGGCCCCGCGACCGCCCCGGCGAGCGGCACCGCGACCACCAGCGGCACCGCCGCCAGCACCGCCGCCAGCCCCCTGACCTTCAGCACGATTCCCTCCCTGACCTGCGAACCTGCATGATCAGCTCCGTTGTAAGCGATCATCGTGCCGGCGGCCAGCGCCGGGTCGGCGTGTCGTCACCGTCAGTGATGTGACCGGTTCGCCGGCCTCAACCGCGATGAACCTCCGGATTAGGCTGCGACGAAACGGACGGACCCTGTTGAATCGACTTGTTAGATCCGTTGAGTCCACCGTTGACCGAGTGCTCCCGCACCCCCTGGAGGGGCCACATGGCCGTCTTCGGCGTCGACTACGCCTGGGGCCGTCCCGGCGTCGCCGCGCTCAAGAGCGCCGGGGCGAAGTTCGCCTGCCGCTACGTGTCGCACGACAGGACCGGCAAGAACCTGAGCCGCGCCGAGGCCGACGAACTCTCCGCCGCCGGCATCCGGCTCGTCGTCGTCTGGGAGACCAGCGCCGCGCGGGCCCTGGACGGCCGCGCCGCCGGGGCGGCCGACGCCCGCGACGCCGCGGCGCAGGCCGCCGACTGCGGGATGCCCGGCGACCGCCCGATCTACTTCGCCGTCGACTTCGACGCGTCCGCCGACCAGCAGCCCGAGATCGACGCGTACTTCGACGGTGTCGCGTCCGTCCTCGGCCGGGACCGGACCGGCATGTACGGCGGGTACGGGCCGGTCAACCGCGCCTTCGACGCCGGGAAGATCGCCTTCGGGTGGCAGACGTACGCGTGGTCCGGCGGAAGGTGGGACGAGCGCGCGCAGCTGCGGCAGTACTCCAACGGGCACACCCTCAACGGCGTGTCGATCGACTACAACCGGGCGGTCGCGGGCGACTACGGGCAGTGGCTCGCCGGGGAGTCGCCCGACGCGCCCGGATACGTGTCGGTCGGCGCGACCGCCGCCCAGCGGCTCGAACCCGCCGCGTGGACGACCGTGAGCTGGGACGTCGACTACGCCGACGCCGACCACCAGCACTGGGACCGGGGCGGCCCGAGCATCCTGAACGGCCCCGCCCGCTACGCGCTGACCGCCGCAGTGACGATCGACGGTGTCGCCCCCGGCACCCGCCTGCAGGCCCGCGCGATCGAGGTGCACGAGGACGACACCGCCAAGTTCGACGCGGGCCCCGTCCAGGAGTTCGCGGCGTCCCGCGCCGACGTCCACGTCCTGTACTCGCTCGCGGCCGACACCGTCGGCGACGCCCGCCGCGTCCGGTTCCAGGTCGTCCAGCACGGCACCGCCCCGGCGACCCTCACCGGCGGCAGCGCCAAGCTGCTCTTCTGGCGGTACTAGCTCCGGGCGCGCGGGGCGTCCCGCGCCTCCCTCATGTTCCGGATCAGCGCCGTCGACTTGCCCGCCAGCACGGCCGCGACGTAGCGATCGAACACCGGCACGCGCGCCAGCCGCAGCGCGGCACGGCGCAGCCCGAGCTGGAACGGCGACGCGGGCAGGAACCAGCGCGCGGCGGACCGGCCGGCCTTCTGCTTCTCCTCCACCACCGGCCGCCACAGCTCCTCGTACCGCGCCAGCGCCCGGCCGACCGGTTCCCCGCGGGCCAGCAGGTCGGCCAGCAGGTACGCGCCGGCGATGCCCAGCGACGCGCCCTGCCCGGCCAGCAGGGACACCGCGTGGCAGGCGTCGCCGGCGAGCACGACACGCCCGCTGCTCCAGCGAGGCATGATGATCTGTGCCACCTGGTCGTAGTAGATCTCCCCGGCCGGGGGCATCGCGGCCAGCGCGGTGGGCGCGACCCAGCCGAGATCACCGTAGGCGGCGCGGACGGCGCCCGCGACGTCGTCGGGCGGCCGCCGGTCGGCGGTGCGGTGCACGGCGAACGCGGCGACGCGGCCGCGCTCGGCGTCCGCGCCGCGCAGCGCGTAGAAGCCCATCTGGCGGCCGACCGTGTCGGTGAGGTACGCCCGCCCCTCGATGCGCGCGTGCACCTCCGGTGCGTCGAACGTGAACGCGGCGGTGTGGAACCCGAGGTGGCGCAGGTACCGTGACTCGTCCCCGAACACCTGCCGGCGGACGGTCGAGTGGACGCCGTCGGCGCCGACGAGCAGGTCGGCCTCCAGGGCGGTTCCGTCCTCCAGCGTCACCCGGACCCCGTCGTCCCGCGCGTCCACCGCGGCCGGGCCGGTGCCGAACCGGAGTTCGACGTCCGGCGGCAGCGCCTCCCGCAGCACCCGTTCGAGGTCCGGCCGCATGAGGTTCAGCAGCGGACCGGCGGCGAACTGTGCCGGTTCCACCGCGGCGCGGCGCCGGCCGCGCTCGTCCACGAAGACCGCTTCGGCGACCGGGTACGCGAGCCGCTCGACGCGGGGCAGCAACCCCATCGCCGCGACGGCGTCGTACCCCGGCCCGAAAAAGTCGATCATGTAACCCTGGGCGCGGGGCCCGGGGGCGCGTTCCAGCACGACCGCCTCGCCGCCGAGCGCCGAGATCCGGTTCGCGAGCGCCAGCCCGGTGAGCCCGGCCCCGCACACGAGCACCTTCATCGCCCCTCCCCTCCCGCGACGAGCCGGCGCAGGACGGACGCCATGGCGGCGCGGTCGCCCGCGTCGCCGCCCGAGCCGATCCCGCGGTGCAGGAGCAGACCGTCCATCGCGGCCGTCAGCACGGCGGCCGTGGCGTCCGGGTCGGGCACCCCGCGCTCGTCCAGCAGCCGGCCGAGCCGGCGCCGGTACGCCGCGAGCACCTCGCGGATCCGGGCGCGCAGCTCCGGGTCCCGGGTGGCCGCGAGGCACGCCTCGATCGACAGCAGCGACGCGGGATCGTCGCCGGTGTACCGGTCGACCGAGCCGAGCAGGGCGTCGATCGCCTCGCCGGCCGTCCGGACCCCGTCCAGCGCGGCCTCCGCCTCGGCCAGCACCCCGCGCAGGAAGCCGGCGACGGCCTCGTTCAGCAGCACCGCGAGCGACGGGTAGTGGTAATGGACCACGCTCGGCGTCACGCCCGCGCGCTCGGCGAGGGTCCGCGTGCTCACCGCCGTCCACCCCCGCTCGGGGATCAGCTCGATCGCGGCGGCCAGGAGGCGCCGCCGCACCTCCTGGCCGCGTGCCGCCGCCGGTCGCGTCACTGCGCACCTCCATAACTAGGGCGATCGTCCTGTACGACCGTCCTGTACGATCGCCCTGGATGTTAGGCGACGCACGTCCCGGACACAACCCCGGCAGCGGCGGCCCTAGAAGTTGTCGCCGGTGTACGGCGCGAGCGGGACGGCGAGGGCGGCGTCCAGGCGGTCGGCCGCGCCGGGCGTGTGCTCGACCACCGCCCCGATCCGCGCGAGCGTCCGTAAGCGCGTGCCGCCCAGGTACACGGCGGCGAGATCGGCGGCGTCCAGCGCCAGGTCGGGCGCCTCCTCCGTGCGCTCGCAGGCCGCCTTCCCGCCCGTGGCGAGCCGCCACCGGCCCCGGTTGCCGGGGATGCGCGCGTCCGCGACGTCCAGGACGAGCGAGTCCGCCGACGCCCACGAGCGGGCGCGCAGCGCGGCCGGGACGTCGATCAGCCGGAGCCACAGCGCCGCCGCGTCCCGCGTGACCGTCACCTGGTCGGGGTCGGCGGCCATCCGCAGGACCAGGTCGTCCACCGGCCGCTCCGGCGCGACGATCCGGTCGGTCAGGTCGATGTCGGCGAGGTACCTCCAGAGCGCCGCCTCGACCTGCGGCGTCCCGGCCGCCATGTCGTACAGCCGGACGGTCCGCTCGTGCGTCCGGTAGACGGCGTACCCGTCCGGATGCACGACGATCTTCGGCTCGGTGAACCGCGGCTCGCCGGGGTCCACGGGCGGCACGGTCCGTACGAGCCACCACCACTCGTCGCGCGCCAGCCCGCCCGGCCGCCGCGCCACCTCCCGCGCGTGCAGCGGGCCGAGGACGCCCGGGGCGCCCTCGCGGTCGAGCAGCCGCAGCGGGCGATCGTCCGGCGCGGTGCGGAGCCCGAACGGCCTGGAGGTGTCGACCTCGAACCCGATCCTGCGGTTCGCGACGCCGAACCCGTACCGTCCGTAGATCGGCCCCTCGGACGCCCACAGCGCCGCCACGGGCCGCCCGGCCTCCGCCGCGTCCGCGTGCATCCGGTCGATCATCGAGCTGAGGATCCCGCGCCGCCGGTGCGTCGGCAGGACCCCGACGAACGTGATCGCCGCGCAGTCCAGCTCCCCGCCCGGCACCGACAGCCGCTGCGGCAGCACGCCCAGCTGCCCGGCGAGGACGCCGGAGCCGGGCCCGGTGATGTCGTAGGCTCCGATGCGCTCCAGCCGCGTGACGAACCCGCGCAACGGCTCACGGTCGGTGATCCGCATGTGGAACACCGTCGCGGCGAGGTCGATCATGCGGTCCACGTCGTCCTGGGGCACGTTCCTGAGTTCGATCACGAACTCCACGCTATGCGCCCGCCGCAACCGATTTTCCGCGCCCCCGAGCGCCGGGGGTCAGCCGCGCACGAGCGTCGCCAGCAGCTCCACGTGCCGGGTCATCGGGAAGGCGTCGAAGGCGCGCAGGGTGTCGAGGGTCCAGCCGCGCTCGCCGAAGTAGGCGAGGTCGCGGGCCAGGGTCGCGGGGTCGCACGACACGTAGGCGATCTTGCGGCCGGCGAGGCGGGTGACGTGCTCGACGACGTCGCGGCCCGCGCCGGTGCGGGGCGGGTCGAGGACGACGACGTCGGCCCGGCGCACGCGGGCACCGCCCTGGTGGCCGGTGCCGCCGCGCTTGTTCTGCGTGCGGGAAGACGCGTCGGCGCGGCCGAACTCCAGCTCGGCGACGATCTCCTCGACGGAACCGCGTTCGATCGACACGTTCGGCAGGTCGCGCAGGTTGAACCGGGCGTCCCGGACGGCCTGCCCGTCGGACTCGACGCCGACGACGAGGCCGTCCGTCCCGATCCGGTCCGCGAGGACGCCCGCGAACAGGCCGACGCCGCAGTACAGGTCGAGGGCGATATCCCCGGGCTTGGGCTCCAGCGCGTCCAGGACGGCGTCGGCGAGCAGCTGCGCGGCGCCCGGATGGACCTGCCAGAAGCCGCTGCCGCTGACCTGGAACAGCCGGCCGGAGACGGACTCGCGGACGTACGGCAGGCTGGCGCCGGGCTCGGGCTTGCCGCGGACGAGCCGGACGGGCACGTCCAGCCGCGGCACCCGGATCTTGCGGCGGTCGCGGCCGCGCAGCACGACCAGCCGGTCGCCGGTGGTGGCGGACACGACGCCCTCGACGCCGGACGCGCCGGGCCAGCGCTTGTGCTCGATGCCCATCAGTTCGACGCCGGGGTGCGCGATCAGGCACTCGTCGATCGGCTCGATGTCGTGGGAGCGGTGCCGGCGCAGGCCGACGGTGCCGCCGGAGACGGCGAACTGCACGCGGGTGCGCCAGCCCAGGCCGGGCGGCGGGACCATGCCGGCGTCGGTGTCGCCCTCCACCGGGTACGGGACCTCCTCCACCACGACCGTCCGGGTGATCCCGGCGAGGCGGCGGAGCTGCTCCTCGACGACGGCGGCCTTCATGGCGCGCTGCGCGGGGAGGGAGGCGTGCTGCCAGTCGCAGCCGCCGCAGCGGCCCGGCCCCGCGAACGGGCACGGCGGCTCGACCCGGTCCGGGGACGCCTCGATGATGTCGACGGCGTCGGCGCGCAGGTAGTTCTTGGCGCGCTCGGTGACGCGGGCCCGCACCCGCTCGCCCGGCAGCGCGTGCCGGACGAAGACCACGCGCCCCTCGTACCGGGCGACGCAGAATCCGCCGTTGGCGACGTCGCCGACCTGCAGTTCGAGGACGTCGGGGACGCCGGGCTCGGTTTCACTCACGGTCGGACACACTACCGTCGCCGGGGCGTGCTCCGGCCCGCGACGAGCCCTACGGCGGACCCTGCGGCGGGCCCTGCGACGGGGAGCGCGGCGGGCGGGGCGGGCGCCGCGACGAGCCGGGGCCCGGGGGCTCGACGCGTCCCTTGAGCCGGTCGGACGAGCGCAGCTGCCAGGGCACGCTCGTCACCATCACGCCCTGCACGAACAGCAGCCTGCCCTTGAGCCGCAGCGCGCTCTGGTTGTGCAGGATCTGCTCCCACCAGTGGCCCACGACGTACTCGGGGATGAACACGGTGACCACGTCGCGGGGGCTCTTGCGCCGGACGCTCTTCACATACGACAGCACGGGCCGGGTGATCTCCCGGTACGGCGAGTCGAGGATCTTCAGCGGGACGGGGATGTCCAGCGCGTCCCACTCGCCCTGCAGGCGGCGGGACTCCTGCGCGTCCACCGAGACGGTGACGGCCTCCAGCGTGGACGGGCGCGTCGCGCGGGCGTACGCGAGCGCCCGCAGCGTCGGCTTGTGGATCGTGGAGACGAGCACGATCGCGTGGTTGCGGGCGGGCAGCGCGACGTCCTCGCCGGACGGCACCAGTTCCTCGGCGACCCGGTCGTAGTGCTTGCGGATCGACTTCATCAGCAGGTACAGCAGCGGCAGCGCGATGCAGACGATGTAGGCGCCGAGCACGAACTTGGTGGACAGCACGATGATCAGGACGATCCCGGTGAGCGTGGCGCCGAACCCGTTGATGGCCCGGGACGTCCGCATGTGCCGCCGCCGCAGCGGGTCCCGCTCGGTCGCGAGCAGCCGGTTCCAGTGCTTGACCATGCCGATCTGGCTGACGGTGAACGACACGAACACGCCGACGGTGTAGAGCGGGATGAGCTTGCTGACCGACGCGTCGTAGGCGTAGATCAGCAGGCCGGCCATGGTCGCCAGGATGATGATGCCGTTGCTGTAGGCGAGCCGGTCGCCGCGCGTGTGGAGCTGGCGCGGCAGGTACCGGTTCTGCGCGAGCACCGACCCGAGCACGGGGAAGCCGTTGAACGCGGTGTTGGCCGCGAGGAAGAGGATCAGCGCGGTCACGATGGTGACCAGCACGAACCCGGGCGCGAAGTTGCTGAACACGGTGTCGGCGACCTGCGCGACGACGGGGTCGGGGTGCTCGATCGTCTCGCCGGTGGCCGGATCGACCAGCCGGACGTCCTGGTCGCCCTCGGCGTACTTGGCGTCGGTGATGAACGCGAACGCCGTCACCCCGCCGAACAGCGTCGCCCCGATGAGGCCGAGCATGAGCAGGGTCCTGGCGGCGTTGTCGCCCTTCGGCTTGCGGAACGCGGGGACGCCGTTGCTGATCGCCTCGACTCCGGTGAGGGCGGCGCAGCCGGAGGAGAACGCGCGCAGCAGGAGGAAGACGAGGGCGAACCCGGTGACCCCGGTCCCGGCGCCGACGAGGTCGTAGTCGGCGCTCTCGGCGCGCAGCTCGGCGCCGGTGATGAGCCGCATCACGCCCCACAGCAGCATCCCGAACATGGCGAACATGAACAGGTACGTGGGGATGGCGAACGCGACCCCGGCCTCCCGGAGGCCGCGCAGGTTCCCCAGTGTCAGCAGCACGACGATGCCGATCGCGACGGCGACCTCGTGCGGCTGGATGAATCCCAGCAGCGCCCCGAGGTTCTCCACGCCGGACGACACCGACACCGCGACCGTCATGACGTAGTCGACCAGCAGGGCGCTCGCGACGACCACGCCCCAGTTGCCGCCGAGGTTGGTGGTGGCGACCTCGAAGTCGCCGCCGCCGCTCTGGTAGGCCCGGACGTTCTGCCGGTACGAGGCGACGACCGTCAGCAGGATGACGAGCACGCCCGCGGCGACCCACGGCGTGAACCCGTACATGACCAGGCCGCCCGCGCCGAGGGCGAGCAGGATCTCCTGCGGCGCGTACGCCACCGACGACAGCGCGTCGCTGGCGAACACCGGGAGCGCGATGCGCTTGGGGAGCAGCTGCTCGTGCTGCTGCCGGCTCTGCAGGGCGCGGCCCAGCAGTAAGCGCTTGGCTAGGTCAGGAGCCTTCGACACGCAACGAGACTCTAAGGCCTGTTCAACGGGTTCCGCAGTTCGGGGGTGTGTTGAACAGCCGGGTTCGTGGCCGATGTCTGCCCGGCGCGACCACTTGCCCGGCCCAGGTGGGCGGGGGCGGTTCGTCCGGGGTCGGCACCGTACTGGTCCGGGTTCGCCGAGCAGAGGCCGCCCGTTCCCCGACCTGCCGCCGGTTGCGGCGGGTCCGGGGGTTGATGGCTGCCGCTTTCCCCTCCCCGGCACCGGACGTGCCGGTGACGGGTGCGGGAATGGGTGCGGTTGACTCGGTCAGGGCTCCAGGTAACCCCGGCCCGCCCGCGCACAGCACGCTGCGGGACACCTGGAAGTCCACCCTGGCGGTGGACGAATCGTCCGGATCGTCGAAGCGGACGAACGCGGCGAGAGCGGCGGCGACCAAGTCCCGGTCGCCGGTCAGCCCGCACCCCCCGTCCTCGATCGGGCAGTGGTGGGTGCGAACACCCAACGTCTTGGGGGTGCGGCGTCCACAGGGGCAGTGCTGGGACAACGCGGTGGCGCGGGTCGAGGCGCGCAGGAGCCGTCCGCCTGCGGCGGCACACTCGGCCCGCAGGGCGGTGATGAGCATGCCGGGGGTGAACCGGGCGCACGCCGCGCCCCAGAGCCGGAACCAGGTGGTGATGTCGCAGTCCTCGACCACCAGGTCCGGCCCATGCACCCCCACCAGGCCGGCGGCGATCTGCCGGGCCCGTGTGGTGCGGGATTGCGCGGCACGCTGCTCAGCGGCGGTGTCGGCGGCGCGTAGCCGCAGGTAGGCGTTGGAGAGGAAGTCGTGGCGATGGGAGCGACGGGGTTTGCCGTCGGTGCGGGCGTCCCTGGGCCCGCCAGGCACCGTGACCTGCTTGGATGGGAGTCCGGCGGCGCGGCGGCGATGTTCACGCTTGGCCTGCCGCTTGCTGAGCCGGTATTGGGTGGTGTTGGTGGCGCGGCGGGAGCGTTCCAGTGCCCGCCGCCGTCCCCGCCATTTGCGCTCCCGCCGCGCGATACGCGTCCGCTCGGTTTCCGGCAACGTCACCCTTGACGACACCACGGAACCGGCGGAGGCTGCCGGGGCATCAGGAGTGCCGGTGGGCGAGTCGGCAGGGACGGACACGACCGCGAGGTTGGAGACGTTGCCGTCCACCCCACCCCGACGCGCCGACGGGGCCGCAGCCCGGCGCGCCGCCGTCGACGCGGGTATGTACGCCGCTTTCAGCACCATCAGGTGCGCTTCGTAGACCCAGCCGCCCGGTTCGGACGGAGCGCGGCGGCGCACCAGGTCGACCTTGTGCCAGGTATCCGGATCGTCCAGGGTATGGACCAGGTGGGGCCATTGGCCCGTGCCCTGGGGCAGCCGCACCGCAACCACCAGATCACCCCGACACCCGTCCGGGCCGCCCGCGAACACCACCGTCAACGGCCCGTCGTACTCCCACCACACCCCCTTCCCCCGGCCACGGCCCCTCGGCGGCTGCGGTGGTGTGGGGGCACGAGGCTGAGCCAGCACGCTCGTGCCCGGAGGCAGTGAGGCCGCCTGCTGTGGTGTGATCCCAGGCGACAGGCCCGGTGACGGGTAGGCCGCGAGGTGACCGGCCAGGGTGCCGTGCAACCGGAACGTCTCCCACTTACGGGCCCGGGTATGGGAACGCGCCCGGCCCGGAATCCGTTTGAAGCCCCACCACGTACCCACTCCGGGCATACCATGGCGCCTCCCGGACGCGTCAGCGAACAGATGCCGCTCCACACCCGTCCACACCTCATCGGCCAGATGCATCCCCACCGCTTTGGACAGGTGATGCTTCAGATGTCCGGAAGCGTCCAGATGGCGGTAGGCAGCCCGCTCCAGCGCGTCGCGCGACAAACCAAGCCGAGTCCGCCACTGCTTGGCGGCGGCCGGACTGCGGCGGCGGTGGTGCCCGGCCTGGTACGCCAGCGCACGCGAACGGGCATCACGCTGCAAAGCCCGCTTCAAGCTCCACCCCGCCGCGAACAGCTGCTCTAGGCGGTGCCGGGCGGCCGGGTCCGGCACCAGCCGCAACCGCACCACCGTCACCGGGCCATCATGGGACCGCCGCCACGCTGGCCCCTTGTTCCTCCCCCGGAACCGCCGCTCACCGGTCGCGTGGCCGTCCCCAACCTCCGCACCGGGCGGCGCGGCATAGGAGACGGCATCGCCATGACCGGTTGCGGTATGCAGCATGATGAACACATTACGTTGATTTAATCGAACATGCAATCGACAGCCCAACTGCGGGGTGCCCGTGGGACGGCCACACCCACCGCACGAGGCGACGGGGAAGAACTCCCAACTCCGGATCCCACCGAACATCTCCCAACAGGGCACCGCTGGCGATGACCCCGTTCCGGCAGCCCCCGCCCGGCGGTGGAACCGGAGGTGAACACGCTGTGACCTGCCGGAAGCCGCGGCCGGGTAGTACTGGACCGGGCGGATGTGTAGGTTTGCCGTCCGGCAGGGATCATTCATGGAGGAGCGGTCCTCGGGTGCGGCACGGCGTCGGCGGCGCAGCGGCGAATGCCGTCCACCGCGCGGGGGGTGCGGGGGGCGGCGTCCCCTGGAGACAGAAGGAACGGCCGTGCATATCGTGATCATGGGCTGCGGGCGGGTCGGCTCGACGCTCGCCCACATCCTGGAGGAACGGGGCCATTCGGTGGCCATCATCGACCAGAATCCGGAGGCCTTCCGGCGGCTGCGCAGCGGGTTCCGGGGCCGGCGGATCACCGGGTTCGGGTTCGACCGCGATGTGATCGCCGAGGCGGGCATCGAGCGCGCGTCCGCGTTCGTGGCCGTCAGCAGCGGCGACAACTCCAACATCATCTCCGCCCGGGTGGCGCGCGAGACGTTCGGCGTCGACAACGTCGTCGCCCGCATCTACGATCCGCGCCGCGCCGAGGTCTACCAGCGGCTCGGCATCCCCACCGTCGCGACCGTCCGGTGGACCGCCGACCAGATCCTGCGCCGCCTGCTGCCGGAGGGCACCGAGCCGCTGTGGCGCGACCCGAGCGGCGGGGTCGTCCTCGCCGAGCTGGACGCCGGGGAGCTGTGGGTCGGCGAGAAGGTCGCCGCCCTCGAGGAGCACGCCCGGACGCGCGTGGCGTTCCTGTCGCGGATGGGCGAGGCGCTCGTCCCCACGGGCGACACGGTCGTCCAGGACGGCGACGTCGTACACGTGATGGCGGCCGCCGAGGACCTGGAGCGGATCAACGCCGCGGTGGCGGCGCGGGACGGGGAGGACGCCTGATGCGGGTCGCGATCGCCGGGGCGGGCGCGGTGGGCCGGTCCATCGCGCAGGAGCTGCTGGAGAACGGGCACGAGGTGCTCCTGATCGACAAGAGCCCCAAGGCCATCAAGGTCGAGATGGTGCCGCGCGCCGAGTGGCTGCTGGCGGACGCCTGCGAGATCTCCGCGCTGGACGACGCGGCGCTCGAACGCTGCCAGGTGGTGGTGGCGTCATCCGGTGACGACAAGGTCAACCTGGTGGTGTCCCTGCTCGCCAAGACCGAGTACGGGGTGCCGCGCGTGGTGGCGCGCATCAACCACCCGAACAACGAGTGGCTGTTCAACGAGTCGTGGGGCGTGGACGTCGCCGTCTCCACGCCGCGGCTGCTGTCGGCGCTGGTGGAGGAGGCCGTCAGCGTCGGCGACCTGGTACGGCTGATGACGTTCCGGCAGGGCGAGGCGAACCTGGTGGAGCTGACGCTGCCGGGCGACGCGCCGCTCGGCGGGCAGCGGGTCGGCTCGGTGGACTGGCCGCGCGACACCGCGCTGGTCGCGATCCTGCGCGAGGGCCGGGTGCTGGTGCCGTCCGCCGACGACACCCTCGAACCGGGCGACGAGCTGATGTTCGTCGCCAGCCAGGACGTCGAGGACGACCTCGCCGAACTGCTCGGCGGCCGCTGACCGCTACTGCGGTCGTCAGGTCCGGGGGCGCTCGATCGGCGTGCGTCCCCGGGCCAGCAGCCACGCCATCGCGGCGAGCGCGGCGACCTGCAGCGGCCAGCCCATGCCGATCTTCGCGGCGCCCAGCAGCCCGCTCTGGTCGCCCGCCCCGATGTAGATCGGGTACTGGACGGCGACGCGCAGCACGCACGGCAGCACCAGCAGCCACGTCAACCGGGAGCACAGCTTCACGATGCCGGGATCGGAGCGCCAGGCTGTCGGGTCGCCGGTGACCGAGCCGATGATGAACCCGACGGCGGGCCAGCGGACGAGGATCGAGAACGTCAGGCCCACGCCGTAGGCGGCGTTCAGCATGATGCCGGGCAGGAACGCGTCCTCGGCGTCCCCGGACCGCAGCGCGAAGAACGCGGCGATGGCGATGCCGAGGAGGCTGTTGAGCACGAACTGCGGGTTCGACTTCTGCAGGATCCGGACCAGGAGCAGCACCACGGCCGCGCCGATCCCCGCGAACACCGCCGTCCTGACCTCGTCGAGCACCACGAACGTCAGGGTGAAGGCGGTGACGGGCGCGGCCGCCTCGAGCATGCCGCGGATCCCGCCGAGCGCCTTGCTCAGCTGCGCCCGGACGGCCGCCTCGACGGTGTCGTGCGCGTTCCGCGGCTTCGCGGCCCCGCGAGCCTCCTCGACGAGGCCGTCGGCGCGGGCCGCCGCCTCCTCGTCCAGGGCGTCCGCGGTGTCGTCCCGGCCCGCTCGTGCTTCGCTCACGTATCTCCCCCGGCCGCGCGCGGCCTCACGACCCGCCGCGCAGCTCGTAACGCGGATTGAACATGGTCTTGCGCCCGTCCTGGAGGCTGACCAGCCCCTCGGCGCGGAGCCGCCGGCCGGGATCGATCCCGGCGATCTTGCGGCGGCCGAGCCAGACGAGCGTGATCACGTCGGTGCCGTCGTACAGTTCGGCCTCCAGCGCGGGGGCGCCGCCGCGCGGACGCAGCGTCACGGTACGTAGGGTACCCGCCACGCGGTGACGCTTGCGCGAGCCGCAGTCGGTGATCGGGGTCGCGCCCTCGGAGCCGCGCTCCTTCTGGAGCTCCTCGGCCTCGAGTTCGGCCTTCCCCGCCGCCATCCGGCGGAGGAAGCGTTTGAGCCCGCCCTTGCCCCGGTCGGCGCCGCCCCGGTCGGCGTCGCCGGACGGCGGCGAGGTGCGAGCCGGAACCTCGTCCATACGACGAAGCGTATGGCATCCCGGGGCGAATCGGACCCCCGAGGGCGCACGGAACCGGGCGATACGGAACGGGGCGTTCCGCTCACCGTGCGCGTTCGCTCAACGCGCGGTGCCCGGCGAGGACGCCCGCCAGCGTGCAGGCCAGCGCGATCACCACACCGGCGCCGATGACGATCGCCGACGCCGGTTCCGCCGGGACGGCCGCCGCGATGGCCCCGGACAGGACGATCAGCGCCCCGCCGGCGATCATCCACGGCTGGGCGCCCCGGTGCACGATCGTCCACGACTCGTCGTCGGCCATGCTGCGTTTCGTGCGGATCCCGGCGAAGTGGTTCCGCCCGATCCGCCCCGTCGCGGTGCCCCGGGCGACCGCCGCGACCAGAATCCCGGCCGCCACGATCACGAACTCTCCCACGATCATCGGTCCTCCCCCTCCTCGTCCCTGATCCGCTCGATCAGGCAGGTGTACACGTGCCGCCGGTCCGGGCGGGCGCGGCCCTCCGCGCGCCGCAGCGCCGGGAGCGTCTGCTCCCCCAGCCGGACGAGCGCCTCCCGTACGTCCCGCGCGACGACCGGGCGGGAATGCCCGAGCAGCGCGATCAGTCCCGGGATCGCGGGCGCCCACCCGGCGTGCGCGAGCGTCCGGATCGCCGTCAGGACGACGTCGGAGTCGCGGTCGTCCAGTAGCCCGACCGTCCGGTCCAGGTACTCCTCCCGAGGGAGGAACCCGCGGGAGACCCGGAGCGCCTGCAGCCTGACCTTGCGCTCCCGGTGGCCCAGCAGTTCCCCGAGCAGCCCAGCCAGCTCGGGGTCGGGCGCCCGAGCGCCCTCCGCCAGCCGGGTGAGCGCGCGCCGGACGTCCGCCGGGGCGCCCTCGCGGGCCTGCAGGAACAGCTCGTCCCGCGTCGGCTCCGGCGGCGGGTCCCGGCGCTCCCGCAGGCCGGCGAGGGTCCGCGCGTCCCGCTCGGCGGCGCCGGCCGCGCGGAACGGCCCGTCGACGAGGTCGAGCCGGTCGGCGAGATCGCCGCGCCCCTCCGCCCGGAGCCGCTCGACGGCCCGCGCAAACACGGGCGTCCGCAGCAGCGGGCGTCCGGCGACGAGGTCGAGCATCCCCCGCTCCCCCGCCTCCACCCGGTCGGCGATCGCCTCGGCGACGATGTCCGCGGGCGCCCGCCGCAGCGCGTGCCGAGCATGCTCGCGAGCGCCGGAACCGCCGTGCTCCCACACCTCCACGAGCACGGGGACGAACCCGCCGATCTCGTCCGCATCCGAACACCCGACGAGCCGCACGAACCGTTCGAGGAACCCCCGGTCGGCCGCCCGGACCGAGCCGGGCGAGAGCAACGGGCCCGGCGCGGCGCCGTCGAGGCCGGGCGCCTCCGGCTCGTGCCGTCCGGCACCCGGCGGCGAAGGCCGGGGGACGTGCGGGAGAGCCCGGACGAGCGCAGGGGCGATCTCGATGTCGAGCCGACCGTCGAGGTAGGCGCGCAGGACGGGCAGCCGCGCGGAGGGCTCAGGGCGCTCGAGGAGCATCCGGGCGGCTGTCTCGCGCTGCTCCGCGGTCCCGTCCTCGAGCATGCGCAGCAGCCGGTCGCGCTGGGCCGCCGACCACGGCTGGTCGAGATCGTCCGCACGCGGCGTCCGCCCCTCGGCCGCCCGCGGGGCCTCCTCGCCGATCGTCCAGGGCGGGACGCCGAGCGGTTGCAGTTCGAGCATCCAGTCGAGCAGTTCCTCCCGCGCCTCGGGAGCCGCCGCCGGAAACACCTCGATCAACGCGCTCAACCACGCCCGCGACGACCAGCGCTCCCGTGGGGAGCCCCCGTCGTCCGTCCCCGGCAGTCCACCGCCGCCCGTACGCCCTGGCGGCACGCGATCAACGCCGCGCCGCTCCCGCGCGGAACCGGCGGCCGCCTCCACCTCCGCGAGCACCTCGCCGGAGTCCACCGCCCAACGACCGGACGGCGCGCCCGTCGCGGCGGCCGTCCGCGCGCGCAGAGTGCGGACGGCCGCGGCGGAGCGAACGGCCCCGCGCAGCACCTCCGCGAGTTCGGCCGAAGGACGACCGGACGCCCCGCCCCGCAGGTCCCTCACGGCCGACCGCGCACCCCGCCCGTCCGCCCCGCCCGACGGGTGGGAAGGCGCCCCGTCGCGGGCGTTGTTCCGCGGCGCCCGTGCGGCTTCTGGGGGTGCGCCGAGGCGGGTCGGTCCTTCGGTGAACGCCTCCCGCAGGAGTGCGGTCTCGGCTTCGGCGGGGCGCTCGGTGTCGCGGGCGGCGGCGAGGGCCCGGACGACGTCGTGGCGGGTCGGGGCCTCGCCGCAGCGGTGCAGGAGCGCGAGGCCGTCGCGGTCCGGGGGCATTCGGCGAAGGCGGGCGGCGAGGGTTCGGCGCCCTGCGGGGCCCGTGCGGGGGATCGCCGCGTGGAGCAGCTCGACGAGGCGCGTCCGGTCGGGGCCCTCGGGGACGGTCGGAAGCGCATCGACGAGCGGGGACGCCGAACGTGCGAGGGTCTCGAGTTCGGTGTCCGTCCACGGCGGCGTGCAGAGGGCGAGGACGAACCGGAGGACGGACGCGCCCGGATCGTCCTCGGCCAGGAGGTCGAGCCAGTGCGGCAGCATCGCGCGCATCCGGGACGTGCCGGTGGTGCGGGCGGACACGGCGCGGCGGGCGACCTCGGGGGCCCAGCCGTGCTCGGCGAGCCAGTCCGCCGGGTGCCGGGGCTCGCGGGTGGGGAGGGCCGACAGCAGGCGGGTGCGGGCGCGGGCGTCGTCCGTCCGGTCCGCCGCGGCCCGGACGGTCGCGGCGAACGCGTCGCGCAGGATCGAGCGCAGGGCCTTGACCAGGGCCTCGCGGAAGCCGGGGTTGTCGTGGCGGCCCAGCCAGGACAGCAGCGCCGGGACGGCCGGCGGCGAGCCCGCGGTCTGGAGCGCCGTCGCGGCCGTCTTCTTCACGTTCATGTTCGGGTGGTCGAGGCATGCGGCGATCGCGGGGGCGGCCCAGGTCGCGCCCGTCGACTCCAGCGCGAGCAGCGCCTGCCGGACCGTCTGCGGGTCCTCGGCGCGGGTGAGCGGGATCAGGCTCGCCGACAGCGCGCGGGCGTCCCCGGTGGCGAGCAGCCCGATCGCCTTCTTGCGGACGTGCCGGTCGCGGTGCCGCAGAAAGGGGCGCACGCGCGCCCGCGTACCGGGGGCGCACGCGGCGCACGGCAGGCCCAGCAGGATCGCCTGCTCGGCGGGCGAGAGCCCCGGCCGGTCGAGCAGGTCGAGCGCGAGGCCGGTGAGGAGCCGGTGTCCGGGCTCGCCGGGCGCGTCCAGCAGGCACCGGGGGCGGATCGCGCCGCGCCGGTGCAGCCGCCGGCCGAGGGCCTGGATCTCGGCCACGACCTCGTCCGAAACCACCGGTTCGGGGCCGTCGCCCCAGGTCGCGGCGAGGTCGGACACGACGCGCAGCAGCAGGTCGGCGATGGCCGGCAGGGTGGTGGCGTCGCCGTTGCGGGCGAGCCGGCACAGCGCGTCCGGCGGGTCGCCCGGGTCGGGGTTCGCGGCGAGGACGGCGAGTTCGCGCGGGTCGGGGCCGCCGAGGTCGGCGGCGATGCGGCGGGGCAGGTCGCGGGGGTCCAGGACGTCGAGGAGGGCGCGGCGGCGGGCGGGGTCGCCGGTGAGGTGCCAGAGGATCTCCAGGGCGCGGTGCCGGTGCGCCCGCAGGTGCGGGACGATCTCGCCGCCGTCCAGGCCGAGGCCTGTCCACAGGACGCCGGCGGTGCGGTCGCCGCCGACGGCCTCGAGGGCGGCCAGCGCCGGGAGCGGCGCGCGGGGCAGCAGGTCGAGGACGGTCTCCTCCGCCGGGACGTGCGCCAGTTCGCGGATCGCCCGCAGGTGCGGGGCGGGATCGGCGGCACGGCGGGCGAGGTCCGTCACGGCGCCGCCGACATCGAGACCGGGGGCGCCCTGCGCGTCGAGCGCGACGAGGAGTTCGAGGCGCCGTGACAGGTCCGCCTCTCCGGCCGTCAGCTCGTGCAGGGCCGCGTTCCTGCAGGTGTACAGGACGATCGCGACGTCCTCGGCCGCGACGTGGTGATCGGCTAGTGCGAGGCCCACCAGGGACGGGACGTCGCGGTCCTGCGGGAATCGGCCGCGCCGGTGCAGGCCGGTCAGGCACGCGAAGGCCGGTGCGGCGAACAGGGGCGGGTCCGTGCAGGCGACTGCGAGCAGATCGGGGACGTCCTCGCGGGCGGCGAGATCGCCGAGCAGTTCGAGCGCTCGCCGCCGCACCGCCGGGGTCCGTCCGGGATCGGCGGCGACGTCCCGCACGAGGTCCCGGTGCCCGTGCCGGGCCGCGACCTCGGTCGCGTCGCCGTCCGGGCCCGTCTCCAGGTAGCGGCGCGCGCGCCCGCGCGGCAGGGGGGCGAGGACGGCCCAGGGCTCGGCGAGCTCGCGGAGCGCGGCAGGGACGTCGGCGGCGAGGTCCTCGACGAGCGCGCGGGCCTCCGCGGGCGGCAGCAGGCCGGCGTGCAGGGCCTCCCGGACGAGCCGGAACGCCGCGGCTCGCAGGACGGGGTCGACCCGCGCGGCCAGTTCCCGGGCGAGGCGGCCGGGGTCGGGGACGTCGGCGGCGGGCAGCCCGTGGACGGCCTGGTACAGCGGCTCCCCGGCGGGTTCGTCCCGGACGGTCTCGGGACGGGCGACGATCGCGTCGCGCAGGCACTGAATCCGGACATGCATCCCCGTTTCGGTCACCGCGCGATCCTAGGGTTCGCCGCCGGGCTCACGCTCGGGAATTATGGGGCCATGGACGCGGTACCTGAGGACTGGGATCGGGCGCTGGCGATCGTCGCGCACCCCGACGACCTGGAGTACGGGGGTTCGACGGCGGTCGCCAAGTGGACGGCGCAGGGCAAGACGGTGACGGAGGTGCTCGCCACGCGCGGCGAGGCGGGCATCGACGGGATGGACCCCGACGAGGTGGCCCGGATACGCACCGTGGAGCAGATCGAAGCGGCGCGGATCGTCGGTGTGGACACCGTCGAGTTCCTCGACCTGCGGGACGGGGTGCTGGAGTACGGGCTGCCGCTGCGGCGCGCTCTGGCCGCGGCGATCCGGCGGCACCGTCCGGAGGTGGTGATCTCGGTGAACTTCCGGGAGACGTTCCCGGGCGGCGGGTTCAACATGGCCGACCACCGGGTCCTCGGGCTCGCGGTCGCCGACGCGATCCGGGACGCCGCGAACCGGTGGGTCTTCCGGGACCTGGAGCTGGAGCCGTGGCAGGGGGTGCGGTTCGCGCTGTTCGGCGGGTCGCCGCTGGCGGAGCACTACGTGGACGTCACCGGCCACCTGCGGAAGGGCATCGATTCGCTGCTCGCGCACAGGGTGTACTTCTCGAACCTGGGCGCCGGGTTCGACGCGGCGGCGTTCCTCACCGGCATGGCGGAGCCCGCCGGACGGTCTGTCGGCGTGGAGCACGCGATGACCTTCGAGATGATCGAAACCTGAGCGGATGATCGAAACCTGCGGGTGATCGAAACCTGAGCGAGATGATCGAAACCTGAGCGCGCAGATCGAGGCTTGACGACCCGGTCGGGGCGCGCCCGGCCGCGCGTCACGGGCGGCCGGGCGGGATCGATCGTTCAGCGGACCTCGGTGATCTCCGGGCCGCGCTCGAACGGGTTGAAGCTCTGCTCCTTGGACTCCTCGGCCTGCCCGTCGCCCTGGGACTCGCTGAACTCCTGCGGGATGCGCAGCTCGAGCAGCTCGCGCGGGGGCATCGGGGCGTCGCCGCGCACGACGACCACGCCGCGCAGCACGTCCTCGAGCACCTGCCACTGCTCCTCGTCCTCGATGGCGGCGCCCTGCACGACGGCCTGCAGGAACCAGCGCGGACCGTCCACACCGAGGAAGCGGATGATCTGCGGCGCCCAGCCCTGCTCGACGAACTCGGCGGGGATCGACTCGCGGACGTCCTGCGGCATCTCCGCGAGGACCTCCTCGGTCAGCGCGGCGGGCACCATCGCCAGCAGTTCGGACCCGAACGGCCCGTCGCCCTCCTGGGTCTGGCCCTTCGCCTGCTCCTGGATGTCCTTGGCGGTCTCGGCGCGCACGTCGTCCCAGATCCCGCTGCGCTTGGGCGCGGCGAAGACCTGGAGCTGCATGGCGCTCTCCTGGTGCTGCACGAGGACGGCGACGGGGCGGCCGTCGAGCGGCTTGCCCTGGTCGTCGACCTGGGTCGCCTCGAAGTTCACCTGGAATCCGAGACCGGGCGCGACCGGCACCTGCAGCGATCCGAAGTCGAGACGCTGGATCTCGGGGAAGGAGTCCTCGGAGTCCCAGGGGCCTCCCTCACCCGGCTCGACCCCGGCGGCGCCCTCCTCCGCGCCGCCCTCAACGCCCTCGGCGTCCTCGGCGGCCTCGGCGTCCTGCCGCACCGGCTCCTCGGTCACCTCGGGCTCCGCACGGCCCTCCTCGGCCCGTCGGCGACGTCCAAAAGCCACGACTCACACTCCTTCTCTCTGACCTTCTTCGGGATGGGAGTACCCACCCGTGGAGCCGAATCCGCCGGTTCCGCGCGCCGACCCGGGAAGCGCGGCGACCTCGTGGAACACCGCCGTCTCCACCCGCTGCACGACCATCTGCGCGATGCGGTCGCCGCGCCGCAGCCGGACCGTGGCGCGGGGGTCGGTGTTCAGCAGGGTCACCTTGATCTCACCCCGATAGCCGGCATCGACCGTACCGGGTGCGTTCACTATGGTCACCCCCAACCTAGCGCCCAAACCGGACCGCGGGTGAACGAAAGCGGCGTAGCCGTCGGGCAGGGCGATGGCGATTCCGGTGGGGACGACCGCGCGCTCGCCCGGCGGCAGCTCGACGTCCACGGCGGCGACGAGGTCGGCGCCGGCGTCTCCCGCGTGCGCGTACGAGGGCGGGGGCAGCTCCGGATCGAGCCGCTTGATCAGCACATCGACCTTGCCCACCTGTGACCTCACGTCCCATCGTCGGTGCGCGGTCGCGCGGACCGCCTCGGAAACCACCCGACAATACCGACTCCGCGCGCCGGTCCCGTCCCTGAAACGCCGCCGCGCCCCGGCTCCGGCGAGGTAAGTGATCCTTGACGTCGCCGCGCTCCCTCGGTTCCATGGAAACCGAACTCCGTTCGGAGACGCCCCCCGGAGGACGGTGCGAAGTGGCGATGATGACGCGGGACCCGGCGACCGACCTGTCGGATCTGGACTTCTGGGCCCGGCCGCAACGCGAGCGCGTGGCGGCGTTCGCGCGGCTGCGCGAACGGGAGCATCCGGCCCACTTCCCCGAACTGGGGCTGCCGTTCATCAAGCAGGGATCGGGCTACTGGGCACTGACCCGGTACGCGGACGTGGTGGGGGCCAGCCGGACGCCGCAGGTGTTCAGCAGCGAGCCGACCTCCACCACGATCCCCGACATGCCGGGGTACATCGCCCGCTACCTCGGTTCCATCATCAACATGGACGACCCGCGGCACGCGAAGATCCGGCGGATCGTGTCGCGGGCGTTCACCCCGCGGGTGCTGGCCAAGCTGGAGACCGACCTGCAGGCGACGGCCACGCGGATCGTCGACGACGTCCTGGCGCGGGGCCCCGGCGGCGACTTCGTCACCGACGTCGCGGCGAAGCTCCCGCTGACCGTCATCTGCGACATGATCGGCGTGCCGGAGCCGCTGCGGCCCATGGTGTTCGACCGGACGAACACGCTGCTGGGCATCGGCGACCCCGAGTACACCGCGGGGCGCGACTTCACGGGCGAGATCACCCGCATCGGCGCCCTGTACGCCATCGTGCGGGTGGTGACGGCGGCGTACGAGCTGAACCACCTGGCGATGAAGCTGGCCCGGCGGCGGCGCCGCCACCCCGGCGACGACCTGATGTCCGCGCTGGTCTCCGCGGAGGTGGACGGGGAGCGGCTGACCGACAAGGAGATCGGGTCGTTCTTCATCCTGCTGGTGGTGGCCGGGAACGAGACGACGCGGAACGCGATGTCGCACGGCCTGAAGCTGCTCACCGACAACCCCGAGCAGCGGGCCCTGCTGGCGGAGGACTTCGAGACGCACGCGCCCGGCGCCGTCGAGGAGATCGTCCGGATGGCGACCCCCGTCATCCAGATGCGCCGGACGGTCACCCGGGACCACGAGATGAACGGTCACACGTACCGGGCGGGCGAGAAGGTCCTGCTGTTCTACAACTCCGCCAACCGGGACGCCGAGGTGTTCGAGAACCCCGACGTCTTCGACATCACCCGGTCGCCGAACCCGCACGTGGGGTTCGGCGGTCCCGGCCCGCACTTCTGCCTGGGCGCCAACCTGGCCCGCCGGGAGATCACGGTGATGTTCCGGGAGCTGTTCACGCGCGTCCCGGAGATCCGGGCGGACGGACGGCCCGACCGGCTCTACTCGAACTTCATCAACGGCATCAAGCACCTGCCGTTCACCTACTGAGCCCGTCCGGCCGCCGGGCGGCCGTGCGCCCGCGGCTCAGGACGTCCCGTACCCGGCGGCGCGCGCGGCGGGCGAGGTCGACAGGTAGGCGACCGCGCGCCGCGTGGAGCACTCGGCCGACGGGTGGTAGTCGCGCCGCAGGTACCTGCGGGCGGCGGCGATCATGAACCGGTTGCTCGGGAACAGCCCGCGGCGCACGGCCCGCCGGTAGTCGCGCAGGCGCGGCCGGACGCCGTGCAGGGTCGGGTCCGCGCGGCACAGGTACGCGGCGCCGGCGTACACCGCGAGCGGCATGGCGATGAGGCCGATGAAGAACGAGCGGACCCGCTGCGCGTACCCGCCGGCGACGTGCTCGTACACGTCGAACGCGACCGAGCGGTGCTCCACCTCCTCGGCGCCGTGCCATCGCAGCAGGTCCAGCATCGTGGGGTCGGCGCCGGCGCCGTCGAGCGCGCGGGCGTCCAGGATCCACTGGCCGAGGACGGCGGTGTAGTGCTCGATCCCGGCGATGATCCCGATCCGCAGCTTCAGCCACCGGCGCCGGGACATGCCGGGCAGCGGCGGCCGGTCGCCGAGGATCCGCTTGAACAGCCACTCGATCCGGCGGGTCAGCGGGCGCGGGTCGAGGCCCCGCGCGAGCATCTGCCGGTCGAGGACGCCCTGGTGGGAGTAGGCGTGCACGGCCTCCTGGCCCATGAACCCCTTGACCTCGCGGTAGAGCCGCTCGTCGTCCTCGACGAGCGGCAGCGCCTGCTTGTAGACGTGCACGAACCACCGCTCCCCGGCGGGCAGGAGCAGGTGCAGCACGTTGATGAAGTGCGTGGCGACCGGCTCGCCCGGGATCCAGTGCAGCGGCGTGTCCGCCCAGTCGAACTTCACCCGCCGCGGGGTGATGACGGGGTGCCGCTCGTCGATCTCGCTCACTGGCGTCCTCCCCGGCCCGCCCAGACAATTAGATGTGTCGTCCAATATCTGGAGCGGGCCGGGCGAAGTCAAGACCTCGGCCGTGTGACGGGGCTTACGCCGGGCCGCGGGGGCCGCGGGGGCCGCGCCGGGGTCACGTGGCGGGGGCCAGCTCCACCTCGACGGTCAGGTCGGCGGGCGCGTCCTCGAGCGTGAGGTCGGCGATCCGCCCGGCGGCCGCCAGGTCGGGACGGGAGATCCGCAGCACCTCGGAGCCGCGGACGACCGCGCGCGACACGTCGGCGCGCATCGACGCGCGCGCCTCCGACTTCGCCTTGCGGACCTGCCGCAGCGCGGCGCCCGTCGCGGCCAGGACCGCCGGGTCCCCGTCCAGGGGCAGCTCGGCCCGCGCCGGCCACGCCGCCGTGTGCACGGACCCGTGCCGCCACCACGACCAGACCTCCTCGGTGACGAACGGCAGCACCGGCGCGAACAGCCGCAGCAGCACCGACAGGGCCGTCCGCAGCGCCGCCCGCGCCGACCGCGCCTCCGCGCCGTCCCCGTAGGCCCGCGACTTCACCAGCTCGAGGTAGTCGTCGCAGAACTCCCAGAAGAAGCGCTCGGTCCGCTCCAGCGCGCGCGTGTAGTCGTAGCCCTCGAACGCCTCGGTCGCGTCCCGGACGACGCCCGCGAGCGTCGCGAGCATCGCCCGGTCCAGCGGCTCGACGACCGCCGCCGGTCCCTCGTCCGCGACATCGCCGAGCCCGAGGACGAACTTCGACGCGTTCAGGATCTTGATCGCGAGGCGGCGCCCGACCTTGATCTGCCCGGTGTCGAACGCGGTGTCGGTCCCCGGGCGCCCGCTCGCCGCCCAGTACCGGACGGCGTCCGAGCCGTACTCGCGGAGCAGGTCGATCGGCGTGACGACGTTGCCCTTCGACTTCGACATCTTCTTGCGGTCGGGATCGAGGATCCAGCCTGACAGCGCCGTGCCCGTCCACGGCAGCGACCCGTGCTCCAGGTGGGAGCGGACGATCGTGGAGAACAGCCAGGTGCGGATGATGTCGTGCGCCTGGGGCCGCAGATCGTAGGGGAAGACGCGGGCGAACAGGTCGGTGTCGCGCTCCCAGCCGCCGGCGATCTGCGGGGTCAGCGACGACGTCGCCCACGTGTCCATGACGTCCGGGTCGCCGATGAAACCGCCCGGTTCGCCCCGCTGCTCCTCGGTGTAGCCGGACGGGACGTCCGACGACGGGTCGACGGGAAGGTCGGCCTCCGGCGGGACGATCGGCTCCTCGTAGACCGGTTCGCCCGACTCGTCCAGCCGGTACCAGACGGGGATCGGCACCCCGAAGAACCGCTGCCGGGAGATCAGCCAGTCGCCGTTCAGGCCCTCGACCCAGTTGTCGTAGCGGGCCCGCATGTGCGGCGGGTGCCAGTCCAGCTCGGCGCCCCGCGCGAGCATCTCGGCGCGGATCCCGGCGTCGCGGCCGCCGTTGCGGATGTACCACTGCCGGGTCGTGACGATCTCCAGGGGCTTGGAGCCCTTCTCGTAGAACTTCACCGCCCGGGTGATCGCGCGCGGCTCGCCGTCCAGGTCGCCGGACTCCCGCAGCAGCTCCACGATCCGTTCCCGCGCGGAGAAGACCGTCTTGCCCGCCAGCTCCGCGTACGGCCCGGACGGGACGTCGCGCGGCGGTTCGGCGGCCAGCCGGCCGTCCCAGCCGATCACCGCGCGGGTCGGCAGGTCGAGCTCGCGCCACCACGTGACGTCCGCGACGTCGCCGAAGGTGCAGATCATCGCGATGCCCGAGCCCTTGTCGGGTTCGGCGAGCCGGTGCGCGAGGACGGGCACCTCGACGTCGAACAGCGGCGTGCGGACGGTCGTGCCGAACAGCTCCGCGTACCGTTCGTCGTCGGGGTGCGCGACGAGCGCGACGCACGCGGGCAGCAGTTCCGGCCGGGTCGTCTCGATGTAGACGGGCCGTTCGGGCGCGTGGAACCGCAGGCGGTGGAACGCCCCGGGCTGCTCCCGGTCCTCGAGTTCGGCCTGCGCGACGGCCGTCCGGAACGTGACGTCCCACAGCGTCGGGGCCTCGGCGCCGTACGCCTCACCGCGCGCGAGGTTGCGCAGGAACGCGCGCTGCGACGCCGTCCGGGACGTCGCGCCGATCGTGGTGTACAGGTGGCTCCAGTCGACCGACAGCCCGACGCGGCGCCACAGCTCCTCGAACGCCTTCTCGTCGACCTCGGTGAGCCGCTCGCACAGCTCGATGAAGTTCCGCCGCGACACCGGGACCTGGCGTTTCGCGTCGGGCTTCGCCGGGGGCTCGAAGTCCGGATCGTACGGCAGCGACGGATCGCAGCGGACGCCGAAGTGGTTCTGCACCCGCCGCTCGGTGGGCAGGCCGTTATCGTCCCACCCCATCGGGTAGAAGACCGCTCGACCGCGCATGCGCTGGAACCGGGCGACGGCGTCGGTGTGGGTGTAGGAGAAGACGTGGCCGACGTGGAGGGAGCCGCTGACCGTGGGCGGGGGCGTGTCGATCGAGAACACCTCGGCGTGCGGCCTGGTCCGGTCGAACCGGTGGACCACTTCCTCGTCCCATACGCGTACCCACTTGTCCTCCAGGCCGTCGAGTGCGGGTTTGGCCGGAACATGCGGGGTACGCGGACGCTCTGTCATGCGTCAATGGTATTGACATCGCCCCCCGGCGCATGCGCATTTCCCCGCGCGCGACGCGGCCGCCGCGGCCGCACCGGTCGCCCGTCCGGTACGGGCACGGTCCGGTAGCGTCGGAGACGACAGGACGACTGGAGGACGAACATGGCGGACAAGGGCGAACTCGGCTGGCGGTTGACGGCCGGGGCCGCGGCCTTCGCGGGCGGTTTCGTCGCGAAGAAGGCCATCACGCTGGCCTGGAAGAAGAGCACCGGCAAGGAGCCGCCGACCAACCCCGAGTCGCCCGACGTGGCGCTGATGGAGGCGGTCGGCTGGGCCGTGATGATGGGCGTCGGCATGGAGGTGGCGCGGCTGCTGGCCACCCGCGCCGTCGCGCACCAGTGGGCCAAGGGCACCGGCGCGCCCCCGTCCCACTTCAAGGTCGAGGGCTGACGCCGGCCGGTCGCCGATGATCGGCGGCGGGCGCGGCGGACGGCGACGTGCGGTCCGCCGCGCCCGCCGGCGGCGCCGGTTCCGGTCCACGAGGGGGACGTGTCCGGATCCGGCCCGCACCGCGTTTCGGACGGCCGCGGACCGCCCGCGTCATCGGTTTCCGGCCGTGCTCCATCGGCGCACGCCGCTCTGCCGCCGGTTCGGTCCGGTTCGGTGCCGGTTCAGTCCCCGGACGGCAGCCGCGGGTGCTCGCCGGGAAGCGGGGGCGGCACGCCGGCGAGGGCGCGCAGGTCGTTGCGGATGGTCGCCGCCAGCGCCTTGGTCGCGCCCCGGTTGAGGGCGGCGCCCGCCGCCGCGCCGGTCAGCAGCGGCCCCATGGTGCTCATACTGCGGCCGAACACCCGTAGCATCCGTTTGCGCAGCGCGGCCTTGGCGGCCGTGCCGAGCGCGCTGCCGATGGATCCCGCCTCCAGCGGGTTGATGCCGCGCTGCTTGGCCCAGGACGTGACGAACGCGCGGCCCCGGACCGTGCCGGAGCCCTCGACGCGGACGCCGTACACCTCGTGCAGTTCGGCGATCAGCTTGACCTCGATGGCCGACACCACCAGGGTCTCGGCGGCCAGTTTCGCGGGGGCGGTGAGCAGCAGCGGCGGCGCGGTGAACTGCACCGCGGCGAGCGCGCCGCCGGCGGCGCCGACCCCGGTCGTGGCGTTGCTCGCGACCCGGACCAGGCTGTCGGCGAGCGCCTCGCCGGTGAGCCCGTTGTGGTGGGCGCTCAGGGTCTCGCGGTCGCGGACGGGGATGTGCGGGGCCACCTCGACGAGCAGGTCGCCCAGCCAGCGTCCGCGCGCGACGCCCGCGGCCCCCGCCCTGCGGGCGTTCTGGCCGAGCAGTTTCGCCAGTCGCCCGAGGAGGCGGCCGCGGGTCTCGCGGTCCATGTCCTCGTCGTCGGTGAGCCGGCCGATCAGCTCACCGAGTTCGGTGGAGCCGCCGCCGGGCGCCGGCTCCACCTCGTCCCGTCGTTTCTCCAGGTCTCCCGTCACCGGCCCGCCCCCGGGTCAGGCGCACTCGCGGCAGATGGGCTGGCCGTTCTTCTCCTTGGCCAGCTGGCTGCGGTGGTGCACCAGGAAGCAGCGGGTGCAGGTGAACTCGTCCGCCTGCCGCGGCACGACACGGAACGTGAGCTCCTCGTTCGACAGGTCCGCGCCCGGCAGGTCGGCGACCTCACCGGCGTCGAGGTCCTCGTCGATGATGCTCGCGGCCTTGTCGGCGCGACGGGCCTGGAGCTCCTGGAGGCTGTCCTCGTTGATGTCGTCGTCTGTCTTGCGCGGGCTGTCGTAGTCGGTCGCCATCTTCTATCTCCATCCCCCTCAGTGCTTTATGCGCCCCGTCGCGCGGAACTAACGCTCGGGGGACCGTTCTTGTGCCCGATCCGGGCGGGAAATTCTGTCACGGTTGGTGACGTACGACACACGAGGCGCGACCGTTCCCACGAGTGACACCGATCACCCGAGTTCTCTTCCTCGTGATGTGTCTTCCATCACATGCCCGGCGGGCGGCCTCGGCACGGCGAGCTTCCGCTTCTCCGTGCCGTCGGACGACCACCGGGATCCGGCGGCGGCGGGGATCATATCGGTCTCCGGGGCCCCGCGCGCACCGACCGGCCGCGGCGCGCCGCGCCGTCCGGGAACGGCCGCCCGCGGACTGAACCGGACGGGCCGGTGAAACGTCAGAAGTAACGCGATATGGTGCCCGCTCGGAGGCAGGGGGCGGACCCCCGCGCAGGGGCGTCCGGCACCGCCGTGAGGTGACCTCGCGGCCGGGTCCGGCGCACAATATCGCGGAACGACACCGCGGGTCACGGGAGGGTCAGATGCCGGATGCCGCTCCGCTGGAGCCAGGCGATCCCCGGGCGCTGGGACAGTACGAGGTCATCGGGCGGCTGGGCGCCGGTGGGCAGGGCGCGGTCTTCCTGGGCAGGGCACCGGGCGGCGGGCACGTCGCCGTGAAGCTGCTGCACGCGCAGACGGCGAACGACCCGTCCGCGCGTGCCCGGTTCGTCCGCGAGGTGTCGGCCGCGCAGCGCGTCGAGCCGTTCTGTACGGCGCGCGTGCTGGAGGCCGACGTCCACGGCGACCAGCCGTACGTGGTCAGCGAGTTCATCGACGGCCCGTCCCTGCACGACGTCGTCGCGCACGAGGGCCCGCGCAACGCCGCCGACCTGGAGCGGCTCGCGATCGGCACGGCGACGGCGCTGGCGGCCATCCACGAGGCCGAGATCGTGCACCGCGACTTCAAGCCCAACAACGTCATGCTGGCGGCGGACGGCCCGCGCGTCGTCGACTTCGGCATCGCCCGGACGGTCAACTCGCAGGAGAGCGCCGTCACCGCGACCGGCATGGTCGTCGGCACCCCCGGCTACCTGGCGCCCGAGCAGCTGACCGGCGCCGCCCTCACGCCCGCGGTCGACATCTTCGCGTGGGGCGCGACGATGGTGTTCGCCGCGACCGGCCAGTCGCCGTTCGAGGCCGACACGCTGCCGGTCATCATCAACCGGATCCTCAACGAGGACCCGGACCTGTCGGCGCTGCCCGCCGGTCCGCTCCGCGACCTCGTGGGCCGCTGCCTGAACAAGGACGCGGGCCTGCGGCCGTCCGCCCCGCAGCTGCTGCTGAACCTGCTCGGGCACGTCGGCGCGGCGCCGTCCGGGACGGGCGAGGCGGACCTGCTCGACCAGGGCACCCGGATCGCCTCGCAGCTCCCGGCGCCGCCGCCGGTGCCGCCGGCGCGGCAGCCGCAGCAGCAGATCACTCCCCCGCCGATGCCGATGCACCAGGGCGGGATGCCGGGCGGCATGCACGGCGGGCAGGGCGGCATGCACGGCGGCCCGCAGGGGCCGGCCACGCCCCCGCCGCAGCCGATCACGCCGCCGCCGATGCCGATGTACCAGGGCGGGATGCCGCCCGGTCCCCAAGCGCAGCCCGGTCCGGGGATGCAGCACGGGATGCAGCCGCCCGGACCGCCGCGGCCGCCGATGCCCGGCCCCGCCGGAGTGCAGCCGGGGCAGCCGTTCGGCAGGCAGAAGTCGAACGCGGGACCGATCATCGCGATCGGCTGCGGCGTCCTCGCGGTGATCCTGATCGTGGTGGTCGTGTTCATCGCGGTCGCCGCCAGCTCCGAGGACGACTACGACCCGCCGGTCACGGCGCCGACGTCGCAGGACCCGTACACGCCGACCGACGAACCGACGCGGACGACGTCGCCGGGTGCCCGCGAGGGGCTCGTCGGGGTGTGGAAGGGCACCGGCACGCAGCCCGCGGCGGACGCCGACGGCCGCAACTTCACGGTGCAGTTCGCGCTGATCTACACGAGCGGCACCGCCCGGTACACCTACGGGTCCTCGCACCCGACCTGCTTCACCCGGCTCAAGCTGCTGAGCCAGGACGGCAGCAAGGTCGAGTACCAGGAGACCCCGATGTCCGGGCAGGAGAAGGACGACTGCGCGCCGGGATACGTCACCTTCACCCTCTCCGACGAGGACACGGCGCGGTGGGAGTGGCGCCAGACCCAATCGGCGACCAGCGCGGCCGCGTACGGCACCGTGTCCAAGTGATGATCGCGTAAAGTCGCGAGAAAAGGACGCCGCCCTGCCCCCGGAAGGACGCCACATGCCCGAGGCCGCGCCCCTCCGTCCGGGCGATCCGGAGCACCTGGGTCCCTACCGGCTCACCGGGCTGCTCGGGGAGGGCGGGCAGGGCGCGGTGTTCCTCGGCGCGGACGGGGACGGCGGCGCGGTCGCGGTCAAGCTGCTGCACGCCCGGTTCAGCGGCGACCCGAAGGCCCGCTCCCGGTTCGCCGCCGAGGTCGCGGTGGCCAAGCGGGTCTCGCAGTTCTGCACCGCGCGCGTCCTGGACTCCGACGTCGAGGGCGACCGGCCCTACATCGTCAGCGAGTTCATCGACGGCCCGTCGCTGTCGGCGGTGCTCGCCGACGAGGGCCCGCGCCGCGGCGCCGACCTGGACCGGCTGGCGATCGGCACGATGACGGCGCTGGCCGCCATCCACCAGGCCGGGGTCGTGCACCGCGACTTCAAGCCCGGCAACGTGCTGCTCGCGCCGGACGGCCCGCGCGTGATCGACTTCGGGATCGCGCGGGCGCTGGACGCCACCGGGACGATGTCCAGCGTCGCCGTCGGCACCCCCGCCTACATGTCGCCCGAGCAGATCTCCGGCAACCAGGTGGGGCCCGCGGCGGACGTCTGGTCGTGGGGCGCGACGATGGCGTACGCGGCGAACGGCCGGACCGCCTTCGGGCAGGACTCCATCCCCGCGGTGATGAACCGCATCCTGAACCTCCCGCCCGACCTCGGCGGGCTGCAGGAGCCGCTGCGCGGGCTGGTGCTGGCGTGCCTGGCCAAGAACCCGGCGCTGCGGCCCGCGTCCCAGCAGGTCCTGGCGCACCTGCTGAGCCTCGCGGGCAGCCTGCGGCGACCGGGCGCGGCCCCGGTGACGGGCGAGGCCGAGATGCTCACCAGGGGCGCCGAGACGGCGGCCGCGGAGTCGGCGCGGCTCCGCGCGGCGCCGATTCCCCCGCCGGGCGCGTCCGCCCACCCGGGATCGCCCACCCCGCCCCCCGGCTCGTCCGCGCCCGGCCACCCGGGGTCGGCGCTTCCGGCGCTGCCCGCGCCCGGCCCGGGCCCGCACCTCCCGGCCGTTCCGGGAGGCGCGGGGGCGCCCGCCGGCTGGCCGGGCCGGCACCCTCTTGCGGCGGGCCCGCAGCCCGGACGGCCGGGGCCCGGCGGCACGTGGCCGGGCCGGCCGGCGAGCCCGTCCGGTCCGGGCGGCGAGTTCACCGAGCCGTCCCGGGGGCGGGGCGGCCGGCCCCGGATGCGCGTGCTCGCGGGCGCGGGCGGCGCCGCGCTCGTCGCGCTGGTGCTGGTCGGCACCGTGGTCCTGGTGCGGGCGGGCGGTGACGAGGACCCCGATCCGCCCGCCGGGCAGCTGGGCGGCACGCTGTCGATGACCGCGCCCGCCCTGGTGGGCTCCGAGGGCCGGATCGACCCGTCGCACAGCTACAGCGGCACCGAGCGGTTCCTGGGCAAGCAGCTCTACACCGGCCTGACCGCGGTCGGCACCGACGGCCGGATCCGCAACATGCTCGCGACCGAGATCCGGCCGGAGGAGAGCTGCCGGGAGTGGCACATCGTCCTGCGGGACGGGACGAAGTTCAGCGACGGGCAACCGGTCGACGGGGAGGCGTTCTCCCGCGGATGGGTCCGCGCCGCGGGCACGCCGGAGGGCGCCGGGCCGTACCTGATGGCCGACATCGAGGGGTTCGACGCCGTCGCGGACGGCACCGCGGACGCGTTCTCCGGGGTCAAGGTGACGCCGAACGGCCTGTCGGTGCGGCTCTCCTCGCCCAACTGCGACTTCCCCGCGCGCCTCGCGGAGCCCGTCTTCGCGCCCCTGCCGCCGTCCGCCGGGGAACCGGACGACGACGCGTTCAACCAGCGCCCGGTCGGGAACGGGCCGTTCCGGCTGGAGAGCCACGACCGGGGGAAGCAGGTCGTGCTCGTCCGCAACGAGGCCTGGGCCTTCGGCGAGACCAAGCTGGACCGCGTCGAGATCCGCATGGTCGCCGACGGCAACCTGGCCCGCGGCATGTTCCAGACCGAGGACGTCGGCTGGAGCCACCTCACCGGTGTGGAGAACCTCGGTTCCGTGAGCGACGACCCGTCCTTCGTGTCCGGGCCCGCCCCGTTCGTCAGGATGCTGGTCCCGCTCACGGCGCGCGGGCCGATGGAGTCGCGGGAGGCGCGGCTCGCGGTGTCGTACGCGCTGGACCGCGAGGCGCTCGCCCGGCTCACCGGCGGCGCCGACCTGCCCGCGCACGGCCTGGTCCCGCGGACGCTCCCCGGCTACGGGCGGCCCGGCGTGTGCGCGTCCTGCGACGCCGCGAACGCCGAGCGGGCCAAGCAGCTCGCCGCCGACGCCGACCTCGGGACGGGGACGACGGTCCGGCTGTCGTACCGGACCTCGCCGGACGAGCGGAAGCTCGCCGAGGCGATCAGGGCGCGGCTGGAGTCGGTGCTCGGCTGGAAGATCGAGCTGAAGGCGACGCCCATCACCGAGTACACCGAGTTCCGCGAGGGCCTGGTGGGCGACGACGCGTCCGGGCTGGCCCTGTTCGCCTGGGGCCCGGACTACGCGAGCCCCTACACGATGCTGTGGCCGCTGCTGGGCGGGACGCTCGTGGCGACCGGCGACAACGACTACAACAACCTGTCCGGGTGGAAGAACGACCGGTTCGACGAGGTGATGGGGCAGGCCGTCCGCACCGCCTCCGGCCAGGAGCGCACGCGCCTGTACAAGGAGGCCGAGAAGCTGGCGCTGGACGACATGGCCCTCATCCCGGTGACCAACGAGGGACGCGCGGCGCTCGTGAGCGACGAGTACGTGAACCTCGAGATGGACTACGACGGCGACCCGACGCTCGCGACCGCGGCCCGGAAGTAGGCCGGGGAGGCCGGGGAGGCCGGGGAGGCACGGTTCGGGCCGGAGGGCGGGTCAGCCCGGAGGCAGCCGTACGGTGACGATCAGGCCGCCCCCGGGGCGCGGCGCCGCGTACACGGCGCCGCGGTGCGCCAGCACCACCGAGCGCACGATCGACAGGCCGAGGCCCGCGCCCTTGGCCGACTCGACGCGGTCGGCGTTCAGCCGCCGGAACGGCTCGAACAGCCGCTCCACCTCGTACGCGGGCACCACCGGGCCGGTGTTCTCGACCTGGACGGTCGCGTAGCCGTCCAGCAGCCCGGTGCGGATCCACAGCCCGCCGTCGTCCTCGTTGTGCTTGATCGCGTTCTCCACCAGGTTCGACACCAGGTGCTCCAGCAGGACCGGGTCGCCGAGCGCGACCCCGGACGTCAGCTCCCGGTGCACCGCGACCTCGTTGTCGTGCTCGCGCCGTCCCGAGTGCTCCAGGACGGCCGACGCCACGTCCGCGAGATCCACCGGCGACCGGGTGGTCAGCTCCCGCTCGCTGCGGGCCAGCAGCAACAGCCCCTCGATGAGCCGCTCGTGCCGCGCGTTCGTCGCCAGCAGCGTCCGTCCGACGGTGCGCAGATCGTCCGAGACCTCCGGGTCGCCGAGCGCGACCTCCAGCAGCGTCCGGTTGATCGCCAGTGGCGTGCGCAGCTCGTGCGAGGCGTTCGCGACGAACCGCCGCTGCGAGTCGAACGCCTCGCCGAGCCGCTCCAGCATCGCGTCGAAGGTGTCGGCGAGCTCCTTGATCTCGTCCTCGGGGCCCTTCAGCGCGATCCGCTCGTGCAGGGTGCTCTCCGACAGCCGGCGCGCCGTCGCGGTCACCCGCTGCAGGGGGCTGAGCGCCCGGTCGGCGACGAACCAGCCGAGCACGAGGGTGATGATCCCGACGCCCGCGAGCGCCACCAGCGACCGTCCGACGAGCTGCTGCATCGTCTGCTCGACGAACTGGCGCTGCAGCGCCTCCGCCTGCTCCTGGGTGACGATCCCGAGCCCGATGACCTGGACGTTGCTGAGGATGTTCGCCACCAGGACGGCCACCACGAACAGCAGCAGCGCCCCGGCCATGAAGAACAGCAGCCCGTACAGCAGCGTCAGCCGCAGCCGCACGCTCATCCGGCTCGGCAGCGCCTTCGCCGCGCCGAACCCGTCGCCCTGCGCGCGCCACACGCCCTGCGGGCCCGGCGCCGGAACCTGCTGGGGCCCCGGGCGCCGCCACGGGCCGGTGCGGCGCCCCCCGGCGACCGAGTTCGGCTGCGTGTCGGTCGGCCCGTGCTCCTTCGGGTCCTGAGGCTCCGGTGCCGCCGTCACAGCCGGTACCCCACGCCCGGAACCGTCTCGATGACCGGCGGGTCGCCGAGCTTCTTGCGCAACGTCATCATCGTGACCCGCACCACGTTCGTGAACGGGTCGATGTGCTCGTCCCACGCCTTCTCCAGGAGTTGCTCGGAGCTGACGACGGCGCCGTCCGCGCTCAGCAGCACCTCGAGGACCGCGAACTCCTTGCGCGTCAGGTCGATCTGCCGGCCGTCCCGCGCCACCTCCCGGCGGCCCGGGTCCAGGCTGACGCCCGACCGCTCCAGCACCGGCGGCAGCGGCGCCGCCGCGCGGCGGCCGAGCGCCCGCACCCGCGCGATCAGCTCCGCGAACGCGAACGGCTTCGCCAGGTAGTCGTCGGCGCCGATCGACAGCCCCTCCACCCGGTCGTCCAGCTCGCCCGCCGCCGTCAGCATGATGATCCGCGCGGGATACCGCTGCGCGACGAGCTGCTTGCAGACGTCGTCGCCGTGGATCTTCGGCAGGTCGCGGTCCAGCACGATCACGTCGTAGTCGTTCACGCCCGCCCGCTCCAGCGCCCCGGCGCCGTCGTAGGCCACGTCCACGGCCAGCGCGTCCCTGCGCAGGCCGGTGGCGATCGCGTCGGCGAGCACCCGCTCGTCCTCGACGACTAGAACACGCACTCGTTCCCCCTCCGGTCCGGACGCGCCGGCACGCGCAACGCGTGGCCGCCCGACGTCACAGATATGCCATGCGAGCCGTAAGACCCCCGTAAGCAGGCGTTCAAGAGACCGCCGGGCCACGTACGCAACAATCCGCGAAAATTGCATCGGCGAACAGGTTTGCCTCAAGCGTACGTGTGGGTAGGGATGGGCAGGATCCGGGAGGAGGCTCATGGGCGAGTTGACGCGCACTATCCAGCAGCGGCTCGACGACGCGTACGCGTCGCTGCGGAGCGCCCACGCAGATGGGGACACCTACCTGGCGGACATCCGCCGGGAGGAGATCAGCGAACTGCGCCGGATCGCAGCGAACCACGACATCGGCATCGAACCGCCCCGCTGCGATTGATCCCAGGGGGACGACCCCCTGGAACCCCCGTCAGTCGCCGGGCGATCCTCGCGTGCTGGTGCAGGACGTCGTGTTCCTGCGAAGTTCGTACGCACGCTCCGGTCGCCCGGCTCCGCGCTTCGCGCGACCTCCGGCGCCGGGCGCCTACGGCCGCGCGAAGCGCGCCGACGGCCGGGGTCACTGCCGTGGCGGCCGTCATGCGAGCGATCCCCGTCGAGGCCGAATCGTCAACTCGGCATGCGGGGAGCCGGTTCCGGGTCAGTCGCGGATGGGGTCCAGCGGGACCAGGAGGTCGTGGAGGTCGTCGAAGACGTCCGGGGCCGCCGCGATCGTGAACTCGGGGCCGGGGACGACGCCGTGCAGTCCCTCGACGCGGCCGCCCGCCTCCTGCACGATGAGGGCGCCGGCGGCGATGTCCCAGGCCTGCACGCCGCGCTCGTAGTAGGCGTCGAGGCGGCCGGCGGCGAGGGAGCACAGGTCCACGCAGCAGGAGCCGCCGCGGCGGATGTCGCGGACGTGCGGGAGGACGCCGGTGAGGACGTCGGCCTGGCGGGCCCGGCGGGCCGCGGCGTAGCCGAAGCCGGTGGCGACGAGGGCCCGGTCCAGCGGGACGCCGGCGTTCACGCGGAGTTCGCGGGTACCGGAGGCGGTGTGCAGGAGCGCGCCGGCGCCGCGGGCGGCGGTGTAGGTCTCGCCGCGGCGCGGCATCTCGACGGCCCCGGCGACGGCGCGCCCGTCCACCTCGACGGCGATGCTGACCGCCCAGTCGGGCAGGTCGTACAGGTAGTTGACGGTGCCGTCGATCGGGTCGATCACCCAGCGGACGCCGCTGCCGCCGGCGCGGTCGCCGCCCTCCTCGCCGAGGAAGGCGTCGTCCGGGCGGGCCGCGCGGATCCGCTCGATGATCAGCTGTTCGGCGGCGCGGTCCATCTGGGTGACGACGTCGGTCGGGCTCGACTTGGTCTGCACGACGTCCGGTCCGTCCGCCGGGCGCTTGTCGACCAGCATCCGGCCGGCCTCGCGGGCGGTCGCGACGGCCAGGTCGAGGAGTTCGCCGGGCAGGCTCATGCGGGGGCTCCGTTCAGCAGTTCGCGGGGCAGGGCGGCGAAGCGGGGGTCGGAGCCGGGCGTGGCGGCCCGCGCGAACGCCATCCCGAGTTCGGCGGCGAGATCGGCCGCCTCGACGTCGAGGTCGAACTTGACCTCCATGTGGTCGGAGACGAACCCGATCGGGACGGCCGCGACGGCGCGGACGCCCTCGCCGTGCAGGGCCGCCAGGTGGTCGGTGATCTGCGGCTCCAGCCACGGCTGGGACGGCGGGCCGCTGCGGCTCTGGTAGACGAGGTCCCACGGCCGTCCGGGCGCGGCCTCCGCGGCGACGCGGCGGGCGGCCTCCTCGAGTTCCGCGACGTACTGCTCGCGGTTGGGCTGCGCCAGGGGCACGCTGTGCGCGGTGAAGACGAGGCGCGCGTCGTCCGGGAGGTCGCTCAGGGCGCTGATCGCGGCGTCCGTGAACGGGCCGAGGAAGCCGGAACGGTCCCAGTAGACGGGCAGCTTGTCGATCTCGGGCGCGCCCGCCACTTCTTCCCGCGCGCGCGCGATGTCCTCGATGTACTGGTCGTTGGTGGAGAAGCCGCTGTAGGCGGACGTGACGAACGCCGCGGCCCTCCGGACGCCGTCGTCCTTCATCCGGCGGACGGTGTCGGCCAGGTACGGGGTCCAGTTGCGGTTGCCCCAGTAGACCGGGAGGTCGACGCCGTGGGCCGCGAAGTCGGCCTCGATCGCGGCCTTCAGCTCGCGGCAGAGCCGGTTGATCGGGCTGACCCCGCCGAAGAGGTGGTAATGCTCGCCCACCTCCTCCAGGCGCTCGCGGGGGACGTCGCGCCCGCGGGTCACGTTCTCGAGGAACGGGATCACGTCGTCGGGCCCCTCGGGCCCGCCGAACGAGAGCAGCAGCAAAGCGTCGTACGACGTCATGCCTCCATCCAACCAGCCGCTTCGCGGTGGCCGGTTCGGCCGGGGGCACGTGTCGTCAAGGCCACACGGCCCGATCGGACGGCACGGCCCGCACGGACGGCACGGACGGCACGGACGGCACGGCCCGCACGGGTCAGGAGTACTGGGCCTGGTACGCCTTGGCGAGGTTCAGCACCTTCTGCACGTACCAGTCGGCGTGGTTGTAGTGCCAGACGGCCCTGTAGAGCTGCTGCCCGCCCCGTCCCGCGCCGTTGGCGCACAGGTACTTCGCGGCGCCGGGGATGGCGTCGTAGGGGTTCATGATGTCGGCCTTGCCGTCGCCGTCACCGTCCACCCCGTAGGCCTTCCAGGTGGCGGGCATGAACTGCATGGGGCCGAGGGCGCCCGCGCTGGACGGTCCGACGTTGCGGCCGTGGCTGCTCTCGACCTGCCCGATCGCGGCGAGGACCGTCCAGGACAGGCCGGGGCAGGTGGTCGCGGCCTGCTTGTAGAGGTCGAGATAGCTCGTCGCCCGCCCGCTTCCGGACGTCTGGTACTCGCTCGCGCGCAGGTTCACGATCTTCACGCCGCCGCCGAGGATCTGCTCGACCGCCTTGACGGTCGTGGCCGGGTCCACGCCCGGCGCGTTCACCAGCACCGCGACGTTCGGGACGAGGCCCATGTCCGTCCCGGCCTTCTCGCTGACCAGCATGTCGACGCCGGGCAGCCCGAGTTCGCCCGAGCCGCCCAGCACGAGGCTCGGCATCGTCCGGCCGACGATCGGGTACCGGGTGCCGCGGTTGAGCCGGAGCTGCTCGGCGACGTCCGGGGTGGTGACGAACTGGTCGCCGGCCAGCGCCGTCCACAGCGCCGTGTTCTTGGCGGTGCCGGGCGGCGTCCAGGAGCGGAACGCCGACGGGTCGACGGCCAGCGCGTTGACCGCGCGGTTCTGCAGCTGGATCGCGCCGCCCGCGACCGCCGTGACCTCCCCGACCCGCTTGAGCTTCGACAGCCGGCGGATCTTCGCGGCCGGGATCGTGGCCGTGCCGACCGCCAGGACGTCCGGGGGGACGACCCGGCGCAGCGGTGCGACGTCGCCGCCGTCGGCCACCGTCACCGGCGCGCCGCGGTCCGCGTTCGGCGGGGCGACCGGGCGCCCGCCGGTGTCGCCGCCACCCGTGTCCCCCGCGTCGCTCTCGGACGCCGTCAGGGCCGCGTACACGCCGCCGGACGTGGTGCCGGCGGCCAGGACCGCGATTCCCGCGATGATCAGTGGAAGGCCGCGGAGCGCCCGTGCCGGGGGCCGCTTCCCCGCGCGGTCCCGCTTCTTCTTCTCCGGCCTGCGCTTCGGCGGGCGTGTCACGGATGGAGGAGCCACAACATTTCCCAACGAGCGTCGCTAGCGGTCGGTTACACGTCTGCGCACTTCTTGCCCGGACATACCCCCAACAAGGAGGTGATGTCGCGGATGTTCATCGGAGGGCCCGGCTTGCCGCGCGGCGGCCGTGTCCACGGTCACCGGATCGTGGTTACCGGATCGTACGGTATCGCCGCTTCCGTCCCGGCGAGGGTCCTTCGTGGACGGCCGTCCCGGAAGCAAACATGAACTTTCCTCGCGATCGATGGCCGAGTAGAGTCGCCGCATGTCACCCGTGAGCAACCAAACGTGGCGGAACTGGGCCGGAAACCAGCAGGCCCGCCCGCACCGCGTCGCGACGCCGCGGACCGCCGACGAGGTCGCCGACGCCGTCCGGACGGCCGCCGGGGAGGGCCGCACCGTCCGGATGACCGGGAGCGGACACTCCTTCACCGGCGCGGCCGTCGCCGAGGACGTGCTCCTGCGCCCGTCCGGCCTCACCGCGGTCCGTGCGGTCGACACCGGGAGCGGACTCGTCACCGTCGAGGCGGGCCTGCCGCTGCACCGGCTGAACCGGCTGCTGGACGAGCACGGCCTCGCCCTCGCCAACATGGGCGACATCCAGGAGCAGACCGTGGCCGGGGCGATCCAGACCGCCACGCACGGCACCGGCCGGGAGGCCGCCGGGCTCGTCTCCCAGATCGCCGCGCTGGAGCTGGTCCTCGCCGACGGGACGACCGTGACCTGCTCGCGGGACGAGCGTCCCGACCTGTTCGACGCCGCCCGCGCGGGCCTCGGCGCGCTCGGCATCGTCACCGCCGTCACCTGGCGGACCGTCCCGGCCTTCCTCCTGCGCGCGCGGGAAGAGCCGATGAAGTGGGACGAGGTCCTGGCGCGGATCGACGAGTTCGACGAGGCGAACGAGCACTTCGAGTTCTACTGGTTCCCGCACACCGAGGGCTGCCTCACCAAGCGGAACAACCGCGTGGAGGGCCCCGCCGAGCCCCTGTCGGCGTTCAAGTACTGGCTGGACGACCGGTTCCTTTCCAACACCGTCTTCGGAGCCGTCAACCGGCTGACCCACGCCGTGCCCGCCGCGACCCCGTTCGCGAACGGGATCTCCGCGAAGGCCCTGGGCGCGCGCACGTACACCGACACGTCCTACAAGGTGTTCACCAGCCCGCGGACCGTCCGCTTCAAGGAGCAGGAGTACGCGATCCCCCGCGAGGAACTCGTTCCGGCGCTGCGGGAGATCCGCTCCCTGTTCGCCCGGCACGACTGGCGGATCGGCTTCCCGATCGAGGTGCGGCTGCTCCCGCCCGAGGACGCCTGGCTGTCGATGGCCCACGGCCGCCGCACCGCGTTCATCGCCGTCCACGTCTACCACCGCGACGCCCACGAGGACTACTTCCGCGGCGTCGAGGACGTCCTGACGGCGGTCGGCGGGCGCCCGCACTGGGGCAAGCTCCACACCCGGGACGCCGCGTACCTGGAGAAGGCCTACCCCAGGTACGCGGACTTCCGGGCGCTGCGCGACGAACTCGACCCCGACCGCCGCTTCGCCAACGCCTACACCAGGCGCGTCTTCGGCGACTGAGTCCGGGGGCCGGTCAGTCCGCGGTGTCGCCCCGCTGCTGCACGTCCGTCCCGCCCTGCTGCTCCTGCCCACCGCCGGACGAACCGGTCGGCGCGGGCGTGCCGGGCGCCTCCGGGCCGGACGTCGTGGGCCGCTCCCCGGTGGGCCCGTCCGTGGGCTCGCCGGTCGGGTCGCCGCCGCCACCGGACGGTCCGGTCGTCGCGTCGCCGGTCGGGGTCGCCCCGGAGCCGTCGCCCGGCCCGTCGGGGGTGCCGGTGGACGCCTCGCCCGTCGGGCTCTCCCCGGGGGACTCGGCGGGCGCCGTGCCGTGCCCGTCCCCGGTCGGCGCGTCCGTCGGGGTCTCCTCGACGGTGCCGCCCGAACCGCCGTCCCCGCCGCCGAGGACCTTCGTGACCGTAAGGCCGCCGCCGCTGCCGCCGAGCGGGGCGCCCGTCGTGGCCTCGTAGATCGTGATCCCGCCGAGCACCACCGCGAACACGACCGCGGACGACGCCGCGAGTTTCGCCCAGTTCTGCTTCGCCCACGCCAGCGTCTCGTCGAGCGCGGTCCGCCGCGCGACCCGCCGCCGCGCGTCCTCCCCGGCCTCCGCGGCGAGCGCGCCGGCGACCGTCCGGGACGGGTCCGCGCGCGTGGCGCTCGGATCACCGGGCGGCGAGTCCAGCCGGGTGGCGTTCGGGTCGCCGAGGCCACCGTCCAGCCGGGTCGCGCTCGGGTCGCCGCCCGGCGGCGAGACCATCGTGCGGGACGGGTCGGTGCCCGCGGGCCAGACCATCGTGCGCGTCGGGTCGGCGCTCGTCGCCTCCTCGCCCGCGTCGTCGGCCGCCTCCCGGCGCCGCGCGGCGCCCTGCACGTGGGACATGTCCCTGATCTGGTCGCGTCCCCGATCCAGGTAGTGCTTGCAGACGGCCGCGCCCGCGGTCGAGATGACGCTCATCAGCGCGGTGCCGATGACCGTCCCGTACACGCCCAGGAAGGACGCGCCGATCGCGGCGACGGCCGTGGCGACGCCGCTCGCGATCACCTGCGTCGTGCTCAGATCGGGAAGCTTGCGGCGCATTACCCCGATTCACCCCCGTTGAATCCCCCAAGTTGTCCGGAATCGAAACTAACCGGACGATCACGGTGTTCCGACCGTCAACGTGACGCTCGCTACCCGAACCGGGTGGAGACGGGCGTCCCCGTGCGGCACAGTGGGGAAAAGGTTCCTCAAGATTCAGACAGAGCGCCTCCGGCCGCACCCGGGCACCGGCAAGCTTGGTCAGGCGCCCTCTTCCGCGACGTGGAGGGGGCTTCGAGAGCGGCGATGTTCGGACATGCCGGGTACGGTGCTGGCAGCAGGTGTGTCCGAAAGAGAGACTCGGGAACCCGGGGGAAGGGCACGCATGCGCCCTCGGCGGGCAACGGACGGCCGAGCGGTGCGGGGAGCGGCGACGCGTTCCGCACCGGCCGACCGGTTCGGCGCCCTCCGTGCCGTCAGGACAGGGCAGGAAGGACACGCATGCAGGAGCTGCGCCTCGTCGCGGTCAGCGAGGACGGTACGTACCTCGTCCTGGCCACCGCGGGCCGAGGCACCCGGTTCACCCTGCCCGTCGACGACCGCGTCCGCGCCGCGGTCCGTGGGCACTTCTCCCGCCTCGGCCAGTTCGAGATCGAAGTGGAGAGTCCCTTGCGTCCCAAGGAGATCCAGGCCCGCATCAGGTCCGGCGAGACCGCGGAGGAGATCGCCGAGTCCGCCGGCATCCCGGTGGAGCGCGTCCGCTGGTTCGAGGGCCCGGTCCTGCAGGAACGCGAGTACATGGCCCAGCAGGCGCAGCGCGTCACCGTCCGGCGGCCCGGCGAGTCCACGCCCGGCCCGCCCCTCGGCGAGACCGTGGAGGAGCGCCTCGGCCGCGGCGGCGTCGACCTCGAGGACGTCGAATGGGACGCCTGGAAGTGCGACGACGGCACCTGGCGCGTCCGCCTGTCCTTCTTCGACAACGGCCGCCCGCACGCCGCCGAGTGGGCGTTCGACCCGCGCCGCCGGAACGTCTCCCCGCTGGACGAGATCGCCGCCCGGCTCACCGCCGTCGACTGGGACGACGACGAGCTCTCCGACACCGTCACCCCGCTGGTGCCGCGCCGTCCCGCGATGAAGGTCGTCTCGGACGGCCGCGACGCGGGCCGCGAGGTCGGGCCGCGCGACCTCGGGCGCGGGCTGCCGACCGAGGCGGAGCCGCCCCTCGAGCGCGCCTCCGAGCCGCCGCTGCGCGCCGCCGAGCCGCGCGAGTACATCGTCGAGCGCGGCCGGATCATCGACCCCCGCCCCGCCTTCCCGTCCCGGCAGCAGCCCGGGCGCCCCCGCGAGATCGCCGCCGACCGCGAGCCCATCCGGCCGTTCGACGACGCCGAAGCGCCGGCGAGCGGGGCCCCGTGGCGGCGCGCCCCCGAACCGTCCCTCGAGGAACTCGACCTGCAGGCGGAACCCGCCCCCGCCGGGCCGGAGGCCGAGCGCGACGAGGAGCCGCACGGCGAGCGGGCGTCCGCCGGAGCCGCCGCGGACGAGACCGAGGCCGGCGAGCCGGTGCCCGCCGCGTCCGCCGCGTCCCTCGCGGAGACGGAACCGGAGGCGCCGGAGGACCGGGACCTCCGGGAGGAGAGCGCGGACGAGGGCGACGACGAGCACCCGGACACCGCCGGGGCCGACACGACGGCCGAGGCCGAGGACGCCGAGGCCGAGGACGCCGAGGATGAGGCCGCCGCGGAGGAACCGGCCGAGGCCGGCGACGGGCCCGCCGAGGCCGCCGAGGCCGCCGCACCCGTCCGGCCGCACGGGGACGACGCGGACGCCGACGCCCGTCCGGCCGACGAGCCGGAGGAGCACGCGGAGCCGGAGGCGCACGACGAGCCGGAGGGGCAGGCTGACGCCGCCGCCGAGATCGAGGACGAGGTCGAGGACGAGGACGAGCCCGAGGCGGCGGCCGCGGACGTGGCGGCGGCCGAGCCGCGCGGCGAGCCCGCCCCGGACGACCGGGCCCGGCCCGAGCGGCCGAAGCCCGCCGCACCGCGCGAGCAGCCCGCCGCGCCCCGCGAACAGGCGCCCCGCGAACAGGCGCCTCGCGAGCAGGCGCAGCCCGCCGCGCCGCAGCGGCCGCCGCGCCGCGAGCCCGCGCGCCCGCCCGCGAAGAAGAAGCCCGCCGCGCGCCCGACCATGCCCGCCGCCCAGGACAAGCCCGTCACCGGGCCCCCTCCGGCCGCCGCCGCTGCCGATTCGTCCCCGGCACAGCAGCGTCCGGCGCGCGCACGGCGCAAGTCCAAGGGCAAGCGGGCGTCCGTGCCGTCCTGGGACGAGATCATGTTCGGAGCACGGCGCCCCGAGTGACGCCCCTCCCGCAAGAGGAGCGCGCCCGGCACCCTTCGGCCGCCTCATCGCCGCACTCGATGCGCGGAAGCGCGGGGTGACGCTCACGGCAAGGGCTCCGGGCGCGCCCCAGAGGACGATGTGGACGGCGACCGCCGCCGGCGGCACTCGCGGCCCCCGGCAGCGCGTCGACACCCTCGTGCGCGGCCTGAGGGCACCGGCACGCGTCCGGGCCACGGGCGGTCCGGCGACGCTCACTTCTCCAGGAAGGGGCGCACCCAGTCGGGGGTGATCTCGGCGGCGAGCGCGACCGCGTCCCGCTCGGCCATGTCGATCGCCGGGTAGCCGCCGTCGCCCGCGCCCACCGCGACGTCCAGCGTCGCCAGGCCCAAGCGGCGCTGGAACAGGGTGCGGCGGAAGCGCCAGCCGACGATCGCGCCGTGCTCCACCACGACCTGCCGCCGCTTCAGCGACCCCGACCGGACGCTCAGCCGCCCGCCGTCGGTGGCGTGCCCGAGCTGGCGGTACCGGTCGAGGCCGAGGGGCACGGCGAGCAGCACCAGGACGGCGCACGCGCCCGCGATCCACGGGCGGCCCGCCGCGAGCGCCAGCAGGCCGACGGCGCCCGGCGGGGCGACCGCCCGCACCACCCGGCGGCCGCGCGCCGCGCGCGGGTGCGGGCGCAGCGGGCCGGGCACGGCCCCGACGACCCGCGCGGCCAGTTCCTCGGCGACCGGGCGGGGCGCGGCGGGCATCAGCCGGCCCCGGTGCGCGGCGTCCCCGAGGCCCGTCACCAGCGCGCCGAGCCGCCGGACGCCGCCGAGCCGCTCGAGGGGGTTGTCGGCCAGTTCCACGCCGCGCAGCCTGCGGCGCTCCAGCGACACGCTCCGCCGCGTGGCCAGCCCGCGCTCGGCGACGATCGAGCCGTCCCGCTCCTCGACCGTGAAGTCCCAGTTGAACAGGCTGAACGCGAGCACCGACATGACCGGCAGCGTGAACAGCGCCAGCACGGCGAGCGCGACCACGGCCGCCGGCGGCAGCCCCACCACCTCGTGCCCCACGGTCTCGACCCGCTCCCGCGTGATCAGCCCCAGGTCGTCGCCGAGGTTGTACAGCGTCCCGAGGAGGCTGCCGGCCAGCGCGAACGGGGTGAGCAGGTAGGCGCCGCTCAGCGGGGCGTACACGTACCAGCGGCGCCGCATCCGGGCCAGGACGCGCCGGGGCGGGGCCTCGCGGTCCGGCTCGCCGTCCGTCCGGGCCAGCAGGACCCGGCGCAGCCGGTCCGCCTCCGGCCGCGAGACCGCGTTCAGCGACGCCTCGCCGCCCTCCGACCCCGCGTCGACGTGGACGACCGCGAGCCCCAGCGTTCGGTGCGGCAGGGACGTGCTGACGTCCACGCCCCGGATGCGGTCGCGCGGGATCGTCTTGACCGACCGCCCGATCAGTGTCCGGCGGAGCTCGATGCGGTCGTCCCGCAGCGCGTACGTGAACGTCGCCCAGCTCGCGACGTGGAACACCAGGCCGAGCCCGAGGCCCACGAGGGTGAAGTAGAAGGCCGTGGACAGCCCGCCCACGACGAGTCCGGTCGCCCCGGCCGCGAGCAGGGCGACCAGCTCGCGGACGGCGCCGACCACGAACGTCAGCGGGTGCAGGCGCCGCGGACCTTCTTCGCCGGGCACCGATGAGTCCGGGCCGTCCGGGGAGTCGGAGGTGCGTGGGGTTCTCGCTTCGTCAGGTGTCCCGGCGGGCGTCACGTGGCGTCGTCGCGGAGGTCGTGGGCCCGGTGGGCCAGGTCGCCGGCCAGCCGGGTCGCGACGCCCGCGGGGAGGCCGGAGACCTGGGAGGAGCCGGTATGGGACGCGGTGTTGACCTCGATCGTGGCCAGGCCGAGCATGCGCTCGATCCAGCCCTGCTCGGTGTCGACGGTCTGGATGCGGCTCACCGGCACGAGCAGCCATTCGCGGCTGAACCAGCCGGTGCGGGTGTAGACGACGTCGGCGCTGACCTCCCAGCGGTGCACGCGGTAGCGCCAGACGGGCGCGACCGTCACCATCAGCAGCCCGGCCCCGCCCACGAGCCAGGGCAGGGCGCCGACGCGGTCGGCGAGCCAGCCGGGGAGCCAGTCGGCCTCGGTGTCGCCCAGCCAGGCCGCCACACCGAGGGAGAGGCCGAACGCCAGGCCCCACAGCAGCAGGTACTCGATCGCCCAGTGGGCGATCGCGCGGGGAGAGACGCGGTGCGCGGGCGGCCGCAACCGCGGCGGGCGCGACCGCCCGCCGTCCCCGTGCAGGTCGCGCCGCACCGACGTCACACGGCGAGTCTAGAGGGCGCGACACGCCGGGGTGCGGACCCGCGGGAGCAATCAGCGCCGCGTCAGCGTTCTGTCAGAGGCGGGTGCGACGCTGAACGGAGCGCCGCGGGCCGGCGTTGGGCGGCGATAAATCGGATGCATCCGGCTCGGGCCCGGCCGTAGGTTGGCCTGTCCCCGGCGGCGGGATGCACCCGGTCCGGCACACCAAGATTCCTAGGAGATCTCATGTCCCACGCGATCCAGGCCGAGGGCCTGGTGAAGCGATTCGGTGATACGCAGGCGCTGTCGGGCGTCTCGCTGACCGCCCAGGCCGGGACGGTGCTGGGCGTGCTGGGGCCCAACGGCGCCGGCAAGACCACCACCACGCGCATCCTCGCCACGCTGATCGAGCCCACGGAGGGCAGCGCCCGGGTCGGCGGCTTCGACGTCGTCCGGGAGGCGCACAAGGTCCGCCAGCTGATCGGGCTGACCGGCCAGTACGCCGGGGTCGACGAGATGCTCACCGGCACCGAGAACCTGGTGCTGATCGCCCGGCTGCTCGGCATGTCGCGGCGGGACTCCAAGGCCCGCGCGGCGGAGCTGCTCGACCGGTTCCAGCTCACCGACGCGGCCGAGCGGGCCGCCAAGACCTACTCGGGCGGGATGCGCCGCCGCCTCGACCTGGCGGCGAGCCTGGTCGGGCGGCCGCAGATCCTGTTCCTGGACGAGCCGACCACCGGCCTCGACCCGCGCAGCCGCAACGGCCTGTGGGACATCGTCCGCGGCCTGACCGACGACGGCGTCACCGTGCTGCTCACCACGCAGTACCTGGAGGAGGCCGACCAGCTCGCCGACGACATCATCGTGATCGACCGCGGCACGGTGATCGCGCACGGCACGTCCGACATGCTGAAGGCGCAGGTCGGCGGGCAGGTGCTCGAGGTCCGGCCGATCAAGGAGACCGACGCCGAGGCCGTCGGGCGGATCGTCGGCGAGCTGGCCGACACCGCGCCGGAGTTCAGGGACGGCCTCGTGGCCGCGCCGATCACCGACCCGGGTCTGATGACCGCGGTGGTGCGCCGCCTCGACGAGGAGGGCGTCACGGTCGGCGAGATGTCGCTGCGCAAGTCGAGCCTGGACGAGGTGTTCTTCGCCCTCACCGGCCACCACACGGAAGAAGTCGAAGCCGAGGCTCCGGAGGACGCCGCCGACGGCGACCGGGCCGTGGAGAAGGAAGGGGCCTCCCGATGAGCACGGCGACCCTCACCCCGCAGCCGGTGGCGAAGCGGGTCTCGCCGGGCACCGGCGCCCGCAACGTCGCCACGCTGGCGTGGCGCAACCTCGTGCAGATCAAGCACAACCCGATGGAGCTGCTGGACCTGTCCATCCAGCCCATCATGTTCGTGCTGCTGTTCGCCTACGTGTTCGGCCCGGCGATGGCCGGCAGCGTCGAGGCGTACCTGCCCGTGGTCATCCCCGGCATCATCGCGCAGAACGCCCTGTTCGCCGGGATGAGCACCGGGTTCGGACTGAACACCGACATCACCAAGGGCGTCTTCGACCGCTTCCGGAGCCTGCCGATCTCGCGGCTGTCCCCGCTCGCGGGGCGGATCATCGCCGACACCGCCAAGCAGGCGTGGTCGATGGCGATCCTGCTGCTGGTCGGCTTCGCGATCGGCTTCCGGCTCGAGACGAACGTGCTCGCACTGGTCACTGCGTTCTTCCTGCTGCTGGCCTTCGCGGTGCTGTTCTCGTGGGTGTCGGTCTTCATCGCGATGATGGTGAACGAGCCGGAGAAGGTGCAGATCTTCGGGTTCGTGGTGATCTTCCCGCTGAGCTTCCTGAGCACCGCGTTCATCCCGACGACCGAGGGCATCCCCGGCCCGCTGGCGTTCTTCATGGACAACAGCCCGGTGACCCAGCTCGTCGAGGCGATGCGCGGCCTGCTGGTCGGCGGCCCCGTCCTCGAGCACGCCTGGATCGCCCTGGTCTGGGGCGTCGGCTTTTCGCTGGTGTTCGCCCCGCTCTCCCTGTACGCCTTCAAGAAGCGCGCCTGAACCGCGCTCGCACCGCGCCCCGACGGCGCGGAAAGCCGGACGCCCCGGCGGTCGATCGACCGCCGGGGCGTCCGGCTTTGCGGGCGCGCCGCGCTATGCGGCGTTCTCCTTGGCCTTGGCCTTGGCTTCGCGGATCTTCTCGTCGTCGAGCGCGGCGAGGATGAAGTCCGCGCGCGGCTGCTCGACCGTCGCGAGCGAGACGGTCTCGCGCTTGAGGAACAGCGCGAGCGTCCAGTCCGCGATGACGCGGATCTTGCGGTTGAAGGTCGGGACCATTGCGCCGTGGTAGCTGCGGTGGAAGAACCACGCCGGCCAGCCCTTGAGCTTGAAGCCCATCGGGTTCGCGACGCCCTTGTGCAGGCCGAGGCCGGCGACGGCGCCGAGGTTGTTGTGCGCGTACGGCTTGAGCGTCTTGCCGCGCAGCGAGCGGACGATGTTGTCGCCGAGCAGCTTCGCCTGGCGCACCGCGTGCTGGGCGTTCGGCGGGCAGAACTGCCCCTCCTGCGCCAGGTCCGGGATGGCGGCGTTGTCACCGGCGGTGAACGCCCGGACCAGGCCCTCGATGGTGAGGTACTCGGTGCCCTTGACGCGGCCGCGCTCGTCCACCGGCAGGTCGCCGCTGCGGACGACCGGCGACGGCTTGACGCCCGCGTTCCAGACGAGGGTCCCGGCGGGGAACCGGCTGCCGTCCGAGAGCTCGATGATCTCGTCCTCGGCCGACTGCAGGAACGTCTTCATCTTCACGTCGATGCCGCGGCCGCGCAGCTGCTCGGCCGTCCACTTGCCCATGTCCGGGCCGACCTCCGGCAGGATGCGGTCGGCGGCCTCGACGAGGACGAAGCGCAGGTCCTCCGGGGTGACCTTGCGCATGTACTTGGTGGCGTCGCGCGTCATGTCCTCGAGCTCGGCGACCGCCTCGACGCCGGCGAACCCGCCGCCGACGAAGACGAACGTCAGCGCCTTGCGGCGCAGCTCGACGTCGTCGGTCGACTCGGCGATCTCCAGCTGCTCGAGCACGTGGTTGCGAAGGTGGATGGCCTCGCCGACCGTCTTGAGGCTGATCCCGTGCTCGGCCAGGCCGGGGATCGGCAGCAGCCGCGGCACCGCGCCCGCCGCCATGACCAGGTAGTCGTAGGAGATCCGCTCCGGGGGCCCCGCAAGCGGCTGGACGATCGCCCAGCCCGCGTCGTGGTTGAGCTCGGTCACCCGGGCCTTGCGCACGGTGCACTTCGGCAGGACGCGGCGCAGCGGGACGACGACGTGCCGCGGCGAGATGTTGCCCGCGGCGGCTTCGGGAAGGAACGGCTGGTACGTCATGTACGAGTTGGGGTCAACGATGGTGACCTTGACCTCACCCCGCTTGAGCTCCTTGCGGAGCTTCTTCTGCAGGCGCAGCGCGGTGTACATGCCCACATAGCCGCCACCCACGATGAGGATGTGGGGAGCGCCAGGGGTCTCCTCGGCGGTCCTGGCCATTGCGGCCCTCCAATGTCACGGTCGGCTTGTGAAGACATTCACAAACTACTCGATGAATCCTCCTTGCACCAACCAGGAACCATGAAAGAAGTGCCGAACTTCCCGAAATGGCAAAGTAGAGCCCTGTAAGGGCTGTGAACTTCACCACTCCTTCGCCTGATTTTGCCCGATCGGGCATGAAGCACGCATGACGCACCTCACATCCGCGCGTCCTCCCGGCGCCTCCGCCTCGCGGCGGGAAAGTCCCGACCCATGACCGCCGAACCCCTAAGGTTGGGGCGGACGAGGGAAGGGAAGGGGGCGCCGCCGCGCGGGGCGTCCGGCCGGGCCGAAGGAGTACCGGCGGAGCGCCGCACGATCTCGCGCGGGAGCGTATCGATGATGAGCAGAAGACGGCGTCCGATACCGGCCGCGGCGGCCGCGCTGGCGCTCGCGGGCACGCTGGGCGGCTGCGGGCTGATCGGCGGCCCCGAGCGGGAGAGCGCCGAACTGTCGGAGTGGTTCACCGTGACGAGCCCGGTGTTCCGCGATGGCGGCGACTTGCCCACACGGTACGGCTGCACGACGTACCCTGGCGGGCAGGGGAAGACCCCGCCGCTCCTGTGGTCGGGGGCGCCCGCCGGAACCCGCTCGTTCGCGATCGTCGTGGACGACCAGGACGCCGAGGGCGCCTACGTCCACTGGGTGATCGCGGGCATCGACGGAACCACGCACGAGATCGTCGAGGGCGCCAGGCTGGACAACGCCGTCGAGGGAGTGACCACGGGAGACAAGGTGGGCTACGCACCGCCGTGCCCTCCCCGCGGGGAGCGGCACCTGTTCCGGTTCACCATCTACGCGCTCGACAGCGAGGCGCCGTTCGAGGAGGGCGCGTCGCTGGACGAGTCGCTCGGCGCGATCGCCGAGCACACGGTCGGCCGGGGCCGGATCACCGGGAACTTCGGCGGCGAGCGGGCGCGTTGACCGTGGAGCCTTGCGGCGGGTCGGGGATCGGCGGGTTCGACCGATCGGTGCGGTCCGTGTGAGGGTGTCTATGAGCACTAAGGGTGTGACAACGGTCATAGCGGTCGGACAGAATCGGACCGGCTCCGAGGACGGCCGGCTGCCGGCGGCGATCGGGACGGACCACGCGTCCGCGCCGGCCGCGTCCGCCGGGCCAAGGCATTGGGTGGTGGCATGACTTCAACAATCGTGGTCTTCGGCCTCTTGGTGGTCGTCGTCCTCGTCGTCGTCCTCGTGGTCTTGGGTCTGCGGGCGAGCAAGGCGGGTCGCGACGACGACGACTGGATGGACGACGAGCAGCCGCAGCCGCGCGGACGCCGCGGCGCCGCGCAGCACGACGACATGAACGGGCCGGACGACTACGGCTACGACGACGGCGGTTACGGTGCGCCCGCTCCCGGCCCCGACCGCCGCGTCGCGGGCGCGGGCGCGGGCCCGCTCGCCGCGCCCCCCGGCCAGCAGGGCCCGCCGGCTCCCCCGCCCTCCGGCCAGGCCTCCGACGAGATGGAGGACGACGACTACTGGGCGACGATCACCTTCGACAAGCCCAAGTTCCCCTGGCAGCACAACCAGGAGGGGCAGCGTCCCGAGGGCGAGCACGCCGACCCGATGCACGCGCAGGGCGGCGACGACCAGTACGGCGACCAATACGGCGACCAATACGGTGATCAGTACGGGGACCAGTACGCGGACCAGTACGGCGACCAGTACGCCGAGCAGGATCCGCAGCACCACGACCCGCAGGTCCCCGAACACGGGATGAACCAGACGGTCACGCTGGGCAACGACGGCGGTTTCGGCGGCCCGGGCCCGCAGAACCAGGGACCGCACGGGCCCGGCGGCCCCGGCCAGTCCGGCGGGCGGCCCGCCCCGACCGGCCCGCAGCACGCCCCCGGCGGCTTCCAGGGCGGCTCCCCGTTCGGCGGCGACCCGGGCGCGACCGCGCTCGACCCGGTCCCCGCCGACCTGGCCGGCCCCGGCGGGCAGGGCGGCCCCGGGCACTCCCCGTTCGGGCCCGGCGCGCCCGACCAGCACGTCTACGGCGGGCAGGACGCCCAGCCCGCGTACGGGGCGGCCGAGCCGTCCTACGGCGGCCCGGAGCAGCAGCCCCAGTACGGCGGCGACCAGTACGGCGGCGACCAGTACGGCGGCGACCAGCCCGGCCGGCAGCCCTACGGCGGGCACGAGCAGCCCGGCATGCCGCCGGAGCAGTCCCCGTACGGCGTCCCCGAGCAGCCGCAGCAGCCGTACGGCGGCGACCCGCTCGGCTCCGGCGGCCGCCCGACGCCCGCGTCCCCGCCGCCCGGACGTCCGGACGCCTTCGACATGCCGCTGGGCGCGTCCGGTCCGGGTCCGGCCGGTCCCGGCTCGACCGGCCCGAACCAGGGCCCGCCCGCGCCGCCGCCGTCCGACCCGCTGGGCCTGCCGCTGGGCCGCACCGACGAGCCCGCGGCGGCGCCGCCCACCCCGCCGCCCGCGCCCCCGGTGCCACCGCCCGTCGCGCCGCCGACGCCCGCCGCACCGTCCGCTCCCGCGGCGCACGGCGGCCCGGGGCCCGACACCGACAACCACAAGCTCCCGACGGTCGACGAACTGCTCCAGCGCATCCAGAGCGACCGGCAGCGTTCGGCCGGGCCGCCGCCGGCCGACTCGGGCGGCTCGTCCTACGGCGGGTCCATGGGCGACCCGCTCAGCGATCCGCTCGCCACCGGCTCCTACGGCGGCTCCACCGGCCCCGGCGGCGGCTCGGGCCAGTCGACCGGTCCCTGGTCGCCCGGCGGCGGCCTCGGCAACACCGGCGGCTACCCGCAGGGCGGGCAGAACGAGGGCTACCCGCCCGCCTCGCCGTACGGCGAGGGCAACCGCTACGACGACCCGCTGAGCGGCGGGCGCGACGCCTACGGCGGGGAGCAGGGGTCCGGCGGCGCCGGGGCCTACGGCGACTTCAGCGGAAACAGCTACAGCGGGAACGAGCCGCTGTCCGCACCGCACGACCCGGGCGCGCAGGGCGGCGACCCGAACTCCACCCAGGCCTACGACCCCGGCTTCGGCCGACAGGGCGGGTACCCCGGGGACGACTGGGAGAACCACCGCGACTACCGCCGCTGATCGCGGGCCCCGCCCGCACGCGAAGGGCCGCCGGACGATCCGTCCGGCGGCCCTTCGCGTTCCCGCTCACGGTGCACCGACCACGCATTCCGGACGTACCGGATGCCGTGCGCGGTCGCGGGTCGATATCGCGATCGAACGCTGGTTATATACGTTGAGTGATAGCATACACACTCAACGTATCCACATTGCGGCGCGATCTGTTCGCGTCGTTCGTGGTGTTCCTCGTCGCGCTTCCACTATCGCTCGGCATCGCGGTCGCCTCCGGCGCGCCGGTCGCCGCCGGGCTCATCGCCGCCGTCGTCGGCGGGATCGTCGCCGGAGCCCTCGGCGGTTCCCCGCTGCAGGTCAGCGGCCCCGCCGCGGGCCTCACCGTCATCGTCTTCAGCCTCGTGCAGGAATACGGCTGGCGCGCCACCTGCACCATCACCCTGCTCGCCGGCGCGCTGCAGCTCGCCCTCGGCGCCGCCCGCGTCGCCCGTGCGGCGCTCGCCATCTCCCCGGCCGTGGTCCACGGCATGCTCGCCGGGATCGGCGCCGTCATCGTCCTCGCCCAGGTGCACGTGGTGCTCGGCGGGAGCCCGCGGTCGTCGTCCCTGGACGACCTCCGGGAACTGCCGGGCGAGCTCGCCACCCCGCACGCCCACACGACCCTGCTGGGCGGCCTGACCATCCTCATCCTGTTCTGCTGGAACCGGATCCCGAAGCGGAGCCGGCTCGGCGCCCTGCCGCGGCTGGTGCCCGGCCCGCTGCCCGCGATCGCCGCCGCCACCGCGACCGCGTGGGCGCTCGGCTGGGAGACCGCGCGGGTCGACCTGCCCGGCACCCTCCTGGAGGACTGGGCACCGCCCGTCCTCCCGCACGGGCCGCCGGGCGGGATCGTCGGCGCCGTCGTCTCCATCGGCGTCGTCGCCGCCGTCGCATCGCTGCTGTGCGCGGTCGCCGTCGACCGGATGCGGCCCGCCGGGGTGCCGCGCTCCGACCTCGACAAGGACCTGCGCGCGCAGGGCATCGCGAACATGGTGTCGGGCTTCCTCGGCGGCCTCCCGATCGCCAGCGTGATCGTCCGCAGTACGGCGAACCTGCACGCGGGCGCCCGCACGCGGCTGTCGGCCGTCCTGCACGGCGTCTGGGTGCTGGTGCTCGCGCTGGCCTGCGGGCCGATCATCGAGCAGATCCCGCTGTCCGCGCTGGCCGCGCTGCTGGTCGTCCTCGGCTGCCGGCTGATGGACCTCGCGCACGTCCGCGACCTGCGCCACCACCGCGAGGCCCCGGCCTACTTCGCCACCCTCGGCGGCGTGGTCGTCCTCGGTCTCGGCCAGGGCGTGCTGCTCGGCATCGGCGTCATGGCGCTCCTCGCCCTGCGCCGCCTCACCCGGCTGTCCGTGCGCTCGGAGCAGCTCGTCCGCTCCCCCGGCGACGGGCCCGCGCGGCCCCGCTGGCACGTCGTCGTCGAGGGGACGTTCACGTTCCTCGGCGTCCCGAAGGTCACCGGGCTGCTCCAGCAGATCCCGCCGGGCTCGAACGTCGACCTGGACCTCAAGGTCGACTTCATGGACCACGCCGCGTTCGACGCCGTCCACCAGTGGCGCATCTCCCACGAACGTCAAGGAGGGAGGGTCGACATCGACGAGGTGCACGAGGCTTGGTATGAAAGAGCCGTGACAGGCGACACGACCCAGCCGAGCAAGACGCCACCGCAGACGCCCTGGTGGGCGCCGTGGTCGAACCGGCGGAACTCCGATTCCCCTTCCGAGACCGAGCAGCTCCCGGCGAGCGACCTGCTGCTCGCGGGCGTCCGCCGGTACCACGACAGCACCGCCCCGCTCGTCCGTCCGATCATGGCCGAGCTGGCGATGGAGCAGAAACCGCAGAACCTGTTCATCACCTGCGTGGACTCGCGCGTCGTGCCGAACATCATCACCGCCAGCGGCCCCGGCGACCTGTTCATCAACCGCAACGTCGGCAACCTCGTCCCGAGGCACGGCGCCTACCCGTCGGACGACTCGGTGATGGCCACCATCGAGTACGCGGTCAACGTGCTCGGCATCCGCACCATCACGGTCTGCGGGCACGCCAACTGCGGCGCCATGGCCGCGCTGCTCGCGGGCGGCACCGAGGTCAAGCATCTGGGCCACCTGACCCGGTGGCTGGAGCACGGCCGCCACAGCATCGCCCGGTTCCTCGGCTCCGAGCTCGCCGAGGACGAGAACCCGCTCGTCCACCTCTGCAAGATCAACGTGATGCAGCAGCTCGACAACCTGGTCACCCACCCGTGGCTGGAGCACCGCGTCGAGTCCGGCGAGATCGAGCTGGTGGGTCTCTTCCTGGACCTGCCGACCGCCAACGTCGAGGTCCTCGACCGCGCGGCGGGGACCTTCGCCCCCGTCCCGGGCGAAGGCCCCGCCGGCGACCGGCAGGACACGCGAACCCCTTCGTGACCCCGCACGCATGGGCCGTCCCGCGCGGGCGGCCCATGCCCTCGGCGCCGCACCGCCACGCGGCGCCCTCACCATCGCCTTCAGCGCCCGACGAGCTCGCCGTCGAGCAGGTCGTCGCGCAGGTCGTCCCGTCCCTGCTCGCGGGTCCGTCCCTGCTGGTAGTCCCGTACGTACATCCCCGTCACCCGGCGCGCCATCCGGGCGCTCCGGTCGCTCGCCGGCAGGAACAGCGCGTCCCGCCGGCTGGCCCGCGCGAAGCTCCACAGCACCGCCAGCATCGACACCGACGCCGCACCGAGCACGAAGATCGTGAACGCGATGAACATCTGCGCTCCTCTCCACGGGACCGGTCCCCGCGGTCCCGCCGCCTGTCGCCGATCGAGGCCGATCGGCTCCATACCAGGACGTTAAGCGCACGGATTCGACACCACTGTGTCGTGTGACCCGAAAGCGTCGGTTTCTTACACCCCCGCCCGATCCCCCGCACATCTCGCACGCGCGCCGCACCCAAGGCGCGCCTGCGGCGGGAAGGGGTGGTGGACGAGTCGGCCTGTAAGCCGGGTTCTGTTCCCGCCGCGCGCGGCGGCGGGTGACGGCCATCCATCTCGGGCCGCCGTTGCCGGCGGCCTCCAGCGGTCTACCCGCAGGCTCGGGCGGGCCGCCCTCGAGCACCTGCGCGGGGAACCTGGCGGATCCCCTTCTTGACCTTGCTCCGGGTGGGGTTTACCGAGCCGCCCACGTCACCGTGGGCGCTGGTGAGCTCTTACCTCACCGTTTCACCCTTACCACCGGCGGACCGGTGGCGGTCTGCTTTCTGTGGCACTGTCCCGCGGGTCGCCCCGGGTCGGCGTTACCGACCACCCTGCCCTGTGGAGCCCGGACTTTCCTCGACGGGGATCGCTCCCCGACGCGGCCGCCCGGCCGACTCGTCCACAAGGTCCAAGGATAGACCCCGCCGGGCGTCAGCGGGCCGTGTGGTGGGCGTCGTTGAAGGTGCGGAGGGTGGCGGGCCCGTCGTCGTACCAGTCGATGGTCGTCAGGGACGCGACGTCGAGGTGCATGCGGTAGATCGCGGGCATCGGGGCGCCGAGGGCGTCGCGGACGAGCAGCTTGATCGGGGTGACGTGGGAGACGACGAGGACGGTCTGGTGGCGGGCGCGGACCTTGAGCTTGTCGAGGGCGGTGCGGACGCGCCGGGACGCGGCCGCGAAGCTCTCGCCGCCCGGTGGGGCCGCCTCGGGGTCGGCGAGCCAGGCGCGGAGTTCGGCGGGGTTCCGGTCGCCCGCCTCGGCGAACGTGAGGCCCTCCCAGGCGCCGAAGTCGGTCTCGCGGAAGCCGTCCTCGACGCGGACGTCCAGGCCGGTGACGGCGGCGACCTCGGCGGCGGTGTCGCGGCAGCGCGCGAGGGGCGAGGTGACGATCGCGTCAAGGCCGCGGTCCTTGAGGGCGAGGGCGGCGGCGCGGGCCTGGGCGAGGCCGGTGGAGGTGAGCGGGACGTCGCCGACGCCGGCGAACCGCTTCTCGACCGACAGCGGCGTCTCGCCGTGCCGCAGCAGGACCGTGGTGGTGGGGGTGGTGGACGGCGGGACGGGCGGGGGTTCGGGTTCGGGGGGCGCGCTCGGCGTCCACTCCTCGCCGCGCGCGGCGGCGTCCATGGCCTCGTTCGCGAGCCGGTCGGCGTGGGCGTTGCGGTTGCGCGGGATCCAGGCGTAGGAGACGGAGCCGAGGGTCTCGGCGAGGCGGCGGGCCCGGGTGGCGAGGGGGATCATGTCCGGGTGCTTGATCTTCCAGCGGCCGGACATCTGCTCGACGACGAGCTTGGAGTCCATCCGGACGTCCACGCGGGCGTGCGGGTCGATCGAGGCGGCGGCGGTGAGCCCGGCGATCAGGCCGCGGTACTCGGCGACGTTGTTGGTCGCCTTCCCGATGGCCTCGGCGGTCTCGGCGAGGACCTCTCCGGTGAGCGCGTCGCGGACGACGGCCCCGTACCCGGCGGGTCCCGGGTTGCCGCGGGACCCGCCGTCCGCCTCGACGATCAGCTTGCGGCTCACAGTCCCGACTCGGGGGTGCGGACGAGGATGCGGCGGCACTCCTCGCAGCGGACGACCTCGTCCTCGGCGGCGGCACGGATGCGGTTCAGGTCCACGGTGTTGAGGGCGAGGTGGCAGCCCTGGCAGGCACCGCGGAACAGCTTGGCCGCGCCGACGCCGCCGAACTGGGTCCGCAGCTTCTCGTAGAGGCCGAGGAGGTCGTTGGGGACGTCCTTGGCGACGGCCGTGCGGGCGGTCGTGGTCGTCCCGGTCTCCTCGTCGATCTCGCGCTGCGCGGCGTCCCGGCGGTCGGTGAGCCCGACGAGCTCCTCCTGGGCGGAGGCGTGCTCGGCGCGGAGCTCGGCGGCGCGGGCCTCCGCGGTCTCGGTGCGCTCCATGATCTCCAGGACGACCTCCTCGAGGTCGGACTGGCGGCGCTGCAGCGACTCGATCTCGGCCTGCAGGCTGGAGAGGTCCTTCGCGGAGGTCACCTGGCCGGAGTCGAGGCGCTTCTGGTCGCGGTCGGCGCGGGTGCGGACCTGATCGACGTCCTGTTCGGCCTTCTTCTGCTCCCGCTGCAGGTCGCCGACCTCGGTCTCGGCCGCCACGATCGCGTCGCGCAGCTCGCTGCGGCGGCCCTCGGCCCGCTCGATCTCGGCCAGCTCCGGCAGGGTGCGGCGGCGGTGCGCCAGCCGGTCCAGCGAGCTGTCGAGGTCCTGCAGGTCGATGAGGCGAAGCTGGGCTTGCGGTGCGGCTTTCACTGTGCTCCTTCGTCGTGGAGGCGCCACGCGTCGGTGACGAGCGTGGACACCCGGGTCTGCAACGTGCCCCCGGCGGCCTCGGTCAGGCGCCGCTCCGCGTCGGCCAGCCACGGCCACTCGGTCGCCCAGTGCGCGGCGTCGATCAGGGCCGGCCCGCCGTGCTCGGCGAACTCCGACGCGGGATGGTGCCGCAGGTCGGCGGTCAGGTAGACGTCGACCCCGGCGGCGCGCGCGGTGTCGAGCAGCGAGTCGCCGGCGCCGCCGCACACCGCGACCGTCCGGACGGGACGCTCGGGGTCGCCGGCGGCGCGCACGCCCCAGGCGGTGGCCGGCAGCCCGGCGGCGGCGCGGGCGGTGAACTCGCGCAGCGTGACGGGTTCGGCGAGGTCCCCGATGCGGCCGAGCCCGCGGCGCGGGTCGTCCGCGGCGGGGGCCATCGGACGCAGCTCGCCGGTGAGCCCGACGGCGCGGGCGAGGGCGTCCGACACGCCCGGGTCGGCGACGTCGGCGTTCGTGTGCGCGGTGTACAGCGCCACCCCGTTCCGGATCATCCGGTGGATCATCCGGCCCTTGGGGGTGGTCGCCGCGACCGAGTGCACTCCGCGCAGCAGCAGCGGATGGTGCGTGATCACCAGGTCGGCCCGCCGGTCGAGCGCCTCGTCCAGCACGGCGGCGACGGGATCGACGGCGAGCAGGACCCGTTCGACGTCCTGATCGGGGTCGCCGCAGACGAGCCCGACGGCGTCCCAGGATTCCGCCCACGCCGGCGGGTAGAACTCCTCGAGGGCCGCGATGACATGGGAAAGACGCACGTTCCGCAGGCTACCGCGCCGGGGCGCCCCGACGCGGTCACCGGCCGTCGCCACGGGACGGTCGCGTCTGAAACGATACGTACGGAGTGCACGACCGGAGGGAGATCGTCATGTCGGCGTCCGACGCGCAGTCGGAACCGGAAACCGTCGCGGAGCGTCCGTACATGCCGGGCTACGGCATCCAGGGGCCGGACGAGGGGAGCGGGCTGCTCCCGTGGTCCTGGGCCGTGGAGCGGATGCGGGCGGCGCGCAACTTCTGGCTGTGCACGGTACGTCCGGACGGGCGGCCGCACGCGATGCCGGTGTGGGGCGCGTGGTCCGGGGAGGCGCTGATGTTCAGCAGCAGCGTCCCCTCGCGGAAGATGGTGAACCTGCGGGCGAACCCGGACGTCGTGGTGACCACCGAGGCGGCCGAGAACCCGGTCGTGATCGAGGGCCGGGCGGAGGTCGTCACCGAGCCGCGGACGCTGCAGCGGTTCATCGACCTGGTCAATTCCAAGTACGCCACCCGCTATCGTGTGGACTTCCTGGACCCGGAGGTGAACGCGACCGTCGCGGTGCGCCCCCAGCAGGCGTTCGGGCTGCGCCAGGGAGACTTCACCGGTTCTCCCACCCGGTGGAGGTTCACGGCCTGACCCGTCGCCGGGATTTATCCGGCCACCAATCGCGTTGGAGAGTGTGTGAAGTCACCCTTTCGCCGCCGTAAGCGCGTCAAGGGCCGCCCGATGGGGAACCGGCCCGAACCCGCCGAACCCGAGGCCGTCGACTGGCCCCACGAGGGGACCGGCAAGACGTCCCTGATGGGCGCCATCCGCGGCGACGGCGAGACCGGCGCCGGGTTCGGCGGCGGCATGTTCGAGGACCTCGCCGCCGCCTTCGAGGGCTCCCGGAAGGTCAAGCAGGAGGAGCAGGAGCGGCAGAAGCTGCTGCGCGAGGACGACCACAAGCAGGCGGGTTCCGGGCGCGACGACCTGGACTCGGGCAAGATCCGCATCCGCCGGACCGGTTCCGCGGAGCCGGGTTCGGACGGGCCGTCCACCCCGGAGTAGATCGAACACGTTTTCGATCCGGAGGGTATCCTGGACGGGTGAGCACCTCCGTTCCGCCGGGCTGGCCCGCGCAGGTGCACCCGCCGGGCACCGAGCGCTTCGAAGAGACCGCGCTGGCCTGGCTGCTCGACCAGGTCCCGCCGGAGTACCGGCGGTACGGCGTGCTGCGCAGGTATCCGCCCGTCCTCGCGCGCATGGCGCGGCACCACGTGGACGCGTCCGTCGCGGCGGCCCGCGAGGGCTTCCGGACGGCGCGCGTCGACCTCGGCTCCGTCGTCCCGCCGCACGGCATCGAGGCCGTCCTGGAGACGTACCGGCGCGAGGGCTCCCGCCTGGTCGCGCTGCGGCGCGCGGTCGGCCTCGTGGAGGCGGCCCTGCAGGCCCGGACGGGCCCCGCCGGGACCGGCGGGGCCGGTGCGGCCGGCGGACGCTCCGGGCCGGGCTGACGCTCAGGCGAGTTTCTCCAGGCGGTCGGCGGCCTCGGCCGCTCCCCCGGCCGCGGCGAACGAGTCCCGGACGCGCCCCGCGGCCTCCCGGTACGCGGGGTCGGTGAGGACCTCGCCGAGCGCCGCGCGCAGCTCCCCGGGGGTGGCGCGGGCGTGCCGCACCGGGATCCCGGCACCGGCCCGCTCGACCTGCCCCGCGAGCACGGGCTCGTCGTCCCGGACGGGCGCGAGCACCATCGGCAGCCCCTGCGCGAGCGACTCGGCGACGGTGTCGAAGCCGCCCCGGCACACGACCGCCGACATCCGCTCGAGCAGCTTCGCGCGCGGGACGTGCTCGCGCACCAGCACGTTCGGCGGCGTGTCGGCGATCGTCCCGGGCGGGGCGACGAACACCGCCTGCACGTCCAGGTCGCCGACGGCGTCGGCGGCGGCGCGCAGGAACCGCTCTCCCGCCGGGCCGTCGGGCGTCCCGGGCGAGACCAGGACGGCGGGACGGCCGTCCAGCCGCTCCCACGGGAACGCGCCGGCGGCGGGACGGCCCGGCGCGGGCCCGACGAACGCGAAGTGGTCGGGGAAGAACGAGACGTCCCCGACGAGCGCACCGGTGGAGAACACCAGCACGAGGTGGTCGGAGAACCGCAGGTCGAGCAGGTCCTCGATGCCGTGGTCGAGCTGGAAGTCGCCGATCTGGTCGCGGACCCACCGCTCGAGCAGCGGCGTCGCGGCGAGCGGGCGGGCGAACTCGGCGGGCGTCACCGCCGCGGTCGCCCACGGCAGTCCCCGCAGCCGGGCCGCGACGGGCCCGGCGAGGACCTGCTGGTCGCAGACCAGCGCGTCCGGGCGGAACCGGTCGATCGCGGTGTCGACGCCCGGCAGCATCGCGTGGCCGAGCGGGACGACGACGTCCTCCCAGTGGGACCGCAGCGCGGCGGGACCGCGCAGCCGTAGCCGTCCCGCACGGGTCTCGCGCAGGTGCGCGGTGAACGCGTCGTCGCCCGCCGAGTAGATGCGGGAGCCGGGGCGCAGCAGCGGTTCGAGGACGGTGCGGTCGCCCGTCCAGGCGACCTTGTGGCCGCGCCCGGCGAGTTCGGCGGCGACCGCGACGGCCGGGGCGACGTGCCGGGCGACGGGCGGCACCGCGAACAGGAACCGGCGCTTGGGCGTCTCGGCCCGGATGCCCGGCTCGCCGAGGATGGACGGTACCTGGACGCGGCGGGCGCTCATCGGGCGCCTCCCGTCCGGGGCGTGCGGATCGGCCGGGGCAACGTGACCTCCAGGGTTCCGGGGCACCCGTCCGCGACGGGGCCGGGGCGTTCGGGCGGGCGGCAGCGTTCGGGCGGGCGGCGTTCGGGCGGGCCGGGCGGCTCAGTCATGCGGCTCCTCGTGGCGCGCCGCGGCGATGTGCCGGGCCAGATCCGCGACGGTCAGGTCCGCGAACTCGTCGATGTCGAGTCCGGCGACGATCTCGGTGAGGTCGACCCGGTCGCCGTGGCGGGCGCGCAGCCGGCCGGCGAGCGCGGCGAACTCGATGCTCTCCAGGCCGATGTCCTCGAAGAAGGTGCTGCCGGGCCCGATGGGCGCGTCCGGCGGCTCCGTACCGATCACGAGAAGGAGGTCGTCGGCCAGTACCCGGACGTCCTCGTCGATGTCGGCGAAGTCGTCGGTGCCGGCGTTCTCGGCGCTCTCGTTCGTCAACTGGTGCTCTCCTCCAGGTCGGGGGCGTCGCCGGGGACCGTCCAGGCGACGACGTGTCCGTCGATCTCGCGGGTCTCGACCGCGGTGAGCGTCCCGTCGCCCGCGGCGATCAGCAGCCGGTGCGGGTCGGAGGCGGCCACGACCGGCTCGGAGCGCCCGGCGTCCGGCCGCGCCCGCAGCACCGCCCGCTTGGCCGCGCGGACGCGGCCGTCTCCGTCGTGCACGGCGAGCCCGATGCCCGCCGGGACGTCGCCGGGGCGGACGAGCGCCACGCCCAGCTCGTCGTCGGCCGCGATGCGCACGGTCAGCGGCTCGTCGAACGGGCCCGTGACGGCGTCGCCGGGGCCGACGGTCAGCTCGGCGGGGAACAGCGGGCCGTGCCCGCCCCGCCAGAGGCGGTCGCGCACGGCGTCCTTGGCGGCGATGCGGCCGAGCAGCCACGGCCCCCGCCGGCTCTCCGCCAGCCGCTCGTACTCGGCGCGTTCGGCCGCGCACAGGTACCGGCGCATGAGCAGGTCGCGGGACGCGGTGCCGGTCCAGCGGCGGCGGGCGAGGCACCAGCCGCCGGGCTGCGGTTCGCCCGTGCCGGACACCTCGGGCGTGAACTTCATCCGCCAGAGGGCCTCGTCGGTGTAGAAGCGGCGGGTGGTCCAGCCGTCGATGTGCGCCCACACCGTCCCGTCCGCGCGCAGGAGTTCGGCGTCGCAGCACATGGTCGAGTCGGTGAGAGAGGTGTTCCATACCGTCGTCTCCAGCAGCTCTCCTGCGGGAGGCAAAGGCCCGTAGAGGGAGAGCCTGTCGAGGCCGATCGGGAACACCGTCTGGTCTTTGTCGCCGTAGACCTGCATCCAGTGGGCGCAGAGCTGCCCGGCGCTCTCCACGAGCGCGCCGGGAGCGGGCAGGGCGGCCAGGACGCCGCGGGCGCCGTCCTCGGCCAGCGCCGTGATCTCGGCGATGCCCCGGAACAGCGGGCCGTGGAACATCCAGCGTTCCTCGTAGAGCCGCGCGGCGGTCACGATGGGCGGGTTCTCCACGGTCAGCGCGGTGCGGTCCGGGCGCGGCGGCGCGGGGTGGCGGGCGTCGAGCAGGACGGTGCCCTCGGCGTGCCCGGCGATCACGATCCGGGCGCGGCGGGCGCCGCGCGGCGCGTCCGCGAGCCGGGACGCGCGGATCTCGGCGGTCGTCGCCGGTGCGGCCACGAGCCCGCGCGCGACGCGGACGTCCTCGAAGCCGACGGCGACGAGGCCGGGGAGCAGCTCGCGGGCGGTGTCGGCCATGACCTCCAGCAGCGTGCCGAGCGGGACGAGCGGGAACCGGTCCGACATGTCGGGCCACCCGGGGGCCTGCGGGACGACGCAGTGGTCCTGGAGGAAGGGCATCGACTCCAGGGAGAAGGCCCGCGACACGATCAGGTCGGCCGCTTCCGCATCCCCCGAGGCCGCCCCGCCGCCGGTGCGCGCGGAGTGCCCGGTCGTCTCGTCCCGCCCGGAGGCCGCGCCCGTCGCGGCGCGATCGTCGGGCGGCCCGCTCACCCCGCTGTCCGCGCCCGGTCCGGCGGCGTCGGGGTTTCCGGGGGGTTCGCTCGGTTCGGGCAGCGCGCGTCCGGCGGACGCGCCGTCCGCGGGCTCGGGCCCGGTGTCCCGGTCGGCGGACGGGCCGGTGTTCAGGGCGTCGGCCACCGACTGCGCTCCGGCCGCCGCGTCGTTGAGGAGCGCCTCCAGCTCGGCGATGATCGGATCGCCGTCCGGCAGCGGCGGGATGGCCGGCGCGAGGCGGAGCGGCGGCACGGCGCCGTCCAGCCGGACCAGCGGCGTGCCCAGCTCGAGCCGCATCCCGGAGTGGGGCGGCGCCGCCGGGGACGCGCCGTACCCCTCGGCCCACAGGGCGGCCACGACGCGCCGCAGCTGCGCCGTCCCGTCCCGCTTTGGGACGTTCACGGCCATCGCCAGGTGCTCGCGGTCGCCGAGCCGGTCGCCGACGAAACCGGTGAGGCTTCCGGGGCCGACCTGCACGAACGCCCGGACGTGCGCCGCGGCGTACAGCTCCTCGATCAGCCGGCTGAACCGGACGGGTTCCAGCAGGTGCCGGACAGCCAGGTCGCGGGCCGCGCCGGGCGTGCGAGGGAACGGCGCGGCGGTCGTCGCCGACCACACCGGCAGCCGCGGCTCGCGGAGGTCCAGGGCCTCGAACGCGTGCCGCAGCGCCTTCTCGCGCGCCTCGGCGTGCGGCGTGTGCAGGCCGAGCCCGAACGGCAGCTCCCGGCCGAGGATCCCCTCGGACTCGAGCCGCGCCAGAACCTCGCGCACGTCCGCCGCGGGGCCGCAGACCACCGAGCGGTGCGGGCCGTTGTCGTGGCTGACGAACACGCCGGGACGGCTCCCCACGGCCTCCTCGGCACGGTCGGCCCCGCAGCCGAGCGCCCCGTACAAGATACCCGGTTCGTCCGGTTTGAGTGCCGCGAGGAGGTCCGCCGCGCCCTCCCCGTCCCACATTCCGGCGGCGATCATCGCGGCCCACTCCCCCGGGCCGTGCCCGGCCGTCACATCGGGTTCGATGCCCAGCTCGGCGAGCGCGGACGCGAGCAGCCGCCCGACGGCCAGGACGTCCGCCGCGCGTCCGGGCGGGTCGGATCGGCCGGTCAGGACGGGCTCGGGAAGTCCGAACCGCGCGGCGACGTCGGCGACGCGCGGATCGAAGGCCGGTTCGAAGCCGGGGAACAGGAACGCGACGCGGCCGCCGTCCGCGAGCAGCGGGCGCGGCGCGAACCACACGTCGCCGCGCCCGCGCCACGGCGTGCCGCGCTGCACGACGGCCCGCGCGAGCTCGAGGCGGCGGGGCGTCGGCGCCACGATCGCCAGGCGGCACGGCAGGTCGGGGGCGTCGCGGGACGCCCGCGCGAGCAACTCGCCGTCGGGGGCCGACAGCGCCTCGGCGAGCCCGTCGGCGGTGCGGGCCGCGATCCGCAGCACGGCCTCGTCCGCCCCCGGCGGTTCGATCCGCGCGCGCCGGACGCGGGCCGTCCGTCCGGACGGGGCCTCCTGCAGGATCACGTGCGCGTTCGCGCCGCCGAACCCGAACGCGTTCACGACGGCCCGGCGCGGCCGCTCGCCCCACTCGGCCGCCTCCCGGACGGGCCGCAGCCTGCCGCCGTCGAGGGCCGGATGCGGATCGTCCACGTGCAGGGTCGGGGGGAGGACGCCGTCGCGCAGCGCGAACGCCGCCTTGATCAGCCCGGCGATCCCCGACGCGGGCAGCGCGTGCCCGATCATCGACTTGACCGTGCCAAGGCCGATCGGCGGGCCGTCCGTCCCGAACACCCGCCGCAGGGCCGCCAGCTCCGCCCCGTCCCCGGCCGGGGTCCCGGTGCCGTGCGCCTCGACCAGGCCCACCGCGCCGGGCGCCGCCGGGTCGAGGCCCGCGTCCCGCCAGGCCCGCTCGACCGCGCGGACCTGCCCGTCCACCAGCGGGCTCAGGATCCCCGCCGCGCGCCCGTCGCTCGCCGACCCCACCCCGACGATCATCGCGTGCACGCGGTCGCCGTCGCGGTCGGCGTCCCGCAGCCGCTTGAGCAGCACCACGCCCGCGCCCTCGGCCAGCAGCGTGCCGTCCGCCGCCCGGTCGAACGGACGGATCGTCTCGCTCGGGCTCAGCGCCCGCAGCCGGCTGAACGCGCTCCACACCGTCGGGTGATGGCCCAGGTGGACCGCGCCCGCCAGCATCGCGTCCACCTCGCCGCGCCGCAGCGCCCGCACCGCGTGCTCCACCGCGAGCAGCGCCGACGCGCACGCCGCGTCCAGCGTGTACGCGGGGCCCCGCAGGTCGAACCGGTCGGCGATCCGGGCGGCGGCCGAACCCGCGGGCAGGTCCGGGCCGTCCGGGCCGAGCCGCGCGCAGAACGCCCGCCGGATCTCCTCCAGCCGCTCCTCGCCCAGCTCCGGCACCAGCTCGGCCAGCACCCCGGTGAGCTGGTGGGACGTCATGACCCGCTGGTCGGCGCGGGCCGCGCCGGGGGTGAGGTGACCGCCCCGGCCGAGGACCACGCCGATCCGCTCGCGGTCGGGGAGGCGCTCGTCGCCGCCCGCGTCCGCGACCGCCTCCGCCGCCGTGCGCAGCGCCAGCAGCCGGTCGGGCTCCATCGCCGCCACCGCCGCGGGCTCGATCCCGAACCTCGCGGGGTCGAACGTCGCGACGTCGTCCACGAAACCGCCGCGGCGGCAGTAGAAACGGTCGCTCTCCGGGGCCCGGCCGTACGCGCCGGGGTCGTAGTACAGCGCGGGGTCCCAGCGGCCCGGCGGCACGTCGGTGATCGCGTCGAACCCGGCCAGCACGTTGCGCCACAGTTCCACCGCCGAACCGGCGCCGGGGAACACCGCCCCGGCGCCGACGATCGCGATCGGCTCCTCGGTCACCGGGCCGGCCCCGTGAACACGACGCGCGTCTCGTCCCCGTGCGCGATCTCGCGGAACAGCTCGGCCACCGCGGGCTCGCCGTCCGCCGACGGGGCCAGGTCGGCGACGAGCACCCGCCCCTCCAGCCGCGTGCGCCACACCCGCGCGAGCGCGTCGCACGCGTCGTCGGCCGCCGCGCGGTCGGCGGGCACCCGCCCCGCCTCGGCCGCGCCGAGCACCACGAAGAACCCGACGCCGGGCCGGACCGCCGCCGCGAGCGAGGCCGCACCGTCGACTTTCGTCCGGTACAGCCGCTCGAACGACTCGGGCGACTTGTCCCGGACGAGCCGGTCCTCGGCGATCCCCGCAGCGTGCACGACACCGTCCAGGCGCCCGTGCCGCATGTACACGTCCTCGATGACGTTGCGGACGAACCGGGCGTCCCGGACGTCGCCCGAGTGGTACCGGACGGACGCCGCCCGCACCCGCAGCGCGTCCAGGTTCTCCTGAACCTCCCGCTCCGCGAGGATCCGGCGGATCGTCTCCTCGATCTCCTCCGGCCCGCGCGAGCCCTCCGCGACCAGCGCGCGCCGCAGCGCCGCCTCGTCCACGGCCTCCGAGAACACCGTGCGCCCCACCGGTTCCGGCGTGCGCCCCACGATCTCCAGGTGGCATCCGGCCGTCCCCGCCAGCTCCCGCGCCACCCGCGCCGGGACGCCCCGCGCGCCGCCCGTGAGCAGCACCACGCCGTCCGGCCCGACCGGCGCGCGCGCGTCGCCGTCCAGCTCGGCGCGCACGAGCGCCGGCGTCCGCCGCCGCTCCCCGTCGTACCCGACGGTCACCGGCGCGTCCGGCGCCAGCAGCTCGGCCATGATCCGCAGCGCGATCATCCGCGGCGTCTCACCGGTGTCGACGTCCACGGCCCGCACCATCGTCTCCGGGAACTCCCGCGCGACCGTCCGCGCCAGCCCCGGCAGCCCCGCGCCCGGCCCCGGCTCCGCGGCCCCGCCGCCGAACCGCCGCCCGGACGTCCCGCGGCCGCCGACCGCGACGAACCACCGCAGACCGCCCAGCAGCGCCCGCCGGACGCCCGCGTACGCCTCCGGCAGCACCGCCGTCCCGGCCGGCCGCAGGGCCCCCAGGTGGACGAGCCCGTCGCACGCCCCGTCGACCTCGAGCGGCGTTCGGACCTGCGCCCCGTGCCGTCCCAGCACGTCCGCCAGCTCGAGCGCGACGCCGCACCCGTCGTCCACGATGACGAACCGGCGTCCGGTGAACGCGCTCCCCGAGTCGGGCGGGAGCGGCAGCGACTCGAGCCCCGTGTCGCGAACGACATGGCGGACGATCGCCGGTGCTTCGGCCGCGTCCGGCTCGGCGCCCCCGCCGTCCGGCTCGGCCGCCGCACCGGTCCGCGGGGGATCACCCGAACGGTCTCCGCCCGCGGCTCCCCGGCCGCGGGCCCGTTCCCGTTCCGGAACGCCGCACCCGCGACGGCCACGTCCGGCGAGGGCTCCGCGGCCCCGTTCTCACCGCTCCCCTGCCGCTCTCCCGGTGGGATGACGCGCACAGACCCACCCTGGGACGCGTGCTGTTCGGCGCGCTCGCCCGGCGGGATCACCCGCACCGAGCCGCTTCCGCCGGGGCGTTCACCCGGAGGGATCACGCGCACCGATCCTGCGGCGTCCGTCCGGCGGGCACGCTCGCCCGGAGGGATGACGCGCACGGACTCCTCGACCTCCGGCGCGGCGTCCGCGCTTCCGCCGACGTGGGCGTGCACCGCTCGCGGCCGCTCCCCCGGGGGGATCACCCGCACGGACTCCCCGCCGAAGTCGGACGGCCCGGCCGCCGACGGCGACTCCCCACCCGGCCCGGCGTCCTCCGCCGCATGATCGTCCACGGGCGGCTCCCCGGCCGCACCCTCATCCGGCGCGGGCTCCGTCCGCTCGACCGGCTGCGGCGGCGCCGCCTGCCCCGCGCGTGCGTCGCCCTCCACCACGGGGACGTCCGCCGACCGCTCCTCGACGTGTGCCGCCTCCCGCGCGGCAACCGCCGAACGCGCCACGTCCTCGGCCGGTCGCGTCGCCTCGGACTCGCTCGACAGATCCCGAGCAGGGCTCGACGCACCGGTCCGGTCGCCTGCCGGCCGCACGGCCTCCGAGCCCGGCCCGCGCGCCCCCCACTCCCCGGGCATCGCATGAACCGCGGCCTCCGCGTCCACCGCGTCGTCCGCGTCCACCACCGGCGCCGCAACCTCTGCGACCGCCTTATGGGCAGCCGCGGCCTCCGCGTCCATTGCGACCGCTGCGGGCGCCGCGCCGACCTCCGTGCGGGCAGCCGCAGGCTCGGCGGCCTCCGCATGAACCGCGTCCACCGCGACCTCCGTGTGGGCAGCCGCGTCCGCCGGGGCAACCGCAGGGGTATCGCACGCCGCCTGCTCCCCGGACGCCGCATGAACCGCGGCCTCCGCGTCCATTGCGACCGCTGCGGGCGCCGCACCGACCTCCGTGCGGGCAGCCGCAGGCTCCGCGTCCACCGCGTCCACCGCGACGTCCGCGACCGCCGCCGCCTCCGTGCGGGCCGCCGAGGCGTTGGTGGTGGCCGGGGGCGTCGGCTCCGGCTCTCGTGCCGCTCCGGACGGCGCCGTGGGCGTGCCGTCCGGGGGCTCCGGGGAGCGCGGGGACGGCGGCGTCGGGCCGCCGGAGAGCGCGGACGTGCCCACGTGCGCGGTCGGTGCGGGCTCCGGGACGGGCAGGGCCTCGAGCCACTCGACGATCTCGCCGACGGTCCGGACGGACGGTTCGGCGGCGTCCGGGACGCCCGCGCGGGCGGCCAGGTCGCGCAGGAGGGCGGAGCGCTCGGCCGGGTCGATCGCGAGATCGGACTCGAGGTCCAGGTCGTCGGCGAGGGGCTCCCCGGGACGGCCGATGCGTGCGGCGACGGCGGCCCGCGCGTCGGACGAACCGTCCGGCAGCGTCTCGCCCGGCAGGACCGGGCGCGGCGCCGGGACGGGCGGGGCGGGCGCGTCGGCGTCGCCCGCGAGGTGGCGGAGGATCACCTCGCGCTGGGCGGCGATCAGTTCGCGGCCGGCGCGCAGGTACTCCAGGACGGCCGCGTCGGAGCGGCGGACGGTCATCGAGGCTCCTTCGAGGCGCGCGGCGGGCCGCAGCGCGTTGGGCGGGCCGTCGCCGTCGGCGCCGGTGACGAGGTGGCCGTTGACGCGCCAGGCGGGCGCAGGCGCGGGTACCTCGACGGGACGGGCGTCGCGTCCGGCGAACAGCGGCAGCGGATCGACCGGCACGCCCGCGGACGCGAGGGTCGCGAGGGCGTCGAGCAGGCCGTGCAGGCCGTCGCAGCCCACGGTGGTGTGCGGGCGATCGCCGAGGATCGCGGCGACGAGCCCGCGCAGCTCGCCCGGTCCGGCCTCGACGAAGGTGCGGGCGCCCGCGGCGTACATCGCCTCGATCTGCTCGGCGAACCGGACGGGTGCGGCGAGCTGGCCGGCGAGGGTCGCGGCGAGGCCGGCGGGTTCGGCGTCGTAGGGTGCGGCGGTCGCGCCGGACCACACGGGGAACGCCGGGGATCGCAGGTCGCGGCCGGCGAGCGCGGCGCGGAGGCCACCGGAGGCCGCCGCGACGAGCGGGCTGTGCAGGGCGCAGGCGACCGGCAGCCGGGCGGCGGGCAGTCCGCGGTCGGCGAGGACCTCGAGGGCTCGGGCGATGCCCGGGGACGTCCCGGCGATCACGACCTCGCGGGGCGCGTTGTGCGCGGCGACCGAGATGCCGGACACGTCCGAGAGCGCGTCGCGCACTTCGCGGAGCCCGCCGGTGACGGCGGCCATCGCGCCCGGGTCGTCCCCGGCGGCGGCGAGGATCGCCCCGGCGCGGGCGGCGCTCAGCTCGATCAGGTCGGCGTCGTCGAAGACCCCGGCGGCGCACAGCGCGACGACCTCGCCGTGCCCGTGCCCGGCGGCGAGGTCCGGGTGCACGCCCACGGCGGTGAGCAGCCGGTGGACGGCGAGGCCGGCGAGCCCGAGGGCGGGCTGGGCGACGCGCGGGTCGGCGAGCGCGGCGCGGGCGCGCCGGGCGTCCGCGGGCGTGAACGCGGCGGGCGGGAACATCGCGGGGACGTAGTCGCGGCCGAGGCGCAGGAGCCGCTGGAGCCTGGGGAACGCGACGAACAGGTCGGCGAGCGCGCCCGGCCTGCCGCCGAGCAGGCCGGGGAACAGGAACGCCACCTGGCCGGGCTCGCGGTCGGCCGGACCTTCGAGGTCGGTGAGCCGTTCGCGCAGGTCGCCGAGGCCGGTGGCGGCGAACGCGGCGCGCACCGGTCCCTCGTCGGCCGCGACGGTGCGGGCGAGGTCGCGGAGCCGGTGCCCGGACGCGGCGAGGTCGCGCAGCCGTTCGACGTCCGTGCCGGCGCGGATCACGAACAGTTCGGCGGGCCATTCGGCGGCCCCGGACAGCGGTTCGGGCGCGCCGTCGTACCCGGACAGGACGGCGTGGTAGTGCGCGCCGCCGGCGCCGGAGCCGCCGACGCCCGCGTGCCGGTCGCCGGGCGGGACGGCCCACGGGCGCGCGGAGGCCCCGAACGCGAGGGGCCCGGCCGGGTCCCACGCCTCGTTCGGGCGGGCCAGGTGCGGGGTGCCGGGCAGCACGCCGCCGTGCAGGGCGTGCGCGGTCTTGATCAGCCCGGCGAGCCCGGCGGCGGCGCCGGTGTGCCCGATCTGGGCCGTCACCGAGCCGAGGGTGACGGCGCCGGGCGCGGCGCCGGCGAACGCCGAGGCCAGCGCGTCCAGTTCGGCCCGGTCGCCGCCGGACGTCTCGACCAGGCCGATCCGCGCGGGCGCGACGCCCGCGCGCTCGTGGGCCCGCAGCAGCGCCCGCGCCCGCCCGTCCGCGCCCGCCGATGCTCCGGCGACCGCACGGACGACCGCGTAGATCCGGTCGCCGTCGCGTTCGGCGTCGGCGAGCCGCTTGAGGACGACGCAGGCGACGCCCTCGCCGGGCACGATGCCGTCGGCGTCGGCGTCGAACGGGGCGCAGCGGCCGGACGGCGACAGCGTCCCGGCGGCGGCGGCGCGCAGGTAGTCGTGGATCCCGGTGCGCAGGTCGGCGCCGCCGCACAGCACCATGTCGCTGCCGTGCGCGGCGAGTTCCCGGCAGGCGGCGTCGAGCGCGGCCAGCGAGGACGCGCCGCCGGCGGCGACGGCGTGCGCGACGCCGCCGAGGCCGAACCGGGCCGCGATCGCGGCGGGCCGCACGCCCGTGATCGATTCGGCGGCCGGGGCGGGCAGCCGCTCGTCCAGTTCGGCCGGGATCTCGCCGAAGTAGCCGGGCAGGGCGGCGCGGAGCGCGTAGGCCGCGGCGAGGTCGCCGCCGCCCTCCGTACCGAAGATCACCGAGGTGCGGGCGCGGTCGAAGGCGCGGTCGCCGTAGCCCGCGTCGTCCAGTGCCCGCGCCGCGACCTCGAGGGACAGCAGGTGGGCGGGGTCGACGGCGCCGAGCGCGTGCGCGGGGACGCCGTGGGCGTCCGCGTCGAACGGGACGTCCGGCAGGAACCCGCCCCGGCAGGACGGCAGCAGCCCCTCGTACGCCTCCGGGTCCCAGCGCGTGACCTCGGTGACCGCGCCGGTCCCGGCGAGGACGTTCGCCCAGTACTCGCCCGCGTCGGCGGCGCCGGGCAGCACGCAGTCCATCCCGACGATCGCGATGTCGGCGGGACCGGCCGCGGCGTCGCGGCCGTCCAGGCCGAGTTCGGCGGCGCGGGCCGCCAGCAGTTCGGTGGCGCCGGCCGTCACCTGCTCGTGCAGGACGGCCACGCCGGTCCGGTCCGACCGCAGCGTCGCGGCCTGCCCCATCGGGTAGAGCCCCTCGGCGCGCTGCTCGTCGGTGTCGACGGGGGCGCCGCGGCGCAGGCCCTTGCTCGCGATGCGCAGCCGCCCGAGGTTGAGCTTCTCCAGCCGCCGGTACGCCTCGTGCTGCGACATCCCGGTGCCCAGCAGTTCCGTGCGGGTCTCCTCGAACGTCCGCACGTACGGCGTGTCGGCGCAGCGGGTCGCGCGGCCGGGCGACGTCTCGAGCAGCGCGGTCGCCGTGCACGCGAGCGCCGTCTCCTGGTAGCCGGGACGGACGGCGCCCGCCGCGACCGCCTCGGACGTGAACAGGTACGCGGTGCCCATCAGCACGCGGACGTCCGCGCCGCGTTCGGCGAGCGGACCGGCGAGCGCGGCGACCATCGCGGCGGACCGCTCGTCGTGGATCCCGCCCGCGAACAGCACGGAGAGGCGCGCGGCCTCGCCGGGGTGCGCGTCGCAGAAGGCGTCGAGCCGTTCGAGCTGCGTCTCCCAGAGGGGGAAGCTCGCGCGCGGGCCGACGTGCCCGCCGCATTCCATGCCCTCGAACACGAACCCGCGGGCGCCCTCGGCGAGGAACCGGTCCAGCTGCTCGGGCGCCGGAACGTGCAGGTACGTCCGGGTTCCGACCTCCTCGAGCTGCTCCGCCTGGACGGGCAGGCCGTCGATGATCGCGTAGGGCGGCGCGGCCGCGCGGACGGCGGCGAGCTGCTCGGCCCGCAGCTCCGGCGGGACGAACCCGGCCGTCCCGGCGCCCCAGGGGCGCCCGTCGAGCCGGTCGGCGGTCTCGCGCAGCAGCTCGCGCACCCGGTCGCCGTCCATCGCGCCGAGCGCGAGGAACGGCACGGCGCCGTCCTGCGCGACCGCCGCGGCGAACGCGGACGTGTCGCTGACCTCCGTCATCGGCCCCTGCACGACCGGGTACTCGCGGCCGTCCGGCCCGTCCTGCGGGGCGAGCGGCGCGACCCGGACGGCCGCGCGGACATGCTCGGCGATCCCCCGGCGCACGGCCTGCACCACGCCGCCGGCGGTCTTGTACCGCGCGGCCAGCGACGCGGCGAGCCGGTCGTCGCGCCCGGCCGGCGCCTCCCCGGACGCCGGGTCCGTCTCCCTGACCAGGGCCAGCTGGGTGTCCAGCAGGACGCCCGCGGCGCCCCCGGCCACCGCGGCGGCCGCGGTCCGGGGACCGATCCCGCCCGCCGCGTGCACCGGCACGTCCAGCGCGAGCAGGTGCTGCAGCAGCACGAACGTCGTCAACTCGCCCGTCCGGCCGCCGTCCTCGCGGTCGGCCGTGCCCGTCTCGCGGCCCCGCGCGATCAGCCCGACGCCGCGCGTCCCGGCCACGTCCCGGGCGGCGTCCAGCGCCGCGACGGCCTCGGCCGGGCCCGCCACCTCGACCAGCAGCCGCCGCCCGCGCGCGAACCCCGCGACGTCCACCGCACCGTCCCCGGGCGCGTCGAGCACCCCCAGCGCGGGAGCGTCCACGAGGACCGGCGCGTCCACGAGGACGGTGCTCACCGCGTCCGGCAGCTCGTCCGGACGGATCCGGCAGCCCGCCGGGACGCGCACCCCGAACGGGCCCGTCCACCAGCGCACCACCTCGTCCAGCGCGGCCAGTCCGGACGCCCGCCCGGTGCCGAGGTCGAGGACCCCGAGCCCGCCCGCGCGCGCCACCGCCACCGCCGTCCGCGGCGCGGGTCCGCCCCCCGGGGCGACCCCGATGATCTCGGCCTGCGGGACACCCCCCGGCCCGCCCCCGTACCGGTTCTCGCCCCTGTCCGCCGTCATGCACTGCCCCCCGACGTCCCGCGCGGCCCGCGCCGTGACGGGCGCGGCTCGACAACGATTCGTCACACTACGTTCGGCAACCGAGCGAATACCGGGACGACACACCCGAGGACGCGCCCATGGTGCGACCGCAAAGGAGATTCGGCCGTCCCTTGACGGGCCCGAGACCCGGACCGCCCCGGCGGCGTCCCCCCGGGCGCCCGCGCGGCGCCCCGGCCGCGACCGCCGCCGGACGGTCGATAGCCTGGCCCCGGGGTGATCGGATGACCGCGGACGAACGGCCCGGCGGGCCCGCGGACGAGCGACCGGACCGGACGCCGTTCGAGTACGGCGCCGACGGGCCCCGAGTGATCGTGACGGGCGTGGACGGATCGGACACGTCCCTGCGGGCCGCCGCCTACGCGTGGGGGCTCGCCCGGCGCGGCGGCGGGCGGCTCGTCTTCGTGCACGTCACGCAGATCGCCTCCCTCTCCACGCTCACGCCGGGCGGCGCCGAGGTCATGCAGGAGGCCGCCGGGGAGATCGTCGCGGAACTGGAGCGCGACATCCGGCGCGCCTACGCGCAGGCGCCGGTCGACCACGAGATCGTCACCGCGCACGGCGACCCGTACGGCGTCCTGGCGCGGGTCGCGGACGAGTCCCGCGCGGACGCCGTCGTCGTCGGCGCGTCGACGCAGGCGGGGCACCGGCTGATCGGGTCGGTCGCCGTCCGGCTGGTCCGCGCGGGCCGCTGGCCGGTCACCGTCGTCCCCTGACCCGCGGCGCCCGAGCCGCTGACGATCAGCGTGGACCGTCCCTGAACGGCGCCGCCATCGACGCCGACACCACCGCGCACAGCAGCACGACCACCGCCGCCCCGCCCGCCAGGTTGATCCCGGCGGTGACGAGCCGGGCGACCGGCGGCCCGTTGAGCAGCAGCGGCAGCACCGCCAGCAGCGTCACCACGAACCCGCCGATGAACGCGAACGCCCGCACCGGGCGCGCCGCCCCCGCCAGCAGGAGGTGCATCAGCGCGGTGCCCTGCACCGTCGCCGCGAGCACGCACAGGGCGTAGCCGGTGGCCGCGCCCTCCACGGCGACGTCTGTCCCCGCGAACACCGGCACCTCGATGCCGAACATCCCGCGCAGGCCGACGACCGCCGCGAACGTCAGCAGCGCCCCGCCCGCCGCGCACGACAGACCCGTCCACCACAGCTGGCGCAGCGGCGGCCCGGGCTCGGGCGAGTACTCGGCGTGCAGGGCGACGAAGTCCGCGTAGCGCCGCGCCTCCGGGCGGCGGCGCTGCGCCGTGGCGGGGCATCTGAACGACCGCTCCCACGGCCTCGCCGCGGGGCGGCCGGTGTTCCCGCCGGGCCGCCCGGAAGACGGATCGGGCATGTCCCCTCCCACGCTGCGAACGAGTAGGTGCTACCCGAGCCGGTTCGCGAGAACTCCCCTAAGCCCAACAATTTGCAGACGTTTGGCGGCATAACAGCACGGCGCGCCGCCCCCGTTTCCGGGGACGGCGCGCCGGGCGAAGCCTCGGAGCGGCCGCTCAGGTCCGCCGCTCAGACCCGCGCGGACCGGCGGCTCAGACCTGGCCCGCCTTCTCCAGCGCCTCGCAGCAGGTGCCGGTGATCAGCCGGGCGACCACGTACGGGTCGACGTTGGCGTTCGGGCGACGGTCCTCGAGGTAGCCCTTCTTCTCCACCTCGACCTGCCACGGGATCCGCACGGACGCCCCGCGGTTCGACACGCCGTAGCTGAACTCGCTCCACGGCGCCGTCTCGTGCATGCCGGTCAGGCGGCGCTCGATGTCCGAGCCGTACCCGGCGACGTGCTCCTGCGCCTTCGCGCCCAGCGCCTCGCACGCCGTGATGATCGCGTCGTAGCCCTCGCGCATCGCCTTCGTCGAGAAGTTGGTGTGCGCCCCGGCGCCGTTCCAGTCGCCTTCCACCGGCTTCGGGTCGAGCGTCGCCGACACGCCGTAGTTCTCCGCGATGCGGTAGAGCAGCCACCGCGCCACCCACATGTGGTCGCCGACCTCGAGCGGGCCCGCCGGGCCGATCTGGAACTCCCACTGGCCGGGCATGACCTCGGCGTTGATGCCGGAGATCTTCAGGCCCGCGTCGATGCACGCGTCCAGGTGCGCCTCGACGATCTCGCGGCCGAACACCTCGTCCGCGCCGACACCGCAGTAGTAGAAGCCCTGCGGCGCGGGGAAGCCCCGCTCCGGGAACCCGAGCGGACGCCCGTCCTTGAAGAACGTGTACTCCTGCTCGATCCCGTACCAGGAGTCCTGCGCCTCGTACTTCTCCGCGACGGGCCGCAGCTCGGCGCGCGTGTTCGTCTTGTGCGGCGTCCCGTCGACCAGGTACACCTCGCACATGACGAGCTTGTGGTCGCCGCCGCGGATGGGGTCGGGGCACACGAACACGGGCTTGAGCACGCAGTCCGAGTTGTCGCCGGGCGCCTGGTTGGTGCTGGACCCGTCGAACCCCCAGTCCGGAAGGTCGGCGCCGTCCGCCAGGATCCTGGTCTTCGACCGCAGCCGCGCGGTCGGCTCGGTGCCGTCGATCCAGATGTACTCGGCCTTGTAGCTCACGTCGGTCCCTCCGCAGGTATCGGGCTCCCACGAACGTGCCAACCAGCCGTTTCACGTCCATTGCCCCTTTGTGAACGACATGTAAAACGGGGGGTGTCGGTGACGTTTGCCATACTCCCGCCCCGTGACACACGACGCAGAAGACCTCCCCCTGCCCGACCACGCCCGGTTCCTGGTCGCGCTGGGGCGCCACGACTACGAATCCGTCGTCCGCCAGTGCGGCGAGATCCTGGACGACCCCGAGGGCGCGGACGTCCGCCGCGTCGTCGCCGACGCGTTCGCCGCCCACCTCGCCGACCAGGAGACCTGGCCCGACGAGCTCGACACCGACCGCCTGCAGCGCGCGCTCCGCGATCTGGACACGTCCGGCATCGTGGCCCGGCTCGACCACACCTGCTGCCAGAACTGCGGCCTCTCCGAGATCGGCGGCGAGGTCGCGCGGGGCGACGCGCCGCGCGGCTACGCCTTCGCCCACCGCCAGGACATGCGGGCCGCCGTCACCGAGGGCGTCCTCACCCTCGCCTACGGCCTGTTCGTCGACGGGCGGCAGGACCCCGAGGCCCAGGCGGGGATCGGCGAGGAGGTCGCCGCCGCCCTCCGCCGCCACGGCCTGGACGTCGACTGGGACGGCAGCCCCCGCCGGCGCATCGACGTCCCGCTCGACTGGAAGCGCCGTCGCTACGGCTACCTCGCGGCCTACCCCGGCTCCCCGGCACCCGCCAAGCAGTCGCTGGAGGTCTCCTACGCGAACGGACCGAGCGGCGGCATGCAGGACCGGGACACGCCCGTGTCCCCCGCGCAGGCGCGGGACGTCCTGCTGTCGGTCACGCCGTACAGCGGCAACTACATCAACTTCATCGGCGAGGAGAAGAGCATCATCGCGGTGTGGGAGCCGGGGCCCCGCCTGAAGTTCGAGATCCCCGACCCGCAGGAGCGGTGCTACCGCAGCCGCCACGTCACCCTCGAGGAGGCCGAGGAGGTCGTGAGCGTCCTCGCGCGCGAAGGCCGGATCGCCCTCACCGGTGAACTGACCACCGAATACTGGGGCGGCTGACCCCGCGACCGTCCCGTCCCCCGCCCCCCGCCCGTCCGTCAGGTCCGGCGGGGGCCGGTCTGGTCGCCGAGGATCTGGGCCCGGACGCCCGCGAAGAACTCGACGAGGACGTCGACGCACTCCTCCAGGTCGGGGTAGCGGCCCTCGAGGTGGCCGATCGCCATCACCTCGGTCAGGGCCGTGACGCCGTCGGCGACCATCTCCACCCGCAGCGCCTGCCGCGGCGTGTCGGCCGGGAGCCCGGCGGCGACGAGGTCCTCGACCAGCTGGGCCCGCGTCACCGCGGCGCGGCGCCGCGCGGCCTCGCCCAGCGGGGTCGCGCGGTCCAGGCGGGCGCGGGCGTTGAGCCGGAAGAACTCCGGGTGCGCGCACATCTTCTCGAGCGGGACGCGGAAGGCGTCCCGGAGCCGGTCGGCGCTGCGGGGGGCGTCGCTGGACCTCCGCCGGGCCTCCCGGATCACCGGGCCGACCTTCCGGGCGGCCTCCTCGCCGAGCGCCTCCAGCAGGTCCTGCATGTTGCGGAAGTGCACGTAGAAGGTGGACTGCGCGATGCCCGCGCTGCGGCAGACGTTCGCCGTCGACAGTCCCGCCTCGCCCTCGCCGTCGAGAATGCGCAGCGCGGCGCCGAGCAGCCGGCGCCGGGTCAGGTCCTTGGCCTCGCGCCGGCTCAGTGTCACATCGGGCATCGCTCCCCCTGAACGGTCGCTCCAACGATAGCCATATCGGCGGAACCCGCAATCGGATCCCCTGCACATTGCATGGAAAGACGTATATGTCAATCCGTTGAAATCTCGTTCACCGATAGTACTATCGGCGAAAATGTGTGACCCGTGTCACGGGGAGGGCGTCGTGGGACCGAGGAAGACACTGAGGCACCGGTGGCACCGGCTCGCCGCCGCCGCACTGGCGCTCGCCACGTGCGGCGCGCTGGCTGCGTGCTCGGGCGGCGGGGCCGCGGGCACGGGCTCCGGCGAGGGCGGGCCGCCGGTGCGGGGCGGCCGGCTGATCTACGGCCTCGGCGCCGACGCCGACGGCTTCAACCCGGTCACGGACACGTTCGCCACGCAGACCTACGCGATGGCCGGAACCGTCATCGAGACACTGACCGTGATCGACGCCACCGGACGGTGGCGCGGGCTGCTCGCGGCGAGCGTCGAGCCGAACGAGGACGCCACCACCTGGACGATCGAGCTCCGCGAGGGCGTCGCCTTCTCCACCGGCGAGCCGCTGACCGCCGAGATCGTCAAGGCCAACCTGGCCGCGCAGAAGGCGTCCCCGCTGACGGCGGCGGTGCTCGCGCCGGTCCGCGCCGTCGAGGCCGTCGACGCGAAGACCGTCCGGGTCGACCTCAGCAGCCCCTGGGTGAGCTTCCCGAGCGCGCTGTCGACCCAGATCGGCATGATCGTCCCGCCGGCGTCGCTCACCGACCTGGACGGGGCGAGCCGCCGCCCCGTCGGCACCGGCCCGTTCGTCTTCCAGAGCTACACGCCGGACAACCGCTTCATCGTGAAACGGAACCCGAAGTACTGGCGCGAGGGGCTGCCGTACCTCGACGCCGTCGAGTTCCGGATCCTGCCGGACTTCCAGACCCGCGCGCAGACCCTGGAGTCGGGCGGCCTGACCGCCATGGCCACCCAGCGCGACACCGACGTCGTGAAGTTCGGCAAGCTCGCCGAACAGGGCGGCTACCGGATGTTCCGCGCCACCGGGATGTCGGTTCCCGAGCTGGCCTTCATGCTGAACACCGCCGCCGGACCCACCTCGGACCCGCGGGTACGGCGGGCGATGGCCCACGCCACCGACCGGGAGGCGTTCATCGAGACGCTGCGGTCCGGCCTCACCGAGCCCGCCGACGGCCCCTGGTCGCCCGACTCCGCGTGGTACGTCCCCGGCGGCTACCCCGCGTTCGACCCGGCCGCGGCACGATCGCTGATCAGCGAGTACGAGCGGGAGCACGGGCCGGTCAGGATCGAACTGCTCAGCGTCCCCGACCAGTCGTCGATGCAGAACGCCGAACTCGTCCAGGACATGTGGGGCAAGGCGGGCATGGAGGTCACCGTGCGGCAGGCCGACCAGGCCACCCTCGTCCAGCGCGCCCTCATGGGCGACTACGGCGCGATCGTCTGGGAGCAGTTCGCCCGCCCCGACCCCGACGGCGAGTACTCGTTCCTGCACTCCAAGTTCGTCCAGCCGCCGGGCTCGGTCTCCATCAACATGAGCCGGATCGAGGACGAACGGCTCAGCGCGGCCCTCGACGCGGGCCGCGCGGCCTCCGACGAGGCCGAGCGCAAGGAGGCGTACGCGACCGTGCAACGGCGCCTGCGGGAGACGCTCCCGTTCATCTGGATCGACCACCTCAGCACCAGCGCGGTGATCACCCGATCGAACGTGCACGGCCTCGAGCGGTACGAGCTGCCGGACGGCTCGGCCGGGCGCGCCCTCGTCGGTTCGGGGACGCACCCGTTCGGCCAGATCTGGATGGGCGGGTGACCGATGGCGACGTTGCTGCTGCGGCGGGCGGCGCACCTGCTGGTCGTCCTGCTCGTCGTCACCCTGCTCGCCTTCTGGATGATCACCCTGCTGCCCGGCGACCCGGCCGCGCAGATCCTCGGCTACGCCGGGGACCAGGCCGCGCTCGACGCGGTGCGGCGCGACCTCGGCCTGGACGCCCCGTTCTGGGAGCGCTACCTCGACTGGCTGGGCGGCGTCGTCACCGGTGACCTCGGAACCTCCTACCTCACGAGCACCCCGGTGGCCGACTCCCTGGCCCAGCGGCTGCCGGTCACGCTGGAGCTGCTGCTGCTCTCCCAGGTGATCTCGCTGGGACTGGCCGTGCCCGCCGGAGTGGCCGCCGCGCGCCGCCCCGGCGGCCTCCTGGACCGGACGCTCACCACGGTGGGCTTCGGGCTGCTGTCCACCCCCGTCTTCGTGTCCGGCGTCGTGCTGATCATGATCTTCGCGGTGCGGTGGCCGCTGCTGCCCGCCACCGGGTACGCGCCGTTCGGCGCGGACCCCGCCGGGAACCTGCGATCGCTCCTGCTGCCCTCGGTGACGCTCGCCGCCGGGCAGCTCGCCGTCTACGCCCGGCTCCTGCGCTCCGACCTGATCGCGACGCTGCGGGAGGACTACATCACGCTCGCCCGCGCCCGCGGGCTGTCGCCCCGCCGCGTCGTGTGGCGGCACGCCCTGCGACCGTCCGCCATCTCGCTCGTCACGGTCGTGGGCCTCAACCTCGGAACGCTGATCGGAGGCGCGGTCATCATCGAGACCCTGTTCGGGCTGCCCGGAGTGGGCCGGCTCATCGTCGACTCGATCCTGTCCCGCGACTACCTCGTCGTCCAGGGCGGGGTCCTCGTCGTCGCGGTCGGGTACGTCCTGGTCAACTTCGGCATCGACCTGCTGTACGGGGTCCTCGACCCGAGGATCCGCCATGCGTCCTGAGAGGCTCGGCTGGGGCTTCCGGCTCGCCGTCCTGTGGATCGTCCTCGTGGTCGGCGCGGCGCTCACCGCCGACCTGCTGCCCCTGCCCGACCACGACGCCACGCTCAGCGGCGAACCCGGGACCGGCCCGGCCCCGGGCCACCCGCTCGGCACCGACGGGCTCGGCCGCGACCTGCTCAGCCGGACCGTCCACGGCGCCCGCGTCTCGCTCGGCGTCGGCCTCGGCGCCGTCCTGCTCGGCCTGCTGATCGGCGGCCCGCTCGGCCTCCTCGCCGGCTACCGCCGCGGCCCGCTCGACCGGATCGTCATGACGGCCAACGACGTCCTGCTCGCCTTCCCCGCGATGGTCTTCGCCCTCGCGGTGGTCGCCTTCGCCGGCCCCAGCGTCCGCAACGTCCTCATCGTGCTCGGCCTGCTCGGCGTGCCCGCCTGGGTCCGGCTGATCCGCGGGGTGACGCTCTCCTACGGGCGGCGCGAGTTCGTCACCGCCGCCCGCGCGCTCGGCGCCCGCGGCCGCACCGTGATGTGGCGGGAGATCGCGCCGAACGTCGTCCCGCCCGCCCTGTCCTACGCCTTCACCCTGATGGCCGTCGTGGTGATCGCCGAGGGCGCGCTGGCCTTCCTCGGCCTGTCGGTGCAGCCGCCGACCCCCACCTGGGGCGGCATGATCAACGACGGGCGCAGCACGCTGGACACGGCCGCGCACATCGTCGTCGTCCCGTCCGCCGCCATGTTCCTGACCGTCCTCGCCCTCAACCTCGTCGGCGACCGGCTGCAGGAGCTCACCGGCCACCGGCCGGGCGGCCTGGAGCCGGCCCGCCCCCGGCGCCGGACCGCCCCGCCGTCCGCGCCCGTCGTCCACCGGGACGGGCCGCTGCTCGAGGTGAGCGACCTGCGCACCGCGTTCGCGACGCCCCGCGGCCCGCTGCACGCCGTCGACGGGGTGTCGTTCGCCCTCGAACGCGGCCGCACCCTCGCGATCGTCGGCGAATCGGGCAGCGGCAAGTCGGTCCTGATCCGCTCCGTCCTCGGCCTGCTCCCCGACACCGCCGAACGCACCGGCCACGCACGCCTCGGGGACCGCGACCTCACCGGCGACACCCGCGGCGTCCTCGGCACCCGCATGGCCGCCGTCTTCCAGGACCCGATGACCGCCCTCAACCCCGTCCGCACCATCGGTACCCAGGTCACCGAGCCGCTCCGCGTCCACCTCGGCATGACCCGCCGCCGCTCCCGGGAGGAGGCCGAACGCCTGCTCGCCTCCGTCGGCATCCCCGAACCCCGGCGCGTCCTGCGCTCCTACCCGCACCAGCTGTCCGGCGGCATGCGGCAGCGGATCACCATCGCGATGGCCCTGTCCTGCGACCCCGAGGTCCTCTTCGCCGACGAGCCCACCACCGCGCTCGACGTCACCGTGCAGAAGCAGATCATGCGGCTCCTGCACCGCCAGCGCGACGAACGCGACATGGCGATGGTCCTGGTCAGCCACGACCTCAGCGTCGTCGCCGACCACGCCGACGAGGTGATCGTCATGTACGCGGGCCGCGCCGTCGAGTACGGCCCCACCCAAGCCGTGTTCACCGCCCCCCGCATGCGCTACACCGAGGCGCTCCTCCGAGCCGTCCCCGACCTCTCCGCCCCGAACCACACCCGGCTCGCGGTCATCGACGGCCGCCCGCCCGACCTCGTCGCCCCGCCCTCCGGCTGCCGGTTCCACCCCCGCTGCCCGTTCGCCCGGGACCGCTGCAGATCGGACGAACCGCCCCTCACGTCCCACCACGACCGCTCGCACGCCTGCTGGTACCCGGCGCACGAGCCGGAAGGCGCCCACCATGGCCGGTAGCGGAACCGCGCACCTGCGCGACACCGACGCGCTCCTGCGCGTCGAGAACCTCACGGTCACGTTCCCCGCCGGGCGCCGCACCGTCCACGCCGTGTCCGGGGTGAGCTTCGACGTCGCCAAGGGCGAGACGCTCGGCATCGTCGGCGAGTCGGGCTGCGGCAAGTCCTCCGCCGCCCGCGCGATCATGCAGCTGCCGCGCCCCGCCTCCGGGTCCGTCCGGCTGTCCGACCTCGAACTCACCGCCCTGCGCGGCGAACCCCTCCGCCGCACCCGGCAGCGCATGCAGATGATCTTCCAGGACCCGATCTCGTCGCTCAATCCCCGCCGCCGGGTGCGCGACATCGTCGCCGAGGGCCCACGCGTCTGGGGCGGCCCCTCCCGCATGGACGAGGCGCTCGAAGCCGTCGGCCTCGACCCGTCCGTCGGGGGACGCCGCCCCCACGAGTTCTCCGGCGGCCAGTGCCAGCGCATCAGCATCGCCCGCGCCCTCGCCCTCGAACCCGAACTGATCATCTGCGACGAGCCCGTGTCCGCCCTCGACGTCTCCGTGCAAGCGCAGATCCTCAACCTCCTCGAGGACCTCAAGGCCCGCTACGGCCTCACCCTCGTGTTCATCGCGCACGACCTCGCGGTGATCAAGAACATCAGCGACCGCGTCCTCGTCATGTACCTCGGCAAGACCTGCGAACTCGCGACCGGCGCGGACCTCGTCGACCGCCCCGCGCACCCCTACACCCGAACCCTGCTGTCGTCCGTCCCCCGAGGCCCGCTGCACCTCACCCCGCAGGAGGAGGCGGCCGCGACCCGCGAGCCCCCCTCACCGCTCGCCCCGCCCAGCGGCTGCCGCTTCCGCACCCGCTGCCCCCGCGCCGACGACCGCTGCACGACCGAAGAGCCCCAGATGCGCCCGCTCCGCCCCGGCCACTGGATCGCCTGCCACCACCCGGAAAAGGAGCTGCCCGCTCCTACAGGAGCGACCATGACGCCATGACCGCCCTCTCCCCCGAAGCCGTCGGCGACCTGCTGTACGACCTGTGCGTCGACCTCGGCTTCTGCCTGCCTCCGGCCGTTCAGGAAGAACTCCGCGCCTCGCCCCCGACGGACGTCGATGCGTTCACCGAAACGGTCTTCCGCCTCGAGGGCGTGGACGCGACACCCCACGGCCCCCTGTGGCATCAGGCACGCGAACTGGTGGCCCAAGCCTTCAGGACCGCAAACCAGTAATCGCCGCCCGCTCTCCGGCTGGTGGGCGCGGACGGTTTCGAACCGCCGACTCCTCGCTTGTAAGGCGAGTGCTCTACCCCTGAGCTACGCGCCCGCGTGCTCGCCGGGAAAGCGTACCCCGACCCCGGGGACGATCGCGAAGCGGTATCCGGGGGCCGGTGCTCGTGCGCGACGGGCCCGGCTCGGCCGTCGCGGCCGTCCGTATTAGGAGGGCGTTAAGAGTCGGGGCCCGGGCGCTAAGGGCCCGTCAACACCCCCGAAAACGCCACAGATCGGTGCTTAACTCGCGAACGCCCTGGTGAGGACGCCGGGGGTCGAACGAGACGAACCGAGGAAACGACGATGACCGATGTGGCCTTCGTGGTGCTGACGATGGGGATATTCGCCCTGCTCGGCCTGCTGGTGAGGGGCGTGGAGAGGTGACCGCCGAGAACGCCGTGGGGCTGGTGCTGGCCGCGGTCCTGATCGTGTTCCTGGTCGCCGCCCTCTTGTATCCGGAGCGCTTCTAGATGAGTTCGACGGTCGCGGGGCTCCTGTTCCTGGGGTCCCTGATACTCGCCCTGGTCGTGGTGCATCGGCCGCTGGGCGACTACATGTACCGGGTCTACACCGGTACCAGGCATTCGCGTGTGGAGCGCGGGGTCTACCGGGTGGTCGGGGCCGATCCCGGCGCCGAGCAGACGTGGGGGACGTACGCGCGGAGCATGCTCGCGTTCTCGCTGGTGAGCGTGCTGTTCCTGTACCTGCTGCAGAGGGTGCAGCAGTGGCTGCCGCTGGACGTGGGCATGGGGCCGGTGCGGCCCGACCAGGCGTGGAACACCGCCGTCAGCTTCACGACGAACACGAACTGGCAGTCGTACTCCGGCGAGTCCGCGATGGGGCATCTGGTGCAGATGGCCGGGCTGGCGGTGCAGAACTTCGTGTCGGCCGCCGTCGGGATGAGCGTCGCGATGGCGCTGGTGCGGGGGTTCGCGCGGAAGAGGGGTGACGGGCTCGGGAACTTCTGGGTCGATCTGACGCGGGGGACGCTGCGGATCCTGCTGCCGATCGCGTGCCTGGGGGCGGTCCTGCTGATGGCCGGTGGGGCCGTGCAGAACTTTGCCGGGCCCGAGACGGTCACGACGGTGAGCGGCGCGGAGCAGGCGATCACCGGCGGGCCGGTCGCGAGCCAGGAGGCGATCAAGGAGCTGGGGACGAACGGTGGAGGGTTCTACAACGCGAACTCGTCGCATCCGTTCGAGAACCCCGCGCCGTGGACGAACTGGCTGGAGATCTTCCTGCTGCTGCTGATCCCGTTCACGCTGTGCCGGACGTTCGGACGGATGGTCGGCCAGGTGCGGCAGGGGTACGCGATCGTCGCGGTGATGGGCGTGATCGCGCTGGTCAGCGTGGCGTTGACGATGACGTTCCAGGGTGCGCCGGCCGGGACGGTGCCGACGGCGGTCGGGACGGCGGGCGAGGGGACGGAGACGCGGTTCGGCGTGCTGAACTCGGCGGTGTTCGCCGCGTCGACCACGCTGACCTCGACGGGGGCCGTGGACTCGTTCCACGACTCGTACACGAGCCTCGGCGGGATGATGACGATGCTGAACATGATGCTCGGCGAGGTCGCGCCCGGCGGTGTCGGGTCGGGTCTGTACGGGATGCTCGTGCTGGCGATCATCACGGTGTTCGTCGCCGGGCTGATGGTGGGCCGGACGCCCGAGTACCTCGGCAAGAAGATCGGCCCGCGCGAGATCAAGCTGGCGGCGGCGTACTTCCTGGTCACGCCCGCTCTGGTGCTGGTCGGGACGGCCGCCGCGCTGGCGACCGGGAACGGGCAGGCGGCGATGCTCAACGGCGGGCCGCACGGGCTCAGCGAGGTCCTGTACGCGTTCACGTCGGCGTCGAACAACAACGGGTCGGCGTTCGCGGGGCTGGGCGTGGCGACGGTGTGGTTCGACACGGCGCTCGGGCTGTGCATGGCGCTGGGACGGTTCGTCCCGATGGTGCTCGTGCTGGCGCTGGCGGGGTCACTCGTCCGGCAGGCCCGGGTGCCCGAGTCCGCGGGCACGCTGCCCACCCATCGGCCGCTGTTCGTCGGGATGGTCGCCGGCGTGACCGTGGTCCTGGTCGCCCTCACGTTCCTTCCCGCGCTCGCGCTCGGGCCCATCGCAGAAGGGATCGGTTGATGTCCGCACCCGTTGAGGCGCCACCGCGCCCGGTGGAGCCGCAGAGCCGGACGAGTCCGGCGTTCGGCCCGCGGCGGCTCGCCGCGGCGCTGCCGGACGCGTTCCGCAAGCTGAACCCGCGCACGCTGTGGCGCAACCCGGTCATGCTCGTGGTGGAGGTGGGCGCGCTCTGGGCGACGGTCCTCGCGGTCGCCGAGCCGAGCGTGTTCGCCTGGGCGATCGTCGGCTGGCTCTGGCTGACGGTGCTGTTCGCGAACCTGGCCGAGGCCGTCGCGGAGGGACGCGGGAAGGCGCAGGCCGACTCGCTGCGGCGGGCGAAGACGGACGTGGTCGCGCGCCGGCTCACCGGGGCCGGGGAGGAGCGCGTACCGGCGACCGAGTTGCGGCTCGACGATCGCGTGGTCGTCGAGGCCGGGGAGATCGTCCCCGGGGACGGCGACGTGGTCGAGGGCGTGGCGAGCGTGGACGAGTCGGCGATCACCGGGGAGTCGGCGCCGGTGATCCGCGAGTCGGGCGGCGACCGCAGCGCGGTGACCGGCGGGACGCGGGTGCTGTCGGACCGGATCGTCGTGCGGATCACGCAGCGTCCCGGGGAGAGCTTCATCGACCGGATGATCGCCCTGGTCGAGGGCGCGAACCGGCGCAAGACGCCCAACGAGATCGCGCTGAACATCCTGCTGGCCGCGCTGACGATCGTGTTCCTGCTGGCGGTCGCGGCGCTGCAGCCGATGGCGATCTACAGCAAGGCCCCGGGCACCCCGGACACGGCCGCGCTGGACGGGCACGGGGTGAGCGGCATCGTGCTGGTGTCGCTGCTGGTGTGCCTGATCCCGACGACGATCGGGGCGCTGCTGTCGGCGATCGGCATCGCGGGGATGGACCGGCTCGTCCGGCGCAACGTGCTCGCGATGAGCGGGCGGGCCGTGGAGGCGGCGGGCGACGTCGGCACGCTGCTGCTCGACAAGACGGGCACGATCACGCTGGGCGACCGGCGCGCGTCGGCGTTCGTCCCGGTGGGTGGCGTGACCGGACGCGAGCTGGCGGACGCCGCGCACCTGGCGAGCCTCGCGGACGAGACGCCCGAGGGCCGGTCGGTCGTGGTGTTCGCGCAGGAGCGGTACGGCCTGCGCGAACGTCCCGAGGGCAAGCCGGCCCACGCGGAGTGGGTCCCGTTCAGCGCGCACACACGCATGTCGGGCGTCGATCTGGACGGCCGGTCGCTGCGCAAGGGCGCGGCCGGTGCGGTCGCGGGCTGGGTCCGCGAGCGGGGCGGCGAGGTCCCGGACGGGCTGGACGGCGTCGTCGCGGAGATCTCGGCGTCCGGCGGCACCCCGCTGGTGGTCGCGGAGGCGGCGCGGGTGCTGGGTGTGGTGCACCTGAAGGACGTCGTCAAGGACGGGATGCGGGAGCGGTTCGACCGGCTGCGGGCGATGGGCATCCGCACCGTGATGGTGACCGGGGACAACCCGGCGACCGCGGCGGCGATCGCGGCGGAGGCCGGGGTGGACGACGTGCTCGCCGAGGCGCGGCCGGAGGACAAGCTCGAGCTGATCAAGCGGGAGCAGGAGGGCGGCCGGCTGGTCGCGATGACCGGGGACGGGACGAACGACGCCCCGGCGCTCGCGAAGGCCGACGTGGGCGTGGCGATGAACACCGGCACGTCCGCGGCCAAGGAGGCCGGGAACATGGTCGACCTGGACTCCGACCCGACGAAGCTGATCGAGATCGTGGAGATCGGCAAGCAGCTCCTGATCACCCGCGGCGCGCTGACGACGTTCTCGATCGCCAACGATGTCGCGAAGTACTTCGCGATCATTCCGGCGCTGTTCGTCGGGCTGTTCCCGGGGCTGGACGCGCTGAACGTCATGCGGCTGCACAGCCCGCAGTCGGCGATCCTCGCCGCGGTGATCTTCAACGCGCTGGTGATCGTGGCGCTGATCCCGCTGGCGCTGCGCGGCGTCCGGTACCGGGCCGGCGGGGCGTCGGCGCTGCTGTCGCGCAACCTGCTGGTCTACGGGCTCGGCGGGGTCGTCGTCCCGTTCATCGGCATCAAGCTCATCGACCTGTTCGTTCAGTATCTTCCGGGGATGTCCTGACATGGAGCACTCATTCCGGCGGCTCGCCGCGGCGCTGCGCGCGCTGCTCGTCTTCACCGTGCTGCTCGGCCTCGCCTATCCCGTCGCCCTGTACGCGGTCGGGCGCCTGCCCGGCCTGGCCGACCGCGCGGACGGCTCGCTCGTGCGGGCCGACGGCCGGACGGTCGGCAGCGCGCTGCTCGCCCAGCCGTTCACCGGCCCGGACGGCGAACCGCTGCGGGCGTACTTCCAGAGCCGCCCGTCCAACGCCGGGGACGGCTACGACCCGCTGTCGTCGGGCGCGAGCAACCTCGGCCCCGAGGACGTCGTGGACACCGCGGACCGCCCGAGCCTGCTCACGCAGGTCTGCGCGCGCAGCCGCGCGGTCGGGGACCTGGAGGGCGTGGACGGTTCGCGCCCGTACTGCACCGGCGGCGGGGTCGGGGCGGTGCTCGCGGTGTTCGGGGAGCGGGCGGCGGACGGCACCGTGCCGAAGCCCACGCGCGTGGTCAGCGTCAACGAGCGGGCGGGCGAGATGAAGGCGCCGTTCGTCGCCCGCTACCGGGGCGCCCGGGTGGAACTCGCCCGGCCCGGCGAGGACTACGCGGCCGGGCTGATCGTGCCGGTCCGGGGCGACGCCCCGGCGGATCCGGCCGTCCCGCCCGACGCCGTCACCGGCAGCGGCAGCGGCCTCGACCCGCACATCTCCCCCGCCTACGCGGCGCTGCAGGTGGAGAGCGCGTCGCCGCCGCGCGGGGCGTCGCGCCGGACCGGGTGCGGGCGCTCGTCGCGGAGCACGAGCACGGCCGCGACCTCGGCTTCATGGGCGAGCCGCGCGTCCACGTCCTGGAGCTGAACCTGGCGCTCGACCGGCGGTTCCCCGGCCGGGGCTGACGCGGCCCGCGAGTACTGTGAGGGCGAGGAGGAACGATGGGCCGGGGCCGGTTGCGGATCTACCTGGGCGCTGCGCCCGGCGTCGGCAAGACCTACGCGATGCTCGCCGAGGGCGCGCGGCGCCGCGAGCGCGGCACCGACGTCGTCGTCGGGCTGGTGGAGACGCACGGCCGGGCCCGCACCGCCGCGCTGCTGGACGGCCTGGAGGTCGTCCCGCGCCGGACGGCCCGGTACCGGGGCGCGGAGTTCACCGAGCTGGACGCGGCGGCGGTCGTCGCGCGCCGCCCCGGCGTCGCGCTGATCGACGAGCTGGCGCACACCAACGTGCCGGGATCGCCGAACGCCAAGCGGTGGCAGGACGTCGAGGAGATCCTGGACGCCGGCATCGACGTGGTGTCGACGGTGAACGTGCAGCATCTGGAGTCGGTCAACGACGTGGTCGAGCAGATCACCGGAGTGCCGCAGCGCGAGACCGTCCCCGACGAGGTGGTGCGGCGCGCGCGAGCAGGTCGAGCTGGTCGACATGGCGCCGGAGGCGCTGCGCCGACGGATGGCGCACGGCAACGTCTACGCCCCCGAGAAGATCGACGCGGCGCTCGGGAACTACTTCCGCGTCGGCAACCTGACGGCGCTGCGCGAGCTGGCGCTGCTGTGGCTGGCCGACAAGGTGGACGACCAGCTCGACCGGTACCGCGCCGACCACGGCATCCGCGGCACCTGGCAGGCGCGGGAACGGGTCGTCGTGGCGCTCACCGGCGGGCCGGAGGGCGACACGCTGATCCGCCGCGCCGCCCGGATCGCCGACCGCGCGCGGGGCGCCGACCTGCTCGCCCTGCACGTCACCCGCAGCGACGGCCTGACCGACGCGGCGCCCGCGAACCTGACCCGGCAGCGGTCGCTGGTGGAGAGCCTCGGCGGCAGCTACCACCAGGTCGTCGGGACGAACGTGCCGGGCGCGCTGCTGGACTTCGCGCGCGGCGTCAACGCCACCCAGCTCGTCCTGGGCGCGTCCAGGCGGGGACGGCTCGCGCACGTGTTCGCGCGCGGGGTCGGCGTCACCGTGACCGCCGGGTCGGGGCCGATCGACGTGCACCTGGTCAGCCACGAGGAGGCCGGGCAGGGGCACCGGTGGCGGGCGCTGCGGAGCACGTGGGGGTGCCCCCGGCCCGCCGGGCGGCCGGGTTCGTGCTCGCCGCCGTCGTGCTGCCGCTGCTCACGCTGCTGCTGGACCGGCTGCGCGGGGACGTGTCGCTGAACAGCGACATCCTGCTGTTCCAGGCCGCGGTGGTCGGCGTCGCGCTGGTCGGCGGCCTGTACCCGGCGCTGTTCGCGGCCGTCGCCGGGACGCTGCTGCTCAACTGGTACTTCACGCCGCCCCTCGGCACCTTCACGGTGTACGGGGCGGAGGCGGTGCTGCAGCTGGTCGTGTTCGTCATCGTCGGGATCACCGTCAGCACGATCGTCGATGTGACCGCCCGCCGGGGCCGGGAGGCGGCCCGCGCGCGCGCCGACGCGCAGGTGCTGTCGACGCTCGCCGGGGACATCCTGCGCGGCGACGGCGGGGACGCCCCGCCGCCCGGCCCGCTGAACGGCATCCTCGACCGCCTCCGCGAGACGTACGCGCTCGCGTCCGTGACCCTGCTGGAACGCGACCCGGCCGCACCCCAGGCCCCCTGGACGATCGTGGCGTCCGCCGGCGGCCCCCCGGTCACCCGACCGGACGCCGGCGACTGCGACGTCCTCGTCGACGACGCGCTCGCGCTCGCCGTCCGGGGCCGGACGCTGCCCGCGTCCGACCGCCGGATCCTGGAGGCGTTCGCGGCGCAGGCCGCCGTCGCGCTGCGGCACCGGCGGCTCGCCGAGACCGCCGAGCAGGTCGCGCCGCTGGCGGCCGCCGACCGGATGCGCACGGCGCTGCTCGGCGCCGTCAGCCACGACCTGCGCACCCCGCTGGCGTCCGCGATCGCCGCCGTGGACAGCCTGCGCAGCCCCGACGTCGTCTGGAGCGACTCCGACCGGGACGAACTCACCGCGATGGCCGCCGAATCGCTGGCCCGGCTCGACCGGCTCGTCGCGAACCTCCTCGACATGAGCCGGCTGCAGGCCGGGGTGCTCGGGGTGTCGCGGCGGCCCATCGCCGTCGAGGACGTCGTGCCCCGGGCACTGGACGGCCTCGGCGACGTCCCCGTCGAGATCCGCGTGCCCGCGGACCTGCCCGAGGTCGCCGCCGACCCCGCGCTGCTCGAACGGGTACTCGCGAACCTGGTGTCCAACGCCGTCCGCCACAACCCGCCCGGCGAGGCCGTGCTGGTCACCGCGAGCGCCCACGCCGCGCGGGTGCAGGTGCGCGTGATCGACCGCGGCCCGGGCATCCCGCCCGCGGACCGCGACCGCGCGTTCGCACCGTTCCAGCGGCTCGGCGACCGCGACGACCGCACCGGCGTCGGGCTCGGGCTGGCCCTGTCGCGCGGGCTCGCCGAGGCGATGGACGGCGCGATCGAGATCGAGGAGACGCCGGGCGGCGGGCTGACCATGGTGGTCGCCCTCCCCGCGGCCGTACGGGAGGAGCGGACGTGACGCGCGTGCTGGTGGTGGACGACTCGCCGCAGATCCTGACGACGCTGCGGCTCAACCTGCGCGCCCGGCACTACGAGGTCGAGGTCGCCGCCGACGGCGGGCAGGCCCTCGTGCGCGCCGCCGACTGGCGTCCCGACCTGGTCGTCCTCGACCTCGGGCTGCCCGACCTGGACGGCGTCGAGGTGATCCGCGGGCTGCGCGGCTGGTCGCAGGTCCCGATCATCGTGCTGTCGGGCCGGTCCGGCAGCCACGACAAGGTCGAGGCGCTCGACGCGGGCGCCGACGACTACGTCACCAAACCGTTCGGGCTCGACGAACTGCTCGCCCGCATCCGCGCGATCACCCGCCGCGCCCCCGCCGACGGGACGTCCCCCACGGTCGCGGTCGGCGGGCGGCTCGTCGATCTCGCCCGCAAGACCGTCACCGGCGACGGCGACGGCGACGGCGACGCGATCCACCTGACCCCGACCGAGTGGGGCATCCTCGAGATCCTGCTGCGCAGCCCCGGCGCGCTCGTCCCGCAGCGCCGGCTGCTCGCCGAGGTGTGGGGCCCGAGCTACGTCAAGGAGACGAACTACCTGCGCGTCTACATGGCCTCCCTGCGCCGCAAGCTCGAGGCCGACCCGTCCCGTCCCAAGCACCTGATCACCGAACCCGGCATGGGCTACCGCTTCGAACCCTGACGCGCCGCCCGCATTTCGCGCGGCCCCGTCGAAACGGTCGCCGCGATCGAAACGGCTGCCGGAACGGCCGTTCCCCACCTGGTCGTCGCGTTCGCGATCGTCGTTGCCGGTCAGCCGGATACCCGCCCACGAGGTCGGGGGCCGTCATGTTCTGTTGATCGGAAACGAGGCTCGCGGCGGTCCGCCCGTCCGCCCGGCGCGGCAACGGCCACCGGTTGTCCGTGGCCGATCGGGTGGCCCGTTCCGTACCCCTGTGCTCCACTGTGAGAGTGAGCGATCCGATGACCATTGCCATCGCCGCCGCCATGGCGGGGGCCACCATCGAGGCCACGGCCGCGCCCGCGCAGGCGGCCCTCGCGGGCATGGCGCGCCGCGTCCGGGAGCGGTTCCGCGGACGGGCGCGCGACGAGGAGACGCTGGCGCGGGCGGTCGCCGACCCGGACGAGCCCGAGCGGGTCGAGGCGCTCGAAGGGGCCGTCCGGCGGGTCCTGGACGAGGACCCGGAGTTCGGCGCCGAGATCGAGTCCCTGTGGAACCAGGCGCAGACGCGGGCGAGCGCCTCCGACGACGGCAACGTCAACGTGTTCAACGGGCCCGCGGAGAAGGTCATCCAGCTCCGGGACATGAACGCGCAGGGGAACATCAACCTGTGAGGCCTTGGGCGTGTTCGCCGGCGGGCGGGCCCGCGACGACGAGCGGCTGACGAGCCGGCGCCGCCCGACCACAGCGGCGGCGCCCGCCGGGGCGTCGCCGCCGGCACCCCGCCCCGCCGGCGACCGGGGCCGCCGGCGCGCGGCGGCGGGCAGGCCCCCGGTCCCGGTTCGCCGTGACCGTCCGAGTCCGCGGTGACGGCCCCGGTTCGCCGGGGTGCCGGGACACCGGGCCGCGGATCCCCGGCGGGATATCCCGTCAGCACCCCTGGGGGCCGGCCGTCGGCTCGGGGACCCCGGACGCGCGCGGGCGGGGCGGCCGGGTCACGGCCGCCCCGCCACCCGCCGTCAGGACGCCGGCGGCATCAGCACGCTGTCGATGATGTACACGGTCGCGTTGGCGGTCTGCACGTTGCCGCACACGACCTTGGCGTTCTCACCCGCCGTGAAAGACTCACCGGACCCGCTCGTCTTGAGCCGCGCGCCCTGCAGGGTCTTGAAGTCGCCGTTCGCCAGGGCGTCCGGGGCGACCTTCTGCCCGACGACGTGGTAGGTCAGGATGCTCGTCAGCTTCTCCTTGTCGGCCAGGACGTCGTTCAGCCGGCCCTCCGGGATCTTCGCGAACGCGTCGTTCGTCGGCGCGAACACCGTGATGTTCTTCGACGAGTTGAGCGTGTCGACCAGTCCGGCCTTCTTCACCGCGGTGACCAGCGTCGACAGGACGGGGTTGTTGGACGCGGCCGTCGCGACCGGGTCCTGGGCCATGCCGGAGAAGCTGCCCGAGCCGTCCTTCGGGACGGCCGAGCAGGCGGGGCCGAACGGCTCCGCGGCGGCCGCGCCCGCCTCGGCGGGCGTGCTCGGCGCCGCGCTCGTCGCGGGGGTGTTCGCCGCCGAGCCGGAGGTGCTCTCGCCGTCGTCGTCGCCGCCGCAGGCGGTCGCGCCGAAGGCCAGCCCGGCGGCGAGCAGGGCGCCGGTCAGGGTGCGGGTGCGGTTCATCATGGTTCTCCCTCGTTGTCGGTTCGACTGCGTTGCCGGATGGAATGTGCGATCAGGTGACGGTCACCACGACCGAGTGCCACCCGGTCGCGCCGTCGGGAAAGGGCGGGGTGCGCTCGGGGGGCTGCGTGGCGCCGGTGCCGTCCGTGGCCCGGACCCGCAGCGTGTGGCCGCCGGGAGCGGCGTCCCACTCGGCGACCCACTGCCGCCAGGTGTCGGTGGACGGCACCGGCGCGAGCCGCGCCTCGCGCCACGGGCCGTCGTCCACCTGCCACTCGACGGCCCGGACGCCGCGATGCTGGGCCCACGCGGTGCCCGCGACGGCGACCCGGCCGGCCCGCACGCGCGCGAGCGGGCGCGGGAGGTCGATGCGCGAGAACGTCTTGACCGGCGCGCGCTCGGCGTAGCCGCGCTCCGTCCAGTACGCCCGGTCGGCGGCGAACCGGGTGATCTCGAGGTCGACGACCCATTTCGTCGCCGACACGTAGCCGAACAGGCCCGGGACGACCATGCGCACCGGGAAGCCGTGCTTCACCGGCAGCGGCTCCCCGTTCATCGCGACGGCGAGCATCGCGTCCCGCCCGTCCAGCACCGGGTCGAGCGCGGTGCCGATCGTCATGCCGTCGGCCGCGCTCGACAGGACCTGGTCGGTGCCACGCCGGACGCCCGCCTCGCGCAGCAGCGGCGCGAGCGGCGCGCCGAGCCAGCGAGCGTTCCCGGCGAGATCGCCGCCGACCTGGTTCGACACGCACGACAGCGTGATGTCGCGCTCGATCAGCTCCCGGTCCAGGAGCTCGCCGAACGTGATCTCCAGGGGGCGGTCGACCATCCCGTGGATCCGCAGCGTCCAGTCGCGCGGATCGACCTGCGGGAGGGTGAGGGCCGTGTCGACCCGGTAGAAGTCCCGATTCGGGGTGACGAACGGTGTCATCCCCGGCACCCGTACCTGCGCGCCGCGCGGCACGGGCGGTGCGGGCGAGGCGGGCCCCGGCAGGTCGATCGAGCCGCGCAGCTTCGCGACCTCGCGCCGTCCGAGCAGGAACCGCCCGCCCGCCGCACCGGCCCCCGCCACCGCGACCGCCCCGGCCCCGGCGAGCAGGAACCGCCGCCGTCCCGTCCCCCGCCCCGCCGCGCTCGCCGATACCGCCGCGACCGCCGCGACCGGCGCGCCGTCCCCGCCCTCCGGTGCTTCCGGCGCGGACGACGTTCCGGTTCCGGGGCCGTCCCCTTCGGGCCCGTCCGTTTCCCGTGCTGCCCCTCCCTGGCCGGAGCCGGTCATCTTCCGGGTGGACGGCACCGGGAGGCGGTGCACGAGGACGGTCAGGACCGCCATGCCCGCGGCGACGCCCACCAGCGTCGGGAGGGCGTCGGCCGCGCCGCCGGACGGGCGGGTCAGCGCGGCCAGGGCGCCGACGGCGCCGACGGCCGCGAGGCCGGCGAGGCCCCGCCGGAGGCGCCGTCCGGCCAGCAGGCCTGCGGCGACCGCAGCCAGGACGACGCCGAGGCCCACTCCAAGGAGCAGGACGAGCTTGTCGTTCGTCCCGAAGGCGCGGATCGCCCAGTCCTTCAGCCAGACGGGGGTGAGGTCGACGAACCCGGAGCCCACCGCGATGACCGGGGAGGCGGCGGGGCGTCCCAGCGCGCCCGCGGCGAGTTCGGCGACGCCCATCGCCGCGGCCGCCGCGAGGACGCCGGCGACCGCGGCGGCGAGCCGTCCGGTCCTGTCCCGTACCGATCTGCGTGTCACGTCGGGTGTTCGGAGCGGTACCGGGAGCGGATGGGTGGGATTCTTGGCATGCGGTCCGGGCGAGGGGAATCGCCCGGGACGACCCATCCACGAGCCCGGCGGCTCCGAACCAGGTCATGTGACGATGAGCGAGCGACCACGCGGGAAACGCCCTGGGCCACGGGGGACCGGCGAGCCGGACGCGACCGGGGACCCGGCGGACCTCGCGGGGCTGCTGGTCCGCGTCGCGCGCGGAGACCAGGAGGCGTTCGAGGAGGTGTACGCGCGGCTGTCCGGTCCCGTGTACGGGCTGGTGCTGCGGATCCTGCGGGACACCGCGCAGGCGGAGGAGGTCGCGCAGGACGTGCTCGTGGAACTGTGGCGGACGGCGTCGCGGTACGAGCCGTCGCGGGGCAGCGCGACGTCGTGGGCGATGACGCTCGCGCACCGCCGGGCCGTCGACCGGGTGCGCGCGGTGCAGGCCGGCCGGGACCGCGAGGAGCGGGCCGCCGCGCCCGAACCCGAGTACGACCAGGTCAGCGAGCAGGCCGAGATCCGGCTCGAGCACCAGCAGGTGCGCCGCTGCCTGTCCGGCCTGACCGACGTCCAGCGCGAGTCGATCACCCTCGCGTACTACGGCGGCTACAGCTACCGGGAGGTCGCGGAACTGCTGGGCGTCGGGCTGGCGGCCATCAAGACACGGATGCGCGACGGCCTGATCCGGCTGCGCGACTGCATGGGAGTCCGGTGATGACCCACGACCTCCACGACCTCGGCGGCGCCTACGCGCTGGACGCGCTGGAGGAGACCGAGCGCAGGCGGTTCGAGCGGCATCTCGACCGGTGCCCGTCCTGCGCCGAAGAGGTGCGGGGGTTGCGGGAGACGACGTCGCGGCTGGCCGTCGCCGCGGCGCGCCGCCCGCCGGACCGGCTGCGGGAACGGGTGCTGGCGGAGATCGGCCGCACCCGGCAGCTCCCGCCCCGGCCGGCGCGCCGGCCACGGGCCGTCCGCACCCGGCACAGCCCGTGGCTCGTCGCCGCGGCGTGCCTGGTGCTGGCGGTGCTGGGCGGGACGTTCGCGGTGCGGTCGCATCAGGAGGCCGAGCAGGCGCAGGCGCTGAACCGGCGGATCGCCGCGGTGCTGGCGGCGCCGGACGCGCGGACGAGCACGGCGCCCGTGCCGGGGTCGGCACCGGGCTCGGTGACGGTGGTGGCATCGCGGTCGCTGAACCGGGCCGTCGTGACCACGCACGGCCTCGCCCCGGTGCCCGGCGACCGGACCTACCAGCTGTGGCTGCTCGGCCGGGAGGCGCCGCTGCCGTCCGCGCTGCTGGCCGCGCCGCCCGGCGAGCCGTCGCCCCCGGTGATCACCTCGGGGCTGGCGGGCATCCGGACGATCGGGCTGACCGTGGAGCCGGCCGGCGGGTCGGCGCGGCCGTCGAGCGCGCCGATCGTCACCGTGCCGCTCGGCTGAGCGTCACCGGCGGGCCGCGGCGCGGGCCAGGTGCCGGTTGAACCAGTCGGCGGCCTGGGTGGTGACCTCCTCGAGCGCCCCGGCCTCCTCGAAGCCGTGCGCGGCGCCGTCCACGACGTGGACCTCCGCGACGTCCAGGTCCCGGACGGCCCGCTCGGTCAGGTCGAGGACGGGCGTGTCGGCGCCGCCCACGATCAGCAGGACGGGCACCCGGACGCGCGGCAGCGACGGGCCCGCGAGGTCGGGGCGGCCGCCGTGCGACACGACCGCCGCGACGCGCGGGCGGGCCGCCGCGGTGGCCAGCGCGGCGGCGGCGCCGGTGCCCGCGCCGAACAGCCCGAGGGGGAGCCCGGCGGTGTGCGGGGCGGACACCAGGCCCTCGGTGAGCCGGTCGACCGCGCCGATCAGCCGGAGCGTCAGCAGTTCGATGTCGGAGTGCAGCGCGGCGGTGACGCCGTCGAACTCGTCCTCGTGCCCGGTGAGCAGATCGAGCCGGAGGGTGCCGATGCCGGCGGCGTTCAGCCCGCGGGCCACGGCGGGCCGCCGGGGGCCGTCGCCCGCGTGGGCGAGCAGCACCATGCCGGTCGGTTCGTCCGGGATGTCGAGGTCCGCGTCGAGGGCGGCGTCGGCGACGCCGATCCGGACGGTGCTCACCTGTTCGGCGGTTCGGCGCTGATGTCGGCGAGGACCGAGTGGTCGTCGCGCTGGATGGCGAGATCGCCGATGGACACCATGCCGATGGGCCGGTCGCCGTCCACGACGGGCACCCGCCGGACGGCGTGCTCGCTCATCAGCCGGACGGCCGTGTCGGCGTCCTCCCCGGCCGGGACCGTGATCACGTTCGTGCTGCAGACGTCGGCGACGGCGGTGGACGCCATGTCGCGGCGCATGGCGACGCCGCGGACGACGATGTCGCGGTCGGTCACCAGGCCCCGGAGCCGTCCCTCGTCCACGACGAGGACGTCGCCGATGCCGTGCTCGCGCATGAGCTCGCCGACCCGTGCCAGCGGCGTGTCCGGCGGCACGGTCACCGGCACGGGCGTCATCACCTCGTTCACCTTCTGTGCCATGGCGTGCTGGGTCATGTCGTGCCCTCCTCTCAAGGGCTCGCCTACCCAGGGCCCCGGCGGGCATGCGAGGCGGGCGTCACGGGGACGCGTCGGGCCCGTCCTGTTCCGCGAGGAACCGCTCGAACTGCGCGCCGAGCTCGTCGGCGGTCGGCATGTCCTGCGACTCGGCGAGCAGGTTGTCGCGCTCGGCGGCGCCGGCGAACGCGTCGTACTGCTGCTCGAGCGCCCGGACGACCTTCTCCACCTCGTCGTTGCCCTCGACCTGCTCGGCGATCTCGGCGTCGGTGGCGGCGGCCGCCTGGCGCACGGCGTCGACCGGCAGCTCCAGCCCGGTCGCGGCGACGACCGCCTCCAGCGCGGCCACGGCGGCGGCCGGGTAGGCGGACTGCGACAGGTAGTGCGGGACGTGCACGGCCAGCCCGACCGCGTCGTGCCCGGCCTCGCCGAGCCGCAGCTCCAGCAGCCCGGCGGCGCTCCCGGGCACCTGCACCTTGTCGAACCACGTCCCGCGGTCGATCAGCTCGGGCCGCGTGGCGTGCGAGGTGATCCCGACCGGACGCGTGTGCGGCACCCCCATCGGGATCCCGTGGAACCCGACCACGAGCCCCACCCCGAGCCGTTCGACCAGGTGCAGGACCGACGCGGTGAACCCCTCCCAGAGCCGGTCGGGCTCGGGACCGCTGAGCAGCAGGAACGGGGTGCCGGCCGCGTCGTGGACGAGCCGCACGACCAGTTCGGGGGCCTCGTAGGACGCCCAGTGGTCGCGGTCGAACGTCATCGGCGGCCGCCGGGCCCGGTAGTCGATCAGCGAGTCGACGTCGAAGCGGGCGATGACCCGGTGCTCCAGGGCGTCCAGGATGTGCTCGCGCACGAGCTGCCCGGTGGATCCGGCGTCCACGAAGCCGTCGAGGCTGTGCAGCAGAACCGGCCCGGACAGCTCCGGCAAGTCGGTGTCCAGCTCGTACAGATCCTCAGGGTTCAGCAACTTCTCCCCCACATCATCATGTCGATGTTCTCAACACTAGGACATGCGGAGGTCATCTCCCCGGCGCGAGGTGACCGCTCTCACCTCCCGCGGCCGCGCTCCCGCCCCGGAGCGGCAGGATCAGCGGAAGACGCGGCTGGCGAGAAAGTCCTCCGGGCGGAGGGTGGTGAGGTCGGCGCGGTCGACCTCGCCCGGACGGTCGAGGAGGCGGCTCGCGTGCCGGAGGCGGGCGCGTTCGATCGCGTTGCGGACGGACCGGGCGTTCGCGAACCGGGGGCGGGCGCGGCGCCGGTCGAGGTACTCGCGGAAGACCGGTTCGGCCTCGGGGGCGAGGCCGTAGCCCTCGCGCCGCATCAGCAGGCGGCCGATGGCCTCCAGCTCGCCCGGTTCGTAGTCGGGGAAGTCGATGTGGTGGGCGATGCGGGAGCTCATGCCGGGGTTGGAGGCGAAGAAGGAGTCCATGCGGTCCTTGTAGCCGGCGAGGACGACGACGAGATCGTCGCGCTGGTTCTCCATGACCTGCAGCAGGATCTCGATGGCCTCCTGGCCGTAGTCGCGCTCGTTCTCGGCCCTGTACAGGTAGTAGGCCTCGTCGATGAACAGGACGCCGCCCATCGCCCGCTTGAGGACCTCCTTGGTCTTGGGCGCGGTGTGCCCGACGTACTGGCCGACGAGATCGTCGCGGGTGACGGAGACGAGGTGGCCGGTCCGGACGTAGCCGAGGCGGTGCAGGAGTTCGGCGAGCCGCACGGCGACGGACGTCTTGCCGGTGCCGGGGCTCCCGGTGAAGCACATGTGCAGGTTCGGGCGGCCGGAGTCGATGCCGAAGCGGGCGCGGACGCGGTCGACGAGCAGCAGTGCGGCGATCTCGCGGATGCGGGTCTTCACGGGTGCGAGGCCCACGAGTTCGGTGTCGAGGGCCGCCAGGACGTCGTCCATCCGGGAGTCGGCGCGTTCCTTCGCGAGATCGACGCGGGCGTCCGGGGGGAGGGGCTCCCCGGCGGCGGGCGGGGAGTCCGCCGGGGAGCCGGTCCGATCGGCCGGACCGGTCGCGCCGGTCGTCCCGTTCGTCCCGTTCGCTCCGGTGCGGTGCATGCCGAAGTCGGGCCGTCCGGTCAACGCCCGGCTCCGTACCGCTCGCCTTCGGGACGGTCGGCCGCGTACGGGTGCAGCGTGTAGCGGATCCGCCGGTCGGACGTCTCCTGCCGGTCCAGGCGGAAGCCGGGCTCGGCGGGCGGGCGCTGCACGAGGAACGAGAGCGCGGTCGTCTGCCGTCCGTAGCGGGCGTCGTAGGCGTTCAGCCGGACGTAGTGGGACGGGTACGCCCTGCGGCATTCGTTGATCTCGTAGAGGACGCCGGCGGGGTCGGCGAGGTCGAACATCGGCAGGCCCCACATGTCCCAGTACGCGTTGCGGGGGTGCGGGTCGTCGGTGAACTCGACCGAGCAGGGCCAGCCCTGGCCGAGGGCGTACCCGACCTGGAGGGTGATCTCCTCGTCGGTGAGGTCGGGCAGGTAGGAGAAGGTGCCTTGAGTGATCCGCATCAGATGCTCACCGGGGTTTCGACGACGTCGGGGGTGTCGGTGGACGCGTAGGTGAAGGTGATGTCGCCCCAGGTGGACAGGGCGACGTCCAGTTCGCGGCTGTGCTTGGCGGCGGCGCGCAGGACGTCGGGGCCCTCGGCGAGGTAGTCGCGGCCCTCGTTGCGCGCCTTGATCATCGCCTCGAGCGCGACGCGGTTGGCGGTGGCGCCCGCGGCGATGCCCATCGGGTGGCCGATCGTGCCGCCGCCGAACTGCAGGATCGAGTCCTCGCCGAGGTAGTGCAGGAGCTGGTGCATCTGCCCCGCGTGGATGCCGCCGGACGCGACGGGCATCGTCCCCGGCAGCGACGCCCATTCCTGGTCGAAGTACAGGCCCTTGACGGGATCGGCGGCGATCTTGTCGAGGCGGAGGGTGTCGTAGTAGCCGCGGACGCTGTTCGGGTCGCCCTCCAGCTTGCCGACGACGGTCCCGGCGTGGATGTGGTCGACGCCCGCGAGCCGCATCCACTTGGCGATCACGCGGAAGTTCACGCCGTGGGTCTTTTGCCGCGTGTAGGTGGAGTGCCCGGCGCGGTGCAGGTGCAGAATGACGCCGTTCCTGCGCGCCCACTTGGCCATCGACTGGATCGCCGTGTAGCCGATGGTCAGGTCGATCATGACGATGACGCTGCCGAGTTCCTTGGCGAACTCGGCGCGCTCGTACATGTCCTCCATGGTCGCGGCGGTGACGTTGAGGTAGTGGCCTTTGACCTCGCCGGTCGAGGCCTGCGCCCGGTTCACGCCCTCCATGCAGTAAAGGAACCGGTCGCGCCATCGCATGAAGGGCTGCGAGTTGATGTTCTCGTCGTCCTTGGTGAAGTCCAGGCCGCCGCGGAGCGCTTCGTAAACGACACGGCCGTAGTTGCGGGCCGAGAGCCCGAGCTTGGGTTTCACGGTGGCGCCCAGGAGGGGACGGCCGAACTTGCCCAGGTACTCGCGCTCCATGACGATCCCGTGGGCCGGGCCCTGGAACGTCTTCACGTAGTGGGTCGGGATCCGCATGTCCTCGAGGCGGAGCGCCTTGAGCGCCTTGAACCCGAAGACGTTCCCGATGATGGACGACGTCAGGTTCGCGATCGAGCCCTCCTCGAACAGGTCGAGGTCGTAGGCGATGTGGGCGATGAACTGGTCGTCCGAGCCCGGCACCGGGTCCACGCGGTAGCACTTGGCCTGGTAGTTCTCGTACGCCGTGAGCCGGTCGGTCCACACGACCGTCCAGGTGGCGGTGGACGACTCGCCCGCGACGGCCGCGCCCGCCTCCTCCGGCGGGACGCCCGGCTGCGGGGTGATCCGGAACGCGGCCAGCACGTCGCTGTCCTTCGGCTCGTAGTCCGGACGCCAGTAGCCCATCTCCGCGTAGGGGATCACGCCCGCCGACCATCTGCCCGAGCTCATCGCCGCTCTCCTTCGCGCTGGGGAACGGGGCGCGGCGCTCCGCCCGCGGAAGGACGGCATGCCCAGGGGATGGACGGGGCGCCGCGCCCCCGGTCGAGTGACCGTGAACGAGTCCGAGCGTGCCGGGCCGACAGTTGCGATGTCCATCAAGTGTTCTACGGTGACCCTCAAGTGTTCGGTTGAATGAGGAGGCCGGGGTGACGGAGGCGCGGCTGCGGACGTTCGTGGCGCTCGCCGACACCGGTTCGGTGCGGGCGGCGGCACGGCGGCTGTACGTGACGGAGTCGGCGGTGTCGGCCGCGGTCGCCGCGCTGGCGCGGGACCTCGGCGTCCCGCTCGTCCGGCGGGTGGGGCGCGGGGTCCGGCCGACGCCCGCCGGGACGGTCTACGCGGGCTACGCGCGGCAGGTGCTCGGGCTGCTGGAGGAGGGCCGGGCGGCGGCGCGCGGGGCGGCCGCCCCGGGGCGCGGGCCGCTGCGGCTCGCGGCGGTGACCACGGCCGCCGACCAGATCCTGCCCGCGCTGCTGGCGTCGTTCCGGGCGCGGTGGCCGGAGGTGGAGCTGGCGCTGGAGGTGGGGCCGCGCCGCCAGGTGTGGAGCAGCCTCGCCGCGCACGAGGCCGATCTGGTGCTGGCCGGGCGCCCGCCCGCCGACGTCGCCGCGACCGTCCTGGCGCGGCGCCCGAACGAGCTCGTGGCCGTCGCCGCGCCGGACGTCGCCGCGGGCTTCGCGCTCGACCGGACGCCGTGGGTGATGCGGGAACCGGGGTCGGGGACGCGGGCCGCCGCCGACGCCTACCTGGCCGAGCGGGACGCGGCCCCGCCCCGGCTGGTGCTGGGCTCGAACGGCGCGGTGATCGCGGGCGCCGCGGCCGGGCTGGGCGCGGCGCTGGTGTCGCGGGACGCGGTCGGGGCGGAGCTGGACGCGGGCCGCCTCGTCGTCGTGCCCGCCCCGGACCTGCCGCTGGACCGGCCGTGGCACGCGGTCGGCGGCGCGGTCCCGACGGCGACGACGCTGCTGTTCGTCCGGCACCTGCTGGACGCGCCGGGCTGGACGGCCGCGTCCGGTGCGGCTACGGCAGGGCCCACAGCGGGATCGACAGCAGGATCAGGCTGACGCCGATCAGCGCGAGCGCCGCGGACTTCCCGGCGTCGCCGTCGGGTTCGTCCCGGTTCCGGCGCATCGCGGTCACGCACCAGCCGAGCGAGATCAGGGCGGCGACGTCCATCGCCGCGGCGAGGCCCATCACGTGTCCCCTTCCTCTGCCGTTCACCTGCCGTACGAGAGACCGTACGAGAAACGTTGCCACATCGGGCCCCCGGTGTGGCCGCTCACACACCGCGCTTCGCGCGCGTGCAGTGCCGCCGGGAGGACAGAATGGGGTTCGGGACCGCGAAAGGGCACCGAAAGGGGCACCCCATGACCGCCGACCGCCCGTACGACATCGTCCTGTTCGGGGCCACCGGGTTCACGGGCGGGCTGACCGCCGAGTACCTGGCCGGGCACGCCGATCCGGGGACGCGCTGGGCCCTCGCCGGACGGAGCACGGCCAAGCTCGAGAAGGTGCGCGACCGGCTCGCCGGGATCGACCCGGCGTGCGCCGAGCTGCCGCTGCTGCGGGCCGACACCTCCGATCAGGCGTCGATCGACGAGCTGGCCCGTTCGGCCCGCGTCGTCGTCACGGCCGTGGGCCCGTACGTGAAGTACGGCGAGCCGCTCGTCGCGGCGTGCGCGCGCGCCGGCACCGACTACGTCGATCTCACGGGCGAGCCCACGTTCGTCGACCGGATGTACGTGAAGTACCACGCGGAGGCCGCGCGCACGGGCGCCCGGATCGTCCACGCGTGCGGATTCGACTCGATCCCGCACGACTTGGGCGTGTACTTCACGGTGAAGCAGCTTCCCGAGGGCGTCCCCCTGCACGTCGAGGGCTTCGTGCGGGCGCGCGCGGACGCGTCCGGCGGCACGCTCCACTCGGCGCTCGGGATCTTCGGCGACCTGCCCGGGATGGTGCGGGCCGAGCGGGAGCGCCGCGCGCTCGAGGGCCGCCCGGACGGCCGGACGGTGCGGGTGTCGCGGCGCCCGGCGCCGAAGAACCGCGTCGGGGACGGCTGGACGCTGCCGATGCCGACGATCGACCCGCAGATCATCGCCCGCTCCGCCGCGGCGCTCGACCGGTACGGCCCCGACTTCTCCTACGGGCACTACATCGCCGTGAAGCGGCTGCCGACCGCCGCCGCGATGGCGGCCGGGGCCGGGGCGGTCACCGTGCTCGCGCAGGTCCCGCCCGCGCGGACGCTGCTGGCGAAGCTCAAGCCGTCCGGTGCGGGGCCCTCGGCCGAGACCCGCGCCCGCAACTGGTTCAGCGTGAAGTTCGCCGGCGAGGGCGGCGGGCGGCGCGTCGTCACCGAGGTGGCGGGCGGCGATCCGGGCTACGGCGAGACGGCGAAGATGCTGGGCGAGTCGGCGCTGTGCCTCGCGCACGACGACCTGCCGAAGACGTCCGGGCAGGTCACCACGGCGACCGCGATGGGCGACGCGCTGCTGGAGCGGCTGAGCCGGGCGGGCATGAAGTTCCGGGTGCTGACCTCCCGCTGAGCAGCCGCTAGCGAGGCCCGGCCCGGCCGGGGATCGGGACGACCGCCTCGACCGTCGTCCCGGCGCCGGGCCGGCTCGTCACCGTGACGCGCCCGCCGAACAGCTCGGCGCGCTCGCTCATCCCGCGCAGCCCGTAGGAGTCCGGGCGCCGCCCGCGCCCGCCCTGCCCGAGGACGTCCCGGATCGCGAAGCCGGCGCCGTCGTCGGCGACCGTGAGCCGCACCCGGTCCCCGAAGTGCTCCAGCAGCAGGTCGACGCACGACGCGGACGCGTGCCGGAGGCAGTTGCCGACGGCCTCCTGCGCGATCCGGTACAGCGCGGTCTGCACGTGGTCGGGCAGCGCGTCCTCCAGCTCGCCCTCGACCGTGACGGTGACGTCGAGCGGGCGGCCGGACGGGCCCGGGCCGTCCCCGGCCTCGCGGGCGAGGGTCGCGAGCGCCGCCGACAGGCCCAGGTCGTCCAGGACGGGCGGGCGCAGGCCGCCGATCGCCGCGCGGGTCTCGGCCGCCGCCAGCTCGCACAGCGACCGCGCGATCATGATCTGCGCGAGGCCCTCGGGCTGGTGCTCGGGCACCGCCCGCTCCGCCGCCGACAGGTGGAAGCCGAGCCCGGCGAGCCGCTGCGCGAGGCCGTCGTGGATCTCCCGGCTGAGCCTCGACCGCTCCGCCTCCTGCGCCTGGACGGCGCGTTCGGCGAACCGCTCGGCGGCGTGCTCGCGCTCGCGGGCGGCGCGCAGCCGGCGGCACGAGCACAGCACGGGCGCGAACAGGTCGGCGAGCGCCGTGACCAGCGCGACGTCCTCCGGCGGGCACGGGCCCGCGGACCGGACGTCCAGCACCGCGATGGCCGCGCCGCCGCTGAGCATCGGGACGGCCGCGCCCCTGCCGTCCTCGTGCGCGCGCGCCCGTCCGTGGGCCGCGGCCCGTCCGGCGTCGCCCTCGCCCAGCGGGACGGACCGGCCCCGCGATTCCAGGAAGCGGCCGTCGTCGTCCAGGACGTGGACGTCGCAGAACGTCAGCGCGCGCGCCGAGCGGACGACGAGACCGGCGAGCTCCTCCGCCAGTTGCGGGAGCTCGCGGTCGGAGCAGGCGACGCCGATGATGCGGACGAGCAGGTCGGAACCGCGCCCGGCCAGGACGGCGGGGACGGTCACCGGAACAGGCCCTCGCGCAGCGCGACCGCGATCGCGGCCGACCGGTCGGTCACCTCCAGCTTGCGGTACAGGGCGCGCAGGTGGCTCTTGACCGTCTCCTCGCTCAGCACGAGCCGGGCCGCGATCGCCTTGTTCGACAGCCCGCCGACCAGCAGGGACAGCACCTCGCTCTCGCGCTGGGTGAGGCCCCGGTTCGCGCCCGGCCAGAACTCGCCGCGGGTCAGCCGGGCGGCGGTGACCGCCATCCGCCCCGCGAGCGTCGGGTCGACGACCGTCTCGCCCCGCGCGACCTCCTCCAGCCGCCGCACCAGCTCCGGACCGTCCACCCGTTTCAGCAGGTAGCCCCCGGCCCCGGCGCGCAGCGCCTCGAAAACGTACTGCTCGTCGTCGTACACCGACAGGAACACCACGCGGGCCTCGGGGACCCGGCCGGTGAGCTGCCGGCACAGGTCGAGGCCGCTCTCCGGGCCGAGCCGGACGTCCAGGAGCACCACGTCCGGTCGCAGCGCGGTGACCAGCCGGGCGGCCTCCGCGCCCGTCCCCGCCTGCCCGACGACGCGCACGCGGCCGGAGAACCCGGCCAGCATCGCCTGCAGCCCGGCCAGGATCATCTCGTGGTCGTCGACCAGGACGACGCGTACGGGGGCGCTCATCCCGGCACGATAACAACCGGAAGCTACTCGCCAGTAGCCCGCGTTCCGGCTCTCACCCGTGCTCTCCCCTGATTGGGGGAAGCGCCGCCGGGAGGTCCAGCATACTCTTCGTAGCGAAAACCGAATTCCGCAGGACGGAGGAGTGAGGTGCCCCATCGGATCGTGCACATGCTCCGGGCGCGCGGGTCGGGCCGCCGGCCCGTCATGCTCGCCATCGCCGGGGACAGCGCGGCGGGCAAGACCACGCTCACGCGGGGGCTTGTACGGTGTCTGGGGGCCGACCGGATGACGGCGGTCTGCGTGGACGACTACCACCGCTACGACCGCGAGGAACGGGCGGGGAAACCGTTCACGGCCCTGCACCCCGACTGCAACCACGTTGACATCATGGAGCAGCACCTCCAACTCCTGTCGATGGGCGAACCGATCCTCAAACCCGTGTACGACCACGCCACCGGCCGCCTCGTCCGGCCGGAGCTGGTCGAACCCCGCGACTTCGTGATCGTCGAAGGGCTGCTGCCCCTGCACACCCGCCTCTCGCGCGCCTGCTTCGACATCACCGTCTACCTCGACCCGCCCGAACCGCTGCGGCACTCGTGGAAGATCGCGCGCGACTGCGAGAAGCGCGGCTACCTCCCCGAGCAGGTCCGCGCGGAACTGGCCCGGCGCGAGCCGGAGAGCGCCGCCTACATCCGGCCGCAGCGCAAGCACGCCGACATCGTCGTCCGGTTCGCCCCGGTCGCCGGCCGCGGCGACCCGCCCGGCACGCCGCTGTCGGCCGAACTCCTGCTGCGTCCGACGATCGACCATCCCGAGCTCTCGGGCGTCCTGGACGCCGAACCCGGCGCCGGGACGGCCATGCACCTGCGGCTGCACCGCGACACCGACGGCCGTCCGGTGGACGCCCTGCACGTCCACGGCTACGTCTCGCCCGAGGAGTCGCGGGTCGTCAAGAAAGCCATCTGGAGCCGGCTCGGCGCCCGCGCGGGCGACGGCCTCGTCGACGCCGGCGCCCTCGGCCGGCTCGGCGACGCCGGCACCAGCGATCCGCTCGCCATCACCCAGCTTCTCTTGCTTTACCACCTGCTCGACGCGGATCATCGCCAGGCCGCATGAGTTCGGGCTCCGCGGACGCGCGGGGAGGCCCCGGGGTTTCGGACCTGTACCCCGGGCCGCGCGGCGCGGCGGCCGGGAGGGCGCCCAGCGGGCGCACGGGCGCCCTCCCGGCCTTCTTCCACGTCGGGGGCCGGCACACCAGGCCGGTTCGTCAGGCCGGTTCGTCGGGCCGGGCGCGTCAGGGCGTGCGCGTCGCGTCAGAGCGGGCGCGCCGGAGCGGGCACGTCAGCCCAGTTCGTGCCAGGGGATGTCGGGACGTTCCGGGGCGACCAGCGCGAGCGACTGCCCGCCGCGGACCGTCTCGCCCCGCTCCGCCGTCAACCGGAACCGGGCGTTCGGCCGGTGCGACTCCCCCACCGCCAGCAGCGTGCTCCCCCGCCGCAGCAGGAAGATCGCGACGTCCAGCCGGGGCCACTCGCCCGCGCCCTCCGGCACGTCCACCCGGTAGAGCGTTCCATCCGTGTCGAGCGTGCTCGCCAGATTGTGGTAGATCGCCGACACGCCCGGATTGCGGATCGCGACGGCCGCCACCGCCGGATCGTCGATGTCGACCGGCTCCACGTCCTGCCCGATCAGCACCAGCGCCTCGGCCATCTCCGCGCGGCTGCCGCCGTCGCGCAGCCCCGCCAGCAGGTGCACCGCCGGGTCCCCGTGCCGCCGCAGGTACGCGGCGACCTGCAGCATCACCCGGACGGTCTCGTCATCGCCCCGCGCCATCACCAGGACGGTCCGCGCGTCCGCCAGGCACGCGCGGTCGAACGCGGTGGCGTCGAACTCCACCACGTCGTACAGGTCCGGGTCGGGATTCTCCCCCGGCATCTGCTCCGGCCAGAAGACCGCGACCACGGGCGTCCGCGCGAACTCCGGGTCGGCCCGCAGCTGCCCGATGACCGAGCGGAGCCCGCCCCGCTCGTAGCCGACGACCACGACGTGCCCGCGATGATGCAGCTGCGCATGCCCGTTGGCCTTCATCGTCCTGCCCTTCGACATCCAGAGCGTCAGCTCGGCGAACAGCACGAGACCCGCCGTCACGCCCGAGCCGATGATCAGCACACCGCCGATCCGCCCGCCGGCCGTCTCCGGCGACATGTCCCCGTACCCGACCGTCGTGCCGGTCACGATGAAGTACCAGACGTACCCGAGCGGTTCCTTGATCTCCGCGCCGGGCGCCTCGAACACCGCGATCAGCACCCAGCCGAGGACGAACGCGGCCGCCAGCACCAGTGCGGGCACCCGCCACGAACGGGCGGTGACCCGGTTGAGCAACTGGAACAGCAGGATCGGCACCCGCGCAGCCTGGCATCGCGCGCGTCCGGCGGTCAAGCCGTCCGGACGAGGAACGCGCAGGTCAGCCCGCCGGCCCCCGGCTGAGCACCCGGCTCAGCGCCGCCGCGACCTCCGCCGACAGGTCCCGATCCCCGGTCCCGCCCGGCGCGGCCGCACGGACGAGATCGTCCCGGACGGCCTCGCGCGTGTGGCCGCAGTCGCGGCACTCCACCTCGCCGAGCCGGCACACGAGCGCGGCCGATGCGCAGGCGGTGCAGCGGTCGAGACCGTCCGCCCAGCCGTGGACGGCCTGGCAGCCGGGACAGACCAGCACCTGGTGATCCGCCCGGACCCCGCGCCGCCACGGGCTCGCGCCCCGCACGGGATCGGTCTGCCGCGCCCCGCAGCGAAAGCAGGGCATCACACCTCCATAAGGTGCGGGGGCCGGTTCCGGCCAGATGTCCGGAACCGGCCCGTTCGCTCAGAGATCGGCGAGCGCCTTGCGGTACTCGTCGATGTCACGCGCGTCCGGGATGGCGTTCTCGACCTTCCACCGGACCACGCCCTCGGTGTCGATGATGAAGGTCCCGCGCGTGGCGAGCCCCTTGTCCTCGTCGAACACCCCGTAGCGCTGTGCGACCCCGCCGTGCGGCCAGAAGTCCGCGAGCAGCGGGAACTGGTACTTCTCCTGCTCGGCCCAGGCGCGCAGGGCGAACATCGAGTCCACCGACACCGCCAGGACCTGCACGTCGTCCCCGCCCAGCGTGGGCAGCTCGTCCCTGATCTGGCACAGCTCGCCCGTGCACACACCGCTGAACGCCAGCGGATAGAACACCAGCACGACGTTCTTCCGACCCCGGAAGTCCGACAGCTTCACCGGCGTCCCGTGCTGGTCCTTCAGCTCGAAGTCCGGTGCGCCGTCGCCTACCTCAACCGCCAAAGCCTCTCCCTGTTTATTGTGTCGCCCTTGGCGTCAGGCCCCAGGGGGCCTTCCTTCGGCGGGCAACGCGTGCGATCGCTGCATCGCTCCGACTCGCCCGAGGGGCTCGCTGCGCGATCAGTTCCTCGCAAGCTCGGAACTGCCTTCGGACGCGATCGCAGTGGCCCAGGCCCGCGCGTGGCTGGGGTGGGGTTGAGGTCGTGTCCAAGGGCCCTTGACGAGTCACGGACGACTCTACGGTAAGGCAAGCCGGACAAACCGTCCCGACCGGCCGCCCGGTCCGTGGTCGACCTCACTCGGTGAACACCCCCGCACGCGGACACGCCCCCGGCAGCCGGAGCGAGCCCGGCGCCCTGCCACCCGGTCAACGTGCGGACGGCCCGATGCGTGCCGCAACGGCCGTGCCCCGAGGCGTCCCGAGCGGCAAGTGCGACCCGCGCTCGCCGGTCCCTGGACGGCGAGCGGCCACGATGCGCGCGGCCGCCCCCTCGCCCCGCCGCACGCCGCGAGCCGGTCGGGCGGCTCGGTGCGCACCTGGGGCGGGCATGGGCAGGCGCGGGTGGGCCGGTTCCGGGGACGGGCGAGGGCTCGCCCGTCCCCGCGCGGCTACTTCTTGACCTTGGGCGCGGCGAGGCGTGTCCCCGACCATTCCTTGCCCGCGCTGAGGCTGCGCGACTGGGAGAGGCCGGCCGTGTCGGCCGCCTCGCCGATGTCGCTGGGCTCCACGTGCCCGTCGCGTCCCGCCTTGGGCGTCAGCAGCCAGATGTCGCCGCCGCTGGTGAGCGGGACCATCGCGTCGGTCAGGCCTTCGAACAGGTCGCCGTCTTCCTCGCGCCACCACAGCAGCACGACGTCGACCACGTCGTCGTAGTCCTCGTCGACCAGCTCGTTCCCCGTGACGGCCTCGACGGAATCGCGGAGCTCCTCGTCCACGTCGTCGTCGTAGCCGATCTCCTGCACCACCTGGCCCGCCTTCAGGCCGAGCCGTTCGGCCAGGCTGCGCTCAGACTGCGCCTGACCCGCGGTCGCGCTCACGAAAGTCCTCCCATGTCGTCCGTCCGCACTGTGCTCCGTGCACCTGTGCTTTTCTCCTGTACGGCCCCCGGGACGGGCGGCCCGTCCGCACCTGTGCGGTGTTTGCGGGACAGTCCACACAAGTGTGGGCCCCTAGCGCAAGTGTCTTCCCGGCATTTGGCGCCCTCATTGGCCCGATGCCGGATTCGGCCGTCATGATGCGGCCACCGAGGGTGACTTCGAGCCCGTGTCTTGATACAACCGTCAACCTCTGAGGAAGGACAACCGGACCTGGCGGTCGGGGTTGTCGACGTTGAGGTCCACGAGGGCGATCGACTGCCACGTGCCGAGCGCGAGGCGGCCGCCGGTGACGGGGACGCTCGCGTGGGGCGGCACGACCGCGGGCATGACGTGCGACCTGCCGTGCCCGCGCGATCCGTGGGCGTGCCGCCAGCGGTCGTCGGCGGGCAGCAGGTCGCCGAGGGCGGCGAGCAGGTCGTCGTCGCTGCCCGCGCCGAGCTCGATGATCGCGATGCCCGCCGTGGCGTGCGGCACGAACAGGTGCAGCAACCCGTCGCCGCCGTGGTCGGCGGCGAACCGCTCGCATTCCGCCGTGAGGTCGTGCACGGCCTCCTTCGATCCGGTGGACACCCGGATCACGGTGCTCTCCATGATCGGTGTGTACCCCATCGGCGGCGCGGGACCCCTTCCGCCCCGCGCCGTCATCGATGTTCCCTCGACGTTCCTCTCAGCGGGACGCCGTGTGCATGCGCGACTCGATCACGGCGTCGGGGCCCGGGTAGACCATGGCCTCGTGGCCGTCGTCGAACCGGACGACGTACGGCGGGCCGCCGTCGGGCCCCCGGACCTCGATGATCTCGCCCGTCCGGTCGGTCTGGCCCACGACGTTGCCGTGGATGTGGAGTCGGTCTCCGATGCTTCCGTTCATCTCTCCCCCAAGGGCGCGCCCCGGCGCGCCCGCGATCGCCTTTTCCCGGCCTCATACGTTCGTTCCCCGCCCCGGGCGGGCAATCTCACGAGGACGCGCAAAATATCGGAGCGTCGACCGGTCCGCGCCCCGGCTGAGCGGGGAAGATGGTTACCGGACGGTAGAGATGCGTTAACCGTCGTGAACGGCGACGATGGACGCGAATGCAGGCGACGAACAGTCGTGCGGAGACCGGCGGCCTCCGGCCGGGGTCTCACCAGCACCGACGGTAAGCACAGAGGGGACCCCGTGGCTTCCGGACGTCAACGCTACTCGATCATCAGCGACGGCCTGCCGAGCCAGCTGCCCGACATCAACCCGGACGAAACCCGGGAGTGGCTGGAATCGCTGGACACGGTCATCAAGACCGAGGGCCGTGGCCGGGCCCGCTACGTGATGCTGCGGCTCCTGGAACGTGCCCGCGAACTGCAGGTCGGCGTACCCGGTCTGCGCAGCACCGACTTCCTCAACACGATCCCGCCGGAGCTGGAGCCGTGGTTCCCCGGCGACGAGCACGTCGAGCGCCGCATCCGCGCCTACATCCGGTGGAACGCCGCGATCATGGTGTCGCGCGCGAACCGTCCCGAGATCGGGGTCGGCGGGCACATCGCCACGTACGCGTCGGCCGCGTCGCTGTACGAGGTCGGGTTCAACCACTTCTTCCGCGGCAAGGACCACGGCGAGTCCGGCGACCAGGTGTTCATCCAGGGGCACGCCTCCCCCGGCATCTACGCCCGCGCCTACCTGGAGGGACGGCTGCCGGAGGAGAAGCTGGACGGCTTCCGGCAGGAGCAGTCGCACCCCGGCGGCGGGCTGTCGTCGTACCCGCACCCCCGGCTGATGCCGGACTTCTGGGAGTTCCCCACGGTGTCCATGGGCCTCACCGCGATCGACGCGGTGTACCAGGCCCGCTTCAACCGCTACCTGTACAACCGCAGGATCAAGGACACGTCCCGCTCGCACGTGTGGGCGTTCCTCGGCGACGGCGAGATGGGCGAGCCCGAGTCGCTCGGCGCGATCGGCCTCGCCGCCCGCGAGGAGCTGGACAACCTCACCTTCGTCGTCAACTGCAACCTGCAGCAGCTCGACGGCCCGGTGCGCGGCAACGGCAAGATCATCCAGGAGCTCGAGTCGTACTTCCGCGGCGCGGGCTGGAACGTCATCAAGGTCATCTGGGGCCGCGACTGGGACCCGCTGATCGCCCAGGACGTCGACGGCGCGCTCGTCAACAAGATGAACACCACGCCCGACGGCCAGTTCCAGACGTTCAGCGTCGAGGCCGGCTCGTACATCCGGGAGAAGTTCTTCGGCGACGACCCCCGGCTGCGCAAGATCGTCCAGCACCTGTCGGACGACGACCTGCGCAAGCTGTCGCGCGGCGGGCACGACTACCGGAAGGTGTACGCGGCGTTCAAGTCGGCCCGCGAGCACGTCGGGCAGCCGACGGTGATCCTCGCGCACACGGTCAAGGGCTGGACGCTCGGCTCCGACTTCGAGGCCCGCAACGCCACGCACCAGATGAAGAAGCTCACCAAGGCCGAGCTGAAGGAGTTCCGCGACCGCCTCTACCTGGACATCCCGGACTCCGCGCTCGAGCAGCCGCTGCCGCCCTACTACCACCCGGGCGAGGACTCCGACGAGATCCAGTACATGCGCGAGCGCCGGGCCGCGCTCGGCGGGTTCCTGCCGAAGCGGGTCGTGCGGGCCAAGCCGCTGAAGCTGCCCGGCGACCCGGTCTACGCGGAGCTGAAGAAGGGGTCCGGCAAGCAGAACGTGGCGACGACGATGGCGTTCGTCCGGCTGCTCAAGGACCTCATCAAGGACGAGAACATCGGCGCCCGGTTCGTCCCGATCGCCCCGGACGAGTACCGCACGTTCGGCATGGACTCGCTGTTCCCCACGTCCAAGATCTACTCGCCGCACGGGCAGACCTACGACGCGGTGGACCGCAAGCTGCTGCTGTCCTACAAGGAGTCCGAGAGCGGCCAGATGCTGCACGAGGGCATCAGCGAGGCCGGTTCGATGGCGTCGACGATCGCCGCGGGCACGTCCTACGCCACGCACGGCGAGCACATGATCCCCGTCTACATCTTCTACTCGATGTTCGGGTTCCAGCGGACCGGCGACCAGATGTGGGCGCTCGGCGACCAGATGGGCCGCGGGTTCCTGCTCGGCGCCACCGCGGGCCGCACCACCCTCACCGGCGAGGGCCTGCAGCACGCCGACGGCCACTCCCCGCTCATCGCGGCGACGAACCCCGCGTGCGTCCACTACGACCCCACCTGGTCGTTCGAGCTGGCGTACATCACGCAGGACGCGCTGCGCCGCATGTACGGGACGTCCGAGCAGCACCCGGACGGCGAGGACGTCTTCTACTACCTCACCGTCTACAACGAGCCCTACCAGCAGCCCGCCGAACCCGACGGGGTGGACGTCGACGGCCTGCTCAAGGGCCTGTACCGGTACAAGGCCGCACCGGACGTCGCCTCGGCCGGCGGGCAGGCGCCGCGCGCGCAGATCCTCGCGTCCGGCGTCGGCGGCCGGTGGGCCCTCGAGGCGCAGCGGCTCCTCGCCGAGGACTGGGGCGTCGCCGCGGACGTCTGGTCGGCGACCTCGTGGAACGAGCTGGCCCGCGAGGCCCGCGAGTGCGACGAGCGCAACCTGCTCGACCCCGAGGGCGAGCAGCGCGTCCCGTACGTCACCCGCGCCCTCGACAACGTCGCCGGACCGATCGTCGCGGTGTCGGACTTCGCCCGCGCCGTCCCCGACCAGATCGCCCCGTGGGTGGACGGCGACTTCACCTCGCTCGGCACCGACGGGTTCGGTTTCTCCGACACCCGGGCCGCCGCCCGCCGGTTCTTCCACGTGGACTCGGCGTCGATCGTCCTGGCCGTCCTCACCCGGCTCGTCCGGCACGGCGAGGTCAAGCCGGAGGCCCTCCCGCAGGCCATCGAGCGGTACCGGCTGAACGCGACGGTCGGCGAAGTCTTCGCCGGCGGCGTCGGCAGCGCCGAGAGCAACACCGGCGGGGAGAGCTGACGGGAGCGGGCGGTGCGCGGGTTCGGAGGTGTAGGCCGAACCGGTGCGCCGCCCGCCCGTGCTCAGTTCCCGCTGGGCGGGGCCGGTGGCGTGAAGACGCCGAAGCGGTTCCCGGCCGGGTCCTCCAGGTAGGCGAACCTGAGACCGTTGGCCGTCGCCATGGTCGAGGCGGCCACCTTGCCGCCGCACTTCACGGTCCGGGAGCACACCTCGTCGACGTCCTCGACCAGCACCAGGAACATCGCGTGCCCGCCGGCCGCCTCCCGCTCGTGCGCGAGGCCGCCGCTCGGCGCGTCGGCCCCGGCGTAGCGGATCAGGTCGTACCCCTCGGTGCCGGGCACGGTGGAGGTGTCGTCGGCCTCGAACCGCCAGCCGAACATGTCGCCGTAGAAGCGGCGGGCCTCCTCCGGCGCGTCGGTGCCGACCTGGAACCACGCAACGGTGTTGAAAGCGGGAATCGTCATCTGGGTCTCCTCCATCTCGGTGGCGGGACCCACCTTCGGACGGACCGGCGACATCCCCCTGTCGGTGTTTCTCAAACGAATTCGAGCCGCCGCGTGACGTAGCCGAGCGGCTCGCCCTTCTCGACCATGGCCTCCTCGAAGCAGCGTTCCGGCGCCGTCTCGTCGAGGAGCGCGGCACGCCGGATCCGGTCGATGCGGAAGATGCGGGTGTCGCCGCGCAGCCGGCACCAGCCGATGAGGTACCACCGCAGGGACGCGCACGTGAACGCGACCGGCTCGACGTCGCGCTCGCTCTCCTCGCCCGTCCCCTTCACGTAGCCGAGCCGGACGACGCGGCGCGCGGAGACGGCCTCCTCCAGCACGGACGGGACGGACGGCGGCGCATCGGCGTCGTGCGGTGTCAGGAACCGGACACGGTCGGCGAGGTCGCGGGCGGACGCGCTGTCGGCCGCCGACATCGCGGTGACGATCTTGTGCAGGGCGGTGCGGGCGGACCGGGAGTACGGGGAGCCGCCGGCCCGCGCGAGCGTGATCGCGACGGCGACGGCCTCGGCCGGGGTGAAGTTGAGCGGCGGCAGCGTGCGCTCGGGGTCGAGCGTGTAGCCGCCGCTCCGGCCGACGTCCGCGTAGATCGGGACGCCCGCCTGCTGGAGCGCGCCGATGTCGCGTTCGATCGTCCGGGAGCTGACCTCGTAGCGCGCGGCCAGCTCGCGCGCGCTGACCCGGCGGGGCGCGCGGGCGCGGAGTTCCTCGACGAGGGCGTACAGGCGATCGGTCCGGTTCACGCCCGCGACCGTACGCCCCGCCTCCGACAATCCCCAGGGGAAGGACGCACGGCCTCCGGCCGCGCGGGGAGGGACGCCCCGCACCCCGTCCCCGCACCGGCTTCGACCGCACCACGGAGCCATCGCACCCTCAGCCCGTCTCCGCACCGGACGCGCGCCGCGCGGTGGGATGCCGCTCCGTCGACCGGTCCCTGGGGTGTGGGGTGGGATCAGAGGTCGCGGAGGAAGGTCAGGAGGGCTTCGTTCACTTCGGCGGGGCGTTCCTGCTGGAGCCAGTGGCCGCAGCCGGCCAGGGGGACGGTGCCGCGCAGGTCGGGGACGAAGTCGCGGAGGCGGGCGACGGCGTCGGGGGCGGAGACCGGGTCCTGGTCGCCGTAGACGAACAGGGCGGGCGGGGTGACGGGGGCGCGGTGCCAGGCGGCGGTGAGGTTCCAGTTGCGGTCGAGGTTGCGGTACCAGTTGATGGGGCCGGTGAAGCCGCTGTCGGCGTACTCGGCGACGTAAGCGGCGATGTCCTCTTCGGTCAGCCAGCCGGGGAGCTCGCCGGGTTCGGGAGAGTTGTCGAGGAAGCCGCCGCCCTCGGGCGCGACCAGGGCGGCGCCGGAGGCGTCGGAGAGCCCGCCGAACAGCCGGCGGAAGGTGGCGGCGCGGTCGCGGTCGAGTTCGGCCTCGGGAACGTCCGGCTGCTGGAAGCGCACCATGTAGAAGCCGTCGCCGAAGCGCCGGCGCATCGCCTCGACGGGCGGGCGGGAGCTGCGGGGCCGGTGGGGCACGGACATGCCGACGACGCCGCGCACCTTGTCGGGACGCATCTGGGCGACGGCCCACGCGACGGGCGCGCCCCAGTCGTGGCCGACGACGACCGCGCGGTCGGCGCCGAGCGCGTCGATGAGGCCGACGGCGTCACCGGCCGTGTGCAGGATCGTGTACTGGTCGGGGTCGGCGGGACCGCCCGTCCGGGCATAGCCGCGCTGGTCGGGGGCGACGGCGTGGAAGCCCGCGCCGGCGAGGGCCGCGAGCTGGTGGCGCCAGGAGTACCAGCACTCCGGGAAGCCGTGCAGGAGCAGGACGAGCGGGCCCTCGCCGGCCTCGGCGACGTGCATCCGGAGGCCACTGTTCCCCTCGACGAAACGGTGCGCGATCTCGGTCATGGCACCAACGTAGACCGCCGCCGAGCACCCACATCACCCGGCCGGGGATTGTGTGCCCGGGCCACATGGGTCGCGCGTGGCGGTGTGCGTAGGTTCGGCCCATGACGAGCGTGACACCGGACCTGACGGGGCGGCGGGCCCTGGTCACCGGCGGGGCGAGCGGGATCGGGCTGGCGTGCGCCCGGCGGCTGGCGGCGGCGGGGGCGCGGGTGACCGTGGCGGACCTGGACGGGACGGCGGCGGAGCGGGCCGTCGCGGAGTTCGGCGGGGCCGCGCTGGCGGTGGACCTCGCGGGGCCGGATGTGGCCGGGGTGGGGGCGGGTTTCGACGTCCTGGTCAACAATGCGGGCGTGCAGCATGTGGCGCCGCTCCACGAATTCCCGCCCGAGGTGTTCTCCCGGATCCTGCGGCTGATGGTGGAGGCGCCGTTCCGGCTGGTGCGGGACGCGCTGCCGGGGATGTACGAGCGCGGGTGGGGACGGATCGTGAACGTGTCGTCGGTGCACGGGCTGCGCGCGTCGCCGTACAAGGCCGCGTACGTGACGGCCAAGCACGGGCTGGAGGGGCTGTCGAAGGTGATCGCGCTGGAGGGCGCCGAGCACGGCGTCACGTCCAACTGCGTCAACCCGTCTTATGTGCGGACCCCGCTCGTGGAGGGGCAGATCGCCGATCAGGCGCGCGCGCACGGGATGTCGGAGGACGACGTCGTGGAGCGGGTCATGCTGCATAGGGCCGCGGTGAAGCGGCTCGCCGAACCGGACGAGGTGGCGGAGATGGTCGCCTACCTGTGCTCGCCGGCGGCGGGGATGGTGACGGGCGCGTCGCTGACCCTCGACGGCGGATGGACGGCCCATTGACAATGTCCCGTATGTCCTGCGGCGTCTTCCTCGAACTGCTCGCCCGCGAGGCGTCCCCCGTCGAGTTCGAGGGGCCGCTGGTGCAGGCGCGGGCGGAGGGCGCGCCACCGGCCGTCCTGGCGGAGCTGGAGGCGGCGAAGCTGGCGGCGCTGCGGGTGCGGGCGGTGATGCGGCGGCACGCGCGCCGGGAGGCGGAACTTGCGGCGCTGTTCGACACGGCGGGCGACCTGGCCGGGCTGCGGGATCTGGACGCGGTGCTGGAGGCGATCACCCGGCGGGCGCGGCGGCTGCTGAACGCCGACATCGCGTACCTGACGCTGAACGACGACGCGCGCGGCGACACGTACATGCGGGTGACGGACGGGTCGGTGTCGGCGGCGTTCCGGCGGCTGCGGCTGCCGATGGGAACCGGGCTGGTCGGGCTGGTCGCGCAGACGGCGATGCCGTACAACAGCGACCACTACCTGGTCGACGCGCAGTTCCAGCACCGCGGGTTCATCGACCAGGCGGTCGCCGAGGAGGGCCTGGTCGCGATCCTGGGCGTGCCGATGAAGCTGGGCAGCCGGGTGATCGGCGTGCTGACGGCGGCGAACCGCGGCGAGCGTCCGTTCGACCAGGAGGAGGTCGCGCTGCTCGGCTCGCTCGCGGCGCACGCGGCGATCGCGATCGACAACGCGCGGCTGCTGGAGGAGACCCGTACCGCTCTGGAGGAGCTGAGCGCCGCCAACGAGGAGGTCAAGGCGCGTAGCGCGGCCGTGGAGGTGGCGGCGCGCGCGCACGACCGGATGACGGCGGTCGTGGTGCGCGGGGGTGGTGTGGAGGACGTCGCCGCGATCGTCACCGAGCTTCTGGGCGGCACCCTGCACGCGCTGGACGCGGACGGCGCGCGGCTGGCGACGGCGGGTGCGGCGTCCGCGCCGCTGACGGACGGGGAGCTGGCCGGTGTGTCGGCGTCCGCGCACTCCGCGCGCGCGCAGGGACGGACGGTGCGGCGGGGCGATCTGTGGATCGCGTCGGTGTCGAGCGGCGACGAGATGCTCGGGACGCTGGTGCTGCGTACGTCCGACGAGGTGTCGGACGCCGACCAGCGGATCCTGGAGCGGGCCGCGCTCGTCACCGCGCTGCTGCTGCTGTTCCAGCGCAGCGTCACCGAGGCGGAGGGGCGGGTGCGCGGCGAGCTGCTCGACGACCTGCTGTCGGGGCGGACGGACGCGGCGGCGCTGGCGGCGCGGGCCCGGCGGGTCGAGGTGGACCTGTCCGCGCCGCACGTCGTGCTGTCGGCCCGGTACGAGTCGCGGGACCACCGGCGGCGCGCGGAGTTCTGGGCGTCGTCGTTCGCCGCGGTGGAGCGCGGGCTGGCGGCGTCGCGGGGCGAGGAGGTCGTGCTGCTGCTGCCGGGCGACCGCCCGGGCGACGCGGCGCGGCGGGTGGCCAAGGAGCTGGGCGCGTCGCTGGGCGGTCCCGCGACGGTCGGCGCGGGCGGCCCGGTGCGGGGTCCGCGCGAGGTCGCCGGGGCGCACCGGGAGGCGCAGCGCTGCGCGGACGCGCTGGTGGCGCTGGGCCGCCGCGGGGACGGGGCGGGCGCCTCGGAGCTCGGATTCATCGGGCTGCTGATCGGCGACGACCGGGACGTGCCGGGGTTCCTCGCGGGCTCGCTCGGGCCGGTCGCCGACTACGACGCGCGGCGCGGCACGGCGCTCGTCCGGACGCTGGAGGCGTACTTCGGGACGGGCGGGAGCCTCGCCCGGACGGCGCAGGAGCTGCACATCCACGTGAACACGGTCAGCCAGCGGCTCGACCGCATCGGGCGGCTGCTCGGCGAGGACTGGCAGTCCCCGGACCGCGCCCTGGAGCTGCAGCTCGCGCTGCGCCTGCACCGCCTTCGCTGACATGCCGAACGGGCCGCCGCCCCCTGGGGGGCGGCGGCCCGTTCGCGTGCGTCACGCGGGGGTCTCGGCCTTCTCCCGTGCGGGTTCGGCCGGACGGCGGCGCGCGGTGCGGCCCGCGAGGAGGTCGCGGGCCGTGCCCCACACGCCGCGCCGGAAGAGCAGCACGACGAGGATGAAGATCCCGCCGGTGATGATCCCGGTCTCCTGGAACCCGGCGGTGGCCAGGTAGTCGTTCAGTTCGACGATCAGCGCGGCGCCGATGACGCCGCCCCACAGGGTGCCGATGCCGCCGAGGACGACCATCATCACGGCCTCGCCCGACGTCGTCCAGTACACGCCCTGCAGGGACGCGAAGCCGTGGCCGATCGCGAACAGGCCGCCGGCCAGTCCGGACAGGGCGGCGGACAGGACGAACGCGAGCAGCTTGAAGCGGTCGACGCTGTAGCCGAGCGCGCGCGCCCGCGCGGGGTTGTCGCGGATGGACATCAGCACGCACCCGAAGGGGGAACGGACGATGCGCCAGGCGACGAACAGTCCGGCCAGGACGAACGGGATGCCCGCGTAGTAGAAGTAGAACGGGTCGGAGAGGTCGAGCCCGAACAGTTCCCTGGGGATGCCTTGCAGCCCGTTCTCTCCGCCTGTGACGTCCCTCCACTGGTTGGCGACGAAGTACACCATCTGCGCGAAGGCCAGGGTGACCATCGCGAAGTAGATGCCGCGCAGCCGGACGGACAGGAACCCGATGGGCAGCGCGAGCAGCGCGGCGAACGCCGCGCCGCCCAGGATCGCCACGGGGAAGGGCAGGCCGGAGTGCAGGGCGATCAGGCCGGTCGCGTACGCCGAGCCGCCCCAGAAGGCGGCGTGCCCGAACGACAGCAGCCCGGTGAAGCCGAGCAGCAGGTCGACGGCGACGGCGAACAGCGCCCAGCAGGCGATGTCCAGCGCGACCGGCGGGTAGACGAACCAGGGCAGCGCGAGCGCCGCGACCAGGCCGACGGCGAGCAGGACCGGCCGTCCGGCGAGCTTGGACAGGATCACAGGGCCACCTCCTCGCGTCCGAACAGGCCGGCGGGGCGCCACAGCAGCACGACCGCCATCAGGATGAACACGAGCGTCTGCGACAGCGACGGGACGTAGTAGTTGCCGAGCGCCGAGACGAGCCCGACCGCGAACCCGGCGGCGACCGACCCGAACACCGAGCCGAGCCCGCCGATCACGACGACGGCGAAGACGGTGACGATCAGGTCGGCGCCCATCAGCGGGTTCACCGCCCGCATGGGCGCGGCGAGCACGCCGGCGAGGCCGGCCAGCGCGATGCCGAACCCGAAGACGGGCGTCACCCAGCGCGCCACGTCGATGCCGAGGGCGCGGGTCAGTTCCGGCCGTTCCGTGGACGCCCGGACGATCATGCCCACGCGGGTGCGGGCCAGCACGAACCACACCGCCCCGCACAGGACGAGCGACACGGCCAGGACGAACACCTGGTACGTGGGGTAGGTGAACAGGCCGAGGTCGATCGAGCCCTCGAGCGCGCTCGGGCGCGGATACGGCTGCGACTGCACGCCGTACTGCCGTTTCACGAGGTCTTGGAGGATCAGCGCGAGCCCGAAGGTGAACAGGAAGTTGTAGAGGGGATCTAGGGGTGCGAGCCGGCGGATGAACAGCCGTTCCACCGCGACGCCGACCACCCCCAGGACGAGCGGGACGAGCGGCAGCGCGATCCAGAAGTTCACGCCGAACGAGTCGAGCAGGACGTAGGAGCCGAACGCGCCGAGCATGTAGAACGCGCCGTGCGCGAAGTTGACGACGCCGAGCATCCCGAAGATGACCGCGAGGCCGAGGGCGAGCAGGGCGTAGAACGCCCCGCCCACCAGGCCGTTGAAGGCTTGCTGGAGCAACCGGACCGCCGCCTCAGAGCTTGCAGGCGGGGTCGGGCCGCTGGAAGGCCTCGGCCGCGGGGATCGTGTCGACGATCTTCTCGTAGTCCCAGGGCTCGGTGACCTCGCTCTCCGGCTTGACCTCGGCGAGGTAGGAGTCGTGGGTCAGCAGGTGGTCCTGGGCGCGGATCGTCCCGGTGGAGGTGAACACGTCGTCGACCTTGTGGCCTTCGAGTTCCCCCACGACCGTGTCGGACGCGTCGGTCCCGGCCCGCTGGACGGCCTCGAGGTACTGCAGGGCCGCGGAGTAGTCGCCCGCGTGGACGGCCGTGGGCCGGGCGCCCGTCTCCTGCTTGAACCGGTCGGCCCACGCGCGGTTGCCGTCGTTCTGGTTCCAGTACCAGAAGTCGGTGAACCGGGTCCCTTCCAGGGCCTTCGGGCCGAGCGAGTGGATGTCGGTGAGGAACATCAGCCCGACGGCGAGGCCCACGCCCTTGTCGCGCAGCTTGTACTCGTTGTACTGCTTCACGAGGTTGACGAGGTCACCGCCGGCCTGCATGGCGCCGATGACGTCCGGCTTGGGGTCCAGGTTCGGGGCCTTCAGCAGGAACGTGGAGAAGTTGTCGTTCGGGAACGGGGTCGGGTCGGACTTGACGATCGTCCCGCCCGCGGCCTTGACCGACGTGCTGAACGTCTTCTCCATGTCCTGGCCGAATGCGTAGTCCGGGTAGACGAGGTACCAGTTCTTCGACCCGGCCTTGGTGAGGGCCGTGCCCGTCCCGTGGGCGAGCATGTAGCTGTTGTAGCCGTAGTGGAACGTGTACTTGTTGCACTGCTCGCCCGTCAGCGCGGTGGTGGCCGCCCCCACCGAGATGAAGATCCGCTTCTTGCCCTTCGCGACGTTCGCGACGGCGAGCGCGGCCGACGAGGTGGGCACGTCCACGATGATGTCGGCCTTCTGCCGGTCGTACAGCTCGCGCGCCTTGGTGTTGGCGATGTCGGGCTTGTTCTGGTGATCGGCCGAAACGACCTCGATCTCCGTCGCGACCGCCTTGTCGCCGTACTTCTTCTTGAAGTCGGCGACGGCCATCTCGACCGCCGTCACGGCGTTCTCGCCCGACAGGTCGGCGTAGACGCCGGACTGGTCGGTCAGCACCGCCAGCACGATCTTGTCGTCGCTGATCTTGCCCCCGCCCCCGCCGGGTCCGCCCGCGCCGCAGCCGGCCAGCAGGGCTCCGGCGGCCGCGAGCGCGGCCGAGCGTCCCAAGAGTTTCATCGGGCTCTCCCTAGATTCCGAGGTACTGCAGGAGTTCGCTCTCGCGGGCGCGGACCTCGTCGTTGTCCATCGACTGGACGATCCGGCCCTCGGCGAGCAGGTGGTGGCGGTCGGCGACGGTGGCGGCGAAGTGCACGTTCTGCTCGATCAGCAGGACGGTCACGCCCGCGGCCTTGACCTCGCGCAGGATGTCGCCGATCTGCGCGACGATCAGCGGCGACAGGCCCTCGGTGGGCTCGTCGCACAGCAGCAGCCGGGCGCCGGTGCGCAGCACCCGGGCGAGCGCGAGCATCTGCTGCTCGCCGCCCGACAGCTTCGTCCCGGGGAACCGGCGGCGGTCCTTCAGGCGCGGGAACGTCTCGTAGACCCGCTCCAGCGGCCAGGGCTCGGGGCCCTTCCCCGCGCTCTTCGGCGGGAGGAGGAGGTTCTCCTCCACCGACAGCGTGGCGAAGATGCCGCGATCGTCCGGGACGTATCCGAGGCCGCGCCGCGCGCGCTTGTGCGGCCCCAGGGCGGTGATGTCCTCGCCCAGGAACTCGACCGTCCCGGACGCCCCCGCGTGCAGGCCCATGAGGGATCGCAGCAGCGTGGTCTTGCCGGCGCCGTTGCGTCCGACGAGCGTGACGATCTCGCCCTCGTCCACGTGCAGCGACACGTCCCGGAGGGCCTGCGCCTCGCCGTACCAGGCGGACAGTCCGTCAACTCGCAGCATGCGCGTCTCCGAGGTAGGCGGTGATGACCTGCGGGTCATGGCGGATCTCGGCGTACGGGCCCTCCACCAGCACCCGGCCGTGCTGCAGGACGGTGACCCGGTCGGCGAGGCTGGAAACGACGCTCATGTTGTGCTCGACCAGCACGACCGTCCGTCCCGCCCGGACCCGCCGGACGAGCTCGACGGTGCGCTCGACGTCCTCGACGCCCATCCCGGCCGTCGGCTCGTCCAGCAGGAGCACCTTCGGGTCCAGCGCGAGCGCGAGGGCGAGTTCGAGCGCCCGCTTGCGCCCGTAGGCCAGCGCCCCGGCCGGGATCTCGGCGTGCTCCGCCAGGCCGACCTGGTCGAGCAGTTCGGCGGCACGTTCGGCGAACCTGCCGAGCGACTTGTCCGACTTCCAGAACCGCCAGCCGAGCCCGGTGCGCCCGGCGAGCGCCAGCTCCACGTGCCGGCGCGGGGTCAGTTCGGCGAACAGGCTGGTGATCTGGAACGAGCGCGCCAGCCCGAGCCGCGCGATCCGTTCCGGGCTGCTGCCCGCCAGCTCCCGGTCGCCCAGCTTCACGCTCCCCGACGTCGGCTTCAGGAAGCCGGTGAGCAGGTTGAACAGCGTCGTCTTGCCCGCGCCGTTCGGCCCGACGAGCGCGTGCACCGCGCCCTCCGCGACGTCCAGGTCCACGCCGTCCACGGCGCGGAACCCGCGGAACTCCCTGACCAGGCCGCGCGCCGTCAGCACCGGCGCCGGCCGGACGGTAGCGCCCATGCGCCCTCCTCCCATGGTGACCCGGACCACACCGGGCCGCCGTGCTCGGGAACGCTAGGCCGCCACCAGGAAAGGGACTATGTAGTCGATCGACACATTCCACCCGATCGATACGGACATGACACACATCACTCGCAGGTCGCGGGCGCTTTCACATGGGACGCCGAGCGCTTATGTGGGACGAACACGTGGCCGGCGCGCGGCGCGCGTCCCACGATGTGTCCGCGAGTGCGGGCCGGCACTCGCCTCCGCGCGGAGAGCCGTCCAGAGGAGCCGGAATGCCGATCACCCGAACGCTGCTGACCGCAGGCGTCCTGACACTCGCCCTGGCGAGCCCGGTGCGCGCGCACGAGAGCCGCTGCGCGCCCGCGCCGTCCGTCCCGGGCGCGCAGAAACAGGTGGCCGCCTGCCTCGACGACCTCACCACCGCCGGGACGGTCGCGTCCGGTCACACCGTACCGGCGGACTACGCGGGCCTGCACGCGTCCGGCACCCGCAACCCGAGCGGCGTCCCGGGCGTGCAGATCGACGGGTACTTCCGGGACGGCTCCACGTTCAACACGCACCACGGCTGGAACCACGACGCCCAGTTCGTCATCCGGCTCCCCGAACGGTGGAACGGCGGCCTCGTCGTCGCCGGGTCGCCCGGGAACCGGCGGCAGTACGCCAACGACGTCACCATCTCCGACTGGGTCCTCGCCCAGGGATACGCGTACGCGGCCACCGACAAGGGCAACAGCGGCCTCGAGTTCCACACGGACGGGCGGCGGCCCGGCGACGCGGTCGCCGAGTGGAACCGCCGGCTGACCGAGCTGACGCGCGCCGCGCAGCGGACCGCGGCACGCCACTACGGCCACCGCCCGTCCCGCACGTACGCGGCGGGGATCTCCAACGGCGGCTACCTCGTCCGCTGGCAGCTCGAGAACCGCCCGCACCTCTACGACGGCGGCATCGACGCCGAAGGCACCCTGTGGCGCGCCGACGGTCCCAACCTCTTCACGTACCTGCCGCAGATCCTGCGCGCGTACCCGTCCTATGCCTCCGGCGACGCGTCCGCGCACAGGGAACTCGTCGATGCCGGTCTCACGCCGGGGTCCGAGTTCCTCTGGCCTTACCACGACCAGGTCTACTGGGAGCTGACCCAGCGGATCTACCGCGAGGAGTTCGACCCCTCCTACGAGGGGGCAGAGGCCGACTACGACTACGCCTCCCGTCCCCGGGCGGTGCATCGCGCGGTGGACCGGGTCTCGCTCACCGGACGCATCCGCAAGCCGCTGATCAGCTTGCAGGGCACCCTCGACTCCCTGCTGCCGATCGGCCGCAACGGCGACGCTTACGCGGCGCTCGTCCGCGACCGGGGCAGGGCACCGTTCCGCTACTACCGCGTCGAGGCCGCGAACCACACCGACGGCCTCGTCGACGCCCACCCGGACCGCCTGCGCCCGCTGCTGCCCTGCATGCGCTCGGCCTTCACCGCGCTGGAGACCTGGACGGGCGGGGGCGGCGCCCCGCCGCCGAGCGCGACGCTGCCGAAGCCGTCCGGCGACACGCTGAACTCGTGCTCGCTCATCCGGTGAGCGCGCACCCGTCGATCACGCGCCCGTGATCACGTGTTCGTCCAGGCCAGGAGGTCGGCCGCCGGGAGGGTGTTGACGATCCGGTCCGCGGGGACGGCGCAGCGGGCGGCGCGGTCGCAGCCGTGGGGCTGCCAGTCGAGCTGGCCGGGGGCGTGCGCGTCGGAGTCGATCGCGAACCGGCAGCCCGCCTCGACGGCGAGGCGGAGCAGCCGCTTGGGCGGGTCGAGCCGCTCGGGCCGGGAGTTGATCTCGACGGCGACGCCGTGCGCGGCGCAGGCGTCGAAGACCAGCTCGGCGTCAAACTCCGATTCGGGACGCAGGCCGCCGCGCCGCCCGCCCGCCTTCACGATGCGTCCGGTGCAGTGGCCGAGGACGTCCACCGCCGGGTTCATGATCGCCGTGACCATGCGCGCCGTCATCGCGACGCGGTCCATCCGGAGCTTGGAGTGGACGCTCGCGACGACGACGTCGAGACGGTCGAGGAGGCCGGGCTCCTGGTCCAGGGCGCCGTCGTCGAGGATGTCGACCTCGATGCCCGTCAGGATCCGGAACGGCGCGAGCTCGGCGTTCAGTTCGGCGACGGCGTCGAGCTGCCGGTGCAGGCGGTCGGCGGACAACCCGTTCGCGACGGTCAGGCGCGGCGAGTGGTCGGTGAGCGCGATGTACTCGTGTCCCAGCGCGCGCGCCGCCTCGGCCATCTCCCGGATCGGCGAACCACCGTCGGACCAGTCGCTGTGGGTGTGCAGGTCGCCCTTCAGCCCGGCACGGAGCGCGGCGGCGGCCTCGTCGAGCGGCTCGCCCTCCGTCGCCTCGAGGCGCCGCAGGTAGACGGGCGTCCCGCCGGCCAGCGCCTCCTCGACGACGAGGGCCGTCACCTTCCCGACGCCGGGCAGGTCGGTGAGCGTGCCCGCGCGGGCGCGCGCGTCCAGGTCGTCCGGAGGCATGCCCGCGACCTGGGCGGCGGCGGTGCGGAAGGCACGGACGCGGTAGGTGGGCTCGCCCGCGCGTTCCAGCAGGAACGCGATCCGGCGCAGCGCTTCGACGGGCTCCACACCCGGGGAGTACCCAGGTATGACGCGGACGTCCCACCACGGGGTCATCCGGTGGTGGTCGTCCGCTCTCTAGCCTGGTCGCATGGCCGAGGAGAAGAGCGCGGACGAGCCGGGCCTGCTGCGCGCGGTCCTGCTCGACGGGGTGGTCGCCGCCGCGGTGACCGGACGCGCCGAGTCCGCGCCGCTCGACCGTCCCTGGCCCGCATGGCTGCGCTGGACCCGGTACCTCGGGGTCGGGCGGTTCCCGTACGGGGTGGTGGAGAACCTGTTCTGGTTCGCCGTCACCATCGGGCTGATCGCCGGGTCGAAATCGCTGCTGGAAACCGAGAGCGCGGCGCGCGGGCGGTACCCGGGCGAGGCGACCCTCCTGCTGATCTCGATCGCGGCGTGCGCCCCGCTCGCGCTGCGCGACCGGCATCCGCTGGGCGCGTGGCGGCTGAGCTTCGTGGCGATGGCGCTCATCGGCGTGAGCGACTGGCTGACCGTCCCGTACGTCCCGGCCGGGGCCTTCGCCGCGATCATGTGCCTCTACACCGTCGCCGTGCGGTGCTCGGGGAACGTCACGCTGGGCGCCGGGCTCATGGCCTTCGCCGGCGTGTGGATCAAGGACGCGGAGACCGCGCCCGGCGCGTCCGTGCTGATCCTGCTGCCGCTGGCCGTGGGTTACGCCATGCGCGTCCGGCGGACCTCGCGGCGGGAGCTGGCCGAGCAGGAGCGGCGGCACGCCGACGCCGAGGCCGTCCTCACCGAACGGCAGCGGATCGCGCGGGAACTGCACGACGTCGTCGCGCACCACATGTCGATGATCGCGATCCAGGCGGAGGCCGCCCCCTACAAGAGCGACGCCGTCCCCGGCGTGACCCGGCAGGACCTCGCCGAGATCCGGTCGACCGCCCTCGACGCGCTGACCGAGCTGCGCCGCATCCTCGGCGTCCTGCGGTCGGAGAACGGATCCGACACCGCGCCCCAGCCCGGCCTGGAGCGGCTCGACGACCTCATCGCGGGCGCCCGCAACTCCGGGCTGAACGTGACGGCACGGCTCACCGGCGACCTCGCGGGCCTGCCGTCCGGCGTCGGCCTGACCGCGTACCGCATCCTGCAGGAGGCGCTCAGCAACGCGATGCGGCACGCGCCCGGCTCCCGGGTCGGCGTCGAGGCCGGGCGCGCGGACGGCGTACTCTCGATCAGCGTCGTCAACGGCCCCCCGGGCGGCGGCCGGAACCCGGCGCGGTTCGCGGCCGGCGGCCACGGGCTGGTGGGGATGCGCGAGCGCGCCGCCATGCTCGGCGGCCGGCTCACCGCCGAACCCACGTCCGAGGGAGGATTCGCCGTGACCGCCACGCTGCCCGAGACGGCGCGGGACGCGACGTGACGATCCGCGTCGTGATCGTCGACGACCAGGGGATGGTGCGGTCCGGCTTCGGCGTGCTGCTGAACGCCCAGCCCGACATCGAGGTGGTCGGGGAGGCCGTCAACGGCGAGGAGGGGCTGCGCCGCGTCGCCGAACTGCGCCCCGACGTCGTGCTGATGGACGTCCGCATGCCGGTCATGGACGGGCTCGAGGCCACCCGGCGGCTGCTCGCCGACGGCGCCGCCGACCCCCCGAAGGTCCTCATGCTGACGACGTTCGACCTCGACGACTACGTGTACGAGGCGCTGCGCGCCGGAGCCGGCGGGTTCCTGCTCAAGGACGCGTCCGCGACCGAGCTGTCCGACGCGGTGCGGGTCGTCGCGGCGGGCGACGCGCTGCTGTCGCCGTCGATCACCCGCCGGCTGATCGCCGAGTTCGCCCGCCTCGGCGGGCCGCGCGCCCCCGCCCGCAAGCGCCTGGACGAGCTGACCGAGCGGGAGACCGAGGTCCTCGGGCTCGTCGCGCGCGGCCTGTCCAACGGCGAGATCGCCGACCGGCTGGTGCTCGCCGAGCAGACCGTGAAGACGCACTTCGGGCGGATCCTGATGAAGCTGGACCTGCGCGACCGCCCGCAGGCGATCGTCTACGCCTACGAGGTCGGGCTCGTCCGTCCGGGCGACTGATACCGGGGGTCCGTCCGTCATACCGGGGTGTGAGCCCGAAAGACCACTCCGCCGGTTGATCTGCGCTACGGGGCCCGATTCCTACCTTCCTTGTCAGTGCTTCACCCCACTGACCAGGAAGGACGCCCCTCCATGCGCTGGGTTCGCAGAACCGCGGCCGCGCTCACGGTGCTCACCGCGGCGGGGTCGGCCGTCGCCGCGAAGGCCCCGGCCGGCCCGTACGCCGCGCCCGCCCCGGTCCCGGCGCTGTCGGCCGCGACGCTCGACGCCCGGTTCGCCTCGGCCGCCCGGGACATCGGCCGCGCCCACGCGACGGCCGTCCGCACGGGCGACCGGGACCGGGCTCGCGCCCTGTCGGCGTTCCGCGCCCCCGGACGCCGCTTCCTGGCGTTCGACCCGCGCGGGGACGGCCGTGCCGTCGAGGTCATCGGGGACCTGCGGCGCGCCGCCCGGATCGCGGTCGTCGTGCCGGGCGCGGACAACGCGCTCGCCACCTTCGACTCGGTCAAGTTCGCGGGCGGCGGGGCCCGCGCCCTGTACCGCCGCATGGCCGCCGAGGCGCCGTCCGCGCGGGTCGCGGTGATCGCCTGGCTCGGCTACCGCTCACCCTCGACGCTCGGCCCGCACGTACTGACCGACGACCGCGCCGAGTCGGGCGCGCGGCGGCTCGACCGGTTCCTCACCGGCGTCGCGCGGGTGAACCCGGACGCCCGGCTCGCGCTGCTCTGCCACAGCTACGGGTCGGTGGTGTGCGGCGAGGCCGCACCCGGCCTGGCGGGGGTGCCCGTGGACGACATCGCCCTGTTCGGCAGCCCCGGCACGACGGCCCGCGACGTCTCCGGCCTGCGGACGTCCGCGACCGTCTGGGCCGGCCGGTCGACCGGCGACTGGACGCGGTTCGTCCCGCACGTCCGCTTCGCCGGGATCGGCTTCGGGCCCGACCCGGTCTCCCCCGGGTTCGGCGCCGTCCGGTTCGACGCCGGGTCCGGCCCCCACAGCGCCTACCTGACGCCCGGCTCCCCCGCGCTCCGCAACCTCGCCCTCATCGCGCTCGGCCGTGACTCGGAGGTCACCCATGCTTGACGCCCCCCGCTCCCGGAACGCACCTCCCCGCGATGCCCTCCGGCCCGTCCGCACCTCCGCCGACGACCGTCCGGCGGAACGCGACGGAACCACGGGGCGCCCCCGGCCGACCGATCGCGACGAGCCGGACTCCCCCGCCCGCAAGCGCCGGCGCGATCGAACCGGCGGACACGACCGCCCGACCCGCCACGACCGGTCCACCCCACACGACCGGTCCACCCCATACGACCGCCCGACCGGCCACGAACGGACCGCCGAACACGGACCGGGCGGCGGGCGGGATCGGGCCGTGGACGCGCTGCGGGCGTTCGCGATCCTCGGTGTGGTACTCGGGCACTGGTTCGTCACCGCGTTCGTCGCGCCCGGCCCGGACGCCACGGACCTGCACGTCACGAGCCCGCTGAAGGCCATGCCGGAGCTCGCGCCCGTGTCCTGGATCCTGCAGACGCTCGCACTGTTCTTCCTCGTCGGCGGGTACGCGGCGGCGAAGGGGCTGCGCCCGGACGCACCGTGGGGCCGCACGTTCGCGCGGCGGCTCGGGCGGCTCGCGCGCCCGCTGCCCGTCCTGGCGATCGGATGGATCCCGGTCGTGGCCGCGCTGTCGTGGGCCGGGTTCGGCGGCGGCACGCTGCACGCGCTGGTCAAGCTGGTGCTCAGCCCGCTGTGGTTCCTCGCCGTCTTCGTGGTGCTGACCGCGCTGACCCCGGCGATCGCGGCGCTGTGGAACCGGTTCGGGGCGCGGGGCGCGGTCCTGCTCGTCGCCGCGACCGCGCTCGTCGACGCGGGACGGTTCGCGCTCGGCGCGCCCGCGTGGATCGGCTGGTGCACCGTCCTGACCGGCTGGCTCCTGCCGTTCTACCTCGGCGTCGGCTGGGCGCGGGGCGGGCTGCGGTCGCGCCGGACCGGCGCCGGGCTGCTGGCGGGCGGCGCCGCCGCCGCGACCGCGCTGGTCACGTTCGCGGGATACCCGGCGAGCATGGTCGGGGTGCCGGGCGCCGACGTCTCCAACCTCAGCCCGCCCACGCTCGCCGCGGTCGCGTTCGGCCTCGCGCAGACCGGGCTGGCGCTGCTGCTGCACGGCCCGCTGACGCGCTGGACGCGGCGGCCCCGCGTGTGGTCGGCGGTGTCGGCCGCGAACCGTCCCGCGATGGCGATCTACCTGTGGCACCAGACGGCGCTGATGGCCGTGACGGTCGCGGCGGCCCTGGCGTTCGGCGCCGTCGGGGGCCTGCACTCACGGCCGGACGGCGCGGCCTGGATCGTCCAGCGGATCGGGTGGCTGCCGGTGTTCGCGCTCGTCCTGGCGGGGCTGGTGACCGCGGTGCGCCGGTTCGAGAAGCCGAAGCGCGGGTGAGGGGCTCCCGCGTGGCTCCGGACGGGTCATCGGCGGCGAGGTGGCACTCTGGGAAGGTGAACACCGCGAGCGACACCGAACCCGAGCCCGGTACCGCGGCCGAGATCCGCGAGCAGACGACCCTGCGCCTGGAGAAGGCCATGGGCACGTTCGGGACGGCGGCGCTCGCCAGCATGGAGCGCAAGCTGCCCTGGTTCCGGCGGATGCCGCCCGACCAGCGGTCCTGGATCGGGCTCGTCGCGCAGGCGGGCATCGCCGCGTTCGTGGAGTGGTTCAAGAACGACGAGCAGTCCCGCCCGGCCATCGCGGGCGAGGTGTTCGGCACCGCGCCGCGCGAGCTGATGCGCGCCATCAAGCTGCACCACACCATCGACATGATCCGCGTGATCATCGACGTGGTGGAGACGCGGCTGGACGAGCTGGCCGCGCCCGGCGGGGAGCAGCAGCTGCGCGAGGCCATCCTGCGGTACACGCGGGACGTGGCGTTCGGCGCGGCGCAGGTGTACGCGCGCGCCGCCGAGACCCGCGCCGCCTGGGACGCCCGGCTCGAGGCGCTCGTGGTGAACGCGGTGATGCGCGGCGAGGTCGACGACGGCATGCACTCGTGGGCGGCGGCGCTCGGCTGGACGTCCAAGCCCGTCACCGTCATCGCCGGGTTCACGCCGGAGGACGAGGAGCCCGAGGTCACGATCGACCAGATGCAGATCGCCGCGCGCCGCGCCCGCGCCGACGTCCTCGCGGGCGTCCAGGGGCCGCGGGTCATCGTGATCGTCGGCGGCGACATCGACCCGGTGGAGGCCGCGCGGCCGATCGCGGCCAAGTGCGGCCCCGGGCCGGTCGTCATCGGCCCGCAGGTCGACGACCTCTACGACTCGACGGCGTCCGCGCAGGCCGCCGTCGCCGGGCTGCGCGCCGCCGCGGGCTGGCCGGACGCGCCCCGTCCCGTGCTGGCCGTCGAGCTGCTGCCCGAGCGGGCGCTGGACGGCGACGAGGACGCCCGCCGCTACCTCGTCGACTGCGTGTACAACCCGATGCTCGCCGCCGGGGCTCCGCTGCTCGACACGCTCACGACCTACCTGGAGCAGGGGTCGTCGCTGGAGGCCACGGCGCGGATGCTGTTCGTCCACCCCAACACGGTCCGGTACCGGCTGCGGCGCGTGACCGAACTGACGGGGCTCGCGCCGACGGACGGCCGCAACGCCTTCACCCTCCGGATCGCGCTCGTGCTCGGCAGGTTCGCGAATCGTGCACTCCGGGCGTGACCTTCGCTTGTAGAGGTCTTACAAAGCGCCGCGCCGAAACTTCGTACTCATCCGCATCGGCACCCGGGACCCCTTACGGGCAGGCTTGTCGCTGTGATTCTCGTCGCCTCGCCCGGCCAGGGCGCTCAGACCCCCGGCTTCCTAGAGCCATGGCTAGAGATCCCCGGCGTCGCCGACCGGTTCGCCTGGTGGTCGGCCGTCACCGGGCTCGACCTGGTCCGGTACGGGACGACCGCCGACGCCGAGGAGATCCGCGACACCGCCGTGGCGCAGCCGCTGCTGGTCGCCGCCGCGCTCGCCGCGAACGAGGTGCTGTACGCCGAGACCGACGCGGCGGCACCGGACGCGGTCGCCGGGCACAGCGTCGGGGAACTGGCCGCCGCCGCGATCGCCGGGGTGCTGAGCCCCGAGGCCGCGCTGGTGCTCGTCCGCGAGCGGGGCCGGGCGATGGCCGAGGCCGCCGCCGTCACCGAGACCGGCATGACGGCCGTGCTCGGCGGGGACACCGACGAGGTCCTCGCCGCGATCGACAAGCACGGGCTCACCCCCGCCAACGTCAACGGCGCCGGGCAGGTCGTGGCCGCGGGCACCGTCGCGCGGCTCGCCGACTTCGCCGAAGAGCCGCCCGCCAAGGCGCGGCTCCGACCGCTGTCGGTGGCCGGAGCCTTCCACACCGAGCACATGGCGCCCGCCGTCGACACGCTCCGCCGGCTCGCACCGGGCGCGCCCGTCGCCGACCCGCGGGCGAGGCTGCTGCAGAACCGCGACGGCGCCGTCGTCGATTCCGGCCGCGCGTTCGTCGACCGGCTCGTCGAGCAGGTCAGCACGCCCGTCCGCTGGGACGCCTGCATGGAGACGATGCGCGGGCTGGGCGTCACGGGCATCATCGAGCTGCCGCCCGCCGGGACCCTCGCCGGGCTCGCCCGGCGCGAGCTCAAGGGCGTCGAGCTGGTCGCCCTGAAGACCCCCGCGGACCTCGACAAGGCCCGCGAGCTGATCAGGACGCGCGCGACGGGCGGTGCGGCATGAGCACCGGGCTCCGCATCCCCGAGGTCGCCAGGGGCGCGCGCATCCTCGCGTTCGGCGACTACCGGCCCAGCCGGGTCGTGACCAACGACGAACTCGCCGAGACCGTCGACACCGACGACGCCTGGATCCGCAGCCGCGTCGGCATCGCCGAGCGCCGCATCGCCGGCGACGACGAGGGCATCGTCGAACTCGGCGTGCACGCCGGCGGCAAGGCGCTCGCCAACAGCGGGCTGGCGCCGTCCGACATCGACCTGGTCATCCTCGCGACCTGCTCGGCGGAGTCGCCGATGCCGAGCCACTCCGCGGCCGTCGCGCACCGGCTCGGCATCGACGCGCCCGGCGCGTTCGACCTGAACGCCGCCTGCGCCGGCTTCTGCTACGCGCTCGGCACCGCCAGCGCCGCCGTCCGGGCCGGGAGCGCGCGCAACGTGCTCGTCATCGGCTCGGAGAAGATGTCGCAGTGGCTCGACTGGACCGACCGGTCCACCTGCATCATCTTCGCCGACGGCGCGGGCGCGGCCGTCGTCACCGCCAGCGACGAGCCCGGCATCGGCCCGGTCGTGTGGGGCAGCGCCGGGGACGGCTTCGACAAGATCATCATCCCGGACCGGCACTCCTTCATCCGGCAGGAGGGCCAGGCCGTCTTCCGCTGGGCGACGAGCGCGATCGCGCCGGTCGCGCTGGAGGCGTGCGAGCGCGCCGGGGTCGCCCCCGAGGAGCTCGCGGCGGTCGTCCCGCACCAGGCCAACCTGCGGATCATCGAGGCGATCGCCCGTAAGCTGAAGGCCGTCAACGCCGTCGTCGCCGACGACGTCGTCCACTCGGGCAACACGTCGGGAGCGTCGATCCCGCTGGCGATGTCCCGCATGATCGAGCGCGGCGACGTGCCGTCCGGCGCCCCGGCCCTCCTGGTCGGGTTCGGCGCCGGGCTGTCCTACGCTGCCCAAGTCATCCAGATCCCGTAGGTCTCGGCGGCCTCGCCGCGACCAGGACCAACCCACTGAAGAAAGAGAGCGAACCATGGCAGTCGCCACCGAAGCCGAGATCCTCGAGGGCCTCGCGAAGATCATCGACGACATCGTCGGCATCGACAAGGCCGAGGTGACCCCGGAGAAGAACTTCATCGACGACCTCGACATCGACTCGCTGTCGATGGTGGAGATCGCCGTGGCCGCGCAGGACGAGTTCAAGGTCGAGATCCCCGACGACGAGCTCCGCAACCTCAAGACGGTCCAGGACGTCATCGACTTCGTCCAGAAGCTCAAGGCCTGACGACGCGGGGACGGCGCGCCGCCGCCCCGGACGGCGCGCCCGATCCGAGCCCCTCCAGCCGGCAAGGAGAACAGAACATGAGCAAGAGCCAGACCAGGGTCGTCGTGACCGGTCTCGGTGCAACGACCCCACTCGGCGGCGACCTGCCGTCGACCTGGTCCGCCCTGCTCGCCGGAGAGTCCGGGGTCCGCAAGCTGGACTGGGACAACGTCGATGACCTGCCCGTCCAGTTCGCGGCGACGCTGAAGGTCGATCCTTCCGAGGTCATTCCCCGGCAGACGCTGCGCCGACTCGACCGCAGCCAGGCGATCGCGCTGATCGCCGCGCGCGAGGCGTGGGTGGACGCCGGGTTCGCGCCGTCGACCGGCGGCAAGCCGCAGAAGGGCATGGACCGGGCCGGCGTCGACGGCGGTTTCGCCGTGGACGGCGAACGGCTCGGTGTCGTCCTGTCCAGCGGCATCGGCGGCCTGCACACCGCCCTCAACAGCTACGACGTGTTCCGGGAGAAGGGCTGGTCGCGGGTCTCGCCCTTCACGGTCCCGATGCTGATGCCGAACGGCGCCTCCGGGCACGTCGGCATCGAGTTCGGCGCGATGGCCGGGTCGCACGCGCTGGTCAGCGCGTGCGCGTCCAGCGGCGAGGCCGTCGGCTACGCGATCGACATGATCCGCGCGGGCCGCGCCGACGTGGTGATCTGCGGCGGCACCGAGTCCTGCATCCACCCGCTGCAGATGGCGTCGTTCGGCGCCATGCGGGCGATGTCGACCCGCAACGAGGAGCCCGAGCGCGCGTCCCGTCCGTACGACAAGAACCGCGACGGGTTCGTGCTCGGCGAGGGCTCCGCCGTCATGATCCTCGAGTCGGAGGAGCACGCCCGCGCCCGCGCGGCCAACGTGCTCGGCTACGCGTCCGGCTGCGGCTACTCGGGCGACGCCTACGACATCGTCCTGCCCGAGCCGACCGGAGCCGGCCAGGCCAAAGCCATGCGGCGGGCGCTCGACGACGCCGGGCTGCGGGCCGAGGACATCGTGCACATCAACGCGCACGCCACCTCCACCCCGGCCGGGGACGTCGCCGAACTCGCCTCGATCAAGGCGGGCCTCGGCGAGGACGCCGCCCGCGCCGCCGTCATCACCGCGACCAAGTCGATGACCGGGCACCTGCTGGGCGGCGCCGGGGCGCTGGAGTCGGTCTTCACCCTCCTCGCGCTGAAGGAGGGCCTCGTCCCGGCCGTCGCCAACCTGGAGGACATGGACGACGAGGTCGACCTGGACATCGTGCGCGACGAGCCGCGCAAGCTCGCGGACGGCCCGGCCGCCGCGCTGAACAACTCGTTCGGGTTCGGCGGCCACAACGTGTCGGTCGCCTTCGAGCGCGCCGTCTGACCCTCGAACTCCGCCGAACGGCCCGGGCCCCGATGGGACCCGGGCCGTTCCACATCCCACGCCCGCCTGCCCGGACGCACCTGCGCGGACGCCGGGCGGGGGGGCCATGGCCGGCATCGGGCGTCCGCCCCGCCCCGTCGGCCGGGCGCAACGCACGGCGCGCCGACGGTGGCGGCAGCCGCGCGTAGCGGTGCCTGCTCAGAGCAGGACGCACTTGTAACGGCGCCTGCTCCTGCTCGGTGCACGACGCACTCGTAACGGCACGCACTCATGACGGCGCCCACTCATGACGGCGCCCACTCATGACGGCGTCTGCTCGATGCGGGGCGTGCTCGTTGCGGGGCGAGCGCGCTCCGGCCGCCGCACGGGCGGAGACGTCCGGGCTCAGACGGCGGCGTGCAGCCAGCGCACGGGGGCTCCGTCGCCCGCCCGGCGGAACGGCTCGAGCTCGTTGTCCCACGGGGTGCCGAGCAGCCGGTCCAGCTCGTGCTCCAGGCTGGCCTTGCCGACGGCGGCGTTGGCCATGACGGAGCGGAGCCGGTCCTCGGGCACCATGATGTCGCCACTGGCACCGATCACACCGGTGAAGACCCCGAGCGTCGGGGTGAAGCTGTAGCGGACGCCGTCGGTGCCCGGAGTGGAATCCTCGGTGACCTCGAAGCGCACCAGTTTCCAGCTCCGCAGCGCCGACGTGATGCCCGCGGCCGTCCCAGGCTTGCCCTCCCAATGCAGTTCGGCGCGCAGCGTCCCCGGCGCGGCCGCCTGATCAGCCCATTCAAGGGAAACGGGCACGCCGAGGACACCTGCGGCGGCCCACTCGATGTGCGGGCTCAGCGCAGGTGGCGCGGAGTGGACGTAGAAAACGCCACGTGCGGTCACCGGACCTCCTGGATCTGTACCGAGGCTCGTCTTCCCCTACGGCCTCATACGTCCCGGGTCGGCGTCCGCGTCCCTCATTGTGCATCATCGGCACGGGTCGCACCACCGCGAGTTCGCTGTTTGTCGAACGCTTGACCACGCCATGCACACCGTTGATCGTCTTCCGTGAGCGGCCCGCACCGAACTCCGCTACGGACGGTCATGGTTAGGGCACCATGTGTGCGGAGAGCGAGCGACGGGAGGCGAGGACGGATGTTCGATCAGCAGGCGGTCCTGGAACGGGTGCTGGCGCGGCACCGGGACGCGGTCGTGGTGGAGCCGGTTCCGGGACGCCCCGCGCTGATCCGCCGCGATCAGCTCCTGGTCGCCGGGCACGACGCGGCCGTCGCGGAGGATCTGGTGCGGCGCTGGTGCGACGGCAGGGAGGACGGGGCCGGGGTGGCGCGGCTGCGGCTGCGGGCACCGGCGAGGCCGGACGTGTGCGAGCTGGCGGCGGAGCTCGGCGGCGACGGGCCGCACCGCCGGCTCGCGGTGGCGCCGAACCATCTCGTGCACGGGCAACCGCTGTGGTGGAGCGGCCCCGCGGACCGTCCGCGCCCGGCGAGCCCGGTCCCGGCGCCGCGCACGGCGGCGGACGCGTGCCGGGACGTCACCGTCGCGATCCTCGACACGGGCCTGTCCCCGCACCCCTGGTACGCGGACGCGGACTGGTTCCGGGAGCAGCCGGCGGAGGACGCCGAGGTCCTCGACGCCGATCTCGATCGCGAGCTGGACGTCCAGGCGGGGCACGGGACGTTCGTCGCAGGGGTCGTGCTGCGGCACGCCCCGGCGGCGCGGCTGCTGGCGCGCCGCGTCCTCGGCGGCGACGGCGTCGGCGACGAACTGGGCGTCATCCGCGCGCTGGCGCGGCTCGCGGAGCGCGACCACGCCGACGTGGTCAATCTCTCGCTCGGCTGCCACACCTACGACGACCGCCCGTCGCCGGTGCTGTCCCACGCGATCAGGTCGCTGGGGCGCCGGACGGTCGTGGTGGCGTGCGCGGGGAACGCGGCGAGCGACCGGCCGTTCTGGCCCGCCGCGCTCAAGTCGGTGATCGGGGTCGCCGCGCTGGACGGGGACGACCGGGCCTGGTTCTCCAACTACGGCTGGTGGGTGGACGCCGCCGCGCCCGGCGTGGACGTGGCGAGCAGCTTCGTCCGGTTCGACGGCCCGCGCCCGCCGGCGGAGGGTGCCGACCCCGACCGGTTCGACGGGTTCGCGACGTGGAGCGGGACGTCGTTCGCGACGCCGATGGTCACGGGGCTGATCGCGAGACTGGCCGCGTCCGAGGACATCGGGGCGGTGGCGGCCGCGGACAAGATCCTCGACCAGAACGCGCGCGCTACCCACCCGGACCTCGGCGTAATCATCAGGGCTTGACTACGAGCCGATGGCAGAAATGTAACGCTGGGTATCTGATCTTGTTCAGATCGTAAAGTTGTCGGTCCGCGGGGGGCTCGGAGGGAGTTCTCATTGGTCCGGCACGACACGAACACGGACGTCCGCATCGGCGGCGTCGGCGACCTGGTGGTCAGGGCCCGCGACGGCGACGCCGCCGCGTGGGCCCGGCTGGTGGAGGAGCTGAGTCCGCTGCTGTGGGCGGTCGCCCGCTCGCACGGGCTGAACGACGCCGACTCTCGGGACGTCGTGCAGACGACGTGGCTGCGCCTCGTGGAGCACATCGACGCCGTGCGGGACGCGGGCGCGATCCGGGCCTGGCTGGCGCGGACCGCGCGGCACGAGAGCCTGCGGCTGGTGCGCGCCCACGGGCGGGCGTTCCCGGCGTGCGGGCCGGCGCCGGCCGCGGACCCGGGGCCGGGCCCCGCCGAGATCGCGCTGGCGCGCGACCGGCTGGACCGGGTCGGGGCGGCGCTGCAGGAACTCCCCCGGCGCTGCGGCACGCTGCTGCGGCTGTACGCGCAGGCCGCGACCTACGAGGAGCTGGCGGCGGCCCTCGGCATCCCGCTCGGCAGCGTCGGGCCCACCCGCGCCCGCTGCCTGGAGACGCTGCGGAGGCTGCTGCGGTGAACGACGACGAACTGATGGCGGGCGTCCGGGACGCCTTCACCGTCCTCGACCCGGTGCCGGGCGACGTGCTGGCGGCCGCGCGGGCCGCGCTCGGGTGGCGGCTCCCGGCGGCGACGCTGGCGGAGGTGTCGCTGGAGCGGACCGGGGGCGCGGTGCGCGGGACGCGCGCCGCCCCGTCCGCCGGGGCCGTTCGCACGCTGGCGTTCACCTGCCCGGACGCGACGATCGAGCTGGAGGTGGCGGGGACCGGGAGGTTCCGGGAGATGTCCGGACGGATCGTGCCCACGGCGGTCGCGTCCGTCGTGGTCCGGCATCGCGACCTGCCACCGGACCGGGTCGGGGTGCGGGTGGAGCCGGGCGGGCTGTTCTGCCTGCCGCAGGTTCCTCCGGGCCTGGTCAGCCTGGTGTTCCGCCGGGACGACGGCACGTCCGTCGTGACCAGCTGGGTCCGGGTGTGAACCGCCCGGACGGCACGGACCTGCTGCGGCTCGTCGCGACGGATCCGGCGGCCGCGCACGCGCGGGCGCTGGGGCTGCTGGAGGACGGGACGGGCGCGGCGGCCGTCCCGGCGCTGCGGGCCGCGGGGCTCGCGGCCAAGGAGCTGGGCCGGCTGGCCGAGGGCCTGCGGCTGCTCGGCCGCGCGCTGGAGATCGCGGAGGCGTCACCGGACGGCGGGTACGCGGCGGCCCAGGTGCGGATGAGCCTCGTCGGCCTGCTCGCGGCCGGCGGGGACCTCGCGGGGGCGCTCGCGCACGCGTCGCTGGCGGAAGGCGTCCTGCGCGGGACGGACGCGGCGCGGCTGGCGGCGAACACGGCGTGCGCCCTGGTACGGGCAGGGCGCCTTGCCGAGGCGCAGGACGCGGCGGCGCGCGCTCCCCGTGCTGCGCCGTGGTCACGATCCGGCGGTTCTGAACGGGCTGCTGACCAATCTGGGCCTCGCGCGGGCGTTGCGGGGCGAGTTCGCCGCCGCGGAGGCGGCACTCGTCGAGGCCGTCGCCGTGGCCGGGGCCGCCGGGTTCCGGCACCAGACGGCGATGTCCACGGCCAACCTGGCGTTCGTGGTGTCCCGGCGTGGGGACGTCCCGCGCGCGCTTCGGCTCTACGCGGAGGCCGAGCCTCATCTGTCCGGTGAACGCCTGGCGCAGTGCCGGTTCGACCAAGCGGAGACGCTGATCTCGGCGGGATTGCCGGGCGAGGCGCGTCCCGTCCTGGAGAAGGCGCTGGCGTCGGCCGCCGAGCACGGCTACCGGTGCGACACCGCCGACGGTCTCCTGCTGCTCGCCCACGCAGAACTGGACGACGACGACGCGGAACGGGCCGTCCGCACGGCCGAACGCGCGCGCGCCGCGTTCGCCGAGCAGGAACGCACCGGCTGGATGCTGCTCGCCGAGCACGTGCTGCTACGGGCGCGGTGGGCGGCCGGGGAGCGCTCGCCGGTGCTGCTGGGCAGCGCCGCCGCGACCGCCGACCGGCTGGCGCGGGGCGGCTGGGCCGAGGCCGCCGCCGATGCCCGGGTCATCGCCGCCCGCACCGCCCTCGCCCTCGGACGTCCCGCCGGGCACCTGCTCGCCCGGGTGGGGCGCCCGCGCGGGTCGGCGGCCGCCCGGATCACGGCCTGGCACGCCGTCGCGCTGGAGCGCGCCGGGCGCGGCGACCGGCGCGGCGCGATCGCCGCCGTCCAGGCCGGGCTGCGGGTCGCCGCGGAGCACGCCGACGCGCTCGGCGCCCTCGACCTGCGGGCCCGCGCCGCCGGACCGGCCGCCGAACCGGCCGAGCTGGGGCTCGGCCTCGCCCGGTCGGCGCGGGAGCTGCTCGCCGTCGAGGAGCGCCGCCGCGCCATCGCGCGCCCGGTCCGGGTCCGCCCGCCCGCCGACCCCGAGCGGGCCGCGGCGCTCGCCGAGCTGCGCGCCCGCAGCGGGGCGCGCACCGCCGCGACCGCGCGGGGCGTCCCGCCCCGGGCGGACCTGCCCGGGCTGGAGGCGGCGGTCCGCGCCCGCGCCCGGCGGCGCTCCCCCGCCGCCGCGCCGTCCGGACCGGCGACCGGCGGCACCGAGGTCGCGGCGGCGCTCGGCGACCGGGCACTGGTGGAGCTGATCGGCGTGGGCGGGGAACTGCACGCGGTGACGGTCGCGGGCGGCGGGTTCCGGCGGCACCGGCTGGGCCCCGTCGAGACCGCCCGCCACGACGTCCGCGTGGTCCGCTACGCCGCGCACCGCCTCGCCGCCGGCGACGACCCGCACGCCGCCGAGGCGCTCGCCGGGGCCGCCGGACGGCTCGACCGGTTCCTGCTCGCCCCGCTGCGCGACGCCGTCGCCGGCCGCGACCTCGTGATCGCACCCGCCGGGCCCCTGCACGGGCTCCCGTGGCCCGCGCTGCCGTCCCTCGCGGGCCGCCCGGTCACGGTCGTCCCGTCCGCGCGCGCCTGGCTGCGGGCCCGCACGTCCGCCGAGGCCCGCGCCGACGGGCACGTCCTGCTCGCCGCCGGACCGGGCCTCGAGCACGCCGGGCGCGAGGTCGCCGCCCTGCGGCGGCTGCACCCGGACGCGCGCGTCCTGCGGGGGACGGGCGCCCGCGCGGAGGCCGTCCGGGACGCCCTGGACGGCGCGTCGCTCGCGCACCTCGCGGCCCACGGCGAGTTCCGCGAGGGCAACGCGCTGTTCTCCCGGCTCCGGCTGGCGGACGGCCCGCTGTTCGTGCACGATCTCGAGGAGCTCGCCGCGCCCCCGCACCTGGTCGTCCTGTCCGCGTGCGACATCGGCCGCGGCGACGAGGGGGACGCGGTCCTCGGCATGGCGGGCGTCCTGCTCGCGCTCGGCACCGCCACCGTGATCGCCAGCGTGACGCCGGTCCGGGACGCGGACGCGCCCGCGTTCATGACCGCGTTCCACACCGGCCTGGCCGCGGGGCTGCCGCCCTCGCACGCCCTCGCCGCCGCCCCGCGCACGCCCGGCGTGCTGGGCCTGCTGTGCATGGGCGGCGGCTGACCCCGCGCGTCAGCCGGGGCCGGTGGCGACCGGGTTGGCGGGGTCGGCGACCCAGTTCGACCAGGACCCGACGTAGAGGGCGGCGGGGATGCCCGCCAGGTTCAGCGCGAGGATCTCGTGCGCGGCCGTCACTCCGGACCCGCAGTAGGCGCCGACGTCGGCGGCGTCGGTGGCGCCGAGCTGGCCGAACCGCTCGCGCAGCAGCCCCGGCGGCAGGAACCGGCCGTCCACCCCGACGTTCCCGGACGTCGGAGCGCTGCGGGCGCCCGGAATGTGCCCGGCGACCGGATCCACGGGCTCCTGCTCGCCCCGGTACCGCTCGGCGCTGCGCGCGTCCAGCAGCACCCCGGCCCGCGCGAGCTCCGCGGCGCCCTCGGCGTCCAGGACGGGGAGCCTCCCCGGAGTCGCCAGGAAATCGCCCGGTTTGACCTCCGGTTCCCCGGTGCCGACCGGGAGACCGCCCTCCGTCCAGGCCCGGTACCCGCCGTCCAGAACCCGTACCTTGTCGTGCCCGAAATAGCGGAGCGACCACCAGACGCGCGCCGCGGCCGTCGAGTCGGCGTCGTCGTACACCACGACGAGCCGGTCGGGCGACACCCCGGCGCGGCGCATCACGGCCTCGAAGTCGCCGGCCGCCGGGAGCGGATGCCGCCCGCCGCGGCCCGGCGGCCCCGCCACCTCCCGGTCCAGGTCGACGAAGACCGCGCCGGGCAGATGACCCTCGCGGTAGGACTCGATCCCCGGGGGTCCCGCCAGCCGCCACCGCGCGTCCAGCAGCACCACCGGGGCCCGCCGCCGGATCAGCCGGTCCAGCGCGGGCGCGTCGATGAGTGGGTGCACACCGCCAGTCTGAACGCCGTCGCCCGGGTTGAGGAGAGGTGAATCCTGGTTCGTCACAATCACCCAGGCTAGGCGGTTCCGGCGATCATGTCGGCCCGGACGCGGTGAGCAGCGGCACCAGCCGCTCCGCCGAGATCATCGAGCCGTGCATGCCGACCATGTGCTCCAGCCACGGCTCCCGCTCGGACGCCGTGATCGCCAGGCCCCCGTGCGGGACGGCCACCACGTCGCCGATCCGCTCGACCATCCCCGGCGCCACCGGGCCGAACCAGCCGTCCGCCACCGCCTCCTCGCGCGGCGCCACCCACGCCCGGTCGCCGACGACCTCCCGCCACGTGGCGAGGACGTCCTCGCGCGCCCCCGGCTCCGCGTACACGTAGCGGCACCGCGCGTCCCCGCCGAGCAGCGCGACGCCGTCCCGCAGCGCGGGCGTCCGGTCGGCGTCCAGCCGCTCCCCCGGGTCGACCATCCCGTGGTCGGCGGTCACGCACAGCAGCGCCCCGGCGGGCAGCGCCTCCGCGATCCGCTCGGTGAGCTGATCGACGAACCGGAGCTGGAAGCGCCACTCGGCCGAGTCGACGCCCCGCCGGTGCCCCGTCGCGTCCAGATCGGCGTGGTAGACGGTGACGAACGCGCGGTCGCCCGCGCGCAGCGCCGCCTCGGCGCGCCCGACCAGCTCGCCGAGCGCGTCCGCGGCGAGGTACCGGGCGCCGCGCGACGCCGCGCGGCTCAGCGGGGTGTTCCGCAGGTGCCGCGCCCCGACGTACCCCACGGCGACGCCGTCCGCCGCCGCCCGCTCGTACACGGTCGGCACGGGCTGGAACTCGTCCGGATCCACTCCCGCGTCGTCGCGCCACCGCAGCAGGTTCAGCAGCCGTCCGGTGCCCGGGACCGCCACCTGCAGGCCGAGCAGCCCGTGCCCGCCCGGCGGCAGGCCCGTGCCCAGCGACCCGATGCTGGTGACCGTCGTCGCCGGCAGCCCCGCGTCGATCGCGCGACCGGACAGCACGTTGAGGAACGGCGCCTCGTCGCGGTGGGCGCGCAGCTGCTCCCAGCCCAGCCCGTCGATCAGCAGCACGCACACGCGCGCGGCGGGCGGCAGGCCCAGCACGTTCGCCGCCCCGGGGACGCCCAGCGCCGCGAGGACCGACGGCGGCAGATCCGACAGCGCGCCCGTCCCGTAGCGCGGGACGGGCGGGGGCGGGGCGCTCACCGGACGGTCGCGGCGGACAGCTCCTCCGCGAACGCCAGCACGTGGCCGACGGCGTCCGCTCCGTCCGCGGCCTCGCTCACCCGCAGCGACAGGTCGTCGGCGGTGACGCTGCCGGTGTAGCCGTGGTCGGCCTCGCAGTTCTCGTCGCCGCAGGTCGCGGGCTCGAGGTCGATGTGGGCGATCGCGCCCCACCCGATCGTCAGGACGACCTCCGTGGGCGGCACGCCCGGCACGTACGCCGCCGGGTCGGGGACGACACGCGTCACCGCCACCGACTGGACGCGGTCCAGCCGGACGGCCTCGGTGGTCGTGGAGGCGTGCGGGCGGGGCATGCCCTCCCCCGGGGGATGCTCGTCGGTGTGGCACACCAGCAGCCGGCTCGCGGACAGGACCAGCACGGTCACGTGCCGGCGGACCTCCATCGCGGGGTCGAACGTCGCCTCGTGGTGCACCACGAAGGCGGTGACCGGCTCGTCCCCGATGGCCGACTCGACCGCGTCCGCGACCAGGGCCGGGTAGTAGCCGCTGTGCTCGATGGCCGTGCGCAGACCATTGGCGGTCGCTCGCGTTTCCCTCATGGCCCCATCCTGCCTTGTCCGGGCCCGGACGTGCACACGTCCGGGCCCGCACGATGCGCGGTCACGCGGTCAGCGGCGCCCGTCCGGGGTACGAACCGGACATGGACGACCCGGACATGGACAACAAGGATCCGATGCCGAGCCCGCCGCCGGTGCCGCCGCCCACGCCCGACCCGGCGCCGCCGCCGCGCCCGCCCGTCCCGCCCCAGCCGCCGCCCGAACCGGCTCCGGGCCCGGCGCCGCAGCCGCCGGGCCCCGTCCCGCCGGGTCCCGCACCCGACCCCGTCCCGCCCGGCCCTCCGCCGGAGCCGACGCCGCCGGGCCCGGCCCCGGACCCGAGCCCGCCCACCCCGGACCCCGATCCGGTCCCGCCGGGCCCGGAGCCCCAGCCCCAGCCCGAACCGGGCCCGGCCACCCCCGGCTGACCGCCCGACCGGAAGCCGACGGTCAGGGGGCCGGGTCGCTGTCCGGGCCCCGGAGGCGGCGGGGGCCGAGTTCGGGACGGGGGCCCAGTGGACGCTCGAGGCGGAGCGCGACCTCGCGGACGACGGCCCCCGAGCCGTTCGCGACGACCGGGTTCAGCTCGAGCCGGGCCACCTCGGGGAGATCGAAGCCGAGCCGCGACACCCGCACGACCAGCTCCTCGAGGGCCGACACGCGCACGGGTTCGGCGCCGCGGTGGCCGAGCAGGAGCGGAGCCGTCCGGATCGCGCGGATCAGCTCGGCGGCGTCGACGTCGGACAGCGGGCCGAGGCGGTAGGCGCGGTCGTCCAGCAGCGCGGCCGTCTCGTCGGCCAGGCCGAAGGAGACGACGGCGCCGAACGACGGGTCCTCCATGGTGACGATGCGGGTCGGGACGCCGGCGCCGCCGGCGCCGCGGTCGACCTCGATGCCGTAGCAGGCGAGCAGCTCGGCGGCCTGCTCGGGGGTGGCGCGGACGGGCGCGCCGGAGTCGAGCCAGCCCTCGACGAGGGTTCGCGCGCGGCGGCGGTCGGCGCCCTCGAGGCCGGGCATGTCGCCGGGCGGGCGGCGCCGCCACTGCGCGTACCGGATCACGTAGGCGAGGGCCCGGACGGCGTCCTCGGGCGCGGGATACGAGGGCACCGATCCCTCGGCGGGCGACCCGTCCGGCGCCGTGATCCGCAGGTCGGCGGGCATGCCCTCGGAACCGAGGTAGGTCGCCACGACCGGTTTCGGGCTCGCCGCGGCCAGCCGCAGGATCCGCTCGGGGACGCGCAGGTCGTAGCCGCCGATCGTCGGCGGGGTGAACAGCGCGACGACCGCGTCGACCGAGTCGTCCTCCAGCGCGGACGCCAGGCCCGCCTCGTAGTCGTCGGCGTCGGCGCGCGGGCCCAGGTCGATGCGCGGCCGGACCTGCAGGCCGAGCGCCGTCGCCGCGTCCTGCGCAAGCAGCCCGAGGGAGTCGGAGTTGTCGACGATCGCCACGCGGTCGCCCGCCGGGAGCGGCTGGTAGGCCAGCAGCTGCGCGACGTCGAACAGTTCGGAGAGGTCCTCCACCCGGATCACGCCCGCCTGCTCGAACAGCGCGCTGACCGCGTGGTCGGGGAGCGTGAGCGCGCGCGCGGCGTGGCCGATGGGGACGCCCTGGGTGCTGCGCCCGCTCTTCACCGCCACGATCGGCTTGCGGCGGCCGAGCCTGCGGGCCAGGCGCGCGAACTTGCGGGGGTTGCCCAGCGACTCGAGGTAGAGCAGGACCGCCTTCGTGGCCGGGTCCTCCTCCCAGTACTGCATGAGGTCGTTGCCCGAGACGTCCGCCCGGTTCCCCGCGGAGACGAACGTGGACAGCCCCAGGCCGCGCTCGGCCGTCCGCTGCAGGATCGCGATGCCCAGCGCGCCCGACTGCGAGAAGAACCCGACGGGGCCCCGTCCCGGCATGGTCGGCGCCAGGGTCGCGTTCAGCCGCACATCCGGGTCGGTGTTCGCGATCCCCAGGCAGTTGGGCCCCACGACCCGCATCCCGTAGGCGCGCGCCATCCGCACGAGCTCCTCCTGGCTCGCGCGCCCCTCCGGCCCCGTCTCACCGAAGCCGGACGACACCACCACCAGCCCCCGGACGCCCTTCGCCGCGCACTGCTCGACGACCTCGTGGACCGCGTCGGCCCGCACGGCGACGACGGCGAGGTCGACGTCGTCCGGGATCTCCAGGACGGACGCGTACGCCCGCACGCCCGCGACCGCCGTGGCCGTCGGATGCACCGGGTAGACCGGGCCGGTGAAGTCGCCCGCGAGCAGGTTCCGCAGGACGGTCTGCCCGACGGTGTGCTCCGCGCGGCTCGCGCCGATCACCGCGACCGACTCCGGGAACAGCAGCCGCTGGATCGACCGCGATTCCGCCCGGTGCTCGCGGGCCGCCATGACCTCCATCGACGTCTCCGTGGGTTCCAGGTCGAGGACGAGCTCGATCACGCCCTCCTCGAACCGCTGCTCCGCCTGGTAGCCCGCCTCCCGGAACACGCGCGTCATCCGCCGGTTGTCGGGCAGGACGCTCGCGACGAACCGGCGCACGCCCCGCTCCCGGGCCGCCGCCGCGATGTGCTCCAGCAGCACGTTGCCGATCCCGCGCCCCTGGTGGGCGTCCTCGACGAGGAACGCGACCTCGGCGGTCTCCGGCGCGTCCGCCAGCCGGTCGTACCGGACGACCGCGACCATCTCCTCGCCGATCGTGGCGATGAGCCCGACGCGCCGGTCGTAGTCGACGCCCGTGAAGTGCTCGATCTCCCGGTCGGTCAGGTAGGGGCGCGGCGAGAAGAACCGGTAGTAGATCGATTCCGGGGACAGCCGCGCGTAGAACACCCGCAGGCGCTCGGCGTCGTCGCGCCGGATGGGACGCAGATGCGCGGTGCCGCCGTCGCTGAGGACGACGTCCGCCTCCCACTGCACCGGATAACTCTCGGTCACCCAACCGAGGTTAAGGCACGCCGCCGCCGAGCCCGCGGTGGGGAAAAACACGGCTTCCTCGTTTTCGCTGCGCGTTCGAGACCTAATCGAGGCCCCGGAGCTGTTAACGTCGAGCCCACGCCCAGGATGCCGCTCGCGCGGGCCGTGTTGATCGAGGTGATGACTCCATGACGCGCGTGGTCGTGGTCGGCGATCTGATGACAGACACCGTGGCCCGTGCCGCGTTTCCCCTGGCCAAGGGGAGCGACACGCCTGCCGCGGTAACGACCCACGGAGGCGGTTCCGGCGCCAACGTGGCCGCCTGGCTCGCCGTGGAGGAACAGGTCGAGGTGGCCTTCGTCGGCCGCCGCGGCTCCGACATCGCGGGCCGTAACCGGGACATGGAGATGATGGGGTACGGCGTCGACGCCCGCCTCGTCATGGACGCCGAACGCCCCACGGGCACGTGTGTGGTGATGGTCACGCACAAGGGCGACCGCACCATGCTGTCCGATCCGGGCGCCAACGGCGCGCTCCTGCCCGAGGACATCGAACGCTGCGGGGACCTGTTCGCCCAGGGCACGCACCTGCACCTGTCCGGCTACGCGCTGATCAACGAGGGCTCCCGCAAGGCCGCCATCGTCGCGCTGGACATGGCCCGCAAGGCGCAGATGTCGGTGTCGGTGGACGGCGGCTCGTTCTCCCCGCTCAAGCGGATGGGCGCCGAACCCTTCCTGGAGTGGACGCAGGGCGCCCGGCTGCTGACCGTCAACGCCAAGGAGGCGGAGATCCTCACGGGCCGGGACACCCCGGACCAGGCCGCCAAGGTGCTCACCGCCTGGTACCCGCAGGTCGTGATCAAGGACGGCGCGGACGGCGCCCTCTGGTACACCAACGGCCGCCCCGAGCCGGTCACCGTCGCCGCCGAACCCGTCGACAAGGTCGTGGACGGCACCGGCGCGGGCGACGCGTTCGTCGCCGGGTTCCTGCCGCCCTGGCTGGACGGCAAGCAGCCCGCCGACGCCCTCACCGCCGGCTGCCGCCTCGCCGCCCGCGCCATGCGGCACCTCGGCGCCCGCCCCACCCTCGACGTCGTCGACAACCAGATCTGACCGCCCCGCCCGAGGGCCCCGCCGGAACCCGGCGGCGGTCACCGCGCGGGCGGGTCAGGCCAGCGGCGTGTAGGTGCGGACGTCCTCGCGGACGGCCTCCCACAGGCGGTTCAGCGGATGGTCCGCGCCGTATCGCTCGAGGTCGGCGCGCCGAACGAACGCGCCGGTCATCAGCTCCGCGCGCGGCTCCATGTCGTCGTCCAGCCCGATCGCGCGCAGCGGGACGGCGTCCGGGTCCTGCTGCCCGGCCATCCCCCGGCCGATCGACCCGGTGACGATCATGCAGCCGCGGACGAACCCGGACCGCAGCAGCGACAGCCCGTAGTGCACGTCGTCGATGTCGGCGACGACGTTCAGCCGCTCCCGGTAGTTCGGCCCGTACCAGGTCGCGAGCAGGTCGGCGACGAGGCCCGCGGGCGGCAGGACGAGCGGGACGCCCGGCAGCCGGCTCGTCGGCACCGGCGTGCCGGACAGCTCGCGCTCCGGCAGGTTCGTCAGCAGCAGCGCCCGTCCCCGCGCGTACTCGACGACCTCGTACTCCTTGAGCCGCCGGTCGCCCTCGGGGGTACTGACGATGCTGCCGCAGACGAGATCGACGGCGTTGGTCTCCAGCCGCGACCACACGTCCTTCGTCCGCACGTGCGCGACCTTGAACTCCACCTCGCGCTGCCGGAACTCCTCCGACACCCGGTTCCACGCGCGGGACACGATCGGGAGCGTGAACTCGGTCGTCCCCACCGTGAGCATCCGGCCCAGCCGGCGCCTGCTGCGGTGCACGGCCTCCAGCCAGCTCGCGAACGTCTCGCGCGCCAGTTCCACGGTCTCCTCGCCCGTCGGGGTGAACAGGAAGTCCTTCCCCCGCCCCTGCCGGACGGTCAGCACCTCGCCGCAGAGCGCCTGGCTGGTCCGGTTCAGCGTGTCGAGCTGCTTCTGGACGCTCGACTGCTCGCGCCCGAGCGCCCGTGCGGCGCGCAGCGCGGACCCGGTCTCGTGCACGAGGAGCAGCGTCCGCAGCTGGTCGAACGTCATGTCCAGCAGTCCGGGCGGGCAGTCGAGCAACTCGTCGGGGGGCACGGGACCGGACATTACTACCTGCCGCCCCGCCCGCACCGAAATGACCTCCCGCACATCTGAACGGGAATTGATGACTTTTCCCCTCCAACTAATCTGGAGATGTTCTTTCAAACAGCTAGACAGGGTTTTCTGACCTCTAGAACACTTTCATCTCGTCCGGACCCCGCCGAGGAAGCACAGTGAGCCGACCGACCACTCCCCACGCCGCCGCGTCACCTCCCGGACGCACCGGCGGCGCTCCCGGGCGCGTCCCGGCGACCGTCCTCGCCGGGACCGCCGCCGGGGAGGCGGCCCACTGCTTCCGAAAGCGATGACTCCCGTTCGCCGCGGCCCTTCTCCGCCGCGGCGCCGGGGCCGGCCGTCGGCCCGTGCGCGGGGCCGCGCGCACGGGCCGGCTCGGTTGCGCCGCCCGCGCCTACAGGGGCGCGCGGGCGGCTCGCAACCTCCCCGTCAGTTCGGGGTGGCGAGGGTCAGGGGGAGGACGGCGGGGGCGCCGGCCTGTCTCAGGAGGCGGGCGGCGACGGTCATCGTCCACCCGGTGTCGATGCGGTCGTCGACCAGCAGGACGGGGCCCGGGGCGTCCGCGAGCGCGGCCCGGAGGGGGTCGGGCAGTGCCAGGGCGTTCCAGACCGAGCGGAGGCGCTGGGCGCTGTTGTGGCGGCGGGGCACGGACTCGCCCACGGGGACGAGTTCGCCGAGGTGGGGCAGTCGGCCGATCTCGGCGATGCGGTGCCCCAGACCGGTGACCAGGCGGGGGCGGGAGCGGGAGCCGATGGTGACGACGCCGGTGGGGCGGGCGGACCAGTCCCAGGCGGCGAGGACGGTGACGACCGCGTCGAGCATGTCGGCGGGCACGTCGGTGTCGCCGGCGGCGAACAGGTCGCGGAGGCGGTTGCCCCAGCCGATGTCGGTGAGCCGGCCGAGGGCGCGTCCGGTCTCGGCCTGCTCCCCGGCGGCGATGCGGCCGGAGACGCCGAGGTCGTCCTTGACGGCGGTCGGCCACATGCGGCGCGGCGGCAGGTCGACGCCGGGACGGTGCAGGCGGTCGCGGGCGCGCGCGGTGCTCTCGGCGGCGACGTCGGCGGATCTGCGTTCGCCGGTGCAGTTGTCGCAGCGGCCGCAGGGCGCGGCGGCGGGGTCGTCGAGCCGGTGGCGGAGGAACTCCTCCCGGCAGCCGGTGGTGGTGATGTAGTCGAGCATGGCCCGCTGCTCGCTGCGGCGCTCGGCGGTGACGCGCTCGTAGCGTTCGCGGTCGTAGGCCCAGGGCGCGCCGGTGGCGGTCCAGCCGCCCTTGACGCGGCGGACGGCGCCGTCGACGTCGAGGACCTTGAGCATCATCTCCAGGCGCGCGCGGCCGAGGTCGACGCGGGGTTCGAGGGCGGCGACCGAGAGCGGGCGGTCCGCCTCGCCGAGGACCCGCAGGGTGTCGCGGACGACGTGCTCGGGCGGGAACGCCATGCTCGCGAAGTACTCCCAGATCTCGCGGTCCTCCCGGCCGGGGAGGAGGATCACCTCGGCGCGGTCGACGCCGCGGCCCGCGCGGCCGATCTGCTGGTAGTAGGCGACGGGCGACTGCGGCGCGCCGACGTGGACGATGAACCCGAGGTCGGGCTTGTCGAAGCCCATCCCGAGGGCGCTGGTGGCCACGAGGGCTTTCAGCTTGTTGTCCAGGAGGTCCTGCTCGGCCTGGAGCCGTTCGGCCTGTTCGGTCTGGCCGGAGTAGGCGGCGACCTCGTGCCCGCGGTCGCGGAGGAACGCGGCGATCTCGTGCGCGGCGGCGACGGTGAGGGTGTAGATGATCCCGGAGCCGGGCAGCCGGTGGAGCTGCTCGGCCAGCCAGGCGATGCGCTCCTCGGCCGTCGGCGGCGTCACCACGGCGAGGCGCAGCGACTCTCGTTCCAGCGGGCCGCGCAGGACGAGCGTCTCGCCGCGGTCCGGCGCCGGCGCGGCGTCCGGTTCCGCGCCCGCGAGCTGCTCGGCGACGTCGCGGGTGACGCGGGCGTTCGCGGTCGCGGTGGTGGCCAGGACCGGGACGCCCTGCGGCAGTTCGGCGAGCAGGGTGCGGATCCGCCGGTAGTCGGGCCGGAAGTCGTGCCCCCAGTCGGAGATGCAGTGGGCCTCGTCGATGACGATCAGGCCCGCACCGGCGGCGAGCTTCGGCAGGACGAGGTCGCGGAAGTCGGGGTTGTTGAGCCGTTCGGGACTGACGAGCAGGACGTCGACCGCGCCCTCCTCGACCTCGGCGAAGATCTGCTCCCAGTCGTCGGTGTTGGCCGAGTTGATCGTGCGGGCGTGGATGCCGGCCCGTTCGGCGGCGTCGATCTGGTTGCGCATCAGCGCCAGGAGCGGGGACACGATCACGGTGGGGCCCGCGCCGCGGGCGCGCAGGAGGCGGGTGGCGACGAAGTAGACGGCGGACTTGCCCCACCCGGTGCGCTGGACGACCAGTGCCCGGCGGCGCCCGACGACGAGGGCGTCGATCGCCGTCCACTGGTCGTCGCGGAGCCGCGCGTGGTCGCCGGCGAGGGCGCGCAGTGTCCGTTCGGCCTCGTCGCGGAGGTCGCTGGGAGAACTCATGCACCCTTGGTATCAACGATGCGACGACCCTCACACCAGAACTTGGTTCTGGGGATAGCCCCACTGGACGACTCAGGTCCCGCGCGTGGGTAGCCTGCGGGCGAGATCGGATCTTGCTGGAAGGACAGAAGCGCGGAAATGAGCGCGGCGCAGCGCCCGGACGCCCCGGGCGCGGTGGAAAGGCTGCGGCAGTCGGCCGCGGCGGAACGGTTGCGGCGCACCTGGCAGGTCCTGATGGACGGGACGCCGCCGGAGCCGCCCGAGGAGGAGCCCGGGGAGGTCGTCGATCCGCGGGCGCTCGATCTCGTCCTGCGCGTCGGGGAACTCCTGCTGGCCAGCGGTGAGACCACCGAGCGGGTCAACGAGGCGATGCTCGGCCTCTCCGTGGCCTACGAACTGCCGCGCTGCGAGGTGCAGGTCACGCTGACGAGCCTGCTGGTGTCCGCGCATCCGGGGCAGGGCGCGATGCCGGTGACGGCGGCCCGCGCGATCCGCCGCCGGACGCCCGCGCACTGGCGGCTGACCGCGCTGCACGACCTCGTCCAGCAGGCGTCCATCGGGATGCTGGAGCTCGAGGCGGCGCACCGGCGGCTCGCGGAGATCAAGCGGGGCCGGGGCCCCTACCCGCCGTGGATGATCGTGCTGGGGCTGGGCCTGATCTCCGCGTCGGCCAGTGTGCTGTCCGGCGGCGGGCCGCTGATCGCGCTGACCGCGTTCGCCGGAACGGTCCTCGGCGACCGGGCCGCCGCCTACCTGGCGCGCCGGGGCGTCGCGGAGTTCTTCCAGCTGACGCTGGCCGCCGCGATCGGTGCGACGGGCGCGGTCCTGGTGGTCGTGACGGGCAGTCCGGGGCCGGCCGCCTCGGTGGTGACCGGTGTGATCCTGGCGCTGCTGCCCGGACGCCCGCTGGTGGCGAGCATTCAGGACGGCATCACCGGTGACCTGGTGAGCGCGGGGGCGCGCGTGCTCGAGGTGTTCTTCATCATCGCGGCGCTCGTCGCGGGCCTCGGCGCCGTCGTGTACATCGCGGTCAATTTCGACGTCAACATCGACGTGCGGCACCTGCCGAAGGCCGCCGAGACGCTCGACTCCGTCCAGATCCTCGCGGCCGCGGCGGTGGCGGTGACGTTCGCGGTGTCGCTGGCCGCGCCGCGCGCCGTGCTGATGCCGGTCGCGGTGGGCGGTGCGCTGATCTGGGTGCTGTACGTGCTCATGCGCGGCTGGGACATGCCGCCCGTGCTGGCCTCGGCGGTGGCGGCGACGGTCGTGGGGACGCTCGCGAACGTGGTCGCGCGCAGGCAGGGGGCGCCCGTGATGCCCTACGTCGTCCCGGCGATCGGCCCGCTGCTGCCCGGGACGCCGCTGTACCGGGGCATGGTGGAGCTGAACACCGGGGCGCCGCAGGACGGCATCCTCAGCCTGATCTCCGCGCTGTCGATCGCGCTGGCGCTCGGCGCCGGGGTGAACCTCGGTGGTGAACTCGTGCGCGCCTTCCAGCGGGTCGGTCTCACCGCCTCCGGCCGCTGGGCGCGTCCGGCGGCCCGCCGGACCCGCGGCTACTAGCCGGACCCGCCGGTGCCGGTCTTGTCGGTGCCGGTTTTGTCGGTGCCGGGCGCTACCTTCACGGCATGTACCGACAGGGAGACATCCTGATCCTGCCCGTGGCCGAGGCGGACGTGCCGCCGTCCGCGCGGGACCTGCCGCCCGCGCCGCGCGACGGACGGGGCCGCATGGTGCTGGCGCTCGGCGAGGCGACCGGGCACGCCCACGCGCTGGCCGCGCCCGGGACGCTGCTGCGCACCCCCGACCCGCGCACCCCCGACCACCTGCACCTCCCGTCGGGCGGGCGGCTGGTGCACGAGGAGCACGCGGCGATCTCGCTGCCGAAGGGCTGGTACCGGGTGGTCCGGCAGCGCGAGTACGTGCCGGGCTCGGTCCGGGTCGTGGCGGACTGAGGTGACGGACATGCTGACCGAGACGCCGAGGGCCGCGCACTTCGTCGTGAGCGACTGGCAGTCGGCCGCGTTCGCCGCGGTGCCCGCCGACCGTCCGCGGGCCGAGGCGGGCATCGCCGCGGCCTACACCGCCGCCGGGACGGCGCCGCCCGAACGCGTCGTGTGGGTGCCCTCGCCCGCGCGCGGCGCCGTCGCGGCGGCCGTCCTCGCGGGGCACGGGGACGCGCTGCGCGCGGCCGGGCTGGACGACCTGGTCGACCGGGCCGTCGAGGACCTGGGCGACTTCGCCGAGCCGGGACGGGCGCGGTCGTGCGTCCGCGACGAGGTGCGGACGCGGCCCTGGGAGGCCGAGCGGGCCGCGGCGGCCGGTGAACTCGGGGCGCGGGAGTGGCCGCGGGCGTGGGCCGACAGCGGCGGCTTGCTCTGGGACCAGGTGCAGTCGCTGGTCACCCGGGTCCGCGGCGCAGTCGGGGCGCTGGCGCTGCCCGATCCGGACGCAGCGACGCCCGAGCGGGAGCGCGCGGAGTCGCTGCTGCGCGCCACCACGCTGGACGCGGTGCTGGGCCAGCACGACGCGCCGTGGCTGGCGCTGTTCGAGTCGCTGGGGCGGCTCGGCGGCCCGCTGGCCGGCCTGGCCGAGGTCGCCCGCGCGGCAGGCTGGTGGTGGCCGTACGAGCGGCTCGCGATCTGCTGCGAGCGGCCGTCGGAGCTGCACCGGGACGAGCCGGGGCGGCTGCACCGCAGGGACGGCCCGGCGCTCGCCCATCCGGACGGGTTCGCGCTGCACGCCTGGCGCGGCATGCCGATCCCGCCCGACTTCGTCGACTCCCTCACCGGCCTGGACGCCGGCCGGATCCTCCGCGAGGAGAACGCCGAGCTGCGCCGCGTCATGCTGGAGATCTTCGGCTACGACCGCTACCTGGCCGACACCGGGGCGAAGCCGGTCCACCAGGACGAGACGGGCGTGCTGTGGTCGATCGACCTGCCGGACGACGAGCCGGTGGTCATGGTCGAGGTCGTGAACTCCACCCCCGAGCCCGACGGGACGTACCGCACGTACTACCTGCGCGTCCCGCCGTCCACGCGGACCGCGCGGGAGGGCGTCGCCTGGACGTTCGGCGTGGCCGAGGCGGACTACCGGCCGGAGAAGCAGACCTGAACCTCTCCCGACGACCGGTCTTCCGGTCCCCCGGCGGGCGTCCGTTGGCAGCACTTCCCCAGTCGCCAACGGACGCCCGCCGCATCATGCGGGCCGAGCCGTCACGCGAGCAGGGCCGTCACGCAAGCAGGGCCGTCACGCAAGCAGGGCCGTCACGCAAGCAGGGCCGTCACGCGAGCAGGGCGGGGATGCGTTCGAGGACGCCGCCCGCGAAGGTGTCGTAGAGGCCGAGCGGTTCGAGGTGGACGTAGCCGATGTGGCAGTCGCAGGTGGCGAGGGGGCAGGGGCGCGGGCCGAGGCCGGCGCGGAAGGTGCCGTCGTAGAGGTTGCCGAGGACGGACGGGACGAAGTGGCAGCGGCGCACGGTGCCGTCTCCGTCCACCGAGACGACGGTGTCGCCGGTGCGGCAGGCGCGCCCCCGGCTGGGGTGCGGGTGGCGGCTGACGGGGAAGTGGGGGTCAAGCTCGGTCCAGGCGGCGGCCTCCGCGTCGTCGTAGGCGCGACCCTCGGCGGCGTTGATCCACAGGTACGTGCCTGCGGGGAGGTCGGCGCGGAGGCGGCGGGCGGCGTCGAGGTGCTCGGGCTGCCCGACGACGCCGACGCTGTAGCGGACGCCGCGCGCGTGCAGGTCGCGGCACTTGCCGAGGAACCGCTCGTAGGGCACCTGGCCGGGGTGGTAGGTGGCCCAGAGTGCCAGGCGGGACGGGTCGGCGTCGGACGTCCAGGACACGCGGTGGCTGAGGTTCGTCTGGATCGCGACTCGCTCCACGTGCGGGACGTGGCTCAGTTCGACCAGGGCGCGCCGGTACCAGGAGCGGACGAGACCTTCCCCCCACGGCGTGAACAGGACCGAGACCGGGTGGTCCTGGGCGGTGACCCAGGCGGTGAAGCGTTCGAGGGCGGCGCGGTCGGCGCGGAGCTGTTCGGTCGTGTCGCGGCGCTTTGCGAACGGGCAGTACGGGCAGTCGAAGTCGCAGCTCGCCAGGGGGCCACGGTAAAGGATCGTCAGGTGGTCCATCAGCGCGCCTCGTAGGTGCCCATGAGGGACTGCACGGATCCGGAGAACAGGGCGGGGCCGATCGCGTCGGAGTGGGCGAGTCCTTCCGGGGTGAGCCGGAGGGTCTCGTGGGACGGTTCCAGCCAGCCGCGCTCGCCGAACGTGCGGAGTTCGTCCGGGAAGTGCGCGGACGGGTCGCCGCCGAAGCGCGCGCGGTAGGAGGCGAGGTCGAGCCCGTCCGCCTGCAGGAGGGACTGGAGGACGTGTCGGCGGCGGCGTTCGTCCTCGGTCATGGTGAACCCGACGCGCGCGGTGCCGAAGTCGGGTTCGCGCACGTAGTCGTCGATGATCGAGCGGACCTGGGACGCGCCGACCGCGTACTCGAACGAGTAGTGCAGGCGGGTCGTGTAGGAGCGGGCGCCGCAGCCGAGGCCGACCATGCCGTCGGTCTGGCAGCAGTACTCCGTGCCGTTCGCGGACGCGCCGGGCAGCCGGAACATGCGCATCGACACCTGTTCGTAGCCCTGGGCCAGGAGGTGGTCGCGTCCGAGCCTGTAGAGGGTGAGGCGCTGGTCGTCCCAGTCGTGGGCGCGGCGTCCGAGTCCGGTGAGCGGGCGCACGTACAGGGGGTAGAGGTAGAGCTCCTCTGGGCGCCACGCAAGAGCGGAGTCGAGGGAGTGCAGCCACGTTGCGGGGGTCTGACCGTCGATGCCGTAGATGAGGTCGATGTTGAGGGTCGGGAACCCCACGGCGCGGATGCGGTCCAGTGCGGCCTCGACCTCGGCGCGCTTCTGCGGGCGGACGGCCGCGCGGGCCTCGTCGTCGAGGAAGCTCTGCACGCCGATGGAGATCCGCGTGGTGCCCCGTTCGGCCAGGACGGTCAGGCGGTCGGTGGTGGCGGTCGCCGGGGACGTCTCGACGCCGAGCGGTCCCGACCCGAATCCGGGAAATCGTCCCGCGATGTCGCAGAGCCGTTCGAGTTCGGGGGCGGTGAGGTACGTCGGGGTGCCGCCGCCGAACGCCGTGGTGGCGAACGACGCACCGGCCGCGCCGCCCGCACCGTCCAGGGCGTCCAGGACGGCCGTGGCCTGCCGGTCGAGCGCGTCCAGGTAGGCGCCGGTGAGCTCTTCGGGCGCGCCCGTCCGGGTGAACAGGTTGCAGAACCCGCACCGCATCTCGCAGAAGGGGATGTGCAGGTAGAGGAACAGCGCGTCGAGCGGCTCGCCCGCCCACACGTCCCACAGGGAGGGCGCGGGGTCGAGCGGGCGGTAGGCGGTCTTGTGCGGATACGCGTAGACGTATCCCTGATAGGGGGACACGCCGGTCGCGGTGCTGGATGCGGTCACTGCAGAACGAACTCTCCGTACGGAACGGTCCACACGACCTCGTGGCCGATGCGGTGCCCGGTGTGGCCGTCCTCCCCGTACGCGGTGCCGTGGTCGGAGCACACGATGACGAGGCAGGGGCGGCGCATGAGGGCGAACAGGCGCCCGATGTGGGCGTCGACGTGGCGCAGGGCGGCGGCGTGGCTCGCGCGCGTGTCGCCGTCCGCCCGGGACGCGCCGTCCAGGTAGAACCAGTTCGGCTGGTGCAGGGACGCGACGTTGACCAGCATGAACAGCCGCCGCTCGGGCGGCAGCCGGGCCACCACGTCCGCCGCGCGGGCGATCTGGTTGGGCAGCGCGTCCGGGTCGGTCACGCCGAACTCCGGTTCCCAGTGGCTCTCGGCGAACAGCGACGGGAGCGCGGAGCCGAGCGGCGTGCGCTTGTTGAAGAACCCCACGCCGCCGATGCAGGCGGTGTGGTAGCCGGCGGCGGCGAGCCCGGACGGCAGGTCGGCGGCGTCGAACGTCCAGGTGCCGGGCGCGGTCGTCTCGCTGCCGGGGAAGGCCCCGGCGAACGGGCGGGGATGCGGGCCGGGCGCGGCCGGAGTCGGCAGGAACCCGGCGAGCATCGCGGCGTGCGCGGCGTAGGTGAAGCTGCCGGGCGTGTGCCGCCGCTCCCAGCGCCCGTCCGGCAGGTACCGGACGAGCGCGGGCGTGTCCCCCGCCGCGGCGAGTTCGGCGGCCACGTCGTACCGGAGGGTGTCGAGCGTCACCAGCAGCACGTCGTGGGTGCCGATGATCCGGTTCATGTCACGCATGGGCGCCGCTCTCCGCGAGCACGGCCCTGACCTGCGCGGTGTAGGTGTCGACGCCCTCGGCGGCGCCGCCCGGGAGGCCGGTGAGGCGCGGCAGCAGGTCACCGAACGCGTTGACCTCGCACACCGCGAAGCCCCGCATGCGGTTCAGGACGAGCAGGTCCACACCGACCATCGGGCTGCCGGGGAAGCACGCGGCCGCCCGCGCGCACACGTCCATGGCCTCGTCCCACCCGTCGGCCCCAAGCGCGCGCCGGACGGCCTCCAGGTCTCCCCTGGTGCCGCCCAGATGCAGGTTGGTCATGGGGTGCCGGCTGGTCCGGACGACCGCGTGCGTGGGCTCGCCGCCGATGACGACGACGCGCAGGTCGAACGTCCGGCCGCCGATCGACGCCTTCGGCACCCAGCGCTCCACGTGCAGGCCGTCCGGCGCGAGCGCGTCGATCAGGGACGCGATCTCCGGCTCGCCGAGGTAGGTGCGCACGCGCAGCGAGTTGCGCAGGCCGTCCGGTGTCGTCGCCGCCGAGGTGATCGCGCGGATCCGGCCGCCCGGCGCGGTCTGCAGCGCCACCACCCCGGACGCCGACGACCCGTGCGCGGGCTTGACGAACACCCGCCGCTCCCCCGCGTCCGCCATCGCGTCCCGCAGCGAGGCGTAGTCGCGCACGCCGGGCAGCGCGGGCGGAACCGGCACCCCGGCGGCCCGCATCCGGGCGTGCGACGGCCGCTTGTCGAACATGACGGCGATGTCGTCGATGTCGCCCGCGATCCGGGCGCCCGCCGCGGACGCCGCCGCGCCGATCCGGCCGAGCGCGGCGGTGAACGTCCGGTACCAGCGGGCCCCGCCGCCGACCCGCGTCGGATCGCCGGGGCCGCGCAGCAGCGCGTCCGCCTCGGCGTCCTCGCCGGGCGAATCGATGCGCACCAGCTCACCGGAGCCGAACCCGAGGCCGAACCCGAGGTCGCCGCCGCGCAGCACGTCCGTCCAGGGGACGATCCGGGGTTCGGGCAGGCCGCACGACCGGCACGCCTCGGCGAACAGGACGGCTCGCCGGTCGCCCGGCGTCACGACGACGGCGAACCCCGCGGTTCCGGGCGCCGTCATTCCTGCACCGCGATGTAGAGGCCCCGGTCTTCCGCGTCCTCCCAGGGGAACTCCTCGCCCGTGTGGTCGATCGAGGGGGCGAGCGCGAGGTCGACGCCGGGCAGCGCGGTCTCGAGCCGGTCCTGCATCGCCTCGCTCAGGTAGTGCCCGTCCAGGTCGAGTTTCCGCAGGTGTGTGAGGGGCTGGCCGGACAGCAGCGGCTCCGCGCCCCGGTCGGTCAGCGTCCCCACGCCAGGGCCAGCGACTCCAGCCGCGCCACGACCGGCGCGGACGCGAGCGCCGCCGCCAGCTCGTCCAGCATCGGGGTGTTCTGGAAACCGAGGTGCCGCAGCGACGGCAGCCGCTCCCCGTCGAGGACGGGCGCGACATCGTCGATCGTCGCGTCGCCGCCGCGGAACTCCACGCCCAGCCACAGGTCGAGGTGCTCCAGGTCCGGCAGCTCGCTCGCCGCCACCGCCCGCACCACGCCCACCGGGAGCCCGGCGGACTCGAACCGCAGCACCTTCAGGACGTCGCTCCGGAACGGCGACAACTCCAGGCCCTCCGCGCCGCGGACCTCGAACCGCTCCAGGCCGGGAACGCGCGCAGCACCGGCGATGTCGGTGTGCTGGATCCAGGAGAGGTGCGCCTCCTCCTCGATGTCGATGTCGCCGACGACAGCGCCCGCAGGTTCGGGAAGGACGCGGCCGCTCCGGTCAGCGCCTCCACCGGCAGCGGCTCCATGTCCCAGTAGCCGATGACCAGCGCGGTGACCGCCGCGGTGTCGACCGTCTCGACGAACCGCGCGAACCGGTCGGCGAACTTCGGCCCCTCGTAGAAGGTGGCGACGCGCCAAGCGACCTCACCGGCGCCGGCCCCGGCGGCACCCATCCCGGGTTTTCCGGGGTCGAACGTGACCACGGGAAGCCCCCCGTACTCGGTCAGCGGCTCATCGATCTCCATCGTCGGCTCATCGATCTCCATGCTCGCCCCTTGCCCTGTTCGCCCGAATCATTCCGACACCGCGACGTAGAAGCCGTCCGGCGGCCATCCGTCGCCGAGGGTCTCGCCGCCCGGAAGGCCGAGGTCGATGTCGACGCCCGGCAGCTCCGCCCTGATCCGCTCCATCAGCGGTTCGGAGATGAAGTGGTGGTTCAGGTCGAGTTTCCGCAGGTGGGTGAGCGGCTGCCCGGACAGCAGCGCCTCCGCGCCCCGGTCGCTCAGCGTCCCCATCGCCAGGCTCAGCGACTCCAGCCGCGCCACCACCGGCGCACCCGCCACCGCCTCGGCGATGTCGTCCTGGACGACCGAGTCCTGCAGGCCGAGGTGCCGGAGCGCGGGCAGCCGCTCCCCGCGAGGATCGGCGCGAGGTCGTGTACGGTCGCGTCGCCGCCGTACTCGTCGTCCCCGAGCCACAGTTCGAGTGCTCGAGCCGTGGCAGTCGCCCGCCGCCACCGCCCGCACCACGCCCGCCGGGAGCCCGCCGGACTCGAACCGCAGCACCCGCAGCGACTCGCTCCGCACCGGCTCCGGACCGAGATCGCCGACGCCCTGGACCTCGAGCCGCTCCAGCTCGGGGAAAGCGGCGAAGATCGGCGAGATGTCGCCGTGGCCGATCCAGGAGATCTCCTGCTCGGGGATGTCCCCGAGGTAGAGCGCGCGCAGGCGGGGGAACACGTCCGCCCGCGCCGCGATCTCCCCTGGCGCGCCCGGCCCGTCCCACCAGCCGATGACCAGGTGCGTGATCCGGGTGGTGTCGACGTTCTCCAGCAGCCAGTCGAACGCGTGCCCGGCGTCGAAGGACGTCCACCCGCGTGCGCCGGGGTAGACGCCCCAGGCCGCGTCGCCGGGGGCGGGGAGCCGCTCGACGTCGGCCTCGATCCCGCCCTCGATCTCGACGACGGGAAGGCCGTCGAACTCCTCCAGGCGTTCGTCGTTCATTCCGACACTTCGACGTAGGGCTCGTCGCGCGCCGCCTCTTTCAGCTTGATCCTGACGCCGGGCAGGGCGGCCGTGATCCGTCCCTGGATCGGTTCGGAGATGAAGTGGTGGTTCAGGTCGAGCTCCCGCAGGTGCGTGAGGGGCTGGCCCGCGAGGAGCGCCTCCGCGCCCCGGTCGGTCAGCGTGCCCATCGCCAGACTCAGCGACTCCAGCCGCGCCACCACCGGCGCACCCGCGACCGCCTCGGCGATCTCGTCCTGGACGACCGAGTCCTCCAGCCCGAGGTGCCGCAGCGCGGGGAACCGCTCTCCGGACAGGACGGGCGCGAGGTCGGCGGCGGTCACGTCGCCGCCGTAGTCCTCGGTCCCGAGCCACAGGTCGAGGTGCTCCAGGTTCGGCAGGTCGCTCGCCATCACCGCCTGGACGACCGTGGCGGGCAGCCCGCCGGACTCGAACCGCAGCACCTTCAGCGACTCGCTCCGGATGGGATCCAGCGAGAGATCGCCCACGCCCCGGACGTCCAGCCGCTCCAGCGCGGGGAACGCGCGGAACAGCGGCGTGATGTCCTCGTGCACGATCCACGAGATCTCGGACTCCATGTACGTGATGTCGCCGAAGAAGAGGGACCGCAGGTTCGGGAACGACGCCGCCGACTCGGCGAGCAGCGGCACCGGGTAATCCTCGTGCTCGTCGTAGTCCGAACCCCAGTAGCCGATGACCAGCGCGGTCACGGCGGTCGTGTCGACGGTCTCGCAGAACCGTTTCCAGATGTCGCCGAACGGCTCCTCGTCGTACTCCGTCGCCACCCGCCACGCCACCGGCCCGGCGGGCGCCTCATCGTCGTCGTCCTCGAACGTGACGACCGGAAGGTCGACGTACCGCTCCAGGTTCTCGCCGATCATGCCGTCCCTTTCCTGTTCCGTCCGCCATGTACTACCAGGGGGGACGGACGACTCGCGCCGGCGCCGGTCACTCCGACACCTCGATGAAGAACCAGGTCTCCCCGTCGAACTCGTCCGGCTCCTCGCGGTCGTCGAGGTTCACGTCCACGCCGGGCAGGGCCGCGTCGACGCGCTTCATCAACGCCTTGGACATGAAGTGGTGGTGCAGGTCGAGTTTCCGCAGGTGGGTGAGCGGCTGCCCGGACAGCAGCGCCTCCGCGCCCCGGTCGGTGAGCGTGCCCATCGCCAGGCTCAGCGTCTCCAGGCGGGCGACGACCGGCGCGCCCGCGGCCGCCGCGGCGATCTCGTCCTGCAGCTCGGAGTTCTCCAGCCCGAGGTGGCGCAGCGACGGCAGCCGCTCGCCCGACAGCAGCGGCGCGAGATCGGCGACGGTCGCGTCACCGCCGTAGTTCTCGGTCCCCAGCCACAGTTCGAGCACCTCCACGTTCGACAGGTCGCTCGCTCCCACCGCCCGGACGACGCCGGCGGGCAGGCCACCGGACTCGAACCGCAGCATCCGCAGCCCGCGGTGCTCCACCGGCTCCATGACCAGGCCGTTGCCGCCCCGGACCTCGAGGCATTCCAGTTCCGGGAACGCCCGGAAGATCGGCGTGATGTCGCCGTGGTTGATCCAGGAGATCTCGGACTCCTCGGACTCGATGTCGCCGAGGAACACGGACCGCAGGTTCGGGAAGGACGCGGCGGCCTCCACCAGCAGGGGCACGGGGTAGGTGACGCCGGAGTCGTAGTCGGCGCCCCAGTAGCCGAAGATCAGTGCCCGGACCTCGGTGGTGTCGACCGACTCGCAGAACCGTTTCCACACCTCGTCCCACGGCGCCTCGTCGAACGCGCTCGCGACGCACCAGGCCGCCTCCGCGGCGGGCGGGAGCGCGGCGAGCCCCTCCGCCTCGCCGTCGAGCCGCTCGTGATCGAACCTGAACACCGGCAGCCCTGTGTACCCGCCGTTGATTTCCCACATGTCCTGAAGTTCTCCTAGTGAATGCGCTCGGCCGCCCTATCGAGACGTGGCGGCGATCGAACCGGTTCCGGTCATTCCGCGACGTCGACGAAGAACCCGCCGTCGTCCTCCTCGTCCCGTCCGCCGTCCAGATCGACCTCGACGCCGGGGAGCGCCGCCCGCAGGCGCTCCATCATCGGTTCGGACAGGTAGTGGTAGGACAGGTCGAGTTCGTGCAGGTGCGTGAGCGGCTGGCCCGCCAGGAGCGCCTCGGCGCCCCGGTCGGTGAGGGTCCCCATCGCCAGGCTCAGCGTCTCCAGGCGGGCGACGACCGGGGCGCCCGCGGCCGCCGCGGCGATCTCGTCCTGCAGCACGGAGTCCTCCAGCCCGAGGTGGCGCAGCGACGGCAGCCGCTCGCCCGACAGCAGCGGCGCGAGATCGGTGACGGCCGCGTCACCGCCGTACACGTCGTCGCCGAGCCACAGGTCGAGCTGCACCAGGTTCGGCAGCTCGGACGCCCCGACCGCCCGGACGACGCCCGCGGGCAGCCCGCCCGACTCGAACCGCAGCACCCGCAGCGACTCATGCTCGACCGGCTCCAGGACCAGGCCGTCGCCGCCGCGCACCTCGAGGCACTCCAGCTCGGGAACGCCTCGAAGATCGGCGAGATGTCCCCGTGCTTGATCCACGAGATCTCCGACTCCTCGAGGATGATGTCGCCGAGGAAGAGGTGCCGGAGTTTCGGAAAGGACGCGGCCGCTTCGACGAGGAGCGGGACCGGGTAGGTGTACCCCTTGTCGTACCCGGCGCCCCAGTAGCCGATGACCAGGGCGGTCACCTCGGCCGTGTCGACGGTCTCGCGGAACCGCCGCCACACGTCGGCGAACGGCTCCCCCTCGAACGCGGTCGCCACCTTCCACGCGACCCGTCCGTCGGGCGGGGCCGGGACCGCGTCGGCGGCGCCGAAGCGGACCACCGGGAGGTCTGCGTACTCCTCCAGGGGATCGCGGATCATTCCGAGACCTCGGTCGCCACGCACCACGCCGCGTTCCCGGGGGACGGAAGTTCCGCGAATCCCTGCGCGTCGGCGTCGAGACGTCCCTGATCGAACCTGAACACCGGCAGATCCGCGTACGTCTTCTGCTGCTCCCAGATGCCCAAGGCTCCCCCAAAACGATTTTGTCCGCCCTGTCCTATCAGGACGGGCGGACAAATCGCCGCGATTCACTGGAACGCGGGTTCAGCGGCCGATGATCAGGAGGTGGCGGGCGCCTTTCCGGTGGCGATCAGCACCGAGCCGTCGTACTTGCCCTCCACGAACTTCGCGACCTCCGGGCCCTGCAGCAGCTCGACGAGCTTCCGCACGCGCGGGTCGTCCTTGTCCTCCGGCAGCGTCACCACGCCGTTGGCGTAGGGGTTGCCCTCGGCCTCCTCCGCGGCGAGCGCGTCGTCCTTCGGCGTCAGGCCGGCCTCGATGGCGAAGTTGCCGTTGATGACGGCCAGGTCGACGTCGGGCAGCGAGCGGGGAAGCTGCGCGGCCTCGAGCGGCTTGATCTCGAGCTCCTTCGGGTTGTCCGCGATGTCCTGCTCGGTGGCGCTCGTCGGCGCGTCCGGCTTCAGCGTGAACAGGCCGTTGTCGGCGAGCAGCTTCAGCGCGCGCCCCTGGTTGGCCGGGTCGTTCGGGACGGCGACGGTCGCGCCCTGCGGCACGGCGTTCAGGTCCTCGACCTTCTCCGAGTAGACGCCGAGCGGCTCGAGGTGGACCGGCGCGACCCACTCCAGGTCGTCGCCCGCCTTCTTCTCGAACTCCTCCAGGAACGGCATCGTCTGGAAGTAGTTGGCGGTGACCTGCTGCTCCACCAGCGCGGTGTTGGGCTGGTTGTAGTCGTTGAAGGTCACGATCTCCAGCTCGAGCCCCGCGTCGGCGGCCAGCTCGTCCTTGACGAACTGGAGGATCTCGCTGTGCGGGACGGGCGTGGCCGCGACCTTCAGCGGCGCGTCCGGGTCGTCGGACGCGCCGGACGGGCCGCAGGCGGTCAGGCCCGCGAGCAGCCCGAGGGAGGCGACGGCGACGGAGAACTTGCGGAGCACGACGAGTGCCTTTCTCTAGCGTGGATCTGTTGCGTGGGTCTCTAGCGGTGGGTGAGGCGGCGGGCGACGAAGTCCCCGACCGCCTGGATGATGAGGACCAGGACGATGAGCAGCACGACGGTCGCGACCATGACGCCCGTCTCGAAGCGCTGGTATCCGTAGACGACGGCGAGGTTGCCGAGCCCGCCGCCGCCGACCGTCCCGGCCATGGCGGTGTAGCCGATCAGCGCGATCACGGTGACGGTGAGCCCGGACACCAGGCCGGGCCGCGCCTCCCGCAGCATCACCTTGCGGACGATCTCGCGGCGCGTCGCGCCCATCGCGTCCGCCGCGGCGATCACGCCGGGATCGACCTCGCGCAGCGCGATCTCGACGAGCCGCGCGTAGAACGGGATGGCGCCGATCGTGAGCGGGACGATCGCCGCCTCGTTGCCGATGCTGGTGCCGACCACGGCGCGGGTGAACGGGATGATCGCCACCATCAGGATCAGGAACGGCAGCGACCGCCCGATGTTGACGACGACGCCGAGCACCTTGTTGACCGGCGGCACGGGCAGCAGCCCGCCGCGCTCGGTGACCACCAGCAGCACGCCGAGCAGCAGCCCGAACACGGCCGTGAACAGGGTGGCGACGCCCGTCATGTAGAGCGTCTCCCAGGTGGCCGGCCACAGCAGCGGCGTGACCTCGTCCCAGGTCATCGGGCGTCCTCCTCGGCGGTCAGAGGTTCGGCGGGGTCGGAGGTCCGGACGTCGACGGACAGGCCCGCCTCGCGCAGGAACGCGAGCTGGGCGGCGTTCACCGACGGCTCGCCGGGCAGCTCGAGCTGGAGGCGCCCGACGCGCTCGCCGGCGATCGTCTCGACGGCCCCGCCGAGGATGTTGACGTCCACCGAGTACTTGCGGGCCAGCGCGGACACGAACGGCTCCTCGGTCGCGCCGCCGACGAAGGTGACCTCGACGACGGTGGATCCGGCGCGGGGCTCGGCGGGCGGCAGCGGGAACAGCCCCCGGGCCAGTTCCGAGCCCGGACGGGCGAGCAGCTCGGTGACCGGGCCCGACTCGGTGAACCGGCCCGCGTGCATGACGGCGGCCGAGTCGCAGATCCGCTTGACCACGTCCATCTCGTGGGTGATCAGCAGGACGGTCAGGCCGAGCCGCCGGTTGAGGTCGCGCAGCAGTTCCAGGATCGAGGCGGTGGTCTCGGGGTCGAGCGCCGAGGTCGCCTCGTCCGACAGCAGCACCTTCGGGCGTCCGGCCAGGGCCCGCGCGATGCCGACCCGCTGCTTCTGCCCGCCGGAGATCTGCGCCGGGTACGCCCTCGCGTGCTCGGTGAGCCCGACGAGGTCCAGCAGCTCGGCGACGCGCGCCGCCCGCTCGGCGCGCGGGACGCCCATGACCTCCAGCGGGAACGCGACGTTCCCGGCGACGGTGCGGCTGCCGAGCAGGCCGAAGTGCTGGTGGATCATGCCGATGCCCTGGCGGGCGCGGCGCAGCCCCGCGCCGCGCAGCGCCAGCAGGTCCGAACCGTCGATCAGGACGCGTCCGGAGTCGGGACGCTCCAGCAGGTTGACGCAGCGCAGCAGCGTGCTCTTCCCGGCGCCGCTGCGGCCGAGCACGCCGAACACCTCGCCCTCGCGGACGGTGAGGTCGACGCCGTCGACGGCGGTCACCTCGCGTCCTCGGGCGCGGTAGACCTTTCGGAGTTCTTCGATCTGGATCACAGAGAATCAACCCGTGCGGACAGGCGCCGCCGGAGGGGCGGCGAGGCGAGCGGATGGTGCGGATCGGACTGAACAGGACGAACGGGAGGTGCGTGCGCGTGCCACGCGGCGCGGGGCGCGACCGGCCGGCCGGCCGGCTGCGCGGACGCTCGGTCGCGCGGGCGTTCGCCCGGGTCCCGTCAGGCGAGTCCGGGCGGGTACGGGGCGTGGCTCAGCAGATGGCGTTCGATGATCATGTGCGACTCGGGTTCGGCGTTCGCTCGCTTCGGGGCGCGAGGCTCAGGCAGGGGCCCTCAGTGGTCACACATTCGACGGCAGCGCGCACACCGCGGGGCCCGCGACGCCTGCGGGCGGTGCTCGGGGCACGGGCGTACGGCGGTCATGTCAGCAGTTAATCCGCGAAATGCTGATGACGCAAATCAGGCGCAAAGCCCATGAACCTCGCCACCGCCGAACATTCGGCGATCGAGGGGACACTCCACGTGAGCACCATCACAGTCGGAGAGGATCGTCACAAACCCCCACATCGCCATTCGAACAACGATTTGGTGACGGACGGCTTGCGAAGCGCTGACGTGGGCGGGCTCACCGGATGAAACCAGACGAGCCGGACCTCTAGAGTGATGCAGGCGCCGGAGCCCTCTACTCCCGCACGGGGGCCTCGTGCCCTGCACAACACGCTCCACCTGCACGACCCTGCCCCACGACGCCCGCCCCGGACGTTCCATCCGCGACCCCGCCCGCATGATCAGAGGTCCCGCACATGTACGACCACACGGTGCACGAGGAGTGCCTGCGGCTCCTACGGGACGGCCTGCCCGACCCCGCCCCCAGCCCGCCGACGACGGATGCGACTTCCTTCCGCTGGGGGTCGACCGCGACGGAGACGTCGCCGTCGTCACCTTCCTCCAGTGGGGCGACGGCGGGACCGTTCCACTCATCGAGGGCTGGACGTTCCACCAGCGCGACGGCGAGTGGATGGAGATCGGCGGCGCGGCCGGCTCGGCCCCCGAGGAGCCCCTCGCCCGCCGCTCGTCCGGCGAGATGGGGCGCCACCTGCAGAAGTACGGCTCGGGCCGGACGGTGCGCAACGCCAACCGGCTGCTGCCGTGGGGCGCCAAGTGGGTGAGCGAGGCCCGGCTGCGCGCGTCCGCCGAGGTCGCGCGGGTCCGGGTGGGCAAGCGCCTGCTCGAGGTCCCCGGGCACGGGCACGTCGCCGTCGTGTGGGGCGCCCGCCGCGCGCCGGTCGTGGAGGCGCTCGCCGCCGACGGCTCGGTGCTGGACACGCTCGACCTCGCGCCCGCCGGGCTGACCACGCGAGCCTGACCGCGCAACACGTCCCCACGGGCGTGACGGCACCGGCCTGACCACACGACCTGATCGAACGGCCTGACCATACGGGCCTGACCGCGCGGCGACGCTTCCGCGCGTCCCGGGCCGGGCAGACTCCCGGCATGGCCGTGACACCCGACTACGACGCCGATCCCGAACGCTTCCGACTCGCCACGCGGGTGACCCGCCGCTACCTGATCGGCGCGCGCAGCCTGCACGATCACGTCGCCGCGAAGCTGCGGGCGGCGGGCGCGTCGCGCGTCCTGGACGTCGGGTGCGGGGAGGGCGCGCTGAACGCCGCGCTGCCCGGCCCGCCGCCGTTCCGCGTCGCGGGCCTGGACGTGTCCGCGGCGCTGCTGCGCACCCATCCCGGCCCGAAGGTGCGCGGCGACGCGGCGCGGCTGCCGTTCCGCGACGGGGCGTTCGACGCGGTCACGGCCGTGAACATGCTGGACCACCTGGACGATCCGGTCCGGGCGCTGCGCGAGGCGCGGCGCGTGCTGGCGCCCGGCGGGCTGCTGCTGGCGGCCGCGATCAGCCGCGCCGACAGCCCCGAACTCGCCCCCGTCTGGCGCCCGCCGCACACCGCGTTCGACGCCGAGGACGCCCCTGCGCTCGTCTGCGCGGTGTTCGGGGAGGTCGAGGTCGAACGCTGGGACGCCCCGCTGATCACGCTCCCGCACCGCGCCGCCGTCCGCGACTACCTGATCGCGCGGCGGGTCGCCCGCGCGGACGCGGAGGACGCCGCCGCCCGGGTGCCGGTGCCGCGCCCCGTCACCAAGCGCGGCGCGCTGGTCGTCGCCCGCCGCTGACCCGCCCCGTCAGAGCCTCCGTCAGAGCCAGCCGAGGTCGCGGGCGGCGCGGACCGCGGCGTGCCGGTTGTCGGCGCCGAGCTTGGTCACGGCCGCCGACAGGTAGTTGCGGACCGTCCCCTCCGACAGCCCGAGGCCGCGCGCGATCCGCGACACCGGGGCGCCGTCCGCCGCCGCGCGCAGCGCGTCCAGCTCGCGCGGGGTCAGCGGGCACTCCTCGGCGGCGAGCGCGTCCGCCGCGAGCTGCGGGTCGATGTACCGGGCCCCGCCCGCGACCTGCCGGATCACCTCCGCGAGCCGCGCGCCGGGCGCGTCCTTGCCGAGGAACCCGCGCACCCCGGCGGCCATCGCGCGGCGCAGGTTGCCCGGGCGGCCGTGCGCGGTGACGATCACCAGCCGGCAGGCGGGCAGGTCGCGGGCCAGCCGCTCGGCGGCGGCGAGGCCGTCCAGCCCCGGCATGTCGATGTCGAGGACGGCGACGTCCGGTTTCAGCGCGAGCGCCCGGTCGACGGCCTCGTCGCCGCGGCCCACGTCCGCCGCGACCTCGATGCCGTCCTCGGTCTCCAGCAGCAGGACGAGCGCCTCCCGGATCAGCAGGTGGTCGTCGGCCAGCAGCACCCGGATCATCGGTCTCCCTCCACCGGCGCGGCGGGCAGCGCGGCCGTGACGCGGAACGTCCCGTCCCCGTCCGGCCCGGCGCGGAACTCGCCGCCCGCCGCCGCGATCCGCTCGGCGAGCCCCGGCAGGCCGCTGCCGGCGTCCCCGGCGGAGCGGCGCGCGGCGCCGTCGTTGACGATCTCGACGCGGACGCCGCCGCCGTCCGCCCGCACGCTGATCTCGCACCAGGTCGCGGTGGAGTGCCGCAGGACGTTCGTGGCGGCCTCCCGCGCGACCCAGCCGAGCGGTTCGTGGACGTGCGCGGGCAGCGCGGGCGACACCGCGGGCGGCTCGCACCGGATCCCCGCCGCGCGCAGCACCGCCGACATGCCGTCCAGCTCGGCGGCCAGCGACGTCGCCCGGTAGCCGCGGACGACCTCGCGCACGTCGCGCACCGAGTCGCGCGCCATCCGCTGGATCTCGGCCAGCTCCTTACGGACGCGCCCGCCGTCGCGGTCGAGGAACCGTTCGGCGACCTCGGCGCGCAACGCCACCGCCTGGAGGCTGTGCCCGAGCACGTCGTGCAGGTCGCGCGCGAACCGCTGCCGCTCCTCCCCGACCGCCGACCGGGCCAGCTCGGCCCGCGCCTCCCGGAGCTCCTGCACCACATGGAACAGCCAGACCGTGACGTATCCGGAGAAGGCGCCGAGCGGCACGCCCGTCACCTCGTACAGGACGGTCAGCGCGGGCAGGCCCAGCAGGACCCCGTAGACCGGCGTCAGGACGGTCGCGGCCGCGGCGACCGGGACGGCCTCGCGCACCGGCAGCACCACCGCGATCAACCCGGACGGGACGAGCAGCGCGTTGCCCCACCCCTGGTCGACGCCCAGCAGCGGCGCCGTCCAGCACGCCGCGGCGATCGCGGCGAGCCCGAGCCGGTGCGCGGGGCGGGTGCGGCGCATCAGGTTCAGCCACAGCAGCCGCGCGTACCCGGCGAAGACCGCCGCGACCCCCAGGAACCCGAACGTGAACCCGGCGGCGTCGCGCGCCCCGACGGCCTCGTTCCAGAGCGCGGGCACCATGAAGCCGCTCAGCGTGAGGACCGTCATCCCCACGATCGTCGCGGCGATCACGGTGGGCCGCGGAATCCAGGGCTGCACGCGCCCAGCGTACGTGCCCGCCACGCGACCGGGTCAGGCCGCGCGGGCGGGGCCGCGGCCGGCCGGCGCCCGCCCCTCGTCCAGGACGCCCACCCGGTCGGCGCGGCACGCCTCGCCGGGGTCGCGGGTGGTGAGCACGACGGTCGTGCCGTGCGCGGCCAGGCTGCGCAGCACCGCCCGCACCTCGCGGGCCGGTGCCGTGTCGAGCCCGGCCGTGGGCTCGTCCAGGAGCAGCAGGTCGGAGCGGCCGACGAGGGCGAGCGCCAGGTCGAGCCGCCGCCGCTGCCCCTGGTCCAGCCGCTCGAACGGTACGGCCGCGGCGCCCGCGAGGCCGACACGGTCCAGGGCGTCCGCGCGGGTGAGCGGGTCGAGCGTCCAGCGCCGCCACGTGTCGACGACCTCGGCGACCGTCAGCCCGGGGAACAGTCCGCCGTCGCGCCAGACGGCGCCGCTGCGCGCCGCGCCGCGGTCGGCGTACGGGTCGGCGCCGTGCACCCGGACGGTCCCGGCCGCGGGGCGCCGCAGCCCGGCGAGCACCTCCAGCAGCGCGGTCTTGCCCGCGCCGTACCGTCCGAGCACCGCGTAGATCTCGCCGGACGCCACGGTGAACGCGACGTCGCGGGCGGCGCCGTCCAGTTCCAGGCCGCGTACCTCGATCACGGGTGCCTTCATGCCGTCCATGCTTCCCGCGCGGGGCGCGGGCGTGCAGTCACGGGCATCAGGAATCGGCCATGACGAACCCACGGGCGACCCGTGACGAATGTCAGGGCCCGGCGAGGATCTCCGGGCCGATCTGCTCGGGCCGGGAGATCCCGGCCAGCGCCATCGTCAGCTCCATCTCGGCCTGGAAGCAGCGCAGGACGTGCTGGACGCCGGCCTGCCCGGCCAGCGCGAGCCCGTAGGCGTACGGGCGGGCCAGCAGGACGGCCTTCGCGCCGAGCGCGAGCGCCTTCACCGCGTCGGCGCCCGTCCGGATCCCGCTGTCGAACAGCACGGTCGTCCGGTCGCCGACCGCGTCGACGACGCCGGGGAGCGCGTCCAGGGACGCGATCGCGCCGTCCACCTGCCGGCCGCCGTGGTTGGAGACGATCACGCCGTCCATGCCCGCGTCCACGGCCGCCCGCGCGTCGTCCGGGTGCTGGATGCCCTTGAGCGCGATCGGGCCGTCCCAGTGCTCGCGGAGGAACCGCAGGTCGTCCCAGGTCAGCGACGGGTTCCCGAAGTTGGCGACCCAGTGCAGCAGCGCCATGTCGCGGTTGGCGGCGGTGACGGGCCCGCCGACCGCCCGCTGGAAGACGGGGTCGCTGAAGTAGTTCGCGACGCCGATGCCGCGCAGGAACGGGAGGTACGCCTGGTCGAGGTCGCGGGGCCGCCACGCCATCGTGAACGTGTCGAGGGTGACGACCAGCGCGGTGTAGCCTGCGGCCTTGGCCCGCTCGAGGAAGCTGACGGCGAGGTCCCGGTCCTTGGGCCAGTACAGCTGGTACCAGCGCGGCCCTTCGCCACCGGCCTCCGCGACGTCCTCCATGTGGTGGGACGCCGCCGTGCTCAGCACCATCGGGACGCCTTCGGCGGCCGCCGCGCGCGCCACCGCCGGTTCCCCGTCCGGGTGCATGATCGACAGGACGCCGATGGGCCCGAGCAGGACCGGGGACGGCATCGCGGTGCCGAGCACGGTCACCGAAAGGTCGCGTTCGGCGACGTCCCGGAGCATCCGGGGGACGATCCTGCGGCGGTCGAACGCGTCCCGGTTGGCCCTCGCGGTCGCCTCGCTTCCGGCCGAGCCCGCGACATAGCCGAACGCCTGGGCCGACAGCGCGCGCTCTGCCAGGCCCTCCAGTTTCGTGAGGTCGGTGGGCAGAGGCGGGACGACGTCACCGAGGCCCTGCAAATAGATCGAGTTCTGGAAGTCGGCCAGCCCGCTCACGAAGCGTCCTCCTCGCGTAGTCCGGTGCCACCGGCACCGTCGATCGGCGAACGTATCCTCGATCTCCGGGTGGCATGTGCACAACTGTCTCTGGGACCGGCCACAATAAGGCGCATGGCACGACGCGGATCCCAAGCCCCTCCCCCGCCGCCGGACTTCGAAGAGAACATCGTCGACGTCGATGTCTCCGAGGAGATGCGCGGCAGCTTCCTCGAGTACGCCTACTCGGTCATCTACCAGCGGGCGCTCCCGGACGCGCGCGACGGGCTCAAGCCCGTCCAGCGCCGCATCCTCTACTCGATGAACGAGATGGGGCTGCGTCCCGACCGCGGGCACGTCAAGTGCGCCCGCGTCGTCGGCGAGGTCATGGGCAAGCTCCACCCGCACGGCGACAGCGCGATCTACGACGCGATGGTGCGGATGGCGCAGCGCTGGGCGATGCGGATGCCGCTCGTCGACGGGCACGGCAACTTCGGGTCGCTCGGCGGCGACGACATGCCCGCCGCCATGCGGTACACCGAGGCGCGGATGACCCGCGAGGCCATGCAGATGGTCGGGACCATCGACGAGGACACCGTCGACTTCCGGCCGAACTACGACGGCCAGGAGGAGGAGCCGGAGGTCCTGCCCGCCGCGTTCCCGAACCTGCTGGTCAACGGCGCGTCCGGCATCGCCGTCGGGATGGCCACCAACATGGCCCCGCACAACCTCGACGAGGTGGTCGCCGCCGCGCGGCACCTCATCGACCACCCCGACGCCACCCTCGACGAGCTCATGAAGTTCGTCCCCGGGCCCGACCTGCCCACCGGCGGCAAGATCGTCGGACTGGACGGCATCCGCGACGCCTACGAGAAGGGCCGGGGCACCTTCCGCACCCGCGCCACCACGACCATCGAGAACGTCACGCCCCGCCGCAAGGGCATCGTCGTCAGCGAGCTCCCGTACGCGGTCGGGCCCGAACGCGTCAAGGCCAAGATCAAGGAACTGGTCAACGCCAAGAAGCTGCAGGGCATCGCCGACCTGAAGGACCTCACCGACCGCAACGTCGGCCTCCGCCTGGTCATCGAGATCAAGAACGGCTTCAACCCCGAGGCCGTCCTCGCCGACCTGTACAAGCTGACGCCGATGGAGGAGACCTTCGGCATCAACAACGTCGCCCTGGTCGACGGGCAGCCCCGCACCCTCGGCCTCCGCGACCTCCTGCAGGTCTACGTCGACCACCGCATCGAGGTCGTCCGGCGCCGCTCGCAGTTCCGCCGCAAGAAGCGCGAGGACCGCCTCCACCTCGTCGACGGCCTCCTTGTCGCCCTGCTCAACATCGACGAGGTCATCCGGATCATCCGGGAGAGCGACGACGCCGCGCAGGCCAAGCAGCGGCTGATGGAGATCTTCGAGCTGTCGGAGATCCAGTCGCAGTACATCCTCGACACGCCGCTGCGCCGGCTGACCCGCTTCGACCGGCTCGAACTGGAGAAGGAGAAGGAGCAGCTCGCGAAGGAGATCGCGAAGCTGACGGCGATCCTCGAATCCGAGCGCAAGCTGCGGAACCTGGTCTCCAAGGAGCTCGGCGAGGTCGCCAAGGAGTTCTCGACGCCCCGCCGCACGGTCCTCCTCGAAGCCTCCGGCCAGACGGCCGCGACGGCCGTCCCGCTCCAGGTCGCGGACGACCCGTGCACCGTGCTCCTGTCCTCCACCGGCCTGCTGGCCCGCACGCACGACGCGTCGCCGCTGCCCGACAGCGGGCCCCGCGCCCAGCACGACGTCCTGCTCTCGGCCGTCCCCGCGACCGTCCGGGGGCAGGTCGGCGCGGTGACGAACCTCGGGCGGATGGTCCGGATCGAGGTGGTGGACCTGCCGACGCTGCCGCCCACCGCGACGCCCCCGTCCCTCGCGGGCGGCGCCCCGGTGACCGAGTACGTCGACCTCGAACCGGACGAGACGATCGTCGCGATCGCGTCCCCGAACGACGTCGGCGGGGGCCTGGCCCTCGGAACCGCCCAAGGCGTGGTCAAACGCGTCGTCCCCGACTTCCCGCACAACCGGGACGAGTTCGAGGTCATCACCCTCAAGGACGACGATCGCGTCATCGGCGCCGTCCAGCTGCAATCGGAGGACGAACACCTCGTCTTCATCACCAGCGACGCGCAACTGCTGCACTACGCCGCCTCGCTCGTCCGCCCGCAGGGCCGGATGGCCGGGGGCATGGCGGGCATCAAGCTGGGCGAGGACGCGCGCGTCCTGTGGTTCGGCGCCATCGACCCGGCCCGCGAGGCGCGCGTGATCACGATCTCCGGTTCGTCCTCGGCCCTGCCGGGCACCCAGACCGGAGCGATCAAGATCGCCGACTTCGCCGACTACCCGTCGAAGGGCCGGGCCACCGGCGGCGTCCGGTCGCACCGGTTCCTCAAGGGCGAGGACGTCCTGCTCCAGGCGTGGGCGGCCCTGACGCCGCTGCGGGCCGCCGGGCCGGGCGGCAAACCGGCCAACCTCAACGCCCCCCTCGGCCGCCGCGACGGCTCGGGCGACGAACTCGACACGACCATCACCACCATCAGCGGCCCCCTGGGCCCGCCCCCGGACGACTCCGGGGCGTGACGGAGGGCCGGGCCGCGAGGCCCGGCCCTTTCACGTAGGGGGCGCCTGCCGCGTGTGGTGGTCCAGCAGGCGGGTGAGCAGTTGGACGAACCGGTCGCGTTCGTCAGGCAGCAGCGGGGCGAGCAGTTCCTCGTGCAGATCGTCCAGAACCTTGTCGAGGCAGCGCAGCCGCGCGCGTCCCTGGGTGGTGATCGTGATGACGTTGCGGCGCCGATCGCCGGGATCGGGCGCCCGCTCGACGAGAGAGCGCCCGGCCAGTTCGTTGAGGACGCCGACCATGTCGCTGCGGTAGATGCCCGTGCGCCGGCTCAGCGTCGCCTGGCTGCCCGGCCCGAACTCGTGCAACGAGGCGAGCACGGCGTAGTGCCACTTGTGGGCGTCGACCTCGGCCAGCCCCTCGGTCGTCAGCCGATCCGACTGCGCGGACAGGTGTGACAGCAGCCGGCTGGCCCGCCGGCGCAGCCTCTCCGGCGTCCTGATCCCGTCGTCGGGCATGTCCGCGGCTTCGGCTCTGCTCATGCCCCCGATCCTACCCACTTGCGTTAGTGGGACTAACGATATAAATTCGTTCACGGCACAAACGTTAGTGAGATGAACGTTAATCAAGCGAACGAAACGGAAGATCGTCATGACGAACTCGACCCCGCCCTTCGGTACCGCGCTCATCGGCCAGACCGAGAAGGCGCTCAACGCGATCCTGGACCGGCAACTCGCCGGGACCGGCATCACCGAGCCCCAGTGGGTCACCCTCACGCTGACCGTGGTCGGCGGCGGGTCCGTCGACCGGTCCGAGCTCATCCGCCGGGTCAGGAAGGCCTCGCAGTTCAGCGAGGCGTCGGTGGCCGAGCGCATCGCCGAGCTGACCACCGCCGGACTCCTGCGCGACGGCGGCGACGGCCGCGTCCAGGTCACCGACGAAGGGCAGGCGCGCTGGACGCGGGTCCGCGCCGCGATCGGCCCCATCACCCAGGAACTGTGGGGCGACCTCCCGGCCGAGGACCTGGACGCCGCGGGCCGCGTCCTGAGCACCGTCCTGGACAGGGCCAACGCAGTGCTGGCCACCCGCTGAACCTCACCCCTGCCGTCCAACGAAAGAGGATGTCATGTCCACGAACACACAGATCGCCGACCGCATGGAGATCGCCGACCTGCTCGCCCGCTTCGCGCTCCTGCTCGACGAGAAGCGGTGGGACGACGCCGCCACCGTCTTCGCCGAGGACGTGGCCGTGCACTCGCCCCGCGGGGGCGAACTCCGCGGCATCGGCGAGGTCGTCGACTTCATGCGCAAGGGCGAGGTCGAGGGGGAGCACACCCAGCACACGACCACCGACCTGCTGGTGGACGTCGACGGCGACCGGGCCTCCGCGTCGGCGAACTCGACCGTGTACTACTACCGCGACGGCCAGGCGCCCCACTTCACCGGCGGCCTGCGGCAGCGCTTCACCGCGGCTCGGACGGCGGCGGGCTGGCGCCTCCGCGACGTGCAGGTCACGCCCGCCTGGACCCGCGAGTACTGACCGCGTGAGGGGCCGGCCGTGACACCGGCCCCTCACGCGTCCAGGTCCTCCCCGCACCGGACGATCTCCTCAGCGACATCGGCGAGGTCCGTCACCGCGAACTTGCGCGTCCCCACCGGCGGCAGCGTCACGGAGACGGTGCCGTCCCGAACCCACGCGGTGATCCCCGCGCGCACGGACAGGACGGCCATCCCCCACCCCGCGCTGACGTGCGTGCGCCCGATCCCCCGCGCCGCGAGCACCCGCCCAAGCTCCCACGCGGCCCGGCGGCAGTCGTTCCCCGGAGCCACCGGCAGGCACCCGGCCGGTGCGGGCAGGCCGAAGTAGACGACCTTCCCCGGCACCGTCGCGAGCCCCAGCGACGACCGGCTCCGATGAAGCCCCCACCTGCCCCCGTGCTCCCGCACCAACGCGTCGACGATCTCCAGCCCCCGCCCGCTCTCCGCCCCGGCGTCCGGCCGGAGCGCCCCACGGGGCGACGCCCCGATCCACGACCCGGAGTCGAAGACCTTCACCACCAGCTCCGTCCCGCTCTCCCGCCCGTAGATCCGGACCTCGGGCAGCCCGGCCGTCGGCGTGATGCTCAGACCGCGACCGCCCAGCGAGTGGACGAACACGTTCGCCGCCAGCTCGGACACCATCGTCACCGAGTCCTCGACAAGCACGTCCGGCAGCCGGAGCCCCGCGAGGACGTCCCGCACGAACCCGCGAGCCGTCCCGGCGCACGTCCCGTCCACCGGCAACGTCCGCACGGCGCACCCGCCCCGCCGCACGAGCGCCGCCCCATCTGGCGTCTGCCACATCCTGACCACCCCGCGATCGGTTGCCGCCAAGCAGCCGGACCGAGAGTCATCGGCCACTTGCACACTGTGATAGCTGGGACTATCCACGAGCACGGATGATGGCACAAGTCCTTTGGAATAATTCCTCAAGGCAATGTCCAGCAGGGACTTGAGAACAAGCCATAGAGTGAGGTGTTGATGTCTCGAGAGCACAGCCCGACCTTTCGCCGCAGGCTGCTTGCGCGCGAACTACGGAAGATCCGACGCGACCGTCAACTGACGAACGCTCAGGTGGCCGAGGCGATGGATGTTCGCCAACCCTGGATTAGTCGTATCGAAACGGGCGCACGTGGCATTCAACTCAAAGACCTCAAACGCCTCCTCGACTTCTATGAGATCGGTCCGGGTGACTATCGCGACAAGCTGGTCGACCTCGCCAAGGAAGCCCGACAACGCGGCTGGTGGCACGCTTACCGCGATGTGCTCCCGCCTCAGTACGCCGAGTACATCGGCTTGGAGGCCGAGGCGTCCGAAGTCCTAAACTTCGAGCCCTTGTCCGTACCCGGCCTCCTCCAGACCGCCGACTACGCGCGAGCCATGATGTCAGGCACCCTGACAGAGATGAGCGAAGAGGAGATCGAGCGACGCGTCGAAGTCCGGATGGCACGACAGACGCTGCTGACTGTCACCCCATCGCCCCGCCTGTGGTTCATCATCGATGAGGCCGCCCTTCGCCGCCTCGTCGGCGGCCCGAGCGTGATGCGCACACAACTGCGCCATATCCTTGAACGCGCCAGACTTCCCCGAGTCAAAGTCCAGGTGCTGCCACTGGCGGCCGGGGCCCACCCGGGCACCGCTGGTTCGTTCGCGATCATTCGCTTCGCCGAAGCATCGGAGCCGATCCCCTACATCGAAACCATCGCTGGCGATCTATATTTGGAGAAACCTGAAGAAATACGGACATGCAACTTGGCGTGGTCATACCTGACGGCCAAGGCGATCGGCCCGGTCGAATCACTTGAGCTGATCTCCAAAGTTGCGGAGGAGTGCTAGCCATGTATCGATCCCCCGCCAGCGCAACCTCTCTCACCTGGCGCAAGAGCAGCCACACTCAGGCCAACGGCCAGTGCGTCGAACTAGCGACGACTCCCGGCGCCTGCCTCGTCCGAGACTCCAAGGACCCGGACGGCCCAACGCTCACCGTCTCTCCGAGCGCCTGGTCGACGCTCCTCACCGCCATCAAGACCGGCACCCACAACATCCGCTGACCGCCAGGGAGTGCAGGCATGTCCCCGTCCTCTGCCCTTACCCCCCATGCGTGGCGCAGGAGTTCCCACTCCGCGCAGGGGGCGAACTGTGTTGAGATTGCGGACGGCTACGGGCGGCGGGCGGTGCGGGACTCCAAGGATCCGCACGGGTCCATGCTCACCGTCACTCCACACGCCTGGTCCTCCCTCCTCGCCCGCATCAAGCAAGGACACCACGACCTGCACTAACAAACCCTGCGAGGATTCATGACCAAGCCTCGGAAGCCCACTTGTCCATCGTCGCCTTGGTGGCGGAAGAGCAGCTACTCCCAGCCTGCGGGCGACGATTGTGTGGAGGTCGCGGAGATTCCCGGACAGTACCTAGTCCGGGACTCCAAGGATCCGAACGGGCCCCGGCTCACCCTCACACCGAGCGCTTGGACCACCCTCCTCACCACCATCAAGACCGGAACCCGCGACATCCGCTGACCGCCGGGGAGAGCAGCCATGTCCCAGTCCCCTCCCCTTACATGGCGTAAGAGTTCCCGTTCAGCGCAGGGGGCGGACTGCGTTGAGGTCGCGGAGATCTCCGGGCAACGCGCGATACGTGACTCCAAGATCCCGGGAGGGGCGACGCTCCCCGTCACCCCACACACCTGGTCCTCCCTCCTCGCCCGCATCAAGCAAGGACACCACGACCTGCACTAACAAACCCTGCGAGGGATCCATGACCAAGCCTCGGAAGCCCGTCTGTCCCCTGTCCCCCCAGTGGCGGAAGAGCAGCTGCTCCCAGGGCGGAGGAACGGAGTGCGTTGAGGTCGCGGAAGCCCCCGGACACTGGTTCGTCCGAGACTCCAAGGACCCGGACGGCCCAACGCTCATCGTCGCGCCAAGCGCCTGGTCGGCGCTCCTCGCCGCCGTCAAGACCGGCGCCCACGACCTGCCCTGAGACCCGGCCACCGGGCGCGGACGCCCCGGCCCTCTCACCCGATCGCGGACCGGGGCACCAACCGGGATCCCGGCATCCGCGCCTAGGGTTCATATCGAACGGGTTTGTTCGATCTGTGCAGGAGGGCATCACCATGCAGCAGCGCACTCTGGGACGTCAGGGACTGGTCACCTCGGCCATCGGGTACGGCGCGATGGGCATCTCGATCGCCTACGGGCCCGGCGACGAGGCCGAGGGGGCCGCGGCAATCCGGCGAGCTCACGAACAGGGCGTCACGCACTTCGACACCGCCGAGCTGTACGGGTGGGGCGCCAATGAGAAGATCGTCGGCAAGACCGTCGCGCCGTTCCGGGACGAGATCACGATCGCGACCAAGTTCGGGTTCACCCGCGAGTTCGGCACGGACTCGCGGCCCGACCACATCCGCGAGGTGCTCGACAACAGCCTGCGTTACCTCGGCGTCGACCACGTAGACGTCCTGTACCAGCACCGGGTCGACCCCGACGTGCCGATCGAGGACGTCGCCGGGACGGTCAAGGAGCTCATCGAGGCGGGCAAGGTCAAGTACTTCGGCCTGTCGGAGGCCGGGCCGCAGACGATCCGGAAGGCGCACGCCGTCCAGCCGGTCTCGGTCCTGCAGACCGAGTACTCGCTGTTCGAGCGCGACGTCGAGGAGCTGCTCCCCGTCCTGCGCGAGCTGGGCATCGGCTTCGTCGCCTACTCCCCGCTGGGACGCGGCTTCCTCACCGGCACCGCCAGGCCCGCCGGGGAGTACGACGCCACCGACATGCGCAACAGCGACCCGCGCTGGCAGCCGGGCAACTTCGAGAAGAACCTCGAGGCCGTCCGGCGGCTGACCGAGCTGGCCGCGTCCAAGGACGCGACCGTCGCCCAGCTCGCCCTCGCCTGGCTGCTCGCCCGGGGCGATGACATCGTGCCGATTCCCGGCACCCGCAGCGTCGCGCGGGTGGAGGAGAACAACGCGGCGGCCGACCTGGCTCTCACCGCCGCCGACCTGGACGCCATCGACGAGATCCTTCCCACCGGCGGCTTCGGCGCGCGTTACGCCGGGGGACGTGTGCCCACCTGGGTCTGACCGTCCGAACCGGGCCGTAGGCTGCATTCCTGCGCGTCGAGGACGGGAGGCCGTGGTGGCTGGGACGACCGTGGACGAGGTGATGGCCGAGCTGGCCGACCTCGAGGACCCGAAGATCCGGGCGGTGAACGAGAGGCACGGCGACGATCACGGCGTGAACCTCGGCAAGCTGCGCGCACTCGCCAAGCGGCTGAAGACGCAGCAGGAACTCGCGGGCCGTCTGTGGGAGACCGGCGACACCGCGGCGCGGCTGCTGGCGCTCCTGATCTGCCGGCCGAAGGCGTTCGAACGGGACGAGCTGGACGGCATGATCCGCGAGGCGAGCAGTCCCAAGGTCCACGACTGGCTCGTGAACTACGTGGTGAAGAAGAGCAAGCACGCCGAGGAGCTGCGGGGTGCCTGGTCCGCCGATCCGGATCCGGTGGTCGCGAGCGCGGGCTGGGCGCTCACCGCCGAACGCGTGGTGAAGAAGCCCGACGGCCTCGACCTCGCGGGCCTGCTCGACGCCATCGAGGCGGGGATGAAGGAGGCTCCGCACCGCCTGCAGTGGGCGATGAACACCTGCCTGGCCCAGATCGGGATCGAGCACGCCGAGCACCGCGACCGGGCGATCGGCATCGGCGAGCGCCTGCGGGTGCTCGAGGACTACCCGACGTCCCCGGGCTGCACGTCCCCGTACGCGCCCGTCTGGATCAACGAGATCGTGCGCCGGAAGCAAAGCGTGTAGGCGCGTCCGGATGTGACAGAACCTCGTCATGGCGGTCACGGGGGCGCGTTCCGCACAATGGGGGCATGCCAGCTCCGCACCGTGTCGTCATCGCCGTGTTCCCCGGCGTCGATCTCCTCGACGTCACCGGGCCCGCCGAAGTGTTCGCGCTGGCGTCCCGGGAGCTGCCCGGCACCCCGTACGAGGTGCTGCTGGCCGGGCCGGACGGCGGCCAGGTGCGGACGAGCGCCGGCGTCCGGGTCGGCGTCGACCTGACGTTCGACCAGGTCGGCGACCGGGTGGACACCCTCGTCGTGCCCGGCGCGCTGGGTCCGGACGGCGCGCCGGTGATCGATCCCGAGCTGGTCGGCTGGATCGTCGGCACCGCCCGGCACGCCCGCCGGGTCGCCTCGGTGTGCGTCGGCGCGCACCTGCTGGCGGCCGCGGGCCTGCTGGCGGGCCGGACGGCGACGACGCACTGGGCGACCGCCGACCGGCTGGCCGCCGACCACCCCGACGTCACCGTCGATCCCGATCCGATCTACGTCCGCTCGGGGAACGTGTGGACGGGCGCGGGGATCAGCGCGTGCATGGACCTCGCGCTCGCCCTCGTCGCAGAGGACCAGGGCGAACGGGTCGCGCTCGCGGTGGCGCGGCAGCTGGTGATGTACCTCAAGCGGCCGGGCGGGCAGAGCCAGTTCAGCGTCCCGCTGTGGCAGGCGCCCACCGAGCGCCGCGACATCGACGAACTGCGCGCGTGGATCATCGCGAACCCGGCCGCCGACCTGTCGGCGGCGGCCCTCGCCGAACGGCTGTGCCTGAGCGAGCGGCACTTCGCGCGGATCTTCCGCCAGGAGACCGGCGGCACCCCGGCCGCGTTCGTCGAGGCGGCCCGCGTGGAGGAGGCCCGGCGGCTGCTGGAGTGCACCGACGATCCGCTCGGTCGGGTCGCCGCCGCGTGCGGGCTCGGGTCCGCGGAGACGCTGCACCGCGCGTTCCGGCGGCGGCTCGGCACCACCCCGGCGGCCTACCGGCGGCGGTTCCGCACCGCCGCCTGACGTCCCGTCACCAACTCTCCGGCCGTGCGGCCGGTGATCCACCATGCCTTCAAGGAGGAGAGATGACCGTTTCGACGCCCCTGCGCGACGTGATCGGCCTCGACGGCGCCCTGCCCGCGCTGTCGTCGAGCACCCTGGTGCTGATCGACTTCCAGAACACCTACCGCACCGGCGTCATGGCGCTGCCGGACGCCGACCGCGCTTTGGACGCCGCCGCGCGGCTGCTGGACCGCGCCCGCGCCGCCGGGACTCCCGTGGTGCACGTCGTCCACGACGGAGGCGAGGGCAGCCCGTACGACATCCGCGCCGAGAGCGGGCGGATCGACGTCCGCGTCGCGCCCCGCGACGGCGAACCCGTGGTCGTGAAGGGCTTCCCCGACTCCTTCCACGAGACCGACCTAACGGACGTCCTGGACGGCTTGGGTGCCGGGCCGGACCTGATCCTGGCCGGTTTCATGACCCACATGTGCGTCCAGTCCACCGCACAGGGCGCGTTCAACCGCGGTTACCGGCCCACCGTCGTCGCGGAGGCCTGCGCGACCCGGCCGCTGGCGGGCCCGGACGGCGCGCCGGTGCCGGCGGACGCCCTGCACGCCGCCGCGCTGACCACGATCGGCGACCTGTTCGGCCGGGTCGCCGCCCGCGCGACCGACCTGCCCGGCTGACGCGTCCGGCAGGGGTGTTACAGTTTCGATCATGGTCTGCATGATCCGGCTCCGAGCCAGCTGAGACGGGACGGCCCGCCGCTCGTCCGGCGGCCGAAGTGCGCCGCGCCACCGTCCGGTGGTGCACCCCACATGGGGTCTGCTCGGCGTTCCCCCGTCCCCCTCGCCCCGTCGCCCGTAACGGCACCGGCGACGTCTTCCCGGCGGCTCGCCCGCTCTTGACTTCAGGCATGCTCGGCATGCCTCGATCCGAACGGACCATGTTCATGCCATCCACGTCCACCGGCCCGGCGGCCCCGCGCCCCGGCGCCCCCACGTTCGTCCTGGTCCACGGCTCCGGGAGCAGCTCCTTCATGTGGGCTCCCGTCCAGCGCGAACTGGCGCTGCTCGGCCACCGCAGCTTCGCCGTCGACCTGCCCGGCCACGGCCTCGACGCGCAGTACCCGGTCGCCTACCAGGCCCCGCAGGACCTCGAGGCCTGGGCCGAGGAACCGTCCACGCTGGCCGGGGTCACCCTGCGGGACAACGTCGACGCGGTCGCCGGCGTCGTCCGGCGCCTCGCCGAGCACGGCCCCGTCGTGCTGGTGGGCGCCAGCCTCGGCGGGACAACCATCACCGGCGTGGGGAACGAGTTCCCCGAGCTGGTGAGCCGGCTCGTCTACGTCTCCGCCTGGTCGTGCGTGCAGCGGGCGAACCCGATCGAGTACATGCAGGAGCCCGAGTTCGCGGACAATCTGATGGCCCCGCTGGCCGCCCTGAACGTCGGAGACCCCGAGCGGCTCGGGGTCGGCCGGGCCAACTACCGCACCGCCGACCCGGAGATGCTGGCCGCGCTCAAGGCGGCGACCATGGCGGAGGTCGACGACGGGCGGTTCCGGGCCTTCCTCAACATCCTGCAGCCCGACGAGTCGATGGGGGTGATGGCGTCGGACGCCCGTGTCCGGGCCGACACCTGGGGAACGATTCCACGGACCTACGTCCGGCTGACCGAGGACCGCTCCATCCCGATCGCCATGCAGGACCGGCTGATCGCCGAAGCGGACGCGCTGACCCCCGGCAACACCTACGACGTGCACACCCTCGACACGTCGCACGCGGGGTTCATATTCCGCGCCGATGAGGTGGCGACCATCCTCGACGGTCTGCCCCTCTAGCACGAGCCGGGCGTGCCGGCGGCCACCCGATCGTGGCCGCCGGCACGCGCGTTCAGTCGGAGGGACGGACGGGACGGCCCAGCCGGCGCCCGATGCGGTCGAGCCGCTCCGCGAAGCTCGCACGCGTGCTGTCCGCGAAGCCGACGAACATGCGGTTGGCGAGCGGGACGGCCCAGCGCGTGGCGCGCGCGACGTTGAAGACGCGGTGGACGAGCCGGGCCCCGTCGGGATGCGGCTCGACGCTCCATTCGCCGCGATACCACCAGCCGCCCTGGAACGCGATGGTCCGGCCGGCCACCTCGACCGTCGAGGTGTGGCCGGGCGCGTCCTCGACCTTGAACCGGCCGCCGCGCACGCCGTCCGGCAGGAGTTCGTCGGCCAGTGCGGTCCAGACGCGGTCGGCCGGTGCCGCCACGATCCCCGCGGCCTCGACGAGCGGCCGCCGCCTCACGCCGCCACCCGGGTGTTCTGGAAGGAGGCGAAGCGCCACCCGCCGGGGGTGCGGACGGCGGTGAGGGACACGATCGACGGACGGTGCGGGCCGCCCGCGACGGCGGTGCCGCCCTCGGAGACCACCAGGGCGGCGCCGTCGGCCAGCGGCCTGACCTGGCCGGTCGTGGCGGCCATGATGGAACCCTTGAGCGGCCCGTCGAAGAGCCACCGGTGCGCGGACTCGATGGCGGCCCGGCCGCGGGCGTGCCGCCCGTCGAACGAGATGTAGTCGGCGTCCTCGGTGAACGCGGCGGCGTAGGCGGTGGCGTCGCCCGCGTTCCACGCCGCGGCGAGGCCGTCCAGCAGGTCGGTGATCTCGGTGTGCGGGGACATGACGCGGCTCCTCGTTGTCGCGGCGCCTATCCTGGGATTCGCGAAGTCCGGACAGGGCGGGCGCCTTGGTTCGGATGTCCAGCCGCCGGGGTGTTGGCGCACCCCGGCGGCCGCGTTCGTCACGGCTCGCCGAGCAGCTGCTTCAGCAGCCCCGGGTCCGTGGTGCTCGACCAGTCCAGCTCGCCCGACTCCAGGCGCGCGATGAGCGCCCGCACCCAGTCGAGTTCCGCACCGGTCAGCGTCCGCTCGTAGTCGAGCTCGATCATCAGGAGGTCGGGCAGGCCGCTCTCGCGCATGGCGCCCAGGTGACCGTCCGTCCCGGCCAGCGTCCCCTCGAGCGCCGCCGCCCTGGTGCGCAGCGACCGCAGCGCCTCGGGCAGCGGGAGGACACCGACGAGCGAGACGGCCGCGGTGAACGTCCGGCGGTCGGGCCCCGGCGTCTCGAGCAGCGTCCGCAGCCGGGTCGCCAGCTCGCGGCGGCCCTCGCCGGTGATCTCGTAGACGGTGCGCTCCGGCCGGCGGCCCTCCCGGACGGTCTCGACCGGCGCGATCAGCTCCTCGCCGGCGAGCCGCTCGACAGCGTGGTAGAGGCTCCTGGGCAGCCCCGTCACGTAGTCCTTGTGGGTGTCGACGATCAGGCGGTGCAGCTCGTACGGGTGGCTCGCCCGCACCGTGAGCATCGCGAGCACCGTCAGGCCGACCAGATCGGCGCGCCGGGCCATGCGCCTCCCTTCCTAGTGCGACTTGCACTATAGCGGACTGCGTCCCAATATATAGCAAGTTGCAATATAGAGGAAGGCACCATCATGCGGATCCTGGTCATCGGCTCGACGGGACGGACGGGCAGGCACGTGCTGTCGCGGGGGGTCGAGCGCGGGCACGAGATCACCGCGTTCGCCCGGCGTCCCGAACTGCTCCCCGAGGACGCCGCGCTCGCGGGCGTCCACCGGGGCGACGCGCACGACCTGGACGCCGTGCGCGACGCGGTGCGCGGCCAGGACGCGGTCGTCGCCGCGGTCGGCGGCAGCCGCATCGCGAGCACGCTCATCACCGCGATGCGCGAGCACGGGGTCCGGCGCGTGGTGATGACGAGCAGCCGCTCGGTGCCCGCCACCCGCCCGCGCCCGGTGGTCGCGCTGGCGTGGCTCTTCCTGCGCGAGGTGTACGCGGACCTCGCGCGAGCCGAGGGCATGCTGCAGGTCAGCGGCCTCGACTGGAGCATCGCGCGCGGTACGAGGCTGACCGACAAGCCCCCGGCCGGACGCGTCCACATCGACTTCGAGGCCAACGCGACGGGCGGGGCGATGCACCTCTCGCGCGCCGACTACGCGACGGCGCTGCTCGACATCGCCGAGGATCCCGCCATGATCGGCCGGGCGGCCGGCATCTGCGGGCCCTGACCTCGGCGGAATGCGGGACGGAAGCGGCACGTCCGGCTATATTGGTCGTACGACTTAAGCAAGCGACCAATTCGCGGCCCGAAACGTCGCCGGAGGCCATCTTGGAGATCGTCAGAACGCCCGCACCGCCGACCGGGGTACGCCGCCTGCTGTGGCGGCTGCCCGTCCACTTCTACCGGCGGGGCCTGGGCGTCCTGATGCCGCCGCGCATCATGCTGCTCACCCACACCGGGCGCAAGTCCGGCAGGCCGCGCCAGGCCGTCATCGAGGTCGTCGAGCGCGGGCCGGACGGGCACGTGGCGGCGTCCGGCTTCGGCGTCCGGTCCGACTGGTACCAGAACGTCCTCAAGACACCGGACGTCACGATCCAGGTGGGGCGGCGCGTCATCCCGGCCACCGCCGTACCGCTGTCGCGGGAGGAGGGCGCGGACCTGATGGCCCGGTACGGGCCGACCCACCCGCGCACCGCCAAGCGGCTCTGCTCGATCATGGGCTACGCGATCGACGGCAGCGTGGACGACTACCGGGCCGTCGGGGAGCGCGTCCCGTTCGTCCGGTTCGCCCCGCGCCCGGACGGGACGGGGTAGGGGGCACCGGGCGGGTGCGCGGAACGCGGCGAGGTCAGGACGTCTCGACGTCGCCCGGTCCCCAGTGGGCCCGCATGCCGGTGATCAGGCCGTCCTCGCCGAAGGTCATCACGTCGATGACGCGGATGCGCATGGCCGGCATCTCCACGGTGAACGCCATGGCCGCGGCGTCGCCGTGGGAACCGCGAATCGGGGCGTCGAGCCTGAGCTCGGCGCCGGACGCCACGGCGTTCGCGTAGAACTCGCCGATCGCGTCCCGGCCGGTGATGGGCGGATTGCCGACGGGGTCCTCGACGGTCGCGTCGGCGGCGAAGAGGGCCACGACGGCCGCGGGGTCGCCGCTGTTGAAGCCGTCGATGTAGGCCTGGAGTGCGGCTTTCATGTCTTCCTGGGAGGGCATGGCGCGACGCTAGCAGCGGCCGTTCGTCCGGTCCGGGGCGTTTCCCGCTGGGCGGGCACCGTGTTTCGACGCCCGTCCCGTCGGGAGTTACACCGCCCGAGTTACAGGGCGCGTAATCACACCGTGCGAGTTACGGCGGTGTGGTCAGCCGGCGAGGCCGTGCTTGAAGGCGTAGGTGACCGCCTGGGCGCGGTCGCGCAGGTTCGCCTTGGCGAACAGGTTGTTGATGTGGGTCTTCACCGTGGCCTCGCCAATGAACAGGTCACCGGCGATCTCGGCGTTGGACCGTCCCTGCGCGATGAGGGCGAGGACCTCGGCCTCGCGGCGGGTGAGGCCGTCGGGGAGGCCGCCGCGGGACGTCCGGGGGCGTTCGCCCGCCGCCACCGCCTCGATGAGACGGCGCTGGACGGACGGGTCGAGCTGGGCCGCGCCGCCGCGGACCGCCGCGACGGCCTGCGCGATCTCGTCGGCGCCGGCGTCCTTGGTCAGGTAGCCGCGGGCGCCGGCCCGCAGCGCGGCGAAGATCGAATCGTCGTCGGCGTAGGTGGTGAGGACGACGACCTCGGTGGCCGGATGCTCCTCCCGGATGCGGCGGGTCGCCTCGACGCCGTCCATCCGGGGCATGCGCAGGTCCATGAGGACGACGTCGGGGGCCTTCTCGGCGACCATCGCGAGGGCCTGCTCGCCGTCGGCGGCCGCCCCGGCCACCTCGATGCCGGGGAGCAGTTCCAGGAGGAGGACCAGCCCCTCGCGGACCACGGTCTGGTCGTCCACGACGAGGATGCGCGTGCTGCTCACCGTCTCCCTCACCCCACCGGCACGCGGAGGGCGACCCGGAAACCCTTGCCGTCCGGGCCCGTCTCCAGGGTTCCGTCGATGAGTTCCGCGCGTTCGCGCATCCCCACGAGGCCGTATCCGCCGCCGCCCAAGTCTAGGCCGGGCTCCGTTCCGCCGGTATCCGTAACTTCCAGTTCGACCGTGTCCTTGAGGTAGCGCAGGAGGACCCGTGCGCGCGCGCCGGGCGCGTGCTTGCGGACGTTCGTGAGCGCCTCCTGCGCCGTCCGGACGACGGTGAGCCCGGCCTGCGCCGACAGTTCGCGGACCGTCCCGGTGACCTGGACGTCGCAGGGACGGCCCGTGGTGACGTAGAAGTCCTCGGCGAGTTCGGCGATGACCTCGCGGGGTTCGGGGATCTCGCCGCGGAGGGTGGCGAGGGCGCGCCGGGTCTCCTCGAGGCCGGACCGGGCCAGGTTGCGGGCGCGCTCGACGCGGTCGAGGGCCTGCACGCGGTCGCCGTCCCGCGACAGCAGCAGCCGCGCCCCCTCGAGGTGGACGACCTGGGCGGACAGGGAGTGCGCGAGGATGTCGTGGATCTCCCGGGCGATGCGGGAGCGTTCGGCGAGCACCGCGTTGGCGGCCTCGGCGCGGCGGGCCGCCTGCTGCGCGGCCATGCCCTGGCGGGTGGCGAGCCCGCCGAGGATGATGCCCGCGAACGCGACGAGCAGGCCGATGTCGACGCCGTCCCCGACGAACCGGCCGAGCACCGTCACGGCGGCCGCGACGAGCGCCCCGAAGGCCATTCCCCAGTACAGGGGCAGCCGCATGCACAGGGTCCAGAGGGCCGGCATGCACATGTAGAGGGCGCCGTCGTAGTCGGGGTTGACGGCGAACAGGACCATGGCGATCGGGAAGGCCGCCACGAGGCAGGGGATCAGCGGCGTGCGCGAGCGCGCGCCCGCCTCGCGCCGTCCCAGCAGGCCGCAGATCAGGACGGCGAACAGCGCGAGGTTGAGCGCCGAGACGGCGAGTCCGGCGCCGCTGAGGCCGGGGGCCGGGTCGGTCGTGAACAGGCGGTAGAGGTAGGAGCCCACGCCCCAGCCGATGAGGCCGCCGACGACGATCACGCGGGCGATCAGCTCGGCGCGCCGGGCCGTCCGGCCGCAGCTCACGGGCTCGTCCATGGACACGACGGTATGCGCTCCGGACGGCCGTGGCATCGGCGCCCGGCTGGAACGTCGCCTCCACCACCGGGTGGAGACCGTCGCGGCGCGCCGGTCCGACCCCCCGCGAACGTCCGGCGGCCAGGGAAGATGCGCTGCTCAGGTATTGACCGATCGATCGATCGACCGTTAGTGTCCGGCCTGATCGATCGATCGGTCGATCAGGATCGGCACCGGCATCCGAGGAGGCGGACATGGGCACCACCGGCGGAACGGCCGGGGGGCGGTCACGGCGGAACGGGACGGGCGCCGGGGAACCGGCGAACGTCCGCCTCTCCCGGGCCGCGCTGGAACTGTTCGCACAGAAGGGCTTCCACGCGACCGGGATCCGCGAGATCGGGGCCCACGCGGGAGTGAGCACGTCGATGCTCTACCACTACCTGCGCTCCAAGGACGAGGTGCTGACCGACCTCGTGCTGGAGGGCGTCGACCGGCACGGCCAGGCGCTGGAGAGCGCGTGCGCCGCCGTCGACCGGCCCGAGGAGCGGCTCGCCGCCCTCATCGGGGTGCAGATCATCATCCCCGTGAAGCACCCGCACATGAGCCGGTTGCTGCAGCAGGAACTGCATGTGAGCGACTGGTCGGCCACCCCGGCGATCAGCGGCCGGCTCGCGCGGACCAACCTCCTGTGGAGCGAGGTCCTCGAGGACGGGCGGGCCGAGGGCGTCTTCACCTTCGAGTCGGTGTCGCTGACCCGGATCGCGCTGATGCGCTCGACCACCCTGGTCACGCAGTGGTACCGGGAGGAGGGGGCGCTCGGGCCGGAGGAGATGGCGGCGCGGTTCGCCGACCTCGGTCTCGGCACCGTCCGCGCGGCCCGCGACGGCCGCCCGCTCCGCTTCGGCGACCTCGCCGCCCCGTCGATCCCCGGGCTCATCGAGATCGTCGAGGCCTCCCACCGGGACGTCTGGTGGTAGCGGCCCCGTCCCGGCCCCGAGCCTTCGAGGAGGTACCCCGATGAGAACCGGCACTCCGGCCGGCCGCCGCGCGCGGCCGGAGGCCGCGACCGCATGGCGGGGCGGCCACGAGATCGAACCGACCGAGGTGGGCTCATGAAGCCACGACCGCTCGAAGGCAGGACGGTCGTCGACCTGACGACCGCGCTGGCCGGCCCCTACGCGACACTGCTGCTGGCGGGGCTCGGCGCGACCGTCATCAAGGTCGAGAACCCGGGGACCGGCGGCGACGCCGCCCGCGGCAACCCGCCGTACGCCGCTCCGGACGGTCCCAGCCTGGGGCGCCCCGGCGACACCGGCATGTCGGTGTCGATGCTCGGCCGTGGCCGGGGCAAGCTGAGCGTGACCCTCGACCTCAAGCACCCCCGGGCCGGGGAGGTCTTCGCCGACCTCGTCCGCGGGGCCGACATCGTCGTGGAGAACTACGCGGCCGGCACCGCCGACCGGCTCGGCGTCGGCTACGCCGCGGCGCGGGCCGCCAACCCCCGGATCGTCTACACCTCCATCAGCGGCTTCGGCGCCCAGGGCCCCGGCGACGGGGGCGGCACCGGCAAGGCCATGGACACGATCATCCAGGCGCTCAGCGGCGTCATGCTGACCGCGGGCGAGCCGGACGACCCGCCGGTGCGGTTCGGGCTGCCGATCGGCGATCTGCTCGCCCCGCTGTACGCCGTCATCGGCACCCTCGCCGCGGTGGTCCAGGCCGAGCGCACCGGCGAGGGCCAGCACGTCGACGTGTCGATGCTGGGCGCGCTGACGTCGCTGCTGTCCGCCGAGCCGTTCGACGCCCTCGAGGCGCTCGGCGCGCCCACCCGCACCGGCGCGCTGGTGCCGCGGCTCGCGCCGTTCGGGCTGTTCCCGGCCGCGGACGGCTGGATCGCGCTGTGCGCGCCGACCGACGCGTTCGCGCGCGGCGTCTGCACCGCGATCGGCCGCCCGGAACTGGCCGCCGACGACCGGTTCGCCACCCGCGACGACCGGGTCCGCAACGCCGACGAGCTGCACGAGCTGATCCGCGGGTGGTCCTCCGCCCGCACCCGCGCGGAGGCCGTCGGGGAGCTGGCCGCCGCGGGCGTCCCCGCCGCCGCCGTGCGCGATCCCGCCGAGGCCGTCCGCGACCCGGGGGTGCTCGCCCGCGGCGAGGTCGTCGAGCTGGAGCACCCCGACCACGGCCCGACCGGCCTGATGGGGCCGGGCGTCCCGATCACGTTCTCCGGTGCGCGGACCGGGCCCGACCGTCCCGTCCCCCGCCTGGGGCAGCACAACGCGGAGGTCTTCGGCGGGCTGCTCGGCTACACCGCCGACCGGCTGGCCGATCTCGAACGGGAGGGCGTCCTGTGAACGACGCGCTGCGGCGGCTCCGCGACGCCTACGAGAACCGCGACGCCGTGATCCGGCGGTGGCGCGCGACCGGCGCGCCCGTCGTGGGATGCGTGGGCGCCGACGTCCCCGTCGAACTCGTCACCGCCGCCGGAGCCCTGCCCGTCCGGCTCGCCGGGGATCCGCGCCGCGACCGCGGCGACGCCGACCGCTACCTGGGCGCCGGGCTCGACCCCGCGTCCCGCTCGATCCTGGCCGGACTGCTGTCGGGCGAGCGGGAACTCGACCTGCTCCTCGTCTCCAACGACTGCGCCGGCTCGCTGCGGCTGTTCTACACCGTCCGCGAGCTGCGCCGCCTCGGTGCCGCGCCGCACCTGCCGCGCACGCACCTCGTGGACGTCCTGCACCTGCCGCACCGGACGACGACGCGCTACAACCTCGTCCGGCTCACCGAGCTGCGGGAGCTGCTGGAGCGGTGGTCGGGCCGCCGGATCGGGGACGCCGAGCTGGCCCGGGCCGTCGCCGAGCACGACGCGACGCGGTCGCGGCTCGCCGAACTGCGCCGGCACCGCACGGCCGACCGTCCCGCCCTGTCCGGAACCGAAGCCCTGATCGCCATCGGCGCCGGTGCGGCACTGCCGGTGCGGGAGCACGCCGAACTGCTCGACCGCCTCACGGCCGGGACGGACGGCCGGGACACGGCCCACCGCGGCGCGCCCCGCATCTACCTCACCGGCAGCGCCCACGACAGCCCCGAGGTGTACCGGGAGATCGAGGACGCCGGGTACGTCATCGTCGCCGACGACCACGACTGGGGCGATGCCCTCGCCGAGCCGCTCGCCGGCGAGCCCACCCTGACCGCCCTGGCCGAGCGCTACCAGTACCGCGGCCCGACCGCCGCCCGCTCGGCCGTGCGCGCCCGCGCCCGGCAGGCGGCCGACACCGCCGCACGCTCCCGCCCCGACCTGCTGGTCTCCTACGTCCGGGAGCTGGACGAGGCCCCCGCCTGGGACTTCCGGGCCCAAAGCGCCGCGGTGGACGTGCCCGCGGTGCTCCTGGAACGGCGCCGCTACGGCGAACTCGGCGAGGACGCGCTCCCCCGCATCGCCGCGGCCCTCGCCCACCGGAAGGAGCGCTCCGCCTGATGGCACGGGACAAGCAGCTCGCCTCCGCCCGGGAGGCAACCCGCTACCAGCGGGAATGGTTCGCCGGCCTGCACGGGGCCGTGGCCGCCGGCGAGCCCATGGCGCTGGTGAACGCCGACGCCCCCCAGGAGATCTTCCGGGCGATGGGCATCCCCTACGTGGTGAACCAGTGGTGGGCCTCGGTGGTGGCGGCCAAGCAGCGCACGGGCGACTACCTCCGGACGCTCCGGGAGGAGGGCTACCCCGACTACTCCGAGCAGTACACCTCCACCGCGCTCGCCTCCGCCTTCGGCGAGGTCCGCGATCCCCCGTGGGGCGGGCTGCCCCGCCCCGCGATCGTCCTCGGCGACACCACCGGCGACGCCTCCCGCAAGGTCTTCGACATCTGGGCCGAGCAGGACGGCGTCGCGTACTACCCGCTGGAGAGCGCCGCCGCGGACACCGTCCCCACCAACTGGTGGGAGCTCATGCCCGATCAGTGGGAGACCGCCGTCGGCGCGCCGCGCCTGGACCTGATGGTCGCCGAACTGGAGGGCCTCGTCCGGTTCCTGGAGATCACCACCGGCCGCGTGTTCCGCGAATCGCGCTTCCGCGAGGTGATGGCGCTGGTCAACGAGCAGGAGGAGTGGAACCGCCGGACGCGCGACCTGATCGCCCGGACCCGGCCCGTCCCGCTGCGCGTCGACGACGGGATCTCCAGCGTGATGATCCCGCAGTGGCACCGCGGGACGGTCTGGGCGCGGGACGCGGCGAAACGCTTCCACGACGAGGTCGCCGAGCGGGTCTCGGCCGGAGCCGCCGCCTGCCCCGGCGAGCGGACCCGCCTCATGTGGATCGGCCGCGGGCTCTGGTACGACATGGACTTCTACCGGCACTTCGAGGAGACGCACGGGGCCGTCTTCGTCTGGTCGATGTACCTCGCGATCGCCGCGGACGGCTACGTCCGCTACGGCGACGACCCCATGCGGGCCCTCGCCGCCCGCTTCGCCGCGTTCTCCGACCAGCTCTACCGGCCGCCGTGGTCCACCGAGTGGTACCTCAAGGAGGCGCGGCTCCACCAGGTGGACGGCGTCGTCCACCTCGTCGGCGACGACGCCCGCAACGGCTGGTTCGTCACCCGGACGCTCGAAGCCGCGGGCATTCCGGTCTTCGAGATCCACGCGGACAACGTCGACCGGCGCACCTACGACCTCGACGCCGTCCGCGGCGACCTCGAATCCTGGCTCACCACGAGGGTCGCCCCCGCGGCCGGCCGTCCCGGCTGACGCGCCGCGGCCGCCGGCACCGGGCCGCCACCAGTGCCGCCCCCAAGGCCGACGTCCAAGGCCGACATCCAAGGCCGACATCCAAGGCCGACACCGCAACGGAACGCGCCCCGGGGCCTCACAGGCCCGGGGCGCGTTCCGGTACCGGGTGCGGCGGGGCCGCGGCCCGGCTCAGACGTCGATGCGCTCGGTGTCCAGCTCGGACGCCCCCGCGGTGATGAACGCGCGGCGCGGCGCGACGTCGCTGCCCATGAGCAGGTCGAACGTCTTCGCGGCCTCCTCGGCGTTCTCGACGCGGATGCGGCGCAGGATGCGGTGCCGCGGATCCATCGTCGTCTCCGCGAGCTGGTCGGCGTCCATCTCACCGAGGCCCTTGTACCGCTGGACGGGTTCCTTCCAGCGGCGGCCCTTGCGCTCGAACTCCACCAGCTTCTGCCGCAGCTCCGCGTCGCTGTAGCAGTAGACGTACCGTTCCTGGCCCTTGCGGGGCTTGATCAGCTCGATGCGGTGCAGCGGCGGGACGGCCGCGTAGACGCGGCCCTCCTCCAGCATCGGCCGCATGTACCGGTAGAGCAGGGTCAGCAGGAGGGTGCGGATGTGCGAGCCGTCGACGTCGGCGTCCGCCATCAGGATGATCCGGCCGTACCGGGACGCCTCGATGTCGAAGGTGCGGCCCGAGCCGGCCCCGATCACCTGGATGATCGCGGCGCACTCGGCGTTCTTCAGCATGTCGGCGACGGACGCCTTCTGCACGTTCAGGATCTTGCCGCGGATCGGGAGCAGCGCCTGGAACTCGGAGTTGCGGGCGAGCTTGGCGGTGCCGAGCGCGGAGTCTCCCTCGACGATGAACAACTCGCTGCGGTCGTCGGCGGTCCGGCAGTCGACCAGCTTGGCCGGAAGCGCCGAGTTCTCCAGGGCGTTCTTGCGGCGCTGGTTGTCGCGCTGGGTGCGGGCGGCGATCCGGGTCTTGGCCGCGCCGACGATCTTCTCCAGGACGGCGCGCAGCGCCTGCTTCTGCGCGCGCGGCGGGTTCTCGAAGATCGCCCGCAGCTCCTGGTCGACGACCTTGGAGACGATCCGGGTCGCCGCGGAGGTACCGAGGATCTCCTTGGTCTGGCCCTCGAACTGGGGCTCGGGCAGCCGCACCGTGACGACCGCCGTGAGCCCCTCCTGGACGTCGTCCCTGATCACGTCCTCGTCGCCGTTCTTCAGCAGCCGGGCGGCGCGCAACTGGTCGTTGATGACCTTGATGACGGCCTTGTCGAACCCGCGCACGTGGGTGCCGCCCTTGGGGGTGGCGATCACGTTGACGAACGAGCGGGTGACGTTGTCGTAGCCGCTCCCCCAGCGCAGCGCGATGTCGACCTCGAGGTCGCGCTCCACGTCGGTCGGGGTGAGGTGGCCCTGGTCGTCCAGGACGGGGACGGTCTCGGTGAAGTGACCGCGGCCCCGCAGCCGCAGGACGTCGATGAGCGGGTTGTCCTTGGACAGGTAGGTGCAGAACTCGCCGATGCCGCCGTCGAAGCGGAACGTCTCGTCGACGGGCTCGTCGCCGCGCTCGTCGCGGACGTCGATGGTCAGGCCGGGGATGAGGAACGCGGTCTGGCGCATCCGGTCCATGACCAGGTCGCGCTCGACGGTGGCGTCCTTGAGGAAGATCTGCAGATCTGGCCAGAACCGGACACGGGTACCGGTGACTTTCCTGGCGACCTTGCGGACCTGCCGCATGCCGGACTTCTTTTTGAACCGGGCGTTGGGGCGGCCGTCGTCGGCGAACTCGCCGGGCAGCCCCCGCCGGAAGCTGATCGCGTGGGTGTGGCCGTCGCGGTCGACCTCGACGTCGAGGCGGGCCGACAGGGCGTTGACCACGGACGCGCCGACGCCGTGCAGGCCGCCGGACGCGGTGTAGGACACGCCGCCGAACTTGCCGCCCGCGTGCAGGCGGGTCATGACCAGCTCGACGCCCGGCAGGCCCGTCTTGGGCTCCAGGTCGACGGGGATGCCGCGGCCGTCGTCGGCCACCTCGAAGGAGCCGTCGGCGTGCAGGGTCACGTTGATGTGGGTGCAGTGCCCGGCCAGCGCCTCGTCCACGCAGTTGTCGACGATCTCCCACAGGCAGTGGGCGAGGCCGCGGCTGTCGGTCGACCCGATGTACATGCCGGGTCGCTTGCGCACGGCTTCCAGCCCCTCCAGCACCGAGAGGTGCCGGGCGGAGTAGCCGTGCGGGTCTTCGGTCGTCACTTCGGCGGTCGCGGCGGTCAACGTGCGTGTGCTCCTCGGGGGTAGGACATTCGGCACGAGGGTACCCCCGGCTGCCGACAATACGTCGAAGGGCTCGCCGCCACGGGCGTCCGGGCGGTGTCCGCGGCCTCCTTCCGGCTGGTCGTCGACCCGTGGGTGGAGATCGAGAATGTCCACCTTTGGTCGGGTGTGCCAGGCCGGGCGTCTTCGTAGTGTCCCCGGCATGGCGCACACGATCGAGGTCGAAGGCCTCCAGAAACGATACGGGGACGTCCGGGCCGTCGACGAGGTCACCTTCGACGTCGGCGAGGGCGAGTTCTTCGGGATCCTCGGGCCGAACGGGGCCGGCAAGACGACGACCCTGGAGATCATCGAGGGGCTCCGGGAGGCCGACGGCGGCACGGTGTCGGTCCTCGGGACGCGGCCGTGGCCCCGCAATCCCCGGCTGCTGCCCCGCATCGGCGTCCAGTTGCAGGCGTCCTCGTTCTTCGAGCGGCTCACCGCCCGCGAGCAGCTGCGCACGTTCGGCTCGCTGTACGGCGTCCCGGCGCGGCGGGCGGACGCGATGCTGGAGACGGTCGGGCTGGACGACAAGGCCGACGTGCGCGTCGAGAAGCTGTCGGGCGGGCAGGCGCAGCGGTTGTCGATCGCGTGCGCGCTCGTCCACGATCCGGAGCTGGTGTTCCTGGACGAGCCGACGGCGGCGCTCGACCCGCAGGCGCGCCGCAACCTGTGGGACCTGCTGCGCGAGATCAACACCGGCGGTCGCACGATCGTGCTGACCACGCACTACATGGACGAGGCGGAGATCCTCTGCGACCGCGTGGCGATCATGGACGCGGGACGGCTGCTGCGCCTCGGCCCGCCTGCCGTCCTGGTGCGCGGGCTGGACGCCCCGGCGCGGATCAGCGTCCCCAGCGGGGTGCTGCCCGTGGCGGACGCGCGGCGGCTGCCCGGCGCGGACGAGGCGGCCGACGACGGCGTGTCGCTGGCGATCTCCACCCGGGACCCGTCCGCCGTGGTCGCGGCGATGGCCGCGAAGGACGCGCTGGACGGCGTCCAGATCCGCGGCGCCACCCTCGAGGACGTCTTCCTGCGGCTCACGGGACGGGAGTACCGGGCATGAGCGCCTACGCGAGTTTCAAGAGCCTGTCACGGGCCATGCTGCTCGGCTTCGCGCGGGACCGCGGCGCGCTGGCCTTCACCATCCTGTTCCCGCTGATGTTCCTGGTGATCTTCGCCGGGATCTTCGGGAACCAGTCGACCTCCAAGGTCGAGGTGCTGCGGGTCGGGCCGGTGCCCATCGTCGAGCGCGCGGTGGCGGCGGCGCCGGGCGAACTCGGCGAGGTCATGGAGCTGACGGAGGCGACGGGCCGGGCGGAGGCCCTGCGCAAGGTCGAAGAGGGCGACGCGGCCGCGGTCGTGGAGCAGCGGGGCACCGAGCTGGTCGTCCACTACTCCGCCGCCGACCGGGTCAGGGCCGGGACGGCGCGCGGGCTGATGAACCAGATCGTGCAGTCGGCGAACGTCGCCGCGACCGGCCGGGCGCCCGCGTACTCCATGTCGGCCCAGCAGGTCGAGGACGGCTCCCTGAACGCCATCCAGTTCTTCACGCCGAGCCTGCTCGGCTGGGCGCTCGCCTCGGCGGGCGTGTTCGGCGCCTCGCAGACGCTCGTGACGTGGCGGACGAAGGGCATCCTGCGCCGCCTGCGCCTCTCCCCGGCCCCGATCCCGACGGTCTTCGCGGCGCGCGTCGTCGTGAGCCTCGCGGTCGCGCTCCTCCAGTTCGCCCTGTTCGTCGCGGTGGCGACGCTGCCGATGTTCGGGCTGCGGCTGAGCGGGGCGTGGTGGATGGCCGTCCCGATGGTCTTGTCGGGCGTCCTGGCGTTCCTGTCGATCGGGATGATGGTCGGCGCGTGGGCCAAGACGCAGGAGACCGCGCAGGCCGTCACGCAGCTCATCGTCCTGCCGATGGCGTTCCTCGGCGGATCGTTCTTCCCGCTCGACGCGTCGCCCCAGTGGATGCGGACGCTCTCGTACGTCTTCCCGTTGCGATATCTGAACGAGGGGATGCTGAACGTGATGGGTCGCGGTCTCGGACCGATGTCCGCACTGCCGCAAATCGGCGTTCTCCTGGGCGTCGCGATCGTCGGCGCACTGATCGCCGTACGCCTGTTCCGCTGGGACGACGCCTAATGTGACGTCGGTCACTAATTGGCGCATTCTGCTGTGGGCGTACGAACAAGCAGGTTGGGAACGTCCGCGTCGGGTTAGATGTTGTCCTAAGTACCGACCCCGAGCATGAGGAAGGTGCCGTGACTGGAGCCCTTGCCCCGACCAAGCCGCTGACCGTCGCCGACCGATGCGACCGCTGCGGCGCTCAGGCCTACGTCCGTGCGGTCCTTGTAGGCGGCGGCGACCTTCTCTTCTGCGCCCACCACGGGCGTAAGTACGGGGAGGCTCTCCGCTCCAATGGGGCCGACATTCAGGACGAGACCGACAGGCTCAACGAAACCCCGGCTAGCGCTCGGGACGACGAGCGGTAGGCACACCCATAGAACGACGTCGAGGACGGCGGTCACCGGACACGGTGGCCGCCGTTCACCTTTCTCCACCGGCACATTGAACGCGCATCGTAATTGACCGATCACTGTGTGCAATTTCGTCGCGGAGAGTCACCGTGATGTGCCGGGATTCACGGAGACGTGACGTTCCTCACGCGATAGTGATAACCACCCTTTTCCACGAATCCCTCCCCGGCGTACAGCGCCCGCGCGGCAGCGTTGCGCTCGACGACCACCAGGTACGCCCGGCGGCATCCCCGCAGGCGTCCCCAGGCCAGGAGCGCCCGCAGGACGCGCCGTCCGAGCCCGCGCCTGCGCGCGTCCGGCGCCACCGCCATCGCGTACACGCCGAGCCACTCCCCCTGCGGGACGGCGCGGCCCACGGCGGCACCGTCCAGCGACGCGTATCCCGCCGGGACGCCGGTGAGGATCCGCTCGGCGACCGCCGGACGCACCTCGCCGTGGCGCCCGTCGACCGACCACCAGAGATCGAGCCACGCGTCCGACGGGCCGTCCGTGATCCGCACCTCCTCCGGCGCCGCCGCACTCGCGAGGTCGCGGACCATGGCGAGCGTGGGATCGACGAGGGCGTAGCCTCGATCGTCCAGGAACGCGTCCAGGTGCGTCTGGGAGCTGATGGAGAACACCGTGGGCAGGCCCAGGCCTGTGTAGAACTGCTCCGCGCGCGCTACGGCGTCTTCCAGGTCGCCGGGCTCCCCCAACGGAAGCACGGAGTTCGCGCGCTTGGTGACGCCGCCGGCGTGGCGGAGGCGCCACCGGTCAATATGGTGGACGGTCGGGGCCGGCCAGGCCGCCGCGACCAACTCGTCCAACGGGAACATCCATCGCGCCTTTCAGGAGGAACGTGCATATTCTGCTGCCCCCCTCGGAGAAGAAGAGCACCGCGGGGGACGGGCCGCCGCTGGACCTCGGCGCGCTGAGCTTCCCCGGCCTCGCGCCCGTGCGCGAACGCGTCCTGGCCGCGCTCGGCGAGGTCTGCGGACGCGACGACGCCGCCGACGTCCTCGGGCTTCCCGCGGGGCAGAAGGACGAGGCCCTGGCCCGCAACCGGGCGCTCCGCGAGGCCCCGGCGCTGCCGGTCGCCCGGCTCTACACGGGCGTCCTGTACGACAACCTGAACCTGCCGAGCCTGGACGAACCCGCCGCCGCGGACCGGATCATCGTGTTCTCCGGCCTCTGGGGCGCCCTGCGGCTCACCGACCGCGTCCCGCCCTACCGGCTCGCCATGGCGGTGTCGCTCCCGCCCGTGGGCCGCCTGGGCGCCCTCTGGCGTCCGGCCATGCGGGACGCCCTGCGGCCGGCGGACGGCCTCGTCGTCGACATGCGATCGGGCCCCTACGCGTCGGCGTGGAAGGCCCCGCGCCCCGCCGTGGCCGTCCGGGTGTTCCGCGAGCGCATCGTCGACGGCGTGCCCGAGCGCTCGGTGGTCAGCCACATGGCCAAGGCGACCCGCGGGGAGATCGCCCACGATCTGATCGCCGCCGGGGCCGACCCGCGAACCCCCGAGGAGCTGCTCAAGACCGTCGTCGATCTCGGGCACACGGCCGAGCTCAACGGCACGAACCTCGACGTCGTCCTGCACGACTGAGCGAGGGGCGGCCTGGAGGACCGGCCCGCCCGTCGAACGGGGCGAGGCGGGCCCGCCCGCACGGATCGCGGCGTCCCCGGGGCTCCGAATCGGGGCCGCCGGGAGGTCGGGCGCGCGCGGAAGGGCCCCGCCGCGGGGGTGCGGCGGGGCCTTCGCGTCGTTCGTCAGTCCAGGTAGTCGCGCAGGACCTGGGACCGGGACGGGTGCCGCAGCTTCGACATCGTCTTGGACTCGATCTGGCGGATGCGCTCACGGGTGACCCCGTACACCTTGCCGATCTCGTCCAGAGTCTTGGGCTGCCCGTCGGTGAGGCCGAACCGCATCGACACGACGCCGGCCTCGCGCTCGCTGAGGGTGTCGAGTACCGAGTGGAGCTGCTCCTGCAGGAGCGTGAAGCTGACCGCGTCGGCGGGCACGATGGCCTCGGAGTCCTCGATGAGGTCGCCGAACTCGCTGTCGCCGTCCTCACCCAGCGGAGTGTGCAGGGAGATCGGCTCGCGGCCGTACTTCTGCACCTCGACGACCTTCTCCGGGGTCATGTCGAGTTCCTTGGCCAGCTCCTCCGGAGTGGGCTCGCGGCCCAGGTCCTGGAGCATCTGCCGCTGGACGCGCGCCAGCTTGTTGATGACCTCGACCATGTGCACCGGGATACGGATGGTGCGGGCCTGGTCGGCCATCGCGCGGGTGATCGCCTGCCGGATCCACCAGGTGGCGTACGTGGAAAACTTGTAGCCCTTGGTGTAGTCGAACTTCTCGACGGCGCGGATGAGACCGAGGTTGCCCTCCTGGATCAGGTCCAGGAACAGCATGCCGCGGCCGGTGTAGCGCTTGGCCAGCGACACCACGAGCCGGAGGTTGGCCTCCAGCAGGTGGTTCTTGGCGCGGCGGCCGTCCTCGGCGATCCACTCGAAGTCCTCGAGGTCCTCCTCGGAGAGGGCGGGGCCGTCGGCGGCGAGCCGCTCCTCGGCGAAGAGCCCGGCCTCGATGCGCTTGGCGAGCTCCACCTCCTGCTCGGCGTTCAGCAGGGGGACCTTGCCGATCTGCTTGAGGTAGTCCTTGACCGGGTCGGCGGTCGCGCCGGCGGCGGCGATCTGCTGCGCGGGCGCGTCCTCCTCGTCGTCGCTGAGGGTGAAGCCCTCCTCGTCGGACGACGGCGCGGCGCCCGGCTTGGCGGCGGCGGCGACCGGGGCCTTCGGGTTCGGGGCCTCTTCCTCCTCCGGCTCCTGCGTCTCCTCGGCGTCGGACGCGTCGGACGCCTCGTCCACGAGCTCGACCTCGAGGTCGTCGCCCATGTCCTCGAGCTCGACGTCGACGTCGTCCTCGAGATCGGCGTCCTCGCCGGCCTTCTTCGCCGGGGCCTTGGCGTCCGCCTTCTTCGGGGCGGCCTTCTTCGGCTTGGCGGCGGTCTTCTTCGGCTTCGCCTGCTTGGCGGCGGGCTTGGCCGGCACCGGACGGGCGGGACGCTCGGTCTCGGGCTCGCCCTCGGCGTCGCCGACGACGGCGGTCACCGTGTCGGGCTGCTCCTTGGCCGCGGCGGCCGTCCGGGGCCTGCGGGCCGCAGGCGCCGCGCGCTTGCGCGAACGCTTGGGCGCCGCGGAGTCGGCAGCGCTCACCATGACGGTCACACCCTCCTTGCTGAGGCTCCGCAGGATGCTGGAGGCCGCGGACACCGGGATGTCGGCCTCCTCGAACGTGCGGCGGACGTCGTCGGCATCGAGGCGATTTCCCTGGGACCGTCCACGCTCGATCAGTTGCGCGATGACGTGATCGTGCAGATCTGACGCTTTCGAGGTCGAGCTAGCAGGCGACACAAATACCTCTCGAACGAACGTGTGGCTTGGATATACCCAAGTGCCCTGACGGGCCCGGCCCTACACGAGGTGGGACCTCACACTGGGCGGGACCTCCGGTGCGGACCGCAGCGTACCCGCTCTGCCTGGGTCAAGCATTCCGGTAACGCTGCGCTTTCCGCCTCTGATGTCCTACCCGGTAACTCTCCACCTTAGAGGGCGCGAGACGGTCCTTCGTACGTACGGCTCCGTCTTCGTGACGTCTTCGCGTCGTGTCCGGACGTTCTCACGCGAGCTTGGGCGGGACGTGCAGGGCGAGCACGGTCACATCGTCTACCTGCTCGTATCCGGCAAGCATCCGATCGACCAGGAAGTCGACGAGTCTCTCGGGATCTCCTACCACTTCGGGTGGGGCGTCCTCGGCCACGGCGACGAGCTCCTCCAGACCTGCGTGCACCCCACGTCTACGGTTCTCCACAAGTCCATCGGAATAGAAGACGACAGTGTTGCCGGTTTCGATGGAAAAACTTGTCTGTTCTCGCGGGCTGGGCCAGCCGAGGGGCGTTCCGGCCTCCTCCTCGCTGACCTTCGCGGGCGCGTCCGGCGAGATCAGCAGGGCCGGCGGGTGCCCGGCGTTGCTGAAGGCGCCGCGGCCGGTCTCGGGGTCGATGACCGCGTAGGTGACGGTGGTGAACTGCTCCTCGTCCTCGGTGGCGCTGAACAGCCGGTCGAGCCCGGCGAGGACGGCGGCCGGGCGGGGATCGTTGAGCGCGAGGGCGCGCAGCGCGTTGCGGACGCGGCCCATGCCAGCGGCCGCGAGGACGCCCTTGCCCATCACGTCGCCGACGGCGACGGCGAGCCGGTCGTCGGGCAGCCGGAACACGTCGTACCAGTCGCCGCCGACCTGCACGTGGCGCGTCGCGGGGTTGTAGCGGGCGGCGAGGACCATCCCCGGCGCCTGCGGCAGGTCGCTCGGCAGCAGGCTGCGCTGCAGCTCCTCGGCGGTCTTGTGCTCGCGCTCGAACAGCAGCGCCCGCTCCACGGCGAGGGCGCACTGGCCGGCGAGGGCCTCCAGGAAGACCCGCTCCTCCTCGGTGATCTCGCGGGGGCGGGTGAAGGAGAACCGCAGCGCGCCGATGGGGGCGCCCGCGGCGAGCAGCGGCAGTCCCACCCAGGCGCGCTCCTCGGTGTGCCGGGCGAACAGGCCCTTCTCGTCGCGGCCGAGCTGGAGGCGGAGGCTGTCGGGATGCTCGGCCAGGAACGGCCGTCCCTCCCGCACCGCGATCGACATGACCGTCTGGTCGCTGACCTTGATCTCGGCGGGGGACGCGTGCCCGGCGTCCTCCTCGGCGCCCGGCTGGGACGGCGTCACGACGCTGAGCCGCAGCTTGTCGTCGTCCAGCAGCGCGACGGCGGAGTAGTCGGCGCCGATCGCCGACCGGCCGACCTCGGTGATCACCTGGACGACCTGGGAGACGGTGAGCGCCTCGGCGAGCATCGAGGTCGCCTGCTGGAGCCGGGCGGTGCGCAGCGCGGCGGCCGACAGCTGCTCGGTCAGCCGGCCGCGCATCTCCTCGGCCTCGCGCTGCCCGGTGACGTCGGTGTTGGCGCCGACCCACTCGATCACCGCGCCGTTCTCCCAGATCGGCACGGCCCGCACGTCGAAGTGCCGGTAGGCGCCGCCCTTGGTGCGGATGCGGTAGTTGGTCTCGAAGACCCGGTTCTCCTCGACGGCCGCGGCCCAGATCGTCTCGATGCGGGGACGGTCCTCGGGGTGGACGACCGACAGCCAGCCGCCCTCGGCGTACTCGTCGGGCGCCTGGCCGGTGATCGCGCGCCAGTCGGGCGCGTCGTCCAGCACCCGGCCGTCCGCGGCGGCGACCCAGACGACCTGTTCGCCGGCCTCGATGAGGGAGCGGTAGCGCTGCTCCTTGCGGCGGACGACCTCCTCGGCGCGGCGCCGCTCGGTGACGTCCAGCACGGCGAGCACGACGCCGGACGGTTCGCCGCCGGGCCGCTCGCCGCCGGGACCGCGGGCGGGCAGCCAGGCGCACGCGAGGACCCGCTCGCCGACGGCCGCGGCGGGCGGCGCGTCCACGGCGCCGCCGGGCGCGTCCGCGCCGGGCGGGGCGGGGTCCGCGGCGGGCGGCGGGACGACCAGTTCGTCGTCCAGCGGGCGGCCCTCGGCCAGGACGGTGCGCAGCGCCGCCTCGAACGCGGTCGCCAGCGGCTCGGGCAGGGTCTCGGCGGGGCGGCGCTGCTGCAGGTCGCGGACGGGCCGGCCGAGCAGCGCGGCGAGCCCGTCGCTGGCCCGGCGGCAGCGCAGTTCGGTGTCGAAGAAGGCGAGCCCGCCGGGGGCCTCCTTCAGCAGGGTCGCGTAGAGCGCGGCGTCGGACGCATCCATGGGCTGCTCCTCCACCCCTGATACGCGAGGGTGCGGGACGGACGTCTCAGTGCTCACGGACACCACCTCCGCCCCGAAGATCCCGTACCGCGCGGCAAGTTTTCATCACTATGAGTGAATGGGAGCAGGTTAGCGCTCCCGCCTCCATCACAACACCGGTCGGAGTCAGGTACTCATCATCCCGATGGTCGGCCGCCTACGGAACCCCCGGCGACTCCGTCGTCTCCGGTCATGGGCGACCTCCTCGGACTCTGCGCCGTCCCGCGGCGCGCCGGCGGCGCTCCATCGGAACGGCGAGTAGGAGATGTTACGGTGCGCGGGCGCCGGAGGAGGGCATCTCGGGTCCTTCGGCGAGTCCGCGCGGGCGGGCTCGGCGCGGGCGCCTACCCGCCGGTCTTCGCCGCCTTCGCGGCCGCCTTCTGCCGCTGCTTGAACGCGCGGACCTCGGCGAGCGAGTCGGGCCCGGTGATGTCGGCGACGGAGCGGCGCGATCCCTCCGCTCCGTAGTCGCCGGCGGCCTCCCGCCAGCCCTCCGGGCGGACCCCGTACTGCTTGCCGAGGAGCGCCACGAAGATCTGCGCCTTCTGCTTGCCGTAGCCGGGGAGCGCGTTCAGCCGCTTGAACAGCTCCTTGCCGCCGCCGGCGTCCTTCCACAGCCGTTCGGCGTCGCCGTCGTAGTGCTCCACGAGGTACTGGCACAGTTGCTGGACGCGCTTGGCCATCGACCCCGGATAGCGGTGCACGGCCGGTTTCTCGGACAGCAGCGCGGCGAACCGCTCGGGGTCGCAGGCGGCGATCTCGTGGGCGTCCAGATCGTCCGAGCCGAGGCGCTCCATGATGGTGTAGGGCCCGGAGAACGCCCACTCCATCGGCACCTGCTGGTCGAGGAGCATGCCGATCAGCGCGGCGAGCGGGCTGCGCCCCAGCAGTTCGTCGGCCTCCGGCCGCTGCGCGAGATGAACCTTCGTGGCCATGCCCCCACCTTAGATCTGTCGGAAGTCTTACGTGCGGCGGATCGGCCCTGTTCGCGCCCCGGCCGTGCTGCTCCAATGGGGACGTGAACGAGGATGAATCGCCAGAAGGCGCGCCTGTGGGACGCCGGGTCGTCCTGGGCATGCTCGGCCTGGGCGCGGCCGGGGTGGCGGTGGGCGCGTCGCTCCAGGACAAGGTGAGCCAGGCGCTGGCGCCGGTGGGGACGATCCAGAACGTCCTGCCCGCGGCGGGCGGTTTCCGGTACTACTCGGTGACGGCGAGCGTCGACCGGCGCACCGCCGCGTCGTACCGGCTGCGGGTCGGCGGCCTCGTGCGGCGCCCCCGGACGTTCCGGATGGCGGACCTGGCCCGGCTGCGCCAGACGTCCCTCACCCGCGACTTCCAGTGCGTGACGGGGTGGCGGGTCGACGACGTGCAGTGGGCGGGCGTCGCGCTTCCCGACCTGCTGGACGCCGTCGGAGTGTCGCCACGGGCCCGTGCGGTGCGGTTCACATCCTTCGACGGGGTGTACACCGAGTCGCTGACGCTGGAGCAGGCGCGCCGCCGGGACGTCCTGGTCGCGACCCAGATGCAGGGCAAGCCGGTCACGCACGATCACGGCGGCCCCACGCGTCTTTACGTGGCACCCATGTACGGCTACAAGTCCCTCAAGTGGCTGGACGGCATCGAACTGACCGACGAGGTCGAGCCGGGTTACTGGGAGGAGCGCGGCTACGACGTCGACGCCTGGGTGGGCCGATCGAACGGACGTGACGATGTCCCCACCTGAGCCGTCCCGACCTGGGACGTCCCCCCGCGAGCCCGGCGGGGCGGAGCCGTCCTCGGGGTGGCTGCCGCGGTTCACCAGGGCGGAGCGATCGGTCCATCACGTGACCGGGCTGCTGATGCTGGTGTGCCTGGTGACGGCGGCGCTGCTGTACTTCCCGTTCCTGACAACGCTCGTGGGACGTCGCGAGATGGTCAAGGACGTCCATGTGTGGTGCGGGTTCGCGCTGCCCGTGCCGATCGTCCTCGGGCTGCTGTCGCGGGCCTTCCGGGCGGACGTCCGGCGGCTGAACCGCTTCGCCCCGCACGACTGGGAGTGGCTGCGGCGCCGCGACCGGCGGGACGTCCAAGGCGGCCGCGGGATCCTGCCGGTGGGGAAGTTCAACGCGGGCCAGAAGCTGAACGCGTCGTTCACGCTCGGCGCGATCCTGATCATGCTGGCGACCGGGGAGATCCTTACGTTCCCCGGGCCGTGGCCGGACGAGTGGCGGACGGGCGCGACGTTCGTCCACGACTGGCTCTTCCTGATCGTCCTCGTGGTCACGGCCGGGCACCTGTGGATGGCGTTCGGCGACCGGGGCGCGCTCGCCGGGATGCGCACCGGGCGCGTCGACCTCGCGTGGGCGCGGCGGCACCACCCCGGCTGGGCGGACGCCGCCGCGAGGGCGCGGGCCGGACGGGAGGACGGACGGGAGGACGGGCCGCCCGGGGAGCAGGCCGGGCGGGCCGGTCCAGAATTTGCGAACCGACCACCCGGCATGTCTTGACTCTCCCCGCAAAACGGCTGGAATGGGACATCGAGGCAAGGTGCGGACGGCGGCCCGCCCGCCGGTGATCGGCGGCCGCGGGCGGAATCCGCGCGCCTCGTCTCGGCCGGCGGCCGTCCCGTCCGCCGGAACCCCGTGCGCGGAGGTGTGCGCAGATGCCTGCACAGTTGCCTGCACTGGACCGGACCGAGCCCGGCGACGCGCTCGCGACCCGGCTCTCCGACGAGTTCGCGAACTTCCCGCCGGACGCCGTGCACCGCTGCGTGGCCGACGTCCAGGCCCGCATGTCCCACCTCGGTCTCGAGCCCACGCCGCCGCGCGTCGAGCGGATGGCGCGCGAGCACCTCACGGGCATGCTGAAATCCGAGCCGCCCTCGGGACGGTCCCCGGGAGGCGGCGCCGACGGCTGAAGCGGCGCGCCGCCCGGCGTCCGCGTTACGGAGACCGGCGGCCCGGAATCTGACAAGCTGGGTAGGTGACTCCCCGCAGCCGCCACCGATCCCCCGGGGAACCGGCGCCGCGCGACGCCCCCGGCGAGGTCGCGGAGATCTTCGACGGCATGCTGCACCACGCCCGCGAGCTGCTGGCCGTCCGCAGCCCGCTGGACGCCGAGCTGATCGTCAGCGAGATCCTCGGGTCGTGGTGGGGGCACCGCGTGCCCGGCGGCGACGTCGAGGAGGTCATCGGCGAGGCCCTCGTCGGGCACGCCGAGCGGGCCGCGACGCCCGCCGCGCTCGCCCTGCTCACCGGCATCGCCTACCTGGGCACGCCCCGGCAGGCCGTGCGGGCCGAGCGCGCGGCCCTGAAGCTGATGAAGCGCGGCGTCGCCCGTCCCGGCTGGGCCGACCGGGTCGGGACGGTGGCGCCCGAGCAGTGCTTCGTGTCCCGCGACGTCTACGGCGACCAGGACTCGATCGTCTGCGTCTACGCCTACGGCGGCTCCGAGCGGCACGCGCTCGTCGTCCTGGTCGACCGGACGAAGGCCGAGACCGTCCCGGAGCCGGGGCGGCGCCGCCCCCGCGGCGGACCGTCGCGGCCGGGCCGCCCGCGAGCGGCATGGTGCGGGACGCGTGGGTGTCGTCGCGGGTCGACCGGCTGCTCGACCACTGCCGCACCGAGGGCCGCGACAACCCGCTGATGCGGTTCGAGCGGCTCGACGCCCGCGACACCAAGGCGCTGCTGCGGAGCGCCCTCGACCTCACCAACGGCGTCGACGACCCGCCCGTGAACGACGGGTTCGGCTCCTACCACGCGTTCGTCCGCGCGCGCGCCGGGCTCCTCCCGCCGGGCGGGCGGCTCCCGCAGCCGCCCGTGTACGGGCGTGACCGCCGCGCCACGCTTGCCGCCCGGTTCCTGGCGTCCGACGAGGCCGAGGAGCTGTCGGACCGGTCCGCCGCCAGCCGCTGCGTCGACCGGATCATCGAGTACGGCTGCGAGCACGACTTCGGGCGTCCGCTGCGGGTCAGCCCGGTCAAGTGCGAGATGTTCCTGCTCGACTGGCTGCCCCGCAAGGTCCTGCTGTCCCCGGGCGAGCAGGAGGCCGCCCCGCACGTCCTGGCCGCATGGGTGCGCTGGGCGGGCCGCCGCACGGGCCTGCCCGAAGAGGGCGTCCGGGCGACCCTGGACGCCGTCTGGGACGCCACCGCCACGTTCGCCGAGGCCTACCGCGACCCGTCCGCGTTCGGCCTCGACCGCGAGATCGTCGCCCGCCTCCTGCCCGACAGCGACCTGGAGGCGCTCCCCCGCCGCGCGTTCGCGCTGCCCTTCCTGACCGGCACCCACCGCAGCTCGGGACGGCACGGCGCGATCGACCTGTCCGCGCTGGACCCCTCCGACCCGGACGACCGCCGCGTCATCCTCGAGTTCGAGCACCCCAGCGCGGGCGACGAGCATCTCGACGCCCACGAGCGGGTCACCGCCCGGCTGTGGGACGGCGATCCCCCCGACCTGTGGGAGACCGCCCAGGCGCTCCTGGACGACGGCTGGCCGCGGCACGAGATCCTGCACCGCCTCATCGACGTCCTCGACGACCACGACGGCGACCCGCGAGCCCTCCGCGACGCCCTGCGTGGCCTCCGTCACGAACCCCCGCCGGGGTGACGGGCCGGTTTGCGCGCGACGGCCCCGGCGACGATCATCGGTTTGCGGGCACGGTCTCCAGGGGGCGAGAGACCGGCCCCCGGTCGTAGGGAGTGATCTTGTTGGAGTGGTCCGAGTTCGGCCGGCGGCTGGCGCGCCAGCTGGCGGCGCTCGAACGGGACACGATCCTCATCGTGCGCGAGCGCGACGAGAGCCGCCACTACGTCCAGGCCATGCGCGAGCCCGACCGGCTCTACGCGGAGGCCGTCAGCAACAACTTCCTGGTCGGCCCGCTGCTGCTCACGCCGGCCGACGAGGAGGTCATGAGCGAGGCGGGCTGGCGGCCGCCCGCCGAACCGGCCCCCCGCAACTGGTGGACCGAGCTGCCCGGCGGCGGCCTGCCCGGCGACTTCGCGCGGCTCGCCGAGGTGATGGTCACCGCACTGCGGGACGTCCAGGGCGTGCGCCGCCCGTCCGAGCTGGTGTACGAGTCGTTCCACCGGCACGGCACCGGACTGATCGAACTGCCCGGCTTCGGCATCGACATCGCCGACCCGTCCCGCATCACCCGGCGCCGCGACCCCGCGCCCGACCTCGCGGCGGACGCGTCCGAGCCGCCGGCCGCCGGCGCCGACGAGCTGGAGCCGCTGCTCACCGGCGCCAAGGAGCGCGGCGACCACGGGACGTACTTCTCGCTGCTCGGCCGCGCCGACCTCGTCCTGCCCGCGACCGGCCCCGCCGTCGAGGACCCCGACCGCGCCGAGCTGCCCACGGTCACCATCGGCGGCGCCACCTACGTCACCGTGTTCACCTCCCCCGGCGCCCTCGCCCGCACCGGCGACCGCCACCCCGGCCTGTACCGCCGCACGTCGTTCGCGGCGCTGTCGGCCGGCTGGCCGGACCCGGCCTGGCAGCTGGCGATCAACGCGGGGCTGCCGAGCGAGGTCCTGCTCGACGTCACCGCGCTCGCCCGGCTCAGCGCCGAGCACGGGTCGCCGTCGGTGAACGGCGAGCAGGAGGTCCCGCAGACCACGATCGACGCCTACTCCGTCGAGGACCTGCAGAAGGCGCTCGACGCCGGGACCCCCTACTTCGACTCCGCCCCCGAACCCGAGCCCGAGCCCGAACCGCTCGGCGCGCCGCCGCGACCCGCCGAACCGGCGGGCGTCCCGATCCGGCCGCCGCACGGCACCCGGCTCTGGCGCTGGAACGGCGCCAACGACCAGACCCCGGTGGCCGTCTACGACGCCATCGGCGCCGTCTGGGCGCCCGCCCGGGCCGACGCCGTGCCCGCCCCGCGGTCCGACTGACCGTCCCGCCGACCGGCCGACGCTCCGGCGCGGCATTCCGCTAACGTCTTACTACCGCCGGGTACGGCGGCCCCCGCCCCCACGGACGTGAGAGTGGACCCGAGTGGACTGGAACGACTTCGCCAAGCGGCTGACCCTGGAACTCTCGCGTCTGCCCGTGCAGTCGTTCATCATCGTGCAGGCGCCGTCCGGCATGCCCTACGTCCAGGCGATGCGCGCCGAACAGGGCATGGACGCCGAGGCCGTCGGCAGCGCGTTCCTGCCCCGCCCCCTCGGCCACCTGCAGGAACGCCGACTGCGCTCGCTCGGCTGGGAGCCGCCGGACGACGCGCGCCGCCGCAACTGGTGGGACCACTTCGACCTGCGCGAACCCGGCCGCCGCGACAAGGACGGGCGCGCCGCCGCCGAACGCCTCGAAGCGTGCGCGATGCTCGCGGGCCGGATGGTCGGCGCGTTCCGCGACGTCTACGGCATCGACTCCCCGCTCGAGCTCGTCTACCAGGCGGCCCGCATCGGCAAGGAGGGCGGCCCCCTCGCCCTGCCCGGCCTCGGCATCCCGGTCGCGATCCCCGAGGGCGGCGAGCGCCGCGCCGAACGCCCGTCCGGTTCGGCCCTCGAGACCGCCCTCGCCGACGCCCGCGAGCGCGGCGACCAGCGCGGCTACCTCGAGCTGCTGGCCCGCGCCACCCTCTACCTGCCCGCGCCGAACAACCCCGGCGGCACCGACCACCAGTACGCGACGGCCCAGTTCGGCGACGGCACCTTCATCCTCGCGTTCACCTCCCCCGAGGCCATGGAGCGATCCCTGCAGGGCCAGGCCGTCCATCACCGGGAGGAGTCCCTGGCGCGGCTCGCCCGCCGCTGGCCGAACCCCCGCTGGCAGCTCGCCGTCAACCCCGGGTTGCCCAGCGCCTCGTACCTGGACGCCAACGCCCTGTTCGAGCCCGAGCACGCCGAACCGCCGAAGCCGTCCCGCCGCGAACGCAAACCGGGCCGGAGGCGCGCCGCTCCGGCCGAGACCCCGATCGACTCCGTCCCCGCGGGACCGCCGCAGGGGAGCGCCCCTCCGGCTGCGGGCGCCCGAACCGCACCCGAGGCCGCCCCAGGCGCCGTGGGCCCGTTCTCGACCGGTTCAGCGCCCGGCGAGCCCGGCGCACGCGAGAGGGAACTCCACGAGGGCCCCGGCGTCCGCCCGACCGAGCTTCGGCACGGTGACGAACGTCCCGCCGTAACGCCGTCCGGCGCCCCGGACGCCTTCTCGACCCGGTGGACCCCTTCCGAGCCCGGCGCACGAGCGGGCGAACCCGCGACGGCCTGCGCACGCCGCCGCCCGGCCCTGGACAGGACGCGGACCTACCCGGGCACGACCCCCGCGACCGGCTCGCGGCCTCGCGCACCGAACGTCCCGCCGACACGGCACCCGGCGGGCCCGGCCCGTCCTCGACCGGTTCACCGCGCGCGCCCAGCGGCCCCCGGCCGGGAAGCGACGACCCAAGCGCGCGCGGGAGCGAGCCACGCGACGACGTGGGCGACGCCTCCGGCGGCCACCCCCACGAAAGCCCGCTCGGCCCCGCGCCCGGCGCGCCCCACACCGGCCCGGGCAGCCCGAGCACCCACGGCACCGGTGCTCCCGGCACCACGGCTGACGACCGTCCCCCGAAAGCACGCTCGGCACACACCAGGCGCCCCACACCAGCCTGGGCAGCCCGGGTCCCCATAGCGGCACCAAGCCCGGCACCGCACCCGACGACCGCCCGTTCGGCACCGCACACCGAACGCCCCGCTCGGGCTCAGGCAGCCCGAGCGCCCACGGCACCGATGCTCCCGGCACCACGGCCGACGACCGTCCCCCCGAAGCCACACTCGGCACACACCAGGCGCCCCACACCGGCATGGGCAGCCCGAGCGCACACACCGGGCCCGGCACCGCACCCGACGACCGTCCGCACGACGGGCCGTTCGGCGCCACGGAACCAGGGCGGGAGGGGCACGGCGGTGATCGTCCGGGCGGGGAGGACGTCGCGGCGGGGCGGCAGGTCGTGGTGATGCAGAAGGTCGTGCGGGGCGACCATGTCCGGCACTACCTGGAGGGCGGGTACGACCTGGTCGCCGGGTACGTGCACCGTTTCGAGGACGTGCGGGAGCTGGGCACTCCGGCGGCGGTCGTCCGGGCGCTGGGCCTGGTGTACGAGGGGTCGCCGTTCAGCCCGGCGGACGAAGAGGTGTTCGTGATCCGGTGGGCGGCGGTGAAACCGCCGTTGTTCCGGCGTCCGCTGGGCGGGATCGACGAGTGGAGCATGGGGATCGTCCCGGGCGGCTGGGTGATCGAGAAGGCGCCGTTCCCGGGGTCGGGGTACGCGCCGGGCGAGGGGCCGTCGATCCCGGAGTTCAAGATCGACAGCCAGCGGCTGCCGCACGGGGCGGAGCTGTACCGGCTGGACTCGCAGGGGGTGGAGCGGCTCGTGGCCGTGTTCGACACCGACCTGCGGCAGTGGCACGTGAAGCTGCCGGGAGGACGGGCATGATCCGGCACGGGTACTACGCGGGGTGGCGCGGCGGCGAGTACGAGGCGAGCCCGGACGGGGATCTCGTGCGGCTGTACGCGGAGCGGGAGGCCGAGGGGTTCCGGCGGATCGCGGCCGAGCGGTACCTGCGGGTGGTGCCGGCGGCGGAGATCGACCATCTGCATTACGTGAGCACGCGCTGCGTCTGGCGAGGAGAGCCGTTCGTGGTGCTGGGCGAGCAGGACGGCTGGCTGCGGGTGGAGTACACGGGCGGGAAGGCGCCGGTGGCGGAGCGGCTCGGGCTGGAGACGTTCGACCGGGGCGTGCACCAGGCGTGGGCGTCGCGGCACGAGGTCGAGGACGTCCGCGAGGAGATCGTCTGAGAAGGTCGTGGCATGGCGGTCATCGACATCAACGCCGACCTCGGTGAGGGGTTCGGGGTCTGGAAGCTGGGCGACGACCTTGCGCTGCTCGACGTGATCACCAGCGCGAACGTGGCGTGCGGGTTCCACGCGGGCGATCCGCTGATCATGCGCCGGGTGTGCGCGGCGGCGGTGGAGCGCGGGGTGACGATCGGCGCGCAGGTGTCGTACTGGGACCTGGCCGGTTTCGGCCGCCGGGAGATGGACGTGGCGCCGGACGAGCTCACCGCGGAGGTGCTGTACCAGATCTCGGCGCTGGACGGCATCGCCCGTACCGAGGGCGGACGGGTCGCGTACGTCAAGCCGCACGGGGCGCTGTACAACCGGGTCGCGCGCGACGAGACGCAGGCGCGGGCGGTGGCGGACGCGGTGCGGGCGTTCGATCCGTCGCTGCCGCTGCTGACGCTGCCGGGCTCAGCGGTGCACGAGGCAGCCGGGGGCTGGCGGTGGTGGCGGAGTGCTTCGCCGACCGCGCGTACACGCCGGCGGGGCGGCTGGTGTCGCGGCGGGAGCCGGGGGCGGTGGTGCACGACCCGAACGAGGTCGTGCGGCGGGCCGTCCGGATGGCGGTGGACGGCCGCGTGGTCGCGGTGGACGGCAGCGACGTGGCGCTGCGGGCCCGGTCGATGTGCGTGCACGGCGACACGCCGGGCGCGGTGGTGCTGGCGCGGGCGGTGCGGGCGGCGCTGACGGACGCGGGCGTGGCGCTGGAGCCGTTCGCGTGAGGGTCCTGCGGGCGGGGGACGCGGCACTGCTGGTGGAGACGGGCGATCTGGCGAGCGCGCACCGGCTGGACGCGGCGCTGCGGGACGCTCGTCCGGCCGGTGTGGTCGACGTGGTGCCGGGCGAGCGGACCGTGCTGGTGGTCGCCGAGCCGGGCACGGACATGGAGCGGCTGGCGGGTGCGCTGCCGGGGCTGCGGCCGCCGGAGGACGCGGCCGGGGACGCGGAGCCGGTGCGGATCCCGGTCGTGTACGACGGGGAGGACCTCGAGGAGGTCGCGCGCCTGACGGGGCTCTCGCGGGACGAGGTCGTGCGGCGGCATTCGGACGCCTGGTACACGGTCGCGTACCTGGGGTTCTCGCCCGGTTTCGGGTATCTGACGGGGCTGGATCCGGCGCTGCACGTGCCGCGGCGGGAGTCGCCGCGCACGGCGGTCCCGGCGGGGTCGGTGGCGGTCGCGGGCCCGTACGCGGCGGTATACCCGTCGCGGTCGCCGGGCGGCTGGCGGCTGCTGGGGCGGACGGCGGCGGTGCTGTGGGACGTCGAGCGCGATCCGCCGTCGCTGCTGCGCCCGGGGACGCGTGTCCGGTTCGTCCCCGAGGACGATCGTTGATCGAGATCGTCCGGCCGGGGCCGCTGGCGACCGTCCAGGACCTCGGCAGGCCCGGACTCGCGCATCTGGGGGTCCCCCGGTCGGGTGCGGCGGACGAGCGCGCGCTGCGGCTCGCGAACCGGCTCGTGGGCAATCCGGAGGGCGCGGCGGGCGTGGAGCTCACGCTGGGCGGGGCCGCTTTGCGTTTCCACCGTGGGGCGTGGATCGCGGTCACGGGCGCCGTGGTGCCGCTGCGAATCGGAGGTCGCGCGCACTGGACGAACGCGCCGTGCCATGTCCCGTGCGGTGCGCTCGTCGAGTTCGGGTTGCCGCTTTCGGGGCTGCGCAGCTACCTGGCCGTGCGCGGTGGGGTCGCGGCAGGAGAAGTGCTGGGGAGCCGTTCGACCGACCTGTTGTCGGGTCTCGGTCCGGCGCCGCTGAGGGTCGGGGAGCGGCTGCCCTTGGGGCCGGTCACGGGACTTGCCCCGATCACCGTCAACGTCGCCCCCGGCGTGCCGTTGCCGGAGACGCCGGTACTGCGGGTCTTGCCCGGCCCTAGGGACGACTGGTTCGCGCCGGACGCGCTGCGCACGCTCACGGCCGCCGTGTACGAGGTGTCGCCGGACAGCAACCGTGTCGGGGTCCGTTTGGACGGTCCCGCGCTGCGGCGGTCGCGCGAGGGGGAACCGGGCAGCGAGGGGATGGTGACCGGGGCGGTGCAGGTGCCGCCCAGCGGGCTCCCCATCGTGTTCCTCGCCGACCATCCGACGACCGGCGGCTACCCCGTCATCGCGGTGCTGGCGTCCGCGTCGGTCCCGGACGCGGCGCAGTTGCGCCCGGGACAGCGCGTCCGGTTCCGCCTCTAGGTGAGCGGGGCGGGCGCGGACCAGTCCAGGTGCGAGACGTCGTTGAACCCGCGGACCTGCGTGAGGTCGCCGAGCCGCACCAGCCGGGAGATCGATCCGTTGTCGGGGGCGAGGAACGCGAACGGCCGGGAGCCGGTCGCGGCGGCGAGGGCCTGCGCGATCACGCCGCCGTGGGTGAACACCGCGATCCGCCCGCCCGCGTGCTTCGCGGCGAGCCGGGTGATGCTCTCCTCGACCCGCGCGGCGAACGCCTCGGACGCCTCCGCGCCGGGGACGACGTCCCAGCGCTCCTCGGCGAACATCCGCGCCGCGATCGGGTCGTTCTCGGCGACCCGGCGGCGGAACAGGCCGCCCTCCCACTCGCCGAGATGCACCTCGCGCATGCCCGGCTCGACGACGGGCTCCATGCCGAGCCGGCGCGCGAGCGGCGCGGCCGTCTCGTGCGTCCGGCGCAGCGTCGTCACGTAGAGGGCGTCGAAGGTCTCGCCGCCGAGCCGCTCGCCGACCTGCTCGGCCTGCTCCCGTCCCTCCGGCGCCAGTTCCGGGTCGCCCTGCCCGTCCACCGTGGGGAAGGGGGCGTCGGCACGGGCCGGGGCGGACGCGCCGTGCCGGATGAGCAGCACCTCCGTCGCGCCGTCGGGGGCCTTGTACCGCGTCTGCCGGTATTCGACCGGCTCATCCCGCTCGTCCACGCTCCGAACACTAACGTCCGCCCCGGTGGCCGGGCCGGGCGCCCCGGCCCTCAGGCCAGCGCGCCGCCGTCGATCGTCAGGACGCTGCCGGTGACGAACGACGCGCCGGGGCTCGCGAGGAACGCGATGCCCGCCGCGATCTCCTCGGGGCGCCCGTAGCGGCCCATGGCGTTGAGGCTCCGCTGGAAGTCGGCGCTGGGACCGTCCTGAGGGTTCATGTCGGTGTCGGTCGAGCCGGTGCGGACGACGTTCACGGTGATGCCGCGCGGGGCGAGGTCGCGCGCGGCGCCCCGGGTGTAGCCGATGACCGCGGCCTTGGTCGCCGCGTAGTCGGCCATGCCCGGCGATCCGGTCCGGTGGGACAGGGTGGATCCGATCGTGATGATCCGCCCGCCGTCGGCCAGTACCGGCGCGGCGGCGCGGACGGCGGCCACGACCCCGCGCACGTTCACGTCGTACATCCGGTCGAGTTCGGCCTCGTCGCCCCGGCCGACCTGCTCGTAGGAGATCACCCCCGCGTTGTTGACCAGCACGTCCAGCCGTCCGAAGTCGGCCGCGACCGTGCGGATCAGCTCCGCGACCTGCCCGGGGTCGGCCGTGTCCGCCCGGTAGGCGCCGCTCCGGCGGCCCGCCGCCTCGATCTCGCGGACCACCTCCTTGGCGCCGTCCGCGGACGCGACGTAGCCGACGGCGACGTCCGCGCCGCGCGCGGCGAGCTCGCGGGCCGCCGCCGCGCCGATCCCCCGCGATCCGCCCGTCACCAGTGCCACCTTGCCGTCGAGTTCCATCGGGATCCCCATTTCTGTACCGATCGGTATTGAACGAGAGCCTACTATACTGACCGATACAGAACGCAAGGGAGGAGATGGCGGACATGCCGACGGGACGCCCCCGCGAGTTCGACGTCGACGAGCGGCTGGACCGCGCCCTGGACGTCTTCTGGCGGCAGGGCTACGAGGGCACCGCGCTGTCCGACCTGACCGAGGCGATGGGCATCAACCGGCCGAGCCTCTACGCCGCCTACGGCAACAAGGACGCGCTGTTCCGCAAGGCCCTCGACCGGTACGCCGAGGGACCCGCCGGGTACGTCCGCGCGGCCTTGGCCGAGCCCAGCGCGCGCGCCGTCGCGGCGGCGATCCTGAAGGGCACGATCGACGTCACCACGAGCGGCCCCGGCGGCTGCCTGTTCGTCCAGGGCGCGCTCGTCACGGGACGGCAGAACGAGGCGGCACGGCGCGAGATCGAGACCAGGCGGCGCCGGTCGGAGGAGATGCTCGCCCGACGGTTCGAGCGCGCACGCGTCGAGGGCGACCTCCCGCCCGGCACCGACACCGCCGCCCTGGCCCGGTACGTCTGGTCGGTCTCGTACGGGCTGTCGGTGCAGGCCGCCGCCGGCACCTCCCGCGAGGACCTGCGGCGGGCCGCCGACCTGGCCCTCGACGCGCTGCCCCCGCGCCCGGCCCCGGACGCCTGACGCCGGACGCCCGGCGCCCGACGGCGGTCAGGCCGCAAGGGCCCGGACCCGCGCGAGTTCGGCGCCGAGGGGAGCGGGGGGAACATGCTCCCAGGTCGTGACGGTCGCGTCGCCGTCCTCGAACCGCCAGACGCCCGCGACGCGCCCCTCGTGCAGGACGACCGGGGAGATCCAGCCCGCGGTGCGGCTCACCTCGCCGCGCCGCTCGGCCGGGATCAGGTAGGTCGCGCCCGTCCCGGCGCCCAGGACGTACTGGTCGAACGCCCCCAGCAGCCGGACGGGCGCCGCCGGTCCGGTGTCGAGCAGCTCGTCGCGGTGTTCGGCCAGGAGGTACATCGGCTCGCCGTCCACCTCGACGGTGCACAGCTCGCCGTCGAGCGCGGCGAACCAGCTCCGCACGTCCTTCTTCCGGTTCGCCTTGCGCATCAGCCAGTTGTCGAACATGTCGGGCGTGGCCGGGCCGTGCGCCCCGAGATACGCGCGGACGACCGTGCGCGCGGCCTCGTCCGCCGGAGGCAGGCCCGTCCAGCCGGGCAGCCGTGCCTGCGGGGACACGAACGTGACGCGGTTGCCCCGGGCCGGGCCGTGGCACAGCACTCCCCACCACGCGAGCGGTTTGAGGAGCGTGCCCCAGCCGGACCCGAGCACCTCCGCGAGGTGCGCGGAACCGGTCTCCTCGACGACGGCCCGGGTGAGCTCCTCGCGCGTCAGCACGGCGCCGTCCGCGAGCGCCCGGGCCGCGGCCGCGGCGATCGCCTCCAGGTCGGCGGGCGTGGCGCCGAACGCCTTCTGCCAGCTCGGCTTCTCCCAGTGCCGGGCGGTCCCGCACAGCGCGAGGTACGCGGCGGCCGCGTCGGCGGGCAGGAGGTGCAGCGTGCCCCGCATCGCCCACGTCTTGACGAGCGCGCGTTCGTCCCGCAGGGCCCGTGCGGCCTCGCCCGCCTCCGGGGACGCGCGCCGGACCGCCACCGCGAGCTCGGCGGCGGACGCGACCTGCGCCTGCACCCCGCCGAGGCGCCGCGCGACGTCCACCGCCGACGCCGCGTCCGGCCGGTCGAGGAACTGCCGCCGCATCCGCCAGGCCAGCACCCGCGGCCACGTCACCGAGGTCATCCCCCGATTAGACCGCACGCCACCGACAGAACCCGGGCGATACCCGGCCGGTGCCCCGCACCGCTCAGGCGAGCCGGTGCGACAGCTCGGCGAACGCGTCGCGGACGTCCTCGGCGGTGAGGACGGTCAGGTCGGCGGCCGTCGCCGCCGGGCCCAGCTCGGCGGCGCGCAGCGCCCGGCACGCGCACGCCTTCTCGTAGAGAGAGCGGGCGAAGCGGCCGTTGCCGAGTTCGTCGATGCGGCCGGTGCCGCAGGCCCGCTGGAAGACGAGCGCCAGATCGTCCAGGGCGCGGTCCTCCCACTGGTCGCCGCCCTGCTCGGCGATCAGCTGCGCGATGCGCAGCAGCTCGTCGGGACCGTAGGACGGGAAGTCCACACGGACGTCGAACCGGGACGCCAGGCCCGGATTGGACGCCAGGAACCGGTCCATGTCGCCCTCGTAGCCCGCGAGGACGACGACGAGCCGGTCGCGGTCGTCCTCGGCGCGCTTGAGCAGCACCTGCACCGCCTCCTGACCGAACGCGTCGCCGCCCGAATAGCCCGGATTGCTCAGCGCGTACGCCTCGTCCACGAACAGGACGCCTCCGAGCGCCGCGTCCACGACCTTGTTCGTCTTGAGGGCAGTCGCGCCGAGATGCTCGCCCACCAGGTCCGCGCGCTGCGCCTCCACCACCTCGGGACGGACCAGCAGCCCGAACGCCGCGAAGATGCGACCGAGCACGCGCGCCACCGTCGTCTTGCCCGTGCCCGGCGGCCCGGTGAACACGAAATGCCGGGTCGGCGGCCGGGTGACCAGCCCCTGCTCCTGCCGCATCCGGGCGACCTGCAGCTGCGCGGCGATCTCCCGGACCTGCCGCTTCACCGGCCCCAGCCCGATCATCGCGTCCAGCGAGCCGAGCGCCTCCTCCAGCGTGGGCGTCTCGGCGTAGCCGCGGAACCGCTCGGTGACCTCGGCGAACGCGGCCTCCACGTCCGCCGCGCGCAGGGTCGTCAGATCGTCCGCGCTCGGCCCCTCGCCCTTCCCGGACGACGCCGCGTCGACCACGCGCACGTCCCGCGCGCGCGCCGCCGCCTCCATCAGCGACCGGACGAACCGGCCGTTGCCGAGCTCGTCGACGATGCCGCGCCGCTCGACCTCCTCGAACCGCGCGGCCAGCCTGCGGCGGGCCTCGTCGTCCAGCCGGTCCTCGCGCCTGGACACGTGCCGCTCGGCGATCCGCAGCAGCTCGTCCGGCCGGTACGACGGGAACCGGACGCGCGTGCCGAACCGGGACGCGAGCCCCGGATTGGAGTCGAGGAACTCGGCCATCTGCGCGTCGTAGCCCGCGAGGATGATCACGAGGTTGTCGCGGTCGTCCTCGGCGCGCTTGAGCAGCGTCTGCACGGCCTCGTCACCGAACCGGTCGGGCTGCCCCTCCCCCGAGTTGACCAGCGCGTACGCCTCGTCGATGAACAGCAGCCCGCCGAGCGCGGAGTCGATCAGCCGGTTGGTCTTGATCGCGGTGGCGCCGAGGTACTCCCCCACCAGGTCGGCGCGGTGCGTCTCCACGACCGTCGCCTCCGGCAGCAGCCCGAACGCGTAGAAGATCTTGGCGAGGACGCGGGCGACGGTGGTCTTGCCGGTGCCGGGCGGGCCGACGAACACGAAGTGCCGCATCGGCTTCTCGGTGGGCACCCCGGCGGCGGCGCGCAGGTGCGCGGCCTCGATCGACGCGGCGATCGAGCGGACCTGCCGCTTGACCGGCTCCAGCCCCACCATGCCCTCGAGTTCGGCGAGGGCCTCCTCGACCGAGATGTCCGGACGCCCGTCGTCGGTGCGCCGCCCGGACGCATCGTCCGGTTCGGAGGGCTTCGCGGGGTCGGCGGCGCGGGCCGCGGCCCGCTGCTCGTAGGCCGCCCGGGTCGCCGCGGGCACCCCGGCGGGCTGCGCCGGACCGTCCCCGCCGTCCCCGCCGTCACCGTCGTCACCGTCGCGCCCGCCACCCCCGCCGCCGCCCCGATCGGGCCGGTCGGAGCCGTCGGGCCGCTCAGGCCGCTCGGGGCGGTCCGGACGATCCGGACGGTCGGGTCGGCCGGGTCGGCCGGGTCTCGGTCCGCCCTTCCCGGCGTCGCCCTTCGGGGGTTTCGTGCCCGCCTGCTCCTGCACCCAACCGGTCTCGTACTCCTCGGCGGGCGCGCTGCGGCGGGCCTGGTCCCAGCGGTACGCCAGGACGGCCAGCGCCGCGGCCCATCCGGGAGCGACGCTCGCCTCCGGCAGCGGCTGCGCCACGGCCGCCGTGATCACCCCCGCGGCGCCCAGCGCGAGCGCGGCCGTCCGCCACGGCGCGTACCCGCGCAGCCGGAACCCGGCCACCGCGACCGGGAGCGCCAGCACCGCCAGCAGCAGCTCGGACGCCAGGTAGGGCGGGCGGCCATCGTCCGGGTACAGACCGCCCAGCGGAATCGACAGCGCGAGCCAGGACGCGACCACCGCGACGACCGCCATCCCGGTGGGCGAACGCAACGTCAGGTGCACCACGACGAGCAGGATCACGGCGAACGCGGCCGTGCCCAGCACCGGCCCGTCCAGCACCACCATGGCCGACAGCACGAGACCGACGAGAAGCAGCCCGCCCAGGAAGCGGAGCCCGGGCGGGACCTGGAAGTAGCGCCAGCGCAGGCGCTCGAAGAGATCCCGTGCCGCGACGCCGGTCGCCGGGCGGGAGCGGGATCTGCCGAACGAATCCATCAAAAGCGAGTAAAGCGCAGTGTCGCGCGGAACGGGACTCCCCTGGCACGGTTCGTCGTCTCTTACAAAGACACTTGCATCACCTTCCGGCAACCGAATGGAGCGTGCCCGGCCGACCGGACCAGGACATTCGTCTCTCCCGACGCGCCCGTACCCGGACGGGCCGGTCCGGCCCCTAAGATCTGGACGCCGGGCCGCCCCGACTCCGCTCCGGCGCCCGGCCGCCGTCACCGCGCACGATCGATCCAGGGGGACTCCCGTGACCGACCCGACCGGTGCCCTGCCGGGCCTGGACGACTCCGGCGCCGCGGCCACCGCGCCCGCGGGCCGCCCGCGCGCCGCCGGGTACGAGATCGAGCACGAATTGCGCGCGGCCCTCGGCGGCGACGGCCGTCCCGTCCGGATCGCGGGCGTGGACGAGGTCGGGCGCGGCGCGTGGGCCGGGCCGGTCGTCGTGTGCGCGGCGATGACGGACCTGAGCGACCCGCCCGTGCTGCGGGGCCGCGGGGACCGCACGGTCGCGCTGACCGACTCCAAGCTGCTCACCCGCGCCCACCGCGAGGCGTTCGCCGAGGTCCTGCCGGGCTGGCTCACCGGGCACGCGATCGGTGCCGCCGCCCCCGGGGAGATCGACGAGATCGGCATGACCGGGGCCCTGCGGCGCGCCGCCGTCCGTGCGCTGGAGGCGCTGCCCGTCCCGCCCGACGTGGTGATCCTGGACGGCGGCCAGGACTTCCTGCGGCCCCCGTGGCGGGTCCGCTGCGAGGTCAAGGCCGACCAGCGGTCGGTGACGGTCGCGGCGGCGTCCGTACTGGCGAAGGTCCACCGCGACCGGCTCATGGCCGACCTGGACGGCGCGTTCCCCGGCTACGCGTTCGCCGACAGCGCCGGATACCCGTCGCCCGCCCACCAGCGGACGCTGGAGGAGTCCGGGCCCACTCCGCATCACCGGCTCTCGTGGTCGTACCTGGACGATCTGCCGCGCTGGCGGCACCTGAAGAGGCACCGGGACCCGCTGGCCGGGGAAGGGCAGCTCAGCCTCCTCTGACCCCGGCCACCCGCCCGTCCGGTCGCCCGGCCGTGTCCGGTCGCGGTCCCGTCGCCGTCCCGTGCGGCATGCGTCATCGCCGCGAACCCGGGTAGGGCCACCGGCACGGGAGGTGGATCCATGGACGCCGTCGTGAAGAGACTGCTGCGCGAGTCCGGGGAGACGTTCTCCGACGAGGCCGGGTTCGAACTCAAGGACACGCCCTCCGCGCTGTTCAAGCTGCTCGTCCTCGCCAACCTGCTCAGCGCCCGGATCTCGGCGGGCATCGCGCTGTCCGCGGCCCGCGAGCTGTTCGCGGCCGGGGGCGGAACCCCGCGGGGCATGGCCAAGCTGACGTGGCAGGAGCGCGTGGACGCGCTGGGCCGGGGCCACTACGTCCGCTACGACGAGAGCACCGCGACCCGGCTGGGCGACACGGCAGCGCTCGTCCAGGACAAGTACCGGGGCGACCTGCGCAAGCTCGCCATCCACGCGGAACGCGACCGGGGCCGGGCGGCCGACCTGCTGCGCGAGTTCCCCGGCATCGGCCCCACCGGCGTGGACATCTTCTGCCGCGAGGCCCAGGCCGTGTGGCCGTGGCTGCGCCCCTACATCGACGACCAGGTGCTGAAGGGCGCCGAGCGGATCGGCCTGCCCACCGACCCGGACGACCTGGCCGGCCGGGTGGCGGGCAAGGACCTCGCCCGGCTGACCTCCGCGCTCGTCCGGGTCGGCCGCGACAAGCGGCTCGCCGAGTCGATCACGGAGACGGCCGCGGCCGGACGGTGACGACCGCGGACCGCCACGGCTGTCGGTTCGCGCCGCCCGGCGCGGCCGCCGCCGCCCGGGTCTCGATCAAAGCATGACCCGCCTCAGCCCTTGCCCCGGGAGGCGACCCATTCCAGGTTCCAGCCGTACGCCTGGTCGACCGACATCTTCCCCCAGCGCGGACGGCCGGGCGGCGGCGGGACGAACCGGCCCTCGCGGTGGACGACCAGTTCGCCGCCCACGTTCTCGATGAGCGCGAGCACCGCGTCCCGGGAACGGTCCACGCAGTCGTCCATCCGCATCTCGATCGGCGCGGACCCGACCGGGTGCAGCGTCGCGATGGCGTCCAGGCCGCGGAAGTCGTCGGCGCCGTCGTAGATCTCGGCGAACACCAGGATGCGCTTGAAGTCGGCCGTCCGGTCCAGATTGATGTGCAGGTTCTCGCCCGCCTCGATCGCGCCCGTCCGGTCGTCCTTGTCGAGCTTGATGAACGGCGGCCGGTCGAGGGCGCCCATGTCGCCGAGCGCGTGGATGATGCCCTTGCGCCCGTCCTGCAACTCCCACAGGCAGCACAGGTCGAGGTCGAGGTCCACGCCGCGGCGGCGCTTGCCGAACAGCCCCGTGGCGACGCCCTCGCGCGCCGTCCAGTTCAGGTTCACGCGCATGTGCCCGGACGTCGCGCCGTGCTTGGTCAGCGACACCGAGGGGGCGCTCTTGGTCAGGTTGATCTTGCCGCCCTGCGCCTGCGGCTCCGGAGCCGCGGGCGCGGCGGGGGCCGGGGCGGGAGCCGGGGCCGGGGCCGGTTCGGGGGCGGGCGCGGGGCCCGGGTCGTCGACCGAGATGCCGAAGTCGGTGGCCAGCCCCGCCAGGCCCGTGTCGTAGCCCTGGCCGACCGCGCGGAACTTCCACGCGCCCTGGCGCCGGTACAGCTCGCCGAGCACGAACGCCGTCTCGGTGGTGGCGCCGGTGCTGTCGAACCGCGCGACCTCCGCGCCGCCCGCGGCGTCCACCAGCCGGACGTAGAGCCCCTCGATCTCCCCGAACGTCCCGCCGTCCGCGGACGCCGCGACGACGATCCGCTCGACGGCCGGCTCGACCCGGTCCAGGTCGACCGACAGGACGTCCAGGACCGTCGGGCCGCGCTGCTTGCCGTCGTGCTTCACCGCGCCGGACCCGTGCACCGGCTGGTTGTAGAAGACGAAGTCGTCATCGGACCTCACCCGGCCCGTGCCCGCCAGCAGGAGCGCCGACGCGTCCGCGTCGGGCGCCCCCACCCCGCTCCGCCATCCGAGCTCGACCCGCACCGACGACACCGTGACCGGGGTGTTGGCGCCCTTCTGCATCGACATGAAACGTCCTCCTCCGCCGCTGCCCAGAACCCTAGGGCCGGTCGCACCACCCCCGCGACCTGCCCCGACTCCTTGACGTGCGGCGGCGGGCGGGAGTTCCGCCGGCGCCGCGCCGGTCAGGGCACCCGCGCGGTCCATTCGGGCGTGGCGAACTTGTCGGTGACGTACTTGCCGGCCAGCCGCAGCTCGTCCTCGGTCGGCCGGTCCTCGACGAGACCGTGGCGGCCGCGGAAGTGCCCGATCATCCGGTCGATGATCTCCGCGCGCGGCAGGCCGGTCTGCCGCCGCAGCGGGTCGACGCGCTTGTTCGCGCTCGCGACGCCCTTGTCGGAGATCTTCTCCCGGCCGATCCGCAGCACCCGTGTCATCTTGGCGGCGTCGATGTCGTAGGCCATCGTGACGTGGTGCAGCACCGCTCCGGCGGCCAGCCGCTTCTGCGCCGCGCCCGCGATCTTCCCCTGGTCGGACGCGATGTCGTTCAGCGGCCGGTACCACGCCCGGACGCCCAGCTCGGCGAGCGCGCCCAGCACCCAGTCGTCCAGGAACGCGTAGCTCTCCGCGAACGACATGCCCGCGACCAGCGTCTCCGGCGCGTACAGCGAGTAGGTGATCGTGTTGCCCGGCTCGACGAACATCGCCCCGCCGCCGCTGATCCGGCGCACCACCTCGACACCGGCCCGTTCGGCCTCCGCCGCGTCCACCTCGTTACGCAGCGACTGGAAGCTCCCGATGATCACCGCGGGGGACGCCCACTCCCACACCCGCAGCGTCGGCGGCCGCCGGCCCGCGCCGACCTCCTCGGCCAGCACCTGGTCGAGCGCCATGTGGACGAGCGGTTCCTGCGGCCCCTCATGGATCAGCCGCCACTCGTGGTCGCGCCAGTCCGACGCGCCCGCCAGCGCCCGCCGCACCGCGATGCCCACGGCCTCCGCGGTCAGCCCGAGCAGCACCGTCCCGGCCGGCAGCGCCGCCTGCACCCGCGCGCCGATCTCGTGCGCGTCCAGCCCCGCCGGGAGCCCGTCGAGCGCCCCGTTGATCGCGTCGAGGGCCGCGTCGGGCTCGAGGAAGAAGTCCCCGCTGATCCGCGGGCCCCGCAGCAGCCCGTCCACCACGTCGACGTCGGCGACCACCAGCTTGCCGCCGGGAACCTTGTACTCACCGTGCATCACATCAAGGTGAACCCCGCCGTGACGCCCCCGATTCCGCCGTCCCCGCGGCCCGCACGACCGCGGCCAGCAGCAGCGCACCGGCGGCGATGCCGAGCCCGTGCTCCACGACCGCCACGGCCGGGCGCTCCAGGGGCGCGTAGTCGCCGGGACGCAGGAAGACGAACGGGAGTTTCCACGCGTTCCACGCGAACAGCGATCCCGACGCGGTGAAGCCGAGGACCATCGGCAGCCAGACCGGCGTGCCGGGCCGCCGCGCCGTGACGGCCCACGCGGCGATGAGCGCCCACAGCGCCGAGTTGCCGAGGAGGAGCCGTGCGCCCGCGTCCGGCCGGTCGCGCCCGGCGGCGAGGCCGAGCGTCCCGCCGGCCGCCCAGTAGGCCCAGGCGGCGGCGAGCAGCAGGCACATGGCCGCGACCGCCGCGGCCCGCGCGCGTCCGGCCCCGGCGCGCGGCCCGCCGGCCACCCGCCCGCCGAGCCGCCCGCCGAGCCGCCCGGCGAACGCCGCCGGCCACCGCTCCCGCAGGTGGACGGGGAGCGCCACGGCCAGCCCCACGGCCATGCCCAGGAACCCGACGGCCAGGAAGGCGCCCTCCCACGCGGGCGCCGTCGCCCCGTCCTCGCCCGATCCGGCGCTCCCCCCGCCGTCGAGGAAGGTGCCCAGCAGCATGTAGGGGATCAGCGGGACGAGGAACCCGCCGCCGATCCACGCGCCGAGGACCAGCGGTACGGCCGGTGCGCGCAGCCCCCGGTCGGAGGCGAGGACCAGGCCCAGCGTGATGCCCGCGGCGGCCATCACGACCGTCACCGCGTTCAGCGCGATCCAGTCCGCGCCGCCCACGTCCGAGGGCACCGCTCCGGCGATCCCTGCCACCACCCATATGACCTTCACCACCAGGTAGAGGGACAGGCTGGCGGCCGCGCCGTGGCCCGCGATCCGCCGCGCGCCCGACCACCGCCGGTCCACCGGACCCGGCGTCGATTCGGCGTTCATGGTCGCGAGTCTGCGCGGCGGCGGTGCGCGACGCCTCCCCCGCGCGGACCGCCCGCCTCCCCCGGACGGGCGAGGCGCCGCCGGTCGGAGGCGCCGGTCAGCCGTCCACGGGCTCGTGGCGGACGGGGAAGTTCACCGAGTTCGCGATGAAGCACAGCCCGTGGGCGCGCTCGTGCAGCGCCGCCGTCTCGCCCGCCCGCGCCGGGTCGGCCAGGACGGCGCGGGGGCGCAGCACGACCTCCTCGAACCGGCCGCCGCCGTCCGCCGTCTCGACCATGGTCCCCAGCGGCTCGTCGGTGTAGGCGGTGACGACGATGCCCGCGCTCGCGCACAGGTGCAGGAACCACAGCATGTGGCACTCCGACAGGGACGCCACGAGCAGCTCCTCCGGGTTCCAGCGGGCCGGGTCGCCGCGGAACGCGGGGTCGGCGCTGCCCGCGATCGGCGGCTTGCCCGCCGCCCGGACCTCGTGGGCCCGCTCGAAGGCCCGGTACGAACTGGTGCCCGTGCCCGTGTTGCCCGTCCAGGTGACCGACACCTCGTACCGATGCCTCTTCGGCGCCCTCCGGGGCTTCGGCGTGTTCGGCATGCCCGTCTCCTCCTTCACTCCAGTACCGTGCCGGTCGCGCGGGCGTGCTCGTCCGCGACACGTCCCGCCGCCGCCGCGTCGCCGGCCGCGATCGCCCGCAGCAGCCGCCGGTGCTCCTCCGCGACCGCGTCCGGACGTTCCGGCGGGACGAGCGACGCGCGCGTCGAGACGACGATCCGGTCCCACAGCCGGTCCAGGGTCTCCAGCGCGACCGGGTTCCCGGCGAGTTCGGCGACGCCCCGGTGGAACCGGCGGTTGAGCTCGATCGCCCGGTCCAGGTCGCCGTCCGCGGTCACGCGCTCCAGCAGTTCGGCGTCGCGTTCCAGCGCGGTGAGGGCGGCCGGCGCGATCCGCCCCTCCCGCCGGCGGTCCGCCGCGAGCCGCGCGGTGAGCTGCTCGAGCGCCGCACGGACCGCGTGGGCGTGGCCCAGTTCGTCCGTCCCGAACCCGCGCACCACCACGCCGCGGCCGACGCCGCGCACCAGGCCGTCGCTCTCCAGCCGGCGCAGCGCCTCCCGGATGGGCGTGCGGCCCGCCGCCAGCGCCGCGCTCACCGACGCCTCGGTCAGCCGCTCGCCGGGCGGGTACGCGCCCGCGACGATCAGTTCGCGCAACCGCCGGTACACCGCTTCCGCCTGCATGTCCCTCCTTTGCATGCAAAGCATACATTGCATGCAAAGGGAGGAAACGACCGGGAAACGACCGCCCGGCCACACTCCCCGCCATGCACTTCGAGACCGTCCCGCCGGGCCGTGGACGGGCGGCGGCGCGGCGGCGGTGGCCTATCGTCGCGCTCGTGATCGCGTGCACGGCCGTCCTCGCCGTCCTCGCCGCGGGAGCCCCGGTCCCGCCGCGCCTCCGGCCGCCCGCCGCCGCGCCCGCCGGTGCGCCCGCCGCCGCGCCGTCCCCCGCGCCGTCCCCCGCGCCCCGGCCGTCCCCGGTGCCCGGCGCGGCGGAGCGGGCCGAACTCACCCGCGCCCTCGACGCCTACCTGGACGAACGTCCCGGTTCGGTGTCGCTCGCGGTGCGGGACGCGTCCGGCGAGGTCTCCTACGACTACGGGGACGGGCTGCGCACGGCGACGGCCAGCATCGTCAAGGTGAACATCGTCATGGCACTGCTCCTGCGCGCCCAGCGCGCCGGACGTCCGCTCACGCGCGCCGAGCGCGACCTCGCCGAGCGTGCCGTCACGGTCAGCGACAACGACGCCGCCAGTGCCCTCTGGCGCACCATCGGCGGCGCCGAGGGGCTGGCGGCCGCGAACGAGGACCTCGGGCCGCGCGACACCGCCCCCGGACCCGGCGGCTTCTGGGGATCCACGACGACCAGCGCCGCCGACCAGGCCGAACTCCTCACCGCGCTCGTCTCCCCCGCGAGCCCGCTGTCGGCGCCGAACCGCCGCTACGTCCGGGACCTCATGGCCGGCGTGGTCCCCGCGCAGGCCTGGGGCGTGAGCGCCGCCGCCGACCCGTCCGCCGAACCGGTCCTCAAGAACGGCTGGCTGCCGCGCGACGCCCACGGGGGCCGCTGGACGATCAACAGCATCGGCCTCGTCCGCGCGGCCGGCCGGCTCCTGCTGATCGCCGTGCTGTCCGAGCGGCACCCGTCCATGCGCGCCGGGATCGAGACCGTCGAACGGGCCGCGCGGACCGTGACGGCCGCGCTCGACCGTCCGCACGAGCACCGCTGACCCCACCCCCTACCTGGGGCATTCGCGCGATTCGTCCGGGTGCCGTCATACTCTCCGACGACCCGGGCCCACCCCCGTGCTGAAGGAGTCGACGGCATGCGCTCTCGGTCACTGGTGTACGACGTGGCGGCGGTCCTCGCGCGGATCGGCGTGGGCGTCGTCTTCATGGCGCACGGCTGGCAGAAGATCGAGGCCGGCGTCACCGCGACGGGCGAGAACTTCGACGCCCTCGGGGTGCCGCTGCCGACCGCCGCCGCCGTGTACGCGGCGTTCGTCGAACTGCTCGGCGGGGCCGCGCTGATCGCCGGGCTCGCCCTGCCGGTCACCGGCGCCCTGCTGTTCCTCGACATGCTCGGCGCGTTCCTGTTCGTGCACGCCGAGCGGGGCCTGTTCATGGTCGACGGCGACCGCGCGCAGAACGGCTACGAGCTGGTCGTCGCCCTCGGTATGGCCGCCCTGCTGCTCGCCGCGGGCGCCGGCGGGCGGCTGACGCTCGACGCCTGGATCGTCCGGAAGCGGACGGCGCGTCCGGAAGAACCGGTCGACCCCGACGACGCGGACGACGCGGCGAGCTTCGTCGAGTCGCTGCGCCAGGCCGAGCTGAGGGGCCCGGAGCCGGCGGCGAAGCCCGCCGGGGAGGCCCCGGCGAAGAAGGCGCCGTCCCGCCGCTCCGCGCCGAAGGCCGCCCCGCGGACCCGGCCCCGGCGGCGCCCGAACCGGCCGCGCCCCCGGCCCCGCCCGCCGGGACCGAGGACGACAAGCCCGTGGCGGGCCGCCGCAAGGCGGCGCACCGGCGGCGCGCCGCCGACACCCAGCCCGTCAAGCCCCCCGCGGACGGTGGCGACGGCGCCCCCTCCTGAAGCGGTTCAGTCGCCGTGGGCGCGCAGCGCCGCGATGAACCACTCGAACGCGGGGACCGCCGCCGGGGCCGGTTCCCGCCCGTCGATGATCGCCAGCAGCTGCCAGTAGCGCTCCACTCGGGCGTCGGTGAACTCCGCCATCCGGTCGGCGATCCGCGTCCGCTCGGCGCCCGGGACGTCCGGGCCGGTGATCCGGTCGAGAACGGCACGGCCGTCCGGCGACCCGGGCGCGATCCCGTCCGCCAGCGCCCGCCCGGCGTGCTCCATGACCGCGCCCGGGTCCGCGGCGTGCTCCGGCTCCGCGGCGGGCCGCCCGGCGACCGCCATGGCGCGGACGCGCCGCCGGAAGTCCTCGCTCGCGACCAGCTCGCCGAGCTCGATCCACGCGTCCACCTGCGCCGGTGTGGGGTCGTCCGGCAGCTCGGCGGGCAGCCGCCGCATGTTCTCCGCGATGCCGATCGCGGGCGAGCCCGGATCGACCCCCTCCACCACGTACCGGACGAACTCGTCGATGATCTCCTGCCGCTCCCGCGCGGACATCTGGGCCAGCTTGTGCATCAGCAGCGTCTCCTCCGTCGTGGTCGCGCGTTTCGCGACCGTGCCGAGCACCGCGCGCCGCGTCCGCAGCATGCGTATCTCCGCGTCGAGCGCGGCGACGTGCGCCGCCGCGACCTCGGCGACCGTGGCGGCGTCCGTCAGGACCGCCTCGACCTTGTCCAGGCCCAGCCCCAGCTCCCGGAGCGTCCGGACGAGGTCGAGACGGGCCACCGCCGCCGCGTCGTAGAGGCGGTACCCGCCCGCGGAGCGGCCCGCCACCGGGATCAGCCCGGCGTCGGACCAGAACCGGACCGTCCGCGTGGACATCCCGCACCGCCGGGCCAGCCGCCCGATCGTGAACAGCTCGGCGCTCGTGCTCATGTCTCGACTGTGCACCTTCCAGCCGCTGGAAACTCAAGCCCCGCCGCCGGAGCCCCGCCCCGCACGCGATGTGCCGAAACAGCGAGGGCGGGTGCCGGCGTCCGCCGGCACCCGCCCCGTCACCGTGCTCAGCTGCAGCCGCTGGTGGAGCCGCAGCCCTCGCAGACGTAGCAGCTCCCGGCGGGACGCATCTTCGTGCCGCAGGTCAGGCAGAGCGGCGCGTCCTGGGTCCGGCCCTGGCGGCTCTCGATCGCCTCGACCGACGAGCCGGTGCCGTTCGCCGCCGCGGGGGCCGCCGCCGCGGCGGGCCGCGCGATCTCCGCGGTCTGGGCGAGGCTGTCGTGCCGCAGCTCGTCCTCGTGCAGGGACGCCGGGTCCTCGCCGCTCGCCTGCAGGGCGCGCTCCTCGGCGGTCAGGATGCCGAGGCCCGCGCGCTCGTCGAACGGCAGGTGGTCGAGCGCCAGGCGGCGGAAGATGTAGTCCATCACCGACGTCGCCATGCGGATGTCCGGGTCGTCGGTCATGCCCGCCGGTTCGAACCGCATGTTGGTGAACTTCTCCACCCACGTCTCCAGCGGCACCCCGTACTGGAGGCTGATCGAGATCGCCATGGAGAAGGCGTCCATGACGCCGGCGAGCGTGGAGCCCTGCTTGCCGAGCTTGAGGAACACCTCGCCGACACCGTCGTCCGGGTAGGACGAGGCGGTCATGTAGCCCTCGGCGCCCGCGACGGAGAAGCGGGTGACGGTCGCGGGCCGCTGCTTGGGCAGCCGCTTGCGGACCGGCCGGACCTCGGCGGGCGCCTCGGCGACCGCCGCCTTCTCCTTCTTCCCGGCGACCGACAGCGGCTGGCCGACCTTGCAGTTGTCCCGGTAGATCGCCAGGGCCTTCAGGCCGAGCCGCCAGCCCTCGAAGTACACCTTCTCGATGTCCTCGACGGACGCCTTCTCGGGCATGTTGACCGTCTTGGAGATCGCGCCGGACAGGAACGGCTGCGTCGCCGCCATCATCCGGACGTGCCCCATCGGGCTGATCGCGCGCTCGCCCATCGCGCAGTCGAACACCTCGTAGTGCTCGGGGCGCAGCCCCGGGGCGTCCACGACGTGGCCGTGCTCGGCGATGTACTCGACGATCGCCTCGACCCGCTCCTGCTGGTAGCCGAGCTGCTCCAGGGCGCGCGGCACCGTGTGGTTGACGATCTGCATGGAACCGCCGCCGACGAGCTTCTTGAACTTCACCAGCGCGAGGTCGGGCTCGATGCCGGTGGTGTCGCAGTCCATCATCAGCCCGATGGTCCCGGTCGGTGCCAGCAGCGACGCCTGCGCGTTGCGGTAGCCGTGCTTCTCCCCGAGCTTGAGGCAGTCCGCCCACTGCTTGGCGGCGGCCGCCAGGACGGTCTTGTCCATCTCGTGGAGCGTGCGGACCGCGTCGTTCGCGGCGGCGTGCTTGCGCATGACCCGCTTGTGGCCCTCGGCGTTGCGCGCGTACCCGGCGTAGGGGCCGACGACGCCCGCGATCTCCGCGGACCGGCGGTAGGCGACGCCCGTCATCAGCGAGGTGATCGCGGCGGCGAGGGCACGGCCGCCCTCGGAGTCGTAGGCGTGCCCGGTCGCCATCAGCAGCGCGCCGAGGTTGGCGTAGCCGATGCCGAGCTGCCGGTAGTCCCGCGTCGTCTCGGCGATCTTCGCGGTCGGGAAGTCGGCGAACGTGATGGACGCGTCCATCGCCGTGATCACCAGCTCGGTGAGCTTCACGAACCCCGCGACGTCGAACGTCCCGTCCTCGCCGAGGAACTTCAGCAGGTTGATGCTCGCCAGGTTGCAGGACGAGTTGTCGAGCGACATGTACTCACTGCAGGGGTTCGACGCGGTGATGCGGCCCGTCTCGGGTTGGTGTGCCAGTCGTTGATCGTGTCGTCGTACTGGATCCCCGGGTCGGCGCACTCCCACGCGGCCTGCGCCATCTGCCGGAACAGGTCCTTGGCCCGGATCTTCTCGACGACCTCGCCGTTCATCCGCGCGCGCAGCCCGAACTCGCCGTCCGACTCGACGGCGTTCATGAACTCGTCCGACACCCGGACCGAGTTGTTCGCGTTCTGGTACTGGACGCTGCCGATGTCCTTGCCGCCGAGGTCCATGTCGAACCCGGCGTCCCGCAGCGCGCGGATCTTGTCCTCCTCGCGCGCCTTGGTCTCGATGAACTCCTCGATGTCGGGGTGGTCGACGTCGAGCACGACCATCTTCGCGGCGCGCCGCGTGGCCCCGCCGGACTTGATCGTCCCGGCGGAGGCGTCCGCGCCGCGCATGAAGGAGACGGGGCCGCTGGCGGTGCCGCCGGACGACAGCAGTTCGCGGCTCGACCGGATGCGGGAGAGGTTCAGGCCGGCGCCGGAGCCGCCCTTGAAAATGACGCCCTCTTCCTTGTACCAGTCGAGGATCGACTCCATCGTGTCGTCCACCGACAGGATGAAGCACGCCGACACCTGCTGCGGGGACTTCGTGCCGACGTTGAACCAGACCGGTGAGTTGAAGCTGAACATCTGGTGCACCAGCGCGTGCTTCAGCTCGTGGTCGAAGATCTCGGCGTCCTCGTCCGACGCGAAGTAGCCGTTCTCCAGGGCCGTCTTCGTGTACATGCTCACGACGCGGTCGACGAGCTGCTTGAGGCTCCACTCGCGCTGCGGCGTGCCGACCGCGCCCCGGAAGTACTTGGACGTGACGATGTTGACCGCGTTCAGCGACCAGAAGTCGGGGAACTCGACGCCGCGCTGCTCGAAGTTCACCGACCCGTCGCGCCAGTTGGTCATGACGACGTCACGGCGTTCCCAGGTCAGCTCGTCGTACGGATGCACGCCGGGCCGGGTGAAGATCCGCTGGACCTTCAGGCCCTTGCGCGCCGCCTTGCCGCGCCGTGCCGCCGAGCCGCTCACCGTCTCCGTCATGACCTTCCCCCTATCGGGCCCTCCCGCCGGGCCCTGTCCAGGAACAACCACGCCGCCGCGCGGGGCATGCCCGGCGCGGTGGCTTCTTCACGTTCGATGCTTGTGTGTTTCCGCCGTCCCCTAACGGGACGGGCCGGGCTCCCCCGAGGAACCGGCATTCCGCAGTGTCTCGATCTCCTGGGCGAAGTCCTCGAGCGATTCGAAGCTCCGGTACACGGAGGCGAACCGCAGATAGGCGACCTCGTCGAGTTCACCGAGCGGCCCCAGGATCGCGAGGCCGATCTCGTGCGAGGAGATCTCCGCCGATCCCGAAGACCGGATGTCCTCCTCGACCCGCTGGCCGAGCTTCGCGAGCGCGTCCTCGTCGACCGGGCGGCCCTGGCAGGCCCTGCGCACCCCGGCGATGATCTTGTCTCGGGAGAAGGGCTCGGTGACGCCGCTCCGCTTCGCGACCATCACGAGCACATTCTCCTGGGTGGTGAATCGGCGGCCGCATTCGGCGCACGAGCGGCGCCGTCGAATGGCGCCCCCGTCGTCGGTGGAACGGCTGTCGATCACTTTGGTGTCGGGGTTCCGGCAGAACGGGCAGTGCACGTCTCCCCCTCCCCGACGAATTGCGATGCCATCGACGGAACCGCACCATAACACAAGTTGTAGCTAATTCCATCGATGTAACTACTAGATGTTGTGGTCAACCGTACGGGTCTGCAGACGCCAACGCAACCTGCTCGACTGTCTCCCGAGTCACTCGGGCGACGGACGCACCGGTGGGCACCGGACGCACCGATGCACACCGATCCACCCCGTCGGCGTGTCGCGCCCCGCCCTCGCGCCGCTCAGATCGTTCAGGCCCCCGGGGACCGGGCGCGCCGGACCGGACGCACGTCCGGCCCGCGCCGGACGCCAGGGTCCGGGACACCTCGCCCCTCGGTCGTCCGACGCGTCGGCAGGCGGCCATCCGGCGGCGGGCGGCGGGCGGCGGGCGGCGGGCGGCAGGGAATGCCGCACGGATCCGATCGCGGCGATTCCGCGCGAGTCCGGGGGTCGCGCCCGGCTCGCGCGACCCGAAGAAGAATCCGCCCTCCGGTGCCGGCGAATACCTCCGCCCTCGATGGGCCGCAGGACGGCTCGGACGACTTCTCCCGGCACCATGCGTCCGACATAGCGCATATGTCGTTCAACTCATCGAACCGGTCGCACCCGCCCCGCGCGCGGGGCACTGAGCGCGGGCGAAGACCACCCGAGCGAGCGGCGCGGGACGGCCTTGCGCAATGAGTTCGGGCGGGCAAACCGCGCGGTGCGTATCGCGCGAAGCGACCATCTCCGACCCCGGTGCGAGAAAATCCGATCGAACGCCTGTACGATGTTCTGTGGATGCCTCCAAGAAAACACTGGAGCACTTCGAACAATTGTTTGATCGAGGCGCCGAACCGCGATAACGTGCATGACCAGGAGTGATCGAGATCGAGGCGCCCGGGAGGCGAGCGATGAGCAAGGTCCGGGAGCTGCCCGACGGGCCGATGGACGAGTCCGGGCTGACACAGCGGCAGCGCATGGTGCTCGAGGTGATCCGCGACTCGGTGCAGCGCCGCGGCTATCCGCCCTCCATGCGCGAGATCGGCGAGGCGGTCGGCCTGACCAGCACGTCGAGCGTGTCGCACCAGCTCCGCACCCTGCAGCGCAAGGGCTACCTGCGCCGCGACCCGAACCGGCCGCGCGCGGTCGAGGTGCGGGTGCCGGGGACGACGCCCGTCCAGACCGAGCCGGAGCCCGCCGACGGGACGGCGACACGGCAGGCGCCCGCGTACGTGCCGCTCGTCGGCCGGATCGCCGCCGGTGGCCCGATCCTGGCCGAGGAGGCCGTCGAGGACGTCTTCACGCTGCCCAAGCAGCTCGTCGGCGAGGGAACGCACTTCCTGCTGAAGGTCACCGGTGACTCGATGATCGACGCCGCGATCGCCGACGGCGACTGGGTCGTCGTCCGCCAGCAGCCGGTCGCCGAGCAGGGCGACATCGTCGCGGCGATGATCGACGGCGAGGCCACGGTGAAGACCTTCAAGCGGCGCGACGGCCACATCTGGCTGATGCCGCAGAACCCCGCGTACGAGCCGATCCCCGGCGACGAGGCGTCCGTCCTCGGCCGGGTCGTGGCGGTCCTGCGCAAGATGTGAGCGAACGCGGAACGGCCGCCGGGGCGCGCCCCGGCGGCCGTTCCGCGTTCCGCGGCCTCGTCAGCGCTTCGGCACGATGTTCACGATCTTCGGCGCGCGCACGATCACCTTCGCGACGTCCGCGCCGCCCAGCGCGTCCTGGATCTTCGGCGAGGCCAGCGCCAGCTTCTCCAGCTCGTCGCCGCCGATGCCCGGGGACACCTCCAGCCGGTCCCGGACCTTGCCCGCGACCTGGACCACGCAGGTGACCGACTCCTCGACCAGCAGGGCCGGATCGGCGGACGGCCAGCCCGCGCCGATCACCGGGGCGGTGCGGCCCAGCCGCGACCACGCCTCCTCGGCGGTGTAGGGCGCGAACAGCGACAGCAGCACGGAGATCGTCTCGGCGGCCTCGCGGACGGCCGGGTCGGCGGCGCCGGGACCGGAGTCGATCGCCTTGCGCGCCGCGGTCACCAGCTCCATCACCCGCGCGATCGCGACGTTGAACCGCTGCGACTCGACCAGCCCGGTGACCTCGTCCACGGTGCGGGCGGTCGCGCGGCGCAGCGCGGTGTCGCCGGACGCGGCGTCGGTGCCGGGCTCGGACGCGACCTCGCTCGCGATGCGGTGCACCCGCGACAGGAACTTCGACATGCCGTGCGGGGACACGTCCGCCCAGTCGATGTCGTCCTCGGGCGGGCCGGAGAACAGCATCGCCAGCCGGACGACGTCCACGCCGAACTCGTCGATCTGCTGCCCCAGGTCGACCAGGTTGCCCGTCGTCTTCGACATCGCCTTGCCGTTCAGGATCACCTGGCCCTGGTTCAGCAGCCGGGTGAACGGCTCGGTGAAGTCGACCATGCCCATGTCGTACAGGACCTTGGTGAAGAACCGGCTGTACAGCAGGTGCAGGATCGCGTGCTCGACACCGCCGGTGTACTGGTCGACCGGCATCCACCGGCGAACCTGCTCGACGTCGAAGGGGCCGCCCTCGTAGCCCGGCGAGCAGTACCGGAAGTAGTACCAGGACGAGTCGACGAACGTGTCCATCGTGTCGGTGTCGCGCTTGGCGGCGCCGCCGCACTTGGGGCACTCGGTGTTCACCCAGTCGGCCGCGGCGGCCAGCGGCGAGGTGCCCTTGGGGGCCAGGTCGGCGCCGCGCAGCCCGTCGGGCAGCCGCACCGGCAGCTGCTCGTCCGGCACCGGGACCTCACCGCACGCGTCGCAGTGCACGATCGGGATCGGGCAGCCCCAGAACCGCTGCCGGGACACCAGCCAGTCGCGCAGCCGGAAGTTCACCGACGCCCGGCCGGTACCGCGCTCCCGCATGATCTCGATGATGCGGTCGATGCCGTCCGCCTTGGCCAGCCCGTCGATCGGACCGGAGTTGACCAGCCGGCCCTCGCCGGGCGTGGCGACGCCCGTCTCGGCGGGGTCGGCCTGGCCGGTCTCGACGACGACGCGGACCGGCAGCCCGAACTTCAGCGCGAAGTCCAGGTCGCGCTGGTCGTGCGCCGGGACGGCCATGATCGCGCCGTGCCCGTACTCGGCCAGCACGTAGTCGGACGCCCAGACCGGCAGCCGCTCGCCGTTCACCGGGTTGATCGCGTAGCGGCCCAGGAAGACGCCCGTCTTCTCCCGCTCGGTGGACAGCCGCTCGATCTCGCTCTCCCGGGAGACCTCGTCCCGGTACGCCTCGAACTCGGCGCGCCGGTCGGGGGCGCAGATCTCCTCGGCCAGCGCGGCGTCGGCGGCCACGACCATGAACGTCGCGCCGTACAGGGTGTCGGGACGGGTCGTGTAGACGGTGACGGGCTCGTCCCGGCCCTCGATGACGAAGTCGACGTCGGCGCCGGTGGAGCGGCCGATCCAGTTGCGCTGCATCAGCAGGACCCGCTCGGGCCACTTGCCCTCCAGCTGCTCCATGTCCGCCAGCAGCCGGTCCGCGTACTCGGTGATCTTGAAATACCACTGGGTCAGCACGCGCTTCTCGACCAGGGTGCCGCACCGCTCGCAATGCCCCCCGACGACCTGCTCGTTCGCCAGGACGGTCTGGTCCTTCGGGCACCAGTTGACGTGGCCGCCCTTGCGGTAGGCCAGGCCCCGCTCGTAGAAGCGCAGGAACAGCCACTGCGTCCACTTGTAGTACTCGGGGTCGGAGGTGTGCAGCCGCCGCGACCAGTCGAAGGACGGCGCGTACCGCTCGAACGACGCCGCCTGGGTGTCGATGTTGGCGTACGTCCATTCGGCCGGGTGGGAGTCGCGCTTGATCGCGGCGTTCTCGGCGGGCAGGCCGAAGGAGTCCCAGCCGATGGGGTGCAGCACGTTGTAGCCGCGCTGGAGCCAGTAGCGGGCGGGGACGTCGCCGATCGCGAACGCCTCCGCGTGGCCCATGTGCAGGTCACCGCTGGGGTAGGGGAACATGTCCAGCGCGTAGCGCCGCTCCCGGCCATCGCCCGGCTCGGCGGCCTTGAACGGGTCGAGCTCCGCCCAGCGGGCCTGCCACTTGTCCTGAACCGCCCGCGGATCGTACTGCTCGTCGCTGCTCACGCTTTCTCTCTCTTCCGTTCCTGGCGAGTCCCGGCGAAGGGGCCAGACCGTCCGCCGAAATGAAACGGCCCCTCGCTCAGGAGGGGCCGCCACGCTGACTTCGCTCGTCAGCGTGGCCGTTCAAGGAGCAGCCTGGCATGCATACAGCAAGGGTAGCGCAACCGCAACCCCCGCCGCCCGGGGACGTCGCGGCCGGTGCCCCCGGGAACGCGCGGGTTCAGTGGCCGGACGCCTGGCGGGCGAGGGAGACGACACCGGTGACCTGGACGCGGGTCAGTTCGAGGTCGGCGCCGACGGCGCTCAGGGTGTCCTGCTCGGAGACGCTGAGCGGGCCGTCCATGAGGGCGATCTCGGCGGCGGCGCGCAGGATGCTCTCCCGAGCCTCGGGGGCCAGCGCGGAGGACGCGCGCCCCATCTCGGCGCGGACCTCGTCGAACGGGCGTCCGAGGTCGGCGTTCAGCGCGCCCTCGTCGTAGCCGGTCTCGCCGGCCTGGCGGACGACGGCGACGGCGCGGGAGCGGGCCGGCGCGTGGGTGTAGTCGCCCGAGCGCAGCACCTGGGCGACCGCCATGCGCAGGAGCATCGCGGGCATGTGCGCGAGCTGCGCCGTCGTCGGGACCTGCAGGACGCCGGTCGTCCAGCGGCCCCGGCAGGTGTCGCACTCGACGATCTCGCCGCCGGTCTTGTTGAGGGGCAGGACCGGGATGAAGAACAGCGTGAAGAAGTTGCGGCCCTGCCGCCGCCGGTAATCGCGGTCGCCGCCGCACTGCGGGCAGTGGAAGACCCCCTTGCCCAAGGTGAAGAACACCACGCGCCAGCCGAAAATGATCACGACAATGCCCCCTTTTCCCGGAACGGTCATCGTAACCGGGACGGGACGCCGGCGCGCGGCGGCGCACCGCCCGCGGGCGAGCGGCACGCGCCGGCGGGCGAGGCGCCCGCGGGAGGTCCGGGACCCTCCGTGTCCCTCCCGTCACGCGCGCCCCCGCACCCGGGCGGTCGGCGCAAAACGGCACGTCAAAAAGGGCGTCGCGGCATGGCGCGGACCCGTGCGGATACAGCAGGATGAGCGGAACGATTCGTAGACTCGTCGGTAACAACCGGCCGGTCACCCGTATCCGCGCGAGGAGTGCCATGCTCAACCTGTCCGTGCTGCTGGAGGACGCCGCCCGCGAGACGCCGGACCGCGACGCCGTCGTGTTCGGCGACCTGCGGCTGTCGTACTCCTTCCTCGACTCGGTCGCGAACCAGGTCGCGAACCTGCTGCGGTCGCGCGGCATCGGACCGGGCGACAAGGTGGCGCTGTCCAGCCCCAACCTGCCGTACTTCCCGATGGTCTACTTCGGGGCGCTCAAGGCCGGCGCGGTCGTCGTGCCGCTGAACGTCCTGCTCAAGCCGCGCGAGATCGCCTACCACCTGGGCGACTCCGACGCGAAGGCGTTCTTCTGCTTCGAGGGCACGCCCGAACTGCCGCTCGGCGAGATGGGGCACGCCGGCTTCCAGGAAGCCGACGCCTGCGAGCACTTCTTCCTGCTCCCGGCGAACCCGGCGGCGACCGAGTCGCCGATCGAGGGGGCCGAGCTGTTCTGGGCGGCGCTCGCGGGGCAGCCGGGCACGTTCGAGCCGCAGCAGACCGAGGCCACCGACACCGCGGTGATCATCTACACGAGCGGGACGACCGGGCAGCCCAAGGGGGCCGAGCTGTCGCACGGCAACCTGCTGATGAACGCGATGGTGGACGACACCCTGTTCGCCAAGACGCCGCACGACGTCGCGCTGGTGTCGCTCCCGCTGTTCCACATCTTCGGGCAGACCTGCGTCATGAACGTCGGCTTCTTCCGGCGCGGGACGCTGGTGATGCAGGCGCGGTTCGACGCCAAGGAGGCCGTCGCGCTGATGGTCCGCGAGAAGGTGACGATCTTCGCGGGCGTCCCGACGATGTACTGGGGCCTGCTGACCGACGACACCTCCGCCGAGGACGTCGCGACGATCAAGGAGAACCTGAAGGTCGCGGCGTCCGGCGGCTCGGCGCTGCAGATGGAGGTCCTCAAGGGGATCAAGCAGAAGTTCGACACGGACGTGCTCGAGGGCTACGGCCTGTCGGAGACCTCGCCGGTCGCGTCGTTCAACCGCCCCGACCGTCCGACCAAGCCCGGCTCGATCGGCCTGCCGGTGTGGGGCGTCGAGATGAAGCTGATCGACGACGACTGGAAGGACGTCGAGGGCGAGGGCCCCGGCGAGATCGCGATCCGCGGCCACAACATCATGAAGGGCTACTACAAGCGCCCCGAGGCGACCGAGGCGGCGATCCGCGACGGCTGGTTCCGCACGGGCGACGTGGCCCGCCGCGACGAGGAGGGCTACTACTTCATCATCGACCGCTCCAAGGACATGATCATCCGGGGCGGCTACAACGTGTACCCGCGGGAGCTGGAAGAGGTCCTGATGACCCACCCGGGGGTGTCGCTGGCCGCCGTCGTGGGCGTCCCGCACGACAGCCACGGCGAGGAGATCAAGGCGTACGTGATCCGCACCCCGGACGCCACGGTCACCGAGGACGAGCTGGTCGCGTGGGGCAAGGAGCAGTTCGCCAACTACAAGTACCCGCGGATCGTCGAGTTCCGCGACGAGCTGCCGATGACCGCGACGGGCAAGATCCTCAAGCGCGAGCTGCGCTGACCCGATCGCGTTCCACGGGCCCCGGCCGGCGGCCGGGGCCCGTTCGCGCGTCCGGCGCCCGCTCGTCCGGACGTGCGCGTTCAGAAGGTGTACGGCAGGCGCTTGATCCCGTTGATGAAGTTCGACTCCAGCCGCTCGGGCTCCCCGGCGCGGATGTCGGGGACGCGGCGCAGCAGCTCGCGGAACATCACGGTGATCTCGCGGCGGGCGAGGTGGGCGCCCAGGCAGAAGTGCGGTCCGGGGCCGCCGAACCCGACGTGCGGGTTGGGGTCGCGGAGGATGTCGAACTTCTCCGGGTCGGTGAAGACCGACTCGTCCCGGTTCGCGGACCAGTAGTACAGGACGAGCTTGTCGCCTTCCTTGATCTCGTGCTCGTTCAGCGTCGTGTCGCGGGTCGCGGTGCGGCGCATCCAGATCACCGGCGACACGTACCGGATGATCTCCTCGACGGCGCCGGGCGCGCGGGCGTCGAAGTCCTCGGCCAGCAGGGCCCGCTGGTCGGGGTGGCGGGTGAACAGGTCGAGGCCGTGCGCGATCGCGTTGCGGGTCGTCTCGTTGCCCGCGACGACGAGCAGGATGAAGAACGAGCCGAGTTCCTGGTCGGTGAGGGACTCCCCGTCGATGTTCGCGTTGACGAGCGCGGACGTCAGGTCGTCGGTGGGCTCCGCGCGGCGGCGGCGTCCGAGGTCCTCCACCAGGCCCTTGAGGCTCTCACCGGCGCCGAGCAGCGCCATCGCCATCTCCTCGGCGCTGCCGGTGGGCAGGAACTCCGCGTCGTTGCCGGCGAGGATGACGTTGGTGGCGTCCAGGACGGTGCCGTAGTGCTCCTCCCCGATCCCCATCATGTCGCAGATGATCTTCAAGGGGAGGCGGGCGGCGACGTCCTGGACGAAGTCGCCGGTGCCGTGGCCCGCGGCGATGCCCTCGACGAGCTCTGCGGCGACCGCCTCGACCCTGTCCTCGAATCGCTGGATCATGCGCGGGGAGAACGCCCGGGACACGATCCGGCGGATCTTGGCGTGCCGCGGATCGTCCATGTTGATCATGGATCCAAAGTACTCGTGCAGGTCGCCGGGCATGTCGGGGATGCTGATCGTGCCGCGCCCGGAGCAGAAGTCCTGCGGCCGGCGGGACGCCTCGACGACGTCGGCGTGCCGGGTCAGCGCGTAGTAGCCGGGCCCCTGCTCGACGATGACGACCTCGGGCTCGTCGTAGCGGACCAGGTCGGAGTGCCATCGCAGGGCCTTGAACGCCTCGTGGCGGTAGTCGTGGGGACGGCGCCAGAAGTCCCAGTCCGTCAGGTTGATGTCCTCGACCTTGAGCACGTGTCCTCACCTCATAATCCGAACCCGATTCGGTTTACATGTACCCTCTCAAAGTAAAGTGCGGCACGGGAGGCCGAACGGCAATACGTGAGCCGGGTCACATCGCCGTGGACGCCCGTGATGAAAGGGTGGCGACGCGACGAGGAGGCGGAGAGGCAGATGGGCGACTTCACCGACATCACCGACGGGACGATCGACGCGAACGGGCTGACGTTCGGCTACCTGGCGGCCGGCCCGCCGGACGGGCCCCTGGCGCTCTGCCTGCACGGATTCCCCGACACACCGCACACGTGGCGCCCGCTGCTGCCCGAGCTGGCCGCCGCCGGGTACCGCGCCGTCGCCCCCTTCATGCGCGGCTACGCGCCCACGTCCGTCCCCGCCGACGGTGCCTACCAGACCGGTGCCCTGGCCGCGGACGCCGTCGCGCTGCACGAGGCCCTCGGCGGCGGACCCGACGCCGTCGTCATCGGCCACGACTGGGGCGCGGCCGCGACCTACGGGGCGGCGAGCCTGGCGCCCGACCGGTGGCGCAAGGCCGTCGCGATGGCCGTCCCGCCCATCGAGGTGCTGGTGAGCTCGTTCTTCGCCTACGGGCAGCTCAAGCGCTCCTTCTACGTGTTCGTGTTCCAGACCGCGCTCGCCGAGACGGTGCTGAACCGCCAGTTCGTCGACGGCCTGTGGCGCGACTGGTCTCCGCCCGGCGCCCCCGACCCCGCCGAGGAGGTCGACCGCGTCATGGAGTGCCTCGCCGCGCCCGCCAACATCACCGCCGCGCTCGGCTACTACCGCGCGATGCTCGACCCGTCGCGGCACGTCGAACGCTACGCCGCCGAACAGGAGGCGGCGGACGCGCGCGGCGTCCGTCCCGTCCTCTACCTGCACGGCGAGCAGGACGGCTGCATGGGGGCGGACGTCGTCGCGCCCGGCGGCGACCTCGCGCCGATCGTCGCCGCGCTGCCGGACGGGTCGGCGGCGCGGCTCGTCCCCGACGCGGGGCACTTCCTGCTGCGGGACCGGCCCGTGGAGGTGAACCGGCTGATCCTCGACTGGCTCGCCGCCTGAGGCGGCCGGTCAGTACGGGGTGCCGAACGGCGGCACGTCCGACGACTCCAGTTCCGCCCGCATCCGGACGTACCGGACGGCGTGCCGCCAGCGTCCGTGCTCCACGGCCGCGTCCGCGCTGAACTCCACGACCGTCTCCGGCTCGGTCCGGACGTACCGGATCGGCGGGTGCGCACCGTACGGGCCGCCCGCGAAGCCGCCCGGGAGCTCGGCCGGCCACGGATGGTCGGGCGCCCCCGGCCGCAGCACCGCGGCCAGCTCGGTGCGCGCGGCGGGCGGCAGCGGCGTCGTCCGCGCGACCACCCGCAACCGGCCGTCCGCGTCGAACCGGCCCAGGATCAGCGACTCCGGCGCCTGCCGGGTGCCGGTCACCCCGCCGACGATCCCCTCCGCCGTCGTCCGCCGCTTCACCTTCTGCCAGCGGCGCCGCCCCGCCAGGTACGCGCCGTCGGCGTCCTTGACGACCAGCCCCTCGATGCCCTGCGCGGCGAGCGCGTCGAACCACAGGCGCGCCTCCGCGACGTCCGCCGTCTGCGGCGACGCCACCACCCGCGCGGTGGGCGGACCGTCCCCGAGCAGGCGCTCCAGGATCGCCCGGCGCTCGCGCAGCGGGCGCGGCCGCAGGTCCGTGCCGCCGCTCTCCAGCACGTCGAACGCCACGTAGTGGCACGGTTCGGCCCGCGCCAGGTCCGGGCGGCGGCGCCCGGCGACGTGCCGCCGCTGCAGCGCGCCGAAGTCCAGCCGCCCGTCCGCGCCCCACCGGACGATCTCGCCGTCCAGCACGGTCGCGGACGGCACGAGCTCCGCGACGGCCGCGACGACCTCGGGGAACGCCTCGTTGAACCGGATCCCGCGGCGGGACGCGAGCAGCACCGCGCCCGCCTCGTCCACGATCGCGATCGCGCGGAACCCGTCGAACTTCGGCTCGTACCGGCACCCGCCCGGGCACGCCCCCGGTGCCGGCAGCCGCTCGACCGCCGCCGCCAGCATCGGCTTCACCGGGGACCGGATGTGCATGTCCTCGCGTCCCCCCGGGCTCGACGATCCTGATCCCCCGCCTACCCCGTTCGACCTGCGGGGATATCGGCGCGGGGAATGTTGACCGGGTTTAGACCCGGCCCGCCCGGAAACGGGACGAGCCGGCCGGTCGCCCGGTCGGCTCGTCGTCGGTGCTGCGGGAGCTGCAGCCGGTCACACACCCCAATCGGGACGCAGCGGCATGTGGCCGTTCCCCGTCTCGTCCAGCTTCACCCCGAGCGTCTGGTGCAGCTGGATCCAGTTCTGTTCGAAGCCGAGCACGCACCCGGCCATGTAGACGCGCCAGACCCGGGCGGTGCCCTCGCCGACCTCGGCGACGGCCTCGTCCCAGTGCTCGTCCAGGTTGCGGCACCAGCCGGTGAGCGTGCGGGCGTAGTGCTCCCGCAGGTTCTCCTGGTGCCGGATCTCGAACCCGGCGTCGTTCATCTGCGTCTGGATGTGCCCCGGGCCCTCGAGTTCACCGTCCGGGAACACGTACCGGTTGATGAAGCCGTTCTCCTTGCGCGGCGGAGCGAGGTTGTCGGGCCGCGTGATCGTGTGGTTCAGCATCCGCCCGCCGGGCTTCAGCTTCCCGTACAGGAACGCGAAGTACGACGGCAGGTTCGCCTTGCCGATGTGCTCGGTGAGCCCGATCGAGCTGACGGCGTCGAACCCGGTCTCGGCGACGTCCCGGTAGTCCAGGTGCCGCACCTCCGCCAGGTCGGACAGGCCGCGGTCGGCGATCGCCTTCTGCGCCCACTCCGCCTGCTGCTTCGACAGCGTCACGCCCAGCGCCTTCACGCCGTACTCCTGCGCGGCGTGCATCACCATGCCGCCCCAGCCGCAGCCCACGTCCAGCAGCCGCATCCCCGGCTTCAGCCCGATCTTCCTGGCCACCAGGTCGTGCTTGTGGAACTGCGCCTCCTCCAGCGTCGCGTCCTCCCTCGGGTAGCACGCGCACGTGTACGCCATCGACGGGCCCAGCACCCACTCGTAGAAGGTGTTCGACACGTCGTAGTGGTGCGAGATCGCCCGCGCGTCGCGGCGCTTGGAGTGCCGCAGCCACGACGGGATGCGGCTGAACGGCGCCTCCTGCGGCGGCGGGTCCAGCCGGCGGCTCACCGCGCCCCGCAGCAGCGGGTCGCGCGCCACCTGGGCGAGGATCCCCGCCTTCTGCCGCCCCGTCACCTCGCCGAACAGCGCCTGCATCGTGGACAGTGCCGTGATCATGTCCCCGGGCACGTCGAGCATCCCGGTCACGTAGGCGCGCGCCAGACCGAGCGCCCCCGGCGAATGCACCAGGTACGACACCGCGTACGGCGAACGCACGTGCACCCGGATGTCGGCGCCGGGCGCCCCCGCCCGCGAGCCGTCGTACGCCGTGATCTCCACTGGCGCCTGCGGCCCGGCTAGCTGCTCGAAGACCCTGGCCAGCGTCATCTTGATCCCTCCTGTCTCTCCACCCGGACGGGCGAGGCGTCGGCCGCCGACGCGGTCGGCCGCCGCTGCCCACCGGGCCCCCCGAAAACGGCGGGCGCCCGATCAGCGCCCGCGCACGCACTTGTCGTAGAGGTCCAGCAGCCGCCCGTCCGGGTCGTAGGACCCCTTGAGCCGCCGGTAGGTCTCCCCGTCGTAGTACCGCCAGAACTCGTCCCGGCCGTAGTAGGCCGTCGAGTAGAGGGACTTGTGCCCGTCCAGGGCGGCGACCCTGCGCTCGATCAGCCGGTTGTGGTACTCGGGGATCTGCCCCGGCGGGATCCGCACCGTCCCCCAGAACCCCGCGTTCACATACGTGCGTCCCTGTTCGAGCGGGTAGAGCGGCCACCGCTCCTTCACTCGCAGCGGGCACAGCCAGATCGGGCTCATCCCCACCTTGTCGTGGAAGAACTCCAGGAACTCCGGCAGCCGCTCCACCGGAACCTCGATGTCCTGGATGACGTCCTCGCGCGGACGCTGCCCCCGCCACCGGTCCACGCGGGCCACCAGATGGTAGCGCCGGTCGTAGGCGACCAGCTTCCGGTACACGTCCGACCGCTTGGCCTTGTCCGGCCACACCCGCCGGACGAGCGGGTTCTGCACCCCGAACGCGCCCGAGCACCAGAACCAGTCGGTGTCCCAGCGCCAGATGTAGTCGCGCACCGTCAGGAAGTCGACCGAACGCCGCTGGATCGACCGGTAGTAGATGTCCTGGCCGGTGTAGTCGGACGTGTACGGCGCCTCGTCGGTGAAGAAACCGAGGGTGATGTACTGCTCCGTGGCGCTGAAGACCGTACCGTCCATGAAGTCGACGGACTCGCCCTCGTAGGTCCGCGACTCGGTGATCTCCGCCAGCGCCTTCGCGAGCGACTGCGCGTCCCCGAACCGCAGGTGCCGCAGCCGGACGTACGGCCGCACCGGCCGCAGCTCGATCTTCAGCCGCAGCGAGTAGCCGAGCGTCCCGTAGGAGTTGGGGAACCCGTAGAACAGGTCCGCGTGCTCGTTGTCGCGCGTCGCCGTGACGATCTGCCCGTCGCCGGTCAGGACCTCCATCTCCAGCACCGACTCGTGCGGGAGCCCGTCGCGGAACGACGTCGACTCGATCCCGAGCCCCGTCACCGCCCCGCCCAGCGTGATCGTCTTCAGCTGCGGGACGACCGTCGGCATCAGCCCGTGCGGCAGCGTCGCGTCGACCAGGTCCTCGTACGTCGTCATCCCCTGGACCTGCGCGGTCCGCTCGTCCGGGTCGACGCCGAGCACCGAGTCGAACCCGGACACGTCCAGGCCGGGCGCCGCCGAGGGGTCGCGCCACCGGAACAGGTTCGACGTCTTCTTCGCCAGCCGCACCGGCGTGCCCGCCGGGATCTCCGCGTAGGACCGCCTGAGCGCCTCTACCGCCCGCTGATGATCGCCTTTGATCGCAAGCTCCGTCATGTACCCCTCCCGAACATAGTTAATCGATCATCCCATGTACGGTCCACATAACCCGGACGTTGTAGTCATCACAGGCAGGGAGGGGAATAAAGGCACGGGCATGCTGATCCATCTCCCCACGAGGCGGCTGAACAACCTTTCCCCGTGGGCGCGCGCCCACAAACCCGAGCGCTACTTCATGAGCCGGAGGATCCACGGGTAGCGGAACGGTTGTCCGGCCAGCGCGTAGATCGCCGCGACGATCGACGCGATCCACGTCACCGCGTACAGCATCCCACCGACCCCGAACGTCACGATCGTGATCAGCAGCAGCGTCACCTGCAGGTTCACGGCCTCCACCGCCTGCCGGCGGACGAACTCCGAGCTGCGGCCCCGCGTCAGCATCACCACCAGCGGCCCGACGAACAGCGTCCACGCCCCCAGCGCGTGGGCCGTCGCCGCCATCACCCGGTCGCCGCCGTCCGGCTCCGGACCCGCCGCCGCCGGCGCGGGCGCCAAGTCCCCGGTCACCACCGCGAGGTCGTCCCGCGTCTTCGCCGTCAGCACCAGATGCGCGCGCATGTCGAACTCGTCCTGGTCGATCCGCCCCTCGGCGAACGCGTCCTTCAGCCGTCCGAGGACGGGCTCCCGCTCGGCGTCCGACACGCGCAGGTGACCTTGAGTGCTCATGCCTCCATACTCCGCGCGGGCGCCCCGCCGTTCCATCAGGGAAGTCCCTGAGGCTGCCCTGAGTTCCGCTCGACGTACTCCTCCCCGGGGCTGAGCCGCCCGAAAAGCTCCGAAACCGTCACGAACTCGTACCCGTCGTCCCGCAACCGCTCGATGATGTCCGGGACCGCGTCCACCGACGATCCGTGGATGTCGTGCATCAGCACCACGCCGCCCGGCCGGACCCCCTCGACGATCTTCTTCTCGACGGACCCGCTGTCGCGTTCGCTCCAGTCCTGCGGATCGACCGACCACAGCACCTGCGCCAGCCCCATACGCCGCGCCTCGCGCTCCAGCGTCTTCGACATCGACCCGTACGGGGGACGCAGCAGCACGGGCGTGAGTCCGGTGGCGCTCCGGATCACGTCCTGGGTCCTTCGCAACTCGGAGACGACCCGTTCCTTCGACGCCTCCCCCAGATCGGCGTGCGTGTAACTGTGGTTCCCGATCTCGTGTCCCGCCAGGTACTCGCGCCGGACCAGCTCGGGATGCTCCGCCGCCTTCTCCCCCACGACGAAGAACGTCGCCCGTACCCCGTTGGCGTCCAGCACGTCCAAGAGCTCCGCGGTTCCCGGCACGGGCCCGTCGTCGAACGTCAGCGCCACACATTTCGACCGCGCGCAGTCGATCTTCCGCACCGGCGGCGGTTCCGGCGACGGTTCCGGCGGCTTCGGCGGCTCCGGCTCGGTCCGCGCCGCCTGCACGGCCACGATCTCCACCCGTCCGGCCGGTGGCGCCAGCGTGCTGAGCCACCCGCACAACGCGACCGCGAGCACGGCCGCGGCCCCGCGCCGGACCAGGCCAGGCCCGTCCATCAGCTCCCCCCGATCTTCGAGCCCCGCCAGTCTAGATCGCGAAGCCCCGCCCGTCCGGGACGCGAACGCCGTGTCGGGAACCGCCGCGAGCAAGCGATCGTTTATTGTCAGACCAGCCTCGGAACGGGGCGCCACCCAGCCGACAGGGCAGATCATGAGGTTCCGGGACCGCTTCGGGATCCGCAAGCATCGCGGGTCCTCGGTGACCAAGTTCGACCGCGAGGCCACCGACGCCGACATCGAGGCGCTGATCGCTTTCGCCCGCTCGCGCCGCGGCGTCGAGTTCTTCGTCGAGCCGGAGACCTTCGCCACCGACACCACTGCCGTCGCCGTCGCCCACGACGGCGAATGGACCCGCCGCCGCGTCGGCGCCCCCGAGGTCATCGGCAAGGTCGCCCGCGACCTCGGCGCCCCGGTCTACGACGTCCAGATCGTCGGCTATCCCCCGCGCATGCGGGCCTGGAACGCCCGCAACCGCGACCGCCGCATCGACCCCGGCACCCCCGGCGAAGCCGTCTCGTCCTGACGGAAACTCTGTTGCGACGCCCGTCCCCGCGGGTTACGGTCCCCGCGCACCTCCGCCCGGAAGAGAGGACCGTATGCGCACCGAGACCGGCGGCACCGCCTCCACCGACAACTGAACACTTGCGCCTCCCACGCGCACGACCGACCAGACGAACGGGCGCCCGCCACAGGACCCCGTGACGACCCGCCACTCCGCACGTCTCCAAGACGCACACATGACAGCCGGACATGCCCCACCCCCGCGCCCGGCGAGGCCCGGGACGGGTCGCGCCGTCCGTCCGCCGCCGGGCGGGGCCGCCGCACACCGCGCCGCCGTCCGCGGTCGCGGCGGCGGCACGGCGACGCCGTAGGGGCGCGTCACGGTTGCGGGGCACCCTCTCGGCGTCCCCTGCACCGTCGTCGTCGGTGGCCAGGGACACCTCGAGCACGTCGCGAGCGTGGCGGTCGGCGTATTGCCGGCAGGCCACCGCCGTCAGTGACGCCGTCGCGTTCAAGCACCCGCCGCCCCGCATCAAGGCGTCCGGCACCCGAGTGAAGCGCCGGGCGCATCGGGGGAGCGACCGCCCGCTCCCGTGGTCCAGGACGCGCGGTGCGCGTTGCCGTCACGGCTCTCCGCAGGTCGGGGCACCATCAACCGCCCGACGCGCGTCCCCCAGCCGCACAGGATGCCCGACACGTGAGCGCCACCCGGCGGAGGTCCCCCAGCCGCACAAGATGCCCAACACGTGAGCGCCACCCGACGCGCGTCCCCCAACCGCACAAGATGCCCAACACGTGAGCGCCACCCGGCGGACGTCCCCCAGCCGCACAAGATGCCCGGCACGTGAGCACCGCCCGGCGGGCGCCGAGCGGACGGCCACCGGATCGGCGTCCCGAGCGGCGCATCGACCGCCCCGCTCGGAAACCCGACGCTCCGGCATGGCCCGGCGAACGGCCGAGCGCCGACCACGGGCGGGCGAGGCTTCGGCGGACGCCCGCAACCGCGCGGAGGCCGGCGCGCCAACGTCACCCGGCTGGTTCCCGAGCGCGGACGGCCGCACCTGGGCGACCGCCTGACGGAAGCCCGCGGCCCGCACGGTCACCGGACGCGCGCACGTCACCCGGTGGGGCTCCAAGCGCACGGCTCCGGCCGACGTCGCCAGGTCGGCGCCGACGGCCGCTCCAAGTGGCACGCGGCAAGCCGCCGGTCGTCCCGTGCGTCCCCGGCCCGCAGTCGGGCGACCGCAGCCGCGCGGGCACGCGGAAGCCGGACGCGCGGGGATCGCCTGCCGGGCGCCGGGCCGATGCCCGCGCAAAGGGCACTCCGCAGGCGGAGACCGCAGTCGCCCAGCTACGGAAGGCGGACGTGCGGGCGTCGCGTGGCCGGTGGCCTCGCCGGTCGCCCGGGCGGCCACCGCGGCCGCCCGGGCGACGGGACGGGTGATCGGCGGCGCGGCTCGGCGCGCGGGCGGGTGTTCACGAAGTCGGTGGGGGTTCTCGTGGTCCTTTCCTTCTTCGATGGGAGTTCGTCGTGCGTGCCTTCTGGTCCGCGGACTTCGGGAAGCTCTGGGTTGCTTCGGGTGTGTCCAATGTCGGTGACGGGGTCACCGCCGTCGCGGGGCCGTTGCTGACGGCCACGTTGACGCGGGATCCGGTGCTCGTCGCGGGGGCGGCGTTCGTCCAGGTGTTGCCCTGGCTGCTGTTCTCTCTGGTCAGCGGAGCGTTCGTCGATCGGGTGGATCGGCGGCGGCTGATCTTGGTGGTCAATCTGCTGCGCGGAGGCGTGCTGGCCGGCCTGGCCGTGCTCGTGGCTTGCGAGGCGGTGGAGGTTCCGCTGCTGTACGTGATCTTCTTCCTGCTCGGGGCGGGTGAGACGCTCGCGGACACGGCGGCGGTGGCGCGGTTGCCGTCGGTGGTGCCGGCGGAGCACCTTCCGTCGGCGAACGCGCTGTTCATGGCTACGTTCACGGTGGGGAACCAGTTCCTGGCCAAGCCGCTGGGGGCGGCGCTGTTCGGGGTGGCGGCGGCGGCGCCGTTCGCGTTCGACGCCGTGACGTTCGTGGTGGCGGCGGCGCTGGTGGCGCGGATGCGGCCGGCACCGGTGGAGCCTCGGCCGCGGAATCTGCGGGCGGAGATCGTGGCGGGAGTGCGGTTCCTCTGGTCGCACCGGCTGCTGAGGACGCTCGCGGGGGCGATGGCCGTGGCGAACGTGGCGTTCTGCTCGGCGTTCTCGGTGTTCGTGCTGTACGCGCAGGAGCGGCTGGGGCTGTCGGAGGCCGGGTACGGATGGCTGCTCACCACCTTCGGGGTCGGGGGCCTGGCGGGCGCGTCGTCGGCGCGCGTGCTGCAGAGGCGGTTCGGGACGGCGGTGCTGTTGCGGGCCGGGCTCGTGGTGGAAGCCCTCACGCACGTGGGGCTGGCGCTGACGGAGCGGGCGTGGGTCGCCGCGATCGTGCTGGTGGTGTTCGGCGTCCACACGATGGTGTGGGGAGCGATCGCGGCGACCGTGCGCCAGCGGGCCACTCCGGATCGGCTGATGGGACGGGTCGGGAGCGCTTACGCGCTGCTCGAGGCCGGTGGTGCGGCCGGTGGTCTGGTCGTGGGCGGGCTGATCGCCGGGACGTTCGGGCTCACGGCGCCGTTCTGGGTGGCGGCGATCGTGACCGGGGCCGTCGTCGTGGGGGCGTGGCGGGGGCTGCGGTGATCACCCCTTTTCGTCGTAGGCGGCGGCCAGTTCCCCGGGGGTCATGCGCATCCGGGCCTTGGAGGGCGGGATGCCGGAGGTGATGACCTGGCGGAGGAGGACGGCCATGGAGTAACCGGGGTCGGCGTCGAGGGCCCGGTCGAGGGCGATGTTGGCCAGGCCTCCGTCGCCCCCGGCGTAGGCGGCATAGGCGAGGAGGGCCGCGGGACCCGCGGCGTAGGGGGCGCGGACGCGGCGGGTGACGTCGCGCCAGAAGCGGATGTCGTCGGCGGGGGCGTCCTCGTCGATGCGGATCCAGGCCTCGTCGCGGACGCGGCGGTCGGTGAGCAGGACGCCGAGCCAGGCGATCTCGTCGTCGGTGAGGCCGTCGCGGGCCAGGACTCCCGCGACGAACGCGATGCCCTCTTCGGTGGCCTTGGAGCGGAACCGGGCCGAGGGTTCGCGGGCCCGGGCGAGGAACCGTTTCTCGGCGCGGTCGGTGGCGGCGCGGAGGGCGGGGGTCTCCGGGACGGGCTGCACCGAGCGGACCAGCTCGTCCCGGTCGGCGAGGACCACGTGCCCGGCGAAGGTCGCCTGGGCGGCGACGACGCTGCCGGCGATGTCGTACGGGGTGCCCTCGGCCGGGCAGCAGTCGTCGTCGCAGGTCAGCGACCACCATCGGTGCTCGTCGACGCGGATGGCCTCGGCGGCGTCGACGCCCGCGGCGGTGAGGGCGGCGCGCATGGCCACGGCGGCGACGGCGACCTCGTCGGGTGCGCCGTATCCGAGGAGGAGGGCCCTGCGGAAGCCGTTGGCGCCCAGCATCCCGGACGCCCGGTCGGCGACCTTCTGCGGCACCGGTAAATCCAGCCGGACGGCGCAGGTGTTCGGCGGGCCGTCGAAACCGATCACGACGAGGCTGCGGGACGGGTGGAAGCCGAGCATGTAGGGGACGGCGGCGATGGCGTCTCGGGCGGAGCGGATGACCAGTGGACTCATGTCATCGACCCTGCCAAGCGGCGCCCGGGCCCGCCGAAAGAACTTCTGCCTGTGGATAACTCAGGCGTCGAGGACCTCGGGCTCGGCGACGACCGGGGGTTCGGTGGACCACGGGAAGTTGATCCAGCGGTCGGTACGCCGCCAGACGTACTCGCACTTGACCGAGGAGGCGGGCTTCTCGTAGACCACGGCGCAGCGGACGTCGGCGACGTGGTCGGCGCAGAAGTCGCGGACGAGTTTGAGGGTGGCGCCCGTGTCGGCGACGTCGTCGGCGACGAGCACCTCGGCGCCGGACAGGTCGACGGCGTTGGGGACGGGCGGGAGCATGACCGGCAGGTCGAGCCGTTCGTTCACACCGGTGTAGAACTCGACGTTCATCACGTGCAGGTTCTTGACGTCGAGCGCGTATCCGAGGGCTCCGGCGACGAACAGGCCGCCGCGGGCGATGGACAGGATCAGGTCGGGGCGGTAGCCGCTGTCGGCGACCGCCTGCGCCAGCTCCCGGCTCGCGGCGCCGAACGACTCCCAGCTCAGGACTTCTCTTTCTGCGGACACGCCCACCATCTTGGCCGACCCCGGCCGCGCGTTCGAACGCGAGCCCCGCGAAGGCGACGTTCCGATGGACGGACGGGACGCGGATGTCCGCGGCGGACGGTAGTGTCGGGCGACGTGCCCGCCCCTGAACTGCTGACCGGCAGCGACACCAAGATTCCGGACATGGCGACCCTGCTCGCCGCCGCCGTCGAGGCCATCGGGGGCGCCGAGCGTCCCGGGCAGACGACGATGGCCGAGGCGGTGCGCTCGGCGATCGAGTCGGGCGAGCACGTCGCGGCGCAGGCGGGCACCGGGACCGGGAAGTCGCTGGCGTACCTGGTCCCGGCGATCCGGCACGCGGTGGAGAAGCAGGCCACGGTGGTGGTGTCCACGGCGACGATCGCGCTGCAGCGCCAGCTCGTCGACCGGGACCTGCCCCGGCTGGCCGAGGCGCTGGGCCCGCTGCTCGGGACGGAGCTGAAGTTCGCGATCCTCAAGGGACGGCGCAACTACCTGTGCCTGCACCGGGTGCAGACGGGTGCGCCGGAGGAGGACGAGGGCGGGCTGTTCGACCCGCAGCAGCTCTCGTCGCTGGGCCGGCAGGTCAAGCGGCTGAACGAGTGGGTCGAGGAGACCAGGACCGGCGACCGGGATGAGCTGGTGCCCGGGGTGAGCGAGCAGGCGTGGCGGCAGGTGGCCGTGAGCGCGAAGGAGTGCCTGGGGGCGCAGCGCTGCCCGCACGGCACCGAATGCTTCGCCGAGCTGGCACGCGCGGAGGCCGGGGACGCGCACATCGTGGTCACGAACCACGCGCTGCTGGCGATCGACGCGCTGGAGGACTTCCAGGTCCTGCCCGAGCACGACGTCGTGATCGTGGACGAGGCGCACGAGCTGGTCGACCGGGTCACCTCGGTGGCGACGGGCGAGCTGAGCGCGGCGGCCGTCGAGACGGCGGCGCGGCGGTGCGGGCGGCTCATCGAGGAGGGCCTCGCCGACCGGCTGAAGGAGGCGGGCGAGGGCCTCGGCATCCTGCTGGAGGACCTGCCGGGCGGCCGGATGGACGTGCTGTCGCCGGCGCTCGGGAACTCCCTGGCGGTCGTGCGGGACGCGGCCCACGCGGCCGTCACGGCGCTCGGCCCGGAGAAGAAGGACAACGACCCGGCCGACATGGGCGCGCGGAAGGCCGCCCGGTCGTCCCTGGAGGACGTGCACGACACGGCCGTCCGGCTGCTGGAGGCGTTCCAGCCGGAGATCGCGCAGCGCTTCGACGTGGTGTGGCTGGAGAAGCCGTTCGTGCAGGAGGGGCGCCCCAAGCGGCCGCCGGCGCTGCACGTGGCGCCGATCGGCGTGGGCGGGCTGCTGCGTTCGACGCTGTTCGAGGAGCGCACGACCGTCCTGACGTCGGCGACGCTCACGCTGGGCGGCTCGTTCGAGCCGCTCGCCCGCCAGTGGGGCCTGCCGCCGCTGGCGGGGAGCGCGCCGCGGGACGCGCGGACGGCCGCGGAGGGGCTGGCGGTCACCGCGACGGACAAGGGCGAGGGGGAGACCGAGGTCGCCTGGTCGGGGCTCGACGTGGGGTCCCCGTTCGACCATCCGAAGTCGGGCATCCTGTACGTCGCGCGGCACCTGCCGCAGCCGGGACGGGACGGTCTCGCCGACGCGTACCTGACGGAGATCACCGAGCTGATCGAGGCGGCGGGCGGCCGGACGCTCGGGCTGTTCTCGTCGATGCGGGCCGCCCGGCAGGCCGCCGACGAGCTGAAGGACCACCTGTCCCATCCGCTGCTGTGCCAGGGCGAGGATTCCACGAGTCAGCTCGTCGCGCGGTTCGCCGAGGACGAGCGGACGTCCCTGTTCGGCACCCTGTCGCTGTGGCAGGGGGTGGACGTGCCGGGCCCGTCGCTGCAGCTCGTGATCATGGACCGGATCCCGTTCCCGCGCCCGGACGATCCGGTGTCGTCGGCGCGGTCGCGGGCGGTGGCGGCGCGCGGCGGCAACGGTTTCATGTCGGTCGCGGCGACGCACGCGGCGCTGCTGCTGGCGCAGGGCGCGGGCAGGTTGCTGCGCTCGATGGACGACCGCGGCGTGGTGGCCGTGCTCGATCCGCGGCTGGCGACGGCGCGGTACGGCGGGTTCCTGAAGAACTCGCTGCCGCCGTTCTGGGCGACGACCGATCCGGAGGTGGTGCGCGGCGCGCTCCGCCGGCTGGACGACGCCGCCGCCGGCTGATCTTCCCCCGGCGCCCGCGGCATGAAAGGCTCGCGTCGCGGCTCGAGGCGGGGCCTCGCCGCGTACCGGGAGGGTTTTTTGCGTTACCGAGTGCTGGGACGGACCGGTCTTCGCGTGTCGGAGGTCTTCTTCGGCGCGATGAGCTTCTTCGAGGACGGTCCGGGCCACGGGGCCATGCTGGACGCCTACGCCGACGCGGGCGGGAACGTCATCGACACGGCCTCCGCGTACGGGGAGAGCGAGAACGTGCTGGGCGGGCTGCTCGCGGGGCGCCGCGACCGGTTCGTGCTGGCGACCAAGTACACGGTCTCCCGCGATCCGGACGATCCGAACGGGGGCGGCAACCACCGCAAGAACCTCGTGCTGTCGCTGGAGCAGAGCCTGCGGAGGCTGCGGACCGACTACGTCGACGTGCTGTGGGTGCACGTGTGGGACCGCCGCACCCCGATCGAGGAGACGATGCGTGCGCTGGACGACGTCGTCCGGTCCGGGAAGGTCCTGTACATCGGGATCTCGGACGCGCCCGCGTGGGTGGTGTCGCGCGCGAACACGCTGGCGGAGTGGCGGGGCTGGACGCCGTTCGCGGGCCTTCAGGTGCCGTACAACCTGCTGAACCGGGACGTCGAGCGGGAGCTGCTGCCGATGGCGGACGCGCTGGGGCTGAGCGTGGCCGCGTGGGCGCCGCTCGCCCGGGGCGTCCTGTCGGGCAGGTTCAGCGGGCCGGACCGTCCGGACGGACCGGCGCGGGTGGACGCGTCCACGCTGGGCGAACGCGACCACGCGGTGGCGCGCGCGGTGATGGAGGTCGCCGGGGAGCTGGGGGTGGCCGCGTCGCAGGTCGCGCTGGCGTGGACGCGCGCGCGGTGGCCGGGGGTGCATCCGATCGTCGGGGCGAGCAGCGTCGCGCAGCTCACCGAGAACCTCGGCGCGGTGGACGTGGTCCTGCCGGACGAGGCGGTCGCGCGGCTGGAGGCGGCGACGGGCTTCGAGCCCGGTTTCCCGGCCGAGTTCATCGCGCAGTGCGACGAGCCCGGGACGGGCGTGTACGGCCGCGCCGAGGTGTACTAGCGGGATTCGGGCGCTCAGCGGGATTCGAGGGCCGTCAGGAGTGCCTGGACGGCCGCGAGATCGTCCTCGCCGAAGACGCGGACGCCCTCGCGTTCGAGGAGCGCGGTGGTCACGCCCCCGCCGGGTCTCGGGGTGCCGGTGAAGGTGCCGTCGTGGATCCGGTCGCTGCCGCAGGAGGGGCTGCCCTCCTTGAGGACGGCGATGCGGGCACCGGTGCGGCGGGCGGTGTCGAGGGCGAGGCGGGCGCCGCGCAGGAAGGCGCCCGTCACGTCCTCACCGGTGCCGGTGCGGACGGCGGCGGTCCCGGCGAGGACGGCGCGGCCGTCGCCGCCGACGATCTCGGCGGGCGGGCGCGGCACCGCCAGCCCGCCGGACACCTCCGGGCAGAAGGGGACGAGCCGCCCCTCGGCGCGCCAGCGCTCGAACAGGCCGTCGTCCACCGGCTTGGCCGCGCCGTCGTAGCGGACGGGACGTCCCGCGAGGCAGGAGCTGACGAGGATCCGTTCCACGCGCTCCAGCCTATGCGGGACGCGCCGGCGTCACTTGCCCCCGGCGATGCGGCCGACCGCGAGGGACGCGATGCGCACGGCGCCGGACGGGCTGAGGCGCATGCCCCGCCAGGCGGCGCGGCCGTGCCGGGGGGCGACGATCAGCGCCTGGTTCCGGTCGACGCCGCGCATGATGTCGCGGGCGAGCTTCTCGGCGGTGTAGAGGAAGGGGGACGCCTTCTTGATGTCGCCGGTGGCGTCGCCGCTGAGCGCGGTCTCGGGCAGGCCGGGGTTGACGTTGGTGAGCAGCGGGGTGTTGACGAAGCTGGGGCAGACGACGCTGACCTTGACGCCGCGCCCGGCGGCCTCGGCGCGCAGGCCGAGGGAAAGGCCGACGACGGCGTGCTTGGTGGCGGTGTAGGGGATGCCAACGGGCATCGGGACGAGCCCGGCGAGGGAGGCGGTGTTGACGATGTGGCCGTTCCCCTGCTCGAGCATGATCGGGTAGGCGGCGTTGACGCCGTGGACGACGCCCTTGAGGTTGATGTCGATCGCGCGGTTCCAGTGGTCGAGGGTCAGTTCCTCGGCCAGGCCGCCGACGGCGATGCCGGCGTTGTTGAACACGCGGTCGAGCCGGCCGTGCTCGGCCTTGACGCTCGCGTACAGCTCGGTGACCGCACCGGGGTCGGTCACGTCGAGGCGGGCGGGGGCGGCCTTGCCGCGGCCGAGGCCGTTCAGCCGGTCCGCGACCGCCTTGGCGCCGTCCTCGTCGATGTCGGTGACCACGACGGTGTCGCCGCGCGCCACCAGGGACGTGGCGATCGCACGGCCGATGCCGGATGCGCCTCCGGTCACGATCGCGATGCTCATTCCGCACTCCGCTCAACTAATTGGATGCTGTGTTTAATTGCAGGGGATTGTATCGGCGGGCCGCGCCCGCCGATACGCACCCCGTTATGAAGCCGCCGACGCCGATGTGGGCGCGTCCGACTCGATCACCGCGTCCGACTCGATCACCGCGTCCGACTCGATCTCGAAGTCCGCCGGGTCCAGGCGGCGGGTCCGCAGCCAGTAGTTGACGGTGGACGCGGGCCACGCGGCGCGGTTGGCGCCGTCGGCGTCGAGGTACCAGCTGGTGCAGCCCCCGGACACCCACACGGCGCCCGCGGACTTGCGCCGGACCCAGTCGTTGAAGCGGTCCTGCACGGACGGGCGGACGGCGATGCGGGCGCCGCCCGCCGCGTCCAGCATCGCCAGGCACTGCAGGACGTACCGGACCTGCGCCTCGATGATGAAGATCATCGAGTTGTGACCGAGACCGGAGTTCGGCCCGAGCAGCAGGAACAGGTTCGGGAAGCCCGCGACGGTCACGCCGAGGTGGGCCTCGATGCCGTCCTTCCACGCGTCCTGGATCCGCAGCCCGTCCCGGCCGGTGATGCGGGCGTCCGCGAACGCGTCGGTGACGTGGAAGCCGGTGCCGAAGATGATCGCGTCGACCTCGTGCTCGCGGCCGTCGCGGGTCACGATCGACTTCGGCCGCACCTCGGCGATGCCCGCGGTGGTCAGGTCGACGTTGGGCCGCATCAGCGCGGGGTAGTAGTCGCTGGACACCAGCGTCCGTTTGCAGCCCATCGTGTAGTCGGGGAGCAACTTCCGGCGCAGCTTCCGGTCCGGCACCTGGCGCGCCAGATGCCACTGGGCGAGACCACTGGCGAGCTTGAGCAGCCGCGGATTCTTGAACCCGACGACGAAACTCTCCTGCATCAGGTAAATACCGTTGCGGTAGCCCCGTTGTACCCCTGGAACGCGCCGGAACAGCGCCTTCTCGACGCCGGTGATGCGGCGGTCGGGCTTGGGGATGATCCACGGCGGCGTCCGCTGGAACACCGTGAGAGACTCCACCCGCTTCGCGATCCGCGGAACGAACTGGATCGCGGACGCGCCCGTCCCGACGACGGCGACGCGCTTGCCCGACAGGTCGTAGCCGTGGTCCCACTCCGCGGAATGGAACGCGGCGCCCTCGAACGACTTCAGGCCCGGCAGATCCGGAACGTTCGGCTTGTGGAGCGGGCCCATACCGGCCACGACCGCCCGCGCCCGGACGACCTCGACCTCGTCCCCGCCCCCTCCGCCGTCCGATCCGTCCGTGCCGTCGCGCCGGGCGACCGTGACGCGCCAGGTGCCGGTGGCGTCGTCGTACTCGGCGCCGGTCACCTCGGCATGGAACCGGATGTGCTGCGCGAGGTCGTACTTGTCGACGACGTCCTTGATGTACCGCAGGAGCTCGGCCTGCTCGGGGAACATCCGGGACCAGTCGTTCTTGGGCTCGAAGGAGAACGAGTACAGCAGCGACATGATGTCGCAGGCGCAGCCGGGATAGGTGTTCTCCCGCCAGGTCCCGCCGACCTCGCCGGCCTTCTCCAGGACGACGAAGTCGTGCACGCCCGCCTTCTTCAGCCCGATCGCCATGCCGAGCCCGGAGAACCCCGTCCCGATGATGGCGACCCGGTACGGTTCGCCCGGCCCCGCCGCGGGGGTGTCCACGGCGGGACTGCTCCGCTCTCCCCCGCTCCGCTCGGCCGCGCTCGGCTCTCCCGCGCTCGTCGCGCCGGTGCGCGTCTCGTCCGTCATGTCGGCGCGGCCGGATTCAGGCGGCCTTGGCGGCGGACGGGACGGAACGGCGCTTCTTCGGTTCGTCCCAGATACCGAACGCCTTCCACACCCGCTTGCCGACGGGGTCGATCACGCCCAGTTCGGCCATCAGGTCGCGGATCTTGCCGACCGAGTTGGCGATCTCGGCCTGGGACGCCTCGCTGCGGTAGGCCGCGCGCACGACGTCCTTCGGGATGTTGAAGTGGCGGACCATCGGCCCGGGCGGGGACAGCATGATCCGCGCCATCACGCCGAGGACGACCGGGGTGAACAGGCCGAGGACGCGGCGGCGCACCGGGTGCATGTGCGGGATCCGGTGCTTGAGGTAGTGCCGGGCGAAGGAGATGTGCCGGGCCTCCTCCGCGATGTGGATCCTCATGATCGTCTCTTCGAGCGGGTGCTTGATGTGCCCGTTCTTGAGCGACTTGCGCTGCACGTAGTCGATCGGGTCCTCGCCGCCGAGCACGAACACGAAGAACATCTCGGTGCTGATCAGCGGGATCCAGGGCGCCGTCTGCGCGACGAACGTCAGCGACTTCGGCATGCCGCGGATCGGCATCTTCGTCCGGTTCACGAACTCCTGGAACATCATCCCGTGATGGCATTCCTCGGTCGTCTCGTGGTAGACGTACCGGAACTCGGGCCGCCCGTTCGGCAGCCAGTACGCGTAGTTGAGCAGGCCGCGCTTGAGCAGGTTCTCGAACTGCAGGCCGATCTTCATCGCGGTGGCGACCCGGAACAGCCCGATCTGCGACTGGATCTCGGGCGGCTGCGACCGGTACCACTCGGTCTGGCCGAGCCGGTCGAACTCGGGCAGCACCCAGCGCGGGTCGTTCTTGTCGACCGCGAAGTCCGGGTCGTCCCACGGGATGTCGGCGTAGGCCTCCCAGTGCTTCTCCACGGACGCCTTGTTCAGGCGGTCGATGACACCGCGGTAGGCCTTCTTGTCCTTGACCTGCTCGCGCACTTCGTCGGCGAGGTCGGTGGGGGCTTCGGGCATGGTGACGCTCCCTGGGGGTGACGCGCCGGCGAGCCGGCCGGCACTTCGGGGGTGGGGCTATCCGGTCGTGGGGGACGCACCCGCGGCGGGCGCGTCCCGGGTGGGCGCGTCCGCGGCGTCCGCGGCGGTGCCCGCCCCCCGGCCGGGGGCTCCGGGCTCCGGCACGATGAGCCGGGCGACGTCCTTGATCTGGCGCAGCACGGCGGCCTGGTGGCCTTCCGCGTCGTCGTCCAGCGCGTTCTGGATGGACAGGCCGATGAACATCGCGAACAGGCCGCGCAGCATCGTCGGCACGAAGTCGGCGGGCAGGGTGTTCGCGGGGAAGAGGCGCTCGAACGTCTCCAGGATGACCTGCAGGATCCGCTCGTTGAGGTCCTGGCAGAGCGGCCGCAGCTCGTCGTCGGTCCTGGCCGCGACGGCGAGTTCGGTGAGGGCCTTGGCCGGACGGCCGCGGAACACCTCCCAGAGCAGGTCGAGCGCGCCCTCGACGTTGCGGCGCTCGGCGGGCAGGACCGCGAAGGCCGTCTCGTACGCCAGCCGCTGCGCCTCCAGCAGATGCTCCAGCGCCGCCGCGACCAGCACCATCTTCGTCGGGTAGTGGTGCTGCTGGGCGCCGCGGGACACGCCCGCGCGGCGGGCCACCTCGGTGGTGGAGGTTCCCGACCAGCCGAGGTCGACGAGGCATTCCATGGTCGCCTCCAGGAGGCGGGCCCTGGTCCGCGACCGGCGTTCCTCCTGGGTGCGGCGGCCGTCCCCACGGCGGTGGCGTCGGCGAGCGCTTACTGACACACCTCGACCGTACGAGCGCACTAACAAGCAATCAAGCCTGCTTGTATGTTGCCCGCATCACAATTGGACGACGCGTCTTATTGATCTTCGCGCAGGTCCGCGTCTCCTCGCGCGCCGGGCCCGTCCGGCCCGTACGTCTCGAGACGTAGCCGGCCGCGCCCGGATGCACCTCAGGACGCAGGGGCGGTGCATCTCCCGGCCCGACGACGCGCCCCGCACCGCACCGGGAGCATCACGGCATGAGCGGCACGGCAGCGGCGCGGACGCCGCCCGGGACGTCCCCGCGCCTCCTCTCCGGAGGCGCGCACACCGAGCGCCTCACCAAGGCGCACGGGTGCGGACCGATCGCCGTCCGGGCCCTCGACGGGGCCAGCGTGGTGGTGGACCGGCTGCGGCGGCCGGGAGACCGGCCGTGATCCGGTTCGCGCTCAAGGAGATCCGGGGCCGCGGGCGCCGCCTGGCGGGCGCGCTGACCGCGGTGTTCCTCGGCGTCGCGTTCCTCACCGGGACGCTCGTCCTCGGCGACACGCTCACGAGCGGCCTCGACTCTTCCTACTCCGGCTCCTACGGCCGGACGGACGTCATCGTGCGGAACGCGACCGACGTGGGCGACTCGCCGTGGGCCCCGCGCGGCGACATCGACGCCGGGACCCTCGACCGGGTCCGGGCCGTCGAGGGCGTCGCGCACGCCGCGCCCGTCATCCGGGGGTCCGGGCAGCTCCTCGGCGCGGACGGCGCGACGATCGGCGACCGGGGGCCGCGCTGCGCCGGGAACTGGCAGACCGATCCCGCCCTCAACCCCTACCGCATCGACGAGGGCCGCGAACCCCGCGCACCCGACGAGGTCGTCGTCGACCGGCTGTCCGCCGAAGAGGGCGGCCTGCGCGTCGGGGACCGGACGGCCGTGCTCACCCCGGACCGCGTCCCCGTCACGATCGTCGGGATCAGTGTGTCCGGCGCCGGGAGGGCGTTCGGCGAGTCCTCGTTCACCGCGTTCACCCTGGAGGGCGCGCGCCGCCACATCGCCGCGTCGCCCGACCGGATCGGCTCCGTCCGGATCCGCGCGGCGGACGGCACCGGCCCCCGCGAGCTGGCCGCCCGGGTGGCGGCCGCACTCCCCGCCGGGACGGAGGCGGTCACCGCCGACGCGGCGGTGCGGGAGAGCCTCGGCGACCTCGAGAACCCCATGCTCGGCACGTTCCGCACCGTGATCGCCGCGTTCGGCGGCGTCGCGCTGCTCGTCTCGGCGTTCACCATCCACAACACGTTCGCGGTCACCGTGGCGCAGCGGACCCGCGAGTCGGCGCTGCTGCGCGCCCTCGGCGCGGAACGCCGGCAGGTCCTGGCGCTCGCCGCCGTCGAGGCCCTGATCGTCGGCGTCGCCGCCACCCTCGCCGGGCTGGCCGGCGGTCTCGGCTTCGCCGCGCTGCTGCGGCGGGTGTTCACCGAGCTGCGCATCGGGATCGGGCTGGAGAGCCTCACCGTCGCACCGACCACGCCGCTGATCGCGGTGCCGGTCGGGGTGCTGGTGACGCTCGCCGCCGCGCTCGGCCCCGCGCTGCGCGCGTCCCGGACGGCGCCCGTCACCCCGCTGCGGGAGGCGGCGGCCGAGCAGGACGGCGCGGCGGCGGAGGCCCGCGCCATCATCGGCGGCGTGTTCGCGCTGGTGGCCGCGGGCGCGGTCGTCCTCGGCGCGGTGTCCGGGCGGATGCCCCTGACCGCCGCGGGGGCACTGTTGTTCGTGCCGGCGCTGGTGGTGCTGGGGCCGGTCGCGGTCCGCCCGGCGGCGGCCGCCGTCGGCGGACCCGCGGCGCGGCTGCGCGGCGTCCCGGCCGCGCTCGCCCGCGCCAACGCGTGCCGCAGCCCGCGGCGGACGGCCGGTGCCGCGACCGCGCTGATGCTCGGCGTCGGGGCCGTCGGCTTCTGCGCGGTGCTCGCCGGCTCGCTGGGCGCGTCCCTCGAACGGGGCGTCGCCGGCTCGTTGACCGGCCGGTTCGTCGTCGACGCGGGCGGCAACGAGACCGGCGGGTTCGGCACCCGGTTCGTCCGGGAGGCCGCCGCGCTGCCGGAGACGGGGGACGTCGCCGGGCTCGGCACCGGCACCGTCCGGATGGACGGGAAGGTCGCGACCGTGAGCGTCGCCGACCCGTCCGCGCTCCGCCGCGTCCTGGACCTCGACGTCACGCAGGGATCCCTCGCGGACCCGCGCACCTTCGCCGTGTCGGAGGCGGCGGCCGGGGAGAACGGCTGGCGGACCGGCTCGCGGGTTCCGGTGACGTTCGCCGGCGGCACCGCACGGACGCTCACCGTCGGCGCCGTCTACACCGCCACCGACCTCACCGGCGACCACATCCTCCCCCGGGCCGTCTGGGACGCGCACGGCGGCCGGCCGCTCGCGCGCCTGGCGTTCGTCGACGTCGCGCCCGGCGTCCCGCCCGCGGACGTCCGCCGCGCCCTCACCGCGCTCGCCGAAAGGTACGGCGCGCCGGACGTGCGGACGCGGGACGAGTTCGCGGCGTCCCGCACCGAGCGGCAGCGCTCCTTCCTCCCCGTGCTGTACGGGATGCTCGGCCTGGCGGTCCTCGTCGCGCTGCTCGGGATCGCCAACACGCTGTCGCTCGCAGTCCACGAGCGGACCCGCGAACTGGGGCTGCTGCGCGCGGTCGGCGCGACCCGCGCGCAGGTCCGCTCGATCGTCCGCTGGGAGTCGGTGATCGTCGCGGTGTCCGGCACCGCGGGCGGCCTGTCGGCCGGGACGTTCCTCGGCTGGGGCGTCGGCGCGACGCTGGGCGCCCCGTTCGCGCCGCAGCCCGTCCCGCTCGCGGTGACCGCGCTGGCCGGTGCGACCGCCGGGACGCTCGCCGCGCTCCGCCCGGCGCGCCGCGCCGCGCGGGCGGCCGTCCTGACGGCCGTCGCCGCGCGATGACCGGGCACCGGCCGGTCGCGGAACGTCACCTCGCGCGCCGGGAACGTGACCCGTCGCGCGAATACCCCGCCCCGGCGCGGATATGGTGTGTCCATGCAGGTCAACCAGTCGGGCAAACTGACCAACGTCTGTTACGACATCCGGGGGCCGGTCCTCAAGCGCGCCAAGCAGCTGGAGGCCGAGGGGCACCGCATCCTCAAGCTGAACATCGGCAACCCGGCCCCGTTCGGCTTCGAGGCGCCGCCGGAACTGCTCCAGGACATGATCCGCAACCTGCCGGACGCGCACGGCTACAGCGACTCCAAGGGCATCCTCCCCGCCCGCCGCGCCGTCGTGCAGCGCTTCGAGGAGAACGGCGTCACCGGCGTCGACGTCGAGGACGTCTACCTCGGCAACGGCGTGTCCGAACTGATCGTGATGACCCTGCAGGCCTTGCTGAACAACGGCGACGAGGTCCTCATCCCCGCCCCCGACTACCCGCTGTGGACGGCGTCCGCGTCGCTGTGCGGGGGCACGCCCGTCCACTACCTGTGCGACGAGGACGCCGACTGGGCGCCCGACACCGCCGACATCGAGGCCAAGGTCACCGACCGCACCCGGGCCATCGTGCTGATCAACCCGAACAACCCGACCGGCGCCGTCTACCCGCGCGAGGTGCTGGAGCGCATCGCCGAGATCGCCCGCCGGCACAACCTGATCGTCTTCGCGGACGAGATCTACGACCGGATCCTGTACGACGACACCGAGCACGTCCCGATCGCGTCGCTGGCGCCGGACCTGCTGTGCCTGACCTTCGGCGGCCTGTCCAAGAACTACCGTGTCGCCGGTTTCCGTTCCGGCTGGATGGTGCTGTCCGGGCCGAAGGAGCACGCCGAGTCCTACATCGAGGGCCTGGACATCCTCGCGAACATGCGGCTGTGCCCGAACGTCCCCGGCCAGCACGCGATCCAGGCCGCGCTCGGCGGCTACCAGAGCATCGACGACCTCGTCCTGCCCACCGGCCGGCTCGGCGAGCAGCGCGACCGCGCCTGGAAGCTGCTCAACGACCTGCCCGGCGTGTCGTGCGTCCAGCCGAAGGGCGCCCTGTACGTCTTCCCGCGCCTCGACCCGGCGATGTACCCGATCGAGGACGACATGCGCTTCGCCTTCGACCTGCTCGAGCAGCAGAAGCTCCTCGTCGTCCAGGGAACCGGGTTCAACTGGCCGACCACCGACCACTTCCGCGTCGTCACGCTGCAGTACGCCGACGACCTGGAGGAGTCGATCACCCGCATCGGCGTGTTCCTGGACGCGTACCGCCGCTGATCCGGCCCCAGGCCAGGCGACCGGGCCGGGGCCGGGCGATCAGGCCGCGCCGAGGCCCGATCGCCCGCTCAATCCATGATCAGCACCGTCTTGCCGCGCCCGTGCCCGGTGGCGACCCGCCGATGCGCGTCCGCGGCGCGCGCGATCGTCCGCTTCTCCCGCGGGACGACCCGCACGCCGAGGTCCGCGGCACGCTCGTGCTCCACGAGGGTGACGATGCGGTCGCGGTCCTTCACCGGCTCCAGCGACACCGCCAGCGAATCGCCCCCCGCACCGTCCAGCGCCGCGTCCACCCCGCCCGGGACGGCTTCGCGCACACGCCCGGCCAGCCCGTCCCCGTACCGGACCGGGATCGCGCCCAGAGCCCAGAGCCCGGAGGTGGTCGTTGCCCTCGCTCGCGGTGCCCACGACCGTCGCCCCCGCGATCCGGGCGAGCTGGACCGCGACGGAGCCGACACCACCGGCGGCGGCGTGCACCAGCACGGTGTCGCCGGCACGGACCCGCATGTCCTCGAGCGCGATGTGCGGCGTCATGACCGCCGCCGGGAACGCGCCCGCGACCTCCCACGGCATCCCGGGGGGCTTGCGGGTGACCTGCGCGGCCGGGACGACCACGAACTCGGCGTCGCAGCCGAGCATCGAGAAGCCGATCACCTCGTCCCCCACCGCGACGCCGGCCGCCCGGTCGCCGACCTCGTCCACGACGCCCGCGAACTCGTTCCCCGGAACCCTGCTCCCGGTCGCGCCCGGCGGCACGAATCCCGGGCGGACCAGCCAGGTCGATCGGCTGCACTCCCGCCGCCCGCACCCGCACCCGCACGCCCCCCGGCCCCGCGTGCCGCGTCGGCGCCGCCGAGATCCGCAGCACGTCGGGCTAACCCGGTTCGACGGCCGCGACGACCTTCATGATGGTCCCCCTTCCCGTGACGATGCCTCCGACGCCAGAACCTCGACCAAGCCTGAGGTCAACCGCGCGCATCGACCTTGGTCGGTGCCGGATTGGCCCTTAGTCCGTCGCGGCCCGGTGCGCCGGGACGCGAACCTTGCTCATGGGCCGCCGGAGCACCTGTGACGCCTGCGCGCCCTCACCGTTCGAATCCCGAGCCGACGAGAACCGCAGAAGGAGGCACCGGCATGCGAAAGAACACCGACCGAGCCCCGAAGGCCGACCGGCTCACAGTGCTCAGGGCCCCCGCCTGGCGCACCGCGGGCGTCTACGTCGTCTGCGCGCTGGCCGGCGCCGGCCTCGGCCTGCTCGTCGGCCCTCTCGCCGACTGGCTGGTCACGCTGCCCTGGGCACCGATGCAGGGCCCGGCCGAGCTCGTCGCGTCCATCGCGCCCCCTTGGCTCCTTGCCGCCGGCACCCTGGCCGGACTGGCCCTCGGCGGCGCCGCCCACTTCGAGCAACTGACGATCCGCCTGGCGGACGACTATGTCGTGCTCAACCGCAAAGGGCGCGAGCATGCGTTCGCCCGCGCAGACACCGCCCTGGCCTTCCGCGACGGCAAGCATCTGGTCCTGCTCGGCCCCGGCGGCGGCGAACTCTCCCGGCAGGAGTGCGACCTGAGTTTCCGCCGGGTCGCCGACGCCTTCACCGCGCACGGCTACACGTGGGCGGACGCCGACCCGCACCGCGACGACTTCCGCCGCTGGGTCCCGAACCTGCCCGGCCTCCCGACGGGCGCGAACGCCATCCTCAAGGCTCGCGAGGAACCGTTGAAGGAGAAGGGTCCGGACGCCGACGACGTCCGGGAACTCCGGGACGAACTGGCCCGCCTCGGCGTCGTGGTGCGGGACGAGAAGCGGCGCCAGTACGTCCGGACCCTCCCGCAGACCGGCCCCGCAACGGACTGACCCCGAAGTCCGGCGACCGTCGGCCCTCCTCGAGGTGTGCGCCGAAAAGGCTTGGCGTGGCGATCCGCCCGTTCCTTACAGTGGACGGCCGAGATCATCCGCTTCCCTTTCGCCCAGGACCGCCATGCCCCGCTGGTTGCTCGCTCTCGCCGCGGGAGCACTCGTCTTCTACACCGACGACTACGTCATCGCCGGTGTGCTGCCGGAGATCGCCCGCTCCCTCGAGGTCAGCGAGGGAGCTGCCGGCCAGCTCGTCACGGTCTTCTCCGTCACCGTGGCGGTCGCCGCACCGCTCGCCGCCGTCGCGACGGCCCGCTTTCCCCGCGCCACCGTCCTGATCTCCGCCGCACTCGCCTTCACCGCGGCCAACGTCGGGGCCGCGCTCAGTCCCGCATTCGCCACACTGATGGCGCTGCGGGTCGCGGCGGCGCTCGCCGCCGCCACGGCAACCCCGGCGCTCTTCGCGACCGCGGCGAGGCTCGCCCCACCTGAGCGGACGGGACGCGCCGTGGCCGCCGTGGCGTTCGGTGTGACGGGCGCCATCGCGTTCGGGGTCCCGGTCGGGGCGTGGATCGGCGGGGCCTTCGGATGGCGAGCGACCTTCGGCGCGATGGCCGCCGCGGGCGCACTCGTCGCCCTGGGCTTCGCCGCGGCCCTACCGCGCACCGAGGCAGAAGCGAGCCCCTTGCCGGTACGCGCCCAGCTCGCCGTACTCGCCCGTCCGGCCATCTCCGTAGGCCTGATCGCGAACGTGGTGCTGATGTCGGGCTCGATGATGCTGCTGACGTACCTCGCACCGTTCACCGCCGCACTCGCGAACGCCGACGTCACCGACCGCGGCCTGCTCTTCGCCGTATCCGGACTCGCCGGAATGGCCGGCATCTGGGCGGGTGGGCGCGCGACCGACGCCTGGGGCCCCGACCGGACGCTCGCCGCCGGTGTCGGCGCGTTCGTCGCGACGATGGCCGCCCTCACTGCACTGTGGACGCTGCGCCCCGTCTCGCTCGTTCCGCTGCTCGTGGTCGTGATGGTCTGGGGCGGTGCCGCGTTCTGGAACTCTCCGGCCGTCCAGGCCAGGCTTCACCTGCTGGCGGGTGCGGTGGCCACGCAGGCCCTGGCCCTGAACACGTCCGGCACCTACATCGGCGTCGCGGTCGGGGGAGGGATCGGAGGCGCCGTGCTGGACACCGCCGGCCCCGGCCCGCTCCCCCTCATCTCTGGGACGGCGGGACTCATCGCGCTGGGCCTCTTCATCGCCGCATCTCGCTCGCGGAGGAGGGAAAAGTCGCCGACGTGAGATGGCCCGGACACGACCCGGCGAACTCGATACTCAGGATCTCTTCGTGCGGCACCCAAAATGAGAAAGGGCCCCGCCGCGTAAACGGCAGGGCCCTCCCCACAAAAAAGGTCCGGCGGCGTCCTACTCTCCCACACAGTCTCCCATGCAGTACCATCGGCGCTGAGAGGCTTAACTACCGGGTTCGGAATGGGACCGGGTGTTTCCCCCTCGCCATAACCACCGAACGACCAACCCCCAACACCCACAGGCGCGGGAAACTCATCGTCCAAGCAGACAGCTCAATAATATTCACTTAACAACACGGGTTCCCGTTTGCTTCAAGGGAACCACACAGGGACGCGAACAAAAACTCATGCAGCGAGATGCTTTGAACGTTCAGTGTGTTCAAGCCACTCGGCCTATTAGTACCGGTCGACTCCACACGTTACCGCGCTTCCATCCCCGGCCTATCAACCCGATCGTCTCTCGGGGGCCTTACCCCACCCGAAGGTGGAAGGGAGAACTCATCTCGAGGAAGGCTTCCCGCTTAGATGCTTTCAGCGGTTATCCCAACCGAACGTAGCCAACCAGCCATGCCCCTGGCAGGACAACTGGCACACCAGAGGTCCGTCCGTCCCGGTCCTCTCGTACTAGGGACAGACCCTCACAATTCTCCTACGCGCGCAGCGGATAGGGACCGAACTGTCTCGCGACGTTCTAAACCCAGCTCGCGTGCCGCTTTAATGGGCGAACAGCCCAACCCTTGGGACCTACTCCAGCCCCAGGATGCGACGAGCCGACATCGAGGTGCCAAACCATCCCGTCGATATGGACTCTTGGGGAAGATCAGCCTGTTATCCCCGGGGTACCTTTTAGCCGTTGAGCGACACCACTTCCACACGTAGGTGCCGGATCACTAGGCCCTGCTTTCGCACCTGCTCGACACGTCCGTCTCACAGTCAAGCTCCCTTGTGCCCTTGCACTCGCCACCTGATTGCCAACCAGGCTGAGGGAACCTTTGGGCGCCTCCGTTACACTTTAGGAGGCAACCGCCCCAGTTAAACTACCCACCAGGCACTGTCCCCCACCCGGATCCACGGGTGCGGGTTAGACGCTCAAAACGACCAGAGTGGTATTTCACCAACGACTCCACCCGAACTGGCGTCCGAGCTTCACAGTCTCCCACCTATCCTACACAAGACGCTCCAAGCGCCAATGCCAAGCTATAGTGAAGGTCCCGGGGTCTTTCCGTCCTGCTGCGCGAAACGAGCATCTTTACTCGTACTGCAATTTCGCCGGGCCTGTGGTTGAGACAGCGGGGAAGTCGTTACGCCATTCGTGCAGGTCGGAACTTACCCGACAAGGAATTTCGCTACCTTAGGATGGTTATAGTTACCACCGCCGTTTACCGGCGCTTAGATTCTCAGCTTCGACCCCCAAAGGGATCTAACCGGTCCTCTTAACGTTCCGGCACCGGGCAGGCGTCAGTCCGTATACCGCGTCTTACGACTTCGCACGGACCTGTGTTTTTAGTAAACAGTCGCTTCCCCCTGGCCTCTGCGACCACACCCAGCTCCCACCGCAAGGATGATCACCAGGCATGGCCCCCCTTCTCCCAAAGTTACGGGGGCAATTTGCCGAGTTCCTTAACCACAGTTCACCCGATCGCCTTGGTATTCTCTACCTGACCACCTGAGTCGGTTTAGGGTACGGGCCGCCGATACACTCGCTAGAGGCTTTTCTCGGCAGCATGGGATCACTCACTTCACCTAAAACGGCTCGGCATCACATCTCACCCTCAATGCGCCACGGATTTGCCTATGGCGCGGGCTACATGCTTACCCCAGGACAACCATCGCCTGGGCTGAGCTACCCTCCTGCGTCACCCCATCACTCACCTACTACCCCCTCGGGTCCCACGCTCCCCACCCAGCAGGCCCGAAGGCCCGACAAGATGGTTCGGATGGTTAGCATCAGAGGATTCAGCGTTGGCGCATACCAGCGGGTACGGGAATATCAACCCGTTGTCCATCGACTACGCCTGTCGGCCTCGCCTTAGGTCCCGACTTACCCTGGGCGGATTAGCCTGCCCCAGGAACCCTTGGTCATCCGGCGCACACGTTTCTCACGCGTGATTCGCTACTCATGCCTGCATTCTCACTCCCACAGCCTCCACCACTCGATCACTCGGCGGCTTCACCGGCTGCAGGACGCTCCCCTACCCACCCGAGACATCATCTCGAGTGCCACGGCTTCGGCGGTGTGCTTGAGCCCCGCTACATTGTCGGCGCGGAATCACTTGACCAGTGAGCTATTACGCACTCTTTCAAGGATGGCTGCTTCTAAGCCAACCTCCTGGTTGTCACGGCAACTCCACATCCTTTACCACTTAGCACACGCTTAGGGGCCTTAGCCGATGATCTGGGCTGTTTCCCTCTCGACTACGAAGCTTATCCCCCGCAGTCTCACTGCCACGCTCTCACTTACCGGCATTCGGAGTTTGGCTGACGTCAGTAACCTTGTAGGGCCCATCAGCCATCCAGTAGCTCTACCTCCGGCAAGAAACACGCGACGCTGCACCTAAATGCATTTCGGGGAGAACCAGCTATCACGGAGTTTGATTGGCCTTTCACCCCTAACCACAGGTCATCCCCCAGGTTTTCAACCCTGGTGGGTTCGGGCCTCCACACCGTCTTACCGGCGCTTCACCCTGCCCATGGCTAGATCACCCCGCTTCGGGTCTACAGCATGCGACTCAAACGCCCTATTCAGACTCGCTTTCGCTACGGCTACCCGCCACCGGTTAACCTCGCCACACACCATAACTCGCAGGCTCATTCTTCAAAAGGCACGCCATCACCCACACAAACACAAGGCTCATGAAGAGGCTCTGACGGCTTGTAGGCACACGGTTTCAGGTACTATTTCACGACCCCTCACCGGGGCACTTTTCACCTTTCCCTCACGGTACTGGTCCGCTATCGGTCACCAGGAAGTATTCAGCCTTACCACGTGGTCGTGGCAGATTCACACAGGATTTCACGGGCCCCGTGCTACTCGGGAACACACCCAGAAGCCACTCAAGTTTCGTCTACCGGACTCTCACCGTCTACGGTCGGCCTTCCCATGCCATTCGACTACCCGAGCAGTTTGTAACTTCTCGCCGGACTGGTAGATCCAGCAGGATGGTCCCACAACCCCGCACACGCAACCCCTACCAAGTATCACACGCGCACGGTTTAGGCTGATCCGCTTTCGCTCACCACTACTCACGGAATCACTATTGTTTTCTCTTCCTGCGGGTACTGAGATGTTTCACTTCCCCGCGTTCCCACCAGCCGCCCTATACATTCAGACGGCGGCGACACCCCATGACGGGTGCCAGGTTTCCCCATTCGGAAATCCCCGGATCAAAGTCTGGTTGCCGACTCCCCGAGGCATATCGCAGGCTCCCACGTCCTTCATCGGCTCCTGATGCCAAGGCATCCACCGTATGCCCTTAAAAACTTGAACACACAAAACGATCAAAACAAATCGCAGATGAGATCGAAACCCGAACGGATTCCAACCTCACCAGAGATGCTCGCGTCCACTGTGCAGTTCTCAAAAAACAACCGGGCCCACCAAACCCCACATCCCCGTTAAGGGACATGGGATCTGGTCCCGCGATCCAGAGGTGCCCGGGCTCGCGCCCGTTCCCTCAGGACCCAACAGCGTGTCCATCAGCCCGCGCACCCGAGCTCGTCGTTCCCACTCCCCGAAGGGCGGTACTGACCGAGCCGCACACACGACCTGATGAATAACCAGTGCTCCACATCTATGAGCAGCCACCCGGCGAACACTCGCCGCCGACGATGGCCACCGACCCGAACACCCCCGCAAGCAGGGGTCGATCCGAGCCAGTTGTGTGCTCCTTAGAAAGGAGGTGATCCAGCCGCACCTTCCGGTACGGCTACCTTGTTACGACTTCGTCCCAATCGCCGGCCCCACCTTCGACCGCTCCCCCCAAAAAGGTTGGGCCACGGGCTTCGGGTGTTGCCGACTTTCGTGACGTGACGGGCGGTGTGTACAAGGCCCGGGAACGTATTCACCGCAGCGTTGCTGATCTGCGATTACTAGCGACTCCGACTTCACGAAGTCGAGTTGCAGACTTCGATCCGAACTGAGACCGGCTTTAAGGGATTCGCTCCACCTCACGGTATCGCAGCCCTCTGTACCGGCCATTGTAGCATGTTTGCAGCCCAAGACATAAGGGCATGATGACTTGACGTCATCCCCACCTTCCTCCGAGTTGACCCCGGCGGTCTCCCATGAGTCCCCACCATAACGTGCTGGCAACATGGAACGAGGGTTGCGCTCGTTGCGGGACTTAACCCAACATCTCACGACACGAGCTGACGACAGCCATGCACCACCTGTCACCGGCCCAAAAAGGACCCACCATCTCTGATGGATTTCCGGCGATGTCAAGCCTTGGTAAGGTTCTTCGCGTTGCGTCGAATTAAGCAACATGCTCCGCCGCTTGTGCGGGCCCCCGTCAATTCCTTTGAGTTTTAGCCTTGCGGCCGTACTCCCCAGGCGGGGCGCTTAATGCGTTAGCTACGGCGCGGAATCCGTGGAAGAACCCCACACCTAGCGCCCAACGTTTACGGCGTGGACTACCAGGGTATCTAATCCTGTTCGCTCCCCACGCTTTCGCTCCTCAGCGTCAGTACAGGCCCAGAGAACCGCCTTCGCCACCGGTGTTCCTCCCGATATCTGCGCATTTCACCGCTACACCGGGAATTCCATTCTCCCCTACCTGCCTCTAGTCTGCCCGTATCCACCGCAGACCCACGGTTAAGCCGTGGGCTTTCACGACAGACGCGACAAACCGCCTACGAGCTCTTTACGCCCAATAATTCCGGACAACGCTTGCGCCCTACGTATTACCGCGGCTGCTGGCACGTAGTTAGCCGGCGCTTCTTCTGCAGGTACCGTCACGTTAGCTTCGTCCCTGCTGAAAGAGGTTTACAACCCGAAGGCCGTCATCCCTCACGCGGCGTCGCTGCGTCAGGCTTCCGCCCATTGCGCAATATTCCCCACTGCTGCCTCCCGTAGGAGTCTGGGCCGTGTCTCAGTCCCAGTGTGACCGGTCGCCCTCTCAGGCCGGTTACCCGTCGTCGCCTTGGTAGGCCGTTACCCCACCAACAAGCTGATAGGCCGCGAGCCCATCCCTGACCGATAAATCTTTCCACCACCGCTGCAGGAGCAGGATGGTCGCATCCGGTATTAGACCTGGTTTCCCGGGCTTATCCCAGAGTCAGGGGCAGGTTGCTCACGTGTTACTCACCCGTTCGCCGCTCGAGTACCCCCGAAGGGGCCTTTCCGCTCGACTTGCATGTGTTAAGCACGCCGCCAGCGTTCGTCCTGAGCCAGGATCAAACTCTCCATTAAGGTCCATCACGACCCACCCCGGGGGCGAACCCGAGACGAGCCAAACCTTGGAAACAATCCCAGCAATGCATCCATACGGATGCTTGCCTCAAAGAAATCCCCAGCCCCTCGCACCTCCCCAAAGAGAAGGCACCAGAAGCCACGGGGTGATCCGGCCTACCGGCCAGATCGATAAAGGCACTGGCTTTTAACACGCTGTTGAGTTCTCAAGAAACGGACACCCACCGCGCTCGACCCGCTTTCGCAAGCCTCGTTCCGGGGCAACCCTTCAATCTTACCTGGTTCTTCGATCCTGTCAACCGGCTCTTGCGAGTCGATCTCGAGGTCGGCGCCCGCCCTCCGGGACGCGCTGCCGCAGACGGTATAGACCATCTTAGGAAGATCGTTCGGAGGAGTCCCTCGGGCCGGCCACCTTGCGGCGTCCTGCATCCCGTTCGGGCTTGCCACTCCAGCGTAACTCGGTTCGAAGCGTGCTTCGAACCGTTTTCCCGTCCGAGTGGCCTCCCCGGGGCCGTCCGCCTCTCGGCGTCCCGCATCCCCTTGGGCAGGAAGAACATTAGGCAGCCCGGGACTGATCGTCAAATCGAGCCGTCCACCTCCGTGGTGTCGTCCCGAAACCTCCTGGTCATGTGGGTGTACGAGCTCGATGTCAGCCGCACGCGCCAGGGCGGGATCTGCTGCCTCGGCCTCCGTGAGGCCCCTGTCAGGGACTCGCCTCCGGTGGCTGAGGTCACACACGGACTTGGCTGGAGATATGGCCTACTCGCGCCTGAGGCTCCACCTGGCGGCGGGTCTGGCCGGTTGCCCGGGCGTCACACCTACCTGCAGCGCGTGCCGCCGAGGCTCGTGCCGTCAGCCGGACGGGTCGTGGGGCGGGCCCGCGCGTCCCGGCGCGTCCGCCGCGCGGGGCCGGACGGACGTCACCATGCCGGGCGCGGAGTCGAGGAACGCGGCCCGGTCGACGGCCCGTCCGCGCCGGTAGGCGGCGGCGAACGCGTCGGCGCCGAGGGCCCGCGCGGCGGACTCGGTGATGCGGTGGCCTTCGTAGGTGCCGCTGTCGCGGTAGCCGCGCAGGCTGTGGACGGTGCCGAGGAGTTCGGCGGCGCGGGCGTGCTCGCCGCAGGCGGCGGCTAGGGCGGCGACGCCCTCGCCGAGGACGGCGAGGGTCGGGTTGCCGGCGAAGACGTCCTCCCGCAGGCCGTCGAGCGCGCGGGCGTGCCAGCCGCGGGCGGCCTCGAGGTCGCCCTCCTCCTCCGCGAGGCAGCCCATCCGCATGTGGACGCGGCGCGCGAGGAGGCCGACGTCGGGGCGGTACCGCCCCGAGGCGGTCCAGGTGTGGACGCGGTCGGCGAGTTCGCGGGCGGTGGCACGGTCGCCTTCCCAGAGGGCGAGTTCGCACAGGGAGAGGGCGGCGGTGCCCGCGTCCGCGAGGTCGCCGCGACGTTCCATCGCGTGCATGGCCGCCTCGAAGTCCTTGCGGGCGCCCGCGTGGTCGCCGCTCCGGGTCCGCACCTCGCCGACGAAGACCCGCATCATGATGCCGGCGTCCACCCCGATGCCCGCCTCCGCGAGGCGCTGCGCCTCCTCGGCGCAGCGGAGCGCGGCGTCGTGGTCGCCGCGGGCCATGCGGACCTGCATGGCGCAGCCGAGGGCGCCGAGAAGGCCCCACCGGTCGCCGATCTCGCGGAACCGGTCGCAGCCGGTGGCGGCCTCGGTGTCCGCGGCGTCGATGTCGCCGACGTTGATCGCGATGTGGCCGAGCACGACGTGGCAGACGGCGCGCACCCAGGGGTCCGGATGGTGGTCGAGGACCAGCAGCCGGTCGCGCGCCCCGCCCATGTCGCCGCCGAAGAGGGCGTGTATCGGACGGGCGAGCGCGAGGATCGGGTGCCGCGGGGCCTCGGGGACGCTCGCCACGACACGGTCGATGAGGGCGCGCAGCGACGTGGTCGTCGGTTCCGCACGGTCGGCGCCGGCGAACTCGCTGAACAGGGCGGCGGTCAGGCCGGCGAGGCAGTGCTGTTCGGCGAGCCCCGGCGGCGGCGCGTCCCCGGCCAGTTCGTGGACGGGCCGTGCGAAGCCGCCCGCCTCGATCTCCATGTCGCGCATGAACCAGAACCACATGAGGGCGCCGAAGAGGCGCAGCGCCGACTCGACGTCCCGGGCGTCCACGGCGTGGCGGATCGCGGCGGACAGGTTGTCGCGGTCGGCGGACAGCCGGTCGACCCAGGCGAGCTGGTCGGCGCGGCGCAGTTCGGGGTCGGCGCGCTCGGCGAGGTCGAGGAAGCAGGCGGCGTGCTCGGCGCGGATCCGGCCGGCTTCGCCGGCCTCGCCGAGGCGTTCGCCGGCGTAGACGCGGACGGTCTCCAGCAGCCGGTAGCGGACGTCCGTGCCGCCGTCGGCGAGGACGAGCGACTTGTCGATGAGCGCGGCGATCACGTCGAGGACGTCGTCGGGGGCGGGGGCGTCCGGGGCGGTGAGCCCGCAGACGCGGGCGGCGGCGTCGGGGGTGGCGCCGCCCGCGAACACCGACAGCCTGCGCAGAACGGTGCGTTCGACGTCGTCCAGCAGGTCCCAGCTCCAGTCGACGACGGCGCGCAGGGTGCGGTGCCGGGGCAGCGCGGCGCGGCTCCCCGCGGACAGCAGCCGAAACCGGTCGCCGAGGCGGGCGGCGACCTGGCCGGGGGTGAGGGCGCGGAGCCGGGCGGCGGCGAGTTCGATGGCGAGGGGGACGCCGTCGAGGGCGCGGCAGATCTCGACGACGTCGGCCGCGGTGGCGGCGTCGACGGCGAAGCCGGGACGGACGGCGCGGGCGCGGTCGGCGAACAGCCGGACGGACGCGTACCGCAGCGCCTCGTCTGCGTCCGGCGGTTCGCCGTCGGCGGCGGGCGGGAGCGGCAGGGACGGGACCGGGCACAGCGACTCGCCGGTGATGCCGAGCGGTTCGCGGCTGGTGGCGAGGATCCGCACGCCGGGCGCCCGGGCGAGGAGGTGGTCGGTGAGCCGGGCGACGGCGTCGACGAGGTGCTCGCAGTTGTCGAGGACGAGGACGAGGCGCTTGGCGGCGAGGAAGCCGGTGAGCCGTTCGAGGGGACGCACCACGACGGTGCGTCCCTCGGCGGTCCACACGGTGTCGACGACGCCGAGCGCGGTGAGCACGGCCTGGACGAGGTCGCCGGAGTCGCTGACCGGGGCGAGCGGGACGAACCAGACGCCGTCCGGCGTGTCGGCGACCCGTCCGGCGGCGATCTCCCCGGCGAGCCGGGTCTTGCCCGCGCCGCCGGGGCCGGTGAGGGTGACGAGCCGCTGCTCGCGCAGCAGTTCGCCGACGCGCCGCGACTCGTCCTCCCGGCCGACGAACGTGGTGAGCTGCGCGGGCAGGTTGGTCATCCGCCGGGCCGGGACCGGATCCGCGCCCGCGCGGGCGGAGCCGTCCGGGTGGCCGGGCCCGTGCCCGTCCGGGCCCTGCACGCTCGGGTAGCGCCCGTTCGCGCCGTGCGGCCCCTCGTCGCGCAGGATCGCGAGATGGACGGCGCTGAGGTCGGGAGACGGGTCGGCGCCGAGCCGGTCGGCGAGGGCGCGGCGCGTCTCCTCGTACGCCTCGAGGGCCTCGGCCCGGCGGCCGGCCGCGTGCAGCGCGCGCAGGTAGTGGGCGCGGAGCCGTTCGCGCAGCGGGTTCGCGGCGGCGACGGCGGCGAACTCGGCGGGCGGCGGGACGGGGCGTGCGGCGGCGCGGTCGGCGTCCAGCCGGTCCTCGAGGGCGGCGAGCCGCAGCTCGTCCAGGCGGGCGATCGCGGGGCGGGCGAAGCCGTCGCCGGCGACGTCGGCCAGGGCGGCACCGCGCCACAGGGCGAGCGCGCCGCGCAGCTCGTCGGCCCGGCGCGCCGGATCGGTGGTCCGGCGGGCGGCGGTGACGGCGCGCTCGAACGCGACGGCGTCCACCTCGCCCGGATCGATGCCGAGCCGGTAGCCGCCGGGACCGTGCTCGACGGCGTCCCGGCCGGCCGCGCCGCGCAGCCTGGACACGAGGGCCTGCAGGGCGTTGCCTCCGGGCGGGGCGCCGTCCCACAGATCGTCGAGCAGCCGTGCGGCCGGGACGGGGCGGCCCGCGTCGATCGCCAGCCGGACCAGCAGGGCGCGCAGCCTCGGGCCGCCGACCTCGACGGGCCGCCCGGCCGCGTCCCGCACGACCAGCGGGCCCAGGATGCCGATGCGCACGTGTCCCCTTTCCCGGCCCATTGTCCCCGATGGGTGGACGGCCCGAGCCGGGTCGTTGATCGCGGGCCGGAACTCGCGCTCGTCCTGGATCGCGCCGACGGTCGGGCCGGCCCCGAGGGCGACGGGTTCCGCTCGCTCGGGCCGTTCGGCCGCTGCTCGGGGGACGTTCGGTCCGGCTGAGGCGGCGGCGGGGTCCGGCAACGAGCGCCCCATTCTTTACGTTTGCCCCATATGGAACGGGTACGGCGACCCCATGGAGCTGTCATTCCTCAAAACGCTGTACCAGCACCCGGGCCCCTACGCGTCGGTGTACGCCGATCTCACCCGGACGACCGAGGACGCCTCCAAGGCCGCCGAGCTGCGGTGGCGGGCACTGCGCACCGATCTGGAGGAGCAGGGCACCCCCGCCGCCACTCTGCGCGCGATCGAGGCGACGATCGAGAACGAGATGGCGGCGCGACGCTCCGAGGGGCTGGTGATCTTCGCGGCGGACGGCGAGGTGCTGCACGCCGAGCGGCTCCCGGGCCCGCCGCGCGTACCGCAGGCCCGGCTGGCTCCGCTCCCCCACGTCCTGCCCTACCTGGCCGAGCGCGGCGAGCGGTTCCCGCACCTGGTCGCCGTCGTGGACCGCCGGGGCGGCGCGATCGACTGCGTCACCGCCGACGGGCGGCACAGGCACATCGACGTGGACGGCGACGAGGACTATCCGATCCGCAAGACGAAGGCCGGTGACTGGAACCAGTCGCGGTTCCAGCGCTCGTCCGAGAACGTCTGGAAGGCGAACGCGAAGAAGGTCGCCCAGGAGATCGACAGGGCCGCCGAGCGCTGCGGCGCGGAGGCCGTGGTGATCGCGGGCGACACGCGCGCCCGGACGGCCGTGCTGGAGGAGGTCTCCGAGCACGTCCTGGAGCACGCCGTCGAACTCGACCGCAACACCGGCGTCCACGATCCGGAGCTGGACGCCGAGCTGGACCGCATCCTCGACCTCAAGACGGCCGAGCACGTCATGACCGTCGCCGAGCGCTTCGACCGGGAACTCGCCAACGGCCAGCGGGCCGTGTCCGGCATCCCCGCGATCGTCGAGGCCGTCCGCCAGGGCCAGGTCGAGACGCTGCTGCTGGACGAGTACCCCGACGCCTCGGAGCGCCTGTGGTTCGGTCCCGACCCGATGCAACTCGCGTCGTCCGCCGAGGAGCTCCGCACCGAGTTCGGCGTCACCGACGTCCGCGAGGACCGGGCGGACGCCGCGCTCGTCCGTGCCGTCGCGGCCACCGACGGGGAGCTGGTGGTGCTCCCGTCCAACGGCGGCGAGCATCACGAGATGGGCGCCGTGCTCCGCTTCATGGCGTGACCGTTCGACTCCGGGTGGCCCCGGCGGCGACGGCCGCCGGTGCCGCCCGGTCGGGCGCACCCGGGCGAGGCGGTCGGGAACGGTGCTGACCGCGGACGCCGACGAGGCCATCTGAGGCCCGTCGACGGCGAAGGCCGCTCGAGACCCTGGTCTCGAGCGGCCTTCGCCGTGTCTGTGGAGCTATGGGGATTCGAACCCCAGACCTCCTCCATGCCATGGAGGCGCGCTACCAACTGCGCCATAGCCCCTCGGTGCAGTGATGAGTTTAGTGCACCTGAGGCACCGCTTGGAACGCGAACCGCGGAGGGGCCCTCCGCGGTCCGCGCCACGCGTCAGCGAGCGGGCGCGCCCGCATCGGCCGCACCCGCGCCGGCCGTGCCGTCCCGGCCGTGGCTGTAGGAGTGCCACTCGCCGTGCTGCAGGGTCGGGATCCAGACGGTGAGCCCTTCGGGCCATGCCACCGGCAGCCCGAGGAGCCGGTCCTTGTGGTCGGCCACGTCATGGGGGTGGGTGTTCGCCTCGGTGGGCTGACCGGCGGCCGACGGGGTGTAGTCACGGGGCATCTGGAGCTGCTGGAACTCGCCGGACGCCCCCGCCTGTTCGTCGCCCGCGAGCGGCTCGCTCACGGGCTGCTCGTTCGCCGGCTGCTCGCTCACGAGGGTGCACAGGGTCTTGGCGAGGTCCGGTCGCCCCGGGAGCAGCTTGATCTGCTCCAGGATGCCGAGCGCCTTGGCGCACTCCCCGTTCTTCTGCACCGGCACCGCGCGCGGCGCCGATTCCGCCGCCGGGGCCCGGTCCGGCGCATGGGCCGGCACCGCGACCCGCGCCGCCGCGGGCGCCGCCACCGCCACGACCGAGGCGGCCACGAGGGCGGGCAGTGTCGCTCTTCCGGTGATACGAGCTGTCATTGGGGCTACCCCTCATCTCGATCGACATCGCCAATGGCGACTGTTCCCGCGTGATCGAGACGGTGAAGCGCGGGCAGGGCAAAGGAAGCCGTTCCCGTGATCAACGTTTTGCGCGCTCCCGGCCACGAGTCCCGACATGCCGTGATCTGCACCGGAGATCGCGGCGAACACGCACGAATTCCGTTCTCGGCAAGAGCTGGTGATCTATGTAAATCCGAACAGCCTCCAATCCGTCACGATTCTCCAGCCGATTTCGGGCAAGTCGGCCGTCCCGCGACCGGGGCGGGACGGTCTTCACACATCGAAAGAGGCGCCGAGGCCCGGGGCCTCGACGCCTCTTTCGATGAACGTGGAGCTATGGGGATTCGAACCCCAGACCTCCTCCATGCCATGGAGGCGCGCTACCAACTGCGCCATAGCCCCGCACCCCTGCGTGGACGTTCATCCCGCAGGGCCCGATCAGTGTATCGGACTCGGCGGACGGGACACGAATCGTTTCGCGTTCACGCGCCGTTGTCGGTGCGATCGTCGCCGAGGACGGGTTCGGGGAGGGTGCCCGCGTTGTGCTCGGCGAGGCGCCAGCCGCCGTCCCGCATCTCGGTGAGGACGGACCAGCAGCAGTTCGACAGGCCGCCGAGGCGCTCCCAGACGCTCTCGGGGAGGCCGAGGAGGTGCGACATGCCGAGCCGGAGCGCGGCGCCGTGCGAGGCGACGACGAGCGTCCCGGTGGGGGGCAGGTCGTCGAGGGCGCGGTCGAGGGCGGTGCCGACGCGCTTGGCGACCTGCGCGCTCGTCTCCCCGCCGGGCGGCTGCCAGGCGGCGTGCTCGGCGGGGTAGCGCGCGCGGATCTCGCGGCCGGTGAGGCCCTCCCATTCGCCGCCGTCGCGCTCGATCAGGTCGCGGTCGTAGCGGACGGGCAGGCCGGTGACCTCGGCGAGGCTCGCGGCCGTGACGGACGCGCGCTGCAGCGGCGACGCGAGCAGCTGCGTCGGCCGCAGGCCGGCGAGGAGGCGGGCGGCGCGGTTCGCCTGCTGGATCCCGGTCTCGTCCAGGGGGATGTCGGTCTTGCCCTGGAAGCGGTTCTCGACGTTCCAGGCGGTCTGGCCGTGCCGCCACAGGACGAGGCACCGCCTGCCCGGCTCGCGGGCCGGACGGGCGTCACTCACTCGCGCTCCCGACGGTGCGGGCGCGGTGCTCCTGGTGCGCGGTGACGGACTCGGGGAGCGTGATCACCGGGCAGTCCTTCCAGAGGCGTTCGAGGGCGTAGAACACGCGGTCCTCTTCATGCTGGACGTGCACGATGACGTCGGCGTAGTCGAGGAGCACCCAGCGTCCCTCGCGCTCGCCCTCGCGGCGGACGGGCTTGGCGTCGGCCTCCTCGCGGAGCCGCTTCTCGACCTCGTCCACGATGGAGCGGACCTGGCGGTCGTTGGGGGCGGAGCAGAGCACGAACGCGTCGGTGATGACGAGCTGCTCGCTCACGTCGTAGGCCAGGATGTCGTCGGCCAGTTTGTCTCCCGCCGCCTCGGCGGCGATCCGGACCAGCTGTGCGGCCCTGTCGGATGCGGTCACGATGCGCTCGCGATCCTCCCTGTAGGGGACGTCTCGGTCCCACCATCTCACGGGTGGGGCCCGGCGGCCCGCTCAATTGTCGTTCGGCCGCGCTCGCCCGCGACCCTTCTCCTCCAGGGTATGTCCCGTGACGCGGTGCCGGGAGGCGCCGTCCGGACGAGCGGTGCGGATCTCCGCGCAGGTCAGGAGGCGTCGTCGCGGTACAGCCCGCGCTTGTTGATGTACTGGACGATCCCGTCCGGGACCAGGTACCAGATCGGCTCACCGGAATGGACGCGGTCGCGGCACTCGGTGGAGGAGATCGACAGCGCGGGCACCTCCATGAGCGACACCCGCCCGTTGGGCAGGCCGGGGTCGGCGAGGCGGTGCCCGGGCCGGGTGACGCCGACGAAATGGGCGAGTTCGAACAGTTCGTCGGTGTCGTGCCAGGTGAGCATCTTCTCGAGGGCGTCCGCACCGGTGATGAAGAACAGGTCGGCGTCGGGGCCCTGGACGTCGCGGACGTCGCGCAGGGTGTCGACGGTGTAGGTGGGACCGGGACGGTCGATGTCGACGCGGCTGACGGAGAAGCGCGGGTTGGAGGCGGTGGCGATCACGGCCATGAGGTAGCGGTCCTCGGCGGCGGCGACCTTGCGGCCCTCCTTGTGGGACGAGCGGCCGGTGGGGACGAAGACCACCTCGTCCAGCGAGAAGAAGTGCGCCACCTCGCTGGCGGCCACCAGGTGGCCGTGATGGATGGGGTCGAACGTGCCGCCCATGATCCCGAGCCGCCGCTTTTGCGTCATGACGACGAGAATAGCCAGCCGGCGGCACCCCCGGAACGTTCACCCCGGCGTCCGGCGGGAACCCTGTGGCGCGCCGGTTCGTCACAACTACCATGCCTGACATGACGGAGAACACACCGGACCGAGCACGCAAGCGCTTCCCGGGGATCAGCTCCCGGGCCTACGAACACCCGGCGGACCGCTCGGCGCTGGTCGCGCTGCGCTCGCTGTCCGGGTTCGACGTCGTCCTGCGCAAGCTGTCGGGGCTGATCAACGAGCGGGCCATCAGGCTGATGTTCCTCGGCGGGGCCGTCCGCGTCGGCGAGGACCAGTTCCGCCAGCTGCACGACATGGTCAGGGACGCGTCCTACATCCTGGACATGAAGAAGGTCCCCGACGTCTTCGTGAAGCAGGACCCGACCCCGAACGCGATGGCGCTCGGCTCGGCCGACCCCTTCATCGTGATCAACACCGGGCTGATCGACCTGCTGGACGACGAGGAGCTCCGGTTCGTCGTCGGGCACGAGGTGGGCCACATCCTGTCGGGGCACGCCGTCTACCAGACGATGATGCAGATCCTGATCGGGCTCGGTTCGCGCCTCGCGTGGCTGCCGCTCGGCAACGTCGGCATCGCGGCGATCATCATCGGGCTGCGGGAGTGGTTCCGCAAGGCCGAACTGTCGTCGGACCGCGCCGGCCTGCTCGCCGGGCAGGATCTGGACGCCGCCAAGCGCGTCAACATGAAGCTCGCGGGCGGCACGAAGCTGTCGGAGATGAGCGCGGAAGCGTTCCTGGCGCAGGCGCGCGAGTACGACGCGGCCGGCGACGTCCGGGACGGGCTGCTGAAGTTCCTGAACCTGCTGCCGCAGTCGCACCCGTTCGCGGTGATCCGGTTCGCGGAGATCGACCGGTGGGCGCGCAGCGGCGAGTACGAGCGGATCCTCGCCGGGGACTACCCGCGCCGCGACGACGACGGCGACGCGAAGGTCACCGACGAGGTCAAGAACGCCGCGCGGTCGTACCGGGAGTCGTGGGAGCAGACGGCCGACCCGTTCGTCGGGAAGGTCCGCGACATGGCGGACGCCGCGGCGGGCGCCGCGGGCGGCCTGTTCGACCGCATCTCCCGCCGTCCCAACGGCAACTGAGTTCCCCCGGAGGGCCGCCGCGACGGGTCGCGGCGGCCCTCCGGCATGCCCGGCCGGGCCTAGAACGGCTTCGGGACGAGCAGTTCGACGTTGCGGTCGCCGGTGGCGCCGCGGCGCTCGTCCGGGGCGTCCTGCCAGTCGTTGCCGGCCAGCTCGCGGGCGAGGGAGGCCAGCCGGACGGGGTCGCCGATCCGGCCGCCGTGGGCGGCGGGCCCGGCCGAGTCGAGGACGGTCGCGAAGATCGACAGGGTGCCGTCGCCGTTGTCGGCGAGTTCCACGATGCGGCTCTGCTGCGGGAAGTCGATGTGCGCGGCCGTGTTGACCTCCCAGAAGCCGCCCGGCCCGAACGCGGCGCCGTCCTCGCGGGCGTGCGGGATCACCTCGTTGCGGTGGGTGTGGCCGTTCACCCACAGGACCACGTTCGGGTAGCGCAGCAGGAGCGCCCGCACCTCGTCGCCGAGGACGCGGCCGCCGCCGAGCGGGTTGCCGAGAGAGGCGATCGGGTGGTGGCTGAACAGCACGAACAGCCGGTCCCGGACGTCGTGGGCGACGACTTCGCCGCGGGCGTCGAGGTGGCGGCTGCTGCCCGCCCTGAGCTCGTCCTCCAGCCAGCGGAGCTGGGCGCGGTCGAGCGAGCCCTCCGCGACGCCGTTGGGGTTGACGGTGTCGAGCGCGATGCCGCGCACGACGCCCTGGTCGAACGCGTAGTGGGCGGTCCCGTCGCGGAGGTTGGCGGTCGTGAAGCCGTGGCCGCGCAGGGACGCGCTCGTGCTGAAGTGCTCGCGGACGATCTCGGCGCGCGACAGCATCCGCCGGTCCGGGTCGGGGGTGACCGGCCGGAACAGCCCGCCGGACGCGCCGCGCTCGCGGCTCAACCGCACCAGTTCGCGGCCGTTCGCGTCGGTGATCATGCGGGCGAGCCGCTCCGCCTGCGCGCCGTCGGCCGGGGCGCCGATCTTGATGCCGCCGACGGCGAGCGCGGTGACCAGCGGGTTGACGGGCAGGTTCCCCTGGACGAGGCCGTCGTGGTTGCCGAACACCGCGTACCAGGGCGCCCGCAGGCCGGTCGCCCGGAAGGGGCGGCGCGCGGCGTCCAGCAGGCCGTCGATCCACGGGAACCCGTGCCGGGTCATGGGCAGGTCGGCGTCGGCGCCGGGCGGCGGGCCCTCGGGGTGCCAGTAGGCGCGGTCGTAGGCGGCGTGGTCCATGACGCCCTCGTACCGGGCCGGGTCGCCGGAGTCGGGGCTGACGCGCTCGCCGTCGAGCAGGTCGATGATCCAGCGGATCTCGTTGAACTGCGCGTTGTCGGCGGCGTCCCCGGTGTTGATGACGAACGCGAGGTCGAGGCCGGTCGCCGGGCCCCGCCCGACGGCGTTCATCGCGCGGACCATCGCCTCGGCGACGTGCGTGGACAGGAACTCCTGCGGCCGGTACGCGCCCTCGACGGGCAGGATGCTCAGGGCGTCCTTGAACCGGTCGGCGAACTCGACGCGCGCCGGGGACTGCGCGTCGGTCACGTGCACGTCGGTGAGGTGCCCGAAGGCCAGCACGCCCCGGCGGCGCGCGGCCCGGCCGGGGAACGCGGTGCCGCCGAGGTCGCGGCGCAGGACGTGCGGCTCCCCCGGGCCGGCGACGATCTCGCGGTAGCCGCCGGTGCCCGGCGGGCCGAGGAGGTAGGTGCGGTCGAGGGTCGTGCCGGCGACCGGCCCGCGCAGGCGGGGCGCGGCCGCGGCGCGGGCCGGGAAGGCGGTGAGTCCGGTGGCGGCGATCCCCGCCCCGAGGGCGGCGCCCCGCAGGACGCGGCGGCGGCTGATCTCACGAGTCACGCTGTGGATCAGATCACACGGACTCGAGTGACATCAAGGCCTGAGGTGTCACATAAGTGAACAACTCTCGGATCAGCCGCCGGCCGCCCGCTCGGAGCCGCCGGGCCCCGGCCGTCCCCGTGTCAGGCTCCGCGCAGGTGCCCGTCGCCCGTGACCACGTACTTCGTCGAGGTCAGCTCCGGAAGGCCCATCGGGCCGCGCGAGTGCAGTTTCTGCGTGGAGATGCCGATCTCCGCGCCGAACCCGAACTCGCCGCCGTCGGTGAACCGGGTCGAGGCGTTCACCATCACGGCCGCCGAGTCGACGAGCGCGGTGAAGCGGCGGGCGGCGCCCTGCGACGCCGTCACGATCGCCTCGGTGTGGCCCGAGCCGTACTCGCGGATGTGCGCGACGGCGTCGTCCAGGGAGCCGACGACGCGGGCGGCGATGTCGAGGGAGAGGTACTCGGCGTACCAGTCGTCCTCGGTCGCCTCGACGACGTCGTCGCCGAAGGAGCGGATCCGGTCGTCCCCGTGCACGGTGACGCCCTTCTCCCGCAGTGCCGCGAGCGCGCGCGGGACGAACTCGTCCGCGACGTCCTCGTGCACCAGGAACGTCTCCGCGGCATTGCATACGGACGGACGCTGCGTCTTCGAGTTGACGAGGATGTTCAGGGCCGTGTCGAGATCGGCGGCGGCGTCGACGTACACCGAGCAGTTCCCCACCCCGGTCTCGATCACCGGGACGGTCGACTCCTCCACCACCGAGTTGATCAGCGAGGCGCCGCCGCGCGGGATCAGCACGTCCACGAGCCCGCGCGCGCGCATCAGGTGCTTGACCGACTCCCGGGACGTGCCGGGGACGAGCTGCACCGCGTCCGCCGGGACGTCCGTGCCGCGCAGTGCCTCCTGCATCACCGCCACCAGCACCGAGTTCGACTCGTACGCCGACGACGAGCCGCGCAGCATCGCGACGTTCCCGCTCTTCAGGCACAGCGCGGCGGCGTCCACGGTGACGTTCGGACGGCCCTCGTAGATGATCCCGACGACGCCGAGCGGCACCCGGATCTGCCGCAGCTCCAGGCCGTTCGGCAGCACGTTCCCGCGGACGGTCTCCCCCACCGGGTCGGGCAGCCCGGCGACCTCCCGGACGGCCTCGGCGACCGCGGCGATCCGCTCCGCGGACAGGCTCAGCCGGTCGATCATGTACTCCGGGGTGCCGCTCTCGCGGGCCCGCGCGACGTCCGCCTCGTTCGCCTTGATGATGCGCGCGGCGCCGGCGACGAGCGCGTCCGCGATCGCGTGCAGCGCGGCGTCCTTGGCGGCGCGCGGCAGCGGCGCCAGCCCCGCGGCGGCGTCGCGGGCGGTCCGCGCCACCCGCAGGAACTCCTCGCGTTCCCGGTCCTGCTCGCTCATCCGACGTTCCTCTCCGGTCAGTTCCGGTCCGTTCCGGTCAACGATCGGTCAGCACCACGAGATGGTCGCGGTGGATTATCTCGCGTTCGTACTCCGGCCCCAGCTCCCGCGCCAGCCAGCGGGTGGAGCGCCCCATCAGGTCGGGGATCTCGGACGCGTCGTAGTTGGCCAGGCCGCGCGCGACGACCCGGCCGTCCGCGCCGCACAGGTCGACGGGATCGCCGGCGGCGAAGTCGCCCTCGACGCCGGTGACCCCGGCGGGCAGCAGCGACTTGCCGCGCCCGACGATCGCGTCGACGGCGCCCGGGTCGAGCACGATGCGGCCCTGGCCGGTGGTGGCGTGCGCCAGCCACAGGTGCCGGGTGGGGCGGCGGCGGTCGTCGACCGGGTGGAACAGCGTGCCGACGGGGTCGCCCGCGACGGCCCGCGCGGCGGACGCGGCGTTCGTCAGCACCACCGGGATCCCGGCGATCCGCGCCGCCTCCACCTTGGTGATCATGCCGCCGGTGCCGACGCGGCCCGAGCCGCCCAGCTCCACGCCGTCCAGGTCCGCCGGGGAGCGGACGTCGGTGATGCGGCGCGCGCCGGGACGGCGCGGATCGCCGGTGTACAGGGCGTCCACGTCCGACAGCAGGACGAGCGCGTCCGCGCGGGTCAGGTGGGCGACGAGCGCGGCGAGCCGGTCGTTGTCGCCGAACCTGATCTCGTCGGTGGCGACGGTGTCGTTCTCGTTGACGATCGGGAGCACCCCGAGGGCGAGGAGCTGCGCGAGCGTGCGCTGCGCGTTGCGGTGGTGGGAGCGGCGCATCATGTCGTCGGCGGTGAGCAGCACCTGCCCGACCGTGACGCCGTACCGGGCGAACGAGGAGGTGTAGCGGGCGAACAGCGCGCCCTGCCCGACGCTGGCCGCCGCCTGCTGCGTCGCGAGGTCGGCCGGGCGGCGGGTCAGCCCGAGCGGACCGAGCCCGGCCGCGATCGCCCCGGACGACACGAACACGATCTCCGCGCCCGCGTCCCGGCGCGCCGCGAGGACGTCGACGAGCGCGTCGATGCGGGCGGCGTCGATCGTCCCCCGCGCCGTGGTCAGCGACGACGAGCCCGCCTTGACCACGATCCGGCGGGCCTTCGCGATCTCCGCACGTTCGGTCACGGACGTCCCTCCCCGGTCAGCGGCCGTCGAGCCGGCGGTCGGTACCGCGCGGCCCCGCGGTGGCCTCGCCCGCGGCGATGTCGGGCTCCCAGTCGAACACGACCGAGTCGTCGACCGTCCCGATCATGACGGTCGCGCCCGCCTCGGCGCCCGCCTCCGCCAGGGCGTCCTCGACGCCGAGGCGCGCGAGGCGGTCGGCGAGGTACCCGACGGCCTCCTCGTTCTGGAAGTCGGTCTGCCGCAGCCACCGGACGGGCTTGGCCCCGGTGATCAGGTACGTGTTCTCGCCCATCGGCTTCACCTCGAAGTCGGCGCCGCCGCCGACCGGCTCGGGCCGGATCACGATGCGGGTCGGCTCGGCCGGGGGCAGGCTCGCACGGTGCTCGGCGACCATCGCGGCCAGCGCGAACGACAGCTCCCGCAGCCCCTCGTGCGACGCCGCCGACACCTCGAACACCCGCAGCCCGCGCTCCTCGAACTCGGGACGGACGAGCTCGGCGAGGTCGCGCGCGTCCGGGACGTCCACCTTGTTCAGCACGACCAGGCGCGGCCGGTCCGACAGCGGGCGGTCGCCGAGGACGCGGTCGTACGCCCGCAGCTCGCGCTCGATGACCTCGAAGTCGCTGAGCGGGTCGCGGCCCGGCTCGGGCGTCGCGCAGTCGAGGACGTGCGCGAGCGTCGAGGAGCGCTCGATGTGCCGGAGGAACTCCAGGCCGAGGCCGCGGCCCTCGCTGGCGCCCTCGATCAGCCCGGGGACGTCGGCGACGGTGAACGTCGTGTCCCCCGCGCTCACCACCCCGAGGTTCGGGACGAGCGTGGTGAACGGGTAGTCGGCGATCTTCGGCTTCGCGGCGGACAGCGCGGCGATCAGCGACGACTTCCCGGCGCTGGGGAACCCGACCAGGGCGACGTCGGCGACGCTCTTCAGCTCCAGGACGACGTCGCGCTCGTCGCCGGGCTCGCCGAGCAGCGCGAACCCGGGCGCCTTGCGCTTGGCGGTCGCCAGCGCCGCGTTCCCCAGGCCGCCGCGGCCGCCGCGCGCGATCACGAACCGGGTGCCCTCGCCGACCAGGTCGGCCAGCACCTCCCCGCCCTCCTTGACGACGGTGCCGTCCGGGACCGGCAGGACCACGTCGCCGCCGTTGGCGCCCGTCCGGTGCCCGCCCTGCCCCGGCCTGCCGTTGCCCGCCCGGCGGTGCGGGCGCCGGTGGTACTCCAGGAGGCTCGCGGCGTTGGTGTCGACGACGAGGACGACGTCGCCGCCGTTCCCGCCGTTCGCCCCGTCCGGACCGCCGAGCGGCTTGAACTTCTCCCGGTGGACCGACGCGCAGCCGTTCCCGCCCGCGCCCGCCGCGACGTGCAGCACCACCCGGTCGACGAACTGCGCACCCGATCCCGCACCAGCGGCCACGGCGACTCTCTCCTCGCGTTCGGCCCCGCGAAGGGCTCTGGAAACAACACAAGGGACGGACCCGAACGGTCCGCCCCTTGCGAAAGACTCTTCCCGAAGCGGACTACTCCGCCGGCGGGACGATGCTGACCGCGTTGCGGCCGCGGTAGCGCCGGAACTCCACCGCACCCGCGACCAGCGCGAACAGCGTGTCGTCGCCGCCGCGGCCGACGCCGGGGCCGGGGTGGAAGTGAGTGCCGCGCTGCCGGACGATGATCTCGCCGGCGTTGACGACCTGGCCGCCGAACCGCTTCACGCCGAGGCGCTTGGCATTGGAGTCGCGACCGTTACGGCTGGACGATGCGCCCTTCTTGTGTGCCATGTGCCCGCTCTCCCTACTTCCCGGACCGGATACCGGTGATCTTGACCTCGGTGTACGGCTGACGGTGACCCATCCGCCGCTTGTACCCGGTCTTGTTCCGGTAGTGCATGATGTTGATCTTGGGGCCCTTGACCGCGCCGACGATCTCGGCGGTCACCTCGTAGCGGGCCAGGTCGGCCGAGGAGCTGACGACCTGCTCGCCGTCCACGACCAGCACGGCCGGGAACGTGACGGTCGAGCCCACCTCGCCGGCCAGCTTGTCGACGGTCAGCACGTCGTCAACGGCGACCTTCTCTTGCCTGCCGCCTGCGCGGACAATCGCGTACACCGCGGAAACCTCTCGTCGTGCGCGTGCTTCTGGACCGAACCAGTCCCACGCGTGGCTCTACCAGCCCTCGGATGAGGGCCTACCCCCGGCACCGGGCCGAGGGCGGCACGCCGGGCCGAGGCCGCGGCGCTCTCTGCTCGATCCCCACCGGATCGGCGGGGGGTGCACCGGCCGATCCCCGGACGGGGGTCACGGTGCGGGTTCGTGTCGGCGCGCGTCACCACACACCGAAGTACGAGTGTACTGGACGCCCTGACCGGAACGCGAACGCGCGTCCCCTGGGGGCGGGGGCCCTCCGGCCCGGCCGGCCTCCGGGACCGTGGATCCCGGAGGCCGGTCAGAGTTCTCGCATGCCGCCCACGCTCCCGGCGGGGGCGGCCGGCCGCCGTCCCGCGCCCCCGCGGAGCGCCGATCCGGAGCCGGTCAGTCGTCGGCGCCGTCCGCGGCCTGCGCGGCCACGCGGGACCGCCGGGTGCGGGTGCGGCGGGCGGTACCGGAGGCGGCCTCCGCCTCGCCGTCGCCCTCCCCGCCCGCGGCGGCCCCGGCGGCCTCGGCCTGCGACGCCGCGGGCTCGGCGGGCGCGTCCGGCGCGGCGGCGGCGCGCGCCGTGCCGTTCGACGCCCCGTTCGCCTGCACCGCCACGGGCTCGGGCTCGGCCGCGTCCAGGGTGCCGGGCGCGACGTCCGCGGTCTCGGCGGCGGCCTGCACGGCCTCGACCTCGGCCTGCGCGGGCTGCGCCTCGTCGGCGTCCGGCTCCGGCGGCGGCCCGGCCGGCCGCTTGGCCGGACCGGACTTCTTCGGACGCGTCCGCACCGGCTCGGCGGCCTCCTCCGCGACGGCCCCGGCCGCCGTCTCGGCGCCGGTGGCGGCGGTGGCCGTGCTCTTGGCGGCCCGGCCCCTCCGCCCCTTCGCGGGCTCGGCCTTCGGCTCGTCCTTGGCGGGCTCCGGCTTCGGCTCGCCCCGACCGCCCTTCGCGTCCGCCTTCTCCGACTTCGCCAGCTTGTCCTCGACGGCCTTCTCGACCTCGCCCTTGCGCTTGCGGCGCCGTCCGCCGACCTCCTTGTCGGCCTTCGGCTCGACCGGGGTGAGGTGGACGTGGATGCCGCGGCCGTTGCAGGACTCGCACGTCTCCGAGAACGCCTCCAGCAGGCCCTGGCCGACGCGCTTGCGGGTCATCTGCACGAGGCCCAGCGACGTGACCTCGGCGACCTGGTGCTTGGTGCGGTCCCGCGAGAGGCACTCGACGAGGCGGCGCAGCACGAGGTCGCGGTTGCTCTCCAGCACCATGTCGATGAAGTCGATCACGACGATGCCGCCGATGTCGCGCAGCCGGAGCTGGCGGACGATCTCCTCCGCCGCCTCCAGGTTGTTGCGGGTGACGGTCTCCTCGAGGTTGCCGCCCTGCCCGGTGAACTTCCCGGTGTTGACGTCGATGACCGTCATCGCCTCGGTGCGGTCGATCACCAGCGAGCCGCCGCTCGGCAGCCACACCTTGCGGTCCAGCGCCTTGGCGATCTGCTCGTCGATGCGGAAGGCGCCGAGCACGTCCTGCCCGTCCGTCCACCGCTCGACGCGGTCGGCGAGGTGCGGGGCGACGTACTCGACGTACTCCGACACCGTGTCCCAGGCATCGGAACCGGACACGACGAGCTTGCTGAAGTCCTCGTTGAAGATGTCGCGGACCACGCGGATGGTCAGGTCGGGCTCGCCGTACAGCAGCGACGGCGCCGAGGCGGTCTTGACCTTCTTCTGGATGTTCTCCCACTGGGCCGCCAGCCGCGACACGTCGCGCGCCAGCTCCTCCTCGGTGGCGCCCTCCGCCGCCGTCCGCACGATCACGCCCGCGTTGGCCGGCATGACCTTCTTGAGGATCTGCTTGAGGCGGCTGCGCTCCTTGTCGGGGAGCTTGCGGCTGATGCCGGTCATCGAACCGTCCGGCACGTACACCAGGTAGCGGCCGGGCAGCGACACCTGGCTGGTCAGCCGGGCGCCCTTGTGGCCGAGCGGGTCCTTGGTGACCTGCACCAGCACCGACTGGCCCGACTTCAGCGCCGACTCGATGCGGCGCGGCTGCCCCACCAGCCCGGCGACGTCCCAGTTCACCTCGCCCGCGTACAGCACGGCGTTGCGGCCCTTGCCGATGTCGACGAACGCCGCCTCCATCGACGGCAGGACGTTCTGCACCTTGCCGAGGTACACGTTGCCGACGTACGACTGGTGCGTCGCGCGGTTCACGTAGTGCTCGACCAGCACGTCGTCCTCGAGGACGGCGATCTGGGTGCGGTCGCCCTCCTGCCGGACGACCATGACCCGCTCGACCGACTCGCGGCGCGCGAGGAACTCCGCCTCGGTGATCACCGGCGGCCGGCGGCGGCCCTGCTCGCGGCCCTCGCGGCGGCGCTGCTTCTTCGCCTCCAGGCGGGTGGACCCGCGGACGGACTGCACCTCGTCCTCGACGGGACGCGACTCGCGGACGTGCACGACGGTGTTCGGCGGGTCGTCGGTGCCGCCCTCGCCGTCGCCGCCCGAACGGCGCCTGCGGCGGCGCCGGCGGCGGCTCGTCCCGCCCTGGTCGGACTCGTCGTCCTCACCGGCGTCGGACTCGGCCTCGTCGGCCTGCTCCTTGGCGTCCTTGTCCTTGGCCTTGGCGTCCTTCGCCGCCTTGGCGGCCTTGGACCTGTCGCCCTTGGACCGGTCCTTCGACTTGTCCGCCTTGTCGGCCTTGTCAGCCTTGTCGGCCTTGCCGGTGTCCGCGGGAGCCTGCTCGTCCTCGGCCTCCTCGGCGGCGGCCTGCGTCTCGTCGTCGGCACCGTCCTTGCCGTTGCGGCCCCGGCCCCGGCCGCCGCGGCGGCGCCTGCGGCGGGACGGACGGTCGTCGGAGTCGTCGGCATCGGCGTCGGACGGACGCTCGTCCCGCTCGTCCCGCTCCTGGTCGGCGGTCTCGCGCTCGGCCGTCTCGGCGGCGGCCTTGACCGCCTCCTCGCGGCGGGTCTTCTCCTCCGCCTTCGCCTGCGGCGGCTGGAACACCACCATGGGCGGCTGGAAGGTCACGCCGGGCACGGCGATACCGCTCGCGGGCTCGGTCTCCGACACCTCCCCGGCGCCGGGGGCGGCCCCGGCCACCGGCACGGCGGGGACCTCCGGGACGGACGGGACGGCGGGCGGGACGGTCGGCGGCGGCGGCACCTCGGCGGACGCGGCGGGCGGCGCCGCGGGGGCGGCGGTCTCGGCCGACGGTTCCGCGGTCTTGGCGGCGGCGGTGCGGCGGCGGGTGCGCGTGCGGGGCGCGGGGGCCTTCTCCGCGGGCTCCTCCGCGGGCTTCGCCGCGGTCTCGGCCGCGGGGGCACCCTCGATGTCGGGGGAGGTCTCGGCTCCGGTCGGCGGGACCGGCTCGGCGGTCTCCGCGGGCTCGGTGGTCTCCGCGGGCTCCTCGGTCCCGGCGGCCGCCGCGGTCTGCGCGGGCTCGGCGGCCTTCGCGCTCTTGCGGGTGCGCGTCCGGGCGGGCTTCTTCGCCGGAGCCGGCTCCGGCTCCTCGGCGGCGGGCTCGGCGACGGCCTCCTCGGCGGTCTCCCGCACGCCCTCGGCATCCGCGGCGTCGGCGGCGGCCTCGGCGTCCTCGTCCTCCTCGACGGGCGCGTCCGCGACGGCCGGTTCCGGTGCGGGCGGAGCCGGGGGCTCCTCGACCTCGGGCGGCGGACCGGCGGGCCGGCGGCCGCGGCGGCGCGGACGCGTCGTCACGCCCGGCGCTCCCGCACCGTTCGTCTCGTCCGCACCGTTCGTCTCGTCCGCGGCGGTGGTCTCGTTATCAGTGCCTTCGGCCTGGGCCGAATCGGCTTCGTTCTCTAGCATCCGGGCTATCTCCCGTCAGGTTCCCGGGCGCGCCAGCGCGGTCCGCCCTCCGGCGGATCGGTGCGGTGCGCCGCACGGGAACTCTCCGTCAGTCGGTGTCGTCACCGCCGTCGTCCGGCGGTGCCGACGAAGTCGTCGGGGGTGCGCCCACCGTCCCTGCCGGCCGGTTCCGTGTCACCACGGCTTCGGCCTCACGGGCGGGCGCCGACGGCATCCGCGCTCGCGGGCTCCCCGGGCCGCGGCCGCTGCGGGCCGCCGGTCGCCGCGGCGTCGTCGCCGGACGGCGGGCCGATCTCCCGGTCGGGATCCAGGGGATCCGCGAGGCCACCGGTGGCCGCGTCCAGAGGCCCCTGCGCCAGCCTGGTCACCTGTGGCGGCGACGGCGGCGCGAGGTCGGCGATCTGGCGCAGACCGGTGAGGATGTCGTCGGGTCGAACGGCTGGTGTCGAATGCCGAACAACCATTCGAAGTATCGCACAAGGGGCATCCGCCGCCTCCGCGGCGCGCCGGTCCGGCTCGCAGGCCTCCGCCTCGAGCACGCGGACGGCGGCGCGCACGTCGAACCGGCGCCGCCCCTTCTTGGTGAGGCGTTCGACCTCGATGAGGTCGGCGTCCAGGAACGCGGCCACGGCCGCGGCGGCGTCCCCCGGGGGCACGCCGTCCAGCCGGATCCGCCACCGGGACGCCTCGAGCCGATCGGCGAACGCGCCAGGCCTGGCCGGCGCGTCTCCGCCGCCCGCCCGCACCGGAACGACATCGACGATGTCGAGCCCGGGCGGCAGGGCCGCGTCGAGATCGGCCCGCACCCGCGCAGGGTCGCGGGTCTCGGTGAGCCCGATTTCGAGGTACTCGGCCTCACTGGCCACCCCTGTCGCCGCCGCACCCGCGTACGAGATCTTCGGGTGCGGGCTGAATCCGGCACTGAACGCGACCGGGATCCCGGCGCGCCGTACGGCGCGTTCCACGGCCCGGGAGATGTCGCGATGGCTCGTGAACCGCAGCCTGCCGCGCTTGGCGTAGCGCACGCGCATGCGCTGGATCACGGGGGCCGGTGCCGGTCCCTCCGGCTTGGGTGCCAGGGCTCTCGTCCTTCCTACTCGTGCCGAGTGTGAAAACGTCTCCCTATAGAGTACGGTGCCCCCGCCCCCGATGAGGACGCCCGACCCCCGCCACCCGCCCGGAACGGCGTGTGCGGTGCGGTTTCAGACGACCGAGAGGGGGAGGAGCCTCTTGCCGGTGGGGCCGATCTGGATCTCGGTGCCCATGGTGGGGCACACGCCGCAGTCGTAGCAGGGCGTCCAGCGGCAGTCCTCGACCTCGGTCTCGTCGACGGCGTCCTGCCAGTCCTGCCACAGCCACTCGCGGTCGAGTCCGGCGTCGAGGTGGTCCCAGGGCAGGACCTCGACCTCGTCGCGCTCGCGGAGGGTGTACCAGTCGAGGTCGACGGGCTCGCCCGCGAGGGCCCGCTCGGCGCAGGCCGTCCAGCGGTCGAAGGAGAAGTGCTCGCTCCAGCCGTCGAAGCGGCCGCCGTCCTCCCAGACGGCACGGACGACGCGGCCGACCCGGCGGTCGCCGCGCGACAGCAGGCCCTCGATGACGGAGGGCTGCCCGTCGTGGTAGCGCAGGCCGATCGCGCGGCCGTACTCCTTGTCGCCGCGCAGGGTGTCCTTGAGGGCGCGGAGGCGGGCGTCGACGGTCTCGTGGTCGCACTGGGCGGCCCACTGGAACGGGGTGTGCGGCTTGGGCACGAACCCGCCGATCGAGACGGTGCAGCGGATGTCCCGGCGGCCGGTCGCCTCGCGGCCGGCGGCGATGACGCGCCTGGCCATGTCGGCGATGGCGAGGACGTCCTCGTCCTCCTCGGTGGGCAGGCCGCACATGAAGTAGAGCTTGACCTGCCGCCAGCCGTTCTCGTACGCGGTGGTGACGGTGCGGATCAGGTCGTCCTCGCTCACCATCTTGTTGATCACCTTGCGCATCCGCTCGGAGCCGCCCTCGGGGGCGAAGGTGAGGCCGGAGCGGCGGCCGCCGCGGGAGAACTCGTTCGCGAGGGTGATGTTGAAAGCGTCCACACGGGTGGACGGGAGGGAGAGGGAGGTGTTCGTGCCCTCGTAGCGGTCGGCCAGACCCTTGGCGACGTCGCCGATCTCGCTGTGGTCGGCACTGGAGAGGCTCAGCAGGCCGACTTCCTGGAAGCCGGACTCCTTCAGGCCCGTCTCGACCATGTCGCCGATCGTGGTGATCGAGCGTTCCCGGACGGGACGGGTGATCATCCCGGCCTGGCAGAACCGGCAGCCGCGGGTGCAGCCGCGGAAGATCTCGACGCTGAAGCGCTCGTGCACGGTCTCGGCGAGGGGCACGAGCGGCTTCTTCGGGTACGGCCACTGGTCGAGGTCCATGACCGTGTGCTTCTCGACCCGCCACGGGACGCCCGGACGGTTCGGCGCGACGCGCTGGATGCGACCGTCCGGCAGGTAGTCGACGTCGTAGAACCGCGGGACGTACACGCCGCCGGACGCCGCGAGCCGCAGCAGGATCTCGTCGCGCCCGCCGGGCGCGCCCTCGGCCTTCCACTCGCGGACGACCTCGGTGATCGCCAGGATGATCTCCTCGCCGTCGCCGAGGACGGCCGCGTCGACGAAGTCGGCTACGGGTTCGGGGTTGAACGCGGCGTGCCCGCCGGCGATGACGATCGGGTGGTCGGTGGTGCGGTCGGCGGCGTCCAGCGGGACGCCGGCGAGGTCGAGCGCGGTCAGCAGGTTCGTGTAGCCGAGTTCGGTGGAGAACGACACGCCGAGCAGGTCGAACGCCCCGACGGGGCGGTGCGCGTCCACGGTGAACTGCGGGATGCCGTGCTCCCGCATGACGGCCTCCATGTCCGGGAAGACCGCGTAGGTGCGTTCGGCGAGGACGCCGTCGCGCTCGTTGAGGATCTCGTAGAGGATCTGCACGCCCTGGTTCGGCAGCCCGACCTCGTAGGCGTCCGGGTACATCAGCGCCCACCGGACCTCCGCGCCGTCCCAGTCCTTGACCTGGGAGTTGAGCTCGCCGCCGACGTACTGAATCGGCTTCTGCACGCCCGGAAGCAGGGGCTCCAGCCGCGGGAAGAGCGATTCGATGGGCATGGCAGGGTCCTCCGTGCAGTGGACGTCGGTTGTACGGTCGAGGCTACCGACTCGGCGCCCCCGCACGTTCCGGCCGCGGGTTAATCGAACGGTCTGCGGCGCAGGTGGACGGCTTGCAGCAGACCGAAGCCGATCATGTTCGCGAACGTCGCGGAACCGCCGTAGGACACGAACGGCAGCGGCAGCCCGGTGATCGGCATGAGACCGATCGTCATGCCGATGTTCTGGAACGCCTGGTAGCCGAACCAGCAGACGACGCCGGTGGCGACGAGCGTCCCGAACAGGTCGGCGGCCTGGGTGGCGATGCGCAGGCCGCGCCACAGGACGACGCCGATCAGCAGCACGATCACCGCGCCGCCGATGAAGCCGAGCTCCTCGCCCGCGACCGTGAAGATGAAGTCGGTCTGCTGCTCGGGGACGAAGTCGCCGCTGGTCTGCTCGCCCTGGAAGAGCCCTTGCCCGTCCCAGCCGCCGGAGCCGACCGCGATGAGCGACTGGCGCACGTTGTAGCCGGCGCCGCGCGGGTCGGCGTCGGGGTCGATGAACGCGGTGAAGCGGTCGATCTGGTAGTCCTCGAGCAGCCCGAAGAACCACACGGAGAAGATCGCGAACGCGGCTCCGCCGGCCAGCCCGAACATCCACCGCTTGCGCGTCCCGGAGATCACCAGCATGCCGAAGACGACCGCGATGAACACCAGCGTGGTGCCGAGGTCGGGCTGCATCAGGATCAGCACGGCCGGGACGCCGGCGAGGACGAGCGCGAACAGGATGTCGCGGGTGCCGGGGCCGATCTCGCCGTCCCGGGGCTCGCCGAGGATCATCGCGAGCAGCACCACGAGGCCGACCTTGGCGAACTCCGACGGCTGCATCTGCAGGCCGCCGCCGATGACGATCCAGGAGTGCGACCCGTTGATCGTCGCGCCGAGCGGTGTCAGGACGGCGACGAGCCCGGCGCAGGCGAGGCCGTACAGGATCGGGACGTACGCCCGCAGCAGGCGGTAGTCCAGCAGCGACACCACGGCGCCGAGCACGAATCCGATCAGCAGGTTGACCCCGTGGCGCTTGACGAAGCCGTTGGGGTCCCCGCCCTGTTCGAGCAGCGTGTGGAACGTCGCCGAGCGGACCAGGAACGCGCCGAGCACCGACAGGGCCAGCACCGACAGGCACAGCGGCCGGTCGAGCCCGCGCAGGGCGGAGAGGCGGCCGCGCCACCGCGAGCGCGTCGCGTAGCCCTCGACCGTCCCGGCCTTGGACCCGGTGATCACGGCGCCGCGCCCTGCTCCGGGATGCGCGGCACCTCGGTCGGGAGCCCGCCGTTCGCCACGATGGCCTTGCCCTCCTTCGTCCCGTACATGGCCTCCCAGATCTTGCGGACGACCGGGCCGGCCGCGCTGGCGCCGAACCCGCCCTGCGAGATCATCGCGACGACGGCGTAACGGGGGTTCTTGACCGGGCCGAAGGACGCGAACCAGGCGGTGTCCTTCTCGCCCCAGCGTTCGGCGGTGCCCGTCTTGCCGCCCACGGCGACGCGCTTGAAGTCGAACCCGTTGAACGCCCCGGCGGCGGTTCCCTCCTTCGGGACGTCCGCGAGCGCGTCGCGCATGTAGGTGAGGACTTCGTCGTCCACGGGGAGCTTCGTCGGCTTCGGCGGTTCGATCTCCCGGACGACCTCGCCGTCCGGGCGGACGAGCGCGACGCCGATGCGCGGCGTGTGCAGCGTCCCGCCGTTGGCGAGGGCGGCGTAGGCGCGGACGAGCTGCAGCGGCGTGACCATCACGTTGCCCTGTCCGATGGACAGGTTGGCGGCGTCGCCGGCGCGCCACACGTTGCCCTCGGCGCAGTTCTCGGCGGCGACCTGCTTGAGGTAGTTGGCGCGGGCCGGGTCGGTCTTGGCGACCTTCGGGTACCCCTCCTTGGCGGCCTTGCAGTTGGACTCCTTGGTCTCCTCCCAGTACTCGCGCTTCCACTTGGCGTCGGGGATGCGGCCCTCGCTCTCGGCGGGCAGGTCGATCCCGGTGCGGGAGCCGAACCCGAAGTCGCGCGCCGTCTCCACCATCGGGTTCTTGGCGTCCAGCGGGGCGTTGCGCCCGCCGTTCTTGAGCCACATCTCGTGCGCGAACCGGTAGAAGATCGTGTCGCAGGACTTCACGAGCGCGGTGTGCAGGTTCATCGAGCCGAGGTTGGCGCCCCGGAAGTTGTTGAACGCGCGGCTGCCGACCATGTAGGAGCCGGGGCAGTTGTAGGTGCCCTTGAGGTCGTATCCGGCGCGGACCGCGGCGGCCACCGACGACACCTTGAAGGTGGAGCCGGGCGGGCCCATGCCCTGAGTGACGCGGGAGATCAGCGGGTTGTTGCTCTTCTCGCCGAGGAGGTCGTCGTACTTCTCCTGGGAGATGCCGCCGGTCCACACGCTCGGGTCGTAGGTGGGCACGCTCGCCATCGCGATCAGCCGGCCGGTCGTGACGTCCATGACCACGGCGGCGCCCCAGTCGGCGGGGTTGCCGCCCGAGCGCGCGGCGTCGATGCCCTCCTTGAGCGCCTTCTCCGCGGCGCCCTGAACCTCGGCGTCGATGCTGGTGACGAGGTTGTGCCCGGTGACGGCGGCCTTCTCCTCGGCGATGCCGGTGACGCGGCCCTGGCTGTCGACGAGCACCCGGCGGTACCCGGCCTCGCCGCGCAGCTCCTTGTCGTACTCGGCTTCCAGCCCGGCGCGGCCGACGAGGTCGACCGCGCTGTACCCGGTGACCTTGATGCCCTGGCGCTCGGCCATCTCCTCCTCGGTGATCGGCTGGAGGTAGCCGAGGGTCTGCACGGCGGACGCACCGTGCGGCCGGGGGTACACGCGGGTGGCCTGGATCTGCGCGGTGACGCCCGGGAACTCCTCCTTGCGTTCCACGATCTGCAGCGCCGCCCGGGGGTCGGTGTGGTCCTCGACGGGGATCGGCTGGTACGGCGACCCGGGCCAGCACGGCCGCGGCACCGTGGGGCTGCACAGCCGGGTCCTGATCTGCAGGTCCTCGTAGCGCGTGTCGAGGGCGTCCGCGAGCCGCCGCATGACGGCCTCGCCGCCGTCCTCCTGCCGGGCGAGCACCGTCCGGTCCACCGACACGACGAGCGAGCTCTGGTTGCGCGCGAGCGGGCGGCCCTTGTCGTCCAGGATCATGCCGCGCAGGGCCGGGACGACGACGTCGCGGGTGCGGTTCTGCGCGGCGATCGACGCGTAGCGCTCGCCGTCCAGGATCTGCAGGGTCCACAGGCGGCCGAGCAGGACGAGCAGCAGCGCCCCGACGAGCACGTACAGCACGACGAGCCGGAAGTGCGTCCGCGGGTTCACAGGTTCCCGCTCCGTCCCGACATCGCCCGGTAGCGGGCGGCGGGCACCGAGAAGCGGTCGCTCCCCCTCGTGCCGCGTTCGCCCCGTTCGTACCGTCTGGTGGCGCGCAGCACCGCCCACACCACGAACGGGCTGGCGATGACGCTGTACAGGACCTCCAGCGGGACCACCCCGGAGACGGTCGCCCAGTCGGCGCGCGGGTCGCCGAGCAGCATGCCCGTCGCCCCGTACAGGACGATCCCGGCGAGGGCGCCCGCGGCGACGCCGAGGAACGGCACGGCCGACTGGCGGTCGACGCCCTCCGACGCGGTGCCGCACAGGTACCCGATGACGCAGTAGACCAGCGCGTACCGTCCGATGGTGTGGTCGGCGGGCGGGACGATGTCGACGGCCAGGCCCGCGGCGAAACCGGTGATCATCCCGGTTCCGGAGCCGGCGAGGAGCGCCAGCGCGACCACGGTGAGCAGCACCAGGTCGGGCCGGGCGCCGCCGGGCAGCGGCAGCCGGTTCGCCACCGACACCTGCAGGATCAGGGCGACCGCGACGACCAGCGCGGTGACCAGGCCGCGACCGGTCGGCGACGCCTCCGGTGGGTTCAGCACGTCACTCTCCCGTGCTCGGTTGCGGGGACGGGCTCCGCTCGCCGCTCGGCCGCGCCTCGGTCCCGCCGTCGGGCGACGCGCCGGGGCTCGGTGATCCGCTCGGCCGCGGCGTCCGCGACGGCGTGGGGGTGGGCGTGGGGGTGGGCGGCTTCGGCGGCAGCACCGAGTCGCGCGGGTCGGTCTTGGGCGGGGCGACGACGACGGCGACGACGTCCAGGGCGCTGTACCGCACGAACGGGCGGACGTGGGCGGTGCGGGTGAGCCCGCCGGTGCCCTTCTCGATGCGGTCGACGACGCCGATCGGGACGCCCGGCACGTAGGGGCGCTGCCCCTGCGAGCCGAACGTGACGATGCGCTGCCCGACCTTGATCGGCGCGCCCGCGTTGAGCAGCTGGAACCGCAGCGGGGAGTCGTCGGCGCGGCGGCCGTGCCGGCCGTTCCCCTGCAGGATGCCGATCTCCTTGGAGTCCTCCAGGCGGGCGCCGACCGCCGACGTCTGGTCGGTGGCCAGCAGGACGGTCGCGGTGGCGGGTCCGACGCGGGTGACGCGGCCGACGAGGCCCTGGGCGCTCATCACGGTCATGTCGCGCTTGATGCCGCTGCGGCCGCCGATGTCGATGGTGACGGTGTCCTCGTAACCGTGCCCGGCGGAGATCACCCGGGCGGCGGCGATCTCGTAGCCGCCCATCCCGGCGGTGCCGAGCAGCCGCCGGAGCTGGTCGGCGTGATCCTTGTCGAGCTGCGCGGACCGCAGCTGCTCGCGGAGCAGCTGGTTCTGCCGGGCGAGCCGCTCGGCGCGGCGGCGCTGCCCGGGCGCGTCGGTGATCGCGTCGAAGGTGTTGCCGACCGGCCGGACGATCGCGGCGGACGCGCGCTCGACGGGGCCGAACACCGCCGCGCCGAGTCCGCGCAGGCCGCGCAGCGGGGACTCGTCCCCACCGCGGTGGTCAATGGTGATCATCGTGAGCGCCGCGACGAGCAGCACGCCGAGGATCACGCGGGTGCGCCGGGTGTCCCTCACCCACCGACCTCCCGTTTTCTAGTGGAGCCGCCTGCCGGGCCGCCTGCGTCGCGGCCGGGAGCTCAGTGACGGGGTTCGGGGACGAGGACCTGGCGGAGGGACTCGAAGTCCTCCACGCACTTGCCGGTGCCGAGCGCGACCGAGTCGAGCGGGTTGTCCACGAGGTGGATCGGCATGCCGGTCTCCTCGCGGAGCCGCTCGTCCAGGTTCTTCAGCAGCGCACCGCCGCCGGTGAGCGCGATCCCACGGTCCATGATGTCCCCCGAAAGCTCGGGCGGGCACTTGTCGAGCGTGGTCTTCACCGCGTCCACGATGCTGTTGACCGGCTCCTCGATCGCCCGCCGCACCTCCTCAGCGGAGATCACGACGGTCTTCGGCAGCCCGCTGACCAGATCGCGGCCGCGGATCTCGGCGTGCGGCTCCTCGTCGCCGCCGGGATAGGCCGAACCGATGGCCATCTTGATCTCCTCGGCCGTGCGTTCCCCCAGCATGAGGGAGTATTCCTTCTTCGAGAAGGAGATGATGGCCTGGTCGAGTTCGTCGCCGCCGACGCGGACGGACTGGCTCGTGACGATCCCGCCGAGGGAGATGATGGCGACCTCGGTGGTGCCGCCTCCTATGTCGACGACCATATTGCCGGTCGGCTCGTAGACGGGCAGCCCGGAGCCGATGGCGGCGGCCATGGGCTCCTCGATGATGTAGACGCGGCGGGCGCCGGCCTGGTAGCCGGCCTCCTTGACGGCGCGCTGCTCCACGCCGGTGATCCCGCTCGGCACGGCCACCACGATCCGCGGCTTGGCGAAGTGCCGACGCTTGTGGACCTTCTGGATGAAGTAGCGCAGCATCCGCTCGGTGACGTCGAAGTCGGCGATGACGCCGTCCTTCAGCGGGCGGACGGCGACGATGTTGCCGGGCGTGCGGCCGATCATCCGCTTCGCCTCGATGCCCACGGCCACGATCTTCCCCGTGTTGGTGTTGATCGCGACGACGGACGGTTCGTTGAGGACGATGCCACGCCCGCGCACGTAGACCAGCGTGTTGGCGGTGCCCAGATCGACCGCCATGTCACGGCCGAGAAACGACAGCTTGTTACCCATGAAAAAGGGAGCCCTTCACGATTGTCGGGCGTTCATAGCGGCGCGTCCATCGTAACGCGAAAGTGGCGCTCGGGTCAGGTGCCCCGGGACCGCGAGTCACTGAAAAAACGGGTGCTGACCAGGCTTGTTTTAGTTAAAGAGACGCGGGCCGGAGGTTTCCGGCCCGCGCGTCGTCGATCGTGGTCAGCCCAGTTCCGGGAAGAACAGCTTGATCTCCCGGTCGGCGGAGTAGGTGGAGTCGGAGCCGTGCACGATGTTCTCGCCGATCTCCAGGGCGAAGTCGCCGCGGATGGTGCCGGGCGTGGCGTTCACCGGGTCGGTGGCGCCGGCCAGCGCCCGGAACGCCTCGATGGCGCGGGGGCCCTCGACGACCATCGCGACCAGCGGGCCGCCGGTGATGAAGTCGACCAGCTCGCCGAAGAACGGCTTGCTCGCGTGCTCCTCGTAGTGGGCCTCGGCCGTCTCGCGGGGCAGGGTGCGCAGTTCCAGCGCGACGAGCTTCAGGCCCTTGCGCTCGATCCGCGAGACGACCTCGCCGACCACGCCGCGGCGGACACCGTCGGGCTTGACCAGGACAAGAGTGCGCTCGGACACGAGTGAATCTCCTCAGGAAGGTTGGAATATGCGCGCGAATCCTACCGGGCCCCCGGAGTTCCGGCTGCGTTCGCCGCGCTGGGCCGGCCCGCCGCCGGGCGCGCGTCCCGTCCCGCCCGCGCGGCGCGCACCGCCGGCACGGCGGCGGCGGCGCCCGCGGCGGCCGCGGCCAGCAGCCACGCGTGCTGCCCCTGGACGAGGCCCGCGAGCCGCTGCGCGTCCGTCTCCGGGCGGATCCGCGCGAGCGACGCCGCCTGCAGCGACAGCGCGGCGAGCCGGCCCGCGAGCATCGCCGGAAAGCACAGCGACAGGCCGAACAGGGCGGCGCCCGCGCTCGCTCCCCGCAGCGACGCGGCCAGCGCCAGCCCGGCTCCGGCCCCCAGCGGGACGAGCGGGAGCAGCGGCGCCCAGGGCCCGCCCGCGTCCGTCCGGAGCAGCAGGGCCGCGGCGGGCAGCGCGGCGACCATCAGGGCGTGCCCGGCGAGGACGGCGGCGCGCGCCGGGACGACCGCGGCCAGCGCCGCCGCGGCCACCGCCGCGGCGGCACCGGCGGCGAACGGCGGCAGCGGCGCCGCGCCGGCCCCTCCCCCGGCGTGCGCCCCGGCGGCCGCGACACCGGCCAGGGAGCCCGCCGCGGGCTGGACGAGCAGCCCGGCGGTGACCATCACGATCGCGCAGCCGGACGGGCTGCCGGTGGCGGCGTCCCTGGTGCCGGCGACCGCGAGTCCGAGCAGCGCCGCGACCGCGATCCCGGCGACGACGAGCCGCGCACCGGGCGACCAGCCGTGCGCGGCGATCACCGACAGCAGCGCGAACCCGGCGCACGGCGCGAACGGCAGGAGGAGCCCGCCGCGCTCGGCCGGCCGGGGCGGCGGCAGCGGCGAGGCCGCCCGCCCGGCCGCGACGCGGTACGCGAGGACGGCGGCGAGCGCGGCGGCGGCGGGCCAGGTCCAGGGCGCGAGAGCCGCGCGCCAGTCGCGTCCGGAACCGGCGGGAGCATCGGCGGACGGCTGCGGGACGGCGTCCAGCACGAGCGGCGTCGCGAGCAGCAGCGCGGCGGCCAGGGCACCGGCGCAGCCGGGCGCCGCCGCCCGGCCGCACCGCTCCCAGGCCAGCACGAGCGCGGCGGGGAGCGCGATGCCCGCCCCGGCGCCCTGCAGGACGCGGACCGTCCCGGCGAGCGCCACCGAGTCGGCCGCGCGGGCCGCGCCGAGCCCGGCCAGCAGCGTCAGCAGGCCCGTCGCCAGCACCGTCCACGCGGGGAGCCGGCGGGCGGCGAGCGCCGCGAGCGGCACCGTGAGCACGAGCGCGGGCAGCGCGAGGCCGGTGGCGCGCAGCAGCCCGGCGACGTGCGCGGCGTCGAGCCCGAGGGCGTCCACGGCGTCCGGGACGACCGCGGCGGTGGCGTCGGGCAGCGCCAGGACGCTCGCCGGGATCGCGATGGCCACGGCGGGCAGCGCCCCGAACGCCCGCGCCCGCCCGCCGCCGCGCCGCACGCGGACCCGACCGCGTACCCGGCCCCGTCCGGTGGGCGGGGGCGCGGGGGTATGGGCGGGAGGTCGTGGGCGGTGGGGTCGGGGTCGGCGGGGTCGGGGTCGGCGGGGTCAGGGTCGGTGGGGTCAGGGTCGGCGGGGTCAGGGTCGGCGGGGTTCGGATCGGCGGGGTTCGGATCGGTGCGGTTCGGATCGGGGTCGGCGGGGGTGGATTCCGCGGGCAGGGACACGCCTCCTCCTCGGAGTCGTCATCCGCCGCACCGGATTTCCCGAAAGAGAAAGATGTCGGAATTGGTAGCTGAACCCGGTCGGGGAATTCGGCGGAATGGAACGGTGCCGGACCCGCCGAATTTAGCGTGCCGCGGCGCTCTCCGCCTTGCGTCCGAGCCAAATCGCCGTCGCCCACAGCGCACCGAAAATGGCGCCGAGCACGAACATGGCCGGGACCATGAAGCCGGTCGCGATGATGACCACCTGGAGGACGCTGCCCGCGTGCACCGCCCACGGGAAGCGCAGCAGCCCGGTCACCACCAGGCAGATCAGCGCGAGACCGCCGCACACCAGCGCGGCCGTGCCGCCCGCCACGTCCATCACCGTGATCGCCACCGGGGCCGCCAGCCCGATGATCAGCGCCTCGCACGTCAGTACCGCGGACAGCAAACTCCGCACCGGGTTTTTCGGCCGCCCGGAACTCTGTCGCGTTTCGCCCGAAACCTCGTCCCGCATGATGCTCAACGACCTTCTCCCACGCGCAGCAGCGTTCTCGCGTCGCCGGCGGTCACCACCGAACCGGTGATCAGCACCCCGGCGCCCTGGTACTCCCCGGTCTCCTCCGCCAGCCCGATCGCCCGGTCGATGGCGTCGTCCAGCCGCTCCGCGACGTGCACCCGCTCGGACCCGAACACGCTCTCGGCCTCGTCGGCCAGCTCGTCCGGCGGCAGGGAGCGCGCCGACGAGTTCCGGGTGACGACCAGCTCGGCCAGGACCGGCTCCAGCTGGTCGAGGACGCCCGGGACGTCCTTGTCCTCGGCGATCGCGAGGATCCCGACGAGACGGGTGAACCCGAACGCCTCGGTGATCGTCTGGACGGTCGCCGCCATCCCCGCCGGGTTGTGCGCGGAGTCCAGCAGCACCGTGGGCCCGGTACGCGCGACCTCCAGCCGGCCGGGCGAGGCGGCCTTGGCGAGCCCGCTGCGGACGAGCGCCGGATCGAGCTGCCCCTCGTCCCCGCCGGTGTACGGCTCGCCCGCCGCGATCCGGGTGGCCGCCTCCAGGTTCGGCTCGCCCCGCGTCGGCGCGCCGCTCGCGAACGCCTCCACCGCCGCGAGCGCCACCGCCGCGTTGCTCGCCTGGTGCTCGCCGAACAGCGGCAGGAAGATCTCGTCGTAGACCCCGTGCAGCCCCTGGACGCGCAGCTGCTGGCCGCCGACCGCGATGTCCCGGCTCAGCACCCCGAACTCGATGCCCTCGCGGGCGGCCGTCGCGCCGGTCTCCACGACCCGGCGCAGCAGCACCTCGGCCGCCTCCACCGGCTGCTGGGCGACCACCGCGACCGCGCCCGGCTTGACGATCCCGGCCTTCTCCCCCGCGATCTCCTCCAGCGTGTCGCCGAGGTAGCGGGTGTGGTCGAGCCCGACCGGGGTGAGGACGGCGACGGCGCCGTCCGCGACGTTCGTGGCGTCCCAGCGCCCGCCCATCCCGACCTCGACGACGGCGACGTCCACCGGCGCGTCCGCGAACGCCGCGAAAGCCATCGCGGTGAGGACCTCGAAGAACGACAGCCGCACCCCGTGCTTCTCGTCGATCATCCCGACGTAGGGGAGCACGTCCCGCAGGACCTCGACGAACCGGTCCTCGGAGATCGGCTCCCCGTCGATCGCGATCCGCTCCCGCAGGGTGGTCAGCTCGGGGCTGGTGTAGAGCCCGGTGCGCAGCCCCCGCTCGCGCAGCAGCGCCTCGACGAGGCGGGCGGTGCTGGACTTCCCGTTCGTCCCGGCGACGTGGATCACCGGGTAGGCGCGCTGCGGTTCGCCGAGGAGGTCCACCAGATCGCGGACGCGGTCGAGCGTGGGGTCGATGTCCCACTCGACGCCGCGGCTCCTGATCTCCCGCACGGCGTCCCGGTAGTCGAGCGGCTCGGCTGGCTGGCTCACGATGCTCCTGGCTGTGACGGACGGCGACGCTCCGAGCCTATCCGCAGCGCGCCGCACTCCCGCCCCGCCCCGGCCCCTCGCCCGCCGGACCGGATCCTCGTGCCGTCCGAGGGGGCCCGCCGGCGCCGGATCCTGGGCGGGTGCCTCGCGCGCACCCGACGCACCGCCGCCGCTCGGGCCGGCCGGGGCTTTCACCGCCGCTCGGGTACGCCGCCCGGGGCGGGGGACGCGAGGTCGCGGAAGATGGGGGCATGGACGGGACGGACCAGGCCGCGGACTCGGTGTTCTTCCGCGAGTGGGAGGGGCGCGCCCCCGGGGAGCGGCGGAGCCTGGCACGGGCGGGGGCGCTGGCGGACGCGCTCGGGGTGCTGCCGGTGGACGTGCCGGTCCTGACGGTCGTCGGGTCGAAGGGGAAGGGCACGGCCGCGGTGTACGCGTCGGCCTACCTCGCGGCGGCCGGGCTGCGGGTCTGCACCGTGACGAGCCCCGGCCTGCGGTCGAACCGCGACCGGATCCGGATCGACGGCCGCGCGGTCACGCCCGCCGAGCTCGCCGCCCTGGCCGGCGAGCTGGAGCGGGCCATCGCCGGGCTCCCCGCGGCGCCGGGCGGGTACCTGTCGCCCGCCGGGCTGTTCATGCTCGCCGGGCTGCGCCACGCGCGGCGGGCCGGCGCGGACGCGCTCGTGCTCGAGGCCGGGATGGGCGGACGGTCGGACGAGGTGAGCCTCGTCCGGGCGGACGTCGCGGCGATCACGCCCGTCTTCCTCGAGCACGCGGGGGTCCTCGGGGACACCCCGGCGGAGATCGCGCGCGAGAAGCGGGGCGTCGCGGGCCCCGGCACCCGCGTGGTGTCGGCGCCGCAGTCGGCCGAGGTGACCGAGGCGGTCGCGCCCGCGGAGGTCATGTGCCCGGGCGATCCGGAGTTCCTGGACGTCCTGCCGTCCGGGCTCGGCCGGACGAGCGCCGAGCTGGGGATCGTCGCGGCGCGGCGGCTGCTCGGACGGGACGCGCCGGCCGGGCGGGCCCGCGAGGTGCTGGCGTCGATCGTCCTGCCGGGCCGGCTGTCCGCGCACCCCGTACCGGACTCGGACGCGGAGGTGCTCGTGGACTCGGCCATCGACCGGGCGGGCGTCCGGACGGCGCTCGCGGCGGCGCGCCGGCGGTGGGGCGGCGTCGACCACGTCCTGGTGTGCCTGCCGGACCACAAGGACCTGGACGGCGCGGTGGCCGCACTGGACGGGCTCGCGGTGACGTTCGTCCGGCTGCCGCTGCCGCACCTGCGGTTCACCCGGCCGCTCCCCCGTGGCTGGCGGGTCGCCGGCGCCGCGGACGTCACGCCCGCGGCGATCGCCGCGCTCGGCGACCGCGTGCTGGCGCTCGGCACCGTCTACTTCACGGGGCTGGTTCTGGACGCGGTGGACGCCGGCACCGAGCGGCTGTTCGTCAGCGGGGCCGCTCGACGTCCGCCCGGATCCGGAGCATGACCGCGTCCATCATCGCGTAGCGGGGCTGCCGGGAGGCGACGTTCGAGGCGACGATGCCGTAGGAGTCGCCGGTCGCCCAGGCGCAGTAGGTGTGGACGGCGCCGAGCACGGCGAACGTCCCGCAGGCGGCCTCGCCGCCCGCCTGCCCCGGGTTGGCGTTCTGCCCGCCGATGAACGTCGTCGGCCGGATCTTCCGCAGGAACGCGGGCGCGTCCTCGACGCGGCCCGTGCCGCCCACGAACAGGACGTCGAGCGCCCCGCCCTGGCCGCTCCCGGTGTAGACGGCCGAGCCCTGCGCCGCGGGCGGGATCCCGCCCGCCTCGACGCCGCCCGTCACGAACGGGTAGGAGACGGCGGCGCGGGCGGGCAGCGAGTCCCGGCGCAGTCCGCCCGCGGTGGCGCCGGCGGCGATCGTCCGGGTGGACTCGAACGCCGTCGCCGTCTTGGCCCGTTTCCCGGAGGTCTGGCCGGTCGCGTCGCCGGACCGCAGCATCAGCACCCCGGCCACGAGGACCACGAGCAGCACGGCTCCGGCGCCCGCGCCGAGCAGCATCCCCGAGCCCCGGCGGCGCGGGACGTCCGGGAAGGACGGGACGGGCGGGACGGGCGGGACGGGCGGGAGCGGCCCGGTCCCGTCCGGCATCCGGTGCGGGCCGGTGCCGTTCGGCATCCGGTGCGGGCCCGACGCGTCGGGCACGACGGCCTGGGGGCCGCTCGGGTCCGCGACGCGCTGCGGGCCCGTCCCGGCGCGGCCTTCCGCCGACCACCACGGCACCGAGTCGCCCCACGGGGCCGGCACGGCCGTGAACCCGCCCGTCCCGCTCCCCTGCGGCGGCACGGGCGCGGCGTCGCCGGGCGCCGCCTCGTCGGCGCGGCGGCCCGGCGGTTCGGTCCGAGGACGTGAGTCGGCCATTGCACTCCCGGGGGGTTCTCGAGGCGACCGGAATGCCCGCGATCATGGGGATGGTAACTCCCCGCGGGCGGCGTGGCACGGTGAACGCCCGACGGGCCCTCCGCCGGCGCCCCCGGGGGCGGGACGCCGGCGCGGCGGGCGCCGGGCGGGCGCGGTCAGCCCGCGGGCAGGGCGGTGAGCTGGGTCTCCAGGCGCGCGATGTCGGCCTCGGCCTGCGCGAGCCGGTCCCGGTTCTTGGCGACCACGGCCTCCGGCGCCTTCGCCATGAACGCCTCGTTGCCGAGCTTGCGACCGGCCTGGTCGACCTCCTTGCGGGCGGCGGCCAGGTCCTTCTCAAGCCGCTTGCGCTCGGCGGCGACGTCGATGGCCCCGGCGGTGTCCAGCCGGACCGTCACGCCCTCGACCGGCAGCGACGCCGTCGCGGCGAAGCCCTCGGCCGGGTCGGTGAGGCGGAGCAGCGCGCGGACGCCCTCCTCGTGCGGGGCCAGCGGGGAGCCGTTCCACTCGAGTTCGGCGGCGACCTTCTGCCCGGCCTTGAGGCCCTGGTCGGACCGGAACCGGCGCACCTCGGTGACGAGCCGCTGCAGCGACGCGACGAGCCGCTCGGCGTCCCCGTCGGCGCGGGACGCGTCGGCGGACGGCCACGCGGCGCGCACGATCGTCTCCCGGTCGGAGGCGGGTTCGGGCGGTGTACCGCGCAGAGCGGTCCAGAGTTCCTCGGTCACGAACGGGATGACCGGGTGCAGCAGCCGCAGCAGGTGGTCCAGGACCTCGCCGAGGACGCGCCGGGTCGCGGGGGCTCGGTCGTCCGCGAGCTGGACCTTCGCCAGCTCGACGTACCAGTCGCACACCTCGTCCCACGCGAAGTGGTACAGCGTCTCGCACGCCTTCGCGAAGTCGTAGGACTCCAGCTGCGCGTCCACCTCGGCTATGACCGCGTGCAGCCGGGACAGGATCCACGCGTCGACCGTCGTGAGCTCGGACGGCAGGTCGCCCTCGACGGTCGCGCCGTTGATCATCGCGAACCGGGTGGCGTTCCACAGCTTGTTGCAGAAGTTGCGGGACCCCTCCGCCCACTGCTCGGCGACCGCGACGTCCCCGCCCGGGTTCGCGCCCCGCAGCAGCGTGAAGCGGGTCGCGTCGGCGCCGTACCGGTCGATCCAGTCGAGCGGGTCGACGACGTTGCCGAACGACTTCGACATCTTCTTGCCGAACTCGTCGCGGACCATGCCGTGCAGGGCGATGGTGCCGAACGGCGCGACGCCGTCCATCGCGTACAGCCCGAACATCATCATGCGGGCGACCCAGAAGAACAGGATGTCGTACCCGGTGACCAGCACGGACGTCGGGTAGAAGCGCTTGAGGTCCGGGGTGTCGTCGGGCCAGCCGAGCGTGGAGAACGGCCACAGCGCGGAGGAGAACCAGGTGTCGAGGACGTCGCCGTCCTGCGTCCACCCGGCGGGCGGCTCCTCGTCCGGCCCGAAGCACGCCGCCTCGCCGTCCGGCCCGTACCAGACCGGGATGCGGTGCCCCCACCACAACTGGCGGCTGATGCACCAGTCGTGCATGTTGTCGACCCACTCGAAGTAGCCGGCCGCCATCTCCGGCGGGTGGATCGCGACGCGGCCGTCCCGGACGGCGTCGCCCGCGGCCTTCGCGAGCGGCTCGACCTTGACGAACCACTGCAGCGACACGCGCGGCTCGACGACCGTCTCGCAGCGCGAGCAGTGCCCGACCGAGTGCTCGTACGGACGGACCTCCTTGACGATCCGGCCCTGCTCGCGCAGCGCCGCGACGACCGCGGGCCGCGCCTCGAACCGGTCGAGGCCCTCGAACGGGCCGGGCGCCGTCACGTTGCCGCGCTCGTCCAGGACGGTCAGGGACGGCAGCGAGTGCCGCCGCCCGATCTCGAAGTCGTTGGGGTCGTGCGCGGGGGTCACCTTGACCGCGCCGGTGCCGAACTCGGGGTCGACGTGCTCGTCGGCGACGACCGGGATGCGGCGGCCGGTCAGCGGAAGCTCGACCTCCCGCCCGACCAGGTGCCGGTACCGCTCGTCGTCGGGGTGCACGGCGACGGCCGTGTCGCCGAGCATCGTCTCGGCCCGCGTCGTGGCGACGACGATCTCGGCGTCGCCCGACCCGTACCGCATCGACACGAGTTCGCCCTCGCGGTTCTCGTGCTTGACCTCGATGTCCGACAGGGCGGTGAGGCAGCGCGGGCACCAGTTGATGATGCGCTCGGCGCGGTAGATCAGGCCGTCGTCGAACAGCCGCTTGAAGATCGTCCGGACGGCGCGGGCGCGCGGCTCGTCCAGCGTGAACGCCTCGCGGGACCAGTCCACGCTGTCGCCGAGCCGCCGCATCTGACCGAGGATCCGGCCGCCGGACTCGCCCTTCCACTGCCAGACCCGCTCGACGAACTTCTCGCGGCCGAGGTCGTGCCGGGACAGGCCCTCCTCGGCCAGCTTCCGCTCCACGACGTTCTGCGTGGCGATGCCCGCGTGGTCCATGCCCGGCAGCCACACGGTCTCGTGCCCCTGCATGCGGCGGCGCCGGACGAGCGCGTCCTGGATCGAGTGGTCCAGAGCGTGCCCCATGTGCAGGGACCCGGTCACGTTCGGCGGCGGGATAACGATCGAGTACGCGGGACGGGACGGGTCGCGGGCCGGATCGGCGGCGAAGAGGCCCGCCGATACCCAGCGCTCGTACAACCTGCCCTCGACGTCAGCCGGTCGGTACTGGGTGGGCAGGTCGACGTCCGCGGCGGCCCCCTGGCCGCGCTCATTGCTGGGCTGTGTCACGGCTGAAGATTCTACGGGGGCCGGAAAGGTAGAACGCCCACGACCGCCCGTGCGTCGATATATCGACTGTGGGCGCGCTCCCAGCGCACCCGTTCCGTCCAGAACGAGGAGATCCATGAGCGGCTGGAACCCGCCCCCCAACCCCGGGCCGCCCAACCCCCACGACCCGTACGGACCGCACGGACCTCCCGGCCAGCCCGGACCTCCCGGACAGCAGCCGCCCCACGGCTCGCCCGTCCCGCCCGGTCAGCCGACCCCGCAGGGGCCGCCGGCCGGCCCGTACGCCCCGCCGGGCGCGCCGATGCCGGGCAACCCCGGCATGCCCGGCGGCCCCGGGATGCCGGGCGGGCCGGTGCCGCCGCCCGTACCGCCGCGCCGGAAGCGGGGCAAGGGCCTGCTGATCGGCCTGCTGGCCGGGGGCTTCGCGCTGCTCCTCATGCTCGGCGTCGGCGGGTTCGCGGTCTACTACGTGAGCACCGATCACGAACTGTCCATCCCGTCCAGGGCGGGCGGCATGACCCTGGACAGCAGTGCCGAGGCCGCGCGGCTCTACACCCAGATCGTCCCCGAACTGCGGCGGGTGGTGCTCGAGACCACGAACGCCACGGACTACGACTTCTATCGCGGCCTGTACCGGGACGGCGACCTGGCCTTCCTCGTCGTCGGGATCACCGGCGACCCCGACGCGGACAACCTCGTCAGCGAGCTGAGTTTCGCCGTGCGCAACGAACTGAGCACCGACGACGCGAGCGTCTCCTCCCGGATCTGGGGGATCGACGACGCGGGCGGCGACGGCGAAGCGGTGTGCGGGCGGCTGACCGTTGCGGCCGAGAAGGTGACGGCGTACTCGCACAGTTCGATCTGCGCGTGGGCCAGCAGGACGACGTTCGCGCTGGTGGTTCCCATCTTCACCGCGCCCGACCAGCGGGAGAACGAGCCTCCGGAGTACGAGGTGGCGGGCCTGCAGCGGGTCATGCGCGACCTCCGCGCGGACATCGAGAGCTGAGGCGACCGGCGCCGACGGGCGGTGCCCGTAGCCGGTCGGCGGCGGCCCCGGAAAGGGCTTTCCCGCCCCGTCCGGGACACTGGTCACCTGACACCGGGTCGCCCTCCGGGTCACCCTGGGGGCGGCGCCCGTGTCCGCGGGCGCGGAGGGAGAGGTTCGGGATGCGAGCGGTACTGGCACGGGCCGCCGTGCTGGCCGGCGCGTTCGCCGCGGGGGCCGTGACGGCGCACGCCGCGACCATCCCGCACCTTCAGCGCATCGCCGCGGACCTGCAGCGCTCGCGGGAGCGGATCCTGGCCGGGCGGGAGGAGGAGCGGCGGCGGCTGCGGCACGACCTGCACGACGGGCTGGGCCCGACCCTGGCGAGCCTGGCGATGTCGCTGGACGCCGCCCGCATCACGCTCGCGTGCGAGCCGGAGCGCACGGACCCGCTGCTCGCCGACGTCCGGGACCGGCTGGCCTGCACGGTCGGGCAGGTGCGGGAGCTGGCCCACGGGCTGCGCCCGCCCGCGCTGGACGATCTCGGCCTGGTCGCGGCGATCGAGTCGTTCGCCGCGGGGTCCTGCAAGCGGGTCGAGGTCCGCTGCGACGGCCCGCCCGGGGAGCTGCCCGCGGCGGTCGAGGTCGCGGCGTACCGGATCGTCCGGGAGGCGCTGACGAACATCCGGCTGCACGCCGCCGAGAGCACCGCCGTCGTCCTGCTCCGCCGGGACCGCGACCTGCACGTGACGGTGGCCGACACCGGCCCCGGACTGCCCGCGACGGCGCCCGGCGGCGGACGGCGGGGCGCCGGGCGCGGGCTGGACGACATGCGCGAATGGGCCGCCGAGATCGGGGGCGGGTGCACGATCACGTCGCGGCCCGGCGGCGGCACCGTCGTCGCGGCGCGCCTTCCGCTGGGCGCCGGATACCATCGGCCGTCCAGTGGCGGGCGGGCGTGACCCCGCCGGGCGAAGGCGAGGCCATGAGCGGGGAGACGATCCGGGTCCTCATCAGCGACGACCATCCGGTGTTCCGGCAGGGGCTCAAGGGGCTGCTGCAGGCGCTCGGGGTGGAGGTCGTCGGGGAGGCCGAGAACGGGCCGGACGCGGTGCGCAGCGCGGCCGAACTGCAACCGGACGTCGTGGTGATGGACCTGCACATGCCCGGTGGCAACGGCATCGAGGCGACCCGGACCATCACCCGGACGAATCCGGGCATCGGGGTGCTGGTGCTGACGATGTTCCGCGACGACGACTCGGTGTTCGCGGCGATGCGCGCGGGCGCCCGCGGGTACCTGCTGAAGGAGTCGGGCGCCGAGGAGATCGCGCGCGCGGTGCGGGCGGTCGCGGCCGGGGAGGCGATCTACGGGCCGGAGATCGCGCGCCGGGTGCTGATGTTCTTCACCGACATGCCGGACCCCCGGCGGTCGGCGTTCCCTGAGCTGACCGACCGGGAACGCGAGGTGCTGGCGCTGATCGCGCAGGGGCGCAGCAACACCGAGATCGCGGGGACGCTGTTCCTCAGCCCGAAGACCGTCCGCAACCACGTGTCGAACATCTTCATGAAGCTGCACGTCGCGGATCGCGCGCAGGCGATCGTCCTGGCGCGGGAGGCCGGTCTCGGCGAGTCCGGACGCCGCTGATCCGACGCCGCTGCTGAGCCGACGCCGCTGAGCGACCGGCGCCGCCGAGTCGGCCGGCACCCTGCCCGATCGGCCCCGATACACGGCGACGCCCCCGGACCGGGTCCGGGGGCGTCGCCGTGTATCGGCCGCGCGGGTGCGGCGCGCGCTACGCGGACTTCTCGCGGGGCTCCCGCTTCTTCCGCTCGCGCGGCACCAGGGTCGGGTTGACGTGCTCGAGGACCGCCTCGGCCGTGATCACGACGCGTTCGACGTCCTCGCGGCTCGGCACCTCGTACATCACCGACATCAGCACCTCTTCCATGATCGCCCGCAGGCCGCGGGCGCCGGTGCCGCGCAGGATCGCCTGGTCGGCGATGGCCTCCAGCGCGTCGTCGGTGAACTCGAGGTCGACGCCGTCGAGCTCGAACAGCCGGTGGTACTGGCGCACCAGGGCGTTCTTCGGCTCGGTCAGGATGTTAATCAGCGCTTCGCGGTCCAGGTTGTGGACGTTGGTGATGATCGGGAGCCGGCCGACGAACTCGGGGATCATCCCGAACTTCAGCAGGTCCTCGGGCATCACGTCGCCGAGCACGGCCGACGACTCGTCGAAGTCGGCCTTGGACCGGATCTGGGCGCCGAAGCCCATCCCCTGCTTGCCGACCCGGGACTCGACGATCTTCTCGAGCCCGGCGAACGCGCCGCCGCAGATGAACAGCACGTTCGTGGTGTCGATCTGGATGAACTCCTGGTGGGGGTGCTTGCGGCCGCCCTGCGGCGGGACGCTCGCGGTGGTGCCCTCCAGGATCTTCAGCAGGGCCTGCTGGACGCCCTCACCGGAGACGTCCCGGGTGATCGACGGGTTCTCGCTCTTGCGGGCGACCTTGTCGACCTCGTCGATGTAGATGATCCCGGTCTCGGCCTTCTTGACGTCGTAGTCGGCCGCCTGGATCAGTTTGAGGAGGATGTTCTCGACATCCTCGCCGACATAACCGGCCTCCGTCAGGGCCGTCGCGTCCGCGATCGCGAACGGCACGTTGAGGAGCCTGGCGAGTGTCTGCGCGAGCAGCGTCTTGCCGGATCCGGTCGGCCCGAGGAGCAGGATGTTGGACTTGCCCAGCTCGACGGCGTCGTCCCGGCCGGTGTCACCCGACTGGATCCGCTTGTAGTGGTTGTAGACGGCGACGGCCATGGCCTTCTTGGCCGTCTCCTGCCCGATGACGTAGGAGTCGAGGAACTCGTAGATCTCCCGCGGCTTGGGCAGGTTGTCCCACTTGAGGTCGGAGGTCTCGGTGAGCTCCTCCTCAATGATCTCGTTGCAGAGATCGATGCACTCGTCGCAGATGTACACGCCCGGACCCGCGATGAGCTTCTTGACCTGTTTCTGGCTCTTTCCGCAGAACGAGCACTTGAGCAGGTCGCCGCCGTCGCCGATGCGTGCCACCCAACTGTCTCCTTTTCGTGGGGCCGCTCTCTGGATCAGATGCGGTGCGGCTCGGTTGCGTCCCGAAGGCTCTCGACGTTGGCTTCGACGTTACCGCCTCCGACGGGCTTGGAAAGCCCCTCGCCCGGAAGTATGACGACCGGGCTGGGGGACTCCCTCGTCCTCGTGTCGTCTCAGGACGACACTACCTCGGCTTTGCGCTTCCTGCTCGCGAAGACATCGTCGATGAGGCCGTACTCCTTGGCCTCGGCCGCGGTGAGGATCTTGTCGCGCTCGATGTCGCGGCGGACCTCGTCGACGGTCTTACCGCTGTGCTCTGCGAGGATCGTCTCGAGCAGCTCCCGGATCCGCATGATCTCGCGGGCCTGGATCTCGATGTCGCTGGACTGGCCGTAGGTGCCCTCGGTCGCGGGCTGGTGGATCAGGATCCGCGAGTTGGGCAGCGCGGCCCGCTTACCGGGCGTGCCGGCGCCGAGCAGGACGGCCGCGGCCGAGGCCGCCTGGCCGATGCAGACCGTCTGGATGTCGGGCTTGACGAACTGCATCGTGTCGTAGATCGCCGTCATGGCGGTGAACGAGCCGCCGGGCGAGTTGATGTAGATGCTGATGTCGCGGTCCGGGTCGATCGACTCCAGCGTGATCAGCTGGGCCATCACGTCGTTGGCGGACGCGTCGTCGATCTGCACCCCGAGGAAGATGATGCGCTCCTCGAAGAGCTTGTTGTACGGGTTCATCTCCTTGACCCCGTACGTGGTCCGCTCCACGAAGGACGGAATGATGTAGCGGTCGTCCACCGGCAGGGGGGACCCGCCCGCCTGGACGCCCGGGCGGGCGAGGCCGCTGATGCCGGGTCGCGTCAAGTCGCTCACTGTATGCCTCCGATTCGTGAGTGGGGTCGTCAGGAGACGGGGCCCTCGGAGGGCACCTGGCTCGCGCTGAGGACCACGTGGTCGACGAACCCGTAGTCCTTGGCCTCGTCGGCGGTGAACCAGCGGTCGCGGTCGGAGTCCCGCTCGATCTGGTCGAGCGCCTGGCCGGTGTGCTCGGCGATCTTCTCGGCGAGCGTCTTCTTCACGTACAGCATCTGCTCGGCCTGGATCTTGATGTCCGAGGCCGTGCCGCCGATGCCGCCGGACGGCTGGTGCATCATGATCCGCGCGTGCGGGAGCGCGTAGCGCTTGCCCTGCGCGCCGGCGCACAGCAGGAACTGGCCCATCGACGCGGCGAGGCCCATGCCGACCGTCACGACGTCGTTCGGGACGTACTGCATGATGTCGTAGATCGCCATGCCGGCGGTGACCGAGCCACCTGGCGAGTTGATGTAGAGCGTGATGTCGCGGCGGCCGTCCTCGGCCGACAGCAGCAGCAGCTCGGCGCAGATGCGGTTGGCGATGTCGTCGTCGACCTGCTGGCCGAGGAAGACGATGCGCTCGCGCAGCAGCCGCTGGAAGAGCTGGTCGCCCAGAGGCAACAGGGGCGCCTCGGCGACCCGCGCCTGGATCCGCGACGACTCGTCGAAAGTCGGAGGCATGCTCACCGGGTGTTCCTCCGGTCCTTTAAATCGGTTCGGATGATTGGACATTAACGCGCGCGGCGGCCCCCTTAAGCCCGGGGGCCCGCCTTTTCGCCAGGGGCGTACCCGGTCGGCGCCGGGTATGCGGCGATCTACCGGAATGCGGCACGCCCCGTACCCGGGCTTCGGGTACGGGGCGTGCGCGCGCCCGCCTACCTGGCGGCTCGGTGCCGCGCGCGGCGCCCGCCGGCCCGGGGACCGGAGGGAGCCGTGCGGCGGCCGAGCGGCTCGGAGAGCGCCTCAGGCGTCCTTCTTGTCCGCGGGGGCGTCCTCGGCCGTCTCCGCGGCCGCGGGCTCCTCCGCCGCGGCCTCGGCGGCCGCGGGGGCGTCGGAGTCCTCGGCGGTGGTCGCCTCGGCGGTCTCGTCGGCGTCCTCCCCGGCCTCGGCGGTCTCGGCGGTCTCGCCCGTCTCGCCGTTCAGCTCGCGCTGCACGGCCTCGACGTCGATCTCGTTGCCGGACTCGTCCTTGACGCTGACGTGCTCGACCACGAGGTTCAGCGCCTTGCTGCGCAGCACCTCCGAGACGATCGCCGGGAGCTGGTTGTTCTCGGTGAGGTACTGGGCGAGCTGCTGCGGCTGCACGCCCATCTGCATGGCCTGCGAGACGACGTACTCGCTGAGCTCCTCGTTCTCGACGTTCAGCTCCTCCTGGACGGCGAGCTGGTCGAGGACGAAGCCGCCCTTGACGGCGAGCCGGGCGGCGTCGGCGACGTCGCCGTCGAACTCCTCCTCCGACTTCTCCTGGTCGGCGAGGTAGTCCTCCTTGGACATGCCGGCCATCTGGAGCTGCTGCTCGAGCTGCTGGTTGCGGCGGCCGATCTCCTCGTCCACCACGGCGTCCGGCAGCGGGATGTCGATCTTCTCCAGGAGCGCCTCGAGGGCCTTGTCGCGGGCCTCGGACAGCTGCTGCATCCGCACCTGCCGCTCGAGCCGCCCGCGCACGTCCTCGCGCAGCTCCTCGATGGTGTCGAACTCGCTCGCGAGCTGGGCGAACTCCTCGTCCAGCTCGGGCAGGTTCTTGACCTTGACGCTCTGCACGGTGGCGGTGATCTCCGCCTCCTCGCCGGCGTGCTCGCCGCCGGCCAGGGTGCTGGTGAAGGTCTTCTCCTCGCCCGCCGACAGCCCGGCGAGCGCCTCGTCGAGCCCCTCGACGGACGACGCGCTGCCGACCTCGTAGGAGTAGCCCGACGTGGAGGCGTCCGCGATCTCCTCGCCGTCGATCCGCGCGACGAGGTCGATGGTGGCGAAGTCGCCGTCCTCGACCGGCCGCTCGGCGGTGGTGAGGGACGCGAACCGCTCGCGCAGGTTGTCGATCGTCTCGTCGATCTGCGCGTCGGTGACCTCGGCGTCGTCCACGACGACCTCGAGGCCGTCGTAGTCGGGCACCTCGAACTTCGGCCGGATGTCCACCTCGGCGGTGAACGCGAACTGGTTGCCGTCGTCGAGCTCGGTCACCTCGACTTCCGGCTGGCCGAGCACGAAGATCTCGGTCTCCTCGACGGCCTTGCCGTACAGCCCGGGCAGAGCGTCGTTGACGGCCTCCTGCAGGACCGCACCCCGGCCGACGTACTGGTCGATCAGCGGGGCGGGGACCTTGCCGCGCCGGAAGCCCTTGATCGCTACCTGCTGCGAGATCTCCTTGTACGCCTTGTCGAGGTTCGGCTTGAGCTCGTCGAACGGAACCTCGACGGTGAGCTTGACCCGGGTGGGGGTCAGCTCCTCGACATCGGTCTTCACTGGGGTTGGTCTCCTTGATCGGGCGCTGTCTCGGCCGCGGCGTTCGACGCGTCTCTCTGTCCTTCTTGGCTGCGAGCCCTCGGCCTCCCGCGCACGGACCCGCGTCATCCCGGCCGGGTCGTTCCCGGCCGACCGGTCCCGGCTGCGCGTCATTCCTCAGCCCGGCAGTGTCTCAGGGCGGCGCGGGCACGCCTAATACGGCTCCGCGCCTTCGCGCGCAAGTCTATGGGGTACGGGCGCCGTCTGCGGACATCGGAGGTCCGCGGGCACCGAGAATCCCGGGGCGGGCCCGCACCGCCCCGGGCGGAACCCCGGGCGGACGGCCCACCGGCAGGCCGGCGGCCCCCGGTGTCATGGAAACGGACGGGACGAAACAGCGGGCAACGCGCGCGGGACGCTACGTGAACGCGCGAGTGACGTGAGGCATCCGCGCACGTCGCGAGGGTCGGGATGGCGATTCCGCGTCAACGGGACCGCACGGGCAGTGACATCGGGCACCCGGAGCCTTCATACTCATCCGGGATGAACGGGATAACCGCGGCTTTCTCTGCAACAGCCCTGTATTACGTCGGGTTCGCCGTGTTCAAGCTGGCGGCGGACCGGATGGCGACGCTCCGGGGCAACCGCATCCTGCACATGATCTGGACGATCCTGAGCAACTGGGTGTTCCTGATCGGGCTGGGGCTGGTCCTCGGCGGGCTGAGCCTGCAGATCGTGGCCCTGAGCAAGCTGTCGCTGCCGACCGCCGTGCCGATCTTCATGTCGGGCATCGTCCCGCTGCTGATCATCGCGCTGGCGTTCTTCGGCGAGCGGCTCACCCCGCGCGAGTGGCTGAGCCTGCTGCTCACCGGCGCGGCGATCCTGCTGCTGGCGGCGTCCGTGGTCGGCGACGAGCCGATCAGCTCGGCGGACGCGCCGCCGTGGAAGCTCGGCCTGGTGATCGCGCCGGCGGTGCTGCTGCCGCTGCTGATCCTCGTCGTCGGCGACCACCGGCCGGACGGGCGGCACGCGCGGCCGGTCACCGGGATCGCCTACGGCATCGCGTCCGGTCTCCCGGTCGGCACCGCCGAGATCGCGATCAAGGGGTGGAGCGACCACGCGCACCGCGCGGAACTCGCGATCCTGGGCACGCCGTGGCCGTACCTGACGGTGCTGGCGGCGGCGATCGGGTTCGGGATCATGGTCGCGGCGTTCCAGCGCTGCCGGGTGTCGATCGTGTCGACCGTCATGACCGTGTGCGCGAAGTCGTACCTGCTCGTCATGGGCACGTTCGTGTACGGGCAGCCGTGGCCGGACGAGGCGGACCGGTCGGCGATGCGGATCGGGGCGCTGGTGCTCGCCGCGATCGCCGTCTGGCAGTTCCCCCGGCACCGCCCGGTCGCCGGCGGGGAGCGGGACGCCGTCCGCGAGCGCGAGGAGGCGGCGCGCGACCCGTTCGGCGGGAGGTCCGCCCGCGGGCCCGCGCTCGGCGACCCCGGGTCCGGAGGGCGGGGCTTCGGCGGCCCCGGCTCCGCCGAGCCGGTACTGGGCGCGCCCGCGTACGGCGACCAGGGATACGGCGACCAGGGATACGGGGAGCGCGGCCCGCGCGACGGCGAGCCGCCCTGGCGGCAGGAGCCGCCGCAGCCCGGTCCGTACGCGCAGGACCCGCTCGGACGGGGGCCGTCCGGACGCTGGGACGTGCCGCAGCAGCGCCACCCGGAGCCGTCCGAGGACCGGGACCGGCACCGGCGCTGACACCGCCGCCGACAGGGCCGCACACCCCCGGCCCCGACGGTCGGCGGGCCGGGCCGCCCCTCGGAAGGCCACGGCCCGCCGCTCGACGTTCGACGTTCGACGTTCGACGCCGCACGTTCGCGGCCGCACGCTCGCCGTCCGCACGTCGACCGGCGGGACGGTCGCGGGTGCGGTGGGGGCCGCCGTTCCGCTCGACGCGCGAGGGGACGGCGGCCCGCCGCGCCGGCCTAGCGGCGCTTGCCGCCCTTGCGGCCGTCGTCCGGGAGCCCCTTGTCGAGGCCCGCGCGGCGCAGCGCGTCGGCCATCGCGCCGCCGCCGGAGGAGCCGCCCTGGCCGCCACGGCCCCCGCCCTGGCCACGGCCGCCGCCGCCTTGGCCGCCGCGTCCACCGCCGCCGCCCTGGCCGCGACCGCCGCGCGGGTTCTGACCGCGGCCCTGACCGCCGCCCTGGCCGCCTCGGCCGCCTTGGCCGCCGCCCTGGCCGCCTTGGCCGCCGCCCTGACCGCCGCCTTGGCCGCCCTGGCCGCCGCCCTGACCGCCCTGGCCGCCGCGGCCCTGCCGCCGGTCGCGGGAGTCGCCGCGCCGGCCGCCCTGCTCGCGGCCCGGCTCGTCGTCCAGCCGCAGCGTCAGCGAGATGCGCTTGCGCTGCAGGTCGACGTCCAGCACCTTGACCCGGACGATGTCGCCCGGCTTGGCCACCTCGCGCGGGTCGGACACGAACTTGTCGGACATCGCGGAGATGTGGACGAGCCCGTCCTGGTGCACGCCGACGTCGACGAACGCGCCGAAGGCGGCCACGTTCGTCACGACGCCCTCGAGGATCATCCCCGGTTCGAGGTCGGAGAGCTTGTCGACGCCCTCCTTGAACGCGGCCGTCCGGAACGCCGGCCGCGGGTCGCGGCCGGGCTTCTCCAGTTCGGCGAGGATGTCGGTGACGGTCGGGAGGCCGAACGTCTCGTCGACGAACCGGTCCGGGCGCAGGCCGCGCAGCACGGCGGTGTTGCCGATCAGCCCGCCCAGGTCGCCGCCCGCCGATTCGAGGATGCGGTGCACCACCGGGTACGACTCCGGGTGGACCGACGACGCGTCGAGCGGGTCGTCGCCGCCGCGGATGCGCAGGAAGCCCGCGCACTGCTCGAACGCCTTGGGGCCGAGACGCGGGACGTCCTTGAGCCCGGCGCGGCCGCGGAACGGGCCGTTGGCGTCGCGGTGCGCGACGATGTTGTCCGCGAGGCCCTCGCCGATGCCGGAGACGCGGGTCAGCAGCGGCGCCGACGCGGTGTTGACGTCGACGCCGACCGCGTTGACACAGTCCTCCACGACGGCGTCGAGCGAGCGCGAGAGCTTCACGTCGGACACGTCGTGCTGGTACTGGCCGACGCCGATCGACTTGGGGTCGATCTTGACGAGCTCGGCGAGCGGGTCCTGCAGCCGGCGGGCGATCGAGACGGCGCCGCGCAGCGACACGTCCATCCCGGGCAGCTCGCGGCCCGCGTACTCCGACGCCGAGTACACCGACGCGCCCGCCTCCGACACCATGATCTTGGTGAGCTTGAGGTCGGGATGCCGGGCGATCAGGTCGGCGGCGAGCTTGTCGGTCTCCCGCGACGCCGTCCCGTTGCCGATCGAGACCAGGTCGACGTTGTGCTCGCGGGCCAGCTTCGCGAGCGTCTCGATCGACTCGTCCCACTTGCGCCGCGGCTCGTGCGGGTAGATCGTCTCGGTCGCGGTGACCTTTCCGGTGGCGTCCACGACGGCGACCTTCACCCCGGTGCGCAGGCCCGGGTCCAGGCCCATGGTGGAACGGGATCCGGCGGGCGCGGCCAGCAGCAGGTCGCGCAGGTTCGCGGCGAACACCCGGACGGCCTCGTCCTCGGCCTCCTGCCGCAGCCGGGTGCGCAGGTCGATGCCGAGGTGCACCAGGATCCGGGTGCGCCACGCCCAGCGGACGGTGTCGGCGAGCCACCCGTCGGCCGGGCGGCCCTCGTCGGCGACGCCGAACCGGCGCGCGATCTCCGCCTCGTAGGACGTCCGGACGCCGGGCTCGCGCGGCTCCTCCTCCGGTTCGAGATCGAGGTCGAGGACCTCCTCCTTCTCCCCGCGGAACAGCGCGAGGACGCGGTGCGAGGGCAGCTTCTCGATCGGTTCGGCGAACTCGAAGTAGTCGGCGAACTTGGCTCCGGCCTCCTCCTTGCCCTCCCGGACGCGCGAGGTCATGCGGCCCCGCTTCCACATGCGCTCGCGCAGCTCGCCGATCAGGTCGGCGTCCTCGGCGAACCGCTCGACGAGGACGGCGCGGGCGCCCTCCAGCGCGGCGGCCGCGTCGGCGACGCCCTTCTCGGCGTCGACGTACGCGCCCGCCTCGTCCTGCGGGTCGCGGGACGGGTCGTCCAGCAGCAGCTCGGCGAGCGGTTCGAGGCCCGCCTCGCGGGCGATCTGCGCCTTGGTGCGCCGCTTGGGCTTGTACGGGAGGTAGATGTCCTCCAGCCGCGCCTTCGACTCGGCCGCCGTGATGCGGTCGCGCAGCTCGTCGGTCAGCTTGCCCTGCGACTCGATCGACTCCAGGATCGCGGTACGCCGCTCGTCCAGTTCGCGGAGGTAGCGCAGCCGCTCCTCCAGGGCCCGCAGCTGCGCGTCGTCGAGCGCGCCGGTCGCCTCCTTGCGGTAGCGGGCGATGAACGGGACGGTCGCCCCGCCGTCGAGCAGGTCCACCGCGACCCGCACCTGTCCTTCGCGGACGCCGATCTCGTCGGCGATCCGCCGGGTGACCGGCGGCGGGCCACCGGCGGCGGCCCGCCCGCCCGCGGACTGGTCGGTAACGGTCTGCTCGGTGGCCGTCTGGCCAGTGGTCGCTGTCACAACTTCGATTCGCTTTCTCCCCTGGGTATCGCAGTGCATTGTCCAGGGAACCGGCCCGCTTGTCTTGTCGCCCCGGCGTACCCGGTTCCCGGTACGCCGCCCGCCCACCGTACGGCCTCCCTCCGACGGTCCCGCCCGCCGCCCGGGACGTCGCGATCAGTCGGAGTTGTCCCACATCAGGACGCCGGGCCCGTCGGGCGTCCGGACGGGGACCCACGCCTCGTCCAGTTCGGGGAGGCGTTCCTCGTCCAGCCGGAGCGGTGCCCGGCCGGTGCCGGGCTCGGCGGACGGGCCGGACGGCCAGAAGCGCAGCGCACCGACCGCCGACCGGATCCGGTCGAGCAGTCCGGGTCCGATCCCGCGAGGCCCCGCTCCTGCGACGCCGGCACCGCGCAGGGTCCGCTCGAAGACGTCGCGAAGCTCGCGCAGTCCGTCGCGTCCGGTCACCGGGTCGCGGGCGGCGATCGGGACGAGGTAGCCCTCCACGCCGCCGAGCAGCGTCGCCGTCCCGCCGTATTGCTGCTGGTAGACGACCCCTGTCCCGGCCTGGACGACGACGTACAGCCACTCCCCCTGGGTGCCGTCCGGGTCCAGGAACACGTAGCGTCCGGCGTCCACGCGCCTCGCCTCCCTCCCCGGTCACTGCCGGAGACAGTAGAGGTAACTCCACCTCCGGCCACGCCGATCGGGGGCTTGACCCCACTGCCGTCCGTGGCAGTGGACGCCGAGAATGGCCGCAGGGCACCGTTGGACGCAGGGAGGAACAGTGAACGAGCACGCGCGGACGGTCGATCGCGGCGGAGGGTTCGTCCAGCGCGCCTTCCTGAACTTCGTGCGCGGCCTGATCCAGATCGTCGTGGCGTACGCGGCCGTGCTGCCGCTGCTCATCCTGACGGTGCTGTCGATCCTCTTCATCCCGCTGGGCGCGGGGATCTACCTGACCCCGGTCATGGTGGCCGCGCTGCGCGGCGTGGCCAACCAGCAGCGGCGGTGGGCGGCGGACTGGTCCGGGGTGTCGATCCCGGTGCCCTACCGGGACCGCCCGTCCGGCGAGACGGGGCCGTTCCGGCGGCTGGGGCGGCTGCTCGGCGACCCGGCGACGTGGCGGGACCTGCTCTGGTCGCTGCTGAACCTCCCGATCGGGCTGGTCCTCGGGGTGCTCGCGGGCGGCCTGACCCTGTACGGGCTGGAGGGCCTCTTCGTCGCGCCGCTGGTCTCGCTGGTCGCGGACTACGGCTGGGGCCCGTTCTGGATGCTGGACGACTGGGGCGCGACCGGCTACGTCGGGACGGTCGTCCTGGCCGCGGCGCTCACGGCGGTGTCGGTCCCGGCGGGCACGCTGGCCCTCAAGGGGCACGCGCTGTTCTGCCGGTCGCTGCTGGCACCGACGCGGAGCGCGCTGGAGGCGCGGGTGGAGCGGCTCGCCGAGACGCGGTCGGACACGGTGGACGCGTCGGCCGCCGAGCTGCGCCGCATCGAGCGCGACCTGCACGACGGCGCGCAGGCGCGGCTCGTCGCGCTGAGCATGAACATCGGGCTGGCCGAGGAGGTGCTGAAGAACGATCCGGAGGCGGCGGGGCGGCTGCTCGCCGAGGCGCGCGAGGCCGGCGGCACCGCGCTGACGGAGCTGCGCGACCTCGTCCGCGGTATCCACCCGCCGGTGCTGGCGGAGCGGGGCCTGGAGGGCGCGGTGCGGGCGCTCGCGCTCGGGCTGCCGCTGCCGGTCGACGTCCGGATGGAGCTGCCCGGACGCGCGGACGCCCCGGTGGAGTCGGCGGCCTACTTCGCCGTCGCGGAGATCCTCGCGAACGTGGTCAAGCACTCGGCGGCCCGGCGGGCGTGGGTTCAGCTGGAGCACGACGGCCGGCGGTTGCTTATGATCGTCGGGGACGACGGGACGGGCGGCGCGGACCCCGCGCGCGGCAGCGGCCTCCGCGGGATCGAGCGGCGGCTGGCCGCCTTCGACGGGACGATGGCGGTGACGAGCCCGCCCGGCGGACCGACCGTCGTGACCATGGAGCTGCCGTGCGCGTTGTCATCGCCGAGGACCTCGCCCTCCTCCGGGACGGCCTGATCAGGCTGCTCGAGGCCTTCGGCTTCGAGGTCGTCGAGGCGGTGGACAACGGGCCGTCGCTGCTGCGGGCGCTGACCGCGCACCGCCCGGACGTCGCGGTCGTGGACGTCCGGCTACCGCCGACCTTTACCGACGAGGGGCTGGTGGCGGCGCTGGCGGCCCGCCGGGAGATCCCCGGGCTGCCGGTGCTGGTCCTGTCGCAGCACGTGGAGCAGCTGTACGCGCGGGAGCTGCTGTCCGACAGCAGCGGCGGCATCGGCTACCTGCTCAAGGACCGGGTGTCGGACGTCAAGCAGTTCGTCGAGGCGGTGCGCCGGGTCGCCGGCGGCGGCACCGCCCTCGACCCGGACGTCGTCGCGCAGCTGCTCACCCGGCACGCCCGCGAGGAGCCGCTGCGGGCGCTGACCCCCCGCGAGCGCGAGGTGCTCGGGCTGATGGCCGAGGGACGGACGAACGCCGCGATCGCCGCGCGGATGTTCGTCACCGAGAAGGCCGTCAGCAAGCACACGAACAGCATCTTCGGCAAGCTGGGGCTGCCCCCGTCGGAGGACGACAACCGGCGCGTGCTCGCGGTCCTCGCCTACCTGGGGGCGTAGCCGTCCCTGCTCGATCGTCCGGTCACCGTGCCCACGGCGGGACGAGCCGTTCGTGGCCCTGGGGCGCGATGTCGCACTTCTCCGGATCGACGAGCGCGTCCGGGTCGTAGACGAGGCAGCCGGCGTGCGCGGCGACGACGGCGGTGAAGCCCGTCTCCGGGCCGGCGGTCATCCGCCGGGCGGCGCCGGCGGGCAGGACGAGCGTGTCGCCGGGGCCGACGCGCTCGGTGCGCCCGTCGACCTCGACGGTCGCCGCGCCGTCCAGGAACGTCCACACCTGCTCGGTGTCGAAGGCGTGCCGCGGTCCGGTCTTCCCGGGGAGCATGTCGACGCGCCAGACGGCGAGCCCGGTGGTGCCGCCCTGGGCGGGCGTGGCGAACGTGGTCATGGTGCCGTTCGGCGTTTCGGTGCGGCGGCCGTCGGCGTCGCGGACGAGCGTCATGGCGGGATCCCCTAAATTAGACAAAGCGGTTGTCCATATAGTCAACGAGGTTGTCTTTTATGTCAAGCGAGTCTCCCGGCTTCGAGCTGCCCCTGCGGATGTTCCTGGCGTTCCGCGCGTGCATCGACGAGGTGCACGCCGACCTGGCCGCGCACGGCCATCCCGACCTGCGCCCGACGCACGGGTTCGTCTTCCAGGCGATCATGCGCGGCGGTTCCTCGGCCGCCGAGCTGGGTCGCCGGCTCGGCGTGTCCAAGCAGGCCGCGGGCAAGATGATCGAGACGCTCGAGCGCGCCGGCTACCTGGAGCGGGTGCCCGACCCGGGCGACGCCCGGCGCAAGACCGTCCGGCTCACGGCGCGGGCGGTCGACGCGCTGGAGCGCTCCGAGGCGGCCTTCGAGCGCGTCCGCACGGGCTGGTCGGAACGGCTTGGCGCCGACCGCGTCCGCGCCCTGGAGGACGACCTGCGCGCCGTCACGCCCGCCGACCCGTGGCGCCTGGACGCGCCCGGCTGGTTCGGCGCGGGCTGACCTTCCGGGCCGAACTTTTTCCGCCGCCCGCCCGGTACGTACGTGTGCAGGCCGACGCCCGGACCAGCGCCCGAACCGCCCGTGCGGCGGCGCGCGGCGGCCCGCCGGGCCCTTGAACGGCCGGATCCGCCCGGTTACCATCGCCACAATTCTTAGGAAAGTTTCCTAAGAGTTGAGTCGGGGATTCCTGTTTCGCTCGGGGGCCGAACGAACGGAGAATCATGTCAAGACCGGGCGTACGGCGGGCCATCGCGCTCGCGGGCGCGGCCATCCTCGCGGCGACCACCGGACTGCTGGCGGCGCCCCCGGCGGCGTCAGCCGGGACCGTCACCGCCACCTGCACCAAGACGTCCGACTGGGGCACCGGGTTCGAGGGCCGCTGCACGATCACCAACGGGACGGGCACGGCGCTCGACGGCTGGACGGTCGTCGGCGACCTGCCGTCCGGGACGTCCATCGGGGCGACCTGGAACGCGACCAAGACCGTCTCCGGGAACCGGTACACCTTCACCAACAGCGGCTGGAACGGGACGGTCGCGGCGGGCGCGAGCACGAGCTTCGGGTTCAACGGCACCGGGCCCGGCTGGCTCACCGGCTGCACGGTCAACGGCGCCGCCTGCGACGGGTCCGGCGGGCCCGGCGACGACACCGAGGCGCCGAGCGCGCCGACCGGCCTGCGCTCCACCGGGAAGACCGCCACCAGCGTCACGCTGGCCTGGACCGCCGCCACCGACAACGTCGGCGTCACCGGCTACGACGTCTTCCGGGGCGGCACCAAGGTGCAGAGCGTGACCGGCACCGGGGCGACCGTCACCGGCCTGACCGCCGAGACCGCCTACACGTTCACGGTCCGGGCGCGCGACGCCGCCGGGAACGTGTCCGCCGCGTCCGGCGCCGTGTCCGTCACCACCGGCGCGGGCGGCGGCCAGCCCGGACCGGGCGGCGACAAGGTCATCGGGTACTTCACGCAGTGGGGCATCTACCAGCGCAACTACCACGTCAAGAACATCCGGACGAGCGGATCGGCCGAGAAGCTCACCCACATCAACTACGCCTTCGGCAACGTGTCCGGCGGCAAGTGCACGATCGGGGACTCGTTCGCCGACTACGAGAAGGCGTACACGGCCGAGCAGAGCGTGGACGGCGTCGCCGACACCTGGGACCAGCCCCTGCGCGGCAACTTCAACCAGCTCCGCAAGCTGAAGGAGATGTACCCGCACATCAAGATCCTCTGGTCGTTCGGCGGCTGGACCTGGTCGGGCGGTTTCGGCCAGGCCGCGCAGAACCCCCAGGCGTTCGCGGAGTCCTGCTACAACCTGGTCGAGGACCCGCGCTGGGCCGACGTGTTCGACGGCATCGACATCGACTGGGAGTACCCGAACGCCTGCGGCCTCACCTGCGACACCAGCGGCCCCGAGGCGTTCGAGAACATGATGGGCGCGCTGCGGAACAGGTTCGGGAACGACAACCTCGTCACCGCCGCTATCACCGCGGACGCGAGCGACGGCGGCAAGCTGGAGAAGGCCGACTACGCGGGCGCGGCCCGGTACGTCGACTGGTACCTGCCCATGACCTACGACTTCTTCGGCGCGTGGGCGGCGCAGGGCCCGACGGCCCCGCACTCGCCGCTGACGTCCTACCCGGGCATCCCCCAGCAGGGCTTCAACAGCGCGGACACGATGGCGAAGCTCACCTCGATGGGCGTCCCGGCGAGCAAGCTGCTGCTCGGCGTCGGCTTCTACGGGCGCGGCTGGACCGGCGTCACCCAGTCCGGGCCGGGCGGCACCGCCACCGGCGCCGCACCCGGCACCTACGAGGCCGGCATCGAGGACTACAAGGTCCTGAAGAGCCGGTGCCCCGCCACCGGGACCGTCGCCGGGACCGCCTACGCCAAGTGCGGGAACCAGTGGTGGAGCTACGACACCCCCTCCACCATCGGCGGCAAGATGGGCTGGGCCAAGGGCGAAGGCCTCGGCGGGGCCTTCTTCTGGGAGCTGAGCGGCGACACCACGGGAGGTGAGCTGATCACCTCCATGCGGAACGGTCTCGGCTGATCGAGTGGCGGGGGGACCTCCCAGCCCCCCGCCGGCCGAGCCACGCGGGCCCCCGACCGGCACGAACGCCGGTCGGGGGCCCGTCCTCTCGCGTCCGCCTCCCGTCAGCACTCACGCAGGCGCTCGGCCAGTTCCCGGACGTACCGTTCCGGCGGGCCCGCGCCGTCCGGGCACGCCGCGTACCACTCGTGCGCGGGGAAGGACGGCCGCTCCTTCGGCCGCACGTCCAGGGGGTCCCGGCCGCCGGCGATCCGGGCCGTGCCGGCCACCGCCCGGACCAGCTCGCGATCGACCCGTGCGTGCCGCGCGAGGAGCCACGCGTCGTAGAGGTCCTTGGGCTGCCGCGGGATCTCGTTGACCAGCCAGTGCAGCTTCCAGGCCAGCGACAGCTCCGGCGTCACCGACCGCAGCGGCACCTCCCCGCCGGGCACCGGGACGAACGCGACGTCCGGCTCCTGCGGGAGCGGCTCGCCGAACGAGAAGTCGATCTGCACGCTCCCGAGCCACCCGTCGTGGGACCGCCACGGCAGCGACAGCCTCCGCCCCGGCGAGTCCGAATAGGCGAACAGCTCCCACCAGACGGCGCCGCCGGCGTCGATCTCGACGTCCCCGCCGCGCTCCCCGTCCCGCGACTCGTGCTCCGCCAGCGCCGCGACGCCCTCCAGGATCCGCCGCGACCAGTGGTCGGACGCCGGCAGCTCCGGCGGCAGGACGACGAGGTCGACGTCGCCCGGCTCCCGCGCCTCCGCCCCGTACCAGGCCCGCAGCAGGAGGCTGCCCCGCAGTACCAGCTCGTCCGCCCAGGGAGAGCCGGAGACCGCCCGGAGAACGTGCCCCAGGGCCTCGCGGTGCGCCTCCCGCCGGCGTGCCTCCTCCGCCGCCGTCGCGAACCGCGGCACCCTGCGGCGCGGCGCCTCGCGGTAGCCGACCGGCTCGAGGAACACCGCCTCGTGGACCACGTCCTCGTCGGGCACCACCGGCCGGCCCCCGCCGGTGAGCCGGTGCGGCTCCCAGCCCACGTCCTTCATGTCACCGCTCATCACGGCTCCTCGATCCAGCCGTCGTCCAGGGACTCGTCGCCGTCGAACACGACGAACTCCCGCTCCACCCCGGCGATCTCGTGCCCGTCCGCCCGCAGCGCCGCGGTGAGGGCGTCCAGCCGGGCGCCCGCCGTCCGCGCGCCGACCCGCCTGCAGCGCTGGGTGACGAACCGCTCCCGCCGTCCGTCCGACCGGACACGGCGGGCATTTCGCGACACGTGCGCGGCATGCGGACGGACGGTGCGTGCGAGCGCCTCCGTCTCGGCGCCCGTGCCGGCGCCCGTGTCGGCGCCCGCGTCGAGGAGCAGCTTCACGTGGTGCTCGAAGTAGTACGCGGGGCCGAGCGCCTCGCCGTCCGTGACCGGCACCCCCGCGTTCCAGGGCGCCGCCTCGATCTTCACGCGGGCCACCGCGAACCCGTCCGCCTCCAGATCCCGCACGGTCCGCGCGGCGTCCGCCCGCGCCTCGTCCAGCGTCCCCCCGAAGGGCAGCGTCAGCATCGGCTGCGACGCGACCCTGCCGCGCTCCAGCACGATGTGGACGAACTTCACGCCGCGCGCCGCCGCCCATTCCGCGACGGCGCGGGCGTCCCCGCGAACGGTCACGTGCGTCTCGAAAACCCCGGCGAAGTCCACGTTCCGGATGGTCGCAGAGCGATCTCGCCGATTCATCCGAGTTTTCGGGCCGGCGCAGCGCGCGTTCCGTCCGCCCGCAGGAGATGAGAGCGTGGTGACGGCCGAAGGCGGATACTCGAACGGGGGACATGTGGACGGCTGGAAACTGGGGCGCGGCTACGCGAGCGACTCCGGCGAAGTGCGGTGGGAGATGTTCGGGGACGAGGGTGCGCGACCCGTCGTCCTCCTGCACGGGACACCTTTCTCCTCCTTCGTGTGGCGCGGTGTCGCGCGCGCTTTGGCCGGCGCCTACCGCGTATACGTCTGGGACATGCCGGGGTACGGGGCATCGGAGAAGCGCGACGGCCAGGACGTGTCGCTCGCCGCGCAAGGCAAGATCTTTCGCGATCTGCTGGACCACTGGGAACTGGAGGAGCCGCTCGTCGTCGCGCACGACTTCGGCGGTGCCGTGGCCCTGCGCGCCCACCTGCTGCACGGTGCGCGCTACCGGGCGCTCACGCTCGTCGACCCGGTGGCGCTGGCGCCGTGGGGGTCGCCGTTCTTCCGCCTGGTCGGAGCCAACGCCCCGGTGTTCGAGCAGCTTCCCCCGCCCCTGCACCGCGCGCTCGTCCGGGAGTACGTGACGTCCGCGAGCAGCCCGGGCCTGCATCCGGCGACGCTCGACGCGCTCGCCGAACCCTGGCTGGACGAGGCCGGACAGGCCGCGTTCTACCGCCAGATCGCCCAGGCCGACCAGCGGTACACCGACGAGATCCAGGACCGGTACGGCGAGCTGGCGCTGCCCGTCCTGGTGTGCTGGGGAGCCGACGACACGTGGATCCCGCTCGACCGGGGCCGCGAGCTGGCCGCGGCCGTCCCGGGAGCCCGCCTGCGCGTGATCGCCGGTGCCGGGCACCTGGTCCAGGAGGACGCCCCCGCCGAGCTGACCGCGGCCGTCCTCGACTTCCTCCGCACCGCGTGATCGCCGCGGTGCTGTTCGACCTCGACGGGACGCTGCTCGACCACGACGGCGCCGCCGGGGACGCGATCGTCCGGGCCTTCCCGGACGCCGACGCGGCATGGCTCGTCCCGCGCTGGACGGACCTGGGCGAGGCCGCCGTCGAGCGGTACCTGGCCGGGGAGCTGGACTTCACCGGGCAGCGCCGGGCCCGCATCCGGGCGCTGGCCCGGGAGCTGGGCCTCGGCACCTGGGACGCCGCCCGCGCGGACGCGTGGTTCGACGGCTACACGGCCCTCTACGAGGCGGCGTGGCGCCCGTACCCGGACGTCGCGCCGGCCCTGGCGGCGCTCGCGGCGCGCGGGCTGCCGCTCGGCGTGATCACCAACGGGGACGTCCGCCAGCAGCGCTCGAAACTGGAAGGGCTCGGGCTCGCGGAGCGGCTGCCGCACCTCACCGCATCCAGCGAGATCGGCCACGCGAAACCGGCCGCGGAGATCTTCCACGCCGCCTGCGCCGGCCTCGCCCTGGAACCGGGCGCCGTCGCCTACGTCGGCGACCGCCTGGACACCGACGCGCGCGGCGCCGCCGCGGCCGGCCTGACCGGCGTCTGGCTCGACCGCACCGGCGCCCCCGCGCCCGACGGCCCGGACGTCGCCCGCATCACCGCCCTCGACGCGCTCCCCCGCCTCCTCGCGGACTGAGCCGCGGCAGGTCGGCGTCGCAGAAGACGCACACGTAATGCTCGTCCTTCACCACGTTGAGCTCCGCGCAGGACGGGCAGTGGCGGAAGACGAACACGTCCGTGAACCCGTCCGGACGGTCCAGGCCCGCGCGGTCGAGGGCCGCGGCGACGGCCGGCCACGACTCCGGGCCGGGGCAGTACCCGGTCGACTGGTTCGTCACCTCCGCGATCCGGCCGTCCCCGAACGCGATCTCGCCCGCCGCCAGGACGGGACGGCCCCCGGCGCACGCGACGTGCTCGCTGCGCCGCGGCGCGACCCGCAGGACGCCGTCCAGATCGACGACGTAGGTGAACGGCTCGCGCTCCGTGCGCGCCACCTCTTCGACGGGCTCGCCGACCGTGCCGGGAACGACCCGGTCGAGCAGCTCGGCCGGACCCACGTAGTCGTACACGCGCACCACGCTAGAACTCCCGCGCGACGCCGGGCGACCCGTTAATGAAGTGCCGGCCGGGACTCCGCGGGCTACGGTGGAACGAACGTCCGCGAGTCAGGAAGACCGATGGCCTTTCACGAGGTGGGGCGGCGAGCTAGCCGCGCCGAGCAGGGGAACGGGCAGTCGTGCCCGGCCCGGCTCGGCGGTGTGCGCCGTCATCCCATCGACCTCGTGAGGCCGTCCCATGCGCTCTTCTGACATCCGCACGACCTTCCTGGACTTCTTCCGCGAGCGCGGTCACCGCGCCGTCCCGTCCAGCCCCCTCGTCCCGTCCGACCCCACGCTGCTGCTGGCGAACGCGGGCATGAACCAGTTCAAGCCGTACTTCCTCGGCGAGACGACACCCGATCATCCCCGGGCGACGTCCGTGCAGAAGTGCGTGCGCACGTCCGACATCGAGAACGTCGGCCGCACCGCGCGGCACACCACGTTCTTCGAGATGCTCGGCAACTTCTCCTTCGGCGACTACTTCAAGCAGGAGGCGATCTCCTGGTCGTGGGAGCTGCTCACAGAGCATTTCAACCTCGAAGCCGAGAGGCTCTGGGTCACGGTCTACCTGGACGACGACGAGACCGTGCGGCTCTGGCGACGCATCGGCGTTCCCTCCGATCGCATCCAGCGGCTCGGCATGAAGGACAACTACTGGTCGATGGGCATACCGGGCCCCTGCGGCCCGTCATCGGAACTGCACTACGACCGCGGACCGCGGTACGGGCCCGAAGGCGGCCCCGCCGTGAACGGTGAGCGTTACCAGGAGCTGTGGAACCTGGTCTTCATGCAGAACCTCCGTGGGGACGGCCCAGGCAAGGAGGGCTATCCGATCCTGGGCGAACTCCCCGCGAAGAACATCGACACCGGGCTCGGGCTCGACCGCCTCGCCACCATCCTCCAAGGCGTGGACGGCGTGTGCGAGACCGACCTCCTGAGCCCCACGCTACGGCTCGTCCAGCGGCTCGGACGGCACGAAGACCGGGTGTCGTCCCACATCGTCGCCGAGCACTCGCGCTCGATCGCGTTCCTCATCGCCGACGGCGTCCTGCCGTCGCCCGACGGGCGCGGGCACGTGCTGCGCCGGCTGATGCGCCGCGCGATCCTGCACGCCCGCCGGCTCGGCATCGACGACGTACTCCCCCGGCTCACGGCCGACGTCGTCGGCAACCTCGGCGGCGCGTGGCCGGAGCTCGCGACGCACGCCGACCTCATCCGGCACGTCGTCACGTCCGAGGAAGAGGGCTTCGAGCAGACGCTCCGGCAGGGCACCCGCTTCCTCGACACCGCGATGTCCCGGGCGAACGGCACGATCTCCGGCGAGACCGCGTTCAAACTGCAGGATTCCTACGGATTCCCCATCGACCTCACCCTCGACGCCGCGCGCTCGGCGGGCCTCACCGTCGACGAGGACGCGTTCGCCGGACTGGTCGAGGAACGCCGCCGCCGCGCGCGCGACGCCGGCCGGGACGGCAAGCGGACCGCGGTCGCGCGCCGCGACCTCTACCGGCGCCTGCTCGCCGAACACGGCCCCACCGAGTTCGTCGGCCACGACACCACCGAGACCGAGTCCCGGATCCTCGCGGTGCCCGGCCCGTCCGAGGTGATCCTCGACCGCAGCCCGTTCTACGCCGAGGGCGGCGGCCAGGTGGGCGACACCGGCGAGATCCGCACCCCCACCGCCACCCTCCAGGTCCTCGACACCCGCCCCGGCATCGACGGTCTGCACGTGCACACCGTCCGCGTCGTGGACGGCGAACCCCACCCGGACACCCCCGCGCACGCGATCGTGGACGCCGAACGGCGCACGGCGACCGCCCGCGCGCACAGCGCGACGCACGTCCTGCACGCGATGCTGCGCCGCGTCCTCGGCGACCACGCGCAGCAGCGCGGGTCCCGCGTCGAACCCGGCAGGCTCCGGTTCGACTTCGCGCACTTCTCACCCGTCGAGGTGACGCACGTCCAGACGCTCGTCAACGAGTACCTCCTCGACGACCCGGAGGTCCACGTCTGGGAGGCGTCCCGCGCCGAGGCGGAAGCGGCCGGCGCGCTCGCGCTGTTCGGCGAGAAGTACGGGCGGGACGTCCGCATCGTGGACATCGGCGACGCGTCCCGGGAACTCTGCGGCGGCACCCACGTCGGTCACGGCTCCCAGGCGGGTCCCGTCCGCATCGTCGGCGAATCGTCGATCGGCACCGGCCTGCGCCGCATCGAGGCGCTCACCGGCGCCGACGCGCTCCGCCACCACGACCACGAGCACCGCGTCCTGACCGAACTCGCGGACCTCCTCGACGCACCGCCCGACCAGCTGTCGCGACGCATCGAAGTCCTCCTCGAAACCCAGCGGGAGCTCAAGAGCCTCCGCCGCGAAAAGCTCGACGACCTCGTCACGGACCTGGCGTCCACCCCCGAACACCATCCGGGCGGACGCCTCGTCACCCGCATCGTCGACATCCCGGACCTGCGCGCCGTCGCCACCAGGCTGCTGCCCCGCACCGACGCCGTCGTCCTCGGCACCCGCCACGGGAACAAGGCGACGCTCGTCGCGGCGCTGAACCCCGCGCTCGGCACCGCCCGCGACCTCCTCACCCGCGCGGCCCGCGAGGTCGGCGGCGGCGCGGGCGGCAAGGGCCCCATCGCGCACGCGGGCGGCCGGCACGCCGACCGCCTGCCCCGCGCGGTCGCGCTCGCGACCGCCGACGCCCGCGCGCTGCTCAGCCGCCCGGCAGGATGACGGCCCGCCCGTTCACCTTCCCGGCGTGCAGACGCTCGTACGCCTTCGGCGCCTCGTCCAGCGAGTACGTCTCGACGCGCACGTCGACGACCCCGGCCCTCGCCAACTCCAGCACCTCGATCAGTTCACTCCGCGTCCCCCAGTAGGGCGCACGGACCGAGGCGTCGAAGGCGATCACACCGAACCCGACCTGCGCGACACCACCGCCGATCCCCACGATGACCACCTCGGCCTCGGCGGCCGCCACCGACGTGGCGGTCGCCACCGTCGGCGGCACCCCCACGAAGTCGAACACCGCCTGCACCCCGCCCGTCATCGCGCGCACCCGGTCGGCGGCCCGCTCGTCCGACAGCACCACCTCGTGCGCCCCCACCTCCCGCGCCAGCTCGAGCTTCTCCGCCGACACGTCGAGCGCGATCACCCGTGCGGGCGTCAGCGCCCGCAGCAGCTGGATCGCCACGTGCCCCAGCCCGCCCGTCCCGATCACGACCGCCGCACTCCCCGGCACCAGCTTCGGGAGCGCCCCCTTGATCGCGTGGTACGGCGTGAGCCCCGCGTCCGTGAGCGACACGTTCGCCACCGGATCCAGATCCCCTAGCGGCACGAGGTGCCTTGCATCATCGACCAGCAGATATTCGGCGATCGCCCCCGGTGCCCCAAGCCCCGGTGGCATGATCCCCAGTTCGTCTGCCCGCACGCAGTAGTTCTCCTTGCCCTGCGAGCACATGATGCACGCGCCGCACCCCCACGGGCCGTACACCGCCACCGACTCCCCGATCGACACGCCGCGCACCCCGTCGCCGATCGCCTCGACCGTCCCGGCCCCCTCATGCCCGAGCGTCAACGGCAACCCGAACGTCAACTCCTCGGCCGTCCAGCCCATCACAGCGATGTCCGAATGACACACGCCTGCCGCGGACACCCGGAGCAGGATCTCCCCAGGGCCCGGTTCCGGATCGGGCACGGTCACGACCTCCGGCGAGCCGCCCACCTCGCGATACTGAACCGCCCTCATGTCTCCCCCTCCGGACGTTCGTCCGGGGGATATGCCCACGAGCGCGTGCGACTACCGACGGTCGGGCTGGCGGTGTCTTCGCTCAGGACATAGGAAACGCATGCCTCAAGACATGGGAACCCTCGAGGGCGGACCTGAGAGGTGCCGGAGAGTCCGGCGGTGTCCAAAGCCAGACTCGTGATCACAGCGGTCGTCATCGAGGGCCGGTCCCAGGCCGAGGTCGCCCGGGCCTACGGGGTCTCCAAGGGATGGGTGTCCAAGCTCGTGGCCCGCTACCGGGCCGAAGGCGAGGCCGCGTTCGAGCCCCGATCCCGCCGCCCGAAGACCTCACCGTCCGCGACGGCCCCCGAGACGGTCGAGCTGATCGTCCGGTTGCGCAAGGAACTGTCCGAGCAGGGCCTGGACGCCGGGCCCGACACCATCGCCTGGCACCTGGCCCACCATCACCACATCACCGTGTCGCGGGCCACCATCGCCCGGCACCTGACCACCCGCGGCCTGGCCACCCCGCAGCCCGGGAAGCGGCCCCGCTCGTCCTGCATCCGGTTCCAGGCCGAGCTGCCCAACCAGACCTGGCAGGCCGACTTCACCCACTACCGCCTCGCCGACGGCACCGACACCGAGATCCTGACCTGGCTGGACGACTGCCGCTACGCCCTGCACGTCACCGCATGGCCCCGCGTCACCGGCCCGATCGTCCGCGACACCTTCCGGCGGGCCGTCGCCGCCCACGGCGTCCCGCCTCCACACTCACCGACAACGGCATGGTGTTCACCACCCGCCCGGCCGGCGGCCGCGGCGGCCGCAACGCCCTCGAAGCCGAACTGCGCCGCCTGCACATCAGGCAGAAGAACTCGCGCCCCGGCCACCCCACCACCTGCGGCAAGGTCGAACGCTTCCAGCAGACCATGAAGAACCGGCTGCGCGCCCGGCCCGGCCGGCCCACCGGCATCACCGGCCTGCAGACACTGATCGACCGCTTCACCGAGATCTACAATCACCGGCGCCCGCACCGGTCCCTGCCGCACCGGGCCACACCCGCAGCGATCTACACCACCCTGCCCAAGGACCTACCCGCCACCAGCCGCGACCACGACGCCCACACCCGCGTCCGCCACGACCGCATCGACGACACCGGCGTGGTCACCCTCCGCACGGGCGGCCGCCTCCACCACATCGGCATCGGACGACCCCACGCCCGAACCCACGTCATCATGCTCATCAACGACCTGCACGTCCGCGTCATCAACGCCACCACCGGCGAACTCCTCCGCGAGCTCACCATCGACACCACCCGCGACTACCAACCCCAACGCAAGAAACCCTCCGAACCGTAGGTTCGGAGGGTTTCCAATGTCCTGAGACATCACAACGGTCGGGCTGGCGGGATTCGAACCCACGACCCCTGGCACCCAAAGCCAGTGCGCTACCAAGCTGCGCTACAGCCCGCACACCGACGCGCGAGGCACGGTGCTGCCGGAAGTCTAGTGCCGATCGCCCCCGCCCGCCGCCCGGCGACCACGACCGTCCCGAAACCCTGTACGCTACGGATGGCGCACGAGGACCACCCAGGCCCTCCCGACGCCACGCGGGCGTAGCTCAATGGTAGAGCCCCAGTCTTCCAAACTGGCTACGCGGGTTCGATTCCCGTCGCCCGCTCCATGTTCCCCCAGGTCAGAGGCCCTTCGAAGGGTCGCGATCAAGGTCTCCAAGATCATTTGTCACCCATTTGTCACTGGGATCGAGCACGCCAGAGCGGCATCTTGGTTCATCTCCAACCCTCCGTGATCACACCCGACCGCCTCCCGGCAAAGATCGACACGGCCAGGGAGCACACGCCCTCCACACCGAAGGTCCGGCTCCCCACGGGAACCGGACCTTCAGTCAGCGGACGGCTTGTCAGCCCACCTCGATACCGAGAAGGCGCCGCAGATCAGCCGTCACCACGCGGTAGCTGACCCCGATGCGGATCACCTTGCAGGGGAACTCCCCCAGACGCGCCAGTTCGTAGGCGCGCGTGCGTCCGAGCCCCAGCGCCCGTGCCGCCGTTTCGACGTTCGTCGTGGTCGGCAGGGCGAGGAGTTCCTCGCGGCTCATCGGCTCCATGTGCTCAGGCCCCCTTCCCACGCCCGTGGAACCGCTTCAGACGCGCGCCCCGACACCGACGCGTCACCCCCGGTGCGGCGCCCGGCTCCGGCGCCACCTCACGCGATACGGGCGGCCCGGCGTCCTCCGACGGCGTGATCCCGTGCACGTAGTTGATCGATTCCTGGGCTTGCCGAGCTGCTTCACTAAGCCCAGAGGTGAGATGACGGGCGTGGAGAGTCGCACGACCGTAGGCGTCCATCACCTCCTCCAGGGCGCCGTGATCGTGAGCGAGCCGGTGCTCTCGATGCTCGCGGGAGAGGAACTGGTCGAGTTGCTGAAGAGTCTGGTCGAATCTGGAGGCGACGGTGGCGATGGCCCCCATCACCCCGTAGACGGTCGCCGGCCCGGCCAGGCCCGCCGACTCCGCGGTGACATGGTTGAGGATCCTGGCGGCCTCGCACAGGTCGTCGGCGGCCTGCTCGGTCGCGGCGTCGTCCGGGACGAGAGATTCCCGGCGGTTGCCGTCATGGGTCATGTGCACGCTCCTTGCGGCTTCGTCTTTCTGCGTCTCCGGCAGGGTTAGGTGCAGTCATCGCTCGTCCTCTCTTCCGGAGCGCCAGGCGCAGTCGCTTGACACTCATTTACCTTCCTTACGCTCTGTCATTGTGCCTGCACAGTGATCTTTACTCCATCACCCCGCACGTAGCGGCGCGTCTACCTACGCGTGGTCACAGCTTGGGACCACGACGCGTCTGGGACTGCTGAGGGATGGGGCGCGACGGCCTCGCCGCGATATGCCGCAGCCCGTCAGCCAGCGGCACCGGGAAGGACTCGGCTGCAAGGCGTCCGGCAGCCTGCACCTCGGCGACGTTGGGCGGCGTCGGACGCACCTGCGCCGCCGAGGCACCCCGCCCCACAACCCGAAGCCGATCGCCCGCCCTCCTCGCCGCCTGGGCCTGGGCCGTTCGTCCCTGCGCTTCGCGGTGAGCAGCAAGCTCATCCACGACGTCGAGCAGATTGGCGACCAGGAACAACAGCTCCACCGTGAGGTCTCGCCGCCGGTCGCGCTGATCGCCTGTACCGATGTTGACGGCGGCGACGAGCCGTGCAGCAACCCTCAGGCCGTTGCCGGGCCGGGTGGCCATCGTCGGACGCCCGAACGGTTCTCGCGCCGCGCGCCCGTAGACGTCCGCGATTTCGGCAAGTTCGCGGTTCCCCGTGATGTCCGCCGCTACGTGCAGAACGTCGGACGCCGCCGCGGCGATGTCGGCACGCACGCGCGGGTCACTGGTCTGGCGCATGTGCCGGGCAGCCGTCGCCGCCGCTCGGGCGGCCTCCCGGTAAGCCTGTTTCCGTTCGTCGAAGCCGACGACGGACCGCCGCATCCGCGCCGCCCTGCGAGCAGACGGCACGTCCGCGCTCGCGGCGCCCCACCGATGTCGCAGCTTCGGCAACGTGAGGTCGGCAGCGAGCTTGCCCCCGGAGAAGTAGATCGGAGCCTTCGCGGCGTTCGTGTAGCTCGGATCCGCGACCGCGAACCCGGTGATCTCCCCCGGCGTCCGGACGCTGAAGCGCAGCCTCACCAGAAGTCCACGCTCACGCAGCCCGGCAAAGAACGCCTCCTCGCCACCCGCTGAAGCCGCAACGGCCGCCACCTGACGCCGCAACGCGCAACGCGTCGGCTCCCTCCCACCGGCCCGCCGTGCACGCTCGATCTCCGGCCTCGTCGGCCTCGGCGCCGCCGTCCGATCCGCCGGCGCCGTCCGGTGGAGTCCCCATCGCTCCTCCAACACCCGACACGCCTTCCGAGCCTTGAGGCAGTCCCGCGTGACGTCCGGCCTTCGACCGTCTTCACGGGCGAGCATGGCCACAACATGGACGTGGTCATCGGCGTGCCGGACGGCGATCCACCTGCACGCATCCGGATCACGCCGTGGTGCGATCCCGGTCTGATGCATCAACTCCTCAGCGGCTTCCGCCCACTCGTCGTCCGACAGCACCCGGTCAGCAGGTGCAGTCCGCAGCGAGCACTGCCAGACCGGTTTCCCCGGCGGACTACGACGCAGCGTCTCCAGCGGAGACCTGAGCACATCGGTCAACGCGCGCAGGTCGTGCCGACCATCGGGCCGCCGACCCGCTTCCAGAGCAGCCGGATGCCGGTATCCACCAACAATGTGCGGGGCCACGTGCTCGTTCCGCCGACCAGGCCCATACAAGTACCGAAGCAGGTTGGCGACATCGGTGCCCCGCGTAACCTTCGCGATCAAGGAAGCTGCCTGCCGAGCCGGACGATGACGGCTTCAGCCCGACGCACCACCCGGAAGGCGTACTCGGCCAACCAAGGCAACGAGTCCGGGAGGATGTCCCCATTCGTATTGGCGTATCGCGCCAGCTGGTTAAGATTGACGCCAACCGCGTTCACCTGTCGGCTGGCGTTCCTCAACTCCCCGTGGAGGGCAACGAGCGCTCCGTCAAGCGGACGTCTCTCCCAAATCGCCGTCCGAACAGTCTTGACCACGAAAGCACTGCACGCCATCCCAACATCGGCGGCCGCTTCGCGAATTTCCTGATACTCCTCGTCACTGACACGAATTCTCAGTTCCTTGGCTCGACGCTTCCCGCCATCAAGCCGTGGACGCCGCTGCAACGGCTCCGACCTGCCCGTTCCCCCGCTCGCTGACGTACCGCACCTCCACCAGCCTCGCCAACCCGGACCGCGCCCGGTCCACGCCGAACATTGTGGTCCCGCCAGCGGAAGTTATCCACAATAGGTAGCGCTCTACCGGCTATCTTGCACCCCGTCTTTTCCTCATCGAAGAACGCCAGCACAGCGACCTACATCGCCCGGAGGAACAAGGACAGCCGTCACCTATCAGCACCTGCCAATCTGTGCACCCATCACGTCCCGCCCTTAATTTCCAGCACGAGCAGAAAGCACTGGAATCGCCGCGATCTTCGCCGATGTGAGTTTCTCCCAGATCAGCCCCTCCGGGCGACGGCCTCCGGGGCAGGCGATGGTCTCCTCAGGCGTGACGATGTAGTCCACGCGGAAGTCGTGCTCGTCCTCGGGCAGTTCGTCGTCCACAACCTGGAGCTGATGGACCGTCGTGACGATGACCGTGTCCGCACTGATGAGCCCGGCCTCCTGGGCCAGCGCGAACTCGATGTCGGAGTACCCCGCCCCCTTGCCGAGGCGCCTCCCCTCCCGATCAACGGCCACAGTCCCACACAGCACCATGTCGATCGGCCGCATCTGCTCCAGACCAACCCTCGGCGCGATGTCCTTGGCGACAGTCCCAGTGGCCGCCTTCGACGCGGAAACAGCCAAGTCAGCGGGGTCGAGCTCGTAGAAGGGCAACTCCTCCGCAAGCCGAGGTACCGCCATGTAGACGAGCTTGCCCTGCTCCAGAGCACGAATCCGGGCAGGTAGCTGCGCTCGATCGGGGTTGGACTTCAGGACCTCAGCCACCGCCCATGCAGGCAGCTCGGCCAATCGATCCGCTGCAACTTCCGACCCGACGAAGTCAGGGATGTGGCCGTGCACACCACGCCGCCGGACGGCCTGCTCTCGTTCCAGGAGATCCCAGACGTGGTCGCGAGCTTCCTGCTTGGCTTGATCGACTCCCATGATCGAAGTCGTACGCCTCTACAGCACCGACATCAAGGCGAACAGCCGATCAGCAACCTCCTCGACCACCGGCTCCGCCGCCAGGGCCGTAGTTCAGTCGCGCCGTGCCCCGTCCGGCCAGATCACCCGGACGGGGATGTCGCATTCACGGGCGTAGGCGACGACATCGGCCGTACCGCCGTAGCCGCGTGCGGGCTGCCCGTCCCACACCGCCCATAGCTCGTCGGCGAGGTCGAGCATGTGTGCGCTTGCGGCCATGTGGGCCTCGGAATCGGACTCGATGAAGTCGAGCCGGTGAACCTCGCGGGCGACCGACATGACGCGGTCGTACTCCGGGTGCGCCTCCTCGGGGAGTCCTTCCCGGTACTGCTGGGCGGGGATGATGACTTCGATGGCTCCGCCGTGGTCCAGGACAGCGCGGGCGAAGATCTGATCTGCCCCGTCCGCCAGACAGGACAGCCCGATCGTGCCGTCCCCCAGTGGGACGAGCAATTCCCGGATGGCCTCGTCAACGAGACGCTCGGTATCGGTGGGCATGCCCCGGTGGCCGGATATCGCGATGCGTGGCAAGGCTGGTCCTTAGATGAGAGTGGCGCGTAGATGCCGGTCGAACTCGCGGACCTTGTCGGTCTGCGGACCTCGGTAGTCGCGCCGGAACCTGCGGGCTCGCTGGACGACTCGTTCGGATGAGTACGTCGTGCCGATCTTGAGCGCGTCACAGCCGAGCCGGAACGCCTCGTCCACCCGGCTGGCGTCCTGGTCGAGTTCTCCGCCCTGCCGGACGGCGGTGGCCACTTCGAGCATGACGGCGGCTCGCTGCTTGGGCGCCGGCTGCGCGCTGGTGAGGGACTCGGCGAACGCGGCCAGAGCGGGACTCGGCTGGTTGAGCCGTACGGCGACCAGAGCCCGGTACCCGGCGAGCTTGGCGTCATCGAACGGGAACACCCACGGCCACGGCGGCGCGGACATGCCGTTCTTGCCGATGGCCTTCTCCGCTGCCAACAGCGCTTCGGTGCTGCTCTCCTCCCGTTGCATGCTTGCGTGGGCGAGAGCCTCGATGGACGAGAGCCACGCGCGGGGGGTGGAGTGCGCACGCGGGCCGGTCTGCTTGCGTGCCTCGGCGACGAGCGCGAGACCGAGATCGGGTTGTCGGCGTCGATCTCGAACGCGGCGAGGCTGCCGAGCATGTAGGCGCTGAGCAGGTCGTGGCCTGCGCGGCGAGCTCGATCGACGGCCATGCGGTAGTACGTCCGGGCGGTGCCGATGTCGTGCATGTCCGCGTGCAGCCATGCGGCGAACCCGGCGGCCTCGCTGACTGCGGCGGCGATGTCGGTGGCGAACGGGGAACGTCCCGTCCGGCTGTATCGCTGATCGGCCATCTCCACGTGCGCGATGACTCCGCGAGCGAGTTCACGGGCGGGCGTCGTCGCGTCCAGGCGCCGCTGACTGCCTGTGATCGCGGTCAGGGTCGGCGCCGTGGTCTCATCGGTCTCGGCGCGTGTGGGGATGGGAAGCATGGCAAGGGCGATCGCCTTGCCGAATGCTCGGCGGTCCGTGGGGTCGTCACCTCCTCCGTCGCCGAATCGGAGTAGGTGAAGCGGGATTCCGAGTCGGCGCGCTATCTCCCTGACCTGGTCGAGTGTGAGCGGCTGCGTGCGCCGGAGCACCTTCGATACCCAGCTTTGGGAGTAACCCACCGCCGTTGCCAAGTCCGCCTGCGTCCAGCCGCGAACACGGCGGACCTCGTCCAAGAGCGTGGGGAAGTCGCAGCTCGCGAGAGCTGCCGCAACAGCAGGTGTGGACCAGAACGCCGGTGGGGGCTCTGTTCTGTCTGATCCATGAATCTAGGCTACGCGCCGCGTTCGCGCCGCTCCGTATTCGTAACAGGACCGGCCTCAAGTCGCGTCGGTGGTACCGGATCCCCATCACACTCCGTGCCCTCAGGATCACTAATCACCAACCTTCCCGTTCGAGAGGTCGTAGCGATGCCCGTGTCAGCGCCCGAGATCCCGACTCTCATCCTCGAACCGACCGACCGCGCGCCGAGCCTGGCGCGGGCCTTCCTCGCCGAGCAGTTCCGCATCTGGGGCGCCGAGTCCGACTTCGTGGCGCGGGTCGTGGTCTGCGAGCTGGTGACCAATGCCCTGCTTCACGGCGCCGGAACGATCATCGTGCGCGTCTTCCCGGACGCGCGTGAGGGCCTGGCCGTGATCGAAGTGTGGGACCAGGGACCGGGCCTCCCGGTCGTCCAGCCGGAGAGCGCGGATCTGACCTCGGGACGTGGGTTGCTGCTGATGTCGGAGATGGTGCGGGCCTGGGGCACGCGCCCGATCACGGAAGGCGGGAAGATCGTATGGGCGACCTGCGCCCTGTAGTGAACCGTGCGGAGAAGTGCGTCCTTCGATGGCGCACCCGACGGGGCCACGAAATCGCGGTGCGGTACCTGAACCTCCTCGCCGTCGCCCTCGAACCTCGGGGGTGGCGCCTCGTCCGTCTGTACCGGCCTCAGGAGTTCCCGATCCCCGTTCCACTGCTGTGGATCTACGCGAGCGGCGCCGCCGATGACGTCGGGCTCGTGGTCAACGTGCTGGCGACTCCCCACCGGACGTGGGCCTACCACGAAGCCGCGCGGGGACGGCATGGCTACCTGTTCCCCTGCGGAGACGCCAAGGCGGCGGCCGAACAGGTGGACAAACTCCTCAAGCACCGGATGTTCCCCGACTGCTGGTAGCGCATCCGGCATGAACGCTGCTCCTGCACCGACCCATTCGAGGGCAACCCTGACTCGTACCGCGAGGCCGTCCACGGCCCGCGGAACGGAAGCAGGGGCGGCAGCAACCAGACCTCAGCCCTCTACCTCGGACGAGAGAAAGGCCCAGATACTTGCCTCTCAGGACATGCCGCACCTCATCGGACGCGCCCTGACAGGACGCCCACGACGGTGGCTAGGCTCTGGTGGGTGACGATTAAATTCACAGCTCAGGTCGTTGGAGTGGAAGAACTGCCCGACGAAGAGACACTGTTGGCCGGTGTTGCTGAACATGAGGACGGTAGCGGCCTGTCCCTGACCTTCATGTGCGGGCTGTACGAGCCGGACGAGCAGGATACCGCGCTGGGGATGGACAGCTATTGCCTGGTCACCCCCGACCAGGGAACGGCCTACGGCGGCGTCTCCGAGGCAACTCTTCAAGATGGTGTGCTCCGCGTGGTGGTAGCCGAGCATGACCTGGAAGCTCTGAAGCTGGACGAAACGGATATCGAGGCCGGTCTTGCCGTGGACAACGAGTCCGTTGAGCAGCTTCGACGAGGTCTGCGGCGCATTCTGGCTTATGGACGGCTGGACGCTCGTCCAGCGATCATCCGGCTCTGACAGCTTGGCGGCGGCACGCCTCGCTGACCGTCGACGCTTCCCGGGGCATGCCGCGGCGTCGCGCTGAACAACCCGGAGGTCCGCTGCTTATGAAGGGATGACGAAATTCACGATCAAGAGCCTGGCGGCCTGTTCCGGCTCAAAATTTCGGCCTGGCAGAAGCAACCCCTCAGGATGATCTTCGAACCAACCGGCATGGAACACGTGATCCCTGCGGGCGAGCACTTCGTGATCGAGATCGACAACAACGGAGAATACCTCCCCGAAGTCATCCATCTCGCCGACTCCGTGGTGATCCACCAGTCGACTTCTGGCCGACGAACACGAGTCTGGAACTCGGCTGGTGACGAGCTGGCCAGCTGATCTATAGCAAGATCAGCACTGTCCAGCCCCATCAACGCTCGGCGCCTGGCCTGCAGTCACGCATCGACTCTGTCCGTCGTAATCCAGGATCGTCCAGGGCCGCTGTTAGAGCATCGCGGCACACGCCGCTACGGGAGGAAACGAGCAATGGAGCAAGTCGATGGCCCCTTCTACCACGTCGTCGAGCCGACGTTCGAACTGCTGATTCCTCAATGGGAGGGACACGACCCACTGACCCAGCAGGAGGCGGACGCGACGATCATCCTTCCGGACGGCAGCCGGTACTACGGAACCTTCATGACCCCGGACGCCATCACCGCCGTTATGCAGCGTTGGCAGAGCACCGGTGAATGCCTCAGCGGCTCCTACTTCTGGTGCACAGACCTCATCATCATCCACCGCCCCGGCATCCCGGCCATCGTGGAGGCGGTACGCGACCTCATCGACTCGGGCGAACTGTCAGGCGCCTGCGCCATCCTCGAACCCGAGAACCTTAGAAGCGGCTGACCTTCCGCTTTTCCGGAGGTAGCGATCCCCCCGCATCTGCAACGTCTGCCGAGGTCGGACGGTACCTGACATGCGCCTGGTGGTGGTGGTTGGTGGCCATCGTTGCCGTCACCATCGTTCGCCCGTCCACTCTGCTGCGGGCAGGAGGAACCCTTCCGCAGACTTCTCACGACCACCTGGAGAAGGTCAGCACGATCCTTCATCGCGGCACCTCCCTCTTCACTCTGCTTGCTCTTAATCCTGTCCACGAGCCAGTTGCCAAGGACTGCGAGTGAGATCAAGGCCAGAGATCCGGGCGAGACAGTCTCGGCCAGCATCGAACCGGCTTCCTGCCCCATAGCCCAACGGGCGGGCTACTAACTATAAGCCCTGCGGGCCAACCTGGTTCCCAAGCCGACTGCGGTTGCCGTCCGACCAGAGAGCCCTTACGGCGCTGTCAGCTTGGGAAGCAAACCGATCACGCCTGTCACGGAGCCTGACCTGCTCGTAGACCTGCCCTCAAGTGACCGCTCTTGCCCTTGATCACCTGCCTGTATTGCACGCGGGTTGCACAACCGCGAACCGGCTGGCCTGCAGCTTGGTCGCCTCCGCGCCGCGCCGTCACGTCCCTTGTGGTGGTGTAGGGGATCAGTTCAGGCAAAGACAGAAGGGGTGACCTGCCGGGTCCAGGAAGACCCGGTAAGACGTGCCGGGCTGCTCCGGGTGTTTGGTCGCACCGAGGTCGATCACTGCCGCCTCAGCAGCATCGAGGTCGTCAACGATCACATCGAGGTGCATCTGCTGGGGCCGCTCCTGTGTCGGCCACGCTGGTGGCGTGTAGCCGGCCACCTTGTGGAAGGAGATGCACTGACCGGACTCGGCGCAAGCCGCTGCCCGATCAGCGGAGACGTCGATCTTCCAATCCAGCATCGCGCCGTAGAACCTGGCGAGTGCACCAGGATCGGGGCAGTCGATAACGATGAGGGGCATGCGAGCGATCGCCATGTCGGCCACACTATCGACGATCGCGGTCCCAGTCTCCGCCACCTACACCGGTCCGCAGGGTGCTCCCACGCGAACGGCGCCCAGACCGAGAGGGACGGTTTCGCGCGGAAGTATCCTCCGGCGCGCGGGGGTACAGGGGGCCGCGAGGCCCCTTGGTAAGCGCATGCTCAACCCGCTAGGTCACGGGTGGTGTATCCACGGATCAGACCTCAGGCTGATGTGCGATGGAGCAGCTCTGAGAATCATGGCCGTATGGCATGGCGCGGACGGGAGACGAGCCCTTTCTGGAGAGTCGCCAGGTGGCCGCTGGCGATCAGCCTCTTGTGTGTGCTGACGGGGCTACTTATCGGGAAGTTGCAGGAAAGACCACCACCCAATTGCGACTTTGGCTGTGCCATGGCGGAAATCGGATGGCAGGACTACCTGAGTCTCCTACTGTTCGGCGGAGGAGTCGTAGCCTTCGGCGTGTTCGTCCTGGCCTGCCTGCGCTTCTGGGTGAGCATGGCCGTCAGCGCCCTCCGGGGTCTACGGCGATAGCCATAGTCCTTTGGCTGATAGGGCGTACCGCTTCTGTAAGCGGGCGCGCACGGCGGCGCGAGACGGGACCGGACGGAACAGGCCACATGCCCGGCTCGCAGAGCCGGGCGCGCCCGCCGGCGACCGCGAAGCGGGCGCCTTTAAAGACGTAGAGAAAGTTGTCATCCGGTTCTCTGGGAGAGCGAACGTCGGCACCGCAGGGTCCGGGAGTCAGGCAGTCGGGTGCCGGGAAGCCGCCCTGGAGATCATTTGTATGACGGTGTCGGTTCGGTTGATGTCAGCGTTCGTGGACGGCCTTGAGGTCGATGTCCAGGTCGAACGGCAGCGTTGCGGTGATGCGGTCGTGGTGGACGCCGGTCGCTACATATCCGCCGGTCGCGTCGTCCAACTCGTAGGTATAGATCGCGAACGCCGGTGCGGTCTGGTCGGTTTCCACTCGCCAGTAGTGTCGGATGCCGGCTCCTGCGTAGAGGGCCGGTTGCATCCGCCGGTCCTTGCGCTTGGTCGACGGTGACACTACCTCGGCGACGAGGGCGACCGACTCCGCGTGGATCGGACGCTCGTATGGATCGTGTTCGGCGGAGTAGACGACGATGTCGGGGGCGATCTCGACCGGCTCCGTCTCGTCGTCGTCCAAGAGCACGTCCACGTCGGTGTCGACCTGCCAGGAGTCAGGGGCCGCGTCTTCGAGACGGGTCGCCAGACGCCGCGCGATGCGCTGATGGATCGGGCGGGGCCGTGGACTCACGACAAGTTCTCCGTGGATGAGGCTCACACGTACTGGGAGGTCTTCGGGTAGCGCCTCGTAGTCTGCCCGAGTCCAGGTGTCGCCGGAGGGCAATGGGAGAGTCATCGCTGGCATGGCTCCTGGTGCCTCCGGTCGAGTGGGGACGCGTCCTTAGTCAGAGTACATTCGGCACGCCTCCCCGATGCTATGAGCGGCTCCGCGCCATCGCTGGACCTTGACCTTGAAGGTCGCTTCGTGCTTGTGGCACGGAGCCGCCGTTGCCGTATGCAAGGACTGGACGCGGGTCCTGGCCACAGAGGGTGCTCGATTGCCACTACACGGAGCGGAGCTTTCGTCCGTATGGCGGGCGACCAGTTGGTCGGCGAGGACGGCCTGGAGTTGGGCGATCTTGGCTTGGGCTTCCTCAAGTTGGGCTTCGAGGTCTGGGGTGGCTTCCTGAGAGCTTTGGGGGCGCGGATCTTGTTGAGCGCTTCCAGGGCGGTTTCGTCGGCGGTGGGGAGGGTGCAGAGGTGGATTCGCCGCTCGCGCTAGCGTCCGTCGACCACCTGTTCCGTGTTCTCGCACCTGGCGATGATCCCCACCAGGTCATCGCCCGCCGCTGCCCTGGGGCCGAGGTAGTCCGGTCTGCCGACCGCCGTTCAGGTCGTTTCCGCGCCCGACCCGGCCATCTCCCAGCGTCCAGTGGGGCCGTGACGGGCAGAGTTTCAGGACGAGGGAATGTACTTCACGTTCTGCACCCTTACTCCCTTTCGGTCACCGGCCAACCCGGGCAGATGGGTAGCGTCGGCGGTCAAGATCAGGACATCGGGCTGTTGCCCTGCCGCCTCCGCGCGGTCGGCGTACATGTGAGCCGTCGCGGCGACCAAGGCATCAACAACCTCCGTCGAGTCGAACCCCGCGTCACCGATCAGCTTCCCGGCGGCGCGCGCAAGGTCCTCGGTGACAGGCTCAACGACGGTCCTGGTACTGGACAGGACATGGTTCAGTTTCGTGTCCCGGTCGGAGCCGCGCAGGATCTCCGTCAGCACGGCGCTGGAGGTGATTAAGCGTGCCTGCTTGCGCAGCGCAGCCGCGAAGAAGATCGCCACGTTGCGGTCCGTGGCGGCCTTGTTGATGGCGTCGTTGTCGAGCACCAGAACCCCGCCGAGCTTCGCAGCCCGACGGCCTCGCACGGCGCTCACTGATCTTGCGCAGACGGCCAAGCGGCGAGGGCGGCCTGGATCTCGTCCTCACTGAAGGGTCCGTGCCGCTCTTCCAGCTCGTCAACGAACTCGGCGAGGGCGTCGAGCTGGAGCTTGGCCGCGATCGCCTCATCAACGTAGGCAGAATCGGACAGGCCCAGCTTGCGGGCCTGTTCACGGATCTCAGCCTTGCGGCCCCGGCGGATGGTGGCCGACAACTTCTCGGTCGCACCGGGACCGCCCGCAGGCTTGTGAACCTTCGCGGCCTTGCCGCGCTTCGCGCCACGAAGAGGCTGCTTGACGGGAGTCTGCTCGGCATCCACAACTCAAATCATACCAATGGTAGGAGTCAGCTGCCCTCGGTGACGGAATGAGATCTCGCATGTGGGCGCCCGGGCCCCTACGGCGGCATGTTCGTGACCATGGTGCGAAGATCCGCGCGCCAGGCTACGGATCACCCTGATCAAGCGGCGGACCAGGTGGGGGCCTGCTTCCGACTGATGGCGCTTGCCGTCATCGCGTCGGCCGCGTCGGTTGCGTTGACCAGGTGTCCTCGCTGATGCCGCCGAGTCGTTCGACGTCCTCGGCTGGGATGTCGGTCAGGAAGGAGACGCTGGAGGTTGTCGACCCGTCGAGTTTGCAGAGCTTGTTGAGCATGGCCTGACACATCTCCGTGCGGCGGGACTCCAGATGGGCCCGCAGGGTCCCACCACCCGATCCTTCTTGGTCATCCGAGGAAGTGGGCACCATCGGTGATCGTCTCCTCTGTGTCCGGGATCTCCAGCGCTACACGGAGCGCAGGTTCGGTCTTGTTTCGGCGTGCTGGGCGACCAGCTGATCGGCGAGGACGGCCTGGAGTTGGCTGATCTTCGCTTGGGCTTCGGCGAGTTGTGCTTCGAGGTCTGAGAGTGCGTCCTGGCTCCCCTGAGTCGTGCGGATCTTGGCGAGGGCTTCGAGAGCGGTTTCGTCGGCGGTGGGGAGGGTGTGGAGGTAGCGCTCGGTTGTGGAGATCTTGCGGTGGCCGAGGCGCTCTTTGACGACCTGGAGGTCTGCGCCGCCAGCGAGGAGCCAGGACGCGTGGGCGTGGCGGAGGTCGTGGATGCGGGGTGACCATCCGAGGTCGGCTGCTTTCCGGGCCGGGTGCCAGCAGTGGTTGCGGAACCAGGAGGCGGGGATGTGCGGGTCGTCATCGTCGGGGCGGGGGTTGCGGGGGTTGTCCTTGCCTTGGGCTCGGCGCTTGGCGCGGTAGGCGGCGTAGGCGGCTCGGCAGTGGTCGCACTTGCACTTGCCGAGGTTGTAGGCCGTGATCGTCCCGTGGGTGTAGGTGCGGCCGTTAAAGGCTTCGAAGGTGACGGAGTCGGCGAGTTCGAGCTTGGGTGGCTTGGGGCGGCGGCTGAAGAAGAGGTCGTCTGGGGTTAGGTGGTGCGCTTCTGTGTGGGCCTTGAGCTTGGCGACGATCTGGGGGCTGAGCTTGAGGCGGCGGTAGCGCTTGCCCTTGGGGTAGTCGTTGACCAGGAAGCGGCGGCCTTCGGGGTGGTACTTGGGGACGAGTTGGACGACCGCGCGGCTGACGGTGAGGATGCCGGTGGCGAAGTCGAGGTCCTTGACGCGGAGTTCGGTCAGTTCGCCCCAGCGGAGGCCGCTTTCGATGTCGGTCTCGACGAGGAGTTTGGCGTCCGGGGTCGGGAGTGCCTCGTAGATGCGGGCGAACTGGTCGGCGGTGATGATCTGGCGCGGCTTCTCGGGGACGGGGTCGGTCTTCACGCCGCGGCTGGGGTGGTAAACGAGGATGCCGTCGTTGACGGCGGTGGTGAAGATGGCGTTGAGGATCGCCGTCTTGCAGTACTTGATGCTGTAGGCCGAGGCGCCCTGCTTCTTGAGGTGCGTGATCCACTCGCGGACGGTCTCTGAGGTGATGTCCTGCAGCTTCATGTCGCCGAAGTACGGCATGACGTGGGCGGCGAGGGCGTAGGCGTAGTCCTGGCGGGTCGACGCCTCGATGCGGTGGTTCGGGAACCAGCGCTCTTCAACGTAGGTGCGGAAGGTCTGGCGGGCTCGGCGGGGGTCGCCTGCTTTGCCCTCGGCAATGCGTGTCTCGGCTCGTTGCCAGGCTCGGTCGGCTTCCTTGCGGGTGGTGAACGTGCCGGCCGTCTGGCGGACACCTCGGGCGTCGTCGTAGAGCGCCTGGTATCGGGTGCCGTTCGGTCCCTTGCGTTTGCGTGTGAAACCCATGAGCCCCCGAGCAAGATCATCTGTCACTCATTTGTCACTGGATCATGGAAATCCGAGCGACATCGACGAGGACATGATGGCATGCGAAACAGCCTCTGACCTGCAGTTTAATGGGTTGGCGGCGATCTTGGGGGGAGGTGATTTCGCCGCTTCCAAACTGGCTACGCGGGTTCGATTCCCGTCGCCCGCTCCACGTTTTCATGTTGCCGGGACGTCGACGCTGTTCCCGCTCGGGTGAACCTGGTATCCCTACGGGATCTGCTCACGATTCTCGCGAGCGGGCCGGTGACGGCGACGGTTCAGATCGTCGGGAGCCTGCTGGTGTTCGCGGCGCATTCCTCGTCCCGCTGCGGTTGCCCGGTCTTGGCGTCGGTGCCGCAGATCCTGGCGCTCGGGGCGGGGTGCTCGGTCCTGGTCGAGACCGTGCAGTACGTCCTGCGGCTGGACCGGGTGTCCTCCGTGGACGATGTTTTGTTCAACGTCGGCGGGCGCCGGCATCGCGGATGGCGCGCCGCGTCCGGCACTTTCACGAAACCTCTGGGGACGCCCGTACGTGATTCGGGCTCCTCTGAGGGTCGCCGACCCTGACGTCAGGTCTGTTGGTAGATCGTGGCGGCGAGGCCGCAGGTGGCATCGAGGAACAGGTAGGTGGTGCCTTCGGCGATGGGGGTGCCTTCCGGGTCCTGTGCTTGTTCCAGGCCGATGTAGTCCATGGTGCGAGCGCAGATAGGGCAGGTGGGGTACTCCGCGTCGTCGATCCATTCGGGGTGGCCGCCGATGGACGGAGTCGTCATGTCGGGGCCGCGGGCGGACGTGAGGAATTCTCCCGGCGCTTTGCGAAGGGTGGCGGGTGGGCTCTGGTCGTCGAGGATGCGGACCGGGGCGCTGGAGTGGTCGGAGAGGCCGGATACGCCGTCGGGGCTCACCGTGGAGTAGAGGGTCGTGTAGGCATAGCAGCCCTGGCAGGTGACGATTCTGAGTCGGCCGGACCAGCCGGTATGGGCGAGGGCTTCCGCGACGCGCCGGTCGCCGGTGTCGATGTCGAGAACGGTCCACAGTGGGGCACGGCACCAGGGGCACCGGCCCCGGGCCGGGGGCTCCACGGTTCGGTCGGCGGTGGGCTCCAGGGAGTAGGCGGTCCGTCCGCACAGTTCGCGGGCACGGCCGTTCTCCAGGGTCCAGCCTCCTTCGGGCATGTAATCGGCCGGGCCGACGTAGAGGTCGTCGGCCCCGGGTGGCGGTTGTTGGGTGGGGCGGCTGGTGCGCGGTGTCGGTGGACTTCGAGATGGGGTTCGTACTGGCCCCGCTCTGGTACCGGTACGTGCGGGTGGACGCCGCGCTGACCGCGGCTTATGGATTGGTCCTCGCCGGACGTCGCGAGGCCGACGAAGCCACGGGCGCACGAACTGTTGCGCCGGTACGTCTTCGAGGCTCATGAGGACGCGCTCACGGCGGCTCGGCGGATGCTGCTCGCTCGGTTCGCCGGGCGGCGGTGAGGCCGATGTCCTCTCGCCGGGCGTGTGGCTCTGGTGCGCCTCTTCATATTCCCAAATCACCACCAACCCGTACGGATTGTGGTGGTCGTGGGGAATCACCGCAGCATGACGACTTGGAGCAACGACGATCTGGACCGCATCGGCGACGCCGAGGAGATCCGGATCGCGCCCGAGGAGGGCGACGGCGGCAGGCGCGGCCCGACGACGATCTGGATCGTCCGCAGCGGGGACGATCTGTTCGTGCGGTCGGTGAACGGTCCCGAGGGGCGCTGGTACCGCGCCGCGGAGGGCACCCATCGCGGCCGGATCGAGGCCGGGGGGCTGACCAGGGACGTCACGTTCACCGACGAGACCGATCCGGACGTCAACGACCGGGTCGACGCCGCGTACATGGCCAAGTACGGCTCCACGCCGTGGGCCGAGCCGATGACGCGCGGAGGGCCGCGGGCCACCACCCTCCAGCTCACGCCTCGCTGACCTGGCGGAAGGTGCGGCGGTAGGCGTCCGGGGGAACCCCGACCGTGCGGTTGAAGTGGCGGCGGAGCGTCGTGGCGGTGCCCATGCCGGTCGTCACCGCGATCGTCTCGATGGTCTCGTCGGTGGTCTCCAGCAGCTCCTGGGCGCGGCGGATCCGCTGCGTCAGCAGCCACTGGAGCGGGGTCGTGCCGGTCACCGACCGGAAGTGACGGCCCAGGTTGCGCGAGCTCATCCGGGCCTGGCGGGCCATGTCCGCCACGCTCAGCGGACGGTCCAGCCGTGCGAGCGCCCAGGGCAGCAGGTCGGCGAGCGGATGGTTTCCCGGGGCGGGCACCGGGGTGGTGACGAACTGGGCCTGGCCGCCGTCACGGTGCGGTGGCACGACCAGCCGCCGGGCGATGGTGTTGGCGGCCGAGGAGCCCTGGTCGAGGCGGACCAGGTGCAGGCACAGGTCCATGGCCGCCGCCTTGCCCGCGGAGGTCAACACGCTGCCGTTGTCGACGAACAGGACGTCCGGGTCCACCCGCACCCGGGGATGGCGGGCGGCCAGCGCCCGCGTGTGCGCCCAGTGGGTGGTCGCGCGCCTGCCGTCGAGGAGCCCGGCGGCGGCCAGGACGAAAGCGCCCGTGCAGAGGGAGGCCACTCGCGCGCCGGCGTCGTGGGCCGCGCGCACGGCGTCGACCAGGTCGGCGGGCGGGTCCACGTCGATATCCGCCCAGCCGGGGACGATCACGGTGTGGGCGCGCGGGAGGTGATCGAGGGGGTGATCCGGGCGCACCAGGAAGCGGCCGGCGCGGACGGCGTCCGGGCCGCAGACGGCGAGGTCGTACCAGGGGGTGTCGCCGAAGACCTCGCACGCCAGGGACAGCTCGAAGTGCAGCATTCCGTCGGTGACGGCCAGCGCGACTGTGTTCACGTCCGGAATTGTACGGATCATGGCGTTCCGGACACTCGTCGGGCGCCCCGGAGCCTGTGAGGATCTCCCGGGAGATCGTTCTTGGGAGAACACGTGGGATCACTCGTGGTGGTGTACGGCGCCTACGGGCACACCGGGCGTTTCGTGGTGGAGCGGCTGCGGGAGCGCGGGTTCGTCCCGGTTCCGTCCGGGCGCGACGCCGGCAGGCTCGCGGCGTTCGGGTCGCCGGAGAGCCGTCCGGCCTCGGTCGACGACCCGGCCTCGCTCGACCGCGCTCTGGACGGTGCGGCGGCGGTGATCAACTGCGCCGGTCCGTTCGCGGTGACGGCCGGGCCCGTGATCGAGGCGGCGCTGCGGGCGGGGATCCCGTATCTGGACGTGGCGGCCGAGATCGAGGCCAACCTCGACACGTTCGCGCGCTCGGTGAACGGTGTGGTCGTCCCCGCGATGGCGTTCTTCGGCGGGCTCGGCGACCTCCTCGTGACCGCCGCGATGGGCGACTGGACGGCGGCGGACGAGGCGCACATCGCCTACGGGCTGGACAGCTGGCACCCCACCGCCGGGACGCGCGCGTCCGGCACGGTCTCCCGGCGGCGGCGGGGCGGGGCGCGCGTCCGGCACGCGAACGGCCGGCTGGAGTACCGGCATGACGACCCGCCCGTCCAGGAGTGGCCGTTCCCCGAGCCGATGGGGTCCCGGGCGGTGGTCGGGGAGTTCACGATGGCCGACGCCGTCACCGTTCCCAGCCACCTGGACGTCCGCGAGGTGCGGAACTACATGACGGTCGAGGCCGCCGGGGACGTGACCGGCTCCGGCACGCCGGAGCCGGGCGAGCAGACCTTCCTGGTCGACGTCGTCGTGCGGTCGGGTGCCGCCGAGCGGCGCGCCGTGGCGCGGGGGCGGGACATCTACGCGGTCACCGCGCCGCTGGTGGTCGAGGCGGTGGACCGCGTCCTCACCGGACGGACCAGGACGGCCGGGGTCGCCTCCGCGGGTGAGATCTTCGACGCGCGCGACTTCCTCCTCGCACTGTCTCCCGATATCGCCGTCGACCTTCCTGATGAGTGAGTACACACGCTCTACACGGACGCTCGCCGAGCGCCGGCGGGCGCGGTCCGCCGCCGCCTCTGACGCTACGTCGCGAGGCCCTTGCGGAGGACGTACTTCTGGATCTTGCCGCTGGGGGTCCGGGGGAAGTCGTCGAGCACGTGCAGCTCCTCGGGCCACTTCTGCCGGGCGAGGCCCTTCGCCCGCAGGTGGGCGCGCATGTCGTCGAGGGTCGGGGCCGGGGTCTCCTTGAGCCGGACGAACGCGGCCGCGTGCTCGCCGAGGCGCGCGTCGGGCGCGGCGACGACGGCGGCCTCGGCGACGGACGGGAGCGTCAGGAGCGTCTCCTCGACCTCGAGGGCGCTGATGTTCTCGCCGCCGCGGATGATGATGTCGGACTTGCGGTCGGTGATGGTGAGGTAGCCGTCGCCGTCCATCTCCGCGATGTCGCCGGTGTGGTACCAGCCGTCGGCGTCGAAGGCCCGCTCGGTGAGGGCGTCGTCGGTGTAGCCGAGGCACAGGTCGGGGCCGCGGCTGAGGATCTCGCCGTCCTCGGAGAGGCGTACCTCGACGCCCGGGAGGGCCTTGCCGTCGGTGTGCAGCCGCTTGTCCTGGGGCGCGGTGTGCAGCGACGCGGTCATGGACGGGTGCTCGGTGCTGCCGTACGAGCGGTAGACGATGATGCCGAGGTCGGTGAGGCGGGACGTGACGGCGGTGGCGACGGGCGCGCCGCCGAGGCCCGCGTACTTCATCCGCCGCAGGTGCCGGTCGGCGAAGTCGGGGTGGTCGAGGAGGCTCGTGATGTAGTACGGGACGCCGCCGCCGACGATGAGGTCGTCGCTGTCCATGAGGGCGAGGACGCGTCCGGCGTCCCAGGCGTCGGCGAGGTGGATCGGGGTGCCGTCCAGGACGGGGATGAGGAAGGCGTTCACCATCCCGATGAAGTGGCCGACGGGGGCGGAGGTGAGCTGCCGGGCCATTTCGGGCGGGTAGCGGTCGGCGAGCTGGCGGGCCTCGCAGCCGAGGGTCCGGTGGCTGTGGACGACGCCCTTGGGGTCGCGGGTGGTGCCGGAGGTGAACGTGATGAGCGCGGGGCCCGCCGGGTCGACGGGCGCCACGCCGGGGAACGGGTCGCCGAGGAGGTCGTCGAAGTCGCGGCCGACGACGCCGACGTTGGGGACGGCCGCGGCGACGGCGGGGTCGTACTCGATGCGGCCGAACCGCTCGGCGGTGACGAACGCCTTCGGCTTGACCGCGTCCAGGATGTAGCCGACCTCCTTGTGCCCGTAGATGTGCACGATCGGGACGACGACGGCGCCCAGGAAGGAGGACGCCCAGAAGGTCGCGGCGGCCTCCATCCAGTTCGGCAGCTGGAAGGCGACCACGTCGCCCGGCCCGACGCCGCGCTCGCGCAGGCCCCCGGCGAGGCGGCGGGCGAGGTCCTCGACGTCGCCGAAGGTGCCGCTCCACGGACGGACGGACGAGTGCACGCGGAAGACCGTGTCCCGTGCGGGCGCGAGGCCGCGCTGGAGGAGTTCGCCGATCGTGTCCCGCGTCCACCACCCTTCCGCTTCGTACCGTTCGACCAGTTCGGCAGGGATCGTTCGCATGGCGGCTCCTAGTCGGCGACGCGGATGGAGCGGGTGGGGCACGCCTCGGCGGCGTTGCGGACGTCGCCGGACGGGTCGCCCGCCTCGTCGAGCAGCATGACCTTTCCGTCGTCGTCCAGCCCGAAGGTGTTCGGGGCGTAGAAGCCGCACATGCCGGTGCCCGCGCAGGTGCCGGGGGTGACGTCGACGCTCATCCGAACACCACCGGCAGCTCGCTGGGGCCGCGCCAGTGCAGGCCCATCAGGACGGGACGTTCCGTGCCCGGGGCCCACCTCAGGTTCGGCAGCCGGTCGAGGATCGCGTTCAGTGCGACGCTCATCTCGGCGCGGGCCAGGTGCATGCCGAGGCACACGTGGGGGCCGCCGGCGAACGAGAGGTGCGGGCGGAGCGGGCGGTGCACGTCGAACCGTTCGGGGTCCTCCCAGCGTTTCGGGTCGTGGTTGGCGGCGGTGAGGCAGAGCGCGACGCGGGAACCCGCGGGGATGGCGACGCCGCCGAGTTCGGTGTCGCGGGTGGCGGTGCGGTAGAAGGTCGGGTCGGTGACCTCCCAGCGCAGCGACTCCTCGATGGCGTTGCGGACGAGGGAGCGGTCGCGGCGGACGGCGTCGAGCTGGTCGGGGGCGTTCAGCAGGGCCCACAGGGTGATGCCGAGCTGCCGCCAGGTGGTGCCGGAGCCGGCGGTGAGGATCAGCCGGGCGAACGCGAGGATCTCGGCGTCGGTGAGGCCGCGGCGGGTGCCGTCCTCGTCGCGGATCGTCCCCTGCAGGAGCTTGCTGATGAGGTCGTCGCGGGGGGTGGTGCGGCGGTCGGCGATGACCGGGCCGAGGATCTCGCCGGCCTCGGCGGCGGCGGCGATCCGGTCGTCGCGCTCGACGGTGGCGCCGATCATCTGCTCGATCAGCTCGCGCAGCCGCAGCGTGTCGTCCATGCCGACGCCGAAGCTGCCGGTGATCGTCAGCAGCGGGAGGAGGGCGCAGAACTCGACGTTGAGGTCGGCGGAGCCGCGCGCCTCGACGCGGTCGAGCAGGGTGCGGGTGAGGTCGTCGATCCACCGGTCGGACCACCACTGCATCATGTTGCGGTTGAAGGAGGGCTGGACGACCGCGCGGTGGCGGGAGTGCTCGGCGCCGCCCATCCCGAGGATGTTGCGGCCGAACGTCTCGAAGGTGCTCTGCATCGCCTCCGAGCTGAACGTCTCGGGGTCGCGGAACACGGTGTTGACGGTGTCGTAGTCGAACGCCGAGAAGACGGCCGGGGGCTTGGCCCGTCCGGCGATCGGCGCGGGGTGCGGGAGGCCGAGCGCCTCCTCGACGGTGCCCGTGTGGACGGGGCCGGTCTCGCGGGCGCGGCGCAGCCCGGCGTGGAAGTCGACGGCGAAGTCGCCGCCGGACCTGGCCCGCCGGTACTCGCCGCCGGTGTCGAACAGGGTGCGGATCTTCACCGGGTCGAGCCGGGCGATCTCGTCTAGCATCTGCTTCTCCCGTGGGGTCAGGCGCTCACGGCCGTGACGTGTTTGGCCTGCTGGTAGGCCCGGATGCCCTCGCGGCCGCGCTCGCGCCCGTCGCCGCTGTGGCGGCGGCCGCCGGAGGAGGCGAAGGCGCCGATGTAGCCGCCGTTGACGAAGACGGTGCCGGAGCGGACGCGCCGGGCGAGGGCGAGCGCCTCGTCGGCGGGCCCGTACACGGCGCCGGACAGCCCGTAGACGGTGTCGTTGGCGAGCGCGACGGCGTGGTCGGCGTCGCGGTAGCCGATCACCGAGACGACCGGGCCGAACGTCTCCTCCTGAGCGAGGGGGTTCGCGGTGTCGACCAGGTCGACGACGGTGGGCGCGAAGTAGTGGCCGCCCAGGTCGGGGCGCGCCTCGCCGCCGGTGACGACCCGGCCGCCGTGCGCCCGCGCGGCGGCGACGTGGTCGGTGCAGCGCCGCACCTGGGCGGCGCTGATGAGGGGGCCGACCTCGGTGGCCGGGTCGCGGGGGTCGCCGAGGCGGAGCGCGGCGACGGCCGCGGCGGCCTCGTCCAGGACCTGCTTCTTGAGGTGCTCGGGGACGAGCACGCGGGTCTGCAGGGCGCAGCCCTGGCCCGCCATCGCCCGCATGACGATGGAGATCCCGGTGGCGGCGCGGTCGACGGCGCCGGGCAGGTAGATCGCGGCGGACTTGCCGCCGAGTTCGAGCATGACGCGCTTGTGCGTGGGCGCCGCCTGCGCCGTGATCGCCGCGCCGACGGCGGCCGAGCCGGTGAACGAGACGGCGTCGACCTGCGGCATCGTCGTCAGCAGTTCGGCGCCCGCGCTGCCCTCCTCGGCCAGCACGTTCACGACTCCGGGCGGGAAGCCGGCCTCGTCGGCGGCGTCGCCGGCCGCGAGGACGGCGAGCGGCGCGAGCGGGCTGGGCCGCAGCACGACGGTGTTGCCCGCGAGGAGCGCCGGGACCACCTTCCAGAGCGCGAGGAACAGCGGCACGTTGTAGGCGGGGATCGCGGCGACCACGCCGAGCGGGTCCCAGGTGAGGACGCTCGCGGCGACGCGGCCGCCGCTGACCAGCGCGTCCAGCGGGACCGGGTTGTGCTCCTCGGCGGGCATCGACGCGTGCAGCCGGACGGCGTCGCGGGCCTGCGCGATCGCGCCGCTCACGTGCAGGGTCCGGGCGGAGCCGACGAGCGCGCCGGTCTCGGCGACGATCGTGTCCTCGAGGAGCTCGCGGCGCGCTTCGAGTGCGTCCAGGAAGTGCAGGACGGCGGCGGCGCGGTCGCTCGCGGGCGTCGCGGCCCACGGGTCGAAGGCGCGCCGGGCGGCGTGCACGGCCCGTTCGAAGTCGGCGGGCTCCGCGGTGGGGAGCTCGGCGACCGTGGACAGGTCGGCGGGGTTCTCGACCCGCAGGGGCGGCCCGGAGCCGGTGCGGGCGCCGTCCACGTAGGGGCTCGGGGGCTTCACAGGCTCACGCCGGCTTCCACCGGGAGCGCGACGCCCGTGACCGCGTACGCGGCGTCCGAGACCAGCCAGAGGATCGCGCGGCTGACGTCGATCGGCTGGAGCTTGTCGACGGGCAGCACCCGGGCGAGGGCGGCGGAGTCGCCCGCGCTGGTCATCGGCGACTGCGGGTTGTTGATCATAAAGGTGTCGACGGCGGTCGGGTGGACCACGTTGACGCGGACGTTGTGCTGCCCGAGCAGCCGGGCGAACCCCTTCGCCAGGCCGACGACACCGTGCTTGGCCGCGTTGTAGCCGGACATGCCGCCGGAGCCGTCCGTCATGCCCTTCAGCCCGGCGGTCGAGCCGGTGATCACGATGGCGCCGCCGCGGCCCTGCTCGACGAGCGGCTTCTGCACGACCTTGAGGGTGTTGTAGACGCCGGTGAGCATCACGCCGACGGCGTCGTCCCAGCGGGCCGCGGCCTGCTCGAGGGTCGTCTCGGTGCGGTCGCTGTGCAGGACGCCCGCGTTGGCGAGGACGATGTCGACGCCGCCGAGCTCGGCCATGCCGCGCTCCAGCGCCTTGTTCAGCGCGGTGATGTCGCGGACGTCGGCGAGCTCGGTCACGCAGCGCCGTCCGGCCGCCTCGACCAGGCGGGCGGTCTCGGCCAGGTCGTCGGGGGTGGCCATCGGGTAGGGGACGGTCGGGATGTCGGCGCCGATGTCGACGGCGATCACGTCCGCGCCGTGCTCGGCGAGCAGCACCGCGTGCGAGCGCCCCTGCCCGCGGCCCGCTCCGGTGATGAACGCGACCTTGCCGTCCAGTTGGCCCATGATTCGGCGCCTCCGTCTGAGTGCTCGCGCGCTGTTGCTCGGGTTGCCGAGGAATGTGCGAGAAATGGCCGGAAAGAACACCCGGGAGCGCCGGGCGCCGCGATGGACGTCCGACGGGGCGGGTCGACTCACCATAAGCTTCGTCGACTACCGCGTCAAGAGAATGAGCTTCTCCATAATCTTCTCCAGGTCAACGCGGTGATGGGCGCAACAGTCGGTCGGGAGCCCAACCTCTACGGACACTCCTGTAACACCTCATCGGAGAAGCAGCTTCTACCTATGGACATATGCACTTCTACTAGTTACGGTGACTTTCGTTCGCCCCGATGAAGCAGCACCCGAAGCAGCGCGACCACGCACCGGTCAGGGCGCTTGCGGCCCACCCCTTCGAGGAGAAACCACCATGCGGGCAGAGCCCTTCAGGCACGCCATTCCACCGGCCCGGGCCGGGCGGACCGCCCACCGCGTCGCGGCCCGGCCGGCATGAGCCCGGCCGAGCGGGAGCAGCCCGTCTTCGAGGGCGTCCGGGTGCTGGAGGTCGCGCAGTGGACGTTCGCGCCCGCGGCCGCCGCGGTGCTGGCGGACTTCGGCGCGTCCGTACTCAAGATCGAGGACCCGGTCACCGGCGACCCGCAGCGCGGGCTCGCGTCGTCCGGGGTCGTCCCGTCGGTCAACGGGATCAACATCGTCACCGCGCAGACCAACCGCGGCAAGCGCAGCCTCGGCCTCAACCTGCGCGACCCGCGCGGGCGCGAGCTGCTGATGGAGCTCGTCGACCACGCGGACGTCTTCGTCACGAACTTCCGGGGCCCCGCCAGGAAGCGGCTCGGCTTCGACGAGGACACGGTGCGGGCGCGCAACCCGCGCATCGTGTACGCCCGCGCCACCGGGCAGGGCCCGCGCGGCGAGGACGCCGACAAGGGCGGCTACGACTTCACCGCGTACTGGATGCGCGGCGGGATCGCGTCCGCGCTGACCGCGCCCGACGCCGATCGCCCGCTGCCGCAGCCGCCCGCGTTCGGCGACAAGGCCGGGGCGATGAACCTGGCGTTCGGGATCGCCGCCGCGCTGTTCCGCCGCGAGCGGACGGGCGAGGGCGCGCTCGTGGACGTGTCCCTGCTGGGCACCGCGCTGTGGCAGCACTCGAGCGCGATCCTCTACAGCTGGGGCCTCGAGAGGGAGTTCCCCGTGCAGTCCGGACGCTCGGCGAACCCGATCGCGCGCGGCTACCGGACGGCGGACGGGCGCTGGATCGCGCTGATGATGATCGAGTCCGACCGCTGGTGGCCGGACCTGTGCCGCGCCGTGGACCGGCCGGAGCTGGCCGCCGACGAGCGGTTCGCCGACGCGAAGGCGCGCACCGCGAACTACGACGCGTGCGTCGCCGAGCTCGAGGCCGTCTTCGCCGCCCGGACCCTCGACCAGTGGCGGGACCGGTTCGCCGGCTTCTCCGCGCCCTGGGAGATCCTGCGGACGATGCAGGAGACCGCGGACGATCCGCAGGTCACGGCGAACGGGTACGCCGTCCCCGTCGACCACGACGGCACCGACGTGCGGCTGATGAGCGCTCCCGTGCAGTTCGACGAGCGCGTTCCCGAACTGTCCCGCGCCCCCGAGCACGCCGAGCACTCCGAGGAGGTGCTGCTCGAGCTCGGCTACGACTGGGAGGCGATCATCGCGCTCAAGGACGGCGAGGTGATCTGAGCGGGCGGCGAGCCCCGCCGCCCGCGCCGCGCCGCACTCCCGGCGCCCGCACCGCGCGGCCCGCCGTCCCGCACCCGCACCCCCGGCCCCCCGCCTCCACCCACCCCATGCGCAGGAGGATCCTTGACCACCACCCCCGACCGTCCCCCGCCGGGCGGGGCCCCGCGGCGGGCCGCCGCCGGGCGCGGCGCCACCGGCCTCGTCGTGGCTCTGGTCGCCATCGAGATCTTCGCGGTGTTCGAGACCGCGATGGCGCTCGCCGCCATCCCGACGTTCATGCGGGTCTTCGAGGCCGACTCCGCGGCGGTCGGCTGGACCGGGACGGCCTACCTGCTGGTCGGCGCGGTCTCGGCCGCGACCGCCGGACGGCTCGGCGACATCTTCGGCCGCCGCAACGTGCTCGTCGCGGTGCTGGCGATCGCGGCGGTCGGCTCGCTGATCAGCGTCCTGGCCACCTCGCTGTGGCTGGTGGTCCTCGGCCGCGGGGTGCAGGGGATGGCGGCCGGCGCGCTGCCGCTGTCGTTCGGGCTCGTCCGCGAGCTGCTGCCCGAACGCCGCGTCCCGTTCGTCATGTCGCTGCTCGGCGGCGTGGTGCCGGTCTGCACCGGGGCCGGCTCGCTGCTCGCGGGCGTGCTCATCGACCACGGCGGCTGGCGCAACATGTTCGTCGCGGCCACCGCCATGGGCGTCGCCGCCACCCTGATCGCGCTGTTCGGGCTGCCGCGCACCCGCGGCATCGCGCCCCGGCCGCGGGTCGACGTGGTCGGCGCCGTGCTGCTCGCCCCGGCGGTCGGCGGCATCCTGCTCGGGGTCAGCCAGAGCGAGGACTGGGGCTGGGGCGACCCGCGGGTGAGCATCGCGATCCTGCTCGGCGTCGCGGTGCTGCTCTCCTGGGTCTGGTGGGAGCGGCGGGTGCGCGAGCCGCTCGTGAACATCGCGCTGTTCCGCCACCGGAAGGTGGCGCTGGCGACCGCCGCCGCGTTCATGGTGGGCGCCGGGCCGATGGGCGCGGTCTCCATCCTGTCGCACATGGTCCTGCAGCTGCCCGAGAGCGCCCCGGTCGGCCTCGGACTGTCCCCGACCGACGCCGGGTACGTGCTGTTCGTCGTCGCGATCGTGGCCTACGCGGGGGCCATCGCGAGCGGGCGGATCGCGCAGAAGATGGGCGCGCGGCCGTGCCTCGTCCTCGGCACCCTCATCTACGCCCTGGGCATCTTCCTCTGGATGTTCATGGACAAGTCCCTCATCGGGACCATGTTCTGCCTGTGCCTCACCGGGCTCGCCAACGGCTTCGCCCTCACCGCGCTGCCGATCCTGGTCGTCGAGGCGGTGCCGGTGAAGCACACCGGCGAGGCCACCGGCGTCAACCGCGTCACCCTCAACACCGGCGTCGCCTGCGGCCTCGCGATCACCTCGGTGATCCTGGCGACCTCGACCGTCGAGGGCACCCACATGCCGACCGAGGGCTCCCTGGTCACCACGATCGTGATCTTCACCGTCCTGTCGCTGGCCGGCACCGTCCTCGCGCTGTTCATCCGCGGCGGACGGCCGGCGCCGGCGGCGACGGACGAACCGGAGGCGAGCCCCGTGAAGGTCTGACCGTCCCCGCGACCGACTCCACGCGCATCCGTCCACCCGCATCCGTCCACCCGCACCGAACGCCATCGAAAGGACCTCATCGTCATGACGCAATCGACACCCGAGCTGAACTGGCTGATCTCCGTCGACGACCACGTCCTCGAGCCGGGCCACCTGTGGCAGCGGTGGCTGCCCGAGAAGCACCGCGAGCGCGGCCCGCGCCTCGAGATCGACGCGGACGGCAAGGGCACCTGGACCTACCTCGACTTCCAGATGCGCGCGAGCGGGCTGTCCGCGTGCATCGGCCGGGACAAGAGCAGCTTCAGCCCCGAGCCGCTCGGCTACAACGAGATGCGGCCCGGCTGCTACGACCCGGTCGCCCGCGCGGAGGACATGAACGAGGCCGGGATCCTTGCCTCGATGACGTTCCCGACGTTCCCCGCCTTCTGCGGGCAGACGTTCTACCGGGGCTCGGACAAGGAGCTCGGCCTCGCCTGCATCGAGGCGTACAACAACTGGATGATCGACGAGTGGTGCGCGGCGGCGCCCGGCCGGTACATCCCGCTCACCCTCATCCCGCTGTGGGACCCGCAGAAGGCCGCCGCGGAGGTGCGGCGGGTCGCCGACCGCGGCGTGCGCGCGGTCGCGTTCAGCGAGAACCCCGAGCCGCTCGGGCTGCCCACGATCAACGACCCGGACCGCTACTGGGACCCGTTCTTCGCGGCCGCCGAGGAGTGCGGCGTCGTCATCTGCATGCACGTCGGCTCGTCGTCGCAGATCCCGTCCATCAACAAGGACACGTCCTTCATGGCGAACCTGTCGTGGGGCGCGGTGCGGACGTCCGGCACGATGCTCGACTGGCTGTTCAGCGGCGTGTTCGAGCGGTTCCCGAACCTCAAGATCTCGCTCGCCGAGGGCAACATCGGCTGGATCCCCTACTTCCTGGAGCGGGCCGAGCAGGTCATCGACAAGCAGCGGTACTGGGTGCAGCGCGGCGTCGACTACGACCCCGGCAAGGGCAGCAAGCAGGAGCGCAAGGACGACGGCGCCCAGTCGATCGACTACCTGAACTTCGACATCCGGCAGTCGTTCCGCGACCACGTCTACGGCTGCTTCATCGACGACATCGCGGGGCTGCGCAACCTCGAGCTGATCGGCGAGGACAACGTGATGATCGAGACCGACTACCCGCACTCGGACTCGACCTGGCCGCACTCGATCAAGCTCGCCCAGGAGCGGCTCGGGGGCCTGCCCGCCGAGACGCAGTACAAGATCCTGCGGGGGAACGCCGAGCGGCTGTTCCAGTTCACCCCGGCCGACACCGCCGCGCTCCCGGCCCCCGGCGGGGCGGCGTGACCGGCGCCGCCATCGTGGGGCTCGGCATGACCGAGCAGGGACGCCGGCTCGGGATCTCCACCCGGGAGCTGCGGCGGCGGGCGATCGACGCCGCGCTGGCGGACGCGGGCGTCCCGCGCGAGCGGGTCGACACCGTCATCTGCTTCGGCGCGATGCCCGAGGACCTGCGCTACGCGGGGCTGTCGCCGCGCTCGTCGTTCGCGCTGATGTCGGGCGGCGCGACGCCCGCGCTGTCGGTGGTCGTCGCGGCCGGGCTCGTCGCGAGCGGGCAGGCCGAGTACGTCGTCAGCGTCTACGGCGAGGCGTTCACCGGCGCCACGCCCCGGCTGGAGCCGAACCACGGTGGCGGCGGCAGATCGGACATCGGCGGGTACAGCTACGGCTACCCGTACCTGTACGGGCTGGTCGGACCGGGCGCGGTCTACGCGATGGCGGCCCGCCGGTACCTGGACGTCCACGGCGCGACCTCGGCGGACCTCGCCGAGGTCGCGGTCGTGGAGCGCGGCTACGGCAGCGTCCGGCCGGGCGCGGTCGGGTTCGGCGAGCCGATCACGGTCGCCGACCACCAGGCGTCCCGGATGATCGTCGACCCGCTGCGGCTGCTGGACTGCTCCCGCCCGACCGACGGCGGCGTCGCGATCGTCGTCACGTCGGCGGAGCGGGCCGCGGACTGCGCGGGCGCGCCCGTCTCCGTCCTCGGCGCGGGCACCGGGCACAACATCGCGAACTGGTGGGACGGGACGATGGCGGGACGGTTCGGCGCGCTGCCGGACGCGGCGCCGCGCGCGTTCGGCCAGGCGGGCGTCGGGCCGGGCGACATCGACGTCGCGCAGCTCTACGCGCCGTTCACGATCGCCACCCTGATGCAGCTCGAGGAGTACGGGTTCTGCGGGGAGGGCGAGGGCCCGGCGTTCGTCCGCGACGGGCACACCGGGCCGGGCGGGTCGCTGCCCACCAACACCGGGGGCGGGCAGCACTCCGGGTTCTACGCGACGGGCTTCACCCCGCTGTCGGAGGGGATCATGCAGATTCGCGGCGACGCGCCGACGAACCAGGTGCCGGGCGCCGAGCTCTGCCTGGTGAGCGGCAGCGGCGGCAATGGGGGTGTGCACGGCTCGTGGGCGCACGTGTCGCTCGTCCTGGGGAGGGCCCGGTGAGCGGCGGGCGCGGACCGGGCGAGCGCGGCGCGGGGGTGCCGCGCCCGTACCCCGGGGACGTCGCGCCGGACGCGGCGGACGCGGAGTTCTGGGCGGCCTGCCGCGACGGCCGGTACCTGATCATGCGCTGCGGCGAGTGCGGGCGGGCGGTGTGGCCCGCCGGGGCGTGCCCGCTGCACGGCGCGGCGGCGATGGCGTGGGCGGACGCGAGCGGCCGCGGCACGCTCGTCACCTGGACGGTCGTGCACCAGCGGTACGCGACGTCGTTCGCCGGGGCGCCGCCGAACGTCGCGCTGGTGGAGCTGGACGAGGGCGCGCTCGTCCACGCGACCGTGACCGGCGCGGACCGGCTCGAGATCGGGATGCGGGTCGAGGTCGCCTTCGAGGAGCTCGACCCGGACGTCACCGTGCCGGTCTTCCGGCCGGTGCCCGGCGCGGACGGCGCGAACGGGCCGGGCGGCGCGGATGGGTCGGACGGCGCGGGCGGCGCGGGCGGCGGGCCGCGATAGCCTTTCGCCGTGACGTTGGAGCCAGGCTGGGCGGACCGCCTCGAGCGGAACGCGACCGCGCGGCCGCGACCGGGAACGTTCGTCGGCCCGCGGGCCAAGCTCGTCACCGCGGGCCACCGGCTGCTGCTCGAGCGCGGCGACTCGTCGTACACGATCGAGGAGCTCGTCCGCGTCGCGGGCGTCGCGATCAAGACGTTCTACCGGTGCTTCGCCAACAAGGAGGAGTTCCTGCGGACGGTCTTCACCTCGATCGTCACCGAGTCGACGCCGCGCATCCGCGAGCACGTCATGACCACCACCGACGATCCGCTGGAGCGGCTGCGCCTGGCGGTGGCCCGGCCGCTGGACTGGCACCGGGAGAACGAGCAGCTCAGCCGGGTGATCGCGCACGAGCACGTGCGCATCGCGGCGACCAGCCCGGAGACGATCGCCGCGACCGGCCGCACCTACGAGGCGCTGATGCGCGACCTGATCGTCGACGCGGCCGAGGCCGGGCTGGTGTCCCCGGCCGACCTGGACTGGGACGTCCACATCATCACCTCGACGGTGACGAACTCGTTCCTGTCGCTGATCATCGGCATGGCCGAGCCGCCCGACCGGCGGCTGCTCGCCGACAACGTCTGGCGGTTCTGCCTCACCGCGCTGCGCGCGCCCGACACCGTGCTCGCCCGCCCGCGACCGCCGCTGGAACCGGCGCCGTCACTTGACGGCGATCGGGTTGACGGGTGACCCCACCGCGTACGGGACGTTGAGCGGCGACGCGGTGAACATGCACGTGTGGACGCCGTCCGCCGCGCAGTCGGCGGCCAGGTCCTCGAAGTCGAACATCTCGCCGAGCAGCAGGCCCATGTCGCGGATCGCGAGCATGTGGAACGGGATCATCGGGCCGTCGCCGTTCGCGCCGAGCACCTCGACGGCCAGGTTGTCCGCGCACACCGCCGCGATCCCGCGGTCGCGGATCCACCGGGCGCACTCCCAGGTGAGGCCCGGCGACCGCCCCTCCCCGACGTCGAACCCGCGCCGCTGCCGGGGGTAGGTGCCCGTCCGCAGCAGCAGGACGTCGCCCTCGCGCGGGACGACGCCGGCCGCGCCGAGCACGGCGTCGAGCTCGTCCGGTCCGACGCCCGTGCCGGGCGGGAGGTGGTCGAGGCCGCGGTGGCGCGGCACGTCCGCCAGGATCCCGCGCGCGACGACCCCGCCCGCGAGGTTCTGGATCGAGCAGCGCTCCGCGCCCCGCGCCGTCACGGCGGCGTCGTGGTGGAACCCGTTGTAGAGCAGGTCGTCGTACCAGAGGTGCGCGAGCGCGTCGAAGTGCGTGGACGAGTGCGTCCCGATGATCAGCATGTCCTCGCTTGAGGAGAAGCCGCCCATGAACCGGCCGTGCGGCATGTCGCCCCGGTACCGGGTCATGCTGTGGATGGGGTTGAACCGGCCGCTCGTGCGCGGGTCGTGCGGGCCGTTCTCGTCGGCGGGCATCGCCAGCGAGAAGGAGACGCCGCGCCGGACGGCCGCGGCGGCGGCGCTCACGCACGCGGGGGTGACGAGGTTCAGCGTGCCGCGCTCGTCGTCCTCGCCCCAGCGTCCCCAGTTGCTCAGCTCGCGCCCGAGCGCCCGGACCCCGTCCAGATCGATCTGGTTCGCCTCGGTCACCGGCATCGCGTCCCGCCCTTCTCCCGCGCCCACCCGGGGAGAATCGCATTCTTTCCGCGCGGAATCAATGCTCTCGGTCGAGGGCGTCCAGGTCGCGGGCGGCCTTGGCGAGCAGGTCGCGCATGGCGCGCTCGGCGTCGTCGGGGGCGGCCGCGTGGACGGCGTCCAGGACGGCGCGGTGGCTGGGGACGGGATCGTCGTGCCGGCGGACGCCGTGGACGAGCCGGTCCCGCTCGGCGAGCCCGACCTCGATCACGACCTCCATGCGCTGCAGCAGCTCGTTGTGGGTCGCGGTCAGCAGGGCGCGGTGGAAGTCCAGGTCGGCCTGGACGGCCCGCGCGATGTCGCCGTCGGCCTCCGCCATGTCGCGCAGGGCGCCGTCCAGCGCGGCGAGGTCGTCGGCGGTGCGGCGCCGCGCGGCCAGCCGGGCGGCCTGCGGCTCGATGATCCCCCGCACCTCGGCGAGGTTCTCCAGGAACGTCTCGTCGTCGCGGTTGGCGAACTGCCAGCGGATCACGTCGGGGTCGAGGAGGCTCCAGTCCGCCCGGGGCCTGACGAACGTGCCGCGCTTCTGCCGTGACGCGACCAGCCCCTTGGCGGCCAGCACCTTCAGGGCCTCGCGCAGCGCGGTCAGGCTGAGGTCCAGCTCGTCGCCGAGGGCCGCCACGTCGATGGTGTCGCCGGGCGCCAGCTCCCCGGTCAGGATGCGGCGCGCGATCTCCTGCACCGTCTGGCCGTGCAGGCCCCGTTCCGAGTAGTGCACCACGTGCGGCGGTCCCCGTCCCTGTGTCGTCCGGCCCGTCCGGTCGTCCGTCGGGCGTCCGTCCGTCGGGCGCCCGGCGAGCACTCTAACGGTGACCAGACTATCCATAAATTATGAATTAATATTGACACGCCCGCGTAACAGGCGTTAGACAAGGTCGGCGGGCTCCGGGGAACGACCCGGACAGCCGGAACGAGGAGAACGTCGATGAACCATGCCGAGCGCCGCGGGCGGCCGATCGGACGGGCCGTGCTCGTACCGGCCCTGCTCGTGGCCCTGGTACTGGCGGTCACGGCCGCCTGCGAGAGGGTGGGCGAGAACGGCCGCATCGGCGTCGTCTACCTCAACGCCGAGGGCTACTACGCGGGTGTCGAACGGGGCCTGGGCGGGGTGCTCGGGCACGGCCCGGACCGGCCGCAGCTCGTCCAGACCAACATCCGGTCCGACCCCGCCAAGGAGAGCTCGTTCGTCAACACGATGAGCTCGGCGAAGGTCGACGCGCTCGTCGTGTCGCCCGCCTCGGCCACCGCGTCCGTCCCGGCGCTGCGCCTCGCGCACGAGAGCGGCGTCCCGGTCGTCTGCTACAACACCTGCGTCGAGGACGCCGCCGCGCGCAAGTTCGTGGACGCGTTCGTCCTGGGCGACCCGTTCGAGTTCGGGCGGGTCAGCGGCGAGCAGATGGCCGCGCACTTCCGCGCCGCCGGGATCGCGAACCCGAAGGTCGCGGTCATCAACTGCGAGCAGTTCGAGGTCTGCATCCAGCGCCGGCAGGGGTTCGAGAAGGCGCTGACCGCCGCCGTCCCCGGCGCGAAGATCGTCGCGAACCAGCAGGGCCTGACGATGGACGAGGCGGTCCGGCGCGGCGAGCAGCTGCTCACCGCGCACCCCGGCATCAACGCGTTCTACGGCGAGGCCGGGTCGCAGATGCTCGGCGCGGTCCGGGCCGTCGAGGCGCGCGGGAAGGCCGGGCAGATCGCGGTGTTCGGCGGGGACATGTCCGTCGAGGCCGCCGGGAAGCTGCAGGACGGCCGCGTCCTCAAGGGCGTCGCGGACATCTCCGGCATCAAGGTGGGGCGGCTCGCGGGCGAGGCCGTCGAGAACGTCGTCGCCGGGAACCCGCCGGAGGAGTTCATCGTCCCGGCGCCGATCGACCGCTACCTCGGCCCGAAGGACGGGGCGCGCTGGATGCGGGAGCACCCCGATGGCATCCCGTAACCCGGCGCGGCACTCCGCACCGTCCCGTCCGAGGAAAGAAGGAGTCCTGATGAGCACGCCGCTGCTGCGCGTCACCGACGTCACCCGGCACTACCCGGGCGTCCGGGCTCTCACGGGGGCGAACCTGGAGCTCGAGCCCGGGGAGGTCCGGGCGCTGCTCGGCCGGAACGGCGCCGGGAAGTCCACGCTGATCAAGGTGCTGTCGGGCGTCGAGCCCGCCGACGCGGGAACCGTCGAGATCGGCGGCGCCGCGCTCGCGGACGGCGGCGTGCGGCGCGCGGGCGAGCTCGGCGTGCGGACCGTCCACCAGGAGCTGAGCCTCGTGCCCGGCATGACGGCGGCGGAGAACCTGTTCCTCGGCGCCTGGCCGCGGACGGGCGCGGGCCGCGTCGACCACGCCGCGATGCGCGCCGCCGCCCGCGAGGTCTTCGAGCGGCTCGGGCTGCGCATCTCCCCGGACGCCCGCGTCGGGGCGCTCCCGCTCGCCGAGCAGCAGCTCGTGGAGATCTGCCGCGCCGTGCGCCGCGATCCCCGGCTGCTGATCCTGGACGAGCCGACGAGCGCGCTCGCGGCGGCCGAGGTCGACATCGTCCTGGAGGCGGTGCGGCGGATCGCGGCGGACGGCGTCGCGGTGATCTACGTCAGCCACCGGCTCGACGAGATCCGGCGGATCGCCCGCACCGCCACGATCATGCGGAACGGCGAGGTCGTCGGGACGGTCGACATGGCGGAGACCTCCACCGAGGACGCCGTCGCGATGATGCTCGGCTCGACCTACGAGGCGGCCGTGCGCCCCGCGCCGCGGGAGGTGCGGCGCGACGGCGTCCCGCTGCTGTCGGTGTCGGGGCTGCGCGTCCCGCCGAAGGTCACCGAGGTCTCGTTCGACCTGTACCCGGGCGAGATCCTGGGGCTGGCCGGGCTGATGGGGTCCGGACGCACCGAGATCCTGCGCGCGATCGCCGGGTTCGACCGGGCCGCCGCCGGGACCGTCCGGGTCGAGGGCCGCGAGGTGCCGCGGATCACCGCGGCGGGCATGAAGCGGCGCGGTGTCGGGCTGACCCCCGAGGACCGCAAGGGCGAGGCGATCGTCCCGCTCCTCGGCGTCGACGAGAACATGGTGATGTCGGACTTCCGGGCGGTCAGCAGCGGGACGTCCGTCGTCCCCGCGAAGGTCGACCGGGCCGCCCGCGGGCTGATCGAGCGGCTGTCGATCCGGACCGCGTCCGGCCGCTCCCCCATCGCCACGCTCAGCGGCGGCAACCAGCAGAAGGCCGTGATCGGCCGGTGGCTGCACGCGGGCAGCCGGATCCTGCTGCTGGACGAGCCGACCCGCGGCGTCGACGTCGAGGCCAAGGAGGGCATCTACCGGCTGGTCCGGGAGCTCGCCGGCCAGGGCGCCGCCGTGCTGTTCGTGTCGGGGGAACTGGAAGAGCTGCCGCTGGTGTGCGACCGCGTGATCGCGCTGCGCGGCGGGACGGTCGCCGCCGAGTTCGAGGGCGACGACGTGACCGTCGACGCCGTCCTGTCCGCCGCGATGGCCGCGTGAGCGGCCGCGCGAGCGGGCCGCCTGAGAATCGAGGAGAGTCCATGACCACCACGCAGACCGCCCCGCCCGGCGGGGCGAGCACCGGCGGCGGTGCGGCGCGCCTGTTCCAGGGCCGGGCGCACCAGCTGAACGAGATCGGGCTGCTGGTCGCCATCGCCGTCCTGTACGTGGCGCTGACCAGTTCGGCCGCCGGGTTCCTGACGCTGGACAACCAGCTCGGCATCCTGCGGGACGCCGCGTCCGTCGGCATCGCCGCGTGGGGCGTCACGCTGGTGATCATCGCCGGGGAGATCGACATCAGCATCGGCCCGGCGACGGCGTTCGCGTCGGTGCTGGTCGCCAAGGGCGCCACCGAATGGGGCCTCGGCCCGGTGGGCGCCATCGCGGTGACGCTCGCCCTCGGCCTGGCCTGGGGCGCGCTCGCGGGCTGGCTGCGCGCCGCGTTCGACGTGCCGTCGTTCATCACGACGCTCGGCCTGTGGAGCGTCCTCGGCGGCCTCGGCCTGTACCTGACGGACGCGCTGCCGGTGACGCTGCCCGACAGCGGCCTGTTCGACGTGCTCGGCGGCGACGTCCTCGGGATCCCGACGGCGGCGATCGTGATGCTGATCCTGTTCGCCGTGTTCGCCTACGTCGCGAAGTTCACCGCGTACGGACGCTCGGTGTACACGATCGGCGGGAACGCGGCGGCCGCGCGGCTCGCGGGCATCAACCTCACCCGCGTCCGGGTGCTGCTGTTCGCGACGACCGGCCTGCTGTCGGCGATCACCGGGGTGCTGCTGGCCGCCCGGCTCGGCTCGGGCAGCGGCGGGGCGGCGTCCGGGCTGGAGTTCGACGTGATCGCGGCCGTGGTGATCGGCGGGACGGCCCTCGCCGGGGGCCGCGGCGGGATGCTCGGGACGCTGCTCGGCGTCGTGTTCATCACCGTCATCGGCAACGGGCTCGTGCTGCTCGGCGTCGACTCCTTCCTGCAGAACGTGGTGCGCGGCGTGATCATCGTCGGCGCGGTGCTGATCAACGTGCTCGTCGCGCGGCGCGGCCGGGCGAACGCGGCGACCACCTGAGAACGGGGGACTCTGATGGAATCCACAGTGCCGGAATCCACGATGCGGGGCGTGTTCCTGCCCGGCGACTCGACGGCCGTGCTGCGCGAGTACGCGGTGCCCGAGCCGGGGCACGGGCAGGTGCTGGTCGAGGTCGGCGCGTCCGGGATCTGCGGCAGCGACATCGGCTTCATCTACCGCGAGTACAAGGGGTACCGGGGCGTCGACGGCCCCGCCTACCGGGGCGTGGTCGCCGGGCACGAGCCGTCCGGCCGGATCGTCGCGACCGGCCCCGGCGTGCGCCGCTTCGGCGTCGGCGACCGCGTCATCGTGTACCACATCGTGGGCTGCGGCCTGTGCGACAACTGCCGCCGCGGGCACTACATCAGCTGCGGCTCGGGCCGGGAGTCGTACGGGTGGCAGCGGGACGGCGGCCACGCCCCGTACCTGCTCGCGGAGGAGCGGACGTGCGTGCCGCTGCCCGACGAGCTGTCGTACGTGGACGGCGCGCTGATCGCCTGCGGGTTCGGCACCGCCTACGAGGGGCTGCGCCGCGCCGGGGTCAGCGGCGACGCGGACCTGCTGGTCGTCGGGCTCGGCCCGGTCGGGCTCGCCGCCGGGATGATCGGCCGCGGGATGGGCGCGCGCAAGGTCATCGGCGTCGAACCGTCCGAGGCGCGCCGCGCGTGGGCCGGGACGCTCGGCGTGTTCGACGCGACGCTCCCGTCCGACGACCGCACCGCACAGGCCGTCGCGGACATCACCGGGCGCGGCGGCGCGGCCGTCACGATCGACTGCTCGGGCTCGCGGCCGGGCCGGAGCCTCGCCCTGGAGGCGGCGGCCGAGTGGGGGCACGTGTCCCTCGTCGGCGAGGGCGGCGACCTGGTGACCGAGGTCTCGGACACGCTCCTGCACAAGCAGCTCACGATCCACGCGTCCTGGGTGACGTCGCTGCCCGCGATGAGCGAGCTGGCGCGCAACCTGGTCGGGTGGGGGCTGCGGCCGGAGAGGGCGGTCAGCGACGCGTTCGGCTTCTCCCGCGCGGACGAGGCGTACGCGCTGGCCGCCGGGAGCAGCAAGGGCAAGGTCGTGCTCGTGCCGGATGCCGCATGACGGAGGCGGTGACCGACTCGTCCGGGCCCTATGACGTGCTCTGGCTCGACAACGGGGTGCTGCGGCTCGGGATCGTCCCCGCGCTCGGGGGACGGCTGCTCAGCCTCGTCCACGACGGCGCCGAGCTGCTGTGGCGCAACCCCGCGCTGCTGGACGACCGCCTGCGTCCGGCCGGCGGGCACCGGCCGGAGCGCACGTCCGGCCCGATGGCGAACTGGCGCAACTACGGCGGCGACAAGACCTGGCCGGCGCCGCAGGGCTGGACATCGGACGCCGAGTGGGCGGGCCCGCCGGACCCGGTGCTCGACTCGGGCCCGTACCGGGCGGACGTCCGGACGGGTCCGGGGTTCGCGGCGGCGGCCCTGACCAGCGAGCACGATCCGCGGACGGGGCTGCGGCTGCGCCGGGAGATCCGCCTCGAAGCCGGGTCGGACGCCTACGGCCTGCGGCTCACGGCGGTCAACGAGACGGCGGAGCCCGTGCGGTGGGCGCTGTGGAACGTCGCGCAGTATCCGGGCGGCGGCACCGTCCGGGTAGAGGTCGGCCCAGGGTTCGGGGAACCGGTCGAACTGGCGGTCGGGACGGCCGCACCGGCGTGGACGCGTCCCGGACCGGGCACGGTCGAGGTCCCGGCGCAGGACGTCGTGGGCAAGCTCGGCTTCCCCGGCTCCACAGGACGCCTGACCTACACGCGGGCGGGGCACCGGCTGACGATGGACTGGGACGTCCACGAGGGGGCCGCGTACCCCGACGGCGGTTCGCGGGCCGAGGTGTGGATGGAGCACCCGCTGGACCGGCCGCTGGATCATCTCGGCGGGTTGAACCCGCCGGACCGGATCGTCGAATGCGAGGCGCTCGGCCCCTGGGAGCCGATCGCGCCCGGCGGCTCGACGTCGCTCGCCGTCCGGGTGGGCGCGACACGAACGGAGACGGAGAAGGCATGACGGCGTCCACGGGGGAACGGCCGGTCGCGGTCGTCACGGGCGCGGCGAACGGCATCGGCGCGGCGACCGCGCGGCGCCTCGCGGCGGACGGGTACGCGGTAGCGCTGCTCGACGTGTCGCCGGAGGTCGAGGCCGTCGCGGCGGAACTGCCCGGCGCGCTCGGCGTGCGCTGCGACGTCGGCGACGAGGGCGACTGGGGGCGCGCCGTCCGCGCGTGCCGGGAGGCGCTCGGCCCGGTCGACGTCCTGGTGTCCAACGCCGTCCGCTACGAGGCGGGGGCCGCGGGCGAGATCCCGGTCGAGTCGTGGCGGCGGCAGCTCGACGTCACCCTCACCGGGACGTTCCTCGGGGTGCGGGCCACGCTGGACGACCTGCGCCGCAGCCCGCGCGCGTCGATCGTCGTCGTGTCGTCCGTGCACGCCTCGTTCGGGCTCCCGGACCGGCCCGCGTACGCGGCGGCGAAGGCGGGGCTGACCGGGCTGACCCGGCAGCTCGCCGTCGAGTACGGCCCGGACGTGCGGGTCAACGCCGTCCTGCCGGGGCCCGTGCTGACCGCGCAGTGGGACGGCGTCGGCGCCGCCGACCGGGAGCGCAGCGCCGCCGAGACCGTCGCGGGCCGCCTCGGCCGCCCGGCGGAGGTCGCGGCGGCGATCGCGTTCCTCGCCGGGCCGGACGCCTCGTTCATCACCGGCGCGTCGCTGTTCGTCGACGGCGGCTGGAGCATCACCAAGGGATCCGCGTGAAGATCATCAGGGTCGAGACGTTCCTCGTGCCGCCGCGCTGGCTGTTCTGCCGGGTGGAGACCGACGACGGTCTCGTCGGCTGGGGCGAGCCGGTCGTCGAGGGGCGGGCCGAGACGACCCGCGCGGCCGTCGAGGAGGTGGCGGAGCTGCTGCTCGGCGAGGACCCGCGCCGCGTCGAGCACCTGTGGCAGCTCATGACGAAGGCGGCGTTCTACCGGGGCGGCCCCGTCCTGTCGAGCGCGGTCGCGGGCCTCGACCAGGCGCTCTGGGACATCCTCGGCAGGTCGCTCGGTGTGCCGGTGCACCAGCTGCTCGGCGGCGCGGTCCGCGACCGGGTCCGCGTGTACGGCTGGATCGGCGGGGACGAACCGGGCGAGGTCGGCGACGCCGCGGCGGCGCAGCTGGACGCCGGGCTGACCGCCGTGAAGATCAACGCGTCGGGACGGGTCGGGGTGTCCCCGACGGTCCGCGAGATCGACGGCATCGTCCGGCGGGTCGCGACCGTGCGGGACGCGATCGGGGACGGCAACGACTTCGCCGTCGACTTCCACGGCCGGATCGGCGTCGCCGCCGCGCGGCGGCTCGTCCCGCTGCTGGAGCCCTACCGCCCGCTGTTCGTCGAGGAACCCGTGCTGCCGGAGTACACGCACCGGCTCGGCGACGTGGTCGCGGCCACCGTGACGCCCATCGCGTGCGGCGAGCGGCTGTTCTCCCGCGCCGACTTCCGGCCCGCGCTGGAGGCGGGGATCGCCGTCGCCCAGCCGGACCTGTCGCACGCGGGCGGCATCTCGGAGGTGCGGCGGATCGCGTCGCTGGCCGAGGTGTACGGCGCGCTGCTCGCCCCGCACTGCCCGCTCGGCCCGCTGTCGCTGGCCGCGAGCCTGCAGGTGGCGTTCGCGACGCCGAACTTCCTGATCCAGGAGCAGAGCATTGGCATCCACTACAACGACGGCGCCGAGGTGCTCGACTACCTCGCCGACCGGTCGCCGCTCGCGTTCGCGCACGGCTCGATCGAACGGTGGGACGCGCCCGGGCTGGGCATCGAGATCGACGAGGACGCGGTGCGCGCCGCGGACCGGAGCGGCCACCGCTGGCGCCCGCCGGTATGGCGGCACCCGGATGGAGGACACGCGGAATGGTGAACGAACTCACGAACGAACTGCGGACGCACCGGCTGGTCGCGATCGTGCGCGGGCGGGACCGCGCGGCGTCCGTCCGGACGGCGCTCGCCCTCGCCGACGAGGGGGTCTCGCTGATCGAGGTCTCGCTGAGCGGCGCGGACGCCCTGCACGTGATCGAGGAGGTCGCGGGCGCGGGCGTCCGGGTCGGCGCCGGGACGGTGCTGACGGCCGGCGACGCGCGGCGCGCCCGGGACGCGGGCGCCCGGTACGCGGTGACGCCGTCGCTCGGCGCGGGCGTGGACGAGGCGCTGCGGCTCGGGCTGCCCGTCCTCGCCGGGGCGCTCACCCCGTCCGAGGTCGCCGCCGCCGTCGCGGCCGGGGTGAGCGCGGTGAAGCTGTTCCCGGCGAGCGCGAACGGGCCCGGCTACCTCAAGGCGCTGCGCGACCCGTTCCCGGACGTGCCGTTCGTCCCGGTCGGGGGCGTCGGGCAGGCGGAAGCGGTCGAGTACCTGGAGCTCGGCGCGGTCGCGGTCGGGGTGGGCTCGCCGCTCTGCGGGGACGCGCCGCACGGCGGGGACCTCGGCGAGCTGCGGGCGCGGGCCCGCGCGTTCGTCGCGGCGGTGCGGCCGTGACGGACGTCCTGACCGCCGGCGAGACGATGATGGCGCTGCGGGCCACCGGCCCGATCCGGCTGGGCTCCGGCTTCACCGCGAGCATCGCGGGGGCGGAGAGCAACGTCGCGATCGGGCTCGCCCGCCTCGGCCACGCCGCCGCGTGGGCCGGACGCGTCGGGACGGACGAACCGGGACACCTCGTCACCCGTACCCTGCGGGCCGAGGGCGTCGACGTCTCGGGCGTGGCCCGCGACGGCGCCGCCCCCACCGGCGTGATCATGTTCGAGCAGCGGCTGCCCGACCTCACCCGCGTCCAGTACCTCCGCGCGGGCTCCGCCGGGTCCCGGTTCTGCCCGGACGACGTCGCCGCGCTCGACGCCGCGCCCCGGATCGTCCACGTCACCGGGATCACCCCGGCGCTCAGCGGCGCGTGCCGCGCCGCCGTCACGGCCCTGTGCGACCTCGCCCGCGAGCGGGGCGCCCTCGTCAGCCTCGACGTCAACCACCGCGAGCGGCTCTGGACCCGCGACGCCGCCGCCGCGGCCCTCGCCCCGCTCGCCGCGCGCGCCGACCACGTCATCGCGTCCCCCGACGAACTCCCCCTCGTCGGGGAGCCCGCCCGGCTCCTCGCGCACGGAACCCGCGAGGTCGTCGTCAAGGACGGCGGCGAGGCCCGCTCGGTCACCGCCGAAGGCACCCGCACGGTGCCCGCGCGCCGCGTCCGCCCGGTCGACTCGATCGGCGCCGGGGACGCGTTCGTCGCCGGCTACCTCTCCGGGCTCCTGGACGGGCTCGACGCCGAGGCCCGGCTCGTCCGGGCGCACGCGGTCGGCGCGTTCGCCGTGCAGAGCCGCGGCGACTGGGAGGGCCTGCCCCGCCGCGACGAACTCGACCTCATCGGCCTCCCCGAAGGAGCCGCACTACGCTGACCGCCGGTCAACCCGCCCATGTGACATCGAAGACTCGGATGATCTCGGCTTCGACGTCGACGTAGAACGAAACCAGGCCCGCGGTTCCGTAGATGACTTGGCGGTACTCAGGCTCGTCGTTGTACATGGCCATCGCGTCCCACGGGCGTTCGGCAGCATCGACCATCGTCGAAACGAGGGCGTCGAACGCATCGGATGGCAGCCCGGACATCTGCGCGGATGGGGTCGCATGGAGTTCGACCCGAAAGCTCAACGAGCGCCGTCCCCGCGCCTCGCCCAACCCGGTATCGCCTCTTCCGCCGCCGTGAATACCTCGGCGGAGGCCACTCGAGCCTGTTCCGCTCGTTCCTTGAAATCGTGCTGGGCATACGCCACGGCCCGGAGATGCCAGAGGCGCAGGACCTGCTGCAACTGCCGGTAACGCCAGAGTTCGTGCGCGGCCTCCAGCGCGCTGTGGTAGTCGCGAATGAAGCGGTCTCGCTCATTTCGGGGAAGCCGCCGCAAAATGTCTTCCGGATCGAGCGGATTGTGGTCGATTGGTTGAGCCGTCATGCCACCTTCCCGTGCTCGGACTGCCGCGACGTCTTTCCTCCGGAGTCTATCCGTGCTGCGGTGCGAGCACACTGCCGCTCGAGGCCGGCAAGCCCGCGCCGAGTCGCCCGACGCACCGGCGGCTGCGCGGACCGGACCGGCCGCGCGGAGCAGCCGGCTCAGGACGCCGGGAGGCCGGCGGCGAAGCTGATCGTGGTGCGCAGGTAGTCGCGCAGGACGTCGGGGTCGTCGAAGTCCATGTCGCTGCGGATGAGGACGGTGGAGATGGCGATGCGGAACAGGACCTCGGTGAGGACGGGGATGTCGTGCGGCGGGAGGGTTCCGGCGTCGATCCGCTCCCGGACGATCGGCTCCGCCACCTGCGTGATGAGGCGGATCGGGCCCTCGGCCTGCAGGGTGAAGATCGGGAGGGCGAGCTCGGGGACGTCGCGGAGCGCGGCGTTCAGCAGGGTGTGGCCGCGGGCGTAGCCGACGATGAAGACCAGCAGGTCGGCGATGCCGTCGACCGTCCAGGTGAGGGCGCGCAGGCGGGGGGCGAGCGCGTCGAGGAAGGCGGCGAGTTCGCGTTCGAACAGGGCCTGCTTGATGTCGTCGATCGTGCCGCCGTACTTGTACAGGGTCGGGCGGGACAGCCCGGCCCGGCGGGCGACGGCCGACAGGAGCCGGCCGGAGGCGAAGCCGCCGTCGACGAGGCAGTCGGCGGCGGCGTCGAGGATCTTGGACCGGATCTGCGCAGGTGACAGGGACGGGCGCCGGGGCGCGCTCTTCGTCTGACTCACCGTGGCCTTCCTTCCGGGTCCGAAAAGTATCCCACGTCACGCTCCCGGCGGGGGCCCCGGGGGTTGACCCCTCGGTCATAAGCTACTTACAGTCGCCCATGTAAGTGTAAACGGCGCTCGGCTGGAGGCGATCGTGCAGATCGATCAGGAGTACCGGGACGTACTGGCGACCCTGTCCGAAGGCTCGGTCCACCGGCGTTTCGACCCCTACCTGGACATCGACTGGGACTCCCCCGAGTACGCCGTCGAGGCGGACGACCCGCGCTGGATCCTCCCGGACTGCGACCCGCTCGGCGCGCACCCCTGGTACAAGGCGCTGCCCGAGGAGCGGAAGATCGCCATCGGGATGTGGCGGTCGGCCAACATCACCAAGGTCGGGCTCCAGTTCGAGAGCGTGCTGATCCGCGGCATGATGCAGTACGCGATGCGGCTGCCGAACGGATCGCCCGAGTTCCGGTACTGCCTCCACGAGATGACGGAGGAGTGCAACCACATCCAGATGTTCCAGGAGATGGTGAACCGGACGGGCGCCGACGTGCCCGGCATGCGGCGGGACTACCGGTTCACCTCCCAGTACTGGCACCTGGGCGCGCACCTGCCGATCCTCTTCTTCATCGGCATCCTGGCCGGCGAGGAGCCGATCGACCACTTCCAGAAGAGCGTGATCCACGACGGCGCGGCCCGCCCCCCGGCGCTGCTGCGCACCATGGAGATCCACATCGCCGAGGAGGCACGGCACATCTCGTTCGCGCACCGGTTCCTGCACGAGCACGTCTCCCGGCAGTCGAAGGCGGGGCGCGCGGTCACCTCGATCGCCTACCCGCTGATCATGCGCTGGCTGGCGGGCGCGATCATGGCGCCGCCCGGGGAGATGGCCAAGGAGTTCGGCATCCCGCGCAAGGTGATCCGGGAGGCGTTCTGGAGGCGCCCGCACTCGCGGCAGATCCTGCGCGACTACTTCGGCGACGTCCGGATGCTGGCCGAGCAGCTCGGGCTGATGAACCCGGTCGCGAAGCGCCTCTGGCGGCTGTGCGGCATCGACGGCCCCGCGTCGCGGTACCGCGGCGAGCCGCACCGCACCGCGCGGCGGCAGGCGGCGTAGGCCCGATGCCCCACGTCGTCACGCAGTCGTGCTGCAACGACGCCTCGTGCGTCCACGCGTGCCCGGTCAACTGCATCCACCCGACACCGGACGAGCCCGACTTCCACACCGCGGAGATGCTCTACATCGATCCCGCGACGTGCGTGGACTGCGGCGCCTGCGTGTCGGCGTGCCCGGTGGGCGCGATCCTCCCGCACACGAAGCTGGCGGACGAGCAACTGCCGTTCCTGCCGCTGAACGCCGACTTCTACCGGGCGCCGCGGCCGCCGGCGCCGCTGCTCGCGCCCAAGCCCCCGCCGCTGCGGGTGCGCGGCGGCGAGCCGCCGCGGGTCGCGATCGTCGGATCGGGTCCCGCCGCGATGTTCGCCGCCGACGAGCTGCTGACCGTACCGGGCGCGCGGGTCGAGGTGTTCGAGCGGCTGACCGTCCCCTACGGCCTGGCCCGGACGGGCGTCGCCCCCGACCACCCGAAGACCCGGCAGGTCACCGAGCTGTTCGACCGGATCTCCGCGCAGGACGGCTGCCGGCTGCACCTGGGCGTCGAGGTGGGCCGCGACGTGACGCACGAGGAACTGCTCGGCCACCACCACGCGGTGGTCTACGCGGTCGGCGCGTCGTCGGACCGGCGGCTGGACGTCCCCGGCGCGGACCTCGCCGGGACGGCGACCGAGTTCGTCGCCTGGTACAACGGCCACCCCGACCACGCGCACCGGACGTTCGACCTGTCGCACCGGCGCGCCGTGATCGTCGGCAACGGGAACGTGGCGCTGGACGTGGCGCGCATCCTGGCGAGCGACCCCGAGCGGCTCGCGGGCACCGACATCTCCCCCGCCGCGCTCGCCGCGCTGCGCGGCAGCCGCATCGAGGAGATCGTGGTCGCCGGGCGGCGCGGCCCGGCCCAGTCGGCCTTCACGGTCGCCGAACTGCGCGGGCTGCTCGACACCCCGGGCATCGACGTCGTGCTCGAGGGCGCCGCCCTCGACGCCGAACCGGACGGCGACGCCCCCCACTCGACCGTCCACAAGCTGCGCATGCTTCGCGAGCTGGACGAGCGCGCGCCGTCCGGGAACCGGCGGATCACGCTGCGGTACCTCGCGTCCCCGAGCGGATCACGGCCGAAGGCGTCGAGTTCGCCCGGACCGAGCTGGTCGACGGCCGGGCGGTGCCGACCGGGGAGACCGAGACGGTCGAGGCGGGCCTCGTGCTGTCGTCGATCGGCTACCACGGGCGCGCCGTCCCCGGCCTGCCGTTCGACGCGGCCTCCGGCACCGTCCCGCACGAGGCCGGGCGCGTCGTGGCGCCGGACACCGGCGACGCGGTGACCGGCGCCTACGTGACCGGCTGGATCAAGCGCGGCCCGACCGGCTTCATCGGGACGAACAAGTCGTGCGCCCGCGAGACCGTGCGGACCCTCGTCGACGACTTCAACGCCCGCCGGCTGCCCGCGCCCGAGGGGTCTCCCGGCGATCTCGACCGGCTGCTGCGGTCCCGCCGCGAGGTCCCGCTGCCCGCCTGACGATCTTCACGACCCCTCCACAACTCGGGACGGGCGCCGCTCGTCGTACGGGACGGACGATCTCGTCGAGTTCCGTGGGGGGAACGCGTGCCGTTCACGTTGAGCCATACCGCCGCCGTGCTGCCGCTGGCGCGGGGGCCGCTGGTACCGTCCGCGCTGGTCATCGGGTCGATGGCGCCGGACATCCCGTACTTCTTCTTCGCGATGGAGTTGCGGAGCACCACGCATCGGGCGCACGGCGTCGTGACCGTGGACGTCCTCATCGGCCTCGCCGCGTTCGCGGTGTGGCACCTGCTGTGGAAGCGGCCGCTGGCGGCGCTCGCCCCGGCACGGGTGCGGCGGCGGCTGCCGCTGGACGCGCCGGTGCGCTGGGGGTGGGCGGTGCCGTCCGTCGCGATCGGCGCGGCCACCCACGTGCTCTGGGACGCCTTCACGCACCTCAACTGGAGTTTCGCCGGCGAGCTGCCCTGGCTCACTGAGTCGCTCGGCGGCGTGGCGGTGTACGTCTGGCTGCAGTACATCAGCGGTGTGGCCGGGCTGGCGATCGTCCTGCTGTGGCTGACCCGCTGGCTCCGGAAGGCCCACGCACCCGCCCCCGCGGCAACCGCCGCGGGCACCGGAACAGGCACCCTGACGCATGCGCGAACGGCCACTCGGACGGAAGCGCAGGTGGACGAGCGGACGGACACGCGAACGAACGCGCGGGGGCCGGTGGGCGATGCGGGCGGGGGGTTGCGCTTGCCGGTGTGCGCTGGCATCGCGGCGGTGTCGGCGGCGGGCGGCATGCTCAGCGCGCTGATGCTCCCGGACGTGCCGGACGTCCACACGATCCTGTACTACGGCTGCGTCGGGACGATCGCCGCGGCCGGGCTCGCGCTCACCGTCTACACCGTGTGGTGGCACGTGGCCCGTCCGGCCGCGCTGGAACTCTGACGTCCCCGCGGGCCCGGACCGCGGACGGTCCGGGCCCGCGGCGCGTCAGGACCTCCGCCCGCCGGTCCCGGCGGCGTAGGCCAGCGCGGCGGCCAGGAACGCGAACAGCGCGCAGACGATCCACACGGTCATGTAGCCGCCCTCGCTCGGGTGCTCCGAGCCCGCCGCGGCGGCCAGGACGGTGCCGAAGGCGCCGCCCGCGACGCCGCCGCCGACCGTCTTGACGTTGTTGTAGAGGGCGGTCGAGACGCCCGTGTGGGCGGGGTCGCTCGCCTCGGCGATCACCGTGGGCATGGCGCTCAGCGCGGCGCCCATGCCGAGGGCGGCCACCACCAGCCCGGACGCGAGCTGCCACACGTGCTCGTGGAACACGACGAACCAGAGGGACCCGGCGGCGACCAGGCCGAACGAGGCGATCAACGTGACCCGGTAGCCGATCCTCGCGGCGACGCGCGGGGCGCTCGCCGACGCCAGCATGCTGGCGAGCAGCGCGGGCAGCATGACCATCGAGATGCCGAGGGCCGACATGCCGAACCCGTAGCCGGCCTCGTCCGGGTCGGTGGCCATGAACGTGGAGTTCGGCGACTGGCTGCCGAAGTAGATGATGCCGAACGCGAACGAGGCGAAGTAGTACGGCGCGACGTGCCGTCCGGCCATGGCGCGCAGGTCGACCAGCGGCTGCCGCACGCGCAGCTCCATGACCGTCCACGCGGCCAGCAGGGCGAGCCCGGCGCCGAGTCCGCCGAGCGTGGCGGCGTTGCCCCAGCCGATCTCGGCGGCCAGCGTGACGCCCGCGAGGACGCCGACGACGCCGAGGCCGAGCAGCGCGATGCCGGGCAGGTCGATGCGTCCGGTGGCGCGGGTGACCGATTCGGGGACGAACGCCATCGACACCGGCACGCAGATCACCGCGAGCACGGCCGGGACGGCCAGCGCGAGCCGCACGTCGCCGAACACCTCGACGGCCACGCCCATCCCGACGGCGCCGAGCAGGCCGCCGAGGACGAGCGCGGCGACGAGCCGGGCGATCGCGCGGCGGGCGAGGTCGACCGGGAGGCGGTCGCGGACCAGCGAGATCTCCAGCGGCAGCAGCGCGACGAGCGCGCCCTGCAGGAACCGGCCGACCAGCAGGATCGCGAAGTTGGGGGCGGCGGCGACCAGCACGGACCCGACCGCGGTGGACACCAGCGCGATCCGCAGCATCCGGCGGTGCCCGTACAGGTCCCCGAGCCGGCCGAAGGCGGGCGCGCAGACCGCGGACGCGAGCAGCTGGACCGCGACGACGAGCGTCACCGCGGAGTCGGACACGCCGTGCAGGTCGCCGATGGCGGGCAGGATCGGTGCGACGCCCGCCTGCAGGAACCCGCTGACCAGCTCGAACATCACCAGGACGCCGACGACGGTGGTGACGGACTCGATGGGCGGGGCGCCCGCCGGTCCGGCGGGCTCGGGCGCCTTGGCGCCGGCGGTCGCGGTCATCCGGTCTCCTCCCGGGCGAGCCGCCGGACGGCCAGTTCGGCGAGCAGGGCGGCCGCGTCGGGCAGCACGGCGTCGTCGTAGGCGGCCTGCGGGGAATGGTTCATGGGCGCGGTGGCGGGATCGCGGTCGGCGGGGCAGGCGCCCAGGCCGAGGAACGCGCCGGGTACCTCGTTCAGGACGAACGAGAAGTCCTCGGAGCCCGCCATCGGGCGCGGCGCGCCGACGGCGCGCTCGTCGCCGAGCAGGTCGCGGGCGGTGTCCAGCGCGAACGCGGCCTCGGCGGCGTCGTTGACGGTGACGGGGTACTGCTCGGTGTAGTCGAGGTCGGCGGTGACGCCGTGCGCCTCCGCGACGCCGCGCACCACCCGCTCGATCCCCGCGCGCACCCGGCGGTGCGCGTCCTCCGAGAACGACCGGACGGTCGCCTCCAGCGTCGCGGTCTCGGGGATGACGTTGCCCGCGGTCCCGGCGTGCACGGACCCGACCGTCACCACGGCGGGGTCGAGGGCGTCGAGGTCGCGGGTCACCATCGTCTGGAAGGCGGTGATCATCGCGGCGAGCGCGGGGACGGGGTCCTTGGCGGCGTGCGGGGACGAGCCGTGCCCGCCCGCCCCGCGGACGGTGACGTGCACGGCGTCGGAGGCGGCGAGCACCGGCCCCGGCCTGGTCGCCACCATGCCCTGCGGGAGGACGGTCGAGAAGACGTGCAGGCCGTAGGCGGCGGCGACGCGCTCTCCGGCCGCGTCCAGCACCCCTTCCCCGATCATGATCTCGGCGCCGCCCATGCCCTCCTCCCCCGGCTGGAACATGAAAACGACGTCGCCGGGCAGCTCGGCGCGGCGCGCGGCGAGCAGTTTCGCGGCGCCGGCGAGGCCCGCGACGTGCAGGTCGTGGCCGCAGGCGTGCATCCGGCCGGGGACCGCCGAGGCGTAGTCGAGGCCGGTGTCCTCGTGGACGGGCAGCGCGTCCATGTCGCCGCGCAGCAGCACGGCGGGCCCGCGCGTCCCGTCCGGGCGCCCGGCGCGCCCGCCGCGCAGCACGGCGGTGACGGAGGTCAGCGCCGTGCCGGTGGAGATCTCCAGCGGCAGGCCGTCCAGGGCGGCGAGCACCTTCTCCTGGGTGCGCGGAAGGTCGAGCCCGAGTTCGGGCTCGCGGTGCAGGTCGCGGCGCAGGACGGTCAGCTCCTCGCGCAGGCCGGCGGCGTCTTCACGGATCGACATGCCGGTATGGTGCGGGCAGACCGTTCCACCGGACCTCACCTGCCGGTATCCGCCACGAAACCCGGATCGGATGCACACATCGGGCACCCTCGACGAGCTGGACCACCAGCTCGTCACCGCGCTGCAGACCGCGCCCCGCGCCGACTGGCGCCGCATCGGCGCGGCCCTCGGCGTGGACGGCTCCACGGCGGCGCGCCGCTGGGCGCGGCTGAGCGGAGCCGGGCTGGCGTGGCTGGCCTGCTACCCGGTCGCGGTGGAGTGGGTGAACCCGGTGGTGGCGTTCATCGAGATCGACTGCTCCCCGAACGGCTGCACGAGGTCGCCGCCGACATCGCCGAGGACCCGCACGTGTTCAACCTCGAGCACGTCACCGGCGGCCGCGACCTGATCGCGACGGTCGTCCTGCGCGACAACGCCGAGCTGGCCCGGTACGTCGGGTTCCGGCTGGGGCGGCTCGCCGGCGTCACCGCGACCCGCACCCAGATCGCGACGACCCTGCACTCGGAGGGCAGCAGGTGGCGGCTGGACCGGCTCGACGTCCGGCAGCGGGACCTGCTGCTGGCCGGCCGTCCGCACGGGACGGGCGACTGGGCGCTGCGGGTGGAGGACCGCGAGCTGCTGCGGCTGCTGGTGGAGGACTGCCGGCAGCCGGTCGCGCGGCTCGCGGAGCGCACGGGCCTCAGCCCGGCGACCGTCCGGCGGCGCCTCGCCCGGATGGAGCGGGGCGGCGCGCTGAGCTACCGGTGCGAGGTGGCGCGGTCGCTGTCGGGCTGGCCGGTGACGGTGTACCTGTGGGCGAGCGCGCCGCCGGACGAGGTGGCGCGGCTGGCCGGACGGCTCGCCGGGCTGCGCGAGACACGGATGTGCGCGTCGCTGTCCGGGGCCGACAACATGCTGTTCGCGGTGTGGCTGCGGTCGATCGACCGGGTCCAGGCGTTCGAGACGGCGCTGCGCCGCGGCTTCCCGCAGCTGACGATCACCGACCGCGCGGTGGACCTGTGGCAGATCAAGCTGGCGGGGCAGCTCCTCGACCCGCAGGGCCGGCACCTGCGCACCGTCCCGTTCTGGACCTGGGACGATCCGGTGTCGGAGAGCGCCCTCGGCGACCTGGTCGACCGGCTGCGCACCGGTCCGGTCCCCGGCTGAGGCGTATCGTGGGAGACCGCCCGCGCGCGCCCGCGACGCCGCCGGTGCGGGCACGGCGGCGCGACGGGGGCGCGGGGTAGGAGCTTCGGAAAGGCGGGGGTGTGACTCAGCGACGACCGGGGCCGCCGGCCGGCGAGCACGGAACGGACGGGACGGGCGCCGCGCCCGCCGAGGCGCCGGGCGACGTGCCGGGCGACGTCACGGTCGCCGTGGAACGGGTGCTGAGCAATGCGGCGCTGCTGTGGAGCCGCGCCGACCAGGGGCTGGAGCCGGCGGTGTCGCCGATCCAGCTGCGCGCGGTGGAGGCGATCGCGCGGTTCGGGCGGCTGAACCTCGGCGGGCTCGCGGACGAGCTCGGCGCGATCCCGTCCTCGACGAGCCGGCTGTGCGACCGGCTGGAGGCGGCGGGGCTGGTGGTGCGCGAGACGGCGCCGGCCGACCGGCGGGAGATCATCGTCCGGCTCACCGAGCAGGGCGAGCGGCTGCACGGGGAGCTGACGCGGCGGCGCCGCGACGCGGTGCACGAGGTGCTGGAGCACATGTCGCCGACGTCCCGGGGGCGGCTCATCGACGCGCTGACCGAGTTCGGGCTGGCGTGCGAGCGGCGGGAGTCGGCCGGGACGGGCCCGGTGCGGGCCGCCGGTCCGCGCACGGCCTGACCGGGCCCGCCTAACCGGCCCCGCCTAACCGGCCCCACCGGCCGCCGCGACCGGCCGTCCCGACCGGCCGACCACCGGGCCGGACACCGCGCGCGTTCACGATGCGGGCACGGCGGGAGGACCGCCGCACCGGCCCGCACGCCGTCAAGTATTTGCCACATGGCAAACTTCTCTGGCAGTCTTCCCCTGATCATCGGCTCGGGGCAGGACGGGGTACGAAGTGGGATGCGGGTCTGCGAGTCCCTGGAGCGTGGTGGAACGGGCGCTGCGCTCGGCCCCCGCGCACGCGATCCCCGAGGCGCTGGCCGCCGCGCTCGAGGGCGCCCGCCCGGACCTCGCCGGGCTGCGGCTGCTGGTGAACGACTACCACTCGCGCGTCCTGCTTCCCGTCGAGCCGCCCGGCGCCGCCCCGGCGGACGGCGCCGGGACCCTGCGGATCCGGGGGACGGACGCGGGCCGGGCGTTCGTGTCGCGGCGTCCCGTCCGGCACTCCCCCGGCCGGCCGGGGAACGGCGGCGCGGCCCCGGAGACCCTGTACGTGCCCGTCACCAGCCGCGGCGAGCGGCTGGGCGTCCTCGAGCTGGCCGCCGCCGGCCCCTGGACCGACTCCGACCTCGCCGCCCTCGAGGAGCTCGGCCAGGTGCTCGGGGCGGCCCTGAAGGTCGCGTGGCACCACACCGACCGGTACGAGCGGGCCCGCCGCAGCAAGCGCCTCACGCTGGCCGCCGAGCTGCAGTGGCAGCTGCTCCCCGGGCACGCCTGCGCCGGGGACCGGTTCAGCCTCGCCGGGCACCTGGAGCCCGCCTACTCCATCGGCGGCGACAACTTCGACTGGTCCGCCGAGCACGACCACCTGGCGCTGACCGTGACCAACGGCTCCGGCACCGGCATCCAGGCGGCGCTGCTGACGTCGCTGACCGTCGGCGCGATGCGCAACGCCCGCCGGTCGGGCGCCGACATCGCCGAGCAGGCCAGCCTCGCCAACGACATGGTGCACGTCCGCTACGGCGGCCGCGAGTTCACCGAGACGCTCGTCATGCGCATCGACCTCGGCGACGGGGTCGTCCACGTGATCGACGCCGGTTCGCCCCGCATCCTGCGGATGCGCGGCACCGAGGTCACGACGGTGGAGCTGGAGCAGCAGCTCCCGCTCGGCATGTTCCCCGACACCGAGTACCGGCCGCAGCGGTTCCGGCTGGAGCCCGGCGACCGCCTCGTCGTCGTCAGCGACGGGGTGTTCTCCGCCCGGACGGCGCGCGGCGAGTTCGGCGCGCACGCGCTGGAGCAGGCCACCCGCCGCGGACGCCTGCAGGATCCGGCCGAGGTCCCGCTCGCCGTGATCGACGAGCTGATCGAGTACCACGAGGGCGCCGACCTCGCCGACGACGCCGTCGTCGTCTGCCTCGACTGGCGCTAGCCGGAACGTCCGCTACGCTCCCCACCGAAGGCCATTCGGTTTCAGCTGGGAAGGGTGCCGCGAAGTGGGCGAAGCGACCGTGACCGACCTCGAGCAGACCGTACCGTCCGTCGACAAGACCATCCATGACATCGGGGCCGCCTGGATGCTCGACCCGGCCACCTCCGCGCGCGGGAAGGAGGCCGGGTACGAAAACCCGTTCGCGTTCTACTTCACCGGGCGCGGCGGGGTGCTCGGCGACGTCGACGCGAGCGTGGTGCACGCCGCGTTCGGCTGGTTCGAGCCGACCGCCGTCCGCGTCTGCTGGGAGGAGGGCGTGGCCGTCGCGGGCGCCCGCGAGGCCGCCCGCCGGTACGGCCGCTCCTGCGCCCAGTGGGGCGAGGAGCACCTGGCCGGCCTGGACGGCGCCGACGTGGCCCGGCTCACGGAGCTGGCCGACCGGGTCGTCGACGCCGCCGACGGCTCCGGCCTGCCGGTGTTCGCGGGCTGGCGCGCCGAGGAGACCGCGCCCGGCGGCCCCGCCCGGCTGATGCAGCGGATCAACGTCCTGCGCGAGTGGCGCGCCGCCCTGCACCTGTGCGCGACGACCGCCGCCGGTCTCGACCCGCTGCAGACGGTCCTGGCCGCCGGGGGCCCGGCGCGGGCGCGGTTCCTCGGCTGGCGGGACGTCGCCGACGACGCGGCCGCCGACGCGTCCGTGGTCGCCCGCCGGGACGAGGCCGAGGCGGCGACGAACCGGCTGACGGGCGCCGTGTACGGGCGGGCGCTGACGCCCGCCGAGTTCACCGAGTACGCCGGGCTCGTCGAGAAGGCGGGGGCCGCGGCGCTGGCCTGACGCCCGCCCCGCCCCGGATTGGCGGGGGCGGACAACGGGCGGGCGGCGAATCATGCACCGGGACACTATCTCCGGCGGCCGGCGGCGTTCATCGTCGAATCATCGACCCCGCCGCGAGGAGAGCGTGATGAAGCGACGCCGCGCCGCCCGTTTTCCGCTACCCCGGAACCGCGCGAGCGCGGCGGTGGCCGCCGTACTGCTCGCCGCCGCCGCGCTGACCGCGCCGCCGCCCGCCTCCGCACGGGCCTCCGCACGGGCCTCCGCAGAGGCCGCCGACCGGACGGAGGCGCCCGTCGCGTCGAGCTCGCCCGTCACCGGCGTCGAGGAGTCGGTGGTGCGGGTCCGGGTGCCGCTGCCGGAGTCGGCCGGCCCGCGCCCGGAGCGGTGCGACTGGCTGTCGTACCTGCGCTACCGGCACGCGGACGGCCCCGCGGCGTCGGCGGACGCGGACCGGATCCTCATCGCGCAGCCCGGCATCTTCGAGGGCGCCGGGGCCTTCGACTCCCTCGCCCGCAACACCGTCCGCAAGGCCGCGGAGAGCGGCGACCACATCGAGTTCTGGGCGCTCGACCGCCGGTCCAACTGCCTGGAGGACCGCACCGGGATGAAGGCGGGTCTCGCCGCCGGGGACGTCCACCTCGCCGTCGACTACTACTACCGGCAGAAGGAGGTCGACGGCCGGACGTTCGCCGGGTACCAGAGCAACGACCAGGTGACGTGGCTGCAGCACGTCGGGCTGGCGCAGACCGTCCGCGACCAGTACGACCTCCTGGTGCGGGAACTGCCGGACCCGCGGGTGCGCAAGCGGAAGGCGATGTGCGGCGGGCACTCGCTCGGCGGCGTCCTGACGGCCTACTTCGCGATGTGGGACTTCGACGGCGACCGGTCCACGACCGCCGACGCCGGGTACGAGCAGTGCGCCGGGTACTTCGCGCTCGACACCCGCATCGACACCGCCATCCTCGGGATGGAGGGCCTGCCCGCGGACATGGTGCCGCTCGTCGAGTTCGGCGCGGGCATCGTCCGGCTGGGCCTGGAGGCCGGCGTGGTCCCGCGGGCGCTGTCGGCCCCGGCGGTCGTCAACACCGAGACGATGAACCTGCTCGCCATCGCGGGACTCGCCGCGCGGCTCGACCCCGAGGGCGTCTCGGACCTGGCGACGTACGTCCCGTCCTCGTTCAACACCGACACCACCTACCGGCTGCTGTTCGCCAAGGACTATCCGACGTTCCTCGCCGGTTCGCCGACCGTGCGCGACTTCCGGTTCACCAACGCCGCCGCGCTCGGCGGGCTCCTGGACGACAACTCGCAGCCGCTCGCGTTCATGCAGGCCAGCGTCGGGTTCTGGGACGGCGGGAAGATCGTCGACAAGGAGTTCCCCGCGCCGAACAACCTGGACGAGCTCGGGCTCGGCGGCCTCGCGACGCTGCTGGGCACCGACCGCAAGGCCGTCCCCGACACCCCGGACGGGCCGCTGTACACCTGGCGGAACTTCGACCTCATCGGCGCCCCCGACGATCCCGGATACGAGTCGAGGCACGGCGGGCCGTTCACGACGGCCGCCAAGGAGGTCACCGACATCGCGCAGCTCGCGCGGAGCCTGTCGGAGCACCCGCTCGACTTCACCGAGCACTACTTCCCCACGAAGCTGATCACCGACATCGGGCTCGCGGGCGCGCCGGGCATCGCCGACGGCGCCGTCCACCAGGGCGGCATCGAGGCGAACCCGGTCATCAACCTGCAGGCCGGGGACGGGCTCGGCGCCCGCGATCCGCGGCCGGGCGACGTCGTCGCGCCGGGCTACCAGCACCTCGACGTCCTCACCGCGTCCGCCGTCCAGAACGGCGGGCGCCCGGAGCCGATCTCGCTGCGCCTCGCCGCGTTCGCGGGCCGCTGACCCGCGGCGGCCGGTGTTCGGCGCGACCGCGTTCGACGCGACGATGTTCGGCGCGGCCGTGTTTGGCGGGCGTGGGCCGGGTACGTGCACGCTGCGTCCGGGTGACGCTGTCCGGGTGACGGCGTCCGGTGGCGCCGAGGGAACGGAAGGCGGTGAGGGGCATGGGCGTCCGGCAGTGGATCGGCTCGTGGCCCGTCTACCGCCAGTTCTCGGGCGGCGACCCGCTCGGGCGCGGCGCGGCCGTCCAGAGCGGGTCGAGCGCGAACCTGCGGCCGCGCGTGAGCACCGCCGAGAAGGTGGTGAAGTCGGTCTGCCCGTACTGCGCGGTCGGCTGCGGCCAGGACGTGTACGTCCAGGACGGGCGGGTGACGCAGATCGAGGGCGACCCCGACTCGCCCGTCAGCCGGGGGCGGCTGTGCCCGAAGGGGTCGGCGAGCCTCCAGCTCACCACCGGGTCCGCGCGCGAGCACCGCGTCCGGTACCGGCGCCCGCACGGCACGGAGTGGGAGGAACTCGACCTCGACGTCGCGATGGACATGATCGCCGACCGGGTGATCGCGGCGCGGCGGCACGGCTGGCAGTGGGAGCGGGACGGCCTGCGGGTGCGGCGCACGCTGGGCCTCGCCAGCCTCGGCGGCGCCACCCTCGACAACGAGGAGAACTACCTGATCAAGAAACTGTTCACCGCGCTGGGCGCGGTGCAGATCGAGAATCAGGCGCGCATTTGACACTCCTCCACCGTTCCCGGTCTGGGAACCTCGTTCGGACGCGGCGGCGCCACCACCTTCCAGCAGGATCTGCAGAACACCGACTGCATCGTCATCCAGGGCTCGAACATGGCCGAGTGCCATCCGGTCGGGTTCCAGTGGGTGATGGAGGCGAAGGCGCGCGGGGCGAAGGTCGTGCACGTCGACCCGCGGTTCACCCGGACGAGCGCGCTCGCGGACGTCCACGTCCCGCTGCGCGCCGGGAGTGACATCGCGTTCCTCGGCGGGATCGTCAACCACGTCCTGCGGAACGAGGCGTACTTCCACGACTACGTGCTGCACTACACGAACGCTTCGGTGATCCTGCACGAGGACTTCCGCGGTCCCGAGGACCTCGACGGCGTGTTCTCCGGCCTCGACCGGGAGAACCGGAGCTACGACCTGGACAGCTGGCAGTACGAGGGCATGCAGGTGCAGGCCGCGTCCGGGCAGCGCGACCAGGCGTACGAGGCGCACCGGCGGGCGGTGGCGGAGTCCGGGCACGGCGAGGCCGCCGGTGCGGGCGGAGCGGGGCTCGGCGAGGGCGAACCGGAACGGGACCCGACGCTCCGGCACCCGCGCTGCGTGTTCCAGGTGCTCAAGCGGCACTTCTCCCGGTACACCCCGGAGATGGTGGAGCGGATCACCGGCGTTCCCGCCGACCGGTTCCTGGAGGTGTGCCGGCTCCTCACCGACAACTCGGGCCGCGACCGGACGACCGCGTTCGCCTACGCGGTCGGCTGGACGCAGCACACGGTGGGCGTCCAGTACATCCGGACGGCCTCGATCCTGCAGACGCTCCTCGGCAACATGGGCCGTCCGGGCGGCGGGATCCTCGCGCTCCGGGGGCACGCCTCGATCCAGGGGTCGACCGACATCCCGACCCTGTACAACCTGCTGCCCGGCTACATCCCGATGCCGCACGCGCACCCGGACCTGGATCTGGAGCGGTTCGTCGAGGGCGAGTCGGCGAAGAAGGGCTTCTGGGGCGACATGCGGTCGTACTTCGTGAGCCTGCTGAAGGCCTACTGGGGCGACGCGGCCACCGCGGACAACGACTACCGCTTCGACTACCTCCCCCGGCTGACGGGCTCGCACAGCACGTACGAGACGGCGATGGCGCAGATCGACGGCGTCTGCAAGGGCTACTTCCTGATGGGCGAGAACCCCGCCGTCGGCTCGGCGAACGCGAAGGTGCAGCGCCTCGGCATGGCGAACCTCGACTGGCTCGTCGTCCGCGACTTCTCGCTGATCGAGTCGGCGACATGGTGGCGGGACGGCCCGGAGATCGAGTCCGGGGAGCTGCGCACCGAGGACATCGGCACCGAGGTGTTCTTCCTGCCCGCCGCCGCGCACACCGAGAAGGAGGGCAGCTTCACCAACACCCAGCGCATGCTGCAGTGGCACCACCGGGCCGTCGAGCCCGCGGGAGACGCGCGCAGCGACCTGTGGTTCATGTACCACCTCGGCCGGATCATCCGGGCGAAGCTCGCCGGTTCCACCGACGAGATGGACCGCCCGCTCCTCGACCTCACCTGGGACTACCCGACGCACGGGGACCTCGGCGAGCCCGACGCGGAGGCCGTCCTCGCCGAGATCAACGGTTTCGACGGCGACGGGAACCCGCTGTCGTCCTACACGGAACTCGAGGACGACGGGTCCACCTCGTGCGGCTGCTGGATCTACGCGGGCTGCTACGCGGACGGCGTCAACCAGCCGGCCCGCCGCAAGCCGGGCGGCGACCAGAGCTGGGTGGCGCCCGAGTGGGGATGGGCGTGGCCGCTGAACCGGCGGATCCTGTACAACCGGGCGTCCGCGGACCCGGACGGCGCACCGTGGAGCGAACGCAAGGCGCTCGTCTGGTGGGACGCCGACAGGGGAACCTGGACCGGGCACGACGTCCCCGACTTCGCCGCGAGCAAGGCCCCCGGCTACCGTCCGCCGCGGGGCGCCACCGGCCCCGACGCCATCGCGGGCACCGACCCGTTCATCATGCAGGCCGACGGGAAGGCGTGGCTGTACGCCCCGGCCGGGCTCGTGGACGGTCCCCTGCCGACCCACTACGAGCCGCAGGAGTCGCCGTTCGCGAACCCGCTGTACGCCCAGCAGCACAACCCCGTCCGGCAGCTGCTGCCACCGCGCCCCGCGAACCGGTACCAGCCGAGCGGCGCCGAGCCGGGCGCCGGCGTGTTCCCGTACGTGGTCACGACGTACCGTCTCACCGAGCACCACACGGCGGGCGGCATGTCGCGCTGGCAGCCGTACCTGGCGGAGCTCCAGCCGGAGTTCTTCTGCGAGGTCTCGCCGGAGCTCGCCGCCGAGCGGAACCTGCGGCACGGCGGCTGGGCGACGATCGTGAGCGCCCGCGCCGCCGTCGAGGCGCGGGTGCTGGTCACCGAGCGGATGCGGCCGCTCGTCGTGGACGGCCGCCCGCTGCACCAGATCGGCCTCCCCTACCACTGGGGCCCGAACGGCTACAGCACGGGCGACGCGGCGAACGAGCTGCTGCACCTGTCGCTGGACCCGAACACCCACATCCAGGAGGCGAAGGCCCTCACCTGCGACATCCGTCCCGGCCGCCGCCCGCGCGGCGCGGCGCTCGGCGACCTCGTCCGCGGCTACCGGGACCGTGCGGGGATCACCGACGGGACCGGCACCGGGGATTAGGCGCCGGGGATTAGGCGCCGGGGATCAGCGGACGACGACCGCCGGGCCGGCCGCCGGGACCAGCTCGCCGACGACCGGGTGCCCCGGGACCTCCCCGGCGACGAGGAGGCCCCCGGAGGTCTGCGCGTCGGCCAGCAGGAGCCGGGTCTCCTCCCCGGCGGCACCGAAGTCGGTGTGCGGGGCGGCCCAGTCGAGGTTGCGGCGGGTGCCGCCGCTGACGAACCCGTCCCGGACGGCTTCGCGGGCGCCGTCCAGGTACGGGACGGCCGCGGCGTCCACGACCGCGGTGACGCCGGACGCCCGCGCCAGCTTGAGCAGGTGGCCGAGCAGGCCGAAGCCGGTGATGTCGGTGGCGCAGCGGGCGCCCGCGTCGAGGGCGGCCGCCGAGGCGTCCCGGTTCAGCGCCGTCATCACCGCGACGGCCTGCGGGAACACCGCGCCGGTCGCCTTGTGCCGGTTGTTCAGGACGCCGACGCCGAGCGGCTTGGTGAGCGTGAGCGGCAGCCCGGCGGCGCCGGTGTCGTTGCGCAGCAGCCGGTCCGGGTCGGCGACGCCGGTCACCGCCATGCCGTACTTGGGTTCGGGGTCGTCGACGCTGTGCCCGCCGCCGACGTGGCAGCCCGCGAGCGCGGCGACGTCGGCGCCGCCGCGCAGCACCTCCTTCGCGAGGCCGAACGGCAGCACGTCCCGGGGCCACCCCAGCAGGTTGACGGCGACGAGCGGCCGCCCGCCGACCGCGTACACGTCCGAGAGCGCGTTCGCGGCGGCGATGCGCCCCCAGTCGTACGGGTCGTCCACGACGGGGGTGAAGAAGTCGGCGGTGGCGACGACCGCGTCCGGGGAGCCGGGCATCCGGACGACCGCGGCGTCGTCGCCGGTGTCGAGCCCGACGAGCAGTTCCGCGGCCGGGTCGCGGGGCGCGGCGGTGAGCCCGGCGACGACGTCCTCCAGCTCGCCGGGCGGGATCTTGCAGGCGCAGCCGCCGCCGTGCGCGTACCGCGTGAGGCGTTCGGCGGGGGCGGTCGTGCCTTCGGTCATGCGGTACCTCCGGGTTCGCGGCAGCGTCGGCGCAGGTCGTCCACGCGGACCGTGTAGCCGCGGGCGTCCAGGTGCTCCAGCAGCGGGACGGCCGTCCGGCGGGTGGTGCCGAGGGCGCGGCGGGCCTCGGCGAGGGTGAACGGCGGGTCGAGTTCGGCGAGCCGCGCGGCGGCGCGGGCGTCGTCGCCGGGCAGCAGGACGACGCCGTCGCCGATCCGCAGCAGGACGCCCGCGGCGGCGGCCGCGGCGAGCAGCTTCGGGGTGAGGCCGAGCTCGGCGAGCCGGCCGGCGTCGGGCGCGCGGAACGGCGCGGCGGCGAGGTCGCGGCGGATCGCCTCGACGGCCTCGCGCACGTGTCCGGGCAGCTCGGGGGCGGTGTCCCGCCCGTAGAGGCGGCCGTCGCGGTACCGCAGGGGGGTGCCGCCCGCGGCGGGGGCGGCGAGCGCCTCGACGAGCGCGCGGTCGGGCAGGCCGAGGGCTCGGCGGGCGGCCTCCGCCGGCAGGCCGGGGTCGGCGGGGTCGCGGCGGGCGCGGTCCTCGACGGCCGCGACGAGGCGGCGCCGCAGCTCGGCCCAGTGGCCGGGGTCGGCGAGCCAGTCCCCGGCGACGGGATCGCCGGGCGGCGGGACGCCCATCGCGACGAGGTCCGCGCGCCGCACCAGCTTGCGGCGGCGCAGTTCGGCGGCACCGTCCGGCCGCCCGGTGAGCGAGGCCAGCTCGCGGGCGCGCGCGGCCGCCGCGCCGCGCCGGTCGAACGGGGGCGGGCGGACGTCCAGGATCGTGATCCCGGCGGCGACGCGGTGCCGGCCGGGGTCGCGCAGCAGCGCGACGTCGCCGACGCGCAGCGGCAGCGCGCGCCGCAGTTTCAGCCGCGCGGTGCCGGCACCGAGCGGCCGGACGTGCACGGGCACGGCCGCCGACCCGGCGTGCAGGGTGAGCCGGGCGGGCGGCTCGTCGGCCGGGTCGCCGCGCAGCCGCACGTCGACGACGTCCGCGGTGCGCCACCGGCCCGGGGTGAGCAGCGCCTCGCCCCGCCCGATCTCCCCGTCGCCGTGCAGGTTGACGGCGACGCGGGCGACGGCCGCCACCTCGCGCCGGTCCTCCTTGAGGCACTGCAGGCCCCGCACGCGGAACGTGCCGCCGTCCGGCGCCGCGAGCCGGTCGCCGACGCGGACGGTGCCCGCGCCGAGGGTGCCGGTCACCACGGTGCCGCGGCCCCGCACGGTGAACACCCGGTCGGTCCACAGCCGCACGTCGGCGTCCGGGTCCGGGGCCGGGAGCCCGGCGGTGAGCTTGCCGAGGGCCGCCCGCAGCCCGTCGAGGCCCGCCCCGGTCGCGGCGCTGACCTCGACGGCCTCGACGTCCCCGGCGGACGTCGCGGCGATGCGGGCCAGCGCGTCCGCGCGGGTCCGCCGGATCGTCGCGGCGTCGGCGAGGTCGCAGCGGGTGACGGCGAGCAGCGCGTGCCGCACGCCGAGCGCGTCCAGCACGGCCAGGTGCTCGTCCGACTGCCGCTGCCAGCCCTGGTCCGCCGCGACGACGAACAGGACGGCGGGGACGGGCCCGACCCCGGCGAGCATCGTGGTGACGAGCCGCTCGTGCCCCGGCACGTCGACGAACGCGATGGCGTCGCCGTCCGGCGCGGCCGTCCAGGCGAACCCCAGCTCGATCGTCAGGCCGCGCCGCCGTTCCTCGTCCAGCCGGTCGGGCTCCATCCCGGTGAGCGCCCGCACCAGCGCCGACTTCCCGTGGTCGACGTGCCCGGCGGTCGCGACGACGTGCATGTTCCCCGTGCGCGTCTTCGCCGTGTGCGTCTTTTCCGTGCGCGTCTGTTCCGTGTGCATGCTCACCGTCCGTCCGCATGTCGATCCGCCTGTCGGTCCGCAAGTCCGTCCGCCCGCGCGGCGGCCCGGACGGCCGCGGCGAGCGCGGGGTCGTCGCCCGGCGGGACGGCGCGCAGGTCGAGCAGGCAGCGGCCGTTCTCGACCCGGCCCAGCACGGCCGGGTCGCCGCGCCGGAGCCGGGCGGCGCACCGCTCGGGCAGCGACACGGCGGCGCTCGGCAGCACCACGCCGGGCGCGCCGCCGCCGCCGACCGCGGCCTCGCTCCAGGCGGCGGCCGCGTCGACACCCTGCCCGGTCAGCGCGGCGGCGAGCTTCTCGGCGCGTTCCCGCAGCTCGGACGCGTCCGCGTGCAGGGCCTCGGCCGTGGGGGGCGCGGGGCCGCGCAGGGTGGCCTCCAGCGCGGCGAGGGTCATCTTCCCGACGCGCAGCGCGCGGGCGAGGGGGTGCCGGGCGAGCGTGCGCACGAGGTCGGCGCGGCCCAGGACGAGCCCGCACTGCGGGCCGCCGAGGAGCTTGTCGCCGCTCGCGGTGACGAGGCCCGCGCCCGCCGCGAGCGCCGTCCGCGCGTCCGGTTCGTCCGGCAGCAGCGGTTCGGGTTCGAGCAGGCCGGAGCCGATGTCGGCGACGACGGGCACGCCGAGCCCGGCCAGTTCGGCGATGCCCGCGGAGCGGGTGAAGCCGGTGATCCGGAAGTTCGACGGGTGGACCTTGAGGATGAACCCGGTGGCGGGGCCGACGGCCGCCGCGTAGTCGTCCGGGGAGGTGCGGTTGGTCGTGCCGACCTCGCGCAGCCGGGCGCCCGTCGCCGCGAGCAGCTCGGGGATGCGGAAGCCGTCGCCGATCTCGACGAGTTCGCCGCGGCCGATGACGATCTCCCGGTTCCCGGCGAGCGCGGTCGCGGCGAGGACGAGCGCGGCGGCACCGTTGCCGACGACGTGCGCGGCCTCGGCGCCGGGCACCCGCTCGCGGAGCGCGTCGAGCGCCGACCGGCCCCGCCGGGCGCGGGCGCCGGTGGCGAGGTCGAGTTCGACGTCGGTGGCCCCGGACGCGGCGGCCACGGCGGCGCGCGCGGCGTCCGACAGCGGTGCCCGGCCGAGGTTGGTGTGCAGCAGGACACCGGTCGCGTTGATCACCGGCCGGAGCCCGCACGCGGTGGGCGGGAGCGTCGCGGCGGCCTCGTCGGGGACCGCGCCGGGCGGGATCTCGCCGCCGCGGGCGCGCCGCTGGGCGGCGACGACGGCGGCCTTCACCGGTCCGCGCCCGAGGCGGCGCGCGGCGGCGGCGAGCCGCGGGTCGGCGAGCACCGCGTCCGTCCGGGGGATGCGCCGCCGCTCGTCCCGCGGGGCGTGCCGCTCGTCCGGCGGGCCCTCGTGCCGCATGCGGGGATCCTCCTTCACCGGCCCGTCCATTACCCGTGATCTTGACGGGCAAACAAGCCGAGACGAGTCTCCGTTTTCTGTACATAACCCCCAAAGATGTCCCGGATCATGTTTCCGCGTGGTGAAAAACGCTCTCAACCGGAGCAAGGCGCCGCAACTGTTGTCATCGCGATGAGTGTCGCCCGTGACACACCGTGCCTAGCCTGGCGGCCCGGGTTTGCGTTCACGGAGGTGACACCTGTGACCGAGCTTGCCGCACGGCCCGCCGACGAGCTGTCGGCCCAGCCCTGGCGCGACGTTCCGCGAGAGGAGGCGGACTGGATCCGCCCCCACCTGCCCGCGCTGCGCGACGCCATGGTCGAGAGCATCCTGCGGCACGTCCCCGAGTACGCCCGGCCGGACGACCCCGTCTACCGGGAGGTCATCCGGGACACCACGGCGCGCGGGATGGAGCACTTCGTCCGCCTCATCGCCGACCCCGACGCGTCATGGAAGGAGATGCACCAGCTCTACTTCGACATCGGGTACGGGGAGGCCGTCGAGGGGCGCGGCCTGGAGCACTTCCAGAACGCGCTGCGCATCGCGTCGCGCACGGGCTGGCGGTACCTGGCGCGGGAGGCCGACCGATTGCGAAAGCCGCGCGAGCTGGCGATCCGGCTGACCGAGGCGAACTTCGCCTACCTCGACCTGCTGGCGTCCGCCGCCGCGCAGGGGTACGCGCGGGCGCGGGAGAAGGCGGCGGGCGAGCGGGAGCAGCGCCGGGGCCGGCTGCTGAGCCTGCTGCTGTCGGACCCGCCTACCCCCGCGAAGTGATCGTCGAGCAGGCGGCGCTGGCGGCGTGGCCGCTGCCCGAGCGGATCGCGGTGCTCGTGCTGGACGTCCGTCCGGGCGTGGGCGGCGAGGGACCGCGCGGGCTGCCGCCCGCCCTGCTCTCCGGCCTGGACCGGGGCCGGCCCTGCCTCGTCGTCCCCGACCCGGACCGGCCCGGCGGCACCGACCGGCTCACCGCCACGCTGCGCGGCTGGACGGGCGCGGCCGGGCCGTCGGTGCCGCTCGAGCAGGCCGGGGTCTCGCTGCACTGGGCGCACCGCACCCTCGACCTCGTCCCGGATTGCCCGAAGGCGCGGGACGGGCGGCTGCTGCACGCCGACCGGCACCTGCCCGAGCTGCTGCTCCAGGAGGGCCGGACGCTCGCGGAGGCGGCGGCCCGGCGGCGGCTCGCGCCGCTGGCCGACGCCGGGCCGCACCGCGGCGCCCGGCTCGCGCGCACCCTGCTCGAATGCCTCAAGCACGGGTTCAACGCGACCGACGCCGCCGACGCGCTGCAGGTGCACCCGCAGACCGTCCGGTACCGGATGGCGCAGCTCCACACCATGTTCGACTTCGACATCGAGGACCCGGAGCTGCGGCTGGAGCTGATGCTGCTGCTCCCCGTCTGGCTGCTGGGCGCGGACGGCGAGCGCGAGTGAACCGTCAGCCGGTCCCGGTCCCGGTCCCGGTGCCGGTGCCGGTGCCGGTGCGCGGGAGCGTCCCGTCCAGGTAGGCGGCCCGGCACGCCGCGCGGGCGATCTTGCCGCTGCTGGTGCGGAGCAGGCCGCCCGGCTCGATCAGGACGAAGTCGTGCACGCGCAGGTCGTGCTCCTGCTTCACCGCGGTCCGGACGGCCCGCGCGACCTCGTCGGCGTCCAGCAGGGCGATCGGCACGCGCCGGTTCCGCTCCGCGATGACGACCAGGCCCTCGGTGTCGCCGGTGTCGACCGCGACGGCGCACGTGTACTCGCGGCGGATCGCCTCGTGCGCGTTCGACACCGTGTACTCGACGTCCTGCGGGTAGTGGTTGCGGCCGTCGACGATGACGAGGTCCTTGATGCGGCCGGTGACGAACAGCTCGCCGCCGTGCAGGACCCCGAGGTCGCCGGTGCGCAGCCACGGGCCGCGCGGCACGTCCCCGATCGTCCCGGACAGCTCGGCCTCGAAGGTCTCCCTCGTCGCCTCCGGACGCCCCCAGTACCCGGCGGCGACGTTCGGGCCGTGCACCCAGATCTCGCCGACCGTCCCGTCCGGCTGCCGGACACCGGTCTCGGCGTCGGCGATCACCACGTGCTGCCCGTAGGAGGTGCCGCAGGCCAGGAGCCGGATCGCGCCCTCGGCGCCGGCCGCGCACGGCTCGGCGACGCCGCGCCGCAGCGCCTCGTGGTCGAACGCCGTGCGCGTCGGCTCGTGGAACCGGGACGAGGCCGACACGTACACGGTCGCCTCGGCGAGGCCGTAGGCGCACACCTGCGCCTCCTTGCGCAGCCCGCAGTCCTTGAACGCCTCGTAGAACCCGGTGAGCGTGCTCTCCCGGATCGGCTCCGCGCCGTTCATGAACACCTGCACGCCGCCGAGGTCGAGCTTCTCCTTCTCCTCCGCCGTCACCTGGGCGGTGAGGTACTCGTAGGCGAAGTTGGGGCCGCCGGTGAACGCGTGTTCCTGCGCGCTCAGCAGTTCCAGCCAGCGGACGGGCCGCATGATGAACGCGACCGGGTCCATGATGACGCCCGGGTTGCCGTACACCAGCGGCAGCGCGACCGTGGTCACCAGGCCCATGTCGTGGAACACCGGCAGCCAGTTCACTCCGGTCGACTCGCGCGGGATCCCCTCGAACGTCCGCCAGAGCTGCTCGGCGTTCGTCGCGAAGTTCCCGTGCGTGATCATCACCCCGGCGGGGGTGCGGGTCGACCCCGACGTGTACTGCAGGTACGCGACGTCGCCGGGGTCGATCGGCTCGGGCGTCCAGTCGAGCGAGGTGTCGACCTCGTCGGCGACGACGATCTCGGCGGGGCGCACGCCGTCGCCGTCCAGGAACGCCCGGACGGCGGGCAGCGCGGCGCTCGTGGTGACGACGACGTCGGGTTCGGCGTCGTCGTAGACGGCGCGGAGCCGGTCGCCGTGGCCGGGCAGGTCGGGCGAGAACAGCGGGACGCCGACCACCCGGGCGTACATCGCGCCGAGGAAACCGGCGACGTAGTGGTGGTCCTGCGGGGCGAGGAGCGCGACGCGGCGTCCGGGTTCGGCGGCCCGCCGGATGGCGGCGGCGAGCGCGCGCGCCCGCCGGTCCAGCTCGCCCCAGGTGAGGTGGGTCGCGACGCCGTCCGGGTCGGACATGTAGTCCATGAACGTGTACGCGCGGTCGTCGGGGAAGTCCTTGGCGAACCGGGCGAGCCGCTCGATCAGCGGCGTCCGGTCGAGCGCGGGGAGGTCCGTCATGTCGAGGCTCCTTCGGTGACGCGGCGGGCGGCGAGGCGGTCGTGGTCGGGCCAGCGCACGTCCCAGACCCAGCCGAGCCGTTCGAAGATCCAGATCACCCGGGCGCTGATGTCGAGCTGGCCCTTCAGCACGCCGTGCCGGGCGCACGTCGGGTCCGCGTGGTGCAGGTTGTGCCACGACTCGCCGAACGACGGGATCGCCAGCCACCACACGTTGCGCGCCTTGTCCCGGGTCTTGAAGTCCGTCCTGCCGAACACGTGGCAGATGGAGTTGATGGAGAACGTGATGTGGTCGCCCGCGAACACGCGCAGCAGCCCGGCCCAGAACGTCGCGGTGATCGCGCCGTGCCACGACCAGGTGAGCAGGCCGCCGAGCGCGAACGGCACCGCGAACGTCGACAGGCAGATCAGGGCGTACACGGGGTCGAGGGACAGGAAGCGGATGTCCTTGTCCTTCAGCAGGTCCGGGCAGTACTTACTGCGGGACGTGCGGTCTTTGCTGAACAGCCAGCCCATGTGCGCGTGGTAAAGGCCCTTGGTGAGCCCCCAGACGCCGGGTCCGTACAGCCACGGCGAGTGGGGGTCGCCTTCCTGGTCGGCGTACTTGTGGTGGCGCCGGTGGTCGGCGACCCACCGGACCACCGACCCCTGCATCGCCTGGCCGCCCAGGACGGCGAGGGCGATTCGCAGCCACCGCTTGGCCTTGAACCCGCCGTGCGTGAAGTGGCGGTGGTAGCCGACCGTCACGCCGATCGCGTTCAGCGGGTACAGGAAGGCGAAGATGGCGACGTCCGTCCAGCCGATCCCCCAGCCCCACAGGAACGGGACCGCCCCCAGCACCCCGGCGATCGGCCCGATCACGAACACCGCGATCGCGATCCGCTCCGGCCACGGGACGGTCCCGGAAATGTCGGGCGGCGGGGTTCGGTTGCCGGCCTCGGCGACACCCGCGGTCATCAGGACTCCTTCGCACTGGATGGATCCCCGGAGACCGGGCCGCCGGTCGTGCGGCGGCCCGGTCTCCGGGACGGATCAGCAGTTGCCCTCGGCGGGCTTGCCCTCGAAACGGTCGTCCAGGAAGTTCGTCACGTCCCGGGCGGCGAGCCAGTCGGTCGACAGGTGCTCGGCCGGGTAGGTGTTCTTCCAGGTCGTGTTGATGCCGGCGTCGCAGTAGCGCTGCCGCGTGGCGTCCTCGGTCTCGTGCGGGATGATCTCCTCGAGCCAGCCGCGGTACTGGAACACCGGGAAGCCGATCTCGTACCGGGCCCCCGAGCCCGCGGTGCCGATGCCGGTGCCGAGCCGCTGCCGGTCGACGATCTCGCCCCAGGTGACCCCGCCCGGCCCCCGCAGCGCGTAGATCTCCTCGAGCGACAGGCCGTCGGTGGAGAAGTTCTCGACGCGCGCGCCGAGGAACACGGCGAGCGTCCCGAACAGGCAGTGCGACTCGACGTCCCGGATCGCCTTCTCGCCGTTATCGTTCATGAGCTCGTCGAACGGCATCTCCGGGTACGCCGCGTTCAGGCCGACGAGCGCGTCCGCGAGGAACCCGGCGAACAGGCTGCCGTTGAGCGCCTTCGCGGTGACCTTCAGGTCGCCCGGGACGCCGCCGGCCGCCGCCCCCACGACGTCCAGCTCCGGCGCGTAGGACGCGGCGAGCTGCGCGCCCCACAGCGACGCGGCGCCGCCCTCGGAGTAGCCCGAGATCCCGACCTTCCCGTCGGCCGCCAGGCCGCCGCCGGGATCTGCCGCGACGCCCGCACGATGTCGAGCAGCGCGTGCCCCGCGTTCGCGCCGACCATGTACGTGTGGACCTGCCCGTCCAGGTACCCGGCGCCGTCCGTCGCGGCGACCGCGTGGCCCTCCCGCAGGAACAGCGACAGGTTCCCGCCCTCGTACATGTCGACGTACTCGCCCGCGAGCTGCCTGGAGAACGCGCACTGCGGGCCGGACCCAGGGTGCCGGGGTTGAACGCGACCGTCGGGCGCGAACCGCCCTTCGTCCACGCCGCCTCGGGGACCGCGACGGTCCCGGTGACGACGTTCGCGTTCCCCTTGGCGTCCGTCGAGACGTACCGGACCTTCCACGCCTTCATCGGGACGTCGCCGGGGATGTTCGACAGCACCGCCTCCCGGCACGCCAGCAGGTCGCCCGGATCCCCCTGGACCGTGGACGGCGGCGCGGCGTAGATCTCCTCGTCGGTGGCGGCGCATCCGGCGGGGGCGGCCACCGCGGCGGGCGCCGCGACCGCGCCGGGCACCGCCAGCGCGGCGGCGCCGAGCACCGCGGTGGTGAACAGGGTCCGTAGTCGCATCCTCACTCCAGGGGGTGGGCCGGAAAGTGAATGCTGCCGACTGTGTCCCACGGGGCCCGCGAGGAAAATGAAGTTCTCTCACATGGTCGGGGGCCGCCCTTAGCAACCGACTCAATAAAGCGGGAGCGCTCCCCGCCGCACGCAGGACACTCCCGGACCGCTCCCGGCCAGGTGCGCGTCAGAGATCTCGCGGGGATCTTCTACCGTCGGCGCGCTGCCGCCCTTCGCTTCAGGGCGGGGGCGGGTCCCGGTGAAGCGGGAAGCCATGGAGGTGCCGCACCGGCACAAGGCCCGGCACAGGCCGACTCCCCGGCATGCACGCATGCCGGGGAGCGGGTCGATCGGGCCGCGTTCGCCGCCGCCGCGGCGGCGGTCCGGCCGGTCAGCCGCGGCGGGGGCGCTCGCGGGACGGGCCGGGCTGCTCGGGACCGGGGTGGTCGGGGCCCGGCTCGCGGCGGCGCTCGTGCAGGTCGGGGTCGGACGCGCGGACGACCGGACGGTCGGCGCGCGCGGCGTCCGGACGGGCCTCGCCGGAGTCGCCCGTCTCGCCGGGCTCGCCCGCCTCCTCGGGGAGGAGGCCGGAGGTCTCGAGATACTCGCGCCCGCGCGGCGTGATCTCCCACGAGTTGCGGCGCCACTCCTTGCGGCGCCACACGACGCCGGCCGACAGCAGCTTGCGGCCGACGCGGCTGATCTCGGTCTCGTCGGTGCCGAGTTCGGTGGCGAGCTGCTGGTTCGACAGGCCGCGGCGGCGGCAGACGGCGACGAGGAAGCGGGCCGCGTGCCCGTCGGGCTGCAGGGCGAGCTGCAGGCCGGAGGGGAGCCGTCGCAGCGCCCAGTGCACGACGTCGATCAGGCCGAGGATCCGGCCGCGCTGCTCCCGCTGGGGGCCGTCGAGCGCGTCGACGTCGAGGTAGTGCCGGTGCAGCCACTGGAGGCCGTCCTGCACCTCGACGAGCGCGGGCTCGTCGGCGGTCAGCGAAGCGTCGGTGATCAGCATGCCGAGCGCGCTGAAGTGCCCGTCGCTGATGATCTTGGCGTGTTCCATCGTCTCGATGAGACGCCTGGCCTCGGTGCGGCGGTCGCGGGCGCGCCCGGTCGGCGGGGAGGTCGGCTCTGCCCTCAGATTCACGGCTGCTCCTGGGTCGACGAAGTGGCCGTACCCCCCAAGAGTGCGTCGTTGCCAAGTGATTGTCAAGTGAAGTGTGTATCCGATGCCACGGAACGGGTGTGCCCCTCCGGTTAGCATCGAGTTACCGCCAGATGTCCCCGCTCGTTGATTTCCCCCGGAGGGTGCTCATGCAGGATCAGTTGGGGGCTCCCGCCTACCCGGCCGCACCAGCTGATCTCTTCGTCAGGCTCTACGATTCGATGTCCGACGACGTCTTCCAGGACTGGACGGCCACCCGCTGGTACGACGATCCAGAGGTGCAGGCCGCCGCCGGCGCCGTCGCCGAGACCGTCCTGCAAGACGGAGAGTTCGATCCGGACGAGACCGAACGGATCGTGCGGGAGCAGGGCGATCGCGGACGGTTCGTGCTGCTGCTCGGGCTCGACGCGGCGCTCGCCCACGCCAGCCCCTACTCGCCGTACTACGACGCGCCCGCGCTGGCCGGGACGCTGGTCAACTACCTGACCGAGGGAAAGTTCAACGGCCCCGAGACCCAGGGCGCCCTGCTCCCCCGGTGCGCGTTCCCCGGACGGCCGCGCGGGCGGAGCACGAAACCGGAGTTCTTCGGCGTGCACCGGGTCACCAAGGCCGAGTGGGACAGGGTCGACCACTCGATCCTGCCGGCGGTGCACGACCCGCACTTCAGCCGGGACGAGCCCGTCGCGGTGGGGTGCGCTCCGGTGCTGGAGACGTTCGACGACGTGGAGTTCACGTTCGAGGAGCAGTCCGGCATGACCGTGTACCGCCTCCGCCCGATGGACACCGCGGGGATCCGCAGCCGGATCAAGACGATCATCCGGCGGCTGGACGAGTCGGGGGCGCGGCTCGCGGTGATGCCGGAGTCGTCGCTGTCGGACGCGCTGCTGGAGCACTGGAAGGAGGTCGCGTTCGACACGGCAGGGCGCGACCGGGAGCGCCACCCGCTGCGGTTCCTGCTGGTCGGGACGGGGCCGCTCGGCGCCGACGACCCGCCGCCGAACCGCGCGGTGCTGATCGACCGGTGGACGGGCCGGGAACTGCTCGTCCAGGACAAGCTGTCCGGTTTCACCCTGGACGCGGCGCAGATGCGGCTGTGGCGGCTGCCGGACGCGCCGGCGGACGGGACGGCCGAGGAGTACTCGCGGCCGGGCTCGAAGGTCGGCGTGCTCGACTCCTCCCTCGGCCGGCTGGCGGTGCTGATCTGCGAGGACCTCAGCCGGTCGATCGGCTGGGAGCGGGAGCTGCTGGCCTGCGGGATCTCGCACCTGCTCGTCCCGATCTTCTCCAAGCCGATCCTGCGGTTCCGGTGGGAGCAGCAGGGCGCGGAGCGGCAGGTCACCGGGCTCGGCACCTGGGTGACGGTGGCCAACAGCCTCGCGGTCGGCGCCGGGATCCCGGACGACGAGCTGCCGGGCCCCCGCTACACGTGCCTGGTCGCGGGCCCGGCGAGCCTGGCGCGGACGGCGTACGCGACCGAGCTGCAGTTCGGCGCGGCCGGGACGGGCGCCGAGCTGGGGCGCCTGCAGACGTCGGCGCTCCCCCGCGTGCTGCCCGGCGCGGCGTACGAGGCGTGGCACGCCCACTGGCCGAACGGTAAATGAATCGTCACTCGACGGTGAAGGGGATTGTGGCGGGCCCGGCAGGGGTCAGGATCGTCAGCGGCCCGGACGCCCCCGGCGGGACGACCATGCGCACGCGCACGTCCGTGACGTCGGCGACGGCGGCCTCGGCGGAGCCGAACCGCGCGGCGGTGGCCCCGGCGAGGCCCGTCCCGTGGACGGTGACGGGCGCACCGACCGGCGCGGACGCGGGCTCGACGGAGGTGATCTCCGGGGCGAGGGCCTGGTCGCGGCCCGCCGGTGCGGGCGCCAGCAGGGTCGCGAAGACGCCGCGCAGCTTCTCGGCGGTCTCCCGCGAGAACAGCCCGACGAGCGCGGCGATCGCCGTGACGCCGTAGGGATTGATGTCGGTGGCGCCGCCGGTGGGCGAGGTCAGCCCGCCGCGCAGCACGAGGTAGACGACGAGCCCGAGCAGCGCCCCGACGAGCGGGAGCGTCAGGTACATCATCAGCCAGCTGCGGCGCAGGGCGCGGTTCCCGACGTACCAGTACAGCGAGCGGAGGGAGTGCACGATCGCGCCGAGCGCCCCGGCGGCCAGGACGACGACGAACAGGCACGTCTCCCGCGGCACGCTGGGCGACCAGCCGAACAGGTGGACGGTCGCCGTGTCGGCGGGCAGCCGCGTCCGTCCGTCCGGGGACACGCTCGGGGAGGGCGGCCACGCCTGCACGAGGACGACCAGCAGCACGGCGGTCAGCAGGAGCAGGACGATCGAGGCGGCGACGATGTCGCGGGTGCGGGCGTAGCGCGCTCCGGGGGACGTGCCGACCGGCGGCGGCTCGGCCACGGCGCTCCTCTCACAGGGGGCTCGACGGGGGTCTCGGCCGGGTATCGGCCGCGGGCCGGGCGGCGTTTCTCCTCACCTACCCCACCAATCACGGCATTCCATTACAAGTTGGTGGAGCGTTAACGAACCCGTCCCCACCGGGCGGCGGGCCCGCCTTACGCTCCCGCCCATGCGCCGATCAGCAGCAGCACGCCCGGCGGCGGCCCTCGCCGCCGCCGCCGTGACGGCCGGTCTCCTCACCGGCATCGCACCGGCCGCCGCGGCGGCCCCGGCCTGTGCCGTCCCCGCCGACCACGAGATCGCCGAGGTGCAGGGCACCGGCGACGCCTCGCCGGTCGCGGGCCGCACCGTCCGCGTCGAGGGCGTCGTCACCGCCGACTTCCAGCGGTCCGACCAGCTCCGCGGCTTCTTCGTCCAGGACCCGACGCCCGACGACGACCCGCGCACCTCCGACGGGATCTTCGTGTACTCGACGCGGGACGTGGACGTCCGCGACCGGGTGCTCGTCACCGGCACGGCCGTCGAGTACCACGGCCTCACCGAGCTGTCGCCGGTGTCGGCCGTGGACGTCTGCGGGACCGCCCCCGCGATCGCGCCGGACAACGTGCGGCTGCCGCTGGAGGACGGCGCGACGCGGGAGCGGTTCGAGGGCGTCCTGCTGCGGTTCCGCGGGGAGATGGTCGCGAGCGAGACCTACGACCTCGGCCGGTACGGGGAGATCACCCTCGCCGAGGGGAGCCGGCTGTTCCAGCCGACCGACGGGCACGACGACTCGTCGCGGGCGGAGAACGAGGCCCGCCGGCTGCTCGTCGACGACGCGTCGAACGTCCAGAACCCGGACGCGATCCCCTACACCGGGGACGGCCGCGTCGTCCGGCTCGGCGACGTGACCGAGGGGCTGACGGGCGTCCTGTCGTACGGGTTCGACTCCTACCGGCTGCAGCCGACCCGCAGCCCGCACTTCGCCCGCGCCAACCCGCGCCCGGACCGGCCCGCGCCGGTGGGCGGCGACGTGCGCGTCGCGAGCTTCAACACGCTGAACTGGTTCACCACCCTCGACCGGCGCGGCGCGAACAGCGTCGCCGAGCGCGACCGGCAGCTCGCCAAGCTCGTCGCGGCGCTCCGCGGGCTGGACGCCGACGTCGTCGGGCTCATGGAGGTCGAGAACAACGGCGACACCGCGCTGAAGGCCCTGGTCGACGCGCTGAACGCCGCGTCCGGCCGCAGTTACGCGTGGACCGCCCACCCGTACCCCGGCACGGACGAGATCAAGGTCGCGTTCGTCTACGACGAGACGGCCGTGACGCCGGTCGGCGCGCCGCGCTCGGCGCGGGACGAGGTGTTCGACCGTCCGCCGCTCGCGCAGACGTTCCGCCCGGCGGCGGGCGGGGCGGCGTTCACCGCGATCGTGAACCACTTCAAGTCCAAGGGCTGCGGCGGCGCGTCCGGGCCGGACGCCGACCAGGGCGACGGGCAGGGCTGCTACAACGCGCGCCGGGTGGAGCAGGCGACGGCGATCGCCGCCATGGCGCGGACCGTCGAGAACCCGCTCGTGCTGGGCGACCTGAACGCCTACGCCGCCGAGGACCCGGTCGAGGTGCTCGAGGACGCCGGCCTGACCAGCCAGACGAAGCGGTTCGTCGACGACGAGGACCGGCACAGCTACGTCTACATGGGCCTGTCCGGCGAGCTGGACCACATGCTGGCGGCCCCGGCGCTGTCGCGGCGCGTGACCGGCGCGACGATCTGGCACGTCAACAGCGACGAGCCCCGCTTCCTCGACTACAACACCGAGTACAACCCGGCGGAGTTCTACGCGCCGGACGCGTTCCGCTCGTCCGACCACGACCCGCTCCTGATCGGGCTCGACCTGCGCTGAGCGCGGCCGCGGAAGGGGCCGGACGCGCGAGGCGCCCGGCCCCTTTCCCGTCTCGCCATTCGGACGTACGCTTTCCGAATCGCTTTCTAGTGATGGGACGCGCGCCATGTCCGAAGCAGCTCCCCGCCTCGCGTTCGGCATCGGCCCCGACGGCACCTACACCCGCCTCGGGCAGACGATCGCCTTCGTGCTCGGCCTCCTGACGATGTTCGCCTTCCTCCCCCTGCTCTTCGTCGCCGCCCTCCTCTACGCCCGCGCCGAGGAACGGTTCCCGAACGACCCCGAGCGGGCGCGCACGCTCGTGACCTGGTCGTGGATCAGCATCGTTGTGCCCGTGGCGGTCGCCGCCGTCGCCGCCGTGATCGTGGCGGTCGTCACGGCGTAGCGGGAAGACGCGGGCCGCCGGGCGGGTTGTCACTGTTCATGACCGTCCGCTTGTCTGTTCTCGATCTCGCTCCCGTCGTCAGCGGCTCCACCTCCGGCGAGGCGCTGCGCAACACCCTCGACCTGGCCCGGCACGCCGAACGGCTCGGCTTCCACCGGTACTGGCTGGCCGAGCACCACGCGATGCCCGGCATCGCGAGTTCGGCGACGGCCGTGCTGATCGGGCAGGTCGCGGCGGCGACGTCGGCGATGCGCGTCGGCTCGGGCGGCATCATGCTGCCCAACCACGCGCCGATGGTGGTGGCGGAGCAGTTCGGCACCCTCGAGGCCCTCTTCCCCGGCCGCATCGACCTCGGCCTCGGCCGCGCCCCCGGAACCGACCAGGCGACCGCCCGCGCCCTGCGCCGCTCCCCCGGCTCCCTCTCGGTGGACGACTTCCCCGAGCAGGTCGTCGAGCTGCGGGACTACTTCGGGGAGAAGAGCACGGTGACGCCGGCGGCCGGGAACGAGCCGCCGATCTGGCTGCTGGGCTCCAGCGGCTACAGCGCCAAGCTCGCGGGCCTGCTGGGCCTGCCGTTCGCGTTCGCGCACCACTTCAGCGCCGAGAACACGATGCCCGCGCTGGCCCTGTACCGCGACTCGTTCCGTCCCGGGGCGATCGAGGAGCCGTACTCGATGATCGGCGTCGCCGTGACGGCGGCCGACTCGGACGAGCGGGCCGCCGAGCTCGCGGCGCCGCAGGCGCTGTCGTTCCTGCGGCTGCGGCAGGGCGCGCCGGGCCCGCTGCCGAGCCCCGAGGAGACCGCCGCCCACCCGTACACGCCGATGGAGCGGCAGATCATCGAGTCGCGGCTGCACGACCAGGTCATCGGCGGCCCGGAGACGGTGAAGCGGCGGCTGGACGAGCTGATCGAGCGGACGGGCGTCCAGGAGGCCATGGTCATGACGCAGGTGTTCGACCACGCCGACCGGCTGAAGTCCTACGACATCCTCGCCGACCTGTACGGCCCCTCACTCGAAGCGCGCTGACCCGGGGCGGTCGACCGGCCGGGGGCGAGCCGTCTAGTTTGATCACCTATGGCCGAGAACGCACCCGCCGCGCGCGGGCCGGTGACCGTCGACGTCGCGGACGCCCAGGCCCGCCAGATGATCGTCGGGATGGCGGTGGCGGGGGCCTTCGGCGTGGTCGCGGTCGCCGCCGCGATCACCGGGGACGTGGTCGGCGGTACGGGCGTCCGGGTGGCGGCGTTCCTGATCGGCCTCGTGTTCACGCTGATCGGCGTCCTGCCGCTGCTGATGTGGCGGGTGGCGTTCCGGCGCCGCCGCCTCGTGCTCGACGCCGGAGGGATCCGCTGGGACGACCCCGACGGGAGTCCGTGGTCGGTGCGGTGGCCGGAGCTGTCCCGGGTCGAACTCGCCGCCCGGGAACCGGACACCGGCGGGCCGAGGATGTCGGCCGCGGTGCACCTCCTGCTGTACCCGGCGGGGCCGGAGTTCCGCGACGCCCACCCGGAGATGCGGCACCTGGCCGTCGCGAGAGCCGGGGCACCGGACGGCGCCTACCTGCTGCCCTTCGGCCACGCCCACCGCGTCGTCGGCCCGATCGACGACGGGCTGACCGCGTTCGCGCCCGGCCTCTACCGCACCCCGGGCACGTGGGTCCCCGTGCCCGGCCGTCCCCGCGCGGTCGTGGCGAGCGTGGCGCTCCTCGGGGCCTGCTGGCTCGCCGCGGTCGTCCCCGCCGTTCTGAACGCGGGGGCGTCGGGGAAAACGGTCGCGACGGTGGCGTTCTGGACGGCCGCCGTCGCGCTGTGGCTCGCACGCATCTGGCTGGGCGGCCCGCTGGCCACCGGGCAGATGGCCAGGTTCGCACCGACCCTCGGCGCCGTCCTCTTCCTGGGCATCCTCCTCATCGCCGCGGCCGGGTACAGCGGCGGGCACCCGCCCGACCCGAGCGAGGACTGGGTGCTGCTGCTCCTCTTGCTGCCCGGCGCCGCGGTGTTCACCGCCGGACGGCTGCTCGCCCGCGACGACGTCCGGGCGTGGTCCAGGGCCCGCGGCCAGGGCCGCTGACGGCCGCACCCGATCCCGCTACTTTGTCCGCATGGACGGTGATGCGGCGGGCCCCGGAACGGCGGTGACCGTGGACGTCGGCCGCGTCCAGGGCGGCCAGATCGTCCTCGGAAGCGGCGTGGCGGGAGTGCTCGGAGCGGCCTCGATCGTCGCCGCGATCACCGGGCACGTCGACGGCGGCACCGGCGTCCGGGTGGTCGTGTTCGTGGTGGGCATCCCGTTCGCCCTGGTCGGGATCCTGCCGCTGCTGATGTGGCGGGCGGCGTTCCGGCGCCGCCGCCTCGTCCTCGACGCCGAAGGGATCCGCTGGGACGACCCCGGCGGGCTCCCCTGGACGGTGCGGTGGCCCGAGCTGGCCGAGGTCGCGTTCGTGTACGGGCCGGCGCACACCGGCGGCCCCGGACCGGACCCCTCGATCGAGCTGCTGCTCCGCCCCGCGGACCCGGACGGCGTCCTTCCGGGGATGATGCATCTGGCCGCGGAGACCCCGGACGGGGAGGCCGTGTACCGGCTGCCGTTCGGGCACGCCCGCGGGGTCGCCGGCCCGATCGACCGGGGACTGGCCGCCTTCGCCCCCGGCATCTACCGGCGGCACGGGCCCGAGATCCCGCCCGCCCGCAGCCGCCCGCGGGCCGTGGTGGCGAGCGTCGGGCTCCTCTCGCTCTACTGGGCCGCCGCCCTGGCCGCCGCCATCGGCGCGGGCGCCGTCGCCGCGGACGGCCGGCACGCCGTCTTCGGCACGGCGATGACCGCCTTCTGGACGGCGGTCGTCGCGCTGTGGCTGCGGCGCGTCTGGACGGGCGGCCCGGTGGCCGTCGGGATCACGGCCCGGCTCGCCACCGTGATGGGCGTGCTGTTCCTGGGCGGAACGGCCCTGCTCGGGCTCATCGCCTTCGAAGTCCTGCGGCAGGACGGTCTCATCGGGTTCTGGGTGGTCCTGCCGGGCTTGCTGGGCGGTGCGGCCATGCTCGCGGCCGGACGGCTGCTCTTGCGCGACGACGTCCTGGAGTGGGTCGCGGAGCGCGGCGCGGGCTGACGCGAGCGGAGGCCGCCGGCCCGCCCAAGCCGAGGCCGGCGGCCTGCGCCGTTCGGCCCGGAGGCGGCCCAGCTCTCCGGGGCACGGCTGCTCACGTGCCGAAACTAGGCTCCGACCGCACCTAGGATGAACGTACGGGACGGCGAATCCCGCCGCCCCGGTTGGACACCGTGCACATTGAACCGTGCGCCTTGAGCACGTCGCACATTGAGCACGGTGCGCGCCGACCGTCCGTGAGCCGCAGGGAGCACGATGCCGCCCAGCCTGTCCGCCGTGGCCGCGCTCCCGCAGCTCGGGCTGACGTCCCCGACCGGCCCGCCGCCGGACACCCCGGTCCTGTGGGTCGCGGTCAGCGAGCTGGAGGACCCGACGCCCTACCTGGAGGGCGGCGAGCTGGTGCTCACCACGGGCATGCGGATCACCGCCGGGAACGCGGCGGGCTACGTCGCGCGGCTGGTGGAGCGCGGCGTCGCCGGGCTCGGCTTCGGTGTCGGCGTCATCCATCCGGCGATCCCGGACGAACTCCTCACCGCCGCCCGCGCGCAGGGTCTGGTGCTGCTGGAGGTCCCCCGCCCCGTCCCGTTCATCGCGATCGGCAAAGCCGTCTCCCGGATGCTGGCCGCCGAGTGGTACGAGGACGTCACCCGCGCCTACCAGGCGCAGCGGGAGCTGACCCGCGCCGCGCTCGCCGGCCCCGGACGGCTCGTGACGCGGCTCGCGCGGCTGCTCGGCGGCTGGGCGCTGCTGCTCGACGCCGCCGGGGACGTCCGGCACGCCGAGCCGACGCGCGCCCGCGCGCACGCGGACGCGCTGGCGCCCGAGCTGGCGCGGCTGCGCCGCCGTTCCCCGTCGCCCGGCGGGACGCCGGAGGCGGCGAGCCTGGCGCTGTCGCTGCCCGGCGAGCACATCGCGGTGCAGCGGATCGGGCTCGGCGGGCGGCCGCGCGGGTTCCTCGCCGTCGGGACCGGCGAGCCGCTGCCGCCGACCGCGCACACCATCGTCGGCGCGGCCGTCGCGCTGCTCACGCTGCAGTCGGAGACCCCGCGCACCGCCCGGGACCTGCGGTCGGCGCTGGCCGCGGTGCTGCTCGACCGGCCCGCCGGGGGCCCGGCCGGCGGGTCGGCGCTGCCGCGCGGGCCGGTGCGGGTGCTGGCGTGCGCGCCCGGCAAGGGCGGGACGGGGGCGGTGCTGGACGCGCTGGAGTCCGACCCGGCGGGCGAGCGGTGCCTGCCGCTGCCCGCGGGCCGGCGCGTCGCGATCATCGTGCCGGACGGGCTCGCCGAGACCGTCGTGTCGCTGCTGGCGGGCGTCGGGCCGGTCGGCGTCAGCGCCCCGGCGGGGGCGGAGGGCGTCCCGCCCGCGCCCGGCGCGCTCGCACCGGCGCTGCGGCGGGCCGAGGAGGCGCTGTCGGCGGCGGTCCGCGCGGACCTGCCCGTCCTGCACCACGCGGACCTGCCGGGCCAGGGCGTCCTCGGGGTGCTCGACCCGGAGGCGGCGCGGGCCTTCGCGGACGCGCTGCTCGCGCCGCTGCGCGCCGAACGCCTGGACGGCTCGGTGCGCGCGTACGTCCAGGCGAACGGGCAGGGCGAGACGGCCGCGCGGGCGCTCGGCGTCCACCGGCACACGCTCCGGACGCGGATGCGCAAGGCGGCCGAGATCCTCGGCCGTGACCCGGACGACCCGGCCGTCCGCGCCGAGCTGTGGGTGGCGTTCGCCGTCGCGGCCAACGAGGGCGACCGGATTCGCCATGTCGGAGACTCCACTCCGGAGCCTCCGGAGATAGCGTGAACGCATGAACGTGACCCCATTCTGGCTGGCCGGTCGGCCCGAGACCGGCGACGGTGAACTGACCGTCACGCACCCCTACGACGGACGTGTCGTCGGGACCGTCGCGGTGCCGACCCCCGCGCAGGTGGAGGAGGCCGTCGCGGCGGCCGACGCGGTCCGCGCGGACGCGGCGGCGCTGCCGCTGCACGTCCGCGCCGAGGCGCTCGCGCACGTGTCCGCCCGGCTCGCCGAGCGGGCCGAGGAGATCGCCCGGCTGATCACCGGCGAGAACGGCAAGCCGCTGCTGTGGTCGCGCGGCGAGGTCGCCCGCGCGGTGTCCACGTTCCGGTTCGCCGCCGAGGAGGCGCGCCGCTTCAGCGCGACCACCCAGCGGCTCGACACCGACCCCGCCGCCGAGGGCCGGATGGCCTACATCACGCGCGTCCCCAAGGGCCCGGTGCTCGGCATCTCCCCGTTCAACTTCCCGCTCAACCTGTCCGCCCACAAGATCGCTCCCGCGATCGCGGCGGGCACCCCGATCGTGCTCAAGCCCGCCCCCGCCACCCCGCTGTCGGCGCTGCTGCTCGGCGAGCTGCTCGCCGAGACCGACCTGCCCGCCGGCATGTGGTCGGTGCTGACGGTGCCGAACGACCGCGCGTCCGACCTCGTCGACGATCCGCGGCTGCCGATCGTGTCGTTCACCGGGTCCGTCCCGGTCGGCTGGGCGATCAACGACCGCGCGCCGCGCAAGCACGTCACGCTGGAGCTCGGCGGGAACGGCGCGGCGGTCGTGCTGCCGGACGCCGACCTCGACTGGGCCGCCAAGCGGATCGGGCTGTTCGCCAACTACCAGGCCGGGCAGAGCTGCATCGCCGTGCAGCGCGTCTACGTGGACCGCTCCGTCTACGACGACTTCCTGCCGAAGCTCGTGGAGAACGTCGAGAGCCTCGTCACCGGCGACCCGTGGGACGACAAGACGCAGGTCGGGCCGCTGGTGAACGAGGAGGCCGCCGAGCGCGTCGAGGCGTGGGTGGACGAGGCCGTCGCGGCGGGCGCGAAGGTGCTCGCGGGCGGCACCCGGGAGGGCGCCGCGTACGCGCCGACGCTCCTCGCGGACGTCCCGGACGACGCCAAGGTCGCCCGCGAGGAGGTGTTCGGCCCCGTCATGCTGATCCAGCCGGTGGACGGCGTGGACGACGCGTTCGAACGGGTCAACGACTCCAAGTTCGGCCTGCAGGCGGGCATCTTCACCCGGAACCTCGACGTCGCGTTCCGCGCGCACCGCGAGCTGGAGGTCGGCGGCGTCGTCATCGGGGACGTCCCGTCCTACCGGGCCGACCAGATGCCCTACGGGGGCGTGAAGGACTCCGGCGTCGGCCGCGAGGGGCTGCGGTCGGCGATGGAGGACTACACGCAGGAGAAGGTGATGGTCTTCACCGGCCTGCCGCTCTGACAGGTCCGTCGCGTTCCCGGTCCGGGCCCGGTCTCCGTCAGCGGAGCCGGGCCCGCGCCATGCCGGTGCGCAGCGCCCCGGCGGCCTCGGCCATCGCCTCGCGGAAGCGCCCGCCGAGGCCCCACATGTTCGCGAAGCCGTGGATGAGGTCCTCCTGCCGCCGCAGCGCGACCGGCACCCCGGCGCCCGCGAGCCGCTTCGCGAACTCCTCCCCCTCGTCCCGGAGCGGGTCGAACCCGGCGGTGACGAGGTAGGTCGGCGGGAACCCGGCGACGTCGGCGGCCAGCAGCGGCGACGCGTCCGGCTCGGTGCGGCGCTTCTCGTCGGGGCAGTAGTGGTCGCTGAACCAGACCATGTCGGCGTCGGTGAGGAAGAACCCCTCGGCGAACAGCTCCCGCGACCGCCGCCGGACCGACATGTCCGTCGCCGGGTAGAACAGCAGCGCGAAGTCCGGGCGGCGCTCGGCGCGCAGGCCGACGACCGCCGCGAGGTTCCCGCCCGCGCTGTCGCCGCCGACGGCGAGCGCGTCCGGGTCGGCGCCCAGCTCGGCCGCGTGCGCCGCCGCGTACGCCCACGCCTCGAGGGCGTCCTCCGCCGCCGCCGGGTACGGGTGCTCGGGCGCCAGCCGGTAGCCCACCGACAGGACCCGCACCTCGGCGTTCACCGCGAGGTACCGGCACACCGGGTCGTGGGTGTCGAGGTCGCCGATGACCCAGCCGCCGCCGTGGTAGAAGACCAGCAGCGGCGATCCCTCCGCCAGCCCGGCCGGGGTGTACAGCCGCGCCGGGACGTCCCCGGCGGCGACGTCGCGCGTCCGCACCGGCCGCGGCGGCTTCCCGGAGATCAGGTGGCTCGAGCGCTCCATCGCCCGCCTGGCGTCCGCGGGCCGCCCGCCGCCCAGGCTGCGCTGCTCCAGCCGCGACAGCGACAGCAGGAGCTGCGCGTCGAGCGCCAGCAGCTGCCCGTCCCGGCGGACCGGCGCCCCCGCGAGCACCCGCCGGATCGGGTCGGGCAGCGCGAACATCCCGCGCAGCATCCCGCCGACGACCGTGGGCGGGACGAGTTCGGACAAGCCAGGCATCCGTACCTCCAGGGGGTCGACCGTCCGCCGATCGTAACGACGCGGCGTACCGGCGGGTAGGGGGGATCGGGACACATCGCCCATGGCTCTCCGGACCGGGCCCCGGATACCGTACGGATCATGCGATCGGGACGGGCCGGACGGCTGCTGCGGCGTGCCGCCCGGGACGGTTACCGGGGGCGGGCCTGGGAGCGTCTGCTGGCGGCGGGCGCGGACGGCGACCGGGCCGTCGTCGACGCGCTGTGGGGTGCCTGGTTCGACGGCGATCCCCGCGAGGAACTGCTGGCCGCGCTGCTGTCCTGGGGACGTCCGATGTCCGGCTCCCGGCACCGGCTGAGCCGGACGCTCCTGGAGGACGACGCCGCCCTGTCCGGCAGGCGCCGCAACCTGCTGATCGAGGTCGCGCTCGTCTCGGACCACCCGATGGGGACGCTCGCCCGCGACCGGATCGCCCGCACGTCCGAGCCGTCCCTGCTGCGCGAGGCCATCGGCACCGCGCTCGCCGCCGGCGGCGGGCGTCGCCTCGCCGCCGTCCTCGCGGACCGCGACGACCTCCCGAACGCCCCGGTCCTGCTCGCCGAACTGTTCCTCGTCACCGGACGCTTCGACCGGTACCGCGCCCTCGATCCGGACGGTTCGCTGCTCGCGACGGCCTACGAGGGCGCCGGCCCGGACCGCCGGGAGCGGATGCGGGAGGCGATGCCGCGCGCGGGAGACCTCGACGTCGTCCGCGTCGTCGCCGCCCGCGACCGCGTCGCCGACCTCGACGTCGACCGGCGCCGCGACCTCGCCCACGCGCTCATCGGCACCCGGCAGTGGGAGCAGGCGTGGCGGCTGGCCCGGCGCCTCCCGCTCGCCGACGCCGCTCGCATCGTCCGCGAACTTCCGGGCGACCCGCGATCCGGCGGGACCGGCGACGCGTTCCGCGCGCGGCTGCGCGCCGCCCCGCGGGACCTGGACGCACTCCTCGCCGCCCTCGAGGACATCGCCGTCCTGAAGGTCCTGACGCAGCCCGGTCCCGCGCTGGCGGGAGCGTTCTCCCCCGACGGGCGCACCATGGCCGTCGTCTGCGCGAAGCGGATCCCCCGGCGGGGGACCGCCACCGAGGGCCACGCCGTCCTCCTCGTGGACGCGCTCGACGGGTCGGTGCTCTGCACGTGGGACTCCGACTTCGGCCGCGGCACCCCGGACGTGCGGATGACGACCCGGGGCATCGCCGTCCGGCACCCGGACGAGCTGACGATCTCGTGGTTCGGCCTCGCCGGGCAGCCGGAGCGCCGCATGCCGCAGGAGCGCCGGACCACCCGCCTGGCGCGCGTCCCCGGCGGCCTGGTCGCGGTCGAGGCGGCTCCGGGGACCGGGATCCGGCTGCGGCGGCTGACCGAGGACGGGCGCGCCGCGCCGGGCGGGCCGCCGATCGGCACCGGCGCCCCGTTCCTCGCGGGCCTCGCCGGGCCGCCGCCCGGCACCCGCGATCCGCGCCCGCCCTTCGAGGTCTTCGAGGACGCGGCGACCGGCCGCATCGCGTTCCGCCACCGCGACTCGGGCGTCCGCGCCGTCGTCGACGGCTCGACCGGGCACGTCCTGGCCGACTCCCGGGTCCGGGACGACACGCTCCCCGCACCGGACGGCTACGCCGCGGCGGGCGTCGTCGGCGGCTGCTTCACGGGCCCGGACCGGATCGTCACCGGCAGGGGCCTGTACCGCCTCACCGAGGACGGCGGCTTCACCGAGCTGGCGTTCGTGCCGCCGGGCATCGGGGAGACCGGCTTTTTCTACGATCCGGTGTTCGTTCCGGCCTGGCGGGAACTGGCCGGTCTGTCCACGGCGGCGCCCGACCTCTTCTCGCCGGGCAATGTCGCGTACCGCAGCGCCGAGACGCTCGAACTGCGGCCCGGCCCGCACCCGGTGATCGCCGTCCATCGGGACGGGCTGTGGTCCACCCCCGCCGGCGACGTGTTCGCGATCGGCAGCCACGGCGGCCTGGTCGGCGCCGCCACCGTCATCCGGCCGGAGGCCGGCCTCGTGCGGGAGCTGGCCCGGCGCCCGCTCGACGAGCTGGCCCCGGCCGACCTTCGCGTCCTCGCCGATCTCCGCCGCCACGGCGACCGCCCGCCCATCCTCCAGCGGGCCGTCGACCTGCTGCACGACGTCCTGGCGGCCTCCCCGATCGGCCTGGACGTCGAGCTCGGCACGGAGACCGCGCCCATGGCCGGGCCGGACGACATCGCGCTGGGCGCGCCATGAACCCGCCCTGGCCGCGCCGTGAACCCGCGCTAGGCGCGCGGCCCGTGCCCCCTACGCTCACGGTTCATGGGTTACGACACGAGCTACCACCCCGTCGACATGGCGCTCGTCGAGAGCCGGCTGCTGCCGTACCTCGCCGGTCACGGGAGCGACGACGGCATCGACGATCTCGTCGGCCGGGCCGTCGAGATCCGCAAGACGCGCTTCCGCGCCAAGGCGTGGGCGCTCGGCGTGCTCCAGGCGACCCGCGGTCTCGACGGCGTCGCGTTCGACCCGGCGCTGCACGTGTGGGGTCGCCCGTTCTTCATCGTCGGCGACGGGGTCGCCGAGGACGTCCGGCGGTACCTGGCGACGCCGAGCGGCGAGGTCGACGCGCTCGCGCGGGAGATGATCGACCGGATCGACCCGGCGCTGACGGCGCGCGTCACGCCCGACGCCGGCGGGCGGCTGCCGGACGACGAGCGGCTCGCCGAGGGCATGACCACCGCCCTGCGGATCCTGCGCGGCGCGGCGGTCGCCCTGCGCGAGGGGAGGCGGACCGTCCGCCACCCGGACGGGCGGGAGTTCGACGCGGCCGAGATCCTGGCGAGCGAGGTGCCGTTCAACCTGCTGACGTTCACCGCCGCGCTGCTGCCGGGCTGGATGTCGCGCGGCCGCACCTGGCCCACCGCGCTCTGCGCCGACGCGGGGGTCGCGGACGAGGGCTTCACCGGCCCGGCGGCGCTCACCGGGCTGCTCCGCGAGGAGTTCCCCGGCCTGGACTGGCCGGTCCCGGCCGGCACCATCACCGCCAACTACACGGTCGGCGGCCTGGTCCCGGCGCCCGCGGTCGCCGGGACCCGCGCGCACCTCGCCCGGCACCGGGACGCCTTCGACCGCGATCCGTCCGACCTGCGGAAGATCGACGAGGCGATGGGCGTCGCCGCGGCGTTCGGCGCCGCGTTCTGCGAGGCGACCGAGATCTACAGCGGCATGGAGGGCGACCTCAACTGAGCCTCCGCGCGGCGGGCGACGGCGGGCGGGCGGGCTCGCCGGCGCGGCGGTCCGCCGGGGCGCCCGCCCGCCCCCAGCGGGTCCGGCCGCCCGGTTTCACGACCGAGAGCACGACGGCCGTCCACAGCAGCGCCGTGTAGGCGAGCATGCAGCAGACGAGGACGACGCCGGGCCCGCCGGGGTCGCCCGCCGGGTCGAGCGTGCGGTGCTCCAGCTCCTCGATCCAGCCGCTCTGCACCGTCGCGACGACCGGGATGGCCGGGCGGGCGCCTCAGGCGTACCGGGCCTGGCGGGCGGCGGGGCTTCCCGCGGCGAGGCCGGACAGGTCCCGCTCGATCGCGGCGGCGGCGCGGCGGCAGAACTCCGCCGGTTCGTCGGCCGCGTCCGGCAGCTCGTCCACCAGGGCGTCCGCGGTGCCGGCGCGCAGCAGGTCGGCCGCGCGGACGCCCTGGGCGGCGGCGAGTTCGGGGGCCCGGTCGGTGGTGCGGTGCACGATCAGCGAGGCGCCCTCGGGCGGCAGCGGGGACAGCCAGCCGTGCCGGGCCACCAGGACGCGGTCGGCGGGCAGCAGCGCGAGCGCGGCGCCGCCCGCCCCCTCGCCGAGCAGCAGGCACAGCGTCGGCGCGGGCAGGGTGATCAGGTCGGCGAGGCAGCGCGCGATCTCCCCCGCGAGGCCCCCCTCCTCGGCCTCGGCCGACAGCACGGCGCCGGGCGTGTCGACGACCGTGACCAGCGGCAGCCCGAGTTCGGCGGCCAGCGCCATGCCGCGCCGGGCGACGCGCAGCCCGGCCGGGCCGAGCGGGTGCCCGGCGCGCTGCGACCGGCGGTCCTGCCCGACGAGGACGCACGGCGCCGCGCCGAACCGGGCCAGCGCGAGCAGGAGGCCGGGGTCGGCCTCGCCCTGCCCGGTCCCCGACAGCGGCGTGACGTCGGACGCGCCGTGCCGCAGCAGGTCGGCGACGCCGGGACGGCCGGGGCGCCGCGAGCGCTCGATCGAGTCCCACGCGCCGTCGTCGCGGACGGGGAGCGGCGGGACGTCCGGACGCGCGTCCGGCGGGCGCTCGCACAGCACCGCCAGCGCGTGCGAGGCGATCCCGGCGAGGTCGTCGATCGGGACGACGGCGTCCAGCAGGCCCTTCGCGGCGAGGTTCTCGGCGACCTGCACGCCCGGCGGGAACGATTCCCCGTGCAGCCCCTCGTACACGCGCGGGCCGAGGAAGCCGATCAGCGCGCCCGGCTCGGCGGCCGTCACGTGCCCGAGCGACCCCCACGACGCGAACACCCCGCCGGTCGTGGGGTGCCGCAGGTAGACGAGGTAGGGCAGCCCGGCCGCGCGGTGCGCCATCACCGCGCCGGTGATCCGCGCCATCTGCACGAACGCGGCCGTGCCCTCCTGCATCCGGGTGCCGCCCGAGGACGGCGCCGCCAGCAGCGGCAGCCCGGCGGCGGTGGCGCGCTCGACGGCCGCGACGATCCGGTCCGCGGTGGCGCGCCCGATCGATCCGGCGAGGAACCGGAACTCCGACACGACGAACGCGACGCGGCGGCCGCGCAGCCGTCCCTCGCCGGTGAGGACGGCCTCGTCGCACCCGCTGCGCTCCCGCGCGGCGGCCGGCTCCGCGTCGCCGGACGCCGACGTCCGTCCGATTTCGACCGGCTCGTCCCATGACGTCCAGGTGTCGCCGTCCAGCACCCGGCGCAGCAGCTCGCGCGCCCCGACCCGTTCCGTCACACGGCTCCCTCCGTCGGCGTCCCGGCGTCCCCGCCATGATGACCGGACGCCGGGCGGCCGGTCACGCGGGGGTCGCGCCGGCGGGCCGGTCGAGGGGCAGCCGCATGACGAGCCGGGCGCCCGCGTCGCTCTCGGCGATGACGAGCGTGCCGCCGTGCGCGTCGGCGATGTCACGGGAGATCGGCAGGCCGAGGCCGGTGCCGCCGCGGTCGCGGCGCCGCCCCTCCTCCAGCCGCAGGAAGCGGTGGAAGACGCGCCCGCGGTCCTCGCGGGCGATGCCCGCGCCGTCGTCGAGGACCTCCAGCACCGCCTCCGCCCCGTCCGCCGCGACCGTGACCCGCACCCACGACCGCGCGTGCCGCTCGGCGTTGTCGAGCAGGTTCGTCAGCACCCGGGCGATCTGGTCGGGCGCCACCCGGACCAGCACGCCCTCCTCCGCGTCGATCTCCAGGGCGGCCCGCCGGGGGCGCCGCGCGGCCTCCTCCCGGACGAGCGCGCCGAGGTCCACCCGCACGCGGTCGGCGGGCACCCCCGACCCCAGCCGGGCCAGGATCAGCAGATCGGACACGATGCCCTGCAGGCGGTCGGCCTCCGCGAGCGCGGCGCGGGCCACCGCCGGCCAGTCCTCGTCCTCGGGTGCCTGCAGCGCCACCTCCAGTTGGGCGTGCAGGCCGGTGATCGGGCTGCGCAGCTCGTGCGAGACGTCCGCGACGAACGCGCGCTGCCGGGACAGGACGTCCTCCAGCCGGTACAGGGTCAGGTTCACCGACTGGGCCAGCTCCGCGACCTCGTCCTGCTGCTTGGGAACGGTGACCAGGCCCTGGTCACCGCCGCTGATCCGCGCCAGCTCCGCGCTCATCCGCCGGACGGGCCGCAGCGCCCGCCGCACCGCGAGCGCGACGATCGAGCCGGCCAGCACCGTGCCGAGCACGACGACGGCCACGAGGGCCACCATGAAGAAGACCCGGTTGCTGGAGTAGATGGGGATGGACGAGCCCGCGTAGACGATCCGGGGGCCGTTCGGCGTCATCACGCGCTCGACGACGATGTAGACGTCCGACGGCACTCCGGACATGGTCGTGATGTAGGTGCGGGCGCGTCCGGGCTCGGACGGCGCCGGCACCTCGAACGGGCCGCGGCCGCGCATCGCGTCGGTCTGCGCGAGGACCTCGCCCTCCGGCGTCACGACCTGGAGCATCGCGAAGTCGGGGTCGCGGATGGGCAGCGAGCCTCGCGGGTCGGTGGTGCGCACGTACACGACCAGCTCGTTGATGACGTGGCTGCCGCGCTCGTGCAGCTGCGCGGTCGAGGCACTGCGCAGCCCGAAGTAGAAGGTCAGGACACCGGCCACGAGCAGCAGCCCGACGACGACGGTCGCGGTGACGGTCACGCGGGCCCGCGCCGACCAGTGCGAGGGCGCCCAGCCGTCCCGGAACATCACTCCGGCGCCCCTCCCCCCTTTCCCTCGCGCGCGGCGGCCGCCGCGCATCGAACGCCCGGGAGGAGTGCGCAGAACAGGTTGTTACCGAACCATTGCGCACCGAAACATCACCACATACCGGACCGAAACCCCCACGCCACCCTGGCGGGGCACACTGCACTCAGCGCGGCACCGAGGCCCTGCTTCCGGCTACTTCCTGCACAAACGCGCCTAGTTTGCGAACAAGCGGGGATGGACGGACGGGAGAGACGTGAGGGAGTCGGGACACCACCATGGACGCAGACATCCGGCCGCTGGAGCCGGCGGACCCCCGAGTCGTCGGCGGGCATCCCCTGCTCGGCCGTCTGGGCTCGGGCGGTATGGGCACCGTGTACCTCGGAACGGACCCCGAATCGGGCGGCCGCGTCGCGGTGAAGACGATCCATCCGCATCTCGCGGGCGACCCGTCCTACCGGCGGCGGTTCAAGGACGAGGCGTACCTGGCGAGCCGCGTGGCGTCCTTCTGCACCGCGCGCGTGCTGGCCCACGGCGAGGAGGACGGCCGCCCGTACCTCGTCACCGACTACGTGGGCGGCGTCTCGCTGCACGACCGGCTCGCGGGCAACGGCCCGCTGCCGCCCGGCGACCTGCACGGCGTCGCGGTGGGCGTCGCGTCCGCGCTCGCCGCCATCCACGCCGCCGGGCTCGTGCACCGCGACCTGAAGCCCGCCAACGTCATGCTCACGCTGTCCGGTTGCCGCGTCATCGACTTCGGCATCGCCGGGAGCCGGCACGCCCGCGCCGCGGGCAGGTCCGCGAAGGTGCTCGGCACGCCCGGCTGGATGGCGCCGGAGGTCCTCGTGGGGGGCGCGGCGACCCCGGCCGCCGACATCTTCGCGTGGGGGTGCCTCATCGCGCACGCCGGCACCGGGCGGATGCCGTTCGGCGGCGCCCCGGCGACGCTGCGCGTCACGACCGGCGAACCCGACCTCGAGGGCCTGCCGGAACCGCTCGTCCCGGTCGTCCGGTCGGCGCTGGCGAAGAACCCGGCCGCCCGGCCCACCGCCGCCGACCTGCTGCTGACGCTGGTGGAGCAGCCGCAGCCGTGCGGGGTCCCGGCGGCGGTGTCGGTCCCGGACACGCTGTCGGGCACGGTGCGCAGCGCGGTCCGCGGCGCGGTCCGCGGCGCCGTCGACGGGGTGGGGCAGGGCGCGGGCCCGGTGCTCGCCGCGGCGCCGTCCCCCGCCCCGCGGGCGCGCACGACGCCGCGCCCGTCCCGTCCGGCCCGCGCCGCCGACACGGGCGTCCCGACCAAGACGTTCGCCCCGCTCGGGATGACCGGTGTCTGGGCGTCGCCCCGCGCCCGGCTGCTCGCGGGCGCGGGCGCCGCCGCGGGGACGGTGCTGCTCGCGGCGCTCATCGCCGGGCTGCAGGGACGGGCCGAGGCGCGCGCGGCGGCCGTCCGGTACCGCGCGCGGCGGGGGCCCGCGCGGTACCGGCGCGGCTGACGCCGGGGACGCGGGGCGCGGGACGTGTCAGTTGCGCCAGATCAGGACGAGCGCGCAGTCGTCGTCGCGGGCGGCGGCCATCGTCTCCACCAGTTCCCGCGCGCCCTTGCGGAACCCGTGCGGGACGAGCCGCTCCGCCTCGCCGAGCAGCCGGTCGATGCCGGCGTCCAGATCCAGGCCGGGCGACTCGACCAGGCCGTCGGTGTACAGCAGCAGCGCGTCGCCGGGGCGCAGCCGCCCGTGCTCGGGGAGGGTGCTCACCTCCGGGACGACGCCGAGCACCACGCCCTTGGCCGGGCTGACCTGCCACGCGCCGCTGCTCGCGTCGAACTGGACGGCGGGCGGGTGCCCCGCCGAGTCGACCGTGTACTCGCCGGTGCGCAGGTCGACGACCACGTGCACGGCGGTGACGAACCCCTCGTCCCACCGCTGGCGATGCAGGTAGAGGTTGCACGCCTGGAGGAACCGGTCAGGTTGGATCGATCCAAGCAATCCACCGAAAGCGCCCGACAGCATGAGCGCCCGCGTCCCCGCGTCCGTCCCCTTGCCGGACACGTCGACCAGGGCGACCTCGAGGACGTCGCCGTCGGACGCCGACACGACGAAGTCGCCGCCGAACGACGATCCGCCCGCCTGCAGCAGCACGACCTGCGACGACCAGCCGTCCGGCAGCTCCGGCATCTCGCCCTGCCGGCGCAGCCGGTCGCGCAGCTCCAGCAGCATCGAGTCGCCCCGCAGCCCCTGCACGCCGAGCTGCTGGCGCGTCCGCGCCAGCGTGAGCGCCAGCACCGCCGTCACCGCCAGCGTCGCGATCATCCCCGGGCCGATCGCCGGGCCGTTGTGCCACGCCGCGAAGAACACCATCACCACGACGATGGCCAGCAGCGCCACCAGGCTCCGGACCCGCAGCAGCAGGCCGCCGCCCAGCACGACCAGCACCAGGACGCCCGACGGCGCGAGGCCCCGGGTGTCGTTCGCCGTCGCCGCCCCGATCACCACCGCGAGCACCGCCAGCCCCGCGAACACGTACCGGTCGCGGGTCAGCCGCCCGCGGCGCAGCAACCGGTACAGGACCACGAGGATCGGGATCCTGCGCAGGAAGGCCCGCACTCTCGGCGGCAGGCGCTGCACCAGACGTTGAAGCATGACTCCGGCACTGTATCGAGCATTCACCCGACCTGGACGGGATCCACGCCACCCGTCACTCCTTGTAACGGTCCAGTGGCGAGATTTCCGGGTACGAGCCCTGTTCAGGATTTTTTCGGGACGACGGTGCCCGCGAGCGGGACACGAGGAGGCGGCGGCATGGGCCAGCAGAGCATGCGCATCACGGTGGACGCGGCGATGCGGACGCGCGACGTGTCCCGCCCGAGGCCCGCCGGTGAGGACGCCCCCGCCCCCGCGAGGACCCCGAAGCGCAGCCGCGCCGCGAAGAACGAGCGCCGCCGCCAGAACAAGCGCGGCGGCGGCTCGCGGACGGTGTGAGCGCCGGGCCGGGGCCCGGCGCCCGGGTCCGGGGTCAGGCGCCGGGGATGGCGCCCGTCCGCTCGTAGGCGGTCAGCATGTCGATGCGGCGGGTGTGGCGCGACTCCTTGGAGTACTCGGTGCCGAGGAACAGCTCGACGAACCGCGCGGCGGTCGCGGCGTCGTGCTGGCGGGCGCCGATGCTGATGACGTTGGCGTCGTTGTGCTCGCGGGCGAGCACGGCGGTGTCGTCGTTCCAGACGAGCGCCGCCCGCACGCCCCGCACCTTGTTCGCCGCCATGACCTCGCCGTTCCCGGAGCCGCCGAGGACGATCCCGAAGGTGCCCGGCTCCGCCGCGGTGCGCTCCGCCGCGCGCAGGACGAACGGCGGGTAGTCGTCGGCGGCGTCGTACTCGAGCGCGCCGCAGTCGACGGGCTCGTGCCCGTTCTCCTTCAGCCAGGAGACCAGGTGCTCCTTGAGCTCGAAGCCGGCGTGATCGGTTCCAAGAAAGACGCGCATGGGCCCGATTGTCGCAGGTCCGCGACGCTCCCCGGTCCCCGGGGCGACGGGCCCCGCGGGCGTCAGGCGGGCGGGGGCATCGGGCGGTCGTCGCGCGCGTCCGGTTCGCGGCCCGCGTCCGGTTCGTGGTCGAGCATCGTCGTGTCCGCGAGGTCGCCGCCGCTCCCCGGACCGTCCTCGGACCCGGCGGGCACCGTCTCGTCGTCCGCCTGCGTGGGCGGCTCCTGCGCGGGCGGCTCCAGCGTGGGCGCGTCCGGCGCGGGCGGCTGCTGCGCGGCGGGCGGGGCGGGCGCGGGCGGCTCGGGCGCGGACGCCTGCGGCGGGACGGCCGGCTGCTGCGGCGCGGCACCCCAAGCGGGCTGCTGGGGCCCGCCCTGCGGCGGGACGTAGGGGACCGCGGACGGGTGCTGCGGCTGGGCGTACGGCTGCTGCCCGGCCATCGGCTGCCCCGGCACCGGCTGCTGCCCCGGGGGCGGCATCTGCGGCTGCATGGGCGCGCCCGGCTGCTGCGCGTACGGCTGCTGGACGTAGCCCTGCGGGACATAGCCCTGCTGCATGCCCGCCTGCTGCATGCCCGCCTGCTGCATGGGCTGCTGCTGACCGCCGAACCCGCGGTCGCGGCCGAAGTGGAACCCGGCGAGGGCGCCGAGGCCCGCGATCCAGCCGTACACGAGGCCGAAGGCGGCGCCGCCGGCGACGGTGTTCCAGACGATGCTCCCGCCGACGGGCCCGCCGATGATCTCCATGTCGAGCGTCAGCTTGACCAGCAGGCCGGTGACGAGGCTCGAGACGCCCGCGGCGACGACGCAGGCCCACCAGCCGGTGACGACCGCGCCGAGCATCCCCCGGTTCGGGTCGACGGCGCGGACACCGGCCGCGGCGAGGCCCGCGAGCAGCACGAAGAACAGGATCAGGCCGAAGTCCAGCGAGATGACGTAACCCCAGTTGTAGAAATCGTCGGGGTAGACGCTCCACTGCGGGTGCTGCAGCCAGAACAGCAGCGGCCACAGGCCGCCGTCCCGCCCCTCCCCGGTGATCGCCTCGACCGTCCACTGGTTGCCGAAGATCAGGGCGATCACCGCGACCGGGAGCACCGCACCGCCGGCCGTCATCACCATCCGCCGCATCGTCATGGCGCGCAGGTTAGTGGTGCCGACCCCGCCACGGTAGGCCCTACATCACGCCGGGTGTACGCCCGGACGTCCGAATCGGGGCGTTCCGGTCACACCGGCCGTCACACCGGCCCTCGCACCGGCCGTCACACCGGCCGCGCGGACGGCTCCGCCGGGAACCGGAACGCCGGGTCCACCTGGGCCTCCAGGTCCTCGCCGACGGCGCGGCTCGCCCAGCTCCGGGCGTTCTTCACGTGGAACTCCACGCCCTGCCGCCGGAACTTCTCCCAGTCCTGCACGCGCGAGTCCACCTCGGACCGCATCCGCGACAGCGCCGCCTCGTTGCCCTCCTCCAGCGTGACGCCGGCGCGGCCCTGCTCGAACGCGCGGACGGACGCGGACTGGCCGAGCCAGGTCAGCAGGTCGTCGCCGACGTGCTCGCGGAGGTAGGCGACGTCGTCGTCGGTCTGCACCTTGTTGCCGACGACGCGGATCGCGACGTCGTAGTCGCGGGCGTACTCGGTGTACTGCCGGTAGACGCCGACGCCCTTGCGGGTGGGTTCGGCGACGAGGAACATCAGGTCGAACCGGGTGAACAGCCCGGACGCGAACGTGTCGGCCCCGGCGGTCATGTCCACGACGACGTACTCGCCGGGCCCGTCGACGAGGTGGTTGAGGTACAGCTCGACGGCGCCGGTCTTGGAGTGGTAGCAGGCCACGCCGAGGTCGTCGTCGTTGAACGGGCCGGTGGCGAGCAGGGTGGTCCCGTCGACGTCCTCGCCCAGCCGGTGGACCGGGTCGTCGCCGCGGAAGTCCAGCAGCCGCGACCCCTCGCCGGGCGGGGTCGTCTTGACCATGGACGACGCGGACGGGACGCGCGGGTTCGCGCCGCGCAGGTGCTCCTTGATCTCGGCGAGGTGGTCCCCCATCGCGGGGATCTTGGCGGCGCGGTCCTCGTCGAGGCCGAGCGCCACGCCGAGGTGCTGGTTGATGTCGGCGTCGATGGCGACGACCGGCAGCCCGCGGCCCGCCAGGTGCCGGACGAACAGCGACGAGAGGGTGGTTTTGCCGCTGCCACCCTTGCCCACGAACGCGACCTTCACGGTGAATTGCCCCCGTTTCGGATATGAAAATCATTGCCATTGCCGACGGTATCGAGTCTGGCGGAGGCGGGCGCGTTGAGCAAGCGGAACGGCCGAACGCCGCACCCGCGCGTCGCCCGGCACGCGGCTCGCCCGGCGCGCGGGGCGCGCTGGGCGCGCGGCTCAGCGGGCGGCGGCCGGGTCGAAGCCGAACGGCAGCTCGAGCCGGTGCGCGCGGAGCAGTTCGGCGTCGGCCAGCAGCTCCCGCGTGGGGGCGTCGGCGGCGATGGCCCCGCCGGACAGGACGACCGAGCGCGGGCACAGCTCGGCGGCGTACGGGAGGTCGTGGGTGACCATCAGGACGGTCACCTCGAGGCTCCGCAGGATCTCGGCCAGCTCGCGGCGGCTCGCGGGATCGAGGTTGGAGGACGGTTCGTCCAGCACGAGGATCTCCGGCTCCATCGCCAGGACGGTCGCGACCGCGACGCGGCGGCGCTGCCCGAAGGACAGGTGCTGCGGCGGGCGGCCGGCGACGTCGGCCATCCCGACGCGGTCGAGCGCCGACCGGACGCGCGCGTCCAGTTCGGCCCCCCGCAGCCCGAGGTTGGCGGGGCCGAACGCGACGTCCTCGCGGACCGTCGGCATGAACAGCTGGTCGTCGGGGTCCTGGAACACGATGCCGACCCGGCGGCGGATCTCCCGCAGCGCCGCGCGGTCGCCCGGGTCGACGGCGAGCCCGCCGACCCGCACGTCCCCCGCCCCGCCGTGCAGGATGCCGTTCAGGTGCAGGACGAGCGTCGTCTTCCCCGCGCCGTTCGGCCCGAGCAGCGCGACGCGCTCGCCGCGCCCGATCGTCAGGTCGACGCCGAACAGCGCCTGCGTCCCGTCCGGGTAGGCGTAGGCGAGGCCCCGCACGTCCAGGGAGGGGGTCATGCGCCCATCCAAGCGGCCAGGGTCAGCAGGGACGCGGCGAGGGGCAGGGCCGCCGCGGCGGTCCACTGGACGGGCGTGGCTCCGATGTCGTGGAGCACCGGCATGCGGCCGTCGTACCCGCGGCTCAGCATCGCCAGGTGCACCCGCTCGCCGCGCTCGTACGAGCGCAGGAACAGCGCGCCGAGCGACCTCGCGAGGACGCGGGCGGCGCGGACGTCGCGCGCCTCGAACCCGCGGGACGCCCGCGCCACCCGCATCCGGCCCAGCTCGGCGGCCACGACGTCGCCGTACCGCAGCATGAACGCGGCGATCTGCACGAGCAGGCGCGGCACGCGGAGCCGTTCGAGGCCGAGCAGCAGCACGCGCGGTTCGGTGGTGGCGGCCAGCAGGACGGACGCGACGACGCCGAGGGTGCCCTTCGCGAGGATGTTCCACGCGCCCCACAGCCCGTCCTCGCTCAGCCGCAGCCCGAGCACCGCCACCTCGTCGCCGCGCGCGACGAACGGCAAGAGGAACGCGAACGCGACGAACGGCACCTCGATGACGGTGCGCCGCGCGACCGTCCGGAGCGGGACGCGCGCGGTGAGCGCGACCGCCGCGAGCAGCAGCGCGTACCCGCCGAACGCCCACATCCGCTCGCGCGGCGTCGCGACGACGAGCAGCGTGAACGCCAGGACGGCGACGAGCTTGCAGTGCGGCGGCAGGCGGTGCACCGGCGAGTTCCCGGGCAGGTACAGCCGGTGCGCGTGCCCCGCGCCCACTAGTCCGTCCGCGATTCGGCCCGCGTTCCGGCCCGCGCCTCCGGTCCGCCGCGCCGCCGGATCGTCCAGAACAGGCCGCCGCCCACCGCGAGCGTGAGCCCGACGCCGATCAGCCCGGCGAGGCCGCCGGACAGCCGGGCGTTCCCGATGCCCTCGACGCCGTAGTCGCCGAGCGGGGAGCCGGCCAGCCCGTGCTCCTCCTCCTTCGCGGCGATGCCCTTGTCGGCGGCGACCTTCTCCAGGCCGTCGGGGCTCGAACTGGCGTAGAAGCTGACGATCCCGGCCAGGATCGCCGACACGATCAGGAAACCGGCGAAGAAACGCTTGGTCTGCACGGCTCTCTCCCTCACGGCCTCTCCCTCACGCCTGCGACGGCTCGGCCCGGTCGGCGCCGCCCGTGCCCGCGTCCCCTGTGCCCCGCGTGCGCAGTTCCGGCGGTCTGCGCAGGTCGCGGACGCCGTGCACCAGGTCGGGCCGGACGGCCAGGACGCTCGACACCGTCGCCGCCGTGATCAGCGCCTCGCCGATCCCGATGAGGACGTGCACGCCGATCATCGCGCCCGCGACCGTCCCGATCGAGACGTCCGTCGTGCCGCCCAGCGCGTACAGCGCGGTGAACGCGACGGCCGAGGCGGGAACCGACACCAGCGCCGCGGCGAACGCCGCCCCGGCGGCGGCCGGGCGGGACGTGGGCAGCACCCGGACGAGCGCGCGGAACAGCGGGTACGCGACGGCGGCGGTGACCAGCGACATCGTGATGACGTTGACGCCGAGCGCGGTGAGGCCGCCGTCGGCGAACAGCAGCGACTGCAGCAGCAGGACGACCGCCACGCACAGCACGCCCGTCCACGGGCCCACCAGGATCGCGGCGAGCGCCCCGCCGAGCAGATGCCCGCTGGTCCCGGACGCGACCGGGAAGTTCAGCATCTGCGCGGCGAAGACGAACGCCGCCGTGAGTCCCGCGAGCGGGGCCGTCCGGTCGTCCAGTTCCCGGGTGGCGCCGCGCAGCGCCAGCCCGACCCCGGCGACCGCGACGGCGCCCGCCGCGATCGAGACCGGCGCGTCGATGAATCCGTCCGGTGCGTGCATGCCTCACCGCCCTGCCGTTGGCGACACCAGGGACAGTGTGAGGCGCAGCCGTTGCAGTTGCAATAGCCTCGCAACTGCGACTTTCCTCCGGCCGGCCGAAGGTTCACCCTCAGTCGAAGGAGGGGTCCTCGGTGCGGGTGCGCTTCAGCTCGAAGAACCCGGGCGTGCTCGCCACCGCGACGACGCCGTCGAACAGCTTGACCGCGTCCTCGCCGCGCGGGATCGGCGTCACCACCGGGCCGAAGAACGCGCTGCCCTCGACCTCGATGACGGGGGTGCCGACCTCCTGGCCGACGCGGTCGATGCCGTCCTTGTGGGACGCGCGCAGCGCCTCGTCGTACTCGGTCGAGTCGGCGGCCGCGGCGAGCGACGGGTCCAGCCCGGCGGCGGTCAGGGCCTCCCGCGCGAGTTCGGGGCCGAAGTCCTGCTTGTCGTGGTGGCGGCGGATGCCCAGTTCGGTGTAGAGGCGTCCCAGTACCTCGCTCCCGTACTTCTGCTCGGCGGCGATGCAGATCCGCACCGGGCCCCAGGCCGTCTCCAGCATCTTGCGGTAGCCCTCGGGGATGTCCTTGTCCTCGTTCAGGACGGCGAGGCTCATCACGTGCCAGCGCACCTCGATCGGGCGCAGTTTCTCGACCTCCAGGATCCAGCGGGAGGTGATCCACGCCCACGGGCACAGCGGGTCGAACCAGAAGTCCACGGGCGTACGGGCGTCCTGCGTCATGGTGAGTCTCCTTTTGGACCGGTCTACGAGAGCGACAACTCATCCCCGCCCGTCCGCATTTCCCCGGGATGGGGATCGCGGGAAATCGGTGCGGGACGGCCGTCTACCGACGGCGCGGGCGCCCTGTTGGTAGACATGGGGGATCAAGCCATAAGCCGACCGAGGAGTTCATGTGGCAGGCAACCTCACGCGCGACGAGGCGCGGGAACGGGCACGGCTGCTCACCGTCGGGTCCTACGCGGTCGAACTGGACCTCACGACCGGTACGGAGCGGTTCGGTTCCACGACCGTGATCAGGTTCGGCAGCGCCGAACCGGGGGCGTCCACGTTCGTCGACCTGCACGGCGCGGTCGTGCGGGAGGCGACGCTCAACGGCACCGCGCTCGACCCCGCGTCCTACGACGCGGACAAGGGTCGCCTCCCGCTGCCCGGCCTGGCCGCCGACAACGAGCTCCGGGTCGTGGCCGACTGCGCCTACTCGCGGTCGGGCGAGGGCCTGCACCGGTTCGTGGACCCCGTGGACGGCGGCGTCTACCTGTACTCGCAGTTCGAGACGGCCGACGCGCACCGCATGTTCACGTGCTTCGACCAGCCCGACCTCAAGGCGACGTTCGAGTTCCGGGTACGCGCCCCCGAGGAGTGGGAGGTCGTCACCAACGAAGCCGCCGAGAAGCGGGAGGGCGGCGACTGGCACTTCATGCCGACGCCGCAGATCTCCACCTACATCACCGCGCTGATCGCCGGGCCGTACCACGTCGTCCGCGACGAGTACCGGCGCGCGGACGGCACCGTCGTCCCGCTCGGCGTGTACTGCCGGGAGTCGCTGGCCGAGCACCTGGACGCGCCCGCGATCATCGAGGTCACCCGGCAGGGCTTCGAGTACTTCGAGCGGGTCTTCGGGCGCCCGTACCCGTTCGCGAAGTACGACCAGCTGTTCGTGCCGGAGTTCAACGCGGGCGCGATGGAGAACGCGGGCGCGGTCACGTTCCTGGAGGACTACGTCTTCCGGTCGCGGGTCACCGACGCGGCCTACGAGCGGCGCGCCGAGACGATCCTGCACGAGATGGCGCACATGTGGTTCGGCGACCTCGTCACCATGCGCTGGTGGGACGACCTGTGGCTGAACGAGTCGTTCGCGACGTACATGAGCGTGCTGTGCCAGTCCGAGGCCACCAAGTGGACGTCGTCCTGGACGAGCTTCGCGAACCTGATGAAGGCGTGGGCGTACCGGCAGGACCAGCTGCCGTCCACGCACCCGATCTCCGCCGACATCCCGGACATCCGGGCCGTCGAGGTGAACTTCGACGGCATCACGTACGCGAAGGGCGCGAGCGTCCTCAAGCAGCTCGTGGCCTACGTCGGCCTCGACAACTTCCTCGAGGGCGTCCGCCGGTACTTCGACCGGCACGCGTGGGGCAACACCGTCCTCGCCGACCTGCTGAGCGCGCTCGAGGAGACGTCCGGGCGCGAGGACCTCGGCGCGTGGTCGAAGGAGTGGCTGGAGACCGCCGGGGCCAACACGCTCCGTCCGCACTACGAGGTCGACCAGGACGGGAACTTCGCGTCGTTCGCCGTCCTGCAGGAGGCGAAGGCCGACTACCCGACGCTGCGGTCGCACCGCGTCGCGATCGGCCTGTACGACCGGACGCCCGAGGGCATCGTGCGGCGCGAGCGCGTCGAACTGGACGTCCGCGGCGCCCGCACCGAGGTGCCGGAGCTGGTCGGGCGGAAGCGGCCCGACCTGGTCCTGGTCAACGACGACGACCTCACCTACGCGAAGATCCGGCTCGACGACCACTCGCTGAGCACCCTCATCGACGGGATCGGCGACATCAGGGAGGGGCTGCCGCGCGCCCTGTGCTGGTCGGCGGCCTGGGACATGACGCGGGACGCCGAGATGGCGACGCGCGACTACGTCCGGCTCGTCGCGAAGGGCATCCGGGGCGTCACCGACATCTCGGTCGCGCAGACGCTCCTGCGGCAGGCCCGCCTCGCCGTCCAGCAGTACGCCGACCCGGCGTGGCGGGACGAGGGCCTCACGCTGATGGCCGACACGCTCGCCGGGCTGGCCCGCGAGGCGGAGGCGGGCTCGGACTTCCAGCTCGCGTTCGTCCAGGCGTTCGCCGGGTCCGCGATCACCGACGCGCACCTGTCGCTCGTCCGGGGCCTGCTGGACGGGTCGGAGAAGCTCGACGGCCTCACCGTGGACACCGACCTGCGCTGGACGCTGCTGCGCCGCCTCGTCGTCACCGGCAAGGCCGGGCAGGACGAGATCGACGCCGAGCTCGAGCGGGACCGGACGGCGGCGGGCGAGCGGCACGCCGCCTCCTGCACGGCCGCGATCCCGAGCGCGGACGCCAAGGCCGCCGCGTGGGAGCGGATCGTGTCCGGCGACCTGCCGAACGCGGTGTACCGCGCGACGCTCGGCGGGTTCGTCGAGCCGGACCAGGCCGACCTGCTCGTCCCGTACGCCGACCGGTACTTCGCCGAGGTCGGCCGCGTCTGGAAGGAGTGGAGCAGCGACATGTCGCAGACGTTCGCCGAGGTCGCCTACCCCTTCCTGGTGATCGAGCAGTCCACGATCGACCGCACCGAGGCGTACATCGCGGAGAACGCTCCCCCGGCGGCGCTCGTCCGGCTGCTGTCCGAGGGACGCGACGGGGTCGCGCGTGCGCTGCGGGCGCGCGCGCAGGACGCCTCGGCGTCCTGACGGCCCGACCCGTGGCCGTGCGGCGCGCCGACCGGGCGCCGCACGGCCGCGCCCCCCGGACAACGGAAAGGAAGCGGCGGGTGGAGACCGCACGGGACGTCCTGACCGCCCTGGCGCGCCGGCACGCGTTCGGCGACCTGGAGGCCCTGCTGGACGAGGGGACGCTCGCCGCCGACGGCCGGACCCGCGAGGTGGCCGCGCTGTGCGCGTTCGGGCAGCGCGTCCTGGACCTGGACGCCGAGGACTTCGGCATGCCCGAGGCCGCCGGGGAGGTTCCCCCCGACCTGCTCGACCGGGCGCGCGCCAGCCGGATGCCGCAGGCCCCCCGGGAACGGCCGCGCGGCGCCCTCGCGAGCCTGCGGCCCGCGTACGCGCTGCTGCTCGAGGTGATCGCGGTCCGCTGGCACCGCCGCGAGATGGCCGCGCTCGTCGCGGCCGTGCACATCGCGGGCGAGTACCTCGCGATGCTGGCGTGGGAGCCGGTGCTCGGCCACGCGGGCGACCCGGCGCTGCTCGCGGCGGCCGTCGGCGGCGCGGGCAGCCGGTGGGGCGTGCCCGTCGAACCGGACGCGCCGCGCGAGTGCGACCACACGCGGCCCGAGCGGTCGGCGTGCGAGCGCGCGCTGCGGGTCGCCGCGATGCCGCCGCCCGGCTGGCGCGCCTACCTCGACCGGCAGCACAGCCAGGTCGCCTCCGCGCTCGGCGACTGCGCCGCCCGCTGCCGCACCCCCTGCACGGTGGTGACCCGGCTGGACGGCGCCGTCCGCGCCGACCTAGCCGAGCGCTGCGGGCTGGCGAACGACTTCGCCGACGGCGCGCTGGTGAAGCTGCGGCACGCCGCGCCCGTCGGGCACGGCTTCGGGGTGCCGTCGCCGGAGGAGGTGCAGTCGGCGTGGGAGCGGGCGCGCCGGTCGCTGCGCCGCCGCCCGCTCGGCGCGGCCGCGCTGGACGCCGCGCAGGACACCGCGGCCGGCGACCCCTACCCGCTGCCCGGAATGCCCGCGCTGTTCTCCGCGATCGCCGCGGCCGACATCGTCCCCGACACCCTCCTGCACGACGTCACGACGCGCATCACGTCGACTCTCGGCTGACCCGGCCGACGGCGTCCGCCCCCGCCCGGACGGGGTCGACGGACGGCAGCGGGCGGGACGGCAGGTCGTCGAGCAGGACGGGACGTCCGTCCGGTCCGGCCAGCGGGACGCGCCAGTTGGGGTACTCGTCGACCGTGCCCGGCTGGTTCTGCGTGCGGCGCTCGCCCACGGCGTCGGCGAGCGCGACGCCGAGGAGCCGCGCGGGGGTGCGGGCGAGGAAGGCGTGCAGGGCCGCGACGACGTCCCCGTCGTGCTCGCCGGACCCGTCGGCCAGGGCCCGCAGGACGGTGTCGGGCGGCGCGGCCAGCAGCCCTTCGGCGTGCAGCAGGCCGAGCCAGTCCGCGAGCCGCCGCCGGTGGTCGTCCTCCTCGTCGGAGCGCGGACGGGTCAGCAGGCCGAGCCGGTCGCGCAGGTCGATGTGGTCGCCGTGCAGGAACCCGGTGACGGGCGGCATGTCGTGCGTCCCGACCGTGGCCAGCGACGGCTCGCGCCAGACCGGCGCCCGCTTCGGCCGGCCCCCGCCGTCCCGCTCGAACCACAGCAGCGACGTCCCGAGGACACCGTGCGCGGCGAGCGCGTCGCGGACCTCCGGCTCGACGGTGCCGAGGTCCTCGCCGACGACGACGGCGCCCGCCCGCTCGGCCTCCCACGCGAGGCAGCCGAGCAGCGCGTCCCGGTCGTAGCGGACGTAGGTGCCGTCGGCGGGCGAACCGCCCTCGGGCACCCACCACAGCCGCGACACCTGCATGGCGTGGTCGAGGCGCAGGCCGCCGCCGTGCCGGAACGCGGCCGCGAGCATGTCGCGGAACGGGGCGTAGGCGGCCTCGGCGAGGCGGCGCGGATGCCACGGCGGCTGCCCCCAGTCCTGGCCGCGCTGGTTGAACTCGTCCGGGGGCGCGCCGACGCTCATGCCCGGCGCGATCATGTCCCGGTACATCCACGCGTCGGCGCTGCCGTGCGCGACGCCGACCGCCAGGTCGTGGACGATCCCGATCGGCATGCCCGCGTCCCGCGCCGCCCGCTGCGCCGCCGCGAGCTGCCCGTCCAGCCGCCACTGCAGCCAGGCGTGGAAGTCGACGCGGTCGGCGAGCCGGGCGGCCTCGCCCGCGACGGCCCGGTTCCCGGCGGCGCGCAGCTCGGCGGGCCAGGTCCGCCAGTCGGGGCCGTGCTTCTCGCTGAGCGCCGACCAGGTCGCGAACATCGTGAGCGCGCCGCCCTCGCGGGCCCGGAACTCCGCGAACTCCCGCTGCTCGGCGTCCCCGCGCGGGAGCCGGTGCAGCGATTCCAGGGCCCGCAGCTTCGCCGCCCAGGCCGCGCCGCGGTCGATCGTCCCCGGCGCGCCCCCGCCGTCCGGGCGCAGCGGCGCGCCGAGCGCGCCCAGCCGGTCGCGGTCGGCGGCGGGCAGCGCGGCGAACTCGGGGAGGTCCTCGACGCGCAGGTACAGCGGCGCGGCGAAGCGGCGGCTCATCGGCGAGTACGGCGACGGGCCGATCGGCGGCACCGCCTCGGTCGCGTGCAGCGGGTTGATGAGCGTGAACCCGGCGCCGAGGTCGCGGGCGCTCCAGGCCGCGAGGTCGGCGAGGTCGTGCAGGTCGCCGATCCCCCAGGACGCGCTCGACAGGACCGAGTAGAGCTGGACGGTGAAGCCCCATGCCCGCTCGGGCGGGGCAAGCGCGCGCGGGGCCACCAGCAGGGGAACACTCTCCTGCCGGTCCCCCGAACGTGCGTGCAGGCGGTGCCAGCCCAGCGGGACGTCGCCGGCCCCGCCCTCGAAGGAGCCGCCCTCGAAGGACGCGCCGCCGAACGGCCGCACGGTCCCGTCGGCGAACTCGACCGTCAGCTCCGGATCGCCGGGCGGCCGGGGCGGGTCCTCGCCCCGCCGGACGACGACGACCGGCGGGAGCAGCCGCGTCCGGTCCAGCTCCCGCTCGCGCTCCAGCTCCGCCAGGACGGCCGCCGGGGACGACACGTCCGCGCCGAGCGCCGCGAGGACGGAGCGGAGGGTGTCCGGCGACACCCCGGTCTCCCGTCCCCGCCAGTCGCTGTAGCGGGTGGCGACGCCGTGCCGCCGCGCCAGCGCGGCGAGTTCCTCTTCGACCACGCCGTACCCCTGCCCGGTCCGCGCGGGCTCATCCGCCGCGCCGGGGCGGGTCTTACCCCGCTGGCTCTCCGGTGCTCCCCGGTGGGCCCGGACCGGGTCACTCCGTCCAGATGGGCGGCTTCCGGTCCGCCCAGGGGCGGGCCTCCTCCAGCTGCGCCGACAGGGAGATGAGCGTGCCCTCCCCGCCGATCCGGCCGGCCAGCATCACGCCGATGGGCAGGCCCTCGCCCGTCCAGTGCAGCGGGACGTTCACCGCGGGCTGCCCGGAGATGTTGTACATCGCGCAGAAGGGCGTGAAGCGCGTCTGCCGTGCGAAGTTCTCCTCGGGCTCCTGGTCGTGGAAGTAGCCCACGGGAACCGGGGGCTGCGCCAGGGTCGGGTGCAGGATCGCGTCGTACTCGTCCGTCATCTCCAGGACGAGACGGAACGCGCCCTGCAGCGTCGCCTGCGCGTCGAGCAACCGCGGCGCCGGCGTCGCCGCGCCGCGCGCCCGCAGCCAGCGGGTGAGCGGCTGGAGCAGGTGCTCGCTCTCGGGCGGCACGGGCGTCGTCGTGGCCATCGCCGCCCACAGCGTCTCGAAGTGCGGCAGCAGATCCGACGCGTCGACCCGCGGCAGGTCGACCACCTCGTGCCCCAGCTCCTCCAGCAGCGCCGACGCCTCCTCGTAGGCGGCGACGCAGTCGGGATGGACGGTCGCGCCCGGCACCGCGGGCTCGATGCTCCGCGCGATCCGCAGCCGCCCCGGCGGGCGGTCGGCGAACGACAGGAACGTCCCCTCGGGCGCCGGCGCCCGGTACAGGTCCCCGTACATCGGCGCGGCCATGACGTCCAGCAGCAGCGCCGCGTCCCGCACGCTCCGCGCGATCGGCCCGTTCGTCGCCAGCCCGAACAGGTCCGCGTTCACCGGCCCCTGCGAGATCCGGCCGCGCGTCGGCTTGATGCCGAACAGCCCGCACGCGCTCGACGGGATCCGGATCGACCCGCCGCCGTCGCTGCCCTGCGCCGCGGGGGCGAGCCCGGCCGCGACCGCCGCCGCCGCGCCGCCGCTCGACCCGCCCGCCGACCGCGACTCGTCCCAGGGGGTGCGGGCGGGCGGCGCCACCGGGCTCTCGGTGTAGCACGGCAGGCCGAACTCGGGCGTCGTCGTCTTGCCCGGCATGACCGAGCCCGCGTCGCGCAGCAGCCGCACGACCGAGTCGTCGGCGAACCCGTCCAGGTCGGCGAACGCGGCCGAACCGAGCGTCGCCCGAACGCCCGCCACCAAATTCAGGTCCTTGATCGGGATCGGGACGCCGAGCAGCGGCGGCAGCTCCGCCGGGTCCGCGGCGTCCAGCACCGCCTTCTCGGCCGCGCGCGCCTGCTCGCGCGCGAGGTCCGCGGTCACCGTCACGTACGCCCCGACCCGCGGGTTCAGGCGTTCGATGCGCTCCAGGTAGTGATCGGCGAGTTCGACCGGGGACAGCTCCCGGGCGCGGACGGCCGCGGCCGCCTCCCTGACGCCGAGGTCATGGGGATGTGTCACGACCGAAACCGTAGACGTCCGGCGCGCGGGCATCAATGGGAGAGACGGTCCACGGACACCGGCCGGGCGTACGGGTACGCCGTGGAGCGAAGGAAGGTGAATAACCACCCTACCCACCCGGCGCGTAAGAGAATCACTCGCGAGCGGGGACAAAACTATTAACCCTGGATGACTAGTTCGACCGCCGCACGACTGATTACTCTGCGCACGGAGGATCATGCCCCCGATAGGAAAGGGATACGGAGCGTCACCCATGGCGATCACGGAGCGGGGCAACGGACAGGAGGCCCGGGCGCGACCCGGGACCGGACCCGAAGAGAGGCGTGACCAGCGTGAACCTCCCGTGAACGACCGGACGGGCGGCCCGCCGAGCGGCCACCCGGACGGCACCGGCGGCCGTCCCGACGACCTCGCCGACGACCTCGCCGACGACCTCGCCGCGGAGCGTGCGGCCGAGCGCTCCGGCGACCGCGAGGGCGACCGCGCCGAAGGCCTCGAGGCGCTGCTGGGCGACCCCCGCGCCCGCCGCTGGGCCGTCCGCGGCGGTGCCGCCCTCGTCGCCCTCGTCGCCGGCTGGATCCTGATCGACCTGCGCGCCGGGCTCACCCTCGCCGTGCTGCTCGTCATCGCCGACGTCGTCCGGACGACCCGCAAGAGTTCCAGCGTCCCCGCGTGGCAGAAGTCCTCGGCCGCCGAGCGGCGCACCGAGAAGCAGCTGAAGACCCTCGAGCGGCGCGGGTACCTCGTCCTGCACGCCCGGTCGGTGCCGCGCGACGACGACGGCGTCAGCGACGGCCGCATCGACCACCTGGTCATCGGGCCCAGCGGCGTCTACGCGATCGACTCCGAGAAGTGGGACAAGCGCCTCCCCGTGCGCACCCTGTCCCACCTCAAACTGTTCCACGGCCCCGTCAACAAGAAGGACCGGCTCGACGAGGCGCGCTGGGAGGCCGAGCAGGCCAGCCGGATCCTCGCCGGCCGGGTCGGCTTCGAGGTCGCCGTCCAGCCCTCGGTGGCGATCTACGGGCCGTCCATCCCGTGGAAGGTCATGCGGGTCCGGGACGTGGACGTCTACGCCGGCAACCGGGCGCGCGCGTACCTGCGGCGCCGACCGAAGATCCTCACCGACATCGACGTCCAGCGGATCTTCCAGGCGGCGGAGAAGGCGCTGCCGCCCAAGTATCCCGTCTGAACCCGACGCGACGCGCGGCACCTCGACCGCCCGGGGTGCCCGCATCTCTCCGCCGATCACCGGGCCGGCCGCGCCGTCCCGGGAATTCGTGCACCCGCGCGGCGTTGATAGCATCGAGGACCTGGAAGGCCGGCCCGCGCGCGACCTCCGCTGAGCCGGCGGCAGCGCCGCGATCCGCCGCTGCGAGCGTCCCGGCACACACACCGCGACACCCGGCGAAGATCGCCCGCCCCCGCCGACCCCGGCGGGACGCGCGCCCCGGGCTCGCGCACGTCACAGGTTGGAGAGGTCACGATGCCCCCGCTCAGGTCACGCACGGTCACCCACGGCAGGAACATGGCGGGCGCCCGCGCCCTCATGCGGGCCAGCGGCGTCGAGCGCGAGGACTTCGGCAAGCCCATCGTCGCGGTCGCCAACAGCTTCACCCAGTTCGTGCCCGGCCACGTCCACCTCGACGAGGTCGGCAAGGTCGTCGCCGGCGCCGTCAAGGAGGCCGGCGGCGTCCCCCGCGAGTTCAACACCATCGCGGTGGACGACGGCATCGCCATGGGCCACGGCGGCATGCTGTACTCGCTGCCGTCCCGCGAGCTGATCGCCGACGCCGTCGAGTACATGGTCAACGCGCACTGCGCCGACGCGCTCGTCTGCGTGTCCAACTGCGACAAGATCACCCCGGGCATGCTGCTGGCCGCGATGCGGCTCAACATCCCGACGGTCTTCGTCTCCGGCGGCCCGATGGAGGCCGGCAAGCCCGTCGAGGGCGTCATGGACGGCAACAAGCTCGACCTGATCGACTCGATCATCGCCTCCGCCGACGCGTCCGTCGCCGACGCCAAGCTCGCCGAGGTCGAGGAGAGCGCCTGCCCGACCTGCGGGTCCTGCTCCGGCATGTTCACCGCCAACTCGATGAACTGCCTCACCGAGGCGATCGGCCTCGCGCTGCCCGGCAACGGCACCGTCCTGGCCACCCACACCGCCCGCCGCGACCTGTACGAGAACGCCGGACGCACCGTCGTCGAGATCGCGAAGCGGTACTACGAGGGCGACGACGAGTCCGTCCTGCCGCTGAACATCGCGACGTGGGAGGCGTTCGAGAACGCGATGGTGCTCGACGTCGCCATGGGCGGCTCCACCAACACGATCCTGCACCTGCTCGCCGCCGCCACCGAGGCGGGCGTCGACTTCGGGCTCACCGACATCGACGCCGTCTCCCGCCGCGTCCCCTGCGTCTGCAAGCTCGCCCCCGCCAGCGGCAAGTACCACATCGAGGACTGCCACCGCGCCGGCGGCATCCCCGCCCTGCTCGGCGAGCTGCACCGCGCCGGGCTGCTCAACTCCGGCGCGCACTCGATCCACAGCGCGTCCATCGCCGACTTCGTCGCCAAGTGGGACGTCCGCTCCCCCGAGGTGCTGCCCGAGGCCGTCGAGCTGTTCCACGCGGCTCCCGGCGGCGTCCGCAGCACGTCCGCGTTCAGCCAGAGCAACCGCTGGAAGGAGCTCGACCTCGACCGGGCCGAGGGCTGCATCCGCGACGCCGAGCACGCCTACACCGCCGACGGCGGCCTCGCCGTCCTGCGCGGCAACATCTCCCCCGACGGCGCGATCGTCAAGACCGCGGGCGTCGAGGAGGAGCTGTGGACCTTCACCGGCCCCGCCGTCGTCTTCGAGAGCCAGGACGACGCCGTCGAGGGCATCCTCGGCGACCGGGTCAAGGCCGGCGACGTCGTCGTGATCCGCTACGAGGGCCCCAAGGGCGGCCCCGGCATGCAGGAGATGCTGTACCCGACGAGCTTCCTGAAGGGCCGCGGGCTCGGCAAGGCGTGCGCGCTGATCACCGACGGCCGGTTCTCCGGCGGGACGTCCGGCCTGTCCATCGGGCACGCGTCCCCCGAGGCCGCGGGCGGCGGGATCATCGCCCTCGTCGAGGACGGCGACCGCGTGGTCATCGACATCCCGAACCGCGTCCTCGAACTGGACGTCCCCGAGGACGAGCTGGAGATCCGCCGCGAGAAGCTGCTGGCCGACCTCGGCGGCTACCGGCCCCGCGACCGGCAGCGTCCGGTCAGCGCCGCGCTGCGCGCCTACGCCGCCATGGCCACCTCGGCCTCCACCGGCGCCGCCCGCGACGTCTCCCAGCTCGAGCACCGAGCATGACCTGAGAGGTAATCGACCCCCTTACCCCCGCGGGGGCAGAGTGGATCACGCAAGGCCGGGGTGCCCGACCGGGCCCCCGGCTCCGCCTCTCAGGGAGATCGCCATGACCGCCTACGCCCTCGCCCACCTGTACCCGCAGGCGCCCCTGCACGACGACGTCTTCACCTACATCGAGCGCATCCAGGGCACGATGGACCCGTTCGGCGGCCGTTTCCTCGTGCACGCCACGGACGCCGAGGTGATGGAGGGCCCGTTCGAGGGCGGGTACGTCCTCATCGAGTTCCCCGACATCGAGAGCGCACGCGCCTGGTTCGCGTCGGACGCCTACCAGGCGATCGTCCGGATGCGGACGGACAACATGGCGGGCACGGCCGTCCTGCTGCAGGGCGTCCCGGCGGGCTACGACGCCGCCGCCACCGGCCGCGCCATGCGCGCCGCCCAGGAGGCCGCGGCCGCGCAGGCCGGGTGAGCGGCCGTCAGGAGCAGCAGCCTCCGCCGCAGCAACCGCCGCCGCCACCGGCGGACGGCGGGGGCTGCGGTGCGCCGCCGCGGGCCGAACCGGTCACCGCGACCGTCGACAGCAGCTTGACGGTGTCGTCGTGGCCGTCCGGGCACGGCGCCGGGTCGGACGCGTTGATCATGGGCCGCGAGACCTCGAAGGTCGACCCGCAGGCGCGGCAGCGGTAGTCATAGCGTGGCACGCCTCAAATATAAGGTCACGCGGCCGCTCCGGTCACGCCCGGGAGGTGCCGCGGGCCCGGTCAGGCGGCGGGCTCGGTCACGTACGGGGCCCACTGGGGGTCGCCGTCGTGGACGATGCCGATCAGCCGCCAGTGCGCGCCGCGCGGGACGCCCGGCGCCTCCGGCAGCGTCCAGCCCAGTTCGTCCAGCAGCCGGTCCGCCTTGCGGTGGTTGCACGTCGTGCAGGACGCCACGCAGTTCTCCCACGAGTGGGGCCCGCCGCGGCTGCGGGGATGGACGTGGTCGATCGTCTCGGCGCGGCGGCCGCAGTACACGCAGCGGAAGTTGTCGCGGCGCATGAGCGCGGCGCGGGTCAGCGGGACGCGGGTGCGGAACGGGATCCGCACGTAGCGGCGGAGGCGGATGACGGACGGCACCTCGACGGCCATCGTGGCCGAGTGCAGCACCGCGCCGGTGACGTCGTGATGGACGATCTCGGCCTTCTCCCGGAGCACGAGGCAGACCGCCCGGCGGAGCGGGAGCGTCGTGAGCGGTTCGTACGTCGCGTTCAGGAGGAGGACCTGTCGCATCAGACGGCCTCCGTCGCGTCCGGTATCGCCTCGGCGGGCGCGGCTGCGCGCACGTCCCGCCGAGGCCGGAATATGCTCTCCGGCACCTGCGAACCCGCCATGAGGACCTCCTCCGGGGCGAACCGACACCCTCAGTGTGGCCTGTGCGAGGCCCGTTCGGCTACCCCAATAATTCCCATCTATGGGTCAGATCGAACGCAAAAGCCCACCTCGTCCGTCCGGAGAGGCGGGAGGCGGGCACTCCCCGGCGGCAAATACAGTGCATCCCATGACGCCGTATCCGCCCGCGCACCGCGAGGACATCGTCGAGGAGATCCACGGCCACCGGGTCGCCGATCCCTACCGCTGGCTCGAGGACGTCGACGACGACGACACCCGCGAGTGGCTCTCCGCGCAGGACGAGCTCTTCCACAAGGTCGTCGACGATCTCCCCGGGCGGGACGTGCTGCGGCGGCGGCTGCGCGAGCTGCTGGGCGCCGGCAGCGTCGGCTCCCCGATCTGGCGCGGCGACCGGCGGTTCTTCACCCGGCGCACCGCGGACCAGGAGCATCCCGTCCTCTACACGGCGGGCCCGGACGGCGCCGAGCGCGTCCTCATCGACCCGACGGCGCTCGACCCGGACGGCACCACCACGCTCGACGGCTGGCAGCCCGACAAGGAGGGCCGCCGCCTCGCCTACAAGATCTCCCAGGGCGGGGACGAGGAGTCGCTGCTGTACGTCATGGACGTCGAGTCCGGCGAGACGATCGAGGGGCCGATCGACCGCGCCCGCTACTCGTCCGTCGCGTGGCTGCCCGGCGGCGAGGCGTACTACTACACGCGCCGCCTGCACGCCCGGGACGTCCCCGAGGGCGAGGAGCAGTACCACCGGCGCGTCTACCTGCACCGCGTCGGCACCGAGCCCGACACCGACGACGTGCTGATCTTCGGCGAGGGCCGCGACAAGACCAACTACTACGGCGTCGGCGTCAGCCGCGACGGCCGCTGGCTCACGGTCTCGTCCTCGCAGGGCACCGCGCCCCGCAACGACCTGTGGATCGCCGACCTGGCCGCCTCGGCGCCCGAGCGGCCCGCGCTGCGCGCCGTCCAGGAGGGCGTGGACGCCGAGACGGGCCTGCACGTCGGGCGGGACGGGCGCGCGTACGTCTTCACCGACCGCGACGCCCCGCGCGGCCGGCTCTGCGTCGCCGATCCGGCGGACCCGTCGCCCGCGGGCTGGACGGATCTGATCCCCGAGGACCCCGAGGCCGTGCTGAGCGACTTCGCGATCCTCGACGGGACGGACGGGCTGGAACGTCCCAAGCTCCTGGTCGGCTGGACGCGGCACGCGATCAGCGAGATCACCGTGCACGACCTGGAGACCGGCGAGCGGCTCGGCCAGGTGCCCACGCCGGGCCTCGGCTCGATCGGCGGGATCGTGGAGCGGCCGGAGGGCGGCCACGAGGCGTGGTTCGGCTACACCGACAACGTCACGCCCTCCGCCGTCCTGCGCTACGACGCCCGCACCGGCGAGACCACGACCTGGGCGACCGCGCCCGGAAGCGTCGAGGTGCCGGAGATCGAGGCCCGCCAGGTCGTCTACCCCTCGCGGGACGGCACGGACGTGCGGATGCTCGTGATCTCCCGTCCGGACGCGTCGGGGGCGCGTCCCGCGATCCTGTACGGGTACGGCGGGTTCAACATCTCGCTCACCCCGGCGTACTCGGCGAGCATCCTCGCCTGGGTGGAGGCGGGGGGTGTGTACGCGATCGCGAACCTGCGGGGCGGATCCGAGGAAGGCGAGGAGTGGCACCGCGCGGGGATGCGTGAGCGCAAGCAGAACGTGTTCGACGACTTCCACGCCGCCGCCGAGAAGCTCGTCGCCGACGGCCTCACGACCTCCGACCGGCTCGCGATCTCGGGCGGGTCGAACGGCGGGCTGCTCGTCGGGGCCGCGCTGACGCAGCGTCCAGACCTCTACCGGGCGGTCGTGTGCTCGGCGCCGCTGCTGGACATGGTCCGGTACGAGCGGTTCGGGCTCGGCCAGACCTGGAACGACGAGTACGGGACGGCCGACGACCCCGAGGAGTTCGGCTGGCTGATCGGCTACTCCCCCTACCACCACGTCCACCCCGGGACCGCCTACCCGGCGACGCTGTTCACGACGTTCGGCAGCGACACCCGCGTCGACCCGCTGCACGCCCGCAAGCTGTGCGCGGCGCTGCAGCACGCGACGGCGTCCGACCTCCCGGTCCTGCTGCGCGACGAGGCGGAGGTCGGGCATTCGGCCCGGTCGGTGTCGCGGTCGGTGGACCTGACGACCGACACGCTCTCGTTCATCGCGGCCCAGACGGGCCTCACTTTTGACGGGTGATCTAATAGTGGGGTGAGTGCAACGACCGTGCACGACCGCGTCCTCGACCTCCTGCGGGATCCGCCCGCCGCGCCGGACACCTCGGCGGGCTACCTCGACCTGCTCGACCCCGAGGAGGAGCGGGCGCCGTCCCTCGCCCAGTCGGTGATGGAATCGACGTTCCTCCCGCAGATCTACGAGAAGGTGTGGCGGCCGATCGGCTTCAACATCGCCAAGGGCTGGCCGATCGGCCCCGGCACCGCCGCCGAGCAGGCGATGACCCGCGCCTGGCTCGGCCTCGGCCGGCCGGGCGCCGCGGACCGGCCGGCCGCGACGGTGCTGGACGTCGCGTGCGGGCCGGGCAACGTGACGCGCGCGCTCGCGGCGGGCGTCGGCGACGGCGGCCTCGTCGTCGGTGTCGACGCCTCCGCCACCATGCTCGGCCGCGCCGTCGCCGACACGTCCGGCCCCGAGGTGCGGCCCGAGGTGCGGTACGTGCGCGGGGACGCCGTCGACCTGCCGTTCCGCGACGCCGCCTTCGACGCCGTCTGCTGCTTCGGCGCCCTGTACCTGTTCGACGACCCGTGGCGGGCGGTCGACTCGATGACCCGCGTCCTCAAGCCGGGCGGGCGGCTGACGGTCCTCACCTCGCGCCGCCTGGGGCTGCCCGCGTCCCGCGCCGGCGTCGCGCTGCTGCGCCGCGCCACCGGCTACACCGTCTTCGGCGACCGCGAGGTCACCCGGGCGCTCACCGAGCGCGGCTACACCCGCGTCAAGCAGCGCCGCTACCCGCTCATGCAGGCGGTGGGCGGGACGCTGCCACCGCGCTGAGCGCCCCTAGCGCAGGAGTTTCTCGATGTAGATGTTGACGATGCCGCCGATCGTCTCGCGGCGCGTCTCCGTCCACCCGAAACGGCGGTAGAGGGCGAGTGCGGGCTCCTGCAGCTCGGTGGTGTCGGCGCGCAGGATCCGGTAGCCGAGGTCGGCGGCGCGCTGCTCGAGGGCGGTGACCACGGCGGCGCCGTAGCCGCGGCGCTGCAGCGCGGGCAGCACCCGCAGCCGCACCATCTCGACGGCGTCGAGCGCGGTGCCGCCGAGCGAGAAGCCGCCGAAGGCGCGGGCGTGCCCGCCGGGCACGAGGTCGGCGCGGCGCAGGCCGCCCATGGCGACGATGGCGCCGTCGAGCTCGCCGACGAGGAACTCGCCGTCGTTGCGGAGGTAGATGTCCTCCATCCGGAAGAAGTCGTGGTCGTAGTAGACGCCGTCGCCGGGGCGCAGGCCCACCTGGGCGAGGCCCTCGCGGTGCAGGGCGAGGACGACGCCGTGGTCGGTGGCGTGGTAGCGGCGCAGGCGCAGTTCGCCGAAGCGCCATTCGGGGGGCTCGTCCGCGACGCGGACGAGAGCGCGGGCGCCCTGCCAGCGGGCGCCGTCCGAGGTCGTCATGGGGAGGGTCAGACCTGTTCGGCCGGGGGACGGACGGGGTGTTCTGCGCGGGGCTCGTCACCCACGGGCCGGCGAGGGCCTCGTAGAAGTCCCGCAGACCGGGCGCGTCGCCGCCGTGCTCGGCGGCGACGGCCGCGCCGATCTGCCGCGCGCGGTGCACGAGGATGTCGGACCGGTGGTCGGCGGGCAGGTCGAGGATGGCCTCCTGCCCGGCGGCGAGCGCCGCCTCCGGTTCACCGGCGTGCAGCCTGCAGATGGCGCGGTCGAGCCGGACGAGCGTCCGGTCGACGCGGTCGGTGGGCTCGTACAGGGTGAGCGCGTGGCTCAGCACCTCGTCGCCCTGCCGGTGGTCGCCGAGGCTGGTGAAGGTGTCGCCCTCGTAGAACGCCATCTGCCGGTCGGTGAAGCCGAACACCAGGTCGCCGGTGTCGGTCTTGGACAGCTGGTCGAACACCGAGCGTCCGCGCACCAGGGCGCGGCGGGCGCTCGGCGCGGCGTCCCCGCGGCCGCGCATCGCCAGCATGCCGAGCGCGCGCGCCTCCACGGCGGGCGCCATCGCGGCGGCCACCCCGGGCGTGCGGCCGGCGAGGTCCTGCGCCTTGCGGGCCAGGTGGAGGGCCTCCCGCGGGTCGCCGTAGTACATCGGAACGAGCGACTCGCGGACCGTCACCCAGGCGCGCAGCTGCCGGTCGCCGGTCTCGTCGGCCGCGGTCCGGGCCGTCCGGAAGAACGAGCGGGCCAGCCGGTGGTCGCCCAGGTTGATCATGATCAGCCCGGACAGCCCGGACAGCTGCGCCGCGATCCGGCACAGCCGTTCCTGCAGCTCCACGGGCTGCCGCTGGTCGCACATGCGCCGCACCTCGCTGAAGTCCAGCAGCACGTCGCACAGCATCCGCAGGGACGGCGTCGCCTGGTACTGGCGGCCGTACCCGTAGGTGGTCTCCTCCCACTGGTCGAGCATGGTCGGCGAAACGGTCGCGCCGACGAGGGTGTCGTCCATCTTGCGGCGCAGGCTGTCGACCGTTCCGAGGATCTGGCCGTCGAGCGGCACGCCCGCACCGGCCAGCAGTTGCAGAAGGGTTCTGCGGAGCACGATGTCCTCCTCTCCCACATCAATGTTCAGGGGGCCGTCGGCGCGGTCGGGGCCCCGGAGGTCGTTGCCGGCGGGCCAGGGCGGGTCCCCGGCACCGGGCACGATCGCCCCGACGAGCGGACGGGTGTCGGGTTCCCGGACCACCGCGGGCCGGTCGGGCACGCGCGGCGGGGCCACCGCGGCGGACGTGCCCGCACGGGCGCCGTGGCCGCGGCCGCAGATACAGGGACCCTGGTAGTCCAGCTCCTGGGGTTCGACCCGGTAGACGGCGCAGAGGTAGTGGAGGTACTCGGGGCCCGGTCGTTTGTAGCCGCTCTCGTAGGCCGAAAGCAGCGTCTCCCCCAGCCGGGGCAGCGGCTTGCCGTCGATCTCGTAGAGCGCCTTGACCTGGGCGACGATGTCGGACAGCGCGACCCCGTGGGCGAGCCGGTGCGCCTTGACGCGGCTCGTGCCGAACAGCGGTGCGCACTGCTCGTGGATCTCGCGTGCGATCTGCGCGGCGCCGCGCCCGCGGGCGAGGCCGTGCGCGCGGATCCGGCGCGCGACGTCCGTCTCTTTCCGGGGGGGTTCCGACATCGCCTCCGGCCTCCTCACCGTCCTGCCGACACGTTCGTCACCCCGGGGAGAGGCGATCGTCCCTGCCACAGCGACCGGCAACCAATTGGCCACGAGAGATAATCTCTCGCGCACGCAGCGTAACTCTGGGGGCAGGGGCGGCCAAGCTTTTCCCGATAACGGGTAAGACCGTGGGGTGATCCTCACCACCCAGGGTAGAGAATCTTCCTCCGCCGGATAGGAACCTTCCCCCAGCGGGTGGAACCTCTGTACTTCGCCGTGCGCGCCGCCCCTTGACCCGGCAGTGTGAGAATTGCAATTCTCGCCGGGAGTAACGGACCGGATCCGCAGAGTCGATCGATCGGCCGGGCGGGCGCGGCGCGGCGCGGGACCTCCCGCGGCGGCGCACGGAGGGGAAGGGGTGCGGAGTGGTCAGCGACGAACGCGTCGGCTACCTGCAGGAGCTGGAGTGCGAGCTCGGCACGCGCGGTCTCGTCGCCCGCGTCGTCCGGACCCGCTCCGGGCCGGCGTTCCTGCGCGTGGTGAACCCGGATGCCGCGAGCCTCGCCGAGGACGTCACGTGCGCCCCGGTCCCCGGCGGCCGCGACCACTACTACTGGTGGTCCTGGGGCGAGCGGATGGTCCGCGTGGGCGACCCGGACGCCGCCGCGCGCAAGCTGGCGCACGTCCTGCAGCCGCTCGCACCGCCCCCGCCGGGCCCGGCGGCCCCCGAGACCGTTCACCCACCCGTCCGCGAGCACCGGGAGCCGGCGGCGTGCGAGCGCCGCGCGCCGGTGCCCGCGGGAGAGCGGCCGCCGAGCCGCTGCTGAGACCGGGCGCGTCCCGTGGTGCCCGCGGCCGGAACGGCGCGGTGGCCGCGGACCCGCGGGGCGCGTTCGCCCGGCCGGGCTTTCCGGCCGGCCGGTGAAGTCGTGTGATCAAGGTGGCGGCGGGGCATCGCGGGCGGGCCCGTCTCGCATAGGGTGGGGGGCGCTATGACGGAAAAGGTGACCTTCTACGAGGCGGTCGGCGGCGAGGAGACCTTCCGCCGGCTGGTCCACCGCTTCTACCAGGGTGTGGCCGGCGACCCCGAACTGCGGGCCATGTACCCCGAGGAGGATCTCGGACCCGCCGAGGAGCGGCTGCGGCTGTTCCTCATCCAGTACTGGGGCGGGCCGGGCACCTACAGCGAACGGCGCGGGCATCCGCGGCTGCGGATGCGGCACGTCCCGTTCGTCATCGGCCTGGCCGAGCGGGACGCGTGGCTGCGGCACATGCGCGCCGCGGTGGACGAGCTCGAACTGCCCCCGGAGCTGGAGAAGATGCTCTGGGACTACTTCACGATGGCCGCGAACTCCATGGTGAACGCCCCCACATAGCGGGGACACCGTCGCGCTCGACGCGGCGCGGAGCACCCGATGCGGCCTGTGGGGGCCGCCCGCACCGGACGCGGACGGCCCCGGACGGCTAGAGCCGCGGCCGCTGCATCTGCAGCGGGTCGTCGGCGGGCGGGCCGGACCGCAGCGTGCGCGGCTCGTCCTGGACGCCCGCCCAGCGCCGCACGTCCGACTCCGCGTCGGCCTTCTGCTCGGCCGGCAGCTCGGCGATCAGCCGGGCGCTGTGGTTCTGCCCGGGCGCCACGTACACGTCGGAGTCACGGGCACCGCGGCCGAGCCGGAACGACTCGGCGCCCCACGGGTCGTTCTCGCCGTACACGAACAGCATGTGCTCGGCGTTCCGCCGCACCCAGCGGTCGATGTCGCGCATCGCCCGTCCGTGGTCGAACCGCATCGGGATGTCGCGCGGGACGTACGTGCGCGGCTGGTAGCTCGACTCGTGCCGCAGCAGCGGGCGCAGGTTGCGGAACTCCGGCTTGGGCCAGCCCAGCTGCGTCCCGGCCTGGTAGTAGTACGGGATGTACGGCTCGAGCCCCTGGTCGGTGTAGAACGACAGCCCCGACACGGTGTCGAGCGCCGCGTAGATCTCGTCGTCCGAGGCGGTCGGCGCGGGCAGCTCCACGCAGTCCGGCTCCAGGCTGTACTGCCAGAACGCCCACTCGAAGTCCATCACCGAGTTCTCGAACGCCCGGTCGGGCGTCCGCAGGATCTCGAACGTCCAGCCGTTCTCCGCCGCGGCCGCCGCGAACCGCTCGAGCATCGCCGGCCGCCGCTCGAGGAACTCCCGGGCGAGCGCCTTCACGTGCGCGTTGCACTCCGGGCTCCCGACCTCCTCGAAGAACCGGTCGTAGGCCCGGTCCTCCCGGTTCCGCACGTCGTTCGGCGCCACGTACACGACGCTGCCGTCCACGTCGTCCGGGTAGAACCGCTTGTGGTAGACGGCCGTCATGCCGCCCTTGCTGGCCCCCGTCGTGATCCACCTGCCCGAGTAGACGTCCTCGAGGGCCTCGATGATGCGGTGCTGGTCGGTCGCGGCCTGCCAGATCGTGTCCTTGCGCCAGTCCGCGGGCTCCGGCCGCGACGGGGTGAAGTACCGGTACTCCATCGAGATCTGGTTGCCGTCCACCAGCGCGGTGGGCTCGGCGGTGAACATGACCTCGGGCGTGTGGTAGCCGCTGGTGTAGAAGACCGTCGGCCGGTCGGTCGAGACGTGCTGGAGCATGATCCGCTGCTCGAACCACCGCCCCCGCGGCTTCCGGTGATCGACCGGCTGGCGGTAGGTCAGCCAGAACCACCGCTGCCCCGGGATCGTCGAGGGCTTCTCCGTCACCTCCATGCCCGGGATCGCGCCGAGCCGGGCGGCGATGTCGCCCGCTCGCGCCGTGACCGCCTGCGTGGTCGCCGCCTGTGCCGCGGTGAGGCCGGATCCGGCCAGACCCGCGGCGAGCACCAGCGCCACCGCCCCTTGTGAGACGCGCCGCATTGTGTCCCTTTCCACGTGGGTTCGCCACATTTGCGTCGCGACACTAGAGCGAAAACCCGGGCAAAAACGGATTACTGCGCCGCTCGTTACTTATCCGTGATCACCCGGTGTCATGCGGGCACGTTCCGAACTTTCCCGTGGAAGGGCGGAAAGAAGACGCAGGAGGTGGGCCGGAGTGCGGCACCGCGAGATCAGCTTCCGCGAAATCCCAGGCCGTCGCGCATGCGCACCTGCCCGGACGTGTCAGGGGCGCGGGGCCAGGTACCGGCCGATGAACTCGCGCTCGTAGGGGGTGAACCTGCGCAGCCGGTTGGCCTTGACGTCGAACGCGACGAGCGTCGAGGTGGCCTCGGCGTAGACGTTGTCGTCGTCCCGGACCTCGTAGGCGAGCTTGAACGACGCCGCGCGGGCCTCGGTCACCCACGTCTCGACCCGGATCGGGTACACGGTCGGCAGCAGCGGCAGCTTGTAGTCGATCTCGTGCCGCGAGATCACCATGCCGCGGACGGGTTCCTCGCCCTTGCGCACCGGGTCGCCGTGCAGCATCTCCAGCCGCGCGTCCTCCAGGTAGCCGAGGAACTTGACGTTGTTCACGTGCCCTTGCGAGTCGATGTCCCCGAAGCGGAGCTTGAACTCGTAGACGTGCCGGTACTCGGCCGCGGGCGGGTGGGGTGCCGTCATGTCCTCGCCTGGGGTTTCTGGGGGGTCGGTCGAACGGGCCCGATGCTACCCGCGGCCCATCGCGCCCTCGTACTGCGGGACGTGACAAAAACGGCCGCCGCCACGCGCACGGGCGTGGCGGCGGCCGTCTCGCGAGCCGCCGGTCCGGCTAGTCGCGGGTCAGCTTGCGGTGCGTGACGCGGTGCGGGCGGGCCGCGTCGGCGCCGAGCCGCTCGATCTTGTTCTTCTCGTAGTCGGCGAAGTTGCCCTCGTACCAGAACCAGCTCGAGCCGCCCTCCCACGCGAGGATGTGGGTGGCGATGCGGTCCAGGAACCACCGGTCGTGCGAGGTGATCACGGCGCAGCCGGGGAACTCCAGCAGCGCGTTCTCCAGGCTCGACAGGGTCTCGGTGTCGAGGTCGTTGGTCGGCTCGTCCAGCAGCAGGACGTTGCCGCCCTGCTTGAGGGTCAGCGCCAGGTTCAGCCGGTTGCGCTCGCCGCCCGACAGGACGCCCGACGGCTTCTGCTGGTCGGGGCCCTTGAAGCCGAACGCCGCGACGTAGGCGCGGGACGGCATCTCGACCTGGCCGACGTTGATGTGGTCGAGCCCGTCGGACACGACCTGCCACACGGTCTTCTTGGGGTCGATGCCGCCGCGGCCCTGGTCGACGTAGGAGACCTTCACCGTGTCGCCGAGCCGCATGTCGCCGCCGTCCGGCTGCTCCTGGCCGACGATCATGCGGAACAGCGTGGTCTTGCCGACGCCGTTCGGGCCGATGATCCCGACGATGCCGTTCGGGGGGAGGTTGAACGACAGCTCGTCCATCAGGACCCGGTCGTCGAAGCCCTTGGTCAGCTTGTCGGAGACGATCACCGTGTTGCCCAGGCGCGGGCCCGGCGGGATCTGGATCTCCTCGAAGTCCAGCTTGCGGGTCTTCGCGGCCTCCGCGGCCATCTCCTCGTACCGCTCGAGGCGCGCCTTGCTCTTCGTCTGCCGCGCCTTCGGGTTCGAGCGGACCCACTCCAGCTCGTCCTGCAGGCGCTTCTTGCGCTTGGCGTCCTTGTTGCCCTCGACCTTGAGCCGCTCCGCCTTCTTCTCCAGGTAGACGGAGTAGTTGCCCTCGTAGGGGTAGCAGCGGCCCCGGTCGAGCTCCAGGATCCACGTCGCGACGTTGTCGAGGAAGTACCGGTCGTGGGTGACGGCGAGGACGGTGCCCTCGTACTTGGCGAGGAACTGCTCGAGCCACTGCACGCTCTCGGCGTCCAGATGGTTGGTGGGCTCGTCCAGCAGCAGCAGGTCGGGGGCCTCCAGCAGGAGCTTGCAGAGCGCGACGCGGCGCCGCTCGCCACCCGACAGCTTGGTCACCTCGGCGTCCGGGGACGGGCACCGCAGCGCGTCCATCGCCTGCTCGAGCTGGCTGTCGAGGTCCCAGGCGTTGCGGTGGTCCAGCTGCTCCTGCAGCTTGCCCATCTCCGCCATCAGCTCGTCGGTGTAGTCCGTCGCCATCTGCTCGGCGATCTGGTTGAACCGGTCGAGCATCGCCTTGGTCTCGGCGACGCCCTCCTCGACGTTCTCCAGAACGGTCTTCTCCTCGTTGAGCGGCGGCTCCTGCTGCAGCATCCCGACCGTGAAGCCCGGCATGAGGCGCGCGTCACCGTTCGACGGCTGTTCCAGACCGGCCATCATCCGCAGCAGCGTCGACTTACCGGTGCCGTTCGGCCCCAGGACGCCGATCTTGGCGCCTGGAAGGAAATGCAGGGTGACGTCGTCCAGGACGACCTTGTCGCCATGTGCCTTGCGCACACGCTGCATCGTGTAGATGTACTCGGCCATAATTCTCAAGCCTAGAGGGTCCGCGGCACCGCTTGGTCGCACTCGCCCGGACATCACCGGATCGACCGTCCCGACGAGCGGGTGGCGGCCGTCAGGTCCCCGGGGCCCGGGGACCCTCGAGGGCGGGAAGGCACACCCGGTCGCGCCCGGACGATTTCGCCCGGTAGAGCGCGAGGTCGGCCGCCGCGAGCAGCTCGATCAGATCCTCCCCGTGGGTGTGGAAGAGCGCGACGCCGATCGACACCGTGACCGCCACCGTTCCGTCCTCCGCGGGGACCGCCAGCCGCTTCATCCGGCCCCGCAGCCGCTCCGCCACCCGGCACGCCTCGACCGTGTCGGCGCCCGGCAGGAGCACCACGAACTCCTCGCCGCCGAACCGGCCGACGACGTCGTAGTCGCGCAGCTGGTGGCAGAGCGTGCTCGCGACGCCGACCAGGACCTGGTCGCCGACCAGGTGGCCGTAGGTGTCGTTGACCCGCTTGAAGTGGTCGATGTCGATCAGCAGCAGCGCCAGTCCCGTGTGCGTCCGGTGCGCCCGAGACAGCTCGGTGTCGGCCTCCCGCTGCCAGGCCGCGGCGTTCAGCAGGCCCGTCTTGGCGTCCGTCCGCGCCGCCGCCTGCAGCTGCTGGTGCATCAGGCTGCGCTGCAGGAGCATCACCGGGGGCAGTGCCATGAGCAGCAGCCACGGCGTCAGCGCCGCGGTCACCACGACCAGGATGCCGAGGCACAGTTCCACCACGTCGAGGAGCAGGATCTCGCGGTTCCACAGGACGTCACGCCAGCGGGCCTGCGGGTTGGCCGCGTGCGCCGCGACCGCGACGAGCGCCGAGTTGACCACGGTGAACAGCGCGGCGCAGCCGACCGCCGCCGCCACCTCCGGGCACGCCTCCACCAGCCACCGCGCCCCCTCGAGCGGTTCGGGGACCACCTGATGGAACACCACCGAGGCGCAGGCACCCGCCAGCGCCAGCGCCGACGCCACCAGCGCCCGCCGGTACACCAGCGTGCGCCGCACCCGGAACTGCAGCAGCGCCTGCAACGGGATCGGCATCAGCAGCGCGTACACCGGCGGCAGCAGCAGCGCCACCGGCAGCCACCAGGCCGACAGCAGGTCCCGCCCCACGCCCGCCGGGATCCCCAGCCGGCGCGTCGCCTCGATGCACACCGCCCCGCAGGCCACCAGCGCCCCGAACGTCATCAGGTCGTCCGCACGCCAGGAGGCCGTGACCAGCCCCGCGGCGAGGAGCGCCACGTGGGCGGCGACGACCACGGGCACGTACACAACGAGCAGGGACGGACGCCCCGCGATCGTCCTGCGCCGAGGCCTGCGGGCCAGTTCCCCACCACGGTCCTCGGCGGACGACTGCACTGCCGTCATCCTTCCCCCTTACACGCATCACATTGTGTAACACGATAGTTGCAAGGTGTGCGGAAGGGGCGTGAAACAGGTACCTTCGGCAGGGCACATGCTGCTGACCTTCACGGGCACCCGCCTCCGCGTGATGGCGCGGACCGGCGGTGGCCCGGAGGGTCAGGCGGCTCTGGGTTCCCTGTCCGTGAGGGTCGCTCTGCGGGCGGGGGTGAACTCGGCGGTGCCTCGATTGAGGTCATGGCCCAAAGTCGCCGCCTCGATGTCGACGGCGGTGCGCCACCGGCCGTCGCGTTCGTACTGGCGGACGCGGAGACGGCCGGTGACGACGACGGGGGTGCCGCGGCCGACCTGCGAGGCCTGCACGTTGTCGGCGAGGGTCCGGCGGCAGATGGCGTTCATGAACTGCGTCTCCTGGTCGATCCACTCCCCGGTCTCCCGGTCGTAGCGGCGGGGCGTGCAGCCGATCCGCAGCGAGAGGAACGGGACGCCGTTCGCCGTGACCACGTACGTGGGTTCGGCGACCGCCCAGCCGATGACGGTGACGTGCGCTTCGTTCACGGTTACCTCCGGTGTTCGCGTGATTCCACGTTGACGCGGCGGCGAGACGACCGAAAGGGGAACCCGAGGTTGTGGATAACCCGGATCGGCGAGGGCGGTTCAGCGGCCGAGGGCGAGGGTGACGTCGTGGCGGAAGGCGGCGTAGGTGCGCAGGTCCGCCTCGACGGGCTCGACGACCTTCTCGCGCGCGACCCGTTCGATGCCCTCGCGCATGTGCTCCTCCATCTTGTCCCCGTGCTTGGCGGACGAGAGGGCCACCAGGTTGCGGCAGGCCGACGTGGTGAGCCGGCCCATGCCGAGGGTGCACAGGACGAGGACGGCGACGTAGGGGATCAGGCCCGCGTCGCCGAGGGGGCCGGGGGCGGTGGCGTCCATGAGGCCGTAGCCGACGAGGACCGCGATCCACACGGTGCCGAGGCCGGCGACGAGGGCCAGGAAGTACTGCCAGGTCTTGACGAGCCACCACCAGCGGGGCACCTGGTTGAAGCTGGGGAGGGCCGCGCGGAGGGACTCGCCGAGGGCCTCGGGGATCTCGGCGGCGCGGGACCGGGCCGCCGTCCGGACGGACCGGGCCCAGTGCACGGGCAGTTCGGCGGCGACGCCCTCCGCGACGCCCTGGAGTGCGACGTCCACGTCGCCCTGCTGGGCCCCGACGGGGCCGGTGAACGCGTCCCGGAGTTCCTCGCGGAGTTCGGTGAGGCGCATCCGGCGCAGCGGGTCGGAGCGGAGCCGGTTGACGAGCGTGGTGACGGGCCAGTCGATGAAGTCGGCGGCGCGCAGCTCGTAGGCGCTCTCCATGGCCTCGGCGACCGCGGGGGCACCGGCGGCGTCGCCGAACGCCTGGACGAGCTCGGCGCGGCGGCCGTCGTCGATCGTGGCGGGCGGTTCGGCGGGCCCGCGATGCTCGGCGAAGCGTTCGGCGATCCGGTCGACGTCGGTGGACAGGCGCTCGCTGCGGGCGCGCCGGGCGGCGACGGTGTCGACGAGGACGTCGCGGAAGCCGGTGACACCGTCCTCGGCGACGGCGGACGACGTCACGATGCGGGGGTCGGCGAGGCCCTCGGCCTCGAGGAGGCGGCGCAGGTCGGCGACGCAGTCGTCGATCTCGGCGGGGCCGAGCCGGTCGACCTGGTTCAGCACGATCAGGGTGACGCCGGTGTGCCGGGCGAACGGGATGATGTAGTTGCGGTGCAGGGCCGCGTCGGCGTACTTCTGCGGGTCGACGACCCAGACGAGGAGGTCGGCGACGGTGACGAACCGGTCGACCTCGGCGCGGTGCATCGCCTGGATCGAGTCGTGGTCGGGCAGGTCGAGCAGGACGAGTCCCTGCAGGGAGCCGTCGGAGCGTTCCGTCGCGCCCGCGCGGGCGAAACGGTGCTTCTTGTCGACGTCGAGCCAGTCGAGGAGGGGGCCGGCGCCGTCGAGGCCCCAGACGCACGCGTGCGCCTTGGAGGTCATCGGGCGGCGCATCCCCGGCGGGGACAGTTCGAGGCCGCAGATGGCGTTGAACAGGGACGACTTGCCGCTACCGGTCCCGCCCGCGAGGGTCACGACGGTGTGCTCGCCGGACAGCTTGAGCCGCTGCCCGGCGCGGTCGAGGAGGGCCCCGGCGTCCTCGAGGAGGGGCCGGTCGAGCCGTCCGGTGCCCGCCCGGACGAGCCGGTCGAGGCCGTCGAGGCGGTCGGTGAGACCGGGGGCGGCCGCGGGCTCGGCGGGGGGCGCGACGGCGTCGGCCGGGACGGGGATCGGGCCGGTGCCGGCCGGAGAGCCCGCCGGTGAGTTCGCGGGGACGGCCGATGTCGTCATCGGGCAACCTCGAGGTTGTAGGTGGCCTGGTAGAGCTGGACGGGGACGGTCTCGTCGGGGATGCCGGCGGCGTCGAGGACCTGCCCGAACCGGATCGCCTCCTCGTCGAACAGCATCCCGATGCGGCTGCGCAGGTCGGCGCGCGCCTTGGCGCCCATGCCGCGGAGCGACTCGGCGCCGAACAGGGCCTTGAGCAGGCGCTGCGGGACGGCGCCGCCCTCGTCGCCCGCGGCGCCGTGGCCGAGCAGCCCGACGGTCAGGACGAGCGAGACCGCCTCGGTGTCGAACGAGACCAGCTTGGCGACCGAGCGCTTGGTCACCCCTTCGGTGCGGATCAGCTCCTGGACGTGGTCCTGCCAGGCGCTGACGGCGCGGGTGACGCGGCGGGCGAGTTCCGGGGAGGCGGTGCCGATCTCGGCGGCGGGCCCGGACACGACGGGGCCGCCCGCCGGGTGCTCGCGCCACAGGGCGAGGACGTGCTCGGCGCCTCGCTCGGCGGAGGCGAGGATCAGTGACTCCAGGCTGCTGCGCAGGGCGGCCTTGAGCGCGCGCACACGGGTGGGGCTGCGCCGGCGCCGGTTCGAGCCGCGCCCCTTGCGGGTGCGCTGGACGTGGAGGGAACGCAGGAGGTCGCCCGTCCCGGCGAAGTCCTGCCAGCGGGCGAGCGCCTCGCCGCGCAGCAGGGACCCGTCGCGGGTGGCCTCGTCCAGTTCGGCGAGGGCGGTGCCGTAGCCGGACTCGACGGCGCGGGCGAGCTCGGCGCGCTGCCCGGCCTGCGCCTCGACGTGCTCGCCGATCTCGGACACGCGCTCGCGGATGCTGTCCAGGACGGCGGCGAGGGTGTCGCCGACGACGATCTCACGGCCGGAGGTGTCGGCGGCGACGCCGGTCAGCCATTCGCGGACGTCGGCGACGGCCTCCTCGGGGAGGCGGCTCTCCTCGATGCGGGTCTCGGGGACGGTGAACCGGCGGGCCTCGCCGACCCCGTGCTCGGCCAGCATCTCGCCGAAGTGCTCGACGACCTCGGCGGCGCCCGCGCCCGCGGAGCCCTGCGGGACGCGCGACAGCACGACGCCGACCGTGGCGCCGTTCTCCTTCGCGCGGTCGATCATCTGCCACACCATCGCGTCGGCGTAGCGGGCGGCGGTGGTGACGCACAGCCACAGGTCGGCGGCCGCCATCAGCTTGGTGGCGAACTCGTAGTGGTCCTCGAAGACGGAGTCGAAGTCGGGGCTGTCGAGGAGGGCCAGGCCGGGCGGCAGCGCCTCGCTGGCGATGACGACGAGCTGGTCGCCGGCGATCGCGTCCGGCGCGGGCCCCCGGACGCGGCCCATGCCGGGCAGCAGCGGCCCCTCCAGGAACCAGTCCGCGTGGTCGGGGTGGCAGACCAGGATCGGGCTGCTGGTGGTGGGGCGGAGCACGCCGGTGGCGCTGACGCGGGACCCGACGAGCGTGTTGACCAGCGTCGACTTGCCCGCGCCGGTCGATCCGCCGAGGACCACCAGCAGCGGCGTGCCGGCGGCCTGGATGCGCGGGAGGACGTAGTCCTCGATCTGGGCGCGGAGGTCGGCGCGGGCTTCCCTGGCCTCGTCGGCGCCGGGCAGGTCGAGGACGAACTCGAACGAGCCGAGGGAAGCGCGGAGCGTCTTCAGGGCCTGGATCAGCTCCCCTTGCCGGACGGTGCCGGCGCCGGCGCGGGGATCGCGCCGCGCGGGCTCCGCACCGCCCTCCGCCGCGGATTCGCCGGTCTCCCGGCCTCCGGCCGGCTCCTCGGACGTGCCGGACGGCTCGGAGGGCGCGGGCTCGGCGTCCTCCTCGGCGTCCGCGTCCTCGTCCGCGTCCTTGCGCGCGTGCCTGCCCCTGGCCCTGCCCCTGCCCTTCTTCCCGTCGTCCTTCTTCCCGTCGTCCTTCTCGCTCGCGTCGTCCTCGGGGGCGGCACCGGACGCGGCGTCCGGTTCGGCGCGGCCGGCGGGCACGGCGCCGCCCGCGGACGTCCGCCGCTCGGGCGCCGCGGAGTCCCGTTCGCCGGGCCCCGGGCCGGTGCCCGCCTCCTCGTCGTGAACCGCGCTCTGCTCTGCGGGGGGTGTCACGGATCCCGTCCCATGTCGGCTGGAGTGTCGGATCGTTCGTCGGCTCTGATCATGTCGATCTCGCGCCCCACGGCCACCACGTCGCCCACCACGACGATCGCCGGGGGCCGGACGCCGGCGGCGGCCATCTCACCGGCCACCGTGGCGAGGGTGGCCGTGACCGTCCGCTGGCCGGGCCGGGTGCCGTCCTGGATCACGGCGACCGGCGTGTCGGACGCTCGACCATAGCGCACGAGGGTCTCGGCGATCAGCGGCATCCGCTCGACCGCCATGAGCAGGACGAGCGTGCCGTGGGCGGCGCCGAGGGCCGCCCAGTCGACCGTGGAGTCGGGGTGGTCCGGCGCGACGTGCGCGGACACCACGTGGAACTCCTGGGCGACGCCCCGGTGGGTGACCGGGATGCCCGCGGACGACGGCACGGCGACGGCACTGGTGATCCCGGGAACGACCGTCACGGGGACGCCGTGCCGGGCGCAGTGCAGCGCCTCCTCGCCGCCGCGCCCGAACACGAACGGGTCGCCGCCCTTGAGCCGGACGACGAACCGGCCGCGTTTCGCCTGCTCGACGAGGTGGTCGTTGATGCGTTCCTGGGTGACCGTCCGCCCGTAGGGGATCTTCGCGGCGTCGATGACCTCGACGTCGTCGGACAGCTCGTCCAGGAGTTCGGCGGGGACGAGCCGGTCGGTGACGACGACGTCGGCCATGCCGAGCAGCCGCCGCCCGCGCACGGTGATCAGCCCGGGGTCGCCGGGGCCGCCGCCGACGAGCGCCACGCCCACCGGCTTGCGCCGCGACTCGCGCGACTCGAGGGCGCCGTCGCGCAGCCCGTCCACCACGGCGTCGCGGATGCCGGCGGCGCGGCGCGGGTCGCCGCCGAGCAGCACCCCGACGGTCGCGTCCCCGGCGCGGCCGCTCGCGGGCGTCCAGGCGGGGGACGATTCGGCGTCGTCGGCCCGCACGGACCAGATCCGCGCGGACTCGGCCTCCGCGACGACCTCCCCGTTGACCTTGGCGTCGTCGGTCACGGCCTGGACGAGCCAGGCGCCGGCGCAGTCGCCGCGGCGGTAGGGGCGGCGGTGCCAGGCGACCCGGCCGTCGTCGATCAGCGCCTCCAGGGACGCGGTCACCTCGGGGGACACCAGCACGACCTCGGCGCCGGCGGCCAGCAGCGCGGGCACGCGGCGCTGGGCGACCCGGCCGCCGCCGACGACGACGACGCGTCGCCCGGCGAGTCGCAGGCCTAGCAGGTACGGGGGCACGTCGGGATATCTCTCGCTCGTACGGTCTGGGTGACTTGCGGGCGCCGGTGACCGACAAGTTTCTTCGTTCAACTTTCTTCGTTCAACAACGTTACTCGGGTTGGCGAGTCCATGGAGAGGGGCTCCCGCGAGTCGATAGCCGAGCGTGACTCGGCCCGTGATCGGGACGTTACGGTGCCGCGTCCTTCCCGCTGACGCCCGCCGAATCGAACGTGGCGACCTCGTGCAGCACCCGGACCGCTCCCTGGACGAGCGGCAGCGCGAGCAGCGCGCCGGTTCCCTCGCCGAGCCGCAGCTCCAGGTCCACCAGGGGACGGAGCCCGAGGTGCTCGATCGCGGCGGCGTGCCCGGCCTCGGCGGAGCGGTGGCCGGCGACGCAGGCGTGCAGGGCGTCCGGGCACAGCGCGGCGGCGGCGAGGGCGGCGGCGCCGGCGATCACGCCGTCCAGCACGACGGGGACGCGCAGGGCGGCGGCGCCGAGGACGAATCCGGCGAGTGCGGCGTGCTCGAGGCCGCCCACGGCGGCCAGGACGTCCAGCGGGTCCCGGGGACGGGCGCCGTCCACGAGACCGTGCCGGACGAGCGCCGCGCGGACGATCCCGACCTTGCGGGCGTGCGTGGCGTCGTCGACGCCGGTCCCGCGGCCGGTGACGCGCTCGGGCGGCAGGCCGGTGAACGCGGCGATCAGCGCGGCGGACGCGGTGGTGTTCGCGATGCCCATGTCGCCGGTGACCAGGCAGCGGGCGCCCGCCGACACCAGCTCGCGGGCCACCTCGATGCCGGTCTCGACGGCGCGGCGCACCTGGTCGTCGGTCATCGCGGGGCCCCGGGTCATGTCGGCGGTGCCGTGGGCGATCTTGCGGCGGAGCAGGCCGGGGGCGGCGTCCAGGTCGGCGGCGACGCCGACGTCCACGACGCTGACCTCGGCGCCGACCTGCCCGGCGAAGGCGTTGACGACCGCGCCGCCCGCCAGGAAGTTCGCGACCATCTGCGCCGTGACCTCCTGCGGCCAGGGGGTCACGCCCTGCGCGTGGACGCCGTGGTCGGCGGCGAACACCGCGACGGCGGCGGGTTCGGGCAGCGGCGGCGGGCAGTGTCCGGCGAGCCCGGCCAGCCGGACCGACACCTCCTCCAGCACGCCGAGGGACCCCGGCGGCTTGGTGAGGCGGGCCTGGTGCTCGCGGGCGTCGCGGATCGCGGCCGCGTCCGGCGGCGCGACGGCGGCGACCGTCTGCTCGATCATGTGCACGGCGTCCTTCCCGGGCAGCGCGCGCCGCCCGTACTCCTCCTCGTGGACGGCCCAGGCGAGGGGCCGGCGGCGCGCCCACCCGGTCAGGTCGAGGACGGGCGCGGCCGGGAACCCGGTCACGTGCCCGACGCACAGGTAGGCGACGATCTCCACGTCGGCGGGCAGGCCCAGCTCGGCGGCCAGTTCGCGCTCGTCGAAGAAGCTGACCCAGCCGGCTGCGAGCCCTTCGGCGCGGGCGGCCAGCCACAGGTTCTCCACCGCGCACGCCGCCGAGTAGTGGGCGGTGCGCGGCTGGGCGTGGCGGCCGAGGGGGTTGCGGCCGCCGCGCGTGGGGTCGCAGGTGACGGCGATGTTCACCGGCGCCTCGCGGATGGCCTCGACCTTGAGTCCGTCGAAGCGGGCGGCGCGCGCGGGCGGCAGCGTGGCGGCGTACCCGTCGCGCTGACGTTCGGCCAGGGCGCGGATGCGTTCGCGCTTGGCGGGGTCGCGGATGATCAGGAAGTCCCACGGCTGGGTCAGGCCGACGGACGGTGCGCGGTGCGCGGCTTCCAGGACGCGTGTGAGGACGTCATGGTCGACGGGGTCGGGCAGGAAGCCGTCCCGGACGTCGCGCCGTTCGGCGATGGCCCGGTAGACGGCTTGACGTTCGTCGCACGCGAACGCGTGCGCGCGCCCGTCCTGTCCGGGGTCGTCCCGTCCGGGATCGTTCCGTCCGGGGTCGTTCCGTCCGGGAAGGTCAGATACCGAGCTCACCCATGACCTCCAGGAGTGCCTCGTTGGACGCGCGGTCGCGCACGGCGATGCGGAGCCAGTCGGGGCCGAGCCCGGGGAACGTGTCGCCGCGCCTGACCGCGTAGCCCCGCTGCCGCAGCAGGGCCCTGATGCCGAGTGCGTCCGGGATGCGGATGCAAAGGAAGGACGCGCGCGCGCCGGGAACCACGTACAGGCCCCGCCCGGTCAGTTCCGCGGCCAAGCGGTCTCGTTCGGCCCCCAGCTCGACGGCCCACTTCTCTGCCTCCGCGACGGCATCGGGCGCGGAGCACTCCTCGACGGCGACGAGCGCGGGCGTGGACACCGCCCACAGCGGCTGCGCCTCCGCCAGCCGGGCGACGAGGCCGGGCGAGGCCAGCACGTAGCCGGCGCGGAGCCCGGCCAGGCCCCACGTCTTGGTGAGCGACCGGATCACCACGACCCCGGCGGGCAGCCGCGCGGCAAGCGTCTCGGGCTCGCCGGGCACGCAGTCCATGAACGCCTCGTCCACCACGACCGTCCGGCCGGGACGGGCGAGCGCCGCGACGGCCGACGCCGGGTGCAGCACCGACGTCGGGTTCGTCGGGTTCCCGATCACGACGAGGTCGGCGCCGTCCGGCACCGCCGCGGGGTCGAGCGTGAAGTCGGCGCCGAGCAGGACGCGCTCGACGTCGTGCCCGGCCGCCCGCAGCGCGGCCTCCGGCTCGGTGAACTGGGGGTGCACCACCGCGGCCCGGCGCGGTGCCAGCACCCGCGCGAGCAGCACGAACGCCTCCGCGGCGCCCGCCGTCAGCAGCACCTCGTCCACCGACCGGCCGTGCCGCCGGGCCACCGCGCGGCGCGCCGCCCGCTGGTCGGGGTAGGCGGCCAGGTCGCCGATCGACGCCCGGATCCGCTCGGCGAGCCAGGCGGGCGGCATGCCGGTCCGCACGTTCACGGCGAAGTCGGCGAGGCCGTCCCCGACCTCGGCGTCCCCGTGGTGGCGCAGGTCGACGTCGCGCCCGTCCCGGCGCCCGTGGTGGCGCCGGTCGGCGTCGCGGGCCGTCATGTCCGCGGTCATCGCGCTTCCTCCTGGTACAGGAGGGCGTTGACGGCCGCGGCGGCGACCGCGGATCCGCCCTTCTCCGACACGTTGCTGAGCTGCGGCAGCCCGCTGGCGCGCAGCGCCTCCTTGGCCTCGGCGGCACCGACGAACCCCACCGGCACGCCGATGACCAGCGCCGGGCCGACCCGGCGGTCGATGATCTCGAAGATCGACTCGGGTGCCGACCCGACGACCCACACCGCGCCGGGGCCGACGTCGGAGTAGGCGAGCCGGACCGCGGCGGCCGGCCGGGTGATGCCGGCGGCCCGCGCCATCCGCCCGACGGCCGGGTCGGCGGCGTGGCAGACGGTCTCCCGCGCGGTGATCCCGGCCGCGACCATGTACTCGTCGGTCACGATCGGCGCGCCCGCCCGCAGCGCCGCCCAGCCCTGCTCGAGGGACTCCTCCCTGGTCACCAGGTCGACGGCGTACTCGAGGTCGGCGGTGGCGTGGATGATCCGCTCGGCCACGGCCCGCCACAGCGGCGGCATCGGCGACAGGTCGACGCGGGACCGCAGGATCTCATACGACCTGATCTCCACCGGATGCGGCTGGCGTACGCTCACAGGAGCCTCCTGCTGGGTCACGGGCAATCCTCGCTGTCGCCGTCCCCGGGCGCGTCCCGCTCCGGGAGGAGATACCAGGGTTTCACGCCTTCCGCACCGTTATGCCGGAATGTGTCGCCTTCATCCTGCTCGGCATCCCCCTCGACGGCGCCCGTCGCGAGGGCCGCCGTGGCGTACCCGGACGCGCGCTTGGGGACGGCGAGGCGGGCGGGCGCGCCGCCGAACGCGCGGACGGCGTGCAGGGCGGCGGCCTCGGCGACGCTCGCGGTGCCCGTCCGCGACCGCACGGCATCGGACGGGTGCGGCACCTCGATCCGCGCCAGCACCGGCACAGGGTAGGCGACCAGCGGGAGCCCCCGGTCCCGGGCGGCCGCGCGGACGGCGGGCTCGCCGCCCCGCCCGTCGGCGGTCGCGACGCACCAGACGGCGCCCGCACGCACACCGGCCTCCCGCAGGACGGCGTCCAGCAGGGCGCCGACCTCGGCCGCTCCGGCCCGCGTCGACGCTCCGGCCCCGATCACCGCGACGGGCACGGCGGCGCGCGTCACAGCATCACCCGTCCCAGCATCACCCGTCCCTGCATCGCCCGTCCCTGCATCGCCCGTCACAGCGGCGGTGTCCGCTCGACCGGACGGGCGCGTTCCGCCGGGAGCGGGGACGGCTCCGGGACCGCGCGGCGCGCCCAGACCACGGCGACGGACGGACGCGCGGGCCGGGGTGAGGCGTGCAGCGTCGCCGCCTCGGCACGGAAGCCCGCTTCGTCCAGGACGTCCAGCAGCTCCGGGACGCGCTCCTCGTCCGCCGTCGCGACGAGGCGGTGCAGCGCCCGCGCGGCGCAGGCGCGGGCGGAGGCGGCCTCCGCCGCGCCGAGGAAGACCGCGTCCGGGTCCGGGAGGTGGTCGAGGACGGACGGCAGCGTGCCGCGCGACACCGCGACCCGCACGCGGCGGGCGCGGACGGCCGCCCGGATCAGCTCGCAGGACGGCGCGTCGGGCCCGACGGCGACCGCCGCCGCGCCGAAGCGGGCGCAGTCGGCCGCGATCGAGCCGTCGCCCGACCCGATGTCCCACACCAGGTCGCCCGTCCGGGGGCCGAGCCCGGCGAGGACGAACGCCCTGGCCTGCGGAGCGAGGGCCGCACCGGCGAAGTCGTCCAGCGCCCAGCCGTCCGGGCCGGGCGGGCGCGCGATCCAGCCCGGCGGGTCCGGCGGGCGGCGCTCGTCGAGGACGAGCACGACCTGCGGGGCGTTCCAGGGGCGCGTCGTCGCCTCGGCCGGACGGACGCGGACGACGCGCTCGTCCGGCCCGCCGAGGTCCTCGCAGACGACGAACGAACGCGGGGTCTGCGGGAACAGCGCGCGCGCCAGTTCCGCCGGTCCCGCCCCAGGAACGGTGAGCACCGCGACCTTCGGGTGGGCGCGGCACGCATTCACCGCCCGCCGCAGCTCGTGCGCCGACACGATCAGCGCGTCCTCCCAAGGCAGACCGGCACGCGCGCACGCGCGAACCACGAGGGATCCGTCCAAGCCCACGCCCACATCCACGCCCACATCCACGCCTACGTCCATGCCCACCGCGCCTACCGCGCCATGCGCCCGAACATGCCGACCATGCGCTCCCCGGCGGCGTCCAGCAGCACCACCTGGGCCGCGACAGACGCCGCCCGGCGCTCCAACTCCTCCGCCGTCCGGCGGCACAGCTCGCGGCCGCACGGCCCGAGCCGTCCGGCGGCCTCCCACAGCGCGTAGGCGCGGCCCGGGTCGGCGGCGGCGACCTCGGCCGCCAGCGCGGCCCCGCCGTCGGCGTCGCCCGCCATGTCGGCGGTGATCTCCCCCAGCACCGGGCCGACGATCGCGGCCTGGTCGGCCAGCCCAGCGACGAGGACGACCTGCCGCAGCCCGCGCCCGGCGGCCTCCCCCAGCGCGTCCAGGTCGACCGGCGCGAAGCAGCCGTCCGGCAGCTTCGGCAGCATCCGCCGGGCCGCGCCCTCGGCGCCGCCCCCGTACATCACCAGCGTCTCGTCGATCATGCCCGTCCCTCCCGGTCGTGGGCGACGAGCCTCGCGGAGGACGGGTCCGCGGGCGGGCGCGCCGCGCCGGGGACCGGCGCATCGACCACCACGCCGGGCCGCGCCGCCGCGACCCCCTTCACCGCGTCCTCGAAGGGCGCGGGGTCGCCGAGCGCGAACGCGACCGTCCGGGCGCCCTCGTCCAGGGCCGCGAGCACGGCGGCGGCGGGGTCGCCCTCCACCCGCCGGATCCGGGTCGTGTGCGCGCGCACGGGCGCCTCGGGCGCGTCCGCGACGAGCACCGCGTCGGCCTCGTGCAGCAGCCGCAAGGCCCGGACGGTGACCAGTTCGGGATCGCCCGGCCCCACGTCCACGGGCACGAGGCGCGCGGGCCGTCCGTCCGGCGCGTCCCGCACGTCGGGCGCGATGCGGCTGAACACGAACATGTCCTGGTTGACGCCCGCGGCGTCACGCTCCGCGCCGCGCGAGCGTCCCTCCCGCCAGAACCGGGCCTTCTCCGCCACCCGGATGGACGGCGCGTTGCTCGTCAGCGCGCGCAACTCCACCCGGTACAGGCCGCAGTCGCGCAGCGCCCAGTCCGACACCAGGCGAAGGGCCTCGGTCGCGTACCCGTTCCCGCGCGCGCCGGGGCGCATCCCGTATCCGACCTCGCAGGTGCCCTGCGTCCAGTCGACCTTGAACAGCCCGATCGTCCCGAGGAGCGCGCCGTCGCCGCCGGTCACCGCGAGATGGATCCCGAGGCCGTACTGCTGGACCTTCTGGATGCCCTCCCGCAGGAACCACGCGATCGACTCCGCGTTGAGCTCCGAGGGGAAGTTGGGGGGAAGCCAGTCCTCCCGCGCGCGGATCACCTCGATCAGGCTCGCCGCGTCGTCCAGGCCGAACGGGCGCAGGACGGTCCGTTCCCCCTCCAGGCGCACATTTCCCTCGAAGGCGTTCAACCGTGCTCCCTACCGCAGGCGTGGACCATTCTGCTCGCGAACCAGGGCGATCCGGCCCAGTGCAGATGGAGGTAGGACGCGACACAGTCGCCCTGCACGAACCCCGCCGGGCCGGACGTGGACCACTGCCAGGCGGCCGTGTCCCCGTGCGCGGGGTCCGTCACCGTGCGGTGGAACTCGTGGCCGCGCACCCGTTCGCCCGTCCGGGCGACGACGGAGTCGGCCACCGCCACCGCGGCACGATAGCCCAGCGTCAGGCGCGGAGCCATCGTCGCTTTGACACCGTCCAGGACGCCGCACATCGGCGCACCGTCCAGCTCCTGCGCCAGGTAAAGGAGCCCCGCGCACTCCGCGTACACGGGCCGCCCCGCCCCGGCGAACGCCGCCAGCTCCGCGCGCAGCCGCTCGTTCGCGGCCAGCTCCGCCGCGTACACCTCGGGGAACCCGCCGCCGACGACCACCCCGCGCGTGCCGGCGGGCAGCGCCTCGTCCCGCAGCGGGTCGAACCGGACGACCTCCGCGCCCGCCGCCGCCAGCAGCTCCTCGTTCTCCGCGTACCCGAACGTGAACGCCGCTCCCCCGGCCACCGCGACCCGCGGCCGTCCCGCCCCGGTCCGGACCTCGACCGCCGCCGCCGGATCCCACGCCCCGGCCGCGATCGGCGGGGCCGACCGCGCCAGCGCCGCCAGCGCGTCCAGGTCGCAGGACGCCGCGACCAGCTCGCCGAGCCGCCGCACGCTCGCGACCGCGTCCGCGTCCCGCTCCGCCGCCGGGATCAGCCCCAGGTGCCGCGACGGCGTCGCCGCGTCCGCGTGCCGCCGCAGGGCCCCGAGCACCGGCACGCCCAGGTCGCCGAGCGCGTCCCGGCACATCGACTCGTGCGCGTCCGAGCCGAGCCGGTTGAGGATCACGCCCCCGACCCGCACCGACCCGAACGACCGGAACCCGTGCACGATCGCCGCCACGGACCGTCCGGCCGCGGCCGCGGCGTCCACGACGAGCACCACGGGTGCGTCCAGCAGCGTCGCCACGTGCGCGGTCGACGCGAAGTCCCCACCGCCGAAGTCGCCGCCGCCCGTGCGCCCGTCGAACAGGCCCATGACCCCCTCGACGACCGCGATGTCGGCGATGTCGGCGTCCGCCGCCCCGTGCAGGAACAGCGGGACGACCCGGTCCTCCCCGGTGAGCCACGGATCCAGGTTCCGCCCGGGCCGTCCGGTGGCCAGCGCGTGGTAGCCGGGATCGATGTAGTCGGGCCCCACCTTGTGCGGCGAGACCGCCGCGCCCCGGGCCGCGAACGCCGCCATCAGCCCGGTCGCCACGGTGGTCTTGCCGCTCCCGGACGCCGGCGCCGCGATCACCAGCCGCGGAACGTTCACCACTCGATGCCCTTCTGCCCCTTCTGCCCGCGGTCCATCGGGTGCCGTACCTTGCCCATCTCCGTCACCAGATCGGCGAACTCGACCAGCCGCACGTCGGCGTCCCGCCCGGTGATCACCACGTGCTGGTTGCCGGGCCGGTCGCGGAGCGTCGCCACGACGTCGTCGACATCCACCCATCCCCATTTCATCGGGTAGGTGAACTCGTCCAGAACGTAAAGGCGGTACGTCTCCGCCCGCAGATCCCGCTTGATCTGCTCCCAGCCCTCACGGGCGTCCGCCGCGTGGTCTTCCTCGGTGCCGGGCCGCTGGATCCACGACCACCCCTCGCCCATCTTGTGCCACGCGACCGGTCCGCCCTCCCCGGTCTCCCCGTGCAGCCGCCCGAGCGCGAGCAGCGCGTTCTCCTCCCCGATGCGCCACTTGGCCGACTTGACGAACTGGAACACCCCGATGGGCCACCCCTGGTTCCACGCCCGCAACGCCAGCCCGAACGCCGCCGTCGACTTGCCCTTGCCCGGCCCCGTGTGCACCATCACCAGCGGCTGGTTGCGCCGCTGTTTCGTCGTCAGCCCGTCCTCCGGGACATACTCCGGTTTCCCTTGCGGCATCCTCGTCCCCTTTCCACGTCATCAACCTTTCGCGCCCAGCACATCGGCGATCCGGCCCGACCGGCCCCGTCCACCGCACGCAGACCCGACGTCCACCGGACCGCCGCCGCGCGCCGAGCAACCGCCCGCACGGCGTGACCGGCCCCCGCGCCGCAATGCCGACCACAGGCACGAGCCGCCCCGCTCGGGGCGACGAGCCAACGCAACCGGACGCCGTCGCGCTGCCCAAGCGATAGCGGCCCGGGGTCGGCCACGCCAGCCGCGCCGCGCTGCTGCCGCCGTCGCGCCGACGGACCGGCCCCACCGGCCCGCGGTCGCGCCACCGGCCGTCCCGCCGCTCGGGGAGGACGGCGCGGGACGCGGCCGTCACGCGGCGGGGCGGGTGGCGCGGACCAGGCCGGCGAGGGAGTCGGCGGCGAGGTCGTGAAGGCGGACGACCTCGGCGCCGAGGCGGGCGCCGAGGGAGGCGGCCAGGCCCAGCCGGACGGGGCCGGACTCGCAGTCGACGACCACCGAGGCGACGCCCGACAGGTGCGCGGCCGCGGCGGCCGGGTCGGGGCCGTGGGTGGCGCGGCCGTCGGTGACCACGACCAGGAGCGGGCGGCGGGCCGGATCGCGGAGCCGCTCCACGCGCAGGACGTCCGCCGCGCGCAGCAGCCCGGCCGCGAGCGGGGTCCGGCCGCCGGTGGGGAGGCGTTCGAGGCGGCGCGCCCCGGCCTCCACCGACGAGGTCGGCGGGAGTGCGAGGTCGGCGTCCGTGCCGCGGAACGTGATCAGGCCGATCTTGTCGCGGCGCTGGTAGGCGTCCAGGAGAAGGCTCAGGACGGCGCCCTTCACGGCGCGCATGCGGGCGCGCGCGGCCATCGAGCCGCTCGCGTCGACGACGAACAGGACCAGGTTGCCCTCGCGCCCGTCCCGGACCGTCTCGCGTAGATCGCTTGACCTGACGACCAGGCCCGTACCGTCACGGCCGCGCGCGCTCTGGTGCGGCGCCGCCGCGCGCAGCGTCGCCGTCAAGTGCAGCCCGCGCGCGCCCGGCCGCGCACCCGAGACCCGCCCGTACGGGCTGCGCGCCTTGGAGCGGCGTCCCGGCGCACCGGCGCCGATACCGGGAACGGTGAACAGGCGCGGCTTGTAGGCGGCGTCGGCCGGTGCGGGCTCGCTCTCCGCCGACCGGCCCTCGCCGGACGGCTCGGGCACCGGCGACTCGGAGCCGTTCGCCCCCGCGGGCTCCCCGGACGGGTCCGGGGGGACCCCGTCCGGCAGGCCCCCGCCGCCGGGGCCGTCGTCGTCGGGCCCGTCCGGACGGTCGGGGTCCTCCGGGCCGCCGGGCGGCGGGCCGTCGAGACCGTCCGCTCCACCGGAGGCGTCCGGGCCGCCCTCCGGCGGTTCGGGGTCGGCTTCGGGGTCGGCGTCGGGGTCGGCGTGGTCGTCGAGGATCCGGTCCAGCTTGTCGGCGTCGAGTCCGGGGGCGTCGAACGGGTCGCGGCGGCGGCGGTGCGGGAGGGCGAGGCGCGCGGCGGTGCGGACGTCGTCGGCGGTGACGGACCGGCGGTCGTGCCAGGCGGCCAGCGCGATCGCGGCGCGCGCGGTGACGAGGTCGGCGCGCAGGCCGTCGACCTCGAAGGACGCGCAGACGGCGGTGATCTGGCGGAGCGCGGCGTCGGTGAGCTCGACGTCGGGCAGGCGGTCGCGGGCGGCGGCGATGCGGGCGGCGAGATCGGCTTCGGCGTCGGCCCAGCCGGCGGCGAACGGGCCGGGCGCGTCCTCGAAGCGGAGCCGCCGGCGGACGACTTCGGCGCGTTCGGCGGGGTCGCGGGTCGCGGCGACCTCGACGGTGAGGCCGAACCGGTCGAGGAGCTGCGGGCGCAGCTCCCCCTCTTCGGGATTCATCGTGCCGACGAGGAGGAACCGGGCGGCGTGCCGCACCGAGACGCCCTCCCGCTCCACGTGCGACTCGCCCATCGCGGCGGCGTCCAGCAGGAGGTCGACGAGGTGGTCGTGCAGGAGGTTGACCTCGTCGACGTACAGGACGCCGCGGTGCGCGGCGGCGAGCAGGCCGGGCTCGAAGGCGGTGACGCCCTCGGTCAGCGCGCGTTCGATGTCGAGGGAGCCGGTGAGGCGGTCCTCCGACGCCCCCACGGGCAGTTCGACGAGCCGGGCCGGGAGCTCGCCGGCCCCGGCGTCCGCGGCGTGCGGGCCGTCCGGGCAGCCGGGGTCGGGGGCGTCCGGGTCGCAGCAGAAGCGGCAGCCGGGAACGGTCCGGACGGGCGGGAGCAGGGCGGCCAGCGCGCGGACGATCGTCGACTTGGCGGTGCCCTTCTCGCCCCGGACGAGGACGCCGCCGACACCGGGCGACACCGCGTTGATCAGGAGCGCGAGCTTGAGATCGTCCATCCCGACGACGGCGGAGAAGGGGTAGCCGGGGGCGGCAGGGGGCATCGCGGGTTCGGTCCTTCCTCGGGTGTCCACGCCCGACGGCGGTGCGGTCCGACGGCCGGAGTTCCTGGCTCCCCGAGCACGCTCCCCCGCGGCCTTCCGGCGTCGGCGCCGTGGCCCCTTCGAGGGGAACTCCCTGGTCACAGTTGCGGGACAGCCCCGGATTCGCACCGGGTTCCTCCGCGTCCGTCGCCCGCAAGGATCGCACACCGGCGTGCCGCGCCAGGAAGGGCCCCGGTCAGGACGGTGTCGCCCGCGGGATCGCGAACCACACGGCCTTGCCCCGCAGGGACGGCCCGAGCCGCGACCGGGTGCGGCGCATCCCCCACCTGCCGTTCGACAGTTCGCGGACGATGCCGAGCCCGCGGCCGCAGTCGCCGGACGTCCACGAGTAGCCGGGCAGCGCGGTCTCGGCGAGGGCGTCGAAGACCGCGCAGCGGACCTCGCCCGCGCCCTCGCCCCCGGTGCCGTCGTCGCCGAAGTACAGCCACAGCTCGTGCGGGCCGTGGTCGCCGGCGTGCTGGTGGGCGTTGGTGGCGAGCTCGCTGACCATCAGCTGCGCGTCGCCGATCACGTCGCGGGGCACGCCCAGCGTGGCGAGGGCGTCGCGCAGGACGCGGCGCGCGTGGGACGCGCAGCCGGGCCCGCCGGGCAGCGCCCACACCCAGCCGGGACGGGTGCCGGCGGGGGCGCCGGGCTCGTCGGACATCGCGTCCGCCATGCTCTGCGCGGTGTGCCCGGGTTCCGGCGCGGGTTCCGGCGCGGACTCCGGCGCCGCCCCGGGCACGGACTCGGGCGCGGGTTCCGGCGCGGGCCGGCGGACGGGCCGGGACTGCGCGCCCGGGGCCGGTCCGGGCACGGCATGGGTTTCGGCCTTCACGGACGCGTCCGCCGGGGTCGTCCGGATGTCCGCAACGTGGGTCGACGATGTCTTCACGGGTCCTCCCGCGACTACGTGCCAGGGGTGCGCGGCGGAGTCGCTCGTCACTTTCGGTCCCCGAGCAGTCACGGAACCCAGCGTTACGTGAGATTCTCACCTTTGCAACTGCCTTCGCGAAATCGACCTGCCTTCGTGCCGGGTTGCGGCAATCTCGTTGTGGCGCACCCGCCGAGGAGTGAGGAGGCTCCACTCCCTTGACCTGCTCCCCCGCCCGAAGCGGGGGGGTTCCACGGGTCGCCCCGTGGGTTCCTGCTTCGTCGCCGACCGCTCCGTCCGGGAGGGCTCCCGTTGAGGTCTTACACCGGCTCCACAGGCACCGGCTCCACAGGCCGACACCGCCGGCCCGGCGGCCGGCACGGCGGTTCGCCCGGCGGCGAACCGCCTGTTCCCGTCCGGCTCCTCAGCAGGCTTCGCTTCCTCCCCGGCCCGGCGGCCGGGGCATCCACGAAGGAGACCAGATGACTTACCGCCCCACCGTCCGCGGCCGCCGGCTGGCCCGCGAGATCCGCCGGCTGCGTGAGGAGCAGAAGCTCACGCTGCAGGAGGTCGCGGACCGGCTCGACTGGTCGCGGGCCACCATCTCCCGCCTCGAGACGGGCCAGACCCGCCCGAAGCCGGGGGACATCGCCGACATCCTCGACCTGTACGGGGTGCCGAGCCCCGAGCGCGACTCGCTGATCACCCTCGCCCGGCAGGCCGGCCAGCGCGGCTGGTGGACCGCCTACCAGGACGTGTTCGCGGGCAGCTACGTCGCGCTCGAGGACGAGGCGTCGCACATCCGCACCTGGGACCCCCAGCTCATCCACGGGCTGCTGCAGACCGAGCAGTACGCGCGCCGCGTCATCACCGCGGGCCGCCTGCTGCCCAACCAGGAGGACATCGAGCGCCGCATCTCCGCCCGCAAGCACCGGCAGGGGCTGCTCACCCGGGAGACCGCGCCCCAGCTGCACGTGATCTTCGACGAGGGGGTGCTGCGCCGGCAGATCGGCGGGCCCGGCGTGATGCGCGGCCAACTGGAGTCGCTCGTGGCCGCCGCGGAACGCCCGACCATCACCATTCAGGTACTTCCGTACTCGGCGCAGGAGCACGCGGGTCTAGACGGACGTTTCACCATATTGTCGTATCCAGACCCCGCAGACCCCGATATCGCCTACGTAGAGGGCACCATGGGCGACGTTTACCTTGAGAGCGCGGAGGCAATAGCAAAACATAGGGACCGCTTTGATCGGATCGAGGCGGCCGCCCTGTCCACAGAGGAATCCGCGCACCTCATAGCCGAGGCAGCAAGGAGCAGCCCGTGACCAACCTGCAGCGCGACCTGACCGGGGCCGCATGGCGCAAGTCCTCCCACAGCGGGAGCGGCGACCAGTGCGTCGAGGTGGCCCCCCTTCCCCGCGATCTGCGCGCTGTCCGCGATTCGAAGGACCCCGGCGGCCCGGCCCTGGTGCTGACGCCCGCCGCCTTCGAGGCCCTCCTGACCACCGCCAGGGAGGCATAGCCGAGTCGCGCCGAGGGGTCGCGGCCTCCCCCGGCCGCGGCCCTTCGCCGTGCCCGGACGCCGGACCGCCCTTCCCGAAAAATAGAACGTGTTCTACCATCGCTCTGCGTCGTCAACGCGGAGAAGGGGTGGATCGTGGGTACCGATCTCAAGCTGGGCCTGAACGTCGGCTACTGGCAGCGCGAGCCGGAGGACCAGACCGACACCGTGCTGGCCGCCGAACGGCTCGGCTACGACGCGGTGTTCACCGCCGAAGCCTACGGATCGGACGCGTTCACCCCGCTGACCTGGTACGCGGCGCGGACGTCCCGGATCAGGCTCGGCACCGCCGTGGTGCAGATGTCGGCGCGCACCCCGGCCGCCACCGCGATGCACGCCCTCACCCTCGACGCGCTGTCGGGCGGACGGGTGATCCTGGGGCTCGGCGCGTCCGGTCCGCAGGTCGTCGAGGGCTGGTACGGGCAGCCGTTCCCGAAGCCGCTGGCGCGCACCCGCGAGTACCTCGACATCGTCCGGCGGGTGTGGCGCCGCGACGAGCCGGTGACCAGCGACGGGCCGCACTACCCGCTGCCGCTGCCGGGCGGCGCGGGCCTCGGCAAGCCGCTGAAGTCGATCGTGCACCCGGTGCGCCCGGAGATCCCCGTCTACCTGGGCGCGGAGGGCCCGAAGAACGTCGCGCTGGCCGCCGAGGCGACGCAGGGCTGGCTGCCGCTGTTCGTCGACCCGGAGCAGATCGAGCCGGTCTTCGGCGCGTCCCTCGCCGGACGCCCGGACGGCTTCGAGATCGCGGCGACCGTCACCACGATCGTCACCGACGACCTGGCGTCCGCGCTCGAGTTCGCCAAGGTCCCGCTCGCCTTCTACATCGGCGGGATGGGCGCCCGCGAACGCAACTTCCACCTCGACCTCATCGGCCGGCTCGGCTACGCGGAGCAGGCGGCGCGCGTCCAGGAGCTGTTCCTGGACGGCCGGCGCCAGGAGGCGATCAGAGCGGTCCCGGACGACCTCGCCGACTCGATCTCCCTGCTCGGGCCGATCGGGCGGATCAAGGAGCGGATGCAGCTGTGGCGCGACAGCCCGGTGTCCACGCTGCTCATCGCCGGGGTGAAGGACGAGCCGACGCTGCGGGCGATCAAGGAGATCGTCGACGGCTAGAACGCGTTCTCGCCAGGGAATTACCGCGGTGTCGCGCGTGCTGCACGGGAGGAAACCCCCGAAGATCGCACGTGGGAAGAGGGACACACGATGTCCGCGCAGGAAGACGCCGCCCGTCTGCTCGTCCGCACCCTGGAGGCAGAGGGCGTCGAGTACGTCTTCGGCATACCGGGTGAGGAGAACATCCACTTCGTCAACGCGCTGACCGACTCGTCGATCCGCTACGTCCTGGTCCGGCACGAGCAGGGCGCCGCGTTCATGGCCGAGATCTACGGCCGGCTCACCGGGAAGGCGGGCGTGGCGTCGGCGACGCTCGGGCCGGGCGCGATCAACCTGCAACTCGGCGTCGCGGACGCCACCACCAACAGCACCCCGGTCGTGGCGATCTCCGCGCAGGTCGGGCTCGACCGCATCTACAAGGAGTCGCACCAGATCGTCGACCTCGTGTCGCTGTTCCGCCCGATCACCAAGTGGGCGGAGCTGGCGCCGCACGCCGAGGCGCTCCCGGAGATGGTGCGCAAGGCGTTCAAGACCGCGCAGACCGAGCGTCCCGGCGCGGTCTACCTGGCGATCCCCGAGGACGTCGAGGCGGCGAAGGTCCCGGCCGACCTGGCGCCGCTGCCGGTGAACGTCGTGCGCCCGCAGGAGCCGTCGCCGTCGCAGATCGCGCGGGCCGCCGACGTCCTCGCGCTCGCGCGGCGACCGATCGTCCTGGCCGGGCACGGCGCGACCCGGCACCGCGCGAGCGAGGCGCTGGTGTACCTGTCGGAGCGGCTCGGGCTGCCGGTCGCGACGACGTTCAACGGCAAGGGCGTGTTCCCGGACGACCACCGCAACGCGCTCGGCGCGGTCGGGTTCATGCGGCACGACTACGTGAACTTCGGCTTCGACGAGGCGGACGTGCTCATCACCGTGGGCTACGAGCTGCAGGAGTTCGACCCCGTCAAGATCAACCCGGACGGCGACAAGAAGATCGTCCACATCCATCCGTCGCCCGCCGAGGTCGACGACCACTACGCGGTCGACGTCGGCATCCAGGGCGACATCTCCCGCTCCCTCTACGCGCTCACCGACGCCACGCACCGCCGGTTCGACGTGAACGGGACGGGGCGGAAGATCCGCGAGCTGATGCGGGCCGAACTCGCCGAGGGCGCCACCGAGGACGGGTTCCCCCTCTCCCCGCGCCGCATCATCGCCGACGTCCGCGCCGCGATGGGCCGCGAGGACATCGTGCTCGCCGACACCGGCGCGGTGAAGATGTGGATGGCGCGCATGTACCCGACGTACGAGCCGAACACGCTGCTGGTGTCGAACGGGCTGTCGTCCATGGGCTTCGCGGTGCCGGGCGCGATCGCCGCGAAGCTCGCCCACCCCGACCGGCGGGTGCTCGCCGCGACCGGTGACGGCGCCTTCTTGATGAACTCGCAGGAGCTCGAGACCGCCGTCCGGGAGAACATCCCGATCACCGTGCTGATCTGGGACGACTCCGCGTACGGGCTGATCGAGTGGAAGATGGACCTCGAGCTCGGCCGCAGCTCCCACATCAAGTTCGGCAACCCCGACTTCGTGAAGTACGCGGAGAGCTTCGGTGCCCACGGGTACCGGGTCGAGTCGGCCGGCGAGCTGCTGCCCACGCTGCGCAAGGCCCTCGCGGACGGCGGCGTCTCGGTCGTCACCGTCCCGGTCGACTACTCGCACAACCTGCGGCTCACGGACAAGCTGGGCGAGCTCACCGACCCGTTCTGAGGCCGTCCCCCGGCCCGGACGCGTTTGCGCGCCGGACGCGTTCCCGGGCCGGACGGTCAGGCGCGGCAGACGATCTCGCCGTGCAGGACGGCGAACCAGCCGTCCTCCGCCGCCGCCCACGCCTTCCAGCCCGCGTAGACGCCGTCCAGCTCCGCGCGGGTGGCGTGGCCGCCGGCGACGGCGGCGTCGGCGACGGCCGAGCGCGCGAGGCGCCCACCCCACGAGTCGCTCCACCAGGCGCGCTCCTCCGGCGTCGCGAAGCACCAGGTCGACGCGGACGAGCGCACGTCGGCGAAGCCCGCCGCACGGGCCCACGCGGCCAGCCGCCGTCCCGCGTCGGGCTCGCCGCCGTTGCCGCGCGCCACCTTGCAGTAGACGGGCAGCCAGGCGTCCATGCCCGGCGGGTTCGGGTGCCAGACCATGCCGCCGAAGTCGGCCTCCCGCACCGCGACGACACCGCCGGGCCGGGCGACGCGGCGCATCTCGCGCAGCGCGCCGACCGGATCGGCGATGTGCTGCAGCACCTGGTGGGCGTGCACGACGTCGAAGGCGCCGTCGGGGAACGGCAGGTCGTGAACGTCCCCGACGGCGAACTCGACGTTCGGCGGGCCGCCCGCCGCGGCCGCCTCCCGTGCCTGCTCGACGACGCCCGCGGCCGCGTCGACGCCGACGGCGCGTCCCGGCGCGACGCGCTCCGCCAGCCCCGTGGTGATCGATCCGGGCCCGCAGCCGACGTCCAGCACCGACGCGCCGGGACGCAGATGCTCGATCAGGTACGCGGCCGAGTTCTCGACCGTTCGCCACCGGTGCGCGCTCAGGACGGTCTCGTGATGTCCGTGGGTGTAGGTCGCCTGGTCGGCCATGGGATCACTCCTTCTCGGTGATGGCCGCACCCTACTCCGCCTTCTCGAATCCTGAGAAACATGTATCAAATATTGAGACAGTCGATCAAAGAAAGGGCCGGGACGCTGTCGTCCCGGCCCTTTCTACGCTACGGTTTCCCCCGTCAGGCGGCGACCACTGCGGCCCGCACGGCCGGGCGGCGCGCGTCCCGTACGGGCAGCGTCTCCACGGCGGCGAGCGCGCGAGGCGGCTCGGCGTAGGCGTTCATCGTCGCGTGGGTGAGCTCGGTCAGCCACGGCTGTACGGCGGTCCGCTCCGCGGGCCCGTCGAGCCGCGGGTGAGAGATATGGAAGTTCGCCTCCACTGCCAACACCCCTTCCTGTACGCCGACGGCGCCGCCGCCCGGCGGGGCCGTCGCCCATGACGTACCCCCTGGCACGTCACCCCACCCGTCACGGTTCCGCATCAGCTACGATGCGTAGCGGTCTCGGTACCGTGCCGGGCGTCGGGCCGGGAGCCGAAACCCCCTCGAACCCGTGGTGACATGCACAACCTACGGCTCGCCTCTGACATTCCGCCCCCGCGCGAGTTCAGTCCGGACGGGGCGCCGGGTCGGTCGTCACGGCCCTCAGCAGCGGACGGCTGAGAGCGCTCGCGCCGAGGATCCCCCCGAAGCCGAGCACCACGAACCCGGCGAGCGTCAGCGCCCCGCCCGCGCCGACGCCGGTCGCGAACGGGGACGCGAAGAACAGCCCGGCGAGCAGCGACCCGCCGCCCATCACCGCCAGCGGCACCACCGTCTCCTGCCGCCGCGCGCGGTCGAGCACCTCCAGCGGCGTCCCGGCGAGGCGGAGCATCGCGTAGGTCCGGCGGCGGTCCAGGACGGCCGACGCCCCGGTGATGCCCGCGCTGGTGGTCCCGATGAGGAACGAGACGGCGAGCACGGTGAGCGCGCCCGTCCGCAGGTCGCCGAGCAGGTTCCGGCCGCCGGTGCCGTCGTCGGCGGGAGTGGTGGCCACGCGTCCGGGGACGAGCCCGTGCAGCGCCGTCCGGGCGCGGTCGACGGCGGCGGCGCCGCCGGGCACGGTGATCGTCACGACCTTCGCGCCGCCGCGCGGGCCGTCGCCGTCGCCGGTCGAGACCGCGGCCTCGATCCCGCCGAGCCGCCGCTCCGCCCGCGCGGCGATCGCCGCAGGATCGCGGCCGTCCGGGACGCCGATCCGGAGCCGGTCGGACGCGCCGTCCTCGATCGTCCCCGGGTTCAGCAGCGCGAGGAACCCGGCGACGAACCCGGTGAGCGCGACGCCCGCGACCGTCCGCCACACCGAGCGCGGGTCGTCCCGCAGGCGGCGGCCCGCGAGCAGCCGGGAGGGCCCGCGGGCCAGCGCGACCATGCAGCCGCCGATCACCGACACCACCCACGGTCCCGCGTAGTTGATCGTCAGGAAGGCCAGCGTCATCAGGACGAGCAGGACCGCGAACCCCGCGTACCGCATCCCCAGCAGCCCGCCGCTCACGGCGCCGAACGCGACCAGCACCGCGAGCGGCGCGAGGATCCGGACGGCGCGCAGCGCGGGCGGCGTCTCCCGGCGGGCGACGCCGAGGGGGGAGACGACGACGCGGCGCAGCCCGGCGACGGCACCGGCCCCGACGAGCAGCGGGACGGCCGCGAGGACGGCCGCGACGCCCGGCGGGCCGGGCCACAGGTGCCCGGCGAACCAGCCGCCGCCCTGGATGGTGATGTGCGTGAGGGCCGGGACCGCCGCCGCGTACAGGACCGCGCCCAGCACGGCCCCGGCGGCGGCGGTGAGGACGGCTTCGGCGGTGGTGATCGCGACGACCTGGGCGGGGGTCGCGCCGACCAGCCGTAGGGCGGCGAGCCGCCCGTCGCGGCGCGCGACGGTGAGCCGGGCCGCGGCGCCGCCGAACACCAGGAGGGGTGCCACCATCAGCGCGGACGCGACCCCGGCGAGCACCCGGTAGACGCTCATCCACGAGGACGTGCCGGTGTTGAAGGCGTCGATGCGCGTCGGTGCGGCGGTGGTCTCCAGACCGGTCGTGTCGGAGCGCGGGGCGGTCAGGACGGGCGCGGCGGCGTCCCGCCCGACGACGGCGACGAGCTCGCCCGGGGAGACCAGCGCGTCGTCGCCGAGCGTCCCGGCGGGTTCGGGGAACCGGTCGGCGAGCTGGCCGGCGGGCAGGTCCGCCAGCCGTTCGGCGAGCGCGGGGGACGCCCACAGCTCGCCCGGCTCCGGGAAGCGCGGCATTCCGGGCGGGACGGGCGGGTCCGCGGACAGCGCGCCGAGGTCGACGACCGTGACGGGGTCCCCGCGCACGTAGTCCGTGGAGAGCGCCTGCACGGCCGCCGGCGTCCCGGAGGCCCCGTCGCCGGGCGCCGCCGGATGCCGCCACGCGTCGGCGGCGGCCCGCTCGGCGAACGCGTGGTTCGCGCCGAGCGCGAACAGCAGCAGCCCGGTCGAGACGGCGACGGCCGCGAGGGTGAGCAGCGAGCCGAGCAGGTTGCGCGCTCCCCCGCACCGCAGCAGCCGCCACGACAGCTCGAGGGTCGTGCGGGCGGTGCGCGCCGGCCCCGCCGCCCGCGCCGTCACGCCGCTCCCGCGACGGGACGCCGCGCGCGGCCGTCGCGGACCTCGACCGTCCGGTCGCACCAGGCCGCGACGGACGCGTCGTGGGTGACGACGACGAGGGACGCGCCGTTGTGCCGGGTCGCCTCGACGAGCAGCCGCATGGTGTCGCGGCCGGTCGCCTGGTCGAGGGAGCCGGTCGGCTCGTCGGCGAACACGACGGCCGGGCGGGGCACGAGCGCGCGGGCGATGGCGACGCGCTGCGCCTGCCCGCCGGACAGCTCGCCCGGCCGGCGGCCCTCCAGCCCGGCGAGGCCGAGCGGCCCGAACCAGGCCCGCGCGGCCCGCACCGCCTCCCGGCGCGGCGTTCCGTTCAGCATCAGCGGCAGCGCCGCGTTCTCTTCGGCGGGCAGTTCGGGCAGCAGCTGCCCGAACTGGAACACGAACCCGAAGCGGGTGCGGCGCAGCGTGCTGCGGCGGCGCTCGCCGAGCGCGTCGACGCGCTCCCCGAGCAGCCGCACCTCGCCCGCGTCCGGCACCGTGATCCCGGCGAGGCAGTGCAGCAGCGTCGACTTGCCGGATCCGCTCGGTCCCATGATCGCGACGGTCTCGGCGCGGTCGACGGCGAGGTCCACGCCGTCGAGCGCCACGGCCGTCCCGAATCGCTTGACCAGGCCCCGTCCCTCCAGGACGGGTTCGGGGGCGACTTCGGTCACCGGTGCTCCCCCGCGCCGTCGGCACCGGCTCCGCGGGCTCCGCCGGTTCCACGGGATCTCCACGATTCGGTGATCTCGGTCATCGGCATGACGATGCCGCCGTACACCACGAAGACGACGAACGCGGCGGCGAAGGCGATGGCGAGCGGGACGTAGATGATTTCCATGCCCCCAGCGTCCGGGAGCGGGCCGTCCCCGCGCATCGGGCGCGGGGGCGGTCCCGGCTCGCCGCCCATCGGCCGGATGACCGATCCGCCGGTCGGCCGAGGGTCGTAGCCTGATTGCCCGTGAGCGACACAGGGGCCGGACTCGACCGCATCCACACCGCCGGCGGATGGGTGGCGCGCATCGCCTACGGGGGGTTCGCGGCCCTGTTCCTGCTGCTGTGCCTGGTGGCCATGAGCAGCGTGATCGACCTGTGGATGGTGATGCTCGCGACGACCGTCACCGCCGCCGTGGTCAGCCGCGGGCAGCTGCTGCCCTGGGGCATCGCCGCGGGCACGCTGTCGCTGGGCAGCAGCCTGTTCCTCGGGACGGCCGTCATGGTGGAGTGGAGCGGCAACCCGAGCATGTTCGCCGAGATCGGCGGGCTGCTGATCATCACCGTCCGGGCGGTGTGGCGGCTGCCGCGGGAGCGGGCGATCGCGGTGCCGGTACTGCTCGGCGCCGCGCTGCTGACCATGCCGCTGCGCTGGTCGGTGATCTCGGCGGTGCTGTTCACCGCGCCGCTCGGCGTGCTGCTCGCGATCGCGATCGGCGCCGGGCTGTACCTGCGGGCGGTGGACGCCCGGCGGGCCCGGTCGGTGACGGCGGCGCGCCGGGACGAGCGCCTCGAACTGGCCCGCGACCTGCACGACTTCGTCGCGCACCACGTCACCGGGATCGTCGTGCAGGCGCAGGCGGCCCGGTTCGCGGCGGGTTCGGGCGCCGCGCAGTCCCCCGAGCGGCTGGACACGATGTTCGAGGGCATCGAGAAGGCCGGGACGGAGGCGCTGACGTCGATGCGCCGCATGGTGGGCCTGCTGCGGGACGCCCAGGACGGGACCGATCCGGCCGCCCCGGGCGCGGCCGGCGGCCCGCACGCGCCGGGCCCGCACGCGGACCCGTCCGGCGGCCCCGCCGACCGGGGTTCGGCGACCCGGCCGGTCGGCGATCTCGACCGGCTGCGCGAGCTCGTCGCCGGGTTCACGCACCCGCCCGCCGTCCTGTCCGTCGCGCCGGATCTCGGGCCGCTGCCGCCGGAGTCGGCGACGTCCGCGACACGGGTCGTCCAGGAGGCGCTGACGAACGTCCGCAAGCACGCGGCGGACGCCACGTACGTGCGGGTGTCGCTGGCGCGCCTCGGCGGCGGCGTCGAGGTGGCCGTGCGCAACGACGGGCGGGGACGCGGGCGGCGGCTCCCGTCGAGCGGGTTCGGGCTGACCGGGCTGAGCGAGCGGGTGGCGGCGCTCGGCGGGCGGCTGCACGCGGGACCGCGGCCCGAGGGCGGCTGGGAGGTCGTCGCCGTCCTGCCCCTGCCGGGATCCTGAAAGAATCGGACACGTGACCATCCGCGTACTGATCGCAGACGACCAGGAGATGGTCCGGACCGGGTTCCGGATGATCGTCGACTCGCAGCCCGACATGACCGTCGTCGGGGACGCCGCCGACGGCCGGCGGGCGGTCGAGCTGGCCCGCCGGCTCCGCCCGGACGTGTGCCTGTTCGACATCCGGATGCCCGCGATGGACGGCCTCGAGGCGACCCGGCTGCTCGCCGGACCCGGCGTGCCCGACCCGCTCCGCATCGTGATCGTCACGACGTTCGACATGGACGAGTACGTGTACGGGGCGCTGCGCGGCGGCGCCGTCGGGTTCCTGCTCAAGGACGGCGGCCCGGCGCTGCTGGTGGAGGCGGTCCGGGCGGCGTCCAACGGCGAGTCGCTGGTGTCGCCGTCGATCACCGTCCGGCTGCTGGAGCACCTGGCGCGGCCCCCGCAGGCCCCGCCCGTCCGGCCGCGCGAGGCGCTCACCGAGCGGGAGCTGGACGTCGTCCGGCTCGTCGCGCGCGGCCGGACGAACGAGGAGATCGCCGGGGAACTGTTCGTCTCGCTGTCCACGGTGAAGACCCACGTGGGGAGCATCCACCGCAAGCTCGGCACCCGGAACCGCGTCGAGTCGGCGGCCTGGGCCTGGGAGTCGGGCCTGATGCGCTGATGGGCGCGCGGAGAGCGGAACGGCGAGCGGAACGGCGGGGGGAGCGGCGCTGGCACCGGAGTCGCTGAACGGGCTGCCCACCGCGGTCGTGGCCCTGTGGGCGCTGTGCGGCGGCGGCTGGATCGCGGTCCTGGCGGGCCTGCGGCGCGGGGTGCACGGCCTCGCGCGCGGGCCGTCGCTGTTCGCGCACACGGCCACTCCGGCCGCGGTCGTCCTGCTGTGCGCGCTCGTCGGCCACGGGAACCTGTACGCGACGTGCTGGCTCACCGCGCAGTGGTGGGCGCTCGCGATCGTCACCGGCCTGCGCCCCGAACGGCTCGTGACGTCCGGCGGCCTCGGCCGCCTGGCGGCGTGGCTCGCGCTCACCGCCGTCCTCGCGCACCTGGCGGCGCGGGCGGTGTTCTGAGAACGGTTCGAACCGCCGGCGCCCCGGACAAGTCGTACCTTCGTAGTATCCAGAGAGAGCCGCACCCCCAAGCCCCCGGAGGTCGACCATGCCGTGCGCCCTCTGCGGCGACATCATCCCGACCGAGGTGAACCGCTGCCCGGCGTGCGGAGCGTGGGCCCGGCGGCGCGACTTCCGCGCCGTCGGCGTGGCGGTGTTCATGCTGCTCGGGTTCGACGCGTTCGTCGCCCTCGGCTCGGGCATCAGCCTGCTGCGGATGGCCCATCCGCTGCGCCAGGCCACCCACGGGACCTACGACGCCGAGGCCACCGGCCAGGCGATCGCCCCCTACACCGACGTGTTCACCGTGTACGCGCTCCTCGTCGCCGTCACCGGAACGCTCTACCTGTTCTGGTTCTGGCGGGCCTACGCGCAGTCCCCCGGCCCGCACCGCCACCACCGCGCCTGGACGGTGTTCGGCTGGTTCATGCCGATCGTGAACCTGTGGCTGCCGCCCCGGCTGGTGTACGAGGTGTGGGTCAACAGCGGCCGGTACCGGACCACCGAACGGCAGGCCGCCGGGGCGGTCGTCGCGGCCTGGTGGTGCTGCGCGCTGCTCGGCGTCCTGCTGGCGCAGGCGTTCGCGCACGGCAGCACCGACACCCTCGCCGACGCCCGCGTCGACGTCCACCTCGGCGTCGCGGCGGCCGCCTGCCTGGCCCTGGCCGCCGCGCTGTGCATGGCGAACGTCTTCCAGATCACCCGCCTGCAGACCGGCCGCGAGGTCATCCCGCAGAAGTGATCACGGCGCCGGGCCCGAACTGCCGGTGCTCGCGTGCCAGAGCCGTGCGGGCGGGCGGGACGCCGCCGGCGGGCCCGCGTGGCCGATGTCGGAGTAGGGCGACATCGCGAAGCCGGTCGGCTGGACGATGCGGCGGCCGACGGGCCGTCCGGACGGGCCGGGCCGCGTCATCGCCGCGCGGACGGCGTCCGGTCCGCCGCGCCGCCGTTCCTCCTCGAGGAACGCCAGGTCCCAGCAGGCCGTCGCGGTGATCGACACGGCGCGGCCGCCGGCCCGGCGGATCCGGCCGCGGACGGCCAGCAGCCACGAGCCGAACACGGTGGCGGCGCAGCGGTCCTGCACGGACTCGAAGAACGCCAGGTCGACCGGGCCCGTCGCGTCGTCGAGCGTCGCGAAGATGACCCGCTGCCCGGACCGGACGGCCGGCGTCTGCGTCGCGACCTTCACGCCCGCGACCACGACGTCGCCGCCGGGCGGGCGGCGCGGCAGGTCGGCGGCGGGGACCGCGCGCAGCACGGCCAGCAGGGGCCGGTAGAAGCTCACCACGTGCCGGCTGACGTCCATGCCGAGGATCTCCAGCTCGGCCTCGACGATCTCGGCGGGCGTCATCGGCGGCAGCCCGGTGGACGGGACGTCGCCGAGCGCCGGATCCGCGAGCGGACCGGCCGGCGGACCGGCCAGGAGCGGTTCGAGTTCGCCGTCGTCGAAGCCGAGCGGGAGCTGCCCGTCGGCGACCCCGCCCCGGCGGGGCCGGGCGGTGACGCGCTCGAGCGCACCCACCCGGCACAGCAGATCGCGCCGCGGCACGAGCGAGCCCCCGGCCGGCGGCGCGGGCTCGGGCGCCGGGCCGTACAGGGCGTCGAAGCCGCCGGCCAGGACGAGGCGTTCGGCGATCGGGCGGGACACCCGGGCCCGTCGCCAGAAGTCGGTGAGGGAGCGGTACGGGCGCCCGTCCGCGCGGGCCGCGACGATCGCCTCGACCTCGGCCTCGCTGATGCCCTTGACCTCCGCCAGCGCCACCCGGATCCCGGCCGGGCCGCCCTCCGGCACCGGCTCGACGTGCCAGTCGGCGGTGGAGCGGTTGACGTCCAGCGGTAGGATCGGCACCCCGAAGTGGCGGGCGTCGTCGAGGATGACCCGTTTGGGGTACATGCCGGGGTCGTGGGTGAGGACGCCCGCGTAGAAGGCGGCGGTGTGGTGCCGTTTCAGCCACGCCGACTGGTACGTGGGCAGCGCGAACGACGCGGCGTGCGCCTTGCAGAAGCCGAAGGCGCCGAACGCGGTGAGCGTCCGCCAGACGCGCTCCACGGCGGCCTCGTCGTAGCCGCGCGCCAGGGCCCGCTCGCGGAACCAGGCGCCGATGACGGCCTGGCCCTCGGCGCCGCCGAGGGCGCGGCGCGCGGCCTCGGCGGTCGACAGCCCGCAGCCGGTCATGACGTCCAGCACCCGCAGGACCTGCTCGTGGAAGACGACGACGCCGAGGCTCTCGCGCAGCGCCGGTTCGAGGTCGGGATGCGGGTACTCGGGGGCGCGCAGCCCGGCGCGGGAGTCCAGGAACGGGCTCACCATGTCGGAGGCGACGGGGCCGGGCCGGAACAGCGAGATGTCGATGACGAGGTCGTCCAGGTCGCGCGGCTGGAGCCGGCCGATCAGCTCGCGCTGGCCGGGCGACTCGATCTGGAAGCAGCCGAGGGTGCGGGACGTGCGGATCAGCTCGAACGTGGCCGGGTCGTCGCGCGGGACGGCCTCGAGGTCGGGCCGCGCCCCGGTCGTGCGGTCGATCTCGTCCACCGCGTGCGCCATCGCCGACTGCATCCGCACGCCGATGACGTCCAGTTTGAGCAGGCCCATCGCCTCGACGTCGTCCTTGTCGAACTGGCTCATCGGGAACCCGAGGGCGCTCTCCTCGACGGGGGTGCGGTCGTGCAGGGTCGGGCTCGACAGCAGCACCCCGCACGGGTGCATGGCGATGTGCCGGGGGATCCCGTCGAGGCGCTCGGCGATCCGGTACAGCACCTCCAGGCGGCCCTGGGCGAGGTTGCTCTGCCGCAGTTCCGGCAGGTCGTGCAGGGCGGTGCGGATCTGCCGGGCGCGGATGTGCGGGAACGCCTTGGCGATCGCGTCGATCTCCTGCGGCGGGAGCCCGACGGCGTTGCCGACGTCGCGCAGCGCGCTGCGCGCCCGGTAGGTCTCCATCATCGACACGCAGGCGGTGCCGTCGGCGCCGTACCGGTCGAACAGCGCCCGGTACGCCTCGTGCCGCCGCGCCGACTCGACGTCCAGGTCGATGTCGGGCAGGCCCTCGCGGCTGTCGGCGAGGAACCGCTCCATCAGCAGGTCGTGCCGGAGCGGATCGAGGTCGCCGATGCCGATCAGGTGGTTGACCAGGCTGCCCGCGCCGGAGCCGCGGATCGCGCAGCGGATGCCGCGGGAGCGGATCAGCGCGGCGGCGTCGGCGACCGTGAGGAAGTAGGCGGCCAGGCCCTTGCGGGCGATCACGGCGAGCTCGTCGGCGAGCCGGTCGGCGGCCCGCGCGGAATGCTCCATGCCGCGCCGGGCCAGCCCGTCCGCGCAGCGGGCGGCGAGCCGCGCGTGCGCGTCGCCGTCCACCGCGGGCAGGTGCACCCGGTCCATGCCGAGGTCGCCGTCCGGGTCGAGGACGCACCGTTCGGACAGCCGCCGGGTCGCGGCGAGCAGCGCGCCCGGGTCGTCCCCGGGGCCGCAGCTCAGTTCGGCGACCCGCCGCATCTCCGCGACCGGCTTGAGGTACGCGTGGCCGGTGCGCTCCTCGAGGTGCCGCCGGTCCAGCGGGACGAGCCGGCGCGTGACGTCCAGGACCTGCGCCACCGGGTAGTCGGCCGGGTCCAGGTACCGGACGGCGTTCCCGAGGACGGCCGGGACCCCGGCCTCGCGGGCCAGCGCGAGCATCCGGGCGGCCCGGTGCCCGTCGCCCCGGTCGAAGTGGTTGACGATCTCGACGGCGACCTCGGCGGTCGCGCGCCATCCCGCGAGCCGCCGCGCGGCCTCGTCCGGGCGCCGCTCGGCCACGGCCCGTCCGACGTCCGACGCGGGGCCGAGCAGGACCACCAGCCCCTCGGCGTGCGCGCCGACCAGCTCGCGGGTGACGGCCGGGCCCTCGCCGGACGCGCGCACCGCCGCGTGCCCCGGCGCGTGCGCGGCCGAGACGAGCCGGCACAGCGACCGCCACCCGGCGCGGCCGACCGCGAGCGCCACGATCCGGCCGCCCCCGGCGAGCGCGAGGTCGGCGCCGACGATCGCGCCGATGCCCGCGTCGCGGCACGCCAGGACGTGCCGGACGGCCCCGTACAGGCCGTCGCGGTCGGTGACGGCGAGCGTCTCCAGGCCGAGTTCGGCGGCGCGCTCCACCAGCGCGGCGGGCGGCGCGACGCCGTGGCGCAGCGAGTACGCGGATGCGACGTGCAGATGCATCGTGTCAGTCCCATACCCGGGAAAGCAGCCATGTCTGCGTCGAAACGTCATATCTCAGCTCGTAAACCCCCGTTTCCGCGCCAGGGGAGGCTTCCACGCGCCAGAATTCGCGCTCGCCGAGGACGTCGCCGTCCGGGTCCTGCTCGCGCCACCAGTCGCGGGTCGCGACCCAGTGCTCCAGCACCCGCCGGACGGTGTGGCCCCGGCCGCGCCAGACGAACCGGGCGGGACGCCCGTCCCGCACCGAGACGTCCACGGGATCGCCGAACACGCGCGTCATCTGCCTCCCCCTCGCGTTCACCGCACGGGGGAAGGCATGCGGCATATCGAACATATGTTCGCAAGCGAGTCTAGAGAGGTCGCGGAGCGGGAGGCAAGGCGCCCCCTCCGCGGCCGGCCTGCCGCGCCGCGCCGGGCGGCGCGTCAGGCGAGGAGGCGGGCCAGGCGGTCCGCGACCTGGGGCGCGGCGGCGACGTCGGCGATGCCGCCGCCCGGCCACAGGTAGGACCAGCCGTCCCCGGCCGGAGTGGCGACCACCATGGCGCTCCGGCCGGAGCGGGCGTCGCGGACGCTGAGCACCGACTCCCCCGGACCGGCGAGCCGGCACGCGAGACCGCGCCGCTCCACCTCGTACGCGAGCACCGCGAGATGCCCCCGGCGCACCCGCGCGAGGTCTCGCCCGCCGACGACGGACATGCCGATCACCCGCCTCACCCCGCCGGACGATAACGATGGGCTACCGTTCGGCAACGATTCGTGACCGATCTCAGGATGACCCGAGAAGGCCGCGTGCGCAGCGGAAACCCGCAGAACGGGCCGTGATTTCCGGCCGCCGCGGCCGATGGTCCGCCGCCGCGCGGCCGACACGCGCGGCGGCCCGGTGCCAATCGGAACCGAATAGTTGAATCGTCACGCGCATGGGCGTCGCATCACCGTGATACAAGCTCTGTGAGAGCGGGCGGGGACCGCCCGTGGCAACGGCAGGAGGCAGCGATGACCGCCGACGCGGCGGGCGGTGCGCCGGGGCCCGCGCGCGGCCGCTCCACCGGCGGGGTCCGCGAGCGGAAGAAGCGGCGGACCCGGATGGCGCTGATCGACGCCGCGCTCGAGCTGTTCGTGCGGGACGGGTACGAGGAGACGACGATCGACGAGATCGTCGCGGCGCTGCCGGTGTCGCAGCGGACGTTCTTCCGCTACTTCGCGTCCAAGGAGGACGTCGTCCTCGACCAGGTCTCGGAGCGGTACCGGGCCGTCGAGGAGGCCCTCGCGAAGCGCCCCGCCGGGGAGCGGCCGTTCACCGCGCTGTTCGAGGCGCTGCGCACGGTGCTGCAGACGGTCGCCGCGGGCGACGAGGAGGAGGTCGTCCGGTTCCGCCGGATCCGGCAGGTGATCGAGGCGACGCCCGCGCTGCTGTCGGCGGAGCTGACCGCCTACGCGGCGTCGGAGGGCGCGCTGGTCGGCGAGATCGCGCGCCGCGAGGGCGTCGACCCCGAGCGGGACCTGCGGCCCCGGCTCGTCGTGGCGCTGTTCACGGCGGCGACCCGGGTCGGCTTCGAGGAGTGCTCCCGCCGCGAGATCTGGGACCCCGGGACGATCGCCGCGCGCGTGGACGAGACCGTCGCGCTCGTCGACGCGACCGTCCACGAGTGGATCTGACGCGTCCGGCGGGCGCGGCGGGCGGATACGGGCCGGGCGGGTACGGCGGCGAAGGCGTGGAACAACGCGTGCGAGGGTGCGGTTACCGCGTCCGTAAGCCCGTTGATCGACGGTGCCGTTCCCAGGGCGCCGTTTCCAGAGTGGAGTGAACATGCGCGCGATCGTCGTGTCGGAGAACGGCGGCCCGGAGGTGCTGGAGCCCGCGACGCGTCCGGATCCCGAGCCGGGCCCCGGCGAGGTGCTGATCGACGTCGCGGCGGCGGGCGTCAACTTCATCGACGTCTACTTCCGGACCGGCGCGTACCCGCAGCCGCTCCCCTACACGCCCGGCATGGAGGCCGCGGGGACGGTCGCGGCGGTGGGCCCGGACGTGGACGGGAGCACGGACGGGCGCGCGGCCGGCTTCTCGATCGGCGACCGGGTGGCGTGGTCGAACGTGCAGGGCGCCTACGCGGAGCGGGCCGTCGTCCCGGCGGAGAAGGTCGTCCCGGTACCGGACGGCGTCGGCGCGCAGGACGCGGCGGCCGTCCTGCTGCAGGGCATGACGGCGCACTACCTGACCCGTTCGACCTACCCGGTCCGGGAGGGCGACACGGTGCTGGTGCACGCGGCGGCGGGCGGGATGGGGCTGCTGCTCACGCAGGTCGCGACGATGCTCGGCGCCCGGGTGATCGGCACGGCGTCGACCCCGGAGAAGGCGGAGCTGGCGCGGGGCGCGGGCGCCGCCGAGGTGCTCGGCTACGACGGGTTCGCCGACCGGGTCCGGGAGCTGACCGGCGGCGAGGGCGTCGCGGCCGTGTACGACGGGGTCGGCGCGCCCACGTTCGAGGGGAGCCTGGCGAGCCTGCGGCGGCGGGGCGTCCTGGCGCTGTACGGGGCGGCGGGCGGTCCGGTGCCGCCGTTCGACCCGCAGCGGCTCAACGCGGCGGGGTCGCTGTTCCTCACCCGCCCATCGCTCGCGCACCACACCGCCACCCGCGCGGAGCTGCTCGAACGGTCCGGCGAGGTGTACCGGTGGGTCGCGGACGGGCGCGTGAACGTGCACGTCGGGCACCGCTACGACCTCGCCGACGCCCGCACGGCGCACGCCGATCTGGAGGCCCGGCGCACCACGGGGAAGCTCCTGCTGGTGCCGTGACGGCTTAGAGTGGGCCGGGAGAGCTGATCATCCGAGGAGCCCGTGCCCCCCATGACCGCCACCGTGACAGCCGAACCCCTCGCTCCGGACGAGCCCCGCGTCCTCGGCGCCTACCGCCTGCTCGGGCGGCTGGGCCGGGGCGGCATGGGGACCGTCTACCTGGGCGCGGAGCCCAACGGGCGCCGTGTCGCGGTGAAGGTGATCAACCGGGGGCTGGCCGGGGAACCGGCGTTCCTCGCCCGGTTCCGCCGGGAGGTGGCGGCGGCGCGGCGCGTCCACCGGTTCTGCACGGCGCCGGTCCTGGACGCGGAACTCGACCAGGACCCGCCGTACATCGTCACCGAGTACATCGACGGCCCCAACCTGCACGACGCGGTCCGCGAGCGGGGGCCGCTGCCCGGTTCCGACCTGGAGGGCCTCGCCGTCGGGGTCGCGACCGCCCTGTCGGCCATCCACGGCGCCGGGATCGTGCACCGCGACCTCAAGCCCGCGAACGTCCTGCTGTCCTCCACCGGCCCCCGCGTCATCGACTTCGGCATCGCCCGCGCCCTCGACGCCGCCGACGGCCTCACCCGTACCGGGCAGTTCGTCGGGACGCCGTCGTACATCGCGCCCGAGGTGCTGGAGGGCGCGCCGGTCGAGGGGGCGTCGGACGTCTTCGCGTGGGGCTGCGTGGTGGCGTTCGCCGGGACGGGACGGCCGCCGTTCCGCGGCGAGACGGTCGCGGAGACGTTCCGCCGCATCGGCGCGGAGGAGCCCGACCTGGACGGCCTCGACCCGCGGCTGCGGGAGATCGTCGGGGCGGCGCTGACCAAGGATCCGCGCGAGCGCCCGACCGCGCAGGACGTCCTCGCCCGGCTCGTCGGCCGGGAGAGTCCGAACCCGGAGCGGCTCGCGGAGACGGTCTCGGCGACGTGGGGGCGGCCGGACGGCGCCGCCCCGGCGGACGGCACGGCGGGCGGCACGGCGGGCGGGACCGCGACGGGCGGGCACCCGCTGCCGCCGCCGGTGCCCGCGCCGGACGCGGGCGCCGCCGCACCGCCCGTCCCGCCGCCGGCGCCCGCCCCCGACGCGGCACCGGGCGCCGAACCCGCACCCGCGACGGCGGCCCGCGCGGACGCTGGCGGCGGCGAGCCGACCGTCCTGGTCGACCTGCCCTACCCCGAGGCGTGGCAGGGTCCGCGCCGCTGGCTGACGCTGCTGCGCACCCTGCTGGTGATCCCGCACCTGGTGGTCATGCTGGTCATGTACGTGGTGCTGGTGGTCGTGCTGCTGCCGAGCTGCCTGGTCATCCCGTTCACCGGGCGCTACCCGCGCCCGCTGTACGGCCTCGTGGTCGGCTGCCAGCGGTGGTCGGCGCGGGTCGTCGCGTACGCGTTCGGCCTCACCGGCGAGAAGCTGCCGCCGTTCCGGACGCTGCCGCCCGCCCGGCGCGGACGGTGAACCGCCACTAGGCTTCGGACATCCCATATCACTGAGGACCGCTAGGGTTCTGACGGACAGATCCCCCATTCCCCTTCCCCCCTTTCCCCCAGGATCAGGATGACCACGCACCCAGGAGACAACGGTGAGGCGCTGCGGCCCGGCGACCCCGAGCGGCTCGGCCCCTACCGGCTGACCGGACGGCTCGGCCGGGGCGGCATGGGGACCGTCTATCTGGGAGAGGACGCCGGCGGCCGGCGCGTCGCGGTCAAGGTGATCAACCGGGAGCTGGCCGGGGAGGGGTCGTTCCGGGAGCGGTTCCGGCGCGAGGTGACCGCGGCCCGGCAGGTCCGGCGGTTCTGCACGGCGCCGGTGCTGGACGCCGAACTCGACCGTGACCCGCTGTACGTCGTCACCGAGTACATCGACGGGCCGAGCCTGGAGAAGGCCGTGCAGGAGCGCGGGCCGCTGCCCGGTTCCGACCTGGAGGGCCTCGCGGTCGGGGTCGCGACCGCCCTGTCGGCCATCCACGGCGCCGGGATCGTGCACCGCGACCTCAAGCCCGCGAACGTCCTGCTGTCCTCCACCGGCCCCCGCGTCATCGACTTCGGCATCGCCCGCGCCCTCGACGCCGCCGACGGCCCCACCCGCACCGGGCAGTTCGTCGGCACCCCGAACTACCTGCCGCCGGAGATCCTGCGCGGCGAGCCGATCACCCCCGCCTCCGACGTCTTCTCGTGGGGCTGCGTCGTCGCCTACGCCGGGACGGGCGCCGCCCCGTTCGCGGGCGAGACCGTTCCCGCGATCTTCTACCGGGTGGTGCACGAGGAGCCGAACCTGGAGGCGCTCGACCCCGCGCTGCGGGACGTCGTCGCGGCCGCGCTCGACAAGGACCCCCGCAACCGCCCGTCCGTCCAGGAGCTGCTCGGCCGGCTGGTCGGCACCGGCTCCACCCCGGACCCGGCGACGCTCGCCGAGACGGTCGCGAGCGGCTGGCACGCCGCGGAGGCCGGGGCGGGCGTGCGGGACGCGCCGACGCTGCGGGCGACGTCCGTCCCGGGCGGCGGTCCCACCGCGCCCGGGGGCGCCCGGCCGGCGGGCATGCTCGGCGGCGCCCGGCCGGCGGGCATGCTCGGCGGCGACCCGACCCGCGACGACGCGGCCCCGCGCCCGCCGGCACCGCCCGTGCCGCCCGCGCGCCCGCCGTCGCCCGGTCCGTCGGGCTCGTCCGGAGGTCCGGGCGGCGGGGTCCCGCGCCGGGCGCTGGCCGTCGGCGCGGGCGTGGTCGCGGCCGTCGCGCTGATCGGCTTCGTCGGTTACAAGGTCCTCGGCGGGGGCGGTCCGCCTGACAAGCTCGCGACCGCGTTCAGCGACGACTTCTCCAGCGACGCGTCCGGCTGGTACACCTTCGGTGACGACGCCCTCTACCAGGACGGCCGCTACCGGTTGAAGACCGGCGGCAGCACGGGCGCGCTGTCCGCCAAGGCGCCCAAGGACGAGATCGAGGACTTCCCCGAGCAGGTGCTGGCCTCCGTCACGGTGACCGCCACGGAGGGGCCGCCCGACGCCCGGTACGGCCTGCTCTGCCGCTCCGGCGAGGACGGCGTCAAGCAGTACATGTTCATGATCCGCGTGGACGGCAAGGGCGCCGTGCTCCGCAAGACCAACGGGGATCTCGGCAACAAGGAACTCGCGACCGTCGACTCGGTTCCGGGATTCGACGGCGAGGGCCCGAACGAGGTCCAGGCGGCCTGCGAGGTCCAGGACGACGACGAGAAGAGCGTCCGGCTGCGCCTCTGGGTGAACGGGGACCGGGTCTTCGACGAGACCGACTCCACGCAGCCGCTCCCGAACGGCAAGGTGGGGCTGCAGGTCCAGCGGGGCGGCAACCAGGCCCAGGACATCGGCGTCGAGTTCGACGACTTCGACATGTCGAAGATCCTGGAGTAGCCGCCGGTCCTCGCGGGCCCGGAGGTCAGCGGGCCGGTTCGGGCGGGAGGTACCCGTTCGTCCAGCGGGCCAACTCCTCGAACACCCGGCCGCGCACGGGCTCGGCCGACAGCACCAGGTCGTGCAGGCCGCCGTCGATGCGGACGAGCGTCACGTGCGGGCCGAGCCGGGGCGCCCAGCGGGCCATGTGCTCGACGTCCAGGATCGCGTCGGCGCCCGTGACGTCCGGCGCCCGGCGGGACGGGCGGACGCTGCGGGCCGACGCCATCACCAGCACCGGGACGTCGATCGCGAGGCCGCGGTGCAGCCGGAGCTGCCCGCGCCGGACGGCGTCCAGCCAGGCGGCGCGGACGGGGAAGCCCAGCAGCGGCTTCCAGGCGAGGTCGAAGTCCCATTCGCCCTCGTGCTCGCGGTGCAGGCTCCGGGCGTAGAGGTCGGACAGCCCGGCGGGCAGCGGCGCCTTCGGGAACCGGGGGCGCAGCGCGCGGGCCAGCCCGGCGCCGATCTTGCGCACCGGCCAGGGCTCGTTGACGTCCAGGAACGGGCTGTTCAGGAACACGCCGTCGATCAGGCCCTTCCCCCGGACGCGGTCGGCGTACAGGGCGGCGACGAGACCGCCGGTGGAGTGCCCGTTGAGGAGCACCGCGCCGTGCTCGTCCCGGTCCCGGACGATCCGGAGGGCCGCGTCGATCTCGGGGAAGTACTCGGTGAGGCTCTCGATGTAGTTCGGGGTCTGGTGGGGCCGCAGCGAGCGCCCGTACTTGCGCAGGTCGAGCGCGTAGAAGTCGAACCCGAGGCCGGTGTAGAAGTCGGCCAGGTGCCGCTGGAAGAAGTAGTCGACGAACCCGTGCAGGTAGAGCACGGCGCGGCGGGACGGCTCGGGGCGGCGGCGCCGCACCAGCGTCGCGACGACCTCGCCCTCGGCGTCCCGGCCCATCGGCAGCTCGATCGCCTCGTAGCCGGGGCCGAGCACGTCCCGCGCCGCGTCCTCTCCCATCCCGGGGCCTCCTCGTTCTCGATCTTGACTGGGAGCCCTCAGCGTACGGCGTCCGCCCGCCGCCCGTATTTCGGATGCCCTCAATGTCGGATATCGACACTCGGGCAGGTCACCTAGGGTGGGTCCGTCCCAGCAGGCGACCACGGAAACCGAGGGAATGTCCGAAACTCAACACGCGGGCCTGCGGACGGGGCTCCGCCGTCGGCACATGACGATGCTCGCGATCGGCGGCGCGGTCGGCGCCGGGCTGTTCGTCGGCAGCGGCGCCGTGATCGGCACCGCGGGACCCGCCGCCGTCCTGTCCTACGCGGCCGCGGGCGCGCTCGTCCTGTGCGTCCTGCGGGCCCTCGGCGAGATGGTCGTCGCGCGGCCCGTGGCCGGATCGCTCGCCGAGTACGCCCGGATGGCGCTCGGCCCGTTCGCCGGGTTCACGATCGGCTGGATCTACTGGTACCTCTACGTGATCCTCGTGGGGGCCGAGGCCGTCGCGGGCGCCGCGATCCTGGCCGAGTGGATCGACCTCCCGGCCTGGACGCTCGCCGCCGCGCTGCTGGTCGTGATGACGGCCGTGAACCTGGTGTCCGTCCGGTCCTTCGGCGAGTTCGAGTTCTGGTTCGCCTCGATCAAGGTCGCCGCGATCCTGGTGTTCCTCGTCCTCGGCGCCCTCTGGGTGCTCGGGCTGTGGCCCGACTCCCCCGGCGGCCTCGGCAACCTCACCGCGCACGGCGGGTTCGCCCCGAACGGCGTCGGCGCGATCTTCACCGCGATCGTCGCCGTCATGTTCGCGTTCGGCGGCACCGAGATCGTCACCATCGCCGCCGCGGAGAGCTCCGAGCCCGGACGCGCCGTCGCGAAGGCCACCGGCAACGTGCTCTGGCGCGTCGCGATCTTCTACGTGTTCTCGATCCTGCTCGTCGTCGCGATCCTGCCGTGGAACGCCGCCGAGGTCCTCACCAGCCCGTTCGTCAGCGCCCTCGAACGGCTCGACGTCCCCGCCGCCGGGACCCTCATGCAGGCCGTCATCCTCACCGCCGTCCTGTCGGTGCTGAACTCGGCGATCTACGTCTCGTCCCGGATGCTGTACGTGCTCACCCGCGACGGCGACGCCCCCGCCGGGCTCGTCAAGCTGAACCGGCGCGGCGTCCCGGTCCGCGCGATCCTGCTCGGGACGGTCGCCGCGTGGGCCGCCGTCATCGCGTCCTACACCTCCCCCGACCAGGTCTTCGCGTTCCTGATGAACTCGATCGGGGTCGTGCTCGCGTTCGTCTACCTGGCGATCCTGTTCTCCCACCTGCGCCTGCGCGCGCGCCTGCGGCGCGAGGACCCGGGCAGCCTCACCTACCGCATGTGGCTGTACCCGTACCTCACCTGGACGGCCGTCGCCGCGCTCGCCGCCGTCCTGGTCTCGATGGCGCTCATGGACGATCGCCGCTCGCAGCTCGTCGCGTCCCTGGCCAGCCTCGCGGTCGTCGCCGCCGCGTACCCGCTGCGCAGGCGGTTCGGGAAGACGCCGCCGGCGCCCGCGCCGGGTCTCGCGAAGGCGCCCTGAGCCCGGTCAGTCCTTGCGGCCGGTCGCGGCGACGGTCACGCCGAGCCCGATCATCATCATCCCGCCGGCACCGCCGATCGCCGCGAGCCGCCGCGGGGACCGCGCGAACCACGCCCGCGCGGTCCCCGCCGCCAAACCCCACACGGTGTCGCACATCAGCGCGAGGGCCGCGAACAGCAGCCCGAACACCAGCATCTGCAGCGGGACGCCGCCCCGTTCCCGCTCGACGAACTGCGGCAGCACGGCGGCGAAGAACACCACCGTCTTCGGGTTCGTCACCCCGACCACGAACCCCTGCCACAGCTCGCGGCCCCGCGCCCGCGCCTCCCCGAGCTCCCCGACCGCCTCCCGCAGCGCCCCCCGGTGCCGGATCGCCTGCACCCCCAGGTAGACGATGTAGGCCGCGCCCGCCGTCTTCAGCGCCGTGAACACCACCACGGACCGTTCCACCACCGACCCGACGCCGACCGCCACCGCCGCCGTCAGCGCCAGCACCGCCAGCGCGTTGCCGGCCGCGCCCCGCACCGCGGTACGCGGGCCGTGCGCGAGGGCCCGGCCGACGACGAACAGGACCGTGGGGCCGGGAATCACGATGATGGCCAGCGCCATCGCGGAGAAACCGAGCAGCTGATGCAGCGTCACCATGAGCCCGCACGCTACGCCGGACCCCGCGTTTCCCCCACCGAATATCCGCCGCGGACGGATCACCGCCCGGCGGGGACGCGCCCGCACCAGCACGGCGAGGGGGACGGCCGGCAGCGGCAGCGCCGCCGTCCGGCAGGTCCAGGTCCGCGACCGCCGCCGCCGGCACCGCCGACCGCGCGGCCCCCGACCGCTCGGACGCTCGCGCCGCCGCGTCCGGAGCGCCGCTCGTCCCGTCTGGCGGGACCGGCCGGTGACCGGCCCTGGACACCCGACATATCGTGACGTGCGCCACACCGCCGCTTAGGGTTCACGGTGTGTCCGCCCCCGCGCCCGAGGCGCCCGGCAGCCGTTCCGGGACCGCTCCGCCCGCGTGGCGCCCGCTGCTCCTCCTCGCGGGCGGCGCCGCGCTCGTCCTGCTCGCGCTCGGCGCCCGGTACGGGTACCACCGCGACGAGCTGTACTTCCGCGTCGCCGGACGGCACCTCGACTGGGGCTACCCCGACCAGCCGCCGCTCGTCCCGCTGCTGGCCCGCGCGATCACCGCGGTCTTCGGCGACTCGCTCGTCGCGCTGCGCGTCCCGTCCGCCCTCTGCGTCGCCGCCGGGGTGCTCGTCGCCGGCCTCACCGCCCGCGAGCTGGGCGGACGGCGGCGGGCGCAGCTCCTGACCGCCGGGGCGTACGCCGTGTGCCCGTTCGCGATCGCGGCCGGGCACACCCTCTCCACTGCGGCGTTCGACATGCTCCTCACCACCGCGCTCGCCTGGTCGGCGATCCGCTGGGTGCGGACCCGCGACCCTCGGCTCCTGCTCGCGGCGGGCGCGGTGACCGCCGTCGCCGTGAACATCAAGTACCTCGCGCCCGTCGCCCTCGCCGCGCTCGCCGCCGGGCTGCTGATCACCGGGCCGCGCGACCTGCTCCGGAAGCCGATGTTCGGCGCCGGAGCCGTCCTGGCGGTCGCCGCGGCCGTCCCCGGGCTGGTCTGGCAGGCCCGGCACGGCTGGCCGCAGCTCGACATGGCCGGCGCGATCGCCGGGGACGCCGACTTCGGCGGGCGGCCCGGTTTCGTCCCGTTCCAGATCGTCCTGACCGGGGTCGTGCTGTCCTGGCTGTGGATCTACGGGCTCTGGCGGCTCTACCGGTCGCCGGACCTCGCGCCGTACCGGTTCATCGGCCACGCCTACCTGCTGCTGAACGCCGCGTTCCTCGCGACGGCCGGGAAGCCCTACTACCTCGCCGGGCTGTGGGCGGCGCTGTGGGCGGCGGGCGCCGTCGAGGTCGAGCGGCGCGGCGTCCCGAAGGGCTGGGGCTGGGCCGCGACCGTCCCCGCCTACGCGGTCACCGGCGTCTCGACCGTCCTGCTCACGCTGCCCGTCTACCCCGTCTCGACCCTCGCGAGCACCCCGCAGCCCGCCGTCAACCCCGACGGCGCCGAGACCGTCGGCTGGCCCCGGTTCGTCGCCGAGGTCGCCCGCGTGCACCGCTCGCTCCCGCCGGACGAACGGGCCGTGATCATCGTGAGCAACTACGGGGAGGCCGGGGCGATCGACCTGTACGGGCCCCGCCACGGGCTCCCCCGCGCCTACAGCGGCCACAACGGCTACTGGTACTTCGGCCGCCCGCCCGACGGCGCCGGCACGGCGGTCGTCGTCGGCCCGGAGAGCACCGCGGGCGCCGCCGCGCTCCGGCGCTTCTGGACGGACGTGCGCCCCGCCGGCCGCATCGACAACGGCGCCGGCCTCGACAACGAGGAGCAGGGCAAGCCCGTGTGGATCTGCCGCGGACCGCGCGGCTCCTGGACCGAACTGTGGCCGGAGTTCAGGACACTGTCGTGAGGATCTCCCAGACCCCCGCCCGCCGGACCAGCAGGTCGTGGCCCAGCAGGGCCGACGCGGGCGCGTCCCACTCGGGCTCCGCGTCCCGCGCCCACACCTGGGCGACCGCCCAGCGCAGCTTGTCGACGCCCTCCGGATGCCCGGTGCCCGACGCGACGAACACGTCCCGCGCGGGCGCCGCCACGACCAGATCGCCCTCCACGTCCTGCGCGAGCTTCTCGAGGAACCCCTCGTCCAGCAGCAGGCTCGCCTCCAGCCCGCCGAGCGTCACCGTCACCGCCCGCACGTCCGGGTACCAGTTCAGGCCCAGCTCGGGACGGCGGTCCCGCAGGTTCAGCACCGCGCGCCGGCGCAGCTCGCCCGCCTCCACGCCCAGCTCCGCGCAGTGCCGCCGCGCCACGTGCTCGTACCGGCGGCCGCCGTCCTCGGTGTGCTCCAGCGCGTACGTCACGTACAGCTCGCCGGCGAACGCGTCGCGCACCGGCTCCTCGTCCACCGGGAGCGGGAACTCCAGCTGCACCTCGGCCGGCACCCGCGCCTTCATCAGCGGGACGATGAGACTCGGGTCGGTCACGGGGTATTCCTCCTGATACGTCGGCCGCACCTTCGAGTGGATCACCCTACCGCCGCGCCGCCTCCACCCGTCGCCGCTCTTACCGTCCCTTGACGGCTCCCTGGGGTCCGCCCGGCGGTACCACGGGCAGATCGCGCGGCGCGCCCCCCTCGATCAGCCGCCACACCGCGTCCGTGTCGAGATGCTCCTCGACGAGATCGCCCAGCGCGTCCATCGTCGCCTCCCGCAGGGCGGCGAACGACACGTCCGGCGCCGGCGTGAAATCGCGCCCCGCCGCCCCCGCCACATCCCGCAGGAACGCCCGCCGGAACCCGTCGTTCTCCATCGCGCCGTGCCAGGTCGTGCCCCACACCGCCCCGTCCCGGCACCCGTCGAGGAACGGTTCGCCGCCCTCAACGGTCACGACCCCGTGGTGGATCTCGTACGCCTCGACCGGCTCCCCGTACGCCGCACCACTGGGACGTCCGAGCGTCTTCTCCGCGCCGAAGACCACGCTCGCGGGCAGCACGCCGAGGCCCTCGACGCGCCCCTCACCCGACTCGACGTCGTCCCGGATCTCCCGCGCGAGCATCTGGTAGCCGCCGCACACCCCGAGCACCGGCCGCCCCTCCCGCACCCTGCGCAGGATCTCCGCGGCCATCCCCCGCTCCCGCAGCCACGCGAGATCGCGCACCGTCGCGCGCGTCCCTGGCAGGACGACCAGATCCGCGTCCGCGAGATCCCCCGCGCTCGCCGCGTACCGCACCACCACGCCCGGCTCGCAGGCCAGGGCGTCCAGATCGGTGAAGTTCGAGATCCGCGGGAACCGCACCACCGCCACCCGCAGCGTCTCCCGCCCGTACGGGGCCCGCGCGTCCGGGCGCGGCGCGTCCAGCGCCAGCGTGTCCTCCGCGTCCAGGTAGAGACCGGACAACCACGGCAGGACGCCCAGCGTCGGGCGGCCCGTCAACCCCTGAGCTGCTCCAAGCCCGGCTCCAGCAGCTCGGCGGCGCCCCGGAACTTGTTGATCACGAACCCGGCGACGAGCGCCTGGTCCTCCGGCTCCAGCAGCGCGACCGTCCCGAACAGCGACGCGAAAACCCCGCCGCGGTCGATGTCGCCCACCACCACGACGGGCAGGTTCGCCGCCCGCGCGAGCCCCATGTTCGCGATGTCCCCCGCACGCAGGTTGATCTCCGCCGGACTCCCCGCGCCCTCGCACACCACCACCTCGTACTCGTCCCTCAACTGCTCGAGGGACTCCCGCACGACCTCGCGCAGCCGCTCCTTGTGGGCCCCGTACTCCATGGCGTCGACCTCCGCCACCGGACGCCCCAGCACCACCACCTGGCTCCTGCGATCGCTCCCCGGCTTCAGCAGCACCGGATTCATCAGCGCCCGCGGCACCACCCCGCCGCCTGCGCCTGCATGTACTGCGCCCGCCCGATCTCCGCGCCGTCCCCCGTCACCATCGAGTTCAGCGACATGTTCTGGGCCTTGAACGGAGCGACGCTCACCCCCTTGCGCCGCAGCCACCGGCACAGCCCCGCCGTCACCACGCTCTTGCCCGCGTCCGACGTCGTCCCCGCCACCAGCAGCCCGCTCACCTGCGCCCCCGCGCCACCACCGCGGCCAGCCCCGCCGCCGCGAACGTCACCCCCGCCGACAACCGCACGGCCCTCCTGATGTCCCGCACCTCCGGCGCCCGCCCGTCCCCCATCTCCGGACGCCGCTCCACCAGCCCCCCGTACGCGTTCGTCCCGCCCAGCCGCACCCCGAGCGCCCCCGCGAACGCCGCCTCGCACCGTCCCGCGTTCGGACTCGGGTGGTTCCCGCCGTCTCGCAGCAGCACCCGCCACGCGTCGGGCCCGCCGAACAGCGCCACGAGAGCCCCCGTGACCCGTGCGGGCACCCAGTTCATCGCATCGTCGAGCCTCGCAGCCGCCCACCCGAACCGCTCGTACCGCGCGTTCCGGTAGCCCACCATCGCGTCGAGCGTGTTCACCGCCCGGTAGACGAACAGTCCCGGAACGCCCGCGACCGCGCCCCACAGCAGTGGCGCGACGGCCGCATCACTCGTGTTCTCCGCCACCGACTCGACCGTCGCACGAGCGAGCTCGTCCGCCTTCAACCCCTCCGGATCCCTCGCACACAGATGCCCCAGCCGCGCCCTCGCAGCCTCGAGATCCCCCGCCTCGAGCGCATCCGCCATCCGCGAACCCTCACGCCCGAGCGACGTACCGCCCAGGACCGCCCACGTCGCGACCGCCGTCACCGGCCACGAACCCCTCGCCGTCACCGGCCTCGAACCCCTGCACGCCCGCTCGACCGCGAACCCCGCGAGGCCCGCACCGCCCACGAGGAGCCCCACGTACAGCACCCCCGCCGTCCTCGAATCCCGGTACACCGCGCGCTCCACCCTCGAGGCCACCCGCCCGAACCCCGCGACCGGATGCCCCCGCCGCGGATCCCCGAGCACCGCGTCCAGCACCGCCCCGAGTGCCAGGCCTTCAGCAGAGACACGCATCGAGCTCATCCCAGTGCCGCTCCAGCCAGTCCTGAGCCCGCCGTATGCGAAGCCCGGCCCCACCCTGCCAGACCCTTGCCCAGCTCCCGCCCCGCCGGGCCCTCTCCCGCATCACCTCGTACGACCGCTCGAACCGCACGAGCGCCGCCGGCAGCACCTCGTTCCGCTCCCCCCGCGCGAGCCCGTACGCATCGCAGAACACCCGAAGCCTCCGCCCCACGTCGACGCCGTACCACACCGCGTCCCGATCGGCCGGATCGGCGATCGGCCCCCAATGCCGGAGCGCCGTCACCACGTCGTACAACCGCCGCGTGGGCCGCGCCAACTCGAAGTCGATCAACGCGACCGGCTCCCCGCCCCGGAACACCACGTTCTCCGGCGTCACATCGCAGTGCCCGACGATCTCCGGCTCCCCGTCGAGACACGACCCCTCGCCCCACGGCCCGTCCGGCACCCCGAACGGCCGCACCGCCTCGTGGTACCGCCGCACCAGCCGCGCGACCCCCCGCAACACGTCGTCCGTCCCGCGTACCCGGGCAACGGCCGTCCCGGCACGTCCCCGTGCACCCAGCTCACGACGTCCCGCCCCGCCTCGTCCGTCCCCAGCACCCGCGGCGCCTCGAACCCCACGTCCTCCAGGTGCCGCAACAGCCCGCGCACCGCCGCACTGTGCGCGCCGCCCGGCCTCCGCACGGTGTCCGCCACCCGCACCACGCCCCCCGTCCCGGAGAGCGGCACCTCACCGTCCACGGCCACCAAAGATATGCCCTCTACCACAGCGGCACGGCCAAGACCGGCAATATGGATGTGGAGCCAGACGGCGCTCAGCCTTACACTGTGTCCGGCGTCCAGCCGGGCGCCGAGCGCCCGTAGCTCAGCTGGACAGAGCATCGGACTTCTAATCCGACGGTCGCGGGTTCGAATCCTGCCGGGCGCGCTCTCTTCACCAGGCGATCTAGCCTCTGACCAGGCAGAACGCCACCCGGACGACGTCCGGCCGGACGCAGCCGTATGCCACCGGAGGCAGCCCCGGAGCACGGTTCCCGGAATATACGCGGAATGACCGCCCGGACGTTTGCCCAGGTCAGACCGCACGCGAAGAGGGACCCCGGATCGTTCCGGAGCCCCTCCACGGTAGTTACCGATCATGCCGCCAACGCGTCCTCGATGCGCTGGTTGGCCACACCCCGTTGCCCGTCGATGCACTTCGCGTAGACCCGCAACATCACATCGACCCCATGCCCCGCCCGTTCGGCCGCCTCCGGAGCATGAACCCCGGCGTTCAGCCAGAGCGAGACCGCCGCATGGCGAAGGTCATACGGACGGGCCGCCAACGGCGACTCGACCTGATCCGGGGTCAGCGCCAGGACCCGAGCCCGCTTCCACACCAGCGCGTAGGCCGAGCCGGAGAACGATTGGCCGCCACTGGTGACGAACATGCGCCCGTCCTCGGCCGTCCCGAACGCGTCCAGGTGATCGCGAAGGATGCCGACCAGTTCAGGCGGGACGGGAACGGGGCGGACGACGTCGTCGTCCCGGTGCTTCAGGCCCCGATCGTCGAAGGTCTCCCCCGAGTCGGTGTACCGCTTGTTGGTCTGCGGACGACTCTTCTTCAGCGTGATCAGGCCCCAGCCGATTGCCGGAAGTTCGCAGTCCTGCCGCCGCAAGCCCGCAGCCTCAGCCGGACGCAGACCGGCGAAGTACATGCACGCGAACATCGCCCGCAACCGAGGCCCGCGCGACCGTCCCACGTAGGAGACCGCCGTCAGCAGCTCCCGAGCCTGCGAGGGGTTCACTACGACCCGCCGGTCAACGGCCCCGCTCTGCTTGGGCGGACGCCACTTCACCCGGTCGAGCGGATTCGCCGCCAAGTCACCCAGCTCGACCGCGTAGCCGAGGGCATGCTTGAACACCGCCCGCTTGCGCCGGAAGGTCGAGGCCGCCGCCGGCTGCCCGTCGAGCTGGAGCGCGAGGGCCTCCAGCGCAGCACGAGCCAACCGCGGTTCGTCCAGTGCGGTAATCGGCATGGACGCCGCCTCCAGCCAGCGCAGCGCCGACCCCAGATCCGGCGAGACGTCGGGGCGCCGATCGTCCGGGACGAACACGTACCGGCGCAGCAACGTCCGCAGGAGGGCCGCATCAGGACGGCCCGGCATGTCCTTCACGAACACGAGCGTCACGGCCGTCATCGTGTCCGTGAGCCCCTCACGAGACTTGGCCGCAGCATGAGGCCAGCGCGCCGCCACGTACGCACGGGCGAACTCCAGCCATGTCCGAGCCGTCGCCGCCTTGAGCATCGACACCGGTAGGCCCGAGTCGACGTCGAACGGCTCACCGTTCTTTGCAGCCTGCCGCAGGTCCGACAGGAAGCTCTTGGCTTGCGACGAGCGTTCGAACGTTCGCGACTTCTCTCGGCCGCCCACCGTCCAGCGAGCGGTGTACGAGATGACCTTGCCCGGCTTGCTCGACCGAGGCCCCGCCTTGTTCGGCCGGACTTCCCAGAACTTGACCTTGTACGAGGTGTTCACGCCGCCTCCCGCAGCGACCACAGCCACGCGTCGAGGTCACTCCGGTAGATCCTGATCTCGCCGTTGGGCAGCTTGAAGCCCGCAGGCGCCCGACCGATCTCACGCCAGCGGTAGAACGTCCGCCGGGAGATCCCTCCCAGTTCTTCGAGAACCTGATCGACCGTCAGGAGCTCATCGCGCTTACCGCTCACGCTGCCTCCGCAGTTGCCGAAAGTTCGGGAGTAGTTGAAGTAGCTTGATCGAGTTGGCGACGCCGTTCGATGCGCTCATTCACCGTGAGCAGCAACCGTTGGTCGACCGAACGGACATCCGGGTCAGCGGGACCAGCACGTTCCCAGACGTAGGCCGCATCGGGATCGGCCGGATTGGAGACCCGAATCCCGGCCTCAGCGAGCCGAGCCAGCGCCCATGCCTTTCGGTCGGCCTTGTGATCGGCGAGGGTCTTGCCGGACCACTTGCGGGAGACCAGGACGCGGCGACCGCCGTAGCCGAGGTGTTCGCGGCGATGGGCCTTGCCCTTGCAGTAGCCGGGCGTCAGGCCCTTTCGGGGGTTCTTGGGCTGCACGCCGTAGCACAGCCAGTTCGCGCACGTCGGAGAGCACGGCTCATAGCGCAGTGTCTCGGCCATCCGGTCGGCGTGCTCACGCTGCGTGGACGTCTCGGCGTTGTGACACTCGGCGACACCCTTGACCAGGTACTTCGTGAGGTAGCCGATCAGCTTGCGCGACTCGGAGAGTCGGCCATGACGCCCTGTGCGTCGATCTGGCGACCGAACCGCACGACGTGCAGGGGTTCGGCGTCATCGTCCAGGCCGATGGCGTCCAAGGCGTCCCCAGGTGGGCAGCACCTCCCCCGTTGCCGGATCGACGTAGCCGCCGTCCTCGCCCGCAGCGTCATCCCAGACCGGCAGGTGCTCGCCGGAGTAGACGACGCGTTCGGTCGAGGGCCACCACACCTGGTGATACGTCGCCGCCACCACTTGCCGAAGTTCCGCGCGAGAGATTGTGCCCCGGATCGCCATGTGCAGATGGGGAGCCAGCCGCCGTTGGGGTTCGACGGTGGCGAAGTACTGGACGTCATGGCCGACGAAGCGGCGCAGGTTCTGCACGAACCGGTCCACCAGCTTGGAGAAGTGCAACGCGTCCCGAGCCGCCCGAGCGTAGTCGTACGTCTCCGGATCAACGGGAGTGCCGTCCGAGCGAACCCGCCCGTAGGAGTCGAGCGTCAGGGTCAGGAACAGCGAGGGCCGGAACGTCTTCCCGTCACGACCCCGGTAGACCTTCCCGACCGTGCGCGAGTCCACCGGCCGACGGGGAAGGTCCGGAGCATCCTGCCGCCGCCGCGTGGACCGGGCACGGCGTGCCTTGTGCTCACCCGTCTTGAGCGAGCCCGCACCCCAGAGCGTTCGATCTCGCCGTCCAGCTCGCGAAGGACGCCGTCCCAGAACTCGACCGGTTCCCCGTGTGCAGTGCCTTCCTCGGCCGCCCGGTCGTGCTCGGCCTGTGCCTGCGCCCGCAGCCCCATCCACGCCCGTTGCTCGTCATCGGGATCAGCGCGCGTGATGACGGGTTCCTGGTCGAGGTGCCAGCCCTGGCGGCACTGCACGGCCCGCAGCTTGCGCTTTCGCTCGGCGCACGGAGGGCACACCGACGCCAGGGTGTGGCCGCACGGGACGTTGATCACCTCGGAGTCGCCCGTGTGGAGGTCCACCCGCCGCATGGGCACGGGGCGGATGCACACGCCGTGGTCGATGGCGACGGCTTCCAGGACGTTGCGCGCCAGCGGTGCCATGGTCTTGACGAGCGCGCTCGTCTCCTCCGGGGCCGCCACCGGATCGGGGGCCGAGCCGTCGAGGGAGAGCTGTGTCATGCAGCCTCCCCCGCGTCGATCCCCTCCAGGGCCAGCGCCACCATGGCGCGGATGTCTTCATCGGAGACGTAGGCCGCCCGCACGCGCACGGGATCGGGTGAGGTTTCCAGCCGGACGAACCCCACCCCCGCACCGACCTCCGGAACGCTGGAGATCTGGTCGGCCAGGGCGCCGCGATCACGGGCACCGTCGCCGAGAACCATGTCGACCTGTTCGTCTTCGTCCAGCCGCAGGGCGACGCGGTCGGGGAACAGGTTGCGCAGGTTGTTGACCTCCTTGCGCGCGTCCTGCTGTGCGCCGATGACGCAGTACCCCACCGACCGGCCCTGTGAGGTCAGCACCGCCAGCGCCGATTCGGCCCGCTTGCGCAGGTCCCGTTCCGGGCAGTACGCCGTCAGGAACGCCAACTCGTCCACGATCACCACCCGGAACGGATGCGCCGTCGAGGGGGCGAACGATCGCGTCACGCCCGCGAACTCCTCAGCGCGCGCGTTCATGTCCTCGGCGGCGTCTTCCAGGAGGCGGACCATGCCGCCGCGCGGGTCGGAGGAGTACCGGCCGAACCGCTCGAACAGCGCCCGCCCGTAGCTCAGTTCCATGCGCTTGGGGTCGATGGCCCAGACCTCCACCAGGCCCGACGCCATGAGCGGGAGCAGGGCGCGGACGGTGGACCAGATGACCGACCCCTTGCCGGCCCCCGTCGCCCCCGCGATCAAGACATGCGTGCCGAGCAGCCGCAGTCGCCACGGGGACCCGTCCTCGGTCCGGCCGATCATCACCCCCGACAGGTCCACGGCGGACGGGGACGGAACCGGCAGGGCGGAGAGGGGACGGGCGAGGGCATCGTGGCGGACGAACTCCAGCCAGAGCCGTCCCGGACGGTCCCCCTCACGAACGCGGACGAGAGCCGCCCCGAAGCCGTGCGTGAGGTTGGCCACGACACGTTCCCAGGCGTCGGGAGCCTGCCCTTTGAGCATCCGGACAAGGACGCGGTCTGATGTGGGGCCGCAGCGGACGCGGACGATGGAGGGCAGGTACTCGCGGCCCTTGTGGGTCTTGGTGAGTCCGGCGGTGACCAGGACGGGTTGCCAGTGCCGCCGGTAGGTCCACGCCAGCCGCCAACGGCCCCGGACCGGACGGACGACGTAGCGGACGAACGAGGACGGGTCCCCGGCCGCCCAGGTGCCCAGCAGCACCAGGACCAGGGCGACGACCAGGACGGGGACGGTCCAGCCGAACCGGTAGGCCAGCCAGCCCAGCCCCGCCGCAGCCGACACCGGGACGATGTTGCGGACGAGGAAGACGACGACGCGGACCAGGATGCGGACGGCGTTGACGAGCAGCACCAGGCCCTCGGGCATGTGCCACACCGGAGGCGCCCACTTCGGCGCCGCGAACGGGTCGCGCTGCGACTCGACGGCGACGTTCTCACCGGGCCGGATCTTGCGGAACTCCCATGCCATGATGGATCACCTCTTCACTTGCCAGCGCTTTTGCGAGGGGAGAGAAGCGGGGCGGCCGGAGGTACCAGCTCCAGCCGCCCCACCCGATCAACCAGGAACCACCCGCGGAGTCTCGGCCGACAGCGACCGCGACCGGCACACCCGGCACCCGCCGTCACCGCAGAACCGCGCCAGGGCGTGAGCCCACCGCACACCCCGCCGACGTTCCGCGAACTCGACCAGCAGCCGCAGGCCAACCGCACCGGCACCGGCGAGGGCCACCACGGCCAGGACGAGCAGGGCGAAGGCGTTCATGCCGCACGCTCCCCGCCGTCGACCTCGCCGGAGTCCTGTGGGTTGGTCTCGGCGTACAGCCGTTCGACCTCGGCCGTGAACCGGGACACGACCTCCAGCAGCCGCCGCGCGTTGTCGACATCGCCCGAGGACACCGCGTCACGCTGCGACGTGCTCAGCGACAGGTACATGCCCGGCAGGTCGATCGCCAGAATCGGCGTTTCCGACTTCTCCGGGTAGGTGCTGCACCGGAACCAGGTGTCCGCCCCGAGAGAGACGCCCAGGGAGCCGTATCCGTCCCGCATCAGGCCGCGTCCTTACCGGCCGCACGACCGGCACCCGACCCCGACGCCGAGCCCGAGGGAGCGGCCTTGCCCGCACCGGCCGAGCGCATCCCCGCCGCCTTCAGCGAGTACGCCAGCCGGTTGTTCTGGCTGTTGACGTACGGCGTGACCGTCAGCCCGTCGAACTCCACCGGCACGAACGGAAACCCGCTCGGGGCCTCCGGCATCACCGGCTGAACCGGCGCCATCAGCTTGACCTTGAACGTCCCCTTGGACTCGGGGTCGGCGTCGAGCACCTCCACCGACCACACCAGCTCGCCCGTGTCCTTGTCTCGGGCCTGCACGAAGTTCTCGCGGGACGACCGGTCGAAGTCCCGGACCGGCTCCACCCCGCCCTTGACGAACGCCCCGAACGGGAACACGTCCCGAACGCGACCTTGAACGGACCCTGCACCGCCATGAGCGATCACCTCCGCCTTGAAAGCTCAACAACTTATGCTGTCGAGTTGCTACGAAGGTAAGCGACGATTCGGACACTTGACAAGTCGAGCTTGTAAGACGGTGTAGTGACTTAAGTCACATCACAGGGTGTAGGTGTCCTCCAGGTCGTGAAGCTCGCCGGGAAGCACCAGGTCGACCACCATGACGACACGGCCGTCCGAGTCGTGAACGGACGCCAGCGCCCCGAAGACCGGGGCCGCCGTGTCGATCTCCAGCAGCTTGGACTCCGCCGAGGTGGGGAGCCGAGCGCTCAGCCGTTCCACCACATGCGCCAGCCGGACACCCGCACCGGCCTGGAGCAGCCGCCGCAGGGGAGCAGTCAACGCCTCCGCGTGATCGAGACCCGCCGTCCGGCCGATCTCTTGCGGCACCCACACCGACACCAGCTCGCAAGGGGTGCCGTTCTCCCAGTCGATGTACCGCCGCCGAATCACGGGGGCACCGTCGACCATGCCCAGCAGCCGGGCCACGTACGGCGGGGCATCGGCCGGCCCCACGTCGAGCACGTCGACCGACAACTCGGCCTCCGCCTGGTCGAGCACGGTCCGAGCCGGACGCGACTGCCCGTCACCGGACGGCGGAGGAGCGGCCTTGACGAACGAGCCACGGCCATGCTCCCGTTCGATCTCGCCCCGAAGCTGCATCGCCTGCAACGCGCGGACGACCGTGGGACGCGATACGCCGAACTCGCGGATCAGTTGCGACTCGGACGGCAGAGCGGACCCTGGCGGGTACGTCCCGTTCGCGATCCGCCGCCGCAGCGCCTGCACGATCTGCGCGTACTTCGGCGGCGCGTACTCCATGTCATCCGACATGACGACCTACTATCAACTCGACAACTTAAGTACGGGCAGCGTAGCGACACCGCGCCCACGTGTCACGCCTTTGCCCAGCTCAAACGCTGAAAGCGGGGAAAGCGGGACCGGCGACACCCGAGCCCCACGGGGGCAAGGCCCTCCCCGTCACCGGTCCCGCAGCTCACCGCACGACGGACGAGCGACGGGACGCCGCAACCTCGATGGCGCCAACGAGCGCCCGAGGAGTCGGCGCCTCCAGAAGCACCCACCGCCCGCACCACACGACGGCCCACCATCGGCGCGTGTGCTCGCCGTACCACGGCACCACACCGGGAAAGCGCCGTTCGATCTCCCGGCGTATCGCCACGGTGTCGACCAAGAGCCCATCCACGACCACGCTCATGACCCCGCCCCAGGCCCGTGAGCCCGAGGAGGATCGGACCGCAACGTCTCCATGATCCGCCGGGCCGCCCCCTCCACATCGGTGGCCGGGTGGGCGTTGTCCACGCGCCACCAGGTGAAGCGCTCACCGCCCTTGAGCACGACGTATCCGGAGACCGCCGGAGCACCGTCCCGCACGAGCCGGACCGTCAACCCCGGTATCGCGTCCCGGAGCTGCACCTCGGCGCCCAACTTCGCAAGCGCCACGTACAACTCACCCAAGAGCACGAACTCACGGTCCCTACCGGCCGAGGCACCCATCACGCAGCCTCGATCCCGTTGCCACCGCACCGCGGGCATTCCTCACGGACCCGAGCCGGAGCCGCCACCGACGCTGCGTCCGCCGGGACGATGACCAGCCGCCGCCGGGGCAGCACGAGCTTGCGTCCCCGACCACGGCAGGAAACGCAGGGGTCAGGGGCCGGAGGGTTCGCCGAGGAGGGAAACAAGGTGGGGACTCCTAAACCGCTCTGAACGTCGTGCCGACGACGTTAAGAGCGGATCAGGCGCACAACCCGAACTCTCAGTTCGGGTCGACCCCCGGTACGGGTTCTACGCGGCCACCACACCGACCCGACGAGCCAACGCCCGCACTTGCGGCGCCATACTCGGCCGAGCCCGCCGCAGCAGCCCGCGCACCAGATCCCGCGCCAGCACGTTGTACCGCAGGTCTTCCGGCCCGCTTCCCTCCGCACTCATCAAGTGCAGCAGCACGGCCGCGTCATCCCGGCGTTGCTCATGCAGCCGTGCCAGCTCCAAATAGAACGTCGTCTGCCGTTCCAGCGACGGCGACTCGGTGACGTCGATCCGGTCAGCGATGGTGAGCCCCTCAGCCGATTCCCCGGCCTCCATTTCGACGCTCATCGCGTGCAGGAGGACGTTCGTCGGCCCGAACACCGTCCACAGCACGTTGCCTTCCCCAACCGACTCGGCCGCCGGAAGCGCATGCTGCCGCAGCCGATCCCGAGCCGCCCAGGCATCCCCCTGCCGCACCGAGGCGACCGACGCCACGAGCCACAAGGCACCCGACATCGCCAGCCAGTCGCCGCCGCTCTCCAGATGGGGCTTCAGTTCCTCGATCGCATGAACGGCCGTCTCCTCGGCCGCCTCCGCCTCATTCTGCGCGATCAGGATGTGAGCGAGGTTCCAGTGAGCCCCCGCGATCCTCAGCGGATCATCGGTCTCGTAGGCCGCCGCGATCCCACGGTCAGCAGCCAGCAACGACAGGTCCGTCCGCCCGATGCGCTTCGCGAACGTCCGCAGCAAGAAGTACATGTCCGACGCCAGCCGAGCCGCCTCCCGACGTTCCTCGGCCTCACCCACGGCCCGGAACGACCGCGCCGCCACCTGAACATCGGACAACAGCGCCGGGAAGACCTCCGCGCCCTCCGTGAACCGACTCTCCGACGTCTGCCAGATCTCCCATGCCGCATCAACCCTCCGACGCAGCCCCGCCAAGTCGACATCCCCACCGTCCCCAGGACGGCCGAAGGACATCATCCGCCGATTCAACTCCGACGCCACCGGATGAATCGTGCCGTTCTGCTCGAACTCCGGTTCCCCGAGCAACACCGACACCTGCACGCCCAGAATCCGCGCGAACTTGTGCAGCATCCCGATGGTGGGAGTCTTCAACCCCCGCTCGATCTGCGAGACGTAGTCCTCACTCACCCCAGCCAGCCCAGCCACCACGGCCTGTGTCTTCTTGCGCCCCTGCCGGTAGAACCGCAGACGCTCGCCAATGCCGATCTCATCCGACTCAGACACGTTCACTCCCGGAGGGCGGGAAGACTGGGCAAGACCAGGGTAGGCACCCAGAGCCCCCGATCACAGCACCGGAAGGATGACCAAGGCGTGCACAAGCTCATCCTGTGGGACATCGACCACACGCTCATCGAGACCGGAGGCGTAGGCAGCGAAGTCTTCAAGGACGCGTTCGAGCAGGTCACCGGCCACCAGATCGACCGCCTAGCCGACGTCACCGGCCGCACCGAACAAGTCATCTTCCAGGAGACACTCGACCTCTACGACATCCAGGACCCAGGCGACTACTTCCCCAAGTTCGTCGAGGCCCAAGCCGCCGGCTACCGAGCCCGAGCCGACGAGATGCGCAGGCGAGGCCGAGCCCTCCCCGGAGCCCGCAAAGCCCTAAAAACTTTCGCCGAACGCCCCGACATCGTCCAAACCGTTCTAACCGGCAACCCGAAACCCTCAGCCATCGCCAAGCTGGGAATTTTCGACCTTACTCGCTACCTCAACCTTGCCATAGGCGCATACGGTACTGACGACTCACAACGCCCCAACCTAGTAGCCATCGCCCAGAACCGAGCAGCCACTCACGTCGGCCACGTATACAGCGTAGAGAGCACCTACCTCATTGGCGACACGGTCGGCGACGTAGAGGCCGCAAGAGAAGGTGGAGCTCAAATAATTTCCGTAGCTACAGGCCGAGCCGATATACCCACATTGAGATCAGTCGGGTCCCAAATCGCGATACCCACCCTGGAAAGGGTTGCACAAATCATCCCACATAGCTAACAACGTTAGCCTTCTTTGATTTCAACTTCCTCATCATCAGCGGTTGTCAGCGGCTCCAAAATGGAAAGAGTGTAGGGCGGATAGCCAAGTCGGGTAACGTTATGCTGGACGATTTCCCGTGCATAGGGATGCATAAACAGGGGACCGAAAGCATAAGCCAGAGCCTTCAGATCCTCATCCGAAAAGCTCGGTATTTTCGCAGACTGCTTCGCGAACGTAGCAACCAAAATTAGTTTCAGTCGCCAAGCGTTCTCCTCCTTGTCATCACCATGGAGGGAATGCTCCTCCCTTTCATCGTCATCATTCGCAGGCATAGCGCGAATGTCATAGCGCGTAAAAAGATCTATATGGTCGGCACGCATCTCGCCGCTTACAGATAGCGTAGTACTGACCGTGAACGGCCCTTCCAATACTGGATGCGTTCCCGTTATCGAGAGCGACCTCATATTAATATCCTCAATCTCTATATATTGAAGGATATTTTGAGCAATCTCTCGGAGTTCCCCGACGGTGGTTCGAGTCATGTTGTACCTGCGACCAGACGGATGGACCGCTCCGTAACTTTATATGAAACAGAATGTTTGGTCGGTGCTACTCGTCGAGTTTCACGCCAAACTTCTCTTTGAGGTCGAGTGTCCTTCAGGGACAGTTCCAGTTCATAGTCTAGAGCATCTAGCATGTCAGCAAGGGACCTTAGGGTGAGATTCCGCTTTCCGCCGAGCCTCTGAGTCACCTCGGACGCCTTCACCTCTAGCGCAGCCGCCAATTCACTCCGAGACATTTCTCTAATATCAAGAGCTTCACTGATTAGTTCAGCAACCGCCACAATCAGGCGTTCTTCCGCGAGAAGCTGACGTGACCGGCGATTCTCCCTAAACCAGGACATCACTACTTACGCTCCTCATAAATCTGGCGAGAACGCTCTACTTCTCTCTTCACTAGGCGGTCCTTCGGCTTTTTGCGGCCATGAGTAGCTACCCAGTCAATCCCCTCCTTGATCACATATAGCCTGTACCCTGGGCCTGAATGTGCCTTGATCTCCTCTACTGAAGGTTCCCCTGGGACTTGGAGCTTCCGCATTAGCTCAGGGCTGCGCAGCCATCCCACCTCTGCAAGCCGCATCAAACGGGCCTTGAACTCTGCCTGTGGTCGGTCACCGAGTGTCTCCAGGAACTCACGCGCCGGACACCCCCCGCCCGGCGTTCTGACCGCTAGCACCTTGCAACGCGAGCCCTCCTGCAGCACCTCGTATGCACCATCTTCAGTCAAAACTTAAGTCCCTGCAAGCCTAGTTCGCAGCCAGTTGTGATTTTGATCACGGTCTATCTTCTCATGAAGATCTCGTTAGGGAAGGGGCAGAGGAGCCTTCAGAGGAGTTCGAGTAGTTGACAGACGACCGCCTGTGGTCTAGGTCCCGAGGCAGACCGCCTTGATCTTCCATCTTGGCGCTTCCCTCCCACAAGCAAGCTGCCGAATTGGGCTGTTTGAGATCAAGGCGGCGCCGCTTCGCGCCGCCGCAGGCCCGGCGGCTACGCCGCCCGGGGCATGCGGCGTGGGCGCCGGTCCCCGGGCGGCGGACCGCCGGGCCTCGATTGCCGACTCGTCGCCCCGAACTCCTCAGCCAACGGCCGTAGTGCGACTAACGTCCTCGCCGCCGGCTGACGGCCGCCAAGGCGATTGAGCGTGCGCTTACCAGGGGACTTCGCAGCCCCCATGGACCCCCGCGCGCCGAAGTACTCATTCGCGCGATGCCGCCCTTGCCACGCTGGGGCCGCTCGCGCGAATAAGCACTTCGGACCGTTGCGCCTCCGTGCAGGTGACCTGTGGTCTCGCAGGTCACGCTGACTTCGTCGAAGGTCCGCCCGTAGCAGCTACGCCGCTACCCCATCCAGAGGATGTCGATGATGCGCAGCGTCTCCGCCTTGTCATCGATCAGGAGCGTCAGCATGCCCTCGGCGTCATTGCCGAAGAAGGCGTGTCGGATGGCTGTCTGCCCCGGCCGTTCGGGGACCGCGTCCCACGGGGCCTCCACGAGGTGAAGGAGGCAGTCGAGGAGGGGTCCGTCTCGAACCTCTTCGGGAAGTCCGTTCAGTTCGTACAGCGCGCGGCCGTGAAAGCCGTCGAAGCGGTACGTCACACCCGGCCTTCCCAGCCCGGAGGGGTGTAGCGGACGAAGGTGTCTTCCCTACCCTGCAGCGCGTCCTGCACCGCTTCCTCGTAGCCGGGACGGCCGTAGGCGACGGCCCGCAGACGCCACCGACGAAGGAGTGCCTGAACCTGCTTGAACCGCGCCAGGTCGTGAGCCGCGTCGAGCGCCTCGTCGTACTCGGTCCGGAACTGGTCACGATGCGACGGCGGGAGCGCCTCGAAGATCGCGGCCGGATCCTCGCCGGGATCGCGCGGCGCGGTCGGCTCCTCGGGCTGAGCGGTCATGGTGTCCAATCTACCTGTGAGACGGTGCAGAGGGCGGGAGTCCCTCGCACGGCCAGGCGGACGAGCCCGAGAACAAGATCCGGAGCATGTGCGGAATGATCTCGGGTGGGACGGGACGCGAACGGGGAGTCTGCGCAGGTGGATGCAGGTGCGGAGGCTCTGCTGAGCTGCGGACTTCTAATCCGACGGTCGCGGGTTCGAATCCTGCCGGGCGCGCTCATGTGATGTCTCAGGACATTGGAAACCCTCCGAACCTACGGTTCGGAGGGTTTCTTGCGTTGGGGTTGGTAGTCGCGGGTGGTGTCGATGGTGAGCTCGCGGAGGAGTTCGCCGGTGGTGGCGTTGATGACGCGGACGTGCAGGTCGTTGATGAGCATGATGACGTGGGTTCGGGCGTGGGGTCGTCCGATGCCGATGTGGTGGAGGCGGCCGCCCGTGCGGAGGGTGACCACGCCGGTGTCGTCGATGCGGTCGTGGCGGACGCGGGTGTGGGCGTCGTGGTCGCGGCTGGTGGCGGGTAGGTCCTTGGGCAGGGTGGTGTAGATCGCTGCGGATGCGGCCCGGTGCGGCAGGGACCGGTGCGGGCGCCGATGATTGTAGATCTCGGTGAAGCGGTCGATCAGTGTCTGCAGGCCGGTGATGCCGGTGGGCCGGCCGGGCCGGGCGCGCAGCCGGTTCTTCATGGTCTGCTGGAAGCGTTCGACCTTGCCGCAGGTGGTGGGGTGGCCGGGGCGCGAGTTCTTCTGCCTGATGTGCAGGCGGCGCAGTTCGGCTTCGAGGGCGTTGCGGCCGCCGCGGCCGCCGGCCGGGCGGGTGGTGAACACCATGCCGTTGTCGGTGAGTGTGGAGGCGGGAACACCGTGGGCGGCGACGGCCCGCCGGAAGGTGTCGCGGACGATCGGGCCGGTGACGCGGGGCCATGCGGTGACGTGCAGGGCGTAGCGGCAGTCGTCCAGCCAGGTCAAGATCTCGGTGTCGGTGCCGTCGGCGAGGCGGTAGTGGGTGAAGTCGGCCTGCCAGGTCTGGTTGGGCAGCTCGGCCTGGAACCGGATGCAGGACGAGCGGGGCCGCTTCCCGGGCTGCGGGGTGACCAGGCCGCGGGTGGTCAGGTGCCGGGCGATGGTGGCCCGCGACACGGTGATGTGGTGATGGTGGGCCAGGTGCCAGGCGATGGTGTCGGGCCCGGCGTCCAGGCCCTGCTCGGACAGTTCCTTGCGCAACCGGACGATCAGCTCGACCGTCTCGGGGGCCGTCGCGGACGGTGAGGTCTTCGGGCGGCGGGATCGGGGCTGCGCTGGACGCACCGCGGGTCCGACGCGCTCGCGGTGATCGGTTCGGACGCGTCGCTGGCGGCGGTACTGCTCTCGTGGGACGAGCCAGAGGCGGCGCGAGTGCTGCGCGGCGTGGCCGAGCGGTTCCACCGCCTGCCGGTCTTCCCGGTCTCGTCCGGCGAGGATCCGCCACTCTGGGTGTACGAGGTCGTGCAGGGTTACGTCTACCCGCTGGAGGACACCCCCGACTTCATCGCCGGACGCATCGCGCACGCGGCGGAAAGGTACGCCGAGCAGTTGCTACCGCCGTTCTTCGGCGCGCTGCACCGCCTGGAGGATCACCACCGCTACTCCTGGCACACCCCGGCGCACGCGGGCGGCGTCGCCTTCCTGAAATCGCCGGTCGGTCGGGCGTTCTTCGACTTCTTCGGCGAACGGCTGCTGCGCACCGACCTGTCCATCTCGGTCCCCGAACTGGGGTCCCCGCTGGACCACACCGGGCCGATCGGCGCCGCTGAGCGCAACGCGGCGCGTCTTCGGCGCCGACCGCACGTTCTTCGTGGTCAACGGCAACTCCACCGCCAACCGCGTCGTCGCCCACCACTCGATCGCGCGGGACGACACCGTGCTGGTCGACCGCAATTGCCACAAGTCGATCCAGCACGCGCTGACCATCACCGGCGCCCGTCCGATCTACCTGGTACCCGAACGCAACGGCCTCGGGCTCGCCGGCCCCATCCCACCCGCCGCGCTGGAGGCGGACGCGGTGCGCGAGCTGGTGTCCGAGCACCGGCCCGGCGGCGGGGACCCCTCGTACGCGGTGATCACCAACTCGACCTACGACGGGCTTTGCTACGACACCGTGCGGGTCGGCGAGCTGCTCTGCGAAAGCGTTCCCCGGCTGCACTTCGACGAGGCGTGGTTCGCCTACGCTCGCTTCAACCCGATGTACGCCCGCCGGTTCGGAATGGCGCTGGAAGCCCTGCCGGACGAGCGGCACCCCACGGTGTTCGCGACGCAGTCCACGCACAAGCTGCTGGCGGCGCTGTCGCAGTCGGCGATGCTGCACGTGCGCCCCGGCCGGGCGCCGATCGATTACGACCGCTTCAACGAGACGTACCTGATGCACGCCTCGACCTCGCCGCTCTACCCGCTGATCGCCTCGCTGGACGTCGCGGCGGCGATGATGGACGGGCCCTCCGGTCCCTTCCTGACCGGAGAGGCCATCGTGGAGGCGATCCGGTTCCGGCAGGCGATGGCGCGGCTGGCCGCCCGCGTTCGCGCGGACGGCGGTCGGCCCGACTGGTTCTTCGGGGTCTGGCAGCCGCCCCGGATCAACATCCCGGGCACCGGCCGTCCGGTCGACTTCGCCGACGCCGACCCGGCCCTGCTGGCCGCCGAACCCGCCTGCTGGACGCTGGAGCCCGGAGCGGCCTGGCACGGATTCGACGGCCTGGACGACGGCTACTGCATGCTGGACCCGATCAAAGTGACCATCGTGTGCCCGGGCGCCGACGCCACCGAGGGAACCCTCGAACGGGGCATACCCGCCCGCATCGTGGCCGCTTACCTCCAGCGGCGCGGCATCGTGGTGGAGAAGACCGGCGACCACACACTGCTGGTCCTGTTCTCGATGGGCATCACCAAGGGCAAATGGGGCACGCTGATCGACGCACTGTTCGACTTCAAGAACGCCTATGACGACGCCGCCGCCCTGGACGACCTGCTCCCCGGCTTCGGCCCCGCCGGGGTCACGCTGCCGGAGTTCTGCGACCGGGCCCACGCGGCCCTGCGCGACTCCGACCTCGACACGCTCTTCGACCAGGTCTTCACCGACCTGCCCGAGCCCGTCCTGACACCGTCCGACTGCCACGGCGCCCTCATCCGGGGCGGCACCGAGAGCGTCGGCCTGGACGATCTCCCGGACCGGGTGTCGGCCACCACCATCGTCGTGACACCGCCGGGAATCCCCATGCTGATGCCGGGCGAAGCCGCAGGCCCCGCCGACGGCCCGCTGATGACCTACCTGCGCGCGCTGGAATCGTTCGACGTAGCCTTCCCCGACCTGGCCACCGAGATCCACGGAGCCCACCGCAGAAGCGACGGGCACTACCACGTCGAGGTCATCGCACACTGAGCCTACGAAGCCGACATCCGCGCACGGGTGCAGGGCGTCCTCGACGACCTCACGCCCTGAGATCCCGCCGAGGGATTCGTGGTGCTCTGCGAAAACGGGGGTCAGCAATTCAACCAGGTATCGGCACTCCCAGTTCCTCGACGATCGCGTCCCAATCGAATTCCTACGGTCCGCTGCCCGAACCGCTGAGCATCCGCAATTGTGATGACGCCGGGCATTTTTCGCTCGTCGCTTGCTCGTATGTCGCGGGACGCGGCGGGCTCCGGCGGTACAGGACGGCACTCAGCCGACGCGGCTATCGGTTACCCATAGCTGGTTCGGGCCGTTGTGGCGGAAGTCCCGGTTGACCAGGTCGGTGACCATGGTCGATGCCGGTACGCGCTTGGCGCGGCGCCGCAGCGGCAGCCCGGACAGGCCCTGGCGCCGCATCAGCAGCGCCACGGTGTTGCACTCCACGCGGATCCCGTGGGCCTGTACCGGCTCTTGATCTCGTTCTCCAGCTCCTGGATCCGCTGGTTGGCCGCGGTAAGAGCCTCCGATTCCACCGCTGCGGCGCCGGGGGCCTTGAGTCCTCGCTCGATGAGATCGCGTGAACGCCATCGGTGCAGGCACGATTCGGCGATGCCGAGCGTTGCCGCGACCGCGCACGCTCCGTCCGGATTCGACGAGGTCCAGGGCCTTGCGGCGGAACTCGGGCAGATACGGCTTGGGCATGGGGTGGGGGTCCCTTCGGTGTCGCCAGGCCCGCGGCCTCTCAACAAACGAGTCCGTAGAACCAGGGGAATATCAAGTGCGGAGCACCACACAGGTGCAGGGCAGCATCGAGGTTTCGGCGTGATCGACCTCGCCGCCCACCACGCGCAGCCCCGTCCCTGAAAGGAGCGAATACGAGACGGTGGCGATCTTGAAAGGAGGTCCCGGGTCAAGGTGTCCCGAAACCCGTCCCGGAATCGGAGTCTTCGGATTGAGTTCCGAGACGGTTTACGGGACGATTGCGGCGTGCGGCCCACCTCGTAAGCACCCGCCGCCCACAGCAAAACCGTCCGGATCGGCTATGCACGCGTCTCCGGGCGAGCCGAAGATCACCAGATGCAGCCGGACGCGCTCGCGGCCGCGGACTGCCGAGAGGTGATCATGGAGACCGCCAGCACCCGTGGCTCCCGACCCAAGCTGCGCACCGCCCTGGACATGTTGAAGCCGGGCGACACCTTGGTGATCTACAAGCCGGACCGGATCGCCCGGTCGATGAAAGAGCTGCTCGTCCTGCTGGAGGACGAGCTCCACGCCCGGCCCCACGCCCGCCCGCGCCTGGTGGACCGTGGCGACCGAGGCCCGCAGGTCCAGCAGCGACCGGCGCCAGGTCGGGCCTGGAGGGCTCTCAGCGTCGGCTCGGGCGCGTGGGCCACGCCCGCCGCCGGCGGGCTGCGGTGCCCGGATCGGCGGTTCGCAGGGGCGGGTCAGCGGGAGCCGCGGACCGATCAGGTTCGGTGGTCGACCAGGACGTTCCAGCGGCCGTCCTGGTCGAGGCGGTGTGCGTGGTCTTGGAGTTGAGCGAAGTCCGCGGTGTCGCAGTGCGGTCCGCCTTGGTACTCGGCGACTTCGCCGAGTTGGGGCCAGGGGCTTTTGAAGGCGTAGCCGAAGGAGGTCAGGGCGCACAGTTCTCGGCCGAACACGGTGAGGTGGCCGGCGTCCAGGTCGTAGAGGTTGGCCACGGTGCGCGGGGAGGCCAGGTAGAAGGGGGCTCCCAGGTGCAGACCGCCCAGCGCCCAGGCGTCGTTGACCAGGAACGTCCAGTTGGGCGAGTCGAGCACCGCGCCCTGCCCGGTGGCGGCGGTGGCTTCGTTCATCGTCCGGAAGTTGGCTCTGACGTGCTCGTCGATGACGGCGCCCTGCCGCTCGGCGCTGGCCAGCCGTCCAATGACCAGGCCGCGGTCGTCGTCCTGGCGGGAGGCGAACGCAGCGGCGTAGTAGATGCGCCAGGCCACATCCAGTCCATCGGCGGAGAATGCTGTGTCGAGATCGGGGAGGCGGGCCTGCTGGTAGCGGGGCCTGGTGGTGATGGCGGCGGCCGAGAACTCCTGCAGCGAGTTGTACATCGTCACTTCCTCGGATTGGTGCAGGTTCGGATTGGTGCAGGTTCGGGTCGGTGCAGGTGTGGTCGCCGGAGTCACCCGCCAGCCGCCGGTGTCGCGCAGTTGCGGGATGGCTCGGGTCACTGCGGGGGGCTGGGGGCGTCCGTGGACGTGGTGCAGGGCGGTCGCGGTTCCCCGGCCGAGGGCCGGGATGGGTTCCCTGCTCGCACCCCCGGGGCGCTACTGCGACGGTGGGGCTTGGGGTGCGGTCATGTGCGGTGCCAGCCGCTTGGCGACGGCATCCAGCGCCTTCACCGCTGCGCGGATCCGCTCCGCGGTAGGGACGTCCGCGTTCTGGATGAACCGCGTCTGAAGGGTCAGGAGTTCGACCCAGCCGAGGAAGTCGTCGCGGGTGGCGCCGAATTCCAGCGCATGGCTGATCTGCTGCACGTGGATGGCCAGCATCTCGTTGTCGCGCCTCAGATTCGCGTCGATCAGCGCGGTCAGCCGCTGCACCAGCCGGGCGGCCTCGACGCGGTCCTGGACGACCTGGTCGACCGTGCCGAGGTGGCCGAGGTCGCTGATCGCGGTGTCCAGCAGCTGATGGATGCGCGCGGTGCCGCCTGCGGGCACCTGCCTGAGCCGGGACTTCACCTTCAAGGTGGCCTCGCCGCCGCCGGTCGCGACCCGCGCACGGATCACGGCCGGCGGTGGCATGGTCTCCTGCGTGCCGGTGTCCTGCGGCCCGGTGTGGTCGGCACCGCCGGCTTCCCCCGGCCCGGCGGGCTCTCTCGGCAGCGCCGGCGGATGGTCGTGCCCGACCACCTCCAGGGCCAGGTCGATCTCCGCCTCGTCGATGATCAGGCTCGGCGGGGTGATCAGTGACAGCACCGGAACCGACACCTGGACCTGCGAGGTTGTGGTGAACGGATCTTCGGCACCGCCGGCGGCGATGGCCTCGGGATCCAGGTCATGGCGGTGGAAGGCGAACTCGAAGACGCGGGCGGTCTTGGAGCCGTCGGCTCCGGTGGTGAACCCGACGCGGTCGATAACGGCGACGGCCTCCAGCGCCGCCTGGGCCTGGGCGCGTACCACCGCGGTGTATGCCGCGCCCAGCAGCGCCTCGACCCGCAACACGGCCAGGCTGCTTTCGGCCGGATCCCCGGCCAGGCGGTTCGGGTCGGGCATGGGGAACGAGCCTCCACAGGTGTCGTCTCTGGCACGGTCGACCGCGCGAGCACGGCGCGGCTACTGCGCGGTCTGGCAGGGGACGCTGAACCGCAGCCGCTCGCGCTCCCGCTCGGGCGCGGCCAGCACCGATGCGGTGTCCACCGCGATATCGGCCGTGGTGTCTGCCGTAGTGCCGGCCGTGGCGCCGCCGGGCGGTTGACGGGTGCGCACGTAGGTGATCTCGAACTCCACCTCGGTCACCACGAGCCCCGCCGCGTCGGACCGGGCGCGCACCTGCCACCCGGCCCGCTCCGCCGCCGCGGCGAGCCCCGCAGCCAACTCCTCCACCGTCACGACCTAGGACTCTCGGGGTCCCCCTGGTCCCCCTGGCCCTGGCCCTGATTGCCGGTCGTCGGGTCGGCGCCGTCGTAGATGGCGTGCTCCAGCAACGACAGCATCCGTTCCATGCCCTTGGGCATGGCGTCCTGGACGGCCTCGACATGGACGCCCAGCGTCGCCGACCGGTTGGTGGTGTCCTCCCGCGCGCTCTTGCTCTCGTAGGAGCCCTTGAAGGAGGCCGAGATGCCCCAGAAGCTCGTGCTCACCGCCGCCTCGGCGGCGAGCTGCTTGTCCTCCTTCTCCACCGTCGTGGACTGGATCTTCACCTCGAAGTCCAGCGTGGTCTTGGTCAGCCGCAGGAACGGCACCGGCACCAGCGTCAGCAGCGGGACCTGGACCTCCACCTTCTCCGCGGTGGCCTTCTGGCCAGGCGCCGCCTGTTTCCAGCGGTCGACGGTGAAGTTCACCATCACCGGGACGATTTTCCCGTCCTGCGTCTTGGTCAGGCCGATCTTTTCGATGAACTCGGTGGTGGCGCTGCTGGACATCACGCTGCCCTTGATCACGCCCTGCAGCGGGCCACCGATGATCTGCTCGAACGGCAGGGCGAGTTCGCGCCCCAGATCTGCCGGCATTCGCTCCTCCTATCTCGGGGTGAAACCACACTGCAACGGAAACGACACGAACCGCTACTGTCTGTCACGGAAGGGGTGCGTGACAGAACGCCACCCCCGCCTCGGCGGCCTCCGCCAAGGCGGCGTGCGGCGCCCGGTCGAGGCGGTCAACCGCGGTCGCGCCTCATCCGAGGTTGGAGTTGTGGACCAGGCCCAGGTCAGCACCGCTGACCTGCAGGGGTTTCACCGAGCCGACTGCACGCGCGGCACGGGGTGCGCGGGCCCGAGAGGCCAACGGCCCAGGGAGAGATGCGGCCTCTTGCGGAGGGCTGTGCTGGCGGGCCCGGAGTCAGACCAGGAGGTGTTCGCCGTTGACATCAGCCTGCAGGTTCGGTGAGGCGTGCTTCCAGGTCGGCGATCATCTGGGTGAGCGGGCTGGTGTCTCGCGCCGGACCATCTGAAAGGGTTGTTTGTTAGGGATTGCCCCGGTGTGGGTTGGCGGGCTGGTGAGGGCTTCGTTGCCACCTCTTGACGCTCGGTCGTTGCCGGGTTGCCGTGGGTGGCGTGGGAGTGGAGGGCGCGGAGCCGCGCAAGCCGTATCGCAGTGATCTGTCCGATGAGCGGTGGGCGTTGATCGAGCCGGTCATCACGGCGTGGAAGGCGCGGCACCCGTCGGTGTCAGGGCATTCGGGCCGGTATCCGATGCGGGAGATCATCAACGCGATCTTGTACCAAGAGCGGACGGGCTGCGGGTGGGAGTACCTGCCGCATGACCTGCCGCCCCGCTCGGCGGTGTACTACTACTTCGCCCGGTGGCTCTCTAATGCGTTTGTCAAGCCGCTACGGCTGTGTGGCCGGGGTTGTAGGGAGTGCGGTTGCGGAGCACGGCGTGCAGCACGTTGACGCGTCTTCGGGCGAGCGCGAGTACGGCCTGGTGGTGGGTTTTCCCTTGGTCCTTCTTGCGCCGGTAGAACGCCTTGCTGGCCGGGTCGCAGCCGACCGCGATGAACGCCGACTGGTAGAAGACCCGTTTGAGGGCCTTGTCTCCGGCGCGGGAGCGTTGCAGGTAGCGGACCTTGCCAGACTGGCGGAGTACCGGGGCCAGGCCCGCGGCGGCGGCGAGCTGGTCGCCGCCGGCGTAGCGGTCGATGCCGCCGGTGACGGCCAGGAATTCGGCGGTCAGGACGGCCCCCATCCCCGGCAGGCTGGCGATGAGGGCCGCGTCAGGGTGGCGCTCCAGCACCTCCCGCAGGCGCTTGTCCAGCGCGGCGAGCCGGTCCCGGGCGGCCAGCGCCTCGGCCGCGATGTCGCGGACCAGGTCGGCGGCGACCGCCTCGCCGGGCACGCTGACGCGCTGCGCGGTCGCCGAGGTGAATGTCCCGTCGGCCAGCGCGATCAGCTGAGCGTCCTTGACGTGGCTGAGCTTGCGCAGGTGGGCCAGGACGCGGGCGCGTCCGGCAGCGCGGATCTCGGCCGGGGTGACGTACTGGGTGAGCAGGTGCAGGCCGGTCTTGCCGGTGAGGTCGAGCTGGCGCTCCAGGCCGGGGTGGATCGAGGCCAGCAACTCGCGCAGCCGGTTGGCGCGGCGGGTGGCATCGGTGACCAGGTCGGCGCGGCGTGCCACCAGCAGTCGCAGTTCGGCGTCGATGTCCCGGCCGGTGGTGACCGGCCGCAGGTCGTCGCGGATGCGGACCTGGTCGGCGATGACACGGGCGTCCTTGGGATCGCTCTTGTGCTCACCGCCTCGGGTGCCCTGGCGGGCGCGGTTGACCGCCAGGCCGGGGACGTGGACCACGGTCAGGCCCGCGGCCAGCAGCATGGCCTGCAGCAGGGCGGCGATGCCGCCCAGGATGTCGATCCCGACGGTGGCCCGGCCGTGCTCGGCCTCGGCGGCCTGGATGTCGGCGATCAGGTTCTCGATCGCGTCGGGGGTGTTGTCGACCCGCCGGTTGACCAGCACCTTCCCTGCCTCGGCGACCTTGATCTCGGCCCAGTGGATCTGTTTGGCGACATCGATGCCCACGGCCAGCGGCATGACGGCTCTCCCTTCGACGAACTGTCGCAAGCGCGGCCTCTTCCCGCCGTCCTCGCCCTACACAGCGATCAGTCGCGGTCTCTAATCAGCGGTCGAGAAGAAGCGGTGAGGCAGGGGGCCAAGCCACCTGAGCCATCGATCAGCAGCGCGATGAAAGCCATCCCTGCCTCACCCGCACCACCCGAGCATCCCGCTCTCACCGGACCCTCGGGGCACCTTCAGAAAGGTAGGGCGCGATGACGGGCTGACCCAGCCCATCCACGATCTGCTGCGCGGCCGGGTCCGCGAGGTCGCGGGGCGGGTGTGCATGCCGCGGCAGGGATCCCCTCGGCCACGATTGGGCTTGACGCGGGCAAGAAGATCCGGGGCCGCAAACGCGGGATCGCCACCGACGCGCCGGGCCTGTCGATCAACGTGGTGGTGACCGCCGCGAACGTGCACGACAACGCCATCGGGGTCGAGCTATTGGACTGGGTCGCCATCGACAACCCGGGCGTGCGCACCGCGGGGGTGGACGCGACCTGCTCGTGCGACAGTTCTGTGCCGTAGACCTGCTTGAGGTGGTGCAGGAGTAGCTCCCGGATCGGCACAGCCCCGCCGGTGGCCGGCATCGGCACCATCCCGGCCGCACCCGCCCCGGTTTGGGTGACACTCCCATTTCCCTCGATCACGCTCATGGCGTCGAATCCCCCCGAATTCGATGGATGATCTTCCTGGTCGATCCCCCACCCACCGAGATCATTTCCACGCCACGAGTGATACCCCCGGAAGGAGGACACATCAGGTCCCGGATTCGGTCCGTGCTTGGGCCAACGGACCGGTATCTGCTTGGTAGGTAATCGTCATCCCCCTTGTTGGTGGGAATCCTGGAAGTCTGAAGGAAGGCGGTGGCGGCTCTCGTCCCTCAAGTGTCCAGGCCGTAGTAGAGGGCGAGGTAGTCGATCACGTCATCGGCGTGGGGGATGAGTTCGGGCAGGTGGGTGCGTAGGGCGGTCCGGGTGGCTTCGGAGAGGTCGGGGCGGCTGGAGGTGGCGGCCCGCACGTAGGGTTCCAGGCGCTTGATGAGCTCGTAGTTGCTGTCGATGTGTTCGGCCCGCATTGCCTGTTCCAGCGGGGGTGCGGAGGGGGGCGGGATCTGCGGTAGCAGGCGGCTGACGAAGGTGACTCGGTGCAGGACGCGCCAGCAGGGCGGTTTGCGTACGGTCTGGCGGGCCTGGCGCAGCGCCGCGGCGTTGGGGTCGGAGCCGGCCTCGAGCCAGGCGGGGTCGACGACCTTGTGGTAGAAGTCCTCGAAGTTGGCGGTGTCTTCGCTGAGGTAGTAGGTGTTCCAGCGGTAGGCGTCCACGCGGCCGGGCACGAGCACGGGCTCGCCGTCGGCGTCGAACATCGGGTTGAGGTCGTCGCCGTAGCGTTGCATGTCGCCGGGGGTGTCGCAGTCGACGGTCAGCCCGAACGAGCGGGTGGCCTCCTTGCCGCGGGCGCGGGTGGTGGACATGCCGCCGCCGATGGAGGCGTCGAAGGCCGCGCCGACCCCGATCCCGCCGAGCTGGAACCCGATCTGTGCGGAGGCGCCGACCGAGCCGGTCAGGGAGTACGAGCCCGAGGTGGTCTCGGTGACCGCGTCGGTGACCTCGGTGGTTTCGGCGAAGAAGCCGCCTTGTGCCGTCCAGACGTAGGTGTTGACCAGGTCTCGGCGGGAGAAGGCGGCGCCGGTGGCGGTGTCGGCGGTGCCGGTTCGCCGCTCGGGGGCGGTGCCGTCGCCGAGGTGGCCGCTGAGGAGGCGTCCGGCGCGTTCGGCGGTCGGGTCGGGGGTGTGGGTTTGGGTGGACACCGTCTCGTAGTAGGACCGGCGCCGCTGTTCGTCCTGCCTGATGCGGCGTTTGATGGCGTAGGCCTCGCGCGGTTTGAAGTAGCTGTACTCGCCCTGGTCGCGCGCGTCGGGGTAGTCGGAGTCGAGGACCTTGCCCTGCTCGTCGAATCCGATCGTGCCGTCCAGGGTGCCCTGCTTGACGTAGCGGGGGTTGACCGGGAACGGCAGGACGTTCCAGTCCTTGGGGATGTCGGTGTTGGGCCGGATCCGGTAGGCGACCAGGGCGCCGTTGTGGGACAGCCGCAACGCGAACACGTCGGCGGTCAGAGACTGCACGATGGCGAAGCCGGTGTTGGCGGGCAGGAAGCGGCGGCCGGTGTGGGGGTTGCGTACCCGTGCCGGATCCTCCCAGCGGCCGGTGAGGGTGACCGTGGTGCTGCGGGAGGTGTTGGCGCCCTCGGTGACGCTGGTCTCGCTGCCCCAGCCGTTGGAGTACTCCAGGCTGGCGCTGGCCGTATAGGCGGCACCGGTCTGGACGACCGGTTGGGCGGTGCCGAACCCGAGGGGAGCGGTGATCGCGAGGACGTCCACGTCCACCTCGTTCGACAGCGAGGCGGAGAACGCGGCGTCCACGCTGCGGTCCTTGGCCGATGACAGCGCGTAGATGACCTCCTCGGCCTCGGTGACCTCCACGGCGGTGACGCCGGTGTAGCCGCCCAGGCCCGGGTCCAGGACGCCGGTGACCAGGTTCTCCGACGGCGCCGGCGGCGCGCCCTCGACGTAGCCGACCAGCTGCGGGTCGAACTGGACCTGGCCGACCCACTCGGTGGCCAGGTCGCCGACCTTGTAGCCGGTGACCAGGTGCCAGCGACCGTCCCGCAGGTAGCCGTAGCAGCGCTTGAGCACTCCGGCGGCCTCGCCCCTGGGGCCGTGCTGCAGGTCGGCGTACTCGGCGACCGCCGGGGTGCCGCTGATCGTCTCGTGGAACGGGGTGCGGATCGCGGCCAGTGCCGAGCGGACCTGCGCGGCGTCGCCGGAGATCGGCGCGGTGGACAGCGCCGACCGGGGCCGCGCCGCCTCGTCGGCGGGAATCCGCAGGTGGTTGCCGCGCAGTCCGTGGTCGCGTACCAGTGTCGTGCCGTCGACGGTGGAGTCGCGATCGAACGGCCAGTAGCCGACCAAGTCCTCGGTGTCGCCCTTGAGCCGGGCGAACAGGTTGTCGAGGATCTGCTCCTCGCTGCGCGCCACCCGCCAGAGCCGGACCTCCTCCAGCGTGCCGGCGAAGCCTTCGGTGGGCACGCCGGAGGCCAGCATCGCGCCGAGGGTGAGCTGTGTGTCGCCGTAGTCGGCCGGGGCGTCGGGACTGTCGGGTGCGATGGGGTCGCAGGCGATCGGTGTGCCGTTGCGGTACACCGTGATGTCGCTGCCGGCGGGATCGGGGTCGCGGGTCCAGGCCGCGCCGCGCAGCCGCGCAGGGTGCGAACCGGTGGTGTCGGCGGTGGTGTTGCCGTCGTTCTCGGTGAAGCGCCACTGCGCCACCAGGCCGCGGTCGCGCGCGGTCACCGGCGCGCCGAGCTGGGCGGGGTCACGGGCGAGGCTCCACAGCCGCACCTCGGCCAGCACGCCGGTGAGCGCGTGGACCTGGTCGCCGTCGCGGGCGCGGCCGAGTTCCAGCGGGCCCGCGTTGCCCTTGGGGCCGACGCCTTCATAGCGGGCGCCCCCGGCGTCGTTGCCATCGATGTGGAACCGGATGTCGTCCCATTCGGTGACTTGGACCGACTCGACGACCTCCAGGGACTGGGTGGTGGGCCGTCCGTCCGGGCCGGTCGTGGTGATCTCCTGGGTGCCGGTGACCTCCCGGGTCGCGCGGCCCGCCTTGCGGACGACCGCGATCCGGTGGAAGCCGTCGGCGGTGACGGCCTGGGTGGAGGCGAACCGGACGATGGCGCCGCCGGGTTCCTCGAAGGCGAACTCCAGCCGCCCGTCGGCCAGGACCAGCAGCTGGTAGGGGAGGCTGCCACCGGTGCCGTCGGCCAGCCGGCCCTTGGACACCAGTCCCTGCCTCGTGCCGAGCCGGTCGATCTGGGCGGCCACCTCGACGGTCAGGTCGTCGAGGCAGTTGAGCGCGTCTTCGGTCCCCGCCTCCAGGTGGGCGGCGCCGTCCAGCCGGACGGCCCACGACTGCCGGAAGGCGACCGCCAGATGGCTCCACTCACCGCAGGGGAACGCGTCACGGCTGGAAACGAACCGGTTTCCCACGCCGGTGACGACACGGTGCGCGGCGGGTTGCTCGGGGAGATCCTCGGCCAGCGGCGAGGGCTCGGCTGTGGGAGAGCCGTGCAGGACGCCGTGGCGGTCCCGTCCGGTCGCGTCAAGGCACTGCCCCTCCCGGAACCTCCAATAGCCCAGCAGGCCCGGTTCAATGCCGGACTGCCGGGCGCGCATCTGCGCCTGGACCTCCTCGGCGGTGCGGGCCGTGCCCCAGATCCGCACCTCGTCCAGCGCTCCGGACATGCGCGTGTCGTTAGCGGCGAGCCAGCCGAGGGTTACGGCGCCCTGGCCGCTGTAGACGCTGCCGGCCGTGCGCCGGGCGACTTCCACGCCGTCCCGGTACACCACCTGCTGACGGGTGTCGCGGTGGAACACCGCCGCCCAGTGGTGCCAGTCCAGGTCGGTGTAGACCTCGGCCGTGGCCAGGTCATCGCCCGAGTGCCCGATGACGAAGGTGTCGTTGTAGCGGAAACCGACGTACAGCATATTCTCTCGGACGCCCTGTGACACCGGGTAGTCGCTCTTCCCCGTCCGGACGCGCTTCATCCAGAACTCCACGGTGAAGTCACGATCGGCCAGGTCGATGTCGCCGACATCGATGTCGTCGTCGACCCCGTCGAAGAACATCGCGTGATCCCTGGGCACGTCCTCTTCCCGGGGCTCTTGGGACGCGTCCGCCAAGGCCAAAGTGAGCGGCGAGTCTCCGGTGTTCAGCTGGATCAGGCGCGCCCGGCGGTTGACCGGGCCGGCGTTGACCCAACTCTCCAACGTCAGGTCCCCGGCGAGCGCCAGGTGCTCCAGCCGGTCGGCCGGCAGGCTGAGATGCTGGCCTTGGCGGAAGATGTAGGTGCGGCCCGGCATGTCGCCCCGCCAGCGGGAGCCGCGCCCGGCGAGCAGGGCGGCCGCCTCGCCGTCCTGGACCTGCCCGGTGGCATCGCTCTCCACCGTCACCAGCCGGGACCCTTCGGCCAGGGACACCCCGGGTGTGGCGGCCGAGCAACGGTGCGGGTCGTAGCGGACCAGGGTCACCGTGTCGCCCGGGGCGGGGCTCGCCTCGCCCGACGGGTGGCTCAGGTGGAGCGTCTCGGTACCGGCGGGGTGCTCGCCTCGCACCAGGTAGCCGTGCCCGCCGACCAGGACGAAGCTGGGATCGGGCAGCGGCACGGAGGAGGGCTCGCTCAGCTCGATGGTGGTCCCGTCCACGGCCGCCACCGTGCCGACGAGGGTCGGCTGTCCCGGGTCTCCGTTGAGCACAGCGGCCAGGTCGGCCGCCTGGCGCGGCAGGGCGCTCCAGGTCTCGGTCTCCTCGCCCTCGTGGATGGTCAGGTCGCACAGCGCCGCGACGTCCTCGAAGGGGGACACGGTGATCAGGACGTCGGACATGTCCGGGCCGACGTTCCTGCCCCGCAGCAGCACCGCACCGGTGTCGGCGGGCAGCCGCTTCACCCCGCGTGCCACGGCCGTGTCGTAGTAGGCCGCGAAGAACTGGCCGTTGGCGCCGCGGAAGTACAGCACCATCGCGCCGGTGGCGCTCTCGGCCAGGTGGGGGGTGTCGCCGCCCCGGGCGAACTCCAGGAGCCCGCCCGCGTGACTCAGCCCGGTGCGGTCCAGCCCCAGGGGCGGCATGGCCACGGTCACGTCGTCGGCGCCCGCGCTCGCTCCGGTGAGGTTGGCCAGTTCCTCCAGGGCGAGGCTCAGGTCGGCTTCCCGGGCCGGGAGCAACAGCCGCAACTCGTCGGCTCGGCGGGTGTCGGCGCCGACCTGATCCAGCCGGGCGCGGACCTCGGAAAGGTCCCGGTTCGCCTGAGCGAGTTCGGCGTCCAGGCCGGACACCATCCCCGCCCGCTCCAAGGCGATCAGGCCCTCCCCGCCGGCCAGCGCGTCGCCGAGGTCCCACTGCACGACCTTGTCGCCGAACTGTTCCAGGGAGCTGACCGGGGACTCGCTGTAACGGTTGGTGATGTGGCGGTAGTCGCCGCTGCGGATCGCGCTGAACTGCGAGTCCCAGTTCTGCGGCGGAGGACTCCACTGGACGAATACGGCGCCGTCGGTCTTGGACGGGCCGGGGATGCCCATGTACAGGCCGCTGTTGACGTTGCGCACCCGGTAGTACGGGTAGCCGGTGCCGGTCTTCTGGCCGACGTCCTCGAAGACCCACCGCGCTGATCTGGCCTCCCTCTCGGGGGACCTCACCACCTCGGCGTCCGGTTCGAGGCTGTCGTCGCGGACCGCCACATATCCGGGGACCCCTTGCTGCGGGAGCTTGAACCGCAGCAGGTAATACCACTCCGTGAAGACGCCCTGCCGCGCGTCGTACCGCTGCTGCAGGTCGGTGACCTGAGCGGCGAGTTCATCGCGACGCCGCTCGAGGACGTCGACGTCCTCGGGCGCGTGCGTCAGCAGGTCGATCTCCCGCTTGAGGCGGTCGGCCTCCGTGGCCAGTGTGCCGATCCGCTGCTCCAGCACGCTGACCCGTTCCAGGTCGGCGTCCTCGGCGGGCCGGACGAGCGTCGGCAGCGACAGCTCGTCGGGCACCTGCGCCAGACGCCCGTCGCGCCCCACCCCGAAGTCGAGCACGGCCGCGTACGCCTGATCGGTGGCCTGCCCGCTCACCGGCTCAGGGCCTCCGGTCATGGCGGCCAGCAGCACCCGCGCCTGACGCTTGGCCGGCTTGGGCTCCTCGTCATACCCCGCGGCGGCGTCCTCCTGCTGGTAGTACAGGCTCGCCGCGAGCCCGGAGACCACGGTGCGGCCGGTAAGGGCGAAGCTGTCACGGCGCACGCCCGGGTGGTCGCCGACGGGCGCGTCCGAGGTGATCCACGCCGGAGTGCCGCGCACCTCGCCGTGCAGGCCGTGATCGGTCTGATCGTGGACGGTCGTGCCCGACCCCTCGTCGAAGCGGTAGTAGGCCAGCAGGCCGGGCTCGTTGCCGACCAGCCGGTGGTGCATGTCCCGCCGCAGTTCGGTACCGGTCCGCACACGCTCCCAGATCCGTACCTCATCGATGGCGCCGTGAAAGAATCCGGCCGCCTGGCCGGAGGCGTGCATGGCGCCGATCAGCATCGGCGTGTCCGCATCGGGGATGAAGCCGAGCTCCTGTGCCCCGTGCTGCCGACCGTCCACGTACAGGCGCAACGTGGTGCCGTCGTACACGCTCGCCACGTGCGTGTACCGATCCGTAGGGACGGCGATGTCCGTCTGCGCCGACCACGGCGCGACGTTGTGCTCGCAACCAAGCCGACCCTCGGGGGTGAGGTACACGCGGAACGCGCCACCGACCCCGCCGTTCCACGTGGAGATGATGTGCCCCGGGTAGGACTTGGGGCTGATCCACGCCTCGACGGTGTACGGCCCTCCAGGGCGCAGCCGTTCCGAGTTTCCGAGATGAACGTAGGCGTCGGTGCCGTCGAAGCCCAGCCCAGCCTCGGCATACCCCTCGGTGCTGACCGTGGGGATCAACTCCTGGCCGGTGAACGGGCAAGTGCCGGGGGCACGTTCGTACACCGCGTCCTGGTACTGCGGGTCCGGGCTGGTGTAGTAACGGGAGCCCTGAGTGTCGAGGAGACCGTCACGGGCCTGCTCGATGTTGAACGAATCGATGCGCCCGGTCGCCTCGTTCCCGGCGAAGATCTGCCACCGTTGCACGCCGTGGACGGCCGTGGGCACCAACACCGCCGCGAACCGGCCACCGGTCAGATTGCGGACGAACGAGAGTTCCTGGGTGGGCTCGTAGAACGGCCGCCCCTCCATGTCCTCGGTGCCCAGGGTGTCCTTCGCCGAGTCCGGGAGCGAGGCGTGACGGCTGCGCCGGTACCGTACCTGCCGCACCGGCGTGAGGTCACCGCCGACGAGGAGGAACCGGTCGGCCAGCAGCGTGTCACGCACCAGCGGCACCCTCGTGCCCTCGTGCAGCACGTAGTCGGTGCGGTCCGGATCCCCCGAGGAATCACCGCTGTTCAGCTTGAACACCGCGCCCGGATGTCCGGTACCGATCGACTGGCGGAGAAGCACGATGTGGGTACCGTCCGACAGCACCTGGAACGGCGCCGCCGCCGACAGCCGCGCGGTGGTGGACAGGAACGGGTCGATCTCCTCGGAGGTCAGGCGCCGGTCGCCCGACGCCTCGCTCCCGCCGCCCGTGACCACCGGCATCGCCGTGGTTCCCGCCACGCCGTATCCGACCTCCGCGATCTCGGCGGGCAGACGCACCGGACGCGGGTTCTCGTGCCAGTACGCCGCGTCCAGTTCGCCCCTGTCCTCGTCCTGCTCGGCCAGGTCGAGCACGCTGTAGACGATGCGCCGGGCATCGTCCATCGCGAAGGCCACGACCGTGCCCTGGTGACGGACCATCGCGGTGTGCACGTACGTCCGATCGCTGTAAACCTTGACCAGATCCTCCGCCACGGCCATGGCCGGGCCTCCTCACCTGCTATTCGTTCACCGGGCGGGCAAGCCAAGCGGTCCTGCCGAATGAAAGTCGCGGCAGAAGGCCGAACTCTCCCTGACGGCCAGAAACGAGAACCAGCACACGGCCTGTCCATAGGGCGGGCCGAATTTCCTGACCTCAATCCTGACTTGGCAAGTGTGTTCAAACAAGACTCGCGAGGTGGCCTGAACCAGCCCCCGGTCACCCACGCCCCAGTACACCCGCTCCGTACGACCGAGAATGCCCAGTTCACTGGACATTCTCATCGCGCGTGCGCACCTTGCCGAACGCGTGGACAAAAAAGCAGATACCGCAAGGTGGTGATCCTTGGAGCGCCCAGGGGTGAGAAAGTAATTGCTGTCCGTCGACAAGAGCCGATTCCATCGTGATTCTGCTGGTCGCAGGCGGGTTTCGGGTCACCCTGCATGACCGACGAACGGGAGGCTCCCGTCCGGCACTCCGCCAACGCCCGCACGGGCCGGCGGACCCGCGAGACGGTGTACGTGATCACTAACCTGAACAGCGCACAGGCGTCCCCGCACCGGCCGGCGCTGCTCGTGCGCGGCCATTGGGGCATCCCTCTGCGTCAAGCCCAGATGGGACACAAGGGTATGAACACCCCTAATCGACATGAGCCGGCAGTCCGCGCTCCAGGGGACACCCAGTCGACCGGGTCGCGGCGTCGAGCCAGCCGTGCGGCACGTTGACCGCCGAGCGCTTGCCCGTCCTCGTCCACCGTGCCCCCGTCCACCGTGCCCCGAGGCCGCATGAGCGGACGCCACGGGTCGGCGCGGCGCCGTCCGTTGCCCGTCGGACCGGGATGCCCTTGCAGCGCGAGGCGGCGAGGCTGATCCAGCGTCGTGGCAACAGGTGGCAAGTAGTTGCCGAGCGATTCCTCGGGCCGCTGTGATGAACCAACGCATCGGCATGGCGCTCGCGCGGCTCTGCTTTGGAGGTGAGGCCCTATGACGCGGTCTCCGGACGCTCTTGTGGTCCGCATGACGATGAGTTCGGTGGACGATACGGCCGTGCACCGCGGTGGTGGTGCGGCATTCGCCGACCCTCCCGTCGGCACGCGGGATCTGCTGCCACCGGATCGACCACCGGGTGCTGTTGCCGCAGGCCGCGGCTGCGACCGTCCACGGAGCGATCCTCCAGAACCGCGGCACCGGCCGAGCGGGCACCAAAAGCGATGAACGGCGGGCACCCGGTTCGAACGGCCGTCGGCTGCGTTCACAGGGCGCCCCGCCATGCCGATGGCTCTCGATCGTGCTGCGGCCGGTGGTAGCGCGGTGTTTCCGTCCGATGCTCGGGAGACCGTCGACTCGGCCGTGCTCAAAAAAGGACTTGATTCCATGGGACCACATCAGCCGACTCGAATTATTCGCAAGGTGCTTTCCACGTTGATGTTCGAGCCGGACGAGATGGAGCAGCTGCGTGGGGCGTTCGCTCCGGCGGAGTTCGTTCATGTCGCGCCGTGGGACGACGCCGGCATCACCCGCGCACTCGAACACGCGGATGTCGCCGTCATCTCGGGCGACCTCGACGAACGGCATCTCACCGCGCCACGACTCGCGTGGGTCCACTGCGACCACTCCGGACTCACTAGATCCGCGAGGCCCGAGGTGTTCGAGCGAGGCTTGATCGTCACCGGATCCGCCGGGCGTTCCGCCCCTGCTCTGGCCCAACACGGGTTCTATTTCGCACTCGCACTCACCTTCGATGCCCGGAGGCTGTTCGAGATGCAGGACGCGCACCTCTGGCGCTTCATCGAGGGTTACGAGAAGAAAGTGGCGCTCTGGGGCAAGACGTTGGGCATTGTTGGCTTCGGCCACACGGCGAGGGAGATGGCGCGCCTCGGCAAGGCGTTCGGCATGCGGGTGATCGTGTACCGGCGCCGCCCCGCGGAACAGGCTCTGGACGTGGACGTCATGCTGTCCTCGGACGACGGCGACTCCCTGGGCCGGCTCCTCGACGAAGCCGACGTAGTCATGATCGCGGCACAGCTGACCGACGCCACCCGCCACCTCTTCTCGGCCGCCGAGTTCGCGCGCATGAAGAACACCTCGTTCGTCATCAACATGGCACGCGGCGGGATCATCGATCAGGATGCCCTGGTCGAGGCCCTGCGGGCGGAAGAGATCGCGGGCGCCGGACTCGACGTGGCCACTCCCGAGCCGCTTCCTTCGGAATCCCCACTGTGGGACTTCCCCAATGTAGTGATCACACCCCACGTGACCCCGGCCGTACCGGACCGCACGCAGCGCTCGATCGACATCATCGTCGAGAACATTCGGCGTTACCGCGCCGACGAGCCGCTTCTCAACGCGCTGACCGAGCGCGACGTCTATACGCAGAATCCAGGCAGCTGACCCACCGATCCCCTCTCTTTCGACCAGTCAGGACGTTCGATGTCAGCAAGTGACATGACACGAATCGGCCGCCCCGGTGCGGTGGCCCCGGGCATCGTCGTGGACCGTGCGACCGGCCCGGATGGCGCCGTCGGCACGATGGTGCTGTTGAACTCGCTGGGCACGACCACGGCCCTGTGGGACGACGTCGTGCCGCACTTGACCGATTCGTTCGACGTGGTGCGATTCGACCAGCGCGGCCACGGCAACGCCACGGAGTATTCGGCTCCTCAGGGGATCGACGAACTCGTCGACGACGTGCTGCGCGTCGTCGACGGCCTCGGTGCCGGACCGGTCCACCTCGCGGGCATCTCCATCGGCGGGATGATCGCGATCCGCGCCGCGCGCCTGGCGCCGGACCGCGTCTCGTCCCTCGCCGTGATGTGCTGTGCGGCACTGCTCGATCGGCAGAGCTGGGTCGAGCGGGCGAGCCTCGTCCGGCGGCGAGGCATGGCGGAGCTCGTCCCTCCCGTGCTGGAACGCTGGTTCGCGCCGGAGTTCCGGCGTGAACGGCCCGATGTCGTACGCACCTACGCCGACATGCTGGGCTCGACGGATCCGGAGGGATACGCGATCGGCTGCGATGTCCTCGCCGACGCGGACGTCCGCGACGACCTCGGCAGGATCGGCGCCCGCACGCTGGTGCTGGGGGGCACGGAGGACCCGGCCACTCCCCCGCACGAGCAGCGTGCCATCGCGCGCGCGATGCGGCGGGCGCGGCTGGAGATCCTTCCGGGTGTCGGCCATCTCGCGCCCGCGGCGGCACCGGAGGCGGTCGCGGAGGCCCTGAAAGCGCACGCCCTGGATCGTCCGCGCGGCGATTCGTGAACGAGAACACCTGAGGAGATGGACATGGACATCGGCTTCATCGGTCTGGGCGTGATGGGACGGCCGATGGCCGCCAACCTCGTCGCGGCCGGCCACCGGCTCACCGTGCACCGCGAGAGCGCGGCGGCCCGCGAGGCACTCGGGGAACGGGCACGGTTCGCGAGGTCCGTGGCGGAAGTCACACGGAACAGCGAAGTCGTCCTCCTCATGCTCCCGGACACCCCCGACGTCGAAGCGGTGATGCGCGCGGACGACGGCGTGCTCGCGGCGCTGCGGCCGGGCACTCTCGTCATCGACATGAGCTCGATCTCGCCCTCCGCGGAACGTGAACTCGCCGGCGAAGTCGCCGCGGCCGGTGGCGCCTATCTGGACGCCCCGGTGTCCGGCGGGGAGGTCGGGGCGCGCGAGGGGACGCTGTCGATCATGGTCGGCGGTGACCGGGCAGCCGTCGAACGGGCCATGCCGGTCTTCGAGGTCCTCGGAGGGCGGATCTCCCACATCGGCGGGGCCGGGGCCGGTCAGGTGGCGAAGGTGGCGAACCAGATCGTGGTCGGCGTGACGATCGAGGCGGTCGCCGAGGCGCTGCGCCTGGCCGAGGCCGCCGACGTGGACCCCGGCGCCGTTTGGGACGCCCTGCTGGGCGGATTCGCGTCGTCGCGCGTGCTCGAGGTGCACGGGGCACGGATGATCAAAGGCGAGTTCGAGCCGGGCTTCCGCATGGCGCTCCACCGCAAGGATCTTGGACTCGCCGTGGAAGCATCGGCTCGGCTCGACGTGGCGCTGCCCGCCTCGGGACTGGTGCACCAGCTGATGAACTCCGCGGTGGCCAAGGGGCTGGGCGATCATGACCACTCCGCCCTCAGACTGCTCCTGGACGGGCGGAGGGACTGATCCGTGCCGAGCAGATGGCAGAAGCCGTTCACGGTCTTCCAGACGAATCTCCAGGAAGTCGACGCCACCATGGACGTCGAGGCGGCACTCGACGTCATCGAGGACCACGGCGCGGACACCTGGCTGGTCAACGCCGGCGGGATCGTCGCGTTCTATCCGACCGATCTGCCGTTCCACGTACGGAACCCGTTCCTCGCCGATCGTCCTTCCGGCGATCTGCTGGGCGACGCCGTCACCGCCGCCGGGAGGCGGGGCGTCCGGGTGATCGCGCGGCTCGACCTCTCCAAGGTCGCCGCCGCGGTCGCCGCCGAGCACCCCGAGTGGCTGTTCGGCTCGGCGGCGGGCGAGCCGCAGGTTTACAACGCTCTCTCCAGCACGTGCCCGTCCGGGGAGTACTACCAGGAGCGCGCGCTGGAGATCATCGACGAGATCCTCGACCGGTACGCCGTCGGCGGCTTCTTCGTCAACTGGTTCAACTTCAACGAGCGCGACTACAGCGAAGTCGTCCACGGCATCTGCCATTGCGCCTCGTGCGCCGAACGGTTCGCCGAGTTCAGCGGCGGTCGGGCGCTTCCCACCACCCACGAGACCGCCGACCTTCCCCTGTGGCTGCGCTACACCGCCGCCACGCTGGAGGAACTCGGGCGAAAGTACACCGAGCACGTGGAGTCGCGTGACCGGGACCTCGCGCTCATCCTGTCCAAGGGCGCCCCGATGCTCTACTGCGAGGGCAGCAACGCCTTCCGGCACCTGCCCGGCAAGGAGCTGTGGCCCCATGCGACCGCCGAGACGGTGAGTGCTCACGTGTCGTCCCGGCCGGAAGCACCGCTCGTCCTCAACGCGGTCGCGCATATCGATTCGACGTACCGCATGGGCGCCGAGCAGCCCGAGCATGTCGCCCAGCACCTGATCCAGGCGATCGCGCGGGGCGGGAATCCCTCGACCTACATCCTCGGCGCGCCGGGCCGGTTGCCGATGGCGAGCGTCTCGCTCGCACGGCACGTGACCCGGTTCCACCGCGAGCGGCACGATCTCTACGCGTCGCTGCGGCCGGCGGCGACGGTCGCGCTGGTGCGGCCCGGAGGCGAGCGCGGTCGCCTCGAGACTCTCGAGGAGTTCCGTGGGGTGTACCGGGCTCTGCAGGAGAGGCACCTGCCTTTCGATGTGCTCGGGCTCCGCGACCTGGCGGCGATGGGCACCGACGGTCGGCTGGACCGTTACCGGCTCGTCGTCCTGCCCGACGTCGGAGCCCTCGGAGCCGATGCGGCCAACGCGTTGGACGGGTTCGCCGAACGCGGCGGGAACCTGCTCGCCACCGGCGGCAGCGGAATCACGCCGGACGGTGGCGTGGAACTGGCGGCGAGTCCGGCGGCGCGCCGTATCGGGGCCCGCATGTCCGGCAAGGAGGTGTGGTCGACGTACGCCACGCTGGACGAGCAGCCGCACGCCGACGAGAACCGGTTCGTGGGCTCGGTCGTCCCGGTGTACGGAAGCAATGCCCGGTACGTCTGGAAGCCGGGCGTCGACAAAGCGGGGGCCCTTCTCGCCCAGGCCCCGTGGGGTCCGCCAGAGCTGAGCTATGGCCACTCCCCCAGCGGCGACCCGGCGGTCGCCTCGATCCGATACGGATCCGGCGTGTCGTCCATGATCACGTGGACCGTCGGCCGCACGTACCGGGAGTTCGCCAAGACCGAGGTTCGCGAACACCTGCTGAGCGTGCTGGAGCCGCTGGCGGACGTCCGGGTGAGCGCGGAACTGCCCGAGCAGGTCGAGCTCATCCTCGGCCGGGACGACGAGGGCCTGGTCGTGCATCTGCTCAACCAGACGGGAGCGCGGCGACGCTCGTTCGGGCCGCACGTGCCCGTCCGCGAGGGCTGGCTCGTGCTGCGACACGCCACCGGGGACGAGTCGGCCACCTCGCTCGTGACCCGTCGGGAGCTCGGTACACGACCGGACGGGCACTCTCTCGTCATCGACCTTCCCGTCCTGGACCTGTTCGAGGTGATCAGCATTCGCTCGGCGGCCGTGCCGGAGAACGGGTGAGGCGGCCTCCCCATAGCGGCGGGCCGCGACGGACGGGGCGCTAAGGGCGCCCTGGATCGTTCCGGGCCGCACTGAGGTGCATACGGCGGCGCCGGGCGGTCGAGTCGCGCACGATGAGACGCACGGGGAGCGGCATCGGCCGCTCGGTGCGGCTCGCGGGCTCGCCGCGGCGGGCGAGCACGGCGTGGACGGCCGCCCGGCCCTGGGCGCGCAGCGGCGCGGCCACGGTGGTCAGTCCGGGGGAGACGATCCGGGCGGGGAAGATGTCGTCGAAGCCGATCACGCTGACCTCTTCGGGCACCCGGATCCCGCCGGCCTGGAGGGCGAGCATCAGGCCGATCGCGAGCTGGTCGTTGTAGGCGACGACGGCCGTCGGCGGGTCGGCGCGCAGCCGGGCGGCGGCCTCGCGGCCGCCCGCGACCGTGGGAGCGAACGGACCGATGCGCTGTGCCCGGCGGCCGAGTTTCGCGGCCGATTCGCGGAGGGTGCGCCAGCGCATCCCGTCCGCCCACGACGCTTCCGGCCCGGCGATGTAGGTCAGTGCCCGATGGCCCAGCCCGGCGAGGTGTTCGGCGGCCTGGCGCATGCCGCACGCGTCGTCGAGGACGATGCTGGGGACGTCCGCGACGTCGCGGTTGAGGACGACCGTGGGGCGCTGCCCGGCGACCACGCGGATGGCCGAGTCGGGCAGGCGGGTGCCCGCGAGGACGGTTCCCTCGACGCCGGGCAGCGCGCGCCGGAGGCTGTCGCGCTCGAGCGTGTCGGACTCCTGCGCGTCGATGAGCAGCAGGACGTAGCCCGCTTCGGCGGCGGCGGATTCGGCCCCCCTGATGATCTCGGCGTAGAAGGCGTTGGTCACGTCGGACACGACGAGGGCGAGCATCGACGTGCGGGTGCGCGCGGCCGCCGGGGACGCCGGAACCGTGCGGTACCCGAGTTCGGTCGCCACCCGCCGGATGCGCTCCGCGGTCTCGGCGTTGACCCGGCCCGGCCGGGAGAAGGCCCGTGACACCGTCGAGGCCGCGACACCCGCCGCCTGTGCCACGTCGTAGATCGTCGGTGGCCTGCCGGAACGGTTCGCTGTGCCGGTCATCGGCCCTCACCTCCAACCATGAGAACAGCGTTCTCCTGTGATGAAGACAACATATGGCAACTGCTTGCCGCTGCGCACGGGGCGAACGTCTGATGGGGCGCGTAACCCAGGCGCAACATCCCGTCCACTCGACGGCTCACCAGGATGAAGGACCCCCATGATGCGCATTCGATCCAGCGGCCGGAGACTGGCGCTGACCGCGCTGGCTGCGACCGCGGCGCTGACGACGGCGTCATGCGGCGCTTCCGCCGAGCAGTCGGCGGCGGACGCCACGACGCTGACCCTCGCCGTCCAGGGCGCCCCCAACTCGTTCGACCCCTTGGAGCTCACGGACGGAACCCAGGCGTACGTCTGGAGCTCGGTCTACGACACGCTGCTGAGGTACGACAACAAGGGCGAACTACAGCCGAACGGTGCCAAGAGCTGGAGCTACTCGGATGACCGCAAGACCCTCACCCTGAAGCTGCAGGACGGCATGACGTTCAGCACCGGCGCCCCGGTGAACTCGGCCGCCGTGAAGGCGACCCTGGAACGGACGATGAAGGAGCCGGGCCAGAACCAGTTCAAGCTGTCGGCGGTCGAGTCCGTGGAGGCGCCGGACGAGAGCACGGTGGTGCTTCGTCTCAAGGAGCCGGACGCGGCGCTCCTGCACGCGTTCACGATGGCGGTCGGCGTGATCGGCGATCCGAAGACCCTGGACTCCGAGCGCACGGCCCTGAACCCGGTCGGCTCGGGACCGTACGTCCTGGACGGGTCGACGGTGAACGCCTCGAAGTACGTGCTGAAGAAGCGCGACGACTACTGGAACGCGAAGGCGTACCCGTTCGAGACCGTCGAGATCCGGGTGATCAAGGACCGCACCGCCACCGTGAACGCCCTGCAGTCGGGCGGGCTCAGCGCGGCGAGCGTCGAGACCACGCAGGTCGACCGGCTCAAGGCCGCGGGATTCGACGTGAAGTTCATCGAGGCCGTCGCCATGGGGGGCCTGACCCTCGCCGACCGGGACGGGACGAGGGTGAAGCCGCTCGGCGACGAGCGGGTGCGGCGGGCGATCAACATGGCGTTCGACCGGAACAAGATCGTCGAGCAGTTGCTGCGCGGCGCCGGCAAGCCCACGCAGCAGGTGTTCAGCCCGAAGAGCGATGCGTACGACCCGGCACTGGAGCGGACGTACGCCTACGATCCGGCCGCGGCGAAGAAGCTGATGGCCGAGGCCGGATACCCGGACGGGTTCGAGGTGCACATGCCGAGCCTGTTCTTCACCAAGCCGTTCGAGCCGACGGTCGACCAGGCGCTGGCGGAGATCGGCGTCGAGGTGACCTGGGACCCCACTCCCCGCAGAACAGCGTGTCGGCGGTCACCTCGAAGAAGTACGGCATGTTCCTCTCCGTCGAGGGGATCACCACCGCGCCGGGCGAGGTACAGGCGAACCTCGGCTCCCGCAACGTGTTCGACAGCACCGACCCCGAACTGACGAAGCTGCTGGAGCAGGTGAACGCCGAGTCGGACCCCGCGAAGGCCGCCGAACTCTACAAGCGGATCAGTGCTTTCACGGTCGAGAACGCGTGGTTCGCGCCGCTCTTCTTCAGCGGTCGGTACTGGGCGACCGACGGCGGCGTCGAGTTCCTCGGCGACGGGTCGAACGTGTTCTCCACCATCCGGTCGTTCGGCCCCACCGGCTAGCCGGACACGTCGCGGACGGCGGCCCCGGTCGGCCGGAGACGTCGCCGTCCGCGACGGTCCGTGCCCCTCCGCCCACCCCGAAGGAAACGTCATGCTCCTCTACGCGCTGCGCCGGTCCTCCATGGGCCTGCTGCTCGCGGTGCTGGTCACGCTGATCACCTATCTGCTGCTGAGCCTGTCCTTCGACGACATCGTCCGCGGCAGGCTCGGCCCGGCCGCGACGCCCGAGACGGTACGGGCGATGAAGGGCGACATGGGCCTGGACCGCCCGGTGCTCGTCCAGTACCTCGACTGGCTGTCGCACGCGGTGCGGGGCGACTTCGGCGTCTCGTACTTCACGAGCGAGCCGGTCGGACCGGCCGTGTCCGCCCGGCTCGGCGTCACGCTGTCGGTCGTGCTCGTCGCGCTGGCCTGCACGGTCCTGATCAGCGTGGCGCTGGGCGTGTTCGCCGCGACGCGCGGCGGCGTCATGGACCGGGTCGCGCAGGGCGCCTCGCTCACCGGCTACCTGGTGCCGAACCTGCTGATCGCCATCGTGCTGGTCGTCGTCCTGTCGATCAACCTGGAGCTGCTGCCGGCCACCGGGTTCACCCCGATCACCGAGGACCCGTCGCGCTGGGCGCAGACCATCCTCATCCCGGTGCTCGCGCTGCTGGTGTCCGGGGTGGCGTCGCTGACCGCGCAGATCCGCGGATCGATGATCGACGAGCTGCGCCGCGACTACGTCCGGACGCTGCGGACGCGCGGCGTCGCGACCCGGTCGATCGTCCTGCGGCACGCGCTGCGCAACGCGGCGGGGCCCGCGCTGACCGTGCTGTCGTTCGAGTTCATCGCGATGCTGGGCGGCGCGCTGGTGATCGAGCAGGTGTTCGCGCTGCCGGGCTTCGGCTCGTACGCGTTCGAGGCGTCGCTGCAGGGCGACGTCCCGATCATCATGGGCGTCAGCGTCTTCGCCGTCCTTCTCGTGGTGGGCCTGAACCTCACCGTCGACCTTGTGAACGGCTGGCTCAACCCGAAGGCGAGGGTGCATTGAGCAAGGATCCGTTGAGCACCGAGTCCACGGACGCGTCCGCCGGTTCCCCTGACGCGGGCGTCGCGGACACCGGCCGGGCGGTGCCGCGCCGCAGGTCGGCGGCGCGGCGGCTGCTGCGGGACCCGCAGGCCGTCGGCACCGCCGCGCTGCTGCTGGCGATCGTCCTGCTGGGGCTGCTGGCGCCGCTGCTCGCCGACCACGGCCCGAACGAGGCGTCGCTCGACGCGATCAACGCCGATCCGGGCACGCCGGGGTACCCGCTGGGCGGCGACGGCAGCGGCCGCGACATCTTCGCCCGGCTGCTCCACTCGATCAACACCAGCGTCGTGTCGGCGCTCGTCGGGACGTCCATCGCGCTGGCCATCGGCGTCACGGCGGGCCTGATCGGCGGGTACTTCGAGCGGCGGATCCGGGGCGTCACCGAGTGGGTGTTCAGCCTCGTCATGACGCTGCCCGGCCTGCTGCTGCTGATCGTGCTGATGCCGGTGACCGGCGGCGACTTCCGGGTCACGATGGCGATCTTCGGGGTGCTGCTGTCGCCGGGCGTGTACCGCCTGGTCCGCAACCAGGTCCTCGGCGTGAAGAACGAGCCGTACGTGGACGCCGCGCGCGTCTCGGGGCTGCCGGGGCGGCGGATCATGGGCCGGCACATCCTGGTCGCCGTGCGAGGACCCGTCGTCATCGCGGCCGCGTTCCTGGCGGGGCAGTCCATCAACGTGCAGTCCGGGCTGGCGTTCCTCGGCGTCGGATCGGCCACCACCCCGAGCTTCGGCGCGATGATCTCCGAGGGTTTCCAGAACCTGTACCAGGAGCCGCTGCAGTTCGTCTGGCCGAGCCTGCTGCTCGGCGTGATGAACGCCGCGCTGGTGCTGTTCGGGAACGCCCTGCGCGACACCCTCCAGGGCGCCCAGCCCAAGCCGTCGAAGGTCGTTCCGGCCCCGGCCGGACGCGCGGCCCCGGCGGCAAACACGGCCCCGGCGGCGGGCGGGCTGCTGACGGTCGAGGACCTCGCGATCGCCTACCCGACACCGTCGGGTGGACTGGAGGAGGTCGTCTCCGGGGTCACGCTGAACCTGTCCTCCGGGGAGACGCTCGGGCTGGTCGGCGAGTCGGGCTCGGGGAAGACGCAGACGGCGTTCGCGGTGCTCGGCGTGCTGCCGGCGGAGGCCGTCGTCACCCGCGGCTCGATCCGGCTGGACGGGCGGGAGCTGCTGGGCCTCGGCGAGGGCGAGCTGCGCGAGGTCCGGGGCCGGTCGATCGCGTACGTGCCGCAGGAGCCGATGTCGAACCTCGATCCGTCGTTCACGGTGGGCGCCCAGCTCGTCGAGGGCGTCCGCGCGGCGGCGGCGTCCCGGATCTCGCGGCGGGACGCCCGCGCGCGGGTGCTCGCGCTGCTGAAGCGGGTCGGCATCCCCGACCCGGAGCGGACGTTCCGGTCGTACCCGCACCAGATCTCGGGCGGGATGGCGCAGCGCGTGCTGATCGCGGGCGCGGTCGCGAGCCGACCGATCCTGCTGATCGCGGACGAGCCGACGACCGCCCTGGACGTGACCGTGCAGGCGGAGATCCTCGACCTGCTGCGCGATCTGGAGAAGGAGCTGAACATGGCCGTGCTGCTGGTCTCCCACGACTTCGGGGTGGTGGCCGACATCTGCGACCGGGTCGCGGTGATGCGGCACGGCGAGATCGTCGAGACCGGGACCACGGCCGGACTCTTCGGCGACCCGCGGCACACCTACACCCGGATGCTCCTCGACTCGATCCCCGGCGGTGGCACCGGCCGGTCCGATCCGCTGCCCGGTGAGGCCGCCGGACGCGGCCCGCGTCCGGCCGGCGGGACCGTCTTCAAGGAGGCGCGATGACGGCGGCTCCGCTCCTCGACGTGGACGCCCTCCGCGTCGCCTACCCCGGACGCGGCTTCCGGGCGCGCCCGGTGGAGGTGCTGCACGGCGTGTCCCTGACGGTCGGTGAAGGCGAGACGCTCGGCGTCGTCGGCGAGTCCGGGTCCGGGAAGACGACGATCGGCCGCGCCGTCCTCGGCCTCGTGAAGCCGAGCGGCGGCCGCGTCCGATTCCAGGACCGGGACGTCACGCACGCGTCGGCGCGGGAGCGCCGCGCACTCGCCCGCGACCTGCAGGTGGTGTTCCAGGACCCGTACGGTTCGCTGAACCCGGGCCTGACGGTGGGCGACACCCTGAGCGAGCCGCTGGTGGTGCAGGGCGCCTCCCCCAAGGACGCGCGGGCACGGGTGCGAGCGCTCCTGGAGCAGGTGGGGCTGCCGGCGAACGCGACGGAGCGGCTCCCCCGCGAGTTCAGCGGCGGGCAGCGCCAGCGCGTCGCGATCGCCCGCGCCCTGGCCCCGGAGCCGCGCCTGATCGTCTGCGACGAGCCGGTGTCGGCGCTGGACCTGTCGACGCAGGCGCGGGTGCTCGATCTGTTCATCGACATCCAGCGGCGCACCGGCGTCGCGTACCTGTTCGTGTCGCACGACCTCGCGGTCGTCCGGCACGTGAGCCACCGGGTGAGCGTGGTGTACCGGGGCGACATCGTCGAGACCGGACCGGCGGGCGCGGTCACCTCGGAACCCGAGCACCCCTACACCCGCCGGCTCCTGCTGGCGGCGCCCGTCGCGGACCCGGACGAGCAGGCACGGCGGCGCGCGGAGCGGCGTCGCCTCCAGGACACCGAGACCGGACAAGGAGCCCACGGATGACCCGCCCCGTTCCCGGTTCCCTCAGGGGCGTGCCCGTCGTCGTCACCGAGAACGGGATCGCCACCGCCGACGACGAGCGCCGCATCGCCTACACCTCGGAGGCGCTCCGGCACCTGTTCGACGCGATCGACGACGGCGTCGACGTCCGCGGGTACCTCCACTGGAGCGCGCTCGACAACTTCGAGTGGGGGCACTGGAAACCCACGTTCGGGCTGATCGCGGTCGACCGGGTGACGTTCGAGCGGCGTCCCGAGCCGAGCCTCGCCCGGCTCGGGGAGATCGCCGGGCGCGGACGTCCGTGACGCGGGACCTCGCATCGTCCGGGACCGGCGAGGAGGGCGGCGGAACGGGCGGCGGAACGGGCGGCGGCACGATCGGGCGCGGCTTCATCGCCCTGCTGGCGACGGCGAACTTCGGCCTGTCGATGGCGCTCATCGTGCCGATGGCCTACTCACTCGCACTGCGCGTCGACCGGCTCGCGCCGGGGCGGGAGGAGACGCTCGGGTACATCCTCGGGTTCGGGTCGGTGCTCGCGCTGGTCTCCGGCCCCGTCGTGGGGACGCTCAGCGACCGCACCCGGTCCCGCCTCGGCCGCCGCACCCCGTACCTGATCGGCGGCGCGGCGCTCGGCCTGGCCGCCGTCCTGGTGATGGCGTGGGCGCCGAACGTCGTCGTGCTGGGTCTCGGCTGGGGCCTGGCGAGCCTCGGGTGGGGTACGGCCCTGGGCGCGCTGCTCAACGTGAAGGCCGACCGGGTACCGCACCGCCTGCGCGGGAAGGTCGCCGGGCTCACGGGGTTCACGATGCAGATCGCGCCGGTGGTGGGCGTCCTCATGGTGGGCGCCGTGAGCGGCAGCGGCCTGCTGGTGTTCCTGTTGCCGGGAGTGGTCGGAGCCGTCCTGCTCGTGCCGTTCCTGCTGTTCGCGCGCGAACCCGACGGACGGTCGCGCGCCGTCCCCGACCGGCTCGGCGCGGCCGGGCTGCTCCGCTCGTACCTGTTCTCGCCGCGTGCGCATCCGGACTTCGCATGGAACTGGCTGGGCCGCTTCGCGTTCTTCTTCGGCCAGTCGTCGAGCACCACCTACCTCACGTTCCTCATCGCGCAGCGGCTCGAGATGCCGCTCGCCGACGTCGCCGGCATCGTCGCGATCACCGGTGGGATCAGCATCGTCACGACGACGGCGGCATCGCTCGGCGGCGGGTTCCTGTCGGACCGGCTGGGACGCCGCCGCCCGTTCGTCTTCGCCGGCGCCGCGATCTTCGCCGCGGGCGGACTCGTCCTGGCGTTCGCCGGCACCCTGCCGGTCCTGCTGGCCGGGTCCGCGCTGACGACTCTCGGCATCTCGCTGTTCACGGCCGTCGACCAGGCCATCGTCATGGACGTGCTGCCGGAGCGCGAGACCGCGGCGGGGCGCCACATGGCGATCAATGCGTTCTCCCAGAAGGTCCCCGGCGCGCTGGCGCCGCTCGCGGCGCCGGCGCTGCTCGCGATCGGCGGCGGCACGGAGGCGAACTACACCGCCCTGTACGCGGCGTCCGCGCTCCTCGCCCTCCTGGGCGGCTCGCTCGTCCTCTGGCGCGTGCGGGAGGTGGGCCGGGACAACTCATGGCAACCCGTTGCCACGGCTCCGCCGCCCCGCCGAACATTTCCGTCAGCCGCGTCGACCCGCCCGGAGGATCAGTGAACGTGCCCGAGCAAGGACGAACGACCGCACCACTTCCGGGGTTGGACGGGCTGCCCCTGGAGCGGAAGGTCGCGCTGCTCTCCGGCCGGAGCTACACCCACACGGAGGCGATCGACGAGGCGGGACTTCCCGCGATCGCGCTGCTCGACGGGCCGAACGGGCTCCGCCGTCCCGGCGACTCCACCGAGCACATCGACCCGCGCCGCGCCCTGCCCGCCACGTGCTTCCCGCCCGCCGTGGCCGTCGCGTCGAGCTGGGACGCGGGCGTCGCGGCGCGCGTCGGCGCGGCGATCGGGCGGGAGGCGCGCGCCTTCGGCGTGACCGTGTCGCTCGGGCCGGGCGTCAACATCAAGCGGTCGCCGCTGTGCGGGCGGAACTTCGAGTACTACTCCGAGGATCCGCTGCTCGCGGGCGTCCTGGCCGCCGCGCACGTCCGGGCGCTGCAGGAGCAGGGGCCGGGCGCGTCGGTGAAGCACTTCGCCGCCAACAACCAGGAGACCGACCGCAAGAACGTCAGCGCGGACGTGGACGAGCGCACGCTGCGGGAGATCTATCTCGCGGCGTTCGAGCGGGTGGTGCGGGAGGCGCGCCCGGCGACCGTGATGGCCTCCTACAACCGGATCAACGGCGTGCACGCCTGCGAGAACCACTGGCTGCTCACCGAGGTGCTGCGGGACGAGTGGGGGTTCACGGGCGCGGTGGTCGCCGACTGGGGCGCCGTCGGCGACCGGGTGGCGGCGCTGGCCGCCGGGCTGGACCTGTCCATGCCCGGCCCGGACGAGGACGGCGACGCCGAGATCGTCGCCGCCGTCCGGTCGGGCGCGCTGGATCCCGCGGTCGTCGACCGGGCCGCCGCACGGGTGGCCGCGCTCACCCGGCGGGCCGTCCCCGCGACGGTCGCCCCTGCGACGGGCCCCGCGACGGGCCCCGCGACGGACGACGCCGACGCGCACGCCTCGATCCTGGACGCGCACCACGAGCTGGCCGTCGAGCTCGCCGCGGACTCGGCGGTGCTGCTCCGCAACGAACGGGACGTCCTCCCGCTCGACGGCGTCCGGACCGTCGCGGTGATCGGCGAGTTCGCGGTGGCGCCGCGCTTCCAGGGCGGCGGCAGCGCGAACGTCCGGGCGGCGCGCGTCGACGCCGCCCTGGACGCGATGCGGACGCTCGCCGCCGACCGGGACGCGGCGGTCACGTACGCGCCCGGATTCTCGCTGGACGGCGGCGGCGATCCGGCGGCGCTGCGGGACGAGGCGGTCCGGGCCGCGCGGGCGGCCGACGTCGCGGTCGTCTTCGCCGGGCTGCCCGAGGCGGCGGAGTGGGAAGGAACCGATCGGGAGTCGCTGGCGCTCCCCGACGGGCAGGTCGAGCTCATCCGCGCCGTCGCCGCGGCGGCCCGCCGCACCGTGGTCGTCCTGTCGAACGGCGCGGTCGTCTCCCTGGAGGGCTGGCACGACGAGGTGGACGCGATCGTCGAGGGCTGGCTGCTCGGGCAGGGCGGCGGGCGCGCGCTCGCCGACATCCTGTTCGGGGTGGTGAACCCGTCCGGACGTCTCGCGGAGACCGTCCCGCTGCGGCTCCAGGACCACCCGAGCTTCCTGAACTTCCCGGGTGAGCAGGGGCACGTCCGGTACGGCGAGGGCGTCATGGTGGGCTACCGGTACTTCGCGACGGCCGAGGTGCCGGTCAGGTACCCGTTCGGGCACGGGCTCTCCTACACCTCGTTCGAGACCCGCGACCTGCGCGCCGTCCCCACGGGGCCGGACACCGTGGACGTCTCGGTCACCGTGGCCAACACCGGGGCCCGCACGGGCAAGCACGTCGTGCAGGTGTACGTGGCGACCGGCGCGGGTCCCGTCCGGCGGCCCGCACGCGAACTGCGGGCGTTCACGAAGGTCGACCTCCGGCCCGGGGAGTCGACGACCGTGGAGTTCGCCCTGGACCGCCGGGCGTTCGCGTACTACGACATCGTCCTCGGCGGATGGGCCGTCGCGCCGGGCGAGTACACGGTTCAGATCGGGGCGAACGCCTCGACCGTCGTCGCCGAGTCCGCGGTCACGCTCACCGGCGATCGGATCGGCCTCCCGCTGACGCTCGACTCGTCGCTCGACGACTGGCTCACCCATCCCGCCGTCGGCCCGGACGTCATCCGGGAGCTGGCGGCGGGCCGCAGCGAGGAGACGATACGGCAGGGGATGCGAACACCCGAGTTCAGGATGATGTCCTCGATGACGATCCGGAAGTTCGTCAAGTACCACGCCCGCGGCCTGGACACCGGGACGCTGGAACGGCTGCTGGAGCATCACGGGCTCGCCGGAGGCGGACGTGGGTGAGCCGCAGGACGCGGAGGCGGCCGAATTCATCGCCGCGCCCTTCCCACTCGACCCCGAAACGGCCGCACCCCATTTCCGGCGCGAGTTCACCGTGCACCGGGAGCCCGACCGGGCGACACTGCACGCGACCGCGCTCGGCATCGTGGAACCCCACCTGAACGGGACGCGCGTGGGCGACGAGGTCCTCGCCCCCGGCTGGACCTCCTACCGGCACCGCGTCCCCGTCTCCGCCCACGACGTGACCGGGCTGATCCGGCGCGGACCGAACGCGCTCGGGGCGGTCGTCGGCGAGGGCTGGGCCGCCGGGCGGCTCGGCTGGAGCGCGAACGGCGAGGCCGACCGTCACCACTACACCGACCGGCCCGCCCTCTACCTGCGGCTGGAGCTGACCTTCGGCGACCGGACAGAGGTGATCGGGACGGACGGGTCGTTCACGTGCGCCACCGGGGCGGTCGTCGCGCACAGCCTGTACGACGGCGAGGCCCACGACGCGCGGCTGGAGCCGGACGGCTGGGACCTCCCCGGGTTCGACGACGGAGCCTGGTCCCGGGCGGTGCCGTTCGCCTGGGACGAGCGCACGCTGATCCCCCGGACGGCGCCGCCGATCCGCCGGATCGAGGAACTCGCGCCGGTCGCCGTCTCGACGAGCCCGTCCGGCAGGACGATCGTCGACTTCGGCCAGAACATCGCCGGACGGATCCGGCTGACCGTCACGGGCGAGGCCGGACGGACGGTGACCGTCCGGCACGCCGAGACGCTCCTGCCGGACGGCGAACTCGACGTGCGGTCCCTGCGCTCGGCGAAGGCCACGGACCGCTACACGCCGCGCGGCGGCGGGGAGCCGGAGACGTGGGAGCCGCGCTTCACCGTCCACGGCTTCCGCTACGCCGAGGTCGACGGGCCGTTCGACGACGTCACCGCGGTCGTCCTGCACAGCGACATGCCCCGGACGGGCCGGTTCGAGACCTCGGACGAGCGGGTGAACCGGCTGCACGCCAACACGGTGCGGTCCATGCGGGGGAACTTCGTCGGCCTGCCCACCGACTGCCCGCAGCGCGACGAGCGCATGGGCTGGACGGGCGACATCAACGTCTTCGCGCCGACGGCCGCCTTCCTCTACGACGTGCGAGGTGTGCTCGGCTCGTGGCTGGACGACCTCGCGGCCGAGCAGCGGGAGCGGGGCGTCGTGCCGTTCACCGTCCCGGACGTGCTCCCGCACCCGTCCTCCCCGACGGCGCTGTGGGGCGACGTCGCCGTCGGGCTCCCCTGGACGCTGTACCGGGCGTACGGCGACCTCGAGATCCTGCGCCGCGCCTACGGCTCGATGACCGCGTTCGTTCGCGACGTCGAGTCCCGGCTGGACGGGGACGGGCTGTGGAGCAGCGGGTTCCAGTTCGGCGACTGGCTCGATCCGGACGCCCCCGCCGACGACTCCGCGGGCGCCAAGACCGACCGGTTCCTGGTCGCGAACGCGTACCTGTGCAGGACGACCCGGCAGCTGGCGGAGACCGCGCGGCTCCTCGGCCGGGACGCGGACGCGACGCGTTTCGCGGCACTGGACGAGCGTGTGCGGGCGGCGTTCCGCCGCGAGTACGTGAGCCCCAACGGGCGGGTGACCGGCGAGACCGCCACCGCGTACGCGCTGGCCATCGTGTTCGACGTCCTCGATCCCGAGCAGGAGCGGCGGGCCGGCGACCGCCTCGCCGGACTGGTCGCGGACGCCGGGTACACGATCTCCACCGGGTTCGCGGGAACCCCGCACGTCCTGCCCGCGCTCACCCGGACCGGCCATCTGGACGACGCCTACCGGCTGCTCCTCCAGACCTCGTGCCCGTCGTGGCTGTACCCGATCACGATGGGGGCGACGACCGTCTGGGAACGCTGGGACGCGGTCCGGCCCGACGGCACGCTCAACCCGTCCACGATGTGCTCGCTCAACCACTACGCCTTCGGCGCGGTGGCCGAGTGGCTGCACACGACCGTGGGCGGCCTGTCCCCCGTCGAGCCCGGCTACCGGACGATGCGCATCGCGCCGCGGCCGGGCGGCGGGCTCACCGGCGCCTCGCTCGCGCACCGCACCCCGCACGGCGAGGTGCGCGTGAGCTGGCGCCTCACGGAGGCTGGACGGCACGGCCGCATGGCGGTCGAGGTCACCGTTCCGGACGGCACCGCGGCGACGGTCGTCCTGCCCCATCACCCGGACGGCCTGGTGGCCGAGGTCGCGGGCGGCGACCACGCCTGGTCGTACGAGCCGCCCGAGGGACTTCTGCCGGGAACCGCCCACGACCTGGACACACCGTTGCGGGCGCTGCTCGCCGACCGGGCGGTCCGGGCCGCTCTGGAAGAGGCGTTCGCCAGGCACTTCCCCGACGTCCCCTTCAAGCAGGTCGCCCGACGGCTCGGGGAGGAGCCGATGCGGACCGTCCTCGAGAGGATTCCCGACGCGGCGGGTGACGCGAGGGCCGACCTCGCCGCCGCCGCGCTCGGCAGGCGATAGGAGCAGCCCGATGCTGAAACCGCGATCCACCCCACCCGCGAGCGGGTGAACCTGGACGGCGTGCGGCGGTTCGCCCTCGACGGCGCCGCCGGGCCCGAACCGTGGAACGGTCCGCTCGGCGTGCCCGCGCGTGGGAGCGGGGGTGAAGGTGATGCCGGTCCCGTCGACGCCGGGAGAGCCGATCGCGGTGATCTTGCGGGACTCCGGCCGCTCGCCGCCGTCTCCGGTGTCGATGTTGATGGTGCCGCCGACGTGGTACCCGGTCACGTCTTCGGGCTTGACCGTGGTGGCGCCGGCCGTTGACCGTGGCGTGACGCAACCCGACGCCCGACAGGTACAGGCGCGCGTCCACGACCTTCTTGCCGCGCGGGTGAAGGGCGGCGTTCCGCTCCGGCGAGCTCGCCGGAGCGGAACGGAACCGCTCCTCACTCCTCCTTGTACGCGTCGTCCATCTGCTTGAGGACCGTGTTGGGGTCGGCCTCGCCGGCGAACATGTTCTGGACGCCGGTGAAGTGCGCCTGCTGGACCTTGGGGTTGGGCCAGAACTGGTCCATGAACGGGACCGTCCTGTTCGCCTTCTGGAAATCGACCAGCGGTTGCAGGGTGGGGTCGAGCTCGAACTGGTCGTTGGGGATGCTCGGCAGGTTGCCGGTGGCCGACGCGTACAGGTTCATGGCCGTCGGGCTGGCGAGGAAGTCGATGAACTCGGTGGCCAGGTCCGGGTTCTTCGCCTTGGCGTTCATCGCGAAGGCGCCTCCGGCGGCGCCGGGCATGCGGGTCTGTGCGGCGTCGTCGGTGGCGGGGACGGGGAACAGGCCGAACCCGGTGCCCTGCGGGGCTTCGGACTTGACCTGGTTGAGGGTCGAGGTCACCTGGATCGTGGCGACCGCGTCGCCCTTGGCCAGTTGGGTCACCGAGGTTTCGAACGAGGTCCCGAGCGGGTCCTCGGAGAAGCAGCCGCGCTCGTCCATCTCCAGGTACTTGTCCATGGCGGTCTTCCAGCCGGAACCCGCGAAGGTGGCCGAGCCGGCCTGCATGTTCCGGGCGAAGTCCGGGGCGTCGGCGTACACGGTGGTGGCGACCAGGGCGTAGTCGACGAGCTGGGTGACCCAGTCCGTCTGGTTGCCCAGCGCGAAAGCGACCTTGCCCTCGGCTTCGGCCCTGTCGCAGAACGCGAGCAGGTCGCTCCAGGTCTGCGGGGGCTCGGCACCGATCTCGTCCATGGCCCCGGCGTTGAAGAGGCCGCCGATGCCGACGAAGGTCAGCGGGACGACGTAGGTCTTGCCGTCGACCCGGGTCACCGGCTCGACGCCCGGCGGGATCTTGGACGTCCAGGGGCGCCCGGACAGGTCGGCGAGGTAGCCGGTGGGGGCGAGCACTTCGATCGCGCCGGGGTTGCCGTTGCCGGGCCAGGCGAAGAACACGTCCGGGGCGGTGCCGGAGGACAGCTGGGTGCGCAGGGTGCCCTGGTACTGGTCGGTGTCGGCGTAGGAGGTGGTGATCTCGACGCCGGGGTTGGCGGCCTTGAACGCCTCGATGACGGCCTCGGTGCCGGCGCGGTCGGTGGCCACCGCGGAGACCCGCAGGCCGTCCGAACCGCCGGACGCGTTGGTGCCGCTGCTGCACGCACTGGTGGCGAGAACGCCCGCGGCCAGGACGGCCGTGAGCCTGTGGGCGGGACTCATGTGGAGTCCTCCTCGGGGATGACGGGGTGGTGGACGGGATCGACGGATACGGGGCTGATGCGTCAACGCCGCGGAGCGGCGGCGCTGAACCGGTAGGACCCGGAACCCAGACGCACGACGAGCGCATCGGGGCGGACGTCGACGACGTCGACGCCGGCGCAGTCGTGCGGCCTGCCTCGGCTCTCCCGGACGCTTCGCGGATCTGCCGTGGGGATGTGCAGGGTGGCCTGTGCCCCGGGAGGCACGGTCACCTCGACGCGCAGGTCCAGGGGGCCGGAACCGGGATGGAGCGACCAGCCGCAGGCGACGGCGCCCAGCGGGGTCTCCTGCCGGGCATGGGCCCGGGTGAGCCGGCCGCCGACGGTCGGGCGCAGCCGCAGACGCCGGTAGGCGACGGAGTCGGGCTGCTGGTCGATGCCGGCGACGCCCCCGTAGAGCCAGTCGCCGATCGAGCCGAGGCTGTAGTGGTTGAAGGAGTTCATCGCCGGTGACTGGAAACCGTGTTCTTCGGTCCAGCCGTCCCAGCGTTCCCAGATGGTGGTCGCGCCGTGCCGGATCGAGTGGCCCCAGGACGGGTAGGTGTCCTGGTGCAGCAGCGCGTAGGCCAAATCGGCGCGGCCGTGCTCGGCCAGTACGGGACACAGCAGCGCCACACCGACGAACCCGGTCGTCAGGTGCCGTCCCCGGGACTCGATGTCGGCGGCCAGGTGGGCGACGGCGGCGGGCACCAGCCGTTCGGGCAGCAGGCCGAAGGCGAGTGCGAGCAGGTAACCGGTCTGCGTCCCGCCCTTGACGCGTCCGGCCCCCTCGCTCTCGGAGGCGTCGACGAAGGCGTCGACGAAGGCCGCCCGGACGTCGGCGTGCAGCGCCCGGTACCGTTCGGCGTCCCGGTGTTCACCGAGCACGTCGGCCGCCCGGGCGACGAGCTGCGCGCTGCGCGCGAAGTAGGCGGTGGCCAGCAGGTCGCGCGGGGTGTCCGCGTCGACCTGCAGCCAGTCGCCGTAGTGGTTGCCGACGCGGTTCCGCCACACCAGACCGGGATTGTGCCGGTGCACGTGCTCGACCCAGGCGGCCATGGCGGCGTACGACCGTTCCAGGACGCGCCGGTCCCCGTAGGTGCGGTACAGATGCCACGGGATGATGACGCCGCCGTCGCCCCAGGCCGGAGCCCCCTCGCGTTCGATGCACAGCCTGGGGGCGACGTCGGGGAAGGCGCCGTCGTCGTCCTGGGCGTCGACCACGTCGCGCATCCAGCGGGCGAAGAACGCCGCGACGTCGGCGCCCCGGCACGCGGTCGGCAGGAACACCTGCGCGTCGGCGAGCCAGCCGAGCCGCTCGTCGCGCTGCGGGCAGTCGGTGGGGATCGCCAGGAAGTTGCCGCGCTGGCTCCACCGGATGTTGGCGTGCAGGCGCTCGACGGTGTCGTCCGAGCACTCGAAATGCCCGGTCAGCGGAGTGTCGCTGTGCAGCACCCGCCCGACGACGTCCTCGGGACGCAGGTCGCCGGGGACACCGGTCACCTCCGCGTACCGGAAGCCGTGGAAGGTGAAGCGCGGCTCGAACACCTCCACCGGGTCGCCCGCGGCGACGTAGAAGTCGGTGGCCTCGGCCGTCCGGAGATTGGCCAGGTACGGCTCCCCGTCCGCGAGGATCTCGGCGTACCGCATCCGGACGCGGTCACCGGGGCTCGCGTCCCGGAGCGTGAGCCGCACGCGGCCGACCATGTTCTGGCCGAAGTCGACGATGAAGCGTCCCCCGGGGCGCCGCTCGACCGTCCGCGGGCGCAGCTCCTCGGTCACCCGCACCGGATGGTCCGCGAGAGCCAGCAGGGGCGCCGCCGAACGGTCGAGGACGGCCGCGCGGCTCCAGCCGGTGTCGTCGTAGCCGGGGGTGTCCCAGCCGGGGAGGCCGTCGCGGGCGTCGACGTACTCCCCCATCAGCAGGTCGGCGTACCTGACCGCGCCGGGCCCCTCCCGCCAGCTCCCGTCGGACACGATCCATCGCCGCGAGCCGTCGGCGTGGTCCAGCAGCATCTGGACGATCGCCTGCGGGGCCCGGCCGTAGTGCTGGGCCTGGCGACGGGAGTCGAACCCGACGTACCCGCTCCACCAGCCGTCCGCGAGGACGACGCCGAGCGCGTTGTCGCCTTCGTGGAGCAGGTCGGTCACGTCGTAGGTCTGGTAGAGGACGCGCCGGTGGTATTCGGTCCAGCCGGGGGCGAGCTCGGCGTCGCCGACCTTCCGCCCGTTCAGCCGCAGTTCGTAGACGCCGCGCGCGGCCGCGTAGATCCGGGCCCGCACGGGTCGACGGCCGCCCAGATCGAAGGAGCGCCGCAGGTGGGAGCAGGGCGACAGGTGCAGGGTGCGATGGGTACGGTCCCCGTCGCCGGGCGGGTCCATCACGGTCGCGGTGTCGGTGTCGCGGCCGATCCACGCGGCACGCCATTCGTCGGGGCGCAGCAGCCCGGTCTCGAACCACGAGTCCGCCCGGCCGGCGGCCGCCCCGTCGGCGTCCCACACCTCGACGCGCCAGTGGTAGCGGGTGGACGGCTGCAGCGGCGGACCGTCGTAGGGGACGAGGACACCGTCGGCGGCCGCCCGGCGGCCGGTGTCCCAGATGAGTCGTTCCGCGTCGTCCAGGTCCCGGCGATCCAGCGCCGCGCTGAGCCGGTAAGCGGTCTGGACGTCGTTCCGGTGGGGCGAGCGAAGTTTCCACGACAGGCGGGGCGACGGGTCGTCCAGCCCGAGCGGGGTGTTCACCATCTCGCAGGTGAGCCCGTACGGGGTCAGGCGGTCCTGTGCGTGCGGCTGTACGTCCGGCAAGAGGGCGGTCATCCTTTCAGTCCCCCGGCGAAGCCCTTGATGATGTGGCGCTGCATGAGGAAGTAGACGATGAGGATCGGGAGCATCGCGATCACCAGCCCGGCGAAGACCAGGTTCCATTGCGACACGTACTGGCCGATGAACCCGTAGATCGCGACCGGAATGGTCTGCTGGTCGCTTCCCGACAGGTACAGGAACGGGGTGAGGAAGTCGTTCCACACGAAGATGGCGTTCAGGATGACGACGGTGCCGGTCACCGGGCGCAGCAGCGGGAACACCACCCGCCAGAACACCTGGATCGGACCGGCGCCGTCGATGAGCGCGGCCTCCTCGTACTCGCGGGGGACGACCCGGAGGAATCCCACGTAGAGGAAGGTCGCGAACGGAACCTGGAGCCCGCTGTAGAACAGCACCAGGGACCACAGCGTGCCCAGCAGGTTCAGATCCCTGATGGTCTGGTAAAGGGGCAGCAGCGCCAACTGGAAAGGCAGCAGCAACCCCAGCAGCACCAGCAGGAACGTCCATCGGGACCAGCGGGCCGTCACCCGGGCGAGCGGGTAGGCAGCCATCGCCGACACCGCCACGATGATCGCCACACTGACCGCGGTGACCACGACGCTGTTGACGATCGCGCCCGCCAGGCCCGCCTCCCGCCAGGCGTCGGCGTAGTTGCCGAGCGTCGGCGACGTCGTCGGAAGGACGATCGAGGATCCGTCCCGGGGATCGCGAAGCGACAGGTTGACCAGGACGTACAGCGGGAAGGCGATGACCGCGGTCACCGCGATCATGGCGGCCTCGCGCAGCAGCGTGCGCGGGCGGTAGCGGTTCATCGGATCGCCCGTTCCCGCCGGCGCAGCAGGCCGTACTGGCCGCCGGAGAAGATCGCGACGAAGACCGTCAGCACGATCGCCAGGGCCACGCTGTAGGCGTACTCGTTGAACTGGAAGGCGTTCTTGTAGATCAGCGTCGACAGCGTCTCGGTCGAGGTTCCCGGGCCGCCGCCCGTCATGACCCAGACCTGGTCGAACAGCTTCAGCCCGCCGATGATCGACAGCATCAGATTGATCGTCATCGCCGGTGCCAGCAGCGGCAGCACCACGTGCCGGAACCGGCTCCATCCGGTCGCGCCGTCCATCGCGGCGGCCTCGTGCACCTCCTGCGGAATGCTCTGCAGTCCCGCGAGGAAGATCACCATCGAGTAGCCCGCGAACTGCCAGACGATCACGCCGATCACGCTCCACAGCGCGAGCGTGGGATCTCCCAGCCAGTTCCGCCGCCAGGAGTCGGGGCCGAGCGCGGCGATCAGACCGTTCACCGCGCCGTCCGGGGCCAGCATGTACTTCCAGAGCGCGGCGGTGACGACCGGGGTCATCACCGCCGGGGCGAACAGGAAGACCCGGAGGACGTTGCGGCTCTTGATCCTGCTGTGCACGCCCAGCGCCAGCAGCAGCCCCAGGGCGTTCTGGATCACCGTGACCGCCACCGCGATGATGAGCGTCTGCCGCAGCGCTCCCAGGGCCGCCGGGTCCTCCAGCATCTCCCGGAAGTTGCTCAGGCCGACGAAGTTCCTGGTGGGACTCAGCCCGTCCCAGTCGGTGAGGGCCAACGTCGCACCCCGGGCACTGGGGAGCACCACCACGAACGCGTACAACCCCAATGCCGGGATGAGGAACCACGCGGGCGCCCGGTTCCCTTTCCGCCCGCCCCGCATCACCGCGCCCAAGGGCGCGGTCGCGGTCCGGCGAACGGACGGCCCCGCCCGGGCCACCTCCCTCGCCGCCCCTCGCGCCATCTCCGACCTCCCTCACGCACGTGACGGGTGTGTAGCCGCCAGGTGAACCGAACGGTCTAAGCAGGGATGATGCGCCCACGGCAGCCGAGGCGGATAGCCCGAAATGGGCCAGCAGTAGCACAATGTTCGCTTCGGCTTCCCGGGCAGAGGGGCGACCATGAACGAACCCCCGGTCGAAGAGACCAAGGGGCTGGTGTACATCACCGACGGATCACTGGCCTACGCCGGCCATCACATCCACCAGGACAGCCACCCCGTGCACACCCACAGCTTCGTCGAGATCGCCGTCGTGACCGGCGGCAAGGGAGTGCACAAGTCACTCACCGGCCACCGCGATCTCCTGGTCGGAGACGTCATCCTGCTGCGCCCCGGCGTCTGGCACGGCTACGAGGAGTGCCGCGGTCTCGACTTGTACAACTGCTGCTTCAGCACCGGCCTGCTGCAGCGCGAACTGGCCTGGACTCGGGAGGATCCGTTTCTGGGTTATCTGCTGTGGACCGGCCCCAACTCCATGCAACGTCGAGGCATGCTCACCACGCACGTGGACGCGCGAACGCTCGACGAATGCGTGACCCACCTGGACGGCCTGGCCCGCCTGCGCAACGAGCCCGTGAACCGGCACCGCAGCGACATCATCGGCCGCCTCTCACTGTTCCTCGGCCACGTCGCCCGTGCCGTCGCCGCCGACCGGGGAGGCGATCCCGGCGACGAGGGGCCGACGCACCCGGCCGTGCTCGACGCCATGCGCCTGCTCGAGGCACGGCTGGCGCACAAATGGACCCTGGACGAACTCGCCGAGGAGCTCCATCTGACGCCCCGCTACCTCATTCGCCTGTTCAAAGCCGCCACCGGCCTGCCCCCGATGACCTACCTCGCCCAGCACCGAGTGGAGGAGGCCGCCTCCCTCCTGTTGCACACCGGCCAGCCGATCACCCAGATCGCCCAGGCCGTCGGCTGGGCCGACCAGAACTACTTCGCGCGCCGCTTCAAAGCTCACTACGGGCTGACCGCCACCGCCTACCGGCAGCGCTTCACCCACCCATCGGTCTGGCTCTAGCCTCGACCATGTCGGAGCCGGCGGTTCGGGGCGGTGGCACCGCACCCGCACTCTCGTCGGAGGCCGCAGCACGGAACAACGGGGCAAAGGGTTTCTGATATGGCGACAGGGCGCTCACGATCGACACCCGGACCGCACCCGCCACGGATACGTTGAGCCTGCATTCGGTAGCGGTAGGGCGATGAGCGCGGGCGGCCGCGCGAGGCGGCCCACCGCCACGCAGGACGGCCGCTGCGGGAGAGACGCATGGAGTGGGTGGTCTCGCTGGTCGGTGTGGCGCTGATCATGGCCACTCTTCGAGACCTGTTCCACACGCTCTGGCACCCCACCCGCCATGGAGGTCTGAGCCGGCTCGTCATGGCGGCGTTGTGGAAACTGGCCAAGCACCTCCGTGCGCGCAAACGGGTGGTGGGACTCGTCGGTCCCCTCGCCATGGTGGCAGTGGTCGCCATGTGGGCCCTCATCATCGTCCTCGGCTGGGCCGTCGTCTACTGGCCCCATATGCCCGAGGCATTCGCCTTCTCGTCGGGTTCCGGACTGTCCCGGGAGCCGGAACTGCTCGATTCCGTCTACCTGTCGCTTGTCACGGTCACCACCCTCGGGCTCGGGGACATCGCTCCCGCGGAAGGCTGGCTTCGCGTGCTCTCGCCTCTGGAAGCCCTCATCGGCTTCGTCCTCCTGACGGCCACCGTCTCGTGGGTGCTGCAGATCTTCCCCACGCTGACCCGTCGACGGGTTCTCGCGACCAGGCTGGCCCTCCTGCAGCGAGCGGACCCGTCCGTGCCGGAACTCGACTGCGCCGTCGGGGCCTCGCTGCTGGGAAGCCTGGCCACAGAGGTGGTACGTGTTCGTATCGACTTCACCCAGTACGCCGAGGCGTACTACTTCCACGACGGTGAGGACGATTCGTCGCTGGCGGCCACGATCGGCTATGCCTTTCGCCTCGCCCAGCGCGGGCAGGCGGCGCGACGGGCCGATGTGCGGCTGACGTCCAGGGTGCTCGCCGACGCGCTGCGCGACCTGTCGATCGTCCTCGACCAGCGTTTCCTCCGCACCGACGGGACACCCGCCGAGGTATTCGCCGCGTACGCGGCCGACCACGGACGCGCCCTCACCGGCCCCTGATCGCCCGCCACCGCCGGACGAGGGGCGTGGCCCACGATGCCTACCGGCGGAAGCTGCCGGGCTGCGGCGCCGACCCGAACTTTGACCGCTACCCGACCTTCGCCCGGCCGTCCGGAGGGCAGGTCACCGCGGGTGGGAGGAATGGACGAGGTCACGGCCGACGACCTGGCGCGGGAACGGTTCTTCGCGGACGTTCCGGACCGGCATCGCGCCGTTCTCGCGCCGACCGCCCGCGCCGTCGTCGTACCCGACGGGCACCGCTTCTTCGAGGAGGGGGGCCGCGCCGAATGGTTCTGGCTGGTGCGGTCGGGGACGGTCGCGCTCGATCTGCAGGTGCCCGGGCGGGGGGCGGTGGTGGTGGAGACCCTGCCCGCGGGCTCGGTCGTCGGCTGGTCGTGGCTGTTCCCGCCGCACCGCTGGAGGTTCGGCGCGGTGGCGGTCGGGCCGGTGACCGCCCACCGATTCGAGGGACCGCGGGTGCGGGAGCTGTGCGCGGCCGACCCGGCGCTCGGCTACGACCTGGCGTTGCGGTTCGGGGCGGTGATGCTCGACCGGCTGGAGGCCACCCGGGTCCGCGTGCTGGACCTGTACGCGCGTCCGGAGCAGGTGCCGTGACCGGCGCACGCTCGCCCGTGGCGCCCGTCCCGTACCGGGTCGTCGGCCGCCGGGAGGAGACCGCGGACACGGTGACGCTCGTGCTGGAGCCCGCCGGGCCGTCGATCCCGGAGCCTGCGCCGGGCCAGTTCACGATGATGTACGCGTTCGGCGTCGGTGAGGTGCCGATCTCGGTGAGCCGGACCGGCCGGGTGCTGGAGCAGACGGTACGGGCGGTCGGCCCCGTGACCCGCGCCCTATGCGCGACGCGCCGGGGACAGGTCCTCGGGCTGCGCGGGCCGTTCGGCACCGGCTGGGCTCTGGAGGCGGCGCGCGGCCGCGATCTGGTGTTCGCCGCCGGCGGGATCGGCCTGGCACCGCTGCGTCCGGCAGTGCTGCGAGCGCTGGACGAGGGCGCCGCGTTCGGCCGCGTCGCCGTCCTCATCGGTGCCCGTACCCCGGCGGACCTGCCGTTCGCCGGGGAGCTGGACGAGTGGCGGCGGCGCGGCGCGCAGGTGGAGGTGACCGTCGACCGGCCCGGCCCCGGCTGGACGGGGCATGTAGGGCTGATCACCGCGCTGGCGGGCGCCGCCGACATCGATCCGGCGGGGGCCGCCGCGTTCGTCTGCGGGCCGGAGATCATGATGCGGCTGACGGCCGAGGCCCTCACCGGGCTGGGGATGGACCCCGGCGCCGTCCGGCTGTCCATGGAGCGCAACATGCACTGCGGGGTCGGCTGGTGCGGGCACTGCCAGCTCGGACCGCTGCTGATCTGCCGCGACGGTCCCGTCGTCCCGTACGAACGCGCCGTGCCGCTCATGACGGTCAGGGAGCTGTAGCGATGGGACGTCCGACACTGGCCGTGTGGAAGTTCGCCTCCTGCGACGGCTGCCAGCTCTCGCTCCTGGACTGCGAGGACGAACTGCTGGAACTCGCCGGGCAGATCGAGATCGTGCACTTCCTGGAGGCGTCCGCGGCCGCCGGGGACGGGCCGTACGACGTGTCGCTGGTCGAGGGGTCGATCACGACGGACGCGGACCGGGCACGGATCCGGCACGTGCGGAGGGTCTCACGCAAGCTGATCACGATCGGGGCGTGCGCGACCGCCGGGGGCGTCCAGGCGCTGCGGAACTTCGCCGACGTGGAGGAGTTCGCCTCCGTGGTGTACGCGCGACCGGAGTACGTCGCGACGCTCGCGACGTCCACGCCCATCGCGGCGCACGTCCCGGTGGACTTCGAGCTGCAAGGGTGCCCCATCGACCGGCGCCAGCTCGTGGAGGTCCTGGCCGCCCACCTCGCGGGGCGCCGGCCGGACGTGCCCGACCACAGTGTCTGCTTCGAGTGCAAGATCCGGGGCAACGTGTGCGTGATGGTCGCCCACGGCACGCCGTGCCTGGGGCCGATCACCCACGCCGGCTGCGGAGCGATCTGCCCGTCCTACGGCCGGGGTTGCTATGGCTGCTTCGGCCCGTCGCCGACCTGGGGCGGGGACCGTCCCAACACGCGCGGGCTGCTGCCGTGGCTGGACATGACCGAGGGCGAGGCGCGGCGCGTCCTGTCCACCTTCAACGTCGCCGCCTTCCGCGAGGCGGGCGAACGGGAACCGCGGGAGGAGGCGGGCGATGACGCATCGCCATGACCGAACGCTCAAGGTCGGGGCGCTCGCGCGCGTGGAGGGCGAGGGCGCCATGTACGTGCGGGTACGGGACGGGCGGGTCGAGAAGGTCCGGCTCGACATCTACGAGCCGCCGCGGTTCTTCGAGGCGTTCCTGCGCGGCCGCGCCCACACCGAACCGCCCGACATCACCGCCCGGATCTGCGGGATCTGCCCCATCGCCTACCAGATGAGCGCGTGCCGGGCCATCGAGGACGCCTGCGGCGTGACGGTGGACGGTCCGCTCGGCGATCTGCGGCGCCTGCTGTACTGCGGCGAATGGATCGAGAGCCACGCCCTGCACGTGTACCTGCTGCACGCGCCCGATTTCCTCGGCTATCCCGGCGCGGTCGAGATGGCCCGCGATCAGCGGCCGGTCGTGGAGCGGGGCCTGCGGCTGAAAAAGGCGGGCAACGCGGTGATGGAGCTGCTCGGGGGGCGGGCGATCCATCCGGTGAACGTCCGGGTCGGCGGCTTTCACCGGACGCCGCCGCGCACCGAGCTCGCGCCGCTCGCCGAGACGCTGCGGCGGGCCCGCGACGACGCGCTGGCGACCGTGGAGTGGGCGGCGGGATTCGAGTTCCCCGACTTCGAGCACGCCCACGAGCACCTCGCGCTGGTCGCCGACCGCTACCCGCTGGAAGGCGGCATCCTCCGCCGCGGCACCGGCCGGTCCTTCACGGCGGCCGAGTTCGAGGAGAACGTCGTGGAGGAGCAGGTGCCGCACTCGACGGCACTGCACGCCCGGTTCACCGACGGCGGCACCTACCTCGCCGGGCCCCTGGCCCGCTACTCCCTCAACCGCGAGCGGCTGTCGCCCCTCGCCCGGCAGGCCGCTGACCTGGCCGGGCTCGGCCCCGTCTGCCGAAACCCGTTCCGCGCCATCCTGGTCCGGTCCGTCGAGATCGTCTACGCCGTGGACGAGGCGCTGCGGATCATCGACGGCTACGAGCCGCCGCCCCGCCCGGCCGTGCCCGTCCCGCCCCGCGAAGGGACGGGGTGCGGCGTCACCGAGGCCCCGCGAGGCGTCCTGTACCACCGCTACGCCATCGGCCCGGACGGCCTGATCGCCGCAGCCAGAATCGTCCCGCCGACCTCGCAGAACCAGGCCGCCATCGAGCACGACCTCGGCCGCTTCGTCGCGTCCCGCCTGCACCTGGACGACCACGCCCTGACGCACCAGTGCGAGCAGGCGATCCGCAACTACGACCCCTGCATCTCCTGCTCGACCCACTTCCTCGACCTCACCGTGGAACGGTCGTGACCATCGTCCTCGGCGTGGGCAACGACTTCCGCCGCGACGACGGCGCCGGCCCCGCTGTCGTCGCGGCGCTGCGGGGTCGGGTCGCGGCGACGCTCGCGGTGAGCGACGGCGAACCCGCCCGGCTCATCGACCTGTGGGCGGGGGCCGACCTCGCGATCGTCGTGGACGCGGTGCGCTGCGACCCGCCCGACCCCGGCCGCGTCCACGAGCTCGGCGCGGAGTTCGGCGGCGGGGCCGCGGGCCCCGCCACCCGGCCGGTCACCGACCACGGCCTCGGGCTCGGGGACGCCGTCGCACTGGGGCTCGCCGTCGACCGGATGCCCGCCCGCCTGCGGGTGCTGGCGATCGAGGGCGTCGACTTCGGGTTCGGCCGCGGCCTCACCCCCCGCGTCGCCGCCGCGGTCGGCGGCGTCGCCGACCGTCTCGTGGCCGCACTGGCCCGCACGAGCAGCACACACTAGGAGGAACGTATGCACACCGCGCCCGCATCACCCGCACCCGGCGCGCCGCGGCCGCGTCCCGGGGGCCGACGGTCATGACCGCTCTGGAACTCACCGATCTCGGTCCGCTCTTCGACGCGCTCGGGCGGGCGGGCTACACGGTCATCGGACCGACCGTGCGTGACGACGCGATCGTCCTCGACCAGCTGGCGTCCGCCGGCGAACTGCCGCACGGATGGGGGGTCGCGCTCGCCCCCGGCGGCTACCGGGTCCGCCGACGCGACGACGGCGCCGCGTTCGCCCACGCGGCCGGGCCGCAATCCTGGAAACCCTTCCTCCACCGGTCCCGAGTCAAGCTCTGGGAGGCGGACCGGACCGACGGCTTCACCGTGCGGGAACCCGAACCCGAGCGGCCCCGCCTGGCGTTCTTCGGGGTGCGGCCGTGCGATCTGCGTGCCATCGCGATCCAGGACCGGGTCCTCATGGGCGGCGAACACGTCGACCCGTCCTACGCCGGCCGGCGCCGGGACAACTTCATCGTCGCCGTCAACTGCACCGAACCCGGCGAGACCTGCTTCTGCACCTCCATGGGCACCGGACCGGAGGCGGGCCCCGGCTACGACCTCGCACTCACCGAGCTGATCGACGGCAACGGTCCCCGATACGTCGTGGACGTCGGAACCGGGATCGGCGGCGCCGTCATGGACGATCTCCGTCCGTCGTCCGCGGCGCCGGAGGACGTGGAGCGTGCCCGCACCGAGGTCACCGCGGCGGCCGACCGGATGGGCCGGGAGATGCCCCCGCCACCGGACCTGCACGACCTCATGGCCGCCAGCCTGGACGCCGAGCGCTGGGACGACGTCGCCGAACGCTGCCTGAGCTGCGGCAACTGCACGATGGTGTGCCCGACCTGCTTCTGCACCCGGGTCACCGACACCACCGACCTCACCGGTGACCACGCCGAGCGCTGGCAGCTGTGGGACTCCTGCTTCGACCTCGACTTCTCGCACCTGCACGGCGGGGACGTGCGCGCCTCCCCCCGAAGCCGGTACCGGCAGTGGCTGACCCACAAGGTCGGCACCTGGCACGACCAGTTCGGTTCCTCCGGCTGCGTGGGCTGCGGCCGCTGCATCGTCTGGTGCCCGGTCGGCATCGACATCACCGAGGAAGTCTCGGCCCTGCGGGAGGAAGCCGCCGAGCGCGGGGGCGTCCCAGGGCACCCGTGATCGGAAACCGGCCCCGGCCCGCCTCCAAGAACCCACCGACGGCACGGCCGACACCTCTTCGCGCCCCCCGCGAGTCGGAAGGCGGAGTTTGGGTGGTCACGACGTCCACGTGGACATCCCTCAGGCTTCCTCGGGATGGTCCCGGACGCTCTGTCGGCGGGCACCCGACCGGGGGACGACCGCGACCGGGCAGTGCGCGTGGTGGACGGCTCCGTGGCCGACCGAGCCCAGCCGCGGAGCGGTCCAGTCGCGCTCGTGGACGCCCGTCACCAGCAGGCGAGCACCGCGCGAGGCGCTGATCAGCGCGGAAACCGGGTGGTCGTCGACGACCTCTTCCACCACGTCGATCCGCGGGGAGGTCGGTCGCGACCGATCGACCACAGCCGCGACCCTCTTGCGCACGTCCGCCTCGATCGCCCCTTTCTCGGGCGCGAAGCCCTCGTACGGCGGGCACGGTGACCACGCGTGGACGACCCGCAGCCCGGTCCGGTGGAGGACCGCGGCATCGAAGGCGTAGCGCAGGGTGGTCTCCTCGTCCTTCGCCGGGTCGAGGCCGACCACCACGTCTCCGCGTTCGGCGGTGTCGCCCCGCACGATGATCAGCGGAACCGGGGTTCGCGCCGCCATCCGCAGGCCGGTGGACCCGAGAAGCAGGCCGGTGAAGCCCCCGTAGCCCCGGTTGCCCAGAACCAGCTCGAAGGCGTGCTCGGCCTCCTGGCGCAGGGCATCGGACGTGCGCTCGGCCACCAGCCTCGTCGTCGTCTGCAGGTCCGGGTGCCGCCGGTGCACGCGCTCCGCCGCCACGTCGAGGACCCGATGACCGATGATCGCCATGCGCTCCACGGCTTCGGGCGGCGCGAACATCGGCACGCGCCGGGGCCACGGGTCCACGACGTGGACGAGTTTCAGGGGCCGACGGCGCCGGGCGGCCTCACCGGCCGCCCAGTCGAGCGCCCTGTTCGCGCACTCCGACCCGTCGATACCGGCCGCGACCGGTTCGCACATGTCCACTCCTCGCTGGTGCGTCGACGCCCCCGGATCCCGGTCGAGATCCGAACTTCCGCGGTTCGGTGAGCGGCGGGGCATCGGCTTGGGCCCGGCCGTACTGGGCAGACAGGGGGAACGGCAGCAGAACGAGAGGGGGCATGCTGTGAGCGGCAAGGATTCCGCCGTGATCGTGACCGGTGTCGACGCATCGCCGGCGAGCCTGGACGCGCTGCGCTGGGCTTCCCGGCAGGCCGAGCTGACCGGTGCGGAGCTGCGCGCGGTCTCGGCCTGGCGCCTGCCCTCCTTCGGTTACCCCGTCGAGTACGTCGACGAGAACATCGAAGGCGCGGTCGGTGAGGAGCTCGAACGCGCGGTGCGGGAGGCACTCGGCAGGGAGCCGCGCGTCCCGGTGACCAAGGTCGTGGTCCAGGGACATCCGGCGCCCGTGCTGGTCGAGCAGTCCGAAGGGGCCGAGTTGCTGGTGGTCGGCTCGCACGGCCGGGGCGCCTTCGCGGGGATGCTGCTGGGGTCGGTCAGTGCCCACTGCGTTCATCACGCCCGGTGCCCGGTCGTGGTGGTCCGCCACCCGGCCGCCGGTCCCGCCGCATAAGGTGCCCTGCCCGTCGACGCCAGGTCGATGCAACCTGCCATGCGCTTCCTACACCTTCCCTCGGCCAGGAATCGTCGTTGATCTCGCCCGTCTGGCACGCAGCGGCACCGAGTCGGGGCGGACGTACCCTGAACACGGTGCGCGATGACTCTCGGCCGCGAACTTTCTGCTGTCTTTAGGCTGCTTTCTGCAGTCTTCAAGCTGGGTGCGTGACGTCCATCCGCACGCACGACGGCGAGGTACGGGAGGTGCCTGTCATACCGGGGAGATGAGTTGATCGATGTCCTCTCTCGCCGCAACGCGCAGGCGTCCCGCCAGGTCGGCCAGGGCGCGGCTCGCGGCCAACTCGTCACCGATCTCCGGAACTTCGGGATCGGCGGGGTTGCGGCGCGCCCGCCCCTCTCCCACCGTTCTGTGCCCGGCGCCGGTGAACAGGATCGCGCGCGCCACGGTGTCCGCGCCGTCCTCGTTGATGTAGATCCCCACGTCCCATCTCTTGGCTTCCATAACGCCTCCTCAACGTTGCTCCTCCATGGTCGGCGGCGGGAGAGCGGGCGTGTAGGGGCGAAGGTCCCGAAGGGCCGCCGTCACCTCGCCGCCACGGCCGCGGCGAGCAGCCCGGAGGACGGCGCGGCCCCGGGCCGAACGGCGCGGTCGTCATCGCTCACCGATACGACCTCGTGCCCGGCGGCGCGCCCGGCGGCGGAGTTCGTCGGTGCCCCAGACGATGACAGGGAACGCGGCAACGATCGCCAGGACGTCGGCGGGCAGAGCGGCGGTGCCGAACAGTCCCTGCAACGGCGGCAGGTAGATCAGGGCGGCGGCGAAGGCGAGTTCGAAGGCGATGCCGCCCAGCAGCAGCGGGTTGGTCAGCAGGCCGACCCGGCGCAGGGACGCGTGATCGGTGCGGGCGGCCATGGCCGTCCCCACCTGGCAGGTCACCAGGCCGGCGAAGGTGGCCGTGGTGGCCGCCAGGTACGCGTCATGGAGCGGGCTGCCGCCTCCGGTGTCGTCGCCGGGGCTCCACCCCGCCTTCCACAGGACGTAGAAGAAGGGGATCAGCACCAGGACCGCGGACACGACGCCCAGGTAGCCCCAGGCGCGGATCAGCATGTCCCGGGTGATGACGCCCTCGGATGAGCGTCGGGGCGGCCGACTCATGATGCCTGGTTCGGCGGGCTCCCGGCCCAGGGCCAGGGCGGGGACGGTTTCGGTGCCCAGATCGATCGCGAGGATCTGCAGGACCGTCAGCGGCAGCGGGACGAGCCCGCCGCTCAGCGCGAAGATCAGGAACGGGACGACCTCCGGGACGGCGTGGGCGAAGATGTACAGGATGAACTTGCGGACGTTGTCGTAGACGCGCCGCCCGGACTCGATCGCGGTGACGATCGTGGCGAAGTCGTCGTCGGTGAGCACCATCGCGGACGCCTCGCGGGCCACGTCGGTGCCCGAGCGGCCCATCGCGACGCCGATGTGGGCCTGGTGCAGCGCCGGGGCGTCGTTGGCCCCGTCACCCGTCATCGCGACGATCTTGCCGTGGGCCCGGAGCGCGTCGGCGATCTTGAGCTTGGTCTCCGGAGCGGCGCGGGCGAACACGATCTCGAGGTCGTCGCCGAGGAGTTCGTCCAGGCGGTGGTCCGTCATGCGTTCCGCGTCGGGCACCACCGCCAGGCGCGGAGCGCCGATCCCGACCTCGGCGGCGACGGCGGCGGCGGTCGTGCCGTTGTCGCCGGTCACGATGTGGACCCGGAGTCCGGCGTCGGCAGCGAGGACGGCCGTCTCGTCGTCTACGCCAAGGGTGCCCCGGAGGCGGTCCTCGAGCGCGCCGTCGGCTCGGCGGAGGACCACGCTCGGGTCCGTACGGCCGTGGACGAACTGGCCCGGCGCGGCCTGCGGGTACTGGCCGTGGCGGCCCGCGAGCTGCCCGCGGGCGCCGGCCACCGTGCCGGGGCGGCGCGAGGACGCGCCAGACCGCCCGCCGCCCACAGCAGCAGCGCCAGTGGGTGGGCCAGCTGGCGGAGCAGGCTGCGTGCCGGCGAGGTCGTCCGGGCCTGCTGGACCCGGTTGGGCCCGTGGACGGCCAGCCGCCGCGCGGCCTCGCGTTCCGAGAGCCCCCGCGGCCCCGTACCGAGCTCCTCGCGCAGGAGCGGGAGCGGTTCTCGCGGATCGGCGGCGAGCCGACCGGCCGCCTCTTCGGCGCTTCTCGCGTGTCGTGTCATGGTGGCTGCTCTCGCGCCGCCCCGGCACGGCGGCCGTCAGCGGAGCCGGCGCAGGTAGGGGTCCCAGGTCCGCCGCGGGGTGAGGTGGACGCGCGCGTCGACGGCCACAACGCCGTCCGGCCGGACGATCGTGGGGTTGAGGTCCAGTTCCGCGATCTGCGCGTGGTCGGCGGCGAGGCGCGACAGCCGCGTCAGTGCGGCCTTCAGCGCGGCGACGTCTCCCGCCGGGCGACCGGGGTGCCCCAGCAGCAGCGGCGAGAGCCGGACGCCGTGCACGAGTTCGTCGGCGTCGGCGTCGGTCAGCGGGGCGAGGCGTGCGGTGCGGTCGGCGAGGGCGTCGGCGTCGACGCCGCCGGCGCCGAAGACGACGACCGGCCCGAAGACCTCCTCCTGCACCGCGCCGCAGAGCACCTCGACGCCGTCGGCGGCCATCGCCTGCACCACCACGCCGCGCAGCCGCGCTCCGAATCGCGCGGCCAGTTCCCGGTGGGCGGCGCGAACGGCCGCCTCGTCCCGCAGGCCGAGCCGGACGCCGCCGGCCGCCCTCTTGTGCAGGACGCCCGGCACGTCGGCCTTGAGCACCACCGGCCCGGTGAGCTCCGCGAAGGCTCCCGCGGCCGCCTCCTCGCCGTGGACGAGCCGCCAGGGCGCGAGCGGCAGCCCGTAGGCCTCCAGGAGCCGGAACGTCTCGGCGGGCGGCAGCCACCCTCCGTCCTCGTGGCCGGCCAGAAACGCGCCGATGATCGCGTTCGCACGGTCTGGCCGGATCCCGGGCGGCACGGTCCGCGTTCCGGACTCACGGTTCTTTCGTCGGGCGTACGACCAGGCGTTCGCCAGCGCCCGGACGGCGCGTTCGGGGTACGGGTAGACGGGCTTGTCCGTACGGACCACGACGTTCTCCGCCTGCCCGAGGTCGACCATCGCCACCGGCTTGTCACAGCGGGGCACGGCGGCCCGCAGGTCACCGAGGGCGGTCGGGACGACCAGGACGACCAGCGCGTCGACGGACTCGTCGGCCGCGACCGTCTCGACCGCCCGCGCGTACCGTTCGGCGGGAATCCCGGCGGTGGTGTCCACCGGGTTGGCGGTCGCCGCGGCGGCGGGGAGCAGATCGCCGAGCCGCCCCCGCACCGCCGGCCCCAGTTCGGAGACCGACAAACCGGCGTCGGCGCAGGCGTCCGCGGCGAGCACTCCGGCGCCGCCGGCGTTGGAGACGATCGCGACGCGGGGCCCGGCGGGCAGCGGCGAGCACGCCAGCAGCGCGGCGGTGTCGACCAGTTCACCGAGATCGTCGGTGGCGATGATGCCCGCCTGCTCGAACAGGGCGCGGCGCGTGAGCTCGGGCGTCGCGGCGGCCGCGGTGTGGGACGCGGCGGCGCGCTCACCGGCCGCCGAACGTCCCGCGAGGATCGTCAGCAGCGGCATGCGGGCCGAGACGCGACGGGCCGTGCGCGCGAACTTGCGCGGGTTGCCGAACGACTCCATGTGCATGATGCCGAGGCGCGTCGTCTCGTCGGACTCCCACCACATGAGCATGTCGTTGGAGCTGACGTCGTACTTGTCCCCGACCGAGGCGAACGACGACACTCCGATGCCGAGCCGGGACAGCTGCTCGATCAGCGCGATGCCGATCCCTCCGGACTGCACCACCACTCCGCAGACCCCGGGACCGGGGCGGCTCGCGGCGAAGGTCGCGTCGAGACGCGTCCCGCTGTCGGCGATTCCCAGGCAGTTCGGGCCGACGAGACGCATCCCGTGCGCGCGGCAGACGGCGAGGAGCTCGGCGCCCTGCGCGGCCGTCAACGCGGAGCTGACGACGACCAGGCCCCGGGCTCCTCGATGGCCGCACTGGTCGGCAGTGTCGACGACGGCGGCCGCGGGCACGGCGATGACCGCCAGGTCGGGACGCTCCGGCAGCTCGGCCGGGGACGCCACGCATGCCGCCCCGTGCAGCGTCCGTCCCGCGGCGTGCGGGTTGACCGCGTGCACCGTGCCCTCGAAGCCGCCCAGCCGAAGGTTCTCCAGGATCGCCGCGCCGACCGTCCCGTCCCGGCGGCTCGCTCCGACGACCGCGACCGCACGTGGCCGCAGAAGCGCTCGCAGGCTCGCCACGTCCGCGCTGCGTTCCCGTTCGGCGACCGCGTCGAGATAGGTGTCCCCCGAGGTGAGCGGCAAGGTCAGCTCCACGACCCCGGCCGTCGCGCGGCGCCGTGCGGGCAGCCCGGCGTCGGCGAACACGCGCAGCATCGGCGTGTTCTCCGCGAGCGAGTCGGCGCGGAAGGCCGCCATCCCGTTGGCGCGCGCCAGCGAGCCCAGGTGCTCCAGCAGCAGAGTGCCGACACCGCGGTGCTGCATGCGGTCGGCCACGGCGAGCGCCAGCTCCGCCTCTCCCGGCACATCGGCCGGTTCGTACTCGGCGACGCCGACGAGCTCGCCGTGCGACCACGCGCCCAGCGCCGCGTGGTCCGGGCCGGGGGCGCGGCAAAGGCGCCGCGCCAGCCGATCCGCCATCGCCCGGTTGAGGGCGAAGAACCGCCGGTAGAGACTCTCGTCGGACAGCCCCGCGTGCAAGGCGCGCACGGCCTCGCCGTCCCGCTCGGTGATCCGCCTGATCTCGACCTGTTCCCCGTCGCTCAGCAACGCGAAGACCCGCTCCGGGGCTCCTCGTCCGGTCGCCCGCGAAGTCATCGGCCCGCCCTCACGAGGACGGGACCACGGCGATCGGGCACGGGGCGTGGTGCACGGCGCCGTGCCCCACCGCGCCCAGCGCCGGCAGCGGACGCCGGTGCCGGTGCGCACCGACCACCAGCAGCCTCGCGTTCCGCGCGGCCTCCACGAGCGCCGCCACCGGCTGCTCGCAGCGCAGCTCCTCGACCACCTCGACCTCGGGATGACGCGCCCGATACGGGGCGACGAGCCCGGCCAGGGCCTCCCCGAGCTCCACCCGCGTCTGATCACGATCCAGGGCGGTGACGGTGGGCTGCATCGACGGAGGCAACTGCCACGCGTGCACGATCCGCAGCCTCGCCTTGTGCAGGAGGGCCGCACCGAAGGCGTACTCCAGGTTCTCCTCCATGCCCCGCAGCAGGTCCACGCCCACGACGATCTCCTCGCCGTCGTCGCGTCCGCGCACGATCACCACCGGGATCGGCAGGTGCCCGGCCATCCGCAGCCCGTTCGAACCGAGCAGCAGCCCCGTGAAACCGCCGAGCCCGCGGCTGCCGAGGACCAGTTCGAACGCGTCCTGCGACTCCCGGCGCAGGACGATCGGCACGGCATCGGCGATGATCGCCGTCGTGATCTCCAGATCCGGCCACCTGTCCAGGACGCGTCCTCGGGCGTCCACCACCGCCTTGCGTCCGGCGGTGGCCATGTAGTCGTCGACGGCCCCGGGCGCGAACAGCGGTGCGCCGAACGAGTAGGGCCACAGCTCCACGGCACGGACGATGTGCAGGGGCCGTCCCCGGCGGGCGGCCTCACGCGCCGCCCACTCGACCGCCCGGTCGGCGCATTCGGACCCGTCCGTCCCCACCACGATGCGTTTCGACATGCCTCCTCCTCCGACGCGGTCGCCCCGAAGCCGCGGTGCCGACGCGGTGCCGACGCGCCTCCGGCAACGCTGTCCAGCCCACCAGCCGGTCCGCTCGGTTCACAGGGGCCGAACGTCCCGGAATCCGACCCGTGACCAGGGACCTTCGCCCCTGCACGCCCGGACGCCGACTGCGCGAGCGTGGCTAAGAGGAGGTGTGGGATGAACGTTCTGATCGCGTACGCGAGCGTGCACGGATCCACCGCGAGCATCGCCCACCGGATCGGCGAGGTGCTGGCCGGGCACGGTGAACGGACGGAGGTCCGGCCCATGGACGAACTCGGCGACGGCGTCCACGGCCACGACGCGTTCGTCCTCGGGAGCGCGGTCCACGAGATGACCTGGCTTCCGCCCGCCACCGAGTTCGTCTCGCGGAACCGGGACGTGCTCGCCGACCGTCCCGTCTGGCTGTTCAGCGTGGGGATGCCGGCCGCGCTCCGTGAGCCGTGGCGGCGCCTGGCTCCCAAGGAGGAGAGCGACATCACCGAACCGCTGCTGCGGCTGCTGACCCCCGAAGGGCACCGGTTGTTCTCCGGAGTGATCCGTCCCGAGCACCTGCCGCGTTCGGGACGCCTGATGTTCAAGGCGCTCGGCTTCCGGTACGGCGACTACCGGGATTGGGACGATGTCCGGCGCTGGGCCGAGGAGATAGCGCGCAGCCTGGCCGCCGACCGCCGCGGCGCCGCACTCTGAGGCCCGGCTCCGACGATCTCCGAAACCTGGACGGACATCATGGACGACCTGCTGAGGCTCGACGAGAAGACTTGCATGTCGCTGCTGCGCGACGCCCCCGTCGGGCGCGTCGCGTGGGCGGACGACGACGGCCGCGTCACCGTCCTTCCCGTCAACCACGTGGTCGACGGCGACTCGCTGGTGTTCAGCACTGCCGAAGGCGGCAAGCTGGAGGCCGTCCGCGCCGGACGGGCGCTGACCTTCGAGGCGGACGATCTCGAGCCGGCGCTCGAGACGGCGTGGAGCGTCCTCGTCACCGGCGCCTGCGAGATCATCATCGACACCGCCGAGGCGGAACGTGTTCGCGCCCTCCCCCTCCATCCGTGGCCGCGTTCCCCGAAGGCCTTTCTCGTGCGCCTGGTCCCGCACGGCGTGACCGGGCGCCGCATCCCGCTGCGGCCGGGCGGGGTTCTCTGGGAAACCGCCGGCTGACGAGCTCAGGAAACGGTGGACGGGATCACCGCGACCGTGCAGGGTGCCCGCCGGACGAGGGCGTCGGTGGTCGCGCCGAGCTCCAGTTCCACGACCTCGCCCGTCCCGCGGTCACCGACGACGATCACGGCGGCCTGGCGCGCCGCCGCGAGCATGGCCTGCCTCGGAGAGGTCGTCCTCAGCACCGTTCGCGCCTCGACCCGCGGGTACTTCACCAGCCAGGGCGCCACGGCCCGTTCGAGCACCGCGCCGCAGACCCGCCGGAGCTCGTCCTCGTCGTCGAACAGCGACAGGTCACCGTCCGGCGGTGCGCCGGGCTCCCAGCATCCGTAGACCGCGTGCAGCGGCCGCTCGCGCAGCGCCGCCTCCTCGAACGCGAACCCCAGCGCCGCGTCCGCACCGGCCGAGCCGTCCACGCCGACCACGATCGGTCCGCCCGTCGGCGGACGCACCGCGACCACCGGACGGTGCGCCCGAGCGGGCAGCCGCAGCGCCACGGAACTCGCGGGCATCCCGTCCGGCCGGTGCGATCCGATCACGATCTGCTCCGCCTCGCGCCCCTCGTTCAGCAGTGCCGAGTAGGGGCCGCCCTCCAGCAGCCGGCCGCGGATCTCGAGCGCGGGTGCGCCCTCCTCGACGAGGGAGACACCGTGGTCCAGCAGCTGCCGCCCCATGCGTTCGACGGCGTCGACGCCATCGTGGTCGGTGTGGGCGAGCGGATAGGGCCGGCGCCACGCGTGGCAGACGGTCAGCGGGAGATGGCGCATCACGGCTTCCCGTGCACTCCAGCGCAGCGCACGTTCGCTCTCGGGAGTGCCGTCGTAGCCGACGAGCACGTGAGTTCCAGCGAACATGGCGACGTCCTCATGCCACCGCGGGGACGGCCGGCTCGACATGGACGCCGATGCGCGGAGGATCGTCGATCGAGTTGCGCACCGTGCAAGCCTCCACGGCCGCGCGGAACCCGGCGGAGTCCTCGGGCGACAGCGGCAACGGCGGCCGGACGTCGAGCCCGACGCGCGTGACGCGGGGCGGGTTTCCCGGTGCCATGGCGAAGTCGGCGGTGACCTCGAGCCCGTCCGCGGGCAGTCCTCGCCGGACGAGGTACCCCCTGCCATGGTGCGCCGCGCAGGCCGCGAGCGCGGCGACGAACAGTTCGACGGGGGTCGGACCGCAGTCCAGACCGCCCGAGGTGTACGGCTGGTCGACGTTCACGACATGATCGCGGACGATGACGGCGAAAGCGGTCTTCTCCCGGTGCAGGACCGTCATGCTGTTCATAGCGCTCGCCTCCCGTGGCGTCGCCGCGGATCGGTTCTCGCCCCCAAGCCTCGTCCGGCGGCGTTCGCCCGGAAAGAGATGAAGGTCCCGTCGTTGCGGGACTCTCGGCGCGGGTCAGGCCCCGTCCAGGGGCACCGTCCACTCGAGCATGGTGCCGCCGCCGGTCCGGGGGCGGACGGTGAACGTCCCGCCGCCCCGCTCGGCCCGTGCGCGCAGGTTGTCCAGGCCGCTGCGGCGCTCGGTCCCGGTCATCCCGACGCCGTCGTCCTCGACCCGCACCGTGAGCGTCTCACCCGCGTGGACGGTCACCGAGACCGCACCGGCGCGGGCGTGCCGCACCACGTTGGACAGCGCCTCCCGGAGGACGGCGACCGCGTGCTCACCCGTCTCGTCGTCCACGAGCGTGTCCAGCGCCCCGTCGAGCCGGACGGACGGCGGGAACCCCAGGCTCTCCGCGGCGGTGTCGATCACCGCGTGCAGGCGGCTCCGCAGCGTCCCGTGGTCGGAGGACGCCTGCAACGCGTAGATCGTCGAGCGGATCTGCCGCATCGTGGCGTCCAGATCGTCCACCGCCCGCTGCACCCGCGCGCCCACCTCCGGCTTCTGCACGATCTTGAGCGTGGCCATCAGCCCCATCGCGGTGGCGAACAGCTGCTGGATCACGGTGTCGTGCAGATCCTTGGCGATGCGGTCGCGGTCCTCCAGCAGCGCGAGCCGCTCGCTGTCCCGGCGCCGGCCCGCCAGTTCCAGGGCCACCGCCGCCTGCCCGGCGTAAGCCTCCAGAAGCTGCTGCGTGTCCTCGGGGAAGGCGTGCCCCCCGGGGCCGTTCATCGCCCAGACCACGCCCCGCGCCTGCTCGCCGCCCCCCAGCGGCACCATCAGGAGCGGGCCGACGTCGAGCGCCACCGACACCTCGGTCTCGCGCAGCTCCGCGTCGCCGTCGGCCACGCGCAGCGAGGTGCCCGTGGTGAACACCTCGCCGCCCAAGGACCCCTCGACCGGCACGGCACCGCCGCGGACCCGCTCCGCCCCGCGCCCGTCCGCGGCCACGATCTCGAACCGCTCGCCTTCCTCGTCCACCAGCGCCACGGCCGCGAGGTCCGCGCCGACGACCTCGCGCGCGCCCCGCGCGACCACCGCCGTCGCCTCCACGGGATCGGGTCCCGACAGCAGAGCCGTGGACATCTCGGCCGACGCCCTGAGCCACCGCTCCCGCCGCCGCGTGTCCTGATAGAGCCGGGCGTTCTCGATCGCGATTCCGGCGGCCGTCGCGAGGGCGGAGACCACGGCCTCGTCCTCCTCCTCGAACGCGCCGCCGCCGATCTTCTCCGTCAGATAGAGGTTGCCGAAAACCTCCCCGCGGATACGGACGGGCACGCCCAGGAAGGTGCGCATCGGCGGATGGTGGTTCGGGAAGCCGTAGGACTCGGGGTGCCGGGACAGGTCGGCGAGTCGCAGCGGGCGCGGATCCTTGATCAGCAGGCCGAGGATGCCGTGCCCGTGCGGCCAGTGCCCGATCTGCGCGATCTCCCCCTCGGTCACACCGACCGTGATGAACCGGACAAGGCGTTCCCCGTCCTCCCCCACCACCCCCAGCGCCCCGTACCGGGCCCGCGCGAGGCCGGCGGCGGCCTCGGTGATCCTGCGCAGCACCGAATCGAGGTCGAGGTCGCTGCCGATCGACACGACGGCGTCCAGCAGCCCGTGCACCCGGTCCCGGGTCGCGCGGACGGCGTCCAGCCGGGCCTGCAGCTCGCCGAGCAGGTCGTCGAGCCGCAGGTGGGGAAGGATTCCCCGGGCTCCCTCGTCGTCCGGCGGTGGTTCCTGAGGCACACTGCCATTATCGTCGCCGTCGAGGCGAATTCCACCTTCGGGACGTTGGTCCTATAGGCCGGGGACCCATGAGACCACGCGCGAAAGCAAACGAAGGGTAGCGTCCGTTTATGAGCACATGCTCAAGGGAGCTGAAGTCATGGGCGGAACGATCGAAGGCCACGACACGGTGACGGGTACGACGATCCGCGCTTTCCTCCTCGACGATCACGAGGTCGTGCGCCGGGGCGTGTCGGCCCTGCTGTCGGCCGAGGACGACATCGAGGTCGTCGGGGAGGCGGGCACGATGGAGCAGGCCCTGGCCCGCGTCCCTGCCGCCCGGCCGGACGTCGCGGTCCTGGACGTCCGCCTTCCCGACGGGGACGGCGTCACCGTCTGCCGCGAACTGCGCTCCCGTATGCCTGCCCTGGCCTGCCTGATGCTGACCTCGTTCGATGACGAGGAGGCGCTGTTCGAGGCGGTGATGGCGGGGGCCGCGGGGTACGTGCTCAAGCAGATCCACGGCTCCGATCTGGTCGGCGCCGTCCGGACCGTCGCCTCCGGCCAATCCCTCCTGGACCCGCGCAGCACCGCCCGGATGCTGGAGCGCATCCGCAGCCGCAGGGAGCGGCGGGACCCGCTGCACGGCCTGTCCGAGCAGGAGCGGCGCATCCTCGTGCTCATCGGCGAGGGATTGACGAACCGGCAGATCGGCGAACGCATGTTCCTTGCCGAAAAGACGGTCAAAAATTATATTTCCTCGATCTTTGCCAAGCTCGGCATGAGTCGTCGCACTCAAGCAGCCGCGTTCGCCGCGCATCTCGATTCCGGGCACGGTACGAACCACCTGGATTAGGCTCACCCGTCCCGCCCCAGCGGCATAAGCGGCGTATGAGAAGCGAGCTATGAGAAGCGAGCTCTCGCCGCACCGTCGTCGGGATCCTCAGGACAAAGATCCGGCCCGTCGGCGAGGTCGCCGACGGGCCGGACGACTGACTCACTCACCACCACTTCTCGTTGGTGACCTCCTCCACCGGCCTGCGGACGCCCTCCAGTCCCGGAGCGTCATCGCCCACCGCGCCGATCCGCAGCAGCGACTGCGGGTGGCGTCCGGCGCAGAAACGGGTGCGGATGAAGTCGCGGAGCTCGGGCACCTCCAGCGCCTGGGTATGGAAGGCCACCGCCAGGTCGTGCTGGTCGGCGCGCAGCAGGGCGCGCTGGAGCGACTGCCCGGCCCGGATCCAGCACGCCGGGTCGTCGGACTCGGTGACCAGCAGCATGATCAGTCCGGCGTCCCGGCCGCCCCCGCCCGCCGGGCCCGGCACGCCCCGGTCCCGCTCACGCGCGAAGTCCCGCGCGGCGAAATGCGGTTCGGTACGCGGCGTCTCCCGCGGATAGCCGCCCTCCTGGACACCGTCTCTGCGCCGGGTACCGGGTGCCGGGGCCCAGCGGGCGATCTCCGTGGCGTAGGAGGGCGTGCGGCGCTGGACATGCTCGGCCGCGTCGGTGAGCGCGGCCAGGGCGCCCGCGACATGGGCGTCCACGGCCTGGACCAGGCGGGCGCCCTCCATCTCGGTCTCGACCTCGATCCTGCGGATCACGGCGTCGGGAACGTCACCGGACACGAACCCGCCGCGGTGCGTGCGGCGCCGCCTGATCCGGCCGTGCAGGTCCTCGGTGTCGCCGTCGGGCGGCTCCCCCGGCTTCATGTAGACGTCGGCCAGCAGGTGGGGCCGGTCCGGGTCGGGGAGCAGCCGGACGTCCGGGGCGTACCCGAGCACCCGGAGCGCGAGCCGCAGGCTGTACAGCGCGGCCCCGCAGCTGATCAGCATCTCCCGGCCGGACGGATCGGCGATGTTCAGCCGCCGGTCGGCGTCCGCCCGCACGCTGATCCGCTCACCATGGACGCCGAACCGCCACGGCTGGGTGTTGTGGACCGACGGAGCCCAGACCGCGTCGCCGATCGCGCGGCGGGCGTCCCCGGCGAGCTGCTCCGGCGGCACCGGGGCGGTGATCCTGGTTCGCATGCTCACTCCTTCCGAGGTCTCCCCACCAGCCCATCAGCCCGCTCGCGCCGGAGGTCAGGGCCGAAGGTCCGTACCTGGCGGGACGTCCGCGGCCCAACGGCTCCCGGGCTCGGGACGTTCGCCCCTCACCGCCGCGGGTGCCCGCGACGCACGCTGTAAGCGCCGCGGCCGCCGACCGGGCGCCGCTCGAAGCGAAGGAGAGGTGGAGGCCATGACCGTCGACGCCCCGACCGAGTCCCGCGCCGTCGCCGAGCTCATGACGAGGGACCTGCTCGTCATCGCCGCGTCGGAGTCCGCGCTCATGGCGTGGGAGCTGATGTCCAAGGCCGGCGTGCACCATCTTCCGGTCGCCGACGAGGAGGGGGCGTTCCTCGGGGTGGTGGACGCCCAGACCGTCGCGGCCACGTGGAGCGCGTCCGGTCCCCTGCACGCCCGGCGTCCGATCACAGGACTGCTGCCGGATCGCCCTCCGCGCCCGGTGCGTCCCGACGCCCCCGTCCCGGAGGCGGCACGGGCCATGCTGGACGCCGGAGCCGACTACGTCCCCGTCACCAACGACGCGGGCGGGCTCGTCGGGCTGCTCACCGCCAGAGACCTCATCGCCGACCTCGCCGGGGTCCACCGGGAGGCCGCGCCCCCGACCGGGGGCATGCCGTCGATGTACCGGATGGAGCCCGTACTCCCTCGGCAGACGCCCCGGCACCCGGGCGGCGGCATGCCCCCGGACTGAACAAAAACGTAACGGCGCGATCGGTCCGGGTCGTCAACCGGCCGAAACCTCCCGCAGCGGAGCCGAAGGGGCTTGGCGCTCCGCCCCTTCGGCTCCTTCGGTCGGGTCGGCCGCCGTACCGCTCCGCCGTCCGGGGACGACCGCCACCGTGCACGGCGCCCGATTGATCATCGCCTCGCTCGTCGCACCCAGCACCCGCGGATCGAGACCGCTCGTCCGCCCCCGGTCGCCGACGACGATCAGGTCCGCCTCGGCGGCCGACGACGACAGGGCCTCGCGCGGCGGGTCGGGCAGCACGAGCACCTCGACCTCGACGTCGGGGTGCCTCGACCGCCAGGGGGCCAGGGCCCCCTCCACCATGTCCGTCCGCACCCCCAGCAGTCGCTCGACGTCACCGAACAGCGGCAGCTCGGCCTCGCTCGCCGCTCCCGGCTCCCAGCAGGCGTGCACCACCCGCAGCCGCCACCCCCGCAGGGCCGCCTCGGCGAAGGCGAAGCCGAGCGCCGAGGCGGCTCCCGCCGAACCGTCGAATCCGACGGCCAGCCGCCCGGGGCGCGCCCTTCCCCGCCGGGCGACGATCACCGGCCGCCGGGTGTGCGCCGGAAGGCGCAGCGCCGTCGACCACACCGGCAGCGGACGCCGCTCATGCGTCCCGACGACGATCAGTTCCGCCAGTTCCGACTCGCGCCGCAGGCCCGCGGCGGCCGAACCGCGCACCAGGCACGTCCGGACGGGGCCGTCGGCGCCGACGGCACGCGCCCGCCGGACGCCCTCATCGAGGATGTTCTCCCCGACGCGCCTGACGGTGCCCTCCATCTGCGGGTCGACGTGCGATTCCGGATAAGGCCAGTACCAGCCGTAGCACATCACCAGATCGAGACCGCGCAGGCCCGCCTCGTCGACCGCCCATCGCAGGGCGGCGTCATTGTCCTCGGAGCCGTCGTAGCCGAGCAGGATGTTGGGCCGCCTGCTCGTCGATGCGTCGTTCATCCCTGTCCCTCGCGATCGGAATCGCCGGTTCACCTCGCAGTGTGCGTGGCGCGGCGCCGCCGCGCATGGGCCGAAGGTCCCGCCGTTCCGGGCCGTTGAGCGGTGGGACGCCGCCCGTCGCGGCGTGACACTCCTATAGACGGGCGCAGCCGGTCGGTGGGCTCGCGCAACGCGTCCTGGAGGGCCGGATGGACGATCGCTGGACCCTCGTCTACGAGGGGTTCGACACCGCGGACGAGGGACTCCGAGAGACCCTGTGCACGCTGGGCAACGGCTACTTCGCGACGCGCGGAGCCGCACCGGAGTCGGAGGCCGACGGCGTCCACTACCCGGGAACCTACGTCGCGGGCTGCTACGACAGGCTCACCACCGAGATCGCCGGGCATCGGGTCGACAACGCCGACCTCGTCAACCTCCCCAACTGGCTGCCCCTCACCTTCCGCGCCGCCGGCGGCGACTGGTTCGACATCGACCGGGCCGCGCGCCGGGACGGCCTCCTCGACTACCGGCAGGAACTCGATCTGCACCGCGGCGTCCTGACCCGCCTCTTCCGGTACCGCGACCATGACGATCGAACGTTCCGCGTCGCGCAGCGCCGCATCGTCTCCATGGCCGAGCCGCACCTGGGAGCGCTCGAAACGACGATCGTCTGCGAGAACTGGACCGGCACGCTGGAGGTCCGGTCCGCCGTGGACGGACGGATCGTCAACGCCGGCGTCGCGCGGTACCGGGGACTGCGCGGCGACCACCTGGTCTGCGAGGCTCCACGGCCGCACGACGCGGCGGACCCGGCGGTCGTCACCGCCACGACCCGTTCGTCCAGGATCGGGATCGCGGTCGCCGCCCGCACCCGCCTGTCGTGCCCGGGCACGTCATCGACGCACGACGAAGCGGACCGTGCCGTCCGAACCGTGCACGTCGCCGCCCGCGAGGGCGTCCCCGTCACGATCGAGAAGATCGCGGCCGTCTACACATCCCGTGACCGGGCCCTCGAGGAGTACGGCGAGGCCGCACACGAGCACGCCGCGCACGCACCCGGATTCGACGACCTCCTGGAACGCCACACGCAGGCATGGGCGCACCTATGGCGACGCTGCCGGCTGAGCGTGGACGACACGGAGGTGCAGCGCATCCTCAACCTCCACGTGTTCCATCTGCTGCAAACCGTCTCCGAGCACACCGTGGACCTGGACGTCGGCGTCCCCGCCCGCGGCCTCCACGGCGAGGCCTACCGCGGCCACGTCTTCTGGGACGAACTGTTCATCCTGCCGTTCCTGAGCACCCGCTTCCCCGAGATCGCCCGCGCACTGCTCATGTACCGCCGGCGGCGCCTCCCCGCCGCCCGCCGCAACGCCGCCGCAACCGGACACAAGGGCGCCCTCTACCCCTGGCAGAGCGCGGCGGACGGCCGCGAGGAAACCCAGACCCTCCACCTGAACCCCCGGTCCGGACGCTGGCTGCCCGACCACTCGCACCTGCAGCGGCACTCGGGACTCGCCGTCGCGTACAACGCCTGGCGCTTCTACGAATCCACGGGCGACCTGGAGTTCCTCGCCGAGTACGGCGCCGAGATGATGCTGGAAGTCGCCCGCTACTTCGCCGACATCGCCACCTACGACCGTTCCCGGGACCGCTACGACATCCGCGGCGTCATGGGCCCCGACGAATACCACGACGGCTATCCCGGCCGGGAGCGACCGGGCATCGACAACAACGCCTACACCAACGTCCTCACGGCCTGGGTCCTGCGCCGCACTCTGGACGCCCTGGCGCTGCTCCCCGAGAACCGCGACGCCGAACTGCGCGGGAGACTCGCCCTCACCCAGACCGAGACCGCACGCTTCGCGGACGTCGCCGCGAAGCTCCGCGTCCCGTTCCACGACGGCGTCATCAGCCAGTTCGAGGGTTACGAGAACCTCGACGAACTCGACTGGGACCGCTACAAGGCCCGCTACGGCGACATCCGCCGGATCGACCGGATCCTTGAAGCCGAAGGCGACAGCCCGAACCGCTACAAGGCGTCCAAGCAGGCCGACATCCTCATGCTCTTCTACCTCCTCGCACCCCACGAATTCGACGACGTCCTCCTCCAACTCGGCTACGACCTGGACCCCGCCCTCCCCCAGCGGACGATCGACTACTACCTGGAGCGAACATGCGACGGATCCACCCTGAGCATGCTCGTACGCGCCTGGATCCTGGCCCGCACCGACGGCGATCTCGCCTGGCACGCGTTCCTCGACGCCCTCCACAGCGACATCGGCGACTCCCAGCACGGCACCACCGCCGAAGGCATCCACCTGGGCGCGATGGCCGGCACGGTCGACCTCGTCCAGCGCTGCTTCGCCGGCATCAGCACCCGCGATGAGACCCTGCATCTCTCGCCCCACCTGCCCGCCGCACTGACCCGGCTCCACGTCGACTTCCGCTACCGGGGGCACTGGGGAATCGACCTCTCCCTCCAGCCCGACCGCCTGCGCGTAGCACTCCGCCCCGGCAGCGCTCCCCCGATCACGGTCGCGTGCGGCACCGAGACGGCCGTCGTCGAACCCGGCACGTCCTGGGAAACCCCTCTCGCCGGGGAGGCCGGCATCGATGGACGAAGGTCCCGGCGGACGGAGACCGACGTCCATAGAGAACCCCGCCCCCGGCATCGAGGGTGAAATCGCGGCCCACCGATCCGCGGGTGGCAACGAGGAAGGAGATGAACATGGGCACGCTGCAACGAAGAGAGCACCGCGGCCTGCTACCGGACCTGTTCGACTGGGTCGAGGCACCCGTCGGCATGCTGCGGACGGGAACCGAACCGGCGATGCGGGTCGAGGACTACCGCGAGGACGGCGACCACATCGTCCGAGCGGAACTGCCCGGTATCGACCCGGAGAAGGACGTCGAGATCACCGTCACCGGCGACGTGCTTCGCATCCACGCCGAACGGCATGAGGAGAAGAAGGAGGACCACCGGTCGGAGTTCCGCTACGGCGCGTTCACCCGGTCGTTCACGCTTCCCGCCGAGACCCGGGCCGACGACATCACCGCCTCCTACGACCAGGGCATTCTGACCGTGCGGATCCCCGTCCACCCGGCGGCCGCACCCGAGGCCAAACGCATAGCCGTCGCGAAGTGAGCAACGCCGAAGGGTGCGCCGGGGGCCGGGGCCCGGCGCACTCCAACGCGGACGCGTCTTCGACCAGGCTCACCCCGACCGCCGCCGTCGTGCGGCGTCGTGCGGAAGGGACGCCCGGCCCCATCGCCCGAACCATCAAGCCGGGGTGTCGGCGGCCGCGGGCGCGGCGGCGGGGCGGCCCGCACGCTTGATCCGGAACGCGTGCACGGTGCCGCCACCGATGATCATGACGGCGGCGATGAGCAGGAACAGCCGCCCCGGGGTCCAGCCCGCGTCCAGCAGCCGCCCGGCCGCGATCGGCGACAGGATGGCGCCCAAGCGGCCGATGCCGATGCCCCATCCGACGCCGGTGGCACGGACGTCCGGACCGTAGATCGAGGGGGTCAGGGCGTACAGGCCGGCGACGCATCCGTTGACGAACACCCCGATCAGTGCCCCCAGGGCCAGGAGCAGCCCGTACACCGAGGTGGCCGGTACGAACAGCGTCAGCAGGACGGCGGTCGCGAGCGTGTAGCCGACCAGGACGTTTTTCAGGGCGAACCGGGCGGCGAGCACGCCGAGCAGGGTCGTGCCGAAGATGCCGCCCAGATTGAGCAGAACACCGCCCGTGATCCCCTGGTCGGCCGACATGCCCGACTCGACCAGCAGCTTCGGCGTCCAGCTGGTGACGAAGTAGAACCCGAACATCACCAGGAAGAAGCCCGTCCAGGTGAGCAGGGTGTTGCGGCGCAGATCCGGGGCGAGGATCCGGCGGAGGCCGGGGGCGGCGCTCGCGGCGGCGTGCACCGGCCGCGGTGTTTCCCGGACGGCCGGCTGATCCATCGTCGCCAGCACCTTGTTGAGCCGCGCCAGGGAACCGGCCGAGCGCCGGGTGAGCAGGAACTCCAGCGATTCGGGAAGCCGCCAGAGGACCACGGGGACGAGCAGCGCGGTCGCGACGGCTCCGAACGCGAAGACCGAACGCCAGCCGCCGCCGTCGCTCTGCAACGCGGCGGCGATGACGCCGCCGGCGGTCGCGCCGACGGCGTAGCCGGTGGAGTTGAGGCTCACGGCCAGCCCGCGCCAGCGCCGGTTGGCGTACTCCGCAGCGATGACGTTGCTGCTCGCCAGGATCGCCCCGATACCGATGCCGGTCAGAACGCGCAGCAGTCCGAGTTGCAGCGGGCTCTGGGCGGCCGCCGACAGGCCCATGCCGGCGGCGGCCAGCACGAGCCCGATCAGGATCGTCGCACGGCGCCCGATCCGGTCGGCCAGCGGCGCCAGCAGGATGGAGCCGGCGGCCATGCCCGCCAGCCCCGCGCTGAGCAGGAGACCGAGCTGGGAACCCGACAGGTCCCAGTGGTCGGAGACCGCGTCGGCGGTGAAGGCCATCACCAGCACGTCGAAGCCGTCCAGCATGTTCAGCAGCACGCACACGGCGATGGCGGTCCACTGCCCTGCCGACATCGGGCCTTCGTCGAGACGCGTGCGCGGGTCGTCCGGGGGAGAGCTCATCGAGTCCGCCTCCTTCACCAGGTCGGGGTGGGTTCGGACGCCCGAGCATGAGCTGGATCACAGGAGGGGGCCACAGACGTTCCATTGAATGGATGCCTTCGGTGCCCTCGGCACCGGCTGCGGGGAGGATGGGGGTCATGGCCAGATCGTCCAGCGGAGAGTCCGTGCTCACACGCGTCGTACGAATCCTCGACGCGTTCGGTCCCGAGTCGCAGGTTCTCACTGTCAGCCAGATCAGCCACCGCGCGGCGCTGCCGCTCGCGACCACGGCGCGTCTGATCAAGGAGATGTCCCGGCACGGTCTGCTCGCCCGGGACGAACGCCGCCACGTCCGGATCGGGACGCGCATGTGGGAGCTGGCCGAACGCGCATCCCCGGTGCTGGGCCTGCGTGAAACCGCACAGCCCTATCTGAGGGATCTGCAGGCCGTGGTGGGACATTCAACTCAACTGGGCCTGATGGACGGCGACGAGGTCCTGTTCGTCGAACGGCTGACCAAACCCGATTCGGTCGTCAACGTCACCCGGATCGCCGGCCGTCTGCCGCTGCACGCGTCGTCCGCCGGGCTCATCCTGCTGGCGCACGCCCCGGCGGAGGTGCAGGAGCGTGTCGTCCGAGGTCCCCTGCCGGCCCCCACCCGGCACACGATCGGGGACGAGCGGGTGCTGCGCGCCGCGCTGGCGGAGGTGCGGCGACGCGGATTCGCCTTCTGCCCGGGGCACATCCACCCGGACGCCACCGGCATCGCCGTACCGGTGCGGCAGGACGGGCGGGTGGTCGCCGCGCTGGGCCTGGTCGTGCCCAACGACGACGCCGCATGGCCGCTGCACCGGCCGCTGCAGCTCACCGGGCTGGCGCTCAGCCGTGCCCTGAGCACCACCGCGGAAGTTCCGCCATTCAATGGGAAGGCGGCTGGTCGGCTCCCCTCTCCCGGCTGATCCTCGGAGGTCCGTCCCGGACCACGAGGAGCAGTCATGGCGACCGAAACCTCCGCCACCGCCCGAGGCGCCGATTCGGCGAGTGCCGTGGAATTGCGCGTGGCGTCGAAGAGCCCGGCGGCCGACGGCGTCGTGGCCCTCACGCTGGCGCGCGCCGACGGGGGCCGGCTGCCGGACTGGGCGCCGGGCGCGCACATCGACCTGGTGCTGCCCAACGGCATGACCCGCCAGTACTCGCTGTGCGGCGACCGCTGGGACGCCCGCGCCTACCGCATCGGCGTCCTGCGCGAACCCGACGGCCGGGGCGGGTCGGCCTTCGTCCACGACGAACTCGACGCGGGGGACGTCGTGGCCGTCGGCGGACCGCGCAACAACTTCCGGTTGGCGCCGGCCGAGCGGTACCTGTTCATCGCGGGCGGGATCGGCATCACCCCGCTGCTGCCCATGATCGTTCAGGCCGACATGCTCGGCGTGGAGTGGCGGCTGCTGTACGGCGGGCGCACCCGTTCCTCCATGGCGTTCCTGGACGAACTCGCCGTCCACGGGGACAGGGTCACGATCGTTCCGCAGGACGAGGGCGGCGTGCTGGACGTGGCCGCCTGGCTCCCCGAGGACCTCGACGGCGCCAAGGTGTACTGCTGCGGGCCGAAGGGCCTGCTCGACGCCGTCGAAGCACACTGTGCCGGACTACCCGCCGGGACGTTGCGGACGGAACGTTTCCTCGCGGCCGACACGGGCCCCCGGACGGGCGATCACGCCTTCGACGTGGAACTGCGGCGGTCCGGCCGCACGGTGACCGTCGGCCCGGACCGGTCGCTGCTGCAGGCCCTCGGCGAGGCCGGCCTCCACGTCCTGTCGTCGTGCCGCCAGGGAGTGTGCGGCACCTGCGAGACGACCGTCCTGGACGGCGTTCCCGACCACCGCGATTCCCTGCTCGACGACGCCGAGCGCGCGGCCGGGGACTGCATGTTCGTGTGCGTGTCCCGCTCGGTCGGCCCGCGGCTCGTCCTGGACCTGTGACCCGAACCGCCAAGGAGCAAGCGATGAACCCCACCGGTACTCCGTCCGCCCCGGTCTCCCTGGATCTCGACCCGTTCGCCCCGGAGGCCCTCCAGGATCCGCTGCCGATGCAGGCCGCGCTGCGGGACGCCGGCCCCGTGGTCCATCTGGAGCGCTACGACGTCTACGCGCTCGCTCGCTACGAGCACGTCCACACCGCCCTCACCGACTGGCAGTCCCTGCAGTCCGGCGCCGGTGTGGGTCTGGCCAACTTCCGCTACGAGGAACCGTGGCGGCCCCCCAGCCTCCTCCTGGAGGCCGACCCCCCGCTGCACGACGCGCCCCGCGCCGTCCTGTCCGGGATCCTCGGTCCCCGTTCGCTGCGCCGCCTCCGCGAAACCTGGTCGGCGAACGCCGAGGAGCTGGTCGACCAGGTCACGGCCGAGCCGTCCTTCGACGCCGTCACCGCCCTCGCCCAGGCCTTTCCGCTGCGCGTGTTCCCCGACGCGGTCGGGCTCGGGCGGGACGGGCGGGAGAACCTGCTGCCCTACGGCGACCACGCCTTCAACGCCTTCGGCCCGCCCAACGACCTGGTGGCCAAGGGGGCGCTGCGGGTCGCCGAGCTGTCGGCCTGGGTCAACGCCCAATGTGCCCGCGACAAGCTGACGCCCGGCGGTTTCGGCGCCCGGATCTGGGACGCCGCGGACGCCGGCGACATCACCCACGCCCAGGCCCCGCTGATCGTCCGTTCCCTGCTGACCGCCGGGGTCGACACCACCGTCCACGCCCTCGCCGCCATGATCTACGCCTTCGCCGCTCACCCCGCGCAGTGGGAGCGGCTCCGCGGGGACCCCGGCCTGGCCCGTATCGCCTTCGACGAGGCCGTCCGCTGGGAATCCCCCGTGCAGACCTTCTTCCGGACCGCGACCGGCGACCTTTCGATCGCCGGATCGCTCGTCCCCGACGGGAAGAAGGTCCTGATGTTCCTCGGTGCCGCGAACCGGGACCCGCGCCGGTGGACGGCGCCCGACGCGTTCGACCTGGCACGCGATCCGTCCGCCCATGTCGGCTTCGGCATGGGCATCCACCAGTGCGTCGGCCAGCACGTCGCACGCCTCGAGGCCGAGGCGCTCGTGACCGCCCTGGCGCGCCGGGTCCGGCGCATCGGACTGGCCGGCGAACCCGTGCGTCACCTCAACAACACTCTGCGGGCCTGGTCGTCGATGCCCGTGCGGATCGAACTCGCTTGACGGCTACGGCGGGGACACGGCGCCGTGTCCCCGCCATGCCCGGACGTGCGCCGGTCGTCATGTCCCGGGGGCGTCCGCCAGTCGCCTGCCGACCCGCGCGGCCGTCTCGCGCAGCCAGATGTGGGCCGCGTCGTGGGTGTGGACCGGGTGCCACCACAGCGCCTCACGCAGCGGGATCGCCTCGTAAGGGGGCTCCACCACCCGGACGGCGGCGAGCGGTTCGACGAGCCGGGCCAGGCGGGCCTGGACCAGGGCGATGCGCCTGGTGCCGGCCACCAGCAGGGGCAGCAGCTGGAAGCTGTCGACCGACACCTCCACGCGCGGCTCGATGCCGAGCATGCCCAGCTGGCGGACGGCGGGGGCGTCGTAGGTGCGCTGGTAGATGACCCACGGCAGGCGGGCGAGGTCGTGCCGGGTGAGCCGGTCGTCGATGCTCGGGTGGTCGTCGGCGACGAGGAACAGCCAGCGGTCGTCGTACAGCTCGGTGGCGGGGAAGTCGCTGATGACGCCGTGCGGCATGAGCAGCCCGTCGGTGGCGCTCAGCACGGTGGCCGTGTCGTCCACGACGGTGGTCGGGGTCTGGCTGAACCGGAACCGGATGCCCGGGGCCTCCTCGTGCACCGCGCGGGCCAGTTCGGCGCCGAAGACGGCGACGGCGTAGTCCGAGGCGATCAGCCGGAACTCGCGGCTCTCCTTGGCCGGATCGAAGTCCGCCTGGCTGGCGAAGAGGCGTTCCAGCACGTCGTAGGCGGTGGACGTGCGGTCGAGGAGGACCTGGCCGAGGGCGGTGAGCTCGTAGTGCCCGCCCACCCGGGCGAGCAGGTCGTCGCCGAAGTGGCGGCGCAGCCGGGCCAGGGACGCGCTCATCGCCGGCTGGCTGAGCCCGACCCGCTGCCCGGCACGGGTGACGTTGCGTTCCTCCAGGAGGGCGCGCAGGGCGACGACGAGGTTGAGATCGAGGCGGGCCAAATTCACGGGACTTCCCCTTGCGGTACGGCTCCGACCAGGGGCGGATAGATGTCATGGATGGCGATCATTCACATAATCGATTTCCCTGATCGCGGGTGCCGGGTCCAGATTAGTCCCACCGCAATCAGGAGGACATGTCCGTGAAACCTGGCCCCGCACCCGCGCTCTTCGCCGGCCCCTTCGCCCTCGCCACGCTCTCGGCCCCGGACGGGCCGCCCTTCCCCGCCCTCGTCACGCCGGACGCCCGGGTGCTCGACCTCCGGGCCGCCTTCGGCGACGCGCGGTTGACCGTCCGCGGACTCCTGGACGTCTGGGAGACCGCCGCGCCGCGCCTCGCCGCGCTCTCGCGGGACGACGGCGCGGACGGCGGTGCGGAGCGCGGGCCCCTGGCGGGCTTGCGGGTGCACGCCCCGGTGGATCCGCGCCAGGTGTTCCAATCGGGAGCCAACTACCGGCAGCACGTCATCGACCTGCACGTCGCCCACGGCGACCCCGCCGACGACCGGCCGGCGGAGGCGCGGCGCGCCGAGGCGGCGGAGATCATGGACCGGCGGGCGGCGGAGGATCTGCCGTACGTCTTCATCGGGCTGCCGAGCGCCATCACGGGCCCCTACGACGACGTCGTGCTGCCCGCGTGGGCGGAGAAGCCGGACTGGGAGCTGGAGCTGGCGGCCGTGATCGGCCGGACGGCCCATCGGGTGCCGGTCGAGCACGCGCTGGAGTACGTCGCCGGGTACACGATCGCCAACGACCTGACCGACCGCGCCACCGTCTTCCGCAGGGACATGCCGCAGATCGGCACCGACTGGCTGCGCAGCAAGAACGCCCCCGGGTTCACTCCGCTCGGGCCGTGGATCGTGCCGGCCGCGTCGATCGCGGACCCGGACGACCTCCGGGTGACACTGAAGCTCAACGGCGAGGTCATGCAGGACGAGTCCACCAAGGACATGATCTTCGATGTCGCCAGGATGGTCGCGTTCGCCTCGCGGACCGCCCGGCTCCTGCCCGGCGATCTCGTCCTCACCGGCTCCCCCGCCGGAAACGGCATGCACTGGGGCCGGCTGCTGCGCGACGGCGACGTCATGGACGGCTCCATCACCGGGCTCGGCGCCCAGCGCACCCGCTGCGTCGCGGAGGTCTCGTCGTGACCCTCGACCGCCGCGATCCCGAAGGATCGATCGCCCGCGCCGCCGAAGCCTGCTCGAACTGGGGCCGCTGGGGGGAGCACGACGTCCTCGGCACCCTCAATCTCCTCGACGAGGCCAAGCGCCGCGAGGGCGCCGCCCTCGTCCGGCGCGGCGCCGCCTTCTCGCTCTCCCTGCGCTTCGACATCAACGGCCCGCAGAAGGGCTGGCGGCGGCGCACCAACCCGGTCCACACCATGCTCGACACCGGTACCGACGCCGCCCTCGGGAACCAGGGGCTGCCGCACGGCATCGGCGGCGCCGACGACGTGATCGCCATGCCGTTGCAGTGCTCGACCCAGTGGGACGGGCTCGGGCACATCTTCGACCACGGCAAGGCGTGGAACGGCCGCCCCGCCGAGCAGGTCGTCACCTCCGACGGCGACCAGGTCACCGGCATCGAGCACATGGCCCCGCACGTCGCCGGACGCGGCGTGCTGCTCGACGTCGGCCGGACGCTCGGGACCGGCGGCGAACTGCCCGACGGGTTCGCGATCACCGAGGAGCACCTGGCCGCGACCATCGAGGCCCACGGGACGGCCGTCGGCCGCGGCGACATGGTGCTCGTCCGCACCGGGCAACTGTCCCGGGTCCGCCGCGACGGCTGGGGCGACTACGCGGGCGGCCCCGCGCCCGGCCTGTCCTTCACCACCGCCGGCTGGCTGCACCGCACCGGGATCGCCGCGATCGCCACCGACACCTGGGGCTTCGAGGTCCGCCCCAACGAGTTCGACGACGCCTTCCAGCCCCTGCACCAGGTCGCCATCCCCCACATCGGGCTGCTGATCGGCGAGATGTGGGACCTCGACGCGCTCGCGGACGACTGCGCGTCCGACGGCCGCCACGACTTCTGGCTCACCGCCGCTCCCCTGCCCATCACCGGCGCGGTCGGCTCGCCCGTCAACCCGATCGCCGTCAAGTGACCGGCGGAACGAAGGAGTCCCCATGAGCACAGCCCGTACCGTCCTGGTGATCGGCGGCGGCGCCGCCGGCAACGCCGCGACGATCCTGCTGGACCGGGCCGGATTCGCGGTGGACCTGGTCGAGGCCAAGGCCGACTGGAACGCCACCGCGGGCTCCGGCATCACCCTCCAGGGCAACGCTCTGCGCGTCCTGCGCGAACTCGGCGTCTGGGAGCGGGTCGAGGCGTCCGGGTTCGGCTTCGGCTCCGTCGGCATCACGGCCCCCGACGGCACCGTCCTGCACGTCCAGCACGACCTGCGCACCGGCGGTGACGACCTGCCCGCCACGGTCGGCATGCAGCGCCCCCGGTTGCAGCGGATCCTGATCGACGCCGTGCGCGCCGGCGGCGCCTCCGTCCGCCTCGGCACCACCGCCGAGTCCTTCCGGCAGGACGCGGACGGCGTCTCGGTCCGGTTCTCCGACGGCACGGAGGGCCGCTACGACCTGGTGGTCGCCGCCGACGGCCTCGGCTCCACCACCCGCGCGGCCATCGGCGTCACCACCAAGCCCGAACCCACCGGCATGGCCATCTGGCGTGTCGCCGCCCCGCGCCCGGACGGCGTGTCCCGCACCGACCTCGCCTACGGCGGCCCCGCCTACATCGCGGGCTACTGCCCCACCAGCGACACCACCCTGTACGCCTACGTCGTCGAGGCCGACCGCGACCGGTCGTCCATCCCGCCGGAGACCCGCGCGGACGAGATGCGCCGCCTCGCCTCCGCCTACGGGGGCTTCTGGCCGGAGATCACCGAGCACATCACCGACCCGGCGCGGGTCAACCACACCCGGTTCGACCGGCTGCTCGTCGAGGGGGCCTGGCACCGCGGCCGGGTCGTGCTGATCGGCGACGCCGCCCACTGCTGCCCGCCCACGCTCGCGCAGGGGGCCGCCCTGTCCCTGGAGGACGCGTGGGTGCTCGCGCGGATGCTGACCGAGAGCACCACGTGGGACGACGCGCTGTTCCAGGCGTACTACGAGAGGCGGATCGAGCGCGTCCGTCCCGTCGTCGAGGCGTCCGTGCAGATCGGGCAGTGGCAGCTCGACAGCGTCCGCGACGCGGACGTGCCGGGGCTGATGGCCCGCACCATGACGATGCTCCGGGAACTGCCGTGACCGCACCGACCGTGGACGTCCACGCGCACGTCCTGCTCCCCGAGGTCGAGGCGCTCGTGGCCGGCCTGCCCGGCCACGACGCCGCCAGGGAACTGGACGCCCGGCGCAACGGCCCCCGGGCACTCGCCGTCAGCGGCCCCATGGTCCGCGAGCGCCTCCCGAGGCTGACCGACGTCGCCGTGCGCCTGGCCTCGATGGACGCCCAAGGCGTGGACGTCCAGCTGGTGAGCCCCTCCCCCTCGCACTACCACTACTGGACCGGCGAGGAGACGGCCGGGAAGCTGTGCCGGCTCGCCAACGAGGCGACGGCCGCGCACTGCTCCGCCGCCCCCGGACGGCTGCGCGGGCTCGGGCTCGTACCGCTCCAGCATCCGCGGCTCGCGGTGCCCGCCCTGGACGACGCGCTGGAGCGGGGCCTGGCCGGGGTGGAGATCTCCAGCCACGCCCCGGGACGCGAACTGTCCGACACCGCCTACGAACCCTTCTGGACCCGAGCCGAGGAGTCCGGCGCGGTCGTGTTCCTCCACCCCTTCGGCTGCACGCTCGACGAGCGGCTGGACCGGTGGTACCTGTCCAACACCGTCGGCCAGCCCGCCGAGAACGCCGTCGCGCTGTCGCACCTCATCTTCTCCGGCGTGCTGGACCGGCACCCCCGCCTGAAACTGATCGCCGCGCACGGCGGCGGCTACCTGCCCACCCACATCGGCCGGGCCGACCACGCCTGGTCGGCCCGCCCGGACGCCGGCGAGGGCTGCGCCCACCCGCCCAGCAGCTACCTGAAGCGCCTGCACTTCGACTCCCTCGTGCACGACCCGCACGTCCTGCGCGAACTGGTCCGGGCCGCCGGGCCCGACCGCGTCCTGCTCGGCTCGGACTTCCCGTTCGACATGGGCGCCGAGGACCCGGTGGGCGCCCTGCGCGCCGCCGGGCTGCCCCGAGCCCACTTCGACGCCGTCCGCGGAGCCAACGCCACGACCCTGCTCGACCTCGCGATCGCCTGAGGAGGAAACCGCCATGAGCGCACGCCCGCTCACCCACCTGCGGCACGTCGACCTCGCCGTGCCCGACTACGACAGGCAACTCGACTTCTACACCGGCGTCTGGGGCCTCACCAAGGTCGCCGAGGACTCCGGCATCTCCTTCCTCGCCGCCGAGGGCTCCCCGGAGCAGTACGTCGTGAGGTTGCGCAAGGCCGACGAGAAGCGTCTCGACCTCGTCTCCTACGGCGCCGCGGACCCGGCCGGCGTCGACGCACTCGCCGAGCGGCTGCTCGCCGCGGGAGTCCGGACGATCTCGCGGCCCGGCGAGGTCGCCACCCCCGGCGGCGGCTACGGCTTCCGCTTCTTCGACTGCGACGGCCGCACGATCGAGGTCTCCGCCGACGTCGAGGCACGGCGGCACCGCAGGATCGAGGAGAAGGAGTCCGTCCCGGTCAGGCTGAGCCACGTCGTCCTCAACTCGCCGGACCTCGACCGGAGCCGCGAATGGTACGAGCGGCACCTCGGCTTCCGCCTGTCGGACTCGCTCAGCTCGCCCCACATGGGCGAGGTCATGCACTTCATGCGCATCAGCGACCAGCACCACTCGATGGCACTCGCGAAGGGACCGCACACCTCCCTGCACCACGTCTCGTTCGAGATGCGCGGCATCGACGAGTACATGCGCGGCTCCGGTCGCGTCATCCGGGCGGGCTTCAAGAAGATCTGGGGCCCCGGACGGCACATGGCCGGGGACAACACCTTCACCTACTTCCTCGACCCGCACGGCAACACCGTCGAGTACACCACCGAACTGGAATGCCTGGACGAGGACACCTGGCACCCGCACGTCTACGACTTCTCCGACCCCGAGGTCACCGACCAGTGGGGCACCGCCAACCCCATGAACGAACTCGTCGCCAAGGAGTCCTTCAACGATCCCGACCGCGGCGTCTTCGTCGCCCCGCCGGTCTGACCACGCCCCGTCCGCCTCCGAGGGGCGGCGACCCGCGCCCGTCCCGCCCCCTCGGTCGTCACGCCCCCTCCCCCTCCGCACCGGGAGCCGCACCATGCGTTTCGCCGCCTACGAGCATCACCGCACCCGCCACGTCGCCGTCGTCGGGGACGAGGGCGCTCTCCACCCGCTGCCCGGCGTCACCTCGCTCACGGCCCTCCTCTCGGACACCGCGGGCGGGCCGGGACTGCTCGCCGCCGGCGCGGCGGCCCTCGACGGGCCCGCCGGCCCGCACGCCTCCCAGGTGCGTTTGCTGCCTCCCCTCCAGCCCGCCTCGCTGCGGGACTTCGTCACCTTCGAGGAACACGTCGAGGGTGTGCGGCGCTCGGTGGAGGGGACGGGGGGCGTACCCGAGCGGTGGTACGCGGCTCCGACCTTCTACTTCACCAACCCGCACGCCGTCTACGGCCCCGGCGAGCCGGTGCCCGCGCCGCCCGGCTCGGCCGCCCTGGACTTCGAACTCGAAGTCGGCGCCGTGATCGGCCGCGAGGGCCGCGACCTGACGCCGGAACGGGCCCGCGAGCACATCGCCGGCTACACCGTCTTCAACGACTGGTCCGCCCGCGACCTGCAGTCCGCCGAGATGAAGGTCGGCCTCGGCCCGTGCAAGGGCAAGGACACCGCCACCAGCCTCGGCCCCTACCTGGTCACCGCCGACGAACTCGAGCCGTACCGCGACACCGACGGCTTCCTCCGCCTCACGCTGACCGCCCGGATCAACGGCGAGATCGTCGGCAGGGACCTGCTGTCCAACATGAGCTGGACGTTCGAGGAGATGGCCGCCTACGCGTCCCGCGGCACCCGCGTCGTCCCCGGAGACGTCCTCGGCTCCGGAACCTGCGGCAACGGCGGATGCCTCGCCGAACTCTGGGGACTGCGAGGCGAGCGGACCCCGCCGCCGCTGAAGCCCGGCGACACCGTCAGCCTCACGGTGGAGGGCCTCGGCACCCTCACCAACACCGTCGTCCCCGGCGTCCCGCCCGTCCCGCTGCCGACCGCACGGCGCCGCCCGAGGCGGCGCCCGTGACCGGGAGACTCCCCGGCAAGGCGGTCGTCATCACCGGCGCGGCCGGAATCCCCCGGCGCTCCCGCCTCGGCGACGTGCGCGCGAAGGACATGGCACGCGTCCACGCGGTCAACGTCATGGGCCCGCTGCTCGGCATCCGCCCTTCGCGGTGAGCACGGTCCGCTGAGGCGCCCCGCGACGGCGGAGCGAAGCGGGGCGCCCGGTCAGGCTTCGGGTGGGAAGATCCGGCCGCCGGTGGCGGGGTCGGTGAGGCTGATGGCCTCGACCGGGCAGGACTCGGCGATCTCCAGCACCTCGTCGGTGGCCGGTAGGGTCTCGGTCACCGCGCGGCCCTGGCCGCGTTCGTCCAGGCCGAACTCTCCCGGCGCGGTCGCCGCGCACAGGCCCGTGCGGACGCAGACGTGCCGATCGACCTCGGCCTTCCAGCGATCGGTCATCACAAGCTCTTTCCGTCGTCGTGGCGGTCGGGTCTCAGCCGATGAGCAGGGGGAGGGTCTTCCAGCCCCGGACGGTCGAGGTCTGGGCGAGTTCGGCCGCGTCCCAGTCGACGTCCCAGTCGGGGAAGTTCCGCAGGATCTCCTCGGCGGCGATGCGCCCCTCCAGCCGGGCCAGCGCGGCGCCCAGGCAGTAGTGGGCGCCGATGCCGAACGTCAGCTGCTGGGCGACGCGGTGGATGTCGAACCGGTCCGGGTCCTCGAAGCGCCGCGGGTCGCGGTTGGCGGCGGCCTGGATGAACAGGATGGCGCTGCCCCGCGGGACGGTCCGGCCGTGGAGCTCCACGTCGCGGTTGACGTAGCGGCCGGTGAAGTGGCCGGTCGGCTCGAACCTCAGGATCTCCTCGATGGCGTTGGGGATGAGGGACGGGTCGGCCACCAGCTCCCGGCGCTGCTCGGGGAAGCGCGCCATCAGGGCGCCGAACCAGCCGATGAGCCTGCCGGTCGTCTCGTTGCCCGCACCGGCGACGACCGTGCAGTAGGTGACGATCTCCTCGTCGGTGAGGGTCCTGTGCACGCCGTGCTCGTCCTCGAACTCGGCGTTGAGCAGATCGGTCATGAGGTCGTCGGACGGGTGCTCCTTGCGCCACTGGATGTAGTCACCGAACGCGCCCGTCTGCAGGATCCCCGCGGCGTCCATCTTCTCGCCGTCCCCGGTCTCCAGCCGGGCGTCGGTCTGCTCGCGGATGGCGACCTGGTCGGCCTCGGGAATCCCCAGGAGCATGCCGATCACGCGCATCGGCATCTCCAGGCCGACGGTCTCCACGAGGTCGAACCGCTCGGCGTCGGCCACGGGGGCCAGGGCCCGCCGGCAGTAGGCGCGCACCTTCGGCTCCAGCTCGGCGATGCGGCGCGGGGTGAACACGCGCGCCAGCAGCTTGCGGCGGATGTCGTGGACGGGCGGGTCCTCGAAGATCAGGGTGCCCGGAGGGATCTCGACGTTCGCCTGGATGATCTCCAGGATGTCGCCGCGCGCGGAGGAGAACGTCCGCCAGTCCGCCAGCCCCTTCTGGACGTCGTCGAAGCGGCCGACCGCGTAGAAGTCGTGCTTCTCGTTGTAGTACAGCGGCGATTCCTCGCGCATGCGGTTGAAGATCGGGTACGGGTCGCGGGCCAGCGCCGCGTCGTAGGGGTCCCAGTACAGGTCGTCGGCGGTGTTCACTTCTACGGACCTCCAGGGTGGTGCCCGAACGGCACCGGGTCTTCCAGGGCACGGCGTTCGCGGATGTCGACCGGTCGCACGGAGGGCGTGAGCGGCAGGTGAAGACCAAGGGTGCTTCAACGCACTCCGGTCTGCTGAACAAGTGTTAAGCACACCCATTGCTCTAGTCAAGAACAACATTCTCGAAAAGCGGGAGGGAGGAAGTCAGCGCAGGTGAGGTCGGCCAGGTGCTCGTCGGACTCTCCGGCGGTCCGCACGGCGTGCCCCGGCGCCAGGTGGCATGCCTGTCAACGGCACCGCGCACCGTCGCACCTGACGGCTGTCCGTCCCGTCAGGAACACCGTTCGCTCAGGGTGGCCGACGGCACCAGGCTTCCCGCGGCCGTGGTGACGGCAGCGATCAGTTCGCCGTCCTGGGCGAGCCCCGGATCGAGGGAGGCCAGTACCGAGCGGGCCGTGTCCTGAAGAGAGCCGGACGCGCGGGGGCCGCGGCGTCGTTCACGGGGACGCCGTCCCCGCGCAGGTGGAGCAGCCAGGCGGCGATCACGCGGACGGCTCCGCCCGGCAGGCTCCCACGTGCACGCTCCGCTCGGAGGATCGGCAGGACGCGGACGGGCAGTTTCTGGGAGCCGTCTTCGGCGATCTTGGCGAGGGCGTGGCGGATCCTCGGGTTGGCGAACCGCTCCAGAAGCGCGGCCCGGTAGTCCGCCAGGTCCCGGGCGGGGAAGTTCAGGTGCTTGCCGGCTTCTTGCCACCAGTCGACCAGCCAGGCACGGCACAGCGGGTCGGCGACGGCCTCGGCGACGGTGGCGTGGCCGCGCAGGGGTGCGGCGTAGGCGAGCAGGGAGTGAGCGCCGTTGAGCAGCCGGAGCTTGCGCTGCTCGTACGGGGCGACGTCGGAGACGAACCGGGCGCCCGCCTCCTCCCACGCGGGCCGTCCGGCCGGGAACGCGCCGCCGAGCACCCATTCGGTGAACGGCTCGGTGACGACCGGGGCGGCGTCGGTCCAGCCGGTGGCGGCGTCCTCGGGCGTCGACCACGGGGTGATCCGGTCGACCATGGTGGTGACGTACGAGGCGTGCGCGGCGGCGGCGTGCCAGGACGGACGTCCGAGTTCGCCGGCCAGTTCGCGGAGCATCCGGGCGGTCGCGGGGCCGTTGTCCGGCAGGTTGTCGCAGGGGACGATCGCGACCGGTCCGCTCCCGGCGCGCCGCCGCGCGGCCAGTCCGGCCAAGAGCCTGGCCGCCGCGGTGCCGACAGGGGCTTCGGCGTCGCCGTGCAGGGCTTCGATGTCGGCGCGGACCTGCGGCAGTGCGGTGTCCAGCCCGCCTGCGCGGGCGCGGGTGTAGCCCGCCTCGGTGACCGTCAGGGTGACCACCGCGAGTTCGGGCCGCCGCCAGTAGTCGAGCCACGCCGCGTGATCGGCTCCGGCGTGCGCCGCCGAGAGCGAGTGGATCACCTCGCGGCGGTCGCTCTCGGGGGTTCGTGTCACCAGGGTGTAGAGGCCGTCCTGGGCCGTCAGCCGCGTGGGGATCTCGGTGTTGCGCCCGGTGAAGGCGGCGATGCCCCAGTCTGCGGCGTCCGGGGCGTGGGCGGTGTACCAGGCCTGGTGGGCGCGGAAGAAGCCGCCCAGCCCGAGGTGAAGGATGCGCACCGGAGCCGCCGGGCGGCCGAGTGCCGCGCGGTTCAGCGGGCGGGTCACAGTTTGAACGCCTTGCGCGGGTTGACAGTGACCAGTTCCACCGCGACCTCGACGGCCTCGTCCTCGTCCAGCCTGTGTTCGGCGACCAGTTCGGCGAGGAAGCCGCAGTCCAGCCGGCGCGACATGTCGTGCCTGGCCGGGATGGAGCAGAAGGCGCGGGTGTCGTCGACGAATCCGGAGGTGCGGGAGAAACCGGCGGTCTCGGTGACCGCGCGGCGGAACCGGCGGACGGCGTCGGGGGCGTCGAGGAACCACCAGGGCGCGCCCGCGTAGACCGATGGGTAGAACCCGGCCAGCGGGGCGATCTCGCGGGAGAAGACGCTCTCGTCGAGGGTGAACAGGACGATCTGGAAGCCTTGGGCGGTTCCGTAGCGCTCCAGCAGGGGGCGAAGAGCGTCGGTGAACTCGACGCGCAGCGGGACGTCGTGGCCGGTGTCGGGCCCGTGCCGGCGCAGGGTGGGGGTGTGGTGGTTGCGCCGTACCGCCGGGTGCAAGGTCATGACCAGGCCGTCGTCGCAGGACATGCGGGCCATCTCCATGAGCATGTGGCGGCGGAACGCGGTGGTCTCGGCCTCGGTCGCCCGGCCCGCGAGGGCGTCGCGGTAGATGCGCGCGGCCTCGGCCTGTTCCAGCGGGTCGGTGCGCGGATCGGCGTGACTGTGGTCGGCGGAGGTCGCGCCGTGCTCCTTGAAGTGGCGGCGCCGTGCTTCCAGCGCCGCGATGTAGCCCTCGTAGCCGGTGGTGTCGATGCCGGAGACCTCGCCGAGGCGGGCCACCGCCTTCGGCCAGTCCTCCCGGCCCGGTTCCAGGTAGCGGTCGGGGCGAAAGGTGGGGACGACCCGCGCCTCCCAGGTCGGGTCGTCCGCCAATGCGCGGTGTGCCGCGAGATCGTCGCAGGGGTCGTCGGTGGTGGCCAGCACCTCGATGCCGAAGCGCCGGAAGAGGGCCCGCGGGCGGAAGGCCGGGGACGCCAGCTGTTCGGCGATCCTGTCGTAGACGGCGTCGGCCGTCGCCGATGACAGGGGTTCGGCGATGCCGAAGATCTCGGCGAGCTCGCATTCCATCCAGTAGCGGACCGGGGTGCCGCGGAAGACCGACCAGTGCTCGCACAGCCGCCGCCACACGTTCCGCGGCTCCGGTCCGTCCGGTGTCCCCTGCCCTGCTCCGAGTTCGCTCAGCGGGACGCCGTCGGCGTGCAGCAGCCGCGTGACGTAGTGGTCCGGGGAGACCAGAAGGCTCGCCGGGTCGCCGAACGGTGCGTCGTCGACCAGCAGCCGGGCGTCGACATGGCCGTGCGGCGACAGGATGGGCAGTTCCCGGACCGCCTGGTAGAGCCGGCGGGCGACGGCGCGCACCCGAGGGTCGGCGGGCAGGAGCCGGTCGGGATGGGGAAACGGCGGCATGATCGCATGCTGACCTCCGGCCGACATTCGTAGCAATCGGTTGCCACCAGTTGCCGGACGAACTTGTCCGTCCGACGACGACCATGTTCACCTTGCGACATGGCGCGACATATCGGAGATGCCCGGACGAGCCTGACCGAGCAGCGGATCCGTGCCTTCATCGCCGACCGGCTGGGCGCCGAGGACCTCGACGGCCGCAGCGTCTGCCTGATCGTCCCGGACGGGACCCGCAGTTGCCCGCTGCCGCTGCTGGTGTCGGCCGTGCACGAGGCCCTGCACGGCAGGGTGAGCCGACTGACCGTGCTGGTCGCGCTGGGAACGCACGCTCCGATGGGCGAGGTCGAGCTGGCGAGGCACGTCCCGGACCTGCCGGGCATGACGGTGCTCAACCACGCCTGGTGGGAGCCGTCGACGTTCGCGTCGATCGGGACGATCGGCGCCGACCGGGTGGGCGAGCTGTCCGGCGGGCTGCTGCGCCGGGAGGTGGACGTCCGGCTCAACCGGGCGGTCGTCGAGCACGACGTCGCCCTGGTGATCGGGCCGGTGTTCCCGCACGAGGTGGTCGGGTTCTCCGGCGGCAACAAGTACTTCTTCCCCGGGGTCGCCGGAGCGGAGATCATCGATCTGTCGCACTGGCTGGGCGCGCTCATCACCAGCGCGGAGATCATCGGGACGCGCGGGATCACCCCGGTCCGGGCGCTCATCGACGAGGCGGCCGCGCTGGTCCCCGCGCGGCGGCTGGCCCTGTGCGTCGTGGTCCGCTCCGGCTCGAACGACCTGCACTCGATGGCGTTCGGGGCGCCGGAGGAGGCGTGGGCCGCCGCGGCCGAGGTCTCGTCCGAGGCCCACGTGAGGTACCTGGACGCGCCGGTCGAGCGGGTGGTGTCGCTGATCCCGGAGAAGTACGACGACATGTGGACGGCCGCCAAGGGCTTCTACAAGCTGGAACCGGTCGTCGCCGACGGCGGCGAGGTGATCCTCTACGCCCCGCACGTCACGACGATCTCCGCGATGCACCCGGAGATCGAGGAGATCGGCTACCACTGCCGCGACTACTTCACGAAACAGTGGGACCGCTTCGAGCACCTGCACTGGGGTGTCCTGGCCCACTCCACCCACCTGCGCGGCGCGGGCACCTACGATCCCGTGCGCGGCGAGCGCTGCCGCGTGACGGTCACCCTGGCCACCGGCATCCCCGCGGACATCGTCCGCCGGGCGAACCTGAACCACCTCGACCCGGCCGAGGTCGACCTCGACGCGCTCGCCGCCGACCCCGGCACCCTCGTCGTGCCGCAGGCCGGCGAGGTCCTCTACCGGCTGCGGTGAGCGCGCGATGAACCGCACCGCCTGGATCGACGCGTCCTGCGGCGTGGCCGGTGACATGCTCCTGGCGGCACTGCTCGACGCGGGCGCGTCCCTGCCCGGCGTGCGCGCCGCCGTGGACGCGGTCGTCCCCGGCGAGGTCTCCGTGACCACAGCGGAGGTGCTGCGCGCCGGCATCCGCGCGACCTCGGTGCGGGTGAGTCCCGAGCGCCGCGACCGCGTCCACCGGACATGGCGCGACGTGCGTACTCTCCTGACGGGCGCGGCACTGCACGAAGCGGTGCGGGACGGCGCGCTGGCCGTGTTCGCCCGCCTCGCCGGTGCCGAGGCCCGCGTCCACGGCGTCGGCGTGGACGACGTCCACTTCCACGAGGTCGGAGCGTGGGACTCGATCGCCGACGTCGTCGGCGTCTGCGCGGCACTGCACGACCTGCGGGTGACCGAGCCGACCGCGAGCCCGGTGGCCGTCGGTTCGGGGCGGGTCGTGACCGCCCACGGGGAACTGCCGGTCCCGGTTCCGGCCGTGGCCGAACTCGCCGCGGGGTGGGACGTCTTCGCCGGCGGCGAGGGCGAGCTCGCCACCCCGACCGGCATGGCTCTGGTGACCGCCCTGGCCCACGCGTGCCGTCCCCTGCCGCACATGCGCCTGGAGGCGACCGGCGTCGGTGCGGGCGAACGGGACGTGCCGGGCAGGCCCAACGTCGTGCGCGTGCTCCTCGGCACCGCTGCCGCGGAACGGAGCACGGCCGAGGACGCCGTGGTGCTGGAGGCCAACGTCGACGACCTCGACCCGCGGGTGTGGCCGAGCGTCCTGACCGCGCTGCTGAACGCCGGCGCGTCCGACGCCTGGCTCGTCCCGATCCTGATGAAGAAGGGCCGTCCGGCGCACACCCTGTGCGTCCTGTCACCGCCCGGACGGGCAGAGGTGCTGCGCGCGGGCATGTTCCGGCTGACGAGCACCCTGGGCGTGCGCGAGCGTCCCGTCCGCAAGACCGCGCTGAGGAGAGGCTGGGCTCAGGTCGACGTGCTCGGAACCCGCCTCCCGGTCAAGGTCGGCTGCCGGGACGGCCGCATCGTCCAGGCCGTCCCGGAGTTCGAGCACGCGGCCGCGCTGGCGGCCCGGCTCGACCTGCCGGTACGTGAGGTCCTGGACGCCGCGGCGGCGGCCGCGCACGCGACCGGTCTGGCCCCCGGCGCCGCGGTACCCTCCGCCCTGGCGGAGGCCCCGCCCGCCTGAACCGGTCGCGCGCCCGAGTCAGGGCGCCGCGATCTGCGCGGCCAGATGGCCCGCGCCGAAGCCGTTGTCGATGTTGACCACGGCCACCCCGGGGGCGCAGGCGTTGAGCATCGACAGCAGGGGCGCCACGCCGCCGAAGGCCGCGCCGTAACCGACGGACGTCGGGACGGCCACCACCGGGGCGGGGACGAGACCCGCGACGACGCTCGGCAGCGCGCCGTCCATGCCCGCCGCGACCACCACGGCGCGGGCGGAGCGCAGCGGGTCCAGCAGGCCGAGGACGCGGTGCAGCCCCGCCACGCCGACGTCCGCGAACAGCTCGCACGGGCGGCCGAGGTACCGGGCGGTGAGCTCGGCCTCGCGTGCCACCGGCAGGTCGGAGGTGCCCGCGGCGAGGACGACGACCCGTCCGCCGGAGGGCTCGGGCGGGACGGCGGGCCAGGCCAGCAGCCGCGCGTCCGGATCGTGGCGCGCCTCGGGCAGTTCGTCCAGCACCGCCCGGGCGTGCTCGGGAGCCGCGCGGGTGAACAGCGCCACCGCGTCCCCGCGGTCACCGAGCGCGGCGGCGATGGCGCGCACCTGGTCCGCGGACTTCCCTTCGCAGTACACCGCCTCCGGGTAGCCCCGGCGCGCGACCCGGTCGTGGTCGAGGTGATGCTCCAGCCGGGCGAACGACTCGGGTGGACGCCACGGTTCACCCACGCCGCACCTCGACCAGCGGCAGCGTGAAGGCTCCCGACTGGATGCCGGCCAAGTCGACGGCGACCATGCGGAAACCGGCCTCCCGCACGGCGGCGAGGACCCGCTCGCGAAGCTCGCCCGCCAGCCGTCCGAGCTGCGCTACGGGCACCTCGATCCGCGCGGTCTCGCCGTGGTGGCGGACCCTGCATTCGTCGAAGCCGAGCCGCCGCAGCGCGGCCTCGGCCCGCTCGATCTGCTTCAGTTTCGCCGGGGTGACCTCCGAGAAATGCGGGACGCGCGAGGCCAGGCAGGGCGCGGCGGGCTTGTCGGCGCACTGCAGGCCGAACGCGGCGGCGAGCCGCCGGACGGCCGCCTTGTCCAGTCCCGCGTCGGCCAGCGGACGCAGCACCCGGTGGTCCCGGGCCGCGCGGGCGCCGGGCCGGTCGGGGCGCAGGACGTCGTCGGCGTTCTCTCCATAGGCCACCGCGGTGACGCCGTGGGCCGCGGCGACCTCGGTGGAGATGCGCGCGAACAGCTCGTTCTTGCAGTGGTAGCAGCGGTCGGGACCGTTGGCGCGGTAGGCGGGCAGGTCACCCTCATGGGTGGTGACCTCCACCACCCGCGCGCCGATCCGGGCGGCGACGCGGTGCGCCGCCGCCCGTTCGTCGCCGGCCAGGCTGGGCGAGACGCCGAGCACCGCGACCACCTCGGCGGCGCCCAGTTCCCGCACGGCGAGCGCCAGTAGGACGGACGAGTCCACGCCGCCGGAGAACGCCACGGCCAGGCGTCCCGGGGTGCGCAGCAGGCCGCCGACCCTGTCGGCCGTCCGGGCGTCGTCTCCCGTGAGGGGTGCGAGCATGGTGGTCGTCTCCGTCCGTCAATCCCGCGCCGGCTTGCGCCCGTCGATGGTCTTCCAGCGCTCCCGCAGTGTGCGGGCCGCGGCCTTGGGGCGCCGGTCGCGGGTGAACACGCCCTTCTTGTTGCCGTCCACCCGGTGGATGCCGTGCGCGGTCTGGAAGTCGGCGAAGTTCCACACGTGCTCGCCGACGAACGCGTCGATCTTGTCGAAGACGCGGTGGTGCATGTCGAGCAGCGCGCTCTGGTACTCCTCGGTCCACGGGGTGTCCCATACCGAGTGCTGCCCGGCCATGGTGTCGGCTCCGTACTCGCCCAGCATGATGGGCTTGCCGAATTTCTGTGCCCAGCCGGCGAGGTCGAGTTCGAGGTACGCCTCGGCGGTCTCCAGGTCCCCGGTGGCGACGTACCAGCCGTAGTAGCGGTTGACGCTGATGACGTCGAAGAGGTCGGCGATGAGGTCGTTCTCGTGGGTGGCGAACAGGACGGCGGTGTAGGTCACCGGACGGGTCGGATCGAGCTTGCGGGTGAGTTCGACGAGCGGCTCGAAGTACTCGCGCGCCCCCTCCTCGTTGGACGCGGGCTCGTTGGCGATGCTCCACATCACGACGCTCGGATGGTTCTTGTCGCGGGCGACGAGCTCGCGGATGTGCTGGCCGTGGGCCGCCCGGGCGGCGTCCCCGATGTTCTCCGGGGAGAAGGTGCGCTGGGCCGCCGCGCCCTGCAGGCCGCTCTGCACGAGCAGGTTGAGACCGACGGCGGCGGTCTCGTCGATGACGACGATGCCCTGCCGGTCGGCGAACTCCAGCACCTCCTCGGCGTAGGGGTAGTGCGAGGTGCGGAACGAGTTCGCGCCGACCCAGTCCAGGAGCTGGAAGTCATGGACCAGGTAGGCGTTGTCGTGGCCCTTGCCGCGCACGGGCGTGTCCTCGTGCTTGCCGAACCCGGTGAAATAGAACGGCTCGCCGTTGATGAGGAACTCGGTGCCCCGCACCTCGACCGTCCGGACGCCGAACGGTTCGCTGTAGGCGTCGACGACCGCGTCGCCGTCGAGCAGCTCGACGACCAGCTCGTACAGGTAGGCCGCGCCGGGACGCCACGGCGTCACGTCCTCGATGCGAAGCGTGCCGGACGCGCCGTCGGCGGCGGCGACCTCGGTGCCTTCCGCGTCGAGCGCGCGCACCCGGACGGACGCGGCCGCACTGGTCTCGATCGTGTATCCGACCGTTCCGGTGCCTCCCTCCAGACCGGTCACGATCGTGACGTCCCGGACGTGCACCGGCGGGACGCTGTACAGCCATACCGAGCGGGCCAGGCCGGCGTAGTTGTAGAAGTCGTGCAGGTACTTCTGCTCGCGCCGCCCGTCCGGTGACACGGTGATCGTGCCCGGCGGGATCGTCTCCTTCGTCAGCTCGTTGTTGACGCCGATGGTGAGCCGGAACTCTCCCCCGGCGCTCACCAGGTCGGTGATGTCGGCTTCGAAGGGCGTGTAGCCGCCGACGTGCTCGGCGGCCAGGGAGTCGTCGATGTAGACCCGGCCCGCGTGGGTGGCGGCGTCGAGCCGCAGGACGACGCGTTCCCCGGCCCACCCGCGCGGAACGCGCACGCGGCGCTGGTACCAGACCCAGCCGACGTGGTCGCGGACGGCGGGGTCGGTGAACAGGTCGTTGTAGCTCGCCGGGACGGCCGCTTCGAGCCGCGTGCCGAGCGGCCCGGTCCACGGCCGCTCCCCTGCGCGCGTGTCGACGGCGAAGCGCCAGAGCCCGTCGAGGTTCACCAGTTCGCGGGTGGCGGTGGGGCGGGGTTTCAGCATCGATGGATCACTTTCGGTCGAATGGGTGGGCGCGCTGCTCAGAGGTGCCCGCGGCGGGCGACGTCGCCGAGCCAGGCGAGGCTGGGCTTGGGATGGCGCTCGAAGGTTTCGCGATCGACGGCGATCAGTCCGAACGTCGGCTCCCAGTGGCCCCACTCGAAGTTGTCGAGGGCGCTCCAGTGGAGGTAGCCGCGGACGTCGACACCCTCCTCGACCGCGGCGAACAGGTGCCCGAGGGCCTCGGAGGTGTAGGCGATCCGGCGGGTGTCGTCGGCGGTGGCGATCCCGTTCTCGGTGACGAGGATCGGAACCCCGTCCGTGACCTTCCAGGCGTGGCGGACGGCGATGCCGATGGCGTCGGGCCGATAGGCGTTGCCCGTCAGTGTCGTGTCGGGGGTCTGCGGGTGGGGGACGATGCCGTTCTCGTCGACGTCCTGACTGGAGTACGACTGCACGCCGATGAAGTCGTCCCCGCGCGCGGCCTCCAGGTAGAGGTTCTCGCGGACGTCTTGGACTTCGCGGAGCCTTTCCTCGCAGCCGGGCCGGGCGACGAGCGCCTGCGCCGCGACCGTCCAGCCGATCTTGGCGTCGGTGCGCTTCCTCAGGATCTCCCGTGCGGCGTGGTGGGCCTCGGCCAGGCGCCGGCCGATCTCCGGGTCGGGGTCGGGCAGCACCGGGCGGGCCGCCCCCTCCACGGTGGGGCTCATCCACTTCTTGACGTCCTCGCCCGTGGCCATCGCGGCCTTGGCCATGCGGGTCATCCCCACCATGAGGGCGAGCATGTTCGGCTCGTTGACGGTGCAGACCCACTCGACGCCCTCGAGGATCTCCGTGACCCTGCGGACGTACTTCTCGAACCGCTCGATCCCGTCCGCGGCCATCCACCCGTCGCCTTCGGAGAACCACCGGGGGTGGGTGAAGTGGTGCAGGGTGACGACGGGCTTGAGCCCGAGGTCGAGCGCGGTGTCGATCATGCGGCGGTAGTGTGCGAGTTCGGCGCGGGAGAAGTGCCCCGGGGAAGGCTCGACGCGGGCCCACTCGATGCCGAAGCGGTAGGAGTTGAGCCCTGCCTCGGCCAGCAGCCGCATGTCCTCGGCGTAGCGGTGGTAGCTGTCGATCGCGTCGCCGCTGCGCTCCATACCGGGCATGAGCTCCTCGCGAAGCCACCAGTCGCTGTTGACGTTGTTGCCCTCGATCTGGTGCGGCGCGGTGGCGGCTCCCCAGAGGAAGCCGGGAACGAGTCGGGTCATTCGAAAGATCCTTGTATCGGAGCGAGCGCACGAGCGGAGGCCCGTCCGCAGTCCCGGCGGTGCGGCTGCCCGGGCGCTATCATGAAAACCGAAACGCGCTGCTATTTTCAAGAGACGAAGGCGAGAAACCCATGACGCCAGCGGCGACACGCGGCCCGTACGCGAAATCGGCGCAGGTCAAGCAACGGATCCTGGAAGCCTGCATCGACACCTTCGGGGAGACCGGCTTCTACGGAGCCACGATGAAGGACATCGCCCAGCGCGCCGGGATCAGCCACACCGGGCTCCTGCACCACTTCCCGCGCAAGGAGGACGTGCTCGCCGCCGTCCTGGAACTGCGGGACGAACGCGGCCTCCGGTACCTGGAGTCGGTCAGCGCGCTCGCCCCCGAGGAGGACCCGCTGAAGGCGCTCCGGGGGATGCTCGCCATCGTCGTCGACAACGAACTTCGCCCGGGCCTCATGGAACTGCACTGCGTCATGTCAGGCGAGGCGACCTCCGCGCGACATCCCGCGCACGCCTACTACACCGAGCGGTACCGCATGTTGCGCGAGTTCTACGCGAACATCTTCACCGCCCTGGCCGAGGGCGGCGAACTGCACACCGACATCGAACCGGAGGCACTCGCCACGATGACCATCTCCCTGCTCAACGGCCTCCAGGCCCAATGGCTCTACGACCGCGAGACGGTACGGATCGAGGCGTCGCTCCGCGCGTTCCTCACCTCCTACATTCCGGGCCTCGCCCGATGAACGTCACCATCGGCGTCCTCGGCGCCGCTCGCACGGTCAAGTCCGCCCTCCTCGATCCGGCGTGGGAGGTGGGCGGCGTCACCGTCACGGCCGTCGCCGCTCGTGCCCCTGAGCGAGCAAGAGCCTTCGCCGACGAGCACGGCATTCCGCGCGTGCTCGGTTCCTACGACGACGTCCTGAACGATCCGGACATCAGCGCCGTCTACGTCCCCACACCCGCCGCGCTGCACGGCCGCTGGACTCGCCGGGCGATCGCCGCGGGCAAGCACGTCCTGTGCGAGAAGCCGTTCGCCGCGAACGCCGGCGAGGCTGCCGAGATCGCGGAAGTGGCCCGGGCCGACGACCTGGTCGTAATGGAGGCCTTCCACTCCCGGCACCACCCGATGTGGGCGCGGATGGCCGCGATCCTCCGGTCCGGGACGATCGGCCCCGTGCGCACGGCGCGGGCCGCGTTCACGGTGCCGCACCCCGACCCGTCCGACATCCGCTGGCAGCGGGAACTGGGCGGCGGCGCCCTCATGGACCTCGGCGTCTACCCGGTGCATCTGCTGCGCTTCCTCTTCGGTGAACCCCAAGTCGAGGAGGCGCGAGCCCGTGACGTCGACGGCGTCGACGCCTCGATGACCGCCGCCCTCGCCTTCCCCGGCGCGGTCACCGGCGAGGTCGTCGCCGGCATGCGGGAGGAGGACGGCTACGCCGCCGAACTGGAGGTCACCGGTGCGGCCGGGAGCCTGCACGTCCGCATGCCCTACCACCCGTACCTGTACGGCCTCATGACGACCACCACGGCGGCGGGCACCGTGACCGAGGAGGGCGACCGCCGCACCAGCTACGCCTTCCAGCTCGAAGCCTTCCGCGACGCCGTGCGCGACGGGCGTCCGGTGGTGACGGACGCCCGCGAGGCGACGGCGACGATGCGGGTGATCGACGCGATCTACCGGGCCGCCGGCATGTCGCCCAGAACCCCCTGTTAGCGCGCCCTGCACGAGGGCTCAGGCGTCCCGCGGCACGGCGGCGGCGGCACGCGCGGCGGCGAGGGCGAGCCAGCGGCGGCGCAGCGCGAACGCGGCGGACTTGGGCCGCCGGTCGCGGGTGAACACGCCCTTCTTGTTCCCGTCGACCCGGTGAACGCCGGAGACACCGGCAGCCGGGTGATCTTCACTCCGAGAGGTGCGAGCGCGTCGGCGACCGCGTTCACCACGGCGGGCGGCGCACCGATCGCGCCGCCCTCGCCGACGCCCTTGTAGCCGCCCTCGCCCGGCCCGGGGGACTCGACGTGCCCGTACTCTATGGTGGGCACTTCGGTGCTGGCCGGCAGGAGATAGTCCATGAAGGTCGTGGTGAGGGGGTTGCCGTCCTCGTCGAACGCGATCCGGGCGTCCCCGTGCTCGTGGCGTCCCTGCCCGGCCGACATGAGATTCTCCTGCCGGTACTCGATCCACTTGAGCGCGGCGGGGACCTTGCGGGCGGCCAGCAGGACGCACATGTCCTCGCGCTGCGGCACGGCCTTCTGCCCGAAGCCGCCGCCGGGGTCGCGCATCACGACCCGGATCCGGTGCTCGTCGACGCCCAGCAGGCGACTGCCGAACAGCCGCGTCTCGTGGGGTGTCTGGGTGGACGCCCAGATCGTCATCTCGCCCTCGGCCCGCGACCACTCGGCGATCAGGCCGCGCGTCTCCATCGGGACGGCCGCGTACGTCTGCTGGTGGATCGTCTCCCGTGCCACGTGGGCCGCCCGCTCGAAGACCTCCGCGAGCTCCTCCGCCGGACGTCCGCCGAACTCGCCAACGAGGTTGCCGGGGAAGCCGGGATGGACCAGCTCCTCCGACTCGTGCGCGGTGGCGTAGTCGACGACCGGCGGCAGCGCCTCGTAGTCGACGAGGACCGGCTCGGCCGCGTCCTCGGCGATGTAGCGGTCGTCGGCGACGATCAGGGCCACCGGGTCCCCGACGAAGCGCACCTCGTCCTCGTCCTCGGCCAGCGGCGGACGCGGTGCGTCCGGCACGTCCGGATTGAGGTCCCGGGCGGTGAAGACGGCGCGGACGCCCCGGAGCGCCAGCGCCTCGGAGGCCTCGATGTCGAGGACGCGGGCGCGGGGCAGCGGGCTGCGGACGAAGTGCGCATGCAGCATGCCGGGACGGACGACGTCGTCCACGAAGGTCCCGTGACCGGTCAGCAGCCGCGGGTCCTCCACCCGGGGCACCCGGGTGCCGGCGTAGCGGGCGGCGGCCGCGGGCGGCGCGCTCACCGGGCCGCCCGTACCGGGACCGCGGCGGCCGTCCCTGTCGTTCGTCCCGCACGCGGGGAGGGGGCGTTCCGTGCCATCAGGCAGCTTCTCCGTTCTTCTCGCAGGCCGAAGGTTGGAAAATAAAATGGATGACCCGTAGAACCGTCCGGGCATGGCAGATCACCAGGCGATGGCGCCGGATCACCCTTCGAGCGATGGCCGCCACATCTTGCTAAACGACTGTTTAACACTCTCCTCGGGGGACGTCAAGGAGTATGCTTAGATGACTTCATCTCGCCGCATGGGCCCAGAGAACTCCAAGACCCGATTCCTGCTGCTGGACACCGCCGAACGACTGATGCTGGAAGAGGGCTACGCCGCGGTCGGGATCCGGCGCGTGGCCAGGGAGGCCGACGTCACGCCGGCGCTCGTCCACTACTACTTCCGCACCCTGGACGACCTCTTCCTGGCCGTCATCCGCAGGCGCTCCGAACAGGAGCTGGAAACCCAGACGCGCGCCCTGGAATCCGACCGCCTCCTGCACTCCCTGTGGACCTACAACAGCCATCCCGCGGGCACGGCGCTGAACGTCGAATTCATAGCGCTGTCCAACCACCGAAAGGCGATCCGCGCCGAGTTGGTCAGTTACGCCGAAAGGGCTCGCCGACTGCAGATGGAAGCGCTCGACAGATACTTGAGGGCACGCGGAATCGATACCGAAGGATTTCCTCCGCTCGCGCTGACCACGCTCATCTCAACGATTTCCCGAGCGCTGGCGATGGAGGAGACCATGGGGCTGGCCATGGGCCACGACGAGGTCCTGGCCGTGGTCGAGGCGCACCTGCGGAAGATCGACGACGCATCGGCCCGGGCGACGGAATGATCCACAGGCCGCGGCGCTCCTCCCGTAGAGGCCCCACGTGAGGCCGCCCGACGATGGCGGCGCGCGGGCACGCGTTCCGTTCATCGCACGCACGGCATCTCACGCGCGGATGTAGACGTTCTTGGTCTGGAGGAACTCGAAGAGTCCCTCCCTGCCTCCCTCTCTCCCGGTGCCGCTCTGCTTGTAGCCGCCGAAGGGCGCACCGGGCGGCTGCCCGGAAACACCGTTGACGTGCACGCTTCCCGATTGGAAGCGGCGCACCAGGCGGTGCACGCGTGACACGTCGCGGGTCTGGAGATAGGTGCCCAGCCCGTAGGGCGTCCCGTTGGCCAGCTCGACGGCCTCGTCCTCGTCGTCGAAGGGGATGATCGACAGCACCGGGCCGAAGACCTCCTGCTGGGCGACGTCGCTCAGCGGATCCACGTCGGCCAGGACGGTCGGCTCGATGTGCACCAGCATCCGGGTCGTGAGGTTGCACCCCTGTCCGGCGATGTTGAAGCAGGACCGGACCGTCAGGGCGACGGCGTCGTCCAGGTCGGCGTCCGGGAAGACCACGTTCGCCGACTTGCCTCCGAGCTCCAGGAGCAGAGCTTCTTGCAGAAACCGGCGTCGACGGGCATGGCCACGCCGGTGATGTACTTGGCGTTGTCGGAGGCGAGCAACGCGACGGCCTCGCTGATGTCGCCGGGTTCGAGCATGTCGACCGGCATCGGGTTCCGCAGGTGCGGGCCGCCGCCCTCCGGGTTCTTCTCGAGCCACTCCGTCATGCCCGGGTTGACCGCCTTCATCGTCCGCACCGCGGTCGGGTGGACCGTGTTGACCCGAATGCCGTGCGGTGCGAGCGCGTTCGCGAAGGTGCGCATCAGCCCGACCACGCCGTGCTTGGACGCCGCGTAGCCGACCCCGCCGCCCTGCGTACCGCCGAACCCCCGCAGCCCGGCCGTCGAGCTGGTGATGATGATCGAGCCGCCGCGGCCCCCTCGATCAGGTGCGGCAGGGCCGCCTTGAGCGTGTTGAACGTCCCCGAGAGATTCACGCCGACGACCGCGTCCCACTGCTCGATCTCCTCCTCGAGCGTCAGCTCGCGGAACGCCATCGGAGCGATCCCGGCGTTGGCGCAGACGATGTCGAGCCGTCCGAGCTCGGCCACGCCCGCGTTCAGCGCCGCCCGCAACGCGTGGGGGTCGCGCACGTCGGCGACGGCCGCGATCATCCGCCGCCCCCCGCTCCTCGACCAGCGCCTCGGTCTCCGCGAGCTCGTCCCGGTCGGCCATGGCGTAGCCGTTGGCCGCGATGTCCACGCAGATGCCGACGCCGATGATGTCGGCGCCCTCGCCCGCCAGCCGGATCGCGTGGCTGCGTCCCTGCCCGCGTGCCGCTCCCGTGATGAAGGCGACCTTGCCGTCCAGTTGTCCCACTGCTCCTCGACCTCCATGCCGATGCTGACCAGCCCGATCGGCCGAGGCGGCTCCCCCGACGACATCGCCCGCGTCGCCCTCTTCTGCGCCTCCGACCTCTCGAATTTCATGACGGGCAGCACGCTCCTCGCCGACGGCGGCACCACCGCCTGATGGGAGCTACCGGGGTCGGCCGCCGGCGGCGGAACGCGCACGGACGGATGCGTCGGCGCCCGCTCGGCCTATCCTGACCGTCATGAGCCGTTGGCAAGATCTGACCGGGGGCGCGTCGGGACAGGACTACGCCGCCCGCTTCGCCGCGCTGGCCCGCACCGGCCGGGACATGCACGGCGAGGCCCGTTTCTGTGCCTCGCTCGTGCCGCCCGGCGCACGCGTGCTGGACGCCGGGTGCGGCACGGGGCGGGTCGCGATCAGGCTGGCGGAGCAGGGCTACGACTGCGTCGGTGTGGACCTCGACGCGTCGATGCTGGCCGTGGCGCGGCAGCAGGCGCCCGACGTGCCCTGGTACTTGGCCGATCTGGCCACCTTCGACCCGGCGGAGCTCGGCATCACCGGGGACTTCGACCTGGTGGTGGCCGCGGGCAACGTCATGCCGCTGCTCGCCTCCGGTACCGAGGCGGCCGCGGTGGCCCGGCTGGCCGCCGTCCTGCGCCCGGGCGGACTGCTCGTCGCCGGCTTCGGACTGGACGCCGCCCACCTGCCCGTGCCGCCGAGCATCACTCTGCGGGACTACGACGCGCACTGCCGCGCGGCCGGGCTCGATCTGACCGACCGGTTCGCCACCTGGGACGCGGACCCGTACGACCGGGGCGGGTACGCGGTGAGCGTGCACCGCCGCTGAGGCGTGCCGCAGGCGCCGACGTGCGCGCCGGCGCGAGCCTGCGTGCGCCGGCGCCAGGAATGCTGCGCCCGACGTCCGCCTCCCTCCACACCCCGCCGCGCCTTGCCGAGGCGTCCTCTACCCGCGTCTCGGTGTTCACGTTCGACATCGAGCACGGACTCGGCGTCGGCCGCGCCGAGTCCGGTGCTTCCCGAGCGCGTTCGTTCGGCCCCGCGAATTGCGATCACGGCGCGGCGCCCCAGTGCCGCTACGAGCCGTGGACAGGGGACCAGAAGATCGCGACCCCGATGTCGAGGATGCCCAGTACCAGAAGGGTGGTCCACAGCCAGGTCCCGATGTGTTCACGCCGCATGTTCGCGAAGGTGAGCGCGAGGATGAGGACGCCGATGCCGAGTTTGACCGCGATCTTGGCGATGTTGATGTCACCGCCGTCCGCCTGGATCACACCGACGAGGGCGATTCCGCTGACGACGGCGACGCCGGCGCCATCTCGCACCGGCCCGTTGATCTTCTTTTCCGGCTGCGACCGCTGGGCGATCAGCCCTCCGACAAAGACGGCGAATCCGAGCGTGTGGAGCAACAGCAGGATGAGGCGGACTGCCTCCATGGGGGTTCTCCTTGGGGATTGGGTTCGCGTGGTCGGTCACGCCTGGTCCTCGTGGCGTGAGCCATCGTCGGTGTCACGGCCGGAACAGGTTCGGTCTTTCGGGCGGTGAGCAGCCCAGCCCGTGCCCAGTGCGCGGGCTGGGCACCCCGCTCAACGACGGGCCGATCCCGACCCCGCGTGCTTCGGTCCGCTGCTGTCCTGCGTCTGGGCCGGCGAGGTAGCGCGGGCCAGGAAGACGAGGTTGACGATGATCGCGGGTACCAGAGCGAGCAGAACCGGGACGAGCAGGTCCTCCGAGAGCGAGGGACCGGTGGCCAGCTGGTCCCATCGGGCGATGGCGATCGTTCCCGCGAGCGATGCCCACAGCACGGTCTCGAGAGCGGCGAGCCACTCGCGGGCACGCAGGTGGAAGCCGCTGGCCATCAGGGAGATGACGGCGATGCCGACAGCGGCCAGCGGGGTGGTCCATTCGAGTCGGTCGATGAGCCCCGGAACGATGAGGGCGACGGCCGCGGCGACCTCGCTGACGCCGATGACGATGGTCATGATCCGGGGCACCTGGTCGAAACCGACCCAGCGGTCGATGCCCCTGCCGACGATCTTGGGCACGCCGGCGGCGAAGAAGAAGAGCGCTAGGAAGCCTTGCGCGACCCAGACGGTAGTGTCCAGCACGAGTTGCTCCTTGTTCCATGGATGAGGTGGGTGCGGGTGAATAGGCCACGCTGATGGCCTTCTTGAGGGCCGTCAGATCCTCAAGGGCGTGGATCGTGAAGTGCGCGACGTCGAGGCTGCCGATGCGCAGAACACCGGTTCGCGTGCTCGCGAACACCTTCGCCGCACGGGTCCGCCCGGTCCTCGGGGATCCGGGACGGGCACTCCCGGCCATCGTCCATGACTCGGCCTCCTCCTCGAACGGGAACGCGTACCCATAAGGGAGCGACGGCGGCGGCCTGAATGTGACATCGAACCGCGAAATGTGACCTGTGTCCCACATCTGGACGAACGGCCTGCCCAGCCGGCGACCTGAATGCCACGCTCGACCAGTGAAAACTTGATCGCCGCATTTCAGGCGCATGGCTCTAGGACATATGTTCGTCCAGGAAGGTGTAGGTGCGCTTCCAGGCGGTCCCTGCGTTGAGGTGGCTGTACATCTGGGGGCGCGCGTCGCAGGCGAAAGCGTGTCCGGCCCCCGGGTACACATGCTGTTCGAAGTCGACCCCGGCGGCGGTCAGCGCCCCGTCGATCGTCCCGATCTGCTCTGCGGGGATGGTGGGATCCCGGTCCCCGACATGCAGCAGCATCGGCGCGGTGATCGACACGGCACGGTCGATCACGGCGTGCGGCCCGGCGGCGATCCCCGGCCCGTAGAACACCACGGTGCCCGCCAGTCCAGGATGGGCGGTGGCGGCGGTGAAGGCGGCCCGGCCACCGAAGCAGAACCCCATGACGGAGACCCGATCGATCCCCTCGGCGGTTCTGACGTGTTCCAGCACCGCGCCCACATCGGTGTTGATCTCGTCCGGTCCAAGGGCGCCGATCTCCGCCATGGCCTGCTCGCGCCGGTCGTAACCGAGCGTGCCGACGCCGGAGCGGTGGAACATGTCCGGGGCCAGGGCCAGATGGCCACGGCCGGCCAGCCGCCGGGTGACGTCCCGGATGTGGTCGTTGACGCCGAACGCCTCCTGAATCACGATCACCGCGCCTCTCGCGGGCGCCTTCGGCCGGGCCGTGTACACCTGCATTGGGCCGTCTCTCGTGAGCAGTCTCAGCACCGAGGTACCGCTTGAAACGGTCGATGGAATGGGGTCATGCGAAGCGCTCATCAGCGTTCTTTCTCTCGCCCTTTCCCGGACTCCTCACCGGAAGACGTGTCAGCGGGCGCAGCCTGGGGACCAAGGCGTCGAGCCGGGAACCCAGCTCGGGATCGGCGGGCATCATGGGCAGCCGGTGTTCGTTGTCGGCCAGCGTGCCCAGCACCTTCATCAGGTATTTGATCGGAATGGGATTGGTGTCCCAGAAGACCGCCTGATTGAGGGGGAACAGCTCATAGTGCAGCCGCCTGGCTTCCATCAGGTCGCCGTCGGCCACGGCGCGGCAAAGCCGACTGATCGACGCGGGCGCCAGGTTGCCGACCGCGTTCATCAGGCCGGCCGCACCCAGCGCCAGCATAGGGAACGACAGTTCCTCGAGACCGCAGAACAGCCGGAACCCCGGCCCCAGTTCGGTCAGCAGATCGGTGGCCCAGCCCAGGTCGGTGGAGGCATGCTTCACCCCGACGACGTTCGGCGCGCGCCGTACCGCCTCGGCCAAGCTGGGCACCGACAGGGATACCGAGCTGCGCCCTGGAATGTGATAAATCAGCACTGGCAGCGTCGTCTCACCAGCGATTTGGACGAAGTATTCGACCATGCCCCGCTGTGGCGGCCGGATGTAGTACGGGGTGACTACCAGTACCGCCGTCGCACCCGCTTTCTGCGCCCGCCTGGTGAGCACGGCGGTCTCGGCGTGGGACTGGCTCCCCGTGGCGGCTACCACCGAGAGCCGGTCACCGGCGGTGGCGACGGCGACCTCATAAAGCCGCACGCGCTCGTCGATGGTGAGCACGCTGGGTTCTCCGGAGGTGCCGGTGACCACGATGCCCGCCGAGCCCGCTTCGACCTGCCGATCCACGAGTCCGGCGAAGGCTTCGAAGTCCACCTCGCCGCGGCGGAACGGGGTGACCAGCGGAACGTACGAGCCGCGCAGCGCCTCCGGCGGCAGGTCGACGACTGTGATGGGGTCGCTCACAGTTCCGCCCGGTTGGTCTTCCAGCCGGTGTGGGAGCCGATCAGGATGGGCGGCCGCCGCAGGCTCTCCTGCCACAGCAGCGAGTCGTTGGCCAGGTTGAAGGGACTGTCCTGGACGGTCAGCTCGTAGACGTCGGACTCGTGGCTGGCATGGTTGTGGATCGCCCAGCCGGGTGCCGACAGCATCAGGTCGCCGGCCTTCCAGTCGTAGCGGTGGCCGCCGACCATGCTGTGCCCGCTGCCCTTGAAGTAGTAGTTGATCGCGGCCGGGGTGTGCCGGTGCGGGCGATCCACGATCCCGCCCGGCCTGATCGTCATGGTGGCGAAGAAGCTGTGGGTCGTACCGTTCGTCCGTCCGGTCGCGGGGTTGTAGAGGAGATAGAGTCGGCGGCCCCGGTACTCGGGCCCCAGCGCGTGCAGTTTGTCCAGCTCGGCCTTCACGCGCCGCCACCGCCAGATGAGGGCGGGAGACTCCTGCACCGGCGGATTGATCAGCCGCTCGTAGGCCATCAGCGCGGCGCCGTCGTCGAGTTCCACGACCTCCTCGAACGGAAACTCCTCGCCCCGCCCCTCACCGATGGGCTCGGCCGAAGCCGCGACGTGCTCACCGGGGTCGCCGTCCACGTAATGGATGTTGAGTCTCCTCAGCAGGGCCGCGTTGCTGTAGACCAGTCGAACCTGGCGCTCCTCGGTGTCGTTGGTGTGGACGTAAGTGGCCATCGAAGGGGTGTTCCATACGTCGTACCGCTCGAACGACCGCACCGCGCGCGGGCCGCCGGCCAGGATGATCGTGCCGCCGCCCTCGATGCAGAACACCACCTGCGCCGAGTTGTGCCGGATCGGCCGGGTCCGTTCACCCGGCAGCAAGACCTCGAGGGCCACCTGAATGCCCGGGGCCAAGCCCAGGCCGGAGGTGTCACGAGGGTGCACGATCAGCGATCGCCGTCCCTCGCCGGATCGGCCCGGCAGGGCCGACAACCGCTCCACCTCGGCGTCGATCTCCTCCTTGCTGATCACCAGTGGTGGCCACAGGTCGTCCGGGCCGAGCGGCTCCAGCCCTGTCCGCTCGACGAACCGGGCCCTCTCCTCGCTGGGCGTGACTCTGACTTCCGAACTCATCTCTCTTCCTTCGTTCAGACACGGCCGTTCCGCGCCCTCGAACGGCGAGCCGATCGGGACCGGTCAGCCGAAGATCTCTCCGCTCTCGACCGAGGCGAGGGCCTCGTCCCAGCGCGCCGACCGTTCGATCAGGAGCTTGCTGCGGATCAGCGGCAGGGCGTTGTCCATCGCGAACGCGCCCACCAGCCGATCGCCCCTGCGGTAGTAGGCGAGGAACTCGAACTCGCTGGAGGAACCGTTTACGACACGGATTTCGTCGGCGTCGGTCACTCCGGCGAACTGGATGCGCGTCCCGTACTGGTCGGACCAGAAGTAGTTCGACCCCGCGTAAGGCCTTCCCTGAGCGGGACCGGCCAGCAAACTGGCCGCCGCCTGGCGGCTCTGCTCGACCGCGTTGGTCCATTGCTCGGTGCGCATCCGAGTCCCGAACAGGGGGTTGAACCAGCGGACGAGGTCTCCCGCGGCGTACACGGACGGGTGTCCCGCGTTCAGGTACGCGTCGCAGACCAGCCCGTCGTCCGTCGTCAGCCCGCTGCCCGCCAGCCAGCCGGTCCGCGGTACCGCGCCGATCCCCGCCACTACGAGGTCACCCTCGAGAACCCGGCCGTCGGCCAGCCTGACGCGCCGGCCGCCCTCGACAGCCACGACCTCGGCCCCGCACACCACCCGCGTACCGTTCTCGCGATGCAGGGCCGCGCAGATCTTCCCGATCCGGGCGCCGACCACCCGGCTCAGCGGTACCGGCTCAGCCTCCACGAGCGTGGCCTCCAGGCCCAGCGCACGGGCGCTGGAGGCCACCTCCGAGCCGATGAAACCGGCACCGATGATCACCACGTGGCGGCATTCCGCCAGTCCGGCGCGCAGGGCGATGGCGTCATCGAGCGTGCGAAGCAGGTACACGCCCGTCGACGCGCCGTCCACGGTCAACGGGCGGGCCGCCGATCCCGTCGTCAGCAGCAATCCGTCGAAGGGCAGATCGCGTCCACCCGACCGGACGGTTCGGGACTTCAGGTCCAGCGCCGTGGCCGGTCGGCCCAGCCGCAGGCACACTCGCAGGTCGTCGTAGTAGTCGGCATGGCGGTAGATGGTCTCGCCGGCCGCCTTCCTCCCGATCAGCACCTCCTTGGACAGTGGCGGGCGATCGTAGGGCCCGGCCTCTTCGGCGCCGATCAGAGTGATGGAGCCGTCGAAGCCCAGGCGGCGCAGGGCCTCGGTGGCGCGCAGCCCGGCCAGGCCGGCGCCGACGATGACTATCCGCCGCATGGGCGTCACTCCGTGCCGATCAGCCTGATGGAGCCGGTCGGGCAGTTGGCGACGGCATTGTCCAGGGCTCCGGCGTCGATTCCTGCGGCGTCCTCGACCAGCAGTTCGGCCCTGCCGTCGCCGGTGAGCTTGAACGCCGTGGGCGCGAACCCGATGCAGGTCGCCGAAGCGATGCACGTGTCACGGTCCAGTTCGATCTTCTTCATGGTCTCCTCACGATTCCCGGGTGTCCTTCAGGCGGGCGGCGCCGCCGTGTCGTCGAACTGCAGAGCTTCGAGGACCTCCGCCCAGCGGTATCCCGCGATGTCCACCGAGGGTGCACGGTGTCGCAGCCACCACAGGTGCGATGCGACTTGTCGGCGTTGAACTCCCGGCAGCCGTCCAGATAGCCCTGCTGTACGGGCTGTGCCTCAGCGTCGAACTCGTACCGCCACACCTCTGTGTCGCAACGCCGGCAGAACCAGGCGATGCCTTCCAGGCCCGGGTTGATGGCCTTGAACCGAAGATGGACCGACTCCTCGTTCGGCTCGATCCGGCACGGCACCCCGGCGGGGACATAGACCATGTCCCCCACCTCCATCCGGGTGTGCCGCACACCGGTGTAACGCAGGTGAGCATCCGCCGACCCGGTGGCCTGGATGACGACCGTGTCCTTCGAGCAGATGAGGAAGAACGGCTGCGCGCCCGATCCGCGCGACATCGTCACCTGCGGATCGGCGAACGGTGGCGCGACCGGCCGCTCGTCCCAGGCACCGATCTCCTCGGCCAGGTCGAAGATGCTCTGGAACCTGCCTCGGGTGATCACGAGGCCGCCTCGGCCGGGGCGAGCCGGCCGGCCATGGCGAGTATCTCGGTGCGGCCGGAATTGATCGCCCGGTGCAGCCTCACGTAGTTGTGCCATCCCCAGGTGGCGGCCGGGAAGGGCGGACTGACGTGGCCGCACTTGCCGCATGTGCGAATGTCCTCGTCGCCGTTGAACCTGTCCACGGCCTGCACCGCCTCGTAGACCGTGGGGAAGGCCGGGTAGCGGTCGCCCTCTTGGCCGCCGTGGTCCTGCGGCCTGGTCGGGTCGGCGCTGAACACGTGCTGGAGCAAGAACTCCTGGCACTCCGGGCAGCGGATGTGAATGCCCTCGCGCTGCTCCTCAGGACCGGCGTCGGCCTCGGTCTGCCGCTGGACGATGACCTGGAACAGGTACGCGTCAGGGTTGTGCGGTTCCTTGAGGAAGGAGTTCACCCCATGGAACCTGGGGGCGACGATGAGGTACCCCGGAGGGCACATGGCCAGGTTGGACCCGAAGGTGTAGGCCACCTCTTCTTGCGAGTTCTCGTGGAAGAACTGCCCGAACTCCTCATCGGGGCGCCCGCGCATCGTGACACCGCAGGCCACCAGGTCACCTGGTCCGGAGTAGGGGAAAAGCGGAACCAGCTGGCTGTTGAGCGTCAGAGACCGCTCGTACGCGTTGACCTTGACGACTTCCTTGTCCGCCGCCGGGGGCGGGATGGCGCCCCCGGTTCCGGGAGCGGCATGCTCGGCGACACTCACGACCGACCTCCTATGTCTGTCTGACAGATCTAGATTCTGCTACACGAAGGGAACACAGGCAAGATTGATTGACTGTTCTGCAGATCTAGATTCTTCTCTACGGAACAGTCAGAACTTGGTTCGGGCATGCCCGTCTTCCGCGCCGTGGCGGCGCGGAAGACGGGGTGGAAGACGGGGAGCGGGAGACCGGGGCGGGAGACGGGGCGGGACGGAGCCTCGACGCAGATCAGGTCGCCTGCGGACCGAGCCCCTCGGCGATGCGCTCGACCGCCGCGCCCAGCCGCTCGGCCACCGTCCGGGTGTGGGCCGTCGGCATGCGGCCGAGGGGGGCCGCCACGCTGACGGCCCCGACCACACCGCGGGTGCGATCGCGGATCACCCGGGCGACCGAGCTGACCCCTTCCTCGCTCTCGGAGGCATTGACCGCGTAGCCGCGCTCGCGGACCGACTGCAGGTGCTCCTCCAGCTGGGAGCGCCGCGTGATCGTCTTGGCGGTCACGGGGGGCAGCTGCTCGCTCGGGTACAGGGCCCGAAAGGTCTGCGCGGGCAACTCGGCGAGCAGGGCCTTGCCGATGCTGGTGGAATGCGCCGGCAGCAGCCTGCCGACCCGGCTGGCCACCCGCAACGCCAGCTCGCTTTCCACCGCGTCGATGAAGCGGACGTCCGAGCCCTCCAGCACGGCCAAAGCCGTGGTCTCGCCGAGCTCGGCCGACAGCTCTTCCAGCACCGGCCGTGCCACGCTGCGGAGGTCCATTCCGCGGATGACCGACAGGCCCAGCTCGACCAGCGCGGGACCAGGGTGGTAGGTGCGGGTCCGCCGGTCCTGGGCCGCGAAGCCGTGGTAGACGAGCATGGCCATGAGCCGATGGGCACGCGATTGGGTAACCTCGAGCGCGTCGCGGACGTCGGCCAGGCGCACCTGCTCGTGGATGCCGAAGAGCTTCAGCATCTGCAAGGCCTTGTCCACTGCCTCGATCGGGTACTGCGGGCGGGGACCCGAGGGCTCTACAGTCTGCATAGCAGACATGGTAGCCACACCGTGATCTCATGCCTGCGGATCTCATGTGCGAGAGAACAGCAGCGGCGGCCGGGACCCCAGACGCTCGGCCCCACCCTCACGTACGACGACGCTCTCCCCCCAGGTGAGATCAGTACTGCGGGCGAGCTCGGTGTGCTGGTCGGCGGGGAAGGCGTGCGGCTTGCAGACCAGGGTGGCGCCGGCTTCGACCTCGTCGTCGAGCCACTCATCGTGGCCGTCCACCGGGATGAACAGGGGCCCGTCCACGCCGCCGGTGACGAGGAAGGTGATCTTCCAGTCGGTGCCGTCCGCGACGGCGAGCGTTCGCTCCCTGACCTCGCGCCACGGCACGCCCGGCCGCATCGCACGGCACGCGGCGTCGAACGCGGCGATGTTGAGTTCGAACGCCTCGCGCTGCTCGGCGTCGACCGGACCGGCCACGTACGGCTCGGCGACCTGGGCGAAGATCCCGTTGACCACCGTGATGACCTCCGTCGCCACACAGAGGCCGTTCTCGATGACCCCGGGGGGAACGCCCGCGATGCGCGGCCGCGGTTCCCGCCACCGGCCGGGCGCCCAGGCGAGCATGGGCATGCCCGCGAAAGGCCCGCGGATCCCCTGCTGCAGCAGTGCCGTGTATCCGGCACGGTAGACCTCGGCCTGGGCCTTCCCTATGTGGAACGCCTCGCCGATGGCCACCGCCGCCTCCTCGCACGCACGGACCGCGGCGCGGGCCGCGGCGATCTCCGCCTCGCTCTTGACGTAGCGTGCCGCCGACATCACGGGCGCACCGTTGACGACCTCCGCGTCGGGCACGGCACCCTGGATGCGGGCGACCGTGGTGTAGGTCGCGTAGCCCTCCACCGAACGGACATGTCCATACCGATCGCCGTCCAGGCCGGCGATGGCAATGCGCCGGGGCCGTGGGGTGATCGTTCGTAGCGCGGCGGCCACCGCGGCGCCGTAGGGCACCCGCGTGGACCCGGTGGGCGTCGCGCTCGTCCGCTGCTCGATCCATGCCTCGCGGCCCATGGCCAGATGACTGTCCTCACCGCCGACGAGGATCCGGGGATCCCCCTCCAGCGGGAACAGGACCGCGCCGACCTCCTCGGCCAGATACCGCGCATCGATGGCGTCCATGGAGACGACGTTCTCGGGAAGCGCGATCAGGAGATCGATGCCGCGTTCGGCCATCCCGGTGCGCACCCGCGCCCAGCGCCGATCACGCTCTGCCCGGTCATACGGGATGACATTTGCCAATGCGGACATTGAAGACATTCCTTTCGTTGCGCGATGCGGGCGCGTCAACCCCGGTCGCGCAGCCGAACGTCCGCGCGGGCCGGGGCGGCGGGCAGGGCCGTGCCGAGGCCGGATATCTCGGCGTGACGCAGGCAGTACGCACCGAGCACGAGATCGAACAGCCCCACGCCCAGCGCCTTGAAAAGGGTCAGATCCGCTCCCTGGGGCCGGGGGCGGTCCCCGAGAACCAGATCGGCCAGCCGTTCGACCCGCGACCAGGCACGCGGGTCCGGACCGTAGAACGCGCGGAACTCGGCCGAGAGCCGGCTCGCCTGATCGATGCTGTCCGCCACCACCACCGAGCACCGCTGGAGCAGGGCGGGCTCGAACTCGATGCGCTCCGGAGTGATCGCGCCGATGGCGTTGATGTGGGCGCCGGGGGGCGGGAGGCCCGGCGCGAGGAACGGCGAGGTGGCGCGGGTGGCCAGGGTGATGATCGGCGCGTCCCGTACCGTGTCGGCAACGCTGCCGCACGCACCGGCCGCGATCCCCAACCGATCGGCGATGTGAGCACAGAAGTCGGTCGCCTTCCGCTCGTCCCGAGAGAAGACACGCACCCGGCGGACCGGACGTACCGCCGCTACCGCCGCCACCTGCGTCAGAGCCTGCTCGCCGGCACCGACAACGGCGAGTTCGTCGGCGCCGGGATCGGCCAGAGCCGCCGTTGCCACGCCGCACACCGCCGCGGTGCGGAGCTGCCCGAGCGCGAACGCCTCGATGAGCGCGCGCAGAGACCCATCGGCGGCATCGAACAGCAGCAGGTACGGGGCGGCCCCGCCGGGGGTGTGCGCCCAGGTCTTGGTACCGGCCAGTCCCTCGTCGGCGAGCACACCGCCGACCGCGTGCAAGGTCGCGCCGTCCCAGGCCACATGGGTTTTCTCCATGACGTGGGCGTCACCTCTGCCCTGCTGCCGCAGGCCCTCCTCGATGGCGCGGATGGCCGTGCCGATATCGAGCGTCGCGGCGATCTCGGCCTCGGTCAGCAGCCGCGCGGTCACCGGTTCTCCCCGGCCGGTGTGCTGCCGGACGAGGATCGGCCACGCCCCTCCCCGCGTCTGCCAAGGCCGTCGAAAACCGAGTCGACCGGTGACCCGAGCCCGAGGCTGTTGCTCATATGTCCATGCGCCACGTACCGTCCCATGAGCAGCAGAACCGCGACGGTGGTCCGCTCGCCCAGCACCTGAACCGCGCTCCGTACCGCGTCGGCCGCGCCGTGACCGCGGTCGGCGAGAGCGGCGAGAGTCAGCTCCCGGGCACATCGGGCCCGGTCGCTCAGCACCGCCGGATCACTTCCCTCGCGCCCTTGAGCCGCGGCGATCCAGGCCAGGTCGAAGCCGTGTTCAAGTGACAGCCGCTCGTGCTGGCAACGCTCGTAGTCGTTGTTCAGCCGGGCCGCGGCCGTCAGCGCCACGACCTCGGTGAGTTCGGCCGCCAAGGCGTCCTTGAGGGCCTCGGTGAACTGATGGAACGCCAGCAACGCGCGGGGTTGGTGGCCTGCGACGGCGAAGAACTCACCCAGGTACCCGAGGCGCCGGACCTTGGGTTCGAGGGCGTCACGCAGGGATCGGTCCAGTTCGTCGTAATCGAGCCGACGCGGCAGGCCGTCGTCCAACACAACCCCTCCGAAAGTCTATTCAATGAAACTATCTTCTGTTCTATAGATATCGTGGCGTGCGCCGCAGAGACCGTCAAGCCCCCGAGCCGCCGAGTGGAAGCCGCGCACCCGGGTGGCGGGCGCGCGGCTCCAGCACGGGGCTCCAGCACGGGGCTCCAGCACGGGGCTCCAGCACGGGGACCGCGCGATCCTCGGTCCCCCCTCGGCGGCGTGGCCGCACGGCTCCTGGACGTGCCCCAGATGTCGCCGGGGTCGCTCAGCTGTCGGACGGGGGCGGGTCCGCGGCGTGGTCGGCGGCCCATTCGGCGAAGGTGAGCGCCGGACGGTCGAGGATCTTCTCGACCTCGCCGGTCACCAGGGCCGGACGTCCCACCGATTTGACGATCACGGCCAGGTAGGTGTCGACGAAGGCCTCGGGGAAGCCGAAGCCCATCATGTGCGCCTTGAACGCGTCCGGCGGGATCTCCTGGAAGCTCAGGGGCCGGTCGATCGCCTTCCCGATGGCGGCGAGCATCTCGGCGTACGTCAGGGACTGCGGCCCGGTCAGCACCGGCTTCCGCCCCACGAGGTCGTCGGTGAGCAGTGCGTGAGCCGCCACCGCGGCCAGGTCACGCTCGTGCACCGGCGCCTCCGTGGCCTCGGCGTACGGACCGTGCACGACATCGCCCTTGCCGATCTGGCCGTCCCACATGGTCAGGGTGTTCAGAGCGAAGAACCCGGCCCGAAGGCTGGTCCACTCCAGGCCGCTGCCGACGGCGGCGTCCTCGGCCTCTTTGTTACGGTCGCCGCGGTAGCGGGACGGCTGTTGGGCGAGATCATCGTCCACGTTCATGGCCGCCAGGGCCACCACACGTTCGATCCCCCTCTCCTTGGCCAGTGCCACGAGCTCGGCACACGCGTCCCCGGCCGCGCGGGGGTGCAGAAACAGGCTGGTTGCCCCCTCTAGAGCGGCGGCGAGAGTGGCGGGGCGCCGCGGGTCGCCCTCGACCACTTCGACCCCGGCCGACAGCTTCGCCGCCCCCGCATCCCGGGTGACGGCGCGAACATCGGCCCCGGCTTCGTCGAGGAACTCGACGAGCGGCCGTCCGACGACACCCGTCGCTCCAGTGACTACGATCATCGCTACTTCTCCCTCACCCGGTTGCGGATTTCGGTGACCAGGGAGCTTGCAGAGGCTGACGGCCCGAACGGCCGCGTCGGCTCATCGGCCGATCAGTGGCGTGCCGTGTCCCGAACACTGCGCCTCCCCGTATCTCCCGCATCCTGAGAGGAGTTCAAGGAGCCGGAGTGTGACACCGGCGCGAGAATGTGACTCAGCCCACTGGCACGGGATCGGCTCCCATCCCCTGCCGGCGTTGCGGGACGAGCGAACACCGGGACGTCGTCGTCGAAGACGCGACGGAGGTAGAACTCTTCTTTGGTCTGCGCGATGGGAGTCACAGTGCCCCCGTGTCGCTTCCTGGCACCGACCGGCTACCCGCCGCACCTCCGCCGCGGCGCTGGTCGGGCGGCTTTCCTACGGAAGCGGCTTCCTCTCACTCGCCCTCGGTCAGGCCGAGCAGGCGGGCGGCGTTGTGCTTGAGGATCTTGGGGCGGACCTCGGGTTTGATGTCGAGCCCGTCGAAGTCGGCGAGCCAGCGGTCGGGGGTGATGACCGGGAAGTCGGAGCCGAACAGCACCTTGTCCTGGAGCAGGCTGTTGGCGTACCGGACGAGCTGGGGCGGGAAGTACTTGGGCGACCAGCCGGACAGGTCGATGTGGACGTAGGGCTTGTGGACGGCGACGGCGAGGGCCTCGTCCTGCCAGGGGAACGACGGGTGCGCCAGGATGATCCGCAGTTCGGGGAAGTCGACCGCGACGTCGTCGACCAGCATGGGGTCGGAGTACTTGAGTCGGATGCCGCCGCCTCCGGGGACTCCGGCGCCGATGCCGGTCTGCCCGGTGTGGAACAGTGCCGGGACGCCGAGTTCCTCGATCGCCTCGTACAGCGGGTAGGCGATCGGGTCGTTGGGCTCGAAGCCCTGGATGCTGGGATGGAACTTGAACCCGCGCACGCCGTGCTCGGCGACCAGCCGCCGGGCTTCGCGCACGCCCGCCTTGCCCTTGTGGGGGTCGACGCTGGCGAACGGGATCAGCACGTCGGGGTGTTCGGCGCAGCCCTCGGCGACCTCTTCGTTGGCGATGCGGGGCCATCCGGTGGCGTGCTCGGCGTCGACGGTGAACACCACGGCGGCCATCCTCCGCTCGCGGTAGTACGCGGCCATCTCGCCGATGGACGGCTGCCGGTGGCCGTGGGCCTTGAAGTGCGCCTCCGACGCCCCGAACAGCTCGGGGCCGAGCGAGCGGTGCCCGGTCTTGGAGATCTCGGCGTGGGTGTGGACGTCGATGGCGGTCAGTTCGGCCGCGTCCGGCTGGGCCATGTCAGGCTCCCCGTGGCCGCGTCTTGCCGTCCGGTCGCATGCCGCCCCCTCGGTGATCGACAGGTTTCCTGCTGTTCGAAGTGTTCCCGTCAAACAGGTTTCCTGTCAATCGCCTAGGCTGGCTCCGTGACGGGACAAGATGGCGGGGCCGGGGCGCCGTCGCTGCTCTACATGGTCAAGCGGCTGGAACTCGCGGTCCGGGCGAATCTGGACGACCTCGTCCGTCCGGCCGGCGTCACCGCACTGCAGTACACCGCCCTCACCGTGCTGGAACGGCACGGCGGGCGGTCCGCGGCCCAGCTGGCCCGCGACTCCTTCGTCACCGCCCAGTCGATGGCCGACATGGTGCGCGCCCTCGAACGCCGCGGCCTCATCCGCCGCGAGCGCAACCCCGCCAGCCGCCGCGAGCTGCTGATCCACCTCACCGACGCGGGCCGGGCCCTGCTGGGAGATCTCGCCGGCCCCGTCCGCGACCTGGAGGAACGCATGATCGAGCACCTCACCGCACGGCAGGAGGAGCAGTTCCGCCGAGCCCTGGCGAGCGCCTGGCGCGCGCTGTCCTGAAGCGGCTCACCGGACGGCCCGTGCCAGCGCCGCGTCCAGAATGTCCAGCGCCTCGCGCGCCTGGTCGTCGGAGATGGTGCAGGGCGGCACGAGATGGATGCGGTTGGCGTTGGGCAGTGGCAGCAGTCCCCGGGCCCGGCACTCGGCGGTCACCGCGGCGACCGCGGCGTCGGGCAGCGGTTCGCGGGTGCCGCGGTCGGCGACCAGCTCGACGGCCCAGGTGCGAGTGCTCGGGGAGGCGGGTTCGTCCGGACGGCATGCGTGGCGGCGGCACGCCCGCGCCTGGGGGAAGCTCGAGGCGGAAGCTCGGGGTGCCGCTGGACGGCCACGAATCGCGGCTCTCGCTCGGCGTCGCGCTGCTCGTCCACGATCAGGCCGAGCGCTCCTGGCGAGGGGCCGTCACCGGTCCCGTCCGGCACCGCGGGACGGGCGGGCGACGTGGAACGCGGGTTCGGCGAACCCGCGGCGGCGGAACGCGTCCGCCACGGCGGCCCCGACGGACGCCCGGTCGGCCTGCTCGACCAGGGCGATCACCGAGCCCCCGAACCCGCCGCCGATCATCCGGGCGCCCAGCGCCCCGGCGGCGAGTGCGGCCTCGACGGCCGTGTCGAGCTCGGCGACGGTGACCTCGTAGTCGTCGCGGAGCGAGGCGTGCGAGGCGGTGAGCAGCGGGCCGATCTCCCGCAAGCGGCCCGCGCGGAGCAGCTCGACGGCGGCGAGGACCCGCGCGTTCTCGCGCACGACGTGCCGGACCCGGCGGACGGCCACCGGGTCGTCGAGGCGGGCGAGGGCGCCGTCGAGGTCGGTCACGTCGCGCAGGTCCGCGACCCCGAGGGCCCGCGACGCGTCGGCGCAGGTCCCGCGGCGGGCGCCGTACTCGCCGTCGGCGTGCCGGTGCGGTGACCGGGTGTCGACCACGAGGAGGGCGAGCCCGGCGGACGCGAACTCGCACGGCACCGGCTCGGCGGTGAGGTGCCGGGCGTCGACGAGGACCGCCCGGTCGGCCTCGCCGTAGAGGGAGGCCATCTGGTCCATCACGCCGGTGGGGGCGCCGACGTACCCGTTCTCCGCGTGCTGCACGATGCGGACGAGCCGGGCCCGGTCCAGATCGCGGTCGTGCAGGCCGGTCAGGGCGAGCGCGACGGCGCACTCGAGCGAGTGCGACGAGGACAGTCCCGCGCCGTGCGGCACGGCGCTGCGGATGCGGAGGTCCGCCCCGGTCGGCGCGGCCCCGGAGCGGGCGAGCGCCCATGCCACGCCGGCGACGTGGGCGCCCCAGCCGGTGACCTCGCCGGGGGCGGTCGTGACGGGGAACTCCACCTCGCCGTACCCGTCGGACGTCGCGGTGACGCGGCCGTCGTCGCGGAGCCGGGCGTGCACGACGGTGCGCTGGGCGAGGGCGAACGGCAGGGCGAATCCGTTGCTGTAGTCGGTGTGCTCTCCGATGATGTCGACCCGCCTGGGCGCGGACCACGTTCCGGTGCGCACGGCTCAGACCTCTCGCAGGCGCCCGGCCACCTGCTCGGGAAGGGTGTCGGCCACGAAGGCGCCCATCCTCGACTCGGAGCCGTCGAGGTACTTCAGCTTGTCCGCGGAGCGCCGGATCGAAACGACCGGCGGTCGGATCGTCGGGGCCCGCCGGGGTCAGCGGGCCCCGCGGACCAGCCGCCCCGGCCGGGCCCCCGTGTCGGCGCCGTCCCGGCGGGTGACCGTGCCGCCGACGATCGTGGCGGCGTACCCGTCGGCGTCCTGCAGGAGCCGCCCGCCGCCCGCGGGCAGATCGTGCGCCATGCGCGGCGCGTGCAGCCGCAGCCCCGCGAAGTCGATGACGTTGAGGTCGGCCCTCTTGCCCACCGCGACGACGCCGCGATCGTTCAGGCCGTAGAGGCGGGCGGTGTCCATCGTCTGCTTGCGGACGGCGTACTCCAGCGGCAGCCCGCCGCCGCGGGCACGGTCGCGCGCCCAGTGCGTCAGCAGGTAGGTGGGCATCGAGGCGTCGCAGACCATCGCGACGTGCGCGCCGCCGTCCGCGAGCCCGATGACGGCGGCCGGATGCAGGAGCATGCGGCGCAGCGCCTCGTGGTCGCCGTCGCTGAACCCGAAGATCGGGACCATGAGCATCCGGCGCCCGCCGTCCTCCAGCATGACGTCGTAGAGCTCGTGCATCGGCGGCACGCCCCTGGCGGCGGCGCGCGCGGCGATGGACCGGTCCGGGGTCGGTTCGTAGTCGACCGGTTCGTCCAGCGGGTAGGTCCGGTCGAGCATGAACTGCTGGCCGGTCGCGATGTCGTCGTCCAGGACGCCGGGGCGGGCGGGCCGGTCGTCCTCGGCGAGGATGGCGGCGCGCACGTCCGGCCGCGCCAGCTCGGCGAGGAGCGCCGCTCCGCTCAGCCGGGCCGCGAGGGCCTCGTAGGTGGGCCGGAGGGTGAAGGCGTGCCGTCCGGTGAAGCCCACGATCATCCCGAAGGGGCGGGCGGCGACCTGCGGGTACACCGGCGTCCCGGCCTGGTGCGCGCGCAGCGACTCGGCGAGCATCTCCTCCCAGAGCCGGGGCGCCGCGTCGACCTGGAGCAGGGCGAACGACACCGGGAGGCCGGTCTCGGCGGCGAGCCTGCGCATCCACGCCATCTCCCGGTGCGGGGCGATGAGGTCCTCGCCCGCCGTGCCCGTGGGGGCCAGTTCGAAGACCGCGCGGCCGCCCGACGCCGCCGCCCGTCCGATGGCGAACAGCTCCTCCTCGGTGGCGTAGGTGCCGGGGACCGGTTCGCCGTCGACGGCCCGGTGCACGACCGTCCGCGAGGTGGAGAACCCCAGCGCCCCGGCGCGGACGGCCTCTTCCACGATCGTCGCCATCGCCGCGATGTCCGCGGGCGTGGCGGGCTCGTTGCGGGCCCCGCGCTCCCCCATCACGTAGGCGCGGACGGGACCGTGCGCGACCTGCACGCCGAAGTCGATCGCGAGTTCGCGCCCGTCCACCGCGTCCAGGTACTCGGGGAAGGACTCCCAGTTCCACGCAATGCCCTCCGCGAGGGCGGAGCCCGGAATGTCCTCCACGCCCTCCATCAGGCCGATCAGCCAGTCCTCGCGGCCGGGGCGCACCGGCGCGAACCCGACACCGCAGTTGCCCGCGACGACCGTGGTCACCCCGTGGGACGCGGACGGGTCCAGCCCCGTGTCCCAGGTGACCTGCCCGTCGTAGTGGGAGTGGACGTCCACGAAGCCGGGCGTCACGAGCCGTCCGTCCGCGTCGATCGTTTCGGCGGCCCCCGCGGCCGCGGCGTCCTCGCCGACCGCCGCGATGACGCCGTCCTTCACCGCGACGTCGGCCCGGTACGGGGCCGCGCCCGTCCCGTCGACGACGGTGCCTCCGGTGATGCGCAGGTCGTACATCCCGGCCTCCCAGGGCTCGGAGACAGCTGCCAGCCTTGCGAGATACTGTATATAGAATCCACGCGAAGGAAAGGGCTGCTCCCGAGGCGCGCTTCCGGGGCGCGGGCGGGCGGCCCCGCCGCCGCTGCCGCCGACGAGGTCGAGCGGAGGCGCGACGGCCGGCCGCCATCGATGGCGCGCACCGCACGAGGGGCCCGATCCATTCGATCCCGATCCACTCGATCCCGATCCACTCGATCCCGATCCACTCGCTGTCGTGCTGGTCGACGTCACGCCCCGCACGGGCGGCCCGGAGGCCGCGCCGTGGGGCATCCGTGCTCACTTGACCGCGCTCACTTGACCGCGCCCGCCCGACCCGCGCCCGCCTGAGCGGTGCTCGCCCGACCGATGCTCACTTGACCGATGCTCACCTGACCCGCGCTCACCCGACGGCACTCGCCCGACCGGCACTCGCTTCACCGGTGCTCGACCGACCGGTGCTCGACCGACCGGTGTTCACTTGACTGCGGAGTCGCAGGTCGCGGCGGCCTCGGTGATCCGGGTGTCGATGAGGTCCGCGGAGTCGAGCGGCTTCTCGTACTCCAGCTCGCCGCGCTCGAGGGCGAACGCCTGCAGCTCGTCCGCGAACTTCTCCGTTCCGTCCATCGAGAACGTCGGGTCGAAGCTGAGGAGCGCCGAGTCCTCGATCGTGGACGCGTCGACCTCCTCGGCGGCCGCGAGCAGGCGCACCGTCTCGGCGTTCTTGCGGTAGTCGCCGTCGAGGTACTTCGTGGTGACCTGGCTGAGCACCTGGGTGAACTTGACGGCGACCTCGGGGCGGTCGAGGAGGGTCCGGCCGGCCATGACGGCGGTGCCGGTCACGCCCGGCGCGTACCCCGCGATCGGGACGAGGTCGGGGTTCTTGGCGGCCTCGACCTCGAGGGGCGCGGAGATCCAGGCGGCGGAGACCGCGCCGTTCGCGAGCGCGTTCAGCGCGTCGGGGCCGACCAGCGGCGGGGAGAGCTTGATGTCGTTGATGCCGAGCCCGACCTTCTCCAGCGCGTTGTCCAGGATCAGGCCGCTCACGCCGGTGCCGCCGGTGGGGGTGCTGATGTCGCCGCCCTTGAGCTTGGTGAGGTCGGGGGAGGCGGCGCTGCCGACGACGTCCTTGTGGGACCAGTAGCCGGGCACCGGGGTGCCGGGCGGGATCTCCTGCTGGTCGTCCATTGGCACGATCCATCGCACGTCGACGCCGTCCTTCAGGGTGTTGAAGTGCGACGAGCTCAGCGAGGTCATCTGCGCGTCGAGCTGGCCGCGGGCGACCAGCGGCAGCGACTCGGCGCTCGGGAGCTTCTCGATCTGGACGTCGAGGCCGGCCTCGCCGAACGCTCCGGTCTCGACGCCGAGCAGGAGCGGGGCGAACACGGCGAGCGGCGCGCTCATGCCGATCTTGATCGTGCCCTCGGTGTCGGCGGTCGGGCAGATCTCCGCCACCGCCTTCTCGTCCGCTCCGCTGTCGCCGCCCTGGGGACTGGCGCACGCGGTCAAGGCACCCGACAGCATCAGCAGCGCGGCCGCGGCGGTGGTCGCCGAACGGGCAGGAACTCGACGCATCGTGGTCCATCTCCTTGTCGATCATTTCTTTCAATGGAACTTTATTCCACTGTGTGCAACCCTGTGACCGCGGTCACTGGTCTGTCAAGGCCTGTGCCGAGATTCGGCCGCATTCCCCCAGGAGGAGATTCATGAGCGACACCGCGTCCCCGGCCGCGCCGACCGACGCAGGCGAAGCACCCGAGGTGCTCGTCGAGGATCGGGAGGGCGTGCTGGTCATCACCCTCAACCGGCCGCGGGCGAGGAACGCCATGACCCTGAACATGGCGCGGGTCATCGCGGCCGCCCTCGACCGCCTCGATGACGATCCGGCCCTGCGGCTCGCGGTCGTCACCGGCGGCGGGGGGAGCTTCTGCGCGGGCATGGACCTCAAGGGCTTCCTGCGCGGCGAGCGGCCGAGCATCCCGGGACGCGGCTTCGGCGGGGTGACGGCGGCCCCGCCCCGCAAGCCGCTCATCGCCGCGGTGGAGGGCTGGGCGCTGGCCGGCGGTTTCGAGCTCGTGCTGGCCTGCGACCTGGTCGTCGCGGCGTCGACGGCGCGGTTCGGCATCCCCGAGGTGAAGCGCGGCCTGGTCGCCTCCGCCGGCGGCCTGCTCCGCCTGCCGGACCGGCTGCCCGAGGTCGTCGCCATGCAGCTGGCGCTGACCGGCGAACCGGTGGCTGCCGAGCGGCTGCACGCCCTCGGCCTGGTCGGCACGCTGACGGACGAGGGCGGTGCGCTCGACGCCGCCCTGGACCTCGCCCGGACGATCGCCGCGAACGGGCCGCTGGCGGTCGCCAGGAGCAAGCAGATCATGGTCGAGTCCCGCGCGTGGCCCCGCGGGGAGCGGTTCACCCGGCAGCAGCCGTACGTCGACGAGGTGCTCGCCTCGGACGACGCGCGGGAGGGCGCCCGCGCCTTCGCCGAGAAGCGGCCGGCCGACTGGACCGGGAGCTGACCGCTAGGCTGCCGCCGTGGAGCTCCACCAGCTGCGGGCCTTCCTGGCCGTCCGCGACACCGGCAGCGCGACGGCGGCCGCGGCCCGGCTCGGCGTCCGGCAGTCGACGGTGTCGGCCGCGATCCGCGCGCTGGAGCAGGAACTCGCGGCACAGCTGTTCCACCGCGCCGGGCGCGGGATGGCACCGACGCCGGCGGGGCACGCGCTGGTCGGGCCGGCGCGCCGCATCCTCCGCGACTGCGAGCAGGCCGGGGAGACCCTGGCCGCGGCCGGCCGGGGCGGGCGGCTGGAGCTCGCGGCCCTGTCGACCGTGGTCGGGGGCCCGTTCTCGGCGCTCGTCTCGGCGTGGCTGCGCGCCGCGCCCGGACGCGCGGTCCGGGTGCACGATCTCGACCGCGAGGGCGCGGCGGCCGAGGTCCTGACGGGCGGGACGGCGGAGATCGTCTGCACGCGGCTGCCCCTGTCCCCGCCGGTGGGCGACGCGCTCGCGGTGCTGCCCATCGGCTCGTGGGGGTGGCGGGTCGCCTTCCCGCCGAGGTCCGGCGCCGTCCCGGACGGTGCGGTGACGATGCGGGAGCTGTCCGCCGTGCCGACCGTCCTCGTCGCGGCGGGCCGCAACTCGGCCCTCGAACGCGCCACGACCCGGACTCCCCTGTCGGCCGCCGTGGTCGCCGACCAGCGCGAGGCCCGCACCGCGCTGATGCTGGCCGGGGTGGGCGCCACGATCGTCGGCCCCCGGCTCGCCGCGGACGCGGCGGCCGCCGGGGCGCACGTGCGTCCGCTCGACCCGCCGTTCACCCAGGCGGTCGGGCTGGTCTTCGACCCGGTCCGCCTCTCACCGGTCGCCCGGGGCTTCGTCGCGGCCGCGCGGGAGCTCGGCGAGCTCGACGAGGGCGGCGCCGGCGGGTGACAGCGCCTGCTCGCGCCAGACCAGGTGGGCGTCCCGCCACAGCGGCGGGTCGAGCGAGCGGAGCGCGGCCCAGGGCATGACGGACGCCGCCGTGTCCCGGCCGACGAACGTCGCGACCGTGCCGTCCCCGACCAGCTCCCACAGCATCGCCCGGTGGGCGCACCGGGCCCGGACGCGGCCCGCCATCGACGCCACGGCCGTCGCGGCGGCGCCCGCGGAGTCGAGGTCCGCGGGGACCACCCCGAGGTCGAGGGCCGCGACCCGTGCCCGCGCGACCGGGTCCGCCAGGCCCGCGGCGAACTCCGGACTCGCCGCCAGCACGATCTCCTCGGGGCCGAGGTCGCACCGGCCCCATCCCGCGTCCGGGGGCGGCACGTCGACCACGCCCAGCTCGGCCTCGCCCGAGCGGACGAGGTCGAAGGTTCCGGCCGCGGTGCCCGCGTCCCGGACGTGGACCTCGAGACCGGGATGCCGCCCGCGCAGCGCCGCGACGAGCGGGGTCAGCGGGTGCACCGCGAGCGTGGTCGACGTCGCGACGACCAGCCGGCCGACCTCGAGCGCGGTCACCTGCCGGACCCGTTCCGCGGCGCCGTCGGCCTCGGCGATCACCTGGCGCGCGAGGGCGGCCAGCCGCGCGCCGTCGGCTGTGGGGGCGGCACGCCCCCCGGACCGGTCGAGGAGCCGGACGCCGAGGTCGTCCTCGAGCCGGCGCATCGCCAGGGAGAGCGACGGCTGGCTCACGAACAGCACGCGCGCGGCCCGGGTGATGCCGCCCTCGTCGACGACCGCGACGAAGTAGCGCAGCGTCCGGAGGTCCATGGCCGCCACCCTAGCCCGGCATAGGAACGGTCGATGGGACCTGCGAAAAAGAGGTCTTTGCACATATGCCCACCGGGGGGCGACAGTGGGAGCCGAGACACCAGTACCGCGCCATACGCTGGCAGAACACCGGAGCACCCATGACCGAACGCCACGTCACCGTCGAGCGGCAGGGCCGCGTCGGCCTGGTCTTCCTGGACCGCCCGGACCGCCGCAACTCCTACACCCCCCTGATGGCACTCCAGCTCCAGGAGGCGCTGGTCGCCTTCGACGCCGACCCGGACATGTCGGTGGTCGTGGTGAGCGGGCGCGGCGAGCACTTCGGCGTCGGCGCGGACCTCGACATGAACTGGCGCGACGAGCGGACCCACGGCGTCGAGACCCTGACCGAGCCGGAGAAGGCACCGTGGAACCTCAGCACGCCGATCATCGCGGCGATCAACGGTGACGCCATCGGCGTGAGCCTCACCTGGGCGATGCAGGCCGACATCCGCGTCGTGGCCGACTCGGCCCGGCTGGCGTTCTCGTTCAACCGGGTCGGCATCATGCCCGACCGCGGCTCGACCTGGCTCCTCCCCCGGCTGGCGGGCTTCGGCGTCGCGATGGACCTGCTGCTGACCGGCCGGACGATCGACGGCGTCGAGTTCGAGCGCCGCGGCCTGGCGACGCACATCGCCGCACCGGCGGACGTCCTCGGGGTCGCCGTCGACCTCGCGGCGGACATGGCCGAGCGCTGCGCGCCGGTGTCGATGACCGCGACCAAGCGGCTCATGTACGAGTTCCTGGAGTCGACCGACCGGGTCGCGGCGTACAACCGCGAGCGCCGCGTCCTGACCTGGATCCGCACCTGCGGCGAGACCCTGCGGGGCATCGCGGCCTTCAAGGAGAAGCGCGCGCCCGAGTGGGGCACCACCAAGCACACCGGCGTCCCGGCGGAGCTCCGATGAGGGCGGACGTGCCGGACCCGTCCGGCCCGCGGGTCCCCGACCTGCGCCCGCTGCTCTCCCCCGGCAGCGTCGCCGTCATCGGCGGCACGTCGCGGGAGACCGGTCTCGGCGCCCGCACCCTGCGGCACCTGCGCGAGGCGCGGTTCGGGGGCGAGGTACTGACGCCCGGCCCCCGGGACGGCCTCGACCGGGACGTGGACGTCGCGCTGCTCTGCGTGCCGGCGGCGGCGGTCCAGGAGGTCCTCGACCGGATCGACGGGCGCGCCGCGTTCGCGGTCGTGTTCGCCTCCGGCTTCGAGGAGACCGGCGGCGCCCCGCTGACGACCGCGCGGGGGACGATCGTCCTGGGCCCGAACACCGTCGGGCTCTACCACGCGCCCGATCGCGCGGTGCTGACGTTCGCCCAGGCGTTCGACAGCCTCGTCGACTGCCGGGGCGGGAGCGGCGCCTTCCTCGTCTCGCAGAGCGGCGCGTTCGGCGCCCGCGTCGTCACGGCGGCCGCCCGGTACGGCTTCCACCTCGACGGCTTCATCGGCAGCGGCAACGAGGTCCACCTGGACGCCTGCACCCTGGCGCGCGGGGTCCTCGCGGCGGCCGGGCCCCGCGTCCTGCTGTTCTACCTGGAGGGGATCCGCGACGCTGGAACGCTCCAGGACCTGCTGGCGGACGCGGCCCGGCGCGGCGTGCCGGTCGTCTGCCTGCTCGGCGGCCGCTCCGAGGCCGGCTCCACCGCCGCCGCGTCCCACACCGCGGCGGTGAGCACGGACACCGCGGTGACCCGCGAGCTGTTCGAGGCGTACGGCGCCACGCTCGTCGGGTCCGACCGCGAGCTCGTGCTCGCCGGGCTGGGCCTCTCCCTGCTGGGCCGCGCGGCCGGGCGCCGCGCCGGGATCGTGACGGGCTCCGGCGGGGCGGGCGTCGTCGCCGCCGACCTGCTCGGCACCGCCGGCCTCGACGTCCCGGTCCTCAGCGCCGGGCTCCGGGAGCGGCTGATGGCGCACCTTCCGGGCATCGCCTCCGCGCGCAACCCCGTGGACGTGACCGCGCAGACGATCGGTGACGACGCGACGCTCGAGAAGGTCTGCACGACGCTGCGCGAGAGCGGCGAGGTCGATCTCGTCGTCGTCATCGGCCGCGAGAACCAGGCCGCCGCCGCGGGCGCGCGCGCCGGTGCGGCGCCGCCCACGGTCGTCGCCACGCTCGACCGGGAGCCCGCCACCGTCAGGCCGCGCATCGAGGCCGGCGAGGTCGTCCTGCCCGACCTCGACGCGGCGTGCCGGGTCCTCGCGTCCTGCGCGCCGCCGGTGCCGGGCGGCGCCGTCGCCCCCCGGCCGACCGCCGCGGGCCCCGGCTCTCCCGGCCGTCTCGACTCCGACCCGTCCGCCTCCGAGAGCCTCCGGCTGGTCGCCGGCGCCGGTGTGGAGGTGGCCCGCTGGGGCCCCGCGACCACGGTCGCCGAGGTGCTCGCGCGCGGCGCGGAGCTCGGCTGGCCGGTCGTCCTCAAGTCCGACACCGCGGCCGGCGTCCACAAGGCGCGTGCGGGCGGGGTCCGGCTCGACGTCACCGCGGCCACCGCTCCCGAGGTCGCCGCCGGGCTGCTCGCGACCGGCGTCCCGCTCATCGTGGCGCGCCAGCTCCGCGCGTCGCCGGAACTGTTCGCGGGCGTCCGGCGCGACCCCCAGTGGGGGCCGGTCGTCTCGGCGGGCCTCGGCGGCGCCCACGTCGAGCTGCTGGACCGGACGGTCGCCATGCCCGCGGCCCTCGGCGAAGAGCACTTCGCCCGGCGGCTCGCGGCCGAGCTGTTCGACCGCGTGCCGGGACGCTACGACGGGCTGGCGGAGGCGCTCGCCGCGGCGGCGTTCGCCCTCGCCGGCCTCGCCGACCGCACCGGCGCCGCGCTCGTCGAGTGCAACCCGCTCGGGGTCGTCGGCGGCCGGATCGTCGCCCTCGACGCCAGGGTCGTGCGATGAGCGCGGCGCGTGAGCTCGAGGAGCTGCTGCGCCGGGTGCTGCCCGCGCGCTGGATCGAACTGGTCGACGGTGACGACCGCGAGGGCCTGGCCGACTTCCTCGCCGGTCTCGACGCGGCCGTGACCGCCGATCTCGTCCGCACCGTCGCGGCCGACGGCTGGCTCGTCCCGGAGTGGCCCGCCCGCCTGGGCGGGCGCGCGCTGCCGCCGGACGGGACCGTCGACGTCCGCCGGACCCTCGCCCGCTGGCGGGTGGGGACGGTGGAGAGCGCCATCGGCACCGGCTGGGTCGGGCCCGCGATCCTCAGGTTCGCCGGGGAGGACGTCGCCGCCGAGCTGCTTCCGCCGATCGCCCGCAACGAGATGCTCTGGTGCCAGCTGTTCAGCGAGCCGGAGGCCGGTTCCGACCTGGCCTCGGTCCGGACCCGCGCCCGCCGCGACGGCGACCGGTGGCTCCTCACCGGCCGCAAGATCTGGACGAGCCGCGCCGACCGGGCCGGCTGGGGCCTGGCGGTCGCCCGCACCGACGCCGGCGTGCCCAAGCACGCGGGCCTGACCTGCTTCCTCGTGGACCTCGCGGCGCCCGGCGTCCAGGTCCGGCCGATCCTGCAGATGACCGGCGACGCGGAGTTCTTCGAGGTCGCCCTCGACGACGTCGCGGTGCCGGACCGGTACCGGCTCGGTGCCCCCGGCCAGGGCTGGGAGGTCGTGCGCGCGGTGCTCCAGCTCGAGCGCGTGGCCGGTTCGGGGGCGGGCGCCGCCACCCCCGGCTCCGTCGTCGGCCGCGGCGTCGACGAGCTGGTCGCCGAACGCCTGCCGGGAGCAGGCCCCGTCGAGGCCGACGCGATCGTGCGGCTGTACGTCGAGTCCCAGGCGATCGCGCTGAACAACCGGCGCAACGCCCTCCACCGCGCGGAAGGGCTGCCCCCGGTGGCGAACGGCACGCCGTACAACAAGGTCTTGCAGGCCGAGCACACCAAGCGCCTGCAGCGCGGCGTCCTCGGCGGCGCCGGCCTCGGCGCGGTCGCGCACGACCCCGGCGACCGCGCCCGCTCGTACGACGCCTGGGCCTTCCTGCGCGTCCAGCCGAAGACCATCGCGGGCGGCACCTCGGAGGTGCTGCGCGACCAGATCGCCGAGCGCGCCCTCGGCATGCCGCGCGGAGCGGACCCGAGCAAGACCGTCGCCTGGCGCGAGTTCACCGGCTCCCAGGGAGGCAACGCATGAATCTGGCGACCACCGAGCAGGCGGACTTCGCCGCGAGCGTCGGCTCCCTGCTGCGCAGGCGCGACCCGCTGGAGCCGATGCGCCGCGCGCCGGGCGTCCGGACGTTCGACGCGGGGCTCTGGTCCGAGCTGCTGGCCACCGGCGTCCTCGAGCCCGCCGAGGCCGGTGACGTGGTCACCGCGTGCCTGGTCGCCGAGGCGCTGGGCCGGGCCGCCGCGCCCCTGCCGTTCCTGAGCGCCTCGGTCGCGGGCGCCCTCGCCGGCCGGGCCGGCGGGGAGGTCACCGGCCTGGCGACGTACGGGCTGCTCGCCGCGGACGGCACGTGGTCCGCCCCCGCGCTCGAACTCCGCGGCGGCCTGGCCCGCGGCACCCTCCCGTTCGTGCCGGACGCGGACGTCGCCGACGTCGTCGTCGCGCCCGTGCGGGCGCCGGAAGGCCGTCGCCTCGCGCTGGTGCCGACGGACGGCGCCACCGTCGAGATGCTCGAGAACCTCGACGCCACCCAGCCGCTCGCCCGGGTGGTCTGCGACGCCTCCCCCGCGACCCTGCTCCCGGCCGACGGCGACGCCCTGGCCGCGGCGATCGAGGAGGCGCGGCTGCTCGCGCTGGCCCTGCACGGCGCGACGCTGCTGGGACTGGCGTCCTGGCTGCTCGACACCACCGTCGAGTACGCCGGATCCCGGGTCCAGTTCGGCCTGCCGATCGCCGCCCGGCAGGCCGTCAAGCACCGCTGCGCGAACATGCTGATCCAGGTCGAGTCGGTCCGCTCGATGGTGCTCGAGCTGGCGGGCGCCATCGAGGCCGGCGCCGACGACCGCGCGCTCGTCGCCGCGACCATGATGGCCTGGACGGCGGAGGCGGCCGAGGAGGTCGCGGGCGGCGCCCTCCAGCTGCACGGCGGCATCGGCTTCACCTGGGAGCACGATCTGCACCACTACTTCAAGCGCTGCACCGTCGGCGCCCTGCTGCTCGGCACGGCCGGCCACCACCGCGCGCGGGTCGCCGCGGCACTCACCGCCTGACCTGCAATTCAATTCGACTGAGCAAAACTTTGGTACCCTCCAGTGGAACTGTCGTGCGGTGGATTCAGGGGGGTCGAGCTGTGGCCGAGGGTTCCATCGCGCGGACGCTGCGAGTGCTCGAGGCGGTCTGCGACCACGGTCCGCAGACCCTCAAGGTGCTCAGCGAACGCACCGAGCTGGCGCCGCCGACGCTGCTGCGGATCCTGCGCCTGATGGCGGACGAGGGCTACGTCGCGCAGCAGCCCGACCGGACGTGGCGCGGGACGATGCTGGTCTGGCGGCTCGGCTGCGCGGTCAACACCTCGGTCGGCCTGCTGGCCATCTCCCGCGAGCACACCGACCGGCTGACCGCCGAGCTGGACGAGACCTCGGTGTACGCCGTCTACGAGCAGGGCGCGGTGACCTACGCGGCCCACTCGGAGCCGATCAAGCCGGTCCGGGCGCACGTCCGGCTCGGCCAGCGCTACCGGCTCCTCGCGGTCACCACCGGCCAGGCCGTGCTGGCGCAGCTGGACGGGTCGTTCGTCGAGCAGGCCCTCGCCGAGCAGGCCGCGAGCGGGGACGCCCGCGACCCCGAGCAGGTCGCGGCCATGCTGGCCGAGATCCGGAAGCGCGGCTACGCGGCCGGTCCCGGCGTGCGCTGGCCCGACCTGTGGGGATGCGCCGCGCCCGTGTTCGACGCCACCGGAGACGTCGTGGGCGCCCTCGGCGTGTCCATCCCGACCGCGCGCGCCGAGGAGATCAGCGACCGGGTCGTCGCCCGCGTGCTGCAGGAGGCGGACGCCATGAGCACCCGCCTCGGCCGGCCGGCGGTCGTCCGGGAGGTCTGACCCGGCCCGCACGACCAGCCCGCACGACCCACCGCACGCACGACCCACCGCACACGCGGCCCCCGCCGCGCCGTCCCCGGACGGCGCGGCGGGGGCTTTCACGTGCCACCCTCGCCGGATCGGGCGAGCGGATCAGGTCAGCTGGAGCGTCCGGGCGATGATGCCCTTCATCACCTCGCTGGTCCCGCCGTAGATGCGGGCGACCCGCGCGTCGGCGTACATCCGGCAGATGTCCTGCTCCCAGACGTAGCCGTAGCCGCCGTGCAGTTGGAGGCAGGCATCGGTCACACGGCCGTGCAGCTCGGTGCAGAACAGCTTGACCTGCGCCGCCGCCGGCGGGGAGAGCTCCCCGCGCTCGTGCCGGGCCATGGCCTGGTCGACCAGTGCCTGGCCCGCCGCGATCTGCGTCGCCTGCTCGGCGAGGACGAACCTGGTGTTCTGGAACCCGCCGAGCCGCTGCCCGAACACCTCCCGGTCGCGCACGTAGTCGCAGGTCAGGTCCAGTGCCGCGACGGCCTGGGCCTGCGAGTTGACCGCGATGGACAGCCGCTCCTGGGCCAGGTGGGAGGACAGGTAGCGGAACGCCTCGCCCTCCTCCCCGAGGACGTTCGCCGCGGGGACGCGCACGTCGTCGAAGAACAGCTCGTTCGTGTCCTGGGCCCTGAGGCCGAGCTTGTCGAGCTTGGCGCCCCGGGTGAAGCCCGGCATGCCCGCCTCCACGACGACGATGGTCAGCCCGGCGCGACGGTCGTCCTCGGACGACGAGGAGCGGGCGACCACGAGGACCAGGTCCGACTGGGCGCCGCCGGTGATGAAGGTCTTCGCGCCGTTGAGGATCCAGTCGTCGCCGTCCCGGCACAGTGTCGTGCGCATGCCGGCCAGGTCGGAGCCCGTGCCGGGCTCGGTCATGGCGATCGACGTCATCAGCTCGCCGCTCGCCATCCCCGGGAGCCAGCGGCGCTTCTGCTCGCCGGTCGCCAGGGACAGCATGTACGGCGTGACCACGTCGGTGTGCACGCGCAGCGAGCCCAGGGTCACCCGCTCGTAGGCGACCCGCTCGGTCACGACGCAGTTGAAGAGGAAGCCGTCCTGGCCGCCGCCGCCGTACTCCTCCGGGATCTGCAGGCCGACCAGGCCGAGCTTCCCGGCCGCAAGGTAGACGTCCCGGTCCACCATCCCCGCGGCCTCGAACCCGGCGACGCGCGGCGCGACGTCGTTGCGCAGGAAGGCGCCGACCGTCTCGCCGAAGTCCCGGTGCTCGGCGGCGTAGACCGTCCGGTCCAGCTGGGGTCGCAGGGACACGTCACCTCCTCCGCTGGCTGCCGCTGACGCCCAGCACCTGGGCGCCCAGGACGTTGCGCATCACCTCGGGCGTCCCGCCGCCCATCGTCAGGCCGCGCCCGTCCCGGAAGTAGCGCTCCACCGGCCAGCGGCGGGAGTAGCCGCGCGCGCCGTGGACGCCGATGGCCGCGTTGGTGACCCGCTGCACCATCTCGCTGCTGTGCAGCTTGGCCATGAGTGTCTCCGTCTGGTCCGGGAAGCCGTCGTTCCCGCTGCGGGCGGCCCGCCACAGCAGCATGCGCGCGGTGTGCACGTCCAGCGCCATGTCGGCGATCTTCCACTGCAGTCCCTGGAACTCCGCGAGCGGGCGGCCGAACTGGCGGCGGGCGTTGAGGTGGCCGACGCTCGCGTCCAGGGCGGCCTGCCCGAGCCCCGTGCACATCGCGGCGTTGCCGCACCGCTCGGGGTTGAACTGGTTGACCAGGATGCCGGTGCCCTTCTTGGAGTGCTCCTCGGGCATGACCAGGACGTCCTCCGGGTCGACGCGGACGCCGTCGAAGTGCACGAGGCACTCGGCGACGCCCCGGATCCCCATCTTCGGGTCGATGTGGAACTCGCCCATCCCGTCGGGCCGCCCGGTGAGCACCACGGCACCGATGCCGTAGGGCCCGGCGGTTCCGGCGAGCCGGGCGAACACGATGATGGTGTCGGCGACGTGGCCGCCGGTGATCCAGCACTTGGTGCCGGTCAGCCGGAACCCGTCGCCGTCCGGGGTCAGGGTGGCCCGCAGGTCGGTGCCGGCGCTCCCGGCGGCCGGCTCGCTCATCGCGATCGCGAAGTGGTTCGTGCCGTCCGCCACCCCGGGGAGCAGCCGGTCCTTCATCTCCTCGGTGCCGAGCACGCTGATCGCGCGCCACGGCCCGTTCAGGAACGGCTGGACCGACATCGCGGTGCTCAGGCAGGCGCGCGCCAGCTCCTCGACCACGATGCATCCTTCGAGCAGGGTCTCGCCCTGCCCGCCGTACCGCTTCGGGATCGTCAGCCCGACGAGCCCGGCCTCGAGGACGGCCTCGAACGTCTTGCGCGGGAACTCCTCGGTCTCGTCCCAGTGGCCGGCCATGGGCCGGAGCTCGCGGACGGCCACCTCGCGGGCCAGTTCGCGGATCTCGCGCTGACGCGGCGTGAGCTCCGCCCACATGCCGTCGTACGTCGGCTCCGGGTCGAGCGTGGCCGGGTCCCAGACGTCGCGGGCGACGTCGAACATCGGCTCCTGCCCGGACGGGCCGTCCTCGGCCGGGGAGCCGGCCTCGGGAGTCGTGGTGTCGACGCTCATGGATGGTTGCCTTTCGCAGAAGGGAGCGTGCACTCGCCCGGCGTCATCGGGGGGCCATCCGGATGGCGCCGTCGAGCCGGATCGTTTCGCCGTTGACCATGGGGTTGGCGATGATGTGGGCGGCCATGGCGGCGAAGTCCGCCGGGTCGCCCAGGCGGGCCGGGTGCGGGATCGACGCGGCCAGGCGGCCGCGCACCTCCTCCGGCACGCGCGAGAGGATCGGGGTGTCGAACAGGCCCGGTGCGATCGTGTTGACGCGGACGTGGTTGCGGGCCAGGTCGCGGGCGGCGACGAGGGTCATCCCGACCACACCGGCCTTGGACGCGGCGTACGGCAGCTGCCCGATCTGACCTTCCCAGGCCGCGACCGAGGCGGTGAGCACGCACGCGCCGCGCTCGCCGTCGGGCAGGTCGTCGAGGGCGACCATCGCCGCGGCCGCGTGGCGCAGCACGTTGAAGGTCCCCATCAGGTTGGTCTGGACCACGTCCTGGAAGCGCTCCATGGAGCCCGGCGCGCCGTCCTTCTCGACCACCCGGACGGGCCCGCCCCGTCCGGCGCAGTGCACCAGCGCGCGGAGCTCGCCGAGCCCGGTCGCGACCCGCACGGCCGCGGCGACCCGCTCGGCGTCGGTCACGTCGGCCGCGGCGAACCGCACCCGCCCCGCGGCGGCCGCGTCGAGTTCCTCGGCCACGCGCTCGCCGTCGCTGCTCTCCAGGTCGAGGAGGACGACGTGCGCGCCGTCGGCGGCCAGCCGCCGTGCGGTCGCCCGGCCGAGGCCGGACGCCGCCCCGGTGACCAGTGCCGCCTTCCCCCGGATGTCCATTCGCTGTGCCCTTCGTGTCGTCTCGTCGTCTCGTGTCGTCTCGTCGGTGGCGTGCGCCGTCAGGCGATCCGCTCCAGGACGGTCGCGTTCGCGAGGCCGCCGGCCTCGCACATGGTCTGGAGGCCGCGGGTGCCGCCGGTCTGCTCCAGGTGATTGAGGAGGGTGACGAAGATGCGGCACCCGCTCGCCCCGAGCGGGTGGCCGAGCGCGATCGCGCCGCCGCGCGGGTTCAGCCGGGCGGGGTCGGCGCCGAACTCCTTCGCCCAGGCGAGCGGGACGGACGCGAAGGCCTCGTTGACCTCGAAGGCGTCGAAGTCGTCGAGGCCGAGGCCGGTGCGCTCCAGGATCCGCCGGGTCGCCGGGATGGGGCCGGTCAGCATCATCTCGGGGTCGTCGCCGACGACGGACGAGCCGGTGATCCGCGCGCGCGGGGTGAGGCCGAGCCGCTCGGCCCGCTCCGCGCTCATCAGCAGGACGGCCGCCGCCCCGTCGGTGAGCTGGGAACTGTTCCCGGCGGTGACCGACCAGGTGCGGCCCGGCAGGAGGTCGGCGTACTCGGCGGACTCGAAGACGGCCTTGAGCCCGGCGAGCCCCTCGACCGTGGTGGCCGGCCGGACGGTCTCGTCGGCGGTCGCCTCGGTGCCGTCCGGGAGGGTGATCGGGACGATCTCGCCGTCGAAGCCGCCGGCTTCGGCGGTCGCCCGCGCCCGCCGGTGCGAGGCCGCGGCGAGCCCGTCCTGCTCCGCGCGGGTGATGCCCCAGGTCTCGGCGACCCGCTCGGCGGCGACGCCCTGCGGGACCAGGCGGAAGCGCCCGGCGACGCCGGGGCCCCACGGGTCCTGCCCGATGCGGGCGCTCCCCATCGGCACGCGGCTCATCGACTCGACCCCGGCGGCGATGACGACGTCGTGCAGGCCCGTCGCGATGCCCTGGGCGGCGAACTCGATCGCCTGCTGCCCCGAGCCGCACTTGCGCTCGACGGTGGTGGACGGGACGTGCACCGGGAAGCCCGCGGACAGCCAGGCCATCCGGCCGGGTGCCGCGGACTGCTCGCCGGCCTGGCTGACGCAGCCGACGATGACGTCCCCGACGGTGCCGGGGTCGATGGACGTCCGCGAGACGAGGTGGGCGAGGGTCTGGGCGAGGAGCTCGACGGGGTGGAGGCCGCTCAGCGCGCCCCCCGGCTTGCCCTTGCCCATCGGGGTGCGGCACCCGTCGACGATGACGACGTCGCGAAGCTCGGCCATGGCTCAGGCCTCCCGTCCGGTGCCGGGGGCCCGGCGCGCCGGCCGCTGGTCGAAGGAGCGTCCGAGCAGCTCGGCGGCGATGCGGGTGCGCTGGATGTTGGGGGTGCCGCCGGCGAGCGCCCAGCCGTGGGCGTCCCGGTGCATCCGCTCCAGGCCGTACTCCTCGGTGTAGCCGTTCGCGCCGTGCAGCATCATCGCCATGTCGGTGACCCGCTTCGCCATCTCGTTGGCGGCACACTTGGCGAGCGAGACGTGCAGGGTGCTCGGGGCCCCGGCGTCCAGCCCGGCCACCGCGCGGTCGCGGAGCATCCGCACCGACTCGACGTCCAGGAGCATGTCCGCGAGGGTGACCTGGACCGCCTGGAACTCGGCGATGGGCCGGCCGAACTGCTCGCGCTCCTGGACGTAGGCGATGGTCTTGTCCAGCGCGGCCTGCCCCAGCGCGAGGCTCATCGTGGTGTTCCCCAGCCGTTCGATGGAGAACACCGAGAAGAGGTCGCGGAAGCCGTCGGGCGGGCGGGCGACGATGTTCTCGACCGGGACCTCCACGTCGTCGAGGATCACGTCCGCGGACGGCAGGCCCCGGAAGCCCATCAGCCGTTCGCGGGCCCCGAACGAGACGCCCGCGCGGTCGGCCTCGACGATCACGGCTCCGATGCCCCTGGCGCCCGGCAGGTCGCCCATCCGGCAGTAGACGAGGTAGCGGTCCGCGTCGCCGCCGTTGGAGATCCAGCGCTTCAGGCCGCGCACCACGACGGTGTCGCCCCTGATCTCCGCGCGGGTGACCATGTCGGTGGCGGCCGATCCGGCGTCCGGCTCGGAGATGCCGATGGCCATCGCGTTGTCGCCGCTGATCACTCCGGGCAGGAACCGGCGCTTCTGCTCCTCGGTGCCGAGCCGCACCAGGTGCTGCGCCGGTCCGACGTTGGCCTCGAAGACCTGGAAGGCCGCCGGCGGCCATACCTTCGCCAGCTCCTCGACCACGGTCAGGGCTTCGGCGAACGTCCCGCCGGCCCCGCCGTACTCCTCGGGGAGGGCGATGCCCAGCCAGCCGAGGGATCCCAGGTAGCGGCGCTCGTCATGGGTGATGACGGTCCGGTCGCGGTCCCACTGCTCGACGTGGGGCGCGTACCGCTTCTCCGCGACCTGGCGGGCGATCTCCCGCAGCTCCGACACGTCGGCCGGCTGCGGTTCGAATGCTGTGGTCATGCGCTGTGCTGCTTTCCCGTCTGCGGGGAGCGCGGGCCCCGCCCGGCGCTCGTCGTCGAACGCGGGCGGGTCCTGCGCGATGGATGGGAGGTACGTTGCGGGGCGGCGCCGCCAAGGAGGCGCCGCCGGGGAGGCGTCGCCAGGGCGCCGGGTCAGCGGCTCTGGGCGTACTCGCTGTCCGCCCAGCGCGCCACGCGGGAGCCGAGCAGCCCGACCAGCCCGCCGAACAGGACGCCGACGATCGAGATGGTGACGACGCCGACGTACATCCGGTCGGGGACGAAGATCTGCCAGGCGTGCCAGGTGTAGTAGCCGAGTCCCTCGTGGGCGTTGACGAACTCGACGGCGATGACCAGCAGCATGGAGATGCCCGAGGCGAGCTTGAGGCTGGAGACGATCTGCGGCGTGATCGCCGGGACGATCATCCAGCGGAACCGCTGGCCGGGCGACAGCCCGTAGGACCGCGAGACCTCGTGGAACGCGGTGGGGATCATCATCGCGGCCGACAGCGTCGTGAAGGCGACGATGTAGAACGTGCCAAGGGAGATGAAGACGAGCTTCGGCACCTCGCCGAGCCCGAAGAGGAGCAGGAACAGCGGCAGCAGCGCCAGCTTCGGGATGACGTAGAGCGCGCGGATCAGCGGCTCGAGCATCCAGCGCAGCACCTTCACCTGGCTCATCAGGAGGCCGATGAGGATCCCGGCCAGCGACCCGATGACGTAGCCGGTCAGCAGCCGGAAGATGGTGATCTTGAGCTCGGACCAGAGCAGCCCGCTCGCCAGGTCCTCCCGCGCCTTCGCCGCCACCGCGGTCGGCTGGCTGAAGAACCGGGCGTCGATCCAGCCGGAGCGGGCCGAGATCTCCCAGGCGACGAGCACGCCGACCGGGAGCACGAGACCGAGCAGGAGCCGCAGGACGCCGTCGCGCCGCGCCTGGTACTCCGCCGACCGCTGCTTGGGGTCGGGCCGGCGCTCGACCCAGTCGCCCCCGTTCCGGGAGACGCTCCGGTCCATCTGCACGGTCATCGGACGGCCTCCTCGATCGTCTCGACGTCGCCCTTGAGGTCGGCCCAGAGGTCCTGCTCGAGCCGGGCGAATTCCGGGTCCTTGCGCAGCTCCGCCGACCTCGGGCGGGCGAACGGGACGTCGACGACGCGGCGCATCCGTCCCGGACGGGCCGACATCAGGGCGATCCGGTCGGACAGGAGGATCGCCTCGTCGAGGTTGTGGGTGACGAAGAAGACCGTGTAGGAGTGCTCCCGGACGATGGCGAGGAGCTCCTCCTGGAGCACCTTGCGCAGCTGCGCGTCGAGCGCCGCGAACGGCTCGTCCATCAGCAGGATCTCGGGCTCGACGACGAACGCGCGGGCCAGGGCGACGCGCTGCTTCATGCCGCCGGACAGGTTGCCCGGCAGCGACTTCTCGAACCCGGCGAGGCCGACCCGCTCGATCCACTCCTGCGCGCGGCGGCGCGCCTCGGCGCGGTCCACCCCGGCGGCGTCCAGGCCCAGGCGCACGTTCGCCTCGACCGTGCGCCAGGGGAAGATCGAGTACTCCTGGAACACCGGGGCGACGAGCGGCCGGTCCCGGTGCTCGCGGTTGATCCGGACGACTCCGTCCGTGGGCTTCTGCAACCCGGCGAGCACCCGCAGCAGCGTCGACTTCCCGCACCCCGACGGCCCGGCGACCGAGAGGAACTCGCCGCGCCCGACCGTCAGGTCGACGTCCTCGAGGGCGACGACGTCCTCCTTGCCGCGGCGGCGGTAGCGGTAGGACACCCCCTCGATGCGGATCTTGTCAGCGATCGGCGCCGCGTCGCCCGCCGGGGGCGACTCGGAGCGCACGGCCTCAGTCATGGGGCCCCTCCCAGCATCGTCACGACCACGAATCAATTCGATTGAGTGAAATCAAATTATCCTGGTATGAATCATGTGTGTGATCCGAGGCTATGTCAAGGGTCACCGGCCCCGACGAGGAGGAACGACGATGCGCCTGTGCGCCAACTGGCTCCCGCTCTCCCCCGACCTGACCCGGAAGGTGGCCGCCCGGTGCGAGGCGGCCGGCCTGTGGGGCATCGGGATCGGCGACTCCCCCAACTACGGAGAGCTCTACGCCGCCTGCACCGACGCGCTCGGCGCGACGTCCTCGCTGGTCGTCAGCACCAGCGTGACCAACCCGGTGACCCGGCACTGGTCGGTGCACGCGAGCGCCGTGCGGGCCCTGACCACCGACCATCCCGGGCGGTTCCGCCTGGGGTACGGCCGGGGCGACTCGGCCGTCCGCACCTTCGGCCTCCGGCCCGCGTCCCTGGACGGCCTCGAGCGCTTCGGGCGCCGGGTGGCGGACTCCGCGCGGGCCGCCGGTGCCGACCCCTTCCTGCTCGTCGCGGCCAGCGGTCCCGCGACCGCGCGCGTCGCCGGGCGCGTGGCCGGCGGCGTCATCGCCGGCGTCGGCGGGGACCCCGTCGCGCTCCGCACGATCCGCGAGCGCGCCCTCGCCGCCCGCGCCCCCGGCGCCGCCGCGCCCGAGGTCTGGGCCTCGGTGCGGATCGCCATCGGACGCGACGACGCCGAAGTGCGCGACCTGCGGCGACGGCTCGTCCCGCGCGCGGTGAGCGCGTCGCACTTCGCCTTCGCGTCAACCTTCGAGGGCAAGAACGTGCCCGCGGAGTACGCCGATGTGCTAGCCGAGCGCTACGCGACCTACGACTACGGCTCGCACGGCCGCTCCGGGACGACCTCGAACGCGACGATGTTCGCGGACCGTCCCGACATCGAGGACTACCTCCTCGACCGCTTCGCCGTCGTGGGGCGCGCGGACGGCTGCCGGGCCCGGCTGGAGGAGCTCTCGGCGCACGTCGACGGCATCTACCTGTCGCTGCTCTTCGAGGACGCCCTGCCCCAGATCGACCGGATCGGGGCGATGCTCGCGTAGACAGGGGAGTCCTTGTCGCGCCGACCGGCGACCAGGTAGATTCTATTCAGCAAAATCGAATTGGAATGAATAGAAACACCGCGAGGAAGGTGCCCGTGCGCGCACTGGTCTGGGACGGTACAGATCTCCACGTCGACTCGACCATCGAGGTCCGCCCGCCGGGCCCGGGCGAGGTCGCCGTCGACATCACCATGGCGGGCCTGTGCCACAGCGACCTCAGCCCGATGGAGGGCCGCATCCCCCAGCCCACCCCGGTCGTCCTCGGCCACGAGGCCGTCGGGACGGTCACCGCGGCGGGGCCCGGCGCCGGCATGCCCGCGGGGCAGCGGGTCGTGCTCACCGTCCTGCGCAGCTGCGGCGAGTGCCGGCACTGCCGCGACGGCCGGCCGACCGTCTGCCCCGCGTCCGGACGGCCCGTCGCGGCCCCGTTCTCCCGCGACGGCGAGGTCGTGCACCAGTTCGTCAAGCTCGGCGCCTTCGCCGAGCGGATCGTGGTGTCCCGGGAGCAGGTCATCGCGATGCCCGCCGAGGTCCCCGACCCGGTCGCCGCCATGCTCGGCTGCGCCACGGTCACCGCGTTCGGCGCCGTGGAGGACCGCGCCCGGCTCCGGGCCGGCGAGTCCGTGCTCGTGACCGGCGCCGGCGGGATCGGCCTGAACACGGTCCTGGCCGCCCGGGCGGCCGGCGCGGAGCGCATCGTGGTCGTCGACCGCAACCCGGCGAAGGAGCGGATCGCCCGCACGTGCGGAGCGACCGACTTCCTCGTCCCGGACGACCCGTCGGGAATCGCCCCCGCCGTGCGGGAGCTGGTGCCCGGCGGCGTGGACGCCGCGTTCGAGTGCGTCGGGCACACCGGGCTCCTCGGCGCCGCGATCACGTCCCTCGCGTGGGGCGGACGGGCCGTCGTGCTCGGGCTGCCGCCCACCGGTGCGGCCCTCGACCTGGTGGTCCGCGACCTGTTCCACGACAAGTCCCTGCTCGGCTGCCGCATGGGCTCGGTCGACCCGCACCGGAAGCTGCCCGACCTCGCCGGGCGCGTCCTTCGCGGCGAACTCGACCTCACCCCGCTCGTGTCGGCGGTCGTCCCCCTGGAGGGCGCGGCGCGGCTCGTCGACGACCTCCGCGACGGCCGCATCGACCGCGGCTTCCTCCGCTTCGGGAGCACCTCGTGACCGCGACCACGCACCACCTGATCGCCGGTGAGGCGCTGACCGGCGCCACGACCTACGACGTCACCGACCCCTACACCGAGCGGGTCATCGCCGCGGTCGCCGACGGCGGCCGCACCGCGGCCGATGCCGCCGCGGCCGCCGCCGCGCAGGCGCGCGACGCCTGGGCGGCGACCCCGGTCGAGGTCCGCCGCCGGGTGCTCGGCCGTGCGGGCGAACTCCTCGAGGGCCGGCGCGCCGAGCTCGTCGACCTGGCCGTCGCCGACACCGGCGCCCGCCGGGCCGTCGCCGAGCAGACCCAGGTCGACGCGGCGCTGGCCCGGCTGCGGCACTGGTCCACCCGGTCCGCCGACCTGCTCACGGTCCGGGCGGAGCCCGAGGCGGCGGGCCTCGCGGGGACCGTCACGCGCATGCCGGTCGGCGTGGTCGCCTGCATCAGCCCCTACAACTTCCCGCTGCTCGCGATGGTCGGGAAGGTCGCGCCCGCCCTGTTCGCCGGCAACACCGTGGTCATGAAGCCGGCCCCGCAGGACCCGCTGCTCGTCGTCGCGCTCGCCGAGGCGCTCGCCGAGGCCCTGCGCGCGGAGGGCGCCCCGGCGGGGACGGTCAACCTGGTGACCGGCGCGGGCGCCGAGCCCGGCGCCGCGCTGGTCGACCACCCCGAGGTCGGGGCGATCAGCTTCACGGGCAGCACGGCGGTCGGCACCGAGATCTACCGGTCGGCGGCGCCCGGCATGAAGCGGCTCCTGCTCGAACTCGGCGGCAAGGGCGCGCTGGTCGTCCGCGCCGACGCGGACCTCGACGCCGCCGTCGCCGCCGCGACACGGGCGTGGACGGTCCACTCCGGGCAGATCTGCGTGACGCCCTCCCGCGTCATCGCCGACGCCTCAGTGCACGACGAGCTCGTCGCGCGGCTGCGCACCGCGCTGGGCGGCCTCGTGCACGGCGACCCCCGGGACCCCGCGACGACCACCGTCCCGCTGATCAGCGCGGTCCAGCGCGACCGCGTCGCCGCGCTGGTGGCCGCCGCCCGCGCCGAGGGCGGGACGGTGCACACCGCGGCGAACGTCCCGGATCGCGGCTACTTCCACCCCGCCGCCCTCGTGACGGGCGCCGGCCCGGAGGCGACGGTCATGCAGGAGGAGGCGTTCGGCCCGGTCGTCTGCGTCACTCCGTCGTCCTCGGACGACGAGGCGGTCGCCATCGCCAACTCCACGCGCTACGGGCTGACCGACCAGGTCTACTCGCGCGACCTGGAGGCGGCGCGCCGCGTGGCCGGCCGGCTCGCCGCCGCGCAGGTCGGCATCAACACCTGCGCCCGGCGGGGAGACCTCCCCTTCGGCGGCACCAAGGCGAGCGGCATCGGGCGCAGCGGCGGCGCCTACGCGCTCGACTCCTACACCGACCTCCGCGCGACGGTGCACCCGACCGCCTGACGACCGTGCTCGCCGGCGGGGACGGGCCGGGGGCCCGTCCCCGCCGGGGCGGTCCGGGCGACCTAGACCTCGCGGTCCCGTTCCCGCCAGAACTGCCGGCGCAGTTCGCGCTTGAGGACCTTGCCCACGGCCGATCTGGGCAGGTCGCGGAAGATGATCTGCTTGGGGGCCTTGACGCCGCCGAGTGCGGCCCGGCACGTCTCGATGAGTTCGGCCGCCTCGACCGTCGCCCCGGGCTTGAGCTCGACCACGGCCGTGACGCGCTCGCCCCACTTGTCGTCGGGCAGGCCGATGACGGCGCAGTCGCCGACCGCCGGATGGCTCCAGAGGGCCTGCTCGACCTCGCTGGGGAAGACGTTGAACCCGCCGGAGATGATCAGATCGCGCGAGCGGTCGACGATGTAGACGTACCCGTCGCCGTCCATGTAGCCGATGTCGCCGGTGGCGATCCGGCCGCCGTCCAGGCGGACGGCGGCGGTCTGCTCGGGGTCGTCGTGGTAGCCGTTCATGCGCAGCGAGCTGCGGACGACGATCTCCCCGCGCTCGCCGCGCGGGCACGGCGCTCCGTCCGGGTCCAGGATCTCGACGCCGGCCACCACCGACGGGGTCCCGCAGCTGGCGAGCCGGTGGGTCAGGGCGGGGTCGGCGAGCGCCTCGGCGTGCTCCTCGGGACCGAGGAAGGTGCACAGCATCGGCAGTTCGGTCTGGCCGTAGAACTGCGCCATGACGGGGCCGAAGACCCGCATGGCCTCCTTCAGCTTCTCGACCGACATCGGCGCGGCGCCGTAGAGGAGGTAGCGCAGGCTCGAGGTGTCGCGGCGGCGCACGTCGGGATGGGCGAGCAGCCCGTACAGGGCCGTCGGCGGGAGGAAGAGCCGGGTGACCCGGTTCCGCTCGATCGACTCCAGGATCTCCCCGGGCGCCACCCCCGCGTGGACGATGTTGGTGCCGCCCAGCTGCAGTACCGGGAACGCCATGGTCCCGGCCGCGTGCGTCATCGGCGCCGCGATGAGGTGCACCGGACGGCGTTCGGGCAGGTGGGCGTGGAAGGCGGTGATCATGGTCTCGAAGGCCCGGTGGGGGACCTCGACCGCCTTGGGCCGTCCCGTGGTCCCGCCCGTGCCGAAGTAGCCCGCGACGGCCTCCGGATCCAGCGCGGGCAGCGGCACGCGGGTTCCGGGCGCGGCCGCCCAGCCGTCCAGGGTCGGCGTGTCCCCGGCGGAGCCGTTGAGCACGACCGCGTGCTCGATGGCCGGGACGGACGCGCGCAGGTGCGCGGCGGTCTCGGCCAGGTCGGCGTCGAACAGCAGCGCGCGGGCGCCGACCAGGTTCAGCAGGGCGGCCAGGTCCTGCGGCGTCGACCGCGCGTTCAGCGCGACCCAGGCGCAGCCGGCCCGCAGGACGCCGAGCACGCACGGGAAGAGGCCCGGTGTGTTGGCGCCGAGGACGGCCACGGGATCGGCCGGCCCCAGGCCCTCGCGGCGCAGCGCCGCGGCCACCCGGTGCGTGACGTCGTCGGCCTCGGCGTAGGTGATCGCTCCGCCGCCGTCGGGCCGGACGAACGCCGTCCCGCCGGGGTTCACGAGCACGCCGCGGTCGAAGAACTCGATCAGCTGCATGCCCGCCCCCCGAGCGCGAATCGGGCCCGCCCCCCGCGGGCCGCGTCCCCGCTCACCGCCGCGCCTCGGCGCCGGCGGGGAGCGGGGCGAGGCACCGGTTGGCCTGCTCGCCCAGCCCGTCGATGCGGGTGGTGAGCGTCTGGCCGGGCGCCAGGAAGCGCGGGGGCTCGCGCGTCGCGCCGATCCCACCGGGGGTCCCGGTCGCGATCAGGTCGCCGGGGACGAGGGTGATGAACGAGCTGACGTAGGAAACGATCTCCGCCACGGAGAAGACCAGCTCGCTGGTGACCGACCGCTGCACGACCTCCCCGTCCACCAGGCAGCTGATGCCGAGCGCACCCGCGTGGCCGACCTCGTCGGGGGTGACCAGGAAGGGCCCGACCGGGGTGGACGCCTCGAACGTCTTGCCCTGGAGGAACTGCGAGGTGCGCAGCTGCCAGTCGCGCATGCTGACGTCGTTCACGATCGTGTAGCCGGCGACCGCCTCCAGGGCGGCGTCCCGGTCCAGGTGCCGGGCCGTGCTCCCGATGACGACACCCAGCTCGGCCTCCCAGTCCACGGCTCCGGAGTTGCCGGGCAGGACGAGGTCGTCGCGGGCGCCGATGAGGCTGCGGGCGTACTTGGCGAACAGCGTGGGATGCTCCGGCGCCTCGGCGCCGACCTCCGCGATGTGGTCGCGGTAGTTGATCCCGACGCAGATCACCTTCTCGGGCCGGGGGACGAGCGGGGCGAAGTCGGCCGTCGCGAGCGGCAGGGTGTCGCCGGTCGCGGTTCGCGCCCGTTCCCGCCAGCCGGGTTCGGCGAGGAGGGCTCCGAGGTCGGCGTGGGGCAGGACGGTGATGCGGTCGCCGTCGACGCGACCCGCCGCGGTGCCGTCCGCCCGCCTGATCGTGGTCAGTCGCACGCGTGGTCCTTCCTTGGGCCGGCTGCGGTGCCGAGGATTTCCGTGTCCGGGAAGCGCCGGTCCCTGTACATCCCAGCACAGCAAACGTACGCTAACGCTGCCAGATTGGATACAACTCCGGGAGATCTGTAGCCAGATTGGGTGTGTGCAGACGTAGCCTCCAGAAGGAAGGCGGCCCATGAACGTCATCGTGACCAGGCGAAGCACGAGCGGGCGAAGCACGAGCGGGCGAATCACGAGCAGGCGCATCACGAGCAGGCGCATCACGAGCAGGCGCATCACGAGCAGGCGCATCGCGACCGGACGCACCGTGCGCGCCGGGCTCGCGCTCGCCGGGATGCTCGCCGTCGGGACGGGATGCGCCGGCGCGAGCGGCACGAACTCCGCCGGTGAGCCGCTCACCGAGATCACCTACCGGGGCCCGTTCGTGACGAGCGGCGCGGACGCCCCCTACTACTACGCCCGCAAGCTCGGCCACTACGAGGCGGAGGGCATCGATCTCCGGATCCGGGACAGCAAGGGCTCGAGCCAGACGATCAACGACGTGAGCGGCGGCGGAGCCCAGTTCGGCATGGCGGCGGCGACCAACGTCATGCTCTCGGTCTCCCGCGGGCAGCCCGTCACCGCCGTGGCGACGCCGCTGGGCCGCAGCAGCTTCGGGTTCTTCGTGCCGGAGTCCTCGGGAATCGCGTCGATCAAGAACCTGAAGGGCCGCACCATCGTGGTCTCCGCGGCCGTCGAACCGGTCATGTACGCGGCGCTGTCGGCCGCGGGGCTGGCGAAGACGGACGTCAGGCCCGTCGTCGCCGACGCCAACGCGCTGGTCACCACCTACCTGAGCGGCAAGGTGGACGCGATGTACACCGCCCGGCACTTCACGTCGCTGGTGGGCGCGCGGCCGTCCACGGTCCTCATGCAATCCGACGTGGGCCTCAACCCGCCGGACTACGTGCTCGTCGCCAAGCCGGACACGCTGGCGTCCAGGCCGGAGATGGTGCGCGGATTCGTCCGGGCCACCCTCCGCGGGTTCCAGGAGGCGAAGAAGGATCCGGAGGCGGCCCTGGACGCGCTGCTGGCCGAACATCCCACGCTGCACCGGGAACGGGCGCTGGCCACCCTGCGCTCCACCCTGGACTTCATGTGCGCGCCCTCGCAGAACGGCGAGCCGTACGGGGCGAACGTCACCGGGGACTGGACGGCGACCGCCGAGGCGCTCCGGCGCTTCGCCGGGCTGGAGGGCGCCACCGAGGGGACCCGCTTCTTCGACAACCGGCTGTTCGACTCGTCCGAGGGAGGCGGCGATGTCGCCGGAACCTGCTGAGGCCCGCGCCGTCCACGCACCGGACGACGCAGCGGACGACGCGCCGGTACGCGCGCCGCGCGCGGGCACCCTGCGCGCCGAGGGCGTCGGCAAGGTCTTCGCCGCCTCCGGCGGGCCGGTCACCGCGCTGGCCGGAGTGGACCTGACCGTCGAACCGGGAGAGTTCCTGAGCGTCCTGGGGCCGAGCGGCTGCGGCAAGAGCACCCTCATGGCGATCATGGCGGGGCTGGAGGCCCCGTCGTCGGGCCGGGTCGTCCTCGGCGACCGCCCGGTCACCGCGCCCGTCCTGGACGCCGGGGTGATGTTCCAGCGCGACCTGCTGCTGGACTGGCGCGACTGCGAGAGCAACATCCTCATGCAGTACGCGATGCGCGGGCTGCCCGCCAAGGCGCACCGGGAACGGGCGCGGGAACTGCTGGCGCTCGTGGGCATGGCGCAGTTCGCCCACCGGTACCCCCACGAACTGTCCGGCGGCATGCGGCAGCGCGTGGCGATCTGCCGGGCCCTGGTGCACGACCCCGCGCTGCTGCTGATGGACGAGCCGTTCGGCGCCCTCGACGCGCTGACCCGCGAGAACCTGAACGTCGAGCTGAGCGGGCTGACCGTGCGGGCCGGCACCTCGGTGGTCTTCGTGACGCACAGCATCGACGAGGCGGTCTTCCTCGGCGACCGGGTGGTGGTGATGTCGCGGCGGCCCGGCCGCATCGTCGCGGACGTGCGCGTCGATCTCCCGCGGCCGCGCCGGAACGCCGCGCGCGAGGACCCGCGATTCGTCTCCTACACCGGACGGCTGCGCAAGGTCCTGGCCGACCACGGCGATCTGGGAGGGGCGCACGATGAGTGAGATCGTCGAGGGCGCGCGGGAGAGCGAAGGCGCGCGCGAGCGTGCGGACGGGCGAGAGCGGGGCGGCCGGGCCCGCGCCCGGCCCGGCACCGCCTCCGGCGGCGCGCTGCGCGGGGCGGCGCGCGCGGTCCGGCGCTCGGCCGCCTTCTGGTACGCCGTCGCGGTGCTGCTGGTCGTCGGGGTCTGGCAGGGAATCATCGTCGTCGCGGGCACGCCGGACTACCTGCTGCCGTCGCCCCGGCAGGTGCTGTCCGCGATGGCGGAGTACCGCGAGCCCCTGCTCAGCGAGGGCCTGGTCACCCTGGGGGAGATCCTGCTGGGATTCGCCATCTCGGCGGTGGCCGGGATCGCGCTGGCGGTGCCCATCGCGTTCTCCCGGGCCGTCGAGCGCCTCGCCTACCCGCTGCTGGTGATGAGCCAGGCGGTGCCCAAGATCGCGCTCGGGCCGCTGTTCATCGTGTGGTTCGGCTTCGGCCTGACGACGAACGTGGTGATCGCGGTCTCCGTCGCGATCTTCCCGGTGATCGTCAACACCGCGCTGGGGCTGTCGTCCATCGATCCGGACCTGGTCCGGCTCGGCCGGTCGATGGGCGCGTCCCGCTGGCGGCTGTTCCGCCTGGTGCGGCTGCCGACCGCGCTGCCCAGCGTGCTGGCGGGCCTCAAGGTCGCCAGCACGCTCGCGGTGATCGGCGTCGTCGTCGGGGAGTTCATCGTCGGAGGGGCGGGCCTGGGGTACCTGACGATCTCGGCCAGCGGCAACCAGAACGTCCCGCTGCTGTTCGCGTGCGTCATCTGCCTGGCCGTGCTCGGCGTCGCGGTGTTCGCCGTCCTCGACCTCCTCGAGCGCGTCCTCCTGCGCAGGCACGCGGTCGCGCGGAGCAGGGGATGACCGGGACGGGCGAGGCGGGCGAGGCGGCCGGAGCGGCCGAAGCGATCCTCGCGGTGCTCCGGCGGACCGGCGGGCGGGCGCTCCCGGCCCCCGAACTGCTCGCCCGCGTGCGCCGCCCCGGCGGGGACGGCGCGCGGACGGACGGGTGGGATCGCGCGCGGGCCGCCGGCGGGCTGGCCGAACTCGAGGCCGCCGGGCGGGTCGTCGTGCTCGACCCACCACCGCCGGACGTGCATCTGCGCGGGATGGACCTGCGCGTCGTCGCCGCCGTCGACGGGCCGTCACCGCAGGCGCAGGAGCGGGCGCGCCGGGCCGCGGACGAGCGCTGGCGGCTGTTCCTGCGGGACTTCCTGGCCACCCACCGATGCGGGTAGCCGGCCCCCGGCCGGCCCCGGCCCCCGGCACGACCACAGCGAGGAGAGACATGCCGATCAGGACCGCCGTCGACATCGGCGGAACGTTCACCGACGTCGTCGCCTACGACACCGGCAAGGGCCGGATCACGCTGGGCAAAGCGCTCAGCACTCCGCACGACCTCATCGAGGGGGTGCTCGACGGGCTGGCAGCCGCGGGCGTCCCGCCGGCGGACCTCGGGTTCCTGATCCACGGCAGCACCGTCGTGGTCAACGCGCTGATCGAGCGCAAGGGCGCGCGTACCGCGCTGCTGACCACCGAGGGCTTCCGGGACGTCTACGAGATCGGCCGGATCAACCGGCCGGACGCCTTCAACCTCGCCTTCACCAAGCACACGCCGCTGATCCCCCGGGAAATGATCTTCGAGGTGCCCGAGCGGCTGCGGGCGGACGGCGGCGTCGCCCGTCCGCTCGACGAGGCGGCGACGCGCGCGATCGCGCGCCGGCTGGCCGCGCTGGAGGTGGAGGCGGTGGCCGTCGCGCTGCTGCACGCGTACCGCGACCCGGTCCACGAGGTCCGGATCGGGCAGATCCTCGCCGAGGAGCTGCCCGGCCGCCACATCACGCTGTCGCACCGGATCAGCCGCGAGTACCGGGAGTTCGAGCGGACGTCGACGGTGGTGGCGAACGCCTTCGTCGGGCCCCTGGTCAGCGACTACCTCGGACGCCTGGAGCGGCGGCTGGCGGACGGCGGCGGGGCCGCGGTACCGACGATCATGCAGTCCAGCGGCGGCGTGTCGGACGTGGCGACCGCGTCCGCCCAGTGCGTGCAGATGCTGGAGTCCGGCCCGGCCGGCGGCGTCGTCGGGACGATCGCGCTGTGCGAGGCGCTCGGTCTCGGTGAGGCGATCGCGTTCGACATGGGCGGCACCACCGCGAAGTCCGCGGTCATCCGCGACCGGACCTTCCCCATGACCAGCGACTACGTCCTCGGCGGGTACGGGACCGGGCTGCCGATCCGGATCCCCTGCCTCGACATCGTCGAGGTGGGCACCGGCGGCGGCAGCGTCGCCTGGCTGGACGAGGCCGGGGGGATGCGCGTGGGGCCGCGCAGCGCCGGCGCCGCGCCCGGTCCCGCCTGCTACGGCCGCGGCGGGACCGAACCGACGATCACCGACGCCGCCGCCGTCCTGGGGCACCTCTCCCCGCACGGTGAGCTCGCCGGGGGGCTGGCGATCGACGCCGGGCGCGCCCGCGCCGCCGTCGGGCGGCTCGCCGACCGCCTCGGCATGGACGCCGTCCAGACCGCGGCCGGGATCATCGCCATCGGCGCCGCCGCGATGGCCAACTCCGTCCGGGCGGTGACGACCGAACGCGGCCTGGACCCGCGCGACTTCGCGCTGTTCGCCTACGGCGGCAACGGGCCGCTGCACGTGTCGCTGGTGGCGCGGGAGCTGGCCGTGCGCCGCGTCGTCGTCCCGCCGGCACCGGCGGTGTTCGCCGCCCTGGGCATGCTGATGGCCGACGCGCGCCGCGACATCGTGCAGACCGGCGTGCGCGACCTGCGAGAGCTGACCGGCGAGGAGATCGACGCGGCGTTCGGCGCCCTGGAGCGGGAGTGCGGGCAGGGCCTGGCGGACGGCGCGATCGACTTCACCGAGCTGGCGTTCGTGCGCGCGGCGGACATGCGCTACGTCGGCCAGGAGCACACCGTCACCGTCCCGGTGCCGCCCGTCCCGCCCGGAGCCGAGGGCGCCGACGTGCTCAAACGGGCCTTCGACGCCGCCCACGAACAGCGGTACAGCCACAGCGCGCCGGAGGAACCGGCCCAGATCGTCAGCCTGCGCGTCTCCGCGGTAGGCCGGCTGAACAAGCCGGACCTGGTGAAGATCGGCGCCGGGACGGCGTCGCCGGACGCGGCCGCGCGCGGCGACCGCGACGTCGTCTTCGCGCCCGGCGACGGCCCGGTGCGCACCCCGGTGTACGAGCGCTCGGCGCTCCTGGCGGGCAACCGGATCTGCGGCCCGGCCGTCGTCGAGGAGCCGACCACCACCACGATGCTGCGGCCCGGTGACAGCGCCGAGGTCGACGGATACGGAAACCTGCTGCTGGAGATCGGAGCCCGACCGTGAACGCGCCCGCGACACCCCCGCCCGAGCCGGCCGCGGGCCCCGCCCGCGCGATCGACCCGATCACCGCCGAGATCATCCGGGCCGGCTTCGTCGCCGTCACCGACGAGATGAAGACGAACCTGATGCGCACCGCCTACAACATCATCATCTACGAGGCGCAGGACTTCACCGTCGGGCTGTTCGACGCGCACGGCGACACGATCTCGGTCGGCCTGGGCCTGCCGATGTTCGTGGGCGGGCTGTCGGACGCCATCAAGGCGAAGCTGGAGTTCTACGGGCGGGACGGGATCAGGCCCGGCGACATCCTGCTCACCAACGACGCCTACATCATGGGCAGCCACCTCAACCACATGATCTTCACCCTGCCGATCTTCCACGAGGGCGAGCTGGTCGCGTTCGCGGCCTCGATGGCGCACTGGATCGACGTCGGCGGCGTGCTCGGCGGCACCACGACCGACATCTACTCCGAGGGGCTCCAGGTCCCGATCGTGAAGATCTTCAAGGAGGGGGTCCAGGACGACGAGCTGACCCGGCTGATCGCGATGAACGTCCGGTTCCCGGACCTGGCCATGGGCGACTTCCGGGCGCAGATCGCGGCGATCCGCACCGGCGAGACCCGGATGCGCGCCATGCTCGAACGCTACGGCGCGGACGTCGTCAAGGCCGGTATCACCAACCTGTTCGACCGCGGCGAGGAGCTGAGCCGCCAGGCGGTGCGGCGGATCCCGGACGGGGAGTACAGCGCCGAGGCGTTCATGGACGACGATGCCGTGCACGTCGGCCGCCGCGTCCCGGTCAAGGTGCGGGTCGTCGTCCGCGAGGACACGATGACCATCGACCTGAGCGGGATGAGTCCGCAGGTCGCGGGCTACTTCAACTCCGGCGCCACCGCGGGCCGGTCGGCCGCGCAGGTGGCCTTCAAATGCCTGACCTCCCCCCGCGAGTACCCGATCGACCACGGCTCGCTGCGGCCGCTGCGGGTCGTCCTGCCGCCGGGAACCGTGGTCAGCGCGCAGAAACCCGCCGCCATGCGGCTGTGGATGACCTACCCGATGACGGTCATCGACTGCGTGTTCCGGGCGATGGCCGGGGTGCTGCCCGAGGAGGTCATCGCGGGCCACCACGCCGACCTGGGCATGTCGCACACCTACGGCGTCGACGAGGCCACCGGCCGGTTCTTCCAGTTCTACGGCGGGCCGCAGGGCGGCGGCTGGGGCGCGACCGCGCACGCCGACGGCCAGAGCGCCACGATGTGCGTCAACGACGGCGACACCCACAACGCCCCGGTCGAGGTCGTCGAGACGAAGTACCCCATGGTCACCGTCGAGGAGTACGCGCTGGTCCCCGACTCCGGCGGAGCCGGGCGGCACCGCGGCGGCCTGGGCACCCGGCTGCACGTCCGCCTGCACACCGCGGCCAGGGTGGACACCTGGATCGAACGGACGGTCTGCGCGCCGTGGGGCCTGCACGGCGCCGGCGACGGCGCACCGAACCGCGTCCGGATCCGGCGCGCGGACGGCGAGCTCCAGACCTTCCCCAACGGGAAGCTCGCCGAGGCGGGCCTCGAATCGGGTGACGGCCACATCGTCGAGCTCGGCGGAGGCGGCGGGTTCGGCGACCCCCTCGATCGTCCCGCCGGACAGGTCCTCGCCGACGTCCGGGCGGGCTACGTCTCGCCGGCGGCGGCGCGCACCGACTACGGCGTCGTGCTCACCGAGCACGGCGGCGAGCACGGAAGCGTGTACAGCGTCGACGAGGCGTCCACCGCCGCCCTGCGCGGACGGCGCCGTGACCGGGGCGGGCCCGCATGATCAGGTGCGCGACCGGAGGGGTCGGCCCCGCCCGGCACGGCGGGGCCGGCGCCCCCGCGACGATCTCGGCGAGCGGCTCCTGCGGGTCGCCGGGCCCCCGCGCCGCGGCGGACGCGGGCACGACCGGGGAGGCGAGGGCGACGTCGTACGACTACGTGATCATCGGGGCCGGGTCCGCCGGGTGCGTCCTGGCCCACCGCCTGTCCGCCGACCCGGCGGCGTCGGTGCTGCTGCTCGAGGCGGGCGGCGACCCCGACCGGCCCGAGCTGCGCGACCCGGCGCGCTGGGCGGAGAACATGGGCGGTGACGTCGACTGGGACCACCGGACGGTGCCGCAGCCGACGGCCGGCGGCCGCGCGATCCGGTGGCCGCGCGGCCGGGTGCTCGGCGGGTCGAGCGCGATCAACTCGATGGTGTACCTGCGCGGCCACCCCGCGGACTACGACGGATGGGCGGCCCGCGGCAACGAGGGATGGGCCTATGACGGCGTCCTCCCGGCGTTCCGCGCGCTGGAGGACTTCCCCGGCGGCGATCCGCGCCGGCGCGGTGCGGGCGGCCCGCTGAAGGTCCGGTTCCCGGAGCGGCCGAACCCCCATTCGGAGGCGTTCGTCGAGGCGGCCCTGGAGGCTCACCACCCGTTCAACGCCGACTTCAACGCCGGGCCCGCCGACGGCGCCGGCTGGAACCAGCTCACCCTGGATGCCGGCCTCCGGCAGAGCGCCGCCGACGCGTTCCTGCGGCCGGTCATGGGCCGCCCCAACCTCACCGTGCGCACCGGTGCCCGCGCCCTGCGCCTGGTCCTGGACCGGACGGACCGGGTGACGGCCGTCGAGTACGAGCGGGACGGCGCGGTCCGCACCGCGGGCGTCGACGGCGAGGCGATCCTGTCTGCGGGCACCGTCGACTCGCCGCGGCTGCTGCTGCTGTCGGGCATCGGCCCGGCCGACGAGCTGCGGCCGGTGGGCGTCGAGCCCCGGATCGACCTGCCCGGCGTCGGCCGCAACCTGCACGACCATCCGGGCGTCCCGCTGACCTGGGCGGCCCGCCGCCCGATCCCGCCCGGCGCCGGCCAGCACAGCGAGGCCGGGCTGTTCTGCCGGAGCGACCCGGCGGCCGCCCTGCCCGACCTGCAGTTCGGCGCGCTGAACATCCCGCTGGCGGCCGACGGCACGGTGGACCCGCGACCGGGGTTCTCCTTCTATCCGTCGCTGCTGCGTCCTCGCAGCCGCGGGTCCCTGCGGCTGCGGTCGGCCGATCCCGGCGCCCCGCCGCTGATCGACCCGCGCTACCTGGCCGACCCCGCGGACGTGGAAGGGCTCCTGCGGGCGATCGACGTCGCGCGGGACCTGGCGAGCCGTCCCGCGCTCCGGGAGTGGGCGGGCACCGAGATCCTGCCGGGCACCGACGTCACCGGGGAGCGCGAACTGCGGGCCTATGTGGCGCGGACCGTCAACACCTGGTTCCATCCCGTCGGCACCTGCGCCATGGGCGTGGACGAGAACGCCGTCGTCGATCCGCTGCTGCGCGTGCGCGGAACCCGGAACCTCCGCGTGATCGACGCGTCGGTCATGCCCGGCATCACCTCGGCGAACACCAACGCCCCGACCGTCATGATCGCGTGGAAGGCGGCCGGTCTCGTCCGCGGCTGACCGGAGCCCGCCCCTGCTGTATCCAGGTATTACGCAGCTGCATACAATCGAGCCGAGTGAGCACACAGTTGTCAAGGCAGTTGGGGGCGAAGTCAACATGGACACCGCAGGTCGGCCCGGTCCGGCCGGGAACGCCGACGGCCCGGCCCCGGCTCCGGCCGCCGGGTCCGGCGCCGGCACCCGGAACGTGCACGAAGCGCTCCGCCGCCTGATCCTGGAGGGCGACCTCGCGCCGGGCACCGAGATCTCGCAACCCGAGCTGAGCCGCCGCCTGAACGTCAGCCGGACCCCGCTGCGGGAGGCGCTGCGGCTGCTGGAGCAGGAAGGGCTCGTGGTCAGCAACCCGCACCGGTCCGTCCAGATCAGCTCCCTCAGCCTCCGCGACCTCGACGACCTGTACTCCGCGCGGGTCGTCGACGAGGCACTGGCGATCTGGCTGACCGTCCCGGTGCTGCGCGGCGCGGACTTCGAGGAACTGGAGCGGGACGCCGAGTTGACCGCCTCCGGGGACGGTGCGGCGCACCGCCGCTTCCACAGCCGCCTGCGGATCGGCGCGGGGCAGCGCCTGGCGGACCACCTCGAGCGGATGTTCGACCACGCCGAGCGCTACCAGCGGGCCTTCCTGAAGCAGGAACCGGACCGCGAGTTCGTCGCCGCCCGGCTCGACGAGCACCGGCAGATCCTGGACGCGTGCATCGCGCGCGACCGCAGGCGTGCCCGCGACCTCATCGTCGACCACATCGCCGGCACCGCGACCGCCCTGATGACGCTGGAAAGGCACGCGCCCTTCGCCCTGCCGGCGGCGGTCGCGCTGGCCAAGGGCCTGCTCAACGACGACTGACCGCCGGGTCAGACCCCGGCCCCGACCAGTCCGTGCGGGTCCAGCACGTACTTGTGCGCGGCCCCGTGGTCGAACTCGGCGTAGCCCTCGGGCGCGCTTTCGAGCGGGATGACGGACGCGCCGACGTTCCGGGCGATGTGCACCCGGTCGTACAGGATCGCCATCATCAGCTGCCGGTTGTACTTCATCACCGGGCACTGGCCCGTGGCGAAGGACTGCGACTTGGCCCAGCCGAGCCCGAAGTCCAGCCCGAGCCGTCCGGCTCGGGCGTTCTCGTCGGCGGCCCCCGGATCGCCGGTGACGTACAGTCCGGGGATGCCGACCCCTCCGGCGGCTCGGGTAACTCCCATCAGGGTGTTGAGGACGGTCGCCGGCCGTTCCACGCCCGCCCCTTCGGGGCCGTGGCCGCGCGCCTCGAAGCCGACGCAGTCGACGGCCGCGTCGACCTCCGGGACGCCGAGGATCTCCTCGATCTGCTCGGCGACGTCCGCGTGGCCGGCCAGGTCGATCGTCTCGCAGCCGAAGCCGCGCGCCTGCTCCAGCCGCCGCGGGTTCATGTCCCCGACGATCACGACGGCGGCGCCCAGCAGCAGGCAGGCGGTCGCGCAGGCCAGGCCGACCGGGCCGGCCCCGGCGACGTACACGGTCGAGCCGGTGGTCACGCCCGCCGTGACGGCGCCGTGGTAGCCGGTCGGGAAGATGTCCGACAGCATCGCCAGATCCCGCAGCTTGGCCATCACGGTGTCGCGGTCGGCGGGGAACTTCAGCAGGTTGAAATCGGCGTACGGGACGACCGCGTACTCCGCCTGGCCGCCGTGCCAGCCGCCCATGTCGACGTAGCCGTACGCCGCGCCCGGCCGCTCCCGGTTGACGTTCTCGCACACGCCGGTGTTGCGCTCCTTGCAGTTGCGGCAGCGGCCGCAGGCGATGTTGAACGGGACGCTGACCAGGTCTCCCCGCTCGACGAACTCCACGTCCCTGCCGAGCTCGATCACCTCGCCGGTGATCTCGTGGCCGAGCGTGAGCCCCGCCGGCGCGGTCGTCCGGCCCCGCACCATGTGCTGGTCGGAGCCGCAGATGTTGGTGGCCAGCACCTTGAGGATGACCCCGTGCTCCAGCTTGCGGCCGCCCTGTTCGGCGAGTTCCAGGCGCGGGAACTCCAGGTCCTCGACCTGGACCGTGCCCGGCCCTTCGTACACCACGCCTCGGTTCGTGTTCGGCACGACCTCTCCCCCCATCGAGAGTCCGGCTCGCGCACGCCCGCGACGGGGCCCGTTTCCGTCACCCCCGCCGCGCGGGCGTCGCGGCTTCACGTCACACGACAGAGACATACCCGTTTCGTTGCCATTAGTCCGTTTCGTCGGGGTTGGGGTGGGGTCGATCCGGCGCGGTCACCGGCGCGCCGGTCGCGCGTTCGTGAAGGGTCAGCAGGGCGCGCCGGTCGACCTTCCCGTTCGCCGACAGCGGCAGCGCGGCGCAGAAGTGGATCACCGAGGGGATCAGGTATTTCGGGAGTTCCGCCCTCAGGTGCTCGCGAACCGACGCCGCCGTGCACGCCTCGTGCTCCGGGACGACGAAGGCGACCAGGGTCCTCTCCCCCGCCGCCGTCGCGCCGACCACGACGTGGCTCTGCCGGACGTGCGGGTGCCGGTTGAGGTGGTGGACGACCTCGCCGGGCTCGATGCGGTGCCCGTTGATCTTCACCTGGTCGTCCAGCCGCCCCAGGAACACGACGGCCCCGTCGGGCCGGAAGCGGCCCCGGTCGCCGGTGCGGTACAGCCGTTCCCGGCGCCCGCCGATGTCGCGCTCGACGAACCGCTCGCGGGTCGCGGCGGGGTTCGCGAGGTAGCCGGGCGAGAGGCCCGGCCCGGCGAGCCAGACCTCCCCCGTCTCCCCCGCCCCGCAGAGCCGGTCGCCGTCGACGAGGTAGAGGCGCGTGTTCTGGATCGGCGTGCCGATCGGCAACGGCGAGCCGTCCGGGTCCAGCGCCCGCACCGGGTGGTAGGTGGCGAAGGTCGTGCTCTCGGTCGGGCCGTAGGCGTTGACGATCCGGTCCGGACCGTAGTGCCGCAGTGCGGCGGCGATGTGCCGCAGCGAATGCGCCTCGCCGCCGGTGAGGATCGTCCCGACGCTCGCGAGCGTCGCGGGCGCCTCGTCCACGATCGTGTTGAACAGCGCCGCCGTCAGCCAGACGACGGTGACGCGCTGCGCCTCCAGCACCTTCCTCAGCTCGGAGAACCGCAGGAAGGCGGACGGGTACAGGACGCACGTGCCCCCGTTCAGCAGCGCGCCCCAGATCTCGAAGGTGGCCGCGTCGAAGGAGATCGGCGCCAGCTGGAGCAGCCGGGCGTGCTCGTCGAGCCGCGCGTAGCGGGCGGCATGGACGAGCCGGACGATGCTCCGGTGGCGGATCGGAACGCCCTTGGGCGTCCCCGTCGAGCCCGAGGTGAAGTTGATGTAGGCGATGTCGTCGGGGTCCGCCCGCACCGCCGGAGCCGCCCCGGACACCGCACCGCCCGCCGCACCGTCCGCGGGCACGAACCGCTGCTCGGGCAGGCGGGCGCGCAGTGCCGGGGGCCGGTCGGTCACGACGACGCCGCAGCGGGCCCGGCCGAGGACGAGGCGCAGCCGTCCGTCCGGCCAGTCCGGGTCGAAGGGGAGGTAGGCGGCACCGCACTTGAGCACCGCGAGCAGCGCGGCGATCAGCTCGGGCGACCGGGCGCAGCACACGCCGACGACGTCGCCGCGGCCGACCCCGGCCTCGTGCAGGCGGGCGGCGAGGCCGTCGGCGAGGAGGTCGAGCTCCCGGTAACTGAGGGTGCGTTCGCGGTGCACGACGGCGGTCGCGTCCGGGGTGCGGACGGCCTGCCGCTCGAACAGCGCCGCGACCCCGCGGTCGTCGGGATACTCCACGGCGGTCCGGTTGATCCGATCATGAATGGCCAGCGCCCCGGGGGCGGCCACCAGCCGTCGCACCTGACGTCCCCAATCTCTCGTTGATCACGTCCAGGACGAGCCCGCGGTGGCTGTCGACGAAGAAGTGCGCGCCCGGCAGCTCGACCAGCTCGCACCCGCGGCCGCCGAACGCGGGCCAGTCCGCCATCGCCGCGAGCGGGTCGATCGGGTCGTCCCGCCCGTAGAGCACCGTCAGCGGCACGTCCAGCGGCGTCGCCGCGCGGTCGTCCCACAGCTCGGCGAGCCGGAGGTCGCTGCGCACGGCGGGCACGAGCATCCGCATCAGCGGTTCGCTGGCGAGCAGGTCCTCGGGCATGCCGCCCATGTCCCGCAGCGCCGCCCGGAACTCCGCGTCGGGCAGCGGATGGAGGTGGGGGCGGCGGTGCCGGTTCGGGCTCCGGCAGCCGGACACGAACAGCCGCACGGTGCGGCCGGGGTGCTCGGCCGCGGCGAGGTGCGCCAGCTCGTAGGCCGTCCTGCCGCCGAAACTGTGCCCGAAGAACGCGTGCGGTGCGTCCAGGAGCGGGGCCAGCGCGGCGGAGGCGCGCGCCAGCAGGGTCGCCCAGTCGGCGCACGACGGTTCCTTGATCCGCGAGCCCCGGCCGGGGAGCCTGACCGCCACCAGCCCGACGTTGTCGTCCAGCGCGTCCGCCCAGGAGCGGAACAGGGCGGGGTTCCCGCCCGCGTACGGGACGCAGATCAGGGTGACGGCCGGCTCGCGCGACGCCCGCTTGAGCCGCAGCAGCCACGGGTCGCCGTCAGGCGGCACGGTCAGCCCTCCCGGTCGCGGGCCGTCGCCGGAACGTGCCGGGCCAGGGTGGCCACGAGCTCGCCCACCGTGCTGCCCTCGAACAGCGCCTCGGGCGGCAGCGCGTCCTCGCCGAACTCCTCCTCCGCGCGTCCGATCAGCTTCGCGGCCGACAGCGACGTGCCGCCCGCCTCGAAGAAGTCGTCCTCGTCGTGCCGGAGCGGGAGCCCCAGGTCCTGGCACGTTCCGAGAACCCAGTCGCGCAGCCGTCCCGCGTCCCCGCGCACGTTGTCCCCGCGCACGGCGTCCCCGCTCACGCGTGCGCTCCCGTCCGGCGCGCCTCGAACGGCCGGCCCGACCGGGTCGCGTCCGCGAACCTGTTGTGCCCGAACACGTCCCGGCCGGACACCAGCACGTTGCCGAACTTCTCCAGGCTCACCGAACCCCCGAACTCCTCCAGCCGGTCGGAGTAGGGGTAGACGCGGACGGAGGTGGGCAGGTACCGGCCCGCGTAGCCGAGCCGCATCGTGCCGGTCTTCCCGCTGTGCGGGTGGGAGGCGTGCATGAGCGTGGACCAGAAGATGACGAACTGGCCTTGGCGCATCACCTGCGAGACCGCCTTCGTCTCATCCGGGCTCCAGTCGGGATCTTTCTGCAGCTGCCGGTAGTCGTAGCCGAAGAAGCCGCGCCGGACCCCGTTCTTGTCGACCTTGTTGATGGCCTCGGCGTCGTACGTCATGACCTTGGACTCGTCATAGTTCATGGTCTTGTGCGAGCCGGGAATGAACTGCAGGCAGCCGGTGTCGACGCTCGCTTCGGTGAACGCCGTCCAGACGGTGACGGTGCCGCCGAACTCGGCGTCCTCGGGCCAGACGATCTGCGGATGCTTGGCGCCCGCGACATTGGAGAAGTTGTCGGCCTGGTGCCAGTCGGTTCCCTCGTCGCCCGGGTATTTGGGGAAGAACTCGCTGCGCCAGCACAGCACGTCCGGACCGAGAATGCTCGCGACGCGGTCGACGATCTCGGGCCGGGTGATGTGCTCGGCCAGAAAATCGACGTCGAGATGGCGGTCGTAGTTGGCGAGGTTGGTGCTCCCGGAGACCGCCTGATCCTCGACGTAGACGGAGGTCTTCGTATTGAGCAGTTTGGGACGCAGGGCACGCAGGTTGCGCTCCATCTCGTCCGGCGCGTAGAGGTCGAACGGCCCGAGGTAGCCGTCCCGCTGGAACTGCGCCAACTCGTCGGCGCTCAGCGAGAAGTCGGGTTTCTGCTGGTTCATTTCCTGCCCTTCCGGTCGTGGATCTCTCGCAGTTTCCGGAGTCCCGGCTCGATCGCGTCGACCGGCACCGCTCCGTAGCCGAACAGCAGCCCGTGCGCGGAGTTCGGCGGGTCCGTGAAGTCGCCGAGCGAGTACAGCCAGATCCCCGCCCGGCGCGCGGCCAGCACGAGCGGCCACATGTCCCGCTCGGCGCGGACGGTCACGTGCAGCCCGGCCTCCGCCGGCACGAGCGTCAGGACGTCGCCGAAGTCGCGCGCGAGGACGTCGATCAGCACCTCGCGCCGGGCTCCGTACTCGCCGTGCACCGTGCGCAGGTGATCAGCGAATCCGCCGCCGGCCAGGAACCGCGCCAGCGCGGCCTGCTCCACGCTCGGGGTGCCGACGTCCGTGAGGTACTTCGCCTTCGCCAGCGCTGGCCGCAGCGCGGCCGGGGCGACCATGTGCCCGAGCCGCAGCATCGGCAGCAGCACCTTGGAGAACGAGCCGACGTAGAGCACGTGGTCGGCAGCCATCGCGCGCAGCGGTTCCAGCGGCCGGTCGGTGAAGGTCAGCTCGCTGTCGTAGTCGTCCTCCACGATCACCGCGCCGCGCCGCCGCGCCCACGCCAGCAGGTCCAGCTTGCGGCGCAGCGACATCGGCGTGCCCAGCGGGAACTGGTGCGACGGGGTGACGTAGACGAGCCGGCAGTCGTCCGGGATCTCGGCCACGACGACGCCCTCCGCGTCGACCCGGACCCCGACGGGCTCGGCTCCCAGGCTCGCGAACATCTGCCGCGGCGGCGGGTAGCCCGGGTTCTCGACGGCGACCCGGTCGCCCGGCCGCAGCAGCACGCGGGCCGCGAGGTGCACCGCCTGCTGCGATCCGTTGGTGACGAGGACGTCCGCCGCCGTCGCGCGGACGTCCCGGACCCGCCGCAGGTGCGCGGCGATCTCCGTCCGCAGGTCGGCGTTTCCGCGCGGATCCTCGTAGACCAGCGACTGGGACGGCATCGCGGCCAGTTGCTCCGCCAGCAGGTGCCGCCAGGTTTCCGTCGGGAACAGGTGCCTGTCCGGTATCCCGGTGCGGAAGTCGTATTCGGGCGCCGCGCCGGGCCGCGCCGGCGGTTTCGGCAGGTCCGCCCAGAGTTCGATCGGCGCCGCGGGCCGCCCGGGCGGCCGCGTTTCCCGCACGCCGACGCGAATGCGCGGCCCGCCCTGGTGCAACTCCACGAAACCTTCGGCGCTCATCCACCCGTAGGCCGCACCGACCGCGCCTTCCGCGACGTCAAGGTGCCGCGCCAACTCCGCCACCGATGGCAGCGCGTCACCGTCGCATAAGCCGCCCGCCATAATTGCGAGACGGATCTGCCGGTATATTTGACGGGGCGGGGACAGGGAATCCTCGTGGTCGAGGCTGATCTCCAGCATGTTCGAGCCGCCAGTCGCAGGCATGACGAACCGGACTTGGATCGGTCCGTTATCTACGGGTGGGATTACTTGCGGGGTTCGGCCGTGTCAGGCAGGACTCTACTCCGTACTCGACCGTTGCGATGTGATCTATATCACCTTGCAGTCACGCACAACTCGGTGGAGATCACCGGCTTCCGCACACGCCCCCTCCGCACCCCCCGCCGACCGGCTCACAAGTTGATCTCCATGCGATTCCGGCGATGGATTTTCTGCCGACATCGCGTTCTTGCAGTACAGGGGCGACTCATGTGCGACTGCCATTACCGCAGGAAGCACCGAGCCGATACCGCTCGGGGCCCGGTTCAGTCCGGAGCCCGGCCTCGGCCGCGTCCGCCCGCGAGGCCCGCTGCGGGACGGCCCGCCATTCCCGCTCGTCCCCCGTCCAGGAGCCGAGGACGCCCGGATGGTCGACGTCGAGGTACGCCGTGACCGGCGACGACGACCACGCGCGGCGCACGGCGGCGCCCAGCCGGACGGCCTCGCAGGCGGGAAAGTCGTCGCGTCGCGCCACAGCGCCGGCTCCACCGGACGGTCGGCGGTGCCGAGTTCGGCTTTCGCCGCCGACCGCGGGCGGCGGACCCACGGCCGGACGGGCAGTCCCGCTGAAGGGAAGCAGCGGCGCGGTGGCACCGGATTCCGTTCGCTCGTTGCCGCCGCATGCGGGGAACGATGCGCAGGCGCGCCGCCCGGCGGGCGGGGCGGCGCCATTCCACCCGACGTCGCTCGGGCGGCCGAGAAAATGCCGGCGGCGCCTTCAGCGGACCGGCGCCCAGTTCGGACGGTGCCTTCGGGGGACGATCGGCACATAGCAGAACAGTGCCGCACGTGCCGCAGACCGCGCCCTACACAAAGCGGCGTCGACGACGATAACAATTGCGCGTCCCCCACTAGAAGAGTCGACAGAATAGTGAAATTCGGCCGCCGCTCCACTACATCTCCCGGAACGCCTCACTCGGAAACTCCCGCCCCCCGGCCTCCGCCGCCCGGCCCTGAAGCCCGCGGCGGCCGCGACCGCACCACAGGGCTGTCACCTTGACGGCAGCGGCGACCTTGCCGCACGCGGCCGGCGCGCCACCCGTCGGCCTCCCCTCCGGCCGGGAGGCGAAGCGCAGCATATGCAGACAAATTACTGCGTCGGAACGGGACCGAAAAGATCCTTTCGCGCGGCGGACACATCGCGCGGTAGACGATCACCTGGCGCTCCGGCAAGAGCGCACTGGAATGCAGGCGAACGAAATATCTCACTCCATGTCTTGACTGGCCCGTAGTCGTCAGGTTAGACATGTCAGGCAAGTCAATGGCATGCCCAGGGGATGCACTTCATGCCATTGGTCGGGGACCAGCGGGGTGTGCGTTCCGTGCTGCGACATGTCTTTCGGTCGTGGTCCCTGTGTCTCGCGTTGTCGGACAACGGAGGACGATGGGATCGGGGGACCCCATGCTGCACATTCGCTTCACCGGTCATGATCTGGCGCGCACCAGGCTCTCCGGGGCGCACCCGCTATGGGAGACCGTCCTGAGCGTTCGGGCGCTCCGGACGCGGTCCGGCCGGGGGATGCTCGACGGGTGGCGCGCGCGGACGCGCGCCCGCCTGCCGCGGTCGAGCCGGATACTGATGGCGCTGTGCCCGGCGGAAGGACCGTTCGCGGAATTCCTCATGCGCGGCGGGGAGGACCAGGGCTGGAACGAGAGCATCGAGGCGATCGTCTCGACGCCCGGCGATCGGCTGGCCCGGGAGCTCTCCGCGTTGCCGCGGCTCCCGGTGCACGCGGAGCCCCTCGCGGCCGGGGACCCGGCGGCGCTCCGAGAACTCGGCGATGCGCTGCGGGATTACCGGTGCGCCGCGATCACCCCTTACTGGGATCGGATCCAGAGCAGAATCGACGTGGAGCGCAGTTTCCGGCTCCGGACGGTCGCCCGAGGCGGCGTCGAGCTCCTGCTGTCGACTCTCTCGGCCGACACCCGCTGGGACGCCGGTGTCCTGGAAGTCCGATGTCCGGAGTCACGGACGGTCAAGCTGGACGGGCGCGGGCTGGTGCTGGCGCCCTCGGTGTTCTGCGGCCGCAGGCCCGTCCTCCTGGAGAACCGGGACGGGCATGGGCCCGCGGTGCTGTTCTTCCCCACGTTCACCGACTTCGGGGCGGCACTGCACGATCATCCGTGCGAGCGGCCCGACGCGCTCTCGGCACTGCTGGGGACGACCCGCGCGGCCGCGCTCTGCGGGGCGGCGGACGGGACGACCACCACGGAACTGGCCAGGCGGCTGGGCGTCACCCCGGCCACGGCCAGCGAGCACGCGAAGGTCCTCCGCGAGGCGGGCCTGATCACCACCGGACGGGTGGGCCGGCAGGCGGTGCACGCGATCACGCCGCTGGGCGTCGCCCTGTCCCGCCGTCCCGTGCCGGCTTCGCCGCAGCGGGTGCGGCCAGTTCCTTGAGGAGGTCGAGGGAGCGGACCGGCACCGCCCTGCGCACCCGGCCGGACTCGACGAGCACGGCGAACGGCGTCCCCGGAACCCGGTAGGCGGACATGAGCTCCCGCTCCCCGGTGTGCACGGGGATGAGCCCGTCGTCCACGGGGAGGCCGTCGCCCGAGAACACCGCCCGCATCGGAACGCTCGCCGGGTCGGCCGCCAGCGCCACGGCCTCCTCCAGAACGGCGGGGCAGCCGCCGCAGCCGGAGCTGAGGAACAGCAGCAGCGTCGGCCCGGCCGGGGCGACCCCGAGCCGGTCGAGTCCGGGCGCCCTCGTACCGGCGGGCAGGCCGGGCTCGGGAACGCGGGCCTCGACGGCGCGCAGCCGCCGGTTCACCCGGACGAGCGCGAGGGCCAGCAGGACCAGGGCCGTCCAGCAGACCAGGTCGGCGGTCGTCTCGAACGTCATGTCGGCGGTCTCCTTCCGGCCTGCGCGCCGGTCCTCACCGGGCCGGCGCGGCGGCGGACGGCAGTGCGGGAAGTTCCCACAGCAGGATCGCGAACACGGCCCCGGCCAGTGCCGCCACGCCCGCCCGGCCGCCGGTCGCGGCGGCGGCCGGACCGGCCGCCGCCACCGCCCATCCCGCCGCGGCCGCCAGCGCGGCGGCCCTGGCGACCACCCATCCGTTCATCGGCGTTCCCGCGGCCGAACAGCCGCACGGGACGTCCCGCCGGGTGCGGGCGACCACGAGGCCGTAGGCGGCGTAACCGCACAGCAGCGCCGCGCCGGCGGCCATCGCGACGCGCAGCTGGCCGGGCCGGTCGGCGAGCAGGGCGTGCGCGGCCAGCACGGCGGGCACCGCCTCCGCCGCGGGCACGGCCGCGGCCAGCGGACCGATCAGGCGCGGCGCGACGGTTCCCTGCGCGTGCAGCGCCCCGGTCAGGACGGAGGGCCGCAGCGCGTGGCCCACGGCCCCGGCGGTCAGGACGAGCACGACCAGCGAGGCCGCCGTGGCGCCGATCATCATGGCCATCGGATCACATCGCATCACATCGCTTCGCGTTGCCCGCCCGGAAAGTGCGCCGGTCCCCGGCCACTTGAACTATAACCACGCGGAAGCCGGACGGGAATGTCGATCGTCGGCCGCCAAAGTCGCACGACGGTCCCGGCGACCCCGCTGACCGGCACGTTCAGGTCAGCGCCGAAGCATAATTCGTGGACATTTCGGAGAGCGCCGAAGAGAGTCGCCGTCCGGTCGGCACATCGCCCACCATGTCGGCTATGCCGGGACCCCCGGGTGCTGATTGGAGCCATGCATGGATCTTCGGTATCACGCGTACGGAATGGTGGATCCGGTCTTCTATGACGCGCCTTCCACCGAGGTTCCCGGCGAAGACGACGGCTTCTCCGCAGGCAGGCAGGTGCCGGACGGCTGGACGCGACAGCCGAGAGGCGTCTGGACGATGCAGGGGCGAACCGACGGATCGATTCCCGACCAGGGCTGGAAGATCCACGTTTCGGCCGGACTGCACAATGCCGAAGAAATTCTGGACATCGTCGCGAAATACTGCGTCGAGCACGACGTCTTCTTCAAGTACCTGCGCAGCCGACGCGTGCTTCTGGCCCGCAACAGCAAGTACGCCGAACGCGGCGGAAGCGGAAAATTCATGACGATCTATCCCGCCGACGAGCGGGTCCTCGAACAGACGCTGCGTGAACTCGGCGGCATGCTCGAAGGGCAGCGGGCCCCCTATATCCTGAGCGATCTCCGCTGGGGATCCGGGCCGCTGTTCGTGCGCTACGGCGGCTTCCGGGAAAGGTCGTGCCGGTCGGAGTACGGCGAGCCGGTGCCGGCCATCGAGACGCCGGACGGCCGGCTCGTCCCGGACCACCGCGATCCGGTCTTCCGGGTTCCGGACTGGGTCACCGTGCCCGCCTGCCTCGAGCCGGCGCTGGCCGCCCGCGATACCGGCACGCCGGACGACTTCCCGTTCGAGATCCACAAGGCGCTGCACTTCTCCAACGGCGGGGGCCTCTACCGCGCCACCGACACCCGCACCGGCGGGGAGGTCCTGGTCAAGGAGGCGCGGCCGATGGCCGGGCTGGACCGCGACGAGGACGACGCCGTCGTCCGGCTGGACCGGGAACGCCGGTTCCTCGAGCGCATGGCCGACCTCGACTGCATCCCCCGCATGGTGGACCACCGCGTCTGCTGGGAGCACCACTTCCTCGTCCGCGAGTTCGTGGCCGGGGAGACCCTGTCGCACCACATGGTGCGCCGCAACCCGCTGCTGCACGTCGGCGCGACCGCCGACGAGATCGCCGGCTACGCCGCCTGGGCGCTGGACATCCTGGAGCAGATCGAGCTGGCGCTGGACGAGCTGCACCGCCGCGGTGCCGTGTTCGGTGACCTGCACCCCGGCAACATCATCGTGCGGGACGACGACACGATCGCGTTCGTCGACTTCGAACTGGTCGCCGACGCCGCGCAGGCGACGCGTCCGGCGCTGGGCGCGCCCGGCTACCAGGCCCCGCCCGGCTACACCGGCGTCGCCGTCGACCGGTACGCGCTGGGATGCATCCGGCTGGCCGTCTTCATGTCGCTGACCGCCGTCCTGCGCTGGGACGACGGCAAGGTCGAGCAGTTCATCGAGTTCGTCACCGGGCGCTTCCCGCTGCCCGCCGACTACGCCGGCAAGGTCCGCGCCGACATCCGCTCCGGCACGCCGTCCGGACGCCCGGACGGCGGCCCGCCCGGGGCGAGCGCGCTGTGGCCGGAGCCCGCGCCCGCGTCCTGGGACCGGCTCCGCGACTCGATCGCGGGCGCGATCCTGTCGGCCGCCACCCCGCACCGGACCGACCGCCTGTTCCCCGGCGACATCGAGCAGTTCGCCACCTCCAACGGGGGCATCGGGTTCGGGCACGGCGCGGCGGGCGTGCTGTGGGCGCTGGCGGAGAGCGGCGCCGGACGGTTCCCCGAGCACGAGGACTGGCTGGTACGGGCCGTCGGCTCGGTGCAGCGGCCCCCGCCCGGCTTCTTCGACGGCGTCGCGGGGGTCGCGTACGCGCTGGACCGGCTCGGCCGACGCGCCGAGGCCCTGGAGATCATGGAGCACGCGCCCGAGCCGGACGCGGCGGTGGACCGCAGCCTGTTCCGCGGGCTGGCCGGGATCGGGCTCAACCAGCTCCATTTCGCGCGGAGCAGCGGCGACCGGTCGTACGCCGAGGCGGCGCGGGCGACCGCCGAACGGCTCGTCCGCGACCTCGACCGTCCGCAGGACGGCCTGTACCGGGCCGGGCTGATGTACGGCTCGTCCGGTCCGGCGCTGTTCCTGATCCGGTTGTTCGAGGCGACCGGGGACCGGAGCCTGCTCGACCACGCCGAGCGGGCGCTGCGGCGGGACCTGGACGCCTGCAAGTGGACGCAGAAGGACCGCACCCTCCAGGTGGACGAGGGGTGGCGGGTGCTTCCGTACGTCGCCACCGGCAGCGCGGGCATCGGGCTCGTCCTGCACGAGTACCTGCGCCATCGCGCGGAGCCGGAGTTCCAGGAGGCCCAGGAGGGCGTCCGCCGCGCCGCGGAACCGCACTACTTCGTGCAGAGCGGCCTGTTCAACGGCCGCGCCGGGATCCTGGCCTACCTGCTGCACACCGGTGCGGGGCCCGGCGACCCGGCGGTGCGGCGCCATCTGCGCAACATCGGCTGGCACGCCGTCCCGTTCCCCGGCCGGGAGTCCGACCAGGAGCCCGAGCGGGACGCCGAGCGGGACGCCGGCGGGGCGCCGGAGCGGATCGCCTTCATCGGGGACCAGCTCCTGCGGCTGTCGATGGACCTGGCCACCGGATCGGCCGGGGTCCTGCTCACCCTGGGCGCCGCGCTGAGCGGCCGCCCCCTCGAACTCCCCTTCCTCAGTCCCGCGGAAGGGGCGGACCGATGACGATCCTCGACACCGCGAAGGAGGTGAACACCGACATGGCCTCGATCCTCGAACTGCAGAACCTGGACGTCGAGCGCGCCGACTCCGCAGCCGCCGCCGACAGCAACGGCAGCGTGTGGGAATGCTGCAGCACCGGCAGCTGGGTTCCCTTCACCTGCGGCTGCTGATCGACGTTCCGTACCCCGCCGATCGCGACCGCACGCTCCCGACCCCCTTACGTGACCGGAAAGAGGTGAAACCGAAAATGGCGAAGATTCTCGAACTCCAGAGCCTCCACGTCGAGCACGCCAGCGGAGCGCGAAGCGACTTCAGCTGGTGGGAGTGCTGCAGCCAGGGCAGCCTGTTCAACTGCTGCTGACCGGCCGAGCCGACCGATGGCGGTCCGTCCGGGGCGGGGTGCGCCGCGCCCCGCCCCGGGCGGGCCCGAACACGACGAGAGCCGGGGGTGCGGAAGTGCGTCGGGTGCGTGGCCGCGGCCGGATGGCGCCGCTGGTGGCGGCCGCCCTGGCCGGCGTCGGCTGCACCGTGGCGCTGCCGGCGGTCCTGGGCGCGGCCACCGAGGCCGTCCTGGCCGGCGGGGACGCGCGGGTGCCGCTGTCGGTGCTGGTCGCGCTGCTGGCCGCGGCGGTGGCGGCGGCCTACGCGCTCAAGGTGGCGGAGGTGGCGTGCATGTCCGCCGAGACCGTCCGGCTCCGATCGCGGCTGATCGAGCACGTGCTGGCGCTGGGGGTGCCCGGCGAGCGCGCGTTCGCCCCGGGCGACCTGGCGAGCCGGGTGGTCACCGGGGCGTCCCGGGCGGCGGGCGCCGCACCGGTGCTCGTCCAGCTCGTCGCCGGGCTGGCGACCTCGCTCGGCGGCGTCGCCGCGCTGTGGCTCATCGACTGGCGGCTGGTGGCGACCGTCGCCCTCGCGGTCCCGGCCGGGCTGGCGATGATGCGGATCTTCGTGCGCCACGCGTCCGGCCTGGTGGCGCGCTATCAGGAGCTGCAGGGCGAGATCTCCACCCGCATGCTCGACGCCCTGGCGGGGATCCGCACCGTCCGGGGCGCGGGCACCTGGCGGCGGGAGGCCGACCGGATCCTCGCGCCCCTTCCCGAACTGGCCGTCTCGGGACGGGACCTCTGGCGCGCCTACGGCCGGATCCAGGGGCAGGGGACGCTGCTGGTCCCGCTGACGGGGCTGGCCGCGCTGGCCGTGGCCGGGCAGGGCGTGCTGGCGGGCCGGATCTCGCCGGGGCAGATGCTCGCGGTCGCCGGCTACGCGCCGATGGCGCTCGGGCTCCTCGGGCAGGTATCGATGCTGCTGGGGCTGGCGCGGCTGCGCGCGGGCGAGCAGCGGATCGACGAAGTGCTGTCGGTGCCCGTACCGGAGCGCGGGCGCCGCCCGCTGCCGGACGGCCCGGGCGAGCTGCGCCTGCGCGGGGTGACCGTGCACGGTACCGACGGGCCGCTGCTGGAGGCCGTCGACCTGGCCGTCCCGGCCGGACGGTCCGTCGCGATCGTGGGACGGTCGGGGGCCGGGAAGACCACGCTCGCCATGGTCGCGGGCGGGCTCCTCGAACCGGACGCGGGGCGGGTGCTGCTGGACGGCGTCCCCCTGGCCGAGGCCGACCCCGCCTCGCTGCGGCGCGCGGTGGCGTACGCCTTCGAGCGGCCGCGGCTGCGGGGCGCTTCGGTCGCCGACGCGATCGGCTACGGGTGCGGGACGCCGCCCCGCGAGCGGATCGAGGGGGCCGCGGCGCTGGCGGGCGCGGACCGGTTCGTCCGGCTGCTTCCCGGGGGATACGACACCCCGCTGCGCGAGGCTCCGATGTCGGGCGGCGAGGAGCAGCGGCTCGGCCTGGCGCGGGCGTTCGTCCGGCCCGCCCGGCTGCTCGTCCTGGACGACGCCACCTCCAGCCTCGACTCGGTGACCGAGGCGCAGGTGGCGGCCGCGCTCGCGCGGGCCGCGGCGGGGCGCACCCGGCTGGTCGTCGCGCACCGGGCGGGCACGGCCGCGCGCGCCGACCTGGTGGCGTGGCTGGACGGCGGCGCGGTGCGGGCCGTCGGGCCGCACCGCGAGCTGTGGCGGGAGCGCGCCTACCGGGAGCTGTTCGAGCCTCCGGCACCCGCGTCCCGTCCCGGCGGTACCGGATCGGCCCGGGACGAGGGGGCACCATGACCGCACCGAACACACCGGACACACCGGACGTTCCGGCGGACGCGGTGCCCGGGCTCGGACGCCGGGCGTGGCGGCGGCCGCTCGCGGAACTGGTGCGCGAGCGCCGCGGGCTGGCCGTGACGCTGGCGTGGTCGCTCGCCGCGACCCTGCCCGCGCTCCTGTCGGGGCAACTGGTGGCGCGGTCCCTGGACCACGGCTTCCTGCGGGACGACCTCGCGGCGGGCCTCGGCTGGCTGGCGGTGCTCGGCGCGGCCATGGTGGTGGCCGCCGCGAGCGCGCGCCGCGTCCCGCCCGCGCTGGGACGGGTCGTCGAGCCGCTCCGGGACCGGCTGGTGCGCCGGGTCGTCACGGGGACGCTGCGGCGCGCGGTCGGGGCGGGCCCGGGGCGCCCCGGGATGTCGGTGATCACCCGCATGTCGGAACACACCGAGACCGTCCGCGACACGACGGCGGGCCTGCTGCTGGGCATGCAGCAGGTCGGGCTCACGGTGACGGCGGCCGCGGTCGGCCTCGCCCTGCTGGCGCCCGTCGTCGCCCTGCTGGTCGTCCCGCCGGTCGTGCTGACGCTGCTGCTGCTCGTCCGGCTGCTGCCGGAGCTGGCGGCCCGCGAGCGCACGTCGCTGCTGGCCGAGGAGCGGGTGGCCGACACGGTGAGCGGCGTCGTGTCGGGGGTGCGCGACGTGGTCGCGTGCGGCGCCGCGGCGGAGGCGGCGGGCGAGGCCGCCGGCGTCTTCCGCGCCCAGGCCGCCGCGGAGCGGGCGGCCGCCCGGGCGAGCGCGCTGCGGACCGCGCTGGGGACCGCCGGCGGGCACCTCTCCCTCGTCATGGTGCTGGCCGCCGGGCCGTGGCTGCTGCACGGCGGCGGGCTCACCACCGGAGAGCTGCTGGGGGCGCTCACCTACGTCACCGCGAACCTGCAGCCCGCGCTGCGGGCGGCGGTGCAGACGGCCGGCGGGGCCGCGGTCCGCCTCGGGGTCACGCTGCACCGGCTGGAGTCGTGCGCCGGCCCCGAACCGGAATCGCGGCCGGACGCCGCACCGGCGTCCGGCACCGGAGTCCCGGACGGCTGCGAGCTGCGCGTGGACCGGCTCACCTTCGCCTACGGCACCGGGGCGGAGCCGGTGCTGCGCGACGTGACGTTCGCGGTGCCGTACGGATCGCATCTGGCCGTCGTCGGCCCCAGCGGGATCGGCAAGTCGACGCTGGCGGACCTGCTGACCGGCGTCGCCGAGCCCGCGCGGGGCACGGTGTCGATCGGCGGGCTCCCGCTGGGGGCCGTGGACCCGGGCTGGTTGCGGCGCACCATCGCGATCATCCCGCAGGAGGCCTACGTCTTCGCCGGGTCGCTCCGGGAGAACCTCGCCTACCTGCGTCCGGCCGCCACCGAGGCCGAGATCGAGGACGCCGTCACGGCCCTCGGCCTGGGCCCGCTGCGGGACCGGCTCGGCGGTGCCGAGGCGGCCATCGGGTCGAGCTCGGGGCTGACCCCCGGGGAACGGCAGATGATCGCCCTCGCCCGGGTCTGGCTGTCCCCCGCGCGGATCGTGCTGCTCGACGAGGCGACCTGCCACCTCGACCCGGTCACGGAGGCGCGGATGGAGGAGGCGTTCCGGGCCCGGCCCGGCACGCTCGTCGTCATCGCGCACCGGCTGAGCTCGGCCCGGCGCGCCGACCGCGTCCTCGTCATGGACGGAGAGCGCACGGTTCTCGGCCGGCACGACGAACTGCCGCGGCGCTCCGGCCTCTACGCCGACCTCGTCGGCGCCTGGCAGGCCGGACGTCAGGAGGACGAGCGGCGGGACGGCGCCCGCGTCGACCAGCCTCACTGACCTTTCCGAAAACATGCCTTTCCAGAACTGAGAGCTGCGTTCTACATTGTGGGGACCGCCAAGGGAGGGAGTGACGTGAGCGCCCCCGTTTACTGGGACCCGTACGACCCGCGGTTCTGGCAGGACCCGTACCCGACCTACGGCCGTCTCCGGGAGGAGGCGCCGCTGTACTACAACGAGAAGCACGACTTCTACGCCGTGACCCGGTTCGCCGACGTCGAGCGGGGCCTGCCCGACTGGCGGACGTTCTCCTCGGCCCGCGGCGGCATCCTGGAGCTGATCAAGTCGGGGATCGAGATCCCGCCGGGCACCCTCATCTTCGAGGACCCCGACATCCACGACGTCCACCGGCGGCTGCTCGCCCGCGTCTTCACCCCGCGCCGGATCGCCGAACTGGAGCCGCGGGTCCGCGACTTCTGCGTCCGGACGCTGGACCCGCTGGTGGGCGCGACGGAGTTCGACCTGATCCGCGAGGTCGGCGTCCAGATGCCGATGCGCGTGATCGGCATGCTGCTGGGCATCCCCGAGGCCGACCAGGAGGCCATCCGCGACTCCGCCGACGAGGCCCTGCGCACCGAGCCCGGCGGGCAGATGGACCACGCGGACGGCTCGCACTTCAGCAACGAGATGTTCCGCGAGTACATCGAGTGGCGCGCGAAGAACCCGTCGGACGACCTCATGACCGTCCTGCTGAACACCGAGTTCGAGGACGAGGACGGCACCACCCGCACCCTCACCCACGACGAGGCCCTGACCTACACCACCGTCGTGGCCGGCGCCGGGAACGAGACCACCGGACGGCTCATCGGCTGGCTCGGCTCCGTGCTCGCCCAGCACCCCGACCAGCGGCGGGCCCTCGTGGACGACCCGTCGCTGATCCCCGGCGCGATCGAGGAGACGCTGCGGTACGAGCCGCCCGGTCCGTCCATCGCCCGCTACGTCACCAGGGACGTCGAGTTCCACGGGCGCACCGTTCCCGAGGGCAGCGCGATGCTGTTCATCGTGGCCGCGGCCAACCGGGACGAGAACCGGTACCCCGATCCCGACCGGTTCGACGTCCGCCGCGGGATGAGCCAGCAGCTGACCTTCGGCCTCGGCGTCCACTACTGCCTCGGCGCCGCGCTCGCCCGGCTCGAGGGGCGGGTGGCGCTGGAGGAGATGCTCAAGCGCTTCCCGGAGTGGGACGTCGACTGGGACGGCGCCAAGCTCGCCCAGACGACGACCGTCCGCGGCTGGGAGACGCTCCCGCTCACGATCGGCTGACCCCCGACCCCCGTCGCTGCAGAAGCACATTCTCCCCATCGCGGAAGGCCGGTGTGAGCGTGCACGGTACGGAAACGAGCCAGGCCCGGCGGATCGCGCTGCTGGCGAAGGAGCGCCCGGACTGGCCCGCCTACCTGCACGTGCGGGCGGACGGCACCGAGGAGGCGGTCACCTGCGCCCGGCTGGACGACCGGGCGGGCAGGCTCGCCGGCGCGTTCGCCGAGCGCGGTGTCGGGCACGGCGACCTCGTCGGCCTGGGCCTGCGCAACTCCCCGCGGTTCGCGATGAGCGTGTTCGCCGCGTGGAAGCTGGGCGCGGTGCCGGTGCCGGTGCGCTGGGACGTCCCGGACTGGGAGCTCGAACGACTGAAACGCGTGATCGATCCTCGCCTCTACCTCGGCCCGGACGACCTGGACTGGATCGACGCGTCGGCCGCGCGCCCGGTACCGGAGCTGCCCGACGTGGTGTCCCCGCACATGCAGGGCATCTGCAGCAGCGGCTCCACCGGCACCCCGAAGATCATCCTGAGTGCGGCGCCCGCCGTGCACAACCCGGTGCTCAGCACGCCGATGGCCGAGGCCTGGATGCCGGTTCCCCGGCCGCAGACCGTCCTGGTCCTGGCGCCGATGTACCACGTGAACGCGTTCGCGACGCTGTACAGCCTGGTCGACGGCGACCGGCTCGTGGTGATGGAGAAGTTCGACGCCGCGCTGGCCCTCGAGCTGATCGAACGGCACCGCGTCACGACGTTCACGGCGACGCCCACGATGCTGCAGCGGATGGCGGACGCTCCCGGAGCCGATGACCGCGACCTGTCCAGCCTCGTGTGGCTCCAGCAGGGCGCGGCGCCGATGCCCCCGTCGCTGGTGCACCGGTGGGCGGAGCTGATCGGCCCGGAGCGCATCGTGATGGCGTACGGGATGACCGAGGCGCTCGGCATCACCGCGCTGCGGGGCGACGAGTGGATGCTGCACCAGGGCAGCGTGGGGCGCGGGCTGCGCGGCACCGAGGTCCGGATCCTCGACGCCGACGGCCGCGACCTGCCGCCGGGGGAACTCGGCGAGATCTTCCTGCGCGCCCCGTCCTACGGCGGTTCGACCTACCTCGGCCAGGCCCCGCGGCTCGCGGAGACCCCGGACGGGTTCCGCGCCGTGGGCGACATGGGCTACCTGGACGGCGACGGCTACCTCTACCTCGTCGACCGCCGGGTCGACATGATCACATCCGGGGGCGCGAACGTCTTCCCCGCGGAGGTCGAGGCGGCACTGATCGACCACCCGGAGATCGCCGACGTCGTGGTCATCGGGCTGCGCGACGCCGAGTGGGGCCGCCGGGTGCACGCGCTCGTCCAGCCGGCCGATCCGGCGGCGCCGCCCACCGCGGCCGAGGTCGTCGCCTACGCGAAGGGACGCCTGGCGCCCTACAAGGTCCCGAAGACGGTCGAGCTGGTCGACGCGATCCCGCGCAGCGCGGCGACGAAGGTGAACCGCGGACGGCTCGTCGAGGCGCGGGGCGGTTGACGCCCGCCACGGCGGACCTATGGCCGACGGACGTGGCGGGAGGCCTGCGTGGGCAGGTCGGCGTAGGTGACGATGCCGGGCCTGGCGGCGACCACCGCGGGGACGGCGTTGACGACCGGCATCGCCGTGATCACCGAGCCGATGGCGAGCATGTCCTCCAGGCTCATCGAGGCCATGTCCTGCGGGAGGACCTCGACCCGCAGGTTGACCTGCGGGTGGCCGCGGACCTCGATGAGGTAGGCCATCGCCACCTCCCAGGCCGGGTCGAGCTCGGACGTCACCGTCCACCGGATGTGGGCCTCGACGGCGTCGGCGCCGCCCGACACGCCGATCCACCGGACGTCCAGCCCGGCGACCGTGCCGCGCCCGACCGGGCGTCCGGGAAGGTCCAGATCCTTGGTGGCGTGGGCGAAGCCGACCTCGCAGCGGACGTCGTCGATGGACGTGCCGAGCAGTTCGGCGAGCGCCTCCACGGCGTCGCCGAACGGCGCCGTGGCCCGGACGACGTCGTCGGCGTGGCCCGGATCGCCCGCGGGCCGGCCCCAGCCCAGCTCGTCCTGGTTCGCGTCCCCGGCCCACATGCCGATGTCGAACGACTCGAACACCGTGACGTACTCGACCTCGCGGCAGACGCCGGAGGCGACCGCGGCGAGCTGGTCGGCGTAGCCGGGGTTGACGCCGCTGCCGAACAGGCTGGCCCCGCCCGCCCGCGCCGCATCGTCCAGCGCCGCCCGCGCCTCCTCGCCGTAGGCGCGACCGGTCAGGAACGACGCGGTCGACAGGACGTTGACGCCCGCGCGCAGCAGCCGCGTCAGGTGCTCCACGTCGGGGTGCAGCGGCATGTACAGGACGCAGTCGGGCGCGAGCGCGATGATCTCGTCGATGTCGTTCGTGGCGGTGACGCCGACCGTGCGCCCGAGACCGGCGAGCTCGCCGGCGTCCCGACCCACCTTGTCCCCGCTGAAGGCGTACAGCCCGACGAGTTCGAGCTCGGGCCGCTCGACGACGGCTCGGAGCGACTGCCTCGCGACGTTGCCCGTCGTCCACTGGACGACGCGGACGGGGCGATCGGAGATGGGTTCCACCGGGCCTCCTCGACTTCACCGGAGCCCGAGCCTAGGCAGGCGACTTGACCAGAGTCAACATTTTCGGCCCCGTCTCGCGCCGCGATCGAACGAGAATCTCGGCCGGGGGACGCCCAGGAAAGCTGACCGCGCTCAGCTTTCCTGGGCGTCCCCGGACGCGATCCGCGCGTGGCCCGCGACGAACGCGGCGATGTCCCGGCCCACGACCTCGGCGAAGCCGCGGTCCCCGTACTCCCCGGCGGCCCAGTGCCGGGTGCCCGCCTCCAGGAGCGCCTGGACGCCCCGCGCCACGTGGAGCACGTCCAGTCCGGGCGGGAGCCCGCCGTCGCGCTGGGCGCGCCGCAACAGTTCGAGGAAGAGGTACCTGCTCGCGTGGTGCTCGTCCGGGCGCCCCTCGCGCAGGGCCCGGTGCTCGGCGCGGTGGCCTTCCAGGGTGGCCTCGATGAGCAGGTCCGGTGGGCTGTGCCGCATGCTCCGCTCCAGCGCGGCGAGCACCGCGCCGATCGCCTCCGGCAGCTCGCCGGGACCGGCGCGCCGCGCGCGGGCCACGCGGCGCGCGTCCCCGGTGGAGAGCACGCCCGCCTCGGCGAGGGCGTCCTCCTTGGTCGGGAAGTAGAAGTAGAACAGGGCCTTGGACACCCCGGCGGCCTTGCAGATGTCGGCGACCGTCGTACCGGCGAACCCGTTCGTCCGCCACAGCGCGATCGCGGCCTGCAGCAGGGCGCGCCTCTTCTCCACCGAACGCGACTGCGCGAGACTGGCCCGGCGCTGACCCCGGTCAGCACTCACTCGGGATCGGCCCTTCGGTTCCGCTTCCTCCATGACCGCCACCCTACCGGCCACGATGCTGACCACAGTCAGCTACATACCCCGGACGCCCGTGCGCGCGGCGTCGGACGCGCCGGGCGCGCCGTCCCGTTCAGGGGCGCCGTCCCGTTCGGCCGCGCGGGCGATGCCGGCGCACATGCCGCCGAAGACGCGATCGTGGAAGGGCCGGAACGCCCACCAGTACGCGTGGCCCGCCAGCCCCCGCGGGTGGAACAGCGCCCGCTGGGTGTAGCGGGTGCGGCCGTCCCGCTCCACCACCCCGAGTTCCAGCCACGCAAGGCCGGGCAGCCGCATCTCGGCGCGGAGCCGCAGCAGCCGCCGGGGCTCGATCTCCTCCACCCGCCAGAAGTCGACGGTCTCGCCGATCCGCAGCCGCCGCGGGTCGCGGCGGCCGCGCCGCAGGCCCACCCCGCCCACCAGGCGGTCCAGGACGCCGCGGGCGCGCCACGCGAGCGGGAAGGAGTACCAGCCGCGGTCGCCGCCGATCCCCTCGATGACCGTCCACAGGCGGTCGGCGGACGCGGCCACCTCGCCGCCCCGCTCGTCGGTGTACAGGCTGCCCCCGGACCAGTCGGGGTCGGTCGGCAGCGGGTCGCTGGGGGCGCCGGGCATGCTCGCCGACGACCAGCGGGTGGCCACGTCGGCGTCGCGGACGCGGCGCAGCGCCAGCTCCACCCCGCGCTCGAAGCCCGCCGCGCCGCCGGGCGGCGGGGACACGTACCGGTCGATGTCGTGCTCGCGGCACACCACCTCGTTGCGCAGCGACTCCACCAGCGGACGGGCCAGGCTCCCCGGCACCGGCGTGATCGCGCCGACCCACAGGCTCGACAGCCACGGGCTCAGCACCGGGACCGGGACGATGAGCCGCCGCCGCAGCCCCGCGACGGCCGCGTAGCGGCGCATCATGTCCACGTAGGTGAGCACGTCCGGGCCGCCGATGTCGAAGCCCCGGCTGACATGGGCGGGCAGGTCGGCGGCCCCGACCAGGTAGTGCAGGACGTCCCGGATCGCGATCGGCTGGATCCGCGAGTGCACCCAGCGCGGGGTGACCATCACCGGCAGCCGCTCGGTCAGGTACCGCAGCATCTCGAACGACGCCGACCCCGAGCCGATGATCACGGCGGCGCGCAGCCAGACGGCGGGCACCCCGGCGTCCAGCATGATCCGGCCGACCTCCGCGCGGGACCGCAGATGCGGCGACGGCTCCTCTTCCGGGTCCATCCCGCCCAGGTAGACCAGCCGCCGCACGCCGGCGTCGCGGGCCGCCGCGGTGAAGGTGCGCGCGGCGCGGCGGTCGCGCTCGGCGAAGCCGTCGGCGCCGCCGAGCGCGTGGATCAGGTAGTAGGCGACGTCCACGCCGTCCAGGGCCCGCCGGGTCGACTCCGGGTCGGTCGCGTCGGCCTCGACGATCTCCACGTCCCCCGCCCAGGGGTGGTCGCGCAGCCGCCGCGCCGAGCGGGCCATGCACCGCACCCGGTGGCCGGCGCGCAGCAACTCGGGCACCAGCCGCCCGCCGATGTAGCCGCTGGCCCCCGTGACCAGGAACGTGCGTCCGGTACCGTCCTTGCGATCGTCCATGGCCTGCCGCCGCGTTCGTGGAGATTTCGGGCAACCGCCCCGTCGGGACCGGCCCTACCCGTCCCCCACCTGCACAAGCACCGTCCGCGAAAGCTTTGCCGCCGCGCGTTCACCGTGCGGGACTCATGGACGGGAGCGGCCGGCGGTACTGCCCCGGCCCGCGGGTCCCGACCCCCGGGCCGGCCGACCGCGGAACCGGCGGCCTCTCCCGCCTCCTCTACACTCGGCCGTGCGGATGGTTCGCCCGCACCCCTCGGGGAGCGGGCGTCGTAAGAGGGAACCCGGTGCGAATCCGGGACTGCCCCGCAGCGGTGAGCGGGAACGACCGCCGTCACACGCACTGGGCCGCGGCCTGGGAAGCGACGGCCAGTAGGACGCGCCTACTCCGGTAGGCGCGGTGCCCGCGAGTCCGAAGACCTGCCTCCGCCCGCGCGCCGGCCGGCGCGCGGTGGTCAGCGGCCTCGTGGGAGGGCCGGCGGCTCGCACGTGCGCCTTCGTGCGCCCTGCCGTCCTTCCTCCGGTGCCGCCTGTGGCAGAGCGAGGGAAGCCGCCATGAGAACCACGATCCTCGGATACCCCCGTATCGGACCGAACCGTGAACTGAAGTTCGCCACCGAGGACTACTGGGCCGGACGCATCGACGCCGCGGCGCTGGAGAAGGCCGGCACCGACCTGCGTTCCTCCGTGTGGACGGAGCTGCGCGACGCCGGCCTGGACACGATCCCGTCGAACACGTTCTCCTTCTACGACCAGGTGCTCGACACCAGCGTGATGATCGACGCGGTGCCGGAGCGCTACCGGCACCTCGACGGTCTCGACCGCTACTTCGCCATGGCGCGCGGCGTCCAGGACGTCCCGGCGCTCGAGATGACGAAGTGGTTCGACACGAACTACCACTACATCGTCCCGGAGCTGGGCCCGGACACGCGCTTCCGGCTGGACCGGAACGCCAAGCCGCTCGCGGAGTACCGGGAGGCGCAGGCCCTCGGCATCGAGACGCGCCCGGTGCTCGTGGGCCCGCTCACCTACCTGCTGCTCGCCAAGCCGTCGACGCCGGGGTTCCGGACCCTCGACCTGCTCGACGGGCTCGTCGAGGCGTACGCGGAGCTGCTGGAGCGGCTGGCCGGGGCGGGCGCCGAATGGGTCCAGATCGACGAGCCGGCGCTCGCCGCCGACCGGACCGGTGAGGAGATCGCCGCGCTCGGCCGCGTCTACACGCGGCTCGGCGAGTTGCCCAGCAGGCCGCGGATCCTCCTCGCCACCTACTTCGGCGCCGTCGGCGCGGACGCGCTGCGCGCGCTGGCCGGCACGCGCGTGGAGGCCGTCGGCCTCGACCTCGTCGCTGGGCCGGGCAACGTGGACGCGCTCGCCTCCATCGGCGGGATGCCCCGCAAGACCGTCGTCGCGGGCGTGGTCGACGGACGCAACGTCTGGCGCGCCGACGAGGCGGCCGCCAAGAGCGCCTACGCGGTGCTGCTCGGGCTGGCCGACCAGGTCGTGGTGAGCACCTCGTGCTCGCTGCTGCACGTCCCGATCGACCTGGACGCCGAGACGTCCCTCGAACCGGCCGTCCGCGAGCGGCTCGCGTTCGCCCGGCAGAAGGTCGCGGAGGTCGTCGCGATCGGGCGGGCGCTGCGCGAGCGGCACCCGGCGGCCGGGGTCCCGGTGCCGTCCGCCGTGGTCGACGGCGGTGTCCGCGCCCGGCTGGAGGCGCTCGCCGACGCGCGCCGCGGCGACCGGGCCGCCCGGTTCGCCGCCCAGCGGGACGCGCTGAAGCTGCCGGACCTCGCCACCACCACGATCGGATCGTTCCCGCAGACCCCGGAGATCCGCAAGGCGCGGGCCGACCGCAGGGCCGGGCGCATCACCGAGGACGCCTACACGGCGGCGATGCGGGACGAGGTCGCGCGGGTCGTCGCGCTGCAGGAGGAGATCGGGCTCGACGTGCTGGTGCACGGCGAGCCGGAGCGCAACGACATGGTGCAGTACTTCGCCGAGCAGCTCGACGGCTACGCGGCCACCGAGCTCGGCTGGGTGCAGTCGTACGGGTCGCGCTACGTGCGGCCGCCGATCCTGCACGGCGACGTCACCCGCCCCCGCCCGATGACGGTCGAGTGGGCCGCCTACGCGCAGGGGCTGACCGAGCGTCCCGTCAAGGGCATGCTCACGGGGCCGGTCACCATGCTGGCCTGGTCGTTCGTCCGGGACGACCAGCCGCTCGCCGACACGGCCGCCCAGGTCGCGCTGGCGCTGCGCGACGAGATCGCCGACCTGGAGGCGGCCGGGATCCGGGTCGTCCAGGTCGACGAACCGGCGCTGCGCGAGCTGCTGCCGCTGCGCGAGGCCGACCACGCCGCGTACCTGGACTGGGCCGTCGCCGCCTTCCGGCTGTCGACGTCCGGGGCCGCGGACACGACGCAGATCCACACGCACATGTGCTACTCGGAGTTCGGCGAGATCATCGACGCGATCGGCGCGCTGGACGCCGACGTCACCAGCGTCGAGGCGGCCCGCTCGAACATGGAGCTGGTCGGCGACCTGCGCGCGGCCGGGTACGGGAACGGCATCGGCCCCGGCGTCTACGACATCCACTCGCCGCGCGTCCCGTCGGCCGAGGAGATCGAGAAGAACCTGCGGCGGGCGCTGGAGGCCATCGAGCCCGCCAAGCTCTGGGTGAACCCCGACTGCGGCCTGAAGACCCGCGCCTACCCGGAGACCGAGGCGTCCCTGCGCCACCTGGTCACCGCCGCCCGGCGCGTGCGGGAGGGCCTCGCCGGCTGATCGCGTGCGGCCCGGCCGTTCGATACGGCGGCCTGACGCGCAGGCTCCGGCCGTGCGCGCCCCGGACGCGGGTGGCTCCGGGACGCGCACGGCCGGTCGGGCGGCCGCCGGTCGGGCGGCGGCCGGGGTCAGCCGACCTGCACGCGGTGCCGGACGGCCGCGCCGAACAGGTAGCCCTCGGTGTTGAAGTCCGACCGGTCGGGCTGGCGGGCGCCCGTCCCGTCCACGGCGCGGGCGACCAGGGTGACCGGGCCCGTCCGGTCGGGCCACCACTCCAGGCTCCAGCGGCACCACCCGGTGTCGCCGCCGCGCAGGCGCGCGGGCCGCCAGCCCGCGCCGCCGTCCGTGCTCACCTCGACCCGCCGGACGGGCCCGCGCGGCGACCACGACCGTCCGGTCAGCGTCACCGGGCGGCCGGGCGGCACGCGCTCGTCCCAGCCGAACTCGAAGGCGCTCTTGGCGACCTGCTCCGCCAGCGGCGGCCCGCCCCCAGGCGGATGTCCGGGGCCGAACATCCGGTACATGCGGGTGGTCCATGGCGACGCCAGCGGGCGCCGGGCCACCTCGATCTCCCCCAGCCACTTGATGGAGGCGACCCCGACCCAGCCGGGCACGACCAGCCGCGCCGGGAAGCCGTGATCGGGCGGCAGCGGGACCCCGTTCATCTCGTAGGCCACCAGGACGTCGTCCATCGCCTTGCCGACGGGCAGCGGCCGGCGCACCCGCCCGATGTCCTCGCCGCCGAGGCGGCAGGCCGGATCGAGCCCGGTCGGCAGCACGTCGACGGCGTCCGGGCGGAGTCCGGCGCGCTCCAGGACGGCCGCGAGCGGGACCCCGCGCCACCTCGCGGCGCCGACGGCGCCCAGCGTCCACGGGATGCCCGGGGCCGGCTCGTCCTGCTGGCTCGCGAACAGGGCGCGGCCGTTTCCGGCGCACTCGATCACCGCGTCCAGCGTGCGGGACGGCATGGCGAGCAGGTCCGCGTACCCGAACTCGACGGCGCGGTCGCGCGGCGGGGCGCCGCGCAGGCCGTCGCCGAACAGGCGCAGCCGCCACGCCCGCGCGTCGATCAGCGGCGTCCGGGTGTGGTCGCGGACGAAGAAGAGGTCGTTGGGCACCATGAGGCCCTCGCCGCGCAGGGCGTCCCAGCGCATCTCCGCGTTCGCGCCGTGCACGATGAACCGGTCGGGCGGCAGCGCCTTGACGATGCCCCCGCCGTCGCCCCCGCCGTCGTGTGACCCGCGTTCTTCCATGGTCCCCCGCCGTTCCATGGGCCTCCGCCGTTCCATGAGCCTCCGTCCGGGTCCGTTCCCTCGCTCGCGGCCGCTATCCGCCCGAGCTCCCCGGACTATAGAACTATTCCGATTGACTAAATAGGAGATTCGCGCCATCCACCGAGGAGGCCGGCCAGTGGTGACCCGGACGCCGGGAAAGCCCCGGACGATCGACGACGTCCTCGCCGCGGCGCGGGCCCGGCTGCGGCGGCTCGACCCCGGACCGGCCCACGACGCGTGGCGGCAGGGCGCGCTGCTGGTCGACATCCGGCCCGCGGCGCAGCGGGCCGCGGAGGGGAGCGTGCCGGGCGCGCTGGTGATCGAGCGCAACGTCCTGGAGTGGCGGCTCGACCCGGCGAGCGACGCGCGCGTCCCCGAGGCCACCGGCCACGACGTCCGGGTGATCGTCCTCTGCTCGGAGGGCTACACCTCCAGCCTGGCCGCCGCGTCCCTGCAGGATCTCGGCCTGACCGGCGCGACCGACGTGGTCGGCGGGTTCCGCGCCTGGCGTGCGGCCGGGCTGCCCGCGTCCGCCGGTTCCGCCGGTCCCGGCGGTCCCGCCGCGCCCGTCCCGTGCTCGTCCTGACCGGACGGCGCGTCTCCGCTCCGGGGCGACCCCGCTAGAGAGCCGGACCGAGCAGGCGGTCCGAGCGGTCCCCCCGGGATGCGGGTCCGGCCCGGCCACGGCGCGGCGCACGGGCCGGACCCGCCGCTCTCCGACCGCGACCCCGCGCACGAACCGGCGGGAGTCGCCGCCCTACCATGGGGCGGCGTGCGGCGGATCGCGCGGCACCCGCGGCGCCGCCCGCCGTCCGGTACGTCTCGGAAGGATCGAGCACGCCATGTCCACCACCGTCCTGGTCGGCAACCCGCGCCCCGCCTCCCGCACGTCGCGCGCGGCCGTCGCCGCCGCGCGCGCCGCGGCGCGGGTCGCCGGCGCCGAGACCGAACCGCACGTCATCGAGCTGGCCGACCTCGCGCCCCTGCTCTTCCCCGGCTCCGACCCGGCGGTCGCCGAGGCGGTGCGGCGGGTCACCGAGTCCGACCTGCTGGTCGTGGCGAGCCCGACGTACAAGGCGACCTACACGGGCCTGCTGAAGGCGTTCCTCGACCGGATCGACACCGGCGCCCTGGCGCGGGTCGTCGCCCTGCCCCTCATGGTCGTGGGCTCCCCCGCCCACGCGCTGGCCGTGGAGGTGCACCTGCGCCCGCTCCTGGTGGAGCTGGGCGCCACCGTGGTCACCCCCGGGCTGGCCGTCGCGGAGGCCGACCTCCCCCGGATCGACGAGCTCGCGGCCGCGTGGGCGGCGCGGCTGGAACGGCAGCTGAACCCGCCGGCGCGCCCGCACGTCTAGTCCGTATGCGTCAATGGTCGGTCCGGCGCCTCCCGCGGGGATGAGTACGGATACTCATCCCCGCACCCGCGCATCCGTCAGAAGCCCTGGGCCAGGCGGTGGTAGGCCTGGTTCCAGCGCAGCTCCTTGGCGAGTCCGGCCGTGGTGGTGGCCGCGTCGATCGTGACGAGCTCGACGCCGAGCATCTCCGCCAGGTCCGTCAGCTCCTCGGCGCCGATCGCCGTGGACAGGACGGTGTGGTGCGGGCCTCCGGCGGCCAGCCAGGACTCGGTGGACGTCGCCAGGTCGGGCCGCGGGCGCCACACGGCCCGCGCCACCGGCAGGTTCGGCAGCGGTGGCGGGACGACGACGTCGATCTCGTTCGCGACCAGCCGGAACCGGTCGCCGAGGTCGGCCAGGCCCACGACGATCCCGGGGCCGGGTTCGGCGTCGAACACCAGCCGGACGGGGTCCTCGCGGCCCCCGATGCCCAGCGGGTGGATCTCGCAGGACGGGGTGCCCGCGGCGATCGAGGGGCACACCTCCAGCATGTGGGCGCCGAGGATGAGCTGCTCGCCGGGCACCAGGTTGTAGGTGTAGTCCTCCATGAACGAGGTGCCGCCGGGCGCCATCGTCTTGAGCGCCCGCAGCAGCGCGGACGTCTTCCAGTCGCCCTCGCCGCCGAACCCGTAGCCGTCCGCCATCAGCCGCTGGACGGCCAGGCCCGGGAGCTGGCGCAGGCCGCCGAGGTCCTCGAAGTTGGTGGTGAAGGCGGTGAAGCCGCCGTCGGTGAGGAACGCGCGCAGCCCCAGCTCGATGCGGGCGGCGTAGCGGAGGGACGCGTGCCGGTCGCCGTCCGCGCGCAGCTCGGGGGCGAGGTCGTAGGCGTCGGCGTACTCGGCGACCAGCGCCGACACGTCGGCGTCGGCGGTCGCGTCCACCGCCGCCACCAGGTCGTTCACGGCGTAGGTGTTGACCGAGACGCCGAAGCGGAGCTGCGCCTCGACCTTGTCGCCCTCGGTCACCGCGACGTCCCGCATGTTGTCGCCGAACCGGGCGAGCCGCATCGAGCGCAGCGCGGCGGCCCCGGCGGCGGCCCGCGCCCACGCCTCGATCCGGGACGCGACGGACGGGTCGGTCACGTGCCCGGCGACGGTCTTGCGGGGCACGCCGAGCCGGGTCTGGACGTGCGCGAACTCGCGGTCGCCGTGCGCGGCCTGGTTGAGGTTCATGAAGTCCATGTCGATGGAGCTCCACGGCAGCTCCACGTTCGCCTGCGTGTGCAGGTGCAGCAGCGGCTTGCGCAGCGCGTCCAGGCCCGCGATCCACATCTTCGCCGGGGAGAACGTGTGCATCCACGCGATCACGCCGGTGCACGCGTCGTCCGCGTTCGCCTCCAGCATGATCCGGCGGATGGACGCCGCGTCGGTGAGCACCGGCTTCCACTCGACGTCGACCGGCAGCCCCTCCGCGATCTTCCGGGACTGCTCGGCGACCTGCCGCAGCGTGTCCGCGCCGTACAGGCCCTGGCTGCCGGTCAGGAACCATGCCGTCATCGCGAACTCCTCTGCCCGTAGACGTTCTGGTAGCGGTCGTAGAGGCTGTCGACGTCGGCCCGCGCGATCGGCAGCGGCTCGCCGAGCTGCCGGGACACGTGCACGGTGCGGGCGACGTCCTCGCACATCACCGCCGCCTTCACCGCCGCCTTCGGGGAGTCCCCGACCGCGAACACCCCGTGGTTGCGCATCAGCACGGCCTTCGACCGGTGCCCGGACAGGGTCTCGACGACGCCGCGGCCGATGTCCTCGCCGCCGATCAGCGCGAACGGCCCCACCGGGATCTCGCCGCCGAACTCGTCGGCCATCGCCGTCAGCACGCACGGGATCGGCTCCGCGCGCGCCGCCCACGCCGACGCGTACGTCGAGTGCGTGTGCACGACCCCGTTCACGTCCGGCATGTGCCGGTACACGTACGCGTGCGCGGCGGTGTCGCTCGACGGCGACAGCTCGCCCGCGACCCGGTTCCCGTCGAGGTCGCACACGACGATCGTCTCGGGCGTCAGGTCGTCGTAGGACACCCCGCTCGGCTTGATGGCGAACCGGTCGCCGCCCGGCAGCCGTCCCGACACGTTGCCCGCCGTCCACGCCACCAGCCCGTTGCGGACGAGTTCGGCGTGCAGGCGGCAGACGGATTCCCGCAGGTCCTCGAGTTCTCTCACCGGGCGGCCTCGTTCCTGATCGCGCGGAGGCGGTGCAGGACGGCGCCGTCCGCGAAGTGGTCGTGCAGCCGGCGGTACTCGGCGTACAGCCGGTCGTAGGCGTCGGCGCGGGCGGGGTCGGGGACGAACGCGTCCGGGATCCGCTTGCCCATGGCGGCCGCGGCGGCGGTGATGTCGGGGTGGGCGCCGGCGGCGACGGCCGCGTGGACCGCGGCGCCGAGCGCGGGGCCCTGCCCGGAGCCGATCGCCGACAGGGGGCGCCGCAGCACGTCCGCGTACACCTGCATGAGGAACCGGTTGCCGAGCAGCCCGCCCGCGACGACGAACTCCTCGACCGGCACCCCGGACGCCTCGAACGTCTCGACGATCACGCGGGCGCCGAACGCCGTCGCCTCGATCAGCGCCCGGTAGACGTCCTCCGGGCGGGTCGCGAGCGTCTGGCCCGCGATCACCCCGGAGAGGTCGTGGTCGACGAGCACCGAGCGGTTGCCGTTGTGCCAGTCGAGCGCGACGAGCCCGTGCTCGCCGACCTTCTGCCGTTCGGCGAGCGACGTCAGGTACTCGTGCGCGCTCATGCCCCGGGCGTCCGCCTCGCGCGCGTACGCCGCGGGCACCGACGTCTCGGCGAACCATCCGAAGATGTCGCCGACGCCGGACTGGCCCGCCTCGTACCCCCACAGTCCGGGGACGATCCCGTCGCGCACCACGCCGCACATGCCCGGCACCTCGGCGAGCCGGTCGGACGCCATGACGTGGCAGGTCGAGGTGCCCATGATGGCGACCATCCGGCCGGGCCGGACGGCGTCCGCGGCGGCGGCCGTGACGTGCGCGTCCACGTTGCCGACCGCGACGGCGACCCCCTCGGGGAGCCCGGTCCACGCCGCCGCCCGCGCCGCCAGCCGTCCGGCCCGCCCGCCGAGCGGCGCGAGGTCGTGCCCGAGCTTGCGGGTGAATCCGGCGAAGTCCGGGTTCAGCGCGGCGGCGAACTCCTCGGACGGGTACGCGCCGTCCTGGTGGATGCCCTTGTACCCGGCCGTGCAGACGTTGCGGCTCTCGGTGCCGGTGAGCTGCCAGACGATCCAGTCCGCGGCCTCGATCCAGCGTTCGGCGGCCGCGTACGTCTCGGGGTCCTCTTCGAGGAGCTGCAGGCCCTTGGCCCATTCCCACTCGGAGGAGATCTTTCCGCCGTACCGCGCGAGCCAACTCTCGCCCCGCTCTGCGGCGAGCGCGTTGATCCGGTCGGCGTGCGGCTGGGCGGCGTGGTGCTTCCACAGCTTGGGCCAGGCGTGCGGCCGGTCCGGGTGGAGCTCGCACAGCGGCGTCCCGTCCGCGGTCGCCGGCAGCACGGTGCAGGCGGTGAAGTCGGTGCCGATGCCGATGACGTCCGCCGCGTCCACGCCCGCGTCCGCGACGGCCGCGGGCACCGCGTGCCGCAGGACGTCGCGCCAGTCCTCGGGCGACTGCAGCGCCCAGTCGGGCGGGAGCCGGGTGCCGTCCGGCAGCCGTTCCTCGAGCACGCCGTGGGCGTAGGCGTGGACCGCGCTCCCCAGCTCGGCGCCGTCCGCGACCCGGACCACGACGGCCCGTCCGGACAGGGTGCCGAAGTCCACCCCCACCACGTATCGGTCAGCGCTCACACCATCCCCTTCCAGGGTCGCGGCCGGTCCGCCGGGTGCCACTGTGACCGGTAACATGCGCCGCCGTCAAGAGCCCCGACCGGGCATGGACACCTTCCATACCTATGGGTATGGTTCCGTACCATGGGGTATGGAGATGAAGTCGTCGCCCGCGTCCGCGACCTGGCGCCCGCGCTCGCGGACCGGGCCCCCGCCGCCGAGGAGGCGCGGCGGCTGCCCGACGAGACGATCGCCGACCTGGCCGCGACCGGCCTGTTCGCCTCGCTCGTCCCGGAGCGGTTCGGCGGCGCCGGACTCGGCTTCGCGACGATGGCCGCCGCGTGCCGCGAGGCCGGCGCGGCGTGCGCGTCCACCGGCTGGCTGTCGACCATCTACACGCTGCACAACTGGATGGTCGCGCTGTTCCCCGAGGAGACCCAGGCGGAGGTGTGGGCCGACCGCCCGTACGCCCTGATCCCCTGCACCCTCGCGCCGAGCGGCACCGCCGAGCCCGTCGACGGCGGCCACACCGTCACCGGCCGCTGGTCCTGGGGCAGCGGGGTGATGCACGCCGACCACGTGATGGTCATGGCGCTCGTCACCGTCGACGGCACCATCGAACCCCGCCTGTTCCTGCTCCCCCGCGCGGACGTCACCGTCCACGACGTGTGGCACACCAGCGGCATGCGCGGCACCGGGAGCAACGACATCGAGGTCGCGGGCGCGTTCGTGCCCGCGCACCGGTCCGTCCCCCTCGCCGAGCTGGCCGAGGGCCGCTCCCCCGGCGCGCGCGTCAATCCGGGCGCGGTGTACCGGACGCCGCTGGTGCCGGTGTTCGCGCTGACCGGCGCGGCGCCCGTCCTCGGGGCGGCCGAGGGCGTGCTGGCCCGTTTCGGCGAGCGGATGCGCGGCCGGGTCATGGCGTACACGGGCGAGCGGCAGCGCGACCTGATGAGCGGGCAGATCCGGCTGGCCGCCGCGACCGCCGACCTGCGCGCCGCCCGCCTCCTCCTGGAGAGCACGCTGCGCGACGCGTCCGGCCCGGACGCCGTGGACCTGCACCGCCGCGCGTCCGCCCGGCTGGCCGCCGCGCACGTCGCCGCGACCGCCCGCCGCGTCGTCAACGACCTGTGCGGGGCCGCGGGGGCGAGCGCCCAGTTCACCGGCTCGCCGTTCCAGCGGGCGCAGCGGGATGTGAATACGATCTCCGGGCACGTGGTGTTCGACCCGGACGCGTCGTACGCGCTCTACGGAAAGATCGAGCTCGGCATCGACCCCGGCCCGGTCAACCTCGTGTGAGACGAACGATCGGGGGAGCGTGATGACGGCCCGCACCAAGGCGTCCAGGCGGGACTGGATCGAGGCCGCGTACCGGGAGCTGGCGAACACCGGGGAGCGCGGGGTGACGATCAACGCGCTCGCGTCCCGGCTCGGCGTGACGAAGGGCAGCTTCTACTGGCAGTTCAAGGACCGCACCGAGCTGGTGCGGGCCCTGCTCGACCGGTGGGCGCACGAGCGGACGGACGAGATGCTCGGGCTCGCGCTCGGCAGCACCCCCGACCCGCGCGAGCGGCTCCGCCGCATCCAGGCGCTCGGCCGCGAGATCGCGCCGATCGACCGCGCGATGCGGCTGTGGGCGCGCAGCGAACCGGCGGCCCAGCAGGCCGTCCGGCACGCCGACCGCGCCCTGCTCGGCCACATCTCGTCCTGCCTGCGCGATCTCGGCTTCGGCGCGGACGACGCGCGCCTGCGGGCTCTGCTGATGCTGCGCGCGTGGGTCGGCGGCTACCTGGTGCCCGCTCCCCAGGACGACGCCGCCCGCGCCGACCACGACGAGCAGATGCTCGACGTCCTCCTCGCCCGGCTCGACCGCTGAGGACGGGCCGGGTTCAGCGCGGCGGGACCCCGCCGATCAGCAGGGCGATCTCCCGGGCGAGGTTCTCGGTCAGCGGCTGCTCGCACCGGCCGGCGGTCCACGATCGGATGCCGTCCCCGACCATGATCTGGGCGATCCGTGCGCTGCGCTCGACGTCGGCGTCCGGCGGGAGCTTGCCGTCCCGGCGCGCCAGCTCGAAGGGTTCGCGGAAGAGGAAGGCCAGGTCGGCGGCGCCCTCGGCGCGCTGCTCGATGCGGTAGGTCTCGATCACGGTTTCGAAGACGAGTTCCGGCGGGTAGCGGCGCATGCCCCGCTCCAGCACGTCGATGACGGCGCGGATCAGATCGACGAGTTCGTAGGGGCGCGCCGCGACGTCCCGCGCCGCGAGGTGGGCGTCGCGCATGGTGAAGATCTCGATCTCCATGAGCACGTCTTCCCGGCGGGCGAAGTAGACGTAGAACAGCGCCTTCGAGACGCCGGCGGCCTTGCAGATGTCGGTGACGGTGGTCGCGGCGTACCCCTTGGTGCGCCACAGGGCCAGCGCCGCCTGGACGATCGCGTCCCGGCTCGCCTGAGAACGCGCACGGACCGGAACCGCCCTTTCCTGACCAGGGTCATCCTTTGCACCGTGGGGAACTCGAGCCATGGCAGGGGATCTTACCGCATCGGCATCATTGACCATAGTCAGGAAGTCATGCATGCTCCAGTTGCGGCAAGCTTCCTCGCACGTGAGGAGAACTTGCTTTCCACACTGGAGAGAAGAGGAAGGTATGCAGGCCCTCACTGCGAAAGAGGAGTCGGCCTTCTCGGCCCTCCGGGCCCAGCAGGTGATCCTGTGGTCCGCGCCCGTGCTCGCACTCGTCCTGCTGGTGCTCTTCGTCGCTTTCCCCGGCTTCCGGCCGCCCATGTCGCCGGACATGAGCGCCGCCGAGGTCGGGGCGTTCTACCGGGACAACACCGCGCTGATCAGGTTCGGCCAGGTCGGCTTCAACCTGTTCGGCATCCTGATCGTCCCGTTCTTCGTGCTGATCATGGTGCAGATGCAGCGGATGCGCAGCGAGAGCCACATCTACGCCTTCTCCTACCTGACCGCCGTCGTCGCCGGGGCGACACTGTTCGCGCTGTCGAACATCTTCTTCGCCGTCGCCGCCTTCCGACCCGACCGGGACGACGAGCTGCTCCTACTGCTCAACGACCTGGCGTGGATCGTCTTCATCGCACCGATCGGCATGCTGGTCGCCCAGTTCGTCCTGCTGGCCCTGGCCGTCTACGCCGACGACCGCGGCGCGCCCGTCCTGCCACGCTGGGTGGGGCACTACGCGCTGCTGACCGCGCTGGCCATGGCGCCCTCGGCGGGCGCGGCGGTGGTGCGCGACGGCCCGCTGGCCTGGGACGGGCTGGTGTCGTTCTGGCTGCGCAACGGCGCCTTCGCGCTCTTCGCCGTGGTGATGTTCTTCGTCCTGCGCACAGCCCTGCGCCGCCAAGCGGAGCAGGAGGCGACATGACGGACACCGCCACCGCCCCCGAGCACGAGGACGCCGGGGAGCCCACGAACCCGGCACGCGCGGGCAAGCGCGAGGTCTGGGGCGTCTACTGGGCGTTCTCCATCTTCTACACCGCCCTGACGGTCGGGATCTGCCTCCTCGGACGGGCCACGCCCCCGCCCCGCCCGGACGTCACCGCGCTGCAGGCCGCCGCCTGGTTCGACAAGCACGAAACGGGCATCCAGGTCGGCTTCGTCTTCCTGCTGCTGATCGCCGGAGGCGCCGCGATCTCCAACGGCATCATCGGCTACTTCATGATGCGCATGTCCTCGGGCAAGATGCTCGCCTACGCCTACATCGCCGCCATGGGCGTGGGCGCCGTCCCCGGGTTCCAGCTCCTCCTGGTGTGCTGGCTCACCGCGACCTTCCGCCCCGACCGCTCCCCCGATCTCCTCTACCTGCTCTACGACCTGGGCATGCTGTCCTACAACGGGTCCCTGGGCTGCTTCACCGCCGCGTACACCGTCATGGCCATCGCCATCTTCTACGACAGGAACCGCATCTTCCCGAAGTGGTTCGCCTACGTCACGGTCTGGCAGATCGTCACCGAACTGCTGGCCAGCCAGATGTGGCTGTACCACTCCGGCGCCTTCGCGTGGAACGGCATGATCACCCTCTACATCGCGATCGTCATCTTCGGCCTGTGGATCGTCTGCCTCCTGGCCCTCCTGCGCGGCGCGGCCGCCCGCGAAACCGCGGACACCCCCGCCCTCTACGAACCGGAGGGCACGCGATGACGACCGCACCCCCACCGGCACGGCGGCGCCTGCCCGGCGACGTCGACATGTGGGTGATGATCCTCGGCGACCTGTTCTTCTTCGGCTGCTACTTCGTCACCTACATGGTGTTCCGTGCCCTGTCCGCCGAGGAGTTCGCCGCCGCCCAGCGGCACCTGAACGTCGGCATCGGCGTCGCCAACACCGTCGTCCTGCTCACCAGCTCCCTGTTCGCCGCTCTCGCCGTGCTCGCCGTCCGCGAGGATGCGTGGCGGAAGGCCCGCGGGCTGCTCCTGGCGGCCGGCGCGTGCGGCGCCCTGTTCACCGTGATCAAGGTCTACGAGTGGTACGCAAAGATTGGCGAGGGCCACACGATCGAGGACGAGTTCTTCAGCTTCTACTACGTCCTGACCGGTGTTCACCTCGTCCACGTACTGCTCGGTCTTCTCGTCCTCGGCATCGGGGTCCGCGAGCTGCGCGCGTCCGGCCGGCGGCGCCCCACGATCGTCGAGCAGAGCGTCCTGCTCTGGCACATGATCGACCTGCTCTGGGTCGTGATCTTCGCGCTCCTCTACCTGATGGGGTGACCCGTGACCGCTCAAGAACTACGGCGCGACAGGCGGGCGATCCTCGCCGCCTGGGCGGCGCTGTCGGCCGCGACCGTCCTCGCCTGGCTCCTGTCCCCCGGCGAATCCCAGACCGACACGACCCTCGGCAACGAGCTCGTCGCCGCCGTCGTCGTCCTCGCCCTCATCAAATGCCGCCTGATCATCCGCTACTTCATGGAGGTCCGGCACGCGCCCCGATGGCTCCGGCTCGCCACCGACGCCTGGCTCGCCGTCCTGTGGCTCACCTTGTTCATCACGTACCTGGTCTAGAACGACCCACGAGCCGGCCCCGCGACCGGCCCGGCAGAACGAGCGATTCCGGACGGGCCCGCATCGTGCAGCGGAACTAAAGAAGCGTGCACTGAGATGAAAGGACAGATCCCGGCCCGGGTTGCATCCTTTTGGCGAAGGAAGCAATTCGAAAGGGAGAAGTCCATGCGAAACCGCCGAATGGCGTTGGGCCTCGTCACGTCCGCCGCGGCTGCGGTCGCGCTGTCCTCGGCCGGGACGGCGCAGGCCGCGCCCACCGGAGCGGCCGACGCGAACGGGCCGTCGGGCTGCAACAACAATGTCTGCGTCTACACCGCCTACACCGGCTCGGGTTATCAGGTCTGGGCGGAGTTCGACCATTCGAGCGTCCAGGACGGGCATCTCGACGTCTGGGGGCCCGGCCTCTCGCGCCGGTCCTCGCCGAACGGCTACTGGCCTGCGGGCCACGACACGCAGCGCTGGTCCGGGCAGGGAGACGGGCAGGTGTGCGCCGAGGGCTGGTCCCGCTACGGCGGGCAGTGGCACTCGGTGGGCCTTCCCTGCGTCACCATCTGACGCGCGGCCGACGCCGGCGCCGCGGGCGGCGGGGCCTTGTAGTTCGAGGCTCCGCCGCCCGGGGGCGGTGCGGGGTTGCGTCGGCGAGTCCGTCCGGGTAATGCTGCTTTCACTCACGCGGCGTCAGAACCTTGGTGGGTCATGGACGTGGTCAGCTTCGCCGATATTCCGGCGAAAGAGCGGTTCGCCTTCTGGCGTGAGATGAGCTCGAAGATGTGGATGCCGCTGGACGCGCGCTGCGAACCGCGGCTGGAGGGCGGATTCCAGGCTCATGTCGCCCTCGGCGGACTCGATTCCGTTCAGGCGACGCTGCTGACCGCGCCGTCGCTGACGGTCCGGCGCACGCCCCGTCTGATCCGCCGGTCGGACCCCGAGACCTTTTTCGTGACGTGCGCCGTTCGCGGTCGGGCCACCGGGGAGCAGGCCGATCGGCACGCCGATCTACGTACCGGGGACCTGATGCTCCGGGACAGCTCACGCCCCTACCAGACCACGTTCGGATCGCGGGACCCAGCGGGCGGCCAGTTGCTCTCGCTGCAGTTCCCGCGCTCGATGCTGCCCCTGCCCGAAAGGGGCCTGCGGGAATTGAGCGCGGTCCGCATCCGGGGCGACCGGGGCATCGGCGCACTGGCCTCCCAGTATCTGCTGGAGCTGGCCCGGCGCCTCGAGGAGTTCGGCGCGGACGAGGTGATGCGGGTGTCCGCCCTGACCCTCGACGTCCTGACGGCCGCGCTCGCCGACGCGCTGGACGCCCGGAGTTCGGTGCCGCCGGGCGGCCGACGGCGCGCGCTGCTCGCCCAGATCCACGCCTTCATCCGGGCGAACCTGGGCGATCCGCAGCTGACCCCGGGCACGATCGCCGCCGCCAACCACATCTCGGTGAGCTACCTGCACCAGCTGTTCCGGGCCGAGCAACGCACGGTCGCCGGGTGGATCCGCGAACGCCGCCTGGAGCAGTGCCGGCGCGACCTTGGGGACCCGCTGCTCACCACCACCCCGATCGGCGCCATCGCGGCCCGCTGGGGTTTCGCCAGCCCGGCCCACTTCAGCCAGGCGTTCCGGGCCGCCTACGGCCTGTCCCCTCGCCAGTTCCGCCACCGGCGCTGAGACATCCGGGTCCGCGCTCGAGGTGTCCGTCCCGGAGCACGATCACCTTTACCTGTCCTGCTCCGCAGGGGTTTCGTTTCCTCCCCGGCCTGAAGGCCGGGGTATCCACGAAGGAGTCCTGATGAAATACCGGAGAAGGCTGACGATCCTGGCGGTGCCGGTGGCCGCCTCACTCCCGTTCGGCGTCGGCGCGAGCGCAGCACCCGGCGATTCGTCCTCGAGCGCCAGCGCGTGCGCGCCCGGGACCAGCTACATCAGCAACCAGGGCGACGTCGGCCTCGGAGTGATCTTCGAGTGGGAGGGCTACGGGAACAGCTACGCCGAGGGCCCCTACGACAGGGTTCTCCCGGTCGGCCAGCGCACGGACTGCGCCGCCGGCTTCGGCTGGCCCTTCGCGGACGGCTACTACATCGGCAACGGGTTCTGCGCAGTGGTCAGGACCACCGACTCCAGCGGCAGATGGAGGTACTACGACGACGTCCTGACCGGGCAGGCGCCGCGCCCCGACCTCGGCAGGAGCTTCGAGAGGTGGGAGATCAACCCGTACCGCTGCTGAGGCGGGCCGGCGGTGCCCGGCCGCCGGGCGGGGGCGGCCGGGCCTACGGGGGTTCGGGGTCAGGGGTGCTCGACGGGGCCGAAGGTCGTGCGGGTGTCGATGCCGTCCTTCTCGGCGTTGACGAAGTCGAAGTACGCCTTGATGCCCTTGGGGGTACAGCCCGTAAGTCGCGGGGGCCTATTTTCGTGGTTGGTATCGTCGGACGCCGAAGTCGGGGCCGCAGCCACGCGCGGGAATGGGGCCGGCTGCGAACAGGACGGAGGCGCGCATCGGAAGAACACCCCGCGGTCGGTACCACCTCGGGCTCACTCCGAACGCGATCATCGACGCCGCGGTCGAACTCTCCCAGGGGAGGGGGATCGCGGGATGGACGCTACGTGACCTCGCGCAGGACCTCGAAGTCGCCCCGTCGGTGCTCTATCACCATGTCGGCGGCAAGGAAAAGCTCAGGCGTCACGTCGTCGAACGAGTGCTCTCCACCGTGGATTTCCCGACCACGGTGATGCCGTGGCGAGAATGGTTTCGCGCTGCTCTCTACCCGGCCCGTGCTGAACTGGCGCGTTACCCGGGGACGGCCAAGTGGTTGCTGTTGCACGGGCCCGTGTTCCCCAGCATGGCCCCGGTCGTCGACGCCGGAGTCGCCTCCCTCCAGCAGGCGGGTTTCGCGAGGGACACCGTGCCCGCGTACACCGCCCTCTTCAACACCGCGCTGATGACCATCGCCGCGGTCGACGACCGCCTCCAGCACGAGGACGAGGCGGCCCGCGACTACACCGCGCTGATGCGCGACCTTTCCGACTCCGCCGGCCCGAGTGCGGGAGTCTCCCTCATCGTGCGCGACGTCATGGCTCAGTTCACCGGTTCGCCCGAAGCCGTCATGGCCGCCCGAGACGGCTACTACCGCTACGTCCTGGAGCGGCTGATGGACGGGCTCGAGCACAGTCTCCGAGGGCGAACGGCCGACTAGAGCGGTGATGCGGTGCGCCCGCCGACCGCCTTCGGATTCGCGCTCTCCCGCCCGCGGTCCACCGGCTGTCCGAACCCGCCAGGGAAAGACGGCTGTCCTCATCATTAGATGTGTGTTCTAATCGCGGTTGTTCTCCATGCGGGCGCACCCGGCGGCCGGGACTCCGCGGAAAGCGGAATTCTGTCCGGTCGGGAGGTGGTCCGCGGCTCGCTGCGAAAGCGGGACAACGGAAGATGGGACTGGCGTGGACGCGTTGCGACCTGAGGATCCCCGGACGATCGGCCGGTACACGCTCTCGGCCCGGCTGGGCGCGGGCGGAATGGGGCAGGTGTTCCTCGGCTGGTCCCCGGGCGGGCGGCCGGTCGCGGTGAAGGTGGTCCATCCGGGTTTCGCCACCGACGCCGAGTTCCGGCGGCGCTTCAAACGCGAGGTGGAGGCGGCACGCCAGGTCGGCGGATTCCATACCGCCCCCGTGGTGGACGCCGATCCCGACGCGGAGACCCCGTGGCTGGTCACGGCATACGTGCCCGGGCCGTCACTCGCCGCCGTGGTCGCCGAGCACGGCCCGTTGCCGCCGGCGTCGGTCCTCGCGCTCGGGGCCGGGCTGGCGGAAGCCCTGGAGGCCATTCACAGCGTCGGCGTCGTCCACCGGGATCTGAAGCCCTCCAACATCCTGCTCGCCCCCGACGGCCCGCGCGTCATCGATTTCGGCATCGCCCGGGCGGTCGACGCCTCCGGGATCACGGTCCGCGCGGGCACGCCCGGCTTCATGGCGCCCGAGCTGATCTCCGAGGGGTCGGTCACCGCCGCGTGCGACGTGTTCGCCCTCGGTGCCGTCCTCGCCCACGCCCTCGGCGTCCGGCCGTTCGGCGAAGGGCCGGTGGAGGCCCTGACCTACCGCGTGGTGCACAAGTCCCCCGTGCTGGACGGCCTGCCCGCCCCGTTGCGCGGCGTCATCGACGGCTGCCTCGCCAGGGATCCCGCGGATCGGCCGGAGCCCGCCGCCCTGCTGCGGACGATGTCCTCGGCCAGCGAGACCGGCGACTGGCTTCCCCGGCCCGTGCAGGACATGCTGACCCGGTATCCCGTCACCGGTCCCCCCACACCTCCGCAGCCGATCACCGGGACGCGTCCGTTCGAGGACGGCCGGGAGCAACCGGCTCCGTGGCCCGCTCACGACCGGTCCGTCACGTCCGTCCAGTTCAAGGCCAGCATCGCGCCCGCGGCCCTCGCCCTCGTAGGACATGCCGGTCGTGCCGTCCTGGGCATCGTTCTCGGAATCCTGTCGGTGACCACTGTGGCGGTATCGGCGGGTGGAGAGGGCGGCACGAGATTCGCGCTCGTCGCCGCCGTGCTCGTAGTGGTCTCGATCTGGCTGGTCCGCACCTCGGTGGGGGCGATAGCGCCGGATGTCAGCGCGCTGGTGAAACCGTGCGAACTGCGGGTGGGCGCGGGCGGCATCGAACTCGAGCACGGCGGCCGCCAGGTTCTCTACCACTGGCACGAGGTCGGTCGGGTGGTGGTCCGGCGCGCGGAGCGCGTCGGGTGGGCGGTCTGCGTGTTCCCCCAGCCCGGAACCCCTCTGCCGTCGCCTCGGGGCCCACGGACACCGCTGGGCTATCTGGAGCGGAAGACCGGCTGGATCATGGTCGTGCCCGTACATCGGCTCAAGGGCTCCCGTAAAGAGATCGAGATGACCCTCGCCCGGTATGCGGGACGCCTGTGGGGCGGCAACGCCTGACCTCCGGCGCGCCACTGGTTCCCCCGGGCGGGTACCCCCGCCAGGTCGGGGACGCCGCGTGCGTCATCCGGGGCGCGCCCGGCGGCGGAGTAGGCGTCCAGCGCGCGAAAACAGCAGGAGCCCGCCGGGAGCCGGTGCCCGCGTCCGTCAAGACGGACACGGGCACCGGCTCCAAGGTCATGCCTACTGCGGCGGAGGGTCGACGTAGACGTCCCGAGTGATGCGCGTCCCATCGAGCATCGCGGTCACCGTGGCGCTCTCGCCCCAGATGGGGACGGGACCGACCGTCGTACCGGTGAAGGCGACCGAGGAGGCCCCCGCCGGGACGGTCACCTCCGCGGGCACCTGCAGCGCCGCGTCGTCGCTGGTCAGCGCGACCGTGACCGCCTCGTCCGTCACGGTTCCCAGGTGCAGCTTCCCTTCGAACGTCTGATCGGCGTAGAGCGGCCAGGGAAACTCGATGGTCTTCAGGCCGGGCAGGACCCGGAAGGTGTGGCTGCGCGCTCCGACTCCCTCCATCTCCGCGGTGACGGTGACGGGCCCGTTGAGGTCATTGCGGAGGAACGGACGCACGCTGACCGATCCGCTCGTGCCTTCGTAAAGCACGCGCGGAGAAGGGACGCTGACACCCTCGTCGTCCGAGGTGAAGGTGACCTCCACTCCGTCGTGCGGGATGGGCTCCGGCAACTCGAGGGTCAGGCCGACGCCGCCCCCACCGCGCGCGGTGGTCGGGCCGGTGAGGCTCCAGTCCGCGTCGTACCTCCATGCCTTCAGGGTGACGACGGTGCTGAGGCTCTGCCCCGGCAGGCTGGCCGTGACCGTGACCTCCGCGTCCTGCGGGATGCGGACCGACTCCCCGTGCCTTCCGGCTACTCCGAGTGCGCCGCTCGGAATGGTGATCGGCGATACCCGGAGTGCCTCATGGTCACTCTTCATGTCGATCGTCAACCCGCCCGGGGGAGCGGTGCCGTTCAACCCGATGTTGACCGAGACATAGTCGCCGCTGATGAGCGGCGAGATGACGAGGAATTTCAGTCCCGGCAGGAGCCCCAGCGGCCTGCTGACCTCATGCCCGTGCAGCGACGCCGTGATGGCGACGTTGAACTCTCCGTAAATGTAGTCCGGCTGGTGCGTCTGGATGGGGAAGGAGGCTTCGGTCTCCCCCGCCGGGACGACGAGGCGCGGCGGCACGCTCGCCCAGGAGGCGTCCGCCGATGCGAGGACGATCCTGGCGGGCCGATGCCAGGCGCAGTCCAAGCGGACCGTGCCGGTGGCCTCGGCGCCGGAACGCACCTTCTCCGCAGGCAGCACCACGTCCGCGATCTGCGGGCGGCAGCCGGGTGCCGTCGCCTCGGCGTTCACCGGAAGGGCGACACCGATAATCATGAGGACGGCCGCGAACACGGCCGTCGGCAAAGCTCTTACCGAACTCACTCCACGCTCTTCTCTCGCGCTCTGCCTTGGCCCGACCACGATGAGCAGCAAAGAGCGGGGAGTTCTTTTCGCCGGGAACTGGGCCGACCCGTGAGGGACCTCGAACAGACTTTCGACTGGAACACGAAGATCATAACGGCTCGTTCTGCGCCCCGCCATCCCCTTTCCTCCGGACGCCTGGTACGCGGGGGCCCGGCCGCCGGGCGGGGGCGGCCGGGCCCGCGGGGTGCGGGGTCAGGGGTGCGGGGTCAGGGGTGCTCGACGGGGCCGAAGGTCTTGCGGGTGTCGATGACGTCGCCGAACAGCTGCCAGCGCTCGCCCTCGAACCGCATCATCTGCATGGACTCGATGGGGAAGCCGTCGCCCTCGCCGGTCTGCATCGGCACGCCGGGCAGCAGCATCGGGACCTCGACGTTCTGCAGGTTGCGCACCGAGTCGCGCAGGCCCTCGCGGGTCTTGCACTCGGCGGCCTGCATCGTCTTGTGGAAGCTGCTCGCGACGGCCCAGCCGAACGCGTGGTACGGGACGGACGGGTCCGCGCCCGGCACGTACTGCTTCATCTTCGCCTGGTAGAGCTTCATCTCCGGGTCGTTCGCCCACTGCGGGTCGTTCGGGTCCTTGTAGTACGTCGAGGACACGACGCCCTGGACGTTGTCGAACCCGACGGGCTTGAGGACGGTGACCGACGCGGCGACGTTGGCGACGATGTGCAGCGGGTTCCAGTCGGTGATCTTCGCGTCGGCGGCGAGGGCCTGCGAGCCGAACTTCGGCGTCGTGATGTTGAGGAAGACGTCCGCGCCCGAGCCCGCGAGGTCGCGCATCTGCGGCTCGACGCTCGGGTCGGAGACCTCGTAGCTCTCCTCCTGGACGATCGTGATGCCGCTGCCCTCGATGGCCTGCTTGAAGCCGCCGAGGAGGTCCTCGCCGAAGTCGTCGTTCTGGAACAGGACGGCCACCTTCGCGTTCGGCTTGTCCTGCTTGAGGAACTGCGCGTACACGCGGGCCTCGGAGATGTAGTTCGGCTGCCAGCCGATCGTCCACGGGTGCTTGTCGTCGATGCCCCACTTCGAGGCGCCGGTGGCCACGAAGACCTGCGGCACCTTCCGCTGGTTCGCGTAGTCCCAGGTCGCGCTGGTGGACGGGGTGCCGAGGGTCTGGAACAGCGCGAACACCTGCTCCTGCTCGACGAGCCGGCGCGCCTCCTCGACGGCCTTCGGCGGCTGGTAGCCGTCGTCGCGGACGATGAACTCGACCTTGCGGCCGTCGATGCCGTCCTTCTCGGCGTTGATGTAGTCGAAGTACGCCTTGATCCCCTTGGGGATGTCGCCGTACGCGGAGGCCGGGCCCGACAGCGGGTAGATGCCGCCGAGCTTGATCGAGTCGTCGGTGATCCCGGTGGTCTGCTGGCCCTCGCACTGCCCTTCGGCGGTGCTCCCGCCGCCGCCCTCGTCCCGGCCGCCGCAGGCCGCGGCGGACGCCAGCAGCAGCACGGCCGCCGACATCGCCGTCGTTCTCGTCGTTCGACGCATTGCGTCACCTCTTCCGGAGGATCTTGTCGGTCGTCCACGGCGCGATGCGGGCCGGCAGCCCGGCCAGGCCGGTCGGGGCCACGTACATCACCGCGATGATCAGCAGGCCGAAGATGACCCCCGGCGCCGCGTCGTTGATGTCCTGGGAGAGGCTCGGCACGAACATCATGAACAGCCCGCCGAGCAGCGGTCCCGCGGTCGAGCCGAGGCCGCCGACGACGATCGCGGCCAGCAGCGTGATCGACACGTTGACGGTGAACGAGTCGGGCGAGACGAACCCGATCGTCCACGTGTAGAGGCAGCCCGCGGCGCCCGCGAACATCGCGCTCCAGGCGAACGCGAGCCGCTTGTAGGACGCCGGTTTCACGCCCATGACCTCGGCGGCCGTCTCGTTGTCGCGGACCGAGTGCAGCGCCCGTCCCACGCGGGAGCGCAGCAGGAACCCGGCGACGGCGAACGCCAGGACCGTCCCGGCCAGGGCGAGGAGGTACAGCCACTGGTCGGGGGCGAGGCCGGTCCAGGACGGCGGCGCGGGCTTCTCCAGCGTCAGCCCCATCGACCCGCCGGTCACCGACTCGAACCGCTTCAGCAGCGGCACCAGGAAGATCGCGATGGCCAGCGTGACGAGCGCCAGGTAGAGGCCGCGCAGCCGGGTGGCGGGCACCCCGAGCGCGAGCCCGATCGCGAACGTCAGCGCCGCCGCGAGCGGGAACGTCAGCAGGTAGGGGACGTCCCAGTGGAACATCATCGCGGCCGTCCCGTAGGCGCCGACGGCGAAGAACGCGCCGTGCCCGAGGGAGATCTGCCCGCCGTGGCCGACCAGCAGGTTCAGCCCGACCAGCGCGACCGCGTACACCATCACCATCGTCAGCTGGAACACCCGGAACGGGACCAGCTCGAACGGCGCCCGCAGCGCCACCAGCAGCAGGACGCCGAGCAGGATCGGGCGCCAGTGCCGCACGGCGAACGCCGTCACACGGTCGCGGGCCGTCGACTCGGCTCGGACCTCTGCCGTCTTCGTCTCGCTCATGTCGCTTTCCGTCCGGTTCATGCGCGCTCCACCGCCGGTCGTCCGAACAGGCCCTGCGGGCGCAGCAGCAGGACGGCGAGGATGATCGCCAGCGGCACGCCGATCTTCAGGTCGGAGCCGATCGCGTCGACGTAGGCGCCCGCGAGGGTCTCGGCCAGGCCGACGATCAGGCCGCCGACGACCGCGCCGAGCGGGCTGTCGAAGCCGCCGAGGGTGGCCGCCGCGAACGCGTAGATCAGGACGCCGCCCATCATGTTCGGCTCCAGGAACAGCAGCGGCGCGACCAGGACGCCCGACACGGCGCCGACCATCGCGGCGAGCCCCCAGCCGAGCGCGAGCGTCCACCCGACCCGGATGCCGACCAGCCGCGCCGACTCCGGGTTCGTCGCGACCGCGCGCATCCCGAGCCCGATCTTGGTGTGCCGGAACAGCAGGTAGAGCAGCCCCATCACCCCGGCGACGACGCCGAGGATGCCGAGCGTCCCGTACCCGACGCTGACGCCGCCGGCGCTCAGCGCGCCGTCCGGGAAGGGGTTCGGGAAGTCCTTGATCAGGAAGGTCCAGATCCACCCGGCGGCGGCGTTGACGAAGATGAACAGGCCCACGGTGACGATCACGATCGTCAGCTCGGGGGCGCCCTCCACCGGCCGGATGATCACCCGTTCGATCAGCATCCCGCCCGCGAACGAGATCGCGAGGGTGAGGATCAGCGCGAGCCAGAACGGGAGCCCGGCGTCGATGAACGTCCAGGCGATGTACGTCGCGAACATCGCCAGCTCGCCCTGCGCGAAGTTCACGATTCCGGTGAACTGGTAGATCAGGACGAGCGCGAGCGCGAGGCTCGCGTAGATGGCCCCGGCGCTCAGCCCGGCCACGCACTGCTGCAGGAAGTCGGCCATGGCTAGATCCGGTAGCCGAGGTAGGACTGGGCGACCTGCTCGTCGGCCTTGATGTCGGCCGCCGACCCCGACAGCACGATCCGTCCGCTCTCCAGCACGTGCGCCTGCCCGGCGATGCCGAGCGCCAGATGCGCGTTCTGCTCCACGACGACCACGGTGGTCCGTTCCTCCTCGTTGATCGATCGCACGATGCCGAACAGCTCCCGGGTGATCAGCGGCGCGAGGCCGAGCGACGGTTCGTCCAGCAGCAGCAGCCGGGGCCGCGACATCAGCGCCCGGCCGATCGCGAGCATCTGCTGCTCGCCACCGCTGAGGCTCCCGGCGGCCTGCCCGAGCCGCTCGTGCAGCACCGGGAAGTAGCCGTACACGCGTTCCAGGTCGGACTGGACGGCCGCGCGGTCACGCCGCGCGAACGCCCCGAGCCGCAGGTTCTCCTCGACCGTCAGCGGGACGAACGTCCCGCGCCCCTCCGGCACGTGCGCGACGCCCCGCCGCGCGACGACGTCCGGCGAACGCCCGCTCAGCGACGTCCCGTCCAGACGCACGTCGCCACGGCCCTTGACCATCCCACAGAGCGCGCGCAGCAGGGTCGTCTTGCCCGCACCGTTCGGGCCGAGGATCGCGCAGATCTCCCCCTCGCCCACGCGCAGGCTCACGCCGTGCAGCACCCGGACGTCGCCGTACCCGGCGTGCAGGTCGTCCACGGTGAGGAAGTCGCCCGTGTTCTCGGTCTCGCTCACGCCGCCGCCCCCAGGTACGCCTCGATCACAGCGGGATCCCGCTGGACCTCCTCGGGCGGGCCCTCGGCGATCTTCTTGCCGAAGTCGAGGCACACGACGCGGTCGCAGGTGCCCATCACGAAGCCCATGTGGTGCTCGACGACGATGAGGGTCACCTCGAAGTCGTCGCGGATCGAGCGGAGCAGGTCCGCGAACTCGCCGACCTCCGCGTGGCTGAGCCCGTTGACGGGCTCGTCCAGCAGCAGCAACCGGGGCCGGGCCGCCAGGGCGCGGGCCAGCTCGACTCGTTTGAGGGTGCCGAACGGCAGCCCGGCCGCCGGGTGCTCGGCGACGTCCGCGAGGTCGAGCCGCTTGAGCAGCTCGTCGGTCTCGCCGCGCAGCCGGGCCTCCTCGCGCCGGACGGACGGCAGCCGCAGGCTCGCGGCGACGAACCCGGCGCGGGCGTGGTGGTGGGCGCCGACCATCACGTTGTCCCGGACGGACATGCGCGAGAACAGGCCCAGGTTCTGGAACGTGCGGGCGATGCCGAGCCCCACGATCGCGTGCGGCGCGACGCCGAGCAGGTCGCGATCCTCGTAGCGGATCGTGCCCGCGTCGGCGTCGTACCGGCGGGTCAGGCAGTTGAACAGGGTGGTCTTACCGGCGCCGTTCGGCCCGATCAGCCCGACCATCTCCCCGCGATCGACGGCGAACCCGACACCCCCCAGCGCGGTGATTCCGCCGAAGCGGACGGTGAGCTCGCGAACCTCCAGCATCCGGCCTCCTGAACGGCGTTCTGTAGCAGGGGCCGTCAGCGTAAAATCCGCGCTCACCTCGCACATTGGGCGCGGAAACCCAACCTGCGAGCGGGGAGTTGTCCGCAGAGAACAGCACGCGTCCCGGACCGGACTCCGCCGTCCGCGCGGCCGTTCAGCCTGAGTAGGTGCCGGGGAGCAGCCGGGCCGGGCGGTCGGCCGCCCGGCCCGGCTCCCGGCGGGGTGTCAGCTGCGGCCGAGCATCTCGGCGGTGAGGACGTCACCGCCGAGGCCCCAGCCGCCATCGGGAACCTCCTCGACGAGGACCAGCGTGGTCGCCCTGGCCCGCTCGCCGTAAACGTCGACGTAGGCGTCGGTGACGGCGTCGATGAGCTTCTTCTTGGACTCGGGCTTCAGGGTGTCGGCGGGAACCTTGAGGTTGGCGAACGGCATGCTGAGGACCCCTTCGTGTGCTCGCATTATCGACGATACGAACGAACAATATCGACGTTACGCCCACGACGGTAACACACGTTCTATCGCCGATAGCGTCGAGCGGTATCGTTGATCGCATGACGGAGACGGACCCGCTTCGCGCGGCGATGATCGAGGCCGCGGAGCGGCAGCTGGCGTCGTCCGCGGACCACGAGATCGCGACGCGCGCGGTGTGCGAGGCGGTCGGCGTGAGCCAGCCCGTGCTGTACCGGCTGTTCGGGGACAAGCGCGGGCTGCTCGACGCCGTCGCCGACCACGGGTACGAGCGGTACACCGCCCTCAAGGCCGCCCAGGAGCGGACCGGCGACCCGGTCGCCGACCTGCACGCCGGCTGGGACGGCCACATGGCGTTCGCGCGGGCGAACCCGGCCCTCTACCAGCTGATGTTCACCCCGCGGCCATGGTCGCGCTCGACGGCGCGGGACCGCGTGATGGATCTGCTGGTGGCGACGCTCACGCGGTGCGCGGCGGCGGGCGCGCTGAAGCTCGAGCCGCGAACCGCCGCCCGGCTGATCCTGTCGGCGAACGTCGGAACCGCCCTGGACCACATCGCCGCCCCGGCCCTGTTCGAGGACCCCGCGCCGTCCCACCGCATGCGCGACGCCGTGTTCTCGCACGTCCTGACCACAGCGACCGTCCGTGACGACGCCGACGCGCTCCACACCACCGCGCTGCGCCTGCACGCGCAGCTCGATATCGCCGGGACCGACGCCCTGGAGCCGGTTGAGATCGCCCTCCTGCGGCGATGGCTAGAGCGCATCACCCAGACCGGCGAGCAATGACAGCGGTGCCACGGCCGAACTCCGCCCGTCCACGCGGTCGTTCAGCCGGGGAAGGTGCCGGGAAACAGCCTGGCCTTCAAGTGAGCATCGAGCAGTTCGGCCGCCACCCCCACATCACCGCACGACGCGACCGGCCGCCGAAGCCCGGCGGACGACCGGTAGTAACACCAGCCGCCCCGGACGGCCCGCACCGTGACCAGCGTCCCGACCTCCCGGGCCCCCGAACCGGCGTACACCCACAACCGGGGCTGCGGTGTGTGGAACCACAGGCAGCGCCACCCTTTCCGGATCAGCGCCACCTCCAGCAGCCGCAGATTCCGCATCGCCACCGCCCGCCCGAGGCGCGTCCGCACCCGCAGCCGGACGGCCGTCGCCCCGACGACCGTCCGCCGCGTCCACACGCCGCACGTCACCGCCGCGCGACCTCGAACCACACCGTCACCGGACGTTCGGCGGCGCGGCCGACCTCGAAGCCCCAGCAGTCCGACAGGCAGGCGACTATGGCCAGCCCCCGGCCGCACTCGGCCCACGCGTCCGCCGCCACCACCTTCACGACCGGCAGCGAAGTCGCCCCGCCGTCGTCGGTGATCTCGACCCGGACCCGGTCGGCGGCCATCAGCACGACCGCCCGGACACCCCCGCCCGGACGCCTGCTGTCGGTGTAGCGCAGGGCGTTCGTCGCGATCTCGTCGACCATCAGGTCCACGTCGGCCAGGTCCAGCCGGTCGGCGCCGAGCCGTTCGACCTCGCGGCGCACCCAGCGCCGCACCGCCCGCACGTCCACGCCGCCGTCCCCGGTGACCCGTCCGGTGCCACGCCCGTCCCAGGCCGTCACCCGACGCCCCCGGCGAGCGCCGACGCCGCACGCCGCGTCCCGTCCGCGCCCACACCCGCAGGGAAGTACGCCGAGAGACCCCAGACATACGCCCAGCGGCCACCCCCGTCCTGCACCACGATCACTTGGGCGAACCCACCGTCGCCCGGCACCGACAGCACGACTTGCCCGTTGCCCTCCAGGAGCAGACGCGACGCCCGCCCCAGTTCGACGAGAGCAAGCCCCAGGTCGGCCAGTAGACCCACCCGTCGCACCGTCACGTTCCAGGCGAGCCGCCACCGGCCACCATCGTCCGGAGGGGGCGGGGGATTCGCTACGTTGTTCACAGGTTCGACTCCTTCCAGTCGGGCCGAGGCCCTGGGACGCGGTGTGCCTGCACCTGCCCGGGGCCGCTTTGTTGCGCGTTCAAGCACATTCCGTGAGCGAAGACTGACAGACTGTCTTCAGTCCTGCTTGCAACGTAGGCTGCATCTTGCAGCTTTACAAGCCACTTGCAGAATGTTGTCACCCATCAGCGCAGGAGGTATCCATGGCACCCCGCTCCAGCCCAACGGCCCGGCGGCGGAGACTCGCCGCTGCACTGCGTCGGCTTCGAGAGACGCGCAAACTCAGTTGTGCCGAGGTCGGCAGGGAGGTCGGCTGGTCCGAGTCCAAGGTCAGCCGCATCGAGACCGGTCGCACCGGTATCCGCGCCGACGACCTCGACCGTCTCCTGCACGCATATGAGGTGGACGAGGAGATGCACAAAGCTCTCCATCTGCTGCGTCGCCAGGCCAGTCATCGCGGATGGTGGAGCACGTACGGCGACGCGCTCCCGGCGTGGTTCCAGGGCTATGTCGGCCTGGAAGACGGCGCACGCTCGCTCATGATCTACCAGTCCGACCTCATTCCTGGACTGATGCAGACGGACGCATACGCGGAAGCGATCATCCGAGCGCATCGGCCCACGCTTGACACGGACGAGGTCGAGCGCCAACTCGCAGCCAGAACCACGCGACAGGCGCTACTCGCTCAACCAGACCCACTCGAAGTCTGGGTGGTACTTGACGAGGCCGCTCTTCGACGCATGGTCGGCGGTCGAGACACGATGCTGGCTCAGTTGCGGCGCCTTGAACAACTCGCCGATCTTCCGAACATCACCTTGCAAGTTCTGCCGTTCGCGCAGGGCGCCCACGCATCCATGGGCACGTCTTTCCATCGCCTGACGTTTCCCGAGCAGGACGCGCAAGACATCGTCTACATCGAAGACCTCACCAGCAGCCAGTATTTGGAAGAACCGGGCGACATCGAACGCTATATGCTCGTAGCGGACCACCTGAGGGCGTCGGCGCTACCTCCCGAAGCCTCCACGAGCTTCATCGGGCGTATCGCTGATGACCTGACGTGACGATCGAGAGGGGTGCGGCGTGTCCTCGCAGAATGTTCCCCGCGCGACATGGCGCAAGAGCAGCCGCAGCAACGGGGCGGGCGGTGCTTGTGTAGAGGTTGCCTCCCTCGAGACCCGCGTCGGTATTCGAGACAGCAAGGCCCCGGATGCCGGGCACCTCACGCTCGGCCCCGACATCTGGGCCGCGTTCATGGCCGAAGCACGGAACGGCCGTTTCGACCTGCCGTGAGCCAGGGCGCCAACGCGGGAGAGCACACGATCGAACTCCGCTTGCAGCACGAGGCCCCGCAAGGACCGAAGCTGATCTTCCACACAGCGGCATGGCGAGCTTTCGCAACACAGGTCAGGGAAGGTGCGTACGACGCGTGAGCTCACACACCAACAACGCGAACGCGGCCCATGCCCATTGGCGCAAGAGTACTCGCAGCCAGCAGAACGGTGCTTGTGTTGAGGTTGCCGACCTCGCCGCGACAGTGGGAGTACGGGACAGCAAGGCACCGGACGCGGGGCACCTTTCCTTCGCCCTCGAAACCTGGGCCGGGTTCATGGCCGAAGCACGAAGCGCCGGTTCGATCTGCCGTGAGCGAGGGCGCTTCGGCGCCAGGACGCCCCGCTGACCTCCCGTCAGCGGGGCGCACTGTCCGGCCACGAGACTGACGGATCGTCGCCGACGCCGTCATCGGTCGATCCGGTGGTCCTCATCGTCGAGCCAGACGAACTGGCCGTTCGGGGTGACGGTCAGGCCCCACCGATCGGAGGCCGGGCGGTCCAGCCCGTCCCACCAGTTGAACGCGTCCTCTACCTCCTGCCACAGGTCGCGCTCACCCGACTGGCGGATCGGGAACTCCTCCGTGCCCGGCTCGTGCTCCAGAGAGGCCCACGAGCGCGACCACGGATCGACCAGCCACACCGTGTAGGCGCCTTCACCGCTTCCAGGGGTGACGATCAACTTGCAGTGCGGGACTTTCAGGCCGACTGCGAGGGAAGCGTCATATTCGCCCAGCACGGAGTACGGGTGCGTCTCGGTGGAGGACCGCCGTGCCTGGGTCATGCCGTGCACGTGGCGGTCCAACGAGGCGCGCTTGCCGCGCTGGGCGCGGAGCGGCATGAACGCCACGTTTCCTACGATCCGGCCACGCATGGTCCCGTCCCCCTGCACCAGGAACGACACCAGCGCGCCGTTGTGGAAGTCGGTCGTCCAGGGCACCAGGACCCGGCCTCCCGGACGGGTCTGGGCCGCCCACGCGGGCGGCACACGCTGAGCCGCCGCCGTGGCGATCACCCGGTCGAACGGCGCGGACTCCAGGTGGCCGTGCGCACCGTCCCCGCACGCGACCGTGATCTTGTATCCCTCGGCCCGCAGCGTGCGGCGGGCGCGGTCGGCCACGACCGGGTCCACCTCCACGCTGGTCACCCGGTCGTCACCGAGCCGTTCGGCCAGCAGGGCGGCGTTCCATCCGGTGCCGGTGCCGACCTCCAGCACGTTCATGCCCGGCCCGGCTTCCAGCGCCGCCAGCATCATTGCCACCACGTCCGGGCGGCTGGCCGAACTCGTGATCTCGTAACCGACCCGGCCCGGCCCGGCCGGTACGCCGTCGTCCACCTGCGTGATCACGAACTCGTTGGCGTAGCACGACCGCAGCCATGCTTCCTCGTCGTCTGCGCGATGGACCGGGACGAGCCGGTCGCCGTCCTGGACCCACACCGTTTCGGGGACGAACCGGTGTCGCAGCACCGTCTCGAACGGCCCGCGCCACTGCGGCGTCAGATCACCGGCCTCGGCGAGCTCGGCCGCGAGCCGGGCCGCCAACTCCTCCGCTCCGGCCACCTACTTGCCGCCCTTTTCGTGCTTACCGCCGTCTTTGGGGTTGTCCTTCTCCGCCGGAGGGACCGGCCTGTCCCATTTCCCGTCGCCGTCCTTCTTCTCTTCGTGACGCCCCACCTCAAGCTCCCTCGTGTCGCCCGCGTACCGCCAGTCCTGGCACGATTCCTCGCCGCCCCACTCCAAGGTTCCACCTTTGCACCGCCGTGTCCTTGGCCCACAGGATTCGAACACCCTCACCGGTGATGACGTGTGCGCTACCAGCACGTCAGGTTCACGGCGGTCCGGAACCCTCACCCGGCCGGGCTGCCGGTTATGGACCGGGCGGCGGGCCGATGACGTTGCCCGGATCGTCGAGCCACACCGCGTGCGTGTCGGGGGTGACGGTGAGGCCGAAGCGGGTGATGTCGGGCCGTCCCCAGGCCAGCCACCGGACGTAGGCGGCTTCGACTTCGTCCCACAGCGACCGGGTACCCGCCTGCTCGACCCCGAAGTCGGATCGGTCGGGCTCGTAGTCGACCGAGGCCCACGGGCCGCGATGATCGTCGCGGTCCAGAACCCATAGGGTCGTGGTCCCGTCCTCGGCTTCGTAGTAGCGGGAGAGCACACCCGGCACCAGGGCGGCGACGGTCACGTCCACACTCACCGGCTCGTGCCGTAGGGCACGTGGGTCGATGCGGGTGCGGCTGGTTCGTACGTCCCGCCGGGCGGCGTCGACCCATTCGTGTGCCTGCCCGCCGGCCGGACGCCGCGAGCGGAGCATCATGTAGTCGGCCGATCCCACGAACCGTCCGGTCGCGGTGCCGTCCGGGAGGACGTCCAGCCGCAGCAGCGCACCGCACCCGAACCCAGGCGAGTACGGGACCACGATCACCCCGCCCGGACGGGTCTGCTCGATCCAGGCGTAAGGCACCTGCGGCACCGCGCACGTGACGTGCACCCGGTCGAACGGCGCGCCGGGCGGCCAGCCCCCGGCACCGTCCCCGACCACCACCCGTGCCTCGCAGCCGGACGCCTTGAGCCGTTCGGCCGCCCGCATTCCCAGCGCCGGATCGACCTCGACCGTCGTCACGTTCGTCCCGCCGACCCGGTCGGCCAGCAGCGCGGCCGTCCATCCCGAGCCGGTTCCGATCTCCAGCACCCGGTGATGGTCGTAGGGGGCGAGTTGATCGAGTCCTTCGACGACCACGGTCGGCATCGACAGCGACGACGTCGCCAGTCCCCCGCCCTCGGCGGCGCCGTCCTGGAACTGGGTGATGAGCGGCTGATCGAGGGCCACCACCCGCTCCCATTCCTGCGGGTCGGTGTCACGGTCGACGCGGGCCCAGGGACCTGGACCGAGGTCGGCCCAGACCACCGGGGGCGTGAACCGGGCGCGCGGCACCCGCCGCATCACCTCACGCCAGTCGGTCACCGCTACTTCTTCTTCCCGTCGTTGGGGTTGCCGTTGGTGCCGTCGCCCTTGCCGCCGTGGCTTGAGCCCTTCTGGCTGTCGCCGGTTCCCCCGGAGGTCTTGCCGTCGTCACCCGATCGACCCGAGTGTCGTCCCATCCGCCTGCTCCCTTCCAACAGTCCGGCACGGCCCATCGCCGCCCCCAGCCGCGATCAGTCGTTCCCGCAACTCGATCCCTGCACGGCCCCGGACGCAGCACCCTGTACCCCACCTGAATTTCCCCTTGCGGGGCGGCCGCGCATGGCGCGATGCCCAGCACGCTAAGTAGGCGGTCATTCCGTGCGCCACAGGTGTGCCCATGTGTGGCCCCGGAGTCAGCGGTAGGTCGTCAGGGCTCGTTCCATCAGGTTTCGGGCGGCTTCCCCGTACACGGCCATCGCGGCCAGGTCTTCGAAAGCCGCTGTGTATCGAGTGATCTCGCTCGGAGTCGTAACGGTCACCTGAGCCGAGAGCAGTTCCACTTCGACTCGTTCGACGTCATAGAGGGTGAAGGTTTCCAAGACCCACTGCCCAGGACGTGCCGCGCCGAGAGGGATCACTCCGAGCGACACGGACGGGAGGCGAGCGGCCTCCCGTAGCCAGTTCAGTTGCTCCGCCATGTCATCGTTGCCGCCGAGCCGGTAATAGAACACAGCCTCCTCCACGATGAACGCGAACCGGTGCCCCGGCTTGCGGAGGATGCTCTGCCGGGCACCGCGCGCGGCCACCGCGTCCTCCACATCGTTCGGGGTAGCGAAACGCGTCGTGATCGCGGTGAGGAGAGCCGTTGCGTAACCGGGCGTCTGAAGTAGGCCGGGAACGACCTGGGAGCAGTAGACGCGCTGTGTTCGCGTCCTCTCGTAGAGAGGCATCTTGGCTTCCTGAAGCCGTCGCAAGCCCGCGCGCTGGAGGCGCTTCCACTCGACGTATGCGCCCTCAGCCGCTCGCAGAGCTGCCAGCAGATCCTCTGTCTGATCCTCCGCTCCGCGGGCATGACACCAGGTGCGGATGACGTCTGCGGACGGCGCCCGGGCCCCATGCTCGATCTTGGAGATCTTCGTACGTTCCCACCCGGCCGCCGCCGCAAGTGCGACCGAGGTCAGGCCCGCGCCCTCCCTGATTTCCCGAAGGCGGCCGGCGAGTTCCTGTCGCGCGGCCTGGACGGGCGGATACGGAGAGGGGCGTTGAGGCATGAGGGCAGTCTCACCTGAGCCGGCTCGCGGCGTTCACTCGGGCCGGTATTCCTCGTGCGGGGTGGCCCGATCCCATACGGCCTCGAACGCGTCGGCGCAGAGGTTCACGATGTCGGAGGACTCTACGAGGTCGGCCCCCAGATAGTCGCCACGTCCGGAGAAGTGACCGAACCGCACGAGCTCGTTGTCGAACGCCCAGAAGTCATTGGCGGGCACGACGATCCCCATGGCTCGGCGACGGGGAAGCCAGGGGGGACCACGACGACCACAGTAAGCGACGTGCGCGTTATACCCCTCCGTGTACAGGCATTGTGGGGCGGGGTCACCGTGTGGGTCAGCGTGCGCCGCCAGCAGCGACACATCGGTTCCATTCCAGGTCAGGACACCCCGTTTGCGGATGGCCTCACGTACCTGTGCATGCTGGCGTTCATTAGACTCCCCCGGTGACCAGCGATCTTCTCCGTCTCACCGTCCTGGGGTCTGCGACGCCGTACGCGAGCGTGGACAACCCGTGCTCCGGCTACCTGGTTTCGAGCGGCGGCACTCGGGTCTGGGTGGATGCGGGCAGCGGGACGCTGGCGCAGTTGCAGCGGCACGTCCGGCTCGACGAGTTGGACGCGATCTGGATCTCCCACCTGCACGCCGATCACAGCGCGGACCTGCTCACCACCTATTACGCGTTGCTCTACGCGGACGTGCAGCGGGCCGCGCCCGTCCCCTTGTACGGGCCGCCGGGCATCGCGGACCGGCTGGCCCGCTTCCTCACCAACACCGCCACGCGGAGCCCGGTCGAATCCGCCTTCGACGTGCATGAACTGGAGGACGGGCAGCAGGCGCGCGTCGGTGCGCTCACCGTGACGAGCCGGGCGGTCGCGCACGGCATGCCGGCCTTCGCCGCGCGCTTCGAGGCCGAGGGCCGGTCGCTGGTCTACTCCGGGGACACGGCACCGTGCGCGAACCTCACGCAGCTGGCCGAGGGATGCGACGTGCTGCTGTGCGAGGCCGACAGTGACCGGGTGCCGGACGGGGACGAGCGGGTGCACCACACGCCGGAGGACGCCGGCGACACGGCCGGGGCTGCCCGCGCCGGCCGGTTGATCGTCACCCATGTCGGCCGTTCCCTCACCCCGCGGCAGGCGGTGGCTCGTGCGTCGGCCCGGTTCGGCGGTCCCGTCGACCATGCCGCGCCCGGTGCCGCGTTCCCGGTCGGTTAGGCCGCGTCCTGGCCCGACCCCTGTGCCGGTTGCATACGCTGGCGATATGCGTCGGGGACGGCATGCGTGTGCTGGTCGTCGAGGACGAACTCTTCATGGCGGAGGCGATCCGCGACGGGCTGCGCCTGGAGGCGATCGCAGCCGACATCGGCACCGACGGCAACCCGCCTTGGAGCTACTGAACGTCAACGCCTACGACATCGCCGTGCTCGATCGTGATGTTCCCGGACCCTCCGGTGACGAGGTGGCCCGGCGCATCATCGCCACCGGCAGCGGCATGCCGATCCTGATGCTCACCGCGGCCGATCGACTCGACGACAAGGCGTCGGGGTTCGAGCTCGGAGCCGACGACTACCTCACCAAGCCGTTCGAGCTGCGGGAGCTCGTCCTTGTTGGAACGTGCCTGGGACGAGAACGCCGATCCGTTCACCAACGCCGTCCGCATCACCGTCTCGGCGCTGCGCAAGCGCCTCGGTGAACCCTGGCTGATCGCCACGGTCCCCGGAGTCGGCTACCGCATCGATGTCGGCATGGAGTCTGGGCAGGGTCGTGGATAGGCGTGCGGGGCTGAGCGCCCGCGCCAAGCTGGCCCTCAGCTACGCCGGGTTTCTCATGATCGCGGCCGTCCTGCTCCTTGCGGTGGTGTGGGTCTTCCTGCTGGGAGGCACCCACGCCGGCTTCCTGGTCCCTGATCTGGCCGACTTCGCTCGGGCCTTCGATCCGGGCAACCGCGGTCCGCGGGTGTTCGTCCCGGCAGCGATCCTGGTGCTGGGATTCATGCTGGTGTTCGGCCTCGGGGGCGGGTGGATTCTCGCCGGCCGCATGCTCGTGCCCCTGTCCCGCATCACCGACGCCACTCGCACGGCCGCACGGGGATCGCTCTCCCCCCGGATCGAGCTGAAGGGCCGCAAGGACGAGTTCCGGGAGCTCGCCGACGCCTTCGACGGCATGCTGGCGCGGATCGAGGCGCACGTCGCCGAACAGCGGCGTTTCGCGGCGAACGCATCCCACGAACTGCGCACCCCGCTCGCGATCACGCAGACCCTTCTCGATGTCGCCCGCAACGATCCGAACCGCGAAGCCAGCGAGCTCGACGAACGCCTCCGCCGCGTCAACGCCCGAGCGATCGAGCTCACCGAGGCACTGCTGCTGCTCAGCCGCACCGACCAGCGATCCTCCGTCCGGGAGGACGTCGACCTGTCACTCATCGCGGAGGAAGCCACCGAGACGCTCCTGCCTCTCGCCGAGAGGCAGGGCGTCGCCGTCGAGGTCTCCGGGGGCATCACGCCCGCCTTCGGCTCACCTGTGCTGCTGCTGCAGATGACCACGAACCTCCTGCACAACGCCATCGTCCACAACGTGCCGGAAGGCGGCACCGTCCAGATCCGCACCACCGTCGACGCCGAGACCGCCGTACTGACCGTCGAGAACACCGGCGACAAGCTCAGTGCGCAGTTGGTCTCGACGCTCACCGAGCCGTTCCAGCGCGGCACCGAGCGCATCCACACCGATCAGGCGGGGATCGGCCTCGGTTTGGCGATCGTCAAGAGCATCGTGCAAGCGCAGGACGGAACGCTCTCGCTGAGCCCGCGCGCCGACGGCGGGCTCCGCGCCACGGTGCGACTACCCGTTACGGGGCGGCAGGTCCCGTAGGAACGGCGTGCCCCGGTTGTACGGCCACCGGCGACAACGAGACGCGGCGCCGGGTCGGCTTTCACCACGATCCCCTGCCGATCAGTATCCCGCGGTTTGCATGAAACCGATCGAATACACTCATGGGGAGCGACGTGGAGTCTGAATTGTGAGAGTAGCCCGACGGGTTATGGAACCGGACCAGCCCGTCATCGGCCGCATAGACCAGTACGAGATGGCCTCCCCGTCGCGGCTCGCAGGTGCGGGGGTCGCGAATCTCGGGCGAGACTGAAGCGATCATCGCCTGCCCGGGACGAATATCTCGACTGGAAATTTCTATGGGGGTGCGTTCGACCAGCTTGCAGTCGAATCCGAATTGTGAACCCACCCACGCCATGAATGGTTTGTAGAGGAGTCCTTGAACCTTTTCCGAGGGCTCCATCACATAGCATCCCCAGTCGAGAGATTGAGCAAGAAGTTCGCCCATCGACAGCCGTACGTTCGTCCAGCCGTGGAGCAGCGACTGCAGGCACGCCAGGCCGCAGACTTTGCGGGACCAGAACAGGTACTCGTCGCTCGAGCGATACCCGTCGGACGCCCAGTCGTGCAACTGCGATGGATCGGTGCACCGCAGGAAGACTTCCAGGTCCGACGAGTCGGTACGTCGCACGACGACGTCGTCGTTCCGCTCCAGACCTCCCCACTGCGAAATGCAATGGAGGCTGCCATCACGTGATGGGAAAGTCGAAGTAGGCATCGGGGCGGGGTTCCCTCCTTAGCCTGTAATGCCACCACTCGCAGTCGTACCGATCAAAGCCGCAGTCCTCCATGATGGAACGGAGATGCTCGCGGTTCCGAAACTCGATCGGGGCGATTCCTGGGGCGCGATGATGGGAGATCGGGTCCATGAGGTCATGACGGCCGCCCATGGGAGCGAGTTCGCCCGTGGCAAGGTGATAGAGCGTCAGGTCGATCGCACTGCCCCTGCTGTGACCCGACAGCGGGGCCACGTAACCCTTCTTCACCATCTCGGCACGGTCGATGTTCGGGTAGTGCTCCCGTTTGGTCCGGCCGTCCTCTGGCAGTTCTGACCAGTGCAGGAAGCAGTCGACGGCGCGTTGCGGGCGATATCCGTCCCAGAGCAGCAGGCCGAAACCAAGTGAGGCCGCCTTGTCGCGCGCCTGCTCCAGGGATGCGCAGAGGGCCCGGGTGCCGACAATACGGTTCGCGAGGTAGCCGTCCACCGGTTTGCCGGTGAAATTGTCCCAGGTGGCGTACTTGGCATCCCACCGGACGCCGGGCACCGACTCGTCGACGTAAACGAAGTCGCCGTTCATCGTTTCTTTCCGCGCAGCGTCATCGAGATGAGGCGGTCGATCACGTCGGAGAGCGACAACCCCGCGGCGGCCATCATCCGCGGGTAACGGCTGTACGACGTCATGCCGGGCATGGTGTTGACCTCGTTGAGGACCACCCCGCCGTCGCCGGTGAGGAACATGTCGACGCGGGCGAGTCCCTTGCAGCCCAAGGCGCGGTAGATGGTCTTGGCGGTCTCTTGGACGAGCTGCCGCGATTCGTCGGGGATGTCGGCAGGAACGATGAACGTGGAGTTCTCCGATCCGGTCTCGGGAGAGGCCTCCTGATGGATCCGGAAGAATCCGTGCGAGAGGTCGACGCGGTCCACCTCGCCCACGACCAGGCCGTACGGTGCCCCCAGTACAGCGCAGCCGACCTCGCTGCCGTCCACGGCTTCTTCGATCACGATCTTCGAGTCGTACTGTCGCGCCGCGCTCAGCGCCCCCGGCAACTCATCTGCTCGGGTGACCTTGCTGACCCCGAAGGACGACCCCGAACGGGCCGGCTTCACGAAGACGGGATAGGAAAGACGGCCAGGATCGACCTTCTCGTTCTCCGCGACGACCCAGAAGTTCGGTGTGGCGATCCCTGCGCCCTTGGCGATGGTGTAGGCGAGGGACTTGTCCATGCACACGACCGAACTCTGGACATCGCAACCGACGTAGGGGATGCCCGAGAGTTCCAACAGGCCCTGGATTCCGCCGTCTTCGCCGAGCTTGCCGTGAAGTACGGGCAAGACCACGTCGAGGCGTTCGGGCTCGCAGGTCCCCTGTTCCATGACCAGCAGGCCATGCGTGCCTCTGTCGGGTGACAGTGCGACCGGACGGGTGACGCCGTTCTCCCACCCGGCGTCCGGGCCCTCGCAGAGCTTCCAATCGCCGTCGGCGGTGATGCCGATCCAGAACGGCTCGTACTTCTCGTTGTCGAGGTTCCGCGCGATCTCCTGCGCCGACTTGACGGAAACGGGATGTTCTTCGGAGGCGCCCCCGAAGATGATTCCGACCTTCACTCTGTTCATGCTGTTCTCCCACGTTCGAAGTTCACGCAGTTGATGAGGCTGTTCTCGACGGTGTCGCTCAGGGCGCGTTCCGTGTAATAGGCGGAGTGTGGACTGATCAGCACGTTCGGCAGCCGCTGCAGCCGCACCAGGACCTTGTTCTCGATGTGCCTGTTCCGGTGGTCGGCGTAGAAGATTCCTTCCTCGCCTTCGAGAACATCCAGCGCCGCGCCGCCCAACCTGCCGCTCTCCAGTGCAGAGAGGAGAGCCTCGGTATCGAGCAGCGGTCCGCGCCCTGTGTTGACCACGTATGCGCCGGGCTTCATTCGCGCGATGCGTCGGCGATCGAGGAGATGGTGCGTGTCCGCGGTGAGCGGGGTGTGGAGCGTGACGATGTCGCTCTGCGCCACCAGTGCATCGAGCGGTACATGGGGCGCGCAGGTTCGCGGTCGCCTGTCGTGGGCCAGTACGCGGCAGCCGAAGCCTTGCAGCCGGTGGATGACCGCCGTGCCGATGCGCCCTGTTCCGATCACGCCGACGGTCAGGTCGCGCAGTTCCTTGCCACGGGTCTCACTCAGGCGGTAGTCATGAGCGTCCGAGTTGCGGATGGTGGATTTCGCGTCGCGCACCGCCATCAGTATCAACATCAGCGTGTAGTCGCCCACGCTGTCCGGCGAGTAGGCGACGTTGCCTACCGAAATTCCGACGCGTTCCGCGTATTTCAGGTCGATGTGGTCGCAACCGATGCTTCTGGTGGAGATGTACTCCACGCCGACTCTGCCGAGCGCCAGCAGCGTGGCGTTGGTGATCTGGGTCTTATGACTCACGCTGATGCATCGGTCACCCCGCGCCAGTTCAGCGTTGGTCTCGCAGACGGCTGCCTCGACGATGGTCGGCGACACTCCGAGGCGGGCGGCCATATCCCGGAACGTGGCGGCTTCATCTTGGCTGCACCCGAAGGCAGTGACCCCCATCGCTGGGGACGGCTGAAGGGGCGGCTCGGCCACCCCCTGGGCGCGACGGTCCGCGATCGCTTCGCCATGGACCGGACCCGGTTCGCTGTAGGCCATGCCTGAAGTCAAGCCAGCGGGGTGTTGCCAGTACGTATGCGTTTTTCGATATGCGGACGACATGCGCCGGACGATGGGAATCCGTGAATCCACCCGAAGGCTCGCCGCCGCGCCGACGGCACGCTCCTTCCGGATGACCGAGGCGCCGCTGCGACGCCGCGCCGTGTCCGGCGGGACATGTACCTCTGCCGCTCGCCTGCGTCCTCGGTCCTTCTGGAATGCCATCGGAGGCATGCCCGAATTCCCGGTCCGTCCAAGCGGCCCGAGTCGGTCGAACTTTTGGCACGTTCCGGCGCCAGAGGTCCGAGAGCGAGATTACCGCTTATTAAGAAGTTCATTGCCAACACCTTGTCGGCATGTGAGCCTCCCCACTGAGAGTCACATCCGGGTGCGTACTCCCGCCAGAGCCCCTGGAGCTCTGGGCGCGCCCAGGGGATTGGCGGTATGCGTGTCGAAGAACGTGATCTCGAACGGCCGGGCGCATCCCCGCGCGGGGCATCGGAGTTCGCGCCGTCGGCTGCGGTCGGGGGCGGTCGCCACGACGCTCCTCGGCGTCGCCGGACTGCTCCCGGCGCTGCACGCACCGGCGGCGGCCGCACCGCCGGCGTGCGCGCCACCGAGCGACGGCGCTCCCCTCTTCGTGACCGACGGCTGCGCCGACCCCAGGTTCGACCAGCCCTACGTGGACGTCGACGAATGGCGGGACACGCCGGTGCGGCACCGTTACGTGCACGGCGGCTTCCGGGGCACCGACGCCAAGTTCTCCTTCGCCTTTCCGGCACCCGAGGAGTACCAGGGACGGTTTTTCCACTTCGTCAACGCCATCCCCGGAACCGAGAACGTCTCCGCGCTCAACATCGGCTTCGGGATGGACAGCGGCGCCTACTACGTCCAGACGAACGGCGGCGGCAACGAGGCGATCCGGACCGTCGAGGACGCGGTCGTGCTGGGCAAGGACCCGTCGGTCGCCGGTTACCGGGTCGACGCGGCCGCGGCGAAGTACTCGCGCGTCCTGGCGGCCGAGATGTACGGACGGCACCGCCCGTACGGCTACGTGTACGGCGGCAGCGGCGGCAGTTTCAAAACGATCAGTGCCGTCGAGAATTCCAGGGACGTGTGGGACGGGTCGGTCCCGTTCGTGATCGGCACGCCGCAGTACATCCCGAACGCCTTCACCCCGCGCGTGCACGCCCTGCGGGTCCTGTCGCGCCGCGACAGGCTCCCCGGGATCGTCGACGCCATCGAACCCGGCGGCAGCGGCGACATGTACGCGGGCCTCAACGAAGAGGAGCGCGGGGCACTCGAAGAGGTGACGCGGATGGGGTTCCCGCCGCGCGGCTGGTTCGCGCACGAGAACCTGGACGGCGGCGCCCTGTCACTGGTGTTCAACTACGTGCCCTACCTCGATCCCACCTACGTCGAGGACTTCTGGACCCGTCCGGGCTATCTCGGCACCGATCCCGCCAGTTCGGTGCGGGAGGCGCGCGTCCGGCACGAGACGACCGTCGCCGAGGTCTCCCCCGCGACGTTCACCCTGCGGCTGGCCGATCTCCCGGCGGGCGATCTCACCGGCGTGGACCTGGTGCTCACCGGCGGCGCGGCGGCGGGCAAGACGCTGCGCCCGAGCAGCGTGGAAGGCGGCGTCGCCAGGTTCGCCTTCGGTGCCGACCCGGAGGTGTTCGCCGCCGTCAGGGCCGGCGACGGCGTGCGCGTCGACAACTCCTGGTACCTCGCGGCCCAGACCTACCACCGCCACCAGGTGCCGGGACGCGACTACGACGTCTGGGACCAATTCCGCGACCGCCGGGGCCGCCCGCTGTATCCCCAGCGCGACGTGCTGGTGGGCCCCAAGGCCACCTACTACGGCGCCGGCTCGCTGCAGACCGGCCGCTTCGACGGCAAGATGATCGCGATCTCGAACCTGATGGACATCGACGCTCTCCCCTGGGCGGGCGACTGGTACCGGGACAAGGTCAGGAAGGCCCGCGGCGCCGGCTTCGGCGGCGACTTCCGCCTCTGGTACTTCGACCGCGCCGGGCACCTGCCCACGGTGAGCCCCGCCGAGAGCGGCCACCTCGTCGGCTACTACGGCGTGCTCCAGCAGGCCCTGCGCGACCTGAGCGCGTGGGTGGAGAAGGACCGGCCCGCGCCCGCGAGCACCGAGTACGACGTGGTCGACGGGCAGGTGAAGGTGCCCGCCCACGCGTGGTGGCGGCGGGGCATCCAGCCCACCATCGACCTGCGGGCCGACGGCGGCGACCGGGCCGAGGTGAAGGCGGGGCAGCCCGTCACGCTCTCCGCCGACGTCGCGCTCCCGCGCGGCACCGGCGAGGTCGTCGCCGCCGAATGGGACTTCGAGGACGCGGGCGCCTTCCCGGTACGGGGCGAGATCGACGGCCGGGGCCTCGTGCGTCAGGTCGAGGCCGAGCACGCCTACACCGAGCCCGGCACCTACTTCGCCGTCCTCCGCGTCACGGCCCAGCGGGACGGCGACGCCGAGACCCCGTACGGCCGTGTCCAGAACCTCGCCCGGGTGCGGATCGTCGTGCGTTAGCACCGGGCGTCCGCACCGTCCGAAGCGGCGGCGGGGGGAGCCCGGTACCCGCCGGGCTCCCCCGGTCGCGGCGCGCCTCGCGCATTGGGTGCGGGGACCCAATCCGGGCGCGGGGAGTTGTCCGTGGTGAACAGTGCGCGTCTCGGACTTGTTACGGACCGTTGACGTTGACCGGAACGGCAGGAATCATCCGGGCATGTCCGGTGGCCTCAGCACGGGAACGCACACCGATGCGGACACGGTCCGCACCGAACGATCACGAATCCTCGCCGAACTCCTCACCATCGTCGACGAACTGGCGGAACGGGCCGTCTCGGTCATGCGGGCGGAGATCCCCGCGTACGCGGAGCGGGGGGACGGCTTCCTCACCGACGTCCGGGAACAGGTGGGCCGCCACTACCGCACCAAACTCGCCGTGCTGCTGGAGGAGCGCACGGTCACCTTCGAGGACATCGCGTTCAGCCGCCGCGCGTCGATGCGGCGCGCGCAGGCGGGGTGCACGATGGCCGATTACATCAACGCCTTCCGGGTCGGCCAGCAGGTCTTCTGGGAGGCGGTGGTCGAGCACGCGGGCCGCTCGTACGCGGGTCAGGAGGCGGCGCTGACGCTGGCGTCGCCGCTGATGCGGTACTGCGACTTCGCCAGCACGCACGCGGCGAACGCGTACATGGAGTACCAGCGGTACGCCGCGGCGGAGAGCGTCCAGGCGAGCCGGGACCTGGTGGAGCTGCTGCTGGCCGGCGAGGCGCCGACGCGCGGGCCGCAGCTGGCGACCGCGCACGCGCACGGCCTGAACCCCGAGTCGCGGACGCCGCTGGTGGTGGTCGCGGCCGTGCTGGTCGGGGGCGAGGCGGACGCGCGGCACGCGGCGTGCGCGGCCATCGCCCGGACGGGCGTGGGCCGGCACCGGACGCTCGCCGTCGTGCGGCAGTCGGAGATCGTGGCGGTGCCCGCCCTCGGGCCCGGCGACGTCGGCGAGCTGTGCGACCGTCTCCAGTCCGTCCAGCGGAGCCTGCTGGAGGAGGACATCGTGCTGGCGATGGGTATCAGCACGGTCGTCGAGGGCACGGGAGAGATCCCGCGCGCGTTCCAGGAGGCGCGGGCCGTCCTGGAGTTCCTGCCGGAGGACGGGGGCGTGGCGGCGCTGCCGCGGATCTCCCCGTTCGAGTACATGGCGCTGCGGGCGGACGACACGGCCCGGCACCTGGTGGACCCGCGCGTCCTGGACCTGCTGGCGGAGGACCGGATGCGGGGCGGGGTGCTGACCGCGACGATCCGGGCGTTCGCCGCGGCCGATCTCAACCTGCGCGCCGCCGCCGAAAGGTTGCAGATCCACCACAACACCGCGCAGTACCGCCTTCGCCGCATCCAGGAGCGGACCGGCCGCAACCTCCGGCACTTCACCGATCTGGTGGATCTGCTGGTGGCCATCGCCCTCCAGGACGTGTTGCCACCGGCCACCAATTCCGGGCGGAAAAGACTGGTCTCCGCGACCAATGAGGAGGGTGGGACCGCCGACGTACCGTCGGCCCATGAATCTCGCTGAGCGGCTCCCGGCCGCCGCCGGACGGCTCGGCGGACGCACGGCCCTCACGCTCGACCGGGACGGGCTCGGCTACCGCGAGCTGGAACTGCGGAGCGCGCGGACGGGCGCGCTGCTGCGGCGGCGCGGGATCGGGCCGGGCGACCGGGTCGCGGTGATGCTCCCCAACGTGCCCGAGTTCGCCGTCGTCTACTACGGCATCCTGCGGATCGGGGCGGTGGTCGTCCCGCTGGATCCGCTGCTGAAGCGGCGCGAGATCGCCGCGTACCTGGGCGACTGCGCGGCGCGGCTGGTGATCGCGTGGCACGCGTACGCGGAGACCGTCGAGGCGGGCACGTCCGGGACCCGCACCGACTACATGTTCGTGGTGCCGGGCGAATGGGACCGCCTGCTGCGCGGCGTGCCGCCGGAGGAGGACGTCACCCGCGCGGGCGGCGACGACACCGCGGTGATCCTCTACAGCTCGGGCACGACCGGCCCGACGAAGGGCATCGAGCTGACGCACGCGAACCTCGGCGGGAACGCGGCGACGGTCGCGCGGATGCACGGGCTCGGAGTCGACGACGTCGTCCTCGGCGCGCTCCCGCTGTACCACGCGTTCGGGCAGACGTGCGCGCTGAACGCGACGGTCCACGCGGGCGGGCGGCTCACCCTCCTCGAACGGTTCGATCCCGCGCGCGCGCTGGAGGTGATCAGGCGGGACGGCGTCACGGTGTTCCACGGGGTCCCGGCGATGTTCATCGCCCTCCTCGACCATCCGGCGGTGTCCGACCTGTCGCTCCTGCGCAGCTGCGTGTCCGGGGGCGCCGCGCTGCCCCTGGACGTCCTGCGCGCCTACGACGAGCACGGCTGCCGGATCATCGAAGGCTACGGGCTGAGCGAGACCTCGCCGCTGGCGGCGTCCAACCGGGCCGGTGCGGGCCGCCGCCCCGGCTCGATCGGGCGCCCGATCCACGGGGTCGAGATGCGGATCGTCGGCGACGACGGCCGCGAGCTCCCGCACGGCGAGATCGGGGAGATCGTCGTGCGCGGCCCCAACGTGATGAAGGGCTACTGGAACGACCCGGCGGGCACCGCCGCCGCGATCCGCGACGGCTGGTTCCACACCGGCGACCTGGGCCGGTCCGACGACGACGGCGTCTTCTACCTCGTCGACCGCCGCCGCGACGTGATCATCCGCGCGGGGTACACGGTCTACCCGCGCGAGGTGGAGGAGGTGCTGTACGAGCACCCGTCCGTGCGGCAGGCGGCGGTGGTCGGCGTCCCGCATCCCGAGGTCGGTGAGGAGATCACCGCGGTGGTGGCGCTGCGGGCCCCGGCGAGCGCGGACGAGCTGCGCGACTGGGTACGCGAACGGGTGGCCGCGTACAAGTACCCGAGGCAGATCCGGTTCCTGGACGAACTCCCCGTCGGGCCCACCGGCAAGATCCTCAAGCGGGCGCTTCCGGCTCCGGCGACTCCGGTCCGGTAGGCCCGTCGCGGCCCGCCAGGACGGCCGACACGCGGTACACGACCGCGACGATCGGGACGGCGATGACGGCGCCCGCGATCCCCGCGAGCAGGGTCCCGGCCGTCACCGCACCGATGATCACGACCGGGTGCAGGTGCAGCGTCCGGCCCATGATCAGCGGTTGCAGCAGGTGGCTCTCGGCCTGCTGGACGACGAGCACCGCGGCCAGCACCAGCAGCGCGTCGGTGATCCCGCCGCCGACGAACGCGATGAGCACCGCCGCCGCCCCCGCGATGATCGCGCCCGCGATCGGGACGAACGCCGCGACGAACGTCAGCAGCGTCAGCGGCAGCGCGAACGGGACGCCGATCAGGACGAGCGCGAGCCCGATGCCGATCGCGTCCACCAGGGCGATCACGACGATGCCGTGCACGTACGACACGAGCGCCCGCCATCCGGCCCGTCCCGCCGCGTCGATCCTCGCGCGGCGCCGCTCGGGCGCGAGCCCCACGAGCCAGCCCCACATGACCTTGCCGTCCTTCAGCATGAAGAACAGCAGGAACAGCGCGATGAGCGATGCGGCCAGCACCTCCGCCGCCATGCTGGCGCCGGCGACCGGGTCGGGCGAGGACCGCTGTGCCGCCCGGGTGATCGCGCCGACGACGCTGTCGAGCTGCCGCTGGCTGATCGGCAGCGGCCCGTTGACGAGCTGGTCGCGGGCCCGTTCGAGTCCCTCGGTGAGCCCCCGCCGCATCGACTCCCACTGGTCGGCGGCCTGCCCGGTGACCAGCGCGACCGGCCCGGCGATCGCCAGCAGCAGGGTGAGCAGCCCGGCGAGCGCCCCGGCCCACGCGGGCGCCCGCAGCCGCCGCGTCCACCGCGCGACCGGCGACATCAGCGCGGTCAGCAGCAGCGCCGCGATGATCGCCATGGTGAGCGGGGCGAGCATCACCAGGAAGTAGACGAGCAGCCCGACGGCCGCGGCGATGAGCAGGAAGCACGCGGCGACCGCCGCCGCCTTCCGCAACGGGGACGGAACGGCGTCGAACCCCTTGCCCTTGGTCATCTCGCCGCTATTACCCGGCGCCCCGCGCACCAATCGCCGTCCGCGGGTCGCCGTCGGGGGCCGGTCAGTCGGCGTGGAGGGAGGTGCGCAGCTCGTCCAGGAGATCGCGGCGGGCGGTGCCGGGCGTCCGGAGGCGGACGGACCGCAGCACGCCGTTCCACCGGGCCGGGACGGTGTAGCGGTCCGAGACCGGCAGGCCGGTGTCATGGCCGAGGCGGAGTCCCGCGCCGCCGTGCTGGAGCGCGACCGGGAGCGTGCCGGTGAAGGGCAGCGTGGCGACGATCGCGGCGTCCTGGGTCAGGTGGAACGCCGAGCCGTCCGGGGCGGTGGTGCAGGCGACGCCGAGGGCGCGGCGGCCGGGCGGGACGGGACGGTCCGCGGTGAGTTCGAGGACCTCGTCGGCGCGCGCGAACGCGAACGCGAGGCGGCCGCCGGCGACGAAGAGGGCGTAGCCGCCGTTCCAGTCGCCGAGCGCGAACAGGACGCCGTCCGGTTCGGCGGCCGCCTCGGCGTCGGCGGTGAACCGGAAGCCGCCGGACAGCATCGGGAGGGACTCGTCGCTGATCGGGCCCGCCCCGGGACGGAACGTGCGGTCCTCCCCCGCGGGCCAGGCCGGGCCGATGAACGCGCCGAGGCGGCTCCGCAGCCCGTCGAACATGGGCAGGACGTGGTTGGCCTCGGCCTCGCGGTCCCACAGCGCGCGCAGTTCGGCGACGACGCCCGGATGGTCCGCGGACACGTCGGCCGACTCGGAGAAGTCCGCCGGCAGGTCGAACAGCGCCCAGTGGTCGTCCTCGAAGGAGCGGCTGCCGGCGAGCAGTTCCTCCTCGTCGAGGACGCCCTGGGAGACGTGGTCCGTCGTCGTCTTCCAGCGGCCGTGGACGAGCGAGCGCGACCCGAGCATCTCGAAGTACTGCGTGTCGCGCCCTGCGGGGGCGGCGGGGTCGGCGAAGGACGGGCGGAAGCTCGCGCCGTCGATCCGCTGCTGCTCGACGCCGTCGACGGTGGCGGGCGCGGTGACGCCGACGGCGTCCAGGAGCGTCGGGAACAGGTCGTTGACGTGCACGAGGGGGTCGCGCACCGCGCCGCCGGAGCCGGCCCCGGCGGGCCAGTGGACGATGAGGGGCGTGCGGGTTCCGCCGAGCCAGGTGTAGCGCTTCCACAGGCGGAACGGGGTGTTGCCCGCCCACGCCCAGCCCCAGGAGTAGTGGGTGTAGGTGCGGGGGCCGCCCCAGTCGTCGTAGTGCGCGAGGTTGTCCGCCAGGGACTCGGCCGAGCGCGCGGAGAACCGGTGCTCGTTCACGCTGCCGTCCACGCCGCCCTCGGCGCTGGCTCCGTTGTCGGAGAACAGCACCACGATGGTGTCGTCGAGGTCGCCGGTCTCCTCGAGATGGTCGAGGAGACGGCCGATCTGGGCGTCGGTGTGGGTGAGGAAGCCCGCGTACACCTCCTGCTGGCGCGCGTACATGCGGCGCCGGTCGTCCGGGAGGTCCGCCCAGGCGGGCACCCATTCGGGCCGCTCGGTGAGGGTGGTGCCGGGCGGGACGACCCCGAAGTCGAGCTGCCGCCGGAAGACCCGCTCGCGCCACGCCTCCCAGCCGTCGTCGAACCGGCCCCGGTAGGGCTCGACCCATTCGGGCGTCACGTGGTGCGGGGAGTGCGTCGCGCCGAGGGCGTAGTAGAGGAAGAACGGCTTGCCGGGGGCGGCGTGGCGGTGGTCGTCGAGGTAGCGGATCGCCCGGTCGGTGAGGTCCTCGGTCAGGTGGTAGCCGTCCTCGGGGGTCGCGGGCGGGTCGACGTAGTGGTTGTCCTCGACGAGGTTGGGGGCGTAGTGGTTGGCGTCGCCGTGCAGGAAGCCGTAGTAGCGCTCGAAGCCGAGGCCCAGCGGCCAGTGGGTGAACGGGCCGGCGGCCGAGCGCTCGAAGCGCGGTGTGAGGTGCCATTTCCCGACGGCGAGGGTGGAGTAGCCGTTGTCGCGCAGGATGCGCGGGAGGGTGGCGGCCGAGCGGGGGATGCGGCCGGTGTAGCCGTGGTGGTCGAGCGGGATGTCGGTCAGGAAGCCCATGCCGACGGCGTGGTGGTTGCGGCCGGTGAGGAAGGACGCGCGGGACGGCGAGCACAGCGCGGTCACGTGGAAGCGGTTGTAGCGCAGGCCGCCCGCGGCGAGCCGGTCCATGGTCGGGGTGGCGATGTCGGAGCCGAAGCAGCCGAGCTGGGCGAAGCCGGTGTCGTCCAGGACGATCGCGACGATGTTGGGCGCGCCCTCCGGGGGCCGGGCCGCGCGGCGGAAGACCGGTTCCGTGCTCATGCTCTGCTCCCGATTAAGTCAAACTGTCTTAACCTGCGGGGAACGTTAGGGCAGCTTGGTAGAAATGGCAATGATGCGAGCGCGAGAGAAGATCCTGCACGCGGCCGAGCGGCTGTTCGCCGAGCGCGGCCTCGGGGTGTCGCTGCGGGAGATCGCGGCCGCGGCCGGCCAGCGCAACAACTCCGCCGTGCAATACCACTTCGGCGGCAGGGCCGGGCTGGTGGAGGCGCTGTACGAGTTCCGGATGACCCCGCTGAACCTCCGCCGCCGGGAGCTCATCGCCGAGCTGCGCGCGTCCGGGCGGGAGACGGACCTCGCGGCGCTCGTCGAGTGCTTCGTCGGTCCCCTGTCCGAGCACGTTCTCGCGCACGGAGGCGAGACGTGGTACCTGCGGTTCAGCAGCCGCTACGTCCTGTCGGGCGGGTACCGGCACTGGCCGTTCTCCAGCGAGCACCACAGCGGCGTGAACGAGCTGGTCCCGCTGCTGCACGCGCGGGTGCCCGGCCTCACGGAGGAACGCCTCCGGGTGATGTTCCTGCACACGGTGATGGTGCTCGCCGACCTCGAGCAGCGGTCCGGCGCGCCCGGCTTCGGCCGGGCGGACGCCGAAGCCGCCGCGGCGGACCTGCGCACCACCGCCGCCGCCCTGCTCACCGCGGGCTGACGCCCGCGGCCGGGGGTCAGCGCGGGACGAGGCCGCCGTCGGCGAGCAGGACCTGGCCGGTGACGAAGCTCGCGGCGTCCGAGGCGAGGAACAGGGCGGGGCCGACCATCTCGTCGGGGTCGGCCATGCGGCCCTGGAGGGCTGCGGTCGCCATCGCGTCCTGCACCTCGGCCGGGTTGTTGCGGACCATGAGGGTGTCGACGGTGCCGGGCGCGAGAGCGTTGACGCGGATGCCGCGCGGCGCGAACTCGGCGGCCATCGAGCGGGTGTAGGAGGCCATCGCGGCCTTGGCGGCCGCGTACATGGCGACGCCCGGCGACCACATGAAGGCGCCCGCGGAGATCACGTTGAGGACGGCCGCGCACGGGCTCTCGGTGAGGTGCTCGAGGGCGCGCTGGACGAGGAAGACGGGGCCGCGGACGTTGACGTCCTGCGACTTCGCGAACGCCTCGGGGGTGAGGCCGCCGAGGGGCTGGGCGAGCGGGTTCGCGGCGTTGTTGACGACGATGTCGATGCGGCCGAACGTGTCGGCGGTGCGGGTGACGAGGGCGTCGAGCGCGTCGAGGTCGCCGAGGTGCGTCGGGACGCCGAGGGCGGCGCCGCCCATCGCCTTCAGGTGCGCCTCGGCGGCCGCGCACGGCTCGGGCTTCCGGCTCGCGACGACGACGCTCGCACCGGCGGCGGCGAAGCCCTCGGCGATCGCCAGTCCGATGCCGCGGGTGCCGCCGGTGACGATCGCGACCCGTCCGGTCAGGTCGAACAGGGTCCGCAGCTTCTCGGCGTCCACGGTGGCCTCCCGGGGGTCTGCGACGATTCGCGACCTTTGTATCAGAGGTCGGGATCGTCCCCGATGACCTTCCCCGGGTTGAAGAGGTCCAGCGGGTCCAGGGCCCGCTTCACCGCCTGCTGCATCGCGCGGACGCCGAGGGGCAGCTCGCGCCGCATGCCGCCGCGCTTGAGGAGGCCGACGCCGTGCTCGCCGGTGACGGTGCCGCGCAGGTCGATCGCGGCGTCCAGGAGTTCCTCGAACGCGGCCTGCGCGGCGGCGCGGGCGGCGTCGTCGCCGGGCGGGGTGATGAGCAGGGGGTGCAGGTTGCCGTCGCCCGCGTGGGCGATCGTGGCGATGCGGACGCCGTGCCGGGCGCCGATCTCCTCGATGCGGGCGAGCATCGCCGGGACGGACGAGCGCGGCACGCAGACGTCCTCGGTGAGGAGGGGCCCGAGCCGTTCGAGCGCCGGGTAGGCGAGGCGGCGGGCCTCGAAGAGGGCGTCGGCCTCGACGGGGTCGGTGGACTGCTCGGCCCACGCGGCGCCCGCGTCGCGGAAGATCCCGGCGACGGCGGCGGCCTCGTCGTCGCCGGACGGGCCGGGCGTGTCGACGCTCGCGAGCAGCAGCGCCTCGGCGCCGGGGCCGATGCCGAGGTGCCGCCACTCCTCGACGGCCTCCAGGCAGGCGCGGTCGAGGAGTTCGAGGGCGGCGGGGACGAGGCCGCGGGCGGTGACCTCGGCGACGGCGCGGCCCGCGGACACGAGGTCGTCGAAGGCGCCGACGACGGTGCGGGGCGCGTCCCGGCGGGCGGGCCGGAGCCGGAGCGTGACCTCGGTGACGACGCCCAGGGTGCCCTCGGAGCCGACGAACAGGCCGGTGAGGTCGTACCCGGCGACGCCCTTGGTGGTGCGGCGGCCGAGGTCGGCGACGGTGCCGTAGGCGCCGGCGGGGCCGCCGACGACGGCGCGCAGGCCGAGCACGTAGTCGCGGGTCACGCCGTACTTCAGGCAGCACAGGCCGCCCGCGTTGGTGGCGACGTTGCCGCCGATCGTCGACCAGGGTGCGCTGGCGGGGTCCGGCGGGTACCAGAGGCCGTGCTCGGCGACGGCCTTCTTCAGGTCGGCGTTGACGACGCCGGGCTGCACGACCGCGATCATGTTCTCGGCGTCGATCTCGACGACGGAGTCCAGCGCGGCCAGGTCGAGGACGAGGCAGCCGTCGACGGCGTTGGCGCCGCCGGACAGCCCGGTCCCGGCGCCGCGCGGGACGACCGGGATCCGCAGGCCGGCGCAGGCGGCGACGGCGTCCGCGACCTCCTCGGGCGAGCGGGCCCGCAGCGCCGCGACCGGGCTGCCGACCGGGGCCCATTCGGCCTCGTCATGGCCGACGCTCGCGAGGACGTCGGGGTCGGTGATGAGCCGGGCGCCGGGCAGCGCGTCCGCGAGCGCCTTGGCCTGAACGTCGTTGGAGGGAATGGGGCACACCTCGCTTTCCGCCCATCGATGCTATGCGGCGGCCCCCTTTCGACCATGGAGATTCTCCCTGGCCGGTCACGGGTTGGGTGGAGGGTCTCCACACAGGTCGTTGGCGAGGCGGTGCAGCCGGAGGGCGAGCTGGACGTCCAGGGCGCGGTCGCCGTCGCGCCACCCGTCCCCGAGCAGCGCGGTGATCCGGTCGAGCCGCTGGTACAGGGTGTTGGCGTGGACGTGCAGGGCGGCGGCCGTCCCGGTGTGGTGCCGTCCGCCGGTGAGGAACGCGTCGGCGGTGCGGACCAGGTCGCCCCCGCGCCGCGCGTCGTGGTCGAGCAGCGGGCCGACGGTCGCGCGGACGAACCGGTCGGCGTCGGCGCGGCCCGAGGCGCTCAGCAGGTACCGGTAGGGGCCGAGGTCGGACGGTGCAGCGCACGTCCCCTCGCGGGCGAGGCTCTTCAGGACGGTCACGCACGCGGACGCGTCGGCGTGCGCGGCGGCGAGGTCGGCCGCCCCCGTGGCGGGGCCGCCGAGCCCGCAGGTCCCGCCGACCGTCGCGGCGAACGCCCGCAGGGCCGCCTCGTCCGCGCCGTCCGCGCCGTCCGCGCCGTCCGGGCCGTCCGGGCCGTCCGCGCGGACGAGCGCGACGAGCCGTCCGCGCAGCCGGGCCGCGAGCCCGCCGCGCTCCCGGACCAGCTCGCCGAGCCGCTCCAGCGCGCCGGCGTCGTCGGCGGCCTCGGCGACCAGGACGCGGTGGGCGGCGCGCAGGTCGAGGCCGACCGACCGGGCCCGGCGGGCGAACGCGGCCTCGTCCCCGATCCGGCCGCCGACGAGCTGCTCGACCAGGTCGGTGGCGGTGCGGCGCTCGGCGTCCCCGACGGCCCGCTCGACGACCAGCACGAGCGCGAGCGTCATCGCCGCGCGCTCCAGCACCCGGACGTCCTGGTCCTGCAAGGGCGCGCCGGGCGTCACCCGCAAGGCCCCGAAGTAGGCGCGGGCGGACGCGACGGGCACGGTGACGGTGTCCCCGTCGCGGCGGGTGCGGCGCTCGGCGGCGAACGCGGCGGACGGGCGCTCCCCCGCGAACCGGGGCGCGGGACGCACCCGGCCGCCGGACGCGGCGACGCGCGGCCGGTCGCGCTCGTCGAGCAGCAGGACCGTCCCGGAGAACTCGGCGGAGACGGCGAGCACGACCTCCTCGGCCCCGTCGCCGCGCAGCGCGATGGCGAGCATCCGGCCGTGCATGCGGGCGGCCCGCTCGGCGCCGCCCACGTGCCGCCGCAGCTCGGCGTTCGCGGCGGTCAGCTCGGCGGCGGCCCGCCGGTGCTCGGTGATCAGCCGCGCGTTGTCGATCGCGACGGCCGCGAACGAGCCGAGCGAGGTCAGGAACGACATGTCGCGGCCGGTGAACTCGCGGACCCGCCGCTGCGCGACCATCAGCACGCCGATCACCCGCCCGCGCAGCCGCAGCGGGACCCCGACGATCGTCCGCAGCCCCTCCTCGCGGGCGACGCGGTCGACGGCGTCGCTGTGCGTCAGGTCGCGGTCGGCGAGGTAGTCGGAGCTGCGCACCGGCTCGCCGCGGTCGGCGACGCGGCCCGCCACGCCGACGTGCGGCGCGAGCCGGACGCCGCGCAGCCGGGGGCCGAGCGAGCCGTCGGTGACCTCGATCGTGAGGCCGCCGTCGTCCTCCACGAGGGCGAGGTAGGCGATGTCGACGTCCAGCATCCGGCGGGCCTGGGCGACGACGTCCTGCAGCAGCGCGTCGAGGTCGTGCACCCCCGACAGCCGCAGCGCCAGGTCGTACAGCGCCTGCAGCTCCCGCGTGTTCACCGGCTCAGGTTATCCGCAAGGCCAGGTGAGGACCGGTTGAGCGTTGTCTGAGAGAACCGTGAGAAAGCCCCGAACACGTCCTTGGCGGGTCGCGCGGGTTGCTTACGCTGTGTGCATGGAGCCTGGCACACAGGGGACGGCGCCCGCGCGGATCCTGATCGTGGACGACGAACCGGCGGTGCGGGACGCGCTGGCCGGAAGCCTCGAGTTCGAGGGGTACCGGACCGTGGCGGCCGCCGACGGCGTCGCCGCGCTCGCCGCCGTGGCGCGCGAGCGTCCCGACCTGGTCGTCCTGGACGTGCTGATGCCGCGGATGGACGGGCTGACGGCCTGCCGGCGGCTGCGGGCGCTCGGCGAGCCCGTCCCGGTCCTCATGCTGACCGCCCGGGACATGGTCGGCGACCGGGTGACGGGCCTGGACGCGGGCGCGGACGACTACCTCGCCAAGCCGTTCGAGCTCGACGAGCTGCTCGCGCGCGTCCGGGCGCTGCTGCGGCGCAGCCGGATGGGCGCGGACGCGGGGCCCGCCCGCGACGACGTCCTGGCGTTCGACGACCTGCGGATGGACACCACGACCCGCGAGGTGACGCGCGCCGGGCGTCCCCTGGAGCTGACCCGCACCGAGTACATGCTGCTGGAGACGTTCCTGACGCACCCGAGGCAGGTGCTGACGCGGGAGCAGATCCTGAAGGCGGTGTGGGGGTTCGACTTCGAGCCCGCGTCGAACTCCCTGGACGTGTACGTGATGTACCTGCGCCGCAAGACGGAGGCGGGCGGGATGCCGCGGCTCGTCCACACCGTCCGGGGCGTCGGGTACGTGCTGCGGGGCGCGGCCTCCCCCTGAGAGGCGGGCCCCGGGATCCTCATGCGGGCTTAATCCGCGCCTCAGGGGGCTCCCACACTCGCCGGTGAGCGTGGGCCCCATGAGTCACCTTGTCACCGAACGGGGCACGCCCGCCGGGCCTCCCCCGGCCCCGCGCGACGGCGGCCGGGGCCGGCTGGTGGAGGTCGTCGTGCCCGTCCACAACGAGGAGCGCGTGCTCGCCGCCAGCATCGGCCGGCTGCACGGCTACCTCGCCGACACCTTCCCGTACGCGTTCCGCATCACGGTCGTCGACAACGCCAGCACGGACGGCACGTGGACGGTCGCGTCCCGGCTGATGGCCGAGCACGAACGGGTCCGGGCGATCCGGCTGGACCTCAAGGGACGGGGCCGCGCGCTGCGGCACGCGTGGGGCACCAGCGACGCCGACGTCGTCGCCTACATGGACGTCGACCTGTCCACGGACCTGGACGCCTTCCTGCCGCTGGTCGCGCCGCTCATCTCCGGGCACAGCGACCTCGCGATCGGCAGCCGGCTCAGCCGGGGGTCGGCGGTCGTGCGCGGGCCGCGCCGGGAGGTGATCTCCCGCTGCTACAACCTGCTGCTGCGCGCCACGCTCGCCGCCGGGTTCAGCGACGCGCAGTGCGGCTTCAAGGCCGCCCGCACCGAGATCGTCCAGGCGCTGCTGCCGCGCGTCGAGGACGAGGAGTGGTTCTTCGACACCGAACTCCTGCTGCTGGCCGAGCGCAACGGGCTGCGCATCCACGAGGTGCCGGTCGACTGGGTGGACGACCCCGACAGCCGCGTCGACGTGCTGCGCACCGCCCGCGACGACCTGCGGGGCATGGCGCGCGTCGGGCGCCGCATGGTCACCGGCGCCTTCCGCGCCCCGGTCGCCGGGCGGGGCGGCGGGCGGGACGCCGACGCGGGCCGTGCCCGGCTGCCCGCCGGGATGGCGCACCAGCTGCCCGTGTTCGCCGTCATCGGGATCTTCTCGACGCTCGCGCAGCTCGTACTGTTCGTCCTGTTCCGGCTGGTGATGGGGCCGCTGTGGTCGAACGCCCTGTCGCTGGTGATCACCGCGGTCGGCAACACCGCCGCGAACCGGCGCTTCACCTTCGGCGTCACCGGCCCCCGGCGGGCGTTCCGGCAGCAGCTCGAGGGCGGGCTGGCGTTCCTGATCGGGCTCGCGCTCAGCACGGGCGGGCTCGCGCTGCTGCACGCCGCCGCGCCCGGCTCGTCCCGGACGGTCGAGGTGCTCGCGCTCGTCGCCGCGAACGGGACGGCGACGCTGGTGCGGTTCCTGCTGATGCGCGCGTGGATCTTCCACCCGCGCCGCCTGGGCCGGCCCGCGGGCGGCGCCCCGGCGGACGCCGCCCCGGCCGCCGAGGAGACGGGAGGGCCGGTGTCGTGACCGCGACGACCGCGACCGTCCGCCCACCCGCACCGGAACGAGCCGGACGCGGGCGCGTGGGACGGCTGTTCCTCGGCGCCCCGGACGATCCGCGCTGGGCGCGTCCCGCGCTGTGGGGCGTCCTCGTCCTGGCGGCGGCGCTGTACGCATGGGGCCTGACGGAGGCGGGCTACGCGAACTCGTACTACTCCGCCGCCGTCAAGAGCGGGACGCAGAGCTGGAAGGCGTTCTTCTACGGTTCCCTGGACGCCGGTTCGTTCATCACCGTCGACAAGCCGCCGATGGCGCTGTGGGCGATGGGACTGTTCGCCCGCGTGCTCGGCTTCACCACGTGGAGCCTGCTGCTGCCGCAGGTCGTCGCGGGCGTCGCCGCCGTCGCCGTGCTGCATGCGGCGGTGCGGCGGCCGTTCGGGCATCCGGCGGCGCTCGGCGCGGCGGCCGTCCTGGCGCTGACCCCGATCACCGTCGCGATCAACCGCGACAACAACCCCGACACGCTGCTGCTCCTGTTCCTGGTCGGGGCGGTGTGGGCGACCCAGCGCGCCATCGACACCGGGCGGCTGCGCCCGCTGCTGCTCGCGGCGTTCCTCGTCGGCTGCGGCTTCAACACCAAGATGCTGCAGGCGTTCATCATCGTGCCCGCGCTCGCGCTCGCGTACCTGATCGCGGCCCGTCCCGGGGTCGTGCGGCGGGTGCTGCACCTGCTGGCCGCCGGGGGCGTGCTCGCGGTGTCGAGCTTCTGGTGGATCGCGATCGTGGACCTCGTCCCGGCGGGCGGCCGCCCCTTCATCGGCGGCAGCACGGACGGGACGGCCTGGGACCTCGTCATCGGCTACAACGGCCTCGGCCGCGTGTTCGGCCAGGGCGGCGGACCGGGCGGCGGCGGGGGCGGCCCCGGAGGCGGGGGCGGCTTCGGCGGCGCGGCGGGCGCGGGACGCCTGTTCAACGACACGATCGGCGGGCAGATCTCGTGGCTGCTCCCGCTCGCCGCGATCCTCCTGGCCGCCGGGTTCGCGATCACGCTGCGCCGCCCGCGTACGGACGCGCACCGCGCGGCCCTGCTGCTGTGGGGCGGCGCGCTGGCCCTGCACTACGCCGTGTTCAGCTTCGCGCAGGGCACCTTCCACCCGTACTACACGACCGCGATGGCCCCCGCGATCGGCGCGCTCGCCGGCGGCGGCGCCGTCCTGGCCCGGGACGCCGCGCGCCGGTCGGCGGCGTGGGCATGGGTCCTCCCGGCCGCGATCGCCGTCACGGGCTGGTGGACGTTCACGCTGCTGGACCGCTCGCCGGACTGGAACCCGTGGCTGCGCTGGGCCGTCGCCGGGGCCACCGTCCTCGCGGTCGCGGCCCTGGCCGTCGCCCGACTTCCGGTTGCCGCACGTATCGGACGTCCCGTCCTGCGGGCCGGGATCGTGTGCGCGCTCGTGGCGGCGCTGGCCGGTCCGGGCGCCTACGCGGTGTCGGCCGCCGCGACGACGCCGAACGCCACGAACCCGCTCGCCGGACCGTCCGCGGGCGGCGGCTTCGGCGGGATGCCGGGCGGCGGCGGACGCGGCGGCCCACCCGGCGGCTTCCCCGGCGGCGGAGCCGCACGGGGCGGGCAGATGCCGAGCGGGCAGGCTCCCGGCGGGCAAGCCCCGAGCGGGCAGGCACCCGACGGCCAAGCGCAGGACGGGCGGACGCGCGGCGGGCGGACGGCACCCGGCGGTGCGGGAGGCCCCGGCGGATTCGGCGGCGGGCCCGGCCGGGGTGGCGTGAGCGAGCAGATGATCGACTACCTGGAGCGGAACCAGGGCGGCGCGACCTGGCTGGTGGCGGTGTCCAGCGCCCAGGAGGCGTCCCAGATCATCCTGCGGACCGGACGGGCCGCGATCGCGATGGGCGGCTTCACCGGAAGCGATCCCGCGATGACCGTCGAGAAGCTCCAGCGGCTCGTCGAGGACGGCGAGCTGCGGTACATCGTCGTCGGCGGCGGCATGGGCGGGCCTGGCGGACGCGGCAACGCGGACGTCACCGCGTGGGTGCGGGAGCACGGGACGCTCGTCCAGCCGAGCGAGTACGGCGGCACGTCCACCGAGTCCGGCGGGTCCGGTGAGTCCGGGTCCGGGCTGTACCGGCTGGGCTGACGGGAAGGAACACCATGACCTCGACACTGCCGGGCGCACCGCCCGGATCGACCGCAACGCCCCGCGGGGGCGGCGGGCGCGTGCGCCGGCTCGTGCGCGGCCCGTCCGCCGACCCGGCCTGGGCGCGGCCCGCCCTGCTGGGATTGCTGGCGGCCACGGCCGTCCTGTACCTGTGGGGGCTGGGCGCGTCCGGATGGGCGAACGCGTTCTACTCCGCCGCCGTGCAGGCGGGCGCGACGAGCTGGAAGGCGTTCTTCTTCGGCGCCTCGGACGCGGCGGGCGCGATCACCGTCGACAAGCCGCCGGGCGCGCTGTGGCCGATGGCGCTGACCGCCCGCGTGTTCGGCGTCAACGCGTGGAGCATCCTGGTCCCGCAGGCGCTGATGGGCGTGGCGGCCGTCGGCGCGCTCTACGCGGCCGTGCACCGCCGGTTCCCCGCCTGGGCGGGGCTCCTGGCGGGGGCGGCGCTGGCGCTGACGCCGGTGGCGGCGCTGATGTTCCGGTTCAACAACCCGGACGCCCTGCTCGTGCTGCTGCTGACGCTCGGCGCCTACGGGATCGTCCGCGCGCAGGAGGGCGCGAGCACCCGCTGGCTGGTGTTCGCCGCCGCCTGCGTGGGCACGGGCTTCCTGGCCAAGATGCTGCAGGCGTTCCTGGTCGTGCCGGTGTTCGCGCTGGTCTACCTGGTCGCCGCGCCGGCACCCGTCCGGCGGCGGCTGTGGCAGCTGGCGCTCGCCGGGGTCGCGCTGCTCGTGTCGGCGGGCTGGTGGGTCGCGATCGTGGCCGTGGTGCCCGCGTCGTCGCGCCCCTACATCGGCGGGTCGCAGCGCGACTCGGTGCTGGAGCTGGCGCTCGGCTACAACGGGCTCGGACGGCTCAACGGCGACGAGACGGGCGGGCTCGGGAACACGAACCAGGACGCGGGCTGGGGCCGGATGTTCGGTTCCGTGATCGGCGGCCAGGTGTCGTGGCTGCTGCCCGCCGCGCTCGTCCTGCTCGCGGCCGGGCTGTGGGCGACACGGCGGGCGCCGCGCACCGATCCGGCCCGCGCGGCGCTGGCGCTGTGGGGCGGCTGGCTGCTGCTCACCGCCGCGATCTTCAGCCACATGCAGGGGATCTTCCACGAGTACTACACGGTCGCGCTGGCCCCGGCGGTCGCCGCGCTCGTCGGGATCGGCGCGGCGCTGCTGTGGGAGCGGCGCCGCACGGCGTGGGCGTCCGGCGTCCTGGCGGGGACGGTCGCGATCACGGCCGGGTGGGCGTACGTGCTGCTCGACCGGAGCGCGTCGTGGAACGCGTGGCTCGGGCCGGTGGTCGCCGCCGCCGGGCTGCTCGCGGCGGCCGGGCTCGCCGCGCACCGGCTGCTGCACCGCCGGGCGCTGGCCGCCGCCCTCGCCGCGGCGGTCGCCGCGAGCCTCGCCGGGCCCGCCGCGTACGCGCTGGAGACCGTCCGGACGCCGCACACGGGCGCGATCGTCACCGCCGGGCCGGGCACGTCCGGCGGGTTCGGGCCGGGCGGCGGCGGACGGCCGGGCGGCGGGCCTCCGGGCGGGGGCGGGCCTCCGGGCGGGGGCGGGCAGCGGTTCGCCGCGCCGCCCGGCGGTGCTCAGGGGACGGGCGCCATGCCGGGACGGCGGGACGGCGGCAGCCCCCGACCCGGCGGCACCGGCACCCGCGGCGCGGGCCCCGGCGGGGGCGGCGGCCCCGGAGGCGGGGGCGGTCCGGGCGGGCTGCTGAGCGCCGTGTCGCCCGCCGACGAGGTCGTCGAAGCCCTCCGGGCCGACGCGGGCTCCTACACGTGGGTCGCGGCGGCCGTCGGGTCCAACAGCGCCGCCGGGTACCAGCTGGCGGCCGGCGAGCCGGTCATGGCGGTCGGCGGCTTCAACGGCACCGACCCGTCCCCGACCCTCGCGGAGTTCCGGGAACTCGTCCGGGAAGGGAAGATCCACTACTTCGTGGGCGGCGGCGGATCCGGCGGGATGCGCGGCGGCGGGAGCGGCAGCGACGCCGCCCGGAAGATCGCCGAGTGGGTCTCCACCACCTACACCGCGACCGAAATCGGAGGCACCACCCTCTACGACCTGACGCCGTCCTGAGGGACCCGCCGGCAGCCCGCTAAGGGCCGGTGCGCGCGTCCGGCGGGGGAGGACGCGCGCACCGGCCCGGCCGGGGCGGTCAGCGGGGGCCGAAGAACTCGATGATCGCGGCGTTGACCGCGACGGGGTCCTCCAGGTGACCGTGGTGCCCGCAGCCGGGGATCTCCCGGTAGGAGCCGCGCGGGATGCGGGCGGCGACCTCGCGGCCGAGGTGCGGGGGCGTCACCAGGTCGTCGGCGAACCCGAGGACCAGGCACTCGGCGTCGATGCGGCGGTAGTCCTCCAGCCGGTCCGGCAGCCGGTCGACCGCGAGCTGCGAGCGGCTGAGGGACGCGCTGAGCGGGGACAGCTCGAACAGGTCGAGCCAGTCGCGGACGGCCTGCTCGTCCCGCAGGGTGCGGCGGGAGAACCCGCGCAGCACCTGGAACATCGCCTCGTAGCGCGGGGGCAGGGCGGTCCCGGAGTCGAACAGTTCAAGCTCGGCGTCGGCGACCGCCCCGCTCAGCGCGTCGGTGCGTCCGCGGGTGGCCATCAGCACCGCCTGGGTGACGAGGTCGGGACGGGCGAGCGCGAGCTCCTGCGCGATGATCGCGCCCATCGACGCCCCGACGATCCGGCACGGTACCGCGCCGAGGTGCTCGACGAGCCCGGCGACGTCGGCGACCATGTCCGCCAGCGTGAAGCCCTCCGCGCAGACGTCCGACGGCGGGACGCCCCGGTTGTCCAGCGTGATCGCGCGGAAACCGGCCCGGTTGAGGGCGGGCACCTGGTGGGCGCGCCAGACCCGGCCGAGGGCACCGGTGCCGGCGATGAGCACCACCGGGTCGCCCGTCCCGTGCTCCTCGTAGCTGAGATGGATGCCGTTGACGACGCTGATCGGCACTGGCCGTCCCTTCGCCTCGCGCGGTGTACGCGGCGGACTTCACTGGGTTCGCGGACTTCATCGACGACACGGTCCGGGGTTCGGGAGGTACGGGGGCAGGTGGCGCCGGCTCATGAGGTGCGCAGGGCCTCGGTGGGCTGCATCCGGGCCGCGCGGATCGCGGGGAGCAGGCCGGCGATCGCGCCGATCGCGACCGCGGCGCCGACGCCGCCCGCCCATGCCTCAGGTGGCAGCACCACCGCCCATCCCTTGATGGACGCGTAGACGACCGTGGCCAGGACCCCGCAGAACACGCCCACGGCACCGCCGATCCCGGCGAGCAGCACCGCCTCCGAGAAGAACTGGCCGCGGATGTGGCCGCGGGTGGCGCCGAGGGCCCGGCGCAGCCCGATCTCGGATCTGCGTTCCAGCACCGAAATGATCATGGTGTTGGCGACGCCGACACCGCCGACCAGCAGCGCGACCGCGCCCAGGCCGAGGAACAGCCCGTTCAGCGCCGACTCGGCGGCGGCGCGGGCGACGAGCGCGTCGGACGGGTTGCTGACCGTGACGTCGCCGGGGCTCATCGGGTTGACGGTCCGTGCCAGCACCGAGTGGACGGCGTTCACCTGCTCGGTGTCGGAGCGGACGTAGATCGTGGTGGGGTGCCCGTCGTGGCGGAGGTACTTCTGCGCGGCCGGGTAGCCGATCAGCACCGAGGCGTCGATCTCCGGGGCGAGGTCGGCCTTGGCGAGGATCCCGGCGACGTAGAACCACTGCTCGCCGAGCCAGATCCGCTGCCCGGGGCGGATGCGGTCGAAGCCGAGCCGCCGGGCGGCGTCGTGGCCGAGCACCGCGGTCGGCTGCGTCGCGGTGGCCTTGTTGAGGAAGACGCCCTCGGTGACGCCGGTGCGGACGGTCTCGGGCAGGTCGAGGCTGGACGCCTGGACGGTGAGCCCGTTGGAGTTGATCTCCGGGACGAGCGGGCTGCGGTACACCTTCGCGTCGGTCTTGCCGGTCGTCTGCACCCGCTGGACGGGCCCGATCCGGGCGACCATCCCCGGTGAGGCCATGGGCAGCTTCACCTCGTTGCCCTCGATGTCGACGCCGGGGCTGACGGTCAGCATGTTGGTGCCGAGCCGGTCGATCTCGGCGAGCAGCCCGGCCTGCGACGAGGCGGACAGGCCGAGGACGGCGACGATGGACGCGACGCCGATCGCGATGCCGAGCGCGGACAGGCCGGCCCGCAGCCGCCGGGTGCGCAGCCCGACGCTGGCGGTGCGGGCCAGGTCGGCGGGGGCCATCCGGCCGGGCGTGGTGGTCGTGGTCATGGCCGCCGCGCCTCCCCCGGTGCCCGGCTGTCCGCGACGATCTTGCCGTCCAGCACCTCGATCCGGCGGGGCAGCCCGGCGGCCATCTCCCGGTCATGGGTGATCACCACGATGGTGGCGCCCTGCCGGTTCAGGTCGGTCAGCAGCGCCAGGATCGCGGCGCCGTTGACGCTGTCGAGGTTGCCGGTGGGCTCGTCGGCGAGGACGATCGCGGGGTTGCCGACGAGCGCGCGGGCGATCGCGACGCGCTGCCGCTCGCCGCCCGACATCTTCGACGGCAGGAACCCGGCGCGGTGCGCCAGCCCGACGCGGTCGAGGGCCTCCGCCGCGGCCCTGCGGCGCGCCGCGCGGCCGACGCCCGCGTACAGCAGCCCGTCGGCGACGTTCTCCAGCGCGGTGGTGTGGTCGGCGAGGAAGAACTGCTGGAACACGAACCCGATCTGGGTGGCGCGCAGCGCCGCGAGGTCGCGGTCGCTCATCCGCTCGACGTCGGTGCCGGTGACGCGCATGGCGCCCGACGTGGGACGGTCGAGCGTCCCCATCACGTTCAGCAGCGTGGACTTGCCGGACCCGGACGGGCCGACGATGGCGACGAGCTCGCCGCGGTTCACGGTGAAGCTGACCCCGGCCAGCGCCGCGACGGGCGACGCGCCCGGGTACAGGCGGGTGACGCCGTCGAGTTCGAGGACGGGCGTCTCCCCGTCCGAGGGGGGTCCGGTCAGGAGCGCGGTGTCGCCCGCGCCGGCGTACGGCCCGCTCATGACGCCGGCACCACGACGCGCTGGCCCGCCTTGAGGCCCTGGCCGGTGATCTCGACGGTCCCGCTGTTCTGGTCGAACATGCCGAGCTGGACCTGGACCAGCCGCCGGGTGCCGTCGGCCGCGACGATCTCGACGCCGTAGCCGCCGTCGAGCAGCGCCAGCAGCGCCGTCACCGGAACGTACATGACACCCTCGGCGCTGTCGGTGACGATCGACACCTGCACCGGCGCCCGGTCCAGGCTGCCGGTCGCCTCGGGGTCGTCCGGCCGGATGCCCACCTTGATCTTGGCGCCGCCCTCCTCATCGTCGTCGGAGGTGGCGACCTTGCCGACCGAGATGACCTCGCCGCCGGTCGTCTTCAGGTTCGGCAGCGTGATGGTGACCTTGTCGCCCTCCTTGACCTGCGACTGGTAGGCGGCGTCGAGCTCCACCGAGACGTGCCGGCGCAGCGAGCTGGCCTCCAGCACGGCGGTGCCGCCGCCGGCCTTGTCACCGACGCCGGCGTTCAGCTCGGTGACGCGGATCTCGTCGGCGGGCAGGTAGACGACCTCGCTCTGGGACAGCTTCCCGTCCTCTTCCAGGCCCCGGGCGTCCTCCAGCCGCAGGAGCGCGAGGTAGGTGGCGTAGCCGAAGTACTTGGAGTCGGCGTCGAGGCCGCTGCCGTAGCCGAGGGAGACGAGGGCGGCGTTGAGCTGCCGCACGTCCCGGCCCTCGTCGCCCCACTCCAGGTCCCGGTAGACCGGGATGGAGCCCTTCAGGTAGACGACGGGCTCGGTGTTCACCCGGTACAGGGTGTGGCCCGCCTTGTAGACCTTGCCGGTGCTCGGCAGGTCGGTGAAGACGCCGCTCGCCTGGTTGACGGCCTCGTAGCCGCCCGCGTAGGTCAGCGTGCCGCTGACCGAGATGCGCGCGGAGACCTGGCCCTGCCGGATGGTCGCGCTGCCGGTGGGCGCCGCGTTGCGGGTGCTCGCGGGGGCCTCGTCGCCGAACGGGTCGACGAGCACGACGGCGACGGCGGCACCGGCGACGCCGAGCACCAGGACCGACAGCAGCGTGCGGCGCCGGCGGCGCTTGCGCGGGGTGCCGGGGCCGCCCGCGGCCTCCTCGCCGGACACGGTTTCGGAGGTCACGCTCATGCCTCCTCCCCCGCACGGTCCGGGCCGCTGCGAACGGCGGCGCGGCCGGAGCGGTCCGGCCTCGTTCGATATTCGGTGCCGCGCATCGTCTCTCCTTCGGCGGATGTCTTTTCCGTTGTCAATGACGTTCTACTCGGGCGGCGGTTTCGGGACGGTATCGGCGGCCGCGCAATTCCCCGAGACTTCGTCACCGCACGGTGGCCGCTCCAGCCGCCACTTTCGGGAGTGCACCGAAAGTGCGCGTTCCGGTCGTCGATGGCGGATCCGTGGCCGCGGTCTTCGCACCGGCGGGCGTTGTCGATTCGGACGTCCGGCGGGCGATTGAAACCCCGCCGAAACCGGCCCTCGGTTAGCATGGCGATTCGCGCGGCGTGCGGGGCGCCGCGGGCCCGGCGCGAACGGCCCGGGCGGCCAAGTTCAATGATCTTTCCGGGGGTGGCGTGACGGTGCGGATCCTGGTCATCGAGGACGACGAGGAAATGGCCGAGACGGTCGCGGTCGGGCTGCGCCGGGCCCGGATGGCCGTGGACGTCGCGCTCGACGGGTCGTCCGGGCTGGAACGCGCGATGATCAACGACTACGACGTCATCGTGCTCGACCGGGACCTGCCCGGCCTGCACGGCGACGACGTCTGCGCCGAACTGGTCGCGGCGGGCCGCGGCAGCCGGGTGCTGATGCTCACCGCAGCGGCGACCAGCGACGACCTGGTCGACGGGCTCAACCTGGGCGCGGACGACTACCTGCCGAAACCGTTCGACTTCCCGGTCCTGATGGCGCGGATCGGGGCGCTGGCCCGGCGGGCGCACCCGGCGGTGCCGCCGGTGCTGCGGCACGGCGACATCGAGCTGAACGTGGCGCAGCGGCGGGCGCGGCGGGGCGGCCGGACGCTCGACCTCGCCCCGAAGGAGTTCGGCGTGCTGGAACTGCTGCTCGCCGCGAATGGCCGCGCGGTGTCCGCGGAGGAACTGCTGGAACGGGTCTGGGACGAATCCGCCGACCCGTTCACCAAAACCGTCAAGGTGACGATCAGCCGGCTGCGCGCCAAGCTCGGCGACCCGCCGGTCGTCGAAACCGTGGCCAAATCCGGCTACCGGATCTGAGGGGCGTCCATGCGGATCCGATTCCCCTTCAACACTGTCCGGTTCCGGCTCACGCTGCTGTACGGCGCCCTTTTCCTGCTGTCCGGTGCGGTCACCCTCGGCATCACATTCTTTCTGGTGGACCGCGCCACCCAGGGCACGTACTTCTACCAGGGCGAGGACGGCATCACGACCTCGATCAAGGAAACGCGGGACCCGCCGCGGAAGCAGGGCCCGGCGCAGCGGGACGACAGCGACACCGAGAATCGCGGCCTGACGCCGCCGGACGAGATCGACGACGAGCAGATCGCCGCGCTGGCCCGGCACCAGAAGCAGGAGCAGCGGCGGACGCAGCTGGTCCAGTCGGGAATCGCGCTGGCGATCATGTCGCTGGCGTCGATCGGGCTGGGCTGGGTCGTCGCGGGCCGGATCCTGCGGCGGCTGCGCGTCATCACCGCGGCGACCCGCGAGATCTCCGCCACCAACCTGCACGAGCGGCTGGCCCTGCCGGGCCCCGCCGACGAGCTGAAGGACCTCGGCGACACCATCGACGAGCTGCTGGCCCGGCTGGAGGGGGCGTTCGAGGCGCAGCGCCGGTTCGTCGCCAACGCGTCGCACGAGCTGCGCACCCCGATGGCGCGGCAGCGGACCCTGTCGCAGGTGGCGCTGGCCGACCCCGACGCGACGGCGGAGTCGCTGCGGGACGCCCATCTGCGGGTGATCGCCGCGGGCCGGCACCAGGAGCGGCTGGTCGCCGCGCTGCTCACGCTGGCGCGCGGGCAGGCCGGCATCGAGCGCCGGGTCCCGGTCGATCTCGGCCCGCTGACCGACCAGGTCGTCCGGTCCCGCCGCGCGGAGGCCGGGGAGCGCGGCGTGACGCTGGACGTCTCGCTCCGCACCGCGATCGCGGCGGGCGACCCGGGCCTCGCGGAACGCCTGGTGACCAACCTGGTCGACAACGCGCTCCGGCACAACGTCCCGGACGGCCGGGTGACGATCACCACCGGGACGGACCGGGGCCGGCCCGTCCTGACGGTCGACAACACCGGGCCCGTCGTGCCGCCGGACGCGCTGGACCGGCTGTTCATGCCGTTCCAGCGGCTCGGGACGGAACGCACCGGGCGCAGCGAGGGCCTCGGCCTCGGCCTGTCCATCGTGCAGGCCGTCGCCACCGCCCACGACGCGCGCCTCGACGCCGAGCCGCGTCCCGGCGGCGGCCTGACGATCACACTGTGCTTCCCGTCCCCCGACGCCGCGGCCGAACCCGCGGGCGGTGACGCGCCCGGCGCCACGGCGGCGGGCGCGCTCACCGCGGATCACGCGGGCCGCCGGCCGGGCGGCCGGTAACCCGCGGGCCGGCCCCGGCGCGCGGGCGCGCGCCGGGGCCCCGCACGGTGCCGGTGGTCACCCACCGCCCCCGACCTTCTTGCCGCCGTGCACCAGGACCTGCTTGCACTTCTCGTCAGCCTTCTTGTAGGCCGCGCCGTCGAGGTCGATGCCGGTGCTGGCGTCAATGTCGGTCTTTCCCTGCGCGTCCGGGTCCGGGAAATTCGGGATGCCGTTCTCGCGCATGCACTTGGCGTATTCCAGCGCCGCCTTACGGTCGGCCGCGGGCTCGGGCGGCGGCGGCGGGTCGAACTCCTTGCACTTCTCCTGGGCGGACTTGAACGCCGGCGAGTCCATGTCCACCTTGCTCCCGTCGATGGCCAGCCGGCCATCGGAGTCGGGGTCGGGGAAGCTCGGGACGCCGTTCTCGCGCATGCACTTGGCGTAGGCGAGCGGGTCGCCCCCGCCGCCGCCGGCGCCGCCCGTCTTCGGTCCGCCGGCCGCCTCGGGGTTGGCGGCGGCGACACCGGTGCCGCCGCCCCCGCCGTCGCCGTCTCCGTCGTCGCCGCAGGCGCCCGCCAGCAGGCCGACGGCCGCGACCGCCGCCGCCATCGTGACCAGCGGCCGGAGGCGGCGCGGCCGCCGCGCGGCGGCGCGCCCCTCGCCGCGGTCGGTATCCGTCTGCATGTCCTCGCACCTCTCGTCGAGATCGCTGAAAAGGTTCTTACCTTTGTTGTACCGGCCGGGCGGTTGCGGGAAGGTATCAGCGAGAAATCGTGCATTCCCGCAATCTCCGGCACCCGCGACGTCCATTAGGTGACGCGAATCGGCACTATCGGGAACGGCATGGTGTGGTGTTGAACGTGAAGGCGGACGGCGCGGTATTGCGGTCCCGCCACTTTCCGGATATTTCGAGCACGCGGCTCCGTCCGGGCGCGATCACGCCCCCGTCCGGCGGGTTGGAGATCGGCACGTCCGCGCCGTTCTGCGCGGCGACCCCGCCCGTCACCCCGGTGATCTCCTGCCCGTCCCCGTACCGGAACCGGACGGCCCAGGCGTCGAGCGGGCGCCGCGACAGGTTGGTGACGCGCAGCGCGGCCGTGAAGGTCCCCGAGCCGGTGCCGGTCCGCCCCGTCTCGCGGTACGTGGCCGCGCAGCGTTCGGGCGGTACCTGCCCCTTGGCGAAGAAGACGTTGCCTGCGAGGTCCGCCCGCTCAACGTCGGTGTTGTTCGCGACGAGATCCCCGAGGTTCTCCCGGAAGTCGATGCCGTAGCGCCGCTCGATCTGCCGCAGCGCCGGCATCTGGTTGCCGTAGAAGAACCGGTCGCCGTCGCGGAGGCGCCGGAACTCCCGGCTCCACATCGCCCGCTGCAACTCCCCGAACTCCGGTCCGTCGTGCTGCTCGGCGAGCATCCCCATGTACGCGTCGAGCCGGTCCACCGACCCGTACAGCGCTTTCAGCCGCGCGGCCAGCGTGGTGCGCCGCTCGAACGACACGGCGCCGGTGTCCTCGAAGTGGTTCTCCGGGCCGACCCCGCTGCCGAACAGGTTGGTGATGCGGGTGAAGTCGATGGCGTCCGGGTCGTTGATCTCGTCTCCGGCCGTGAGCAGCGGGTCGGCCGGGAACTCCGCGGTCCCCTCACCGGTGATCCCGGTGAACGTCCGTGCCGGCGGAAGCCCGTAGGCGCGCCGCATCTCGTTGTAGGACGGCATGCCGTGGTCGCGGCCCCGCTCCAGGTCGAGCGCGCCCAGGTCGAACACGCAGCGCGGCTCGGCGTCGGGCGCCGAGCACAGCACGTCCCGCAGCTCCCGCTCGATCTGCTCCTCGTTGTGGTACTGCGCCTTGGAGCCGAGGCCCTGCAGGAACGGCCCGAGCCCCAGCACCGGAATGATCATGGGGTTGTCCCGGGCCTGCGCCAGCGTGAACTGGATCTTCACCTTGGCGGGGTCGTCGCTCGGGTCGATGTTGAAGCCCATCTCGCGGAACTTCTCGAGCTGCTCCTCGGTGTAGCGGGACCGTTCGGTCTCCATCGGGAACCCGCTGTGGATCATGCTGTGGATCCGGTAGCCCACGGTCGCGAACTCATTGCTGAGCGTCGCGTCCACCGAGGGGTCGTATCCCCGGTACTGGGGAAGGTCGACGCCGTGCGCCGGCAGGAACTCGTTGTAGGTGATGTACTGCACCTTCGCGATGACCACCCGCCGGGCGATCTGGAACTTCTCCTCCTCGCTCAGCGAGTCCGGCAGCCGGTCCACGATCCGGTTGTGCTCCCGCGCGATCAGCGTCTCCACCGCCGTGACGGCGGTGTTGTTGTTCGCGCGCGGATCCCCGGTGACGACGGCCTTCCCCGGATCGGCGAGGAGTTCCCCGCCGAGCTCCACCTCGGGCGCCGCCGCGACGTCGCCGCGCGCGTCCCGGCGCGGCAGGTGGTCGCCCGGCAGCAGCAGCCGCGCCCCGTTGTTGGCGAGGTTCCCGTCGACCGGCCCCTCCCGCATCCATTCCAGGCGCCCGGCGGTGGTGGCGTAGACGGCCGAACCGTCGAGGTAGGAGCTGACGTTGTTGATCTGCTCCCGGGCGTTCGCCGTCCCCGTCCCCTGCGCGGGGGTCGACCGGGTGAACCTCACCGCGGCCGGAGCCCGCTTGGTCTCGAGTGGATCGTCCCCGTCGACCGGGATGTCGGCCCGCTCGCCCTGGGGGTCGCTCCGCAGCACGCCGCCGCGCAGCCCGATCTCGTGGTCGACGAACTGCCCCCACGCCCACGCCCACTGGCTGAGCTGCTGCTCGGAGAAGATGTTCACCGAGAAGCCCGCACCGTTCGCGTCGAAGAACTCGTCGTTGAATACCCGGTTGCTGACGGTCCGGGCGTTCGGCCCGGTGACGGGCTCGCTCCGCCCGTCGGCGTACCGCGCCCGCGCGACGCGGGCATAGTTCGTCCCGGCGCGGCCCCAGTCGCCGTGCCGCACGTTGTTGCCGCTCCCGTCGAGGGCCTGCCGCCCGCCGGCGGCGGCCCCCAGCGCGGCGGGCACGCCCGCGACGGTCACCAGGCCGCCGCCGAGCAGCAGCGCCAGCGGCGCCGCGAGCACCCGCCGCCGCGCGGCGGCGTCCGAAGACCTCATGCGCACTCCCCGGCCGCTCATTCGGGACGGGCGTCGATCAGGCTGAGCGCGTTGGGCAGCCCGATCACGCGCTCGGTGCGCAGGCCCGCCTTGCCGAGCAGCGCCAGGTACTCGTGCTCGCCGCGCTCCCGGCCGCCGTCGTAGAGGGCCAGCAGCCGCATGTCCATCTCCTTGCCGAGATGCGGCCGGTCGTCCTCGGGCAGCAGCATGTCCAGCAGCAGGACGCGGCCGTGCGCGGGCAGTTCGCGCCGGATGTTGCCGAGGAGCCGCAGCGCGTCGTCGTCGTCCCAGTTGTGGACGATGTTGGACAGCAGGTACGCGTCGGCACGCGGCACCGCGCGGAAGAAGTCGCCGACGACCAGCTCGCACCGGTCCGCGACGCCCTCGGAGGCCAGGAACGCGCGGGCGCCCGCCATCACCGGCTCCAGGTCCAGCAGCAGGCCCCGCATGCCGGGCGCGGCGCGCAGCGCCGTCGCGAGCACCGTCCCCTTCCCGCCGCCGATGTCGGCGAGCGTCCCGATCCCGCCGAAGTCGTAGGCGGCGACGGCCGCCTCGGCGACGGCGCGCGACCGCGTCGTCATGAACACGTCGAAGTGCCGCCGCGCGGCGGGGTCGGTGGCGAGCCATCCGTAGAACGAGCCGAACCGCGCCGCGAAGGACGAGCGTCCCTCCCGGACGGCGTCGGCGAGCGACTCCATCGCCTCCAGCAGGACGGGCGCGCCCTGCAGCAGCGACACCGACCGCATCGAGCCGGGCGCGTCGGCGCGCAGCGAGTCTCCGGCCGCGGTGAGCGCGTACCTGGGCGTCTCCGGCCCGCCCACCGACCGGGCGACGCCGAGCGCCGCGACCGTCCGCAGCAGCCGGCCGACCGCGACCCGGTCCACGCCGAGCCGCTCGGCCAGTTCCCCGGCGGTCAGCGGTCCGTCACCGAGCGCGCCGGCCACGTCGAGGTCGACGAACGCGTACAGCGCGGAGAACCGCCACTGCCCGCGCAGCAGGTCCCAGATGAGCGCCCGGGGGTCCGCGTCGTCGACGACGTCGCGCTCCCGCCCGGACACGTCCGCTAAGTCGGCTAAGGGGGTGATCTCTGACACTCCGCCTCCTGGCGTTAGATGGGTCGCTCGTCGTTCTCGGCGAGCTTCGCGGACAGCAGCCGCCCGATCAGCGCGGCGGGCTCCGGTGCGAGCAGCCCGTGGTGATCGGCGTCCACCCGGTGCGCCTCGACGGCACCGGACGCGTAGGGCCGCCACACCTCCTCCGCGCGCTCCGCAGGCAGGTGCCGCGGCCGCGCGCGGGTGGCCACCACCAGCACGACGTCACCCTGGAACACCGCGGGCATGTGGTCGGCGGCGAGCCGCATGTTGGTGTCGGCGACCCGCTGCACCACCGCAAGCGCCGCCACATCGGCGCCGGGCGGAACGTCCGCGCCGGGCGGAACGTCCGCGCCGGGCGAGCCGTCCGCGCCGGGCGGGCCGTCCGGGGGCGGGTGGGGGGCGCCGCCGGGGTCGGAGCCTAGGGCGGGGCCCTCGTGGGGGTAGCCGTCGAGGATCGCCAGCAGCTCGACCCGCTCCCCGAGGTCCTGCAGCCGTGTCGCGACCGCGTGCGCGACCACCCCGCCGAACGACCAGCCCGCGAGGTGGTACGGCCCGGAAGGCCGCACCACGCGGATGCGCTCGGCGTACTCGGCGGCCATCTCCGCGATGCTCGCCGGCGGCTCCGTCGTCCCGTCCAGGCCGCGCGCCTGGATGCCGTAGGCGGGGCGTCCCGGCGGCAGGTGCCGGACCGGCTCCGCGTAGTTCCAGGCGAGTCCCCCACCCGAGTGGACGAAGAAGACCGGGGGCGCGTCACCGTCCGGGCGCAGCGGCAGGACCGGGTCGAAGTCCCCCGCGGGGCCGCCCCCCGCCGCGACGGCCTCGGCCACCGCGGCGGGCGTGGGCGCGGCGAACAGCCCCCGGATGCCGACCTCGGCGTCCAGGACGGCCCGGATCCGGGCGATCAGCCGCATCGCGAGCAGCGAGTCGCCACCGAGGGCGAAGAACGAGTCGTCCGGCCCGACGCGCTCGACACCGAGTGCCTCGGCGAACAGGCCGCAGAGGATCTCCTCCACCCGGGTCGCCGGCTCGCGTCCGGGCCCGGCATCGACGGTGGCGGGCGCCGGCAGCGCGGCGCGGTCGAGCTTGCCGTTCGCGGTGACCGAGATCGTGTCGAGGGTGACGAACGCGGCCGGGACCATGTACTCGGGCAGGCGGGCGGCGGCGAACTCGCGAAGGTCGGTACCGGCGCCGGTCCCGACCACGTAGGCGACGAGCCGCCGGGCGTCCGGGCCGTCCTCGCGGGCGATGACGACGGCCTGGCGGACGTCGGGGTGCGCGGTCAGGACGGCTTCGATCTCGGCGGGTTCGATGCGGAACCCCCGAATCTTGACCTGCTCGTCGGCGCGTCCCGCGAACTCCAGGACACCGTCGCCGGTCCAGCGGGCCAGGTCACCGGTGCGGTACATGCGGCCCGGGACGAAGGGGTTCGCGACGAACCGTTCACCCGTCAACGCGGGCCGGGACGCATACCCGCGCGCCAGACCATGGCCCGCGAGGTACAACTCACCCACCACGCCCGGAGGAACCGGGGACAGCCGCTCGTCGAGCACGTAAGCGCGGGTGTTGTCGAGCGGACGGCCGATGGGAACCGCCGCCGGAACCCGGTCACCGGCCCCGAAGGCCAGATGCGTCGCGAACGCGGTCGCCTCGGTCGGGCCATAAGTCGTCCGCACGACCAGATCCGGGTGGGTTCGCAGCAGGGCTTGCACCGCCGCGGACGACACCACGTCCCCGCCCGTCGACACCTCACGGACACCCGCGAAGATCTCCGGCGACTGCTCGGCCAGCACCCGGAACAGACCGGCCGTCGCATGCACGTTGGTGACCCGATGCTCAGCGATCAACCGCCCCCGCTCGGCCGCGTCGAGGTCGCCCGCAGGCGCGACCACCAGCCGACCGCCGCGCAGCAGCGGCGTCCAGATCTCGAACGTGGACGCATCGAACGCATGGTTGGCCTGCACCAGGACGGATTCGACGACCTCGTCCCGCCACGCCGAATCGAGGCAGAACGCCACCACGTTCCCGTGCGTGACCGCCACACCCTTCGGCACACCCGTCGAACCCGACGTGTACATCACATACGCCAGATCCTCCGCCCGAATGTGAACACGCGGGTTCTCCTCCACCGGCTCGAACACATCCTCACCGGTGACCACCACCGACACACCGGCCTCGGCCATCACCGCCGCGATCCGCTCCTGCGGATGCGAGACATCCAGCGGCACATACGCCGCACCCGCCTTCAACACACCCAGCAACACCGCCACCAACTCCGGCGAACGCTCCATCCGCACACCCACCAGCGAACCGCTCCCGGCCAGCGCATGCGCGACCCCATTAGCGCGAGCGTTCAACTCCGCATACGTCCACACCACACCGTCCGCGACCACCGCCACCGCATCCGGCGCCCGCACCACACACTCCTCGAACAACTCCACCAACGACACACCCGCCACCGGACGAGCCGTGTCGTTCCACCCCTCCACCACCAGCCGCCGCTCATCCTCCGACAGCACCTCGATCCCGGAGACGTGCACGTCCGGGTCGGCGGCGCCCTGCTCCAGGACGCGTTCGAGGCGCGCGGCGAGCGCGCGGGCGGTGCACTCGTCGAACAGATCGGTCGCGTACTGGACACCGCCGTCGATCCCGGCGGGGGCCCCGTCCTCGTCGCGATGCTCGGTGAGGCTGAACGAGAGATCGAACTTGGCCGCCTGCTCCCCCGGTTCGTCCCCGGCGAACGGCCGGGCGCGCACTCCGGCGAGATCGAGGTCGCGGTCGCCCTGCGGCAGGTTCTGCAGCGTCAGCATCACCTGGAAGAGCGGGTGCCGGGAAAGGGAACGCGGCGGGTTGAGGTCCTCGACGAGCCGCTCGAACGGGACGTCCTGGTGCGCGAAGGCCGCCAGGTCGGTGTCCCGGACGCGGGCCAGCAGCTCGGCGAACGTCGGGTCGCCGCTCACGTCCGTCCGCAGCACCAGCGTATTCACGAAGAACCCGGCCAGGTCCTCCAGCGCCGCGTCCCCACGACCCGCGACGGCCGTGCCGACCGGAACGTCGTCGCCCGCGCCGACCTTCGACAGCAGCACCGCCACCGCGGCCTGCGCCACCATGAACATCGTCACGCCCTGCCGCCGCGCCAACTCGGATAGACGGGCGTGCACGTCGGCGTCCGTCTCCAACGGGACGATCGCACCGCGGAACGTCGCCGCCGACGGGCGGGGCCGGTCGACCGGGAGTGCCAGCTCCTCGGGCAGCCCGTCCAGCGCCTCGCGCCAGTGCCCGATGTGCTCGGCGAGAAGGCTTTCGGGGTCGCCGGGGTCGCCGAGCAACTGGCGCTGCCACAGCGCGTAGTCGGCGTACTGGACGGGAAGCGGCTCCCACGCCGGGGCCTCGCCGCCCGACCGGGCCGCGTAGGCGGCGCCGAGGTCGCGCACGAGGACGTCCATCGACCAGCCGTCGACGGCGATGTGGTGCGCCGTTATCACCAGGACCGACTCGTCGGGCGACGGAACCAGCAGCCGCGCCCGCCACGGCGGTTCCCGGGTCAGGTCGAACCCTCGTTCCATCTCGGCGGTGGCGACGTCCGGCAGATCACTCTCCGCGATGTCGTCCACCCGCAGGACCGGCCGGCCGTCCGCGCCGTCCAAGACCTCCTGCCGCGGGATGCCGGCGGCTTCCGGGAAGACCGTGCGGAGCGTCTCGTGCCGATCCGCGACGTCACCGAGGGCCGCTTCGAGCGCGGCGACGTCCAGGTCGCCGGAAAGCCGGAGCGCCAGCGGGACGTTGTATCCCGCGCCGGCACCGGCTTCCTCCAGCCGGTTGAGGAACCACATCCGCTGCTGCGCGTACGAGAGCGGGATCGTCTCCGGGCGCTCCCGGGCGGCGGTCAGGGCCGGGCGGACGCCCGCGCCGCGCGCCTCGTCCGCGAGCCGCGCCAGCCCTTCGACGGTCGGGGCTCCGAACAGTTCCCGGATCCCGATCTCGGCGTCCAGCACCCGGCGGATCCCGGCGATGAGCCGCATCGCAAGGAGCGAGTCGCCGCCGAGGTCGAAGAACGAGTCGTCCGCACCGACCCGCTCGACACCCAGCACCTCGGCGAACAGGCCGGCCAGGATCTCTTCGGCCGGGGTGGCGGGCCCCCGCCCGGACGCGCGTCCCGCGAGGTCGGGGGCGGGCAGCGCAGCCCGGTCGAGCTTGCCGTTCCGCGTCACCGGGATCTGATCGAGGGCGACGAACGCCGCCGGGACCATGTAGTCGGGCAGCCGCACGGCCGCGAACTCCCGAAGCACGGTCCCGTCCGCGTCACCGACCACGTAGGCCACGAGACGCTTCACACCCGGCTGATCCTCCCGAGCGATCACAGCCACCTGGACGACGCCCTCATGCGCGGCAAGGACGGCTTCGACTTCGGCGGGCTCGATCCGGAACCCCCGGATCTTGACCTGCTCGTCGGCACGCCCCGCGAACTCCAGGACACCCTCGCCACTCCAGCGGGCCAGGTCACCGGTGCGATACATCCGGCCCGGGACGAAGGGGTCCGCGACGAACCGCTCACCCGTCAACGCCGGACGCGACGCATACCCGCGCGCCAGACCATGGCCCGCGAGGTACAACTCACCCACCACGCCCGGAGCGACCGGGCGTAAGAACTCGTCCAGCACGTAGGCGCGGGTGTTGTCCATCGGAACCCCGATCGGCAACGACGCCGGAACCCGGTCACCGGCCCCGAAGGCCAGATGCGTCGCGAACGCGGTCGCCTCGGTCGGGCCATAAGTCGTCCGCACGACCAGCCCCGGGTGGGTTCGCAGCAGGGCTTGCACGGCCGCGGACGACACCACGTCCCCGCCCGTCGACACCTCACGGACACCCGCGAAGATCTCCGGCGACTGCTCGGCCAGCACCCGGAACAGACCGGCCGTCGCATGCACGTTGGTGACCCGATGCCCGGCGATCAACCGCCCCCGCTCGGCCGCATCCAGATCACCCGACGGCGCGACCACCAGCCGACCACCACGCAGCAACGGCGTCCAGATCTCATACGTCGACGCATCGAACGCATGGTTCGCCTGGACCAAGACGCTTTCCACGACATCGTCCCGCCAGGCGGTGTCGAGGCAGAACGCCGCGACGTTCCCGTGCGTGACCGCCACACCCTTCGGCACACCCGTCGAACCCGACGTGTACATCACATACGCCAGATCCTCCGCCCGAATGTGAACACGCGGGTTCTCCTCCACCGGCTCGAACACGTCCTCACCGGTGACCACCACCGACACCCCGGCCTCGGCCATCACCGCCGCGATCCGCTCCTGCGGGTGCGAGACATCCAGCGGCACATACGCCGCACCCGCCTTCAACACACCCAGCAACACCGCCACCAACTCCGGCGAACGCTCCATCCGCACACCCACCAGCGAACCGCTCCCGGCCAGCGCGTGCGCGACCCCATTAGCGCGAGCGTTCAACTCCCCATACGTCCACACCACACCGCCCGCGACCACCGCCACCGCATCCGGCGCCCCCGCCACCCGCTCCTCGAACAACTCCACCAACGACACACCCGCCACCGGACGAGCCGTGGCGTTCCATCCCTCCACCACCAGCCGCCGCTCATCCTCCGACAGCACCTCGATCCCGGAGACGTGCACGTCCGGGTCCGACGCCACCTGTTCGAGCACCGCGACAAGCCGCTGGACGAGCGAGCGGGCCGTCTCCGCGTCGAAAAGGTCCGTCGCGTACTGGAGCCCGCCTTCGATCCCGGCGGGCGTCCCGTGCTCGTCGCGGCGCTCGGACAGGGTCAGCGACAGGTCGAACTTGGCCGTCACGCTCTCGGCCGGCATGAGCGGACGCACCCGCAGGCCGGGCAGGTCGAGCGGGGCATCGGCGTCCGGGATGTTCTGGAACGCCAGCATGACCTGGAAGAGCGGGTGGCGGGCGAGCGAGCGGGCGGGGCTGAGTGCCTCGACGAGACGCTCGAACGGGACGTCCTGGTGCGCGAACGCCGCCAGGTCCGTTTCCCGGACGCGGGCCAGCAGCTCGGCGAACGTCGGGTCGCCGCTCACGTCCGTCCGCAGCACCAGGGTATTGAGGAACAGCCCGGCGAGGTCGTCGAGGGCGGCGTCGCTGCGGCCGGCGATCGGGGTGCCGATCGGGACGTCGGTACCCGCGCCGACCTTCGACAGCAGCACGGCGAGCGCGGCCTGCGCCACCATGAACATCGTGACGCCGTGCCGCCGGGCCGCCGCGTCGAGGCCGTCGTGCGTCGCCGCGTCCACCCGCACCGGGATCTCGGCGCCGCGGAACGACGCGGTGGCCGGGCGGGGCCGGTCGGCGGGCAGCGGGAGTTCCTCCGGCGCGCCCGCGAGGGCCTCCCGCCAGTGGTCGAGCTGGGCGGAGATGAGGCTGCCGGGGTCGCCGGGGTCACCGAGGACCTCGCGCTGCCACAGCGCGTAGTCGGCGTACTGGACGGGCAGCGGCTCCCAGGCGGGGGCCGCGCCGCCGGCGCGGGCGGCGTAGGCCGTCCGGAGGTCGGCTTCGAGGACGCCCATCGACCAGCCGTCCACCGCGATGTGGTGCGCCACCACGACGAGCGCCGCCTCCGACGGGGACGGCACCAGCAGCCGGGCGCGCCAGGGCAGTTCGCGGGCGAGGTCGAATCCGCGGGAGATCTCTCCGGCGGCCGCCTCGGCCAGCCGCTCCTCGGTGCTCTCCTCCACGTGCAGGCTCGGGCGCGCCGCGGGGCCGTCCAGGATCTGCTGCCGCGGTACGCCGTCGACCTCCGGGAACAGTGTGCGGAGCGGCTCGTGGCGGGCGGCAACGTCGGCAAGGGCCGCTTCGAGCGCGGCGACGTCCAGGTCGCCGGAAAGCCGGAGCGCCAGCGGGACGTTGTATCCCGCGCCGGCACCGGCTTCCTCCAGCCGGTTGAGGAACCACATCCGCTGCTGCGCGTACGAGAGCGGGATCGTCTCCGGGCGTTCCCGGGCGGCGGTCAGGGCCGGGCGGACGCCCGCGCCGCGCGCCTCGTCCGCGAGCCGCGCCAGCCCTTCGACGGTCGGGGCTCCGAACAGTTCCCGGATCCCGATCTCGGCGTCCAGCACCCGGCGGATCCCGGCGATGAGCCGCATCGCGAGGAGCGAGTCGCCGCCGAGGTCGAAGAACGAGTCGTCCGCACCGACCCGCTCGACACCCAGCACCTCGGCGAACAGGCCGGCGAGCAGTTCCTCGGCCGGGTTGGCGGGGGCGCGGCCCGCGGCGCGTCCCGCGAGGTCGGGGGCGGGCAGCGCAGCCCGGTCGAGCTTGCCGTTCCGGGTCACCGGGAGCGCGTCCAGCGGGACGAACGCGGCCGGGACCATGTACTCGGGGAGCCGGGCGGCCGTGAAGGCGCGCAGTCCGGCGAGGTCGGGGCCGCCAACGACGTAGGCGACGAGCCGTTCGACGCCGGGGCGGTCCTCGCGGGCGACGACCGCCACCTGCTCGACCCCGTCGTGCGCGGACAGGACGGCCTCGACCTCCGCGGGCTCGATCCGGAACCCGCGGATCTTCACCTGCTCGTCGGCGCGCCCCGCGAACTCCAGCACCCCGGCGTCCGTCCAGCGGGCCAGGTCACCGGTCCGGTACATGCGGGCGGAGCCGCCGAACGGGTTCGCGACGAACCTTTCGGCGGTCAGGCCGGCGCGGCCGGTGTAGCCGCGCGCCACGCCGGCGCCCGCGATGTACAGCTCGCCCACCACGCCCGGAGCGGCCGGGTGCAGGAAGTCGTCCAGGACGTAGATCCGGGTGTTGTCCAGGGGCCGCCCGATCGGCACCGACGGCGGGACCGCGTCGCCGGACGAGAACGGCAGGTGCGTCGCGAAGCCCGTCGTCTCGGTCGGGCCGTAGGTCGTCCGTACGGTGAGGTCGGGATGGTGCTCCAGGAGCGTGCGGGCGGCCGCCGAGGAGACGACGTCGCCGCCCGTCAGCACCTCGCGGACCCCCGCGAAGATCTCCGGAGACTGCTCCGCCAGTACCCGGAACAGGCCGGACGGCGCCACCACGTGCGTCGCCCGGTGCTCGGCGATCAACGCACCGCGCTCCGCCGCGCCCGCCTCGCCCGGCGGCACGATCAGCAGCCGCCCGCCGCGCAGCAGCGGCGCCCAGATCTCGTACGTCGAGGCGTCGAACGCGTGGTTGGCCTGCACGAGGACGCGCTCGACGACGTCGTCGCGCCAGGCGGTGTCGAGGGCGAACGCCGCCACGTTCGCGTGCGTGACCGCCACGCCCTTCGGCGTCCCCGTCGAACCCGACGTGTACATCACGTACGCGAGGTCCTCCGGTGAGACCGGAACGCGCGGGTTCTCCTCGACCGGCTCGAACGCGTCGCCGTCCGTGAGCACGACCGTCACCCCGGCCTCGGCCGCCATCGCCGCCGACCGCTCCCCGGGCTGCGAGACGTCCAGCGGCACGTACGCCGCTCCCGCCTTCAGCACCCCCAGGAATGTCGCGATCAGCTCCGCCGACCGCTCCATCCGCACGCCCACCGGTGTCCCGCGGCCGACGCCGCGGCGGGCGAGCCCGCGGGCCACCCCGTTCGCCCGCGCGTTCAGCTCCGCGTACGTCCACGCCGCGCCGTCCGCGACGACCGCGACCGCGTCCGGGGCCCGCTCGACCCGGGCCTCGAACAGTTCGGCCGGCGACCCGCCCGGCACCGGACGGTCGGTGCCGTTCCACTCGCCCACCACCAGCCGGCGCTCGCCGGCCGACAGGACGTCGACATCCGCGACCCGGACGTCCGGGTCGGCCGCGACCTGCTCCAGCACCCGCACGAGCCGCTCCGACAGGGCGCGGACCGTCGACTCGTCGAACAGGTCGGCCGCGTACTGGATCTCCCCGCCGAACCCCGCCGGGACGCCCTCCGCGTTGCGGTACTCGGCGAGGTCCACCGAGAGGTCGAACCGGGCGGTCACGGTCTCGTCCGGTGGAGGCGGGGACACGCTCAGGCCGGGCAGGTCCCACTGCTCCCGCTCCGGGGGCGCCCCCAGGAAGCTGAGCATCACCTGGAACAGCGGGTGCCGTGCCAGCGACCGCGCCGGGTTGAACTCCTCGACGAGCCGCTCGAACGGGACGTCCTGGTGCGCGAACGCCGCCAGGTCCGTCTCCCGGACGCGCGCGAGCAACTCGGCGAACGTCGGGTCGCCGCTCACGTCCGTCCGCAGCACCAGCGTGTTCACGAAGAACCCGGCGAGGTCCTCCAGGCCGGCGTCGCCGCGCCCGGCGACCGCCGTCCCGATCGGGACGTCCGTGCCCGCGCCGACCTTGCCGAGCAGCACCGCGACGGCGGCCTGCGCCACCATGAACATCGTGACGCCGTTGCGCCGCGCCAGGTCGACGAGCCGGGCGTGCACGGCCGCACCGACCTCGACCGGCACCGAGCCGCCGCGGAACGACGCCTCCCCGGCCGCGGGCGGTCCGCGGGGAGCCCCAGTTCCTCTGGCGCGCCCGCGAGCGCGCCGCGCCAGTAGCGGAGCTGCGCGGCGACGAGGCTCTCGGGGTCGTCCGGGTCGCCGAGCACCTCGCGCTGCCACAGCGCGTAGTCGGCGTACTGGACGGGCAGCGGCTCCCAGCCGGGGGCCGCACCGGCGTGCCGGGCGGCGTACGCCGCCCGCAGGTCGCGGGCCAGCACCGCCATCGAGCCGCCGTCGACGGCGATGTGGTGCGCCGTGATCACCAGGACGGATTCGGTGGGCGACAGGACGAGCAGCCGCGTCCGCCAGGGCAGGTCGCGGGACAGGTCGAACCCCCGTCCCGTCTCCCTGGCCGCGGCCTCCGCCACGTCCCGCTCGCCGACCTCCTCGACGGCCAGGGGCGGGCGCCCGCCGGCGCCCGACACGATCCGCTGGTGCGGGACGCCGTCCCGGTCGGGGAAGACCGTGCGGAGGCTCTCGTGCCGATCCGCGACATCGCCGAGGGCCGCCTCCAGCGCGGCGGCGTCCACCTCGCCCGACAGCCGCAGCACCAGCGGCACGAGGTAGCCCGCGCCCGCCCCGGCCTCCTCCAGCCGGTTCAGGAACCACATGCGCTGCTGCGCGTACGACAGCGGCACCGCGTCCGGGCGTTCCCGCGCCACCAGCGGCGCGCGGGAGCCGCCGCCCCGCCCGTCCGCCACGAGCCGAGCCAGCCCCGCGACGGTCGGGGACGCGAACAGGTCGCGGATGCTCACCTCGACGCCCAGCACCGACCGGATCCGGGCGATGAGCCGCATCGCCAGCAGCGAGTCGCCGCCCAGCTCGAAGAACGAGTCCTCCGCGCCGGCCGAGGGTGCCCCCAGCACGTCCGCGAACACCGTGCACAGGACTTCCTCGGTCGGCGTGACCGGTCCCCGCCCGGCGGGCGACCCGCCGAAATCGGGTGCCGGGAGCGCGGCACGGTCGACCTTGCCGTTCGGCGTCACCGGGATCGCGTCCACCGCCACGAACGCCGCCGGAACCATGTGGTCCGGCAGCCGCGCGGCCGTGAACTCGCGCAGCGCGGCCTGCTCCGCGTCGCCGACGACGTAGGCGATCAGCCGCCGCACGCCCGCGTCCTCGCGGGCGACGACGACGGCCCGCCGGACCCGCTCGCAGGCCGCGAGCACCGTCTCGATCTCGCCCGGCTCGACCCGGAACCCGCGGATCTTCACCTGCTCGTCGGCGCGCCCCGCGAAGACGAGGTCGCCCCCGGGCGTCCACCGCGCCAGGTCGCCCGTCCGGTACATCCGGTGCCCGGGCGGGCCGAACGGGCACGCCGCGAACCGCTCGGCCGTCAGGGCGGGACGGCCCGCGTACCCGCGGGCCAGGCTCGCCCCGGCCACGTACAGGTCCCCCACCACCCCGGGCGCCACCGGGCGCAGCCGCCCGTCCAGGACGAACGCCCGCGAGTTCCACACCGGACGCCCGATCGGCACCACGCCCCCGGCGCCCGGTGACAGCGGCGACGACATGGCCGCGCACACCGTCGTCTCCGTCGGCCCGTACGCGTTCACAAAGCGCCGCCCGCCCGCGAACCGCTCCACCAGTTCCGGCGGGCACGCCTCGCCCGCCACCACCAGCGTCGCCAGGCCGTCCGGCAGTTCCTCCTCACCGGCCGGCACCGACGGCGGCACCGTCACGTGCGTCACTCCGAGCGCGCGGGCCGCCTCGCCCAGCCCGCGGCGCGGCGGCATGTCCGCCGGCCTCGCCAGCAGCAGCGTCGCCCCGGAGAGCAGCGCCATGCAGAGCTCCGAGAACGCGGCGTCGAACCCGAGCGCCGCGAACTGCAGCACCCGCGCCCCGGGCGCCACCCCGAACCGTTCGATCTGCGCACCGGCCAGGCTCCCGACCCCGCGATGCGTGACCACGACGCCCTTGGGCCGCCCGGTCGAACCGGACGTGTAGACGACGTAGGCGGGATGGTCCGGGCGGAGCGGCGCCACCCGGTCGGCGTCCGCCGGCGCCGTCGCCGGCCGCGCCGCCGTCGCCGCGGCGACGCCCGCGCCGTCCAGGACGAGGCGCGGGGGCCCGCCCACCAGCGGCGCGGTGGCGTTCGTGCAGACGACCAGTGCCGGCGCCGCGTCGTCCAGCACCAGCGCGACCCGCTCCGCCGGGTATCCCGGATCGATCGGCACCCACCCCGCACCGGCCTTCGCCACGGCCAGCACCACCGCCGGCAGGTCCGCCGACCGGTCCAGCAGCACCCCGACCAGGCACTCGGGCCCGACGCCGCGCGCGATCAGCTCGTGCGCCAGCCGGTTCGCCCGCGCGTCCAGCTCGGCGTAGCTTAACGCCACGTCCCCGGACTCCACCGCGACCGCGTCCGGGGTCCGCTCGACCTGCGCCTCGAACAGCTCCGGGAGCGTCCCGTCCGTCCCGGGGCGGCCGGTGTCGTTCCACTCCGAGAGGATCCGCCGCCGCTCTCGCGCCGACAGCACCTCGATCTCGTCCAGCCGTGCCCGCGGGTCCGCCGCGATCTGCTCCAGCACCCGTGCCAGGCGCCGCGCCAGGGCGCGGGCGGTGGACGCGTCGAACAGGTCGGCGGCGTACTGGAGGCCGCCGCCGATCCCGGCCGGGGCACCGTCCGCGTCCCACTGCTCGGCGAGGGTGAACGAGAGGTCGAACGTGGCCGTCTCGCGCTCGTCCACGCCCCCGTCCACGTCCCCGTCCACGCCCCCGCCTTCGGGGCCCATGGGCAGGACCCGGAGGCCGGGCAGGTCCAGGGGCTCCTCCGCACCCCGGACGTTCTGGAACGTGAGCATGACCTGGAACAGCGGGTGCCGCGCCAATGACCGCGCCGGATTCAGGTCCTCCACCAGCCGCTCGAACGGCAGGTCCTGGTGGGCGAACGCGGCCAGGTCGGTGTCCCGGACGCGGGCGAGCAGCTCGTCCAGCGCCGGGTTCCCGCCGACGTCGGTGCGCAGCACCAGCGTGTTGACGAAGAAGCCGGCGAGGTTCTCCAGCGCGGCGTCACGGCGCCCGGCCAGCACCGTCCCCACCGGCACATCGGTACCGGCGCCCAGCTTCGACAGCAGGACCGCGAGCGCGGCCTGCGCGACCATGAACATCGTGACGCCCTGCCGCCGGGCCACGTCGGCGAGGCCGGCGTGCGTCTCGGCGTCCACGCGGACGGGCACCGAACCGGCCCGATAGGTGGCCTCGGCGGGGCGCGGGCGGTCCGTCGGCAGCGCGAGCTCCGCGGGCGCGCCCGCCAGGGCCTCCCGCCAGTGGTCGAGCTGGGCGGAGATCAGGCTCCGGGGGTCGTCGAGCTCGCCGAGTTCCGCGCGCTGCCACAGCGCGTAGTCGGCGTACTGGACGGGCAGCGGCTCCCACGCGGGCGCCCGTCCGGCCCGCGTCCGGGCGGCGTAGGCCGTCGCGAGGTCGCGGGTGACGACGCCCATCGACCAGCCGTCCACCGCGATGTGATGGGCCACCACCACCAGCGCCGACTCGGTCGGCGACGCCACCAGCAGCCGCGCCCGCCACGGCAGCTCCCGCGCCAGATCGAACGGGCGGGTCGTCTCCTCGCCCACGGCCGCGGGCAGCTCCGCCTCGCCGACCTCCGCCACGAGCAGGCGCGGACGTCCGGCCGCGCCCGCGAGGATCTCCTGCCGGGGCTCACCGTCGATGTCCGGGAAGACCGTGCGGAGGCTCTCGTGCCGGTCCGCGACGTCGCCGAGGGCCGCCTCCAGCGCGCCGACGTCCAGGTCGCCGGACAGCCGCAGCACCAGCGGCACCGTGTAGCCCGCGCCGGCACCCGCCTCCTCCAGCCGGTTGAGGAACCACATCCGCTGCTGCGCGTACGACAGCGGGACGACGTCGGGGCGGGTGCGGGCGGTGAGCGGCGACGCGGAGCCGCCGCTCCGGCCGTCCTCCACCAGACGGGCCAGCCCCGCGACGGTGGGGGACGCGAACAGGTCGCGGATGCTCACCTCGACGCCCAGCACCGACCGGATCCGGGCGATGAGCCGCATCGCCAGCAGCGAGTCGCCGCCCAGCTCGAAGAACGAGTCCTCCACGCCGATCCGCTCCACGCCGAGGACGTCGGCGAACAGGCCGCACAGGACCTCCTCGCCGGGCGTCCGCGGCCCCTGCTCCCCGGTCGAGCCCGCGAAGTCGGGGGCGGGGAGGGCTGCCCGGTCGAGCTTGCCGTTCGCGGTGACCGGGATCTGATCGAGGGTGACGAACGCGGCCGGGACCATGTACTCGGGCAGGCGGGCGGCGGCGAACTCGCGAAGGTCGGTACCGGCGGCGGTCCCGACCACGTAGGCGACGAGCCGCCGGGCGTCCGGGCCGTCCTCGCGGGCGATGACGACGGCCTGGCGGACGTCGGGGTGCGCGGTCAGGACGGCTTCGATCTCGGCGGGTTCGATGCGGAACCCCCGAATCTTGACCTGCTCGTCGGCGCGTCCCGCGAACTCCAGGACACCGTCGCCGGTCCAGCGGGCCAGGTCACCGGTGCGGTACATGCGGCCCGGGACGAAGGGGTCCGCGACGAACCGCTCACCCGTCAACGCGGACCGGGACGCATACCCCCGCGCCAGACCGCGCCCCGCGAGGTACAACTCACCCACCACGCCCGGAGGAACCGGGGACAGCCGCTCGTCGAGCACGTAGGCGCGGGTGTTGTCGAGCGGACGGCCGATGGGAACCGCCGCCGGAACCCGGTCACCGGCCCCGAAGGCCAGATGCGTCGCGAACGCGGTCGCCTCGGTCGGGCCGTAAGTCGTCCGCACCACCAACCCCGGATACGCCGCCAGCAGGCACCGCACGGCCGCGGACGACACCACATCCCCACCCGTCGACACCTCACGAACACCCGCGAAGATCTCCGGCGACTGCTCCGCCAACACCCGGAACAGACCGGCCGTCGCATGCACGTTCGTCACCCGATGCCCAGCGATCAACGCTCCCCGCTCGGCCGCATCCAGATCACCCGACGGCGCGACCACCAGCCGACCACCACGCAGCAGCGGCGTCCAGATCTCGAACGTCGACGCATCGAACGCATGATTGGCCTGCACCAGGACGGATTCGACGACCTCGTCCCGCCACGCCGAATCGAGGCAGAACGCCACCACGTTCCCGTGCGTGACCGCCACACCCTTCGGCACACCCGTCGAACCCGACGTGTACATCACATACGCCAGATCCTCCGCCCGAATGTGAACACGCGGGTTCTCCTCCACCGGCTCGAACACATCCTCACCGGTGACCACCACCGACACCCCCGCCTCCGCCACGATCGACGCCAGCCGCTCCTGCGGATGCGAGACATCCAGCGGCACATACGCCGCACCCGCCTTCAACACACCCAGCAACACCGCCACCAACTCCGGCGAACGCTCCATCCGCACACCCACCAGCGAACCGCTCCCGGCCAGCGCATGCGCGACCCCATTAGCGCGAGCGTTCAACTCCGCGTACGACCAGGACACACCGCCCGCGACCACCGCCACCGCATCCGGCGCCCGCACCACCCGCTCCTCGAACAACTCCACCAGGGACGCGTCCGGCACCGGACGAGCCGTGTCGTTCCATCCCTCCACCACCAGCCGCCGCTCCTCCCACGACAGCACCTCGATCCCGGAGACGGGAGCGTCGGCGTCGACGGCCACCTGCTCCAGCACCCGCGCCAGTCGTTCGGCGAGCGCCCGGACGGTCGGTTCGTCGAACAGGTCGACGGCGTACTGGATCTCGCCGCCGAGTCCTCCTGGGGCGCCCGTGGTGTCGCGGCGTTCGGTGAGGCCGACCGAGAGGTCGAACCGGGCCACGGCCGTCTCGTCGAGAGGTTCCGGCTGGACGCGGAGGCCGGGCAGCCGCCACGGGTCCTCGGCGTCGGTCACGTTCTCGAGGGACACCATCACCTGGAAGAGGGGGTGCCGGGAAAGGGAGCGCGGCGGGTTGAGGTCCTCGACGAGCCGCTCGAACGGGACGTCCTGGTGCGCGTACGCCGCCAGGTCCGCCTCCCGGACGCGGGCCAGCAGCTCGGCGAACGTCGGGTCGCCGCTCACGTCCGTCCGCAGCACCAGCGTGTTCACGAAGAACCCGGCCAGGTCCTCCAGCGCCGCGTCCCCGCGTCCCGCGACGGCCGTGCCGACCGGAACGTCGTCGCCCGCGCCGACCTTCGACAGCAGCACCGCCACCGCGGTCTGCGCCACCATGAACATCGTCACGCCCTGCCGCCGCGCCAACTCGGTGAGACGGGCGTGGACGTCCGCGCCGACGTCGATCGGCACGGTGCCGGCGCGGAACGACGCCTCCCCCGGGCGCGGGCGGTCCGCGGGGAGCGCGAGTTCGTCCGGGGCTCCGGCCAGGGCGTCGCGCCAGTGACCGAGCTGCCCGGAGATCGCGCTCCGGGGATCGTCGGGGTCGCCGAGCACCTCGCGCTGCCACAGCGCGTAGTCGGCGTACTGGACGGGAAGCGGCTCCCACGCCGGGGCCTCGCCGCCCGACCGGGCCGCGTAGGCGGCGCCGAGATCCCGGACGAGGACGCCCATCGACCAGCCGTCCACCACGATGTGGTGCGCCACCAGCACCAGCACCGCCTCGCGGGCCGACACCTTGAGCAGCCGGGCCCGCCAGGGCAGGTCGGCGGACAGGTCGAACCGGCGCGCCGTCTCCGCCGCGACGGCGGCCCGGACGTCGCGCTCCGCGACCTCGGCGGCCCGCAGCCGGGGCCGTGCGGCCGGGCCCTCGTGGACGTGCTGCCGGGGGACACCGTCCGCGTCGGGGAACGTGGTGCGCAGGGACTCGTGCCGGTCGGCGACGTCGCCGAGCGCGGTCTCGAGGGCGGCGGCGTCCAGGTCCCCGGTCAGGCGGAGCACGAGCGGCAGGTTGTAGGCGGCGCCGGCGCCGGCCTCCTCGAGCCGGTTGAGGAACCACATCCGCTGCTGCGCGAACGACAGCGGCACGACGTCCGGGCGTTCGCGGGCGGTCAGCGGGGCGCGGGCCGCCCCCCGCAGCCGCGCCACGCCCGCGACGGTCGGGGCGGTGAACAGGTCGCGGATGCCGACCTCGAGGCCCAGCACCGCGCGGACGCGGGAGATGAGCCGCATCGCGAGCAGCGAGTCGCCGCCGAGGTCGAAGAACGAGTCGTCCGCACCGACCCGCTCGACACCCAGCACCTCGGCGAACAGCCCGGCCAGCACCTCCTCTGCGGGGGTCGCGGGTGCACGGCCGGGGGGCCGGCCGTCGAGGTCGGGCGCGGGCAGCGCGGCCCGGTCGAGCTTGCCGGTGACGGTCAGCGGGATCTCGGCCAGCGGGACGAAAGCCGACGGCAGCATGGACTCGGGCAGCCGCGCCGCCGCGTGCGCCCGCAGCGACGTCTCGTCCGCCGCGCCGACGACGTAAGCGACGAGCCGCCGCGTGCCGGGGCGGTCCTCGCGCGCGATGACGACGGCCCGGTCCACGTGCTCGTGCGACGCCAGCGCGGCCTCGACCTCGCCGGGCTCGATCCGGACGCCCCGCACCTTCACCTGGTCGTCGGCGCGGCCCGCGAAGACCAGCTCCCCGTCGGGAGTCCAGCGGGCCAGGTCCCCGGTCCGGTACATCCGCTCGCCCGGCGCGCCGAACGGGCACGCCGTGAACCGCTCGGCGGTCAGGCCGGGACGTCCCGCGTAGCAGCGCGCGAGCTGGACGCCCGCGACGTACAGCTCGCCGACGACGCCGGGCGCCACCGGCCGGAGGTACCCGTCCAGGACGTAGGTCCGCGTGTTCCACACCGGACGGCCGATCGGCACCGGCCCACCGGCGCCGTCGCCGGGCTCGACGGGGCGCGCCGTGACGCCGATCGTGGTCTCGGTCGGTCCGTAGAGGTTGTGCAGCGGGATGCCCAGCGTCCGGTGCACCTCCCCGGCGAGGTCCGCCGGGAGGGCTTCGCCGCCGGAGAAGATCCGCCGCAGGGTCCGCGCCCGGCCGGCCACGCCGTCCTGCCGCAGGAACGCCGCGAGCATGGACGGGACGAACTCGACCACACCGACGCGTTCGCGCTCGATCAGCTCGGCCAGGTATGCGGGGTCGCGGTGCCCGTCGCGCCGCGCCGGGACGACGGTCGCCCCCACCAGCAGCGGCCAGAACAGCTCCCACACCGAGACGTCGAAGCCGGACGGCGTCTTGTGCAGCGCCCGCTCACCGACGTCGAGACCGTACTCGCCCTGCATCCAGAGGAGCTGGTTCACGACCGCGGCATGGCTGATCACCACGCCCTTCGGAACCCCGGTCGAACCGGACGTGTAGATCACGTAGGCGGGGTGCGCGGGGCGGAGCGGCACCCCGGCGGGGCGCGTGTCCGGCGTCCCGGCGCCCGGCGCCATGCCCGGCTCCAGCGTGAGCGCGGGCTCGGCGTCGGCCAGCAGGAACAGCGCCCGCTCGGCCGGCAGGCCGGGATCCAGCGGCAGGTAGGCGCCGCCCGCCTTGAGGACGCCCAGCAGCATCGCGAGCAGTTCGGCCGACCGCTCCGTCACCACGCCGACCCGGCTCTCCGGCCGCACGCCGCGCCCGATGAGCTCGTGCGCCCACCGGTTCGCGCGCCCCTCCAGCTCCGCGTACGTCCACGTGGCGTCGTCCGCGACGATCGCCACCGCGCCGGGCGTCCGCGCCGCCTGAGCCTCGAAGATGTCCACGAGAGTCCCGTCCGGGACGGGATGACCGGTGTCGTTCCACTCCCGGAGAACCTGTCGCCGTTCTTCCGGAGACAGCGGTTCGAGGTCCCGGACGCGCGTGCCGGGGTCGGCCGCGACCTGCTCCAGAATCCGCGCCAGCCGGGCCGACAGCGCCCCGACGGTCGCCTCGTCGAACAGGTCGGCGGCGAACTCGAGCTGCCCGCCGATGCCGGCGGGGGCGCCGCCGCCGTCCCGCTGCTCGGTCAGCGTCAGCGCCAGGTCGAACTGGGCCGTCCGCGCCTCGGCCGAGACGGCGAACGCGTCGACGTCCAGTCCCCGCAGCTCGAGCGGTGCACCCGTCCGCGGGGCGTTCTCGACGGACACCATCACCTGGAAGAGGGGGTGCCGAGCGAGGGAGCGCGGCGGGTTGAGGTCCTCGACGAGACGCTCGAACGGGACGTCCTGGTGCGCGAACGCCGCCAGGTCCGTGTCCCGGACGCGGGCCAGCAGCTCGGCGAACGTCGGGTCGCCGCTCACGTCCGTCCGCAGCACCAGGGTGTTCAGGAAGAACCCGGCGAGATCTTCGAGAGCGTCGTCGCCACGTCCGGCGATCTGGGTGCCGAGCGGGATGTCGGTGCCCGCGCCCATCCGCGACAGCAGGACGGCGAGCGCGGCCTGGGCGACCATGAACATCGTGACGCCGCCCTCCTGCGCCACCTCCACCAGACGCGCGTGCACATCGGCGCCGACCCGCACCGGCACGCTTCCCGCGCGGAACGTCGCGTCCGCCGTCCGGGGCCGGTCGAGCGGCAGGGCCAGCTCGTCGGGGATCCCGCCGAGGACGTCGCGCCAGTGCGTGAGCTGAGCGGAGATCATGCTGCCCGGATCGTCCAGGTCGCCGAGCACCTCCCGCTGCCACAGCGCGTAGTCGGCGTACTGAACGGGCAGCGGCTCCCAGCCCGGCGCCGCACCCCGGCGGCGCGCCTCGTAGGCCACACCCAGATCACGGGTGACGACGCCCATGGACCAGCCGTCCACCGCGATGTGGTGCGCCACCATCACCAGCACCGACTCGACCGGTGACACCACAAGCAGGCACGCCCGCCACGGCGGCTCGCTCGACAGGTCGAAGCCCCGCCCCATCTCGGCGGCGACCGCCGCCTCCAGGTCGTGCTCCCGACCGGGACGACGTGCAGTTCGGGACGGCCTGCCGCCCCCTCGAGGATCTCCTGCCGGGGGACACCGGCGGTGTCGGGGAAGATCGTGCGCAGGTTCTCGTGCCGGTCCGCGACATCGCCCAGCGCCGCCCGAAGGACCGGCACGTCCACCTCACCGGAGAGCCGGAGGCTCATCGGGACGTTGTAGACCGCGCCCGCGCCGACCTCCTCCAGCCGGTTGAGGAACCACATCCGCTGCTGGGCGTACGACAGCGGGATCGTCACCGGACGCTCGCGCGCCACCAGCGCCGCGCGCGAGCCCGTTCCGGGCACGACGTCCTCGACGGTGCGGGCCAAGGCGGCGACGGTCGGGGCCGCGAACAGGTCGCGGATGCTCACCTCGGCGTCCAGCACCGACCGGATGCGGGCGATGAGCCGCATCGCCAGCAGCGAGTCGCCGCCGAGCGCGAAGAACGAGTCCTCCGCCCCGACCGACTCGAGCCCGACGACCTCGGCGAACAGCCCGCACAGGACTTCTTCGGTCGGTGTGGCGGGTCCCCGCCCCGAGTTCGGGCCCGCGAAGTCCGGGGCGGGCAGTGCGGCCCGGTCGAGCTTCCCGTTCACCGTGACGGGCAGGGCGTCCAGCCGCACGAACGCGGCGGGAACCATGTGATCTGGCAGCTTGACGGCCGCGAACTCCCGCAGTTCCCCCTCATCGGCGTCGCCGACGATGTAGGCCACCAGGTGCTTCACACCCGGCCGGTCCTCGCGGGCCACCACCGCCGCCTGACCAACGTCCTCGTGCGCTGCGAGGACGGCTTCGACTTCGGCGGGCTCGATCCGGAACCCCCGGATCTTGACCTGCTCGTCGGCACGCCCCTCGAACACCAGCCGCCCGTCATTCGTCCAGCGGGCCAAATCCCCCGTCCGGTACATCCGCCCGCCGGAACCGTCCGGCCCGGTGAACGGGCACGCCACGAACCGCTCCGCCGTCAAGACCGCACGCCCCGCATACCCACGCGCCAACCCAGCACCCGCGATGTACAACTCACCCACCACACCCGGCGCCACCGGACGCAGAAACCCGTCCAACACGAACGTCCGCGTGTTGTCGAGCGGGACACCGATCGGAACGACCGCCGGAACATCGTCGCCGCCGGAGAACCGCACGTGCGTGGCGAAACCCGTCGTCTCGGTCGGCCCGTACGTCGAACGGACCACCAGATCCGGATGCGCCTCCAGCAGCGTTCGGACGGCTGTCGGCGACACCACGTCGCCGCCCGTCAGCACCTCGCGAACACCGGCGAAGATCTCCGGCGACTGCTCGGCCAGCACCCGGAACAGACCGGACGGCGCCACCACATGCGTCACCCGGTGCTCGGCGATCAACGCTCCGCGCTCGGCCGCGTCGAGGTCGCCCGCAGGCGCGACCACCAGCCGACCACCACGCAGCAACGGCGTCCAGATCTCATACGTCGACGCATCGAACGCGTGGTTGGCCTGCACCAGGACGGATTCGACGACCTCGTCCCGCCACGCCGAATCGAGGCAGAACGCCACCACGTTCCCGTGCGTGACCGCCACACCCTTCGGCACACCCGTCGAACCCGACGTATACATCACATACGCCAGATCCTCCGCCCGATTGTGAACACGCGGGTTCTCCTCCACCGGCTCGAACACATCCTCACCGGTGACCACCACCGACACCCCCGCCTCGGCCATCACCGCCGCGATCCGCTCCTGCGGATGCGAGACATCCAGCGGCACATACGCCGCACCCGCCTTCAACACACCCAGCAACACCGCCACCAACCCAGCCGACCGCTCCATCCGCACACCCACCAACGACCCACGCACCACACCCCGACCGACCAGGGCACACGCCACACCGTTCGCGCGAGCGTTCAACTCCCCATACGTCCACGACACACCGCCCGCGACCACCGCCACCGCATCCGGCGCCCCCGCCACCCGCTCCTCCAGCAACTCCACCAACGACACACCCGCCACCGGACGAGACGTGTCGTTCCACCCCTCCACCACCAGCCGCCGCTCCTCGGGCGACAGCACCTCGACATCCCCGACCCGAACATCCGGATCGGCCGACACCTGCTCCAGCACCCGCACCAGCCGACCCGACAGCGCACGAACCGTCGACCCGTCGAACAGATCGGCCGCGTACTGGATCTCTCCACCGAGCCCGGTCGGGGTCCCGTCCTCGCGGCGGTGCTCGGTGAGCGTCACCGAAAGGTCGAACCGCGCCACCGCCGCGTCCTCCGGAGGCAGCGGCACCGCACGCAGGCCGGGAAGGTCCCATTCGTCCCCGGGTTCGGCCGCGTTCTGCACCGCGAGGATGACCTGGAACAGCGGATGCCGCGCCAGCGACCGCGCCGGGTTCAGATCCTCGACCAGCCGCTCGAACGGGACGTCCTGGTGCGCGAACGCCGCCAGGTCCGTCTCCCGGACGCGGGCCAGCAGCTCGGCGAACGTCGGGTCGCCGCTCACGTCCGTCCGCAGCACCAGCGTGTTCAGGAAGAAGCCCACCAGGTCTTCGACGGCGGCGTCATCGCGGCCCGCGACGGCCGTGCCGAGGGGGATGTCGCCGCCCGCGCCGAGCCGGGTCAGCAGCACCGCGAGCGCGGCCTGCGCCACCATGAACATCGTGACGCCGTGCCGCTGCGCGACCTCCGCGAGCCGGGCATGCATCTCGGCGTCCGCCCGGATCGGCACCACGCCGGCCCGGAACGAGGAGTCCTGCGGACGGTGCCGGTCGACCGGCAGGGCGAGCTCCTCGGGGAGCCCGGCGAGCGCGGCGCGCCAGTAGTGCAACTGGTCGGCGAGGACGCTTCCGGAATCCTCCAGCTCACCGAGGACGTCGTGCTGCCACAGCGCGTAGTCGGCGTACTGGACGGGCAGCGGCTCCCAGCCCGGCGCCGCGCCCCGGCGGCGCGCCTCGTAGGCCACGCCCAGATCACGCGTGAGGACGCCCACGGACCAGCCGTCCACCGCAATGTGGTGCGCCACCACCGCGAGGACCGACTCGTCCGGCGACACGGTCAGCAGCCGCGCCCGCCACGGCAGTTCACGGGACAGGTCGAACCCGCACCGGATCTCGACGGCGACCGCGGCCCCCACGGCCGCCCCGCCGATCTCGTCGACGACCAGGGCGGGGCGACCCCGCGCACCGTCCAGCACCCGCTGCCGGGGGCGCCCGCCGGCGTCGGGTAGATCGTGCGCAGGCTCTCGTGCCGGTCCGCGACGTCTCCGAGCGCCGCCTCCAGCGCGGCGACGTCCACTTCACCCGACAGCCGCAGGACCACCGGCACGTTGTAGCCCGCACCCGCGCCAGCGTCCTCCAGCCGGTTCAGGAACCACATGCGCTGCTGCGCGGACGACAGCGGCACCTCGTCCGGGCGCTCCCGGGCCGTCAGCGGCGGGCGCGCTTCGCCACCGGCCCTCGCCAGGCCCGCGACGGTCGGCGAGGTGAACAGGTCACGGATGCCGACCTCGACGGCCAGTGCCGACCGGATCCGGGCGATGAGCCGCATGGCCAGCAGCGAGTCGCCGCCCAGCGCGAAGAACGAGTCCTCCACGCCGACCCGCTCCAGGCCGAGGACGTCGGCGAACAGACCGCACAGGACCTCCTCGGCGGGCGTCCGCGGCCCCCGTCCCGAGACTCCGTCCGCGAAGTCCGGCGCGGGCAGTGCCGCTCGGTCGACCTTCCCGTTCACCGTCACGGGGACGCTCTCAAGGGACACGAACGCCGCCGGAACCATGTAGTCGGGCAGCCGCACGGCCGCGAACTCCCGAAGCACGGTCCCGTCGGCCGCACCGACCACGTAGGCCACCAGGTGCTTCACGCCCGGCTGATCCTCGCGAGCGATCACAGCCACCTGGGTCACGTCCTCGTGCGCTGCGAGGACGGCTTCGACTTCGGCGGGCTCGATCCGGAACCCCCGGATCTTGACCTGCTCGTCGGCACGCCCCTCGAACACCAGCCGCCCGTCATTCGTCCAGCGGGCCAAATCCCCCGTCCGGTACATCCGCCCGCCGGAACCGTCCGGCCCGGTGAACGGGCACGCCACGAACCGCTCCGCCGTCAACACCGCACGCCCCGCATACCCACGCGCCAACCCAGCACCCGCGATGTACAACTCACCCACCACACCCGGCGCCACCGGACGCAGAAACCCGTCCAACACGAACGTCCGCGTGTTGTCGAGCGGGACACCGATCGGAACGACCGCCGGAACATCGTCGCCGCCGGAGAACCGCACGTGCGTGGCGAAACCCGTCGTCTCGGTCGGCCCGTACGTCGAACGGACCACCAGATCCGGATGCGCCGCCAGCAGGGCTTGCACCGCCGCGGACGACACCACGTCCCCACCCGTCGAAACCTCACGAACACCCGCGAAGATCTCCGGCGACTGCTCGGCCAACACCCGGAACAACCCCGCCGTCGCATGCACGTTCGTCACCCGATGCCCAGCGATCAACGCTCCGCGCTCGGCCGCGTCGAGGTCGCCCGCAGGCGCGACCACCAGCCGACCACCACGCAGCAACGGCGTCCAGATCTCATACGTCGACGCATCGAACGCATGATTGGCCTGCACCAGAACGCTCTCCACGACCTCTTCCCGCCAGGCGGTGTCGAGGCAGAACGCCGCGACGTTCCCGTGCGTGACCGCCACACCCTTCGGCACACCCGTCGAACCCGACGTGTACATCACATACGCCAGATCCTCCGCCCGAATGTGAACACGCGGGTTCTCCTCCACCGGCTCGAACACATCCTCACCGGTGACCACCACCGACACCCCCGCCTCCGCCATCACCGCGGCGATCCGCTCCTGCGGATGCGAGACATCCAGCGGCACATACGCCGCACCCGCCTTCAACACACCCAGCAACACCGCCACCAACTCCGGCGACCGCTCCATCCGCACACCCACCAACGACCCACGCACCACACCCGCCGACCCAGGCCACGCGCCACACCGTTCGCACGAGCGTTCAACTCCCCATTACGTCCACACCACACCGTCCGCGACCACCGCCACCGCATCCGGCGCCCGCACCACCCGCTCCTCGAACAACTCCACCAGGACGCGTCCGCCACCGGACGAGACGTGTCGTTCCAATCGCGAACCACCCGTCGCCACTCCTCGGGCGACAGCAGTTCGAGGTCCCGGACGCGCGCGCGAGGGTCGGCCGCGACCTGCTCCAGCAGCCGTACCAGCCGATCGGACAGCGCACGTACCGTCGACTCGTCGAACAGGTCGGCGGCGAACTCGAACTGCCCGCTGATACCGGCGGGGACGCCGTCATCGTCCCGGTGCTCGGTCAGCGCGAGTGACAGGTCGAATCGCGCCGCCATCGCCTCGGTCGGCGCGGCGAACGGTCGCACGTCCAGCCCCGCCAGTTCCACCAGAACCCCGGCCTCGGGCACGTTCTGGAGAGTGAGGGCCACCTGGAACAGCGGGTGCCGCGCCAGCGACCGCGCCGGGTTCAGGTCCTCGACCAGCCGCTCGAACGGGACGTCCTGGTGCGCGAACGCCGCCAGGTCCGTCTCCCGGACGCGGGCCAGCAGCTCGGCGAACGTCGGGTCGCCGCTCACGTCCGTCCGCAGCACCAGCGTGTTCAGGAAGAAACCGACCATGTCCTCCATGGCGGCATCGCCGCGCCCTGCCACCGGGGTGCCGAGCGGGACGTCCGTCCCCGTGCCCATCCGCGACAGCAGGACCGCGAGCGCGGCCTGCGCCACCATGAACATCGTGACGCCGCCTCGCTGCGCCACCTCCACCAGGCGCGCGTGCACACCCGCGTCGACCTGCACCGGGGCCACGCCGGCGCGGAAGGACGCGGCAGCGGTCCGGGGCCGGTCGAGCGGCAACACCAGCTCGTCCGGCATCCCCCGGAGGGCGTCGCGCCAGTGCGCGAGCTGAGCGGAGACCACGCTGCCCGGGTCGTCCGGGTCGCCGAGCACCTCGCGCTGCCACAGCGCGTAGTCGGCGTACTGGACCGGCATCGGCGCCCACCCCGGCGCCTCGCCCCGGACGCGCGCCCCGTACGCGACCCCCAGGTCACGGGTGATGAGCCCCATCGACCAGCCGTCCACCGCGATGTGGTGCGCCACCACCACCAGCACCGACTCGTCCGGCGCCACCGTCAGCAGCCGCGCCCGCCACGGCAGCTCCCGCGCCAGGTCGAACCCGCGCGACATCTCCCCCGGCTGCGCCCCGGCCAGTCCGGCCTCGCCGACCTCCGACACGACGAGACGGGGACGCCCCGGCGCGCCCGCAAGGATCTCCTGGCGGGGCTCGCCGTCGGCATCCGGGAAGACCGTGCGCAGGCTCTCGTGCCGGTCCGCCACGTCGCCGAGGGCCGCCTGCAACGCCGGGACGTCCACCTCACCCGCCAACCGCAATGCCAGCGGCACGGTGTAACCCGCGCCCGCACCGGCTTCCTCCAGCCGGTTCAGGAACCACATCCGCCGCTGCGCGAACGACAGCGGCACCACCGCCGGGCGCTCCCGCGCCACCAGCGCCGTGCGCTTCCCGCCCTGCTCCTCCCGCACCGCCCGAGCCATCTCCGCGACCGTCGGGGCACCGAACAGATCCCGGATGCCGACCTCGGCGTCCAGCACCGACCGGATGCGGGCGATGAGCCGCATCGCGAGCAGCGAGTCGCCGCCGAGGTCGAAGAACGAATCCTCCGCACCCACAGATGCGAGTCCCAACACCTCCGCGAACAACCCGCACAGGACCTCTTCGGCCGGGGTGGCGGGCCCCCGCCCGGACGCACGTCCCGCGAGGTCGGGGGCGGGCAGCGCAGCCCGGTCGAGCTTGCCGTTCCGCGTCACCGGATCTGATCGAGGGCAACGAACGCCGCCGGGACCATGTAGTCGGGCAGCCGCACGGCCGCGAACTCCCGAAGCACGGTCCCGTCCGCGTCACCGACCACGTAGGCCACGAGACGCTTCACACCCGGCTGATCCTCCCGAGCGATCACAGCCACCTGGACGACGCCCTCATGCGCGGCAAGGACGGCCTCGACTTCGGCGGGCTCGATCCGGAACCCCCGGATCTTCACCTGCTCGTCCGCGCGCCCCGCGAACTCCAGGACACCCTCGCCACTCCAGCGGGCCAGGTCACCAGTGCGATACATCCGGCCCGCGACGAAGGGGTCCGCGACGAACCGCTCACCGTCAACGCCGGACGCGACGCATACCCGCGCGCCAGACCATGGCCCGCGAGGTACAACTCACCCACCACGCCGGGAGCGACCGGGCGTAAGAACTCGTCCAGCACGTAGGCGCGGGTGTTGTCCATCGGAACCCCGATCGGCAACGTCGCCGGAACATCGTCACCCGCCGCGAAGGGAATCTGCGTCGCGAACGCGGTCGCCTCGGTCGGGCCATAAGTCGTCCGCACCACCAGCCCCGGGTGGGTTCGCAGCAGGGCTTGCACCGCCGCGGACGACACCACATCCCCACCCGTCGACACCTCACGAACACCCGCGAAGATCTCCGGCGACTGCTCGGCCAGCACCCGGAACAACCCCGCCGTCGCATGCACGTTGGTGACCCGATGCCCGGCGATCAACGCTCCGCGCTCGGCCGCATCCAGATCACCCGCAGGCGCGACCACCAGCCGACCGCCGCGCAGCAGCGGCGTCCAGATCTCGAACGTGGACGCATCGAACGCGTGGTTGGCCTGCACCAGGACGGATTCGACGACCTCGTCCCGCCACGCCGAATCGAGGCAGAACGCCACCACGTTCCCGTGCGTGACCGCCACACCCTTCGGCACACCCGTCGAACCCGACGTGTACATCACATACGCCAGATCCTCCGCCCGAATGTGAACACGCGGGTTCTCCTCCACCGGCTCGAACACATCCTCACCGGTGACCACCACCGACACCCCGGCCTCCGCCACGATCGACGCCAGCCGCTCCTGCGGATGCGAGACATCCAGCGGCACATACGCCGCACCCGCCTTCAACACACCCAGCAACACCGCCACCAACTCCGGCGAACGCTCCATCCGCACACCCACCAGCGAACCGCTCCCGGCCAGCGCATGCGCGACCCCATTAGCGCGAGCGTTCAACTCCCCATACGTCCACACCACACCGCCCGCGACCACCGCCACCGCATCCGGCGCCCGCACCACACACTCCTCGAACAACTCCACCAACGACGCGTCCGGCACCGGACGATCCGTGGCGTTCCACCCCTCCACCACCAGCCGCCGCTCCTCGGGCGACAGCACCTCGACCTCGGCGACCCGGGCGTCCGGGTCGGCGGCGAACCGCCGCAGCACCCGGACGAGCCGGTCCAGGATCGTGCGGGCGGCGGACCCGTCGAACAGGTCCGGGCGGTAGTCGAGGCGCAGCGACATGGCGTCGTCCGGGAGGACGGCCAGGATGAGCGGGTAGTGCGCCGCGTCGGCGCTGTCGACGCCGACGACCTTCAAGCCCCGGGTTCCGGGGAGTCCGGGGCGGCTTCGGCTTCGCGCAGGAGTTCTCGTAGACGAGGATCGTGTCGAACGTCGCCCCCGGTCCGGCGGCGCGCCGGATGTCGGAGAGGCCGAGGTGCTGGTGGTCCATCAGCCCGATCTGCCGGGCCTGCACCTCGGTGAGGACGTCGAGGACGGTGCGCGCCGGATCGAGGGTCACCCGCACGGGGAGCGTGTTGATGAACAGGCCGAGCATCCGCTCGACGCCCGGGAGGTCGGCGGGGCGCCCGGAGACGGTGGCACCGAACACCACGTCACGGCGCCCGGTGAGTGCGCCGATCGCCAGTCCCCACGCCCCCTGGACGAGAGTGTTGGGCGTGAGTCCGTGCAGCCGTGCGACCTCGCGCAGCGCGCCGGCCGTCTCGGCGCCCAGTGCTTCGACGACATGGCGCGGCGGCACGGACTCGGTACCCGGGGCGACGGGCGCGACGAGCGTCGGTTCGGCGACCCCGGCGAGGGCGCCGGCCCACGCCGCCCGGGCGGCGTCCCGGTCCTGGCGCTCGAGCCAGGCCAGGTAGTCGCGGTAGGGGGCGACGGGTGGCAGGACGGACGCGTCGCCGCCGGCCGCGTAGACCTGCGACACCTCCCGGAACAGGATCGGGAGCGACCAGCCGTCCAGCACGATGTGATGCATCGTGACGAGGAGCCGGTACCGGGTGCCGCTCATCCGGATCAGCACGAGGCGCAGCAGCGGCGGCGTCGCGACGTCGAAGCCGCGTTCCCGTTCGTCCTCGGCGAGCCGTTCCGCCTCCGCGCGCGCGTCGGCGGTAGGACGGCCGGACAGGTCGATCTCCCTCCAGGGCAGGACGGCCCCGGCGACGATCACCTGGACGAGCCGCGGTGCGCCCGCGGGCTGCCGGAAGCCCGCCCGCAGGCTCGCGTGCCGGTCGAGCATCGCCTGCCAGGACGCGCGCAGCACGTCCGGCTCCAGCGGCGCGGCGAGGTCCAGGACACGCTGCTCCACATAGACGTCGCGCGCCCGCTCGTCGTGGCCTGCGTGGAAGAGAAGCCCTTCCTGCAGCGGCGACAGCGGCCAGACGTCCTCAATGCGGATACGGGTCATCGCGCTCCCTCTCGCCCAATTGATCCGGCACACTCGAAGCGGACGGTATATCAGTCCGTTCGCTTTCAACGAGCGTGTCCAAATGGCCATTCTGGGAACCGCGCGAGCCATAAAGCGCTGACCATGCGGTTCGTCGAGCAGTACCTGTTCCGCGCGTACCGAATGCGGGGGCTTCTTCAGAATCCGTCGAAGAGCTGGGCCTGCAGTTCGTCGATCTGGTCCTGTTCCAGGGAGACCAGTGCGAAGTCCGAAGGTGCCGGGCCGGTGTCGCCGGGGGCGGCGTGCGCGGCGATGCCGGTGAGCATGCCGGCCCAGTCGTCCGCCAGCGTGGCGAGCTCCGCGCCCGTGAACAGGCCCGATGGGCAGATTAGGGCGATCTCCAGGGCGGGCCCGTCCGGACGGTCCCAGACCGTGGCGCTCGCGTCCAGCGCGTGGGCGGCGGCCGTCTCCGCCTCGGCGCCGCTGCCCAGCGCGGACGTCCCGGCGGGCCGCCAGTACGCTCGCGCGTCCTCGTTCGACGCTCCGGCCGCGTTCATCCGGCCGAGATAGTTGAAACCGATCTGGGGCGTCGGCAAGGCGGCGAGGGGCACGGCGGTCACCGGATTCAGATAGCGCAGCAGACCGTATCCGAGTCCGTCGCCGGGAACTGCGCGCAGCCGTTCTTGCACGCGTTTCAACAGCCGACCCGCGGCCGGTCCGCCCGATCGTACTTCGGCCAGGTTCGCGGCACCGGTGTCCAACCGGACGGGATACGTTCCGGTGAACCATCCGACGGTTCTGCTGAGGTCCGCGCCGGCGTCGGTCGTATCCCTGCCGTGGCCTTCGACGTCCAGGAGCAGGCCGCCCGCGCGGCCCCCGCCCCGGCGGCGGCGCCACGCCGTCACCGCCGCGACGAGTCCCGCCAGCAGCACGTCGTCGACGCTCGCGTGGACGCCGTCCAGGAGGGCCCCGGTAACGTCGCGCGGCAGGGCGAGGGACGTCCGGTGCGTTCCGGCGGCGACGGTGTCCCGGCTCGGGTCGAGCGGGCGCGCGCCCAGCGTCGGGTTCGGGCCGGACAGCATCCGTGTCCATTCCGCCAGTTCGTCGACCCTGGCCTGGCTGACGGCTTGTGCCGCGAGGTCCCGCGCCCAGTGGCGGAACGACGTGCCGGCCGGTTCAAGGGCGGTGTCCGGTGCCCGGTACGCGGACTCCAGGTCGGAGATCAGGATGCGCCAGGACACGCCGTCCACGACAAGGTGATGCGCGACCAGCAGCAGGCGTCCGGGGGCGAGCGGCCCGGCGTCGAACCATGCGGCCCGCACCATCACGCCCGCGTGCGGGTCGAGGGCCGCCATCTCCGTCCAGGATTCGGCGTCCACCAGTTCGTCCAACTGTCCGGAGTCGAGGCCGCTCGCGTCGACCCGGCGGACGGGCGGCACCGTGGTCCCGGCCGGGATCTCCAGCCGCCATGGACCGTCCTCGGGTGTGCGCAGGCACGCGCGGAGCGCGTCGTGGTGGTCGAGGACGGTGCGCAGCGCGCGTTCCAGCCGCGGCGGGTCGAGTCCGGCCGGGACGCCGACCACCATCGACTGGCAGAACGCGCCGTGCAGGGCCGCGAGGCCCGACCGCTCCGCCACCTCCCGCATCGCCGGGGTCAGCGGGACCGCACCGGTCGGGACGTCCGTGCGGGGGCCGGACGGCTCGGCCCGCGTCGCCACCGCGACCCGCGCCAGTCCTGCGGGGGTGCGCTGCTCGAACACCTGCCGGGCGGTGATCACGACACCGGCGGCGCGGGCCCGGGAGACGACCAGGATCGAGGTGACCGAGTCGCCGCCGAGTTCGAAGAACGAGTCGTCGGCCCCGACCCGCTCCAGGTGCAGGACGCCGGCGAACACCTCGCACAGCAGTTCCTCGGCGGGCGTGGCTGCGGCGCGGCCGGCCGCCCGGTCCGCGAAGTCGGGGGCGGGGAGGGCGGCCCGGTCGAGCTTGCCGTTGCGGGTGACCGGGAGCTCCGGCAGGGGCACGACCGCGGCCGGGACCATGTGGTCGGGCAGCCGGGCGGCGAGGAACTCGCGAAGGCCGGTATCCGTGGCGGTTCCGGTGGCGGTCGCGGTGACGTAGGCGACGAGACGTTTGGTGCCGGGGTCGTCCTCGCGGGCGATGACGACGGCCTGGCGGACGTCGGGGTGGCCGGTCAGGACGGCTTCGATCTCGGCGGGTTCGATGCGGAACCCCCGGATCTTGACCTGCTCGTCGGCCCGCCCCGCGAACTCCAGGACACCGTCGCCACTCCAGCGGGCCAGGTCGCCGGTGCGGTACATGCGGCCCGGGCCGAAGGGGTTCGCGACGAACCGTTCACCCGTCAACGCCGGACGCGACGCATACCCGCGCGCCAGACCGCGCCCCGCGACGTACAGTTCGCCGACCACGCCGGGAGGGACCGGGGACAGCCGCTCGTCGAGCACGTAGGCGCGGGTGTTGTCCATCGGAGCCCCGATCGGGACCGTGTCGGGCACATCGCCGGGCGAGGCGAACGCGAGCCGCGTCGTGAACGCGGTCGTCTCGGTCGGGCCGTAGGTCGTCCGCACCACCAGATCCGGATGCGCCTCCAGCAGGGACCGCACCGCCGCGGACGACACCACGTCCCCGCCCGTCGACACCTCACGGACCCCGGCGAAGATCTCCGGCGATTGCTCGGCCAGGACGCGGAACAAGCCGGCGGTCGCATGCACGTTCGTCACCCGATGCCGCGCGATCAGCGCGCCGCGTTCGGCCGGATCGACCTCGCCCGGCGGGACGATGACGAGGCGCCCTCCGCGCAGCAGCGGCGTCCAGATCTCGTACGTGGACGCGTCGAACGCGTGGTTGGCCTGCACGAGGACGGATTCGACGACGTCGTCGCGCCACGCCTCGTCCAGGCAGAACGCCACCACGTTCCCGTGCGTGACCGCCACACCCTTCGGCACACCCGTCGAACCCGACGTGTACATCACATACGCCAGATCCTCCGCCCGAATGTGAACACGCGGGTTCTCCTCCACCGGCTCGAACACATCCTCACCGGTGACCACCACCGACACACCGGCCTCTGCCATCACCGCCGCGATCCGCTCCTGCGGATGCGAGACATCCAGCGGCACATACGCCGCACCCGCCTTCAACACACCCAGCAACACCGCGACCAGCTCGGGCGAACGCCGCATCCGCACACCCACCAGCGAACCCCGACACCCCGCCAGCACACCCGCAACACCATTGGCACGCGCGTTCAACTCCGCATACGACCAGGACACATCGCCCGCGACCACCGCCACCGCATCCGGCGCCCGCACCGCCCGCTCCTCGAACAACTCCACCAACGACACGCCCGCCACCGGACGATCCGTGGCGTTCCACCCCTCCACCACCAACCGGCGCTCATCCTCCGACAGCACCTCGATCCCGGACACCGGCACGTCCGGGTCCGCCGCGACCTGTTCGAGGACGCGCGCGAGGCGGTCGGCGAGGGAGCGGGCGGTCGGCTCGTCGAAGAGGTCGGCCGCGTACTGGATCGCGCCCTCGATGACGCCGTCCCGGTGGGTGCGCAGCGACACCGACAGGTCGAACCGCGCGGCGCCGGTATCGCCCGGCGGCAGCGGGGTCACCTCGACGCCGGGGAGCGTCCACGGCTCGCCGTCGCGGGCGGCGTCGTCGACGGCGAGCATCACCTGGAAGAGGGGGTGCCGGGACAGCGAGCGGACGGGGGTCAGTTCGTCCACGAGCCGCTCGAACGGGACGTCCTGGTGCGCGAACGCCGCCAGGTCGGTGTCCCGGACGCGGGCCAGCAGCTCGGCGAACGTCGGGTCGCCGCTCACGTCCGTCCGCAGCACCAGCGTGTTCACGAAGAACCCGACGAGGTCCTCCAGCGCCGCGTCCCCACGACCCGCGACGGCGGTCCCCAGCGGAACGTCGTCGCCCGCGCCGACCTTCGACAGCAGCACCGCCACCGCGGCCTGCGCCACCATGAACATCGTCACGCCGCGCCGGCGGGCGGTCTCGACGAGGCGGGCGTGCACGTCGGCACCCACCTCGACCGGGACCGCGCCCGCGCGGAACGACGGCACGGCCGGACGCGCGCGGTCGGTGGGCAGTGCCGTCTCCTCGGGCGCTCCCGCCAGCGCGTCCCGCCAGAAGGCGAGCTGTCCGGCGGCGAGGCTCTCCGGGTCGTCCGGGTCGCCGAGCATCTCGCGCTGCCACAGCGCGTAGTCGGCGTACTGGACGGGAAGCGGCTCCCACGCCGGGGCCTCGCCGCCCGACCGGGCCGCGTAGGCCGCCGCCAGATCGCGTGCGAGCACCCCCATCGAGACGCCGTCGACCGCGATGTGGTGCGCGACGATGACGAGGACCGCCTCGGACGGCGATGTCCGGATCAGGCGCGTCCGCCACGGCAGGTCGCGGGACAGGTCGAAGCCGCGCCCGGTCTCCGCGGCGACCAGCGGCGCGGCGCCGGAGCCCGCCGCGTCGGCGACGTCGAGCGACGGGCGCTCCGCCGTCACCCGCTGGACGGGCGTGCCGTCACCGTCGGGGAAGATCGTCCGCAGCGTCTCGTGCCGGTCGGCGACGTCGCCGAGCGCGGCGGCGAGGGCGGCGAGGTCCAGGTCGCCCGACAGCCGCAGCACGGACGCGACGTTGTAGGCCGCACCGTCGCGGGCAGCCCTGTCGCCGGGCTCCTCGAGCCGGTTCAGGAACCACATGCGCCGCTGCGCGTACGACAGGGGGACGGCGTCCGGGCGCGGGCGGGCCGTCAGCGGTGCCCGCGCCGCACCGCGCGCCCCGTCCACCAGGCGGCCCATCGCCTCGACGGTCGGGGCGGCGAACAGCTCGCGGACGCCGAGTTCGGCGTCCAGGACGCTTCGGACGCGGGCGAGCAGGCGCATCGCGAGCAGCGAGTCGCCGCCGAGGTCGAAGAACGAGTCGCCGGCGCCGACCCGGTCGAGGCCGAGGATCTCCGCGAACAGGCCGCACAGGACGTCCTCGGCCGGGGTGCGGGGCGCGCGGTCGCCGGCCAGGGCGGCGAAGTCGGGGGCGGGCAGCGCGGCCCGGTCCAGCTTGCCGTTCACCGTGACGGGGAGGGCGCCGAGCCGGACGAACGCGGCCGGGACCATGTACTCGGGGAGCCGCGCGGCGGCGAACTCCCGCAGCGCGGTCCCGTCCGCGCCGCCCACGACGTAGGCGACGAGCCGCTGCGTGCCGGTGTCCGCGCGGGCGATGACGGCGACCTGGTCGACGCCGTCGTGCCGGTCGAGCACCGCCTCCACCTCGCCCGGTTCGACGCGGAAACCTCTGAGCTGGACCTGCCGGTCGGCGCGGCCGAGGTGTTCCAGGCTCCCGTCGCGGCGGTAGCGGGCGAGGTCGCCGGAGCGGTACATGCGGCCCGGGGCGAAGGGGTTCGCGACGAACCGTTCCGCGGTGAGCGCGGGGCGGTCCAGGTAGCCGCGGGCGAGGCCGGGCCCGGCGACGTACAGTTCGCCGGTCACGCCGGGCGGGACGGGCCGGAGCCAGCCGTCCAGCACATGGACGCTCAGGTCGGGGATGGGCTCGCCGATGACGCCGCCGGGGCGGGACGCGCACAGTTCGGCGTCCAGGGGCGCGGAGGTGACGTGCACGGTCGTCTCGGTGATGCCGTACATGTTGACGAGCGCGGTGCCGGGATGCCGGTCGTACCAGCCGGTGAGCCGCCCGGGGTCGAGGGGCTCGCCGCCGAACACGACGTACCGCAGCGCCGCCAGGTCGGTGCCGGGGCTCTCCGCGTCGGCGGCCATGAGCTGCGCGAACGCCGACGGGGTCTGGTTGAGGACGGTGACGCCTTCGGCCGCGAGCAGGTCCAGGAACGCGTGCGGAGTGCGGGCGGTCGTCCGGGGGACGACGACGAGGCGGCCGCCGTGCAGGAGGGCCCCCCAGATCTCCCACACCGAGAAGTCGAACGCGTACGAGTGGAAGAACGTCCACACGTCCCGCGGCCCGAACCGGAACCACGGACGGGTCTCGGCCAGCAGCCGGACGACGGCGGCGTGCGGTACCGCCACGCCCTTCGGGCGCCCGGTGGACCCGGACGTGTAGATGACGTACGCGGGATGCGCGGGCCGTAGCGGGACGGTCCGGTCGGCGTCGGACGGCGCGGTCGCGGGGCGCGCGGCGAGCGCGGCGGAGGTCGCCGGATCGTCCAGGACCAGCGGTTCGCGGGCGCCCCGCGGCGCGGTCGCGGCCGTGCACACCACCAGGGACGGGCGGGCGTCGGCGAGCGTCGCCGCGATCCGCCCGGCCGGGTGCGCGGGGTCGACGGGGACGTAGGCGGCGCCCGCCTTCAGCACGGCGAGCAGCACCGCGACGAGGTCCGCCGTCCGGTCCAGGACGACGCCGACGCGCGTCTCCGGCCCGGCGCCGCGCGCGATCAGCTCGTGCGCGAGCCGGTTGGCGCGGGCGTCCAGCGCGGCGTAGGTGAGGGCGCCGCCGTCGCAGGTCACCGCGGTCGCGTCCGGGGTCCGGGCGGCCTGCGCCTCGAACAGGTCCGGCAGCGTGGCGGCGGGGGCGGGCCGCGCGGCGGGACGGCGGACGGCCCGCGCTCGTTCGGCGCCGTCCAGAAGGTCGACGCCGCCGACGGTGACCGCCGGGTCCGCCGCGACCTGCTCCAGCACCCGGACCAGCCGCCAGGCGAGGGCCTCCGCGGTCGCCGCGTCGAACAGGTCGGCGGCGTACTGGAGGTCGCCGGTCAGCCCGGCCGGGGCCCCGTCGCCGTCCCGCCGCTCGGCGAACGTGAACGACAGGTCGAAGCGGGCGGCCGTCCCCTCGGCGGGCGGCAGCGCTTCGGCCCGCACGCCGGGCAGCGTCCACGGCGCGTCGTCCCGGGGGACGTTCTGGAAGTTCAGCACCACCTGGACGAGAGGGTGCCGGGCGAGCGACCGCGGCGGGTTGAGCTCCTCGACGAGACGCTCGAACGGCAGGTCCTGGTGGGCGTAGGCGGCGAGGTCGGTGTCGCGGACCCGCGCCAGCAACTCGGTGAAGCGCGGGTCGCCGCCCACGTCGGTGCGCAGCACCAGCGTGTTGAGGAAGAACCCGACGAGGTCTTCCAGCGCCGGGTCGCCGCGCCCGGCCACGACGGTCCCGATCGGGACGTCGGTGCCCGCGCCCGACCGCGCCAGCAGCAGTGCGAGCGCCGCCTGCACCACCATGAACGGGGTCGCCCCGCCACGCTGTGCCAGCTCGACGAGCGCCGCATGGGTCCGGGCGTCCACCTCGATCGGCACCGAGCCGCCGCGGAACGACGCGGCGGACGGCCGCGGCCGGTCGGCCGGCAGCGGCAGCTCGTCCGGGATCCCGGCCAGCACCGCCCGCCAGTGGGCGAGCCCCGCGGACAGTACCCCGCCCGGATCGTCCGGGGCGCCGAGCACGTCCCGCTCCCACAGGGCGAAGTCGGCGTACTGGACAGGCGGCGGCGCCCAGCCCGGTGCGCGGCCCGCGCGGCGCGCCCGGTACGCGGCGGCGAGGTCGCGGAGCAGCAGCCCCATCGACCAGCCGTCCACCGCGATGTGGTGCGCGACGATGACCAGGATCGCCTCGGACGGGGACGTGACCAGCAGCCGCGCCCGGAACGGCGGCTCGACCGCCAGGTCGAAACCGCGCCGCAGCTCGGCCGCGACCGCGCCGGCCGCACCGGCCTCGGCCACCTCGGCGACGCGCAACCGCGGCCGCCCCTCCGTCCCGTCCAGCCGTACCTGGCGGGGCTCTCCGTCGACGTCGGGGAAGATCGTGCGGAGTGTCTCGTGTCGGTCCGCGACGTCGCCGAGGGCCGCCTCCAGCGCGTCGGCGTCCAGGTCGCCGGACAGCCGGAGCGCCAGCGGCACGTTGTACCCGGCGCCCGCGCCGGCGGTCTCCAGCCGGTTGAGGAACCACATCCGCCGCTGCGCGAACGACAGCGGGACGGCATCGGGACGGGCGCGGGCGGTGAGCGGCGGGCGCGACGCGCGCCCGCGCGCCGCTTCCGCGAGCCGTGCGGCGCCCGCGACGGTCGGGACCGCGAACAGTTCCCGGATGCCGACCTCCGCGTCCAGCACCGTCCGGATGCGGGCGGTCAGCCGCATCGCGAGCAGCGAGTCGCCACCGAGGGCGAAGAACGAGTCGTCCGCACCGACCCGCTCGACGCCCAGAACCTCGGCGAACAGGCCGCACAGGACCCCCTCGACCGGTGTGGCGGGGCCACGGCCGCCCGCCCGGTCCGCGAGGTCGGGGGCGGGCAGCGCGGCGCGGTCGAGCTTGCCGTTCCGGGTCACCGGGAGCGCGTCCAGCGGGACGAACGCGGCCGGGACCATGTACTCGGGCAGGCGGGCCACCGCCATGTCGCGGAGGTCGCCCTCGGCGGCCGTGCCGGTGACGTAGGCGACCAGCCGCCGGGCCCCCGGACGATCCTCACGGGCGATGACGACGGCCTGGCCGACGTCGGGACGGGACGTCAACACGGTCTCGATCTCGGCGGGCTCGATCCGGAACCCCCGGATCTTGACCTGCTCGTCGGCGCGCCCCGCGAACTCCAGGACACCCTCGCCACTCCAGCGGGCCAGGTCACCGGTGCGGTACATGCGGCCCGGGACGAAGGGGTCCGCGACGAACCGTTCACCCGTCAACGCGGACCGGGACGCATACCCCCGCGCCAGACCGCGCCCCGCGAGGTACAACTCACCCACCACGCCGGGAGCGACCGGGCGTAAGAACTCGTCCAGCACGTAGGCGCGGGTGTTGTCCATCGGAACCCCGATCGGCAACGTCGCCGGAACATCGTCACCCGCCGCGAAGGGAATCTGCGTCGCGAACGCGGTCGTCTCGGTCGGGCCGTAAGTCGTCCGCACGACCAGACCTGGATGCGCCGCCAGCAGGGACCGCACCGCCGCGGACGACACCACGTCCCCGCCCGTCGACACCTCACGAACACCCGCGAAGATCTCCGGCGACTGCTCCGCCAGCACCCGGAACAACCCCGCCGTCGCATGCACGTTCGTCACCCGATGCCCAGCGATCAACGCTCCGCGCTCGGCCGCGTCCAGGTCGCCCGCAGGCGCGACCACCAGCCGACCACCACGCAGCAACGGCGTCCAGATCTCATACGTCGACGCATCGAACGCATGGTTGGCCTGCACCAGAACGCTCTCCACGACCTCGCCACGCCAGGCGGTGTCGAGGCAGAACGCCGCGACGTTCCCGTGCGTGACCGCCACACCCTTCGGCACACCCGTCGAACCCGACGTGTACATCACATACGCCAGATCCTCCCCCGAATGTGAACACGCGGGTTCTCCTCCACCGGCTCGAACACATCCTCACCGGTGACCACCACCGACACCCCCGCCTCCGCCACGATCGACGCCAGCCGCTCCTGCGGATGCGAGACATCCAGCGGCACATACGCCGCACCCGCCTTCAACACACCCAGCAACACCGCCACCAACTCCGGCGAACGCTCCATCCGCACACCCACCAACGACCCACGCACCACACCCCGACCGACCAGGGCACACGCCACACCGTTCGCGCGAGCGTTCAACTCCCCATACGTCCACACCACACCGCCCGCGACCACCGCCACCGCATCCGGCGCCCGCACCACACACTCCTCGAACAACTCCACCAGGGACGCGTCCGCCACCGGACGATCCGTGGCGTTCCACCCCTCCACCACCAGCCGCCGCTCCTCGGGCGACAGCACCTCGACCTCGGCGACCCGGGCGTCCGGGTCGGCGGCGAACCGCCGCAGCACCCGGACGAGCAGGTCCAGGATCGTGCGGGCGGCGGACCCGTCGAACAGGTCCGGGCGGTAGTCGAGGCGCAGTTCGAGATCGTCGTCGCCGGGGCTGACGACCAGCGTGAGGGGGTAGTGGGACGCGTCGTCGCCGCCGACCTCGGTGATGTCCAGGCCGCCGGGGACGCGGGTGGCGGACGGGTCGCCCGGGAAGCTCTCGTAGACGATGAGGGTGTCGAAGGCGGCGCCCGGCCCTGCGGCGCGCTGCACTTCGGCGAGGCCGAGATGCTGGTGGGCCAGCAGTGCCGACTGGTGTTCCTGCAGAGCGGTGAGGGTGGCGGCGACGGTGGCGGACGGGTCGAGCGTCACCCGCACGGGGAGCGTGTTGATGAACAGGCCGAGCATCCGCTCGACGCCCGGGAGGTCGGCGGGGCGCCCGGAGACGGTGGCACCGAACACCACGTCACGGCGCCCGGTGAGTGCGCCGATCGCCAGTCCCCACGCCCCCTGGACGACGGTGTTCGGGGTGACGCCGAGGGCGCGGGCGGTGGTGCGGAGGCGGGCGGTGTCCGGTGCGCCGGTGCGGACGGCGACGTGCTCGGGGAGGACGGGGTCGCCGTCGGTGCCGCCGGGGACGAGCAGGGTCGGCTCGTCCAGGCCGCCGAGGGCGTCCGCCCACGCGGTGCGGGCGGCCTCGCGGTCCTGGCGGGACAGCCAGGCGAGGTAGTCGCGGTAGGGGGCGGTCGGCGGGAGCACGGAGGCGTCGCCGCCCGCCGCGTACACCCGGGACAGTTCGTCGAAGAGGATCGGCAGCGACCAGCCGTCCAGCACGATGTGGTGCATCGTGACGAGCATCCGGTGGCGGGACTCGGCCATCCGGATCAGCGTGGGGCGCAGCAGCGGCGGGGCGGACACCTCGAAGCCGCGATCGCGTTCGACGGTGGCGATCCGCGCGGCCTCGGCCTCCGCCGCGGAGGGCGGCAAGTGCGACAGGTCGGCCTCCCGCCAGGTGAGGGCGGGGGCTCGGACGATGATCTGGACGGGCGCGCCGGAGCGGCGGCGCTGGAATCCGGCGCGCAGCGCGGCGTGCCGGTGCAGCAGCACCTCCCAGGACGCGCGCAGCACCGCGGCGTCCACGGGGCCGTCCAGGTGGACGGCGTGCTGCCCGACGTAGACGTCGCGGGCGCGCTCGTCGTAGCGGGCGTGGAACAGCAGCCCCTCCTGCAGGGGCGACAGCGGCCAGATCTCGGCGAGCGCTGAGTTGTTCACCGGTGTGTCCTCCGGGCGGTCGACGGCGGTCGTCGAGTGGGCGTCAGGTGGTCAAGCCGCGGCCCTCGAACTCGTCCGCGATCGCGGCGAACTCGTCCAGTTCGTCCTGGCTGATCTGGGCGAGCGGGAAGTCCGAGGGGGTGTGGCCGCCGCTGCGGGGGTCGGCGGTGTGGGCGGCGAGGCCGTGCAGCATCGCGGACCAGCCGGCGGCGAGGGCGTCCAGGTCGCTGCGGCCGAGCACGCCGGCGGGGGCGACGAGGGTGAGCGCGAGGCGGGGTCCGGCGGGCAGGTCGTGGGCGGCGGCGGTGGCGTCGAGGGCGTGCGCGACGGCAGTGTCGGAGGCGGCGCCCCCGTCGAGGAGTTCCCCGTGCCACGGTCCCGGCTCGGCCGTCCCTGACGCGGTCGCGGTGAAGCGGCCGAGGTTGGTGAAACCGATCTGCGGGACGGGCAGCGCGGCGAGCGCGGGGGCGGTCGCCGGGTTGAGGCGGCGGAGCATGCCGTGGCCGAGGCCGTCGCCGGGGACGGCGCGGAGGCGTTCCTTGACGCGTTTGAGCAGGACGCCGGCGGCGAGGCCGCCGGCGCGGACCTCGGCGGGGTCGACCGCGCCGGGGTCGAGGCGGACGGGGTGGGCGGCGGTGAACCAGCCGACCGTGCGGGACACGTCCATGCCGGGGGCGAGCGGTTCGCGGCCGTGCCCCTCGACGCTGACGGGCAGTCCACCGGCGAGGGCGCCGCCGCGTGCGCGGCGCCATTCCGCGAGCGCGGCGACGAGCCCCGCGAGCAGGACGTCGTCGATGGTGGCGTGGAACGCGGCGGGGACGCGGTCGAGCAGCGCCGCGGCCGTCCCGCCGGTGATGGTCGCGGACGCGGCGCGCAGCCCGGCGGCGACCGTGTCGCGGGCCGGGTCGGGGCGGCGGGTGCCGAGCACCGGGTCCGGTCCGGCGAGCATGTCCCGCCAGGCGGGCAGTTCGTCGACGCGGGCCTGGCTCGCCGCCTGCGCGGCCAGCCGCCGCGCCCACGTGCGGAAGGGGGTGCCGGCGGGCGGCAGCGGGGTGCCGGGGTCGCCGTAGGCGGCGGCGAGGTCGGGCACCAGCACCCGCCACGACACGCCGTCCACCACCAGGTGGTGCGCGACCAGCAGCAGCCGTCCGGGGGCGTCCGGCCCGGCGTCGAGGCGGACGGCGCGCAGCATCACGCCCGCCTCGGGGTCGAGCTCGCGGGCGGCCCGCGCCGCCTCCCGTTCGGCGACGTCGCCCCACGGGACGGGATCCGGCGCGGAGACGTCGACGCGGGGGACGCGGACGGCGGTCCCGGCGGGCGGCGGGATCGTCAGGGCCGGGTCCGCGCCGGGCGTGCGGCGGAGCCGGGCGCGCAGGACGTCGTGATGGTCCAGGACGGCGCGGACCGCAGCCTCCAGCCGGTCGTGGCGGGCGCCCGCCGGGAGGGTCACGAGCATCGCCTGGCTGAATCGTCCGGCCAGGTCGGAACGCTCGGCCATCTCCAGCATCGCGGGGGTGAGGGGGACGTCCCCGTGCGGGCCGTCCGCCGGGTCCGGGCCGCCGCCGTCGGCGTCGCCGTCGGCGCGTCCGGCGACGCTCGCGAGGGCGGCGGGGGTGCGGTGCTCGAACACCTGCCGGGCGGACAGCGCGAGGCCCGCGCGGCGGGCCCGCGCCACCACCAGCATCGAGGTGATCGAGTCGCCGCCGAGCGCGAAGAAGGAGTCCTCTGCGCCGACCGCGGCCAGGCCGAGGACGTCGGCGAACAGCCCGCACAGCAGTTCCTCGGCCGGGGTCGCGGGGCCGCGCCCGGCAGCGGCGGCGACGGCGGCGGGGGCGGGCAGCGCCGCCCGGTCCACCTTGCCGTTCGCGGTCACCGGGATCGCGTCGACCGGGACGACGTCGGCGGGGACCATGTACTCCGGCAGCCGCGCCGCCGCGAACGCGCGCAGCGCCGCGGGGTCGGCGGCGGCGCCCGGCGCGGCGACGACGTAGCCGACGAGCCGCCGGACGCCCGACCGGTCCGCGCGGACGACGACCGCCGTGCGGGCGACGTCGTCGTGCCCGCCGAGCACGGCCTCCACCTCGGCGGGCTCGATCCGGAACCCGCGGATCTTCACCTGGCCGTCCGCGCGGCCCGCGAACCGCAGCACTCCGTTCGCGCCCCAGCTCGCCAGGTCCCCGGTGCGGTAGGCGCGCTCGCCGGGACCCGCGAACGGGCAGGCGACGAACCGTTCGGCGGTGAGCGCGGGACGTCCCGCGTAGCCGCGCGCCACCCCGGCGCCCGCGATGTACAGCTCGCCGACGACGCCGGGCGGCACCGGGCGCAGGAACCCGTCGAGGACGTACGCGCGGGCGTTGTCCATCGGGAACCCGAGGGGCACCGAAGCCGGGACGCCCTCGCTCGCGGTGTAGGCGACCTGGGTGGTGAACGCGGTCGTCTCGGTGGGGCCGTAGGTCGTCCGCACGACCAGGCCCGGGTGCGTGCGCAGGAGGGTCCGGACGGCGGCGGACGACACGACGTCGCCGCCGGTCGACACCTCGCGCACGCCCGCGAACATCCACGGCGCCTGGTCGGCGAGCGCGGCGAACAGCCCAGCGGTGGCGTGCACGTTCGTGACGCGGTGCTCGGCGATGAGGCGGGCGCGTTCGGCGGCGTCCACCCGGCCGGGCGGCGCGACGACGAGGCGCCCGCCGCGCAGCAGCGGCGTCCAGATCTCGTACGTGGACGCGTCGAACGCGTGGTTGGCCTGCACGAGGACGGATTCGACGACGTCGTCGCGCCACGCCTCGTCCAGGCAGAACGCGACGACGTTCGCGTGCGTCACGGCAACGCCCTTCGGGGCACCGGTCGAACCCGACGTGTACATGACGTACGCGAGGCTGTCCGGCGGTACCTGGACGCCCGGCCGCCCGCCCGCGGCGGGCCCGAACCCGTCCTCCCCGGTGAGGACGACCGACACGCCCGCCTCCTTGATGATCGCCCGGCGTCGCCCGTCCGGGTGGGCGGGGTCCAGCGGCACGTACGCGGCGCCGGCCTTCAGCACGCCCAGCAGGACGGGCACCAGCTCGGCCGAGCGTTCCAGGACGACCCCGACCAGGTCGTGCGGGCGGACGCCGCGCCCGATCAGCGCGCGCGCCACCGTGTCGGCGCGAGCGTCCAGTTCGGCGTAGGTCCACGTCACGTCCGTCCCGGACGCGTCCTGCCCGACGACGGCGACAGCGCCGGGCGACCGTGCGGCCTGCGCCTCGAACAGGTCCGTGAGGGAACGGCCGGGCAGGGGGCGGGCGGTGTCGTTCCACCCGTGCAGGACCGTCCCGCGCTCCTCGGGGGTGAGGACGTCCACGTCGGCGACGCGGGCGAGCGGGTCGTCGGCCGCCTGCTCCAGCACCCGCACCAGGCGGTCCAGCAGCGCCCACGCGGCCCGCTCGTCGAACACGTCAGGCCGGTAGTCGAGCCGCAGTTCCAGCTCGTCGCCGCCGGGGGTGACGACGAGGGTGAGGGGGTAGTGGGACGCGTCCTCGCCGCCGCCCCCGCCGACCTCCAGCCCGTCGAGGCGCAGCGGGCCGTCCGGGTCGCGCGGGTAGTTCTGGTGGACCAGGAGGGTGTCGAACACCGCGCCGCCCCCGGCGGCGCGGCGGATCTCCGGCAGCCCGAGGTGCTGGTGGTCCAGCAGCGCGGACTGGGCGGTCTGCAGGCGGGTCAGGATCCCGGCGAGGGTGTCGCCGGGGCGGGTGGCGACGCGGACCGGCACCGTGTTGATGAACAGCCCGACCATGCGCTCGACGCCCGGCAGCTCCATCGGCCGGCCGGACACGATCGCGCCGAACACGACGTCGAAGCGGCCGGTGAGCTGCCCGACCAGCAGCCCCCACGCGGCCTGCGTCATCGTGTTCAGGGTGACGCCGAGGCCGCGGGCGACCCGCCGCAGCCGCGCCCCGAGGTCCCCGCCGACCCGGTGCGCGACGCGGCCCGGCAGCGGCGGCGCCCCTCCGCCCGTGCCGCCCGCGCCGTCCGCGGCGGCGGGGCCGACGAGGGTGGGCCCGGGCAGGCCCGCCAGCTCCCGCCGCCACGCGTCCCGGGCGGCGTCGCGGTCCCGGCCGCCGAGCCACACGAGGTAGTCGCGGAAGGACGTGACGGGCGGCAGTCCGGACGGGTCGCCGCCCGCCGCGTACACCAGCGACAGCTCCTCGAACAGCACCGGCAGCGACCAGCCGTCCATGATCAGGTGGTGCATGGTGAGCACCAGCCGGTGCCGGCCGGGTGCGAGCCGCACCAGCAGCAGCCGCAGCAGCGGCGGCACCTCCGGGTCGAACCGGCGGGCGCGCTCGGCGAGCGCCAGCTCGGCCGCCGCGCTCTCGGCGTCCGCGGTGTCGAGCGCCGACAGGTCGCGCTCGTCCCACGGCAGCGCCACCCCGGCGGCGATGAGCTGCACCGGATCGCCCGTGCCGCGCCGCTGGAACCCGGCGCGCAGCACCGCGTGCCGGTCCAGCAGGGCCTGCCAGGACGCCCGCAGGACCGCGGGGTCCAGGTCACCGGTCAGCCCGATCACGCCCTGCACGACGTACACGTCGCGCGCGGCTCCGTCGCGTTCCCCCTCCGGGGCGGTGTCGGATCCGGTGTCGGATCCGGTGTCGTATCCGGCGTGGAAGAGCAGGCCCTCCTGCAGCGGTGAAAGCGGCCACACGTCCTCGATCCGCGGCTGGCTCACTGCGCGTTCCTCTCCGCGAGCTTGATCTGGAACTCGTCGATCTCGTCCTGGTCGAGCGTCACCAGCGGGAAGTCCGACGGGGTGCGGGCGGTGCCGGGGGCGGCGTCGTGCGCGGCCAGTCCCGCGAGCAGGTCCGCCCAGGCGGCGGCCAGCTCGTCCAGGTCGGCCCGGTCCAGCAGCCCGGCCGGGGACGCCAGCGTCAGCGTCAACTCGGGCCCGGCCGGGCGGTCGAGCACCACGGCGCCCGCCTCCAGCGCGTGCAGCACCGCCATCGCGGGGTCCGCGGCGCCGCCCACCGCGCCGTCCTCGACGGGGCGCCAATAGTCGTCCGCCCCGCTCCGCTCCGCCGCCGCGAACCGGCCCAGGTAGTTGAACCCGATCTGCGGTTCGGGGAGGCCGGCCAGCACCGGCGCGGTCTCCGGGTCGAGGCGGCGCAGCATCCCGTGCCCGAGGCCGTCGCCGGGCACCTCCCGGAGCTGCTCCTTGATCCGCTTGACGAGGGCGCCCGCCGCCGGGCCGCCCGCGCGCACGCCCGCACCGTCCACCCGGCCCGGGTCGAGCCGGACCGGGTGCGATCCGGTGAACCAGCCGACCGTCCGGCTCAGGTCCATCCCGGGCGCCAGCGGCACCCGCCCGTGCCCCTCCACGTCGACGAGGACGGCGGGCGCGGCCCGGCCGCGGGCCCGCCGCCATTCGGCGACGGCGGCGGCGAGCCCGGCCAGCAGCACGTCGTCGACGCCCGCGTGGAAGGCCGCCGGAACACGCGTCAGCAGCGCGCCCGTCACCGGCGCGGGGATCCGCCGCTCCGTCTCGTGCAGGCCGGCGCCGATCGTGTCGCGCGCCGGGTCCAGCGGCCGGACCCCGAACGGCGGTTCGGCCGCCGACCGGATCCGCGTCCACGCGGGCAGCTCCCCGGCGCGCCGGTCCGCCTGCGCCGCCAGCTCGCGCGCCCAGCGGCGGAAGGACGTGCCGGTGGGCTGCAGCTCGGGTTCGCGGCCCGCGGCGAGGGCGGTGCACGCGGCGGCCAGATCGGGAACGAGCACCCGCCACGACACGCCGTCCACGGCCAGGTGGTGGACGGCGAGGAGCAGCCGTCCGGGCGCGTCCGGTCCGGCGTCGAACCAGACCGCCTGGACCAGGTTCCCGGCCCGCGCGTCGAGCCGGTCCATGGCCGCGCGGGACCGCGCGGCGATCGTGTCCGCGAGCGCCCGCCCGTCCAGGCCCGCGATGTCGACGCGCCGGACGCGGCCGTCCGCCGGCACCGTGCCGCGCGCGGGCACCAGCAGGCTCGGGGCGCCGCCGGACTCGGGGACGTCCAGCCGCGCCCGCAGCATGTCGTGGTGGTCGAGGAGCGCCCGCACCCCGCCGGTCACCGCGTCGAGCCGGAGGCCGGGCGGAACCCGCACCAGCATCGACTGGCAGAACCCGCCCGCGAGCGTCGCCGGGCCCGACCGTTCCGCGAGGTCCAGCATCACCGGGGTCAGCGGCACGCGCCCGGCGGGCTCGTCCGGCTCCGCGGCGGCCGGGCCCTCTCCGGCGCCCGCGTCCGCGCCCGCGTCGAGGTCGGCGGCGACGCGGGCCAGCGCCGCCGCGGTGCGATGCTCGAAGATCTGGCGGGGAGTGAGCGCCAGCCCGTCCCGGCGGGCCCGCGCCACCACCAGCATCGACATGATCGAGTCGCCGCCGAGCGCGAAGAACGAGTCGTCCGCACCGACCCGCTCCAGGCCGAGGACGCCCGCGAACAGCCCGCACAGCAGCTCCTCGCGGGGCCCGGCGGGGGCGCGCCCGCTCGCCAGTCCCGCGAAGTCGGGGGCGGGCAGCGCGGCCCGGTCCAGCTTCCCGTGCACCGTCACCGGCAGCGCGTCCACCTCGATCACCGCGGCGGGCGTCATGTGGTCGGGGAGCCGCTCGGCGACGTGCGCGCGCAGCGCGGCCGGGTCGGCGCCGCCCGGTGCCGCCGCGACCGCGTACGCGACGAGACGCTTCACGCCGCCGTCCGTGCGGGCGATCACCGCCGCGCGCTCGACTCCGGGACGCGCGGTCAGCACCGCCTCGATCTCGCCGGGCTCCACCCGGAACCCGCGGATCTTCACCTGCTCGTCGGCGCGGCCCGCGAACTCCAGCTCCCCGCCGGACGTCCACCGCCCCAGGTCGCCCGTCCGGTACATGCGCAGGCCGGGCGGGCCGAACGGGCACGCCACGAACCGTTCCGCGGTCAGGACGGGACGGCGCACGTAGCCGCGGGTCACGCCCGTGCCCGACACGTACACCTCGCCGGTGACGCCGGGCGGCACCGGGCGCAGGAACCCGTCCAGGACGTGGACGCGCACGTTCGCGATCGGGCCGCCCAGCGAGACGCTCTCCGCCCGCCCGCCCGCCGGGGCGGTGTCCGAGGCGGGTTCGGGGGCGGGCTCCGCGAGGCCGTCCGGCGGGCACGTCCAGCAGGTGACGTCGACCGTGACCTCGGTCGGGCCGTACTCGTTGTGGAACGCGCGGCCCGGCGCCCACCGCCGCACCAGGTCGGGCGTGCACTCCTCGCCCGCCGTGACGATCGTCCGGATGCCGCGCACCGCCGGGGACCGCACCGCGTCCGCCAGCGACTCCAGCACCGACGGCGTGAACGTCGCGGCCGTCACCGACAGTTCCGCCAGCTCCGCCGCCAGGTCGGCCTCGCGGCGCGCCACGCAGAGCGTCGCCCCCGACGCCAGCGCCGGATAGATCTCCGAGACCGACGTGTCGAACGACACCGAGGCGAACTGCAGGACCCGCTCCCCCGGCCCGAACCCGTAGGCGTCCGCCCGCCACGTCACGTAGTTCACCGCGCCCCGGTGCGGCACCGACACGCCCTTCGGGGTGCCGGTCGACCCGGACGTGTAGATGACGTACGCGGGATGCGCGGGCCGCAGCGGCGCCACCCGGTCCGCGTCGGCGGGGGCCGTCGCGGGACGGGCCGCCAGCGCCGCCGCCGTCGCGGGGTCGTCCCACACGATCCGGTCGGCGCCCGCCGCCTCCGCCGCGCCCCCGGTCGCGCCCTCCGTCGCGGACGTGCAGACCACCACGGCCGGGCGCGCGTCGGCGAGCGTGAACGCGATCCGCTCCGCCGGGTACCCCGGGTCGACCGGGACGTACGCGGCGCCCGCCTTCAGCACGCCCAGCAGCACCGCGTACAGGTCGGCCGCGCGTTCCATCACGACCCCGACCAGGTCCTCCGGGCCGACGCCCCGCGCGATCAGCTCGTGCGCGACCCGCGAGGCGAGCGCGTCCAGCTCGGCGTAGGTCAGCTCCGTCCCGCTCCCGTCGACCAGCGCGAGCGCGTCCGGGGTGCGCGCGGCCTGCGCCTCGAACAGGTCCACGAGCGTCCCGTCCGGGAACGGGCGGGACGTGTCGTTCCACGCGTGCAGGGCCCGGTGCCGTTCGGCCCCCGTCAGCACGTCCAGCGCCGCGATCCTGGTCGCCGGATCGTCCGCCACCTGCGCCAGCAGCCGGGCCAGCCGCGCGGCCACGGCCCGGACGGTCTCCTCGCCGAACGCCTCGGGCCGGTACTCCAGCCGGATCTCCGTCTCGGCGCCGGGCGTCACGACCAGGGTCATCGGGTAGTGCGCGGAGTCCTCGCCGCCCGCCCAGGCGACCTCCCGGCCCGCCAGCCGGGGCGGGGACGCGGGGAAGTTCTGGTAGACGAGGAGGGTGTCGAAGGCGGCGCCCGGCCCCGCCAGGCGCTGGATCTCCGCCAGCCCGAGATGCTGATGCGGCAGCAGCGCCGACTGCCGCTCCTGCAACCCCGCCAGCAACTCCACCACCCGGCACCCCGGATCCAGCTCCACCCGCACCGGAACCGTGTTGATGAACAACCCCAGCATCCGCTCCACACCCGGCAACTCCGCCGGACGACCCGACACCGTCGCCCCGAACACCACATCCCGCCGACCCGCCAGCACCCCCACCAGCACCGCCCACACACCCTGGAACACCGTGTTCAACGTCAGACCGTGCGCACGAGCCACGTCCCGGAGGCTCTCGGCGAGTTCCGGGGCCAGGTGGGTGACGACGTGCCGGACCGGCGACCGGACCGCCCCGGGTTCGACCGGACCGGCCAGCGTCGGCTCGTCCGCTCCCGCCAGCTCCCGCCGCCACGCCTCGCGGGCCGCGTCGCCGTCCTGGCGGGCCAGCCAGGCCAGGTAGTCGCGGTAGGGGGCGGCCGGCGGCAGCACGGACGGGTCGCCGCCCGCCGCGTACACCCGCGACAGCTCGTCGAACAGCAGCGGCAGCGACCAGCCGTCCAGCACGATGTGGTGCTGGGTCACCACGAGCCGGTGCCACTCCGCGCCGAGCCGCACCAGAACGAGCCGCAGCAGCGGCGCCACCCCCACGTCGAAGCCCCGCGCCCGCTCGCCGTCCGCGATCCGGTCCGCCTCCGCGCCGGCGTCCTCCCCCAGGTGCGACAGATCCACCTCGCGCCAGGGCAGCGCGATCCCGTCCGCCACGACCTGGACGTGCCCGTCCCGGCCCCCCGGACGCCGGAACGCGACCCGCAGGTTCGCGTGCCGGTCCAGCAGCGCCTGCCACGACGCCCGCAGCGTCCGCGCGTCCAGCGGGCCGCCGAACTCCAGGGACCGCTGCCACACGTAGACGTCACCGGCGGCGCCGTCGTATCCGGCGTGGAAGAGCAGTCCCTCCTGCAGCGGCGACAGCGGCCACACGTCGGCCGGCTCAGGCGAGGCCGCCTGCAGCTCGTCCACCTGCTCCTGGTCCAGCGCCACCAGCGGGAAGTCCGACGGCGTGTGCCCGCCGGCGGCCGGGTCGGCGGCGTGCGCGGCCAGCCCCCGAGCATCGCCGCCCAGCGCCCGGCCAGGTCGTCGAGCACCGACTCGTCCAGCAGCCCGGCCGGAGCCGTCAGCGAGAGGGTGAGTTCCGGCCCGTCCGAACGGTCGAGTACCACGCCGCCCGCCTCCAGCTCGTGCGCGAGCGCCATGGCCGGGTCGGCGGAGCCGCCCAGCGACGATTCCCCGGCGGGCCGCCACCCGGCGCCGTCCTCGGCGGTGAAGCGGCCCAGGTAGTTGAACCCGATCCGGGCCCCCGGAAGCCCGGCCAGCACCGGCCCGGTCTCGGGATTGAGACGACGCAGCATCCCGTAACCCAGACCATCGGCCGGAACACCCCGCACCTGCTCCTTCACCCGCTTGATCAACACCCCCGCCCCGGCACCGCCCCCGCGCACCCCCGCCAGATCGATGCCCGACGGGTCCAACCGCACCGGATGCGCCGCCGTGAACCACCCCACCGTCCGCGACAGATCCATGTCCGGCGCCAACGCCTCCCGGCCATGCCCCTCGACATCCACCAGCATCCCGGCCGAAGCATCCCCGCCCCGATCCCCGCGCCGCTCCGCCACCGCCGCCACCAGCCCCGCCAGCAGCACCTCATCGACCCCGGCATGGAACAGCGCCGGAACCCGCCGCAGCAACGCCGAACCCACCTCACCCGGGACCTGCCGGACGGCACGGTTCGTGCCCGCGGCGACGGTGTCCCGCGCCGGATCCAGCGGACGGTCCCCGATCAGCGGGTCCGGGCCGTCGAGGATCCGCGTCCACTCCGGCAGCTCCCCTGCACGAACCTCGCTCACGGCCTGCGCGGACAGCTCCCGCGCCCAGCGCCGGAACGACGTCCCCACCGGCTCCAACCCACCCGGATCGGCATACGCCGCCGCCAGATCCGGCAACAGCACCCGCCACGACACACCGTCCACCACCAGGTGATGCACCACCAGCAACAACCGGCCCTCGACCTCCGAACCGGCGTCGAACCACACCACCCGCACCATCACACCCGCCCGCGGATCCAGCCGCTCGGCCTCGCGCCGCACCTCCCGTTCGATCAGGCCGACCGGCACGTCCCGCCCGGACACCTCGACCCTGCGCGGCCCGGCCACGGCGCCGCCCGGCGCCGGAACGTCCAGTTCCCACCCGCCGTCCGGGGCCCGCCTCAGCCGCGCCCGAAGCATGTCGTGGTGATCCACGACCGCGCGCACGGCCGTCTCCAGACGGTTCCGGTCGAGGCCCGCCGGCACCGTCACCAGCATCGACTGGCTGAACGGCCCGGACAGCGCCGCGGCGCCCGACCGTTCGAGGACGTCGCGCATGACCGGCGTCAGCGGCACGGCACCCGTTCCCGTGCCCCGCTCGGCGGACGGCTCGGCCGTCTGCCCCCGCTCGGCCGCGCGCGCGAGCGCGGCGGGCGTGCGCAGCTCGAACACCTGCCGCGCGGACAGCGCGAGGCCCGCCCGGCGCGCCCGCGACACCACCAGCATCGACATGATCGAGTCGCCGCCCAGCGCGAAGAACGAGTCGTCCGCACCGACCCGCTCCAGCCCCAGCACCCCGGCGAAGACAGCGCACAGCAATTCCTCGTCCGGGGTGGCCGGGGCGCGGCCGCTCGCCGCGCCGCCGAAGTTGTGGGCGGGCAGTGCGGCCCGGTCGAGCTTCCCGTTCACCGTGACGGGCAGGGCGTCGAGCCGCACGAACGCGGCGGGAACCATGTGGTCGGGCAGCCGCGCGGCGGCGAACTCCCGCAGTTCCGCCTCATCGGCGTCACCGACGATGTAGGCCACCAGGTGCTTCACGCCCGGCTGGTCCTCGCGAGCGATCACAGCCACCTGGACGACGCCCTCATGCGCGGCAAGGACGGCTTCGACTTCGGCGGGCTCGATCCGGAACCCCCGGATCTTGACCTGCTCGTCGGCACGCCCCGCGAACTCCAGGACGCCGTCGCCGGTCCAGCGGGCCAGGTCGCCGGTGCGGTACATCCGGCCCGCGACGAAGGGGTCCGCGACGAACCGCTCACCCGTCAACGCCGGACGCGACGCATACCCGCGCGCCAGACCATGGCCCGCGAGGTACAACTCACCCACCACGCCCGGAGGAACCGGGGACAGCCGCTCGTCGAGCACGTAGGCGCGGGTGTTGTCCATCGGAACCCCGATCGGCAACGACGCCGGAACCCGGTCACCGGCCCCGAAGGCCAGATGCGTCGCGAACGCGGTCGCCTCGGTCGGGCCGTAAGTCGTCCGCACCACCAGCCCCGGGTGGGTTCGCAGCAGGGCTTGCACCGCCGCGGACGACACCACGTCCCCGCCCGTCGACACCTCACGGACACCCGCGAAGATCTCCGGCGACTGCTCCGCCAGCACCCGGAACAACCCCGCCGTCGCATGCACGTTCGTCACCCGATGCCCAGCGATCAACGCTCCCCGCTCGGCCGCATCCAGATCACCCGACGGCGCGACCACCAGCCGACCACCACGCAGCAACGGCGTCCAGATCTCGAACGTCGACGCATCGAACGCATGATTGGCCTGCACCAGGACGGATTCCACGACATCGTCCCGCCAGGCGGTGTCGAGGCAGAACGCCGCGACGTTCCCGTGCGTGACCGCCACACCCTTCGGCACACCCGTCGAACCCGACGTATACATCACATACGCCAGATCCTCCCCCCGGATGTGAACACGCGGGTTCTCCTCCACCGGCTCGAACACATCCTCACCGGTGACCACCACCGACACCCCCGCCTCCGCCACGATCGACGCCAGCCGCTCCTCCGGGTGCGAGACATCCAGCGGCACATACGCCGCACCCGCCTTCAACACACCCAGCAACACCGCCACCAACTCCGGCGACCGCTCCATCCGCACACCCACCAACGACCCACGCACCACACCCCGACCGACCAGGCCACGCGCCACACCGTTCGCACGAGCGTTCAACTCCCCATACGTCCACACCACACCGCCCGCGACCACCGCCACCGCATCCGGCGCCCCCGCCACCCGCTCCTCGAACAACTCCACCAACGACACACCCGCCACCGGACGAGACGTGTCGTTCCAATCGCGAACCACCCGCCGCCACTCCTCGGGCGACAGCAGTTCGAGGTCCCCGACCCGAACGCCCGGATCGGCCGACACCTGCCCCAGCACCCGCACCACACGGTCCAGCAGCACTCGGGCCGTCGCCTCGTCGAACACGTCCGGCCGGTAGTCCAGCCGCAGTTCGCCGTCCTGCGGCATCACGCCCAGGATCAGCGGGTAGTGCGCCGCATCGCGGGCACGCATGCCGGTGACGTCGAGCCCTGACGCGTCGGACGGCAGGTCGGCTTCGGGGAAGTTCTCGTAGACGAGAAGGCTGTCGAAGGCGGCGCCCGGCCCCGCCAGGCGCTGGATCTCCGCCAGCCCGAGATGCTGATGCGGCAGCAGCGCCGACTGCCGCTCCTGCAACCCCGCCAGCAACTCCACCACCCGGCACCCCGGATCCAGCTCCACCCGCACCGGAACCGTGTTGATGAACAACCCCAGCATCCGCTCCACACCCGGCAACTCCGCCGGACGACCCGACACCGTCGCCCCGAACACCACATCCCGCCGACCCGCCAGCACCCCCACCAGCACCGCCCACACACCCTGGAACACCGTGTTCAACGTCAGACCGTGCGCACGAGCCACGTCCCGGAGGCTCTCGGCGAGGTCGGGAGGGATCGGCGTGACGACGTGGTCGGGAGCCTGCTCACCGGCGCCGGACGGCACGACGTGCGTCGGCTCGACGGCCCCGGCCAGCTCGTCCGTCCATGCCGTCCGCGCCGCCTCCGCGTCCTGACCGTCCAGCCAGGCCAGGTAGTCGCGGTAGGACGTCGCCGCGGGCAGGGCGCTCGCGTCACCGCCCGCCGCGTACACCTGCGACAGCTCCTGGAACAGCAGCGGCAGCGACCAGCCGTCCAGCACGATGTGGTGCATCGTCAGCACCATGAGGTGCCGGTTCTCCGCCAGTTTCGCGAGCAGGACACGCAGCAGCGGCGGATCCGTCATGTCCAGGCGCCGGGCGTGCTCCCGGCCGGCGAGCCGGTCCGCCTCCGCTTCTGCGTCCTCCCCTAGGTGGGACAGATCCACTTCCCGCCACGGGACGCGCACATCCGGTGCGATTACCTGGACGGGACGGGCCCCGGTCGGCTGCCGGAAACCTGCGCGCAGGCCAGGGTGCCGGTTCAGGAGCGCCTGCCACGACGCCCGCAGCGTCCGCGCGTCCAACGGGCCCGCCAGTTCGAGGGAGCGCTGCTCCACGTAGACGTCCCGGGTCCCGTCGTATCCGGCGTGGAAGAGCAGTCCCTCCTGCAGCGGTGACAGCGGCCATACGTCGGCCGGCTCGGGCGAGGCCGCCTGCAGCTCGTCCACCTGCTCCTGGTCCAGCGCCACCAGCGGGAAGTCCGACGGTGTGTGCCCGCCGGCGGCCGGGTCGGCGGCGTGCGCGGCCAGGCCCCCGAGCATCGCCGCCCAGCGCCCGGCCAGGTCGTCGAGCATCTCGGTGCCGGTGCCGCTCAGCCTGAGGGTGAGTTCCGGCCCTCCGGGCAGGTCGTGGACGAGCGCTTCCGCGTCGAGGACGTGCGGCGGAGGGCCGTCGACACCGCCGACGGCGCCGAGCCCGCCCCCTACCGGGAGCCACGCGCCGTCCTCGGCGGTGAAGCGGCCCAGGTAGTTGAACCCGATCCGGGCCCCCGGAAGCCCGGCCAGCACCGGCCCGGTCTCGGGATTGAGACGACGCAGCATCCCGTAACCCAGACCATCGGCCGGAACACCCCGCACCTGCTCCTTCACCCGCTTGATCAACACCCCCGCCCCGGCACCGCCCCCGCGCACCCCCGCCAGATCGATGCCCGACGGGTCCAACCGCACCGGATGCGCCGCCGTGAACCACCCCACCGTCCGCGACAGATCCATGTCCGGCGCCAACGCCTCCCGGCCATGCCCCTCGACATCCACCAGCATCCCGGCCGAAGCATCCCCGCCCCGATCCCCGCGCCGCTCCGCCACCGCCGCCACCAGCCCCGCCAGCAGCACCTCATCGACCCCGGCATGGAACAGCGCCGGAACCCGCCGCAGCAACGCCGAACCCACCTCACCCGGCACGGTCAGGCTGACCTCGCGGAGTTCGCCGCCGAGCGCCTCCGGTTCCACCGGCTCAGGGTCGGGGCCGTCAACGATCTGTATCCACGCCGGCAGCTCCCCTGCACGAACCTCGCTCACGGCCTGCGCGGACAGCTCCCGCGCCCAGCGCCGGAACGACGTCCCCACCGGCTCCAACCCACCCGGATCGGCATACGCCGCCGCCAGATCCGGCAACAGCACCCGCCACGACACACCGTCCACCACCAGGTGATGCACCACCAGCAACAACCGGCCCTCGACCTCCGAACCGGCGTCGAACCACACCACCCGCACCATCACACCCGCCCGCGGATCCAGCCGCTCGGCCTCGCGTTCCGCGAGGCCGACGAGCGCCGACTCGTCCAGATCCGTCGCGTCCACCCGGCGGACGCACGCCCGGGCCGGCATCGCCTCGTCCGAGCCCGCGGGCGGCACGACGAGGTTCCAGGCCCCATCAGCGGAACCCTCCACCAACCTGGCGCGCAGCACGTCGTGCCGGTCGAGGACGGCCTGCACCGCCGCCACCAGCCGCTCTTCCTCCAGCCCGGCCGGAACGCCGACCCGCATCGACTGGCCGAACCTCGCGGCCGGGCCGGCCGGCCCCGACCGTTCGACCGACTCGAGCATCACCGGTGTCAGCGGGACGGTGCCGCTGCCGACGTCTTCGGCCTGGTCCGCCCCGCCCGCCCTGACGGGCACCGCCGCACGCGCGAGCCCGGCAGGTGTCCGGTGCTCGAACACCTGCCGCACGGAGATGACCAGGCCCGCCCGGCGCGCCCGCGACACCACCAGCATCGACATGATCGAGTCGCCGCCCAGCGCGAAGAACGAGTCGTCCGCACCGACCCGCTCCAGCCCCAGCACCCCGGCGAACAGCCCGCACAGCAGCTCCTCGTCCGGGGTGGCGGGCGAGCGGCCGGTGGCTTCCGCGGCGAAGTCCGGGGCGGGCAGTGCGGCCCGGTCGAGCTTCCCGTTCACCGTGACGGGCAGGGCGTCCAGCCACACGAACGCGGCGGGAACCATGTGATCTGGCAGCTTGACGGCCGCGAACTCCCGAAGCACGGTCCCGTCCGCGTCACCGACCACGTAGGCCACGAGACGCTTCACACCCGGCTGATCCTCCCGAGCGATCACAGCCACCTGGACGACGCCCTCATGCGCGGCAAGGACGGCTTCGACTTCGGCGGGCTCGATCCGGAACCCCCGGATCTTGACCTGCTCGTCGGCACGCCCCGCGAACTCCAGGACGCCGTCGCCGGTCCAGCGGGCCAGGTCGCCGGTGCGGTACATCCGGCCCGCGACGAAGGGGTCCGCGACGAACCGCTCACCCGTCAACGCCGGACGCGACGCATACCCGCGCGCCAGACCATGGCCCGCGAGGTACAACTCACCCACCACGCCCGGAGGAACCGGGGACAGCCGCTCGTCGAGCACGTAGGCGCGGGTGTTGTCCATCGGAACCCCGATCGGCAACGACGCCGGAACCCGGTCACCGGCCCCGAAGGCCAGATGCGTCGCGAACGCGGTCGCCTCGGTCGGGCCATAAGTCGTCCGCACGACCAGCCCCGGGTGGGTTCGCAGCAGGGCTTGCACGGCCGCGGACGACACCACGTCCCCGCCCGTCGACACCTCACGGACACCCGCGAAGATCTCCGGCGACTGCTCGGCCAGCACCCGGAACAGACCGGCCGTCGCATGCACGTTCGTCACCCGATGCCCAGCGATCAACCGCCCCCGCTCGGCCGCGTCCAGGTCGCCCGCAGGCGCGACCACCAGCCGACCACCACGCAGCAGCGGCGTCCAGATCTCATACGTCGACGCATCGAACGCATGGTTCGCCTGGACCAAGACGCTTTCCACGACCTCGTCCCGCCAGGCGGTGTCGAGGCAGAACGCCACCACGTTCCCGTGCGTGACCGCCACACCCTTCGGCACACCCGTCGAACCCGACGTGTACATCACATACGCCAGATCCTCCGCCCGGATGTGAACACGCGGGTTCTCCTCCACCGGCTCGAACACGTCCTCACCGGTGACCACCACCGACACACCGGCCTCCGCCACGATCGACGCCAGCCGCTCCTGCGGATGCGAGACATCCAGCGGCACATACGCCGCACCCGCCTTCAACACACCCAGCAACACCGGCACCAGCTCCGGCGACCGCTCCATCCGCACACCCACCAACGACCCACGCACCACACCCCGACCGACCAGGCCACGCGCCACACCGTTCGCGCGAGCGTTCAACTCCGCGTACGACCAGGACACACCGCCCGCGACCACCGCCACCGCATCCGGCGCCCGCACCACACACTCCTCGAACAACTCCACCAACGACACACCCGCCACCGGACGAGCCGTGGCGTTCCACCCCTCCACCACCAGCCGCCGCTCCTCGGGCGACAGCACCTCGACATCCCCGACCCGAACATCCGGATCGGCCGACACCTGCTCCAGCACCCGCACCAGCCGACCCGACAGCGCACGAACCGTCGACCCGTCGAACAGATCGGCCGCGTACTCGATCGCGCCCGTGAGTCCCGCGGGCGCGCCGGACCCGTCCCGGCGTTCGGCGAGCGTGACGGCGAGGTCGAACTTGGCGGGCAGCGGCACGGCCGGCAGGGGCCGGACGTCCAGGCCCGGCAGGTCCCAGTTCGCCGCCGGAGCGTTGTCGAGCGTGAGCATCACCTGGAACAGCGGATGCCGCGCCAGCGACCGCACCGGGTTCAGATCCTCGACCAGCCGCTCGAACGGGACGTCCTGGTGCGCGAACGCCGCCAGGTCCGTCTCCCGGACGCGGGCCAGCAGCTCGGCGAACGTCGGGTCGCCGCTCACGTCCGTCCGCAGCACCAGCGTGTTCAGGAAGAAACCGATGACGCCCGCGAGGGCGGTGTCGGAGCGGCCGGCGATCGGGGTGCCGAGGGGGAGGTCGGTGCCCGCGCCGAGCCGGGTCAGCAGCACCGCGAGCGCGGCCTGCGCCACCATGAACATGGTGCCGCCGTCGCGCCGTGCGATGTCGGCGAGCGCGGCGTGGACGTGCGGTTCCACCGTCAGCGGCACGAGCCCGCCCCGGAAGGACGACCGGGTGCGGCGCGGCCGGTCGGCGGGCAGGGCGAGTTCCTCCGGGAGCCCGGCGAGGGTGTCGCGCCAGTACCGGAGCTGGGCGGCGATCACGCCGTCCGCGTCGTCCGGGTCGCCGAGCGCGTCCCGCTGCCACAGCGCGTAGTCGGCGTACTGGACGGGCAGCGGCGGCAGGTCCGGGGCCCGGCCCGCCTTCCGGGCCGTGTACGCGGTCCGCAGGTCGCGGGCGAGGACGTCCAGAGACCAGGCGTCCATCGCGACGTGGTGCGTGGTCACAACGAGTACCGACTCGTCCGGCGCCACCGTCAGCAACCGCGCCCGCCACGGCAGTTCACGGGACAGGTCGAAGCGGCGCGCCACCTCCGCGGCGATGGCGTCGTCCAGCCCGACCGGGGCGGCGTCGGCGACGGTCAGGAGGGGGCGTCCCGCCACGCCGTGCAGGATCTCCTGGCGGGCTCCGCCGCCGTGGTCGGGGAACAGGGTGCGCAGGCTCTCGTGCCGGTCGGCGACGTCGCCGAGGGCCGCCTCCAGCGCCGGGGCGTCCACCTCGCCGGACAGCCGCAGGGCCACCGGCACGACGTACCCGGCGCCGGCGCCCGACTCCTCCAGCCGGTTCAGGAACCACATGCGCCGCTGCGCGGACGACAGCGGGACGATGTCCGGGCGGGGGCGGGCCGTGAGCGGCGCCAGTTCGGCGGGGGCGCGGTCGCCGGCCAGCAGCCGCGCCACGCCCGCGACGGTCGGTGCGGTGAACAGGTCGCGGATGGCGATCTCGGCGTCCAGCACCGCGCGGATCCGCGCGATCAGCCACATGGCGAGCAGCGAGTCGCCGCCGAGCGCGAAGAACGAGTCGTCGACGCCGACCCGCTCGACGGCGAGGACCTCGGCGAACAGGCCGCACAGCGCCTCTTCGGCGGGGTTCGCCGGGGCGCGGCCGGCGGCCGGGCCGGGTGCGGCGGAGGTCGGCGCCGGCTCGCCGGCGCGGCGGCCCGCGCGGACGAGTTCGCCGCCGGCCGTCCAGTACGCCAGGTCGCCGGTCCGCCGCATCCGCCCGCCGGTGAACGGGCAGGCGACGATCAGTGCCGCGGCCGGCGCCGGTCCGTCGCCCGCGGGTTCCCCCGCCGGGCCGCCGCCCGCGACGTACAGTTCGCCGGTCACACCGGGCGGGGCGGGCCGGAGGAAGTCGTCCAGGACGTACACCTCGGCGCTCCCGGCCGCACCGCCGCGGTTCCATTCGGTCAGGACGGCCCGGCGTTCGGCCGGGGTGAGGACGTCGAGCGCCGCGAGCGGGCGGCCGGGGTCGGCGGCGAACCCGTCCAGGATGCGCAGCAGCCGCGCGACGAGGGCCTCGGCCGTCGCGGCGTCGAACTGGTCGGGCCGGTACTCCAGGCGCAGGGCCGGCCGGTCGCCGGGGGTGAGGGCGAGACTGAGCGGATAGTGCGCGACCGAGTTCTCCGTCACCTGCCCGGTGACCGGCAGCCCGCCCGGCCCGGGGGCGGCGTCCGGGTAGTCCTGTGACACCACGATCGTGTCGAACATGGCGCCGGGCCCCGCCGCCCGCCGGATGTCGGCCAGCCCCAGATGCTGGTGCGCGATCAGCCCGGCCCGCTGCTCCCGGAGGTCGGCGAGCAGTTCGGCGACCGGCCGCGCGGGGTCGAGTCGGGCGCGCACCGGGACGGTGTTCATGAACAGCCCGACCATCTCCTCGACGCCGGGCAGCTCCGGCGGGCGGCCCGCCACCGTGGTGCCGAACACGACGTCGCGGCGGCCGGTGAGCGACCCGATCAGCACCGCCCACGCCCCCAGGACAACCGTGTTCAGGGTGAGGCCGTGCCGCCGGGTGAGCGCGCGCAGCGCGTCCGCCGGCGCCCGGTCCGGCACCGCGGTCACGTGCTCCGGCGGGACGGCCGGCGCTTCGGCGCCCGCACCCCCGGGGGCGGCCTCCGTCGGCTCGCCCACCCCGTCCAGCGCGCGGCGCCAGGCCGTCCGCGCCGCGTCGCGGTCCTGCCGGTCCAGCCAGGCGAGGTGGTCGCGGAACGGCCGCGCCGGGGGCAGCGCCGCCGCGTCCCCGCCGGCCGCGTAGATCGCCGACAGCTCCCGGAGCAGCACCGGCACCGACCAGCCGTCGACGACGATGTGGTGCAGCGTGAGGATCAGCCGGTGCCGGTCCGCGCCGAGCCGCGCCAGCAGCATCCGGCCGAGCGGCGGCGCCGCCAGGTCGAAGCGCTCCGCGAGGTCGGCGGCGGCGAGCCGGTCCGCCGCGGCCTCCGCCGCGGCGCCCCGTCCCGTCAGGTCCGCCTCCCGGAACGGCGCCGTCACCCGCCGCTCGATCGCCTGGACGGCGCGGCCCGTCCCGGGGTGCCGCCGGATGCCGGCGCGCAGGCCGGGATGCCGGTTCAGCAGCGCCTCCCAGGACGCGCGCAGCAGCGCGGTGTCGAGGGGGCCCGCCAGGTCGAGGACGGTCTGCACCAGATAGACGTCGCGGGCCCGCTCGTCGTAGCTGGCGTGGAACAGCAGTCCCTGCTGCAGCGGCGACAGCGGCCACGCGTCGACGACGTCCGGCCCGAGTTCGGCGAGCTGCTCGCCGGTGAGGGGCGCGAACGACGGCTCGGCGGGCTCGCGGGCGAACCCGCCGTCGGCGGGCGCGGTCTCGGCGGCCGCCGCCAGCCGGGCCGGGGTGCCGTGCTCGAAGACCTGCGCCAGCGTGATGTGGACGTCCGCGCGGCGCGCCCGCGCCACGACCCGCATCGCCATGATCGAGTCGCCGCCCAGCGCGACGAACGCGTCGTCCGCGCCCACCTCGGGCAGGTCCAGCACGTCCGCGAACACCCCGCACAGCGCGGTCTCCGCCGGGGTGGCGGGCGCGCGTCCCCGCACCGGGGCGGTGTCGGCGGGTGCGGGCAGCGCCGCCCGGTCCAGCTTCCCGTTCGCCGTCACCGGCAGCGCGTCCAGGATCATCACCGCGGCGGGCACCATGTACTCCGGCAGGCGCCCGGCCGCGTGCGCCAGCAGGTCCGCCTCGGTCACTCCGGGCGCGCCCGGCCCGGACGGGCCCGCGGGCACCGCGTATCCGACGAGCCGCCGCACGCCCGGCCGGTCCTCCCGGGCCAGCACCACTGCTTCCCGGACGCCGGAATGGTCCGCCAGCGCGGCCTCGACCTCGCCCGGCTCGATCCGGAACCCCCGGATCTTCACCTGGTCGTCGTTGCGGCCCTCGTAGCGGACCGAGCCGTCCGCGGTCCACCTGGCCCGGTCGCCCGTCCGGTACATCCGCCCGCCGGGACCGTCCGGCCCGGTGAACGGGCAGGCCACGAAGCGTTCCGCGGTCAGCGCGGACCGCCCGGCGTAGCCGCGCGCGAGCTGCACGCCCGCCAGGTACAGCTCGCCGGGCACGCCCGGCGGCACCGGGCGAAGGAACTCGTCCAGCACGTACACGCGGGTGTTCCAGACCGGACGGCCGATCGGCACGGTGTCCTGGCGGACGTCCGGGGCGCACGTCCACGCCGTCACCTCCACCGCCGCCTCCGTCGGGCCGTAGAGGTTGAGCAGCGGTAGGGGCAGCATCCGGTGGAACCGCTCCACCAGGTCCGGTGGCAGCGCCTCCCCGCTGGCCAGCACCCGCCGCAGGCTCCGGCACCGGTCCGCGACCCGCTCGTCCAGCAGGAACGCCCGCAGCATCGGCGGGACGAAATGGACGACCGTGACGGCCTCCCGCTCGATCAGCCCGGCGATGTAGGCCGGGTCGCGGTGGCCGCCGGGACGGGCGACGACCAGCCGGGCGCCCGCCAGCAGCGTGCCGAAGAACTCCGGTACCGACACGTCGAAGCTCATCGGCGTCTTCTGCATCACCCGGTCGCCGGGCGTCAGCCCGTGGACGCCCTGCAGCCACGCCAGCCGGTTCGCGATCGAGGCGTGGGAGACCTCCACGCCCTTCGGCGTGCCGGTCGATCCGGACGTGTAGATCACGTAGGCGGGGTGGGCGGGGCGCAGCGGCACGGCCCGGTCGGCGTCCACCGGCGGCGCCGCGGAGCGGGCGGCCAGCGCGGCCCGCACGCCGGGATCGTCCAGCACCAGCACTTCGGCGCCCGCCACGGCCGCCGCGGTGTCGCCGGTCGCCACCACCACGGCCGGGGACGAGCCGCGGAGCAGCAGCGCCGTCCGGTCCGGCGGCGCGGACGGGTCCATCGGCACGTAGGCGGCGCCCGCCTTGACGATCCCCAGCAGCGCCACCACCAGATCCGCCGACCGCTCCAGTGCCACACCGACGCGGCGTTCCGGCCCGACGCCCCGCGCGATCAGCTCGTGCGCCAGCCGGTTCGCGCGCGCGTCCAGCTCCGCGTACGTCAGCGAACGGCCCTCGAACACCACCGCGACCGCGTCCGGGGTCCGCGCGACCTGCGCCTCGACCAGCTCGGGGAGGGTGCGGGCGGGAACGGGGCGGGCGGTGTCGTTCCAGTCCTTCACGACCCGGCGCGCCGCGCGCTCCGGCAGGAGGTCGATCTCCCCCGCGCGGGCACCGCCCGCCAGGGCCGCGATGTAGCCGGCGAACGCGCGCCCGTCGGCCGCCCGGTCGCCGCCGCCCGCCGCGCACCGCACCCGCAGCCCGCCGCCCGCCGGGCCGCCGCGCACCACGAGCGACAGCTCGCCGGGCGGCCCCGCCGCGAGCTCGCGCGCGACGGCGGGCACGCCCGCGAAGTCCAGCTCCCGGTCGTCCAGGACGATGTCCACGACGGGGCCGAAGAACGGCCGTCCGCCCACCGGCCAGCGGAGTTCCCGGCGCAGCTCCTCGCCCCGGTACCGGCCGTGCCCGGCGGCGTCCCGCAGCGGGCCCGCCAGCCGTGCCGCCAGCTCCGGCAGTGTCGCGGCCGGGTCCACGTGCGCGCGGACCGGCAGCACGTTCACGTCCGCGCCCGGCGCCGCCGCCGCCAGCGGCCCCACGCGGCCGGGCAGGCACACCCCGAACACCACGTCACGGACCCCGCCGCGCCGCGCGAGATACGCCGCCGCGGCGGCGACCAGCACCACGTCCGGCCCGGTGCCGCCGCGCTCCGCGATCTCCCGGACCCGCTCCTCGACGGCCGCGCCCACGGGTTCCCCGCCCGCCGCCGCGCCGCCGGGCACGGGCGCACCGTCCAGGGCGGGCGGGTGGGGGACCGGTTCGGGACGGTCGGCGTAGGCGGCCGTCCAGTACTCGCGGTCGCGGGCGTGGTCGGGCGAGTCGCGGTAGGCGTCCTCCTCGGCGAGGACGTCCGCCGGTGCCGGGAAGGGCGACGCGGGGGCGGCGGTGCCCTCGGCGAGCGCCGTGTAGAGCCGCGCGACGCGCCGTTCGAGCAGGGGCCGGGCGTGGCTGTCGAGAAGGATCGGGGCGTACCGCTGGTACCACAGGCAGCGGCCGTCGGCCGTGCGGAGCACGGCCTGCGCGAGCGGGCCGGCGGGGCGGGCCCGCTCGGCGTCCGCCCACGCGCGGGCCGCGGCGTCCGGGTCGGGTTCGGACCGCAGGTCGACGACCGTCGCGTCCGGCTCGCCCGGCAGCGGGACGAGCCGGGGACCGGCGGGCGTCTCGCGGACGGCGACGTGCAGCCCCGCCTCCATGACGGCCGCGCGGACGGCGCCCGCGAGCCGCTCGGCGTCCACCGGCCCGGCGAACTCGACCAGGCCCGCGACATGGTGGGCCGTGCCCGGCGCGCCGAGCCGCCCGCCGAGCCAGACGTGGTACCGGGCCGCGGACGGTCGACGGCCGTGCATGCCTTCAGTCATCGGTGCTGCCCTCATCTGGTACGACCGGGTAAGCCGGACTTCACCGGCGCGGAGGCGGACCCATCGGCGGACCCATCGGCGGGCCCATCGGCGGGCCCATGCCCGGGCCGGGCGGCGGCCCCATGCCGGGGCCGGGCGGCGGGCCCATGCCCGGACCGGGCGGCGGCCCCATGCCGGGGCCCGGAGGCGGCCCCATGCCGGGGCCCATGTGGGGGGCTCCGGCGACGGCGGGCTCGGGAAACCGGTCACGGTCCGGGTCGGGACGCGCCGCCGCGAACTGCGTGCGGCACAGCTCGGCGTACAGGCCGCCGGCGTCGAGCAGCTCCTCGTGGTCGCCCCGCTCGATGATCCGGCCGTCGTCCACCACCAGGATCTGGTCCGCCTCCCGGATCGTGGACAGCCGGTGCGCGATCACCAGCGACGTGCGTCCCCGCAGCGCGGTGCGCAGCGCCCGCTGCACCTGCGACTCCGACTCCGAGTCCAGGTGCGCGGTGGCCTCGTCCAGCACCACCACCGGCGGAGCCTTGAGCAGCAGCCGCGCGATCGCGACCCGCTGCTTCTCGCCGCCCGACAGCCGGTAGCCGCGCTCCCCCACCACCGTGTCGAGGCCGTCGGGCAGCGCGGCGATCACGTCCCAGATCCGTGCCGCCTCGCACGCGTCCCGCATGTCGTCCTCGGTGGCGTCCGGGCGCGCGTACAGCAGGTTCGCGCGCAGCGTGTCGTGGTACAGGTGGGCGTCCTGGGTGACCATGCCGACCGTCTCGCGCAGCGAGTCGAGGGTGAGGTCGCGGACGTCCTCCCCGCCGATCCGGACGGCGCCCGAATCGACGTCGTACAGCCGCGGCACCAGATGCGTGATCGTGGTCTTGCCCGCGCCGGACGGCCCCACGAGCGCCGTCATCCGGCCCGCCGGGGCGGTGAACGTGACGTCCCGCAGCACCGGCGGGTTCTCCGCCCGGTCGGGTGCCGGCAGCGCGATCGATTCCAGCGACGCCAGCGACACGTCCGCCGCCGACGGGTAGCGGAACGCGACGCCCTCGAACGTGATCTCCGGGGCCGTCGCGGCGCCGTTCGCGGCGGTGCCCCGCGCGGCGGTGACGGGGCGCGCGTCCGGGCGCTCGGCGATCAGCGGCTTCAGGTCCAGGACCTCGAAGACCCGGTCGAAGCTGACCAGCGCGGTCATCGCGTCCGCCTGCATGCCGGACAGCTGGTTGAGCGGGGCGAACAGCCGGGTCAGCAGCGTCGCCATCGCCACCAGCGTGCCGATCTGCACCGCGCCGTCGATCACCAGGGCGCCGCCCAGCCCGTACACCAGCGCCGTCGCCAGCGACGCCAGCAGCATCACCGAGATCAGCATCAGCTCGGCGTACACCGATGTCACCACGCCGATGTCACGGACCCGCGCCGCGCGCCGCGCGAACACGTCCGCCTCCTCGTCCGGGCGGCCGTACAGCTTCGCCAGCAGCGCGCCCGTCACGTTGAACCGCTCGTGCATGAGCGAGCCCATCTCGGCGTCCTGGTGCATCGACTCGCGGGTGAGCCGCTGCAGGGGGCGCCCGACCAGCCGTCCGGGCAGCAGGAACAGCGGCAGCATCAGCACCGCCACCAGCGTGATCGTCCACGACAGGTAGAACATCGTGCCGAGCACGAGCAGCAGCGTCAGCACGCTCGGGACGGCCATGGACAGCAGCGAGGTGACGGCCTGCTGCGCCTGGATGACGTCGGTGTTGAGCCGGCTGACCAGCGCCCCCGTCTGCGCGCGGGTGAAGAACGCGAGCGGCTGCCGCTGGACGTGCCGGAACACCTCCGTGCGCAGGTCGTAGATGAGCCCCTCGCCGATCCGGCCACCCAGCCGCGCCGCCGCGAGCTTGCCGAGCGCGTCCGCCAGGGACAGGACGGCGGCGGCCACCGCCACCCACACCACGACCCCGGTGTCGCGCGGGATCACGCCGTCGTCGATGATGACCTTGAAGAGCAGGGGGATCGCGACCGTGACCCCCGCGCCCAGGACGGTGACTGTCAGCAGGACCAGCGCGAGGCCGCGGTACGGCCGGACGTAGGGCAGGATCCGCCGGAAGGTGCCGGGACGGACCCGTTGCCGGGTCACCTCCTCGCCCCCCATCCCGCGGATCATCACGGGTCCCGGGCCGCCGATCACGACGAGGTCTTCTCGGGCTCGGCCCGCTCGCGGCCCGCCTCGTACTCGCGCATCTCCTCGACGAGGCTGCGCGGCCGCATGTCGGTCCAGTTCGCCTCGATGTGGTCCAGGCACGCCTGCCTGGTGTCCTCCGCGTGCGCGATCTCCCAGCCCTCCGGGACGTCCGCGAACGCCGGCCACAGCGAATACTGGCCCTCGTCGTTGATCAGCGCGAGGAATCGTCCGTTCTCGTCATCGAACGGGTTGGCCATGATCTCTCCCTGCGGATTCAGAAACCGGCCCATCAATTTCATGCGTCACGATAATGACGGCGACACGTCACTACAAGGTGCCAGAAAATGGACACGCAGCCGTCCAACCGTGCATTTTCACGGTTGGACGGCCGCCTTTTTCGTGCAGTTCTCGGACGGCCGGTCCGGCGCCTCCGGAAAACGGCGCGGAGCCCACCGGACGTCCGATGGGCTCCGCACCGCGGGGTTGCTACGGCCGGCGGGTCACCCGGCCGACCAGCGGGGCTCGCGCTTCTCCGCGAACGCCCGCGGGCCCTCGACCGCATCCCGGCTGTGCATCCGCCGCTCCTCCCACACGTAGCGGGTGGCGAACGCCTGCTCCAGCGGCATGTCGACGGACCGCAGCACCGCCTCCTTGATCGCCCGCACCGCCAGCGGCGCGGCCCGCACCAGCTCGCCGGTCCAGGTCGCGACGCGGTCGTCCAGCTCGTCCGCGGGCGCGACCTCGTTCACCAGCCCGAACTCCAGCGCCCGCGCCGCCGTCATCCGGCGTCCGGTCAGCAGATGGCCCATCGCCGCCTTCAGCGGGATCTGCCGGGCCAGCCGGAACGCGCCGCCCGCGCCGGGCACCAGCCCGAGCCGCACCTCCGGCAGCCCGAACTCGGCGTGCTCGGCGGCCACGATGACATCGCAGGCCAGCGCCAGCTCGAAGCCGCCGCCGAGGGCGTACCCGTTCACCCGCGCCAGGACCGGCTTGGTCAGCGCGAACCGCTCGGTGAGCCGGGGCCAGCCGGGCTGCCCGCGGCTCCCGAACGTCGTGGGCGGCGCGCCCGCCGCGTTCAGCCGGCTGCGCTCCTTCAGGTCCTGCCCGACCGAGAACGCGCGGTCGCCCGCGCCGGTCAGGACGGCAACGCGGACGGCGTCGTCCGCCTCGACGTCGTCCCAGACCGCGGCCAGCTCCTCGTGGGTGCGCAGGTCCATCGCGTTGAGGACGGCCGGACGGTCCAGCGTCACGTACGCGACGTGGTCCTTCTTCACGTACCGGACGCGGGGGCCCTCGCCGTCGACATCGCCGGTGCCATCGACTTCGCCGGTGCCCGGGGCGCTCACGCGGTACGCCCGAAGCGGCCGACCTTGGCCAGGACGTCCTGGCCGTAGATCCGCAGCGCCTGCTGCAGGGCGAACTCCGCCATGTACCGGCGGAACTCCTCAGGCGGGTCGTCGGCGAGGTTCAGCATCCGCCGGTTGGTGACGACCGCCGCGCCGCGCATCCGGTCCAGGCTCCGCGCGATGGCCGCGTCCATCTCCGGCGGCTCCACCACCTCGTCCACCAGCGTCTCCGCGGCCGGTTCGGCGGCGCGGATCCGCCGTCCCGACAGGATGATCTGCCGGGAGATCCGCGGGCCGGTGGCGCGGGTCAGCCGGTAGTTCGACGCGCCGGGGATGATGCCCTCCTGCGCGGCGGGCAGGCTCAGGTACGCGCCCGCCTCCGCGATGACGTGGTCGAACGCCTGCAGCAGCTGCATGCCGCCGCCGATCGCGAACGCGTCCACCGCCGCGACCCACGGCATGTCCACGGTCGGCCACTGCCACGCCGCGCCGTCCGCGCCGTCCGGCACGCGCACGCCCCGCACCAGCTTGGCGATGTACCCCAGCTCGCGGCGGAGCAGGAACCCGACCAGCGAGATCTCCCCCGCGTGCAGCCGCTTCAGGTTGATACCGGCGCTGAACACCCGGCGGCCCCGGTAGCGCGGGTGGCTCATCTCGCCGCCGCGCAGCAGGCCCACGCCCACGGACGGGTCGAGGTGCGCGAGGTCGACCGCGGTCTCCATGTCGTCGACCTGGCGTTCGTCCTCGGCGTTCAGGCAGTCGTCCCGGCACATGGTCAGGTACGCCACCCCGTCGCGACGCTCCAGCCGGACGGCCTCCATGTCCAGCGTGCCCGTCCGGGCGAACTCCGGCAGCAGGTCCAGCGCCCGTCCGGTCGGCGCCAGCATCGCGTCGAGCAGGTGCGGGCCCGCCACCGGGGAACGCAGCACGCCGCGCAGGAAGATGCCCTGGTCGATCTCCAGGCCCTCCTTGTCGGCCTGCGCCCGGGTCCGTTCGGCGGCGAGCCGCGCCGCCGTCGGCACCAGCCCCGGGAACGTCTCCGCCGCGGCCTCCACCAGCGCGTCGATCCGCAGGTCGCGGGTCCGCCCGGCGGTGAGGACGGCGTACACCGCGGCGGCGTGCGCGTCCATGAACCGGGTGCGGGCCGCCCGCGCCCGGTCGTGCGCCGCGGCGGCGGCCGTCCGCTGCGCCGCGGACCGCGCCGCCGGTTCCGGCAGCCCGCGCAGGAACGCGTCGGCGTCGCGCAGGACGCCGCCCAGCGCGTCCCACGCGCGGCCCGCCTCCCCGGCCAGTGCGGTCCCGGCGGGCGCGGCCGAGTGATCGATCGTCACGACGCGGCCTCCCGCTCCAGCCGCAGCGCCCGGTCGCACGCGGCGAGGTGCGCGCCCAGCGCGTCCTCGAAACCGGTCGTCACCGCGTCGAACATCAGCTGCCGGCGGATCGCCAGCTCCGGTCCGGCGAACCCGCCGAACCGGGCCGCCGCCTCCGCCACCGCCGCGTCCGGGTCGGCGGTCATCTCGTCGACCAGGCCCGCCGCGACCGCCTCCGCCGCGCCCACCGGCGCACCGAACAGCACCGTGCGGCGCACCGCCGCCGCGCCCGACTGGTGCGCCATCCGGAACAGCGCCATCCCCGGCCAGGTCGCCGCCCCGGCGGTGCCCGCGACCAGCCGCGCGTCCGGCTCCGCGATCCGGACGTCGGCCACCAGCAGCGCGTCCAGCGCCGGGCCGCCGACGTTCCCGGCCGCCACCGCCACCGTCACCGCCGGGAGCCGCTCCAGCCTGCGCAGCGTCCGCTCCCACTTCGTGACCAGCGAGGTCGTCAGCCCGTCCCGCGAGGGGCCGGGCGCGCCGCCCGCCGCCAGCACCACCAGGCCGGGCCCGCCGGGGCCCTCCACCAGGTCGCACAGCTCGCTCAGTTCCCGGACGACCGCCGGCGACAGCGGCGCCGCGCCGTCGATCCGCACCGCCGCCCGGGCCGTTCCCGTCGCCTGCGTCATGCCCGCTCCCGTCGTCGTCGCCACCCGTGTCACCACCGCACCAGCGCGGTCTCGATCGTCGAGCCCGGCCCCATCGTCATCAGGACGCCGTAGTCGCCCGGTTCGACCGCGTTCTCCTCCACGAGCCGCTCGTAGGAGAACAGGAACGAGCCGCTGGACACGTTCCCGTAGTCGCGCAGCACGCCCGTCGTGTGCCGGACGTCGTGCCGGTTCAGCCCCAGGTTCACGACGACCGCGTCGATCACCTTCTTGCCGCCCGAGTGGACGAGCCAGTGCCGGACGTCGCCGCGCCGCAGGCCCGTCCCGTCCAGCAGCCGGTCCACCGCGACCTCGGCGTTCGCGCCGACCACGTACGGGATCTGCGGGTCGAGGAAGAAGCTGAAGCGGCCCTGGTCGCGGTCCCAGTCGTAGCGCATCGCGTCGAGCGCCTCCGGAATGAGGGTGCTGGCGAACCGCAGCACGCGCGGCCCCGGCGCCCGTCCGGCACCGCCACCCCCCGCGGGCGGCCCCGCGGGCGACCCGGCCCCGGCGTCCGGCTCGGCGACGAGCGCGACGGCCGCGGCACCGTCCCCGAACAGGCTGTTCACGACCGCCGTGCGCATCGTGCCGTCCAGCGCGTACGCCGCCGAGCACGCCTCGGTGCACAGCACCACCGCCGGCTCGCCCGGATGCGCCGTCGCCCACCCCGACACCACGCCCAGCGCGTTCAGGCCCGCGTTGCAGCCCATCCCGACGATGTCGGACCGGCTGCAGTGCCGGTCGATGCCCAGCGCGCGGATGATCAGCGCGCTGAGCCCCGGGGTGAGGAACCCCGTCGACGTCACGCAGCACAGGTGCCGCAGGTCCGACACCTGCATGTCCGCCTGCTTCAGGCAGCTCTCCAGCGCCCGCACGCCCATCTCGACGGCCAGCCGCTTGTGCTTGTCGAGAAGGTCGCCCTGCGGCTCGGACTCCCGCCGCCCGCCCGCACCCGGCGGCGGCAGCGCCAGGTACCGGCTCTCGATCGCGCTGTTCAGGAACACCGAGCGCACCTTCGGGTCGGTGACGCCGATCTCCTCCAGCACCTCACGCTGGGAGTAGGACGTGGCGCCGCCGGCCGTCCCGACCCCCACGATCCGCGGGACGAACGGGTTCGGCGCGGCGACGTCGGGGCGCGGCGCCTCGGTGCGTAAGTCGTCCCGGGATAATTCCATGTCCATGGTCATCGGAAGGTCCATCCCCACATTCTTGGTCTGCTGCGAAAATCTCCGCGTTGCGGCCCGGACAATTTCGACCCTTCTCTCGCGTTCCTCACAGGGGCACGTTTCCGTGCTTGCGCTGCGGCCCGGCCCGCCGTTTCGTGCGGAGCATCGCCAGGCCGCGCGCCACCTCGATGCGCGTCCGCACCGGATCGATGACGTCGTCCACCAGGCCCCGCTCCGCCGAGTAGTACGGGTGCACGAGCCGCCGCGTGTAGTCGCCGACCAGTTCGGCGCGGAGCCGTTCCGGGTCGGGCGCCGCGGCCAGCGCGCGGCGGTGGATCACGTTCACCGCGCCCGCCGCGCCCATCACCGCGACCTCGTTGCCCGGCCACGCCAGCGACAGGTCCGCGCCGACCGACCGGGAGTCCATCACGATGTACGCGCCGCCGTACGCCTTCCGCACGATCACCTGCACGCGCGGGACGGTCGCCTCGCAGTAGGCGTACAGCAGCTTCGCGCCGTGCCGGATCACCCCCGCGTGCTCCTGCTCCACGCCGGGCAGGAACCCCGGGACGTCCACCAGCGTGACCAGCGGGATCCCGAACGCGTCACAGAACCGGACGAACCGCGCGGCCTTCTGCGCCGCGTCGGCGTCCAGCACCCCGGCCATCGCCATCGGCTGGTTGCCCACCAGGCCGACGGCCTCGCCGTCGATCCGCGCCAGCGCGCAGATCACGTTCGTCGCCCACCCCTCGTGCAGTTCCAGCGCCGTGCCCTCGTCCACCACCTCGTCGATCACCAGCCGCATGTCGTACGGCCGTGCCGGATCGACCGGCACGATCTCCGCCAGCGCCGGGCGCTCCTCGCGCTGCGCGCCCGTCCCGGGCGTCGCGGGCGCGGGTTCGAGGTTGTTGGCGGGCAGCAGCGACACCAGGTACCGGACGTCCTCCAGGCATGACGCCTCGTCGTCGTACACGAACGTCGCGACGCCCGACGTGGAGCCGTGCACCCGCGCGCCGCCCAGCTCCGCGTGCGTCACCCGCCGCCCGGTCACCGCCTCGACCACGTCCGGCCCCGTCAGGTACAGCTGGGCGGCGTCCCCCACCATGAACGTGAAGTCGGTCAGCGCGGGCGAGTACGCCGCACCGCCCGCGCACGGCCCGCACACCACGCTGATCTGCGGGATCACACCGGACGCCTGCACGTTGCGGAAGAAGATCCCGCCGAACCCGTCGAGGGCCGTCACCCCCTCCTGGATCCGTGCCCCACCGCTGTCGTTCAGCCCGATCAGCGGGGCGCCCGCCGCCAGCGCGAGGTCCATGACCCGGTGGATCTTCGCCGCGTGCGCCGCACCGAGCGACCCGCCCGCGATCGTGAAGTCCTGCGCGTACACGAACACCCGGCGCCCGTAGATCTCCCCGGACCCGGTGACGACGCCGTCCGTGTGCGGCCGCCGCTCGTCCGGCCCGCCGTCCGGCCTCCGGTAGAGCCCGACCTCGGTGAAGGACCCCTCGTCCAGCAGCATCGCCAGCCGCTCGCGCGCCGTGAGCTTCCCGAGCGCGTGCTGCCGCTCCACCGCGGCCGGGTTCCCCGCGACGATCCCGGCCCGCAGCTCCGCGGCCCGCCGCCGCAAGCCGTCCATGGACCCCGCCGCCACCCCGTCGGCCGCCCCGGACGCGACGCGGTTCACGGCGCCGTTCGCGACCCCGTTCGCGACCCCGTTCGGAGGCGCTCCCGCCACGCCGCCGGACGCGGTGGCGGGCGCGCCGCCGGACGCACCTCCGGGCGCGGTGGCGGGCGCGGTGGCGGGCGCGGTCTCGTAGGCGCGGGGCGTGGTCTCGGGGGCGGGGACCGGAGGGACGGCGTGGTCGTTCGCGGTGGTCATCGGGCCTCCCGCCGGCTGCGGACGCTCTCGGACTCGATGAACCGGACGAGGCGGGCGATCCCCTCATCGATCTCCGCTGGGGCCAGGTAACTCGTCGACAGGCGGAGCCGGTCGAGGCCGCCGCCCTCGGGATGGAACTGGGTCATCGGGGTCCAGATGACGCCGAAGTCGCGGGCGGAGCGGGCCAGCGCGGCGTCGTCGGCGTCGAAGGGGACCTGGACGGTCAGGAAGAAACCCCCGGACGGGGCGGTCCACCGGACGCCCAGCGCGGCGCGGCGGGCGGCGGGGAGCTCGCGGTCGAGACGGTCCAGGGTGGCCCGCATGGCGCGGCCGTAGTACTCGGCGGCCTCGGCGTTCAGCCGGGAGACGCGGCCGTCCGCCGCGAGCAGCGCGCCCGCCACGGCGGCCTGGCTCAGCGACGGGGTGTTGACCGTCACCATGCTCTTGATCTTGGCGAGCTCGGCGGCCAGCGGCGCGGCGCGGCCGGTGCCGTCGGCGACGGTCTGGTCGGCGACGGCGAAGCCCACGCGGGCCCCCGGGAACAGGGTCTTGGAGAACGAGCCGACGTGCACGACGCGCCGGTCGCGGTCGAGGGACTTCAGCGTGGGCAGCGGACGGCCGGGGCTCACCAGCCGGTACGGGGTGTCCTCGATGATCAGCATGTCGTGGTGGGCCGCGAGGTCGAGCAGGGCCCGGCGGGCCGGCAGGTCGACGGTGGCGCCGGACGGGTTGGAGTGGTCGGGCACCACGTAGAACGCCCGGGGGCGGCGCCCGGCGGCGCGCTCGGCCAGGATCGCGGCCTCGAGCGCGGCGGGGCGCGGGCCGTCCGGTCCCTCGGGGACGGCGGTCACCGGGACGCCGAGAATCCGCGCCGCGCCGGTGAAGCCCACGTAGCAGGGGGTGGACGCGAGCACGGAGTCGCGCGGCCCCGCGGCGAGCGCCCGCAGCACGAGGAGCATCGCCTCCTGGGCTCCGACCGTCACCACGATCGCCTCGGGCGGGACGTCGATGCCCTCGTCCGCACGCAGCGAATCGGCGATCACGTCCCGGATCCGCCCCGCGGTGGGACCGTACTGGAAGAGCTCGGTGCGCAGGTCGTCCGGGGTCGCGCCCGTACCGGCCCGGTGGTCGAGGTAGCGCCGGACGTACTCGAAGATCTGCTCGTTGTCGAAGAACCCGTCGTAGGGGCGGCCGGGGGCGAAGGAGATCGCGTCGGGGTGGCGGAAGGTGATCTCGTTGAGGAAGTTCATCGCGTCGAGCACCGGGTCGGCCAGGCTCGGGTGCAGTTCCGCCACGTGCAGGTCGGCTCCGGACCGGTTCGCGGCGGGCGGCGCCGCCTGCTCGACCCGGACGCACGAGGCGTCCACGTCGGAGATCGTCGCGGCGCCGGCGAACGCCATCGCGGCGCGCAGTTCCGCGACGATCCGGGCGGTGTCGGCGGCCGGGTCGAGGACGACCGCGTCGGCGCCGAGGGCGAGCGCGGCAAGGACGTCGGCCCCCAGTTCGGCACCGCCGTCGAGCAGGATCGGGCAACGGCGCGCGACGGCGGTGGCGACCCGCGGCAGGGCGTCGAGCGCGGCGCTCCCGGCGGAGCCGGCGACGATCAGCCCGGCCGCGCCCCGCTCGACCGCCCGCACGGCCTCCGCGGGGGTGCCGACCTGGGCGAACTCGACGGTTCCGGCCTCGAGTGCGGGTTCGTCGGGGTGGCCGCGCCGGATCTGGACGGGCCTGTCGGTCGTCTCGGCGACGAGCAGTGCACCGTCCGGACCGGCGATCGGCGCGGTCCAGGTACGGCCGAGGATCTTCACCGCGGTGTCGGGCGGGCCGGTGGGCGGGCGGCGGCCCGGCCGCAGCCCGACGGCTGCGAAGGCGGCCCGGTCGATAGCGCCTTTCATAACGCTTCGCTCCCGGCGGGAGCGTGCGCCGTGATGGTGTGTGCTAGCACGTCGAACCCCAAACGGAATTGGATGTCGTGGCTTCCCGGCGCGGCAAGGATTACATGGACGCATGGCAGCGACAAGGGCGCCAAAAAAGGGTGTCCAACCGAAAGAATTGCGCGGTTGGACAGGCCCGCGCCGCTCCGGGCCACCGTCCCCGGATCACCTGCCGGGGCAGGCGCCCGGCCCGGTACCCCCGATCGGATTCGAACCGACACCACAACCCTTTTAAGGGGTTTGCCTCTACCAATTGGGCTACGAGGGCAAATGAATGCTAGCCGGTGCGCGCGAACGGGTCATGCGTCCAGCGCCGCGGGCCGGCGAGCGCGTTATCAGGCGAGAAAGCCGCGCAGCGGAATTCCGGCCAGGTCCAGCGGGAGGTCGGTCCGGCGGTTGATCCGCAGCTTGCGGTAGACGCGGGTCAGGTGCTGCTCGACCGTGCTGGTGGTGACGTGCAGGCGCTTCGCGATCTGCCGGTTGCTCCAGCCCTCCGCGGCGAGCGCCGCGACCCGTCGTTCCGCGTCGCTCAGCTCGGTGAACCGGTCGGCACCGGGCGCCGGCGTTCCGGCGCGTTCGGCCGGGGCGCCCGGGCCCAGGTGGCGGCCGATCCCGGCCGCCCCGCACTCGGCGGCCAGCGCGGCGGCCCGCCGCTCCAGCTCGCGGGCGCGATGCGGCCGCTCGGTCCGGTGGCACGCGGCGAGACCGGCCAGCACCCGCGCCAACTCCAGCCGGTCCCCGGCGCGTTCCGCCGCCCGCGCCGCCTGGCGGAGGGTGCGCGTCCGCTCGTCCGGGACGGCCGCGGCCAGCACGCGCAGCGCCCCGGCGCGGGGCCGCGTGCGGCCGTCCGGCAGGCGCCGGATCTCCTCGCGGACGAGCCGCGCGGCCGGTTCGGCGTCGCCCACCGCCAGGTACGCCCGGGCCAGGTCCGTCCGCCATGGGACGAAACCGGGCAGGTCACAGCCCCACGTCCGCATGAGGTGCCCGCAGAGCCGGAACTCGGCCGCGGCGGTCCGCGCGCGCCCCACCACCAGGTGGTGCTCGCCGCGGGCGCGCAGGAAGGGCAGGACGAACGGGCTGTGCAAGGTCGCGTCGGGGAGCGGCCGGTCCAGCCACCGGCCCGCCGCCACGTGCTCGCCGCGCGCCACGAGCGCCTCGACCAGGACGCCCATCGGGATTCCGGCGAACACCCCGAAGCCGCCGGGCGGCACCAGGTCGAACGCCCCGAGCACGTGCTCGACAACGCCGTTCAGGTCGCCGCGCCTTGACCGGATCAGTGCGCGCGCCACGAGGTACAGCGCCGCCATCAGCGGCGGGGGTTCGGGGTCGGAACGCTCCAGCGCGTCGCACCAGTGCTCGGCTCGCTCGACTTCACCGACATGGACGAGCGCCGCGAGTGCCGCGACGGGTGCGCACGTCCCCGGTGCGGACGCGCGCTCCCCGAGGACGTGCTCGATGTGCGCGACGGCCACCCGGTGCTCGTCCTCGTGCAGGGCCGGATGGGTGAGGAACTCCACGAACGTCCCGAGCAGGGTGTCGTCCTCCGCAACGGCCCTCACCCCCCGTGCGGACGGGAGGTTCTCGGCTGGCACACGCGGCGCGGGGGGCCGCGCCGGGGATCTCTTCACCGCCGAACCACGGGAGGCGCGGGCGCGGGTGGGCGGTGCCGCCGGGCCGGGCCGGGCCGTGCCGGGCGGGGCGGGCTCGGTGCCGTCGCCGGACGGGGCCAGGCCGGGGAACGCGCGGGCGAGGCGGCGTTCCACGGTGCCCGGTGCGGCTCCGGCGCCGTCCAGTTCGCGGGCGTCGTCCACGCGGCCGAGCCACATCGCCCAGGCGGCCAGCCTGCCGGCGGCGTCCGGGGGCAGGTGGCCGGCCCGCAGGGCGGCGGACAGTTCCGGCAGGTGGCGGATCGCGCGTTCCGGGTCGGCCTGCCATTCCGCGCACGCCAGGTCGAACAGGATGGCGGCGCGCTCGGGCTCGCCGGGACGGCCGCGCAGCGCGAGCCGCAACCGCGCGACCGTCTCGGGCCGGCCGGCGGCGCCGGAGATCGGCCCGGACGCCTCCCGTAGCACGGCCAGCGCCCACGGTCCGGGCACCCGGTCCGCGGCGACGAGCCGGTCGGCGATCTCGGCGGCGGGCGCCCCGGCCCGGTGCAGCAGTTCGGCCGCCCGCAGCCGGAGCGCCCGGCGCCGGTCCGCACGCATGCCGCCCAGCACCGCGGCCCGTACGGCCTCGTGCCGGAATCCGCCGCCGGTCGCGGTCGGGCCGGTCGCGGTCGGGCCGGTCGCGGTCAGGCCGGTCGCGGCCAGCACCTCGCCGGTCAGCGCCACCGCCCGCGCGTCCAGCCCGACCAGCTCGCCGGCGCCCGGACCGGACGAGCGGGGCGGCAGCACCGCGAGGCCGCGGGCGAGCGGCATCGCCTCGCACCGCTGCAGGCAGGTGAGGACCGCGCGGCGGAACGCCTCACCGAACACGAGCTCGGGGGGGTGCGCGGCCTCGGACGCCCGGTGGTCCTCGACGAGCGCGTGCACCAGCAGCGGGTTGCCGCCGGTGGCGCGGTGCCACCCGCCCGCCAGCCGACGGACCGTCAGCGGGTCGAAGTGCCCGGACAGGACGGCCGCGACGCCGTCCCGGGTCAGCGTCCGCAGCCGCGCCCGGTGGACGCGCGGGCCCCGCAGGAGCTCGGCGTGCGGCAGGGGGGACGGCGGCGCGGCGCGCACGCACTCGGTGAGGACGAGCATGATCCGCGCGGAGCCCGCCCGGCGGACGAGGTGGTGGAGGAACCGCAGGGAGGCGGGGTCGGCGTGGTGGACGTCGTCGACCGCGATCACCAGCGGCGCGCGGTCCGCGGCCGACAGCAGCAGCGCGCCGAGCCCGCGCAGGACCTCGGCGGGGACGGCCGCGCCGCCGACGGGACCGCCGGACGGGGAGCGGCCGGGGTCCGCCGCCGCGGCGCCCTCCTCCAGCAGCCGTTCCGCCTCCTCGAGCTGCGCGGCGCGCAGCGCGGGCCCGCCGAACAGCCGACCGGCCGCGCTCAGCGGGAACCCGTGGTCGGCGCGGGACGCGGCGGCGGACAGGAAGGTCGCCCCCGCCTCGACCGCCCGCTCGCCGAATTCATGAACGAGCCTCGTTTTACCGGTTCCGGCCGGTCCTTCCACCAGGAATACCGCGCCGTGCCCCGCGCGGCTCCCGGCGAAGACCGCGTCGAGCCGGGACATCTCCTCCGTACGCTCGACAATGGGCATGCGAGCGCTCGCCTCCCCCGAAACTCCGGACAGCGCTAACGGGAGGCCGCCCCCACGGCGGCGGTGGCCATCCCGGGAGCTGCCTCGAGTCACCGGCGAATGACTGGCGGCATGGGTGTGCCCTGGTGGGGCGACGGTTCAATATTCGCACCGGCGTCCAGGCAAGACCAATGACATCATGCATACAATACATTACTTAGAGCCAAGAACCCAGTGCCTACCTGGCCCCTCTCGGATGATCCAAAGTATGGCCGGATCCAGCCAACTCATTAAGCAACCCCGAGCACACTTTCTGCACAGATCAATTCCGCCGATGCACGAACCCGAATACCCGCTGCCCCCTGCGACCGCCCCGCACGCACGCCCCCCGGAATGGGTGCTCCGGCGGTCGCGCCGCTCCGTTACGTCCCTGTGACTCCGTCCGTGGTCTACTCCGCTTCGCGGGCTCACCGCCTGCGTAAACGATGACGAGAGGTGTGTTCGCGCATGGCACAGGGGATCCGGGCGGCCCGCCGGGACGGGCGCCCGAGCGGTCGGGAACGGGAGTCGGCCAGGCTGTCGGACCTCTTCACGGCGTCCCTGGACGGACATCCCGCCATCGCGGTCATCGTCGGCGAGCCGACCATGGGAAAGAGCACGCTGCTGCGCGGATTGACCGATCGGGCCACCGCGTCGGGCGTGCTCGTCCTGTCCGGGGTGCCCTTCCCCGACGATCAGCGGGTCCCGCTTTCTCTGCTCCGCAATATGATCAGCGGAGCGCCTCCAGAGACGGCCCGGGCATTGCGGCCGCTCCTGGAGGAGGCGGTGCACGCCGTACCCGCGGCCGAGTGGAACGTGTCTCCGGAAATCCTCCCCGCCGCGGCGGTCGCGCCTTTCCGGCGGATCGCCGGGCGCATCCTGCGGCGGTCCGCCGGAACACCGCTGCTGATCACGGTGGACGGCGTGCACGGCGCCGACGCCGCGTCCCTGCATTTCCTCGCGCATCTGGCGCGCGCCGTCCGGGAAACGGCGCGCGTCATGATCGCGCTGACCGAACGCGCCGGCCCGGACGGCCCGCCGCCGTGGTTCCGCGCCGCCCTGCCGAACGACCCCCGGGTCACCGTCCTGCGCCTGCGGCCGCTGTCCCGCGCCGAGCAGGCCCGGCTGCTCGCCGCCCACGCCGCCGCCGTGCCCCTCGACCGGTGCGACGCCGTCACCGGCGGCAACCCGCTGCTCGTGCGGGCCGTACTGGAGGACGCCGGGCACGTGCGGGGCGCCGTCCCGGGCGCCGCGTACGCCGGGGCCGTCCGGACGCTGCTGGAACAGGCCGGTCCGCAGGCGACGGCGATCGCCCGGGCCGTCGCGCTCGCCGACGGCGCCGTCCCCGCCGCGGCCTTGGCCCGGCTGCCGGGCGCGGAGGGCGCGCGGGCGCCCCGCCTACTCGACGTGCTGACGGCCGCGGGGCTGCTGGCCGACGGCCGGCTCCGCCATCCGTCCATGGGGGCCGCGATCCTCGACGGCACGCCGCCCGCCGACCGCGCCGAGCTGCACCGGGCGCTCGCCGGGCTCCTGCACGAGCAGGGCGCGCGCGCGGTGACGGTGGCCGGGCACCTGCTGGCCGCCGCGCCCTCCGGCGGCACCCGGCCGGCCGCGCCCTGGACCGTCCCGGTGCTGGTGGAGGCGGGCGAACGCCACCTGGAGGACGGCGACCCGCGCACCGCCCTCGGGTGCCTGTCCCTCGCGCGCCGCCTCTGCGGGAACGAGCGCCGCACCCCCCGCATCGACGGCGCGCTCGCCCGCGCGCACTGGCGCATCGATCCCGCCGCGATCGTCCCGCTGCTCCCCGCGCTCCGGAACGGGGTGCGGGACGGCCTGCTGCGGGGCGACGATGCCCAGCGCGCGGTCTTCTACCTGCTGTGGTTCGGGCGCGGGCGCGAGGCCGACGAGCTGCTGGTGCGGCTCGCCGACCGGCCGGGCGCCACCACCCGGACGCCGGGGGCGGCGCGGCTGCTGCTCGGCGTCGCCCCGCCCGGAACCGACGCCGCGCCGCCGCTGTCCCCGGGCTCCGGGACGGCGGAGCCGGGGGTGCGCGCCTCCGCCGCGCTGGCCGCGGTGCTCGCCGGCGACGTGAGCGGCGAGGCGTCCGGTGAGATCGCCGAGACGGCGGAGCAGATCCTGCGGAACGCGGCGCGCGGTGCCTGGGCGCCGGGCCCGGTGACGACGGCCCTGGCGACGCTGCTCTACGACGACCGCGCCCGGGCGGCGGCGGACCGCTGCGATCCGCTGCTGGCCCGTGCCGCGACCCGGCACGACCCCGCCGCGCACGCGCTGCTCGCCGCGATCCGCGCCCTCGCGTGCGTCCGGCTCGGCGATCCGGCCGGCGCCGAGCGGCATGCCCGGACGGCGCTCGCCCGGATCTCCCCCGCGAGCTGGGGCACGGCGATCGTCCTCCCGGTCTCCGCGCTCGCGATGGCCCTCACCGCGATGGGCCGCTTCACCGAGGCCGCCCGGCAGCTGCGTCCGCCCGTCCCACCGGACGCGCTGCGGACGCCCATCGGGCTGCACCATCGGCAGGCGCACGCGCACCTCCTGCTCGCGACCGGCCACACGGCCGCCGCGCTGTCGGAGTTCCAGGCGTGCGGGGAGCTGATGCGGCGGCGGGGCGTCGACGTCCCGGGCCTGGTCGCGTGGCGGATCGGGGCCGCCCACACGCTGCTGGCGCGCGGCGACCTCGCGGCCGCCGCCGCGCTCGCCGCCGAGCAACTGGAGCGGGTGCGTCCCGGGCCGTCCCGGGCGCGGGGCGGCGCGCTGCGGGCGCTCGCGCTGGCGACCGGCGCGGGCGAGCGCCCGCGGCTGCTGCGCGAGGCGGTGAAGTTCCTGGAGCACAGCGGGGACGCGGCGCAGCTCGCGCTCGCGCGCGCGGAGCTCGCCCGCGCGGAGCACGACCGTCCGGACCTCCGCTGGCCGGACCACGGTGGGCCCGGCCCCGGCCGCCCCGTGGGCGCCGGACCGGACGGCGAGCGGCGGCCCGCCCACCGGGCCGGCCCGCGCACGGGCCCGACCGGCGGCGGGGCCGTCGCCGAGCTCACCGGCGCCGAGCGCCGCGTCGCCGCCCTCGCCGCCGCGGGCCGCACCAACCGGCAGATCGCCGCGGACCTGCTCATCACGGTCAGCACCGTGGAGCAGCACCTCACCCGCGTCTACCGAAAGCTGCACGTCGGCCGCCGGACGGAGCTGCCCGCACGGCTGCGGGACGCCCCGCCCGAGCCCGGCCACGACCGTCCCGCGGTGACGACGTCGTGAGCGCCCGTCCCCGGACGCGCCCCCCGACGCGTCCGGGGACGGGCACGTCAGGATGCGTCCGGGAGCTGGCGTTCGACGGTCGCCGCGAACTCGGCCCACCGCTGCGCGCAGTCGCGGGCGAGCTGCGCGACGAGCGCGCCGCAGTGCGTCGGGACGCCGTCGATGAGCGCCTCCCACTCGCCCGGCTTCACGGTGTGCAGGCTGAGGAGCAGGAGCAGCCTGCGGCCCGTCTCGCTGAGCCGCAGCGCCGGATCGGTCCGCAGCCGCTGCACCACCGCGACCTGGTCCGCGCCGGCCCGCGGCGGGGCCGCCGCGGCACGGCCCGCGCGCAGCGCCAGCGGCACCGCGGCGGGCGCCGGCACCGGGGCCGGGGCCGACCGCCCCGTGGCCAGCGGATCCTCGCCCCGGCGCAGCCGGTTGCGCACGTCCCGGGCCGTCTCGGGCGAGATCCCGACCGCGCGGGCCACCTGCCGCAGCGACATGTCCGGGTTGCCGCTGATCAGCTCGGACGCCCGCCGCCGCCGCTCCGCCCCGTTGACCGGGCGGGCCCGGCCGTCCTGCCCGACCCGGACCGCGGCGGGTTCGCCCCCGGCCCGCCTCCTGATCTCGGCCACCGTGCCCGGCGCCATACCGGTCACGGACGCGATCATCCGATTCGACCACTGCGGATGGGACGCGACAATGCGCTCGGCCGCCCGCTTGCGGTCGGCCATCGGCAGCGGCAGCCCGTGCGCGACGTTCGCCCGGACCGCCAGCACGAACGCGTCGTCCCCGTCCCCTTGGAAGAGGCGCGCCGCGATCGTCGCCGCGCCGCGCCGCGCGGCCGCCCGCACCCGGTGCCGGCCGTCGAGCACCGCCATCGTCGGCCGGTGCACGATGATCGGCGGCAGGTCCTCCTGCACCGCCGCCAGCGCCTCGACGTGCTCGGCGTCGATCCCGCCGCGCCGCGGCGATTCCGACATCGTCAGTGCGGCCAGCTCCACTCTGACCACCGGCAGGTCGTCGACCTGCCCCAGTTCGGTCTTCAATGGCACCCCCTGGTTCACCATTTCCGGCTGGCACCGAGGGAGTAATCCCGAAATCGAATCGCTTGAATTACCGGCCGATCCGGTACATCGATTCATTTCGGCTGGAGATCGACCTGATGGCGAGCCGAAGTCCCGCTCCCTCGGAGCCTTGCCAACGTTAGTCAGGGGTGCGCGAGCCCCAGCACCCCTACTCGACCCCTATTCGGCCCCTACCCCCTAGCAGGGCGGGACCACCAGGCCCGCGGCCGGAGCACGCACCGCCCGGACAGCCGATCACGGCATGATCACGGAGAGTGGTGGAGAATTTTATGCCTCGGGCATCAATAGTTCCACCTGTTTTTCCGCCGGGCCGCGTCGGCGCCGTTTCGGCCGCCCCAGGCCATCGGACGCGGGCGACCGTTGCCGCCCGGACGCAGGCGAAAGTTCCACGCCCGGAGCCCGCCGAGAATGGAACCGGAGAAGGCGAGACCCGGCCCGGTGCCCCGTCCGCCGAACGGGAATGCGACGGGTGCGGCGCGCCGGTCCGGGACTCGGGCGACGTCCGGAAGGCGCGGATCGGGAACCCGTGCGCCCGCTCCGTCCGCCGGCGTCCGGCCGGAGCCGGTCAGGCGGTCAGGCGGTCAGGCGGTCAGGCGGCGGCGCGGGCCGCCCGGACGCGGCGGTGGCTCCAGATCAGGAGCCCGGCGAGGATGCAGCCGGAGAGGATCAGGCCGGATCCGGTGCTCCACCCGCTGAACGGGAGCTTCTCGACGAGGCCCCACGCCACGCCCGCGCCGACCAGGGCCAGCGCGGTGAGGACCGACCCCGTGATGCGCCACCAGGACGTCACGCTCTCCTCGGCCGCCCGCATCGCCGCCTTCTGGACGGGCTCGACGTACCGCTCGACCATGGGGAACTCGCGAGCGAGCACGAGCAGCCCGGCCAGGACGAGCAGTAGCCCGGGGCCGGGCAGGACGAGCAGGGCGACGCCGGTCAGCGTCAGGAGTGCGCCGATGACGAGCGCCACTCCGCGCCGCACGTGTCTGGCCATGCTCGGTCCTCCATCCGGCCGACGACAAGAGGACGTACCGCGGACATGGGGACGTCCCTGCAGGAGTCACGCTATGCGACCGGAGGCCCTGCGCGTTACCCGATCTTGCCGGACGTGCCCGTGCTCGCACCGGGGCGCCGTCCTCACCCTGGCCACCCCGCCATATTCCTATGTGTTCGACCAGGATGATCTGAATAACGGGAGCATTTTTCTTTGTGATATCGAACACTCCGCCACCGACCAGCCAAAATAGGAAATACATACCCACGTCTCCCTGAATGTAGTTCTTGACATTGAGCTTCACCGAAATGTGATCTAGCGTCGGTCGGGTGCCGCCCGACGCGTGCTCCTCGGGGCCGCGGGACCCGGCGCGGGGCGGTGCTGCCTACCGAGGGTGAAAGGCGTCAGCATGCTCAAGGTGATCGGTGCGGGCTTGCCGCGAACGGGGACGACGTCGATGAAGGCGGCCCTGGAAAGGCTCGGGCTCGGGCCCTGCCACCACATGTTCGAGATCCTCTCCGACCCGGCGCAGGCCGAGCGCTGGAGCCGGACCGCCGACGGCGGGCCCGTCGCCTGGGACCGGGTGCTGGACGGGTACGCGTCCTGCCAGGACTGGCCGTCCAGCGGGTACTGGCGCGAGCTGGCCGCCGCCTACCCGGACGCGAAGATCGTGCTGACCGTCCGCGACCCGAGCCGCTGGCACACCAGCTTCACCAACCTGCTGACCGACAGCCCCGCCGCCAAGGACCCGGACGAGCTGCCCGAGGCCGCGCGCCCGGTCGCGCTCGCCATGCAGCGGATGCGTCCCGTCCTGGACCGGCACGGCCGGGACCTGTTCGGCGACGGCTGGAGCCTGGAGGACGGCGTGCCCGGCGAGGACGCGGCGGTCGCGGCCTTCGAACGGTACGTCGAGACCGTGCGGGCGGAGGCGCCCGCCGACCGGCTGCTGGTGTTCGACGTGCGCGAGGGCTGGGGCCCGCTGTGCTCGTTCCTCGGGCTCGAGGAGCCGGACGAGCCGTTCCCGCACCTCAACGACAGCGACGGGCTCAAGAAGGTCTTCGGCACCCTCATGACCGACGGGCACGTCACCGTCCCCTCCCAGGCCGCGTCCCCGGCCGCCGAGGGCGACGTCCCGGCGGCGAACGCGTAGGACGGCCCGGCACCCGGCGGGGGCGCCGGGCCGTCAGCGTTCGAGAAGGTAGTCGGCGGGGTCGAGGCGGCGGGTGCGGCGCCGGTAGCCGGTCATGAAGCCGGGCCAGTTGTTGGTGTTGCGGCGCTCCTCGTCCAGGTACCAGCTGTCGCATCCGCCCTGGTTCCACACGGACGCGGCGAGGCGCCGCTGGGTCGCGGCGTCGAACCGGTCGAGGACGTCCGCGCGGACCTCCAGCGACGCGACCCCCGAGGCCAGCAGCCGGGCCGCCTGGACGATGTAGGCGGTCTGGCTCTCCAGCATGTGCACGATCGACCCGGACCCGACGTTGGTGTTCGGTCCGTACATGAGGAAGAAGTTCGGGAATCCGGAGACGGCCATGCCCAGGTAGGCGCGGGCGCCGTCCTTCCACGAGGCGTTCAGCTCCCGGCCGTGCGGGCCCGTGACGCGCATCGGCGCGACGAAGTCCTGGGAGCGGAAACCGGTCGCCCAGATGATGGTGTCGACGGCGTGCCGGCCGCCGCCGGACGTCCGGACGCCGTGCTCGGTGATCTCCTCGATCGGACGGTCGACGACGCGGACGTTCGGGCGGTTCAGCGCCGCGTAGTACTCGCTGGAGGTCAGGATCCGCTTGCAGCCGGGCTCGTAGCGGGGGGTGAGCCGGTCGCGCAGTTCGCGGTCGCGCACCGAGCGCAGCGCGAACCGGCAGAGGGCGCGGACGGGCAGCGACAGGGCGCGGCGGCCGCGCGGGAACACCAGGCTCGGGTTCAGCACCAGCTCGAACCAGAGGAAGATGCCGAGGCGGGACAGCCGCTGGACGGCGGGGACCCGGCGGTTGAGCGTCTTGCGCGGGCGCGGGTACACGCGGTCGGGCTTGCGGCTGATCCAGTGGGACTCGACCTGGAACACGGTCAGCGACTCCGCGCGCGGCGCGATCAGCGGGACGAACTGGACCGCGCTGGCGCCGTTGCCGACGACGGCGACGCGCGCGCCGTCCAGGTCGTGCCCGTGGTCCCAGCGCGCGGAGTGGAACGCGGTGCCGGCGAAGCCGTCCGATCCCGGGATGGGCGGCACCGCGGGGTTGGACAGCTGGCCGCAGGCGGCCACGAGCAGGTCGTGCTCGGCGGCGCCGCCGCCGGCGGTGTCGAGGCGCCACCGCCCGGTGTCCGCGCGGAAGACGGCGCCCGTGACCTCGGTCCGGAACCGGCAGTGCTCCAGCAGGCCGTACTTTCTGACGCAATGTCGGAGATACTCCAGAATCTCGGGTTGCTCGGCGAATCGGCGCGACCAGTCGGGCTTCGGTTCGAAGGAGAAGGAGTACAGGTGCGAGGGGGCGTCGCACGCCGCACCCGGATAGGTGTTGGCCAGCCAGACGCCGCCGGGCCCGGCGGCTTTGTCGTAGATCGTGATGTCGTCGAATCCGGCCCGCTTCAGGCCGATGGCCAGGCCGATGCCGCTGAACCCGCAGCCGACGACGGCGATCGACACGTCCCTGCGCCCCATGCGCGACTCCCTGCCGTCCGGACGGACGGGCGGTGCGAACGGCGCCCTCGGGACGCCATAACCGACATGTGTGTCGGCTAGAGTGCAGGGAAACCAGGAGGGGAGTCAAGCCATGGGCGAAGGTCCGCCGAAGACGCGGATGCGGGGCCCGGCGCGCCGGGCGCTGATCACCGCGGCCGCCCTGGAGGTGTTCGCGAGCAAGGGCTACAACGGGGCGTCGCTGGGCGAGATCGCCGCCGCCGCGGGAGTGGCGCGGACGGTGCTGTACGACCACTTCCCGTCCAAGCGGGTGCTGCTGCTCGCGGTCATGCAGGAGCAGAACGCCGCCCTGGTCGAGCACGTCGGGTCGCGCATCGCCGGCAGCGGACCGGCCGAGGCCAGGATGCGCTCGACGATCGACGCGTACTTCAGCTTCGCGCAGAGCAAACCCGCTGCCAGGAGGCTTCTTTTCGACCGCACCGACGAGGACGACCCGGAGATCCGCACGGTCCGGCAGGGCATCCGGGAGTCGCGCACGCACGCGGTCGCGGCGCTGCTGGCCGGTGACATCCGCACGGTCGGCGTCGAGCCCGGCGAGCCGATCGCCGAGGCGATGGTCGAACTCCTCATCACCGGCCTCGACGGCGTCGCGCAGTGGTGGGAGCGCAACCCCGACATGCCCCGGTCGATGCTGGTCGAGGGCGCGATGCGGCTGCTGTGGACGGGGCTCGGGAACGCCGAGTAAGCGGCCGTCCAGGGGACGGCGACGACGATCGCGGCCGCCGCGGGGCTTGACGCCCCGCGGCGGCCGCCGCATAGTTGGGGACCACTTAACCGACATCAGTGTCGGTTAGCGCAACCACCCCCCGAGGAGTGCGCAGTGGACGACAGGACCACACCCCCGACCACCTCCCCGAGCACATCCCCGAGCCCCGCGGACGGCACCGCCCCGCCCGTCCCGGCGGCCGCCCCTCCCCCGGCGCGACCGGCGCCGGTGACGCGACGGCTGCCCGTGCCGCCACCGGCGCCCACGGCGACGACGGTCCGGGCGGCGTCGACCGGCGCCGGTTCGTCGCCGGGACGCTCGCGGGCGCCGGCGCCCTCGCGGTCGCCGGGACCATCGGCGGCGGGCAGGCCGCCGCGGCGCAGCGCGCGACCCGGCGCGCACCGGCCGGACGCCGCGCGGCCGGGCGCCGCGTGGTGGTGTTCGGCGGCGGCATGGGCGGGCTGACCGTGGCGCACGAGCTGGCCGAGCGCGGGTTCGAGGTCACGATCTACGAGCGGAAGGCGTGGGGCGGCAAGTGCCGCAGCATGCCCGTCCCGGGCACCGGATCCGGCGGGCGGCAGCCGCTGCCCGGCGAGCACGGGTTCCGGTTCTTCCCCGGCTTCTACCAGAACCTCCCCGACACCATGAGCCGGATCCCGCTGCCCGGGGGCGGGAACGCGGCGGGCAACCTGGTCGACGGTTCGGAGGTCGCCGCGTTCTACAACGGCACCAAGTTCGTGCTGCCCGCGCGCGGCAGCATCATCGGCACGCTCAGCCCCGACTCGCTGCTGACGTTCCTCAAGACCGCCCTGGACGTGGGCGGGAAGGTCCCGGTCTGGCAGGTCGGGTACTTCCTGCAGAAGATGATCGCGTTCGTCACCAGCGGTCCGGAGCGGCGGCTCAAGCAGTGGGAGCACATGAGCTTCGCCCAGTACGTCAACTCCGAGAAGATGTCCAAGGAGTACCAGGAGCTCCTGGTCGACATGTTCACCAGCACGCTGGTGGCGGCCAAGCCCGACAAGGCCGGTGCCCACACCATGGGCAAGATGGCCGAGGCATGGGTCTACAGCACGCTGGGCCTGGGCGGCTACAAAGCCCCCGACCGGCTGCTGAACGCCCCCACCAACGAGGCGCTGATCGACCCCTGGATGGCGCACCTGCGCTCCCTCGGCGTCACCTTCCGGGCCGACGCCACCCTCACCGAACTCACCGTCGCCGGCGGGAAGATCAGCGGCGCGACGATCGAGGGCGCGGGCGGTGCGAGCACCGTGGAGGCCGACCACTACGTCCTGGCGGTGCCGGTGGAGCGCGCCGTCCCGCTGCTCAACGACGCCATCCTGGCCGCCGACCCGTCCCTGCGTTCACTGCGCGACCTGGTGACGGACTGGATGAACGGCATCATGATCTACCTGCGGCAGCCGATCAGCCTCGCCAAGGGCCACGTCGCCTACACCGCGCAGCCCTGGGCGCTGACCTCCATCAGCCAGGAGCAGTTCTGGAAGAAGGACTTCCGCGCCACCTACGGTGACGGGCAGGTCGGCGAGTGCCTGTCCATCGACATCTCCGCCTGGGACCGCAAGGGCATCCTGTACGGCAAGACCGCCCGCGAGTGCACCGACGAGCAGATCTTCAACGAGGTCGTCGCGCAGATCCGCGGGGCGCTGCCCTGGGGCGGGATCCTCCTCAACGACCTCAACATCCACTCCTACTTCATCGACCCCGCCATCACCGGCAACGGCACCCCGCAGGTCGCCAACGACGAGCCCCTCCTGATCAACAGGCCCGGCTCCTGGTACCACCGGCCCGAGTCCACGACCGGCCTGCCCAATCTGTTCATCGCCTCCGACTACGTCCGCGCCGACATCAACCTGGCGACCATGGAGGCCGCCAACGAGGCCGGCCGCAAGGCCGCCAACGCCATCCTGGACGCCTCCGGCGCCGGCGGCGACAAGGCCGAACTGTTCAAGATGTACCTCCCCGGCGAGTTCCAGGGCTTCTTCGACGACGACGACGCCCGGTTCGCCGCGGGCCTGCCCAACCGGTTCGACCTCTGGGACCCGCACAAGCCCTGATCCGGAGCCGTTCCTCTCCGAGCCGCCGCTCGCGGCCCGCAAGCGCCCCCGACCCGCCGGGCCGCGAGCGGCCGGAAGGCAGACCCATGCAAGCCCACCCCCACCACGTGCTCGCCGTCCTGTCCACGGGCCTCTACTTCGGCGGGCTCGCCTACTTCAAGCTGGCCGCCGCCGGGATGCCCCCGCTGCGCGGCGACCGTCCGCACCGGCTGGCGGGCGCGCTGCTCGGCAGCCGGCTGTGGCTGACCGGCGCCGTCGTCCTGGTCGGCGGCGCGAGCGTCCAGGTCGCGGCGCTGACCGGGCTGACGCCGGGCGAGGCGCAGCCGATGTTCCTCGCGGGCCTGGCCGTCCTGCTCGTCTTCGCGGTGCCGATCCTCGGCGAGCGCCTCACCCGCCGGGAGTGGGGCTGCGTGCTGCTGCTGGCCGCCGCGACGCTGCTGTTCACACGGGACGCGGCCGACGGGGCGGCCGCGCCGAGGCCGGGGGCCGCGGCGGACGCATCGGGGGCGGCGGCGCCGGGGACCGCGCTCCTGCTGGCGGTGGTGCTGCCGTCGCTGCTGGCGCCGTCGGTGATGTTCCTGACCGTCGAACGTCCCGGCAAGGGCGTCCACGCGCGCCCGCTGACGGGCGTGTCCCTCGCCGTGAGCGTCGGCCTGCTCACCGGGACCGCCGAACTGATGCTCCTCGGCGCCGCCGACCTCGGCGCGTCCCCGCGCGCGCTGGCCGCGTCCCCGTACCCGTACCTGTTCGTTGGCACGGCCCTGCTCGCCTTGGGCCAGTTGCAGATCGCGCTGCAGCGGTGCCGGCTGGTGATCGTCGGGCTGGTCGCGACGGCCACCGCCAAGACCTACCTGCTGCCCATGTCGGCCGTCCTCTACGGCGGCCCGTGGCCGGACGCGCCCGGCGCGCTCGCGCTGGGCCTGTCGGTCGTGGCCGTCGCCGCCGTGCCCTGGCACGAGCCCGTCAGGCGGGGGACGCCGGAGCCGCCGCGTCCTCGGGGGGACGCGGCGCCTCGTCCTCCAGCAGGCGGGGGAAGTGCTCGATCAGGTTCAGCAGGACCTCCTGCAGGATCAGGTGGACCTGGGCCCTGGTCAGCCGCCCGGTCTTGAGCCACTCGCGGCTGGTGGCGACGGCCATCGCGGCGTAGCCCTGGAAGGCGGCGCGGATCTCGGGACGGTCCCGCGACAGCGGGGTGAGCCCCACGACCTCGGTCATGTGGTCGACGGCGCGGTCCCGGCCCTCCTCCAGGATGCGCTCGAGATCCTCGTCGCCGCCTGAAGTGGTCATGTCGAGGGCCGCGACCCACGTCTCGCGGTTGCGCTCCAGCAGTTCCAGCCACGCGTCGAGGCTCTGCGCGACGCGCTCGCGGACCCCCGCGCCCTCCACGAACGGCGGGATCGGGATCGGCGGGACGCTCATCATCTGGCTCACCGCCGCCAGGTACAGGTCGCGCTTGGTGCCGAAGTAGTGGTTCAGCAGCCCGCGGCTGACCCCCGCGGCCGCGGCGATCTCGGTGTTGGACACCTCGGCGTAGGGGCGGCGGCTGAACAGCCGGCGCGCGCACGTCAGGATCTGGTCGCGCCGCTCGTCCGGTTCCTTGCGGACGCGCCGCGGCGGCGCCGCCTCCTCCGGCCCCGCGCCCGTTGCGTCCTGCCCCATGCGTGCCCTCACCGTCCTCGCCCGTCCGGCCCCCGACGATACCGGCCGTCGCCGCGGTCCCCGTTTACTGGCGCTCCGCCAATGTTTGTCGACATCGCGTCAACATATCGTGTGGCCGCGCCCGGCGTCCGGACCGCCGGTCAAGGCCGCTGTCGACCCGCGCGATCTCCTCCGGCTCCGACGCGAGCCGCGTTGACGGACCGCCCCGGCCGGGCCTGTCAGGCACGGCGTCGCGGCGGGTGCCCGCCCGGATCCGGCGAGCCCGCGGGTGCCCGGCCCGCGCCTCGGCGAGCGGATCCGCGGGATCGGCGTCGCCTCCGGGCTCGGCCGGGCGCGGTCGGCGGCATGCCCCGGCCGGCTCCCGATCGTCGTGGGTCGCCGAAGGCGCGGGCGGCGATTCGGCGATGTTCGCCAATGTTGCGCGGGGGCGGACGGTGGTTCGGGCGTCTAGCTGCGGTGGTCGAGCGAGCCGGGTGAGGGCGTGCCGTTCGGGGGTTGTCGGTGGGCGAACTCGTGGTTAACGTGCCACCAATTAGGAAACCTTCCTATTAGATCGCGATCGCTTCGGGGTTCGGGGGGAACGTCCGTCCGCCGCCTACCGTGCCCTGGAGTGAGTCTTGCGCACGCGTTCGTTCGCCGGCGTCCTCGCCGCGCTGCTGCTCGTCCTGCTGCTCCCGCCGCCCGCGCTGGCCGCCGCCGCGCCGGCCGCGACGTTCGAGAAGACCGCCGACTGGGGATCGGGCTGGCAGGCCCGGTTCACCCTCACCAACGGATCCGCCGCCGCGATCGACGGGTGGCGCGTCGAGTTCGACCTGCCCGCCGGGACGGGCGTCGGCTCGTTCTGGGACGCGTCGCTCACCAGCGACGGGAACCACCACACGTTCACCGACCGGGGCTGGAACGCGACGATCCCGCCGGGCGGCGAAGTGTCGTTCGGCTTCCTCGGAAGCGGTCCGGGCGCACCGGAGAACTGCACGTTCAACGGGAGCCCCTGCACCGGAGCGCCGGACGGCGGCGGGCTCGGCGCGCCCGGATCCGTCCAGGTCACCGGCCGGACCGACACCTCGCTGACGCTGTCGTGGACGGCGAGCGCCGGGGAGCCCGACGGGTACCGGGTGTACGCGGGGGCAGACGTGCGCGCGACGGCGTCCGGGACCACCGCGACCGTCGCGGGGCTGGAGCCCTGCACGACGCACACGTTCACCGTGAAGGCGTACGGCGCGGCCGGCGAGTCGGCCGGAAGCGAGGTCACCGGGACGACCGGCGGCTGCGCGACCGGGCCGCTGCCCCGGCACTTCCTGACGGGCTACTGGCACAACTTCGAGAACCCGGCGCGGGAGCTGAAGCTGTCGCAGACGCCGGACGAGTACGACCTCGTCGCCGTCGCCTTCGGTGCGGCCACCGCGCGGCCGGGCGAGGTCGTGTTCGGCGTCGACCCCGGCCTGTCGCAGGCCGTCGGGGGGTACACGGACGCGCAGTTCAAGGCGGACGTCGCGGCGCTCCAGGCGAGCGGGAAGAAGGTCATCCTGTCGGTCGGCGGCGAGAAGGGCACGGTGCGCGTCGACAGTGCGGGCGCCGCGACGCTGTTCGCCGACACCGTGTACGGGCTGATGAACGAGTACGGGTTCGACGGCGTCGACATCGACCTGGAGAACGGGCTGAACCCGACCTACATGGCGCAGGCGCTGCGGGCGCTCCGCGCGAAGGCGGGCGCGGACCTCATCATCACGATGGCGCCGCAGACGATCGACATGCAGTCGACCGGCGGGTCGTACTTCCGGCTCGCGCTCGACATCAAGGACATCCTCACCGTCGTCCACATGCAGTACTACAACTCGGGCTCGATGCTGGGCTGCGACCAGGGCGTGTACGCGCAGGGGTCGGTCGACTTCATGACGGCGCTGGCCTGCGTCCAGCTCGAGAACGGGCTGCGCGCCGACCAGGTGGCGCTCGGGCTGCCCGCGGGACCGGGAGCGGCGGGCGGCGGCGTGGTCGCACCGGCGATGGTGACGGACGCGCTCGACTGCCTGGCGCGGGGGACGGGCTGCGGTTCGTTCCGGCCCGCGCGGACGTACCCGGACATCCGGGGCGCGATGACGTGGTCGATCAACTGGGACGTCACCAACGGCGGCGGATTCGCCCGGACGGTCGGCGCCCACCTCGACACGCTGCCGTAGGAGGACGTCGTGAGAGCACTCATCTTCGCGGCGACCCTCACGGCCGGTCTCGCCGTCGCGATCCCGCCCGCGCACGCGGCGAACGTCCTGGCCAACGGCGGGTTCGAGCGGGCGCTGGACGGCTGGACGTGCTCGGGCGGCGCGTCGGCCGCCGGCACCCCGAGGACGGGCGCGCACGCGCTGGCGGGCGGGGTCACGGCGGGCGACAACGGGCGGTGCGCGCAGACCGTCCGGGTGCGGCCCGGCACCGCGTACACGCTGTCGGCGTGGGTGCGCGGCGACTACGTGCACTTGGGCGTGACCGGCGGCGAGCGCACGTGGACGCCCTCGGCGGCCGGGTACACGAAGCTGTCGCTGTCGTTCACGACCGGCCCGGAGCAGGCGGAGGCCGAGGTCTACCTGCACGGCTGGTTCGGCGCCGGGCCCTACCTCGCGGACGACGTCGAGCTGGACGGTCCGGGCGGCCCGCTCCCGGGCGTCCCGGCCGCCCCCGGCGCCCCGCGGGCGGGCGCCGTGACGGAATCGTCGATCGGGCTGGCCTGGGACGCCGTCGACGGCGCCACCGGCTACCGCGTGTACGAGGGCCCGGACGTGCGGGCGACCGTGACCGGGACGTCCGCGACGCTCACCGGTCTCGGCGCGTGCGGCACGCACACGTACGCGGTGGCCGCGTTCAACGACGCGGGCGAGTCGGGGCGGTCGGCGCCGGTGACCGCGACGACGGAGGGGTGCGCGGACGCGGGCCTGCCGAAGCACGCGCTGATCGGCTACCTGCACGCGAGCTTCGCGAACGGGTCCGGGTACGTGCGGATGGCGGACGTCCCGGACGCGTGGGACGTCGTCAACCTGGCGTTCGGCGAGCCCACGACGCCCACGTCCGGGGACGTCCGGTTCGACCGGTGCCCGGTGAGCGAGTGCCCGGACGTGGAGAGCGAGGCCGAGTTCACGGCGGCGATCCGGGCGAAGCAGGCACGGGGAAAGAAGGTGCTGCTGTCGATCGGCGGTCAGAACGGGCAGGTGCAGCTGACGACGGCGGCGGCGCGGGACGCGTTCGTCCGGTCGGTGTCGGGGATCATCGACCGGTACGGGCTGGACGGCCTCGACATCGACTTCGAGGGCCACTCGCTCTACCTGGACCGGGGCGACGCGGACTTCCGGAACCCGACGACCCCGGTCATCGTCAACCTCGTCTCCGCGCTGGAGGAGCTGACGGCGAGGTACGGCGACGGCTTCGTGCTGACGATGGCCCCGGAGACGTTCTTCGTCCAGGTCGGGCACCAGTTCTACGGCGGCACGAGCTCCGGCGACAACCGGACGGGCGCGTACCTGCCGGTGATCCACGCCCTGCGCGACGAGCTGACGGTCCTGCACGTCCAGGACTACAACTCCGGACCGGTCATGGGCCTCGACGGCCGGTACCACACCATGGGCGGCGCCGATTTCCACATCGCGATGACCGACATGCTCAAGGCCGGCTTCCCGGTCGCGAACACCGGGCGCACGTTCCCCGGCCTGCGGCCCGAGCAGATCGCGTTCGGCGTGCCCGCCGCCGTCAGCGCCGGGAACGGCCACACCCCGCCCGCGCAGGTGCAGCAGGCGCTGACCTGCCTGGCCGGCGGGCGGGACTGCGGCTCGTACGAGCTGCGCGGCGGCCCGTCCCCGGCGCTGCGCGGCCTCATGACGTGGTCCATCAACTGGGACCGCTTCTACGGCTGGGAGTTCATGAACGCGCACGCGCCCTTCCTGGACTCCCTCCCGTAGGTCCCCCGTGAATCAGGAAAGGAGATCCATGCGATCCCCCCGCTCGAAGGCCGCGCTCGCGGCCGTGACCCTGCCGGCCGCGTCGGTCGCCGTGCTGGTCGCGTCGGCGGCCCCGGCGACCGCGCACGGCACGATGTCGAACCCGCCGAGCCGCGTGTACGTCTGCAAGAACGAGGGGCCGGAGACCCCCGACTCGGAGGCCTGCAAGGCGGCGGTCGCGGCCGGCGGCACGCAGGCGTTCTACGACTGGAACGAGGTGTCGCTGCTCACCGTGGACGGGCGGCACCGCGAGACGATCCCGGACGGGCGGCTGTGCAGCGCCGGACGGGCCAAGTACCGGGGGCTCGACCTCCAGCGGGCCGACTGGCCCGCGACGAGCGTCTCCGCCGGCCCGTTCGAGATCACCTACCACGCGACGGCGCCGCACCGGGGCAGCCGGTTCGAGTTCTACATCACCCGCGCGGGCTGGGACCCGACGCAGCCGCTGCGCTGGTCCGACCTCGTCCACCTGCGGACGTTCGACGACGTCGACCCGGTCACGTACACGAAGTGGACGCTGAACCTGCCGCAGCGGACGGGCCGGCACCTCGTCTACTCCATCTGGCAGCGGATGGAGTACAGCGACGAGGCGTTCTACACCTGCTCCGACGTGGACTTCGGCGGCGCCAACACCCCGACCGACCCGCCCACCGACCCGCCGACCGATCCCCCGACCGACCCGCCGACCGATCCCCCGACGGACCCGCCGGCCGGCACGTGGGCCGCCGGGACCGCCTACGCCACGGGCGACACCGTCACCTACGGCGGGACGGCCTACGAGTGCCGGCAACCGCACACCGCCATCGCCGGGTGGGAACCGGCGACGACGCCCGCGCTGTGGCGCGCCGTCTGATCCCGGCGCGATGAAGTACGCCGCAGTGGCACTCCTCGCGGCCTGCGGCCTGCTGCTGTTCGCGCGCTGCGGGGCCGGCGGCCCGTCCGCCGGCTCCGCCGCCGCGACCCGCGGCGGCGCGGGCTTCAACTCGACCGACGTGATGTTCCTGCAGATGATGGTCCCGCACCAGGGGCAGGGCGTGAGGCTGGCGGCGCTCGCCCGCGACCGCCCGGTGCGGCCGGAGGTGCGGACGCTCGCCGCCGCGATCGAGTCGACGCAGCGGTCGGAGGGCGCGCGGATCGTCGGGCGGCTGCGCGGCTGGGAGCGGCCGCTGCGGGCGCCCGCGGACTCGCACCACGCGCACGGCGGGGCCGTCCCGGAGACGACCGACGCCGAGCTCGCGGCGCTGGCGCGGCTCCCGGCGGGCCGGTTCGAGCGCGAGTTCCTCAACCTGCTGATCGCCCACCAGGACGACACCGTCCAGCTCGCCCGCATGGAGCTGGGCGGGGGCGAGGACGCGTGGACGCGGGAGCTGGCCGGGAAGGTGGAGCGGTCGCGATCCGCGCAGATCGAGCGGATGCTCGCCCTGGTCGAACCGGCCGGGCGGCCGGTCAGGAGCGGGTGACCGAGTCCGGGCCCAGCAGCGACTTCACGTCGCCGAACAGGGCCGCGTCCGGGGCGACCCGGAACGGGACGAGGTCGAACAGCACGCTCGTCGGGCCGCCGCGCCGGAGCAGCAGGTGCACCGGCGCGGCACCCGGATGGGCCGCGAGGATCCCCTTCAGGTCGGCGACGAGCCGCGGCGTCACCCGCGGCTCCGCGACCGTGATGACGACGGGCGGTTCGGCGGCGTCCGGTCCGGTCACGTCCAGGACGGTCACCTCCTCGGCGTAGACGCTGATCGTGTCGTCGCGCAGGTTGATCCTTCCCTCCAGCGACACGACGCGATCCTCCGCGAGGGCATGCCCGTACAACATGTGGCTTTTCGGGAAGACGAGGCATTCGACGGACGCGTCGTGGTCCTCCAGCGCGACGATCGCCCACGGGTCGCCCCGCTTGGTGACCTTGCGCTGCAGGCCGGAGATGATGCCGCTGAGCCGGACGCGCCCGTCGGCCCGGCCGGACGCGAGCAGTTCGGCGATCGTCCGGTCGCGGTGCCGTTCGAGGATCGGCTCGGTGCCGTCCAGCGGATGGCTCGACACGTACAGGCCGAGCATCTCCCGCTCGTGGGCGAGCAGGGTGGCCTTGTCCCACTCGCCGTCCGGGATCGCGACCGCGAGGCCGGTGTCCCCGGCGCCGGGGCCGGCGGTCGCGCCGAACAGCGCGTCCTGCCCGTGCGCCTCGCGGCGCTTGACGTCCACGACCGCGTCGGCGGCCCGCTCGTGGATCGCGACGATGCCCTTGCGGTGGTGGCCGAGGCCGTCGAACGCCCCGGCCTTCGCGAGCGACTCCAGCACCCGCTTGTTGCACACCTGCGCGGGCACCTTGGCGAGGAAGTCGTCGAACGAGGTGTAGGCGCCCCTGTCCGCGCGGGTCCGGACGATCGCGTCGACGACGCCCGCGCCGACGTTGCGGACCGCGCCGAGGCCGAAGCGGACGTCGTCGCCGACGGCGGCGAAGTCGAGGACGCTCTGGTTGACGTCGGGCGGCAGGACGCGGATGCCGAGGCGGCGGCAGTCGGACAGGTACACGCCCATCCTGTCCTTGTCGTCCCCCACGGAACTGAGGAGCGCGGCCATGTACTCGGCCGGGTAGTTCGCCTTGAGGTAGGCCGTCCAGTACGAGACGAGCCCGTACCCGGCGGTGTGGCTCTTGTTGAAGCCGTAGCCGCTGAACGGGAGGAGGACGTCCCAGACGGCCTTGATCGCGTCGGCGGAGAAGCCGCGCTCGCGCATCCCGGTCGAGAACCGCTCCCACTCGGCGTCCAGGACTTCTTTCTTCTTCTTGCCCATGGCGCGGCGCAGCATGTCGGCGGCGCCGAGCGAGTACCCGGCGAGCTGCTGCGCGATGGCCATGACCTGCTCCTGGAAGACGACCAGGTGGTAGGTGTCGCCGAGGATCGGTTCGAGGGCCTCCTCGAGTTCCGGGTGGATCGGCTCGACCTTCTGGCGGCCCGTCTTGCGCAACGCGTAGTTGGTGTGGGCGTCCATCTCCATCGGGCCGGGCCGGTACAGGGCGTTGACGGCGGCGATGTCGGTGAACGTCGTCGGCCGCATCATCCGCAGCAGGACGCGCATGCCGCCGGAGTCGAGCTGGAAGACGCCGAGCGTATCGCCGCGCGCAAGCAGCTCGTAGGTCGTCGCGTCGTCCAGCGGGGCCGTGCGAATGTCGACGTCCACGCCCCGGTTCGCCTTGACGCCCACGACGGCGTCGTGGATGACGGTGAGGTTGCGCAGGCCGAGGAAGTCCATCTTGAGCAGGCCCATGTCCTCGGCCTGCGTGAACGGGAAGCCGGTGACGACCGGCCCGTCGGCCTTCGGGCGGACGAGCGGCAGGACGTCCAGGAGCGGCTCGGACGACAGGATCACCCCGGCGGCGTGCACGCCCGTCCCCCGGGTGAGTCCCTCGACGCCGACGGCCGTGTCGAGGACGCGCTTGACGTCCGGTTCGTCCGCGTACATCCGGCGGAGTTCGGCGGCCTCGCCGTGCCGCCGGTGGCCGGCGTCGTGGATGGCGGCGAGGGGGATCTCCTTGCCGCCCTCGGCCGCCGGGAACGCCTTGGTGATGCGGTCGCCGAGCGCGTACGGGTAGCCGAGCACGCGGCAGGCGTCCTTGACCGCCGCCTTCGCCTTGATGGTGCCGAACGTGACGATCTGGCACACCCGGTCGTCGCCGTACCGGCGGGTGACGTAGTCGATCATCTCCTCGCGGCGGCGGTCGTCGAAGTCGAGGTCGACGTCCGGCATCGTGATCCGCTCGGGGTTCAGGAACCGCTCGAAGATCAGCCGGTGCTCGATCGGGTCCAGCTCGGTGATGCCGACGCAGTACGCGACCATCGAGCCCGTCGCCGAGCCGCGCCCCGGGCCGAGCCCGATGCCGTTCTCGCGCGCGTACCGGCAGATGTCGGCGACCACCAGGAAGTACCCGGGGAACCCCATGTCGGTGATGACCGACAGCTCGTAGTCGATCCGGTCGAGGACGTCCTGCGGCGGTTCGTCCCCGAAGCGGTCGCGGGCGCCCCGGAGCGCCTCGGCGCGCAGCCAGGACGCCTCGGTCTCCCCGTCCGGAACGGGGAAGCGCGGCATCAGGTCGCGGTGCGCGAACACCTCGCCGTAGTCGCCCGCGCGTTCGGCGATCAGGAGCGTGTTGTCGCAGGCCCCGGGCACCTCGGCGTCCCACATCGCGCGCATCTCCGCCGCGCTCTTGACGTAGTAGCCGCTGCCGACGAACCGGAAGCGGTTCTCGTCGGCGAGCCGCTTGCCGGTGCCGATGCACAGCAGCGCGTCGTGCGCCTCCGCCTGGCTCTCGGTGACGTAGTGGGAGTCGTTCGTGGCGAGGGGCGGCAGATCGAGGTCCCGGCCGATCCGGATCAGGTCCTCGCGGACGCGGCGTTCGATCGGCAGCCCGTGGTCCATCAGCTCGAGGAAGTAGTTGCCGGGCCCGAAGACGTCCCGGTACCGTGCGGCGGCCTCGACCGCCTCCGCGTACTGCCCGAGCCGCAGCCGCGTCTGCACCTCGCCGGACGGGCAGCCGGTCGTGGCGACGATGCCCGCCCCGTGCTCGGCGAGCAGCTCGGCGTCCATCCGCGGGTACTTCTGCACGTGCCCCTCCAGCCACGCGCGAGATTGCAGCCGGAACAGGTTCCGCAGGCCCGCCGCGTCCACCGCCCACATCGTCATGTGGGTGTAGAGGCCCCGCCCGGACACGTCGCCGCCCGCACCGGTCGTCTCGTCCGACTTCCGCAGGGACGGGTCGTCGCTCCAGAACACGGGCCGCCGGTGGTGCCGGGACGCGGGCGCCACGTACGCCTCGATGCCGATGACCGGCTTCACCCCGGCCTTGTTCGCGGCGTGGAAGAACTCGTAGGCGCCGTGCACGTTTCCGTGGTCGCTCATCGCGACCGCGGGCATCCCCTGCCGCGCGACCTCGTCCATCAGCGGGCCGACCTTCGCGGCGCCGTCCAGCATCGAGTACTCGGTGTGCACGTGGAGATGGACGAACGAGTCCACTACCCCTCCCGGTTGTCGCCGATTCCTCGCCGCCGACATTCGACCCGCCGGTAGAGTCGTCCGTCCAACAATCGACACGCTCGGCGATCACATCCGCCGGTTGTAGGGGGAGCTGAATGGACCTGGACCTCGCCGCGGTGCGCGCCTTCGTGGCCGTCGCCGACGACCGGTACTTCGGCGACGCGGCGGCCGGGCTCGGCATCAGCCAGCAGGCGGTGTCCAAGCGGGTCGCGAAGCTGGAGGCCGACCTCGGCACGGCCCTGCTGCGCCGGACGCCGAACGGCGCCGAGCCCACCGAGGACGGCGCGTCCTTCCTCGTGCAGGCACGCGCGCTGATCGCGCTCGCCGACCAGGCGGTGGACCTCGTCCGCAGCCGGCACCGCGCGCTGCGGGTCGGCGTGCTCGGCACGCGGATCGCTTCCGCCGAGACCGTCCGGGCGTTCCACGAGACCGTGCCGGACGTGGGCGTCGAGATGCTGCGGTCCGAAGGGCTGGCGGACGCGCTGACCGCGCTCGCCCGCGGGACGATCGACGCGTTCTTCGGCCGGGCGCTCGGCGACCTCGGCGGCATCGAGGCGCGCCCCGTCTACCTGGAACCGGTCCACGTCCTGGTCGGACGCGGGCACCCGTTCGCCGCGCTCGACGGGGTGCCGATCGCGGACCTGGCCGGCCGGAGCCTGTGGGTCCCGGGCGCCGTCCGGCCGGAGACCGAGTGGGCCGACTTCTACCGGGTCCTCGCCGCCGAGTTCGGCGTCCGCGTCGACACCACCGGCCCCAACTTCGGCGTGGACGACCTCGTGGAGCGGACCGCCGCGTCCCCCGAGCTGATCACGGGCGTGGGCGAGAAGATCCGGGTGCCGTGGCATCGGGGCGTCGTGCAGATCCCGGTGGTCGAGCCGAGCCCGTGCTACCCGTGGTCGCTGCTGTGGCACCCGCGGAACCGGCATCCCGTGCTGCCGGAGCTCGTCGCGTTCACCCGCGAGGGCTTCCGCCCGTACCGTCCCGGCCGCGACTGGATCCCGGAACCCGACCGCCCCGCCTTCACGGCGTGATCTCTGTGCCAGCATGGAACCGATGGGACAGGTTGACGAGGTTCTGCGCCTCCTCCGCGACACCTTCGGGCCCGACCTCGTCGGCGCGTACGAGCACGGCTCGGCCGTCCTCGGCGGGCTGAAGCCGCACAGCGACGTGGACGTGCTGGCCGTCGTCCGGCGCCCCACGGCGGAGGCGGAGCGGCGGGCGCTGGTGGGCGGGCTGATGCCGATCTCCGGCGGCGCCGCGCGGCCCGTGGAGCTGACGGTCGTGGTCGAGACGGCCGTGCGGCCCTGGCGGTACCCGCCGGTCTGCGAGTTCCAGTACGGCGAGTGGCTGCGGGACGAGTACGAGCGCGGCATGGTCCCGGCGCCGGAGCCGAGCCCGGACCTGGCGCCGCTGATCACGATGGCGCTGGCCGGGGAGGCGCCGCTGTTCGGCCCGCCGCCGTCGCGGGTGTTCGGCGCGGTGCCGCACGCGGACGTCGTCCGCGCGATCACCGGGAGCGTGCCGGACCTGCTCGGCGAGCTCGACGGCGACGCGCGCAACGTCGTCCTGACGCTGGCGCGCGTGTGGGCGACGGCCGCGACCGGAGAGATCATGCCGAAGGACGCGGCCGCCGCGTGGGCGCTGCCCCGGCTGCCCGCCGAGCACCGTCCCGTCCTGGCCCGGGCGCGGGCCGTCTACCTCGGCGAGGAGGACGAGCGCTGGGACGACCTGCGCGCCCGGCTCCGCCCGCACGCCGAGTTCGTCGCCGCCGAGATCGCCCGGACCTGACCGCCGGACCCGATCCTCGCCCCCGGTGTCACAGGATCGGGGGCTGTGCCGTCTTGAGGGCATGGAAGCTGCTGAAGTCATAGCGACGGGTCCGCGGCGGTGAACGCGGAGGCACTGGCGGAGGCGTTCGAGGCGGAGCGGCCGCGGCTGCTGCGGGTCGCGTACGCGACGCTCGGGTCGCTCACCGAGGCCGAGGACTGCGTGCAGGAGGCGTGGCTGCGGCTGCGCCGGCTGGACGACCCGGCGGGCATCCGCGACCTGCGCGCGTGGCTCACCCGGACGGTCGGGCGGCTGGCGCTGGACGCGCTCGGCAGCGCGCGGGCCCGCCGGGAGCGGTACGTGGGCACGTGGCTGCCGGAGCCGGTGGTCGCGGCACCGGGCCCGGCGGGCGCGTCCCCGGCCGGCGCCGACCCGGCCGACCGGGTGACGCTGGACGAGTCGGTGTCCACGGCGCTGCTGGTGGTGCTGGAGACGCTGTCGCCGGCCGAGCGGACGGCGTTCCTGCTGCACGACGTGTTCGGCCTGCCGTTCGAGGAGGTCGCGGGGATCGTCGGGCGGTCCCCGGCGGCGGTGCGGCAGCTCGCGTCGCGGGCCCGGCGGCACGTGGCGGCGGGCCGTCCCCGGTTCCCGCCGACGCCGGCCGAGCAGCGCGCGCTCGTGGCCGCGTTCGTCGCGGCGTGCCGGAACGGCGACCTGGACGGGCTGGTCGCGCTGCTCGCGCCGGACGTGACGTGCCGGGCCGACGGCGGCGGCAAGGTCAGCACGCTGCCCCGCGATGTGCACGGCGCCGAGCGGGTCGCCAGGGCGCTCATCGCGTTCACCGAGCGCCCGCCCCGCGACCTGCTGCAGACCGTGGTCAACGGGGCACCGGGACTGGTCGCGCGGGACCACGAGGGCGTGCTGTCGGTCGCGTCGTTCACGTTCGACGCGGGCCGCATCGTCGCGATCGACATCGTGCGGAATCCCGACAAGCTGACGACCGTCCCCGACCTGCCCTGATCCCGCCGGGGCGCCCGCGCGGGGCGGGCGCCCCGGCGCTCTCCCCTCGGCACCCCACACCCCGAGGCGACTACTCAAAGTAGTTGATCCACCACGCAAGGAGACAGATCATGACCTTGACCGAAACGAGGGCGGAGACGGGGGATCCGGACCCGCCCGGGAGCGTGTTCGCGCGCGTCGCCGGCTTCGCGCACCGCCGCCGCTGGCTCGTCCTGATCCTGTGGACGGCGGTGCTCGCCGGCATCTGGGGCGCGGCGACGGCCACCGGCAGCGACTACCGGCAGGACAACTCGCTGCCCGGCACGGAGTCGCAGCAGGCCGCCGACCTGCTGGAACGGCACGGGTCCGGGCAGGCCACGGCCGGCACCCTGCAGATCGTCCTGCGGGACGGCGGCGGGCTGGCCGAGGCGGGCACCCGCGAGCGGGTGGAGGGGATGCTCGGGACGGTCGCCGCGCTGCCGAAGGTCGCCGACGTCCGCAGCCCGTACGCGGACGGGTCCGCGATCGCGCCCGGCGGCGCCGTCGGCTACGCGACGGTGACGCTCGACGTCGAGTCGACCGAGATGGGCACGGAGGACACGCAGCGGATCCTCGACGCCGCGCAGGCGGTACAGGGCGACGGGCTCGAGGTCGAGCTGGGCGGCGACGCCGCGCGGGCGCTCGGCGCGAGCGCGGGCGGGTTCGCCGAGGGCGTGGGCGTGCTCGCGGCGCTGGTCATCCTGGTGGCGATGTTCCGGTCGGCGCTCGGGGCGGTGCTCCCGATCGTCACGGCGGTGTTCGCGGTCGGGTCCACGTTCGGCGCGATCGTGATCGCCTCGCACGCCTTCATGATCGCCGAGTGGACACCGCCGGTGATGATGCTCGTCGGCCTCGGCGTCGGCATCGACTACGCGCTGATCGTGTTCGCCCGGTACCGGGCCGAGCTGCTGGCGGGCGTCCCGTCCGGACGGGCGGTGCGGACGGCGCTCGACACCGGCGGGCACACGGTGTTCTTCGCGGGCTGCACGGTGATCGTGGCGCTGCTCGGGCTGGTCGCGCTGGGCCTCGGCTCGCTGCGCGGGATGGCGCTGTGCGTGGCGCTGACCGTGCTGGCGACGATGCTCGCGGCGCTGACGCTGCTGCCCGCGCTGCTCGGCGCGTTCGGCCCGCGGTTCGCGCGGAAGTTCACGCCCGGATCGTCCCGCGGGTCCGGGGAGGGATGGCGGCGGATCGGGTCGGCGGTGCAGCGGCGCCCGCTCGCGGCGCTGCTGGTCGGCGGGGTGCTGCTGGGCGCCCTGGCGCTCCCGGCGCTCGGGATGCGGTTCGGGTTCGCCGACGCGGGCAACGACCCGCCGGACTCGACCGCCCGCAAGGCCTACGACACGCTCGCGCAGGGGTTCGGGCCCGGCTTCAACGGCCCGCTGCTCGTCGTCGCGGAGGGGGACGCGCGGGCGGCGCGGGCGGCGGCGGACGCGCTGGCCGGGACGCCGGGCGTGCGGGCCGCCGCCGACCCGGTACCGGTCGGTGACGGCGGCGTGTCGACGGTGCTGGTGTTCCCCGACTCGTCCCCGCAGGACGAGGCGACCGCCGACCTCGTGGCCGAGCTGCGCGGCGACGTCCTGCCGGGGGTGGCGGAGCGGACGGGCGCGACGTACCTGGTGGGCGGCTCCACGGCCGCCGCCGAGGACTACGCGGGGAAGATCGCCGACCGGATGCCGCTGTTCGTGGCGATCGTGGTCGGGGTGTCGCTGCTGCTGCTGATGGCGGTGTTCCGCTCGGTGCTCGTCCCGCTGAAGGCCGCCCTGTTCAACCTGCTGAGCATCGGCGCGGCGCTCGGCGCGATGAAGCTGGTGTTCCAGGACGGGCGGTTCGGCGTGGAGGGCGCGCCGATCGAGGCGTACCTGCCGGTGATGGTGTTCGCGGTGGTGTTCGGCCTGTCGATGGACTACGAGATCTTCCTGGTGTCGCGGATGCGGGAGGAGTGGCGGCGCACCGGGGACGCGCGGCTCGCCGTCCGGGAGGGCCTCGCGCACACCGGCGCCGTGATCACCGCGGCGGGGGCGATCATGGTGTCGGTGTTCGGCGCGTTCGTGCTGAGCCCCGACCGGCTGCTCCAGCAGGCCGGCTTCGGCATGGCGATCGCGGTCTTCGTGGACGCGGTGATCATCCGGTGCCTGCTGGTCCCGGCGGCGATGCGGCTGCTCGGCCGCCGCGCCTGGTGGCTGCCCGGCCCGCTGGACCGGCTGCTCCCCCGCCTCCGCGCCTGACCCACCCGCCGGGTCCGGGGGGTCACCGGCCGCCGGTGCGCCGCGCGGGGAAGAGGAGGCGCAGCGCACCGGCGGCCAGGCCGGTGACGAGAACGGCGTGCACGGCGAAGTGGACGGCCGCGAAGCGGGCGGCGAAACCGGCCCCGCGATGCCGCCGGACGTAGCGGAGCAGTCCGGGGTCGGTGAACGGGAACGCGGCGGCGAGCACGGCCGGGACCAGCAGGAACACCGGGTGCAGCAGCCCGAGGGGCACGGCCGCGAGGCCCCCGGCCAGGGTCGCCACGGCGAGCGCGGCCACGACGATCCCGGCGCGGCGGTTCGCGGGCTCGGGCTGCCCGGCGCCGCGCCGCGCGGCGGCCAGCGTGAGCGGGACCAGCGGGACGGCGCGCCGCCACTGCTCGGCGAGGACGGGCCGGAGCCGGTGCCCGTCGTCGTGCCGGCCCCGGATCCGGTCGGTCAGCACGACCCGGCCGTGGCCCGCGAGCCGCCCGCCGTACTCGACGTCCTCGCAGTCGCGCAGCGTCTCGTCGAACCCGCCGACCTCCTCCAGGACGTCCCGGCGGATCGCGGCGAGCGCGAACACCACGCCGGTGACGTCGCCGAGGTGGCGGCGCCGCCAGTACGCGGCGTGCAGGATCCGGTACCACTCGACGGGACCGTCGTCGATCAGCGGCTCCGGCTCGTAGACGCCCTGCACGCAGCCGACGTCCGGCTCGTCCCGCAGGACGTCGAGGGCGGCGCGGACGGCGTCCGGGTGCAGTGCCACGTCGGAGTCGAGGAAGAACACGACGTCGCCGCTCGACGCCGCGACGCCCGCGTTCCGGGCGGCCGACACCCCGCGGTTCTCCGGGAGCCGGACGACGCGGCAGCCGAGCCCGGCGGCGATGTCGGCGGAGCCGTCGCGGCTCGCGTCGTCCACGACCACGATCTCGTCGGGCGTCCGGGTCTGGGCGCGGACCGCCTCGACGCAGAGCCGGAGCGTTCGCGCGGCGTCGTAGCAGGGCACGACGACGGACACGGTGGTCACGGCCGCACCGCCTTCACGTGCACGAGCGACGTCTCGGCGGCGGCGCGCTCCCAGCTCAGCCGCTCCCGGACCAGCCGCTCCCCGCGCTCGCCGAGGTCGCGGCGAGCGTCCCCATCGGTGAGGACGGCGATGACGGCGGCGGCGACGTCGCCGGGCCCGGTCCCGGCGATCCGGTGGACGGCGGGCCGCACGGGGTCGTCCCCCGCGAAGATCCGGGAGAACCCGGCGCCCAGGATCGTCGGCCGGCCGAGCGCCATCGCCTCGGTCGCGACCAGCCCGAACGGCTCGAACCGCGACGGGAACACGCACGCGTCCGCCATCGCGTAGTACGCCGCCAGCTCCTCGCCCCGGACGAAGCCGGGGGTGAGCAGGCGCGCGGACAGCCCGGCCCGCGCCGCGATCCGCCGCACCCCGGCCCGGTCGCCCTCCCCGGCCAGCACGACGCACACCTCCGGGACGGCCGCGACGATCTCCGGCAGCGCCTCCACCAGCTCGTACACGCCCTTCTGCCGCTCCAGGCGCCCGGTGAACAGCAGGACGGGCGTGTCCGGCCGGATGCCGAGGCGGGCGCGCAGCGCGGCGGCCTGGCGGGCGCGCTCGTCCGGTCCGGGGAGCGCGGCGGGCTCGTAGGTGGCGCCGAGCGGGACGACGTCGATCGGCGTCCGCGCGTCCCATCCGGCGGCGCGCAGCCGGTCGCGGATCTCCGGGGTCGGGACGACGACGCGCCGCGCGACCCGTCCGAGCCACCGCTCCACCGCCCCGAACCCGGTCCGGCGGGCGGCGTCCACCCCGTACTCGGTCGTGTGGACGTGCAGGACGACCGGCAGCCGCAGCGCGTAGTGGCAGAGCAGCCCGCACAGGAAGTTCGTCGTGTCGTGCACGACGACCAGGTCGGGGCGGTCGCGGGCGCGCCGCAGCCGCCGGACGTACCGCCAGTTGCTCGCGACGACGTCCGCGGCCAGCAGCGCGAAGTCGAGCCGCCGCGTGCGGTTGAGCGGGCGGCGGCGCGCGACCGCCCCGGCGATCCGGGTGATCCGGGCGGGCGCGCGGTGCACCGCCACCCGCCCGTCCCGCTCGCGGGCCGCGCCGCCGTGCCCGCCCAGCGTGAACACCGCGAGCCGGTGCTCGCGGGCCAGCCGCGGGACGATCAGCTCGATGTAGCGGCCGAGCCCCGTCGTGACGTTCGGCGGGTACTGGTTGACCACGTGGACGATCTTCATGGGGCCTTCTCCAGTGCGGGTGCGGGCGGGGCAGCCGGGGCGCCGCCGCCACCGTCGCCGCCGCCGTCGCGGTGGCGGTAGACGCGGGCGGCGACCGCGATGACGGCGGCGACCGGGACGAGGTTGCCGAGCGCGAACCCGGCGAGGCCGCCATGCAGGCCCCACCGCGCGATGCAGGCGGCCTGCAGGGCGAGCGCGGCGGGCGTCGCGACGGCGAGGCACGCGATCAGGACGCGGGCGCCGCGCAGCCCGTCCATCGACAGCGCCACCGAGTACAGGTTGAACACCGCGTGCAGGCCGATGCCGGCCGCCGACAGCCCCATCAGGACGAGCGAGTACGGGTACTCGCCGCCCAGCAGCGGGAACAGCACGGTGCTCGCGGCGAACGCGACCAGCGCCGTCCCGGCCGCGACGAGCGGCGCCAGCCGGACGAGCCGCCGCAGCACCGCCCGCGTGTCGGCGACGGCGAGCGCGGGCAGCAGCGCCAGCCCGATCCCGTCGGTGAAAACCACCCCGAGCAGCCGTTTCGGGAACCCGTTGTAGATGGAGTAGACGCCGACGTCCGCCCGGTCCGCCCAGTGGTTCAGGAAGATGACGTCGAGGCCGAACAGCACCCCGGTCAGCGCGGCGATCACCGTCACGTACGCGCCGAGCCGGTACTGCGCGCGCGCCTCCGCCGCCGACCACGCCCCCGTCCACGCGCGCGGGGGGATCCGGACGGCGGCGAGCGCGGCCAGCGCGAACCCGGCGTAGGTACCGGTCAGCGCGGCCAGGTAGAAGTCCGGGTCGGTGATCCCGGCGCCGAGCAGGCACCACGACGCGCCGCCCAGGTACGCGACGGCGATCACCGCCTTCAGCCGCGCGACGAGCGCGAACCGGCGGCGTCCGCGCAGGAAGCTCTCGGTCAGGTGGTTCAGCGTCATCGCGAACGCCAGCACCAGCCCGGACGCGAGCGCGCCCGCGTCCACTCCGACCAGCGGCGCGAGCCACGGGGCCGCGAGGGCGCCCGCGACGGTGAGGCCGCCGCCCAGGACGAGCGTGGACAGCAGCGCCGTCGCCATCATCGCCCGGTGCCGCGCCGGGTCGCCGCGCGGCAACTCCTGCAGCATCACGTAGTGCAGGCTGAGCTGCATGCCGATCGTGACGATCAGCGCGATCGACAGCACGACCGTGAAGTGCCCGAACGCCGCCGCGCCGATCCCCCGCGCGATGACCAGCGTCGTCGCCGCCGACACCGCGCTCGCCGCGGTGCCGAGCACGGTCGGCCCGGCGGCCGGCACGCTCAGCCGCCGCGGCGGCCTCAGTCGCCGCACCGCGCGTGTCTCCGCCGGACGAACTCCAGGTCGTCCCTCGTGTTCACGCCGCGCGCCTCGGCCGGGTCCGCGACCCGCACCACCGACACGTCCCGTCCGTCCGCCCGCGACAGGTGGGTGAGGAACGGCAGGAAGTTGACCTCCCCGGTGACCGCGCCGCGCTCGGCGCCCGCCAGGTACCGCGCCCACGCCGCGTGCAGGCCGTCCGTGCCGAGGCAGAACGCGCCGACGTCGCCGAGGCCGCCCGGCCGGCACTCCTCGCCCTCCCGCGACTGCCGCACCCGCAGCAGGCGGCGGCCGTCCAGCTCGTACTCGACGTACGGGTCCGGCATCGGGACGAGCGGGATCGTGAGCCCCGCTCCCGCACCGGCCGCCCCCGCCGTCCCGTGCGCGGCCACGACCCGCCGGACGGTCGACGCCGACAGGTTCGCCTGGTCGCCCCACACCACGAGGATCGCCGCGTGCCCGTCCCAGTGCGGCCGCGCCCCGAAGATCGCGTCGCCCATGCCGGTCGGCGTCTCCTGCACGCTCACCGACACCGCGCCCGCGTCGATCTCCGCCGCCGCGCGGCGCCGGAACGGTTCCGCGCCGTCCGGTGACACGACCACGTGCACGTGCCCGACCGACGGCGCGATGCGGCGGTACAGCAGGTTCCAGACGGTGACGCCGTCCGCGACGTCCAGCAGGATCTTCGGGACGCCGAGGCCGAGCCGCGAGCCGCGCCCCGCCGCCGGGATCACCGCGCAGATCCGGTCACGCATCGGGCCCTCCCAGCAGGTCGGCGAGCGCGTCGAGGTCCCGCACCGGGACGGTGCCGGGCACCGGCCCGGAGGCGTGGACCAGGTACGTCCGGATCCCGGCGCCCACCGCGGACGCCGCGCCGTGCGCCGAGTCCTCGACGGCCGCGGCGCCGGCCGGGGCGACCGACCAGCGCTCGCACGCCGCCCGGTAGAACGCCGGATCCGGCTTACTCGCGGGCACGTCGTCGCCGGTCAGGACGCCGCCGAGCCGGTCGCCCAGCCCGCTCGCCGCGAGCACCCGCGCCACCGAGCCGCGGCTCCCGGCCGTCACCAGGTACGCCGGACGGCCCAGCGCGGCGAGCCGGTCGAGCAGCCGGTGGGCGCCCGGGAACGCGGCGACCTTCCCCGCCGCGACGTGCCCGCGGTAGATCTCCCGCTTCCGCCGGACGAACCGCGCCGCGTCCGCGCCCGCCAGCCCCAGCGTCCCCGCCACCGCGCCCGTCCCCGCGCCCGCGTGGTCGCGGTAGTCGAACCCGCCGAGCAGCGCGGGCGCGACCTCCGCGAGCGCCGCCCGGAACGCCGCCTCGTGCGCCGGAGCCGAGTCGACGAGCGTCCCGTCGAGATCGAGGAACCACGCGGCCGTCATCCGGCACGCTCCAGGAGTGCGTCCGTCCTCGCGACCAGGCCGGTCAGGAGAGCGACGGTGCGGCCGGCGTCGTGCACGCCGGGCCGCTCCGGGTCCGCCAGGTCCGCCGGGAGCCAGCACACGCCGTCCCGGCCGGGCACCGGTCCGGGGCCGGCCGCGCGGCCGTCGCCCGGGCGGTGCCGGACGGCGTGCGTCACCAGGCCGCGCTCGTTCAGCGGGTCGCCCAGGTACGACAGCGCGAGGCCGAGGTGGCCCGCCGCGCTCAAGCCCCGCACGTCGTGGTCGTCCGTCAGGTTGACGACCAGCACCTTCGCCGCCGCCCGGCTCGCCGCGACGGCGTCCGGCACGCCCGGCGTCAGGTAGCTCGGCAGCAGCGACGAGTGCGGGGTGCCGGGACCGTAGACGATCAGGTCGGCGTCGCGGAGCGCCGCGAGCGCCGCGGGGTTCGCGGTGAGCGCGGCCCGGCGGCGGCGCAGGACCCACCGGACGCGCGCGGGCGGCAGCCGCTCCAGCTCGTCCCGTCCGGCGGCGGTGAGCGGCTCGCGCAGCAGGAACAGGTCGGTGATCGGGGACGGGTCCTGGGGCGCGACGATGCCGGCCTCGTCGGCGAGCACCCGGCCGCTCGCCTTCACCGCCGCCAGGTGCGCGTCCTCCCCGCCGGTCACGTTGAGCAGCCGGGCCGCGGAACCGTAGGCGCGGGCGCAGTGGCCGACGGCGGCGTTGAAGTCGCGCCCGAGCCGCAGGTACGCCCCCGCGATGACGAGGTTGCCGACGGCGCAGTCGGCGAGGTCGAGCCCGTCGGGGTCGGCGTCGAGGCGGGCGCGGAGCGCGGCGAGGTCGCGCTCCACCGGTTCCCGGACGCCGCGCGGCAGGGCGTCCGCGAGCCCGTCGAGGTCGCGGCGGGCCGTCCCGGGCGGGAGGCGGCGCTCCAGGAAGGCGACCAGCGCGGCGCGGCCGGGGCCGTCGCCGTCGCGGCGCAGCAGCAGGTTCTTGCGGAAGTCGGACGGCCCCAGCATCCCCGGCAGGAACCGCCGCAGCGCCCCCGTGGACAGCCCGTCGTCGTACCCGTTCACCAGCAGCGACAGCTCCACGCCCGGTGTCTCCAGCAGCCGCCGCGCGATCGCCGCGGTGCCGCGCCCGCCGCCGAACATCGCGACCCGCAGCGCGCTCACCGGGCGTCCTCCGGAACGCGCGCGGGCACGGGCGCGGCGGCGGGGACGGCCGGGGCGGCGGGGTCCGGCGGGGTGCGCAGGACGCCGCGGCGCAGCAGCCAGTGCCGGTAGCCGAGGTAGCCGACGAGCAGCGCCCGGTCCCGCGCACCGCCCCAGAAGCGCCAGCCGCGGGCCCCGCCGCCGCGCTCCCGGTGCTCGATCGGGATCTCCACCCAGGCGTGCCCCAGCTCGGCGATCCGCGCGGTGATCTCGGTCGAGCAGTTCATCCCGCCGGCCTCCAGCGGCAGCGACCGCAGCAGCGGCCCGTCCACCACCTTGAAGATCGAGTTGAAGTCGCGGTAGCGGGTGCGGTGCAGCAGGTTGCTCGCCGCGCCGCTGGCCGCCGACCCCCACCGGTACGGCAGGCTGTCGGCCTTGCGGACGCGCGCGCCGGAGAACGCCTTCGCCCGTCCGTCCCGCAGCAGCCGGACGAACCGGTCGAGGTTCGCGATCGGGAACTGGCCGTCGGAGTCGAGCACCACCACCCAATCCAGGCGGGTGCCCCCGATCGCCGCGGCGATCGCCGCGCCCGCGCCCCGGTTGCGGGCGAACCGGACGACGGTGAGCCGCGGGCAGTCGTCCCGCAGCGCGTCCAGCACCGCGCCCGTCCCGTCCGTGCTGCCGTCGTCGCAGACCACGATCTCCCAGTCCGACACGTCCGGGGAACGCTCCAGGTAGCGGCGCCACTCGGTGACGGCCGCGGCGATGTTCGCCGCCTCGTTGTAGGCGGGCGCCGCCACGGAGATCGTGAGCCCCGCGTCCGCACCCGGTTCGTCGTTGTCGTTGGTGGACGTCGCCACGTGGCCTCCTCGCCACTGTCGTCGATGCCTCGATGCGCGGTCGGCGGGGGGCGCTCCTCAGGCGGGCCGGTCGGTGGTGCCGAGCAGCCGGCCGATCCAGCGGTCCAGCGGCAGCAGCGCGAACCCGACCACGATCGGGACGTGCGCGAGCGCGAATGCGATCGTCGCGCCGAAGGAGATGGGGCCGCCGGTGATGAGGTTGATGTGCGGGGCGTCGATCCGGTCCGGGATCCCGACCGGGTTGACGACGTACCACATGAGGTCCAGGAAGCCGGAGAACATGATGACGACGCCACCGAAGATGATCTTCAGGCAGCGGCCGGGCGTGCCGCCGCCCATCCGGTACGCGGCGGCGACCGTGAGCACCAGTCCGGGATAGAGCAGCTGGTAGAGGTGGGTGTAGAACGCGTCACCGTGGGCGCGCTCGCCGTCCAGGTAGTAGAAGCCGCTGATGCGCGGCACGATGTAGCCGGTGAAGACGGCGAACGGCAGGTAGAGCGTCCACTGCGGCAGCCGGGACGCCCACGGGAAGAGCGCGACCCCGACGCACGCGGACGCGAACACGAGCAGCTTCGCCGGCATCTCCCACGCCGCTTCGATCTCGCGGCCGTGCGGCAGCAGGAACCACACCGCCGCCGCCCCGAGCCCGCCGGCGAGCAGGGAGATCCACCAGACGTGGGGCGCCCATGGACGCGCCGTCCGGACGTCCGGGTCGTCCGGTCCGGTCCGGGACGGCGGGGCGTCGCCCTGCACGGTCATGCGTGTCCCCTTCCGAGGCTCATGGGAGCGCTCCCACGCTCCGCCGGGACACCGGCGGACGCGTGGCCGCGCCGCGACATGGGAGCGCTCCCATCGTCGGCGGCTTCCCTCGCCGTGTCAAGGAGTCCGTCCCCGCTGGCCGTTTCGGGCCAGCGGGGAACCCGGCGCGCCCGCCCCGGCGTTCACGCTCGCCCGCGCCCCCGGCGTACCCGGCGCGCTCGCGGGTAGAGGGCCGGGAGTGAGAGCTGTCGCCGCGACGCTGGCCACGGTGCTCCTGCTGGACGCCTGCGGCGGCGGGGCCGAGCGGGACGCCCCGGCGGCACCGGGCACCGCGGCCACCGGCGAGACCCTCACCGCGCCGAACACCACCCCGCTTCCCGTCACCACCCCGGCCGTCGGCGCCATGGAACGGGCCGCGGCGACCGCGCTGCGGGCGGCCCCCGGCACCGCGCTGACCTCCATCGAGACGGAGGGCGGCGGCTGGGAGGTGGGCCTCGTCGGGGACGACGGAACCGAGCGCGAACTCCTCGTGGACGGCGCGGGCACCAGAGTCGTCCGGAACGAACTCGAACAGGACGAGGGCGATGAGGGCGACGAACGGGACGAAGGGGACGAGGACCTGGCGCGCGTCCGGGAGGCGAAGCTCGACCACCGGGGCGCGGCCGACGCGATCCGCGCGAGCGTCCCCGGAGCGCGGATCACCGAGCTGAACCTCGACGCCCGCGGCGGCACGGTCGTCTGGGAAGGCGACGTGATCGGCCCCGGCGGCGCCCGGTACGCCCCGGAGATCGACGCGAGGACGGGCCGGGTCCTGCGGCGCTGACCCCGGCGCCGGTATGGGCATTCCGCTATAGCGGCGAACACTATTGGGATTGGTGAGGTATACGAGGATCGGACAGGATGTGATGCCAAGCACGGAAGAGGCGAGTTACGGCCGGTGGCCAGGGATTCGTCCGCTCGTCCCTCCATCCTGCTTCGAAGGAGCGGCACCATGTCCCCCGATACCGTCCGTCCGGCCGACCCCACGGAGTACTTCACCTACCGCAATCCCGAGCGGTACCACGCCGACTGGAAGGGCTTCTACGACGTCGCCCTGCGCCGGCGCGAGGACGTCCGCGAGCGGTTCCCGCACGACCTCGACCTCAAGTACGGGCCCGACCCGGCCCACCTCGCCGACGTCTACCATCCGGGCGGCGGCACCGGCCGGCCGGTGATCGTCTACTTCCACGGCGGCCGCTGGCGCGAGGGCCACCCCGCGTTCTACGACCACCTGGCGGCACCGTGGGTGGAGGCCGGTGCGGTCTTCGTGTCCTGCGGGTACCGGCTCGCCCCCGCGCACACCATCGCCGACGCCGTGGCCGACGCGGCGCGCGCCGTGCGCTGGGCCGCCGGGGCCGCGCCCGCCTACGGCGGCGACCCGGCGCGGCTCACCGTCGCCGGGCACTCGGCGGGCGGCCACCTCACCGCCATGGTCACCATGACCGGCGCGGACGACCCGCTCCCCGGCGTGACCGGCGCCGTCTGCATGAGCGCGCCCGTCGACCTGCGGTCCGAACCGGAGCTCGACCCGGCGGAGGCGGCGCGGCTCACGCCGTCCCGGCGGATCACCCGGGCGCCGCGCGGCGTCGTCATCTCCTACGGCGATCCGGAACCGAACGTCAGGGGGCAGGACGGCGGGTTCTTCCGCGAGCACGGGACGCTGCTGGCGCGGGCGCTCGAGGACGCCGGGCACCGGCCGGTCACCGTGCCGCTTCCCGGTACCGACCACGTCGGCACCGGTGCGGCGTTCGGCGACCCGGAGTCCCCGCTGTTCGCCGCCGCCCGCACGATCGTCTTCGCCGAGGGGAGCGCCCAGTGAACGACACGCCCGCCGAACCGCGGCGCGTCCTGTGGTCCGCCGTCGTCCTCGCCTTCCTCGCGGTGCTGATCGACGGGTTCGACACCGCCGCGCTCGCGTTCTCCGTCCCGTCCCTCGCGACCGGTTGGGGACTCGAGGAGGCGGCCTTCACCGCGCCGCTCGTCCTCACCAACCTCGGCGTCGTCGTCGGCTACCTGTACTCCGGCCCGCTCAGCGCGCGGCTGGGCCGCCGCCGGGTGCTGATCGGCGGGGTGGCGTTCTTCGCGGTCAGCACCCTCGCGACGGCCGCGCTGCTGCCCCTGGAGTCGATCGCCGTGCTCAGCGTCACCCGGGTGCTGACGGGCGTCGGGCTGGGCGCGGTGCTGCCCGCCGCGGTCGCCCTGGCCACCGACCACAGCCCCGCCGAGCGGCACGAGCGGGTGTCGGTCACCGTCACGCTGGGACTGGCGTCGGGCGCGACGCTCGGCGGCGTCTTCGGCGGCCGGATGCTCGACGCGATCGGCCCGGCCGGGGTCTTCTGGGTCGCCGGGGGCGCGCCGCTCGTCCTGGCCGCGGTGATGCTGTGGGCGCTGCCCGCCGACCGCGTCCCCGCCGGGGCGCGGGCGCGCGAGGGCGAGCGCGTCGGCCTGCTGCTGCGGCCCGGCGTGCGGACCGACACCCTGCTGATCTGGCTGTTCTCGTTCATGGCGTTCCTGTCGGCCTACACGCTGCAGTCGTGGGTGCCGACCCTGATGACCGACTTCGGGTTCGCCGAGTCGGAGGCGCCGATGGGGCTGGCGTTCTTCAGCTTCGGCGGCATCGTCGGCGGTATCGGGCTCATCTGGCTGGCGTCCCGGATCGGCATCGCGCCGTCCCTGTGTGTCACGACGATCGTGGGCGCCGCGTGCGCGTTCACCGTCGCCCGCGTCGAACTGCCCGACGCCCTGCTGTTCCTCGTCCTCGCCGGGACGGGCGCCGGGCTCATCGGCAGCCAGATCGGCCAGCTCACCATGGCCGTCAGCGTGTACCCGGCCGCGACCCGCACCACCGGCGTGGGCTGGGCCGCCGCGCTCGGCCGGGCCGGATCCATCGTGGGCCCCGCCGTCGGCGGCGTCCTGCTCGGGCTGTCCCTGCCGGGCCGCGACATCGTGCTGCTCACGACCGTCCCGGTGCTGGCGGCGCTGCTCGCCGCGGTCGTGCTGTGGCGGCGGCGGGCGGGGACGCCCGCCGCCGCCCGGGGGTGATCATTCGAACTCGGTGCCGCCCTTGCGGGTGAGGTAGCCGGGCGAGACGAACTTCGCGATCGCCCGCCCGCCGGTGACCGGGCTCCACCGCCCGGTCACCGGCCGCACGACCAGCCCCTCGCGCAGGTGCGCGGACCGGCCCGACACCGTCTCCCGCCCGCTCGCCAGCTCCATCAGCCGCGCCTCGTCGTACCCGCCCTCGTACAGGACGGGCGCGGCGGGCAGGCCCGCGTCCGCCAGCACGGCGGCGAGTTCCGCCGGATCCAGCCAGCGGAACCCGTCCGCGCCCGCCACCGCGACGTCGAACGCCGCGTATCCGGGCTCGGCGGCGCCGTAGTGCAGGTCCTGCACGCGGCGGCCGTAGACCTCCCCGAACAGCCCGACCCGGTCCGCGCCGAACCGCTCGGCGATCTTCCGCGCGGCCTCGACGGCCCCGTGCGCCTCGAGCGTCCGCCAGTACAGGTTCTTGCCGTCCCGCACCAGCGCGAGCGACTTCCCGCCGAACCCCTTGGACGACACGAACGGCTCGCCGCCCGCGATCGTGAGCAGGCACGCCGTCCCGTGGATCTTCTCCGTCGCGACCACGGGCTCGCCCGGCTCGAAGATCGCCGGGTACCGCTTCACGTCTTCGATCTCGATCCACCGGACGAGGTCGGGGGCGGGCAGCACCTCGCCGGCCATGTGCACCGGGACCGGCGGCACCCACTTGACGATGCCGAGGTCGTCGGCGAAGTTCCGGCCTTCTCCGTGCGCCGCGGCGAGGTCCGTCCCGTCCAGGGCGCGGGGCAGGCAGACGATGCCCTGCGACAGCTCGCCGCGCAGCCGGACGGCCTTGACGCGGTTCTCGCCCGCGCCCGCGAGCTTCCCGGTGAGCCCGAGCTCGCCGATCAGCCCGTCCGGGAGCAGCGCTCCCTCGGGGATGTAGACGGCCCAGTCGCCGGTCGCGTACCGCCCCTTCTGGACGACCGCCCGGTACAGCCCGACCTGGGCGAGTTCGAGCGCGTCCGCGTTGTCGTGCGGCAGGATCGTCAGCCGTTCGGCCGTCACGCGCAGCGTCGACATCGGCATTTCCCCCTTTCCCGTATTCCGGCCAAGAGTGGCAACCGTTTCCTACTCGAACAAACCATTTATCGACGCTCGAGTTCGGAGCCGTACCCCGCCGGACCGCACCTCGCCCCCAGGGGCTCGTGCCTCTGCAAAGCCGGCGCACCGATCAGGGGCCCGGCTGCACCGTCCCGTCCGTCCGGGAGCCGTCGCGCGCCTCACCTGACGTGAAAAGGCGTTGGCGAGAAGCACGATCGTTGCGACCATTCCCAGGTGACCACCACGATCGAGCGGCTCGTCGTCCGCCACACGCACCGCGTGCCCGTCCCGGACGGCCCGGCGGGGGCGGGCGACGCGGCCGCGCGGCGGTTCGACGCCGCACTCATGTCGGCCGGGTTCAAGCTGTCCGGCGACCTGCTCGCCGCGCTGTCCCGGCTGGACAGCGACGCCGTCTCCGACCTCGCCGCCCGGGTGCTCCCCGTGGTGCGCGAGATCGTGGGCGACCACGTCCGGCACAACGTCTACTTCCGCGACTTCCCGCACGGCGTGCCGGACACGCTCGACTTCTGGGTCTCCTCCCTGGTGAGCGCGCTCGCCGACCCGGACGCGGACGTCGAGATCGTCGGCGGGTCGATCAACCTCCTGTCGCTGCCGAAGTACGGGAAGTACCTGCACTCCTACGAGGAGATGCTGGCGGCGCACGACGAACTGGTCGCGGGCGCCGACCGGGTGACCGTCCTGCACGCCGGGGACGCCACGGCCGCCGAGGCCGACCGGCTGTTCCTCGCGCTGGCCGGAAGCGTCACCCCGCTCACCGCGGCGGAACTCGAGGCCCTGCGCGAGCTCGCCGCGCACTGCACCACCGTCACGCCGGAAGCGATCCCCGTCCGGGAGAACCGCGCCCTGATCAACCAGGTGCGCGTCGCCGCCGGCGGCGACCTGCTGCTCGACACGGTCACCGACGTCCTGCGGCTCGCCTGCGGGCTGTCGCTCGGCGACGTCACGCTGGCGGAGCCGACCGAGTTCCTGCTGACCCGCCGCGAGCGCCGCGCCCTGCTCGCGGGCCTGGACGCGGTCGTCGGCGGCAACCCGGCGAAGCTCGGCGACGTCGCCGCGCACCGCGAGCGGTGGAAGCGGCTCGGCGAGCGCCTGCACCCCCACGAGTACCCGCGCTGGCCGCACGCGCGGGACGTCTTCGCGGTGGCGCGCGGCGAGAAGAAGGTGCCGTCGTTCGCGGGCCGCGTCGAGGCGCTCCTCGGCGGCGGCGACGTCGCGGGCGCGGCGAACCTCGCCGCGAACGCGCCCGGCACGCTGTTCCGGTCGCTGGACCGGCTGCTGCGCACCGACCCGTCCGCGTCCGGCGCGGTCCTGGACGCCGCCGAGTCCGTCGCCGGGCGGGTGTCCGGCCGGGTCCTGCTGTCGGTCCGCGAGCACCTGCTCAACCGGACGAGGAAGGCGAAGGGCACGCGCGTCTTCGCGAGCGCCTCGGGGCGCGGCGTCGCCGTCCCCGACACCCGCCCGCCGCTCGACCCGGACGCGTTCCGGCGGCTCAAGAACCTGCTGGACGCCGAGCTCGCCTCCCGGCTGCCCGCGCCCGCGCACCTCGTCGTGGACCCGGCCGTCCTCGACGTCGCGCTGCCGCTCAGCGGGAAGGCGACCGCGGACGGCCTGGGCGTGCTCCCCCGAGGCTCCCTCTCGCCGGTCGACGGGGAGCTCCTGCGGTTCTTCATCTACTGGAAGCAGCGCGAGTACACGACGGACTTCGACCTTTCCGCGCTCATGCTCGACAAGGACTACGACCACCCGGAATGGCTGTCGTACACCTCGCTCCGGAAGGCCGGCGGCCGGCATTCCGGCGATATCACCGAGGCACCGGACGGCGCGTCCGAGTTCATCGACCTGTCGCTGCGAAAGATCAAGGCCCGGTTCGTCATCCCGCAGGTCAACATCTACTCGGGTGAAGGGTTCGACGAGGTCGAGGAGTCGTTCTTCGGGTTCATGCTGCGCGACGCCGAACAGGGCGGGCGACCGTTCGAACCGAAGACCGTCCGGATGAAGTCCGACCTGCGCGGGCCCGCCCGGGTCTCCCTTCCGCTGGCGTTCGTCCGCGGCAAGGACGGCGATTGGCGGGCGAAGTGGATGCACCTGCACGTGCGGGGCGGATTCGCGTTCAACCGGGTCGAGAACAACCGGGTCACGACGGCCGGACTGACCCGCGCCGTCATCGAGCGCCGCTACCTCACCGTCCGCCACCTGGTCGATCTCATGCGACCGGAGCAGTTCACGATGCTCGACGGCGTCCCGGTCCCCGGCGAGCCCGTCACCTTCGTCGGCCTCGACCGTCCCGAGGGACTCCACCCGGACTCGACGGTCGTCACCCTGAAAAACCTGCGAGACCTGATCCCGGCCTGACTGCTAGAATCGTCGCGGCGAGGCCATGAGAGGGCTTCCTTCTCAAACTCTGCAAAAGTTAACCCAGCCCTCTCGCCTTCCTCCCACGATCGGGATCACGACGGCGCTTCCTTCCGATGCAGGATCGGCAGAGTCTCGACTTCGCCAACGTATTCCCGCTCCGGAATGGGCGCCGCAGATGCGGCGCCCAATTTCTTTAGCCCGTTCGAGCGAAGCCGTTCGTGTTAAGATGCCATCGGCGAGGCCATGGAGAGGCTTCCTTCTCAACACCTTTCCTGTCCAGCCTCCCCGCTTTCCTCGCCGCCGAACGAACGAAGGGCGCGGCCACCCCGGCCGCGCCCTTCGTCGCGCCCCTCGCCACGAACCGCCACACGCGATAATCTTGCTCCACTTTAGACCGGTTCATCCCCTCCCGAAGGGCAACGCCGATGCCGTCACCGCTTTCCGACGATGGGTAGACGCCGTCCGGGACGCCGCGGTTCGGGCGCAGCCGGGGGCGTGTTCGGCCGGGCGGCGGGCAACTACTTCCCGTCGCCGGGCGGCGGACGCGGCGGGCCCGGCGGTTCCCCATCCCCCGGCGGGCCCCGTCCTCCCGGCGGGCGTGGCGGGACGAACGGAAACCGGCGGGGCGGCACCGACCAGTCCCGCGCCCGCACCGAGCAGAACTCCTCGACGACCAGTGACCCGATCAACGTGGTCACCGGTGAGGTCCTGCTCACCCAGCAGGACGCGTCGTTCGACGCCGCCCTGCAGTTCATCGTCACCCGCACGCACGTGTCGACCTACGGGTCCGGGCGGCTGTTCGGACGCACCTGGGCGTCCTCGCTCGACCAGGCACTGGAGATCGACGCCGACGGCGTCCACTTTCTCGACGCGGACGCGACCGTGCTGCGCTTTCCGCAGGCCATGGTGCCGAACGTCGGCTTCGAGCCGGTCGCGGGCGCGCGCCGGACGCTGATGCTGACCGGCGAAGGCGGCTACACGCTCACCGACCCGCGCACGGGCCGCACACTGCACTTCCCCGCCCCCGGCGAGCGGTACGGCTGGTCCCGGCTGCCGCTGGTGGCCGTCACCGACCGCAACGGCAACCGCATCGATCTCGACCACGAGGACGGCGTCCTCACGGGGATCCGGCGCGGCGACGGCCGGCGCCTCGCCGTGGACAGCGCCCCGCACGACGTCGGCGGCCCCGAACCCGAACCGCGCGTCACCGCGCTCCGCCTGCTCCACGATGCCGAGCCGGCCGGGACCGTCCTCGTGCGGTACGGCTACGACGAGGCCGGCAACCTCTCCGAGGTCTACAACTCCTCAGGGCGTCCGCTAGAACTGACCTACGACGATCGAGACCGGCTCACCGGCTGGGTGGACCGCAACGGCTTCTGGTACCGCTACACCTACGACGAGCAGGGCCGTGCCGTACGCGGCGAGGGCACCGGCGGCCACCTCGACGCGGCCCTGACCTACCGGCCGGACGAACGTCGTACCGTGGTGACGGACGGCACCGGGCAGGCAACGGTCTACCGCTACAACGAGTCCGGGCAGGTCGTGGAGGAGATCGACCCGCTCGGGGCATCGATCCGCACCGAGTGGGACGAGTTCGACCATGTGCTGTCGCGCACCGACCCACTCGGCGACACCACCCACTACGTCTACGACGACGTCGGCAACGTCACGGCCGTGACCCACCCGGACGGGAGCCGCACCACCACCGAGTACGGCGACCTCCATCTCCCCGTACTCATCACGGAGCCGGATGGCACGTCGTGGAGCATGGAGTACGACGACCGCGGCAACGCGACGCGGATCACCGACCCGTCCGGCGCCGTCACCGTCTACGAGCGCGACGGGCGAGGCGGTATCACCGGCGTCACCGACCCGGCGGGCGCCACGTTCCGGGCCGAACTCGACGCCGCCGGCCGGCCCGTGTCGATCACCGACGCGTCCGGCACGACGACCCGCTACACCTACGACGCGCTGGGCCGTCCCACGCACGTGACCGACCCGTCCGGGACGACCGTGCTGAGCTGGACGGTCGAGGGCCTGCTGGAGTCGCGTATCTCGCCCGGCGGCGCGACGGAGCAGTGGACCCACGACGCCGAGGGCAACACGGTCGCCTACACCGACGCGGCCGGACGGGTCGAGCGAACCGAGTACGGGCCGTTCGACGTCCCCGTCGCGACGGTCCGGCCGGACGGTGCACGCCTCACTTTCGGCCACGACGGTGAGTTGCGACTCGTCCGCGTCGGCACCCCCGAGGGCCGGACCTGGACCTACGAGCACGACGCGGCGGGCCGCCTGCGCGCGGAGACCGACTTCGACGGCCGCGTGATCCGGTACGGCCACGACGCCGCGGGCCGTCTCGTCTCCCGGACGAACGGTGCGGGGCAGGAGACGACGTTCGTGCGCGGCACGTCCGGCATCATGCTGGAGAAGCACGCGGGCGACCAGGTCACGACGTTCGGCTACGACGACATGGGACGGCTCGTCCGTGCGGCGGGCGGAGGCATCGAGCTCGCGCTGGAGCGCGACCGGGCCGGACGGGTCGTCGCCGAGGTCTGCAACGGCGCGCGGGTCGCGGTGGCCCGGGACGGCGCGGGCAGGACCGTGGGCCGCACGACGCCGACCGGCGTGCGCAGCACCTGGGCATACGACGTCCTGGGGTTGGCTACCCGGTTCGACAGCACCGGCCTGCGCACCGGCACCCTGCGGTTCTCCCGCGACGAACTGGGCCGGGAAACCGAGCGCCGGATCGGCCCGGGTGCGGTACTGGCACAGCAATGGGACGCCGACGGCCGCCTTTCCACGCAGACGATCTGGGGTGCCCCCGGCCCCGCCGACCAGGGGCGGGCGCGGCTGCTCCAGCACCGTGCCTACGGCTACGGCGCGGACGGCACGCTCACCACCGTCGCCGACCGTCTCGGCGGGAACCGCGCCTACGACCTGGACTCGCGCGGCCGCGTGACGGCCGTCCGCGCCCAGGGCTGGACGGAACGCTACGCCTACGACGGGATGGACAACGTCACCGCCGGCGAGTGGCCCGCGGGCGACGACGGGACGGCGGGCCCGCGGGAGGTCACCGGGACGCTGCTGCACCGCGCGGGCCGCGTCCGGTTCGAGTACGACGGGCAGGGCCGCCTGGTGCTGCGCGAGCACGTCACGCTCTCGGGCACCCGCCGCCGCTGGCGGTTCCGGTGGGACGCCGAGGACCGGCTGACCAGTGCCGAGGTCCCCGACGGCAGCCGCTGGCACTACCACTACGACCCGCTCGGCCGCAGGATCGGCAAGCAGCACGTAGGCGCGGACGGCGGGGTAAACGAGAGCTATGCCTTCGCGTGGGAGGGGCCGAACCTCGTCGAGCAGGTGCACCGTGTCCGTCCCGCCGGTCAGGACGCGTTCACCGTGCGGGCGACGTCCTGGGAGTACGAGCCGGGTACCTACCGGCCGCTGGCCCAGACCGACCGGACCGCCGCGCCGGGCTCGCAGGAGTGGGTGGACGAACGGTTCCACGCGATCGTCGGCGACCTGCTCGGCTCACCCACGGAACTCGTCGCCCCGGACGGGACCGTCACCTGGCACCGGCGCTCGACGCTCTGGGGCACCGACCAGAGCGGCGGCACCGCACCGTGCCCGTTCCGGTTCCCCGGTCAGTACTTCGACGCGGAGACGGGCCTCCACTACAACTACAACCGGTACTACGACCCCGGCACGGGGCGGTACACGTCGCCCGACCCGCAGGGCTTGGAGCCCCAGCTCAACCCGCACGCCTACGTCCGCAACCCGACGCTGCTGACCGACCCCCTCGGCCTCGCCCCGTACAGGCTGTCGGACAAGAATCCGGTGCCGAAGCGGATCCGTGACGAGTACGAGAAGATCAAGGCGATGCGAGCAGCGGAGCGGAACGGCGTCCCATCGCCGCTGGGGGCGCCCACGCCCCGCGTCTATGACCAGAGAGACCGCCGCGAGGGGCGGATTCCGGACGGACTCAACGTCGGCGACCAGAAGAGGTTCCGGGGGGACGAGCTGGGTCCGCGGAACAGGGCACGCTGGGAAGGCGGCCTGGAATGGGATGTACCCGGAACAGATCACCGTATCGTCGAGATGCGCGACGGAAAGCTGGGTTATGCCCCCGGGCACAACTACGGCAACATCAAGCTCTTTCCAGGCCCGTGGTATCCCGAGGGCGGCAAGGTGAACTGACACCGGAGGCGGGGATGGCGAAGTACCGGCTGATCGCCGAAGACCGTTACGGCCTCGAAGAAGGGGTGCTGTGCTCGTTCGACGAGATCACGGGGTTCTTCACCGGCGCCCTGGAGGACGACATGGCGGAGCGATTCGAAGTCGACGTCCTCATCCCCTCCTACAGCCCGGGTGAGTACATGGCCGCCCTGTTGCCCGACGGCGGAAAGGCGATCGACAACGTCAGCAGCCTGGAGGTTCTGGGGCGGGACGACACCGTCCTAGGGGTGTACCACCTCATGCCCAGTACGACCCGGCTCGTTCCCGAGGGTCTGCGGTGCTCGTTCACAACGCCGGGGCACCGCCCTTTTCCGGAAGAGGAGGAACTCTGGGACATGTGGCGGGCAGGGCGGCCACAGACGTCGGGCGTCTGGGCACAATACGGCGACCGGGGACGCCGCGCCTGGCTGGACGTGGCCCGGCAGCGGCACGTGCGCACAAACGGCGCGGACCGTCCGGACGGCTCGACCTTCGAACTGGACGGCACCCACGTGACCGACAGCGCGGGCTTCTTCTGCGCACTCGGCGAAGCGATCAACGGCCCCGGCGGCTACTACGGAAAGAACCTCATCGCGGTCGACGACTGCATGTCCGGCGGATACGGGACCGCCGGCGGCTTCACGCTGATCTGGCACGACCTCGACGTCGCACGCCGCTCTTGGAAGCCACGGCTTCCGTACGATCCCTACTACGACCCGTCCCTGGACAGAGTCCTGGACCGTCTGGCGCAGTTCGGCGTCACCGTAGAGCGGCGCTGACCCGGCGGCATGGCTCGCTACCGCTTGATCGCCGAGACGGCGGACGACGACGGGGTCCTGTGCTCGTTCGACGAGATCACGGGGTTCTTCGGCGGCACCCGAGAGGAAGAGGGACGGCACCGGTTCGACGCCCTGATCCCCTTCTGCATCCCTGGCGATTTCATGGCCCGGCTCCTGCCCGGCGAGGGCTCGGAGACCGAGTTCGTCACCGAACTCGAGGTTCTGGGTGAGGACGCGAGCGTACTCGGGCGTTACTACGTCTTCCCCAGCCTCACCGAGCGCGCCCCCGAAGGCGTCCTCCTCTCGGGCTACGTCTGGGGACGTCCACCCCTCCCTGAGGAAGAGGAGATCTGGGACATCTGGCGGTCGGGGCCACCACGAGAATCGGGCCTGTGGACAAGATACGGGCCGCAGGGGCGCCGCGCCTGGACGCACGTCGCGCTGCACCGGCACGTGCGGACGGACGGCGCGGACCGTCCGGACGGCTCGACCTTCGAACTGGACGGCACCCACGTGACCGACAGCGCGGGCTTCTTCTGCGCACTCGGCGAAGCGATCAACGGCCCCGGCGGCTACTACGGGGCGGGCCTCGACTCGCTGAGCGACTGCATGTCCGGCGGATACGGAACCGCCGGCCGGTTCACGCTCCTCTGGACGCACTTCGAGGTCGCCCGCCGGTCGTGGAAAACACGCAAACCCGACGACCTCGCCCAGGCGCCGTCGCTCGAGTCGGTCCTGGACGTCCTGGGACGCGGCAACGTCATCCTGGATCACCGCTGAGCGCGTCCGGCACGACGGCGCACGGAAACCGGGGCTTAGGGGGCTAACACCATGAGGTACCTTTGACCTACCCCCGCCTAAAGGCGGGAGATTCCAGCGGTCGCCCGCCGGGTTTCCTGCTTCGACACCGACCGCCCCGTCCGGGAAGAAGATTCCCGCCGAGGTCTGACACCGGCTCCACAGGCGGACACCGCCGGCCCGGCGGCCACAAGATTGCGCGCGGCGTTGACGTCCCGGTCGTGCCGGGCCCCGCACCCGCCGCACTCCCACTCCCGCACCTCAAGGGGCAACCTCTCGGCGAGGGTCCCGCACCGCGAGCACGTCCGGGTGGAGGGGAACCACCGGTCCACCACGACCAGCTCACGCCCGTACCAGGCGCACTTGTACTCCAGCATCGCCCGCAGCTGCCGCCATGCCGCATCCGAGATCGCACGGGCGAGGGAATGGTTGCGCACCATGTTGCTGATGCTCAGGTCCTCGATCACGACCATTTGGTTCTCGTGGACGAGCCGGGTGGTGAGTTTGTGCAGGAAGTCGCGCCGCCGGTCGGCGATCCGCGCATGGACCCGCGCGACCTTCCGGCGGGCCTTGTCCCGGTTGGCCGAGTCCTTGGCCTTGCGGGCCAGGTTCTTCTGCGCCTTGGCGAGGCGTTCGCGGTCGCGGCGCTCGTGCCGGGGGTTGGCGACCTTCTCCCCGGTCGACAAGGTCACCAGCGAGGTGACCCCCGCATCCACACCAACGGCCGTCCCGGCGGGGGCCAGAGGGGTGATGCGGTCCTCGCACAGGATCGAGCAGAACCACCGCCCGGCCGCGTCCCGCGACACCGTCACCGCGGACGGCACCGCACCCTCCGGCAGCGGACGCGACCACACGATCGCCAGCGGCCCGCTCACCTTCGCCAGCCTCAGCTCGCCGCCGCGGAAGGTGAACGCCGACCGGGTGTACTCCGCGCAGGCCCGGGACTTCTTACGCGACTTGAACCGCGGATAGCGCGCGCGCTTGGCGAAGAACGCGGTGAAGGCGGCCTGCAGATGCCGCAGCGCCTGCTGCAACGGCACGCACGACACTTCGTTCAGGAACGCCAGCTCACCGGTCTTCTTCCACCCCGTCAGCGCCGCCGAGGTATCACCGTAGGACATGCTGCGCCGCTCGCACCGCCACGCGCGGGTGCGTTCCTCCAGGGCCTTGTTGTACACCAGCCGCACGCACCCGAACGTGCGGGCGAGCTCGGCCGCCTGCCCGTCCGTCGGATAGAAGCGGTATTTGAATGCCCGCTTGACCGTGCACGCCATGCCCGCAACCTAACGACGCAGATACAGGGGCCGCAGGCGTTCGGCGGATTCGGCGGATTTGCCGGAAAGGTGGTGGTGGACGGTGATCCGCCCCGGGGGCGGATCACCTTTCCCTGTCCTGCTCCGCAGGGGTTTCGTTTCCTCCCCGGCCTGAAGGCCGGAGTATCCGCGAAGGAGTCCTGATGACTTCCCCGGAAGAGGACTTCGACCGGGCGCTCCGCCGCGCCGGATGGCACCCCGGCCGCAAGGTCGACATCTCCGCCTACCGCACCTGGTACGCGGCCGAAGGATACGAGCAGCACGCCGCGGGCGAGACCTTCCTCGAGGAGTACGGCGGCCTGCGTTTCGACGAGTCGGGCCCCGGCGTCTCCGTGGCGCGGCAGCCGTTCTTCATCGACCCGTCCCGGACCGGCGGCGAGGACGAACTCGTCGCGGCGTGGGCGGAGAACCTCGGGAAGAACATCGTCCCCCTGGGCGACCTCGAACGAGAAATGATCACGTTCGGCATGGACGAGGACGGACTGATCTATCTCTTCGCGGGCTTCGCCAAGGTCAAGGGTGCGAACCGGGAAGGGCTCAAGTCACTCGTCCTCGGCATCGACGGCGAGACCCTCGACGGCTGACCAGGTCCTTGACGTCCTGGGCAGGGAACGTCGTGGAGAACCGCTGGGAGCGTCCGGCGGGGCGGCTGATCGCGGTCGAGCGGCTCGGGTACCTGATCCTCGCGCTGCGGGAGGCGGAGTCGCCCGGCGCCGGAGACGTCGAGGCGCGCTTCGCCGGGCTCGCGGCGGCCGCGGCGGGCACGGCCGTCCCGCCCGACGTACCGGACGACCTGGACGTGCCGGATCCGCGGATCGGCACGGAGCTGCGGATGCTCGCACGGCTGCTGCGGGAGCCGCCGCGCCGCGAGCCGCGGCGGCGTGTCCGGGGCGGCGTCTAGGGTGCGGGCATGGAATCGCTGCGGGCGAAGCTCGACCTGGTCCGGCGGGTCGAGGACGAGCACGGGTTCGGGGTCGAGATCGGTGCGCCCGGCGCGCTGGAGCCGATCCCGGAGCTGCCGGACGGGGTGACCGAGGTGTTCGGCCTGTTCTCGCGACTGGCCGGGGACTACTTCAACTTCGTCCGCCCGCCGGAGATCGCCGGACCGGACGCCTGGCGGGCGCGGCGGACGGACGAGGACTGCCCGCTGGGCGATCCGCTGGCCATCGGCTACGAGCGGTACGGCCTCCCGCCCGACCTGCGCGGCGACATCCCGGGCGGCGCACCGATCAACCTGGACCTGCAAAACGGGAGCGTCTACTACTGCGACCCCGACGAGTACATCCACGCCTACAAGCACGTGGAGGTCGAGACGATCCAGACGGAGGAGTTCGCGCCCGGCATCGTGGAGTTCTTCGACACGTTCGTCCTCGGCCCCCGGTACCCGGAGCTGGTGGCGGGGGCGATCGGGCCGAACGTCGTCGGGGAGCGGGACCGGAAGGGACGGCCCCGCGACTCGTGGACGCGGCTGCTGCGGGCGGCCGGCCTGCTCTGACACCGGCGCCCGTCCCGCGACGGGGACGGGCGCCGGGTGACGGGCGTCAGGCGGACGGGTCGTAGGCGAGGTTCGGGGCGAGCCAGCGCTCGACCTCGGCGAGGGGCATCCCGCGGCGGGCGGCGTAGTCCTCGACCTGGTCCTTGCCGAGGCGGCCGACGGTGAAGTACCGCGACTCCGGGTGCGCGAAGATCAGGCCGCTGACGCTGGCGGCGGGCGTCATCGCGTACGACTCGGTGAGCCCGATGCCGAGCCGTCCGGCGTCCAGCAGCTCGAACAGGTCGCGCTTCTCGCTGTGGTCGGGGCTGGCCGGGTAGCCGAGGGCGGGCCGGATACCGCGGAACCGCTCGGCGTGCAGGTCCTCCAGGAGGGGGTCGGCGTCGGGCTCGAACCAGTCGCGGCGGGCCTTCAGGTGGACGTACTCGGCGAACGCCTCCGCGAGCCGGTCGGCGAGCGCCTTCACCATGATCGACTTGTAGTCGTCGTTGTCGGCCTCGTACCGGGCGGCGAGGTCCTCGGCGCCCAGGATCGTCACCGCGAACCCGCCGAGGTGGTCGCCGGACGGGGCGACGTAGTCGGCCAGGCAGCGGTTCGGGCGCCCGGTGGGCTTGGCGGTCTGCTGCCGCAGCATCGGGAAGCGGGTGCCGTCCGTCAGGACGATGTCGTCGCCCTCGGAGTGCGCGGGCCAGAACCCGTAGGCGCCGCGCGCCTTCAGCGAGCCGTTCTTGACGATCTCGTCGAGCAGCTCGTTGCCCTCGTCGAACAGTTCGCGGGCGACGGGCTGGTCGAGGATCGCGGGGTACTTGCCCTTCAGCTCCCACGCGAGGAAGAAGAACTGCCAGTCGATCATCTCGCGGAGCGTCGCCAGGTCCGGTTCGACGACGCGGACGCCCGTGAACTCGGGGGTCGGCAGGTCGGCGAAGGAGACCTTCTCCGGGTTCGCGCGGGCCTGCTCGGCGGTGAGCAGCGGCCGCCGCTGCTTCGTCTCGTGCTCGGCGCGCAGCCGGTCCTGCTCGGCGCGGGTGGACGCGGCGAGCGCGGCGGCGCGCTCCGGGTCGAGCAGGTCGGACACGACGCCGACGACGCGGGACGCGTCCAGGACGTGCACGGTCGTCTGGTCGTAGACGGGGGCGATCTTCACGGCGGTGTGCTGCCGCGAGGTGGTGGCGCCGCCGATCAGCAGCGGCAGGTCCATCCCGCGGCGCTGCATCTCGGACGCGACCGACACCATCTCGTCGAGGGACGGGGTGATCAGCCCGGACAGGCCGACGGCGTCGGCCCGCTCGGCGACCGCGGTGTCCAGGATCTTCGCGGCGGGCACCATCACGCCGAGGTCGACGACGTCGTAGTTGTTGCAGCCGAGGACGACCCCGACGATGTTCTTGCCGATGTCGTGCACGTCGCCCTTGACGGTGGCCATGATGACCTTGCCGTTGCCGCGGGACTCGTCGAGCAGGCCCGCCTTGCGCGCCTCCTCCTTCTCCTCCTCCATGTACGGCTCGAGGTAGGCGACGGACCGCTTCATCACGCGGGCGCTCTTGACGACCTGCGGCAGGAACATCTTCCCGGCGCCGAACAGGTCGCCGACGACCTTCATGCCGTCCATCAGCGGGCCCTCGATGACGTCGAGGGGGCGGGCGGCCTGCTGCCGGGCCTCCTCGGTGTCGGCCTCGACGAAGTCGACGATGCCGTGCACGAGCGAGTGCTCGAGCCGCTTCTCGACCGGGCCCTCGCGCCACGTCAGGTCGACGGTGCGCTTCGTCCCGCTGCCCTTGACGGTCTCGGCGAGGGTGACGAGCCGGTCGGTGGCGTCCGGGCGCCGGTCGAACAGCACGTCCTCGACGTGTTCGAGCAGTTCGGCGGGGATGTCCTCGTAGACGGCGAGCTGGCCGGCGTTGACGATGCCCATGTCGAGCCCGGCGCGGATCGCGTGGAACAGGAACGCCGAGTGCATCGCCTCGCGGACGATCTCGTTGCCGCGGAAGGAGAACGACAGGTTCGAGATGCCGCCGCTGATGCGGGCGCCGGGGCAGCGCTCCTTGATCCGCGGGAGCGCGTCGATGAACGCCTTGGCGTACCCGTTGTGCTCCTCGATGCCGGTGGCGACGGCGAGGACGTTCGGGTCGAAGATGATGTCCTCGGCGAGGAACCCCGCCTTCCGGGTGAGCAGGTCGTAGGCGCGGCCGCAGATCTCGACCTTGCGGTCGGCGGTGTCGGCCTGCCCGACCTCGTCGAAGGCCATGACGACGACGCCGGCGCCGAAGTCGCGGATGCGGCGGGCCTGCTGGAGGAAAGCCTCCTCGCCCTCCTTGAGGCTGATCGAGTTGACGACGCCCTTGCCCTGGACGGTCTTCAGCCCGGCCTCGATCACGCTCCAGCGCGAGCTGTCCACCATGATCGGGATGCGGGCCGCCTCGGGCTCGGTCGCGACCAGGTTGAGGAACGTGGTGATCTCCCGCTCGCTGTCGAGCAGGTCGGCGTCCATGTTGACGTCGAGGAGGTTCGCGCCGCCGCGCACCTGGTCGAGGGCGACGTCCACGGCGGCCTGGTGGTCGCCCGCCTCGATCAGCTTGCGGAAGCGCGCCGAGCCGGTGACGTTCGTCCGCTCGCCGATCATGACGAAGCCGGTGTCGGCGCCGATCTGGAACGGCTCCAGACCGCTGAACCGGGGCGCGGCTGGTACCTGCGGGACGGCACGGGGCGCGGTGCCGCGGACGGCCTCGGCGATCCGGGCGATGTGGTCGGGGCCCGTCCCGCAGCAGCCGCCGACCGCGTTGACCAGGCTCTCCCCGGCGAACCCGCCGAGCAGCCCGCCCATCTCCTCGGGCGTCTGGTCGTAGCCGCCGAACGCGTTCGGCAGGCCCGCGTTCGGATAGGACGCGGTGTAGGTGGGGGCGATCCGGGCGAGTTCCTCGACGTGCGGGCGCATCTCGTCGGCGCCCAGCGAGCAGTTCAGCCCGACGACGAGGGGGTCGGCGTGCTCGATCGACCGCCAGAACGCCTCGACGGTCTGCCCGGAGAGCGTCCGGCCGGACAGGTCGACGATCGTCACCGAGATCCACAGCGGCAGGTCGGGGGCGACCTCGCGGGCGGCGGCGATCGCGGCCTTCGCGTTCAGCGTGTCGAAGATCGTCTCGATCAGCAGCACGTCGACGCCGCCCTCGGCGAGTCCCGCGATCTGCTGCGCGTACGACTCGCGGACCTGGTCGAACGTGACGGCCCGGAAGGACGGGTCCTCGACGCGGGGCGACAGCGACAGCGTCACGTTCAGCGGCCCGACCGAGCCCGCGACGAACCGTCCGCCCGCCTCGTCGGCGGCCTGCCGGGCGAGCCGGGCGCCCTCCACGTTCATCTCGTGGACGTGCGACTCGAGCCCGTAGTCGGCCTGGCCGATGCTCGTCGCGGTGAAGGTGTTGGTGGTCGTGATGTCGGCGCCCGCCGCGAGGTACTGCCGGTGGACGTCCAGGATGACGTCCGGACGGGTGAGGTTCAGCAGGTCGGGGTCGCCGGTGACGTCGTGGGTGTGGCCGCCGAAGCGGTCGCCGCGGTAGTCCTCGGGGTGAGACCGGCCCCCTGCAGCATCGTCCCCCAGGCTCCGTCGAGCACGGCTATGCGCTCGTCGAGCAGGTTCCGCAGGGCTCCGCCCGTCGCTGGCTCGCTCTTCACTGCCACCTCCCGCTGTCCGTGGGAGGCGCCCTTGTTTCAGCCGGAGACGGCGGGGCCGAGCGTGGCGGGCGTCCGACCCGTTGCAGCGCCTCTCGGCCTGCCATCGACAGTACCGTGCGATCCGCCGATCTGTCAGTCCCGCCCCGGTCTTCCCGGACTTCCCGGGCGTCACCGGGGCATTCCATTCGACCGTCCCGCGGATAAGCTTCGCGACGTGCACGGACAACTGGTGAGCGGGCTGGCGGCGCGGCGGCGCGGCGACCATCCGCTGCGCGTGATCGAGAGCGACGTCGTCGAGTACACCGAGGCCATCGCGACCATGGACCGGATGGTGCGCGACCGGCAGGACGACCGGATCGACGACACACTGTGGCTACTGTCACACCCCCGCACCTACACGGTCGGGCGCCGGACGCCGCCGCACGAGCGCCCGGATCCGGCGCACGGCATCCCGGTGGTGGAGACGCGGCGCGGCGGGAAGCTGACGTACCACTCGCCGGAGCAGATCGTCGGGTACCCGGTGCTGAAGCTGGCGGAGCCGGCCGACGTGGTCGGGCTGATCCGCGACATCGAGCACGTCCTGGTGGCGGTGCTCGGCGAGTTGGGCGTCCCCGCCGAGCGGCGCGACACCCCGAAGGGGAGCCCGCTGCTGACCGGCGTCTGGACGGCCGAGGGCCGCAAGATCGTCTCGCTCGGGATGTACATCTCGCGGGGTGTCAGCGCGCACGGTTTCGCGATGGACGTCGACGCCGACCCGGAGCCGTGGACGTGGGCGGTCCCGTGCGGGATGCCGGACGTCGAGATGACGTCGGTGTGCCGCGAGCGGGAGCGGCGCGGGCTGCCGCCCGTCACCCAGCCCGAGGTGCGGCGGCTGATCACCGACGCCTGGAAGCGCGAGACCTGAGCCCCCGCGCGGAGGCCCAGGTCCCGGACGTGCGGCGTCAGGCCGCGCAGTTGCCCTGCGCCGGCTTCCCGGCGAAGCGGTCGGTGAGGAAGGTGACCGCGTCGGGCCACGACCACAGCATGCCGGTGGCGTGCTCGGCGATCGTGTAGGTCTTCCAGGTCACGTTCGCGCCCTTGGCGCACCACGCCTTGTGCAGCGTGTCCGCCTGCTCGAACGGGATGATCTGGTCGTACACGGCCTGCGTCTGCAGGACGGGAACGGCCGGCGCGGTCGAGCCGAGCTTGTTCTCGTCCAGCCGCGCCTGCCACTGTGGCGTCGCCAGCGGGTCGCTGGTGGTGAAGTCGCCGACGTTCTTGAACGCCGTCTCGGCGAACGTGGCGATCCCGTCGACGCTGGCGATGCAGGTGTCGGACGCCGTCGCCATCAGCTCCCGGCCCGCGTCGTTGAGGAACGACTCGAGGTCGAGCTCCGGGTAGGCGGCGTCGTACCCGGCGGCGGACATGAACATGAACGCGGCGAACAGGTTGCCGTCCAGGTTCGCGGCGACGGCCCGCAGGTCCGCGGGGACGCCGCCGGCGACGGCGCCCTTCAGGTCGAGTTCGGGCGCGTAGGACGCGGCCAGCTCGGCGGCCCAGCCCGCGGTCGTCCCTCCCTGCGAGTAGCCCGCCGCGGCGACGGGGCTTCCGGCGAGGCCCGTCCCGGGGAGGCGCTGCGCGGCCCGCGCCATGTCCAGGGCCGCCATGCCCTGGGCCTTGCCGACCTCGTAGGTGTGCAGGCCGGGCGTCCCGAGGCCCTGCATGTCGGTGACGGCGACCGCCCAGCCCTTGTTGAGCGCGTCGGAGATGAAGAACATCTCGTAGTCGAGCCCCTGGGTGAGGGTGTACGACGGCGCGCACGCGTCGCCGAGCCCGCGCGTCCCGACCCCGTAGGTGACCAGGGGCCGCTCCCCCGGCCCGCCCCACTGCCGTTCCGGGACGAGCACGGTGCCGGACACCGCGATCGGGGCGCCCTGCACGTTCTGCGTCCGGTACATGACCTGCGTCGACGTGACGTCCTCGACGGGGGTGCGGCCGAACGGGTCGAGGGTGAAGAGCGACTCGCGCGAGCGGATGACGTCGCCGGGTTCGCCCGCGGGGAGCGGCCGCGGCGGTGTGTAGAACGGGTCCTCGGCGGGAGGCGCGAACTCCTGCGGAGCGGCCGCGGCCGGCGCCTGCAGGGCGGTCGCGGCGAGCGCGACCCCCATCCCGCAGGCGACCGCCGCGCGCAGGAGCCGGCGGACTGGTGTGGACATGGACCAACCCTTCGTCGTGCCCCGGCCCCTCTGGATCGCCCCCAGAGCCCCGACGGGCCTGGCCGTCCGGGTGACGGCCCCCTGACCCTAGAGCAAGTAGACACTTACTCCAATAGACGCGAACGTGCATCCGGCGCAGCCTTTTTGTCGCCCGTGTTACAAACAACCCGTGTCACGAACCGCCCGTGTCGCGAACCGCCCGGCTCAGCGGGCGGGGCCGGTGCCCGCGCCGAACGCGCCCGCCTCCCAGAGCCGCCGGACGTGCGCGACCATCGCGGGCCCGACCGCCCGCAGCGCGTCCAGGTCGCCGGCGGCGACCGGCGGGGCCACCATCGCGCAGATCGCCGACACCGCCATCCGGCAGGTGAACCGGCCGGCGTCGTCGGTCACCCCCAGCAGGCCCGCGATCGCGGCCGTCATGGCGGTCTCCCGCTCGGCGCGGCGGTGCAGCGCCTCCGGGCCCGCCGCGAACACCTCGATCAGGAACAGCCGGGCGAAGGGCTGCTCCGCGGCGACCGTCCCGAGGTAGCGGGTCAGCGCGGCCTCGCACCGCTCCAGCGGGTCGTCGCCGCCGGTCACGGGGTCCGTCAGCCCGTCCAGGGACGCGGCGCAGGCCATCTCGAACGAGGCGAGGAAGCAGTCCTGCTTGGAAGAGAAGACCCGGTAGAAGGTCTGCCGCGACACCCCCGCGTGCTTCAGCACGTCCTCCACGGCGGTCGCGGCGTACCCCTTCTCCGCCATGACGTCCGCCATCGCGCGGCACAGCCGCTCGCGCTGGATCCGGGCCACTTCCTCCGGGGCCAGCGCATACCGCCCTCGCGGCAACCGGCGCGACGATGTGGTACTCATCACCCAACTCTAAGCCCGCACCCCACCCGGCCCACCAGCGAAAGTACCGCTCTGTAAGACAAAACGCCTAATAACGGCGCCCGATATTCGCGTGGACGGGGCGCCGCGGCCTCGATAGCCTGAGACGCATGTCCGGCCCCGAGGCGTCAAGACGCTAGCCACCGGCCGTCCGGTGGCTCGCTCGTCGCCCCCTGCCCTGCCGCGCTGAGCGCGCGGGCACGGGCCGCTGCCATCCGGATCGCCGCCGTACAGGCCGTTCCACCTGACCGAGTGCCGCCACGCGGCGCTGCGGCGGGTTCACTCGCGCGGTTCCGCACGTTCCGGACGTCCTCGCACGCCCGGGGGTGCGCCGCGCCCTTCCATGGCAGTGGAGCTTCTTGTGCCTCTCGCTCTCTACGTGCTCGCGCTCGCGGTGTTCGCCCAGGGAACATCGGAGTTCATGCTGGCCGGGCTCATCCCCGACCTCGCCCGCGACCTGGGCGTGTCCGTCCCCGCGGCCGGCGCGCTGACCTCGGCGTTCGCCGTGGGCATGGTCGTCGGCGCGCCGCTGATGCCAGCCCTGAGCGCCCGGCTTCCCCGGCGCCGCGCGCTGCTGGCCTTCCTCGTCGTCTTCCTGCTCGTCCACGTCGTCGCGGCGGTCACCACGAGCTACGGCGTCCTGCTCGCCACGAGGATCGTCGGTGCGCTCGCCAACGCCGGATTCCTCGCGGTGGCCCTGGCCGCGGCCGCCGACATGGTCGCCCCCGACGCGAAGGCCCGCGCCTCGTCCGTCCTCATCGGCGGCGTCACCGTCGCCTGCATCGTGGGCGTCCCCGCCGGCGCCCTGCTCGGCCAGGTGTGGGGCTGGCGCTCCGCGTTCTGGGGCGTGGCCCTCGTCTCGATCCCGGCGATCGTCGCGATCGTCCGGTCGGTCCCGGCGACGTCCCCGGCGGACGCGGCGCCGGCGGGGACGCTCGCGGAGCTGGCGGCGCTGCGCGGCCCCCGCCTCCTGGTCACGCTGCTGCTGGGCGCGCTGGTGAACGGCGCGACGTTCTGCACCTTCACGTACCTGGCCCCGCTGGCCACCGAGGTCGCCGGGATCGGGTCCGGGTGGGTGCCGCTCGTTCTGGCGCTGTTCGGGGTGGGCTCCTTCCTCGGTGTCACCCTCGCCGGCCGCGTCGCCGACGCCCGGCCCGTCGAGCTCCTGACGGCCGGCGGCGCCGCCCTGCTGGCGGGCTGGTGCGCGTTCGCGCTGGCCGCGTCGAACCCGGTGGCGGCGATCGTCCTGGTGCTCGTCCAGGGCACGCTGTCGTTCGCCGTGGGGTCGACGCTGATCGCGCAGGCGATGTACGCGGCCGTGCGGGCACCGACGCTGGGCGGCGGGTTCGCCACCGCGGCGCTCAACGTCGGCGCGGCGCTCGGCCCGTGGCTCGGCGGCGCCGCCATCGGCGCCGGGCACGGGTACCGGTCCGCGCCGTGGGTCAGCGCCCTCCTGGTCGCGCTCGCGCTCGCCGCCGGCGGCGCCGCCCGCCTCACCGGACGGGCGATGCCGGGCGGCCGGTCGGGACCGCCCGTCCGCGCGCGGCGGGAAGCGCGCCGCTGACGGGGCGTCCGACGGGGCGTCAGGGTAGGTTCGGCACGTCCGAGTCCGTCCCCGGACGGGGTTCGGCCGCCGGAGACGTGCGCGTCGACGCCGGCGCCTCGCGGTCGGGGGGTGCGGGCGTCCCGTGGTCGGGGGGCGTCGGTGTCCCGTGGTCGGGGGGCGTCGGTGTCCCATGGTCCGGAGGCGTCGGTGTCCCGTGGTCCGGAGGCGTGGGCGTCCCGTGGTCCGGGGACGGGGACGTGTGCGTCGGCGTCGGCGTCTCGTGCTCCGGCGCGGGGGACGAATGCGTCGGTGCGGGCGTCTCGTGAGCCGGTGACGGCGGCGCCGTCGCGGGGCTCACGGACGGGGACGGGACGGGCGCGGTCGGGGGCGCCGTCGCCGTCGGGGTCACGGCGGTGCGGCGCGCGGGCTCGTCCCGGTCGGCCGTCCCGAAGACGACCGCGGCGACCACCGCGGCCGTCACGGCGACCGCCGAGACCGCGAGCGCGGCCTTCGCGGCGGCCGGCACGCCCCCGGCCGACGTCGCCCCCGTGCCCTCGAGCACGGCCCCGGCGGCGTCCGGCACCGCCTCCCCCATCGCGTCCCAGGTCGCCTCCCCCATCGCGTCCTCCATCGCGTCCTCCATCGCGTCCCCCACCGCCGTCGCACCGGCGGCCGGGGCGGGCAGGGCCGCGGCGGCGAGGGGGAAGGCGGACGCGAGCGCGGCGGCGGCGAGCGCGAGCGCGCGGACCGCCCGGTCCTCCCAGCCGGGGCCGTAGGCGCGCGTGGCGGCGTCCTCGAGTTCGGCGGCGAACGCGGCGGCGCCGGGCGGCCGGTCGGCGGGCGACTTCGCGAGGCCCCGGGCGACCAGGCCCCGCAGCGGTTCGGGGACGTCGCGGACGGGCACGGGTTCGCGGACGTGCGCCGCCATGAGGTCCGGTCCGGTGCGGGACGCGTAGGGGCGGTGGCCGGTGACGCACTCGTAGAAGACGCAGGCCGCCGCGTAGACGTCGGCGGCCGGGGCGGCGGGCTCGCCGCGCCACTGCTCGGGCGCCATGTAGGCGGGGGTGCCGGCGCGCCCGCCGCCGCCGGCGCGGGCGGCGACGCCGAAGTCGATCAGCTTGCTGAGGCCGTCGCCGCCCACCACGACGTTCGCGGGCTTGTAGTCGCGGTGGACGACGCCTTCCGCGTGGGCGGCGGCGAGCCCGAGCAGCGACCCCTTCAGCAGGAGGAGGGACGCCTCGGGCGTGAGCGCGCCCCGGTCGGCGAGGATGCGTTTGAGGGAGACGCCGTCGACGACCTCCATCACGATCGCGGACTCGTCCGCGTCCTCGAACAGGCGGTACAGCCGCGCGACGTTGGGGTGGCGGACGCGCGCGAGCATGCGGGCCTCGTGCCGGAACAGCTCGCGGGCGGCCGGATCGGCGCCGGGCACCAGGTATTTGATCGCCACCGGGGGCCGCCCGTCACGTGCCGGGCCAGGACGACCCGGCCCTGCGTCCCCCGGCCCAGTTCGCACACCTCGCGAAAGCCCGAGATTCCCCAGCTCATCGCGGTCGCCCCCCCTTTTGTCGGCTGTTCTGTGGGACGCCGTAGCGCGGCGGGCGGTTCTGCTCGCGCTCGAATTTCGTCCGGATGTTGCCGGAATCGGCCTTCCCGAGCGCGCGGATACCGGACGGTACGGAACCGCCGGGCCCGCCGGGCCCGCTGTCGGTGATCGGCCGGGGCGGGATTGCGGCCCGGGAGATCGCTGCGCCGGCGCAGTGCGAACAAATGCCTGTTGGGTGTCATTGCATCGCCATATGCTGGGCGTGCTCGCGGATTCTGGAGGTCGTGGATGTCGCATTTCACGAGGGTGCGTACACGGTTCGTCGACGGGACCGTGCTGCGGAGCGCGCTGGCGGAGATGGGCCACGAGGTCCGCCCCGCCGGTCAGGGCATCCGCGGATTCATGGGGCAGCGGACGGACGCGGAGTTCAAGATTCGCCCGGATCGGGGCAGGTACGAGATCGGGTTCGTGAATTCCCCCGGAGGCTACGAGGTCGTCGCCGACTGGTACGGCGTTCGCGGCACGACCGAGACACGGTTCGTCCAGCAGCTGAAGCAGAAGTACGCGCTGGTCAGCACGGTCTCGACGCTGCGCGAGCGCGGCTTCGAGGTCGATTCCAGCAGCACCGAGGAGTCCGGGGACGTGCGGGTCGTCCTCCGGCGGGCGGGGGTGTGATGGACGAGACCGTCGAGGTGACGATCAAGCCGGACGGCAAGGTCGAGATCCATGTGACCGGGGTGGACGGCATGAGCTGCCTGGAGACCACCGAGGAGCTCATCCGGATGCTCGGCGGGGAGGTCGAGGCGCAGGAGCTGACGGCGGAGGCCTACAACGAGACCGGGGAAGAGCAGCAGGACCGGTTGTGGCACTGACGTGGCGGGTGCACGCCACGCTGGCGCGGAGCGCCGCGAACGGGCCGGGCACGCGGTTCGTGGTGTGGGCGCAGGGCTGCACGCTGGGCTGCGCGGGGTGCTTCAACCCCGAGACGCACGGCGCGGGCGGGGACGTCCGGACGGTCGGGGAGGTCGCGGGCGAGGTGCTCGCGGCGTCCGGGATCGACGGGGTCACGGTGAGCGGCGGCGAGCCGCTCGAGCAGCCGGGGGCGCTCCGGGAGTTCTGCGGGCTGGTGCGGCCGTCCGGTCTCGGGATCGTGGTGCTGACGGGTTTCGCGCGCCGCGAGATCGAGGCGGACCCGGAGCTGGCGGCGGCCGTCGAACTGGCCGACATGGTGATCGCGGGCCGGTACAACGAGCGGCTCCGGCTCGGCGCCGGGCTCCGCGGGTCGTCGAACAAGGAGTACTGGGCGATCACGGACCGGTACGGGCCGGACGACTTCGCCGCGCTGCCGGACGCCGAGGTCGTGATCTCGGCGGACGGGACCATCGCGGTGACGGGCATGCACGCGTGGGGAGAGCGATGAGCGCCGGAGTGACCGACGGGCGCCGGGGAGACCGATGAGCGTTCACGATGATCTGAACCTGTACCTGCGGGCGCGGGTGCCGATGATCGTCCTGGTGACGGTGGAGGAGCAGCGGGCGCTGGAGGTCCTCAACGAGGTGCGGGTGGGGCGGGACGCGTCCGCCAAGTCCGACCTCGTCATGTGGGACGTGGCGCGGGGCCTGGTGTCGCGGGACGGGCGGCCGATGCCGACGGCGCCGACGCCCGACGCGGCCCTCGACAAGATCGCGGACCTGACCCGCGACAACCCGAACCGCAAGGACCTCTACGTCCTGAAGGACTTCCACGAGTTCTGGCACAAGAGCCCGGCGGTCAAGCGGAAGCTGCGCAACCTCGCGCACAGCCTGGTGTCGACGTACGCGTCGCTGGTGGTGACGACGTACTCGCCGGACGTCCCGGCCGAGCTGGGCGACGACGTGGTCGTCCTGGACATGCCGCTGCCGGACCTGTGGGAGCTGCGCGAGGACCTGGACGAGCTGATCAAGCAGACCCGGGTGGAGTGCGACCTGACGCACCACGGGCGGTGGCGGCTGGCGCAGGCGGCGCTGGGGCTGACGGCGACGCAGGCGCGGCGCGCGTTCTCCAAGGCGATCGTCCGGGACAAGGTGCTGGACGAGCTGGACATCCCGGCGGTGCTGGAGGAGAAGAAGGCGGTCATCCGGGCGTCGCAGGCCCTGGAGTACTACAGCGCGGAGGAGACGCTCGACGACGTCGGCGGGCTGGAGCTGCTCAAGGAGTGGCTGACGCTGCGGGAGAGCGCGTTCGGGGAGGACGCCGCGAAGTTCGGGCTGCCGGCGCCGAAGGGGATGGCGCTGATCGGCATCCCGGGGACGGGCAAGAGCCTCACCGCGAAGATGATCAGCGGGCTGTGGCGGCTGCCGCTGCTGCGGCTGGACGTCGGCGCGCTGTTCGGTTCGCTGGTGGGCGAGTCGGAGGAGCGGCTGCGGCTGGCGCTGAAGATCACCGAGACGGTGTCGCCGTGCGTGCTGTGGATCGACGAACTGGAGAAGTCGATGGCGTCCGGCGGGCTGGACGGCGGCACGTCGCAGCGGGTGTTCGGCACGATCCTGACGTGGATGCAGGAGAAGACGTCGCCGGTGTTCGTGGTGGCGACCGCGAACGACGTGGGGGCGCTGCCGCCGGAGACGCTGCGGCGCGGCCGGTTCGACGAGGTGTTCTTCCTCGACCTGCCGACCGACACCGAGCGCCGCGAGATCCTGAACGTGCACCTGCGCAAGCGGCTGCGCGATCCGGCGGTGTTCGACGTGATGCGGCTGGCGCGGCTGTCGGACGGGTACGTCGGCGCGGAGATCGAGCAGGCGATCGTCGACGCGCTGTACCGGGCGTTCGCGGACGGCCCGCGCGACATCACGACCGACGACGTCGCGGCGGCGATCGAGCGGCTCGTCCCGCTGAGCCGGTCGCAGCGCGAGCGCATCGAGGACCTGCGGTCGTGGCTGCGGGACGGCCGGGCGCAGTCGGCGTCGTTCGCGGAGGCGGCGCAGGCGGCCGAGCATCAGGTGCGGCTGGAACTGGCTTGACGCCACGAGCGCCGCGGGCGCCGCGGGCGGAGCGGCGGGCCGGCCGGTGGGCCGCCGCGTCCGCCGGGCGGTCGCCGCGCGGGTGGTGGGCGGAGCGGCGGCTGTTCACGGCGGCCGACGAGCGCGACCCGGAGGTGCGGCACGCGGTCGCGCGGGTGGCGGGGACGCCGGGCCACCGGCTGCGGGACCGGGCGCTGGAGACGGTCGCGCAGTGGTGGGTGGAGTCGCGCGACCCGGACCTGCGGCGGTACGTGCTCGACCTGCGGGCCGTCGCGACCGGGCATCCGCTGGCGCGCGCGCTGACGCTCGCGCTGCTGGGGCGGTTGGGCACCGGGCTGGACGCGGGCGACGCGCCGTGGGTCCCCAAGCTGCTCGGCGACATCGACCCGGACGTGCGGGCGCGGGCGACGGCGTTCTGCCTGGAGGCGTCCGGGGAGATGCTGCAGGGCCTGTGGGCCAACGACTCCGGGCCGGGCACGCCGCTGCGGGACCTGCTGCTCGGCAACGGCGAGCCGCCGACGTCCGGTCCGCTGGGCCGGCTCTGGGAGGAGTGGCTCGACCGTCCGGACGGGCGGCTGTGGGAGGCGCTGTCGCGGTGGGGGCGCCCGGCGGCCGACGGGCGCGCCGAGGGGCTCAGCGCCGTCGCGCTCGGCACCGGCCCGCTGGGCGGGCCCCGCCACCGCCGCGCGCTGATCGACGCGCTGGCGTTCGGCGACCATCCGCTGTGCGCCATCGCGGAGGGGCGCGTCGCGGGCCTGCACGACCAGGTGTTCGCCGACGAGCTGTGCGCCGCCGCACTGGAGAACCCCGAACTCGTCTGGGTGTGCAAGAAGCACCGGCTCGCCCCCAGGGACCAGGTGCGGCGGGCCGTGTTCTTCCTGCTCACCGACCAGACCGGGCAGTACCGGGCCCTGGACCCGGACGGCGGCCTGCTCGCCCTCGCCTACGCGTCGGCGTCGCAGGCCGAGCGCGACCGGCTGCGGACGTCGATGCTGGCGGCGGGCGACCTGGACCTCGTCCGGGTCATCGTCGGCGACGACCGCCGGGCCCGCATCCCGGAGATGCCGCTCGGCGAGATCCGCTACCTCACCGAGCGCCTCGCCCTGCGCCGCGAATGGGACGACCTGTGGTCGATCGTCCAGGACGTCCCCATCGCGGTGGGCGCGGAGCTGTGCGGGCTGTTCGACGGCTGGGCGCCGCGCGGCGACGACGAGCGCCGCGTGTTCGAGCTGTACCGGGCGGCCGACCCGGCCGCGCTCCGCGACGCGCCCACGCTGCTGGAGCCGTTCCGGACGCGGGTGAGCCGCCGGGCGCGGCTGCTGTTCCACGGCCGCGTCAACGACGTGTCGTTCGCCCCGGACGGCCCGTTCCTCGCCGTCGCGGGCACGAACCGGGTCGCGGGCGTCTTCGACCTGCGCTCGGCGGAGCCCGTCGAACGCTACGACGGGTTCGGCTCGTCCGTGGGGCGCGTCCTGCACCTGGCGGGCGGGGCGCTGATCGCCGCCGAGCGCACCAACCGCGTCGAGCGGGAGTGCGGGGTGCTGCACTGCGCGGGCGGCGGCACCCGGACCCTGCACCGGACGCCCGGCTCGGTCACGTCCCTGGCGCGGACGCCCGCGGGCGGCTTCGTGGCGGGCACCCGCGCCGGGGGGCTGCTGCTGGGCGAGCCGGACGGCGGGCCCGTCACCGCGCTGCCGGCGGGCGCGTTCGGGGTGCACGAGGCCGACTGGCCGCGCTCGGTCGCCGTGCACCGCCCGTCCGGGCGGATCGCGGTGCTCGGCCGCCGCCTCGCCGTCGCCGACGCGTACGCGGACGAGCCGCGCCTCGTCGACCGCGTCCCCGGAACCGGGTGGACCGCGTTCATCGACGCCGACGCGCTCGTCTGCGCCCGCCGCGGCGGGCTCGTCCGGTGCCTGCGCGGGACGGGCGACTTCCGGGACGAGCCGGTGGAGACCGGCCGCGCGGACCTCGACGGCGTCCGCGGGATCGGCGCGCTGCCCGGCACCGGCGAGGTCGTCGCGGTGGACGAGCGCGGCGACGTGCACGTCCTCGACGGCCGGACGGCGGCGCGCACGACCGTCCACCGGGCGGCGGAGCCGGGGCGGCCGACGAGCGCGACCGCCGCGCCCAGCGGCGACTTCCTCGCGGTCGGCGACGCCGCCGGGCACACCGACCTGTTCGACCTGCGCGTCCGCGAGGTGCCGCTGATGGCGGAGCGTCCGGTGGTGGGCCTGGTCCCCCGGCATCTCGGCATCGTCGCCACGGCGCTCGCGGACCCGGCGCTGCCGCCGGCGGCCGCGGGCGCGCTGCGGCTGCTGGAGGCGTGCCTGGAGCACCGGTTCCGCTTCGACGTGGAGATCGGGGACGCCGTCCGGCTCTCCGCGGGCGAGTTCGACATCAGCCTGTAAGGGAGCGATGCGGTGGCCGGCCGGAAGCGTGCGGAACGCTGGACGAGCGCGTCCGCCGGGGACGGGTGGCGGGCGCGGCGCGCGGCGCGGCGGCTGCTCGACGCGGCGGCGCGCGGCGACGAGGCCGCGTTCGGCGGCGTCGTCCGGATCGCGGGCACTTCGGACCACCGGCTGCGCGATCAGGCGCGGGACGCCGTCGCGTCCCGATGGGCGGAGACGCGTGCCGAGGACCTGCGGCGGATCGTCCTGGACACGGAGTCGGTCGCGCTGGAGGGCGAGGCGCGGCTGCTGACGCTGGCGCTGCTGGACCGGCTGGACGCGTGGCCGCCGGACGAGGCCGGACGGGCGCCGGACCTGCTCGCCGACCCCGACCCGGACGTCCGCGACCGGGCCGCCGCCGCCTGCCGGACCGCCGCCGGGCCGCTGTGCCGGGAGCTGTGGCTGAGCGGCCCGGCCCCCGGAACGCCGCTGTACACGGCCCTGCTGGCGAACCCCGAGCCGCCCCCGGAAGAGGAACTGAACGTCCTGTGGCGGCGGTGGCTCGACGCCCACGATCCGGAACTCCAGGGCGCGCTGCTGCGGTGGAACCGGCCCGCAAGCGACCCGGAGTTCGCGCCCGTGACGGTCATCGCGGTGACCCGCGACCGGGACGTCCTGCTGGAACCGGCGAACCGGCGGTCGCTGCTCGGCGTGCTCGGCCGCCGCGACGACCACCCGATCGCCCGCATGGCGGTGGAGCGGATCGCCGGGCTCGGGGTGCCGGACCTGGTCGACGAGGCGTGCGAGCGCGCGCTGGAGCGTCCCTCGCTCGTCCCGCACTGCAAACGGCACGGGCTCGTCCCCGGGGACCCGGTCCGGCGCGCGGTGTTCCTGCTCGCCACCGGGGAGCTCGGGCAGTACCGCTCCCTCGACCCGGACGGCGGCCTGCTCGCCCTCGCCTACGCGGCGGCCGGGAAGGACGAGCGGGCCCGCGTCCGCGCGGCAATGGCGGCGGCGGGCGACCTGGACCTGGTCCGCGTCCTGGTCGGTGACGACCGCCGCACCCGCATCGCGGCGATGCCGGACGAGGAGGCCCGCTACCTCGCCGAACAGCTCGCCCGGCGCGGCGCGTGGAGCGAGCTGTGGGCGTTCGTCCGGGACGTGCCCGTCCCGCTCGGCGCCGGCCTCTTCCGGCTGTTCGACGGCTGGGCCCCGCGGGACGACCACGACCGGCGGCTGTTCGAGGCGTTCCGGGAGACCCCGGCCGAGGTCGCGGAACGCGGCCTCCGCGAACTCCGCGCCCTGGCGGACTCCTCGCGCGTGTCGGCGTCCGTCCGGTTCGGGACGGAGTGCGGCGGCCCGGTCGCGGGCGTGTCGTTCGCGCCGGACGGCCGGTCCCTCGCCGTCGCGGGCCCCGGGGCGTCCGTCCGCGTCCTCGACACCGGATCGGGCGACCTCGTCGCCCGGTACGACGGGTTCGCCGCCCCGGTCGGGTGCGTCCTGCACGTCGGGGACGGCACCGTCATCGCGGGCGAGCGCGCCGACCGGGAGGACGCCCCGTGCCGGCTGCTGCGCTGCGCGGACGGCCGCACGGAGGTACTGCGCACCGGCCCCGGGTCCGTCACGTCGCTGGCGCGGGCGGGCGACGGCGGCCGGTTCGTCGCCGGGCTCCGGACGGGCGAGGTGCTGCACGGCGACGCCGCCGGCGTCGGCGTCCTGTACCGGGCGCCGACCGCCGACGACCGGCCGCGCGCGGTGGCGGTCGACCCCGGCACCGGGCACCTCGCGCTGGCCGGACGGCGGGTCCGCCTCGTCGACCCCGAGACCGGCCGGACGTTCACCTACGACCGGGGCGGGCGCCCGGCGAGGCTCGCGTTCGCCGCCGCCGGCCTGCTCGCCTGCGGCTACGACACCGGAGAGGTCGTGCTGCTGCGGCTGTCGGGAGGCACGCTCCTGCGACCGCCCGGCACCCGGGTGGACGGCCTCGGCGGTCTCGGGGTGCGGCCCGGCACCGGCGAGCCGGTCGTCGTGGACGGGCGCGGCGACCTGCACGTCCTCGACGGCGCCGAGCTGACCACGGTCGGCGGCCGCCGCGCCCCGGCGCCCGCCGCCCCGACGGGCCTCGCGGTGTCGCCCGTCGGGGACCTCGTCGCGGTCGCCGGCGCGGGCGGCCGCGTCGACCTGTTCGACCTCGCGGACCTGCCGGTGACGGACCTGCCGGACCTCATCGCCCGTCCGGTGGCGGACCTGCTGCCCCGGCACCTCGGCCCCGTCGGCGCGATCGGCCGGGACCCCGCGCTCGGCCCGGACGCGACGGCACTGGTCCGGCTCGTCCGGTTGTGCCTGGAGCACCGGTTCCGGTTCGACGTGGAGATCGGGGAGGCCGTCCGGCTCCCTGCGGGCGAGCACGACATCGGGTTGTGAGGGGGGCGCGATGACCGATCGGGCACGGGCGGCGCGGCGCGTCGCCGCGTCCGGCGGGCGCGGCCCGCGGGGCCGGTGCGGCGGCGCCGTCCGCATCGTGGACGGCGCGCACGACATCGGGCTGTGAGGGCGATGGGCGGGAAGTCGGCACGGGCGGAACGGCGGGCGGCCGCGAGCGCGAAGCGCGGACCGCGCGGACGGTGGGCCGCGCGGCGGCTGTTCGCGGCGGCGCGGAAGGGCGACCAGGAGGCCCGGGGGGCGGTGGCCCGGCTCGCGCGGACGCCGGAGCACCGCGCGAGCGACCGGGCCAGGCGCAGGCTCGCGACGTGGTGGGGGGAGGGCCGTCCGGACTCCGAGCGGTTCCGGCCGGTCGTCGTGGAGACCGGCGCCGTCGCCGGGACGGGATACGCCCGGCTGCGGACGCTCGCCCTGCACGGACGGCTCGCCGGGAACTGGTCGGAACGGGACACCGGGCATGCGAACGATCTCGTCGCCGACCGCGATCCGGACGTGCGGCTGAACGCGTCCGCCGCCTGCCGCGACGCCTCCGGCGCCCTGCTGGACGCCCTGTGGGAAGGGGCTTTCGGCAGGCTGGAGGAGGTCCTGCTGGATCGGGACGAGCCGCCGCCGACCGCGCAGCTGGACCGGCTGTGGGCCCGCTGGTTCCGGCTGCCCTCCGCCCCTCTGGAGAGGGCGCTGTTCCGGTGGGGGGTCCCCGCCGACGACGCGCGGCCGGCCGCGTCGGCCATCGCCGGGCTGGAGCCGGGCTCGGCCCTCGAGGAGCGGCACCGCGCGGCGCTGCTCTACGCGCTGCTCCTCGGCGACGAAGGGCTGCGCGACGCGGCGGCGGAGAAACTCACCGCGACGCACGCCCCGCGACTCGTCGACGACCTGTGCGAGCTGGTGCTGCTCCGGCCGGACTCGGACGCCGCGAGGTTCTGCGCCGACCGAGGCCTCGCCCCCCGGGACCCGGTCCGGGGCGCCCTGTTCCACGTGGTGACCGGGCAGGACGGCCGCTACCGGGCGCTCGACCCGGACGGGCGGCTCCTCGTCCTCGCCTACGCCGCCGCCTCGGACGCCGAGCGCGCCCGCGTCCGGGACGCCCTGCTCACGAACGGCGACCTCGACCTCGTCCGCGTCATCGTCGGCGACCCGTCGCCCGGCCCGGCCGGCGCCCGGCCGGGCTCCCGGCACCGCGCCCGGACGGCCGCGGTCTCGCGCGCGGAGGCCCGCTACCTCGCCGAGCGGCTCGCCGAACGCCGCGAATGGAACGAACTCTGGGCGTTCGTCCAGGGCCTGCCCATCGCGACCGCCGCCGAACTGGTCCGGCTGGCGGGCCGGTGGGCGCCGCGCGAGGAGGACGAGCACCGGTACTTCCGCACGCTCCGCGACACCGACCTCGCGGCCCTCGACGACGGCATCGCGCGGCTCCCCGAGCGAGCACCGCTGGAGCCGTACAAGACCCTACGGCTCGAGCGCTTCTACATCACCGGCCTCTCGTTTTCCCCCGACCAACCAACACCCGACCGACCTCCCGGTTCCCCCGACGGCCCGCGGCTGGCCGTCGCGAGCATCGTGCAGCGGCTGAGCGAGATCGATCTCCGCACGGAACGGATCGTCCGGACGTACGAGGAGACCAGACGGTCGCGGCCGGACCGGATCCTGCACACCGGCAACGGCGTCGTGATCGCGTCCCACCGGCCCGAGTACTCGACACCGGAGAACCGGCTGATCCGCTACGCCGGCGGGGACGCGCGCGTCCTGCACACCCCCGCCCATCCCGTCACGTCCCTCGGCCTGACCGGCGACGACGGCGGCTTCGCGGCGTGGACGGAGGGCGGGGACCTGCTGCTCGGCGACCCCGGCGGCGAGATCCGGACGCTGCCCGCCGCCCGGTTCGGGCTCGGCGACGACGAGCCGCCCGAACGGATCGGCGTGCACCGCGAGTCCGGACGGATCGTCGCGTTCGGCGGCGGGCCGGGCGTCCACCTGATCGACCCAGGGGCCCGCTCCGCCACCACCTTCCCCACCGACGAGCCCGTCGCCGCCGCCGGCTTCCTCGACGCCGACACGCTCGTCTGCACGCTCCGGAGCGGGCCGGTGATGCGGATGTCGCTGCGGGACGGGCGGCCGGGACCACCGGCGCTCACGCACCAGGGCCGCTTCAGCGAGCTGTTCGCGCTGCCGCACAGCGGCGAGGCGGTCTTCAAGTGCGTGTACGGGCACCTGCACGTCCACGGCGGCGACCCGCCGGAACGCTTCCACATCCGCCCCTCGCTCGAACCTCACGCCGGCGAAGCGGCCGTGTCGCCGGACGGGACGCTCCTCGCGGCCGGCTACCGCAGCGGCCGCATCGACCTGTTCGACCTGCGGCCCCGGGCGACGGCCGCCCTCCTCCGCCGCCCGGTCGCGGACCTGTCGCCCCGCCACCTGCGGGACGTCGCCGCCGCCCTGGGCGACCGGACGCTCGCCGGCGGGACCCGGACGGCGCTCGAACTCCTCCGGGCCGCCCTCGAGCACCGCTTCCGGTTCGACGTCGAGGTCGGCGACGCCGTCGACCTCGTCGGCGGCGAGCACGACATCGGCCTGTGAGCGCGGAGGGAACACGATGGTCGAGCGGGTGCGGTCGAGGTCGGCGACGCCGTCCACCTCGTACCGGGGCGGCGAGCACGGCATCGGCCTGGGAGGGGTCTCGGTGCCTCCGGCGTTCAATGGACCCTTGCGGGAAGGGGAACGATGACGGACCGGCGGCGCAGGCGGGCGGAACGGTGGACGGCCGCGAGCGCGCGGCGCGGCCCCCGCGGCGCGTGGGCGGCGCGGCGGCTGTTCGCGGCGGCGGAGGGCGACGCGGACGCCCGCGACGGTGTCGTCCGGATCGCGGGAACCTCCGGTCACCGGCTGCGCGAGCGGGCGCGGGAGTCCCTCGCCGGGTGGTGGAGCGACACGCGCGACCCCGGACTGCGCGCCGCCGTCCTCGCCACCGGGGCCGTCGCGGCGGGGCTCCCCGCGCGGCTGGAGACGCTCGCGCTCCACGACCGCCTCGCCGAATGGGACGTCCAGGACGCGGACCGGGCGCCGGCGCTGCTCGCCGACGGCGACGCCGACGTGCGCGAGCGCGCGGCGGCGCGCTGCCGGACCGCCACCGGCCCGATGCTCGCGGCGCTGTGGAACTCCGGTGCCGGTCCGGGCACGCCGCTCCGGGCCGTGCTGCTGGAGAACGCCGCGCCCCCGCCCGCCGGGGTCCTCGGCGGGCTGTGGCGCGAATGGCTCCGCTCCCCCACCGGGGAGGCGGGCGCGGCGCTGCTGCGCTGGGGACGGCCCGCGCCCGGCGGGCGGCACGCGCCGCTCACCGTCGTCGCGGTCGCCGCGGACCCGGCCGTCCTGCTCGAACCGCCCCACCGCGAGGCCCTGCTCGACGCCCTGCTCCTCGACGGCCACCCGCTCGCCGCCATCGCCGCCGAGCGGTTCGCCGCGCTGAACGACCCCGCCCTCACCGACGAACTCTGCACGCGGGCGCTGTCGGACGAGCGCGCGGCCGCGTTCTGCGCCGAACGGGCGCTCGCCCCCGCCGATCCGGCCCGCCGCGCCCTGTTCTTCATCGCCACCGGACGCCCCGCCCAGCACGCGGCGCTCGACCCCGACGGGAGCCTGCTGTCGCTCGGCTACGCGTCCGCCCCGGAGGCCGAACGCGCGCTCGTCCGGGACGCGATGCTCGCGGCCGGCGAACTCGACCTCGTCCGGGTCATCGCGGGCGAGGACCGGCGCTCCCGCGTTCCGGACATGTCCGGCGAGGAGACCCGCTACCTCGCCGGACAGCTCGCCCGCCGGCGCGAGTGGGACGACCTGTGGTCGCTCCTCCAGGACCTCTCCCTCACCGCCGCCGTCGAACTGGTCCGGCTGTTCGACGGCTGGACGCCGCGCGGCGACGACGAGCGCCGCCTGTTCGCGCTGCTGCGGGAGGCCGAACCGGAGTCCCTCGAGGCGGGCACGGACCTCCTGCAGCGAGAGCCGCCGCAGACCGAACCCCAGGCGAGCTACCGGTTCCACACCCGCGTGAACGACGTCTCGTTCTCCCCGACGGCCCGTTCCTCGCCGTCGGGGGCATCACCGGGGTCGCGGGCGTGTTCGACCTGCGCAGCGCCGAACTCGTCGAACGCTACGACGGTTTCGGCGCGTCCGTCGGGAGCGTCCTGCACCTCGGCGGCGCGCTCGTCGCGGCCGAGCACCCCAACCACGGGCAGGCGCAGTGCCGGATCGTCCGGTGCGAGAACGGCCGCGAGCGCGTCCTGCACACGGCGTCCGGCGCGGCCGACTGCCTCGCGCTGACCGGGGACGGCACCTTCGCGGCGGGCACCCGGGACGGCACACTGCTGTTCAGCGGCGTGAACGGGCGCCTCGCAGCCCGCGGCGTCCAGTCGTTCGAGCTGGGCAAGAACCAGTGGCCCCGGCAGCTCGCCGCCCAGCCCGGAGGGACCGGACGGCTCGCGCTGCTCGGCCGCTCGGTCCACCTGATCGAACCCGCCACGGGCCGGGCCCGTCCCGTCCTCCGCCGGTCGGCCATCGCCCGGATCGCGTTCGCGGGGCCCGGCGCCCTCGTCTGCGCCGAGCACGACGGGACGCTGACGCGGGTGCCGCTCGAATCCGGACGGGACGCGCCGCACCACCACGCGAAGCTCCCGGGGTTCGGGGGTATGGCCGTCCTCCCCGGCAGCGGCAGGGTCGTCGCCGCGGACGGGCACGGCGACCTGCACCTTCTCGACGGCGAGACCCTGGAGGGCGTCGCCGTCCACGCGCCGTCGCGGCGCGGCCAGCCGTCCGGGCTGACGGTGTCGCCCGGCGGCGAGTTCCTCGCCGCCGGGCACCGCGACGGCGCCATCGACCTGTTCGACCTGCGGTTGCTGGAGGTGCCCGCGCTCGTCCGGCGCCCCATGGCGGCCTTCCTGCCCCGCCACCTCGAACTCGTCGCCGCCGCCTGCACGGACCCGGCGTCGAGCGACCGGACGCGGCGGACGCTCGAACTGCTCCGGGCGTGCCTGGAGCACCGGTTCCGGTTCGACGTCGAGCTGGGCGAGGCCGTCGCGCCCGCGCGCGGCGAGCACGACATCAGCCTGTGAGGGAGGCGCCGATGGAACGGACGGACACCGACCGGCGGATCGCCGCGAGCGGGCGGCGCGGCCCCTTCGGCGCGCGCGCCGCGAAGCGGCTGCTCGCTGACGCGGCCGGCGGCGACGCCGGCGCGCGGGACGCGGTCGTCCGGATCGCACGGAACCCCGCGCACCGGCTGCACGAACGGGCGCGGGAGCGGATCGCGGGCTGGTGGGCCCGAACGCGCGATCCTGAACTCCGGCAGGCCGTCCTGGACACCGGCGCCATCGCCGTCCGGGAGCCGGCCCGCCTCCAGACGCTCGCCCTGCACGGCCGCCTCCTCCGCTGGCTCCCGGAGGAGGCCGGACGGGCGCCGGAGCTGCTCGCCGATCCCGACCCGGACGTCCGGGCGCACGCCGCCGCGTTCTGCCGCACGGCAACGGGCGCGATGCTGCACGCGCTGTGGGACGCCGACACCGGTCCGGGGACGCCGCTGCGGGACGTCCTCCTCGCGGGTATGGCGCCGCCGCCCGCCGCGAAGCTCGCGGCCCTGTGGGACGCGTGGTTCGAGGCGCCGTCCGAAGAACTCGGAGACGCGCTGCTGCGCTGGAGCCGCCCGAGCGACGACGCGCGGTGCGTCGTCGCGCTGGAGACGGACGCGACGATCCTGCGGCGGACGCCGTACCGGGAGGCGCTCCTGGACGCGGTGGGCATGCGCGGGCATCCGCTCCGCGACATCGCCCGCGAGAAGTTCGGTGCGGTGCACGACCGGCCGCTCATCGAGGAACTGTGCGAGCGCGCGGTCGGCCACGAGGGACTCGCCGGGTTCTGCGCGCAGTACCGGTTCGCGCCCGCCGATCCGGTGACGCGGGCCGCGTTCTACCTGCTCACCGGGCAGCCGAACCAGTACCGGGCCCTCGATCCGGACGGCGGCCTGCTGTCCCTGGCCTACCTGTCGCGCGGGGACGCCGACCGCGCGCGGCTCCGGGAGGCGATGCTCGTCGCGGGCGAGCTCGACCTCGTCCGCGTCGTCGTCGGGGACGACCGCCGCGCCCGCGTCCGCGACATGTCCGCCGACGAGGTCCGCTACCTCGCCGAGCAGCTCGCCCACCGCGGCGAATGGGACGACCTGTGGGCGCTCGTGCTGGACGTCCCGATCCCGACCGGCGCCGCCCTGTTCCGGCTGTTCGAGGGGTGGGCGCCCCGCGGCGAGGACGACCGGGAGCTCTTCACGCGGTTCCGCCGCGCCGACCGCGCGGCCGTCGCGGCCGGGCTGCGCGACGGCGACGGCGACCGTGCGCGGTGGACGGCCGCGCGGCGGGGCCGGCTGCGCTTCCGGCACCACGTGGACGACGTGTCGTTCGCCCCCGACGGCCCGTTCCTCGCCGTCGCGGGACGCGCGGGCGTCGCGGGCGTGTTCGACCTGCGCACCGCCCGGCTCGTCGAGCGCTACGACTGGTTCGACTCGCCCGTCGGGTGCGTCCTGCACGCCGGGAACGGCGTCGTCCTCGCCGGGGAGCGGGGCCGCGGCGGCGCGGGCCCGTGCCGCGTGGTGCGCTGCGCCGACGGGTCGGACACGACCCTGCACACCGGGCTCGGCTCCGTCACGTCGCTCGCGCTGACCGGGGACGGGACGTTCGCGGGCGGCACCCGCGACGGGGACCTGCTGCTCGGGGACGCGGGCGGCCCGGTCCGGGTCCGGCCGATCACCGAGTTCGGGCTGGGCCTGCGCCAGTGGCCGCGGCGGATCGTCGCGCACCGCGGCTCGGGACGGCTCGCGCTGCTCGGCCGCTCGGTGCACCTCATCGACCCCGCGACCGGGCACGCCGTCGGCGCCCATCCGGGACGGCCGGTCACCGAGGTCGGGTTCGTCGACGCCGACACGGTCGCGTGCGCCGACGCGAAGGGGTGGACGGTGCAGCTGCGGGTGGCCGACGGGCACCGCGTGCCCGCGCGGCACGCGCAGATCCGCGGCTGCGCGGGTCTCGGCACGCTGCCCCGCACCGGCCAGGTCGTCATCGCCGACCGGACCGGCGACCTGCACTTCCTGAGCGGCGCGACGCTGTCGCCGCTCGACGTGCACCGGTCGCCGTCGGGCGCCCGGCCGACCGGGCTGACGGTGTCGCCCGGCGGCGAGTTCCTCGCGGCGGGAAACGGCGACGGCCGCATCGACCTGTTCGACCTGCGGCCGCGCGAGGTGCCCGCGCTCGTCCGGCGCCCCGTCGCGGACCTGGTGCCCCGCGACCTCGGCGCCGTCGACGCGGCGCTGGCGAACCCGCTGGTCACCGGGCGGGACCGTGCCGTCCTGGAACTCCTCGGCGCGTCCCTGGCGCACCGCTTCCGGTTCGACGTCGAGCTGGGCGAGACCGTCGAGCTGGCGGCGGGCGAGCACGACATCAGCCTGTGAGGGGCCGATCGCCGCGCCGTCAAGGCCATAAGGGGCGGCGCGGGAGAGGAGATCGCGGAAGAATACGGATGGGATCTCTGAAAGGGGGACGATGACGACCCGTATCGGCATCGACTTCGGCACCGCCAACACCGTCGTCGCGGGCTGGGACCACGAGCTGGACCGCGGGGAGCCGATCCCGCTGCCCGGCCTGGACCTGTCGCGGGAGGGGGACCGGGGCGTCGACCAGCGGGTCGTGCCGTCCCGGATCGCCTTCTCGGGCGGCGGCGACCGGCGGTGGATCGGCGCGCAGGTGACACCGGAGATCGCGAGCGACCCCGAGAACGCGACGTTCCAGTCGACCAAGAGCGCGGTGACCGGGCGGACGGTGGACATCCCGCGGCGGCTCGGCGGCGACCGGACCGTCACGGCGCGGCAGGCGGCGACCCGGTTCCTGTCGGACGTGATGGCCGCCGCGACCCTCGCGGTCGACTCCGGCGACCTGGAGATCGTCGCGACCGCGCCCGTCGAGGCGTTCGACACCTACCGCGACTGGCTCGTCCAGGAGGTCGGCGAGGAGGCGGGCGGCGCGGCGCGGCTGCGCGTGGTGGACGAGGCGACGGCCGCGGCCGTCGGGTACAGCGCCCGGCTGAACCCCGGGGACGTGTTCCTGGTGTTCGACTTCGGCGCCGGGACGCTCGACACGAGTGCGGTGAAGGTGCTCGACCCGTCGAACGCCACCGCGGGCGCGTCCGTCCGGACGATCGCCAAGGCGGGCCTCGACCTGGGCGGCGACCACATCGACGCGCTGCTGGCCGAGCACGTCGCCGAGCAGACCGCCGTCCCGTTCGGCGACACCGAGGAGTACAACCGGATCTTCCGGGAGCTGCTGCGCTCGGCGGAGCAGGCGAAGGTCGCGCTGACCTCGCAGGACTCGGCGAAGGTCGAGGCCGGACGGTACGGCATGGAGATCACCCGGGCGGAGTTCGACGGGCTGCTCAAGCGCAAGGACGTCCTCGGCCGGGTGAACCGGGCGCTGCGCAAGACGCTCGACGGCGCCGCCGCGAAGGGGTTCCCGGCCGACGAGATCTCCAAGGTGTTCCTGGTGGGCGGGACGAGCCTGATCCCGGCGGTGCAGGACGTCCTGTCCCTGCAGTTCCCGCCGGACTCGCTGCACCTGGACCGTCCGCTGGAGGCCGTCGCGGCGGGCGCGGCGGGCATCGCGGGCGGCTACGAGCTGAGCGACCACATCCAGCACGACTACGCGATCCGGCACGTCAACCGGGACACCGGCGCGTACGAGTTCGAGACGCTGGTGGAGGCGGGCACCGAGTACCCGACGCCCGAACCGGTGAAGAAGCTGACGATCAAGGCGATCCGGAACGGGCAGAAGCATCTGGGCATCGCGGTCTACGAGCTGGCGCACGCGAGCTACCGGGAGGCCAGTTCCGACCTGGAGATCATGTTCGACGCGAACGGCGGCGCCCGCACCGTCGCCGTCACCGCGCAGCGGCTGCAGGAACGCTCCCGGCTGTGGCTGAACGAGGACAGCCCCACGTTCCTGGAGGCGGACCCGCCCGCCGAGGCGGGAGTCGACCGCTTCCGGCTCGACTTCCGCGTGGACGCGCAGAAGCGCCTGACCGTGTCCGCCTACGACATCCAGCGCAACACCCTGGTGCTCGACCGGCAACCCGTTGTCCGGCTGTCCTGAGGGAGGACGCCATGTCGCACTACACGAAGGTCCGAACCGCGATCACCGACCAGGAACGTCTGGTCACGGCCCTGAACGAGCTGGGCTTCCGGCACGTCGAGTCGCACTCGTCCCCCACGCACCTGTACGGCTACCAGGGCGACCGGCGTCCGGAGCAGGCGGAGGTGGTCGTCCGCCGGAAGCACATCGGGTCGGCCAGCAACGACCTCGGGTTCCACCGGACGGACGACGGCACGTTCGAGGCGATCATCAGCGGCTTCGACCGGCGCGAGTACGATGCCCGGTGGCTCGACAAGGTGTCGCAGCGGTACGGGCGCCTCACCGCGATAGCGTTCGCCGAGAGCCACGGCTTCGACGTCACCGCCGAGGAGACCGACCGCAGGACCGGCGAGGTCAGGCTGACGCTGCGCCGCACGACCTTCTGACCCGCACACGTTCTGACCCGCACACGTTCTGACCGCGCACGTTCTGACCGGGGGGCGGATCTGAAGGACATCCTGTGGCGGTCCGCGGACAAGCTCCGCGGCTCCATGGACGCCTCCCAGTACAAGGAGTTCGTGCTGGGGCTGGTGTTCCTCAAGTTCACCTCCGGCTCCGGCGCCTTCGACGTCCCCGAGCGGGCCCGCTGGGACGCCGTCCGGGCGGACCCGCCCGGAGGTGATCTCGGGGGCGCGCTGGACGCCGCCATGGAGGCGCTCATGGCGGCGAACCCGTCCCTCGCCGGGGCCCTGCCGAAGATCTTCGGCGGCGTCGACCGGCGCCGCCTCGCCGAGCTCGTCGACCTCATCGACGCCGCCCGCTTCGACCCGGCCCGGTTCGACCGGCCCGGCGACGTCCTCGGCGAGATCTACGAGTACTTCCTGGAGCGGTTCGCGCGGGCCGAGGGCAAGCGCGGCGGCGAGTTCTACACCCCCGCAGGCGTGGTGCGGCTCCTCGTGGAGATCCTGGAACCGTACAAAGGACGCGTGTACGACCCGTGCTGCGGCTCCGGCGGCATGTTCGTCCAGGCGGAGAAGTTCGTGCTGAGCCACCGGGGCGTGCGGGACGACATCGCGGTGTTCGGGCAGGAGGCCAACGAGCGCACGTGGCGGCTGGCCCGGATGAACCTCGCCGTCCACGGCATCGGCGGCGACCTGCACGCGTCCGACACCTTCCACACCGACGCCCACCCCGGCCTCCGCGCGGACTTCGTCCTCGCGAACCCGCCGTTCAACATGTCCGACTGGTACCGCCGGACGGACGATCCCCGCTGGCGGTTCGGCGTCCCGCCCGCCGGGAACGCGAACTTCGCGTGGATCCAGCACATCCTCGCCAAGCTCGGCCCCGCCGGGTCCGCCGGCGTCGTGATGGCGAACGGCTCGATGTCGTCCACCCGGACGGGCGAGGGCGAGATCCGGGCGGCGCTCGTGGAGGCCGACCTCGTCTCCTGCATGGTCGCGCTGCCGTCCCAGCTGTTCCGGACCACGCAGATCCCGGCGTGCCTGTGGTTCCTCGCGAAGGACAAGGGCGCCCGGCCGGGGCACGTCCTGTTCGTCGACGCCCGCGACATGGGCACCCTCGTGGACCGCGCCGAACGCGTCCTGACCCCGTCCGACGTCGACCGGATCGCGGGCGCCCACCGCGCCTGGCGCGCGGGCGAGGCCGTGGACGAGCCGGGCTTCGCGCGCTCGGTCCCGCTGGCCGCGATCCGCGAGCACGGCCACGTCCTCACTCCCGGCCGCTATGTCGGGACGCCCGCCGCCCGGTCCGCCGAACCCGCCGCCGGCCGCGTCGAGCGCCTCACCAAGGAGCTGCTCGCCTGCCTGGACGAGTCGTCCCGGCTCGACGCGATCGTCCGGGACCGGCTGCGGGACCCGCATGGCTGATGTCCCGCTCGCCGACCTGGTCGACCTGGCGAACGGCCGCGCCCGCCCGTCCCCGGACGGCGCCTACCGGCCGTACCGGACGTACGGGTCGAACGGCGTCATCGGGACCTCCGGCCGGTTCAACGCGGACGCCGGGACGATCGTCGTCGGGCGCGTCGGCACGTACTGCGGCACCGTCCACTACAGCCCGGACCGCTGCTGGGTCACCGACAACGCGATCATCGTGACGCCGAAGGACGGCGTGAACCCCCGCTACGTCCACTACCTGCTCAAGTCGCTCGACCTGAACCGGTACCGGATGGGGTCAGGCCAGCCGCTCCTCACCCACGCGACCCTGAACGGGCTCCGGGTGCCGCGCGTGCCCCGCGCCCGGCAGGACCGGGCGGCCTGCGTCCTCGGCGCCCTCGACGACAAGATCGCCGTGAACGACCGTCTCGCGGGCCTCGCCGACGAGCTCGTCCGCGCTCGGTACGACGCGGCCGCCGCCGCGGCCGCGTCGTCCGTCCGGATCGACGCCCTCGGAACGCCGAACCGCGAGGCCGTCCCCGCGTCCCGCATCGACGCGGCCGCGCCCTACATCGCGCTCGAGCACGTCCCCCGCCGCCACATGTGGCTCACTACCTGGACGGACGCCGCCGGGGTCCGCAGCGGCAAGGCGCGCTTCGCGGCGGGCGACGTCCTGTTCGGCAAGCTCCGCCCGTACTTCCACAAGGTCGGGCTCGCGTTCGTGGACGGTGTCGCGTCGACCGACATCCTCGTCGTCCGTCCCGCCGCGGACGGGTACCGCGGCTGGCTGCTCGCCGCCCTGTCGAGCGACGCCGTCGTCGCGCACGCCGCGGCCGTGAGCGACGGCACCCGGATGCCCCGCGCCGCCTGGCCGGACCTCGCCCGCCACCCCGTCCCCTGGCCGGGCGAGGCCGCCGCCCGCCGCTTCACCGCCGCCGTCGAGCCCCTCGCCCGCCGCGTCGAGGCCGCCGCGGCCGAGGCGAGGGCCCTGGCCGCCCTCCGCGACACGCTCCTGCCCGGCCTCGTCGCCGGACGCTGACCGGCCCGCCGGCCCTCCCCCGCACGGCCCGCGTGACGGCACCCACCCTTGACGCAACCCATCGGTTGCCATAGTGTCGCAACCAAGAGGTTGCCATACACGGGGGTTTCATCATGGGTTTCCCTGATCGCATCGAACGGACCGTGGAGCTCGCCCACCCGCCCGCGCGGGTCTGGGAGGCGATCACCACGGCGGAGGGCCTCGGCGGCTGGTTCGGCGACGAGGCGACGATCGACCTGCGCCCGGACGGCGCGGCCCGGCTCCGCTGGGCCGACGGGTCCACCGCCGACCTGCGCGTCGAGCGGGTGGAGGAGCCGAGGGTGTTCGGGTACACGTGGCGCATGGACGGGGCGCCCGAGGACGACCCGCGGCGCACCTACGTCGAGTTCACGCTCGAACCGGCCGCCGGCGGCACCCGCCTCACCGTGGTCGAGACCGGCTTCGCCCAGCTGCCGGACGACCTGCACCGCGATTCCTACGCAAGCCACACCGAAGGATGGGCGCGTGAGCTCGGCGAACTCGTCGAATTCCTCGACGCCGCCTGACGCGGAGGCGATCGCCGAGAAGGTCTTCGCGGCGCTGGCGGACCCGACCCGGCGCGGCATCCTGGCCGCGCTGGCGTCGCACGGGCCCGCCACCGCGACGGACCTGGCCTGCCGCCTGCCGATCACGCGGCAGGCGGTCGCCAAGCATCTGGCCCTGCTGGCCGAGACCGGCCTGGTGACCGCCGAGCCGGGAGAGCGGCGCCGGGTGCGCTACCGAGTTCGCTCCGCACCGATGCGGGTAGCACAGCAGTTCCTGACCGCGCTCGCGCGCGACTGGGACGGCCCCCTCGACGCCCTGAGCGAGCACCTGGATCAATGAACACTTGGAGGGGATCATGAAGCAGCAGACGGCGACCGCCCTGCCGCCGGTCGTGGACCGGGCCGCGTGGCAGGCCGAACTGGACGAGCTCCGCGCCCGCGAGAAGGCGCACACCCGCGAGGGCGACGCGATCGCCGCGGCCCGCCGCCGTCTCCCGATGGTGGAGGTGGACGCGTCCCTGCCCCTGACCGGCCCCGACGGGCGGGTCACGCTCCTCGACACCTTCGAGGGCCGCTCGCAGCTCATCGCCTACTTCCACATGTGGCACACCGGCCGGGAGGCCGCCGCCCAGTGCCCCGGCTGCACCTTCTGCAACGGGCACGTCCGCGAGCTGTCCTACCTGCACGCCCGCGACGTCACCTATGCCACGTTCTGCCAGGGCCCGTACGACGAGAGCGTCCGCTACCGGGACTTCATGGGCTTGGACATGCCCTGGTACTCGGTCCAGGACTCCGCCGGCACGCTGATGGCCGGGCGCGGCCCCTTCCTGCTGGCGTCCTACCTGCGCGACGGCGACCGGGTGTTCGAGACGTACTGGACGACCGGGCGCGGCGTCGAGGCCGGAATGGCACCGAGCTACGGGCTGCTGGACATGACCGTCCACGGCCGCCAGGAGCCGTGGGAGGACTCGCCCGCCGGATGGCCCCGGAGATGGGACGCCGACGAGGAGTACTTCGCCACCGGCGGGCGGCCCACCGCCCAGTGGGCCCGCCTGGAGGCCGGGCACTCCGACGACCTCGGCACCTCCTGACCCCGCCGGGCGGGCGGGCACGTGCCCCGCCCGCCCGGCGTCGGCCCGGGCCGCCGTCAGCCCAGGCGGGCCCGCAGGGCCTCGATGATCCGCGGCCGCATCTCCGCGGCGCCGATCACCGCGTCGACCGAGCCGACCTCGACCGCGCGGCGGATGTCGTGCACCCGGTCGAACTCGGTGGCCACCTCGCCGAGCTTCTCGGCGCGGACCGACGCGCGCAGCTCGCCGAGCTCGGCGAGCAGCGCCGCCCGCTCGGGACCGGCGGCGGCCGCCGCGCGGGCCTCCAGGTCCTGCACGCGCGCGTCGGCCTCGGTGCGGGCGTCCACGTCGTTGGAGAACACCACGGCGGCGGCGGGCGCGCCGCCGAGCACCGAGGCGAACGAGCCCTCCAGCGCGAACACGGTCATGTTCGGGTTCAGCGCCTTGGAGAACACCACGAACGCGCCGCCGTGGTACCGGGAGATCACGCAGAACACGATGGGGCCGCGGAAGTTCACGATCGCGCGGCCGATCTCCGCCCCGTACTCCAGCTGCAGCTTGCGCAGCGACTCCGGGGAGCCGTCGAAGCCCGACAGGTTCGCCAGCACCACCAGCGGCCGGTTGCCGCTGGCCGCGTTGATCGCCCGCGCCGCCTTCTTCGACGACTGCGGGAACAGCGTGCCCGCCGTGTAGGCGTCCGGTCCGTCGGTGGGCGGGAACCCGCGCCGCGGCACCGACCGCGACTCGATGCCGAGCAGGCACACCGGCATGCCGCCGAGGTGCACGTCCTGCACCGCCGCGGTCTCCGCGTCCGCCATGCCCGCCCAGCGCTCCAGGACGGGGTGGTCCTGGTCGGACAGGGCCCGCATCACGGTCCGGATGTCGAACGGCTTCTTGCGGTCCGGGTTCGCCGCGGCGGAGAAGATCTCCCCGACGGTCGTGAAGTCGCTGCCTTCCACCGCGTGCGGGAAGTCGGAGATGTCGCGGTCGGCGGGGTCGGTCGTCTCCGCCGCCGCGGCCCGTCCTCGCCCGGCACCACGTAGGTGTGGTCGTAGTGCGCCATGAGGACGTCCCGCGCGGCCGGCAGGTCCGGCGCCCAGTACTGCGCCTGCCCGTTCGGGCCCATCACCCGGTCGTGGCCGCCGATGCCGAAGTTGTCCTCGGCCGACACGCCGCCGGAGAAGTCGAGCGCCTGCTTGCCGGTCAGCACCATCGCCGAGTCGGGCGTCATCACCAGGACGCCCTTGGTGTGCATCAGCATCGTCGCCTCGGCGTTCCAGTACGGCTGCGCGCCGACGTTGATGCCCGCGACCAACGACGTTGATCTCGCCGCCGTCCTGGGTGAACTCGACGATCCGCTTGAGCGCGGCGGCCACCCAGTCCATGTTCTCGGTGCCCGAGTCCATGGAGATCCGGGCGCCGGACGACAGCGCGTACCACTCCAGCGGCACCCGCAGCCGCTCGGCCAGGTCCAGCGCGGCGATCACGCGGCGGCACTCCGGTTCCGACAGCGCGCCGAGCGACTTCGTCGGGTCGCCGAGCAGCACGACCCGCGTGACGCCCTCCGGATGCCGCGCCGTCGGCGTGCTCACCACGCCCGCGACCATCGCCGCCGTGTTGCGCCCCGCGGGCCGGTCGACCGGCACCAGCGCGTGGTCCCCGTCGAGGTCGTGCTCCACGAAGTCGCCGAGCATCCGCGTCAGCTCGTACGGGTACACGGTGTTGCGGGCGCTCGCGCGCAGCACCTTCTGCCGGTAGCCGTCGACCGGCTCGACCGGCTCGTCGGACGGCTCCCCGACCGTCACCCGGACGCCCCCGGCCGCGTCGAACGTGATCCGCGCGGCCATCTTGCTCAGCTCGCCGGTCGCCGCGTCGCGGCGCCGTCCGATGAGCTGGATCTCCTCCAGCCCGGCGCCCGCCGCCGACGGCAGCACCCGCCCGACGATCATCTCCAGCTCCGCCTGCGTCAGGCCGATCGGCGGCCAGACGTAGACCACGATCCGGTTGGTGCTGAACCGCTTCTTCGACGGCCGCAGCTGCCGCACCCGGCGGATCGACTCCAGGCAGCTGGCGATGCTGTACTCGGCCATCGGCAGGGTGACCAGCCGGCCGTCCTGGTCGCGCAGCTCGGTCAGCTCCCGGACCTGCGTGAACGCGACGAGCCGGTCGTCGGACGGGTTCTCCCGCGCAACCGCCTGGAAGAGGTAGACCTCCTCGTCCGACGACGGCAGCCGGGTCAGGTCGAACTCGCCGAGCCGCTCCATCTGCATCCGCTCGGCGATGTAGGGGTGCAGGCCGCGGATCAGCCGCTCCTCGGCCATGCCGTCCGCCGACGGACGGAACGTGAAGTGGTGGTGCATCACCGCGCCGCGGCTGCCCGCGACGGTCGCGGTGACCCTGCGGACCCGCTCCGGCAGCGGCCGCGCGCCGATCACCTCGTGCAGCGCGGCCGCCATCGCGTCGAAGTCGTCCGGCTGCCCCTCCCAGGCGAGGTAGATGTCGGCGTCGACGTCCTCCTCGCCCGCCAGGTCCGCGAGGCCGCGCAGCGCGCCGTCCAGCGCCTCGAAGCGCACCGCCGCCGACACCAGCCGCGAGCCCGCCCGCTCCGCGACCACGAACGTGCAGCCCCCCGCCTCGCGGGTGCGGACGTCGAGGAGCCCCTTGTTGCCGTAGTACCGGCGGGTCAGCACCTCCAGCATGACCGTGTTGTCGAGCTCACCGTCCGCGCCGCCGCGGCCGAGCCGCCGCCCGAGCAGCCGCACCAGCGGCTCGGTGCTGCGGACCATCTCGGCGACGCGCTCCGCGCGGTCCGGCGCGTCCGGGAACTCGTCCAGGTGCCGCAGGTGGCGGCGCACGCCGGCGTAGACGCGGGCGCGGTTGCGGCGCAGCAGCGGCTGCGCGAACCACGCGAACACCACCCCGCACGCCAGGTCGTACACCACGGGGAAGCGCACCTGCGTCGCCGCCACCAGCCGCTCCAGCGCGAGCCCGACGCTCTCCCGCATCCGCTCGTCCGGCGGCGGCTCCTGCAGCCACGCGCGCAGCAGCGTCGCGACGACCGTCGCGTCGGCGGACGCGCGCTGCTGCGCCAGGAAGATCCGGAACACCGCCGCCTCGAGCTCCGCCGTGCGCTCCAGGTCGGTGACGCCGTAGTGCCCGAGCGCCTTCGCGAGCCGCTCCCGGAACGCGTCCGGCAGCCCGGCCCGCTCGGCGTCCAGGCTCTGCAGGTAGGTGTGGAAGTGCTCGCGGGCGCTGTGCACGTGGCCTTCCTCGCCGCCCGCCGGGCGGTTGCGGCCCAGCTCGGCGAGGTCGGCGAACACGTCGACGAGCGCCAGCTCGTCCGCCAGCGGCCGGGGCCCGTCCACCGCCCGCGCGGCGAGGTAGTCCGCCAGGACGCGGCGCTCGTCGTGCGGGTCGACGTCGAAGCCCAGCAGCAGGCTGCGCAGGTCCTCCCGGCCGCGCGCCGCGCGCTCCCGCACCGGCACCGCACCGGGCGCCGCCGGCAGCTCCAGCTCGACGGCCCCGCCGACCGCGGCGTCCTCCGCCTCGGCCTCGTCCGCGAGCTGCTCCAGCCGCAGCAGCGGCGCGCCGGCCTCCACCTGGCTGCCCACGGACACGACGCATTCCTTCAGCCGCGCCCTGAACGGCGCGCGCAGCACCGTCTCCATCTTCATGCTCTCCAGCACCAGCACCGGCGCGCCCGCCTCGACCTCGGCGCCCGCCGCCACCGGCGTCGCGACGACCAGCGCCGGCGCGGGCGAGCGGACGACGCCGCCCTCGTCCCGGCTGACCCGGTGCGGCACCCCGTCCACCTCGACCAGGTGCACCGGCCCGTGCGTCCCGATGACCAGCCGGTACCGGGTGCCGTTGACGGTGATCCGGCCGGTGTGGCGGTCGAAGCGCTCCAGCTCGACGTCGGCGGCGCGCACCTCGTCGCCCGCCTCCACGCCCACCCGGAACCGGTGCGCGCCGACCCGCGCCACCCGCAGCCGGTGCCCGGCGCCGCGCAGCTTGAGGTCCAGCGGCCGCCCGCTCTCGTGCCGCACCTGCGGTCGGCCGCCCGACGCCGTCGACAGCAGCCGCGCCCGCTCGGCGCGCTCCTCCTCCTCGTACACCTCGATGGCCGCGGCCACCAGCGCGACACCGGAGTGCCGGTGCGAGACGAGCCCGCCCGCCTCCCGCACCCGGTCGATCCAGCCGGTGTCCGCGCTGCCGTCGATCACCTCGGGCCGGTTCAGCAGGTCGAGCACGAAGCCCTTGTTCGTCGCGCCGCCCTCGATGATCACGGTGGTCCGCGCCATCGCCCGGCGCAGCCGGCCCAGTGCCTCGTCCCGGTCCCGGCCGTAGGCGATGATCTTCGCGATCATCGAGTCGAAGTCGGCGGGGATCGTGTCGCCCTCGCCCACCCCGGTGTCCACCCGGACGCCCGGCCCCGCGGGCAGCTCCAGCCGCGCGATGCGTCCCGGGGCGGGCGCGAAGTCGCGGTCCGGGTCCTCGGCGTTCAGCCGCGCCTCGATCGCGTGCCCGCGCTCCGCCGGCGGCCCCCTCCAGCCGTCCGCCGGACGCCACGTGCAGCTGCGCCCGCACCAGGTCGAACCCGGTGGTCGCCTCGGTGATCGGGTGCTCGACCTGCAGGCGGGTGTTGACCTCAAGGAACGCGAACAGCTCGTCGCCCGGGTGGTAGAGGAACTCGACCGTCGCCGCGCCCCGGTAGCCCACCGCCACCGCCAGCCGCTCGGCGGACGCCTTCAGCTCCGCCGCCTGCTCGGGCCGCAGCACCGGCGACGCCGACTCCTCGATGATCTTCTGGTTGCGGCGCTGCACCGAGCAGTCCCGCACCCCGAGCGCCCACGCCGTCTCACCGTCCGCGATCACCTGCACCTCGACGTGCCGGGCGCCGGTCACCAGGCGTTCCAGGAACACCACGCCGCTGCCGAACGCCCGCGCGGCCTCCTGGCCGGTGCGCTCGTAGGCGTCCACCAGCTCCGCCTCGTTCGCGATCATCCGGATGCCGCGGCCGCCCCCGCCCGCGGTCGCCTTCAGCATCAGCGGGTAGCCGATCTCGGTGGCCGCCGCCACCGCCGCGTCCAGGCTCTCGACCGCGCCCCGGCTCCAGGGCGCCACCGGCACCCCGACCTCCTCGGCGATCAGCTTCGCGCCGATCTTGTCGCCGAGCCGCCGCATCGCGTCCGCGCTCGGCCCGACGAACGTCACCCCGATCCGCTCGCACAGCTCCGCGAACGCCGGATCCTCCGCGACGAACCCCCAGCCGACCCACGCGGCGTCCGCCCCGCACTCCACGAGCGCGCGCTCCAGCACCTCGAGGTCGAGGTACGGCCGCGCCGACGCGGGCCCGAGATCGTACGAGAGGTCCGCTTCGCGAACGAACCCGGCGGCCCGATCGACGTCGGTGTACAGGGCGACGGTCTCGATCCGCGTGCCGCTCTCCGCGGCGATGTCCCGCACGGCGTGGATGAGCCGCATCGCGGACTCACCACGGTTGACGATGGCGACACGACTGAACACCTGACCGAACCCCCTGTGGACGCGTGAGACTGACCGGCGGCGTCAGCCTCTCGTCTATCGGCCGGTAGTTCCATGTCGCGGACATCGCACGCTACGCGGCCAAGTTTGTTGGAATCCTCCAAACGCCACCGGATCGCGGTGTGCCCACCAGTGAGCACCCGACGAACGGCACGAAGGATCTACCCGACCGACCACCTTCGGACACCTTGATCATCTCCGCCCGCCGAACTCCCACGCGTGCACCTCGACGGCGTCGTACGGCTCCGAGGTCAGGACGTCCCGCGCCGCGTCCGGCCCCGTCGCCCGCACCAGCGCGGCCGTCCCGAGCCATGCCCCGCCGTCGTCCGCCAGCAGCGGCCCGAACGCGATCAGGTCCGCGTCCGGGTCCGCACCGTCGTCCGCGTCGCCGTCCGTCCGGGCGCCGGACGGGACGTCGAGGTCCGCGGGCTCGCCGGAGCCGAACCCCAGCACGAGATACCGGTCCTCGCCCGTCCGTCCGCCGGGGAAGTCCCACATCGTGCGCCCGAGCAGGTTGCGCCACCGCCGCACCAGCACGTCCCGGTACGCCCCCGCCTGCCAGCAGGGCTCGTCGAACGCGAACGCCCGCGCGGCCGCCGGATCCGGCAGCTCGACGATGTGCACGCTCCCGGACAGCTCACCGTCCGCGTCGAACGTCGGCCCGCGAGCGATCAACTCCTTGGCGAACCGGTCCATGTACGACCAGTGCTCCTCGATCAGCTCATGCCGAAGGCCCACGGAGCCGGGGCGATCCCGGTGATAGCAGAAGAACTCCACCCACCGAGTCTCGCAGCCCGACCGTCCTCGGCCACGGTCAGCGAGCGGGAAGCCGCTTGAGCGCGCCCACCAGTCCCGCGAACTCGGCGGCGCTCAACGCGAGGTGCCCGGCCCCAGGGGCCTTGGAGTCCCGCACCCCGACGCCGCGCGCAAGTCGTCCCAGCTCTACGCACACGTCGTCCCCGACGCCGCTGTAGGAACTCTTGCGCCACTGGACGATCACGTCGAGCGCTCGTCCTCGCGCCTGATCTCGGCGAAGATCGCAGCCAACGCCGAGCGGCCCACCTTGATGTGCCCAGCCCCAGGATCCTTGGAGTCCCGGACGCCGATACCTGACGCAAGACGTCCCAGCTCAACACACGCCTTGTCGCTCACACCGCCACTGTAAGAACTCTTACGCCACTGGACGATCATGCATACCTCCCCAAGTACTGCTCGATCACCTTGCGCGAATCACTCTCAGGCAGAGCCTTTGCGCCGATTCGTTCAAATATATCCCCTACCTCCCTCACCTCGCCGGGGGATTCGATCAAGCGTCCGCCACACTGAGCCCCCACATAGGCGACGTCTCGGGTTCCAAGCCGGATAATCTGGAGCGAACCATCCACCCCACGCGTACCACCTGCCGAGAAGGGCACGATCCGCAGGAGTACGAGGCACTCGTCCACCATCTCCAGCAGGTGGCGAACCTGGTCCGCCATCACCTTGAAGCCGCCAATCTCCTGCGCCAGAGCACCTTCGCCCAGTAGCACCCACAAGTCCGGCGGATCCTCGCGGTCGAGGATTGCGGCTTTGCGATCAGCCCGCTCCTGTAGTTCGTGGTCGACACCCTTCGGGGAACCCGCCAACAGCAGCGAGCGGGTGTACGCCTCCGTCTGCAGCGGATGCGGAACCGCCTGGCCATGGTAGGTCCTGATCGACACGGCTTCCTGCTCATAGGTAGAAAACTGTCCAAACCAGTCCGGATCGTGAGCCATCCGGGCATACCAGAGCATTGTCTGCAGAAGTTCGCCGGTCCCGTACCACTCATCAAGCTTCACCAAGTGACCTTCATGCGGACGAAGCCTTCCCGCCTCCATGTTAGAAACAGTCGATCTCGCGACGTTGAGGATCCGGCCACACTGAGTGAGCGACAACCCCGCCTTCTCTCGAAGAAAGCGCAGGTGGAAGGCAAGGAAGTGCCACTGCGACACCTTGGGGTCGAGGGGTTCGCGGACGATCGGCATGACCGCTCCTGTTTATTGTTGTTTATATCAACACACCAAATCTAAGGCACTCCGGCGATCCTTGCCACAGGAAATCGAAAACCGAGGCGAGGGGACGCAATGTCGATCACTGCGACGGGGGACTTGATCATTCCTCTGCTGGGAACGCCGACGGTCGTGGGGCTCGCGCGCACTCTGGCAGGGGCCCGCCTAAACAAGTGGAATTGTCACCACATTTCGGACGATGCACTTCTCATCGTCTCGGAACTCGTCACCAACGCGGCGCGCCAGACGCCGCACCAGGAGATCCGGCTCCAGGTCAGCCGGGACACGGCCGGGATCGTCATCGCCGTCTGGGACGCGAGTCCGGAGATCCCGCAGGCGCGCCCCGTCCCGGAGGTCACGCTGGACGACCTGGACGCGCCCGACGGCTCGTTCGACGACAACGGCGGGCGCGGACTGCCGCTCGTCCAGGCCCTCTCTCGCTCGTGCGGCGTCACGAAAGACCCGACGGGCGGGAAGTGGATCTGGGCTCGGCTCAGCCCATAGTGCTGCCCGGGGGCCGTCAGCCCTGGACGAGACGACCGGCGTGTTCGGCTTCGTCGGGCCGGACGGCGGCGGGCCGGGCACTCAGCAGGCGCCAGCGCGCCGTCACTCCGCCCAGGCCGGTGAGACGGCCCTCGGTCAGGGCTCGTTCGATCCGGGAGCGGACGTCGGCCTCGGCTGCGGGTTCGCTCGCGAACAGCACCCGCGGCCGCACCCGGTCACCGGCACGGCGGGCGTCGGTGTGGTGCGGGGCCAGCGGGCAGGGCGGCCGGTGCTCCCAGTGCCCGCACAAGGCGACCGTTATGGCGGCCCCCGGCGCCCGGACGTCCTCGCCCGTGTCCATGGCGACGACCGCCTCGTGGGCGAACGCTCTGCGCGGCATGGACGGACTTAACCGTGCAGCGTGGGCCGGTAGACGAGCTCCTGGATGCGACCGTCGAGCGTCCGGTGCTCGATCAGTTCCAGGTCGAAGTCGGCCGCCCCCCGAAAGATCGGTTCCGTCCCGCTCCGGCCGGTGATCACGGGAAAGATCGTCACCTGGACGCGGTCGACCAGACCGGCGGCCATCAGCGCCCGGTTCATCGACAGGCTGCCGTGCGAGCGCAGCGGCACCGCGGACTCCTTCTTGAGCCGGGCGACGACGTCGACGGCGTCGCCGCGCGCGACGGTCGCGTCCGGCCAGTCGAGGGGGGCTTCCAGCGTCGTCGACACCACCGTCGCGGGCAGGTTCCGCATCCGGGTGACCCAGGGGTCACGCACCTCGGAGTCCTCGGTGCTCGTGGCCAGCATCTCCGCGAACTGCCGGTACGTGGTGGCGCCGAAGATCATCCGCTGTTCCTCGCCGTACAGGGTGAGCCGGTGGTCGAGAAGCTCGGGGCCCTGCTTGCCCCAATACCCGCCCCAGTCGCCGTCGCCGCCGTAGGAACCGAAGCCGTCGAGGCTGGAGAAGACATCGAACGTGTAAGTGGCCGCCATGCTGCTCTCCTCGGGTGCGGTGATCGCGTGTCGGGATGTAGACCGGCGACCACGTCCAAACTCATCGCCGCAGGCTCCTGGAATCGATCGACCGCTCTGGATGCGCCCCGCTGTGACGCACCACGGCCGAGAAGCGCGCCCGCCCCCTGGTCATCGCCGTCCCGGACAGTGTCCCCGCGAACCGTTCGAGTACGCCCCCATGGACGCGAGGACGGACGAGCGCAACGACGGCGGCCCGGGAACCGGACCGCGTCCGGGCCGTTGCTGATCCCCCAGGGCGCGGACTTACTTATTCCTTGACACGAATATTCGTCATGGAGAATACTTCGAGCCATGGACGCATCGCTTCTCGCCGCGCTGGCCGATCCGGCGCGCCTGCGGCTCGTTCGGCTGCTGGCCGAGCGGCCCCGGCCGGTCGGCGTGCTGGCCCGGCTCGCCGACGCGCGCCAGCCCCAGACGACCAAGCATCTGCAGGCGCTCGAACGCGCCGGCGTCGTCATCTCCCAGCGCAGCGGGCAGCGCCGCATCTACGCGCTCCAGCCCGGCCCGTTGCGGGAGCTGGCGGACGCGCTGAACCGGCTCGCCGACACCGCCGACCACGCGGGCGGCTTCCGCGAGACCTTCGACCGTTACGGGGCCAACCTCGACATCGAACGGGAAGCCGCGCGGGCCGAGGGCTGGGCGGACGGGCGTTCGTTCGGCTTCGTCCGGTCGACGGCGGCTCGTCCCGAACTGGTCTGGCGGCACCTGACCGAGGAGTCCCTGCTCGCCCGCTGGTGGACGCCCGACGGCCTGCGCGTGTCCGAGCTCGTCTTCGAGGCGCGGCCGGGCGGGCGGATCGTCCAGGGATACCGCGACGCCGACGACACCGACGGCTCCGACCTGGTCGTCGGGCGCGCGGAAGGAGCCGTCGAGGAGGTGCGCCCCGGCGAGCGCCTGAGCTACCGGACGTCGCCGCTGCTCCCCGGCGGCGGCCTCGCCTTCACCGCGCACGTCACCTTCGACCTGCACCCGACCGACTCCGGCACACGGCTGGACGTCCAGTGGCGGCTCACCGACAGCACCGCCCAGTCCGCCGACTTCATCGCGGGCATCGAGATCGGCTTCGGGCAGAGCCTGGACAGGCTCACCTCGATCCTGGCCGCCGACACGTAGACCACGGACCACCCAACCCGCACAACACCTGACACAAGGAGATCCTCGTGGGACGACTCGTCATCAACGTCGCCGTGACCGTCAACGGTGCCTTCGAGGCACCGGCGCCAGAGGCGCAGGGCAGCTGGCTGGTCACCGACCCCGACAGCATGCGGGCCGGGCAGGAGATGTGGCAGGCGGCCGACGCCATGCTGCTCGGCCGCAGGACCTACGAGGGGCTGTCCGCCGTCTGGCCCGAGCTCGCCCACGTCCCCGGCTACGAGGCGTACGCGGCGCGGATGAACGGCATGCCCAAGTACGTCGCGTCCCGGTCGCTGACCGGACCGCTGGCGTGGAACGCCACTCTCCTCGAAGGCGACCTCGCCGAGAGCATGAGCCGCCTCAAGGAGGAGCACGACGGCAACCTGATCGCTCCGTCCGCCGGGGAACTCACCCGCGCGCTCATCGCCCACGACCTCGTCGACGATTTCTGGTTCCACGTCAGTCCCTACCTGTGGTCGACGGGACCTCGCATCTTCGACGAGATCGGCCCCGTCCGGCTGGAGCTGGTCAACACCACGACCTTCAGCTCGGGCATCGTCCGCCTGTGCTACCGCCCGTCTGCGGCCGACGCCGCTGCCGCGGCCTGACTCCGCAGCGGCCCGGCGACGCGAACCGCCGGGGGCGAGCTTCACGGGTGTCTCCTACTCCAGCAGTGCCGGGGCGCTTCACCCCGAGTCCGCGCACCAACGCGCATCGCCTCGGTGTGCACCTGGCCAACGCGGAGAACGACCCCACGCTCCTCGCCGAAGCGGCCGAACTCGGGCGGCAGGGCCGCTACACGCCGCGCATCGAGCGGACGGACCCGTTCGAACGACTCGCGGAAGCGCACGCGCACGCCGAGCGCGGACACACCCGCGGAAAGATCGTCGTCCGCGTCTGAGCCTCTTTCCTCCGTTACGGCTCGCGGCGGTCGGCCTCAGTGCTCGTACTGCGGCCGACCGCAGCAGGTTGTGCGGTCCGCCCCATGGTGGGTGCCGCCGTCCCGCCCGTAGCTTGTGGACATGGTCGGGACGCCTCACGGTCCACGTGCCGCGTCACCGGCCTCCGCCATCGCGGGCGCCGCCCCGCGCAACGCTCGAGGAGGGCCTCATGAACGAGACGATGGACGAGCGAAACGACGGCGGCACCGGCGCACCGCTCGCGGGCGCGATCCGGCTCCCGGACGGAGCCTGGGTACGAGGCCGCGGCCTGCGCAACCCGGCGCCGCCGGGCCCCGACCCAGTGTTCGGCCTGTACCTCGGCACAGCGAAACTCCGCGGACGCCACGAGGCAGAACTGCGCTGGGAGCACGCGTGGGTCGAGTGGCCCGACTTCCTCCTCCCCCGCGACCGCGACCAAGCCGTCCAGCAGATCCGCGACCTGCACGAACGGGCCGGATCGGGGGCGGCGGTGGAGGTCGCCTGCGGGGGCGGCGTCGGGCGCACCGGGACGGTCATCGCCTGCCTGGCCGTCCTGGCGGGCATCGACCCGGCGGACGCCGTCACCTGGGCACGCGAGCACCACCACAAGCGGGCCGTCGAGACCCCCTGGCAGCGCCGCTGGGTCCGCGCCTTTCCGGCCGGACCCTCTTGATCTCGCTCACGAGATGTCCGGGTCCGGCGGGTGGGGGGCTCGGACGAACTGTTCGACCGTGGTCTCGACCAGTCCGTCGAGGAGTTCCGGCCGGACGATGTTGCCGTTGATGAGCGAAGCGAGGCCCTGGAGCGTCGCGAACAGGACGATCCCGACCCGCTCCGGGTCTCCCGGCTGGAGCGACCCCGCCTCCTGCCCCTGCCGGATCAGCTCGGAGAGCAGTGCGAACGGGGCCCGGGCCGCCTCGACGATGCGCGTCGCGCCCGGCCGATGCTTGCTCGCGTACATCAGGTCCAGCAGCGCGGCGTTCTCGGTGGCGAAGCGGACGTAGGCCGTCATGGCGGCCCGTACGCGCGAGGGGAAGTCCGTGTCCGCGTCCGCGAGCGCGGTGCGCAGCGTGGTGTCGAGGTCGGCGAACCCGGTCTCGGCGAGCGCGTCGAGCAGTGCCTGGCGGTCCGGGAAATGGCGGCGCGGCGCGGCGTGGCTGACGCCGACCTCCCTGGCCAGGTCGCGTAGGGACAGCTGGTCCGCGCCGCGCTCCCGCAGGCTGCGCCCGGCGGCGTCGAGCAGCGCGGCCCGGAGGTTTCCGTGGTGGTAGGGCCGATCTTCGGTCACGCCTGGCATGGGGCCACGATAGCAAAGCGATGTTTGCCTTGACTACTTAGTTGTCGCTGCCTACTTTGTATCCCATGACAACATTCTCTGCATCGGACATCCCCTCCATGGCGGGCCGGACGGTCGTCGTCACCGGCGCGAACAGCGGGGTCGGCCGCGCCGCCGCCCGCGTCCTCGCGGCCAGGGATGCACGTGTCGTGCTCGCCGTGCGCGATCCCGCCAAGGGACGGGAGGCCGCCGCGACGATGACCGGGCAGGTCGAGGTCCGGCGCCTCGACCTCGCCGACCTCTCCTCGGTGCGCGAGTTCGCCGCGGACCTCACCGAGCCGGTGGACGTGCTGATCAACAACGCGGGCGTCATGATCCCGCCGTTCTCCCGGACGGCCGACGGCTTCGAGTTGCAGTTCGGCACCAACCACCTGGGGCACTTCGCTCTCACGAACCTGCTCCTGCCGCGGATCCGGGGCCGGGTCGTCACCGTGTCGTCCGTCGGCCACCGGGCGGGCTCGATCGACTTCGACGACCTCAACTGGGAGCGCAGGCGGTACCGGGCGATGCCCGCGTACGCGCAGTCCAAGCTCGCCAACCTGCTGTTCACCGCGGAACTCCAGCGACGGCTCACCGAAGCCGGCTCGCCGGTGCTCGCGACCGCCGCACACCCCGGCACGGCGGCCACGAACCTGCTGCGGACCGACCCCCGCCGCCGCGTCCGCGTCCTGGTGGAAAGGGCGGTGACCAGGGTCATCAGCCAGAGCGAGGACGACGGCGCGCTGCCGACGCTGTACGCCGCCGTGGCGGACGTGCCGGGCAACGGCTACGCGGGCCCGGACGGTTTCCTCGAGCAGCGGGGCGCGCCGACGCTGGTCGGCCGCTCGAGGAGAGCACGCGACACCGAGGTGGCGCGCCGCCTGTGGGACGTCTCCGAGAAGCTGACGGGCGTCGCCTTTCCGCTGCACTCTCGCGAAGCCGCTTGAGGCTTGATCAGGCCACCGAGAACGGGGTCGACTTCGACCGTTGCCGGGTCCAACCGGCGTCGCCGCGGGCGATCACCCTCCGGAATCGCGACGGGGCCGCGCCGGTTGGACCGGGTATGAAGAAGATCGGCTTTCTCTCGTTCGGTCATTGGACGCCCGCCCCGGGGTCGCGGACCCGGTCGGCCGCGGACGCGCTGTCGCAGTCGATCGATCTCGCGGTGGCCGCGGAGGAGCTCGGCGCCGACGGCGCCTACTTCCGGGTGCACCACTTCGCCCGGCAACTGGGGTCGCCGTTCCCGCTGCTGGCCGCGATCGGGGCGCGGACCTCGCGGATCGAGATCGGCACCGGCGTGATCGACATGCGGTACGAGAACCCGATGTACTTCGCCGAGGACGCCGGGGCCGCCGACCTCATCTCCGGCGGACGGCTGCAGCTCGGCATCAGCCGCGGATCGCCCGAGCAGGTGATCGAGGGATGGCGGTACTTCGGGTACGAGCCGTCCGGGGGCGAGAGCGACGCCGACATGGCGCGCAAGCACACCGAGGTCCTGCTCACGGTGCTGCGCGGTGAGGGGTTCGCCGAACCGAACCCGCGGCCGATGTTCCCCAACCCGCCCGGCCTCCTGCGTATCGAACCGTACTCGGAGGGGCTGCGCGAACGCGTCTGGTGGGGCTCCGGCTCCAACGCCACCGCCGAGTGGGCCGCCCGGCTCGGCATGAACCTGCAGAGCTCCACCCTCAAGGACGACGAGACCGGCGAGCCTCTGCACGTCCAGCAACGCAAGCAGATCGAGGCGTACCGGCGCGTATGGCGGGAGGCCGGGCACGGGCGCGAGCCGCGCGTGTCGGTCAGCCGCAGCATCTTCGCGCTGACCAGCGACATGGACCGCGCCTACTTCGGCCGCGACACCGGCTCCACCGACCAGATCGGGATGATCGACGAGAACACCCGGGCGATCTTCGGACGTTCGTACGCGGCCGAGCCGGACGTGCTGGTCGAGCAGCTCGCCGCCGACGAGGCCGTCCAGGCCGCCGACACGCTTCTGCTCACCGTCCCCAACCAGCTCGGCGTGGACTACAACGCGCACGTCCTGGAGAACATCCTCACCCACGTGGCTCCGGACCTCGGCTGGCGCTGAGCCCCCGCAACTCCCGAGCGGCCGGGTCAGTTCTGCGGGAGGGGCGGAAGGTCCTTGTGGACGACCGTGAAGCCGCCTCGGGTGACGGGTCCGAACGGGGCGGGGGCCATCCCCTTACCGGTCTGGGGATTCTCGATCCATTCGCCGTTCTCGTCCTGGATCAAGTTCATGAACTCCCATCCGTACCCGACGCGGTCGCGCGTGCGACCGGGCCTGTCCTTGCCGCCGTCGTAGACGCTGAACCCGAGCCGCCGCCCGACCCAGTGCTCAGGGCCGCCCTCGCTCACGCGATCGATGACGGCGGTCAGGGCGGCGTAGCCCGGCGCGGTCGTCAGGGAGTCGACGCGCCCCGAGGATGTGATCGGCCCGTTCACGGCGGGCGAGTAGTGCGAGATCCGGACCGTGCCGGTCGCGTCGCTCGGCGATCCGGGGAAGTCTCCCTCGGCACTCGCGTACGGGGTCGCGCGGGCATCGAACGCGAACGCGCGGACGTCCTGGTCGTGGTGGTACGTCCGGCGCATCTCTCCCCATCCGGCCACGCTCGCGACCTGCGATTCCTTCCTCTCCGGACGGGCGGACGCGGCGGGGGCGGCGGCCGCGATCACGGTGAGGGCGGTGGCGGCCACGGCCAGGGTGGCGATGTTGCGCTGGATCGGCATGCTTCCTCCGGGTCTGGTCGATCTCCGTCGAGACTGCCGCCTCGCCCCGCGCGCCGCCTCACCCGTGCGGGCGGCACGCCTCCCCCGCGCGGGCGAACCGGTCAGGGGCCGTGGACGAGCGATGTCCGGGCCCGAACCGTCCGAGAGCCCGCCGAACCCGCGCGCGGCGCTCCGCTGCGCGGCACTCGGCAAGCCCCGCACCGCCCTCTGTACGGAAAAACGTAGATCTTGGACCAGTGGAATCTCCTGCAACTGGACCACTTCTACGTAATTACGTTATTCTGGAGCCATGGAGGACGGACTGGAGGAGCGGCTCGCGCGGCTGGAGCGGCGCGTCGAACGCCTGGAGGGCGACGACGAGGCGGCCCCGGCGTCCGAGCAGCCCGGCGGCGACGTCTTCTGGGCGCTGAACGAGCTGAAAGTGCGGTTCGCCGAACCGGGCGCGGTGATGTTCACCGGCACCGTCGACCTGCCCACCGGCGAGCACTACGACTGGCAGGAGGGCCGGACGGCCGACGACCTGCTGGACACCGACTGGGGCGAGCTGGCGCCCGCCCTGTCCGCCCTGAGCCATCCCGTCCGGCTCCTCCTGCTGCAGGAGATCCTGCACGGCGCGCGGACGACGTCCGAGCTGGCGGGACACGAGCGGCTCGGCACCACCGGGCAGCTCTACCACCATCTGCGCGCGCTCGTCACCGCCGGGTGGCTGCGCGCGGGGGCGCGCGGGCACTACGCGGTGCCGGGCGAGCGCGTCGTCCCGCTACTGACCGTCCTCGCCGCCGTGCGCAGGTAAGGAGGAGCAAGGTGAACGGCAAGTTCGTGACGCAGCTGAGCAGGTACCAGCTGCCACTGATTCTGGCGGGCATGGCCCTGACCTTCACCGAGTCGTTGCACGGCGCGGCGTGGCTCGGTTTGACCGGGATGGTGCTGGTCATCGCCGGGCTGCTGGTCTTCGCGGCCGGATTCCTGATCAAGCCGGGCGAGCCGGCCCGCGCGCCCGTCCGGCTGGGGGCGCCCGTCCGGGGGCGCTGGGTGCCGGTGAACAGCCCGTCCGACAAGGTGCCGAGCCACGGGACGCACGAGCTGGGCCAGGCGTACGCCATCGACCTCGTGCACCAGCCCGACGAGAAGGCCGCCTGGGCGGCGCTGCACGCGTGGCCGCCGATGCGCCGCCCGTCCGCGTTCGCCGCGTTCGGCGAGCCCGTGCTGGCCCCGGCGGACGGCGTGGTCGTCTCGGTCGGGCGGTGGCAGCGCGACCACTGGAGCCGCAACTCCTGGATCGCGTTCCCCTACCTGATGGTGGAGGGCATCGCGCGAGGGATCCTGTCGATGCTGACGCTGTCCAGCGGACGGTTCGTCCTCGGCAACCACGTGATCCTCGACCTCGGGGACGGCGTGTACGGGGTGTTCGCGCACCTCAAGCGGGGGACGGTACGGGTCCGGCGCGGCGACCGCGTGACGGCCGGGCAGGTTCTGGGCGACTGCGGCAACTCGGGCAACTCGTCCGAACCGCACCTGCACTTCCACCTGATGGACCGCCGCAGGCCCGCCATGGCCTCCGGGCTCCCGTTCACGTTCGCCTACGAGTCCGGCGGGGCCGAACACGAGGGCGTCCCCGGCGGCCGGCGCCCGTTCACCGTCTCCGAGGACCTCGCGAAGGTCCCCTGACCGCCCCGAACGCGCAGCGCCCGGCCCCGTTCGTGGATGGACCGGGCCGGGCGCCGCGGGGGGGCACGTCCACGGCGGCCTGCCGGCGCCGCAGAGAGGCCGGGCGAGTGGAGGGTCCGGGTGGGCCGCCACGGATTCCGGCCCACCCGGACCCCGGGTGCGAGCGGGGGCGGGTCGGATCGCCCCTCCGCTCACACGCTCGGGAGGGTCACTCGGTCCCGGGGATCTCCGGGAGCCCCTCGGTGTTGTCCCAGACGGCACAGGTGTGCTCGGTGTAGTACCGGGCGTCGGACACGTTCGTCACACCGTCGGCGTGGAGGTTCTGCACCCTGCCGATGACGGGACGGTACGCGGGCCACCGCGGCAGTCCGGGACCGTTCGGGTCGCCGGTGGCGGCGAACCTGCTCCAGTAGCCGACCATGGTCGCGGCCAGCTCCTGCTGCGCGGGGTTCAGGGTGATCGGGCGGGCCGGGAAGTCGAACAGCAGCGGCAGCTCGGCCCCGTGGTAGGCGCCGAGTTCGAGTTCGGGCGGGGTCGCGTAGACGCTCGGGACGTTCGGCTCGGTGAACTCGTACATGTGGACCGGGACGCCGTCCTCCAGGACCTTCGCGTCGCGGCGGGCCGGGCAGGAGAACGCGGCGTTCGTCAGCGCCCGGACGATCGCCGAGTCCGGGCCGCCCTCGACGTCGGTGGACGTGAGCAGGGTGCTCGCCTCGTGCTTGGTCGTGCCGATCAGCATCGGGACCTTCGCGTACTCGCCGGCCGGGAAGGCGTCGGCGGCGGCCTTCGGCAGCACCGGCGTGCCCGTGGTCGGCGCCAGGCTGAGCGACAGGTCCGACTCGCCCTCCGCCGGGACGGTCGCGTCGAGCAGCTCGCCGGCGCCCTTGCCCCGCAGGCACTCGGCGGTGGTGCAGCCGACCTCCTGCGCGAGTTCGGTGCCCGCGGTCTCGGCGTCCGGGAGGGCGCGCGCGACCAGCTGGCAGGGGCCGCTCTGCATCACCGCGCGGTGGAACAGGCCCCGCGACGACGGCGACAGCACGTGCGAGCAGACGCTGCCGCTGCCCGCCGACTGGCCCGAGATGGTCACGTTGCCCGGGTTCCCGCCGAACGCGGCGGCGTTCGCCTGCACCCAGCGCAGCGCGGCCTGCTGGTCCATGATCCCGTAGTTGCCGGACTTGGCGGCGTCCTCGCCGGACAGCTCCGGGGTCGCGAGGAACCCGAACACGCCCAGCCGGTAGTTGACCGACACGACGACGTTCCCGGCGGCGGCGAGCCGCTGCGCGTCGTAGGTGGAGCCCGACCCGTACGCGAACGCGCCGCCGTGGAACCACACGATCACCGGGAGGTTCCCGGACGCCTGGGCGGGCGCGTAAACGTCCAGGTAGAGGCAGTCCTCGTTGGTGACCTGGTCGCGTCCCATGAACGGCGAGGCGTTCTGCGCGCAGGCGCCGCCGTGCTCGACCGCGGGACGGACGCCGTTCCACGCCGCGGCGGGCTGCGGCGGCTTCCAGCGCGCCGGCCCGACGGGCGGCGCCGCGAACGGGATGCCGCGGAACACCCGGCCGAGGTCGGTGGCGACGCCCTCGACCTGCCCCTTGTCCGTGGTCACGACGGGCCCGCCCTCCGCCGCGGCCTGCGTCGCCGGCGCCGCGAGCACCGCGGCGGCGACGGCGCAGGCGGCCGCGACGCGGAGTACGCGTCGAATCATTGCTTCCTCCCTGTGTCTGGGAGGCGAAGACTGCCGTCCGGCCGTACGGACGAGTATGCGTTCGCCGCGCAATCGGCCGCCCTCATCCACGAACCCAGGTGAGTGGCGACGTCCCGTTTGCGATGCAATGACCGGGAGTCGTACGGTACGCGGACATCGGCGTGTAGCTCAGTCAGGAGAGCACCGGGCTGAAGACCCGGAGGGCGCGGGGGCGGAACCTGCCACGTCGGCCAGGCTTATTCGGTTGCCGCCGAAATATCGGCGTACGTACCGTTTGCCGTTATCGGCGTGTAGCTCAGTCAGGAGAGCACCGGGCTCAGGACCCGGAGGGCGCGGGGGCGGAACCCGCCACGCCGGCTATGAACGAGGTGCAGGCGAACCCGGGCTACGCCGCCGGGCAGATGGCCAGGGCGTTCACGACGGCGATGTCGCACGAGGACGCCGCAACGCGCCGCCGCGCGGAGGAGCGGCTGGCGCGCTGGCGGCGCGTCTACGACGCGATGGGCGACGGCTCCCTGGACGTGGGGTCGCGGACGCCCGTCGCCGGGCTCCCCGCGTGGGTGACGCTCGAGGTCGTGCGCGGCGGGTTCGCGACGGGCGCGGCCGCGGCCGGCGGCGACCTGCTCGACTTCGAGGCGGACGCGGCGCGGCGGGCGCGGATCCCCGCCCGGCGCGCCGCGCTGTTCCGGCGGGCGCTCACCGAGGACGGCCTCCGCGAGCTGGGAGAACGCCTCGACGACGGCCGCTACGAGATCGTCCTGCCGGAGGAGTCGGCGCTGCTCGTCGTCGCGTGGCTGCTGCGGGCGGGCGACCGGGCGGGCGCGCTGGAAGTGCTGGAGGAGATCGGCCCGTTCGCCGACCGGCTGCGGTTCCTCCCCCGGCCCGGCGCGCAGCCCGCGGACGCCTCGCTCGTCCACCGCGAGCCGGTCGGGGAGATCCGGGCGCGGCTCGGGGAACGCCGCCCCAACGCGGCCGTCGAGACGATGAACGAGGCGCTCGCGGTGTGGAACCCGTTCGCCGACGAGCTGCTGGAGCACTGGCTGGAAACGGTCCGGGACGGACGGGTGCCCGCCGTGGAACCGGCCGGCTGGCGCGAGCGCGGCACCGCCCTGCTCGTCCGGTACGAGCGGCTCGCGGCCGAGCACACCCGCTGCACGAAGCATCGCAGGCCCAAGGAGAACGCGGCGATCCTGCGGACGTCGCTGGCGGACGTCCTCGCGGGCCGCGAGCCGTCGCGGCTGCTGCGGCACGCGATCGACTCGATGGTCGCCCGGCGCGGGACGCCCGGATCGGCAGAGCACGCGGCGCTGCGCGAGCGGCAGGCGGCGGACGCGACGCGCCCCTCCTACCACGCGATCGCCCAGGTCGTCCTCGCGCGGCTGGCGGACGAACCGCACGACGCGGGCATCACGACGGTCGAACCGTTCGTCCGTCCGGTGACCGAGGACGAGGCGCGCCGCACGGGCGTCGCGGCGGGCACGCCGGTGCCCGGATGGCTGCGGGACACGGTCGGGACCGCGCTCGAGGCCCCGGTGGCGACGCTGGTCGAGCGCGGGATCGTCCCGTCGGCGGAGGTGCTGGCGACGCTGGTGCCGCAACTGACCGCGGCGGCGACGTCGGAGGCGTACGCGGACCCGGCGCTGCAGCGGGTGATGGCCGCGACGTACCGGGCGTTCCGGAACCGGCGGTCGCTGCTGCTGACGAACCTGGAGAGCCAGGTCCGGCTGCACGAGCTGCCGTGGGTGCGGGCGGCCGAACGCCACCGGGACGCGGGCGCCACGACACCGCGGGTGCGCGGCGTCCTGGGGCAGGTCGCCGAGCTGGCACTGCAGGGCTTCCCGGGGACGATCCTGCCGAACCCGCTGGTAGCGGAGCTCCGCACCCTCGCCGAACGCTCGGGCCTGGACGTCCCGTTCGTGGAGGAGATCGCCGCGGACATCTTCATGGGACGCTTCTCCGGCAAGTTCGCGCGGGCCGCGAAGCTCGCCGGGGAACTCCTCGACGGCACCCTCTACGCGCGCTACTACGGCATCGACTACCGCGCCCTGGACGCGCAGCGGTTCGGCGACCTGTGCAAGGCCCGCTCCGGCGTGACCGGCCGCCCGTGGACGGCCGCGAACGGGATGATCATCGAGCAGGCGCAGATCCTGACGACGCACAACCTGGCGCTCCTCGTGCATCCGGCCGGGGCGGACCCGCTGGACGGCTGGGACGGTCTCGCGCGCCGCGCGTTCGGCACCGCCTGCCGGCTCGTCCGCAAGGTCCACGGCAACCCGCGCCCGCTCGGGACGATCAAGGACGCGGCGTACGCGTGGCGGCAGGCGGTCTTCTTCCTGGCGCTGTGCGGGCCGAAGGAGCAGATCGCGGTGGTCGCCTGGATGCAGGACGAACTCGACCGCCAGCCCCCGGGCGTCGTCCGCCGCCTCGACCCGGTGCTCGCGGGCCTGCGGCACGTCCTGGTCGGCGGGAGCCTCGACGACGGTCCGGCCCCGCCCGGCGTCCGGCGCCTGCTCGGCTGGTCGGCCGGCGGCCACTGGATGCGCGACGCCTGATCCGGCCCCGCCCTGGGCGGTACCTCCGGGCATCCACCCGGGAATGCGCGCCGCGGCGGCCCGCAGCCGACCGAACGCCGGCGCCATCGTGCTCGCCGGGGCCGCCGACTTCGGGTTCGACCGCCGATCGGCCCGCTTGCGAGAATGGCGGGCGTGACGCTCGCCGACATAGACCTGAATTCCGGCCGTCGCATCAGGCTGACCAGGTTGAAGATCTTCACCACCTACGAGGGGCTGCTGGAAGGCCACCCGACCGTGGAGATGAACAACGGCATCGTGGCTGCGGCGGTCCAGGACTACGCGCGGCGGCACGACCGTTCGGGACCGCGACTCCATCTCATCCGGCCGCCGCGAACACCGGTTCCGGAAAGGCGCCCGGGGCCGTTCGGCCCGAGGGAACTGCTCCCCAGGATGTACTGCGAAGGGCACTTCCACTCGCTGCGCATCGACGAGACTCTCGACGAGGTTTTCTACCGGTCGCGGCTGACCGTGATCTGGTTCCTGGACGACATCTCCGGTCCGCCCGCCCAGTTCGTGACGGCGGCGGTGGCCGACGTCCCGTGGGAGGACGTCGCGCTCGACTACGAGATCTGACCGCGCCGGCCGCCCGACGCACGGGAGGCCGTCCGGAAGCCCCGCTTTGTCGGACCCCGCTGGAAGTGTGGATCACGGCTGAACGGTTCGTGTTCCACCGGCGGGAGGTCGTGGTTTGGGCGTGTGGGAACGGTCGAGTTCGGTGCGGGTGGTGCCGCCCGTCCGGCCGCGGAAACTGGCGAAGGTGCCGTTCGTCGAGCTCGCGGACGGACGGCTGCAGGGCGTGGTGTCCAGCGGATCGGACGTCGCGCGCGTGTACGTCTCGTCGATCACCGCGGGGACGCACGGGCTGAACTGCAGCACCAACAACAACCGGCCGTGCGGCGGGCTGCGCGGTTCGTATCCCTGCAAACATCTGCAGTCGCTCGTCGCCGAGGCCGTCCTGCAGTACGGGCGGGAGCGGGTCGAGCGATACCTGAAGGTCGACGCCGGCGAGGACGGCGACCTGGTCGGCGCGCTGAACGGGCACAAGGACCCGGCGCCCGCGGCGGTCGTGTTCAGCCGGTTCCTGCGGCACCTCGCGTACCTGGAGGCGGACGCGTCGCCGGAGCCGCTGCCGGAGATGCACTGGTTCGCGGGAGGGGCGCACTGATGCGGGTGGCGGAACTGACCGGCGGGGCGCCCGCCGGGGTCGGCGCGGCGCTCGACCTGGTCGACGGCTTCGACACGGCGCTGACCGGCGGGTTCGGCCGGCTCGGTGCGGAGGGGACGGCGGCGCTGGCCGCGCTGGCCGGAGCGCTCGCCGGGTCCCCGCTGGGCGGTCCGGCGGCCGAGGCGGCGGAGAAGATCGCCGCCGGGGCCGTCGCGGAGGCGCACCTGCTGACGCTGGCCGGGGCGCGGACGGCGCTGCTCGGCTCGGTGCACGACGCGCTGCTCTCGCGGCTGGACGGGGCGCTCGGCCGCACCCGCGCGGAATGCCCGGCCGCCGGCGGTGACGACGTCGCCGCGAACCTGCTCGCCGGGTGCCGGTCCTGGCTGGCCGAACTGGCGATCGCGGGCTGGCGCGGCGTCGACCACGATCTGGTGTCGGCGTCCGACCGGTTCGTCGAGGGCCTGCTCAAGGAGCCTCGGCTGCGCGGCGCGGCCGTCCTGCTGGACGGGCTCGCGGCCGAACTGCGGGCGTCGTCGCCGGTCGCGACGATGGAGAGCGTCCCCGAACGCCGCTGGGCCGACCTGTGGGCGCGCGGCATGCTGCTGACCCGGACGGCCGCGCCGCCCACGACCGCCAAACCGGTGTCGGGACGGTTGCTGGTGCTGGGCGTGGACGTGCACGAACACGCCACGTCCGTCCAGGTGCAGGCCCACGGGGTGCTGGAGGTCGACGGCGGCGGGACGCGGCTGGTGCGGACGGCCGTCGCGGCGCCGAAGGTCGACACCATCACCGGCCCCCCGATGTGGCGGCTCCTGGACGCCCACCCGACGCTGCTGAAGGCCCTCGCGGAACGTCGCGGGCTGACCGTCAAGGACATGGCGCTACGGCCGGGCGGCGACCTCATCTGGGACGACGGCAAAGCGCGCGCGGGCAAGGAGGCCGACCCGTTCGCGGTGGCACGGGTGCAGCTCGCGGAGGCGGTCGCGGCGGAGGCACCGCCGCTGGACCGGCACCCGGTGCGCATCGCCGAACCGGTGTTCCTGGAGGGGTACACGGTGAACGGGACCGCCCTCGAACTGGACGGACACGCCTTCGACATCGACCTCGAGCGACTCCCCGCGTGCGGCCCGGTCACCCCCGAACTCGTGCGGGCCTCGACGTCCTGCGTCGCGCTCGTCCGGTGGGACGCCGGGACGTGGCGGGTGCAGCCGCTCGCCGTGCGGGCGACGGTGCGGAAGAAGCCCGTCGAAGCCTGCACGGGCGACTGGGCGCTCGGCCCGACCGACCCGAAGGTGCTCAAGGCGACGTCCCGGACCGGCGACGCCGTCGGGGTGCTCCGCGAGCGGGCGGGACGGTTGCTGCGGAAATGAGCGAGATCGAGGAGAAGCGGCGGCAGGTTCTGTACTGGCGCCTGATGGCCCGCCTGTTCGAGCCCGAGGAGCAGCCCGCGCTGGAGTCGTCGAGCGTCGCGATCGTGAACGACCTCGGCCTCCCGCCCGCACTGCTCGACCCGGGCATATCGGTCGACAACCTCGTCCAGCGATTCCCGGACCTCGCCCCCGAGTTCCGGGCCCTCGCCGACCTCACCGAACCCCCCTCCCCCGAGGCCCCGTCCGCCGTCGCCACGCACACCAGCACGGCGGCGGCCGGCACCGACACGTCCACCACCGCGCCGACACAGGCGAGCGGACGCACGGACAGCGAGACCGACAGCGACACCTCCGGCAGCACACCGACGCGCACGCCAACGGCCGAGGGGGAAGAACGCACGACCGACGAACCCGGCACCGACACGTCCACCAGCGCGCCGACACAGGCGAGCGGACGCACGGACGGCGAGACCGACGGCGAGACGTCCGGCGGCACACCGACGCGCACGGCCGCGGCTCTCGCGGACGGACGGGTGGGCGCCGGTGCGGGTGACGGGGCGGCGGGCGCGGCGTTCGGGGCGGAGGTCGGCGAGGAGCAGGTCCGGCGGGCGGCGCTCATGTCGAAGCTGCTGCTGAACGTGTTTTCGTCCGGGTCCGGGCCGGTGTCGGCGACGGGGCTCGCCGACTGGCAGCAGGACGCCGCGTGGCTGAAGTGCGCGCTCGGGGACGAGGGCGGCCGGGAGATCGCCGGGACGCTGTCGGAGCTGGAGGGCGACCTCGTCCGGCGGATGGCGCTGCGCGAGGTGCTGGCCGACTCGCGGCTGGCGGGGCGGCTGTCGCCGAGCATGTCGCTGATCGAGCAGCTGCTGCGCGACAAGGCGAACCTGTCGGGGGTCGCGCTGGCGAACGCGAAGGCGCTGATCCGGCGGTTCGTCGACGAGGTCGCCGAGGTGCTGCGGACGCAGGTGCAGCAGACGAGCACGGGTGTCATCGACCGGTCGGTGCCGCCGAAGCGGGTGTTCCGGAACCTCGACATCGATCGGACGATCTGGAAGAACCTGCCGAACTGGAGCCCCGAGGACGAGCGGCTCTACGTCGACAAGCTGTTCTACAAGCGCACGGCCAAGCGGACGACGCCCGCGAAGATGATCGTGGTGGTGGACCAGTCGGGGTCGATGGTCGACGCGATGGTGAACTGCACGATCCTGGCGTCGATCTTCGCGGGACTGCCGAAGGTGGACGTCCACCTGGTGGCCTACGACACGCGGGCGCTGGACCTGACGCCGTGGGTGCACGACCCGTTCGAGGTGCTGCTGCGCACGCGGCTGGGCGGCGGGACGGACGGGCGCGCGGCGCTGGAGCTGGCGCGTCCGAAGATCACCGACCCGCGCAACACGGTCGTGGTGTGGATCTCCGACTTCTACGAGTGGGCGGGCGAGGCGATCTTCGCCCAGTTCGAGGCGGTGCACCGGTCGGGGGCGAAGTTCATCCCGGTCGGGTCGGTGAACAGCTCCGGGAGCGCGGTGGTGAACCCGTGGTTCCGGGAGCGGTTCAAGGGGCTCGGCACCCCGGTGATCTCCGGCCGGATCACCAAGCTCGTGGCCGAACTGAAGAACTTCCTGGCCTAGCCCCAAGCACACGGACGTCCAGGGCACAAGGACGTCCCAGGCACACACAAGGAGAGCGATGTCCGAGATGCTGCGCGCCCCCGCCGAGGTCAAGTACGCGGAGGAGCTCGACTACCTGGAGTCGATCGACGACGGGCCGAAGCCGTTCGCGTGGCGGCTGTCCCCGCGGATGGTGCGGCTGTTCGTGCTCGGCTCGGAGCGGGCGGACGGGATCGACCGGGAGATCCCGCAGAAGTGGTTCGGCGACCGCAGCTTCGTGGAGCGGAGTATCGTGACGCTGGCGTCGGACCGGGGGCTGCTGCTGATCGGCGACCCGGGCACCGGCAAGAGCTGGCTCGCGGAGCTGCTGTCGGCGGCGGTCTGCCGGAACTCGACGCTGGTGGTGCAGGGCACGGCCGGCACCACCGAGGACCACATCAAGTACTCGTGGAACGTGTCCATGGTGATCGCGAAGGGCCAGTCGCGGGAGGCGATGATCCCGTCGCCGATCATGACGGCGATGGAGTCGGGGGTGATCGGCCGGTTCGAGGAGCTGACGCGCTCGACGAGCGACGTGCAGGACGCGCTGATCTCGATCCTGTCGGAGAAGTACGTGTCGATCCCGGAGCTGGACGACGACAACATCGTGTTCGCGCAGCCCGGCTTCTCGATCATCGCGACGGCCAACAGCCGGGACCGGGGCGTGAACGACCTGTCGTCCGCGCTGAAGCGGCGGTTCAACTTCGTCCGCATCCCGGTGGTGACGAACAAGAAGAGCGAGGCGGAGATCGTCCGGTTCCGGACGGCGGAGCTGCTGCGCCGCCACGAGATCGACCTGGAGGTGCCGCCGACGCTGCTGGACGTGCTGCTGCAGAGCTTCGCGGACCTGCGGTCGGCGGCGGAGTCGGCGACCAGCGACGACGAGAAGCTGGAGTCGGCGCTGTCGACGGCCGAGCAGATCGGGGTGCTGGAGGACGCGATCCTGCACAGCCAGTTCTTCGGCGACCGGACGCTGAAGGCGGAGACGCTCGGCAGCTCGCTCGTCGGGTCGCTGGCCCGCCGCGCCCCCGAGGACCTGGCGATCCTCAACAAGTTCTGGCACGGGGTCGTCGAACCGCGCGGCAAGGACGACGGGGCCTGGCGGGGCTTCCTCGAGGGCGGCCGCGAAACGATCGCGACGCTGTCTTGAGCACGGCCGTGTTCGACCCGCTGCGCGAGCAGCTGCTGGACGCGGCACGCACGTTCGGCGGCGACTCCGGCGAGGACGGGGTCGCGAAGCTGCTCGCCGCGATGGTCGACGACGTGGACCGGGCGCTGCGGGAGGAGCTGGAGATCTTCCCGGTCTGCCACCATTCGCCGTCGTCGGCGCTGGCGATGGCGCGGCGGCTGCGGGAGAAGCGGCCGAAGGTCGTCTACCTGGAGCTGTGCGAGGACTTCGCGCCCCTGCTCGCGGAGCTGAAGAACTGCCGGCTGCCGGTGGCGCTGCAGTCGTTCGCGACCGAGCTCGACGGGTTCCCGAAGACGTGGGCGCCGCTGAGCGTCGTGGCGCCGATCACCGAGGCGTCCGCCGAGTACCAGGCGATCGCGTACGCGCAGGAGACCGCCGGGGTCGAGCTGGTCCTCGTCGACCGGTCCACCGACCACGTCTACCAGTGGGACCCGCCCGAGCACGACGGCCCCGCCGAGGACGGCCCCGCCGAGCGGAACGACGCCGACGACGAGGACGCGCTGCACGGCGACGCGGTCGGTGTCGAGCTCGGCGGGCTGCGGCCCGGCTTCGCCGAGCTGGAGGAGCACCTGCTGCACCACGGGAAGGTGCGGCACTGGTCGGAATGGTGGGACCAGTACGTCGAGCAGCCCCTCGCGGGCGCCGACTACGCCACGTACCGGCAGGTCATGACGCTGATCGGCAGCCTGTTCCGGCGGCTGGACCCGCGTCCGCGCAACCGGGAGTGCAACGAGCGGCGCGAGCGGCACATGTGGACGCGGATGCGCGAGCACATCGCGGCGACGGGCGCCGACCCGGCCGACTGCCTGTACGTGTGCGGGGCGGCGCACGCCGTCAGCCGCGTCGACCAGTTCGGGCTGCACCCGGAGGCGGCCGAACCGTTCGAGATCCCGCCGCGCACGGGGACGAAGTGGCGATACGGGCTGATCCCGTCGAGCCATTCGGCGATCGAGGCGCAGTTCGGGCTCGCGCAGGGGTCGGTGTCGATCGCGGCGGCGACGTTCGCGAAGGCCGTCCGGCGCGGCGGGGTGACGCCGTTCCGGTTGAAGGGGCAGCGGGGAACGTCGTCCACCGGGCGGAAGAAGGCTCCCGCGCCCCCGGCCGTCCCCACGGACGGGGCCGCCGACCGGCTGTCGGGTTTCCTGTCCAGGCCGCCCGCCCTCGACCCGCTGGACGAGTCCGAGCTGCTCGGGTGGTGCGTCGACATCGTCGGGCTGGCGCGCCGCAACGGGTACCTGGCGTCGACCGCCGACGCGATCGCGGTGTTCGAGACGTCCGTGCTGCTGGCCGGGATGCGGGGCCGGACCCGCCCGACCCCGTACGACTTCCAGGACGCCGCCGTCACCTGCATCGAGAAGGACCGGGTGCCGGGCCGCCGGGACGTGGCGCGGCTCTGCGAGATCCTGCTCGGCGGTGACCGGATCGGCCAGGTCGGGTACGAGTCGCTGCCGCCGCTGGCCCGCGACGTCCTCGACCGGCTGGAGCCGCTGGGCCTCGACCTGCAGAAACGCACGGTGCAGCGGGCGCTGCTGAACCTCGACGCCGACCCGGGGCTGCGGCCGTGCTCCGACCTGCTCTGGGTGCTGCGGCGGCTGCTGCCCGACGACGCCGTCCGTCCGATCATGGGCGCGCGGGAGCTGGGCGAGCGGTCGATCCAGGAGAGCTGGGACGTCGCGATCGGCCGCAACCAGCGGTCGCTGGTGGAGCTGGGCTACGAGGGCGTCACCGTCGAGCAGGTCCTCGAGCGGCGGCTGCGGCGCGCCGTGTACGGCCCGAAGGCGACCGCCGCCGGGGCGCTGCGCGCCGTCGAGGACGCCGTGGTCCACCTCGGCGCGCGGCGGTTCGCGGACGAGCTCGGCGCGCGGGCCGTCGAGCTCCTCGCCGCCGAGCGGACCGTGGACGACGCCCCCGAGGTGCTGCGCCGGATCCGGCGGCTACTCGCGCACTACCGCGCGACCGAACCGGAGCTGCCGCGGTGGTGCCGCGAGTTCGTCACCGCCGGGTACACGCACTACTGCACGCTGCTGCCGACCGCGTTCGTGGACGACGGCACGGGCGTCCGGCAGGTCGCGGCGATGCTCGGGTTCCTGCTCGGGATGGAGAGCCTGGCGCTGTCCCTCGGCTGCGAGCGGGCCCAGCTCGAGCTGGCGGTGCGGCAGTCGCATCCGGAGGCGCCCGCGAAGATCGCGCTGCTGTGGGCGGCGAAGTCGCAGCTCGGGTTGATGCCGGTGGCCGACGTGCGGGCCCGCTGCGACGAGCTGCTGGCGTCGCCGCTGACGGTCCCGTCGTTCCCGCACTACCTGAGCGGTTTCGTGCAGGCCCTCGACCCGGCCCCGGCGCTCGCGCCGCTGGTCGTCGAGGTCCTGTCGAAGGCGTTCGGGCGCCTTCCGGACGCGGTGCTGCTGCCCTGGCTGCCGAAGCTGGTCCGGGCGCTGAAGGATCACGCGCGGGAGATGGTGCCGGTGCTCGTCCGCGAGGCGTCCCGCACGTTCCCGGGGTCCCTCCCGGCGCTGGACGCCTGGACGCCCGCGTGGTCGGACCCGCCGGGCGGGCCCCCGGCGCCCGGCACCGTCCCGTCCGCCGCGTCCGGCCCGGTGACGGACCTGCTGGCGGGGCACCCGGCGGCGTGCGACGCCGTCGCGTCCCTGCTGGGCCACCCGGCGGAGTGGCACCCGGCCCCGGCCGCGCCCGGCGGCGAAGCGGCCGGGCTGGTGGACCGGCATCCCGAGGCATCGGAGGCGGTCGCGGCGCTGCTCGCCCGGTAGCGGCCGCGAGGTCCCGCCGCACGAGAGCGGTGCCGTGGCCCCGGGTCGTCCTCCCGCCGCCACGGCACCGCCGGCCGGGCCGAATCCGGCCGGATGTGACAGGGAACCGGAAAACCCGTTCCGGGCATCCCATTCCGAACTCCTTCTCCTGGACGGCGCCGGCCGCCGGGTCTCCGACGGTCTGTCGGGGCGGCCGGCGGTGATCGGCGGCGGCTTCGCCGTCCTGCCCCCGTCCGAGATCGGCCACCGCGCCGACGGCTCCGGGGTGCGGGGCTTCGGCGTCCACCGCGTCCTGGGCTGAGGGCGCGCCGGGGCCGGCGAGGGGCGCGCGGATCACCCGACCGTGACCGAACCGCCACGCGCTGGATCTTGGACGGTGCGTGACGCGGTGCAGGCGGGCGCAAGGTGCTTGCACGCGCGCAAGCGACCGTGACCGGGGCCCGTGCGCTAGGTCAGAGTGAATGTCGTGCGAGCGGAACACCAGGTCGCCCGCAATGTTCCACGCCCATGTCCGACTCCCACCAGGTCATGGAACATGATGTTCGCTTACAGCCCGACACGGAGACGTGAAGCCGTCGCTGCCATGAACGCCACCGACACGTGGTCCGGAACGCCCGTGCTCGTCCCGGTTTCCGCGCCCGCCTTGGAACTCTCCGCTCCGGTCGGCCGCACCAACGGGTCGTCCGGTCGGCTGATCGGGGAGATCGACCTCGCCGCCACGCCGCCCGCCGTGCGGCTCGCCCGCTCCTACGTCCGCGAGCTCGTCGGGCAGCACTTCGGCGCCGACCGGAACCGGCTCGGCGACCTGGAGCTGCTGACGAGCGAGGCCATGACGAACGCGGTGCTGCAGGGCCGGCCCCGGCCGGACGGCACCGTGATGCTCGCCGTCCTGCACATCGACCGGTTCGTCCGGGTGGAGATCACCGACGGGGGCCCGCCGCCGGGACGTCCGGGCGGGCCGGACGAACCGGGCCCGCTGGAGGCCCGCGCCCTCGCGCTGATGAAGGCGCTCGCCGCGGACTTCGGCGTCCACCGCGGCCCGCAGGGGACGGCGGTCTTCTGGTTCGGCATGGGGGTCGAGGAGGGGTGGCGGCTGCCGTGACGCCGGTGTCCACGCTGAGCGCAGGGCACCGGCCCGGACCGTCCGGGCACGGACGCGGGGACGAGATCGCCGGACGCCGCGGCGGCGGACGGCCGAACGTCGCGCGGATCTGCGACTACTACCTCGGCGGGAAGGACAACTACGCGCTCGACCGGGAGTCGGCCGAGCGGGCGCTCCGGCGGGCGCCGATCATCCTGCGGCTCGTCCAGGCGAACAGGGGCTTCCTGGAACACGCCGCGCGGTTCCTCGCCGGGACGGAGGGGGTGCGGCAGTTCGCGGACATCGGCTGCGGGCTGCCCGCACCCGTCAACACCGCCGACGCCGTCCGGCGCGTCGACCCGGCCTGCCGCGTCGCCTACGTCGACAACGACCCGATGGTGCTCGCGCACGCCCGCGCGCTGCTCGCCGCCGAGCCCGGCACCGCCGCGGTCGACGGCGACCTGCGCGACCCGGCCGCGCTGCTCGAGCGTCCGGGGCTGCGCCGGCTGATCGACTTCGGCCGGCCGGTCGGGGTCCTGCTGTGCGGGGTGCTGGAGTTCCTCACCGACGCCGACGACCCGCCGGGCGTCGTGGCGGCGCTCGTGGACGGCCTGCCGCCGGGCAGCCATGTCGCCCTCACGCACATCGTGCGGACGCCCGAACTGGACGAACTGGGCGCGGCCGGCCACGAGCGGGGGCTGCCGTTCACCCCGCGCGACCGTGCGGAGATCGACCGCATCTGCGCCGCCCTCACGCCGGCCGACGGGTACCCGATGCCGCTGCCGCTCGGGGTGTCCGGCCGCCGGTCCGGACCGACGCCGATCGTCGGCTGCATCGGCCGCAGGCCGGACTGACCGGATCCGCCCGCCATGCCCGCGACCGCCTGCCTCCCCGCCCGCGATTCCGCCGTTCCGGATCGTCCGGTTTCGCTACGATCGAACCGTCGACACATGCCTTTTCCGGGACGGGCGATGACCGCGGACGGCGAGCCGAAGCCACTCTCCGAGATCACCAAGGACATGGGCCTCAACATGTCCGACGTGGCGGCCTTCTCCGGGCTGGACGAGAGCACCGTCTTCCGGCTGTGGGACAACGCGGAATGGCTCGACCGGGTCACCGGACGTTCGCTGCAGGCGCTGATGTCGTCGATTCCCGGGATCGCCGAGTACTCGATGGCGCACGCCGTCCGCAAGCGCCGCCACGCGCTGGTGGCCGATCTGCACCACGAGGGCCTCGAGGTCGACGTCCGCGTCCTGGAGGGGTCGGGGCTCCCGCAGCAGCACCTGCTGAACGCCCTCGAGGCCGGGCTGCACATCGTCCGCGGGCAGGCCACGCAGAAGACGTCGTCGTTCATCGCCCGTTTCTGGGGACGCGAGCAGGACAGCGCCCTGGAGGCGCTCTATTCGGCCGAGCCCGGCGCGGGACTGCTGCGCAATCCGGAGCGGCTGTTCGCGTCGTCGATCGACCTGGCGCCGCGGCTGAACCGCAAGTCGTACTCGTTCCACTCGATCCTCGCGCTCAACATCCTGACGCACCAGGTCAGCAAGGTCGGCGCCGAGATGGAGACCGACCTCGGCTTCGAGGTGCCCGGACGGCAGAACGCGTTCATGATGCGCGGCGTCGTCATGGGCCAGCTGATCAAGTCCGGCGACCTCGACCTCGCCGAGCGCTACCGCCGGGAACTGAACGCCACGCCCGTCTACGCGGCGCTGGAGGAATGGTCGTTCCCCACGTACATGCGGGACGGGCGGATCAGCTCGGACTTCACGCTCCCCAGTTCGCTCTCCCTGCGCAACACCGCGAACGAGGTGCTGCGGGAGATCACCGAGTACAACGACGCCTGCGTGTACTACCTGGCGTCGACCTATATTCCGCTGGCCCTGCGGCGCGACCCCGCGTTCGGCGGGAAGCTCCCGGAACTGATCCGGGCGCTGGAGCTGCGGATGGCCGACTGCCGGGACGGGAAAGTCCGGGAGACGTGCAACACGCTGGTGCGGCAACTGAAAGGCACCGCGTGAATCGACGCCCGGCACGGGCGTGGTTCGACGGGAAAGAATGGGGAGTCGGTGGAGGACACGGCGGAAGCTATCGCGAACCTGACGCGGCGGAGATGGGAGGACAACGCGGAGTACTGGGTCCAGGTGATCCGGGATCGCCGCGACCGGTACCGGGTGGAGCTGACCGACGCCGCCGTCCTCGACGCGATCGGCGACGGCACGGGACTGCGCGTCCTGGACGCCGGCTGCGGCGAGGGGTACCTGGCCCGGACGCTCGCCGCGCAGGGCGCGGACGTCCTCGGGGTGGACGTCTCGCAGGGGCTGATCGACGCGGCGTGCGCGGTCCCCTCGCGCGGCGCGCGGGGCTCGCTGTCGTTCGTCCGCGCGAGCGTCGACGACGTGCCCGCCGCCGACGGCGAGTTCGACCTCGTCGTCGCCAACCACCTGTTCAGCCACCTGCAGGACCCGACGCCCGCGATCGGGGAGTTCGCCCGCGTGCTGCGCGGCGGCGGCCGGCTGGTCGTGCTGACCCTGCACCCCTGCTTCTACGTGGAGAACTCCGAGCAGGGCGCGATGAACGGCGTCCCGGCGTCCCGCTACTTCCGCCAGCGCGGCGTCGACCAGTACTTCAACGTGGACGGCCTCGAGTCCCCCTCCATGATCACGTCGTGGCTGCGGCCGCTGGAGTACTACTCTGGAACGCTCCGAGACGCCGGTTTCGTGATCAGCGACCTGCGCGAGCCGCACCCGACGCCGGAGCAGCTCCGCGACGACCCGTGGTGGCGCAAGGGCTTCCCCACGGCGCTGTTCATGCTGCTGGTCGCCGAACGCCGCTGACCCTCCCGGCCGGGTCCGGCCGGCCGGGCGCGGAGGCCTTCACCGCGAGCGGGTCAGCTCGCGGCGGAGCCGGACGGCGAGTTCGTCCCGGTGCGTCGGGCTGAGGTCGTCCTCCTCCGGACGGCCGAGGCCGTCGAACACGCGCGGCCCGCGACGCTCCTCGGGCTGGTCGGGCATCCGGGGGATCACGTGGAAGTGGACGTGCGCGAACCCTTCGGCCTCCGCGAACTGGGCGATGTACGTCTTCGCGCAGCCGGTGACGGCGGGCAGGGCGCGCGACAGCCGAACCTGCCAGGAGCCGAGCAGTTCGGCTTCCGCGCGGGTGAGTTCGGCGATCGCCGTCACGTGCCGGAGCGGTGCGAGGACGAGCCAGCCGGGGGTGCCGGTGCCGAACGCGTGCGCGACGCGCCAGTGGTCGTCGGACGCGACGTGCTCGCGCGGGGGCAGCGTGAAGCGCTGGGCGTTGTGGTCGCAGATCAGGCAGTTCACGTATTCGAACCTAAACGGCCGGTGCCGGATCCGGCACCGGCCGTCCGGCCGTCCGATCGTCCGCTCAGGTGGTGCCGAGCGCGGTGTAGCCCTTGGACGCCGAGTAGGTCGTGAAGATCGCCGTGTTGCTACCCGCCGGGGACGGCAGGCCCGACTGCCAGTCGACGATGCCGTTGAACCAGCCGAACGGGCCGCAGTTCGCCGACTTCGGCACCGCGAAGGCGTTGTCGACCATGGTCGACCTGACCACCCACGGGTCGGTGGAGACGTCCACCGGCGTGGCGCCGGTGATCGGCTCGTTCGGCGGCGGCGGGTCCGTGGGCCCGAAACCGAGGTCGAGGGTGATCGGGTCCTCGTCCGTCCCGATCGTGCAGGTGTCGCCGAGCAGCGGGTTCTGCACGCTGATCTTCATGCGCTGCCGCATCTGGACGCCGGGTTCGGGGCTGAGCTCGAGGTCACCGGCGAGCTGGGGCTGCGCGTGGATCTGCATGATCGGCAGGAAGTCCGAGCCCGGGATGCCGAGGATGCCGCCCTCGACGCGGATCGGCTCGCTCTCCAGCGACTCGACGATCACCGTCTCCTCGAAGGTGATGGGGTCGAACCCGTTCGCGTAGACGATCGTGATCGGGCTGTGGATCTCCTGGTCGATCCCGCCGAGCGTCAGCTTCCCGCCCGTGATCTTCGCGACGGTGCACAGCCACAGGTTGGCGTCGGCTCCCTCGGGCAGCTCCGGGCACGTCTCGAAGCTGAACTCCGGGATCTCCTCGTCGGCCGCGGCGGGCGCCGCCTGCGCGACGAGGCCGGCCATGCCGACCGCCGTTCCCAGGACCGCCGCGGCGGCCCGGCGCGCTGTCGTTCGTCTCATCTGCTCTCCATCGTGGGTCGGGCGGGGTCGGGGGTCACAGGTCGGTGTAGGACTTCGCGGCCACGTACTGCTCGAAGACCGCCGTGTTGTTGCCCGCGTCCGACGGCAGCCCCGCGATCAGGTTCACCAGCCAGTTCCCGGAGTCGGCGATGCCGCAGTCGTCCGCGCCGGGGACGGCGAACGCGTTGTCGACGAGCGTCGTCTTGACGACCCACGGGTCGGTGGAAACGTCCACGGGCGGGCTGCCGGTGATGGGCTCGTTCGGCGGCGGCGGGTTCGTCGTCCCGACGGTCAGGTTCAGCTCGATCGGGTTGCTCGCGGTCCCGATCGTGCACTTGGAGCCGAGCAGCGGGTTGCGGAGCCTGACCCGCAGGTCCAGCTGCACGTTCCCGTCGACGAGGTCGAGGTCGACCGCCTCGGCCTTGGCGTAGACGGCGGTGACGAACGGGTCGCCGAAGATCCCCTCCTGGACCTGCATCCACTCGGACTCGAAGCTCGCGAGGATGGCGGTCTCCTCGAACGTCTCGGCGTCGAACCCGTTCGCGTAGACGAGCCTCATCGGGGAGTCGAGCTGCTGCTCGAAGCTGCCGAACGAGAACTCGCCGCCGCTGACGACGACGGCGTTGCACAACCAGTAGCCGGGCACGGCGCCCGCGGGCAGTTCGGGGCAGTCCTCGTGGCTGAACTCGGGGATCTCCTGGGCCGCGGCGGGCGCGGTGAGGGCGGTGCCGGTCAGGACGGCGCCGAGCGCGACGGCGGCGGCAGCGGCCACGCGGCGCAGCCGGAAGGGTGATCTCACAGCGATCTCCAAGGGGGTGGAGGGGGTCAGGGAGATCCGGCGCGGAGCGGGTCGCCGGGTGCGATGGTGCGGCCGTCCGGGTGGGGGTGGGATCACCGGACGGCCGCACCGGGTCTCGGGCGCGGGTCACACGGCCCGCGCGGTGCCGGTCATGGATCGGGGGCGGTTCAGGGGGCGATCGTTCAGGGGGCGATCGTGACGTCCGCGCCGGACGCCGTCACGATCTGGAACGTGGCCGAGACGGACGCCGAGCTGGGGCAGCCGCTGGTGCCGGAGACGAGCTGGAGCTGCTGGCCGGCCAGCTTGCCCTGCGAGTGCGCGTTGCCGGAGACCGGCTTGTTCGGGTTGTTGTGGTTGTACAGGTCGATCTGCAGCTGGGTGCTCCCGGTCAGGCCGAAGCTGCAGGTCTCCACCCGGCCGAGCGAGGTGAGGTTGAGGGTGGCCTCGATCTCCACGTTCGGGTTCGGGGAGTTGATGTAGATGTACCCGTCGCGGTTGTTGGTGTGCGCGGCGTCGTACGTCGCCCCGCCGCCCGTGTAGGGCAGGTTGAGCGCGTCGATGACGGTGGTGCCGCCCTTGTTGTTGGTGCAGTCCGGGTTGCCGGCGGTGGGCATGTCGGCTGCGTCGAGCGAGCCGTTGGTCCCGTCGGAATCGACGGACGCCTGCAGTTCCGCGGTGGTGCACGTGGTCTGGATCAGTCCGAGCGAGCTGACGCCCGTCAGGACGACGTTGGAGAGGTTCGTGCCGACGACGGTGCCGCTGAACGGGGCCCCTCCGGACTCGATGGTGGTGGCGCCGGCGGCGGTGGCGCCGCCGAGGACGAGCGCGCCGGCGCCGAGCAGGGGCAGGGCGACTCTGGTGAACTTCCGCATGATCCGGTCCTTTCGGTGGGGGTGGGGACGAATCCCTGCGGTGCACGAACCGAAACATAAACTGCTCGGTTTCTCAAGAACTGGACCGTACCCGTACGCCGGTTGGGCCGTTTTCGGATTCGCGTTAACGGCGGACCGGCGGCACCCTTTTCACGGTTCGCCAGGCCACCTCTCCGCGATGAGCCAGTGACCGATGGCAAGAACCCGCCGGACGATGTGACGCCGATCACCGCGCGGGGCGCGGGTCACCGGGGCTTGCGGGCGGGACCGGAACGTGTCCTGATACGGCCACGAACCGATCGACGCCCGGGCGCGTCGGCCCTGGGACTCGGTCCGGGTCAGTGGTCCGCGGAGCGCGGGGCGGGGAGCGCGTACATCCGGACGAGCCCGCGGCGCAGTGCGGGCAGCGCGTGCGCCTCCCCGCGGCTGATGCGGCTGTAGAGCACCTCGTGGACGCCGCCGACGATCACCTCGGCGGCCAGCTCCGGCTCGGGGAAGTCCGGGTACATCGCGAGCAGGTGCTCGACCACGGTCGTGCTGAAGTGCCGCTTGACCCGGTCCCGGCGCGCCACGGCCTCCGGCCCGGCCGCCAGCACCTCGACCACGGCCATCCGGGCGCCCAGCGGCTCCGACGCCAGGAACTCCAGCAGGGCGCCGAGGCCCGCGCGCAGCCGCGCGTCCGGTTCGCTGCGCTCCGCGGCGGCGTCGTCGAACGCCGCCGTCATCCGCGACGCGACCGATTCGCACGCCGCGAAGAACGCCTCCTCCTTGTTACGGAAGTGCTCGTAGAACGTCTTCTTGGAGATGGCGGACGCGCCGACGATGGCGTCGATCGTGAGCTGCGAGTAGCCCCGGCCGCCGACGACCTCGGTCACCGCGCGCAGGATGCGGGCGCGCTGGTTGCTGGCGACGTAGTCCCGCGACAGCCGGTGCCGGCCGGACGGCAGCCGCGCCGCCTCGCCCGTCGCGTTCCGCGCCCGATCCCCCCGATCGCCGTGTCCCATGCTCCGCCCATCGCGTCCGGTAACGCTCTCGACGGCCGATTCTACGGCGCACCCCCCGGGCGGAGGTTGTCACGACTGCACGGACTCCAGGGCGGGACCGCTCAGCTTCGACACCACGGGGTTGGGTTCGCGGGCGCGGAGCACGGCCTCCCGGGCGGCCGTGGTGCGGCGCGAGCGCCACCGGTGGGCGGCCTGCCGGTGGAACCGCGTGACGTGCGCCGGGGCGGGACGCGACCGTCCGGACAGCCCGTACCCGTGCCGCTGGAGCCGCGACGCCAGGACGTGCTCGACCAGGTCGGCCTCCCAGTCCTCCAGCCGCTTCGCCCAGGCGCCGACGACGCCGGCGTTCGGCGCCTCGTGGGTGCCCAGGTGCCATCGGCGTTCCTGCGGGACGGTCGCGCGCGCGTGGTGCTGCGGCTCCGCCATGGCCGGGTCGTAGTCCTCGCCGAGGAACGCGCACAGCCGTTCCAGCTCCCGCTCGGGGTCCTCGACCAGGTCCTCGTAGCGGAACTCGTAGAAGGTCTCCGGACCGAGCCGGGTGCTGAGGCGGCGGCCGATGTCGACGGCGTCCCGCCAGGTCAGCGTGGCCGAGAACAGGTCGCCGTCGTACCAGGGCATCCGGTTCAGCGAGCTGACGGCGTCGCGCCCGTCCCGGATCAGGTGGACGAACTGGGCGTCGGGGAACATCCGCCGCAGCGCACCGATCCGGCGGATGTAGCTCGGCCGCTTGTCACCCCAGCGCGGCTTGCCGTTCTCGCGGGCGTACGCGCGGAAGACGGTCGCGATCGCCGAGCCGAGGGTGGGCGGCGCGGCGGCGATCTCCTCGATCGTCGCGTCCGGGTCGAGCTTCAGCGCCTTGAACTTCGTGGTCTTGCCCTTGGCGATCCACTCGCCGAGCGCCCGCCGGTTCTCCGCCCGGTCCAGGTCGCCGAAGTCGTGGCGGGCGTCGTAGGCGGTGTGGACGAACCTCGTCTCGGACGGGAGCGCGATCCGCGGGTGGCAGTGGAGCATCTGCTGCAGCAGCGTCGTGCCCGACCGCGGGCAGCCGACGACGAAGATCGGCCGATGGGACGGAGTCGTCATGCCAGGCCAATGTACGCCCCTGACCTGAGCGTACGGTCCAGCGAACCTCAAAATAGCCTGAAAGTTCGACCCCGAAGCGCGAGTGATCCACTACCCTCCGTGCCGGAACATATTAAAATCTTGCCTTTCGGTAAGTAGTGCGCTAATCTAACTATCGGTGTGCCGGGAAGCCTGGTCGGCGAGATGCAGGAGTCGTCTCGTGACCAGGAGAGATATGACCCAGTGCCTTAGAGAGCACCACACCCCACGGCCCGCCGGATTCTCCGGCCTGCGCCTCGCCGCACTGGCAGCGGCCTTTCCTGATAGCTGAGCCCGCTAACCCCGCATTCGTGTTCACCTGACCGGGGCGCGCTTCGGCGCGCGCACCGGCAGCTCACCGATGTCTCCAGGCGGAAGCGTGCTTTCTCATGTCCGAATTCTTTGACGCCGCGCTCGGTTTCCCGACGGCGCTTTTCAGCTTCGCACTGCTCGTCGTGGCCGGCTACTGGGCGCTGGTCCTGCTCGGCGCGCTGGGCGTCGACCTCCTCGACGGCGACGCCGGCGGCGGCGCCGGTACCGGTACCGGTGACGCCGCGGACGGCTCCGGGGACGGCTCCGGGGACGGCTCCGGGGACGGCTCCGCCGGTGGCGGGCTGCTCGCGGCGGCCGGGCTCGGCGGCGTCCCGGTCACCGTGGCGCTGTCCGCGCTGATCTGCCTCACCTGGTTCGCGAGCCTGGCCGGCTCCGCGTTCTCCGAGGCCACGGTGCTGCGGGCGCTGCTGCTGCCCGCCGCGCTCACCGCTGGGTGGGCCGCCACGCGCGCGCTCGTCCTGCCGCTGCGCCGGCTGTTCCGCGACTCCCCGGGGACGTCCCTGCGCGAGTTCGTCGGCCTGCCGTGCGTCGTCCGGACGGGACGCGTGGGCCCCGACTTCGGGCAGGCCGAGGTGTCCGCGCCGGGCGGCACGACCGCGCTCGTCCAGGTGCGGGTGCCCGCCGCGGACGTCCCCGTGGCGGGGGCGGCCCAAGGCACCGCGCTCACCGCGGGAAGCACCGCGCTGATCTTCGATTACGACTCGGCCGGACAGTTCTTCTGGATCATGCCGCACGATTCCGTGCTCGATCCGCCGGCCGGCTGAATCCCCGCGGCCGAAATCCGCACCCCCCGCAGCCGAATTCCGCGCTGCCCTACGCCCCCCGCACCCTCAATCCCCCGCGCCGTCAATCCCCCGCGCCGTCAATTCCCCCACCCGAGAGGGATCACCGATGGATGCCATCACGATCGGAGCGGGCGTGCTCATCGCGCTCGTCCTGCTCATCGCACTCGCCCTGCTGCTCCTGGTCAGGAAGCTGTTCCGCAAGGTCGACCAGGGCCGCGCACTGATCATTTCGAAACTGCGGAAGGTGGACGTCACCTTCACCGGCGCGGTCGTCCTGCCGGTCCTGCACAAGGCCGAGGTCATGGACATCTCGGTGAAGACGATCGACATCGAGCGGACCGGGCGGGACGGCCTGATCTGCAAGGACAACATCCGTGCCGACATCCGGATCACGTTCTTCGTCCGTGTGAACAAGACGATCGAGGACGTCATCAAGGTCGCGCAGGCGATCGGGACGGAGCGGGCGAGCAGCCAGGAGACCCTCCAGGAGCTGTTCGCGGCGAAGTTCTCCGAGGCGCTGAAGACCGTCGGCAAGCACCTCGACTTCACCGACCTCTACACCCGCCGCAACGAGTTCCGCGACCACATCATCCAGGTCATCGGCACCGACCTGAACGGCTACGTCATCGAGGACGCGGCGATCGACTACCTCGAGCAGACGTCGCTGCTCTCGCTCGACAAGTCGAACATCCTCGACGCCCAGGGCATCCGCAAGATCACCGAGCTGACGGCGATCGAGCACGTCCGCACGAACGAGCACGCGCGCAACGAGGAGAAGGAGATCAAGCGCCAGAACGTGGAGGCGCGCGAGGCGATCCTGGAGCTGGAGCGCCGCAACGCGGACGCCGAGCTGCGGCAGGAGCGCGAGGTCGAGACCGTCCGGGCCCGCGAGCAGGCGGAGATCGAGCGGGTCAAGGCCGAGGAGCGGCTGCGGGCGCAGACCGCGCACATCCGGACGGACGAGCAGCTCGGCGTGCAGCACGAGAACCGGGACCGGGAGGTCGCGGTCGCGGCGAAGAACAAGGAGCGGGTGCTCGCCATCGAGAGCGAGCGGATCGAGAAGGACCGCCTGCTGGAGGTCATCGCCCGCGAGCGCGAGACGGAGCTGACCCGCATCGCCGCCGACAAGGAGGTCGAGGGCGAGAAGCGGGACATCGCGAACGTGGTCCGGGAGCGGATCGCGGTCGAGCGGACCGTCGCCGAGCAGGAGGAGGAGATCAAGCGGCTGCGGGCGGTCGAGGAGGCCGAGCGGACGCGGCAGGCGATCGTCATCCAGGCGGAGGCCGAGGCGCAGGAGGGCCTGGTCAAGGACATCAAGGCCGCCGAGGCGGCGGAGGCGGCGGCGCAGCACCGGGCCCGCGAGGAGCTGGTGCTGGCCGAGACCCGGCAGCAGACCGCCGAGCTGGACGCGCGGGCGAAGATCCGGCTGGCCGAGGGGCTGCAGGCGGAGGCCGCCGCGGCGGGACTCGCCGAGGTGCGGGTCCGCGACGCCGACGCCGAGGTCATCGAGAAGGCCGGGCGCGCGGAGGCGATCGTCCTGCGCGAGCGCGCGGTCGTCGAGGCCGAGCGGATCCGCGAGAGCCTCAAGGCCGAGGCGGAGGGGCTCACCGAGAAGGCCGACGCGATGGCCGCGCTCGACGACGTCACCCGCAAGCACGAGGAGTACCGGCTGCGGCTGGAGACGGAGAAGGAGATCCGGCTCGCCGGGCTCGACGTCCAGCGGCAGGTCGCCGAGGCGCAGGCCACGGTGCTGGCGACCGGGCTGGAGCGCGCCGACATCAGCATCGTCGGCGGCGAGAGCACCTTCTTCGACCGGGTCGTCGGGTCGATCGCGCTCGGCAAGAGCGTGGACGGCTTCGTGCAGAACTCCGAGGTCGCGCGGTCGGTCGCGCAGCCGTGGCTGGACGGGACGGGCAGCCTGACCGACGACCTGTCCCGCGTCCTCGGCTCGCTCGGCGCGGACGGCGTCCGCGATGTCACCCTGTCGGCGCTGCTCATGCGGCTGATCGCGGCGGGCGGACCGCAGTCCGCCGGGTTCACCGACCTGCTCGACACCGCGCGGCGGCTCGGCGTCGCCGACGCGCCGCTCGCGGCCGCGCCGCCGGCGAGCGCGAACGGGACCGACCTGACGGTCACGGCCTGAGAGACGCCGCCCGAGACCGCGGCGGGCCGCCCCAGCACAGGGGCCTGGGGCGGCCCGCCGCACCCCGACGAGGGAGGAAGCGCGTGAGCGAGAACATCGAGGAGACCGCGGCCGACGCGACCGCGACCGGCGGCACCGGCGCCGACGGTGCCGCCGGTGCCGGACTCGACGGTGCCGGACTCGACGGTGCCGGACTCGACGGTGCCGGACTCGACCACGGGACGTACGAGGTGCTGCGCGCCCGGCTCGCCGAGCACGCGGGCGAGCTCGCGCGGCGCGCGGAGGCGCTGAACGCCCGGCGGCTGGAGGTGTTCGGCGGCGGCGGCCTGCGGCTGGCGGGCACCGAGCGGGTCCGGACGCCGTCCGCCCGGGTGCCGCGCGACATCGTCGCGCTCGGCGGGACGCTGCTGCTCGGCGGCACCCCCGCGCCCGGTGCGAAGGCCGAGACCGAACCCGAGGACGTCTTCTCCCTGCACCCCGCCGTGCCCGCCGCCGACGCCGCCCACGGCCCGGACGGACGCGACGGCCCGGACGGTCCGTCGTTCGGCGGCTCCGGCTCGGTGCCGGGGCTGCTCGACGACCCGCGCTTCCGCCGCGACTTCGCCGACATATACCGCTACTACCGGCAGGCGCGCCTGCTCCGGCTGCGGCTCCTGGGCGGCCGCCTCCTCGCGGTGTTCCAGACCGGCCCGCGCCTGTCCGACCGGCGCGTCCTGCGCTGGCGGGTGGCCCCGGACGGGGCGGTGACCTACGAGGACAACCACGGCGAGCGCGACGACCGGTCGCCGCCCGCGCACGACCTCGACTGGACCGAGACGACCCGCGACGACCACGTCCCGGGACGCCGCCCGCACATCGCGATCCGGGACGCGCTGCACGTCTCGACGGTCGGCGGCGCCCTCACGATCGCGACGCCGGACGGCACGGAGATCCACTCCGAGCCGGTCGACGAGCCGCTGCAGAGCCTCGCGGACGCCGACGTCCTGCACGCCCGCGTCGGCGCGCTCGTCCTGCTGCGGATCCGTCCCTACAACGAGACGGCGTGGCGGTACCTCGTGCACAACACCCGGACGCGCGACGTCGTCCGGCTGGACGGCCTGGAGCGGGCGTGCCGCCGCCTGCCCGGCGACGACGGCGTCGTGTTCCCGGGCGGGTTCCTGCTGGACACCGGCACCGTCAAGACGTTCGACACCGACGTGGCCGGCCTGGAGTACGAGCGGACGATCCGCTCCCCCAACGGCGAGGACGTCGTCTACGCGTTCTGCTCGCGCGCCGACGGCCGCACGCTGCTGCTGCCCTACAACGTGATCCGCAAGGAGGTCGCGACGCCGATCGCCTGCCACGGGTACGCGCTGTTCGACGACGGCGCGCTGGTGGTGCTGCGGGCCGCGTCGGGCGAACCGGCGGGCGTCCACCCGGTGCAGGTGTGGGCGACGCCGTTCGTCTCCGACGACCACGCCGCCGCGCAGCCGGTCGGCACCGGCCCGCTGGAGCGGGTGGGGAACGCCGACCTCGTGAGGGGGATCTCCGAGTGCCTGTCGGTGGTGCGGATGGTGGGCGAGATGTCCCCGTCCGCGCCGGTCTTCGAGGCGCTCATCGGGGCCTGCACCCGGACGGCCGACCTGCACCACTGGCTCGCCGAGCCCGACCTGGGCGCGCTCGCCGGACCGCTCGCGGACGTCCGCGCGGCGGCCGTCCAGGTCCTGGACGAGTACGAGAACGTGCGGGCGCTCACCGCCGAGGCGGAGACCGCCGTCGCGGAGGCCGCCGAGCGGGTGCGGGGGCTACTGCGCCGCGTGGAGGCGGAGCCGCCCGCGACGGCGGACGGCTGGGTGGCGCGGCTCGCCGAACTCCGGCGCGTGCAGGGCCGCCTGGAGTCGCTGCGCGAACTCCGCTACGCCGACGCCGGGCGGATCGACGAGCTGGCCGAGTCGGCGTCCGGCGGGCTGCACGAGACGGGGCGCGGCGCCGTCGGGTTCCTGCAGCACGCGGACGCCTTCACCGGCTACCACGCCGAGGTGGAGCGGATCGCCGAGCAGGCCGCCGGCATCGCGACGGCCGCCGAGGCCGCGCCGCTCGCCGACCTCCTCGACGCGCAGCACGAGGGGCTCGACGTCGTCACCGAGGTCGTCGGGGACCTCGACGTCTCCGACGCCACCGCCCGCACCGCGATCCTGGAGCGGGTCGGCGAGGTGCTCGGCGGGCTGAACCGGGCCCGCGCCGTCCTGGACGGCCGCCGCCGCGAGCTGCTCGCACGCGAGGGCCGCGCCGCGTTCGCCGCCGAACTCGCGCTCCTCGACCAGTCCATCGCGAGCGCCCTCGCCGCCGCGACCACCCCCGAGGGCTGCGACGACCAGCTCGGCCGGTTGCTGCTCCGACTCGAGACCCTCCAGGCACGCTTCGCCGAACTCGACGACTTCCTCGCCGAACTCGAGACGAAGCGCACCGAGGTCTACGAGGCGTTCTCGTCCCGCAAGCAGGCGCTCCTGGACGAGCGCGCCCGCCGCACCGACCGGCTCGTCTCGTCCGCGGACCGCATCCTGGCGGGCGTCCGGCGCCGCGCCGCCACGCTCGCCTCGCCGGACGAGGTCAACGCCTACTTCGCCACCGACGCGATGGTGGCGCGGCTCCGCGCGATCACCGGGGAGCTGCGCGACCTGGACGACGCCGTCCGCGCCGAGGACCTCGAGGGCCGGGTCAAGTCGGCCCGGCAGGAGGCCGGGCGGGCGCTGCGCGACCGGCTCGACCTGTACGACGGCGACACGATCCGGCTCGGCCGGCACCGGTTCGCCGTCAACACGCGCCCCATCGAGCTGACGCTCGTCCCGCACGACGGCTCGCTCGCGTACGCGATCACCGGGACCGACTACCGCGCCCCGGTGCGCGACGCCGCGCTCGCGGACGCCGCGCTGTGGGGGCGGACGCTCGTCTCCGAGGGCCCGGACATGTACCGGGCCGAGTACCTGGCGACGTCCGTCCTCGCCGGTTCGGACGACGCCGAGCTGCGGGCCGCCGCCGCGTCCGGCGGGCTCCTCGACCTCGTCCGGTCGGCCGCCGCGGACCGCTACGACGAGGGCTACGAGCGCGGCGTCCACGACCACGACGCCACCGCGATCCTGTCCGCGCTGCTGGACCTGCGGGCCGGCGCGGGCCTGCTGCGCTACCCGTCCCGCGCCCGCGCGAACGCCCGCCTGTTCTGGGCGCACGGCACGTCCGGCGCGTCCGGCGCGTCGGCCTGGACGGTCCGGGCGCGCTCGCTCGTCCGCGCGCGGGACGCGTTCGGGCGCGACACCGTCGCCGATCTCGTCGCCGAACTGTCGGCGGCCGTCGCCGAGTTCATCGCGCCGCTCGGGCTGCCCGCCGACCCGCTCGCGGCCGAGTACCTGGTCGAGGAGCTGGCGACCGCCCCGGACGGCTTCGTCACCGGCCCCGGGGCGCGCGAGCTGCTCGAGGGGTTCGGCGAGGCGCACCGCGCCGCGCTCGACGGCGACCTGGCCGCCCTCGGGGAGGCCGGTCCCGGCGGCCTGCCCGCCCGCGTCCAGCTCGCCGCCGCGTGGCTCGGCGCGTCCGTCCCGGCCGGCCACCCCGACCTGCCGGAGGCCGTCGCGGCGCTGCTGTGCGACGTCCCGTCCTACGACTCCCCCGCCGCGCTCACCGCGACCGTCGACGGCCTGCTCGGCGCGCACCCCCGCATCGCCGGGCGCCGCCTCGACCTGCGCCTGGACGAGGTCCTCGCCCGGTCGCGGCACTTCCGGACCCGCGACGTCCCCGCGTTCCGGGAGCACCAGAAGCGGCGGGCCGAGCTGCTGTCCGCCGAGGAGAAGCGGCTCGGCGTCGCCGAACTGCGGCCGCGCACGATGAGCGCGTTCGTCCGCAACCGGCTCGTCGACGAGGTGTACCTCCCGCTCATCGGCGACAACCTCGCCAAGCAGCTCGGCGCCGCCGGGGACGGCAAGCGCACCGACCGGATGGGCCTGCTCATGCTCATCTCCCCGCCCGGCTACGGCAAGACGACCCTCGTCGAGTACGTCGCCGACCGGCTCGGCCTCGCGCTCGTCAAGGTCGACGGCCCGTCCCTCGGCCACGACGTCACCTCGCTCGACCCCGAGCAGGCCCCGAACGCCGCCGCCCGCCGCGAGGTCGAGAAGATCAACTTCGCGCTGGCGCTCGGCGACAACGTGCTCCTCTACCTGGACGACATCCAGCACACCTCGCCCGAACTCCTGCAGAAGTTCATCCCGCTGTGCGACGCCCAGCGCCGCATCGAGGGCCACGACCTGCGCGGCAAGCGCTTCGCGGTCTGCATGGCGGGCAACCCCTACACCGAGTCGGGCACCCGCTTCCGCGTCCCCGACATGCTCGCCAACCGCGCCGACGTCTGGAACCTCGGCGACGTCCTGTCCGGGAAGGACGACCTGTTCGCGCTCAGCTACATCGAGAACGCCCTCACCTCCAACCCCGTCCTCGCGCCGCTGACCTCGCACGACCGCGACGACGTCGAACTGCTCGTCCGGCTCGCCGCCGGCGACCCGGCGGCGCGCCCCGACCGGCTCTCGCACCCCTACTCGCAGGCCGAACTGGACCAGATCCTCGCCGTGCTGCGGAAGCTCGTCGCCGCGCAGCGCGTCGTCCTGTCGGTGAACCGGGCGTACATCGCGTCGGCCGCGCAGGACGACGCGTCCCGCACCGAGCCCCCGTTCCGGCTGCAGGGCTCGTACCGCGACATGAACAAGCTCGCCGAACGCATCGTGCCGGTGATGAACGACGCCGAACTCGGCGCGGCGATCGACGACCACTACCGGGCCGAGTCGCAGACGCTCACGTCCGACGCGGAGGCGAACCTGCTGAAGCTCGCCGAACTCCGCGGAACCCTGACGCCCGGCGCGTCCGCGCGCTGGGCGGAGGTCAAGGAGGCCTACCGGCGGTCCCGCACCCTCGACGCCGAGGACCCGACCGTCGGCGCCCTCCTCCACCTCGCCGACCAGGTCGCGGCCCTGCGCAACGGCGCCGTCCGATGAGCGCGGGGCCACGGCTCGGCGCGGTGGGCTACATCGACGCGCGGACGTACTCGTGGAGGGCGTCGCGGACGAACGCGGCACCCTCCGCGCCGCCGTAGGTGTCGGCGAAGGCCGGGTCGGCGGCGTACATGTCGCCGAGGCAGCGCACCATCTCGGCGGACCGCTCCCGGTCGCCGTCCGCCGTCGGCGTCCCCGGGATCGCCCGCAGCCAGTCGACGTGCCGGGCGGCGAGCGCCCGCGCGCGGTCCGAGCACGGCTCCGCACCGTCCCGCCACGCCTCGGCCCACGCGGCGACCAGCGCGTCGGTGTCGCGCTTCCACTCGATCCGCTGCGTGAGGCTCTTCCCGTGCCACCAGTCGTTGCTCTCCCGGAACGCCCGCTCGCCCCAGCGGTCGACGACCTCGTCCCGGTACGGGTCGTTGAAGCCCTCCCGCATCATCCGCATCGACGGGTCCCGGCCGGTCCGCCGCGCGTCGAGGGTGTGCCGGGCGGCGGCGAGCCGCCGCTCCAGCCGGGCCCGCTCGTCCTCGAGGAGGTCGATGTGCGCGCCGAGGGCCGCCGCCTCGTCCGCCCGCCGGTCCAGGACGTCCGCGATGACCGGCAGGCTCAGGCCGACGTCGCGCAGCAGCAGGACGCTCTCCAGCCGGGCCAGCGCGTCCGCGTCGTAGTAGCGGTAGCCGTTCTCCCCGACCCTGGACGGGCGCAGCAGCCCGATCTCGTCGTAGTGCCGCAGCGTCCGCGCGGTGACGCCCGCCCGCGCCGCGACCTGCCGGATCGTCAACTCCACGGGGTCCACGATGCCACGTCGCGGTCATGTCGCGGTCATGTCGCGGCGCGCCGCCGGTGCCGCTCCCGGGCCAGCTCGCAGGCCGCGCGCAGCAGCTCCCGTACCGTCGCGTCCGTCCTCGCGCCCGGGTTCACCACGGCCAGCCAGCCCAGCTCGCCGTAGACGGGATGCGCGATGACGGCGTCTTCCGCGGCCGGATCGGTGTCGTGGGTGTCCGGTTCGCGGGGTGCGCGGCCGGTCCACGCGGCGAACGCGTCCCTGCCCGCGGCGATGTTCACGCGGAACGCGCCGGGCCTGTCCAGCCGCGACGCCGCGTCGTCCGGGTAGTCCTTGGTCACGATCGTCGCGAAGGGCTGCGTCGCCGCCGGGACGGTCCCGTCCGGCGCGTAGTAGAAGAACGCGTCACCCCAGGCGATCTCGGGCGTCCCGTCGCCCGGCCCCGGCTTGAGCGCCAGCACGCCCTCGAACCCCTCGACGTACGCGATGATCTCATCGATGCTCATGCGTTCCAGCGTTACATTCAAGTGCTTGTGGAGACTTCGAGTGCCGAAAGCCGAGGTCGACGTGTGAAAAGTCGCCACTGGCTCCGAACCATCGATGTCGCGCGCCGGTCCGGGTACTCGGTCCAGCAGGTCCGCGACCTCGAACGCGACGGAGTCCTGCCTCCGGTGACCCGAACCGCTTCGGGTTACCGCGCCTACGACGAGGTGCACGTGCGCTCCGCCCTGGCCTACCGGGCCCTCGCATCGGGCACCGGACCGGTCGAGGCCAAGCGAATCATGCGCGCCGCGCACGCGTCGCCGTCCGAGCCGCTCGCCCTCCTCGACGCCGCGCACGCCCGCCTCCACACCGAACGCCTGCACGTCGCCCGCGCCCGGACGGCCGCCGAGACGATCGCCGCCGAACCCCTCGAGGACGTCCGGCCGTCCGACTCGATGGGCGTCTCCGAACTCGCGGACGCGCTCGGCGTCCGTCCCTCGACCCTGCGGCACTGGGACGCCGAAGGGCTCGTCGTCCCGCACCGCGTCGCGGGCACCCGGCGGTACGCACCGGACGACGTCCGGGCCGCCCGGATCGTCCACCAGCTCCGCGAGGCCGGCTACCGGATCTCCCGGCTCCGCGCGCTGATGCCCGACCTGCGGGCCGCCCGCCGGTGGGACGAGGTGACGGCCGCGCTCGCCGCGCGGGACGCGAGCATCGACGCCCGCTCGTCCGCCCTCCTCCGGGCCGCCGCCGAGCTCGCTCCCCTGCTCGCCCCGCACGCCTGAGCCGTCCGGCCGTCTCCGGCGGGGTCCCTGCTACGGGTCTCCGGGATCGGCGTTGTCACCTGCAAGTTATTGCTCTCCGTAGTTGAATCATTACGATGAGTCGGTGGTTCGCATGCCAGGAACAGGAGGAAGTGAATGAAGTTCAAAATCGCAACCGCCGTGGGGCTGGCCCTCGTGAACGGCGCGGCCATGTTCGCGGTCGCCGTCCAGCCCGCCCAGGCGACGGACGCCGGGCGCGAGCCCGCGACGGCCGCGCGGTGCGGCGGCAGTCTCATCGACCGGAAGGTCGCCCGCTACCAGGGCAAACCCATCGCCGAACTGGTCGTCTACTACAACCGGGGCAAGAACTGCGCCCTGCTCAACCACCTCGGCGTCACGCGCGGCAAGAGGCTGCGGACCACCGTGTTCCTGGCGGCCTGCAAGGAGACCCGCCCGTCCAGGGCCTGCCACTTCCACGGCAGGCCGGCGACCGAGGACGGCAGGTTCGCCTACTACGCCGGGCCCGTCTCGAAGGCCGCCGGCAACCGCTGCATCCACGCCGCCGGGGACATCTACTTCCACGGAAAGCGCCACCTGGAGACCAGCCCCGCCGCCTCCCACTGCCGCTGACGCCCGGGCCCGCCGCCCCCGGCTCCCGGCCGGGGACGGCGGCGCCTCACTCCTCGACGATGAAGTCGCCCTCGAACGTCCTGGCCCATTCCTCGATGGCCTCCCTCTCCGCCGCGCGCTGCGCCGTGAGGACGATCCGGTTGCCGTCGGGGTCGTCGATCGTCAGATCCGACGTGTACCACGGGGTGTCGGCGGGCCCCTCGACGCGCGCGCCGTCCGGCAGCGCGGGCCGGAGCGCCGCCGCCAGCTCCGCGAGGTCCTGCCCGCCCGCCAGGAAGCTCACGGTGACGCTGCCGCGCTCCGGCTCGCCGGGAACGATCAGGATGTCCTGGTACTTCATCCGCCGCAGGTGCACCACCGCCGGGGACCCGTCCGGTCCGGGGACGGTGGCGAGGGACACGAAGCCGGCGGCGTTATAGAACGCCTCGGCGGCGGCGAGGTCCGCGACCTGGAACGTCGCGAACATCGGCATGGGGTAGATGGTTCGGTCGATCTCGGGTAGTGCGCTCATGCCGCCGAACGCTAGAAGTTGCCGTAACGGCAAGGTCAACTTCGTTCGCCCGCCGAGCTCGGCGCGCTCGCCGCGCTCGTCGCGCTCGGCGCGCTCGGCGGCGGTTCAGGTCACCGTTTGCGCGCCACCCCGCACGCGCCCATGTTGTCGAGTGCGCCTTCGGGATCCTCCTCGGCGGGGTCGAGTTCGGGACGCCACCGGTGCGGTTCGACCAGGCCCGGTTCGAGCATCTCGAAGTCGCCGAACAGGGGCGCGATCTCGTCCCAGTCGCGCAGGGTGCCCAGGCCGGTCCCACCCTGATACGCGGCGGCGGCCTCCCGCAGCCCCGGGAGGGCGTGGCTGATCGACAGGAAGCTGCCGGGGGCGAGCCGCTCGCGGACCTCGGCCAGCATCTCGGCGGGCTGAGGGTCGGGCAGGAAGTGCAGCAGGGCGAGCGCGCTGACCGCGACCGGACGGCCGAAGTCGAGCGTCCGGGCCGCCTCGTCCATGATGCGGTCGACGTCGAGCACGTCCCCGTCGATGTACTGCGTGACGCCCTCGGGGGTACTGGTCAGCAGCGCGCGGGCGTGGGTGAGCACGATGGGGTCGTTGTCGACGTACACGATCTGCGCTTCGGGCGCGACGCCCTGGGCCACTTCGTGCAGGTTGGGCGAGGTCGGCAGCCCGGTGCCGAGGTCCAGGAACTGCCGGATTCCGTGGTCGCGCGCGAGCAGGCCCACGGAGCGGGCCAGGAACCTGCGGTTGATCTGCGCACCCGACGCCAGCTGCGGGCAGATCTCGAGAACCTTCTGGCCCAGCTCGCGGTCGGGGGCGAAATGATCCTTACCGCCCAGGTAGAAGTCATATATCCGGGCGGGATGCGGCTGGTCCGTACGCAGATCCACAGAGGGTGGCGTTTCACTCACGAATTGCACTTCCTGGAGGAGGGGCGAACAAGATCGTGCAAAGAGGAGCGTAACCGTCGGCGGGCTTGCGGCGAAGGCCGTCCGGTAAAGCGTCAAGGCTGGAGCATGCCCAAGGCTCCTCCCAAGATTCCGCAGATGCCCGCCGCGGCCTGCACCCATCTCGCCTTCGTCGGGCCCGCGGGGCTCGCGAGGAGGCAGAGCACCAGCAGGCCGGTGCCGACCGCGACGACCGCCCAGGACAGAAACGAGCCCTGCCACTCGCCGAAGGCGTGGAAGCGGCCCAGCGCGATGGCGATGCCCATGACGGTGACCAGCACCAGGTAGGCGGCGTCGCCGGGCGGCATCCGGTTGGTCAGGCCGTCCCACAGGGAGGTCAGCGCGATCAGCGAGGCCGCCACCGGAGTCAGCACCTTGGCCTCTCCGGTCCACCACGGCAGCACGAGGGCGATGCCGCAGGCGAGTCCGAGGCAGGCCATCAAAGCGGCGGTCACGTTGTTCCGTGCCGCTCCCCTCCGCAGCAGGTACGGCATGGACAGGAACGACAGCAGCAAGAACGCGGCGAGAGCCCACTGCAGGATCCACAGAAGCACGTTCATGGCATGAAGATGGAATTACTCCATGGCTTGAAGAGACTTCGGGGAGATCTGGCCGGAACCTGTCGGATCTGACGCCGATCTGGCGAGTCGCGGTCGATTTCAAACGCGTTCTCGCGGTTCGAACGGATCGATCAGCGCTTCCTCGACCTGATCGGCCGCCGCACGGAACGCGTTCGCCCGGCCCGCGCAGAGGCCCGCGTCCCAGATCCGTCCGTCGCGGAGCCGGACCCGCGAGCGTGCCGACTCCATCTCCGCGAGCATCCGCCACGCGCTCGCCTCCCGCGCGACCGCTCGCAGCCGCCGGTCCGTCGTAAGGAAGACGACCTCCGAGCGCCGGGCCTTGCCGAACATCGCTTGCAGCCGCCGCCTCACCGCACCACCTCGAACCACACCGTGCCCCGCCCGTCCCGGTCGACGGCCGTACCCCAGTCGTGCGCCAGACCGTCCACGACCAGCAGGCCGCGCCCCGACTCCGACCACTCGAACGTCCGCGACGGGATCCCCGGGACGTGTGCCGCGCCGCCGTCGTCCTGCACTTCCACGCGGAGCCGGGTGGACGATGCCGTGACCATCACCGTCACCCGAATGCCCCCACCCGGCTCCCCGCTCGCCGTGTGCCGCACGGCGTTCGTCGCGATCTCGCAGACCATGAGGTCGATGTCGTCGAGGTCGAACCCGACGGTGCGTCCGCCCAGCGCCCCCGCGAGCGTCCGCCGCACGCGGGCCCGCACCTCGCGTACGTCCAGCTTCTTTCCGGGTGCCCCCACGCGTTCGGTGTGGACTTCGCACCATTCGGACACGTCGGACATTCGCGGTGGATGTGGTGATTCGTGAAAGTCGATTGCTTTTCTCATCGAATGGGTCCTCGCGTCCAAGTTCTTCGCCGAAAGTGTTGCCCCCACTCTCGCGGTTGTGTTTACGCTGCGAAAGCGACCACTCGACAGCCCCCGCCAAGCGAAGACACGATCTTGAAACCGGTCGAACGGTTTCACTCCGGAAGGGATCCTCATGGGCGAGAATTCAGCGCGGGAGTTCTTCGGCACCGAACTCCGTCGCCGACGCGACGAGGCGAAGCTCACCGCCAGAGAACTCGGTGACGCACTCGGCTGCACGTCGCAGTGGATCAGCACGATGGAGTGCGGACGCAAGACCTCCGAGCAGAGCGCCCTCGACCTCGACACCTACTTCAAGACCGACGGAATGTTCCACCGCATCTGGGAGCACGCAAAGAAGGCCGACCGCAGAACCCTTCCCCCTCCAGGCTTCCCCGAGTACGCCGAACGCGAGAAGCACGCCACGTCCATCCGCATCTACTCGGCCCTACTTCTGACCGGTCTGTTCCAAACGGAGCGTTACGCGGCCACGGTGATGGGCGCCACGGAGAACGACGACGCAACGGAGTTCGTCGCCGAGCGCATGGAGCGTCAGAGCATCCTCAACAGCGAGAACCGCCCCAAGGTGTGGCTGACCATCGAGGAGAATGTCCTTCGGCGACCAACAGGCGGAGCAGACGTTATGCGGGAGCAACTCGCTTCCCTCCTAAAAGTAAGCGATCATCCCGACGTCATGATGGACGTCATACCGCGGAGCGTCGCCTATCATCCCGGACTGGAAGGAAGTTTCACCCTTCTGGGCTTTGACAACGGCACCAACATCGCTTACACCGAATCAGCCGGAACGGGTATGCTCATCGAGCAGCCTGCGAGGGTCGTAGACTATGTCGTAAGGTACGACACACTGAGAGGCTTCGCGCTCCCATTCAGCGCATCGCGAGCCTTGATAACCGAGGTGATGGAGAGCCTATGAAAGACAAGCCCATCCTCAACTGGCGCAAGAGCAGCCACAGCGGCCACAGCGGCGGAGAATGCGTCGAAGTCGCCGACCTCACACCGAGCATCACCAACCGCGACCTCCCCAACTGGCGCAAGAGCAGCCACAGCGACCACCACGGAGGAGAATGCGTCGAAGTCGCCGACCTCACCCCCGTGATCGGCGTCCGCGACAGCAAGAACCCCGACGGACCCAAACTGGCCCTCAACCGCGCCGACTGGCAGGCACTCACAGACGCCATCAAGACCGGCGCGCACGACCGGAGCTGACCATGCGGGCTGTCCAATGGCGCAAGAGCAGCCGCAGCGGCCACGAAGGCGGCAACTGCGTCGAAGTCGCCGACCTCACACCGAGCATCACCAACCGCGACCTCCCCAACTGGCGCAAGAGCAGCCACAGCGGCCACGAAGGTGGAGACTGCGTCGAGATCGCCGACCTCACCCCCGTGATTGGCATCCGCGACAGCAAGAACCCGGACGGTGCGAAGCTTGCCCTCGACCGGGTTGCCTGGCGGGCACTCGTCCGTGAGATCAAGGCGGACGGGCGTCCGTTGTCCTGACCAGCGCACACCGAGCCCCCGGCCGCCAGCGGGTACGCACGACGCGGCCGGGGGCTCGCCGCGTCCCATCGCATCGTCCCGGCAGAGGAGCGAACGAAGTGATCGACCCCCGTCTCAACGGGAAGAACGTGCTGGTCACCGGTGGTGCGGGAGGGATCGGCGCGGCGATCTGCCGGGCGTTCGCGGCGCAGGGTGCACGGGTGGCGGTGCATTATCTCGCCGAGGATGCCGCCGCCCCTGCCGACGCCGAGTGGGCGCACATCACTCCCGGTGCGACCGCAGCCGAGAGGCTCGCGGACGAGCTGGGCAGCGGGTCCTTCGCGATCAGCGCGGACCTGTCCGAACCTGACGCGCCCCGCGAACTGGTCGAGGCCGTCACGGATCGGGCCGGGCCAATCAGCGTCCTGGTCAACAACGCGGCCCACTGCGAGACCCCGGACGACATCGACAACCTCACCCACGGCTCACTCGAACGGCACTACCGGGTGAACGCCATCGCACCGGCGCTCCTCACCACCGAGGCGGTACGGCTGCGGCACGGGGACGAGCCGCTGTGCGTCGTCAACATTTCCACCGACGCCGCGCGGGCGTTCCCCGGCCAGACCGGCTACGGGACGTCCAAGGCGGCCCTTGAGGCGTTCACCCGGTCGAGCGCGCTGGATCTGGCACCCCGGGGCGTCCGGGTGAACGCCGTCGCGCCGGGGCCGGTCCAGACGGGGTGGATGGGACCGGACGTCCTCGCACAGGCCACCGAGATCGTGCCCATGGGACGGGTCGGCGAACCCGGCGACATCGCGGACGCCGTCGTGTACCTGGCGTCCCACCAGGCACGCTGGATCACCGGGCAGGTCCTCCAGGTCGCGGGCGGCCACGCGCTCTGACACCCCCCGGGGGCCGCCGAAGGCTTGGGCGTCGCCCCCGCCCCGACAGGACAGGGCCCGTTCGATGTTCCGAGCCGAACGCGGGCCAGGACACCAGCCCTGACTTATATAAGCGCGAACTGATACGATCCCTGTCCGTGCACGCATTCGACATCCTCGGCGACCCGGTGCGTCGGCGCATTCTGGAGCTGCTCGCCGACGGCGAGCGGACCTCAGGCGCGATCACGGACGTGATCCGGGCCGAGTTCGGACTCTCCCAGCCGGCCGTCTCACAGCATCTGCGCGTGCTGCGTGACAGCGGGTTCGCGTCGGTACGGGCCGAGGGCGCTCGCCGGTTCTACGCCGTCGTACCCGCGCCGCTGAGCGAGGTCGACGCATGGCTGGACCGGTTTCGCCGGTTGTGGGAACAACGCCTCGACGCCCTGGAAACCGAACTGGCCCGGGGCAGGCGTGCGGCTCGGACTCAGGCCGGCGCGGAGCCCACCCGACCGGCCGAGCCCGGCACCGATGCGGACAAGGCCGATCCATCAGCGAAGGAGTCCTGATGAAAGACGTACTGGACGAACTGGCCGCCGCGCGCCGGGCGATGGGCAAGGGCAGTGTGCCCGCCGGCGACGCGTACACCATCGAGGTGCGGCGCCGGTACGACGCGCAGATCGAAGACGTCTGGGACGCCATAACCAGCCCCGAGCGGCTGGGTCGCTGGTTGAAACCGGTCACCGGGGATCTGCGGCTCGGCGGGAAGTTCGAGCTGGACGGTGGTGAGCACGGCGAGATCCTCCGGTGCGAGCCGCCGCGCCTGCTCAAGGTGTCCTGGCTCTACGGGCCGGACGCCGACGCCTGGCCCGGCACGAGCGAGGTGGAAGTGCGCCTGGCTCCGGGCCCGACCGGCGACACCGAGTTCGCACTGATCCACGCGGCGGTCGTCGAGGAGCCCCTCTTCCCGACCTACGGCCCCGGTGCCGGCGGCGTCGGCTGGGACCTGGCTCTCCTCGCCCTGGCCCGGCTGCTGGCCGGTGGCGAGACCGCCGACCACGACGGAGTCCAGGAGACGCCCGAAGGGCGCGAGTTCATCCGGCGCAGCGCCGCGGCCTGGGGCGAGGCTCACCTGGCCGCCGGTGGCGAACCCGAGCACGTCACGGCCGCGGTCCAGGCCACCACCGCGTTCTACGCACCCGACCCGGCCTGACATTCGGGCTGCGAACCCCTCTGTCGAGGAGCAAGGACGCGCAGCACTACAGGGTGTCGTCCCGCGTCTGAAAGGAATGCACGCCATGAAGTACGCCAACTCGATCGAGATCGCCCTGCCCCGGGAGAAGGTGGCCCGGCTGCTCGCCGACCCGGCGCACCTACCGAAGTGGCTGCGGGACCTGGTGGTGCACGAGCCGGTGAACGGGGTGCACGGGCAGCTCGGTACCGAGTCGCGGGTCGTGATGCAGTCGGGGCAGCGGAAGATCGAATGCACCGAAACGATCACGCGCCGGGAGCCGGCGGACCTGCACGGGATCCCGGAAGAGAGCGTCGTTCACTTCGACCGCGAGATCGTCGGCGCGGGCATGTGGAGCGTCGTGCGCGATCGGCTGACCGAAGCCGGTCCGGAAACGGCTCTCTGGGAGAGCGAGAGCGAATACCGGTTCAACAGCCCGCTGATGCGGCTGGTGGGGCTTCTGATGCCCGGCTCCTTCCGCAAGCAGTCGCAACAGCACATGCAGGATTTCAAGGCGTTCGCCGAACAGGGGAAGGATGTCCGCGAAGGGACGAACTGATCTGCTGTCGACGGCCTTGTCGCGGGGCTGAGAGGGTGGCCGTATCCGACGGAGGAAAGAGAACGGGAGGGACATGCGCGCCGAGATCGAATGGGTGGACGCGCGGGAGAGGCTGCCGGAGGACGGGGTGCCCGTGGCCGCCGCGACCTCGGGCCGTTACGCGTTCGACGATGCCGACGAGCATCGTCCGGATGACGGGCAGGTGTTCTGGCTGGTGATGCCCATGGTGTTCATCCGCCGTCACTTCGCCGAGGACGGGCGCGAGTACCGCGACTGCTTCGTCGACTCCGACCGTATCGTCCGGTTCCCCAGCGGCCGGGGCACCGACGATCCGGTCACCCACTGGGCCGAGTTGCCCACCCTGCCGGGCACGTCCGTGCACTACACGGTGGGCGAGGAAGCGGAGACCGCCCTCGCGAACGCCTTGGACGAGGGAACGGAATAGGGCCACGCCCGGACCCCGGCGGCACGAGCCGGCTGATCAGACTCCGCGCAGAACGCGAGATGCCTTGACGGACATATGTCTTGCAGGACCTATTTAATAGGTGACCGATGCCCTTTGGGCCGCGCTCGCCGATCCGCACCGGCGCGCCATCGTCCCGCTGCTGCTGGAGCGGCCGCGGCCCGTCAACGAGCTCGTCGAGGGGACCGGCCTGAGTCAGCCGAACACGTCCAAGCATCTGCGGGTGCTGCGCGAGGCGGGGCTCGTCCGGGTGCGGCAGGACGGTCAGCGGCGGGTGTACGCGCTGGATCCGGCGCCGATCGCGGAGCTGGACGCCTGGCTCGCCCCGTACCGGCGGCTGTGGAACGACAGCCTCGACGCGCTGGGCCGCCGCCTCGACGAGACGCCCGCAGCGCCCGCGACGCCCACCGAGGGGGAGTCACCTTGACCAGCACGACCGGCACCTACCTGACCCTGGACGACGGGCGGCCCGCCGTTCGCTTCGTCCGCGAGTACGACCACCCGGCCGAGGCCCCGGCACCTCGCGTTCACCTGGAACGACGACGAGCTGCGCTTCGACCTCGAGGAGATCGACGCGAAGCGGACCCGGTTCACCTTCACCCACGTCCTGGCCGCCACCGACACCGCCGCCCGCACCGCCGCCGGGTGGGAGGTGTGCCTGGCCTTCCTGGACGCGCGGATCCGCGACGGCGATCTCGAGGCCGCGCGGGCGGGCGCGTCCGCGGCCTGGCAGGAGCGCTACCGCGCCTACATCGCCTCCGGCGTCCCGTCCGGCGCCCCGGTTCCGGGGATGGACGCGAACTGACGAGGCGGCCACCCGGGCAGTGCCCGATGACCGCCCGGGTGGCTCGGGTTGCGAAAGATCAGCCGCAGTGGTCGTTCGGGATCACGACGCCGCCGTTGTCGAACTGGCCGCCCCAGTCGATGCACTGGCTCGGGGCGTACCGGTAGACCGGCCCCGCGTAATAGCTGTAGACGTCGGCGTCGCGCTGCCATTTCGTGTCGCTGGAACGCTTGAGCTGAGCGCCCATCCAGACGCTCTTGCCGGGGGTGTTGGACACGGTCACGACGCAGTTCCAGCCGCCGTTGTAGGTAAGGAAAACGGTCGATCCAGCAAGGGCACCTGGTCGATGACCCTGTAGCCGTCACCGCACGCGCCGTTGTAGGACGCCGCCTGGGCCGGGCTCGCGAGGACGCCGACCGTCGCGGCGGCGAGCGCCGCGGCGGCACCGGCACCCAGCAGTTTCCGGGCGATGTTCATGAGATCCCCCATCTCCGCGGCCGAAGGAACACTCGTTCCACATGTGTCACGACCCCCGTGCACATGATCAGCCGATGTCACATTAAACAGGCATTCATACGAAGATCAAGAAATGGGGAGCGGCCACTGCGCGGCGGTCAGGCGACGTCGAGCACCGCCTTGCCGTGCAGGCGGCGGCCCAGCAGGGCCTCGGCGGCCTCGGCGGCCTTCTCCCAGCCGCCCCGCCAGGTGATCTGCGGGTCGAGCCCGCCACCGGCCACCTGGTCGGCGAGCCAGGCCAGGTCGGCGCCGACGCCGGAGCACCCCAGTAGGTGGAAGGTGACGAAGGACCGGTCGTGGCGGCCCCCGTCGCCGTAGAGGGCACCGAAGGGGAAGTGCTCCGGCAGGCCCGACGCGTGCCCGACCGAGACGAGCGTGCCGCCGCTCGCGAGGGCGTCGAACGCCTCCACCAGGTGCGGGCCGCCCACCATGTCGACGACCCCGTGGACGTGCGACGTGAGCCCGGACGGCGACGACAGCACCTCGTGCGCGCCGAGTTCGCGCAGGCCCGGGCCGTGGGCCTCGGGTGAGCCCGTCGTCGCGATCACCGTCGCGCCGCCCCGCCGGGCGAGCTGGACGGCGTACCGGCCCGCCCCGCCCGTCGCGCCGGTGATCAGAATTCGCCTGCCCAGGAGGGGGCCGGCCGCGTGGAGTGCGCGCAGGGCGCTGGCGCCCGCGACCGGGACCGTGCTGATCGCGCCGAGGTCGGCTCCGTCCCGGACCGTTCCCAGCAGGCCGGTGTCCACGGCACGCAGCTCGGCCCACCCGCCGCGCGCGCCGAGCGTGACCACGGGCGTCCCCGCGGCGGGGCCCGAGCCGTCGGCGGCGGCCCGCTCCACCACGCCCGCCGCGTCCCAGCCGAGGACGGTCCCCTCGGGCTCGATCTCGATACCGGTCCTGACCTCGCCGTAGTTGAGGGAGGTGGCGGTCACCCGCACCAACGCCTCGTGCGGGGCCGGCACGGGGTCGGGCGCCTCGCCCAGGCGGAGCCCGGCGGGAGCCGAGCGGTCGATCAGCAATGCTCGCATCGTCGTTCACCTTTCACATGGAGTGACGCGGACCAGTATTGCCGGTCACCAGCATTTGCTGTCAACCGGCATATGCGTGTCTCCGGCGGATCGACTGGTAGGGTGCCGGCATGGCGACGACCCTGCGCGAGCGGAAGAAGGAGCGCACCCGGCGGCTGCTCGTCGACACCGCACTGGAGCTGTTCACCGAGCACGGTTTCGACGGCGCGACCCTCGACGACCTGTGCGGCGCGGTCGAGATCTCCCAGCGCACGTTCTTCCGCAACTTCGACAGCAAGGAGGACGTCGCGCTGGCCCCGACGAACGATCTCTGGACGTCCTGCCTCGAGGGGCTCCGGTCCCGCGTCCGCCGCCCCGAGGACGCCACCGTCCTCGGCCTTCTCCAGAGCACTCTGCTGGACGCGCTGGAACGCATGACCGACGAGGGCTGGACGCGGCGGGTCGCGCTCAGCCGCCGGCTGGCCGAGAGGACGCCGTCGATCGACGCGCACGGGCGGCAGTTCTGCGACCGCACCAGCCGCGCCATCCTGGACGTCCTGCACCGCGACCTGGAGATGCCCGAGCCCGGGGATCTGCGCGCGCGGCTCGCGCTGGACATGGTGGTCGCGGCGTTCCACCAGGCGCTGAGCGACTGGTCGGCACGCGGCGACGCGCCCACCCGCGAGGAACTGGCCGACGACCTGCGCACCGCGTTCGCCGCCCTGCCGGACGCGCTCGCGCTCCCGGCCGCCCCCAGGTCGTAGCCGCGCGCCGGCGACGGGCGGGAGGGCGCGCGGGTGCGTGGCCCGGACCCTCGGACGTCCGGTGCGCCGGGCGGGTCGAGGTCGCGTAGCGTACCGAATAAAGAGCATCGAACTTCGCATAACGGCCCTTTTATGGCATTGACCATAACCTCTCCGGAATGCATTGATCGCCGGATGTACATGTGGAACGCTTGCCGATGCCCACTTAGCGGACGGTGACGCCGCGCAACCGAACGTGTCGCGCGGCGACCGCCGCGTTGTTCGTCCCCGATGCTCCAGTGAAGAAGGCGACCGTGACGAGACGCCGGGTACCCCGCCGCGCGACGAACCCCGGAGCCCGCCGGTGAGGTGGTGGAAACGCCGCCGCCGGGCCCGGTCATCGCAGCCCCCGCCGGCGCCGCGGCTCCCCCAGGCTCCGCCGCCCGGCGCGACCCCCTTCGCGACTCCCCCGCCCGTCCCCGGCGCCCCCGCCCCGCATGGCCGGCATGCCCAGGGTGCGACGCCCTTCACGGCTCCCCCGCCGCCCGCCGGACCGGCCGCGGCCCCCGCGGCCGAACCGTCCGCTCCAGGAACGGCACCGTTCAGGGGCGGCCCTCCCGAGCCCGGCTCGGCACCCGCGAGCGAACGGCTCGCTCCCGGTGCGGCTCCCTTCACGGGTGCCCCGGCACCGGCCCCGGCGAACGAGCCACCCGCTCCCGGTGCCGCGCCCTTCGCGGGTGGCCCGCACACCCCCCGTTCGACGCCCGCACCCGAACCGTCCGCTCCACGTGCGGCGCCCTTCGCGGGCGCCCCTTCTGCCCCCGGCCCGGCGCCGTTCGCGGGTGGGTCGGCCGGGCCGCCGTCGGCGGTCTCCCACGGGGACCCCGCGGCCCGTCCGGGCGGCGACGCGGACGTGTGGGCCGAACTGTGCGAGCGGTTCTGCCTGCAGTTCCTCGTGCTCGCGGAGAAGATGCGTCCCGCGATGGACATGCTCGAGCGGCAGGAGGAGGACCCCGACCGGCTCGAGGCGCTCTACGAGATCGACCACGGCGTCACCCGGATGCGGCGGGTGGCCCGGGACCTGCGGGTGCTCGCCGACCGGGGCGACGAGGACGTCTCCGGCGTCGACACCTCGCTGCTGGACGTCGTCCGGATGGCGGCGTCGTCCATCGAGGGGTACCGGCAGGTGTCGATCCTGCGCATGGTGGACCTCGCGGTGCCCGCGCACGCCGTCGAGGACGCGGCGTCGCTGGTCGCGGCGCTGCTGGACAACGCGACGAGGTTCTCGCCCGCGCAGGTCACGGTCAGCGCCCACCTGCTGGACGACGGCGGCGTCATGCTCCGCGTCGAGGATTCGGGCATCGGCATGTCGGCGGGGCAGCTGGAGGAGCTGAACGCCACGCTGGCGGGCCCCGTCCCGGCGATGACGCGCGGGACGGCGCGGCAGACCGGCTTCCCCGTGGTGCACCGGCTGGCCCGCAGGCACGGGGTGACGGTCCGGTTCGCGACCCGCTCCGGCGGGACGATCGCGATGGTGACGGTGCCCCCGTCGCTGCTCTGCGAGATCCCCGCGCCGGAGCCGCGGACGGGCGGCGCGCCCGCCCCGGCGGGGAACCTGACCATGGCGCGGCGGGTGGAGCGCCCGGCGCGGAAGGCTCCCACGCTGAACGTCGCGAGCGACGCGGATCTCGGCGGGCTGCCGCGCCGGCAGCGCACCAGCCTGCGGCCGGTGGCCGAGCCCGCCGACCGTCCCGCCGAGCCCGCGCCCGCGTCCGAGCCCGGCCCGGCCGGGGACCCGGACGGGGCGGGGACGTTCGCCGCGGACCTGGACGCCTTCACCGCGGGCAGCCGCCGATTCACCGACGAGCAGGAAGGACGGCAATGAGCATCGCCTCCACCGGGCCCACGGGGCCCCAGGACTTCGGGTGGCTGCTCAAGCAGTTCGCGTCCGCGACGCCGGGGGTGACGTTCGCGCTGATCGTGTCGTCGGACGGGCTCGCGCTCGTCGAGTCGGGGTCGCACCCGTCGGAGTTCGTCGATCCGATGGCGGCGCTGACCAGCGGGATGATCAGCCTCGGCAACAACATCGCGGGGCACGTCGGCGCGGGCGGCTGCGACCAGATCATGCTGAAGTTCGGCACCGGCCACCTGCTGTTCATGAGCATCGGGCAGCTCGCCGGGCTCGCGGTGCTGGTCGGCGAGGGCGCGAACCTGGGCGCCGTCGCCCACGAGATGACGAAGTTCGTGCACGGGGCCGGGCACGTCCTCACCCCGCAGATGCGCGACGACCTGCGTCGCATGGCGGAGCGGGCGATGCCGTGACCGCCGCCCGGACCGCCCCGGCAGGAGGGACGACATGACGGCCAATCCGTGGGTCCGGCCGTACGTGCTGACCGGCGGACGCACCCGCGGCAGGCGGCACCTGCTGGTGCACACGCTGATCACGGGTGCCGGATACGACGCGGCGTTCGCCGAACGCCTGCTGCCGGAGGCGCGCGCGCTGTACGAGCGGGCGCACGCCGTCGGCGAGTCGGTCGCCGAACTGTCCGCCCACTGCGGGGTGTCGCTCGGCGTGACCCGCGTCCTGCTCGCCGACCTCGCGGCCGGCGACCGGATCGTGATCGCCGACGCGGACACCTCGCCGTACGACCCGCACGTCCTGGAGAGAGTGATCGATGGTCTACGCCAGCTCGCCTGAGGCGTCCCGGCCCCGGCCCGCCGGACGGGCGATCGCGCGCACCTCGGTCAAGATCGTCGTGGCGGGCGGGTTCGGCGTCGGCAAGACGACCCTGGTGGAGGCCATCTCGGAGATCCCGCCGGTGAACACCGAGGCGTGGATGACGCAGGCCGCCGCCAACGTCGACCCGGTCGGCGCCGGCGACGGCAAGACCACCACCACCGTCGCGATGGACTTCGGCCGCGTGACGCTGGCGTCCGACCTGCTGCTGTACCTGTTCGGGACGCCCGGCCAGCCGCGGTTCTGGCCCATGTGGGACGACCTGTGCCGGGGGGCGAGCGCGGCGATCGTCCTCGTCGACACGCGGCGGCTGGACGTGTCGTTCCCGGCGGTCAACTACTTCGAGAACGACTCGGACGTGCCGTTCATCGTCGCGGTGAACCTGTTCGACGGCGTGCAGACGCACCAGATCCCGCAGATCCGCGCGGCGCTCCGCCTCGACGACGGGGTGCCGCTGGTGACGTTCGACGCCCGCGACCGCGGGTCGGTCGTCCGGGTGCTCACCGAGTCGCTCGGCCACACCCTCGACGCCACCGCGGGGCGCGCCGCCAGGTGACGCGCCCGTCCACAACTGAACACACCCCGCCCCGCACAGGGAGGAAGCAATGCGAAGGATCCTGATCGTCGGCGCGGGACAGGCCGGTCTGCAACTGGCCCTCTGCCTGCAGGCCGAGGGCTACGACGTGACGGTCATGTCGGCGCGGACGCCGGAGGAGATCCGGGGCGGCCGGATCATGTCGACGCAGTGCATCTTCTGGCCGCAGCTCCAGATCGAGCGGGACCACGGGCTGAACCTGTGGGAGGACCGCTCGCCGCGGATCGTCGCGCAGCGGGTCACGGTGGCGGGCCCGCCGGGGAACCGGGCGTTCCAGACGCTCGGCCGCTGGACGACTACGCGCAGTCGGTCGACCAGCGGGTCAAGATGGCGGGCTGGCTGGAGCTGTTCGAGAAGCGCGGCGGCAACGCGGTCTACCACAGCGTGATGACGTCCGATCTGGAGGGGCTGTCCGCCCTGTACGACCTGACGATCATCGCGGCGGGCAAGGGCGAGCTGGTCGAGCTGTTCGACCGGGACGCGAGCCGCTCGCCCTACGACCGTCCGCAGCGCAAGCTGTCGTGCATCTACGTGCACGGGATGACGCCGTGGCCCGACCACCCGGAGCCGCACGTGCGGATCACCGCGACGCCGGGCGTCGGGGAGCTGTTCTTCATGCCGGGCTACACCAACACCGGCGCCTGCGACATCCTGCTGTGGGAGGCGGTCCCCGGCGGCCCGTTCGACGTCTGGGACGACCGCCCGGACCCGGCGGGGCACCTCGCCCGGACGCTCGACATGATGCGGCGGTTCGCGCCGTGGGAGTACGAGCGGACGGTCGACGCGCAGCCGACCGACGCGCGCTGCACCCTCTACGGGGGTTACGCCCCGGTCGTCCGGCGCCCGGTCGGGACGCTGTCGGCGACCTCGCACGTCCTCGGCATGGCCGACGTCGTCGTCGCGAACGACCCCGTCACCGGGCAGGGGTCGAACAACGCGGTGCGCTGCGCCGAGATCTACTTCCGGTCGATCGTGGCGCGCGGCGACCGGCCGTTCGACCCTGCCTGGATGCAGGAGACGTTCGAGGCCTACTGGGACTACGCCAAGCACCCGACGGCCTACACGAACATGATGCTCGGGCCGCTCCCCGAGCACGTCCAGAAGGTGCTGGGGACGGCGGCGGTGAACGAGCAGGTCGCGTACCGGTTCGCCCACGGGTACGCCAATCCGGCCGATTTCTCGAACTGGCTGCTGGACCCCGCCAAGACCGAGGAGTACCTCGCGTCGGTCACCTGACCGGCCGTCACCGGCCGCCGACCTCCGCCACGCAGGACGCGACGAAGTCCTGGACGACCGGGTTCGCGTCGGCGGCCGGGGGCCAGGCGACCGCCACCCGGCTCGGGCCGACGCCGTCGACCGGGCGGTAGACGACGCCCGGACGGGCGTAGAAGCGGGCGGCCGACGCGGGCGCGAGAGCGACCCCGAGGCCGTTCGCGATGGCGCTCAGCCAGTCGTCCGGCTGCTCGGTGACGGCGCCGACGAGGGGCGGGCGGCCGTCCCGCTCGTCCGTCCCGAGCCAGTGCTCCCGCCAGGCGCCGGTCTCGGGCGGGGCCGCGACGAACGGCTCGTCCCACAGTTCCCGGAACGCGATCACCTCGCGCGCGGCGAGCGGGTGCGCGGCCGGGAGCGCGACGTGCCGCGGCTCGGTGAGCAGGTCCCGCACGCGGAAGCCGTCCTGGCCGGGGAAGGGGAGCCGCACGAGGGCGACGTCCACGGTCCCGTCGGCGAGGCCCGCGGCGGGGACCGACCAGGGCGCCTGCCGCATCTCGACCCGCCAGCCGGGGCGGCGCCGCGCGAATCCCGCGATGATGCGCGGGGTCGCCTCGTTCGCGGCGCTCGCGAGGTAGCCGACGTGCAGGACGCGCGCCGCCCGCCGGGACGCGGCCGTCGCCGCGCGCCACGCGTCGTCCCAGCCTTCCAGCAGGGCGGGCGCGCGGCCGGCGAGGGCCCGGCCGGGCTCGGTGAGCGCCATCCCGGCCCGCGACCGGCTGAACAGCCGGACACCGAGCCGGTTCTCGAGCTGCCGGATCTGCTTGGTCAGGGCGGGCTGGGAGACGAACAGCCGCTCCGCCGCGCGGGTCAGGTTGCCCTCCTCGGCCACGGTGACGAAGTACCGCAGCAGCCGGGTGTCGACATCCATGCCGCCAGGTTATGGACGGGTGTATTGGACGCCCGCGACGGCCCCCCGCGAGCCTGGTCGCATGCTGTTCATCGCCTACGCCGCCATCACCGTCGCCACGATCGCGGCGAACGCCGGTATGGCCGTCGCGGACTTCGCGAAGGCCCGGTTCGTGCTGGCCAACTCCGCCGAGGTCGGCGTCCCCGCCTCGTGGGTCCCCTACCTCGGGGCGCTCAAGGCCGCCGGTGCCGCCGGGCTCCTGCTCGGGCTCCTCGGCGTCCCCCACATCGGGATCGCCGCGGCCGCGGGGCTCGTCCTGTTCTTCGTCGGGGCCGTCGCCGTGCACGTCCGGACCCAGGTTTTCCACAACCTCGCGTTTCCCGGTGGATACCTCGCGCTCGCCGTAGCGTCTCTGGTGCTGGCCGCCGCACATTGACCGGACGCGCGGCGCACTAGCATCAGGCATTCGCGGCCGGACGGGAGAATGCGCGTGATCGACGAAGCCGTACGAGCGTCCAACGAACTGACGGCCAGGTGGGCGCGGCACGCCTGCACCGGGGAGTCGACCGCGCTGTCGGGTGCCGGGCTCTGGCCGCTGCTGGCGCTGCTGGCCGCCGCGGCGGAAGGGCCCGGACGCGCCGAACTGCAGGAGGCCGCCGGCTGCGACGCGGCCGTCGCCGACCGGGGCGCCCGCGAACTCCTGGAGGTGCTCGCGCGCGGCACCGCGATCGACGGCGCGTTCGGGCTCTGGACCCGGGCGGGCCTGCCGCTGGAACCGTGGTGGCTCGACGCCGCGCCCGGCGGCGGGTCGCGCGGCGAGCTGGGCGACGCCCCCGCCGCCGACCAGGCCCGGCTGGACGCGTGGGTCGAGCGGCACACACACGGGCAGCTGAAGCGCATGCCGGTGCGGATCGACCGCGACACCCTGATGGTGCTGGCGACCGCGCTGAGCATCGACACCCGGTGGCGACGGCCGTTCGAGGACGTCCCCTACCGCCCGGCGCACGGGCCGTGGTCGGGCCGCGAACTCGCCGGGCTGAGGGGCGGCGGCACCGATGTCGACCTGCTCTCGGTCGCCGACACCCCCGGCGGGCCGGTCACGCTGCTGCGCGTCGAGGGCGAGGACGACGTCGACGTGCACCTGTGCCTCGCCGCGCCGGACCGTCCGCCGGGCGAGGTCCTGGCCGCCGGGGTGACCGCGCTCGGCGGCGGCCACCCGGTCCGGCCGGGCACCGCGCTGATCGCCGGACCGGACGGCCCGAGGGCACCCGGCGCCGAACTGCGCACGATCACCTCGTTCGACCCGACTCCCGTCCTCCACCTGTACACCGTCCGGTTCGGCGTCACCGCCGGGCACGACCTGCTCGCCCGTCCCGGCCTGTTCGGCCTCGCCACCGTCGCGACCGACACCCGCGACGGTCACTTCCCGCGGATCTCCCGGATGCCGTTGAAGATCAGCCAGGGCCGGCAGGACGTCACCGCGACGTTCAGCGCCCGCGGTTTCAAGGCCGCGGCGGTCACCGCGTTCGCGGCCGTCGCCGGAGCGGCGCCGCCGCAGGGCAAGGCACCGATGCTGGACGTGGCGTTCGACCGTCCGTTCGGCTTCCTCGCCCGGCACCGCCCCACCGGGCTCGTCCTGCTGGCCGGATGGGTCGCCGACCCCGACCCCTGGCCGGAGGACGGCGGCGAGCAACCCTGGTGAGACGGCGGGGACGCCGCGCCCCGTGCGTCCGGCGGGTGCGTCAGCGGTGGCGGGGCGGACGTCCTGCGGGGGTTCCGGTGAGCGCGGACGCGTAGACGGCGAAGCCGAGCAGGCCCGCGACCATCATGGCGGAGCCGACGTGCACCACGGCCGAGCCGACCGCGGCGGCCCCGGACCAGGTGGGGTCGCCGTAGTCCGGGTCCATGATCATGGTCAGGCCCAGGAACGCGAGGGTGGCGGGGAACAGCCACGCCAGCCGGAGGCTCAGCCGGACCTGCCGGCCGTTCAGGCCGAGGCCGCCCAGGAACAGCGCCGTGCCGTACCCGACGGCCGCCACCAGCCGGCGCCAGTCGCCGTCCACCGCCGCGTTGACGAGCTGCACGGCGAAGTACGCTGCGCCCAGCAGCAGCAGGGTGCCGAGTGCGCGCATCCACGGTTGCGGCTCCGCGCCCGTCCGTCCGGCCGTCCGCGCGGCCGGCTCGCGCAGGCGGGCGAGCGTGCCCCCGTACAGGACCCACCCCGCGAGGCCTGCGGCGACGAGGACGGGGCCGAGGAGCTCCGGATCCGCGCTCCCGTAGTCCGTGTCCGCGAGCATGGCGAGGCCGGTGAACGTCAGCGTCGCCGGGAAGAGCCACGCGGCCCGGACGCAGAGACCGGTTCGCCATCCGCTGACGGCGAGACCTGCCAGCAGCAGGGACAGCGCCACCCCGGCCGCGGCGGCGGCCGTGCGCGGGTCGCCGCCGGTCATCTCGCCCGCCGCCCGGACGGCGCCGGTGAACGCGCCGAGCAGCAGGACGGCGCCGACGACGCGATCGCGCAGGCGAGGAACGGCGGGGAGTTCTGTGCCGGTTCGGTCGCTCATCCGGCGCATTGTCACATGCAAAACCGACCACTTACCCGATTACCGGTGCTTCCGACCGATATCGGCCACCCGGTTATCTCGCTCTGAAGACGCGGTTCCGGACGGCGAAGCCGTAGCCGGCGAGCCCTGCGACTCCGATGAGCAGGAAGATGACGCCCAAGCCGATCGCCTGCCCGTCGGACTCGACCCGTCCCCGCTCGGCGTCCCCGTTGAGGAAGGCCCCGTAGCCGGGGTCCGCCAGCAGGACGGTTCCCAGGAACAGCAGCGTCGCGGGGAAGATCCACAGCAGCCGGTTCACGAGGCGGGTCAGCCACCCGTTCATGGCCAAGCCGCCGAGCGCCAGCGACCCGGCCAGCCCGCCGACGATCACGCCGGAGCGCCAGTCGCCGCCCGTGCCCTCCGCCGCCACCCGCGCGACGGCGGCGATCGCCCCGGCGAACAGCGCGAACCCGAGGACCCGCGTCCCCACGGTCGCCCTCTCCCGAGCCGCCGGGCCTCCGTCCGGCCTGGCCGCCGATCCCTCGCCCGGCCCCGCCGGACCCCTGCCCGCGGCGGGCGGTTCGTCTGATTCGCTCACCGGACGATGATCCCACGGGACGGCCCGGTCGTGGCCGGGCGCGCGGGGTGTCAGCGGTGGGCGTGGACACCGTGGCGGCGCAGCGACAGGTCGACGGCGGTGTCCCAGTTGTCGGAGATCGCGGCGGAGAGTGCGTGGGCGTCGTCGCAGACCGCCCGCGCGACGTCCGCCGTCTCGGTGTCGCCGGCGCGGGCGGCGATGCGGCGGAGCATCTCCGCCCCGGCGATCTGCAGGTGGGCGGCCACGTAGCCGTCCCGGACGTGCCTGCCGACGTGGTTGCGGTGCCCCTTCAGCACGTCGGCGACGGAGCCCCACAGCATCTCGGCGTCCCGGACGATCGACGGGGAAGCATGGTGCGCGCGGAGCCGGTCCTCGATCGCGCGGGTGTGCTCGCGGTTGCGGTGGGCGAACTCCCCCAGGCGGCGGCTGAGATCCGGTTCGTCGGCGGCCGTGGTGAGCAGCTCGCTGAGGACGCCCTGCACGTGCTGCTGCAGCGCGTGCGCGTCCTTGAGGTAGTCGACCAGCTTCTTCTCGATCGTCGTCATGGGCGCCGTCCAGTCGTTCGCCTCTCACCGCCCCCTTGCCCTGCGGGAATGCCGCGAAACCGGACACCCCCGCTTGGCGCTGCCGGCGGGGGCCCGCCGCCGACCGGGCGGCGGGCGTCCCTCCGTTACTTGATCAGCGGGTCGCGGGGAAGGCCGAGGATGCGTTCGGCGATCTGGTTGCGGGTGATCTCCGAGGTGCCGCCGGCGATCGACATCGCCCGCGACCCGAGCCGCATCAGTCCCGCCATCTCCCCGAGGCCGTCGCCGAACGCCGTCTGCGGCCCGGCGAACTCGCCCAGCAGCGCGGCCGTGGCGTGCCCGTGCTCGGCCAGGACCAGCTTGGTGATGTTGCCCTCCGGTCCCGGCTCGCCGCCCGCCACGGCCCGCTCGGCGCTGCGCAGGTTCAGCAGCTTCAGCGCCCGCTCCTCCGCCGCGTGCGCGCCGATCCGGTCCGCCGGGACGGCGTCCGGGTGCTCGGCGTGCAGCCGCACGACGTCCGAGCCGAGCGGTGCGCCGACGCCGCCGCCGATGCTGACCCGCTCGTTGCCGAGCGTCGCCCGCGCGACCTTCCAGCCCTCGTTCGGCGCGCCGATCACGTCCTCGTCCGGGACGAACACGTCGTCGAAGAACACCTCGTTGAACTCCGAGCCGCCGGTCGCCTGGCGCAGCGGCCGCACCTCGACGCCCGGCGCCTTCATGTCGATCACCATCATCGTGACGCCTCCGTGCTTCGAGGCGTCCGGGTCGGTGCGGACCGTCGCGAGACCGCGGCGGCTGTAGTGCGCGCCGCTCGTCCACACCTTCTGCCCGGTGACCTTCCAGCCGCCCTCGACCTTCACGCCGCGCGTCTTGACGGCCGCCGCGTCCGAGCCCGCGTCCGGCTCGCTGAACAGCTGGCACCACACCTCGTCGCCCAGCAGCGCGGCGCGCACCCAGCGGTCCACCTGGTCCTGGGTGCCGTGCTGGACGAGCGTGAGGATGTTCCAGCTCGTGATCCCGTAGTTCGGCCGCTTCACCTTCGCCGCGCGGAACTCCTCGTCGATCACCAGCTGCAGCCCGGCGGACGCCTCCAGGCCCCACGGGCGCGGCCAGTGCGGCTGCACGTACCCGGTGTCGATCAGCCGGACGCGCTGCTCGTCCTCCGGCAGCGCCGCGATCTCCCGCGCGAGGGCGCGCACCTCGGGACGTCGAGCCTCGGCCTCCGGCGGCAGGTCCACGCCGGTCGCCCGGACGACGCCCGCGACGCTCAGCCGCGCGACGTCCCGCGCCGCCTCCCGCGGGTCGACGATCGCCTCCAGCGTCGCCGCGCGCCGCAGCAGCAGGTGCGCGTCGTGCTCCCAGGTGAACCCGATCCCGCCGTGCACTTGCGTGTTCAGCCCCGCGTTCTTGGTGAACGCGGGCGTCGCCAGGGTTCCCGCGACGGCGGCGGCGTACTCGAACTCGTCCGCGGACGCGGTCGCGGCGCGCGCCGCGTCCCACACGGCGGCGGTGCCGAGCTCGGCCGCCACGAGCATGTCCGCGCAGTGGTGCTTGACCGCCTGGAACGTCCCGATCGTCCGCCCGAACTGCACCCGCACCTTCGCGTACTCGACGGCGCGCTCGACGCACTCCAGCGCCCCGCCGACGGCCTCCGCGCCCGCGAGCGTCCGCGCGACGGCCACGGCGTGCGCGCGCGCCGACGGCAGGACGTCCGTCACCTCGGCGCCGTCGAGCCTGACCCGGGCCGATCGGCGGGACGGGTCGAGGTTCGGCGGCACCTCGACCTCGACGCCGGGCGCGTCCGTCCGGACGACGATCATGTCGTCGCCCGCCGGGACCAGCAGCAGCCGGGCGAGGCCCGCGCCGAGGACGACCCCGGCGTCGCCGGTCGCCTTCCCGCCGTCGAGCGTGACCGTGCCGCCGACGCCCAGCGCCCCGACCGTCCGGCCCGCCGCCAGGTCGGGGAGCAGGCGGGCGCGCTGCTCGCCGGTCCCGCGCGCGGCGAGCACGGCGGACGCCGCCATCGTCGGCACCATCGGCCCCGGCGCCACGGCCCGGCCGAGCTCCTCCACGATCACGACCAGCTCGGGGAGCCCCGCCCCGCCGCCGCCGTGCTCCTCCGGCAGATGAACCCCGAGCAGGCCGAGCCCGGCGAAGTCGTCCCAGAACGCCGGCAGCGCCTCCTCGGCGGCCTCCAGCAGCGCGCGGTTCGCGGCGCGCGCGCCCTGGTCGTTCAGGAACGTCCGGGTCGTCCCGGCCAGTTCGCGGTGCTCCTCACCGATGGCGATCGCCATGGGCCCTCCCAACGCTCGACGATCCCCCCATGATCCCGCCGCCGTCCCGGAGAGTGAAGACCTTTCCCGAATCTGATTCGGTTATCTGCCGGGAGCCCGCGCCGCCCGCCACGAGCCGCGGCCGCGATCTCTCACCTCCCGGCGGCCGCCGGTCGAGGGGCCCGGCCGGGCTCGCACCGTCGGCGGTGCCGTCCCGCCCGCTCATCCGCCCACCCTCAGGTCGGTGATCGGCACGGTCAGGCGAAAGACCAGAGATGGTCGTCGTTCGAGGAGCACGGGAAGGCGGTGAGCCCGGCGCGCGGGGCGCCCGCACCCGTCGAGCCGTCAACGTCGAGGCACATCCCGCCCTTGTTGTTGCGGATCCAGAACCGGCCGCGCGCCTGCCGGTCCAGATACCACATCTGGTTGTCGGAGGCTCCCGGGTAGCAGAGGTTCTGCAGCAGGCGGTCACCGAGGGCGGGCGCACCCGTCCCCCAGATGTCCATGCAGTAGCCGGCCTTGGAATTGCGGATGGTGAACAGGTCGGCGCCCCCGGGACCCGCCCCCTTCTGGTTGACCACGAGATCCCAGCGCTGGTTCTCGGCCGCCGACCCGCTGCACGTGAACTGCTCGACCGGCCCTTCGTGCTGCCCCTTGCCGCCACCCGGGACGTCCGCGCACAGGCCCGTCATCACGTTGCGGAGCAGCAGGCCGGTGGTGGTGGAGAAGTTCGGGCCGGTGGGGCCCTTCAACTTCGCGAGCCGTCTCGCCTTCGCCTCGGGCGAGGCGCTCGTCCGCCGCGGCGCGGCGGCCGGCTGCCGCCGCGGGCTCCGGGTCGGCGACGCGGACGGCGAGGGCGTCTTGCTCGGGGACGCGCTCGGCGACGGCGACGGCGGCACCGCCACCGGGGTCGCCCGCTGGTTCAGCGCCGCCTTCTCCTTGCGCTCCTTGTTCTCCCGGTCCTGCTGGTAGGAGATCAGCGCGCCGACCCCGAACACCGCCGCGGCCACCACGACCAGCGCGACACCCCCCGCCAGCAGCCGCGTCTGCACCTTCGGCTTCTCACCCCGCTGCCACGCACGCCGATCGAACGCGTTCGCCAGATTCAGCCGTTCCCGGCGCTTGCGCTCGACGTCGTCCTGCTCGCTCATCTGTGCTTCCTCGCTGGTCGTCGAATCCGTCGGATGGTCATGGCCGGTCAGGCGAAGGACCAGAGGTGGTCGTCGGTCATCGAGCACGGGTAGGTGAGCAGGTCGGCGCCCTGCCGGCCCGCCCCCTTCTCACCGGCCACCTCCAGGCACATCCCGCCCTTGTGGTTGCGGATCCAGAACCGGCCCGGCGCCTTCCGGTCCAGGTACCACATCTGGTTGTCGCCGCTGCCCGGCCTGCAGTAGAACTCGTTCACGCGGGTCCGCATCTTCGGCGGCCCGTACGCGTGAAGGTCCATGCAGAAGCCGTCCTTGGCGTTGCGGATGGTGAACAGGTCCGCACCGCCCGGTCCCGCGCCGGGCTGGTTGACCACCAGATCCCAGAGCAGGTTGTCCTTCGTGGACCTGGTGCATCGGTACTGCTCGACCGGCCCGTCCTCCTTCCCCTTGCCGAAGCCCGGAACGTCCGCGCACAGGCCCGTCACCACGTTGCGGAGCAGCACATCGGTGGTGGTCTGGAAGTTCGGGCCCGTGGGGAACCGTGACTTCGGGCCGCCCTTCGCCACCTCGGCCCTCGGCGTGGGGCTCCGCGGCCCGGCCTGCCGCGGCTCGGCCTGCCGCGGCGCGGCGGCACCGCCCTCCGGCTCCGCCCGGGCGCTCGGCGACGCCGACGTCCTGCCCGCCGACGGGCTCGGCGACGGCTTCGCCACCGGATCGGTCAGCCGCTGGCTCGTCGCCGCCTTCTCCTTGCGCTCCTTGTTCTCCCGGTCCTGCTGGTAGGAGATCAGCGCGCCGACCCCGAACACCGCCGCGGCCACCACGACCAGCGCGACACCCCCCGCCAGCAGCCGCGTCTGCACCTTCGGCTTCTCACCCCGCTGCCACGCACGCCGATCGAACGCGTTCGCCAGGCTCATCCGCTGCCGGCGCTTGCGCTCGACGTCGTCCTGCTCGCTCATCTGTGCTTCCTCGCTGGTCGAATCGGTCGGACGGCTGGTTCGGACTGTCAATCGGGGCCGCCCCGATCTCCCGGAACGGGATCGCCCTGGGGATCGACGTTGAGACGCGGATGCGGTTGCCTGCCCGCATGCTCGGCGTTCCCGGCCCGCCCGGCGAAGGGATCGACCCCGAGATTGGCCTGCCGCGCCCCAGGGGGCGACGACGCGGACGCGGGCGACGACAGGGGGCGCAGCGGTATGTCCTCCGCCGAGACCCCGATCGGGGAGACCTCCCCTTCGGACGGCTCCGACGGAGGACGCGACACCAGCGGCCTGGCCCCCAGAGCCGCGGTCGGCGCCGTGGACGGCGACACGACCGGCCCCGTGGACAGCGACACGACCGGCGCCGGGTCCGGCGGCACGGTCGAGGCGGGATCCGGCGGCACGGTCGACGCGGGGTCCGGTGGCGCGACGGGCTCGGTCGCCGCCCACGTCCCGGTGAACGGCCCCGCTTCGGGAAGCCGCACCAGCACGACGGGCCGTCCGGACGCCGACCCGAACACGACCGACGTCCCGTCCGGCTGCACCACCGTGATGCGCAATCCCAGGACGGGCGCGGCCACGGCGAGCGCCACGTTCTCCCCACCCGTTCCCAGCGGAGACCCGACCATCTCGATCGCCATGGCCCGGTCGCCGTCCGACCAGGTGCCGCCGAGCCGCTCCTCGATCGTCGGCCAGAAGCGCCGCTCGGACGTCGGCCGCTCCAGGTCGTTCGTCAGCTCGTCGGCCGTGTGATCGCGAAACTCCCGCGGCGTGGCGGGCCGCGTCCCGCCGATCGCGGTCATCTCCGCCGCGGCGACGTTCGTCAACGCGTGGATGAGGGCGTCCCTCGTCGGGGGCACGTGGACGATGTTCAGCCCCATGCCCGCGACCGCCGCCTCCTGCGCCCCGCCCATCCCACCGGCCCTGGCACCCGCCACCGCGGGCGAAGCCGAGGACGGCGGCGCCGGGCGCACGCCGGTCGACGGCTCCGGCACCACCGCGGGCGCCGAGGACGGCGGCGCCGGGGGCGTCCGCGTCGGCGGCTCGGGCGTCACAACCGGCGGAGCCGGAGGCACGCCGGTCGACGGCAACGACGTCACCGCGGGCCTCACACCCGGCGGAACGGGTGGGGCCGGCGGGAGCGGGGGCATCCTGGTCGGCGGGGCGGGCGGGCGGAAGACGTGCGGGAGGCGGGTCTCCAGGTCGCCCGCCGGCCGCTGGCCGCCGCCCGGCGCCGCCTCCAGCGGAAGCATCCCGTACAGCCCGTTCGGTACCGGGACGCGGAGCGTGCCCCGGGGGCCGTGCAGGATGACGTCGACGTCGAACACGAAGTGCCGGTAGTTGCGGGTGGCCTCCTGGTTGGCCTCGTCGGTCATGCCGAGTTCGCCGTCGGTCTCCCCGGCCCGGTCGCGGCCGTACTCGTAGCCGCCGATCCCCTGCGTCGTCGCTTCTCCGGCCTCGCCCCCGCCCTCGGGGCCGACCACGAGCTTGAAGTCCCGGGAGTGGCCCGACTTGGCCTTGTCGGCCTGGCTCTCCTGCGCGTACACCCGTCCCTTGAACTGGGGGTCCCGGGCCGGGCCGACGGGACGCGCGGCGGTGATCTCGATGCCGGCGGTGACGTTCCGCGAACCGACGGGGATCGTGTACCGGTTGTGCAGCAGGTCCCCGATGTACGGACGGATGAGCTCGGGGCTCGTGAAGTGCATGTACCGCTGCCCGGCGACGGTGGTGAAGTCCAGGCCGGGGACGTGCCACGCCCCGGGCTCCGCGAGTGCGGGGCCGGTCGGGCGCCGGTAGGGGGACGCGGGCAGTGCGGCCCAGCGCTCGACGGCGGAGGCGAACGGGACGCCCCACGGGTGCAGGTTCTCGGCGAGAGCCCGCTCCGCCGGGCCGACCCGTCCGGTCGCCGGACGGCCGGGCGTCCACCGGGGGGTGCCGCCGAACGCGGGTGCCGGGGCGGCGGCGGGGGCGTCCAGCGTCGCGACGTGCCCGGGGACGAGCAGCCGGATGTCGCCCGTCACCGCGTTGGGGGCGTCGGCCTCGATGACCGTGTGCGAGATGAACGGACGTCGCGTGTACCACCGGTCCCCGGCGCGGGGGTCGTTGCCGCCCAGCAGCCGTCCGGCGCCGATGACGGCCTCCCGGATGGCGCGCACGGGCACGTTCAGCAGTTCGGGCGGCTCCGTGCTGATGCCCATCTCGACCTGGAACCGCAGGGGGTGGTGGAACTCGATGGAGCCCTCCCGGGTGCCGGCCCGGTGGATGTCGAGCTTGCGGTCGTGCACCTCCTTGCCCTGGGTCGCCTCCCCGGCCGCCTCGCCCTTGATCTCCAGGCCGCCGTGCCGGTGGACGCCGTCGGACCCGTATCCGTCGCCGCGTCCGCGGATCTCGAACGCCCCGCCGTACTTGAACGCCGTGCCGACGGACCGGTGGTGCTCCGTCTGCCCCTCGCCGCGCAGCGTCAGCTTCACCTCGGGCCGCGGCAACTGGCCGGTCGCGGCGCCGAGATCCGCCGACACCCTGATCCACACGTACCGCGTCCCGCCGAACGGCTGCGGGATGGGGATCCAGCGCTGGACGCCGGAGCCGAGCAGCGCGCCGTGCTGGTTGCGCAGCGCCTCCGGCGAGAACGCCGCCTCGATCTCCCGCGTGATCATGTTCGGACGGTTACCGCCCGGGAAGTAACCGCGGACGACGCCCTGCTCCCGGAGCCAGCCCATGATGTGCGGCACGAGCCCCCCGGCGTTCAAGGTCTCCGGATAGGACGAGCCCGCGATCATGCCCGGCGGGACGTGCCGCGTCGGCGCCGCCGGCTCGGGCGGGGCCACGCCGGGCGCACTCAGCCCCAGGTCGTGCATCCGCCGTTGCGGGACCATCATCTGCATCCCGTCCGTCACCTGCACGAACCGGGTCTGCCGGTCCCGCCTGCTCCCCTTCCACCGGTGCAGCGTGATCTCGAAAACGGGGTCGGTCCGGAACGTGTGCGCGGTCCCGCCGTAGGTCGCGCGCGTGATGTCGATGTTCCCGTGCAGGTCGGCCGTCTCCGTCTTGCGCTCGGCGGAGACGTTGCTCCCGACCACCAACTGGACCCGGCCGCCGGGCCCGTGGTGCTCCCCACCGGACGGCGCCCCCTCCGGGGCGCTCGCATGCCCGTCCGCCTCCGACCCGAGCATGAACTGCGGACCGGCGGTGAACGTGTGCGTCCCCTTCACCTTGTGCTCGGTGCCGTGCTTGTGGGTCCGCTGCCCCTGCGCGTACTGCTCGATCTCCGTCTCGCTCGCACCCGCGTGCCGGGGCCGCTGCGCGTGCACCTTGATCGTGAACGCCTGCTTGCGCCCGTCCCGGGTCGGCGGCAGGGACTCGGTCCGGCCGGTGCTCCCGGCCACGCTGGAGAAGAACGCCGCGAGCCGGTCCGGCCGCGTCATGTCCCTGATGGCGGGCGGCCAGTTCGCACGGTCGTCGACCCAGCTTCGCGGTAGGTCGTTGGCCCGCGCGTACATCTCGGCGGCCGTGCGCGGCAGTTCCGATATCACCGTGAACGCCGGGTACACGCCCGATGTCCCCGCCCCCGTGAAGTTGACGGTCTCGCGACTCGGCAACCGTGGGACGGTCACCGCGTCGCCCGCGTTCTCCAGCTCTTGAGGGGTGTACGGCCGCGCGGGCCGGTGCTCCTGCGGGACGACGACCCGTCCCGTGACGTCCCCGGGCCGGTCGATCCACCACGTCGTGGCCCGCTCGCCCTCCGGGCGCACGGTGATCTCGTAGACGATGTTGTAGTTGTGCTCGTCCACCATCCCGGTGGTCTCGGTGCGCCGGTACGACTTCGCCGTCCCGCCGAACTCGTTCTTCACCGCGTACGCGTACTCGCCCTGGAAGCTCCAGGCGCCGAGGATGAACCGCATGTACGGGAGCCGTCCCAGCCGGACGCCGCCGCCCCCGCTCACCTGCACGCCGACCTCGGTGTTGCGGTGCCCGGAGCTCCCGGCCGCCATCATCGCCCGCCCGTTGACGGTCATCTCGTAGCCGTCGCCGCCGATCCGTTCCCCGACGAACCCCCGCACGGAGACGTTGTACCGGCGCCCGCCCAGCGTGACGGTGCGGTCGATCCCGGCCATGACCGCGGGCAGGTCGGCTTCGAGCGCGGGACGGCTGAACCAGGTGGACAGGTCGAGGTCGGCCTGCGCCCAGTCGGCCGGACGCCCGCCCGACAGCTCCCCGTGCCGGTTCGCCATGACGGCGCGTATCTGCTGGTGGACGAGCTCGGCCCCCGGCAGCAGGCTCTGCATGCCGAACCCGATGCCCCGCCGCGCCGCCAGCGGCAACGGCTCGTGATGGGCCGGATCGACGGCGACCGGCCGGTCGAGCACGGGCGGCCGCCGGTACGCCGCCTCGGACGGCATCGCGCCCTGCGGCCGCGCCAGCACCGGCACCCGCAGGCCCGGCACCCGCGGCCCCGCCCCGCCCGCGCCCGCCCCCGCCGCCCCGGGGCGCAGGCTCGGCGTCTGCACGGCGCCGGTCAGGTTCTCCTCGAACCCGGCGGCCTCGGCCCGCGGGACACTGACCTCCGCCTCGACGACCACGCTGGTCGGCGGGACGTTGTGCGATGTCGAGTGCGTGTCGACGTTGACGCGCAGCCCGACCCGGTACCTGGACTGCTCGCCGCCGCGGTTCAGCACCGTGTGGCCGAGCGCCTGCTCGGCGAGCCCGTGCCCGGCCGACCGGGAGAACGGCACCGACAGGCCGCCGCGGAACAGGCCCCGGTCGCCGTCCGCCGGGTGATGCGCGTCGGGGTGGGCGTCCTGCTCGTTGTTGCCGTAGTAGGTGACGGCATAGCCGACGGACGCCTTGCTCTTGCCCTCCTTCGTCGGCTTGGACGTCACACCGCCGCCGGAGTCCTCGCGGACCGCCATCGTCGTGTCGCCGATGTACTGCAGGCTCTCGACCTGCGCACTGATCGCGAAATGCCCGTTGAACCGCCTGACCGGCCCCGCCGCCATCGACACCTTCGCGGTCGGCACCCCGTTGCTGAGCACCAGCCGGCTCCGGTTGCGCACCGACTTCTCGCTGAGGTGCCCCCCGATCTCGTCCATCACCTCCTTGACCGCGGCGGCCGGCAGCCCCGCCGCCAGCAGTTGCCGCTGCAGGTCGGCCACGGCGGGAATGGTGTTGACCGCGTTGATCACCTCGGTCGCCGGCGACGGCCGCTGCACGCCCCCGCCCGCCGCCGGGGGCGCCGCGGTCGCGCCGAGCGGACGTGGCTCGTTCGCGGAGGTCAGGGGCTCGGGGAAGTCGACGGCGAACCGCTGCGGCAACCGCACGTCGTTCGGCCGCTCCACGCCGTCCACGAACACCTTGACGGCCATCCCGGCGTCGAACCGGGTGTTGTTCGCGACGAAGAGCTTGCGGCCCGCGATGAGCGCCCGATCGCCCGTGTGCTCGGCCTTCGTCGACGAGCTCGCGGTGAACGCCGGAAGCCCGGAGATCAGCGTCGCCGCCGCACCCGTGCCGACACCGAAGAACGTCAGGAGCAGCCCGTCGATCCCGTGCGTGGTGTCACCGCCCGTCTTGCCGCCGGACATCATCGAGGCGAAGGAGACCTTGAACTTGCGTATGTTGCCGGTCGGCTGCGTCCCCAGGCTCGCGTCCTGCAGGACCGGACGGACCCAGACGAGGTGGCCGTCCACGACGGCCGTCCGCCCGTTCTGTAGGAGGTCCTGCCATTTCGCGATGTCCGCCTCGGTGGTCGCCTCGTTGGCGAGCACGCCGCCCACGAGGTTCCGGATGCCGGCGTCCAGCCGCGGGCTGTCCCGGTGCCGTCCGACCGCGTTCCCGATCTGGCCGGTCCAGTCCCGGATCTCCCCCGGGGTCCACCGGTCGACCCCTTCGATCGTCGCCTCGCCCATCGCGTTGACGTCGACGTACCACGGTGGCCGCCGCGCCGGCGGGGCCTCCACCGGCGGATCCCCCGCGGGCGGCGTCGCCACCCGCGGCGGCGTCTCCACCCGCTCGGGCACCGACGAAGCCACCGACGGAGGCAACGGCACCGACTCCGGCCCACGCCCCGACGACACCACCGACGGAGGCAACGGCACCGAGGCGGGATCGACCGGGTCGGATTCCGGTGGGGCGGGCGGCACGTGCAGAACGCCCTCGCCGGTCACCGGATCGACGACCAGCACGTCCGCGCCGAGCAGCGCGGCGAGGTCGTCGACGAAGGACGGCTCCTCCTCGGCCGACAGCGTCCCCGCCCCCGGCGTCACCAGCGACACCGGCATCCCGGGCGAGTACGCCGGGTTCCCGGTGATCCACGTGACCGTCTCGTCCAGGTCGAGCGGACGGCCGTCCACGGTCAGCGTCCCGGCGCCGGCGTCCAGCTCGCCGTGGACGACGAGGACGCCGCCGTTCGGAGGCGCCTCCGCCGGGGGCGTGCCCGGACGCCGCTGCGGTGCATGCGTGCCCGGACCGGCGACGGTGTGGCCGGGCCCATGGCGCCGAATCTGCGCCTCCGTGGCATCCTCCGCCGCGATGGCGGCCCTGATGTCCGCCATCCGGGCGTCGATCTCGGCCTCGGCCACCGTGTCCACGAGGGCGTTCACTTCGGCGTCGATGTAGGGGCCGCCCGTGCCGGACGCCTGCGCCACGAGGGCGGCCTCGAGATCCGCCATGTAACCGGCCCACGCCTGCCACGCCGCGTCCGCGTCCTCCTGCTGCCGGAAATAGCCGGCGAGTTCCGGTGTGGCGGCCTGCGGATGCTCCGTCGTGGCCGGCGGGCGCGGCGTGAACCGCGACCCGTGCCCTCCGCCTCCCGTCCGCGTGGGGAGGGGCGACGGGGCGGTGCCCGGCGCGGGAGCGGCCGGGTCCGTCGGCGTCGTACCCCGTGGCCCCCCGGACGGCTCCGGCGACGCGGCCTGCGGCGGCGCCCCCTCCGAGGCCGACGGCGGCGCCGCACGCCCCGGCGACGCATCCGGACCCGACGGCGGCGCCGGTCCCTGCAGGGGCTCGACGACCGGGGCGGACTCCGGGACGGTCGGCGATGCGGGACGTTCCGGCGGCGCGGGCGGGGGTTCGGCCTGGGGCGGCTCGGGGCGCGGCCGGATCGTGGCCCCCGCGCCCGTCGCCGGGTCGGTGACGATCGTCACCGGTCCGCCAAGGCCGGTGGCCAGGTCCTCGGCAAAGGATGCGATCGCTCGAGGGTTCGACGCGGCGCCCGGAATGACCAGGTTGACCGGGTCTCCCGGCTCGTAGGCGGTGTTGCGGCCGATCCACCGGCGCGTGTCCGCGGCGTCACGCGGCCGTCCGTCGTCCATCACCAGCGTCCCGGCCCGGGGATCGAAGTCACCGGCCAGCCACACGGCGGGATCGTCGGGAGGCGGCGGCTGCACGGGCGGGATTCCGGCCGCAGCGGCGGCAGCGGCTTCGGCCTCGGCCTTGGCGACATCCTCCTCGAAGGCGGCGATCTGCACGCGTGCGGCGAGATCGTCGACCCGGGCGCCGGTGCTCGAGGATTCGATTCCGGCCGCGTGATCGTCCTGCGCCTGGTCGTAAGCCGCCCAGAGAGCGAGCCGCCGATCCTTCGCCGCCTCCGCGGCCTGCGCCGTCAGGTCACGGTGAAGGGCGGCCTCGCGAGCCGGATCCAACGGCCGCCGACCGCTGCCGGGCGTCTCGTTCCGTTCCGTGGAGGCGGGCGGCGCACCCTCCGCGGGCCGTCCGGTCGTGGGCATCGCGGTGCCGCCCGCCGAACTCTGCCCGGGCGCCTTCGGCGGTGTGGGGGGCGTCTGCCCTGTGGTCGACTGCGGCGGCGCGGGCGCCTCCTCCGACGCGGGAGCCTTGGGCGTCGTGGACGAACCCGCGGACGCCGGTGCCTTCGGCGTCGTGGAGGACCCTGGCGACGCGGGCGCGGGGGTGGTCGTGGACGACGCGGGCTCCTTCGGCTCCGACGACGAACCCGGCGATGCGGGGGTTGTGGACGACGCCGGGGCCTTCGGCCTCGTCGACGGTGCCTTGCCCGTCGTGCCGGTGCCCTGGGGTGCGGGCTTGTGCGAGTCGCCGATCGTGCGGCCCTGGCCGGTGAACGCCGACTCCCCCGGCTGGTCGCGGTTGATCGGACGGGCGATGGCGGGAGTCGGCTCGGGAAGGCCGACGTCCACCCGGATGGTCGGCCGCCCGGAACGCGGCGGCGGAGTCCGCTGCTGAACCGGCTGGAGTTCCACCGTGCTCCCGCCGGGACGGTGGCCGGCGGCTCCGCCGCCCGTCTGTCCACTGGGCGCCGGGGTCGAGGAACCTGCTCCCTTCGGCGCGGCGGTGTCGCCGCCGCGTCCCGGCTTCTGCGTGGCCGGACTCGACGACGTCCGGTCCGGCCGCCGCTCGGGCGGGGACTCCGACGGTCCCTGGCCCCCCGCCCCCGCCCGGTCGGCCGGTGTCGCGCGGGCGGGGGGCTCCACCCCGCCGACCGGACGGCCGCCCACCGACACCGTCGCCGGGGGCGTGGGGTCCGTCGCCTCGTCGCCGAAGGCGAACGTCACGGGCTGGCCGTACTCGACGCGGGCGGGTTCCGGCGGCGGAGAGGCGGGGGCGTCCGGCAGGTCGCGCGGCGGCAGCGGGCCCGGCGTCACCAGGCCGGCCTGTTCTCCATCGCCCATGCGGCGCCCGGGGCCCTCGAAGGGCGACCGGTGACCGTCCCCGGCATGCGCGGCGGGATCGTCGGTCGTCCGCTGCACCCCGACCGACACCCGGACAGTGCCGTCCGTCAGCTCGAAGTTCCGCACCCCCGGATGGACGATGAACGTGCCGTCCTCCAGTCCGCCCGGCCCCACCTGGACGACCTGGCCGTCGTGCCAGACGTGGGTCCGTCCGGGCAGGTCCAGCGGCAGCCCCTGGATCGGGACGGTCGGCTCGGGGCGGGCGGGCACGACTCCCCCGTCCAGCGTCCGCCCGGGCCCCTCGAACGGCCTCGCGGGCGGCTGCGGAAGGTGCGCCTCCTGAACCTGGACGGTGACGCCCGTGATGCCCGCGTTGGGAGGTGCCTCGGACGGCGGTTGCGGGGACGTGACGTCCGGTTCGGCCGGGACGAAGTCCAGCGTGAGCTGCGTGGTCCGGGTGTCGGGTGCCTGCACGCCGCCGGTCCCGTCCACGGGCCGTCCGGACGTCTCCCCATCACCGACCCGGTGTCCGGTGCCGGTGAAGGACGACTGCGCGGGCGGCGACGCGGGGCGGCGGATGTCCACCTGCACCTCGAACCCGCCCCCGTCCGACCACCGAGGCGGCGGCGCACCGACCGGCTCGTCCTGCACCACCGGACGACTCTGCCCGGTCGGCGAATCCTGGACGGACGGTCCGTGGACGACCGGCGTGTCGGCGCCGGCACCGTGCGGGCCCCCCGCAGAAGGCTCGGCAACAGACGCCGCCGAGGACGGCGGCGACGACATCGAAGACGTACTCGAGTCCCCGGACGACGATCCCCCCGAGGACGAAGACGAGGACGAAGACGAGGACGAAGACGGACGCGCCGGTGACGGCTCCCGCGAACCGCTCCCCGACGACTCCGAACCGTCCCTCACCGGGGACGAACCACCCTTCTCGGGCGCCGAGCCACCCTGCCCAGACGTCGAACCGCCGTCCTTCGCGGGCACCGAACCGCCCTTCGCGGGCGCCGGGCCGCCGTCCTTCGCAGGCGCCGAGCCACCCTGCGCAGACGTCGAACCGCCGTCCTTCGCAGGCGCCGAACCGCCCTGCGCAGACGTCGAACCGCCCTGTGCAGGCGCCGATCCCTCCTTCCCGGGCGTCGCGCCGCCCTTCCCGGGCGTCGCGCCGCTCTCGTCGCCGCCCTGCGACGTGGCCGGGGGCTGGCCGCCGCCCTTGCCGGGCGTGCCGCCCTTGCCGGACGAGCCGGGTGGCGTGCCCTCCCGCGGCGGCGGTGCGGCGGACCTGTCCGGGCCGCCGAGGGTGCGGCCGTCGCCGGTGAACGCCGACTCGCCGGGGCCGCCGGAACCGCCGCGGTTGATCGGACGGGCGAAACCGGGGGTCGGCTCCTGGACGCCGACGTCGAGCCGGATGAGCGGCGCACCGTCCTCCGGAAGCGGGGTCCGGTGCTGGACCGGCCCCACCTCGACCGTGCTCCCGCCGGGGCGGTGGCCGGTGCCGCCGCCCCGGCCGGACGACGAGCCGCTCTCGGACGGCGGGGATGAGTGCGGACCGCCGCTCTTCTTCGTCAGGACCGTGTTCGTGCCGCCGTCGGCCCTCGGCTTCTCGGTCGTGGCCGGACCGGACGACGTCCCGTCCTGCTTGCCCGCGGGCGGTGACTTCAGCGGGCCGTCGCCGCCCGCTCCCGTGCGGTCGTGGGCGGCCTGGCCCGCGTTCTCGCCCGGTGTCCCGCGCGCGGGGGGCTTCGGCCCGCCGACCGGCTTGCCCTCGCCGGAGAACGGCCGCGCGCCGGTGGGCGCGGCGCCGTCGCGGTCGCCGAACGTGAAGGTGACCGGCTGGCCGTACTCGACGCGCGTGGGCGGCGGGGGCTCGTTCCCCGCGGGCCGCGACGTCGTCGGCTGCTCCGCCGGTGGCACCGGCTTGCCGTCGCCGACGCGGCGTCCCGGGTTCTCGAAGGGGGACGCCCCGTCGCCCTTGGGGCTCGCCGTGGAGTTCGGCCGGTCCGTCGTGATCGAGATGCGGATGTCGCCGTCCACGATGGTGAACTTGCCGACGCCCGGGTGCACGACGTACCTGTCGTTGCCCAGGCCGCCCCGGGGCACCCGGATCTCCTGGCCTTCGATCCAGACGTTGACCTGCCCGTTCCCGTCCTTCGGCACGTTGCGGATGGGCACGGTCTGGTCGCCGCGGGCGGGCACGGTGCCGCCGTCGAGCGTCCGGCCGGGTTCGTCGAAGGGTGACCGGGCCGGCGGCGCGGGCGGCTCGCCGCCCGCCTTCTCGACCTGCACCGTGACCTTGGGGGCCTCGCCGCCGCCCGGCCTGCCGGGCGTCCCGTTCCCGGGCGACGACTGCGGTGCGCCGCCGGACTTCGCCGGGAGGAAGTCCAGCGTGATCCGGTCGGTCTGGGAGCCGGGCCGTGGCGGAGCGGACGGCTGGTCCCCGCGGTCGCCCGGGTTCGCGTGGGGCCTGCTCGACGCGGGCGCGTCGCCCCCGGGCCGTCCGGCCACCGGGACGTCGCCCAGCGTGCGGCCGGGGCCGGCGAAGGGGGACTCCGGGACGGGGTCGACCGGGCGGCGGATGTCGAGGTGGACCTCGAAACCGCCCCGGCCCTCGCCGCCGCGGCCGGGGGGCGGCGTGCCCTGGGGGTCGGGTTCGTCCCGGCCGCCCGGACGGACGGCGACCGGGGTGTCCGAGCTCGGGGTCGGGTCGGGGCGCACCGGCGACGGGGCACGCGTCGGCGTGGGCTCCGGCGACACCGGACGGGACGACGGCGCGGGCTCGTCGGTCTTCACCGAGACCGGGAGGCTCCCGCCGTCCGATCCGGCCTTCCCCGGACGGCCCGGAAGCGGGGTCGGCTCCGGGCTGCTGCTGGAGATCGGGTCCTGCGAGCCGTTCCGGCCGGGGGGCGGGGCCGACACCTCGTTCGACGTCTTCACGACGACGCCGTCCTGCGAGCCTCCACGGCCCGGGGGTGTCGGGTCCGGGTCGAGCTTCGCGGGGACCGGGTTGGGACGGGACGGGTCCGGGGTGTCCGGCCTCGTCGTGATCTGCACGCCGTCGTCACCCGATCCGGACCTGTCCGGACGGACCGGCAGCGGAGTCGGTTCCGGGCTGCTCGTGCTGATCGGGTCGCGGGCGCCGCCCCGGCCGGGCGGCGGGCCCGGCACCTCCTTCGGCGCGTTCAGGGCGACGCCGTCCTGCGGGCCGCCCCGGCCGGGGGGCGCGGGCAGGCGGTCGGGCGCGTCCGTCGGGGAGTTCCGGCCGCCGCCGGGGCTCACCCGGTCACCGGGGTCCGGTACCGGGGCGCGTCCGGGCGGGCGCCGGTTCGGCACCGCCACGGGGGTGTCGGACGGGTCGGACGTCCGGCGGACCGGCGGGGGCCCGACCGGGGTGTCCCGCCCTCCGCCGCCGCGCTGGACCGGGGCCGACACGGGCGCGTCGGCCGGGCCGGTCTTGTTCACCGGTGCGGACTTGTCCGGGACGGTCGTGACGCCGTCGGGGGCGGACTTCGCCGGGGGACGGACGGCGGGCGGGCCGCCCTTGCCGCCGGTGATGTCGAGCGGGGTCCGGTCGGGCCGCACGGGGGCGGGTCTGTCGCCGCCGCCGAGCCGGTGGCCGCCGCCTCCGCCGCCGAAGCCGCCGGAGCCGCCCGGGGCGCTGTATCCCGGGGCGTTGCCGCCGCCCCGGCCCCAGCGGGGCGGCGGGATGACGATCGGCACCTTGTTGTGGTTGCTCGCCCAGCCGTGCGCGCCGCCGAGGATGCCGCCGAAGGCGGCGCCGACGCCGATGTTGACGGCCTCGTGGCCCCAGTCGACGTGCCAGTCGGCGCCCGCGGCGGCGGTGCCGAGGCCGAGGGCGGCCATGTCGATGCCGAGGGTCGTGACGCCGCCGACGACGGCGCCGAGGGCGAACTCGGCGGCGGTCGCCGCCAGCCAGCCCATCCGTGCGCCGATCTGGGTGATGACGTTGACGATGGTGCCGATGAGGCGGGCGACGAGGCCGATGAAGGAGGCCGCGATGCCGAGCGGCAGCAGCACGACGTTCAGCAGGAAGCTGAAGATCATCGTGAAGTACTGCTTGTTGGCCTCCTCGGCCATCTTCTCGGCCTGGTTCTTGATGCCCTCGACGTAGGCGTGGATGCTCTGCCCGACGGTCCACGCCGCGTCCGCGGCGTTGTGGATCATCGGGGTCATGTTGTTGCCCCAGGTGGTCTCCGCCGTGTGCCCGGCCTGGCCGGTCCAGGCGAAGGCCGCGACGTCGGCGGCGAAGCTCGTGTCGCCGTCGTGCAGGGCGTCGCCGAGGAGGATCCACTGGTTGGCCAGCTCGGTCATGGCGTCGAGGTCGAGGGCCTCGGTGAAGTCCTCCCAGGTGTAGCTGCCCGGGGCGTTCCCGTCGCCGCCTACTTCGTACTCGGCCATGCGCCCACCCCTTCGGGGGTCTCGGGGGGCCGGGACTCGTACGTCAAGGTCTCGGTCTCCTCGTCGAACGCGGCGTGGATCAGTTCCGGGTCGGTTCTGCGGCGCAGCAGCACGCCCCGTCCCGGTATCCGCTGCGCGGCACGCTGGTCGCCGAGCAGCGCCCCCTCGCGGGGGTCGCCGGACAGGATCAGCCCGTCGGAGCCGAACTCCCGGAGCCGGCCGAGCAGCGGGTCGGCCATCAGGGAGCGGGACGCGCCGCCGACGCGGCGGGCGAGGACGATGTGGAAGCCGAGTTCGACGCCCTGGCCGACGAACCCGGCGAGGGGTGCGAGGGGGCCGCGGCCGGGGCCGTCGGCGACGAGTTCGTAGTCGTCGACGACGAGGTAGAACTCGGGGCCCTCCCACCAGTCGCGGTCGCGGAGCCGGCGGGAGTCCAGGCCCGGAGGCGGCATGCGTTCGCGGAGCTTCGCGACGACCTGGTCGATGAACGTCTCGGCCAGCTCGGGATTGCCCGCGTGGGCGCCGATGTACGGTTCGGGCACGGCGTCGAGGAGGCTGCGGCGGTAGTCGACGACGATGAAGCGGACGTCCCACGGCGAGTGCCGGCGGGCGGCGCCGCGCATCCAGGCCCGCAGGAACGAGGTCTTCCCGGAGGCGGCGTCGCCGAAGACGAGGAAGTGCGGCTGCCCGGCGGTGAGGTCCAGCCCGACCGGCCGCAGGTCGCGCTGGGACAGCCCGATCGGGATCTCGGTGCCGGTGAGGTCCCGGCCGCCGCCCTCCCACGGGTCGTGGACCTCGGTGCCCGCCATCTCGGCGAGTTCGGTGACGGTGACGTGCTGCGGCAGGACCTTCAGCGGGGGTGCGGCCGGGCCCGCCCAGGCGGCGGCGATCTCGGTGATGAGCCGCTGCTGGGCGTCGGTGAGGTCGTCGACGCCGTCGGACGCGTCGAGCCGCGGGAGGGGGACGTGCATGGGGATGCCGGGCGGCATCAGCCCGCGGCCGGGCCGGGTGCGGCCGATCCGGCGGGTCTCCTTGCGGTTGATCTCCGATTCGGCGGGATCGTTCAGGTTCAGTTCGAGGCGGCCGGGGATGCTGTCGCGGAGCGCGGGCCGGAGCTCGGCCCAGCGTCCCGCGGTCAGCACGACGTGCACACCGACGCCGAGACCCCGGGTGGTGATGTCGGTGACGATCGCGGACGCGTCCTCCAGTTCGCCGCGCAGCGCGCCCCAGTTGTCGATGACGAGGACGACGTCGGCGGCGCGGACCCCGGCGGGGAGCGCTCCCGCGTCGCGCATGCGGCGGAAGTCGGCGGCCTGCACGCCCAGCTCCGCGAACACGCGCTCGCGCACGTCCACCAGCCGGGTCACCTCGGTGAGGACGCGCCGGACGCGTTCGGGGTCGCGGCGGGACGCGACGCCCGAGACGTGCGGGGCGTCGGCGAAGGGCAGCAGCCCGCCGCCGCCGTGGTCGATGCAGTAGAACTGGAGCTCGTCCGGGGTGTGGGTGAGCATCGCGCTGAGCAGCATCGTGCGCAGGAAGGTGCTCTTGCCGCTCTGCGGCGCGCCCACGAGGACGAGGTGGCCGTGGAGCCCGGCGAGGTCCAGGACGAGCGGGCGCTGCTCCTGCCGGGCGGGCAGGTCCGCGACGGCGACGGGGAACGACAGCTTCCCCGGGTTCGGCCACACCTGGCTCTGCAGGCCGCGCCCCTCGACGGGTTCGGCGGGCGCGAGCAGCGGGTCGAGGGGGTAGGCGGCGGGCAGCGGCGGAAGCCACACCTGGTGGGTGGGGGCGCTGCTCGCCGCGAGCTTCTCCACGACGAGGTCGAGTTCGGTCGTGCCGGTCTCGGGCCGCGGGGCGCGGGCGGGACGCGGCGCGGGCTCCTCGGCGACCGGCGGCGTCCGCAGCGTGTACGGGACGGGACGGACGGGCTCCGCGCCGGGCTCCTCCGGCGCGTCGGTCTCGTGCAGCCGGGACACGTGCGCGACGCGGAACCGCTCGAAGACCGACTCGTCGACCTTCAGGTAGGCGGAGCCGGGGATGGACGGCAGCCGGTACGCGTCGGGCGTCCCGAGCACGGCGCGGCTCTCGGCGGCGCTGAACGTGCGCAGCGCGATGCGGTAGGACAGGTGCGACTCCAGGCCGCGCAGGCGTCCCTCCTCCAGCCGCTGGGTGGCGAGCAGCAGGTGCATGCCGAGGGAGCGGCCGACCCGGCCGATCTGCACGAACAGGTCGATGAAGTCGGACTGCTGGGACAGCAGCTCCCCGAACTCGTCGACGACGATCATCAGGTAGGGCAGCGGCGGCAGCGGGGCGCCGTCCACGTCGGTCCCGCCCGCGAGCTGCTTGAGCTGGTAGTCGCGGATGGAGTCGACGTTCCCGGCGCGGCGCAGCAGCTTCTGCCGGCGCTGCTGCTCGCCCGCGAGCGCGGCCCGCACCCGCTCGACGAGCGCGTGCTCGTCGCTCAGGTTCGTGATCAGGCCCGCGACGTGCGGGAGGCCGGTGAGCCCGGCGAACGTCGCGCCGCCCTTGAAGTCAATCAGGACGAACCCGAGGTGCTCCGGCGAGTGCGTCGTGGCGAGCCCGGTGACGAGCGTGCGCAGCAGCTCGCTCTTGCCGGAGCCGGTCGCGCCGACGACCAGGCCGTGCGGCCCGATCCCGCCCTGCGCCGACTCCTTCAGGTCGAGGACGAGCGCCTCCCCGTCGCCGGACACGCCGACGGGGACCTGCAGCATCTCCTCGTCGTCCGGCGCCCGCCAGACGCTGCTCGGGTCGAGTGCGGCCAGGTCGCCGATGCCGAGCATGCCCGGCAGCGACACCGACTGGGCCAGCACCTGGTCCTGCTCGCCCGACAGCCGCAGCGGCGCGAGCGCCCGGGCGATGCGGGAGCGCAGCGCCGGGGACGGCCGGTCCACCGTGACGTCCTTGACGTCGGCGCGCAGCCCGATGTGCGGGCCCTCGAGGGTCGCGCGGCCGCGCGCGTCCAGCCGGACCCGGACGTCCACCCGCTCCGGCTCGTGCGCCTCCTCGGTGACGACGCACACGACCGTGATGCCGAGCTGCGCGCCCGCCTCGGCGATCAGCCGGACGACGAGCGGCGACTGCGCCCACACGGTCCGCGGGTCGTAGCCGTTCAGGACCATCACGAGGCGCCGCTCGGGCGGCTCCTCGGCGGTCATGGAGATGAGCCGGGTGCCGCGCGCGGCGCGGGCCGCGACGGCCCGGTCCAGCTCGGCCTCCACATGGTCGGCGAGTCCGTCGAGGCGCTCGGCGACCAGCGGGACCACCTCGATGCCCCGGTCGCGGGCGTCCGGCTCGAAGGTGTGCGGCAGCCACTTCGCCCACTCCCACGCCGGGTCGCCGGCCGTCACGACGGCGAGCTGGACGTCGTCCGGCGCGTGCAGGACGGCGACCTGGCACAGCAGCGCGGCGGCGGCGGCCTCGGTCTGCGCGGGCGGGCCGAGCAGGCTCACCACCCCGGCGCGGCCGAGGTCGATCCACGCGGGCTGGCCCTCGACCGTCCCCTGCGACCGGACGAGTTCCTCCGCCGCGTGCAGCGACCGCGGGTCGTACTCCACCGCGGGGTCGGAGCGCCGGTTCGTCGTCATGGTCAGGGCCAGCGGCCCGTTCCCCGTGCCGATCCGGACGCGGAGGTGGTCGGGGTCCCCGGGACGGCGCTCCCACACGCGGCGGCGGCGCTCGGCGACGGCCCAGAGCCGTTCCGGGCTCGGATGGATCCAGGCGGCGGCGAACCGCTGCACGCGGGCGACGTCGCGCGCCTGCCCGCGCAGGTCCGCGAGGTACTCCAGGTAGCGCTCGCGGTGCCGCTCGCGGGTCCGCCGGTTCCGGCCGCGCGACTGCATGTGGACGCCGAACGTCAGGCCCACGGCCGACACCACGAACACGACCCCGAGGATGATCATCCAGCGGCGCCCGGTGGAGACCAGGTACGCGGCCATGCTGACGCTGGTCAGCAGCGGGAGGAGCAGCATGACCATGCTCGACATGGTGTTCTGCGGCTGCATCTGCGGCGGTGCCGCGATGCTGAGCTTGTCCTCCGGCACGGGTGGCGGCGCCATCCGGGCGGGGCGGTGAAAGGCGATCCTGCTCATCGGTTTCGGCTGCCTAAGGGATGTCTGCGGGGACGGGGGCGCGCGCGGGGCACGCGGGCGGGGAGCGGGCGGGGAGCGGGCGCGCGGGCGGCCTGGTCGTCCCGCGCGCCGCCCGCGTCAGTAGTCGGCCGTGATGGCGGTCTTGTTGGTGTCGAGGACGTCCTTGGGCTTCTCGTCGCTCGGCTCCTCGTCCGTCCCGTCCCCGTTCGCGAGTTCCTCGGCGGTCGGGAGGCTGGAGGCGAACTTCGACCAGATGTCCGCCAGTCCGGACTCGGCCTTGCCGTAGTTCTCGCCGGCGACGCCGACGCCGCTCGCGATGGCGTTCAGCACGCCGGTACTCGGATCGGCCTCGGTGCCGAACAGCTCCTTCATCACCGCGAGCCACCGCCGGTTGAAGTCCTCGGCCTCCTGCCGGCCGAAGCCGTTCCACCCGTCGGCGGTGAGCCCGTTCAGGGTCGTCTGGACCCGGCCGAGGCTGTCCGCGATCTCCTGGGCGAGCGCGAGGAGCCGCTTCGCCGTGTTCTGGAGCCCCGTCGGCCCGACCGCGACCTTCTCTACGGAGTCGTAGTCCGTCGTCCCGGAGTCGGCCACCGTGGGCACCTCCCTTCAGCTCAGGTAGTACCGGCGCAGGTCGTGCCGGCTCAGTCGTGCCGGATCAGGTCGTGAGGTTGCCGACGTTGCCGCTCTCGGCCGCGGCGTAGTTGCCGTACGACGTCTCCAGCCGGATGATGAGGTCGCCGAGCAGGTCGAGGACGTCCGCGGACGCCTTGTCGAACCAGGTGCGGACCTCCTCGAACGTCCCGAAGGCGGGGCTGTTCCAGTCGCTCGACAGGCCCTTCATCTTGAGCCCGATCTCGTCCAGATCGCCGGAGATGGCGGTCTGCTCGGCGGTGACGTTCGTGATGGCCGTCCGGAGCACCCCCAGGTCGATCCTGAATTCGCCCGGAATGTCCTCTGCCATGGCGAGGCTCCTCCCTTCAGCCCGTGACCGTGTTGCCCGGCGGCGGCGGGAACTTCGAGTTCCGGTCGGCCTCGGCGTAGACCTGGCCCGAGTGGTTCGCGAGCGCGATGTACTCGCCCACGCGTTCCAGCACGCCGCCGATGTGCTGCAGCGCCTTCTGCTGCGCCGGGTTCATCTGTGCCGCGAACTGCTGCGCGGTCTCCTGCCAGACGCTCGGGTCGCCCTCGTCGTCGTCGGGGCCCCAGTACATGCCGGTCGAGAAGTCGAAGGTCCCGTTGTCCTCTTCCACCGACTGCTGACCGAAGATGGTGTCCTGGTTGGCCAGGACGCTGCTCCGGAGCGTCTCGTACTGGGTCACGAGATTCCGGGAGGTGGAGAGCATCGCCTCGAGCTGGGTGGCCACGCTGTCGAGGTCGATCGAGAAGGCCTCGGCGGCGGGCGACGCCTCCGGCGGCTCGCTGCCCGCGTCCTCGCCGATGTCCTTCGGAGGGTCGTCGAAGGACGGACGGGTCTCCCAGACCGTCAGATCCGGGGAGTCGGTATTCCCCAGGTCCGGTGGCGGGGGCGGTTCGGCGTTCTCGTCCCCCTCCGTGGCCTCGGTGTCGACCTCGATCGGGTCGTCGTCGTATTCAGAGGTGATCGGTTCGGTCACTTGTCCTCCTCCTCGTTCGCGGCGGCCGTTCTCGCGTGGCGGCCGCTCACAGGGCGTCCGTTTCCGGGAGGTCCGCGGGCAGCAGCGTCGTCAGGTCTCCGGGGTCGGCCGTGGCCAGGTCGTCGGCGATGCGCTGCGCGTGCCGCTCGGTCATCAGCTGGAAGACCTGCCGTGCCGTGCGGCCGTTGCCGAACTGCCTGCCTCTGGGGAGTTCGTCGAAGAACCGGTGGAGGGACTCGACGGTCTCCGCCGGGCACTCGTACCGGTGCCGGTCGGCGTGGTGCTGCACGATCCGCACCAGCTCGCCCGACCCGTAGTCCTCGAACGTCAAGGTGCGGGTGAAGCGCGAGCCCAGCCCGGCGTTGGAGGCGAGGAAGCGCGCCATCTCCTCGGGGTATCCGGCGACGATCACCACGACGTCGTCGCGGTGGTCCTCCATCAGCTTCACCAGGGTCGAGATCGCCTCCTGGCCGAAGTCGGTGGGCTGCGCCCGCGGGACGAGCGCGTACGCCTCGTCGATGAACAGCACGCCGCCGAGCGCGCGGCGGAACGCCGCCTGGGTCTTGGGCGCGGTGTGCCCGACGTACTCGCCGACCAGGTCGCCGCGGTCGGTCTCGACGAGATGGCCGCGCTCCAGCAGGCCGAGCGCGTGCAGGAACCCGCCGTACAGCCGCGCGACCGTCGTCTTGCCGGTGCCCGGGTTCCCGGCGAAGACCAGGTGGCGGCTCAGCGGCGGCGGCGGGAGGCCCGCCTCCTGGCGCACCTTCACCATCTGCATCAGCTTGGTGAGCCCGACGATGTCGTGCTTGACGCGGTCGAGGCCGACCAGCCGGTCGAGTTCGGCGCGCAGCTCCGCGAGCCGCTCCTCGGGCGTCGCGTCCCCGTCGCCGTCGGCGTCCGCGCCGGTCCGGGAACCGCTCCGCGCGCCGGGGACGGCCGTCGCGGTCCCGGCGGCGGGGACGCGGCCCTCCGGCAGCACGCCGTCGCGCACCCCCTCCGACCTGCAGTCCTCCACGACCGGTTCGGCGCCGTCGCAGACGACCAGGTCGTGGTCGCCGCCCTCGACCGCGCAGCGGCGCAGGACGGGCGCCGCGCCCGCCTCGACGTAGATCGCCGGGTATCCGGCGTCGCGGATCCGGCAGTCCTCGAGAATCCCGGCCGCGCCCTCGGCGACGAACACGCCGTTGCGGGCGGGACGTTCGACGGTCAGGTCCCGGACGCGCGGCCGGGCCCGCGCCCCCGCGAACAGCCCGGTGCCCTCGACGTCGTGGACGGTGCATCCGTCGATCCGCACGGTGCTGCCGGCGTCCAGGAAGATTCCCGTCGAGCCGGTGCGCCGGACCTGGAGGTCCTCCAGGACGGCGCCGCCGCCCGGGCCGACCTCGACGCCGACCTCCGCGACGTCGCCGACCTCGCAGCCGGACACCAGCGGGCGGTGCGTCGTGCGCAGGGCGATCCCGTTGCGGACGTGCTCGATCCCGCAGTCGCGCAGGACCGCGTCGCCGCCCTCCACGAGGACCCCGGCCAGCCGCGCGTCCCGCACCCGCGTGCCGTCCGCCGCCAGGTCGGCGCGCTCGCACACCCGGATCCCGTACTCGGGGGTGTCCCGGATCCGGCAGTCCGTCAGCGTCGCGCGCGCACCGTCGGCGAGGTGGACGGCCGTGTACGCGGTGTCCTGGACGTCGCAGTCGGCGAGCGTCACGTCGGCGCGCCCGGTCGCGTACAGCCCGTTCGCGGCGGTGCGGGCGAACGTGCCGCCGCGGGCGCGCAGCACGGCGTCCTCGGCGGCGGCGAGGGCGCTGCCGTCGATGTCGACGGCGCGCACGCCGTCCAGTTCCAGCTCGCTGCGCCCGGTCGCGAAGATCGCGGCCCGGGACGTGTCGTGGACGTGGCAGTCGTCCAGGAGGGCGGCCGCCTCGTCCTCGGCGAGCACGCCGGACGCGCCGGTGCGGGCGATCTCGCAGCGGCGCAGCAGCACGCCGTGCGGGCTGGACGTGCGCGGCTCCTCGGCGGTCGCCGCGTCCCGCCGTCCCTCCGCCCGCGCCCCGGACGCGCCGGGCGCGGCGCCGGGTTCGGCGGCCGGGGCGGACGTACGCCGCCCGGCGGTCCCGCCGAGCCGCACGCCGTGCGCGTCCGCGTCGTGCAGCCGGCATTCGCTCAGCACGAGCCCCGCCCCGCCCTCGGCGTGGACGGCGGCGGCGCGGGTGCCGCGCACCTCGCAGCGGGTGAACCGGGCGCGGGCGTTCCCGGCGACGTGCACGCCCCGGCCCGCGGCGCCGTCGATGAGGGCGCCGGTGCAGTCGGCGCGGGCGTCGTCGTCGGCGACGACGCCGTCGCCGCCGGCGATCCGGACGGTGAGGTCCTCCAGCACGGTCCGGCTCGTCCCGGTCAGCCGGACGGACGCGCCGTCGGCACCGACGACCGTGCAGCCGGCCAGCGCGGCGACGGCGTCGCCGGTCACCTCGACGCGGCCCCCGGTGACCTCGCAGCCGCGCAGGTCGGGCGTCCCGCCGCGCAGCAGGATCGCGGGCTCGCCGGGGGCGGCGCCCGCCACGGTGAGGTCGCGGACGGCGGCGGCGCCGCCGTGCACGGTGAGCGCGGGGCCGCGCGGCGACACGATCCGCACCGTGCCGGGGCCCTTCTCCGCCAGCAGGGTGACGTCCCTGTTCAGGACGATGCTCTCCCGGTACTCCCCGGGATGCACCGACACGGTCGCGCCCGCGGCGGCGGCGCGCACCGCGGCGGCGATCGTGTCGTGGGCGCCCCAGCCGGGGGCGACCCGCTCCCGCGACGACTTCTTCATCAGCATCGCGTCACAGCCCCCGGCCGGCGTCCAGCAGGGCCTGGAGCACGCCGAAGACGCCCGCGGCGAGCGGCACGCTAACGGCGCCGAGGAGGGCGGCGAACGATCCCGGCCAGCGCCACCGCTCCCCGAAGTCGACCTGCTGCAGCGAGCTGCGGAAGCACATCACGAGGCCCGCCCACAGCACGATGACGCCGACGATCGTGAGCGCCAGCGGCCCGGACCAGCCCGGCAGGTCGAGGCCGGAGAGCCGGTACGGGACGCGCAGCAGGAGGGCGCCCAGCCCGGCGAGGCCGCACAGCAGCAGCGCCGCGACGACCGCCGTCAGCCGGGAGCTGCTCGCCCGGCACAGCAGCGCGACGCCGAGGCAGAGCGTCAGGCCGAGCGCGAACCAGCCGTCCGAGACGCTCAGCACGGCCAGGCACACGATGATCGCCAGGCAGCACGCGGTGTTCAGCAGGACGAGCAGCCGCTGCACGCGGCGGACGGTGCCGGCGACGTCGTCCATCTCGGTCGTGCCCGGCGGCAGGGTCGCGACCTGGGAGGCCAGCCTGGGCAGGACGGCCAGGACGTGGAAGACGACCACGGCGACGGCGGCCGCGGCCTCCGTCGGGTTCGCCCGCACCAGCACGAGCGGGACGGCGAGCAGCAGCGCGAGCCCGCACCCGGCCAGCAGCACCATCGTGGGCGCCGAGGGGGCCGCGAGGTACGCGGCGAGCGCGCCGATCAGGGCGGCGGCCAGCGCCGCGGCGAGCCGGGCCCCGAGTCCGGACAGCGGCAGGGCGAGCACCGCGCCGGTCAGCAGCGGGCACGCCGCCGCGGCCAGCGCCGTCCGCACCGCCGCCGGGACGGGCCAGTGCTTGCGGGCCGCGCTCCAGGCGAGGAGCGGGGCGGCGAGTCCGGTGGCGAACAGCGGCACTCCGGCCGCGACCGCCCCGGCGGCCCCGCCGCCCGCCGCGAGCGCGACGGCCGCGCCCGCGAGGACGACCAGGCCGAGGACGACGGTCGTGTACGCGCGGGACCGCGCGTTCCACATGACGACGTCGTCCTCCAGCGCGGCGATCTCCTCCTCGATGTCGGAGACGACCGGGCCGTCGAACTCGCCGTCCAGGACGTTGCGCAGGTACAGCGTCTCGCCGTCCACGACGCCCGCCGTGCCGAGCGACGCGCCCGGTTCGAAGGGCGGCCGCCCGGCGGGGGCCAGCGACCACGCGGGCGGCATCGCGTCCGACTCGTCCTGGCCGCACATGTCGGCGAGCATGGTCGCGTACTCGGTGATCGGAGCGTGCGCGGGAACGGCGATGTCCACCCGCCGCCGCTCGCCCACGACCGTGATCCGGCACCGCTCATCGGCCACCGAAGGCTCCTCGCTTCCCCGCTCCCACGCGGTGCCTCAGTGCTGCCAGCTGCGGACGTTCGCCCACTCGGCGTCGGCGTAGTTGCCCCAGTTGACGTTCATCGCGTGCGCGATCTGGCCGAGCACGCCCTCCGGGCCGAACAGCCCCTCGGCGGCGATGTTCCACTGGAGCTGCATGTCCTGGTAGTAGGTCGCGGCCTGGCTCTGCGTCCACGCCGCCTCCAGCGGGGCGAGCTTGGCCAGCAGCGTGTGCAGCTGGCCCTCGATCTCGGCGGCGCGGCCGTTCAGCCAGCCGCCGGCGGCGCCGAGCCCCTCACCGACGTAGATCTGCGTGCCGTCGACGTTGGCCATGGCGGGTACCTCCCAGGTGGTCGTGTTCGAAGGTCGGGTGTTCCGGGGGCGGAGGCCGCGCTCAGGTCAGGTTCGCGACGGCGCCGGGGCCGCCCGGCATGCCCGCCTCGATGTTGTTCAGGTTGGTGAGGTTCTGCTGCTCGGATTCCTTGTAGTTGACGTAGTTGCCTTGCAGGCCGCTCGCGATGCCGGTGAGCGCGTCGTTCAGCATCTTGGCGAGGATGTCGTACTCGGCCATCAGCGCGACGAAGCGGTCGTGCGCCATGCCGCCCCAGCTCGCCTCGAGGCTGTAGACGTACGTCTTGATCTGGGCCAGTTCCTCGGAGATCCGGGCGGCGGTGTTGGTGGTGTCCGTCGCGGCACTGGCCAGGTATTCGGGGGTGACCCTGTAGGTCACGCCGCCCACGGTCACGGACGGGTCTGCCATGGCGGTCGCCTTTCCGGGATCGAATTTCCGGGATCGAACCGGTCGGAAGCTTCGGGTCTGGAGTGCCCGGCGCGTGCGCCGGTCCTCCGCGCACGGCCGCCGGTGCTCCGCGTCCGGCCCTCCGGCGGCGGGTCCGGCGGTGGACCCGGCGGCGCGCGGGCTCGGTGGCGGGGGTGATCGGTCCGCGCAGCGCCCAGAGTCCCATGTGACGACTACCGAGCTGTATCGGTAGAAATCGCCTATTTCGCCAAAGCCCAGCTTGCGGGGCATTTCGTCACCCAGACCGCCGCCGCGACGTCCATGGGGCGGACAGAAAACTAGACATAAAGGAATGAAAGTCAGCATCAAGGCATGATTCGGCGCGCGAAATGGACAGTTCTCCGACTGTTCACATCGCGTCAAGATGATCACTCGATCCGGTTGACGCCGCCGTCGACTGGCCGCGTTCTTATTGAGCCTTTTTCAGTACGGCCGGTGCTCGCGGTTGTGGAGGACGTGGACAGCTTTGGCCAGATGACCGGCCATGAAGGGGCAGCAGCGTAGGCGGGTGAGGATCTTCCAGCTCTTGAGCTGTGCGTTCGCCCGTTCTCCGGGTCCGCGGAGCCGCCCCAGGGCCTGGTTGGCCTGCTTGAGATGGTCGGGCAGGTCCTTGCCCTTGACCGGGACATGGATGTGCGGGCCGGCTCCGACGTAGGCCTTGTCGGCCAGCACCGGGATCCCGCAGGCGGCCAGGTGCCGGACGATGCCCCAGATTCGGGCGGCCTTGATGTCGTGGACCGCGCCGCGCAACGGTCCCGACACCCACACGATCGTCCCGTCCGGTGCCGCGATGACCTGCAAGTTCATGCCATGCCGTTTGTGCTTGCCCGAGTAGAACGGCCGGTCGGCCCGCACCCGGTCGATGGGGATCAGCGTGCCGTCCAGCACCAGGAAGGGCACCCCGTCCCGTCGTGCCCGGGCCAGCGCCCGCTCCAGCTTGGGAGCGCGAGCCGACAGCAGCATGACCGTCTCGTTCACATACCGCCACGCGGTGGCGGTGCCGACCCCGAAACCGGCGCCCAACTGCGCGAACGTCTCGCCCTTCTTCAGGTACACCAGCGTCATCAGCGCCTGCATCCCCGGCACCAGCGCCCGGCCCTTGCTGTCCACCTGCCTGCGGTGACGGCGGACCACACCGGTCACGTACTCCAGCGTCGGACGCGACAACGGCAGCGAAGCACGGTAGAAAAGCATGCGGAACCTCTGGTCGGATCGGGCGTTTGTGAGAGATCACCCGTCCTACCAGGGGTTCTTCATCTTCCAAGGGCCACCACGCCGCCCGCGATCATGCTGTGATCAGCGCTCCCCTGCCGCTGCTGAAAAAGGCTCATTGTTGAAATGTGAACGGACGGGTCGCCGCGCGGCTCCCCGCCCGTCGCGCCTCCTGTCCGGCCCACCCCCCGAAGGTCGTTTGGAGATCACGCATGGCCGACGGGATCCCGCTCCCCGACGGGCCCGGATTCCTCTCCCGCGCACCCGAGCTCGCCGCGCTCGAGAGCCTGCTGCGCGACGCGCGCACCGGCCGCGGCGGCGCGCTCGTCCTGCGCGGGGACGCCGGGATCGGCAAGACGGCGCTGCTGGAGCGGGCGGTCGCGGCGGTGCCGGGGCCGCGGCGGCTCCGCGCCCGCGGGATCGGCACCGACGCGCTCCCGTACGGTGCGCTGCACGAGCTGTGCGAGCCCGTCCTCGCGGCGGCGGAGACGCTGCCGGAGCCGCAGCGGGAGGCCGTCGAGGTGGTCTTCGCGCTGCGCGACGGCCGCCGGCCCGAGCCGTCCCGCCTCGGCCTCGCCGTCCGCGCGCTGCTGGCCGCCGGGCGCCCGGCCGTCTGCCTCGTCGACGACGCGCACGCGCTCGACCCCGACTCCGCGCGCGTCCTGGCCTTCGCCGCGCGCCGCGCGCGCACCGCGCCCGTGGCCTTCCTGTTCGCCGGCCGCGACGAACCGGGCCTGCGGCACTTCGCCGGACTCCCCGCGCACCGGCTCGACGGCCTCGGCCGCGACGACGCGGCCGCCCTCTTCGGCTCCCGGTTCCGCCTGCCCCTGGACGAACGCGTCCGCGACCGGCTCGTCGACGAGTCGCGCGGCAACCCCGGGGCCGTCCTGGAGGCGCAGCGGGAGGCCGCGACGGAACCGACCGGCGGGTACGCGCCGCCCCCCGGCCCCCCGCCCGACCTCGACCCGCGGGCCCTGCCCGCCCGCACGCGGCGGCTGCTCCTGCTCGCCGCCGCCGAACCGCTCGGCGATCCCGCGCTGCTGTGGAAGGCCGCCGCGCTGCTCGGCATCGGGACGGACGCCGCCGCGCCCGCCGAGGAGGCGGGCCTCCTGCACCTCGGCGCCCGCGTCCTGTTCGCGCACCCGCGGCTGCGCTCGTCCGTGCACGCGGCCGCGGCCCCCGCCGACCGCCGGGCCGCGCACGCCGCGCTCGCCGAGGCGACCGCCCGCACCGACCCCGACCGCCGCGCCTGGCACCGCGCGCAGTCGGTGGTCGCGCCGGACGAGGCCGTGGCCGCCGAGCTGGAGGCGTCCGTCCCGCGGGCCCGCGCGCGCGGCGGCCTGGCCGCGGCGGGCGCGTTCCTCGGCCGCGCCGCCGCGCTGACCCCCGACCCGGCGCGCCGCGCGGCGCGCGCCCTGACGGCCGCCCGCCTGCAGCTCGGGGCGGGCAACCCCGAAACCGCGTCCAGCCTGCTCGCCACCGCGACGGCCGGCCCGCTCGACGTGCGCGGGCGGGCGCTCGCCGCCCTGCTGGCGGCCCGGCTCGGCCTGCGGACCGGGCGCTGCGGCGATGCCGTCGCGCCGCTGCTGGCCGCCGCCCGCGACCTCGCGCCGCACGACCGTCCGAGAGCCCGCGAAGCGTGCCTGGACGCGCTCGCCGCCGGGCTCGTGGCCGGCCGGCTCGGCGAGCACCCCCTCACCCGGGCCGCCCGCGCCGCCACCGGCGGGGAGCCCGGCCGGCACCCCGCCGACCTGCTGCTCGACGCCATCGGCCGGCAGCTGACCCGCGGCCATGCCGCCGCCGCCCCGCACCTGCGGACGGCCGTCGACGCCTTCCTCGCCGCCCCGGACGGGCGCGACCACCTCTCCGCCTGGCTCGCCTGCGGCGCTGCCACCGACCTGTGGGACGACGGCGCCTGGCGGGCCCTCGCCGAACGGCAGCTCGCCGCCGCGCACCGGACGGGCGCGCGCGGCGTCCTCCCCCTCGCCCTGCGGCAGCTCGCGCTCGCCCATGTCCACGCGGGCGAGTTCGACGACGCCGCCGCTCTCGTGGCCGAGGCCCGCGCCACGACCGACCCGTGGAACGTCACCGCGCCCCTGCTGGCCGACCTCGTGCTCACGGCCTGGCGGGGCGACGGCGAGCGCCTCGACCGGCTCACCGGCACGGCCGCCCGCGTGGCGCGCGACCGCGGGCACGGGCAGCTGCTCTCGGTCCTCGACCACGCGACGTCCGTCCTGCACAACGGCGCGGGCCGGTACGAGACCGCGCTGCGCTCCGCCCGCCGCGCCGCCCGGCACGACGACCCGGGGCTGCACGCGTTCGTCCCGTCCGAGGTGGTGGAGGCCGCCGTCCGGGCCGGCCGTCCCGAACTGGCCGAACCCGTCATGGATCTGCTCGTCGAACGGACCCGCGCGGCCGGCACCGGCTGGGCCGACGGCATCGGGCTCCGGTCGCGCGCCCTGCTGACCGCCGGGCCCGGCGCCGAGGACCTCTTCCGGGAGGCGATCCACGCGCTGGAGCGCACCCGCGCCGTCCCCCAGCTCGCCCGGACCCGGCTGCTCTACGGCGAGTGGCTCCGCCGCGAGGCCCGGCGCGGCGACGCGCGGGCCCAGCTCCGCCGCGCCCACGAGACGCTCGCCTCGATCGGCGCCGCCGGGTTCGCCGCCCGCGCCGCCCGCGAGCTCGCCGCCTGCGGCGACCGTCCCGCCCGTCCCGGCGCCACCCCGCTGGAGCGGCTCACCCCGCAGGAGACCCGGATCGCCCTCCTCGTCGCCGACGGGGCCACCTCCAAGGAGGCGGCCCGCGAGCTGTTCCTCAGCCCCCGCACGGTCGACGCGCACCTGCGCAACATCTTCAGGAAGCTCGGCCTGACCTCCCGCAGGCAGCTGCGCGACCTGAAGCCCCAGCTGCCCGCGAGCAAGGTCGGATGATCAGTCCCCGGCGCGGCCGCGGTCGCCGAGGACGGCGTGCCCGAGTTCGAGGCTCTGCCGGAACAGCGGGTGCTGGACGGCGGGGATCGCGCCCATCATCTCGTCCTCGATCGCCTCGACCACCGGGTCGCAGCGCCGCAGCAGCGCCCGTCCCGCCTCGGTGAGGCTGATCAGCAGGACGCGCCGGTTGTCCGGGTCGCGGCGCCGCTGGATGTGCCCGTGCCGCTCCAGCGCGCGCACCATCTCGTTCATCGTCTGGGGCGTCACGAACGAGCGCCGTGCGAGCTGCGCCGACGACAGACCGTCCCGGTGCCGCAGCGCGGTCAGCGCGGTGAACTGCGGCGTCGTCAGGCCGTACGGGCGCAGCGCCTCGTCCATCCGCGAGCGGATCACCAGCTCCAGGCGCTTGACGAGGTAGAGCGTGAGAGGCTCGGGCGGGTCATGGGCGGCCATCGCCCGATCATCCCGCACCCCGGTGGCATGGCGTGCGGGGGAACCGTCCGGCGTCACCGCAGCCGCTCCCGCACCGCCGCCTTCCGGATCTTCCCGGCCCCGGTGCGGGGCAGGTCGTCCCAGAACTCGACGGACTTCGGCACCTTGTACCCGGCGAGCCGCTCGCGCAGGTGGCCGCGGATCTCCTCGGCCGTGGCGCTCGCCCCGGCCCGCAGGACGACGATCGCGCGCGGCACCTCGCCCCATTTCGGGTCGGGCGCCCCCACCACCGTGCACAGCTCGACCGCCGGATGCTCGTAGAGGGCGGACTCCACCTCGGCGGGGTACACGTTCTCCCCACCCGAGATGATCATGTCCTTGATCCGGTCGACGACGGTGACGTACCCGTCCGCGTCGACCGTCGCGACGTCCCCGGAGTGCATCCACCCGCCGGCGAGGGCCTCGTCGGTGGCGGCGGGCCGGTTCCAGTAGCCGAGCATGACGTTGCGGCCCCGGACGACGATCTCGCCCCGTTCGCCCTCGGGCACGGGCCGTCCGGACGGGTCGACCACCCGCACGTCGGTGAAGAACGACGGGACGCCCGCCGTCCCGGCCTTCGCCCGCGCCGCCGACGGGTCGAGGACGAGCACGCCCGGCGAGGTCTCGGTCATCCCGTACCCCTGGACGAACGCCAGCCCGCGGTCCAGGTACCGCCGCATGGTCGCGGCCGGGACCGGGGCCCCGCCGCACAGCAGCGTGCGGACGCTGGACAGGTCCGCGTCCGCCCAGCCCGGCTCGGCGGCGATCGCGTCGTACATCGTGGGCACCCCGAACAGCAGGGTGACGCGGTGCCGTGCGATCAGCTCGAGTGCCGCCGCCGGGTCGAAGGACTCCATCAGCACGGCGGTGCCGCCCTTGAGGAGCGTCGGCAGGCAGGTCATGCCGAGCGCCGCGGTGTGGAAGAGCGGGGCGGCCACCAGCGCGACCTCGGCGCCGGACAGGTCCGACTCCACCAGGACGTTGACGCAGTTCCACGTCAGGTTGCCGTGACTGAGCACGGCCCCCTTCGGCCGTCCGGTGCTGCCCGAGGTGTACATGATCAGGCAGGGGTCGTCCAGGCCGACCGGATCGTCGGCGGGTTCGGCGTCCCCGCCCGCCATGTCCTCGTAGCGGGGCTCCCCCACCACGAGGCGCTCGCGCAGCCCCGGCGGCGCCGCCTCGTCCACCAGCGGCCCCGCCGCGGCGGTGTGCACGAGGACCGACACCCCGGCGTCCGCGAGGACGTGCGCCAGCTCGGGCGCCGCGGACCGGGCGTTGACCGGCACGAACACCGCCCCGAGCGACGCCGCCGCGAACAGCGTCTCCAGGTAGGCCGGGTGGTTCGGGCCGAGGTAGCCGACCCGGTCGCCGCGCCGCACCCCGAGCCCGCGCAGCCCGGCCGCGAGGGCGGCGGTGCGGCGGGCCAGGACGGCGTAGGTGTCGCGGCGCCCGCCGTGCACCAGCGCCACCCGGTCCGGGGTCATCCGGGCCCGCCGCACCGGCCACGAGCCCAGTCCCTCGTCACGCATCGTCGTACCTCCCCAGGCGGGCGGGTCAGCCGTTGTCGGTGTAGGCCGAGAGCCCCGGCCGGTAGGACTTGTCGTCCAGGAACTGCGCCATGCCCTTCTCCCTGCCGCGCTCGCGGTCGAGGAACTGCGACTGCTCCAGCTTGGCGTACAGGTAGTCCTCGGCCAGGTCCCAGGGCATCTCCTGGGCCATCTTGAAGCCGACCTTCGCGGCGCGCAGCACGACCGGGTTCATGCCGGCGAGCTTGACCGCCAGCTCGCGGGTGCGCTCGCGCAGCCGCGCGGCCGGGACGGCCTCGTTGACCAGCCGCATCTCGGCGGCGCGGCGCCCGTCGAACGGCTCGCCGGTCATGATGAAGTACAGCGCGTCGCGCTGGCTGACGGTCGCGGCGAGCGCGCGGCTGACCACGCCGCCCGGCGGGATGCCCCAGTTGATCTCCGAGAGGCCGTACCGCGCGTCCTCGTCGGAGATCGCGAGGTCGCAGGCCACCAGCGGGGTGAACGCGCCGCCGAAGCACCAGCCGTTCACCATCGCGATCGTCGGCTTGGACCAGTTCGCGAGCCGCTTCCACTGCCACTCGGCGCTGGCCCGGCGGACCCGGATCTGGACGGACGGGTCGTCGGACCGGTCGACCTCGCGGAAGTACTCCTTGAGGTCCATCCCGGCGGAGAACGACTCGCCGGCGCCGGTGAGGACGAGCACCCGGCAGCGGGGGTCGGCCTCCAGCGCGTCGAGGGTGCGGACCATCTCGTCGTTGAGGGCCGGGTTCATGGCGTTGCGCTTGGCGGGCCGGTTCAGCGTGACCCAGGCGATGCCGTCCTCGAAGTCGACGAGCACGGTGTCGCCCCACGGTTCCTGCGCGGTGCCGGGCTCGGTGGCGGGTGCGGACATGATCGGTCCTCTCGTTCAGAACGGTGTTCGGCGGACTCGGCACCCAGCTCGACGGCGGGGAAAGCCGCTCCGAACCTCCGGATAGACCATCAGGGAGCCTGATGAAAGTCCAGCCAGGATGCAGGGATCCGTGCTGGTATTTCAAGCGTTAGTGATGATCCTCACGCGACATAACGCGCAGCATTCCTGATGATTACGAGGACGGGGCGGAGGCGGCGTCGACCGCGTCCACCGCGTCGCCCACCGCGCGGACGGCGACGCCGTCGACGAGCTCGGGCGCGTAGGCCGCGACGATCTGCCGGACCCGGTACCGCGCGGGCAGCCGCAGCCCGTCGTACACCGTCTCCCACAGCCGCCGGGCCTCCCGGACCGGCCAGTCGGCGGGCAGCAGCTCCGGCGGCAGGTCCGGCACGTCGTTGACCAGCCCGACCCAGCGCACCATCAGCCGCGTGCGCAGCCGCAGCGCCTCGGCCGGGGCGACCAGCCCCGCCGCCATCCGCTCCTCGATCCCGGCGGTCTCGGCGACGAACCGCTCGCACTCGGCGCGCACCTCCGCCAGGTCCCACGCGTCGAGGGCGCGGCCGAACTCGGTGCCGCTGCCGGCCTGCTCGCCGACGATGACCGTCGCCGCGGCGACGCCCAGCTCCGCCAGCACCGCACGGAGCCGCCCGTCCACGGCCTTCGGGCACACCCACACCCCGTCGTAGAGCGGGGCGAACCCCAGCCAGCGCAGCCGGCCGCGCAGCCGGTGACGCTGGTCCCGCTGCTGTTCGGGGATGGAGAACGCGACGCACGTCCAGCGCCCGTCCCACTCCTGCGCGGTGCCGAACTCGACGAGCCGGTCCCACACCTCGGCCAGCGTCCGGCGTCCCTCGCCGGTCAGGCCGTAGTGCGTCGACCTGCCCGACCTGCTGGACGCCAGCAGGTCCTTCTGCGCCGACCGGCGGAGCGCGGCGCGCGCCGCCGGGACCGAGACCCCGTAGTCGCCCAGCATCTCGGCCACGGCACCGGCCGGGGCGAGCGCGCCCTCCGCCATCCAGTAATCGCCGAAGAGGGTGCGCAGCAGGCGCTGGGACTGCCTCGTGGTGTGCCCGGACATGGCGCTCACGATATTCCACCGGCCGGACGCGCCCGCGGCGCCCGTCACGCGATCGTCACCAGGTCCCCCTCCACGCCGAGCCGCACCGGAAGCGACTGCTCCGCGCTGATCCGCGTGACGTACTCGACCACCTCGGCGAAGCGGGGATCGTCCGGCGCCAGCGGCTCGGGCACCGCCGTCCGGTCGATGTGGACGGGACGGAACCCGACCGTGCGGACGCCCGAGGCGTCCATCTCGCAGCGCACCATCATCGACTTCCGGGAATCGGGCGGGAAGTTGTACATGCCGCCGATGTCGGGCTCCCAGCCGGGGTGCAGCGACAGCAGGTGCCGGAACGTCGGACGGTTCGCGTGCTCCTCGTCCATCGGCAGCTCGATGGCGAAGTTCCCGATGCTGTAGAAGATCGCCTTGCCCCGGTAGACCTCGATCCCCTTGAGGATGTGCGCGTGGTGCCCGAGGATCAGGTCCGCGCCCGCGTCGATCGCCGCGTGCGCGACGGTCCGCTGGTAGTCCGCGATCTCGGCGTGGGTGAAGTGGATCCCCCAGTGCGCCGACACGACGACGACGTCCGCGACCTCGCGGGCGGCGGCGATGTCGGCGAGCAGGGCGGCGAGGTCCTCGGGGTGGGGGAAGGTCCGCATCCGGTGCGGGGTCCCCGGCTGGTCCGGCTCCATCGGCTCATGGACGGTGAAGGCCCGCAGCGGCACGACCCCCGGACGGTTGTAGGTGGCCCAGTAGGAGTCGGGCAGGATGCTGCAGTAGGCCAGCACCGCCACCCGCACCCCGCCGACCTCGGTGACGCGCGGGCGGCGCGCCTCCTCCAGCGTCTCCCCGGCGCCCAGCGTCGTCAGCCCGGCCCCGTCGAGCGCCTCGATCGTGTCGCGGAAGCCCTCGAAGCCCCAGTCCAGCGCGTGGTTGCCCGCCCACGAGACGAGGTCGAACCCGGCCCGCCGGAACGCCCCGGCCGCCCGGGGGTGGGCCCGCGAGGTGTGCCGCACCTGCGGGACGCGCTGCCCGCGCGTCGTGAGCGTCATCTCCAGCTGCATGAACGCGAGGTCCGCCGCCCGGATCTCCGGGGCCGCGCGCGCGAAAAGGGAATCGACGTCCTCGCGTTCCGGGGCGACGTCCCCGACGGCGGTAAAGGTGATCATGTTTCTCCCGTCTGTCCGCTGCTCCGCCCGCTGCGTCCGGCCGCCATCGGCGCGAGGAGTGCGTCCGCGCCCGCGCCCGCGCGCAGGTCCGCGACCCGCCCGGCCACCAGCCGCGCCGCGCGCTCCCCGAGCACCGGGCCCGCCAGGCGGTCGAACTTCTCCCCGACCGCGCCCGCACCCAGCGGACGTCCGGGCGACCCCGGAGCCTCGCACCGGGTCGACAGGACGCGCCCGCCGTCCAGGCGGACGGTGACCTCGGCCAGCACCCGCCGCGGGAACACCGCGTCGGCGCCCGCGTCGAGATGCCCGCGGACGCGCCCGCCCAGCTCGGCCACCTCGGGCGGCTCGCGGCCCTGCTCGAACGCGCGGTAGTGGGCGGGGTCGTTGCCGCCCATCACCAGCCGCGTCGCCACCGCGTGGTGCAGGCTGAGCTGGGCCTCGGTGAGATCGCCCGGACGCGGCCCGAGCCGGCCCACGTGCGCGAGCGTCGGCCCGTCCAGCCCGACCTCGATCCGCGCCACGCCGGACGGGACGAACGGCGCCCGTCCGGCCAGCTCGTCCAGCGCGGCCAGCGGCGCCTGGAGGCCGGCGCACACGCACCACGGCTTGATGCCGAGGTCCCCGACCGCCCAGTCCGTACCCAGGTCGTCGACCAGCCGCGCCGGGTCCGCCCGGGCGACGAACGCGGCGAGGAAGCCGCGCTCGCCCTCCACGGCGGCGCCGGGACCGGTCAGCCCGGCCCGCGCGAGCGCGACGGCGCGGAGCCCGGCCGAGGCCGCGAACCCGCCGTGCAGCCGCTTCACGTCCCCGCCCGTCCGGGTGAACTCCGTCGTGCCGCCCGCCAGGGACGCCGCGATGCCGAACGCCGCGTGCGCCGCGTCCCCGCCGAGGCCGTGCAGGCTCGCCGCCGCGGCCGCCGCGCCGAACACCCCGAGCGCGCTCGTCACGTGGAAGCCCCGGTCGGAGGTCAGCGACGGCGTGCAGGCCCGGCCGAACCGGACGGTGATCTCGTAGCCCGCGGCGAGCGCGGCCAGCAGCCGGCGGCCGTCCGCCCCGGTCTCCTGCGCCGCCGCCAGCGCGGCCGGGACGACCGCGCAGGACGGGTGCGACAGGCCCGGCAGCGCGTAGTCGTCGATCTCGAACCCGTGCATGGCCGTGCCGTTGACCAGCGCCGCCCACTCGGGCCGCAGCGCCTCCCCGGTCAGCACGACCGTCGCGCGTCCGGGCGGGGACTCCGCCGCCGCGTACGCCAGGACGCGGCGGGTCCACGGCCGGTCGTGCCCGACGACCCCGGCGGCGAGCGCGTCCAGCAGGTGCCGCTCGACGCGGTCGAGGACCTCGCCGGGCAGAGCGTCGAACCGGAGCGACGCCGTCCAGCCGGCGAGCCGCCGGGTGAGGCCCGTCATCCGCTCTCCTCGCCGAGGGGGAAGTGGCAGGCGACGCGGCGGTCGTCCGCGGTCCGGCGCAGCGGCGGCGTCTCGTCCGCGCACCGCCGCCGGGCCAGCGGGCACCGCGTCCGGAACGCGCAGCCGCCGGGCGGGTCCATCGGCGAGGGCGGTTCGCCGCCGAGCGCGTCGCCGCGGGACGGACGTCCGGGGTCCGGCACCGGGATCGAGTCCAGCAGCGCCTTCGTGTAGGGGTGCGACGGGCGGGAGTAGATCCCCTCGACCTCGCCGATCTCCACGATCCGACCCAGATACATGACCGCGACGCTGTCGCTGATGGTCCGCACCACGGACAGGTCGTGCGAGATGAACAGCAGCGCCAGCCCGTGGTCCCGCTTCATGTCCTGGATCAGGTTGACGACCTGCGCCTGCACCGACACGTCCAGCGAGGCCACCGGCTCGTCGCACACGAGGATCTTCGGCCGCATCACCATCGCGCGCGCGATCGCGATCCGCTGGCACTGCCCGCCGGAGAACTCCGCCGCCCGCCGGTCGGCCACCCGCGCCGGGTCCAGCCCCACCGCGTCCAGCATCGCCTCGACCCGCGGGCCGATCTCCGCGCGCGGCACCCCCGAGATGACCAGCCCCTCCGCGACCAGATCCCGGACCCGGCGCCGCGGGTTGAGGGACGACCGCGCGTCCTGGAAGATCATCTGGACGTGCCGGCGCGCGGCCGCGGCGTCCCGCCGGGACGCTGCCGTCAGGTCGACGCCGTCGACGCGGATCGAGCCCGCGTCCGGCTCCGGGATGCCCAGCAGCGCCCGTCCGGTCGTGGACTTGCCGCACCCCGACTCGCCGACCAGCGCGAGCGTCCGGCCCTCGGCCACGTTGAACGACACGTCGCGGACCGCGTTCACCACGCCGCCCCGAACCCGGTACCGCTTGGCGAGGCCGTCGACCTCCAGAACCGTCATGATGCCGCCCGTTCGTCGAGGTGGACGCAGCGTGCCCAGTGCGAGCCGCCGCGCGGTGCGGGGACGCCGTCCCGGCACTCGTCGGTCGCGAGCGCGCACCGGGGCGCGAACGCGCACCCCGGCCCGAGCGCGGCGAGATCCGGCGGCGCCCCGGGAATGGTCGTCATCCGGGCCCGCGACCCGTCGTCCGGCCGGGGGACGGCCGCCAGCAGCGACCGCGTGTAGGGGTGCCGGGGCGCCGCGAAGACCCGTTCGGTCGGCCCGTGCTCGACGATCCGTCCCCCGTACATCACCGCGGTCGTGTGCGTCCGTCCCGCGATCACCGACAGGTCGTGGCCGACCAGCACCATCGCCAGCGAGCGCCGGGAGACCAGGTCGGCCAGCAGGTCCAGGATCTGCCGCTGCACCGTGACGTCCAGCGCCGTCGTCGCCTCGTCGGCGATCAGGACGTCCGGCGAGCACGACAGCGCCATCGCGATCGTGATGCGCTGCCGCATGCCGCCGGAGAACTGGTGCGGGTAGTGCTTGAGCCTGCGCTCCGGTTCGGGGATGCCGACCTGCGCCAGCAGCTCCACGGCCAGGTCGCGGCGGTCCCGGGCGGACATCCCGAGGAGGAACCGCGGCCCCTCGCTGATCTGCCGGCCGATCGGCACCACCGGGTTGAGCGCCATCATCGGGTCCTGGAACACGGTGCCGATGTGCCGGCCCCGCAGCAGCCGCGCGCGTTCGGGGCGCACGCCGTCCAGGTCCACGCCGTTCAGCGCGACCCGGCCGGACGTCCGGGAGCCCGGCGGCGGGGCGCCGATCACGAACTTCGCCAGCGTCGACTTGCCCGACCCGGACTCCCCCACCAGCCCGAGCACCTCGCCCTCGGCGAGGGTCAGGTCGACGCCGCCGAGCGCGACGATGTCGCCGCGCGCGTGCGGGATGACGCAGCGGGCGTCCCGCACGCTCAGCACGGGCGTGCTCCCGGCTTCGGTCTCGGTCTCGGTCTTCATTCGGCACTCCCGGAGACGCGGTCGCGCAGGTGGTCGCCGACCGTGTTGAAGGCCAGCACCGTGGCCACGATCATCAGCGCGGGCGGCACCATGAGGTGCGGCGCGAGGCTGATCTGGTCCTTGGCCGACGCGATCATCGAGCCCCAGCTCGGGGCGGGCGGCGGGATGCCGACGCCGAGGAAGCTCAGCGACCCCTCGATGACGATCACCAGCGCCACCACGACGACCGAGTAGGAGATCACCGGCCGGACGCTGTTCGGCAGCAGCTCGCGGAAGATGATCCGGGACGCGCCCGCGCCCAGCGACCGGGCCGCCGCCACGTAGTCGATCTTCATCTGGGCGAGCGCGGCCGACCGGGTCAGCCGGGCGAACGGCGGCGTGAACAGCAGCCCCAGGCTCAGCGTCAGGGTCGGCACGCCCGGGTCGATCACCGCCGCCAGCGCCAGCAGGACCAGCAGCGGCGGGAAGGACAGCACCGTGTCGGTCGCCACCTTGATCACCGCCTCGATCCAGCCGCGGTGGTAGGCCGCGACCAGCCCGAGCAGCACCCCGGCGACCGCCGCGACGGCCGTCGCGCCCACCCCGACCGCGAGCGAGATCCGGATCCCGTGCAGCAGCCGGGACAGCACGTCCCGTCCCACGCCGTCGGTCCCGAGCAGGTGGCCGAAGTCGCTGAACGGGGCCAGCCGGGCCGGGCCCGCCGGGGCCGTCGGGTCGTAGGGGGCGATCAGCCCGGCGGCCGCGCCCAGCACCACCAGCAGGACGATCCAGCCCAGCGCGATCCGGTAGGCGATCAGGCCCCGGCGGGAGCGGCCCGCCGGCCGCGCACCCTTCGGTTCGGCGGCGGCCGGGGCGTCGGAGAGTGCGGTCATGAGCGCATCCTTGGATCGAGAACCGCGTAGGACATGTCGACCAGCGCGTTGATCAGCACGTAGACGACCGCGACGAGCACCACGATCCCCTGGATCACCGGGATGTCCTTGGACGGCACCGCCTGCAGGGCGAGACCGCCCAGACCGGGCAGCCCGAACAGGCTCTCCACGACGATCGACCCGGCCAGCAGCCGCCCGAAGGTCACGGCCGCGACGGTGACCAGCGGCAGCGACGACGGTCGCAGCACGTGCCGCAGCAGGACGTACCGGCGGGGCAGGCCCCGCACCGTGGCCGTCCGGACGAAGTCGGCCCGCAGGGTGCTGATGACGTCGCCGCGCACGAGCCGGTAGAACGCCGGGAACTCGGCCAGCGCCAGGGCCAGCACCGGAAGCACGACGTAGTGCAGGTTGGCGCCGAGCCCCGCCGACAGCGGAGCCCATCCGGCCACCGGGAACCAGCCGGTCGTGACCGCGAAGACGTAGACCAGCAGGACGCCGAGCACGAAGATCGGCACGGCCAGCAGCCCGGACGCCGCCTTCGACAGCACCCGGTCGAGCGCGCCGCCCGCCCGCGCCGCCGCGACGACCGCGAGCGGCACCGCCGCGGCCAGTGACAGCAGCAGCGCGAGCACGGTCAGCTCCAGCGTCACCGGCAGCCGCTCCAGCAGCGTCGCCGTGACCGGCCGCTCGCTGTGGATCGAGTCGCCGAGGTCTCCGGTGACCGCGCCCGAGAGCCACTGCCAGTACTGGGCCGGCAGCGACCGGTCGTAGCCGTGCGCGGCGTTGAACGCGGCGATCTGCTCGGGCGTCGCGGTCGGGCCGAGGATCGTGATCGCCGGATCGCCGGGCATCAGGCCGATCAGCGCGGTCGCCGCGGCCGTGACCAGCAGCAGGACCACCACCAGGTGCGCCGCGCGGCGGCCCGCGGACGCCAGCAGCGCGCTCATCCGGTCACCCGCAGGCGGTCGTAGAGCAGCGACCCGTCCCCCTGGAGGGTGAGACCCCGCAGGTCGGGCGAGTGCACGGTGTACGGCTGCTGGTTTCGCACCGACAGCACCGGAACCTCCTCGGCCACGATCTTCTCGACGGTCGCGTAGGCCCGCCGCCGCTCCTCCTCGGACGCGGCCGTCCGGCCGTCCTCGAGCGCCCGGTCCATCTCCGGATCGGCGAAGCCCATGTAGTTGGTCTGGCCGTCGCGGGCCAGCAGTTTGGACAGGTTCGGCTCGGGGTCGCTGAGGTGCACGATCTGCGCCGACATCTGGAAGTCGCGCTGGCTGAACACCTTCTGGTCGATCGTCGCGTTGTCCAGCGTCTCGATCTCCACCCGCACCCCGTCGTACTGCCCGAGCCTGCTCTGCAGGTACTCGGCCGTCCGCACGAAGAACCCGCTGGTGGCGACGGACGCGGTGAACTCGACCGGCTCGCCCTCCGCGGCCAGCTCGTCGAACAGCCGCTGCGCCCCCGCCGGGTCGTGCGCGGGGCGGGCGGCCCCCGTGCGGTACGGCGACGACGGCCCGTACAGGCCGGACGGCGCGCTCGCACCGGGGTCGATCACCGAGGCCATGTCGTCCACGTCCAGGGCGAGCCGGACGGCTCGCCGGGCGCGGACGTCGTCGAACGGCGGCCGCTCCGTGTTGAGCATCAGCATCACGCCGCCGCCCGCCTCCGCCGAGGCGACCTCCAGCCCGTCGGACCGGGCGAACTTCATGTACGACAGCTCGGACCCCGGCACGGCCGCGTCGGCCTGCCCGGTGGCGACCATGTTGACGCGCTGCAGCGGGTCCCGCAGCGGCAGGAAGGTGACCTTCGCCAGGTACGGCCGGTCCGGCTGCCAGTAGTCCTCGTTGCGCACCAGCGTCATCCGGTAGTCGCGGACCCACTCGTCCAGCTTGAACGGCCCCGCCCCGACGGGGTTGTTCGCGAAGTCGGGGTCGGTGCGGATCGCGGTCGGCGACGCGATGAACGCCAGGCTCGTCGCGACGATCCGGTCGAACGCGCGGTTCGGCTCCGCCAGGCTGAGCACGAGCCCGTACTCGCCGTCCGTCCGGACGGTGACGCCGTCGAGCAGGTCGGCCAGCGGCGAGGCCGTCGCCGGGTCCTTGATCCGGTCGTAGTTGAACTTGACCGCCGCCGCGTCCAGCGGAGTGCCGTCGGTGAACCGCACCCCCGGCCGCAGGACCATCCGCCACTCGTCGCCCCGCTCGTTCGCGGTCAGCGACCGGCCGAGCCGCGGGCGGACCTCGCCCGTCGAGGAGTCGAGCGAGAACAGCAGGTCGTAGATCGCCGCCATCCGGTTGGCGTCGCCGGACGGCGTCAGGTTGAACAGCCCGGCCGGATCGAGCCCGCGGACGGCCTCGACGCCGAGCACGATCCGCGCCTCGCCGCCGGCGCCCGGCGGCGCTCCGCCCGCCACGCCGCTGCACCCGCTCACCGCCAGCGCGACCGCGGCGGCGAGCGCGGCGAGCGCCCGGCGTCGTCTCCGCATGCGCCCCTCCCTTGTGACCTGCGTCCCGACGGACGCCCGGCGAGATTAACACCGCTCTCGTGTCGCCCGTCAATAGTGATGTAGCCTTTTCTCGCACCAACTCCACGACATCGACCCTGGAGACGTCGGCACACCGCGATGTCCACGGCTACCTAGCCGAACAGAAACAGGTCTTCCATGACCGAATACTGTCTGGGTCACCGGCGACAGAGGGGGAACCTCGCATGGCGGGACGGGACCGAGCCGATCAGGCACCACCGGACGACTTCGACGCGCGGGCCCCGGAGACGTTCGACAGCCCCCACGACACCTACCGCGACCTGAGAGCGCGGTGCCCCGTCGCCCGCTCCGGCGAGTACGGCGGCTTCTGGGCGCTGACCCGCCACGACGACGTGGAACGCGCCGCCCGCGACTCCGACCTGTTCATCTCCTCGGTGAAGGCCGTGGTCCCCAGCGACCCCCGCGGCATCCGCCGCCCCCCGCTGAACTTCGACGCCCCCGCGCACACGCCGTTCCGCCGCGCCCTCGACCGCACCCTTCACCGCACCCGCCTCGAACGCCTCGAACCCCGGCTCACCGAGCACGCCCGCCGCGAGATGGCCCGCTACGTCGCCGCGGGCGGCGACATCTGCCGCACCTTCGGCACCATCTACCCCGCCTACACGGCCGCCGAATGGCTGAACCTGGACGACGACCAGGTCCCCGTCCTCGCCGACCACGCCACCGAATGGGTGGACGCCTGGCGCCGCCAGGACGCCGAGGTCGTCACCGCCCGCAGCGAGCGGCTCTACGACATGGCCCGCGCCCTCGTCGCCGACCGCCGCGAGCACCCCCGCGACCCCGAGGAGGACCCGGCCAGCTCCCTGCTCGGCGAGATCGCCGACGGGGCCCCGCTCCCCGACGAACTGATCGTCGGCGCGCTCCGCCAGTCCCTCGTCGTCGGCATGGTCGCCCCCCCGATCCTCTTCGGCGGCATCTGCGTCCACCTCGCCCGCGACCCCGGCCTCCAGGACCGCCTCCGCGCCGACGCCTCGCTGCTGCCCGCGGCCGTCGAGGAGTTCGTCCGGCTCTACACCCCGTACCGGGGATTCGCCCGCACGGTCGCCGAACCGGTCACCCTGCACGGCCGCACGATCGCCCCCGGCGAACCCGTCACCCTCGTCTACGCGTCCGCCAACCGCGACGAACGCGTGTTCGCCGAACCCGACGAGTTCGTCCTCGACCGGCCCGACATCATGCGCCACCTGGGCTTCGGCCGCGGCCGGCACCGCTGCGTCGGGATGTCCCTGGCCCGGCTGAGCATGCGCGTCGGCCTGGAGCAGCTCCTCGCCCAGACCTCCCGCATCGAACTCGACGGCCCCATCGAGACCACCCGGATGCCCGAGGTCGGCGCCCAGGCCGTCCCGCTGCGGGTGACCGCCCGGTGAGCGAGGTCGACCTCCCCCGCCGCCAAGCGGGCCCCAACCCGCAGCACCTCCTGCTCAGCATCCTCGGCGACTTCTGGCCCGGCTCGACCGCGCCGATCCCCGGCGCCGCGCTCGTCGCCCTCCTTCAGGCCTGCGGCACCACCCCGGACGGCGCCCGCGTGGCGATCAACCGGCTCGTCCGGCGCGAGGTCCTGATCCGGACGCGGCACGGCCGGACCAGCCGCTACCACCTCTCCCAAGCGGTGGTCGCGGGCGGCGTCGCGGGCCTGCCGAGGATGATGACCTTCGGCGCCGACAGCGCGGAACCCGGCTGGGACGGCACGTGGATCCTGGTGACGGTCGCCGCCACCACCGACCAGGCCGCCCGCCGCTCCCTGCGCACCCGGCTGCGCGCGCTCGGCTTCGGCATGCTCTCCGACTCCGTCTGGATCGCGCCCTCGACCCACCGGGACGCGGCCGTCGAACTCGCCGCCGCATCCGACGTCCCCGTCGTGGTCGTGCACGGAACCGTCGTCCACCCGGTCACCGGCGGCGTCCTCGACACCCTCACGACCTGGCCGATGACCGAGATCCGCGGCGACTACGAGGACTTCATCGCCGCGCACCGTCCCGTCATCGACCGCGCCCGCCGGGGCGAGGTGAGCCCCGACGAGGCGTTCGGCCTCCGGGTCCGGATGACCGACCACTGGCGGGGCCTCTACCGCCGCGACCCGGGCCTCCCCTCCGAGGTCCTCCCGCCCGACTGGCCCCGCGCCCGGGCCCACGAGATCTTCGCCGAACTCTACGACCGCCTCGGCCCCCTCGCCGAGTTCCGCTGCGCCCAGCTCGTCGCCCCCCACACGTCCCCGGACACGCCCCCGCCGCGCCACTACACCATCGGCGACGGCTTCGCCGCGCTCACCGACCGCATCCCCCGCCCGCGCTAGGCCGTCTCTCCCCCGAGCAGAGCCGGCCCGGTTCGAAAACGTGAACGTCCGCCGACTCAACGCCGACGGCTCAACCGCCGGCAACCGGATGAAGTCCAACATGATCTCCGTCCGGACGAGTTCGGGCCGGCCCCCGCCGGCTCGGAAGCCCGCGGGCTCGTACTCGTCATCGGCGGAGAAGGGCTCCAGGGGAATCACGATGTCCCAGCTACCGGCGACGGGATGGTCGAGATCGGCCGGCCAGTAGCGAATGCTCCCCGGCACGGGCTCGAGGAACTCGTCAGTCAGATCGAACATCCGAGGATCCTGCGCAAACGACCGAAAGCCGGTTCGGGATCTCTCCCGAACCGGCCTCTGACCTGGTGTTCCTTGGTGGAGCTGAGGGGATTTGAACCCCTGACCCCCTCGATGCGAACAGGATCAACTCCACTCAATTAAGCCTTAGATCATCAACTTGAAGGTAAACTCCCAGGTGAGAGGCGATGGCAATGCCACCCGGTGTCACCGGATATCAAGATCGAATACAAGGTTCCGGTGGCATTTCGGTGGCAAACGATCACCGTCGAGGAGCCCCATGGGATTCAGCCGCCCCCGAGTCGCCAAGGACGGCACGGTCCGCTATGCCGCCGTGTACCGCGACGTTCGCGGACGCATCCGGCACGCCGGAACCTTCGCCACCGAGGCCCAAGCCGACAAGGCATGGCAGACCGCTCTCGCCAAGATCCATCTCCAACGCCTACCCGATCCCGGCAAGGGCCGCCAGCGGTTCCGCCACTACGTCGAGGACACCTGGTTTCCCAACCACGTGATCGAACTCCGCACCAGGGAGAACTACGACTGCGAGATCAACCGCCACATCATGCCCTGGTTCGGCGACATGCGGATGATCGACATCCTTCCCATCGACGTCCGCGAGTGGGTCACCCACCTCCAGTCCGAGGGCGTCAAGCCACCCACCATCCGGTACTGCATGACCGTCCTCAGCGCCATCTTCACCACGGCACTGAACGACCTGGTCATCGTCCTGCACCCGTGCAAGGGCGTGAAGACGCCGCCCGTCCCCAAGAAGAAGCGCGTCATCATCACCCCCGAGCAGTTCGACGCCCTCTACGCAGCACTTCCCGACCCACGCATGCAACTCTTCGCCGAACTCAAGATCGAGACCGGCCTCCGCTGGGGCGAGATCACCGAGCTGCGCCCCAAGGACATCGACTTCCCCACCCGCATGCTCACCGTGAGCCGCGTCGTCATCGAACTGAGCCCCAAGCACCATCCCGAAGGCGGCCGCTTCCTGGTGAAGGGCTACCCCAAGGACCGAGAGCACCGCAGCCTCAAACTCAGCAAGCAGATCAGCGAGAAACTCGCCGCCTACATAGCCGCCAAACACCGCCAACCTGACGACCTGATCTTCTTCCTCCACCCCGACGAGTACCCGCAGTCACCTCGTCTGCGAGTCCTCGCCGACCCCGAAACCCTCGGCTTCATCGAGCCCGACCGGCGATACCGTCACGGCACCCTCAGCGGCTACTCCGCAGGCATATGCCGCTGCCGACACTGCAAGGACGTCTACGCCGACTACCGGGCCCGCCGCCGTGAAGCGGGCAAGGACTCCCCCAGACGCCGCCGCACCATCAACACCGACGGCCACTTCCCCCGCAGTTGGTTCCGCGAACGCATCTGGAAGCCCGCCATCGAGGCCGCCGACCTCCGGGTCCACGTCCGCCCCCACGACCTCCGCCACGCCCATGCGTCATGGCTCCTGGCCGGCGGCGCCGACCTCCAGGCCGTCAAGGAACGCCTCGGCCACGCCAGCATCATCACAACCGAGAAGTACCTGCACACCCTCCCCGACGAAGACGACAGCACGCTCGACGCCTTCGACAAGATCCGCAACCGCTCCAACCCCAACGGCACGATCAGGGCCGTCTGATGCTGGCTACGAAGCCTGCCTAGGCACCCCGCCTCCCTTCACCATCGAGAACAGGTAACACCCGTCGCCTGAGCGGCTACAGGCTCGATGTCAGTCGCAGCGAAGGTCCGGCTCTCCACGGAAGAGCCGGACCCTCGTCGGGATGGGTCGGCGACCCGCTAACTCGGCTCGATGCCCAGGAGCCTGCGAAGGTCGACCGTCACGACGCGGTATCTGGTCCCGATCCGGACCACCTTGCAGGGGAACTCCCCACGCCTCGCCAGCTCATAGGCACGCGTCCGTCCAAGCCCGATGGCACGGGCGGCGGTCTCGACGCTGATCGTGGTGGGGAGGGCGAGCAGCTCGTCATGGCTCATCTCGTTCACGCTCAGGCCCCTCTCCGGGAGTTGCCGAACCATCTCGCCCGTAGCCCTTTGCTTTCGTCCTTCACACGTTGCTCGGCCCGTTGGGTTGGGGCCGCAGGAGCCGGTCCGGCCGCAGTGTCGCGGGACGTTGGTGCGCTGGTCGCGAACGGCTGATCCCTGCTCTGGACACCGCTAATCGCGCTCCGCGCCTGGTTGACGGCTTCACCGCATCCCGCGCCTTGGTTACGCGCGTGAAGGACGGCCTGGCCGAAGGCGTCGAGTGCTTCGTCCAGACTCGCGCCTTGGTCATGCGCGAGGTGCCCATCCATGTGCTGGCGCGTAAGGCAGCGTTCGATTTGGAGCAGGAGTTGGTCGAAGCCGGTCGCGGCCGCATGGACGGCGTCCAAGACCGCGTTGACGGTCACCGGCCCGGCAATGCCGCGCGGTTGGCTGACGGCCCGCTTCAGCGAGCGGATGGCGTCTTGGAGATCCTGGGCATACTGCTCGGTCTCGTGGTCAGTCTGGCCGTCACGTCCAGACTGGACACGGTCACCGGTCATGGGTGCACTCCTAGAGGTGCAGACCCTCCCTCGGAGGGCCTGAGTCGTTCATGGACATGGCCCGTCCTTTCTGTTGAGCAGCGACAGGGCAGACGCTCTGCCGCTTCATGACGTTGTTTACGCTCCGTCATTGTGCACGGACTGTAAGCACGGCTCCATCACTACGGACGCATCGGCGAGTCTTGGGCCATCAGGTCAGCGCTTGGGCGCATCCTTGCGGTGCGATGGCCTCCTGGCCGAACGAGTTACGTGCGTTGCCGTCGCTCCCAATCCGTCGGCCAGGGGCACCGGGAAGGACTCGGCAACAAGCCGGGCCACCTCCCGGCCTTCGCCGAGGGTCTCCGTGACGTGCTGCGATACCGGACCAGCGGTGCCGGACGCCATCGATCGGACGGCGTGAAGCCTCCCAGCCGCCCGGCGAGCAGCATCGGCTTGCGCCAGCCGCTGCTGGGCATGGCGATGCTCAGCCGCCGATTCAATGAGATCTGCAAGGTTCGCTATCAAGAGCAGCAGATCGACCGAAAGGTGATCCTTCCTTTCAGATCGACCTTCCCAACAGACGTTGGCGACCGCAAGCATCCGCGCCGCCACACGCAACGCGTTGCCATACGTGGTGAACGGTGGCGGACGGCCGTATGGTTCTCGGGCTGCGCGATCGTAGACATCAGCGGCCTTGGCGAGTCCGTGGTCACCGGTGATATCCGCCGTGACATGGAGAACGTCCGAGGCGGCCGCTGCAAGATCGGCCCGGACACGCGGATCTTGTATCTCCCGCATCTGCCAAGCAGCCGTCCCAGCCGCTCGGGCGGCCCGCCGATAGGCCACGGCCCGCCCCTCGCGAGCGGCCCATGCACGCGGCGTCCGCCCACGCGCCCCAGTGGCAGGCGGCCGGACTGCCCCATCCATCCACCTATGACGCAACTTGGGCAAGGTGAGATCAGCGGCGAGCTTTCCACCTGAGAAGAAGACCGGTGCACCGGCCCGGCTCGTATAGTCAGGGACCGCAACGGCGTATCCCGTGACCTCTCCGGGGGTCGAGACACTGAATCGCAGCCGCACCGCCAAACCGCGCTCACGCAAGCCAGCAAAGAACTCCTCCTCGCTGCCGGCCGATGCGGCGGCTGCGGCCACATGCCGACGCAATACGACACGAGGCGGCTCCTCCAAGCCGGCCCTCTGGGCTCGTTCCTGCTCAGCCCGTGAAGGACGTGGTGCCGCCGTCCGGTCCGCGGGCGCAGTACGCACCAGCTCATACCTTTGCTCGACGAGTTGGCACGCCGTACGCGCTTTGAGGTAGTCGCGAGTGATGTTGGGTCTACGGCCGTCCTCTCGGGCCAGCGTGGCCACGACATGGATGTGGTCGTCTGCGTGACGAACGGCGATCCACCGGCAAGCCTCCGGATCACCCCGTGGCGCGATGCCGGTCTGATGCATCAGTTCCTCGGCGACGTCGGCCCACTCCTCGTCAGTCAAGGGACGATCCGTGGGGGCAGTTCGGAGCGAGCATTGCCAGACCGGCTCAGCCGGTCGGCTTCGCCTCATCGTCTCCAGCGGAGAGCGCATAGCATCGGCCAGCAGCCGAAGATCGCACCTCCCACCCGTACGCCTCGGTGGCTCCAGGGCAGCCGGATGCCGGTACCCGGCCACGATGTGGGGGTCGGCGTGCTCGTTCCGCTTCCCTGGCCCATACAGGTACCGAAGCAGGTTGCCGACATCGGCGCCGCGAGTGACCTTCGCGATCACGGCAGGCGTCGGCCGAGTTCGACGATGGCGGCCTCCACCCGCCGCACGACCTGGAAGCAGTACGCCGCCAACCATCGCACCGATTCCGGCACCTCGTTGTAGGTGTTGGCATGGCGCACGAGCTGGTTGAGGTTGACCCCGACCGCGTTGACCTGACGGCTGGCGTTTCGCAGTTCGGCATGCAGAGCAACGAGCGCTCCGTCCAAGGGCTGCTGCTCTCGGATCGAGGTGCGCACCGTCTTCACGACGAAGGCGCTACAAGCGAGCCCAGCTCGCGTTGCCGCCTCACGGATCTCTTCGTACTCCTGGTCACAAACGCGGATTCTGAGCTCGCGCTCTCGCCGCCGTCCCCCGTCGAGCTTCGCTCGACGCCGCAGCGGCTCGGCCCCATCGCTGCCCCGCTTGCCTGTCGCCATATACCCCCGCTCCCGGCTTTCAAGGACCGCGCCCGGTCCTCGCCTGGCCAGTGTGATCTTCCAAGCGGAAGTTATCCACAACAGGTAGCGCTCTACCAGCTATCTTGCATCCCGCAGTGACTGATTTGGCAGCCGGTTGAGTTGGCGCATTATTCTCTTAACTCGACCGAAGCGTGATGCACGATGCCGCGAAATATCAAGGCATTCACCGTTCCAACGAGGCTCTCAATACCCGCTATACGCAGCAAAATTGAGAATCGCCGCGATTGCCCATTACGCCCAGCGTTTTACAGCTCTGCACACCCCTGCAGCCAACTGCCTCGCCACTGTCTCCACAGGCACGAAGCCGGACCCGCGTATCCAACACGCGAGTCACGAAACCCGCAACTCCGCCCACACTACTTTCCCGCCGCCCTGGGTCGGATACCAGCCCCACTTGTCACAGTAGGCCCGGACGACGAGCAGCCCACGTCCTCCCTCGGAGTCGAAGTCAGGAAGCTGCTCGACCGGCGGTTCGTCGCTGCTGTCCCACACCTCAACGAGCACCACGGCCTGCCCGTAGGACAGACGCAGCTTCACCCATTTGAGCTGAGCAATCTCAGCAAACGGCACCGCAAGTGGGGCCTTCGCGTATGCCTCTTGCTGGCATGCATCGAGCGTGCCGGTCGCCTTCACCGCGTTACTGACGAACTCAGTGATCACAAGTTTTACATCATTGAGCGGAGCGCCCACATTCCATCGCTTGAAGACGTCCTCAGCATGCCGACGCCCCCAGTAAGCGGCGTTGGGCAGCGCAACGAGCGTCATCCCACTTTGATACGTCCAGGTATTCATAGTGCCACCTCGTGCGTTGCCGGATCAGTCGGAAGCAGGGTCGGCGTCGGAGCCCGGCTCACGCAGATGTCGCAATGGGGGAACGAGCATCTGCTGACGACGCCGACCCTGCGCTTGGGACACGGCTGGCCGACGTCCCCTCTGACCGTGCCTGCCGTACGCATAGGGCCCTCCGCGCGGGTTGCTGAGCGGTGGGTGACCAGCTTCCAACCTGAAGGGACGCTGAGCTATGCGACTTCGGCATACCGTTTAGGCGCTTGAGGTATAACGAGGAGACAGCCATCACCAGGCGACAAGCACTGGTCGAAATCGATCACCAGGAAGTCACCGTCGGTCATGAGAACCGGGGACAATGTCCGTATTTGCTGCAGTTGCGGCGCACGTCTGGCACGGAGCAATCCCGACACTCAGTGCGCCCCATGCCAGGCGAAGGCGCGTGATCACTACACCAAGCCGCCGACCGTGCCCGCCGCCTTCTGGAATGCTGAGCCACTACGCACAGCCCTCGCGAACTGGCACATGGGACGGCTTCTCCGGGCATACCGTCACCACCCTCACCATGGTCCCCGGGCGTTACCGCAGGATGTTGTCGCACGCTGGCTGAACATCACCCAGGCGCAACTCAGTCGCATCGAGAGCGGGCCGCCAGTGACCGACCTCGATCGCCTCATCCCATGGGCCCGTACGCTCGGCATCCCACCTGGCCTGCTGTGGTTCAAGCTCCCGGAGAAACCCCAGTCGCGATCAGTGCCGCGCGTTCCATCGCGCACCGTCGTTCCATCGCTTCCCACCGCCGTGCAGTACGCCGTACTCACTCCGTTCGACAGCGCCCTGCCGTTGAGCGACGAACCGGAAATGACGACGCTTCACGCCTTCCGCGCGGCAGACCGGCAGATCGGCGGCGGACACCTTTACCCCACGGTCACCAGCTACCTGCAGTCCACACTCGCCCCCCGACTGTTCGGTACCCAGACAAGCCGCGGGAGTACGAGCATCTTCACCGCAGCAGGCGGCTTTACCGAGATGGCAGGCTGGATGGCTCACGACGCAGGCCACGACCAGCTCGCCCACCAGCACTTCCGCCGCTCCCTGGCCTTGGCCCAGATGGGCGATGACCCGCAGTTCGCCGCCCACGTCTACGCCAGCATGAGCCATCTGTCCCTGCACCAAGACGAACCCGACCAGGCCATATCCCTGGCACGCCAAGGCCACGCCACGCTCGGCGACGCACCGCCAGCGCCGGCACTCTCCGCACGGCTCTACGCGATGGAAGCACGCGGCTTGGCGGCCCGAGCCGACGGAGCCGCCTGCGCAGACTCACTGAAGAAGGCCGAAAAAGCGCTCGAACGCTCCGCCGACGAGAGCCCATCACCGTGGGTGAGTCCGTTCGACTCGGGCTCGCTAGCAAGCGAAGTCGCCCGCTGCATGCGCCAACTCGGCAAGCTGGCCGAAGCCGAGCGCCAGGCCCGACACATCATCGAGCTCCGTGCCGACAGCCACACACGCAGTCGAGTCTTCGCCAAACTGCTCCTGGTGACCGTGCTCATCGCCCAAGGAAGATCAGACGAGGCGTGCTCCCAAGTACACGAGATACTCGACCTGATCCAGGGGCTGAGTTCACACCTCGTGACACAACAACTAGACGAGCTTTACACACTACTGGTGCCGTACCGCACAAACACCACAGTCGCCGAGCTCATGCCCAGCCTAGAAGGTACCCTCCGAGGCCGACGGGATCTCTACAGTTGGCTAAGCAACGGGACCACCGAAGCAGGTTAGGCCGAGGAGAATCGATGCCTCCAGAAGAACCGCTCTACGAGCGAGACCCCGAGGCATGGCGCGCCCATCTCGCCGAGGGCAACGCCACTCAGCCTCGCAAACGCGTAGGCGCCGACGCCCTCATCCGGGACACAGCAGGCCAAATACTCCTGGTCGACCCAAAATACAAGCCCGACTGGGACCTACCCGGCGGCATGAGCGAAGCCAACGAGCCCCCTACCGAGACCGTCCGCCGGGAACTGAAGGAAGAGCTCAACCTCGACCGACGCCCCAGGCAACTCCTGTGCATTGACTGGGTACCGCCGCACGGCCCCTGGGACGACTGCCTCATGTTCATTTTCGACGGCGGCGTACTGGACGACCACCAGATCACCGGACTAATCGTCAACGACGACGAGCTTAGGTCCTTCAAGTTCTGCACCAAAGACGAAGCCGCCATGCGCCTTCGTCCATACGTCTGGCGGCGTGCACACGCAGCCATGAAAAGCTTGGAAGTAAGCAAAATCTTCTACCTGCAGGACGGACATTAGCCGATCCGGAAGCTCACCGCAGATACGAGAAGTTCCTGCTCATCTGCTCATACTGGCGTCGATCACGCGAGAGTTCCGGGTCAAGGATCTCGCGCTCCGCTTCTCGCATACGAACGATCGCCTCGTCCAGAAATTCGGGGTTTCGGGCACGTTTCATGATCGCAGCACCCGCTTCTGCGAGTATTCGATAACTATGGCGATCTCTGGGGTTTCTCGACACGCAATTTAGGCCCGATGACCACGCGGTTTGCAACATAGCCATACGGTCTTCTTCAAGGATCCCCGGAGTGTCCTCAGCACGCCGCAGGGCGAGAATCACCTTGTAGCGATCTATAATATGATCTTGCCCAATCTCTTGAGCGGCGATTTGCATCTCTTGGGCGGCACTATCCAACATTGACAGATCGAGATACTTTCTAATCAAACGCCGACGAGGAGTTCGTTCGGCCGGCAACTTGCTAATCATTTTCTGCAGCAAAGTAACTTGATCTTCATAATTGCTGAGTCGCTGAATTCCCCATTCAGTAGTACAGATCGCTCGAGCGGTTTCAAGCTCTAGCCAAACCGCTGGATTTATTCCGTCGATCAGCCTGCTCAGCAAATTGAACAACTCTTGTTGATCGGTGAATTTATAGGTAGCAATAACGTCAGCAATGACATCGTGTCTTGTGGCCCAGCCGAAGAGGCCACTGCGGGGATCGATGTCATATTCGGTAATTATACCCTCCATTATAGAGAGCAACGTCGAAAGAGTACCCGCATCAACGTTCAAAAGGCGTATGATCAACTGCCTATGCACCTTGGCATCCATCGCTTGCAGGACAGCGACGTGCCTGTAGATCTCCTGTTCCTCGACCTTCAACTCGGCATATTCTCGCAGAAGAATGTCGTCAAGCCGCTCGCTACCAAATATGTTCTTAAGGCAAACATACATTTCCGCGCTACAGCGATCCCGCAAGCGCTTGATGCGCTGCTGTCTGCTCAATAGGGCAAAATGTTGTTCCACCAGGCGGCGAATCGATGGCTGATGCTCAACTAGGTTTACTAGTTGCTCCAGATCACCTTCAGTAAGAATCGACAGATTTTCGACGCGTCCCTTGCTGAAAAAATAAGGCGCCTTTGAGCGAGATTGCCATTGGTTCTTGTTCGCCGTGAGAACCAGTCTCAACGCGGGATCGGGAATGCGACTGAAAATCTCAACGAGTTTGTTGAGCTCAGTCATTCGCCTCATGCAGTTGTCGATGAGGAGGAACCCTCGTCGCCCCGCCGCACGAAGTGACTCCTCGACCAGCAACCAAGCAGCAACGTCGAGCGGATACGACTCCCGGTGTTCCCAGCATGACGCCCCATCCTTGTACTGCTTGAAGAGCAGGCGCCTTGCCAGACACGTCTTGCCCACACCAGCAACCCCAGTGATAACCAAGGAGTACCCGTTGGCGCTCACCATAGTATCGAGTAGTTCAAGCTCGACTGCCCTCGGGATTGTCAGGCCGGCGGAGATGTCTGCGTAAGTAGCTGGTGAACCATTAAATAGCCGCGCAGCATCTGACATAAGAGCCGCAGCGTGAGCAACATCTGTCGTGACGGTAGCAAGTTCAGGCGGGAGATCGTCAGGGTCGCTCGACGTACTCGTATGCACGAGCCGTGCATCCCTCTTATCCTTAGCTCCTAGCACATACATGAACTCGTCTAGTGAGCCAAATGCAACTCTGAATCCTTTTTGCTCCAGGAGTTGAGCTCGATCCCTGTCCTGCTCGTAAGAGAGGAGGAAGATCCGGCCCGCGGTGCCCTGCTTGTCTCGTAGTCGAGCTGTCTCTTTTGCCAGATCTCTCAAGTGTGTATCTTGTAGAGATTGTCCCAGAATTAGGGTATCAGTGGTGGTCATAGACAGGGCAAGAGCTTGCCACAGGCTTTGCCTGTACTGCTCCAACTCGTCATAATCCCGTTCCGTCAGGAGCAGACGTCCCTTGTTCCCGAGTGCGATATCTTCACTGATGCAACCGTGAATCTTGAATAGCGTAGTCGTACCGACAAGACTTCTTGGTGTCGAAAAGTCAAAGTTGGATTTTATGACCTCGAGATTTCCATTGGCGCGGCGGTAACTTTTTTCAACCAGTTGATCAAAATTGGTGCTATATATTTCGTGCCAGTTGTAGACGGGGAGTGCAAGAAGTCCACCTGATGGCTCAAGGGGCGTGAGCTTCTTCCGAACACTCTCGACTAGCGGGCGTCGACCTCTACGTATCTCATAGATCCCTGAGATCTCGGCCAGATCATTGCCGTCGGGGACAGGATCCAGTTCTTTCGCCAGACTTCTCGCCAGACTCGCTCCACTGGGGGCCCCCGAAGGCATAGATGCCCCCGCCCCAAGAAGCAAAGTCGTGCTAGCGGGGTCCACCAAGGAGCAGAGCTCGTTTAGGTCGATCACAAGACCCCCTGCTGGACACGGTGTTGCACTCGCCTAGCGACAAGGCGATCCACTCTGTTTACTCGCAGTCCCGGAAAGGTATCACTCGGAAGGCTTGATCACCATCTAAGCACTACTAGTGGCCTAAAACGGCAAGTGTCGGACCGAAGTTGCCAAGTGCAGGGCCCTCCTCAGGCATCACCCGTGTCACACCAGGCTGGCGAGTCAGGATTGCCCCGGAGAGACCGCTTGCCCACCGCGCTGAGGCGAAGCGGAGTAGCACCTTTGAAGACGTAGAGCAAGCTCTCATGCGGCTTGCCGGTCACTGCATCTCCCACTCCGGTGAACGCTTGGCATGTCCGATTCATTGTCACTTGGGACGGAATGTTCGGATTGGCCGTCATAGATCGTTTGCGGATGGCGTGCATCTGGGATGCCGGACTGGCCAGACGAGGGAGTGTCTAATTGGCGGCAGATCCGGTGATCAAGGAGACGCCAGGTAACCGACAGCATTGTTGAGGGCGAGTCCGCTGAGCAGCTGGTCCTGGCGCCGCTGGGCGCGGCGTCGGATGAGCAGCTGCTCTCGATGCTGGTGGAGCGTGCTCGGACGCAGGGATTGCAGCTGACCGAAGAGGGCGGCCTGTTGCAGCAGCTGACCAAGCGCGTGCTGGAGTCCGCTCGGCTACGACGAGCACGACGCCTCGGGCCTGGGCGGCGCCGACAGCCGCGACGGCACGCGGGCCAAGTCCGTGCTCACCGACGTCGGCCCGGTCTAGGTCGAGGTGCCCCGCGACACCGGCGGCACCTTCGAGCTGAACGATGCATTGTGGACGATTGTGCGAGGCCAAACGTCTCCACCGCCTCGGGCAGGCCCTTGAGGCCGTCGCAGAACAGCATCAGGACGTCCTCGACACCGCGGTTCTTCGGCTCGGTGAACACGTACAGCCAGTACTTGGCTGCCCTCAGCGCCGTCGCCGGCCCAGATGCCCACCAATGTCACGGTGGCCCTCCGCGGTCACCGCCATCACCACATAGATCGGCCGGTTCGCGCCATGCCCGTCCCGTAGATCGTCCGCAAGCGTCAGCGCCGTTTGCCCCATCGACCGCCGCGTCTACCCGGTCCTGTTTGTTCGCGGACGCGATCAACGTCAGGTTTTGGGAACCCTGCTGCGCAACAGCTTCCGTTACGCGACCCGCCAGGACTGAGACAAGATCGCCAGGCGCTCAAGCCAATCTACACGGCATCGAACCAGGAAGCGGTCGAGGAACAGTCCCTGGAGTTCCAGGAGGCCCGGGGCGGGAAGTGTCTGGCGGTCATTGAGCTCTGGTCGGACGCCTGGGCAGAGTTCGTGCCCTTCCTCCGCTTCGACGTCGAGATCCGCAAGGTCGTCCGCAGCACAAACGCGATCGGCAGCATGAGCGCGCGGATACGCAAGGCCGTCCGCGCCCGTGAAACCTTCCCGAGCGAGGCCGCAGCGATGAAGTGCGCCTACATGGCGCTGATGTCCCTGGACCTGACCGGCAAGGGCCGCGAGCGTGGACCATACGCTGGAACGCGCCTCTCAACGCCTTCCAGATCGAGTTCGGGCCGACTCGTCCCGACCGCCGACTGAACGTGACCGCCGTCGCCGGTGCAGTTGCCGCACTGGCACAGCTTGCGGAGGTGCTGCTACACCTCCTGGACTAGACAGCGACCACCATCTACGCGCTACCAGGCGCCCTGGCTGCTCGATAAGGGCCGGGGCACTTCCTGTAGACCGTAACTTCGTGGACGAGCACGGCAAAGTGTTCAGTGTCACTGAGGGTCCGGAGCGGAATCTGCGCAGTGTCGAGGTTCGAGCCTCACAGGAGCCCAGGTTGCTCCCGAGCCCGAGGAGCTTCTGCTCGGCCGGCACCTAGGATGCCGCCTGGCGACGGGTCCTCGTTCCCTCACCAGATGAACTGTGGCTGCCTGCAGTGGCCGCGGCCATGCCATCTTCGCCCTCAAGTATCCGTGTGCGCCAGAGCGTGGCTCGGAGCCGCACGGGTAGCGGGGCGTGCCATCTCGGGATGGGCGGTCCTGGTGGCATCTTGGTGGCAGACGAGCAGAGGCCGGTCTAGGATCTCTCCTAAACCGGCCTCCGACCTGGTGTTCCTTGGTGGAGCTGAGGGGATTTGAACCCCTGGCCCCCTCGATGCGAACGAGGTGCGCTACCGGACTGCGCTACAGCCCCAAGGACTCGATTAGGTTAGCAAACTCTGGAGGGTGTTCGCGCCACCGTTCATTCGCCGACGGCGCGGCGGTCGTCGGCGTACTGGTCGAAGACCTCTTCGGGGGTCGGGAGTTCGATGATCTCGGCGGGTTCGGCCTGGGCGGGCTCGGGGACGGGCTCGGGGACGGTCTCGGCGGCGCGGCGGGCGGCGGCGCGGGCGCGGGCGGCGGCCTCGCGGCGGGCGGCGTCCATGCCGACGGCGGCGCGGAGGAGCGCGAGATGGCCGGCCAGGAGGACGGCCGGGGGGGCGATGCTCCACCAGGGGGCGACGCCGGAGGCGGCGACGGCGAGGGCGGTCGCGACCAGGGCGGTGAGGCCCGCGGTGCGCCGCCGGCGGCGGGCGATGACCTTCGCGCGGGACGGGGCGCGGGGCGCGCGGCGCGGCTCCGGTTCGGTGTGTTCTTCCTCGACTTCTTTCTCGGTGTCGCGGCGGAGCCACATGGGGACGAGGACGATCGCCCAGACGGCGACGATGGCGAGGTAGAGGACGGCACTGCTCATCGGACCACCCCCAGGGCACGCCTGAGGCGCGGGCCGACTATCGGCCCGCGCACGTGCATTGGGAGCAGGGTCACGCCCCGCACGGTACGAGCCGGTGTCAGAGGTTGACGAGCATAAGGGGCGGTGTGTCGCGAGATCGATCGCGCCGTTACTCTCCGTTTGCCGAGTCATCGGCGGCGCAGGATATTTACGAGCCGAAAGTCACTGTCGGGGAAATGCTCTGCGGCGGTCCGCGAGCCAGCGGGAGCGCAGGCCACCGGGGACGTCCTCGACGGTGAGGGCGTAGCAGATGTGGTCCCGCCAAGCGCCGTCGATGTGCAGGTGCCGGCGTCGAATTCCCTCTTCGCGGAATCCCAGTTTTTCGACGACGCGGCGGCTGGCGGCGTTCTCGGGACGGATATTCGCCTCGAGCCGGTGAAGGCCGACGGTGAAGAAACAGTGGTCGACCGCGAGGGCGACGGCGGTGGGGGTGACGCCGCGGCCCGCGACCTGGCGGTCGATCCAGTAGCCGATCTGGGCGGAGCGGGCCGAACCCCAGACGATCGCGCCGATCGTGAGCTGGCCGACGAAGTCGTCCTCGTGGGTGACGACCCAGGGCAGGGCGAGGCCCTGGCGGGCCTCGCGGCGCATGGTGTGGACCATGCTGACGTACGGGCCGAGGCCGCTGCGGAACAGCGGTGTCTCGGGGTTGGTGGGCTCCCAGGGGCGCAGCCAGTCGGCGTTGCGAACCCGCAGCTCGCGCCAGACGGCGGCGTCACGATGCCGCAGCGGGCGCAGGCCCACGGGACCTTCGGTCAGGGTGACCGGCCATCCCCGCATTCTTTCCACGTTTCCATGATTCCCTGGTGGGGCGCCTGAACGCTATTTTTTGTGGTCGCCGCCGTGGACCTGGTCGACGGCGTGGGCGAGGACGCGGCCGAGGACGGTCATGCCGTCGCGGACGCCGCCGGTCGAGCCGGGCAGGTTGACGATGAGGGTGCGGCCGGAAATGCCCGCGAGGCCCCGGGAAAGGATTGCCGTGGGAACTTTGTCGCGGTTGTCCATGCGGATGGCCTCGGCGATGCCGGGGATCTCGCGGTCGAGGACGCGGCGGGTCATCTCCGGTGTCCGGTCGGTGGGGGTGAGGCCGGTGCCGCCGGTGGTGACGACGACGTCGTAGCCCTGTTCGACGGCGTCGCGCAGGACATCCTCGACGGGTTCGCCGTCGGGGACGACGACGGGGCCGTCCACCTGGCAGCCGAGGTCGGAGAGCATCTCGACGAGGACGGGCCCGGAGCGGTCGGGGTACACGCCGGCGGCGGCGCGGTTCGAGACGGTGACGGCCATCGCCTTCATCGGCTCCACCTTCCGTGCTTGCCGCCCGTCTTCTCGGTGACCTGGACGTCGGTGATCACGGCGGCCGGGTCGACGGCCTTGACCATGTCGACGAGCGCCAGCGCGGCCGTGCTCACCGAGGTGAGGGCCTCCATCTCGACGCCGGTGCGGTCGGCGGTGCGGGTGACGGCGGTGATCGCCACTCCGCCGTCCTCGATCGTCAGGTCGACGGTGACGCCGTGCAGCGCGATCGGGTGGCAGAGCGGGACGAGGTCGGGGACGCGCTTGGCGCCCATGATCCCGGCGATGCGGGCGACCGAGAGGGCGTCGCCCTTGGGGACGTCCCCGGTCCGGAGCGCGGAGACGCACTCGGGGGACAGCCGGACGAACCCGGTGGCGGTCGCGGTGCGGGCCGAGACGTCCTTGCCGGAGACGTCGACCATGCGGGCGGCGCCCGCGTCGTCGAGGTGGGAGAACTCGGTCATGCGGGCAATCTCATCACGCGGACGGTGCTGCCCGCCGGGAGGGTCTCGGTGGCTTCGGGGACGGTGATGAGCGCGTTAGCGGAGGCGAGGGACGCCAGCTGGTGCGAGCCCTGCACGTCGGAAGGGTCGACGGTGTAGCCGTCCTCGCCGTAGGTGAGGTTGCCGCGCAGGAAGTGCCTGAGGCCCGCAGGGGACTTGAGGTCGGCGGAGAGGACGGCGCTTACCGTGGGCAAAGGCTCCGGTGGGAGCCCCTGCATGGCGCGTAGGGCCGGGCGTACGAACACTTGGAACGACACATATGCGCTCACCGGGTTCCCGGGGAGCGTGAAGATGGGCGTGTCTTCCAGGAGGCCGAAGCCCTGTGGTTTGCCCGGGCGCATGCCGACCTTGTGGAATTTCACGGTTCCGGTGCCGGTGAGCACTTCCTTGACCACGTCCCGGGAGCCCATGGAGACGCCACCGGACGTGACGATGGCGTCCGCGCGGGCGAGCTGGTCTTCCAGCATGTCTCTGACCGAGCCCGGCTCGTCGTCCACGGTGGCCTGCCGGTAGCCCACGCCGCCCGCTTCGGCGACGGCGACGGTCAGCATGAAGCTGTTGGACTCCCAGATCTGGCCGTGCCCGAGCGGCGAGCCCGGTTCGCGCAGTTCGTCCCCGGTGGACACGACGACGATGCGCGGCTTCGGGCGCACCCGCACCCGGGCCGTCCCGACGGCGGCGATCATGCCGAGCTGCGGCGCGCGGAGGAGGGTGCCGGCGGGCACGACGATCTGCCCCTCCCGGACGTCCTCGCCCGCGCGCCGGATGTAGTGCCCGGACGGCGCGGGCCGGGTGATCCGGACGCGCGCCGTCCCGGCGTCCGTCCACTCCACGGGGATCACCGCGTCGGCCCCGGCGGGCATCGGCGCGCCGGTCATGATCCGCGCGGTCAGCCCGGGGCGCAGCGCCGACACCGCCGGGTCGCCCGCGACGACGTCGCCGACGACCGGCAGGGTCACCGGGTCGGTTTCGGTGGCCCCCGCGACGTCGGACGCGACGACGGCGTAGCCGTCCATCGCGGAGTTGTCGAACGGGGGCAGCGGGACGGGCGCGGAGACGGGCTCGGCGAGGACCGTCCCCTGCGCCTCCAGCAGCGCGAGGTCGAGCGGCGGCAGCACCGGGACGCTGCCGAGGATGTCGTTCAGATGCTCGTCGACCGTTCTCATGCCCTCAAGTGTGACGGGCCGTCAGGCGTTCCCGTCGCCGCCCACGCCGTCGTGCGTCCGGACGAACTCGCGCAGCCACGGCAGGAACTCCGGGGCCAGGTCGGGGCGTTCGGCGGCGAACTCCACGACGGTCCGCAGGTACTCGAGCTTGTTGCCGGTGTCGTAGCGGCGCCCGCGGAACTTCACGCCGTACACGCCGCCGCCCGCCTCGGCGGACATGTCGGCCAGGGTGCGCAGCGCGTCGGTGAGCTGGATCTCACCGCCGCGGCCGGGCGGGGTCTTCTCCAGCACGTCGAACACGGCCGGGTCGCAGACGTAGCGGCCGATGACGATCCAGTTGCTGGGCGCCTCCTCGACGGAGGGCTTCTCGACCAGGTCGCTGATCCGCACGACGTCGTCCTCGCCGGTGGCCTCAATGGCGGCGCAGCCGTAGGCGGAGACCTGGTCGGCGGGCACCTCCATCAGCGCCACGACGCTGCCGCCGTACCGGCCGCGGACCTCGATCATCCGCTGCAGCAGCTTGTCGCGGGCGTCGATCATGTCGTCGCCGAGCAGGACGGCGAACGGCTCGTGCCCGACGTGCTGGCGGGCGCAGTGCACCGCGTGCCCGAGCCCGCGCGGCTCGCCCTGCCGGACGTAGTGCATGATCGCGAGCTCGCTGGACTCGCGGATCGCGGCGAGGCGTCCGTCGTCGCCCTTGGCGCGCAGCGCCTCCTCGAGCTCGTAGGCTCGGTCGAAGTGGTCCTCGATGGACCGCTTGCTGCGGCCGGTGACCATGAGGACGTCGCTGAGCCCGGCGTCCACGGCCTCCTCGACGACATACTGGATCGCCGGTTTGTCGACGACGGGCAGCATCTCCTTGGGCGTCGCCTTGGTGGCGGGCAAGAATCGGGTACCGAGCCCGGCCGCCGGGACGACCGCCTTGGTCACTGGTGCGATATCAGTCATGTAGAGACCTTAGTAAGCCGCAAGGACGACAGCGTGCACGACATGGGAACGAAGACCGGACTGCGCACAGAACTGCTGGGTAACCGTGCCACAATGGCGCCCCAAGCGCGCGCGGAAGCGGGCCGGGCACTGCGCGACGCGCTGCTGCCGGTGCCCGAGGTGGAAATGGCGGGGACGATCGCCGCGTACGTCTCGATCGACCCGGAACCGGACACCCGCGGGCTGCTCTTCGCCCTGTGGAAGCGCGGGACGTACGTGCTGCTGCCGCGGCTGCTCCCGGACGGCGATCTCGACTGGGCGTCCTACGAGGGCCCGGACTCGCTCGCGCCCGGCCCCCGGGGATGCCTGGAGCCGACCGAGCCGCCGCGCGGCCCCGGGGCCGTGGCCAGCGCGGACGTCGTCCTGACCCCGGCCGTCGCGGTGGACGGGACGGGCGTGCGGCTCGGTCGCGGCGGCGGGTCCTACGACCGCGCGCTCGCCCGCGTGGGGCCCGCGATCCTGACGGTGGCGCTGGTGTACGACGACGAACTGCTCCCGGCGGTCCCCGCGGAGCCGCACGACCGGCGCGTCCGGGCCGTCGCCACGCCGTCGCGGGGGCTGGTGCGGCTCGACCGACCGGGCCGGACGTGACGGAACGTACCCGATCAGGTCCGGCGGAGTGGCCGGTATCGGACGCCCGCATAAGGTGACCGAGCGGAATGATCGCGACATTCAACGTTGCGATCGAGTTCGGCTTCACCTGGAGGTTCGAGATGACCGAGCCGTGGCGGATCCTGTCACTGCCCCCGATCGCCGAGGAGATCGTGCGGGGGCTGTTCGCACCGCTCGGCGACGCGGCCGAGGTGCGGTTCCCGGGGACCGGCGGCCGCGCGGGCCTGCACGCGGCGCTCGCCGATGCCGAGATCGTCATCGGCGACTACACCGGACGGCTCCGGCTCGACGCCGAGGAGGTCGCGGCCGCGCCGCGCCTCGCGTTCGTCCAGATGCCGGCGGTGGGGACCGACAGCCTGGACGTCGCCGCGCTGACCGCCCGGGACGTGCCGGTCGCGAATGCGGCGGGCTTCAACCGGCGGGGCGTGGCCGAGTGGGCGGTGGGCGCCGCGTTCGCGCTCTGCCGGAACCTCGTCCGGGGCGACCGGCTGATGCGCGGCGGCGGATGGCCGCAGGCGGAGCTGCTGGCGCAGCGGCCGCGGGAGCTGCACGCGCAGCGCGTCGGGGTCGTCGGGTTCGGGGCGATCGGTTCCGAGATCGCCCGGCTGTTCGGGGCGCTCGGCTGCGACGTCTCGTACTGGACGCGGCGCCCGCGCCCCGAGGCGTCCGCGACCTACCGCGACCTGGACGATCTCGTCGCCTCGTCGGACGTCCTGGTGCTGGCGGTCCCGCTGACGGACGAGACGCGCGGGCTGATCGGCCCGGAGCGGCTGGCCCTGCTGCCGGACCGCGCGCTGCTGGTGAACGTGGCGCGCGGGGGCATCGCGCCGGACGGCGCCGTCCTGGCGGCCCTCGAGTCGGGACGGCTGGCCGGTGCGGCCCTCGACGTGTTCGACACCGAGCCGCTCCCGGACGGCCATCCGCTGCGCGCGCACGACCGGGTGCTGCTGTCGCCGCACGCGGCGGGCGGCTCGGACCTGTCGCAGCTGAACCTCGTCTCGATCGTGCGGGACAACGTGACGGCCGCGGTGCGCGGCGACGGCGTGGGGAACGTCATCAACGGGGTGAATCCGCAGGTCAGACGGCGTTGACCGCGAGTCGCCGACCTCCCATCACTCAACCCGAAATGCGCAAATGGGCGTTTAATCTGTAGGATCCCTAAACGTTCAACTTTGACGACCCCGCGAAGGGTGGGATGTGCAGCTCGACATCTGGCTACTCCTCGGGGCCGTTCTCGTACTCTGCGCCATCGCCGCCGTCCGGCTGGCGCACGGGTCCGGCCTGCCGTCCCTGCTCGCGTACATGGGTCTCGGCCTCCTCATCGGCGAGTCCGGCCCGCTGCACATCCGGTTCGACGACGTCGCGCTGGCCGAGACCCTCGGCCTCGCGGCCCTCGTCCTCATCCTCGCCGAGGGCGGTCTCACCACGAACTGGCGGCATGTCAGGCCGTCCGTTCCCGCCGCGCTCAGCGTCGCCACGATCGGGACGCTGCTCAGCATCGTGATCGTGGCGCTCCCCGCGATCTGGCTGATCGGCCTCGACTGGCGCATCGCCTTCCTGCTCGCCGCCGCACTGGCCCCCACCGACGCCGCCGCCGTCTTCTCCGTCGTGCGCCGGCTCCCGCTGCCCGCCCGCGTGACCGGCCTGCTGGAGGCCGAGTCCGGGTTCAACGACGCCCCCGTCGTGATCATCGTGATCGCGCTCGCCACCACATCGGGCTCCCCCGACCTGCTCGAACTGTCCGGGATGCTCGTCTACCAGCTCGTCCTGGGCGTCCTGATGGGCGTCGCGATCGGCTGGCTCGGCACCCAGGCGCTGCGCCGCGTGGCGCTGCCGGCCTCCGGCCTCTACCCCATCGCCGTCCTGGCGATGACGGTCGGCGCGTACGGCGCCACGGCGCTCATGCAGGGCAGCGGGTTCATGGCCGTCTACGTCTGCGGCCTCGTCCTCGGCAACGCCCGCCTGCCGCACCGTCCCGCCACGCGCGGCTTCGCCGAAGGCGTCGGCTGGCTGGCGCAGATCGGGCTGTTCGTGATGCTCGGCCTGCTCGCGTCCCCGGGCGACCTCCCGGCGCAGATCCTGCCGGCTCTGATCATCGGCTCGATCCTGCTGTTCGTCGCCCGTCCCGTGTCGGTGCTGGTCTCCACCGTCGGCTTCCGGATCCCGTGGGGCGAACGCCTGTTCCTGTCGTGGGCCGGGCTGCGCGGCGCCGTCCCGATCGTCCTGGCCACCATCCCGATGGTGGAGCAGCTCCCGGGCTCCGACCGCAACTTCGCGATCATCTTCAACATCGTCGTCGTGTTCACGCTCCTGCAGGCCCCGACGCTGCCGTGGGTCGCGCGGCTGTGCCGGCTCGAACGCGAAGACGGGACGCGCGAGCTGGACGTGGAGGCCGCACCCCTCGAGGAGCTGCACGCCGACCTCCTGGAGGTCAGGATCCCGCCCGACTCCGGGCTGAGCGGCGTGGAGATCTTCGAGCTCCGGCTCCCGGCGGGTGCGTCCATCACCCTCATCGTGCGGAACGGGTCCAGTTTCGTCCCGGAGTCCACCACCCCGCTGCAGTCCGGCGACACCCTGCTGGTCGTGACGACGGAGGACGTGCGCAAGGTCGCCGAGCGCCGCCTGCGCGCCGTGAGCCGACGCGGGAAGCTGGCGGGCTGGTTCGGCGAGACCGGCGCTTGACCGCCCGGGGAACAGACCGGTGACGATTCCTGTTCAACTCACGGGTACCATTAGCAGTCGTTCAGAGTGAGTGCCAGTCCGCGGCCACCCGCCGGGCTGAGTCAGCTAGGAGGAACCGTGCCGACGTATCAGTACGTTTGCACCGAGTGCGGCGAGCCTCTGGAGGTCGTGCAGAAGTTCAGCGACGACGCGCTGACCGACTGCCCGGCGTGCGAGGGCAAGCTGCGCAAGGTCTTCTCCGCGGCGGGGATCATCTTCAAGGGGTCGGGCTTCTACCGCACCGACAGCCGCGGCTCCGGTAAGTCGACCGCGGGCTCCTCGTCCGGCGGCTCGTCGAGCGGTTCGTCCGACTCGTCGTCCTCGTCGTCCGCCTCGGGCGACGGCTCCGCGAAGTCCGACTCGTCGTCTTCGTCGTCCTCTTCGTCTTCGTCGGGCGGCGACTCCGGTTCGTCCTCGTCGTCCAAGGAGAAGGTCGCCTAGCTTCGGGCAGGTGTGAGGGCAACGGCCGCGCGCCGTTGCCCTCAGTCGTGTCGCGTCGGCAGGGAAGTCGCGCCGCCCCCTGGAGCTCCCGCCGCCCCGGCACCGAGGCTCGCGGTCGAGCTCCCCGAACCAACGTTCCGTCCGGCGCGGGCCGTTGACGTGGCCGTTGACGGCGACCGTTGACGGCGACCGTTGACGGCGACCGTTGACGGCGGTCTCGGCTTTCCGCGCGAGCCGGCTGATGCTGCCACCGGTGAAGCCCCCCGGCTCCAGGGGCCTGGCTCCGCGGTTCCCGCCCCGGCCTCGCGGCATGCCCGCCCATGCGTCTGCACCTTGCGGACGACCGCGCCCACCATTGCTCTCCACCTCACGGTCGTGCCCACCGGGCGTGGATACACCTCGCGGGTGAAGTCGGGGCGGCGGACCTGCATCTCTGGACGTACCGCGGTTCGCTTCCCTCGTGGGACGCGCGGACGGTAGCGCTCCGGCGAGCATTGGTCCGGACGAGCAAGACGCGTCGACGACCCGTGCCGACGCGCCACCGCGGTCGGGTACCACCGCCACCGCACCCCCGCAATTTCGAGATAGTACTTGACACCTCTCGCCAGCCGAGAGACATTTGCCCGAACACACGACATATCTCGACTTCACCCCGCTTGAGCAGCAGCGGAGAGGAACCATGAGCGAACCCAGTCCGGCGCCGCCGGACGACCGCCCGAACCGCCTGGCCGGATGGATCGCCGGCCGGCGCACCAAATGGATCGTGCTGGCCCTGTGGATCGTCCTGCTGGCCGCCCTCGGCCCGCTCGCCGGGAGGCTGGGCGACGTGGAGGAGAACGAGGCGTCCTCCTGGCTGCCCGGCGGGGCCGAGTCGACGCAGGTCGTCGAGCTGCAGGAGCGCTTCCGGACCGAGGAGTCGATGCTCGCGGTCGTGGTCTACGAACGGCCGTCCGGCATCACCGCGGCGGACCGCACGGCGGTCACCGAGGACATGGCGGCCTTCCGGGGACTTCCCGGGGCGGAGACCGTGCAGGGTCCGATCCCCTCCGAGGACGGCTTGGCGCTGCAGGTGCTCGTGCCGCTCACCGGCGAGGAGACCCTCGTCGACGCCGTGGACGAGGCCCGGGAGCTCGCCCAGCGCGGACCGCCCGGCCTCGAGGCGCACGTCACCGGCCCCGCCGGCGCGGGCGCCGACCAGTTCGAGGTCTTCGAGAGCCTCGACGGGTTCCTGCTGATGGCCGCGGGCGGGGTCGTCATCGTGTTGCTGCTGCTCATCTACCGCAGTCCAATCCTCTGGTTCGTCCCGGTTCTGAGCGCGCTGTTCGCCCTCGGGCTCGCCCAGTCACTCATTTACCTTCTGGCCAGGTACGCGGACCTGACGGTCAACGGGCAGAGCGCGGGGATTCTGACCGTCCTGGTCTTCGGTGTCGCCACGGACTACGCACTCCTTCTCGTGGCCCGGTACAGGGAAGAACTGCACCGGCACGAGGACCGTCATGAGGCGATGGCCTTCGCGCTGCGCCGCGCCGCCCCCGCCGTCATCGCGTCCGCGGCGACCGTCGCCGCCGGCCTGGTGTGCCTGCTGCTCGCCGCGATGAACTCGACCGCGGGCATGGGGCCGGTCGCCGCCGCCGGGGTGCTGACCGCGCTCGCCGCCATGCTCACGCTGCTTCCGGCGCTGCTCGTCGTCTGCGGGCGCTGGCTGTTCTGGCCGCTGATCCCCCGCTACGACCCCAAGTACCTGCAGCCCGAGGCGTACGAGGCCGAGCACGGCGTGTGGAGCCGGATCGCCGCACTCGTCGGCAGGCGCCCGCGCGCGCTCTGGACCGTCACCACGGTCGCCTTGGCGGGCCTCACTCTCGGCTTGTTCTCCCTCAACGCCACCGGGCTGTCCAACGAGGGGATGTTCAGGGAACGGACCGACTCCATCGCGGGCCAGGAGGTTCTGACCGAGCACTACGCCGGCGGGTCGGGTTCCCCTGCCGTCGTCATCGCCCCGGCGGCGGCGTCCGACCGGGTCGCGGCGGCGATACGCGGCACCGAGGGCGTCGCCGGAGTCGGCCCGCCGCAGACCGCGGACGGCCTGGTCCAGTACGAGGCGACGCTGCGGGACCCGGCCGACAGCGAGGCCGCGCAGCAGACCGTCGAGCGCCTCCGCGACTCCGTCCCGTCCGAGGCGAAGGTCGGCGGGACCACGGCCATCAGCGTGGACACCAACGAGGCGTCGTCCCGCGACAACCTCGTCATCATCCCGATCGTCCTGGTCGTCGTCCTCCTCATCCTGGTGCTGCTGCTGCGCGCCCTCGTGGCGCCGCTGCTGATGATGGCGACGGTGATCCTCTCGTTCCTGGCGGCCCTGGGCGCCTCGGCGCTCTTCTTCGAGCACGTCTTCGGCTTCGAGGGATCCGACGCGTCGTTCCCCTTGCTCGCGTTCATCTTCCTGGTGGCGCTCGGCGTGGACTACAACATCTTCCTGATGCACCGCGTCAGGGAGGAGTCGCAGTCGCTCGGGACCCGGCGCGGCATCCTGCGCGGTCTGACCGTCACCGGCGGCGTCATCACCTCGGCGGGCCTCGTCCTAGCCGCCACCTTCGCCGCGCTGGTGACGCTCCCGCTGGTGTTCATGGTCGAACTCGGATTCGCGGTCGCGCTCGGCGTCCTCCTGGACACGCTGATCGTCCGCTCCGTCCTCCTGCCCGCCCTCGCGCACGACATCGGCCCCCGCATCTGGACGCCGAGCCGTCTCGCCCGCGAGAAACCGGCCGAGGAAACGCCCCGGGTGCACCAACTCGTCCGCTGATGTCCGGGGCGGGGCCCGTCGTCGGGACGGGTCCCGCCCCGAAGTTATCCACAATCACGATTCCCCCGACGGCCCTCCTCCCCCGCTGACTAATGTCGGCCACATGTCAACCACACCTCCCATCGGAGTCATCGGCGGCTCCGGTTTCTACTCCTTCCTCGACGAGGTCGAGGAGGTCCGGGTCGACACGCCCTTCGGCCCGCCCAGCGACCCCATCGCCGTCGGGGAACTCGGCGGACGGCGCGTCGCGTTCGTCCCCCGCCACGGCCGCGACCACCGGTATCCACCGCACAAGATCCCGTACCGCGCCAACCTGTGGGCGCTGAGATCCCTGGGGGCGCGGCAGGTGCTCGCACCGAGCGCCGTCGGTTCCCTCACCCCCGACCTCGGCCCCGGCACCCTCGCGATCCCCGACCAGCTGGTCGACCGCACGTCCGGGCGTCCGCAGACCTACTACGACGCGGGCGCCGCCGTCCACGTCTCGTTCTCCGACCCGTACTGCCCGGACGGACGCCGCACCGCCCTGCGGGCCGCCCGCTCCACCGGCTGGACCCCGGCCGATTCCGGCACCCTCGTCGTCATCGAGGGCCCCCGGTTCTCCACCCGTGCCGAGTCCCGCTGGTTCGCGTCCCAAGGGTGGAGCCTGATCGGCATGACCGGGCACCCCGAAGCCGTCCTCGCCCGCGAACTCGCCCTCTGCTACACCCCCCTGTGCCTCGTCACCGACCTCGACGCCGGCATCGAAGAGGGGGAGGGCGTCACGATGGACGAGGTCCTGCGGGTCTTCGGCGAGAACATCGGCCGGCTCCGTTCCCTGGTCGCCGACATCGTCACCGTCCTGCCCACCGACCGCGACTGCCCCTGCCCCGGCGCCCTGGACGGGATGGAACTCCCGCTGGAACTACCGTGACCCGCTTAACCGGCCTGCGACGGCCGCTGGCGACCCTGTTCGCCGCGGCCGCCGCCTGGCTCGCCCTGCTCACCCTGCGCCCCGGACCGCCCGCGACCGTCCGCGTCCTCGCCGCCGCCCGCGATCTCCCGGCCGGAGCGACCCTGGCCGCGTCCGACGTCCGTCCCGTCTCCCTCCCGCCCGGAGCCGTCCCGTCCGGCGCCCTCCGCGCCGACGCGGCCGGCCGCGTCCTCGCCGGGCCCATGCGCCGCGGCGAACCGCTCACCGACGTCCGCGTCATCGGCGACCGCCTCCTGCGCGGCTTCGGTCCCGACAAGGTCGCCACCCCGATCCGCATCGCCGATGCCGGCACCGTCCGCCTGGTCCGTCCGGGCGACCGCATCGACGTCCTGGCGGCCCCGCACCCCGGAGAGGCACCCATGGCAGCGCCACCGGCCGGCATCGACCGTCCGCCGACCGGAGCACCGCACCCGGCCCGGCACTCGCCCCCGGTGGCAACGAGCAGGGACTCGCCTCGCCCCCTATCCGGCACTCGCGACTCGCCCGCCCCAGCACCGGTGTCCCACAGGCCGGGCCCCCTACCGCCACCCAGCACCCGCACAGCCGCACGCCCCACCGGAACCCCGTGGGACGGGGCACGCGTGGTGGTCTCCTCGGTCCCCGTCATCGCCGTCCCGTCCCCGGAAGACGAAGGGCCACGAGACGGCGCTCTGATCGTCCTCGCAACGACCAGAGGCCAGGCCCTCGCGCTGGCCGGATCCCGAACGGACCTGGCCGTGACGATCACCACCTGACGCCACCCCCGGACCCGGCCATCGACCCCTGGCACCCGGCCACGGCCCGGGTCGGGTCCCGACTTGGCGGAACACGGCTCGAAACAATACGATCCGTGACCGTTCCGGTGCGTGCCGTCCGGATGATGTACGGGCCGTCGAAGGGTCCAGGGCGGGCGCGTCCCCCCGACGATTGGAGCGTTCAATGGGTGGTTTCAAGAAGTTCCTGCTGCGCGGCAACCTGGTGGACCTCGCGGTCGCGTTCGTGGTCGGCGCCGCGTTCGCGGGCCTCGTGAAGGACTTCGCCACCTCCTTCATCACTCCGCTGATCGCGCTGATCGGGGGCGAGCCCGACTACACGGCGCTCGCGGTGACGATCAACGGCACGAAGTTCCCGTACGGGATCTTCCTCACGTCGGCGATCGCGTTCCTGATCACTGCGGCGATCGTGTACTTCCTCGTCGTGCTGCCGATGTCGAAGCTCATCGAGCGGATGGACCGCAACAAGGAGGTCACCGAGCGGGACTGCCCGGAATGCCTGGGGGCGATCCCGGTCAAGGCCCGCCGCTGCCAGTTCTGCACCGCGGAGGTCACGCCGGTCCAGGCGCCCGCCTGAGGCAATTGGGCGCTGTCGCTCAGTGGGCGCTGTCGGTTCCGTACTCCCAGTGCCACGGTTCGAACGGATTGCTGTAGGCCCACGCCGGGTGGAACCAGCCGTACCTCTCGGCGTTGGCCTCCATCCAGTTGAACTGGGCCGAGCCCGCGTTCTGAATCCCGCCGCACAGGTCCAGCGCCTGGCCCTTGCCGTGGTTGCTCGTCCCCGGGACGGCCGCGAAGCCGGGGCGGCTCGCGTAGACGCTGTGCTGCTCGGACAGGCTGCGGTAGGCGTCGGTCACGCACATCTCGCGGCCGAACCGCTCCTTGTAGGCGGCGTTCAGCTTGTAGAACCCCAGCGCGGCGTCCGCGCGGAGCTGGTGGCCCTTCTGCGGGAGGTCGCAGAGGTACTTGGACGGGATCAGCCCGTTCGGGAATCCCTTCGCCTCGGCCACGAGATCCTCATCGCACGTGAGCTGCACCTGCTTGGACCTCGGGAGGTCGCCGAGGAGCGCGTTGAGCTTCTCGGTGAGGTCCGCCGAACGCTTCTTGAGCGAGGCGATGTCCTGCTCGACGCGCGCCTGCTCGACCGCGTTGCTCGACTGGAGCTCCTGCTCGGTCGACACGAGGTCCTTGTGGCGGCGCTGGAGGTCGTCGGCACGTTCCACGAGCGACTGCTGCGTCTGGGCGAGCATCGCCACGTCCGCCGTCGACCTGAGCACCTGCACCGGGTCCCCGCCGCCGAGGGCCGCGAGGGGCCCGGTGGAGTCCGGATGCTGGTAGGAGGTGTTCGCCAGCCGGGCCACCGGCTCGCGAATCCGGTTGAGTTCGGCCTCGGCCACGGTGAGTTCCTTCAGGGTGGCGCGCAGTTTCTCCTGCGACTTCTCGAGAGCCTGCCGGCGGTCCTTCATCTCGCCCGTGGCCTTCTCCAGCTCTTCGCGAGCCTTCGACGCCTCGCTGCGGAGCTTCTCGTAGGCATCGTCCGGACCGTCGGCGGCTCTCGCGTCGCCGTGCGCGGAGAACATCGCCATCACCAGGAAGACCGCGGTCAGCGCAGCCGACCGGGGGTTCGGCACGGTGGTTTTCCTCCTGATGCCCGAATGCGGATCAGCGGCGAGAACGCTACCAGAACCCGGACGGGCACCCTGCGTCATCGGCGGGGAACGTCAGCGGCCGTCCCGACCGCGCCAGCGGCACCACCGCTCGAGGACCGGCACGTCCTCCCACCTGCAGTCGCGACGTTGGCGGGTCCGCGGTGTCTCCGCGGGCGCCGGCCGGCTGCGCGGCGTCGCGGCGGGTGCGGGCGGCGGGGTGGGAGCGGGCGGCGTGAGCGTCTCCGCCTGCGGACCGGCCTCCGGCGCGACGTACTCCCCGTACGTGGGCTCCGCGGCGGGCGTCGTCCGCTGCACGGGGGTCACGGCGCGGGACGACCCGTCCGATCCGTCCCCGAGGGTGAACGCGACCACCGCCGCGAGCAGCGGTACCGCGACCAGGGCGCCGATGACCGCCGTCCGTCTCCGCTTGGGCTCCCGCTCCTCGGCCCTGCCCGCCTCCGGCTGCCCACGATGCCGACCCGTCACGGCATGGAAGCGTACCGAGCCCGACCCACCGGGCCTAGCTCCATTCCCACAGATTCGCCGCATCGACTGTCAACTCACCCACACCACTCAGCGGGGCGAGATGGACGAACGGGATAAGAACGCGCGTCACAGGCGCCCGTCCTCTACCCTGTAGGTGCCGTCCGCTACTCTCGTGCGACCGGCCTCCGTAGCTCAGGGGATAGAGCACCGCTCTCCTAAAGCGGGTGTCGCAGGTTCGAATCCTGCCGGGGGCGCGACCAGCGACGACACGAATGGACCCTTGACCGGCTTTGTCCGCCGGTCAAGGGTCCATTCGTGTGTGCGGATGTGTACGGACCGCCACGGTCGGAGGGTCCCGCCGCGGTGCGGCGGGACGGAACACCAGCGAGATCACGCGTCGGCTGAGGCCTTGAGAGCGGACGGCGCGCGGCTTCCTCAACCTGCCGCGATGCACTTCACGTAGATCCCAGAAGGACGTCGACGTCCGCTTCGGGCGTGGTGGCGGTGTCGGGCCCGCCGGCGCGCGAGGACGGGGACACGCTGGGGCTGGGGTCGGCGGCAGTGACTGCTCGCCGGTGCGGGGTTCGGCTTGTCGGCGTTCTTCCCTGCGTATCCCGCGTTCGCGGCGGGTTTCGTGTCGTGGGTGGAACGAGGCGTTCTCGACCTGCAGTGGCGCCCGTCTGGGAACACTGCGGTAACCGCTGAGGTGACGCCCTGGAGCAACGTGGGACGTCGGTCGTCTGAGATCTCAGGCCGGAGGCGGCGGTGGCGGCGGCTGGTGCGGCGGCACCGCCGGTTGTCCGTATTGGGGAGCAGGCCCGTGGGGAGGGTGGGGAGCGGGTCCGTGGGGAGGTTGCGGGCCTGGTGCATAGGGCGGCCGGGGAACGGGTCCGTACGGCGGCTGAGGGCCGGGGCCGTACTGGGGGCCGGGGCCGTAGGGCGGCTGGAGGCCATAAGGGCCCGGGCCATACGGCCGCCCGGGAGGCATCTGGTGGTGCCAGTACTGCGGCTTGCGGTTCGCGGACTTGCTCACCGCCACTATGGCCGCGACCACCCCGCCCACCACGAGCACGAAGCCCGTGAGGCGGCCCAGCGTATAGAAGGGGTCCGCCGCCTGGGCCACCAGAGTTGCCTTGGTCGCTGCATCCACCGGCCCAGGTTCCAATAGACATAGGTGTTTGTCAAAAGGATTCTCGCCGGAGCCCCGGCCGCCCGGCCGATTCCGGTGCGCACCCGAAGTCCCGGCGGAGGCGTGCTCATCGCGCCGGGTCCGCGCGCTCGTGCGCCTTTGCGTCCGCCGGTCATACGCGGGTCTGCCCGCCGACCGGCCGGGTCGGCGGGCAGACCTCGGGTGGACCTTCCGCCCGCGTGCCTCCGGGTCAGTGGCGGCCGGGGGTGCGGACGGCCACCTCGGACAGGACGGGCCAGCCGGCGGCCTGCGGGATCTCCACCGTGATCCGGTCGATCGGGGCGCCGGGGTGCACCCGGAACCAGGTGAGGTCGTCGCCCCAGCGGACGCGGTAGTCGAGGTCGCCGACGGTGCGCCACGTGCCGTCGGTCGTGCGGACCTTGACCGTCGCGGCTTCGGCATGGCCGGGCTTGAGGGCGACGCCGACCTGCATCGCGCGGGTCGGACGGTCGAAGGTGAGGGTGTACTGGGCCGGTGCCGGGCGGGGTGCCCACGCGGCGTCGTAGTAGCCGACGACGCCGTCGATCGGGCCCGTGGTGCCCACGTTCGGCCGGTCGGCGGTCGTGTACGTCATGTCCGTGTCGATGGTGAGGCGGCCGGAGGCGTGCAGGGCGGCGAGGTCCACGCGCCTCGGGTCGGGACGGTCGGGGCGGATGTCGCGGACATCGACGAAGTCGCCGATGAGGCGGCCGGCGTTGGAGTCGTAGCCGAGCACGAGGACGCGTCCGGGACGCACCTCGGCGACCGCGGGGTTGGCCTGGTCGCCGGTGCCCGAGTCGTAGACGAGGTCGCGCGGGGCTCCGCTCCATGACCGGCCGGGGTCGCGCAGGACGGCGCCGACGGTGCCGCGGCGGTTCGTGAAGTGGCCGGAGAGGTCGCCGTAGGCGAGGAAGACGTCGCCGTTGCGCAGGACCTCGGTGTGCGCGGAGGACGTCACCAGGTCGATCTCGGTGGGCGTGCTCCAGGTGCGGCCGCCGTCGCGGGACCAGGATTCCCTCGAGCGGGCGGCGCCCATGGTGGAGGCCGCCGTCCCGATGCGCAGCAGGGCGTGGACCGTGCCATCGGGAAGGACGGTGAGGACGGGCTCCTGGAAGTGGGTGCCCTGCTCCGCCCCGATCGTCGACTCGGTGCCGGCGTGCCAGGTCTCGCCGCCGTCCAGGCTGCGCACGACGGTGGCGCGCTGCCAGCGGTCGTCGGGGACGGTGCCGTAGAGCGGGATGATCAGCTCGCCGCCGGGCAGTTCCTTGACCTGCCCGTGGCTCGCCGCCCAGCCCAGCTCGTAGGTGTCGACGATGTCGGACTCGCCGCTCATCGAGGACTCGACCGAGACGGGCTCGGACCAGGTGGCGCCGCCGTCGTCGCTGTGCCGGACGAACGTGCCCATCGGCTCGGCGGGCGTGACCGAGTAGTCGATCTGGAACCAGCTCAGTACGAGCCGGCCGGACGAGAGCTGGGCGATCATCGGGTCGCGGTCGTCGTACGGGGAGTCGTGGGCGACGGCCGGGGACGACCAGGTCCGGCCGCCGTCACGGCTGGTCAGCTTGAGGAGGCGGCCGTCCTGGCCGGTGTGCCCGGCGCCCTCGCGGACGACGGTGAACAGGGTGCCGTCGCGGAGGCGCTCCATGTTGGGGAAGTGCAGCTTCTTCCCCGGGGCCGCCTGGCCCACGATCACGTCGGGCTGGTCGGGGGTCGGGGCGCCGGGCGGGGCCGCGTGGGCCGCGTGGGCCGCGTGGGCCGCGCCGGAGAATCCCAGCGTGAGCGCGGCACCGAGGGCGATCGATATCGCTCGCTTGAACAACATAAGCCCGGATAGAACACGGAATACCATTCCATGTCAACGAATCCGGGCTCATGTGGACCTGCGGTTCAGTAACGGGCTTCGATCGGGTGCTTTTCCACGGCCGCGGCGCCGTCCACGAAATGCACTTCGCTCCACATGTTGGTCGTGCCGCAGGCGTGGTTGGGGACGATCCGCAGGAAGTCCCCCACGCGCAGGACGGACGTGCCGGGGCCGGTGAGGTAACCGTGCTCCTCGTTGGCGTTGCGGAAGTCGATCCCGTCGACCGGCGCCCCGCCCGCGTCGCAGACGATGCCGAGGATTCCGGCCGTCGCGATGGTGTCGGAGCTCATCGCCTTGATTCCCGCGTCGATGATGACGGTCCCGGCGCGCTGGGTGCTGGTGACGCGGGCCAGGACCGTCTGCGCGCACTGTTCGACGCGCGCGCTGCCCAGCCCGACCTGGTTGGAGTCGAAGTAGACGTACGTGCCGGGACGGGCTTCGGTGACGCCCTCGGCGAACGGCGCGGACGTCGCGCCGGGCGTGGAGCCGACCGAGACGAGCGGGCAGGCGTGGCCGTCGGCGCGCAGCGCCTCGGCGACCTGGACGAGCGTGCGTCCGGCCAGGTCGCCCGCGGCCTCCAGCCCGGCACGGTCGGAGCCGTGCGCGGCGAGGTGGCCCTCGTGGGTGAGGACGCCGCGCAGCTCCAGCGCGGGCAGCGCGGCGATCGCGGCGGCGGTCGCCACGGCCCGGTCGGGGTCGACGCCCGCCCGGTGCAGGCCGGTGTCGACCTCCAGGACGAACGGGACGGTGACGCCCGCGGCCGAGGCCGCGCGGGACACCGGCTCGGCGGCGTCCGTCGAGTCGAGCGCGATGGTCAGGCCGCCGCGGGAGGCCGCCGAGACCGCGAAGGCGACCTTCGCGGGGCCGACCGGCTGGTGCGCCCACAGGACGTCCGCGACGCCGGCGTCCTGGAGGAGGGCGACCTCGGCGGGCGTCGCGCAGGTGAACCCGGTCGCGCCGTGGGCGAGCTGGCGGCGGGCCACCGCCACGCACTTGGACGTCTTGAAGTGCGGGCGCAGCGCGACGCCCGCGCGGCCGATGGACGCGGCCATCGCGGCCAGGTTCGCCTCCATCCGGGCCCGGTCGACGAGCAGCGCGGGCGTCGGCAGCTCCGCCAGGGGAACGTTCACGCGAGTCCCATCGCCGGGCGCGGGTCGCCGTCCAGCAGCCACTCGACGGTCTCCTTCCTGATCTCGGGGAAGCCGGACGGGCGCTGCCCGACCATCTCGCGCAGCCCGGCCACGGCCTCGGCGGGCGTCCAGAGCGGGAAGTCGGAGCCGAAGACGAGCCGGTCGACGACGTCCCACTCCTGGGCGCGGGCCAGGGCGAGGTAGCCGTCCATCGGGCGGGCCCAGCTCGCCGACACGTCGGAGTACACGCGGCGGTTCTTGCGCAGCGTCACGATCGTCTCGCGCTGCCAGGGGTGGCCGAGGTGCGCGATGATCTGGACGAGGTCGGGGTGCCGGCGCGCGACGCCGTCCACGACCAGCGGGTTGCTGACCGACAGGTCACCGGCCGGGCTCGGGGTGGCGCCCATGTGCCACAGGACGACCAGTCCGGCCTCGGTCGCGGCCCGGTAGAAGGGGTCGTAGGCGGTGTCGGTCGGGTCGAACAGCGCGAGCACCGGGTACAGCTTGATGCCGCGCAGCCCGCGCCGGACGCCGTCGGCGAGCTGGTCGAGGACGTCGGGGTCGGTCGGGTCGAGCGCCATGAAGCCGATCGTCTCGGCGGCGGTCTCCGCCACGAAGCGCTCGGTGTGGTCGTTGGGGGTGAGGACACCGGCGGCGGTGGCGCGGATGCCGAAGACGCACGCGGCGGTCACGCCCTCCATCGCCCGGTCGTAGTCGGCCGGGGTGAACTCGTGGGCGCCCTGCCCGTAGACGGGTCTCCAGTGGTCGTCCCACTCGCAGCCCCAGTGTTCGGGACGCTGGCAGTGGGTGTGGAAGTCGATCACGTGTCCTCCCGGTTGTCGGGCGCGCCGGAGCGCAGCGAGGAGTGCAGGTATTCGAGGGCCGCGACGACGTCGGTGTCGGCCGCCAGGGCCTTCGCCGCGGTGCGCAGCCGGTCCAGGTGGGCGCCGATCCGGTCGTCGCCGAATTCGGCGGACGGGCCGGAGACGCTGACCGCCGACACGCAGACGCCGTTGACCTCGACCGGGACGGCGACGCAGCGGAGCCCGACGCTGCCCTCGTTGTCGTCGAGGGCGTACCCGCGCCCGGCGGTTTCGGTCAGGTCGCGGGTGAGGGCGTCGAGGGTGGTCAGGGTGTGCTCGGTGCGGGACGGGAACGGCTCGGGCGGCAGGTGCGGGGCCAGGCCGTCGGCGGGGAGGCGGGAGAGGAGCATCTTGCCGAGGCCCGTGCAGTAGGCGGCGTCGCGGGTGCCGGGCATGATGTGGAACCGGATCGGCCGGTCGGGTTCCCGGACGCACACGTGCAGCACCTCGGGCCCGTCCAGCACGCCGAGGTTGGCGGTCTGGCCGGTGTCGGCGGCGACTCCGGCGAGGTGCCCGCCCGCGATCTGGGACAGGTCGAGCCCGGACAGGTACGCCGTCGACAGGGTCAGCGTCTTGTGGCCGAGCCGGTACGCGGGACGCTCGTCGGCGCGCACCACGTACTCCATCTCCTCCAGGACCGCGAGCAGCCGCACGAGGGTGCTCTTGGGCAGGCCGGTGTCGGCGGCGAAGTCGTTCAGCGTCAGCGTCGTGCCCCGGTCCGCGAGCCGTTCCAGCAGGGCCAGCCCGCGGGCCAGCGCGTTGGCGTGGTAGTTGGCCGACGCCGGGCGGTCGTCGTCCACGTCGCGGCGGCGTGCCGTGGTTCGTGCCATGGGGAGTGCCTCGCCTTCGTTCAGGGGATGCGCAGGACCGCGCCGGGACGAGCGCCGCCGTGCGCGCCGTCCTCGACCACGGGACGGCCGCCGACGATGACGGCGCGGACGCCGTCCGGATACTGCGCGGGTGCAGCGAACGTAGCCCGATCGGTGATCCTTTCGGTGTCGAATACCGCGATGTCGGCGACCGCTCCCGCGCGCAGGACGCCGCGGCCCGCCAGCCCGGCCCGCTCGGCGGGCGCGGAGGTGCACTTGCGCACCGCCTCGGCCAGCGGGAGGCCGCCGGGACGGCGCGTGTACTCCGCGAACAGCCTCGGGAAGCAGCCGTACGAGCGCGGGTGCGGGGTGCCGTGCCCGGTGGGGCCGTCGGGGTCGAGCGCCTGCCCGTCCGATCCGATCACGGCGGCGGGGTGGGTCAGGGCGTCCAGCAGGTCCCGTTCGCTCCGGCCCGCGGCGATCATCAGCACGCCGTTGCCGTGCGCCGCCGTGAGGTCGAGCGCGACCCGCGACGGGTCGGTCCCGGCGGTCGCGGCGATCTCGGCGATCGTCCGGCCGGCGAGGGCGTCCGCGCCGGTGTCCGGGGCCTCGCCCGGGACGCGGCTGACGGTGATGTCGTCCCAGGTGAGCGGCATGTCGCGCCACTCGTCCACGACACGGGCGCGGACGTCCGGGGCGGCGAGGCGGGCGCGCATCGGGCCGTCGCCGCCCGCCTGCGCCCAGTCGGGCAGGAGCTGGGACAGCGGCGCGTTGCCCGCCAGGTAGGGGTAGACGTCGAAGGCGACGTCGGCGCCGCGGGCGCGGGCCTCGTCGATCAACTCCAGGGCGCGGGCGACCGAACCGTGGTTGCGCCGCCCGACGGCGACGAGGTGGGAGATCTGGGTGCGGCAGCCGGTGGCGAGCGCGACCGCGAGGGCCTGCCGGACGGAGTCGAGCAGCCCGTCGGCGTAGTCGCGGACGTGCCAGGCGAACAGGCGTCCGTGCGCGGCGGCGGTGCGGCCCAGGGCGAGCAGTTCGTCCTCGCGGGCGTAGCACGCCGGGGCGTACACCAGGCCGGTGGAGACGCCGGCGGCGCCGGCGGCGAGCGCGTCGGAGAGCAGGCCGCGCATCCGGTCGAGCGCGGCGGCGTCGGCCGGACGGTCGTCGAACCCGACGGCCGCCGCCCGCAGCGGGATGTGCGCGACGAGCGCGGCGACGTTCACCGCGGGACGGGCGGCGTCGAGCGCGGTGAGGTATCCGGGCAGGTCCGTCCAGGTCCAGCGGACGGCCGGGTCCAGGTCGAGGTACCCGGCGGCGGCGCGCAGCGCCGCCGGGTCGGCGGCGACCGGCGCCACGCCGAGGCCGCAGTTGCCCACGACGACGGAGGTGACGCCCTGCCGGACGGCGCTGTGCGCCTCCGGCCCCGACAGCAGGGTCAGGTCGGAGTGGGTGTGGACGTCGACGAAGCCGGGCGTCACCGCGTGCCCGGACGCGTCGAGGGTCCGGGCGGCCGGGCGTCCCGCCAGGTCGCCGACCGCCTCGACGCGCCCGCCGGTGACGGCGACGTCGGCGCGGACGGGGGCGGCGCCCGTCCCGTCGACGACCGTCCCGCCCGTGATGAGCAGGTCCGTCATGAGCGCAGCCGGAAGGCGGCCTGGACCTCGACGGGGCTGCCGGTCGGCAGCGCGGCGACGCCCAGCGCGGCCCGCGCGTGCCGTCCGGCCGTCTCGCCGAGCACCTCCAGGAACAGGTCGGTCGCGGCGTCGGCCACCAGGTGCTGGTCGGTGAAGCCGGGCACGCACGCCACCCAGATCGTGACCGCCTCGACCTGCTCGATCCCGTCGAGCCCGCCCAGTTCGTCCCGGACGGCGGTGAGGACGTTGCGGGCGCACTGCCGCGCGCAGGCGCGGGCCTCGTCGAACGCGACGTTCTCGCCGACGCGTCCCTCGGCGAGCAGCTTGCCGTCGCGGACGGCGACCTGCCCGGACGCGATCAGCCGCGTCCCGGCCCGCCGGACGGCGGCGACCGCCGGGCGCTCGCCGGCGGGCGCGGGGTCGGCGGGGGCGGCGGCGAGGCGGGTGTCGGCGTCGTTCACTGCGTCTCCTTGAGCATGGTGGGCGTGTTCCGGGGTGCGGTCGGTTCGGCGAAGTGGCAGGCGACCGGATGGTCGATCCCGTCGCGGGCGATCAGCGGCGGCTCCTCCGTCGCGCAGACGTCCTGTGCCTTCCAGCAGCGGGTGCGGAACCGGCAGCCGGACGGCGGGTCGACGGGGCTCGGCACGTCCCCGGTCAGCGTGATCCGCTCGGGGCGCCCGGCGCGGCCCGGTTCGGGGCGCGGGACGGCCGACAGCAGCGCCTGCGTGTACGGGTGGGCGGCGCCCCGGAAGATCTCCTCCCGGGTGCCGCGTTCCACGACCTTCCCGAGGTACATCACGGCGATCTCGTGGGACACGTGCCGCACCACCGAGAGGTCGTGCGAGATGAACAGGTACGCCACGCCGAGGTCGCGCTGGAGTTCGCGCAGCGTGTTGACGACCTGCGCCTGGATCGACACGTCCAGGGCGCTGACGGGCTCGTCCAGGACGAGCACCTTCGGGTCGAGCGCGAGGGCGCGGGCGATCCCGATGCGCTGCCGCTGCCCGCCGGAGAACTCGTGCGCGTAGCGGCGGGCGTGCGCGGGCGCGAGCCGCACCATGTCGAGCAGTTCCGCGACGCGCTCCGCCCCGCCGTCGGCGTAGCGTCCCTGGACGCGCAGCGGCTCGGCGATGATGTCGTGCACGGTCATCCGCGGCGACAGCGAGGCGTACGGGTCCTGGAACACCAACTGGAGGTCGCGGCGGAGCGCGCGCAGGTCGGCGCCGCGCGCGTGGGTGACGTCCCGGCCCGCCACGACGATCGTCCCGGCGGTCGGTTCGAGCAGCCGGACCGCCATCCGTCCCGTCGTGGTCTTGCCGCAGCCGGACTCGCCGACCAGGCCGAGGGTGCGGCCGGCCCGCAGGGAGAGGTCGACGCCGTCCACGGCGTGCACCCTGCCGGTGCGGCGGCGCAGCGGGCCCGACCGCACCGGGTAGTGCTTGGCCAGTCCGGTGACGCGCAGGACCTCCTCGGGTTCAGTCATCGGTGTCCTCCCCTGCCGGTTCGGTGTGGCCGGCCAGTTCGGTGTGGAAGTGGCAGGCGCTGGCCCGTCCGGGCCCGGTCTCGACCGGTTCGGGACGTTCCGTCCGGCACCGGTCGCGGACCAGCGGGCAGCGCGGCGCGAACGGGCAGCCCGCGGTGACGTCGCCCGGTCCGGGCGGCGCGCCCGGGATCGGGGTCAGCTCGTCGGCGTCCTCGTCCATCCGCGGCAGGCTGTCCAGCAGCCCCCGGGTGTAGGGGTGCCGGGGCGAGCGGAAGATCTCGGCGACCGGGCCGTGCTCGACGACCCGCCCGGCGTACATCACCACGACCCGGTCGGCCATCTCGGCGACCACGCCCAGGTCGTGCGTGATCAGGACGGTGGCGGCGCCGGTCTCCCGCCGGGCGTCCCGCAGCAGGTCGAGCACCTGGGCCTGGACGGTGACGTCCAGCGCGGTCGTCGGCTCGTCGGCGATCAGCAGGTCGGGCTCGTTGGCGACGGCCATCGCGATCATCGCGCGCTGCCGCATCCCGCCGGAGAACTCGTGCGGGTACTGCTTGAGCCGCTTCGCGGCGCCGGGCACCCCGACGAGCGCGAGCAGTTCGGCGGCGCGCCGCCGCGCGTCCGCGCGGGACATCCGCGCGTTGTGCAGCCGCAGCGCCTCGGTGAGCTGGCCCCCGATCGTCATGACCGGGTTCAGCGCGGTCATCGGATCCTGGAAGATCATCGCGATCCGGCCGCCGCGCAGCCGCCGCAGCTCGCGCGGCGGCAGCCCGCGCAGGTCGACGCCGTCGAACACGACCCGTCCGGACGCCACCCGGCCGGGCGGCTTGATCAGCCCGAGCGCCGACATCGCGGTGACGCTCTTGCCCGACCCCGACTCGCCCACCACGCCGAGGGTCTCCCCCGGCAGGACGGTGTAGGCGACGCCGTCCACCGCGCGGACGGTGCCCTCGTCGGTGTCGAACTCGACGACCAGGTCCTCGATCTCCAGCAGCGGAGCGTTCACTTGTCACCACCCCGTCCGGCGGGGGTGACGGCGTCGCGCAGCCCGTCCCCCACGAAGTTGACGGCGAGCACCGTCACGGCGATCGCGATGCCGGGCGGGATCCACAGCCACGGCATGCTCTGGATGAGCGTCAGGTTCTGCGCGTCGTTCAGCATGTTCCCCCAGCTCGCCGACGGCGGCCGGACCCCGAGCCCGAGGAAGGACGCGGTCGTCTCCAGCATGATCGCCTGCGCGACGGCCAGCGTGCCGGTCACGGTGACCGGGGGCAGCGCCGCCGGGACGATGTGCTTGCGGATCAGCCACCGGGAGTTCGCGCCCGCCGCGCGGGACGCCTGGATGTACTCGTGGTCGCGCAGCGCCAGCGTCACGCCGCGCACCACCCGTCCCGCGACCGGCCACTGGGTGAACCCGATCGCCGCGATCAGCACGGGAACGCTCGGGCCGATGATCCCGGCCAGCACCAGGATCACCACCACGGTCGGGAATGACATCACGATGTCGGCGATCCGCATGATCACGTTGTCGGTCCAGCCGCCGAACAGCCCGGCCACCGCGCCGAGCAGGGTCCCGAGGATCACCGCCGCGAGCGCCGCGGTCAGCCCGACCAGCAGCGACACCCGTCCCGCGTACAGGGTGCGGGCGAACACGTCGCGGCCGGAGGTGTCGGTGCCGAACCAGTGCTCTCCCGACGGGCCCTGCCGGACCGCGTCCAGGCTGACCGCGTTCGGCGAGTGGCCCGCGAGCAGCGGCGCCAGCAGCGCGGCCAGCGCGATGACGGCGAGCACCGCCGTGCCGACCACGGCCAGGCGGTTGCGGCGGAAACGGCGCAGGGCGCGGGCGCGCGGCGACGCCGACGCGGCCTTGCCGGTCTTCCCACCGGCGGGGAGTGTCGACGCGGTCACCGCAGGCTCACTCTCGGGTCGACGGCCGCGTACAGCAGGTCCGCGACCAGGTTGCAGATCAGCACCAGCACCGCCACGTACAGCGCGAACCCGACGATCACCGGGTAGTCGTGCTGGCCGATCGAGCTGACCGCCAGCTGCCCCATGCCGGGCCAGGCGAAGACCTGCTCGATCACCACCGCGCCCGCCAGCATCTGCGGGATCTGGTACATCACCACGGTGATCAGCGGGATCAGCGAGTTGCGCAGCGCGTGCCGCAGCACCACCCGGACGGGGCCCGCGCCCTTCGCCTCGGCCGTCCGCACGTAGTCGGCGCCGAGTTCGTCCACCAGCCCGCCCCGCACGTACCGGGTGAACGGCCCGGCCGTGACGAACGCCAGGATCAGCCCCGGCAGGATCAGATGGTGGAGCTGGTCGAGCGGCCCGCCGTCGCCGGGCGTCGTCATCCCGGCGGACGGCAGCCAGCCGAGCTTCAGCGAGAACACGTAGATGCCGACGATGCCGAGGAAGAACGGCGGGACCGACACCGCGGTCAGGCCGATCACGGTGGCGCCGTAGTCGACCGCCGAGTTGCGCCGCACCGCGGCGGCGACGCCCAACGCGATCGCGACCACCAGGGCGACCACCAGCGCGGCGCCCATGAGCTGCAGCGTCGGCCCCACGCGCTCGCCGAGCACCGCCGACACCGGACGGTGGCCGACGTAGGAGTACCCGAGGTCTCCGCGCACCGCGTCCGCCAGCCAGTTCCCGTACTGGACGACGATCGGCCGGTCCAGTCCCAGTTCGTGCCGCTTGGCCTCGATGAACGCCGCGCCCCCGCTCTGCATCTGCTCGGGGTTGACCATCATGCGCACGGGGTCGCCGGGGGCGAGCCGCACCAGGCTGAAGATCCCGACGCTGATCAGGACGAACACCAGCACGTTGACCAGCAGGCGCCGGACGACGTAGAGCGCCACGCGTCACCTCCTCTCGTTGATCGCCGGAAGCCCGGACCGGGGCGGGGCCGGGACGCGGCTCCCCGCGGGGGACGCGTCCCGGCGCCGCCGGGTCAGCTCAGCTTCCAGTTCGCGAAGTCCCAGAACCCGAGCTCGTTGGTCGGCATGCCGGACGGCTCGAAGCCCGACAGGCGCGTCCGGTACGCCCAGATCGTGTCCGGGTTGTACAGCCACAGGTACGGGACCCCGGCCTGCTCGATCTCGGCCGCCTGCTTGAACAGCGCCTTGCGCTCGGCCGGGTCGGAGACGCCGTCCGCGCGCTCCAGCAGCCCGTCCAGCTCCTCGTCGCAGAAGTGGCTGATGTTGCCGCCGTCCGGGTAGCCCGCGTCGCAGCCGTCGATGGTCGCCACGGTGGACGGCTCGGTGGCGTAGTTGCCGCCGCCGAACAGCGCCAGGTCGAAGCTCCTGTCCTCGTAGGACGACAGCAGCGCGTCCACCTGGACCTGCTCGAGCTCGACCTTCATGCCGGCCGCCGCGAGCTGGCTCTGGATCACGGTGGCGGCGGTGTCGCGGTCGCGCTGGCCCGGCACCCACGACAGGGTGACCGGCTCGGAGGCGTCCCAGCCCGCCTCGGCGAGCAGGCTCTTGGCCTTGGCCGGGTCGTAGGGGTACCCCTCGCCCGCCGGGGCGAGCTCGCCGTAGAAGCTGGAGTCCACGACGGTGCCGGCGCCGCCGAGCACCTTGTCCACCAGGCCCTTGCGGTCGATGGCGTGCAGCATCGCCTGCCGCACCTTCACGTCCTTGAAGCGGTCCTGGCTCTGGTTGATCGCGATCCGGTTGAACCCGGGGCTCTTGGCCGTGACGACCTCGACGCCGTCCATCGCCTCGACCGTCGGCAGGTCCGTGGGCGCCACCTGGACGAGGTCCATCTCCCCGGTGCCCAGCTGCGCGGTGGCCACGTCGGACGTCACCGGCTTGAGGTACACCTTCTCGATCGAGACGGGCTCGCGGTAGTTCGGGTTGGCGGCGAGTTCGACGTACTGGTCGGTCTTGTACTGGACGAACGTGAACGCACCGGACGAGACGGTCGGCTTGGTGAAGAACGCGTTGTCGCCCAGTCCCTCCTCCGGGACCTGCCCGAGCACGTGCTCGGGGATGATCGGGGTGTTGCCGATCAGCCCGGGGAGCCCGGCGGCCGGACGGGACGTGGTGATCTTCACGGTGGTGTCGTCGACCGCGGTGACGCCCTCCAGGGTGTCGGCCTCGCCGTCCGCGAGCTCCTTCGCGCCCTCGACGGCGGCGAACTTGCCCGACTGGGCGCTGCCGGTCTCCGGGTCGGCGAGGGCGGTGTAGGTGAACACCACGTCCTTCGCCGTCAGCGGCTTCCCGTCGCTCCACTTCAGCCCCGGCCGGAGCTTGACCGTGATGGTCTTCGCGTCGTCGGACACCTCCGGCGCCGCCTCGGCCAGCCGCGGGGTCAGCTCGTAGGAGCCGTCCGCCCCGTACAGCGAGTCGAAGATGAACGACATGACGAGCTGGTCCGGCCCGTTGTTGGGCGCCAGCGGGCTGAACGTCTTGGGCTTCTGGTACAGGTACATGTTCAGGACGCCCGCGTCACCCGCCCCCTCCTGGGTGGGGTCGGAGCTGCACGCGGCGAGGGTGCCCGCCGCGAGCACGGCGCCGAGGGCCGCCGCCGCGCCGCGCCCGCCGATGCGCCCGCGGGAGTACCTTCCGGCGCGCCTGCGCATGCCAGATCGAATGGTCATGACTGCCTCTTCTCGGGGGCCGGGATCCCGCCCCGGCCACGACGGTCCGCTCAGCGGACCCGGTTCACCAGGCTGCCGAGACCGGTCACGCGGACCGTCATCTCGTCGCCCGCGGACAGGAACTCCCCCGTTGCCAAACCGACCCCGGCGGGCGTGCCGGTGTACAGCACGTCGCCGGGCTCCAGCGTCATCAGCCGGGACGCGAACGCCACCAGCTCCGCGACGTTGAAGATCATCTGACCCGTGTCGCCCTGCTGCCGCACCCGCCCGTTGACCTCCATGGTCACGTCGAGCTTCTGCGGGTCGGGCACCTCGTCGGCCGTGGTCAGGTACGGGCCCATCGCGGCGAACCCGTCCGGCCACTTGCCGTTGAGCCAGTCGAAGAAACCGACCATCGGGTCATCGGTGTCGCGCTCGTGGCCGTAGTCCATCTTCCGGCCGGACACGTCGTTGCCGATCGTGTAGCCGCCGACGTGCTCCAGCGCGCTCTCGAGCGGGATGTCCTTGCCGCCGCGCCCGATGACCGCGACCAGCTCGGCCTCCCAGTCCACGTTCGGGCTCACCGACGGGATCGCGATGTCCTCGCCGGGGCCGCTGACCGAGGTGCCGGGCTTGAGGAACAGCCGCGGTGAGATGCGCGACTTGTCCAGGCGGTCGCCGCCGGTCTCCTCCACGTGCTCCTGGTAGTTGGCCGCGACCGCGAGCACCTTGCCCGGACGGGCCAGCGGTGCGAGCAGCGCGACCTCCGCCAGCGGATGCTCGCCGGACGGCTCCGGCAGCGCGTCCAGCGCACCGATCACCGCGCTCAGGTCGCCGGGGCCGAGATCGGTGACGGCCCCGGCATCGGTGATCCGGCCGTGGCGGACCTCGCCGTCGCCGGGCCGGCGGTAGGTGGCGAGCTTCATGCGTTGTCCTCCTGGGAATCGTGCGGCGGGGGGTCGATCGGCACGGGGGTGCCGAGGGCGAGGGAGCGGGCCGCGGCATCGGTGACGCGCAGCGCGGCGACGGCGTCCGCGGGGCCCGCCTCGGGCGGGCGTCCGGAGACGATCGCGGTGTGCAGGGCGGTGAGCATCCGGCCGACCGTGCCGTCCCCGTGCCACGCCGCGCGGGTGCCGACCACCGACCGGACGGTCGCCGCGGGACGCGCGGCGTCGACGTCCATGACGCCGCCGGACCCGCTGATCCGGTACCGGTGCAGCGCCAGGCTCCCGAGCGGGGCGGTGGTCCCCGGCAGCCGTCCGACCGTGATCGTGCTGGTCAGGCCGCTGTCGTGGTCGAGGAGGAGCACGGTGGAGCGGCGCGGGTCGCGGCCCGGCAGGGCGTGCACCCGGCGGACGGCCCGGCCGGTCAGGGCGAGCACCACGTCCACCGGGTACAGCCCGAAGTTGACCAGCTCGCCCTCGGGGCACGGGTCCCCGCCGTCCACGAGGAAGTCGGCCTGGACGTTCCAGGGCAGGCCGATCCGTCCCGCCGCCAGGGCGCTCGCGGCCGAGCGGACGGACGCGCCGAACCGGTGGTGGTGCGCGGGCATGCAGACCAGGCCCGTCTCCGCGGCCGCGTCCGCGACGCGCCGCGCGTCCGCGACGTCCGGCGCCATCGGCTTGTCGGCCAGCACGTGGCAGCCGGCGCGCAGCGCCTCGACGATCCGGTCCGCGCGCTCGCCGGGCGGGGCGCACACCGAGACGACCTGGGCGCCGGTCTCGCGAATCGCGGCCGTGAGGTCGCCCGCGGCCGCCGGCCCGGTCGCCTCGACGAGGGTGAAGCCGGGGTGCGCGCGGAAGGCGGGCACGTACATGTCGCTCTGGTGATCCTGCGTGCCGAGGCCGCTCGATCCCCAGGGCAGCGTCCGCAGCGTCACGCGGCCTCCTTCAGGACGTCGTCGACCCGCACGGGCAGGCCGGTGGCGATGGAACGTTCCGCCGCGACGCCCATGCCGACGGCCAGCAGCCCGTCGGCACCGGTCACGGTGGCGGGGGCGCCGGTGACGGCGTCCGCCCAGGCGGCCATCTGGGTGGCGAACCCGTCGGTGCCCGCGGGCGGGAGCAGCGCCGTCCCGGACTCGTCGGTGACGGTCCCGGACTCGGCGTCCCAGGGCAGCGCCAGCATCCCGCCGGTGCCCGTGACCAGCACGTCCCGGCGCGCGTAGGAGGCGGGCCGGTGCCCGCGGCTCATCTCGCACACCGCGACCGCGCCGCCCGCGAACCGGACCGTCATCTCCAGGTAGTCGTAGATCTCCAGCTCGGCCGCCGTCTGGCGGCGGCCCCGCGCGTGCACGGTCTCCGGGGTGTCGCCCGTCCACCAGGTGACCAGGTCCAGCAGGTGGACGCCGTTGTGGAGGGCGTGGCCGCCGGACCGGGACGGGTCGAGCATCCAGCCGCGCCAGTCCGGCCAGATCCAGCCGCCGAGGATCGACAGCCGGACCAGGTCGACGTCGCCCAGCTCCCCGGAGCGGATCACGTCCTGGACCGTCAGCGCGTAGTCGTAGTGCCGGTGGCTGTGCGCGGGCATCAGCACCCGCCCCGCCCGCGCGAACGCTTCGACGGCGCGCCGGGCGCCGGGGACGTCCGTGGCCAGCGGCTTCTCGATCAGCAGGTGCGCGCCCGCGGCGGCGACCCGCTCGGCGATGCCGGCGTGCGTGTCGTTGGGGGTGCACACGACGGCGCCGTCCGCGCGCGTCTCCGCCAGCGCGGCGTCCAGGTCGGTGTACCAGGGGACGCCCCCGTTGGCGCGGGACGCGGCGGCGGCCCGGCCGGGGTCGATGTCCACGACGCCGGCGAGTTCCAGGCGTGGCTCGGCATGGACCGCGGCCGCGTGCTGCGCGGCGATGAAGCCGGTGCCGACGACCAGCACCCGCACTGTCGCGGAAAGGGATTCCATGCCGGTGAATACTGCGCGGTGGACGATTCGAACGTCAAGGGGTTGATGGACTTTTCTTTACCCCATCCCTGCTCAGAGCCCATGCAGACCGGTCGAACCGTTGACATGGAACGCCTTTTCATGCAGCATCCACGCCGAAACAAGACCGTAACAGCGTGCTGATCTACTTGGGGGGAACCCGATGACGACCGCCGACCTGGCCCGGCCATCCTCCGGCGGCGCGGACCCGCTGGCCGCCGCGCGGGAGGTGATCCCCGGCGGCGTCAACTCCGCCACCCGCCTGGTCGGCCCGCCGCACGCGCTCGCCGGTGCGTCCGGCGCGTACGTCACCGACACCGAGGGCCGCCGCTACCTCGATTACCACGCCGCGTTCGGCGCGATCCTGCTCGGCCACGCCGCGCCCGAGGTGGACGGCGCGGTCCTGTCGGCGATCGGCGGGCTGGACCTGGTCGGCTGGGGCGTCACCGCACCCGAGATCGAGCTGGCGCGGCTGGTGACCGAGGTGATCCCGTCCGCGGAGCAGACGATCTCGACGATGTCGGGCAGCGAGGCCACCGCGCAGGCGGTGCGGCTGTCGCGGGCGGTCACCGGCCGCCCGCTGATCGTCAAGTTCCAGGGCGGCTTCCACGGCTGGCACGACGCGGTCGCCCGCAACGTGATCTCCAAGCCGGAGCGCGCCTACGGCAGCGACCCGCTCTCCAGCGGCATCCTGCCCGAGGCCCTGGCCTCGACGCTGATCGCCGAGTTCAACGATCTGGACTCGGTCCGCGCCCTGTACGAGGCGCACCCGGACCGCATCGCCGCCGTGATCATGGAGCCGATCCCGCACAACGTCGGCGCGCTCGTCCCGACCCGGGAGTTCGCCGAGGGCCTGCGCGCGCTGACCGCCGAGCAGGGCTCGCTGCTGATCTTCGACGAGGTCATCACCGGGTTCCGGCACGCGCTGGGCGGCTACCAGGAGATCTGCGGCGTCACGCCCGACCTCACCACGTTCGGCAAGGCCATGGGCAACGGGTACCCGATCGCCGGGCTCGCCGGACCCCGGCGGCTGATGGAGCACTTCAGCTCCGCGGGCGGGGACGTCCTGCTGGCGGGGACCTTCAACGGCAACCCCGTCTCGTCCGCGGCCGCCATCGCCACCATCACCTACCTGCGCGACAACCCGGACTTCTACGAGCGCACCCGCGCCCTCGGCGACCGCATGCGGACCGGCCTCGACGGCATCTGCGCCGAGCTGGGCATCGCGGCCACGGCGGCGGGCTTCGGCGGCGTCTTCGCGCTCTACTTCACCGAGTCGCCGATCCGCGGCTACCGCGACCTCATGCGCAACAACGACGCCGCGTACGTGGCCTTCCACCGGCGCATGACCGACCGCGGTTTCCTGATGCTCCCGCTCTCCCTCAAGCGCAACCACATCTCCGCCGCCCACACCGCCGAGGACGTCGACCGCACCCTGGAGGCGGCACGGGACGTCCTCCGGACGATCCGCGCCGACGGCCTGCTGTCCCCCGCCGAGTGACCCGCGCCCGCCCCGGCCGCGCCCCGCCCGGTCGGCCCGGGCGGGCGCGTCAGCGCAACCTACCGGCGGACGTCCAGCCAGACCAGGCGGTGGTCGGAGGACGGGAACGGGTACGTGCCGGTCAGCCGGGACAGCGGGTCGGACGACACCGGCCAGAACACGCCGCCGCCGGTCGTGCGCATCCCCCGGGACGGCAGGACGTAGTCGACCCGCAGGTTGCCCGGGGCGGTGTCGGCGAAGTCGGCGGTGTCGTGGCGCGGGTCGCCGCCGTGGTCGAGGTTCGCACCGGCCTGGACCGTCGCGGCCTCGACGGCGCCGCGGCTGGACGGGACGGACGACGCGTCGACGCGCGGGCTGCCGAGCAGCTGGTGGATCGCGCCGTCGTAGCTGTCGCCGTCCTCCGGGTCGGCGTTCTGGTCGCCCGCGATGACGAACCGCGCGCCGGGCCACAGGCCGCCGCGCCACCCCCGGTCGTCGTAGATGTAGCGGCCCTGCCACGGACGGACGTAGTCCGCCCAGAACCGGATCTCGTCGTGGTTGCGGCGCCCGTTGCGGTCCTCGGCACCGTCGAACGACGGCGGCGTCGGGTGGCTGACGAGGAAGTGCACGGTGCGGTGGCCCACCCGGATGGGCACGTCCCAGTGGCTCTTGGACGACAGCCGCACCTTCTCCAGTTCCGCGGGGCTGTACCAGTCGGACGGCGTGTGCGTCGTGGTGTCGTCCGGGAGGGCGGCGCCCGGCATGTCCTTCCACAAGAACTTCTGGAACGTGCGGATGTGCCGGTAGTCGATCGGGTGGCGGGAGTAGACCACCATGCCGTACTGGCCGGGGAACGTGCCGTACCCGTACGCGTCCTGCCCGTAGGGGTCGGAGCCGGGCTCGGTGACGGCCTTGCCGTCGTTGTTGAGGTCGAGGCCGGAGGCGATGCCGGTGTTGCTCGGCGCCGTGTACCGGTAGCGGTACCGGATCGGGTCCGCGCCGCCCTGCCCCACCGACAGGTAGTTGTCCTGGAAGAGCCGGGCGGCCTCGCCGCGCCGGTCGTAGTCGAACTCGTTGACGAGCAGCACGTCCGGACGGGCGCGCTGGACGACCTCCGCGACCGTCCGGGCCTGCTCGTCCGTCCGGGTGGACAGGTCGGCGACGAGCTCGCCCTCCGTCCCCCGGTTCAGCGACGCGTTGTACGTGGCGAACCGGACGTCGGGCGAATGTCCGGGACGTCCGGCATGGGCGGGCGCGGGCAGGGCCACGGCCGCCGCGGCGATCGCCGCGACCGCCACGGAAGCACCGGCTCGGATCATGAACACTCCTTCGTGTGTCTCCGGGCGGCGCCCGGTGGGGAGAACGCTACGGCCCGCTTCAGGCGCGGACGCGCACCTTGAGTGCGTACGCGCGGGTGATCTGCGTTGCACCGCCGTTGTCGTCCGAGACCAGGTACAGGACGCGTCCGCCCCAGGTCCGGCCGCCGAGCGCCATGCCCTCGACGTTGTCGAGGAGCGGGTTGGGCTGCGGCTGCTTCGCGGTGGCGCCGGACGGCGGGCAGTCCGCGAGGTCGACCAGCAGGCGCTTGCGGAGCACGGCCGGGGAGTCCGCGGCGAGCGACGCGACGTCCGAGACGTCCTGCGCGCCGCGCGTCGAGGTCGCGTAGACGCGCACCGTGTTGCCGACGCCGGACGTCCAGCCGCGTTCCAGGGCGAGCAGGCCGCCGTCCCGGAGGGCGACGAGCTCGACCAGGCCGAGGCCGGCGTCGGGCGTGTAGGCGTACTGCGCGGCCGGGCGGTAGTCGCGGCCCCGGTCGTAGCGCAGGACGCGGTTGACGCCGGACGCGTCGGCCGACAGCGAGCCCTCCATCCCCGCGTACAGGGTGCGGCCGTCCGGGGTGGCGGCGAGCGCCTCGAACGTCTGGTTCCGAACGGCCTCGCCCGCCGGGGCCACCCGGAACCGTTCGGGAACCGGCAGCTCGGCGCGCTGCCGGCCGTCGTGCGCGCCGAACCGGCGGATGGACGGCTCGGTCTCCGAGCTCACGAGCACCGTCCGTCCGCCGCGCTCGGCGACGAGGCCCTCGCCGTCGAGGTCGGCGCCGGTGTAGGGGGTGCCGTCGGGCCGTTTGAGCGTCGTGACGTCGCGCGCCGCGACGTGCAGGCCGCCGAAGAGGCGGGGCCGCAGCGACAGGCCGTACATCCGGGCGGGACTGGTGCCGATGTTGTCGACGAGCGCGAGGGCCCGGCCGGGCCGGGTGACGGCGATGGCCGAGAGCCCGGACACGGCCGTCCCGCCGAACTCGGTCTTGTCCAGCGCGTCCGAGAAGCCGAGCAGCGACGCCGACGGCGAGCAGGCCCCGGCCCGCGCCGGGGCCGACGCCGCGGCGGGCGCGGCGGTGACGGCGCCGCCGAGCATCAGCCCGGCGGCGGGGATGAGCAACCTACGTGTCCACATGTCGGCCTCCGGGGGGATGAACGCGTCGCCCCGCGAGCGTACGGCCGGGCGGCCCGCGCCGCCCGAGCATGATCGAAGCTCCCGCCGAACATCAGGTGAACGCCCGCCTGCACCGGCGCCCGGCGAGCGGCCACCGGCCAAACCGTCCGCTTTCCGGCAATCACGACGTTCCGATTGCCGCCCTGCCTCCCGATCTCCACGATTGGACCGACACCGGGATTCGGAGGCGACGTGAGCGACCAGGGCGAGGGCCGTACGGCCGACATCGACACGTCCGTGCCGCATTCGGCGCGGATCTGGAATTACTGGCTGGGCGGCAAGGACAACTATCCGGTCGATCGCATCGCGGGCGACGAATACGTCGAGACGTTCCCGGGGATCACGACGGTCGCGCGGCTGACCCGGCACTTCCTGAAGCGGTCCGTCGGTTTCATGGCGGGCGAGGCCGGTCTCCGCCAGTTCCTCGATGTGGGCACCGGGCTGCCCACCGCCGACAACGCCCACCAGGTCGCGCAGCGCGTCGCGCCCGAGGCACGGATCGTCTACGTGGACAACGACCCGCTCGTCCTGCTGCACGCGCAGGCGCTGCTGACCGGGACGGCGGCGGGCGCGACCGACTACGTGGACGCCGACCTGCGGGAGCCGGACAAGATCCTGGACGCGGCGGCGCGCACGCTCGACCTCGATCGTCCGGTCGGGCTGACGTTCATGGGCGTCCTCGGCCACCTGGAGGACGACGACGAGGTGAAGCACCTGATCGACCGGCTCGTCGGGGGCCTCGCACCCGGCAGCCACGTGGCGATCGCGGACGGCAGCAGCGTCGCGTCCGAAGCCTTCCAGGAGGCGCAGCAGGGCTACGACGAGGGCGGGTCCGTCCCGTACAAGCTGCGGGGCCCGGACGAGGTCCGGCGATTCTTCGACGGGCTGGAACTCCTCGAACCGGGCCTGGTGCCGTGCCTGGACTGGCGCCCCGAGATGGCGCACGTCGGCGACCGTCCGCCGGTGCAACCCCTCGCCGGAATCGCCCGGAAGGCCTGAGGCATTGCTCTCGGAGTACCAGCGGCAACTGCGCGAACGCTATCTGGCCGCTCCCGTCATGGCGCCCCCGGCGCCCTGGCGGCCGGTGCTGGACAACCGCACGCCCATCGGCGGCCTGCTGGGCATCGGCTTCGCGGTCCATCCCGGCAACGTGCACGACCTGGTCATGGTCGTCTCCCAGGACGGCCACGGCCTCTTCGACGCCGTCACAGGCGAGAAGATCGCCCGTGATCGTGACCCGGACCCCGACACCAGCACGCCCGACGCCGTCCCCGACCTCGCCTGCCCCGGCCTCGGCCCCATCTCCGGGACACCGGTACGCATCGCCGGCCTGTTCGGCGGCGGCCTCCACTCCACCACCTCCGACGGCTGGACCCTCGACGTCGTCAGCCCCGAGTGGCCACACCACCGTGTCCTGCTATCCACAGACGGCGGCCACCACCAAGGACCCCCCGGAGACCACTGGTGGCACATCTTCCACTCCAACTACTCCGAACTCCGCACCGCCGGATTCTCTCCCTCGGGCCGCACCCTCGCCGTCGCCACAAGCAGCGACCTAACCCTCTGGACCCGGCACCGACAAAACGCCGCCTCCGACCAGAGCGCGGAGGGCCTCTACAGAACGGTCCAAAATCGGACCCCGACCCAGGAATCCCATTAATTGCCAGATGGCACTCCTGCGATTCGTCACCGAAACCTCCGCGCCACAAGAACCGATCCGGCCGGATGGGGTCACGAACGCCCGAGGCCGTTTCCTCGGAACACGCTCCGGGCATGGACATCGCCGACCGCTGCCCTGGAGGCCCCATGAAGGCGATCGGCCGGCTCGGCAAAGCGCCTGCTGAGCGTGGCGACACCACCTCGACGACCGGTTCCCCCGATATTCTCGCCCTCGATGACGGCGCATTCGCCGTCATCGGCGTCGACATCACCGACGAACTCGGAACGAATCCGCTGAAAGACGCCCGGTGCGCTCCGAACGAACGCATCGTTCGGATCACCCGCACCACCCTCATCTCCGCGAAGAAAGACATCCCGGACCCATGATGCATCAGCCGCCCGCATGGGCACTGGAACGCAGCGAGCGCGTCACCCCGGACGGTTTCCTGGAATCCTTCCGTGAAGCCTGGGAACGCACCGAACGGCGCTTCCTGAAACTGGAGTGCTGGCAGTCGTACCGCGAGGCGGAAGGCGTCCGTTCGCAGGAGGCGTTCGAGGCGGGCGACATCGAACGGGCCCGCCGCCTCCTGGAGGAGGAGGCGATGGGAGACCAGCCCCTCCGCGACGAGGTGAAGGCTCGCGGCCTGGAGTTCACCCGGGTGCGGCTGCTCGATCTCCCCCTCACCGGCTACCTACGCTACGAGATGATCAACTACGAGGTCCGCGACCGGCTCGGCGAGCGCATGGAGTTCATCGCCCCGCCGTCCCCCGTGGAGGGCTACTTCGACTTCCTGCTGTTCGACTCCCACACCGCGCTCATCCACGACTACGGGCCTGGCCCCGTCGGCCACCAGACCGGCGGCTGGCTCACCCACCACCCCGCGACCCTGCACGCACTGTCCGACACCATCGCCGACCTTCGCACCCGCGGCGAGCCGGTACCGGCCCTGGAGACGTACGCCGCCACGTTCCGCACCTGACGAACGGCGCCGCCATGCCGGGGAGATTAAGACGGGCCGTCCCGACGAGCCTCGCGATCGCCGCGGGGCTCCTCGTCGTCGTCCTGTGCGTCCTCGTCCCGCTACTCCTCCTGCTCGGCCTGGACGACGACGAACTGGCGCGCTGGTCGAACATCGGCCAGGCGCTCGGCCCGCTCGGGGTCTTCTTCTCCGGCACCGCATTCCTCGGCATCACCGCCGCACTCCTGCTCCAAGGCCGCGAGCTGCGGAACCAGCGCGAGGAACTGACGATCGCCCGAGAGGAGCAGGCGCGCAGCAGCGAACTCGCGCTGCGCGAACTGCACGCCGACCTCATCAAGATGGCCATCGAGGACAGCGAGCTCCGCTCGGTATGGCCCGCCCCCTCCCCCGGCGCGGAGACGACCCGCAAGGATCACTACTGCAACCTGATCCTCAACCTTCAGAAGGTCGCCTACGAGACCCGCACGATCGAGCTTCCCGAACTCCGCGGTGCGCTCCGCTTCCTCATGACCAGCCCGGACATGCGCGCGTTCTGGTCGCGGAGCCGTCCGTCCCGCGTCTCCATCACCGACGGCGACGGCCCCGAGGACACCTTCACGGCCGAAGTCGACGCGGCATACACCGACACCATCATCCCCTGAACCGTCCGGCTCGTTCGCCAGGACGGCCGTAACCGCGACGAGCCCCCGGCCTGGGACGGCCGAGGGCTCGCTGCACCGGGGAGATCAGGTCAGGTCGTGCTCGCCGCTCTTCACCCGACGCGCGAACGCACGCCAGTCGGCGGAGCCGAACACCAGGTGGGGCGCCTCGGGAGCCTTGGAGTCCCGCACCTCGATGTTTCCTACGAGCCGCGCAACCTCCACGCAGTCGCTCGTTCCGGCGTCGGTTCCACTGTGGCTGGACTTGCGCCAGACGGGAGTCATCAGAATCTCTCCATCACTTGCTGGATTAATTCGGCGGACGCGTCCACCGGCAGCGCCCGATCACTCACGCGATCGAAGTTCGCTCGATAAGAGCGTACATCCGAGGCATCTACGGCGAGTCGCCCGCCGAAGCTGGCCTCGATGTAGACGGCGTCGTTCCCGTCCACGGTCATGATCTTGAATGAGCCGTCCCGTCCCACATGGGCGCCGACGCGGCGAGGGACGATCCGCACGGAGATGTTCGGCTGCTCGCCCAACTCCAGCAGCCTGCCGAGTTGGCCGCGCATGACCTCCGTTCCGCCGACCGGTTGCGCTATGACTCCCTCATCGAGCATGACCCAGAGGTCAGGCGCAGGATCCCGGAGCAGGCTTTCCTGCCGCTTCATCCGGACGGCCACGCGCGAATCGACGTCTCGGAACCCGCCCCCGAGCACGGTCTCTCGTGCGTACGCCTCGGTCTGGAGCAGGCCTGGAATCCAGGCGAGCTCCCATATTCGCAGCTCAGAGGCGCGAACCTCCATCTCGAAGTGCGTTTTGAACCACTCCGGATCATGTCCCGATTTGGCGAAATGCACCAGGACCTGGAAGAGATCGGCCGTATCCCACTCCCCATCGATGATCTTCGCGTGCTTCATCTGAAGCTTCATCCCGCCGGACTCAAGCCGCGAAACACTCGACCTATCAAGATCGAGAATGTCTCCGAGAGCCTGACCGGACATCTTGTAGCGCTCGCGGTGTCGTCGCAGTTGAACCGCTACGAGGTCCCACAACGAACCGGACGGATTGAGCGCGTCTCGAGCACTCACCACCAGCCCCCCGATGTTGAATGTTGTGACCTAACGTAGCGAAGGTAACTCGCAGCGCACATGCTTGTCACTGGAAGACGCCAAATCAAAGGGGTCGATCATGAATGGCAAGCATGATCTTGAAGACCGGCAACTCAGCGAACTCAGATCCAAATTCTCCGGACATCGAATCTGGCGGGCGGTTCGCCGGGACGGGCTGTTGGGTGACTGGGTGGCCAGCCTCCACGACCCGTCCGCTGGTATCGACCCCACGGTGATCTGCCCCGACGCCTCCGCGCTGCGCGACGCCCTTCGTGAGGAAGCAGTACGCGCTGGCGAGCGGTGGGAGCTCCGGTGACGGAACGGCCGTACCCCCAGGCGGCCTGGTCACCGGCCGGGGCCGCGTCCCCCGACGCGGCCCCGTGGGGGGAGGTGAGAGCGGCGCGGCCGGTGGGTCACCCCTCGGGCACACCGTCCGCGCCGCTCCGCCGCCCCGCACCGACGAAAGCGGAGCCGGACGTCCGGATGCGGCGGGCCACCGCGGCTCACATCGAGATGCTGTTCCCCGGCGTCCACTGCTGGTGGGGACGGCACACCCGGCGCTGGTGGGCGTTCGTCCCGACATGTCGAGGCGGCAGGCTGGTCGAGGCCGACACCCCGAACGTCCTGTTCGCCCAGATCACTCGCGAACTGTCCCCGGAACGGGTGCGTCCGCCGTCGCAAGACCCCGTCAGGCGGACGGGCGAGGGGGGTCTCCGGCCGTCTTGAAGATCGCCGTCACCGTGCGCTCCATCACCCGGGTGGCCTCGTCGACGGAGAGGCCGAGGTCGTCGCGGCTGCCCATCCACGCGGGCCAGGTGCAGGCCACCAGGAGGGCGCTGACGATCTCGTCGGCGTCCCCGGTCGCCAGTGCGATCTCCGGGGCGAACGTCTGCCCGATGTCCGTGCGCAGGCGCTCGTTGTGCCGCCGCCGGTTGCGCCTGAGCTGCGCGGAGAACGGGAGGCGCAGCTGGGCGGCGCGGGACGCGCCGGCGATCGACTCGAGCATCTCCGCCCGCTGGCGGCAGAACGCCCGCACCCGGTCTTCGAGCGGCTGGTCGGCCGGGATCACGAAATGGTGGGAGTACTGAACCTCCAGGGTCTTCTCCCCGGTGGCGGCGAAGAGGCTCTCCAGGTCCGGGAAGTGGCTCCAGAGGGTGCGCAGCGAGACGCCCGCGCGTTCGGCGACCTGGGCCGCGGTCGGCCGCAGCGTGCCTTCCATCATCAGCGCCATGTTGGCGTCGACGATCGAGGCTCTGGTCCGCTGCGACCTCAGCGTCCGGCCGTCGGCGGCCCGCTGCCCGGACGGGGCCGCCTCACGGGAACTCATCAGGACTCCTTCGTGGATACCCCGGCCTTCAGGCCGGGGAGGAAACGAAACCCCTGCGGAGCAGGACAGGGAAAGGTGATCCGCCCCCGGGGCGGATCACCCTCCACCACCACTTTTCCGCCGAATCCGCCGGACGCCTGCGGCCGTCGCACCTGCGTCGTTAGGTTGCGGGCATGGCGTGCACGGTGAAGCGGGCGTTCAAGTACCGCTTCTACCCGACGGACGGGCAGGCGGCCGAGCTCGCCCGCACGTTCGGGTGCGTGCGGCTGGTGTACAACAAGGCCCTGGAGGAACGCACCCGCGCCTGGCGCTGCGAGCGGCGCAGCATGTCCTACGGCGACACCTCGGCGGCGCTGACCGGGTGGAAGCAGACCGCCGAGCTGGCGTTCCTGAGCCAGGTGTCGTGCGTACCTTTGCAGCAGGCGCTGCGGCACCTGCAGGCCGCCTTCACCGCGTTCTTCGACAACCGCGCGGGGTATCCGCGGTTCAAGTCGCGCAAGAAGTCCCGCGCGTCCGCGGAGTACACCCGGTCGGCGTTCACGTTCCGCGGCGGTGAGCTGAGGCTGGCGAAGGTGAGCGGGCCGCTGGACATCCGCTGGTCGCGTCCGCTGCCGGAGGGTGCGGTGCCGTCCACGGTGACGGTGTCGCGGGACGCGGCCGGGCGGTGGTTCGTGTCCATCCTCTGCGAGGACCGCATCACCCCCCTGGCCCCCGCCGAGACGACCGTTGGCGTGGACGCCGGGGTCACCTCGCTGGTGACCCTTTCCACGGGAGAGAAGGTCGCCAACCCCCGGCACGAGCGCCGCGACCGCGAACGCCTCGCCAAGGCGCAGAAGAACCTGGCCCGCAAGGCCAAGGACTCGGCCAACCGGGACAAGGCCCGCCGGAAGGTCGCGCGGGTCCACGCCCGGATCGCCGACCAGCGGCGCGACTTCCTGCACAAACTCACCACCCGGCTCGTCCACGAGAACCAAGTGGTCGTGATCGAGGACCTGAACGTCCGCAACATGGTCCAGAACCGTTCCCTCGCCCGCGCGATCTCGGACGCAGCATGGCGGCAGCTGCGGGCGATGCTGGAGTACAAATGCGCCTGGTACGGGCGTGAACTGGTCGTGGTGGACCGGTGGTTCCCCTCCACCCGCACGTGCTCGCGGTGCGGGACCGTGCACGAGAAGTTGCCCCTTGAGGTGCGGGAGTGGGAGTGCGGCGGGTGCGGGGCCCGGCACGACCGGGACGTCAACGCCGCGCGCAATCTTGTGGCCGCCGGGCCGGCGGTGTCCGCCTGTGGAGCCGGTGTCAGACCTCGACGGGAATCTTCTTCCCGGACGGGGCGGTCGGTGCCGAAGCAGGAAACCCGGCGGGCGACCGCTGGAATCTCCCGCCTTTAGGCGGGGTAGGTCAACTCGGATACCTCCTGAAGGATGTTCTCACGAACGATGATGCCGGACCGCCGGGTTCAGGCGCCGTCGTCGAAAAGGTCGACGGGGAAGTCCTTGGTCTTGGACAGCGTCCATCGGGGCGCGCGCTTCTCCCGGAACGCGTTGACACCCTCGGGTGCGTCCGCGTGCCGGCCCGCCCAGCGGAAGAGGTCCCGCTCGAGTTCGAGCGCGGCGTTCCGGTCGGTCTCCTCGAGGAAGCGGCGCCCGACCAGCTTGGTGATCGCGGCGGACACGGGCGCGACGTTCGTCGCGATGTCGGCGGCGATCTCCTTGGCGGTCGCGACCACCGAGTCGGCCGGGACCGCCCGGGACGCGATGCCCAGCGCGACCGCTTCCGTGCCGGAGAAGATGCGCCCGGTCAGGAGCAGGTCCATCGCCCGGGAGTACCCGATGAGGCGGGGCAGGCTCCACAGCAGGTCGGCGTCGGGGATCACGCCGCGCCGGTTGAAGACGAACCCGAGTTTGGCGTCCTCGGCGGCCACGATGATGTCGGCGCGGAGGGCCATCGTCATGCCGGCTCCGACCGCATGCCCGTTCACGGCCGAGATGACGGGCGTGCGGATGCGGTCGGCCGGGCGGTGCGGGCCGGGGTACCTGGCCTCGGCCTCCTCGCGGGTCAGCGAGCCGTCGAAGGTGCGGCCGGCGGGCAGCAGGCCCGCGCCGGCGCAGAAGGCGCGCCCGGCGCCGGTCAGGACGATCGCGCGGATCTCGTCGTCGGAGTCGAACCGGCCCAGCGCGTGCCCGATCTCGGCCGACATCAGCCAGTCCCAGCTGTTGAGCCGGTCGGGCCGGTTGAGGGTGATGGTGCCGATCGGGCCGTCGACGTCGACGAGGATCGACTCGTAGGCGGGGGTGCTCGTCATATTTCCTCCTGGTTCAGATGCCGATGAGGTCGGCGATGCGCCGCCGGTAGTCGCCCACGTCGCCGAAGAGCATCAGCGATGCCTTGGCGCGCTTGAAGTAGAGGTGGGCGTCGTGCTCCCACGTGACGCCGATGCCGCCGTGGATCTGGAGGTTGTCGCCGGCGGCGCGGAAGTAGGCTTCGGCGGCGGTGGCCTTGGCGACCGCCGCGGCCGGCTCCAGCTCCCGCGGGGCCTCGTCGGCGCACCACGCGGCGTACCGCGCCATGGCCCGTGCCCCTTCGATCTCGACCAGCATCTCGGCGCACTTGTGCTTGATCGCCTGGAACGAACCGATCGGGCGGCCGAACTGCTCCCGTACTTTCGCGTACTCCACGCTCATGTCGAGGCATGCCTGGGCGCCGCCGACCATCTCCGCCGCCAGGACGGCGTCCGCGTGGGCGAGCGCTTCGCCGAGCAGGCCGCGTCCGGCGCCCGGAGCGGACACGAGGGTCGCGGGCGTGTCGGCGAGGTCGACCCGTGCCAGCCCGCGCGTCTGGTCCAGGGCCGGGAGCGGCTCGATCCGGACGCCCGGCGAGCCGGTCTCGACCGCGAGCATCGTCGGGCCGCCGGGGGCCTCGGCGAGGACGAGCAGGACGGTCGCGGCGGCGCCGTCCAGGACGGGCGAGAACGCCCCCGTCACGGTCCATTCGTGCCCGGCCGTCGCCGTGGCGGCGGTGGCGGTCGAGTGCCACCGTTCCCCCGGTGCGAGCCAGGCCATGCTCGCGACGGCGGAGCCGTCGGCGATCCGTGGCAGGAGCGCGGCGCGCGCGTCCTCCGTCCCGGCGTTGAGGGCGGGGACGGCGAGGCCGGCGGTGCCGAGCAGGGCGCTGGGGGCGAGCGCGCGGCCCGCCTCCTCGGCGAGGTGGGACACCTCCTGGAAGCCCAGGCCCGCGCCGCCGAACTCCTCGGGGACGGCCAGGCCCGCGGCTCCGAGGTCGGTGGACATCCGCCGCCACAGCTCGGCGTCGAAGGCGGCCGGGGTGTCCATCACCTCCCGGACCCGTTCCAGCGGGGTCACCGAGTTCAGGAAGCGCCGGGCCGTGTCCCGCAGGGACCGTTGCTCGTCGGTCATCGCCATGCTCATCGCGCCGTCTCCTTGGGGAGTCCGAGGACCCGCTCCGCGATGATGTTGCGCTGCACTTCCGCGGTGCCTCCCCAGATCGTGTGGGAGCGGGTGGCGAGGAACTCGTCCTGCCACTCGCCGAGTTCGTAGCCGGTGCCGGTGACCAGGGCGTCCGGTCCGATCAGGTCCATGGCGATCTCGGCCAGGCGGCGCTGGAACTCCGACCACCGGATCTTGCTGGTGGACCCGTTGGCGAGCCCCTGGCCGGAGCGTCCGGCGGCGAGGTCGGCGACGAGCCCGAGGCCGTTCGCCCTGATGACCTGGATCTGCGACCAGGCCCAGGCGAGTTGCTCGCGCACCCGGACGTCGTCCTGCAGCCCGCGCTCGCGGACCTCGCCGACCAGCCGCCAGAACTGCCGCTCGAACGCGACGTGCTGGGTGGTGGCGCTGCCGCCGCGCTCGCTGCCGAGCGTCGTCATCGCCACGCGCCAGCCCTGGTGGAGGCCGCCGATGACGTTCGTGAGGGGCGTGCGGGCGTCGGTGAGGAAGCTCTCCCCGAACAGCGCCTGCCCGGTCATCCGCTTGATGGGCCGGAACTCGACGCCGTTGGGTTCGCCGTCCACCTGGAGGGGGAGCAGGACGTAGCTGATCCCGCGGTGCTTCGGCGCGTCGGGGTCGGTGCGCACCAGGCAGAACATCCAGTTCGCCTTGTAGTAGCCCGAGGTCCAGGTCTTTTGCCCGTTGATCACCAGGTCGGTGCCGTCGACCTCGCCGCGGGTGCGCAGCCCCGCCAGGTCCGAGCCCGCGCCGGGCTCGGAGAACCCCTGGCAGTAGTCGTGCTCGCCGCTGATGATCGGCGGCAGGATCCGCCGCTTCTGCTCCTCGGTGGCGTGCGCGATGACGGCGGGGCCGACGAGGCCCTCGCCCATGCCCCGGGTCAGACGGGGGACGCCTGCGCGGTCGAACTCCTCGTTCATCAGCGCGACCTCGACGCCGGAGAGCCCGCGCCCGCCGTACTCCCGCGGCCAGGCGACGCACATGAGGCCCGCCTCGGTGAGCGTGTCCGCCCACCGGTCGAGGTGCGCCTTCAGATCCGGGGCGGGGACGCGCGGCACCGGGACCCCGCGCAGGTGCTCGGGGGCGTTGCGCCGCAGCCAGTCCCGGATCTCGTCGCGGAACTCCAGCGCGGCCTCGCCATAGCCGATCGGCGAGGCGTCCGTGTCGGGCGCCGTCATGGACGTGCCTCCTGTCGTGCGGCCGCGGCGGGTTCGACGCGGGAGACGTGCGGTGTGTCGGTGTCGGCCGTGGGGGCGTCGGCGAGGGCGGCCGTGCCGCGCAGCTCGGCGATGCGCGCCTCGTCGTAGCCGAGCAGGTCGCGCAGGATCTCGTCGTTGTGCTCGCCGAAGAGCGGCGCGGCCCGGCGGTGCGAGCCGGGGGTCCGGGAGTGCCGGAAGCCGAGCGCGCCGTAGGTGCGGCGGCCGACGGCGGCATGGTCGAGGTCGACCAGCATCCCGCTCTCGCGCATCGCCGGGCACGTGGCGATCTCGTCGCCGCCGAGGACGGGCGCCGCGGGCACGCCCGCGTCCTGCAGGCGCTCGGCGAGCGCCGCCTTGCCGTGGCCGCGGGTGAGTTCGGCCAGGACGCCGTCGAGGGCGTCCTGCGCGGCCAGCCGGTCGGCGAGCCGCAGGAAGGCCGGGTCGTCGGCGAGGTCGGCCGCGCCGAGGACGGTGCACAGCGCCCGCCATTGCGCGTCGTCGTGCACCGCGATCGCGATCCACTCGTCGTCGCCCGCGCACGGGTACGCGCCGTGCGGGGCCGCGTCGGGCACGCGGTTGCCGTCGGGCGCCCGCGTCGCGCCGGTCTCGGCCTGTTCCAGGAGGTACTCGCCGATCCAGGAGGCGGCGGCCTCGACCTGGAACACCGACACCCCCGCGCCGCGTCCGGTGCGCTCCCGCAGTTCCAGCGCCGAGACGACGGCGGCGACGGCGTTCAGCCCGCCGATGGGGTCCATCACGGCGGGGCCGGTGAGGACGGGCGTCCCGTCCGGGTACCCCATGAGGGACGTCATGCCGGCCGCCGGCTCCATCGTCTTCCCCATGCCCTGGTGGGCGGACGACGGCCCGCCGGGCCCGAACGCGGGCATCTCGACGACGATGATGCGGTCGTTGATCCGGGCGAGGTCGCGCCGCCCGATGCCGAGCCGGTCCAGGACGCCGGGGGTGAAGTTCGCCAGCACGACGTCGGAGCGCCGCACCAGGTCGTGCATCACGTCCATGGCCCCGGCCTGCTTGAGGTCGAGCGCGAGGGACCGCTTGTCGAGGTTCTGGGAGTTGAAGAGGACGTTGCGGTTCTGCGGGTCGTCCCCCGGCGACGCCTCGGGGTAGTAGAGCGGTGCGCCGCCGCTGCGGGTGCCCCGCCACGAGTCGGGGTGGCCGGGTGCCTCGATCTTGAGCACGTCGGCGCCGAGGTAGGCGAGGCAGCGGCCGGCGAACGGCCCGGCCCAGGCGGTGGTGAACTCCAGGACGCGCACGCCCGCGAGCGGGCCCGCCGGGGGCGTGCCGGGTGCGGGGCTCATGCGGACCTCCGCCGGTCGCGGGCCGGAAGGCGCGGGCTCGCCGACCGCACCTCGGTGGCGGCGCCGTCGATGGTGAAGACCGAGCGCACCGCCGGCTCCGTGCCGCCGGGGCCGCCGACCCGGGACATGACGCGCCGGACGCGCCACTGCTCGGACTCCAGGAGGTCCCGCAGGCCGGTGACCTTCTCCGCGCTGACCCGTCCGCGCTGGCAGCCCTCGACCACCTCGTCGGCCCGGCGGGTCGCGGCGCGCTCCTGCAGCACGGCGACGATCTCCTCCCAGTGGCGCAGCCGGTCCGCGGACGTCCGGTACCGCTCGTCGTCCAGGAGGTGCTCGCAGTCGAGGACCCGGCACACGGTGGGCCAGTTCCGGATGACGAACAGGACGATCCAGGCGTCGGCGCACCGGAGCATCGCGAGGAAGCCCGGGTAGCGCTGGCGGGTGCCGTGGGTGCCGTTGTAGCTGTACGTGCTCACGATGTTCTGGCCCATGGCGGCAAGCGATTCGTAGACGGTGGCGTCGACGCGCTGCCCGGAACCGGACCGGCGCCGCTCGTACAGGGCCGACACGACCGAGATGTAGGCCGTGGTGCCGGTGGCGTAGGACGCGCGCTCGCCGAGCCCGTAGACGGGTTCGCGGTCGAGTTCGCCCGTGACCTTCATCGCTCCGGCGAGCGCCTGGTGGATCATCTCGGAGAACCGCCAGCCGCCGTAGGCGCCGCCTTCGGGGGCGTCGCCCACGACGCAGTCGACCAGCCGGTCCCCGGCGCCGTCCGGCGCGTCCGTCCCCTGGTCGCGGACGACCACGTCCGCGCGGCCGACCAGTTCGCGCAGGGCGCGCCGGTCGGCCGGCGAGCCGCCGTCGTGGAGGATGGAGCGCTTGCCCTGATTCAGGTGCCGGAAGAGGAACGAGCCGTTTTCGGTGCGCGGCCCCCGCCGCCGGGTGGGGGTGCCGCCGGGCGGCTCGACCAGCACCACGTCGGCGCCGTTCATCGCGAGCATCCGGCCGGCGTACTGCCCGGCCACCGACGTGCTGAGGTCGAGGACGACGACGCCGTCCAGGGCGGACGGGGGCCGTTCGGTTCGGTCAGGCGACGACGACATTGCTCTCCTTCCGGTCATCGGGGGACAGGCCCGTGCTCATCCGGTCGCGCAGGGAGTCGCCGACGCGGTAGACGCACAGCACGACGACGCCGAGGAGCAGACCGGGCGGGAGGATCAGCATCGGGGCCGACAGGATCTGCGAGTAGGCGTCGTTGAGGTCGCTGCCCCAGCTCGGGGTCGGCCGCTGGGGCCCCAGCCCGAGGAAGGCCAGGGCGCCCTGGATGACGAAGGTGAGCCCGGTGTAGATGGTCATCTGGATCACGACCGGCCGCAGCGCCGTGGGCAGCACATGGCGTACCAGGACGATCGGCGTCCACACCCCCGAGAGCCGGGCGCTCGCCACGAAGTCCTGCTCGCGCACCGCGAGGACGCCCGCCCGCGTGAGCTGCGCGGTGTTGGGGGCCAGCACCAGCCCGACGGCCACCATCGAGGTGACCAGGCCGACGCCGAGCGAGCCGGTGATCGCGATCGCCAGCACCAGCAGCGGGAAGGCGATCATGGTGTCGGAGATCCGCATCAGCACCGTGCCCACGTACCGGGGCCAGAATCCGGCGGCGGTCCCCCAGGGCACGCCGAGCAGGACGGCGACGCCGATGCAGATCGCGACTCCGGCGAAGGCGTTCCGGCCGCCCCAGATGAGCCGGCTCAGCACGTCCCGTCCGAAGCGGTCGGTGCCGAGCCAGTGGTCCATGCTCGGGCCCTGCAGCCGGCCGGCCAGGTCTTGTGTGAGCGGGTCGTGCGGGGCGATCCACGGGGCCAGTGCCGCCGCCGCCAGGAGCAGCGCGAGGACGGCCACCGGGAGCCGGGCCCCCGGGGGCACCATGCGTAGCAGGCGTCCTCCCGGCCCGGTCATGCCGTCCCCTTCCGGATCGCAGGGTCGACCAGACCCGCCGCTATGTCGACGATGAGGTTCACCACCAGAGCGATGACGACGTACACGAGGACGACGCCGAGGATGACCGGGAAGTCGAGCTGCCCGATCGCGGTGACGAGCGTCCGGCCGAGGCCCGGCAGCACGAAGATCTGCTCGAGGATCAGCGTCGCGCCCAGCTGCCCGAGCGCGAGCAGCGCGATGACGTTCAGGGTCGTGGGCAGCACGGAGCGGAACGCGTAGAGCCAGGTGATCCGCCGCTCGGGCACGCCCATGGCGCGCGCCGTCCGGACGTGGTCACCGGCCATGGCGTCGGCCATCGCCGCACCCACCTGCCGGATCACGATGGCGCTGCCGCCGAGGATCATCGGCATCGCCGGGAGGATCAGGTGGTGCACGTTGCGCACCGGGTCCTCCGCGAAGGGGACGAACCCGAGCCGCGGCAGCAGGCCGAGCCACACCGAGAAGATCGTGATCAGGACGAGCGCGGCGAAGAAGTCCGGCACGGCCAGTCCCAGCCCCGAGGCGCTCCGGACGAACCGGCCGGACCGCCGCGCGGCGCGCTTGCCCGCGAACACCCCGAGCGGGATGGCGATCAGGCACGTGCCCACGATCGCGATGAGGGTCAGCTCCAGCGTGACCGGCAGGGTCTCGGCGATCGTGTCCGCCACCGGGAAACCGGTCTGGAAGGAGTCGCCGAAGTCGCCGATCAGCGCCTTCCCGAGCCAGCTCAGGAACTGCTCGGGCAGCGGGCGGTCGAGCCCGAGCTGCCGCTCGATGAGGGCCACCGACTCCGGCGTCGCGTTCTCGCCCAGCCGGGCGTAGGCGGGGCCGCCCGGGATGATCTTGACGAGGAGGAAGGTGAACAGCCCGGCCCCGACCGCGGTGGGCGGGAAGAGCAGGAGCCGCACCAGGACGAACCGCGCGAGGCCGCTCTTGCCGCCCGTCTTGGGGCCGCGCCCGGCGCCCCGCCCGGCCTCGCCGGGTTCCCCGGTCTCGCCGGACGCCGCGCGCTTCGCCGGCTCCGCCGGCCGCTCCCGCCCGCCGGCCGCGTCCGTCCGCGTGTCCGCGGCGTCCATCGGGCCCGCCATCACTCGAGCCCGAGCGCGGTCAGGTCCGCCTCGCCGTTGAGGGAGATCGACTGCTCGCCGCCGGTGACGTTGCCACTCCAGGCCGTGACCGTGGGCGAGTAGTACAGCGGAATGATCGGCACCTCCTCCTGGACCACCTTGGTGGCGTTCTCGATGGCCTCCGCCAGCTCCTCCTCGCCCTCGGCGGCGTTCGCCCGCGCGACGGCCTCGTCGCCGCCGGGGATCGGGACGTTGCCCGAGTTCCCGGCGGACTCGGTGGTCAGCAGGCGGCGGTAGATGCTCAGCCAGTCGGGGCCGGCGTTCATGCCGCTGGACATCAGGTCGTACTTGTGCTCGACGTAGAAGCCCTTCGTGGCCTCACCGATGTCCTTGGCCTCGAAGTCGACCTTGATCCCGACCTTGGCGAGCTGCTCGGAGACGACCACGCCGTTGTTGATGAACGCCGGCGAGTTCAGCGCGGCGCCCCGCAGGGTGAGGCCGTCCGGGTGGCCGGCCTCAGCGAGCAGCTGCTTCGCCTTGGCGGGGTCGTAGGCGTAGGTCCCGTCGAGGTCGTCGAAGTGGAAGGGGTGGCCGGGCGGGTACGGCTGCGTCGCCCCCACGTCGCTCAGGCCCGCGGAGTTGGCCTTCGCGAGGGCGGACCGGTCGATCGCGTGGCTGATCGCCTGGCGCACCCGCTTGTCGGCGAGCGGTCCCTGGCTGCGGTCGATGCTGAGGTTGGTCATCGACACCCCGAGGCTGTGCTCGGTGTGGACGTCGGTGCCTTCGAGGGCCTTGGGGGCCGAGTAGTCCAGCCGCCAGGCGAAGTCGACCTGCCCGCCGGTGAGCGCCGCCACCTGCGCGGACGGGTCGCTGATCAGCTGCGAGGAGATCTGGTCGACCTTGGCCGCCGGCAGGCCCGCCGGCTTGTAGCCGTCCCACTTCGCCAGGGTCACCGACGAGCCGGGCACGAACCCCGACAGCCGGTACGGGCCGGCGCCCACCGGCTCGGCCCCGAACTTGTCGCCCGCCTTCTCCCGCGCGGCCGGGGAAGCGATCATGCCGAGGCGCGAACCCAGCAGCTCGGGCAGGCCGCTGCCGGGCTCCTTGAGCTTGATGACCAGGGTGTCGGCGCCCTGGACCTCGATGGACTCCAGCGCGGGGATGTGCTGGTTCTCGAGGGCGAGGCACTGCTCGAGGCTCTTCTTCACCGCCGCCGCGTCGAGGGCGGTGTCGTCCTGGAACTTCAGGCCGGTCTGGAGCTTGAGCGTCAGGGTCTTCAGCCCGTCGGAGAGGTTCCATTCCGTCGCGATGCCCGGGGACAGCTCGCCGGTGCCGGGGTCGGTGCGGATGAGCGGAGCGTAGATGGCGGCGATGTAGGCCGACTCGGACCCGTTGGCGGGCCCGCAGGGGTCGAACTGGCTCGGGCTGAGGCTCTGCAGGGTCCGCAGCGTGTTCCCGCCGTCCGAACCGGAGCCGGAGCCGCAGGCGGCGAGGGCGGAGACGAGCGCGGCGGCGAGTGCGGCGGCGCGGAAACCGTTGCGGTGGATTCGCTGCTTCATCGGAGACTTCCTTCTCGGGGTGGTGGTTCTCCGGAACGGCGGGGCGGGTCCGGTGGATCGACGTGGGTGGATCGACGTGGGTGGACCGGAGTGGGTGGACGAGCGTGAGCGGGGTCGGGGCGGGCGGGCGCTAGCGCCGCGGGGCGGTGCCGTCGCGGATCTCCCGCGAGAAGTGGCAGGCCGCCCGGTGCACCGGACCGCCGTCGGCCGCGGACGCGTCGACGGTCTCCGGCGCGGGCTCCTCCCGCGCGCAGATCTCCTGGGCGAAGGGGCAGCGGGTCCGGAAGCGGCAGCCGGAGGGCGGGCGGCGCGCGTCCGGGATCTCGCCCTCGAGCGGCTGGATCTCGGCGTCGCGTGCGCCCGGACCGACCCTCGGCACCGCCCGGATCAGCGCCTGCGTGTACGGATGCCGGGGCGCCTGGAGCACCTCGCGCACCGGGCCGATCTCGACGAGCCGTCCGAGGTACATGACGCCGACGTCGTCCGCGATCCGGGCGATGGACGACATGTCGTGGGAGATGAAGACGTAGGTGAGGTCGAACGCCTCGCGCACCTCGTCGAGCAGGCGCAGCACGCCGGCCTGGACCGAGATGTCGAGCGCCGCCACGGGCTCGTCGCACATGACGAGCGGGGCGCGGGCGGCCACCGCGCGGGCGATGGTGACGCGCTGGCGCTGCCCGCCCGACATCTGGACGGGGCGCCGGTCGGCGAGCTCGGGGCCCAGCCCCACCTGCCCGAGCAGTTCCACGGCGCGGTCGCGCAGGTGGCCGGGGACGGTGAGCCGGCGCGGCACCAGGGGTTCGACGACGCTCTTCCAGACCGGGCGGCCGGGGTTCAGCGCGAGCACGGGGTCCTGGAAGATCATCTGCACCTGCCCGGCGCGGCCCACCGACCCGGCCGCGGGCGCGAGCCGCCCGTCCGGACCGGCGATCGCGATGGTGCCGGCGTTGACCGGCACCAGCCCGGCGATGGCCTTGGCGAGCGTGGACTTGCCCGAGCCGGACTCGCCGATGATGCCGAGGGTGGTGCCGCGCGGCACCTCGATGTCGACGCCGTCGACGGCGCGGACGGCGTCGCGGCGGCCGCCGAAGCGGACGGCGAGGTCGCGCACCCGGAGGGCGGGCGTCCGCTGCTCCTTCTTCCCGCTCTCCGGCAGCGTGCTGTCGACGGTCATGCCTCCACCCCCGGAAGTGCCAGCTCGGAACTGCGCAGGCAGCGGGTCCGGCCGCCGCGGGGGGCCGGTTCCAGCGCGGGCATGCGCTCGGTACAGCGGTCCTCCGCGTGCGGGCAGCGCGGATGGAACCGGCATCCGGCCGGCGGACGGGCCGGGTCGGCGGGCGCGCCGGTGATGCCGCCCCGCTCGTCCGGCTGGTCCAGGTTCACGTCCGAGGCCCGCACCAGCGCCGAGGCGTACGGATGCTGCGGTGCGCTGAGCAGTTGCTCAGCATCGTCGTCGTTGACCACCTGGCCGCAGTACATGGTCACGACGCGCGAGCACAGCGCGGAGACCACGCCCAGGTTGTGGGTGATGAGCAGGACCGCGAGGTCGAGCTCGCGCGCCAGCCGCCGCAGCAGGGAGATGACCTGGGCCTGGATGGTGACGTCCAGGGCGGTGGTCGGCTCGTCGGCCACCAACAGCCGGGGCCCGCAGGCGAGCGCCATGGCGATCAGGACCCGCTGGCACATGCCGCCCGACAGCTCGTGGACGTAGGCGTCCATGGTGCGCCGCGGGTTAGGCAGTCCGGCCAGGCCGAGCATGTCGACGGCCCGGCTCCGGGCGTCGGCGACGCGCACCGTCTCGTGCGCGCGGATGACGTCGACGATCTGCTTGCCCACGGGACGCGAGGGGTGCAGCGAGGCGCGCGGCTCCTGGAAGATCATGCTGATCTCGCTGCCGCGGATCCGGCGGAGGCGCTCCCCGTCGGCGCGGAGCATGTCCACGCCGTCGAAGCGGACGCTTCCCCGCACCGACGCGTTCGCCGGCAGCAGCCCCAGGAGGCTCAGCCCGGTCAGGGTCTTGCCGGACCCCGACTCGCCGACCAGCCCGACCAGCTCGCCGGACCGGATGCTCAGCGAGACCTCCGACAGCAGCCGGTTGCCGCCGATCGAGACGGATAGGTCGTCCACTTCGAGCAGTGCCGGTGCGGTTTCAGCGGCCGCACCCTCCCCTGGATCGAGGCTCGTCGTAGCCATCGGACCACCTCCGATCGAAGGAAATATGCATCGGCAGTGCATAAACTATTGTGGCCGCCGTCACAGCTGTCAAGGGGGTGATCGGTGAGCGCCGGGCCGTTCGCGCGATGGACCCCCACTGCGCGGGGCGTCCGAGCCATGCCCGGGCAGGAATATGCACGGTGCATGCAGAAGAACACTCCGCCGAGACGCATGTCAAGCATCAAAAGCGGAGGATTGGCAGGCGAACCCCTTCCGCGTTAATCTGCATCGGCGATGCATAAAGTCCGGGACCGTGCGGCCACGTCGCCGCGCCTGCCGGCACGGACGAGTCGTCGACGGAAGGACGCGCCCATGGGACGACGGTTGAGCATCGGCCGGCTCTTCGCCCACTTCGCCGCCACCAAGCCCGACGAGCCGGCCCTGGTCGACGGGGACGGCTCCGGGCAGATCACCTGGGCCGAACTGGACCGCCGCACCAACCGGCTGGCCCGCGCCTACGCCGCCGCGGGCGTCGGCAAGGACGACACGGTCGCGGTGGCGCTGCCCAATTCGGCCGAGCTGTTCTGCGCCTGCATAGCCACCTGGAAGCTCGGCGGCACGGTCCTGCCGCTGTCGCACAAGTTCCCTCCGGCGGAGCGCCGGCGGGTGCTCGACCTGGCCCGCCCCACCCTGCTCGTGGGCGATGAGGCGTCCGACGGCCTCGCCGCCTTCCCGGCGGGCTTCGTCCCGGACGCCGGGCTGGACGACGGCGAACTGCCCGACGTCGTCCCGACGTACTGGAAGGCGCTCACCTCCGGCGGCAGCACCGGCAAGCCCAAGCTCATCGTCAGCCACGACGACCCGTACTACGACCCCGGCTCCCTCAACGTCGGGTACATGCACCCCGACGGCGTGCACCTGGTGTGCGGCCCGCTGTACCACAACGCGGCGTTCGTCTACTCCGCCCGCGGGCTCTTCGCCGGCAACCGGCTCGTGATCATGCCGCGGTTCGACCCGGCGCGCGCCCTCGACCTCATCGAGGAGCACGGCGTCACGTGGCTCCAGCTGGTGCCCACGCACATGAACCGTCTCCGCCGCCTGCCCGCGGAACGCCTCGCCACGGCGGACGTCTCCTCGGTGCGCACCCTGCTCCACGTGGGCGGACCGTGCCCGCCCCGGCTGAAGCTCGAGTACATCGACTGGCTGGGGCCCGACCGCGTCGTCGAGATCTACGCGGGCACCGAGAGCCAGGGCATCACCTTCATCACGGGCCGGGAATGGCTGGAGCACCGCGGATCGGTCGGGCGTCCCATCCGCGGCACCCGCTTCGAGGTCCAGGACGGCGAGGGGCGCCCCGTGCCGCCGGGCACCGTGGGAGAGATCTTCCTCATGCCGCCCGACGGCCCGGGGACCACCTACCACTACGTCGGCGCCGAGCCGCGCAGCCGGGACGGCTGGGAATCGCTCGGCGACCTGGGCTGGTACGACGAGGACGGCTACCTCTACCTCGCCGACCGGTCCACCGACTGCATCGTCAGCGGCGGAGCCAACATCTACCCCGCGGAGATCGAGGGCGCGCTGGAGGCGCATCCCGGCGTCCATGCCTGCGCCGTGATCGGGCTGCCGGACGACGACCTGGGCCACCGCACCGTCGCGCTCGTCGAGCCGGCGCCCGGCGGCCCCGCGCCCGGCGCCGACGAGCTCGACGAGCACCTCCGGCCGCTGCTCGCACCGTACAAGCGGCCGCGCGCCTACGAGTTCGTCGACCGGGCCCTGCGCGACGAGGCCGGCAAGGTGCGCCGGTCCGCGCTGCGCACGGACCGGCTTCCGGGCGCGCCCGGCCACGGACGGCTCGTCATGCCCGGCCGGGGCCGGTGGCGCGTCCTGCGGACGGGCTCGGCCGCCGTCGACCGGCTGTTGCGGGTGCTCGACCTGGACCAGGCCGGCGAGCGCGCCTTCACCGGGACGAGCATGGAGCAGCCGGCGCACCGGGTCTTCGGCGGGCAGGTGCTCGCCCAGGCCGCCGTGGCGGCGGCGCGCACCGCCCCCGGCGACCTGGTGCTGCACTCGCTGCACGCCTACTTCGCCCGCGCCGGCGACCCCACCGCGCCGATCAGGTACGAGGTCACTCCCCTCCGCGCGGGCCGGTCGTTCCTCCTGCAGCGGGTCGACGCGCTGCAGGGGGCGGAGATCATCGGAACGGTGACCTGCTCGATGCAGCGCCCCGAGCCCGACCACCTCGCCCACCGGCTGCCCGAGCCCGGATCGTCCGTCCCGCCCGAGGACGCCCGCTCCCGCTACCCCTTCGCCGAGGGCGACGCCGAGGACGGGGTCCTGCCGGGCCCGGTCGAGTTGCGCGAGGGCGGCCACGGGGCCGACCCGCTCGCGCCGTCCGAGGTCTGGCTGCGCGTGCCGGCCGGGCTGCCCGACGATCCGCTGCTGCACAGCACCCTGGTCGTGTACATGTCCGACTACACCATCATGCGCGCGGCGTTCCGCGGGCATGCCGTGCGGCGGAACTCGACGACGGGCGCCAGCCTCGACCACGCCCTGTGGCTGCACCGCGCGGGACGTGCCGACCGGTGGCTGCACTACGTCTGCACGAGCCCCTCGGCCGGGGCGGCGCGCGCGCTCGGCCTGGGCTCCCTCTTCTCTTCGGAAGGCGGGCTCGTGGCGACCAGCGGCCAGGAGATGGTCATCCGCTTCCGCGCCGACCGGCCCGCGGCGACCGGCGAACGCGACGCGCCCGCACCCGCCGACGCGCCCGCACCCGCGGGCACGTCCACGGGTACCTCCACCACGACGTCCCCCCACCGCACCGACCACGCAGGAGAGTCCACACATGCCTGAGGCCGTCAACTCCGGCGACCGGGCCCTGGCGGGCCGCACGGCCGTCGTCACCGGCGCCAGCCGGGGCATCGGGCTGGCGATCGCCCGGCGCCTCGCCGACGACGGGGCCCGGGTGTGCGTCACCGGGCGCAAGCCCGACGCCCTCGCCGAGGCGGTCCAGGCCCTCGGCGGCCCCGGCCGCGCGATCGGCGTACCGGGGAACATCGGCGACGCCGGACACCGGGACGAGGTCGTCGAGCGCACCCTCGCCGCCTTCGGCAGCGTGGACCTGCTCGTCAACAACACCGGGATCAATCCGGTGCAGGGCCCGCTCATGGACCTCGACCTGGACGCCGCCCGCAAGATCACCGAAGTGAACGTCCTGGCCGCCCTGGCGATGGTGCAGCGGTGCCACGGCGCCTGGATGGGCGAGCACGGCGGCGCCGTGGTCAACGTCGTGTCGACGGCGGGGCTGCGGCCGTCGCCGGGAATCGCCTTCTACGGCGCCAGCAAGGCGATGCTCATCCACCTCACCAAGAACCTGGCGGGCGAGCTCGGCCCGGCGGTCCGGGTGAACGCGGTCGCCCCGGCCGTCGTCAAGACGCGGTTCGCGCGGGCGCTCTGGGAGGGGCGCGAGGACGACGTCGCGGCCCGGTACCCGCTGCGGCGGCTCGGCGTGCCCGAGGACGTCGCGGGCGCGGTCGCCTTCCTGCTGTCCGAGGACGCGTCGTGGGTGACCGGGCACACGGTGGTCCTCGACGGCGGCTCGACCATGGGCGGTGGCGCCTGATGCCGGGTCCGAGCGACGGTCCCGCCGGTCGTGCCGGTCCCGCCGGTCCCGTGCCCGGGCTGGACCTCGAACGGTTCTCGGCCTGGTACGAGCGGCACTGCCCGGGCGACCTCGGGTCGGCCGTGACCGCCCGGATGGTGTCCGGCGGGAAGTCCAACCTCACGTACGCGGTGTCCGACGGGGCCACCACGCGGATCGTGCGGCGGCCCCCGCTGGGCCACGTCCAGGCGACCGCGCACGACATGGCGCGGGAGTTCACGGTCATCGGCGCGCTCGCCGGCACCGCCGTCCCGGTCCCGCGGACCTTCGCCCTCTGCGAGGACGACGCGGTGCTCGGGGCCCCGTTCTACGTCATGGAGTACGTGCCCGGCACGGCGTACCGGCGCCGCGAGCAGCTCGAACCGCTCGGGCCCGAGCGCACCCGGCGCGTCGCGCTGGAGATGATCGGGGTCCTGGCCGGGCTGCACGCCGTGCGGCCCGACGCCGTCGGCCTGGCGGGGTTCGGCCGGCCCGCGGGGTTCCTCGCCCGGCAGGTGCGCCGGTGGGGACGCCAGCTCGACGGCTCCCGCACCCGCGACCTCCCCGACGCCGACACGCTGCTGCGCCGGCTCCAGGCGGGCGTCTCGGCCCGTACCGCGGGCGACGAGGCCGCGATCGTCCACGGCGACTACCGCCTGGACAACCTGCTGGTGCACGGGGACCGGGTCGCCGCGGTCATCGACTGGGAGATGGCGACCCTCGGCGATCCCCTCACGGACCTGGCGCTGCTGCTCGTCTACGACAAGCTGGCCGAGGTCTCGCGGGGCGCGAGCGACGCGACGGCGGGCCTGGCCCCCGGCTACCCGAGCGCGCAGGAGCGCCTCGACCACTACGAGCGGGCCAGCGGCAGGCGGCTCGGCGACCTCGAACTCCACCTGGGACTGGCGCACCTCAAACTCGCCGTCATCCTCGAGGGCATCCACTACCGACACCTCCAGGGCGGGACGGTCGGCGGCGGGTTCGACGGCGTCGGACGCTCGGTCGAGCCGCTGCTCGCCGCCGGGCTGGCCGCCACCCGGAGCCTGGCGACGAAGACGATCGGGCTCCGCGACTGACCCGGCCGGACGTACGCCGGGGCGAGTCCCGCGCCCCGGCGCACGGTGTCGTCAGCACGGTGTCGTCAGCACGGTGTCGTCAGCACGGTGTCGTCCCGCCCGTTTCCGGCCGCCGTCAGCGCGTCCGGGACACGGCGGGCCGGAACAGGCGTTCCATCGACTCCCCCAGCGCGCCGACGTCCCAGCGGGAGGTGCCGGAGATGACGCGGACCGGCTCGGGGTTGCTGTACAGGGTGACGTCGTAGCCGTTGGAGCCGATGACGCGGCCCGTCAGCCAGTCCGAGGACTCCCCGGCGAGGTAGGTCACCACCGGAGCGACGTTGTCGGCGGCGCGCTGGTCCTCGGTGACGGCGCGGGCCTTCTTCCGGTCGCCGGGGATCGAGGCGGTCATCCGGGTGGCGGCGACGGGCGAGATCGCGTTGGCCGTGACGCCGTACCGCGCCAGGCTGTTGGCGCAGGAATACGTCAGCCCGACGATGCCCATCTTCGCCGCGGCGTAGTTCGGCTGGCCGGGCGCGCCGTACAGCCCGGAGCCCGACGTGAAGTTGATGATGCGGAAGTGGCCGTCCGGGTCGCGCCGGTCGCGCCAGTGGGCGGCCGCCGGTTTGATCGTGTTGAAGTGGCCCTTCATGTGCACCCGGATGACGTCGTCCCACTCCTCCTCGGCCATGTTGAAGATCATCCGGTCGCGGAGGATGCCGGCCGTGTTGACCAGGACGTCGAGCTTGCCGAACCGCTCGACCGCCGTGCGCACCAGCCGCTCGCCGGTTTCGGGCAGCGAGACGTCGCCGTGGTCGGCCACCGCCGATCCGCCCGCGCGGGCGATCTCCGCGACCACCTCCCCGGCGGGCCCCTCGTCCGTTCCGCTCCCGTCCAGGTCCACGCCGAGGTCGTTCACCACGACGGCGGCGCCCTCCCGGGCGAAGAGGCGGGCGATCCCCGCACCGATGCCCCGTCCGCCGCCGGTGACGATCGCGACTCTTCCCTTCAGACCGCTCATGCGCCTCGCGTCCTCCGCTGTCTCGTTCCTTGGCCGTTCGCTGGACACCTGCTCGTTCACCGCAGCCCGGTCGTCCGCCGTGCTCCCGTCGTGGGCCTCCGGCGATCACCGCGTACTCGGCCGCGTCGCCGTCCTCGGACGGCCCGGTCACCACCAGGGCGTCGCCACCGCGGTTCCGGTGCCGTGGACGGTGGCCAATTTAGAACTGCATTCCAAAATGGACCCAACACCAGGGGCGGGGCGCCTGTCAACGGCTTGACATCTTGGACATGGCTGGCTAGTTCTAGAACAACATTCCAGTGTTCACGTGATCGGGTCGGCGGCAGGCGCCGGCGCCCGACGGACTTACGGACAGGAGCCGAGAGATGGCGCTCGATCACACACTCGTCGGGGTCCCGGGGGAGCCGGCCGAACGCTCGTGGAACGGCACCGACGCGCTGCTGTACGCGCTCGGTGTCGGGGCCGGAGCCGAGGACCCGCTGCAGGAGCTGGCGTTCACCACGGAGAACACCGAGGGGATCGCCCAGCAGGTGCTGCCGACCTTCGCCGTCCTGGCGGCCCAGGCGTCCGGGGGCCGGCGCCGGAAGCTGGGCGACTTCGACCCCGCCCGCCTGGTGCACGCCGACCAGGCGTTCCGACTCCACCGCCCGCTGCCCGTGGCGGGCTCGGTGACGGTGACGTCCACGGTCACCGAGATGCTCGACAAGGGACGCGGCGCGCTCGTGCGCACGGAGAGCGTCGCCACCGACGCGGACGGGCGGCCGCTGATCACCGCGCGCGGCGGCGCCTTCATCATGGGCGAAGGGGGCGCCGGCTCGGTGTCGGCCGAGCGCTCCGGGGACGAGGGCCCGGCCCTCGGCGACGAGCCCTGGACCCGGCCCGAGCGGGAGCCCGACCACCGCGTCGTCTACCGCACCCGGCCCGACCAGGCCCTGCTGTACCGGCTCAGCGGCGACCGCAACCCTCTGCATTCCGATCCCGCGTTCGCCGCGCGCGGCGGTTTCGACCGTCCGATCCTGCACGGCCTGTGCACCTACGGCTTCACCGGACGGGCGCTGCTGCACGAGCTCTGCGACTCCGACCCGGCGAGGTTCCACGCCATGTACGGCCGCTTCTCCCGGCCCGTCCTCCCCGGCGACACGCTCGTCGTGGACCTCTGGCGCGACGGCGAGGGCCGCGCCCTGTTCCAGACCCGGACCGAGGACGGCACGGTCGTCATCGACCGCGGGGTCGCCCGGCACTCCTGACGCGGCGGGGGCGGTGCCCGCGCCGGCGAAGGCGCGAACGTCCGGGAGGAACGCGTCCCGTAGCCTGGTCCACGCCTTCTCCGAGGCCACGATCCGACACGAAACGGGGCACCCTCGATGCCACGACAGACCACCTCAGGCTCGTCGCCGGGCGGTGGCAGCCGGAAGTGGCGCTCGACCGAGATCGTGCGCGCCGAGATCCTCGACGCCGCCCGGGAGGTCTTCGCGCTGCGGGGCTTCGCCGCGGCCGGCGTCAACGAGGTCGTGGAGCGGTCCGGGGCGAGCGTCGGCAGCATCTATCACCACTTCGGCAGCAAGACCGACATCTTCATGGCGCTGTGGGAGCGGCACAACGCCGAGCAGGTCGCCATCGCGCGCCAAGGGGTGCTCGACGCGCAGGCCGCCGGCGTGACCGACCCCTTCGACCTTCTCGCCGCGGGCGCGCGCGCCTACCTCGAGGCCACCTGGTCCCGCCGCGATCTCGTGCGCGTCTTCCAGGACGGCGACACCCCGCCGGGCTTCACCGAGGAGCAGCGCCGCAGCGGCCGTTCGTGGCTCAACCGCAACTTCCGCCTCCTCGGCGCCACCGACGAGCCGGTCAACCGCGTCCTCGTGTGGCTGGTCACCAGCTACATCGGGGAGGCGCGCCGCGAGATCAGCAGGCAGCGCACCCCGCGGGCGGCGCGCGAGCAGGTGGAGGCGATGCTGGAGGTGCTGGAGCGGATGCGGCCGCTCCTGGCCGACGCCGACGGCATCCGGCTCGTCGTCCGGGACGACGAGCCGCACTGAGCGACGAGCCGCACTGAGAAACGAACCGCGCTGAGCGACGACGGGCCCCGCCGGTCACCCGGCGGGGCCCGTCACCGCGTCCCGTCACCGCGTCCCGTCACCGCGTCCCGTCACCGCGTCCCGTCACCGCGTCCCGCCGCGCCCGGCCCGCGGTCCCGTCACAGGCCCAAACGGTCGGCCAGCCGGAGCCGGAAGGCCCTGGTGTCCCCGAAGAGCACCTGGCACGCCTTGGCGCGCTTGAGGTACAGGTGCGCGTCGTGCTCCCAGGTGAAACCGATACCGCCGTGGATCTGCACGTTCTCCGCGGCGGCGCGGAAGAGCGCCTCCGCCCCCGCGGCCTTCGCCAGGACCGCGACCACCGGCACTTCCTCCGGGGAGGCCCCGCACGCCCACGCGGCGTACCGGGCGCAGGAGCGCGCGCCCTCGATCTCGACCAGGACCTCGGCGCACTTGTGCTTGACGGCCTGGAAGGAGCCGATCGGGCGGCCGAACTGCTCGCGCCGCATCGCGTAGGACACGGACGCGTCCAGGCATGCCTGGGCGGCGCCCACCGTCTCCGCCGCGAGCAGCACGCACGCCCGGTCGAGGGCGGCGTCGAGCAGGGCGCGCCCGGCGCCCTCCTCCCCCACCAGGGTGCCCGGCGCGCCGTCCAGGACGAGATCGGCGAGGCCCCGGGTCGGGTCGAGCGCCCGTACCCGCCGCCGGTCCACGCCGGGCCCGGCGGCATCGACGGCGAACACCGACGGACCCGCCGGAGCATCGGCGACCACCAGGCACAGGTCCGCGGCGAGCCCGTCGAGGACGAGCGCCACCCGGCCGTCGACGAACCAGCCCGCTCCCGGACGCCGGACCGCCGTCGCGGCTCCGCCGACCGCGTCCCACGGCGCTCCCGGCGCGAGCCAGCCGACCGTGGCGACGGTCGTCCCGGCGGCGATGCCCGGCAGGTACCGGGCCTGGGCGTCGCCGTCGCCCGCCGCCACCAGCAGGGGGGCCGCGAGACCGAGGGTCGCCAGCAGGGGGCCCGGCAGCAGGACCCGGCCCGCCTCCTCGAAGACGTGCGCGAGCGTCTGCACGTCGACCCCGCTCCCGCCGTACTCCCCGGGCACGCCGATGCCCTGCACGCCGAGGTCGGCGGCGAGGGCGCGCCAGACGTCCGCGTCATGGGGCACCTCCCCCGCCATCAGCTCGCGGGCCCGCCGCACCGGGGAGCGGGCGTCGAGGAACCGGCCGACGGCGGTGCGCAGGTCTTCCTGCTCGGTGGTGACCGCGAGGCTCATCGGCCCGCCCCCTTGCGCTCCTTGGGGAGCCCCAGAACCCGCTCCGCGATGATGTTGCGTTGCACTTCCGCCGTCCCGCCCCAGATCGTCCCGGATCTGGACGAGAGGAACTGCTCCTGCCAGTACCCGAGCCCCTCCTCCCCGGTGCCCCCGGCGGTGAGGGCTTCGGGCCCCAGCAGGTCCACGGCGATCTCGCCGAACCGGCTGGCGTACTCCGACCACCGGATCTTGGTGACGGAGCCGTTCTCGGCGCGCGCGGACGGGTCCTGCCCCGCCGCGAGGGCCGCCAGCAACTGGAGGCCGGAGAACCGCATCGTCTCGATCTGGGTCCAGGCCCAGGCGAGCTTCTCCCGGACGGCCGGGTCGTCCGTCAGGCCCCGGGCCCGCGCCTCCTCGACGACGGCCCAGAAGTCGCGCGCGTAGCCGACGTGGGCGATCGTCGCGCGGTTGCCCCGCTCGTGCCCGAGCGTGGTGACCGTGACCCGCCAGCCCTGGTGGAGGCCGCCGATGACGTTGAACAGCGGGACCCGCGCCCCGTCGAGGAACGTCTCGGCGAAGCCGCTGCGGCCGGTGAGCTGGCGGATCGGGCGGAACTCGATGCCGGTGCCCGGCCCGTTCTCGGCGACCGGCAGCAGGACGTAGCTGATGCCCGCGTGCTTGGCCGCGTCCGGGTCCGTCCGGACCAGGCAGAACATCATCGTGGACTCGTAGTAGCCCGACGTCCACACCTTCTGGCCGCTGATGACGAGCTCGTCGCCGTCGACGACCCCGGACGTTCGCAGGCCGGCGAGGTCGGACCCGGCCTCCGGCTCGGAGAAGCCCTGGCAGTACACGTGCTCTCCCGAGATGATCCGCGGGAGGAAGTACGCCTTCTGCTCCTCGGTGCCGTGCGCGATGATGGCCGGTCCGACGGTCGTCTCGGCGCGTCCCCGGGTCACCCGCGGCACGCCCGCCCGGTCGAACTCCTCGTTCATGATCGCAACTTCCACGGGGCTCAGGCCCCGGCCGCCGTACTCCCGCGGCCAGGCGACGCACATGTAGCCCGCCTCGCACAGCACGTCCCCCCACGCCTTGAGCGCCGCGGCGTGAGGGCTGCCCTGCACCGCGGGCCAGCCGACGCCGCGCAGTTCCGGCGGCGCGTGCTCGCTCAGCCAGGCACGGAACTCGCGCCGGAACTCCTCGGCCTCCGGGCCCGGATCGACGGCGGCGGCCGTCGACCGCGCGGCGCGGTACACCGTCCGACTGTCGGTCATCAGGGCATCTCTCCTCTGTGGATCATCATCGGTCCCCCCTCGCGCGGATACGCCTTCACGCGGACGCGGCTTCGGTGCGCCGTCACGGGGCCGGGTCGGGGCGCACGCGGCGCGGGCCGCGGGCCGGCGGGTCGCCGATCACGGGTTCGTCGGTCACCGTCCCGCTCGCGCGCAGCTCGGCGACCTCGGCCTCGGTCAGCCCCAGCAGGCCGGTCAGCACCGCCTCGTTGTGCTGCCCGAAGAGGGGCGCGGGCCTCCGCAGCCCGCCGGGCGTGCGGTCGAGCCGGAAGGCGAGACCGGGATAGACGTGGGTCCCGGCCTCGGGGTGGGTCACGGTGGACAGGAAGCCGCAGGCACGCAGGCCCGGGTCGGCGGCCACCTCGGTCCCGTCCTGGACGGGGGCCGCCGGGACTCCCGCCGCCTGGAGCGTGCGGGCCGCCTCGCCCTTGCCGCGCGTCCGCGTCCAGGCCGCCACCGCGTCCTCCAGCTCTCCCTGGTGGGCGAGGCGCCCGGCGAGCGTCGCGAACCGCTCGTCGGCGGCGAGGTCGGGACGGTCGAGGACGCGGCAGAGGGCGCTCCACTCGTCGTCCCCGCGCACCGCGACGGCGACCCACTCGTCGTCCCCCGCCGCGGGGAACGCCTGGTGCGGCGCGGCGTCCGGCACGTGGTTGCCGTCCGGGGCGGGCGACCGGCCCGACTCGACCTGGTCGAGGACGAACTCCCCGATCCAGTGCGCCGCGGCCTCGGTCTGCGGCACCTCCACGTGGCACCCGGCACCGTCGTGCGCGCGCAGCTCCAGGGCCGTGAGGACGGCCGCGGCCGCGTTCAGGCCGCCGATCGGGTCGAGGATCGCCGGTCCCGTGAGCACGGGCTCGTCGTCGTCGCCGTACCCGATCAGCGCGGCCATGCCGCACGCCGCCTCCATCGTCTTGCCCATGCCCTGATGGCTCGACATGGGCCCGGTCGACCCGAACGCCGGCATCTCCACGACGATGATCCGCTCGTTGATCGCGGCGAGTTCGTCGTAGCCGATGCCGAGGCGGTCCAGCACGCCGGGGGTGAAGTTCGCGACCAGGACGTCGCTCACCGCCGCCAGCCGCCGCAGGACGTCCAGCCCGCCGGGCTTCTTCAGGTCCAGCGACAGCGAGAGCTTGTCGTGGCCCTGGGTGTTGAAGAGCAGGTTGCGGTTGTAGGGTTTCGCGCCCTGATCCAGGTCAGGGTAGTGGTGGGGCGGCCCGCCGGTCAGGAACCCGCGCCAGCCGTCGGGACGGCGCGGTGGCTCGACCTTGACGACCTCGGCTCCGAGCCACGCCAGGCTGCGCGTCGCCATCGGCCCGGCCCACGCCGTCGTCATGTCGATCACTCGGACACCGGCCAGCGGCCCGGTCCCGCCGGGCTCCGGGGCCGTCCCCTTCTCGCCGGTCACCGGTCCTCCCCTCCTGTCGCGGGCGCCGCCCGTTCCGGGGCGGGCGTGTCGGCGAGGTAGGGCGAGCCGGAGACGCGGAAGACCGGCCCGAGGGCGTGCTCCCCGCCGCCGTCGCGCGGGTGCCGCAGGGTGCGGACGACGCCCCGGCCCCGCCACTGCTCCGACGCCACCAGCTCCTCCGGCGTCCAGACCCGCTCGCAGCTGATCCGCAGCTCCTGCGCGCGGGCCACCACCTCCCCGGTCGTCATCCGCAGCGCGCGATCCTGGAAGACCTTGACCAGCTCGTCCCAGTCGCGGATGAACGAGCCCGGACGGTCGAAGCGCGGGTCGTCGGCGAGGTGCTCGGCGTCGAACAGCCGGCACACCGCCACCGGATCCCTGATCGCGAACATCACGATGTGGCCGTCCGCGCAGCGCAGCGTGGCCAGGAGCCCGGTGTAGCGCGCCCGACTCTCGGTCGTGCCGTTGTAGCTGTGCTGGGTCACGAAGTTCTGCCCCATGGCCGCCATCGACTCGAACACCGAGGCGCGGACCCGCTGCCCGCGCCCGGACCGGCGACGCTCGCGCAGCGCCGCCAGCACGGACACGAAGGCCGTCGTGCCGCACGCGTAGTAGGCGCGCCGGCCGACGCCGTACAGGGGTTCCCGGTCGCTGCGGCCCGTCGCGTTCATGTAGCCCGACAGGGCCTGGTGCACCATCTCGTCGGTGCGCCAGCCCGCGTACGGGCCGTCCTCCGGGAAGTCGGTCACCACGCACTCCACGGCGCCGGGGGCGGGCTCGGGCAGGACGGCCGTCCCGTCCCGGACGACGACGTCGGCACCGGCGACGAGCTCGCTCAGGCGCTCGTCCCGAGCGTGCCCGTCTCCGGGCAGCGTCACGGCCGCCTTGCCCTGGTTGAGGTGGCGGAAGAGGAGGGAGCCGGTGTCGCCGTCCCCGGCGAACGGGGGCATGCGGCGCGTCGGGGTGCCCTCGGCGGGCTCCGCGAGGGTGACCCGGGCGCCGTAGCCCGCCAGCAGCTTCCCGCAGTACTGGCCCGCCACGCCGGAGCTCAGGTCGACGACGCTCAGGTGTCCCAGCGCGGCGGGACGGGGCGTGTCGCGCCTCGGTGGGCCGCTCACGAGTACAGGTCCGAGGACGACTTCATGACCCGGCTCATCATCAGCACCGAGGCCACCGGGTCGCCGCCGCGGGAGGCGACGGTCTCCGTCCACATGTACTCCGTCTTGGGGGTGCAGCCGAGCGCCCGCACCGTGCTGGAGACGTGGTAGGTCTCGCCGAGCAGCAGCGGACCGGCCAGGTGGCGGATCTCGATCGCCCCGTAGAGCCCCACCGCGGCCCCGCGCCGCCGGTTGATCACCTGCTTCACCGACTCGAAGGTGAACGACACCGCCGTCGGCGGTGACGCGACCGCGGGCCCCCAGGGCGACGACTCGCCGTACCAGTCCAGGGGCTCGGTCATCAGGCCCGCGCGCAGCCGCTCGCGCTGCCGCTCGCCGTCGAGCCGGAGTTCGCCCAGGTCGATCACCTCGCCGACGCGGAGGAACGAGAGGATCCGGACCCGGTCGGCGTCGCGGCTCGCCATCCGGTCCGCCAGGCCGCTCGGCCCGTCCGGGTTCCCGGCGGTGGCCGAGCCGTCCCAGACGCGCCGGCCCTCCACCGTGTCCATCCACAGCTCGGCGCGTCCCCCGCCGTCACCGGCCGCGGGGGGCCGCGCGAACGCCCGCACCGCTTCGCCGTCGACGGTCGGGTGCCGGAAGTACGCGGTCATCGTCCCGCTGTCGAACCACTCCCGGCCGTACAGGTCGAGGAGCAGCGGAACCGCCTGCTCCATGTGGTAGCTCCCGGCGATCGTGCCGCCGCGGAAGCCGAGCCGCCGCGCCGTCGCGTCGTCATGGATGCTGCCGGACGCCATCAGGTGCAGGTTGCGCGGGCGGCGCGCCTCCCCGGCGATCGTCGTACCGTCCGTCCCGGACCCGTTGTTCATGACCACCGGCCTCCCTCACCGCGCACCGTCGCCCGTCCCGCTCGCTCCGCCCGTCCCGCTCGCCGCGTCACCGGTCCAGCCCGAGGTACGCCAGGTTCACGTTCCCCTGGACGGACGTGGTGTCCTGCGCTCCGGTCACGTCGTCGCGCCAGGCCAGCGCCTCGGGGATGAAGTACAGCCCGATGAACGGGACGTCCTGGGCGGCCACGGCATTGATCTCCTTCATGACCTTCTTCTGCTCCTCCTCGCCGTAGGTGGTGAGCAGCTCCCGGACCAGCGGGGTCGCGGCCGTCTCGACCCGGCCCACGTTCGCGCTGGACTCCCGGCCGTAGAACTTGGGGTAGACGTACATGGGCGAGGTGCCGCCCATCGCCGAGATCAGCATCAGGTTCTCCGTGCCCGGGTAGTAGTTCTTCGTCGCCTCCGCCGTCGGCTGCGCCTCGACCCGCAGATCGATGCCCACCTTCTTCAGCTGCTCCTTGAGCACGACCGCGTTGTCGGCGTAGGGGAAGGTGTTGAGGGCCACGGCGTCGATCGTGAGCCCGTCACCGTGACCGGCCTGCCTCAGCAGTTCCTTGGCCTTCTCCGGGTCGTAGGGCTGGGCGTTCTCGGCGGCGGGGTCGTAGTAGGGACTGCCGGACGGGTAGGGCCCCCAGGTCGGGGCCGTCCACACGCCGCCCGACACCGCCTCGGCCATCGCCGCGCGGTCGATCGCGTGGCTGATGGCCCGGCGGACGCGCACATCGTCGAGCGGGGGCTTGGAACGGTTGAGGTTGATCGAGGTCCAGCCGGTGGCGACGTCGTTGCCGCCGAGCGTGATGCCGGGCTGCCCCTTCAGCTCCTCGACGAGCGTGGTGCTGAAGCCCCACGCGTAGTCCACGTTGCCCGCGAGGACCTCGGCGGCCAGGGCCGAGTTGTCGCCGAGGATCCGCCATTCGATCCGTTCCGCCTTCGCGGCGAGGGTGCCGGCCTCGGTGTAGCCGTCCCACCGGGTCAGCTCCGCCGAGACGCCCGGCTTGTAGCCGGTCAGCCGGTACGGGCCCGCGCCGACCGGCCGGCTCGCGAACCGCTCGCCCTCCTTCTCGCGCGCGGTCGGCGAGGCGACCATGCCCAGCCGTCCCGACAGCAGGTCCGGCAGCGCGGCGTAGGGCTCGCTCAGTTCGAACTCGACGGTCAGGTCACCGGCGGCGGTGATGCCCGCGACCTCGTCGGGGACCTGGTTCCCCATCTCCTTGCACTGCGTCAGGCTCTTGGCGACGGCGGCCGCGTCCAGCGCGGTCCCGTCCTGGAACTTCAGGTCCGGCTTGAGCTCCAGCGTGAAGGCGCGCTCGTCGCCCGAGTAGCTCCAGCTCTCCGCCAGGCCGGGGCCGAGTTGTCCGGTCTTGTCGTCGGCCTTGATCAGCGGCGCGTACAGGACGTTGTGGTAGGCCAGCTCGGATCCGTTGCTGGGACCGCACGAGTCGAGCTGGACCGGTTTCTGCTGGGTGGCGACCCGCAGGACGTTCCCGGCGGCTCCGGCGCCGCCCGTCCCCTGGCACCCCGCGACGGAGGAGGCGAGCACCAACCCGGCGACCGCACAGCTCGCTCCGCGGCGCCGCTCCGCTCGGTCGTTCCGTACAAATTGCACAGTGACTCCCATCGACTCGGTCGACGATAAGTCGTGCCCAGCGCACTACAGACACCAAGCACGGCACTGTTTTTGCACTCGGGATGCTAAAACAAATGTGACGCCAGACACAAGGGTGGACGCCCCCTTATCGCACCACCGGCCACCTTCGCGACCAGTGCTTATTTCAGAACTATGTTCTAGAATGAGCGGACCGCGCCACACCGCCCTCGCCACGACATCCCGAGACACGCCCTCGGCACACCCGCCACGCACCGTCCTCGCAACCGACCGGCCCCGACCACTCTCCCGACGTTGACCACCGGAAGGGAGGGGCGCCCGCCCCCTTGACAGCCGCACGAATCCAGGGACAGGCTGAGCGCAACTTAGAACGTCACTCTAGAACTATGCTCCAATAGCGGAGGGGCCATGCGTAAGGCCGGGATCGTCGGCGTCGCCGAGTCGGACCTCGGTAAGACCCCGCATCTGACCGTGCTCTCCCAGCAGGCGCTGGCCGCCAAGGCCGCGCTGGACGAGGCGGGCCTGACCAAGCACGACGTGGACGGACTGTTCACCGCGGGCGGCTGGGGCTGGGCCCCGACGATGATGCTCGCGGAGTACCTGGGCATCCAGCCGTCCTTCACCGACAGCACCAACATCGGCGGCGCCTCCTTCGAGGCGCACGTCGGGCACGCCGCGGCCGCCATCGAGGCCGGCCTCATCGACGTCGCCCTGATCACCTACGGCAGCACCCAGAAGACCGGCGGGGGCCGCGCCAGGCCGCGCACGGCCGCGCTGACCGGCCAGTACGACCAGCCCTACGGCGCGCTGACCCCGGTCACCTCCTACGCGCTGGCCGCGATGCGGCACATGCACGAGTACGGGACCACGAGCGAGCAGCTCGCCGAGGTGGCGGTGGCCGCCCGCCGGTGGGCCGCGCTCAATCCCCGGGCGTACCGCCGCGACCCGCTCACCGTCGCGGACGTCCTCGCCTCGCCGCTGGTCAGCGATCCGCTCCACAAGCTGGACTGCTGCCTGGTCACCGACGGGGGCGGCGCGATCGTGGTCGTGGCCGAGGACCGCTTCCCCGACGTGGCGACCAAGCCCGTCCGGGTACTGGGGCACGGCGAGACGCACACCCACAACTCGATCATGAGCATGCCGGACCTCACCGTGACCGGGGCCGCGCGGTCCGGCCCCGCGGCGCTGCGCGGGGCAGGGGTCGACCTCGCCGACATCGACGTGGCCGAGATCTACGACTCCTTCACCATCACCGTGCTGCTGACGCTGGAATCGCTCGGGTTCTGCAAGCCCGGCGAAGCCGGCGACTTCGTGTCCGGGGGCCGGATCGCGCCCGGGGGCGAGTTCCCCATGAACACCAACGGGGGCGGCCTGTCCTACACCCATCCCGGCATGTACGGGATCTTCCTGCTGATCGAGGCCGTCCGGCAGCTGCGCGGCGAGTGCGGCGACCGGCAGGTGCCGGGCGCGGAACTCGCCCTCGTGCACGGCACCGGCGGGGTCCTGTCGGCCACCGCGACCTGCGTCCTGTCCGCCTAGCCGCCCGGGAGACGGCCATGTTCGAACCGATGATCGACGCCGATTCGCGTCCCTACTGGGACGGCATCGCGCGCGGCGAGCTGCTGCTGCAGCACTGCCTGAGCTGCGCGCGCACCATCTTCTACCCCCGGGCGCTGTGCCCGCTCTGCTTCTCGACCGAACTGGAGTGGCGGACCGCGTCGGGCTCCGGCACCGTCTACTCCTACACCGTGATGCGCAAGGCGTTCGGGCGCTTCGCCACCGACCCGCCGACGGTGCTGGCCCTCGTCGACCTGGACGAGGGCGTGCGGATGATGACCCACCTGGTCGGCCTGGACCCGTCGGACGCGCGGATCGGGGCCCGGGTCGAGGTCACCGTGAAGTCCGTCGAGGAGGACCTGTCCCTGCCCTGCTTCACCCCGGTCCCTTGACCTACCCCCGCCTAAAGGCGGGAGATTCCAGCGGTCGCCCGCCGGGTTTCCTGCTTCGACACCGACCGCCCCGTCCGGGAAGAAGATTCCCGTCGAGGTCTGACACCGGCTCCACAGGCGGACACCGCCGGCCCGGCGGCCACAAGATTGCGCGCGGCGTTGACGTCCCGGTCGTGCCGGGCCCCGCACCCGCCGCACTCCCACTCCCGCACCTCAAGGGGCAACTTCTCGTGCACGATCCCGCACCGCGAGCACGTCCGGGTGGAGGGGAACCACCGGTCCACCACGACCAGCTCACGCCCGTACCAGGCGCACTTGTACTCCAGCATCGCCCGCAGCTGCCGCCATGCCGCGTCCGAGATCGCTCGGGCGAGGGAATGGTTGCGCACCATGTTGCTGATGCTCAGGTCCTCGATCACGACCACTTGATTCTCGTGGACGAGCCGGGTGGTGAGTTTGTGCAGGAAGTCGCGCCGCCGGTCGGCGATCCGCGCATGGACCCGCGCGACCTTCCGGCGGGCCTTGTCCCGGTTGGCCGAGTCCTTGGCCTTGCGGGCCAGGTTCTTCTGCGCGCGGGCGAGGCGTTCGCGGTCGCGGCGCTCGTGCCGGGGATTGGCGACCTTCTCCCCGGTCGACAAGGTCACCAGCGAGGTGACCCCCGCGTCCACACCCACCGCCGACTCGACGGGGTCCAGGCGGGTGATGCGGTCCTCGCACAGGATGGACACGAACCACCGCCCGGCCGCGTCCTTGGACACCGTCAGCGTGGACGGCACCGCGCCCTCGGGCAGCGGACGCGACCACACGATGTGCAGCGGCCCGCCCACCTTCGCCAAGGTCAGCTCGCCGTCGCGGAACGTGAAGGCCGAGCGGGTGTACTCGGCGCTCGCGCGGGACTTCTTGCGCGACTTGAACCGCGGATAGCGCGCGCGTTTGTCGAAGAACGCGGTGAACGCGGTTTGCAGGTGCCGCAGCGCCTGCTGCAACGGCACGCAGGACACCTCGTTCAGGAACGCCAGGTCACCGGTCTGCTTCCACCCCGTCAGCGCCGCCGAGGTGTCGCCGTGGGACATGCTGCGCTGCTCGCAGCGCCAGGCGCGGGTGCGTTCTTCCAGGGCTTTGTTGTACACCAGCCGCACGCACCCGAACGTGCGGGCGAGCTCGGCCGCCTGCCCGTCCGTCGGGTAGAAGCGCTATTTGAATGCCCGCTTCACCGTGCACGCCATGCCCGCAACCTAACGACGCAGGTGCGACGGCCGCAGGCGTCCGGCGGATTCGCCGGAAAAGTGGTGGTGGAGGGTGATCCGCCCCGGGGGTGGATCACCTTTCCCTGTCCTGCTCCGCAGGGGTTTCGTTTCCTCCCCGGCCTGAAGGCCGGGGTATCCACGAAGGAGTCCTGATGAGCCTGCGCGAGCTGTTCACCCCGAAGTCGATCGCGCTGATCGGCGCCACCGACCGGTCCCGGTGGTCCCAGTTCACGCACCAGAACCTGCGCGATTTCGACGGGCCGGTCTACCGGATCAACCCGCACGGCGGCACGGTGCACGGCGGGCCGGCGTACCGGTCGGTGGCCGAGGTGCCCGGCCCGGTCGATCTGGCCTACGTGATGGTGCCGACCAAGGCCGTCCTGCCCGTCCTGCGCGAGTGCGCGGCTGCCGGGGTGCGCGCCGCCGCCGTGCTTACCGCCGGATTCGCCGAGGTCGGGGAGGAGGGCCGGCGGCTCCAGGACGAGGTGGTCGCCCTGGCCCGCGAGCACGACCTGACCGTCCTCGGCCCGAACGGCAACGGCTACATCAACGCCGCCGCGGGCATCGTCCCCTACGGGCTGCCGATCCCGGGGCCCGTGCCGCGGGGCCCGGTCGGGTTCGTCCTGCAGAGCGGCGCGCTGGTCAGCGGCGTGCTGGGCGCGGCCGCCGCCCGCAACGTCGGCACCTCGCTGCTGGTCTCGATGGGCAACGAGGCGGCCGTCACGGTGGCCGACGTCGTCGACCACATGGTCGACGATCCCGGCACCCGGGTCATCGCGCTCTTCCTGGAGTCCGTCCGCGATCCGGAGGCGTTCCGCCGCGCGGCGGAACGCGCGCTCGCCGCCGGGAAACCGATCGTCGCGCTCAAGGTCGGGCGCAGCAAGATCGGCGCGCGCAGCGCGGCCGCCCACACCGGTGCCCTGGTCGGGGACGACCGGGTCACCGACGCCGCCTTCCACCGGCTGGGCGTCGTCCGGGTCCGCTCCCTGGAGGACCTGATCGCCACGGCCGGGCTGCTGGCCGCCACCGGCCCGCTGCCCGGCGGCAGGGTCGGCGTGGTCACGCCGTCCGGCGGCGCCTGCGAGATCATCGCCGACCGCGCCGAGGACGAGGGCGTCCAGTTGCCGGAGTTCGCGGAGCGGACGCTGGCGGAGCTGCGCGAGCTGTGCCCGCCGTTCGCCACCGTCCAGAACCCGCTGGACGTGACCGGGTACGTCCTGCTCGACCCGACCCTCCTCGTCCGCGCCCTCCAGGTGGTCGCCGCCGACCCCGGCGTGGACGTCACGGTGCTGCTGGCGGACCTGCCGCGGCGGCGCCCCGCCGACGAGGCCGCCGAGGCGCTCGTGCGCGGCCGGGTGTCCGCGCTCGCCGACGTCGTCCGGAGCACGACCGAGGCGACCGGGCGGCCGATCGTCGTGATGTCCACGACGATGTCCGAGATCAGCGAGTACGGGCGCGAGCTCGTCGAGCAGACCGGCCATCCGCACGTCCTCGGTGGCATCGAGCACGGGCTCACGGCGCTGGGGAACGCGCTGACCTGGTCCGCCCACCACCGGCGCGCGCCCGCCCCCGCAGCGGCACCCGTCGAGGCGGTACCGGCCGACCCCGATCGGGATCCGCTGGAGCTGCTCGCCGACGCGGGCGTCCCCGTGGTGCCGACCCTGCGCGTCGCCGGCGCCGAGGAGGCGGTGGCGGCGGCCGAGTCCGCCGGGTACCCGGTCGTGGTGAAGGTGGACGGCGACATCCCGCACAAGACCGACATCGGCGGGGTCCGCCTCGGGCTGCGCACGGCGGCCGAGGTGCGCGAGGCGTACGCGGCCGTGGTGGCCGCCGGGGGCGAGGCCGCCACCGGCGCCGTGGTCCAGCCCCAGCGCGAGGACGGTGTCGAACTGATCGCCGGCGTGGTCCGCGACCCCACCTGGGGGCTGGTCCTGGCGGTCGGGCTCGGCGGGATCTGGACCGAGGTGATGCGCGACTCGGTGCTGCGGCTGCTGCCGGTGCACCGCGCGGAGATCAAGGAAATGATCGGCGGCCTGCGCGGCGCCCCGCTGCTGCGGGGCGCGCGCGGCCGGCGGCCGGCGGACCTGGACCGGCTCGCCGAGGCCATCGAGGCCTTCGCGGCCCGCGCGGAGGCGCTGGGCGAGCGGCTGGAATCGATCGAGATCAACCCCGTGCTGGTCGACGGCCCGCGGGTGGAGGCACTGGACGCCCTGGTCACCTGGCGGCCGGCGAGCGAGGAGGACTGACATGGGCATAGGACTGGCCCCCGAACACGACGAGCTGGCCGGGTCGGTTCGCGGCTTCGCCGAGCGGCACGTGGGCGCGCCGTCCGCCGAGGGCGCCCCGCCGGGACGTCCGTCCTGGTGGGCGGCGCTGGCCGAGCAGGGGCTGCCGGGACTGCACCTGCCCGAGGAGCACGGCGGGCAGGGCGGCGGCCTGCTGGACCTCGCGGTCGCGCTGGAGGAACTCGGCCGCGCCGCCGCGCCCGGCCCCTACCTGCCGACCGCGCTGGCCGCGGCGGTGACCGCGGCCGCGGACGGCGGCGACGTCCGCGGCGAGGTGCTGCCGCGCTTCGCCGACGGGAGCGCGACGGGCGCGGTCGCGCTCGGCGGCGGGCTCACCGCCGAGGAGGACGGGGACGGGCTGATCGTGTCCGGCGTGACCGGGCCGGTCCTCGGCGGCGCCATGGCCGACCTGCTGGTCCTGCCCGCCGGGCGGTGGCACGTGGTCGTCCCGGCGTCCGAGGTCGCCGTGACGCCGCTGCGCAGCCTGGATCCGCTGCGGCCGGTAGCGCGGATCGAGGCGGACGCCGTCCGCGTCCCCCGGCACGCGGTCCTGACCGGGCTGACGGAGGAACGGGTGCGCATCCTGGCCGCCGCCCTGTTCGCGGCCGAGGCGTGCGGCGTGGCGGGCTGGTGCGTCGGCACGGCCGCCGAGCACGCCGGGATGCGCGAGCAGTTCGGCCGGCCGATCGGGCAGTTCCAGGCCGTCAAGCACAAGTGCGCGCGGATGCTGGTCGCGCTGGAGCAGGCGAGGGCCTCGGCCTGGGACGCGGCGCGCGCCCTGGACGAGGGCGCGGACGACGCCGCCTTCGCCGCCGAGGTCGCCGGGGTGGTCGCGCTGGACGCCGCCGTGTCCGTCGCCAAGGACTGCATCCAGGTGCTCGGCGGCATCGGCTACACCTGGGAGCACGCCGCGCACCTCTACCTGCGGCGGGCGCTGACGCTGCGCGCCCTGGCCGGGGAGTCGGCGGACTGGGCCGCCCGCGTGGCCGACCGCGAGCCCCGTCCCGTCCGGATCGACATCGCCGAACCGGCGGCGCGGGAGCGCATCCGCGCGGGCGTCGCCGAACTGGCGGCGATCGGGGACCGGGCCGAGCGCTGGGACCGGATGGGCGACACGGGCTGGGCGGTGCCGCACCTCCCCGAGCCCTGGGGGCTCGGGGCCACGCCCCTGGAGCAGGTGCTGATCCGGGAGGAGCTGGCGGCGGCGGGGGTGTCCGGGCCGCGGCTCGGCCTCGCCACCTGGCTCGTCCCGTCCCTGGCGATCTACGGGACCGAGGAGCAGAAGAAGGAGTTCCTCGCGCCCACGCTGCGCGGGCGCAGGGTATGGTGCCAGCTGTTCAGCGAGCCCGGCGCCGGATCCGACCTGGCCTCGCTGAGCACCCGCGCGGAGCGGGTCGAGGGCGGCTGGCGCCTGACCGGGCAGAAGATCTGGACCTCGGGGGCGCACCGCGCCTCGTGGGGATACTGCCTGGCCAGGACCGACCCGGCCGCGCCCAAGCACGACGGCATCTCCTACTTCCTGGTGGACATGGCCTCCCCGGGCGTGGAGGTCAGGCCGCTGCGCGAGATCACCGGCGGCGCGATGTTCAACGAGGTCTTCCTGGACGACGTCTTCGTCCCCGACGAACGCGTCGTCGGGGAGGTCGACCGCGGCTGGGGGGTGGCCCGCAACACCCTCGGCAACGAGCGGGTCGCGATGGGCGGCGCGCCCGGCCGCGGGCTGCCGGAACTGGTCGCGGCGGGCCGGGCGCGCGCGCTGGACCGGGTCGAGCTGGGACGGCTGGTCTGCGAGGGCCAGGCGGTCGAGCTGCTCGGGCTGCGCAGCACGCTCAAGCAGGTGCTGGGCATCAAGCCCGGCGGCGAGGCGAGCGTGCGCAAGCTGCTCGGCATGGAGTTCGCGCAGCACGTCGCCGACCGCCTGCACGCCTGGCAGGGGCCCGAGGCCGCCGTGGCCGAGCCGGACGAGCCGTCCGGGCGGCGGGCCGCGTCCATGCTGGCGGGACGGGCCGGGACGATCTACGGCGGGACCACCGAGGTGCAGCTCAACATCATCGCCGAGCGCCTGCTCGGCCTGCCCCGGGACCCGTGAACCCTTCCCCCGGCAGAAGGCCCCGGCCGTCCCCGGCCGGGGCCGACCCATTCTAGAGGCATATTCTAGAATATTGCTCTACTATGGTCGGTGTGATCTTCCGATCGCGCGATCACGCTCCCTCACCGCGCGGGCGGATCCGGCCGGGCTACCACTGGCGGGTCCTCTCGGTCATCACCGTCGGCTCGATGCTCACCGGGATGAACGCCAGCACGCTCAACGTCGCCCTGCCCGTGGTGGCCCGCCACTTCGACGCGGGGCCGAGCGCCGCCCACTGGGTGCTGCTGTCCTTCATGCTGACCAACACCGTCCTGCTGGTTCTGTTCGGGCGGATCTCCGACGTCGTCGGCCGGCGCACGATGAACCTGGGCGGCTACGCGCTGTTCACCCTTTCGAGCCTGCTGCTCGGCCTCGCCCCCTCCATCGAGGTGCTCATCGCCCTGCGCGTCGTGCAGGCGATCGGCTTCGCCATGATCCTGGCCAACAGCACCGCCCTGATCGCCCACGCCTTCCCGGCCGACCGGCTCAGCCAGGGCATGGGCGTCTACATCTCCGCCATCTCCCTGGCGCAGGTCCTGGGCCCCTCGGTCGGCGGCCTGATCGCGGCCTCCGCGGGCTGGCGCTGGGTGTTCTGGTTCAACGTGCCGATCGGGCTGCTGGCCGTCTGCTGGGGAGCGGTGACCCTGCGCAAGGTGCCGCGCGGGCCGCGCGAACCGATCGACGTGCGCGGCACGCTGCTGCTGCTCGGCTGGCTCGGCGGACTCCTGTTCGCGGTCTCGGAGAGTTCCGCGCTCGGCTGGGACGCCGCGGTGGTGCGCGCCGGGCTGCTGGCCTGCGCGGTCCTGCTCCCGGTCTTCTGGTGGACGCAGCGGCGCACGGCGCACCCGCTGATCGACGTGAGCCTGTACCGCGACGCCGCGTTCTCCCTCGCGAACCTCGCCGCCTTCCTCCACACGCTCGCGCGCTTCGGCGTCGTCCTGATCTTCTCGCTGTTCTTCCAGGGACTGTGGCGTGTCGACGCGGGCACGGCCGGGCTGGCGGTGCTGCCGGTGCCGATCGCCATGCTCGCGAGCTCCCCGCTCGCGGGACTGCTGGCCCGGCTGGCCGGAGCACGGACGGTGGCCGTGTTCGGCCCCGCCTGCACCGCGGCCGGGCTGCTGGTCCTGCTGCCCGCCCTCGACGCCGGCACGCCCTACTGGATGTTCGCCGTGGGCCTGGCCCTCATGGGGGCGGGATCGGGGATCTTCCTCACCTGCAACACGACCGCGATCATGTCGCGCGTCCCGGACGACCGGCTCGGCGCCGTCAACGGCCAGCGGCTCACCCTCCAGAACGTGGGCAACACCCTCGGCATCGCCATGTCGCTCACGCTCATCACCGGCCCGCTGCCCGCGTCCCAGCGCCCCCAGGTCTACGCGGGCCTGGTGCCCGGGACGGGGGACGCGCTGCTGACCGGCTACCGCCACGCCGTGATCGTCATGACCGCCATGGCGCTGCTCTCCCTGGCGGCCGCCGTCGCGGGCATGCTCGCCGAACGCGCCGCCGGTTCCCGCGAACCCGCCGGGCCGTGATCCGGGCGCGGGACGGACGGGCGCCGGGCCCGGTCCGGCGGCCGTCCGGACGCCTTCACGCCCCGGTGGTCTCGTCGGTGGTCTCGTCGACGGCGAGGCGGTCGCGGTCGAGGCTGCCGGAACGGTAGGCGGCGTCGCCGATCGTCTGGGCGGCGACCGGGGCGGTGATCAGCTGGAAGATCGCGACGAGCAGGAGCGGGGCGGCGGCGGTGCGCGAGTCCGCCTGGGGCGCGACGCCGCCGAGGACCAGCAGCAGGCCGATGGTCTGCGGTTTCGTCGCCGCGTGCAGGCGGCTGAGCAGGTCGGGGAAGCGCAGCATGCCGAGGGCGCCGACGAACGAGAAGGCCGCACCGGCCGGGAGCAGGATCGCGGTGACGACGTCGGCGACGCTCATCCCCCGTCCTCCCGTTCGCCCGCCAGGCGCGCCGCGGTGACCGAGCCGACGAAACCGAGCACCGCGATCACGACGAGGAGTGTGGCGTTCGCGGGATCGTTCTGGGCGGCGACGTGCACGGCGATGCCGCTGACCAGCAGGACCGCCAGGACGTCCACGGCCATGATGCGGTCGAACGAGGTCGGGCCGCGCAGGAGCCGGACGATCGTCATGGCGAGGGCACCGCCGAGCAGGCTCAGGGTCACGGCGTAGACGGCGGTCATCCGGGCTCCTCCGGGTCGGGCGCGCCGAGGGCGCGCAGCAGGCGGCGTTCGGTGCCGAGCAGGTCGTGCTTGACGGCCTCGGCGTCGGCGGGGCCGTCGACGGGCACGGCGTGGATGAGGAAGAGCGAGTCCTCCCAGTCGATGTCGAGGACGAGCGTGCCCGGCCGCAACGACATGCTCGTGGTCACCGCGAGCAGGACGACGTCCGACCGCGAGCGCGCGCGCACGTAGACGAGGGCTCCCCGCACCCGGCCCGGCCGCCAGAGCGCGTGCTTGCCGATGACGACGCTCGACGCGACGAGGTCCCAGCAGAACTCGAGCGCCGCCTCGGTGAGCCGGACGGGACGCAGCCGGGTGATGAACGGGACCGTGGGCAGCCGCGTCACGGCGTAGGCCCCGAGCGCGACGAGGACGCCGGACAGGACGGTCGCGGCGTCGGCGCGTCCCCACAGCAGCAGCCACACGCCGAGCAGCCACACCGCCATGCCCGCGCGGGCGCTCATGCGGCGCAGGACGTTCACTTCTCCCCCAGGACGGCCTGGACGTACGGGGCGGGGTTCAGCAGTTCGGCCGCGGCACGGCCGCTCCATGCGGTGAGGGGCCCGGCGAACGCGGGGACGAGGAGGCCGACGCAGACCATCGCGGCGGTGACGGCCCGCATGACGGCGATGCCGCCCCGCGCGACCCGGTCGTGCGGACGTTCGGGCAGGTCACGTGGGGTGCGCCAGAAGGCGAGGGCCCACACCCGGCTCATCGCCATGAGGGTGAGCAGGCTGGCGAGGACGGCGATGCCGGTCACGGCGTACGCGGCGATCCGCCCGGAGCCGATCCCGGCCTGGAAGAGCGCGAGCTTGGCGATGAACCCGGACGTCGGGGGCACGCCGCTGACGCTCAGCGCGGGGACGAAGAACAGGACGGCGACCAGCGGCGAGACGCTCGCGAGGCCGCGCAGGCGGGTGAGCGTGATCTCCCCGGTGAGGCCCTGCATGAGGTCGCTGACCAGGAACAGCGTCGCCTGCACGATGATGTGGTGGACGAGGTAGAGGATCGCGCCGGTGAGGCCCGCGACGCTGAACAGGCTGAGCCCGAACAGCATGTAGCCGATGTGCCCGACGAGGGTGAGCGACAGGACGCGGTGCACGTCGTCGTGGGTGAGGGCGCCGAGCGTCCCGACGAGCATCGTGAGCGCGGCGAGGATCAGCATCGGCCAGGAGAGGGCGTCGCGGGGGAACAGCAGCGTCTCGACGCGGATCAGCGAGTAGACCGCGGCCTTGGTGAGCAGCGCCGCGAACACGGCGGTGATCTGGGTGAGCGCGGCAGGGTAGCTGTCGGGGAGCCACAGGTGCATCGGGACGATCGCGCTCTTGATGCCGAACACGACGAGGAACAGCATGGCGAGGGCGGTGCGGGTCCCGGCGGGCAGCTCGGCGGTGCGGGCGGACAGGTCGGCCAGGTTGACGGTGCCGGTCGCGGCGTAGGTGAGGCCGATGGCGGTGAGGAACAGGATGGACGAGGTCAGGCTGACGGCCGTGTACGTCATGCCGGCCTGGACGCGTTCGCGGGTGGGCGACAGCGTCAGCAGGACGTAGCTGGAGGCGAGCATCACCTCGAAGGCGACGAACAGGTTGAACAGGTCGCCCGCGAGGAAGAGCAGGCAGACCCCGGCGGTGAGGGTGAGGTAGGCGGGGTAGAAGACGCCGGGTTCGTGCTCGCCGAGGCCGCCCGCGCCCTCCCCCACCCCGTGGACCATGATGGCGAGCAGGACGACGGCCGACACGGTCACCAGGAGGGTGGAGAGCCGGTCGGCGACGAGCGTGATGCCGAGCGGCGCCGCCCAGCCGCCGAGCTGGACGGCGATGACGCCGTCGCGGGCGACGGCCGCGACGAGCGCCCCGGCCGCCGCGACGACCCCGGTGACGAAGAGCGGGGCGACGACGCGCAGCCAGTTCTCCCGGCGGCGGACGACCATCGCGACGGCCGCGCCGAGCAGCGGCAGCACGAACGGCAGCGGAACGAGGAGGTTCATCCGCCGTCCCCGCGCGGACGCTCGCCGGGCGCGGGCCCGCCGGGGGGCGGCCCGTCCCGCCGGGCCGGATCCTTGTTCCCCTCGACCGGGTCGCCCGTCCAGGTGTCGGGGTCGGCGTGCTCCTCGGCGCAGATGCGGCGGTCCTCGACGTCGTCCTGGACCTCGTCCTCGCCGGTGAGCAGGCGGCTGCGGTAGGCGAGGGCGAGCAGGAACGCGGTGACGGCGAAGGTGATGACGATCGCGGTGAGGGCCATCGCCTGCGGCAGCGGGTCGGCCATCTCCCGGTCGTCGCCGCCGCCGAGCAGCGGGGGCGCTCCGGACGGGCCGCCGGCGAGCAGCAGCGCGAGGTTGGCGCCGTGGCCGAGCAGCATGAAGCCGACCACGATGCGGATGAGCGAGCGCTGCAGCATGAGGTGGAAGCCGGTCGCGAACAGGACGCCGACGGCGACGGTCAGCGTGACGGTGGGGCCGGTCATCGGGGCTCCTCTCCGGCGACGTCGCGGGCCGCCCGCTCGGCGCCCGTCTCCCGCGGGCCCCGCTCCAGGCTCGCGCCGAGGGTGGTGAGGATCGTCAGGACGAGCCCGAGCACCAGGAGGTAGACGCCGATGTCGAAGAAGAGGCTGGTGGGGAGGTGGATCTCGCCGACCACGGGGGCGTGCCAGTGGTACGACGTCGCGTACAGGAACTCGTCGCCGATGATCCAGCCGGCCGCCCCGGAGGCGAGCGTGACCAGCAGGCCGCCGCCGAGCAGGACGGCGGGCCGGGCGGGGATGGCGAGGGCCAGCTCGCGCTTGCCGCCGGGCAGGTAGCGCAGGACGAACGCCATGCCGGCGACGAGTCCGGCGACGAAGCCGCCGCCCGGCCGGCCGTGCCCGGCGATCAACAGGTACACCGAGATCACGAGCAGGGTGGGCCCGAGGAGGCGGGCGGTGGCCTCCAGGACGACGGACGAACCGCCGAGCGGGGGACGTCCGGGCGCGGCGAGCCAGCGGACGCGTCCGGCGGGCGGCTCCGCCGGGGGCTCGGGGACGGGTTCGCCCGCGAGGCCGCGGGTGGGGCCGGGCCGGACGGCGCGGCGCTCGCTCAGCCGGGGGGCGCCGGGCCCGGTGAGGACGAGCCCCGCGACGCCCATCGCCGCCACCGCGACCACGACGATCTCGCCCAGCGTGTCGAGCGCCCGGAGGTCGACGATGATCGTGTTGACGACGTTCTTCGCCCCCTCCTCCTTCGTCGGCCCGGCGTAGGCGGGACCGGCCGGCGCGGCGGTGCGGCTGAGCGCGGCGACGAGCAGGAACAGGGCGACGAACGCGCCGAGGCAGGTGCTGACGGCGGCGGTGAAGGCGCGGGCGGCGGGCGTCCGGCGGCGCGGCGGGAACCGGTCGGGGAGCCGCCGCAGCGCGAGCACCAGCATGATCAGCGAGAGGGTCTCGACGACGAGCAGGGTGAGCGCGACGTCGGGACCGCCGTGCACGACGAACAGGCCGCCGACGGCGTAGCCGACGCCGGCGAGCAGCAGCGCCGCCGACAGCCGGCGCCGGACGCCGAGCGTCCCGAGCGCGCACGCGACGACGATGGCGACGAGGAGGGGCTGTCCCGGTTCGTCCCACGCGCGGAGGCGGTCGGCGAACGGGGCCGGGGCGGTCCCGCCGATGAGCCCGGCGGCGAGCCCGGCGCCCGGCAGGAGCAGCACCATCAGGCCGATCACGGCGAGGTAGGCCGGCAGCGAGCCGGTCTGGACGCGGCGGGTGACGCCCCGGGCGGCGGCGAGCGTCGCCGCGACGGTGCCGTCGTAGGCGGCCTGCGCGTCGGGGGGCCGCCACCGGACGGGCGGTGCGGGGAACGCGCGTCCGAACGCCCGGTACGCGAGGTAACCGGCGGCGAGCGCGGCGAGGGTGAGGGCGAGCGGCAGCCCGAGGCCGTGCCAGAGCGCGAGGTCGTAGCCGGGACGGGGGGCCGGGAGCGTGCCGGCGTAGGTGCCGAGGAGGGTGTCGAGGGGGCCGGCCAGCAGGCCCCCGGCGAACCCGGCGGCGGCGAGCAGGACGACCGGCCCGACGAGTCCCCACGCGGTGCGGGGCCGCCCGTCCCCGTCGTGGGGGCCGCCGAACGCGCCGTGCAGGAAGCGGGCGCCGTAGGCGACGGTGAGCGCGGAGCCCGCGACGATCCCGGCGAGGACGGCGGCGTCGGTGCCGCCGTGCGCGAACGCCTTGAGCGCCGTCTCCTTCGCGGCGAAGCCGAGGAACGGCGGCAGCCCGATCATGGACGCGATCGCGAGCGCCGCGGCGGCGGCGAGCACGGGCCGCCGCCGTCCGGCGCCCGAGAGCCGGTCGGCGTACCGCGTCCCCTCCTCGTGCTCCAGGACGCCGACGGCGAGGAACAGCGGCGCCTTGAACAGGCCGTGCGCGAGCAGCAGCGCGATGCCGGCGAGCGCGGCCGTCCGGGTCCCGGCGCCGAGCAGCACCATGAGGAACCCGAGCTGGCTGACGGTGCCGAAGGCGAGGAGGCGCTTCAGGTCGTCCTGGCGGAGCGCGATGGCGCCGCCGGCGAGCAGGCTGACGAGGCCGACGGAGACGATCAGGGGGGTCCACGGGCCGGTCCCGGCGAACGCCGGGGACAGCCGCGCGACCAGGTAGACGCCGGCCTTGACCATCGCGGCGGCGTGCAGGTAGCCGCTGACGGGCGTCGGCGCGACCATCGCGGCGGGCAGCCAGGCGTGCAGCGGCATCTGCGCGGACTTGGCGAACGCGCCGAGCAGGATCAGCACCATCGCGGTGCGGGCGGCGGTTCCGCCGGGCGGGTCGGCGACGAGTTCGGAGATCCGGTACGTCCCGGCGGTCTCGCCGAGGACGACGAACCCGGCGAGCATCACGAGGCCGAACGCGGTGGTGGTCAGCAGGGCCTGCAGGGCGGCGCGCCGGTCCTCGGTCCGCTCGGGGTGCCCGGCGCCGATGAGCAGGAACGAGCTGACGGTGGTCAGCTCCCAGAACACGTAGAGGACGAGCAGGTTGTCGGCGAGGACGAGCCCGGTCATCGCGCCCGCGAACGCGACGAGCGTCCCGACGGTGAGCCGCTCGGTGCGCGGGCCGGACGGGAAGTACCACGCGGCGTAGCACAGGACGACCGCGCCGACGCCGCCGACGAGCAGCAGCATGACGGCGGCGAGGGCGTCCAGCCGGAAGTCGATCGTCAGCCCGAGATCGGGCGCCCAGGACAGCCGCGCGGTGACATCGCGGCCGTCCGCGACGTCCCCGGCGCGGGCGATCGCCCACGCCGCGGTGGCCGCCGGGACGAGCGCGGCCGCGTACCCCATCGCGCGGCCGTGCCGTCCGAACGCCCAGGGGACGAGGACGGCCGCGGCGGCGTACAGCAGGAGGAGCGTGAACATGAGGACGCGCCCGGCACCCCCTCCCCCTGATGATCACCGGTTGCTGACGACGATCTACCCGGTGTGCGGCACCGAAACGGCCCGGCGGGGGCGCGAGGGGACACACAATTGACTCTCCCGATCCGGTTGTCGGGCGGTGGGCGGTTTGGTTTTCTGCTCGTGCAACGCCCGAGGACCCCCTGCCCCGCTGGAGGCGACCGTGAGCGGCGACGAGAAATTCTCCTGGCATGAGGCCGAGAAGGACTTGATGGCCGGAATCGACACATCGATCCCGCATTCGGCAAGAATCTGGAACTACTGGATGGGCGGCAAGGACAATTACGCCGTCGACCAGGAGGCCGGCGCGCATTTCGCCGGCATCTATCCGAGCATCGCCCACATGGCGCGCTCGTCCCGGTACTACATCACGAGGGTGGTGCGGTTCCTGGCGGGCGAGGCGGGCGTCCGGCAGTTCCTGGACATCGGCACCGGGCTGCCCAGCCACGACAACACGCACGAGGTCGCACAGCGCGTCGCGCCCGACTCCCGCATCGTGTACGTGGACAACGACCCGCTCGTCCTCGCGCACGCGCACGCCCTGCTCACCGGCAGGGGGACGGGCGGCACCGACTACATCGACGCCGACCTGAACGATCCCGAGTCGATCCTGGAGACGGCGCGCACGAAACTGGATTTCGAGCGGCCCGTCGCGCTGATGCTGATGGGGGTGCTCGGGCATCTCCCGGTCTCCGGCGACGACGACGCCCGCGCGCGCGGGATCGTCGAGACGCTGAAGGCCGCGCTGCCGTCCGGCGGTTACCTCGCCGTCTACGACGGGACGAACACCGACCCGTCGTTCGTCAAGGCGGTCGACGACTACAACGCGGGCGGATCCGTCCCCTACGTGCTGCGCAGCCCCGAGCAGCTCGGGCGGTTCCTGGACGGCTTCGAACCGGTCGAACCCGGACTGGTGCAGATCGGACGGTGGCGCCCGGACCCGAACCCGTTCGAGGACGCGAAGGGCCACGACGCCTGGGGCGGGGTGGCCCGCAAACCCTAGGTGCCGTGGCCGGTGGATCCGGTCGGCAGGTCCGGCCGGCGGGTCCGGTCGCCGGCCGGGCGCGGTTGAATGGGGGCGTGGCCAAGGGATGCGCGTGCGGGAGCGGGGTCGGATACCGGGGGTGCTGCGGGCGGCTGCACCGCGGCGAGGCGGCCGCGGCGACGGCCGAGGAGCTGATGCGGTCGCGGTACAGCGCGTTCGCCGAGCGGGACGAGGCGTACCTGCTGCGGACGTGGCATCCCGCGACGCGCCCCGAGCGGATCGACTTCGATCCGGCGCTGCGCTGGACGGGCCTGGAGATCGTCCGCACCGAGGCGGGCGGGCCGCCGGACGCCCGCGGGGTCGTCGAGTTCCGCGCCCGGTACGCGTCCGGCGGCGAGCCCGGCGAGCTGCACGAGGTCAGCCGGTTCGTCCGTGACGACGGCGCGTGGGTCTACGTGCGCGGCAAGGTCGGCTGAACGCCCGGGCGGCGGCGGTCAGGCGCAGGGGCCGCTCGCACGGCTCGTCGAGCACGTGCCGCGACCACTGGTCGAGCACCTGGTCACCAGGTGCGGGACGCGGTCGGCCTCGATCGGTGAATCACCCGCCGGCGGGCGGGCCCCGCCACGGCGACGGCCCGCCCGCGACCGCCTCCGCGTGCCGCAGGACGTCCGCGGGGTCGCGGCCGGGACCGTCCGCGAACGCCGCCGCGAACGCGTCCGCGCCGAGCGCCGCCCGGACCCGTCCGGCGGCCCGGTCGATGTCGATGCGCTCCGCCGGGCTCGCGGGCGCCCGCACCCCGGCGCGCACGGCGGCGGCCTTCCCCAGCAGCGCCGCGGCCTCCGCGTGGTCCCCCGCCAGGCCGTACGCGCCCGCGAGCCCCTCCAGCGCGCCCGCGAGGTCGCGCGGCGACTCCTGGCGGAGCGCGACGGCCAGCGCGTCCCGGTGGAACCGGACGGCCGTGCCCGCGTCGCCCCGCAGCTCGGCCACGTACCCCAGGCCCAGCTGGCTCAGCGTCAGCGACAGCGGCGGGAACTCGTCGGGCGACGCGCCCTCCATCATCGCCGCGAGCCGGTCCTGCGCCTCGTCCAGCAGCCCGGCGTAGCGCGCCGCGAGCGCCATCCCGGCCTCCGCGAACCTGACCGCCTGCAGGTGGCCCCGCTCCGTCCCGAGCCGCATCGCCCGGTCGCACAGCTCCCGCGCCGCCGCCGGGTCGCCGCGCATGACGGCGATCCAGCCGCGCCAGGCCAGCCGTCCCGTGACGTCCGGCCACAGCCGCAGCTCCTCCGCCATCCGCTGCCCGTCGCGGTGCAGCCGCTCCGCCCGGTCGAAGTCGCCGGTCAGCTCCGCCAGCCCGCCGAGCCACTCGGTGGCCTGCAGCCGCCCCCACCGGTCGCCGAGCCCGCCGAACAGGACGGCGGCGCGTCCGGCGTCCCGCTCCAGCGCGGGCAGGTCGCTGCGCACGTGCGCGTGCTTGGCGCGCAGCAGCAGCACCGCCGCCTCGCCCCACACGTCGCCGGACGCCCGGAACGACTCGAGCGCCTCGGCCAGGACGGGCGCGACCGCCGTGACGTCGTCCACGTCGGAGCCCGCGAACGCCAGGAACCACCGCGCCCACGCCGCCAGGTGCGCGTCCCCCGTGGCGTCCACCGCGCGCAGCGCCGCCGCGCTGCGCGCGGACCAGTCGCGGACGTCGCCCTTCAGCATCGTCAGCCCCGTCCGCCACGCCACCGCGCGGGCGCGCCGGACGGCCGTGCCGCCGTCCAGGGCCAGCGCGGCGTCGAGGGAGCGCAGCGCCTCCCCGAGCCGGCCGCGCAGGAACCAGTACCAGGCGAGCGCCCCGGCCAACCGCAGCGCGCGGTCGGCGGCGCCCTCCGCGACGGCCGTGTCGAGCGCCGCGCGCAGGTTCGCGGCCTCGGCGTCGAGCGTCCGCAGCCACGGCGCCTGCCCGGCGCCCCGCAGGTCGGCGCGTTCGGCCAGGGCGGTGTAGTACTCACTGTGCAGGGACCGGACGCGCGCGTGCTCGCCCGCCTCGCGCAGCCGGTCGGCCCCGTAGGCGGCCACCGACTCCAGCAGCCGGTACCGGGGCTCCTCGCCCGGCCGCTCGACCAGCACGACCAGCGACCGGTCGACCAGCCGGACCAGCAGGTCCAGGACCTCCTCCGCCGGGACGTCCCCGCCCGCGCACACCGCCTCGGCCGCGTCCACCGCGCAGCCGTCCGCGTGCACCGACAGCCGCCGCAGCACCGCCCGCTCCGGCCCGTCCAGCAGGTCCCAGCTCCAGTCGATCATCGCGGTGAGGGTGCGCTGCCGGGGCGGCGCGCCCCGGTGGCCCGTCGCGAGCAGCCGGAACCGGTCGTCCAGCCGCGCCACGAGCCCCTGCACGCCCAGCGTCCGGACGCGCCGCGCCGCGAGTTCGAGTGCCAGCGGGATCCCGTCGAGCCGGCGGCACAGCACCGCGACCGCCGCGGCCGTCTCGGCGTCCAGCCGGAACCCGCGCGCCGCCGCCTCCGCCCGCGCCGCGAACAGCCGCACCGCGCTCGACTCCGCGAGCGCCGCCGCGTCGACCGTCCCGTCCGTCCCGTCCGCGCCGCCGGTCCGGTTCCGGGCGGGCACGTCCAGCGGCGGCACCGCCCACACCACCTCGCCGGGCGTGCCGAGCGGCTCCCGGCTCGTCGCGAGCACCCGCAGCCCCGGGACCCGGCCCAGCAGCCGCTCGGCCAGCTCGGCGGCCTGCTCGACGACGTGCTCGCAGTTGTCCAGGACGAGCAGCAGGCGGCGCTCGGCGAGCGCCGCGGCGAGCCGGTCGAGGGGCGCGTCGGGGCCGCCCGGCGCGTCCCGGACGTCCAGCACCGCCGTCGCGACCTCGGCCAGGTCCGGGAGGGTGGCCCGGTCGACCGCCGCCAGCTCCACCAGCCACACCCCGTCGGCGAAGCCGCTCGCGGGCCCGTCCGCGAGCCCGGCGGCGATCTCCACCGCGAGGCGCGTCTTGCCGACGCCGCCCGGCCCGGTCAGGGTGACCAGCCGGTCGGTGCCGAGCCGGGCGCGGACGTCCGCCACCGCGCCGTCCCGTCCGATCAGCTCGGTCGGCGGAACCGGCAGGTTCGTGCGCGGCCGCGCGGGCCCCGCCGCCGCGCGTCCGGCCGGGGCGTCCAGCGCGGGGTCCTGGCGCAGGATCGCGCCGTGCAGCTCGGCCAGCTCGACGCCGGGGTCCAGGCCCAGCTCGTCGGCCAGCAGCGCCCGGAACCGGTCGAAGGCCTCCAGCGCCTCATGCTGCCGCCCCGCCCGGTACAGGGCGCGCAAGTGCGCGGCGCGCAGCCGTTCCCGCAGCGGGTGCGCGGCCACGGCGGCGGCGAGCTCCCCGGCCAGCGCCCCGTGCTCGCCCAGCTCCAGCCGCACCTCCGCGTGCTCCTCCAGCGCCGTCAGCCGCAGCTCCTCGAGCCGCGCCGCCGCCGGACGGACGAACGGTTCGTCCGCGAAGTCCGCGAACGGCGCGCCGCGCCACGCGCCGAGCGCCTCGCCGAGCAGCCCCGCCCGCGCCTTGGGGTCCGCCGCCGCGCGCGCCTCCGCCACGAGGGACTCGAAGCGCCGCGCGTCCACCCGCCGGTCGGCGGCGGCCAGCAGGTACCCGGCGGGACGCGACTCCACGAGCGCCCGCGCGCCCGGTTCGGCGTCCTCCAGCACCCGCCGCAGCTGCGACACCTTCGCCGACAGCGCGCCCGGGGGATTGCCGGGAAGCGCGTCGCCCCAGAGGTCGTCGATCAGCCGGTCGGCGGGGACGGGCCGCCCCTCGTGCACGAGCAGGTCCGCCAGCAGCGCCCGCACCTTGATGCCGGGCACGGGGACGAGCCCGCCGTCGTCCGTCCATACCGCGAGCGTGCCGAGTACCCCGAATCGCATGCGACGACCCTAACGACACCCGCCCCGACCTGGGGCATTTCCGGCAGATCGCCCGACCGGAAGGCGACCGTAAGGATCCCGTAAACCCTCTGGCGCAGAGTGGTTCCCGTCAGCAGGAACAGGGCGAAGGTGGTCGACATGGCGGACGACGGACGGCTGCGGGTGGCGGTGATCATCGGCAGCACGCGGCGCGGGCGGTTCGGCCCGACCGTCGCGGAGTGGTTCGCCGGGCGGGCCCGCAGGCGCCCGGACCTGGACGTCGACCTCGTCGACCTCGCCGCGTGCGCGCTCCCCCAGGCGCTCCCGGACGAGGACGAGCCCGCGCCGCCGGCGGTCGCGACGCTCGGGCTGCGGCTCGCGGCGGCGGACGCGTTCGCGGTGGTGACGCCCGAGTACAACCGGGGCTACCCGGGAGCGCTCAAGACCGCGATCGACTGGTTCTACGACGAGTGGCGGACCAAGCCCGTCGCCGTCGTGTCCTACGGCCGCGAGTCGGGCGGCCTGCAGGCGGCCGCGCAGCTCCGCGAGGTGTTCGCCGAGCTGGAGGCCGTCCCGATCCGGGACGGCGTCGCCCTGCCCTGCTACTGGCGCGACTTCGCCGCCGACGGCTCCTGGCCGAAGTCCGGCGCCGAATGCAACACGGCCGTGTCCACGACCCTGGACCGCCTGTCGTGGTGGGCCCGCGCCCTCCGCGACGCACGCAACGCTCACCCGTACGGCTGAACACCCGAAAACCGGAGGAAGACATGCGCAAGATCATCAGCTCCACCTACGTCACGCTCGACGGCGTCATCGACGACCCGCAGATCTGGACCATGCCCTACTTCGGCGAGGAGGCCGCCGAATACGGCCGCGAGCTCCTGTTCTCCTCCGACGCCCTGCTGGCCGGCCGGGAGACCTACGACGCCTTCGCCGAGACGTGGCCCGCGATGGAGGAGCAGACCGGCGACTTCGGCGCCCGGATGAACTCGCTCCCGCACTACGTCGTGTCCGACTCGCTCGAGAAGGCCGAGTGGGGCGACAGCACGATCATCAAGCGGGCCGACGCCGCCGCGAAGATCGCCGAACTGAAGAAGCAGGACGGGCAGAACATCCTGCAGTACGGCTACGGCGTCGTGACGGAGACGCTGATCGAGCACGGGCTGCTGGACGAACTGCACCTGTGGATCCACCCCGTGATCGTCGGGCCCGACAGCACGTCCAAGCTGCTGAGCCGCAACGGGTTCGGCGCCTCGTTCGAACTGGTCGGTACCCGGACGTTCGAGAACGGCGTCATCATCGCGACCTACCGCCCGGCCGCGAAGTGACTCACCGGCGGGCGTAGTCCAGGACGCGCGGGCCGAGCAGGCCCTCGATCGCGTCCAGCAGCCCGAGCATCGCGCCGGCCATGGCGTCCACGTCATGGCCGGCTTCGGTGCGCGTGCCCGCCTCCATCAGCACCCGCGCGTGCAGCCAGCCGATCTGCCCCGCGACCAGCCCGGGGAGCGGGTCGTCCGGGGCCGCGCCGGTCTCCGCGGCGAGCAGCGCGGCGAGGTCGGCCTCCATCCGGACGGCGATGTCGTCGAGCCGCGCGAGCAGCGTGGGGGCGGCCCGCATCATCGCGTGGAAGCCGGCGAAACCGGGCGTCAGGCCGAGGGCCGGGTCGCGGCGCCGCACCTCCTCGCGCAGCCGCCGCAGCACGGCGCCCGCCGCGGACTCGCCGGGCTCGCGGGCGGCGACGATGTCGGCCAGCCGGCTCCCGTGGTGCGGCGGGAACACGAGGTCCTCCTTGGCCTCGAAGTAGTTGTAGACGGTGTTGACCGAGACGTCCGCCGCCTCCGCGACCTCGGCGATCGTCACCGCGTCGAACCCGCGCGCCACGAACAGGCCCGCCGCCGCGTCCGCGATCCGCCTGCGCGTCTCCCGCTTCTTGCGCTCCCGCAGCCCCTCCGCCATGCCGTCACTCTAACGCCGTCCAAACTTAGAGTCGATTGCAAACTTAGAGTCGATTGTGATTTTATGCTGGGCATGTCCACGCCCGTCATCGACGTCCGGGGCCTCACCCGGACCTTCGACCTCAAGACCGGCCCCGTCCACGCCGTGCGCGGCATCGACCTGGCGGCGGAGCGCGGGGAGATTCTCGGCCTCCTCGGCCCGAACGGCGCGGGGAAGACGACGACCCTGCGCATGCTCACCACGCTGCTCGCGCCGACCGGCGGCGACGCGACGATCGCCGGGTGCGACCTGCGCCGCGACCCGGCGGGCGTCCGGCGGCACATCGGGTACGTCGCGCAGGCGGGCGGGCTCGACCCCGCCTGCCCGGTGCTGGAGGAGCTGGTCACGCAGGGCCGCCTGCACCGGCTGCCGCGCCCGGACGCCCGCGACCGCGCCGCCGAGCTGGCGTCCGACCTCGCCCTCACCGGCCTGCTGGAGCGGCCCGCCGGGGCGCTCTCCGGCGGGCAGCGGCGCCGCCTGGAGATCGCGCTCGGCCTGGTCGGCCGGCCGGAGGTGCTGTTCCTCGACGAGCCGACCACCGGCCTGGACCCCGGCGCCCGCGCCGAACTGTGGGACCTCGTCCGCCGGATCCGCGCCGAGCGCGGCACCACGGTCGTCCTCACCACCCACTACCTGGACGAGGCGGACGCGCTCGCCGACCGAGTGGTCGTCGTCGACGCCGGGACGGTCGTCGCCGACGGCTCCCCCGCCGACCTCAAGGCGCGGCACGCGGGCGGCCCGGCCGCGAGCCTGCAGGACGCCTTCCTGGCGATCACCGGGCGCCGCCCCGCCGCCGACGGCGCCCCCGTCGCGATCTGAACGGAACCGGAACCATGCGCGACTTCCTCACCGACACCGGCGTCGTGTTCGGCCGCTACATGCGCGCCACGCTCCGCTCGAAGACGAACCTGTTCTTCGGAATGCTGCAGCCCCTGCTGTTCCTCGCCCTGTTCGGGCCGCTGCTCACCGGCCTCCGCCTCGGCGTGGACGGCTCGTCCTGGCAGGCGCTCGTCCCCGGCCTGCTGGTGCAGCTCGCGCTGCTCGGCGGCTCCTTCGTGGGGCTCGGCCTCATCATCGAGAAGAGCTCCGGGGTGCTCGACCGGATGCGCGCCACGCCGGTGCGTCCCGCCGCCCTGCTGCTCGGCCGGACGCTGCGCGACGTCGTCCAGCTCACCGCCCAGTCGGCGCTGCTGGTGCTGCTCGGGCTGGTGTTCGGGCTGCGCGCCCCGATCGCCGGCATCGCGCTCGGGCTCGCGTTCGTCGCCGTCCTGGCGGGCGCGCTGTCCGCGCTGTCGTACGGGCTGGCGATGAAGGTCCGGACGCCCCCGGAGTTCGCCGCGATCACCAACACGGCCGTGCTGCCGCTGATGCTGGTGTCCGGGCTGCTGCTGCCCATGTCCCTCGCCCCCGCCTGGCTCGACGGGCTCTCCCACGCCGTCCCGTTCCGGTACACGGCCGACGCGGTACGGCAGGCGTACCTCGGGAACTACGCGAACGGGACGGTCGCCGCGGGCGCCGCCGTCACGCTCGGGTTCGCCGTGCCGGCGTTCGCCGCCGGGGCCCGGCTGTTCCGCCGCGGCTGACGGCCCGGACGCCGGTCACTCCGCGCGCGTCACTCGTCCAGGAGGGCCCGCAGGACGTCCGGGGTCCGGGTGGGCGGCTCGGACTGGACGCCGAGACGGTTCAGGACGTCCTGGTACCGGGCGATCTCGGACGGGCGGTCCGGGTAGAGGGCGCCGGTGAGCTGCTCCAGGTACACGACGTCGGGCAGTTCGGGCTCGGCGAACCGCAGCAGCGTCACCGGGCCGCCCTCGGCCGCGTGGCCGCCCGCCGAGAACGGCAGCACCTGCACGGTGATGTTCGTCCGCCGCGCCATCTCGATGAGGTGCCGCAGCTGGTCGCGCATCACCGCGGGCCCGCCGACCGCGCGCCGCAGCGCCGCCTCGTCGATCACCGCCCACAGCCGGAGCGGCTCGGGACGGTCGAAGACGCGGCGGCGCTCCATCCGCAGCTCGACGAGCCGGTCGACCTCCTCGTCCGGCGTCTCCGGGTGCCGGGCGCGCAGCAGGGCCCGCGCGTAGTCCTCGGTCTGCAGCAGCTCCGGGATCGTCTGCACGTCGTACAGGCGGATCAGCACGGCGCCCTGCTCCAGCCCCAGGTACGGCTCGAACCAGCCGGGCACGACGTCCCCGTACCGCTGCCACCAGCCGGGCTGGTTGGCGTGCTCGGCGAGCGCCAGCAGCGGCTCGCGGACGCCCGGGTCGGTGACGCCGTACAGGGTCAGCAGGTCGGCGACGTCCCGCTCCTTGAACCCGACGCGCCCCAGCTCCATCCGGCTGATCTTGGAGTGCGAGCCGCGGATCTCGTAGCCGGCCGCCTCGGTGGAGATGCCGGCGGCCTCCCGGTGCCGCCGCAGCTGCGCGCCGACGAGCATGCGCAGAACGGTCGGGCCGGCGAACTCCCGCCCCCGGACGGGCAGGCCCCCCGAAGCGCCGCCGGACGCGGACGGCGCACCGGACGCGCGCGGTGGTTCTCCCACGGGGCGCCTCCTCGGACGCGGATCGTGCCGACGGAGAAAAGTTACCCGCCGAGCGTGGCTTTGCCCAATGTCCCCGTTGGCCCGAGCGAGCGCGCTTCCCGGCCGATGCCGCCGCCACGGCGCCGTGCACCGCGATGACCTGCCATGATACGAATCCGAAAATTTCTCGAAGAAAGTTCCGGCCGGGCTGTCGATCCGGCCGCCCCCTCTTCGACGCGTCCGTGAAGGCCCGGGAGGGACCCGGGCCGCACACACGGAACGACCCACGGGAGACGACATGCGGTTCCTGCTGATGACGACGGACGACGGCTCCACCCAGCCCGGTCCGCCGGACGAGAAGATGATGGCGGAGATGGGCGCGTTCATCGAGGAGATGACGAAGGCGGGCGTCCTGCTCGCGACCGGCGGGCTGGAGCCGGGCGGCACCCGGATCACCAACTCCGGCGGCGAGGTCACCGTCACCGACGGCCCGTTCAGCGAGGCCAAGGAGGCCGTGGTCGGCTTCGCGCTGATCGACGTCCGCAGCCGCGAGGAGGCCATCGAGCTGTCCAAGCGGTTCTGGAGGATCGTGGGCGACGGGCAGGGCGTCATCCAGCAGGTGTTCGGCCCCGAGGACATTCCGGGCTGAACTTGCGCGGCGGCGGCGCGGGTGCTCTCATCGGCGGCGTGACGACCTCCGAGACCGGACGCTCCCGCGTCCATGCCCGCGTCGACGCGGTCTGGCGGCTGGAGTCCGCGCGGATCATCGCGGGCCTGGCCCGCATGGTGCACGACATCGGTCTCGCCGAGGACCTCGCGCAGGACGCGCTCGTCGCCGCGCTCGCCCAGTGGCCGGAGTCGGGCGTCCCGGACAACCCGGGCGCCTGGCTCATGGCCGTCGGCAAGCGCCGCGCCATCGACACGATCCGCCGGGCGCAGGTCCTCGACGGCAAGCTGGCGGAGCTCGGGCACCGGCAGGAGACCGAGGGGCGGGAGCCGCCGCCCGAGTTCGCCGCCGCCGAGGACCCCGAGCGCATCGAGGACGACGTCCTGCGGCTCATCTTCACCGCCTGCCACCCCGTCCTGTCCGCGCAGGCCCGGGTCGCGCTCACCCTCCGCATGCTCGGCGGCCTCACCACCGACGAGATCGCGCGGGCGTTCCTGGTCGGCGAGGCGACCGTCGCGCAACGGATCGTCCGGGCGAAACGCACGCTGTCGGACGCCGGGATCCCGTTCGAGGTCCCCGCGGGGCCCGACCGGGCGGCGCGGCTGTCGTCCGTCCTGGAGGTCCTGTACCTGATCTTCAACGAGGGGTACGCGGCGACCGCCGGGGACGACTGGGTGCGCACCGACCTGTGCCAGGAGGCGCTCCGGCTCGGCCGGATCCTCGCCGCACTGGTGCCCCGCGAACCCGAGGTGCACGGGCTCGCCGCGCTCATGGAGATCCAGGCGTCCCGGTCCCGCGCCCGGACCGGGCCGTCCGGCGAGCCCGTCCCGCTGCACGAGCAGAACCGCGGGAAGTGGGACCCGCTGCTGATCCGGCGCGGGTTCGCCGCCCTGCTGCGCGCGAAGGAACTCGGCGGGACGCCCGGCCCGTACGTCCTGCAGGCCGCCATCGCCGCCTGCCACGCCCGCGCCCGCACCGCCGGCGAGACCGACTGGCCGCAGATCGCCGCACTGTACGGGATCCTCGCGGGCGTGGCGCCGTCCCCGATCGTCGAACTGAACCGCGCCGTCGCCGTCGGGATGGCCGACGGCCCCGAGCGCGGCCTCGCGCTCCTCGACGCCGTCGCCGGCGCCCCCGCGCTGCGCGGCTACCACCTCCTGCCGAGCGTCCGCGGCGACCTGCTCGCCCGCCTCGGCCGCACCGCCGAGGCCCGCGCCGAGTTCGAGCGCGCCGCCGGGCTCACCCGCAACGCCCCCGAGCGCCGCGCGCTCCTCGACCGCGCGGCCGGTATACAGGAGGACGTACCTGCCAGAGAGGAGTCCCGATGATCGCCCGTCCGGACGTCGAGGCCGCCGCCGCGCGCATCGCGGGACGCGTCCGCCGCACGCCGCTGCTGGAGATCGACCCGCTCGTCCCCGCCGGGCAGATGTGGCTGAAGCTGGAGTACACCCAGCACACCGGGTCGTTCAAGGCGCGGGGGGCGTTCAACCACATCCTCGCCGCCCGCGACGCGGGGCGGCTGCCCGACACGGGCGTCGTCGCGGCGTCCGGCGGCAACGCCGGCCTCGCGTTCGCGCACGCGGCGGCGCACGCGGGCGTGCCCGCCGAGGTGTTCGTCCCGGAGACCGCCCCGCAGGTGAAGGTCGACCGGCTGCGGGCGCTCGGCGCCACCGTCGTGCAGGTCGGCACCCGGTACGCGCAGGCCGCCGAGGCATCCCGCAAGCGCGCCGCCGACACCGGCGCCCTGTTCTGCCACGCCTACGACCAGCCCGAGGTCTGCGCCGGGCAGGGCACCCTCGGCCTCGAACTGCCCGACGGGATCGACACCGTGCTCATCGCGGTGGGCGGCGGCGGCCTGATGGCCGGGGTCGCGGCCGCCCTCGAGGGACGCGCCCGCGTCGTCGGCGTCGAACCCGAGGCGATCCCGACACTGGAACGTGCCATGGCCGCCGGACGCCCCGTCGACGTCGACGTCTCGGGCGTCGCCGCGGACTCGCTCGGCGCCACCCGCCTCGGCGAGATCGCGCACGCCGTCGCGTCCCGCACCGGCGTCCGTCCCGTCCTGGTGAGCGACGACGCGATCGTCGAGGCCCGGCGGGCGATCTGGGACGGGTACCGCATCGCCGTCGAGCACGGCACCGCCGCCGCCGTCGCCGCGCTCCGCACCGGCGCGTACCGTCCCGCCCCGGACGAGCGCGTCGCCGTCGTCCTGTGCGGCGCGAACACCGACCCGTCGAGCCTCTGACCCGGCGAACGCGACGGCCGCGCGCGGCGGGCCGGGCAGGGCACGGCCCGGGGTGGAGGCGCGCTCACCCCGGGCCGGCCGTGGGTCAGTCCCGCCACTGCTCCGCGGGGGAGACCCCGGCGAGGGGCCTGCCGATGAGGGCGAGGGGGACGAAGAAGCCGACCTGGCCGATCGCCATGATGAGGGTGGCGAGCGCCTTGTCGTCGTAGTGGGCGGACGCCCGCGCGTACAGCTCGTCGGAGACGCGTTCGCCGTGCGGGTCGGGAGAGTAGACGGCCTCGACGAGGGCCAGCGCGGCCCGTTCGGCGTCGGTGAAGTACGGCGCGTCCTGCCAGGACGCCACGCCGGTGATGCGCTCCTCGGTCTCGCCGGCCTTGCGGAGGTTGCCGGTGTGCAGAACGGTCAGGTAGGTGTTGCCCACGATCTGCCCGACGCGCAGCTGCACCAGGCCGATGGTGGCCCGCGGCACCGAGCCGTTGCCGGTGGCCTTGTACATGGCCTGACCGATCTGCCCCAGTTCGGGGACGAGGACGCCGGGGTTGGGCAGCCGGGACTCGTTCTTCTCCTGGCCGGTGGTGGTGGTCATGATGGGGTTCCTTTCGATCTTCGGTGATGTGTCACTTGTCTGACGGATGGCTTGCGGCGAATGTGACCGGCGTTCGGGTCCGCGGTCGGTCACCGGTGCGAGGCGGTCTTCTGCTCGGGCACGGTCGCCCCCGGGCCGCCCCGGTCCGGGCGCGGCCGCATGAGCAGGACGGCGGTCAGTACTGCCGCCAGGTAGAAGGCGGCCGCGCCGAGCAGGCCGGCGGTGTAGCCCTGGGTGAGCGAGTCCGGGAGCGGCGCCGCGGCCGGCCGGCCTTCGGTGACGGTGGCGGCGACGCTCGCCAGGACCGCCAGGCCGAGGGCGCCGCCGATCTGCTGGCTGGTGTTGATGAGCCCGGAGGCGATGCCCGAGTCCTGGGGCGCGACGTCCTGCACCCCGCCGATGGTGGCGGCGACGAACCCGATGCCCAGTCCGATGCCTCCGACCAGCTGGGCGGGCAGCAGGACGGCCAGGGCGTTCTGGTCCGGGGTGAGCATGCTGAACCAGACCATCGCGGCGGCGGCCACCACCATGGCGACGGCGAGGACGTTGCGGGCGGGCAGGCGGGCCTGCAGCCGGGGGCCGACGAAGCCGGAGCCGATCCCGATGCCGATCGCGAACGGAAGGTAGGCCAGCCCGGTGATCATGGGCGAGTAGCCCTTGACCGTCTGCATGTAGAGGGTGAGGAAGTAGAAGGTGGCCAGTTGTCCCGCGCCCATCAGCAGCATGACCAGGTTGGCGCCGGCCCTGCCCCGATCGGCCAGCACGCCGACCGGCAGCATCGGGGTGCGGGCACTGCGCTGGACGACGGCGAACGCGATGCCCGGCACCAGGGCGAGCGCGCCGAAGGCCAGGGTCCGGCCGTCGGTCAGGCCGTCGGACCCCGCCCGGTTGATCGCGTACACCAGGGACCCCAGGGCCAGGGTCGCGGTGACCGCGCCGGGCAGGTCGATGCCGCCGCGTTCGCGGGTGCCGGAGACCAGGACGAACGTTCCCACCAGCACCACCAGCGCGATGGGGACGTTGATGAACATGATCCAGCGCCAGCCCAGGTACTCGGTCAGCGCGCCGCCCAGCAGCAGGCCGACGACCGAACCCAAGCCGCCCATCGCGCCGTAGACGCCGAGGGCCCTGTTGCGCCGCGGCCCGGCCGGGAAGGTGTCGGCGAGCAGGGACAGCGCGGCGGGGGCGATGATCGCTCCGCCCGCGCCCTGCAGGACGCGCGCGGCGATCAACGTCGCGCCGTCCTGGGCGAGACCGCCCAGCAGGGACGCCAGCAGGAACACCACGAGCCCGGCGCGGAACAGCCGGCGGCGGCCGAACACGTCGCCGGCGCGGCCGCCGGCGAGCAGCAGCCCGCCGAACGCCAGGGCGTAGGACGTCAGCACCCAGTCGAGATCGGCTTCGGCGATGTCCAGGCCCGCGCCGATGACGGGCAGGCCGACCGTGACGATGGTGCCGTCCATCACGATCAGCAGTTGCGCCGCGGCGATCACCAGCAGCGCCAGGTTCGTCTTGCCGCCCCCGTCCGGGCGGGTGTGCGAGGTCATCGGAACGTTCCTCACGAAGCCGTGGCCGCGCGGTGAACCGCGGCGGCCAGCCGGTCGTGTTCGGGGTAGGACCAGTTGAAGGAGAAGCGGCGGCGCGTGTAGCCGAACGCGAGGCCCTGGAGCGGGTCGGCGAAGGACTCCGCGCCCGCGGAACCGTTGTGGCCGAACGCGTTCGCGCTCAGGAACGGGTAGCGCGGCCCCTTGGCCTGGAAGCCCAGGGCGTAGTGGCCCTGGGGGCCGGTGACCAGGTCGCCGCCGGTGGAGTGGAGCATGGCGAACTCGCCGACGATGTCGGGCTCGAGCAGCGGGGCGTGGCCGTCCAGCCCGAACACCGCGGCCGCGTACATGGCCGCCAGGCCGCGGGCGCCGCCGACGCCGCCGGCGGATGCCTGGCCGAGTTCGCGCACCCGCCGGGTGTTGAGGAACGCGACCTGGTCGAGCGGCGGCGTGGAGTTGAGGCCGTACCCGATGCCGGTGATGCTGTGCGGGCCGGGGACGTTCGCCCAGAACGCGGCGAGATCTTCGGGGCTCGCCAGGCCCGGCAGGATCTCCCGGTAGCGGTCCTCGAGGCCGGCGGGCAGGCCGAGGTGCATGTCGAGGTCGTGGGGGGCGCGGATCCGCTCCTCGAAGATCTCCTGCAGCGTACGGCCGGTGACCCGGCGGACGACCTCGCCCACGATCGCGAACGACACGAACCCGCCGTAGCCGCACGCCGAACCGGGCCGCCAGTACGGACGCTGCCCCGCCAGCCGCCGGGCGATCACCCGATCGTCGGCGAGGTCGGCCGCGGACAGCCCGCCGTCGACACCGATCACACCGGACCGGTGCGACAGCACGTCCCGCAGCGTGATCCGCTCCTTGCCCGCGGCGGCGAACTCCGGCCAGTGCCGGGCCACCGGCTCGTCCACGTCGAGGGACCCGTCCTGCACCAGCAGCGCCGCCACCAGGGTCGCGGCGCCCTTGGTCGAGGAGTAGACGCCGGTCAGGGTGTCACCGGCGACCCCGTCCCCGGCCCACAGGTCGACCACCCGCCGACCCTGGACGTACGCCGCCAGCTGCGCGCCGGACTCGCCGTCCTCCTCGGCCACCACGGCGGCGAACTCCTCGCGCACCGCTTCGAACCCGTCGGCCACCATCCCGTGGATCTGGGTCATGTCCATCCCCTTCGTCGTTGTCGCAGCCATGACGAACGGGCCGCCGCGAGTGTGACCGGATGCGCCCCGCGCACCGCCGACGCGCGGTTCGGCGAGGGGGCCCATGCTCGAGCGACATGAGCTGGAGGCGTTCCTCGTCCAGGCCGAGGAACCGCACTTCGGGCGCACCGCCGAGCGGCTGCGCGTCTCGGCCGCCCGGATCAGCCAGACCATCGCGAAGCCGGAACGCCGGACGAACGCGCCGCCGTTCGACCGCACCAGCCGCCGGGTGGAGCCGACGGCGACGGGGCGGCGGCTCTACGAGGAGGCCCGGCCGGCCGGGCGCCGCCCCGGCCCCCGGGCGGCCGCTACGGCGCGAGCTGCGCGGCGAGGGCACGCGCGGCCCGCAGGTACGCGGCCGTCCCCTTCCGGGCCGCCAGCGCGTCGATCTCCGGAATCGCGCCCCGAGCCCCGCACCACCGCGCCGTCCGCGTCCCCAGTTCGAGGAACCGGTCGAACCGCTGGACCGGCCGCCTCCCCGGGCCGGGGCCGAGAAGCGGCAGCGCGATCGTGAGCACCTGCCACACGTCGGCGAACGCCCCCGCTTCGGCGGCGAGCCCCAGGCCCCGGGCCACCCTGGACGGACGCAGCTCCCCGGCCCGCAGGAGACGATCGGTGCGGCGGGCCAGCGCGTCCGCCGGGAGCTCGCCACGACGGCAGACGTCCAGGAAGCGGCGGTCGGCACGGTCGCTCGACGAGTGGCCGAGGCAGCGGGCCAGGTAGTCCGCGAACCCTTCGGCGAGGGGCCCGTTCGCCGGCGTCAACGCCAACAGCGCGGCGGACGGCGAACCGGGCTCGGTCGACAGAGGGTGATCGTCGCGCAGTTCGTGGTCCAGATAGGCGGCCGCGACCTCGCGGTGCGACGGGAGCCAGTACCGCCACTTGTCCGTGTAGCGCCGGTACCCCATCCGGTAGGCGGGCGATGGAGCCATGATGGCGTCGATCAGCGGTAGCCCGGTCGGTCCGTCGGTCCTCGGCCCGGCACTCGTCCCGGACGGCCCCACCTGGGCGGTGGCGATGGCACCGAACCCGTCGCGCCGCGGTTCCGGCCGCGCCCACGCGGCCGTCGGCCCGTTCGAGACGTAGGCCCGCGACTCCATCCCGGTGATCGGCGCCGCGCCGGACTCGGCGGACGACTCCCCCGCGGCGTCCCGTTCCGGTCCGGGCGGGGGCACGACATCTGTCTCGGTGGCCGTCACAGGCTCGGCGGCGGGCACGCAAGCGCCTGGCGTCCGTCCCTCCACGCCGGCCCGCTGCTCCACCCAACGGTCGTGGGCGGGCCCGCCGGAACGCGTCGCGACATCTCGGGCGTTCTGCTCGAGCCGTCGCAAGGACCCGGCGTCCGGATCAGCGTCCGCCGGGAAAGCCGTCAAGACGAACGGCCCGTCGGACTCGGCGGAGGACCGGGATCGGACGGGCGCGGCGGCGTTGGGGAACGTCGTGGCGAAGCCGGGGTCGACGAGGGGACCGGCGACTCCTTCGAGTCCGATCGTCGCTCGAGGACGGCCGCGTCGCCCGTCCTCCATCGCTATGCGCGCGACGGGCGGGTCCTCGAGCCAGCGCGCGACGGTCCGGGCGGCCGGGGTGCCGAGTCGGGCGGCGCACTCGGCGCCCTCCGGATGCGGCCCGTGCCGCAGCCGTAGGAGGGCTTGCTGGAGGTCCGCGGGAGCAGGCGTCGCGCCGGTTTCCGCGAAGGTCCGCAGACGGGCCGTGAGCACGGCGGCGTCGATATGTCCGGCCGGGGCGGTGGGGGTGGCGAGCAAGACGGGAGGCAGGGAACCGGCCTCGACGGCACCGAGAAGTTCGGCGGCCCGATGCAGCGCGAGCAGGTCGACCGGGCAGACGTCGTGGACTCCGGGCATCCGGTCGCGCCAGTCGTCCGGGACGGGCGCGGAGCCGGCGAACGATCGCCCCGCGGCCACCAACCACTCGGGGAGCCGGGCCCACGTCCGCTCACGTTCGATGTACGGGTAGAAGTCCGGGGCCAGCACCGGCCGGAGGGCCGCGCGGACCGCGTCCGGTTCGGTGCGGGCCAGCGCGACGAAGGCCGCCATGAGACCTTCCATCCCGGCCAGGCTCCGGTCGAGGTCGGCGAACGCGCGGGCGAGTTCGGCGGGGGTCGTGATCGGCGGCGGGGCGTGCTCGGCGGGCCGCGGCGCCGCCGGAGCGAGGGGGGCGGGGGCCGGGTCGGGGTCGTCGGCGACCGGCGGGGCGACCTCGCCGCCGTAGCGGGACGCGAGGCGGGTGCCGAGGTCGGGCGGGAGCAGGGGTGCGGCGGCGGCGAGCGGGGTGCCGTCCGTCCGATCCGGGAGGGCGAGCGCGAGCCGGACGGCCCGTTCCCGCACCGCGTACGACTCGTGCCCGAACGCCCGCGCGAGGGCCCGCGCGCAGGCGTCCGCCATGTCGGGACGGCGCTGGACGGTCGTGCGGAGCCACGACAGTCCCTTCCGCACGATCCCCGCCTCCGGCCGGAACAGGACGCCGTCCAGCGCCTCGGCCAGCAGGGCTGCGGGCAGGTCGGGCACCTCGCGGAGCAGGTCGAGGACGTGGCCGGCGACCGGGCCGGGCGCGGACGGGAGCAGGCGCACGTAGTCGCGGGCGCGCGCGGCGGTCTCGTCCCGCCGGACGGACGGGTCGTCGTCCATGAGCAGGTCGTGCAGGCGCACGAAGAACCGCAGGTCGAGCTCCGTCCCACCGCGCAGGAACCGGCGGACGCAGCCGTCGATGAGCGCGGCGGGGTCGGCGTCGCCGCGGGCGGCCATCGTCGCGAGGGTGACGGGCCACGAATTGCTCCGCCGCAGCGCCCGCCCGACGCCTTCGGCCTCGAAGACGCGCGGCAGCAGCGCGGGGAGCAGCGGGTCCTTCGGGCGGGGCGGCCCGGACAGGGTCCAGCCGACGACGAGCGGGTCGTGGTCGGGGGGTTCGGCTCCGGTCTCGGCGAGCAGGGTGAGGACGAGGCTGAGGCCGACGTACCGGGGGCCGCGCAGGCGGACGGCGAGGCGGCGCGCGAGGTCGGCGCGCCACGCGTCGTCGCGCCCGGCCCAGATGTCGAGCAGGCGGCCGTCGTCGTCGGGGTCGCCGAGCCACCGGTTGTTGAACTCGCGGCGGTTCAGCCAGGACGCGACGGCCGCGGCGCCGCCGAGCGTCCCGGCGCCGGCGGCGCGGAACGCCCAGAGCACGTCGCCGATGCCCTCCCAGGGTTCGCGTGCGGCGCGTGCGGCCTTGAGGTGCCCGGGGAGTGCGGCGGCGACGGCGCGGCGGCCGTCCTCGTCGAGGTCCACGACGGCGGCGGCGACCGCGTCGGCGTCCCGCGCGTCGATCATCGCGGCGACGCGTTTCCACGCCGGGGCGGCGTCCGGTGGGTGCGCAGCGCTCGTCATGCCGCGAACGCTAGGCGCACCCACCGACAAAACGGAGGGGGCCTCCTCAGCTCAGCAGGTCGGCGAGGGTCTCCCGGCGGGACGGGTGCCGCAGCTTGTGCATCCCCTTGGACTCGATCTGCCGGATCCGCTCGCGGGTGACCCCGTAGACGCGGCCGACCTCCTCGAGCGTCTTGGGTTCGCCGCCCGCCAGCCCGAACCGCATCGAGATGACGCCGGCCTCCCGCTCGGTGAGCGTCTCCAGCACCGCGTCGAGCTTGCCGCGCAGCATCGAGGACGCGACGGCGTCGGCCGGGTCGCCGCCCTCGGGGTCCTCGATGACGTCGCCGAGTTCGCCGTCGCCGTCCTCGCCGAGCGGGGTGTGCAGCGACAGCGGCTCGCGGGCCTGGCGGCGGAGCCACTCGACCTTCTCGACGGTGACGTCCAGCTCCACGGCCAGTTCGGCGGACGTCGGCTCGCGGCCGAACTCCTGCAACATCCGCCGCCGGGTGCGCGTCATCCGGTTCATCACCTCGACGACGTGCACCGGGATGCGGATGGTGCGGCTCTGGTCGGCCAGCGCCCGACTGATCGCCTGCTTGATCCACCAGACCGCGTAGGTGGAGAACTTGAGCCCGCGCCGGTACTCGAACTTCTCGACGGCGCGGATCAGCCCGAGGTTGCCCTCCTGGACGAGGTCGTTCAGCGGCAGGCCGTGGCCCACGTACCGCTTGGCCAGCGACACGACGAGGCGGAGGTTCGCCTCCACCATGTGCTCCTTGGCGCGGCGGCCGTCCTCGGCGATCCAGGCGAGGTCCTCGCGGTCCTGCGGGTCGAGGGCGTCGCCCAGGGTCTCGAGGCGCTGCCGGGCGAACAGCCCCGCCTCGATGCGCTTGGCCAGATCGACCTCCTGCTCGGCGGTGAGCAGCGCGGTGCGGCCGATGCGGGAGAGGTAGTCCTTCATCGGGTCGACGAGGTCACGGGGCGCGCCCGCGCCGCGGGGTGCCGCGGCGCGGGACACGGACGTGCCGCGCGGTGCGGCGGCGGTGGTGGCGCGGGGCGCCGCACTGGGGACGTGGCTGGCGTTCAGGGCGGTGTCCTTTGCTGGTCCGGCCGGGAGGGAACGGGTCACGCCGTTTCGGGTACCCGCCTCCGCCGCGTTCCAACCCCGTGCATCGCGTTCCCACGGGCCCCGGAGGGCCGCTTCCGGCACGGCCGTGACGGCGGGGCGCGGCGTGGCCGGTTCCGGCCGCGCCGCGCCCCGGCCGGTCAGCCGACGACCAGCAGCAGGTCACCGGCCTGGACGGGCGCCGCCGCGGGGACGGCGAGGCGCGCGACGGTCCCGGCGACGGGCGCGGTGATCGCGGCCTCCATCTTCATGGCCTCGATCGTCGCGACGACGTCGCCCGCCGCGACCCGGTCGCCCTTCGCGACCCGCAGCGTCACCGATCCGTCGAACGGGGCGGCGACGTGGCCCGGCTCGTCCGGGTCCGCCCGCTCGACCGGCGGCGCGTCCGACGCGACGGACCGGTCGCGCACCGACAGCGTGCGGAGCTGCCCGTTCACCGAGCAGATCACCTGCCGGACGCCCGCCTCGTCGATCTCCCCGACGGCCTCGAGGTCCGCCAGGACGCGCACGCCCGGTTCGAGGTCGAACGCGACCTCGTGGCCGGTCCGCAAGCCGTAAAGGAAAGCCCCCGTCGGCAGCACGGACAGGTCGCCGTACGCGGCGCGCGACTCCCTGTACTCCTTGGCCGGCGCGGGGAAAAGGAGACGGTCGAGCGTGTCGCGCACCTGCGCGCCCGTGAGCGCCTTCTCCTCGTCCCGGCTCAGCTCCGCGCGCGCGGGCGTGTACTGGCGTCCGGCCAGGGCCTTCGTACGGAACGGCTCGGGCCAGCCGCCCGGCGGGTCGCCCAGCTCGCCGTTGAGGAACCCGATGACGCTGTCCGGGATGTCGTACCGGTCGGGGTTCTCGAAGAAGTCGTCCGGGTCGGCGCCCGCCGCCACCAGGTGCAGCGCCAGGTCCCCGACGACCTTGCTGGACGGCGTCACCTTCACCAGCCGCCCCAGGATGCGGTCGGCGGCCTCGTAGCACCGCTCGACCTCCTCGAACCGGTCGCCCAGGCCCAGCGCGACGGCCTGCTGCCGCAGGTTCGACAGCTGCCCGCCCGGGATCTCGTGCCGGTACACGCGCCCGGTCGGCGACGGCAAACCCATCTCGAACGGCGCGTACAGCCGCCGGACGGCCTCCCAGTACGGCTCCATCACCGTCAGCGCGTCGAGGTCGAGGCCGGTCGCGCGTCCGGTGAAGTCGGTCGCCGCCACGATCGCCTGCAGCGGCGGCTGGCTCGTCGTGCCCGACAGCGGCGCGGCCGCACCGTCCACGGCGTCCACCCCGGCCTCGATCGCGGCCACGTACGTCCCGATCTGCCCGCCCGCGGTGTCGTGCGTGTGCAGGTGGACCGGCAGGTCGAACCGCTCGCGCAGGGCCGTGACCAGTGTGCGCGCGGCGGGCGCCCTGAGGAGCCCGGCCATGTCCTTGATGCACAGGATGTGGACGCCAGCCTGCACCAGTTCCTCCGCAAGGCGCAGGTAGTAGTCGAGTGTGTAGAGGCGCTCGTCCGGGGACGACAGGTCGCCGGTGTAGCACAGGGTGCCCTCGACCAGAGCGTGCGTCTGCAGCGCGGCGTCGATCGCGGGACGCATGCGCCCGACGTCGTTGAGCGCGTCGAACACGCGGAAGATGTCCACGCCCGTGCTCGCCGCCTCCTTGACGAACGCGCGCGCCACCGAATCGGGGTACGGCGTGTACCCCACGGTGTTGCGCCCCCGCAGGAGCATCTGGATGCACAGGTTCGGCGCGGCCTCCCGGATCGCCGCCAGGCGGTCCCACGGCGACTCCCCCAGGAACCGCAGCGCGACGTCGTAGGTCGCCCCGCCCCACGCCTCCACCGACAGCAGCTGCGGCGTCATGCGCGCGAGGTAAGGCGCGGCGTTCACCAGGTCGTACGTGCGTACTCGCGTCGCCAGGAGCGACTGGTGCGCGTCCCGGAACGTCGTGTCGGTGACGGCCAGCGCGTCCTGCGCCCGGAGCCGCTCGGCGAACGCGCGCGGCCCCAGCGACAGCAGCCGGTCGCGCGAGCCCTGCGGGAACGGGCCGTCCATGGCCAGCGGCGGCAGCTTCGTCGCCGGGTCCAGGTCCGTGGGCTGCTCGCCGTGCGGCTTGTTGACCGTGACGTCCGCCAGGTACCGGACGAGCCGCGTCGCGCGGTCACCGCTAGACCGGGCCGTCAGCAGCTCGGGGTGGTCGGCGATGTACGACGTCGTGACGCCGCCCGCGCGGAAGTCCGCCTCCTCCAGGAGTGCCTGCAGGAACGGGATGTTGCTCGCCACACCGCGGATGCGGAACTCCGCGACCGCTCTGCGCGCGCGCCCGACCGCGTCGGCGAACGTCCGTCCCCGGCACGTCAGCTTCACGAGCAGGGAGTCGAAGTGGGGGCTCACGATGGCGCCCCCGTAGGCGGTGCCCGTGTCGAGCCGAACCCCGGCGCCGCCCGGCGACCGGTACGCCGAGATCTTGCCGGTGTCGGGCCGGAAGTCGTTCGCCGGGTCCTCGGTCGTGATCCGGCACTGCACCGCGAACCCCGACACGGTCACGTCCTCCTGCGAGATCCCGAGATCCCGCAGCGACTCCCCACCGGCGATCCGCAGCTGGCTCTGCACCAGGTCGACGCCGGTGACCTCCTCGGTCACCGTGTGCTCGACCTGGATGCGCGGGTTCATCTCGATGAACACGTGGCGGCCCCGGTCGTCCACGAGGAACTCCACCGTGCCCGCGTTCTCGTAACCGATCTCGCGCGCGAACGCGACGGCGTCCCGGCACAGCCGCTCCGCGACCTGCGCGTCCAGGTTCGGCGCGGGCGCGATCTCCACGACCTTCTGGTGGCGCCGCTGCACCGAGCAGTCCCGCTCCCGCAGGTGCACCGTCTGCCCGCCGCCGTCGGCGAGCACCTGCACCTCGATGTGCCGCGGCCGGTCGACGGCCTGCTCCAGGAACACCGTCGGATCCCCGAACGCGCTCTGCGCCTCCCGGCGCGCCGTCTGCACGGCCGCCTCGAGATCCTCCCGGTGGTCGACCCGCCGCAGCCCGCGCCCGCCGCCGCCGGCCGCGGCCTTCACGAACAGCGGGAACCCGACCCCGTCCGCGGCCTCGAGCTCCCGCCCCTCCTCGGGCGTCGCCGACCGCAGCACCGGCAGCCCGGCCCGCCGCGCCGCCGCGACCGCCTCGATCTTGTTGCCCGCCAGGTTAAGCACCGCCGACGGCGGCCCGACGAACTTGATCCCGTTCCGCTCGCACGCCTCGGCCAGCTCCGGGCTCTCCGACAGGAACCCGTACCCGGGGTAGACGGCGTCCGCCCCGACCCGGAGCGCGGTCTCCACGATCCCGTCCACGTCCAGGTACGCCCGGACCGGATGCCCCCGCTCCCCGATCTCGTACGCCTCGTCCGCCTTCTGCCGGTGCAGCGCGTGCCGGTCCTCGTGCGCGTAGACCGCGACGCTCGCGATCCCGAGCTCGTAGGCCGCGCGGAAGGCCCGCACGGCGATCTCGCCCCGGTTCGCGACGAGCAACTTCGATATCACGTGTTCTCCCAGGATTCGGCGGCACGTCCGCCCGCACCGACGGCCTCCTGAGCTCCACGCTGAGCCGCGAACCGCGCCTGGCCAACCCGGCGGGCGAACCGGATTGCCTGCTATCTACCCTCGTGAACGGAACAGATCGCCGTTCATCTCCGGCGAACAAGCCGATAGATGATCGATCACAGAAAAACCCCACATCTTTCCCGTTCTCTCACCTCACCACCGACTCGCCCTGACACTGCGGGTCGGTCCCGCGATCTAGACTCGTCTTCGACCCCGCAGGTACGCCGTGAAAGGGCCTCGGTGACCGATCGCGACTGGCAGCGCACCGTCCTGCACGACCTCGGCGCGCCCGGCACCGCTCTCGTCCCTCCGAACCCCGTTCCGCGTCCGCAGACGGCACCGGACGATCCTCGCCGTCCGACCCCACCACGGGCGACGCCCTCGCACAAGGCAACCGTTCCCGCACTGCCCCTGAAGGACGAAACGGCGCCCGCGGTCCCGACCGCCCCCGCACCGCACACCCGAGGCGCAGTCGGCACTCACGACACGACCATCGAACCGGGTGCGATCACGCCCAGAAACGCGGCGGCGAAAGCCGCAGTTCCTCCGGGCACCGCCCCGCCCACAGCACAAGCCCAACTACCCGCCGTGCCCGGCAACGCGACAACCGTCCCCGCGCCTGCGGAGCCAGGGCCGCACAGGCGGCCGGACGTACCGTTCGCGACGGCGCCCCGCCCGCCTGCTCCCCCGCCAGTGTCTCGCCGGCCTGCAGGAAGCGTTCCAGCGATCCACCCCGTCTCGCCGCCCCCGCAGGCGCCGAACGACTCCCCCACGCTCCCTCCAAGCGATGCGACACCGCAGAAGGCCCCAAACATCCCCGGAACGCCGTCCCGAGCTTCTACCCTGGACGGGCGCCGAGCGCCGCACGAAGACCGCAGAGCGGACGTCCCGCAGGCTCTCCAGACCACGCCGTCCCCTCCGCCACGGACACCGCAACCGCCCTCGGCTCCGGCGCGGCAGCCCGCCCAGGTCACTGCGACTCCGGACACAAAGCCCGCCAACGGACATGCGCCCCCGCCCACCCCGGCCCACGCGCCACCTGGGGCCCCACCGCGAGGCGCCATGCCCCCGCGCGCTGCCACCGGCCTGCGCCCGGCCTCACCCACGCACAGCCCGCCCGGCCCTCTCCCAGCGTTGTCCGACACCACCCCGGACGACCGGCAAGACGTGTCCGGGCGGCGGGCACCCCACGGCGACCGGGCCACGCGGCGGCTCGGACGGACGGTGCGCCGAGCGGTCGGCGCGGCGGCGTCCGAACGGGCGCGCGAAGCATCGCGCGTCGCCGCACAACTCGGCCTGCCGGTCCCATCGTGCCGCCGGATCGTCGTGACGAGCGTCCAGGATGGCACCGGTAAGTCGACCGTCGCCGCACTGCTCGCCGCGATCGTCCAGCAGCACCGCGACGACAGGGTGGTGGCGATCGACGCCGACCCGGGGGTCGGCTCACTCCCCCGGCGCCTCGGCGTCGTGGGGCGCGCATCGATCCGGCACCTCGCCGCCGCACGTCCAGGTTCGTGGAACGAGCTTTCCGGCCACCTCGCACGGACGCCCGACGGCCTGTTCGTCGTACCCGCGAGCCCCGAGAACACCCCGGGCGGCGTGGAGCACGAAACGTTCCAGCGCGGAGCGGGACGCCTCAGCCGTTACTTCTCCGCCGCGATCATCGACTCCGGCGCGGGTCTCGGCACGAGTCTGCACCGCAACATCCTCACGGGTGCCCACGCCCAGGTGATAGTCGCGTCCGCAACCGTGCACGGCGCGCACAGCGCGCGCGCCGCCCTGCAATGGCTCGGCGACAACGGCTTCGGCCACCTGCTGCCCCGCACGGTCCTCGCCCTGGTCGCTCAGAAGTCCAAAGCCGACCTGCGCCAGGCCATGGTGATGCTCAGTTCATGCGCGACACCAGTGACGCACATCCCTCACGACCGTCATCTCGCTGCCGACGGCCCCCTGAGCCTCGACCGTGTCGGCTCGCCCGCACACGCCGCGACCGTGGAGATCGCCTGCACGTCCTTCGCCCGGTCCCTGGACGCCACGTGAGTCACGAACTCATCGTCCTGTCCCCGAACAGGCCCGATGTCCAGGCCATCCAAGCGCCCGGCCTGAACATCAGAAACACCTACGTGTTCGATGCCCGAGACCAACTACTCGTCCGCATCAGCGCGCCAATCCTGGTGTCCGTCCCAGGCGAAACAGAACGGCTCCTAGGCATCTCAACCCGCGAACCCACATGGTGGGTGGAACTCCACGCCGCCGACTCACCCCAAGCCACCCAAGCCGCTCGTACGTGTGCGGACTCGCTCGCGGCCCGGCACGGCGGAACGGTCTGGAGCGGCCGATGATCCAGGCCGCCGGCGGCGCCGACGTCCTCACCGACAGCGCGATGGTCGTCCTACACGATCGTCCGCTCGTCCCGCTGAGCCCCACCATCTCCGAGTTCCTCGCCGAATGCGAAGCCACCGGCCGCACCCTGCAGATCGTCACCCCGTCCGACGCACGAATCACAGTGCCGCTGCGCACGTCCAAGGCCCAGTGGATCGTGCACGACAACGGCTACTACGAAGGCTTGACCGGACGTCCGATGCACTGGGACGGCGCAATGTTCGTCCCCGTACCCGATGCCCGCAACTACGCCCCCACCTACACGACACCCCTCGCAGCACCGATCAGCCCACAACTCGTCCTCACACTGCAAGCGACGCACACCCCCGACGCCCCGCTCGGCCAGTACGTCCACCACCTCATGCACCTCTTCACCGGCCACCCACCAGCCGGCTGGGGCCTTACCGAACCCCTGCAACACCCGTGGGACACAGCAGACCTGACCGCCCACGTCCGAACTACACCGAACACCCGCCTGATCGCAGTGCCCTATGGCACCCGTCCCGCAATCGCCACGGCGAGCTTCACGCCACTCTCCGCCCCGTCCTCAGGGATCGCGGAAACAACCACGCTCACCATCGGATATGGCCCGAACGAATCCGTGCCCGTCGACGACGTTCCGTCCCTCATCGGCGAACTCGCAGCCGAAGCAGTTCCAACCACCGTCCTGGCCCGAATCGATCCCGGCCGCCCCGACCTCACCATCGAACCCCGCTGGGCGGGCCCCTCGTCCCCCATCGGGCTGGCCGCTCACGGAACCTTCACCGGCCCACCGGGCTTCGCCCGCCGCCACCTAGGCCCCCTGACATGGTTCCCCCTAGGCGAAGGTCGCTCCCCCGACTACTGGCACCGCCACCAAACCCTCCAAACCTTCCTCCGCACCAGCCAGGATGCGGAAGTCATGCATTGAGTCAGCGAATAGCACCCAAATTCAGGAAATTTTCACAGAAACCACTCGAACGATTTCCAGAAGTACGCGGTCCCTCCACACCCAAGGGTAAGGGGCATCCATTCCTTCAAACACGGCGGCACTATACCCGGCAACCGAGAACAGAAGGGGGCCCTTAGCGCACACCAGTTCAGGCATATATATAGATGGCGCACTACAGCGCACTCCGTCAATTGGTGATCGAGATTGACTATATCCCCAGGTTGATACCTGATAATTGCGCTCGATCACATCAGGCCGAGCAACCCCTATAATTTTCAAGTGAATAATAGTATTTGCCGCCACTTCTCCGGGCAAACGCATGCTATACACACATAGTCCGTTGACGAGTTATAAAAAGATAGACGATCCAATCAAGTACACGAGGGCCAGTGACCAACTCAAAAGGATCCCCCTCTTTCTTTGCTACCACTGATCGCCAACCTAATTGGGGCCCTTGTGTCGTTTCCGTGGGTCGTTGATCGGGCTATAGGCGTCCGGGCAGTGGCGGGCATAGGCCGCCTCGGGTGAGGGCGGCCATGGCGATGAGCGCGTCGGGGGTGTGGAACCCGTTCGCGCGTTTGGTCAGGGCCCGCAGATGGGTGTTGGTGGCCTCGAGCCGGGCGTTGGACAGCCCGGATTCGAGGGTGTTGATGATCAGCGGCTGGAACCGGGTCAGGGTGGCGCCGAGTTTGACGAACTCGGTGATGCGGCAGCGGCGGCACCAGGCGATCAGCCCGGCGAGCAGGGCCCGACCGCCGTCGGCGCGGGCGGCGAAGACCTGCCGGAGCTGTTCCTTGATGAGATAGGCCCGGTAGAGGCGTTTGTTGGTGTGCTGCAGCCCGGCCAGGGTGGTGCGCTGGGTGCCGGTCAGGTCGCCGGGGTTGCGGATCAGGATCCAGCGGGTACCCTTCAGCGCGGCGGCCGGGCCTGCGCGGCCGCGGCGGCGCAGGTCGGCGGCCATCCGGCGGCGCAGGGCGTCGAGGGCGTCGGTGCCCCACTTGACCACGTGGAACGGGTCGAGGCAGAGCAGGGCCTGCGGGGCGCGTTCGCGGACCGGGCGGTGGATCCACTCGGCTCCGTCGCAGGTCACGTGGGTCAGGGCAGCGGCCCGGCCGCCGAGGGCGTCGAAGAAGGTGTTCAGGGTGGCGCAGTTGCGGCCCTCGGCCGCCCACACGATCGTCCCGTCGGCGTGGTTCACCACGATCGTCAGATAGCGGTGGCCCTTGCGGTAGGCGATCTCGTCGATCCCGATCCGCTCCAGGCCGTCGAGGCGGTCGGCACCGGCGGTGGCGCGGGCGATCACGCGGGTCACGATGCCGGTCACGGTCCGCCAGGTGACGCGCAGCAGCCGGGTCACCGTGGAAAACGGGGCGTGGGCGGCGGTCCAGGCGACGGTGTCCTCGAAGCAGGTTGTGAACCGCGAGCCGGGGTGGGCCCACGGCACCGCCGCGACCGCGACACCGTGCCCGGGGCAGCGGACGCGGGGCGCGTCGGCCTCCAGCAGGCACCGCACCGTCCCCAGATCCAGTGGGCGCCATCGGCGGCGGCCGTCCCCGGCGTCGTAGCGGCCGCACCGCCGGTCGCAGTGCGGGCACCGCAGCGCCCGCAGCGCGTCGGGCCGGACATAAGCGACCAGCAGCAGCCCGCCGGCGGTGGTCTCTTCTGCCTCCAGCCGCTCGAGAACGGTGTGTTCGACACCGAGTAGCCGCTTCCATACCCTCTTGTTCAGCACGCCGTACCTGGTGGTGGAACTGATCTTCGACAAGCCAGGACCCTACGCCGGGTACGGCGTGTTCGTTTATCCAGGTCAGGCAGTCACAGCATCAGCCGTCCCGGTGGTCAACGCCCCACGGGAACAGCAGAAGAGCCATCTACTGGCCGGAAGCTTGGATACGACGCACCGCCTCCCTCGCTACCGCCAGTCCATCCAGTTCCAAATTTCCACTACCGTACTTCTTGGCCGAAGAGACACTTTTTGTATAAGTGATGACGAGAATTATGTTCTTATCTCTCACGAGAAAATGAAGAACCTCTCCTGGTTCTGGACTGCCCGCCCCAAGAGCATCGCCTTCAACGAAGGCGGCACTTCCAAGGGCCGAAATATCTCGACAACGAGAATCTTGGCAGAATGATTCACGACGCTCCAAAAAAAGAGCTTTTGCTTGCGCCACTCCTCCGTTTTCAGAAGCAAATATTCGTGTACCGATCGAAAGCCCGTTACTGCGGCTGTCGTATCGCCAATCACATTGAGATTGCGCATCTCCAGGTTGAACCTCAGGCGGGTCCGATGCCACTGGCGATGCATCGCTCCCAATATACTTCTTGATATTTTCAGGACTTATCAAGGTGCAGCTATCCGGCAAGGCGGAATACCCATCGAAAGTATCCTCACCCGCTCCCCAAAAAGAACATCCGGTGCATAGAGCAAGCACACATATCCCCACCCAAAGTCCTAGCCTCATCTAGGCTTCCACTCTCCGAGATCCAGCACACCTCGCGTCGGCCCGGGAACCGGGCTGACCGCCTTCACCTGGCCCATAAAATCTCCCAAGGCAACGGTGTATTTTGAGCTGATGTCGATCACAGACGCCATCAGATCGGTAATATTAGCTACAAACTCTTCCAGGAATTGGACGTAATGTTCCATAACGAGCCCCAGGGAGGCTCCTCCCGTGGCTCCTGCTCCAGCAATACCAACAATCCCTTTCCAATCAGTCACTGCACCTGCCAGATTAAGTAGATTCTGTGCACATTCCGATACGAATACGACAGCCTTCTTGTATGCCTCCATGATTCCCGAGTAAAGCTCGTTAACCGCTTTAGAAATTGCCTGGAATGCATTTACATTATCCGATATAATCGTCTTGCAGTCTCTAACATATGAAATGAAATTCTCGGCCGATCCGCCACTCCATCTCGTGACGGCTTGGCTATGTCCTCGGGAGACGGCGTTAAACGATGAACTCATATGCTGGATAGCAAGCTCCCAGGTTCTGATCGCACGTTGAACATGGCCTGGATTGCCAAGCATGTCCCGCACCAGGTCCAATGCCTCCTGCGCCGGCCTTTGCAGGGTAAGTTTCGCAAATTTTTCAATGACGTTGGCGTCATCTTCCGGAAATGGAACCGGCTGTTCAATAGTTGTCATTCGATCACCTTGCGAAGACTGTCAATTGTCTTACGGGCATCCTCTTCGGCGAGACCGTAGCAGGCCGCAACCGCATCTAGGGCAAGTTGCATCAGAATAATATTATTCATTCCATCATTGATGCTTCGCCAAACAGCATCAACACCACCGTTATATCGGGCGACAATATTTGCTTTCTTTCCGATGACACCGAGGTCATTTTCTGAAAGTTTTGCATTCGCCAATGTAGCCGTGATTTGCTGCCATTCTTGAGCGGCATCGAGTATGTATTTGCTTGCATCTTGAAGTGATTGGCGATGTACTCTGTATTCTTCGCTCATATTTGACCAGCCAATACTAAAAGCTTATCCCATTCTACAGTTTGCGATTCGAGCGTGTACTCTGTTCCAAACTCTCATGTGCACGTTCCTCGGCACTGTTGATGGTAGCAACCAAAGTCCTCACGAAGACGTCTACAGAACTTGTCCGAGCTCGATCTTCATTTAGGCGAATCGAGCGCAGGCGCGCGAACCGGTCAACCGAGATACAGCCGTATCCATTCCCTATCTCGTACTCGGATAGGGTTTCCTCCGCTTTGCGAGCCTCCGCCCTGACTCTTTGTGTTTCCAGCCTCAATGAGTCGACTAGATTGCTGATCGCACGAAGCTGATAATCGACTTCATCACTAAGGGACATGCGATTCTTCCTTCTATTAAGGTAGCCTATCTGTCTTGACTCTTGTTTTCTTGACTGTACAGGGCCTGCCATTGGGTAGCTGCGGTGGCGCGTGCCTGATTTATCGCCGAGAGAAGGGCCTTTTCGATCTCATGCACGCTCTCGGAGCGCCACATCTGCGCGGATATTTCGAGGTCAAGCAACTTTCCGTTGCCATCTACCAACGCTCGGGCGCCCCTAACTTTCGGACTCCAGTAGCGTTCACCTGCCGCCATGTTCGTGATTTTGCTGATCCGCGCTTGATGCAGCGACCGCTGGTGATGGGCGCCGACCCGCAGATTTTCCAGCTCCTCATAGGAAAAGCTAAGTGATTTCAGCTGATTATGCTGCTCCCTGTCTCCTCTCAGTGCAGGCTCCTTGGTTCCTGCACCTGCGCGACTTGAATCAGCCTCCGTTGCTATTCTAGCGATCTGCTGCCGGATTCTTTGGTGAAGTTCCAAAACTTCACTCACTGGGCCGTCGTCGCCTCTATCTACTTCTTGGAGCGACTTTTTCTTGGAATCTCGACGCTGCTGAATCTCTTTATCGCTATTAGGGGCTTGCGGGGTCTCGTGATTCAACAACCCTTTAAAATCGGCACTCTTTCTTCTGTAATTCATTACCTCAAGGATTTCCCAGTCGCTTTGCGTCGACGGCGGAAACGGGCTCCTAGGTAGAAAGCTGCACCGCTGATAGCAAGACCGACCAAGGTCGCCACGTATGGGAGAAACGAATTATCGCGTTGCTGTGAAGCCGCATCGGTTATCTGTGGCCCCGCGGAGGGACCTATCGTGACTCTCCCTTCGTTGTCACCGCCATCCTGGTGGAGGCGGTCAAACCGGTCGTAGACCGGGTTGGGCGCCTTGGAGGCTACATCACTGCTTAGAGCCAAGTATGGAATTATGGCTCCGTAGCCGGTTTTTCTGTCCCAGCCTGGGGGGCCGATGTCCTTGGCTGTGGCGAGTAGTCGCTGGACGACTTCGCGGGCGGACATCTCGGGATAGCGTGCGCGCATCAGGGCCACTACGCCGGAGGTTAGGGCTGTGGCCTGGCTTGTGCCGCTCGTCTTCCAGCTGAAGGTTCCGTCTTTGCCGATGGACCCCACATCGACCGCCGGGGCGGCGAGCATGACAGTGTCTCCCGGGGTCGATCTATCCCACAGCTCGAGGTCAGCGGTTACGCCTCCCACGGTCAGTACGCCGGGGCAGTTCGCCGGTGCGTTCACAGCGTTGTCCCGCCGTCCTTCGTTACCGGCCCCGGCCACCACCACGACATCGCGCTTGATCGCATAGGCAATTTCCTCTTGCATGCCTATGGGGCAATATGCCAGTGGCATCGCGAACGACATGTTGATCACCTTGGCGCCGTGGTCGACGGCGTACTTGATCTCCTTGTTCAGTTGGCCGGATCCACCGGACGGCCGAGCAACAGGAAGCACCTTGGCTCCGGGTGCAATTCCCACCATTCCGGTTCCAAGCCCCTGGCCAGCGATTAACGCTGCCATGGCGGTGCCGTGGCCGCCCAGCCTCGTATCCACGTCGCGCCTTCCGTCACGACTCTCGGTCGTACCGAACCCTGTGCCGGGGAGCACCGCCCCCTGAAGGTCAGGTAGCCGAGCTTCTACCCCTGTGTCGAGCAGCCCCACGGTGACGCCTTCACCGCGTGTCAACGGCCATACCTTCTGCTCGATCTCCCATGCGCTGAACCACCACTCTTCGTCCCGAGGCCGTGGCAACCCGAATGCGGGGGCATGCTCGTGGCCATCGTGATGAAAGTGCTGATCAGCATGGCGCATATGCGTTTTGCAGGCTTCATATGAGCCTGGCATTTATCGTTAGGGTCGCCTTACCGACTCGAGTCATCCTCCGTCGCCTATGACTCTTGGCGCAACTGACGAATCATCGCTCCATAGATCTTCGTCTTCGGTGAGGTGGACGTCGCGTTCCTGCTGCCCTTGCCTAGGCGCCGCACCGGTTCCCATCGGCATACCGGGGAAGTTCCCGCCTCGCCCCTGTCCGAGGGACGGCTCCATGTTGCTTCTTGCCGGAGCGGATATGGAGCCGTTGTCGAGTACTCCTCGCGCCGGTAGGCGTGCACCCTCCCCCCGAACCTGCCGACTCCGGGGCTGAACGCGGTCCCCTGGCCCGTCATCGGCCGGGCACCGAGCGTCGATCCTCCCGTGGGGAGCGTGCCCGGTCCCGGGAAAGGAGACGTGCCGAGCACACCGCCCGGCCGCAGCACGCCCGTACCGCTTGGAGTAGCCCCCGGGGTACGTCCGAGAGTTGCTCCCTCACTCTGAGGAGGGATCGACCGGCCTATCCCTGGTGTCCCCACACTGTGCCCCGTTGAAGGTGCGCTAGGAATCCTCGGGACTCCTCCACCGGCAGGAGGGTTGAAGATCGGCGTTTCGACCGGTGGGCGGGGCATGCTCCCCGGTCGCTGGCCCCCCGCCATTCCTTCAGTACCGCTCGGTGTACCGGTGCCGCCGGGAAGAACGCCACTGGCTCCGACTCCCGAGAGGTCCGAGGCGTTCCCGTACTGTCCTCCTCCGGGCCCGGTGGTCCCGATATCCCCAACGGGGCCGAGTGGAAGCCTGGGAGTTCCGGATGCCGACAGTTCGAGGCCCCTCGGTGTGAGGCTTCCGCCAGCGGGCGATGCGTCGGAGCCGGAAGTTGCTGCGCTGTACCCGCCCGCACCGGAGCCGAGGTATCCGCTGGTAGTCACCCCGCCAACACCCGTGCCGTTCCCATGCCCGCCGGCCTGCGTGCCTGTCTCACCTCCACCGAACCGGGCACCTATATCTCCCGTTCTTGGAAGGTCGAGAGTGATGTCGCCGGGGATCTGGGCGAAGGACGTGGCGAGGTCGGTGTTGGTTCTCGCCAGGTGCTGCTGAGCTGCCCGGTCGTCGGCGCGTTCGGCCGCCAGGGCCGTGATGGAGTCGCCGGTGGGGAGGACGCCGAGGGGGGTCGATGAGTTCGGCATCGTGTGACGCGACCTCTGAACGGCGGTGGAGCCGTTGTCCGTCGCGTCGGCGAACTTCTGGCTCGCGGCGGCGAGGACACCGGCCGCTTCAGTGAGCAAGCGCAAGTCGGCCACGCCCAACTCTTTTGCGCCCCCCTGCCACACTAGGTTCAGCTGCTTGACGTGCTGCGCCATTCGCGTCTCCGTCTGCTCAAATGCGTACTTCGCGTGGAGGTACGCACGGGCGAGCCTGCTTAGCGGGAGAGCGTTCGCGCCCTGCATGAAAGCGGCGATCTTGTCGTAATCGTACTGCTCGGGGTCACCTGCGCCGAGTTCGCCAGGTCTGATGTTCCGCTGGTACTTCTCGCCCACCTGATCTGCCTCCTCTCGGGCCTATTGCTCCTGCCAGGGTGTGACGCTCGATGGAGGTGACTGGGGGCTGTTTCGCTGAACGGCTTCCGAGGCCAGCTCCTCGGCCTTCCCGTAGGTTCGCGCAGCTTCCTCGATGCGTTCGATCGCATCCAAGTACCTGGCGCAGTACTGGTCGATGCCCGCCTTCATGTTCTGATGGGCGGTGTTGACCTTGGGGCCCAACTCCTGGGCGACGTCCCAGCCGCCGGGCGCGCCGCCCTCTACCTGGAGGGCCGTCAGGGAATACTGCAACTCCTCCAGGTCCTTGCGCATGGCTGCGGCGACCTGGAGGAGTTGCCTGCGACGGACCTCGACGTCGGGGGTGCCGGTGGAGCGGCCGGGTTCGGGCAGCCGCCAGGTGCTCGGATCGGTCGGGTCGAGTTGCGGACCTTGCGGGAGCACGCCGTTCAGGAGACCTGTGGGGTCCTCTGGGTGATCTGGTGGCGCCATCGTTCTGTCCCCCCGTGTGCAGTGGTCAGCCGGCCCACATGGCGGTGTTGGTGCGCTCGGCCCCGAGGTGGATGTCGTGGGAGTCGCCGATGGCGCGGCTCATGCCGTTGACGGCGGTGGCCATGCGCTGGGCGGCCTGCTTCCACTCGCGGGACTTCTGTTCGTAGGCGGCGCGGGCGTCGCCGTCCCACTCGGCCAGGTTGGCTCGGACCTGTGCGTCCAGGGAGTCGAGGGTGGCCTGGTAGCTCTTGAGAGCGTTCATGAAGTTCTGCTGGGCATTCTGCATGCCGCCGAAGTTGACGTAGGTGTAGTCGCTCATGACGCTCCCTCAGCCGTTGACGAGGCCCTTGAGGCCGTTGACGCGCGTGGTCTTCTCCTGCTCGGCGCTCTCGTACTTGACGCGGGTGTCCACGAGCTTTTCGTGAATGATGTTCAGGTCCTTCATGACCTTGCTGAACTCGGTCTCGAACATCGCGTAGACCTGCGTGAACGCGGCGGAGGACTCACCCTTCCAGGAACCTTGCAGTTCGCCGTGGTGGGAGTTCAGTTGCCCCTTGATCTGCCCGATTTGTCCGTGAGCGTCCTGGACCTTGCCGGCAGCCTGCTGCATGTGTTGCCGGTTGACCGATGACTGCGTCATCTCAGTTCCCCTCGTCCGTCGAATGCTGTGGCAGCACGACGTGCGGCTCGAGCCCCTGTTCGACCGCATGACGCCACCCCGTGACTGCAAGCAAGGATGATCGTAGAGAAGTTGGCGTTCTCGCGTCTATGACTTTGCGTGCGACTGCCGAGTGTGATCGAGGTGTTACCTGACCGCTCATCAGGGGCTTGTTGCTACTGGTGGGTTATTGGCCGGAATCGGCCTTCTGGCTGCGGTGGCCGTGAGGGTCGGGCCCTCTTCGAAGAGGGCGAGAAGGTTTGTGGGGACGGGGACCGCCTGGTTCGAGGTGTAGCCGAGCTTGCTGATGTCGTCCGGGGTCGCGATCGGGTAGCGCGTGCCCTGGTCGGTGATGAGGGCGAAGGATTCGGGTGACTGGTCAGGGCCCGGGAGGGTGCCCGCGAAGGTGGCGCCGCCCGGGATGACGACTTGGTCTAGGCCCGCAGGGGTCGGTGTGGTGGTCGGGAGCGTGCCACCGATGGTGAAACCGGCGCTGGTGGAGAGCTTGTCCGTGTCGCGGTAAACGGTGCAGAGCGGCTGGCTGGGGTCGTAGCTCGTGATGCGGGGTGGCGACTCGGGCAGTTCGCGGCTGTAGAGGTTCGTCCTGGACGGGCTGGACGCGGCGGCAGCCGGGGTGATGTCCCGGGGTGGGGCCGCAGCGGGGACGTCCATGAGGAGACGTGCTTGGGTGGCGGAGATGTTCGACAGGCCGTCGGGAAGCTGGACGTACCAGCGCTCGGGGGTGCCCGCGATGGCCTGTACGTGGAAGACCTGGCCCGTGGGAGTCGGTGCCCCGTTGGGGCCAGGGACGTTCCCGCCGCGCCCCGGGACGGTCGGTGCCGCGAAGTCGGGGCCTTGGGGAAGCCCGTTCAGCCAATGCGGGTCCACCGGGACGGGCTGTTGGGGGCTGAGAACCCGTGCTGCTCTCGGGGAGATCTCCATCCTGGTGCTGTGCCAGATGAGCCAGGATTGGGAGTCGGCGCTCACCAACAGGCCTTGGTTCTCGGCGAGGGCTGTGCCTCCCACGTCCCGGCCGCCTACCAAGGAGACGGTGGTGTCCGTTCCGGTACGGCGGACGCACAGGGACCATGGGGCTTTCCCGAGGTCCTTCGGGGTGGGGAGGGATTCGGGGGCGCCCGGTATGCCGGTCAAGGGGCCCCGAGCGTACTTTGCCAGGGACTTCGCGGAGACGAGCTTGCGTTCGATGTCGGACGTGGCCATGGCGAGGCGGGCCGAGGCGTAGTTGACGAACGGGACGAGCTTGCGGGTCTCGGCGCTGTACGCGTAGGTGGCGCCGGTCTCCTTCTCGATGACGACGACGCCCGAACGTTCGAGGTTACGGGCTCCGCCCTTGAAGATGAGGCCCGCGATGCCGAAGCCGGCCGCGATCAAGACGACGATCATGACGCCGATGAGAGTGCCGACGCCCGTGCGTCGGAGCGGGGATTCGGCGGCGCTGGGGCTGCCCTGCAGGAGGGCCAGCGCGATGCGCTGGGTCGTCAGGCGGTGGGCCTGGTAGAGGTCCTTGCGGGTCTGCATCAGCCCGCCAGCCCGCGCAGCCACGTGTACAGGTTCAGCAGGCCCATGGCGAGCGGGAGCAGGCTGACGATGAGCATGATGTCGGCGATGTCGCCCGCGCGTCCCCAGAAGGGGGACGGCTTGCGGACGGGCAGGCGGAGCGCCATCACGATCATCGTTGTCGCGATGAGGGTGGCGGGAATGAGTACCGCGAGCAGGGCCATGGCGGGGGATGCGGGCGCCTGACCGAATGCGAGAACGGCGAGGCCGGTCAGTCCGGAGCCGATCATCCAGAGGCGCTGGGACCGGCCGTGGAAGACACGGGCGCGAAGGAGGAGCACCAGGGAAAGGCAGAGCGCCATGGTGAACGGGAGCCAGCCGTCCGCGGTGAGCAGGGTGAGGTGGGCGCCCAGGCCGGTCAGGGCGACGGCGGCCACGAGTCCGGTGGCGAAACGGTCCGCTTCCTGCGTGCGATGGAGCAGGGTCGGGCCATCGAACGTCTGGGCGCTGCGAAGTTCTTCGGCGTTCTCCGGGACTGGTGGCAGTGGCAGGCGTGCCAGCCGGAACGCGAGGGACGGGATGAGCGCGGTAAGCGCGAGGCAGAGGGACGCGGTGAACGCGGCCGTCCCGGCCGGCGGCACGCCGAAGCCGTCGGTCACCGCGGTGGCGGTCAGGCCGAGGAGCCCGGTGACGGCGATGCCGAGGAAGGTCGGCAGGCCCTCCAGGATGGTGAACGCGGCGATGGCGGCGGCCAGGGTCACCGCTCCTGAGGCGGCCGCGAGGTGCGGCGCCCCGAGATCATGCAGCTCGACGGGACGGGCGGGGGCGAGGAGGCCGCCGAGGAAGGCGTACGGGAGGGCGCTGTAGCCGAGGACGGCCCCGGCGCCGGCGTCGCCGAGCGCGCGGGACAGGGCAACCCCCGCGAGCAGGAGGAATACGGCCATGCCGCCGGACGCCGCCGCCAGGAGGTGCCAGGGCGGGCCGGCGAGGGCGACGGCCACCGCACCGGCGAGGAGGGTCGCGGCGGCGGCGAGCAGGCCGCAGCGGCGGGTCGTTTCCGGACGCCAGCGGTCAGGACGGTCGTTGACGCCGGTCGCGACGACGTCCGCGACGTCGTCGAAGACGACCTCCGGGAGCTGGGCGAGTTCGGGCCGGAAGAAGAGGATCTCGCCGTCACGGATGCCGAGGCCGGTGAGCGACTGCGACTCGTCGAGGGGCGGCTCGTCCAGGCGTTGCAGGATCCAGCCCGAGTGGACGAGCCCGGCATCGGCGAGGTCGGGGCCCGCGACCTGCAGCAATGTGGGGAGCATGTGGGAAAGGGGAATGCCCGCCGGGAGGGAGAGGTCCACTCGGCGATGAGGCGCCACAATGATCACGCGGCATAGGTCGGCCCCCGTCGTTACGTTCATCTGCCTCCGTCCGTCGACCGCACATTCCCTACCAGTCGGACCGTCTTTCCGCCACCTGGGTGATCTCGTTACTCGAACGCGACTCCCACTAGGATGACGCGGCATTGACTTCCGGTCATGACTGTGGAAGGGATCCGTCGGTGGGCATCGTTCACGTGCGGCGTCCGGAAAGGCGGCCGCCTCCGCGGCTGCCGGAGGGCGAGATCATGCTGGAGTCGCCGCCGGAGATTCCGGAGACCGTCAACCCGGGATTCGCCAATGCCCTGATGTATCTCCCGATGGCGGCGAGCGGAGCCGCCATGGGGCTGATGTTCATCGGCGGAAGCGGAGGCGGGAACCCGATCATGTGGGTCGCGTCCGGCCTCTTCATGCTGTCCATGGTGGGGATGGCGTTCGGGCAGTTCGGGCAGGGGGCAGGCGAGCGTAAGCAGCGATTGAACGGGGCTCGCCGTGATTACTACCGGTATCTGGACCAGGTTCGAGGCCGCGTGCGGAAGGCAGCCGAGGAACAGCGCGAGGCGCTGGAATGGAGCGGCCCGAACCCCCGGACGCTCTGGTCGCTGGCGATGAGCCGCCGGTTGTGGGAGCGCCGTCCGGCGGACGAGGACTTCGGGCAGGTGCGGATCGGACGGGGGCGGCAGCGGCTCGCGCTGGAACTTCTCACGCCCGAGACGCGCCCGATCGAGGATCTCGAGCCGATGTGCGCGGGTGCCCTGCGACGGTTCTTGCGCGCGCACTCGACCGTCCCCGATCTACCGGTGGCGGTGTCGCTGCCGGCGTTCGCGCGGATCGTCGTGACCGGCGCCCCGGAGGCGGGACGGGCCTTGGTACGGGCGATGGTGGCGCAGCTCGTCACGTTCCATTCGCCGGATGACGTGCGGCTGGCGGTGTGCGCCTCGACGGACCGGATGGCGCACTGGCAGTGGGCCAAGTGGTTGCCGCACTGCCTGCATCCGGACGCACGCGACGCGGTGGGCCAGGTGCGGCTGGCAGGGCCGGTGCTGGCGGAGCTCGAGGGGTTGCTCGACGTGGAGAACCGCCCGCGGTTCTCCACTGGTGTCGACCACCAGGATCTCCCGCTGCACGTGATCGTCATCGACGGCGGGACGGTCGACGACGCGCAGGTGGCCTCGGACGGCATCAAGGGCGTGTGCGTCATCGACCTGGACGGTTCGGTGGCGCCGACACCGGACGCCACAATGCTGCGGCTGCACGTGACGGACGAGGGCATGGAGCTGCTCGAGCGGGATCACACCGGGAAGGACCTTTCGAGTCCACTCGGCACGCCCGACCGGTTGACGTCCGTCCAGGCGGAAGGGCTCGCGTTGCGGCTCTCGCCGCTGCGTGCGGGTACGGCGGACGAGCCGGAACAGAACGCGCTGGCGGTGGATCTCACTCTCACGTCACTGCTCAACTTGCCCGGTCCTCATGGCATCGACCCGCGTTCCACGTGGCAGCCCAAGGCCCCGCGCAACCGGCTCAGGGTCCCGATCGGCGTCGACTCGGACGGACGTCCGGTGGAGCTGGACATCAAGGAATCGGCCCAGGGCGGCATGGGCCCGCACGGACTGCTCATCGGCGCGACCGGGTCCGGCAAGTCGGAGTTGCTGCGCACGCTCGTCCTCGCGCTGGCGGTCACTCATTCCTCGGAGACTCTCAACTTCGTGCTGGTCGACTTCAAGGGCGGCGCGACCTTCCTCGGTTTGGAACGACTGCGGCACGTGTCGGCGGTCATCACCAACCTGGAGGAAGAGCTGCCGCTGGTGGACCGGATGTACGACGCCCTGCACGGCGAGATGGTGCGCCGCCAGGAGTTGCTCCGCTCGGCGGGGAACTACTCGTCCCTACGGGACTACGAACGCGCGCGGGAGCAGGGCACCGACTTGCGGCCTCTTCCCACGCTGTTCGTGGTGCTCGACGAGTTCTCCGAGTTGCTCGCCGCCAAGCCGGAGTTCGCCGAGCTGTTCGTGATGATCGGACGGCTCGGCCGCTCGCTGGGCGTGCATCTGCTGCTGGCCTCCCAGCGCCTCGAAGAGGGGAAGCTGCGGGGCCTCGACTCGCATCTGTCGTACAGGATCGGGCTTCGAACGTTCTCCGCGATGGAGTCGCGGACCGTCCTCGGTGTTCCGGATGCCTACGAGCTGCCCTCCCAGCCGGGGAACGGCTTTCTCAAGGTCGATGTCAGTGACATGGTGCGGTTCAAGGCGGCTTATGTGTCCGGGCCGGTCGCCGAGGAGACACGAGGTGGAGGGGCCGAGGAGGGACGTAGCACCCCGCGGCGGATCTTCCCCTACACGACCGCGTTCGTCCCACCAGAGGATCCGGACGAAGGGGCTTCCGCGGAGCCGGTCGAGGAACCGGAGTCGGGGGAGTCGCTGTTCTCCGCCGTCATCGACCGGCTCGCGGAGCACGGTCCGTCCGCGCACCGGATCTGGCTTCCGCCGCTGGACGTCCCGCCGACCATGGACCAGTTGCTGCCCACGCTCTCAACGGTCCCCGGCCAGGGCCTGACGACGGCGGACTGGGACGGCCGCGGGCGTCTCGCGGCCGTCGTCGGGGTCGTCGACCGGCCGTTCGAACAGCGCCGTGACCCGTTCTGGGTGGACCTGGCAGCCGCTGCCGGGCATGTCGGGATCGCCGGGGCCCCGCAGACGGGCAAGTCGACGCTGCTGCGCTCGCTGATCGTGTCGCTGGCGCTGCTCCACTCCCCTGAAGAGGTGCAGTTCTACTGCCTGGACTTCGGCGGCGGGACACTGGGCGGGCTCGCCGGCCTGCCTCATGTGGGGGGTGTCGCGGGACGGCTCGACGCCGACCGGGTTCGACGGACCGTCGCGGAGGTGTCCGCGCTGCTGGAGCGGCGCGAGCGGGACTTCGGCGAGCACGGCGTCGACTCCATCGCGGCGTACCGGCGGCTACGGGCGAGGGGCGACATCCCCGGCGACGGCTTCGGGGACGTGTTCCTCGTGGTCGACGGCTGGATGACGCTCCGCCAGGAGTACGAGCGGCTCGAGGACGTCATCACCGACCTGGCGGCACGCGGGCTGGGGTTCGGCGTGCACGTGGTGGCGACGGCCGGAAAGTGGTCCGAGTTCCGCATGGCGATCCGGGACACGTTCGGTACACGCCTGGAGCTGCGCCTCGGGGACACCTACGAATCGGAGATCGACCGGCGCCTGGCGGCACACGTCCCCGAGGGCCGGCCGGGCCGCGGACTGACCCGCGACGGCAAGCATTTCCTGTCCGCACTGCCCCGCGTGGACGGGCAGGGCGCGGCGGACGACCTCGGTGACGGCGTCGCGAAGCTCGTGGAAGCCGTCGGCGGGGCATGGGAGGGACCACGGGCTCCAGGGGTGCGACTCCTACCGGACCGGTTGCCCTGGGCCCGGCTCGCGGACGTTTCCCCGGCGAAGTGGCGGATCCCGATCGGCATCGACGAGGACGCGTTGGCGCCGGTGCGGCTCGACTTCACCTCGGATCCGCACTTCGTGGTCGTCGGGGACGGCGAGTGCGGCAAGTCGAACCTGCTCCGCCTGATCGCCGAGCGCGTCGTGGCCGGGCATGCTCCCGAAGAGGCGAGGCTGATCTTCGTCGACTACCGGCGGTCGCTCCTGGACACGGCCGACACCGCGCATCGCGTCGGATACGCGGCGTCGTCCGCCGCTGCGGCGGAGCTGGTGATGGACCTGGTCGACGCGCTCAACGACCGGCTGCCGCCGCCTGACCTCACGCCGGAACAGTTGAGGGAGCGAACCTGGTGGAAGGGCTCGGACATCTTCCTGCTCGTGGACGACTACGACCTCGTCGCCACGGCTGCGGGCAACCCCCTGCTGCCCTTGCTGGATCTCCTGCCGCAGGCGCGGGACATCGGCCTCCACCTCGTTCTGTCCCGAAGCATGGGCGGCATGGGGCGGGCCCTTTACGACCCGATGGTCCAGCAGCTGAAGGACCTGGCCGCACCTGCTCTGATCATGTCGGGCAGCAAGGAGGAGGGAGCGTTGTTCGGGGAGGTGCGGGCCACGCCGTTGCCGCCCGGACGGGGCACGCTCGTCGATCGGCGAGCCGGAACCCGGCTGATCCAGACCGCCCAGCTGGGGACCGGAGCGGAAGGGTGAGCGTCAACCGAGCGTCCCTGTGACAATCGGCTCGTCCTCGTCCCGCCGTGTGGCGAGATCCGCCTTCCCGGGCCTCCAGCCGCGTCGGCGCCCCAAGGGGATCACGACTCCGCCCAGCACGGTCAGCGCCGCGAGCGCGGCCGTGCCCGCGGCCACGCCGATGGCGATGTTCCGTGTCCGCTTGTCGGTAGGTGCGGGCTCGGCGAATTCGGCACCCGGGGGGCCGCCGCGCAGGGTCACCGCCTCATCCGGCAGGACGGCGGTGACCGCCTGAACCGGGTTGACCATCCCGCGCCCCGTTCCGGCGCCGGCGTTTCCGTCCGCCGTCTCGAGGATCCGGCGGACCACCTGGTCCTGGCGGAGTTCGGGATGGCGCGCACGGACGAGCGCCGCCACACCGGAGACGTAGGCCGCCGCGTAGCTCGTCCCCTGCGCCTGCGGGTTGTAGCCGCCGCCCGGCCACGGAATCACGATGTCCTTGCCAGGCGCGGCGACGTCCACGCGAGTCCGCAGACCGGACGACTGAACGCGCCGTCCGTCCTCGCCGAGTGACGCGACCGAGATGACGCCCGCGTGAGCCGCCGGATACGCGGGAGTCGCCTCGCGCGTCGTGTCACCTGCGTTACCCGCCGCCGCGACGACGACGGCGTCACGCCGCTGCGCGTACTGGACGGCCTCGCGCATTTCCGGTGAGTCGCCCGCCGCGATGGAGACGTTGATGACGTCGGCGCCCGAGTCCACTGCTTTGCGGATCGCGCCGGGCAGACGATCGCCGCCTGTCTCGTCGTGCTCGGTGTTCTGCTGCTTGACGATGACGAGTTCGGCGTCCGGCGCGACGCCGCTGACCGGCGTGCCCGCCGCGCGGAGGTCGCGTCCGGCGATGAGCGCCGCGACACCCGTGCCGTGCCCCGCGCAGTCCCGTTTCTCGGTGCCGGTGAGGTCGGTGAACGCGGCGATGCGCCCGGCCAGCATCGGGTGGGCGGTGTCCGCGCCGCTGTCGATGACGGCGACGGTCACGCCGCCACCTCGGGTGAGCGGCCAGACACGCCGAAACGTGAGCCGCTGCTGCGCCCACGGTTCCGGAATCGTGCCCTGGAAGCCCTGCGGAAGGTTGCACGAGGCGTTCCCGTCTGCGCGGGACGGCGCCGGAGCCGGAGCCGCCGCGGCGGCGGCGGCGTCGAAGGGCGTCACCGGCCAGATCGTCGCCACCAGCGCGGCCACCGTGACGAGCCTGATCCCGCGCATCGTCCTCCCCGCTCTCCGTCGGGGACGACTGTAGGGGATCTTCAACGCCCCTCACCGGCAGGCCGGATTGGTGGCGGGAAGTGGTCAGCCGATCCCCCTCGGCCTGCGGGGACGCAAGAGGGGAGGCGGACTCCGGAATAGCCGGGAAGTTCTTGCAGTTAGAACTAATGTCACAACGCCCGTAAATCGGGTATCAGCCCCTATATCCGACACCAGGAGGTCTTCCGTGCCCAGCAGCATCCCCAGGCACCGGCCCAGTGCCGAGAGCCGTGAGGTCAAGACCACGTCGCTGCGCGCCCTCGCGGTCGCCGCGCGCCTCGAACGACACCACGCCCCGGAGGGTCCACCGGGCGGTGCGCCCGGCCGGGCGGAGTCCCGCCCCGCGCGGCGGACGCCCGACCCGGCCTGAGCAGGCGAAGGCCCCCGCCCACCCGCGGGGGCCTTCGCGCCCTCGCGCCCGCCGGTCCGGTGCGGGTGCTCGATCATCCGCTTCCGGGGCGGCGTACCATCATCTGCTCGTAGTCTTTCCGACATGACCGGAACGACGGGGGAGCGAGTGGCGTGACGGACAGGACGATGCCGGACGCGCATCCGCTGCGGTCGGGGATCCGCAGCGGCTGGGCGGTTACGAGGTTCTCGGTCGGCTCGGCGAGGGCGGCCAGGGCGCCGTCTTCCTGGGGCGTCCGGAGGGCGCGACCGGCACCACCGACCACGTGGCCATCAAGCTGCTGCACGGCGGCCTCGCGGGTGACGACTCGGCGCGTGCGCGTTTCGTCCGGGAGCTGGAGGTCGCGAAAAGGGTCGCCCGATTCTGCACCGCGCAGGTTCTGGACGCCGACGTGCTGGTCGACCAGCCGTACATCATCAGCGAGTACGTCCCGGGACAGTCCCTGTACCGGGTCGTGCGCGAGGAGGGGCCGCGGCGCGGGGGCGCGCTGGAGCGGCTCGCCATCAGCACGCTGACCGCGCTCACCGCGATCCACCAGGCCGGGATCATCCACCGCGACTTCAAGCCGCACAACGTGATGATGGGACCGGACGGTCCGCGCGTCATCGACTTCGGGGTGGCGCGCGCGCTGGGTGCGGCGGGCGAGACGCAGAACGTCGGGACGCCCGCCTACATGGCTCCGGAGAACTTCACCGGCGCCGCGATCGGCCCGCCCCTCGACATGTTCGCCTGGGGCACGACGATGGTGTTCGCCGCGACCGGACGTCCCGCGTTCGGCAACGACGAGCTGGCCACGGTCATGCACCGGATCCTGACCGGCGAACCGGACCTCGGCGACCTGCCGAGCCCGATCCGCGAGCTGGTCGTGGCGTGCCTCGACAAGGACCCGGCGCGGCGGCCCACCGCGCGGGCGGCGCAGGAGCGGCTCGTCGGCGCGGCCAGCGGCGCGGCGCCGGACGCGATGCCGCCGCCGCTGCCCGCCTTCCCCGGCCCGCAGTCGTCCGGCCCGCAGGCCGTGCCCCCGAACGCCGGTCCGCGGGCCTCCGGGCCGCATCCCACGAATCCGCACCCCACGACGCCGTCTCCCGGGAGCCCGCACGCCGCCGGGGCGTACCCTCCGGGCGTCCGGGCACCCGGTCCGTACGCCGCGCACATGCCGGGACCGCCGGGCGACCACGCCACCGACCCCAGGCACGCCGGGACGGCGCCGCAGCCGGATCCGTTCGGGGGCGGGACGCCGCAGCCCGGTCACGGGTACCCGCACGGCGGTCCGGGCCTGCCGCCGCCGCAGGGTGCGGACGGGCGGCGCCGCGGCCGGCTGGTGCTCCCGATCGCCGCGGCGGTCGCGGTGGCCCTGGTCGTGGGCGCGGGCGGCGCGTGGGCGGCGATGCGCTCGGGCGACGACGGCGGCGGCGAGCCGGCGACCGCGGCCGGCGAGGGGCCTCCGGCCCAGGACGGGACGGCCGGACGCGCCGAGCCGACCAAGAAGGCGGAGGACGACGAGTCGGCGAAGCCCACACCGTCGAAGAGCCGGAGCGCGACGCCGACGCAGGGCACGAGAACGGAGAAACCCGGTGGCGGCGGGGGCACGCAGCCGACCCCGGACGAGAGCACCGGCACCGGCGGCGGTGGGAGCGGCGGTGGGGGCGGCGGCTCCGATCCCCAGCCGGAACCGGCCAACAAGTACACGCCGCAGCAGGCGTGCGGGGGCGGTTACTCGGTCCTGCGCTCCATGTCGGTTTCCGGAGGCACCGCCTACCTGCTCTACTCCGGCTCGACGCAGAAGAACTGCGCGGTGACGATGAAGACGCGGAACGTGGGGACGAACTCGTCCGTCTCGACGTTTGTCCAGGCCCAGGGCGGGGGCAAGGTCTCGGACGGCGGGTCGTTCGCGTGGTACGCCGGTCCGGTGTACGTGCACGCGCCGGGAGTGTGCGTCCGGTTCGGCGGCAACGGGAGCACCTCGTCGTACGGCAACTGCGGCTGAGTACAGGGGCCGAGTACGAGTAAAGGCCGCCTGCAGGGGCGGCCTTTGCCAGTTGCCACGGGAACCTTCGCGATGCAAACGGGCCGACGTTCGTTGCTCCGTAGCCGACCCGTCTGCGTATTCGACGAACCGCATGGGGGTGATCCCGGGAGCGGGATCATGCGGGGTTGGGTTGCGGTCTCGAGAAGTTCCGGTAGCGGGTTCCAGTCCGGGACGGACTAGTTGCGGGACATGATCAGATGATCGAAGTCGCCGTCCTTCGCGCCCAGGATGAGAGCCTCGATCTCGGGGCGGGTGTAGATGAGGGCGGGGCCCTCGGGATGGCGGGAGTTGCGCATCGCGACGCGGTCGCCGGGAAGTTCGGCGATCTCGACGCAGTTCCCCTGGGAGTTGCTTCGCCGGGACTTCAGCCAGCGCGCCCCCTCGAGCGCGGTCGCGGGCATCCCGTTGTCGTAGTCGTTCTGACCGGCCGCAAAATGGCCGTAATCGGTCTGGAGCATCATGTCTCTCTGAGAAGATCACCAAGAAGCTCGACGGTGCGTTCCGGGGTGGCACTGTCGACGCACAGGCGTTCCATCGCCTGCAGGTAGGTGTCGACGTCGTCGCGCTTGTCCAGGTACATCGCGCCGGTGAGGTTCTCGACGTAAACCACGTCCGGCAGATCCTGCTCGGGAAAGCGCAGGATCGAGAAGGCCCCTCCCTCGGCGGCGTGGCCACCGAACCTGAACGGCATGGTCTGGATGGTGACGTTGGGCAGCTTCGACATCTCGATGAGGTGCTCGAACTGGCCCCGCATCACTTCCGGACCGCCGATGGGACGCCGCAGCGCCCCCTCGTCCAGGACGGCCCACAGGCGCGGCGCGTCCGGGCCCGTGAGGCGCTCCTGGCGCTGCAGGCGCAGCTCCACGCGCTGTTCGATCTCTTGTTCCGCGGCACCGGCGTTCCCCAGGCGGATCACCGCACGCGCATACCCCTCCGACTGCAGCAGCCCCGGGACGAACTGCAGTTCATACGTGCGGATCAGCGCCGCCGACTCCTCCAGACCCACATAGGTCTGGAACCAGCCGGGCAGGACGTCGTTGTACCGGTGCCACCAACCGGGGGTGTTGGCCTCCCGCGCCAGCTGCAGCAGGGCGTCGCGCTCGGACTTCTCCTTGACGCCGTACAGCGAGAGCAGGTCGTCCACGTCTCGTTCTTTGAAGCTGACCCGCCCGAGCTCGAGGCGGCTGATCTTCGACTCCGACGCGCGGATGACGTAGCCGGCGTCCTGCCGGGTGACGCCCTTCGCCTCCCGCAGGCGACGAAGCTGCGACCCGAGCAGGATCCGACGCACGGTCGATCCGCTTCCCGGCGTCTCTGAAGTCACGCCCAACCTCCCGGCTTCACTGGCGGACAGCGAACCTAGTGTGCCACTGACCTCCGTGTCCTGCGGTTACCTCCGATCGACCGTGCCCGTCCAAGCCGTCTCACTCCCCCACGACCCGGATGCACGTGCATTGGGCCTTGCATTCGCACGCTACGATGCGCAGGATAACGCACGAGACTTCCGAGCCACGGCTGCACAACGAGAACACTCTGCGGGGTCCCGGGAATGACGTCACGCCATGCGCATAACGACACGGCGCACGACGACACGCGGTGGGAGCTCGGCCCCGTCGTGGGGCCGAGCGACCCACAGCCACAGGACCATGCCGTGCATTCGACACCCGTACCGGAATCCTCCGACCTGCCCCCGCGCCTGGACCGGGGCCTGACGGCGCTCACCGAGATGACCGGGCCCACGGTCTCGTTCACCGTCGCCCCCGACCCCGAGTCGGTCACCGAGGCGCGGCACTTCGCCCTGTCCCGGCTCGACGACTGGGACCTGGCCGACCTCTCCGACGACGTCGGCCTGGTCGTCTCCGAACTCGTCACCAACGCCCTGCGGCACGGTGGCCCCGGGACGGACGGCCGCCGCGCGGGCGACGCCGTCCACCGCGAGGACGCGTACGGGTGCGCGACGACGGGCGCCCTGGGCGATCCCTCCGACCCGCTGGGCTCCGCCCCGTCCGCGATCCGCCTGCGGCTCGTCCACGAGGGTCCCTGGCTGCTCTGCGGGATCCTGGACGCCAGCCGCGCCGCGCCGCGCCGCAAGGAGCCCGACTACATCGCCGAGACGGGACGGGGGCTGCACCTCGTCGACTCGTTCAGCGTCCGGTGGGGGTGGCGCACCCTCGCGCAGGGCAAGGTGGTCTGGGCGCTGTTCCGCGCGGAGCCGCACCGGACATAGGGACAATCCGGATGATCCGGGTATGAGAGGGTCAAATAGGAATGCCCGGCAACGGGCGGAGGTAACGGGCGCAGGTAACGGGCCAGGCGCAGCGACCGGCCCGGACGACCGCAGGGAGGAGCACCGGTGGAGTTCTCCGTCGAGCATCGCGTGGAGAAGGGCCTCACCGTCGTCGAGATCAGCGGCGAGATCGACGTCTTCACCAGCCCCCGGCTGCGCGAGGAACTGCTCGGCATCATCGAGGCGGGCGGCCTGCACCTGGTGATCGACCTGAGCGAGGTCACCTTCCTGGACTCCACGGGCCTCGGCGTGCTCGTCGGCGTCTACCACCGGCTCCGCGCCCGCGACGGCTCGATGTCGTTCACCGGCGTCGGCGACCGCGTCCGCCGCGTCTTCCACGTCACCCAGCTCACGAAGATCTTCGTGCTGCACGCGTCCCTCGAGGACGCCGTCGCGGCCCACGAGTCGCAGACGTCCTGAGAAGTTATCCACAGGTCCGGCGACCGGTTCGACGGAGGTCCGCAGCCGGTACGGTGGCACAGAGATCAAGCCCGCGGCCGTGTTCAGTCAGGGCCCGTCCCGCAGACGCGCGCGGTGCTGTCCGCCAACCGATTCGGACGGGAGCGCTCCGTGGCAGAACAGCCGCTGCATGAGCACACGCTCGGCAATGGCCTGCGCGTCGTGGTCTGCGAGGACCATGTCGTACCGCTGGCCGCAGTGAACCTCTGGTACGGCGTGGGGTCGCGGCACGAGCGGGCCGGACGGACCGGTCTCGCGCACCTGTTCGAGCACCTGATGTTCCAGGGCTCCGCGAACGTCGCCGAGGGCGAGCACGCCGCGCTGCTGGAGAGCGCCGGCGCCTCCTTCAACGCCAGCACCTCCTTCGAGCGCACGAACTACTACGAGACCGTCCCGGTCAGCCATCTGGAACTCGCGCTCTGGCTCGAGGCCGACCGGATGGGCACGCTGCCCGCCGCGCTTACCCAGGCCAACCTGGACAACCAGCGCGACGTGGTGAAGAACGAGCGCCGGCAGAGGTACGACAACCAGCCCTACGGGACGGCGTTCGAGCGGCTGTGCGCGCTGACGTTCCCCGAGGGCCACCCGTACGCGCACACGCCGATCGGGTCGATGGACGACCTCGACGCCACCACACTCGAGGACTGCGCCGACTTCTTCGCCACCTGGTACGCGCCGGGCAACGCGGTCCTGTCCGTGGTCGGGGACGTCGACCCCGAGCAGACGATCGCGGCGGTCGAGCGGTACTTCGGCGGCATCCCGTCCGGTCCGGCGAAGCCGCCCGCGCGCACCGGCGACCTCGGCCCGCTGTCCGGGATCCACGGCGAGACCCTCGACGAGGAGGTCCCCTCCCCCGCCTACTTCGCGATGTTCCCGCTGCCGACGGACGGCGGCGACGACGTCGAGGCGGCCGAGCTCGCCGTGGAGATCCTCGGCGGCGGCTCCGGCTCCCGGCTCTACGACCGGATGGTGCGGCGCGACGAGATCGCCACCGAGGTGTGGGCGGGCGTGACGCGGCTGGCGTCCGGCCCCTCCATCGCGATCGTCGACGCGATCGGCCCCGACCCGGAGAAGATCGCCGCGGTGCTGGACGAGGAACTCGCCCGGTTCGCCGCCGACGGGCCGGACGCCGACGAGACCGCCCGCGCCACCGCCCAGGCCGAGCGCGGCTTCCTGGAGCAGACCGAGACGGTCACCGGCCTGGCGAACGCGCTGTCGCAGAACGCCACCCAGTTCGGCGACCCCGCCCGGGTCTTCACCGCCCCCGGCCGCGCCGCCGCGGTCACCGCGGGCGCGATCAAGGAGATGGCGGGCCACTGGCTCGCGCCCGGCGCCCGCACCGCCCTGACCTACGGAGGCACGCAGTCGTGACGCAGACCCCGGGCCTGAACCTCGCGCCCCGTCCCGTCCCCGGGCCGGTCCCGGCGTGGGCCTTCCCCGCCGCCGACGCCGGCCGCGTCCCGGCCGGTCCCGCGACGCTCCGCTGCGACCTGCCCGGCCGCCGCCTCGCCGCCGTCCGGCTGGTGCTGCACGCCGGCGCGGGCCGCGAGCCGGACGGCCGGGACGGCGTCGCCGCGCTCGCCGCCCGTACCCTGCAGGAGGGCACCGAGCCGGGCGGCGGCACCGCGCTGACCGCCGCGTTCGAACGGCTCGGCGCCAGCCTCTACACCTTCGCCGACCTCGCCGCCCTGCGGATCGGGCTGGACGTCCCCGCCACCCGGCTCGGCCCGGCGATGGAGCTGCTCTCGTCGGTCGTCCGGCGGCCCGCACTGGACGACGCCGACGTGCGGCGCCTCGTCCGCGAGCGGCTGGAGGACATCGCGCAGGAGGACGCCACCCCGGCGGCCCGCGCGATGCGCGAGCTGCGCGCCGTGATGTTCCCCGGCGAGGCCCGCGCGGCCCGCCCGACCGGCGGCGGCCGCGCGTCCGTCGAAGCCCTGACCGGCGCCGACGTCCGCGCGTTCTACGGCTCCATCGTCCCCGCCGAGGCCACCGCGGTCGTCGCGGGCGACCTCACCGGCATCGACGCCGACGCCGCGCTCACCGAGGCGCTGCAGGGCTGGACCGGCACCGGCGGGCCGCTTCCGGCCGCCGACACGATCCTGCCCGAGTCCGCCGCGCGGATCGTCATCGTCGACCGGCCCGGCTCCGTGCAGACCTACCTCAGCTTCGGGCACGGCGTCCCCGACCGCTCGCACCACGACTGGCCGTCCCTCACGGTCGCCGCGCACGTGCTCGGCGGCGGGCTCACGTCCCGGCTGAACACCGTCCTGCGCGAGGAGAAGGGCTACACCTACGGGATGCGCGCGGGGCTGCTGCGGATGCGGTACTGCGGCCTGTTCGTCGCGCAGGGCGCCGTGCATACCGAGGTCACCGCCGACGCCGTCGCCGACGCGCTCACCGAGCTGCGCGGCCTGGAGTCCCGCGGCATCGACGCCGACGAGCACGGCTCGTCCGTCCGGGCGCTGGCCGACCGGGCGCCCGCCGAGTACGAGACGCCGTTCGCCATCGCCACCGAGCTCGCCGACGCGTCCGCGAGCGGCCTGGGCGCCGACTACCCGACCCGGTACCTGGAGGCCGTGCGGGCGTCCACCCCGGACGGCGTCGCGCGCACCTACCGCAAGCACGTCGACCCCGAGGCGCTGACCGTGGTCGCCGTCGGCGACGCCGAGCAGATCCGCGAGCCGCTGGAAAAACTGGGTTACGCCTCTGTCACCGTCACCTCGAAGGAATGACCCGATTCCCCTAGGGTTCCGGTTGTCGGCATGAACCGCCGCAAGGCGGCTTCCGTCTGACATCTGCGGGGAATCCGCGCCGACGTCACGAGAGAGGAACGGCCGGTGTCCTACGGGCAGCCCCACGGGGGCATGGCGGGCGGCGGGCCGTCCGTCGACACGATCCTTTCCGAGCCGAACTGCAAGCCCGGCGGAGTGATCGCGGGCACGGTGCACCTGCGCGGCGGGGGCGGCCCGGTGGACGTCCGGCACGTCACCCTCGCGCTGATGCCGCGGATGCAGAACGGCTACGGCGGCGAGACCGCGGGCCCGGAGGTGTACCGGGGCGCGCTCACCAGGTCGTTCCGGCTCGAGGCGGGCCAGCGGCGCGACCTGGCGTTCTCCATCCCGCTCCCCTACGAGCTGCCGTTCACGACCGTCCTCGGCCGGACGCTGCCCGGCTTCACGATCGGGATGTGCACCGAGGTCGACGCCGTCGGGCAGCCCGACCCGGGCGACGTCGACCCGATCTCGGTCGAACCCCTCGAATCCCAGCAGTGGGTGCTCGCCGCGATCGCGCAGCTCGGCTTCAAGATCGGCAAGGTGACGTTCGAGTCGTCGCGGCTGCGCGGCGTCTCGCAGCAGCTCCCGTTCCACCAGGAGATCCGCCTGTCGCCGCCACCCCAGTACCGCGGCCGGCTCGGCAAGGTGGGGCTGAGCTTCGTGGCGAGCCCCCGCACGATGGCGTTCGTGCTGCGCGCCGAGGACCGCACCGCCCCGCCCGACGACTCGTTCGGCGTGTTCCAGGTCCCGCACGCCGAGGCCGCCGAGGCGGACTGGCAGCGCAAGATCGTCCAGTGGCTGGACGCCGCGACGGCGCTGGCCCCCGCCCCCGGCTCGTCCGGACCGGGCGGGCGCGGGCCGGGCTCGCACGGGCACGGCTCGCACGGGCCCGCGCCGTCGCCGTCCGGCGGGGCGCCGCTGCCGCCGCCCGGCGGCGCGCCCGGATACCCGTCGCCGCCGCCCGGCGGCCCGTCCCAGGGCGGCTACGGTCCGCCCGCGGGCAACCCCCAGTTCCCGCCGCCCGCGCCCGCACCGGGCCAGTCGCCCACCCCGGGGCACGCACCGGGCCGGGCACCGGCCCCCGCCGCAGCGCACGCGTCCGGCCCCCAGAGCTACCCGCCGCCGCCGGGCCAGGGGCCGCCCGGCGGCCCGCCTCCCGGCCAGGGCGCACCCGGCGGTCCGGTGCCCGGCCTCGGCCTCCCCGGCAACCCGCAGCCCGGCGGTCACCCGCCGCCCGGCGCCCCCGCGTACCCGCCGCCGCACCCGGGCGCCGGGACGCCGCCGCCCGTCCATCCGGCGCCCACCGGTCCCCCGCCCGGCACGCCCGCCCCGTACCCGCAGCCCGGCGGCCCGTACGGCGCGCCGCCGCCCGGCGGGTACCCGCCGGCCGCGCACGGCCACCCGGCGCCGCCGCCGCAGCACGTCCACCACGGGCACCCCGGCCACCGCCACCGCGGCCATGGAGCCGCGGCGGCCGGGCTCGCCGCCGGCGGTGTGGCCGCCGCGGGCATCGGCGGCGCCATGGCCGCCGGCGCGGTCGGCGACGCCGCCGTGAACGCCGCCGGATACGCCGCGGGCGCCGCCGCCTACCCGGCCGTGGACCAGTTCGGCAACGCCATCGGGCAGGCGGGGCAGGAGGCGTTCGCCCAGGCCGGCGGGTACGCACTCGACCAGGCGGGCCAGTACGCCGGGCAGATGGCGCAGGACTTCGCCGGGCAGGCCGCCGGCGAGGTCGCGAACGCCGTCGGCGGAGAGGTCGCGAACGCGGTCGGCGGCGAGATCGCCGGCGGCATCGGCGAGGTGCTCGGCGGCCTCCTGGGCGGCCTGTTCGGCTGAAGAAAAGCCGGGCCATTCCGGACGACATCGGCGGCCCCCTCGGCGGGGGCCGCCCGGGGTGGTTATCGTCGGGAGGCAGCCGCCTTCGAGGAGACACATGATCACCGTGATCCTGGTCCTGCTCTGCCTTGCGATCGCCGGACGCGAGCTCTACCTGGCCTCCGACAAGCGGCTCCCCCGCGCCCAGGCCGAGCTGCGCGAACTCCGCGGCCAGCTCGCCGAACTCGCCCGCCGCCACGAGGCCCTGCAGGCCGACGTCGCCGAGGCCGCGGCACCGTCCGGCATCCCCATCCCGCAACCGGACCACACCCCGCCGGACGTCCTCGACCGCTTCGACGCGCTCGGCGACCGCGTCGAACGGCTGGAGAAGTCCGTCGACGAGCTGGCCGAGGACCTCGCCGGACTCGACGCCGACCGCGACGCGCAGCGCGCGCTCGCGCGCTCCCTCGACACGGTGGAACGCGACGTCCGGGAACTGCACCGCGAGATGCTCGACCGGCTCGACCGCGAGGAGGGCGTGGTCGACGGTCTCCTGCTCAGCGAGGAGGGCGAGGCGGAGGCGCTGCTCACCGAGGCCTACGAGAGCTGCGCGTCCGAGTACGGGCTGCGCGTCCGCGTCCGCGACCACCGCGCCGACACCGGCTGGCTCGGCACCGGCTACCACCTGTCCGGCATGCGCCCCGACGCGCTCGCCGCCGAACTGTTCTCGTACGCGCGCGGCCTCTACGCCCCCGACGACCCGTCCGCGCTCGGCGCCCTGCTGACCGAACTCGCGCAGCTGCGCGGGGGCGGCGTCGCGCGCTTCGGCCCGTTCACCGCCGTCCGCACGCAGAGCGCGCTGCTGTGCGGGCTGCTCCCCGACGACGAATGCGAGCCGTGGGAGCTCGCGGGCCGGATCCGCGAACTCCCCGACGACCGGCGCTGCGACCTCACCTGGCTCCGCGCCGACGACTGATCACGCGCGGACGAACCGGGGCGTCTCGTCCCGCATCGTCAGCGCCAGCAGGCACCGCGGCACGCGCGCCTCGTCCACCCCCAGGCACAGCGCGAGCCCCAGGTCGGGATCGACCACGACGGCCCGCCGCAGCGCCCGGAGCGCCCGCCGCGCCCGCGCCCGCGACTCCGCGCGTCCCGGCTCGTGCAGAGTCCCGGTCACCACCCGTCCGGCGAACCGCCACAACTCGGCCGAATCCAGGACACGCGCTCCGGACGACGCGAGGTTCGCGACGATCACGACACCGCTGTCCTCGTCGTCCTCGGCCCGCGGCGCCGTCGGCGCCCCGGTGTCCGGCGCCACCGGCCCGCCGACCGGCCGGTGGTAGCGCAGCGGGTCCAGCGTGTCGATGACGAACGCCCCCGGATACGGGCGCGACGCCCGCCCCCGGTTCGGTTCCCGCGCCTGCTCGGCGTGCGCGCTGAGGTCGAGCACCATCCCCGCGTGGTCGAGCCACGCGGGGACCCCGAGCCCCGCCCGCCGGTCGAGCCCGGCCATCGAGCCCCACAGCTCGTCCGCCCGCCGGGACAGCGTCACCGCCATCCCCGACCCCGGGAAGGCCCCCTCGAGCACCGCGAGCGTCGCCGCCCACGTCGCGCTCCCGACGAACTCCGCGACGAACGCGTCCACGAGCGCCGCGCGCCGTCCGGGATCCGGCACGACGGCCTCCCGCCGCACGGGGGACGAACCCTGCGCACCGTCTCGTCCCGCGCGGGCGCCGGAACGCTCTCGGGTTCGCCCCGCGCGGGCGCCGGGACGCTCGCCGGTTCATCCCACGCGCTCGGCGGGACGCTCGCCGCCTCGTCCCGCACGGGCGCCGGAACGCTGTCCGGTTCGTCCCGCACCGCGCCCGTCTCGAGCGAGCCCCGACGCACCCACGCCGCCTGTTCCGGACGCGGCGTCCCGTCCGCGTGGTCCGGACGGGACGAGTCGTCCGCCGCCCCGACCACGCTCCAGAGCCCGTCGTCGTCCGCATTCCCCGGAGGCAGCCCGCGCCCGACCTCCGCCGAGGGCCCCGGCGGGAGTCCACGCCCCTTCCCGAAGTCGACCGGCGGCCCACCGGACGGTTCTGCCGGCCCACCGCGAACCTCCGCGGCGGCCGCGGAACCCGTCGGCGGCGCATCCGTCGCCGGTTCCTCACGCGGCACCCGAGGCCCGCGCGGCGTCCAGTCGAGCGACGTGGACGAAGGCGACTCCGACCCGGACGGCCCCGGTGGGGACGCGTCCGGCGGCGGTGATCGGTCCGGCGGAGGCGGTGATGCGTCCGGCGGCGACGAGTTCACCTTCCCCCGCGACCTCCAAGGCCACGAGATGCGCCGACCGCGCGCCCTCGGCTCAGCCGCCGAGGGCTCGGGCCGCCACTCGTCCTGCCCCCACTCGCCAACGGCGGCCCCTGCCCGACCGCTCCATGCGACGGGGCACCCCCCGCCCCGCTCCCCCACGAGGCCCCCTCCGCCCCGGGCGACTCCCGACCTTCCGTCCCCGACTGCGACGCCTCGGGCACCGGACGACCGTGCTCCGGCCAAGCCTCACCACCACCACCCGGCACCCCACCCACCGGACCCGCGGACGACCCAGGCAGAGACGACGGACGACCCGGTGCAAGCTCACCTTCCGGACCGGCACCCCACGACACCGGCGCGGACGACGACTCCCCACCCGACGACGGACCCGGATGCGACGCACCGGGGGCCACCGGATGGCCGGAGAACGGTTGCTCGCCCTGCGGTTCCGGATGCGCCGCCGTCGGTCCCGGAACCTCCGCCGCCCCAGGCGCCGGATGACCGAACGGCGACGCCTCCCTCGAGGCATCCAACTCCCGCCAAGCCTCACCACCGCCCGGCGCCCCACCCGCCGGACCCGCGGGCGGCTCAGGCTGAGATGACGGGCGACCCGGTGCAAGCTCACCTTCCGGACCGGCACCCCACGACGGCCCCTCCTGCCACGCGGACCGCGACGCACCGGGCGCCGAACCGCCGGCCCCAGGCCCACCTTCGAGACCGGCACCCCACGGCACCCCCGACCCCGGCTCCCCGCCCGGCGAACCCGGCTGCGGCGCGCCGGGGGGTACCGGATCACTCGACGCGGCGCCGCCCTCGGCGCCAGGTCTCCACGACGGGCGCCCGGTTCCCTCCCCGGAGGGCGGGTGCCCGCCCTCCGGGGCCGGATCGCCGTGGGCTCGCCAAGCCTCCACGTCGTCCTGCGGCGCCCCACCGGGATCCCCGAACGCCCCTGGCCGGGCCGGCGGAGGACCGAAAGCGGGACCGCCCAGTTGCCCCGCTCCCGCGGAACCCGGCGCCGGATGGCCGAACGGCGAAGCCTCCCTCGACGGATCAAGCTCCCGCCAGGCCTCACCACCGCCCGGTGGCGGACCCGCCGGATTCGCGGGCGGGATCGGCTGGGGTGTCGTCGGGGCCGGACGGTGCGGGGCGGACGGGCGCCACCGGGCGCTCGGCGGCTGCTGGGGGCCGTCGGGGCGGGGCCGGGCGGCGGGAGCGGGGGTGAGGCGGATGTCTCCGGACGGTAAGGCCGCGGCGGCGCCGCGGCTGGAGGGGGCTTGGATCTGCCCGCCACGTGGACGTCTCCCGGGTGCGGGAGTTCGGGTTCTGGACGCTCGTGCGGGCCGGATGTCACGCTTCGATCCTGCGGCCAACGAAGATCATCGGCAAGGTGGGCCGAACAGGGCGGCGCACAGGGTCTCGAGACGGTCGGGGCCGTCCTCGACGGGGAGCACGGTGAGGGACTCGCCGTCGAGGCGGAGACGGACGGAGATCTCGCGGCCCGGGGGCTCGTCGACGCCCTGGGCGGCGGCGACGTCCTGCACGCCGACGGAGACGACGGCGGGGATGCGGACGGTGTCGGCGGCGGTGCGCAGGGCGTCCTGCCAGAGGTCGAGGAGCCGGTGGGTGAGGCCGTTGAGGACGCGGGCCCACGGTTCGACGAGGGCGTCCGGGACGTCCTCGGTCTGGAGTTCGGGGAGGCCGAAGCGGGCGAGTCCGCGGGTGACGAACCAGTAGCCGTCCCCGGACGGGGTGTGCGGCAGGAGGATCCAGTCGGTGAGGCGGACCGTGCCGTCGGGGGACGGGAGGGAGCGTTCCAGCCGGTCGCGGGGCAGGATCTGCGGGGTGAAGACGTCGATCACGGTGCCGGGGACGGCGCCCGCGATGGCGCGGGCGGCCCATTCGTGGGCGGGCGGGCGGCCGGGACGGTACGCGGCGCGGACGGCGAGGAGGTGCGTCGCGCGGGAGAGGGCCGCGAGATCGGCGGGGGCGGCGCCGTAGGCGGCGAGCAGGTCGGTGGGGAGCGGGGGCCATTCGGCGATGGGGCGCTGGTCGAGGGTGATCATGGGGCTGTCGAGCATGCCGAGGACGAGGTCGCGCAGGGGCGGTTCGACACGGCGGGCGATCTCGGCGCGGGCCAGGTCGCCGGGGTCGGTGCAGGGTTCCGCCGAGGCCACCGCGTAGACGGCTTCGAGGGTCTCCGGTACGGGCAGGGTCAGTTCTCCCACATGTCGATCTGAACGGAGCCGGCGCCGGAAATGATCTAGCGCGCGGGCGACAGTTCCCTATTCGGCCCTATAGGTCGTGTTCGAACCAGACGACCTTGCCGGCCTCGGTGCGGTGGGTGCCCCAGCGGGCGGCGAGGTGGCTGACGAGCTGGAGGCCCCGGCCGGACTCGTCGGTGGCGGCGGCGGTGCGGAGGTGCGGGAGGTCGGCGCCGTCGTCGTAGACCTCGCAGACGAGCGCGCGCCCCCGGACGAGCCGGAGCCGGATCGCTCCGGCGCCGTGCAGGAGCGCGTTGGTGGCGAGTTCGCTGGCGAGGAGCTGGACGGTCGGGGTGAGGGCGTCGAGGTTCCAGCCGGCGAGGCGTTCGGCGACCTGCGCGCGGGCCCAGCGGACCATGGCCGGTTCGGGGACGAGGTCCCAGGCGGCGACGTCGGCGGCGGGCAGGCCGTCGAAGCCGACGGCGACGAGGGCGATGTCGTCGGCCGGGTCGTCGCCGCCGAGGCCGGCGAGGACGGCGTCGCAGGCGGCGTCGAGGGCGGGGGGCGCGGCGGCCAGGTGGGCGCGCAGCTCCCGCAGGCCCTGGTCGAGGTCGCGGTCGCGGCGCTCGATGAGGCCGTCGGTGCACAGGACGAGACGGGAGCCGTCGGCGACCGGGATCTGGACGGCCTCGAACGGTGCGCCGCCGACGCCGATGGGGACGCCCTCGGGCAGTTCGAGGACGCGGCTGCCGCCGTCGGGGCCGACCAGGACGGGCGGGACGTGCCCGGCGTTCGCGAGCGTGCAGGTGCGGGCGACCGGGTCGTAGACGGCGTAGAGGCAGGTGGCGAGGTAGCCGTCGCCGAGGCGCCGGGCGAGGCCGTCGAGCTGGCGGAGGAGGCGGCCGGGGCGGGTGTCCTCGCCGGCGAGGGTGCGGACGGCGGTGCGCAGCTGGCCCATGATCGCGGCGGCGGTGAGGCCGTGGCCCATGACGTCGCCGACGACGATGCCGAGCCGGCAGCCGGGGAGCGGGATGGCGTCGAACCAGTCGCCGCCGACCTGCGCGGCCTGCCCGGCGGGCCGGTAGCGGTAGCGGACGCGGGCCCCGGCGACGTCGGGCGGGTCGTCGGGGAGCATGCTGCGCTGCAGTTCGTGCGCGACCTGGACCTCGCGCCGGTAGAGCCGCCCGTTGTCGATGCAGAGCGCGGCGCGGCGGGCGAGTTCGCCGAGCACGGCGAGGTCGAGGTCGTCGAAGCCGGGCCGGTCGGGCTTGCGGAGCAGTTTGAGGTTGCCGAGGGCGCGGCCGCGGGCGATCAGCGGGACGATCAGCAGCGCACGTCCGGTGAAGAGGGGGCGCAGGTCGCGGTCGGTGAAGGGGGCGGCGAGCCGGGCGGCGGACGCCTCGTCGACGCGGGGCACGTGGACGTTGCGGCCGGTCCGCATGGCCTGCAGGCAGGACGTTCCGGGCGGCAGCCGCAGGACCTCGCCGTCGGGGAGGAGGCCGTCCCACCGGCCGGGTTCGTCGTTGTGGACGACGCCGACGCGGCGCACGCGGACGGTCTCGGTGATGTCGGTGGCGGGGCTCGCGGAGTCGGCGACGCCCTCGAGGAGTTCGACGGCGGCGAAGTCGGCGAGCTTGGGGACGAGCGTCTCGGCGAGGGTGCGGGCGGCCTGCAGGTGGTCGAGGGAACTGCCGACCTGGTCTCCGGCCTCGCCGAGGAAGGCGAGGTGCTCGCGCACGGTGTCGCGGCGGGCGGCGGGCGCCTCGGCGCCGGTCGCGGCGGCGACGGGACGGACGCGGGGTTCGTCGGGCGGGCCGCCCCGGTAGGGGACGAGCGGCAGCCGGATGCTGAGGCTGAGCGTCACGGCGGGGCAGCCGAGGTCGAGGAGCCGCCGGGTGATGATCGCGGCGGCGGGGTCGGCGCCGGGCAGCAGGCCGGCGAGCGCGCGGGCGACCGGGGCGGCGCCGTCGGCGGGGCCGGCGCCGTCGGCGGGGCCGGCGAGGGCGGGTTCGACGCGCATGAGGCGGGCGCCGGAGTCGCGGCGGGCGGCGCCGTCGGGCCCGGCGACGAGCACCCCGCCCATGGACAGGCCGGGGCCCTCTTCGCGGAGGTGCCGCAGGTCGGCGGCCAGGGCGAGGACGCCGACGCCGGGGGCGTCCTCGAGGTGGTAGACCCACCACGCGGTCTCGACGAGCTCGCCGTGGTCGGCGCGGGGCACGGTGCAGGCGCCGCACCAGACGTGCCCGAACGCGCCGGGCTGGAAGGCGGCGCGATGCTCGGCGGGCAGCCGCAGCAGCGTGGCGGGGCGGCATCCGACGGCGTCGTCGGGCGGGACGCCGAAAAGGTCGGTGGCGGCGGCGTTCCAGTGCACGACGCGGCCGCCGCCGTCGAGGGTGAACGCGGCGAGACGGGCGACGCCGAGGAGCCGCTGGTGCAGGAACCGGGGCGTGTACGCGCCGGTTCGGACGGGCACGGCGCCGGCGGTGTCCGGCCGGCGGCTCTGCGGGACGGTCATGCGGACCCCCTGGGCGGGCGGCGCCTTGCGGCACGCGAGCGTTGACGACCCCTAGTGATGGTGAAGCTACAACGAGTGAGTCCGTTCCGCTGCCGCTATGCGGAAACCGCCGGGGGATTCCCTCGCGCGCCGGACGCACCAGTCGGACGTCCGGTGCACAGGCCCACCAAAATGACCAGAAGCGGCAATTGACGCCAATGGTGCGTTGACACCCCTCCCGCCCCGGATGACGATCACGCGACCCCCGTTGTGATCAATGCCAGGGAGGGCGCGATGACGCGCACGCTGTTCCGGCACAGACGACTCACACCCATCCTGGCCGCCGGGGCGCTCCTGATCGGAGTGCTCACGGCGGCCCCCGCGACCGCCGCCCCCGCTCCCCGCGACGCGGGCGGCGTCGTGGACGTCTACACCGCCGAGCTGACGCCGGCGCAGGTCAAGATCCTCGACCGGGCCGGACTCCCCCGCGAGGACGTCGAGATCGGCAAGGGAAGCGACGGCCGTGTCCGCGTGGAGGCCGTGCTGAGCGGCGCGCAGGCCGCCGAACTCAACCGGCGGGGACTCGGCCTGACGGTCCGGAAGGTGGACGGCAAGGACGTGCGGGCGCGCGCCAAGGCGGCCCCGGACAACGTGTTCCGCCCCTACAGCGGCCCCGGCAACCTCCGCGAGGAGATGGTCGAGGTCGCCGCCGCGAACCCGTCGATCGCCACCGCGGTCGACATCGGCGAGAGCCACCAGGGCAAGCCGATCACCGCCGTCCGGGTCAGCAAGGACGTCGCGCGGTTGCGGGACGGGCAGCGCCCGGTGGTCGTGTACCAGGCGGCGCAGCACGCGCGCGAGTGGATCACGCCCGAGATGGTGCGGCGGCTCCTGCACCACTACGTGGACGGCTACGGCACCGACCCCGAGCTCACGAAGATCGTCGACACCACCGACATGTGGTTCATCCCGGTGCTCAACCCGGACGGCTACGATCTCACGTTCGAGGACGGTTTCCGGCTCTGGCGCAAGAACGTCCGGGACAACGACGGCGACGGGCGGATCTCCGGCCAGGACGGCGTCGACCTGAACCGGAACTTCCCGCACAAGTGGGGCTACGACAACGAGGGCTCGTCGCCGCAGCCGACGAGCGCCACCTACCGCGGGCCCTCGCCCGGCTCGGAGCCGGAGACGCGGGCGCAGCTGAACCTCTACGACCGGCTCAAGCCGACCTACCTGGTCAACTACCACTCGGCGGCCGAGCTGCTGCTGTACGGCAACGGCTGGCAGACGCTGACCCGCAGCCCGGACGACCTGATCTACGAGGCGCTGCTCGGCGACCCGGAGGACCCGGCCGTCCCCGGCTACGTCCCGCAGCTGAGCGCGCAGCTCTACACCACCAACGGCGACACCAACGACCACACCGACAACGTGTTCGGGACGCTCTCGTACACCCCCGAGATGGCGACGTGCCAGACGGCCGCCGGGTACGACCCGGACGACGAGTGGGAGCCGGGCGACTGCGGCAGCGGCTTCGAGTTCCCGGACGACGAGACGCTGATCGAGAGGGAGTTCCGCGGCAACCTGCCGCTGGCGATCGCGACCGCGCGGTCGGCGCAGGACCCGGATAATCCGGTCTCGGTCGTCGACCGCACCACGCCGGACTTCGAGATCGACCCGTTCGAGGTCTCGTACGGGCCCGAGCAGGAGGTGGCGGCGTTCGTCCGGCGGTCGCTGGCGAACCGCGACCTGCGGTACCGGATCAACGGCGGTCCGGTGCGGCAGGACGGCGCCCGCGAGTGGCGGGGCGGCGAGCGGTACGGCGAGGGCAACGACCGCTACTACGGCGAGTTCCGCGGCAAGGTCTCCGGGCAGAAACCGGGGGACGAGGTCGAGGTGTGGTTCGCCGGGACGAACGAGAAGGGCGAGCGGGTCGAGAGCGAGCACTTCACCTACGAAGTGCGAGATCAGCAGAAGGCCGACGTGCTGGTCATCGCGGACGAGGACTACACCGGCGTCAACCCGACCTACCCGGCCGGAACGGACGGGCCCAAGTACGCCGGGCAGTACGCCGATCTGGTGCGCGAGGCCGGGCACACTCCGCTCGTGTGGGACGTCGACAAGGACGGCGCGCCGCACGACCTTGGCGTCCTCAAGCACTTCCGGGCCGTGGTCTGGTACCTGGGCGACAACCGCCTGACCCAGGACGAGGCGGACGAGCCGGTACGGACGCCGCTCGGTCCGATGGCGGACTCGCAGGTCGCCGACCGCGCGAAGGATCTGCTGCTGAACGTCCGCTCGTACCTGAACGAGCGCGGGAAGCTGCTGCACGTCGGTGAGACGACCGGCTACGCGGGCGAGGCCAGCCGCTACAACGGCGGCGGCCTCTACTACGGCCTCAAGGGCGCGCCCGGCGAGCCCTGCGTGATCACCACCAGCTTCCGGGACGACTGCGAACTGCTGTCGGACGACTTCTTCCAGTACTACCTGGGGGCCTACGACCGGCAGCACATCGGCTCCCCCACCACGTTCGTGGGGTCGGCCCAGAGGCCGTTCTACGGCATCGAGGCGGGCCTGGCCGGGACCTCGTCCAACGAGCTGGACGAGGCGGGCGGCTTCCAGGTCACCTCGACCGTCCTGCCCGCCGGCGACTTCCCGCAGTTCCGCAGCTGGAAGGCCGGCGACTACACCGGCGCGGCGGCGGGCACCGAGCCCATCGAGGGCCGGTACTACGTCGCCGGGACGCACGAGGACGGCCTCTACCGGCGGCTCACCCGGACGATCGACCTCACCTCGGTCCCGGCCGCGCAGGCTCCTGCCCTGCAGGCCATGCTGTCGTACAGCACCGAGGGCGGGTACGACAACGTGATCGTCGAGGCCCGCACCGCGGGCGGCGATGACTGGACCACGCTGCCGGACGCGAACGGCCGCACGGAGACGACCGTCCCGACCCAGTGCGAGCAGGAGTACCTGCTCGACATGCACCCGTTCCTGGAGCACTACCTCACCCGCGGCAACCCGTGCGGCGCCACCGGGACGACCGGCGAGTGGCACGCGTTCACCGGCGACTCGGGCGGCTGGGTGCCCGCCGAGTTCGACCTGTCCGCGTATGCGGGCAAGCAGGTCGAGGTGTCGATCTCCTACGTGAGCGACCCGTTCACCGGCGGGGCCGGGCTGTTCGTCGACGACACGAAGGTCACGACGTCCGAGGGCGAACTGGACGCCGAGGGCTTCGAGTCCGGGCTCGGACCGTGGACGATCCAGGCCGCGCCCGCGGGCAGCCCGGGGAACGTTTCCGACTTCGTCCGCTCGGAGGCCGTCGTCGACTCGGTGTCGGCCGTCGCGACCAGGAACACCGTCCTGCTCGGGTTCGGCCTCGAACAGGTCGAGTCCAAGGCCCGCCAGGAGGCTCTGATGGAGGGAGCGCTGAACCTCCTGCTCCCCTGACCGATCCCCGATCATGTCCACCCGGGCCGGGCTAACCGGCCAGTTCACCTGATCGACGGGTAAAGTACGCCCCCAGGAGCCACACGCTTCTGGGGCGTACCACTTCTTGTGACGGACGCCACGCAACCTTTCGGGCCCTTCACGGCGTCTTACGTAACGAGAACACCATCGGAGAGCAGAGCGCCGGTCCGGACAGCCCGCGACGTCCCGGAAGACGGGGTCGCCCTGGCATCGCCCGACTCGCACGTCTCCCTCGGCCCACCTTCCAAGCGAGGCCGAGCGACCGACACGCCGACCCCGGCAGAGCCGACGGGGAGAACACGGCGCCCGGCCATGGCCCATCGACGTTGAAACGCGTCATGAACCCGGCCGAAAACCGTCGGAAACCGGTGGCACGTACCAACGAACGGGGGGCGGTCCTTCCGCCCGAACACTCGCGCGCACGCCGCCGAGCGCGCGACTGCAGGCCCCCGCGCCTGCAGGCAACGACCACGGGAGCGATGATGACCGCTGCTACCTTCACCACCGACCACCGCACCGAACGCGAGTTGCCGAGCACCGAGCGTTACGAGCGGGACGTCCTTCCTCTGGCCGACCCTCTGTACGCCCAGGCCGTCCGGATGACCCGCAACAGCGCGGACGCCGAAGACCTGGTGCAGGAGACCCTCGCCAAGGCCTACGTGAACTTCCACCAGTTCAAGGAGGGCACGAACCTCAAGGCCTGGCTGCACCGCATCCTGACCAACAACTTCATCAACACCTACCGCAAGAAGCAGCGCGAGCCGCAGCGCGCCGGCTCCGAGGAGCTGGAGGAGTGGCAGATCGCCCAGGGCGAGGCGCACGCCGAGGGCTTCCGGTCCGCCGAGCACGAGGCGCTCGACCGCATCCCGGACGCGCGGATCGTCGACGCGCTGCGGGCCCTGCCCAAGGAGTTCCGCGACGCGGTGTACCTGGCCGACGTCGAGGGCTACCCGTACAAGGAGATCGCCGAGATGATGGGCACCCCGATCGGCACGGTGATGTCCCGGCTGCACCGCGGCCGCAAGCAGCTCCGCGAGTCCCTGGCCGACCACCCGCGCGCGGGCCGCGCCCGCCCGGACGAGCCCGCCGACGCCCACACGCTCGCCGCCTGACCCGCCTCGCGGGCCCGCGCCCCGGGCCGTCCCAGTACCGCCCAGGGCCCGCCAGGCCCCCGGTGGGGCCGTCCGGCCCCGACCAGACCCGCCCCCGGCTCCCCCCGGTCCTCCCGATCCGACCCCGCGGCCGCCCCACGGCCGCGGGGTCGTCCGCCGTCCGCTCCCGGACGGCCGCACGCGATCGGCCGATCGCATGCGCATTGCGTAGCCGAGCGAGTACAGTGAGCGATGTCCCCCCATCGCCCCTCGGTCATCCGACCCCCGACCCTCGGGAGCCTCGATGCCGCACACGTTCGGCAGCGTCCTCGTCGGCGCCGCCCTCGCCCTGCTGCCCGTCGCCCACTCCGACTCCGGCACCTCGATCCGCCTGACGATGAAGCACCCCGGCCGGGAGGGCGCCGGCCCCCGGACGGCGACGCTGCGCTGCGACCCGCCCGGCGGGCGGCACCCGGAGGCGATGCGGGCCTGCGCCGACCTGAAGGAGTCGGGCGGCCGGTTCGAGCACGAGCCGGACGGACGGATGTGCACGGCGATCCACTCCCCCGCGGCCGTCCGGGCGGAGGGCACCTGGCGGGGGCGGCCCGTCCGGTTCCGCAAGACCTACCCCAACGACTGCGTCATGCGGTCGCAAACCGGAATGATCTTCGCGTTCTGACCCGGCGGCCCGCCGCCGCGACCGCCTCCGCCGGAGGTCGGGGGCCGGATTCCGGCCCGGTGCATGAGCGGGCCTAGCGTGGGTAAAGCGCGCACACGGCCATGCGAGCGCCGGAGAATCAGGAGGATCTGCGCGCGATGTCACGAACAATAAGCGAGGTGATGACCGCGGCCCCGCAGGCGCTGCCACTGGACTCGACGCTGGACGAGGCGGCCCGCGTGATGCGCGACCAGAGCATCGGGGACGTCCTCGTCACCTACGCGGGCCGGTTGTGCGGGGTCGTCACCGATCGCGACATCGTGGTGCGGGCCGTCGCGGAACGCCGCGACACCTCGCTGACCCCGCTCGGTGACGTGTGCACCGCCGAGCTGACGACCGTCCGTCCCGAGGACGACACCGAGGCCGCCGCCCGGCTTATGTGCGAGCACGCCGTCCGGCGGCTGCCCGTGGTGGACGCCCAGCAGCGTCCCGTGGGCATCGTGTCCCTGGGCGATCTGGCCATGGCCGACGGCGGCGGCCCGGGCGCCGCCCGCCCGCTCCACGAGATCAGCAGGGCGGCGCCCAACAGCTGATCCCGGGGCAAGGGTCGGCGCACGGCGAGCGGCGAGATACCGTCATTGGTGTGACGCCGACCGATACGGTCCTGACCGACCAGCTCGCGCTGGAGATCGCGCGACTCGGCATGGTCGGGGACTCCTCCGATGTGGGCACGCTGCACCGCGTGGCCGAGCTGGCCGCCCGGGCCGTCCCCGGCTGCGCCGGCGCGTCGGGCGTCCGCTGGGCGCTGCCCCGGACGAACGGCGGCCCGCCCGCCATCCCCGAGGAGGCCCGTCCCGAACCGGTGGCCACCGCCGCCAGCCATCCCGACATCGCCGAGGTCACCGACCGCCAGCTCGCCCGCGGCGACGGCCCCCTGTTCGACGTCGTGCTGGAGGGGCGCCCGCTCGGTTCCGACGACATCCTTGCCGAGACCCGCTGGCCGGCCGCGATGTCGGACATGCTGCGGCGGGGCGTGCGCTGCTTCACCACGTCGCCGCACCTCAACGCGAACGTCATGGTCACGCTGACCCTGTACGGGGTGACGCCCAAGGCCCTCGGCTCCGGCCGCCACGCGCTGGCCGCGCTGCTGATGGCGCAGGGCAGCGCGACGATGTCGAACACCCAGCAGTACGACGACGTGCACCGCACGGCCGTCCAGCTCCAGGAGGCGGTCGAGGCCCGCGCCATCGTGGACCAGGCGAAGGGCATCATCATGCACGCGCTCGGCTGCGACGCCGACGAGGCGTTCGCCGAGCTGCGCCGCATCTCCCAGACGCGGCACGTGAAACTCACCGCGCTGGCCCAGCGTATCGTCGGTGACCAGGGGATCACCTAGCCGGGCGGGCGACTGCAAAGGGATCGTGAAGAGCGGGGCCCGGCCCGGTCAGGGGAGCGGCCGATCCGGTTTCGCCGGGGCGACCGGACGAAAGGGAGATCGAATGCAGGACCAGTTCGATCAGCTCGAACCCGAGGCGATGCTGCGCGAGATCACCGAGCTCGAGGGCCGCATCGGAGAACTGCGGCAGGCCGCGGGCATGCCCGCGCCCGATCTGCGCGCCACGCTGGACGCGGCGCTCGTCGAGCTCGAGCTCGCGCTGGCCGCGCTGCGCGCCATGGGCGCCGAGAACGGCCCCGAGCAGGGCGGTTCGACGGCGGCCGAGAACGAGCGGCGGGTCCTGCGCACGGTGTTCCAGGACGCCCCGGTGCCGCTGTTCCTGCTCGACCGCTCCAGCAGCGTGCGCCGGGTCAACCGGCAGGCGGCGACGCTGCTCGGGGTGTCGGCGGGCTACGTGTCGGGCAAGCACTTCGCGGCGTTCTGCGACCTGGCCACCCGGGCGGCGGTGCGCTCGCAGCTCGCGGCGGTCGTCCGGACCGGCCGGCGGCGGCGCGTCCAGGTGCGCTTCCTCGGCGGGGAGCGCGGCATCGACGCGGTGGTGACGCTCGCGCGGGTGTGGATCCGCGGCGAGCCGGACCCCATGGTCGTGGTCGCCGCCGGTGCCGCCAACCCGCCGCAGGGCGGTGAGGGGGCGACGCGGGCGCGGCCGGACGGCCAGGACGCCGCCGCCGACCGGGCCGCCCGCGAGCGGAACGCCGGGAGGCCGGCCCGCGGCAACCCGGACGGTCGAGGCCCGGACCGCGCGAACCCGGACGGCGCGAAGCGGGGCGCGGCCAAGCCGTCCGCGCCGTCGGCAAAGCCGTCCGCGCCCGCCGCACCGGCCGCGGGGAAGCGGCCGGCCGAGGACGCCGTGGTCCCGCGGCCGTCGCAGCCCGACGCCCGGCCGCAGCGGCCGGGGGCCCGGCGGGCCGACCCCGAACCGGCCGCGGCGCAGGAGGCCGGGGCGCAGGAGGCCGGGGCGGAGCGGGCCCGGCCGCCGAAGGTGACGCCGACGCAGGGCGCCCCGGCGGGCGACGACGAGACGGTCGCCACGATGGTGCACCGCATGGACGTTCTCGCCACCGCCTGCGAGCTGCTGCTGGACGAGCCGGTGTTCAACGAGACGGTCGCCGTGCGCCGCTGCGCCCGGCTGCTGGCGGCCGAGTTGGCCGACTGGGCGTTCGTCGACCTCGTCGGCCCGGTGCCCGGCGGGCAGGGCGGCGCCACCGCCGCGGACGCCGGGCCGCTGCTGCGCCGCCAGGTCGCGATGGGGCCGGACGACGAGCGGTCCGTCGCGGCGGCACGGATGCTGGAGGAGCTGGATCCCGTGCAGGGAACGCTCCCGCACACCGTTTTCGTCACCCGGCAGAGCACGGTCCGTCCCCACCTGGAGGACCTGGAGTCCCTCGGCGTCTGCCCGGACGGCCAGCCCGTCTGCGCCAAGATCGGCGCGACGTCGGTGGTGTGCGTCCCGATCGAGGACGGCGAGCGCTGCCTCGGCACGATCACCCTGACGGCCAGCGGCGAGTACGGCCCGTTCGACCTCATGGACCTCGGCGTCGTGCAGCGTCTCGGCCGGTACCTGGCGCTGGTCATCCGGGCGTCCCGGCTGTACCGGCGGCGCGCGGAGGTCGCCGACACGCTGCAGGCGGGGCTGCTGCCGAAGACGCTGCCGGCGATCCCGGGCGCCTCGGTCGCCGCCCGCTACCTGACCGCGACGCACGGTGCCGCCGAGGTGGGCGGCGACTTCTACGACGTGTTCCGCACCGAGGACGGCTGGGGCCTGATCCTCGGCGACGTGTGCGGCAAGGGCGAGGACGCGGCGGCCGTCACCGCGACGGCCCGGCACTGCGCGCGGCTCGCGGCCCGCTGGAAGCCCGCGCCCGGGGACGTGCTCGGCGTCGTCAACGAGGCGCTGCTGGACGAGGACCGGTTCGTCACGGCCGTGATGGCCGGGCTGACGATGGAGACCGAGCGGGTGCTGGTCTCGCTGGGCGTCGCGGGCCATCCCCCGGCGATCGTCGTGCGGGCGGACGGGGTGATCCGGTCGGCGTCGCGCGGCGGGGTACCGCTCGGGCTGTTCGAGGACTTCGAGCCGGGGCTGGACGGCGTCGAGCTGTCGGTCGGGGACACGCTCGTCCTGCACTCCGACGGCGTCCTGGAGGCGTGCAGCCTGCAGCGGCAGGAGTTCGGGCAGGAACGGCTGCTGGAGACGCTCGCCGCGCACGCCAAGGACACCCCGGAGGGGATGCTCGCGGCGGTGGAGCGGGCGCTGGTGGATTTCTGCGACGGCGATCTGCGCGACGACGTGTCCATGCTGGCGTTGCGGGTGGAACCGCCGACGCTGGATTGACCGAGCGTGGGGCTCGCACCGGAATGCGCGATCCATCCGAGAAATTGGGAATTCCCCGAAGGAACTGGTCCGGCGAGGAGATTTGACCAGGCGAACCGACTGGTCAGCGCAACGTTCGGGTACAGAAGCCGCATGAGCGTGGACCCGTCCCTCAAGCCACGTAATGAGACCGATCACGAGCGGCTCGACCGGCAGCTCCTCGAAATGCTGCAGGGGTTCCGCGTCGCGGTCACGGGCGTGCAGATGCTGTTCGCGTTCCTGCTGACCGTCCCGTACGCGGCCGGGTGGAGCCGGATCGACGGGACCGGCGAGATTCTCTTCTTCGTCGCCCTCTTCGGCGCGGCGTTCGCGTCGATCTGTTTCAGTGCACCGGTGTTCCAGCACAGAATCCTGTTTCGGATGGACCAGAAAGCGGCACTGGTGCGCCGCGCGAACCGGCTGGGAATCTGCGGCGGCATCGCGCTGGCGGTATCGATCTCGGCGGCCACCACGCTGATCATGGAAACGCTCACAACGGTATGGGCGGCGTCCATCACCGCCTTAGGTATCGTGACTTTGTGCGCATGGCTGTGGTTCGTCCAGCCGTTCCGGGACCGGCTGCGCCTGATCCGCCGGGTCCGCCGGGTGACCCGCGCGACTCTGGAGGACCTGCCGCGGGTGGAGTAGGCGGAAGCCGGACCGTGACGAATCGGGCGTATACCGACTGTTCGCATCTTTACCGGGTAATACGCCGTTCATGAGTGTGGATCCGGCGTACAAGCCCCGCAACGAGACCGAGCACGAACGGCTCGACCGGCAGCTGATCGAGCTGCTGCAGGGGTTCCGCGTCGCGGTCACGGGCGTGCAGGTGCTGTTCGCGTTCCTGCTGACCGTCCCGTTCGCGGCGCGGTTCGACAAGGTGGACGACACCGGCGAGATCCTGTTCTACATCGCCCTGTTCGGCGCCGCCACCGCGTCGATCTGCTTCAGCACCCCGGTGTTCCAGCACCGCATCCTGTTCCGGATGAACCGGAAGGCGATGCTGATCCGCCGCGCCAACCGGCTCGGCATCTGCGGCGGCATCGCGCTCGGCGTGTCGATCTCGGCGGCCACCACACTGATCGTCCAGACCCTCACCGAGGACTGGTGGGCGATCGTCACCGCCGCCGTCGTGGTGCTGCTGTGCACCTGGCTGTGGTTCGTCCAGCCGTTCCGGGAGCGGATGCGCGCCACCCGCCCGGAAGCCGCCGAGGCAGGCAAGGACGACGGCGAGGACGACGCCGCCGACGGCGCCGCTGACCGGGGCGGCGAGCGGGACGGCACGGGCGGCTGACCACCGGCGCCGTCCCGCGGCCCGTCAGTACGACTTGCCGAAGATCACGCGCTTGCCGTAGGCGGACGGCTCCCCGCACCGCACGCAGGCGCCCGTCTCCTCCGGCGCGTCCAGCGGGATGACGCGCGGGGTCGCGGCGGTGTCGGCCTTGATCTCGTCCTCGCACTCGCTGCGGCCGCAGTGCAGGGCGCGCGCCCAGCCGCCCGCGACCTGGCCGGTGAAGGCGTCCCAGGTGTCGGCGGCGGCGGTGCGCTCCTCGCGGAACGCCTCGGCGCGGGCCAGCAGGAACGACTGGAACTCGGCGAGGATCCCGGGGATCAGCTCCGGCACCTTGTCCAGCGGGATCTGCTCCTTGCCCTGCCCCTCCGCCGTGGCCAGGCGCCGGACGACCGTCGCGACACCGGCCTCCAGGTCGCGCTTGCCCAGCTCGATCCGGACCGGGACGCCGCGCATCTCCCACTCGTTGAACTTGAACCCCGGCGACAGCTGCGGCCGGTTGTCGTCGACGTGCACGCGGATGCCCATCGACCTGACCGCCGCGCCCAGCCGGCGCGCCTCGGCGGCGGCCTGCTCGCCCTGCTCCTTGCGCCCGATCGGGACGATCACGACCTGGTAGGGCGCGAGGCGCGGGGGCAGCACGAGGCCCTTGTCGTCCCCGTGCGTCATGATCACGCCGCCGAGCATGCGGGTGCTCATCCCCCAGGACGTCGTGTGCGCGTGCGTCAGCGCGCCCGCCTCGTCCTGGTACTGGATCTCGAAGGCCTTCGCGAAGTTCGTCCCGAGGTAGTGGGACGTGCCGGCCTGCAGGGCGCGGCCGTCCCGCATCATGCCCTCGATCGTGTACGTGCGGACGGCCCCCGCGAACCGCTCGCCGGGCGTCTTCTCCCCCGCCACGACCGGCATCGCCGCGAGGTCCCGCGCGACGGAGGTGTACGCGTCGAGCGCCCACATCGTCTCGCGCATCGCGTCGTCCTCGTCCAGGTGGGCGGTGTGGCCCTCCTGCCAGAGGAACTCGGTCGTCCGCAGGAACATGCGGGGCCGCATCTCCCAGCGGACCACGTTCGCCCACTGGTTCAGCAGCAGCGGCAGGTCGCGGTGCGAGTCGATCCACTTGGCCATGTACTCGCCGATGACGGTCTCGGAGGTGGGCCGCACGACCAGCGGCTCCTCCAGGTCCTTGCCGCCCGCGTGGGTGACGACCGCGAGCTCCGGCGAGAAGCCCTCGACGTGCTCGGCCTCGCGCTTGAGGTAGGACTCCGGGATGAACATCGGGAAGCACGCGTTGTCGTGCCCGGCGTCCTTGATCCGCCGGTCCAGGTCGGCCTGGAGCAGCTCCCACATCCGGAACCCGTACGGCCGGATGACCATCGTGCCGCGCACCGGGCCGCGGTCGACGAGCTGCGCCTGCACGACCAGCTCGTTGTACCAGGCGGAGAAATCCTCGCTCTGCGGTGTCACACCTTCTCGACTCACGGAGTTCAGGGTACTGACCTGCGGCGCCCCGTATCCCCGTCGTGCCCTTACGGTGACCTGCGCGCCCCCGCCGGGCGCTCTTCGATAGCCTCGCGGGATGCGCTGGTCCCAGATGTTCGTTCCCACGCTGCGCGAGGACCCCGCCGACGCGGACGCGCCGAGCCACCGGCTGCTCCTGCGCGCGGGACACGTCCGCCTGCTCGCGTCCGGTCACTACTCGCTGCTGCCGCTCGCGGTGCGCGTCCGCGCCAAGGTGATCGGCGTGATCCGGGAGGAGATGGACGCCATCGGCGGGCAGGAGATGCTCCTCCCGGCGATGCACCCGGCCGAGCCGTGGCGGCGTTCCGGCCGGTGGGAGCTGATGGGCGAGGAGATGTTCCGGCTCCGCGACCGGCGCGGCGCCGAGCTCGCGCTCGGCATGACGCACGAGGAGATCTTCGCGACGATCGCGCAGGAGCTGCACTCCTACAAGCGGCTCCCGCAGCAGTGGTACCAGTTCCAGACCAAGTTCCGGGACGAGCCGCGCCCCAAGGGCGGCCTCATGCGGACGCGCGAGTTCACGATGAAGGACGCCTACAGCTTCGACATCGACCGCGCCGGGCTGGACGCGTCGTTCGACGCCTACCACCGCGCCTACACCCGGATCTTCGAGCGCCTCGACCTGCCCGCGCTGCCCTGCGACGCGTCCAGCGGGACGATGGGCGGCGCCGGTTCCACCGAGTTCATGTGCCCCGCCGACGTCGGCGAGGACCTCGTCGTCCACTCGCCCGCCTGCGGGTACGCGGCGAACATCGAGCGCGCGACGTCCCGGCTGGAGGCGGCCGTGGACGAGCCGGGCCCGGACGTCCCCGAGCGGTTCGACACGCCGGGCGTCCGCACCATCGAGGACCTGCTCGCCTACGGCGCTCCGGGCGACCGGCAGATCAAGACGCTCGTGTACCTGCTGGACGGCGAGCCGACGCTGGTCCTGCTGCGCGGCGACCACCCGCTCAACGAGCAGAAGCTCGTGGACGCCACGGGTGCCGCGTCGATCCGGGCGGCGGAGGCGGAGGAGATCCGGGAGGCGCTCGGGGCGCTGCCCGGCAGCCTGGGCGCGGTCGGCGCCGGGCTCCCGGTGATCGCGGACGAGGCGCTGCGCGGGCGCCGGAACATGTTCACCGGCGCGAACACCGACGACGTCCACCTGCGCGGCGTGGACGTCGGCCGCGACATCGCCGTCGGAACGTGGGCCGACCTGCGGGAGGTCGCCGCCGGGGAGCCCTGCCCGCGCTGCGGCGAACCGCTGGAGGTCGTCCGGGCCATCGAGATCGGGCACATCTTCAAGCTCGGCGACCGCTACGCCCGCGCGCTCGGCGCCGAGGTCCTGGACCCGGACGGCAAGCAGGTCCCGATCATCATGGGCAGCTACGGCATCGGCGTCGAGCGCGCGATGGCCGCGATCGTCGAGACGCACCACGACGAGCGCGGCATCGTGTGGCCGCTCGCCGTCGCGCCGTTCCACGTCGCGGTCGTCCCCGCGCAGACCACCGAGGACGTGACCGCCGCCGCCGAGGACGTCTACGCGAACCTCGCCGCCGCCGGGGTCGAGGTCGTGATCGACGACCGTCCGGAACGCGCCGGGGTCAAGTTCCGCGACGTCGAGCTGACCGGCATCCCGTACCGCGTCACGATCGGCCGCCGCGCGCTGGCCGAGGGGATGGCGGAGGTGACCGTGCGGTCCACCGGGGAGACCGAGAAGGTCGCGCTGGACGCGGTGGTCCCGCATGTGCGCTCCCTCGTGCACGGCTGAGCGTTTTACCCTTGTTCACAGACCGGGCGATTTCGGGGAACGGGGTCATGGCAGAAGTCACCGGAAGTGAAGGCCGCTGGACGTTCGACGGCGATCTGCTGCGGATCGTCCCGGGCAACGGGCGCGGCGTGCACCGGCTGCGGCGCATTCTCGGCGAACTCGAGGTCCCGGTGGAGGCCGTCGCCGGGATCGCCTACGAGCCGGGCAAGAAGGGCGGCGTGCTGCGGGTGCGGCTGCGGCAGGGCGCCGACCCGCTCCTGCAGGCCGCGGGCAACGCGCTCGACGACGCGTCCGACCCGTACCGCCTGCACGTGGACAAGGACGTGTCGTCGCTGGCCGAGTACTTCGTCGACGAGGTCCGCAACGCCCTGCAGATCGAGCGGGTCGCCACCGGGCCGGTGGACCGGTACCTGCTGCCCGGCCCGAGCGTGCCGCTGCGCGCGTCCGGCGGCGAGGGGTCGGTGACCTTCGACGGGGAGACCGTCCGGCTCGACTGGAGCTGGATGGCCGAGCACGCCAAGCAGAAGGCGGGCCCCAAGCAGTTCACGTTGGTGGACGTCGTGAAGGTCGAGCTGCATCCGTCGGTCGGCCTCGACGAGGGGCACCTGCGGTTCCACCTCAAGGACCAGCCGGCCCCGCCCAAGGCGAAGCACGACCCGTACTGCCTGACGCTGTGGGGCACCCGGAAGGAGGGTGCCGCCGCCATCGCCGTGGCGGCGGCGGTCGTGGCGCGGCTCCCGCACCCCGGCGCGCCCCCGGCCGAGGACGTCCCGGCGCTGCCGGCGGGAGGCGCCTCCGCCGGGCCCGAGCCGTCCGGATCGGCGGACGACCACGACGTCCTGCTGCGCCGCCTGCGCGAACTCGGTGACCTGCACAGGGAGGGCATCCTCACCGAGGAGGAGTTCGCCACCGCCAAGCAGGCCCTGCTGCGCCGCTTCTGACGCCGGGGCCCGCGGGCCGTGGCGCGCGGGCGGGACTCCCTGTAGAACGGGGGCATGGCCGATCGCCGCCCGACCCTCGAAGACGTCGCCGCCCTGGCCGGGGTGGGCCGCGGCACCGCGTCCCGGGCGATCAACGGCTCCGCGCGGGTGAGCGAGCGGGCGCGGGCGGCGGTCCTGCGGGCGGTCCGCGACCTCGGCTACGTGCCCGACGCGGCGGCCCGCACCCTCGCGGGCGGACGGGCGGCACCGTCGGGCACGCTCGCGCTGGTGCTGGCGGAGGAGCCGGGGCGGCGGTTCGAGCAGCCGTTCCTCGGTCGGCTCCTGGACGGGATCACCGCCGCCGCCGACGCGGCCCGGACGGCGGTGGCCCTGCACTACGCGCCGTCCGGCGGGGAGCGCGCGGCACTGGCGCGGCGGCTGCGCGAACCGCGGACGGACGGCGTGCTGCTGCTGTCCACGCTGCCGCGGGAACCGCTCGCCGGCGTGCTGGAGCGCGCCGGCGTGCCCACCGTGACGGCCGGGCGGCCCGCCGGCGTGGCGCCCGGCGAGGCGGGCGACGCGGGCTACGTCGACGCCGACAACCGCGGCGGGAGCCGGCGCGCCACCGAGCATCTCGTCGGCGGCGGGCGCCGCCGGATCGCGACGATCGCGGGCCCGCCGGAGCGGTCCGTGGGCGCCGACCGGCTCGCGGGCTACCGGCGCGCGCTGGGCGACCGTCCGGAGCTGGTGGCGTTCGGCGACTTCACCGAGGCCGGCGGGATGCTCGCGATGCGGCGCCTCCTCGATCGGCGGGCCGACCTCGACGCGGTGTTCGCGGCGTCCGACGTGATGGCGGCCGGGGCCCTGCGGGAGCTGGAGCGGCAGGGCCGCCGGGTGCCCGACGACGTCGCGGTCGTCGGCTTCGAGGACGCGGCCCCGCGCCGCCCCACGCGGCCGATGCTCACCACCGTCCACCAGCCCACCGAACGGATGGGGCGCGCGATGGTGGAGATGCTGCTCGCGTCCCTGGGCACGGCCCCGGAGGACCGGGAGCCGGTCATCTGCCGCACCGGCCTGGTGCTCCGCCGGACGGCCTGACCACGGCGGGACCGGGCGGCGCGGATAATTGGTTTGACGTGGGCCGCCGCCGGTGCCGAGACTCGGCGGCGGACTGCTATCGCGAGGGGGCGGACGAACCGTGGGACACGTCGAGGTCGGGCACGTGCGGCACACCCTGCCCGACGGCCGCGTCCTGCTGGACGACGCGTCGTTCCGGGTCGGCGAGGGGGTGACGGCCGCGCTCGTCGGGCCGAACGGCGCCGGGAAGACCACCCTCCTCCGGCTGGTCGCCGGGGACCTGGCGCCGCAGGAGGGCACGGTCGCGCACAGCGGCGGGCTGGGCGTGATGCGGCAGTTCGTCGGCAATGTCCGGGACGACTCGTCGGTGCACGATCTGCTCCTGTCGGTCGCCCCGCCGCGCGTCCGCGACGCCGCGGCCACCGTGGAGGCGGCCGAGCTCGCGATGATGGAACGCGACGACGAACCCACGCAGCTCCGCTACGCGAACGCCCTCGCGGGCTGGGGTGACGCGGGCGGCTACGAGATCGAGGTGCTGTGGGACGCCTGCTGCGTCGCGGCCCTCGGCGTCCCGTACGACTCGTGCCGGTGGCGCGAGGTCCGCACGTTGTCGGGCGGCGAGCAGAAACGGCTCGTCCTCGAGGCGCTCCTGCGCGGCCCCGACGAGGTCCTGCTGCTGGACGAGCCCGACAACTACCTGGACGTCCCCGGCAAGCAGTGGCTCGAGGAGCGGCTCCGCGAGACGCCCAAGACCGTGCTGATCGTCTCGCACGACCGGGAGCTGCTCGACGGGGCGGCCGACCGGATCGTCACCGTCGAGGCCGGGCGGGTGTGGGTGCACGGCGGCCGGTTCGCGACGTACGCCGAGGCGCGCCGCGACCGCAACGAGCGCCTGGAGGAGCTGCGGCGCCGCTGGGACGAGGAGCGCGCGAAGCTCAAGCAGCTCGTCATGACGCTCAAGAACAAGGCGACGTTCAACGACGGCCTGGCCTCCCGCTACCAGGCCGCCCAGACACGGCTGCGCAAGTTCGAGGAGGCAGGGCCGCCGGAGGTCCCGCCCCGCGACCAGTCGATCAAGATGCGGCTGCGCGGCGGGCGCACCGGCAAGCGCGCCGTGATCTGCGAGGGCCTCGAGCTGACCGGGCTGATGAAGCCGTTCGACACCGAGGTCTGGTACGGCGAGCGCACCGCCGTCCTCGGGTCCAACGGGTCCGGGAAGTCGCACTTCCTGCGGCTGCTCGCGTCGGTCGCCGAGACGGTCCCGCGCGGCACGGCGCCCGTCGCGCCCGTCCCGCACGCCGGCGTCGGGCGGCTGGGCGCCCGGGTCGTCCCCGGCCTGTTCGCGCAGACCCACGCCCGCCCCGACCTGGACGGGCGGACGCCGTGCGAGATCGTCATGACCGAGCACGCCCGGCTCCGCGACGCCGCGATGGCGGCGCTCGCCCGGTACGAGCTGACCGTGTGCGCCGAGCAGCCGTTCGAGACGCTCTCGGGCGGCCAGCAGGCGCGGCTGCAGATCCTGCTGCTCGAACTGGGCGGCGCCACGCTCCTCCTGCTGGACGAGCCCACCGACAACCTCGACCTCGCCAGCGCCGAGGCGCTGCAGGAGGGCCTGGAGTCGTTCGAGGGGACGGTCCTGGCGGTCACGCACGACCGCTGGTTCGCCCGTTCCTTCGACCGCTTCCTGGTGTTCGGCGGCGACGGCTCGGTCTACGAGTCGTCCGAGCCGGTCTGGGACGAGTCCCGCGTCACCCGCGCGCGCTGAGCCTCCGGCAGTCTCCTCAGGTCACGCGCGAACGGCCGTGTCGACGAAGTCCAGGACGGCCTTCGCCTCCGCCCCCGCCGGCACCACCGGGCACAGTGCCGCACACGCGACGACCTGGTGACCGCGGACGGCGGCATCGTGAACCGCCCGTCCGACGCGACCGGCCAGCGCTCGCTCGGCAACGTACTGCTCGTCCGCCCGTAGCGCCGCACGAGGAGCGGTTCGCTCGCCCCGCATGCAGATCTACTCGGCGGCCCGGCGATGTCCGGTGCACGGCCGCCCCGGACGCCCGCCGCGCCGCGTGCGTCCGGGGGCGGCCACGCGGGCCGGTGTGACGGACGGCCCGCGTGCGGCCTGCGTGGGGCACGCGGGGGGCGCCGGCGGAGACATCGGGTGACGTCCGCACGGCGCTATCCGGCCGGGCGCAGCACCGCCGAGTCCTCGGCGGCCCGGTGGACCGACAGGCCGGCACGTCCGGGGGCCAGGTGCGGGTGCAGGACGAGGTCGTCGTCGTAGTCGCCGCCGTGCTCGGGCCGGTACGGGATGGGCGCGGCGGTCGCGAGGTCGCGCAATCGCTCGTCCAGGCGAGCGGCCGCGTCCCCGGCCGTCCGCGCCCGGTCGGCGCCGCCGATGACCAGGGGCGGCAGGACCGTCATGCCGCTGTAGAACAGCGTGCCGTGCAGCAGCGGGAACAGCAGCTGCTCGGCGTCGCCGTGGATCCCGCGCGGGCCGAACCCGGTGGTTCGGGCACCGGCGGTCGTGACGACGAGCGCGCGCCGTCCGGCCAGGCCGCCGTCGCCGTACCGCCGCGCTCCAGGCAGACCGAACGCGAAGCCCTGGACGAACACGCGGTCGAACCAGCCCTTGAGGATGGCGGGCATCCCGTGCCACCAGAGCGGGAACTGCAGGACGAGCGCGTCCGCCCAGGCGAGCTTGTCCTGTTCGGCACGGATGTCGGGGCTCAGCGTCCCGCCCGTGAGGGCCCGCTCGGACGCCTCGCCGACCACCAGGCGCTCGCGCGGATCGTGACCGAAGTCGTCGGGCCCGACGACGGGATTCCATCCCATCGCGTACAGGTCGGACTCGCGCACCTGGTGCCCCTGCCGGCGCAGGGTGTCCACGCCATGGTCGCGCAGGACGCCGTTGAAGGACCGGGCCTCGGGATGGGCGAATGTCCACAGGATGTTCACGGGGGCTCCCTTCGATCGTTTCCGACACCCCGATGCTCCCCGCCGCGACCGCCCACCCGTAAGTGGCCCGTAGGCCATCACCCGAAAGGTTCTGGCCACCGCGCTCCTACGGACGCTCTACCGATCGGCTCGCGGAGCCGAACAATCTCTCCGCTTCGCTGATCGTCTGCGCCCTCGCGGTGGGCTCCGGTCGCAGTCCGGCCACGATCGCGTCGACGCGGCGCAGTCCCGCCCGCTCCAGGAGCCGCTTCTCGTCGGTGACCCATTCGCCGCGCGCCGCCAGCACCGCGTGCGGTCCGCATGGCTGCCGTGGCCAGCGCCCCCGCGACCTCAGTGACCCGACCGCGGGGGGCGTGGGAGTTCGCCGCGTACCGGAGCGTGAGGGCCGCTCGCCCTCGCCACATCGGCGGCGCGGACGCGCGCAGCGCCTCCGGGTACTCCGGGCGCGGGAGCGCGTCGCCGCGCAGGACCCGGTTGGCGGCCATCTCGGCGACCAGCAGGTAGCTCGGGATGCCCGCGAGTGGAACATCAGCGGCTCCCGAACGCTACCGGCACCCGGCGCGCGAGCCGCTCCGGCGCCGCCGGCGCGCGTGCGAGAATCCGGCCATGGTGTTCGGGGACGGCGGGCCGCACCGGCTGGCGGTGCTGGTGCGCGACGGCGTCCTGCCCATGGAGCTGGGGCTCGTGCACCAGCTCTTCGGATCCGCCCGCTCGGCGGACGGCGCGCCGCTGTACGACGTGGTCTCCTGCGGTGTCGAGGCGGGGGCGATCCGCACCGATGCCGACTTCACGGTGGGCGCACCGCACGGGCTCGAGGCGCTCGGCGAGGCCGGCACGGTGCTCGTCCCCGCGTCCCACGCACTGGACGAGACCCGCCCGGCCGACGGCCCCGTCCCCGCCGCGCTGCGGGACGCCCACGCGCGCGGCGCCCGGGTCGCGTCGGTCTGCACGGGCGCGTTCGTCCTCGCGGCGGCGGGCCTGCTGGACGGGCGCCGCGCCACGACGCACTGGCTGTCGTGCGAGCGGTTCGCCGCCCGGTTCCCGGCGGTGCGCGTCGACCCGGCCGTCCTGTACGTCGACGAGGGCTCGGTGCTGACCTCGGCGGGCGAGGCGGCGGGCATCGACCTGGCGCTGCACATGATCCGGCGCGACCACGGGGCGGCGGTGGCGGCCGACGTGGCGCGCCGCACCGTGGTGCCGCCGCACCGGGAGGGCGGGCAGGCGCAGTACATCGCGCGCCCGGTGCCGTCCGCGCCGGGACCGTCGACGGACGCCGCGCGCACATGGGCACTGGAGCGCCTCGACCGTCCGGTCACGCTCGCGGAGATGGCGGCGCGGGCGTCGATGAGCGTGCGGACGTTCACCCGGCGCTTCCGGGACGAGACGGGCATGTCGGCGGCGGCGTGGCTCACGCTGCAGCGGGTCGAGCGGGCACGCCAGCTGCTGGAGCGGACGGACCTTCCGGTGGACCGGGTCGCCGAACGCGCGGGCTTCGGAACGGGCACCTCCCTGCGCACGCACATGCGGGCGACGCTGGGGGTGTCCCCGAGCGCTTACCGCGCCACGTTCCGCGGGCCGCCGACGAGCGAGTAGGCGCGGACGACCACCGCCGACCCGTGCCGGACAGGCCCGCCGACGAGCGGGCGAGCATCGGCAGAACGCGCGACCGGTCCCCCGCGCCGTGCCTATCGGTCCACGGCCGGGCGCAGACTCCCACGCCGCGCGGGCCGGCACCGCCGGGACACGTTCCGTGATGCGGGGGCTCCGCACGCGCGGTTTGATCGTTCGGCGCGATGCGATGGTGGCCCGATGACGTCCGGGCAGCACCTCGGGCCGATGCCGAGCGAGGTCGCCTACGCCGCGGCGAAGGCCGCGCTCGAAGGCGTCACCGTCACCCTGGCCGACCAGCTCGCGAACCGGGGCATCCGCCTCAACACCGTGAACCCCGGCCCGGTGGACACCGGGTACCTCACCGAGGACATGTGGCGGACGGTCGCGCCGATGTTCCCCTCCGGCCGCTACGGCGAGCCCGACGACCCGGCGCGGCTGATCACGTGGCTGGTGACCGACGAGGCGCGCTGGATCACCGGCCAGGTCATCAACACCGAAGGCGGCTTCGGACGGTGGCGCCCGCGGGGCGCCTGACCACGTCCCGGCGGCGCGGGGACCGGGCACAGCACCGTCCCCATCCTTGCCGATCATCTCGTTAACCTGCGACAACAATAAGGAACGACTCCTTTCCCACATATAGTGGGCAGGGTGACCGACCCCGCAGGGGCCTTCGCGGACGGCGCGCGCAGGTTCGAGAACGCGCACGCGATCCACGACGAGGCTTTTACGGAAACGGACGTCGAGGACGTCCTCGACGCCGTGCTGGAACGCGTCCGGGAAAGCCTGGGCGTCGACACCGCGGTCGCTCTTCTCCTCGATCGGCAGCAGCGGCACCTGGTGGCCACGGCCGCCAAGGGCATCGAGGAGGAAGTCAGCCAGGCGGTTCACGTCCCCGTGGGGGAGGGCTTCGCCGGTCGCGTCGCCGCCGAACGGCGTCCGGTCTACATCGCGGACGTCTCGAGCGCGAACGTGTTCAACCCGCTGCTCGTGCAACGCGGCCTGCACTCCCTCCTCGGAGTCCCGCTCGTCGCCGATGGCGCGCTGGTGGGGGTGCTGCACGTCGGGACGCTCGCCCCTCGCCGGTTCACCGCCGACGAGACGGAGTTCCTGCAGCTGGCGGCGGACCGTGCCGCACTGGCGGTGCGGCGGCGGCTCACCCGCGCGGAGCACGCCGGAGCTCTGGAGTTGCAACGCAGCCTGGTGCCGTCCGCGCTCCCGGCGCTGCCCGGCCTCGAGATGGCGGCACGGTACCGGCCCGGCAAGGCGAGCGTCGGCGGCGACTGGTACGACGTGTTCTCCCTTCCGTCGGGCGAGGTCGGCGTCGTGATGGGCGATGTGGCGGGGCACGGGTTCGGCGCCGCCGTCGTGATGGGCCGACTGCGCAGCGCGCTGCGCGCCTACGCCCTGGAGACGGCCGATCCCGCCAAGGTCTTGGACAAGCTGAACAACAAGGTGGTGCATTTCGAGCCGGACGCGACCGCGACCGTCCTTTACGCCGTGTGGGACCCCGCGCTCGACCGGGTCCGGATCAGCTCGGCCGGTCACTGGCCCCCGGTCCTGGCCCTGCCGGGAGGCCCGGTGCGCCCCGTCCGCATGAAACCCGGCGTTCTGATCGGCCTTGACTCGGACGTGCCCCGCGAGACCGCCACCGTGGATCTCCCCCCGGGTGCGCTGCTGTGCCTCTACACCGACGGTCTCGTCGAACGGCGAGGCGGCTCGGTGGCCGACGGGATCGATGCCCTGTGCGAGGCGGCGTACGCCGGCCCGCCCGAGGCGGTCGGCGCCGCGGTGATGGCGGCGCTGATCGGCAGGCGGCTGCCGGAAGACGACGTCGCGCTCCTTATTCTGCGCCGCGCCCTCGGCTGAGGCGTCCCCCGCCCGGACGACCGGGGCCGCCGGCTCGTGAGGTCAATCCGGGACGTCGGATTCGATGGATTGGGCGTTGCGGAAGACGTTCAGCGGGTCCCAGCGGGCCTTGACCCGCTGAAGTCTCGGGTAGGCGTTCTTGTAGTAGAGCTTGGACCAGGGCTGGTCGGAGGTGTTCCAGTCGGGGTCGCTCAGGTCGACATCGGGGTAGTTGATATAGCAGCCGTCGGTGTTGCCTCCGATGATGGGGACGCCGCCGGTGTCGGCGAACGTGGCCTGGTAGGTGTCGCGGATCCACGCGAGGTTCTCGGCCTCGTCGCCCGGATCCTCGTCGGTGGGACGGTTCCAGTAGACCTGGTACTGCATCTTCATGATCGAGTCGCGCTGCGGGGCGGCGGTGTCGCGGGGCGTGGCGTTGATCGCCGAGCCGTAGGAGTCGATCTGGATGAGCGCCTCCTTGTTCTTGTAGTGCTTGTAGTGCTCGTTGCCGAGGTAGGCCCACATCGCGTCGATCTGTGCACCCGTGAAGGGGCGGCGGACGTAGGCCGACTTGTACTTGCCGCAGCGGTTCTGGCCGGAGCCGTTGAGCGCCTGGGTGGCGGTCAGCCAGGGCATCAGCCGCGGTGACCAGGCGTCCGGGACGGCCGCGTGCTCGGCCGCCGAGTACAGCATCGGGCCCGAGTCGGGAACGGAGTCGGAGTCGACGGCCTGCAGGAAGTCGAGCATGGCGGCGGTGCCCTCGTCGTCATCGTCGTCGCTCTCGGCGTCGACCTGCACGGTGAGGTTGATCGTGCCCGCGGCACGGTGGTTGAGGGCCAGTAGCGCGAAGAGCCTTCCGGTGGCGGTCGCGGGGTTCTGGTGGTCGGCGAACCAGGCGCCGTAGGCGTCCAGCAGGCGGGTGAAGGAGTCCCGGTCGAAGTCGTCCCATTTCCAGGAGCGGGCGGTGAGCAGCACTTTGCGGGGCGGGACGGGCGGGTCGCGGAACCAGAACCGGGTGACGACGCCGAAGTTGCCGCCGCCCCCGCCGGTGTGAGCCCACCACAGGTCGCGGCGGTCGGGGTCGGGGTCGTCGCGGGTGGCCGTCACGAGTTCGACGGTGCGGGCCTCGGTGACCACGGCGACCTCGACCGCGTACAGGTAGTCGACCGTCAGGCCGGCCTGTCTGGAGAGCAGGCCGTACCCGCCGCCGGTGATGTGCCCGCCGAGCCCCACCGAGTAGCACGAGCCGCCGGGCAGCGCCCGTCCCGACAGGGGGTACAGGTGGCTGTATGCGTGCCAGTTGGTCGCCCCCGCCTCCACGCACCAGGCCTCGAGGGCGGGGTCGTAGTACATGTCGCACATCGGGCTGACGTCCAGGATCACCCGGACGTCGTCGCCGCAGACGAAGTCCTCGTAGCAGTGGCCGCCGGATCTGACGGTCACGCGGGTCCGCGCGTCGTCCTCGGGTACCTGGTTGATCGCCTCCGACAGCGCGGTGACCGCACCTTGCGCCGAGGTCACCATCCGGACGTACTCGGGTTGGGCGATCCACCGCTGGTTGAACCCCCGGCTGAGGGCCGGGTAGCGGACGTCGGGCGGGTTGACGGTGATGGCGGGCGGCACTGGAGGGTGACTCATGGCGGTCTCCCGGTGAAGCGATCCGGTTACTGAGAGTCCATTGTGCTCACCGAGAGTCAGTCATTGAATGCGGAGAGTGTTAAACGGTTGGTAGATCATTCCGAGAGGTTCGGCGGCGACTCCAGGCCGGTGAGTTCGATGCCGGGCGCGTCCAGGACGACGTCGCCCGCGAGGTGCACCTGGATGATCTCGCCCGTGGACAGGTCCGTCACCTCGTACCCGGTGACGGGCAGCGGCTCGGTGTCGGTGTCGTGGACGGACGTGCCCGCGCGGCGCCACCGCCACGGTGCGGTGAGCGGGGCCAGGGACGGTCCGGTGAACGTGACCAGCCGGACGTCGGTCTCCGCGCCGTCGGCGAGGTCCAGGGCGCGGGCGACGGCCACCAGGAATCCGGGCGAGCCGGACATGAAGCCGAGGGCGTGCTCGGTGTGCTCCGTCCCGGTGTCGCCCGATGCGCGCACCCACGCGACGTCCGGTCCGGTGACGCCGCCGCGCACCCACCAGCCGGGCGTGACGAGCTCGACGCGGATCTGCCGCCAGCGGGAGTCGACGACGATGTCGGTGCGCAGTCCCGGACGGGTCGAGGTGTAGCGCCACCCGCCGGGGCCGGGCGCGCAGTGGAACCGCTCCTCGAGTTCCTCTTCCAGGTGCAGGTAGACGCCCGCCGGCATCAGGACCCGATCCGCCAGGAGTGCAGGTAGTCCTCCTGGTCGGGGGTCAGGGCGTCGATGACCACCGACATCGAGGCCAGCTTGAGCCGCGCGACCTGCCCGTCGATCTCGGCGGGCACGTCGTGGACGGCCGGCGCGAGGCTCTCGTGCGCGGTGGCGAGCCACGCGCAGGTGAGGGCCTGGTCGGCGAACGACATGTCCATCACGGCGGCCGGATGCCCCTCGGCGGCGGCGAGGTTGACCAGCCGCCCCTCGGCCAGCAGGACGAGCCGGCGCCCGTCGGCGAGCACGAACTCGTCGGCCTGCGGACGGACGCCGCGGTGCACCGCCACGGCCATCGCGTCGAGCGCCCGCACGTCGATCTCCACGTCGAAATGGCCCGAGTTGGCGAGGATCGCCCCGTCCTTCATCACCGCGAGATGGTCGGCGTTCACCACGTCGCGGTTGCCGGTCACGGTGATGAACACGTCCCCGTGCGGCGCCGCCTCCGCCATCGGCTGGACGGTGAACCCCTGCAGGGCCGCGTCCAGGGCCTTCACCGGGTCGATCTCGGTGATGACGACGCGCGCCCCGAGCCCCCGGGCCCGTTCGGCGAGCCCCCGCCCGCAGTACCCGAACCCCGCGATGACGATCGTCTTCCCCGCGAGCAGCGTGTTCGTCGCCCGGACGATCCCGTCGAGCGTCGACTGCCCGGTCCCGTACCGGTTGTCGAACATGTGCTTGGTCGCGGTGTCGTTCACGGCCACCACCGGGAACCGCAGCACGCCCTCCTGCACCATCTGGTGCAGCCGGATCACGCCCGTGGTCGTCTGCTCGCACCCCGCCTTCACGGTGCCGAGCAGGTCCTGCCGGTCCGTGTGGAGGGTGTTGACGAGGTCGCACCCGTCGTCCAGCACCAGATCGGGCCCCGTCTCCAGCGCCTGGTGGATGTGCCCGTAGTACCCCTCGCGGTCGATCCCCGCCCGCGCGTACACCTGGGCGCCGAACTCCTCGGCGAGCGCCGCCGCGACGTCGTCCCGCGTGGACAGCGGATTGGACGACGCCAGCGCGACGTTCGCACCGCCCGCCTGCAGGGTGCGGATGAGCCCGGCCGTCTCCGTCGTCACGTGCATGCACGCCGCGACGCGCACGCCGTCCAGCGGCCGCTCGGCCGCGAACCGCTCCCGGATCTGCCGCAGCACGGGCATGCCGCGGTCCGCCCACTCGATCCGCTTGACGCCCTCGTACGCGAGCGACCCGTCCGCGATATCGCTCATCCACTCCCCCAACAAGCCCGATCCCGGACGCCGGATGTCGAATCCGACGAACGTCCCCGATAGGACGGCACCCACCAAAGGCCGATGCCGGACGAGCAACCTACACCCGTCCGGCATCACCCTATTGACCGATCACCCAGCCGACGTCCCGCACACGATCACCCACCACAACCAAGCCCCAGCCACAGCGGACCGGAACCACTGCGATTGCGAGCGAAGCCGGATTCGAGCGAAGCGAGAATCCGATCGCGCAGCGAGCCCCTGGGCGAGTCGGAGCGATGCAGCAATCGCACGCGAGATCCGTTGAAGGAAGGCCCTCCAGGGCCTGACGCCGAGGATCTTGCAAGGAACACGCGATGCAGCAATCGCACGCAAGGCCCGTTGAAGGAAGGCCGCCCCGCGGCCTGACGCCGAGGGCCTTGCAATTAGTACCGGTAGTGGTCCGGCTTGTAGGGGCCTTCGACGTGGACGCCGATGTAGGCGGCCTGCTCCTTGGTCAGCTCGGTGAGCTTGACGCCGAGGGCGTCGAGGTGGAGGCGGGCGACCTTCTCGTCGAGGTGCTTCGGCAGGACGTACACGCCGACCGGGTACTCGTCGGTCTTGGCGAACAGCTCGATCTGCGCGATGACCTGGTTGGTGAAGGAGTTCGACATGACGAACGAGGGGTGGCCGGTGGCGCAGCCCAGGTTCATCAGCCGGCCCTCGGCGAGGACGAGGATGGAGTGGCCGTCGGCGAAGCGCCACTCGTGGACCTGCGGCTTGATCTCGATCCGCTCGATGCCGTCGATCCGGGCGAGGCCGGCCATGTCGATCTCGTTGTCGAAGTGCCCGATGTTGGACACGATGGCCTGGTGCTTCATCCGGCTCATGTGGTCGGCCGTGATGATGTTGAAGTTGCCGGTGGTCGTCACGAAGATGTCGGCGGTCTCGACGACGTCCTCGAGGGTGGTGACCTGGTAGCCGTCCATGGCGGCCTGCAGGGCGCAGATCGGGTCGATCTCGGTGACGATCACGCGGGCGCCCTGGCCCTTGAGGGCGTCGGCGCAGCCCTTGCCGACGTCGCCGTAGCCGCACACGACCGCGACCTTGCCGCCGATGAGGACGTCCGTGGCCCGGTTCAGGCCGTCGAGGACGCTGTGCCGGCAGCCGTACTTGTTGTCGAACTTCGACTTGGTGACCGAGTCGTTGACGTTGATGGCCGGGAAGGCGAGGGTGCCGGCCTTGGCCATCTCGTAGAGGCGGTGGACGCCCGTGGTGGTCTCCTCGGTGACGCCCTTGATCGCGGCGGCCGTCTCGGTCCAGCGGTTCGGCGTGGCGGCGATGGTGCGGCGGAGGGTCTCGAGGATGACGCCCCACTCCTCGGGGTCGTCCTCGGTGGCGGTCGGGACGGCGCCCGCCTTCTCGTACTCGGCGCCCTTGTGGACGAGCAGGGTCGCGTCGCCGCCGTCGTCGAGGATCATGTTGGGGCCGGTGCCGTCGGGCCACTGCAGGGCCTGGTCGGTGCACCACCAGTACTCTTCGAGGGTCTCGCCCTTCCAGGCGAACACCGGGACGCCCTTGGGGTCGTCCTTCGTGCCGTCCTTGCCGACGACGACCGCGGCGGCGGCGTGGTCCTGGGTGGAGAAGATGTTGCAGGAGACCCAGCGGACGTCGGCGCCGAGCTCCACCAGCGTCTCGATGAGCACGGCCGTCTGGATGGTCATGTGGAGCGAGCCCATGATCTTCGCGCCGCGCAGGGGCTTGGTGTCGGCGTACTCCTTGCGCGTGGCCATCAGGCCGGGCATCTCGTGCTCGGCGAGCCGGATCTCCCGGCGCCCGAAGTCCGCCAGTGACAGGTCCGCGACCTTGTAGTCCATGCTTTCGTAGCTCCTTGGTGGTGCGTCCGCGAGGGTCGACGCCCGCGAGTCTAAGCGCGTGCGTGCGGCGGAGGCACGCTCCGGGGCGACTTTCTGACACAGATTTGTCAGAATCGACGCCATGCGCATCACGGAGGCCGCCCGCCGGCTCGGTACGTCGCCCCGCATGCTCCGCTACCGGGAGACGCTCGGGCTGCTCCCCGCGACCCGCGAGCCCGCGCGGGGCGGGCACCGCCGGTTCGGGGACGCCGAACTGCGGGCCGTCGCGCTCGCGCTGGCGCTCGAGAAGCGCTACGACGTGGGCCCCGCCGAGCTGGCGTTCGGGCTGCGGGTGCTGGCCGAGCCCGAGGTGCAGGCGAGGGTCCGCGAGCTCGGCGAGCGCATCGGACGCCTGTCGGCGCCGCCCACGCGCGCCCTCGACTTCGAGAAGGAGAAGGCGATGCGCCTGCTGCGCCGCAGGTGACCTATCCGGCGGTGCTCTCGCCGGGGACGACGACGCCGGACTCGTACGCGAGCATCACGGCCTGCGCGCGGTCGCGCAGGCCGAGCTTGGTGAAGACGCGCGCGACGTGCGTCTTCACGGTGTGCTCGCTGACGACGAGACGCTGCGCGATCTCGGAGTTCGACAGGCCGCCGGCGATCAGCACCAGGACCTCGCTCTCCCGCGCGGTGAGGGTGGACAGCTCCGCGGGGGCCTGCGGACGGTTGCGGCGCTGCTTGGTGAACTCCCGGATCAGCCGGCCGGTGACCTGCGGCGCGAGCAGCGAGTCCCCCCGCGCGACGACGCGGACGGCCGAGACGAGCTCGTCGGCCGTCGCGTCCTTCAGCAGGAAGCCGCTCGCCCCGACGGCGAGGGCGTCGTAGACGTACTCGTCCACGTCGAACGTCGTCAGGACCAGGACCCGGACGTTCTCCGCGCCGGGCAGCGCGAGGATGCGCCGGGTGGCCTCGATGCCGTCCATGCCGGGCATCCGGATGTCCATGACGACGACGTCCGGCCGGTTCTGCTCGGCGAGCCGCACCGCCTCGCGCCCGTCGCCCGCCTCGCCGGTGACGGTGATGTCCTCCTGCGCCGCGAGGAGCGCGGCGAACCCGGCCCGCACGATCGTCTGGTCGTCGACGATCAGTACCTTGATCACCGTTGCCGTCCGGCCCTACCGCGGTCGTCCGCCCCCATCACCCGGCTCCTCCCTGTGCAGCGGCAGCTCGGCCTCCACCAGGAACCCGCCCTCGGTGGCGGGACCGGCGGAGAACCGCCCGCCCAGCATCGTCGCACGTTCCCGCATCCCGACGAGACCGTGTCCGGCCGATGGGGTTTCCTCCAGCCGTGTCCGGTCCGCTTCGCCGGGGTTGAGGACGGACGTGCGGGAGGCGATGTCCTCGCGGTTCAGCACCATGGTCGGGTCGGACGACCCGTGCTCGGGCGCCGCGGGAGCGGACCGGCCGTCGTCGCGGACGCGGACGGCGACGCGGTCCGGGAGGAACATCAGGTCGACGCGGACCTCGGCGCCGGGGGCGTGCCGCCGCGCGTTCGTGAGGGCCTCCTGGACGATCCGGTACGCCGACAGCTCGACGGTCGCGGACATGTCGCGGGGGTCGCCGTGCACGGCGAGGTCGACGCGGCCGCCGGCGCCGCGGTGCTGCTCGATCAGGTCGGGGAGCCGGTCGAGGCGCGGCTGCGGCGAGTTCGCGGCGTCCGGCTCGGGTTTGGCGTCGGCGCGCAGCACGCTGAGCAGCCGCCGCATCTCCACCAGCGCCTCCCGGGCCGTCCTGGCGATCTCGGTGTAGCCCTCGCGGGCCTCCGGGGAGAGGTTCTGCATGGTGTACGGGGCCGTTTCCGCCTGCACCGCGATCATGGACACGGAGTGCGCGACGACGTCGTGCAGCTCGCGGGCGATGCGGGCGCGCTCGCGCATCACCGCCTGCTCGCGCTGGACGGCGGTGAGCCGGGTGAGGGTCTCGTTGGCGCGCTCGGCCGCCGCGGACTCGGTGCGTCCGGCGGTCTCGACGACGCTGCGGGCGTCCCCGAGGCCGATCGCGGCGAGGACGGCGATGACCGCCGCGGGCCACGGGACGTCGTCGAGGGTGAACGTCGTCAGGTACACGACCGCGACCGTCACGACGCTCCCCACGGCCAGCACGCCGGTGGACTGCCTCGGCAGCCGCCGGCCCAGCGCGTACAGCGTGTAGAGGGCCGCGAAGCCGGTCGTGAACAGGACGGTCTGCCCGGTGAGCAGGCTCGCGGCGAACGCGCCGAGCACGACGGCCGCGACGGGCCGCAGGTACTCGCCGCGCCACACCAGCGGGAGCGTCGAGGCGACCGCGAAGCCGCCCGCCAGGCTGAGCGGCGTCTCCGCGCGCGGCGCCAGCTCGGCGAGCGCGGCCGCGGTGAGAGCGAGGCCGGTCAGCGGCGCGAAGTACCACGACCGGACGGCCTCGCCCCACGCGTTCGCCCACCGCGGCAGCGGCGCCGTCCGTCCCGCGGCGGGATGCGCCCCGTGCGGGCCGTACGGGCCGTACGGGCCGTACGGGCCGGGCGGCTGCTCGCGTCCGGCGCCGGTCAGCCTGGCGGCGACGCGGACCGCGAGCGGGCGCAGCAGCCGTCCGAGGCCGGTCAGGATCCACAGCAGGAGCTGGCCCACGCCCGCCACGATCCGGCCGGACAGCCGCCACGCGTGGTGCGCGAGCGCGGGGCCGAACCGCGCGGGATCGGGCCCGGTCCGGGTGTCGTCGTCGGATGTCACGCCTCAATAGTGACCGCTGGAGGGACCAGATGGCCTCACCGCCGGGAGGTATGCGCACGGCGGGCGTCCCCCTGGAGGACGACCCCGGATCCCTCCTTGCGGTGGACGCATCGGCGACCTGCGCGAACGTACCGTGTAATCGTGACCGCGACGGCGACCGGAGCCGACGTAGGGGGTTCGGCGCCGGTCGCCGCGGTCACACCAGACCCGTCCGGGGTTCAGGGGTCCGGGCGGACGCAAGGGAAGCACCTCGCCGGACGGCGGCACCCTCCTCGGAGGCGCTCGCCGGTCTTGCCTGGGCTGGGGTCGACCGGCGCATGCCGCCGCCCGGCGAGGGACGCGTGTCTCCTGCATCGCCCTCGGCGTCAGGCCCTGGGGGCCTTCCTTCAACGGGCGTTGCGTGCGATCGCTGCATCGCTCCGACTCGCCCTTGGGGCTCGCTGCGCGATCGGATTCTCGCTGCGCTCGAATCCGGCTTCGCTCGCGATCGCAGTGGTCCTCCTCCGCTCTGGCTGGGGAGAGGGGCCTCAGGACGGGTTCGGGGCTTCGGCCTCCGCGGGTTCGGGGCGCCGGGCCTCGTCGAGTGCGGGCTCCAGGTAGATCAGCCGCGCCTCGGGGAACTCGCCGCGGATCTTCGCCTCGGCGGCGTCGATACCGCGCGCGACCTCGGCGGCGGTGTCGTCGTGGTCCACCGCGATCTTGGCGGCGATCAGCATCTCCTCGGGGCCCACGTACTGGGTGCGGATGTGGATGACGCGCTCGACCTCCTCGACCGACTCCAGCGCGGCGACGATCCGCTCCTCCTGCTCGGGGTCGGCGCCCTCGCCGATCAGCAGGCTCTTGGTCTCGATCGCGAGGATGGTGGCGACCACGGCGAGCAGGACGCCGATCGCGACGGTGCCGACGCCGTCCCAGACGCCGTCGCCGGTGACGACCGCCATCGTGACGCCGAACAGCGCGAGGAAGAGGCCGACCAGGGCGGCGAGGTCCTCCAGGAGGACGACCGGGAGCTCGGGAGCCTTCGCCCGGCGGATGAACTCCCACCAGGACTTCTCGCCCCTGATCCGGTTCGACTCCACGATCGCGGTCCGGAACGAGAAGATCTCCATGATGATGGCGGCGGTGAGCACGCCGAACGCCCAGCCCGCGGACTTGATCTCCTCCGGGTGGGAGATCTTGTGGTAGCCCTCGTACAGGGAGAACGCCGCACCGACGGTGAACAGCACGACGGCGACGACGAACGCGTAGAAGTACCGCTCACGCCCGTAGCCGAACGGGTGCTTGGGAGTGCGGCGGCGCGCGGAACGCTTCTGGCCGACGAGCAGCAGTCCCTGGTTCCCGGCGTCGGCGACCGAGTGGATCGACTCGGCCAGCATCGACGACGAGCCCGTGAACACGAACGCCACGAACTTCGACACCGCGATCCCGGCATTGGCCGCTAAAGCGGCCAGGATGGCCTTTGTTCCACCGTCAGCACTCATGTAGCAATCCTCGCCTTGAGCTCTTGAATGGCAGGCACGGGCGTCGGGTCCACGCCCAGTGCGACAGCCAAGTAAACCGTGACGTAGTCCGCGAGCGCGATGAGGGTCGCGATTCTTTCCAGCGGATGTTCGCCTTCGGCCGTGAGCTCGGTGACCGCGACGCCGCGGTCGCGCGCCATGTCGATGGACGCGTCGGCGCGCTTGCGCGCCTGCGGGTGCTCTTCGGTGTCGCGGAGGACGACCAGGTGAAGCCCGTGTTCGGACTCGTCGGCCCGGTCGCGGAAGAAGTCGTCGGGGTCGGCGGAGGCGGCGCCGCGCGCGAAGACCCCGTCGAACGCCATCACCTGGTTGTGGTTGGCCTCCGGCAGCTCGCCGGGCACCGCCGGGTACTTGGCGTTCTCGTTGAGCTGGCAGCAGAGCCGGTACGCGGCGGTGCCCGCCAGCGTGGACGTGCCCCACACCAGCGGCACGTCGCCCGCGAGCTCCAGCGCGACCCGCTTGGCGGGGTTGATGAACGGCTCGCTGGACGGGCGGCAGCGGTGCGCGAGGTCCTCCAGCCGGGCCGCGGTCGACTCCAGGACGGCGTCCGGCGCGTCCGCGAGGCCGAGGGTGCGGGCGGCGAGGATCAGCGGGACGCTCAGCCCCCACAGCGTCGACCGCGGCTGCCCCACGGACCGGACCGGGACGAACGGCGCGCGCGTCCGCTCGGCGAGTTCGGCCAGCGGCGACCCGGCGCCGCCGACGAACAGGAGCCGGCAGCCGCGCCGTGCCGCGTCCGCCGCGACGGCGAGGGTCTCCTCCGTCCCGCCGGAGCAGGACACCGCGATGACCAGGTCGGCGGCGCCGACCCAGCCGGGCAGCCGGTAGCCGCGGACGGTCGTGACCGGAACCGGACAGCCGACGCCGCAGATCGCGGCGAGGACGTCCCCGGAGATGCCGGAGCCGCCCATGCCGGTCACGACGATCGCGCGGGGACGTCCGTCCTCGGCGAGCGCGGCGACGCCCGCCTCGGCCGCGGCGCGCTGCGCCTCGCGGATCTGCGCGGCCGACGAGGCGACCTGCCGGAGCATCCCGCCGGGGTCGGCCGCCTCGATCCGCGCGGCCTCCTCGAGCCGTCCCGGGTCCAGGCCGACGCTCACGAAGCCGGCGTCCGGGCCTCGTCCACCAGGAGCACCGGGATGTCGTCGCGGACCGGGTAGGCGTAGCCGCACGAGCCGGTGCACACCAGCTCGCCGGCGCCGTCGTCGGCGCGCAGGTCGCCGCCGCAGTTCGGGCAGGCGAGGATTTCCAGCAGCCAGGAGTCGAGCTTCATCGTCACTTCTCCCTCACGATCGCCAGGACCTCGTCGCGGAGCGCCGCCATGGTCTTCTCGTCGCCGGCCTCCGCGTTGAGGCGCAGCAGCGGCTCGGTGTTGGACGGGCGGAGGTTGAACCACCAGCCCTCGTCGTCGCTCGCCACGGTGAGCCCGTCGAGTTCGTCGACCGTCACGCCGGGGCGCCCGGCGAAGGCGTGCCGCACCTGCTCGGCCGCGGCGGCCTGGTCGCCGACCTCGCTGTTGATCTCACCGGACGCGACGTACCGGGTGTACTCGCCGAGCAGTTCCGACAGGACCCCGTCCTGCTGCCCGAGGGCGGCCAGGACATGCAGGGCGGCGAGCATGCCGGAGTCGGCGAACCAGAAGTCGCGGAAGTAGAAGTGGGCCGAGTGCTCGCCGCCGAACACCGCGCCCGTCTCCGCCATCGTCTGCTTGATGAACGAGTGGCCGACCCGCGTGCGGACGGGCGTGCCGCCGTGCTCGGAGATGATCTCCGGGACCGCCGCGGACGTGATCAGGTTGTGCACGATCGACGAACCGGGGTGCTTCGCCAGCTCGCGCGTCGCGACGAGGGCGGTGACGGCGGACGGGGAGACGATCTCGCCGCGCTCGTCCACGACGAAGCAGCGGTCGGCGTCGCCGTCGAACGCCAGGCCGATGTCGGCGCCGGTCTCGCGGACCTTCGCCTGGAGGTCGCGCAGGTTCTCCGGCTCGATCGGGTTCGCCTCGTGGTTGGGGAACGTGCCGTCCAGCTCGAAGTACATGGGGACGAGGTCGATCGGCAGGCCCTCGAAAACCGCCCCGACCGTGTGGCCGCCCATGCCGTTGCCCGCGTCCACGACGACCTTGAGGCGTCGGATGCCGGACAGGTCGACGAGCGTCTTCAGGTGGTCGGCGTAGCCCTTCAGCAGGTCGCGCCGCGTGACGGTGCCGGGCGCTCCGTCATGGGCCGGGACGCCTTGCTCGATCAGCTCGCGGATCTCGGTGAGGCCGGTGTCGCGGCCGACCGGGCGGGCGCCGGACCGGCACAGCTTCAGCCCGTTGTACTTCGCCGGGTTGTGGCTCGCGGTGAACATCGCGCCCGGCAGGTCGAGGCTGCCGCTGGCGTAGTAGAGCAGGTCGGTGGAGCCGAGCCCGGCCTCGATGACGTCCGCGCCCTGCGCGGTCGCGCCGCGCGCGAACGCCTCGGCCAGCGGGACCGACGACTCCCGCATGTCGTGGGCGGTGACGACCGCGCTCGCCCCGGTCACCCGGACGAACGCCGCACCGGCCGCCTCGGCGGTCGCGGCGTCCAGCTCGTCCGGCACGACGCCGCGGATGTCGTACGCCTTGAAGATCTTGGCGAGGTCGCCCACTCCTGCTCCCTGTCCGAGCCGTCCGATTCACATGGCGAGACTCCGAAGCCTATCTGTTGCCGCACCCGCCGCAGGTCCCACGGGCACTCACGGCACCGCCACCCGGACCGCGGCGGATCCGGACCACGGCGGACCCGGACCGCGATCGCGAGCGGAACCGGGTTCGAGCGAAGCGGGACCTTGATCGCGCGGCGAGGCGGCGATCGCACGAAGCGCCCGCTGAAGGAAGGCTTCTAAGGCCTGGCGCCGAGGGTCTCTCTACTCGGCACTGCCCGCGGGCTCGGACCGCAGGACGCGGAGGTGGCCGCGGCGGCCGACCTCGGTGCCCTGGCCGACGGGTTCCTGGCCCGAGCCGGGGGCGGGGCGGGCGGCCTCGCGGACCGCGTCGGCGAGCGCCTCCAGGTCGTCCTCGCCGAGTTCGGTCTCCTCCTCGACGGGCAGCCGGACCAGCTCCCAGCCCATCGGTGCGGTGAGCCGCTCGGAGTGCTCCGCGCACAGGTCGTAGCAGTGCGGCTCCGCGTACGCGGCGAGCGGGCCGAGGACCGCGGTGGAGTCGCGGTAGACGTACGTGAGCGTGAAGACTGCTGGCGCCTTGCAGGCGGTGCGGGAGCAAGTGCGGACGGGGCTCACGATGGCCGACCGTACCTCGCCGCCGCCGCGTCCGCCACCATCCGCGCACACGTGTCGCCGCTATCGGCCGATTTCCGGGGTAAGAACTACATAACGCACGGGAACGCCCACGTACTGTGCGGTTTCTTGTCACGGCGGCGCGAGGTGGGGCGCGGGGCGTCCCCCGGGGTTGCGCGGGGGGCCTGCGGGTAAGCTTGGAGGGTGCGATCCCGTGTGGCAGGCGTACGTCGCCGCGATCGGCGCGGTCGCGGCCTTCGTGGCCCCCTGGCGCCCCCGCAGGCCCCGATCTCGCGGACCCGCGCGGAAAGGTTCGACGACCTCGTCGAGGACGAGGTGCGCCGGCTCGGCTCGCGCTGGGAGCGGGAGCTGGCGCGAGTGGAGTTCACGGTCGCCGAGGTCCCGGACCTCGAGCCGCGCTTCGACGGCCCGGTCCCGCTCGGCCGGACCCTCCCCGGAGAGGGCGAGCTTCCGGTCCAGATCGTCGTGTACCGCCGTCCCCTCGAGGCGCGGGCGGCCGGGGAGCAGGAGCTGGGGCGGCTGATCCGCGACCTGCTGGTGGAGGAGGTCGCCGACCTGCTGGGCCTGTCTCCCGAGTCGGTCGACCCGAGTTACGACTCCCCGGACGACTGACGGCCGACGGCCGACGCCGGGGCGCCGCTGAGCCGGGGCCGGCCCGGGCGATGCGAGGCCGAACGAGCAGAGCGCCGAAACGGCGGAGCCGTGCCGACCGAGGGTCGGCACGGCTCCGCCGTTTGATGCCGCGTGCGCGTCCGTCCGTGAGTGCCCGTCGGCGGGCACCCGGCCGGACGGGCGGGCGGTGGGCTCGCGTTCCGGTCCCGTCCCGGTGCCGCTCCCCCACGGCACCGGCCGGACCCGGCTCGATCTCGCCTCCCGCCTTTCCGTCCGCCGCTCGCCGCCGCCGGGACGCCCCGGCGGAGCGCGCGTTCGCGGACCTCGCGCGTCCTAGACGGCCTGGCGCTTGAGCTTCCGGCGTTCCCGCTCGGACAGCCCGCCCCAAATACCGAAACGTTCATCGTGCTGCAGCGCGTACTCCAAGCACTCCGTACGCACCTCGCATGCTCGGCACACCTTCTTGGCCTCGCGAGTGGAGCCGCCCTTCTCCGGAAAAAACGCCTCCGGATCGGTCTGCGCGCACAGTGCGCGCTCCTGCCAGCCCATCTCTTCGCCGTCTGTGCCGTGCGCCAGCGGGATGACCACCTCGCTCACAGCGCACCTCCCTGCCCATGGAGCCCCCTGGATCAATGCCTTCCCTCAGGCTCCTTCCCCCGAGAAGGCATAGAAACTACACCCACGAAATTACACGTGTGTAGTGCCCGCCCCGTCAAGCGGAACGAGTTCGCAGGGGGACATAGCGGGTTATGCGGGGATACCCCGGATGACGTTTGCCTGAAGATCAGTTAATCGGCCGGTCACCAGGGGGAAGAGCGCGTGCCGCACGTCACGCGCGCGGCACGCCTTCCGCCGATCACGGCACCGATCACGCCGCCGATCACGGCACCGATCACGAACGTGTCACGGGGCCGTTGATCCGGGTCACTGCGGCGGGGGCCGGTTGTCGCGGTACCAGTCGCCGCCGTCCTCGGGCCGCTGCTCGCCCGGCTGCGGCGGCGCGGGCTGGGTGCCCTGCGGGCCCTGCTCCGGGGCGCCCTGGGAGCCGCCGCCGTAGGCGCGGGTCCACTCGCCCATCTCGTCCTCGTTCTGCGCACCGGGGCCCGTCTGCCCCGGCTGCTGCTGGTAGCCGGGCTGCGGCTGACCGTACTGCTGCTGGCCGGGCTGGCCGTACTGCTGCGGCTGGCCGTACTGCTGGGGCGGCTGGCCGTACTGCTGCTGGGGCTGCTGCTCGCCGCCCTGCGGCTGGCCGTACTGCTGGTACTGCTGCGGCTGCCCCTGCTGCGGGTACGCGCCCTGCTGGCCCGGCTGGCCCTGCTGGCCGAACTGCTGCTGCGGCTGTCCGGGCGGGCCCTGCTGGTAGCCGAAGTCCGGGTAGCCGCCCTGCTGCATCTGCGGCTGGGCCTTCGGACGTGCGGGCTGCATGCCCTGGAACACCGTCAGGACGAACCAGACGCCGACGCCCATCACCGCGACCTTGGCGGCGCCGACGAGGAAGGTCGACAGCTTGTCGATCGATTCGGGGCCCTCGGCGAGCATCCCGCCGAGCCAGCTGATGACGCCGAAGAGCAGCATCCCGCCGAGGACGCCGAGCGCGCCCATCGTGATGTTGCGGGCCTGCCGGGTGGCCTCGCCCCAGGTCGTCAGCAGCACGGCGACGACCACCATCGCGACGAGGTAGACCTCGGTGAACAGGCCCCCGACGCTCTCGCCGAAGGCACGGCCGGTGAATGTCCCGGTACCGCCGAGCAACCAGATGATGCCCGCCAGGAGGTGCACGCCCGTTGCGGCGAGCAGGACCCAGGCGGCCGGTTCGCGCAGGCGCTGGACGGCTTCCTTGTTCACTGCGACTTCTCCAGACCGAGGCATTGCGATGACACGGCAAAGCTTTGCACATCTCGCCCGCCGACGTCTCCGTCCCCTGCGCGGCGCGAAATATGTACGGGACGGACGAGCGCGACCATTCGGCGATCGGGCGGCGGCGGCGCGGCGGCGGAGCCCGGGCGATGCCGGAACTCCGCCGGACCGGCCCCGGACCCACGCGACGCCGGTCCGGGAACCGCGTTCCGGTGCGCGCGAGTGTCGAACGTCACCGCGGCCGGACGCCGCCCGCGCGTCCATTGTCCCGCGTCCGCGCCCGGATCCGGTGAGGCGCACCGGTGGGCCGTCGGCGGGCGCGGCGAACGCCTTAGGCTGATCGGCATGAACATCGTGGCGCTGGCGGGCGGCATCGGCGGGGCCCGCTTCCTGCGCGGGCTCCGGACGGCGGTCCCGGACGCGGAGATCACCGTGATCGGCAACACCGGCGACGACATCTCGCTGTTCGGCCTGCGGGTCTGCCCGGATCTCGACACCGTCATGTACACGCTCGGCGGCGGGATCAACGAGGAGCAGGGCTGGGGGCGCATCGACGAGACCTTCACGGTCAAGGAGGAACTCGCCGCCTACGGGGTCGGACCGGGCTGGTTCGGGCTCGGCGACCGCGACTTCGCCACCCACATCGTGCGGACGCAGATGCTGGAGGCCGGGTACAAGCTGTCGGCGGTCACCGAGGCGCTGTGCGACCGGTGGAAGCCGGGCGTGCGGCTGATCCCGATGACCGACGACCAGGTCGAGACGCACGTGGTGGTCGACGACCCCGAGCACGGGCGGCGCGCGATCCACTTCCAGGAGTGGTGGGTGCGGCTGCGCGCGTCCCTGCCGGCGCTGTCGATCGCGCCCGTCGGGGCGGAGGAGGCCAAGCCCGCGCCTGGGGTCGTCAAGGCGATCGAGGCGGCCGACGTGGTGCTGTTCCCGCCGTCGAACCCGGTGGTGAGCATCGGGACGATCCTGTCGGTGCCGGGCATCCGGGACGCGGTCGCGGCGAAGACGGTCGTGGGCGTCTCCCCCATCATCGGGGACGCGCCGGTGCGGGGCATGGCGGACGCGTGCCTGACCGCGATCGGGGTGGAGACGACGGCGCAGGCGGTCGGGGAGCTGTACGGGCCGGGGCTGATCGACGGCTGGCTCGTCGCGGAAGCGGACGCGGACGTCCGGGTGGAGGGCGTCGAGGTGCGCGCCCGGCCGCTGCTGATGAGCGACGCCGGGACGACGGCGGACCTCGCGCGGGCGGCACTGGACCTGGCGGTGGAGCTGAAGCGGGAAGACGAGGAAGCCGAGGAAGCCCAGTGAACCTTCAGGTGTTCGGGATCGCGGGGCTGCCGGAGGTCGCCGAGGGCGACGACGTCGCGGCGCTCGTCCCGGCCGATTCGATCGAGGACGGCGACGTGCTCGTCGTCACCTCCAAGATCGTGAGCAAGGCGGAGGGCCGGGTCCTGGTCGCCGACGACCGGGAGAAGGCGATCGACGCGGAGACCGTGCGGGTCGTGGCGCGGCGGGCGCACGCGCGCGGCGAGACGCGGATCGTGGAGACGCGGCAGGGCCTCGTGCTCGCCGCCGCCGGAGTGGACGCGTCGAACACGGCACCCGGCACGGTGCTGCTGCTGCCCGAAGACCCGGACGCGTCCGCACGCAACCTTCGGGCCGGAGTGCGCGCGCACACGGGCAAGGACGTGGCGGTCATCGTGTCGGACACGCTGGGACGGCCGTGGCGCAACGGGCTGACGGACGCCGCGATCGGCGTCGCGGGCCTCGCTCCCCTCGACGACATGCGCGGCCGCGACGACGCGCACGGCAACCGGCTCGAGGCCACGATCACGGCGGTCGCGGACGAGATCGCGGCGGCGGGCGAACTGGTGAAGGGGAAGCTGTCGGGGGTGCCGATCGCGGTGGTGCGGGGGCTCGGGTCCCTCGTGACGCCCGACGACGGGCCGGGGGCGCGCGCGCTCGTCCGTCCTCCGGCTGAGGACATGTTCCGGTACGGCTCCTCGGACGTGCTGCGCGCGCGCCGCACGATCCGGGAGTTCACCGACGAGCCGGTGGACGGCACGGCCGTGCGCCGCGCGGTGGACGCCGCGATCACCGCGCCCGCGCCGCACCACACGACGCCGTGGCGGTTCGTGCTCCTGGAGTCGGCGGAGTCGCGCACCCGCCTGCTCGACGCGATGCGCGACGCGTGGGAGGCCGACCTGCGCGGCGACGCCTTCTCCGACGAGTCGATCACCAAGCGGCTGCGGCGCGGCGACGTGCTGCGCCGAGCGCCGTACCTGGTCGTCCCGTGCCTGGTGATGGACGGGTCGCACGACTACCCGGACGAGCGGCGCGCGCGCGCCGAACGCGAGATGTTCGTCGTCGCGACGGGCGCGGGCGTCCAGAACCTCCTCGTCGCCCTCGCGGTCGAGGGGCTCGGCTCGTGCTGGGTGTCGAGCACGATGTTCTGCCGCGAGGTCGTCCGGCGGGCGCTCGACCTGCCCGGCGACTGGGACCCGATGGGCGCCGTGGGCGTCGGGCACCCGGCCGCGCCGCCGCGCGACCGGCCGCCGCGCTCGGCGGAGGCGTTCATCACCGTGCGCTGATACCCGTGCGCTGATACCCGTGCGCTGATGTGCTCCCGGGGCCGTACGGCGTGCCCGTCCGGCCCCGGGACCGGTCAGGTGACGGGCTGCAGCGGCAGGCTCTTGCGGCCGAACTCGCCGATGCCGTCCGTGCGGCGCGCCGCCTCGAGGCGTTCCGCCGGAACATCCCCGTAGAGGGTGGTGCGCTGCCGTGCGGGGCGGCCCGCGCGCGCGGCGATGGCCTCCAGTTCGCTGATGGGCTTGAACGAACCGTTCTCCGAGCCCGCCATGCGGCTGATGGTCTCCTCCATCAGGGTGCCGCCCAGGTCGTTCACGCCGCCTCGCAGGACGCGCGTGCACAGTTCGTCCCCGAGCTTGACCCAGGACGTCTGGATGTTGGGGATCGCGCCGTGCAGCAGGATCCGGGCCAGCGCGTGCACGGCGACGTTCTCCCGGACGGTGGGTCCCGGACGGGCGAGTCCCGCGAGGTAGATCGGCGAGTTGTGGTGCACGAACGGCAGCAGCACGAACTCGCTGAACCCGCCCGTCCGTTCCTGGAGCGACCGCAGCAGCTTGATGTGCGCGACCCAGTGGGCGGGCGTGTCGACGTGCCCGTACATCATCGTGGACGTCGTCGGGAGACCGATCTCGTGCGCGGTGGTGACGACCTCGACCCACTGGTCCGCGGGCAGCTTGCCCTTCGTGAGCACCCAGCGGACGTCGTCGTCCAGGATCTCCGCCGCGGTGCCGGGCAGCGAGTCGACGCCGGCCTCCTTCGCCGCCTGCAGCCACTCCCGGATGGACATGTCGGTGCGGCTGGCGCCGTTGACGACCTCCATCGGGCTGTAGGAGTGCAGGTGGATGCCGGGCGCGCGGCGCTTCACCTCGCGCGCGAGGTCGAAGTAGGCGGTCCCGGGCAGATCGGGATGGATGCCGCCCTGCATGCAGATCTCGGTGGCACCGGCGGCCCACGCCTCGTCGACCCGGTCGCCGACCTGCTCCAGCGAGAGCGTGTAGGCGTCGGCGTCCGTCCGCCGCTGCGCGAACGCGCAGAACCGGCAGCCGGTGTAGCAGACGTTCGTGAAGTTGATGTTGCGCGTGACCACGTACGTGACGTCGTCGCCGACCGTGTCCTTGCGGAGGTCGTCGGCCAACTTGGCGAGCGCGTCGAGTTCGGGGCCGTCCGCGTGCAGCAGCGCGAGGGCCTCGTCGTCGGTGAGTCCGCCCGGGTTCCGCTCCGCGCGCGCGAGTGCGTCCTTTACGTCGGCGTCGAACCGCTGGGGTGCGGCCATGCGTTCCTTGAGGGCGTCCCAGTCGCCGTACACCTCGTCGAAGTCGTCCCGCCGGTCGCTCGTCCGCCCGGTGGTGTCGATCTCGGTGTGCAGGTCGGTGCGTCCGGACGCCTCGAACCCGCCGTCGGGCTCCTGCCACGGGCGCCCCTCCAGGGCGGCGTCCTCGCGGGCGAGCCCGGTCGCCGGATCGGCGAGCGCGGCGACGTGCCCGATCAGCCGCGGGTCCAGCCACGGCTCGCCGCGCTTGACGTACTCGGGGTAGATCGTGAGCCGCTCGCGCAGCTCGAACCCGGCCGCCGCCGTCCGTTCGGCCAGCTCGTCGATCTGCGGCCACGGACGCTCGGGGTTCACGTGGTCGGGCGTCAGCGGGGACACGCCGCCCCAGTCGTCGATGCCCGCGCGCAGCATCAGCGCGTACTGGTCGGCGACGAGGTTCGGGGGCGCCTGCACGCGTGCCTTCGGCCCGAGCACGAGCCGGGTCACGGCGATCGTCGCGGCCAGTTCGTCCAGTTCGGCGTCGGGGGTGTCGCGCATCTTGGTGTCGGGCTTGGCACGGAAGTTCTGCACGATGACTTCCTGGATCGCGCCGTACTCCCGCATCGTCTTCCGGATCTCGAAGATCGCGTCGGCCCGCTCCTCGACGGTCTCGCCGATGCCGATCAGGATGCCGGTGGTGAACGGCACGTTCGTCCGTCCGGCGTCCTCCAGGGTGCGCAGCCGCACCGCGGGGTCCTTGTCGGGCGAGCCGAAGTGCGGGCCGCCCTTCTCGCTGAACAGGCGCGTCGCCGTCGTCTCGAGCATCATGCCCATGGACGGCGCGACGGGCTTGAGCCGCTGGAAGTCGCGCCAGCTCAGCACGCCCGGGTTCAGGTGGGGCAGCAGCCCGGTCTCCTCCAGCACCCGGATCGCCATCGCGCGCACGTAGGACAGCGTGTCGTCGTACCCGTGGGCGTCGAGCCACTCGCGGGCCTGCTTCCAGCGGTCCTCGGGACGGTCGCCGAGCGTGAACAGGGCCTCCTTGCAGCCCATCTCCGCGCCCCGCCGCGCGATCTCCAGCACCTCGTCGGGGCTCAGGTACGGCGCGTCCAGTTTGTGCGGGACGGTCGCGAACGTGCAGTAGCCGCAGCGGTCGCGGCACAGCCGGGTCAGCGGGATGAACACCTTGCGGCTGTAGGTGACGACGCCGGGGCGGCCGGCCGCCGCGAGCCCGGCGTCGCGCGTCCGCGCCGCGTACGCCAGCAGGTCGTCGAGCTGCTCGCCGCGGGCGTGCAGCAGGGTCGTGGCCTCGGATCGGTCGAGCGTCTTGCCGTCACGCGCGCGGGCCAGGGCCCGGCGCACCGCGGTGCTGGTGACCTCCATGCGGGCACTCTATGCCAATCGTCATAATCTCCGCCGCGGCGGGGGCCCGGGAAGGTCATCGTGCACAGCCCTGATCAGCGGCTTTCTATTCCCGGATCCCCACAGTGAAGTGTTTCTAACACGATCACTCCAGGAACATTAGCTAGACCTGAACGATGATCGGGACGACACTTGAGGCAACCGCGCGGGAACGTCCGAACCTCGACAAAAGGACCGACCCATGTTCTTCATGCTCGCCCTCATCATCGCCCTCGCCGTCCTCGGCCCCCTCCTCGGTGCCGACAGCCGGGACGGCCTCGACCACGCCCCCGGCCACTTCTGGCGGCGCCGCCCCTTCCGCCCGCGAACCCGCGGCGCCGGACCCCGCCGTGACCCCGCGTCCCCGGCGCCCGCCCAGGCGGAGTCGCGCCGGACGATCCCGGCGGCCGGCTGACCGCGCTGTTCATCCCGCGTTGCGTCGTTGATCATTCAAGCGTCCTAGGTTGCGAGGGCCATCCCCCTCATGACTAGGAAGAACATGCGCGACACGACGATGGGCCGATGGGCGCGGGGCGCCGTTGCGGCCCTGGTGCTCACCGGGCCGCTCGCCCTGGCCGTCCCCGCCCCCGCCGCCCACGCCGGCCCCGCCCAGGGGTCGTCCGGCACCGAACCCTTCCCCTACCCCGACGCCGGCCTCACCCTGGTCAACCACCGCGGCCTGTCCCCCGGCTACCCCGAGAACACCCTCGCCGCGTTCCGCAACTCGATCTCGATGGGCGTCGACGCCATCGAGATCGACCTGCGGGCGACCAAGGACGGCGAGATCGTCATCCTGCACGACGAGACCGTCGACCGGACCACCGACGGCTCCGGCCGCATCGGCGACCTCACCCTCGCCCAGGTCAAGGCGCTGGACGCCGGCGGCCACGTGTCGCCGGAGTTCGCCGGGGAACGGGTCCCGACCTTCGCCGAGACGCTCGCGGCGGTCAAGGGCAGCGACGTCCGGCTGCTGCTGGACATCAAGGAGTCCGACCGCGTCGCCGACATCGTCGAGATCACCGACGAGCACCGCATGGCCGACCAGGTGATCGTGGGCCCGCGGACCGTCGCCGCGCTCAACGAGTTCAAGGCGCTCGACCCCGGCCTGAGCACGCTCGGCTTCATCGCCACGCCGCAGGACGCCGACGCGTTCATCGCCGCCGGCGTCGACTACATCCGGCTCTGGCCCGACTGGATCACCGCCTCCCGCGACGACGCCGCCTGCGAGACCGACTACGCCGCCCGCGTCGCCGCCTACGAGCGCGGCGAGCGCCCCGCCCCCGGTTCGTCCTCCTGCGTCGTCGAGGACGTCGTGTCGCAGGGCACGCCCGTCTGGTCGACCACGAACGACCTCGGGTACGAGCCGATGGACGAGCTGCTGCGGCTCGGCGCGACCGGCCTGCTGTCCGACGTCCCGGCCGAACTCGGGCGCCTGCTCGGCGACATCGAGGACGAGCGCGCCGCCACGTCCGTCCGGCGGATCGCCGAGCTGCGCGAGCGGGTCGAGCGTGACGGCCACGCGTCCTCCAGCACGACGATGCTGAAGCAGCTCGACCGCGCCGTGCGCCACCTCGACCGCGGCAGGCCCGACCGCGCCTGCCGGTCGCTGGAACGCTCCACCCGCGATTCCCCGCCCGCCGGCCAGCGCGCGGCGGTGGAGCGGATCGAGGCGATCCTGGCCTGCTCCCGCTTCGCCTGACCGGCCGCGTCCGGGGATGGAGCCGCGTCGGGGACCGCCTCCGCGCGCGGCTCCACGAGGCGTACCCAACGTCCCGATCGTGGAGGTAGATCCGCGTGCGTATAGGTTTTCGCACCATGCGTTCTGGTCTGCTGCGCGCCGCGCTGGCCCTGGCACTGGTCGGCGGGCTTTTCTGGCCGGCGGTACTGACCTACACCTTTCTGGCGGGAGAGCGAGCCACCGCGCAGGTCGCCGAATGCCATCGGACGACCAGCGGCCGCGCCTCCCAGCTGAACTGCACCGGGACATGGCGCACCGACGGCGGAGACGTCGGCTCCGGCGGGCTCAACGGACTTCGCCGCACGGACGCGGGCACGTCCGTGGAGGTCCGCGTCGGCCCTCTGGGCCCCTACGGTCGCGGGTTCGCGGGCTCGTGGCATGTCTTCACGGTCTCGCTGTTCTGGTCCCTCTCGTTCGGCGGTCTGGTGCTTTCGCAGCACCGGGCGCGCAGGCGTGCGGCCCCGCTGCTCGCGGCACCGGCGGCCCTCGGCGACCTGCTGATCGTCACGGGCAAGGGTGCGCGCACGCCCGACGGGCGGCGCCATGCGACGGTGTCGCCCGTTCCGTCCCCGCCCATGCCTCGTAAGGCGAGAGCGAAGACGTCCCACTGGGAGGTTCGCGGGTCCGCGGGGCAGCCGCTGTTCCGTGTCGACCAGCGCGGCGGCAAGAGCTCCGGGACGGAGATGGTGGTGCGGGACCCCTCCGGTGCGCCCAGGCACATCATCCGCATGGTCGGGACGGGCCCGGGAAGCCACTACGCGCTCCTGCATGCGGACGGGACTTTCCTGGGGCGCATCGACACCTTTGCCGGGGCCAAGTGGGGTGCCTACGAGATCAGGGACGACCGTGGGACGGTCTGGGCACGCACCGTCCTCCGCATGCCCGAATGGGTGCTGCGCATGGAGCCGGGTGCCCCGCACCCGTTCCCCTATCTCGCTCTCGCCTTCACGATCGGGCAGCGCCGCCGACCCCGGTGACGTGGGCGCGCTTCAGAACGAGCGGTAGTCGCGCACCGGCAGCCGCGGGCCCCGCCGCGGCGGGCGCGCACCGGCCCCCTCCAGCAGCCGCGTGACCCGGTACCGGTGGCCCGCGTACGGTTCCAGCAGCTCGAGCATCCCGGCGTCGTCGACCTTCCGGCCGGCCAGCGCCCAGCCCACGAGCCCGGGCAGGTTGTAGTCGCCGACCGAGACGGCGTCGGGGTCGCCCACCGCCCGCTGCCGCACCTCCGCGGCCGTCCACACCCCGATCCCCGGCAGGGACGTGAGCCGTGCCGCCGCGGGATCGTCCTCCAGCCGCTGCGCGACCCGCGCGGCCGTGATGATCGTCCGGGCCCGGACGGCCTCCAGACCCGACTTGTGCCACTCCCACGACGGGATCCGCGCCCACACCGCGGGCGGCGGGGGCACCCGCAGCCACGGCGCCCCCGGCGCCGGGCGCCCGAACCGGCGCAGCAGGTACCGCCAGCCGCGCCACGCTTCCTGGCCCAGCACCTTCTGCTCCATCACCGCCGGGACGAGCGCCTCGAACACCCGTCCCGTCCGCCCGACCCGGAACCCCGGACGCCGCCGGACCTGCTCCCGCACGATGTCGTGCACCGGCACGAACCCGTCGGTGGAGTCGTCCGCCCCGAGCAGCGCGGGCACCCCGTCGAGCAGCCACCGCGCACCCGGCCCCCACGCCGCCGCGTCCACGACGTCCCCGGCCGGATCGCGGACCACGCGCAGCCGCAGCGTCCCCGGGCCGTCCGGTGTGAACGAGGCCCGCCAGACGAAGCCGTCCCGGACCTGGAACGCGGGATCGCCCGCCCCCCGCCGGTGCGGCGCCAGCGTGGCCCCGAGGTCCAGCGGCCACGGCGCCCGCCACTCCCGGCCCACGGCCCCAGATTCCCCGAACATACGTTCCCCAGTGTGCCACCGCCGCGCGGCTCTGACGGACCGGCACCTCGTCGGCCCGGCATTCACCACGGATCCGCGACGCGGACATCGGGCGAACCCGAAAATAGCGAAACCGACTTCCGTAACGGTACGTCTATCCGATGACGATGCTCGCGTTCGACCCGGACGTGAGACATGAGCGACACCGACGAAAGGTGCACCGTGGCGGGTTCTGCGGCTCGGGGACACGAATGAGCGGCGTCGGGAAGTGGGCCCTCGGCATCGCCTTGGCCGCCGCGGCGGCGACGGTGGCGGCGAGTGCGACCGGCCGGACGTCCGGGGCGGTCCTCCTCGGCATCCTGGCGCTCCTCGCGGCGGGCGTCGCGGGCTACGACGTGATCTACGAGTGGCTCGGCCGCAGGCGGCCGGGAAGGTGAGACGGGTTTCGGCGATCCCGACGGAGACATGAGCGGAGACGAACAGTGAAACCCGCCCGTACCTGGCCGACCACGCTCATGGTGTGGTGCGCCGTGTGTTTCATCCTTCTGTTCGGGGTGGGGGGCGGAGCAGCCCTCGCCATCAGCGCCACCGACGCCTACCGGGCCACTTCCGACGGGGTGCCCGGCACCTTCACGGCGGAGCGGATGAAGAGCAGCAACAGGGGCGCCCACTGGTGGATCGGCGACTTCACCAGCGACGACGGATCTGTGCGCCTGGCGGACGTCCGGCTCTCCGGAGTCGACCCCGACAGCGGCGACAGCCCCCCGTCCCCGCTGAGCACCGTCGCCAGCGGCGACCCCGATACCGATCGCGTCTACACGACAAGCGGCCGCCCTTGGCTCAAGCCCTTCACCGGCGCCGTGCTGCTCCTGCTGGGCTGCCCGATCGGCTCCGTCCTGCTCGTCCTCAACCTCCGCGGCTGGCGGAAAAGGCAAGCCGCGCGGTGAACGGCGGCCGCCCGTCGAGGAGCGCCTTCGACGAGTCTGTTCTCGCTGTCAGGACCCGCGCAGAACCTCGACCGCCCGCCACAACGCGGTCGACCTCTCGTGGCACCGCACGGCCGCCCGGACATCGCGGCGCTCGGCGAGATCGAACGCGTCGCTCACGTACCGCACGGCCCGTCTCCGCAGGTACAGGACGACGACGAACCGCACGGGCCGGCTCAGCACGCCGCGCACTTGGCCCAGATCACCTTCCCGCCCTCGTTCAGCGGACGGACGCCCCACGCGTGCACCATCCCGGACATGAGGAGAAGCCCGCGCCCGCCCGTCGCGGCGCGGTTCTCCGACCGCACCACCGGCCGCCCCTCACCGGCGTCCCAGACCTCGATCACGGGGAGCCAGTCGCGCTCGTCCACGAACACCCGGACCACGATCGCCCCCTCCCCGTGGCGGTACGCGTTGGTGACAAGCTCGCTGACGACGAGCCGGGCGGTGTAGTCGTCACGGACTTCCCATGCGCGGAAGTGCTCGGCGACGAACCGCCGCGCCCGCCCCGGCGCTCGGTCGTCGGGCTCGAGGACGAGCGTAGGAACCTCAGGCGCACACGCTGCCACTGACATCGATACGACCCTTCAGACTTGGTGTCTCGTTGTTGCCTGCAGCCAGTGCGCCATAAGTTCCTCGCTCTGCGTCGCCAACCCGAGGGGATGACCAGAACATTGAACATGACTCAATATGTTGAAGTTGCAGGTCACTTGAGTTGCACTTGAGCGATGATGACTACATGGCACCGCGACTCATCAAGGCCAAGACCAACTCCAACCTCCAAGCCTTCGGTCGCAGATTTCGCAGATATCGGGAAACCAAAGGATGGAGCCAGGCAAATGCCGCACGTAGGGCAAATAACGGACAAGGAGTGACTCCTCAGTACATAGGCATGGTTGAAACCGGTCGGTCACGCTGTACACGGGAGTTTGCCGAGTGCATGGACCAGGAGTTCAGTGCAGGTGGCGCGCTACTGGAACTCTGGGACGACCTCGTCGAAGAGGCCGCGTACCCGGCATGGTTCGACTGGGTGAGCGTTGAGCACGAAGCCAAGTCGCTCCATGTGTTCGAACTTGGGGTGGTCACCGGCCTGCTCCAGGTTCGCGCATATGCTTCCGCGATCTTGAATGGCGACGAGAAGGCCGTAGAGGCACGCTTGAAGCGTCAGATGATCCTCACACGAGAAGAACCAGCACCGCCCGAACTCGTGGTCCTGCTCGACAAGTCCGTTCTCTACCGCGAAGTCGGTGGTCCGGATGTCATGCGCAGCCAACTGGAACACCTGGTGAACTCAGTGTCCAACCGGCTGGCGGTCCAGGTTGTACCGATGCGCTTGCACACCGGCATCTCAGGCTCGTTCGTGTTGGCAACGATGGAAGATCGAAGCCAAGTAGGCTACGTGGAGACGGTGGCACGAGGTGTGACCATGAGTGACAAGGACGACCTGAACAGGATGGCGGAGGCGCTCTCCACTCTGCGCTCACAAGCGCTCCCGGTCGACATGTCACTTGACCTGATCAAGAAGGTCACCGCCGAAAAGTGGACATAGGAGGCCCAACGTGAAGCAAAGCGTCGTCACTTGGCGTAAAGCGTCGCGTAGCACGGATACTGGGGGCAACTGCGTCGAGCTGGCCGGACTCCCCCAAGGCATCGGCATCCGCGACTCCAAGGACCCCGACGGAGCCAAGCTCGTCATCCGCCGGGACTCCTTCCGCGCACTCCTCACCCACCTGGAAGACCATGGACCGCAGTAGGACGACGTGGCGTAAGGCCTCGCGCAGTTCGGGCAACGGCGGCGCGTGTGTGGAGGTCGCCGGACTCCCCCAGGGCATCGGCATCCGCGACTCGAAGGATCCCGATGGGTTCAGGCTCGTTGTCGGGCGGGGGGTCTTTCGCGACCTGCTGGCGGATCTCAAGCGCTGACGCCGCGATCAGGCGGCGTGGTGGGCCAGCAGGCGGTGGGGGTCCGGGTGTCCCGGCGCCGGGGCGGCGTCGGCGTGGACGTGCGCGGCGGCCAGGCGCGGGACGGCGTGCAGCAGCGCGTGTTCGGCCTCGACGGCGATCCGGTGGCCCTCGCGGACGCTGATCCCGCCGTCGATGGCGACGGCGACCTCGGCGCGCAGCCGGTGGCCGATCCAGCGCATCCGCAGTTCCCCGACGTCCTGCACTCCGCGCACCGTGCGCAGGGCGGCGTCGGCCGCGTCGACCAGGGCGGGGTCGACGGCGTCCAGCACCCGGCGCAGGACCTCGCGGGCCGCGTCCCGCAGGACCAGCAGGATCGCCGCGGTGATCAGCAGGCCGACGATCGGGTCGGCCAGGGTCCAGCCCAGTGCGGCGCCGCCCGCGCCGAGCAGGACGGCCAGCGAGGTGAAGCCGTCGGTCCGCGCGTGCAGGCCGTCGGCCACGAGGGCGGCCGAGCCGATCTCGCGGCCGACCCGCATCCGGTAGCGGGCCACCCACTCGTTGCCCGCGAAGCCGACCACGGCGGCGGCCGCCACCGTCCACAGGTGGTCGATGGGGCGGGGGTCGAGCAGCCGGTCGATCGCCGTCCATCCGGCGAAGAGCGCCGAGGCGGCGATGGTCGCCACGATGAGCAGGCCCGCCAGGTCCTCGGCGCGCCCGAAGCCGTAGGTGAACCGGCGCGTGGCCGCGCGGCGGCCCAGGACGAACGCGATGCCGAGCGGGACGGCCGTCAGCGCGTCCGCGGCGTTGTGCACCGTGTCGCCGAGCAGCGCCACCGACCCCGACACCGCGACGATGACCGCCTGCGCGAGGGCGGTGGCGCCGAGGACGGCCAGCGACACCCACAGGGCCCGCATTCCGCGCGCCGAGGACTCCATGGCCGTGTCGGTCCTGTCCGCCGCCTCGTGCGAATGCGGCGTGAGCAGGTGCCCGAGCCGGTGCCGCAGGCGGGCGAACCGGCCGGACGGGTGGTGGTGCGCGTGATGATCCATCACTCCTCCTCGTCGGCGGCCGGAAGGGCTCGACACGGCGGCCGCACCCCACCCATTATGTGCATATGAGCGCACGCATGCATCTATCACCTGCGCACGATGCGCACCCGCACGATCCCCGCGAGGAGCAGTTCGTTCTCGCCGCCGAGCTCCTCGCCCTGCTCGGGGACCGGACCCGGCTCGTCCTCCTGCACGCGCTGGCGCGGTCGGAGGCCGACGTGACCACGCTGACCGAGCTGAGCGGGGCCCGGCGCCCCGCCGTCAGCCAGCACCTGGCGCGGCTGCGGACGAGCGGGCTGGTCACCACCCGCAAGGAAGGCCGCCGGGTGGTCTACAGCCTCGCCGACGGCCACCTGCGGCGGGTCGTGGACGAGGCGCTGAGCCTGGCCGACCATCGCCTCACCGGCCGGCCCCCGCACGGCTGACCCGGCTACCGCCGCGGGGTGAGGGTGCGCTTGTAGTGGACGGAGCCGTCGATGTCGCGGAGGCGGACGGTCAGCTCGCCCGACTCGCCGTCGAGGGCGACCTCGCCGAAGTGCTGGAAGCCCTCGTCCGGGGACGAGTTCGCGTTCTGCGGCGCGCGGGAGAAGTCGAGCCGGGGGCCGAACGTGCCTTCCAGGGTGTTCGGGCCGAACCCTCCGGCGTTCAGGGGGCCGGCGACGAACTCCCAGAACGGGTCGAAGTCCTGGAACGCCGCGTTCGACGGGTCGTAGTGGTGCGCGGCGGTGTAGTGGACGTCGGCCGTCAGCCACACCATGTTCCGCACGCCCTTCCGCTTGGCGTACGAGAGCAGGTCGGCGATCTCGCGCTCGCGGCCCAGCGGGGCGCCGCCGTCGCCCTGCGCGATGCCTTCCTGGGCCGCCGAGCCGTCCGGGACGATGAGCCCGATCGGCAGGTCGGCCGCGATCACCTTCCAGGTGGCCCGGGAGCGGCGCAGCTCGCGCTTGAGCCACGCGAGCTGCTCGGCGCCCAGGACGCCCTCGGCGGCGGTGGGCGAGTCGTTCGTCCCGTTGGCGTCCTTGTGGGTGCGCATGTCGAGGACGAACACGTCCATCAGCGGCCCGTAGGAGATGCGGCGGTAGAGGCGTCCGTGCTTGTGGGACCGGACGGCGGTCGGGGTGTACTCGAACATCGCCCGGCGGGCGCGGGCGGCCAGGACGTCCACGCGCTTCTCGGTGTACTGCGGGAGGTCGAGGATCTCGCCGGGGTACCAGTTGTTGGTCACCTCGTGGTCGTCCCACTGGTAGATCATCGGGACGTGGGCGTTGAACGCGCGCATCGCGGCGTCCTCCAGGTTGTACCGGAACTGCCCGCGGTACTCGGGGAGCGTCTCGGCGACCTTGGTCTTCTCCGGTGTGACGAGGTTGCGCCAGGTGCGCCCGTCCGGCAGATCCACCGTCTCCTGCAGCGGGCCGTCGGCGTACACCAGGTCGCCGCTGCACAGGAAGAAGTCCGGGTCGAGCTCGCTCATCGCGTTGAAGATGCGGTAGCCGCCGATGCCGGTGTTGATGCCCCAGCCCTGGCCGGCGAGGTCGCCCGACCAGACGAAGCGGATGTCGGAGCGGTCGCGGGGCGCGGTGCGCAGGCGTCCGGTCACCGGCTCGGACACGGCCGAGCGGCGGTCCAGATCGGCGAGGACGACCCGGTAGTGCAGCTCCCGCCCGGCGGGCAGCCCGCGCAGGAACGCCTTGCCGGTCAGGTCGGTGGCGGGGGTGAGCCGCGGCCCCGGGATCCACCTGGCGTGCCTGAAGTCGGGCCGGGAGCTCACCTCGACCAGCATCCGCGCGGGACGGTCCGAGCGGGCCCAGACGACCGCGTCGTGCGCGGTGACGTCGCCGCTCTGCACGCCGTGCGTGAGGCGCGGGCGGCCCCGCAGCAGTGCGGGCGACGCGGGCCCCGCCTGGGCCGTCCCGCCGCCGAGCAGGGTTCCCATGGCGGCTCCGGCGCCCGCCGCCAGTCCGCCGCGCAGGAAGGTCCGTCGGTCAGCCGTCATCGGCGTCTCCGTTCTCGTCCGTCGTACTCTGCGCCCGAAATGATCGTGCACACCGGTGGACGGCACCTGAACGGCGGACGGCCGAGCGATGTGCGCCCGGCCGACTCGCCGTCGCGGCGGCCGGGGCTCGGTGTCGTGAGGACGGTACGCGGGCTCACGCGACGTCGGTGCCGTCCAAGCCGAGCGCCAAGGAAAGGATCCTGCGCACCTGTGCCTGTTCTTCGGACGTGAGTTCGTCGAATGCGGGTGGGGTCGGGGCTCGCACCGCCTCATCCAACGCGGCGGCGTTGCCGGCGTCCAGTGGCGCGAATGCCGCCGCGTCATCCGCCGCCATTTGCGCCGCCGCGGCGGCGACCATGTAGCGGGAGACATCCATGCCGGCGGCTTCGGCATGGCTCTTGAGCGCCGCATGGACCTGCGGGTCCGCGGAAATGCTGACGTGCTCGTTCGCCATACGACCAGCGTGACACTTCGTGTTAACTCCAGGTCGCGGGCTCGGCCGGTGACCGTGATCAGCCGAGGGCCTCGGTCAGGCGGCGCCAGGCGGGCATGGCCGTGCGGCCGGGTTCGGTGCCGATGACCTGGACGCCGACGTGGTCGGCCCCCGCGTCGAGGTGGGCGTGCAACTTCCGGACGACCGTGTCGACGTCGCCCCAGAAGACGAAGTCGTCGACGAGCCGGTCGCTGCCGCGGCCGTTGTCGAGGTCGGCCTCGGTGTAGCCGAGGCGCAGGAACTTGGCGATGTTGTACGGCGTCGTCAGGTACGTGTGCAGGTGCTCGCGCGCGAGGGCTCTGGCCTTGTCCGGGTCGGTTTCCAGGATCACCGCCTGCTCGACGCCCAGGAACGCCCCGCCCAGCACCTCGCGGGTCTGGGCGGTGTGGCGCACCGACACGTTGTAGGTGTGGGCGCCCTCGGTGCGGTCGCGGGCCAGTTCGAGCATCTTCGGCCCGTAGGCGGCCAGGACGTGGCGCGTCCGGACCGTTCCGGCGGCCGCCTCCATGCCGTCCAGGTACTCGCGCATCGCCTCCAGCGGCCTGACGCCCGGATGCGGCTTGCCGCCGAAGCCGAGGCCGAGGACGTGCCGGTCCGGGTACGCCTCCGCGAGCAACCGGGCACCGGTTTGGGCCCAGCGGGGGCCGCGGGACCAGATCTGCGCGATGCCGTTGACGACGTTCATGCCTTCGGTGGACGCCAGCAGGAACCCCGCGTGGGACAGCGCCTCGCGTTCGATCGTCTCGGGGATCCAGATCGTCCGCCAGCCGAGTCCTTCGAGTTCCTGGACGGAGTCCCGGATCACGCCCGCCGGCTGCCGCTCGAAGTCGAAGGTCCAGATGCCGAAGCGTCCGAGGTCCATCCCGTCGATCGCGCCCATGTCTCCTCCATGCTTCAGGGAATCAACGCATCGAAGTATCGCATAATTTCGATATGTAGCCGACGCGCCGCGGACCTTCGATGGGGCGGGGTCTCAGAGGTCGCGGCCCAGGGCTTCGATGAAGGCGGCGATGCGCTCCTCGTCGCGCTTGTAGTGCGTCCACTTCCCGACGCGCGTGGAGCGGACGAGCCCGGCGCGTTCGAGCGACGCCATGTAGGCGGAGACGGTCGACTGCGCGAGCCCGGTCTTGGCCTGGATGTGGCTCACGCACACGCCGACCTCGTGCGGGTCGGCGATGCCGTCCTCGACGGGGAAATGCGCCTCGGGATCGCGCAGCCACCCGAGCAACTGGAGCCGCACGGGGTTCGCGAGCGCCTTGAACACGTCGAGGAGCGCCTCGGCGGAGGGTTCAGTGTGTGCGGAGGGTTCAGTGTGTGTCGTCATGGGCCACCGCGACGAGTGTACGCGGGCCTCAGGCGTCGGTGGAGAAGCGGACGGCGGTCGGGGGGAGCTTGATGCCGGGCCAGATGCGCAGGCCGCCGCGCAGCTCGTTGCCGGGGCCGACGACGGCGCCGTCACCGAGGATGACGCCGTCGAGGACGGCGCCGGGGCCGACGCGGGCGCCGCGGGACAGGACGGAGTCGCGGACGGTCGCGCCCTCGGCGACGAACGCGTCGTCGAGCAGCACGCTGCCGACGACCGTGCTGCCGGCCTCGACGGTCGCGCCGCGCCCGACGGTCGTCCCGCCGCGGACGATCGCGCCCGGTGCGACGGTCGCGCCGGGGAGGGTGAGGCGCTCGCCGGGCTCGCCGGGCATGGCGGGCGAGGCGAGGCGGCCGAGGACCAGGTCGCAGGAGCCGCGGACGAACGCCTCGGGGGTGCCGACGTCGAGCCAGTACTCGGACTCGACGTGGCCCATGACGCGGGCGCCCGAGGAGATCAGGGCGGGGAAGGTCTCGCGCTCGACGGAGACGACCTCGTCCTCGGGGATCGTGTCGATCGCGGAGCGGCGGAACACGTAGCAGCCCGCGTTGATCTGGTCGGTGACCGGATGCGAGGTCTTCTCGAGGAACGCGGTGACGCGGCCGGAGTCGTCGGTGGGGACGCACCCGAAGCGGGACGGGTCGTCGACCTTGGTCAGATGCAGGGTGACGGCGGCGCCGGTCTCCTCGTGCAGGGCGACCTGGGCGCCCACATCGTGGCCGGAGAGGATGTCGCCGTTGAGGATCAGCACCGGGTCGTCCGGGCCGGAGGTGAGCGCGCGGGCGGCGTTGCGGATGGCGCCGCCGGTGCCGAGCGGCTGGTCCTCGCTGACGTAGACCAGCTCGAGCCCGTGCGCCTTGCTGCCGAAGGCCGCCTCGAACATCTCGGCGCGGTAGGACGTGGCGAACACGATGCGCTCGACGCCCGCGGCATGCGCGCGCGCGAGCTGGTGCGACAGGAACGACACACCGGCCGTGGGCAGCAGGGGTTTCGGGGTGGAGATGGTGAGAGGCCGCAGGCGCGTGCCCCTGCCCCCTACCAGGAGGATCGCTTCCACATGGCTCCCTTCTCCACCGCGGTGTGGAGGCCGAGCCTAGTGGCTGTCCGCTTGGTGCCGGTTCGGGCCGTCAGTCCGCGCGCTTGCGGGCCTGGACGAGCACGATGCTGCCGCGCTCGTTCGGGGCCTTGCGGTCGGTGAGGGCGACGAGCGGCGTGAGCGGCGCGGCGGCGTTGAAGCCGACCTTGCCGCCGTAGGTGGACAGCGAGAGGTAGAGGCGCTCGGTCACCGCGGTGCGGAACTGGTAGCTGTGCCGCACCAGGTCGAGGCCGCGCTCGTCCAGGAGCTTGGCGAGGCTCTCGTGGGTGTAGGTGTGCTGCACGTGGTACTTGGCCTTGTGCGCGTCCCGAAGCTTCGGCCAGGCGTCGGCCCGCGAGAGGACGTCCGCGGACATGAAGATCTCGCCGCCGGGCTTGAGCACCCGGGCCATCTCGTCGAGCGACCTGCCGCCGTCGTCGAAGTGCTCGATGGCGCAGACCGACAGGACGGCGTCGAAGGACGCGTCGCCGAACGGGAGCCGCAGCGCGTCGCACTCGATCAGCGCGGGTGCGTGCGCCAGGGTCCGGCCGTACTCCATCTTGCCGCGGGCAAGGTCGATCGAGACGGCGTCGGCGCCCCGCTTGCGGGCCTGCCCGGCCCAGTACCCGTCGCCGCCCGCGACGTCCAGGACGCGCCGGCCGCGCAGCTCGCGGCCCATCCAGCCGAGCAGCGTCCCGGCCTCGCGGTACCGGCAGACGTGCACCTGGTGCCCCATGAAGGCGATCGCATCGGAGAGTTTCATCGCGCCTACCTTACGGGGACCGGCCGGTGGGGGCGCCGTGTTCGCCTCCCGTGCGTCCGGGGTCGCCTACTCTGGGGCCCGTGAACAAGAAGGTCGTCGCCGTGCGGGTCCTGCGGGTGCTGCTGGTGCTGCTCGCACTGGCCTTCTGCGCCTACAGCGTGGCGTCGCAGTGGGACGCCACGGTGCGGGCGCTGCGCGACATGTCCTGGTTCGCGCTGGCGGGCTCGCTCGCGGCGGGCCTCGCGGGGCTTTTCGTGTGGATGCTGGGATGGCGCGCGCTGCTCGGCGGGCTCGGCTCGCCGCTGCCGGTCGCCGCGGCGTTCCGCATCTCCGGCATCTCGCAGCTCGGCAAGTACGTGCCGGGCAAGGTGTGGGCGCTGGTCACGCAGATCGAGATGACGCGCGAGCACAAGGTGCCGGCGGAGCGCAGCTTCGGCTCGACGCTGCTGGCGGTGGCGACGTCCACGGCGTGCGGGCTCGCGGTCGCGGCGGTGACGCTGCCGCTGACGTCGGCGACGGCGCGGGACCGGTTCTGGTGGCTGTTCCTGCTGGCGCCGGTGCTGCTCGCGGCCCTGCACCCGAAGGTCGTCACGTGGGCGCTGGGGCTGATGCTGAAGGTGCTGCGGCGGCCGCCGCTGGAGCGTCCGGTGAGCCTGGCGGTGACGCTGCGCGCGATCGGCTGGACGGTCCTCGGGTGGCTGCTGTTCGGCGTTCACACGTGGCTGCTGTGCGACGCCGTGGGCGGCGACGGGGCGGGGCTGCCGTTCCTGGCGGCGGGCGCCTACGCGCTGGCGTTCGTGGTGGGCTTCCTGGTGTTCATCGCGCCGGGCGGGATCGGGGCGCGGGAGGCCGCGCTGACCGTGGTGCTGACCCCGGCGCTCCCGGCGGGCGCGGCGGTCGTGGTGGCGATCGCGTCGCGCGTCCTGCTGACCGCCGCGGACCTGATCATCGCGGGCGCGGCGTTCGTGGCGACGAAGCCGCCGCGCGGCGCGCTCCAGGACGGGAACGGCGAAGCGGGCGAAAGCGGGAATGATCGGCCGACCGCCGGACTTGTCAACGGTACGCACCCGACGAAGGAGGCCCCGTGACGAGTCCGGTCACCGTGACCGACGCGACGTACGACGCCGAGGTCCTGCAGAGCGACGTGCCCGTCCTGGTCGATTTCTGGGCCGAATGGTGCCCGCCGTGCAAGATGATCGCGCCGGTCCTGGACCAGATCGCCGGGGAACTGGACGGCCGGCTCAAGATCGCGAAGATCAACTACGACGAGAACCCGCAGACCCCCGGCAAGTACGGGGTACTCGGGCTGCCGACCCTGCTGCTCATCAAGAACGGCGAGGTCGTGGAGCAGGTCACCGGCGCGAAGCCGAAGCGCGCCTTCCTGAAGATCATCGAACCGCACCTCGACACGGTCACGAGCTGACCGGTCCCCCGGCCCCCTCCGTGAGCGCCGCCACGTAGGCGTCCCACAGGGGGCCGTGGTCGGCCGGGCGGACGCCGGAGCGGAGCCGCTCGGGCTCCCCCGGCGCGTAGAACCGGTCGAGCGCGGCGGCCAGCGACGCGACGTCGTCGGGCGTGCAGATCAGCCCGTCCACGCCGTCGCGGACCTGGGCGGCGAACCCGCCCACGTCGGTCGCGATCACCGGGACGCCGTACTCGTGCGCCATCCAGACGTTCTGCGAGGCCGTGGCGGTCCGGTAGGGCAGGACGAGCGCGTCCGCGTCCGCGAACAGGCCGGGGACGTCGGCGGCGGGCACGTACCCGGGCCGCAGCTCGACGCGGGACGCGAGCCCGAGTTCGCCGATCAGCCGCTCGGTGCCGTCGAGACCGCCCCAGAACTCGCCCGCGACGGTCAGCGCCACGTCGTCCGGGCCCTTCGCGAGGGCGCGCAGCAGGACGTCCAGTCCCTTGTACGGACGGACGATCCCGAAGAACAGCAACCGGCGGCGCACCCCGTCCGCCCGGGACGCGGGGGCGGGGGCGGCCGGTAGGTGCGCGGGCATCTCCGCCACCCGGACGGGACGCGCCGTGAGCCCGCGCGCCAGTTCGGCCTGCGCCTCCGAGTGGACGAGCACGCCGTGCACGCGCCGCAGGAGGCGCCGCATCAGCGGGACGTCGTAGGGCTTGCGCTCGTGCGGCAGCACGTTGTGGCAGAGCGCGACGACGGGGGCGCGGCGCCCGAGACCGGCGAGGATGCCCAGGTAGGAGGGCACCTGCACGGGGCTGAGGACGGCCAGGACGGTGAGGTCGCGCGACCGCAGCGACCGGCCGGCGCGCCACCAGCCGTCCGGGCGGCGCCAGTCGAGCCGGTGCCGGGTGCCGGGGAACGGCTCGCCCTCCGGCTCGGAGATCGTCTGCTGCCCGGGGTACAGGAACGACGGGTACTGGGCGCGCCACGACTCGATGACGACGTCGTGCCCGGCGGCGGCGAGCCGGTGCGCGAGCTCGGTGGTGTGGTGGGCGCCGCCCCCCTTGTACGGGAACGCGGGCCCGACGATCGCGATCTGCATCCCGGCGACCCTAACCGTCGGTGCGCGATCGGACGATCAGGTCCGCGAGCAGCGCCATCGAGGCGATGATCAGTCCCGTCACGAAGATCATGATCGTGTTGTTCGCGAAGTACCCGAAGTGGACGATCATGTCGAAGACGCCCTTGCCGAGGCCGATCAGGATCAGCCACAGCGCCGGGGGCATCAGCACCTTGAGCGGGTTGAAGTACATCACCATCCGCAGCACCTGCAGGATGTAGCGGTAGGCGTCCTTGGTGAAGTGGAACTTCGACTTCCCGGCCCGCTTGGCGTACTCGATCGGCTCGTAGTGCACCGGGTGCTGGTTCGACAGGAACGCGATGGTGATCGTCGTCACGCAGGAGAATCCGGGCGGCAGCAGCCGCAGGTAGGGCAGCGACACCTCGCGGCGGAACGCCCGCAGCCCCGAGTTCAGGTCGGGGATCCGCGAGTTGGTGAGCCGCTCGGCGACCTTGCGGATGAACCACTTGGCGGGCACCCGCAGCGCCTTGTGCGTGCCCTCCTCGCTGGTGCGCGCCCCGACGACCTGGTCGATCGCCGGGTTCTCGTCGAGCATCTCGACGAACTCGGGGATCCGGTCGTTCGGGTAGGACATGTCGGCGTCGGTCCACACGACGATGTCACCGCGGGCCTGCTGCGAGCCGATGCGCCGGACCGTCCCCGAACCGCTGTTGTGCTGGAACGCCATGATGCGCATGTTCGGGAACCGGGACTCGGCCTCCCGCAGCCGAGCCAGCGTGTCGTCGGTCGAGCAGTCGTCCACGGCCAGCAGCTCGTAGGTCTTGCCGCTGTTGTCCATCGCCTTGCAGATGCGCTCGACCTCGTCGATCACGTGATCCTGCTCGTTGTAGCAGGGCAGGACGATCGTGACGTGGACGTGTTCGGCCGCGGGATCGGCAGGCTGGGTGCTCACGCAGGGCGAGGATACTCGCCTCGGCCGCCCGACCCGCCGTCATCGGGAACCCCGGGGCCGGTGGGGCGCGACGTCCACACGTCGATGCCGAGGCCCCAGGTGCCGCGCGGGGGCTCGTTCAGCGTCCGCCCGTCCTGCCGGGTGCTGATCGCGATGACCTGCTCGGCCGGGCCGTACGGCGCGACGTCGGTGCGCCGCGCGCCGAGCAGCACCGGGGTGCGGCCCGCGGCGCGCACCTTCCCGATGACGCGCCGGACGTCGCCGGGCGTGGCGCCGTCGGCCGTCCGGGCCGCCGGGACGCCGCACATGCCCCGCACGACCTGCAGGAACCGGTCGGCGGTGGCGCGCTCGACGGCGATCACGGACGCGTCGGGGCCGAGCCGGTCGCACAGCCCGCGGACGGCCGCGACCTCGCCCTGCTCGGTCCGCGACACCAGGTAGGGCGCCGAGACCAGCACGATCGGGACGAGCACCACCGCGAACCCCACGCCCTTGCCCCAGCCCAGGACGCGCGGCGAGTAGCCGAGGCGCCGCACCCGCCGGGCCGTCCAGGCGGCCCCGAACAGCGCGAACAGCAGCAGGCCCGGGATGACCAGGCCGATCAGCCGCCGCGACGCCCACGGGTGGTCGGGGGTGATGCCCGGACGGAGCAGCACCTGCGTCGTCGTCCACACGATCACCGCGTACGCGGGCAGCCACTGCGCCGACCGTCCGCGCAGCAGCCGCCGCCCGAGGACGGCCGCGCCGACCACGGCGAACAGCAGCGCGGGCACGCCGACGTACCAGGCGACCCAGTACAGCGACAGCTCGGTGTACTGCCGGGTGCCGTCCAGCGGCATACCGTTGATCTTCTGGACGGCCTCGATGAACTGGGCGTTCAGCCGGTCGTCGGGGTTGTCGGGGACGCGCGTGACGGTCTGGAACAGCGGGCGCGCGGCGAACGCCAGGAACACCGCGACGGTCAGCCCGGCGAGGAGGTTCGGGAGCCGCCCGCCCCGCACGGACGCCGCGAGCGCCCGCAGCCGCCCACCCGTCCGGTCCGCCCGCAGCAGCACCGCCAGCAGGACGGTCGCCGCCGCGACGGCCGTCGCGATGACCAGCAGCGGGACCACCGAGCCGCGCAGGTACTCGAGGTAGGGGCGCGACAGCACGACGCCCTCGATCAGCCCGGCGGCGGCGCCGAGGACGAGCCCGCCCGCCAGCCAGTACCCCGCCGGGCGCCGCAGCCCGGCGAGCAGCCCGGCGAGCGCCAGGATCGGCAGGACGTCGCGGAGCCCGTCGATGCGGACGAGCACGATCAGGCCGAGCGCCAGGCCCGCCAGCAGGTACTTCGCGCGCGCGGCGCGCGGCTCCGCGCCGCGCGCGTCGTGGATCAGCGACAGCCCGCCGAGCAGCAGGACGATCGCGGGCAGCTCGCTGAGCGTGTTGCGGGACGCCCACAGCATCGGCAGGCACGCGGCGAGCAGCAGCGCCCCGGCGGGCGCCCAGCGGGGCCCGACCAGCCGCGCGACGAGCCCGGCGAACGCGAGCACGCAGCAGGCGCCGAGCAGCGGCGCGGTCAGCAGGACGCCCGGGGCGCCGGCGAGCCAGCCGCCGGGCGCCAGCACGAGCGGGAACCCGGCCATGAACTGCGGGACGATCGCGCCGCCCTCCGCGTAGAACGCGGGGCTCTCGAACCCGAGCGCGGGATCGGCGCCGCCGAACGCCCAGCGGTCCTGCGGGATCGGCAGCGAGCCGTGCTCGGCGAGCCACACCGCGAACTGGACGTAGGACGCGGGGTCGCGCCGGACGATGATCTGCTCCGAGAGCATGAACACCTGGTAAACGGTGAAGACGCCGACGACCGACAGCACGCCCGCGAGCGTCCACCGCGTCGCACCGTCCAGAACGCCCGGACCGCCGGACGATCCGTCCGGTCCGCTCGACTCGCCCGGCTCGCCGCCCCCGGGCGTCCCGAACCGCAGGCCGTACCGGAGCATCACCGCCGCGACCGGCACGAACAGCGCGATCGCCGGGGCGGGGTGGAAGGCACCCGCCAGCAGCAGCGGCAGCGACACCGCGAGCCAGGCCGCGATGAGCAGTGCGGGGGCGATGGTGATCAGGGCGAGCACGCGGCCCGCCGACGTACTCGTCCGCTCGTTCATCGGTGCGGAGCGTAGCGGCACCGGACGCCCTCGGGCGCCGATGAGACCCGGCCTTGACCCGTGATCGTCCCGGCAGGTCCTACGCTCGCATCCATGAGCGAGAGCAACGCCGGGCCGGTGGAGCTGCTGCGGCGGCGGGTGGCCGACGACCCGGCCCGGCCGCTGGTGACCTTCTACGACGACCGGACGGGCGAGCGCGTGGAACTATCCGCGCGCACGTTCGACAACTGGGTCGCCAAGACGGCGAACTTCCTGGTGGACGGCCTGGGCGTCGAGCCCGGCACCCGCGCGGTGCTGGCCCTGCCCCCGCACTGGCAGACGTCGGTGTGGCTGATGGCCTGCTGGGCGGCGGGGCTGGTGGCCGAGCCGGTGACGCCCGGCTCCCTCGCGGCGCGGTCCGAGGACGGCGCGGCCGAACCGTTCGGTGCCGCGGCGCCGTACGTCCTGGCGACGTCGGAGGAGGCGCTGGACGAGGTGCTCGCCGACGCGGACGCCGAGGAGATCGTGGGGCTGTCGCTGCACGCGCTGGGCGCTCCGCTCGGGCACTGCCCGCCGGGCGTCGTGGACTACGCGGCCGAGGTCCGCTCGTACGGCGACCGGTTCGCGCCCGGACCGGGGGCGTCGCCGCGGGCCCCCGCGCTGACTGTGACAAACGCCACACTCAGCGGCCTGGATCTGGCGGGCGCCGCGCGGGCCGCCGTCGAGAAATGGGAGCTGGACGCGCGGGACCGGCTTCTGGTTGACATGTCGTTCGCCACACTCGACGGGGTTCTGGCGGGTCTGCTCGCACCACTAGCCTCGGGTGCTTCCGTCATAATCCAACGAAACTTCGACAAAACCGCCGTAAATAGGCGGGTGTCGGTAGAGCATGTGACGGCGGTGGCCGGTCTTCCGGGGTGGAATGACGCTTCCGGGTCCGTACGCCGACTCGCCTGACTACGCTTCCCTTGCGTTCGCTCTGCCCCCTGCCCGCTCGCCGCCTCCCCGACCCATCGACCGCGTCCCGACCTGTGAAAGCGGGCCCACCGGAACCACGGAGCCGATGAACAGCAACCCGATGTACATGGAGTACGTCGACGACGCCGACCCTGAGGAACCGGCGCCGCCTCGGCGGGGCTGGCGCATCCTCGGCTGGGTGTGCATCGGCCTCTCCGCGGTCATGGTGATCGGCTCTCTCACCGCCTACGGCCTGTACCGGCAGGCGTTCGGCAACATCGCCCAGGAGGACGTCAACTCCAAGCTCGGCCCCGACCGGCCGGACAAGCTGAACGAGGCGATGAACATCCTGATGCTCGGGTCCGACACCCGCGCGGGCGCCAACGCCGAGTACGGCCGGCAGATGAAGGACGACCCGCCCCGCTCGGACACGATGATCCTGCTGCACCTGTCGCCCGGCGGCGAGCAGGCGATGGCGATCAGCTTTCCCCGCGACCTGATGGTCCAGCGTCCCGAGTGCGAGGACCGGGAGGGCAAGACGGTACCGGGCTCCGGCCGGGTCCAGATCAACACGGCGTTCACCGTCGGCGGCGCGACCTGCGTCATCAAGACGCTGGAGAGCATGACCGACATCCGCATCGACCATTTCGTCCAGGTCGACTTCAGCGGCTTCAAGAACATCACGACGGCCGTCGGCGGCGTCCCGGTGTGCCTCCCCCAGGACGTCGACGACGAGAAGTCCGGGCTGAAGCTCACCCGGGGCAAGCACGAGATCGAGGGCGAGGTCGCGCTCGCGTACGTCCGGGCCCGCTACGCCCTCGGCGACGGCACCGACACCAGCCGGATCAAGCGGCAGCAGAAGTTCCTGGGCGCACTCGCCAACAAGGTGATGAGCAGGGGCGTGCTCACCAATCCCAAGGCGCTGCTCGACCTGCTCAACGCGACCACGAAGTCCCTCACCACCGACAGCGAGCTGTCGGTGACCGCGATGATGGACATCGCGCAGAGCATGCAGGGGCTCTCGTCCGGAAAGCTGCGCTTCGTGACCGTCCCGAACGGCCAGGACCCCATCGACAAGAACCGGCTCGCCCTGGCCCCGGACGCGGAACAGTTCTTCGCGTCCGTCCGCGAGGACAAGAAGCCTCCGGAAGAGGAGAAGAAGGACGCGGGCAAGCCGGCGGCGCCCGCGCCGACGATCCCGCCGAGCCAGATCCGGGTCCGGGTCTTCAACGGCAGCGGCACCGACGGCCAGGCCGGGCGCGTCTCCGACTCGCTCGAGGCGCAGGGCTTCCAGGTCACGGTCGGCGGCAACGCCGAGCGGACAGCGGCCACCAAGGTGCTGTACGGTTCCGGTGCGGAGAACCAGGCGAAGAGCCTGGCGGCCCTCATCCCGAGCAAGCCGGCGCCCGCGGCGCAGGCCAGCGGCGCCCAGCCCGGCGTCGTCGACCTCGTCATCGGGACGGACTGGACCGACCTCAAGGGCGGCCAGCGGGGCATCCCGGAGCAGCAGGGTGAGATCCGCGCCAGCGACAACATCTGCAGCGAGGCCTGAGCCCAGGCCGTCGATTCGGGGCAGGCGCATGACCCACAGCACGTCCACATCGAACACGGCGGAGCAGGCGGCGGGAACGGTCCCGCCGCCGGGTGCCCCCGCGCCGGACGGGGCCTCCCCGGCGGCTTCCCACCCGGTGGCCTCGCCCCCGGTGGACGCCCCCGCGGTCCCGGCGCCCGCCGGCCCCCCGCCCGCGGCGCCCCGGCCGCGCAAGCAGCGCGACCCGTTCTTCGACAACGCGAAGTACTTCGCGATCGTGCTGGTGGCGATCGGGCACTCCATCGCCTACCTGCAGAACGTGCCGCTGGCCAAGGGCCTGTACCTGTTCATCTACATGTTCCACATGCCGGTGTTCATCGTGCTCACCGGCTACATGTCGCGGAACTGGACGTTCTCGGGCGGCAAGGCCCGGCGGCTCATCACGGCCGTCGGGGTGCCCTACGTGCTGTTCGAGATCGCCTACTCGCTCTACGACTGGGCGGGCACCGGCGGGCGGCTGGAGGTGAGCCTCCTCGAGCCCTACTTCCTCACCTGGTTCCTGCTCGCGCTGTTCATGTGGCGGCTGTCGACCCCGGTGTGGCAGCAGGTCCGCTGGCCGGTGGCGCTGTCACTGGTCATCGCGCTGCTGTCGTACACGGGCGAACTCGGCTCGACGCTCGGCCTGCACCGGGTGCTCGGGCTGCTGCCGTTCTACGTCCTCGGGCTCGTGCTCCGGCCGGAGCACTTCGAGGTGCTCAAGCGGCCGGTCGCGCGGCCCATCGGCGCGGTCGTCCTGGCCGGCGGGCTGGGGTTCGCCTACCTGGCGATGGACCGCATGAACATCGACTGGATCTTCTGGCGGCACACGCACGAGGAGCTGGGCGTCGCCAACGTCACCGGCACGGTGATGCGGGTGGCGATGTTCGCCGCCGCGATCACCCTGGTCGCCGCGTTCCTGGCGGTCGTGCCGCGCCGCAAGCACTGGTTCACCGGGCTCGGCGCCGCCACCCTGTACGGCTACCTGCTGCACGGCTTCCTGACCCGTGCGATGAACTTCACCGACGGGTGGGACATCGGCTGGCTGAACACCGAGCCCGGCATCCTGGCCGCGGTCGTGACGGCCGCCGTGGTCGTGACGGTGCTCTGCACGCCGCCGGTCGTCCGGTCCATGCGGTGGGCGCTGGAGCCGAAGCTGACCTGGATTTTCACGCCGCTCCGGCGTCCGAAGAAGAAGTAGCCGGGCCGGCCGGCGCGGAGCGGGCCCGAGCGGCCCTGGAAAATCCGGCACAGCCCGGCGAAAGACGTGAAACGGCCGCCGGGCGGCCGGAGCGCCAGTACAGTGACCTAGTCGTTACCCCCGCGGCACTGTGACGTCTCCCCTCGGAAATATGGCTGTTACCTCTGCTTCCCCCAGCTCCCCGTCGCCGTCCTCCGGGACGGAGGCCCCCCAAGGCCCCGCCGAGCCCCCGGGCCGGCCGGCCGGACGCCGGGACGCCTACTTCGACAACGCGAAGTTCTGCGCGGCCGTGCTCGTCGTGGTCGGCCACGTCTGGGCCAACTTCGGCGAGAGCCACGCCGTGGCCGCGGCGTACACCGTGCTCTACGCGTTCCACATGCCGGTGTTCGTGTTCATCTCGGGCTTCTTCTCGCGCGGCTTCATGCGGTCGACCGACAAGTTCCGCAGCATCCTGCCGACGCTGGTCGTCCCGTACCTGATCTTCATCGTGCCGTACCGGCTGCAGCTCGTGTTCATCAACGGGGCGGATTTCGACCTGCACGAGCTGTTCCGCCCGCACTACCTGATGTGGTTCCTGGTCGCCATGGTGTTCTGGCGGCTGAGCGCGCCGCTGTGGGCCCAGCTGCGCCACCCGACGACCGTGTCGGTCGTACTGTGCCTGATCGCCGGGAGCTGGGCGTTCAACGCGGACGGTACGGTCGCCCGGACCGTCGGGCTGCTGCCGTTCTTCGTGCTCGGCCTGACCGTCGATCCCGCCCGCATCCAGTGGCTGCGGGCCCGGTGGGCGCGGTGGGCGGGCGCCGCCGTGCTGGTCGCGGCGCTGCCGATCGCCTACGTCTGGCAGCTCGGCACGATCGTCCCGGAGATCAACTCCGATCTGCTCTGGTGGAACCGGGGCTACGAGGACATGGACTACGCGGCCCTGGAGGGCATGGGCCTGCGCTTCGCGGCGATGCTCGCGGCCCTGCTGCTGGGCGCCGCGTTCCTCGCGGTGATCCCGCGCAAGACGACGTGGTTCACCGCGATGGGCACGCGGACGATGTTCATCTACCTCCTGCACGGCCTCGTCGTGAAAATCTTCGACTACGGCGGCTACTTCGAGGCCGAGGCGCTGCACACCCCGGCGGGCCTCGTCGCGGTGACGCTGAGCGCCGTCGCGCTGGGCGTCCTGCTCGGCACCTCGCCGGTGCGGCGGCTGTTCCGCTGGGCGGTCGAGCCCCGAGTCGACTGGCTTCTCAAGCCACGGCAAAGCAGGACGTAGTATCGATCTACGCTAGCGGCTACCTTTCCTTCCTCTCCCGTTAACCGATTGGCCAGCGCGTGAGCAGTGACAACAACGGCGTCTCCGAGAACGACGTCTCGTTGAGCATCATCGTCCCGGTGCACAAGGTCCAGGGCTACCTGCGGCAGTGCATGGAGTCGATCCTCGAGCCGGGCATCCCGAACCTCGAGGTCATCGCGATCGACGACTGCTCCCCGGACGCCTGCGGGCTCATCCTCGACGAGTTCGCCGAGCGCGACTCGCGGGTGCGGGTCCGTCACCTCACCGAGAACGTCGGGCTCGGCCAGGCCCGCAACGTCGGGCTCGACATGGCGACGGGCGACTACGTCTGGTTCTTCGACAGCGACGACTACGCCACCGAGGGCGCCGTCCGCGCGATCCTCGACCGGCTCGCCGAGACGCGCCCGGACGTCCTGATGTTCGACTACGCGCGCTCGTACTGGAACGGCCGGGTCAAGCGCAGCATCATCAACCACCTGTTCCGGGAGCCGCCCGCGCCGGACGTGTTCACGCTCGCCGAGCGTCCGCAGTGCCTGGAGATGTTCACCTCGATCTGGAACCGGGCGATCCGCCGCGAGTTCCTGATCGGCACCGGGCTGCGGTCCAACAGCGGCTACTACGAGGACGTCAGCATCACCTACCCGATCCTGATGGCGGCCGAGCGGATCAGCCTCCTGGACCGGGTCTGCTACATCTACCGGCAGCGCCGGAGCGGCGCGATCACCAAGACGGCGAGCGCCAAGCACTTCGACGCGTTCGACCAGTACGACCGCATCTTCGCGTTCATGGACCGGCTGGGCCCGGACGCGGACCGGTTCCGGCCCACGATGTTCAACCGGGCGATCTGGCACCTGCTCGTCATCATCGAGCGGCCCGACCGCATCGTCGCGTCGGAGAAGCAGCGCTACTTCACCGAGATGTCCGCCTGGTACAACCGGTACAAGCCGCAGGGGCACGTCCCGCCGGACGACGAGCCGCGCCTGGCCGACAAGCACCGGGCGATCGAGCGCAACGACTTCCGGGCGTGGGAGCGGCTCAGCGGGCCGAAGCTGACGACGAAGGCGAAGAAGGGCGGGCGCAAGGTCCGCAAGCTGCAGAAGCGCGGCGTCGTCCGCTCCAAGCAGGTCGCGAAGGAGCGGTACTTCTACCAGATGCGGCTGCGGATGCCGATCGAGGAGAACCTCGCCGTCTTCGCCGCCTACTGGTACCGCGGCTACGCCTGCAACCCCGCCGCGATCTACGAGAAGGTGCGGGAACTGGCCCCGCACATCCGCTGCGTGTGGATCGTGAAGCCCGGCGGCCGCAAGGGCATGCCCGAGGGCGTGGAGTACGTGGTGGCGGGGTCGGCGGAGTACTACCGGACGATCGCCTCGGCCAAGTACTTCGTCAACAACGTCAACTTCCCCGACCACCTCGTCAAGCGGCCGGGGCAGGTGCACCTGGAGACCCAGCACGGGACGCCGCTGAAGAAGATGGGCCTCGACCAGATGGAGTACCCGGTCGGCGCCGCCGACATGGACTTCAAGGCCCTCATCGAGCGATGCGACCGCTGGGACTACCTCGTCTCGTCCAACCCGCTGTCCAGCGAGGCGTGGGAGCGGGCGTACCCGTGCCGCTACGAGATGCTGGAGATCGGCTACCCGCGCAACGACCAGCTGGTCCGCGCCACCGACAAGGACCGGGTGCGGCTGCGCGCCGACCTCGGCATCCCCGAGGGCAGGACGGCGATCCTGTACGCGCCGACGCACCGCGACTACCAGCGCCGCTACAGCCCCATGTTCGACATCGGGCGGGTCGTCGAGGATCTCGGCGACGACCACGTCCTGCTGCTGCGGGCGCACTACTTCTACAAGCTCAAGGACATGGCCGCCGACCTGGGCTGGCCCGAGGACCGGGTGATCGACGTGTCGAAGCACCCGTCGGTCGAGGACCTGTCCATCGCGTCGGACGCGCTGCTCACCGACTACTCGTCGGTGATGTTCGACTACGCCAACCTCGGCAAGCCGATCGTGATCTACGCCAACGACTGGGAGACCTACCGGCTCACCCGGGGCGTGAACTTCGACCTGACCGAGTTCCCGCCCGGCATCGTCGCCCGCACCGAGTCCGAACTCGTCGACGCGTTCGTCTCGCGGTCGGCGTGGGGCGACGCGGCGACGAAGAGCCTGGAGGCCTTCCGCGCCCGTTTCTGCCCGTGGGACGACGGCAACGCGGCCGAGCGGGCCGTGCGCCGCGTCTTCCTCGGCGAGAAGCTCCCGCCGGTCGCCGCCCCCGCGGAGGCGTCCGCGTCCGGCGCCGCCTCCGGCGCGTCCTGAGCCCCGCGCGCCGGACCGTCGCACCCCCCATGACCGTCCGCGGCCGGAGCCCGCATCCGGCTCGCCAGCTCACGAAGGAGTGGGCATGACCGCCCGTATCAGCGTCATCGTGCTCTCCCACGGCGCCGGGGACGACCTCGGCGACGCCCTGGAGTCGCTCTCGGTCCAGACGTTCGGCGACCTGGAGGTCCTGGTCGTGGACGACGGCACCGGGACGGCCGCGCGGGCGCCCCTGCCCGACGACCGGTTCCGGCTGATCCGCACGGGGGCGCCGAGCCGGGGCGCGGCCCGCAACCTGGGGGTGGCCGAGAGCACCGGCGAGTTCCTGCTGTTCGCCGACTCCGGCGACGCGATGCCGCCGGACGCGGTCGCGGCGCTGCACGGGGCGCTCGAGACGTCCGGCGCCGAGCTGGCGAAGGGCCCGGACGCGTCCCTCAAGTGGACCGGCCAGGTGTCGCAGTGGAAGGCGCGCGGCGACACGGCCGCGCCGGCGACGGCCACCGACCTGCACCGCAGCCCCGGCCTGCTGGCCGACCGCAAGATCGTCGGGGCGCTGCTGCGGCGCTCGTTCTGGGACGCCCACGGCCTGGAGTTCCCCGACCTCGCCCGCGACGACGACCTGCCGGTCATGGTGCGGGCGCTGCACCTGGCCAAGTCCGTCGACGTCGTGCCGGACGTCGTCCTGCACCGGCGGTCGCGGCGGTACGCGCCGACGACCGAGCTGCAGGAGATCGCGGACGGCTTCGCGGCGGCGAACCTCGCCACCACCTTCGTCGCCGAGCGCGGTGACGCCAAGGCGCTGCGGCAGCTGCAGCTCGCGCTCGTCACGAACGAGCTGAAGACGTTCCTGGACGCCATGCCGGACCTGTCCGGGGACGAGCGGGAGCAGGTCGTCGCGCTCGCCGCGGCGTACGCGAAGGGCGTGTCGGCGAAGGTGTTCGCGGAGGCGCCCGCGCTGGCCCGGCTGAAGTGGCACCTCGCGGCCGAAGGCCACACGATGGAGCTGGTGAAGGTCGTCCGGTACGAGCGCGGCAAGTCCTCGCCGTCGATCGTCCGGGACCCGCTGCGCCGCTACGTCGTCTACCCGTACTGGAAGGACGCCAAGGTCGACGTCCCCCGCGACGTGTACCGGGCGCGCGACGAGGTGAAGATGCGCGGCCGGGCGCACGCCGTCCGCTGGGAGGACGACCGGCTCGTCGTCACCGGCGAGGCCTACATCAACTCGGTCAGCTCGCGCCGCCGCTGGACGGCGATCAAGACCGTGACGCTGCGCAACGGCCGCCGCAAGATCACCGCGCGGGCGCGGCAGACGCCCAAGCCGGGCAAGTCGTCCGGCGGCTGGACCGGCTTCGAGTTCGCGCTGGAGGCGGCGAAGCTGAAGGAGCGCGGCGGCTGGGCCGAGGGCACCTGGGAGGTGCACGCCGCGGTGCTGAACGCGGGCGTGTTCCGGCAGGGCCCGGTGCGCGGCGGCGGCTCGGGGACGGGCGCGACCCCGCCCTACCGGTACGTCGCCGACGACGTGCGCGTCGTCCCGAAGGTCGTGGACGGCAACCTGGTCGTGCAGGTGGAGCACGTCCGGGAGAAGGCGACGGCGCTGCGCTGGGACGGCCGGACGCTCGTCGTCGAGGTGGAGTCGGCGGGCGAGCCGCCCGCCGAGGCCGTGCTGACGCTGGGCGACTCGCGCGTCCCCGTCCCGGTGACGGCCCGGCCGGGCGGCTGGTCGGCGCGCGTCGACCCGGACGCGCTCGACGTGGACATCGACCCGGACTCGATCGACGACACCCGCGACTGGGCGCTGTCGGTACCGCACGGCGAGGCCGACCGCGAGGGCCGCCCGCTCGTCCTCGCCGAGGGCGTGCAGGAGGCGGCGCGCACGTTCGGTGCGCTGGAGGTGAGCGCGGGCCGCGGCCCGAACGGGTACGTGCGGGTGCGGCGGGCGACGACGCGGCTGTCGGTGGACGACTGCGTGTGGCGTCCCGACGGGACCCTGTCGCTGGCCGCGACGCACACCGCGCACGCGTCCGGGCAGATCGTCCTGCGCAGCCGGGGGCGCCGCAAGGAGTTCGCGTTCGACCTGGTCGCGGACGGCTCCGGGGTGCTGCGCGCGGAGGTCCCGGCGGCGGCGGTGCCGAGCGTGGCGGGCGTCCTGCCGCTGCGGCCCGGCCGCTGGGACGTGCTGTTCCGGCCGCCCGGCGAGCGGGCGCTGACCGTCCGGCTGGCCGAGGCCGCGCAGCGCACGCTGCCGGGGCCGCTGGAGGTGGCGCGGCGCGGCTACGAGCTGGAGACCAGGAACGGGCGGCTCGTCGTGGCCGTCACCGGGGACGTGTCGAGCGAGGAGAAGAGCGCCGGCGCCAAGTACCGGGAGGAGGCCCGCAAGCGGGTCGCCCGCGACGGGCTCCGCGACGCCGTGCTGTTCTCCTGCTTCAACGGCCGCCAGTTCTCCGACAGCCCGAAGTCGATCCACGAGGAGCTGCTGCGCCGCGGGTCGGACCTCGAGCAGCTGTGGGTCGTCAACGACGCGCAGGCCGAGCTGCCCGACACGCTGAACGCCGTCCGGCTGAACGGCAAGGAGTGGCAGGAGGCGGTGTCGACGTCCCGGTACATCGTCACCAACCACCGGCTCGGCGACTGGTTCCAGCGGCACCCCGACCAGACCGTCCTGCAGACCTGGCACGGCACCCCGCTGAAGAAGATCGGGCGGGACGTCAAGGAGGTCCACTTCGCGTACGCGCCGGGGATGAAGTCCGCGCTGCAGAGCAAGGACAAGGGGCCGTCCGGCCCGGCCGTGCCCGAGTGGAGCCACCTGCTGTCGCCGAACCCGTTCAGCACCGAGATCTTCAAGCGCGCGTTCGCGTTCAAGGGCGAGATGCTGGAGGTCGGGTACCCGCGCAACGACCTGCTGCACAGCCCCGACGCGGACGCCGTCGCCAAGCAGGTCCGGTCCCGGCTGGGCATCCCGGAGGGCAAGCGGGTCGTGCTGTACGCGCCGACGTGGCGCGACGACCAGTACTACAGCCGCGGCCGGTACAAGCACGACATGCGCCTGGACCTGGACCGCGCGCGCGCCGCCCTCGGTGACGACCACGTCCTGCTCATCCGGCTGCACAGCAACGTGGTGGACGGCGTCCAGGAGGACCCGGACGGCTTCGTGCGGGACGTGTCGCTGTACCCCGACATCACGGAGCTGTACCTGATCTCCGACATGATGATCAGCGACTACTCGTCGGTGATGTTCGACTACGCCAACACCCGGCGCCCGATGCTGTTCTTCACCTACGACCTGGCCGACTACCGCGACCGGCTCCGGGGCTTCTACTTCGACTTCGAGGCGGAGGCGCCCGGTCCGCTGGTGGAGACCTCCGACGACCTGATCGACGCGATCCGGGACGTCGAGGACGCCACGGCGGGGCACGCCGCCCGCTACGACGACTTCGTCGCGCGGTTCTGCCCGCTCGACGACGGCCACGCGGCCGCCCGCACGGTCGACCGCGTCTTCGGGTCGTCCGGCTGAGCCTCGCCCGCAGAAAGTGAAGGAAACCCGAGTGATCCCCCCGGAAGCCGGCCCGCCCAAGGTCAGCGTGATCGTGCCCGTGTACGACTGCCTCCCGACGGTGGCCGAGGCGCTGGAGAGCGCCCTGGAGCAGTCGATGCCGCCGGAACTCGTCGAGGTGATCGCGGTGGACGACGGCTCCACCGACGGCAGCGACAAGGAACTGGCCCGGCTGGCCGGACTCCACCCGCGGCTCACCGTGCTGCGGCGCGCGAACTCGGGCGGCTCCGGCGGCCCGCGCAACGTCGGCATCGAGCGGGCCCGCGGCGAGTACCTGTTCTTCCTCGACGCCGACGACCGCCTCGGCCCGCAGGCCCTGGAGCGGATGTGCGCGGTGGGCGACGAGCAGGGCACCGACATCGTGATCGGCAACTACGTCGGCGTGGGCCGGGGCGCGCCCCGGTTCACCGACAACATCCCGCACGTCACCGTCGACGACCCGCACTACGACATCTTCCGCAGGTCGCTCAGCGCGCAGAAGCTGTTCCGCAGGACGCTCGTCGACGAGCACCGGCTGCGGTTCCCCGAGGACGCGCCCTCCGGGCAGGACAAGGTCTTCACCGTCCACGCGCTGCTGCACTCGGCCGGCGTGTCCGTCGTCGCCGACTACGACTGCTACTACCTGGTCGAGCGGCAGGACGGCACCAGCATGATGCAGCGGGGCGGCGCACCGCCCGAGATCTACTACCCGACGGCGGCCCGCCGGCTGCTCGAACAGGTCGTGTCGCACCGCCCCCCGGGACCGATCCGCGACCGCATGCTCGTCCGGCTGTTCCACCGCGACGTCCTGCACCGGTTCAACGACCGGTACCTCCTGCTCGGCGAGGACGTCCGGCGGCGGACGGTGGAGAACGTGCGCGCGCTGTGCGACGAGTTCCTCACCGACGCCGTCCGGATGGGGATGCCGCCCAGGTTCCGGCTGTTCGCCCACTGCGTGCAGCACGGGCTCCACGACCTCATCCCGGAGATCATCGAGGCGGACCTCGCCGACGAGCCGGTCCCCCTCGCCGTCGCCGGGGACCGCGCGCACGTCCGCTACCCCGGGTACGGAGATCCCGAAGCCGCGATCCCGGACGCCTGCTTCGACGTCACCGACCGGCTCCCGCTCCGCCGCGTCCTGACCTCGCTGGAGTGGGACGGCGACGTGCTGCGCGCCGGCGGAACCGCCGCGATCGACCGGCTGCCCGCCGCCGGGCGGGCGGTCACGCTGCCGCTGCGCTCGCGGAAGTCCGGCGCCGAGCACCTGCCGGTCACCCGGATCGACGGGGACGCGTTCACCGCCGATCTCACCGCGGGGCCCGGTGCGCACGGCGGGCCGCCGTCGTCCGGCACCTGGGATCTGCACGTCCGGGTGGCGCACGGCGACCTCGTCAAGGAGGGCAGGGTCGGCGCAGACCGCTCCCCCGACCTGGCGCTTCCGGAGGGCAGGTTCGTGCACCACGCGGAAGGCACGGGCGCGGCCGTCGTCCCGTTCCTCACCGACTACGGCAACCTGTCGTTCACCGTCAGCCCGGGCGTCGCCGGTTTCCGCCGGCTGCTGCGCTTCGGCGAGATCGACTGGGCCCGCGACGGCCTGCTGCGGGTGCGCTGCCACGCCGCCGCGACGCCCGCCGCCGCGGCGGGCGTCCGGCTCGGCGTCGCGCTCGATCACCGCACCAGGGGGATGGTCCGGGCGGGCGAGGTCCACCGCGAGCAGGCGGGCGACCGGCTGCTGCTCACCGCCCTGCTCGACACGCGCGGGCTGGCGGCAGGGCGCTGGGACGCCTGGCTGGAGGTGGCGTCCGGCGGGGACCGGGTCCGCATCCGGATCCCGAACGCGGTCACCGGCAGCTCGGACCGCGTCCCCTGCGCGCCGCTCGGGCTGCGCACCGTGGCGTTCTACCGGACGGAGGGCGGGAACCTGTCGGTGGAGGCCTCCCCCGGCAGGCTTCCCACGCTGGCGCGGTCGGCGAAGGGGCGGCTGCGGGCGGCCCTCCCGCACCAGGGTTCGCAGCGGAAGTAGCGCCCGTGACGTACCGACCCGGCCCGGGTTGGTACGATTCGCGGTCGGCATCGGGGAGGGGCCGCGCTTGTGGCAACTGTGGCGAATCACGTCAGGGTCGACACCGACGACGTGCTGACGGTCGGCTGGGACGCGCCCCTGCCCGACGGGGAGCGCCTCGTGCTCCGGCACGCGGCGTCCGGCACCGTCCGGGCGGGGCGGGCCGCCGGCGACGGGCGCCGGTGGACGCTGCCCGCCGCCGGCCTCGACACCGGCCGGTGGGAGGCGTGCATCGAGGCCGGGAGCATCGCCCGGCCGCTGCTGACCGACGACCCCGGCTTCTCCCTCGACGGGCTCCTCGCCTACGCCGAGCGGCCCCGCGACCGCGCCGTCCGCGTGACCCGCGCCCCGGACGGACGCGTCGGGCTGGCGGTCCGCGCGGTCGTCCCGCACGCCGAGGTCCGCGCGGTGCATCCGGGCGGCGGCGAGATCCGGGTCACCGGCCGCCTCGCCTACACCGGCCCGCGCCCCGCCGACGCCCGCCTCGTCGCCGTCGCCCGCGGCACCGGATGGCGGGTCGCCTGGTCCGCGCGCGTCGAGGGCACCGCGTTCCGCGTGTGCGCGCCCATCGACGTCCTCACCGCCGAGCCGCCCGCCATCTGGGACCTGTGGCTCGACGCCGCCGGCGTCCGCGCGCGGTTGGCGACCCGCCTCGACGACGCCCCCGGCAAGCGCGGCAAGGTCTCCTACCCGCGCCAGTTCGCCGGGGACCGGTCCGTCCGGCCGTACTACACCGCGCGGGACGAGCTCGCCTTCGCCTGCCACGAGCGCGCGGACGGCAACCGATGAGAATCGCCTTCATGCTGCTGAACGCGGGAACGCTGGACGGCACCGTGCGCAGCACCTTCACGCTCGCCGACGAGCTGTCCCGGCGCCACGACGTCGAGATCATCGGCGTGCGGCGCACCTCCGACGCGCCGGCGTTCCCGCTCTCGGACCGGGTGCGGCTGCGCCACCTCGTCGACGAGCGCGCCGACGCCCGCCCCGGCGGCTGGCGGCCCGGCCGCGCCCGCCGCCTCCTCGACGAGCCCAGCACGCTCGTCCATCCGGAGGAGCGCTCCTACCGCTTCTACTCCGCGCTGACCGACGAGCGCATCCCGCGCGCCCTGCGCCGGCTCCGCGCCGACGTGCTCGTCACGACCCGCGCGGGCCTCAACATCGCCGCGGCCCGCTTCGCGCCGTCCCGCGTCACCCGCATCGGGCAGGAGCACCTGCACCTCGGCATCCACGAGCCCGGCATCCTGGCCGAGATCGAACGCTGGTACCCGAAGCTCGACGCGGTCACCACGCTGACCGAGGCGGACCGCGACAGCTACCGGAGCCTCATCCCGGACCTGCGCGTCCGGACCCTGCGCAACGGCCTCCCCGACCGCGTGTACCCGCGCTCCCGGCAGGAGAACAAGACGGTCGTGGCGGCGGGCCGGCTCGCCTGGATCAAGGGCTACGACCTGCTGATCACGGCGTTCGCCCGGGTCGCGGAGAAGCATCCGGAATGGACGCTGCGGATCCACGGCAAGGGCGACCGGCTCGACCGGCTCCGCCGCCAGGTCACCCGGCTCGGCCTCTACAACAACGTCATGCTGATGGGCCCGTCGGACGACATCGAGAGCGAGTTCGCGAAGGCGTCGATCCTCGCCGTCCCGTCCCGCGCCGAGGCGTTCGGCATGACGATCGTCGAGGGCTTCGCCTGCGGGCTGCCCGCCGTCGCGTTCGACTGCCCGCGCGGCCCCCGCGAGATCATCACCGCCGGGCACGACGGGCTGCTCGTCCCGCCCGGCGACCCGGCCGCCCTCGGGGACGCGCTCGTCCGGCTCATCGACGACGAGGGCCTGCGGCACCGGATGGCCGCCGCCGCGCCCGGCACCGCGCGGCGCTACGCCGTCTCCTCGGTCGCCGCCGACTGGGAGGACGTCCTCGCCGACCTCCGCCGGTGAGCACGGTCAGTGAGCGCGGCCCGGGAGCGCGGGTCCCGGGAACGGCGGGCGATACCTGACATGTCCGGGAGGTGAACCGGCGGTTTCGCGGATCTCCGGGCGACAGTCGGGAAGAATGCCGGAGGCCACTTCCGGTCAGTCGCTAGCATCGGTACGGCCCTGACGACGAAAGGAACTCCACCATGGCGAACTTCACGCTCGACGACGTTCGGCAACGGACGTACAAGGCGCGTGACGCGTGGTGGACGGTGCTGCTCGTCGACCCGCTCGCCGCGCGGCTGGTGAGGTTCACCGCCAACCGGACCCGCATCACCCCGAACCAGCTCACCGTGGCGGCGCTCGTCCTCGGCCTGGCGGCCGCGGCCTGCTTCGCGATGGCCGACTGGCAGTGGCTGCTGGCGGGCGCGCTGCTGTACCACCTGTCGTTCACGCTCGACTGCATGGACGGCAAGATCGCGCGGCTGAAGGGCACCGGGTCGGTGTTCGGCGCGTGGCTCGACTACATCTTCGACCGGCTGCGGGTGCTCGCCTGCGCGATCGCGCTGATGGCCGGGCAGTACGCCGCCACCGGCAACGTCGCCTACGTGTGGACGGCGCTCGCCGTCGTCTTCCTCGACATGCTCCGCTACATGGACTCCCTCGAGATCTTCAAGGTGCGGGCGCAGATGCGGTCCGCGCTGGCGAAGGCGCGCCGGGAGGCCGAGTCGCTGGAGCTGGCGGAGCTGCGGGCCGGGGGCGGCGGGCCGGACGAGGTCGGCGCGCGGCTCGCGTCGGCGGAGCGGACGCTGGACGCCGACGAGGCGGAGGACGAGGACCGGGTCGTCGGCGAGGAAGCCGCCGAGAAGGCCGCCGACGCCGTCATGCAGCGGGGCCTCTACACGCGTTTCCCCTGGTACGCCCGTGTCCGCGACGTGCTCATGCGCGGGCGGATCCGGCCGCACCTGTTCAGCGGCATCGAGTTCCAGATGGGCGTGTTCATCGTCGCGCCGGTCGCCGCGGCGATCGTCTCCGGGGCGATCATCCCGGTCGTCGCGGTCAGCGCCGCCGGGATGCTGTTCTTCGAGCTGGTGGTCATCTACAAGTTCTGGATGGCGACGCACGCCTACAACCGGAACATGGCGGCGCTCGAGGAGAAGATCGCCGGGTACCGCGACCGGCTCCCGGAGGGCGAGTTCGAGCGGATCCAGGCGGGCGCCGGCACCAGCGCCGGCTGACCCGCGCCCGTCACGCCCCCGCGGGCGGTACGGGCACGGTGAGCGCGGTGCCCATCGGCATGTCGAGGTGGATTCGGTCGTCCGCGACGATCAGCCGGAGGACGGCCGTCCCGCAGCCCCGGCAGCGCAGCACGTTGCCGGGCGCGTGCGCGTAGAGGCGCGCCGCCGCCAGCGGCCCGGCGAGACCGCACGCCCCGCAGCGGACCGTGGCCGAGGTCATCTCGGGGGCGAACAGCCTGCTCAGCGGCCCCGCCAGCGCGTTGCCGTCCAGGTGCAGCCCGTCCATGACGGGGGCCGCCGCCGGGGGCTCCGCGGCGGGGCGGCGGGCGAACGCGGGCCGTACGTCGGGTTCCTGCCAGGTCATCGTCAACCTCCACTGGGGCCGAAGCGTTCGGTCTTGACGCGGGACGGGTCGTGGCCGAGGTCGACGAGCGTCGCCGCGACGGCCTCGACGAACCCGGTGGGGCCGCACACGAAGCAGGCCGGCCGCGCGTCCGGGGACGGCCCGAGCGCGGCGAGTTCGGACGGCGTCAGGCGTCCCGGCGGGCGGGGGTGGCCGGACGGGGCCCGCCGCGTGTAGGCGAGCATCAGCCGGGTGCCGCCGCCCGCGCCGCCCGCCGTGGCGAGGCGGCCGAGTTCGTCGCCGTAGCAGAGCACGTCGGGCGAGCGGAGCGAGTACGCGACGGTGTACGGCGGCGCGCCCGTCCGGTCCCGCCGGGCGCGCAGCATGCACATGACCGGGACGATCCCGGCGCCGCCCGCGACGAGCAGGACGGGCGCGGGATCGGCCGGGTCCAGGACGAACCAGCCCCCGATCGGCCCGAGCAGCTCGACGGACGCGCCGACCGGCAGGCCCTCGACCAGGTACGTCGACACCTCCCCGGCCGGGACCTCCTGCACGGTCAGCTCGACGTTCGCGCCGTCCGCGGGCGCGGCGAGCGAGTAGCTGCGGACCGCCCGGTAGCCGTCGTCGGCGGTGAGCCGGACGTCGGCGTGCTGGCCCGGCAGGTGGCCGGGCCAGTCCGGCACCCGCAGCCGCAGCGTGCGGGTGATCGGGTTCTCCCGGGCGTCGCCGGTCAGCTCCGCCGCGTACCAGGCGGGCCGGACGGGCGCGGACGTCCCTCGCGCGGTGGCCGCGCCGCTCATGACCACACGCCGCTCATGACCAGGTGTAGCGCTGCTCGCGCCACGGGTCGCCGTAGTTGTGGTACCCGGCGGTCTCCCAGAAGCCGGGCCGGTCCTCGGTGAGCAGCCGCAGCTCCCGCACCCACTTGGCCGACTTCCAGAAGTACAGGTGCGGGATCAGCAGCCGGGCCGGGCCGCCGTGCTCGGGCGGCAGCGGCCGGTCGCCGTAGGTGTGCGCGATCCAGGCCCGGCCGCCGGTCACGTCGGCCAGCGGGACGTTCGTGGTGTATCCGCCGTCGCACACCGCGAGCAGGTGCGCCGCGCGAGCGCCCGCCCCGCCACCGGCCCCGTCGAGGAGCGTGTCGAGCGACACGCCCGTCCAGACGGTGTCGAACTTCGACCAGCGGGTGACGCAGTGGATGTCGGCGGTCGGGCGGTCCTGCGGCAGGTCCATGAACTCGGCCCACGTCCAGGTCCGCCGGTCGCCGGTCTCGGTCACCAGGGACAGCGTCCAGTCGTCCCGGCCGGTCCGCGGGGTGGGCCCGGCGGACAGGACCGGGAAGTCGTCGGTCAGGTACTGGCCGGGCGGCAGGCGGTCGCCCGCCGCCCGGTCCGCGCGCCGGTGGAAGCCCGGCGAGAACGTGTTCATCGTCGCGTGCCCGTCACGTCGCCGGTGCCCGTCAGCGCTTGATGAACTCGAGCAGGTCCCGGTTGAAGCGCTCCTTGTCGCCGGGCACCATGGCGATGCCGTGCGAGGCGCCCTCGTACACCTTGAGCTCGGCGTTCGGGATGATCTGCGCGGACTTGCGGCCGGTGGCGTCGATCGGGACGATCTGGTCGTCGTCGCCGTGCACGATCATCGTGGGGACGTCGAACGCGCGCAGGTCGTCGGTGAAGTCGGTGCGGGCGAACGCGTCCACGCACGCCACGCCGGCCTGGATGTTCTCCTGCATGGCCATGAACCAGAACGCTTCCCGGTTCCCCCGGGTGACCTTGTTGCCCGGCCGGTTCGCGCCGAAGAACCCCTCGGACGCGTCGATCCAGTACTGCGAGCGCTCGGCGAGGATGCCCTTCTTGATGTCCTCGAAGACCTGCGCGGGGACGCCCTCGGGGTTGCCGGGCCCGTGCAGCATCAGCGGCGGGATGGCCGACAGCAGGACCGCCCGGGAGACCCGTCCGGTGCCGTGGCGGCCGATGTAGCGGGCGAGTTCGCCGCCGCCCATGGAGTGCGCGACGAGCGTCGCGTTCCGCAGGTCGAGGTGCTCCATCAGGTCGTTCAGGTCGTCGGCGAAGGTGTCGAAGTCGTAGCCGGTGAACGGCTGGCTGGACCGGCCGTGCCCGCGCCGGTCGTGCGCGATGCCGCGGAAGCCGTTCATCGCGACCATCCGCATCTGGTCTTCCCACGCGTCGGCGTTCAGGGGCCAGCCGTGGATGAACACGACGGGGTCGCCCGCACCCCAGTCCTTGTAGAAGAGGTCCTCGCCGTCCCTCGTCTTGACGAACCCCATGCAGGTGCCCTCCGACTCGTGGTGGTGCCGCTGGAACAGTGCCATGCCGTCCCGATCTCCTCTCGCTCTCAGGGAGAGGGAGCCGGTCGATCCACCCTTCGGCGAAATGTCGGACGCCCTCCCTCGGCGTGACTTCCCGAGGAAGGGCGTCCGATAAGCCACCGGCGATCCAAGAAAGCTTTGCGGCTCCCCGGCTCTCCGCGGCTACCGCACCCGGCTACGGCGCGGCGGGCGTTTCCGTCCGCACCGCCGGGGGCCGCGCCAGCACGTCCGTCCACTGGCGGCAGACCTCGTCGAGGCCGTAGGCCGTGCGGACCTGCTCGCGTGCCTCGGCGGCGTCGCTCTCGAACCGGCCGAGCGCGACGGTCGTGGCGATCGACGCGGCCATGGCCGACGGGTCGTCGTGGATCCACCGGCGGTCGTAGATCGTGTCGGAGCCCGGCCACGGGAGCAGCGCCGGGATCGCGCCGGAGGCCATGCCCTCGGCGGGCGCGAGGTGGAAGCTCTCGTCGTCGCTGGTGGACAGCACGAACCCGATCCGGCGCAGCCAGGACGCGACGTCCCGCCCGTAGGAGTCGAACACGACGCCGCCCGCCAGCAGCGGCGAGCGCCGGATCCGGCGGAACAGCTTCTCGTAGTGCTCGCGCTCCTCGTCCTTCTGCCAGATCCACCAGTACTCCCACGGGAGCTTGGACTTGACGAAGAGGGTGAAGCGCGGGTCGTCGCGGCGCAGCTCCTCCAGCACGTCGACCGCGAGGTCGAGCCGCTTGCGGGACGGCGCGATGCCGATGACCCCGAGGTGGTGCTGCACGCCCGGGAGCTTCGGCCGGTCGAGCTGCCGGTCGTCCACCCAGTTCGGGACGGTGACGACCTTCTCGGCGGGCCAGCCCGTCATCTCACGGGTCAGGGCCGTGTAGTGGGGGCTGACGCAGATGACCTGGTCGACGGCGTCGATGTCGAGCTGCTTGGGCCAGGGCGCGTACAGCTCGAACCGGTGCAGCCGGACGACGAGGCGCTGCCCCTCGCGCTTGTTCTTGGCGTACCACAGCGCGTTCGGGCCGCACCATTCGCAGATGACGACGTCGGCCCACTCGACCAGCTCGCGGCTGCGGTCGGCGTCGTGGGCCTTGAGCGCCGCCCAGTGGTCGACGCGGATCTCCATGTCGGGACGCGACTTCAGGTAGTCGAGGAGGCGGGTGAAGAACTTCAGGTCGTGCCCCGCGACCCCCACGCGCAGCTTCCGCGCGTCCGGACGGTACGCGGCCGCGGCCGCCGCGACCTGCTCGACGGGCGCGGGGAACGTCTCGGTGAGGTAGCCGGTGAGGCGTTCGGCGGCGGCGTCGAGGCTGAACCCCTCGGCGGCGGCCCGGCAGCGCTCGACGGCGAGGTCGAACACGTCGGGGTTCTTGCCGATGATCGTGAGCGCGTCGAGGACGTCGTCCTCGGTCGCGGCGAACAGCGGGTAGTCGGCGCCGAACAGCCGCTCGTGCATGGGCGTCCGGTTGAGGACGACCGGGACGCCGAGCATGCCGCACTCGAGGAGCTTGGTCGACAGTTCGAGGCTCGCGTCCAGCGCCGGGTGCCGCCACGACACGCCGACGTCGCAGCCCGCGGTCAGCCGCATCGCCTCGGCGCGCGGGTGGCCGCCGTGCCAGACGACGCCCTGGCCGCTCTCCAGCGCGGCGCGCATCCGGCCCGCGTAGCCGGGGTCGTCCGGATCGTCGTGGATCTTGTCGCCGACCATGTGCAGCTCGGCGTCCACGCCCCGCTGGGCGAGCCGGCCCGGCAGCGCGGTCATCTCGAGGGTGTTCCAGCGCGGCGCGAACTTGCCGGTGTAGACGAGGCGCAGCGCGCGCCCGTCCGGGGCCCCGGCGGGGCGCGGCTCCATGCCGTCCGGGAGGACGACGACGGGCGGGAACAGCACGCTCTTGCCCGCGGTCGCGGGGACGGCGGCCTCCAGGAAGCCGCGCAGCTCCTCGGTCTGGCAGAGCAGCAGCCGGGACGCGTCGGCGATGCGGCGCAGCTCGCCCCTGGCGGCGTTGTCGAACTCCCCGGCCGACTGCGGGACGTCGGTGAGGTAGGTCCACAGCCGTCCGGCGAGGCCGGTGTGGGACAGCTTCCCGGCGAGCCGGCGGCCGCGCACGACGGCGAGGTCGAACGGCTCCTCCGCGTCGACGCGGCCGAGGATCACCGCGGCCGTCTGCGGGTTCATCGGGACGTCCGAGTCGATCAGGCGCTCGGCGTGCGGGCTGCGGACGGTGACGCCGGGCAGCCCGCGCAGCGGGTCGACGAGGCGCCCGGTGCGCACCGGCGCCTTGAGGACGAGCGTCACCTCGCAGCCCGCGCGGGCGAGCGCCTGCACCATGCCCTGCACCCAGATCGCCGATCCGTCGATCAGGTTCAGGTCGACGTCGCCGTAGACGAGAGCGCGTGGTTTCACCTGGTCTCCTTTCAACGGGCCGGCTCCAGCGGAGTCTCCAGCAGCTCGGCGAGCCGGCCGGGCGTCGCCGCGACGGCGTCCCAGTGCAGGGTCGCCAGGGTCGCCGGGACGTGCGCGGCGTCCGCGTCGTTCCACAGGACGAGCGGCAGGTCGCGGGAGGCGGCGAGAGCGCGCAGGTCGTTCAGCGCGCGGTCGCGGTCGAACATGCCCGGGACGCCCAGGTACGCCCAGGCCTCGCCGGGCGCCCCGGCGGCGGCGTCGACGACGAGCAGGTCGGCGTCGGCGGTGTCCAGGGCGAGCGCGGCGTCGTGCGGGTACAGCCGGATCACCTTGGCGTGCGCGGCGAGGGTCTCGGCGGCGCGCGCGCCGAGCACGCCCGCGACGACGATGCCCTCGTGGGGAGCGGCGACGAGGAGGCGGTCCTCGCTGCGGGTCACCGGGTCGAGCTGCACCCGCCCGTTGTCGGTGGTCTTCGGTGCCGCCACCGGGGCGCTGCGCTTGCGCCACAGCTGGTACAGCTCCCTGGGCAGCCGGGCGCCGCGCCGCTTGGGGTTGCGGGCGGCACCGGCGACCAGCCGGCCGAACTGCACGGTCGTCGAGGCCTCGAGCGCGGCGAGCCGCCGCTCGAGCTCCTGGACGCGGGCCTCCCGCTCGCGCAGCGCCGCGCGCAGCCGCGCGGCCTGCTGCTTCGCCTTGGCGCCGTCCTTGGCGGCCCGGGCGCTCGCGGCGGCCCGGGGGGCGTCCCCGCCGCGCCGGATCGGATCAGTCACCGATGAACTCCATGATCACTTCTGCGATGCGGGGGCCGGCCGCGCCGTCCCACAGCGGTGGCCTCCGCGCGTCGTCGTCCCGTCCGGCGCCCGCCTCGGCGTCCGCCGCGGCGTCCGTCTCGGCGGCCGCCTCGAGGACCTTGCGCACCCGCGGCACCAGCTCCTCGAACGTGACGAGCTGGTTCGTGCCGTGGGTGATGGTGATGGGCCGCTCGGTGTTGGGCCGGACCGTCAGGCACGGCACACCGAGGATCGTGGTCTCCTCCTGCAGGCCTCCCGAGTCGGTGACGACGGCGGCGGCGCCGCGCACCGCCGCGATGAAGTCGGTGTACCCGAGCGGCTCCAGGACGTGCACGCCGTCGTGGTCGTCCAGCCCGGCGGCCATCAGATTGGCACGGCCGCGCGGATGCACCGGGATGACCAGGTCGGCCAGGTCGGCGATGCCGTGCAGCCGCCGGACGAGGTCGGCGGCGGTGTCGGCCGCGTCCACGTTCGCGGGCCGGTGCATCGTCGCCAGGACGTACCGGTCCGGGAGCCCGTGCTCCGCGCGGACCCGTCCGGTGTCGAACGAGTCCAGGTTCGCCAGCAGCGTGTCGATCATCGGGTTGCCGACCAGGTGCGCGCGCTCCACCGGCACGCCCTCGTTCGCCAGGTGCCCGATCCCCTCCGGGCTTGTGACCAGGCAGATGTCGGAGAGCTGGTCGGTGAGCCGGCGGTTGACCTCCTCGGGCATCGTCATGTCGAAGCTGCGCAGCCCGGCCTCCACATGGGCGACGGGGATGTGCAGCTTGGCCGCGACGAGGGCGGCGGCGATGGTCGAGTTCACGTCGCCGTACACGATGACGACCGAGGGTGAACGGCTCGTGAACTCCTCCTCGAGCCCGGTCATGAGCGCGGCCGTCTGCGCGGCGTGCGAACCGGAGCCGACGCCGAGGTTGACGTCGGGCTCGGGAAGGCCGAGCTCGTCGAAGAAGATCTCCGACATGCGGGCGTCGTAGTGCTGCCCGGTGTGGACGACCGTCTGCTCGGCGCCCGCGGCCGCCAGGGCCCGGATCACCGGGGCGGCCTTGACGAAGTTCGGCCGCGCCCCGAGGACGTGCACGATGGGTGCCAACACAATTTCCCTTCTGTTCATCGGGTCTGCCTACGCTTCCCCGCCGTGCTGAAAAAATCCGTCTACCTGCCGGGACTCGCCCTGCGGCAGCTCCGCGACGACCCGGCGCGCGCGCCCCGGCTCGCCGTGCGGCTGCTGGCGCGCGCGACCCCGGGACGGCCGGGCGCGCGGCTCGCGCGCTCCCGGCTCGCGGTGCCGCGGCCCCGCGTCGTCCGGCGCGAGAACGCGGAGCTGCGCGCGCTGCTCGCGCACGTCCCGCCGAGCCCGCCGAGCCCGCGGGGCCCCCGGACCCCGCCGGTCGATCCGGGGGCCGCCGGGTCGACCGGCGGTCCCGCTCGTCCGTCCTCCCCGTCCGGCGGGGCGGTCCTGCAGTTCGTGACGAACGCGTTGCCGAACACGAACGCCGGTTATACCGTCCGCACGCACCGCATCGCGCTGGCGCTGCGCGGGCAGGGGCGGGACGTGCACGTCGCGACGCGGCTCGGCTACCCGCTCAACCAGGGCATCGGCGACGCCCGGCCGCGCGTGGACGTCGACGGCGTCACCTACCACCGGCTGCTGCCGTGGCTGCCGCCCGCCGACCCGGTGCGGGCCGTCGAGCGGGCGGCCGACCTGGCCGGGCCGCTCGTGGACGAGGTGCGCCCGGCCGTGCTGCACGCGGTGAGCAACCACCTGAACGCGGCCGTCGCGCTGGAGCTGCGGCGGCGCCGCGGGGTGCCCGTGGTGTACGAGGTGCGGGGCTTCCTGGAGGACTCCTGGCTCTCCCGCGACCCGTCGCACCGCGAGTCCGACGAGTTCTACCGGCTCACGCGGGAGCTGGAGACGCGGCGGATGAACGAGGCGGACGCGGTCGTCACGCTCGGCGAGGCGATGCGCGCGGAGATCGCGTCGCGCGGCGTCCCGGCGGAGAAGATCTTCACGGTGCCGAACGGGGTGGACGAGGCGTTCCTGGAGCCGCTGCCGGACGCCTCCGACCTGCGGGCCGAGCTGGGCATCGCGCCGGACGCGTTCACGGTGGGGCTGACGTCGTCGTTCTTCGGCTACGAGGGCATCGACACGCTGATCGACGCGGCGGCGCTGCTGCGCGACCGGGGCACGCCCGTCACGCTGCTGCTCGTCGGGGACGGCCCGGAGCGCGGCGCGCTGGAGCGGCGCGCGGCCGGGCACGGCGTTCAGGCCGTGTTCACCGGCCGGGTTCCGATGCGGTCCGTACGCCGCCACCACGCGCTCCTGGATGTCTTCGCGGTCCCCCGACGGGCGGACCGGGTCTGCCGACTGGTCACGCCTCTGAAGCCGATCGAGGCGATGGCAGGGGGAATCCCCGTTATAGCCAGTGATGTCAAGGCTCTTCGCGAAATCGTGGAACCCGGCGTGACCGGGACGTTAACAGTTCCGGAAGACCCGGAATCATGGGCTGATCAGCTGGATGAGCTGGCCTACAGTCCAGAAAGAAGGCGAAAAATCGGTCGGGCGGCCCGCGAATGGGTCAGGGCCGAGCGCACATGGGGCGCCGTCGCGTCCGGATACCGCGCCGCATACGCGTACGGCGACCCGCTGATCGCCGATTCACCGTGAATCCGTGTAATCCGTGAATATCGCGAAGGGAGCCGAGTGATGGATCTGGTTGTCATCGGACTCGGCTACGTGGGTCTCCCGCTCGTGCGGGAGGCGTGCCGTGCCGGCCTGAAGGTCGCCGGGCTCGACCTGGACGAGCGCGTCGTGACCGGCCTGCTCGAGGGACGCTCGCACGTCGACGACGTCTCGCCGGACGAGGTCCGGGACATGCTCGCGGCCGGTTTCGCGCCGAGCACGTCCGAGGACGTCCTGGACGGCGCGCCCACCGTGGTGATCTGCGTCCCGACCCCGCTGTCGCCGGAGGGCGGGCCCGACCTGACGGCCGTGCGCGGCGCGGCCGGGGCGGTCTCCCGGCACCTGGCGCGGGGCGCCCTCGTCGTGCTGGAGTCGACCACGTACCCGGGCACGACCGAGGAGGTCGTCCGGCCGATCCTGGAGGAGTCCGGCCGGGTCGCCGGGCAGGACTTCCACCTGGCGTTCTCGCCGGAGCGGATCGACCCGGGCAACCCCGTCTACGGCGTCCGCAACACCCCGAAGATCGTCGGCGGGCTGACGCCGGCCTGCGCGTCCGCCGCCTCGGCGTTCTACGGCAAGTTCGTGGAGCGGGTCGTGGAGGCCAAGGGCACCCGCGAGGCCGAGATGGCCAAGCTGCTGGAGAACACCTACCGGCACGTCAACATCGCGCTGGTCAACGAGATGGCCGTGTTCTGCAACGAGCTCGGCATCGACCTGTGGGACGCCATCGACTGCGCGGCGACCAAGCCGTTCGGCTTCCAGGCGTTCCGGCCCGGTCCGGGCGTCGGCGGGCACTGCATCCCGATCGACCCGAACTACCTGTCGTACAAGGTCCGCTCGCTCGGCTACCCGTTCCGGTTCGTGGAGCTGGCGCAGGAGATCAACGACCGGATGCCCCGGTACGTGGCGGAACGCGCGCAGCAGCTGCTCAACCGGGAGGGGCGGGCGCTCAAGGGCGCGAAGGTCCTGCTCCTGGGCGTCACCTACAAGGCCGACATCGCCGACCAGCGCGAGTCCCCGGCCCGTCCGGTGGCGCGCCGCCTGGCCCGGCTGGGCGCCGACCTCGCCTTCCACGACCCGTACGTCTCCGGCTGGCGGGTCGACGACACCGAGGTGCGCGACGCGGGCGACGACCTGCCCGCCGCGCTCGCGGACGCCGACCTGGTGATCGTCCTGGCCGACCACGCGGACTACGACCCCGGCACCCTGTCGCGGCACGCGCGCCTGCTGTTCGACACGCGCGGCCGGACGCGGGGCGTCGAGCGGGAGACCGTCGAGCTGCTCTGACGCCGGACGGACGGCCCGGGCGCCCATACCAGAGATCGGCAATCGCCCGGTGCCGTCCACGCGGGGGTCGACGGGAATTCATCCATCATTTCCATCGTGCTACCAGAATCCCGGGTAGAAGCCGGTTCGGTGACGTTGGTTCGGCAGGTTGGTTCGGCAGGTTGCGGAGTGAGTGGAATGCGGGTCTGTGTTTGCACGATCGTGCACCATCCGGAGGATGCGCGCATTCTGCACCGACAAATCCGGGCGCTCTTGGACGCTGGTCACGAGGTCACATATATGGCCCCATTTCGGGCATGCAATGTGGCGCCGTGGCGGGAGATCAGCCCCGTGGACGTCCCCCGCGCGACCGGACGGAACCGCCTGAAGGCGATGCGCGCCGCCCGGCGCTCCCTCGCCGACCACGCCGCCTACGCGGACGTCATCCTGCTGCACGATCCCGAGCTGCTGATGGCGCTGCCCCGCTCCGCGCGCAAGCGGACGGTCGTGTGGGACGTCCACGAGGACACCGCCGCCGCGCTCGGCATGAAGGGCTGGCTGCCCGGACCGCTGCGCCCGCTCGCGCGCCGCGCCGTCCGGCGGCTGGAGAAGCGCGCCGAACGGCGGCACCGGCTGCTGCTCGCCGAGGAGGGCTACCGGGACCGGTTCCGTGACGACCACCCGGTCGTCCCCAACACCACCTACGTCGCGGACGAGCCGCCCGGCGCGCCCGACGACAGCCGCGCGGTCTACGTCGGGCACATCTCGGCGGCGCGCGGCGCCCACGAGATGATCGAGGCGGCCCGGCTACTCGCCCCGCAGGGCGTGACGGTCGAGCTGATCGGCTCGGCGGACGAGTCGGTGAAGCCCGCGCTGCGGGAGGCCCAGCGCGACGACGTCCTGCGCTGGTACGGGTTCGTGCCGAACGACCGGGCGCTGCGGATCGCCGAGGGCGCGATGGTGGGGCTCGCGCTCCTGCACGACGAGCCGAACTACCGCCACTCGGTCCCCACCAAGATCATCGAGTACATGGCGCGGGGCGTGCCGGTCGTCTCGACCCCGAACCCGCCCGCGGTCGAGATCGTCGAACCGGCGGAGTGCGGCTTCATCGTCCCCTTCGACGATCCCGCCGCCGCGGCCGACGCCGTCCTGCGGCTCCGCCGGGACCGGGACCTGCGCACCGAGTTCGGCCGGCGCGGGCACAAGGCCGCCCGCGAGCAGTTCCACTGGCCCGTGCACGCCGCCCGGTTCGTCGCCCACCTGGAGTCCTGGGCGGGGCACGGGCGGCCGGCGGCGGTCATGGAGCCCGCGGCGGATCGCTGACCTTCCGCTCCGCCTTCTCCCGCAGCTCGGCCAGCCGCTCCGCCTCGGCCTCCCGCAACTCCCGGTCGCGCTCCTCCAGCCGGACGGCGACGGCCTTCGCCAGCCGGGCCGCCGCACCCGTCGGGCTGCCCGCCTCCACCACCGCGATGACCCGCCCCACCCGGACGGCGATCACCCCGGCGGTCGCGCCGATCTCGAACATCTCGTCGCCGCCCAGGTTCTCCCGCCGCCGCACCTGCGCCTGCACGGACTGGAAGGCGTCCAGCATCTGCGAGGCCGCCTCGTCGGACTCGGCGACCCACCGCACGCTCACCGACAGCCCCCGAACGGCGGTCGCCCGCTCCCCGTCCTCCGCGCTCGGCACCCCGGTCGGCGGCGGCGGACTCGTCGGATGCGCGCTCGGCCGCCCGGACGCCGAAGCCCCGGGCGAGGGCGTCCCGTCCCCTTCGCCCCCGGCGCCCCGACCGGCGGCCGAACCGGGTTCGTCGCCCGTCCCCGAGCCGTCCCCCGGATCGCCCGCGCCCCGTTCGCCGTCCGCGCCGGACGCGCCGTTCGCGCCGGGATCGGCCGCCGCCTGTTCGCCATCCGCGCCGGGATCGTCATTCGTGCTAGAGCCGCCGCCCGAGCCGTCCCCCGCGCCGGGATCGGCCGCCGCGCCGGATCCACCGGACGCGCCCGGCCGATCATCCGAGTCCGATCCGTCACCCCCGCCGGATCCGTCACCCGCGCCCGGTTCATCACCGGCACCGGGTTCCTCCTCGCCCTTCTCGCCGGGCTTCTCGACCGGCTCGTAGGTGCACGACACCGGCTCGGGGAGTTCGACCGTCCCGACCTCCGCCCCGTCGGGTTCGGTGACGTACTCCTCCAGCCGCACCCGCGCGAGGTCCTCCTTCTCGAGCAGCTCGCAGGCGTCCGGCCAGTCGGACACCGGGACGCCGCCGAACTCGTCGGGTCCGGGGCCCGTCCGGCCGCCGCGCAGCGCGACCAGCCGCGACTCGCCCGCCGGGCGCGGCACGGCCTCGGCGACCGCGACGTACAGCAGGCCGCCCGCCGCGGCGATCCAGGGGCGCTTGCCGGGGGCGTCGGGGTCCATCGTGAAGGGGGCGGGCGCGGTCGTGGCGGCGCCGTCCGCGGGCGAGACGAGGTCGATCCCGGCGGGCAGCAGCAGTTCCGACAGGCGGGGCGGAGCGCGTAGACGTCGGACCCCGCGCGCGCCAGCGCCGTGTAGGCCGGCACCTCGCGCGCCCACGCGACGTTCCCGGACGGCACGTCGACCGCCTCCATGAGCGTGGTGCCCCGTTTCGTCCCGGCCGGGTGGTAGACGACGAGGAGCCGTCCCTCCACGAGGACGCTCGGGCACATGCCGTCGCCGCACACCGCGTCGCCGTCCCAGGAGGCGAACTCGGCGCCCTCCTCGTCGAACGCCCGCAGCGCCGTGCCGTCCGAGACGAGCGTGACGCCGTCCAGCATCGTGACCTCGGGCGCCTCCTCGGCCCCGAGCACCTCGTCCCAGCGGACCTCGCCGGTCCGCGGGTCGAGGGCGAGCAGCCGGCTGGGCCGGGACTGCCGGGCGCAGTCGAGGGCGAGCGCGACGAGCGACTCGCGGTCGCCGGACGGCTGCGCGGCGCCGTCGAAGAGCCGGCAGCCGTGCCGCACCGTCCGCTGGTACAGCGGCTCGCCGGTCTCGGCCGACAGCCCGATGAGCTTGTCGCGCTTCTCGTCGGTGGCCAGGACGATCCCGGCGCCGGCGGGGAACCGCAGGGTCGTGCGGGACACGGCGGCGGGGCGCGGCCCCTCGCGCTTCCACAGCAGCGAGCCGGACAGGACGTCGAACCCGACGAGGACCCGGTCGGCGCGGTGCCCGTCCCGTTCGAAGTAGCCGACGAGCTGCGACCCGGTGGACGTCCAGCCGAGCAGCGACCAGTCGGACCGGCTGTAGCTCCACCGCTTCGCGCCGGTGCGTGCGTCCACGACCTGGACGCCCTGGCCGGAGACGGCGACGACCTGCCCCTTGGCGACGTCGTAGGAGACGGCGTCGAAGCCCGCGACCGATCCCCGGTGGACCCGGGTCGTCCGCTCCCAGCTCACGGCGAGGGGGCCGGGCGGCGGGCCGACGTCGCCGAGCGGCGAGACGGGCGTGCCGGTGACCCTGTGCCGAACCTCCCACCACTCGGCGTGCAGGACGAACCGGTCGATGAGGACGACGCACAGCGCCACGGCCAGCCCGCCGGCGATGAGCCCGAGCACGATGCGGATCCTGCCCGCGGGCTCCGGCCGGCCTCCGGGCCGCTGCCGGCTCCCGACCACGACCGCGCCGCCTCCTTCCGCTTAAGGTGAACCTCCACCATGCCCTGTCGCGGGGCGCCCGCGCGACACGACCGGAAAAAGAAATACCGGTACGGAAAGGGAGGAATCCATGGAGGTGTTCGAACGCTGGCGCACCTGGGACGCCGCCCGCGCGGACCTCGCGGAACTCCGTCCCGCGCTCGACGCCGACAGCATCGGACGGGCGGCGCACGCGGCCGTCCGGTGGCACGGCGACCAGACGCGCCCCACCGGCGCACCCTACCTGGAGCATCTCCTCGAAGCGCTCGAGATCCTGGTACGGGGCGCGGGCGAGACCGACCCGGACGTCCTGTGCGCGGTCCTGCTGCACGACGTGGTCGAGGACACCGCCACGACCGTCGCCGAGGTCGAGGCCGAGTTCGGGCCGCGGGTCGCCGAGCTGGTCGACTGGGTGACCAAGCCCCCGGCCGCGGGCGCGGGACGGCAGGCGAAGCGGGCCGCGCGCTCGGCGTACCTGCGCCGGCTCCGGGACGCGCCGCGCGACGCCGTCCGGGTGAAGCTCGCCGACCGGGCCAGCAACGTGCAGACGCTCGACCGGATGCCGCCGGACTTCCAGCGCCGCTACTACGCGGAGACCCTCACCTACATCGTGCCGCTCGCCGCGGACGAACCGTGGTTCGCGTCCTGGTACGCGTCGTGGCGGGAGCGGTACGCGCATCTTCTCTAGGGTGCGGGATGATTCGGGCCATGGAACGCGAGTGGGTGGTCGAGGAGAGCGTCGCCATCGACGCCGGTCCGGACAGCGTCTACGCGGCGGTCGCGGACCTGCGGCGGATGCGCGAGTGGAGCCCGGAGGTGTTCGCGACGTGGATCCGCGGCCGGGCGATCGTCCCCGGCACCCGGTTCGTCGGCTTCAACCGGCTCGGGTGGCGGCTGTGGTTCACGAACTGCCGGGTCACCGTCGCGGAGCCGGGGCGCGCCTTCGCCTTCCGGGTGTCCAGCTTCGGCATGCCGGTGGCGCTGTGGGGGTACCGCGTCGAGGGCTTCGACGTGGACGGCACGTCCCGCACGAGGCTCACCGAGTACTGGGAGGACCTCCGCCGGGACAGCCGCGGCGCGGCGTTCGTCTCCCTCCTCGGGCGGGTGTTCACGGGCGTCCCGGCGGAGCGGCGCGCTTCGGCGAACCGGCGCGGCATGCGCGCGACCCTCGACCGGATCCGGACGGGCGTCGAACGCGCGTCCGGGGCGTGACAGGAAAACGAGAACCTGTTCTACTAGGCGGTGTGACAACCGACTACGCCGTGCAGGGCGAACGGGTCGCCATGCCCGTCCGGATCCGCGACGCCGCCGTGGCCTCGGCGATGTTCGCCGTCCCCGCCCCGGCCGCCCGCGCCCTGATCGCCTACTCCGGCCTCGACGTCTTCGAACCCCTCCGCGGCAGGGCGATCTGCTCCCTGGCGTTCGTCCGGTACACCGACGGGGACCTCGGCCCCTACCACGAGTTCGCCGTCGCCTTCCTCGCCCGTCCGCCCGGCGGCAAGGTCGGCGCGTTCATCCACTGGCTGCCGGTCAACCAGGAGTTCACCCTCGAGGCCGGGCGGAGCATCTGGGGCTTCCCCAAGGAGCTCGCCGACATCCCGATGCACCTGGCCTCCCGCGTGAAGCGCTGCGCCGTCCGGTTCGGCGGCCGGACCGCGCTCGAACTCGCCGTGCGGCCCGGCGCGCCCGTCCCGTCCGGCTCGCGCAGCCCGGAGGTGACGGCCTACGCGCACCTCGACGGCGTCACCCGCAGCATCCCGTGGGAGGTCACGCCGGGCCGCGTCCGGATGCGCCCCGGCGGCGCGACCCTCCGGCTCGGCGACCACCCCGTCGCGGACGAACTCCGCGGCCTCGGCCTCGACGGCGCCCGCGCGCTCAGCACCAGCACCGTCGGGCACCTGCGGATGACGTTCGAGGCCGCCGAGGAGATCGGCCCATGAGGCCCACCGCGCTGATCACCGGCGCCGCCGGCGGCATCGGCGCCCTCGCCGCGCAGCGCCTCGCCGCCGCCGCGTGGGACGTCGTCGCCGTCGACACCGACGAGCCCGGCCTGGCCCGCACCGCCCTGCGCTCCCCGAACACCCACACCCGCACCTGCGACGTCACCGACCCCAAGGCCGTCGCGGCCGTCCTCGCCGTCGCGGGCCCCGTGCACCGCCTCGTCTGCGCCCCCGCGACCCCGCCCACCGATCTAGAACACGTTCTACGACAGGACGTGCTCGGCGTCGCGAACGCGGTCGACGCCGCGCTCCCCGGCATGCTGGACCGCGGCCGCGGCGAGATCATCGTGCTCACCGGCCCGCCGTCCCGCTCCCCCGCCCACGCCGCCGCCACCGCCGCGGTGACCGTCTACCTGCACGCCCTCGCCGCCGAGCACCCCGCCCCCGGCGTCCGCTTCCGGCACGCCACCGCCCACCCGGACGTCGCGCACCGGGACGTCCTGGACGCCGTCGACCGCTCCCTGGCCCGCCGCACCCGAACCCAGACGATCCACCCCACCCGAAAGCTCCCCTTCCTCCCCTGACCCCCAACACCCACCTCCGCCCCCGGCGCACAACCACAGAACGGCCGCACCCACCACCCCCCACCCGTGAGCGGGCCACCCGTGCGGCCGTTCTTGGGTCGTCCAGCGGTGAGCCGGGAGAATAAGCTGGCTGTTTCGCCCCCTTCGGGGGCGCCGGGGACACGCCCCGGTGCAGCGATGCGGAGGAGCAAGCCTGCATGTCGTCCCAGGTCACCGGACGGCCGGCCGGTCCCGGCGGCACGGTCAAGGACCGCGAGATCGCGGCCGAGCAGCGCTACGTCGACATCGCGTACGCGCGGCTGGAGGAGATGCGCGACGAGGCGCAGGCCATGATCCGCGAGGGGTTCCGGCAGTCGCAGGCCGGTACCAAGGCGTCGCTGGTGGACCGGGACGCCTGGGTGCACCAGGCCGCGCGGCGCGCGCAGGCCCTCGACATCGCCGACGACGGCCTGGTGTTCGGACGTCTCGACCTGACGGCCGGCGAGATCCGGTACGTCGGACGCGTCGGGGTGCGCACCCCCGACCACGACTCTCTCGTGATCGACTGGCGGGCCCCCGCGGCCGAGGACTTCTACCGCGCGACGCCGGAGGATCCGCGCGGCGTCGTCCGCCGCCGCGTCCTGCACTCGCGCGGGCACACCGTCGTCGATCTCGAGGACGACCTCCTCGACCCGTCCGCGGCCGACGGCATGACGGTCGTCGGCGACGGCGCGTTCCTCGCGTCGCTCGCCCGCGCCCGCGAGGGCGCGATGCGCGACATCGTCGCGACGATCCAGCGCGAGCAGGACGAGGTGATCCGCGCGCCCGCCGACGGCACCGTCCTGGTGCGGGGGGCGCCCGGCACGGGCAAGACGGCCGTCGCCCTGCACCGCGTCGCCTACCTGCTGTTCCGGCACCGGCAGCGGTTCGGGTCGCGGGGCGTCCTGGTCGTGGGCCCGAACCCCCGCTTCACGTCCTACATCGAGCGCGTCCTGCCGTCCCTCGGCGAGGGCTCGGCGTCCCTGCGGTCCCTGGGCGACCTCGTGGCCGGCGCCACCGCGACCGTCCACGACGGCCCGGCCCTGGCGCGGGTCAAGGGCGCCGAGGCGATGGCGACCGTCCTGCGCCGCGCGGTCGCCGACCAGGCGCCGGGCGCGCCCGACGAGCTGCGCGTCGTGTTCAAGGGCGTCGTCGTCGCGCTCGACCGGGGCCGCCTCGACCGGATCCGCGCGGACGTGCACCGGCGCAGCCGCGGCAGCGTCAACGCGGCCCGGGGCCGCGCCGCGGAGGCGCTGCTGGACGCCCTGTGGGACCGGTTCACCGGCATCGGCGGGCAGGAGGCGGCCGAGGCCGCCGAGGGCGCCGAGGCCGGGCTGTGGAACGCGATCCTGGCCGCCGACGGGCTCGCCGCCCTCGACGATTCGCAGGACGGGACGTCCGGTGACGGCTCGCCGCGGGAGAAGTTCGACGCCCGGGTCCGGGAGCAGCGCGCGTTCACCGACTTCCTCGTCGCCTGGTGGCCGCTGCGCACGCCGCTGGAGATGCTCCGCTCGCTCGGCGACCCCGAGCGCCTCCGCCGCGCCGCGGGCCGCGACCTGCCCCGCGAGGACCTGCCCGCGCTCGCCGCGTCCTGGGCCGAGGGCCCGCTCAGCTACCAGGACGTCGCCCTGCTCGACGAGCTCGACGCGCTGCTCGGCGCGCCGCCCCGCCCGTCCCGGCGCCGCCGCGCGCCCGCCGCGGACGACCCGTTCGTCGTCGACGGCGTCAACATCCTGACCGGCGAGGAGGCGGTCGACGAGACGTGGGAGCCGGAGATGGAGGAGCTGACGACCTCCATCGAACGGCTGGAGCGGTCGCGCCGCGTCGACGACGGCGTGGTGGAGGAACGGCCCGAGTACGCCCACATCGTCGTGGACGAGGCGCAGGACCTCTCCCCCATGCAGTGGCGGATGCTGGGCCGCCGCGGCCACCAGGCCAGCTGGACGATCGTCGAGGACCCCGCGCAGAGCGCGTGGGAGGACCTCGACGCCGCCCGCGCCGCGATGGAGGCCGCCCTCGGCGGCGAGCGCAAGGGGCGGGGCCGTCCCCGCAAGCGCGCTCCCCGCGCCCGCCACGAGTACGAGCTCACGACGAACTACCGCAACTCCACCGAGATCGCCGCGGTGTCCGCGCGCGTCCTCGCGGAGGCGCTCCCCGACGCCCGTCCCGCCCGCGCCGTCCGGACGTCCGGGATCGACCCGGTGGTGGACGTCGTCCCCGAGTCCGGCCTGGCCGCCGCGGCCCGCGCGGCCGCCGAGGACCTCCTGCACCAGGTCGAGGGGACGATCGGCGTGATCGTCCCGCTCGCCCTCGAACCCGAGGGCACTCTCTTCGACGGCGCGGCCTGGGACGCCGCCGAGCGCGCCCGGCTGGCCGGGGGCCTCCCCGAGCGCGTGCAGGTCCTGGACGTCCTGGAGGCGAAGGGGCTCGAGTTCGACGCGGCCGTCATCGTCGCCCCCGAGACCGTCGCGGCCCAGTCCCCCCGGGGCCTGCGCGTCCTGTACGTGGCCGTCTCCCGCGCGACCCAGCGCCTGACCGTCCTCACCACCACCCCCGAGTGGCGAGACAAACTCCTAACCGACTAACCCACCCAAGCCAAGCCCCAGCCACAGCGGACCGGAACCACTGCGATTGCGAGCGAAGCCAGGTTCGAGCGAAGCGAGAACCTGATCGCGCAGCGAGCCCCAAGGGCAAGCCGAAACGATGCAGCAATCGCACGCAGCACCCGTTGAAGGAAGGCCCCCTGGGGCCTGACGCCAAGGACGATGCAAGCCAACACAGCAGCAACCGCACCGCAAGGCCCGCCGAAAAAGGCGCAACCACCCAAGCCAAGCCCCGACCACAGCGGACCGGTACCACTGCGATTGCGAGCGAAGCCAGGTTCGAGCGAAGCGAGAACCTGATCGCGCAGCGAGCCCCAAGGGCGAGTCGAAGCGATGCAGCAATCGCACCGCAAGGCCCGTTGAAGGAAGGCCGCCTCGCGGCCTGACGCCGAGGGCCTTGCTAAATAACAGGCGGTCGGCCTGTTCGGGTCATGTGCCAGGCGGTTCGCCAGGAGATGGGGCGGCGGGGGCCGGCGGGCTTGCGCCAGCCTTCGGCGAAGCCCTTGAACCAGGGCTTGAGGGCCTTCGGGTCGCGTTCGCGAAGGACGGTCATGGCGACCCACACGCCGAGGTAGGTGAGCGCGAGGAACCACGGGAGGTTGCGGCGCGCGAGCCAGACGCGGTTGCGGGCGTTGTACCGGTAGAACATGTCGTGCCGCGTGGGCAGGACGGCCGGGTGGTACATGACCGCGGACGCGTCGTAGGCGATGTGGTAGCCCGCGTTGAGGATCTGCCAGGCGAGGTCGGTCTCCTCGTGGGCGTAGAAGAAGTCCTCGGGGAGGCCGCCGCCGAGGTCGTAGGCGGCGCGGCGGATCGCGCAGGCGCCGCCGAGGAAGGTGGTGACGGCGGACGAGCGTTCGGGGTCGCCGGCGCGGAGGCGGGGGACGTGCCGACGTTCGCCGCGGCCGCCTTCGGGGTCGCGGACGCGGAACGAGACGACGCCGAGTTTCGGGTCGGCGGAGAACCGGTCGCGCAGGTAGGTGCCGAGGCGGGTCGAGCGGTACCAGCCGTCGTCGTCCAGGAACAGGACGATGTCGCCGCTGGACGCTTCGACGCCGCGGTTGCGTCCGGCGGGGATGCCGACGTTGGCGGGGAGCGCGACGGTCGTCACGCGGGGGTCGTCGAAGGGCGGTTCGGCGCCGCGGTCGCCGACGGGGTCGACGCCGTTGCCGACGAGGACGACCTCGATGTCGACGTGCTCCTGTTCGAGGGCGCTGCCGACGGCGCGTGCCAGTTCCTCGGGCCGGTTGCCCATGGTGAGGACGACGACGCTGAGCTTCATTTGAGCCTCCGGGAAGCCAGGATGCTCACCAGGTGCAGCAGGGTCTGCAGCACGGCCACGACGGCGACGGCGACGGTCAGGACGCGGATGCTGGCGGGTGTGTCGGTGCCGAGGACGGTGTCGAGCGCGGCGGCGGCGAGGATCAGCAGGAGAGTTCGACGGCGCCGATGATCCGGTGGAAGCGGAGCATCGAGGCGGCCTGCCGGGCGAGCGCGATGCGGGTGGAGCGGGGCCGCAGCGCGCGGTCGCCGCCGGTCGGGTCGGCGGCGAGGCCGGACTTGGCGCGGGCGACGACGACGTTGTCGGTCTCGGCCTTGATCAGCGCGGCGCCGAGGGCGGCGAGCATGCCGAGTTCGACGTAGCCGCCGGTCTCCCAGCCGCCCTGGGCGGCGAAGCCGAGGCCGACGAGCAGCGACACCTCGGACAGGTAGTGGCCGATGCGGTCGAGGAACACGCCGGCGACCGACGTCTGCCGCAGGTAGCGGGCGACCTCGCCGTCCACGCAGTCGAGCAGCAGGTAGACCTGGATGAGGACGGCGCCCGCGGCGGCCGTCCACAGCGGCGACAGCGGCAGCGACACGACGAGGCCGGCGGCGACGCCGCTGAGCATCATCAGGTAGGTGAGCTGGTTCGGGCTGAACCCGAGGCGGAGGGCGAGCCACGCGAAGTACGGGGAGAGCGCCCGCATGTAGAGGCGTCCGGCCCAGTGCTCCTCGTTGCGGCGCTCCTTGAGGCCGGGCGGCTGGCCGTGGGCGCGGACGTCGGCGACGCGGGCGCTCTTGCGGGACGGACGGTCGTCGGACGGGCGGTCGTCGGGCCGCCCGGGTCCGCGGCGGGCGGCGCGGGCACGTCAGCCTCCGTGGGCCTGGACATAGTCTTCCACCGCCTTGCGGGTCTCGTCGGCGTCGAGGCCCAGGTGCTCCAGGATCGTGTAGCGGCCGGGGCGGGTGCGCGGGGCGTACTGGACCGCCTCGGTGAACTGCTCGACGGTGAGCCCGACGTCGCCGGGGAGCCGGGGCAGGTCGTGCCGGTCGAGGCAGGCGAGGATCTCGGTGAGCCGTTCGGTGCCCTCGCCGAGGTGGAGGGCGCGCAGGTGGTAGCAGAACGCGGCGCCGATCCCGGCGAGCTCGCCGTGGTTGGCGGTGCCGGGGAAGAGCTGGTCGACGGCGTGCAGGATCTCGTGGTCGCCGCCGGACGCCGGGCGGGAGTCGCCGGCGAACGCCATCGCCATCCCGGACAGCACGAGGCTCTCGGCGAGGACGGTGAGGAACCGGTCGGAGCGGATCGTCTCCGGCTGGTGCAGGAGTGCCTCGGCGGCGGTGCGGGCGACGGTGAGGGCCATCCGGTCGACGCGCTCGCCGCATTCGGCGGACGCGAGGAGCCAGTCGTCCACGGCGGAGAAGTTGCTGAGCACGTCGCCGATGCCGGCGCGGACGAGCCGTTCGGGGGCGGCGTGCACGTAGTCGAGGTCGACGACCATCGCGAGGGGCATGACGACGCCGAAGGAGCCCTTGCCCTTGTCGTGGACGAGGGACGCGACGGGCGAGCAGATCCCGTCGTGGGACAGGTTCGTCGCGACCGACACCATCGGGATGCCGGAGAGGGTCGCCGCGTACTTGGTGGCGTCGATCGTCCGGCCGCCGCCGATGCCGACGACGGCCTCGTAGGAGCCGCCGCGCAGTTTCGCGGCGAGGTCGACGGCGGCGTCGACGGTCGCGCCCGCGACCTGGAACACCTCGCAGGCGGCGAGGGACGGGCGGACGTGCTCGGCGATCTGGTCGCCCTGCCCGGGGCCGACGGCGATGGCGACCCGTCCCTCGGTGGCGATGCGTCCGTCGGCCAGCAGCTCGCCCAGCTCGGCGACGGCGCCGCGCCGCACGTCGATGGACAGCGGCGCGTTCAGCATCCGCGTCAGCAGGGGCATGGGCCTCCTCGCTCGGGTCGCCCGCGCCGTCCGGACGCGGGTCCGTTCGTCGTGCGGCTCAGTACGTCTTGGCGATCTTGCGGGCCTTTTCGAGGTCGTCGTGGTTGTCGACCTCCACCCACTGCACGTCGCCGATGGGGGCGATGGAGATGCGGCCGCCCCGGTCGACGAGCTCCTGGTAGCCGTCCTCGTAGTACTGGTCGGGGTTGCTCTCCCACGTGGCCTTGAGCGCGTCGGCGAGCGCGTCGGCGGCGGCGGGCTCGATCAGCGTGGCGCCGATGTACTCGCCGTTCGCGGACTCGGGGTCCATGAGCTTGGTGATGGTCTTCAGGTGCCCCTCGCCGTCGAGGATCACCTTCATCTCCTCGTCACCGAGCGTTTTGACATCGTCCACGGCCAGGAGGATGTCCGGTCCGCGGCCCGCAAGTAGGGTCTTTTCGACACTCACGGGATGAACCGTGTCGCCGTTGACCATGAGGACGCCCTTGGAGAAGTGCTCGCGCGCCAGCCACATGGAGTAGGCGTTGTTCCACTCCTCGGCCTTGTCGTTGTGCACGAGCGTGATCGAGACGCCGTACCGCTCCTCCAGAGCGGCCTTGCGTTCCTCGACCGCGGTCGCGCGGTAGCCGACGACGATCACCACGTCGGTCAGCCCGACCTCGGCCAGGTTGCCGAGCGCGATGTCCAGGATGGTGGTCTCACCGTCGACGGGGACCAGTGCCTTGGGCAGCGTGTCGGTGTAGGGCCGCAGCCTCCGGCCCGCGCCCGCCGCCAGCACCATGCCGATCATGCTTCCTCTTCCTCCAGGTCGACCTGCACGCGTTCGCCGAGTCCGGCCCGCGCCCACGCGGCGACGCCCTCGCCGCCGAACAACACGCCAAGGTAGGCGGCCAGGGCAGCGTACGCGAACGGGAGGCTCCCGGAGAGGCCCCCGCAGGCCACGATGAGCATCCGCCCTTCCCAGCCGAGCCCGGCCAGGAGGAGCCGCTGCCGCCGCGGCCCCCTGCGGGTGCGGTGCACGGTGTCGTGATGGTGGAGCGCGAGGAGGGCGACGAGCGCGAAGACGAGCGGCGCCGCCACAGCGTGCGCGAACCCCAACACGGTGAGGTAACCATACTCGATCCCGCGGATCATGGGCGGCGCCGTCCAGTCGAGCCTGCCGGTGTGCGGGTGCGCCGCCGCGGGCCCGACCAGCAGCACCGCGATGACCGGGGCGAACAGCGCGGGGACCGGGTATCCGTGGTCGCCGGCGGCGAGCAGGATCCCGGTCGAGGCGGCCGCGCCCGCGGCTCCCGGCACCGGCGGGAGCCCGCCGCGCGCCAGCACGCCGAGGGCGCGCGCGAGCGGCCCGTCGTCCCGGTGGACGCGCAGCGCCGCTGCGTCCGGCGTCACGGGGTCCGGCGTCACGGGTCACCGGCCACAGCGACCGCAGCAGGCACCCGGCCAGGACGGCCGCGACGGCGACGGCGCCCCACACGGTGAGGACGGTGAAGACGAGGACGGGATCGCCGAGGGCGGCCGTGACCGAGACGAGCGCGAAGCGTTCGGGACGCGGGAGTGCGACGATCCGCGCGAACCCGGCGGGACGTCCGGGTGCCGCGACCGGGTGCCGCACCGCGAAGGACGCGGCGACCGCGCGGCGGAGCGCGGGCAGGACGAACGCGAGCGTCGCCATCGCCCACACCCGTGACGGCCCGGCGGCCGCGGCGGGCCCGGCGCCGGCGGCGAGGCCCGCGTAGACGATCGCCTCCTCGGCCCGGCGCAGCACCGCCGAGCGCCACACCTGCCGCGGGGCGGCCGCCCCGGCGCGGGCGAGGCGGTCGTCGACGCGGGCGAGCAGGACGGTCGCCGCGAGCAGCAGGGCGCCCGCGACGGCGCCGCCGCGGGTGGCGTCGGAGAACCACACCGCGGCCAGCACGGCGACCCCCAGGGAGATCGGCGCCGCGGTGCCCGGGGTGAGGCCGCACCGGGCGGCGCGGCGCACCGTCTGCTGGTCCACGGTCGCCTCTCGGTCGGGGCGGGCCGGGAGCCCGCGGTTCCGGTACGTTGAGCTTGAGCCGAACGGCAATAGCCGAGCGTAATGCTTCGATGACCTGTTGTGGCGAGAACGGGGAGACATGGGTACGCGGACGGTCGCGGTGGTGCTCGCCGGCGGTGTCGGGGCGCGGCTGGGCGCGGGGCGCCCGAAGCAGCTCCTCGAGATCGGCGGGCGCTCGATCCTGGGCCGTGCCGTCGCCGCGTTCGACGGGCATCCGCGCGTCGACGAGGTGCTGGTGGTGATGGCGCCGCCGCAGCTGCGCGCCGCCGCGACGATCGCCGCGCCGTTCGGCAAGGTCGCGGGCGTGATCGCGGGCGGCGACACGCGCACCGCCTCGACGGTGGCGGCGCTGGAGGCGCTGGCCGGACGGCCGGACGACGTCCGGGTCCTTTTCCACGACGCGGCCCGCCCGTTCGTCGGCGCGGCCGTGATCGACCGGGTGCTGGACGCGCTGGACGGGGACGCGGCGGTCGCGGTGGGAGTTCCGAGTCCCGACACGATCGTCGTGGTGGAGGACGGCCGGGTGGCGTCGATGCCGCCCCGGGAGACGATGAGCCGGTTCCAGACGCCGCAGGGGTTCGTCCTCGGCACGATCCGCAAGGCGTACGAGATCGCGCTGGCCGATCCGGGGCTGCGCGCCACCGACGACTGCGGGATCGTGCACCGCTACCTGCCGGACGTGCCGATCCGCGTGGTGGCGGGCGACGACCGCAACCTGAAGGTCACCCGTCCGCTGGACCTCGCCCTCGCCGAGCACATCGCCGCGGAGGAGACGCCTTGATCTTCGAGAACGCCCCCGCCGTCATCGGGCATCGCGGGTTCGGCTCCGGCGGGCGGCCGGTGCCGGGGACGCTACGGACGGTCGCCGAGAACACGCTCGACTCGATGCTCGCCGCCGTGGCCGCGGGCCTGGAGTGGGTCGAGGTCGACGTGACCCGCACCGCCGACGACCGGCTCGTCCTGCGGCACGATCCGACGATCCCGGACGGGTCGCACGTGGTCGACCTGCCCGCGACCGACAGCGGCCTGCCGCACCTCGCGGACCTCTTCGACGCGCTGCCGCCGCACGTCGCGGTGGACGTCGACGTCAAGACCGTCCTGGAGGACGCGCTCGACGATCCGGACCGGCGGACGGGCGCGCTGCTGGTGCCGCTGCTGCGGCGGGAGGCGCGGCGGCGACCGTTGCTGGTCACCTCGTTCGACCCGGCGCTGCTGGTGCACCTGCGGGACGAACTGCCGGGCGTCCCGCTCGGGCTGCTGACGTGGCTGCGGTTCCCGCTGTGGCACGCCGTCCCGGCGGCGGCGGGGCTGGGCCTGCAGGCGGTGGCCGTGCACACCGGCTCGTGCGGGTTCGAGCATCCCGACTCGCGGCTGCGCCCGCTGGACCACTGCGTGAACGCCGCGCACAAGGCGGGCCTGGAGGTCGTCGCGTGGTGCCCGGCGGCGGAGGACGCGCCGCGCTACGCGGAGGCCGGGATCGACGCGATGGTCGTCAACGACGTCCCGGGCGTCCTCGCGGCGCTCTGACGCCACCGCTCGCGCCACGCAAGCTTTCCGGACATATCGGATAATGGCGCATGCCCGATGTGGCCGCAATTGGCCCGATCCAATTCGGGTGCGCGGGCAACCTTCGCCGAACGAAACGACAATTTACCTTTCATATGTAGCCTGTTCGGTGCGCGTTCATCCCGCGGGGCGACGGTCGTGTGGTCCATTCGGCCGATCGATCGGAGCACCCGTGCGCGCATATCTCGCCGTGGTGAGCAAGGCCCGAAATCGCAGAATCTCGCCCCATATCGTGGATTCGGCGAGCGCGGCCGCCGCCGAGGCGATCCCCGTGCCCGCCGACCGGCTGGTGCCGTCGCGCTGGGCCTCCGACGACGGCGCGATCGTCCTGCTGTCCTGGACGAACGAGCCCGAGCACCGGCTCGTCCCCCGCCCGCTCATCGCCGCGGACGAGCGCGTGCTCGGCTACACCGGCTACCTCGCCGAACCGGACATCGGGGAGAAGGAACTCCTGGAGACCGCCGACCCGGCGGCGGCCGTCGAGTCGATGGGCGGGGTGTTCGCGGTGTTCCGCGCGCACCGGGACGGCTTCGACGCGGCCACCTCGATCGCCCGCGTGTGCCCGGTGTATTTCGCCGAGTCCGAGGAATTCTGCTTCATCGGCAGTCGCGCGCTTCTCGTGCACCTCACGGAACGCGCCGCGCGCACGGGACTGACGAAACCCCCGGTCGCGCACGAGATCATGGCGCTCCAGCCCATGGTCAGGCACGGTTTCTTCACCAACGACGACACCCCCTTCGCGGGCGTGCGGGCGCTCCCGGCCGACGCCGTCCTGACCGCCGCACCCGGACGCGGCGCCACCGTGCGGGAACGGGCCGTCCCGGACGCCGAGCCGATGCCCGCGGACGCCCGGGAGCGGCGCCGCCGCGTGCAGCGCCTCGCGGAGGCGCTCGTGGACGCCGCCGCGCCCCTCGCCGCGCACGGCGAGCCGGTCGAGCTGGCCCTGTCGGGCGGCCGGGACAGCCGCATCATGGCGGCGGTGCTGCGGGCGGCCGAGGTGCCGATGATCGCCACGACGCACGGGTTCGCCGACGATCCGGACGTCGTCCTCGCACGGCGGATCGCCGGGCTGCTCGGCCTCGAGCACCGCGTCTCCCTCACGGCGACGACCGCGCGGGACGACGCCCCGGACGCGGTGACCGTCGGGCATCCGCTGCTGCGGGCCCACGACATCGTCCGCCGCTGCGAGGGCATGACCTCGGCCTACGAGCGGGTCGGCGGGTGGGCGCCGTACCGGACCGTTCCCAAGACGTCGGGTTCGGGCGGTGAGACGCTGCGCGGCGGCCACCTCTACGACCAGAAGGACCTCACTCCCGCGGGGATCCGGAAGCGGGTCCGGACGATCTTCAAGTCGGCCGAGGGGTTCTGCACCCCGGAGGCGAACGCCGCCGCCGACGAGCAGCTCGCCCGGTGGGCGGCGCGGACCGCCGAGGACGGGCCCCGCGTGCTCGACCTGCTCTACCTGTTCTACCGGTCGGGACGCTGGATCGTCGGCTCGCACACCGCGACGACGATGAACACGCCCTCCTACCACCCCTTCTTCGACAACCGCGCGGTCCGGGAGGCGCTCGCGCTGCCGCCGGAGTGGCGGGCGAGCGAGGAGGTCGTGTACCTGCTGATCGAGTCGCTCGCCCCGAAGCTCGCGTCCGTCCCGCCGGAGGGCAAGCGGTGGCGGTTCGAGGCGGACGGGCCGCGCCGCCTCCGCGAGTGGCCCGCGTGGCGGCGCCGCGCGGCCGTCCTGCCGAAGGGACGGACGTCGGGCTTCAACTGGCGGCGGACGTTCGACGAGCCGTTCCTCGCGCTGCTGCGCGACCAGGTGCTGGACGGGCCGTCCGAGCTGTGGGAGATCGTGAACCGGCGCAAGTTCGAGGAGCACTTCGCCACGGTGCCGACGGGCTGGACGAACCAGCTCTGGCACATCTACACGCTGAGCGTGCTGCTGTCGGGGATGTGGCGGGAGCCGAGGCCGGACCTGCCGGACGTCCGGATCCCGATCCCGCGCTGACGCCGGCGGACGCCGCGGCCGCTACCGGCCGTCGCGGCGGAGGTCGTCCCCGCCGTACATGCGGGTCCACTCGCCGCCCTCGCCCTCTCCGGGGGCGCCGAACTGCCCCGGGCGCTCCCGCTCCCGCTCCTGCTCCGCCCCGAACGGGACGGCGCCCTGCGGCGGCGACTGCGGAGCCTCCGGCCCCCCGTGCGGCGGCCCCTGCGGTGCTCCGTGCGGTGCTCCGTGCGGTGCTGGCGGCTGCCCGAACGACGGGGCGAACGGCTCCGGCCGGCCGTGCGGCGGCTGCGGCGGCACCCCGGCACCCGGCCGGGGCGCACCGGGCACCGGCGGCGGCCCGGACGGCGCGCCCGGCCCCGCCGGCATCGCGGGCGGGACGGCGGCGTGCCGCGCCCCGGCGGCGGGACGGCCCGCCCACCGGCTCGGCATCGCCGACGCCGCCAGCAGGAGCGCGCCGAGCAGCAGGAAGAACCCGTACGGGCCGACGATCGTGAACGCGAGGTCGAGCTCCGCGGGCAGGAGGTCCCGCGTGACCGATTCCCGCATCATCCAGCCCGGGTCGATGAGCCACATCGCGCCGATCCCCGTGAACAGGACGCCCGGGAGCAGCGAGGCGATCGGCGACACGCGCGGCGCCGCGACGAGCGCGACGATGACCGCCGTGCACACCAGCACCCCCGCACCGATCCACCCGTCGACTCCGGCGTCGCCGCCGAACGCCGCCACGACGCGACGCACGGACTCGTGCATCTTGAAGACGCCGTACAGCAGTCCGGCGGCGATCAGCGGCATGGCGAGGACGCCGATCAGCGCGCCGACCGCGTGCCGTGCTCCGTTGGACATCGAAGGCCACCTCCAGGGCGCCGGACGGGTGGCGGGGTCCCGCCACCGTAACCCTGAGACGGGCCGGAGCACAGCCCCGTTCCGTCCGGGATGTCCGGAAAGTACCTGCAGCCGGAGGCGTCCACCCGTCAGAGGACGGGCTCTCCGGGTTTGGCCGGGGCCGGCTGGCCGAGCCGGGGCGGGCTGGTCAGGAAGCCGACGCCCCAGGTGAGGTGCATGGTCGCGAAGACGAGCGGGAGCCGCGCCCACGCCGCGGGCGGCAGGCCGCGCCCCTCGACGGCCGCGCCCGCGATCATCGCGACCGCGTACCCGCCGGGCAGGATCCAGCCGGGCCAGAACCCGAACGCCCCGGCGACGGCGCCCGCCGTCATGGCCACCACGGCGATCGGCGGCGCGAGGTAGCGCAGGTTGAGGGTGCCGGCGTGCTCGCGGCCGACGACGCGCCGCCAGCGTCCGGTCTGGAAGTACTGCTTGGCGAGGGCGCGCAGGTCGGGGCGGGGCCGGTAGGTGACGCGCATCCGGGGGGTGAAGAAGATCCGCCCGCCGGTCTGCCGGATGCGGTGGTTCATCTCCCAGTCCTGCGCGCGGGTGAACGTCTCGTCGTAGCCGCCGACCCGGTCGAGGGCGCTGCGGCGGAACGTCCCGAGGTAGACGGTCTCGACCTCGCCGGCCTCGCCGCCGGTGTGGAAGCGGGCGTTGCCGACGCCGAGCTTGGAGGTCATCGCGCGCGCGACGGCCTGCTCGAACGGGGTGACGCCCTCGGCGGCCATGATCCCGCCGACGTTGTCGGCGCCCGTCTCCTCCATCGTCTCGACGGCGGCGCGGACGTAGTCGGGCGGCAGCAGCGAGTGCCCGTCCACCCGGACGATGATCGAGTACTGCGAGGCCTTGATCGCGATGTTGAGGCCCTGCGGGGTGCGGCCCGACGGGTTGGACACCACGACGATGCGCGGGTCCTCGGCGGCGAGCCGGTGGGCGATCTCGTCGGTGCGGTCGCGGGACGGCCCGAGCGCGAGCACGAGTTCCAGTTCGCCCGGGTAGTCCTGGGACAGGGTGCGGTGCACGGCGTCGGTCAGGTGCCGCTGCTCGTTGAGGACGGGCATGACCACCGACACCGCGGGCCAGGTGCGGCCGCCGGCGTCGGTGCGGGTCCGTGGCGCCTGCTGCGCGGCGCGCTGCGCATGGGGAGACGGGTTCATGGGCTTCGCGGGCGCACCCGGCCGGACGGGCCGGAGGAGGCCCCCCTTCCTCTCTCTTGCTCGCTTGTCCGACGCAGCCCGCGTCGCCCAGATTCGCGGGGCGGGCCGCCGGGGTGTGGTCAGGACGGCGTTACGTTACCGCAATGACACGCGCTCCAGATGGCGCCGAGTCGGGTGTTCCCCACTTTAGAGTGGTCGAGACTCATCCAGGCACATCCGACGACGTTCTTCGGGAGGCGGCGGCGGCATGACGGACGGGCACGGCACGGGCGGCGACGGCCCGTCCGACGGGGACGCCGATCCGCTGGAGCGCTACTTCCGGCCCCGGCCCGCGGGCCGGGGCGACGGACGGGCGGGCGGCGACGACGGCGACATCGACGGGGTGACCATCGACGGGATGCCCGCGCCGCGGGTGCCGGTCGAGGGGCCGCGCGGGCCGCGCAGGCCGGGGCCGCGGATGAGCCCGCGCGCCGCGCTGAGCGCCCGGCGGCAGCGACGGCTGCTGGGGGTCACGGCGGGCATGTCGGCGTTCGTGCTGCTGACGTCCGGCGGGGCGTGGGCGTTCCAGAACTACGTGACGGGCGCGATCGACAAGATCTCGATCGACGGCCTGGACCGGGACGCGGGCGGCGTCGAGGGCCCGATGACCGTGCTGGTCGCGGGGGTCGACCGCCGCGACGGGCTGACCAGGGAGCAGATCAAGGCCGCGAAGCTGGGCAAGTTCCCCGGTGAGCGGTCGGACACGATGCTGCTGCTGCACCTTTCGGCCGACCGGAAGCGGATCTCCGTGGTGAGCCTGCCGCGCGACTCGCTCGTGACGATCCCCGCGCACGAGTCGAACGGGTCGGAGGGCGCGAAGGGCCAGAACGTGCCCGCGCGTCCGGGCAAGCTGACGTGGGCGTACCAGTTCGGCGGGGCGAGCCTCGCGGTGAAGACGGTGAAGCGCGCGACGGGCGTGTCGATCGACCACTACGTCGAGGTCAACTTCTACGGGTTCGTGAAGATGGTCGACTCGCTGGGCGGCGTGGACGTGTGCGTGGAGCAGCCCGTCCAGGACCCGAAGAGCGGGCTGCGGCTGCCCGCCGGGACGTCGCACGTGGACGGGCTGAAGGCGCTCGCGTTCGCCCGGACCCGGTACTCGCTGACCGGGGGCAGCGACCTCGGCCGGATCGACCGGCAGCAGCAGTTCCTCGCCGCGCTGATGAAGCAGGCGCTGTCGACGAAGACGCTGAGCAACCCGGTCAAGTCGACGAAGTTCCTGAACGCGGCCCTCGACACGCTGACGGTCGACGACCAGTTGGCGGAGGACCTGCCGGAAATGGTCGACGAGATGCGCGACCTGTCGACCGACGACCTGGCGTTCGCGAAGGTCCCGCTGGAGAACCCCGACCATCAGGCCGCCCTGTGGAACGCGGCGGCGCCGCAGTCGACGGTGAAGTGGGACAAGGCGCAGGCGCAGGAGCTGTTCCAGAAGATCGAGGAGGACGAGCCGCTGGCGTCGCCGGAGCCGTCGCCGCCGAAGCCCGGCACGTCCCCGACGCGGAAGCCGGAGGACCGCCTGACCGTGCCGCCCGAGGACGTCTCGGTGCGGGTGCTGAACGCGATCGGCACGCCGGGGCTGGCGACCAAGGCGGGACGGCAACTGGAGGAGGCCGGCTTCACGGCGAGCGTCGTGCCGGGACTGGCGCGGCGCGGCCTGCAGACGACGGAGATCCGGTACGGGCCGTCCCGGGCGGACGCGGCCAAGACGCTCGCCAAGGCGCTTCCCGGCGCCAAGCTCAAGGAGATGCCCGAGCTCCAGGCGGAGATCCAGATCTATGTGGGCGGTGACTGGGACGGCGTCGAAGAGGTGAAGGCCGAGCCGGCCGAGCCCACGCCGGAGCCGACCCGGAGCACGCCGGTGGAGACCGGGACCCAGAAGCTCTGCGGCTAGAATGCGGTTCTAGTCGAAAGGAGCCGCGCTTTGGACGGGTTCTACGAGCCGCTGCCCGGCGGCGGGTTCGCCTCCACCCCCGCGACCGCGGGGCCGTGGTCGCCGGAGTTCCAGCACGCCGGGCCGGTCGCCGGTCTCGTCGGGCGCGCCCTCGAGCGGCACGAGCCGGTCCCGGGCACCCGGGTCGCGCGGATGACGATGGAGATCCTCGGCCCGGTGCCGGTCGCGCCGCTGCACGTCGCGGTGCGGACCGTCCGTCCGGGGCGGCGCGTCACCCTCCTGGAGGCCGAACTGGCCCACGAGGGACGGCCGGTCGTGCGCGCGACCGCGTGGCGGACGCTGCGGGCCCCGGACGCCCTGGCCCCGATCGTCCGCACGCCGCCGCCCCCGCCGCTGCCCGCCGCGTCCCGCCCCCTGCGGGCCTGGGCGGGCGCCCACATGGACGGCTACCTGTCCGCGATGGAGTGGCGCCTCGTCGAGGGGGCCTTCGCCGAGCCCGGACCCGCCACGACGTGGGCCCGCGCCCGCGTGCCGCTCGTCGCGGGCGAGGACGACACGCCGCTCGTGCGCGCGCTCGTCCTGTCCGACAGCGTGTCCGGCGTGGGCAGCGAGATCGACCTGTCCGCCTGGCTGGTGATCAACACGGACCTGACGGTGGCACTGCACCGCGATCCCGTCGGCGAGTGGCTCTGCCTGAGCGGGTCGATGCAGGTCGAGCCCGGCGGCAGCGCGCTGTGCGAGGGCTCGCTGGCCGACGCGTCCGGCGACATCGGACGCGTCCTGCAGACCATGTTCGTGGACGACCTCCCCCGCTGAGCACACGCCGAACGTCTCCCCGCTCGATCACGTCTTCGACATAATCGATTACTCTCTGTAGTGCAAGTCGTGCAAAGAGTAATGACAGTGCGACCGTCAGGAGTCCACACCATGTCGACAAGGAATCTCGGCCTGCTCACCACGACCGCCGTCGCCGCGCTCGCGCTCGGCGGTTTCGCGGGCGCCGCACTCGCGGCACCGAACCCGCCGGGGTCGGAGGGCGAGCCCGCCGCGATCGCGGCGCCCGCCGTGCCAGAGCCGCCCGAGGCGCCCAAGGCGCCCAAGGCGCCCGAGGCGCCGCCGAGGCCCGCCATGCCGGAACCGAAGCCGGCCGCCAAGCCCGCCAAGCCGGAGCCGAAGCCGGCCGCCGAGCCCGCCATGCCGGAACCGGCCATCATGCCCGCCAAGCCGAGGCACTCGGCGGCGAAGGACGGCAGGAACCTCGAGGCGTGCGCCGACGGCAGGTGCGAGGTCGTCGTGCGGGACGGCGACACGATCAAGCTCGACGACAAGTTCGGCGTCAAGCCGATCCGCATCGAGATGCGGGGCGAGCAGGTCACCTTCAGCCGCAAGGACGGCTCCTCGAAGCTGACCACCTCGGCCACCGCCGGATACCCCGGCGGCACGATCCACTGGAACGGCCTCACCATGCGGATCCACAAGAGCGCGGAGGGTGAGCTCATCCTCAAGCTGTCGCACCCGGACGCCCGCGAGAAGCCCGCGAAGAGCGGGCGCTGACGGGCGGAACGTGATCGCGGCGAGGCCGCTCAGGGCTCCGGGCCTTGAGCGGCCTCGCCGTTCCCGCCGGTGCGGTCACGCCCGGCGGCGGGCGGGAAAGCCGTGCGTCCGGGCGGCGAGGACGACCGCGAGGACGGGCGCGAGCAGGACGAGCGTGCCCCAGGGGAACGCGCCGTGGCCGAAGGCGCCGAGCAGCACTCCCCCGGCGACGCCCCCGCCCGCCATGGCGGCGTTCCAGAGGGTGACGAGCATCGCCTGCGCGGCGTCCGCCTCGGCGCCGGCCGCGTCCCCCGCGGCCGTCTGCAGGAGGGTGGGCGCGCCGCCCCAGCCGAGGCCCCACAGCGTGACGGCGGCGTAGACGAGCGCGGGCTCGCCCGCCGCGAGGGCCAGGACGGCGGCCCCGGCCCCCACGAGGAGCGTCCCGGCGATCGTCAGCGCGCGGAGCCGGCGGTGGATGTGCGCGCCCACGATCCAGATGCCGGTGAGGGACGCGGCGCCGAACACCAGCAGGACGAGGTCGGTCGAGCCGCCCATCCCGGCGCCGTCGAGGAACGTGGCGATGTAGGTGTAGAGGATCGTGTGGGCGAGGACGAACGCGAGGGTGACGAACAGGACGGGCGCGACGCCCGGCACGCGCAGCACGCTCGTCCGCGGGCCGCGCTCGCCCGCGCGGCGTCCGGGGAAGTCGGGGACGGCCGCCGCGATCCAGCCGAGCAGGACGATCGTCAGCGCGGTCATCAGCAGGAACGCGGCCCGCCAGCCGACGGAGTTCCCGAGGAAGGTGCCCGCCGGGACGCCCAGCGACAGCGCGACGGGGATGCCCGCCATCGCGATCGCGATGGCCCGCCCCTCCAGGTGGGGCGGGGCGAGCCGGCGCGCGTACCCGGCGAGCAGCGCCCAGGCGAGCCCGGCCGCGACCCCGGCGGCGAACCGGGCGGTCATCGTCAGCAGGTAGTGCTCGGACAGCGCGGTCACGGTGTTGGCGACGGCGAATCCGGCGACGGTGGCGAGCAGCAGCCGCTTGCGCCGCCAGGCGGCCGTGGCGGCGGTCAGCGGGACGGCGGTGAGCGCGGTGCCGATCGCGTAGACGGTGACGGTCTGCCCGGCGGCGGCCTCGCCGACGCGCAGGTCGTCGCTCATCGCGGGCAGCAGTCCGGCGGGCAGCGTCTCGGTGAGGCTGGTGATGAAGACGGCCGTGGCCAGCGCGAGCAGCGCGGGCAGCGGCAGCCCGGCGCCGCCTGGCTCCGGGCCGCCGGAGGGTGCGAGGTTCTTCTCCGCGGTCCGCATCGAGGTTTCCTAACTGGTCGTCTTACCGGTCGCTTGACCGGTCACAGCTGTCCGACGACCATGCCGGGCGGCGCTTCGGGTTTCCTGACGCTCCGCTGACGCCCGCCCCGAAGCGCATCCGGCCCCCGGCCATAGACTTCGCGGATGCGGTTCGGCGTGCTCGGTCCTGTGGCGGTGTGGGACGGGGAGGGAACGCCGGTGCGGATCCGCGAGACGAAGGTCCGGGCACTGCTCGCCGACCTGCTCGCGCACGAGGGGCGTCCCGTGCCGGCCGACCGCCTGATCCACGACCTGTGGGGCGACGCGACGCCCGGCGACCCCGCGAACGCCCTGCAGGCGAAGGTGTCGCAGCTGCGGCGGGCGCTCGGCCGCGACCGCGTCACCCGGCAGGCGGGCGGGTACCGGCTCGTCCTCGACCGGCCCGGCGACGAGGTCGACGCGGACCGGTTCCGCGCGCTGGCCGCGGCGGCGCGCGCGGTGGACGATCCGCGGGTGCGGGCCGCGCGGCTCACCGAGGCCCTGGACCTGTGGCGCGGGCCCGCGTTCGCCGACATCGCGGACGCGGGGTTCGCGCGCCCGGCGGCGGAACGCCTGGACGACCAGCGGCTCGGCGTACTGGAGGAGCAGGCCGAGGCACGACTGGCGGCGGGCGAGCACGCGCTGCTGGCCGGGGAGCTGGGCGACCTGGTGGCGCGGCACCCGCTGCGCGAACGGCTCCGGGCCGTCCAGATGCGCGCCCTGTACCGGGCGGGGCGGCAGAGCGAGGCGCTGGCGTCCTACGCGGAGCTGCGCGCCCTGATGGCGGACGAGCTGGGCATCGACCCGGACCGCGAGCTGGCCGAGCTGCACGCGGCGATCCTGCGGCAGGACGCGGCGCTCGCGCCGGCCCCGGCCCGGCCGCGCCTGCCGGTGCCGCTCACCGCGCTGATCGGCCGCGACGCGTGCCTGGACGAGGTCGCCGCGCTCGTCCGCTCGTCCCGGCTGGTGACGCTGACCGGGCCGGGCGGGGTCGGGAAGACGCGGCTGGCGCTGGCGGCGGCGAACCGGCTCGCCGGCGCGTTCCCGGACGGGGTGTGGCTGGCCGAGCTCGGGGGACGGCACGGTGACGCGGCGGTGCTCGCGCAGGCGGTCGCGGACGCCCTCGGGGTCCGCGACGACGAGCCGTCCGCGCCGACCGGCCCCGGAGCCGGCCCCGGAGGCGGGACCGGAGGCGGGACCGCGCCGACCGCCGACCGGCTCGCGGCGGCGCTGCGGGACCGGCGGCTGCTGCTCGTGCTCGACAACGTCGAGCACGTCGTCGAACCGGCCGCCGCGCTCACCGCGTTCCTGCTGCGCGACGCCCCCGGACCCACGATCCTGGCGACCGGGCGGGAGCCGCTCGGGCTCACCGGCGAGAAGGTGTACGCGGTCGGCCCGCTCGGGGAGGCCGACGCCGTGCGGCTGTTCACCGAACGCGCCGCCGCGTCCGCGCCCGGGTTCGCGCCGGACGAGGCGGGCCGCGCGGCCGTCGCGCGGATCTGCGCGCGGCTCGACGGGGTGCCGCTGGCGCTCGAACTCGCCGCGACGCGCGTCCGGTCCCTCGGGGTGCGGGAGCTGGCGGCGCGGCTCGGCGACCGGTTCGGGCTGCTCACCGGCGGCCCGCGGGACGCGCCCGCCCGGCAGCGCACGCTGCGCGCGGTGATCGACTGGAGCTGGGACCTGCTGGGCGCGGACGAGCGCGCCGTGCTGCGGCGGCTCGCGGTGCCCGCGGACGGCTGCGATCTGGACGCGGCGGAGGCCGTCTGCGCGGACGGGCGCGACGTGCGGCGCGCGGACGTCCTGGACGTGCTCGGCCGGCTCGTCGACCGGTCGCTCGTCGTGATGGCGGAGGGCGCGGCCGGGCCGCGGTACCGGCTGCTGGAGTCGGTCGCCGCGTACGCGGCGGAGCGGCTGGCGGAGGCGGGCGAGACCGCCGCGACCCGGGACCGGCACCTGCGCCACTACCTGGCCCTCGCCGAGCGCGCCGAGCCGCATCTGCGGGACGCGGGGCAGCGGGCGTGGCTGGACCGCCTGGACGCCGAGTCGGCGAACACGCGGGCCGCGCTCGGCGAGGCGCTGCGGCGCCCCGCGCCGGACGAGGCGGTGCGGCTCGCGACCGCGCTGGCGTGGTGGTGGCTGCTGCGCGGACGGCTGCACGAGGCGCGGCGGACGCTGGACGCGGTGCTCGGCGTCGCGCCGGACGCCGCCGAGGCGCGCGTCCTGCGGGCCGCGTTCGGGCTGCTGACCCGCGACGGCCGCGCCGCCGAAGCACCCGAGGACGGCGTCGCGGACCCGGTGCGGGACGCCCGCGCCCGCTGGTTCCACGCGTACGCCCTCTTCCAGGCGGGCGACCGCGCCGGGGCCGCGACGGTGAACGCCCGCGCGCTCGTCCGGTCCGAGGCCGCCGGCGACCACTGGGGTGTCGCCGCCGCGCACGGGCTGGAGGCGAGCCTCGCGCTCGTCCGGGGCGACCTGGCGACCGTCGGACGGGCGGGCACGCGGGCCGCGGAGCTGTTCGGCGAGCTCGGCGACCGGTGGGGCCGGCTGCAGACCGTGTCGCCGCTCGCCGATCTCGCCGAGATCAGGGGCGACTACGCGGCGGCCGGGCGGCGCCAGCGGGCGGGGCTCGCGATCGCCGAGGAGCTGGGGCTGCGGGCGGAGATCTCCGCCCGGCTGTCCGGCCTGGGCCGGCTCGCGCTGCTCGCCGGCGACCACGACAGGGCCCGCGACCTGCACGAGCGGTCCCTGCGGCTGGCCACCGAGCAGGGGTTCCGGTACGGCGAGGTGCACGCCCTGATGGGGCTCGCGCTCGGGGCGCGCCGCGCGGGCGATCTCGACGCGGCGCAACGGCACCTGCACCGGATCCGGGACGAGTACGAGTCGTCCGATGTCGGGGAGCATCTGCTGTGCGCGGAGCTCGGGTTCGTCGCCGAGCTGCGCGGGGACGCGGCGGGAGCGCTCGCGCACCATCGCCGGGGCATGGAGCTCGCGTGCGCCACCGGGGAGCCGCGCATGCTCGCGCTCTCTCTGGAGGGGCTCGCGGGCGCGCTCGTCCTGGACGGCGGCGCCGAACGCGCGGCCGTCCTGCTGGGGGCGGCGGACGCGGCCCGCCGGAGCGTGGACGCGCCGCTGCCGGACGCCGAACGCGGGGACGTGGACCGGATCGAGGCCGCGGCGGCGGCCGTCCTGGGGAAGGAGCGGTTCGCGGCCGCGTTCCGCCGGGGCTCCTCGCCGGCCCCGGCGGAGGCCGCGCCTCCGGTTACTTGAGGAGCTGGCGGGCGATGACCATCCGCTGGATCTGGTTGGTCCCCTCGTAGATCTGCGTGATCTTGGCGTCGCGCATCATCCGCTCCACCGGGAAGTCGCGCGTGTACCCGTACCCGCCCAGCAACTGCACCGCATCGGTCGTGACGTCCATCGCCACGTCCGACGCCAGCGCCTTGCACGCCGACGACACCAGCGTCAGATCCGGCACCCGCTCACCCAGCATCGCCCGCTCGGACTTCACCGCCGCGTGATACGTCAGCTGCCGCGCACCCTCCAGCCGCATCGCCATGTCCGCCAGCATGAACTGCACACCCTGGAAGTCGGACACCGGCTTGCCGAACTGCCGTCGTTCCTTCACGTACCCCAGCGCGAAGTCCAGCGCCCCCTGCGCGATGCCCAGCGCCTGGGCCGCGATCGTGATCCGCGTATGGTCCAGCGTCGCCAGCGCCGTCTTGAACCCGCTGCCCTCCGCACCGATGATCCGGTCCGCCGGGATCCGCACCCCCTCCAGGATCACCTGGCGCGTCGGCGACCCCTTGATCCCCAGCTTGCGCTCCTTGGGGCCGAACGAGACGCCCGCATCGTCGCGATCCACCACGAACGCCGAGATCCCCCGCGCCCCCGCGCCCGGATCGGTCACCGCCATCACCGTGTAGAACCGCGATTCCCCCGCGTTGGTGATCCACATCTTGGCGCCGTCGAGCACCCAGAAATCACCGTCGCGCACCGCACGCGTCTTCATCCCGGCCGCGTCCGACCCCGCGTCGGCCTCCGACAGCGCGTAGGAGAACATCGCCTCCCCCGCCGCCACCGGCCCCAGGAACCGCTTCTTCAGCTCCTCCGACCCCGCCAGCAGCACCGGCACCGTGCCCAGCTTGTTCACGGCCGGGATCAGCGACGACGACCCGCACGCCCGCGCGACCTCCTCGATCACGATCACGGTCGCCAGCGCGTCCGCACCCGCGCCCCCGTACACCTCGGGCACGTGCACCGCGTGCAGCTCGTTGGCCACCAGCGCCTCGAGGGCCTCGCGCGGGAACCGGGGCTCCTCGTCCACCTCCGCCGCGAACGGAGCGATCTTCGCATCGGCCAGCTCGCGCACCGTGCTGCGCAGCAGCTCATGCTCCTCCGACGGAGCGTACGTGGGAAAATCAGAGCTCATGGACTTGATGTTACCGGCAGGTACAAGCCGCTCGCCCGTGCAGTGACCGGCCGTCCCCGGGGAAGGGTTCACACCGTCCGCGGCGGAACCGCGCGGCAGACCCGAGAGGAGCCCGCCTTGGCCCACCGGCTGACCGTCATCGGAACCGGTTACCTCGGTACCACGCATGCCGCCTGCATGGCCGACCTGGGTTTCGAGGTGCTCGGCCTGGACGTCGACGAGGACAGGATCGCGCGGCTGTCGGGCGGCGACCTCCCGTTCTACGAGCCCGGTCTGGAACCCGTCCTGCGGCGCAACCTGGCCGACGGGCGGCTGCGGTTCAGCACGTCCTTCCGGGACCTCGCGGACTTCGGGGACGTCCACTTCCTCTGCGTCGGCACCCCGCAGCGGGCCGACGGGTACGCCGCCGACCTCGGGCACCTGGACGCCGCCGTCGCGGCGCTCGCGCCGCTGCTGCGCCGCCCCTGCCTCGTCGTCGGCAAGTCGACCGTGCCCGTCGGGACCGCCGCGCACCTCGCCCGCACCCTCGCCGACCTCGCACCCGTCGGCGGCGACGCCGTCCTCGCCTGGAACCCCGAGTTCCTGCGGGAGGGCTTCGCCGTCCACGACACCCTGCACCCGGACCGGATCGTCGCCGGGCTGCCCGCCGAGCAGGGCGCCGCCGGGCACGCCGAGAAGGTCCTGCGCGAGGTCTACGCGGCGGCGCTGGCGGACGGCACCCCGTTCGTCACCGCCGACCTGCCCACCGCCGAACTCGTCAAGACGGCGGCGAACGCGTTCCTCGCCACCAAGATCTCGTTCATCAACGCGATGGCCGAGGTGTGCGAGGCGTCCGGCGCCGACGTGACGCGGCTGGCCGAGGCGCTCGCCCTCGACGACCGCATCGGCGGCCGGTTCCTCGGCCCCGGCCTCGGCTTCGGCGGCGGCTGCCTGCCCAAGGACATCCGCGCCTTCATGGCCCGCGCGGACGAGCTGGGCGCGCCGCGGGCGCTCGGGTTCCTGCGCGAGGTCGACGAGATCAACGTGCGGCGCCGCGCCCGGACGGTCGAGGTGGCCCGGCGGGCCCTCGGCGGCTCGTTCGCCGGACGCGCCGTCGCGGTGCTCGGCGCCGCGTTCAAGCCCGACTCCGACGACGTCCGCGACTCCCCCGCCCTCGACGTCGCCGCGGCGATCCGGGCGGAGGGCGGCACCGTCACCGTCCACGACCCGCGGGCGATGGCGAACGCCCGCCGCGCGCAGCCGTCCCTGCGCTACGCGGGCTCGGCGCTCGAGGCGGCCCGCGGCGCCGACGCCGTCCTGCTGCTCACCGAGTGGCGCGAGTTCCGCGAGCTGGCGCCGTCCGACCTGGCGCCCGTGGTCGCCGGGCGGATCGTCGTCGACGCCCGCAACGTCCTCGACCCGGCCGCCTGGCGCGCCGCCGGCTGGACCTACCTCGCCCTGGGCCGCCCCTGACCTGGCGATCACGTGATGCGGGGCCCACGTGACGAGGGACCGTGACGAAGGACACTGTCCGATCGGTCAGGGCTGACCGATCGGACAGTTACCGTGGTGTCATGACACGTCCGTCCAGCGGATTGCACGACCGGATCCTCGGCGCGGCGCTGCATCTGTTCGTCGAACGCGGGTACCGGGGAACGTCACTGCAGGACATCGCGACCGACGTCGGCTGCTCCAAGGCGTCGCTGCTCTACCACTTCAGCAACAAGGAGGCGATCCTCACCGAGCTGATGGTCCCCGTCATGCGGGAGGCCGTGATCCTGGACGCGCGCCTGGACGACCTGGCGGGCCCGGACGGCGCGGACGCCGTGCCGCTCGTGGTCACCGACTTCGCCGAGCTGGCCATCCGGTACCGGCGCGAGGTCAAGCTGCTGTTCGACAACCTCGCGGACGCCACCACGCTCGACACCGGCTACCCGAAGCTCGAGGGCTTCGGGGAGCGGCTGGTGGACGCGTTCGCGGGCCGCTCGACCGCGATCGAGGACCAGGTCGCCGCGCGGATGGCGCTCGGCGGCATGTTCCTGACCGCGGCGGACCTGTCCCTGGACGACTCGGTGCTGCGGAAGGCGATGGTCCCCGCGGCACTGCGGATGCTCGGCCGCACCTCCGGCTGACCCCGACCGACCCCGACCGACCCCTCCGACCGACCCTCCGACCCGGCTTCGACCCGACTTCGACCGAACCCCCGCCCCACCCCACCTGCGGACGCCGCACCCGCGGTCGTTTCGTGCTGCCCTCCTCTCCGACTGAAAGGTCTCATCACCTCATGGCGACCTTGCTCTACCGGCTGGGCCGCTGGTGCTTCGGGCGCCGCGGCACGGTCGTGGCGATATGGCTGCTGCTCCTGGGCGTGCTGGGCGGGGCCGCGGCCGCGTTCATGGGCCCGACGACCGACCAGTTCCGGATGCCCGGAACCGAGTCCCAGCAGGCGATGGACTCCCTGCAGAAGGACTTCCCGCAGGCCACCGGCGCCTCCGGCACGATCGTCATCGTCGCGCCGGAGGGCTCCAAGCTGAGCCCGGGCGAGGTCGCGCCGGTCGTCCGCGAGGCGGCCGCCGTCGACGGCGTGCTCTCCGCCACCGACCCGTTCCAGAGCCGGTCGGTCTCGCCGGACGGGCGGTACGCGCTCGTCCAGGTCCAGTTCGAGGCCGAGGCGCCCGAGCTGACCGACGCGCAGCGCGACGCCTACATGGAGGTCGGGCAGGACATCGGCGGGCTGCGGGTCGAGGCGGGCGGCGAGCCCGCCGTCTCGGTCCCCGCGATGGGCAGCGCCGAGATCATCGGCGTGATGGTCGCCGCAGTCGTCCTGCTGATCACCTTCGGCTCCCTGGTGGCCGCCGGAATGACGCTGGTCAACGCCCTGATCGGCGTCGGCGTCGGGATGGCCGGGCTGTACGCGCTGACCGGCGCCGTCCAGCTGAGCTCCACCACGCCCGTCCTGGCACTGATGCTGGGCCTCGCCGTCGGCATCGACTACTCGCTGTTCATCACCTCCCGCTACCGGCAGAACCTCCTCGACGGCATGGAGGCCCGGGAGGCGGCCGGACGCGCGATCGGGACGGCCGGGTCCGCGGTCGTGTTCGCGGGCGTCACCGTGGTCATCGCGCTGGCCGGGCTGTCGGTCGTCGGCATCCCGTTCCTGACCGCGATGGGCCTGGCCGCCGCCGCGACCGTCGCCGTCGCCGTGCTCGTCGCGCTGACGCTGCTGCCCGCCGTGCTGGCCTTCGCCGGGCGCCGGGTGCTGCCGCGCGGACGGCGCGACGCCGCGTCCGCGGCGGGCGCGAAGGAGAACTTCGGGTACCGCTGGGGCCGCGGCGTGCTGAAGCTGCGCGTCCCCGTCCTGCTGATCGGCATCCTGGGGCTGGGCGCGCTCGCCCTGCCCGTCACCGACATGCGGCTGGCCCTGCCGGACGCCGGCACCTCGGCCGAGGAGTCGTCCCAGCGGCAGGCGTACGACCTGATCAGCGAAGGGTTCGGGCCGGGCTTCAACGGGCGGCTCATGACGGTCGTGTCCGGCGACACCCCCGCGGCCGCCCAGGGCGCCGCGCGGCAGACCGTGCAGGCGATCGGGAGCATGGACGGGGTCGCGGCGGTCGCGCCGCCGCAATTCAACGAGGCGGGCACGACCGGGCTCGTCGCCGTCATCCCGGAGACCGGGCCCAGCGACGCGGCGACCGAGCGGCTCGTGCACGACATCCGCGACCGGGTCGCCGGCGTCCCGAACGCCGACGTCGCGCTGACCGGCGCCACCGCGATGGGGATCGACATCTCCGAGCGGCTCGCGGACGCCCTCCCGGTGTACCTGCTGCTGGTGGTGGGCCTCTCGGTGCTGCTGCTGATGCTGGTGTTCCGCTCCCTGCTCGTCCCGATCAAGGCCGCGCTGGGCTTCCTGCTCACGGTCGGCGCGACGTTCGGCATCACCACCGCCGTCTTCCAGCAGGGCCACCTGGCCGGGCTCGTCGGCGTCGACACCCCGGGGCCGCTGATCAGCTTCCTGCCGATCATCCTGGTCGGCATCCTGTTCGGCCTCGCCATGGACTACGAGGTCTTCCTGGTCTCGAAGATGCGGGAGGACTACGTCCACGGGGACACGGCGCGGCAGGCCACCGTCAACGGGCTCGGGCAGAACGCGCGCGTCGTCACCGCCGCGGCGATCATCATGATCGCGGTGTTCGGCGGGTTCGTCTTCGCGCACGACCCGATCATCAAGTCGATCGGGTTCGCGCTCGCCGTCGGCGTCTTCATCGACGCGTTCATCGTCCGGATGACGCTCGTCCCGGCCGTGATGTCCCTGCTCGGGCGGGGCGCCTGGTGGCTGCCCCGGTGGCTCGACCGGGCCATGCCGAACCTGGACGTCGAGGGCGAGAAGCTCCGCGGCGACCTCGCGGCACCCGCGCGGGAGCCCGAGTACAGCGCCCGCTGACGCCACTTTTCCGGCAAGAAACCGCCAAGGGCGGGAGGGTCCGGTGACCTTCCCGCCCTTGTGGCAAGGATCACCTACCGGAAGGAACCAGACCAGGCGTCCCGTCGTTGGACCGGTGAGTCACATGGACATACATCTATCTTCGCGGGCCGGCCGCTGTTGATCACACTGCTGTCGCTGGTCTTCGGCGTCGTCGTGATCCTGCTGATCACCGCCCTCACCGGTTACTTCGTCGCGCAAGAGTTCTCCTACATGGCGGTGGACCGCTCCCGGCTGCAGGCCCGTGCGGGCTCCGGGGACGGCGCCGCGGGCCGGGCGCTCGCGGTCACCCGCCGCACCTCCTTCATGCTGTCGGGCGCGCAGCTCGGCATCACCGTGACCGGGCTGCTCGTCGGCTACGTCGCCGAACCGCTGGTCGGTGAGGCGCTCGGCGACATCCTCGGCGGCGTGGGCGTCCCCACCGCCGTCGGCATCGCGGTCGGAACCGTCCTCGCCCTGATCCTGTCCACGCTCGTGCAGATGGTGTTCGGCGAGCTGTTCCCCAAGAACCTCGCCATCGCCCGGCCCGAGCCGGTCGCCCGGTGGCTGGGGCGGTCGACGCTCGGCTACCTGAAGGTCTTCGGGTGGCTGATCTGGGTGTTCGACCAGTCGTCGAACCTGCTGCTGCGGGCGCTGCGCATCGAGCCCGTCCACGACGTGGAGCACTCCGCGACCGAACGGGACCTGGCGCACATCGTCGCCGACTCCCGGCGCAGCGGCGACCTCCCGCCCGACCTGTCGATCCTCCTGGACCGCATCCTCGACTTCCCGCGCCGCGACGTCGAGCACGCCATGATCCCCCGCGCGCACGTCGACACCGTCGGCGACACCGCCACGGTCGGCGAGGTGCGGACGGCGATGAGCAGCGGCCACTCGCGCTACCCCGTGCTGGACGACGACGAGCACGTCGTCGGCGTCGTGCACCTGGACGACGTCCTGGCCGCCGCGGGCCGCGCCACCGACCCGGTGACGTCGATCATGCGCCCGGCGACGGTCGTCCCGACCCTCATGGCGCTGCCGGCCGCCCTCAACCAGCTCGCCGAGGAGCGCGCCGAGCTCGCCTGCGTCATCGACGAGTTCGGCGGCTTCGACGGCATCCTCACCCTCGAGGACCTCGCCGAGGAACTCGTCGGCGAGATCACCGACGAGCACGACACCGCCGCCGACGAGCCCGCGATCGTCCGGGACGGCGACGCCTGGATCATCCCCGGCGGCGTCCACATCGACGAGGTCGAGCGGACCGTCGACCACCGGCTGCCCGAGGGCGGCTACGAGACCCTCGCCGGCCTCGTCATCGCCGCCCACGGCGCCCTGCCCGAGCCCGGCACCGAACTCGACGTCGAACTCCCCGCCGACCCCGCCGACCTCGCCTACGACGAGGAGCCGCCGGCCCGGTTCGTGCACGTGGAGGTCCTCGACGTCGACAACCACGTGCCGTCGTCGGTCCGGCTGCGGATCACGACCGAGCGGCCCGAGCAGTCCGAGCGGCCCGAGCAGTCCGAGCGGCCCGAGCAGTCCGAGCACTCCGAGGAGGACGACCGATGAGCGCCCCGTGGGCGGTCGCCGCCGCCACCGTCGCGATCATCGCGCTGAGCGCGTTCTTCGTCGCCGTCGAGTTCGCGCTCATCGCCGCCAAGCGGCACCGGCTGGAGGACGCCGCGCCGTCCAGCCGCTCCGCGCGGGCCGCGCTGCGCAGCTCGTCCGAGCTGACGGTCCTGCTCGCGGGCGCCCAGCTCGGCATCACCGTCTGCACCCTGGCGCTCGGCGCGATCACCAAGCCCGCCGTGCACCACTGGCTCACGCCCCTGTTCACCTCGTGGAACGCCCCGCTGTGGCTGGCGGACGCGGCCGGGTTCGTCCTCGCGCTGGTCATCGTGACGTTCCTGCACCTGGTCGTCGGGGAGATGGCGCCGAAGTCGTGGGCGATCGCCCACCCGGAACGCTCCGCCACCCTGCTCGCGCTGCCGATGCGCGCCTTCATGTGGGTCACCCGCCCGCTCCTGCGCGCGCTGAACGAGTCGGCGAACTGGTGCCTGCACCGTGTCGGCGTCCAGGCCGCCGACACGGTCGAGTCCGGCCAGGACCCGGACGCCCTGCGCCACCTCGTCGAGCACTCCGCGAACGTCGGCGCCCTCGACGCCCGCTATTCCGTGCAGCTCTCCGAGGCCCTCGACCTGCGCAACCTCCGGATGGGCGACCTGGTCCGCCGGGACGCCGCGCTCATCGCGGTGGCCCCGGACGCCACCGTCGCCGACGTGCAGGAGGCCGGCCGCGCGTCCGGCCACCTGCGCATCCTGATCCCCGGGCCCGCCTGGAGCGTCGTGCACGTCCGGGACACCCTGACCTCGCCCGACGCGGCCCCGGTCGCACCGCTGACCCGGCCCGCGTACCTGATCGCCGCCGACACGCCCGTCTACACGGCCCTGGCGCGGATGCGCGAGTCCGGCAACCAGCTCGCGCTCGTCACCGAGGGCGAGCGGGTGCTCGGCGTCGTCACCATCACCGACATCCTGCGCCGCCTCTTCCACCGCACCGCCGCCGCCCCCGCCGCCCCCTGACCCCGGTCCGGCGTCAGGTCAGTTCGAGGCCGCCGTCGACGGTGAGGACCTGCCCGGTGAGCCAGGACGCGGCCGGGTCGGCGAGCCGCACGACCCAGTCGGCGACCTCGCCGGGCTCGCCGCGGCGGCCCAGCGGGATCCGGGCGGCCTCCTCCCGCTTGAGGCGCTCGACCTCGGCCGGCGGCATCCCCGCGGCGGCGAGCGCCTCGCTCTCGGTCGGGCCGGGGGCGAGCGCGTTGACGCGGACGCCGCCCGCCGCCAGCTCCAGCGCCCAGCTGCGGGTGAGCTGCTCGAGGGCGGCCTTGGACGCCGCGTAGTGCGCCGCGCCGGGCAGCGGCCGGTGCCCGTAGGTGCTGGACACGTTGACGATCGACCCCCGCGTCCGCCCCAGGTGCGGCAGCGCCGCGCGGGCCAGCAGGCTCGGCGCGACGACGTTGAGGTCGAACACGGCGGAGATCCCCTCGCCCGTCGTGTCGGCCAGCGGCATCACCCTGGTGGCGCCGGCGTTGTTGACCAGCACGTCCAGGCGGCCCCACCGGCCGGTCGCCGCCTCGACCACGCCGGCGGCGGCGCCGGGGGCGCACAGGTCGGCCGGGTGGACGGCGATCCCCGGAAATCCGGCCGCGGTCTCGTCCAGCGCGTCCTCGCGCCGCCCGACGCCGAGGACCCGGGCCCCGGTGACGGCGAACGCGCGTGCGGCCGCCCGTCCGATACCCGATCCCGCGCCGGTGACGACGACGACCCGTCCAGTGAGGTCCATGCGAGCTCCTCGTTCGATGTTCGTAGAACATCGAACAAGGTAACATCTCGCCATGAAGCAGGCGCACCACCCCGATCGCGACGACATCCCCCTTACCGGGGTGATGGCGGCGCTGAGCGACCCGATCCGGATCGGGCTGGCGCGCGTGCTCGCGGACGGGCGCGAGCGGGGCTGGGGCGAGCTGCGCGCCCCGGTGGCCAAGTCGACCCTCAGCCACCACCTGCGCGTCCTGCGGGACGCGGGCGTCACCCGCACCCGCCAGGAGGGCACCCGCTGCTTCGTCGAACTCCGCCGCGCCGACCTCGACGCCCGCTTCCCCGGCCTGCTGGACGCCCTCCTCACCGCCGCCGAAACCGACGACGTCGGCTCCCAGGTGGACACCGCCTGACCGGCCGGAACGCCCCAGTGGAGCGCAGGTCCGCGGCGGCCACCGTGCCGGGAACGTGAGGGGCCTCCCCGCGACGGCTCGCCCGACCGGCGGAGTGCCCGCTGCGCAGGCCATCGGGGCCGGTTCAGGCGGATCGGGCTTCGGTCCTGCGGGGGCGGGGGGCGGTGGGGGCCGCCGGGAAGAGGGCCAAGGCGAGGATCAGGGCGGTCAGCGGCATGAGGTCCTTCGAGAAGGCGGCGACGAGGACGGCCGCCAGTCCGGCGGCCGGGCTCCACCAGGGCAGGCGGCGGACGGACGCGAGGAGGACGAGCTGCGCGATCGCTGTACGCGCCGGTCCTCGGGTCGTCGCTGCCGCTGCTGCTGCGGCGCAGGCTGCCCGTCACCGTGATGGCGGCCGTCCTGCTCGCGGTGCCGCTGTACGACCTGATCGGCGGCGGGCCGAGCCAGCCGATCTGGTACGGCTGGCTCATCGCGGTGTACACCGTCGCCGACCGGTCGCCGCGGCGGGATCGCGTGTTCGCGCTCGCGGTCACGGCGGTGAGCACGCTGGTGGTCGTGCGCCCCGGGTCGCTGGACACGGCCGTGCGCGGGGCGGCGATCTGGCTGGCCGCGTACGCGCTGGGGCGCGCGGCGGCGCTGCGCCGGCAGCGGGCGGCCGGCCTGGAGGAGCGGGCGGTCCGGCTGGAGCGCGAGCGGCGGCTGGAGGCGGAGCGGGCCGCGGAGCGGGAGCGGACGCGGATCGCCGGTGACATGCACGACGTGCTGGCCCACGCCGTGAGCCTGATGGTCGTGCAGGCCGAGTCCGGGCCGCTGGTCGTCCGGTCGGACCCGGACCGGGCGGAGGCCGCGTTCGACGCGATCGCCGAGTCCGGGCGGGACGCGATGGGGCAGCTGCGAGGCATCCTGGGCCTGCTCCGCGACGGCGGCTCGCGGAATCCGCGGCCGACGCTGGCGCGCCTGCCCGAACTGGCGGGACGCGTCCGCGAGACCGGCCTGCGGGTGTCGCTCACCGTCGACGGCGACCCCGCGATGCTGCGGCCCGACCTCGACGCGGCCGCCTACCGGATCGTCCAGGAGGCGCTCACCAACACGGTGAAGCACGCCGGGGCGCAGCACGTGGACGTGACACTGACCTGGGAGGACGACGTTCTGCGGATCATCGTGACCGACGATGGCCGGGGGCCCGGAGCGGCGGGCGGGCAGAGCGGCCACGGGCTGGCCGGCCTCCGGGAACGGGCCGCCGCGTGCGGCGGCCACGCCGCGTTCGGGCCGGCGGCGGGCGGCGGCGCCCGGGTGGAGGCGCGGCTGCCGCTGGGGCGGTCGCGTGACGATCAGCGTGGTGGTGGCGGACGACCAGGAGCTGGTGCGCAGCGGGTTCGCCCTGATCCTCGACACGCAGCCGGACATCACCGTCGTGGCCGAGGCCGCCGACGGCCGCGCGGCGGTCGACGCGGTCCGCGCGCACGCCCCGCACGTCGCGCTGCTCGACGTCCGCATGCCCGGGACGGACGGCATCGAGGCGGCCCGCGAGATCTGCGCGGGGACGGACACGCGGGCGCTCATGCTGACGACGTTCGACCAGGACGACCACGTCTACGACGCGCTCCGGGCGGGGGCGAGCGGGTTCCTGCTGAAGGACGTGCGCAGGGACGACCTCGTGCACGCCGTCCGGGTGGTGGCGGCCGGAGAGGCGCTGCTCGCCCCGACCGTCACGCGGCGGCTGATCGGGGACGTGCTGCGAGGCCGTCCGGCCGTCCGGGACGCGCCCGCGCTGGGGATGCTGACCGAGCGGGAGCGGCAGACGCTCACGCTCGTCGGGCGCGGCCTGTCCAACGCCGAGATCGCGGCGGCGCTCGTGGTCAGCGAGCACACGGTCAAGACCCATGTGAGCAACGTGCTGGCGAAGCTCGGGGCGCGCGACCGCGTGCAGGCGGTGATCGCCGCCTACGAGTCGGGCCTGATCCGGCCCGGCGGCTAGGCCGGGAACGATCAGGTCGGGCCGGGTGTTGTGCCCGGTATGGATGCTTCCTTCGCGGACCCGGACGTGATCACCCGGCTGCTGGACGAGTCCCGGACGTGGGCGTTCGTCGGGTTGAACGACCGTCCCGAACGGGTCGTGCACGACCAGGCGCGGCGGCTGCAGGCGCGCGGCAAGCGGATCTTCCCGGTGCACCCGTCGCGGGCGGAGGTGCTCGGCGAGCCGGGGTACGCGGCGCTGGCCGACCTGCCCGAGAAGGTGGACGTGGTGGGCGTCTACCGGCGGTCGGAGTACGCGGGCGCGGTGGTCGACGAGGCGATCGCGGCGGGCGCCGGGGCGGTGTGGCTGCCGCTGGGCGTGGTCGACGAGGAGGCGGGACGGCGCGCGCTGGACGCGGGCCTCGACGTCGTCATGGACCGCTGCCCCGCCATCGAGTGGTCCAAGCGGCACTGAGCGGCGGCACGAGCGCGCCTCAGAGGCTCTCGCGGAGGCGCTTGCCCTTCGCCTTGGCCTGCCCGTAGAGGTCCTGCTGGAAGACCCTCATCTTCGCCTGCAGCTCCTCGTCGGTGGCGGCCAGCATGCGGACGGCCAGCAGCCCGGCGTTGCGGGCGGCGCCGACGGCGACGGTCGCGACGGGCACCCCCGCGGGCATCTGGACGATCGACAGCAGCGAGTCCATCCCGTCGAGGTGCTTCAGCGGGACCGGCACGCCGATCACCGGGAGCGGGGTCACCGAGGCGAGCATGCCGGGCAGGTGCGCGGCGCCGCCCGCCCCCGCGATGATCACCTGGAGGCCGCGGTCGGCGGCCTCCTCCCCGTAGGCGATCATGTCGTGCGGCATGCGGTGCGCGGAGACGACGTCGGCCTCGTACTGCACGCCGAACTCGTCGAGCGCCTCGCCCGCGGCCTTCATGACGGGCCAGTCGGAGTCGCTGCCCATGACGACGCCCACCCGGGGGGCCAGCGCGCTCAGCGGGCTCATCCGTGCTCCTTCATCTTCGTGCCCCAGCGGAGGTAGTCGGCGGCGTGGCGGGCGCGCTCGCGGACGTCCGCGAGATCGTCGCCGAGGGCGGTGACGTGCCCGATCTTGCGTCCGGGCCGCACCTCCTTGCCGTACAGGTGGACCTTGACGGACGGGTCGTGCGCCATCACGTGGATGTACCGGGAGTAGACGTCCGGGTCGTCGCCGCCGAGGACGTTCGCCATGACGGTGACGGGCGCGGTGGGTTCGGTGGCGCCGAGGGGCAGGTCCAGGACGGCCCGCAGGTGCTGCTCGAACTGGGACGTGCGCGAACCCTCGATCGTCCAGTGCCCCGAGTTGTGCGGGCGCATCGCCAGCTCGTTCACGACCAGCCCGGACTCGGTCTCGAACAGCTCGACCGCGAGGAGCCCGGCGACGCCCAGCTCGTTCGCGATGCCGAGGGCGAGGTTCTGCGCCTGCGCGGCAAGGTCGCCGGACAGGCCGGGCGCCGGGGCGATGACCTCGGTGCAGATGCCCTTCTCCTGGACGGTCTCCACAATCGGGTACGCGGCGCCTTGCCCGTACGGGGAGCGGGCGACGAGGGCGGCGATCTCGCGGCGGAACGCGACGTGCTCCTCGACCATGAGGTCGAGCCCCTGCTCGAGGAGGCCGGTCACCAGCCGCTCGGCATCGTCGTCCAGGGCGTCGAGGACCCACACGCCCTTGCCGTCGTAACCGCCGCGGGTGGCCTTGACCACCAGCGGGAGGCCGTGGTCGCGGGCGAACGCCGCCAGCGTCTCGACCGGCGCGGCCGCCGGGAGGTGCGCGTACGCGGGGCACGGCGCGCCGAAGGCGGTGAGCCGCTCGCGCATGACGAGCTTGTCCTGGGCGTGCGCGAGGGCGGCGGAGCCGGGGCGGCAGGGGACGCCGGACTCCTCGAGGTCGCGGATGTGGTCGCCGGGGACGTGCTCGTGGTCGAAGGTGATCACGTCGCAGCCCTTGGCGAACGTCCGCAGATCGTCGAGCGCGCGGTCGTTGCCCACGTGGACGCCCGCGACGACCTGCGCCGCGGAGTCGTCCGGGGCCCCGGCGAGGACGCGCAGCGGGACGCCGAGGGCGATCGCGGCCTGGTGCGTCATCCGGGCGAGCTGGCCGCCGCCGACCATGCCGACGACGGGGGTATCAAGGGTCACGTCAAAAGGTTATCGGCCGTGCACGGTGAACGAACCACGTGTACTGTGCGTCGGATTCCGTGTGGGTCCCCGGGGTGCGGGCAGGGAACCCATGGCAGAACGCGAAACGTTCTTGTTCCGACGTCTCCGGCACCGCGTGCGTCTATCCTCGTTGTGCTCCCGCATTGGCCGCCCGTCGTGGCGCCATAGCCGAGGTCCGGAAGGACGGTTCCCCTTGGTGAACCTGGTCGCCAGTCTCCAGCGGCAGTTCCAGCACCTGGTGCGCGAACTCGCCAAGTTCGGCAGCGTGGGCGCCATCGCGTTCGCCATCACGATGATCGTCAGCAACGTGCTGCACGCCGGGCTCGACGTGGGCCCGATGACGTCGTTCCTGGTCGCGACGGTGGTGGCCACGACGTTCTCCTACCTGGCGAACCGGTACTGGACGTTCCGGCACCGCGACCGCAGCGGCGTCGGCCGCGAGTACGTGATCTTCTTCGCGCTGAACGGCGTGGGGCTCGTCATCACCCAGCTGTTCATCGGCTTCACGATCTACGTGCTGAGCCTGGAGGGGACGATCCCCTACAACACGGCGATGATCGTCGGAACGGGCGCCGCGACGCTGTTCCGGTTCTGGGCCTACAAGAAGTGGGTGTTCCTCCCGGCCGGCGCCCCGCCGGTCGCCCCAGCGTCCGGGCTGCCCGAGCCGGTGGACGGGCACGAGCCCCCGGACGGCGTCCCGGGGGCGCACCGCGCGGACGTCCCGGCCGCGCCGCGCCTCGGCCACCCGCTCGACGCGCCCGCCGAGGACTACGCCGCGCGCTGACCCCGTCACGCACCGCCTTGGACGCCTGCCCCCCAGACGCGCCCGTCCGTCGAGGCCCGTCCGCCGGGGCGCGTCCGGCGCGTCGTGCCCGGGCGCGGGCGGGTACCCGCCCTCAGGTGGGGCCGATCACGACGCGTTCCGCGGCCAGCCTGGCCTGGGCGGCCTGCCGGAGGAACACTCCGAACACGGCGGGGCGGGCCTGGATCAGCTCCAGCCGGCCGCCGTCGACGACGGCGAGCGAGCGGGCCAGGTAGAGGCCGAGGCCGGTGCCCCGGCCGCCGCTGACGCTGCGTTCGAAGATCCGGGGCTCGAGTTCGGGCGGGATGCCTCCGCCCTCGTCGCCGATCTCGACCACGACCGAGCTACCGCCCGGTTTGGTGTGGATCGTCACGGTTCCGGCGCCGTGCATGAGGGAGTTGTCCAGGAGTGTCGCGACGATCTGGGACAGGCCCTCGGGGTTGGTCATGCCGACGAGCCCCTGCTCGCCGATCATGCGGACGTCCCGTCCGGCGCGGCGGAAGATGGGGCGCCACTCCTCGACCTGCTGGGCGATGATGTCGTCGATGGGGGCGGGGACGGCGCCGCCGGTGCGGTCGTGGCGGGCGCGGGCGAGCAGCTGCTCGACGACGGCGACGAGCCGTTCGGTCTGCGCGACGGCCGCCGCGCCCTCCTCGCGGACGACGTCGGGGTAGTCGGCGGCCTCGATCATCTCGTCGAGCCGCATCGACAGGGCGGTGAGCGGGGTGCGCAGCTGGTGGCTGGCGTCGGAGGCGAACTCGCGGCTGGAGGCGAGCAGGTCGGCGATCCGGACGGCGCTGCGGTCGAGGACCTCGGCGACCCGGTCGACCTCGGCGATGCCGTAGCGGCGGCGGCGCGGGCGGGCGTTGCCGGTGCCGAGCCGGTCGGCGGTCTCGGCGAGGTCGATCAGCGGGAGCGTGAGCTTGCGGGCCTGCACCATGGCGAGGCCGACGGTGACGGCCACGCCGAGCAGCGCGAGGCTGCCGATCAGCAGGAGGAGGCGCAGCTCGGCGTCCTGGACGTGCGACGCGGGCCGTGACACCCGGACGCGGACGCCCTCGGCGGACGTCGCGGCGGTGAGCATCCGCGCGGCGCCCGGTTCGGGCCCGGCGGTGACCGTGCGGCCGTCCGGCAGGGTGATGAAGATGTGGCGGCCCGGATACTCCCGCGCGATCATCGCACCGTGCAGCGGGCGGCCGGTCTGCCGGCTGTAGCCGACGCCGCCGAGGATCGTGGACGCCTCGCGCTCCAGCGACCGGCGGGCCTCCTCGTGGATGAGCTTGTGGGCGGCGTAGGCGAGGGGGATGCCGAGCAGCAGGATCGCGACCACCGCCACCGCGAGCGTCGACAGCAGGAGTCGGCGCCTCATCAGGGCTCCTTAGGGGTGATGCCACGGCCGCACCGGGCTCCCCCGGCCTCTCGGGAAGGCCCGGGGAAGGAGCCGCGCGACCGTGGCGAGCGGTGCTAGTCGCCGCGTTCGAACCGGAAGCCGACGCCCCGCACCGTGGTGATGTAGCGGGGACTGCCGGCGTCGTCGCCGAGCTTGCGGCGCAGCCAGGAAATATGCATGTCGAGGGTCTTGGTGGAACCCCACCAGTTGGTGTCCCACACCTCGCGCATGATCTGTTCGCGGGTCACGACCTTGCCGGCGTCCCGGACCAGGACGCGCAGCAGGTCGAACTCCTTGGTGGTCAGCTGGAGTTCCTGTTCGCCCATCCAGGCCCGGCGCGACTCGGCGTCGATCCGGACCCCCTGGACGATCGGGGTCTCGGTGCTGCCCCGGCGCAGCAGGGCCCGCACCCGGGCGAGCAGTTCGGCGAGCCGGAACGGCTTGGTGACGTAGTCGTCGGCGCCCGCGTCGAGCCCGACGACGGTGTCGACCTCGTCGGCACGGGCGGTCAGGATCAGTATCGGGACTCCGTGCCCCTCGGCACGTACCCGGCGGGCCACCTCAAGGCCGTCGAGCTCCGGCAGGCCGAGATCGAGCACGATGAGGTCCACGCCGCCACCGAGCGCCCGCTCCAGCGCCTGCGGTCCGTCCGGGCTGACTTCGACGGTGTACCCCTCGCGACGCAGCGCGCGGGCGAGAGGCTCGGAGATGGACGTGTCGTCCTCGGCGAGCAGTACTGAGGTCATGAACCGATCGTATGACCAATCTTGACGGTTTCTCGGCCGCCACCGCGCTCTTGACCTGCGGTTTGCCACTCATAGTAGAACCTCGAACACACATCTTTGCCGGTAATCGGGCGAGTCTCGACATCTCACCCATGAAACGGTCAGCCGAGGACGGCCGCGGAGGCCGCTGGAAGGGCCAGCGAGGCCGTTCCGGAATCGCCGATGGAGTCCGTTTCGAGTTTCACGTCCGGATCGGACGCGAGCAGCATGCGGGACGCGGGTGCCGTGATCTCCGCGGAGCGGCCGGACAGGTTGGCGATGATGCGGATACGTCCGCGCCTGATGGTGACGAGGCGTTCCGTCCCGGTTTCCCGGACCTCGGCGTCCACCTCGGTGATGCGCGGGTCGGTCAGGTCCGGGCTGGAACGGCGGAGGGCGATCAGCGCGCGATACCAGTCGAGCAACTCCTGGTGGGGGGCCCGCTCCGGTTCCGCCCAGTCGAGCACCGACCGGTGGAAGGTCTCCGGGGCCTGCGGGTCGGGGATCTCGCCCGCCCAGCCGTGGCGGGCGAACTCCCGGCGGCGGCCCTCGCTCACCGCCCGTCCGAGATCCGGGTCGACGTGGTCGGTGAAATAGCACCACGGCGTGGACGCGCCCCATTCCTCGCCCATGAACAGCATCGGCGTGAACGGGGCCAGGAGGAGGAGGGCCGCCCCCACCTTTTGCATGGGCACGGACAGCGTTGCGCTTATGCGGTCCCCGGACGCGCGATTGCCCACCTGGTCGTGGTTCTGCAGGAACCCCAGAAAACGGTGTGCGGGCGTTGTGCGGACGTCGACGGGACGGCCGTGGAGCCGTCCCCTGTAGGTCGACATCGTGCCGTCGTGGAAGAACACCCGTGTCAGGGTTTTCTTCAGTGTCTCCAGTGACCCGAAGTCACAGTAGTAACCCTGACGTTCACCGGTCAGGGCGGCGTGCAAAGCGTGGTGGAAGTCGTCGCTCCACTGCGCATCGAGCCCATATCCGCCCGCTTCCCTGGACGTCACCAGACGCGGGTCGTTCAGGTCCGACTCGGCTATCACGGAAAGCTCGCGTCCCAGATGGGCGGAGAGGCCCGCGACGGCCTCCGCGATCTCCTCCAGGATGTGCACCGCCCGGTGGTCGGTGATGGCGTGGACGGCGTCCAGCCGGAGCCCGTCCAGGTGGTAGTCGCGGAGCCACATCAGCGCGTTCTCGACGACGAACGCGCGCACCTCGTCCGACCCCTCCTGGTCGAAGTTCACCGCGTCGCCCCAGGGCGTCATGTGGGCGCCGGTGAAGTACGGGCCATAGGAGGCCAGACGGTTCCCGTCCGGGCCCAGGTGGTTGTAGACGACGTCCAGGACGACCGCGATACCGCGCTCGTGGGCGGCGTCCACGAACCGTTTGAGCCCGTCCGGACCCCCGTAGGGCTCATGCGGCGCCCACAGGTGCACGCCGTCGTAGCCCCACCCGTGGTGACCGGGGAACGACGCGACCGGCAGAAGCTCTACCGCGTCGACCCCAAGCGACACGAGGTGGCCCAGGCGTTCGATGGCGGCGTCGAAGGTTCCCTCTGGAGTGAACGTCCCCACGTGCATCTCGTACAGGACGCTTCCAGGGAGCGGACGCCCGCGCCACCCTGCGTCCGTCCAGGCGAACCGGGCGTGGTCGTAGATGCGGCTCGGACCGTGCACGCCGTTCGGCTGGCGGCGGGAACGCGGATCGGGCAGGACCTCGCCGCTCCCGTCGCCGCTTCCGGCGCCCTCGTCGCCCTCGTCGCCCTCGTCGAGGACGAACCCGTAGTCCGTGCCGTGGCCCGCGCCCGGCACGTCCGTCCCCCACCAGCCCGGACGGCCGGGGACGGGCGCCAGCGGATGCCGGGCGAGGCCGGGCGCGGCGCCCGGCCCCGCGTCGCCGGCCGCCGCGTCGCCGACCGCGACGTGGACGCGGCGGGCGTTCGGCGCCCACACCTCGAACCGGGTCAACGCGCGGTCTCCCCGGTCACCTCGAGACCTCCCGGGGGACGAGCAGCGCCACCGGGAGCTGCGCGAACACGTCGGCGGCGTCCAGGGCCGGCCCCAGTGCATCGCGCCGCTCAGGACGTCGTGCCAGCCCTGCCGCTCCGCGTCGATCGTCGTCCCGGCCCAGCCGCCGCGCCGCTCCAGCCCGACCGGGAGCCGGGTGGCGAGCGCGAGCGCGTCGCCGCGGCGGAAGCCGACGACGTGGTCGGCGGCGGGCCCGTGCGCGGCGAGCGGCGCGTACCCGGCGGCGGGCCCGAACCAGTCGGGCCGGGACCGGCGCAGCCGCAGCGCCCGCATGGTGACCAGCAGCTTCTCTCGTCGATGTCCTTGGGGCCGCGCCCGGTGTCGAGCCGGTGCAGGCGCTCGCGGCGCGGCCCGTAGTCCACCGGGCGCCGGTTGTCGGGGTCGACGAGCGCGAGCGCGGTCAGCTCGCAGCCCTGGTAGACGTCGGGGACGCCCGGCATGGCGAGCTGCACGAGCTTCTGCCCGAGCGTGTTGACGCGCGCGTACGGGTGCAGGCGGGAGACGAACGCGGTGACGTCGGTGATCAGGTCGGGATCGGCGAGCACGCGGCGGGCGTGTTCCAGGACGGCGTCCTCGTACTCGGTGTCCCGGTCGAGCCAGGACGTCCGGGTCTTGGCCTCGCGCATCGCCTTGGTGAGGAACTCGGTGAGCCTGCCGGAGTCCAGGGGCCACGCGCCGACGAGCGTCTGCCACAGGAGGTATTCGAGGTCGGGTTCCAGCGGGGAGCGGGCACCGCCCCACCAGTCCCTCCAGCGGTGCACCGCCTCGGCCCACTCGTCCGGCAGTTCCGACAGGACGTGCAGCCAGGCCCGGACGTCCTCCTGGCGCTTGGTGTCGTGCGTGGAGAGCGTCGTCATGGTCTGGGGCCAGTCGCGGGCCAGGCGGATGCAGTGCGTATGGAAGTCCACGGGGTCGACCGAGAACCGGTCCGGGTCGCCGCCCACCTCGTTCAGCGCGGCCATGCGGTTCCACCGGTAGAAGGCGGTGTCCTCGACGCCCTTGGCCGACAGCGGTGCGGTCGTCTGCTGGAACCGGATGATGAACTCGGGGTCGGTCTTCTCGCCCCGGCCCAAGGCGAGGTCCACCACGGTGTCCAGGTCCCCGTGCAGGTCCTCGGACAGGCGTGGGCGCGCGCGCCCGGCGGCTTCCTCCAGTACCTCGACGGCCTGGGGTGGGGCGTCCTCACCTGGCACGACGTACGCGCGGTACACCGGCATCGCGACGAGCAGCTCGACGAGCGCCTGCCGCAGACCCGGACGGTCGCCGCGCGCGGTGCAGGACGCGCGCCAGCCGGTCGACCTCGGACGCAGCCCGTGCTCGGCCGCGTACCGGCGGGACTCGCGCTCGACCCCGGCGAACTCCGCGGGCCCCCCGGTCAGGGCCGTGTAGAGGTCGGTCAGCGGCTCCTCGCCGTCCGGGTCGACGAACAGGCCGCCGATCAGCGACAGCGAGTCGTAGCCGGTGGTGCCCGCGCACGGCCAGTCCGCCGGGAGCCGCTCCCCGCCCTCGGTGACCTTCTCGGCGAGCAGCCACGCGTCCGGGGCGGCGGCCGCGAGGCGGCGCAGGTAGCCGCGCGGGTCGGCGAGGCCGTCCGGGTGGTCGACGCGCAGGCCGTCCACGAGCCCCTCGCCGATCAGGTCGAGCGGCAGCGCGTGGGTGGTGTCGAAGACCTCCCGGTCCTCCTGGCGCAGTCCGATGAGTCCGGAGATGTCGAAGAACCGCCGGTAGTTGGGCTCGCCGTCACCGGGCGTGACGAGCCGCCCGCCGCCCGCGTCCCAGTCCACGTCGAACCAGCGGGCGAAGGGGGACGACCGGCCCTCGGCGAGGACGGCCGTCAGCGGCGCGTTCGGCTCGGGCGGGGCCGGGATCGCCATGTGGTTCGGGACGATGTCGATCAGCAGCCGCAGGCCGTGCGCGCGGAACCGGGTGGCCATCGCGCCGAACGCCTCCGCGCCGCCCAGCTCGTCGGCGAGCCGCGAGTGGTCGACGACGTCGTAGCCGTGCACGGAGCCGGGCGCGGCCCGCAGGACCGGCGACAGGTACACGTGGGACACGCCGAGCGCCGCCAGGTAGGGCGCGAGCGCCGCGGCCTCGGCGAAGCCGAAGTGCTCCGCGGGCGTCCCGCGGAGCTGGATGCGGTAAGTGCCGGACGGGGGCGCGGCGGGGTCGTCCGCCGGGATCTCCTCTGCCATGTCGTCCTCGGTCGGGTCGGGGGCGGAACCCTCGGGCGGGGGAAGTACGCGGTCGGGCGGCCGGTCGGAGGGGTCGGAGGGGGCGGGGCGCCGGTCGGAGGGGTCAGGCACGGCGGAGCACCTGGATGGAGCGCGCGGGCACCTGCACGGTCTCGCGGGCCTTGACCGCCGGCGACTCCTCCTCCGCCAGCAGCGGGTCGGCGGTGTCCAGGACCTTCATCCACAACCGGCCGTACGGTGCGGGAGGCAGGACGAACGGCAGGTCGCCGTCGTGCGCGTTGATCAGCAGCATGAACGAGTCGTCGCGGATCTGCCGGCCGCGCCGGTCGGGCTCGCCGATCGCCTCGCCGTTGAGGAACACGTTCAGCGACTTGTTGAACCCGGCCCGCCAGTCCCGGTCGGTCATCTCCTCGCCGCCCGGCCGGAACCACACCAGGTCGGGCAGGTTCTCCGGCTTCGCCCGGTCGCCGCGCGCCTTCCGCTTCCGCTGGTCGCCGCGGAAGAAGCGGCGGCGCCGGAACACCGGGTGCCCGGTGCGCAGCTTGGACAGGCGCCGGACGAAGTCGAGCATCGGGCCGCGCTCGTCGAAAAAGCTGGCGTCGCGCAGGCCGGTCCAGTCGATCCAGGAGAGCTTGCTGTCCTGGCAGTAGGCGTTGTTGTTGCCCTTCTGGGTGCGGCCCAGTTCGTCGCCGTGGGAGAGCATCGGCACGCCCTGCGACAGGAACAGCGTGGTGAGGAAGTTGCGTTTCTGCCGTTCCCGCAGGGCGATGACGTCAAGGTCGTCCGTCGGGCCCTCAACACCGCAGTTCCATGACCGGTTGTCGTCCGTCCCGTCCCGGTTCCCCTCGCCGTTCGCCTCGTTGTGCTTGCCGTCGTAGGAGACGAGGTCGTGCAGGGTGAAGCCGTCGTGGCAGGTGATGAAGTTGATGGAGGCGATCGGGCGGCGGCCGTCGTCGGCGTACAGATCGGACGAGCCGGTCAGCCGGGACGCGAAGTCGGGCATGGTGCCCGGCCGTCCGCGCCAGAAGTCGCGCACGGTGTCGCGGTACTGGCCGTTCCACTCCGTCCACAGCGGGGGAAGTTCCCCACCTGGTACCCGCCCTCCCCCACGTCCCAGGGTTCGGCGATCAGTTTCACCTGCGAGACGACCGGATCCTGCTGCACGAGGTCGAAGAACGCGGACAGCCGGTCGACGGCGTGCAGTTCGCGGGCGAGGGTGGCGGCGAGGTCGAAGCGGAAGCCGTCCACGTGCATCTCGGTCACCCAGTAGCGCAGCGAGTCCATGATGAGCTGCAGGACGTGCGGGCTGTGCATCAGCAGGCTGTTGCCGGTGCCCGTCGTGTCCGTGTAGTAGCGCGGGTCGTCCTCGGCGAGCCGGTAGTACGAGGCGTTGTCGAGCCCACGGAACGACAGGGTCGGCCCAAGGTGATTGCCCTCGGCGGTGTGGTTGTAGACGACGTCCAGGATCACCTCCATCCCCGCCTCGTGCAGGGCCTTCACCATCGCCTTGAACTCCAGGACCTGCTCGCCCCTGTGCCCGGACGACGCGTACTCGTTGTGCGGCGCGAAGAACCCGATCGTGTTGTAGCCCCAGTAGTTGCGCAGCCCCCGCCGCACCAGGGCGTCGTCGTGGACGAACTGGTGCACCGGCATCAGCTCGACCGCCGTCACCCGAGCGACGTCAGATGGTCGATGATCACCGGGTGGGCGAGGCCCGCGTACGTCCCGCGCAGGTCCTCCGGGACCTCCGGATGGCGGGCGGTCAGCCCCCGGACGTGCGCCTCGTAGATCACCGTCTCGTGGTAGGGGATGCGCGGCGGACGGTCGTCGCCCCAGGCGAAGTACGGGCTGACGACCACCGAGCGCATCGTGTGCCGCGCCGAGTCGGCGTCGTTGCGCGACCCGCCGCCCGAGTCGGGGTCGCCGAACCGGTAGCCGAAGCACGACTCGTCCCAGTCGACCGCCCCTTCGACGGCCTGCGCGTACGGGTCCAGCAGCAGCTTCGCCGGGTTGCAGCGCTGCCCGCGGCGCGGGTCGTACGGGCCGTGCACCCGGTAGCCGTAGCGGTGCCCCGGCATCACGCCCGGCAGGTACGCGTGCCAGACGAACGCGTCGGCCTCCTCCAGGACGACGCGGGTCTCCGTGCCGTCGCGGGCGGGCCCGTCGAACAGGCACAGCTCGACCCGGTCGGCGGCCTCGGAGTAGACGGCGAAGTTCGTTCCGGCCCCGTCGAACCTGGCGCCGAGGGGATACGCCTCGCCCGGCCACACCTGCGCCATGTCCCGCCTCCCGTCGATGCGCTGAAAGCCTTCCCTGCGAAGGCTGGATCACACCGTTCGGGAGTCCTCTGGTCAGAACGGACATCTATGAGTTACCTTAGGGGAGCCTTACCTTAATGAGGCCCGCCTAAGCGGCCAGGTCAGGCGCCCGTGAAGTCGACGGAAGGCCCGAACCGGATGTACGTCTGCATCTGCAACGCCGTCACCGAGGACGACGTGCACGGCTGCATGGCCAACGGTACGTGCGCCACCGTCAAGGACGTCAAGGCCGCCTGCGGCATGCAGGCCGGCTGCGGCTCCTGCACCCGGCGGATCTCCACGCTGGTCAGCGAGTACCGCACCGCGAGCGAGTTCGCGGACGCCATCACCGGCGGGCCGCTCCCGCCGGTGTCCGTCCCCGAGCCCGCGCCCGCGCCCGACACCGTGGAACCCGTCACAGTCGAGCCCGGCCCCGCCGCCCCCGAAACGTTCGCCGCCACCTCGTTCCACGGACGGTCGGCGGCGTCCGAACCGATGATGTCCGAGCAGGTCGGAAGGGGGTCCGCACCGCCCACGGCGGCCTGAGCCTCTCCTAACCGAACATCGGACGCGCTCACCGGCGAGATCCCCGGACGGAGCGCCCGCAAACCGTGCGAGACGGTCATGCACCCATGCCGGTGCTGTGCCAGATCGCTCGGTCATGCAAGTATGTCCGTATGGAAGGCGACAAGGACATCATCAATCTCCTCAACGAGCAGCTCACCGCGGAGCTCACCGCGATCAACCAGTACTTCCTGCACTCCAAGATGCAGCAGAACTGGGGCTTCACCAGGATCGCGAAGCACACCCGCGAAGAGTCCATCGACGAGATGCGGCACGCCGAACGGCTCACCGACCGGATCCTGTTCCTGGAGGCGCTGCCGAACTACCAGCGGCTCGGCACCCTGCGGATCGGGCAGACCGTCTTCGAGCAGCTCAAGGCCGACATGGAGGTCGAGCTCGAGGCCGTCGCCCGGCTGCGCCCCGGCATCGAACTGATGCGCTCGCGCGGCGACGTCACGTCGGCACGGATCTTCGAGGACATCCTGGCCGACGAGGAGGAGCACATCGACTACCTCGAGACCGAGCTGGGCCTGGTCGAGTCGCTCGGCGAGCAGAACTACCTGCAGCGGCTCACCGACGCGCCCGGCGAGGACGTCACGAAGGTGTACTGACGGGCCCGGCGGGCCCGGCGTCCGGCGGTTTCGGGCTGCGGCGCAGCACGTACGGCTGGATGATGCCGAGGCCCTGGACCGGGCGCCGGACGATCCGGGTCACCTCGTAGTCCGGGACCTTCTCCAGCTCCGCCGCCAGTTCCGCGTCGATCACCACCGATCCGGGACGGGCCAGCGCCGTGAGCCGCGCGGCCAGGTTGACCGTGGTGCCGAAGACGTCGCCCATCAGCGGCAGGATCGGGCCGTGCGCCACGCCGACCCGGACGTCCGGCACCTCGGTCTCGTCCTGGATCGCCGCCGCGACGGTCAGCGCGATCTCCGCGCCGACCCGCGGCGACTCGGCGCTGAACAGCACCTCGTCGCCGAGCGTCTTGACCACCCGGCCGCCGCAGGCCGCGATGATGTCGGACGTCGACTCCTCGAACCACTCCACGACCCGGGCCAGTTCGATCTCGTTCAGCTCCCGGCTGACCTGTGTGAACGACACCATGTCGGCGAACCCGACGGTGGTCATGGGGCGTCCGGTGGAGTCACCGTTCTCCCGCGTCGCCGCCGCCGCCAGCGCGCGCGTCCCGGCGGAGGCGAGCTGCCGCCGCCAGGCGTGCAGGACGAGCGGTTCGAACTCCCCGATGTGCGACTCGGCGATCCCCACGATCGCGTTGACCGAGTCCGCGGACGGCGACTCGTTCGGATCCTCGCTGATCATGCTGCGCAGCAGGCTGACCTGCCACTCCGCCAGGCGCGTCATCGTCTGCCCGAACGCGCGGACGAGCCGGATCACGCCCTCCTCGTCCAGCACGCCGTCCTCCACGAGCCGGCGCATGCGGCACAGGGCGTCGACGTCGCCCTCGGTGTAGGCGACGGCGTCGTCGGGCATCGTCGGGTAGCCGAAGGCGCGCCAGATCCGGCCGGAGAACTCCCGGGAGACCCCCGAAAGGCGGACGGCGTCCACGCGCGTGTAGCGCAGCTCGCCGCCCAGCAGGAGTTCCTCGATCTCCTTCGGATCCGGCAATCCGGGTGCCATCCTCCGCCCCTCAGTGCACCGGCGCGGTGGGCTCCGCCGGCGGCGTCGTCGTCCGGTACCAGGACATATCGTGGCAGATCGTCGGGCGTTTCACCCGTCCGTCCCCCGGACGTGTACCACATCCCCCGCGTTGATCGCCCGTTCCCCCGAGGGCCCGGACACCACCAGCCGTCCCGCCCCGTCCACGTCCCGCGCGACGCCCGTCAGCCGCTCGTCCGCGGGCAGCTCGACCCGCACCGTCCGCCCGAGGGTCGCGCAGAGCTCCTTGTACGCGGGGCGGAGGCCGCTCCGCTCCGGATCCCCGTCGAGCGCGACCCACTCCCGGTACCACGTCGCGTACTCCCGCAGGATCGCGCGCAGCAGCGGCGCCCGGTCGCTCAGCGGCGCCCCCTCGATCGCCAGCGACGTCGCCGACGGCACCGGGAGTTCGTCCTCGCGCAGCCCGACGTTCAGCCCGACGCCCACGACCAGCCCGTCCTCGATCCGCTCCGCGAGGATCCCGGCCAGCTTCCGGTCCCCGGCCAGCAGATCGTTCGGCCACTTCAGCCGGACGTCGACCGCGACGTCCGTCCCGGGATCGATCTCATGCGACCACGCGGTCATCCGCCGCACCGCCGTCGCCACCGCGACCCCCGTCAGCAGCGGCAACCAGCCGAGCCGCCCCACCGGCACCGCCGGACGCACCAGCATCGAGAACATCAGCCCCGACCGCGGCGGCGCCGACCACGGCCGCCCCAGCCGTCCCCGCCCCGCCGTCTGCAGCTCGGTGACCAGCACCGTCCCCTCCGGCGCGCCCTCCCGGGCCAGCGCCGCCAGGTCCGCGTTCGTCGACCCGGTCTCCGCCACCACCCGGACGTCGCGCCACAGGCCGCCCGGCGTCACGAGCGCGCTGCGCAGCGCCGCCTCGTGCAGCGGCGGCCGGTCCAGGTCCCCGTACGGTGAATCGCTCACGTACCCATCCAACATCACCGGCCCGCGAGCCGCCGTCTAGGGTGCGGGGCATGGACGGAGTCACCCTGCTGCGGGACCACGAGCACGTCGCCGAGATCGTGCTCGACAGACCGGAAGCCCTCAACGCCCTCTCCACCGCGATGGCCCGCCGCCTCGCCGCCGTCTGCGCCGAGGTCGCCGCCGACGCGTCCGTGCGCGCGGTCGTCCTCGCCGCCGCGGGCGAGAAGGCGTTCTGCGTGGGCGCGGACCTCAAGGAACGCAACTCGATGACCGACGCGGAGATCCTGGCGCAGCGCCCGGTCTTCCGCGCCGCCTTCGGCGGCGTCCTGCACCTCCCCCAGCCGATGATCGCCGCCGTGCACGGCTACGCGCTGGGCGGCGGCTGCGAGATCTCCCTCTCCGCCGACCTGATCGTCGCGGACGAGTCGGCCGTGTTCGGCCTCCCCGAGGTCGGCGTCGGCCTCATCCCCGCGGGCGGCGGCACCCAGCTCGCGCTGCGCCGCCTCGGCCCCGGCAAGGCCGCCGACCTCGTCCTCACCGGCCGCCGCATCGGCGTCGAGGAGGCCCTCGAGCTCGGCCTCGCCGACCGCAAGGTCCCCGCCGGCTCCGCCCGCGAGGAGGCCCGCACCCTCGCGGCGGTCATCGCGGGCAACTCCCCCGTCGCCGTCCGCGCCGCCAAGCGCGCCCTGCGCCAGGGCGCCGGCCTCCCCCTCGAGGCCGGCCTGGAGATCGAGGACAACGCCTGGCGCACCGCCGTCGTCTCCCCGGACCGCGCCGAGGGGATCGCCGCCTTCAACGAGAAGCGCAAGCCGGTCTGGCCTTCTTAGCCCAGGGGGGCGACCCCCTGGAACCCCCGTCACGGGGACGGCGATCCTCACGTGCTGTGCAAGGCCGCCGTGTCCCGCGCGGCCCTCGCACGCACGCTGCGGTCACCGTCCCCGGCGCTTCGCACGACCTCCGGCGCCAGGGCGCCTACGGCCGCGCGAAGCGTGCCCGTGGCCGGGACTCAAAACCCCCTGCAGGCAATGCAGGCACCCGGAGACGACGCCTCCGGACGACCGGGGCGACCCCTGGAACCCCCGCCACGGGGACGGCGATCCTCACGTGCTGTGCAAGGCCGCCGTGTCCCGCGCGGCCCTCGTACGCACGCTGCGGTCACCGTCCCCGCGGGCGATGCGGGCGCTCGGGGACGTCTTCGGCTGGGCGGGGTCAGGTCAGGAAGGTCATGGCCGCCACGACGCCCATGAACAGGTACCCCGCGGTCATCATGTAGCCCATCGCCAGGCCGAACCACGCCAGGACGCGGGCGTCGACCATGTCGATCGTCACCTCGCCCTTGGCCATGCGGCGCAGGGCGAGGTGGCCGCAGACGACCGACGGGACGCCGAACGGGAAGAGCAGCGCGGCGGCGATGGCGAGTCCCGCCTTGCCCTTCGGGGCGCCGGGCGCGACGCCCGTCACGGGGCCGGGCGCGGACCGGCTCGGGAACGCGTCCTTCGAGATGTCGGCCGTGTAGTGCGGCGGGGGCGGGGGAAGACCGTCCGGGCCTGATGGGTGTCCTTTCACCACGGCAGTATCGCGCGCCGCGCGGGCGCGAGCACGATCATCAGCCGGTGTTCTGCAGGCCGGCGGCGACGCCGTTGACCGAGAGCAGGAGGAGTTCCTCCAGGTGGGCGCGCTCGTCCTCGGCGGCGACGCCCGCGCGGAGGGCCTTGAGGGCGCGGAGCTGGAGGTGCGAGAGCGCGTCCACGTAGGGGTTGCGCAGCTCGACGGCGCGGGACAGGACGCGGCGGTTCTCCAGCAGGCGCTCGTGGCCGGTGACGGCGAGGACGAGCGTGCGCGTGCGGTCGTACTCGGCGAGGACGGCCGCGGACAGCTCGGGGCGCTCGCCGAGGGCCAGGTAGCGTTCGGCGATCGCGCGGTCGGACTTGGCGAGGCTCATCTCGGCGTTGTCGAGGAGCGTGTTGAACAGCGGCCACGCCTCGTACGCCTCGCGGAGCGCGGTGAGGTCGCGGCCGTCGTCGGAGACGGCCGCGAGGCCGCTGCCGAGGCCGTACCAGCCGGGGAGGTTGACGCGGGTCTGCGTCCACGCGAACACCCAGGGGATGGCGCGGAGGTCCTCCAGGCCGCGGGCGGCCTTGCGGCGGGCGGGGCGGGAGCCGATGCGCAGGTCGGCGATCTCCTCCAGGGGGCTGACGCGGGCGAACCAGGACGCGAAGCCGTCGGTCTCGATGAGGGAGCGGAACGCGGCCTGGGCGGCGGCGCCGATCCGGTCGGCGAGCGGACGGTACCGGGCGGCGGCCTCGCGGGCGCGGTCCTGGATCTCGCCGGTGGAGGCGAGGAGGACGGCGCTGGTGACCTGCTCGACGTGCCGCCTGGCGATCTCGGGGTGGCCGTACCGGGCGAAGATCACCTCGCCCTGCTCGGTGACCTTGAACCGGCCGCCGACCGAGCCGGGCGCCTGGGCGAGGATGGCGCGGTTGGCGGGGCCGCCGCCGCGGCCGAGGGAGCCGCCGCGGCCGTGGAACAGGGTCAGCGCGACGCCGTGCCGGGACGCCCACGCGGTGAGGGCCTCCTGCGCGTCGTACAGGCGGAGGGTGGCGGCGGCGGGGCCGAGCTGCTTGGCGGAGTCGGAGTAGCCGAGCATGACCTCGAGGCGGCGGCCGGTGTCGTCGAGGCGGCGCCGGACGGCCGGGACGTCGAGCATCCCGTCGAGGACGCCCGGCGCGTTGTCGAGGTCCTCGCCGGTCTCGAACAGGGGGACGACGTCCAGGACGGGCGCCTGCTCGCCGAGGGTCGCGGCGAGTTCGTGCACGTTGGCGATGTCGGCGGCGGTGCGGGTGAACGAGACGACGTAGCGGTGGCAGGCGCGGACGCCGAACCGCTGCTGGATCCACGCGACGACCCGGAGCGTCTCGATGATCTCGTCGGTCATCTCGGACCGCTCGCCGCCGGCGCGGATCTCGGCGAGGGCCTGCTCGTGCAGCTCGGAGTGCTGCCGGATCTCCAGCTCGGCGAGGTGGAACCCGAACGTCTCGACCTGCCAGATGAGCTGCTGGACGCGTCCGTACGCCTGCCGCTCGGCGCCCGCCGCGGCGAGGGACTCCCGGACGGTGCGCAGGTCGGCGAGGAGGTCGTCGGGGGACGCGTAGGCGAGGTCGGCGTCGCGGTCGCGGGTCGCGGCGATGCGGGCCGCGACGTACAGCAGGAACTGGCGGTGCGGTTCGCCGGGCGACCGCTTGGCCATCCGGTCGCTGCGGGCCGGCTGCGCGGTGCGGGCGGCGGCGAGGGCGTTGCGCAGCGCCGCCGAGGGCGGCGTGGTGCTCTCGTGGACGGTCAGTTCGCGGCCGACGCGGGCGCACGTGGTCTCCAGCGCGGACAGGACGTGCTCGGCCTGGATCATGATCGCGTCCCGGGTGACCTGCGCCGTGACGTAGGGGTTGCCGTCGCGGTCGCCGCCGATCCAGCTCCCGAAGCGCAGGTAGGGGCGCGCGGCCGGGGGGCGGGTGCCCGTCGCGTCGCCCTGCAGGGCGCGGTCGAGGGCCCGGTACACGTGCGGGACGACCCGGAAGATCGTCTCGTCGAACGCGGCCATCGCGGTGCGGACCTCGTCGAGGGGGTCCATCTGGGTGCCGCGGCGCAGCGCGGTCCGCCACAGGACGCCGATCTCCTCGCGCAGCACCCGCTCGATCTCGGCACGCTCGTCCGCGCCCGGGCCGGCGTTCAGCCGGCCGAGGAGGTCGCTGATCCGCTGGATGGACGTGACGACGGCGCGCCGCCGGGCCTCGGTGGGGTGCGCGGTGAACACCGGCCGGAACTCCAGGCCCTCGACCAGGTCGGCGACCGCGCCGCCGTCGATCTCCGCGGCGGCCGCCGCGACCGACCCCGGGACGGTGCCGCCGGTGTCGCGCTCGCGCAGGGTGCGGATGCGGTGGTGCTCCTCCGCGAGGTTCGTCAGGTGGAAGTACACGGTGAACGCGCGGGCGACCTCCTCGGCGCGCTCCAGCGACCAGCCGTCGACGAGCGCCGTGACCTCGTCGCCGGGCAGCTCGCCCCGGCGGGCCGCGATCACCGCGTGCCGGAGCCGTTCGACGTCGTCCAGCAGCTCCTGCCCGCCGTACTCGACGAGCCCGTCGCCCAGCATGCCGCCCAGCAATCGGACGTCGTTGCGCAGCGGTTCGGGCATGTCCTGCCGGAGGATCTCACGCGTGTTCGTAGCCACTCGCCCAAGCCTAACGAGGCCGCGCCCGGCGAGTTCATCCCGGTCAGCGGGCCCCGGTCGAATCGCGATCATCAGCGTGCGGTTACTCTGGCCCGCATGGCGATGGAAGCCCCTGAACCCGCCCTGGACTACGACATCCACACAACGGCGGGCAAGATCGCGGACCTGGAACGGCGCCGGTACGAGGCGGTCCACGCGGGATCGGCGCGTGCCGTGGAGAAGCAGCACGCGAAGGGCAAGATGACCGCCCGGGAGCGGATCGACGCGCTGCTCGACCCGGGCTCCTTCGTGGAGTTCGACGAGATGGCCCGGCACCGCTCCACCAACTTCGGCATGGAGCAGAACCGCCCGTACGGGGACGGCGTCGTCACCGGGTACGGGACGGTCGACGGGCGCCCGGTCGCGGTGTTCAGCCAGGACTTCACGGTGTCCGGCGGGTCGCTCGGCGAGGTGTTCGGCGAGAAGATCTGCAAGGTCATGGACCACGCGGTCAAGACCGGCTGCCCGGTGATCGGCATCAACGACTCGGGCGGCGCCCGGATCCAGGAGGGCGTGGTCGCGCTCGGCCTGTACGCGGAGATCTTCAAGCGGAACGTGCACGCGTCCGGCGTGATCCCGCAGATCTCGCTGGTGATGGGCCCGTGCGCGGGCGGCGCGGTGTACTCCCCGGCGATCACCGACTTCATCGTCATGGTGGACCAGACGTCCCACATGTTCATCACCGGCCCGGACGTCATCAAGACGGTCACCGGCGAAGAGGTGACGATGGAGGAGCTGGGCGGCGCCACCTCGCACAACTCCAGGTCGGGCGTGGCGCACTACCGCGGCTCCGACGAGGACGACGCGATCGAGTACGTCAAGGCGCTGCTGTCGTACCTGCCGTCCAACAACCTGTCGGACGCCCCCGCGTTCGACGTACCGGTGGACGTCCAGGAGACGATCGACGAGCTCGACACGCTCATCCCCGACTCGCCGAACCAGCCGTACGACATGCACACCGTCATCGAGCACGTGGTCGACGACGGCGAGTTCCTCGAGGTGCAGGAGCTGTTCGCGCCGAACATGATCGTCGGCTTCGGCCGCGTCGAGGGCCACTCGGTGGGCGTGGTCGCGAACCAGCCGATGCAGTTCGCGGGGACGCTCGACATCGACGCGTCCGAGAAGGCCGCCCGGTTCGTCCGGACGTGCGACGCGTTCAACGTCCCGGTGCTGACGTTCGTGGACGTCCCCGGCTTCCTTCCCGGCACCGACCAGGAGTTCGGCGGGATCATCCGGCGCGGCGCGAAGCTGCTGTACGCGTACGCGGAGGCGACCGTCCCGCTCGTCACGGTCGTCACCCGGAAGGCCTACGGCGGCGCGTACGACGTCATGGCCTCCAAGCACCTGGGCGCCGACATCAACTTCGCGTGGCCGACCGCGCAGGTCGCGGTGATGGGCGCGCAGGGCGCGGTGAACATCCTGTACCGCAAGGAGCTGGCCGCGGCCGACGACCCGGACGCGCGCCGCGCGGAGCTGATCACCCAGTACGAGGACACGCTCGCCAACCCCTACATCGCGGCCGAGCGCGGCTACTTCGACAACGTGATCAAGCCGTCGGAGACGCGCGGGCAGGTCGTGCGGGCCCTGCGGGCGCTGCGCGAGAAGCGCAAGACGCTGCCGCCGAAGAAGCACGGGAACATCCCGCTGTGACCGCCCGGACGGGACGGACGCCCCCGCCGCGACACGCCCGGCGGGACGCGCCCCGTCCGAATTCCGGGCCGACCGGAACCGAGGAGGACGCGTGACCGCCGAAGCCAAGCCGTTCCTGCAGGTCGTACGGGGTGACCCGACGGCCGAGGAGGTCGCGGCGCTGGTCGCCGTGCTGACCGCGCGGGCGGCGGCGGCCGCCGCCGCCCGCGACGGCGGCGGGCCCGCCCGTCCGTCCCGCTGGGCCGACCGGTCCCGGCTGGTGCGCGGCACCGCGGGCCGTGCCCTCCGGCCGAGCGGGCCCGGCGCCTGGCGGGCCAGCGCCCTGCCGGGCTGACGTCCCGTCGACCGGCCGGTCGGCGGCGACTCGCCCGCCGACCGGCCGAAACGACATGTAACCGTGGTTCGCGCCCAGTGTGGCCCTCCACACGAATAAGGTGGAAGGCCATGGCCACCTCGGAGTTCGTCCCACAGCCCGCGCGCTACGCCATCTTCGTCGATGCGGGGTACCTTTTCGCGGCCTCCGGGGCACTGCTGCTCGGCTGCGGTTCCCGGCGCGAGTACCGGGTCGCCGCCGAGAAGCTGATCAAGGCTCTGACCAGCCACGCCGACGACCAGCTCCTCGGCGAGCTGCTGCGCGTGTACTGGTTCGACGCGGCGCCGAAGAAGCAGCCGACCGTCGACCAGCGCGTCATCGCGAACCTGCCGCTGGTGAAGCTGCGGCTCGGCAACCTGAACGCGCAGGGCCAGCAGAAGGGCGTGGACGCGCAGCTCCGCGCCGACCTCGAGGCCCTCGCCCGGCACCGCGCGATCACCGACGCGGTGCTGCTGGCCGGGGACGAGGACATGCTCCCCGCCGTCGAGGCCGCCCAGCGGTACGGCGTCCGGGTGCACCTGTGGGGCGTGGAGCCCACGCACGGGTCGAACCAGGCCGAATGGCTCGTCTGGGAGTCCGACACGGTCGAGGTGCTGCCCGCCGACTTCCTCCGCCCGTACTTCACGAAGGCGAAGGTCCTGCCGGTGCCCGCGCCGGGCACGGCCGCCGCGGTGCGCGAGGCCGCCGAGCGCCGCACCAGCCCCGTCCCGTCCCCGTCCCAGGTGTTCGCGGGCCGCCCCCGTCGGTCAAGCCCGCCGCCGCGGCGGCCGTCCGCGCCGGGACGGTCCCGGCCCCTGGGGGAACGCGACGCCCGCGACCGTCGCCGCGTCCATGAACAACAACGCCGGGACCCAGTCGGACGGACGGCTCGGCCCGGAACGCGACAGCATGCTGGAGATCGGCGAGCACGTCGCCCAGAAGTGGATCTTCGAGCGGGGGCGGGACAACATCCGCGACCTGCTGCCCGGCCCGATCCTGCCGCCGGTGATCGACAAGGAGCTGCTGATCGAGGCCGAGAAGGAGCTCGGCGGCTCCCTGCGCCCCTACCAGGAGGCCCGCACCTGGCTGCGGGACGGCTTCTGGGAGCGGGTCTACCGCGAGTTCGGCATCGGCATCGGCAAGTCCGACTGAGGCCCCGCACACGTTTCGCGGTTGCGCGGACACGGCGTGTCGCCGCCCGGTACAGTCCCGGCCGGAGGTGAGGGCCATGCTTCGACGGCGACGCCGCGGCACCCGCACCGCGCTGCCGCTGGCCGCCGCGTTCGCGGTGACGTCCGGAGTCGTCGCCGCGTGCGAGCCGTCCGTCCCGTTCCACCGGCCCGGCGAGGGCAGGCCGGACGACCCGGTCGTCGGGCTCGGCGGCGCCGCGCCCTACGTCGAGCTGCGGACGCCGCACCCGGCCCGCGACCCCGCCCGCGACCCGGTCCGCGACCCGGCCCGCGGCTCCGCGCCGACCGTCGCGCCCGCCGGCGGGCGGGTGTACGCCGCCACCGGCGCCGGGATGCTCGCGCCCGCCGCGCGGAACCTGCCGCGCCGCCTGTACGTCGCCACCGGCCCGTTCCTCGACGTCGTCGACCCGCTCCGGCTCCGCGTCGTCGACCGCCTCCCGGCGGGCGGCGCCGCGCGCGTCGTCCCGTCCTGGGACATGCGCCGGCTGTGGGCCGCGGACGGCCGGCGCGGCGTGCTCGTCCCCGTCGGGCCGCACGGCGCGCGGGGGCCGGCGGTGCCGGTGCCCGACCCGGCGGGCCTGTACTTCACCCCGGACGGCGAGCTGGCGCTCGTCCTGTCCCGGCGGCCCCGCCGCGTCGGCGTCCGCGACCCGCGCACGATGCGGCCCCGCGCCGCGATCCCGATGCCGTGCGCCGCCCGGCACGCCGACTTCTCCCCGGCCGGGCGCCACCTCGTCGCGTCCTGCACCGCCGCGGGCACCCTGGTCGGCGTGGACGTCCGGGCCCGCCGCGCCACCCGGACCCTGCGCCTGCCCGCGGGCGCCCGCCCCGGCGACGTCCGGCTCTCCCCGGACGGGCGCACCTTCTACGTCGCGGACGCCGCCCGGGGCGGCGTCTGGCTCGTCGACGCCCGGACGTTCGCCGCCGCCGGGTTCCTGCGCACCTCGCCGGGCGCCGCCGGGCTCGCCGTCAGCCGGGACGCGCGCCGCCTGTTCGTCGCGGGCGGCGGTGTTCTCGCCACCGTCGACTTCCGCACCCGCCGCGTCACCGCCCGCTGGCCGCTGCCGGGCCGGACGCCGCCCGTCCTCGGCGGGGTGACCTCCGACGGCACCGCGCTGTGGCTCGCCGACCCGTCCGGCTTCGTGTACGCGGTCTCGACCGCCACGGGCCGCGTCCTGCACCGCATCCGGGTGGGCGGGCGCCCGACGTCCCTGGTCGTCCACCCGCAGCCGGGGCGGTACTCGCTCGGCGGGACGGGGCTGTACCGCTGACCCGGCGCCGGGTCAGCGGGCGGGGGCGCGGGTCCATTCGGGGACGAGTTCCTCGATCAGCGCCTCGGTCTCGGGCTGGAGGCGGTCGAAGAGGGCGTCGCGGCCCAGCCGGGCGCGGAGTTCGTCGACGACGACGCGGACCTGCGCGGTGTCGCCGGTGGCGTGCGTGGCGCGCAGGAGGTCGCGCCACAGGCCCTCGTCGTCGGGGGCGAGGCGGAGGCCGGCGCGGGCGGCGGCGACGGCGCCGCGGGCGTCGGCCTCGTCGAGCCGCAGGACGACGAGGCGGTGCGCGACGTCGATGATGCGGGCGGTCGCCTCGTACTCGAGGTCGTGCCCGGCGAGCCAGGAGTACCGGCCGCGGGGGCGGTCGGCGAGCAGGGGGCCGCGCACGAGGTCGAGCGCGTACGACATGTAGGCGGCCTCGGACGCGGGTTCGGCGGCGGAGCGCCACACGAGCCAGCGGAACACGGCGAGGTCGACGCGGACCTCGGAGCCGAGCCGGATCCGGCCGCGCTCGTCGTAGTACAGGTTCGGGCGGCCGCGCGCGTCGCGGCCGAGCCAGTCGGAGACGCGGGCGACGCACGCGTCGCGGACGCCCGCGCTGACGCCGCGCGGCCAGATCGCCCCGGCGAGGACGGTCGGGTGCACCCCGTTCGGGTGCGCGGCCAGGTGGATGAGGAGTTCGGTGCACAGTTCGCGGCGGCTCTCGTCCATCGGGCCGGGCGCGACGACCTCGATGGGGCCGAGGATCCGGATGTCGACGGACGATTCGCGCACCTCGGGCGGCGGTTCGGCGTCGGCCGGGATCGGCACGGACTCGACGGCGCTCGCCGTGCGGAACAGTTCGAACACGGCGCGGTACTGGTCGTCGCCGACGAGCTGGGCGTCGACGTCGAAGCCGAGGACGCCCGCGTGCAGCCGGCCGGCGTCGTCGAGGTCCCAGCTCCAGGTGGCGCCCTGGACGTCGCCGGGGACGATGTACCCGGCGGCCATCCGGGTGCCGGTGCGGGCGAGCGCGACGAGCCGGTCGGCCTCCTCGGCGGTGGGCCGGTCCGCCATGATCAGGTAGTGCGGCATCCACGCCTCGCCGAACACGCCGCGGCAGCGTCCGGTGAGGACGGAGTCGACGCCGGACGCGGCGAGCGCCTGCCGCACCTCCTCGGCGCGTCCCTCCAGTTCGGGGAGCGCGTCGGACAGGTGCGGGACGGCCCGGACCCGGTCGGGCGCGATCTCGGTGAGGCCCTCGCCGAGTTCGCCGTCGAACCCGACGAGCGTGATCCGCATGTGGTCGGACCAGCGGTTGGTGGCGAGTTCGAGGGCGAGTGCGGCGAGCACGGCGCGGCGGGCGTCCGCGTTCCGCTCGGCCCGCGCGTCCGCGTCCTCCGCGGACTGCTTCCGCCCCTCGGGCCGTTCGCGGTCGTCCGGCCCGCGCAGCGCGATGAGGCCGTGCGCGGCTTCGAGGTCGACGAGGATCCGGCCGTTGGCGTTGGTGCCGATGGACACCAGGCCCGGGTAGGGGGCGAGGACGTCGGCGAGGCCGGACGCCTCGAGTCCGGGCAGCGCGTCGGCGCGCAGCCGCCACACCTGGCCGTCGTCGAACGCCTCCCAGGGCGACGGCGGGTTGCGGTCGGCGGGCGCGATCCACAGGTCGAGGCTGTCGCGCCCGAGGTGCACCCCGAAGACGGTCGGCATGGCCCGGCCGCCCGCCGCCATCGACTTCGACATGTGTCGCAGGCCGAGGTCGAGGAGGCGGGCGCCGTCCTCGTCGGCGCCGAACCGCATCGCCCGCTCGGCCTCGGCGGCCCGCCCCCGCGGCCGGACGATCATGTGGCCGAACGCGCGGTGCCACAGCTGCGCGCGGCGGCGCCGGCCGAGCGCGGTGAGCACCCCGGCGGCGAGCAGGGACGCGACCGCGAGGCCGTGCGGCCATTCGAGGTCGAAGGTCAGGTCGAGGTCGGGGCCGCCGGTGTCGCGCTGGCCGGGGACGGGCGCGCCGCCGCTGTCGGCGCCGCCGGTCAGCTCGCCGGACGGCGGGACGGCCGCGGGCGGCTCCCCGGCCGGTGCGGGCGCGTCCGCGCCGGGCGCGCGGGTCTCGGGGGCCGGGGTCTCGGGGGCGGGGGCGTCGGGGACGGGGGCGTCGGGGGCGGGGGTGCGCGGCGGCGCGGGCGCCGCCGGTGCGGGCTCCGGTTCGGGCTCGGGCTCCGGGGCGGGCGCGGGCCCGTCGGGGACCGCGTGCCCGTGGCGGTAGTACTCGTCCAGGTCCTCGGCCTGGACGACCTGCGCGCCCGTCGCGTCCGCGGGCATCTCCAGCACCCAGCCGGGACGGATCAGGCTCGCGATCGTCAGGCGCGTCCCGTCCGGCTGGACGTGGCCCTTGTTCAGCTCGAAGATCTCCTTGTACCGCCGCCCCTCCCCCAGGCATTTCTCGGCGATCTCCCAGAGGCTCTCGTGGTGGCGTCCCTCGGGCGGCTGCACCCGGTAGATCTTCGTCGTCGCCGCCTTGCGTTCGGCCGCGAGCGCGGCGTTCGCGCCGGTGTCGGGGGACGCGGCGGCGGCGGGGCGCGCGGCGGCCAGGTCGGGGGCGGGGCCGAACTCCTGCGACTGGGCCTGGACGGGCGGCGCCTGCGAGAGCCCGCCGCCGGAGAACGCGGGGACGATCGCGGTGGCGGTGGTGAACAGCAGCAGCGCGGTGACGACGAGGCGGTGCACGAGCGACTGGGTGCCGCCCGCGAGGGGCACCCGGGCGGGGACGCCGACGCCGCGGACGCCCGCGTACACCTCGACGACCACGCAGACGGCGAGCTGCAGCCAGGCGAGCCAGACGAGCGCGACCAGGATCGTGATCAGCGAGCCGGGGCCGACGCGGCGGGTGAGGTCGTCGAGCGTGGGCGCTTCGGCGGGGACGGGCGACCCGAAGAGGGTGAGCAGCGCGACGGGCACGCCGGCGAGCAGCACCGCCAGCGCGACCAGCGCGCCGATCCCGGCCAGGACGTCGCCCGCGCTCCTGCGTCCCCGCGCCCGTGCGGGCGGTCGCCCGTGCCCATGCCGCGTCGTCATCGCGCTCTCCGGTCCCTGAACGTGCTCGACATCGTAAATCCGGGGGTCATGGGGTGTCTCCACCTGTGACCGGACGGGCGGTGGCGTCCGAGGTCATCGTGAACTCGCCGAACCCCGGGAAGACCGCGAGGAACTGGGGCCGCACGTCGATCTGCACGGTGACGGTCACGGCCCCGGTGGACGCGTCGCAGCGGGCGCCCGTCACCTCGTCCCCGTAGGCGCGCAGGAGTTCGCAGGCGGCGGCGCGGGCGCGGCCGGGGTCGAGGACGGGGTCGCCGGTGGCGCGCAGCGCGGCGAGGTCGATCTCGTTGGCGCCGGCGCGGGCGGCCTGCTCGGCCATGTCGGCGGCGCGCTGCCGCGCGTGGATCGCGAGGCCGCCGTCCACCAGCAGGCCCGCGAGGAGGAACACGACCGGGGTGAACAGGACGACGTACAGCGAGACCGTCCCCCGGTCCCGGGGGTCGGCGGCGCGGTTCGGGGGGAGGAGCGTCACAGGCCGTCGCCCCCGCCCCGGTAGGTGTAGGTGTCGATGGGGGCGACGGCGCGGCCGACGAGGCGTTTGGTGCCGGGCAGGCCGATGAAGGCGAGGTCGCCGAGGTCGACGTCGCAGGCGATCTCGACGGTGACGCGCCCGCCGGGGCCCCAGCCGGACACGTCCGTCGTGACGCTCGGGCCGCCCGCGCACCAGGACGTGCCGCGCAGCCCGGCGGCGGCGGTGTCGGCGGCGAACGCGCGGGCGGACGCGGCACCGCGCGCGATGGACGCGGCCCGCGCGGCGTCGCGGGCGGCGCCGTCCATCTGGCTCTGCGCGTCCACGAGCCGCCCGGCGCCCGCGAGGATCAGCAGGAACGCGACGAAGATCGGCGTGACGAGGACCATCTCCAGCGACATCGACCCCCGGTCGCCGCCCCACTCGCGAAGGTTCACGGGGCGCCTCCCTCGCAGGAGGTGCCCGCGCCGACGTCCGGGCGGAAGCACTCGACCGGGCCCTGGGACCGCTGCGACACGTGGAACGTCATGAACGGGATGACGTTCACGGCCTCGCCGCGCACCTCGACCCAGCGCTCGTCGTTCACCTCGCCCGCCGTGATCGACAGCCCGCCGAGCAGGTTCGGGCCGACCTCGCGCACGTCCTGCCCGGCGCGCTCGACCGCCGCGCCCTGCCAGCCGCCGCCGGCGGGCGCGGTGCGGGCGACGCGCGCGCCGGACTGCGCGGCGGCCAGCGCGACGTGCCGCGCGTGGAACACCATCGCGAACTGCACGACGGTGAGCAGGACGAGGATGAGCACCGGGGTGAGCAGCGCGAGCTCCATCGACGACGCCCCGGCGTCTTGCGACCGGAGGCGCCGGACGAACCGCCGCACCGCGGTCAGCCCGTGTTGATGCTGTTGGCCTTGTCCTGCACCTTGGTCATGATGACCCCGCCGATCGCGATCGCGATCGCGGCGAGGATGGCGGTGATGATCGCCCATTCGATCGCCGACGCGCCGCGGCTGCGCTCGTCCTCGTCGCGCAGCCGCGCGATCCGGTCGTCCAGCACGGCGCGCAGGTAGGCGACGGACGGGTCGTTCATCGGGTTCGGCGGCCTCATCGCTGCACCTCCAGGGGGCGGATTCGGGGTTCCGTTTCGAGACGTTCCGGACGTTGGGTCATGCGCTGAGCACCCGCATCAGCGCCGGGTAGGCGAGGAAGATCAGGAATCCGGCGCACAGGAAGAGTTGCGCCACGAGCATCGACTGGGACCGCTCGCCGGCCTTGCCCTCCAGCTCCGACAGCTCCCGGCTGCGCATGGACGCGGCGCGGGCGGCGAGCGACTTGCGGATCTGCGCGCCGTCGTCGGCGACGAGCGCGAGCGCCCCGGCGAGGTCGCGCAGTTCGGCGACGTCCAGTTCCTCGCCGAGGCCGCCGAGGGCCTGCCAGGGGGTGCGTCCGGTGATGCGGGCGTTGCCGAGGGCCTCCCGGATGCGGTGCATCCCCCAGCCCTCGCCGACGTTCGCCGCGCTGACGAGCGCCTCGGGGACGCCGCGCCCGCCCGCGAGGTTCATCGCGACGAGATCGAGGAACGCGCCGACGACGTGCCGGAAGTCCTGGCGGCGGGCCTGCGCCTCCTGCTTGAGCTGCATGTCGGGGAAGAAGAAGAACAGCAGCGCGAACAGCCCGCAGATCCACACCGGGGCCTGGACGGACGTGCCGAGCCCGAGCAGCGCGAAGTACCCGACGACCAGCGGGACGAACAGCAGCGCGGCGGCGGGCAGCAGGAACTTCGTCGCCAGGAACGCCTCCAGCGACCGCTCGGTGATCGCGAGGTCGGCCCGGACGGACCGCAGCTTCCAGCCGCGCGACTCGCAGAACCGCGCCAGCTCGCCGCCGAGCCGGGCGCGCAGCCCCCCGACGCGTTCGAGGGTCGGGGAGATCCGGCCGGGCTGCGGCGCGTCGAGGTCGCGGCGGCGCGCGGCGTCCAGCGCCGCCATCCGCGCGGCGAGCCCGGGACGCGCCGGGAACAGCGCCCGGACCAGGAAGTACAGTCCGGCGCCGACGGCGGCACCGGCGGCGAGCGCGCCCGTCACGAGCCCCCACCTCCCCCGGCGTCCATCGCGTGCCGCCCCCGCAGCGGCTCGCTCTGCCAGCCCGCGACGGTGCTCGGGACCTCGCCGGGGACGCCGGGACGCGGCGCGTTCCGGGGCTCGCTGAGGAACCGCGCGGGCAACTCGTACTTCGACAGCCGCCGCAGCCACACGAACGCCGCCGCGTACAGGGCGACGACGAGGCACAGGACGAGCTGGCCGAGCAGGTCGTCGTACGGTTCGACATACGAGCCGTTGAACACGGCGAGGCCGAGCGCCGTCCCGACCGACACGCCGACGACGATCCGGACGGACCGCCGGGTGGAGCGGCGGTCGGCCTCGACGCGGCGCCGCATGTCGAGTTCGGCGCGGGCGGACGCCGCGAGCGCGCCGAGCATGTCGCGCAGGCCCGGCCCGCGCAGCTTCGCGTTCAGGATCAGGGCGGCGATCACCAGGTCGGCGGACGGGTCGTCGAGGTCGTCGGCGAACCGGCGCAGCGCCTCCGGCATCGGGACGCGGGTGTGCAGCCGGTCGACCAGCTCCCGCAGCGGCACCCGCAGGACGGGCGCGGCGGCCCGCTGCGACGCGGGGATGGCCTGTTCGAGGCCGACGGCGCCCGCGATCGTGTCGCGCAGCGACTCGGTCCACCCGGCGAGCGCCTCCAGCCGCGCCATGCCGCGCCGCTCCTCGGCGGCCCCGCCGACGAGACCGTCCCAGCCGAGGACGAGCGCGCCCGCCCCGGCGGCCGCGATCGGCCAGCGGGTGATCACCAGCACGGCCGTCCCGGCGAGGACGGCCAGCGCGGTGCGGGTGGTGAGGGTCCGGACCAGGTCCTCGCGGCGGCGGCCCTTCGCCGGGCGGGGCCGGGCGGGCAGGCCGCGCAGCGCGGCGCCCAGTAGCAGGACCCCGCCGCCGACCAGGGCGCCCGCGAGGACGGCGAGCAGCACGTCGGGCTCGAACATCAGCCGCCCCCTCCCGCGCTCACCAGGCACCCCCGGACGGGTCGTAGCCGAACTGCGCCAGCTCGTCGATGCAGGTGATCGGGGCGGAGGGCATCGCGTGCCCGTCCGGTCCGGGCGCGAACACCTCCGAGGACAGCACGCGGCCGTCCACGCCCGTCACCTCGCGGACGCTGGAGACGAACCGGCGCAGCCGCCCGCCGTGCGCGTAGTCGTTGCGCTTCTCGATGAACACGACGAAGTCGATCGCGCCCGCGATCAGCATGTGCGTCGCCTCGACCGGGAGCCGCTCCTCCGACTGGATCGCGTACGTCGCGATGCGGTTGAACACCTCGACCGACGAGTTCGCGTGGATCGTCGACAGCGACCCGTCGTTGCCCTGCGTCATCGCGTTCAGCATCGTGACGATCTCGTCGCCGAGCACCTCGCCGACGATCACCCGGGACGGGTTCATCCGCAGCGACCGGCGCACCAGCTCGGCCATCGAGATCGCGCCCTGCCCCTCGGAGTTCGGGAGCCGCTGCTCGAACGCGACGCAGTTCGGGTGCAGTTCGGGGAACGCGTCGAGCCCGAGTTCGAGGGCGCGTTCGACGGTGATGAGCCGTTCGTGCTGCGGGATCTCGTTCGCGACGGCCCGCAGCAGCGTCGTCTTCCCCGCGTTCGTCGCCCCGGCGATCATGATGTTCTTGCGGGCCAGCACCGCCGCGCGGAAGAACAGGCCGAGTTCCTGGCCGAACGTCCCGTTCCCCACCAGGTCGGCGAGGAACACCTTGCCGAGCCGCGCGCGCCGGATCGACAGCGCGGGACGGACCGTCACGTCCATCACCGCCGACAGCCGCGAGCCGTCCGGGAGCCGCAGGTCGAGCTGCGGGTTCGCGGTGTCGAACGGGCGCGACGACAGCCCGCTGTAGGCCGCGAGGATCTGGATCAGCTCGACGAGTTCCTCGTCGCTCTCCGCGACCGGCTCGCCCATCGCCTCGCGCCCGTCCGCGTACCCGATGAACACCCGGTCGCAGCCGTTGACGTCGATGTTCTCGATCTCGGGGTCCTCCAGCAGCGGCTGGAGCCGGCCGACGCCGAACAGCGCCGCGTGCACGCCCGCGGCGAGCGCCTCCTCCTCTTCGGCGTTCGGCGGGCGGCGCCCGGAGGTGATCTCGCCGCGCGCGAACTCCTCGAGCACCTGCCCGATCAGCGCGCGGGCGAACTGCCGCTCGTCCTCCCCGGACATCGGGGCGAGGCCGTGCGCGGCGTCCAGGCGGCGCTGCTGCGCGAGCCGGTCGCCGACCTCCTGGCGGAGCCGCTTGACGAGCCCGTGGTCCATCAGCGGCCCCCTTCCGCCTGCGCGCGGGGGGCGGGGACGGGCTCGGACGGCCGCGGCGGCGGGGCCTGCGCGGCGACCGGGCCGGGCCGCGCGTCGGCGCGGCGGGGGTTCGCGGCGACCCGGGCGGCGAGCTCGCCCGCGACCTCCCGCGCCGACCGGATCAGCAGCGACCGGTCGAGCCGGCCGCCCCAGCGGCCCGCGAGCAGGTCGGCGCCCTTGGCGTCCAGGGCCATCCCGCCGAGGACGGTGACGGGCGGCGCGGGCGGCCCCGCCCCGCCCGGACCGGACGGGTCGGGCGCACCGGCCGCGTCGCCCGTCCGGCTCCGGCCGCGCGCCCCGGCGACGATCCGGTCGACCTCGGCGATCGAGCCGCGGAAGTCGCGCGGGTCGGCCAGCACCAGCACCCCGACCGGCGGGCCGCCGCGCAGCTCGCCGCCCAGCACCGACACCCGCTCGCGCAGGTGGGCGACCTGCTCCAGGGTGGCACGGGTGAGCAGCACGACCTGGTCGGCCTCGCGCAGCAGGTCGACGAGCGGGGATCCGGCGCCGAGCCGCCCGCAGTCGACGATGACGTCCACGGGGTCGAGCCCGGCGAACGCCCGTCCGAGCGGCCCCCACAGCCAGGTCATGGCCTGCGCCTGCTCGGCGCCGGTGACCCCGACGAGGACGTCGAGGCCGCCGACGAGCCGCTGGCAGTGCTCGGCGATCTGGTCGGGACGCAGCCCGCGGCGGGCCGTCGCGGCCAGGCTGAGCAGCCCGCGCGCCGGGTTGAGGATGCCGCCGTTCCCGGCCTCCTCGGCGGCGGGCAGCCGGTACACGAGGTCGCCGCCCGCCTGGTCGCACTCGGCGACCAGCACCGGGCGCGGCCACACGGCGCCGAGGGCGACGGCCGCCGTGGTGACGCCGGGCGCCCCCTTGTCGGCCGCGAGCGCGATGACGGCCACGGTCAGTTCCCGCCCGCGCCGGACCCGGCCGCACCGCCGCCGGGCGTCTGCCCGCCACCGGGCGTCTGGCCCCCGCCCGGCGTCTGCCCGCCGCCGGGCGTCTCCGCGCCGCCGCCGGGCGTCCGCGTCGTGGGCGGCGGGGACTGGCCGCCGGAGCCGGCCTCCGTCCCGGGCGGGATCAGCGCGATGGCGGCGGCCCCGGCGGACGCGGCGCCCGCGACGTCGGCCGCCTCGGCCGGCGGCACGGCGACGTCCACGGTCGTCACGCCGGAGCTGAGCCGCTCGCCGCCGATCGTGTTCCCGCCGCCGCCCGTGCCGACGCCCACGACGATCGCGTCGGTGGACAGGACCGTCCCGGGCTTGGCGCCGCCCTGCTCGCCGCCGACCGCGTACACCGTGACGTGCTTGCCCTCCACGACACCGCCCACCGGGAGCTGCCCGGGTTTGAGCGCGAGCCCGACGACGAGGCGTCCGGACGCGGAGTCGTTCGTGGGGCTGATCATCCCGTTGGTGAGCAGCGCGCCCTCCACCAGCGGGACGGTCGCGAAGTGCTTCGTCACCGCCGCCGCCTCGGACCAGCTCAGGTAGTCGATGCCGGTGTCGCCGATCCGCACCTCCCGCAGCGCGCTCGCCGGGATCTGCTGCCCGGCCGCGACCGGCTGCGCGACCGCGATCGCCGACACCCGGTCGCCGCTGGCCATCACGAGGTAGGCGCTGGCGAGCGCGCCGCCGAGGATCAGCAGCACCGCCAGGGCCGCGAGCGCGGGCTTGCGCTCCCGCGGCGGGGTGGGGAGCCGCTGCCCGCCGGACGCGCCGAGTCCCGAGCGGCCGAGTCCGGGCGCGCCACCGGACGGGGTTCCGGACGGGCCTCCGGCGGCAGTCGACTGGTTGGCCTTCATGGCGCTGCCCACGCGCTCCTTCCCGCCCGCCGCGGCCCCGCCTCGCGGGCCCGCGCGCATCACCGAGCGATCCATGCTTGCGGGGGCGGCATCGCCGCGTCAATGGATTCGGTGAGGCCGGGCCTTTAAAACTGGGCGCATACCGCAATGACCAGGGATTTTTCCAACCACATCAACACTTACCTGCAGTCACATAGGTCGCCAGATTCCCAGCTCACGCCCGTCCGGACCGTTGACTTCCTTCGCGTCCACCCGGCCGACCGGCTACCAGGTCGCGGGGAACATGCGGTGCTTGAGCAGCCGATCCACCATCTCGGCCGCCCCCGCGACGTCGCCGCCCGGACCGAGCCGCCGCCCGTCCCCGTGGAAGGCCCACGACCCACCGGGCACGGCGTGCATCCCGACCTCGACCCGCACGTGGCCGCGCGGCCCGAAGGCCGCCACCCACAGCAGCGGCGGCCGTGTCCAGAGGATGCAGCGGTATCCCATCGAGCGAAGCACGGCGGCGAGCTCGCCCAGTTGACGGGCCGCCCCGGATCGCCCTCGCCGGGCACGCCAGGCCACGAGGACGGATGGCCCCCGGCCGGTCAAACCGCGCACCTGGCCCACACCACCTTGCCGGTCTCGTAGAGGGGCCGGACGCCCCATTCCTGCGCGAGCCCGATGATCAGCGGCAGCCCGCGCCCGCCCGTCGCGTCCCGGTCTTCCGGACGGACGACCGGGAGTCCGGCCCCCTCGTCCCACACCTCCACGCACACCGAGTCCTTGACGTCGTCCGGGACGACGATGCGCACGACGATGTGCCCGAATCCCACGTGTTTGCAGGAATTTGTAACCAGTTCCGTAACCACGAGCCGCCCCACGAAGTCGTCGGCGAGCCTCATCGCACGGAACTGCTCCGCGAGAAAGCGCCGGGCACAGGCGGGCGCCCGGTCGGACGGCACGAGGACGAGCGTCGGCACCTCGGGCGCGAGAGCCATGGCTGACATCGGAAGATCCCTTCGCTGCATGACCACTTGTTTCTCTCAGTAGGTCATGCATCGACGCTCTGTGACTGTTAACGTGCGAAAAGAAGGAACATCCCGATGTCGATCTTCGAGCAGCGGTTACAGCCGTTCTAGCGAGTTAAGGAGCGACGATCATGGGAACGCCCCGTCGACGTGCAGTTTCATCGCCCGCACTGGCCGCGTTCGGGCGCCAGTTCAAGCGCTACAGGGAACGCGCCGGGTTGAGTCAGGCGCGCGTCGGGACACGCACCAACAAAACCGCGTCCTACATCTCCCAGGTCGAAAGCGGGAAAAAGCGCTGCAAGCGGGATCTCGTCGAGATCATGGATCCCGAGTTCAAGGCCGGTGGCGTACTCCTCAGCCTCTACGACGACCTGAACGGCGATGGGACACCGGGGTTTCCGACATGGTTCGACTGGCACGAAGTGGAGGCCGAGGCACACATACTGGCCGCTTGGGAGCTCAACATCGTCCCTGGGCTGCTACAGACCGAAGATTATGCCCGGACGCTGCTGGGCACGGAGGAAGCCCTCCGTGCCCGCATGGCTCGGCAAGAGGTTCTCACGCGCGACACGCCTCCCCCGGCCTCCCTGATAGCCCTGCTGAGTGACCAGGTGCTCAACCACTATGTCGGCTCACGCAAGATCATGCATGCGCAGCTTGAGCACTTGCTGACCATGGGAGCACTACCGAACGTGACCATCCAGGTTGTCAGAAGCGAGGAAGGCGTACCTGTTGGGAAGGGAGGATCGTTTGCCTTGGCCACAATGAAAGATCGGACCGAGGTAGCCTACCTCGAAACCGCAGTACGCGGAATCACAACAGATGAGCCTGGGGACATCATGGGACTGGCGCGTACGCTCGACGCATTGAGGGGCAGCGCGTTGCCGATGAGCATGTCACGGGATCTGATCCGAAAGACTATGGAGGAAAGATGGACCTGAGCAACGCAGCATGGCGTAAAGCAAACAGGAGCACAGAGAACGGTGGTAACTGCATCGAGGTTGCTGACGTTCCGAGTGCCGTGTGGCGCAAAGCGAAGAGGAGCGCCGAGCACGGCGGCAACTGTGTGGAGCTGGCTTCCGCTCGTGGCGCTGTCGCCGTTCGGGACAGCAAGGATCCGGACGGACCCAAGATCTTTGTGAGCCGCAGTGCCTTCCGCCGGTTGACGGAGACCCTCAAGGCGACAGGCTGACGTCCTGGCCGGTCGCGGTGACGGTGACGCGGAGGCGTCGGAGGGCGCCGGGCTCGCGCTCGGCGCCGAGCACCGACTGCGGTTGCTTCTGGCCGCGCAGCGGCATAAAGAACGCGTCACCCACCGCGCGACCTCGCGCGATGCCGTCGGCGACGTCCAGGACGAGAAGCGCGCCGGGGCATTCGGGGCCCGAGTAGGGGACCACGATCCGGCCTCCTTCTCGGCTCTGCTCGACCCACGCGTACGGGATCGTGCGGGCCGACGCGGTGACGATCACGCGATCGTAGGGTGCGGAGCCGGGCGCGCCTTCCTCTCCGTCGCCGGTGATGACGGTGACCCGGTCGGCGAAGCCCGTGCGTTCGAGGGCCGCCGACGCGGCCGCGGCCAGGTCGGGATCGATCTCGACCGTGGTCACGCGGGTTCCCGCGTCGGCCATGAGCGCCGCGTTGTACCCGGTTCCCGCACCTATCTCGAGCACACTCATGCCCGGCTCCAGCCCGGCCGCGTCGAGCATGTCCTGGACGACGTAGAGGGCGGATGCGGAACTGGACGGCCACAGTGTGCCGTAACGATCCCGGTGGACTTGTGTCACGATGGCGTCGTCGCTGGCGACGTGTTCTTCCCATAGTGCCGGATCGTTCGCACGATCGAGCGGATGAACCTGCTCACCCGGCGTCCGCACCCAGATGCGTTCGGGTATGAAGTCCCGCCTGTTCACGACTGACCCGTGCCGTTGCAGAGCGGACACTTCACCGCCTGCTTCTTACCGTCGTCCCACTCGTCCCGCGTGCCCTTCCCATGGCAGCCGGGACAATCTACGGGCTTCCTGTGCTTTCCCATGTCAAACCTCCGTTCCTAGGGAACGTTAAGGCAGCACGCTACGGGTAAACAAGATGCCTTCTTGACTCATGGATAACAAGAAAGTCACGCCGCTAGGGCAAATCCATCAAGTCTGGGGCATTTCGAGGCCGATGAGGCGGGCGAGAAGTGCCATCGAGTGGTCGAAGTAGTCGTCGCGGTCCTCGATCGTGTTGTTGAAAGTGCCGAACAGTTCGAAGCTCAGCGTGCCGAACAGGGCCGACCACGCGGTGACGGCCCGTGCCGCGATGTCGTCCGGCACCGCCATGCCGACGCCCTCGCGGATGCGGGCCATGTCGGCGGCGATGGCGGACGGTGCGGGCGGGCACGGCCCGACCGGGTCCAGCACCCCGGCCGCGTGCGCCTCGGTGACGATCCGGGCGTACACGACCGCGTCGCGGACGGCCGCCTGGACGGTGTCGCCCGGCGCCGTGTAACCGGGGACGGGTGAGCCGTACAGCAGCGCGAACTCGTGCGGGTGCGCGAGCGCCCACGCGCGGACGGCCCGGCACACGGCGAGCCACCGCTCGCCGAACGCGTCCGGACGGTCGTCCCGGACGGCGTCGTCGGCCCGTTCGACGGCCGCGCCGATGGCGTTGTACCCGTCGATGATCAGGGCCGTCAGGAGATCGTCGCGGCTGGGGAAGTACCGGTAGATCGCCGAGGACACCATCCCCATCTCGCGGGCGATGGCGCGCAGCGACAGCCCCGCCGCGCCGTCCGTCGCCAGTTGCTTCCGGGCGATCTCGGTGATCTCCGCGATCAGCTCCGCGCGTACCCGTTCCCGTGCCGTCCTGCCTGCGCTCATGCCGCGAGGCTAGCAGAGCGCCGAAACAAAACGAGAGCACCGCTCTTGACGAACGGCGCACTCGTCAGAGAGCATTGCTCTCGGAACGGAACGCTGATTCCAAGGGAGATCGCCGATGCTGCTCTACACCGGCCCGAAGCTGGACACGCTGCACGACGAGTACGCGCTGCGGGGCCGCATCGACGAGTCCGCGCAGCTCACCAACGCGTCCAGCGTGGTCATCGACCGGCCGGCCGGTGAGGTGTGGGACGTCCTCGCCGACCTGCGCGGCTGGGAGGGCTGGGACCCCGGCTTCAAGCTCCGCTCGCTGGACGCCGTCGAGCCGGGACGCGAGTTCCGCTGGGCGCAGTCCGGCACGCCGCTGCGCTCGCGCTTCGCGGTCGTCGACCCGGGCAGGGAGCTGAGCTGGACGGGCGTCTTCCTCGGCGTCTACAAGGCCGTCGACCGGATGGTCCTCACCACCGAGGGCGCCGGCACCCGCGTCACGGTCCAGGAGTCGCTCGCCGGCCCGTTCCTGCCGCTCTTCTACAGCGAGCGGAAGCTCCGCGCGGGCCACGAGGCCCGCCTCGCCGCCCTCAAGGCTCATCTCGGCGGCACCGGGCGCTGACAGCACGAATCCGAACAACCAGAAAAGGGAGAAGAAGCATGGGCAAGCACGTGATCGCGGGGGCCGGGCAGGTCGGGACGCAGCTGGCCGAGCGGCTGCTGGCGGGCGGGCACGACGTGACCGTCGTGACGCGGTCGGGGTCGGGGCCGGAGGGCGTCGAGAAGGTCGCCATGGACGTCTCGGACCGGGCGCGGCTGGCGACGGTCGCCAAGGGCGCCGACGCGATCTACAACTGCGTGAACCCGCCGTACCACCGGTGGACGCAGGAGTGGCCGCCGATGGCGGCGTCGTTCCTCGGCGCGGCCGAGGACACCGGGGCCGGGCTGGTCACGCTGGGCTGCCTGTACGGGTACGGGCCGGTGGACGGCCCGATGACCGAGGCCACCCCGCTCGCGGCGACGGGCGTCAAGGGCCGGATGCGCGCCCGGATGTGGGAGGACATGCGGGCGGCCCAGGAGGCCGGACGGGTGCGGGTCACCGAACTGCGGGCGTCCGACTACTACGGGCCGCGCAGCACCGACCAGGCGCACCTGGGCGAGGTGCGGTTCGTGAAGCCGCTGCTCGCGGGCAAGCGGGTGATGTTCATCGGCGACCCGTCGCTGCCGCACGCGTGGACGTACCTGCCGGACGTCGCCGCGGCGCTGGCGATCGCCGGGACGGACGAGCGCGTGTGGGGCCGCCCGTGGCACGTCCCGACCGCGCCGGCGGTGTCCGCGCGGGACGTGGCGGCGCGGCTGTGCGAGACGGCCGGGGCGCCGGCGCCGCGGGTGCACGAGATCCCGCGCGCGATGCTCGCGGCGATGGGGAAGGTGAACCCGATGATGCGCGAACTGCGGGAGATGCGGTACCAGTTCGAGAAGCCGTACATCCTGGACTCCTCGGACTTCGAGCGGACTTTCGGGATGGCGCCGACGCCGCTGGACGGCGCGCTGCGGGAGATCATCGCGGCGGCGTGAATTCCGGCGGGCCCGTTCCGTCGGGAAAGGTGTCCGAAAAGGGCGCCGTACCCTGCGGAAACGTGTCGTCCGGCCCGGCCGGGAAGGGCTCGTTAATTAAGCTGTCCCGGACGGAGAGCGGTGCACGATGAAGGGGCTTCGATGCGGATCTCGTTCACGGCGCTGACCGGCGGCGGGCCTCGGGACGTCGTGGTCAGCGTCGACGCGGAGGCCACCGTGGACGGGGTCGCGCGGTCGCTGGCGGCGGCGCTGGACGGGCGGGCGCAGCAGGCGTCGGTGACCGTCCCGACCCCGCGCTTCTCCAAGGACGCGCTGCTGCGCACCGGCGGGACGGCGCCCGCCCCGCCGGCGGAGCGGCGGGCGCTGTGGATGGACGGGCGGATGCTCGACCCGCAGGCCCGCGCGGTGAAGGAGCTGCGGGACGGCGCCGTGGTGGCGGTCGAGGAGGGCGGGGCCGCCGCGACCGTGGTCGCCGAGCCGTCCGGGCTGGTCGAGGTACGGGTGGTGGGCGGCCCGGCGGCGGGGACGGTGCACCGGCTCGGGCTGGGCACGAGCACGCTGGGGTCCGGGGACGACGTGGACGTGCGGCTGGCCGATCCGGCGGCGCCGCCCCGGGCGCTGCGGGTGACGGTCGCGCCGGACGGCGTGCGGGTGGAGGCGTCCGGGATCGGCGCGGAGCTGGCCGGGGAGCCGCTGGGCGGCCCGGCGGCGTGGGCGCACGGGGCGATGCTGTCGATCGGCGCGAGCGTGCTGACGCTGGCGCCGGGCGCGGCCCCGGACACGCACCTGGAGCCGCTGCCGGAGGGCGGGGCGGCGTTCAACCGGCCGCCCCGGCTGGCCCCGGCGCGGCGCGCCCGGCGGCTGGAGGTGCCGCGGCGGCCCGAGCGCAACCCGCGGGAGCGGCTGCGGCTGGTCGGCGCGCTGCTGTTCTCGGTGTTCGGGCTGGTCATGGCGTTCGCGCTGAAGCAGTGGTGGTGGGCGCTGTTCGCGCTGGCGTGGCCGCTGATGACGGTCGGCGAGTGGGTCGGCGACCGGATGCACGGCCGCAAGTCGTACAAGAAGGCGCTGCGCGAGTACCACGACAAGGCGGGACGGTTCGACGGCGAGCTGGACCGGCTGCGGCGGGACGACGAGGACGAGCGGCGGGCGCTGCACCCGGATCCGGCGGAGGTGCTGCTCACCGCGACGGGGCCCCGGCGGCGGCTGTGGGAGCGGCGCCGCGACGACCCGGACGTCCTGCACCTGCGGGTCGGCCTCGCCGACCTGCCCGCGCGCGTCGAGCTCGTCGACGGCGGGCCCCGCGAGGACGCGCCGGGCGTGCCCGTCCCGATGGCGCGGCAGGTGCCGGTGGCGCTGCCGCTGGCGGACGTCGGCGTGCTGGGCGTGACGGGGCCGCGTCCGGCGTCGCGGGCGCTGGCCCGCTGGCTGGTGGGGCAGGCCGCCGCGCTGCACAGCCCGCGCGACCTGGCGATCGTGGTGCTGTCGGCCGAGCCGGACGCCGCCGGCGAGTGGAACTGGGTGCGCTGGCTGCCGCACTGCGCGCCGCGCGAGGACGAGGACTGCGCGGCGCTCGTCGGCACCGACCAGGCGTCCATCGCGCACCGCATCACCGAGCTGGCCATGCGCGTGACCGAACGCAGGCGCGCGAGCCAGGCCGAGTCCCAGTTCCTGGGCGGGCAGGTGAAGCCCGCTGATTCGGTGCCGTACAACATCCTGGTCGTCCTGGACGGGGCGCGCGCGCTGAGGCGCGTCCCGGGCATGCCCATGCTCCTGTCGCGGGGAGCGGAGTACGGCCTGTACGCGATCTGCATCGACGACGAGGAACGGCTCCTGCCCGAGGAGTGCAGCGCCGTCGCGTCCTGGGACCCCCAGTACCCGGCCGTCGTCCACCTCCAGGGGCAGGACCTCGACGCCATCGGGCCCGTGCTCGCCGACCAGGTCTCCCCCGCCTGGACCGACCGGGTGGCGCGCGCGCTGGCGCCCGTCCGGGACGTGTCCAGGGAGGACGCCGAGGAGTCCCTCCCCGCGAACGTGCGGCTGCTCGACCTCCTGCAGCTGCCCGACCCCACCGCCGAGGACGTCCTGCGGTCGTGGACGCGCACGGGCGGGCGGACGACGCGGGTCCCGATCGGCGTCGGCTCCGGCGGGGCGCGGCCGGGACGGGCCGGGCGCGAACCGTACGAGATCGACCTGCGCGCGGACGGCCCGCACGGGCTGATCGCGGGGACGACCGGCGCCGGGAAGTCCGAGCTGCTGCAGACGCTCATCGCGTCGCTCGCGCTGGGCAACCGGCCGGACGAGATGACGTTCGTCCTCATCGACTACAAGGGCGGTTCGGCGTTCAGCGAGTGCGCGAAGCTGCCGCACACGGTCGGGCTGGTCACCGACCTGGACGGGCACGCGACGGAGCGGGCGCTGGAGTCGCTGGCCGCCGAGCTGCGGCGGCGGGAGGAGATCCTGCTCGCCGCCGGGGCCAAGGACATCGACGACTTCACCGACGGCCGCACCCCCGCCTCGGCGCCGATGCCCCGGCTCGTCCTGGTCATCGACGAGTTCGCCGCGATGGTGGAGGAGCTGCCCGACTTCGTCACCGGGCTGGTCGACATCGGCCGCCGGGGCCGCTCCCTCGGCGTCCACCTGATCCTCGCGACGCAGCGCCCGGCCGGGGTCGTGACGGCCGACATGCGCGCGAACACGAACCTGCGGATCGCGCTGCGCGTCACCGGCGCCGACGACTCCACGGACGTGCTCGACTCGGCCGACGCCGTGCGGATCCCGAAGTCGCTGCCGGGCCGCTGCTACGTCCGGTCGGGCGTGGCCGCGCCGCACGCCGTGCAGTCGGCGCGGATCGGCGGGCGGCGGCCGGGCTCCGCGGCGCGCGGCACGACCGTCCTGCCGCTGCCCTGGCAGGGGCTCGGCCGCCCGCTGCCCGCGCCGCGCGACGCCGCCGACGACGCGGCCGCCGTCACCGACCTGGGCGTCCTCGTGCAGGCGGTGGACGAGGCCGCCCGGCGCGCGGGCATCGCGCGGCAGCCGTCGCCGTGGCTGAACCCGCTGCCCGAGCAGGTGCGGCTGACGCCCCGGACGGCGGCGGGCGGGTCGGTCGTGGACGTCCCGCCGGTGCCGTTCGGCATCACCGACCTGCCCGCCGTGCAGTCCCGCGAGGAGCTGGCGCTCGACCTGGCGTCCGGCGGCCACCTGTACCTGGCGGGCTCGGCCCAGTCGGGACGGTCGACGGCGCTGCGCACGCTCGCGGGGTCGCTGGCGGGGGCGTGCTCGCCGTTCGACGCGCACCTGTACGCGATCGACTGCGGCTCCAACGCGCTGCTGCCGCTGGTCGCGCTGCCGCACTGCGGCGCCGTCGTCACCCGCGACCAGCTCGACCGCTGCGAGCGGCTGATCACCGCGCTGTCGGCCGAGGTCGCGCGGCGGCAGCAGCTGTTCGCCGAGGCCGGGTTCGCGTCGCTGCCCGAGCAGCGCGCCGCCGTCGCCGCCACCGACCGGCTGCCGTGGATGGTGCTGGTCCTGGACCGCTGGGAGGGCTTCCTCGGCGCGTTCGAGCACTACGACTACGGCCGGCTCGTCGACCAGGTCCTGCGGCTGCTGCGCGAGGGCGCCGCCGTCGGGCTGCGCGCGGTGTTCACCGGCGACCGCTCGGGCCTGTCCGGGCAGGTCTCCACCGTGTTCGACCGGCGGCTGATCCTGCGGATGGCCGACCCGAACGACTACGGCTTCGCGGGCCTGCAGGACCGGCACGTCCCGGCCGCGATGCCGCCGGGCCGCGCCCTGGAGGCCGTCGCGCCCGGCGCCCCGCCGCGCGAGTCGCAGATCGGGCTGCTCGGCGACGACCCGTCCGGGACGGCGCAGGTCGCGGCCCTGCAGGAGATCGCGCGGGGCTGCGTCGCCCGGTACGGGCGGCTGCCGCGCCGCCGCCGTCCGCTGCACGTGGACGAGCTGCCGGTGCGGGTCACCTACCGGGAGGCGATGGCGCTCGACGCCGACTTCCTGGCGCCGTCCGCGCTGTGGGCGCTGGCCGGTGTCGGCGGCGACACCCTCGCGCCCGTCGGGATCGACCTGCTGAACGAGGGGCCCGGTTTCGCGGTCGCGGGCCCGCCCCGGTCCGGGCGGTCGACGGCGCTGCGCACGATCGTCCACTCGCTGCTGGATCCGGCGGTCGGCGGCGGGCTGGTGCCGGTCGTGCTGGTGACGCCGCGCCGGTCGCCGCTGCGGCTGCTGTCGGGACGCCCCGGCGTGCTGGGCGTCCTCGCCTCCGACGCGGACGCGGGCGACCTGGAGGCGGCCATCGGCGACGAGCACCGGTACGTGGTCGTCGTGGACGACGCCGAGTTGCTGGACGAGACCGACCTCGACGACGCGCTGTGCGGCGTGCTGCGGACGGCGCGGGACGGCGAGCACGCGGTCGTCATCGGCGGCACGACCACGGACCTGGGGCGCGGCTACCGGGGGTTCCTCGCGGACGTGCGGCGCTCCCGCTCGGGCGTCCTGCTGTCGATCGAGTCCCCGGACGACGGCGACCTGTTCGGCCTGCGGCTCCCCCGCAACGCGCCCCTCGCGGGCCCGAGCGGGCGGGGACTGTTCGTCGCCACCGGGACGGCCACGCAGATCCAGGTGGCGCTGCCGCCGCCCGTCACGGGCGACTAGCCGGAGGAGGGAAAGAGGAGCGGGCCCCGACCTCGGGGGGATGGGCCGGGACCCGCGGCTCGGTACGAGGCGTCGGTACCGCGGGTCAGCGGGTCGCGGCCTCGATGTTCTGCTGGGAGCGCTTGATGTCCTGGCTGCCCTGCTCCAGGGCGACGGCCATCTTGTCGAAGGCGGTCTTGGCCTCGGCCCACGCGGCGCGGAACCGGTCGGCGCCCGGCCCCCACCAGACGGCGCTCGAGCTGACCGTGCGGCCGTTGAGGTCCCTGATCAGGGCGTCGAGGTTCCGGCCGTGCTTGGCGAAGATCCGGGACAGTTCCTCGAGTTCGCCGATGTTGGCGCCGCGCTTGTCACCGCTCATCACTGTGGCCTTTCGTAAAGAATGGCGCCAGCCTACGCCCGAGGGATCATCGGAATCCAGTGCCAACCGGCCGATCGGCCGGAGATACGGCGACATTTCGGCCACCGCACGCTGACCGGATGTGGACGTAACGTCCAGGCGAGCGGGAACTCCGGACCCGCCGGGGAAGGCGCCCCGCACGCTTGTGACCCGGTCAATTACCGTGCGTCAAGCGATTTTCAGAGCGCGGCCCCCGCCGCTTTCCGGGCATTCACCGCGCCGCCCGGACGGGGTCGTTCACCGGGTGCGCGCCGGGGTCGAGGACCCGCTCGCCGATCAGCGTGAGCCGCCCGTCGATGTCCTTGAACTCGAACCGGCGCCGCACGTCCTGCCGCACCTTGCCGCTGTCGTACCGGACGACCGTGTGCTCGACGGCCTCGAGCGTCACGACGTCGCCGTCGCGGACCGCCCTGGCCCCGTTCAGGGTCGTCTTCGCGCCGGTGTAGGCGGGCCCGCCCTCGACCGGCGCCCGGTTGCGGCTCTCCAGCTCCCGGACGGCCCGCGCGTGCCCGTCGGCGACTCCCGGGGAGATCCGCACGCCGAGGATCTCGGCGGGCAGCCCGGTGCGCTCGCGGTCCCGCGTCTGCACGAGCGCCTGCGAGCGCAGCTGCACCAGCGTCTTCGCGACCGCGGTGAGCTGCTCCGTCGTCTCGTGGTCCATCCGCGGGGTGCCGCGGCGCACCTCGGCCGAGGGCAGCAGCAGGCAGGCGGCCGCGAGCGCGACCGCCAGAACGGCCCTCGCGAACAGGCGCACCATGCCCCCTCCTCGCCCCCTCCTCGGCTGATCACTGGCGAAGATACACGCCGTCCCGGGGGCCCGTCCGGGCTCGCGCGGAAGCCGCCCGGAACATGTGGAATGAAAACCGTTCTCGCCTTGTTGGCAGGGGCATGAAGCGCAACATCCACCCGGAGTACCGCACCGTCGTGTTCCGTGACCGCGCGGCCGACTTCGCCTTCCTGACCAGGTCCACGGCCGTCGCCGGCCAGACCGTCGAGTGGGAGGACGGCCGCACGTACCCGGTGGTGGACGTGGACGTCTCGTCGGCGAGCCACCCGTTCTACACCGGCCAGGGGCGCGTGTTCGACACGACCGGAGCGGTCGAGAAGTTCAACCGCCGATACAACCGCTGAGACTTACGCCACACCTTCGGGACGGCGCCGGACGGGACCGCGCACGCGTGAGACCCGCCGATCCCGCGCGCGGCGCCGTCCGGACGTCCGAGGGCCCGCATCCGCACGGACGCGGGCCCTCCGCGCGTCCGTCCGTCCCGCTGTCCGGGACGGACGGAACCCGCCCTGACCCCTGCGAACGTGCGGGTCTCCCCCTATAAGGAGGGGCTTACGAAAACCTCAAAGCGCGGTTATCTAGACTGCGCCTGCGAGGTTGAGGGAGGAGACCCACGTGCGCAAGGTCCTGATCGCCAACCGCGGCGAGATCGCGGTCCGAATTGCCCGTGCCTGTGGTGACGCAGGGTTGGCGAGCGTCGCCGTGTACGCCGAGCCGGACCTGGACGCGCTGCACGTGCGGGTCGCGGACGAGGCGTACGCGCTCGGCGGCTCGACGGCGGCCGAGAGCTACCTGGACATCGAGAAGCTGCTGAAGATCGCCGCCGAGGCCGGTGCGGACGCCGTCCACCCCGGCTACGGGTTCCTGGCGGAGAACGCGGACTTCGCCGCGGCCGTGCAGAACGCCGGGCTGACCTGGATCGGCCCGCCGCCCGCCGCGATCACCGCGCTGGGCGACAAGGTGCAGGCGCGGCACATCGCGCAGAAGGTCGGGGCGCCGCTCGTCGCGGGCACCACCGACCCGGTGTCCGGCGCCGACGAGGTCGTGGAGTTCGCGAAGAAGCACGGGCTGCCGATCGCGATCAAGGCGGCGTTCGGCGGTGGCGGGCGCGGGCTGAAGGTCGCGCGGAAGCTGGAGGAGGTCGAGGAGCTGTACGACTCGGCCGTCCGCGAGGCCGTCGGCGCGTTCGGCCGCGGCGAGTGCTTCGTCGAGCGCTACCTCGACAAGCCGCGGCACGTCGAGACGCAGTGCATCGCCGACAAGCACGGCAACGTGGTCGTGGTGTCGACCCGTGACTGCTCGCTGCAGCGCCGCCACCAGAAGCTCGTCGAGGAGGCCCCGGCGCCGTACCTGTCCGACGAGCAGCTCGAGCTGCTGTACAGCTCGTCCAAGGCCATCCTGAAGGAGGCCGGGTACGTCGGCGCGGGCACCTGCGAGTTCCTCGTGGGCCAGGACGGGACGATCTCGTTCCTGGAGGTCAACACGCGGCTGCAGGTCGAGCACCCGGTGACCGAGGAGGTCGCGGGCGTGGACCTGGTCCGCGAGATGTTCCGCGTCGCCGACGGCGAGGAGCTCGGCTACGGCGACCCCGAGCTGCGCGGCCACTCGATCGAGTTCCGGCTGAACGCCGAGGACGCCGGGCGCGGCTTCCTGCCGGCCGTCGGCACCCTCACCGCGTTCGACCCGCCGACCGGGCCGGGCGTCCGGCTCGACTCCGGGTACGTGTCCGGGCAGACGGTCCCGCAGGCGTTCGACTCGCTGATCGCGAAGCTGATCGTCACCGGCGCGTCCCGCCGCCAGGCCGTGGAGCGCGCGCGCCGCGCCCTCGCCGAGTTCACGATCGACGGGATGCCGACCGTCCTGCCGTTCCACCAGGCGGTGCTGGACGACCCCGCGTTCGTCCCCGCGGACGACGCAGAGCCGTTCGCCGTCCACACCCGGTGGATCGAGACGGAGTACGACAACCAGATCCCGCCGTTCCAGGCGGCCCCGGCCGACGAGGAGGACGCGGGCGAGCGGGAGCGGGTGACGGTCGAGGTCGGCGGCAAGCGCATCGAGGTCGTGCTCCCGGCGGGCCTCGGCGCGTCGGCCGCGCCGGGCGCCGCGGCCGGGCAGGCGCCCGGCAAGCGGCGCGGCGGCAAGAAGACCTCCGCCGCGCAGGTGTCGGGCGACGCGCTGGTCAGCCCCATGCAGGGCACGATCGTCAAGCTCGTCGCCGAGGACGGCGCGACCGTCGCGGCGGGCGACACCGTCGTCGTGCTCGAGGCGATGAAGATGGAGCAGCCGCTCACCGCGCACAAGGCGGGGACGATCAGCGGACTCTCCGCCGAGGTGGGCCAGACGGTCACCGCGGGCGCGTCCATCTGCGACATCAAGGACTGACCCCCGCCGGTCCGCCGCGCCGCCCCCCGCCCGCTCCCGGGCGGGGGGCGGCGCGCTTCCGGCGGCCGTCGACACGGTCGTCCGGGGCGATCCGGGGGTGCGGATTTTCTGAAATGGGTGGTGACGGACTGATTGTCGGGGTCTTCCACGAGGCAGACTAGAGACATGAGCTCCGACAACCGGACGGCCCGGACGGTCCGTCGCGCGGCGCTTCCCGCGCTCGTGGCGGGCTTCGTCGCGGCCGGACTGGCCTCCCCGGCGGCCGCCGCGGCCGCGATCCCCGACACCGCGCGCCCCGCCGCGTCGGTCCAGCACGCCGCGGCGGCACCCGCCGCGGCCCTCCCGAACACCGCCCCCCAGGCGCCCGCACGGGCCGACGACACCGTCGGGCAGATCGCCAACGGGCTGGTCGACTCCCGGCTGTATGTGACCTCCGGCGCCGGGAACGCGCTGAGCGCGGCCGACCGGCAGCAGGTCGAGTCCCGGCTGAACGGGCTCGGCGACGCCGACGTGCGCGCCGTGGTCGTCGACAACGGCATCACCCAGCAGCAGATGGGCCAGATGCTGGTGTCCGTCGCGAACCGCGTCGGCGAGGGCGAGACCTACGTCGGCGTCACCGCGAACGGCCGGCTGATGGCCGGAATCTCCCAGAACCTGGACGAGCAGAAGATCAACCAGATCGTCACCCGTACCAACGGGCAGCCGCTCAAGGAGCGGATCATCGACTTCGGCGACCGCGCCGAGAAGCAGGTCGACGAGAACTCCGCGGCCGCCGCGACCCTCGGGTACGTGATGCTGGGCGTGCTGATCGCGCTGGTCGCGGCCGCGAGCTCGGTGTTCCTGGTGGCGCGCAAGCGCCGGCAGGAGCGGCAGGCCCGCGAGATGACGGAGCTCAAGGAGGGCGTCGAGGAGGACGTGACGCTGCTCGGCGAGGACATCGCCCGGCTCGACCTCGACGTCATGGACCGCGAGCTCGACCCGGCGATCCGCGCCGACTACGAGCGCGCGATGAACTCCTACGACGAGGCGAAGCGGGCTACCGACCGCGCCGCCCGCCCGCAGGACATGCAGAACGTCACGCAGGCGCTGGAGGACGGCCGGTTCTTCATGGTCGCGACCCGCGCCCGCCTCGCGGGCGACGAGGTGCCGGAGCGGCGCGCCCCCTGCTTCTTCAACCCGAACCACGGCCCGTCGGTCAAGGACGTCGTGTGGGCGCCGCCGGGCGGCACGGCCCGTTCCGTCCCGGCGTGCGCGGCCGACGCGAAGGCGGTGCTGAGCGGCGCCGAACCCGACTCCCGGATGGTCCCGTACCAGGGCGGGCGGCGGCCCTACTGGAACGCGGGCCCGGCGTACGCGCCGTACGCGGGCGGCTACTACGCGGGCTACGGCGGGTTCGACCTGCTCACCGGCATGATGGTCGGGACGATGCTGGGCTCGATGATGTCCGGCGGGTTCGGCGGCTACGGCGGCGACATGGGCGGCGGCTTCGGCGGCGAGGGCGGCGACGTCGGCGGCGGCTGGGACTTCGGCAGCGGCGACTTCGGCGGCGGCGGGTTCGGCGACTTCGGGGGCTTCTGAGAGGCCGCCCGCCGATGGTCCGCATTCCGGGCGATCCGGGAGCGTGGGGGCAGCTCCGGTACACGCTGGGGCTGCCGCTGCCGCCCGGTAACCGCGAGTGGGTGCGGCACGACCTCACCGACGCGGGCTGGCGCGGCCGCCTGCTGTGGCGGCACGTCTGCCTGATGATCCCGGTGTGCGCGGTGCTGGCGCTGCTGCCCGGCCCCTGGTGGGTGCACGTGTCGGTGCCGCTGATGGCGCTGGCCGCGAGCCTGCTCGCGGTCGCGGTCACCGCGGACGAGCTGCGCCGCACCCGGCTGCGGCGCCACGGCCTCGCCGAACCACCCCGCATGCGCTGAACATCCGGATCCGGGCGTGTCCCCTCCGGCCGCGTGCAGTCCCCTCCGGCCGCGTCCAGTCCGGGCGCGTGCCGTCCGGGCGCGTGCCGTTCCGTCCGCGTGCCGTTCCGTCCGCGTGCCGTTCCGTCCGCGCGTTCGGGTCAGTACGCGTGCTCGGTCATCAGGCGGCGGGCCGCCTCGGTGATGCTGCCCGACAGCGACGGGTAGACCGCGAACGTCTGCGCGACCTGGTCGACCGTCAGGTGCTGCTGCACCGCGATCGACACACCGAGGATCAGCTCGCTCGCGCGCGGCGCGACGATGACGCAGCCGAGGACGATCCCGGTGGACGGGCGGCAGAACAGCTTCACGAAGCCGTCCTCGAACCCCTGCATCTTGGCGCGCGCGTTCGTGAACAGCGGCAGCATGACCGTCCGGGCGTTGACCTCCCCGGAGTCGACCATCTGCTGGGTGACGCCCACCGACGCGACCTCGGGGTCGGTGAAGATGTTCGACGACACCCATCCGAGCTTCAGCGGCTGGACGGCCTCGCCGAGCGCGTGCCACATCGCGATCCGGCCCTGCATCCCGGCGACCGACGCCAGCATCAGGATGCCGGTGCAGTCCCCCGACGCGTAGATGTGCGGGACGGACGTCCGCGACACCTTGTCGACCTTGACGAACCCGCGCTCGTCGCACTCGACGCCGACGTCCTCGAGCCCGATCCCCCGCGTGTTCGGGATCATCCCGACGGTCATCAGGCAGTGCGAGCCCTCGACCTTCGTGCCGTCCTCCAGCGTGACGATCACGCCGTTCCCGGAACGCTCCACGCTCGCCGCCCGCGACCGCGACATGACGTTCATCCCGCGCCGCAGGAAGACCTCCTGCAGGACGGACGCGGCGTCGGCGTCCTCGGTCGGCAGGATGCGGTCCCGCGACGACACCAGCGTGACCCGCGACCCCAGCGACAGGTACGCGCCCGCCAGCTCCGCGCCGGTGACCCCGGAGCCCACGACGATCAGCTCCTCGGGCAGCGCCGGGAGGTCGTAGAGCTGCCGCCAGTTCAGGATGCGCTCGCCGTCGGGTTCGGCACCGGGCAGCACGCGCGGCGTCGCGCCGGTCGCGATCAGCACGATGTCGGCCCGGATCCGGCGGTCGCCCACCGCGACGACGTGCGGCTCGACCAGCCTCGCCTCGCCTCGGACGATCTTCACCTCCTCGTAGGCGAGCCGTTCGGCGACGTCGAACGACTGGGCCCGCGCGAGGTCCCTGACGCGCTTGTTCACGGTGGCCATGTCGGCTTCGAGGCCGCCGACGATCCCGTCCGGGCCGCCGTTGAAGCGCAGGCCGAGGCCCGCCGACTCCGACATGACCGCCATCCGGGTCGAGGTGGCGATGAGCGTCTTCGAGGGCACGCAGTCGGTCAGGACGCACGCGCCGCCGGGGCCGTCGCGCTCCACGACGGTCACGTCGGCGCCGAGCTGCGCCGCGACGAGAGCGGCCTCGTAACCGCCCGGGCCTCCTCCGATGATGACGATGCGGGTCATATCTCCGATTCTTTCCTACTCACGGCAGTGACAAGTCCAACCCGGTCCATCGGTGCCGCCAAGGCGCCGCACGGCGCCGCGTGGCGTAGCCTTGGGCGGCGTGGCACTGTACGCGGCGTACGCCTCCAACATGGACCCCGAGCAGATGGCGACGCGGGCTCCGCACTCGCCGATGCGCGGCACCGGCTGGCTCACCGGATGGCGGCTCACCTTCGGGGGGCAGGACAAGGGCTGGGACGGCGCTCTCGCGACCGTCGTCGAGGACGAACTCGACCAGGTCTTCGTCGTGATCTACGACGTCCCCGGCTGGGACGAGAAGGAGCTGGACGCCTGGGAGGGCGCGGCCCTCGGCGTCTACCGCAAGTTCCGCGTCCGGGTGCAGACCCTGGACGGCGACGCCCTGTGCTGGATGTACGTCCTGGACGACTACGAGGGCGGCCTGCCGTCGGCCCGCTACCTGGGCATCGTCGCGGACGCCGCCGAGGCCGCGGGCGCCCCGGACGACTACGTCAAGGGACTGCGCAACCGCCCCTGCGCCTCCATCGGCGACTGAACGGCCGCCGGGCGATCGAGCGCCGCCGAACGGCCGACCGACCGATAGTGTCGGCTTCGTGAGCAACGACGCTTTTGCCTTGGCACGCTCCGCGGCCGACGAGCTGCGGGCCCGGACGTCCTCCGACTCGTTCGACGTGGCCCTGGTGATGGGCTCCGGCTGGGTGCCGGCCGCCGACGCGCTCGGCGAGCCGGTCGCCGAGCTGCCGGTCACGGACCTGCCGGGGTTCCCGCCGCCCGCCGTCGAGGGGCACGCGGGCCGGATCCGGGTGGTGGACGTCGCGGGGCGCCGCGCGCTGGTGTTCCTCGGCCGGACGCACCTGTACGAGGGGCGCGGCGTGGACCCGGTGGTGCACGGCGTCCGGACGGCCCTCGCGGCGGGCGCGGGCACGATCGTCCTGACGAACGCGGCGGGCGGGCTGCGGCCGGCGACCCAGCACGTCGGGCAGCCGGTGCTGATCTCCGACCACCTGAACCTGACCGGCGCGAACCCGCTGACGGGCGCGCGGTTCCTCGACCTGACCGAGGCGTACTCGGCGCGGCTGCGGACGCTCGCGCGGGAGGTCGATCCGACGCTCGCGGAGGGCGTCTACGCGGCGTTCCGCGGCCCGACCTACGAGACGCCCGCCGAGATCAGGATGCTGCGCACGATGGGCGCGGACATGATCGGCATGTCGACGGTGCTGGAGACGATCGCGGCGCGCGAGGGCGGCGCGGACGTCCTCGGGATCTCGCTGGTCACCAACGTCGCGGCGGGCCTGTCGGACGAGCCCCTCGACCATGAGGAGGTCCTGGCCGCCGGGCGCGCCGCCGCGGGCCGCATGGGCTCCCTGCTCGCGACCGTCCTGTCGAAGCTTTGAGCAGCGACGTCCGGGCGGCGGCCAGGGCGTGGCTGGCCCAGGACCCCGACCCCGAAACGCGCACCGAGCTGTGGGAACTGCTGGACGCCGGGGACGCGGGCGCGCTCGCCGACCGGTTCGGGGCGCGGCTGGAGTTCGGCACGGCCGGCCTGCGGGGCGAACTGGGCGCGGGGCCGAACCGCATGAACCGGGTGACGGTGATGCGCGCCGCCGCCGGGCTCGCCGCGTCGCTCCCCCCGGGCTCGCACGTGATCGTCGGGTTCGACGCCCGGCACAAGTCGGAACGGTTCGCGGGCGACACCGCGGCCGTCCTCACCGGCGCCGGCCACACCGTCGAGGTGTTCGCCGAACCGGTGCCGACACCCGTGCTCGCGCACGCCGTCCGGACGTCCCGCGCGGCGGCGGGCGTCATGGTGACGGCGAGCCACAACCCGCCCCGCGACAACGGCTACAAGGTGTACTGGGGGGACGGCGCGCAGATCGTGCCGCCGCTGGACGCCGAGATCTCCGCCGCGATCGACGCCGTCGGCCGCGTCGACGAGCTGCCGCTCGGCTCGCACTGGGAGGTCCGGGACGATCTCACCCCGTATCTGAACGCCGTGTCGGGCCTCCGCCTGGGGGACGAGCGCGACATCTCGGTCGTCTACACGCCGCTGCACGGCGTCGGCCGCGACGCGCTCCACGCGGCGTTCACGCTCGCGGGCTTCCCGGCGCCCGTCGCCGTCCCCGAACAGGCCGACCCGGATCCGGACTTCCCGACGGTCGAGTTCCCGAACCCGGAGGAACCGGGCGCTCTCGACCTCGCGCTCGCCCTCGCCGCCGAACGGAACGCGGACCTGGTGATCGCGAACGACCCGGACGCCGACCGGTGCGCGGTCGCGGTGCCGTCGCCGTCCGGGTGGCGGGTCCTGACGGGCGACGAGGTCGGCGGGCTCCTCGCCGAGCACGTCCTGCGGCACACCTCGGGCGACGACCGCCTGGTCGTCACGACGATCGTGTCGTCGTCCCTGCTGGCATCGATCGCCCGCGCGCACGGCGTGCGGTTCGCCGAGTCGCTCACCGGCTTCAAGTGGATCATGAAGGCCGGGACGGGCGCCGACCGGCTCGTCTTCGGCTACGAGGAGGCCCTCGGCTACAGCGTCGGGGACGACCGCGGCGTCCCGGTGCTCGACAAGGACGGCATCGGCGCGGCCCTCGCGGTCGCCGCGCTCGCCGCCGGGGCGGCCCGGGACGGCCGCACCCTGCTCGACCTGCTCGACGACCAGGCCCGCCGGTACGGGCTGCACGCCACCGCGCAGGTCACCGCCCGCGTCGAGGACGTGTCGGAGATCACGCCGGTCATGTCCCGGCTGCGCGCCGGGCCGCCCGGACGGCTGGGCGGGCGCGCCGTCGAGGCGTTCGACGACCTGTCCCGCCCGGCGGACGGGCTGCCGCCCACCGACGGCGTCCGGTTCCGCCTGGAGGGCGGCGCGCGCGTGGTGGTCCGGCCGTCCGGGACCGAGCCGAAGCTCAAGTGCTACCTGGAGGTGGTCGTCCCGGTGGGCGGCGACGGGGACGTCGCCGGGGCCCGCAGGCGCGCGGAGGCCGCGCTGGAGTTCCTGCGCGGGTCGGTGGCCCGCGAGTTGCTCAGTTGACCAACGCCAGGATCACGCACGCCACGACGGCGAGCGCCGGGACCGCCAGCGCCGCGACCGCCGGGAGCGACCACGTCACCGTGCCCCGCGCGTCCCCGGCGGCCTCCTCCCGCGCCTCGGCGGCCCGGTCCGGCGCGCCCGACCGGGTCTTCGGGCGCAGCCGGTCCCGCATCTCGTTCAGCTGGTCGGCCGCGTAACCGGCGGGCGTCCGGCCCTTTACCTGGGCGCCCAGTGCCGCGTTCTGCTTCCGCGCGCGCGCCTCCGCCTTGGCCTGCGCACGCGGCGACGTCTGGTGCACCCACGCGCGCGTCCGCAGCTCGGCGCCGTCCGGTCCCGCGAACCGGACGACCAGCGCGTCCTTGCCCTCGATGGACCGGACGGCCCGCCACGGCGCCCGCGTGTCCCGCAGCGGGTTGCGGACGGTGACCGCCGCGTCGTCGCCGATGATCGCCGGGCGGAGCCCGATCGTGTAGGCGATCCCGGAGCCGAGCAGCAGGAGGGCGGCGATCGTGAACGTCGTCAGCGAGTACTCGGGGTCACCGGTGACGCCGAAGGCGAGATCCGCGATGTTCAGCGCGGCGAACGCCAGCCACGCGAACGCGGCCACGCGCCCGCCGGTGGAACGAATCGTCATGCTCGCATCATGCCAGGGGCCGCGCCCCGCTCCACTTCCGCTGCGCGAACCCCGGCTTGATCACCCCGTGGATCAGCTCCAGCCGGTCGTTGAACGGCGTGAACGCCGACTTCATCGCGTTCACCGTGAACCACTCGAGGTCGTCCCACCCGTACCCGAACGCGTCCACCAGCTTCGCGAGCTCCGCCGACAGCGTCGTCCCGCTCATCAACCGGTTGTCGGTGTTGACCGTCACCCGGAAGTGCAGCCGCCGCAGCAGCCCGATCGGGTGCTCCTCGATCGACTTCGCGGCCCCCGTCTGGATGTTCGACGTCGGGCACATCTCCAGCGGGATCCGCTTGTCCCGGACGTAGTTCGCGAGCCGCCCGAGCCGCGGTTCGTCCCCCTCGGCGTCGATGTCGTCGATGATCCGCACCCCGTGCCCGAGCCGGTCGGCGCCGCACCACTGGATCGCCTGCCAGATCGACGGCAGCCCGAACCCCTCGCCCGCGTGGATCGTGAAGTGCGCGTTCTCCCGCTGCAGGTACTCGAACGCGTCCAGGTGCCGGGTGGGCGGGTACCCCGCCTCCGCCCCCGCGATGTCGAACCCCACCACGCCGTCGTCGCGGTACCGGACGGCCAGCTCCGCGATTTCCTCGGACCTCGCCTGGTGCCGCATCGCCGTCAGCAGCGCCCCGACGCGGATCCCGTGGTCGCGGCCGCCGCGCGCGAAGCCGTCCAGCACGGCCTCGACGACCTGTTCCAGCGGCATCCCCGTGCCCGTGTGCAGCTCCGGCGCGTACCGCACCTCCGCGTACACGATCCCGTCGGCGGCGAGGTCCTCCGCGCACTCGTACGCGACCCGCGCCAGCGCGTCCGCCGACTGCATCACCCCGACGGTGTGCGAGAACGTCTCGAGGTAGCGCTCCAGCGAGCCCGAGTCCGAGGCCGCCTCGAACCAGTCCCGCAGCTTCCCCGCGTCCGTCTCGGGCAGCCCGGCGTACCCGCTCTCCTCCGCCAGTTCCACGACCGTCCGGGGCCGCACCCCGCCGTCCAGGTGGTCGTGCAGCAGCACCTTCGGCGCGCGCCGGATGTCCTCGAGAGTAGGCCGATCGTCCATCTCAGGAATCTACCCGCCGGAGCTTCCGGCGAGATCACACCGAGGTAAACCCCCGGTACCCGCGTACTATATGCCCGTATGCGTATCGTGTACGCACAGCAAGAGTGCTGTTGTGCCGGGGCGGGCCGCCATGGACGCCGACCGACACGACGAGAACGCCGCGCCGGACGTCCTCACGCGGCCGACGGGCGCGGTGAGACCAGCGCGAGCCCGCCGTCCCGGCGATCATCTCGATCCGCGCGATCCGCCCGTCGCGGACGGTGAAGGCGAACGCCATCGCCGGACGGCCGCCCGGTGCCCACACGGCCCCCGGCGAACCGTCGACGAACGCGGGCCGGGCCGCGCGAGCCCGGCCGCAGAACGTCCCGGCCACCGCCTCGGCGCCGTCGACCCGGCCGGGGGCTCCGGCGAGGACGGCGGCGCCGTCGGCGGTCAGCACGGCAGCGGGATCGAGCAGGGCCAGCAGGGCGGTGAAGTCCCCGTCGCGGGAGGCGGCCAGGAAAGCATCGACGATCTCCCGGTGCCGCCGTGCCCCGCCACCGTCCGGCGCGCTCCCCTGGACCCGGCGCCGTCCCCTGCTGGCGAGCTGGCGCGCCGCGTCCGGGGACCGGCCCAGCACGACGGCGATCTCGCCGTACGGCACCGCGAACATGTCGTGCAGTACGAACGCCAGCCGCTCCGCCGGGGTGAGGTGATCGAGGACGGCGGTCATGGCCAGGCCCACGGAGTCGGCCAGCACCGCCTCCCGCTCGGGGTCCGCGCCGGCGTCCTCGGCGTCGGGCCGCTCCGGGGCGCCGTCCATCGGGTCCTCGCGCCGGGTCCTGCGGGAGCGGAGCAGGTTCAGCGACACCCGGGCCACAACCGTCGTCAGCCAGCCGGCCTGGTTCACCACGCCGCCGGTGCCGGCCAGGTGCGCCCGCACCCATGCCTCCTGCACGGCGTCCTCGGCCTCGCTGACCGACCCCAGCAGCCGGTAGGCCACGGAGAGCAGGTGAGACCTGTGCCGTTCGAACTGGTCGGTCAGGACGTCGCGGTCGTTCATGGACGGGACCTCTCCATTCGTGTCGTTACAGACACTGACCCACGCGGCCCGCCGAATGTGACGCCGCCCATGTCACATCCGCCGCCCGGCACGTGTCGGATCGTTGGGAACCGGCCGGAGGCGCCGGATCGAGCGAACGGAGCGGAGCATGGCCGAGGTTGTCCGGACGCCCGGGAGATGGAGGCGGCGCCTCGCCGCGGCGCTCATCGCCTACCTGGTCGTCGCGTTCCTGGTGGGGATGGTGACGAAGTTCTGGCCGGGTCCGACCTTCTTCGGCCCGGCGTACTCGGTGAAGTTCACCGACTGGGGATGGCCGTCCTGGATGCGGTTCGTGGCCGGTGCCGTGGAGGGGATCTGCGCGGTCCTGCTGGTCGTCCCGCGCCGCCGGGCGCGCTTCCTCGGGGCCGCCGCGCTGGTCTTCCTGCTGGCGGGGGCGGTCACGACGCACCTTCTCGACGCGGCCCCGCTCTACGAGGAGGTCTCGGCCCCGTTCCATCTGCTGCTCACGATGGGCGTGGCACTGGCGAACTGGCCGCCGGACTGGCGGCTGCTGCTGAGGCCCTGGGAGCCGGACGGCCCGGCGCGGGACGTCGCCGCGGCCGTCCCCGGCGAGCCGCGCGCCCCGGCGCGTCCCGCCGTGTGACCCGGTCAGGTGGATGCGGGTCCGGTGGGCGGTCTGCGGGCGAGGAGGAAGGCCTGGGGGGTCGTCTCGGCGAAGTCGCCCGCCTCGTCGGGTTCGCGGACGAGGCGGGCCCGCACGTCCAGGCCCGTCCGGACGAGCAGGTCGGCGACGTCGTCCGGGCGGCGGTGGTGGAAGTCGAGCGAGACCGCGTGCCCGCCCGCGCTCGTCCGGCGGGACACCTCGTCCCCGGCCTGGAAGCCGAGCAGCAGGTGGCCGCCCGGCGCGAGGACGCGGCGGAACCCGGCGAGGACCTCCGGGAGCCGTTCCTCCGGCACGTGGATGATCGAGTACCAGGCGACGAGCCCGCGCAGCGAGCCGTCCGGGACGCCCGCGACGTCCGGGTCGAGCATCGAGCCGGCCTCGAACCGCAGGTCCGGGTAGGTCTCCCGCGCCACCTCGATCATCCGCGGCGACAGGTCGATCCCGAACGCCTCGACGCCACGCGCGTGCAGGTACGCGGTGATGCGGCCGGGTCCGCACCCGATGTCGGCGACCGGCCCCGGGCGCACCCGTTCGGCGAACGCGTCGAGCATCGCCCGGTCCAGCGGTTTCGCCGCCAGCTCGTCCCGGATCCAGGCGGCGTAGTCGACGGCCAGGGCGTCGTAGGACGCGCGCGTCGCCTCCAGGAATCCCGCCTCGCCCGCATCCACGGGCGCCACGATAGTGCCCGCCCCCTTGCCCGTGTGGAGGAGCCGGTCAGGCCCCGGCGGGCGCGCGTTTGACCGTCCGTGCCCGGGTAGCCCCAGGTCATGACCCAGACCATGCCCGCGCGGGCGAGCGCGCGCTACGAGGGCTTCGACACGATGCCGATCGGCGGGGTGTGGCGCGGCGGGCGCAGCGGCCGTTCGCGCGCCGACACGGACCCGTGGAGCGGCGACACCCTCACGGAGATCCCGCTGGCCGATGCCGGCGACCTGGACGAGGCGTTCCGCGCGGCCCGCGACGCGCAGCCGGACTGGGCGGCGCGGACGCCCGGCGAGCGGGCCGGGGTGATGCGTGCGGCCGCCGGGATCCTCGAGGCGCGCAGGGACGAGGTCGTCGGCTGGATCGTGCGCGAGTCGGGCGGAACGGTCGCGAAGGGCGAACTCGAGTGGGGGCTGGTGCGGTCGGTCCTGTACGAGGCCGCGTCGATGGCGCCCCACGTCGAGGGCCGGATCATGCCGTCGGACGTCCCGGGCAAGGAGAGCCGCGTGTACCGGCGTCCGGTCGGGGTGGTGGCGGTCATCAGCCCGTGGAACTTCCCGCTGCAACTCTCGGCCCGCTCGGTGGCGCCGGCGCTGGCCGTCGGCAACGCCGTGGTGCTCAAACCGGCGAGCGACACGCCGGTGACGGGCGCGCTGCTGCTCGCGAAGATCCTCGAGGAGGCGGGGCTGCCGCCGGGCGTGCTGAACGTGACGATCGGGGCGGGCGGCGAGATCGGCGACGCGATCGTCGAGCATCCCCTCGCCCGGATGGTGTCGTTCACCGGTTCGACGCCGGTGGGTGAGGGCATCGTGCGGAAGGCGGGCGTGCGGAAGCTCGCGCTCGAGCTGGGCGGGAACGGACCGCTGGTGGTCCTGGACGACGCCGACCTGGACCGCGCGGTCGACGCCGCCGTCTTCGGCTCGTTCTTCCACGCGGGCCAGATCTGCATGATCGCCAACCGGGTGATCGTCGACGCGTCCGTGCACGACGCGTTCGTCGAACGCTTCGTCGAGCGGGTACGGGCCCTGACCGTGGGGGACCCCTCGGACGAGGCGACGCAGGTCGGGCCCGTCATCAACCGGAGCCAGCTGGACGGGATCCGCGACAAGATCGCTCGTGCCCGCGACCAGGGGGCCGTCCAGCTGGTCGGCGGCGAGCCGGGCGGACCGTCCGGGCTGCTGCTGCCGCCGCACGTCCTGCTCGCGGGCAACGACGCGGCCACGGCGCGCGAGGAGGTCTTCGGCCCCGTGATCACCGTCGTCCGGGCGGACGGCGAGGACGACGCGCTGCGCCTGGCCAACGACACCGAGTACGGCCTGTCGAGCGCGGTGTTCACGCGGGACATCGACCGTGGCGTCCGGTTCGCGCTGCGCGTCGACGTCGGCATGACGCACGTGAACGACGCGCCCGTGAACGACGACGCCAACACCGCCTTCGGGGGCGAGAAGGCGTCGGGCATCGGCCGGTTCGGCGGCCGGTGGGCGATCGAGGAGTTCACGACCGACCACTGGGTCAGCGTCCAGCACGAACGGCGCCCGTTCCCGATCTGATCCTCCGTCAGCGGCGCCGCAGCGCCGGGTCGAGCAGCGCGGGCGGGGTGTCGAACTTCTCGTGCGCGGCGAGGTCGACGCCGGGGGCGACGATCGCGTCGATCGCGTCCAGGACGTCGGCGGGCAGCACCGTGTCCGCGGCGGCGAGCTGGGCGTGCAGGTGGTCCAGGGTGCGGGGGCCGACGAGCGCGCTCGTCACGGCGGGATGCGCGGTGACGAACCCGAGCGCGAGCTGGATCATCGTGAGGCCCGCCTCGTCGGCGACCTTCGCCAGCGCCTCGACGGCGTCCATCCTGGCCCGGTTGGCGGGCACGGCGAGGTCGAAGCGCTCCGGCAGGACGGACGAGCGGTGCGTGCCGACCTCGCGCCCCCGCCGGACCGCGCCCGACAGCCAGCCCGAGGCCAGCGGGCTCCACGCCAGCACGCCGAGCCCGTACTCGGCGGTCACGGGCAGCACGTCGGCCTCGATGCCGCGCTGCAGGATCGAGTAGCTGGGCTGCTCGGTGACGTACCGGCCGAGGCGATGCTCGCGGGCGGCCCACTGGGCCTGCACGACGCGGTACGCGGGGAACGTCGAGGAGCCGAAGTACCGGATCTTGCCCGCGCGCCGCAGGTCGGTCAGCGCGGACAGCGTCTCCTCGTCGGACGTGGCCGGGTCCCACCGGTGCATCTGGTAGAGGTCGACGTGGTCGACGCCGAGCCGCCGCAGGCTCTCGTCCAGCGCGGTGACCAGCCAGCGGCGCGACGTGCCGCGGCGGTTGCGCTCGTCCCCCATCGGCATGTACGCCTTCGTGGCCAGCACGATGTCGTCGCGGCGGCCGGCGATGGCCTTGCCGACCATCTCCTCCGACTCCCCCTGGCCGTACATGTCGGCGGTGTCGATGAGGTTGATCCCGCCTTCGAGGGCGGCGTCGACGATGGCGGTCGCCTCGTCCTGGGTGGTGCGGCCGATGGCGCCGAAGTTCATCGCGCCCAGCGCGAGCGCGCTGACCTGCACGCCCGTCCGGCCCAGAGTGCGGTACTGCATGAGAGTTCCTCCATAGGTGCACGACTTGGCCGCCGGTCTCCCGCTCTGCCATCATGGAGAAACGGAACGGCGTCCCGGTTTCGACGATACGGAACGCTGTCCCGTTTAGCAACCGCGGGCACCGGAGGGAAGGAGCGTGCCGTGAGCGACGGCGACCGGGAGGCGGGGCGCGCGGCCCGGCCCAAGCGCGCGGACGCGCGGCGCAACGAGCGGACCCTGCTCGACGCGGCCGCGGCGGTGTTCGTCCGGTCGGGCGTGGACGCCCCGGTGCGCGACATCGCGGCCGAGGCCGGCGTCGGGACCGCGACGATCTACCGCCATTTCCCGACCCGGTCGGACCTGGTCATCGCCGTCTACCGGCACCAGGTCGAGGCATGCGCGGAGGCCGGCCCGGCGCTGCTCGAATCGTCCCCGAGCCCCCACGCCGCGCTGGGGCGCTGGATCGACCTCTTCGTCGACTTCCTGGTCACCAAGCACGGGCTCGCGGCCGCGATGCGGTCCGACGAGTCCGGTTTCGAGGCGCTGCACGCCTACTTCATCGACCGCCTGCTGCCCGTGTGCGCCCGGCTGCTCGAGGCCGCCACCGAGGCGGGCGAGGTCCGCCCCGGCCTGGACGCCTACGCGCTCATGCGCGGCGTCGGGAACCTCTGCATCGGCGCGGAGAGCGATCCCCGCTACGACGCGCGCCGGCTGGTCGAGCTACTCGTCGCGGGCCTGCGCCGTCCGGCGTGACGGGGCGCGGGGCGTCCGGGACGTCCCGGAAACGGAAAGGTCCGCCCGCCGCGGGGGGGCGGCGGGCGGACCCGGGACGGTCGCGTCAGCGGACGCTCCCGACCCGCTCGGCCACCGGCTCTGCGGCGGCGTGCCGGCCGCGCGCGGCGGACCGGGCGGCCGGGATCGCCGCGGCGATCAGCGCCGCGACCAGGGCGACTCCGCAGCCGCCCAGCAGGGCGACCCGGAAGCCGTTCTCGGAGGCGAAGGTGTGGCCGCCCATCGTGACGGTCATCTCCGCCAGGATCACGCCGACGGCGGCGGCGCCGATCGAGGTCCCGAGGGAGCGCATGAGCGTGTTGAACGCGTTGGCGGCGGCGCTCTCCTCCTGCGGGACCGAGCCCAGGATCAGCGCGGGCATGGCGCCGTAGGCCAGCCCGACCCCGCTGTTGATGATCATGAGGCCGAGCATGAGGCCCCACGCCGTCCCCATCAGGGCCAGCATGGCGCCGTACCCGAGCGCCAGCACCAGAATGCCGCTGACCAGCGTGACCTTCGGGCCGCGGGCGTTGGTGAGGCGCCCGCCGAGCGGCGAGACGATCATCATCATGACGCCGCCGGGCGCCATCCACAGGCCCGCCGCGAGCATCGACTGGCCGAGGCCGTAGCCGGTCGCCTCGGGGAACTGCAGGAGCTGCGGCACCACCAGCATGGCGGAGTACATGCCGACCCCGACGAAGATGGACGCCACATTGGTGAGCAGCGTCCGCGGACGCGCCGTGGTGCGCAGATCGACGAGCGGCTCGCGAGTCCGCAGCTCCCACGCGCCCCACGCGAGCAGGGCCACGGCGGCGACGGCGAACAGGACGACCGTGGTCGCCGAGCCCCAGCCCCAGTCACCGCCCTTGGACAGGGCGAGCAGGAAGGAGACCAGCCCGACCGCCAGGCCGAGCGCGCCGACCGCGTCGAACCGCTGCCCCTTGGCGGCGGGCGGCACGGACGGGATCAGGAACCAGATCATGGCGCCGATGGCGACCGCGAGCGCCGCCGACGCCCAGAACAGCACGCGCCAGCTCGCGAACTCGGCGACCGCCGCGGCGATCGGCAGGCCGAGCCCGCCGCCGATGCCCATCGAGGCGCTGACCAGCGCGATCGACGTGCTGAGCCGTTCCATCGGGACGACGTCGCGCAGCAGGGCGATGCCGAGCGGCACCATGCCCATGCCCACGCCCTGCAACCCCCGTCCGATGATCATCGGGAGCACCGAGGACGACAGCGCGCACACGATCGAGCCCAGCACCAGCGGCACCGAGCAGGCCAGCAGCATCGGGCGCTTGCCCACCAGGTCGCCGAGCCGTCCGGACACCGGCACGCAGACCGCCCCCACCAGCAGGGTCACGGTGACCACCCAGGCGGCGTTGGACGGCGTGGTGTCCAGGATCCTCGGCAGGTCCGCGATGAGCGGGGTCACCAGCGTCTGCATGACGGCGGCCGTGGTGCCCGCCAGCGCGAGCGTGGCGACCACGCCCCCCACCCGGGCCTGCGGCGGGCCCGGGGGCACGGAATCTTGCATCAGGGAGCTCCTCGGCTGAGTGTCGCGGTCAGGGGTCCGACGCGGGTCCGAGGTCGCACACCCGGACGTCCATATGCATCGTACATATAGACTGTATCGTACATACTTTGTGGTGGCTGCACATCGTCGTGCGATGATGGTCACAGGAAATTAACGTGAACGGCGAGGAGGCAGACGGCAGATGCGCCGCCCCACCTACGAGATCGAGTACGAGCAGATGCTGCTCAGCCGTCACGAACTCCTGCGCCGGCGCCCCCGTACCGTGGACCGCAGCGCGTACGTCCTGCTCAGCCGCATCCGCGTCCAGGGGCCGATGTCGATCGGCGAGCTGAGCGACGCCTTCGGCCTGGACGCCTCCACGCTGAACCGGCAGACGGCGGCGGCCACGCGGGCGGGGCTCGTCGAGCGCATCGCCGATCCGGGCGGCGGCATCGCCCGCAAGTTCCGCATCACCGCCAAGGGGGTGCGCCTGCTCGACGAGGAACGCGACAGCATCGTGGGCAGCCTGGACAGGGTCATGGCCGGCTGGAGCGACGAGGACATCCTGACCTTCGCCTCCTACCTGCGGCGCTTCAACCGCGACATCGAAGCCCTGTCAGGACGCCCCTGGCCCCGCCCCTGACCCCATGAACGGGCCGCGCCCCGAGAGAGCGCGGCCGGTCTCCGTTCGCCCCGGTCAGATTCCGGCGCCCTTGGCGTACTCGCCGATGCCTCCGGCGAAGTCGAAGACCACGCAGGCCTCGTCGCCGACGACCCAGGCGTCGTGGCCGGGCGACACCACGAACGCGTCGCCGGGGCCCATCTCGTCCTCGCTGCCGTCCTCCATGCGCACGTGCAGCATGCCCTTGACGACGTAGCCGTTGTGGTGGACCTGGCACAGATCGGTGCCCGAGAGGTCCTTCACCGACTCCGTCCAGCGCCAGCCGGGCTCGAACGTGGCCCTGCCGAAGACGAGTCCCGTCATCTCCACGACGTCCAGGTGGCCCCTCGGAAAGTCGCGGCGCTCGTCCGGCTTATCGATGCTCTTGATCTCGATCATGATGGCCCCCCTTTTCCATCACCATCTCCCACACTTCTCCTGGTCTCGGCCCAACGCAAGAAAGCAGGCGTAGATCCCTAACCGACCCGGTACCGGACGCCCCTGCCGTCCTCGGAGCCGTGCAGGACGAGGGTGCGCGGCACGAACCCGCGCGGCGCGTCGAACACCAGGTACCCGCGGACGGACCCGCCGGGCGGCAGCGTCCAGGCCGGGTGCGTCCCCCGCCCCCTGGCGACGAGCAGGCCGGGCAGTTCGGCGTCCTCGCCGTCCAGCCGCTGCGCGCTCGCGCCGAACCGGACCTCCACCGACCCCGTGTTGGCCACGACCAGCCTGACCCGGCACATCACCCCGCGGACGACGATCCTCTCGACCTTGTGCCCGCATTCGGGCGGCGCCGCGGTGAACCTGAAATCGCCGTCCGTCGCGGGAGCGCCGAAGGCCGCCGCCACCGGACGTCCGGCGTGGCGATCGACCGCGTACGCACCGGCTCCGGCACCGGCGAGGAGCGCCGCGATCAGGAACGTCAGGACGAACCGCGCGACGGCGGGCCGGCCGCCCGAGAGCCGGATGTCGCGCACGGCCAGCCACCCGATCTGCAGGGTGACCAGCAGATCGGCGATCGCGATGAGCGGCAGCAGCCACTCCGCGGCGGCCCGCCGGTAGCTCGTGAGCACCAGCAGCGCGATGCATCCGGCGAGGAACTGCACGCCGAGGACGGCGCCGAACGCCTGCAGGACGCGGCGGACGGCGCCGACGGGCCGCGGGCCCGGGGCCTGCGCGAACGGCCACCCGTCCGCTCCGGGGTGGTCCGGGCGCGTGATCTGGGGATCCGACACCCGTCGAAGCGTACGGGCCGGCACCGACCAAGATCGACTTTTGTTCGGTTCCGGGCGACCGCATTCGACCGAATTGGTCAGATCGTTTCGGCTCCGGATCGCGCGCTGATCTCCCCGACCCGGTTGTACTGGTCGAACTCGACGCCGATCGTGAAGTCCGGCCCGGTGATGGTGAGCTTGGCGTGGTCGGGGGTGAACGCGGCGCCGAGCCCTCGCCATCGCGCGTAACTGTGGATCGCCCGCCGGGCGTCGCTCATCGGCACCTCGGCGACGGCCTGCTGGAGGACGCGCATGACGCGCGGGAAGGCGGGTGCCGGAAGCTGGAACTCGGGGTGCTCGATCAGGAACGCGGCACGGGTGCCCCCGCCGACGTCGGCGTGGTAGGAGGTCCAGCAGCCCGAGACGGCCTTGGCCGCGTCCAGCAGCGCCCCGGTGACGCGGACGGGCTCGAACCCCGGGTCCGCGGGCGTGCCGGGCAGCGTCCCGAACGGGACTTCGGCGTCCGCCAGCTGCTGGATGCCGTGCTGCCGCCCGAAGTCGCGGACCCGGACGGAGTGGGCGGTCAGCGACTCGGGATAGCCGGCGGGGTTCGCCCACGCCCACAGCCACGACTGCGGTCCGGGCGCCGCGCTGCCGAGCAGGTGGACGCGGCTGCAGACCAGCTCGCGGCTCCCGCTGAACACGAACCGCTCTTCCTGCAGGTTCGCGTTCCAGTTGTGGTCGCCGACGACCTCCTCCAGCTGCACCTGGTGTTCGAGCGAGAAGAGCGCGGCGTCGTCGAGCACGTTGGCGAGTGTGATCACTTCGGACATGACGGGCAGGCTAGCGTCCCGAACGGGGCTGACGTGGACGAATGCGGGTCAATGCCACCGATCGGGGCCCGCGAGGAGCGCGCCGACCGCAGTCTCCTCACCCCATCCCGGCAGCACTCGCCGTTGCCGTCCGTGGCGGTTCGCCCCTGAGTCGCGCCCGCGGCGGGCGGCCTGGACGGCCGCCCGCCTGTCGGGTCACATGTTGCGGCGCTGGATGTCCCATTCGGTGTTGCACAGGCCGCAGTTCGCGCCCGTGAACAGGGACCCGGCGGCGGCGTCGCCCTTCAGGCGCCACTTCAGCCAGGCGGAGCCGACGCGGCCGAACTCGCCGCCGTTGGATGCCCTGAATGCTCGCTCGGGCGGGCGTTCACCGCCGTGACACCTTCAGCAGGGTTTCGAGAGCCGTTAAGGAGCCTTTAGGGCGGGGGTCGTTAGCGTCCCGACGGCATCGCGGCCGCCGGACGTCCGGTGGCCGACGGACGACACAACGGGAAGGTCTCCATGCGCAGGATCGTCGCGTATCCCCTCGCCGGTCTCGCGGCCGTCGGGTCGACGCTGTTCGTCGCGAGCCCGGCATCGGCCCACGGCTACGTCTCCTCGCCGCCGAGCCGGCAGGCGCTGTGCGCGACCGGGACGGTGTCCGGCTGCGGGCCGATCCAGTACGAGCCGCAGAGCGTCGAGGGTCCGAAGGGGCTGCGGAGCTGCGACGGCGGGAACCAGCAGTTCTCGGCCCTGTCGGACGAGAGCCGGAACTGGCCCGCGACGGCCGTCGGGTCGAGCGTCACGTTCAACTGGGTCATCACCGCCCGGCACCGCACGGCCGACTGGCGGTACTACGTCGGTGACAAGCTCGTGGGGTCGTTCGCCGGCAACAACGAACTGCCGGGCTCGGTCGTGAACCACAAGGTCGACCTGAGCGGCCTCTCGGGACGGCGGACCGTGCTCGCCGTGTGGAACATCGGCGACACCGCGAACGCGTTCTACAGCTGCGTCGACGTGAACATCGGCGGCGGCTCCGGGACCGCACCGCCGACCACCGCGCCGCCGACCACCGCGCCGACGGAGGAGCCCGAGCCGACGGACGGGCCCACGGCGGAACCGTCGGCGGAGCCGACCGCCGGGCCGCCCACGGGCCCGGCCCCGCAGCCGGAGCCGTCCGCGGGCGGGGACGCCTGGAAGGTCGGGCGGTCGTACAAGGCCGGGGACGTCGTGACCTACGGGGGCGAGAAGTACCGCTGCCGGCAGGCGCACCGTTCCATCCGGAGCTGGGAGCCCTCGCAGTTCACCCTGGCCCTCTGGCTGCCGCTGTGAACGGCCGGCGCGGAGCGCTGATCGCGGCCGCCGTCCTCGCGCCGCTGCTGATGACGGCGTGCGGTGGCGGTGAGGCGAACGGGAAGCCGGTGAGCGCCGCGACCCCGGCGGCGAAGCACAACGACGGGGACGTGATGTTCCTGCAGATGATGATCGCGCACCATCGGCAGGGCCTCGAGATGGCGGGGCTGGCGGCCGAGCGGGCGCCGAGCGAGGAGGTGCGGGTCCTCGCGGCGGCCGTGAAGGCGACGCAGACCGAGGAGGCCGAGCGGATGATCGCGTGGCTGCAGGCGTGGTCGAAGCCGCTGGAGGCCGGGCACGGGCACGCCCACGGGCCCCACGCGGAGCACGGCGCGGCGCCCGCCACCGGCGCCGAGGAGATCGAGTCGCTGAAGCGCGCGAAGGGGACGGCGTTCGAGAAGGCGTTCCTCAACCTGTTCATCGCCCACCAGCACAACGCCGTCGAGATGGCGCGGACGGAGCTGGCGGAGGGCGGGAACCCGGACGCGAAGGCGTTCGCCCAACGGGTCCGGGAGTCCCGCACGGATCAGATCCGGCAGATGCTCGGGCTGCTGAACGCCTAGAGACCGGCGTCCCCCGCGTCGGTCGAACGCGGGGGGCGCCGTGTTCAGCGCCGTGACCGTTTCGTCCGTTCCGCGGGTTCGGTGCGGAGCCACATCTGGATGCGGGCGCCGCCGAGCTGCGGGGAGCGGTCCACGCGCAGGCCGCCGCCGGTGGCGTCGGCGAGGCGGCGGGCGATGTCCAGGCCGAGGCCGGTGGACCCGGCACCGCTCGTCCCGCGGCGCAGCGCGGCCCGCTCGTCGGCGATCCCCGGGCCCGCGTCGGCGAACAGCAGGCCCACCGAGTGCCGTCCGCGGTGGACGGTCACGGTGAACCCGGCGCCGCGCGGGGTGTGCCGGAACACGTTGCCCATCAGCGCGTCGATCGCCGCGACCAGCTCGGTGCGCGCGACCGGCACGGGCACCGGGCCGTCCGGGGCGATGAGCTGGTGCGGACGGTCCTGGTCCTCGGCCAGCGCGGACCAGAACCCGAGGCGCTCGCGGGCGACGTCGGCGGCGTCGCACCCGGCGGCCTGCGGGCGGGGCCGCCGGGCGGTGGTGATGAGCGCGTCGATCTCGCCCTCCAGCCGGGCGAGCGCCTCCCGGCCGCGCTCCAGCCGGTCGGGGTCGCCGGGGTTGGCGACGAGGCCGTCGATGCTGAGGCGCAGCCCGGTCAGCGGGGTGCGGAGCCGGTGCGACAGGTCCGCGGCGGTCTCGCGTTCGGTCTCCAGCAGTCCCGCGACCTGCTCGGCCATGGTGTTGAACGCGGTCGCGGCGGCCCGCAGCTCGCGGGGGCCGTCCGGGGTCACCCGGACGTCGAGGTCGCCGGCGCCGACCCGGCCGGCCGCGGCGGCGAGGCGGCGCGACGACCGGACGACGCGGGTGGCGAGCCGGTCCCCCATCGCGACCGCGACGGCGCCGAGCGCGACCGCGACACCGGCCAGCGTCACCCACGCCTCGGTCACGCCGCGGGACAGTTCCGCGCGCGGGACGAACACCTCGACGACCGCGGTGGGGGCGCCGTCCCGCACCACCGGCCGCAGCAGCACCTGCCCGCCGCGCAGCTCGGCGGGGAACGCCCGGCCGCGGTCGCGGGCGGCGGCGACGTCGGCGGGCGCGGCGCGCGGCGTCCCGACGGTGCCGCCGGGCAGGTGCACCGCGAGGCGCCCGTCCGCGCCGGCCTCGGTGGACGCGACGGCGTCGGCGAGGGCGTCCGGGGCGGTGGTGATCGCCAGGACCGGGACGAGCGACGCCGCCTGGCGTTCGGCGCCCGTGAGCGCCCGGTCGCGGGCCATCTGCTTCACCACGAGGCAGAGCGGGAGCAGGAAGGACACGGCGACCATGGTGGTGACGGCGAACGCGACGAGGGCGAGGGTGCCGCGCATCCCACCGGTGCGGGACGCGCGGGGCTCGTCGGGGTGGTCGCTCATCGGGACGCTCCGGCGATAATGGCGGTCATGCGGATACGGTTCGCGGCCGCGTGGTGCACGGCGACGCTGGCGGGGCTCGCGGTGAGCTGGTGGGGGGTGCAGCACGCCATCGGCGGCACGGCGCTCGGCGACGCTCCGGTGGCGGCGGTGCCGGCCCGGACCGGACGGCCGCCCGCGCCCCCGCCCGCGAGCACGCCCGCGCCGGCGCAGCGCGAGACGCTCACGCCGGGCCCGTCAGCCACGCCGTCCCCCGGCCGGTCGTCCGCGGCGCCGTCGCCGGACGGCCGGACGCGCACCTACGCTGTCCGCTCGGGACGGGTGGTGCTGGAGCTGCGCGAGCACGGTGCGCGGCTCGTGTCCGCCTCCCCCGAGCAGGGGTTCGAGGTCCGCGAATGGCGGCAGGACACCTGGCTGCGGGTCGAGCTGACCGACGGCGAGCACGGCTCCTCGGTGATCGCGAGCTGGCACGACCATCCGACGCTCGTCCAGGTCTACGAGTACTGACCGCATCACGGCGCCGTCAGCATCACGCCGACGCCGCGGACCGTGTGCAGGTAGCGGGGCCGCGCGGCGGTCTCCCCGAGCTTGCGGCGCAGCCACGACATGTGGACGTCGAGGGTCTGGTCGTCGCCGTTCGCCTGCCGCCACACCTCGGCGAGGACCTCCCGGCGGCGCACCACGCGGCCCGCGCGGGCGGCGAGGAACGCGAGGAGGTCGAACTCCAGGCGGGTGAGCCGCAGCGGGGCGCCGTCCAGGTCGGCGCGGCGCGCGTCCAGGTCGATGCGCAGCCCGCCGACCTCCAGGACGTCCGGCGGCGGGTTCGCCCGCGTCCGGCGCAGGACGGCCTGGATGCGCGCGTCGAGCTGGTCGCCGGAGAACGGTTTGACCATGTAGTCGTCGGCGCCCGAGCGCAGCAGCCGGACGATCTCGCGCTCGTCGTCCCGCGCGGTCGCGATGATCACGGGGGTGTCGGTCACCGCGCGCATCATCTTCAGGGCCTCACCGCCGTCGAGATCGGGCAGACCGAGGTCGAGCACGATCATGTCGTAGCCGCCGGTCGCCTCGCGCAGCGCGTCCAGGGCGCGCGCGACGCTGTGCACGGCGTGCCCGAGGTCGGTCAGCTCGTGGATCAGCGCCTGCCGGACGATCTCGTCGTCCTCGACCAACAGAACCATCGCCATGGCGGCCAAAATAGAACAAGCCTCGCGTTCACGGCGATCGTTCGTGCGGGTCGGCGCCGAGCTCAGCGGGCGGCGTAGCCCTGGGCGACGAGCCGTTCGGCGAAGCGCGCGTAGTCGGCCGGGTCGGCCGGGACGGCCGTCGCGAGACCGTCCACGTACCGGTTGTACATGCAGAACGCCGCGGCGATCAGGACGGTGTCGTGGATCTCGACGTCCGTCGCGCCGGCGGCGCGGGCGGCCGCCACGTGGGCCTCGCCGACCTCGCGCCCGCCCTTCTGCACGGCCGCCGCGATCGCCAGCAGCGCCCGCAGCCGGTCGGAGACGGGCGCCGTGGACGGGTCGGCGTGCACCCGCTCGACCAGCGCGGCCCCGTCGGGGAGCTGCGCGGCGGCGCAGGCGCCGTGGGTGCCGGCGCAGTAGCGGCAGCCGTTCAGCTCGGACACGTACGCGCCGATCAGCTCGCGCTCGCCGCGCTCCAGCGGGCCGGGGCCGCGCAGCAGCGCCTCGGCGAGCACCGAGAGCGGCCCGGCCGTCTCGGGGCGGAACCGCAGGAGCGAGGGGAGCCCCGGGATACCGTCGTCCAGGTCGATGTGCGCCAAATCCTGCCTCCCGCCGGGCATTTCCGTATCGCCCGATCCTGCCCCGTCCCGGCGTCAGGAGGGTAGTTTTCTCGCCACTCCACAAAAGGTCATGGTCTCCGGCGGCTCGCCCCACGGGCTGGGCTCGGGACGCCAGCGGGGGCAGGACACCACCCCGGGCTCCACCAGGTCCAGCCCGTCGAACAGCGCCTCGATCTCCTTGGCCGTCCGCGCCCGGATGAGCTGCGGCGTGCCGCTGGAGTTCCACGCGTCCGTCGCGGCGCGCGTCACGTCCACGTCGAGGCAGGCGTGCGAGAGGGCGACGAAGCTGCCGGGGGCCAGCGCGTCGGTGAACGTCCGCAGGATGCGCCGCGCCTCGCCGTCGTCCGGCACGAAGTGCAGCAGCGCGAGCATCATCAGCGCCACCGGACGGCCGAAGTCGAGCGTGCGCGCGGCCTCGCCCAGGATGCGCTCGGGGTCGCGGACGTCGGCGTCGACGTAGTCGGTCGCGCCCTCGGGCGTGCCCGCGAGCAGCGCCCGCGCGTGCGCGAGGACGAGCGGGTCGTTGTCCACGTACACGACCCGGCTCTCGGGCGCGACCCGCTGCGCGATCTCGTGCGTGTTGTCGACCGTCGGCAGGCCCGTCCCGACGTCGAGGAACTGCCGGACGCCCGCGTCCCCGGCGAGGTGCCGGACGCACCGGCCGAGGAACAGCCGGTCGCTGCGGGCGGCCGACACGATGCCGGGCACGTCCCGGGCGACCCGCTCGCCGGTCTCGCGGTCGACCTCGTAGTGGTCCTTGCCGCCCAGCCAGTAGTCCCAGACGCGTGCGGAGACCGGCCGGTCGGTGCGGAAGCGCTCATCGGGGGGCATGCGGCCTCCTCGTCGCGGATGTCGGGGCGACCTTACCGGGACCTTTGCCCCCCGGCCATGAGCCTGTCGTGACGGGCCGTCACGGGCCGTCGCGAACGTCGGTCCGGCGTTCGCCGCGGCAGGTCACGGCCCGTCCGGGGGCCGGGGAGACCGCGGTGATGTGGGTCGGCGCGCAGCGCCGGTGCCCGCTCGTCCGCCGTCCCCTCGTCCACGATCCGCTTCCGATGCCAGACCATGAACTGGTCGTGCCGCAGGTAGAGATCGGTCCTCTCCTCCCCGACCGTGGTCCCGGGGCGTTTCGCCGCCGGGCGAAACGCCCCGGGACGGTCAGTGCAGGTCGAGGTCGCGGCGGCGGAAGGCGGCGAAGCCGGCCGCGACGAGACCGGCGGCGATCGCCGACAGGATCAGCAGCGGCGCCCACCGCATGTCCTCGCCCGGCAGCATCGGCACGTGCCCGAACGGCGACAGCGCGTCCATCCACTGCGGCAGTCGCAGCAGCCCGCCGAAGGTCGTGACGAACACGGCGTAGACCACGACGGCCCACGCCAGGGCGAGCGCCCGCGGCGCCAGGCCGAACAGCGCGAGCGCCGCCCCCGCGGTGATCCACACCGCCGGGGCGTAGGCCAGCGCGGCGCCCACCGTCCGCGGCAGCAGCCCGGCGTCGCCGACCACGACGGCCCCGACGGCGCCCGCGCCCAGGCCGCTGAGCAGCAGCATCAGCGTGCCGCCCGCCAGCGCGACGGCGGTGTGCCCGGCGAGCCAGCGGGTCCGCGACACGGCGGTGGCCAGCACCGGCTCGGCCCGTCCGCCGGTCTCCTCGGCGCGCGGCCGCTGCATCGCCAGGATCGCCTGGATCGCGCAGACCGCCGCGAGCATCGACACGATCACGCCGACGAACTGGTCGCTCAGCGACGCCCCGGGGACCGTCGCCACCCACTCCTGCAGGGCCTCGTTGTCGCCGATCGCCTCCTCCACGTCGCCCGTGAACGCCCCGTAGACGGCGCCGAGCCCGGCCATCGACACGCCCCACCACACCAGGCTCGTCCGCTGGAGCCGCAGCGCGAGGCCGAGCGGGGTGCCGAGGAACGCCGACGCGGTGCGCGGTCCGGGCCGCGGCGGCACCAGCCCGGCGCCCACGTCGCGGCGGGTGGCCAGCGCGAACGCGGCGGCGAGCAGGACGCCGGTCAGCACCACCGAGAGGGCCAGCGGCCACCACCGGTCGTCGACGTAGACCTTCGTGGCCTGCGCCCAGCCGATCGGCGACAGCCACGACAGCGCGCCGCCGCCCATGTCGCCGACGGCCCGCAGCGTGTACGCGGCGGCGAGCAGCGCCCCGGCGAGCCCGGACGCGCCGCGCCCGTACTCGCTGACCTGCGCGGTGACGGCGGCGACCGCGGTGAACACCAGCCCCACCGCGGTCAGCCCGGCCCCGAACAGCAGCGACCCCGACCACGTCACGGTCTCGATGCCGGAGCCGCCCAGCAGCAGCGTGACGAGCGCGCCGAGCGCGACGTTCGCCCCGCCCACCACGAGCACCGCCGCGGCGAGCGGCGCGTGCCGTCCCACCACGCCCGCGCGGACCAGCTCGGCGCGTCCGGCCTCCTCCTCCGCGCGGGTGTGCCGGACGACCAGCAGGACGCTCATCAGCCCCGCGAAGATCGCGACGAAGCCGAGCAGCTCGTTCGCCATCATCGCGCCGTAGGTGTAGTCGTCGAGCCCGTATCCGGGGCCGCTGAACGCCGCGCCCGCCGGGCTGTCCACCAGGCTCGCGCGCGACTGCCTGCCCTCGGCGGTGGTGTACGTGCTCGTCAGGTTCGACGCCGTCGCCGCCGTGCTCAGGCCCAGCGCCAGCAGCCACACCGGGATCCGCACCCGGTCGCGCCGCACCATGAACCGGACGAGCGCGCCCGTGCCGGTGAACGTGCTCTCGCTCTCGGCACGTCCCGTCGCGGGGGCGGTCTCGGTCACGACGGCCATCACGACTCGACCCCGGCCGCGCCCTCGACGGGGACGCCGTTCTCGGCGAGCTCGTCGCCGTAGTGCCGCAGGAACAGCTGCTCCAGCGTGGGCGGGCGGCTGATCAGGGTGCGCGGGACGAACTCGCTCAGCCGGCGGACGGCGGCGCCCAGGTGCTCGGCGTCGACGTCGAACCGCACCCGCCGGTCCTCGACCCGCAGGCCGTGCACGCCGGGCGCGTCGGCCAGCCCGGTGACCTGCCGCTCGGTCTCCGCCTCGATGGTCGTGCGGGTCAGGTGGCGCAGGTCGGCGAGGGCGCCGCTCTCCACGATCCGGCCGAGCCGGATGATGCTGACGCGGTCGCACAGCTTCTCGACCTGGGCGAGGATGTGGCTGGACAGCAGCACCGTCCGCCCCTCCGCCTTGGCCTCGGCGATGCACTCCTGGAACACCGCCTCCATCAGCGGGTCGAGCCCCGCGGTGGGCTCGTCCAGGACGAGCAGTTCGGCGCGCGACGCCAGCGCCGCGACCAGGGCGACCTTCTGCCGGTTGCCCTTGGAGTACGTCCGTCCCTTCTTGGCGGTGTCGAGGTCGAAGCGGTCGCACAGCTCGTCGCGGCGCGCCCGGTCGAGCCCGCCGCGCAGCCGGGCCAGCAGGTCGATGGCCTGGCCGCCGGTCAGGTTGGGCCACAGGTCGACGTCGCCGGGCACGTAGGCGATGCGGCGGTGCAGCCGCACCGCGTCGCGCCAGGGGTCGCCGCCCAGCAGCCGGGCGGTGCCGGAGTCGGGGCGCAGCAGGCCCAGCAGGATGCGGATCGTGGTCGACTTGCCGGCGCCGTTGGGGCCGAGGAAGCCGTGCACCTCGCCGGCCTGGACGGTCAGGTCGAGGCCGTCGAGAGCGCGCGTCCGGCCGAACGTCTTGACCAGGCCGGATACGTCGATGGGAGTCGTGGACTGAGTGGTCATCGGGAACACCTCGTGACGGGTGCGAAGGGTGGGGTGCACGGCCGCGCGCCCCGGCGGCGTCGCCGGGGACCGCACGGGCGCGTGCGGGGACGGTCGCCGCGCCGTCCGCGGGCACGGCTCCGCCGCCGCGCGGGCGCGCGGCGCGAGCCGTCCGGCGGGTCGCGCGGACCGGAGGTACAGGGAGCGGGCGGGTCAGGCGGGCGGATCCGAGTCGGCCTTGCGGGCCGCGGCGTCCGAGGTGGGGATGCGCGGACCGGCCGTGCCCCGCATCGTCTCGACCGCGTCCAGGGCGGTGCGCGCCTGCTCGATGACCTCCGGGGCCAGCAGGTCGTCGGAGAGGACGTCGAGCATCGCCCGCGCCAGCCGCGGATACCCCTCGGTGGTGAGCGTGTCGCCGCCCAGCGCCCGGGACATGTGCTCGTGGATCACGATGAGCCCGAACGTCATCCCCGTGATCACGGCCGCATAGCCGTGCGGATCGGACGTCTTCGGCCTCGACACGCCGGGAAGCCCGCCGTCCAGCAGCTCCTCGCTGAGCTCGACCATGTCGTCGAACAGCCGGGCCGCGCCCTGCGATCCGTCCACGAGCGCGCGGGCCAGGTACCGCTGGAGCGGCAGCGCCGTGTTCATCGCCGTCGAGAGGAACAGCGGGTTGCTCATGCCGCCCCGCAGTCCCTCGATCTTCGTGCCCTTGAGGATCTCCATCGCGTACTCGTCGCAGGCCCGGCGCAGCTCCTCCTTGGAGCCGAAGTGGTGCTGCACCAGCCCCGGCGACACCCCAGCGGCGCGGGCGATGCCCCGGATCGTGGCGCCCTGCACGCCGCGCTCGGCGAACTCCCGCAGCGCCGCGTCCCGGATGCGGGCACGCGCCGTCAGCTCCTCGGCGTCCCGCATCTCGGTCATGGCCCGATTATGCAATACAAACGTCCAGCGCACAATACGTGCGTCCAGCGCGCGGGATGGCCGAAGAGTGACACCCCTGTCACCCCACCGGCCGCGCCGGGGGCTCAGCGCCCTCCCTCGATGGCTCCGGCGGCGATCTGCACGGCGTGCGCCGCGCCCGGACAGGGCCGCCGTCCCGCACCGAACGCCAGATGGCCGGCCTCGTCGCGGCCCGGATCGAACCGACGACGGTGAACCGCGGGTCGCCGAGCACGGCCACGACGGCGGTGTACCGCTTGATCGTCCGCATGCCCCGACGCTGGGCACGATTCGCTTCGCCGGGCACAAACGACGGACGACCCGCGCGGGGGCGGTCCGAGCCCGCGCCCCCGGCGGCCGGGCCGCCGGGGGCGCGGCGAGCCGTCCCGGGTGTCCGGGTCAGCCCCACTGTCCGGGCCGGTAGTCCCCGGCGGGCTGCCGGACGATCACGTTCATCCGGTTCCAGGTGTTGATGTTCGCGATGAGCGACACCAGGGCGGCGAGCTGGTCGTCGTCGTAGTGCTTCGCGGCGGCGGACCAGACCTCGTCGGTGACGCCCGCGCCGTCGGCGAGGCGGGTACCCTGCTCGGTCAGTTCCAGCGCGGCCCGCTCGGCGCCGGTGAACACCGCCGCCTCCCGCCAGGTCGCGACCAGGTTGATCCGTACCGAGGTCTCGCCCTGGTGGGCGGCGTCCTTGGTGTGCATGTCGGTGCAGACGGCGCAGCCGTTGATCTGGCTGGCGCGGATCTTCACGAGTTCCTGCGTCGCCGCCGGCAGGGCCGAGTCCGCTATGACCTTGGCCGCCGACTGGAGGTACTTCAGGTACTTGGCCGTGGCCGGGTTGCCGTAGTAGTCGAACCGCGCGTCCATGGTGATCTCCTTGCCGTGTCGGCTGTGACACCGCAATGACGGAGCCGCGCGTCGAAATGTGACCGTCCACGCGATGTGATGTACGCCCCGCCGGACACCCCCCGGGGGACAATTGTTTGCCTTTGTTGGGGATTGTCGCTTTCCGGGTCGGTGACACCCGTCCTCGAAGGAGGTGGTGAGCATGGCCAGGCACCGCGTGCACCGGCCCAACTGGCCGATGGCGTTGGGTTTGCTCGGGTTCGCGTTCCTTCTCTACGTGTGGGTGTGGTCGTCCACGCAGGGCGGCCCGCCGTTCCTGGGCTGACTCAGGCCTTGCGGGCGAGGACGTGGGCGTGGTCGAAGCTCCGCTCGCCGGGCGCGGGGCGCCGCACCGCCCGGGCCGTCTCCTCGAACCCGGCGTCCCGCAGCAGGGCGGCGACGTGGTCGGCGGACCAGCGGTAGGCGCGCGCGACCTTGTGGTCGAACGGCTCCGGCGCGGACGCGCCCGCGAAGAGGCCGAGCAGGACGTGGCCGCCGGGCGCCAGCACGCGATGGAACTCGGCGAGGATCGCCGGGACGCCGTCCGGGTCCGCGTGGATGATCGAGTACCAGGCGAGCACGCCGCCGAGGGATCCGGACGGGACGTCGAGCGCGGTCATCGTGCCCTCGGCGAACCGGATGCCGGGGTAGGTCGCGCGGGCGTGGGCGACCATCGCGGGCGACAGGTCGACACCGAACGCGTCCGCACCGAGTTCGCGCAGGTGGGCGGTGTAGTGGCCGGGCCCGCAGCCGACGTCGGCGACGGGCCCCTCGACGGTCTCGGCGAACGCGGCGATGAGCGCGCGGTCGACGGGATGGTGCCGCCGGACGTCGCTGAAGAGTTCGGCGTACAGGGGTGCGACGGCATCGTAGGCGTCCCGGGTCTCTGCGCTCACGACGCGACACCCTATGCCCGCGACCGGCCGGCGAGGACATCGCCGAGGGCGGTGCGGCGGTAGAGGACGGACCGGCCGCTGCGCTCCCTCGTGACGAGCCCGGAGTCGCGCAGCACCGCGAGGTGGTCACCGACGCCGCCGAGGCTCATCCGGAGCCGCGCGCTCAGCCAGGTGGTCGTCGCCGGTTCGGCGAGCAGGTGCAGCAGGTCCGCCCGGGTGCGGCCGACGAGGCGGGCGAGGGCGTCGGCGTCGCGCGGCGCCCGGCTCTCCCAGAGGGCCGCCACTCCCCTGGCGCGGTACATGAGCGTGGACGGCCAGCCCTGTTCGAGCGCGACGCCCAGTTCCGAGAACACCACCGGGACGAACGTCAGCCCGGTGCCGTCCAGCCGGTGGGTGGCGTCGCCGCGGACGTCGGCCTCGATGGCGCCGTCGCGCCAGCGCACCTGGTCCGACAGGCCGTCGAGGGCCGCCGCCCAGCCGTGGGCGGCGAGGCGGCCCGCGCGGTGGACGATGTCGCCCTCCACGATCGCCCGCAGCACCGGCCAGTCCGGTTCGAGCAGGGCGTGCCAGGCGCGGGCGAGCCCGGCGGCCAGGCGTTCGACCATGTCGGACGCGTCCAGAACGGCCCGGACGGCGGCGTCCGGTTCCGGCAGGCCCGCCAGGTTCCGGGCGATCTCGTGCCGGGCCTGGACGAGCGGCGTCGCCCGCACGGTCGCGAGCTGGTCGGCGACCGTGAGGTTCGTTCGTCCGGGCGGCGGGCAGAGGAAGTCGGCCATGTAGCCGTGCCGCCGGTGCAGGAACGCGAGCGTCCGGACGGTGGGGTCCGCGGCGACCGCCCGGTAGCGGGGCGCCGCCCGCGCCGTCCACGGTCGCAGCGGCCCGGCGGGGACGCGGCCGGCGGCCAGGCCGACCGCGCTCATGGTCTCCAGCAGCGGTGCGACGCCGAAGCGGCTCGCCGCGAGATCCGCCGGGCCGACCTCGATCCGGTACATGTTTCGCTCCTCCCCGAAACATTGTCCGCGGACCGGCCCGGCGGCGCAGTGTCGCCCTCGTGAGCGACTCCTCCGCCCGGTACCGCGACGTCTTCGGCGTCCGGGAGTTCCGGACCCTGTTCACCCTGCAGACGTTGCAGGTGGCGGGCGACTCGGTCCGCATGATCGCGCTGTCGGTCCAGGCTTTCGAGCGGACGGGCTCGCCCGCCGCCGCGGCGCTCGTCTTCGCCGCGGGGATCCTGCCGTACGTGGTGGGCTCGGCATTGCTGCTGTCGCTCGCCGACCGCGTCCCGGCCCGCCGGCTGCTGACCGGCTTCCACCTGCTGCGGTTCGCGGTCACGGCCGTCCTCGCGGTGGGCGGGCTGCCGCTGCCGGCGGTCATCGCGCTGCTGGTCGTGGCGGGGGTGTTCGCGCCGGTCGGGGGCGCGACCGTCCAGGCCCGGCTGCCCGCCCTGCTGCCCGGGGACCGGTACGTGCTGGGCCGCTCGATGTTCACGATGACGAGCGCGGGCGCGCAGATCGCGGGGCAGGCGGCGGGCGGGCTGCTGCTGGCGGTGCTCGCCCCGGCGGGCACGCTCTGGCTCGCGGCGGCGTCCGCCGCGGTGGCCACGGCGCTCGCGCGGCTGCGCCTCCCGGACGTCCCGGCGGCGCGGGCCCCCGGAGGGTCGTCCGGCACGGCCCGGGAGACGTGGCGGGTCAACCGGCTGCTGCTAGGCGACCGCCGGACGCGAGGGCTGCTGCTGGCGGGCTGGCTGCCGATCTCCCTGGCGGTCGGGTCGGAGGGGCTGGCGGTCCCGTACGCGGACGGGCTGGGGAACCCGGACGCGGCCGGGCCGCTGCTGTCGGCGGCGGCGGCCGGGATGTTCGGGGGGAACCTCGTGGTCGGCCGGTGGGTCCGGCCGGGCCTGCGCGAGCGACTGACCCTGCCGCTGGCCGCGCTGACCGGTGCGCCGCTGCTGGCGTTCGTCCTCGCGCCGGGCCTTCCGGCGGCCTGCGCGCTGATGGCGGCGGGCACGTTCGGGCTGGGCTACGAGCTGACGGTGCAGCGCCGCCTCGTGGACGCGGTGCCCGAGGAGATCCGCGGCCAGGCCCTGGGCCTGGCGAACAGCGGACTCATGACGGGCCAGGCCGCCGGGATCGGCGCGGCAGGCGCGCTCGGCGAGGCCGTCGCCCCCGGCTCCGCCATCGCACTGTGCGGCGCCGGGGCGCTCGCCGCGTGCCTGGTCCTGGGACACCACCTGCGTCGATGACGGAGGGTGATGTGTGCGGACGGTCGGTGAGGGTAGCGGCGATGCGTGGTGTACGTGCTCGCCTTGGGGGCCGCCGCGCTGTTCGGGCTGGGTTCGGCCGTCCAGCAGCGGGCGGCGTCGCGCGCGCCCGAGGGGATGGTGCTGCACTGGCGGCTGCTCTGGTACCTGGCGCGGCAGCGGCTGTGGCTGGTGGGGGTCGGGACGGCCGTGGTCGGCAACGTGCTGAGCGCGGTCGCGCTGGGCAAGGGCGGGGTGGCGCTGGTGCAGCCGCTGCTGGTGACGCGGCTGCTGTTCGCGCTGCCGATCGCGGCGACGTGGGAGCGGCGGCGGCTGAGCAGGCGGGAGTGGGGCGGGGCGATCGCGATCTCGGGCGGGCTCGGCGCGTTCCTGGTGGCGGGACGTCCGGAGGAGGGTGACGCGACGGCCGCGCCGATCTGGATCTGGCTGCTGATCGTGGGGCTGGTCGCGCTGCTCACGGGCGGGCTGGTGAAGCTGGCGCGGCATCTGGCGCCCGAGAAGGAGGCGCCGGTGCTGGGCGCGGGGGCCGGGATGCTGTTCGGGTTGCAGTCGGCGCTGACGGACACGGCGATGGGACGGCTGTTCGACGACGGGCTGCTCGCGATGCTGCTGCACTGGTCGCCGTACGCGGTGGCGGCCGTGGCGGTGACGGGGACGCTGCTGCTGCAGAGCGCGTTCAAGCTGGAGCCCCTGGAGGCGTCGTACCCGCCGCTGGCGGCGGTGGAGCCGCTGGCGGGGCTGGCGATCGGGCTGGGGGTGCTGGGCAGCACCGTCCGGGTGGCGCCGCAGTGGCTGGCGATCGAGGCGGTCGCGCTGCTGGTCATGACGGCCGGGGTGTGGGTGCTGGCGAAGGCGGCGGTGGCCTACGAGCGGTCGCTGGAGGGAAGGGCATGAGGACCTCGGTCGCGGTGCTGGTGGAGCTGGTGCGGGACGCCGGGGCGGGCGGGCACGTGAAGTGCTGGGAGCGGTTCGCGGAGGCGGCGGCGCGGGACGATCCGGGCATCGATCTCACGATCTACGTGCTGGGCGACCGGGAGCGGGTCGAACCGCTCTCGGACTCGGTCCGGTTCGTCACGTTGCGTCCGATATTGGGGAACCGGCCGCTGGCGCGGCTGCTCGGCGGGGTCGACGCGACGGACCTGGCGCCGCGGCATCCGGGGCTGGCGGTGCGGCTGCGCAAGCACGACGTCTGGCATCTGACGCATTCGTTCGCGTTCGCCCGGACCGCGGTCCGGCTGGCGCGGCGGCTGCCCGAGCGGCCCGGGATGGTGTGCTCGCTGCACACCGACGTCCCCCTGCTCACCGCCGCGTACCTGCGGCAGATGCGGGTGCCCGGGACGCTCGCGGACGCCGCCGCGGCGGCGGCCCGGCGGCGGCGGAACCGGCTGCTGCGGGCCTGCGACCGGGTCCTGGTCGCGACGGCGCCGGAGCGCGGCGAGGTCGAGGCGATCGTGGGGGCGGGGCGGGTGTCGCTGCTCGGGCGGGGCGTCGACCTCGGGCGGTTCCGGCCCGACCCGGCGGCGCGGGCGCGGCTCGCGGCCCGGTACGGGCTGCGGGACGCGGAGACGCTCGTCCTGTTCGCGGGGCGGGTGGACGCGTCCAAGCGGGTGATGGTGGCGGGCGAGGCGGTGCGGCGGCTCCGCGCGGACGGGCGGGACGCGCGGCTCGTCGTCGCCGGTTCGGGCGCGGCGGCCGAACCGCTGTCGGCGCTGCTCGGCGACGGGGTCACGCTGCTCGGCAGGCTCCCGCAGGACGACCTCGCGCGCGTCTACGCGGGCTGCGACCTGCTCGCGTTCCCCTCGTGGAGCGAGACGATCGGCAACGTGGTCGCGGAGGCGATGGCGTGCGGGCTGCCGGTGGTGCTGCCCGAGGTGGCGCTGACGACGACGTGGCTGGCCGCCCCCGGACGGGACGGCGTGGTGGTGCGGCGGGACGACGCGGACGGGTGGGCCCGCGAGATCGCGGCGCTCGCCGACGATCCGGCCCGCCGGGACGCGATGGGGCGCGCGGCGCTGGCGACGTCCCGGCGGGACCACCGCTCGTGGGGCCGGGTGCTGGCCGAGGACCTGGTGCCCGTGTGGCAGGGCGCGGCCGGACGTCAGGTGGTGCGGCGCGCGATCTCCTGACGGTGCAGCGCGTGCAGCAGCGGGGACGTGTCGAGCGCGGCGATGCCGGTGAGCAGGATCGCGATGCCGAGCACGGTCAGGCCGGACGGCAGCAGACCGACGCGGATCCGCTCGTCGAACAGCAGGATGCCGAGGGTGACAGCGACGGCGGGTTCGGTCGAGTCGATCACCGGCATGGTCGCGGCGAGCGGACCGGCCTGGAACGCGCTCTGGATCAGGACCAGGCCGCCGATGCTGGCGATCACCAGCACGTAGGTCTGCCAGGACGTGAACAGGGCGACGGCGCCCCGCTCGATCTTGCCGACGGTGGCCGCGAGCAGCACCGACTGGGTGCCCATGACCAGGCCCGCGGCGAGCGCGATCAGGGACGCGCGGGGCAGCTCCCCGACGAGGCGGGAGACGGCGAGGGCGACGGCGGTGCCGGCCAGGACGGCGGTCAGCGTCAGCAGCCATTCGCCGAGCGGGACGGGACGCTCGCCGCCGCGCGGGTCGGCGGCCACGAGCGCGACCGCGAGACCCCCGGCGACGGCGAGCGCGCCGTACCATTCGCGGGCGCCCATCCGCAGGTGGTAGAGCCAGACCGACAGCGGGATCGCGAAGACCAGCTCGCTGACGATCAGCGGTTGGACCAGCGCGAGCGGGCCGAACGCGAGCGCGAGCATCTGGAACCCGTAGGCGGCGACGGCGAACGCGATGCCGCACAGCCACGTCCGGTCGCGGGCGAGGCCGCCGAGCAGCCGCACCGACATGGCCTCGCGGGACGGCCGGGCGCTGGCGGCGCGCTGCTGCAGGACCCCGGCGAGGGCGAAGCAGGCACCGGCCAGGACGGCGGCGGCGATCGCGACGAACACGGGGGAACGGTTCCCGCCGAACCCGTTCCCAACCCGTCAGGTGATCTTGCCGAGGATGAGGGGGTGCAGGTCGGGGGCGCCTTCGGGGACGATGTCGACCGCGCCGTCGAGCGCCTCGAGCGCCCGCGCGAACCGCGTCTCGTCGTCGGCGTGCAGGGTGAGGAGCGGCCGCCCCTTCTCGACGGTCTCGCCCGGCTTGGCGTGGCAGGTGACGCCGGCGCCGAACGACACCGGGTCCTCCTTGCGGGCCCGTCCGGCGCCGAGCCGCCAGGCCGCGACGCCCACACCGTAGGCGTCCAGGCGGGTGAGGACGCCGGACGCGGGCGCCTCGACCACGTGCGTCGCGGCGGCGGCCGGCAGGGGCGCGTCCGGGTCGCCGCCCTGCGCGGCGATCATGCGGCGCCACACGTCCATCGCGGAGCCGTCGCGGAGCGCGTCCGCCGGGTCCCGGCCGGTGATCCCGGCGGCGTCGAGCATCTCCCGGGCGAGCGCCACGGTCAGCTCGACCACGTCGGACGGCCCGCCGCCCGCGAGCACCTCGACCGACTCGGCGACCTCGAGCGCGTTGCCGACCGCGTCGCCGAGCGGACGGTCCATCGCGGTGAGCAGCGCGACCGTGCGGACCCCGTGGTCGGAGCCGATCGCGACCATCGTCTCGGCGAGCTCGCGCGCCGACTCCGGCGTCTTCATGAACGCGCCCGAACCGACCTTGACGTCCAGGACCAGCGCGCCCGTGCCCTCGGCGATCTTCTTCGACATGATCGACGACGCGATCAGCGGGATCGACTCGACGGTGCCGGTGACGTCCCGGAGCGCGTACAGCTTCCGGTCGGCGGGCGCCAGGCCCGTGCCCGCCGCGCAGATCACGGCGCCCGCCGCGCCCAGGACGTTTAGCATCTCGGCGTTCGTCAGCGACGCCCGCCAGCCGGGGATCGACTCCAGCTTGTCCAGGGTTCCGCCGGTGTGCCCCAGGCCGCGCCCGGACAGCTGCGGGACGGCCGCGCCGCACGCCGCGACCACCGGCGCCAGCGGCAGCGTGATCTTGTCGCCGACGCCGCCGGTCGAGTGCTTGTCGGTGGTGGGCCGGTCGAGCGCCGACCAGTCCATCCGCTCCCCGGAGGCGATCATCGCCTCCGTCCAGCGCGCCACCTCGCCCCGCGTCATGCCGTTGAGCAGGATCGCCATCGCCAGGGCCGACATCTGCTCCTCGGCGATCGCGCCGCGCGTGTAGGCGTCGACCGTCCAGTCGATCTGCTCCGGGGCCAGCTCGCCGCCGTCCCGCTTGACGCGGATGACATCGATGGCGTCCACGTTGTCCTTTCGGTTCGTCAGGTGCGGGTGATTCGGGTGCGGGTGATTCAGGTGCGGGTGATGAGGTCGTCGGGGCCGAACGCGTCCGGGAGGACCTGCGACATCGGCAGGATCCCCCGGACCGTCTCCAGCAGCAGGCCCGCGCCGCCGTGCTCCCAGAGGAGCTGGCGGCAGCGCCCGCACGGCATCAGCGGGTCGCCGTTGCGGTCCACCACCGCGACCGCGACCAGGCGCGGCGCCCCCGACATCCCCCGGCCGTAGAGGGCCGAGACGAGCGAGCACTCCGCGCACAGCCCGACCCCGTACGACGCGTTCTCCACGTTGCAGCCGCTGATCACGCGTCCGTCGTCCACCAGTGCGGCGGCGCCCACGGGGAACCCGGAGTACGGGCAGTAGGCGCGCCCCATCGCCTCCCGCGCGGCACTGCGCAGGACGGGCCAGTCGATCTCCATAGGGCCGATCTTCTCAGGGGGACGGACGATTCCCCGTACGCCCCGCTCCGGTCACCGGTCAGCGCGCCTCGCCCTTGCGGAACCTGAGCCCGTTGGCCGCGGGCATCCGGAGCCGCTGGCTGAACAGCGCCAGCACCAGCAACGTGATCAGGTGCGGCGTGAACGACACCAGCTCGCCCGGCACGGTCTCGCTGAGGAAGAACCAGGTGAGCAGCGCCATCGCCGACACGAGCGCCGCACCGGACGCCGTGTAGGCGCGGCGGACGGCACGGCGTGCGGCGTCCGTGGTCGCGTCCGGCCGCAGCCGCCCGGCCCGCACCGCCTGCCAGACCGCGGCGCCGATCAGCAGGATCGACACGAACAGCAGCAGCGCGTGCACCGAGGCCCCGCCGCCGCGCAGGTTCATCGCGTCGGTGTAGCCGAACAGCAGCGAGCCCGCGGTGAGCCCGCCCGGCCGCCAGTTCCCGAAGATCATCGCGGCGAGGCCGATGAAGCCGCGCCCGTTCGTCTGGCCGTCCTGGTAGGAGTTCGCGGCGACCGTCACGAGGAACGCCCCGGCCATCCCGGACAGCCCGCCCGAGATCATCACGGCCGCGTACTTCATCTTGACGACCGACACGCCGAGCGACTCGGCCGCGTACGGGTCCTCGCCGCACGAGCGGACGCGCAGCCCGAACGCCGTCCGCCACAGGACGAAGAACGACAGCGGGATCAGCAGCAGCGCGACCGCGGTCAGCGCGGACACGCCGCTGGTCAGGCCGCGCAGGATGCCCGCGAGGTCGGAGACCAGGAACCAGTGGTGCTCCTCGATCGAGCCGAGGGCGTCCGGGCTCTTCCACCCGAACACCTCGCCGCCCGACAGGATCGGCACCGTCAGCGTCGAGATCGAGTCGATCGGCGGCGACTGCCGCTCGCCGCCGCCGAGCGCCTTCGCCTCCTCCGTCGCGAACAGCATCCCGGCGAGGAACTGCGTGAGGCCGAGGCCCAGGATGTTGATCGCCACACCGGACACGATGTGGTCGACGCCGAACGTGACGGTCGCGACCGCGTGCAGCAGCCCGCCGAGGGCGCCGCCGAGGATGCCCACCGCGACACCGATCCACGGGCCCCACTGGTACCCGGCCCACGCGCCCGCCCACGTCCCGAGGATCATCATGCCCTCGAGCCCGATGTTGATCACGCCCGAGCGCTCCGACCACAGCCCGCCGAGCCCGGCGAGGAAGATCGGCACCGCGAGCCGCAGCGCGGCCCCGACCGTCCCGCTGGACGTCAGGTCGTTCGCCCCGTCCAGGGTCCGGACGAGCGACAGCAGCACCAGCAGCCCGGCGGTGATCAGCAGGTAGTGCGGCCAGCGGAGGCGCCGCCCGCCGTTCTTGGCGGCGGCGGCGCGATCGGCCTGCGTGACGGTCACTTGGCGCTCCCCGAGGTCTCGCCGGCCAGGTCGTGGCCCGTGGCCAGCTCCACGGCCACCGCCCGCTGCTGCAGCCGGATCTCCCAGCGCCGCATCAGCTCGTACACGATCACGACGGTCAGGACGACGACGCCCTGCATCACCCCGACGATCTCCTTCGGCACGTCCACCGCCTGCAGCACGTCCGAACTCTGGTCGAGGAACGCGAACAGCAGCGCGGCCAGCGCGATGCCGAACGGATGGTTGCGGCCGAGCAGCGCGACCGTGATGCCGGTGAAGCCGAGCCCGGCCGGGAAGTTCAGCGAGTACTCGTAGGAGCCGCCCAGCAGCTCCGGCATCCCGATCAGGCCCGCGATGGCCCCGGACATGATCATCGTGATGACGATCATCCGGCGGGCGCTGACGCCGCTGGCCTGCGCGGCCGACGGCGACAGCCCCGACACCTTCAGGTCGAAGCCGAACCGGGTGAAGTTGATGACGATCCAGAACACGACGCCGACGGCGATCGCGAGCGGCAGCAGCCCGTAGACCTGGCCGGGCAGGTCGATGCCGAGGGACGCCAGGAACCCGTTCAGCGGGCCGACGCGCCCGTCCTCGCCGATCTGCGGCGTCGCGATGTTGTTGCTGCCGGGGCTGACCTCGGCGAGCCGGTCCTCGTTCAGCAGGTACGCGATCAGGCCGGTCGCGATCGCGTTCAGCATGATCGTGGACAGCACCTCGCTGACGCCGCGCGTCACCTTCAGGACGCCCGCGATCGCGGCCCACACGCCGCCGACGACCATCGCCGCGACGATCACGAAGAACTGGCCGAGCGGCGCGGGCAGCGTCAGCGCCCCGCCGAGCGCCGCCGCGAGGAACGCGGCGAGCCGGTACTGGCCGTCCACGCCGATGTTCAGCAGGCCCATCCGGAACCCGATCGCGACCGCGACCGCCGACAGGTAGTAGCGCGTCGCCCGGTTCAGGATGTCGACGATGGAGTTGTCGGTCGTCCCGTACTCGACCATGCTCCGCACGGCCGAGAACGGGTCCGCGCCGGTGATCCGCAGCAGGATCATCGTGATGACGAGCGAGATCAGCAGCGCCACGACCGGCGCGCCGATCTTGAGCGCGAGGCCGCGCGGCCCCATCCCCCGCAGGATCGCCTTCCACGCGGGGACGGCGGCCGGGTCCTCCGGCGCGCGCGGCGCGTCCGGTTCGTCCCGCTCGGCCTTCGCGACCGCCGCGTCCGGCTCCGACTTCCCGGCGTCCGTCTTCCCGGCGGACGGCTTCGGCTGGTCGGACGGGTCGGACGGGTCGGACGGGTCGGCGACCTCGTCCGGCTCACCCTTCGCCTCGTCCGGCTCCCCGGCGGCCTCGTCCGGCGGCTCACCCTTGCCGGCGTCCGGCTTCGAGGCCTCGGACGGTTCGGGGGGCGGCTGCTCGTCCGGGTGCTCGGGGTCCTTCGCGTCGCTCATGAGGGGGCTCCGGCGCCGGTCATGGCGGACCCGAGCTCCTCCGGGGTGACGGTGCGCGGATCGACCTCCGCGACCAGCCGTCCCCGCAGGATCACGTGCAGGGTGTCGGACATTCCGATGAGTTCCTCTAGGTCGGCGCTGATCAGCAGGACGGCGAGGCCGGCGGCGCGGGCGCGCCGCAGGTGGTCCCAGATCGCGGCCTGGGCGCCGACGTCGATGCCGCGGGTGGGGTGGGCGGCGATCAGCAGGTGGGGGTCGCCGGACATCTCCCGGCCGACGATCAGCTTCTGCTGGTTGCCGCCGGACAGGGCCGCGGCGGGCACCTCGATGCCGGGGGTGCGGACGTCGTAGTCCTGGACGATGCGGGTGGTGTCGCGGCGGGCGCCGCGGCGGTCGATCCACGGGCCCCGGACGTTCGGGGGCCGCGTCTGGTGGCCGAGGACGCGGTTCTCCCACAGGGTGCCCTCGAGGATCAGCCCGTGCCGGTGCCGGTCCTCGGGGATGTAGGCGATGCCGGCCTCGCGGCGGCGGCGGGTCGCCCAGTGGGTGATGTCGTCGTCGCCGTAGGAGATCGTGCCGGCGTCCGCGCCGCGGATGCCCATGATCGCCTCGATCAGCTCGGTCTGCCCGTTGCCCTCGACGCCGGCGAGACCGACGATCTCGCCGCGGCGGATGCGGAGGGAGACGTCGTCCACCAGGGGACGGCCCTCCGGGGTGAGGACGGTCAGTCCGCCGACGTCGAGCTGGACCCGATCGGTCGCGGTGGAGTCGCGGAGCTCCGGGGTGGGCAGCTCCGAGCCCACCATCAGCTCGGCGAGCCGGCGGGACGTGACCTCCCGCGGGTCGAGCCGGGTGGCGACCGTGGTGCCGCGCCGGATCACCGAGATCGTGTCGGCGACCGTCAGGACCTCGTCCAGCTTGTGCGAGATGAACAGCACGGTCAGGCCCTCGGCCCGCAGCTCCCGCAGGTTGCCGAACAGCTCGTCGACCTCCTGCGGGACGAGCACGGCGGTCGGCTCGTCCAGGATCAGCACCCGCGCGCCCCGGTACAGCACCTTGAGGATCTCGACGCGCTGCCGCTCGCCGACGCCGAGCCGCTCGACGAGCACGTCGGGGTCGACGCGCAGGCCGTACGCCCTCGACATCTCGGTGATCTTCGCGCGGGCGGCGGCGAAGTCGATCCGGCCGCGGCGCCTGGGTTCGGCGCCGAGGACGACGTTCTCCAGCACGGTCAGGTTGTCGGCCAGCTTGAAGTGCTGGTGGACCATCCCGATGCCGCGGGCGATCGCGTCGCCGGGGCCGCGCAGCGACACCTGCTCGCCGCCGATCTCGATGGTGCCCTCGTCCGGCCGCTGCATGCCGTAGAGGATCTTCATGAGGGTCGACTTGCCGGCGCCGTTCTCGCCGCACAGCGCGTGCACCTCGCCGCGCTCGATCGTGAGGTCGACGTCGCGGTTGGCCACCACGCCGGGGAACCGCTTGGTGATCGACGCCAGCCGCACGGCCGGCACCTGGTCGGGCACGGGGGCTTCTCCTGCCTCGGACGGGGGGAGGGACGGCACCGCGCGCACCGGACGCCGCGTGCGGCGGCGTCCGGTGCGCCGGGGGGTGGGACGGTCGGGGCGCCGGGCGGGTCAGGCTCCGCCCGGAACCGTGATCTCGCCCGAGATGATGCCCTTCTTCAGCTCCTCGAGCTTGGCCTTGTGGTCGTCGATGTGGCCGCCGGAGGTGGCGAAGCCGACGCCGTCGTTCTCGAGGTTGTACTGCTTCGGGCCCGCCTTGAAGGTCTCGTCCGAGACGCTCTTGACGAAGTCGTACACGGCGAGGTCGACGCGCTTCACCATGGAGGTGAGGATGTGGTCCTTGACCTCGGCCAGCGCGGGCTGGTTGTACTGGTCGGCGTCCACGCCGACGGCCCACTTGCCGGCCCCGCCGACGGTCTTGATGACGCCGATGCCGGCGCCGCCCGCGGCGTGGTAGATCACGTCGGCGTCGTCGTCGAGCATGCCCTTGGCGGCCTCGTTGCCGAGGCTGACGTCCTTGAAGCCGTTGAAGTTCGGCGGCTGCGTCAGGTACTTCGCCTGCACCTCGGTGTCCGGCTCGACCTCCTTGGCCCCGGCCTCGTAGCCGGCCTCGAAGCGCTGGATCAGCGGCACGTTCACGCCGCCGATGAAGCCGATCTTGCCGGTCTCGGAGGTGAGCGCGGCGGCGGCGCCGACGAGGAACGAGCCCTGCTCCTCGGCGAAGCAGGCCGCGCCGACGTTCGCGCCCTCGACCTTGCAGCCGTCGGCGTCCACGACGAGGAACTTGGTGTCGGGGAACTCCTTCGCGACCTTGTTCACCGACGCGGTGTAGGCGAACCCGACACCGATGATCGGGTTGTAGCCCTGGTTCGCGAGCAGCCGCAGCCGCGACTCCTTGTCGGAGTCGGGCTCGTCCGGCTTCGCGGAGATCTCCTCGGTGTCGATCTCGAGTTCCTTGGCGGCCCGGTCGAGCCCGGCCGCGGCGGAGTCGTTGAACGACTGGTCGCCACGCCCGCCGATGTCGAAGGCCAGGCCGACCTTGAGGGCGCCGTCGCCCTCTCCGCCGCCGTCGGCCGTCTCACCGCCGCACGCGGACGCGCTGAGCACCAGCGCGGCGCTCGTCACGGCGACGAGCGTCCTTCTGAATCCACGGCGCAAGGTAGCGCTCCTTCCGATCCCCACCACGGAGGCGGCCGGAACGGCCGCCGAAATCGTTGGGACGCTACCTCGGAAATGGTGCAAAACCGCCACATGCTGCGGTTTCGCAACAGCTCCGTTACCAAGGCGTAGACAGACCGCGGCCGGGCGTCCGCGGTGGGGTTTCGGATGGGAGAACGCGGCGTTTCAGCCGAGCGCCGCGCCCTCGATCGGCTCGCCGTCGCCGGGCCGTCCGCCCTCCCACAGCGCGGTCAGCGCGGTCGCGCTCAGCACCCGGACGCCGACGGCGACGCAGCGCTCGTCGACGTCGAAGTCGCCGCGGTGCAGGTCGTACTCGACGGGGGAACCGGGGGCGCGGACGCCGAGCCGGGCGAGCGCGCCGGGCACCGACTCCAGGTACCAGCCGAAGTCCTCGCCGCCGAGGCTCTGCGGGGTGGGCACCACGCCCTCCTCGTCCATGACCTGGGCGGCGGCGTCGCGGAACATCTGCACGCTGGTCGCCTCGTTCACGGTCGGCGGGACGCCGCGGACGTACTCCAGCGACGCCTCGACGTCGTAGGCGGACGCGACCGACTGCAGCAGCGCCTTCATCATGTCGGGCGCCGCGTGCCACGCCTGGTCGTCCAGGCAGCGGACGGTCCCCTCGGCGATGCCGTCGTCGGGGATCGCGTTCGCGACCGACCCGGCCGACACCCGCCCCCACCAGGGACAGGCTGGAGCGCGGGTCGACGCGGCGGGACAGCGCCGACGGCAGCTCGGTGACGATCTTGGCGAGGGCGTAGACGAGGTCGGCGGTGAGGTGCGGCCGCGCGGTGTGCCCGCCGGGCCCGGTGACCTTCACGTACACCTTGTCGCAGGCCGCGGTGATCGGCCCGGTGCGCAGCCCGAGCTGGCCGACCTCGATGCGCGGGTCGCAGTGCAGCGCGAACGCCCGGTCGACGCCGACGAGGCCGCCCGCCGCCATCACGTCCAGCGCCCCGCCGGGCACCTCCTCGGCGGGCTGGAACAGCAGCCGGACGCGGCCCGGCAGCAGCCCCGCCTCGGCCTGCTGGGCGAGGAACAGCCCGGCGCCGAGCAGCATCGTGGTGTGCACGTCGTGGCCGCAGGCGTGCGCGACGCCCGGGACCGTCGACCGGTACGGGACGTGCTCCTTCTCGTCGTGCAGCGGGAGCGCGTCGATGTCGGCGCGCAGCGCGACGGTGCCGCCGTCGGCGGGGCCGATGTCGCAGAACAGGCCGGTGCCGCGCGGGAGGACCTGCGGCTTCAGCCCGGCCGCGCGCAGCCGGTCGGCGATCTTGCGGGTGGTGCGGTGCTCGCTGTAGCCCAGCTCGGGTGGGCGTGCAGGTCGCGGCGGAACCCGACCAGCTCGCTCTCGTGCCGGTCCAGGAACCCGTCGAGCTGCGGCTGGAGCGCGGCGCCGCCGAGGACGACCGGGGCGCCCGCGCCGCGGCGCCCGACGGGACCGGGCCGGCGGCGGAGGGCGGCGTCGAGACCGCCGTGGGGTCCCCCGCGGTGCCGGGGGCGGCGTCGCGGTCGTCCGGCCGGCCGGTGCCGGGGTCACGGCCGGCCCCGGACGGACGGTCGTGCCCCGCCGGACCGGCGGTCGGTGTTTCAAGGCCGGGCATCACCCCGGGTCCCGGGTGGGTCATCTGCGCCCCCTGCGCGACGGCGGAGCCGAAGGGTCTCCGCCGGGTGGTGTCGATGTCGTCTGGACGGTTCTCGCGGTCCTCTCCGCGCCTCTCGTGCTTCCGCGGGCCGTCCGGGTCCTTACAGGTGTGTTCGCCGATCCCCGCCTCCGTTCAGCGCGCCGGTCTCCGAGGGGTCGCCCGGGCCGTCCCCGGGCGCGGGCTCGGCGGGGCCGGGCGTCCGGTCAGGCCCCCGCACGAGAGACCTCCCCGAAGGTGACGAACCGGTCCTCGGCGAGTTCGGCGACGGCGACGTCCACGACGTCCTCCAGCGTGCCGCCCTCGGCGCGGACGGCGCGCTGCCGCTCGTACGGGGCGCCGTGGTCGAGCACCTCGCCGGCCACCTTGAGCTCCTCCGCGCAGCCGAGCCGGTCGGCGACCGGCTCCAGCTCGCGGATCAGCTCGTACAGGTCGTCGCGGAGCGGGACGGTGTGGCCGCGGTCGTCGGTGATCACGATGGCGTCGAGCCCGTACCGGGTGGCGCGCCACTTGTTGTCGCGCACCACCCAGGCGGCCGGCCGCGGCAGCGTGTAGCCGCGGTCGAGCTGCTGCTCGAACAGCGTGACCATGCTCTGGCTCAGGGCCGCGGCCATGCCGACCTCCCGCAGGGTGGGGATGCCGTCGAACATGCGGATCTCGACGGTGCCGAAGTCCGGATGCGGGCGGACGTCCCACCAGACCTCCTTGATGCTCCGGATGGTTCCGGAACGCAGCAGGGTGTCCATGTAATCCTCGAAGGCCGGCCAATCGTCCAGCAAGTGGGGAGGACCGGCCGTCGGCATCTGACCGAAGACGACGGCACGGCACGAGGCCAGTCCGGTATCGCCGCCGCTCCAGAACGGGCTGGACGCGGTCAGCGCGAGGAAGTGCGGAAGGTAGGCGGACAGCGCGTTGACGACCGGGATCACCTTGTCGACGTCGGAGACCCCGACGTGCACGTGCACGCCGAACGTCTGGATGCGGCGGGCGAGCCACTGCATCTCCTCGACGAGGTCGGCGTAGCGCTGCATCGGGGCCATGACCGCGTCGCGCCAGTCGCTGATGGGGTGGGTGCCGGTGCAGGCGAGCGCGAGACCGCGGTCGGCGGCGGCGGCCCGCAGCGGCGCGATCGTGCCGGCCAGGTCGGCCTTCGCCTCCCCCACGGTGTGGCAGATATCGGTCACGACCTCGACCGTGGACTCCATCAGCTCGTGCCGGATCCGGGGGTTGTCGCCGCCCTCGCTCAGCGCGGGCAGCGCGGCGAGCACACCGCGTGCGTCCTGCCGCAGGTGCCTCGTCTCCGCGTCGACGAGCTGCAGTTCCCACTCGATACCGAGCGTAGCCCCGTTCGATGCGTTGAAGTCAATGGCCACGGCCAACCTCCGTCCACAATCGTTGCAGGTCGTTGCGTGGCACGTGGCGCAGTTCAGCCAGCGGGTCCCTAAGCCTGGACAAACGCCGGTCCAGGTCACGTGTTCTCACCATGATGGCGCCCGTGTCCGTCGCCTCGCCGGACCTCATGCCCTTTGCCTGTCAATTGACTCGTCCGGGCGGCCGCCGCACGGGCCCGGGCCATCCTTTTCGGTCATCGATCCGGCCCATGGAACCGCACGATCGAACTAGTCAGTCCGTCCCAAATTCAGATTCGTGACGGACTGTAACTGATTCTAGTCGCCTCGTCTGTACCAAGAATCAACCTTCGTCCCTTCAGTCCCAAGTGTTCCAGGCTTGCCGCTTTCCGGCACGGGTACCCCTTCGCCGGATAGGTCGCCTAGTCTGCGGGGGAGTCATGGGCGTTGGGGGCGATCGCGCTCCTGCGGAAGCAAGGAGCGTCGGGAGCGTGCACTCAGGACGATCGGACCGGACGTCGGAGGGCGCCGGGCGGCCGGGGCCGCCGGACGGGGACACCGGACGGACGGACGGCGCGGGCCCACGGAACGTGACGGACCGGCCGGACGGCACCGGTTCGGAACGCGGTGCCGGTCCCGCGCCGCGTCCGGGGCAGCCCGCGCGTCCCGTCCGGTCGCCGCGTCCCGCGCAGCCGGCACGCCCGGACCGTCCCCCGCGTCCGGACGGCCCGCCCCGCCCCGATCGTCCCGGGCGTCCCGGGCGCGCGCGGCGGGCCGCGACGGCGGTCGCGGTGCCGCTGACCGTGGCGGCGCTCGTGGCGCCGCCCGTCCCGGCGCGGGCGGACCAGGGCCGGCCGGAGGCCGCGCGGACGAACGCGCCGGGCGCCCGGCCCCCGGTCGGCGGGGCGCGGCTCGCGAGCGGCGGGATCGTCGTGAACGAGGCGCCGGGCGTCCCCGCGCTGCCGGAGATCGACGTGGCGTCCTACCTGGTCGCCGACGGGACGACCGGGAACGTGCTGGCCGCCAAGGATGCGCACGGGCACCATCTCCCGGCGAGCACGATGAAGGTGCTGACCGCCGCGGCGCTGATCCCCCGCCTGGACGCCGACCGGCAGGTGCGCCCGTCGCAGGCCGCGTGCGACGTCGAGGGGACCAAGGTCGGCCTGACGCCGAAGATGAAGTACAAGGTCTCGGACCTGTTCTACTCGCTGCTGATGATGTCGGCGAACGACTCGGCGGTGGCGCTGGCGGAGGCCAACGGCGGGGTGGAGCGGACCCTCGCCGACATGAACGCCTACGCGCGGAAGCTGAACGCGCTCGACACCGTGGCCGGGTCGACGAACGGGCTCGACAAGGACCTCGGCCTGGACGTCCGGACGCAGCACACCTCGGCGTACGACCTGGTGCTGGTCCTGCGTGAAGGGATGAAGAACGCCGACTTCCGCAGGTACATCTCCGCGATCGACCACGACTTCCCGGCGCCGCGCACGAAGGAGCAGCGCAAGCAGGGCAAGCCCGGCGGCTACCCGATCCACACGCACAACCGGCTGCTGCCGGGCCAGCGGAACGAGTACACGGGGATGCTCGGCGGGAAGAACGGCTACACGATCGCCGCGAAGCAGACGTACGTCGCGGCGGCGCAACGGAACGGTCACACGATCTACATCGCGCTGATGGGCGGCGCCGTGCAGCCGTCCGAGCCGGCCACGGAACTGCTCGACTGGGGGTTCGCGGCGCGGGGCAAGGCGCAGCCGGTCGGGAAGCTCGCCGAGCCGGTCGGCGCGGAGAAGAAGGCCGATCAGTCGGGCAATCTCCTGCCGGACGCGCCGCTGGCGTCGGAGGACGGGTCGCGCACCTGGGTCGTGGTCGCGGGCGGCGCGGCGGGCGCCGTGCTGGCGGTCGGGACGCTGCTGCTGGTGCTGCGCCGCCGCAGGCGCGACGACCCGTTCTCGTAGGGCGGCGCCGTCGCGCCGCCGGGCCGTTCGCCGTCCCCGCCGTCCGTCCCGGGGTCCTGCTCGCCGTTGTCCGCGGCCTGCTCGGCCTCCTCGGCCTGCTCGACCTCCTCGGCCTCGTCGTAGGCCTCCGCTTCGGCCTCGGCGGTGATGATGACGCGCCGGGTGGCCGTCCAGCCCGCCACGTACAGGACGAACCGGGACGCGACGTTCATCCACACCATCAGCCCGACGAGGACGGCGAACGACGCGTACACCGGGTTCTCGGTGGTGCGGCTGATCAGCAGGCTCGCGACCTGCTTGAGCACCTCGAAGCCGACGGCGCCGAACGCCGCGCCGCGCGCGATCCGCCGCCACGGGGCGCGGGCGCCGGTCAGCCGGGTGAACAGCACCAGGAAGATCACGGTGTTGAACGCGATCGCGACGGTCAGCGACAGGAGCCGCAGCACGGTGCCGGCGCCGGCGACGTCCTGCAGGCCGAACCAGCCGAGGACGGTGCCGGTCGCGGACGTGGTGACCGTCGACACCGCCATGCCGGAGATCAGCACGACGCCGAGCAGCACGAGCACGGCGGCGTCCCACAGCCGCAGCAGGACGGGGTTGCCGCCGCCGTCCGGTTCGTTGCCCCACATGTCGCGCAGCGACTCGCGCAGGATCTGCACCCAGCCGAGCCCGGTGACCAGCAGCGCCGCCAGGCCGATGACGCCGACGGCGGTCTTCGACTCGGCGACCTGCTGCACCGGGAGCTCCTGCGACAGGCCGGGCAGCAGCGAGTTGATCGCCTCGACGAAGTAGCCGCGCACCTCGTCGCTGACGCCGACCAGGTAGCCGAGCAGCGCGTAGGCGAGCGCCAGCAGCGGGAAGAAGGACAGGAAGCCGTAGCAGGTGAGGGCGGCGGCGAGCCGGTTCCCGCGCCGCTCCTGGTACCGCTGGAACGCGCGGACCTGGTGATCGAGCCACGGGCGGCGCGCGCGCTGGCGGCGGAACAGGTCTTTGCCGTCGTTGAGGAGGGCCTCGCCCCGCCTTTGCGCTCCGTTGATGGCCTGCCGCATATGCGCAACGTACCCGGCCGTGCACGCTCGAAAGCGGCGCGGGCCGCCCCGGTGCCCGAACGTTACGCACCACCGCCGCCCCCCGCGGCCGCCCGCGGGGTCAGGGGGCGTCCGGGCCCTCGCGGCCGATCGCGGCGTCGTCGAACACGTAGTCGCGCTGCGGGCGCCACACGCCGTCGCGCCCGTGCAGGTAGAGGGAGAAGCCCCAGACGTCGAAGTCGGCGCGGAACCCGGCGAGGTCCTTGAACGCGCGGTCCATGACCTCGTCGGGCAGGTGGTGGGCGATCGTCACGTGCGGGTGGTACGGGAAGGCGAGCGGACGTTCCAGGGGGCCGGACGAAACCCTCGTCTGCAAGCGCTCGCAGCCGCTGATCCCTTCGGCGACGGCCACGAACACGACCGGGGAGACCGGGCGGAACGTTCCGCTGCCGCGGAGCCGGAGCACGAACGGGAGCTCGGTACGGGCGATCTTGCGCAGGTGCGCGTCGATGATCCCGAGCGAGCGCGCGTCCACCTCGGTCGGCGGCAGCAGCGTGATGTGCGTGGGGATGGCGCCGGCGAGCGGGTCGCCGTAGGACGCGCGCCGGGCCTGCAGCCAGGAGCCGAACGGTTCGGGGACGGGGACGGCGACGCCGATCGTCCGGGCGTCCGGGTGGGCGGGGACCGCCGCCATGCCGCCCACGAAGGTGTCGGCGACCGGCCGCTCCGCCGCGCGTCCCGGGGCGCCGCGCCCGCCGGCCGACCCGCCGCCGGCCGACCCGCCGGCGGACCGGGCCGCGTCAGCGGCCACGTCCCACGAATCCCACGCGTTCGCGCACGGTGTCCATCGTCCGGGCGGCGACCTTCCCGGCGCGCTCGGCGCCGAGCGCGAGCAGCCGGTCGAGTTCGGCCTCGTCGCCCAGCAGTTCGAGCGTGCGCTCCCGGATGGGGGTGAAGGTGTCGAGGACGACCTGCGCGAGGTCCTTCTTGAACTGCCCGTACCCGGAGTCGGCGTACCGCTTCTCCAGGTCGGGGATCGGGGTGCCCTCCAGCGCGGAGAAGATCCGCAGCAGGTTGGTGACGCCCGCCTTGTTCTCCTCGTCGTAGACGACGTCGGTGCCGGTGTCGGTGACCGCGCGCATGATCTTCTTGCGCATCGGGCCGGGCTCTTCGAGGACGTCGATGATGCCCTGCGGGGACGACGCCGACTTGCTCATCTTGGCGGTCGGCTCCTGCAGGTCGGTGATCTTCGCCGCGCCCTCCGGGATGAACGCCTCCGGCGGGACGAACGTGTCGCCGAACCGGTGGTTGAAACGGCCCGCGAGGGTGCGGGTCAGTTCGAGGTGCTGCCGCTGGTCCTCGCCGACGGGCACCCGCAGGACGCGCTCGCCCGCCCCGGGCTCCGGGGAGTACAGCAGGATGTCGGCGGCCTGCAGGACGGGGTAGGTGAACAGGCCCACGGTCGTGTTCGTCTGGCCCTGCTTGGCGGACTTGTCCTTGAACTGGGTCATCCGGCCCGCCTCACCGAACCCGGTGAGGCAGCCCAGCACCCACGCCAGCTCGGCGTGCTCGGGCACCTGGCTTTGCACGAAGACGGTGGCACGCTCCGGATCGACGCCCATCGCCAGCAGCTGCGCGACGGCGACCTTGCTGCGGCGGCGCAGGACGGCCGGGTCGTGCTCGACGGTGATCGCGTGCAGGTCGACGACGCAGTAGAACGCATCGTGCGAGTCCTGCATCGAGACCCACTGCCGCAAGGCGCCCAGGTAGTTGCCGAGGTGGAACGAGTCGGCGGTGGGCTGGATCCCCGACAGGACGCGCGGCGCCGCCGCGGGGGCGGTGGTGGGGTCGAAGGCTTCGGGCATGTGCACGGACCGATTCTCTCAGGTGGCTGCGGAGGCGCCGCGGGCGGCGGCGCCGCTGACCGCCCGCGGGACGTCGCCCCGCGCGTCCCGCCCATCATATTCGGCGTCGCGCGGTCCGGACGGTGCCCGCTCCGGGATGCGGATAGCCTGGACGGCACCCCCGCAGCGTCGCCACCACCGTCATCCCGAGGAGGCCGTTCGTGAAGCTGCTCGTCACCGGAGGCGCCGGCTACATCGGCAGCGTCGTCTCCGCGCTGCTGCTGGAGGCCCAGCACGAGGTCGTCGTGCTCGACGACCTGTCCACCGGGCACGAGGACGCCGTCCCGGCGGGCGCCCGGCTGGTGCGGGGCACCCTGCGGGACACCGCGGCGGAGGTGCTCGGCGGCGCGGGGTTCGACGCCGTGCTGCACTTCGCCGCCAAGTCGCTCGTCGGCGAGTCCGTGCAGAACCCGGGCCTGTACTGGGACAAGAACCTCGGGGAGTCGCTCGCCCTGCTGGACGCGATGCGCGTCGCGGGCGTCCGCAAGATCGTGTTCTCCTCGACGGCCGCGACCTACGGGGAGCCGGAGTCGACGCCGATCCTGGAGACCGACCCGACCCGGCCGACGAACCCCTACGGCGCGTCCAAGCTCGCGATCGACACGGCGCTCGCCGAGTACGCCCGGCTGCACGGCGTCGGCGGCGTCTCGCTGCGCTACTTCAACGTCGCCGGGGCCTACGGGACGCTCGGCGAGCGGCACACCGTCGAGACCCACCTGATCCCGAACGTAATGAAGGCGGCGGGCGACGTGGGCGGCGGCACGGGCGGCGAGCCGGTGAAGATGTTCGGCGACGACTACCCGACGCCGGACGGCACCTGCGTCCGCGACTACATCCACGTCGAGGACCTCGGCCGGGCGCACCTGCTGGCGCTCGACGCCTGCGAGCCCGGCGCCCACACGATCTACAACCTCGGCAGCGGCACCGGGAACTCGGTGCGCGAGGTCGTCGAGGTCTGCCGCGAGGTGACCGGCCGCGACATCCCGGCCGAGGTCGCGCCGCGCCGCGCGGGCGACCCGGCGGTGCTCGTCGCGTCGTCCGACAAGATCCAGAGCGAGCTGGGCTGGAAGCCCGAGCACGACCTGCGCACCATGGTCGGCGACGCCTGGACCTTCCTGCGCTCCCGGTGACCGCCCCGCCGGAGGCCGCCCCGCTCGCGGCCGCGTTCGAGACCGCGTACGGGCGGGCGCCGGACGGCGTGTGGCGGGCGCCCGGCCGGGTCAACCTGATCGGCGAGCACACCGACTACAACGAGGGCTTCGTCCTGCCGTTCGCGCTCGCGCACGGCGTCTCGGTGGCGGCGGCGCGGCGGGACGACGGGATCGTCGAGGCCCGCTCGCGGCAGGCGCCGGACGTCCCGGTGCGCGCGCCCGTCGCCGGCGGCCCCGTCGCCGCCGACGGCTGGCCGCCGGAGCGGGCGTGGGCCGCCTACCCGGTCGGGGTCGCGCGGGTGCTGCGCGACGCGCTCGGCACGGGCGGGGCCTCGCTGCTGATCGACGCCGATCTCCCCCAGGGGGCCGGGCTGTCGTCGTCCGCCGCGCTGGAGTGCGCGACGGCGCTGGCGCTGTGCGACCTGCACGGCGCCGCCCCGGACCGGCGCGAGCTGGCCCGGCTGGCGCAGCGCGCGGAGAACGAGCAGGTCGGCGCCCCCTGCGGGATCATGGACCAGTCGGCGTCGCTGCTGTGCACGCCGGGGAACGCGCTGCTGCTGGACTGCCGCAGCGGCCTGTCCGGGCAGGTGCCGTTCGCGCCCGGCGGCGCGGGCCTCACGCTCCTGGTCGTCGACACTCGCGCGAGCCACGCGATCGGCGGCGGCGACTACGGGCGCCGCCGCGCCGAGTGCGAGGAGGCCGCGGCGCTGCTCGGCGTCCCCGCGCTGCGCGACGTCACCGACCTCGCGGGCGCGCTCCGGTCGCTGCCGGACCCGGTGCTGCGCCGCCGCGTCCAGCACGTCGTCACCGAGAACCACCGGGTGGAGGCCGCCGCCGGGCTGTTGCGCGCCGGGGCGGTCGGCGAGCTGGGCGCGATGCTGAACGCCTCGCACCTGTCGCTGCGGGACCAGTTCGAGGTCTCCTGGCCGCAGGCGGACGCCGCCGTGGACGCCGCGCTGCGCGCGGGCGCCCGCGGCGGCCGGATGATCGGCGGCGGGTTCGGCGGCTCGGTGATCGTCCTCACCGCGACCGACCGCGCCGGCCGCGTCCGCGACGCGATCGGCGCCGCGTACGCCGGGCGCGGCTGGACGGCGCCCGCCTTCCTGGACGCCGTCCCGTCCACCGGCGCCCATCGCGTCCGTTGACGCGCTCCCCGGCACGAACGCCGGGGATTCGGCCTGCGCCGCACCGCGGGCGGTGCGGTCGATTCCGCGGCTTCCCGCGTGGCGGGCGCGCTCAGGAGCCGTCGGAGCCGTCGGCGGAGCGCTCCCCGAGTTCCTGCTGCGCGGTCGCGATGATCATCCGGCAGCGGCGTTCGGCGGCCGGGTCGCCGTCCTCCCCCGCCAGCTCGGGCAGCGCCTCCTCGGCGGCCTCAGCCGCGTCCAGGTGGCGGCCCGCGCCCAGGTAGGCGGCGGCGAGGTCGACCCGCAGGTGAGCGACCGGGGCGTACCCGCCCTCGGCGGTCCGGGCCGCGACGGCCTCCACCAGGTCGGCGATCGCGTCGGCGGGACGCCCGGCGCGCAGCAGCGCCCTGCCGCGCTCCACGTGCGCGTCGACCCGGAACATGGCGTGCCCGGGGTCCCCGGCGAGAACCAGGCCCGCCAGCTCGATGATCTCCCGGTCCACGTCCGCCGGACGGGCCTCGGCGTTCCCCGCCGCGGCGATCCGCCCGAGGATCTCCGCCAGTTCGGAGGCGGCGTCCGGTAGTTCGCCCTGCGCGCGGAACCCCTCGATGCTGCGCCGCAGCGCGGCTGTCGCGGCCGCGCTCTCGCCGGTCAGCAGCAGCGCCCGCCCCCGCAGGAGGTCGGCCTCCGGCGCGAGGACGGGATCGTCCGCGGGGGCGATCCGGTCGAGCGCGGCGAGCGCGTCGGCGGGACGGTCCAGGTCGAGGTGGGCGCCCGCGAGCCGCAGCAGCGCCGACGCGCGGTCGGCGGGGTCGGCCGGGTTCGCGGTGAAGTGGTCGACGGCCTCCGCCAGGTCCGCCATCCCCTCCGGATCGCCCTCCTGGACGCGCAGCTCGCCCCGCCTGCCCAGCGTCCGGTGCCGCCGGTCGTGCTCGTCCAGTTCGGCGAACCGGTGGGCGGCCTCCGCCCAGTCGTCGAGCGCGCCCGGCCAGAACCCGGCCGCGGCCCGCTCCTCGCCGCGGCCGACCAGCCTGCGGGCGGCCTGCAGCGGCGTCGGCTCGACCTTCTCCGCCACCGCGTCGAACCGCCACCACGCCGCGAACCTCCGGGTCCTGCCGGCGCCGCCGGCCGACCGGTCGGCGAGGTCGAGCAGCTCGTCGAGATCGTCGATCGCGTCGATGTCGTCGAACCGCGGTTCCGCGGGCGGGACGGGTGCGGGAGCCGGGGCCGGGGCCGGGCGGCGGTGGTGCGCGGCCGGCGGCACGTACTCGGTGACCGGCTCCGCCTCCATGATCGCCCGCATCCTGTCGCCCTGCCTGGACGTCCCGTTGCGCGCGTCGAACCGGGCCATGAGGTCCGTCGCGAACGCCGTCAGGTCGGCGTGCAGCGCGTCCACCGGGACGTCCGCCGCCGCGCGCTCACCCGCCTCGGGGCGCCGCAGCGTCGCCGTCCCGTGCCCGGCCGCCGACGCGCGGCGCAGCACCAGCGCGGCGGACGCCGCGAACCGCATCGCCGAGTACGGGTCCGGCGCCCGGTCCAGCCAGCCCAGGTGCCGCTCCAGGATCTCCAGCCCGCGCGCATCGTTCCCGGTGAGCCCGCAGAACTCCAGGTGCTCCCCGATGTCCGCGAGACGGGAGGGCTCCGTCCGGTTCACCCGGTACGCGCGGCGGTGCATGTCGGCCGCCTCCGCGTACCGTCCCATCCGCAGGTACACGTGCATGAGGACCGTCTGGATGCTCTGCGGCTGCGCCCTGCAGTTCACTTCGGCGGTCAGCACGGGCGCCGCGGCCTCCAGCGCGTCCTCGTACCGGCCCGCGTCCATCAGGTGGTACGCCGCCCAGGTCGGGTCGCAGCCCTCGCACTCCGAGAACCAGTCGCGCTCCGACGCCCGCCACCTGGCGAACCAGTCCGCCGCCGCCTCGTCTCCCACGTGCTGCGCCACGACGCACCGGCGGTGGTAGACCGCCTGCAGGCCGTACCCGCCCGCGCGGTACCGGCGCTCCATGTCGTCCAGCACCGCGTACGTCCGGTCCAGCGGGATCTCCGGGAACTCCGTGAGGCTGGTCGCGATGGTCTTCATCTGCCGCAGCAGCCATTGCCCGTACTGGAAGCGGCCCGGGTCACGATCATGGTCGGCGAGCGTCCGGCCGAACGTCGCGAACGCCTTCGCCGGCTCCCCGCCGAACCGGTAGGCGTCGGTCAGCACGATCCGCGCGCGGTACGCCAGCACCTCGTCGCCCGCCGCCTCCGCGTGGCGCAGCGCACCCTCCCGCAGGACGATCTTGGCTTCCCCGTCGGGCAGCTTCCCCGCCCGCTCCGTCAGCTCGTAGACGTCCTCGACGCTCACCGGCCACCCTCCGGGGTGTGGACGGCCCACTCCAGCAGGCCCAGGAACGAGCGGTTCAGCACGGCCGTGTCGGCGGGCCGCAGCGGATGGTGGCCCAGCAGCAGCGCCTGCCCGTACAGGGCCTGGACGGCGACCTCGACCGGCCCGCCGTCACCGAGCGCGATGATCCGCCTGGTCAGCGGGTTGCGATGGTTCAGCACCAGTTGCGGGCGCTCCACCCCGACGGTGCCGCCCAGGGCGCCGAGGACGTCCGCCCACAGCTCGCCGGACTCCTCCTTCGCCCGCGTCAGCTCGTCCCGGAACTGGGCGTCGCGGGACGTCAGGAACAGCGCGGGCAGCGACGGCGGGTCGAAGTCGCGGACCACGACCTCGCAGTCGAGCCGTTCCACCGCCCGCCGCGCCGCCGCCAGGAACGGCCGCAGCGCCAGTTCCGTCGCCGGATCGAGCACCCCGAACGCCGTCGCCAGCTCCGCCGCGTCGAGGCGCGCCAGCCTGAGGTCCGGATCGATCGCCGGGAGCCGCTCGATGATCTGCGCCTCGTAGGTGTAACCGGCGTTCACCAGCCCCACGCCCTGCGCGCCCGCGACGGCCGACAGCCGCCGGAACTCGTCCACCTCCACGGTGAACCGACCGTCCGGATGCCGCCGCCGGAACTCGGCGAGGGTCATCCGGCCGGCGGACGTCTCGAAGTCCAGCCAGCGGTAGACGAGTCGCAGCATGTCGTCGTCGTGCAGCGCCATCGCCCGCACGCCGTGATGATGCAGCTCCAGGAAGTCCTGCAACCTCCGCTGATCGGTCTCCGCCAGCGTCACCAGCCACTGGCGCAGCGACTCCCCGAGCGCCTGCCGCGTCGCGTCCAGCAGCTCGTCCTCGTAGAGCGCCTCGCGGCTCGCCGTGGGCCGCAGCTCGCCCGCGTCCACCACGCACCGCGCGAAGAACGCCCACTCCGGCAGCAGCCCCTCGACGCCCTCCGCCAGCAGCATCCGCTTCAGGTAGACGCGGTGCGCGGCGCGGGCGGTCGGCGCCACCGGCTGCGGCAGGACGAACGCCACGCCCGCCAGCCCCGCCTCGGCGACGTGCACGTCCACCACGTCGAACGGCGTGAACCCGTACAGCGACTCGCAGTACGCCTCCAGCGCCCACCGCCGCGCCTGCGGATCCGGGTGCGACGCCCGCCAGGGCGGCTCCTCGCTGATCCGGACGCCGTCCACCGTCAGCTCGACCGGCAGCAGCGACCCGTACGTCCGCGCCAGCTCCGCCACCACGGGCGGGCTCAGCAACTCCCCCGCCCCCGGACGGGCCCGCAGCGTCACCGTCGTCCCCGGTTCGGCGCGCTCGCCCGGCTCCACCCGGTAGCTGCCCTCCGAGCGGCCCGTCCACCGGACGGCTTCGCCGCCGCGCGCCGACCGGGTCACCACCTCGATCTCGTCGGCGACGAGGAACGCCGACAGCAGGCCGATGCCGAACTGGCCGAGGAAGTCGTGCCGGGAGAACCCCAGTTCGTCCCGCTTCGAGGACCGTCCGATCGTGGCGAGCAGCGTGTGCACCTCGTCCGCCGTCAGCCCGACGCCGTCGTCGTGCACCCGCAGCGCCCCGCCGCCGGTCTCCACCCGCACCCGGCCGCCGCCCTCGCCGCGCGCCGTGATCGCGTCCACCGCGTTCTGCAGCAGCTCCCGCAGGTACACCCGCGGGCTCGCGTACAGGTGGCGGCTCAGCAGATCCACCACCCCGCGCAGATCCACCTGGAAAGCCTGATCCGTCACCTGTACCTCCCCGTACTTTTTAACGAGCGAGGCCACCATAGCGAGCGACCGCGACCTTTCGAGATCGATCACGAACGCGAGCGAGCCCCGGACCCGACGGGGGTCCGGGGCTCGCGCCGCTACGCGGTACGGGTCAGATCAGGCCCAGCTTGCGGACCGCGTCCCGCTCCTCCGCCAGCTCGCCGACCGACGCGTCGATCCGGCCGCGCGAGAACGCGTCGATCTCCAGGCCCTGGACGATCTCCCACTTGCCGTCCTTCGTCGTCACCGGGAACGACGAGATCAGCCCCTCGGGCACCCCGTACGACCCGTCCGACACCACGGCCATCGACGTCCAGTCGCCGTCGGCCGTGCCGTTCACCCACGTGTGCACGTGGTCGATCGCGGCCGACGCCGCCGACGCCGCCGAGGACGCGCCCCGCGCCTCGATGATCGCCGCACCCCGCTTGGCGACCGTCGGGATGAAGTCGTCCTCCAGCCACTTCTGGTCGTTCACCACGGCGGCGGCGCTCTTCCCGCCGATCTCCGCGTGGAACAGGTCCGGGTACTGGGTCGCCGAGTGGTTGCCCCAGATCGTCATCTTCCGGATGCCGTCGACCGGCACGCCCGCCTTCTTCGACAGCTGCGCCAGCGCCCGGTTGTGGTCCAGGCGCGTCATCGCGGTGAACCGCTCGGCCGGGACGTCCGGGGCGTGCGACTGCGCGATCAGCGCGTTCGTGTTCGCCGGGTTTCCGACCACCAGCACCCGCACGTCGTCGGCCGCGCCCGCGTTGATCGCCTCGCCCTGCGGCTTGAAGATCCCGCCGTTGGCCTCCAGCAGGTCACCGCGCTCCATCCCCTTCGTGCGCGGCCGCGCGCCCACCAGCAGCGCGACGTTCGTCCCCTGGAAGGCCGCGGTGGCGTCGTCGAAGATGTCGATGCCCTGCAGCAGCGGGAACGCGCAGTCGTCCAGCTCCATCGCGGTGCCCTCGGCGGCCTTCACCGCCTGCGGGATCTCCAGCAGCCGCAGCTTGACGGGTACGTCCGCGCCCAGCAGGTGCCCGGACGCGATGCGGAACAGCAGCGCGTAACCGATCTGGCCCGCGGCGCCGGTGACGGTGACGGTGACTGGGGTGCGAGTCATTGCCTCTTCTTCTCTCCTGCTGTGACCTGACGGGGCCGCTGTCACCCGGACGAGGGTCCGGGCGGCCCATCCCTGCGAACCCGACCGCCCAAGAGGCGCGCCACCGCGCGGGATCTCTCGCCGTCGAGATAGTTCCCCAGCAGGCTATACCGCACGCTCGTCCGGACGGCGGGCAGGTGCGCCGCCCGGCATCGGTCACCCGTACGGGAACGCGAAAGGCCGCCCCGGGATCACCGGGACGGCCCGCGCATGCGGCGGTCAGCCGTTGATCTTCTTCTGCAGGTTGGTGTCCAGCGCCTCAAGGAAGCCCTGCGTCGTCAGGAAGGGCGTCTCGTTGCCCACGAGCAGCGCGAGGTCCTTGGTCATCTGGCCGCCCTCGACGGTCTCGATGCAGACTTCCTCCAGCTTGCGGGCGAAGTCGATGAGCTCGGGGGTGTTGTCCAGCTTGCCGCGGTGCTCGAGGCCGCGGGTCCAGGCGAAGATCGACGCGATCGGGTTGGTCGACGTCGCCTTGCCCTGCTGGTGCTGGCGGTAGTGGCGGGTCACCGTGCCGTGCGCGGCCTCGGCCTCGACGGTCCTGCCGTCGGGGGTCATCAGGACCGAGGTCATGAGGCCGAGGGAGCCGAAGCCCTGCGCGAGGGTGTCGGACTGGACGTCACCGTCGTAGTTCTTGGCGGCCCAGACGAACCCGCCCTCCCACTTCAGCGCCGCCGCGACCATGTCGTCGATGAGCCGGTGCTCGTACTCCAGGCCCTTGGCCTCGAAGTCGGCCTTGAACTCCGACTCGTAGATCTCCTGGAAGATGTCCTTGAAGCGGCCGTCGTAGGCCTTCAGGATCGTGTTCTTCGTGGACATGTACAGCGGCATCCCGCGGTTGAGCGCGTACCGCATGCTCGTCCGGGCGAAGTCCCGGATGGAGTCGTCGTAGTTGTACATGCCCATCGCGACGCCGCCGCCGGGGAAGTCGGCGACCTCGAACTCCATCGGCTCGGAGCCGTCGGCCGGCGTGTAGGTGATCGCCACCTTGCCGGGGCCGGGGACGACGAAGTCGGTCGCCTTGTACTGGTCGCCGTGGGCGTGGCGGCCGATGATGATCGGCTTGGTCCAGCCGGGGACGAGACGGGGGATGTTCGAGCAGACGATGGGCTCGCGGAAGATCACGCCGCCGATGATGTTGCGGATCGTCCCGTTCGGGGACCGCCACATCTTCTTCAGGCCGAACTCCTCGACGCGGGCCTCGTCGGGGGTGATGGTGGCGCACTTGACGCCGACGCCGTGCTCCTGGATGGCGCGGGCGGCGTCGACGGTGACCTGGTCATCGGTGGCGTCCCGATGCTCCATCCCCAGGTCGTAGTACCGCAGGTCGACGTCGAGGTAGGGCAGGATCAGCTGGTCCTTGATGAATTTCCAGATGATCCGCGTCATTTCGTCGCCGTCGAGTTCGACGACCGGGCCCGCTACTTTGATCTTGGGCATGCTGTTGCTGTCCCTTTCCTACACCTGGCCAGCAGTCCTTGTAAGGCTCAACTGGCAAGGCTATCCGAGCGGGTTCGGAGGTCTAGACCTCGCCCCCGCGGGGACGCGCAGGACACGAGGGCTATCCGGGGGACCGGGCGCGGCGCCGGCCGAGCAGCATGAGCAGCCCGCGGGCCGCCATCGCGAGCGCGATCAGGACGCCGAAGGCACCGGCGAGGACGAGCCCGGTCTTGTGCATCGGCGGGACGCTGAGGGAGACGAACGCGACCGTCTCGCCGAGCAGGACGAGCGTCCAGCAGTCGACGGCGCGGCTGCGGACGGCGAGCATGCCGAGCTGCGACTCCGGCAGCAGCAGGCGGGCCAGGGCGCCGAGGAGCAGGGCGGCGGCGATCACGCCGGACCCCTTGCGGAAGTAGTCGAAGGACGCCAGCGTCAGGCCGGCGGCGACGCCGAGCAGGACCATCAGGTACGGCAGCCGGCCGAGCCAGTGCGGCGCGGCGGACCTCCCGCGGGGCGCTTTGCGCCGGCGCCGGTGCACCTGAGTGGTCATGTCCACACCGTAGTCCCATTCCGGTCACGGCGGCGCCGAAGCGGCCCGAAAGCCCTGCGGCACAGACCCTACTCGCCGGTAGGAGGGTGTGACGGCAGGGCGCCCGGGTAACCCGGACGACAGGGGTCGCTAACTAGCTGGGAGGACTGCCGTGGAGGGGCCGTTCATGCGGATCGAGGACAGCGGAGTGGTCATGCCGCTGCGCCCCGACGTCACGACGGTCGGGCGGGGGCGGGGCGTCGACGTCCGGCTCGACGACCCGAGTGTGTCCCGTTTGCACGCAGAGATCGTTCGGCGCGGCCCGTACGTCTACGTGGTCGACATGGGCCTGTCCCGCAACGGGACGCGGGTCAACGGCCGGCCGATCGCGCGCCGCGTCCTGGAGGACGGCGACGTCGTCACCTTCGGCACCGCGCGGTGCCGGATGGGGGGCATCCCCCGGGAGGAGGTCGACCCGGACGTCGAGCTGCGCCGGGCGGTCGCGCCCGAACTGACCCGGCGCGAGGTCGACGTGCTGACCTCGCTGTGCCGGCCCGCCCTGTCGGACGAGGCGTTCGTCGCGCCCGCCACCGCCCGCGACATCGCCGGTGATCTCGTGGTGACGGAGGCGGCCGTCAAGCAGCACCTGCTGCGCCTGTACCAGAAGTTCCGTATTCCCGAGGGTCCCAACCGCCGCACCCGGCTCGCCAACGAGGTCATCGCCATGGGCCTCGTCCGGCCGCTGCCGCCCGTGCACGTCCCGCAGGGCCGTCCCCCGATGGACGGCGGGCGCCCGCCGGGCGTCCGTCCCGAGGCCCGCCGGCCGGGGCACGGCACCGCGCACGTCACCCGTCCGGCCCCCAGCGCCGCGGGCAGGCGAGCGAGCTGACGCCGTTCCGTCGCGGCGCCCCCGGTCCCCGGGCCGAGGGCGCCGCGACGGGCGCGGCCAGGCGGCTTACCTTCGGGTAATCACGCACTTCGAAGTGCGTTCTTGTGCGGGTTCCGGCCCGGCTGAAGAGTGGTCCGCATGGATACGCGGAACGAACGAATCAGCATCCTCGGTCTCGGCGCCATGGGGCGCGCGCTCGCCGGCGCGCTCCTGGACGCCGGTCGCGAGGTGACGGTCTGGAACCGGACGCCCGGAAGGGCGGGCGACCTCGTCGCGCGCGGCGCGCGGGAGGCGTCGAGCGTGGCGGAGGCCGTCGAGGCGGGCGGCCTGACGGTCGCGGTCCTGCTGGACGACGCGAGCGTGCGGGAGTCGCTCGCGCCGGTGCTGCCGAAGCTGGCGGGCGGGGCGCTGGTGAACCTCACCAGCGGCTCCGCGCGGCAGGCGCGCGAGCTCGCCGGATGGCTGGGAGAGCACGGGGTGCGGCTGCTCGCGGGCGGGATCATGGCCGTACCGCCGACCATCGGGACGGACGGGGCCTTCATCCTCTACAGCGGCGCGCGCGACCTGTTCGACCGCGCCGCCCCCCTCCTCGAACCCATCGGCCGTCCGCAGTGGGTGGGCGAGGACGCCGGATTCGCGGCGCTGTACGACATGGCTGCGTTGAGCGGCATGTACGGCATGGGCGCCGGGGCCGGGCACGCGGTCGCGCTCGTCCACGCCGAGGGCGGCGACGTGGCGGCGTTCAAGCGCGACGTGCTCGGGCCCTGGATGGAGCAGATGCTCCCGTTCATGGTGGGCGGCGCGGCCGTGGACGAGTCCGTCCCGGACGACTTCAACGCCGCCATGCAGGCGACCGGGCTGGAGACCATGCTCGCCGCCACCGCCGAGGCGGGCCTGCCCGCCGAGTCGGCCGGGCACCTGCGCGCCGCGCTGTGGGAGATGCGCCGCGCGGTCGCCGCGGGCTGAGCGGGGCAGGGGTGGGGCGGGGCACGGCGGATATCATGGCCGGCGTGCGCAACCCGCCCTACATCTGTGCCCTGGACGCCGCGATGGACGTCGTCGAGGGCAAGTGGAAGGCGCTGATCCTCTGGGCGCTGGACGAGCGGCTCCACCGGTTCGGGGAGCTGCGCCGCAGCCTCCCGGGCGTCAGCGAGAAGGTGCTCGCGCAGCAGCTGCGCGAGCTGGAGGCGGACGGGATCGTCCGGCGGACCGTGTTCGACGAGACGCCGCCCCGCGTCGAGTACGAGCTGACCGACCAGGGCGCCGCGCTCTACGCCGCGCTGGGCGCCCTGGGCGAATGGGGCGCCCAGCGCATGGCCGAGCTGGACATCACCCCCACGCACGGGCGGTGACCGGGACGGTCAGACGGACCGTTCGGCGGCCTCGACGACGTTCGCGAGGAGCATGGCGCGGGTCATCGGGCCCACGCCGCCGGGGTTGGGCGCCACCCACCCGGCGACCTCCCGGACGTCGGCGGCGACGTCGCCCGCGAGCTTGCCGTCCACCCGGGACACGCCCACGTCGAGGACGGCGGCGCCGGGCTTGACCATGTCGGCGGTGATCAGGCCGGGGACGCCGGCCGCGGCGACGACGATGTCGGCGGCACGGGTGTGCGCGGCGAGGTCGCGGGTGCCGGTGTGGCAGAGCGTGACGGTCGCGTTCTCGCTGCGGCGGGTCAGCAGCAGGCCGAGGGAGCGGCCGACGGTGATGCCGCGGCCGACGACGGTGACCTCGGCGCCCCGGATCGGGACGTCGAAGCGGCGGAGCAGCTCGATGATCCCCTTCGGGGTGCAGGGCAGCGGCCCGTCCTGCATGAGGACGAGCCGGCCGAGGTTCGTCGGGTGCAGGCCGTCGGCGTCCTTGGCGGGGTCGATGCGCTCGAGGACGCGCTTGTCGTCCAGGCCCTTGGGCAGCGGCAGCTGGACGATGTAGCCGGTGCAGGCGGGGTCGGCGTTGAGTTCGGCGACCGCGCGCTCCACCTCGTCCTGGGTGGCGTCGGCGGGCAGGTCGCGGCGGATGCTCTCGATGCCGACCTCGGCGCAGTCGCGGTGCTTCATGCCGACGTAGGAGTGGCTGCCGGGGTCGTCCCCCACGAGGACGGTGCCGAGCCCCACCGAGACGCCGCGCTTGCCGAGCACCTCGACGCGCTCGGCGAGGTCGGCGCGGATCTCGGCCGCGGTCGCCTTGCCGTCCAGAATCCGTGCAGTCATGCGTGCCTCCGCGCTGATCTCTACGGTGCTGATCTCTACGGTCGGCCACCCAGGCGCGCGGTGTCCGGACTGTCGTTCGCTCCCCGGTGGTGATCCACCTTGCCCGCGCCAGTCGCGAACACCCATGGTAACGGGCCACCGGGGCACGGAAATCGGGCGCGGAGCGGCGCCGCGCGCCCGCGTCAGGTGGGCCTGCGTCAGGTGGGGTCGTCCTCGGAGCGGCGCGCCAGGATGCGGTCGGTGCCCTGCCAGCCGAGCCGGGCGGCGAGCATCGCGGCCAGCACCGCCGCGACGAGACCGATGACCTGCCGGGCGTCCAGCAGCAGGGCGTTCGCCTGGGAGACGGCTCCCAGCATGAGCATCGTGAGGGTGTCCATCGCGCCTTCCGTCGGGGGGACCGGGACGAGGCTACCTGCGGCGAAAGGTAAATCGGCCCGGCGGCCGGGTGGCCGCCGGGCCGATCACGCGCGGGTCAGTGAAAGAAGTGCCGGACGCCGGTGAAGTACAGGGCGATCCCGGCCTTCTCCGCCGCCGCGATCACCTTGTCGTCGTTGACGGACCCGCCGGGCTGGACGACCGCGCGCACACCGGCGTCCGTCAGCACCTCCAGGCCGTCCGGGAACGGGAAGAACGCGTCGGACGCGCCGACGGCGGACGCGGCGCGCTCCGCGCCCGCGCGCGACACCGCGAGCTTGGCGGAGTCGACCCGGTTGACCTGGCCCATCCCGACGCCGACGGTGGCGCCGTCCGCGGCCAGCAGGATCGCGTTCGACTTGACCGACCGGACCGCCCGCCACGCGAACGCCAGGTCGCGCAGGGTGGCCTCGTCGGCGGCCGTGCCGGTCTTCAGCTCCCAGCCGGACGGGTCGTCGCCGGGAGCGTCGACGGCGTCGACGCCCTGCAGCAGGACGCCGCCGTCGATGCGCCGGTACTCGGTCGCGCCCGCCGGGGCGTCCGGGCAGACCAGCAGCCGGACGTTCTTGAACCGGTCCTTGAGGACGGTGACGGCCTCGTCCTCGAACGCGGGGGCCACCACGACCTCGGCGAAGCTCTCGGTGACCTGCCGCGCCATCGCCGCCGTCACCGGGCGGTTCGCCGCGATCACGCCGCCGTAGGCCGACAGGGGGTCGCACGCGTGCGCCTTGCGGTGCGCCTCGGCGATGTCCGCGCCGACCGCGATGCCGCACGGGTTGGCGTGCTTGATGATCGCGACGGCGGGCCCGGCGAAGTCGTAGGCGGACCGGCGCGCGGCGTCGGTGTCCACGTAGTTGTTGTACGACATCTCCTTGCCGTACAGCTGCTCGGCGCCCGCGAGGCCGGTCTCGCCCGGCGCGCGGTACAGCGCGGCGCGCTGGTGCGGGTTCTCGCCGTACCGCAGGGTGTTCGAGCGCTCCCAGGTGGCACCGAGGAAGTCGGGCCACTCCGACTGCGCGGCCGTCTCGTCGGGCGCGTGATCGCCCGCGAACCAGGACGCGACGGCCACGTCGTAGGACGCGGTGTGCGCGAACGCCCGCGCGGCGAGGCGGCGCCGCTCGTCCAGCGTGAAGCCGCCCGCCCCGAGGGCGTCGAGGACGGCCGCGTACCCGGACGGGTCGACGACCACGGCGACGCTCGCGTGGTTCTTCGCGGCCGCGCGCACCATCGTCGGGCCGCCGATGTCGATCTGCTCGACGCACTCGTCCGGCCGCGCGCCCGAGTTCACCGTGTCGGCGAACGGGTACAGGTTCGCGATCACCAGGTCGAACGGCTCGACGCCCAGGTCGTCGAGCTGCTGCAGGTGATCGTCCTTGCGCCGGTCGGCGAGCAGGCCCGCGTGCACCCTCGGGTGCAGCGTCTTGACCCGCCCGTCCAGGCATTCGGGGAAGCCGGTGAGCTTCTCCACCTTCATGACCGGCACGCCGGCGGCGGCGATGCGCCCCGCCGTGGAGCCGGTGGAGACGATCTCCACCCCGGCCTCGTGCAGGCCCCGGGCGAGGTCCTCCAGCCCGGTCTTGTCGTACACGCTGATCAGTGCGCGCTTGATCGCCACCCGACTCACTCGGCCGAGCTCCCCTCGTTCATGGACGGACTGTCGGACGCGTCCCTGCATGTGGTGCATTTCATGGAGACCCGCCTGCCCCGCGCGGTCCAGCCGTCGCGGGCGAGCCGCCCGACGACGTCGACGATCAGCCCGCGCTCGACCTGCTTGATGCGCTCGTGCAGGGAGTCTTCGTCGTCATGCCAGCCCACGGACACGGTCTCCTGGGCGATGACGGGTCCGGTGTCCACGCCTTCGTCGACGAAGTGCACGGTACAGCCCGTCACCTTGACCCCGTACGCCAGGGCGTCCCGAACGGCGTGGGCGCCGGGGAAGGACGGCAGCAGCGCGGGGTGCGTGTTCACGGTGCGCCCGCCGAACGCCGCCAGGAACCGGGGCCCGAGGATCTTCATGAACCCGGCGGACACCACCAGATCGGGCTCGTGCTCGGCGACCGCCTCGGTGAGCGACGCGTCCCACTCCACCCGGGACGGGAAGTCGGGGATGCGGCGGACGAAGGTCGGCAGCCCGGCCTTCTCCGCGCGTTCGACGCCGCCCGTACCGGGCCGGTCCGCGCCCACGGCCACCACCTGCGCCCCGTAGGCTGGATCCGCGCACGCGTCGAGCAGCGCTTGTAGGTTGGTCCCCGCACCGGAGACGAGGACGACGAGCCGGGCGGACACCATGACTCCCTGGTTGGACGGTGGGGTTGTTCGGCCACCACGAAGCCTATCGGCCCCGTTCGATGCCTCAGCTGCGCGGCGCCAGGATCGACAGCCCCCAGGCCAGGAGGAACGAGTGAGCGAGCAGCCGGGACGACCGGACCTGCCCGAGCGAACCGGCACCCCGGACCCCGCCGGCTCTCCGGAGGCCGAGCGGGAACCCGGCGAAGCCGAAACCCCCGGACGCCCCGACCTGCCCGAACGAACCGGAACCCCCGACGTCCCCGGACAGCCGGAGGCCGAGCGGGAACCCGGCGAAGCCGAAACCCCCGGACGCCCCGACCTGCCCGAACGAACCGGAACCCCCGACGTCCCCGGACAGCCGGAGGCCGAGCGGGAACCCGGCGAAGCCGAAACCCCCGGACGCCCCGACCTGCCCGAGCGCACCGGAACCCCCGAGTCCCCCGGACGCCCCGACCTGTCGAAGCGCGCGGGCGAGCCGGAGACCCCCGGACGGCCGGGCGGGAACGAGACGCCCGGACGGCCGGACCTGCCGGAGCGGCCGGGCGGAGCCGGGCCCTGGGGCGGGCACCCGACTCAACCGGGGCAGCAGGAGCCCTGGGGGCAGCAGAGCCAGCCAGGCCAGCAGCAGCCTTGGGGGCAGCCCGGCCAGCAGCACGGGCAGCCGCAAGGTGGCCACGGGAAGCCGGGGCACCGGCCTGGCGAGCGGAGCAGCTGGCGCGCCCTGTGGCTCGGCGGGCTCGCCCTGCTGACCGCGTTCTTCTTCTACCCGCTGGGGCTCGTGCTCGGCGTCGCGGCGCTGGTCGTCGGCATCCGGTCCCGGCGGACGGCGAAGCGCGAGCACGGTTCGGCGCCGGGGGCCGTCGCGGGGATCGTCCTCGGCTCGATCGGGCTGGCGCTGGCGTCGGCGTCGGTCGCGCTGACCGCGTACCTGTGGACGGAGCTGAGCGGCTACCAGTCGTGCGTCGGCTCGGCGAACACCGGCATCGACGAGCAGACGTGCCAGGACGAGTGGTTCCCCAAGATCGAGGACAAGATGGGGCTGCCCGAGGGCAGCATGGACGACTACGGCGACCTGCTCTAGGTCACTCGGGGCGGGGCTCGTTGCGCAGGACGTAGATCGCGCCGCCCCGGTTCTCGGTGCGCTCCGGCTCCTGCGACTCCGGGTCGGGTGCGGGCTCCGCCTCCGCGCGCGGCCGCGGCGGGACGGGCTCGTGCGGTTCCTCGTCGACGATGTGGCCCTCGACGACGAGGGTGCCGGGTTCGGGCTCGGCCGCGGGCGGCGCCGACGGTGCGGGCGGCGCGGGCGCGGGCTCGGCCGTGCGGCGGGGGCGGCGGCGCGGTGTGAGGACCGGCTCGGCCTCCTCGAACTCCAGCGGGCCGGGCGCGTACGGGGACGAGGGCGGCGCGGCCGGGTCCGGCGGGGCCTGCGGGACGGCCGGCGGCGCGACCTTGCCGCCCCCCGCCGCCTCGGCGTCCGCCGCGAACTCGGCGGGCGCGGCGGGCTTCGGGGGCTTGGCCGTCCGGCGCGGGCGGCGGGTCGGGACGTCCGCGGGGTCGGCGGCGCGCCGGTTCAACCGCCAGTTCGCCCACCACGCGACGATCGCGGCGGAGATCCCGACCTCGAGCGTCGCCATCAGCCCGACCTGCCACGGCGAGGGGCCCACGGTCGCCATCCGCTCCCCGCCGAGCGGGCCGCCCGAGAGGGCGGCGAGCAGCGCCGCCGCGACGCCCGTGAGGGCGCCCGACACGAACCCCCACAGCGGAGCGGCCTCGTTCGCCGCGCTGGGCGCCGACCGGACGGTCAGCATCCCGCCCACGGCGCCCGCGACGAACGGGGCGGCGAGGGCCAGCAGGGACGCCGCCGGGGCGGGGCCGGGCTCGGGCAGTGCGGCCAGCGGCGGGAACGCCGGGACGACGTCGAGGTAGACGCCGGTCGGGGACACGGTGGTGCCCGCGCCGACCGAGAATCCGGGGCCGATCGCGTACGACATGCCCCAGATCACGGCGTTCGGGAGGAACGCGAGTTCGACCAGCAGGAGCAGGACGCCGCCGACGACGCCGGGGCCGAGCATGTCGTAGAGGTGTTCGGCGTCCTCCAGGTGCAGGGCGAGCGACACCGCGACGAGCACCGCGCCGGACGCGAGCAGGACGGCCGTCGAGCCCGCGACGCCGATCAGCAGGGAGCGGGGCCGTTCGGGCAGCAGCCGCAGCAGCGCGCCGAGTCCCGAGCGGACGCGGCGCCCGCGGGCCTCCGCCGCGACCTGGGCCGCCACGACGGCCCGTGCGGCGCCCAGCCCGCCCGCGACGACCGCGACGGTGAAGCACGCGACGAGCGCCTGCCAGGCGGACGGCCGCATCGTGGGCCCGGTCGCCGCGAGGGCGAGCGCCCCGGCCAGCGCCGCGTACGGCGCCGCGAGCGAGACGGCGACGCGCGCGACCGCGACGCGGGGACGGTCCGGGAGCCCGATGCCGCGGATCATCCAGGCGCCGCCCCGGTAGAGCAGCGCGCCGGGCACGATCAGCACGCCGAGCGGCAGCAGCCCGACCCGTCCGTGCCCGCTGGAGAACCCGGCGTGGTGCGAGATGAGCCAGAAGTTCACGGTCGTCCGGAACACCCCGGGCAGGCCGTCGCCGAACGCGGTGCGGGGTGCGGCGATCCAGCCGAGCAGCGTGATCGTGGTGAGCACCGCGAGGCCGATGCCGATGCACCACAGCGCCGCCACGAGCCCGGTCACCTGCAGCGGCCGGGACGACCCGGCGCGCGGCCCGTCCGGTTCCGTGCGGCCCCGCCGCCGTTCGCCGTCCGGCCGTTCGCCGTCCCGCCGCGCGGGCGCCGCCTGCCGGGTCCTCGGATCGCTCACCCGCCCATGCTGGCACCACCGCCGCCCCGCCGGACGCCGTCCGCCCGGCGTGTCGTCTTTGTCGCCGCCGGACGCGAAAGACGCCCGGGCCGACGGGCGGCTCGGGCGTCTTTCGCGACTGATCGGGTGATCAGAGGTTCTGCATGATGTCGCGCATGAGGCGGGCGGTCTCGCTGGGGGTCTTGCCGACGCGGACGCCGACCTTCTCCAGCGCTTCCTTCTTCGCCTCCGCGGTGCCGGACGAACCGGACACGATGGCGCCGGCGTGGCCCATCGTCTTGCCCTCGGGGGCGGTGAACCCGGCGACGTAGCCGACGACCGGCTTGGTCACGTTCTGCTCGATGTAGGCGGCCGCGCGCTCCTCGGCGTCGCCGCCGATCTCGCCGATCATGACGATGGCGTCGGTCTCCGGGTCGTCCTGGAACGCCTTCAGCGCGTCGATGTGGGTCGTCCCGATGATCGGGTCGCCGCCGATGCCGACGCAGGTGGAGAAGCCGATGTCGCGCAGCTCGTACATCATCTGGTACGTCAGCGTGCCGGACTTCGACACCAGGCCGATGCGGCCGGGCGCGGTGATGTCGGCGGGGATGATGCCCGCGTTCGACTTGCCGGGGGAGGCGATGCCGGGGCAGTTCGGCCCGATGATGCGGGTCTTGCCGCCCTTGGACTCGGCGTACGACCAGAAGAAGGCCGTGTCGTGCACCGGGATGCCCTCGGTGATGACGACGCAGAGCGGGATCTCGGCGTCGACGGCCTCGACGACGGCGTCCTTGGTGAACTTCGGCGGGACGAACACGACGGAGACGTCCGCGCCGGTCTCGGCCATCGCCTCGGCCACGGTGCCGAACACCGGGAGGGACGTGCCGTCGAAGTCGACGGACTGGCCGGCCTTGCGGGCGTTCACGCCGCCGACGACGTTCGCGCCGGAGGCGAGCATCCGGCGGCCGTGCTTGGTGCCCTCGGAGCCGGTGATGCCCTGCACGATGATCTTGCTGTTCTCGGTGAGCCAGATGGCCATGCTCATGCACCTGCCGCTGCGAGTTCCGCGGCGCGCTTGGCCGCGTCGTCCATGGTGTCGACCTGCTGCACGCCGCTCAGCGCCGCGTCCGTGAGGATCTCGCGGCCGAGCTCGGCGTTGTTGCCGTCCAGCCGGACGACCAGCGGGCGGTCGACGGTCTCACCGCGGTCGGCCAGCAGCTTGTAGGCCGTGACGATGCCGTTGGCGACGGCGTCGCAGGCGGTGATGCCGCCGAAGACGTTGACGAACACCGACTTGACGTCGGGGTCGGACAGCACGATCTCCAGGCTGTCGGCCATGACCTCGGCGGACGCGCCGCCGCCGATGTCGAGGAAGTTCGCGGGCTTCTGCCCGTCGAACTCCTCCCCCGCGTAGGACACGACGTCGAGGGTGGACATGACCAGCCCGGCGCCGTTACCGATGATGCCGACGCTGCCGTCGAGCTTGACGTAGTTGAGGTCCTTGGCCTTGGCGGCGGCCTCGAGCGGGTCCGCGGCGGCCTTGTCCTCGAGCTTGTCGTGCTGCTGGCGGAACGCCGCGTTCTCGTCCAGGGTGACCTTGCCGTCGAGCGCCTTCACCTGGCCGTCGGCGGTGAGGATCAGCGGGTTCACCTCGACGAGGCTGGCGTCCTCGTCGGTGAACACGGCCCACAGGCGCTCGATGAGCTCGGCGGCGCCGTCCAGGGCCTCCTCGGGCAGGCGGCCCTGCTCGGCGATCGAGCGGGCCTTGGCGCGATCGACGCCGTCCTGCGGGGAGATCGGCACCATGGCCAGCCGGTCGTGCGGCACCTCCTCGATCTCCACGCCGCCCTCGACGGAGCAGATGGTGAGGAACGTGCGGTTGGCGCGGTCGAGGAGGAAGGAGAAGTAGTACTCCTGCGCGATCGCGCTGCCTTCCTCGATCAGGACCTTGTGGACCGTGTGGCCCTTGATGTCCATACCGAGGATCTGAGTCGCCAGCTCCTGGGCCTCGTCGGCGTTGTCGGCGAGCTTCACGCCGCCGGCCTTGCCGCGGCCCCCGGTCTTCACCTGGGCCTTGACGACGACCTTCGAGCTTCCCGCGGCGAACAGCTCCGCCGCGATGGCCCGGGCTTCCTGGGGAGTATGGGCGACCTTGCCGGTGGGCACCGGTACCCCGTACTCGGCGAAGAGTTCCTTCGCCTGATGTTCGAACAGGTCCACGAGGCTTCCTTTTACGGATCGACAGCCGAATGACCACACGAGTGGGGGTTACACGGGTGCCCGTGCGGCCGGCACTCTGCGGTCCGCTCCGTCGATGCAGCCTAGTCAACCCGCATGTGTGGTGATGCCGCCGGGGCCATATGTCGGGGTTCGCGCAGTAAGTCGAGTGTGCTTCGCGGGGAGGAGGGGACGTCTGTCCCTGAGGAGGATGAACCGATTGACGTAGTTTGATGTACTTCTTTCGCCGCCCCGGCGAACCCTGCTCGTCGGTGCGGTCAACAGGGGGGAGACAGACGGCGATGTCGGACGAGCCGAGCGCATCCGCGAGAGTCGCGACGGCGCCCGGACGGCCCGGCTCCCGCCGCGGTCGCCGCGCGGAGCGGGCGGCGCACCGGCCGGGCGCGATCCGGCCCGGCGAGCACCGGCTCCGCCGGCTGGTGATCGGTCTCACCGTCGCGGCGCTCGTCACGACCGGCGGCGCCGCCGCCGTGCCGCCCGCCGTCCCCGACTGGGCGAGCCCCGGTCTCGTCGGCGGCGGCGGAGCCCCCTACAACGGCGTCCCGGTCCCCCCGCACGAGTCCCTCGGCGCCTCCTACCTGCCGGACAGCTCGGTCGTCCGGCTCCGGGACGGGCGCGTCCGGCTGATCCCGCCGGGCGGGAACGCCCCCATCACCGTCGCGGCCGACGATCCCCGGGTGGACGCCGCCGTGGCCGCCGACCGGGCCTGGCTGGAGTCCGGGACCGTGCCGACCGGCGGACTCGGCGAGCGCTACTCCGCGATGTCGGCGCGCGCGCTGCTCGACATGCGGCTGCTCACCCGGCCGAACGGCGCGTCCCAGGCGTCCTGGTACGGGATCTGGCGGTACAGCTGGCCGCGCGACTCCGCGTTCGCCGCCGCCGCGTTCGCCGTGTCCGGGCACCCTGCCGAGGCCCGCTCCATCCTGGAGTTCATGTCCCGCGTCCAGGACCCGGACGGCACCTGGGCCGCCCGCTACCACGTGGACGGGCGCCCGGTCACCGACGGCCGCGACCGGCAGCTCGACGCCCTCGGCTGGATGCTGTGGTCGACGTGGTTCTACCGGGCGAAGACCCCCGAAGGAGCCGTCCCCGGCGAGCTGTGGACGATGGTGCGGCGCGCCGCCGACCACCTCGCGGTGTCGCTGGACGCCGAGGGCCTGCCGCCCGCGTCGTCCGACTACTGGGAGCGCGACCCCCGCACCGAGGAGGACCCGCGCCGCCCGACCCTCGGCGTCGTCGGGCCCGTCCTGGCGGGCCTGCGCTCCGCCGCGGCCCTCGCCGACGGGGAGGGCGCGGACGCGGACGCGGACCGGTGGGGCGCGGCCGCCGACCGGCTGTCGGGCGCGCTCGCCCACCAGTTCGCGCCCTACGGCTACCCGCGCTCCCCCGTGCGGGACGGCCGCATGGACACGTCCGTGACGTTCGTCGCACCGCCGTTCGCGCCCGTCGACGCGGGCGTGACCGCCGCGATCGAGCACGCGTTCGCCGAGCAGGTCCTGCCGAACGGGGGCGTCCTGCCGGGCGAGGAGTGGCCGGGCAACAAGCACATCGCGTGGACGCCCGAGGTCGCCCTGTTCGGCCTCGCCGCCGCCGCGTCCGGGCGCACCGAGACCGCGCTGGACCTCCTCGACTGGCTGCGGCGGCACCGCACGTCCCTGGGCGTCCTGCCGGAGAAGGTCGGGCCGGACGGGCACCAGGCGGGCGTCGCGCCCCTCGGCTGGACGGCGTCCATGGTCGTCCTGGCGCTGGCCGCGCTGGAGGAGCCGCTCCCGATCCCGCCGACCGGCTCGGGCGCCGGTTAGCCGAACTGCTCCCAGGCCAGCTTCGCGACGAGCGCCCCCACCACGCACAGCAGGACGATCCGGACGAACCCGGCGCCGCGCTTGATCGCCGTCCGGGCGCCGAGCCAGGCCCCGGTGGCGTTGCAGACCGCCATCGCCAGCCCGACCGCCCACAGCACGTGCCCCTGGACGGCGAACACCGCGAGCGCGCCGAGGTTCGTCCCGGCATTGATGATCTTCGAGGTGGCCGAGGCGTTCACGAAGTCCATGCCGAGCAGCGCGGTGAACGCGATGACCAGGAACGTCCCGGTTCCGGGGCCGACGAGCCCGTCGTAGAACGCGATGAGCACGCCGGGCACCAGCACCGCGGCCGCCACGCGCCGCCGCGTGCGCAGCACCAGCCGCGGCGTCCGTCCGAGGTCCGGCCGGAGCACCACGATCGCCGCGACCGCCAGCAGGACGATCATGATCACCGGCTTCAGGACGTCCGAGGAGATCGCCGCCGCGCACAGCGCCCCGCCCGCCGCGCAGCCGACCGCGAGCACCCCCGCCGGGACCGCGACGCTCGTGTCCGGTTTCGCCTTCCGCAGGTACGCGACGGCCGCGGACGTCGTCCCGGCGATCGACCCGAGCTTGTTCGTCGCGAGCGCCGCCGCCACCGGCTGCCCCGGCATCGCCACGAGCAGCGCGGGGAGCTGGATCAGCCCGCCGCCGCCGACCACGGCGTCCACCCACCCCGCCGCGAGCGCCGCGACCAGCAGCAAGAGCATCTGGTCAGCGTCCACCACGGCCCCCGGGGAGTAAGGAGTCAAGACAAAAGAAACACCTGACCTTACCCGGGCATACCGGCGCGGCGGCCCGCTCGCCCCTACTTCCGCTTCTGGCTTCCTCAGCAAATGCGGTGAGTAACCGCCACGCTACTACTCGTGGGTGCACAACGTACGTACACTCCTCTTATGGCGACGAAGGACGAGCGCATCAACGTGCGGGTCGACGCGGAGCAGAAGAGCCTGCTCGAGGCGGCATCCGAGGTGGAGCACACGAGCGTCTCGGCGTTCGTCCTGTCGGCGGCGACGTCGGCCGCGGCCGACGTCCTCGCCGACCGCCGGGCGTTCACCCTCGACGCGGACGCCTGGACCGCGTTCGACGAGGCGCTGAACCGGCCCGCGCATGCGGTGGAGGGCCTCCGCGAACTGCTGAACGAGGCGCCTCCGGGCGAGGACGGATGAAGCTCTCGACCGTCCGGCCGCTGACCCGCGACCACGTTCTGGACGGCTTCGACTGCGGCTCCCCGGCGCAGAGCGGCTGGCTCACCCGGCACGCACTGCAGGCGCACGCCTCGGGAACGTCCCGGGTCTATGTGGTCGAAGACCTCGTGAGCGAGTCGGTGGTCGGCTACTACGCACTGGCGGCGGGCAGTATCGGACGCGCGGACGCGCCACGACGGCTACAGCGCGGAGCGGGGGGCTACGACCAGCCCGTCATCCTGCTGACCCGTCTCGGCGTGGACCTGCGCGCCCAGGGAGCCGGGCTCGGGCGGCGCCTGCTCGCCGACGCTCTACGCCGGGTCGAGGCGACCGCCGACCTCGTCGGTGTCCGGGCCCTCCTGATCCACTGCGAGAACGAGAAGGCGCGCGGCTTCTACCGCCGGCAGGCCCGCTTCGAGACGAGCCCCACCGACCCCCTCCACCTACTGCTGCTGATCAAAGATCTGCGGGCGGCGTTGAACACCCGCTGAGGCCCCGCCGCTCGTCCGGCCGGGGCGAGGGCTCGGCGAGGTCAGCGGGTGCCGGTGGACGCCCACTCGTCGTCGAGGATCGCCCAGACCGCCAGGTCGCGGGACTCGCCGTCGGCGATGTACGCCTTCCGCTGGACGCCCTCCAGGGTCATGCCGAGGCGCTTCGCGACGGCGATGCTGGCGTCGTTCGCCGGGTCGCACAGCCACTCGACGCGGGACATGCCGCGCGTGCCGAACGCCCAGTCGAGCATCGCCCGGCAGGCGGTGGTGATCAGGCCGCGGCCCTGGACCGCCCGGTCGAGCCACACCCCGGCCTCGCAGACGCCCCGGCCGGCGTCGAAGACGCGGAACAGCGTGCCGCCCCGCAGGACGCCGTCCACCCAGATGCCGTAGATGCGGGCCTGATCGGCGGCCTGCCGGTCGGCGTACCGTTGCAGGAACGCGCGGGCGCTCTCCTCGTCCACGACGATCGCACCGAACGGGACGTACCGGACGATGTCCGCGCGGACGCGGTCGACGTGCTCGGCGAACTCGGCGGCCTGCCAGGGCTCCAGCGGGCGCAGCTCGGCACCGTCGGCGAGCGGATGGGCGAACATGGGGGGACCCTCCTACGGAACCGGGCGGCGGCTCAGAGTTTCTCGACCGGGGCGTAGCGCAGGACCAGCCGCTTCACCCCGTACTCGCCGCCGAAGTCGACGCTCGCGGCGGCCTTGTCGCCCGCGCCGTCCACGGACACGACCGTGCCGAGACCGAACGAGTCGTGCGTGACCTTGTCGCCCGCCGACAGGGACGGCACCGCGCGCGCCCCCGGGAACCGGACGCCCGGGCGCGCCGCCATCCGGGTCGACGCGGAACCCGACGCGGACGACGCCTCCCGCTCCCACTCGATGAGCGGCTTCGGCACCTCGCCCAGGAAGCGCGACGGCGGGTTCACCTGGGGCGCGCCCCACGAACTGCGCATCGTCGCCCGCGACAGGTACAGCCGCTGCCTGGCCCGCGTGATCCCGACGTAGGCGAGACGCCGTTCCTCTTCGAGTTCCTTGGGGTTGCTCATCGCGCGCAGGTGCGGGAACACGCCGTCCTCCATGCCGGTGAGGAACACGACGGGGAACTCCAGGCCCTTCGCGGTGTGCAGGGTCATCAGCGTGACGACGCCCTGGTCGGACTCCTCGGGCTGCTCCCCCGGCGGGACGGGCGCGCCCTTGGCCCCGCCCGGGATCGAGTCGGCGTCGGCGACCAGGGCCACCTGCTCGAGGAACTCGGGCAGCCGCCCCTCGGGCGACTCGCCGTCGAGGCGCTCCTCGAACTCGCGGGCGACCGCCTCGAGCTCCTGCAGGTTCTCGATGCGCGTCTCGTCCTGCGGGTCCTTGGACGCCTGCAGCTCGGCGAGGTAGCCGCTCTTGTCGAGGACGAGCCCGATCAGCTCGGCGGGCGACACCGACTCGGCGGACGCGCGCAGGTCGTCCAGCAGGAGGACGAACTCGCGGACGGCGTTGATCGAGCGGGTCGCCATGCCCGGGACGTCCTCGGGACCGCGCAGCGCCTGCCAGAACGAGGTCCGCTCGCGGGACGCGTGCGCCTCGACGCACGCCTCCGCCCGGTCGCCGATGCCGCGCTTCGGCACGTTCAGGATGCGGCGCAGCGACACCGTGTCCTCGGGGTTGGCGAGGACGCGCAGGTAGGCGAGGAGGTCGCGGATCTCCTTGCGCTCGTAGAAGCGGACGCCGCCGACGACCTTGTACGGCAGGCCGGTGCGGATGAACACTTCCTCGAACACGCGGGACTGCGCGTTCGTCCGGTAGAAGACGGCGACGTCGCCGGGCCGGGCGTCGCCCGCGTCCGACAGCTTGTCGACCTCCTGGGCGACGAACGCGGCCTCGTCGTGCTCGTTGTCGGCCACGTACCCGGTGATCTTCGCGCCCTCGCCCTGGTCGGACCAGAGCCGCTTCGGCTTGCGGTCGGCGTTGCGCTCGATCACGGCGTTCGCGGCCGACAGGATCGTCTGCGTGGACCGGTAGTTCTGCTCCAGCAGGATCGTCGTCGCGTCCGGGTAGTCGCGCTCGAACTCCAGGATGTTGCGGATCGTCGCGCCCCGGAACGCGTAGATCGACTGGTCGGCGTCGCCGACGACGCACAGCTCGGCCGCGCCCACCCCCTCCACGGGGGCGGTCAGCTCCCGGACCAGCTCGTACTGCGCGTGGTTGGTGTCCTGGTACTCGTCCACCAGCACGTGCCGGAACCGCCGCCGGTAGTGCTCGGCCGCCTCCGGGAAGACCTGCAGCAGGTTGACCGTCATCATGATCAGGTCGTCGAAGTCCATCGCGCCGGCCTGCTGGAGCCGCGCCTGGTACATCTCGTACGCCTCGGCGAGCTTCTGCTCCATGTGGCCGGACGCCCGCGCCTTGCAGGTCTCGTAGTCGATCAGCTCGTTCTTCAGGTTCGACACCTGGGCGCTGAACGACTTCGGCGGGTAGCGCTTCGGGTCGAGGTCGAGCTCCCGGCAGACGAGCGCCATGAGGCGCTGCGCGTCCGCCTGGTCGTAGATCGAGAAACTCGTCGGGAAACCGAGCCGCTTGGCCTCCCGGCGCAGGATCCGCACGCAGGCGGAGTGGAACGTCATCACCCACATGGCGCGCGAGCGCGGCCCGACGAGGGCGTCGACGCGCTCCTTCATCTCGGCGGCGGCCTTGTTGGTGAACGTGATCGCCAGGATCTGGCCGGGGTGCACGTCCCGCTCGCCCAGCAGGTGGGCGATGCGGTGGGTCAGCACGCGCGTCTTCCCCGACCCGGCGCCCGCGACGATCAGCAGGGGTCCGCCGGAGTGGACGACGGCGGCGCGCTGCTGCTCGTTGAGGCCGTCGAGCAAGGGGTGGGCTTCGGTCTTCGACATCATGTGCGAGTCTACGGCGCCGCGGGCCCGGGTTCGGCGCGATCGCCCGGACCCGGACCCGTCCCGCGGCCGGACGTCAGGACCGTTTGCGGTGGTCGCGCGCGGACTCGGCGGCGGCGTGCACGGCGTCCAGGCCGGCGCCCGCGGCGGCCGCCGACGCCGCCGCCACCGCGCCCTCGACCAGCGGGGCGTCCGCGAGCAGCACCGTGCCCTCCCGGGCGTCCTCGACGACCATCTCCGCGGTGAGCACGGAGCTGCCGATGTCGGCGAGCAGCAGCACCCCGTCGCCGTCGGCCGCGCGCTCGACGGCCCGCTCGACGGCGACGATGCTCGTGCCGAGGCCGCCGTCCGGGTCTCCCCCGGCGGGCTCCACGACGGCCCCGTCGACGCCCATCGCCCGCGCGACCTCGGCGACGCCCTCCGCGAGCGTCCGGCTGTGCGCGATGATCACGATCCCGACCATCGGCCCTCCAGCGTCTCGGCGAGCGCCCGCAGGACGAGCGCGGTGGACGCGGCCCCCGGGTCGAGGTGCCCGACGCTGCGCTCCCCCAGGTAGCTCGCCCGTCCCTTGCGCGCCCGCATCGGGACGGTCGCGTCCGCCCCGGCCGCGGCCGCGTCGGCGGCGGCCCGCGCGCAGCCCGGCAGGTCCGCGCCGTCCTCGCGGGCCCGCTCGCAGGACGCGACCGCCGGGGCGAGCGCGTCCACCATCGTCTTGTCGCCGTCGGCCGCGTGCCCCAGCTCGCGGACGCCGTCGAGCGCCGCGCGCAGCGCCCCGCCGAGGTCGGCGGCGTCCGGGGCGTCGATGTCGTCGAGGACGCGGCCCGCGCGCCGCAGCATGGTCCCGTAGAGGGGGCCGGACGCCCCGCCGGTCTTGGACACCAGGGCCCGTCCGGCCGCGATCAGCACCCGGCCCGCCGGGGCGTCCGCCGGGAGCGCCGCCACGGCGGCGGCGAACCCGCGGTCGAGGTTGTGCCCGTGGTCGCCGTCGCCGATCGCCGCGTCGAGCCTGGTCAGCCGTTCGGCGTCGGCGGCGACGAGGGCGGCGGCGCGGCGGATCCAGGCGTCCGCGTCCGCGCCGGTCAGCCCGCTCACCGGCCCCACCGCAGCGCGGGCGTCTCGACGGGCGCGTCCCACAGCCGGGTCAGCTCGGGCGTCAGCCGGCACACGCTCACCATGACCCCGGCCATCTCCAGGCTGGTCACGTAGTCGCCGACCAGGCACCGGACGGCCGACGCACCGTGCCCCTCGAGCCATCCGGCGACCGCCCCGTAGGCGACGTACTGCTCGATCAGCGGGGTGCCGCCCATCCCGTTGACCAGCACCAGCAGCTCCTCGCCCGCCAGCGGCATGTCGGCGTCGATCGCGTCCAGCGCCGCGCCGACGATCTCGGTGGCGGTGCCCGCCTTAACCCGCTCCCGCCCGGGCTCGCCGTGGATGCCGATGCCGAGCTCCATCTCGCCGTCGGCCAGCTCGAACGTCGGCTGCCCGGCGGCCGGGACGGTGCACGGCGACAGCGCGACGCCGAACGAGCGGCTGCGCTCGTTCACCTCCCGCGCGACGGCGGCGACGGACGCGAGGTCCGCGCCCTCCTCGGCGAGCGCCCCGGCGATCTTCTCCACGAACAGGGTGGCGCCGGTGCCGCGCCGTCCCGCCGTGAACGTGCTGTCCTCGACGGCGACGTCGTCGTCCACCACGACGGACACGACCTCGATCGCCTCGTCCTCGGCCAGTTCGGCGGCCATCCGGAAGTTCATCACGTCACCGGTGTAGTTCTTCACCACGAGCAGGACCCCGGCGCCGCCGTCGACCGCCATCGTCGCGGCGATGACCTGGTCCGGCACCGGAGAGGTGAAGATCTCCCCCGGCGCGGCGGCGTCGAGCATCCCCGGCCCGACGAACCCGGCGTGCAGCGGCTCGTGCCCCGATCCGCCGCCCGACACCAGCGCGACCTTCCCGGTGCGGGGCGCGTCCGCCCGCACGACCGTCCCGCCGGTGACGTCGACCCGCAGCGACGGGTGCGCCGCGGCGAGCCCGCGGAGCGCGTCGGAGACCACGTCGCCGGGGGCGTTGATGAGTTTGCGCATGCTCACAGCCATACCCGCGTCCGGCGCCCCCTCCCAGACCCAATCGCGATCGACCCGCGGGCGTGTGCGCGGCCCCTCCGGCGCTTATCGTTGGCAGGGTGACGGGCGTACTGGAAGACAGCGGGCTGCAGCGGATCCTCGCCGTGATGGCGCATCCGGACGACGTCGACTTCGGCGCCGCCGGGACGGTCGCGGGCTGGACGGACGCGGGCCTCGAGGTCGTGTACCTGATGGTGACCGACGGCGACGCGGGCGGGTTCGACGACGGGCTGACCCGGCCGGAGATGGCGGCGCTGCGGCGGGACGAGCAGCGCGCGGCGGCGAAGGTCGTCGGGGTGAGCGACGTCCGGTTCCTCGGCTACCCGGACGGCCGCGTCGAGGCGACCCTCGACCTGCGCCGGGACATCGCGCGGGTGATCCGCCAGGTCCGTCCCGACCGGGTGGTCATGCCGAGCCCGGAGCGCAACTACGAGCGGATCTACCCGAGCCACCCCGACCACCGGGCCGTGGGCGCCGCCGCCCTGGACGCCGTCTACCCCGACGCCCGCAACCCCTACGCGTTCCCGGAGCTGCTGACCGAGGGCCTGGACGCCTGGACGGCGCGCGAGGTGTGGCTGACCGGCGGCCCGACCGCCAACCACTACGTCGACATCACCGACCGCTTCGATCGGAAGGTCGCCGCGCTCCGCTCCCACGAGACCCAGACCGCGCACACGTCCGAGGACGACCTGCGCGCGATGCTGCGGGGCTGGCTGTCCGCGTCGGCCGCCGCCGGCGGCCTCCCCGAGGGCCGCCTGGCCGAACCCTTCCACGTCATGAACACCGCCTGACAGCCCCGTCCGTCCGCCCGAGATCCGGACCGGCCGATCCCGCCCAGCGGGAACCGGACTCGGGCGCCCGGCAGCCGAACCGGCGCGTCCGGCCGGACGGCCCCGGCCCCGGGCGGCCGGAGCGACCCCCGCGAGCGCAGGCCGACCGAACACCCGGCCGCCCGAACCCGACCCGACGCGGGACGGCCCACACACGGGCGGCCGGAGCGAGCCCCGCGAGCGCAGGCCGACCGGGGGCGCTCAGACGAGGCGGCGGGCGGCCGCCCAGCGGGAGAGTTCGTGCCGGTTCGACAGCTGGAGCTTGCGCAGGACGCTGCTGACGTGCGTCTCGACCGTCTTGACCGAGATGTACAGCTCCTTGGCGATCTCCTTGTAGGCGTAGCCGCGGGCGATCAGCCGGAGGACGTCGCGTTCCCGCTGCGTGATCTGGTCGAGTTCGGGGTCGACGGCGGGGGCGTCGGTGGCGGCGAACGCGTCGAGGACGAACCCGGCGAGGCGCGGCGAGAACACCGCGTCGCCCTCGGCGACGCGGCCGATCGCGTCGGTCAGCTCGGGGCCCGAGATCGTCTTGGTGACGTAGCCGCGGGCACCGCCGCGCACGACGCCGATGACGTCCTCGGCGGCGTCCGACACCGACAGCGCGAGGAACCTGGACGCGACGTTGCCGTGCAGGCGGCGCAGCACCTCGATGCCGCCGCCGCCCGGCAGGTGCACGTCGAGCAGGACGACGTCGGGCGCCGTCTCGCGGATCACCGCGACGGCCTCGTCGACGTCGCCGGCCTCGCCGACGATCTCGACGCCGCCGCCGAGTTCGGCCTTGACGCCCGTCCGGAACATCTGGTGGTCGTCGACCAGCACGACCTTCCTGCGCGGCTCGCTCACTGCTTCTCGATCTCCAAACGCACCTCGGTGCCCTCGCCCGGCGCGGTGCGGACGGTCGCCCGGCCGCCGTTGCGCTCCATACGTCCGATGATGGACCCCCGGACGCCCATCCGGTCGTCCGGGATCGCGTCCAGGTCGAAGCCGCGGCCCCGGTCCCGCACGAAGATCGCGATCGACTTCCCCTCGACCTCGGCGAACACCGAGATCGAGGCCGCCTCGGCGTACTTCGCGGCGTTCACCATCGCCTCCCGCGCCGCCTGGACGACCGCGCCGAGCCGCTCGTCCAGCGCGGTGTCGCCCACGCAGACGACCTCGATCGGCACGCCGTGCAGGTCCTCGACCTCCCCGGACGTCTCCTTGATCGCGGCGGCGAACGTCCGGTCGGGGTCGTCGCGCGGCTGGTACAGCCAGGTCCGCAGGGTGCGCTCCTGCGAGCGGGCGAGGCGCTGCACCTCGCGGGGGTCGCTCGCGTTGCGCTGGATGAGGGTGAGGGTGTGCAGGACGGAGTCGTGGACGTGCGCGGCGAGTTCGGCGCGCTCCTGGGAGCGGATGCGCTCGCCCCGTTCGGCGTCGAGGTCCTGCCAGAGCCGGACGAGCCACGGGGTGAGGATCAGCGCGAGGCCGGTCAGGATGATCAGCATCGCGACGAGGACCGAGCGGATCTGGTTCGCCTCGACGTTCTGCGCGACGCCGCCGCCGATCCCGCCGACGACCAGCAGCAGGCCGAGCAGGGAGCGCAGCCACCGCTGCCGCAGCGGCAGCACCCAGCGTTCCCGCTGCGCGCGGTCTGCCTGCTGCCACAGCAGCGCGACGCCCGCGCCGCCGAGCACGAACGGCCACAGCGCCCACTGGAACGGGCTCGCGACGCCCCAGGGCAGCACGACGAGTGCGAGCAGGCCGACGGCGACCGCGCCGTAGGCGAGGAGCTGCCCCCAGTCCCGGGGTGTGCGTGCGGGGACGGGCGCGGCCTGCGCGCGCGCGTCCGTCTCCGCGGCGGGCACGAAGAGCCAGAACGCGAGGTAGGCGAGGATGCCGGGCGTCAGGATGACGAACGCGATCCGCACGAACAGCACGTCGACGCCGAGGTGGTCGGCGAGCCCGCGCGCCACCCCGGCCAGCAGCCGCCCGTTCGCGGCGCGCACCAGCGGCGGCGCCGCGCTCGCGGCGGCTCCGGCCGCGGTGCCGGTGGCCCCGTTCATGGCCTTCCCCGTTCCGCCGCGGCCGAGCCGTCCGGCGTCGCCGCGCCCGTGGCCCCGTTCATCGCTCCCCCGTTCCCGCATGTCCGACGATCGTCACACGTCCGCGCGGGTCGCCGCATCAGGGACGTCCCCCAGGGTCGGAGTCAGGGAGGTCCCCGATACCGCGCGGGCGGGGCCGCACGTCACGATGGGTGCCATGGTCGAGGAAGCGAACGGCACGGCCGGGGCCACCGCCGCGGGCGGCGGGTACCCGCGGCTGGCACGGGACGCGGACAACCGGGTGCTCACGGGCGTCTGCGGGGGGCTCGGGCGCTGCACGGGCATCGACCCGGTGGTGTTCCGGGTGGCGTTCGGACTCTACGCGTTCGTGCAGGGCCAGGGCGTCCTGCTCTACGTCGCGGCGGCGCTGCTCATGCCGGCGGCCCCGCACGCGACGGCCGTCGCCGAGCGGGTGCTGCACCGCTGGTTCGACACGGCCGGGGTGCTGACGATCCTGGGCGGGCTGCTGGCCGCGTCGACCCTGCTCGTCGTGACGACCGGCCTCGACATGGACGCGACCACGGCGGTGGTGTTCGCGGCGCTGGCGGCGGCGACGGCGCACGCGCGCGGCGTCCGGTTCCGGACGGCCGCGCGGCGGGTGCCGGAGCGGATCGCGGGGCACCGGGTGCCGCCGTCCGCGCCCGCCGGCACCGGCGCGAAGCCGCCGGACGGGCGCGGCGGCCTGCCGCCGGGCGCGATCGACCTCGCCTCGTTCAGCCCGCGCCCGGCGCCGCCCGCCGAACCGCCCGCGCCGGCCGCCCCGGCCGTCCCGGCCGTCCCGGCCGTCCGGCGGCGCCGGTCGCCGCTCACCCCGGTCACGCTGCTGTGCGCGGCCGGCGCCGGGGCGGCCACGGTGCCCGTCGCGCGGAACTACCCGGCGCCCGACTCGTGGATGATCGTGATGGCGACCTCGCTGTGCGTCGTCGGGCTCGGGCTCGTGCTCGGCGGCTGGTTCCGGACGCGCGGCCTCGCCACCGCCGGGACCGTCCTGTCGCTCGCGCTGGTGACGACGTCGGTCGCGGCGGAGGCGCCCGACTCGGTGAAGTACCGCGAGGTGACGTGGCGGCCCACCACCGATCCGGGCACCGCGCAGGAGTACCGCGTCACGGTCGGCCGGGGGGCGCTCGACCTCACCGCGCTGCCGCTGCGTCCCGGCGGGCGGGTCGTGATCGAGGCGGAGGTCGTGCTCGGCGGCCTCGCGGTCACCGTGCCGAAGGACGCCCGGATCGTCCTGGACGCCCGGATCGCGCTCGGCGACCTGCGCATCGACGGCCGGACGACCAGCGGCCCCAACATCCGCGAGGACCGCGTGTTCGAGCCCGAGGCCGCCGGCGGGAACCCGCCGACGATCGTCCTGCGGCTGCGCGGGAAGATCGGCGACGTGGACGTGGACCGTGGCTGACCGCGCGCCCGCGCGGCGCTTCGACCCGGCCGGGCCGGTGACCGGGGTCTTCTTCCTCGCGCTGGCCGGGGTGTTCCTCGCCGAGGGACTCGGCGACGGGCGGTTCCTGGACCCGGTGTTCGCCGTCCCGGTGGTGCTGATCGGGCTGGGCCTGGTCGGCGCCGTGCGGGTCGCGACGCGGGGACGCCGCCGCGACCGAGACCGAGATTTGCCGCGAAAGTAACCTGAATCACCTCTTTCCCGGGAAGGCCCTCCAGCGCATCCGGCGTTGATCGGTTCCGTGAGGTTCTCCGAGAAGAGCGTCCTGCTCGTGGCGCGGCTGCACGTCGACCTGTGCCGCCTGGCCGCCGTGCTGTGTAGCCGCTGACCGCGTCGGCAGCCCTCTTCTCACCCCGAACCCCCGCCCGGCCGCGCCCGTGCCGGCCGGCGAACTGGAGAACCTCTCGTGACCTTCCGTGTCTGGAAATGGCAGTTCTGGCAGCAGATCGTGCTGTCCCTCGTGCTCGGCGGCATCGTCGGCGCCCTGATCAATAACTTCGGCGGCGGTGCCGGCACCGCCGAGGACTGGCTCGACCCGTTCGGCGACGTCTACGTCAGCCTGCTGAAGGTCGTCGTCGTCCCGCTGGTGTTCGCCGCGATCGTGGTGAGCGTCGGACGGCTGCGCGGCGTCGGCGGCGTCGCCCGGCTGACCGGCAAGACGCTCGGCTGGTTCGTCGTCACGTCCGCCATCGCGACCGCGATCGGCCTCGCCGTCGCCCTCGTCATCAAGCCCGGCGAGGGGCTCGGCGCCCTCGCGGGCGAGACCGCCGAGACCGAGCCGGTCACGTGGACGCAGATCCTGCAGAACCTGTTCCCGTCCAACATCGTGCAGGCGATGGCGGACGGCAACGTGCTCGGCGTCGTGACGTTCGCCGTCCTGTTCGGCGCCGCGCTCGTCGCGATCGGGGAGCGCGGCGAGCGACTGACGGCCCTGATCGACGACCTCTACGCGGTCATGCAGAAGGCCGTGTGGTGGGTGGTGCGGCTGACCCCGATCGGATCGTTCTTCCTGATCGCCGCAGTCGTCGCGTCCTACGGGCCGAGCTCCCTCGCGCCGCTCGCGAAGTTCACCGGCGCGATCTACCTGGGCCTCGCGCTGATGCTGCTCGTCGGCTACCCCGTGCTGCTGCGCGCGTTCGGCCGCGTCAGCCCGCTGCGCTTCTACCGCAACTCCTGGCCCGCGATCCAGTTCGGGTTCGTGTCGTCGTCCTCCCTCGCGACGCTGCCGATCGCGCAGCGGGTGTCGATCGAGCGCAACGGCGTCCGGCGCGAGTACGCGAACTTCGCGCAGCCGCTCGGCGCGACGATCAAGTTCGACGGCTGCGGCGCGATCTACCCGGCCATCGCCGCGGTGTTCGTCGCCCAGTACACCGGCGTCACCCTCGGCATCGGCGAGTACGCGCTCATCGCGCTGGCCGCCGTCATCGGGCAGATCGGCACCGGCGGCACCCCCGGCCCGGCGCTGGTCGCGCTCACCCTGACGCTGACCACCGTGGGCCTGCCGCTGGAGGCCGTCGGCTACCTCATCGCGATCGACAAGGTCATCGACATGGGCCGCACCGCGACGAACGTCACCGGGCAGCTCACCGTCCCCGTCCTGGTCGCCCGCTCCGAGGGCATCCTGGACGACGCGGTGTTCGACGGGCGCAGCCGTCCGCTCGACGCACCCCCGTCCGACGCCGTCACCGGTACGGACGACGACACCGGAGCCCCCGAGAAGGCGGACACCCCGCAGGACCGGACACCCCAGCACGCCTGACCCGTCGCCCGACCGTCCCCGGAGCGGAACCCTCCGCTCCGGGGACGCCGGTCGGAGGGTTCGCGCGGGCCCGGAACACAGGAAGGCCCCTCGAAGAGGGGGCCTTCGCAGTTCAGGGGTTACAGGTCCAGCACCCCGGCCTTGATCCGGCCGACGAGGACCGCCAGGTCCTCCCTGGCGATGCTCAGGTGTCCCGCAGAGAGATCCTTGCTGTCCCGGACGCCCACCGAGCCGCCCAGCGAAGCCAGCTCGACGCACTCGCCGGAGGTACCACCGCTGGAGTAGCTGCTCTTGCGCCACATCTCAGACTTCACAGTAGTTCTCCTCCATCACTCGCTGAATGAGGCTGCGGGAGAGATCCTCCGGCAGTGCTTTCGCCCCGATCCGTTCCCACCTGTTCCGGAAGTCGTGGACGTCGTCCGCGTCCACGACCAGGCGCCCCTCCACGGCAGCTTCGACGAACGCTACATCGCCACCGCCGCCGGGAGTCTTGAGGATCTGAAACGGGCCATCCAGCCCCTCGTAGGCGCCAGCTGACCGGGGAACGACCCGTAGGTAGATGTTCGGCTGCTCCGACAGCGCCAGTAGGTGCTGTAGCTGCTCTTCCATCACTGCGGCCCCTCCTACGGGCCAGTTTAGGAGGGCCTCGGAGATCGTGACCCAGAGATCTGGAGGGTCGGCCCGTTGGAGAATCTGCTGCCTGCCCAACCGACCCTGAAGAGAGCGTTCCGGATCCGGGTTGCGCCCGGACAGCAGAAGCGTTCTCGCGTACGCCTCCGTCTGGACGAGGCCGGGGATGTGCAGGACTCCGAAGATGCGCAGCTCGGTCGCGATCTGCTCGAACTCCTTGAGGCTTTTGTACCAGTCCGGGTCAGATGCCCGCCGTGCATAGTAGATCAAGAAGCCAAAGAGACCACCGGTCCTCCACCCATTGTCGATCTCGGTGGCGTGCTTTTCGGTAAGGCGCTGCTCCCCTGACTCGATTCTGGAAATGGTGCTCGGCGCCACTCCCATGACCCTGGCCGCTTCGGGGCCGGTAAGCCCTTGGCTCGTCCGCAGATGTCGCAGGTGGTAACCGATGAGTCCCCAGAGCGAGCCTCGCGGATCAGCCGGTTCCTTCATTCGCATCCCGAACCCCCGTCACACTGTGACACTTCCATGATTTCCATGGAAGTTCCGATCCCTCTGGCCAGAGTATGAGGACGAGGCTCACTCTGTGACCGGAAGCACAGAAATTCGACGGCAGGAATCGAGGCAATGGCCGACCAACACAAGAGCGACATTCCGCATATATCAGTGGCCGTTTCACTGCCCTCCGCTCCGGAGCCCGAGGGGCGCTGGGCGGAGCCGTACATGTCCAAAGGCAAGATCGTCCTCTGCACGCGACGGCCCCTGAGCCAGGCCGAGGTTCGCTTCGGCCTCCGGTCCGTCATCAGCGCCTCGACGGTCGCCCGCCTGAAGGAGTTCCAGGAGGCGGAGAACGTGAAAGCCGAGGAGTACCGGAAGGCTCGGGAGGTCCCGGCCCTCCCCCATCGGAGTTCGGGCCAATGAGATACGTCCAACTCCCCGAACTCGGCCAGATCGCGGCAGGGCTGCTGGCCTACGGATTCGCCTGCGGCGTCTTCGGCGCCTTCATGATGTGGCTGTTGCGGCCGCGGCGACGCGGGAACAGCAACGCCCGGCACCGCAGGACGGCCGCCCACGCTTCCCGTGCTTCGGGACGCGGGCCGTCCCGTCCGCCCGCGAGCGGGGTCCCGACTCGGGACCTCTCGCGAGGCGCAGGTCCCCTTTCGGCACGCCGCGAGTACCCGGCGGGTACTCACCGCAGCCCGCCGAGGCCCTCATAGATCCACATCCAAGCCTTTCAAAGCCAACAAAAGGAAGAAGGTGATCTATCGGCTGAACTTCGACCGAAAAGACGCGAAGCATGAGGTCCCGGAAGGGGGACGCCCCCCTTCCGGCTCCTTCTCCACCAAAGGGAGGCAGTAATGGGTCAGCATGGCGGCAAGGGAAACAGCGACGGCAAGGGCAGTGACGGCAACAGCCCCGGCGGCGGCGGTCACGGCGGCAAGGGCGACGGCACCAAGGGCAATACGAGCGACGGCAAGCGGTAGGGAGCGGACCACGTGACCGAGAGCCCTGGCCCCGGACATGGGTAAGGACGTAGAAGACCTGATCCGCATCCTGACGGGCCAGGGCGACCTCAAGCGACCCGAGTGGGCGCGGGCGTTCGCCTCCGTGCCGCGTGAGTTGTTCGTCCCTGACCGGGCGTGGGTCAATCCCGACTACGACGCCCCGTCCTACTCGATCGACAGGCACGCCCGTCCCGGCGAGTGGAGGTCGGCGGTCTACTCGGACGCGTCGATCGTCACGCAGGTCGATGACGGCGCGGGAGATCCGGCGAGCGGGCGGGGCTGGTTCACCTCGTCGGTTTCGGCTCCCGGTGTCGTCGTGCAATCCGGGGAACTGCTCGCGCCGGCTCCCGGCGACCGCGTCCTGGAGGTGGGGACGGGGTCGGGCTGGACCGCGTGCCTGCTGTCCCGCATCGTCGGGGAACACGGGCGCGTCGTGTCCGTCGAGGTGGATCCCGGTCTGGCCGCGTCCGCGGAAGCGCGGATCGAGGGCCTCGGCGTCACCAACGTCCAGGTGCTCAACCTGGACGCGCTCGACTTCGGCTCCGACGACCTGTTCGACCGGTTGCACGTGACGGCGGGCGTCTCGACGATCCCGTGGTCCCTGCTGTCCGCGCTGCGTCCCGGTGGGACGGCGGTGCTGCCGTGGTGCCCCTCGTGGGGGCATGGCCACAAGGTCGCGTTGACCCGGATCGGCGACGAGGCCGTGGGGCGGCTGAGTACCTCGGCGGGGTACATGATGCTGCGCTCCCAGCGGCCCGAGCCCGGAGCCCTGGGCTCCTTCCTGCACCACGAGGACGAGGCCGCGCGGTACTTCACGGAGATCAACCCGAAGGCCGTCGGCAGGCCCGACGACGCCCCCGGCTGGGCCGCCTACGGGGGCGGTGTCGTCATCACCGCTCTGGCGCCCGGCATCCGCTACGACCTGTGCGAGGCAGCGGACGGCAGTGGCGAGGCCACCCTGTGGCTGCGGGAGACATATCCGGGCTCGCGCGAACGCGGTTCGTGGGCGACCGTCGAGTACGTCCCGGACGCCCGCGAGTACGAGGTCACCGCCTACGGCGAACGGGACCTGTGGGACGAGGTCTCCGGCGCCTGGATGCATTGGAACCGCCTGGGACGGCCGGAACGCGACAGGTTCGGCGTGACGGTGTCGCGGGCGGGGCGGACGGTCTGGCTCGACGGGCCGGAGAAGGTCGTTGCCCCGGCTACGCGTGGAGGCTGACGGCGTAGGCGGGGCCCGGGTTGGTGAGGGCGCGGGAGCCCGCGTGGACGCGGACGCGGTTCGCGCGCAGGGGGCGTTCGGTGACGCCGTCGGGGGTGATCACGATCTCGGCGAGTTCGCCCGCGATGAGGGTGCTGACGCGGGCGTCGACGGTCGCGCCGTGGCCGGGCGGCCAGGTGGTGAGCCAGACGGGGACGCCGTCCGCGTCGTCGAGCCGGATGCGCGCGGGGGCGGAGTCGTCGAAGCCGATCAGCCGCCACCACTCGGCCGGACGGGCGGCGAGGGCGTGGACGCGGGCGGCGAGCCGGCCGATCGTCGGCGGGCGGGCGGTGACGGCGCGGCCGTGCGGGTCGTCCTGGCCGCGCATGGTGAGATCGGGAACCATGTCCGAATAGGTCCTTCGTGTGACGGGCCGATATCGGGGCAGCACGCCCCGGAATGAACGATGATCAGCGACACGAAGGACACAGCGCGCTGGCCACGCGGCGGAGCGCCACGGGGCCGTCGAGAGAGATGCGCGCTGGCATGTGTTCCAGCGAACACGCAGTGACCGCGCGCTGTCAAGTCGATCACACCGCGCCGAACGCGAGACGTTCCCCCAGGTCAGTACAGACTTCCCTGATAGGGGCAGTCATGTGCTTTCCCGCGAAAAGCCTGATGGACGGGACGAACCCCCGTTACCGTCTGTCGTACGCCGCCCACGCGGCGCGGGGGGCCGGACCGCGAGGGCAGGACGCGACCAGGAGGGACATGACCCCCGAGAACGAGAGAACGGACGCCGCAGAGGCGTCGAATATGCACAAGGTGGACGTGCATCCGGGCGTCCACAACCCGACCGAGGCCGACGAGGAGCAGGTCCTCCGGCGGCTGTACGGCGCGCCGGAGGACGACGGGATCTTCCGGCCGGCCGCGGCCGCCGCGCCGATGGCGGCGGCCGCGGGCGGCCCGCAGGCGATCATCGCCGAGGCCCGCAAGTCGCTCGGGATGTCGGGACGGCCGAACACGATCACGCGCGAGTACGCGTCCCGGCACGGTGACGCGTTCCTGTCGGCGCCGTGGTGCGACATGGCGGTCACCTACTGGGCCCGGCACAGCGGGACGGCCGAGGCCGTGCTCCCGGCCGGGGACCGCGCCTACACGCCCTGGCACGCGGGCGACTTCCAGAAGATCGGCCGCTGGCACAGCGGGACGACCGCGCGGGTCAACGCCGCGAAACCGGGCGACATCGTCTTCTTCGACTGGGGCGAGTCGAACACGATCGGCGCGATCGACCATGTCGGCGTCGTCGAGCGGGTGCTCGGCGGCGGCCGGGTCCAGACGATCGAGGGCAACACCGGCGACGCGTGCAAGCGGCGCGTGCGCGGTTCGGGAGTGATCGCGGGATACGGGCGTCCCGCCTACAACGAGGAGGACGACATGCCGGACTACGTGAGCGTCGGGGTCGACACCCCGCAGGAACTCCCCCGAGCCAGTGGGTCACCGTCGAATGGGGGAAGGAGTACGCCGACGCGGGACACCACCACTGGAACAGGGGCGGCGCCTCCCTGATCATCGGCGCGGCACGCTACTCGCTGACGGCGAGCCTCCGCATCGCGGGCCTGCCGAAGGGCACCGAAATCCAGGCCCGCGCGGTCGAGGTCGAGGAGGCCGGCGACCGGCGGCGCGAAGGCGGGCCGATCGCGGAGTACACGGCCAGCGACGGCGACACGTTCCTGCTCTACTCCCTCCCGGCCGACACGGTGGGAGACGGGTACCGGGTGCGGTTCGAACTGATCCAGTACGGGACGACGCCCGGCCAGGTCACCGCGGGCAGCGCGAAGGCGTTCGCCTGGAAGACCTGACACCGATGATGGCCGGATATCGGGAAATTCGGGTCTAGTACGGATTTCACCATCGGCATACGTTCGTTGGGTCGCCTTCCACGGAGGCCCCGATGGCGTGGTCGAACCGGCAGCGCGCCCCTCCCGGGGACGTCTCGCGCACCAGTCCACCCCGAGACGTCCCTGGGAGAAACGCATGCCACGTATCCGTGTCGAGGTCGATGGGGCGACGTACGAGGACGACGTCGAACCGCGCCTCCTGCTCGTCCACTATCTGCGCGAACGGCTGGGGAAGGTCGGGACCCCGGTCGGCTGTGACACCACCAACTGCGGAGCGTGCACCGTCCTGCTGGACGGCCTGAGCGTGAAGAGCTGCTCCGTGCTCGCCGTCCAGGCGGACGGCCGCGACGTGACGACGATCGAGGGGCTGGGCGCGGGCGGCCCGCACCCGCTGCAGCGCGCGTTCCACGAGGAGCACGGGCTCCAGTGCGGCTTCTGCACCCCCGGCATGATCATGTCGGCGCTCGACCTGCTGCGGGAGAACCCCGACCCGTCCGACGAGGAGATCCGGGAGGGGCTGGAGGGCAACCTCTGCCGCTGCACCGGCTACCAGAACATCGTGCGCTCGGTGCGGCGCGCGGCCGGCGACATGCGCCGTCCGGCGCAGGAGCCGGAGGTGGCGTCATGACGGCGACCGACGACCGTCCCGCCGAGATCGGATCGGCGCGCCGCAGGTCGGAGGACGCGCGGCTGGTCACCGGCCGGACGCGCTGGACCGACAACATCGCGCCCGCCGGGACCCTGCACGTGGCGTTCCTGCGCAGCCCGCACGCGCACGCGCGGATCGAGCGCGTGGACGCCGCGGCGGCGACGGACCTGCCGGGCGTCGTGGCGGCGTTCTCCGGCGCCGACCTCGCCGGCGAGCAGGGCTCGCTGCCGTGCGCGTGGGTCGTGACCGAGGACATGCGGCACCCGGAGCATCCGCCGATGGCCGTCCGGGAGGTCCGGTACGCCGGGGAGCCGGTGGCGTGCGTGGTGGCGCGCGACCGGGCCTCGGCCGTGGACGCGCTGGAGGCGATCGACGTCGACTACGCGCCCCTGCCCGCCGTCGTCGACATGGAGGCGGCGGTCGCGGACGGCGCCGACCTCGTGCACGGCGACCTCGGGACGAACGAGTCGTACACGTGGGTGTTCGAGAACGGCGACCTGGACGCGGCGATGCGGGACGCGCCGGTCGTCCTGGAACGCCGGTACGTGCAGCAGCGGCTGATCCCGACGGCGATGGAGCCGCGCTCGGTGGTGTGCGTGCCGGAGGGCGACGAGTTCACCCTGTACTCGGCGACGCAGATCCCGCACATCCTGCGGCTGATGCTGGCGACCGTCACGGGGATCCCCGAGCACCGGCTGCGGGTGGTGGCGCCGGACGTCGGCGGCGGGTTCGGCTCGAAGCTGCAGGTGTACGGCGAGGAGGTGGTCGCGCTGCTGCTGGCGCGGCGGCTCGGCCGTCCGGTGAAGTGGACGGAGTCGCGCAGCGAGGGCAACATGACCGTCCACCACGGCCGCGACCAGATCCAGCGGCTCACCCTCGCCGCGGGCGAGGACGGCCGGATCCGCGGCCTCAAGGTGGACCTGCTGGCCGACATGGGCGCGTACCTGATGCTGGTCACGCCCGGCATCCCGCTGCTCGGCGCGTTCATGTTCAACGGCATCTACAAGATGGACGCGTACTCGTTCACCTGCACGGGCGTGTTCACGACGAAGACCCCCACGGACGCCTACCGGGGCGCGGGACGTCCCGAGGCGACGTACGCGATCGAGCGGCTGATGGACGAGCTGGCCGCCGAACTCGGCCTCGACCCGATCGAGGTGCGGCGCCGCAACTGGATCGGGCACGACGAGTTCCCCTACGACACGATCGCGGGCCTCACCTACGACAGCGGGAACTACGAGGCGGCGACCGAGCAGGCGCTGCGCCTCCTGGAGTACGACAAGCTGCGCGCCGAGCAGGCCGACCGGCGCGAGCGCCGCGACCCGGTCCAGCTCGGCATCGGCGTGTCGACGTTCACCGAGATGTGCGGGCTCGCGCCGTCACGCGTCCTCGGCTCCCTGTCCTACGGCGCGGGCGGCTGGGAGCACGCGTCGGTGCGGATGCTGCCGTCCGGGAAGGTCGAGGTCGTCACCGGGTCGTCCGCGCACGGGCAGGGCCACGAGACGGCGTGGGCGCAGATCGCCGCGGACCGGCTCGGCGTCCCGTTCGAGGACGTGAAGGTGCTGCACGGCGACACGGCCGTCTCGCCCAAGGGCATGGACACCTACGGGTCGCGGTCGCTCGCCGTCGGCGGCGTCGCGCTGTACTCGGCGTGCGACAAGGTCGTCGAGAAGGCGAAGCGGGTCGCGGCGCACCTCCTCGAGGCGTCCGAGGACGACGTCGAGTTCACCGCCGGACGCTTCGGCGTCCGCGGCGTCCCGGACTCGGGCACCACGATCCAGGAGGTCGCGACGGCCGCGTTCGCCGCGCACGACCTGCCGGACGGCGTCGAGCCGTCCCTCGACTCCGACGCGACGTTCGACCCGGACAACTTCTCGTTCCCGCACGGCACGCACCTGTGCGCCGCCGAGGTCGACACCGAGACCGGGATGGTGAGGATCCGCAAGTACGTCGCGGTGGACGACATCGGGAAGGTCGTGAACCCGCTGATCGTCGAGGGCCAGGTGCACGGCGGGCTCGCGCAGGGCATCGCGCAGGCCCTCTACGAGGAGGCCGTCTACGACGCCGACGGCAACCTGACCACCACCACGATGGCCGACTACCTCATCCCCTCCGCGGCCGATCTGCCCGAGTTCGTCACCGACCGCACCGAGACGCCCGCGACGTCCAACCCGCTCGGGGTGAAGGGCGTCGGGGAGGCGGGCACGATCGCCTCCACCCCCGCGGTCGTCAACGCGATCGTGGACGCGCTGCGCCCGTTCGGCGTCTCGGACGTTCCGATGCCATGCACGCCCGAACGGGTCTGGCGGGCGCTGCGCGGCGAGACCGCACACGAGACGGCCGAGCCCGGCGCGGGCGGCGGCCTCGGATCGGCCGGAGGTGCCGCGTGATCCCCGCGACGTTCGACTACACCCGTCCGGCCACGGTGGACGACGCCGTCGCCGCGCTCGCCGACGCGGGCGAGGACGCGAAGATCCTCGCGGGCGGGCAGAGCCTCATGCCGCTGCTGCGGATGCGGCTCGCCTTCCCCGAGATCCTCATCGACCTCGACCGCGTCGACGCGCTGCGGGAGATCCGCGACGACGGGGACGCCCTGGTCATCGGCGCGATGGCCACGCACCACCAGGTGATCGGCGACCCGCTCGTCCGGGCGCACGCGCCGCTGCTCGTCCGGGCCACCGAGACCGTCGCGGACCCGGCCGTCCGGCACCGCGGCACGTTCGCCGGCTCGCTCGCGCACGCCGACCCCGCCGGCGACCTGCCCGCCGTCGCGCTCGCCCTCGACGCGGTGCTGCTCGCCCGGTCGCCGCGCGGCGAGCGGGAGATCCCGGCGGCCGAGTTCTTCGTCGACTGGATGACGTCGGCGCTGGAACCGGACGAGATCCTGACCGGCGTCCGGGTGCCCAAGCTCGGCGACGGCTGGGGCGTCCACTACGAGAAGTTCCACCGGACGGCCCAGGCGTGGGCGATCGTCGGGGTGGCGTGCGCCGTCCGGCGCGAGAACGGCACGGTCGCCGAGGCCCGCGTCGCGCTGACGAACGTCGGGCCCGCGCCCGTCCGGGCGTCCGCCGTCGAAGCCGCCGCCGCGGGCCGGACGGTCTCGGCGGACGCGCTGCGCGCGGCGGCCGAACCGGCGGCCGAGGGCCTCGCCCCGCCCGCCGACCTGCACGGATCGTCCGAGTACCGGTCGCACCTCGCGCGCGTCCTCACGGCCCGCGCGCTCACGGCCGCCGCCGCGGTGTGAGCGCGTCCCCGGCCGCCCCGACTGGCGGGCGGCCGGGGCCCGCCCGTAAGGTCACCGGTACATCTCCGGACGATAAGGACGATTGTCTATGGAGCTCGACCACGACTTCACCGTGCCCGTGCCGGTGGATCAGGCCTGGTCGGTGCTGCTCGACGTGGAGCGCATCGCCCCCTGCATGCCGGGCGCCACCCTCGACGCGGTCGACGGCGACGAGTACCGCGGCCGGATGAAGGTGCGGGTCGGTGCGATGACCATCACCTATCGCGGCACGGTCAAGATCGTCGCAGCCGACGAGGCGGCCCGCGAGGTGACCCTCGAGGCGTCCGCGAAGGAGGCCCGCGGCTCCGGCACGGCCGCCGCCACCGTGCGGGCCGCCCTGCGGGAGGAGGACGGCACGACGCGCGTCACCGTCCGCACCGAGCTCAACGTGACGGGCCGTCCCGCCCAGTTCGGCCGCAACATCCTCGCCGAGGTCGGCGCCAAGATCATCACCCGTTTCGCGAAGAACCTCGCCACCGAGATCGAGTCCCCCACCGCCCCCGACACCGCCGCGCAGTCCGGCGCGCCGAACGCCCCCTCCCCGAAGGACGACACGTCCGCGAAGGACGGCCCGTCCACGAAGGGCCAGACGCCCGCGAAGGACGACACGTCCACGACGGCCGGGACACCCGCGAAGGGCGGAGCCACCGCCAACGGCGGCGCCTCCACGAAGGACGAGACGCCCGCGCAGGGGGAGGCGTCCGCGCAGGGGGAGGCGTCCGCGCAGGACGGCGCCACCGCGAAGGGCGAGACGCCCGCGAAGGACGGCCCGTCCACGACGGCCGGGACACCCGCGAAGGGCGCAGCCACCGCCGAACGTGGCGCCTCCACGAAGGACGAGACGCCCGCGAAGGGCGGAGCCGCCGCGGACGGCGGGGCCTCCGCGGTGAGCACCGGCGGGGCGGCGGAGCCGGAGGTCGCCGGGGCCGAGGTCGCGCGGCCGGTCACGGGCGCCCCCAAGCCCGAGGCGCCGGAGCCCGACGCTCGGGTCGCGCGGGTGCGGGGGGCTCGGTTCGACGACGAGGCGATCGATCTGCTCGAGGTCGCGGGGCCGTCGCTGGCCAAGCGGGCCGTCCCGGCACTCGGCGGGCTCGTGCTGCTGCTGCTCGTGATCCGGCTCCTCGCCCGCCGCCGGAAGTAGGTCAAGGCCGCACCAACGATCGGTACGGGGACGGCGACGCGGGTGGCACGCGGGCGGCGGCATGCCGTCGGGTGGTCCCGTGGACACGATCGAGGTCCGGCGGGTCGCGGGACGGGGACTCGAGGACGCGAACTGGTGGTGCCGGGAGCGGCGCGCGATCCTGGCCGGTGAGCTGCTGCGCTTCAGCGCGCCCGGCGCGGCGGTGGACGTCGGGGCCGGGGCGGGCGCGGCGGCGCGGCTGCTCGGCGAGCACGGGTGGCACGCGACGGCGATCGACCTGGACCCGGACGCCGTGGCGGTGGCGCGCGCGCACGGCGTCGAGGCGTACGTGGGGGACGCGCGTTACCTGCAGCTCCCCGGCGAGGGGTTCGACCTCGCGCTGGCGCTGGAGGTCCTGGAGCACGTCGAGGAGGACCGGCGGGCGGTGGCCGAACTCGCGCGCGTCCTGCGGCCGGGCGGGACGGCGCTGGTGTCGGTGGCGTCGGACATGGCGCTGTGGTCGGCGCGGGACGTGTCCGCCGGGCGGGTCCGGCGGTACGGGCGGCGGGGGCTGGTGGAGCTGCTGGAGGGCGCGGGGCTGCTGGTGGAGCGGGTGTGGAGCCGGGGCGTGCTGGTGCGGCCGGTGCCGCGGCTGCTGCGGCACCGGATGTCGCGGCGCGACGACCTGGCGCCGCTGCATCCGGCGCTGAACGGGGCGCTGCGGGTGTCGGCGGCGGTGGAGCGGCGGCTGCCGGTCCGGTCGTGGCCGGGGACGTGCCTGTTCGCGCGCACCCGCCGTCCCGGCTGAACCGGGACCGGCGGGCGCGGGCGGCGTCAGCCGCGCAGGCCCGCGAAGACGCGCTCGAGGACGCGGGCGGTGGCGCCGCCGTCGTCGTGCGGGCAGTAGGTGACGAGGAACCGGTCGTAGGCGTCGGCGTGCTCCGCTTCGGACTCGGGCGCGGCGCGGACCGCCTCGGCGACGTCGACGCTGCGGGCGACGACGGGGCCGGGCGCCTCGGCCTCGAGGTCGAGGTAGCAGCCGCGCACGTGGTCGCGGTACCGCTCCAGGTCGTGGGCGTAGAAGACCATCGGGCGGCCGAGCACGGCGAAGTCGAACGCGGCGGACGAGTAGTCGGTGACGAGGACGTCCGCCGCCATGTACAGGTCGGTGATGTCGGGATAGCCGGACACGTCCATGACGAAGTCGTCGGACGGCGGCAGGTGCCGGTCGGTGACGAGGTGGTGCATGCGCACCAGGAGGACGTGGTCGTCGCCGAGGACGCGGCGCATGGTCTCGACGTCGAGTTCCATCCGGAAGCCGCGGCGCCCGGGCGTGTGGCTCTGGTCGTCCCGCCAGGTGGGAGCGTAGAGGACGACCTTCTTGCCCTCCGGGATGCCCAGCTCCTTGCGGACGTGGGTGCCGAGGGCGTCGACGTCCGGGGAGCTGAGGATGTCGTTGCGCGGGAACCCGGTTTCCAGGATCTCGCCCCCGTACCGGAACGCCCGGCGCATGATCTGCGTGGCGTAAGGGCTGGGCGACAGCAGGAAGTCCCAGTGCGGGACCTCGTGCTCCATCCAGTCGTGCTTCTCCGTGCGCTGGTGCGGCATCTCCGCCAAGTCGTACGCGAGCCGCTTGAACGGGGTGCCGTGCCACGTCTGCAGGTACGTCTGCCCGGGGCGCTTCGTGAACCAGCGCGGCACCCCGTAGTTCGTGACGATGTACCGTGCGCGCGCGAGCAGGCGGTAATGCTCCCGGCTGCCGTACTGGACGATCCGTGCCTCACCGTCGACCGTGAACTGGCCGTCGCGCGACACCCACACGCACTCGGTCTCCGGCTTCCGCCGCGTCAGCTCCTCGAAGATCGCGCGCGGGTTGCAGCTGTACGCCGTGCCCGCGTAGCCGTCGAAGACGGCGACGTCCGCGAGCGGGCTGCGCAGGTAGACGGGGTAGTCGCGGGACCGCAGCACCCGCTGCGCGTGCGGCCCGCGCTCGTCGTCGGCGAGCGCCGGGCGGGTGCGCAGCCGCAGCGCGTCCGTCTGCTCCACGGCGACCTCGAACTCGCGCCCGCCGACCGCGTGCCATCCGGGCAGGGACGGGACGGCGGAGCGCTCGGCGACGACGGCGACGTCGCCCGCGGGGGTCGGCGCGAGCACCTCCCACGTGCCCGCGGCGAGCGGGATGTCGCGGCCGAACGCGGCCGTCTCGGCGGGGGTGAACGCGGCGGTGAACCGGCCGCCGTCCCAGGTGACGGGCACGCGGTGCGTCTCGCCGGTCTCCGGGCGGCGGACCAGGAGGTGCGCGGGCCGGTCCTGCGGGTCGGCGAACTCGCCGCTGATCGTCAGGCGCCCCGACCCGTCCCAGCGGGCCGCGGTGGCGACCGGGCGCGGCGTCCGCTCGATGCCGCGCAGGTTCCCGAACGACGTCCGGGTGAGCACGTACTCGCGTCCCCGCCACAGGAACCTGGCCTCGGTGAGCGCGGGCGCGACGGTGAGGCGCAGCGGACCGCCCTCCCCGGTCAGCCGGACGTCCCACTCGAGGACGTCGCGCAGGTGCGCGCGGTACGGACGGTCCGACGCGTCGCCCGGCATCAGATCGGCGAGCGGCAGCGTGGCCGTGAACCCGAACCCGGTGCCCTCGACGGTCTGCAGGACCGCCGCCGGGCGCAGCGTCACCTCGCCGCGGACCTGGTGGGACGACGGCGCGCCGCCGTGCCGCCGGACCGCGATGACGGACGCGTTCGGCCCGAGCGCCCGCTTCGTCCAGCCGGTGAGCAGCAGCGTGTCGCCCGACCGCCGGTACTCGGTGACGACCGCCCTGGACCGCTTCACGTGCACGACGAACCCGTCGTCGTCCACGGCGGGCTGCACCGCGACCAGCTCGTCCACCTGCCGGGCCGCCGTCCACCGCACCGCCGGCTCGACCGCGTCGAGCCGCTGCACGGCGCGGCGCCCCGCCGTCGCGACCTCCGCGTACAGCTCCCAGGTGCCCGAGCGCCACTCGTCCCCGTCCAGCAGGTACTCCGGCTCGATCCGCACCGCGAACCCCGCCCAGTCGACGCAGACCCGCGACAGCCCGGACCGCGCGGTCGCCTCCGGGCGCCGCACCCGCTCGACGGGCACCCCCACCTCGCGCCCGGTCTTCACGTTGCGCATCCACACCCGGATCCGGGAGTCGCGGACGTCCGACACCTCCAGCCGGTCGAAGTGCGCCCAGCCCTCGACGATCAGCGTGTCGCCGTCCCAGCCGACCCGGTCGACGTCGGCGCGCAGCTCGAACTCGTCCGTGACGTCGTACACCTCGTCGGGGATCGCGCGCTCCGGGTCGCCGAAGAACGGGTACCGCGCGTACCAGCGCTGCCGGAACCGGCCGCGGGCCTCCACCGGGACGTCGGCGAGGCCGCCCTCCTGGAACGCGAGCACCTCCAGCAGCTCGCGCGGCATCCGCTCGCGCAGCAGGTGCAGCTCGAGGCGGCGGATGGCGTCCAGCCCCTCGGCCGCCGCCGGGCCCGCCTCCCCCACGATCCGCGCGCCCAGCTCGACGAGCCGCTCCCGTTCCTGCGGCGTCGCGGCCGGCAGGGCCCGGACGAACGCGTGCATGTCGACGTCGACGACCTGCGCGTGGAACGCGGGCAGCAGGCTCGGGGCGTGCTCGGCGAACAGCTGCTGCACGATGTCGAGGGCCGCGTGCCGGTCGTTGAGCAGCGCCGGGTCGGTGGCGCGGTCGGTGAGCGAGCCGGGGCGGCGCCGCCAGTAGTACACGGTCGCCGGGACGGTGTCCACGGCGGACGCGAGCGCGTGCGTCGCCAGCGCCACCGGCAGGTCCTCGTACAGGCCCGGCGGGAACCGGAACTTGTTCGCCTCCCAGAACGACCGCCGGAACACCTTGTTGCCGATCGTCCGGTCCCGCAGCAGCGAGAGCCGCCGCGTGACGTGCGTCGCCCGGAGCGTCTCCGCGTACGCCTCCGCGTGCGGGCCGGACGGCTCCGTGCGCTCCCCGTCGAGCCGCTCCAGGTTCCCGCCCGCGATGTCCGAACCGGTCGACTCCAGCATCCCGACCAGCAGCTCGTACGCGTACGGCGGGATCGCATCGTCGCCGTCGACGAACGCCAGGTACCGCCCGGTCGCGTGCCGGGCGCCGAGGTTGCGCGCGGGCCCCGGCCCCTCGCCGTCCCCCCGCACCAGGACGAACCGGTCGTCGCGGGCGGCGAACTCCGCGGCGATCGCCGCGCCCCCGTCCGCCGGACCGTCCGCCGGTCCGTCGTCGACCATGACCACCTGCAGGTCACGGAGGGTCTGCCCGGCGATCGAGTCCAGGCACTCGGCGAGGAAGCCGCCGACGTCCCGGAACGGCACGACGACGCTCAGCGCGACGCCGTCGCCGGCGGCGGGCTCGGCCGTCACCTCGGGGTTCGGGCCGGTCTCGACGGTCTCGACGGTGTCGGCGGTGTCGACGGTGTCGGCGGCGCCGGTCTTCGGGCCGGTCTCGGAGTTGGTCTCGGGGTTTGTCTTCGGGGACACGGATCGCTCCCGGTCGGTGTTTCAGTGGGCGGGGATGGACAGCACCCGGTCGAGGACCCGGGAGGCGGCGCGGCCGTCGTCGTGCGGGCAGTACCGGGCGGCGAACGCGGCGCGGGCGGACCGGTACCCGGCGTCGATCGCGTCCGGCTCGCCGAGGGCGTCGACGACGTCCTGCGTGGTGGGCAGCAGCGGCCCGGGGGCCTCCGCGTCGAAGTCGAAGTAGAACCCGCGCACGTGGTCGCGGTAGCGCTCCAGGTCGTAGGCGAAGAACACCATCGGACGGCCGGTACCGGCGAAGTCGAACATCGCGGACGAGTAGTCGGTGACCAGGACGTCGCTGATCAGGTAGAGCTCGGAGATGTCCGGATAGACCGAGACGTCCAAGACGCAGTCGCCGGGGACCCACTTCGGGCGGTCGGTCACGAGGTAGTGGGTGCGCAGCAGCAGCACGTGGTCGCGGCCCAGGGCCCGCCGGAAGCGGTCCACGTCGAACTCCAGGCGGAACGCGCGCTTGCCGACGGCGAGATGGAAGTCGTCCCGCCAGGTCGGCGCGTACAGGACGACGCGCTTGCCCTTCGGGATGCCGAGGCGGCGGCGGACGGCCGCCGCGATGTCGTCCCGGTGCGGGCTGTGCAGGATGTCGTTGCGCGGGTACCCGCTCTCCAGAACCTCCCCGTCGTACCCGAACGCGCGGCGGAACAGCGGCACGGAGAACGCGTTCTGCGACAGCAGCAGGTCCCAGTGCCGGACGTCGTGCTCCATCCAGTCGACGCCCTCGGTGCGCTTGAAGGGCATCTCCTTGACGTCGTAGCCCAGTTTCTTCAGGGGCGTCCCGTGCCAGCACTGCACGTACGTCTGGTCCTCACGCTTGACGAACCAGGGTTGCTGGGACCAGTTCCCGAAGATGTACCGCGCGCGCGCCAGCGCCTCGTAATACTCCCGCGTTCCCGACAGGACGACCCGTGCACTCGGGGGCCGTCCGAACTGGCCGTTAGCCGTGACCCACACGCACTCGACGTCGGTGCCCCTGCGGCGCAGCTCGTCGTAGATGCCGCGCGGATTGCAGGAGTACTGGCGTCCGCGGTAGGCGTCGAACACGGCCAGCTCGCGCACGGGCAGGTTCAGGTGGCGGCGGTAGTGCCCCGACCGGAGCCGCCGCTGCGCGTACTCGCCCCGCTCGTCCTCGTCCAGTGCGGTCTCGACCCGGAACTGCAACCGGTCGGTCTTGTACGCGCGGACGGTCACGCGGTGCAGGCCCGTCTCGTGCGGGTCGGGCAGGTCGCGCAGGGCGTGCCGGCGGACCGCGACGGGACGCTCGCCCTCGGCGCCGTCCCCGCCGCCGTCCCCGCCGCCGTCCCCGCCGCCGTCCACGAGGACGTCCCAGCGGCCCGGCACCAGCGGGCGCGACAGCCCGAGCATCGGCATCCGGGCCGGGGCGAACGACGCGGTGAAGCGGGCACCGTCCCAGCGCAGCGGCACCCGGTGCTCCTCGCTGGAGCGCCGCCGCCGCAGCAGCAGCGCGTCCGCGCGGCCGGACGGGTCGGGGCAGGCGCCGTGCAGGGTCACGACCCCGTCGGGCGCCCACGTGACCCGTTCGACGACCGGTGCCGGCTCCCGGAAGACGATCCGCAGCGTGCTGCGGCGGGTGCGGGCGATCTCCAGCTCGCCGCCCGGCACCCCGAACGCCGCGCCCGCCGCCTGCCGGGTGACGTGCGGGCGGGCGCCGCCGGGCAGCGCGACGTCCCAGTCGCCGGGCCGTCCGGTCAGCTCCGCGACCGGCAGCCGCGCGCGGAAGCCGCGCCCGTCCCGCCCGGCCTCCAGGACCCCCGCGACCGTCTCCCCGCCGCCGCGCGCGGTCGCGGTGACGCGGACGTCCTCGCCCAGCGGCTCGTCGCTCCAGCCGTCCAGCACGAGGTCGCCGCCGTCCGTCCGGCAGCCGGTGACCGCCGCGGGCGTGCGCCGCACCTGGACGACGAACCGGTGCCGGGCCGCGACGCCCTGCACGCGCACGCCGGGTACGCACTCCAGGTCGTCCGGCCACAGCCGCGGCGTCTGCGCCGGGTTGCCCAGCGTCCGGCGCCGCCGCACCCCGTTGCTGACGATCTCGACGCACGGGATCCAGTCGACGTCGCGCCAGCGGCCGAAGATCCGCAGCGTCGACGGGTCGATCTCGGCGACGAACCCGGACCAGTCGTAGGACACCTCCGACTGCCGGGACCCCGCCGTCACGTCCGGGCGCCGGACCCGCCGGACCGGGACCTTCAGCAGCCCGCGCCGGTTCGCGGCGACCAGCCACAGGCGGATCCGCGAGCCGTCCACGGTCGAGGAGTCCAGGTGCCGGACGTAGGCGTGGCCCTCCAGGCGGAGCCGCCCGTCGACCCACGTGGCGCGGTCGATCGCCGCGACGGGCGCCAGCTCGTCGGTGACGTCGTACAGGTGCGCGGGCAGCCCCAGGGCCTCGTCCTCGAAGAACGGGTACTCGGCGAACCACCGGTGCCGCAGCCCCCGCCGCACGCGCGGCGCGTCGCCCGGCCCGCCGACCGCGACGAACCGCCGCACCTCCTCCAGCTCCGGCAGCATCCGCCGCGCCAGCAGGTGCAGCTGGAGCCGCGACAGGGCCGGGAGCCGCTTCAGCACCCGCGGCGCGATCCGCTCGGCCAGCTCGCCGCCCATCTCGACGAGCTCCGGGCGGCGCTCGCCGTCCGTCCTCGGCAGGGCCTCCAGCAGCACCCGCAGCTCGACGTCGACCAGGGCGTGCTCGTCGTAGACGTTGAGCAGCTGCGGGGCGTAGGAGGCGAGACCGTCGCGCACGAGGCGCGCCGACCTCAGCCGCTGGGAGACGTTCTCCCAGTCGTACCGTTCCTCCGTGATGGATCCCTGCCGTTTGCGCCAGTAGTAAACGGTGTCCGGCAGGACGTCGACGGCCTTGGCGAGGGCGTGCGCCCGTACCGTCACGGGCGGGTCCTCGTAGAAGCCCGAGGGGAACTCCAGGGCGGCCGAGTCCCAGAACGTGCGCCGGTACACCTTGTTCCACGGCGTCCGGTCGCGGATCAGCAGCGGCTGCGACGCCACGTGCGTCGCCGAGCGCCGCTCCGCGAACACGCCCTGGTGCAGGACGGACTGCCACCGGCGCCCCCCGTCCGTCCGCTCGACGTTCCCGCACGCCAGATCCGAGCCCGTCCGCTCCAGCGACCCGACGAGGCGCATGTACGCCCCGGGCGCGACGATGTCGTCGGCGTCGGCGAACGCGAGGTACCTGCCCCTCGCCTGCCGGACGCCCGCGTTGCGCGCCGGTCCGGGGCCCTCCTGCTCGCGCGCGACCAGCCGGAACCGTCCGTCCCGCTCGCACATCTCCTTCGCGAGCACCGCGCCGTTGTCGGTGGACCCGTCGTCCACCATGATCACCTCGAGGTCGCGGAACGACTGCCCGGCCAGCGACTCCAGGCACTCCCGCAGGTACTCCTCGGTGTTGTGGAACGGGACGACGACGCTCAGCTTCGGGGACATGCGGCCTCCAGGTCGGGACGCGCGGGGAGTCGGCGGAAACCTCGCCTCACCGAGGATGGTGACGTGAAGCGTCCGGCCGAACACGCATCGCCATCACAAGGCCGTCACCTGACGCAGACTTGACCCGCCCTGGCCCGTCCTTGACGAACCGGTGACCGTCGTCCGGCGATCAGGCGGACGGCCGGAACCCGGGCGATTCGCCCCCTTGCTCCGCGATCGCCGCACGGACGCTCTGCGCGAGCGCCTCGAACTCCCCCGCCCGCGGCGACGTGGCCCGGTACCCCAGACCGACCCGCCGGAACGGCGCGGGGTCCCGGAACCGGTGCAGCGCCAGGTCGGGCGCCCGCCGCGTCTCCACCGGCAGCGCCGTCTCCGGCACCAGCGTCACCCCCAGCCCGCCCGACACGAGCTGGACGAGCGTCGCCAGGCTCGTCGCGTACGTGGCGGCCACCGCCCGCGCCCCCACCTCGCGGCACACGTCCATGGCCTGGTCGCGCAGGCAGTGCCCCTCGTTGAGCAGCAGCACGTCGAGCTCGCCCAGCACCTCCCGCGCGACCCCGTCGCCCGGCACGGCGAGATCCTGCGAAGCGGGCGCGACCAGCACGAAGTCCTCGTCGTAGAGCGGCAGCTCCCGCACCCCGAGCACCGGCGAGGGCAGCGCCATGACCACGACGTCCAGCCGTCCGGCCAGCAGCTCGGCCACGATCTGGTCGGTCTGCTCCTCGTGCACCGACAGCTCCAGCCGCGGGAAGTCCTTGGCGATCCGCGGAAGCACGACGGGCAGCAGGTACGGAGCGACCGTCGGGATCACACCGACCCGCAACGGCCCGACCAGCGGCCCCCGGACCGCCCGCACGTCCTCGACCAGCCGGTCGAGTTCGGCCAGCACCAGCTCGGCCCGGCGCGCGACCCGCTCCCCCGCCGGCGTCAGCATCACCTTCCGCGTCGTCCGCTCGACGAGCCGCGTCTCGAGGCCCTCCTCCAGCGCCGCCACCGCCCCCGACAGCGCGGGCTGGCTCATCCGCAGAGCCGCCGCGGCGTCCCGGAAGTGCAGGTGCTCCGCGAGCGCCAGGAACGCCCTGAGCTGCGCCACCGTAGGTCTACTGATCGCCACCCACCAACTTTACCGGCCCGGTTGATGCCGCGGCCGCTTCCGGTTGCGCCATACGGCACGACACGTGCCGTATTGACAGGGGGCGCGCCCTCGACCAAACTGAGACTGACGGCACGATCCGTGCCGTTCTAAGACGAGTGCGAGGCCGCCGCAACCGGGCGTCCCGCGGAGGAGACCACGATGGTCATGAAGGCGCCCGCGGACGCGCGCGCGGTCCCGGTGCTCGCCGAGCCCCGGGCGGCCGAGGCCGAGCCGTCCGCCCTGGACCGGGTCCGGCGCGCGGCGGCGGCGCGGGAGCGCGACCGCATCGCCCGCGAACTGCACGACGTCGTCACGCACCACATGTCGGTGATCGCCGTGCAGGCCACCGCGGCGCTCGTCGACGGCACCGCGCTGCCGGACGCGGCGCGCCGGACGCTCGAGACGGTGCGGGACACCGCGCGCGAGGCGCTGTCCGAGACCCGGATCGTCGTCGGACGGCTGCGCCGCGACGACGAGACCGCCGGTCTCGGCCGCCTGGACGACCTGGTCCGCGCGGCCCGCCGCGGCGGCCTGCCGGTGTCGACCGTCGTCACCGGGACGCCGCGGCCGCTGGATCCCCGCACGAGCCTGGCCGCCTACCGGATCGTCCAGGAGTCACTCGGCAACGCCGCCCGGTACGCGCCCGGCGCCCGCGTCATCGTCGAGATCCGCTACGGGCCCGGCACCCTCGCGCTGTCGATCACCGACGACGGCGCCCTGGCCGCGCCCGCGGCCCCGCGGGGCGGCGGCGCGCCCGCGGCCCCGCGGGGCGGCGGCGCGCCCGCGGCCACGCGGGGCGGCGGCAACGGCCTCGTGGGCATGTGCGAGCGCGTCACGATGCTGGGCGGCGCGATCGAGGCCGGGCCACGGGGCGGCGGATGGTCCATCGTCGTCCACCTGCCCTACGGGCCGCACGACGCGAGCTGAGGCCCGTCGGTCGGCGGCCCGCGGTCGGCGGTCGGCGGTCGGCGGTCGGCGCGGGCCTTCCTTCCCTGTGGAGTGCGGTGGCCCCGCATCCGCGCAGAAATTCCGCGCGGGCGCGAACCTCGCGGGGTCGCCGGGACATCGAACGTCATGGTGGCCGTGGTCATCGGGGGACCACGGCCGCCCGTCAGAACACCAAACCGCCGGTCGCCCGCAGGTTCTGGCCGGTGATCCAGCCCGAGTCCGGGCCCGCGAGGAACGCGACGACGCCCGCGATGTCGTCCGGACGGCCGAGCCTGCCGAGCGCGGTGAACCCCACGACCTGCTCCGCCGCCCCCGGCGGGTTCGTCTCCCGGAACAGGTCGGTGTCGGTCGCGCCGGGCGACACCGAGTTCACGGTGATGCCGCGCGGGCCGAACTCGCGGGCGGCGACGGCCGTGAGCTGCTCCAGCGCCGCCTTGCTCGCCGAGTAGAGCGCGTGCCCGGGCGCCGGCAGCACGGTGTTGAGCGTCGACACGTTGACGATCCGGCCCCCGTCCGGCATCAGCGGTTCGGCCCGCCGCATCACCAGGAGCGGGTACTTCGCGTTGACCGTCATCACCCGGTCGAAGTCGTCGCCGGACATCTCGGCGATCGGCCCGTGCGGGTTGACGGCCGCGTTGTTCACGACGAGATCGAGGGAGTCCCCGACGGGCTCGAACAGCGCGTCGATCGTCCCGGTGTCCTCCTGGTCGGCCCGCACGGCGACGGCCCGGCCGCCGAGTTCCCGCACGAGTTCGTCCGCCGCGTCCTTGCCCTCGCGGTAGCTGAACACCACGCGGGCGCCGTCCGCCGCGAGCCGTTCCACGATGGCCCGCCCGATCCCCCGCGAGCCGCCGGTGACGAGGGCCGTCCTGTCCGTGAGCATCATGCCCCGGACGCTAGCCCCCGGACGTCCGGCCGTCTTGCACGAACGCGAACAGTTGCTGGCAAACGCCCCAGGCCAAAGTGAACCTCACCGGGTCTTAGATACATCGAAGTACGCGGTGGCCCTGGTGATCGGGGTACCACGGCAACCCGCCCGTCAGAACACCGGCCCGCCGATCAGTGCCGCGCACCGAAGAACCGAGAAGCGATCCAGGCCACGAACACGAAGCCGAGGGGGCCCACGAAAAGACTGATTCCCTTGCCATCGACGGGGAGATGTACCTCCATGCCCAACGCCCCGAAGAGGGCCCACGGCCACGCCGTCATGACGACGCCTTCCGCGACGGCGATGAGCATGAGGACGCCTCGGCGTGATCCTGCCGGGGAGATCCGAGCGGTCAGCAGTGGATTCGCCGCGGAGAACGCGAACATCAGGGCCACCGCGCCCCCCACCCAGGCCACGGCCGATGGGATCGCGACTTGCATGATGTCGTCCCTCCAGTAGCCGCCCACCAGGGCGCCCGACGTGAGCCCGACGTTGATCACGGCCACGGTGGCGAGGATCGCCCGCCGCGGCGCCGGTCTCCACAGGCCGAACGACAGGAGGAGCGCCGATCCCACGAGGCCCGTGAGCAGGTACGGAGCCCAGTACGGTACGAACACGTCCTGGCTCCGCGAGGTGTACAGCGTGACGGCGACGGTGATCCACGTGCAGGCGAGGGCGCCCCGTACGGAGCCCTTGCGGGCGCGGACGCCGTCCGCCGCGGTGGCCACCTGCTCGGAGACGCGTCCGGCCGGACCTGGCACGGGATCGGTACGGGTCGGCCCGCCACCGGCGGCGGCACCGAGCAGAGCGCGGACCCGCGCGGGAGACGGTCGTTCGGAGGGGTCCCTGTTCAGCAGCTTCACCAGCGCCTCCGCCAGCGGCCCGCCGCACCGCGGCGGCGCCGGGTCGCGGGTCGCGATGGCGACGAACAGCGCGCCGTGCGTGGGCGCGGTGAACGGCGGGCGCCCCTCCACCGCCGCGTACAGCGCCGCGCCGAGCGACCACAGGTCGGAGGCCGGGGTCACGGGCCGGCCCTCGACCTGCTCCGGGGACATGTACGCGGGCGTGCCCAGCACCGCGCCCGAGCGGGTGAGGGTGGCGTCGCCCTCCATCGCCGCGATGCCGAAGTCGGTGAGCAGGACGCGCTCGCCCTCCAGCAGCACGTTGGCCGGTTTCACGTCGCGGTGGACGATGCCCTGCGCGTGGGCCGCCGACAGCGCGTCCAGCATCGCCAGCCCGATCGCGGCGACCCGCCGCGCGGGCAGCGGGCCCTCCTCGGCCAGCACCCGGTCCAGCGACCGGCCGTGCACCAGCTCCATCACGATCCACGGACGGCCGTCGTCGCCCCGCACCCGGTCGTAGACGGTCACGATGCCCGGATGCCGCAGCCGCGCGGCGGCCCGCGCCTCCCGGTCCATCCGCGCGAACCAGACGGACCGTTCGTCGTCGGCGATCTGCTCGGGGACGTGGAGTTCCTTGACCGCGACCTCCCGGTCGAGATCGGCATCGTGGGCGCGCCACACCGCCCCCATCCCGCCCCGCCCGATCCGGTCCAGCCTCCGGTACCGTCCCGCCAGCACACCCTCGCCATCCCAGCCCACGATCAGAACCTAATGGGGACGGACGAGCCGGAGAAGGGGTTCGGCACATCTGACAGACACACCCGTCCCTACGAACACCGCCACCCGAACCGAGCACGGGTAGGTCTCAGCGTGAGGCCCCCGACCCAGGAGGCCCACGATGACCACCGGCCCGCTGTCCGTCCGTCCGGCCCGCGCCGACGACCCCGCCGAGGTCGACCGGATCTACGACATCTGCCTGCGCACCGCCGCCGCCGGCAAGGACGCGACCGGCCGGTTCGCCGAACCCCGGCTGGTCGGCGACGTCTTCGCCGGGCCGTACCTGGCCCACTCGCCCGACCTCGCCTGGGTCCTCGCCCCCGGCGGCGCCGAGGGGCCGCCGTCGCCGCCCGTCGGCTACTTCCTCGCCGTCGCCGACACCGAGTCCTTCGAGCGCGACCTCGAGGACGCCTGGTGGCCGCGCCTGCGCACCCGGAGGGCGCACCGTCCCGTCGAGCCGGACACTCCCGACGCCTGGCTGCGTGCGCACATCGACGACCCGCCCCCCACGCCGACGGACATCACCGCCCGCTACCCCGCCCACTTCCACGTGGACCTTCTCCCCGAAGCGCAGGGCGGCGGGAACGGACGGCGCCTGATGTCCACGGCCATCGACGCCCTACGCGCCCGCGGGGTGCCCGGCGTCCATCTCGGCGTCTCCACCCGCAACACCAACGCGATCGGCTTCTACACCCACGTCGGCTTCCACGTGCTCCTCGACGGCCCCGACAGCAAGATCCTCGGCATGCCCCTGAGCTGACCTCGGAACCGCCACGACCAGAACAGAGGCGCGTTCGCCGGCCGGCACCGGATTTCGTGACCGTGAGCCGGCTCCGGACGACAGCGCCCCCGCCCGCCAGAGGTGGCGCACGTCACATCGTGGGGGCCGTCACGCGGGCCGGGGCGGCGGTGTCTCGTGTGCGTCACCACACGAGCAAGGGATGCGGCATGAACGCACATCGGAAGGTCGCGCTGGTCACCGGGGCGAACAAGGGGATCGGACGGACGACGGCGGAGGCGCTCGCAGGGCTCGGCATGACGGTTCTGGTCGGGGCAAGGGACGTGGGGCGCGGTGAGGAGGCCGCCGCGGCGGTGCGGGCGGGGGGCGGCGACGCGCACGCGGTCGCCCTGGACGTCACCGCCGCGGGCACCGTCCGGGAGGCGGCGAGGCGGATCGAGGAGCGTTTCGGGCATCTCGATGTGCTCGTCAACAACGCGGGGATCACCGGGTCCGGGAACGTGTCGCCGCAGGACGCCACCGATCAGATCCCGAGTTCGGTCGATCTGGAGATGGTCCGGGCGGTGTTCGAGACGAACGTCTTCGGGGTGATCGCGGTGACCAACGCGATGCTGCCGCTGCTGCGGCGGTCGCCCGTGCCGCGCGTCGTCAACGTCGGCAGTCACGCCGGGTCGCTGGGCCTGACGAGCGACCCGGACGGCCCGTTCGCCGCGCTGCTGCCGTCCGCCGCCTACACGCCGTCCAAGGCCGCGGTCAACGCGCTGACCGTGCAGTACGCGAACGAGCTGCGCAAGGACGGGATCCTGGTGAACGCGGTCGCGCCCGGCTTCGTCGACACCGACAGCAACGGGCACACCGGGCACCTCACCCCGGCGCAGGGTGCGGCGGTCGTGGTGCGGCTGGCGACGCTCGGCGCGGACGGGCCGACGGCCGGGTTCTTCGGGGAGGAGGGCCCGATCCCCTGGTAGCCGGCCGCGGCCTCGTCGGGTCAGTGCCGGCGCTGCAGGACCTCGCCCAGGACCCGGCCCTGGACGCCCGAAGGGGGCCTGATGCCGAGCAGGGCGGCCATCGTCGGTGCGACGTCCACGTGGCGGGGGCGCCACGCGGCGGCGTGCGGCCGCACTCCGGCGCCCGCGATCACCAGGGGGACGCGCAGGTCGCCCGTGCTGCCGTGCGAGCCCTTCGGGGACGCGGGCGCGGCGCCCAGGCTCCAGCCGGGCTCGGGCTCGACGACCAGCTCGCCGTGGTTCGGGCTCATCCGCATGCGCCGCTGGTCGCGCTCGTCGTAGACGGCCCGGACGTGCGGGACGTCGCGGAGCGCGGCGGCGATGCGGCGTTCGGCCCTGCGGCTCCCGGCGGCGTCGCCGACCAGGTGGAGGCTGCCGACGCCGCCCACGACCATCACCGCGTCGGTGTCGGGCGCCGGGCGCTGCCCCGAGCCCAGGTACTCGAGCTTGTACCCCGCCTCGGCGACCGCCTCGACGACCTCGGTGTTCAAGCCGCCCGTAAAGGTGGTCATGCCGTGATCGCCGGTGATGACGAACGTGGTGCGCCCGTAGATCCCGGCTTCCTGCACGGCCTCGACGAGCCGGCCGATCTGCTCGTCGATCATCCGCAGCGCCTCGGGGATCCGGGGGTCCTCGGCGCCGCCGTCGTGGCCGATCGAGTCCAGGGTGTCGCAGTAGACGGCGATCAGGTCGGGGATCTTCGGCGCGGTGACCGCCGTGCCGCCGCTGTCGACCGGCCTGCCCTCCAGGACGGCCACCGCGTCGTCCACCCGGCGCGGGCACGCGCCGCCCGGCTGGGTGTAGATGCCCTCGGGGTCCCCGTAGGCGGTGCCGTAGTTCTGCAGCGTGAACCACTGCGCGGACAGGATCGTCCCGCCCTGCTCGCGGACGGCCTGCCCGATCGTCGGCACGGCCATCTCGCGCTGCTGCCCGCGCGCCGTCCCGGACTCCGCGTCGTACCAGTACGCCGTGTTGCGGTGCCGCTCCGGCCACGCTCCCGTGGCGACCGACGACCAGGACGGGTTGGTGATGGACGTCATCACGCCCGTCGAGGTCGCGAGGCCGCCGCGCCGCAGGAGCTTGTCGAGGTTGGGCATCGGCGCGTCCCCGACGTACTCGGCGTCGAAGCCGTCCAGGGCGAGGAACAGGACGTGGTCGGCGAGCGGCTTCGACGGCCGGTGGCGGGGTTCGGCGGCGGCGGGCGCGGCCGTCGCGGTGCAGAGGGCGGCGGCGAGCAGGGCGCTCGTCCCGGCCGCCAGTGCTTTGGAGATTCTCATGGCCGTAGCGGACCCGAGCGCGATGGCCCCGGCATGATCAACGCCGTGCGGGCCGGTGAACGCCGCCGGTCTGACCGGACGGGCGGGGCCGGTCAGGCACCCCCTGGTCGACCAAGCGGTTGCTTGCATAAGGTTGCGGCATGGGACTGCTGGACGGCCTGCGGGTGCTCGATCTGACGATGTGGCGGCCGGGGCCGTACGCGACGCAGCTGCTCGGACGGCTGGGCGCGGACGTCGTCAAGGTCGAACCGCCCGGGGGCGAGCCGATGCGGGCGTTCCGGGACCACTTCGACGTGCTCAACCGGCACAAGCGGAGCGTCGAGCTGGACCTGAAGACCGGCGCCGGGCTCGCGCGGTGCCGCGAGCTGGCGCGGGACGCCGAGGTGTTCGTCGAGGGGTTCCGGCCGGGCGTCGCCGACCGGCTGGGCGTCGGGTACGAGCGGCTCCGGGAGGGTGCCCCCGCGCTCGTCTACTGCTCGATCTCCGGGTACGGCGCCGAGGGGCCGCTGTCCGCGGTGCCGGGGCACGACGTGAACTACCGGGCCTACGCGGGCGCCCTCGGGCAGGACGCGACGTCGGCGGGTGCGGAGCTCGCGGTCGCGGACATGGCGGCGGCGACGATGGCGGCGTTCGCGATCACCGCGGCCGTCGTGCGGGCCCGGGCGACCGGCGCCGGCGAGCGGATCGACCTCGGGATGGCGGACGTGCTCGCGGACTGGGTGGAGACGTCGCCCGACATGTCCGGGGCCGACGCGCCCGTGCCGGGATACGGGGTCTACCCGACGAAGGACGGGCGCACGATCACGCTCGGCGTCGTGTCCGAGCAACCGCTGTGGGCGGCGGTGTGCCGGGCCCTCGGGCTCGAACGGCACGCGGACGTCCCGTTCCTGCAACGCTTCGAGCGGCTGGAGGAGCTCGACGGGGAGATCGCGGACGCGGTCGCGGGGCTCACGCGGGACGAGGCGGTCACCCGGCTCTCGCGGGAAGGCGCGCCCGTCGCGCCCGTCCTCACCCGCGCGGAGATGCTGGCACACGAGCACTTCCGCGCGAGGGGAATCGGCACCGGGCCGGTGCGGACCACGAACTGCACAACACCGTCACACGGGAAGGTCCCGGAACTGGACGAGCATCGAGGCGAGGGCTGGCGTCTCACGGGCTGAAATTCGAGAGGAAATGTCCGACTCGAGTGGCATCCTGGAGCGTGTGAGCACGCGCGCGATGAGTCCCGTCCTGGTCGGGCGGTCGGATGAGCTGCGGCGGCTGGAGGACGCGCTCGCCGCGGCGCCCGGCGCCGTACTCATCGGCGGCGAGGCGGGCCTGGGCAAGACGCGGCTGATCCGGGAGTTCGCCGGGTCCGTCGGCGACCGGGCACGGGTGCTGGTCGGCGGGTGCCTGGAGCTGGGCTCGGACGGCCTGCCGTTCGCCCCGTTCACGACCGTGCTGCGCGGGCTGGTGCGCGACATCGGCATCGACGGGGTCGCGGGGCTGGTGCCGCGCGGCGACACCGGCGCGCTGGCCCGGCTGCTGCCCGAGTTCGGCGAGCCCGAGCGGGACGCGGCGTCCGGGGAGGAGCGGGCGCGGCTGTTCGAGCTGGTCCTGACGCTGCTGGAGCGGCTCGCCGAGCGGGCCCCGGTCGTGCTCGTCATCGAGGACGCCCACTGGGCCGACCGCTCCACCCGCGACCTGCTGGCCTTCCTGACCCGCAACCTCGGCGACGCGCCCGTCCTCGTCGTGGTGACGTACCGGACGGACGAGCTGCACCGGGGGCATCCGCTGCGGACGCTGCTCGCGGGGCTGGAGCGGGTCGAGCGGGTGCGGCGGCTGGAGCCGGCGCGGCTGTCGCGGGCCGAGACCGCGGCGCTCGTCACGGCGCTGCTGGGCGACGAGCCGCCGGCGGGGCTGGTGGACCGGATCGCCCGGCGCAGCGAGGGCAACCCGCTGTTCATCGAGGCGCTGCTCGACGACGACGGCACGCTGGCGTGCGAGCTGCCCGAGTCGCTGCGCGACCTGCTGCTGGCCGGGGTGCAGCGGCTGCCCGAGGAGACGCAGGAGGTGCTGCGGGACGCCAGTGGCGGCGGCACCCGCATCGAGCACGCGCTGCTCGCGGCGGTCACCGGGCTGGACGACGCCGCGCTGACCCGCACGCTGCGCCCGGCCGTCGCGGCGAACGTCCTGGTCGTGGACGGGGACGGCTACGCGTTCCGGCACGCGCTGATCCGCGAGGCCGTGCACGACGACCTGCTGCCCGGCGAGCACACGCGGCTGCACACCCGGTACGCGGAGGCGCTGGAGAACGAACCCGCGCTGGTCCCGGACGGGCGGCTGTGGGTGGAGCTGAGCCACCACTGGAAGTCCGCGCACAACGCCGTCTGGGCGCTGGTCGCGTCGTGGCGGGCGGCGTCCTACGCGCGCAAGGCGCTCGCGTACGCGGAGTGCCTGGCGATGCTGTCGCGCGTCATGGAGCTGTGGGAGCTGGTCCCGGACGCGCCGGAACGCATCGGCGCGCCCCTGGAGCGGGTCCTGGAGAAGGCCGCGCGGACCGCGAACCTGGCGGGCGAATACGAGCGCGGCATCAAGCTCGCGTCGGCGGCGCTGCGCGAGATCGGCGAGAGCGACGACGACCCGGACGTCCGGGAGCGGCGGGCCGAGCTGCTGGCGCTGCGGGGCCGGATGCGGTACCAGATGGCCCGGTCCGGGTTCATCGAGGACGTCCGCGCGGCCGCCGCGACACTGCCGCCCGACCGGCGCACGGTGCTGCGCGCCCGCGTGCTGTCCACGCTCGCCACCTACATCCGCTTCACGACGAACATCGACGAGGGGCGGGCCGCGGCGGCCGAGTCGTACGCCATCGCGCGGGAGCTGGGCGACCCGGTGGCCGAGGCGCACGCGCTGTGCACGCTGTTCTGCACCGACATCGACTACGCCGACGGCTCGATGCTCGCCGAGGTCGCCGACGCGGCGGCCCGCAGCGGCGACCACGGCGCGCTGATGCGGCACGCGGTGCTCCGGTCGCACTTCCTGGAGGGCTCGGGCCTGCACGCGGAGGCGGCGGAGGTGGCGCGGCTCGGCAAGGAGACCGCCTCCCGGTTCGGGCTGGCCCGCACGGACGGCACGTTCCTGTGCATCAACGAGGCCGAGCCGCTGGTGTCGCTCGGCCGGTGGGACGAGGCGCTCGCCGTGATGGAGCACGCCTTGGCGCAGGAGCCGTCCGTCACGACCCGCACGTCGCTGCTCGTCATGTCGGGCGAGATCGCCCTGTTCCGCGGCGAGCCGGACACGGCCCGCGAGCGGCTGGCGCGCACCAACCAGGTCGCGAACGTGCACACGGCCTGGCTGAAGACCCAGGACTACTTCTCCACGCAGCGGCTCCGGGCGCGCCTCGCGCTGGCCGACGGTGATCCGGCCGCCGCGCTGGAGGCCGTCCTGCGGGTGGTGGAGCGGCCCGGCCTGCCGGACGACGCGCGGTACGCGTGGCCCGCGCTGGTACTCGGCGCCACCGCCTGCGCCCAGCTCGGCGCGGGCGTCGACGACGACCTCAAGCGCATCGAGGAGCGCGCGACCGCGCTGCCGTGCCTCGGCCCCCTGCAGGACACCTACCGGCGCACGTTCGAGGCCGAGCTGGGACGCGCCCGCGGCGCCGCCGACCGGGACGCGTGGGACGCCGCCGCGGCCGCGTGGGAGGGGATCGGCAACCCGTTCGAGCACGCCACGGCGCTCGTGCGGGCCGCCGAGGCCGCACTGGCGGCGGGCGACCACGACGCGGCGTCCGTCCGGCTGGACACCGCCGCCGGCCTCGCCCGCGGGCTGCGCGCCGAACCGCTCGCCGCGCTGGTCGCCGACCTGCGGCGCCGCACCCGGAGCCCGCGGAACGGGACGGCGCCGCTCGGGCTGACGCCGCGCGAGTTCGAGGTGCTGCGGCTCGTCGCCGAGGGCCGCAGCAACCGCGACATCGCCGCCGCGCTGTTCATCTCGGCGAAGACGGCCAGCGTGCACGTCTCCAATATCCTCGGCAAGCTCGGCGTCGCCAGCCGCGGGGAGGCCGCCGCGACCGCGCACCGGCTCTCCCTGTTCCGGGAGGCCGGTGCGGCCCGGTAGCGGCTGCCCGGCCCGGTTGCTCGGGGACGGTCGCCCGGGGACGGTTACTCGGGGACGCGCGCCACGCAGAGCACCGTCTGCCCGAACGGCGGCTTCACGAACCGCTCGATCGTGCGGGTGAACGGCACGACCGTCCGGTCGTAGATCTTCACCAGCTTGGGGTCGGGGTAGCCGGCGCCGCCGCGCCGCACCGCGAACCACCAGGCGATGCCGCCGAGGAAGTTGATCGGCTTGAGGACCTCGGGGACGAGCCCCGCCTCGCGCACCGACTTCTCCAGCGTCTTCGGGGTGTACCGGGTGACATGCCCGACCTTGCGGTCGAAGTCGCCGTAGAGCTGCATGTATCCCGGCACCCAGATGACGATCCGGCCGCCGGGCAGGGTCACCGCGGCGAGGTCGCGCAGCGCCTGGACGTCGTCCTTGATGTGCTCCAGGACGTTCATCATCACGACGGTGTCGACCTTCTGCCGGATCTCGATGTCGGCCGGCAGCGCCAGGTCGATGACCTCGACGTCGTCGTTGCCCTCGTACCGCGTGCGCAGTTCCCCGACGCAGTACGGGTCGTTGTCGCTGACGACGAGGTAGTCGAGCCGTCCCGCGAACTGCTCGGAGAAGTGCCCGAGCCCGGACCCGACCTCCAGCATGGAGCGGCCCACGTGCGGCGCGACGGTGTCGTACTCGTACTTGCGGTAGTTGCGGGCCTCGTCCCCGCCGAGGTGGTTCTCGAGCTGCCCCTCCCCGGCGGCCGGCTGGACGACGTCGCCGTCCGGCGCGGGCTGCGGCGCGGCGGGCGACCGCTTGGAACCGCTGCCGATCAGGTTGAGGAGGCTTCCGGCAATGGACTTCTTCTGACCAGTCTGCTGCATACTTCCCACTTGCTGGGTGCGTTCGCCGTGTCGGCTCTCGTTTCGCCGGATCCTGGGACCTGCTCCTGGACGGACGGTCCGATCTCGGGCGCGAATCCGGTCAGTCTAGCGATCCGAGCCTTACAACGCGTCGCCAACCGCTACCCGGCGGTCATGTCACCTTCCGGTGGACGTCCTCCAAGCGGCTGGGGCCCGGCTCGGACGCGGCGATCAGCGGACCCGGGATGGACGGGTCGAGCACACCGTCCTCGACCCACGTGAACGCGCCGTCGAGCACGGCGCGCGCGAGCCGCACGTCCGTCTCGTCCGTGTTACGCCACAGGCCGTCGAACAGTTCCTCCACCCGCACCCGGGACTGCTTGCAGAACGCGTCCGCGAGCAGGAGCGCCGACTTGCCCGGCCCCTCGCCGCCGTCCTGCAGCGGGCCCTTGCCGGACGCGTCGGCGTGCGCGCGCACACAGACGGCGCTGATCGCGTACAGCTCGGCGCCGATGTCGACCATCCGGCCGAGGAACCCCTGGCGCTGCTCCAGCCCGCCCTGCCAGCGGCCCGCCGCGTAGAAGATCGACCGGGCGAGCTTGCGGGCCGCGCGCTCCGCGTAGCGCAGGTGCTTGGCGAGGGGGCCGAACTCCGCGTACGAGCCGGGCCGCTGCCCCGCGCCCGTGACCAGGGTCGGCAGCCAGCGCGCGTAGAACCCGCCGGCCCGCGCCGCCGCCCGCGCCTTCCCGGCCGCGGACGTCTCGGGGTCGATGATGTCGCCGGCCACCGACAGGTGCGCGTCCACCGCCTCCCGCGCGATCAGCAGATGCATGATCTCGCTGGACCCCTCGAAGATCCGGTTGATGCGCAGGTCGCGCACCAGCTGCTCGACCGGGACGCCCCGCTCCCCGCGCGCGGCGAGCGACTCGGCCGTCTCGTAGCCGCGGCCGCCGCGCACCTGCACCAGCTCGTCGGCGACCTTGCAGGCCATCTCCGACGACCACAGCTTCGCTAGGGCCGCCTCGATCCGGATGTCGTTGCGCTCGTCGTCCGCGAGCCGCGCCGACAGATCGTGGACGGCCTCCATCGCGTACGCGGTCGCGGCGATGAACGAGACCTTGCGGGCGACCTCCTCGTGCCGCCCGACCGGACGGCCCCACTGCACCCGCTCCGCCGACCACTCCCGCGCGATCTTGGTGGCCCACTTGCCGCTCCCCGCGCACATCGCCGGCAGCGACAGCCGTCCGGTGTTGAGGGTCGCCAGCGCGATCTTCAGCCCGGCGCCCTCCTTGCCGATCATGTTCGCCTTCGGGACGCGCACGTCGTGGAAGCGCGTGACCCCGTTCTCGATGCCGCGCAGCCCCATGAACCGGTTGCGGTTCTCGACCGTGATGCCCGGGGTGTCCATCTCGACGACGAACGCCGAGATGCCGCCCCGGTGCCCGTCCGACTTCGGGACCCGCGCCATCACCACCACGAGGTCCGCCACGACCCCGTTCGTCGTCCACAGCTTCACGCCGTTGAGGACGTACTCGTCCCCGTCGGGCGTGGCGGTCGCGCGCAGCCGCGCCGGGTCGGAGCCGACGTCGGGCTCGGTCAGCAGGAACGCGGTGAGCTGTGTCGCGCAGCGCGGCAGCCACGCCTCCTTCTGCTCGTCGGTCCCGAACATCTTCACCGGCTGCGGGACGCCGATCGACTGGTGCGCCGACAGCAGCGCCCCGATCGCCGGGCTCACCGACGCCGCGACCATCAGCGCCCGCCCGTAGTGGAACTGGCCGAGCCCGAGGCCGCCGTACCGCTCGGGGATCTTCATGCCGAACGCCCCGAGGTCGCGCAGCCCCCGCAGTGTCTCGTCCGGAATCTGCGCGTCCCGCTCGATCCGATGCGGATCGACCTCGTTCGCACAGAATTCGGTGAGCTTCTCCAGGAACGCATCGCCCTTGGCGCGGTCCTCGTCACCGGGACGCGGGTGCGGGTGGACGAGGTCCAGCCGGAAGTCGCCGAGGAACAGCTGCTTGCCGAAGCTCGGCAGCCGCCATTCGGACTCCCGCGCCTCTTCCGCCACCTTCCGGGCGGTCCGCTCGTCCACCTGCCCCGCGTCATGCCCCGCGGCCCGCCGCGTGCCCTGCTCCGCCGTGCGCATCGGCTGACTCATGCCGGCTCCTCGCAACTCCCGTCCGTCCGTTGCCGAGCTACTCCCCGGATCCCGGCGGACTACTCCCCCCGCAGGTCACGACCTGCTTCCCCGGATCTCGCCCACGGGTCTGGTCAAAGCCCTTGACCGGCACCGACGAGCAGGGTTCGCTTTGCGTGATGGACGAGACACGCAGACCCACCCTGATCGCCTCGGTGCAGCGTGCTCTGCATCTCATGGAGGCGGTGTCCTCGCACCCCGGCGGGGCGCCCGCCAAGCAGCTCGCCCGCGAGGCCGGGCTCCCCCTCGCCACGACGTACCACCTGCTGCGCACGCTCGCGCACGAGGGCTACGCCACCCGCCTGTCGGACGGCGTCTGGGTGCTCGGCGACCGCATCGGCTCCCTGCACGGCAAGAGCCGGGCCCAGCAGCTCCTCGCCCGCATCCGCCCCGCCCTCGTCGGGCTCCGGGACGAACTGGGCGCCGCGGCGTACTTCGCCATGCACGTGGACGGCGAGATCAAGCTGATCGACATCGTCGACGGCCCCCGCACGCCCCGCGTCGACGTCTGGGTCGGCTTCGACGAGGCCCCGCACGCCACCGCGCTCGGCAAGTGCCTGATCGCCCAGCTCGACGAGGACCGCCGCCGCGACTACCTCGACCGGCACACCCTCGCCGACCTCACCCCGCACACGATCACCGAACCGCGCCGGCTGCTGCGCACGCTGCGCTCGTCCACCGGCCTGTCCATCGACCGGGAGGAGTACGCGCTCGGCACCGGCTGCGCCGCCGTCCCGGTCACCGACGCGACCGGCACCGTCCGCGCGGCCCTCGCGATCTCCTGCCGGCCCGCGAAGCTCACCAGGATCGAGCGCTCCGCCGACCGGCTCAAGGCCACCGCCGCCCGCCTGCAGCGGACGATCACACTCCCCGTCCCGTAGGCACCGTCCCGTAGGCACCGTCCCGTAGCCGGCCGCCCGCTACCGGCCGCGGAAGTCGGGGGTGCGGTTCTCCAGGAACGCCGCGACGCCCTCCCTGGCGTCCTCGCTGCCCGCCAGCCGCACCAGCTCGCCCAGCAGATGCTCGACCTGCTCCTCCAGCGGGCGCCCCTCGATCGCGAAGAACGCGTCCCGGCCCGCGCGCAGCCCGAGCGGGCTCTTCGCCGCGATCGTCCGCGCGAGCCCGTCCACCCGCGCGTCCAGCTCGTCCCGCGGCACCACTTCGGTGACCAGGCCGATCTCCCGGCCCTCCGCCGCGGTGATCCGGCCGCCGGTGTAGTACAGCCGGAACGCCTGCTTCGGGACGACGTTCCGGTTGATGATCGCCATGATCATCATCGGCCACAGCCCCACGTTCACCTCGGGCGTCGCCAGCTTCACGTCGTCCGCCGCGATCACCAGGTCGCACGCCGCCGCCAGGCCGAGGCCGCCCGCCACCGCGTGCCCGGCCAGCCGCGCGATGATCGGCTTGCCCAGCTTCGGGAACGCCGTGAACAGCCGGAACGGGGCGCTGTCCCGGATCGCCGCGGGATCGGCCACCGCCCGGCCGTCGGCCTGCTGCGCGCCCAGCCCGCCGAGGTCCGCGCCCGCGCAGAACGCCCGGTCCCCCGCGCCCGTCAGGACGATCACGCGCACCCCGTCGTCGCGCTTCGCCCGCTCGAACGCCGCCAGCAGCTCGTCGATCAGCTGATCGCTCAGCGCGTTCCGCGCGTCCGGCCGGTTCAGCGTGATCCGCGCGACCCGCTCGTCGACCGCGTACAGCACCGTCTCGTCCATGCCAGGCCCCTCACCCGTCCAGCGCGCCACCGACCCCCGAGCATGCCGCACCTCGCCCGGCGCGCCCACCCCGCCCCGCCCGGCTCGCCCCGGTTCGCGGAACCGGCTCAGGAGCCGGCCGCGCGGAGGTAGCGGCGGCCGAGGTCCGCGACGCGGGCGCGCAGCTCGGGCGGGGACACGATCTCGAAGTCGAGGCCGAGCATGCCGAGGTAGGCGGCGATCGTCTCCAGGCTGTCGGCGCCGGTGACCAGCACGCAGCGGTCCGCGGCCACGGACTCGACGACGCCGACCGTCGCGTTGATCCGGGCGAGGACCTGCTCGGCCGGAGCGTGGACCGTGACGCGCGCGTGCACCTTCCAGCCGGTCGCCGCCACGTCCCGCAGGACGAACGAGGTGTAGTCGCCGCCCGGCAGCGGCGTGGGGGTGAACGCGGGGCCACCGGGCGTGCGGAGCGTCATCAGGTCGGCGCGGAAGGCCGACCACGCGCCCGACTCCGGGTCCCGGGCGACCAGGTACCAGCGCCGGCGCCAGCTCACGAGGCGGTAGGGCTCCACCAGCTTGCGGCCCGCGGGCGCGGCCGTCGCCGACGGGGCCTCGTCTCCGGCGGGCTCGACGGCGGCGGCGTAGTCGAAGCGAAGCTGTACGCCGTCGCGGACGGCCGAGGCGATCGCGGTGAGGACCTCGGCGCCGGTCTCGGGGTCCTCCGCGTCGGTGTCGAGGTTCTCCGGCGCCCGCGACGTGGCCTCGTGCAGGGCGCGGACCTGGCGGTGCAGCCGGTGCGGGAGCACCTGCTCCAGCTTCGCCAGGGCGCGGGCGCTGCTCTCCTCGATGCCGCCGACGCCGCTGCCCGCGCGCAGCCCGATCGCGACGGCGACGGCCTCCTCGTCGTCGAGCAGCAGCGGCGGCAGCCGGGTGCCCGCGCCGAGCCGGTAGGAGCCCGCCGCGCCCCGCGTGGCGTCGACCGGGTAGCCGAGGTCGCGCAGCCGTCCGATGTCGTTGCGGACGGTCCGGGCGGTCACGCCGAGGCGTTCGGCAAGCTCCCGGCCGGTCCAGTCGGGCCGGGACTGGAAGAGCGAGAGCAGCGCGAGCAGCCGCGCGGACGTTTCCAGCATTCCTTCAGTATCGCCGCCATATAGGAAAGAAGTCAGCCTATATGGCTCCTACCGTAAGGGACATGACGAAGACGCAGGAGAACACCGAGATCCGTCCCTTCACCGTCGCGATCGAGCAGGCCGAGCTCGACGACCTGCACGCGCGACTCGCCCGCACCCGGCTGCCCCGTCCGGCGGCGGCCGACGACTGGGCGCTCGGCACCCCGAACGGCTACCTGCGCGAGACCGTCGAGTACTGGCGCGCCTCGTTCGACTGGCGGGCGGCCGAGGCGCGGATGAACGAGTTCCCGCACCACCTCACCGAGATCGAGGGCCAGACCGTCCACTTCGTCCACGTGCCGTCCCCGGAGGCGGGCGCGACGCCGCTGCTCCTGCTGCACACCTACCCCGGCTCGTTCGCCGACTTCCTCGACATGATCGGCCCGCTCACCGACCCCGTCGCGCACGGCGGCCGCGCCGAGGACGCGTTCTCGGTGGTCGTCCCGTCGCTCCCCGGCTTCGGCTTCAGCACCCCGCTGAACGGCGGCGGCTGGACGCAGGCGCGGGTCGCCCGCGTCCTCGACGCCCTGATGCGCCGCCTCGGCTACGACTCCTACGGCGCGCACGGCAGCGACATGGGCGCGATGCTCTGCCGCGAGCTGGGGCTGCTGGACCCGCCCGGATTCCTCGGGATGCACGTCCTCCAGCTGTTCTCCTTCCCGTCCGGTGACCCCGCGGAGTTCGAGGGGTTCGGCCCGAAGGAGTACGCGGCGCTGGAGCACATGCAGTGGTTCCAGTCGGTCGGCGGCTACAACGCGATGAACGCCGCCCGGCCCCAGACGATCGGCGCGGCGATCGCGGACTCGCCCGTGGGGCAGCTCGCCTACAGCGAGCTGCTCAACTCCTTCGGCAACGGGACCAGCCTCGTGACCATCGACCAGATCCTGACGCAGGTGTCCCTCTACTGGTTCACCAACACCCAGGCCACCGCGAGCCGGTACTACTACGAGGAGGCCCGCGCGGAGGCCGAGCCCGCGGTCAACACCGCCCCGACGGGCGTCGCGGTCTTCGCCGACGACTTCCAGACGATCAGGTCGCTCGCCGAACGCGACAACACGAGCATCGTGCACTGGAGCGAGTTCCCGAGGGCGGGCCACTTCGCCGCGATGGAGGCCCCCGGCGACGTCGCGTCCGACGTCCGGACGTTCTTCGCCGGGCTGCGCGCGGCCTGAGACGACCACGGCGGTCCCGGTTCCGGGCCTTCGGGCTCGGAACCGGGACCGCCGTGGTCTCGCGTGCCGTCAGCCCGTCAGAGACGCTCGATGATGGTGGCGTTGGCCTGGCCGCCGCCCTCGCACATCGTCTGGAGGCCGTAGCGGCCGCCGGTGCGCTCGAGCTCGTGCAGGAGCTTGGTGAGCAGGATGCCGCCGGTGGCGCCCAGCGGGTGGCCGGTGGCGATGGCGCCGCCGTTGGGGTTCATCTTCTCGAGGGACGCGCCGGTGTCGCGGGCCCACGCCAGCGGGACCGGGGCGAACGCCTCGTTGACCTCGAAGACGTCGATGTCGTCGATCTTGAGGCCGGCACGGTCGAGGGCCTTCTCGGTGGCGGGGATCGGGCCGGTCAGCATGTAGACCGGGTCCGATCCGACCACCGCGAGGGTGTGGATGCGGGCGCGCGGGGTGAGGTCGTACCGCTTGACGGCCTCCTCGGACGCGATCATCACGGCGGACGCGCCGATGGAGACCTGCGACGACACGGCGGCGGTGATGCGGCCGCCCTCGCGCAGCACCTTCAGGCCCGCCATCTTCTCCAGGGTGGTGTCGGGGCGGGCGCCCTCGTCCTTGGTCAGCCCGGCGAGCGGGGCGATCTCCCGGTCGAAGTAGCCGGCCTCGATGGCCTTGGCGGCCCGCCGGTGGCTCTCCAGCGCGAACTTCTCCATGTCCGCGCGGCTGAAGTCCCACTTCTCGGCCATCAGCTCGGCGCCGCGGAACTGCGAGATCTCCTGCTTGCCGTACCGCTCGCCCCAGCCCTCGCCGTAGGGGAAGTCCAGCCCCTGGACGATGCTGGCGCCCATCGGCACCTTCGCCATGTGCTCGACGCCGGAGGCGACGACGAGGTCCTGGGTGCCCGACAGGACGCCCTGGGCGGCGAAGTGGATCGCCTGCTGCGACGACCCGCACTGCCGGTCGATGGTCACGCCGGGCACGCCCTCCGGCAGACCCGCCGACAGCCACGCGGTGCGCGCGATGTCGAGGGCCTGGGGGCCGACCTGCATGACGCAGCCCATGATGTTGTCCTCGACCGCGGACGGGTCGGCCCCGGTCCGGTCGACGAGCTCCTTGAGCACGTGCGCCCCGAGGTCGGCGGGGTGCACGTCCTTGAGGGCGCCCTTCCTGGTGCCGACGGGGGTACGGACCGCGCCGACGATGTACGCCTCGGCCACTACGCCTCCAACTGTCTGGGTTCCGTCCCGAAACCGAGTGTGATTCGGTCAGTCAGTATGAGATTACAGGGCCGAAGGCGCAACGGTATGTGGCGGGGGTTACGCGGATGCCGCGGTGGCGCCGCGCATCGTCTCGCCGTCCGCGTCGTCGCCCAGGGACGCGCGGGCCAGGCGGGACAGGACGTCCGCGAGTTCGGGATGGTCCTCGGGCGACCAGCCCCGGACGTGTTCGGCGAGGCCCTCGCGGCGCGCGGTGAACAGCCGTTCGGCGACCGTCCGGCCCGGCCCGGTGATCGCCAGCACGCCGTCGCGCCGCTCGACGAGGCCGCCGGCGACGAGCCGGTCGACGAACGGGCGTCCGGTTTCGGCCGGGACACCCGCACGGTCGGCGAGGTCCGTGCCGCGCACCGTCCCGTCCCGGGCGATCCGGCACAGCGCCCACATGCTCCCCGCCGGCAGGTCCACCCCCGCGAGGCGGCCCAGCTTCGCGTACAGCTCGCGGGCGCGCGGGTCGCGGCGCATCAGCTCGCTCAGGCACCGCTCCATCTCGTGCCGGGACGACCGGACGGTCGGCGCCGCGCCGAACCCCTCGCCGTAGTCGTGCGTCCGGGACGTCTCGCGCAGCGGCGTCTCGCGCAGGAACAGGGCCAGCAGGAAGCCGACGGCGGCGACCGGGACGGCCCAGAAGAACACGGTGCCGATCGAGTCGGCGTAGGCGGCCAGCACCTCGTTGCGCACCCCCGGCGGGTACCGGTCGAGCATCCCCGGGTCCCCCTGGACGGCCCCGGGGTCCAGGCCCGGGGGCAGGTCGCGGGCGATCGCGGCGACGTTGCCGGCCAGCGCGTTGCTGAACACCGCCCCGAAGACCGCCACCCCGAACGAGCCGCCGATCTGCCGGAAGAACGTCACCCCGGACGTCGCCGCGCCGAGGTCCTCGTACGGGACGGCGTTCTGCACGGCGATCACGAGGATCTGCAGGACCATCCCGAGGCCGAGCCCGAGCAGCGCGAACCGCAGGCTCATCGCGAGCGTCGAGGACGTCTCGTCCAGCCGCGACAGCAGGAGCAGCGCGACCGCGATGAGCGGCGTGCCGGCGACCGGGAACACCTTGTACCGGCCGGTCCGGCTGACGATCTGGCCGGAGCCGATCGAGGTCAGCAGCATCCCGAGCATCATCGGCAGCAGGTGGACGCCCGACAGCGTCGGCGAGACACCGTGCACGACCTGCAGGAAGATCGGCAGGAACGTCAGGGCGCCGAACATCGCGAAGCCGACGACGAACCCCACCGCCGACCCGATCGCGAAGACCGGATGGGCGAGCAGCTTCGGCGGCATGACCGGTTCGGCGGCGCGCCGCTCGACCAGCACCCAGACCGCGATCAGCACGACCGACGCCCCGGCGAGCCCGATGATCTGCGGGGAGATCCAGTCGTAGGTCGTCCCGCCCCAGGTCGTCACCAGCACCAGGCCGACCGCCCAGCCGACGATCAGCAGCGTCCCGAGGTAGTCGATGCGGTGCCGTTCCCGCTCCTCCCGCGCGTGCAGCACCGCCGCGACCACGGCGAGCGCCACGATGCCGATCGGCAGGTTGATGTAGAACACCCACCGCCACGACAGGTTGTCGACGAACCACCCGCCGAGCAGCGGCCCGCACACGCTCGCCACGCCGAACACCGCGCCGAACAGCCCCTGGTACCGGCCCCGCTCGCGGGGCGGCACGACCTCCCCGACGATCGCGATGGCCAGCACCATCAGCCCGCCGCCGCCGAGCCCCTGCAGCGCCCGGAACAGGATCAGCTCGGTCATCCCCTGCGCGATCCCGCACAGCGCCGACCCGATCAGGAAGATGACGATCGAGGTCTGGAACAGCCGCTTGCGCCCGTACTGGTCGCCGAGCTTGCCCCACAGCGGCGTGGACGCCGTCGCCGCCAGCAGGTACGCCGTCACCACCCACGACAGGTGGTTCAGCCCGCCGAGATCGCTGACGATCGTCGGCAGCGCCGTCGACACGATCGTCTGGTCGAGCGCCGCGAGCAGCAGCGCGAGCATGAGCGCACCGAGGATCGCGTACAGCTCCCTGCCCACCGGCATGGCCCGCTCGTCCCGCGCCTCCGCCACCGTCATGCCCGCAGCCCCCGCCCGTCCGTGACGTCAGGGGCCTACCCACGAGCCCGGCGGGATCACGTCACCGCAGCACGTCCCGCGCGACCTTCGCGGCGCCCAGCGCCACCGCGCTCCCGGACACCGCCAGCGCGCCCCCGGCCACCCACAGCGGCAGGCCCTTGCGGGCGCGCAGCCCGGTCACCGTGTCGAGGACGTCCACCCCGAGCCCGAGCCGGGCCCACAGCTTGCGCCCGTCCTCGCCGCTCAGCAGGTAGCCCGCCCCGAGGGCGATCTCCCGCGCGGCGAACATCCGGGTGACGTAGTCGCGGCCGGCGTCCGCGCCGCGGCCCATCCCCATCAGCCGGACGGTCAGCGCGGGCGCGGCGAACGCCGTGACGCCCAGCGCCACCCGGCTGCGCGCCATCTGCACCATCAGCTCGTCGACCTTGTCCCGCTCGTCCACTTCATTCGCATCTGCCACAACCGCGAGGGTAGCGGCCCGCCCCGCGAGCCCGACCCGCGGGTAACCCACTGCTTACACGGCTATCGTCTAGGGAGGCGGTTCTCTCCCCAGAGAAGGTGACCATGGAAGGCATCGCGGCCCTCGTCGTGACGGCCCTGCTCGTCTCGTTCGCGATCCGCTGGGCGGCGGTGAAGATGCGCCTGCCCATGCCCACCCGCATCGCGGTCATCACCGTGTTCGTGCTGGTGGCGCTCACCCTGTACGGGAGCCAACTGCCGGACTGACGCGCGGCGGGCGCGTTCAGATTATTTCCCCGGCGCCCGAACTTACCGACCCGGCGGCGAGTCATACCTGACGAACCGGCCGCACCGCCGGTCTGGACGCGCGCCCGTCCACGACCGCGACCCCGTGCGGCATGGCCGGACCGAGGGGAGCCCCGCAGTGCCGCATCCGGCGACCGTCGTCCCCGAGATCGCCTCGCACCTGAAACGGCTGCTGGACTTCGTCGACCCGCACCCGGGCGACGTCTGCCTGGACGTCGCGCGCGGGCGCGGCCCGCTGCCCGCCGTGCTCGCGCCGCGCGTCCGCCGCCTCACCGCGGTGGACGCCGCCCGCGACGGCCGCGCGTTCCACACCGGGCCAGTCCGCATGCCCGGCGACGCGCTCGAGGCCCCCGCCGCGCGGCCCCGCGCCGCCGAGGCCGGCCACGAGACCGTCCGCGCCGACGCGACGGCCCTGCCCTACCCGGACGGCTCGTTCTCCCTCGTCACCGCGCGGTTCGCGCTCTACGCGCTCGGCGACCCGCACGACGTCCTGCGCGAACTCCTGCGCGTCCGGCGTCCGGGCGGGCGCCTGATCATGGCCGATCTCGTCCGCGGCAACCTCGCCGGCACCTCGCGCGACCGCATCGAGCGGCTCCGCGACCCCGACCACCCCGGCATCCCGTCGATCGCCCGCCTCACCGAGATGATCACCACCGCGGGCGGCGCCATCCGCCGTCTCGACGTCTTCACCGTCGAGCGTCCCGCCGAGCCCTGGCTCGCCGACGCCCCGGACCCGGACGCCGCCGACCGCGTCCGCGAGGAACTCCTCGACGAGGTCGACGGCGGCCCCCGCACCGGCGCCAAGCCCCGCATCATCGGCGGCGAACTCTGGTTCACCCAAACCTGGGCGCACGTCCTCTTGGCTTAGGCGTCGGCGACAGGCCCCGGCGGGCGGCGGGATCAGCCGAGGCGCAGTTCGAACCAGACGGCTTTGCCGTCGCTCGTGGGGCGCGCGCCCCAGCGGGTGGCGAGCTGGTCGACGAGGTAGAGGCCGCGGCCGCCCTCGTCGGTCTCGCCGGCGCTGCGGATGCGCGGGAGCCGCATGTCGGTGTCGAACACCTCGACCCAGACGGCGTCGGCGCCGCGGCGGAGGCGGAGCCGGAACTCCTTGGTCGGGGGCTCGCGGCGGCCGAGGTCGGCACCGAGGTTCCAGTCGTCCTCGTCGAAGGAGTCGACCATGTCGGTGTCGAACTGGACGGGCGCGCCGAGCGGCTCCATCCCGGCGAGGATCGGGACGGCGGGCTCGCGGCGGGGCGCGGGCGTCGTGGTGGCGTGCAGGACGACGTTGGTGACGACCTCCGACACCAGCAGGCACGCGAGTTCGGCCTGCTCGTCGTGCATGCTCCAGGAGGCGAACGCGTCGGCGGCCATCCGGCGGGCCTCCGAGACCATGATCGGCTCGGCGGGGAAGGTGCGTTCGACGACGCCGAGCTCGTCGGGGGCGGTACGGATCACGACGATGGCGACGTCGTCGTCGATGTCGCCGGGGACGGCGTCGTAGGCGGCGTTCGCGATGGCCTCGACGCCGCCGCGGGCGACGTCGGCGACGGCGGCGCGGACGCGGGCGCGGCACTCCTCGCGGGTGAAGTACTCGCCGTCGTCCCTGGGGCGCCGGTCGATGAGCCCGTCGGTGTACAGCACGAGGGTGGAGCCGGGCTTGAGCTCGGTGGTCTCCTCGTTGAAGAGGATCTCGCCGCCCATGCCGGGGGCGCGCAGCCCGAGCATGCCGCCCTCGCTCTCGAAGTCGAGCTCGCTGACCTGGCCGTCCACGATCAGCAGCGGCGGGTCGTGCCCGGCGTTGGCGAACTCCAGGACGCGCGACCAGGCGTCGTACACGAAGTAGGTGCAGGAGACGAGCGGCGGGCGGACGGAGTCGTCGCTGTTCCAGCCGGACCGCATGCGCTCGGGACGGGTCATGGTGCGGACCCATTCGTCGAGCTTGCGCAGGATGTCGGCGGGCGGCTTGTCGTCCTGGGCGAAGGCGCGCAGCGCGGCGCGGAGCTGCCCCATCACGGCGGCGGCGCGGGCGCCGCGGCCCTCGACGTCGCCGATGACGAGGCCCACGCGGCCCGCGGACAGCGGGATGACGTCGTACCAGTCGCCGCCGACCTGCGTCTGGATGCCGTGCCCGTGGGATTCGAGGGGACGGGCCGGTTCGTACCGCCACGCGACCTGCAGGCCGTCCAGCGGCGGCGGGCGGTCGCCGGGCAGGAGGTGCTTCTGGAACGCGAGGGCGGTCTCGCGCTCCTCCTCGAACAGCATCGCGTTGTCGACGGCGAGGGCGACGCGCCCGGCGATGGCGCCGAGGAGGTCGCGGTCGAAGCCGTCGTAGTGCGGGTCGGGACGCTTCGACAGGTTCGACAGCGCGAGGCTCATCACGCCGAGCAGCTCGCCCCGGACGAGCAGCGGCGCGGAGATCACCGAGGTGATGCCCATCGCGTCGCCGAGCCGCTTGGACGACTCGGACGGCGCCGCGAACCGGTAGTGCATCAGGTCCTCGACCAGGACGGCGTCGCGGCGGGCCATCGCCTTGGCGCTGAAGTGGCTGGGCGGGTAGGAGACGGGCTCGCCGACCTCGGCCCACGTGCCGGGCGGCGGCTCCCAGCCGCCGGCGTGCCGGGACACCCGCCGGTGCAGGCGGTCGCCGCTGTACAGGTCGATGAAGCAGTGGTCGGCGAACTGCGGGACGAGCGTGTCGGCGACGCGGCGCAGGGTCGTCTCGAGTTCGAGGGAGCCGGCGAGGCGCTCGCCGATCCGCTCGAGGAGGCCGTACCGGTCCTGCTCGCGCTGGTTGGAGCGCAGCGCCTCCCGGGCGAAGATCACGACGCCGTCGACCGCGCCGGACGGGTGCCGCAGCGGCACCGCGTGGGCACGGGTGTAGACGGTGGTGCCGTCGGCGCGCAGGTTGCAGAAGGTGCCCTCCCACACGCCGCCCTTGAGGACGTGCTTGGCCAGCTCGGTGGCCTGCTCGTGGTCCTCCTCGGCGATGCCGAGGGACAGCACCGAATGCCCGATGATCTCGTCGCCGCCGAACCCGAACAGCTGCCGCGCGAACGAGTTGCCGTAGATGACGTTGGAGAAGCGGTCGCAGACGATGACCGCCATCTCCATCTGGTTGAGGACGGTCTCGGGCGGCAGGTGCGCCTCCACGGGCGCTTCCCCCCAACGCTTCATCTCCCCATCCCGATCACTTGCGTTCCTCGCCCGCCCGCGCCGCGCGCGCCGGTGATCACCCGGCGTCGCGGTGCGGATGCCGCGCGCGCCTCTCCCCTCGTATTGAACGACGAAACGGCCGCCGGGATACGCCCGAAAGGCACGTCGGTAAGGAGATCTTCGGTATAGACCTGCGGAGCGGGGGCCGGGGAGGGCACGCGGCGACGCTCAGGCGCGGCTGACGAACACGTGCTCGGCGATGTCGCGCGGCAGTTCCGTCTCAGGACCGTCGGCCTCGTCGTCACAGGTCACCCGCACCCCGTCATCGGTCGCCCGAAGAGTCACCTCTCGTCCCGGTTGTATCCCGATCTGCTTGAGTCTAAGCATCAGGTCGCTGTCGCTCTGCACCTGCTCGCTGATCCGCCGGATGACGGCCCCGGAGCCGGACGGGCTCGCGACGGCGGTCATCACCGACAGCGGCGTGCTCTGCACGTCCGCGCGGCTCCCGCCCAGCTCGTCCATGCCGGGGATCGGGTTGCCGTGCGGGCAGGTGGTCGGGTTGTCCAGCAGCGCGACGAGCCTGCGTTCGACGTCCTCGGACATGACGTGCTCCCAGCGGCACGCCTCGATGTGGACGTCCTCCCAGGGCAGGCCGATGACGTTCACCAGCAGGCACTCGGCGAGCCGGTGCTTGCGCATGACGCGCGTCGCGAGACCGCGGCCGCTGTCGGTCAGTTCGAGGTGCCGGTCCCCCTCGACCCGCAGGAGGCCGTCCCGCTCCATGCGCGCGACCGTCTGACTGACCGTCGGACCGCTCTGGGAGAGCCGTTCGGCGATGCGCGCGCGAAGGGGAATGATCCCCTCCTCTTCGAGTTCGAACACCGTTCGGAGGTACATCTCCGTGGTATCGATCAGGCCGTGTGAGGTCACAGCTCCCTCCAGTCTTATGGTGGCGAGTCTACTTGCTCGGCGGCCTCGTCGGCGGGCGACCGGGCAACCCCGCGAGAGCGGGTTCCGGGTAACGCGAGATGAACGTGAGAACTTCCCGCGACGCCGGAACGTTCCGCCGGGCCGCCCCGGCGGGACCGGCTCCGACCTGCGGATCGCCGCCGCCGCGCCGGGCACCCGACCGACCCGCCCGCGCCCGGCTACCGGACGGGCGCTGCTACCGGACGGGCGCGGCCGTCCGGGTGTCGTAGCGCAGCAGCGCGGGGACGGCGAGGCCCACCACGATCACGAGGATCGCGCAGGCCACGCCGCCGCCCACCCACGAGACGGTCGCGCCCGTGACGGTGGCGGTCGCGCCCGCGCGGACGTCGCCCAGCCGGGGGCCGCCCGCGACGACGACCGTGAACACGCCCTGCAGGCGGCCGCGCATGTGGTCGGGCGCGTACGTCTGCAGGATCGTCTGCCGGAACACCGACGAGATCAGGTCGGCGACGCCGCCGAGCGCGAGCAGCACGACGGCCAGCCACAGCGAGTGCGCGAGCCCGGCGGCGGCGACGGCCAGCCCCCACACGACGATCGACGCGACGAGCGCGGCACCCTGCCGCCGCACCCGTCCGACCCAGCCTGACAGCAGCCCGCCGGCGACGGCGCCGAGCGCGATCGCGGCGAACAGCCAGCCGACGGCGCCCTCGCCGCCGAACCGGGCGTCGGCGACCTCGGGGAACAGCGCCCGCGGCATCGCGACGCCCATCGCGATGATGTCGACGACGAACGACATCAGCAGCACCGGCTGGGTGGCCAGGAAGCGCAGCCCGTCGATGACCGAGCGCAGCCCCGGCGTGCCGGCGAGGTCGCCGAGCGGCGGGACGGGCGGCAGCCGCAGCGCCGCGTACAGGACGAACGTGAACAGGACGGCGTCCAGCGCGTAGGCGGCGGCGTAGTTCCAGCTCGCGAGGATCACCCCGGCCAGCAGCGGCCCGAGGAACGCGCCGCCCTGCATCACGGTGAAGTTGAGGGTGTTCGCGGCCGGGATGAGGGACCGCTCCATCAGCCGGGGGATGATCGCGCTGCGCGTCGGCGACGACACGGCGAACCCCATCGCCTGCACGGCGACCACCGCCATCAGCAGCCACAGGTTGTCCAGGCCGAGCAGTGCCTGGACGAACAGCAGCAGCGTGGCGGCCCACATCACGCAGGACGCGGCGAACAGCAGCCTGCGGCGGTCCATGTGGTCGGCGACGGCGCCGCCCCACAGCCCGAACACGATCAGCGGGACGAGGTTGACGAAGCCGAGCGCGCCGACCCAGAACGACGATCCGGTCATGTCGTACACCTGCACCGGAACGGCGACCGACGTCACCTGGAAGCCGATGAACGACACGCCCTGTCCAAGCCACAGCCGCCGGTAGGCGGGGTGGCCCAGCGGCCGGGTGTCGATCGCGACCCGCCGCCACCCGCCGCGGCCCCGTCCGGGCGGGCGCCCCTTGCCCGCGGCGGGACCGGATTGCTCGGATTCGTCGCCTTCGCCCTCGGGATTGTCAGGAGCGTCGGCGGGGGTTGGCTGCTGTTCCGATGTCACGGAGACAGTCTTACCGCCGTCCAGGGCGTGGCGGCTCCGGGGTCGTCCACAGCCTGTGGAGGGAGGTCGCGGCTGTACCTGATGCGGTCGTGGAGGCGGTCGCCGCGGCCCTGCCAGAACTCGATCGCGGCGGGGACGAGCCGGTACCCGCCCCAGAAGTCCGGCAGCGGGACGGCGCCGGGCTCGGCGGAGGCGGCGTCCGGTTCCGGCCACCGGGCGGCCAGCTCGGCGAACCTGGCCTCCAGCTCCTCCCGTCCGGAGATCACGCCGGACTGGTGCTCGCTGGCCCACGCCCCGATGCGCGAACCGTACGGGCGCGTCCGGAAGTAGGCGGCCGACTCCTCGCGCGACAGCTGGACGACCGGGCCCGCGAGGCGCACCTGCCGGTGCAGCGCGTGCCAGGGGAAGACGACCGCGCCGCGCGGGTTCCCGGCGAGGTCGCGCGCCTTGTCGGAGGTCAGGTTCGTGAAGAAGCGGAAGCCGCGGGGCCCGTACCCCTTGAGCAGGACGGTCCGGGCGCTCGGCATGCCGTCGGCGGACGCCGTGGCGAGCACCATCGCGTTCGGTTCGGCCAGCCCGGAGTCGTGCACCTCGGTGAACCAGGCGGCGAACAGCGCCAGCGGGTCGGAGGGGAGCGCCGACTCGGACAAATCGCCTCCCTCGTAGGATCTGCGGAGCCGTGCGGGGTCGGGCGTTGCGGGATCCACAGCGTCCGAGCCTCCCACCAGGGGATTGTGCATCTCACGGGACCCCTGGGTACTGGTCAGTAAGGCGGACAGGGTTCAATGGCACGGCACCGCCTTATCAGCTCTGGGGACGAAAGGCAGGACGTACATGTCCGACTTCAAACCTGGTCTCGAGGGGGTCGTTGCCTTCGAGACGGAGATCGCCGAACCGGACAAGGAGGGCGGCGCCCTCCGGTACCGGGGCGTGGACATCGAGGATCTCGTCGGCCGCGTCTCCTTCGGCGACGCCTGGGGCCTGCTGGTCGACGACAGCTTCGACCCCGGCCTGGCGCCCGCCGACCCCCACCTCCTGCCGGTCACCTCCGGCGACGTCCGCGTCGACGTGCAGAGCGCGCTCCCGACCCTCGCGCCCGCGTACGGGATGCGCCCGCTGCTGGACATCACCGACGAGGAGGCCCGCGCCGACCTCGCCCGCGTGTCGGTGACCGCCCTGTCGTTCGTGGCGCAGTCCGCGCGCGGCGTCGGCGTCCCCATGGTCCCGCAGGCGCGAATCGACGAGGCGAAGACGATCACCGAGCGGTTCATGGTCCGCTGGCGCGGCGAGCCCGACCCCAAGCACGTCGCCGCCATCGACGCCTACTGGGTCTCGGCCGCCGAGCACGGCATGAACGCCTCGACGTTCACCGCGCGCGTCATCGCCTCCACCGGGGCGGACGTCGCGGCGAGCATCTCCGGCGCGATCGGCGCGATGTCCGGCCCGCTGCACGGCGGCGCCCCCGCCCGCGTCCTGCCGATGATCGAGAAGGTGGAGCAGCTCGGGGACGCCCGCAAGGTCGTCGCCGGCATCCTCGACTCGGGCGAGCGGCTGATGGGCTTCGGCCACCGCGTCTACCGCGCCGAGGACCCGCGCGCCCGCGTGCTGCGCCGTACCGCCAAGGAGCTGGACGCGCCGCGCTTCGAGGCCGCGAAGGCGCTGGAGGACGCGGCCCTCGCCGAGCTGCGCGAGCGCCGCCCCGACCGCCCCATCGAGACGAACGTCGAGTTCTGGGCCGCGGTCATCCTGGACTTCGCCGACGTCCCCACGGCGATGATGCCCGCCATGTTCACGTGCGGCCGCACCGCCGGCTGGGCGGCGCACATCCTCGAGCAGAAGCGCACCGGACGTCTCGTCCGGCCGAGCGCGAAGTACGTCGGCCCCGGCACCCGCTCGATCGAGTCGGTGCACGGTGCGCAGGACGTCCTCAAGCGCGCCTAGCCCGGCGCGCCTCACAGCGTACGTGCTCAGGCCCCCGGTCCGCCGGGGGCCTCGCCCGTTCCGGGCCCCTACCTGTCCGCCTCCGGCGGGCATTGCGCCTTCCCCTGCCCCTTCGCGATGAGCTTCCCGCAGACCTGCAGGACCTCGATCTCCCCGTCCGGTCCGGACAGTTCCCCGGCGATGGGATCGTAGTCGGAGTAGAAGGCCTGCGGGGGGCTGATCGCCGATCCAGCGCGGTGACGACGAGCGACTCGAAGCCCGGACCCCCGTCGCCCTCGGATCATTGGACGCAGGCGAGTCCGAAATAGCCCGAAACTTTCCAGGTTCGGCCGACTGCGGGGACGTGCGCTCGCTTGGCATCATGGGCACGTGAACGACGAACCGACGCTTCACCAGGACGAACCGCTCGAAGGCGACATCGGCCCCGCGGCGTCCGCGACGTCGGGCACCGGCTCCGCCGGGCTCGGCGCGTCCTACGACTACGGCTCCCCCGCCGAGCGGCGCGCCGCGATCCACCGGTACGAGGCCGAGCGGGAGCGGCGGCGCCGCCGCACCGACGCCGCCGCGGGCCGGATCGCCGCCCTCCTCGCGGCCGTCCTGCTGGCGTTCATGACCTACGACTCGGGACGGACGGCGCTGGAGGCGCACCGGCGCGGCGACGACTGGCTGTTCCCGCCCGGCGCGCTCGCCATCGCCTGCGGGATCGCCTTCGCCGTCATCATCGTGAGGGTCCTCCGGCGCGGCCCGCAGCAGGTGAAGTAGCCTTCTGCGAGTGACCGACGCGAATCCAGCCATAGACATCCCCGCCGACATCAAGCCCGCCGACGGCCGCTTCGGGTGCGGTCCGTCCAAGGTCCGTCCCGAGCAACTCGCCGCGCTCGCCGGGTCCGGTTCGACGTACCTGGGGACCTCGCACCGGCAGAAGCCGGTGAAGTCGCTGGTCGGCCGGGTCCGCGAGGGCCTGGCGCAGCTGTTCTCCCTGCCCGAGGGGTACGAGGTGCTGCTGAGCAACGGCGGCACCACCGCGTTCTGGGACGCCGCCGCGTTCGGCCTCGTCCGGCAGCGGTCGCAGCACCTGACGTTCGGCGAGTTCTCCAGCAAGTTCGCCAAGGTCACCACGGGCGCGCCCTGGCTGGGCGCACCGACCGTCATCTCCGCGCAGCCCGGCACGCACCCCGAGCCGGCCGCCGAGGAGGGCGTGGACGTCTACGCGCTCACCCACAACGAGACCTCGACCGGCGTCGCGATGCCGATCCGGCGCCCGGCGGGCACGACCGCCGACGAGGCGCTCGTGCTGGTGGACGCGACGTCCGGTGCGGGCGGCCTGCCCGTGGACGTCGCCGAGACCGACGTGTACTACTTCGCGCCGCAGAAGTGCTTCGCCTCCGACGGCGGCCTGTGGGTCGGGCTGGCGTCCCCGGCGGCGCTGGCGCGGATCGAGGAGATCGCCCAGTCCGACCGGTACGTCCCGGAGTTCTTCAACCTGAAGACCGTCGTGGACAACTCCGCCAAGGACCAGACCTACAACACCCCGGCCGTGTCCACGCTGCTGCTGCTCGCCGAGCAGATCGAGTGGATGAACGGGAACGGCGGCCTGGAGTGGACGACGTCGCGCACCGCCGACTCGTCCCAGCGGCTGTACACGTGGGCCGAGAAGACCGCGTACACGACGCCGTTCGTGACCGACCCGGCGCAGCGCTCCCGCGTCGTCGGGACGGTCGACTTCAACGACGACGTGGACGCGGCGGCCGTCGCGAAGATCCTGCGCGCGAACGGGATCGTCGACACCGAGCCGTACCGCAAGCTGGGCCGCAACCAGCTGCGCATCGGCATGTTCCCGGCGATCGACCCGGCCGACGTGGAGGCGCTGACGGCCTGCATCGACTTCGTCGTCGAGCGGCTCTGACCGTCCGGCCGCCCGGGGGCACCTTCGCGGCCCCCGGGCGGGCACCGGAACCCAACGGGCGGCGGATCAGCGGGGAAGGTCGAACCGTCCGGTCTTCGCGGTGCCGAGGAAGGCGTTCCAGGCGTCCGGGGCGAAGCCCAGGACAGGCCCGCCCGGATCCTTGGAGTCCCGCGCCAGCACAAGCGCCTCATTGAACGCCACCTCAACACAGTGGCCCTCCTGTGTGCTTCGGCTGCTCGTTCGCCAAGTGCCGACTTCCACGCACTGACCACCGTTGCCGGTGCTGCGTCTGCTCTTGCGCCACACGACGTGGGTCATGTCCATGGGCCACCTGTACTTTCGTAGGTTGATGGACTCAAGATATTTCTTCGGTCGCTGAAGTGATCAAGTAGCGCGAGTCGTCGCGACCAAAGGCTTGCGCGCGGAGGTGATTGAAGATTTGGAGGTAACCGCCAACTTCGTCCAGTTTCTCCAAGTATAGGCCACCCTGTCGGTATTCGACGTACACCACGTCCGGGTCGGCGGGCTCGGGAAAGCCAAGGAGAGTGAAGCCTCCTTGCATCGCCGGATGCGCTCCCGCGGTGAAGGGAAGTACTTGGATTGTGATGTTCGGGCGGCGTGACAGCTCGGCGAGCAGGTTCAACTGCTCGCACATGGTGGCTCGACCGCCTACAAGGCGGCGTATCCCTGCCTCGCTGAGGACGAACCACATGGCCGGGGCATCCTCAGCCTCAAGGAGCCGCTTCTGGCGTCCTTGTCGAAGTGCGACCCGACGCTCGATCTCCTCGTCAGACGGGATGCTCGGCTCGGCTAGGTAGGTTGCTCGGGCGTATGCCTCAGTTTGGAGGAGACCAGGGATGACCTCCGACTGGTAGTCCTGGATCGAGGACGCCTCTTCTTCGAGACCGACATAGACCTGGAACCAGTTAGGCATCGTGGAGCTGAAGGGGTGCCACCACCCGCGCTTGCGGGCGTCCTTGGCGACCTGGAGGAATGCCTCGCGGTCATCGCCGGTGATGCCGTATACCTCCAGCATCAGGGCGACCTCGCCGACACGTGCGCCGCTCTGTCCCGTCTCGATCCGGGTGATGGTCACGGGTGCGCAACCGATGCGTTCGGCCACCTGCTCACGGGTGAGACCTGACTCCTTACGCAGTCGGCGGAGTTCTGCGGCCACGCGGCGCTTGCGGACCGTAGGGCTCTTACGGGCGGTCATTTTGTCCTCCTTTTGATGCATTCGGGCGACCTGCCACCAAGCTCAAGGGAAACAAACTGCGATAGTTCAGTTCGTTTCTCTTGCATATTGGACGTCATCGAAGCACACTCTGACCATAGCGACCATCACGCACGGTGTTGTCGTGATCACGGAAGTTCGTCGGGAGTTCGTGGTCACGCGCGTGCCTGGACGAAGGGTGACCCGACCATGACGAGCGAACGATCGCCGCACTCGGTGCGGTTCGGGCTTCTGGCCCACTTGTGTTACACGCTGCGGGAGCGGCAGGACTGCACGTCGTTGCTCGCGAACCCCCGGCGCGGCGAGTGCGTCCTGTGGGTGCCGTATCCGGCCGCTCCCCAGCGGCGGCTCGGCGTCGCGGCCGTCGACCACCACGGCCGGTGGCTCTACGCCTTCGGCGACCGCTGGAGCATGGCCGAAGACCCGGGCGAGGCCGCGGCGCACGTCGCGTGGGCGGTGAAAGGGCGGTGACGCGCAAGCACCTGGGCACCTGCGTCATCCCGTCGGCGCCGCAGAACGTCTCCAACGGGCGCCGCTGGCTGCTCGGACGTCTCGAACCCCTTCTCGGCCCGGGACACACCGCCTGCGACGACAGCGTCCTGCTGCTGTCAGAGGCCCTCACCAACGCGGTCGTACACGGCGGCGGCGACATCGTGGAGGTTGACGCGTACGTCAGTGACGGCGCCGTCCGCATCGAGATCACCGATGGCGGCGCGGACACGGTCCCGCACTACCTCGACGACCCCGGCGGCGTGCACGGGCGCGGCTTGCCGATCATGCGGATGCTCACCCGTACCTGGGGCTTCGAGCAGCTCGACGACGGACGGCTGCGCTTCTGGTTCGAGGTCTCGCACGGGGACGGCCGACGCCCGTCCCAAGCACGCTACGACGGGGGCCGCGACGAGCCCCCGACCCCCGTGGTGGCCAGGACGCCGCCGCGTCCGGGCTCGCCGACCGCGGCGAGCCCCCGACCCCCTCCGCCGACGCCGCCCACCCCACCGACCACTGATCACACCTTCCCGGCAACACGATGGTCGGCGACTTGCGAGTTCTTACGGCCGCCGCCGTGGGAATGGTGAAGATGCACTCTCTGTGTTCTCTCGGCGGCAGGTGGAGCGGAGCGTCGTGAACAACCGGCTCGGCGAGATTGTCCGGGATGCTCGAGTTCGTCGAGGCTGGTCTCAACAGAGGTTGGGTGAGGAGCTGCACTGCTCGGCTTCGAGGATTTCTCGTTTGGAGTCGGGCACGCAGCAGTTGCGTGATCTGGAGACCCTGCAACGGTTGTCCGTCGTCTTGGGGATCCCGGCCGCCGCGTTGGGCATCGCGGCTAACGTGGCGAACGAGTCACGAGTGCTGGAGGATGATCCCGTGCGCCGAAGGCAGCTCCTGACCAACCTCGCGGTAACTGCGGTGGCCGCACTCCCGGGAATGACGTCCGCTCCCCGGACCGAGACGAATCCTGGAGACCTCCTGGTCGGCCGTCTGCGGGACGTGGTTCTCGGATCAGGGCCCGCACCGTTGGACGGAACACCGCAGATGCTGCGGACCCAGCTGGCGGCGTCGATCCGAGACTTCGACGCCTGCAGGTTCACCCGCCTCGCCGGTGACCTACCTCAGTTGCTGGCCACCGGCCACGCTCTTGCCAAAGAGAATGGTGAGGATCCGCAGATCAGTGCGTTGCTGGCGGAGATCTATACGCTCGCGACACGGATGCTGATCAAGCTAGATGATCAGCAGCTCGGTTGGATGTTCGCCGACCGCGCCCGCATACTCGCCAGTTCTGGCGAGGCGCCGGTGATCGCCGGTGAAGCCGCTCGGAATCTGGCGGTCTTGGCGCGCAAAGCGGGCTGGTATGAGCAGGCGGCATCGATCGCCTTGTCGGCCGCCGAGAGCCCGGGGCTCAACGGCGACGATCCCCGAGCCGATGCCGAGCGTGGACTGCTGGTGATGAGCGCGGCCTACACCGCCGCGCGGTCTGGTGACCGGTCCGAGATGCGGAAGCTCACCGACCGGGCCGAGTCGATCGCCCAAGGAATCGGCGGCGGGGTCCTGCTACGCGACCACGGCGGCGGTTTCGGGACAGCAGCCGTCCAGCTGCACCGGATTTCGGCCGAGCACTGGGCAGGCGATCCGAGCGCGGCGGTGGCGGCGGCGAAAAAGGTTCATCCGCGGATGCTCCCGACCGTTGAACGGCGGACCCGCTACTACACCGACGTGGCCCGCGCTTACGGGACGTGGGGCCGCCGGGAGGAATGCGTCAGGGCGCTGTTGGCCGCCGAACGGATCGCTCCGGAGGAGACGCACGCCCGTCCCGCGGTACGGGATCTGGTCTCCAGTCTGCTGGTGACGGGAAGGACGTCGCCGGAACTGCAGGGCCTGGCGATCCGATGCTCGATCAGTTGACCGGCGCGGTGCCCCGAGTGGGAATCCAGTAGTAGCAGGCGCTGCCGTCGATGTTGACCAACTCACCGCCGTTGGCGTCGATCACCCGCCGTGACCCGGTGTTGTTGACGTGGACGGTGAGCAGTGCCCGGTCGACTCCGGCGGCATGGGCGATCGGGAGGGCGGCGGCGAGCATGGCGGTGGCATGGCCACGGCGTCGCAAGCTGGGCCGGACGTTGTAGGCGATGTGCCCACCCCACCGCTTCAGTGCGCTGGTGAGGCGATGGTTCACGCAGACCGACCCGACGTAGGCCGAGGCCGGAGCGTCGCGGTCGATCGCCCACAAGAGAGTGAAGGGCACCGGCTCATCTGGCGCGTTCACCGGGTTGGGGTAGCGTCCGGCGATCAGGTCGTCGACGTACCGGTCCAGCCGGTCGCCCTCGCTCAACTCGTCGGTGGTGAAGCCGTCGGCTTTGCGGCTGTCATCGACGTCCTGGAACTCGCGCATCGCGGCGAGGAAGGACCGCAGGACCGCCGGGTCGTGTGTGGGCCGCTCCAGTTGCAACGCTCTCTCCCTCTTCGTGTTCAGGCGCGCAGCAACTCGCACACCCTAGCGAGCTCGTCGCCGTTCAGCGGCGGCAGCTGGACGGCTTCCTGCGCCTGAAGCCAGTGGCCTGCCGTCGACGCCGACAGCAGAACCCCATGAACGGCCGGAACCGAAGAGGTCACCAGCAATGCCGCCTGGACCGGGTCGAGGCCCGGCCGGATGGCATGCGCGAGCTCAGCGCCCACCAGGCTAACCAGCTCGGCCCCGTGGAGCGGGGAGGACGCCCAGATCCGAAGGCCCGCGCCGCCGGCCTGCACCAGCGGCCCACGGCCGTGCAACGCCTCCTGGACCGCACCGAGATGGACCAGGCTGACCGGCAGCTGAATTGCTGTCAGGTGATGCTCGCCGCCGGCAGCGGCGGAAGCGGCCTCCAGGAGGCCGGGGACGGTGAACGCACCGTCGGCCAGTCCCGCCCAGGTCGACACCCCGTATCCGGTGATCCGTCCCTCCTCGACCGCCTGCTCACAGACCGCGAACGCTGCGGTGATCGCTTCGTGAAGCCGCCGGGGATCGTAGTGCGAACAGGACTCGGGGTTGTGCAGGTACAACACGTCCAGCCGACGGCGGCCGAGTTCGGCTCTGTTCGCCTCGATCTGAACGGCGACGTAGTCCGGCGCGATCGAGTACCGGTGACCGGCATCGGCGACATCGAGGCATCCCGCACGCACTGCCGCGTCGGCCTGCCGCCCGGTCATGTACCCGACCTTCGTCGAGACGCCGATCGCCGGGTATGCGGCCAGCGTCCCGGCGAGGGCGGGCTGGGCCGCCCCCGCGCCGTAGACGGGGGCGGTGTCGATCCATGGCGTGCCGTGGGCGGCTGCAGCCTCAGCGGCCTGGCCGACGTCCCGGCACCGGTAAGTGCCCAGCCCGAGGATCGTCACGACCGCTCCTGGGCTTCGAGCACGCCCGCGCGCAGTAGTTCGGTCGCCATCTCCGCCACCTGCTCGGGCGTCAGGCAGGTGAGGGCCGCCAGTTCCCCGATACTGGCCTGACGGCCGGAAGCGAGGGCTTGGACCAGCGGTTCGGCCGCTCGCGCGAGGATCCAGCGTTTTCGCCCGGCCTCCAGCTGTACGGTCTCGGCTTCCGTGGTAACGACCGGCCGCGGCGCGGTGAGCCGCACGTCGATGTGAGGGTCTGGGGGCAGGGTCGGGTGGACGGCGAGGGGAAGGCTGAAGGCCGCGGCGGGTCGGTCGGCGATGTCCCTGGCGGCGAGGTAATCGTCGATCAGCTCCGGGGCGTTGAGCCGTTCGGTGACGATCTCGCCGACCTTGTGGCGCCACCGCGCCTGCTCCCGCGTGCTGAGTGTGCGTGGAAGGTCGGCGCGCAGCAGGTCCTGCCCGCGAAGGTCGTCGACGAGCCAGTCGAGAAGGTCGATGCCCGTGTGGGTGGTGAGCCCGCATGACAGATGCAGGGACGGCTGTCCCTCGCTCGCGGCGGCCGCATGCCACCAGCCGCGCGGGATGTGCAGCACATCTCCGGCGCGCAGCGTGAACTCCTCTATCGGCTTGTCGGGCGGGGTGTCTGCGAAGGCGGTGTCGCGGTACATCGGGGACGGGCGGGTCGGGCCGTAGATCCGCCACCGCTTGGCACCGGAGATGTGCAGGACGATGACGTCGTGGTCGTCCCAGTGCGTCCCGAATCCTTCCGTCGAAGTCCAGGATGCGTAGGCATTGGCTTGGACACCGGTGCGCAGGTCACGGGACAACGCGTGCAGCAGGTCGCCGATCGGCGGGTGCATCTCCTCGATCGCGTCCAGAACCAGGGTGGCGCCGTTGCGGAGTTGTTCGGCGACCAGGTGAGCGAGCGGGGCGTTCCAGGGGGGCATCCGCCGGAAGGTGCGGTGCTCGCAGTACAGATGGGTGGGGATGGTGTCGGAGTCCTTGGCCAGGCGGAGCCTGGGCGGCTCCAGCCGGTGAGTGCCCAGGAGGGTGTTGAGCGCCTGCCAGGTGAGCAGATGCGCGAACCGGTCCTCCTGGCCGTCGGGGGCGCGGTGCAGCGTGTGTGTCCGGCCCAGGTGCCGGGCGAGGAAGTCCTCGCCCAGCACCTGGCCCACCAGGTCGGTGATCATCAGTCGTTAGCGTCCGACTTGCCGCAGGAGCCGCCGTCCGACGGCTGGGTGGCGCGGCCTCGGGCCGCGACGATCTCCTCGACGGCCACGATCAGGCCGTCGCTGGGAACAGTGGAGTGGTCCACGTCGAGCTCCCCTCATCCGAGGTTGGGTACCTCGACCATCGCCGCACCGTCGGCCTGGGCCAAGAGCGATCCCACCCGTTGCACGGTCGCGTGCAGATTCTGCAAACCCGCTGGACGGAGGAGAATCTCCGTGATCACGGTGGCTGCGTCCGAGCCCGGGGGAACGCCGGGCCGCATTCTGGATGAGACGCACGCATCTCAGGTGGGCGGTTCGAGGGCGGCACCGGGCCGAATAAGCTCGCAAGTGTGAATCGCGCGCCCCAATGGTTGCTCCCCACCGTGCTGACCGCGCTTGTCCTAGCCGTGGTCATCGGCGCGCTGCTGAATTGATCGGCATGTTGACCGGCGGTGGGCCCCGGGCGGGGCCGGACGGGCGGCGGGCGCGTGTCGCGGGTCCGGCGCAGGACAGGGATGATCAGCACATGCCGTTCCACCGCCGCTTTCTCAGCGTGTCACTTGTCGCGGCGGGCGCCGTCGGCGGCGCCGCCCTGCTCGGGCCGCCTGCCACGGCCGATCCCAACGCCGCCCCGGCGGCGGCGGCCGACGGGACCGAGGAGTTCCGGATCCGCGACCCGCGCATCACCGAGTCCAGCGGGCTGGCGGTGAGCGCCCGGCATTCCGGCGTGGTCTACACGCACAACGACTCCGGCGGCGTCCCGCAGATCTTCGCGCTCGGCCCCGACGGGCGCACCCGGGCCGTTCTGACGCTGAGCGGCGCGGGGGCCCGCGACTGGGAGGCCATGGCGGTCGGCGAGGACGAGCGGGGCCGCCCGGCGATCTTCGTGGCGGACATCGGCGACAACCTCGGCGGCGCCTGGCCGCACGTGACGATCTACCGGGTGCCCGAGCCGGGGACGCTGCGCGACCGGACGCTGGCGGCCACCGAGTTCAAGGTCCGGTACGCCGACGGCCCGCGCAACGCCGAAGGCATGATGATCAACCCGAAGACCAACCGGATCTACGTGGTCAGCAAGCTGTGGGGCGGCAAGGTGTACGAGGCCCCGGCGGACCTGCGGACGCGGGGCTACAACACGCTGCGGGAGGTCGCGGACGCGCCCGCCATGGCGACCGGCGCGGCGTTCGCCCCCGACGGCCGGACCTGCGTGATCCGCACGTACTTCGGCGCGAGCGTGTACGAGGTCGGGGCGGACGGCCGTCCGGGCGAGCGGATCGGGTCGGTGGACGTGCCGGGCCAGGAGCAGGGCGAGGCGATCACGTACACGGCGGACGGCCGGAGCGTGCTCGTCTCGTCGGAGGGCGCGGAGCAGCCGGTGTACCGGGTGCCGCTGCCGGAGGAGGCGCTGCCGGCCCCGGAGAGCGCGCAGGGCGGCGGACCGGGCGATGGCGCGCCGGAGGGCCGGGGCGGCGACGAGGCCGCCGAGGAGGGCCGCCGCGACGCGTCCGGGACGCGCGTGGGCCTGTTCCTCGCCCTCGCGATCGCGGGGGCGGCGGGGTACGGGTGGCTGCGGAACCGGAGGGGGCGCACGTGACCCCGGCGACCTGTCCCCGGCGCGGCATGTTCGTTCCGATGAGGGCACCGGAACACGGAAGGGCACCGCGTCCCCGCGGCGGCGCGTGTGAGGATGCGCCGTGTGGGACGCGGACGCGGCGGATCGCACGCCAAGCGCGAAACCGGGGCGATATGCGGGACGTGCGGACGTGGGCGACCCGCGGGACGCGCGGGACGCGCGGCACCTGCGGAACACGTGGGACAAGAGCGACGTGCGCGACGCGCGGGACGTAGGCGACATGCGAAACGTGAGCGATGCGCGGAACCTGCGGGACACACGGGTCGTGGGCGACATGTGGGCGGTGCGTGGGATGTGGGCGCGGTGGACTGTGAGTGCGGTGGAGCGTGAGCGCTGTGGAGGATGAGCTGGTGGGCCTGGCGGGGACCGGCGGGCGGTGGCGGCCGGTGGCCGCGGTTCCGTTCACCGCCGGGGCGGCGGCGCTGGCGCTGATGCCGATCCGTCCGGTGTGGCTGTGGGCAGCGCTGATCGTCGCCGTCGCGGCCGTCCCCTGGCTGCTGGGCGCGCTGCCGGAGGCGCGGCGCCGCCGCCCGCGCCCGTACTGGCGGCTGTCGGCGGACGGCCTGGAGCGCATCGGTCCCGGCGGCCTCGCCCTCACCCGCTACGAACGCGACCGCATCGACGCCCTCGCCGTCACGACCGGCGACGGCGTGCTGACCGTCTTCCACCGGTTCGGCCGGACGGCGGTGGGCGCGACGGCGTCGCTGGGGCTGGAGCCGATCGCGCTGTTCGTCACCGCGCGGCGGCTCGGGATCCCGCTGCACCTGCTGGACGGCGAGGCGGACGACCTGCTCGACCCGGCCGTCGAGGAGGCGCTGCGCGTCCCCGGCCTGGACGACGGCCCGGCGAGCGTCGGGGCGCTGCCGCGCGACCACGCCGCGGAGAAGCGGCTGCTGGACCAGGAGGCGGCGCTGCTGGCCGCCGCGCACGAGCCGGGCGAGCACCTGCCCCGGCTGGGGGGCGAGGTGCGGCTGGACACGCCGGCGCCGCTGCCGAGCCGCCGCCGGATCGCCGCGCTGGGCGCGCTGACCGGGATGCTGGGCGCGGTGATGATCGCGCGGATCGCGGTCGAGGGGACGGGCGCGTTCGGCGCGCGGCTCGCCGCGGCCTGCTGGGCGGTGGCCGCGATCGCCGGGGTGCTGGCCGCGCGGCGGCGGCTGGCGCGGGCCGCGCAGGTCCGGTGGACGATCTCGGCCGAGCGGCTGCTCGTGCGGGCCCGGCCGGGCGGGCGGGCGCCGCTGGCGGTCCCGGCCGACCGGATCGCGGCGCTCGTCGTGGGGCCGGGACTGCGGGCCGACCCGCTGTCCGGGGAGCCGCAGCGCGCCGAGCTGGCCGCGCTCGCATTCGGGCACCGGCTGGAGCTGCTGGCGCGGCTGCCCGCGGACGGCCTGGACGGCTTCCAGCTCGCGCACGCCCTCGACGACCACGGCTACCGGGTGATCACGCCGGGGGCGCGCCCGCCGCGCCGCCCGCACTACGGCCTGGACCGGGTGCCGGACGTCTTCCCGTGGGTGCCCGGCGGCCGGCTCGTCGTCGCGGACGGCGGCCTGGGCTGGGCGGACGCCGCCGGGGACGTCGTCATGCAGGTGCCGGGCGAGCATCTCGGCGTGATCGAGCTGCTGACGATCGCCGGGCACGCGTGGGTGCGGCTGCACGACTCCGACGGCGACGAGCTGCTCGCGGCGCCGCTGTCGGCGCTGCGGATCTCCCGGACGGACCTGCGCGAGTCGGCCCGCCGCGAGGGCCTCCCGGTCAACGACGCCGAGTACGACGCGTACCTGAGCGCCGCGTTCCACTCGGCGGTGTCGACGCTCGCCGATCCGGGTCCGGACACCGAACCGGCCCCCGCGTCGCTCGCGCCGGGCGCCGCGCGGGAGGGCGGGACGGACGCGCGCCCGTCCGAGCGCGCCGACCGGCCGGACGACCGAGCCGACGACCGGGCCGACGCCGACACCGAGGACATCCCGGCCGTGCGGGCGTTCGCGCTGGACCTGGACGCCCCGCCCGGCCCGGCCGCCGCACCGGGCGCGACCCTGGACGCGACGCGCCGGTCCCGGATCGGCACGTACGCGATGAGCGTCGCGCTGTGCGAGGCGGCGGCGCTGCTCGGCGCGGTGTGGCTCGGCCCGGAGCTGGGCGGGTTCAGCCTGGTGGCGAGCTGGGCCGTGCCCGCCGGGGCGCTGGTGGGGCTCGTCGGGAACTGGCTGTACGACCGGAACCGGGCGCAGCTGCGGGTGTCGGCGGCCGGTCTCGCGGTCGTCACCCGGCGCGGCCGCGTCGAGTGGGAGCTGGCCCGCGACCGGATCGGCGGCGTCGGGGTGGACGAGTCGTCGGCGCGGATGCCGCGGCTGGTGGCGTGGGGGCCGTCCGGCCGGGTGCTGCGGCAGGTCGCGTTCCCGCCCGACCTGGCCGAGCTGCGCCGCGCCTGCGAGCGCTACGGCGTCCCGTGGGGCCCGCCGGACGCGGACCGTCCGGCCCCGCCCCCGCCGGAGCTCTGACGCAGCGACCACGTCTTCAGCGGCTCGTACACCGGCTCGGTGTGCTCCTTGCCGGGCAGGTGGCTGCGCACCAGCCGCACCGAGTCGGCCGTCCACGGCGCCCCGGCGAACGCCTGCAGCGACTCCAGCAGCGGGCGGACGTCCAGCGGCCGCCGCGACCGCGCCAGCGTCAGGTGGGGGCGGAACCCGCGGTGCTTGTCGGGCGGCATCCCGGCGCGCCGTCCGGCGGCCGTGGTGGACGCGGCGAGCCGGGCGAGGGCGCGCCGGTCGCCGTAGATGCCCGTCCACAGGACGCGGGCGTGCGCGCCGCCGCCGGGGAACGCGCCCGCGCCGGCGAGCGACAGCGCCATCCGCTCGTGCCGCTGCACGGCACGTTCCAAACGGGGCAGGAGCCGGTCGAGCCGCCGGTCGTCGAACTCGCCGAGGAACGTCAGCGTGACATGGAGCTGCTCGCGCCGCGTCCATCTCAGCTCGGGGACGTCGCCGCGGTGCGGCCGGACGGCCTCCTCGAGCTCGTCCAGGATGTCCGGTGGCGGTACGAGCGCCACGAATAGCCTCATGTGCACGTCCCGAGAGCCACCTGACCAGCTTTCCAGCCGACGGCACCGCTTGTCACGCGGTCGCGGCGCCTCGTGACCGATCGTCCGCCCGATCGTCCGCCCGGTCGTCCGCCGGGTCGTGCGGGCCGGGGCGCGGCCGCCGGGCGAGGACGGCGACGGCGAGCGGCACGATCACGCACACCGTCCCGCCGAGGACGATGCTGGTGCGCGGCCCGAACGTCTCGGCGATCCACCCGATGAGCGGGGCTCCGATCGGGTTCGTCCCGAGGAACACCAGCATGTACAGGCCCATCACGCGGCCCCGCATCTCGGGGGCGACGCTGAGCTGCATCGTCGCGTTCGCGGACGTCGTGAACGTCATGAGCGCGATCCCGGTGGGCACCAGCATCAGCAGGAACGACCAGTAGGTCGGCATCACGCCGGCGAGGATCTCCAGCACCCCGAACACCAGCGCCGCGCCGAGGAGCACCCGCAGCCGGGGCCGGGTCGCGCGGCGCGCCGCGAGCAGGGCCCCGGTGACCGCGCCGACGGCCATCATGCTGCCGGCGAGGCCGAAGGACGACGCGCCGGTGTGGAAGACCTCGCGGGCGACGAGCGCGATCGTCGTCTGCAGGTTCATGCCGAAGGTGGCGACGAACCCCACCAGCACCAGGATGATCACCAGGTCGCGGCGGCCCCGGACGTACCGGAGGCCCTCCATGAGCTGGCCCTTCGCGCGCTTGACCGGCTCGGCGGGGTGCAGCTCGTCGGCCCGCATCGCCTGCAGGCCGACCAGGACGGCGATGTAGGACGCGGCGTTGACCAGGAACACCGGGCCGGTGCCGAGCAGCGCGATCAGCACCCCGGCGACGGCCGGGCCGATCAGCCGGGCGCCGTTGAAGGTGGCGCTGTTCAGCGCGATCGCGTTCGGCAGGTCGCGGCGGCCGACCATCTCGACGGCGAACGCCTGCCGGGTCGGGTTGTCGACGACGGTGGCCATGCCGAGCCCGAACGCCAGCACGTACACGTGCCAGACCTGCGCCGCCCCGGTGATCGCCAGCAGGCCGAGGACGAGCGCGAGCGCCCCCATCGACACCTGCGTGATCATCAGCACGCGGCGCTTGGGGTACCGGTCGGCGATCACGCCGCCCCAGAGGCCGAACAGCAGCAGCGGCAGGAACTGCAGGCCGGTGGTGATGCCGAGCGCGGTGCCGCTGCTGCGCGTCAGCTCCAGGACCAGCCAGTCCTGGGCGATGCGCTGCATCCAGGTGCCGGTGTTGGAGACGATCTGCCCGGTCAGGAACAGCCGGTAGTTGCGGATGCGCAGCGACCGGAACATGCCGCCGCTCGCCTCGGCGGCCGTCTCGGCGGCCGCGTCGGCGCCGCCGTCGGCGGTGGCGGCGAGCTCGCCGACGGGTCCGCCGGCGGCCCCGGCGGTCTTCCCGGCGGTCTTCCCGACGGTCGTCTCGTCTTTGTCGCGGGTACGGCGGGCCGCGGGCGCGGCGGTCTCCCTGAGTGCCGCGCCCCCGGGTTCGTCGGGTCCCTCATCGCCAGAAGTCATTACCATTGCTAACGATAATCGGGACATGCCGATTCCGGCAACCTCACGGATCCGGCGGACGGAGCCGGGGGCGGGTCAGGAACGGCTGAGCTTGTCGATCACCGGGGCGGCCCGGTGCAGGATCTCCCGCTCGTCCTCGGTCAGCTCCCCGAGCCGCCGCGACAGCCACGCCTCCTTGCGCCGCCGCTCGGCCGCCAGCAGCGTGCACCCGCGTTCGGTCGCCTGCAGGACGACCTGCCGTCCGTCCGTCGGATGCGGGCTGCGCGCCACGAGCCCCTGGTCCTCCAGATGCCCGATCACCCGCGTCATCGACGGCGGCTGCACCTTCTCGTGATCGGCCAGCTCGCGGGGCGTCATCGAGCCGTGCCGCTCGATCGCCGCCAGCGCCGCGAACTGGGTGAGCGGCAGCGGGCTGTCCACCCCGCCCTCGGACGCCTCCGGGCGCAGCGTGCGCAGCCGCCGCGACAGCCGCGCGATCGAGATGCGCAGCTCCTCCGCCAGCTCCGGCGACCGCGCACCCGGGGTGTGTTCTGTGGACATGCTCATCGTTCTCCCGTGCCGCCCGTGCCGCCCGTGCCGCCCATGCTGCCATGCCGGACCCGGCCTCGGAGGTGCCCCCGGAGGTGCCCGTTCTCCGCCCGGTCCCGGCACCGTACCCTGGAACCATGACGCGCCAGCGCCGCCCCGACCCGCCGCCGATGGAGACCAACGACGTCCGCATCGCGGTCGTCGGCACGGGCGCCTGGGCCGTCGCGCTCGCCGTCCTGCTCCTCGTCGGCCTGCCCGCCGAGGACCGCTGGTGGATCTGGGTGTGCGTCACCGGCATCGCCATCGGCCTGTTCGCCACCTGGTACATCCCGCGCCTGCAGGCGGGGAGGGCCCGCGCGGAGACCGAGCGCGCCACCGCCCGCCGCGAACACGAACACTCCTGACCGCCCGCTCTCAGCCGTCCAGGTCGCTCTCGGCGAGCAGGACGGCCAGCGCCCCGGGGTCGCGCAGGACGGCCTCGGCCCGCAGCCGCGCCTCCCACTCCCCGGCCGCCCACGCCAGCGCGCGCGCCAGCCCCGCGGGGCCGTCCGCGTGCACCCCGCCGTCGCCCACCCACCACGGCACGTCCGTGCCGTCCACCGTCAGGCGGTCGTGCGCGCGGTAGACGTCCGGCGCGCCGGGCAGCACGGCCCGGACGGCGTCCGGGACGGGACGTTCCGTCCCCGGGCCCCCGACCTCGCCCGCGACCTCCTCGCTCGCGAGCGGCAGGTCGAGCAGCTCGGCGAGCCGGTCCTCGCGGCCCCGCGCGGCGATCACGAGCGGCTGCCCGGCCAGCAGCGGCAGCAGGTCCGGACGGTCGAGGACGAGCGCGTCCCCCGCGTCCACGACCTCGACCGCGCCGCCGGCGCCATCGCCGACGCCGGCGCCGACCACGGCCCGCACCCGCTCCGGCGGGTCCACGTCGAGGTCGGGCTCGTCGGCCAGCGCGTCGGCGAGCGCCGTCCAGAGGGCGCCGAGCCGGTCGCGGGCGACGTCCCGGGCGGGGTCCGCGAGCCGCTCCAGCAGCTCGCGGGCGCCGCCGGGCTCGTCCAGCAGGTCGTCGAGCGAGGTCCGGACGCCGAGCGCCGTCAGCAGCCGCTCGTCCGGCCCGTCCGGCCCGGTGGGCGCCGGGTCGTAGAGCCCGGCCAGCGAGTCGTCCCCGGGCAGCCGGAACTCGCCGGGGCGGCGCCCGTCCAGTACCGGCCGCCGCGCCAGCCACCACGCCGTGTAGGACGGGACGGCCGCGCGCCGCCCCGTGTGCAGGGTGACGTGCGCCGGTTCGACGATCGCGGCGCGCCACGGCGGTTCGGCGAGCAGCCGCAGCGCGGCGGCCCAGTCGTCGACGAGCTCGAGATCGCGGACGGCGGTCAGTTCGGGCACGGCCGGGGGCAGGTCCTGCGGGCCGATGCGGCGCAGGACGTCGTCGGCCCAGCGCTCCTCGCCGTCCAGTTCGAGGGTCTCGGCCTCGTCGGCGAGCGCGGTGAGGTCGACGTCCTCGCCGCGGGCGAGCGCGAACCCGTCGAGGACCCCGGCCGCCGCGAGGGCCTCGGCGCCCCACCTCTCCAGGACCTCCCCGTCGACCACGCCGAACGGTGCGTCGTCCGCCATCAGCCCCCGGAGCGGGCTGCCCGGCAGCAGCAGCTCGCCCGCCGGGTAGAGCTCGCCGTCCTCGCCGGGGAGCGCCAGCTCCGCGAGCCACGGCTCGTCCCCGGGGTCGACCGATCCCGCCGCGACCAGCCCGAGCACCGCTTCCGCGACCGCCGCGGGGTCCTCGGCGTCGAACGACTCCTCCACCGCGGCCCGCACCGCCGGGTCGGCCAAGACGGCCCGCGGCCCGGCCTCGACCGCGCCCAGCCGCCGCAGCAGCGGATGCACGGCCTCCGGGTGGACGAACCGCAGCCCGAGCGCACCCAGCCCCGCCGGGTCGACGCCGTCGGCGATCAGCAGCCCGCGCGGTCCCCGCACCAGCCGGTCGTCGGCGAGCGGGACGGGCAGCGCGCCGAGCCCGTCGGCGTCCGCGCCGTCCAGCGCCGCGTACACGCCGCGCCACCAGCCCGGTTCCCGCTCGATCGCGGCCAGCTCGTCGACCACGTCGGCCAGCTCGATCCGCCGCGCCCCGAGGGCCGCGAGGGCCGGGCTCCGCGCGGGCCAGCCGGCCGGGAGCAGCCCGCCGAACACCGCGGGCCCGTCCCCGTCCCCGTGCCCGCCGAGCAGTTCGACGAACGGTGCCGGGGCGTCCAGGACCAGCGCGTCCCGTCCGCGGGCCCCGCCGGGCAGGACGGGCGCCTCCGGGAGCCGTTCGAGGATCGCCCGCCGCAGCCGCGCGTCCAGCTCCCCCGCCGCCACGGGCCCCGGCACGAGCCGGAGCACCTCCGGGGACGCCGCCCGCGCCCCCAGCAGCCGCACGTAGGCGTCGGCGGCCCGCTCCACCAGGAAGTCGGCCAGCGGCCCGGGGGCGGCGTGCCGCCGGTCGGGGGCCAGCGGGAACGACGCGATCAGCAGCGCGGGCAGGTCGAGCGGCTCGTCGGTGGGCGTGGGCGCGTGCAGCGCCCGCGGGACGTCCCCGCCCTCGGGCAGCGCCCACCGCACCAGCCAGAACGGCCGGTCCCGCTCCTCGACCGGCCGGTCGGCGAGCAGTTCGGCGGGCACCTCCCCGTGCGCCTCGACGGTCGCCCACTCGACCCCGTCGATCACCACGGCCGCACCGGCCGCGCCGTCCGCGCCGAACCCGGCCGCGCCGTCCGGGGCGCCGCCCGGCCCGTCCGGTGCGGCGGTCCCGCCGGCCCGGCCCGGCCGGTGCCGCCGGGCGGTGAGGGTGCGGTGGGCGCCGTCGACCGTGATCTCCACCGATTCGAGGGCCGGCAGCGCGAGCAGCAGCGGAGCCGCGACCTCGGCCAGCCGGGTCCGGACGGACGCGGCCGCGGCGTCGTCGCGCAGCGGCAGCCGGACGGCGGTGTCGAAGCCGTCCGGGATCGGCGGGGCGTCCGCGGCGGGCAGGGCGAACGGCAACCGCAGCAGCGGCACCCGGCCGGCGCGGCGCTCGACCTCCGGGGCGGCCCCGGACACGGCCGCGGCGAGATCGCGGGCGCGGTCGCGCGACCAGGCGACGGCGCCGGTGCGGGACGCGATGGCGGGGGCGTCGGTGACGGCGACGACGGCGGCGAAGCCGACGCCGAAGCGGCCCACGGCGCCCGTGTCGTCCCGTTTCGCGGACGCGCGGAGCGTCGACAGGGCCTCGACCCCGGCGGCGTCGAGGGGCGCGCCGGTGTTCGCGGCCGTGAGGACGCCGCGCTCCAGCGTCAGCCGGAGGCGGCCGGGCACGCCGGCTCGGGCGGCCGCGTCGGCGGCGTTCTGCGCCAGCTCGACGATCACCCGGTCGCGGTAGCCGCCGAGGGCGTGGTCGTCCTCGGTGTTGGCGTCCTCCCGGAACCGCGCGGGGGACGCGTCCCAGGCGTGCAGCACCCGCTCGCGGAGCGTCCGGGTGCCGAAGGGGTCGGGGGCCGCCGGGTCGGTGGCCGCGGTGCGGGCGGTCACGTCAGCCGAGGCCGAGCGCCTCGTCGTCCAGGGACGCCGAGTCGTCCGCCGGGGACGGGACGATGTCGTAGCCGAGCTCGTCGATCACCGGGGGGCCGTGCTCGGACGCGGCCGGGACCGTGACGGCCTCGGAGTGCGCGCCGCAGCCGTGGTCGGCGGAGACGACGCGGCCGTCGTCGGGGGCGTACTCGTTGGCGCACACGCCGAACACCTGGCGCATCTCGCCCGCGAGGGGGAGGTAGAAACCGCAGGTGGAGCACTGGGCGGGGGCGGACGCGGCGATCGGGGCGCGCGGGCCGTGCACGCCGTCGTACCAGCGGGCGGTGGCCTCGTCGCGGCCCTCGCGCGACAGCACCCGGGCCCGGCCGATGCCGGGCTCCCACTGCCCCTCGCGGTCGCCCCCGGCGGCCTGCGCGTACGCCGGGGTGAGCCGGACGTCGTCGGGCGCGGTGGGCAGCAGGTCGCCGGGGCCGAGATCACCGGGGCGGAGCCGCTCGAGCCAGGGCACCCACGCCGGGGCGAGGAGCGCGTCGTCGCCGGGCAGCAGCACGCACTCGTCGACGGTCACGTTCTTGGCGCGGGACGCCCGCGCGACGGTGACCGACCAGCGCCAGCCCCGGTAGGCGGGGTCGAGGCACTCGAACGCGTGCGTGACCACCCGGTCGGCGTCGGCGCGGACGCCGAGATGCTCCCCGACCCGTCCCGGCCAGGCCGTCTCCTCCGCCGCCGCGCGGGCGAGCTCGACGGCCTCGGCGCAGGCGGCATCGACGGCGGGCGTCCGGGTGCGGCGGGGCGCCGTGGCACGGCGGGTCCCCTTGCCCGCCGACGGCGGGGTCTTGGCGTTCTCGGGAGCTGGGCTGGACTGACGCGTTGGGCTCACGCCTCAATTCTCGCCCATGGATCCAAGTGAACGCGCCCGGCTCGGGGCCCCGGCACGCCCCGGACGCCTCAGGAGCCGAGGTCGTCGGCCACGGCGCGCAGCACTGTCGCGATCTTCTTGGCCTCGGCCGCGGACGGGTGCTTGCCGCGCCGGTAGGTGTTGGAGATCCCGTCGAGCAGCTTGATGAGGTCCTCGGTGATCAGCACCATCTCGTCCGGCTTCTTGCGCCGCTGCTTGGCGATGGCCTTCTCGACCGACGGCAGGGTCTCCAGGACCCGCACCTGCATCGCCTGCTGCCCGCGCCTGCCCTCGACCACGCCGAACTCGATGCGCTGCCCGGGCTTGAGCGTCGTCACCCCTCCCGGCAGGGCCGAGGAGTGCACGAAGACCTCACCCCCGTCGTCACGGGTGAGGAAACCGAACCCCTTGTCGGAGTCGTACCACTTGACCTTGCCAGTCGGCACGGGAGACCTCGTCTAGTAATCGTCTGGAATCGGTCCCAAGATTAGTGCCTCACCAGGAACCGCCGGACACGCCGGGGACGCGGGCGACACACCGGGACCAATGATTGCAAAGTACCCGGAACGGCTTCACCCGGCACCCCGTTTTCGGTGCCCGGGAAATGGACGTCAGCGGGCGGTGAAACTCCCGAGCCAGTCCGGGAACGCGTGCAGGTCCGGCAGCACCACGTCCGCGCCGTAGGCGGTCAGCGCGGCGGCGTCGAACGGCCCCGTCGCGACGCCGACGGCGACCGCCGCGGCGGCGCGGGCCGCGTCCACGTCGCCGGTGTGGTCCCCGATGTAGGCGCCGGCGCCGTGCTCGCGCAGCGCGGCGCCCTTGTCGGCGCCGAACAGCCCGCCGACCACGGCGTCCGCGGGCAGCCCCAGGAACCGGACCGTCCGCTCGGTGTCGGCCTGGTTCTTGCCGGACACCACCACGATCCGGCCGTCCCGCGCGCGCACCGCGTCCAGCGCCGCCGCCGCGCCCGGCATGGCGACCGTCGCCGGGAGCGCGACCTCGGGGTAGATCGCCCGGTACCGGGCCGCCATCGCGGGCACCTCGGCGGGCGGGAACCAGTACGCGAGCTCGACCTCCAGCGGCGGCCCGAGCCGTCCCACGACCGCGCCGGTGTCGATGGGGACGCCGCTCTCGGCGGCGAGCGCCGCGTACACCGCGGAGATGCCGGCGCGGGTGTCGGCGAGGGTCAGGTCGAGGTCGAATCCGAGGACCGGCCCCCGGCCGGTCCGCGCGCTCCGGAGGGCTTCGGCGGCCGTTTCCGGTGACATTTCCGGTGAATCGCGGTGCAGCACGCCACACAGGGTAAAGGTCCTCTTAGGACGCACGAGACGCGAGTACCCGCGCCCTCCCGGTAGTGGCGATGCGACGGGATCCGAGTGGGAGAGCGCGGGAACTCTTCGCACGGGCGCCTTCCGTGTGGCCGGAACTGGCCTGTCCGGTCACCGGGAACGCCGCCCGTGCTGCGAGAAATACCCGAGCCCCCGGCCACCAACCGCCCCACCAGGGAAAACACAGCACCCGATAGGGCCACCCCCGGCAAAAGAACGATCACCCGGCCCGGTTGAGGAGGGCACGAACCATGACAGACCGGACGACCGACGGTACCGGCGGCCCCGGCCGCGACACCCGGATCCGGCGGCGCCGCCGCACCCCCGGCGACGGCCCGCCCGCGGGCGCCCGCGCCGCGGGCGCCGTCGCCACCGTCATCTCGGCCGTCACGACGATCGTCGTGGCGATCCTCGCCGTGCACATCGTGTTCGTCGTGTTCGAGGCCAACACCGGCAACGACATCGTCGCGTGGTTCGCCGCCCGCGCCGGCGACCTCGCGTGGCGGTTCGAGGACGTCTTCCGCCCGGACGACGCGAAGACCGCGGTCGCGATCAACTACGGCCTCGCCGCCGCCGTCTACCTCGCCGCCGGACGCGTCATCGCGGCGCTCGTCCGCCGCGCCGTCTGACCGGCGGCCGGAGGGCCGCAGGTCGTCCTGCCGGGGGACGTGGGGGATGCCCCCGGCAGGGCGGCGGCCTGCGAGAACGGTGCGACCCCGGTCACGAATGCGGCTCGCCGGGGCCTGCGCAGCGGCCATGAGGTCCCTGATGCCTTACTGTTCTTGCGGAGGAAATCATCACCATGACGCCAAGTACCCGCGAGCGGATCGTCGCCGAGTCGCTCCGACTGTTCGCCGACCGGGGCTACGCCGCGACGTCCGTCGCCGAGATCGAGGCCGCGGCCGGGCTGTCCCCCGGCGCGGGCGGGCTCTACCGGCACTTCCGGTCCAAGGAGGAGGTCCTCACCTCCGCCATCCGCGAGCACATCGACCGGACCCGCAGGCAGGTCAACGACGTCCTCGCCCACGCGAGCACCTACGAGGACCGCCCGCTGGAGGTCCGGCTGCGCATGACCTGCCAGGCGGGCCTGGCCAAGATGCGCGAGGAGCAGGACCTGATCCGGGTGCTGTTCCGCGATCTCGACCAGTTCCCGAACCTCGTCGCGGAGATGCGCGAGGGCATCGTCAACCCGCTCTACGACGGGATCGCGATGTGGCTCTCCACACAGCCCGAGTACGAGGGGTCCGACGAGGACTGGCCCGCGGTCGCGTCCATCCTGGGCGGGGCGGTCGTGAACTACTGGCTGGCGAACGAGTCCATGTACGAGCCGCCGACCCGCATCGACGAGGCGCGGTTCGTGGACAGCTGGGCGCGGCTCGGCATGGGGCTGGCCAACCGGGAACCGTCGCCCGCGCCCTGACGCGCGGAGACACGTGCCGGTGCGTGCGGCCCGCCTGCGCACACTTCGGAAGCTCCTACCCTGAAGAGAGCCGTCACGACGGCGGCGCGCGACGACGCGCAGAGAATCGGCGGACCGGCAGAGGTGGCGCTGCATGGAGACGTTTGCGGAGTGGCTCCGCGCACGGGGCGATGACGAGCTGCGTGCGCTGCTGTCCGCGCGTCCCGAACTGCTCGCCCCCGTCCCCGCCGACCTGACCGCGCTCGCCGCCCGCGCCGCCACCCCGGCCGCGATCTCCCGCGCCCTCGACCGGCTCGACCGGTTCGCGCTCGCCGTCCTGGAAGCCGTCCTGGTCCTCCCGGCCCCGTCCCCGGACGCCCTCGCCACCGCCCTCGACGCCCCCCGCGCCCGGATCGACGACGCCCTGGCCGTCCTGCGCGGCCACGGACTCGTGTGGGGGGCCGGGCCGAACGCGGCGCCCGGCGTCCGGCAGGCCCTCCCGAACCCGGCCGGGCTCGGCCCGCCGGTCCGCGAGGTGTTCGCGGGCCACTCCCCCGAACGCCTCGCCACGCTGGTCGCCGACCTGGACGGGACGGCGCCGCGCGGCTTCCCCGACGCCGACCGGCTGCTCGCCCGCCTCGCCGAGCTGCTCGCCGCGCCCGGCCCGCTGATCGACGACGCCGGCCCGGACGCCCGCGCCGCCCTCGACCAGCTCGCCTGGGGCCCGCCCGTCGGCCGCGTCGCCGACGCCCGGCGGCCCGTCCGCGCCGACACCGCCACCACCCCGGTCGAGCGGCTGCTGGCCCGCGGCCTCCTCGCCGCCGAGGACGACCGCACGGTCACCCTCCCCCGCGAGGTGGCGCTGCACCTGCGCGGCGGCCGGCTGTTCCGGGACGTGCCCGCCGATCCCCCGCCGCTCGCGCCCGCCGAACCGCCGGCGACGTCCGCGCCCACCGGCGAGACGGTCGTGCGGGCCGCCGCCGGGGAGGCCGCGGCCGCCGTCCGGCTCGTCGAGGAACTCCTCGAGCACTGGGGCCTGCGGCCGCCCGCCGTGCTGCGCAGCGGCGGCCTCGCCGTCCGCGACCTGCGCGCCGCCGCGACCCTCCTGGACGTCCCCGAATGGCACGCCGCGCTGCTCATCGAGGCCGCGCTCGCCACGGGCCTGCTCACCCGCAGCGGCGACCTGGACGGCGAGTGGCTGCCCACCCCCGCCTACGACCTGTGGCTGATGCGCGACACCGCCGGCCGCTGGGCCGAGCTGGCCCGCGGCTGGCTGCGCTCGGACCGGGTCGCCGGGCTCGCCGGCGAGCGCGACGACCGCGACCGGCTGATCAACGCGCTGAGCGAGGGGATGGTGCGCGGCACCGCCCCCTCGACCCGGCACGCCGTCCTGCGCGTCCTCGGCGAGGCCGACCGCGGCGCCGTCCCCGACGCCGACGCCCTGCGCGCGCGCCTCGCGTGGCTGCGTCCCCGGCGCGGCGGGCCGCTCCGCGACCGGCTGCTCGGCTGGACGCTCCGCGAGGCCGCGGCCCTCGGCGTCACCGGTTTCGGGGAGCTCGCCCCGTTCGCCCGCGCCCTGCTCGCCGGAGACGACCCCGAACCCGAGCTCGACAAGCACCTGCCCGAGCCGGTCGAGGAGATCCTCATCCAGGCCGACCTCACCGCGATCGCCCCCGGCCCCCTGGTCACCGAACTCGCCCGCGAGCTGGCGCTGACCGCCGACGTCGAGTCGACCGGCGGCGCGACCGTCTACCGGTTCACGCCCGCCTCGGTCCGCCGCGCGCTCGACGCCGGACGCACCGCCGCCGACCTGACGAACCTGCTCGACCGGCACTCCGCCACCCCGCTCCCGCAGCCCCTCACGTACCTGATCGACGACGTCGCCCGCCGCCACGGGCAGCTCCGCGTCGGCTCCCTCACCTCCTACGTCCGCGCCGACTCCGCCGCGATGCTCGACGAGATCCTCGCCGACCGCCGCGCCGACCCGCTGCGCCTGCACCGGCTGGCGCCGACCGTCCTCGCGTCCGGGCTGCACCGGTCCGAGCTGCTGGACGGCCTGCGCGCGATGGGCCTCGCCCCGGTGGCCGAGTCCCCGGGCGGCGGCGTGATCGTCACCCGTCCGGACGCCCAGCGCGCCGACCCGCCGCCCACCGCGGAGATCGTCCGGGTGCGGCAGGATCCGCACGCCGACGACTCGATGATCGCGGCGGCCGTCCGGGCCCTGCGGGCCGGCGACGAGGCGTCCCGGCACGGCGCCGACCGGCCCGCCGCCCCCGGCGGCGAACCGCCCCGGTCCCCGGCGATGGCGACCGTCGAACGGCTCCGCGCCGCCGTCGAGCGGGGCGGCCGCGTCTGGATCGGCTACCTCGACCAGCAGGGCCAGGCGTCCAGCCGCATCGTCGAACCCGTCCGCGTCGAGGGCGGCTTCCTCACCGGCTACGACGCCACCCGCGCCGCCGTCCACCGCTTCGCCCTGCACCGCATCACGGGCGTCTCCGAACTCGACCGCCCCTGAGACCCCCGGCCGGCTACGGCCACGGCGCACCCGACACCCCGCGCGCCCGGGAACGAACCACTCGCGATCCCCGCCACCGCTCCAGCGCGGCCGGAGGGCGCTCCGCGCCCGAAGGCCGCGCTTCTCCCCACCCCGCCGGAACCTCCGCGCGGGTTCCGGCATCCAACGGAATGTCCCTTATAACCGGTAGGTTGGTCCCCCGGCCGGGGTGGGCCGGGAGGACCGCACAGGGAGGGCCGCGTGAGCGGATACGGACCTTCGGGGTGGGACGGCACCCCGCACGGCTCGTCCCAGGGCTGGGACCCGAACGGCGCGTACGGGCAGCCTTACGGCTACGGCCCCGGATACGGGCCCAACGCCGGGTACGGGCCCGGCACCGGGTACGGGCCGCCGGGCATGCCGCAGCGGCCCGCGAGCATGACCAACGCCATCATCGCGCTGGTCTGCAACTGCCTCGTGGTCCTGTCCTGCTGCAACGTGCTGGCCATCCCCGGCATCATCACCGGGGCGCTCGCCGTCCAGCGGGTCGAGCGGCAGCCGGAGTCGGCGCGCAGCCTCACCATGTGGAGCTGGGTGATCTTCGGGGTGACCACCGTGCTCGCCATCATCCTGATCGCGATCCTCATCGCCGCGGACGTCGGCTCCGACCCCGACCCGGGCTACTACGGCGACGGGATCTGATCGGGCACGCGCTCCCGCACCGGCGGTGACGTCCGGACGCTGCGCAGCGCGAGCGACACCGCCAGCCCGGCGGCCATGCCCGCGGCGGCGAGCAGCACCGCGGTCCGGCCGCCGTCGGCGACCGCGGTGCGCAGCGCGTCGCCGGTGCGGCCGCCGGTCCCCGCGTTGGCGGCGACGGTGAGAACGGCGAGGCCGATCGCGTTGCCGAGGTTCAGCGTCATCGACGCCGTCCCGTTCGCGACGCCCTGCCGCTCCGCCGGGACGCCGGTGGACGCGGCGATCCACATCGCCGTCCACACGACGCCCTGGCCGACACCGGACACCACCAGCCCCGGCAGGGCCGTCGCGAACGCCGCCCCGGCACCGAAACCGGCCGCGAGCGCGGCGGTCCCCAGCACGCCGGCGCCGAAGCCGGCCACGAGGGTGCGCCGCGCCCCGTACCGTCCGGCCAGCCGCGCCCCGAGCTGGGTGCCGGACGCGATCGCCACCGACGGCACGAGGAACGCGAGCCCCGTCTCGAGCGCCGAGAACCCGTGCACGTCCTGGAACAGGACGGTCAGGAAGTAGGGCAGTGCCCCGAACGTCCCCATGAACACGAACGTGACGGTCACGCCGACGACCAGGCTGCGGTTCCGCAGCAGCCCGAACGGGAGCAGCGGGTCGGCGCCGCGCCACTCGATCAGGACGAACGCGGCGAGGCTCGCCCCGGCGAGGACGAGCGCGCCGAGCACGGCCGGTTCCGCCCAGCCGATCTCCGGGCCCTGCACGAGCCCGAACACCAGCAGCGTCGCACCGGCCGTCGAGGCCAGCGCCCCCGGGAGGTCGAACCGGCCGGACGTCCCGGCCGGTTCGTCGCGCGGGATCACCAGCAGCGCCGCGACCGCGACGGCCCCGGCCAGCGGCACGTTGACATAGAACACCGCAGGCCACCCGAACGCCTGCGTGAGGACGCCGCCGAGCAGCGCTCCGGCCGTCAGGCCGCTCGCGCCCGCCCCGCCCCAGACGGCGAGCGCCCGGTTGCGCGGCGGGCCCTCCGCGAACAGCGTGCCGATCAGCGCGAGGGTGGACGGCAGCAGCAGCGCGCCGCCGATCCCCTGCACCGCGCGGGCGGCGACGATCACGCCCTGGGCGTCCGCGAGCCCTCCGGCCAGCGAGGACGCCGCGTAGAGCGCGAGCGCGAGGACGAACATGCGGCGGCGTCCGAGCAGGTCGGCCGCGCGGCCGCCGAGCAGCAGGAAGCCGCCCGCGAACACCACGTAGGCGCTCACGACCCACTGCCGGGTCTGCTCGGAGAATCCCAGGTCGGCGGCCAGTTCGGGCAGCGCCACGTAAACGATGTTGATGTCGAGCGAATAGATGAGCTGCGCCGTGGCCAGCAGGGCCAGGGCCCGGCCGGGTCGGCGCACCGTCATGGACGGCATGTGTCTGGACGACCTCTCGGAGGGGGGACGTGGACGTTCGGCGGCCGTCGAACAGTTCGAGAACATACGTACAGTCTGACTGTTCGTCAACTTACGAACAGTCGTACCGTCGCGTAGACTGGCTCCCGTGATCGCCCAGCACCCCGAGCGCGACCAGATCCTGCTCGAGAACGTCCTGTCCGCGCTCGGCAACCCGCTCCGGCTCCGCATCGTGCGCGCACTCGCCGACGGCGGCGAGCAGTCCTGCGGCGTCATCCTCGACGGGGTCTCCAAATCGACGCTCACCCACCACTGGAAGGTGCTCCGCGACAGCGGCGTCATCTGGCAGCGCCCGTCCGGCCGCGAGAACCTCCTCTCGCTGCGCGACGCCGACCTCGAGTCCCGCTTCCCCGGCCTGCTGCCGTCCGTCCTGGCCGCCACCGGACCCGGCTGACCGGGAAGACGCGACCGGGGGCGCGCCGTTGCACGGTTGGGGCCATGCCCGCCATGCCTCGGGTACGGTGCATCGGCGGGACACCCCGAGTTCCGAGCCACGATTCCCGACGGGGGCTGCTTACCTGTGTCCGACGGTCCGCTCATCGTCCAGTCCGACAAGACCCTCCTGCTCGAGGTCGACCACGAGCGGGCCGACGCGTGCCGCAAGGAGATCGCTCCGTTCGCCGAGCTCGAACGGGCGCCCGAGCACGTCCACACCTACCGCGTGACGCCCCTGGCCCTGTGGAACGCCCGCGCCGCCGGGCACGACGCCGAGCAGGTCGTCGACACCCTGATCAAGTTCTCCCGCTACCCGGTGCCGCACGCGCTGCTCGTCGACGTCGCCGACACCATGGCCAGGTACGGACGGCTGCGGCTGGAGAAGCACCCGACGCACGGGCTCGTCCTCGCCTCCTCCGACCGCTCGGTCCTGGAGGAGGTGCTCCGCGCCAAGAAGATCAAGGGCATGCTCGGCGACCGCGTCGGCGACGACGCCGTGGCCGTCCACCCGAGCGAGCGCGGCGCCCTCAAGCAGGCCCTGCTCAAGCTCGGCTGGCCCGCCGAGGACCTCGCGGGCTACGTCGACGGCGAGGCCCACCCCATCGACCTCGCCGAGGACGGCTGGGAGCTGCGCTCGTACCAGCGGGAGGCCGCCGAGGCGTTCTGGCACGGCGGCTCCGGCGTCGTCGTCCTGCCGTGCGGCGCCGGGAAGACGATCGTCGGCGCCACCGCCATGGCCCGCGCGAAGGCGACCACGCTGATCCTGGTCACCAACACCGTCTCGGCGCACCAGTGGAAGCAGGAGCTGATCCGCCGCACGTCCCTCACCGAGGACGAGATCGGCGAGTACACCGGCACCAAGAAGGAGATCCGGCCGGTCACGATCGCCACCTACCAGATCATGACCACCCGCCGGAAGGGCGCCTACGCGCACCTCGAACTGTTCGACGCCCGCGACTGGGGCCTGGTCGTCTACGACGAGGTCCACCTGCTGCCCGCGCCGATCTTCCGGATGACCGCCGACCTGCAGGCACGCCGCCGCATCGGCCTCACCGCCACGCTCGTCCGCGAGGACGGCCGCGAAGGGGACGTGTTCTCCCTCATCGGCCCCAAACGCTACGACGCGCCCTGGAAGGACATGGAGACGCAGGGCTGGATCGCGCCCGCCGACTGCGTCGAGGTCCGCGTCACCCTCACCGACTCCGAACGCCTCGCCTACGCGACCGCCGAGCCCGAGGAGCGGTACCGCTTCTGCGCGACGACCGACACCAAGACCAAGCTCGTCAAGGCGCTCGTCGGCCGGCACGCCGGCGAGCAGACGCTCGTCATCGGCCAGTACATCGACCAGCTCGACGAGCTCGGCGCCCTCCTCGACGCCCCCGTCATCAAGGGCGAGACGCGCGTCCGCGAACGCGAGCGGCTCTTCGACGCCTTCCGGTCCGGCGAGATCGACGTCCTCGTCGTCTCGAAGGTCGCGAACTTCTCGATCGACCTGCCCGAGGCGTCCGTCGCCGTCCAGGTGTCGGGCGCGTACGGGTCCCGGCAGGAGGAGGCCCAGCGCCTCGGCCGCCTGCTGCGCCCGAAGGCGAACGGGCAGGGTGCCCGCTTCTACGCGGTCGTCGCCCGCGACACCCTCGACCAGGACTACGCCGCCCACCGCCAGCGCTTCCTCGCCGAGCAGGGCTACGCGTACCGGATCGTCGACGCCGACGCCGTCCTGTCCGGCGGCGAGATCTGACCCCCGGACGGGACGGCGTCACACCGCAAGCGGACTGTCAGACGGTCATCGCCAGCGTGGGGGCGCCTGGCCCGTCAAGCTCGCCGGGCGCCACTCGTCGCCCGGAGACGGCCAGGAGGAGCGAAAGTGCGGTCCCGCTCACTTCCGGGCCCTCTCCGATCGACAGGTGGGCGTCCGTCGCCGCGAGCCGGACACCGGCCACCAGCTCCCTGGCCCCGCCGAAAGCCGCCGGGGTACGAGCCTGCAGGCGGAGCGATCTGACCACGGCATCCTGCGGGTAGGTGCGGCTGAGCCCCAAGGGCCGGCGGATGTCCTCACCGTGGACGACCTCCTCGACGAGCCGGCTGTCGATCGGCGCCGGAGGCGTCGACCGCCGCGCCCCCACCTGGCGAAGCCGCTCCAACGTCTCCTGAGGTGAGGCACCGCGCTCACGCTCCACACCACGTGCGTTCTGGCGGTGGAAGTCGAACCGCGCCCGGACGAGGCCGAGCACGAACCGCAGACGCGTCGCCCGAGCGGTGTCGACCAGATGGGCGGCCACGTCGTGCACCGTCCAGCCTTCGCACAGCGACGGCACCCGCCACTGCTCGTCATCGAGACGGGCGAGATCATCGAGCAGCGCCGCACGCTCCGCATGAACCATCGGCCAGACGCCTTCTTCCACCCTTGTCTCCTTCACGCGATCAGAGTGTTCGCCGGGTAAGACTCGCGGCACGGCGGAAAATCATCGCCCGTCGCGCACACCGTCGCCCGGAGGTCGGCGAGAGGCTCTGAAAACCGGACGGGCGCCGCGTCAGCGGCCTCCGCCCGGCGCGAGCAGGCCGGACAGCTCCGCCCGCACCCCCGCCGCGTCGCCGAACAGGACCCCGCGGATCCCCACCGCCTCCGCACCCCGCACGTTCTCCTCCCGGTCGTCCACGAACACGACGTCCTCCGGACCGGCCTCGATCCGCGCCAGCAGCGTCCGGTAGATCTCCGGGTCGGGCTTGGCCAGCCGCAGGTCGGCGCTGAACAGCCGATGCCGGAACAGTCCCGCCCACGGACGGGCGTCCACCATGCGGGCCAGCTCGACGGGCGCGTTCGACAGCAGCGCGAGCCGGCCGCCGGCCGCAGCCAGGTCCTCCAGCAGCCCGACCGTCGCCCGGTTCACGTGCCCCCACGTCCGGACGTCCAGCGTCACCAGCACCTCGATCAGGTCGGCGTCCACCGGCGCGCCGAGCCGTCCGCACACGTCCGTCCAGAACTCGGTGGCGGACACCTCCGCCAGGTCGTAGGGCTCTCGCCGCGCCCAGTACACCGGCCAGAACCGTTCCGGCGGCACCCCGGCGGTCTGCGGCAGCAGCGCCCCCGCGTCCTCGGGCGGCGACAGGCTGATGACACCCGCGTAGTCGAACACGATCCACGTCATGTTGACGTTTCTAACACACATCATGTTTGATCGAATACATGGAGAGTTCGGATCGCGTCCTTGCGCTCATCGATCGGTTGCGGACGACCGAGCACGTCACCGTCGCCGACCTGGCCGCCGAGACGGGCGCGTCCGAGATGACGATCCGGCGCGACCTCGACCAGCTCGCCGACCAGGGCGCCCTGCGCCGCGTCCGGGGCGGCGCCGTCAGCCTGCTGCTGCGCGGCGAGGCCACCCCCTTCGCGCTCCGCGTGCACGAGGCCGTCGACACCAAGCGGCGCATCGCCGCGAAACTGGACGAACTGCTCACCGACGGCGAGGCCGTCGTCCTCGACGGCGGCACCACCACCCTCACGATCGCCCGCGCCCTCGCCCGCCGCCGCCTGACCGTCGTCCCCCTCGACATGCACTCCGCCAACGCGCTCACCGGCGCTCCCGACGTCCGGCTGCTGGTCCCCGGCGGCCGCACCACGCCGGGCTCCCTCGCCTTCACGGGCCCGCTCACCGAGGCGTCCCTGGCGTCCCTGCGCGTCGACACCGCCGTCCTCGGCGTCTGCGGGCTGTCCGCCGAGCACGGCCTCACCGCCCACGACCTCGACGAGGTCCCCGTCAAGCGCGCCGCCATCGCCGCCGCGCGCCGCGTCATCGCCGTCTGCGACGCCGCCAAGTTCGGCCGCAGCGGCCTCGGCCTCGTCTGCCCCGCCACCGGACTCGACGCCGTCGTCACCGACCGGACGGCCCCGGACGTGGCCGTCGCCCGCCTCCGCGACGCCGGCGTCGAGGTGCACCTGACCTGACACCGCAGCCCCTGCAGACCGGCCTGCTGCCCGACGTCCCCGATGAAGTCCACCGCCCGTCCGGTCTCATCGGGCCGTGACCGATCGCGTGATCTCGGCGGACGGCACCCGCATCGCGGCCCGGGCAGCACAGCGCCCGAACCGTCCGTGCGCGGCACACCGGGTTCGTCGCCGAGGTCGGTTCCGGCCGGGCAGAGCAAAAGCCGCAGGCCCGCTCACGGGCGCTGCCTGCGGGCGGTCGCGCTGCTTGACCTTGTCGCGACGTCAACGTTTCTACTGGTCCTGACGCCGAACAAGGGAGGTTCGCGATGCTCACGTTGCCATTCGACAGGTCCGATCCGCTCATGCCGCCCGCGGCGTACACCGGCCTGCCGCCGGTCGCGGAGGTATCGGCACCGGACGGACGGCGGGCGTGGCTGGTCACGTCGTTCGACGCGGTCACGCAGGTGCTGACGGACGCGCGGTTCGAGGTCACGCCGCCGGGCGCCGAGGCGGCTGCGGACACGCTGTTGCAGGACGGCGAGGCGCACGCGAGGTTGCGGCGGCTCGTCGCACGGGCGTTCGCGCCTCGGGCGATCGAGGCGCTGCGGCCGCGGATCGAGCGGATCGCGGACGAGCGGACGGCGGCGTTCGCCGAGGCCGCGGAGCCGGATCTGGTGATGTTCGCGGCGGCGATGTCGGCCGGGGTGATCGGTGATCTGCTGCGGGTGTCGATCGGGGATCAGGGACGGTTCCACGCGCTGGTCGGGGCCGTGTCGGGGGACTTCACAGACGAGGCGGCGAAGGCGTGGAACGAGCTGACCGAGATGGCGGGTGACCTCGTCGAGCAAAAACGGCACGCGCTCGGTGACGATCTGCTCAGCGCCTTGATCGGAGTGCACGACGCCCGGGACGGCCGTCTCTCGGCCGGTGAGCTCGTCGGGGTGGTGACGACGATCGTCGCGGCGGGGCACCAGACCGCGCGGAACGCCATCGCGGTCGGGACGCTGCTGCTGGCCACCGAGGGGCGGTTGGCGGGCCTCGCGGCGGCGCCGGAGCAGGACGCGGTGGTGGAAGAGGTGCTGCGGCGGCTGGCGGGACTGATCGCCGAGCCGTTCCCGCGCTGGGCGCGCGAGCGGGTGGAGGTGGCGGGGGTGCCGATCGAGGCGGGGGACCTGGTGATCGTGCGGTTGGAGGCGGCGAACCATGATCCTGCGCGGTTCGAGGAGCCCGGACGGTTCGCGCCGGGGCGCGAGGGCGGGCACGTGTCGTTCGGGCGCGGGCCTCACCACTGCCTGGGGGCGGCCCTCGCCCGGATCGAGTTGACCGCCGCGCTGCGCGCCCTCTCGACGCGGGTGCCGGGCCTGCGGCCGGGTGTCGCGGTCGAGGACCTGGTCTGGCGGCACGGCCTGACGGACGCAGGGCCGGTGGCGGTGCCCGTAAGGTTCTCCTGAGGCCCGCAAAGCGGAGGACGACGGTGGCAGGAAGCCCGGCCAGATTCGTCTAGACGGCGACGCTTCATACCGGGGGCCGGAACGCGGCTGAACCGGCCGCAGGGTGGTCGCCGCCGGGTAGGGAGACGGCATCGTGTTGGTGGGGTTACGGGTGACCTAGGTGTACTTGGTCGTGATCTTGGTGACACCTGACCGGTAGGTACTTTGATCAATGAGAAGACCTCCTGGCGTAGTGGTTTGCGAGCTTCACCAACGACCAGGAGGTCTTCGATGAGCCGCGCTAACGCCCACCTGACCCACCACGGCAGATGCGAGCTCGTTCGCCGTGTCGTGTTCGACGACCGACCCGTCGCGCACGTGGCCGCCGAACTCGGTGTCTCACGTCAGTGCGCGCACCGGTGGGTCGGCAGGTACCGCGACCAGGGCTGGGACAGCCTGGCCGACCGGCCCAGCCCGCCGCGAAGAATGTTCTGGCCGCCGGGCCGGCGGTGTCCGCCTGTGGAGCCGGTGTCAGACCTCAAGGGGAGTCCTCCCGGACGGGGCGGTCGGTGTCGAAGCAGGAAACCCGGCGGGCGACCGCTGGAATCTCCCGCCTTAGGCGGGGAAGTGCGGATGGTACGGGCGTGAACTGGTCGTGGTGGACCGGTGGTTCCCCTCCACCCGCACGTGCTCGCAGTGCGGGACCGTGCACGAGAAGTTGCCCCTTGAGGTGAGGGAGTGGGAGTGCGGCGGGTGCGGCGCCCGGCACGACCGGGACGTCAACGTATTCCAGCATCGTCCGCAGCTGCCGCCGTGCCGCGTCCGAGATCGCGCGGGCGAGGAAATGGTTGCGCACCATGTTGCCGATGCTCAGGTCCTCGATCACGACCACTTGGTTCTCGTGGACGAGCCGGGTGGTGAGCTTGTGCAGGAAGTCGCGCCGCCGGTCGGCGATCCGCGCATGAACCCGCGCGACCTTCCGGCGGGCCTTCTCGCGGTTGGTCGACCCCTTGGCCTTGCGCGCCAGGGCCTTCTGCGCTTTGGCGAGGCGTTCGCGGTCGCGGCGCTCGTGCCGGGGATTGGCGACCTTCTTCCCCGTGGACAGGGTCACCAGCGAGGTGACCCCGGCATCGATGCCCACGGCCGTCCCGCACGGGTCCAGGGGGGTGATGCGGTCCTCGCACAGGATCGACACGAACCACCGCCCGGCCGCGTCCCGCCACACCGTCACCGTGGACGGCACCACGCCCTGCGGCAGCGGACGCGACCAGCGAATGTCCAGCGGACCGCTCACCTTCGCCAAAGTGAGCTCGCCGTCGCGGAACGTGAACGCCGAGCGGGTGTACTCCGCAGAGGCCCGGGACTTCTTGCGCGACTTGAACCGCGGATAGCGTGCGCGCTTGTCGAAGAACGCCGTGAACGCGGTCTGCAGGTGCCGCAGCGCCTGCTGCAAAGGTACGCAGGACACCTCGTTCAGGAACGCCAGCTCACCGGTCTACTTCCACCCGGTCAGCGCCGCCGAGGTATCACCGTAGGACATGCGGCGCCGCTCGCACCGCCAAGCGCGGATGCGTTCCTCCAGGGCCTTGTTGTAGACCAGGCGCACGCAGCCGAACGTGCGGGCGAGCTCGGCCACCTGCCCGTCCGTCGGATAGAAGCGGTACCTGAATGCCCGCTTCACCGTGCATGCCATGCCCGCAACGTAACGACGCGAGTGAGAGGGCCGCAGGCGTTCGACGGATTCGGCGGATTCGCCGGAAAGGTGGTGGTGGACGGTGACCCGCCCCGGGGGCGGATCACCTTTTCCTGTCCTGCTCCGCAGGAGTTTCGTTTCCCCCGGCCTGAAGGCCGGAGTATCCACGAAGGAGTCCTGATGACCGATCATGTGATCTCGACAGACGGCACCCGCATCGCCTTCGACCTCCTCGGCGACGGCCCACCGGTCATCCTGGTCGCCGGCATGTTCTGCGACCGCCGCGCGACCGGCGACCTGGCCGAGGCCCTCGCCGCCCACTTCACCGTCGTCAACTACGACCGCCGGGGACGGGGCGAGAGCGGCGACACCCTCCCGTACGCCCCGGAGCGAGAGGTCGAGGACATCGCGGCGCTCATCGCCGCCGCGGGCGGAACGGCGTCCGTCTACGGCCACTCGTCCGGCGCGTGCCTCGCCCTCAACGCCGCCGCCGAACTGCCCGTCGACCGGCTCGTCCTGAACGACCCTCCGTACGGTGCGGACGACGCGGAGTCCCGCGCCGCCGCCCGCGAGATGGCCGGCAAGGTCGTGGCCGCCATCGCCGAGGACCGGCGCGCCGACGCGATCAAGATGTTCATGACCGCGTCCGGGATGCCGGACGAGATGGCGGCCGGCATCAGCGCCGACCCGTCCATGCAGGCGATCGCCCCGACGATGCCCTACGACTACGCGGTCGTGGGCCACGACGGCACCATCCCGAAGGAGAAGGCCCGCGCCATATCCATGCCCACGCTCATCCTGGCGGGCGGGACCAGCGCCCCGTTCTTCCGCGACGCGGCCGTCCGCCTCGGCGAGATCATCCCGGGCGCCCGCGTCCAGGTCCTCGAGGGCGTCGGCCATGACGCGTCCGCCGAAGCGGTCGCCGAGCCTGTCACCGCGTTCCTCAAGCCCTGATGGGAGCCGCCGGGTCACCCACGCTGGCAGACTCGGTGCCTGGTAGCCGCCGGCGGACGAGCACTCTCAGGCCCTTGATCGTTGGAGTCCTGAGGTCAGGCCGTGCCCCTGCCGGTGGTCCGGGAGATGGACGGTTGATGGGATGACGTGCCCGCCGGTCAACGGCGTGAGCACCGGTCCATCAGCGCCCCACGACCGCACCCGCCCCTCCGGTAACCGCCACCAGGGAACTCGTGGGCCGCACGGGCCGCGTCCCCTCATCCGACCCACGGGCGGTCTGTGCGGTCCGGGACGCCGCGAACCGCGGCTCGGCGCGTCCGTGTCCGGGCGATCACCCGCCGACGTCGGGATGTCCCCCCGCCCAGCTGCACACCCTCGTCCGGGCTGGCCTGTGAACATCCAGCTCCTTCGGCTCCACCGGTGGGGACGGCTCCGCGACGCGGTCGCCGCGCTCCCGGACGGGCCGCGGCGGCCGCCGCCGGCCGCCGCCGGCCGCCGCCGGCTTCACCGACCGGGCGCGCACGACACGCACGCCCCGCGCCCTGCTCGGCGGCACGCCCGCCTCTCCGCGCCCCGAACCGGCCGTCAGCCCGCGACGAGTCCGGCCGTCACCTCGTCCAGCCTCCGCGCACGGTCTGGATCGAAGTTCTCCCCCTTGAGTTCGATCCGCCTACCGCGCATGAAGGCCGTGACGGCGTCCGCCGGCGGCTCGTCGAGCAACCGCACGATCGGGACGATCGCCTTGCCCACCGGCTGCGCGAACACCCGTGCCAGCGCCTTCGTCGCCACCCGCTGGACTCGGGGCAGCGGGTCCGCCATCCCCGTCCGGACGAACCCCGGGTTGTAGAGCACGTACCGCGCGCGGGTGTCCGGATGCCGCTCCGGAAAGGCCACCCCGAGCAGATCGTTGCAGCGCGAGGCCTGCATCGCCGCGCGCATGCCCTTGTAGCCGCCTCGCAGCTGCAAGTCGTCCCAGAAGATCTTCCCCGGCAGCCCGCCCGGGCCGGCGATGTTCACGATGGCGGGCGCCTCGGCCCTCTCCAGTCGTTCCGCCAACCCGTGCCCGATCACGTACCGGCTGAGGTAGGCGAGCGCGAACGTGAACTCCAGGCCGTCCTCGGTCTCCTCGCGTCGGGTACGGAACCGCTGCGCCCCGAAGACCACACCGTCCACCGCGTCCGCCACCGCCTCGACCTCGGCCACGACCTTGCGCATCCCCGCGAACGTGCTGAGGTCGGCCCGTACGAAGGCCGCTCTCTCTTCCGCCCCCGCACGTGCGGCCTCCTCGAGCAGGGCGCGTCCACCGGCCTCTCCGCTCGCCACCGCCACCACCCGATCGCCGCGCCCCAGCAGATGCAACGCGAGCCCTCGGCCCAACCCGTCCGTCCCGCCCGTGATCACGTAAGTTCTCATTCACGCCCTCGACCTAAGTCATCACCCGGTGACCTGAATCGTAGAACTCGTCGGGGCGCGAAGTCAACGCACGATGACTTAAGGTGACTTCGTGACCGATACAGCAGCCCCGCAGCCGCGCCGCCGGGACCGCGGTGCCACCCGCGCCGCCCTCCTCGACGCCGCCCGGCTGCGTTTCTCCCGCCAGGGCTACGACGGGACCGGTATCCGCGAGATCGCCGGCGACGTGGGCGTCGACCCGGCCCTCATCTCCCGCTACTTCGGCTCGAAAGAGAAGCTGTACGCGGAGGCGGTCCGTGTGGACGTCCCGTCCGGACTGACCTCGAACCCGGACCGTCCGCTCGTCCACATCACCGACGAACTGCTCCGCGAGGTCGTCTTCGGGGACTGGGAGCAGTTCGACGGCGAGCATCCGCTGCTCGTGATGCTCCGCTCGTCCGGGCAACCCGCCGTGCGCGAGCAACTGCGCGACCAGATCTGCGGCGACTACCTCAGCGACTTCGCCGACCGCCTCCAGGGCGACGACGCCGCGCTCCGCGCCGAACTGATCGGCGCCCTTCTCTTGGGCATGGGCGTCATGCGATCGGTCGTGGATTCTCCCGCGCTGGGCAAGGCGTCGTATGAAGAAACCCGAATGCTCGTCGCCAGACTCGTGCACACTTTGACGCACAAATGAGAAAGGGCCCTGCCGCGTAAACGGCAGGGCCCTCCCCACAAAAAAGGCCCGGCGGCGTCCTACTCTCCCACACAGTCTCCCATGCAGTACCATCGGCGCTGAGAGGCTTAACTACCGGGTTCGGAATGGGACCGGGTGTTTCCCCCTCGCCATAACCACCGAACGACCAACCCCCAACACCCACAGGCGCGGGAAACTCATCGTCCAAGCAGACAGCTCAACAATATTCACTTAACAACACGGGTTCCCGTTTGCTTCAAGGGAACCACACAGGGACGCGAACAAACACACAGCGAGATGCTTTGAACGTTCAGTGTGTTCAAGCCACTCGGCCTATTAGTACCGGTCGACTCCACACGTTACCGCGCTTCCATCCCCGGCCTATCAACCCGATCGTCTCTCGGGGGCCTTACCCCACCCGAAGGTGGAAGGGAGAACTCATCTCGAGGAAGGCTTCCCGCTTAGATGCTTTCAGCGGTTATCCCAACCGAACGTAGCCAACCAGCCATGCCCCTGGCAGGACAACTGGCACACCAGAGGTCCGTCCGTCCCGGTCCTCTCGTACTAGGGACAGACCCTCACAATTCTCCTACGCGCGCAGCGGATAGGGACCGAACTGTCTCGCGACGTTCTAAACCCAGCTCGCGTGCCGCTTTAATGGGCGAACAGCCCAACCCTTGGGACCTACTCCAGCCCCAGGATGCGACGAGCCGACATCGAGGTGCCAAACCATCCCGTCGATATGGACTCTTGGGGAAGATCAGCCTGTTATCCCCGGGGTACCTTTTAGCCGTTGAGCGACACCACTTCCACACGTAGGTGCCGGATCACTAGGCCCTGCTTTCGCACCTGCTCGACACGTCCGTCTCACAGTCAAGCTCCCTTGTGCCCTTGCACTCGCCACCTGATTGCCAACCAGGCTGAGGGAACCTTTGGGCGCCTCCGTTACACTTTAGGAGGCAACCGCCCCAGTTAAACTACCCACCAGGCACTGTCCCCCACCCGGATCCACGGGTGCGGGTTAGACGCTCAAAACGACCAGAGTGGTATTTCACCAACGACTCCACCCGAACTGGCGTCCGAGCTTCACAGTCTCCCACCTATCCTACACAAGACGCTCCAAGCGCCAATGCCAAGCTATAGTGAAGGTCCCGGGGTCTTTCCGTCCTGCTGCGCGAAACGAGCATCTTTACTCGTACTGCAATTTCGCCGGGCCTGTGGTTGAGACAGCGGGGAAGTCGTTACGCCATTCGTGCAGGTCGGAACTTACCCGACAAGGAATTTCGCTACCTTAGGATGGTTATAGTTACCACCGCCGTTTACCGGCGCTTAGATTCTCAGCTTCGACCCCAAAAGGATCTAACCGGTCCTCTTAACGTTCCGGCACCGGGCAGGCGTCAGTCCGTATACCGCGTCTTACGACTTCGCACGGACCTGTGTTTTTAGTAAACAGTCGCTTCCCCCTGGCCTCTGCGACCACACCCAGCTCCCACCGCAAGGATGATCACCAGGCATGGCCCCCTTCTCCCAAAGTTACGGGGGCAATTTGCCGAGTTCCTTAACCACAGTTCACCCGATCGCCTTGGTATTCTCTACCTGACCACCTGAGTCGGTTTAGGGTACGGGCCGCCGATACACTCGCTAGAGGCTTTTCTCGGCAGCATGGGATCACTCACTTCACCTAAAACGGCTCGGCATCACATCTCACCCTCAATGCGCCACGGATTTGCCTATGGCGCGGGCTACATGCTTACCCCAGGACAACCATCGCCTGGGCTGAGCTACCCTCCTGCGTCACCCCATCACTCACCTACTACCCCTCGGGTCCCACGCTCCCCAACCATCGTCTCCCGAAGGAAACAGATGGCGGATCGGATGGTTAGCATCAGAGGATTCAGCGTTGGCGCATACCAGCGGGTACGGGAATATCAACCCGTTGTCCATCGACTACGCCTGTCGGCCTCGCCTTAGGTCCCGACTTACCCTGGGCGGATTAGCCTGCCCCAGGAACCCTTGGTCATCCGGCGCACACGTTTCTCACGCGTGATTCGCTACTCATGCCTGCATTCTCACTCCCACAGCCTCCACCACTCGATCACTCGGCGGCTTCACCGGCTGCAGGACGCTCCCCTACCCACCCCGAACAAAAGCTCGGAATGCCACGGCTTCGGCGGTGTGCTTGAGCCCCGCTACATTGTCGGCGCGGAATCACTTGACCAGTGAGCTATTACGCACTCTTTCAAGGATGGCTGCTTCTAAGCCAACCTCCTGGTTGTCACGGCAACTCCACATCCTTTACCACTTAGCACACGCTTAGGGGCCTTAGCCGATGATCTGGGCTGTTTCCCTCTCGACTACGAAGCTTATCCCCCGCAGTCTCACTGCCACGCTCTCACTTACCGGCATTCGGAGTTTGGCTGACGTCAGTAACCTTGTAGGGCCCATCAGCCATCCAGTAGCTCTACCTCCGGCAAGAAACACGCGACGCTGCACCTAAATGCATTTCGGGGAGAACCAGCTATCACGGAGTTTGATTGGCCTTTCACCCCTAACCACAGGTCATCCCCCAGGTTTTCAACCCTGGTGGGTTCGGGCCTCCACACCGTCTTACCGGCGCTTCACCCTGCCCATGGCTAGATCACCCCGCTTCGGGTCTACAGCATGCGACTCAAACGCCCTATTCAGACTCGCTTTCGCTACGGCTACCCGCCACCGGTTAACCTCGCCACACACCATAACTCGCAGGCTCATTCTTCAAAAGGCACGCCATCACCCACACAAACACAAGGCTCATGAAGAGGCTCTGACGGCTTGTAGGCACACGGTTTCAGGTACTATTTCACGACCCCTCACCGGGGCACTTTTCACCTTTCCCTCACGGTACTGGTCCGCTATCGGTCACCAGGAAGTATTCAGCCTTACCACGTGGTCGTGGCAGATTCACACAGGATTTCACGGGCCCCGTGCTACTCGGGAACACACCCAGAAGCCACTCAAGTTTCGTCTACCGGACTCTCACCGTCTACGGTCGGCCTTCCCATGCCATTCGACTACCCGAGCAGTTTGTAACTTCTCGCCGGACTGGTAGATCCAGCAGGATGGTCCCACAACCCCGCACACGCAACCCCTACCAAGTATCACACGCGCACGGTTTAGGCTGATCCGCTTTCGCTCACCACTACTCACGGAATCACTATTGTTTTCTCTTCCTGCGGGTACTGAGATGTTTCACTTCCCCGCGTTCCCACCAGCCGCCCTATACATTCAGACGGCGGCGACACCCCATGACGGGTGCCAGGTTTCCCCATTCGGAAATCCCCGGATCAAAGTCTGGTTGCCGACTCCCCGAGGCATATCGCAGGCTCCCACGTCCTTCATCGGCTCCTGATGCCAAGGCATCCACCGTATGCCCTTAAAAACTTGAACACACAAAACGATCAAAACAAATCGCAGATAAACAACAACATCACCGAAAGAAAACACGTTCCTTCCGAGACATCATCATCTACCAGAGATGCTCGCGTCCACTGTGCAGTTCTCAAAAAACAACCGGGCCCACCAAACCCCACACCCCCGTTAAGGAACATGGGATCTGATCCCGCAATCCAGAGGTGCCCAGGCTCGCGCCCGTTCCCTCAGGACCCAACAGCGTGTCCAGCTCCCCACCCGCCCGGCACCGCCGTTCCCACTCCCCGAAGGGCGGTACTAGCCGGCTCGCACGAACAGCGAACTGAATAACCAGTGCTCCACATCTATGAGCAGCCACCCGGCGAACACTCGCCGCCGACGATGGCCACCGACCCGAACACCCCCGCAAGCAGGGGTCGATCCGAGCCAGTTGTGTGCTCCTTAGAAAGGAGGTGATCCAGCCGCACCTTCCGGTACGGCTACCTTGTTACGACTTCGTCCCAATCGCCGGCCCCACCTTCGACCGCTCCCCCCAAAAAGGTTGGGCCACGGGCTTCGGGTGTTGCCGACTTTCGTGACGTGACGGGCGGTGTGTACAAGGCCCGGGAACGTATTCACCGCAGCGTTGCTGATCTGCGATTACTAGCGACTCCGACTTCACGAAGTCGAGTTGCAGACTTCGATCCGAACTGAGACCGGCTTTAAGGGATTCGCTCCACCTCACGGTATCGCAGCCCTCTGTACCGGCCATTGTAGCATGTTTGCAGCCCAAGACATAAGGGGCATGATGACTTGACGTCATCCCCACCTTCCTCCGAGTTGACCCCGGCGGTCTCCCATGAGTCCCCACCATAACGTGCTGGCAACATGGAACGAGGGTTGCGCTCGTTGCGGGACTTAACCCAACATCTCACGACACGAGCTGACGACAGCCATGCACCACCTGTCACCGGCCCAAAAAGGACCCACCATCTCTGATGGATTTCCGGCGATGTCAAGCCTTGGTAAGGTTCTTCGCGTTGCGTCGAATTAAGCAACATGCTCCGCCGCTTGTGCGGGCCCCCGTCAATTCCTTTGAGTTTTAGCCTTGCGGCCGTACTCCCCAGGCGGGGCGCTTAATGCGTTAGCTACGGCGCGGAATCCGTGGAAGAACCCCACACCTAGCGCCCAACGTTTACGGCGTGGACTACCAGGGTATCTAATCCTGTTCGCTCCCCACGCTTTCGCTCCTCAGCGTCAGTACAGGCCCAGAGAACCGCCTTCGCCACCGGTGTTCCTCCCGATATCTGCGCATTTCACCGCTACACCGGGAATTCCATTCTCCCCTACCTGCCTCTAGTCTGCCCGTATCCACCGCAGACCCACGGTTAAGCCGTGGGCTTTCACGACAGACGCGACAAACCGCCTACGAGCTCTTTACGCCCAATAATTCCGGACAACGCTTGCGCCCTACGTATTACCGCGGCTGCTGGCACGTAGTTAGCCGGCGCTTCTTCTGCAGGTACCGTCACGTTAGCTTCGTCCCTGCTGAAAGAGGTTTACAACCCGAAGGCCGTCATCCCTCACGCGGCGTCGCTGCGTCAGGCTTCCGCCCATTGCGCAATATTCCCCACTGCTGCCTCCCGTAGGAGTCTGGGCCGTGTCTCAGTCCCAGTGTGACCGGTCGCCCTCTCAGGCCGGTTACCCGTCGTCGCCTTGGTAGGCCGTTACCCCACCAACAAGCTGATAGGCCGCGAGCCCATCCCTGACCGATAAATCTTTCCACCACCGCTGCAGGAGCAGGATGGTCGCATCCGGTATTAGACCTGGTTTCCCGGGCTTATCCCAGAGTCAGGGGCAGGTTGCTCACGTGTTACTCACCCGTTCGCCGCTCGAGCACCCCCGAAGGGGCCTTTCCGCTCGACTTGCATGTGTTAAGCACGCCGCCAGCGTTCGTCCTGAGCCAGGATCAAACTCTCCATTAAGGTCCATCACGACCCACCCCGGGGGCGAACCCGAGACGAGCCAAACCTTGGAAACAATCCCAGCAATGCATCCGTACGGATGCTTGCCTCAAAGAAATCCCCAGCCCCTCGCACCTCCCCTAAGGAAGGCACCAGAAGCCACGGGGCGATCCGGCCTACCGGCCAGATCGATAAAGGCACTGGCTTTTAACACGCTGTTGAGTTCTCAAGAAACGGACACCCACCGCGCTCGACCGGACTTTCGTCGGTCTCGCCCCGGGGCGACTGTTCTTACTTTATCGGTTCCGGCCGGCTTGTCAATTTCCCGGCTTTTCCCGATGCGCCTTTCCGGTTCCGCTTGCGCGGCCCCTTCCCGGCGGCGTTGCTATTTCATCAGATCCCGTCGATTTGTCAAAATCGGCGTTTCCGACCCACGCTCGATCGGCGGACACGGTGAACCGTGTCTGCTCGGTCGTTGGTGGTTCCCCTCGGGCCGGCCGCCTCTCGGCGTCCCGCTCCCCTGTGGGGCGGAGAGAACATTATGCCCCTGGGGACGGGACGTCAAACCGGCGCACGCGGATTTTTCTCGCGACCATCCCGCCGGTGCCGGAAATGTCCCTGGGATACGCCTCTCACCTGCGGTGATGGCTGGGAACGAGTCAGCTGGGCTGGGCCAGATAGCCGCCGAGGAACACGATGCCCTCCGCGCCCACCCAGAGGAACGCCGCCGCCGTCAGCATCATTCCGAGCCTGTCCGGGTAGTGCCGGACGCGCCGCAGCACCAGAGCCGACACCATGATGACGACCGCAGGAATCACGACGGCGAGCGAGGAGAGGACGGCGTTCTCGAAGCCGGTCGCGCAGGTGGGGTCGTGGGCGGAGTCCACACCGCAGAACGCCTGCTCACCCCACCCGCCGAACGCGGTGAAGGCCCAGAGCGAGGCCAGGGCGGCGTTGGCCACCGCGGGGATCGCGGGCGAGATCCACCACTCGCCGGTACGTCTCGGAGCGACTTGCACGCCGCGTTACCTACCCCGCCACGCCCCCTCCCAAAGGGGGTGCCGGGCATCCGGTGCACCGAAGTACGCGCGGAGCGCGGGGCGCCAGGGGTTGGCCGGCACGCCGGGGTAGAGCACCGCCACGGCCACGCAGTACTTGCTGATCTTTGCCGGACGGACGCCCTGGTCGCGCAGCACCCGATCCACCGGTGCGTCGCCGCCCGCGGACTTCGATTCGATCAGGACCGTGCCGGGATCGGCGGCGACCGTGGTGCCGCTGCCGTCGGTGCACGTGAGCGTCGTGTCGAACGTCACGCGTCCCGGCCCGGACAGCTGGACGAGCGTCGACCGCAGGTAGTCGGTCGTCGCACTGGTGACGACGATCTCGGGCGGGTTCGTCCGGTACGCGGAGAGCAGGACGTCCTGCAAGAACGCGCGCGCGGGCGCGTCGAGCGTCCGGCGGCGGGCGGCGTCGTAGTGCATGCGGCGCTTGTCGGTGGAGTTGCGGGCGCCCGACAGCTTGACCTCGAACATGCACTCGCCGCTGTCCATGTAGGTGCGGGTCCTCATCTTGTACCGCTGCCGCCTGCCCTGGCGGTGCTGGCGGAAAGTGAGGAGGTCCGGGCTGTCGAAGTAGGTGGACGAGTAGCGGAAGTCGCGGCGGCCGTCGATCTCCAGGACGGCGTACTCCCCAGCGAGGCGCGGGAGCATGGCGGCGCACTGGTCGGCGGGCACCAGGTACTTGCGGTCGACGCGGGTCTGGAGTTCGGCCCGGTCCAGGACCTGCGCGAGGGACATGGGCGGGAGGGCCCCGGTGAGACGCGCCACCGCGGTGCTTCCGTCGAGGACGGTCGTCTCGGCGAGAACGCTCATCGGGCCTCGCTCCGGAGCGGCGTCGCGGTGGCGGGGCGCGTCGGGTACGGGGTGCGCGGCTCGGCGTCGCGGGGGCGCTTCGGCGGGGCGGGGCGGCGGTACCGGACGTCGACGATCGAGACGTCGCGCACGTAGTCGACCTCGGTGACCGTGCACGACAGGACGGTGCCGCCGAGGCGCTGTTCGAGGTCGGCGTGCAGGGCGGCGGGGTCGGCGTGGACGACGTCGAGCGTCACCACCTGGCGCCGGGTGCGGGGCGCGAAGCGCGGGTGGTCGGCGACGTACATCATCGTGAGGAGCACGGCGTCGAGCAGGACGGCGAGCCAGGGGATCACCGCGGCGATGCCGTTGACCAGGCCGAGCGCGAGCGCGACGAAGTAGTAGCCGACCTCCTCCTGGGTGATGGCGTCGGACCGCAGCCGGATGATCGACAGGACGGCGAAGAGCCCGAAGCCGACGGCGACGTCGGCCCGTTCGGCCAGCAGCAGCGAAACCACCGTGAAGACTCCGACGTTGACCGCTATGTAGGCGAGCCGCAGATCCCTGCGGTGGTGCCGGCGGAAGTAGATGACGTGCGCCAGCACCGTGATCGCGGTCAGGTTCGCGGCGAGGCCGTACAGGACGTGTTCAGCCACAGGTTCCTCCTGGTTGCGGTCTGGTTCATCGATTACGTTCACGGACCGTGATGGGACCCGGGTGAGAGCTTCATGAAAGAGCGTTCATCGAGTGCGCGGCCTGCGATGCCGTGCCTTGGCCGGATGAAAGCCTTCTCATGTGGCCTTAACGGTGGGTTCCGCCGCGCAGTGTGAGGTTGTTGCCATGTCGGTTTCAGTGCGCAGGTGGTGCGTCGGGGTCGCGGTGGCGGCGGTGCTGCTCGTCGCCGCCGGGGTGGCGTTCGTCCAGACGCGGGAGAGCACGCCGCCGTCGCTCGGCGGGACGATCGAGGTCAGCCGGTCGCCCGGCGGGTCCGGCGGGAGCGGGGCGCCGGGTGCTCCGGGCTCGTCCGGTTCGCCGGGCGGGACGCCGTCCGGCGGGACGGATTCGGGTGCGTCGCCCGCGCCGACCGGGCCGCGGACCGCGGGGCCTGGCGGACGGGCGGTGTCGCCGCCGCCGGTCGGGAACGGCGACGACGACGATGACGGGGGCCAGGGGGACGACGGGCGCTACGGGGACGACGACGGCGATGACGGCTGAGGTCCGGGTGACGGCGCGCGCGCGCATCGTCGGGTGGATGCTGCTGCTGGTCGGGCTGGCGCTGGCCGGGTCGGTCGCGGTGACGTGGTCGGTGCTGTCCGGACGGCTGAACGACCGGGTCGACAACGAGCTCACCCACGAGGCGAACAAGCTGCGCGGCTACGTGCAGAACGGCGTCGACCCGAACACGGGTCGCCGGCCGGCGAACCTGTCGGAGCTGCTCACCGGCTACCTCATCCACAACCTGCCGGACAGTTACGAGACGTTCTTCTCCGTGGTGGACGGCCGCGCGGAGAGCCGCAGCGCGCAGCAGCCGCTGGCCCGGCTCGACAACGACCGGGCGTTCGTCGCGGAGGCCGCGCGGGCGAAGGAGCCGACGTACGGGTGGGCGGAGACGGCCGCGGGCGACGTCCGGTACGCGGTGCTTCCGGTGCGGATGCCCGGGGACGCGCGGCAGGCGGCGCTCGTCGTCGTCGAGTTCCGGGACGCGCAGCGCGAGGAGGTCGGCGCGACGACGCGGGTGCTCGGGTTCACCGCGTTCGGGGCGCTCGCGGTCGCGGGCGTGGTCGGCTGGCTCATCGCGGGGCGGGTGCTCGCGCCCATCCGGCTGGTGCGGCAGACCGCCGAGCAGATCGGCGAGTCGGACCTGACGCGGCGGCTGCTCGTGCGGGGCAACGACGACGTGGCGGCGCTGGCGTCGACGTTCAACCGGATGCTGGACCGGCTGGAGTCGGCGTTCGCGGGGCAGCGCCGGTTCCTGGACGACGCGGGCCACGAGCTGCGCACGCCCATCACCGTCATCCGCGGGCATCTGGAGCTGATGGGCGACGACCCGCAGGAGCGCGCGGAGACCCGGGAGCTGCTGATGGAGGAGCTCGACCGGATGAACCGGATGGTGGGCGACCTCATCGTGCTCGCGAAGGCGGACCGTCCGGACTTCCTGGACGTCGGCGAGATCGACCTGGCGGACCTGACGGTGGACGTCGTCGCGAAGTCGCGGGGGCTCGGCGACCGGCGGTGGCGGGTCGGCGCGGTCGCGGAGGTGCGGGTGCTCGGCGACGCGCAGCGGCTGACGCAGGCGCTGATGCAGCTGGCGTCCAACGCGGTGCGGCACACCGGCGACGGCGACACGATCGAGGTCGGGTCGGCGGTGCGGGACGGGGCGGTGCTGCTCTGGGTGCGCGACACCGGGCCCGGCGTGCCGCCCGAGGACCACGAGCGGATCTTCGAGCGGTTCGTCCGGGCGGGGTCGGGGCCGCGGCCGGTGGAGGGGTCGGGGCTCGGGCTCGCGATCGTCGCGTCCATCGCGAAGGCGCACGGCGGGACGGCGAGCGTGCACAGCCCGCTCGAAGGTGGTGCCCAGTTCGTCCTGGACATCCCGTTGCGTCCGGTGATCGACGCGGGCGCGACCACGGTCGTCCTGCCGGCTCCGGAGGTGACGCGGTGAACCGGATCCTGATCGCCGAGGACGAGCGGCGGATCACGTCGTTCCTGGAGAAGGGGCTGCGCTCGAACGGGTTCACGACGTCGGTCGTGGCCGACGGGCTGTCCGCGTACGAACACGCCCGGACGGGCGACTTCGACCTGATGATCCTGGATCTGGGCCTGCCGGTGCAGGACGGCTTCACGGTGCTGCGGCGGCTGCGCGGCGAGCGGGTCACCATGCCGGTGATCATCCTGACGGCGCGGGACACGGTCGCGGACACCGTCGCGGGTCTGGAGGGCGGCGCGGACGACTACATCGCCAAGCCGTTCGCGTTCGAGGAACTGCTCGCGCGGGTCCGGCTGCGGCTGCGCACGGAGCGGATCCCGGAGGCGACCGTCCTGCGGGCGGGCGACCTCGACCTGGACCTGCGGACGCGCCGCGCCCGCATCGGCGGCCGGACCGTCGAGCTGACCGCGCGCGAGTTCGCCCTGGCCGAGGTGTTCTGCCGGCACCCCGATCAGGTGCTCACCCGCGAGCAGCTGCTCAGCCAGGTGTGGGGGTTCGACTTCGACCCCGGGTCGAACATCGTCGACGTCTACATCCGGTACCTGCGGCGCAAGCTGGGCACGGCCCGCATCGAGACGGTCCGCGGCGTCGGCTACCGGCTGCGCCCGTGAACCGGAGGCCGGGCGGCGGTCAGGTGATGTCCTTGGACTCGTGCAGGTTCATGTCCATGACGATCGCCGTCAGGGCGGCCAGCGTCCGCAGCGGCTCCGGCACCGGGTCGAAGATCTCGACCTCGTACTTGTCGGCCGTGGTCAGCAGGTGGGTGACGACCCCCGCCCACTTCTTGCGGGCGTGCGCGACCTTCGTCCCGTTCGCGTCGCGGACCGCGAAGTTGTTGCGCGGGATGTCGACGTCGACGTCGCCGAGCACCGTCCCGTCCGGGTCGTGGAGGGCGTAGCGGCGGCCGACCCGCTCGGTGACGAACGCCCCGACGACGTCCCCGTCCGGGCGCCGCACCTCCGTCAGCGCGCGCCCCTTCTGCTTGTCGACGACGAGCAGCGGTTCGCCTTCGGGCGTGCTCAGCAGCACGGCTCGGGCGTCCAGGTCCGACTTGCCGGGGAAGGCGGTGCGGAGCGCGTCGCCGCGCCGCCGCTCGGTCTCGTCGGCGACGGCGACGGTCGTCCCGTCCCCGTCCATCACCCGGTACTTCGACTTCGCGAACGGGCCCCGGCGCGGCTGTTCGACCTTGAGCACCGGGGAGCTGAACGCTTCGCTCACGTGTTCTCCCGACCTTCCCGGCCCGCGACCGTGGGCCGCCTGCGTGGACGTCCGGCGCGGGGGCGCGCCGTCCAAGCGGCGATCCTGCCCGGTTCGGCCGCGAAGGGAAAGCACCTCGCGCGGATCCGGACCGGCGGTGCCGGGCCGCGGGCGGCGCGACCTGCGGCCGCGCCCGTCCGGGGCCCGGGGAGGCGACGAACATGTGGCGCCGGGTTCAGGCCGTCCGGTCGGTCAGGCCGGTGAGGTCGGCCAGCAGTTCGGAGGCCGTGACGGCGTCGAGGTCCGCGCCCGGAGGACGGGCGAACCGGACGGCGTGGAGCTTGTGGTCGCCGTACGGGTCGGAACCGGTGACCGCGATGCCGAGCGCGAATTCGACCGCGAGGCCGGGCCGCCGGTCCGGGAAGCGGCGGACGATCGAGTGGAACACCCCGCCGTCCTCGACCGGGCCGCGCTCCCAACCCCGCCGCAGGAGCCCGAGGAGCGCACCCGTCCGGACGGGGAGGCCCTCGAAGCGCGCCAGCCGTCCGGTGTCGCGCTCGTCCGCGGTGAGCGCGCCCAGCGGGCGTCCGAGCTGGGCGAACGGCTGGACGATCTCGTAGTCGGCGAACAGCTCGGTCCACGCGGGGAGCGCGTCGCCGAGCCGCACCGGATGCGGGATCCCGATCCGGGCCGTTCCGGGCAGCCGCACCGCCGCGTCGTGGACGTCGGCGGCCGTGCGGTCCTCGGCGAGCCGGAACGGGACTCCGTCGGCCGTCCAGACGAGCCGGCGGGCGATGTGCCACAGCAGCGGGTGCTCGACGAAGTACCGGCGGAACTCGGCGGCGGCCAGCTCGCGCCCGGTCACCATCGTGCGTTCGAGCCGCCGGATCTGGTCGCCGGCGACGTCGCGCACCTCCTTCTTGAGCGCGGCGAAGCGGTGGTGCGCGGCGGGCGCGAGCTCGGGGTCGTCCGCGGCGCCGGGCTTCGGCAGAGCCTTGCGGTGCCTGCCCGCGCCGTCGACCACGAACGGCCTGAGCCCCTCGTCGAACCCGACCGTGAACCGGCGGGGGCCGTAGTCGAGGACGAGCGTCCCGGCCGCGTCCAGTCCGAGGTCGGGGACGAGCCGGTCGGCGAGCTCGTCCGGCGTCAGGTCGCGCGCCTTCGCGAGGAGGGTCAGGCAGTCCTCGGCCGTCCGGCGGCGGCCGGGCGCCGACGCGCGCCGGGCGACGCGGTCGAGCTGGACCAGCGCCACGTCGGTGCCGATCACCCGCAGGACCTGGACGGCGTGCTTGTCGGTGCCCGATTTCGGCCACTTGAGCAGCAGCAGCGTCCCGAGCCGCCGGACGGCGTCGTCGTCGGCCGTCCGGCAGAGCTGGTCGAGCACCCAGCCGCTGCGGGACGGCATGCCCCCGGCGATCCAGCACTCGAAGATCGCCCGTCCGAAGGCGGCCACCGACGCGCGGTCGCACTGCTCGAGGACGTCGTCCAGCTCCGGGTACATCGTCACGCCGCCGTTCCAGCGGAGGCCCGGGGAGAGGACGAACGCGCCGATGAGGTTCTCGATCGCGTCCGGCGGCAGGACGCGGCCGTCCCGGAGCCGCATGTCCGGCAGGTCGTCCCGGTTCAGCCACGGCGTCTTCGCCGGTTTGACGGGCTTGGCCCGCGGCGCCGCCGCGGCCGCGCCGCCGAGGGCATGCTCGATCGCCTCCGCCGCGGGGTCGCCGTACCGGCGGGCGGCCTCGACGACCGCCGGCACCCCCTCGGTGGACGCGATGAGGGACAGCGCCGTCCTGGCCTTGTCGCGCGGTACCCGCCTCTTGCCCAGCGCGTCCGGCACGAGGAACGGCACCGCGTCGGTCCCGTGCCCGGTGAGCCACTCACGCGCGATCTTGCGCGCCGACTTCAGCCGGACGAACCAGTCGGCCATCAACCGGGCCACGTCGACGTCGAGGAGGGGCATCAGCGCCGCGCCGTTCCGGTAGGCGTCGGCCGTTGCGGCCGGGAGCACGACATGGCGGGCGTCGAGTTCGAAGCGCGCCAGCAGCGCCATGAGATCGTTCCGGGTGGGAACGGTACGGGGATTCCAGTCCGCCAGCAGGGGCCGCACGAGTTCCTCCGGCCCGGCCTGGAACAGGTACGCCTGGTTCGGCAGGTACGTGACCTTGCCGTCCCGGTACGCCTGGACCAGCCCGGCCCACCCCTCCGTCTCCAGGATCATCTTCTCGGTCCTGGAGACGTACATCCGCCGGTCGCACAGCTCCAGCCATTCTTCCCGCTCGCCCTCGGCCCAGACGATGCGCCGATCCTCGGGCGGTTCGAGCCCGGGGACGAGGACCGCCTCCTCCGCCGCGGCCTTGCTCGCCTCCCGGTACGCGCGGGCGTCCCGTTCCCACAGCGGGTCGACCAGCAGCAGGGGCAGTGCGTCGCTCATCCCGAACCTTTCCATCCGGCGGATTCGGGGATCGGACGCACGCATCCGATCGACGGTTCAACGCAGCGAGCAACCTTTTCGGAGCCGCCCTTCCGGAGGCGGGCTCTACTGCGGGCCTTTCAGACGCATCGGCCTTCGAGGGGATATCGCCGGGGACCGAGCGCAAAGGGGCGGTTCCTTTCGGAACCGCCCCTTCAAGTGCCCGTTCGTGCCAGGGACTCGCTCAGAAGTCCATGCCGCCGGCGTCGGGCATGCCGCCCGCCGGGGCCGCGTTCTTCTCGGGCTTCTCGGCGATGACGGCCTCGGTGGTCAGGAACAGCGCGGCGATCGACGAGGCGTTCTGCAGCGCGGACCGGGTCACCTTGGCCGGGTCGAGGATCCCGGAGTCGAACATGTTGACGTAGTCGCCGGTGGCGGCGTTCAGGCCCTCACCCGGAGTCAGGTTGCGGACCTTCTCCACCACGACGCCGCCCTCGAGGCCGGCGTTCACGGCGATCTGCTTCAGCGGCTCCTCCAGAGCGCGCTTGACGATGTTGGCACCGGTGGCCTCGTCGCCCTGCAGCTCGAGCTTGTCGAACGCCTTGGTGCCGGCCTGCAGCAGCGCCACGCCACCACCGGGGACGATGCCCTCCTCGACCGCGGCCTTGGCGTTGCGGACGGCGTCCTCGATGCGGTGCTTGCGCTCCTTGAGCTCCACCTCGGTCGCGGCGCCGGCCTTGATGACCGCGACACCGCCCGCGAGCTTGGCCAGGCGCTCCTGGAGCTTCTCGCGGTCGTAGTCGGAGTCGGTGTTGTCGATCTCGTTGCGGATCTGGTTGACCCGGCCCGCGATCTCGTTGGCGTCACCGGCGCCGTCGACGATGGTGGTCTCGTCCTTGGCGACGACGACCTTGCGCGCGCGGCCCAGCATGTCGAGCGTGGTGTTCTCGAGCTTGAGACCCACGTCCTCGCTGACGACCTGGCCGCCCGTCAGGGTGGCGATGTCGCCCAGCATGGCCTTGCGGCGGTCACCGAAGCCCGGGGCCTTGACGGCCACGGACTTGAAGATGCCGCGGATCTTGTTGACGATCAGCGTCGCCAGCGCCTCGGCCTCGACGTCCTCGGCGATGATCAGCAGCGGCTTGCCGGACTGCATGACGCCCTCGAGCACGGGCAGCAGGTCCTTGTTGGCCGACACCTTCCCCTGGACGATCAGGAGGTACGGGTCCTCGAGGACCGCCTCCATGCGCTCGGGGTCGGTCACGAAGTAGTGCGAGATGTAGCCCTTGTCGAAGCGCATCCCCTCGGTCAGCTCGAGCTCCAGACCGAAGGTCTGGCTCTCCTCGACCGTGATGACGCCTTCCTTGCCGACCTTGTCCATCGCCTCGGCGATCATCTCGCCGATCTGCGGGTCGCCGGCGGAGATGGAGGCGGTGGAGGCGATCTGCTCCTTGGTCTCCACGTCCTTGGCCAGCTTGGACAGCTCCTCGCTGACCCGCTCGACCGCGGCCTCGATGCCCCGCTTCAGCGACATCGGGTTGGCACCCGCGGCGACGTTGCGCAGACCCTCGCGCACCAGCGCCTGGGCCAGCACCGTCGCCGTCGTGGTGCCGTCACCGGCGACGTCGTCGGTCTTCTTCGCTACTTCCTTGACGAGCTCGGCGCCGATCTTCTCCCAAGCGTCCTCGAGCTCGATCTCCTTGGCGATCGACACACCGTCGTTGGTGATCGTGGGGGCGCCCCACTTCTTCTCCAGCACGACGTTGCGGCCCTTGGGCCCGAGCGTCACCTTCACGGCGTCGGCGAGCTGGTTCATGCCCCGCTCGAGACCGCGACGGGCGTCCTCGTCGAACGCGATCATCTTTGCAGCCATAGGCTCCAAGTCCTCCCGGAACAAGGTGGCTTAGACGGATCGAGCCGACGCCCGCGACGGACGGCCCCGGCCGACGACTGCCATTCCGCCGCCGTTCCGAGACCTCATCGCCCCGACCCAGACTGTGAAGTTGTCACTCTCCACAGTGGAGTGCCAACCGTTTTTTAGCACTCTACCCTGTCGAGTGCAAGCAACGCGCATGCTCGCCGGGGGAAGGTTCGTCTACCTCGGCAGAGCCACCCTGACCAGGCCGGGAGCCCGTCTCGGGGCCGTCCGACATGCGCCGATGTGATCCACTATGCACGGCCGTACGTCGGTAGTCGCGGAACAATCGCGGAACACGAGCGCGAGGGTGGTCGGCACGAGGTCGATCCGTTCCGCGCGTTCCGTGAGAGGGGTCAGACGGTGCCCCCAGCGCTGCATCGATGCGCCGGTTCATGATCTCGTCGTCACCGTCGAATGCGCCTACGCCGAACAGGCACTCGGCCAGTTGGCCGTCACCTGGTACGCCACCGGCATGGACCGCGTTCACGAAGTGCGTCGCGCGCTACAGCCCTGGTCGGACACCCCAGCCGTCCGCCGCCTGGACGACCGGCTCTACGGATGGCAGGCCACCCTCAACGCCCCCCAGCGTTGAACTCGGCGACACGGCCCGGAAGGTCGGCCAGCGAATCGATCCGCATCGTCGGAACGCGGTCGGCCTCCGGGTCGTCCTGCTGGACGATCCCCCACGGCCCACGCCGGATCAACGCCGTCCGAAGCCCCATCTCGGCCGCAGGCTTGATGTCGTTGTCCAGCCGGTCACCCACGTAAAGGATCTCCTCGGCCGCCCACGGGGACGCCTCCACCACGGCGCGAAAGAACCCCGGATCAGGCTTGGACACGCCCCAGTCGTCCGACGTCGCGATCATGTCACTGGGCAGATCCAGTGACCGCAGGATGCCGCCGGCCCGCACGGTCTGATTCCCCGCGATCCCGACCCACAGCCCGTCATCCCGCAGCTTCGCCAGCGCGGTACGCGCGTCCGGGTACAGATCCTCTTCCCCGAACGTCTCGGGCTGCCCCCCTCGGCCCGCTCGTTCCGCTGCTGCGTCAGATCGAACCCCGGCGCGAACACCTGGAACGTCTCCCGGTAGTCCAGCCCCCGCGCGACCACCGCGCCGAACATCGCCGAGAGCGTATGCCGAGGCACCCCCAGCCAGTCGGCCCAGGTCCCGTACTCCCGAGTCTCGTTGACCAGACACTCGCCGACATCGAACACCACAGCGCGAATCACGCCGCCCACCCTACGAACGACCCGCACTCGCGTAACCCCGCACCCCGACCGTGATCGTTTGCCGAATTCAGCCAATTGAGATCAAGGCGGCGCCGCTCCGCGCCGCCGCAGGCCCGGCGGCTACGCCGCGCCGCGATTGCAACGTGACTTCCCAGTTCGTTCGCCACGGCGGACCGCAGGACGTGCTACAGGGGTGCCGCCGACTCTCAATCTCCGAAAAACCAGAGCTGACGATGCGCTCCGTTCGCCGTGAGCTCACACAGACGCTTAAGGTCGTCTCGTACGTCGGGCACCAGTGGGCTACCGGTGGGCAGCCGGTCCAACTCCTTGGCCAGGGAGCGCACCTGCGAGCTGTTGAACATTGTGTCGGCGTACGGCAAGAGGTGCTCGAGCATCGGAATCGAGTCACGATCCAGGTTCCATATCCATGAAATGTCAATGCCGCTTCTGCCCCGCGCAATGATCTTGCCGTACTCCAGAACCCGGTAGTCGATCACAGCTTTGATGGTGCCCGACGGCACCCCTGACTGACCAGGAGGCAACCAGACGCTACGCCGCCCGGGGCGTGCGGGTGGGCGCCAGTCCCCGGGCGGCGGACCGCCGGGCCACCGAAGTCGAAGCGTCAGCCCTTTCGGCAGGCGCCAAACGGTAAGTACTCTGTGCCCACATCGGAGACCGGTCTGAGAACCCATGCGGGTCCGCGGCTCAGGGAGGGTGGGTACGGAACCGTTCCCGGATACGTCCCGGAACTGGCAGAATCCCATGACCCCACCCTCCTTCCGGTCTCCTTGCCTCCTATCCCGTGCCAGCGGGAGCGCCACCAGCCGTCTCCGCAACAGGGGATCGAGCGTGCGCTTACCAGGGGGTCTCGCGACCCCCATGGACCCCCGCGCGCCGAAGCACTCATTCGCGCGATGCAGCCCGTGCCAGGCTGGGGCCACCCGCGCAAATAAGCACTTCGGAACGTCGTGCGTCTGTGCCGGAGGCTGGTCAACCGCGCGAGCTGTGGTGGGAAGCAGATTGGTCGTCGACTCGTGGCGCCGTCAACACCACATCGACCTCAGTAGCCCACTGGTCATGATTACGCACGACCGTCACGTGGACGCCTCCAGGATCGACCGGCACGACAACGCCGAGCTCTTCCTCCTGCGACAAGTCCCCGACGACGAGGGCACCGCTCGCCACCTCCAGGACTCCCGCGAACACCGGAGGCGACGGGATGGATGAGGCGTCGCTTCGGACGCGCACCTCCACCACATCGTCAACGAAAACAGCCATGCCGACGATGACGAAGGTACGGCCGACCACGAAGCCGGTGGCACACTCTTCGGCATCGAAGTACTCATGAGCCTCCGAGTCGGTTACGTGCAGTAGGCCAGCTTTCGAGCCGCCCCGGAAGCTGGCGATGACTCCAGAATCGTCATCCGCGCTCGCCATCGGCGAAGCGTAGCGCGGAGCAATCGCGGAACGGACGGCGCCGGATATATGGGCTCCGGGGCCGTTCGTTTGCTGGTTGCGGGTTTCTAGTCGTCTTCTTGTTCACTCCACCCTGTCGAGTGCAAGCAACGCGCATGCTCGCCGGGGGAAGGTTCGTCTACCTCGGCAGAGCCACCCTGACCAGGCCGGGAGCCCTGGGCGGGGCCGTCCGCAATGTACCGCCGTGCTCCACTATGTGCGGTCGTACGGGTCGTGTGGCTGGCCAGGAGGTGATCGCTCGTGGCGGCTTCACTGCTGGACTTCGTCGAAGAGGGCGAGGGCTTCGGCGGGGTCCGGGTTCACGAGGCGTTCCAGACCGGCCGCCGTGATTCTCGCGAACCGGCCGGCCCGTGCCCACATACGTTCCTCGAAAGCGCGGACGGCATCGTCCGGATCTCCGGGGGCGGCGATGGACTCGGCGAGTTCGGCGCCTTCGAGCATCGCAAGGTTCGCGCCCACTCCCAATGGGGGCATCAGGTGGGCGGCGTCGCCCAGGAGCGTCACCCCGGGGACATGGGCCCAGGTGTGGGACACGGGCAGGACGTGGAGTGGGCGGTGGACGAACGCGGCGCCGCGGCGAAGGAAGTCGAGGACGGGGTCGGTCCAGCCCTCGAACAGTGCCAGCAGGCGTGATCGCACGGCCTCGGCGTCGGCCGGGTCCAGGTTCGCAGAGTGGTCCAGCGGCGAGCGGAACTGGGCGTACACCTTGACGTGGCCGCCGCTGTTGCGCTGGGCGACGAGGGCGCGGTTCGCGCCGTACACGGCCACGGAACCGTCACCGACGAGCCGGGCGAGGTCGGGGTGGCGGGTGTCGATATCGTCCAGGGAGGTCTCGACCAAGGTGACGCCCGTGTAGCGCGGCGTCACGGGCGAGAGTGCCGGACGGACTCGGGACCAGGCGCCGTCCGCGCCGATCACCAGGTCGAACGTCTCCTCCCGCCCGTCCGCGAAACGGACCAGCGCGCCGTCCGGGGTGTCCGGGACCACCTCGGTCACGGCGCGCCCCCAGCGGACGTCCAGCGGGCCGAGCAGGAGGTCGCGGAGCCGCCCGCGGTCGATCTCGGGATTGGCCCGGTCACCCGGGCGGGGTCGCCAGTCGCGCAGGACGGTCCCGTCCACGTCGAGGATGCGCATGGCCTGCCCCTCCGGACGGGACAGCGCCCGGAACCCCGCCAGCAGGCCCGCCTTCTCCAGCGCCCGCTGGCCCAGCCCTTCGTGCAGGTCCAGCGTGCCGCCCGCGGGACGGGCGTCGCGGGAGGGATCGCGTTCGAAGACGGTGACGGGGTGATCGTGACGGTGCAGGACGCGGGCGAAGGTCAGGCCGGCGGGGCCGCTTCCGACCACGGCGATACGTCGTCTCATATCGATACACCGTATCGCAACAGTACGGTGGGAGCATGACTGTGTGGGACCGGCCGGAGCCGCCTCGCCCCGTGCCGCTCGACCGGGAGCGAATCGTCGCCGCCGCCGTCGCGCTGGCCGACGAGGGCGGGCTGGAGGCGGTGTCGCTGCGCAAGGTCGCCGCACGGCTGCACGCCGGCCCGATGCGGCTCTACCGGTACATCTCCACCAAGGAGGAGCTGTTCGACCTCATGGTGGACGAGGTCCACGCCGAGATCCTCCCCGAGGAGCGGCCCGGCGACTGGCGGGAGGCACTGCGCCTCCACGCCCACCGCACCAGGCGGGCCGCCCTCCGTCACGAATGGCTGGCCGACCTGCTCGGCGGCCGTCCCTCCCTGGGCCCGAACGCCCTCGCGGTGACCGAGGCCGCGCTGAGCGCCCTCGACGGTCTGGCCGACCTCGACACGGTCCTTCGCGCCGTGGAGACCGTCAACGCCTACTGCACCGGCGCGATCAGGCGCGAGGTCGCGGGCCTGCGGGCCGAGCGCGCCACGGGCCTGTCCAAGCGCGACTGGCAGCGCGCCGCCGGCCCGCATGTGACGAGAATGCTGGCCACCGGCCGCTTCCCGGCGCTGGCCAGGGCCGTGCACGACGGGACGGAGGTGGACGCGGAGACGTCCTTCGCGGTCGGCCTGGACTGGGTCCTCGACGCCGTGGCCGCCAGACTCGCCCGGCCCGAGGTGTGATGCTCGGACCGGCTCGCGCGGCTTCCGACGTCAGCGGGGCGAGGCCGGATGGAAGTAGACGGTCAGGCTTGTCCAGGGGCCGTCTTCGTCAACCTCCCGGTGCAGGACGAGGTCCTGCACCTCGATCGGCCCCAGTTCGTCCAGAGAGTCGGCGACGCGTCGCAGCAGGGCGGGCACGTCGCCTTGGCCCGGTCCTTTCGGGTTGGCCTGCGAGAAGTGGCGGACAGGCCATGAGCTAGTCATCGATCGCCTCTCGGATCCGGTCGAGGCGCTCGCAGTGGTCGTCGAGCCAGCTGTCGGGGAACACGCTGCTCGCGACCCGGCCGTTCACGAAGGTGCTGCGGACCTCGATCTCGCCGATCAGGACTTCGCCGTCCCGGTGCGTGAGCCGGTGGACGACGCTGTTGCCTTGTTCGTCCGCCAAATGAATCAGGTCCGGCAAATCGCGATCTGTCATCGGCACATATTAGGCAGCGGCGTGCGCGGTTGCCGCCTGGATCGGGCGGCCGGACGGGGTTGGGGGTGAGTGCCTTCGGAATTCCGGGGATCGCAATTGCCGGGGAAACGTGAACGGCCGCTCCGGAGACCTGAACGGTCGTCCGGAGCGGCCGGTGGGATCACTCCCCGCACGGCCCGCCGGCTGGGACGGCCGACCGTGCCGTGCTCCTGCGGTCGGCGGCCGTCGTCGGCGTGTCGAACGCCTGCCGCCGCCCGGCGGAGCGGGTTACTTCACGGTCTCCTGCTCGGAGCCCTCGACCTCGTTGACGGCCGTGTTGCCCTTGCCGCCCTTGAAGGTCGTGTGGAAGTCGCCGGTCTTGATCGACTCGTTGCCGACCTTGGGCGACGCCTTCGGCGAGCCGGTCACGTTGCTGTAGGCCAGGTTGCCCGGGCCGGACTCCGCGACCAGGGTGGGACCGTTGTTCCCGACGGTCGACTTCTTCGCCGCGAACACGTTGTCCGGACCGCCCTTGTGGCCGCCCTTGTCACCGTGGCGCGCGCCCTGCTGGGGAGCGCCCGCCTCCTCGGCCTGGGCCTGCTGCGGAGCGGCCTCCTGAGCGGCGGCCTCCTGCGGAGCAGCCTCCTGAGCGGCGGCCTCCTGCGGAGCAGCCTCCTGAGCGGCGGCCTCCTGCGGAGCAGCCTCCTGAGCGGCGGCCTCCTGCGGAGCAGCCTCCTGAGCGGCGGCCTCCTGCGGAGCAGCCTCCTGAGCGGCGGCCTCCTGCGGAGCAGCCTCCTGGGCGGCGGCCTGCTGCGGAGCGGCCTCCTCAGCCTCGGCCTCCTGAGCGGCGGCCTCCGGCTTGGCCTCCTGAGCACTGGCCTCCTGCGCCTGCGCCTCCTGCGGAGCAGCCTCCTGGGCGGCAGCCTCCGGCTTGGCCTCCTGGGCCTCCTGGGCGGCGGCCTCCTGGGCGGTGGCCTTCTGGCCGTGGCCCTTCCCGCCGGCGTTCTTCACCGACTCCTGCTCGGAGCCCTCGACCTCGTTGATGGCCGTGTTGCCCTTGCCGCCCTTGAGGGTGGTCTTGTGGTCGCCGGTCTTGATCGACTCGTTGCCGACCTTGGGCGACGCCTTCGGCGAGTCGGTCACGTTGCTGTAGGCCAGGTTGCCCGGGCCGGTCTCGACGACGTAGACCGGGCCGTTGTGGCCGACGGTGGCCTTCTCCACCACGAAGATGTTGATGTCCTTCTTCGCGGATTCCATGGGAGCCGCCACGGCCGAGGGCGCCAGGAGGATGGGCGCACCCATCGCGATCCCGCCGATCATCGCCGCACGAGCAATACGATTCATGCTCTTTCCTTCTCTGTGGGTTGTCACGCTCCCGGGTGGAACGCTCACACAGTGCAACTCTTCCAGGAAAGAAACGACGTCACACTCAAGTCCTCGGCCAACCTCTCTCAAGATCACCCCAGCAAAACCAGGTGAGGAGAAAGGAGATCCACAGCCCGTCACGACAGCTGGGAAACGGGTGGTTAATGGCAGTTCAGTCCGCTTTGTCGGCGATCCACTGGGGGAAATGTCCGGCATTTCACCGACGTCGTCCGCAAGCGTCTGTCCGGTATGACGGTGTCGTCCGGCACCGACGACCGTAACGGCGGGCGGGCGGCTCGAGGCGCGGAGATGGGTGCCGATGGGCGAGGCGTCGGGATCGTCACCGCACGGAGGGTGACGGACGGGCGGGAGCGGGCGGAATCGCGGCCCGAGCGTCATCGGCGGCGATTCCGGGACGGGCCCGGCGCACGGAGGCGTGCGCCGGGCCCGTCGGACGGGTCAGCCGCCGGCGACCGCGGGAATGATCGAGATCTGGGTGCCGGCGGGGGTCGGGGTGTCGAGGCCCTCGGCGAACCGGACGTCCTCGTCGCCCACGTACACGTTGACGAACCGGCGGAGCTTGCCGGCGTCGTCGAGGACGCGGGCGGAGATCCCGCTGTGGTTCGCCTCGAGGTCGGCGATGACGGCGCGCAGGGTCTCGCCCTCGGCCTTCACCTCCGACTCGCCGCCGGTGTAGGTGCGCAGGATCGTCGGGATCCGGACGGACACGGTGCTCATGGTTCGGCTCCTCTTCGTTCTCGGACCGGCGCGTTCTCAGGCCAGGCCCGCGGCGCGGAACGCCTCCAGGGACGGGGCGATGTTCGCACTCGGCGCGACCACCGGGGCGACGGCGTCCAGCGTCTTCAGCCCGTCCCCGGAGTTGATGATCACGGTTTCCGCGGACGGGTCGAGCGCGCCGCCCTCGACCAGCTTGCGGAGGGTGGCGACGGTGACGCCGCCCGCGGTCTCGCCGAAGACGCCCTCGGTGCGGGCGAGCAGCCGGATGCCTTCGACGACCTGCTCGTCGGTGACGTCCTCGATGGCGCCGCCGGTGCGGCGGGCGACGTCCAGGACGTACGGGCCGTCGGCGGGGTTGCCGATGGCGAGCGACTTGGCGATGGTATCGGGCTTGACCGGGCGGATCACGTCGTGCCCGGCCTTGAACGCGGCGGACACCGGGGAGCAGCCGGCGGCCTGCGCGCCGAAGACCTTGTAGGGGCGGTCCTCGACGAGGCCGAGCTTGATGAGCTCCTGGAACGCCTTGTCGATCTTGGTGAGCTGGGAGCCGGACGCGATCGGGACGACGATCTGGTCGGGCAGCCGCCAGCCGAGCTGCTCGGCGATCTCGTAGCCGAGGGTCTTGGAGCCCTCGGCGTAGTACGGACGCACGTTGACGTTCACGAACGCCCAGTCGTCCTGCTCGCCGGCGATCTCGGACGCGAGCCGGTTCACGTCGTCGTAGTTGCCGTCGACGGTGACGAACGTGCCGCCGTAGACCGCCGTCGTGATGATCTTCTGCGACTCGAGGTTGGACGGGACGAACACCGCGGAGCGGATCCCGGCGCGGGACGCGGCGGCGGCGACGGCGTTCGCGAGGTTGCCGGTGGACGGGCACGCCAGCACCTTGAAGCCCAGCTCGCGGGCGGCGGCGAGCGCGACGGCGACGACGCGGTCCTTGAACGAGTGGGTCGGGTTGCCGCTGTCGTCCTTCACCCACAGCTTCTGCAGGCCGAGCGCCTCGGCGAGGTTGTCGGCGCGGACGAGCCGGGTCAGGCCGGGCTCGGTGTTGGGCGTGGAGGCGACGTCGGACGGGACGGGCAGCAGCCCGCGGTACCGCCAGATGTTGCGGGGCCCGGACTCGATGTCGGCGCGGGTGACGCCGCCGAAGTCGTAGGAGATCTCGAGGGGGCCGAAACACTCGTCGCACACGTAGAACGGGCCGAGATCGCGGGTCGCACCGCATTCGCGGCAGACGAGGGCGGTAGCGGGGCCGAGGTCGGCGGTGACAGGCGTGTTTGCCATCAGGGCGAGGCCTTTCTCCCCATCTTTCCTGCGCCACCTTGGTCGCAGGCCGGAGTTGGCACCGTCTCCCGGCCGGCCTCGCGGGGGTCGCGAGCGCGTCGAGCCGGGTGGTTGCCGGGGCTTCGCAGGGCCGGTCCCTCCACCCCTCTGGATGAGCGGTATTCAGTTGTGCGGGCCCTCTTTGGGCTCGTATGCGTGACTTTACATGACCTGACCGGATGCCAGACAGGCGGGTTCCACGCTTTGAGACGTTACCCGGACGTGCTCTTGATCACGCGCCCTTCACCTGCGGGCTGGGCGCGGGGGCCTGGGTGGGGTCGAGGAACACGTGCCGGACGAGCGGGTAGCGCTCGCGGAGCCGCCGGTCGACCAGGCCCGCGACGTCCTCGGCCTCGTCGGCGCTGATGTGGTCGGAGAAGTGCACCTTCGCCGCGACGAGGAGCTCCTCCGGGCCGAAGTGCATGGTCAGCAGGGACTCCACGCCCGTCACGCCGGACGCCCCGGCGATCTCGGCGTGGATGCCGCGCTGCACCTCGGGGTCGGCGGCCCGGCCGATGATCAGGCCCTTGCTCTCCCGGCCGATGACGAACGCGAGGCCGATCAGCAGCACCCCGATGAGGACGGACGCGAGACCGTCCCAGAAGTCGGATCCGGTGATCTCGCGGAGGGTGAGCCCGGCGGCGGCGAGCACGAGGCCGATCATCGCGGCGGAGTCCTCGAACAGCGCGGTCTTGAACGTGATGTCGGGCGACCTGCGGACGTGCTCGACCATGTCGCGGTCGGTCCGCCGGGTCTCCATGCGGGCCTGGTAGAAGGCGCGGATCCACGACACTCCCTCGAGGATCGCCGCGAGCCCGAGGACGGCGTAGGCGAGGACGACCCCGGTGCCGCTGCCGCCGCGGCCCATCATGGTGAGAACGCCCTCGAAGATCGAGAACCCGGCGCCGGCGACGAAGATGCCGAACGCGGCCATGAGCGTCCAGAAGTAGCGCTCGTTGCCGTAGCCGAACGGGTGGCGCCGGTCGGGACGCCGGGCGCTGCGCCGCAGCGAGACCAGCAGGAACGCCTGGTTGAGGGTGTCGCCGACGGAGTGCGCGCCCTCCGCGAGCATGGCGCTGGACGCGGAGACCATGCCAGCGATGATCTTGGCCACCGCGAGCACGAGGTTCGCGGTGAGGGCGACCAGGACGGTTTTCGTTGTCTCGGACCGGCTCATTCGAGCCCGTTACCCCTAGTAAATTTCCTTAATCTGGACGTTCGCCTCACCTTCCCCCTACCTCCAGGGTCACGTTGAAGCACCGCGACCCCACCTGAGACGCTGCGGTCATGAGTCGAGTGCTGGTGGCGTCGAACCGCGGCCCGGTCTCGTTCGCGCCGTCGGACGGCGGCGGGCTGACGATGCGGCGCGGGGGCGGCGGGCTGGTCTCGGGCCTCGCCTCCGTCACCGGCACCGCCCCGGACGGCGAGGCGTCCGGCCCGGACGTCCTGTGGGTGTGCGCGGCGCTCGGCGACGGGGACCGGACGGCCGCGCGGCGGGCCCCGGACGGCCGCATCGACCTCGCGGGGCACGACACCGGCGGCGCGGCGGTGCGGATGCTCGACATCCCGGAGTCCACGTTCCACCGCGCGTACAACGAGATCGCGAACTCGACGCTGTGGTTCGTCCACCACCTGCTGTACGACACCCCGCGCCGCCCCCATTTCGACGCACGCGCGCGCCGGGACTGGCAGTCGTACGAGGCGTACAACGCGGCGTTCGCGGACGCGCTCGCGCGGGACGCGGCGCCGGGCGCGAAGGCCGCGATCCAGGACTACCACCTGTCGCTGGCCCCGCGGATGCTCCGCGAGCGGCGCCCCGACCTGAAGATCGTCCACTTCTCGCACACGCCCTGGGCGCCGCCGGAGTACTTCCGGCTGCTGCCCGACGACATCGGCGAGCGGCTCCTGCTGGGCGTGCTCGGCGCCGACCACGCGGGCTTCCTGACGGAGCGGTGGGCGGCGGCGTTCCTGGAGTGCTGCGCGCTGCTGCCGGGCGCGCGCGTCGACCGCGAGGCCCGGACGGTCGTGTGCGGCGGGCACGTCACGCGGGTGGGCGTGCACGGGCTCGGCGTGGACGGGACGGCGCTGCGGGAGCGCGCGGCGGAGCCCGACGTCGCGGAACGGGCGCGCGCGCTGAGCGGGCAGGTGGGCGACCGTCAGCTCATCGTGCGCGTCGACAGGACGGAACTGTCCAAGAACATCGTGCGGGGGCTCGCGGCGTACCGGGAACTGCTCGTGAACCATCCGGAGTGGCGCGGACGCGTGGTGCACCTGGCGTTCGCGTACCCGTCGAGGTACGACCTGGCGGAGTACCGCGAGTACACGGCGGCGGTCCGGCGGATGGCGGACCGGATCGTCGAGGAGTTCGGCACCGAGACGTGGGACCCGCTGATCCTGCAGGTCGACGACGACTATCCGCGCTCGCTCGCGGCGTACGGCCTCGCGGACGTCCTGCTGGTGAACCCGATCCGGGACGGGATGAACCTCGTCGCCAAGGAGGGGCCGGTGCTGTCGCGGCGCGGTTGCGCGCTGGTGCTGTCGCGGGAGGCGGGCGCGGCGGCCGAACTGTGCGCGGACGCGCTCATGGTGAACCCGTACGACGTGACGCAGACGGCGGAGGCGCTGCACCGGGCGCTGCTGATGCCGCGGGCCGAGCGCGCGGCGCGCGGCGCCCGGCTCGCGGCGGCGGCGACGGCCCTGCCGCCGCAGCGCTGGTTCGCCGACCAGCTCGCGGCCCTCGACTGACGCGGCGGGCGCCCGCCGGCCCGGGCGGCCGGGGCGGCGTCAGGCGCGGGACGTCAGCCGGACGGGCTCGGGCCCCAGCAGGCATTCGACCGGGTTCGGCTCGTGGGTGCGGCGCCAGCGTTCCCGGACGGCCTGCTTGCGCCGCGCCATCCGGCGGTGCGCGCTGGTCTTGGCGTACCGGGCGAGGTGCGCGGCGGGGGGCGGGGCAGGCCGCTCGGCTCGTACCCGAACTCGGCGAGGCGGTCGCCGAAGGCGGCCTCGGCCAGGCTGATCTGCCACGAGTCGAGCCGCTGCGCCCACGAGCCCACCTGGCTGGAGGTGACGGCGTCGTGCGTGCGCCCGTGCCAGCGCTTGCGCAGCGGGACGGTCCGGCGCGCGAGGCCCTGCGGGGCGGTCATCGCGGGGTCGAAGTCCTCGCCGAGGAAGGCGCAGAGCCGGATCAGCTCGTCGGCGGGGTCGGCGACGAGACGCTCGTACTGCAGTTCGTAGTAGGTCTCGGGACCGAGCCGGGAGGCGAGGCGGCGCCCCTGGTCGATCGCCTCGCGCCAGGCGGAGATCGCGTGGTTGATGTCGCGGTCGTACCAGGGCATCTCCTGGAGGGAGGCGATGCAGTCGCGGCCGTCCCGCACGAGGTGGACGAACTGGGCGTCCGGGAACATCCGCAGCAGCGTGCCGGTGTGCCGCGCGTAGCTCGGGCGCTTGTCGCCCCAGCGCGGCTTGCCGAAGCGGCGCGCGTACGCGCGGAAGACGACGCCGTAGGCGGAGCCGAGCGTGGGCGGGGCGGCGACGATCTCCTCGACGATCTCGGCGGCGTCCAGGCCGAGCTCGTGGAACTTCGTCTGCGGGCGCCCGGTGATCCACTCGGCCAGCGCCCGCCTGTTCGACCTGTCCGTCAGGTCACCGAATTCGCACCGCTGCGTGTAGCAGGGCAGGACGAACTTGGTCTCGGGGGCGACCGCGATGCGCCGGTGCGAGTGCAGCATCAGCTGGAGCATCGTCGTTCCCGAGCGGGGGCAGCCGATGACGAAGATCGGCCGCTCGGCGGGGGCGGCGGAGCCTGGTGACATGCCCCGAATGCTGGCCGGACCGCCCGCGCCGCGCCCGCCGGATGGAGGGATCCTGGCGGCTCGATTACCGAGCCTTGACGGTTCAGGCGGGTTCAGGTGTAGGACTCGCCGAGGGTCTGCCGCACCTGCCGCCGCGCCTCGTGGATGCGCGACTTGACCGTCCCGAGCGGGAGCTTGAGCTGCTCGGCGATCTCCGCGTACTCGAGCTGGGAGACGTCCCGCAGGACGAGCGCCTGGATGAGGTCGGGCTTGCGGGCCTCGAGGTCCTCCATCGCGTCGAGGATGTCGACGCGGGAGCCCGCGATCACGCTGGTGCGGCGCGGGTCGGGGCGCTGCTGCGGCAGCTCGCCGGCCTGCTCGACGGAGCGGCGCTTCAGCGACCGGTAGGTGGAGCGGGACGAGTTCGCGACCACCACGTGCAGCCACGTGCTGAACCGGGAACGGCCCTCGAAGCGGTGGATGTTCCGCGCGACCTGCAACAACGCGTCCTGGCAGGCCTCCTCGGCGTCCTGCCGGCAGGGCAGGAACCGGGCGGCGTGCCGCAGCACGTCCGGCTCGATCTTGCGGAGGAGGTCGTTGAGGGCGGCCTGGTCGCCCTGCGCGGCCCGGAGGGCCAGCTCCTCGGTCCGTTCATCGAATGCCATGCCGTGCCTCAATGCTCGATCGCACACTCACCCCGTTTGTTGGGCATGATACGGGAGTGTCCTTCCCACCGAACGTCGACCGTTACCGAATCGATCGCGCCCTGGGGTCCGGGGCGTTCGCGTCCGTGTGGCTCGGGCACGACGACGCGTTGGAATCGCCGGTCGCGATCAAAGTCCTGTCCGGAAGCCTCGTGGACGACCTCGACGTGCGCAACCGGTTCCTCGAGGAGGCGCGGATCCTGCGCCGCGCCGATTCCGAGCGTCTCGTGCGAGTGCACGATATCGGCGAACTCCCCGACAGACGCCCGTATTTCGTTATGTCGTACGCGGATCGCGGGACGCTCGCCGACCGGATGCGCGAACGGCCGCTTCCGGTCACCGAGGCCGTGGCGCTGGCCGAGGAGATCGCGTACGGCGTCGAGGTGATCAACGCGCTCGGGGATCCACCGCGACCTCAAGCCGTCCAACGTGCTGTTCCAGTCGACCCCGGACGGCGGCGAGAAGCTGCTGATCGCCGACCTCGGGCTGGCGAAGGCGCTGGCGCACGCGTCCGGCGCGTTCACGCTGCCGGTCGGCACCCCCGGCTACATGTCCCCCGAGCAGGCCCGCTTCGGCGGCGGCCTGGACGTCCGGGCGGACGTCTACGGGCTGGGCGCGCTGACCTACCACATGCTCGCGGGGCGCGCCCCCGGCCCGGCGCCGGTGAAGTCGCCGCCGAGCGAGCTGCGCGAGGGCGTGACGGCCGCGATGGACCAGGTCGTCCTGCGCGCGCTGGAGGTCGACCGCGACAACCGCTGGCCGACCGCCGAGGCGTTCGCCGAGGCCCTCTCCACGCTCGTCCCGCCGTCGGCGCGGATCGCCGCGCGCTCCGCGCCCGCCGCCGCGTCCGAGGCGCCGCCGCCCCCGGCGACGATGGTGGACGAGGCGCCGCCCGTGCCGTCGCGGCCGGCCCCGGCGGGCGCGCCCGCCGCCGAGCCGGAGATGGATCCCGAGACCACCGTCCAGGACTTCCGCCGCGACACGGCGCCCCCGCCCCCGGCGGGCGCGCGGTCCGAGGCGGCGGTGCCGCCGAGCATGCAGACGCGCTTCGACCCGCCGTCCGGACCGCCGGGGCCGTCCGGGCCGTCCGGGCCGGCGGACGGCGACCAGACGATCGTGGACCACCCGAGTTCGCGTCCGGGCGACCGCGGCGGGGCCTACGGCGCGCCGCGGCCGTCGCCGTCCGGTCCCGCCGACGGCCCCACGATGGCGATGCCGTCGCGGCATCCGTCGTCCGCGCCGAGCACCGACGACCAGCGCACGGCCGCCTTCCCGGCGGGGCAGCCGCACGGCGCGGGCCCGCCCGGCCCGATGCACTCGGGGCAGGGGCCGCCGCCGACCGGGTTCCAGCCCCCGCAGGGGCAGGTCCAGGGCGGCGGGGGCCAAGGCGGGGGCCAGGGCGGCGGGCCGCTCGGACGGCTCAAGGGTGCGGGCGGCCGGTACGGGACGCCGCTGATCATCACCGCGGTCGTGCTGGCGGTCGCGGTCGTCGCGGGGCTCCTGCTCGGCACGCTGTTCTCCGGCGACGGCGGCGGCGAGGAGGAGAACGGCGGCGGGGAGAAGGCGGTCCCGGCGGACTTCACCGAGATCTCCAACAACGGCGGCAAGATCGCGGTCGCGGTGCCGAAGGCGTGGCCGCTGCAGCAGGAGCAGACCTGGTCGCCGTCGATCGTCGGGCTGAACGACCCGCAGGCGCGCCCGGTGCTCCGCGCCACGGAGAGCGTGCAGGGCTTCCAGGGCAACGGGACGACGCCCGGCGTGTTCATCGGCGTCACCACGGACATGCGGGACGGGCAGCTGCCCCCGCCGTCCGCCGCGAAGCACTCCCAGTGCCAGGCGGGCGGGCCCGAGAACTACACCTCGCCCGACGAGTCGTTCACCGGGACGATCACGCGGTTCACCGGCTGCACGTCGGGGACGCCGTCGGTGACCGAGGTCGGGCTCCGGCACGAGTCCGGGAAGTTCGGGCTGTGGATCCGGGTGAAGGAGACCGACGACCGCAAGGCGACCACCGACATCCTCGACAACCTCCGGGTGACCGGCCCCTGATCCATCCGGCATCCGGGCGCGGCCACCGGCCGCGCCCCGCCGGGAGCCCGTTCGCGCCCGGGCCCGCTCGTCCTCCACGAGCGGGCCCGGGCGCTCGCTTTTCTCCGGACTTGCCAACGATGGACTTTCCGATATATCGTTAATGCATCGCAACCGATCATAGAAGGAGAGAGCGATGCATGCACACGACATGTGGGGCCCCGGCCCCTTCCAGCGTCCCGAACAGCGCCCGCGCCGCGGCGGCCCCTTCGGCCCCGGAGGTCCGGGCGGCCCGCCGGGCCCCTTCGGCCCGGGCGGTCCCGGCCCGTGGGGGCACGGCCACCGGGGCGGCGGCCGCGGCGGCCGCGGCGGCCGCGGCGGTCGCCGGATGCGGCGCGGCAACGTTCGCGCGGCCCTGCTCGCACTGCTCGCGGAGCGCCCCATGCACGGCTACGAGATGATCCAGGAGCTGGACGAGCGCACCGGCGGCGTCTGGCGGCCGAGCCCCGGTTCGGTCTACCCCACCCTCCAGATGCTGGAGGACGAGGGCCTGGTCACCAGCCGCGAGGACGGCGGCAAGCGGCTGTTCTCGCTCACCGACACGGGACGCGAGGAGGCCGCCAAGCAGACCACCGCCCCCTGGGAGGAGGTCACGGACGCCGCCGGCGAGAACGTCCTGCGGGGACGCGAGGCCGTCGGGCAGCTCATGGGCGCCCTGCAGCAGGTGATGGCCGTAGGCAGCGAGACGCAGAAGGCGCGCGCGCTGGACGTGGTCAACGATGCCCGGCGCCGCCTCTACGGGATCCTCGCCGATGACCCCGAAGCGGAGTGACCCTAGGAGCGGAACCGGCCAGGGGCCGTCGTGCTGTAGCACGACGGCCCCTTTTCCTTGGGTCTCCCCCGGGTCGTTTCAGCGCGGGAAGGGGGCGGGCTTGGCGAGCTGGTCGCTCACGTAGAGCTGCCGCCAGATGAACAGGCCCAGGCCCGTGCGGTCGATGTGGCGATCCACCGGAACGGTGACCGTCGCACGCACCAGGTAGGACGAGCCGGGCGGCATCCACCGGTCACCGCCGTCCCCCGGCAGCAGGTCCCCGCCCGCCAAGGCCTTGATGACTCGGCTCCTGGTCGGCGGCGTACACATGTCCTCGGGCACCCCGGCCTGCGGCATGCAGCGCCCCCGCGCGTCCGGGTCCACGAGTTCCGACTTGACGAACACGTCCCCCGGGAAGTCCAGCAGGACCTTCTCCCCCGTGGGATTCGTCAAGAGGTAGTCGATGTAGGGATAGGACGTCCCGGCCGGCGCCTTCGAGTGCGTCGACGGCAGCGTCCCGTCGCTGACGCCCGCGGTCACCGCCGCGATCCGGTAGCGCGAACCGTCCGCCGTCCCCACCGCGACCGGATCCCCCGCCTCCGGCAGCGCGGCGGTCGCCGTCCCGTTCGGGCGCTCCCCGCCGCCGAGCGCGGTGGTCGCCGCCCCGTCCTCCCCCGTCCTCGACGACAAAACCACCCCGCCCATCACCAGGCCCGCGAGCACCACCACCCCGGCGGCGACGAGGCCCGCACGCCGCCCCTTGCCGCCGCCGCCCGGGCGCGGCCGGGCGGCCGCCTGCTCGGCGCGGGCCCGCTCCCGCTCCCGGCGACCGCCGCGCGCGGCGAGCCGGACCTGGACGCCGCTCGATTCGCGCGCCCCCACGGCCTCCCGCGGCCCCGTCGCCGACGCCGGCTCGTCCCCGGGCGCGGGCACCGGCCCGTCCCAGCGCGTGACGGACGGGTCGTCCCGGTTGACGCCGCCCGCCCGGTACGTCCCCTCCCCGGACGGTCCGGACGGTCCGGACGCCTCGGACGTCCAGCCCGGCGGGGGCCCGCCGACGATCGGGTGCACCGGCGCGTCGGGCGGGATCGGGCTGCCGGGCGGGTGCTGGCTGCCGGGCGGGTGCTGGCTGCCGGGCGGGATCGGGCTGCCGGGCGGGTGCTGCCGGACGTCGTCGGACGGGGCGCCCGGCACCGTCCCGTCGGGGCGATTCGGCACCGCCCCGCCGGCACGACGCGGCACCGTCGGGTCCATGTTCACCGTCCAGCCTCCCCAGAGCCTCGCGTGATTCCCCCTGTGAGCACCATATTTTGGCTCACCCGGCAGCAGAATCCACAGGCGACCCCGTAGTCGAGCGAGATCCAACAAAAGCGGGCGAAGCTCTTATCACTCGCAGACAGCGGGAACGTGCCTAGGCCGGACCGTCCACGAGGCCGTCGAGGAGGTCGATGACGCCGGCCGGGCCGTCCACGACGATGTCGGCGCGCTCGGCGAGTTCGGTGACCTCGTTCGACCCGCTGCACACCGTCACGCCGGGCACGCCCTCCCCGCGCAGCGCCTCGACGGCGCCGAACCCCGCGAGGTCGCCCAGGTCGTCGCCCGCGAACAGGACGGCCGAGGGCCGCTCGCCGCGGTCGGCCACGAACGAGCGCAGCGCGACGCCCTTGTCCATGCCGGGCGGCCGAAGTTCGAGGACGAACCGTCCGGGCTCGAGGGCGAGGCCCGTCCGCTCGGCGAGGGCCGCGATGATGCTGCGGAGCCGCTCGAGCGCGACCTCCGGTTCGGCGCACCGCCGCGTGTGGACGACGAGCGCGTGCTCCTTGTCCTCGACGAACGTCCCGGGCGGCGCCCCGGCCGCCGCCAGCACGCCGGGCAGCTTCGCCCGCGCCTCGGCGACGCCCGGCAGCGGCTCGGGCGTCACCAGTTCGCCCGACTCCCACCGTTCCATCCCGTACTGCCCGAGCACGACGAGCCCGTCGATCCCGGCGAACCCGCCGTACTCGACGGCGATCGCGGCGGGCCGTCCGGTGATGATCGCGACCGCGCCGGCGCGGGCCGCGAGCCGGGCCAGGGCGGCGGGGGCCCGGGGGTGGGCGCGGGCCGCCGCGGGGTCGGCGACGATCGGCGCGAGCGTCCCGTCGAAGTCGAAGGCGAGCACGGACCGTCCGGGATCGTCCCGGATGGCATCGATTCCCTCGGCGCCGAGGGGCGTCACGGGCCGTTCGTCGAGTCGTCGCGCGGAGCGGGGAGTAGTCACGCGGACCAGTGTCGCCGGGTCAGGGCCGGATGCCGAGGCGGCGCGCGGCGCGCTTGCGCTGCCGCTGCGACCGCATCCGGCGCAGCCGCTTGACCAGCATCGGGTCGCACTCCAGCGCCTCCGGCCGGTCGATCAGGATGTTCAGCAGCTGGTAGTACCGCGTCGCCGACATGTCGAACAACTCGCGGATCGCCTGCTCCTTCGCCCCCGCGTACTTCCACCACCGCCGCTCGAAGGCGAGGATCTGGCGGTCGCGCGCGGAGAGCCCGCCGGACGGGAACGCCGCGTCGTCGTCCGCGAGGGGGTCGTCGTCCCCGAGGGGGCCCTCGAGGGGGTCGTCGTCCTCGTTCGCGAGGGGGCCGGGGGTGTCGGTGTCCGGCGGGTCGGCGTCCTCGTCGCCGGGCTCGCGCTCCGGGGCGCGCGGCCCCGGGACGGCGCCGCGCTCGGCGGTGTCGCGCTCGGGGGCGCGGGGCCGGGGGACCCCGGACTCGGAGGCGGCTTCGGGGTCGTCGGTCACGCGCCGCGGGGGGGCACCATCGTCCATGCTCACGTCCAGTCGGAGGGCGTCACGGGGGGTGTCTGCCGCCGACATGAGATCCCCTCTGTGGTCACTGATCCCGGGTCGTCCGGTTCGGCAGGGTGCCATGGTACGCGTCCGCACGGACGGCCACCGGCGGTTCGCGCGGAACCGGCCACCGCCGTTTCAGTGCATCACAACCTCGCTCACCTGGAGATCTTCATTTGCCCGTGTCCCCGGACGACACTGCGGCCCCAGTGGAAACACCGGGGCGAGATAAGGCTCATATAAAGATCGTGTGCACGGTACATCCGTTAGGGTTGACGGTACGCCGACCGAACGGGAGACCACTGCATGTCGACGGAGACCACCGCCACCGAACGGCCCGCCCAGTCGTCCGAACGCGACGTCCCCGACGAGCACCTCACCGAGATCGCGGGGGCGCTGTTCCACCTGCGCCGCATCTGGGCGAAACCCGACCTGATGAAGCGCGTCCGCGCGCAGACCGCGGCGGGCCCCGACGGGCGTCCCCTGCAGTTGTCCAACCTGATGGTCGTCAACGCCGTCGCCGCGCTGCACACCGCGAGCGAGGACGACGGCGGCCCCGAGATCACCGTCGGGGCCGTCGCGGAACGGCTGGAGGTCGACCCGTCCACCGCCAGCCGGCTGGTCGGGCACGCGATCGACGCCGGACTGGTGTCGCGCCGTCCCTCCCCCGTCGACGCGCGCCGCGCCAACCTCGGGCTCACCGACGCCGGCGTCCGGGTCAAGCAGGTCGCCGACCGCTTTCGCCGCACCTACTACGACGAGCTGATGTCCGGCTGGACCGAAGCCGAACGCGCGGACTTCGCGCGGCTGCTCACCCGCTTCGCCGACGCCGCCGCCGTCCGGGCGCCCATGTACCCGGACGACGGCATCGGACGGATCTTCGAGGAGGCCGGCGCGGAGTGACGCTCACGCGTCGGTGCGCAGCGCCGACATCCGCATGAGGTACTCGTCCTCGTCGATCTCGCCGCGTGCGAACCGCTCGGCGAGGATCGTCCGCGCCTGGCCCAGCGGGTCGCCGCCGCGCTGCGCGCCGCCCCCGGTCACGCGGCGCCGGAGGAAGTAGAACCCGGTCGCCAGGACGGCGAGCCAGAACAGCCCGAACATCACCGGGAACACGGGCCAGAACGCGGGCGCGTCCCCGCCCCATCCGCCCGGGTGCATCTGCGTCGCAAGCGTCGTCCACATGGTCATCGACCTCCTGTTTCATCGGATGGTTCGATGCTCGGCGACGGGTTCGCGGACCGTCATCGCCCGCCCGGAGACTCCCGCCCTACGCCCGCCGGAGTACCGTCCGGGGGCCTTGGCCGCGACCGGGGCTCACCACCAGGGCGGCCGGTACTCCTGGTCGTCCTCGCCCGGCGCGTGCACGGAGCCCGTACCGTCCGGCGGGACCTCGCCCGCGTCGGTGTCGGCGGCGGCGTCGCCGAAGGCGGCGTCGGCGGGACGGCCGGACGGCAGCGGCGTCGGGACGGCCGGCTGCGGCGAGGTGTCGAGCATCCCCGTCCCCTGCAGGGCGCTCCGCCGGAACCGCTCCCAGGCCTCGTCGTCGAAGATCGGGATCTCCCCGGCCTCCCCGGCGCCCGCGCCGGCCCGGGCATCCTCGCGGGCCCCGCCTTCCCGGATGGCGCCGCCGTCCCCGCCGTCCCCACCTGCCCCGCCGTCCCCGACACCCTGAGCCGGACCGGCGCCGTCCCGCGGGTCGGTGCCGTTTCGTGGGTCGGTGCAGTCGCGAGGGCCGGTGCCGTCGCGGGGGCCGGCGTGCCCACGCAGGTCGGTTCCCTGCTCGGAACCGAAGGCCCCGAGCGAGCCGGTGCCCACGTACGGACTGCCGCCGTTTCGTGGACCGGAGCCGTCGCGAGGATCGGCGACCTCGCGAGGATCGGCGTGCCCACGTGGATCGGCGACCTCGCGAGGATCGGCGTGCCCACGCGAATCGGCGCCCTCCCCGAAGCCAGAGCCCTCGAGCGACCCGGTGCCCACGTACGGGCCCGAGCCATCCCGCGGACCGGAGCCATCCCGTGGATCGATGTGCCCACGCGGATCGGCGCCCTGCCCAGAACCGAAGCCCCCGAGCGACCCGGTACCCACATACGAGCCCGAGCCATCTCGCGGACCGGAGCCGTCCCGTGGATCGGCGTCCTCCCAGGGGCCGGAGCCCCCGCGCGGGCTCGCACCCCCGCGCGGGCTCGCGCCGTCGCGCGGGTCGGTCGGGGTGCTGCCGGCCGTGCCGTTGGGTGTGGTGGCGGCGGTGTTGCGGAGGCCCGCCGCGAAGTCGTGTCCGTGCATCGACGGGGGCGGGGCGTCCGCGGGGCGCGTGTCCGGGACCGGGCGGGGTTCGAAGCGCACGGGCACGCCGGGGTCGGTGTAGCCGGGCGGCGGCTGGACCTGGGTGTTCTGCCACAGCGGCGCGTTGACCGGGCCCGGCACGGCGTCCTCGGCGGGTGCCGCCGGAGGCGGAGGCGGGGTGCGCGGCGCGGGTTCGGGCGGCGGCGCGATCAGTCCGTACTCGGGCATGGTGTCGTCGTCGTCCTCGTGCCGTCCGCGCTGCCGCCAGCCGAGCACCACCCCGAGCAGGATCAGTACCCCGCCGCCGCCGAGGACGATCGGCAGCAGCATGCCCGTGCCCCCGTCCTCCGGTTCCGCGACCGGTTCCGGGGTCGGAGACGCCGTGGGCGTCTGCACGGGGCCGGTCGAGACCTTGTTCAGGCTGTGCGCGGCGAGGAGGGTGCGGACGGCGTCGACGGTGCCCGGGCAGCCGGTGAACCCGGTCGGGTGGCCGGCTCGGGCGGGCGATCCCTGGACGAGCGCGCGCCGCACCTCGTCCGGCGTGAGCTTCGGGTACCGGGCGCGGACGAGCGCGGCGACGCCCGCGACGATCGCCGAGGACGCGCTCGTGCCCGTCCCGACGACGTAGCCCTTGCCGTTGTCGGCGCTGACGATGTCCACGCCGGGGGCGCACACCGAGACGTGGGAGTGCCGGTTGCTGTCCTCCCAGAGGCGGAGCCGCCGGTCGAGGGCGCCGACCGCGATGACGCCCGGGTAGGCGGCGGGGAAGTTCTTGCGGTTCGCGGTGGCGCCGTCGTTGCCGGCCGACGCGATCAGGACCACGCCCCGGTTCAGCGCGTACCGGATCGCGCTCGCCTGCGCCGGGGTGCCGTTGTAGTACTGCTGGCCGCCGCCGAGCGACATGTTGATGATGTGGGCGCCCTGGTCGACGGCGTACCGGATGCCCTGCGCGATCGCGTCGCCGTCCCCGGTCTGCTGCTGGTCGCGGCGGAGCGGGTCGTCGTTCTCCAGCGTCACCCGGACGGACAGCACCCGGCTCCGCGGCGCCACCCCCATGATCCCCTCGGAGTTGCCGTTGCCGTGGCCGTGACCTGCGATGATGCTGGCCATCGAGGTGCCGTGCAGGCCCCAGTAGCGGCTCCCGGGCGGCCGTCCGCCGCCGGTCAGGTCCGGGCCCTCGGCGACGCTGCCGACGAGGTCGGGGTGGTTCGCGTCGACGCCGGTGTCGAGCACGGCGACGGTGACGTCCTGCCCGGTGGACCACTTCCACGCCCGTTGCGCACGGACCGTCTCCAGGTGCCATTCGCGGGCCCGGATCTGGTCGGCGGCGGCGATCGGCGCTCCGGCGGCGGCGCCCTGGACGGGACGGGACGTGCGGGCGGGGCCGCCGGGGGCCGTCGCGAACGGGACGGTCACGGCGGCGGCCAGGGTCAGGACGGTGAGTGCGGCGGTCGTCCGCGCCGATCGCGGCCACGCCCGCGGGGCCGGGCGCGGGATCGGGACGGCCGGGCGCAGGGCCGGACGAGCACGCCGGGATCGGTGCCGACCGGCTTGGGACACCCTGCCGCACCTCCTCCCGGTGTCGACCGTGCTCCACGGCGAGCCAATTGTGCCACGGGATCTTCGCGGGCCCCGGGCACACGGCACATTAGGGCACGCTCCGGGCGGGGCGGAACGGCCCGCCCGGGACGCGCGGTGGCGCTTCGCTCTCGAGACCGGACGATCAGTGCGAACCGGCCCCCGTGAGGGAGCGCACCGACAGGTCGTCGTACCGGAGCGGATCGGCCTTCTCGCGGGAGAGGAACGTCCCCGCGACGGCGCACGCGAACCCGATCGGGACGGCGACGATCCCGGGGTTCTCCAGCGGGAACAGGTGGAAGTCGACCCCCGCGGGGAACAACGACAGGCTCCGTCCGGTGACCGGGTCGGTCTTCCCCGAAACGACCGGCGAGAAGAACACGAGCACCAGCGAGCTGCCGAGGCCGCCGTAGATCCCGGCGACCGCGCCCGTCGAGTTGAACCGCCGCCAGAACAGCGACAGGACGATCGCGGGGAGGTTCGCCGACGCGGCGATCGCGAACGCCAGCGCCACCAGGAACGCGACGTTCAGGTTGCGGGCGACGACCGCGAGGACGATCGCGAGCGCGCCGACGAGGAACGCGGCGACCCGCGCGACCGCGACCTCCTGCGACTCGCGCGGGCGGCCGAACATCAGCACCTGGCCGAAGTAGTCGTGCGCCAGCGACGTCGACGACGCCAGGACCAGGCCCGACACCACGGCGAGGATCGTCGCGAACGCGACCGCGCCGATGAACGCGAGCAGCACGTCGCCGCCGACCGGACCGGCCACGTGCTCGCCGACCGCGTGCGCGAGCTGCAGCGCCGCGGTGTTGCCGGACGGGTCCTGGGCGACGATCTTCTCGCGTCCGACGAGGGCGGCCGCGCCGAACCCGAGCGCGAGCGTCATCAGGTAGAACGCGCCGACGAGCCCGATCGACCAGGACACGGACGTGCGCGCGGCGCGGGCGTCCGGCACGGTGAAGAACCGGGTGACGATGTGCGGCAGCCCGACGGTGCCGAGGACGAGCGCGAGCGCGAGGCTGAAGAAGTCGAGCTTGCCGATGATCGTCCGGTAGGCGTCGCCCTCGACGTCCTGCCCGTAGCGGAGTCCGGGCCGCAGGAACGCGTCGCCGCGCCCGCTCGCGTCCGCGGCCGAACCCAGCATCGTGCTGGGGTTGTACCCGAACCGGCTCAGCACCAGGACCGTCAGGACGACCGAGCCCGCCATCAGCAGCACGGCCTTGACGATCTGCACCCAGGTCGTGCCCTTCATCCCGCCGAACATGACGTAGCAGATCATCAGCACGCCGACCACGACGATCATGAGGGTCTCGGCGAGGCCGGCGGGCATCCCCAGGAACCGCTCGCCGGGGTGCACGCCGAGCAGCATCGACACGAGCGCCCCGGCGCCGACCATCTGGGCGAGCAGGTAGAAGACCGACACCGTGACCGTGGACACGACCGCCGCGCGCCGCACCGGGGGCTGCCGCCGGACGCGCTGCGCGAGGACGTCCGCGAGCGTGAACCGTCCGGCGTTGCGCACCACGCCGACCAGCAGGAGCGCGAGCAGCCACGCCACGAGGAACCCGATCGAGTACAGGAACCCGTCGTATCCGGACAGCGCGATGAGGCCCGCGATGCCGAGGAACGACGCCGCGGACATGTAGTCGCCCGCGAGCGCCATCCCGTTCTGGGGGCCGGAGAACTTCCGTCCGCCCGCGTAGAAGTCGTCCGCTCCCCGCGTGTTGGCGCGCGCCCACACCGTGATGCCGAGAGTGATCAGGACGAAGACGACGAACACCCCGAAGGTCAGCTCCGTCACCGCGCCTCTCCCATCCGGACGTCCCAGCGGCCGTCCGAGGCGCGCGGCGCGACCGGCGCCGCCGCCCGCACCGGCGGGGCGGACAGGTCGACGGGCGGCGGCGGCACGTCCCGTCCCGTCCGTCCGGACGGCCTGGACGGGGACCCGTCGGCCTCGGCGCGCAGTTCGTCCGCGAGCGGGTCGAGCCGCCGCCGCGCGTAGGCGACGAACGCGGCGGCGAGCAGGAACGTCGAGGCGAACTGCAGGACGCCGAGCAGCATCCCGACGTTGACGTGCCCGGCCACCGGCCGCGCCATGAACCCCCGCGCGAACGCCGACAGGGCGACATAGAGGAAGTACCAGCCCAGGAAACCGCCCGCGCCGACGGCCACGACCCGGCGGAACCTGCGGTCGAGCAGCCGGAACCGCTCGTCCCCCGCCACCGGCGCGTAACGGCCCGGAGGAACCCTTCTGCCCCGTTCAGTCCCCCGGTGTCCGGTCGCGCCCTTTCCCCCGACCATCCGGCCCCCTATCCGCGACATGACTCTATGTATCGATTTGACGACACCATGAGACCAAAGGAGCAAGATCGCCGTTGCGCTATTGACGAGAACAAGAACAATCCCTTGCCCACCGCCCCGCCTGGCCGCTTTCGGCCACCGAACCAGAGCGCCCGCCGACCACGGCCTGACGTTCCCGTCCCACGGCCGTCGACCACGTGCCGGGTCCTCCGTAGGAGGGAGCCGGTTCACCGCACCGGGGGATCACCGAGCCCCGCGCCTTCGTGATCGTTGGACGGGTACCGACCCCCGGCCGCACGGAGAACGCGATGACCGCGACGCGATCGATGCCCCCGACGGAAAGCGACACCACCCCGCGGGACGTCCCCCGCTGGGCTATCTGGTGCGCCTGGATCACCGTCCTCTGCACGGTGCCCTCGGGCATCTGGCGGACGGCCCTCGGGTTCGGAGCCGACGTCGGCTTCACCGGCGAACTCGGCGAGATGTACACCGGGACCGACATCATGGTGTACGTCCTGGTCCTGACCGTGGCGTCCCAGGCCGCGGCGTTCCTCACCCTCGGACTCGTCCGGCCATGGGGGAGCGCCTGCCGCGATGGGTCCCGTTCCTCGGCGACCGGCGGGTCCCACCCCTCGCGGGCATCGTGCCGGGCGCGGTCGGCGGCGTCGCGGTGACCGGCCTGTGCCTGGCCCTGGCCCTGATCCCGGGCGGCCCGCTGTCCAACCCCGAGTTCCCGCAGGACACGGCAGGCCTGATCATGAACGTCTGCTACGCCCCCCTCCTCCTCTGGGGACCGCTCGTCCTGGCTCTCACGGCACACTACGCACGCCGCCGATCGAGCCACCGCCCTCGAACCGCTGGCTAACGTTCTGGCCGCATTGTCCGCGCCTCCGTAGGCATGCTGCTGATGATCGCCCACCGTTCGTGGTCTCGCCACGCTCCGTCAATGAACAGAAGTTCGGGCGAATAACCCTCATAGCGGAAGCCGATCCGTTGGATCAGCTTCAGGGAGTCATGGTTACCCGGCTGGATCTGGGCTTCAAGCCGGTGCAGCCGCAACCGTTCAAAGACATAGCGCACCACCAGCTTCACACCTTCGGTCATGTAGCCCTTGCCCGCCATGGGCGCAAAGGCGGCATAAGCGAGCGAGCCAGATTGAAGGCGCCCTCGAATAATGCTGTTGACGTTCACCACACCGGCGATGGCCCCACCCTCTAGGCAGATCAGCACCGCTTCCTCATCGGGCTGCTCGTACCGCGCGAGATAAGCCTGGAACTGCTCGGGAGTGGACGGAAGAGAAACCCACGGACGGTGCAGCCCTGCACTGACACTCACGAGGTCGAGGAACTCACCCTGATCACGGCTGGTGAGACGGCGCAGGAGCACACGGCGGGAAGCATCCGGTCGGCTTGCCATGAAGGCATCGTTCACGGACGGGACGGTACCGGGCATCCGGCATATCCGGTACCGACCACCGTGGACGAACGAACCGGGCGCGTTCCCGGTCAGCCGAACACGCCGTAGGCTCCGAGCACCTCGAAGGGCTCAGGTGCGGGAACCGGTCCGACGACCCACCGGGCCACGGTCTCCTGCAATGCGCGCGCCTCGGCGATGCCGGGCAGCGGGTTCTCCGCCCCCTCGGGAATCTCCAGCAACGCGACGAACTCGGTGCCGCCGGCCCGCCGGAAGTAGGCGTACCGGATGCCCTCCGGCCGGCGCGCGTCCACGGCGGCGAAGGCCTTCTCGACCGCCGCAGACACCTCGGCGACCCCCTCGTCGGCCACCTGGTACGAGATCACGAAGACGGGCATGGCTGCTCCTACGTTCGAAAGACCGATCGGCGAGCCGTTGCTCGCCCACGGCACCGAGCCTCCTCGAACCCCCGCCAACACGTCCAATACCTGCATCCATAACCAATACGGCATGACCCATCGATGCCGGGCGCCAAGCCCCCGAACCAACGAGCACCCTCGCACGACCGAAGCGTCCCGGGCACCCACCGGATCCCGATACCGGCCACCCCGCAAGTCCCCTCTGCCCACGGCCAGCGACACCTTGGCCCCAACGCCTGCGCAGGTCTCCGAACACCCTTGGGACGCCATGCACGTCCGCACCGCCCATCCGACCCGACGCCAGATCGACAGCGCTGCCCGGACGACGACACCAGGGCGGCGCTCAAGCGGCTCGGGGATCACCTGGGGTCGGGCGGACGTTCGTCGCCGTAGCTGTACTTTGCGGCTGTTTATCGCCAATGCAGAGGCCCCTTCCGGGATCGGAAGGGGGCCTTGACGTGGGAGCCGGCGAGGGGACTTGAACCCCTAACCTTCTGTTTACAAGACAGATGCTCTGCCAATTGAGCTACGCCGGCGCGGCTCGTCCCGCATGGTAGCCGACGCGGCGCGGGTGTGCGCGGCCGTATCGGGTTGGACGGGTGCGAGCCGGGGACGTGGGAGGTGTCGGCCGGTTCGAAGGGGGCAGTGTGGAGCGGTATGTGCTGAACATCATCCAGCCCGTGGGCGAGGCGCCGCCGCCGGACGAGCTGGAGCGGATCATGGCGGAGTTGAGGGAGCTCCGGCGGGATCTGGAGCTGTCGGAGCACTGGATCTTCGGGGCGGGGCTGGAGCAGCCGCGGGAGAGCACGGTGGTGCGGATGCGCGGTGACGAGTGCGTGGCGCGGGACGGACCTTACGCGGAGGCGGACGAGTGCGTCGGGGGGATCGTGGCGATCGAGGCCGAGGACCGGGACGCGGCGCTGTCGGTGGCCGCACGGTACGCGCAGGTCACGGGGCTCCCGATCGAGGTTCGGCCCGTCAACACCCCGCGCTGAGGCCCCTCAGTACCCCACCGTGAATCGGCACCGCGTGTGCTTCGGACGTTCGACCTCGTCCAGGACGGCCACCGCCAGGTCGGCGATCGAGATCGTGGAGTCGCCTGCAGGGTCCACGACGAGTTCGTCGGCGCCCAGACGGTACCGGCCGGTGCGAGGTCCGGGGATGAGGGAGGCCGGGGGGCTCACGTACGTCCAGTCGGTCCGGGACTCGGTGAGGCATCGGGCGTGCTGGGACGCGCACGCCTCGGCGATCCCCCGGAAGGAGTCGTGGACGAGCGGCGACTGCAGGACGGTTCGTGTGGTGCCGGGTATCCGGAGCGTGGCGGCGCCCCCGATCAGGAGCAACCGGACGTTCGTCCCTGCAAGGGTCGCGAGGAGGGTCTCGGTGGCGTGCAGGAGCGCGTCCTCGTGGCCCTGGGGCGGTCGGGTGGCGCCGATGACGACGTCGTGACCGGCGACCGCGAGGACGTCCGCGGGGTTCGTGGCGTCGCCGACGCGAGGTTCGACCACTGCACCGCGGCCAACCCCGCGGACGTCCGCCCCGCGCTTGGACCAGTCCGGGGGCAGGGGGCGGGGGTGCGGACGATCGCGGTGACGCGGTGGCCGCGGGCGAGGGCTTCGGTGACGGTGGCGGCGCCGACGGATCCGGTGGCGCCGAAGACGGCGATGCGCATGGGGCCTACTTTCCGAGGGTCTGGCCGGCGACGAGGGCGCCGAGGGCGATGGTGAAGCCGGCGATCTGCCAGGGGGTGAGGGTCTGCCCGAGGATGAGCAGGCCGGCGAGGGTGGCGACCATGGGGTTGGTGAGGCCGAGGAGGGAGACGGAGGTCGGGGCGAGGCGGTCGATGCCGCGGAACCAGAGGTAGTAGGCGAGGGCGGTGCCGAAGGCGCCGAGGTAGACGAAGCCGGCGGTGTTCTGGAGGGTGAGGGCGGGCGGGGGGCCTTCGAGGAGGGCGAGGGGCGCGAGGACGAGGCCGCCGATGGTGAGCTGCCAGCCGGTCATGACGAGGGGCGATTCGGGGCGGCCCCACTTCTTGGCGAGGACGATCGCGGACGCCATCAGGCTGGTGGCGGTGAGCATCGCGAGGATGCCGAGGGGGTCGAGTGCGGCGTCGCCGGTGAGGGTGAGGAGGGCGACGCCGCCGGTGCCGGCGAGGGCCGAGTAGAGGATCGCGCGGGACGGCTTGACGCCGAGGACGCCGAGGGAGAGCAGGGCGACGAGGAGGGGCTGGACGGAGCCGATGGTGGCGGCGACGCCGCCGGGGAGGCGGTAGGCGGCGAAGAAGATCAGCGGCATGAACGCGCCGAAGTTCAGCATGCCGAGGACGGCGGTCTTCCACCACCAGGCGCCCTTGGGGAGGCGGCGGGTGACGAGGAGGAGGACGAGCCCGGCGGGGAGGGCGCGGAGGGCCGCGGCGAGGAGGGGGCGGTCGGGTGGCAGGAGCGTGGTGGTGACGACGTAGGTGGTGCCCCAGCTGGCGGGGGCGAGCGCGGCGAGGCCGAGGTCGCCCAGGCGGGGGTTCAGGGCGCGGGGCGCGGTGATGACGGCCATGATGTCTCCTCATTGATAATCTCAATGTTGAGATAACACCATGGCCGGTGCTCAACGTCAAGCCTCTTAATGTTGAACTATCGGCGGCGGCTCACCTCGTAGAGCGCGATCCCGGCGGCGACGCCCGCGTTGAGGGACTCCGCGGTGCCGGGCATCGGGATCGTGACGAGCATGTCGCAGGTGTCGGCGACGAGGCGGCCGAGGCCCTTGCCCTCCGAGCCGACCACGAGGACGAACGGGCCCGCGGCGACCTCGAGGTCGGCGACGGTGACGCCGCCGCGCGCGTCCAGTCCGGCGACGAAGCAGCCGGCCTTCTGGTACGCCTTGAGCTGCCGGGTCAGGTTCGTCGCCTGGGCGACGGGGACGTTCGCGAGGGTGCCCGCTGACGCCTTCCAGGCCCCGGCGGTGACGCCGGCGGCGCGGCGCTCGGGGACGACGACGCCGGACGCGCCGAACGCGGAGGCGGAGCGGACGATCGCGCCGAGGTTGCGGGGGTCGGTGATGCCGTCCACCGCGACGATCAGGGGCGCGGTCCCCTTGAGGAAGTCGTCGGGGTGCGCGTACCGGTAGGGCCGCACCTGGAGGGCGATGCCCTGGTGGACGGCGCCGTCGGTGAGCCGGTCGAGCTCGTTCTTGCCCGATTCGAGCAGCGGGATCCTGCGGTCGGCGGCCAGCTGGGTCGCCTCGCGGACGCGCTCGTCGGTGCCGGAGGTGACGTAGAGGGCGGTTCCGGGCACGCCGGCGCGGAGCGCCTCCAGCACGGGGTTGCGCCCGGTGACCAGCTCGGGCACCTCGCCGTTGGCGCGGCGGGCCCCGGCCGGACGGGACGGGCGGGCGGGGCCGTCGGCGGGCTTGCGAGCGCCCGGCCCGACGGTGGGCGTGCCGGTGCGCTTGGCGTTCTTGACGGCCCGGGCCTTCTGGCGCTTGCCGTGCCAGTGCCGGTCCTCGGCCTTCGGTGTGGGTCCCCTGCCCTTGCCCTTGGCCATGGTCCTGCCCCTCGCGACGTCGCTGAAATCGAACGTCCCAGTTTATCCGGGCGACCGCGGGCTCAGGCCTTCTTGAGCTCCCAACGGGCGCCGTGGGGGGTGTCCTCGACGACGATCCCGGCGGCGGCGAGGCCGTCCCGGATCGCGTCGGCCGCCCCGTAGTCCTTCCGCGCGCGCGCAGCCTGCCGCTGTTCGAGCGCGACGCCGACGAGCGCGTCGACGACGGGCCGCAGGTCGTCGTCTCCGGCCCGCGTCCAGGCGAGCGGGTCGAGGCCGAGGGCGCCCGCCATCGCCCGGACGGCCGCGAGGTGCTCCCGGACGTCGGCGCCGTCCGCGAGCGCGCCGTTGCCCTCGCGGACGGTCTCGTGCAGGACGGCGAGGGCCTGCGGGACACCGAGGTCGTCGTCCATCGCGGTCGTGAACGCGGCGGGGATCGCGCCCGGTTCGACGGGGCCCGCGACCTCGGTGGCGCGGGTGACGAAGCCCTCGATCCGCTGGTAGGCGGAGACGGCCTCGGCGAGCGCGGTGTCGGTGTAGTCCATGAGCGAGCGGTAGTGCGCGGCGGCGAGGTAGTACCGGATCTCGGCAGGCCGGGCCTTGCCGAGCAGGTCGGGCAGCAGGACGACGTTGCCGATCGACTTGCTCATCTTCTCGCCGCCGACGGTGAGCAGGCCGTTGTGCAGCCAGTAGCGGGCGAAGCCGTCGCCGGCGGCGCGGGACTGCGCGATCTCGTTCTCGTGGTGCGGGAAGATCAGGTCGACGCCGCCGCCGTGGATGTCGAACGTGGACCCGAGGTACTTGGTCGCCATCGCGGAGCATTCGAGGTGCCAGCCGGGACGCCCCTCGCCCCACGGCGTCTCCCAGGATGGTTCGCCCGGCTTCGCCCCCTTCCAGAGGGCGAAGTCGCGGGGGTCGCGCTTGAGGCTCTCGTTGGGCGTGTCACCGGCTGACCGCATGCTGTCGAGCCGCTGGTTGGACAGCTCGCCGTAGTGCTCCGCCCACGACTTCACGTCGAAGTACACGTCGCCTTCGGCCGCGTAGGCGTGTCCGGCGTCGATCAGCCGCCGCATCAGCACGATCATCTCCGGGACGTGCCCGGTGGCGCGCGGCTCGATCGTGGGCGGGAGGCAGCCGAGGACGTCGTAGCCGTGGTTGAACGTGCGCTGGTTGCCCTCGGCGATCGCGAACCACGGCACGTTCCGCTCCGCCGCGACCGCGATGATCTTGTCGTCGACGTCGGTGACGTTGCGCGCGAACGTCACGTCGTAGCCGGAGGCGCGGAGCCAGCGGAGCAGGACGTCGTAGATGACGCCGGAGCGCAGATGCCCGATGTGGGGTGCGGCCTGCGGCGTGGCACCGCACACGTACATCCCCACACGGCCCTCTTCCAGGGGCTCGAACGTGCGGATGCTACGGGTACCGGTGTCGTAAAGGCGCAGACTCACAGGCCCAGGTTATGGGATCGGGGACTACCCGCGCGGCCACGACGGCAAGACCGCGCGGCCCGCGCGGGCGGCTCCGCGCTATCCGTCTCCGGCGAGCCCCGCGATGCGGGCCCGCAGGTAGCGCTGTTCGGGGAGGCTGGTGGTGGTGCGGGCGGCGCGCCGGTACTCCTCGCGGGCGGCGGGCAGGTCGCCGGCCCGCTCCAGCAGGTGGGCGCGGACGGCCGCGAGCCGGTGGTGCCCGGCGACGCGGTCGTCGCCGTCCAGCTCGGCGAGCCGGTCGAGCCCGGCGCGGGGCCCCTCCACCATCGCGAGCGCGACCGCCTCGTTGAGGGTGACCATCGGGTTCGGCGCCAGATGGGACAGGACGCGGTAGAGCGCGAGGATCTGCCGCCAGTCGGTGCCGTCCGCGTGCTCCGCCTCCGCGTGCACGGCGGCGATCGCGGCCTGCAACTGGTACGGGCCGGGCGGCGACCAGGTGAGCGCGTCGGTGACCAGTTCGGTGCCCTCGGCGATGGCCGCGCGGTCCCAGCGCGTCCGGTCCTGCTCGGTGAGCGGGACGAGCGTGCCGCCGGGCCCGCTGCGGGCGGCGCGGCGCGCGTCGGTGAGCAGCATGAGCGCGAGCAGCCCGGCCGCCTCGCCGTCGCCGGGCAGCAGCCGGTGCACCTCGCGGGCCAGCCGGACCGCCTCCGCGGTGAGGTCGGCCCGGTGCAGGTCGGGCCCGTTGGTCGCGGTGTACCCCTCGTTGAAGATCAGGTACAGGACGTGCAGGACGGCCCGGACGCGCGCGTCCCGCTCGTCCGGCGGGGGCGGGACGAACCGGGCGCCCGCCGCCTTGATCTTCTGCTTGGCCCGGCTGATCCGCTGCGCCATCGTCGCCTCGGGCACCAGGAACGCACGGGCGATCTGCTCGGTGGTGAGCCCGCCGACGGCCCGGAGGGTCAGCGCGACCTGCGACGACGGCGTCAGCGCGGGGTGGCAGCAGAGGAACAGCAGGGTGAGCGCGTCGTCCCGGTCGGCGGGCCGGTCGGCGTCGGCGGGCTCGGCGGCGGGCGGGGCCTCGCGGGCCGCGACCGCCTCGCGGTCGCGGCGGGCCCGCTCGCTGCGCCACCGGTCGGTGAGCCGCCGCGCCGCGACGGTCACCAGCCAGCCGCGCGCCCGCTCGGGGACGCCCTCCGCCGGCCACTGGACGGCCGCGGCGAGCAGCGCCTCCTGCACGGCGTCCTCGCACGCGTCGAACGCGCCCGCGCCGTACCGCCGGACGAGCGCGCCCAGGACCTGCGGCGCGAGCGCCCGCAGCGCCTCCTCGATCGTCGCGTCCGCCGCCGGAGAGGGCGTCCCCGGGGCCGTCACATCTCCGTCCCGGACTCGCCCATGACCGCCCGGACCTCCATGTACCCGCCGAACCGGAGATCCGGCCAGCGGGACGCGATCTCCACGGCGCGCTCGAGCGTCTCGCAGTCGACGGTGAGGTATCCGGCGAGGTGCTCCTTGGCCTCCAGGTACGGCCCGTCGGTCACGACGGGCGGCGCCCCGGCCGTCCCGGCCGTCCCGGCCGCGCGGACCGTCCGGGTCTCGGACGGGTCGACCAGCGCCTCCCCGCCGACCCACTCGCCCGACTCCGCGAGCTCCTTCATGATCGCGTCGACCTCGCCGAACAGCGCGGTGCGCTCGTCCTCGGTCAGCTCCTCGACGAAACCGAGCCGGTTGTGGATCAGCAGCATGTACTTCATGATCGTTTCCTTCCTGTGTGCGCCGCCGGTGCTCGGCGGCCGGCACCGAAGGATCGGACCCGGGACCGCGTCCTCGACATTCCCGGCGAACTTCGTTCAGAAATTCTCGTGCAGCGCGCCGACCTCGGCGCACAGGGCCGTGAACGCGAGCGCGTCCGGCACCTGGCCGGCCAGCGCGGCCAGCGTCGCGCCCGGCGCCGTCACGGACACCAGCCCGTTGTCGATCACGACGTCCTGGACGGACTTCCACGGCAGCCGCTCGCCGTCCTTCTCGACCCCGTCCAGGTCGACCGCGAACGGCCCGACCCGCACGATCTCCCCCGTCCGGACCGCTTCCAGGTGCCGCGCGACCGTCCGTCCCGCGACCTCCTCGGCGACCGCCTCGCCGAGCTCCCGGACGTCCGGCAGCGGGTCGCCGAACCGCAGGACGCGTCCGTCCGCCGCGACCACCGCGAACCGCCAGCGGACGCGCGCACCGTACTGGACGCCGGACACCGTGACCGACTCCAGTTCGTCCCACGCGTACCCGGCGGCGCCGCCCCGCACACGGACCGCGACGCCTCCCGTGTGCAGGTCCGCCACGCGGATGCCCGACCACAGGCCGTCCCGTCCGGCGATCCAGCCCGCGGCGCCCGCGTAGAACATGCCCAGCAGCGCCGCGGCCGTCCCCAGGCCCCACCGGGCGGTGACCATCGCCCACACCGCGAGCGGGATCAGCGCCGCCGTCGCCAGCACGGACGCGACCATCCAGCCCAGCGCGGCGCGGCGGGCCGGACGGGCGTCGAACGTCCGGACGGGCGCGCCGAGCCGTCCCCCGGAGACCACCATCGCGCTACCCCGCCGGACGACGCCGGACCCGCGGGCACGCGGGCACCCCGCACCCGCGACCTGCTGCACGCTGCACGGGACCGCCCCTCCCTGATGAACGTTTCTCCATACCGTACGTCGAGGCCCATAACGTACGCAGCGCGAGATGATCACGGTGAAGTGGGCAGTCCGGAGCGCCCGGGCTGGCTAACCTCGCTGGAGATCACCCTCCAGGCGCACTCCCCGGAACGAGAGCCATGCCAACCGACCGCGTCCCGTCCGTCACCGTCCGCTCCGGCGGCCCACGCTACAGCCGGGCCCAGCGCCGGCTGCTCACCGCGGCCGCCGGGCTCGTCGTCGCCGCGCTCGCCGCCGGCGCCTTCGCGCTCACCTACGACACGCTGCGCGACCTGGCCGTCTCCGGACGGGTGGACGACCGCTGGGCGCCGATCTACCCGGCGATGGCCGACGGCCTGATCACGATGACCCTGCTGTCGCTCGTCGTCACCCGCGGCGCCCGCTGGTGGACGCGGCTGCTGCGCTGGACCCTGCTCCTGCTGCTCGCCGCGGGCGTCGCCGCCCTCGCCGTCCAGGACGCCGTGTGGGGCCTGGACCCGCTGCCGGACGAGCCCGTCCGCGCGGGCGTCGCCGTGGCCCCGCACGTCATGCTGGTGCTCGCCGTCTGGCTGTGGCTCACGATGTTCAAGCAGATCCGGCTCGCGCGCCCGGCGGGCGAGGCCGTCGAGATCGTCGAGACCCAGCGCGGCCACGTGAAGGTCCTGCCCGCGCTGGAGGCGCCCGCCGGGGAGGCGGGCGAGGCGGGTGGCGTGCCGGCGCTGGAGTTCGCGGGTGACGCGGGCGAGTACCGGGACGAGTACCTGGGCGAGTATCCGGGCGATGACGGCCCCGCACGGCCGTCCGGCATCGACATCCTGCCGGGCGTGACGCCGGTGGCGGCCGTGCCGGAGGCCCCGCCGGGAGAGCCGCTCGGGGGGCTGTCCGAGGGGCCGCCCGAGGGGCCGCCCGAGCGGTCGCCCGAGGGGCCGGCCGAGCGGTCGCCCGAGGGGCCGGCCGAGGGGCCGGCCGAGCGGTCGCCCGAGCGGCCGGCCGAGCGGTCGGCGGTCGCCCCGCCCGGAGGGTCGACGGTCGGTCCGCCCCCAGGGCCGGTGGTCGGCGCGCCCCCGGGGCCGGCGGCAATCGTCCCGCTCTCGGGGGCCGACCCGAGCCTTGCAGCGGCCCCCGCTCCGCGCCCTGCACCGGACGAGTTCCCGTTCGACGAACCGGAACCCGTGCTCGACCGAGCGCCCGAACCCGCGCGCCCGCACGCGGACGAGCGCGCGCGCGGGACCGGCCGGGCGCTCGAGGCCCCCGCCGGACACGAGCACACGCCGCACGATCGCACGTGGGCCGACGTCCCCGCGCAGGAACGCGAGGGCTCGCACGGGCGGGGGGCTTCGCAGGAGCGTCGCGGGGCCGCAGCGGACGAGGAACCCTGGCCGGACCACGAATCCGCACCGGCACGCGAGACCGCCCCCGTCTACGAATCGTCGCAAGGGCGCGAGGCGTCGCGGGAGGACGCGGGCGAGGCGGAGCACGAGGCGCCCCGGGAGCACGCGCGCACGCCGGGGTACGAGCCCACGTGGGCCGATGAGCCCGCCGCCGAGCGCGAACCCGAACCCGAGGAGCGGCCGCGTCCCGTCCCGGCCCTGCTGCCCACCGACGTCGAGGTGGCGCGCGCCGCCGGGCGCCCGCCCCGCGAGGCGCGCCCGCTCACCCGCACGACCAGGCCCGACATCGCCGTCCCCGGCGTCGACGATCACGACTCCGAGACCCCCGACGCCGACCGTCCCGAAGATCCCGACGCCGGGGTCGAGGACCCGGACGACCGCTGGGAGCCGCACCCGCCGCCGTCCAACAACTTCCGCAGCGGCCCCACCCCGCCCGCCGACTGACACCGCCGCCCCCGCCCCACCCGAGGCCCGGTCGACAGCGAACGCCCGCAATGCGCCATGCCGCCCGTCCCGGCCCCGGTCCCCGGCGAGCACAAGCCCGCCGCAGCGGCGGCGGGCTTGTGCTCGCCGCCGCTGCAGCGCGAACGCCAACACCACCCACGCCCCGCCCCATGTCCCTGACCCCCGATTCGGGCACACCGCAGGCCGCACGACCGCACGACGCCCCGCACCCCGCGGGACGCCCCGCCCTGCCGCCCCCTCGCCTCGCCCCGGCGCCTTCGGGGGGCGCAGACCGGTAGGAGCGCCGGGCCGGGCTCGTTGGCGGGCGGGCTCGTGGGTAGGTCTCGGGCATGTCGTTCGAACGGCTCGTCGACGACGCCGCGCTCGACTCGGCCGGTGCGCCCGTGGCCGAGGTGCTGCGCGCGTACCGGGCGCTCGCCGCGTGCCCGGCGACCGGACGGCTGCGCTGCCCGGTCGCGCGGATCGGTGAGCTGCGGCGCCACCTGGTGCCGGAGGACCTGCTCGATCTCGCGGTCGTCGCCGACGCCGGGACGGACGTGCTGCCGCGCGTCCTGGACGGGGTGCGCGGCGAGCCGCGGGTGCGGCCCGCGTCGGTGCACGTCGCGCTGCCGCCGGGGGCCGACCAGGCGCGGGCGGCGGCCGTGGCGATCGCGCGGCTGCCCCGGGACGCGCCGGTGTTCGTCGGCGTCCGGTACCGGGCCGGGCGGCGGGCGGCGCTCGACCGGGTCGCGGCGGCACGGGCGCGGGGCGCGCCGCTCGGGGCCGAGTTCCGGGCGGAGGACGCGTCCGAGTTCGTCCCGGCATGCCTGGAGCGCGGGCTGCCGTTCACGTGCACCGCCGAGCGGTCGTCGCCCGGCCTGCTCCTGCGGGTGCTGCGGCTCGCGGCCGGACGCGCGGCGGGCGGGCGCGGCGAGCCCGCGGCGGTGCGGCGGGCGCTCGTCGGGTTCGCGGTGCCGGATGTGGCCGCGCTGCTGCGGGATCTCGATGATCGCGGGCCGGTCAGAACGCGCGGCAATGGGGAACACCTGTCTCCATGACGACCGAATCGTGGGTGGAGAGCGCCGCGGACGGCGGGTTCGGCATCGCGAACCTGCCGTACGGGGTGTTCTCGCGGCCGAGGGAGTTGCCGCGCGTCGGGGTGGCGATCGGCGACCGGGTGCTGGATCTGGCCGGGCTGGCGGCGGACGGGCTGATCGACGGGCGGCGGCGGTTCGCCTCGGGCTCGCTGAACGCCTTCATGGCCTCGGGACGCCCGGCATGGCGGGCGAACCGCGACAGGCTGGTCGAGCTGCTGACGGACGCGGGGTTCCGGGAACGGGTGGAGCCGCATCTGGTGCCGGTGCGGGACGTCGAGCTGCTGCGGCCGTTCGAGGTCGCGGACTACGTCGACTTCTACTCGTCCGAGCATCACGCGTCGAACGTGGGGCGGATGTTCCGCCCGGACCGGGAGCCGCTCGGGCCGAACTGGAAGCGGCTGCCGGTCGCCTACCACGGGCGCGCGGGGACGGTGTTCCCGTCGGGCACCCCGATCGTGCGGCCGTCCGGGCAGCGGGCGGCGGGCGAGGACGGGCCGTCGTTCGGGCCGTCGCTGCGGCTGGACTTCGAGGCGGAGGTCGGGTTCGTGGCGGGGGTGCCGTCGGGGACGGGACGGGGCGTGCCGACGTGGGCGTTCCGCGACCACGTGTTCGGGTTCGTCCTGGTGAACGACTGGAGCGCGCGGGACCTGCAGGCGTGGGAGTCGCAGCCGCTCGGGCCGTTCCTGAGCAAGTCGTTCGCGACGTCGGTCTCGCCGTGGGTGGTGCCGGTCGCGGCGCTGGAGGCGGCGCGGGTGCGGCCCCCGGCGCAGGATCCGGAGCCGCTGCCCTACCTGCGGTGCGACGAGCCGTGGGGGCTGGACCTGCGGCTGGAGGTGCTGATCAACGGGCGGGTGGCGGCGCGTCCGCCGTTCGCGTCGATGTACTGGACGTCGCCGCAGCAGCTGGCGCACGCGACGGTGAACGGGGCGCCGCTGCGGACGGGCGACCTGTTCGCGTCCGGGACGGTGTCGGGTCCGGAGCGCGGGCAGCGCGGGTGCCTGCTGGAACTCGGCTGGAACGGCCGCGAGCCGCTGGAACTCGGGGACGGCATGAAACGGACGTTCCTGGAGGACGGCGACACGGTGACCGTGCGGGCGTCGGCTCCGGGTGCGGGCGGCGCGACGATCTCGCTGGGCGAGGTCTCCGGGACGGTGCTTCCGCCGCCGTGATCAGCGCGGGACGACGAGGGCGTTCGCGATGGCGGCGAGTCCTTCGCCGCGGCCGGTCAGCCCGAGCCCGTCGGTGGTGGTGGCCGAGATCGACACGTCGGCGCCCGCGAGGGCCTCGGCGAGGGTCTTGGCGGCCTCGTCGCGCCGCCTGCCGATCTTCGGGCGGTTGCCGATGACCTGGATCGCGACGTTGCCGATGTCGTACCCGGCCTCGTCGACGAGGCGCCCGACCTCGCGCAGCAGCGTCACGCCGGACGCGCCGGACCAGCGGGGATCGTCCGTCCCGAAGACGGCGCCGAGGTCACCGAGGCCGCACGCGGACAGCAGCGCGTCGCAGGCGGCGTGCGCGGCGACGTCCCCGTCGGAGTGCCCGGCGAGGCCGTGGCCCTCGCCGGGCCATTCCAGCCCGGCGACCCGCAGCGGGCGCGGCTCCGACGAGAACGGGTGGACGTCGACTCCGACGCCCACCCGGGGAAACCGTGCGCTCAACTCAGCCGGCCAGGACCTCGTCGAGCAGCGCCTCGGCCTTGTCCTCGTTGGTCTTCTCGGCGAGCGCCAGCTCGCTGACCAGAATCTGCCGCGCCTTGGCGAGCATGCGCTTCTCACCGGCCGACAGGCCGCGCTCCCTGTCCCGGCGCCACAGGTCGCGGACGACCTCCGCGACCTTGTTCACGTCACCGGACGCGAGCTTCTCAAGGTTCGCCTTGTACCGGCGCGACCAGTTGGTGGGCTCCTCGGTGTAGGGTGCGCGCAGCACCTCGAACACCTTCTCCAGACCCTCCTGGCCGACGACGTCACGGACACCCACGTCCTCGACGTTCTCAACCGGAACCTGTACTGTCAGGTCGCCCTTGTCGACCTTCAAGACCAGATAGGTCTTTTCCTCACCCTTGATGGTGCGAGTCTCGATGGCCTCGATCCGAGCAGCCCCGTGGTGGGGGTAGACGACGGTGTCGCCGACCTGGAAAGTCATGTGACAAGTACCCCTTCCGCTAGAACCAGGATAGCACGGAAACGAACGAGGCCGTACCGACCTTGGCAGCATATGTGCAGGTCAACCGCCATATTGGAGCATTGACAAAGCTCGTTGATGGTGCATCGGCCCCCTGTTCCGCCCACCGAGCGCGTCCGTCCGGTGACTCCGCCGCGGCCCGAACGCCCTTACCTGGCGGGCCGCGCGGACGGCAAGACCCTTGCCGGGAAGGGTTCTGCGCTTCGCCCGCAAGCGCCCCATACTGGAAGGTGAGCCTGCCGCGTGGCGCGGGTACGAAGCGCCGGAAGGGCCCAAAACGGGACACCACGATTTCCCGAGGAAGGCGGACGACGGTCACCGGCGGATCGAGGATGGTGATGCTGGCGTGAGGTCGGACGGCGACCCCGACCCGGACGACTACGGGCTGCCGCGAGTCGACATCGTGGTGCCCGACGACGCCCGCGAACTCGACCGCGATGTCCTCGCCTACCGCCGCGAGGAGCGCCGCCGCCGGCGCCGGGCACGGCTCCGCCGGATCACCGGCCCGTTCACCCGCTTCGGCATCGCGGTGCCGCTCATCGCGGGCGCGCTGCTGGTGGCGCTGGTCAGCGGGGTGCTGATGACGGCGTTCGGCCCGCAGCCCGCGCCCCGCCCGACGACCGCGCGGCTCGCCCCGAACCCGACCGCGAGCGCCGGGCGGGAGGGCGGCCTGCTGCCCGCGGGCACGGTCACGATGGCGGACGGGACGGCGAAGCCGACGCGCGAGATGCGCCCCGGGGTGATCGGCATCGTCCCGCCGGGCTTCCGCTGCGGCGCGCTGATCGCCGAACTCGCCGCGCAGACCGCGGCGCCCCGGCTCAACTTCTGGCTCGTCGCCGACCCGCGTCCCGCCGACGGCCGCGAGCCCGTCGCGGTGAAGGACGTCAAGAAGTGCGCGGGCACCGCGCACCAGGGCGCACCGCTGGTCGTCGAGGACGAGCGGGGCCTGCTGGCCGCCGCGTACGCGCCGGAGCCCGGCACCGCGCTCACCGCGGTCCTGGTCAAACCGGACGGCATCGTCGCCGATGTGGTTCCGGATCCGAATCCGGGCACGGATCTGAACCAGAAGATCAAGGACCTCACCGTCGGCTGACACGCGTATGACACGCGCACGGATGACACGCGCACGCGCGCGTGTCGGCACCCCGAGGCGGGGTCGGCGGCCTGGCATCGCTACGCTTCCCCTGGCGCATCTCGCGCCGATCTTCCGATCTCAACGCCATATTCCTCGAGGAGTCCGACGCCGTGATCCGTAAGAGCCGTCGAGTGGTCACGCTCGCCGTCGCGGGCGCCGTCGCCATCGCGCCGGTGATCTCCGGCTGCGGCGCCGGCAAGACACCGCAGAGCGCGATGCCCACGCGCCTCACCGAGGGGATCAACGCGCAGCTGCCCGCCGACGGAGCCGCGCAGATCTCCCTCCGCAACATGTTCCTCCTCGGCCCCGAGCCGACCTCGTCCGTGCCCGCCGGTACGTCGCTGGCGCTCTACGGCCTCCTGATCAACCAGGTCGAGGGCAAGGCCGACGAGCTCGTCTCGGTCAGCTCGCCGCTGTTCTCGGGCGCCCGGATCGAGGGCGGCTCGCTGGACCTGCCGGGGGCGAGCCCGGACGGCGAGGGCGGCGTGGCGAAGCTGCTCGGCCAGGGCACCCCGACCCCGGGCCCGACCCAGCAGCCCGGCGGCGGGCAGGGCGGCGGGCAGACGCCGACACCGGACCCCACCGGCCCCGGCGCGACCGAGTCGCCCACCGGCACGCCGACCGGGACGCCGACGGAGCAGAACACCGCCGAGCCGCCCGCGTCGCCGCCGCCGACCGGCACGGCGCGCCCGCTGGTGGTCCTCCAGGGACTCAAGCAGCAGCTGATCGCGGGGCAGCCGGTGCCGGTCCGCCTGCAGTTCCGGAATGCGGGCGCGATCGAGCTGGAGGTCCCGCTCGTCCTGCGGGAGCAGGCGTACGCGACGTACCCGCTGGCCAGCCCGGCGCAGCCGACGCAGCAGGGCAGCCCGACCCCGCGCCCGGGCGGCGGGCAGACACCGGATGGCACGGAGACCCCCGGCGGCACGGAATCCCCCGGCGGCACTGAGTCCCCCGGCACCGAGCAGTCCCCGGGCGGCACGGAGACCCCGGCCGCCGGTGAGGGCGCCGCGGGCGGTCACTGACCGGCGAGCGCGCGCGGCGCGGGCGCCCTCCGGGGCGTCCGGCCGCCGGTCCCGCAGGCACGCGCCATCGCACGCCCGCACCACCGCACCACCGCACCACCGCACACCGCGCCACACCGCCCCTCGAACCGGGCGGACGAGACGCGCGAAGAGGCCCGGACGGCGATCCACTCGCCGTCCGGGCCTCTTCGCGTCGGTCGGAAAACCCGGGGCCGGAGCCCGGGGCCGGAGCCCCGGGCGGGAACCCGGGGCCGATCAGGGCTCGAACTTGTAGCCCAGGCCGCGCACGGTCACGATGTAGCGCGGCGTGGACGGCGTCTCCTCGATCTTGGCGCGGAGCCGCTTGATGTGGACGTCCAGGGTCTTGGTGTCGCCGACGTAGTCCGCGCCCCACACCCGGTCGATGAGCTGCATGCGGGTGAGCACGCGGCCCGCGTTGCGCAGCAGCACCTCCAGGAGCTCGAACTCCTTCAGCGGGAGCTGGACGCCCTCGCCGCCGACGCTCACGACGTGCCGCTCGACGTCCATCCGGACGGGGCCGGCCTCCAGCGTCGCGGGGACCGGCTCGGGCTCGTCGCCCTGGCGGCGCAGGACGGCCCGCATGCGGGCGATGAGCTCGCGCGGGGAGTACGGCTTGGTGACGTAGTCGTCGGCGCCGAGCTCGAGCCCGACGACCTTGTCGACCTCGCTGTCCTTGGCGGTCAGCATGATCACCGGGACGTTGGACTTCGTGCGCAGCTCCCGGCAGACCTCGGTGCCGGGCAGCCCGGGGAGCATCAGGTCGAGCAGCACGAGGTCGGCACCGTTGCGCTCGAAGATGTCCAGCGCGTCCGGGCCGGAGGCGGCCACCGCCACCTCGAACCCTTCCTTGCGCAGGTTGTACGCCAATGCGTCGCTGTAGGACTCCTCGTCTTCAACGACGAGAACGCGGGTCACGGTGTTGCCTCCCGGGCGGTGTTCAGGGCGGCGGGGACGGGCGGGTCGAGCAACGGGAGCCGGATCGTGAACGTCGACCCGGAGCCCTCCTTGCTCCACACCGTAACGTCCCCGCCGTGTTTGCTGGTGACGTGCTTGACGATGGCCAGACCGAGGCCGGTGCCGCCGGTCTGCCGGGAGCGGGCCGGGTCCACCCGGTAGAACCGCTCGAAGATCCGCTCCACTTCGGCCTCGGGGATGCCGATGCCCTGGTCGGTCACGTTGATCTCGACGAACCGGTCGTCGCGGCGGCGGGTCGACACGACGACGCGGGTGCGTTCGGGGCTGTAGGCGACCGCGTTGTCGACGAGGTTGCGCAGCGCGGTGGTCAGCAGTTCGGTGTCGCCGCGCACCCGCAGGCCCTCGGTGCCGCCGGTGGCCAGCTCGATCTCCTTGCTGGACGCCTTGATCTGGCAGCGGTCGACGGCCTCGGCGGTGACGTCGTCCAGCCGGACCGGCTCGAGGTCGGGCAGCGGCTCGTCGCCCTGCACCCGGGAGAGGGTCATGAGGTCCTGCACCAGGTTGTTCAGCCGGACGGACTCGATCTGCATGCGCGCGGCGAACCGGCGCACGGCCTCGGGGTCGTCGGCGGCGCCCTCGACGGTCTCGGCGAGCAGCGACAGCGCCCCGACGGGCGTCTTCAGCTCGTGGCTCACGTTGGCGACGAAGTCGCGGCGGATCGCCTCGGTGCGGCGCATGTCGGTGAGGTCCTCGGCGAGGGCGAGGACGAGCCCGTGCGAGCCGAGCGGCGCGACGCGCACGGCGAACCAGCGCCCCTCGGCGCGGCCGCGGATGCGGGACGGGACGACCTGTATCTCGGTCTCGCGGATCTCGCCGTCGCGGCGGACCATGCGGGCCATCGCGAGCAGCTCGTCGACGACGAGCCGGTCACCGCTGACCAGGCCGAACGCGCGGGCGGCCGAACTGGCGCGCAGCACCCGGTCCTCGCCGTCCACGACGACGGCCGAGGACCGCAGCACGCTGAGCACGGACGCGATGCCGGGCGGCATTCCGCTCACGGGCGTCACCGGGGCCGCCGTCCGCTGGGCTCGCTCGCTCACGCGCACCGCCAATCCCGTCGCGAGCCCGATGGCCAGCCCGGCAAGCCCGACCAGGCTCGCGACAATCTCGACCTCCACACCAGGGATGTTAAGCGGGCATCGAACCCAAATAGTCCCTACGTGCAGGTCAACACGGTGTCGTTCCCCGAAAGTTCACCTTCTTATACGGACACATTCATGCTGGTGGGGCATGCTATTGCGTGGGCCGGTGCGCCCAGCACGCCCCACCCTCCGACGTTTTCTCCCTGAGGATCCCAATTGCGCGACGCCTACCACGAGGAGCTCGACGCCCTCAGCGACCAGCTGGTCGAGATGACGCGGCTCGTCCGGTCCGCGATGGCCCGCGCGGTGACCGCTCTCCTGGACGCCGATCTGCGGCTGTCGGAAGAGGTCATCAGCGCCGACGACCAGGTCAACAAGATCGACGCCGAGATCGAGCAGACGGTGTTCGACCTGATGGCGCGGCAGCAGCCGGTCGCCGGCGACCTGCGCACCCTCATCACCACGCTGCGGATGAGCGGCGATCTCGAGCGGATGGGCGACCTGGCCGTCCACATCGCGAAGACCGCCCGCCGCCGCCACCCGGAACCGGCCGTCCCGCCCGAGCTGCAGGCGACCGTCCTGGAGATGGGCCAGATCGCCGAGCGCATGATCGCCAAGGCGGGCAGCGTGATCGCCTCCCAGGACGTCGAGATGGGCCTGGAGCTCGACGCCGACGACGACCAGATGGACCGCCTGCACCGGCGGCTGTTCGACAAGCTGCTCTCCCCAAGTGGAAGCACGGCGTCGAGCCGGCCGTCGACATCACCCTCGCGGGCCGGTACTTCGAGCGTTTCGCCGACCACGCCGTCCACGTCGCGGAGAACGTCGTCTACCTCGTCACGGGCCAGCGCCCCGAGGAGATCGACGACGTCGCCGACGTCACCTGACCCGGTCACCGCACACGTCACCGAACCGGTCACGGCACAGGGAACGGCCTCCGGAAAAGCCCGCGCGGGCGGCTCCGGGGGCCGTTACCCTTTCGTAGCCGAATCCGACCACGCACGGAGGGTCAGCGCGGGTGGAGCCGCTGCAGCCGGACGATCCGCGCGCGATCGGCCCCTACCGGATCGCGGCCCGGCTCGGCGCCGGCGGGATGGGCGTCGTCTACCTGGGACGGTCGCGCGGCGGGCGGCCGGTCGCGGTCAAGGTCGTGCACCGCCGCTTCGTCGGCGAGGCCCGCTACCGGGCCCGGTTCCGCCGCGAGGTCGACGCCGCCCGCGCGGTCGCCGGCGCGTTCACCGCGCCGGTGCTGGACGCCGACCCGGACGCCGCCACGCCCTGGCTCGCCACCGCGTACCTGCCGGGCCCGTCGCTGCGGGAGGCGGTCGCGGGGTTCGGGCCGCTGCCGCCGGACGCGCTGCGCGCGCTCGCCGTCGGGCTCGCCGAGGCGCTCGCGGCGATCCACCGCGGCGGCCTCGTCCACCGCGACCTCAAGCCGGGCAACGTGCTGCTGACGGCGGACGGCCCGCGGGTGATCGACTTCGGCATCGCGCGGCCGGACGGCGCCACCGCCATCACCCGCGCGGGCGCGCCCATCGGCACGGCCGGGTACATGGGCCCCGAGCAGGTGCGGGGCGAGCGCGTCGGCCCGCCCGGCGACGTGTTCGCGCTCGGCGCGACGCTCGCGTACGCGGCGTCGGGCGTCGAACCGTTCGGGACGGGCCCGGTGCGCGCCCGGCACCTGCGGGTGCTGACCGGCGAACCGGACCTCGGGGCGATCCCGGCCGGACCGTGGCCGCGCGACCTGCTCGCCGCGTGCCTGCGGCTCGACCCGGCGGCCCGCCCGTCCGCCGCCGGGGTCCTGGACGCGCTCGGACGGCCGGGCGCGGACGAACCGTCCCTGCAGGGCCTCGGGTGGCTGCCCGCTCCGGTGGCCGCCGAGGTCGAGCGCCGCACCGCCGAGATCGTCCCGGCGGCGGGCCCAGCGGACGCGGCGCGCGCGGCGCCGTGGCGGCCGGGCCGCCGGACCGTCATCGCGGGGCTCGGCGCCGGGCTGCTCACCGCCGCCGCGGCGGCGAGCGTCCCGCTCGCGGTCGGGACGGTCGGCGGCGGGACGGCCGATGGCGGGACGGGCGGGTCCCCCGATCCGGCGGACCCGCCGGGGCCGCCGCCGCAGGGCGTCCCGCGCTGGAGGCGGCGGCTCCCCGAGCAGTTGTACGGCCTCGAAGCGACCGACGGCGCCATCCTGGCGACCACCGAAAAGGGCGAGCGCAGGAGCGTTCACGCGCTCGATCCGCGCACCGGCGAGGTGCTCTGGGAGCGCTCGGTCACCCCCGAGATGACCAACCCGATCGCCGGTGGAACCGTGATCCTGGTGGAGAACAAGGGGCAGCGGCTGCGCGCCGTCCGGACCTCCTCCGACGACACCCGGTGGACGTACGATCTCGCGTTCGAGGAGCGCAACGATCCACTGGCGGCGTCCGAACGGCTGGTCTGCTTCGCCACGCGACCGAGCCTCCCCGACGAGCGCGAACGGATCCGCGCGCTGGGCGGGGACGACGGGAAGCGGCGCTGGACGTCCGGTCCGCTCGACGCGCTGCACGCGATCGCCGTCGGCGAGGGCCTCGTGGTGGGGGCGTCGTCCACCGACCTCACGGCGCTGGACGCCGCCACCGGCGAGCGCAGGTGGAACCGCAGGATGGCCCTCGGCGACTTCCTGGTGATCGGCCGGGGGCTGGTCTTCGCCTGGGACCGGCTCGGGACGCTGCACGCGCTGCGGGGCGCCGACGGGCGTCCCGTCTGGAACCGGAGGAACGCGACCGCGCCGTCGAGCCCCCTCGGCGAAGGACACGTGTACCTCGAGGGGACGGACGGCGAGGTCCTCGCGCTCGACGCGGGCACCGGGAACACCGTCTGGTCGCGACGGGTCGCGCGGCTGCCGGACGATCCCCGGCGCCGGTCCACCGGGCTGTGCCTCGACGGAGAGATCTTGTACGCAGCGTGCAGGGACGGCACACTGTACGCATTGGGCGCGGCCGACGGCCGGGTCCGCTGGACCTACGAGGCGGAGAAGGTCCGGCTCGTTCCCCCCGCGACCGCCGCCGGGCTGGTGTGCGTCGTCACCGTGGACGGGCACGTCCGGGCGATCGCCCCGCCGGACTCCCCGCCGGACTCCCCGCCGGACTCCCCCGGAGGATCACGTGCAGGCTCTTGAGCCCGGCGACCCGCGCTCGGTCGAGACCTCGGGAGGCGGGGACGCGCCGCGCGCGTACCGGCTCCTCGCCCGTCTCGGCTCCGGCGGCATGGGCACCGTCTACCTGGGACGGTCCGCCGCCGGACGCGCCGTGGCGGTCAAGGTCGTGCACCCGGAGTTCGCCGCCGACGAGCGGTTCCGGGAACGGTTCCGGCGCGAGGTGGAGCTGTCCGGGACGGTCGGCGGCGGGTTCACCGCGCCGGTGCTCGACGCCGCCCCGGACGCCCCGGCGCCCTGGCTGGCGACGGCGTTCCTGCCCTCGGTGCCGCTGCGCGACGCCGTCCGGTCGTCCGGGGCGCTGCCGCCGGACGCCGTCCGGTACCTGGCGGCGGGGGTGGCGGAGGCGCTCGTCGAGATCCACGGCGCCGGGATCGTGCACCGGGACCTGACGCCCGCGAACATCCTGCTGGCGGCGGACGGCCCGCGCGTGATCGACTTCGGGATCGCCCGCGCGCTGGACGCCGCCACGATCACGAACTCCGAGGCGCCGCTCGGCGCGCCGGGCTTCATGTCGCCCGAGCAGGCCGCCGGGGATCCGATCGGGCCGCCCAGCGACGTCTTCACGCTCGGCGCGACGCTGATGTTCGCGTGCACCGGCCGGGAGCCGTTCGGCGGCGGGACGTGGCACGAGCAGCTGCTCCGCCTGCGGTCCGAACGGCCGCGGTTCGACCGCGTTCCCGACGAGCACCTGCGGGCGCTGATCGCCGGCTGCATGGAGCGCGAACCGTCCCGCCGTCCCACCGCCGCACAGATCGCCGAGCGGATCGGCGAGCCACCGTCCGGTGCGGCGGGCTGGCCGCCCGCCGTCACGGCGGAGATCGGGCGGCGCGCCCGCGAGGCCGAGCGGCCGCCGTCCCCCGCCGGCCGCCGGTTCCCCCGCCGGGCGGGGATCGCCGCGGCCGCCGCGGTCGCCGTCGCCGTCGCCGGGGTCTCGGCCGCCGTCTGGTTCCAGGGTCGCGACTCCGGGACGGACGCCGCGGGCACGCCCGCGCCCGCGGCGCCGTCCGCGACCGTCCCGGCCACGACGGCGTCCCCCGCGCCCGCCGGGCGGCTCCGCCTCATCGTCACCGGCGACGGCGAGGTCGAGTCGCTGACGTACACGGTGAACGGCGAGTCCACGACGGTCGAGAACGTCGACCTGCCGTGGGACGTGGCGGTGCCCATCCCGGCCGACGTCCCGCGGACCGAGTACCGGCTCGAGGTGAAGACCGGCGGCGGCACCGTCCGGTACAGGGCCGAGGTGAACGGCGGTCCCGGTCCGGCGGGGATCATCGGCGGTGGCGGCACGGGCAGCGTCGGCGGCGTCATCTGAGACGGGAAGGGACGGAAACCATGACTCTGGCGGCGTCGGCGCGGAAGGTCGATTTCCTGCCCGCGGGCGGGAGCGGTCTGGCGCACGGGATCCCGCCCGCGGCCCCCGGCACCCTGTTCGTCCAGGGCCCGGAGGGCGGGATGCGCGTCGCACCGGACGCGGGGTTCACCGTCGTCTTCGGGCGGTGCAAGCCCGACGTCCACGTCTGCGTCGGGGCGGCCGACCAGCACGTCAGCCGCCGGCACGGCTACATCCGCCACGACGGCGCGCGCTGGGTGCTGTCCAACTCGGGCAGGCTGCCGATCCGGTTCCCCGACCGGCTCCTGCTCGGCGGCCAGGACGCCGAACTCCCCGCGGAGTACACGCCGCTGTTCATCCTCGGCCCCGACGAGAGGCACCTCCTCGAGACGCGGATCGCCGCCCGGCCCCGCTCGGGGCTCGCGGACCCGCCGGGGACCGGAGCCGCGGAACTCTGCGAAGCCGGAACCGCGGACCGCGACGTCGTGACGCCGGACGACCGGGAGGCGCTGCTGGACGGCCGCGGCCTGGAGAGCGAGGTCGAACACCTCGTCCTCGTCGCCCTGGCCCGCCGCTACCTCGCCCAGGCGCCCAACCCGACGCCGCTCACCTGGGTGCAGGTCGCCGAGGAGATGGCCCGCGTCCAGCCGGACGCGGGCTGGAACTGGCGGCGCGTCGCGCGCGTCGTCGAGAAGGTGCGCAAGCGGCTCAGCCCGCGGATCCCCGGCCTGCTCGAGGAGGAGATCCCGCCGCCGATCGGCAACGCGCTCAACCACAACCTGATCGACGCGCTGCTCGTCCGCACGACGCTCGTCCAGTCGGACCTCCTTCTCCTGGAGGCGCCCGAACGCCCGAACTGATTCAGGTCGTCCGGCTTTCGTCCGTGGGGCTCATGTACGCGTAGACGATAACGTTCTGCGAGTAATGGCCGGTGTCGCGGTCGAAACTCCCGCCGCAGGTGATCAGCCGGGCTTCGGGCCGTCCGGTGGGGCCGTACACGCGGTCGGTGGGGAAATCGTCCTTGGGTGCACGTTCGACGTCGTAGACCTCGAATTCCGGCTTCGTCCCGTCCGCGCGGAGAACGCGGAAAGTGTCGCCCGGCCGCAGGGCGCCGAGCTTGTAGAAGACGCCGGGCTCGGTCTTGGAGTCCACGTGGCCGACGATCACCGCCGCGCCGATCTCGCCGGGCGACGGGCCGTGCTCGTACCAGCCCGTCTCGTCGACCCTGCTCAGCGGCGGGACCTCCAGCTCGCCCGAGGCGTCGACGCCGAGCGCGGTGACCGGGGCGCGCACGTCCCCCTTGGGGATCTCGATGCGTTCCGGGGACGAGCGCGGCAGCGCGCGGACGGGCGCGGACGCGGGCGGTGACGGTGCGGGCGCGACGGCCGCCGGCGGCTGGGGCGGCGCGCCCGGGCCGTCCGGCCGCAGACCGGCGACGCACAGCACGGCACCGGCCCCGATGATGAGGGCGGCCACCCCCTGTCGCAGATGACGGGAGTGGCCGCCGCTGCTGCCTTGCCTCATGCGGTCAGCGGCCCGCCGAGACCCGGCGCCGCGTCGAGAGGGCCAGGCCGCCGCCGAGGACGATCGCGCCCAGGCCGGCGCCCGCCATCATGTAGTCCGGCGTCGAGGCGGTGCCACCGCCACCGGTGCCCACGCCGCCCGACGGGATCTTCTTGACGTAGCGGCTGAACACCCACCCCTTCACGAGGTTCTTCGGAACGCCGGTGCCGCCGAGGATCTGCACGTAGCTCTTGGTGGTCGTGCAGGAGCCGGTGAAGTGCTGGCGGTAGGGAAGCGCACCGATCTTCGTGCCCTGCGGGGTCTTCCGGACGTTCACGCCGTCGCGCGGCGTGACCTCGTAGCGGCAGGTCTTCGGCGCGGCACCGCCGCCGTCGCCGTCCGCGGGCTGGGACGCCAGGGCGGGGCCGGTGACCCCGAGAGCGGTCAGGCCCATTCCGGCCGTGAGCACCGCGGTTCCAATGAGTCGCACTGCTGGTTTCCTCCTGTCGAGTCGTACGCGATCTACGAACACGGAGGAACTGCCCAGACAAAACGGTCAGGCGGTCAATGCTGCATTAGTGTTGCACAAAGATCGTTACCGGTAGCGGCGCAATAACGGTCGTGTCCAGACATTGCGGCCGTCCCCTTTTTGAGAGTCACAAGGCCCTTGCCGATAACTTTTCGGATGCGACGGAAATAGTGGAGTGCATCCCCACAAGTTCACTGGTGTCCACATATGCAGACGAAGGAGCCCGCCGTCCTCCCGGACGGCGGGCTCCTTCGGGATCGCTTCGGCGGGCCCTACTTGCGGCGGCCGCGGCGGCCCTTGCTCTCCGGCTTGTCCTTGCCGGGCGCCTTCGCGTCCCCGGCCTTCGCGGCGGCCGGGGCCTTCGGGGCGTCCTTGCCGCCGGCCGGCTTCTTCGCGGCGCCCTGGTTCTTGACGGCCTCGATGGCGGCCTTCGCGGCGGCCGGGTCGAGGTACTCGCCGCCGCGCTTGAGCGGGGCGAAATCGTCGTCGAGCTCGTAGACGAGCGGGATGCCGGTGGGGATGTTGAGGCCGACGATGTCCTCGTCGGAGACGTCGTCGAGGTGCTTGACGAGGGCGCGCAGGGAGTTGCCGTGCGCCGCGACGAGGACGGTCTTGCCCGCGGCGAGGTCCGGGACGACCGAGTCGTACCAGTACGGCAGCATGCGGTCGATGACGTCGGCGAGGCACTCGCTGCGCGGGATCAGCTCGGACGGCAGCTCGGCGTAGCGGAGGTCGTTGACCTGCGACAGGGGGTCGCCGTCCTTGATCGGCGGCGGCGGGGTGTCGTAGGAGCGGCGCCAGGTCGTGAACTTCTCTTCGCCGTACTGCTCCCGCGTCTGGGCCTTGTTCTTGCCCTGCAGCGCGCCGTAGTGGCGCTCGTTGAGGCGCCAGGAGCGGCGGACGGGGATCCACAGCAGGTCGGCCACGTCGAGCGCGATGTTGGCGGTGCGGATGGCGCGCTTGAGCAGGGACGTGTGCACGACGTCGGGGGTGATGTCCGCGTCGAGGAGGAGGTCGCCGCCGCGGGTCGCCTCGCTCTCGCCCTTCGCCGACAGGTCCACGTCCACCCAGCCGGTGAACAGGCCCTCGGCGTTCCAGACGCTTTCACCGTGCCGGAGCAATACCAGGGTCGCCATGGTGCAGAGCTTATCGGCCCGGTCGGCTAGGTCCGGTTCGCCGGGTCCGCGAAGGAGGCGAACGCCCGCAGGTTGGCGAGGCTCTCGCCGCGCTTGACGCGCCAGTCCCATTCGCGCTGGATCGAGGTCTTGAAGCCGCGCTCGAGGGCCTTGTCGAAGTTCTCGTCCGAGTAGGTGAGGACGCAGCCGAGCAGCCGGTCGATCTCGTCGGGGCTGACGGACGCGAGCGGCAGCCTCCCGACGAGGTGGACGTCGCCGACGTCGTCGAGCGCGAAGCCCATGCCGTACATGTGGCCGTTCTTCTCGAGGAGGAAGCGGTAGAACTCGGCGTGGTTCTCGTCGGGGCGGCGGCAGAAGAACGCCTCGACGTGCAGGCTGTGGTCCCCGACGATCAGCCAGGTCATCGTGGCGAGCTTGCGCTCGCCCGGCAGCTTGACGAAGAAGGCGTTCGGGCGCGGCTCGTCGAACTCCAGCTCGGCGGCCCGGAGCGTCTGCCGGATGGTCTCGACGGAGTTCATGCGGTCTCCCGGTTCGTTCGCACGGTCGTCCGGTTCACACGCCCGGTTCACACGGTCGCCCGCGCGGGGGCGAGGGCGGGCGGGCGGGACATGGCACCGGTATACACGTCGAGGAGCGCCTCGACGGTGGCGTCCCAGCCGAACGCGCGGGCGTGCCGGACGGCGCCGCGGGACAGGCGCGCGTGCAGGGCGGGGTCGGCGAGGCGGCGCAGGACGGCCGCGTAGTCGGCCGGATCGTGCCCGGCGACCAGCACGCCGGACTCGCCGTCGGCGACGGCGGTGCACAGGCCGCCGACGCGGGACGCGACGACGGGCGTGCCGCACGCCTGCGACTCGACGGCGACGAGGCCGAACGACTCGGAGTGCGACGGGACGACGGTGACGTCCGCCGCGCGGTACCAGTCGGCGAGTTCGGTCTGCGGCGCCGGGGGCTCGAACCGGACGACGTCGGAGATCCCGAGTTCGGCGGCGAGCGACTGCAGTCCCTCGGGGCGGCAGCGGGCGGATCCGGACGGGCCGCCGACGACGGCGACGACGAGCCGGGAGCGGAGCGCGGGGTCGTCGCGCAGCATGCGGGCGGCGGCGCGCAGCAGCACGTCGGGCGCCTTGAGCGGCTGGATGCGGCCGACGAAGAGCAGGACGTAGGCGTCGCGGGGCAGGCCGAGGCGGCGGCGCGCGGTGCCCTCGCGGGGCGGGAACGGCTCGGGCCGGAAGAGGTCGAGGTCGGCGCCGGGGCGGACGGTGGCGACGCGGGCGGGGTCGGCGGCGTAGAGGTCGACGAGCTCGCGGGCCTCCTTGCCGGTGTTGGCGACGAGCTGGTCGGAGGACGCGACGACCTGTTCCTCGCCGTGGACGCGGGCGTCCGGTTCGGGCTTGTCTCCGCCCGCGAGCGCGGCGTTCTTGACCTTGGCCATCGTGTGCATCGAGTGGACGAGCGGGACGCCCCAGCGGCGCTTGGCCGTCTGCCCGGCCTGGCCGGACAGCCAGTAATGCGTGTGCAGGAGGTCGTAGTGGCCGGGTTCGTGGGCGGCCTCGACGCGCAGGATGCCGGAGGTGAACCCGCACAGGTGGCGGGCGAGGTCGGTCTTGTCGAGCTCCTCGAAGGGCCCGGCGACGACGTGCCGGACGAGGACGCCGGGCGCGAGTTCGGCGACGGGCGGGAGGGCACGGGAGGTGGCGCGGGTGAAGATGTCGACCTCGACGCCGCGTTCGGCGAGACGCTTGGCGGTCTCCACGACGTAGACGTTCATGCCGCCCGCGTCGCCCGTCCCCGGCTGATCGAGCGGGGACGTATGAAGACTTATCGTCGCAACCCGGTTGATACGACGCGGCACCGGACACCACCTCCGGTAGTGCAACCTATCGACCGCGCCGGGTGTTCCCCGAAGATGGTCTCCAATTGCGACATTCTCCGACAGTGATCGACCTCACCGGGAACCGGCCGGGGGGCACCTGGGAGGCTGGACGCATGCGAAAGACCGCGGTAGTGACCGGAGCGAGCAGCGGAATCGGGGCCGCCACGGCCAGGCGCCTGGCGGCGGAGGGGTTCAACGTCGTCCTCGCGGCGCGGCGCCGGGACCGGCTGGACGACCTGGCGGAGGAGATCGCGCGTGAGGTACCGGGCGCGGGGAGGATCGCGCCGGTGAGGCTCGACGTGACGTCGCAGGAGTCGGTGGACGGGCTCGCGGAGGCGGTGGCCGGCGGCTGCCACGTCCTGGTGAACAACGCGGGCGGGGCGTTCGGGCTGGACACCGTCGCGACCGCCGACCTGGACGACTGGCGCGCGATGTACGAGACGAACGTGCTGGGCCTCGTCCGGGTCACCAAGGCGCTGCTGCCGGGGCTGGTCGGGAGCGGCGAGGGGCACGTCGTGAACATCACCTCGATCGCGGCGCACGACCCCTACGAGGGCGGCGCGGGCTACAACGCGGCCAAGTTCGGCGCGTACGCGGTGAACGAGGTCATGCGGCTGGAGCTGGTCGCCGAGCCGGTGCGGGTCACCGAGGTGGCGCCGGGCCTGGTGAAGACCGAGGAGTTCTCGCTCGTCCGGTTCAAGGGCGACGCCGAGAAGGCCGCCAAGCCGTACGCGGGGGTGCCGGAGCCGCTGGTGGCCGAGGACATCGCCGACTGCGTGGCGTGGGCGGTCACCCGTCCCCCGCACGTGAACATCGACCGCATCGACGTGCAGCCGCGCGTCCAGGCGGCCCCGCACAAGCTGCACCGCGAGGGCTGAGCGGGCCGGGTCAGCGGGCAGGGTCAGCGGGCAGGGTCAGCGGGGCGCGACGGCCGTCCAGGGCAGGGTGACCTCGCCGAGGCGCCAGCGGCGGCGGCCGCCGAAGGGCGGCGCGGTCAGCACGGGGTGCGTGCCCGCGAGCAGCCGCACCGCCTCGATCCAGCGGGCGCGCGGCCCGAACGCCGAGTGCGGCGCGGCGGTCGCCCAGGCGCGGTCGAACGCGGTGAGCAGCGCGTGGACGGGCTCGCCGGGGACGTTGCGGTGGATCAGCGTCTTCGGCAGCCGCTCGGCGAGCGACGACGGGCGGTCGAGGGACGGCAGGTGCGCGGCGAACGTGATCGTGCGGGGGCCGTCGCGGTCGAGGGCGACCCACACGGCGCGGCGCCCGGTCTCCGAGCAGGTGCCCTCGACGAGGACGCCGCGCGGCGCGAGCCGGTCGCGCAGCTCGTCCCAGGCGCGCCACGCGGCGGGTTCGTCGTACTGGCGCAGGACGTTGAGGGCGCGGACGAGGACGGGCGGGCGGGGCACCGGCAGCTCGAAGCCGCCGCGGCGGAACGACAGGCCCTCGTGCGGTCCGGTGGCGGCGAGGAAGTCGAGCCCGGCGGCGACCCGGTCGGGTTCGATCTCGATGCCGACGACGTCCAGCCGGGGCGCGACGGCGCGGAGCCGGGTGTAGAGCTCGAAGGTGGTGACGGGGGACGCGCCGTAGCCGAGGTCGACGGCGAGCGGCCGGACGTCCGAACGGAGCGCGGGGGTCTGGGTGGCGGCGATCCAGCGGTCGATGCGGCGGAGCCGGTTGGGCGCGGTGGTGCCGCGCGTCACTTCCCCCTGCGGCTTGCGCGCCGGCTGCTGCGGTCGGGCCATCGGTCCATCGTCTCGCGCCCACCCTGCCGAATGAGATTCGGTAAGCATTGGGTTACGGTGATGCCGGGTGCCCCACCGACCTTCCCGGAGGACCGCCGATGCCCCAGAGGCCCGACGCGCCGCAGCTCGACCTCGCGACCCTGCACGAGGCCATCGCCGCCGCGATCCCCGACCGGGAATGCCTGGTGTGGCGCGACCGCCGGATGACCTGGCGCGAGGTCACCGACCGGACGCGGCGGCTCGCGAACGTCCTGCACGCGCACGGGCTCGGCCGCCGGGACGGGACGCACGAGGCGTGGGAGTCGCCGCACGACCATCTCGCGCTCTACCTGCACAACGGCCCCGAGTACCTGGAGGGCCTGGTCGGCGCGCACAAGGCCCGGGTCGCCCCGTTCAACGTCAACTACCGGTACGTGGACGACGAGCTGGCGCAGCTGTTCGGCGACGCCCGCCCGCGCGCGATCCTGTACCACGCGCGGTTCGCGGGGCAGGTCGAGCGGGTGGTGAAGCGGCTGGACGGGGCGCCGCTGCTGCTCCAGGTCGCCGACGACTCCGGGACGCCGCTCGCGCCGGGCGCGCTCGACTACGACGAGGCGCTCGCCGCCGCGCCCGCCGAGCCGCCCGCCGGCGTCCGTCCCGGCGCGGGCGACCTGCAGATCCTCTACACGGGCGGCACGACGGGCATGCCGAAGGGCGTGCTGTGGCGGATCGGCGACCTGCTGCACGGCCCGCTCGGCATGCGCCGCCGCGACGGCTCGCCGCTCGCCGACCTGGACGAGGCGGTGGCGCGGGCCGTCCGGGGCGGGCACCGGGTGCTGGTGGCGCCGCCGATGATGCACGGCGGCGGGACCTGGTCGGCGCTCGGCGGCTGGTGCGGCGGCGCGTGCGTGATCTTCCCGCACCGGGTGGACGGGCTGGACGCGGGCGACCTGCTGGACGTCGCCGAGCGGGAGCGCGCGACCCGGATGCCGATCGTCGGGGACGCGTTCGCGCGCCCGATCGTCGCGGCGCTGGAGCGCCGTCCCCGCGACCTGTCGTCCCTGCGGACGCTGCTGAACTCGGCGGCCGGGATCAGCCCGGGGGTCAAGCGGCGGCTGACCGAACTGCTGCCGGGCGCGCACCTGGTGGACGTCCTCGGCTCGTCCGAGAGCGGCTTCTCGGTGACCGCGCACGGCGCGGACTCGCCGGCGTTCGCGCTGCAGCCGGGCGCGGCCGTGCTGAGCGCGGACCGGACGCGCCGCCTCGCGCCCGGCGAGGACGAGCTGGGCTGGCTCGCCAAGGGCGGCGCCTCGATCCCGCTCGGGTACCTGAACGCGGCGGAGAAGACGGCCGCGACGTTCCTGACCGTGGACGGCGACCGGCTCGTCGTGCCGGGCGACCGGGCGCGGCTGCTCGCGGACGGGACGGTCGAGGTGCACGGCCGGGACGCGACGACGATCAACACCGGCGGCGAGAAGGTGTTCGCCGAGGAGGTGGAGACGGTGCTGCGCGGCCTGCCGGGCGTCGCGGACGCGCTGGTGCTGGGGCGGCCGAGCGAGCGCTGGGGCAGCGAGATCGTCGCCGTGATCGGCCCGGCGGACGCCCCGGACGACGCCGCGCTGCGGGACGGCTGCGCCGCGCACCTCGCCCGCTACAAGATCCCGAAGGCGTTCGTGCGTACCGGACGGACGCTGCGGCTGCCGAACGGGAAGGCCGACTACGCGGCGGCCCGGGAATTGTCGGAGGCCGCCATCGACCGCCCCGGCGCGACCGGGCAATAGTGGCGGAATGCCGGATGTGAACGCGCTGCTCGCCGACCTGACCGCCGAGAACGACTCCCTGGACGCCCTCGTCGCGCCCCTGCCCGCCGCCCGGTGGGCCGATCCGACGCCCGCCGCGGGCTGGACGATCGCCCACCAGATCGCCCACCTGGCCTGGACCGACGACCAGGCGATCGTCGCCGCGACCGACCCGGACGCGTTCCCCGCGCTGCTGGAGGCCGCGATCGCCGACCCCGGCGGCTTCATCGAGGAGGGCGCCGCCCGGGGGCCCGCCGAGGACCCGGCGGCGCTGCTCGCCCGCTGGCGGGACGGCCGCCGCCGCATGCACGCGGCCCTCGCCGCCGTCCCGTCCGGCACGAAGCTGCCGTGGTTCGGCCCGCCGATGGGCGCGGCGACCATGGCGACGGCCCGGCTGATGGAGACGTGGGCGCACGGCGAGGACGTCGCCGAGGCGCTCGGCGTACGGCGCGAGCCGACGCACCGGCTCCGGCACGTCGCGCACATCGGCGTCCGGACGCGCGACTTCGCGTTCGGCACCCGCGGGCTGACCCCGCCCGCCGAGGAGTTCCGGGTGGAGCTGACGGGGCCGTCCGGCGAGGCGTGGACGTGGGGACCGGAGGGCGCGCGGCAGTCCGTCCGGGGCCCGGCGCTGGACTTCTGCCTGCTGGTGGCGCGGCGGCGGCACCGCGACGACCTGGCCGTGACGGCGGACGGGCCGGACGCGGACCGCTGGCTCGGCATCGCGCAGGCGTTCGCGGGCGCGCCGGGCGCCGACCCGAAGCCGCGCGATGGCGCCTGACGGTCCTGAGAGGCTCGCCACTTCCGGCGGCACGGGCGTTCGGAACCGTTCTCTGCGGATACGGGGACGGTATGACCGTTCTCATCGCCTTCGACGGTTCCGACGACTCCCGCGCGGCGGTCGAGTACGCCGCGCGCCACCTGCGGCCCGAGCCGGCCGTGATCCTGTCCGTCTGGGAGCCGCTGCTCAGCCAGATCTCCTGGGCGCCGATCGCGGCCGCCGCCCCGACCGTCATGCAGACGGGCGGCCGCACCGAGTTCGAGGAGCAGCGGCAGGCGGAGCTGCTCGCCACCAAGGGCGCCGAGTTCGCCGCCGCCGCCGGGCTGCCCGACGTGACGCCGCGCGCCGAGCGCAGCGGCGGGCCGACCTGGGCGGCGATCGTGGACGTCGCCACGGAGATCGACGCGTCCCTCGTCGTCACCGGGTCGCGCGGGCTGTCCGGCGCCCGGTCGGTGCTGCTCGGCAGCACCTCGACGCGCGTCCTGCACCACGTGAACCGGCCCGTCCTCATCGTCCCGCCCGCCAAGACGGCGGACAAGGACGGCGGGAAGGACGGCGGGGAGGGCTAGGACGCGTCGACCGCGCGGGCGAACGCCGCGTACGCGTCCTCGCCGAACAGGACGAACCGGGCGTCGGTGACCTGCGTGGGGGTGCTCCGCACGGTGTCGACGGCGACGCGCGCGGCGTCGTCCATCGGCCAGCCGTAGACGCCCGCCGACACGGCCGGGAACGCGACGGAGCGCGCCTCGAGCTCGTCGGCGACGCGCAGCGACTCGCGGTAGCAGGAGACGAGCCGGCCGGTGCGGTCCTCGGTGGCGGAGTAGACGGGGCCGACGGTGTGGATCACCCAGCGGGCGGGGAGCCGCCCGGCGGTCGTCGCGACGGCCTGGCCGGTGGGGAGCCCGCCGCCGTAGTGGGAGGCGCGCAGCTTGCGGCACTCGTCCAGGATCTCCGGCCCCCCTCTGCGGTGGATGGCCCCGTCGACGCCGCCCCCGCCGAGCAGGGACGAGTTCGCCGCGTTCACCACCGCGTCGACGCGCTCCTCCGTGATGTCGCCCAGGACCAGGGTGATCTCCATGTTCGCCGCGCCCTCCGCTCTGAGAATCCCGCCAGAACTGAAGAATTCTCCCCCGCCCGGTGCGCGAAACGCACCGGAACGCTCCGCGGCGGTACCCTCGGTGGCGGACGGGCAACGGGGGCGGAACCGCCCGTCCATCCCCGCATCCGGCCCCGCGTTCGGGCGAGGCCGGCACGTCCACCGCCGGAGGTGGGCGTGACCTGGGAAGAGAGTCTGCCTATCCTGCCGTGAAACGACCCGCGATGGCGTGAAGCCGTGGAGGTTACCCCCTTGAAGATTCTCCTCGCCGGAGCGACCGGAGTCATCGGCCGCCGGCTGACCCCGCTGCTCGTCCAGGCGGGCCACGAGGTCGTAGGGACGACTCGCCACTCCGAGCGCGCCGGATCGGTCTCCGACCTGGGCGCCGCGCCCGTCGTGATGGACGCGCTGGACGCGGCGTCGGTGCGCGACGCCGTCGCCGGTGCGGCCCCGGACGTGGTGATCCACCAGCTCACCGACCTGTCCGCCGAGGACTTCGAGGCGAACTCGCACCTGCGGATCGAGGGCACCCGCAACCTGGTGGACGCCGCGCTGGACGCGGGCGTCCGGACGATGATCGCGCAGAGCATCGCGTGGCTCTACGTGCCGGGTGACGAGCCCGCCGTCGAGACCGACGAGCTGAACGCGAAGCTGCCGCCCTACTCGGGGATCGCCGCGCTCGAGAAGGCCGTCGGCGAGATGCCGCACGGCGTCGTGCTGCGGTACGGGGCGCTGTACGGGCCCGGCACCTGGTACGCGCCGGACGGCGCCATCGCCGCGCGGGTGAAGGCCGGGAACATGCGGCCGAACCCGGCGTGGACGTCGTTCGTGCACGCCGACGACGCCGCCGCGGCCGCACTCGCCGCGCTGGACTGGCCCGCCGGGGCGGTCAACATCGTCGACGACGAGCCCGCGACGTTCAACGACTGGCTCCCGGTCTACACCGCCGCGCTCGGCGCCCCGACCCCGCGCGGCGCGCGGCACGCCGCCGCGACGGGCCGTCCGGTGTCCAACGCGAAGGCGCGCGACCTCGGCTGGAAGCCGCGCATCGCGTCCTGGCGGACCGGGTTCGCCCAGATGGAGAACGGCTGAGCCCCACACCGGCGGGCATTCCGGACGGAACGTGACAATCGCCCCGGCCCGCCCCGGCCCGGCCCGCCGGGGCGGTTCCGGGGCGGTTCCTCGTCGGGCTCGTCGCGATAGTTTAATGTCCAAGTTTTGAGCATTCAACGAATGCCCTAGACTTGGACGCATGGCGGACCCCCGGTGGCTCGACGACGACGAGCAGGAGACCTGGCGCGCGTTCCTGTGGACGTCGCGGCTCCTCAACGAGGCCCTGGACCGCCAGCTCCAGCACGACTCGGGGATGCCGCACACGTACTACGTGATCCTCGCGATGCTCTCGGAGGCTCCGGGGCGCGCGCGCACGATGTCCGAACTCGCGGAGGTCGTCCACTCGTCCCCCAGCCGCCTGTCGCACGCCGTCAACCGGCTGGAGGCGGCCGGCTGGGTGCGCCGCTCCAAGCACCCCACCGACCGCCGCACCACGATCGCCGAGCTGACCGACGCGGGCCTCGACGTGCTCGTCGAGGCCGCGCCCGGTCACGTCGCCGAGGTCCGGCGGCACCTGTTCGACCCGCTGACCCGCGAGCAGATGCTGGAGTTCCGCGAGTCGCTGCGCGCCCTGCTGGGGTCGCTCGACCCGCGGCACGAGGCGCCCTGCGCCCGCGGCGACGGCTGACCGGCGGGCCGCCGCCCGTCAGCCGGTGAACTCGACGGCGTGCGCCCGCGCGTCCGGGTGGACGGCCGCGAGCAGCCGCAGCCCCTCCTCCTCCAGCGCCGCCCGCACCGGCGCCGGAACCGGGAGGAACGGGTCGATCCGCAGCGTCGCCTCGCCGCGCCGCTTCTCCGCCTTCCACATGCCGTGGACGAAGCCGTCCACGAGGAACGTCGCGCGGATGATCCCGTTCACCGTGAAGATCCGCTTGCGATGCTCCTCGGACACGATCCGGGCCCGGTCGGCGTGCGCGAGGGTCAGGTTGTCGAACTCCGGGACGAACCGGACGGGCGCGGGCTCGTCCGGTCCGGGGCGCGGGGCCTCCGGCAGGTCGTAGAGGGCGCGGCCGCGCTCGTCCCGGAACCGGACCAGTTCCGGCGCGAGCCGCTCCAGCACCTCGCGGAGCCCTTGCAACCCGGACCACTGCTGGACGTCCTGCGCGCTCGCCGGGCCGAACGCCCGCAGGTACCGCAGCACCAGCTCGTCGATCGACGGCTCGGCGGCCGGGCCCTCGCCCGGGCCCTCGCCGGGGCCGAGCCAGGCGTCGAGCGTGGTGTGCCGGGCCGTCCCCGCCTTGCCCCACAGCCCGCGCGGCGGCACCTGCACCAGCGGCAGCATCTGCCGGACGGCCCAGACGAGCCGTGCCGGGTCGTGCTCGGGCCACCGTTCGGCCAGCAGCACCCGCAGTTCCCTGTCCGAGCGCGGTTCCGCCTCGAGCAGGGCGCGCGCGGCGTCCGCGACCGCCCGCAGGTCGGCGCCGTCGAGGTCCCGGCCCGCCGGACCGGCGAGGTAGCGGTCCAGGATCCCCTGGGTCAGCGGGCGCAGCACGCGCGCGTCCCGGGCGCTGACCAGATGCAGGGTGCCGCGCATGAGGACGATCCGCAGCGCCCGCCGCTCGGTCAGCAGCCGGGACACCGCGCCGAAGTCGAAGCCCTCCACCCTGCTCCACAGCCCGATGTACGGCGGGTTCGGCGCCTGCGCCTGCATCCCGACGAGCCGCTCGATCGCCTCCAGCGCGCTCACCGGTTCGCGGCGCAGCAGCATCTGCCGGGCGAGCAGGGCCCGGTTCAGGTCCCGCCGCCCGAGCACCGCGCCGTCCCGCCGGTCTGCCGTCTCAGCCGTCATAGCGACCCCGCAGCTCCTGCCGGCCGGGCGGCGGGCCGGGGAGTTCGGACCCGTCCGTCAGGTGCAGCGCGTCGAGCAGGAGCGCGAGGTAGCGGTGCCGCAGCCGGTTCGTCCGCGCCTCGTCGCCGATCCTGATGGTGTGCAGGTGCTCCAGCAGGACGGAGACGTCCCCGACCTCGATCCCGGCCCGGAGCGCCCCGGCCCGTTTCGTCCGGTCCAGGAGCCGCTCGGTGGCCCCGTGCAGGTCGCGGCCCTTGGCGCTCATCTCCTCGGTGACCTCGAAGCTCCCGGCGAGCCGCATCGTCAGCGAGCCCGCACCGATGTCCAGGCAGCGGCGCATGAACGCGGCGAACGCCGCCCACGGGTCGCCGTCGTCGGCGAGGGCCCGCTCGACCTCGGCGAGGTACCGGTCCATGCCCTCGTCGGCGAGCGACCGGAGCAGCACCTCCTTGCTCCGGTACCGGCGGTAGAGGGCGCTGATCCCCACCCCGGCATGCTCGGCCACCGCCGAGATCGGCGCGCCCGGGTCCGCCGTGAACACCGCGCGCGCAGCCTGCCGGATCAGTTCGTCGTTGCGGGCCGCCTGCGCCTTGCGCCCGTTCATGGGCGCCGCCGCCGTCCTCTCCATGCCCCCATCCTATGGGAACGAACCATTCCGTTCTATCGCGTGGCCCGATCCGGCGGGTTGACGGCGCGGGCGTCGCCGGGCACTATGAACGCGTGTTCATGAACGATCGTTCATAACGAGGAGTGACACACCATGGAGATCGTCAACACCCACCAGGCCGAGGCGTGGAACGGGTACGAGGGCACCCACTGGGCCGACCACGCCGCCCGGTACGACGCCGTGAACAGCGGCTTCAACCCGCACCTCCTGGACGCCGCCGCGATCGGGCCACGCGACCGCGTCCTCGACATCGGCTGCGGGAACGGGCAGGTCACCCGGCTCGCGGCCGCACGCGCGCACCTCGGCGGCGCCACCGGCATCGACCTGTCGGCGCCGATGCTGGACCGGGCGCGCGGGCTGGCCGAGGCGGAGGGCGTCGGGAACGTCCGGTTCAAGCGGGGGGACGCGCAGCTGTACCCGTTCCCGGACGGCGCCTTCGACGTCGCGATCAGCCGGTTCGGGGTCATGTTCTTCGGCGACCCGGTCGCCGCGTTCGGCAACGTGCGGCGGGCCCTGGCCGAAGGCGGGCGGGCCGCGTTCGTGGTGATGGGGCCGCCCGGGGAGACCGACCTCGGAACGGTGGTCGGCGCGCTCCCGGCGCTCGCGCAGCCCGCGATCGGGCACGACGGCCCGCTGTCCCTCGCCGACCCCGAGCACGCCGGCGCGATCCTCGGCGACGCCGGGTTCCGCGCCGTGACGACCAGGCGCGTCGAGGCCGAGCAGGTGTGGGGGCGGGACGCCGCCGACGCCGCCGCCTTCCTCGCCGCCTGGGGACCGATCCGCCACAACTACGGCGAGGGGGACGAACTGGTCGCGACGCTCGCGGGCGCGATGCGTCCGTTCGAGCGGGACGGCGCGGTCCGGCTGCGGAGCACGGCCTGGCTGATCACGGCGCGCCGGTGAGCCGGGGGACGGTCCCCGGCGGACGCGCGCGGCGCGCGGCCGGGCTCCGCGCGGCCGGGCCGCACGAATACGATGCCGCTTGATGTCACCACGAAAAGCCGCCGCGCTGCGCCATGGCGACCGGTCGCTGCGCGAGCACCTGATCGCGACCGCCGACCGCATGATGACCGAGCACGGCGCGGCGGGCCTGACCGTGCGGGCGCTCGCGCGCGAGGCGGGCGTGGCCGACGGCGTCCTCTACAACCACTTCGACGGCAAGGAGGAGCTGCTGGCCCTGGCCCTGCGGGCGCGCGTGCGGCGCGTCGAGCGGGAGCTCGGGCCGCTCCCGGAGCCGGGCGCCGGGACGCTCGAGGCGAACCTGCGCGCGCACGTCGAGCACGGGCTGGCCCTGCACCGCGCGCTGCTGCCCGCGCTCGCCGGGCTGACCGCGCAGCCCGACGTGCTCGCCCGGTTCTCCGCGTCGCTCGAACCGGGCGAGCCCTGGCGCGACCACCTGGCGGCCTACCTGCGCGCCGAGCGCGACCTCGGCCGCCTCGCCGCCGGCGCGTCCGTGGCCGCCGCGACCTCGATGATCGTCGGGGTCTGCCACGAGGCCGTCCTGTCCGCGCTGCTGGGCGCGGCCGAACCTGCCCCGGTGCCGGTCGCCGAGGTCGTCGCGTCCGTCCTGCACGGCATCACCCCCCGCTGAGCGGCCGGGTCAGGCCGCCATCGCCATCGCCTCCCGCACCTCGGCCAGGGTCCGGGACGCGACGGCGCGGGCCCGCTCGTCGCCGTCGGCCAGGACGCGGCGCAGGTGCGTCCGGTCGGCGGCGAGTTCGGCGCGGCGGGCGCGCACCGGCCGCAGGAACTCGTTCACCGACTCGACGACGACCTTCTTCAGGGCCGCGGCGCCGCCGTCGCCGATGCCGGCGGCGACGGCGTGCGGGTCGCGGCCCTGGCAGAGCGCGGCCAGGTGCACGAGGTTCGACACGCCGGGGCGGGCCTGCGGGTCGTAGGTGATGTGCCGGTCGGCGTCGGTCACCGCACGCTTGATCAGCCGCGCGGTGTCGTCCGGGGTGGCCGACAGCGCGATCGCGTTGCCCCGGCTCTTGCTCATCTTCCGGCCGTCCGTGCCGAGCAGGTTCGGCGCGTCCGACAGCAGCGCGTCCGGGACCGGGAACACGGGGCCGTAGCGCTCGTTGAAGCGGCGCGCGACCGTCCGGGTGATCTCCTGGTGCGGAAGCTGGTCCCGGCCGACGGGCACGAGGTCGGCCTTGCAGAACAGGATGTCGGCGGCCTGGTGCACTGGATAGGTGAACATCAGCCCGCTGACCGCCGCCTGCGACGACGCCGCGACCTCGTCCTTGACGGTCGGGTTGCGGCCCAGCTCGGCGACCGACACCAGCGACAGGAACGGCAGCATGAGCTGGTTCAGTTCGGGGACGGCGCTGTGCCGGAAGATCGTCGCCGTGGCGGGGTCGAGGCCGGTGGCGAGGTAGTCGGCGACGAGGCCGAGGGCGTGCTCGGGGAGCCGCTCGGCGACGTCCCGGTCGGTGAGGACCTGGTAGTCGGCGATCAGCACGAACACGTCCACGCCGAGGCGCTGCAGGCGCACCCGGTTGGCGAGCGTGCCGAAGTAGTGGCCGAGGTGCAGGGGCCCGGTGGGGCGGTCCCCGGTGAGGACGCGGAAGGCCGCCGGGTCGGCGGCGACGCGTCCCTCGAGTTCGCGGGTGCGCCGCTCGGCGGCGTCGGTGACGGGGTCGGTCACGAGGGCGGCGGCGGGTTCGGCGGTGGGGTTCATGGGCGTCTTCTCCTTCTCCGGCCGCCCGCCGCGAGCGGCCCCGGTACCGGGAAAGGAGAAGGGCCGTCCGGCGGACGGCCCGTCGTGCGCGTGCGTGATCGTGCGGCCGTCCCTAGGACGGCCACCAGGTGCGGCACGCGCTTCGCTGCATGCTCGCCAGGATACCGGCCGGGAGAGCGGCCGCCACGGGATAATCCGCTTCGGAACGAACTGGGTACGCTGGGACGCATGACCGCTCTCGCGCCCACCAGCTCCGAAACCGACCTGTCGTTCCTCCTCGACCACACCGGGCTCGCGCTGAAGAGCCGGATGACGGCCGCGCTCGCCGAGATCGGGCTCACGCCGCGCATGCACTGCGTCCTCGTCCACGCCCTGGAGGAGGAGCGCACCCAGATCCAGCTCGCGGAGATCGGCGACATGGACAAGACGACGATGGTCGTCACCGTGGACGCGCTGGAGAAGTCGGGCCTCGCCGAGCGGCGGCCGTCCTCGCGGGACCGGCGCGCCCGGATCATCGCGGTCACCGAGGAGGGCGCGCGGGTCGCCGCCGAGAGCCAGCGGATCGTCGACAAGGTGCACGGCGACGCGCTCGGCACCCTTCCGGACGGCGAGCGCGACGTGCTCGTCCGCGCGCTGCGGCGGCTCGTCGAGGGCCACCTCGCGGCGCCCGTCGAGAACCCGCAGCCGGTGCGGCGGGCGCGGGAGCGCACAAAATAGTCCGTTGAGAGATCGTCTCTAACAAAACTATCTGCTAGCGTCTCTCCTATCGACCCACGAAGGAGAGACCCGTGAACGCTGTCCTGCGAGCGCGCGGCACCGCGCTCGGTGTGCTGTCGGCCGCGATGCTCATGACGATCCTCGACGGCTCGATCGTCACCGTCGCACTGCCGGCCATCCAGCACGATCTCGGCTTCTCGCCCACCGGCCTGAGCTGGACCGTCAACGCCTACCTGATCGCGTTCGGCGGCCTGCTGCTGCTCGCCGGACGCCTCGGCGACCTCGTCGGCCGCAAGGCGATGTTCCTCGCCGGGAACGCCGTCTTCACCGCCGCGTCGCTGCTCGCCGGGGCCGCCACGAGCCCCGCCGTGCTCATCGCCGCCCGCTTCCTGCAGGGCATCGGGAGCGCGATGGCCGCCGCGGTCGTCCTCGGCATCCTGGTGACGCTGTACACCGAGCCCGCCGAGCGCGCCCGCGCCATCGGGATCTTCAGCTTCACCGGCGCCGCCGGCGCCTCGCTCGGGCAGGTGCTCGGCGGCGTCCTCACCGACGCCCTGAACTGGCACTGGATCTTCCTGATCAACCTGCCGATCGGCCTGCTGACGATCCTGCTGGCGCTGCCCGCCCTGCCCCGCGACCGCGGCGCCGGGCTCGCCGCCGGGGCGGACGTCGCCGGGGCGCTGCTCGTCACGTCCGGGCTGATGCTCGGCATCTACACCGTGGTGAAGATCGAGCAGTACGGCGTGCTGTCCGCCCACACCCTCGGCCTCGGGGCGCTCGCGGTCGCGCTGCTCGCGGGCTTCACCGTCCGGCAGGCCACCGCCCGCAACCCGCTCATGCCGCTGCGGATCCTGCGGTCGCGCACCACCTCCGGCGCCTACCTCACCGAGATCCTCGCGTTCTCCGGCATGTTCTCGTTCCAGGTGATGGTCGCCCTCTACATGCAGAACGTCCTCGGCTACGGGGCGCTGGAGACCGGCCTCGCGATGCTCCCGGCGGCGGTCGCCATCGGGACGATCTCGCTACTGGTCTACGCGCGGCTCGCCCGCCGGTTCGGCGAACGGGCCGTCCTGCTCGCCGGTCTCGTCATGCTCGCCGCCGCGCTTGCACTGCTCGTCCGCGTCCCGGTGCACGCCGCGTACGCCGCCGACCTGCTGCCGCCGATGCTGCTCATCGCGGGCGGCGGGCTCGTCATGCCCGCGCTGACCGGCATCGCGATGTCCGGCGCCCGTCCCGAGGACGCGGGCCTCGCGTCCGGCCTGTTCAACACCGCCCAGCAGATCGGGATGGCGACCGGCGTCGCGGTGCTGTCCACGCTCGCCGCCGCCCGGACCGACTCGCTGCTCGCCGCCGGGGACACCGCGGCGGCCGCGCTGACCGGCGGCTACCGGCTCGCGTTCGGCGTCGGCGCCGCCCTGCTCGCCGCCGCGTTCGCCGTCGCCGTCCTCGTGCTGCGCACCCCGAAGCCCGGCGGGGCCGAGAAGGCCGGCGGGGACGCCGCCGCACCCGCCGAACCGTCCACCTCGTCCGTCACCCTCTGAAGGAGCACACCATGACCGAATACGGCCCCGGCCAGGGACCCGGCCCGAAGCCCGCCTCCGCCGCCGACCTCGAACGCCTGCTCGCGTCGCAGCCGTTCGGCGTCCTCGCCACGAACAGGCGCAGCGGGCACCCGCACCTGTCCACCGTCGTGCACACGTGGGACGCGGACGCCCGGACCGTCCGGATCTCGACCGTCGCCGGACGCGCCAAGGTGCGGCAGCTCGGCGACGACCCGCGCGCGGCCCTGCACGTGTCCAGCGACGACCACCTGTCGTTCGCGGTCGCCGAGGGGACGGCCGAGGTGTCGGAGGTGAGCGGGACGCCCGGCGACGCCGTCGGACGCGAACTCCTCGCGATGACCCCCGGCTTCCCCGACCCGGCCGACGAGCGCGCGTTCCTCGAGCAGATGGTGAAGGACCGGCGGCAGGTGATCCGGCTGCGCGTCACCCGGATCTACGGCACCGTCCTCGCGGACTGACCCGATGCCGGTGGGGTCGGGGTCAGTGGGGCAGCACGATCAGCAGCAGGGGCAGGCCCGCGACGAGCGGCACGGCCGCCGTCGCGGCCAGCCGCGTCGCGCGCGGCAGCGGGCGCGGCTCCAGCAGCCGGTTCACCCGGGCCATCACCGGGATGTCGTCGCGGGACGCCACCCCGAGCGTCCCCGACGGCGCCGCCGCCGGGCGGGCGGCGGCGAAGCGCAGCAGCGCCGTCGCCAGCTCGCGCGGCGGCCGCCCCGACCGGGCCCGGTCGTCGGCGGCCATCTCGATCAGCAGCTCCACGGCGTCCAGGCAGCGCCCCACCAGCCGGAACTGCGGGAACACCTGCCGCAGCGACGCGAACGGCAGCAGCACCAGGTCGTGGCGCTCGCGCGCGTGCGCCCGCTCGTGCGCGAGCACCGCGGCCAGCTCCGCGGTGTCGAGCAGCTCCAGCGTCCCGGCGCTCACCACCACCTTGGACGAGCGGACGCCCGGCACGCAGTACGCGGCGGCGCCCGGATGGTCCAGGACGAGCGTGCCCGGGACGGCCGAGTCGCGGCGCGACACCAGCGCCAGCAGCGCCCGGTGCCGGTGCCGGGCCCGCACCACCCGCACCACCGCGAACGCCAGCATGACCAGCAGCACGCCGGTCAGGCTCAGGGCGCCGAGCAGCGCGGCCATGTGCAGGGTGTCGAGCCGGGCGGCCCCGTCGTTGTAGAGGCCCGGCAGCCCGCCCGCCACGCCGCTCCGGTAGGGCAGCAGCGCCAGCCCGAGCAGGGCGCCGATCGTGGCGACGCCCCAGCACAGGCCGAGCGCCTGCCACAGGGCGATGCCGATGCGCGGGGTGCGCCACGTCCAGCGCGCGCGGGACAGAACGTGCGCCCCGCCGACGGCCCCGAGGGAGATCAGTGCGAGCAGGGCGGTTCCGTTCATGCCGGTGGTTCCTTCGACGTGAGGGCGGCCAGCGCCTGGCGGAGCACGTCGACCTCGTCGCTCGAGACCGACTGGACGAAGTGGACGAGCGCCGCGTCCCGGTCGCCCGTCTCCTCCAGCGCGCCCAGCATCAGCTCGGTGACGTACCCCTCCCGGCTCTCCACCGGACGATACCTCCACGCACGGCCGTCGCGCGCACGCTCCAGGAAGCCTTTCTTCGCGAGCCTGTCGAGAACCGTCATGACGGTCGTGTGCGCCAGGTCACGGTCGCCCGCGAGGGCACGGCTGACGTCGCGCGCCGTGGCCGCCCCGGAGCCGGCGTCCTCCCGCGCCCACAGGACCTCCATGACCGTGCGTTCAAGCTCTCCCAGACCCTTCACGAGGCCCAGGTTATCCGACGCGCCCGGGTAGTACTACAGCCGGTAGGACTTCAGCCGTCCGGCGCCACGAGCCCCGCCTCGTAGGCGATGATCACCAGCTGGACGCGGTCGCGCGCGTCCAGTTTCGCCAGCAGCCGGGCCACGTGCGCCTTCGCCGTCGCGACGCTGATGACCAGCTCGTCCGCGATCTCCCGGTTCGACAGCCCGCGCCCCACCAGGGTCAGCACCTCGCGCTCCCGCCCGGTGATCCCCTCGACCGGGCGCGGTGAATCCGCGCGCGGGGCCGGTTCGCGGCCCGGCTCGAGTTCCGGGCGTGCCGCGAACTCCTCGATCAGCCGCCGCGTCACGCTCGGCGCGATCAGCCCGTCGCCCCGCGCGACCACCCGGATCGCCGCGAGGATCTCCTCCAGCGCCATGTCCTTCACCAGGAACCCGCTCGCCCCCGCCCGCAACGCACCGTAGACGTACTCGTCGTCGTCGAACGTCGTCAGCATCACCACGCGCGTGCCCCGGATCCGGCGGGTGGCCTCGATGCCGTCCATGTCCGGCATCCGGATGTCCATGACCACGACGTCCGGCCCGACCTCCCCGACCAGCCGCACCGCCTCCGCGCCCGTCCCGGCCTCCCCCACGATCTCCAGGTCGGGCGTGTCGGCCACCAGCACCCGCAGGCCCGCCCGGACGAGCGGCTGATCGTCCACGAGCACCACCCGGACCGTCACGCCGGGATCCTCGCCGTCACCCGGAAGCCCCGCCCGCCGGGCCTGGGGCCCGCCGCGAACTCCCCGCGCACCAGGGCGACCCGCTCCCGCATCCCCACGATCCCGAACCCCGAGCCCACCACCCCGCCGCTCCCCTCGTCCTCGACCTCGATCTCCAGGCCGTCCTCGCGGTAGCCGATCGTCACCCGGCACTCCTCCACACCCGCGTGCCGCACCACGTTCGTCAGCGCCTCCTGCACCACCCGGTAGGCGCACAGGTCGACGTCCGACGGCAGCTCCCGCCGCGCGCCGGTCCTGCGCACGTCCACCCGCACCCCGGCGTCGCGCGTCGCCGCGGCCAGCCGCGCCAGGTCGTCCAGTCCCGGCGCGGGCCCGAGCGTCCCCTCCCGGCGGAGGCCGGTCAGCATCCGCCGCAGGCTCGCGAGCGTGTCCCGGCTCGTCGCCTCGATCGCCGCCAGCGCCTTGCGCGCCTCCGCGGGCTGCGTCTCGATCACCCGTCCCCCGACGCCCGCCTGGATCGCGATGATCCCCACGCTGTGCGCCACCATGTCGTGCAGCTCCCGCGCGATCCGCAGCCGCTCCTCCGTGAAGGCCTGCTCCTGCTCCCGCGCCCGCAGCGCCTCCGCGTGCCGCCGCCGCATGCGCACCGAGTTCCCCGCCGTCCAGCTCGCCATGACCACGAGCACCGCCGTCATGAGGAACTGGTCCCGGGCGTTCTGGAGGAAGGCGTACACCGTCATGCCCTGCACGACGAGCGCCGCGGCGGCCGCCCCGATCGACACGCGGCGCCGCCGCACGGACGCGATGTAGCCGATGGCCACGCCGACCACCGCCATCTCGAGCGCGAACCCCGTGCCGTTCGCGTACTCCAGCACCGCGCCCGTCCACGCGACCACCAGCACCAGGAGGATCGGCAGCGGCCAGCGCGGCAGCATGCTCAGGACCAGCGCCGTCAGCACCGCCGACGCCACGACCTCCAGCGTGACGAACCCGGCCTGCCGGTTCGCCATCGTCACGAACAGGACCGCCGGGTACAGCAGGGCCCCGCACCAGGCCAGCACCGGCCACACGGCCCGGAGGTTCGGAACGGACATGCGGCGATCGTAGCCGCGCGCCGCCGGCCGCACATTGGCCCGCGGGCTTAATTCTCCGGGCTATACGGGGCCGCGGAATTGTGCCCTCCGGCCCGACGCGACGCCCGCGCGCCATTCGTCATCGTTGGCCGTCCACACCGGACGGAGGACTTTCGTGAAACGGCTGGCGTACACGGCCCTCACCCTCGAACTGCTCGCCGTCGCGATATTCGCCGCGACCTACGACTCGCTCGATTTCCGCATCTACATGCTCGGCGGCGGAGCCCTGACCGACGGGGCGGACCTCTACCTCCGGCAGCACGCCGAGCACTGGTTCACCAACACCCCGTTCGCCGCCCTGCTGTTCGCGCCCCTCTCCACGCTGCCCCTCCCCCTCGCCCGCGTGGCCTGGCAGCTCGCGTCCGTCGCCGCGTTCGCCTACGCGTGCACGGTGACGCTCGAGCTCGCCGGCCGCCGCCCGTCCCGTCCGCTCGTCGCGGCGACGGTCGCGGCCGGGCTCGTCCTCGCGCCCATGTGGCACTCGCTGTACCAGGGGCAGATCAACCTGTTCCTGCTCGCGCTCGTCATGTTCGACATGAAGCGCGCCGCCCGCGGGAAGACGACCGGAATCGGAATCGGAATCGCCACCGCGATAAAACTGACCCCCGGAATCTTCGTCCTGCTCCTCATCGCCACCCGGCGGACGAGATCCGCGGCCGCCGCCACCGCCGCATTCGCGGCGTGCACCCTCGCCGCGTGGGCCGCCGCCCCGGACGCGTCCCGCACCTACTGGCTGCACACCTTCTTCGACACGTCCCGCGTCGGCGCCCCGTACATCAGCAACCAGTCCCCGTACGGCGCGGCCGTCCGGATCCTCGGCGGCGCCGAACACGTGGACGGCTGGTACACGTTCGTCCCGCCGCTGATCGCCGTCGCGGGCCTCGCCCTCGCCGCCGCGTGGGCCGCGCGCCGCGACTGGCTCGCCGCGATCGCCGTCACCGGCACGACGGGCCTGCTCGTCTCCCCGATCTCGTGGGCGCACCACTGGGTGTGGATCGTCCCGGCGCTCGCACTCCTCGTCCGCGACGGCCGCCGCGTCCCCGCCGCCTGCGCGTACGCCGTGTTCGCCGTGGCCCCGATGTGGTTCACGCCCCGCGACGGCGGCCCCGACGAGTACGGCTTCCACGGCCCGGTGACCCTGGTCGCGAACGCCTACCTGGTCGCCGCCGTCGCGTTCCTGACCTACGTGTCCGTCCGCCTGCGCGGGAGGAGTCGCACCCCGGACGCGATCGACGCTCACCTCCCCGCCCCGCGAACACCGGCATGGTCGCGCAGGTGAAGAAGCGGACGGGCACGCGAGCAAGCCGACGACCGCCGCGCCCGGAACCGGCCCGGGACAGCGGGGTGAGCGGTTCACGAGGGAACTTCTTCGGGCTCGCCGCGAAGGATCACCAGCGCGGTGGCGAGGCCGGTGAGGGTGAGGGCGGCGGCGATCAGCGGGAGTGCGCGCAGGCCCCCGTCCGCGTCGACGACACGTCCGCCGAACCAGCCGGCGAAGGCCGCGGCGAGCTGGAAGCCGGAGGCGTTGACCGCGACGGCGAGCGTCGGGGCCGCGTGGGCCGTGGTCAGGACGCGGGTCTGCATGCCGGGGATGATCGCGAAGGCCGCCACCCCGAGCGCGAACGTCAGGACCGCGGCGAGCACCCGGACCTCGCCGACCGCCCAGAACAGGGCGAGCACCCCCGCGAGCGCCGCGAGGAGACCGGCGAGCGACGGCATCAGGGCGCGGTCGGCGAGCCGCCCGCCGAGGAGGTTCCCGGCGACCGCGCCCGCACCGTAGCCGAGCAGCAGACCGGGAACGGCGTCCGCGGAGAATCCGGCGACGTCCGTCAGCAGCGGCGTGATGTAGAGGAAGACGGCCAGGACGCCGACGTTGCCGAGCGCGGTGAGGGCGATGGCGAGCCGGACGTCGCGTCCGGTGAACACGCGCAGTTCCCCGAGCAGCGGCCCGGTCGCGGCCGGCGGCCCGGGCGGGACGTACCGCAGCACGAGGACGAGCGCGGCGAGGGTGACGGCGGCGATCGCGGCGAACGTGGCGCGCCATCCCGCGTGCTGGCCGATGAGCGTGCCGAGCGGCGTGCCCAGGATGATGCCGAGGTTCATGCCGAGCGCGACCCGCGCCACGGCCGTGCCCTGCCGTCCCGCCGGAGCCGTGGATGCGGCGGTGGCGATCGCGACGGCGAAGAAGGTCGCGACGACCAGGCCCGCCGCGAACCTCGCGGCGAGCAGGACGGGGTAGTTCGGGGCGGCGGACGAGCCGAGGTTCGCGACGATCGAGACGATGATCAGGCCCGTGACCAGCTGCTTGCGCGGCAGCCGGGCCGTCAGGACGGTGACCACCGGGCCGCCGACGATCATGCCGAGGGCGTAGGCGGTCATGAGCTGCCCGGCCGCCGGAATCGACACCGACAGCGCCCCGGCGACCTCCGGCAGGATCCCGGCGATCACGAACTCGCCGGTGGTCAGGCCGAACACGACCAGCATGAGCGAGAAGAGGGGTAGCCGCACACGCACTCCTTGATACGAACTCATATAGTCCGAACTCGAATAAGACGAGTCAGAACTATCATGGTTCGAAGCATGTCGCTAGACTCCGGGCATGCCGAACGAGCCCGAGCGCGCGGAGATCGACCGCGACGTGTGCCATCTGGTGCACCGGTTCGCGCACCGGCTCGACGTCCACGTACGCCGCATCGCCGAGGAACTGGAGATGACGGCGTCGCAGGTCGTCGCGCTGCGCGAACTCTCCGAGCCGATCACCGCGCGGGAACTGGCGACCCGGATGGCGTGCGAGGCGTCCAACGCGACGTTCGTCGTGGACCGCCTCGAGGACCAGGGATTCGTCCGGCGGCACCCGCACCCGACCGACCGGCGCGCGAAGCAGATCGTCCTCACCGACCCGGGCCGGGCCCGCCGCGCGGAGGTCCTGGCCCTCCTCGACGCCCGCTCCCCGCTGACGTCCCTCCCCGCCGACCGCCAGCAGCAACTACGCGACCTGCTCCAAGCCCTCGTCGGCGAGGATTGACCGGCCGAACCCCACTAGTACTACATGCCTTGATCGTTTCGCCACGGCGGAGCAACGCAGGTCGGCACTCCAACTGAAAGCGCCTGCTTACCTCGTTGGCGCAGGTCGCGATCCGAAGTGGCTATGTAGTACTAGGTGTACTTGGCCATGGTCGCGCGGCCGCACGTCACACGATCACCGCGCGCTGGACGTCAACTCTCGGCGAAAGCCAGCATGGTGAGCGTCGCGTACCGACCGATCCCGACAACCGCGCAGTCCGTGGTGTAGCCGGTGACCGGGCTCGAACTGAAATCACCGGAGTAATCCCCGGACGCCCAAGCCCGGTCGGGGTACGAGACGTTGGACCACCACCGGGTCTCCGGCCCCAGCGCGTCCACGACCCGTCCCAGGACGTCCCGTGCACGATCCGGCGTCCAGGGGTCGAAGGGCACGCCGTAGGCGAGGTCCTCGGTGCAGAGGCGCACCAGCAACGGGAGCATCCGCTCGCCGGTCACGGCGACCGGTGCAAGGGCGCGCGCGAGGTCCTCGACCGTGTCCGGCAGGCCCTCGAGGTGCGCGAACGGGCCCCGGTCGAACTCGGGCGCGAACACGACCGGGTGCAGGAGTTCGGCCGGTCCCGCCCCGACGTGATCGTCCACCCGGACACGGAGACGCGACGTCGCCGGTTCCGCGTCCAGCGGCGCCAGCGCCCGGCGGAGTTCCGCCGGACGGTCGGCGCATCCGTCCGGCGGCCCCGTGCCCGGACGGCGAACACCGCCGGACTCCCGCTCCGATGGCGACGGCACGGGTGCGGGCTCAGTCGGTGATCTTGATGCGGAGGCGGCGGAAGCCGCGGCCCTTGTTCTCGACCTTGGCGACGGTGATGCGGCCGACCTGCCTGGTGGACGCGACGTGGGTGCCGCCGTCGGCCTGGGTGTCGAGGCCGGCGATGTCGACGATCCGGACGTCCCGGACCTCGGGCGGGACGAGGTTCGTGGCGGTGCGGACGATGTCGGGGATCTCGAACGCCTCGGCGCGCGGGAGGGTCCGCACGTCGATGCGGCGGTCGGCGTCGACCTCGGCGTTGCAGGCGTCCTCGACGGCCTGCTTGAAGCCGGGCGGGACCTCGCGCAGGTCGAAGTCCATGCGGGCGCTCAGCGGTTCCATGTTGCCGCCGGTGACGAGGCAGCCGTAGTCGCGGAACACGACGCCGCACAGCAGGTGCAGTCCCGAGTGGGTGCGCATGAGGGCGGTGCGCCGGTCGTCCTCGACGTCGCCCCGGACGGTGGCGCCGGGCGGGGGGAGCGGGTCGCCGTCGGCCGGGAGGAGGACGAGGTCGTCGCCCTTGCGCACCCCGGCGATGCGCGTCTGCACGCCCTGCCAGAGCAGGACGCCGTGGTCCGGGGGCTGCCCGCCGCCGCCCGGGTAGAACGCGGACCGGTCGAGGACGATCCCGTCCGGTCCGGATTCGAGGACGACGGCCTCCCACTCGCGGAGGTTCTGATCGTCGAGTTCCAGCCGCGCCGTCCGCCCGTGCACGCTCATGCCGTCTCCTTCCGGGGGCATCCCCCTTGGTCATGCCGACCCCGGGCCACGGGGCCGCGCCCGCTCGCCGTGCCGCGCCCACCGGCCAAAGGCCCGTCACCGCCTCCACGACCGCTCGCCGTGGTCTCGGCCCGAGCCGATCGCCTCGGCCGAGAGACCCCGGTGGCGGTCTCCGCGACCACCTGCGGTGGCCCACGGGCGAAGCGCGCCGCCTCGTGCGAAAACCCCGGTGACCGCCTGCACGACCAGCTGCGGTGGCCTCGGTCGGGGGCGTCCGCCTCGGCGGCGATCGTCGCATCGACCGGCGGGACCGGGCGGCGCGGGTCTGGATCAGCCTATTCCGGTCAGCGCACCGGGAGCGGCAGGTCGGGGACGGTCGCGTCCGCGGGGCGGGGCGGGAGGCGGCCGGGCCACCAGTTCGCGTCGCCGAGCAGGGCCATCAGGGACGGCAGGACGAAGATCCGGATGACGACGGCGTCGATGAGGACGGCGGCGGCGAGGCCGACGCCGAGCTGCTTGAACTCGACCATGCTGAGCGTGCCGAAGATCGCGAAGACGGCGACCATGACGACGGCGGCGCTGGTGACGACGCCCGCCGACCGGGTGATGCCCGCGCCGACGGCGGCGCGGGCGGGCAGGTCGCGGGCGGCCTCGCGGATCCGGGACACGACGAACACGTGGTAGTCCATCGAGAGCCCGAACAGGACGACGAACAGGAAGAGCGGGAGCCAGGAGACGACGGCGCCGGACGAGTGGAAGTCGAGGATCCCCTCGGCCCACGTGTTCTGGAAGACGGCCACGAGGACGCCGAACGCGGCGGCCGCCGAGAGCAGGTTCAGCGCGACGGCCGAGAGCGCGATGGCGGCGGAGCGGAAGATCGCACCGGTCATCGCGAGGGTCAGCAGGAGGACGAATCCGACCACGAGGGGCAGCCGTGCTTCGAGGTGGTCGGTGAAGTCGACGCCCTCGGCGAGCTTGCCGCCGACGCCGTACTCGGTGCCCGGGACGTCGGCGAGGGCGTCCGGCAGCCAGGTGCGGAGCGTGTCGAGGGAGCGGCGGGCCCCGTCGCTGGAGCGGGCGTGCGGGGTCGCGATGTCGATCACGTGGACGCGTTCGTCGGGCGAGGTGCGGATCTCGGGGACGCGGTCGTGGGCGAAGAGGGGGTCGCGGGCGGTGCGGGCGGCGAGGCCGGTGAGGGCGGACCGGACGCGGGCCGACTGCTCTGCGGGCGCCCGGACGGCCACCTCGTGGACGGTCCCCTCGCTGGGGAAGGCGGCGGTGAGCCGGTCCATGGCGCGGACGACGGGGATGTCGCGGGGCAGGTCGTCGGAGCCGGGCTGCTTGAGCCGCATGTCGAGCGCGGGGACGGCGAGCAGGACGAGCGCGGCGGCGGAGACGGTCAGGGTGAGGGCGGGACGGCGGAGGGCGGGGCGCAGCAGGACGGGCCAGAGCCGGGACCGCGGGCGCATCGTCATCCGCCACAGGACGGGGATCCGGGGACGGTCGACGCGGGGGCCGAGTTTCGCCAGGAGCGCGGGCAGGACGGTGAGGGAGGCGAGGACGGCGACGCCGACGACGATGATCGAGCCGGTGGCCAGCGAGGTGAAGGTGGCCTCCCCGGCCAGGTAGAGGCCGGCCATCGCGACGGCGACGGTGGCGCCCGACACGACGACGGTGTGCCCGGAGGTCTCGGCGGCGATCTCGAGCGCGTCCGGGCGTCCGCGGCGTCTCTCCTCGCGCTCGCGCTTGAGGTAGAAGAGCGAGTAGTCGACGCCGACCGCCATGCCCATCAGCAGGATCACGTTGCTGATCGCCGAGGTGGCGGGCAGCAGGTGGGAGACGAGGGCGGACAGCCCGATCGCGGCGGCGACCGACGACAGGGCGAGGACGACCGGGACGCACGCGGCGATCAGCGCGCCGAACACGACCAGCATGATGAGCAGGGTGAGCGGCAGGCTGATGTACTCGGCGCGCCGGAAGTCCTCGCCGAGGGTCTCGGTGAGGCCCTTGGCGGTGGAGCCGGTGCCGACCTGCTCGACCCGCAGGCCCGGGTGGGCGTCCTGTACGGCGGCGCTCTGCGCGAGGAGGGGGTCGACGTGCCGGTCGGCGGTCTCGGTGTCGCCGGTCATCGTGACCGGGACGAGCACGGCCGTCCGGTCGGGCGCGGGGACGGGGCGGCCGACCGATTCGACCTCCGGGAGGGCCCGCATGCGCCGGACGACGTCGTCCGCGGCGGCCCGCGCGGCGCGCGGATCGAGGGGACCGCCGCGCGTCGCGGTGATGAGGACGTTCTCTTCGGGTTTCTCCGGGAAGTCGCCCGCGGCGACGATGCGTCCCGCTCTGCCGGACTCGCCGACGCCGGAGTCGGCGTCGGAGATGTCGTTGGTGCCGGCGGCGGTGCCCAGCCCCAGGCAGAGGGCGGCGAACAGGATCCACAGCCCGACGGCCGACCAGGGGTGGGCGGCGCTCCATCGTGCGACCCGTACCGTGACGGGCCTCTTCGCGTCCTTCATGCTTTGGACGCTAGGTTCGGCGGGCCTCGGGCCGTCATGAGGCGGACCGCACGGTTTCCGCCGGGAACCTCACCCCCGAACCTGCGGTTTTCCGCAGGTTCGGGGGTGTGAGCAGGCTTTACCAGGGGCCGTACGGGCCCTGCCGGGTGCCGCCGCGGCCCCCGTTGCGCTTCTTGAACGGGGCGACGGCCGGACGGACGTCGGCGAGGTAGATCGCGGCGCCGATGAACGCGGCGACCGGCAGGATGCCGAGCAGCAGCCCGATGGGGCTGGCGCCGAGTGCGGCGGGGGCGACGGCGTAGGCCATGCCGACGACCGCGCAGACGATCGTGATGATCGTCCACAGCTTCTTGCTCTGCTTGCTGGCCGCCGCGTAGGCGTTCTGCGGGACGGTGAGCGCGTCGAGCAGCGCCCACGCCTCCATCGCGAAAGCGATGATCAGCAGCAGCCAGAAGAAGTAGTCGAGGATGTTGAAGCCCGCCATCGTGATCAGCGCTCCTGCTCGTCTCGGACGGCGGCTCCACGCCGCGCACACGCGTTCATCGCCACCAACACTATTCGTCCCTGCAAGAGGGACGACAGAGCCCGGCCGGGTGTTCCCGGCCGGGCCCGTTCGCGTGCGCCCCCGATCCGTCGGGTCAGGAGCCGGTCTTCTTCGCGGTGGTCTTGCGCTTGGGCTGCGCGGTGCGCGCGGCGCGCGGCTTCGCCTCGGTGATCTCGGCGACCTCGGCGGCCTCGCGGTGGACGACCTTGCGGCCGCGCTCGGCGAGCTCGTCGATGAAATCGGCGGCCCGGCTGCCGAACGTCGTCGCGTACCCGACGGCCGCGCCGGGCAGGTCCTTGGCGTCCACGCGCCCCTGGACCTCGCCGCGGTAGCGCTCCACGGTCTCGCGGAACTGCCCGCCGTAGCGGTACACGGTCTCGCGGACCTCGCCCTGGTACTTCTCCGCGACCTCGCGCGCCCGGGTCATCTGCTCGGGCATCTCGCGGATCTTCTCCACCGCGAAGTCGCCGGCGCCGGCCACGGTGTAGACGGCCTTGTTCTCTCGCAGGTTGCCGGCCAGCGTCATCCGACCTCTTCCTTTCCGTTCTGCTCGTGGACTTCGTGCCCGCGGTCGGCGTCCGGTTCCGGTTCCGGTTCCGGGTCGTCCCCGGTCCCGTCCCGGACGCCGTCGAGCACTCCGGTGGCTTCGTTCTCCTTGAGGAACGACGCGTAGATGTCCAGAAGGACCTGCTTCTGCCGTTCGGTGAGGAGGAGGTCGGCCCGGACGGCGGCCTGCACATCGGTGTCGGCCTCCCGGTCCTCGAGGATCCCGGCCTGCACGTACAGCGCCTCGGCGGAGATCCGCAGCCCCTTGGCGATCTGCTGCAGGATCTCGGCGCTCGGCTTGCGCAGGCCGCGCTCGATCTGGCTCAGATACGGGTTGGAGATCCCCGAGACGTCCGCGAGCTGGCGCAGCGAGATCTTCGCCCGCGTGCGCTGCTCCCGGATGTACTCCCCGATCGAGCCGACCTTCGAACTCGCCATGTCTCCACCCTGCGTCATGGTGCTTGCAATTGCAAGCAGGCTAGCTAGCACTCCTCGCGTGAGTCCCCTCACACGGTCCGTGACGGCATAGTAGACAGAACGGGATGATCTGGCTCAGAAGTTCCAGTCGGAGGGCTCAGAGGTTCTGGGTGGAGTAGCTGTCGTGCTCGCTGAGCAGCTTGTCCAGGCGGGCCTGGTCGACGCGGCCGACGAGCGACTGCGTCTCCTGCCGGTCCCGGACGCACTTGGCCAGCGTGAACGTGGACGTGATGACGTAGAGCACGCCGAGGGCGAGGAACGCGCGCACCCACTCGTCGACCGGCAGGTACAGGACGCCGAGGACGACGGCGACGCTGGAGACCACGAACGAGATCGCGGCCTGGACGAAGAACGCGGTGGTGCCCGCGGGCGCGGGAGGCGATGAACGTGTCGTCATACGCCGAGTCTGCGGACCGGACGCGTCCGGTGCATGAGTACAGGTGCTCATGTAGTGCCGGGTAAAGCCCCCTGGGCGGTCAGTCGACCTCGCTGGCCGGGACCGTCCAGGTGTTGCAGACCGCGAGGCCCGCCCCCTCAACGCCTGCGCCCTCAACCCCTGCGCCCTCGAATCCGGTGACGACCCAGCCCGCGTAGTTGCGGCCCGAACCGTGGTCACGCCGCGCGGGCGGCAGGTGCTCGTCGCCCCGCCCGCGGACGTCCTCGATCATGGCGGCGACCTGGTCCCGCGTCATCGGCAGGGTGGCGCGCTCCGCGCCGAGGAACGCGCCCGCGAAGCACTGCGCCTGCAGCTCGATGCGCCGGCTGGCCTCCGCGCGGCCGAGCGGGTCGGCGCCCTCCATCAGCCGGTTCCCGTACAGCAGGATCCCGGCGCGGTCCTGGACGTGGTGGCCGTACTCGTGCGCGACGACCCGGGCGAACACCGCGAAGTTCTCGAGCGGCTCGTCCCCCGACGTCGCCACGATGTGGTCGACGCCGACGTACATCGTGTTGTTCGCCGGGCAGTAGAACGCGGACGAGCCGGGGCTCGGGTACGTGCCGCAGGGGCTGCGCCCGGCGTCCCGCCAGAAGACGCGGGCGGGGACGTCGAACCGCAGGCCGGCCTTCGCGAACTGGCTGCCCCACGAGGCGTCGAGGCAGTCGCTCAGGGCGTCCATGAACCGGCGCATCGACGCGCCACCGGGTTCGAGGCGGGGCGGCGCGCAGTTCACGGGGGTGAGCACGCCGGTCGCGTACAGCTCGTTGTCGGTGGCGGTCTCGCGGCCGACCGCCACCTCCCGGTAGGAGCCGGTGATGGCGCCGATGGGGGCGCGGTCGCCGAAGAGGGAGAAGCCGAGGACGCCCAGCACGACGACCGTCGCGACGCCGCCGATGACGCCGGCGATCGTCCCGTCCGGGGTGCGGCGGGGCGGGCGGCGGGACGGGACGTGGCGGTAGGCGGGCCGACGGTCCGACGGTGGTGCCGATGTGGGGGTGCGACCTGCCATAAGGGAGCATCATCGCACGTTCTTGATACACCCTTTACCGCTACGATGTGCGGCCATGTCTGCTCTTGCGGCGCTGCGCCGGGTGCGACCGGTCATGGCGGCGGTGACGGCCGCCGCCCTCCTCTCCCTCACGATGGCGACGCCGGCGGCCGCGGCCCGGCGGGCGTCCGAGCGGGTGCTCGAGGACAGGGTCGTCATGACCGTGGGCAACGGCGTCGCGCACGTGCGGGAGACGATCGTCTACGAGTTCGCGGGCGGCGACGGCTTCGCGCGGACGTTCGTGACGCGCGCGCACGAGAGCGCGACCCGCGACCGCGTGTACCGGATGACGAACGTGCGGGCGAGCAGCCCGGACGGCGGCCCGACGCGGGTGACCGCGACCCGCGAGGGCACCCGGACGACCGTCGAGGTGAGCGGGCCGGACGAGCTGACCGGCCGGCGCACGGTCGTGCTGGAATACGACCTGCGCGGCGCGGTCACCCGGCTGGGTGCGGCGGACGAGCTGTCGTGGCCGGTGGCGGGCGGCTTCCGCGTCCCGGTGGAGACGGCGAGCGCGACGGTCGGCGGCGGCACGATGATCCGCAACGTGAACTGCTTCGCGGGCCCGATCGGCAGCACGGTCGGATGCACGCAGTTCTACATGAACCACGCGCACACGCAGGGGATCTACAGCCAGGAGAAGCTGCTCCGCGGCGAGTACCTGACGGTCGTCGCGGGCTTCCCGGCGGGGGCGACCGGCGACCACGCCCGGTACGAGCGGCGGCAGACGATGGCGACGGCGTTCTCGGTGAACGCGGTGACCGCGTCGGCGCTGCTCGGGCTGCTGGTGCTGCTCGGCGGCGGCGTCGCGGTCCTGTACCTGCTGCGCGGACGGGACGCGCGGGTCGTCGGCAAGCGCGCCGCCGAGGGCGACCACGCCCCGGTGGCGGGCGCGGAGTTCGAGCCCCCGGACGGGGTGCGGCCGGGGCAGATCGGCACGCTGATCGACGAGCAGGCCGACGTGATCGACGTGACCGCGACGATCGTGGACCTCGCCGTCCGCGGCTACCTGCTGATCGAGGAGGAGGACCGGGCGGCGACCGGGCGGCTCGACTGGACGCTGCGCCGCCTCGACCGTCCGGTCGTCGACCTGCTGCCCTACGAGCGGATCCTGCTGGACGCCCTGCTCACCGGGCGGGACGGGACGGCGCGCGACGCGGTGAAGCTGTCGGAGCTCGGCGGGACGTTCGCGACGAAGCTCGCGCAGGTGCGGGCGGCGATGTACGACGACGTGGTGCGGCAGGGGTGGTTCGCGCGGCGGCCGGACACCGTCCGGTCCCGGTGGACGATCGCGGGTCTGGCGCTGACCGTCCTCGGCATCGGCGGGACCGTCGCGCTGGCGCTGACGACGGAGTGGGCGCTGGCCGGGCTCGCCGTGATCATCGCGGGGGCGGCGCTGGCGTACGGCGGCCAGTACATGCCCGCGAAGACGGCGCGCGGGTCGACGGTCCTCGCGCACACCATCGGTTTCCGCACGTACCTGGAGCGCGGGGAGCTGCCGGAGGGCGGCGAGCTCGCGTCGCCGCAGAAGATCGCGCTGTTCTCCCGGTTCCTGCCGTACGCGGTGGTGTTCGACGTCGTCGAGCGGTGGGCCGGGACGGTCGAGGACGCGGGCGAGCGGGCCGAGGGCGCCGACAACCTGTACTGGTACGAGGGCCCGGCCGAGTGGGACCTGTCGAAGTTCGCCGAGTCGATGCGGACGTTCACGCTGACGACGTCCGGTTCCATCTCCCAGTCGCGGGGGCTGTGACGGGCGGTTGAAGCCCGGCCGTGGGGTATGTGCGGGGCGAGCCGCCGACGCAGGAGGTGACGCCGCCGTGTTCCCGCCGCCGACCGGAGCGACGTACAGCCCCCTCCTGTTCATCGTGCCGGTCATCGTGCTGCTGGCGGTCCTGTTCTGGATCGGCATCACGATCGCGGCGTCGCGGATGCGGGTGCGCTCGCACGGCCGGGGGGACGGGCTCTCGCATCGCGGCGGGCCGGTGATGGGCGGCGTCATCCAGGGCAGTCCGGCGCAGCGCACCCGGCGCGACCGGGCGGTCACCGAGGCGGAGCGGCGCACCGCCGCCGAGCGGGCCGAACGCGCGCGGCGGGAAGCGGAGCTGGAGGCGGAGCGGCAGCGGGCCGAGCGGGCCCGGCGCGACGCGCGCGAGCCGCTCGGCGCGGCCCGCGCCCTGAGAGCCGTCCGCGCCCGCGCAGCGGGGGCCGCCTCCCGTCGCCGCCGGCCCCGCTGAGCCGGACGGACTTACCGGGTCGCCCCTTCAGGTCTCCGTTCGGCAGTGCTTTGTAAGATGTCTGACGTCTGTCTGGAATGCGACGTTCGTCAGGAGATGTGGTGGCGCTGAGTCCGGTTCCCGGCGGGTCGACCGTCGACGCCGTCCTGAACCAGCTGCAGGCGGAGGTGAGCGGCGGGGCGTGGCCGATCGGCGGCCGGATCCCCGCCGAGACCGATCTCGCCGCGCAGCTCGGGGTGAGCCGCCCGGCGGTCCGGGAGGCGATCCGGGCGCTGTCGCACGTGGGCGTGCTGGAGGTGCGGCGCGGCGACGGCACCTACGTCCGCAGCAGCGCCGACCCGCGCCCGCTGCTGCGCCGGGTGTCGCGGGCGACGGCGCGGGACGTCTTCGAGGTGCAGCTCGCCTACGACGTGCAGGCCGCGCGGCTCGCGGCGCGGCGCCGGACGGACGCGGACCTGGTGCGGCTCGCGGAGCTGCTCGAGGGGCGCGACACCGCCGTCGAGGCCGCCGAGTTCGGTGCGGCCGACGCCCGGTTCCACCTCGGCGTCGCGGAGGCCACCCGGAACCCGGTGCTGATCGAGGCGATGCGGTTCTTCCTCCAGCGGCTCGGCGAGGCGCTGCGCACGGTCCGGCTCGACCACGAGGTGCCGGAGGCGGGCACGGCGGCGCACCGGGCGGTGCTGGACGCGGTCGCGGCGCGGGACGGCGACGCCGCCGCCCGCGCGGCGGCCGCGGTCGTCGAGCCGACGCTGGCCGTCCTCGACGGGCTGATCGCGGGCGACGCGACGGACGACCGGTGAGCGCGGCCCGCACGTCCCGCGTCGCGGCGGTCGCGCTGATCGTCCTGGTCGCGCTGAACCTGCGGCCCGCGATCGCGGCGGTCGGGCCGGTGCTCACCGAGATCCAGGACGCCTTCGGCCTGTCCGGCACCGCGGCGGGCGCCCTGACGACCCTGCCGCTGGCGTTCTTCGGCTCCTACGGCCTGCTCGCGCCGTTCCTGCGCCGGGCGCCGCGCAGCGAGACGCTGCTGGTGACCTCGATGGCGCTGCTGTTCGCCGGGCTGCTGCTGCGGCTGGTGGACGCGCCGTTCCCGCTGTTCGCGGGGTCGCTGGTGGCCGGGATGGCGATCAGCATCGGCAACATCGCGATGCCGGCGATCATCAAGCGCGACCATCCGGAGTCGCTCACCACCGTGACGGCGATCTACACGGTGGCGATGTCGGGCGGCGCGGCGCTGGCGGCCGGGCTGGCGGTCCCGGTGGAGAACGCGTTCGACGCGTCCTGGCGGCTGCCGCTCGGGCTGCTGGCGGTCCCGACGGCCGTCGCGGGGCTGATCTGGCTGCCGCGCGCGCTCCGGGCGGCCCGCGCCGCCCGCGCGGCGCCGTCCGTCCCGGCGGCCCGCGGCGTCGCGGCGCTGGTGTGGCGGTCGCCGCTGGCCTGGAGCGTCACGGCGTTCATGGGCCTGCAGTCGCTGCTGGCGTACGTGACGCTGGGCTGGCTGGCGACGATCTGGCAGGACCGCGGGATGAGCGAGGCGGGCGCCGGGTACGCGCTGGCGGTGACGGCCGGGGTCCAGGCGGTGTCGTCGCTGCTGGTCCCGGTGCTGGCGCGGCGGATGCGCGACCAGCGGCCGCTGGTGGTGCTGATCGTGGTGCTGACCGCGGCGGGCTTCGCGGGCGCGACCTGGGCGCCGATCGGGACGGTCTGGGTGTGGACGGTCGTGCTGGGTGTCGGGCAGGGCCTCGGGTTCCCGACGGCGCTGTCGTTCATCGGGCTGCGCTCCCACGACGCGTCCGTCGCGGCGCAACTGTCGGGCATGGCGCAGGGCGTCGGGTACGTGCTCGCGGCGACCGGGCCGCTCGCGGTCGGCGCGCTGCACGACGCCACCGGCGGATGGACCGTTCCGATGCTCGGCGTGCTGGCGGTGACGGTGACCCTGCTGGTCCCCGGCATGATCGCCGGACGGATCCGGACGGTCGGCGGCCCGCCGCCCGAGGACGAACCGGCGGACACGACGACGGCGGTGCTCGGCTGACCGCACGCCAAAAGCGTCCAAAATCGACACCATTCGCCACATACCTACCGCGCCGGCGGGCACCACACCGGCCAGGGAGGTGGGATCGATGTTCGCGACCATCGCGGCCTACGCGACGCCCGGTCACATCCTGATGTGGTTCATCCCCGTCCTCGGCGTGCTGGGCCTGCTGACGTGGCTGTACCTGACGATCGCGTCCTCGTCCAGGAAGATCCACCCGGATCGCCGCAACGACCAGCACAACCACCGCGGCATGGAGCAGGGCGGCACCTACACCTACCGGCCCGGGATGTTCTCGCACAGCTACCCGCCGGAGAAGTCGACCCAGTTCGACGAGTTCCAGCGCGACAACCCGCAGCCGGGACGCGAGCCGAGGGTCCCGCCGGAGGAGCGCGACTACGATCAGCCCCCGCCGGCTAGAACGCGCCAGGGGCCGGGCGGATGACGCCCGCGACGCCGTCTCCGCCGTGGAGCCGCTCCGTCGCCAGCTCGTCCAGCGCGCCCGCGTCGGCGGCCTCCGGCAGGCCGCCCGCGGGCGTACCCGGCACGCCGCCGTCCAGCGCGCCGTCGCCCGGCACGCTCCGCGCGAGGGCGCGCAGCAGCGCGACGGTCACCGGCGTCCGGGCCCGCATCGCCCCGTCGTCGATCTTGACGGCACCGGCCCGGCCGTCGGCGAGCGCGAACGCGTCCACGCCCTCCGCACCGCACTTGACCAGCAGGCCCGGGACGGCGTCCATCAGCCGGCGCTCCTCGCGCGCGGTCCCGGACGTCCACTGCGGGTGGGTGCGCATCGCGTCCACGACCAGGCCCTCGGCGGCGTCCGGCGCGGCCAGCACCAGCGCCCGGTAGGCGCGCGCGACGCCCAGCGTGGAGATCGCGAACAGCGGCGCCCCGCAGCCGTCCACCCCGGTCGCCGCGACCCGCTCGCCCGACAGCTCCGCCACCACCTCGCGCACCGCCTGCTGCAGCGGGTGCTCCGGGTCCAGGTAGGACGCCGTCGGCCACCCCGCCGCGACGCACGTGGCGAGCATCGCCGCGTGCTTGCCCGAGCAGTTCATCCGGACGCGCGACGGCCCCGAGCAGGAGCGCGCGGTGCCGGGGTCGATCGGCCACGACTCGGGGCAGCGCAGGTCGTCCGCCGTCAGCCCGGCCCCCGCGAGGATCTTCTCGACGCCCTCGACGTGGAAATCCTCCCCCGAGTGGCTCCCGGCGGCGAGCGCCAGCAGCTCCCCCTCCAGCTCCAGCCCGGACCGCAGCATCGCGACGGCCTGCAGCGGCTTGTTCGCGGAGCGCGGGAAGATCGGCTCCTCGACCGTCCCGGCCCGCACCGCCTGCGTCCCGTCCACCGCGAGCCCGGCCGCGGCGCCGCGATGCCGCGACTCCACGAACCCGGACCGCTCCACCTCGACCAGCACCGGATTGATCATGGCCTCATCATGCCCGGTCGGGCGCGGTTTGATCCTCGGCCGGACGGGCGGGCGGCACCCGCCGAGCGCCGCTCCCCCGGAGGCGGCAGAATGCCTGCCCATGAGAGCGGTAGTCCAACGGGTGAGCAGTGCGAGCGTGACCGTCGCCGACCGCGTCGTCGGCGCGATCGACGGTCCGGGCCTGATGGTCCTGGTCGGCGTCACGCACGACGACGACGAGGCGAAGGCCCGCAAGATGGCCGCGAAACTGTGGGGGCTGCGCATCCTGCACGAAGAGAAGTCATGCTCGGACCTCGGCGCGCCGCTCCTCGTCGTCAGCCAGTTCACCCTCTACGGCGACGCCCGCAAGGGCCGCCGCCCCGGCTGGACGGCCGCCGCGCCCGGCCCCGTCGCCGAGCCGCTGGTGGACGCCGTCGTCGCCGAGCTGCGCGCCCTCGGCGCCGAGGTCGAGACGGGCGAGTTCGGCGCGGACATGCGGGTCGCGCTGGTCAACGACGGCCCGATCACGCTCGTCCTGGAGCTCTGAGGCCGCGTCAGCGCAGGTCGTGGACGATCGCGGCCACGACCGCGATCGTCCCGGCGGCCGCGAGCAGGAGCAGCGCGCGGTCCGGAGAGGTGAGGCGGCCCCGGACGTCCCCCGACACCACGACCACGCCGGTGGCGTCGTGCACGTCGCCGGGACCGTCGTGGTTCGCGGTGCGGCGGCGGCGCCGGCCGGCGAGGCGACGCAGCGCGCCGTTCTTCACCCGCTGGTGCTCGGGGCCGCAGGCGAACAGCCGTCCGCGGGCCCGCTCGGCGCACGCGTAGCCCTGCGGGGTCAGCACCCGGCACAGCGTCGGGACGAGCGCGAACTGGTACAGGCACCAGCCGAGCAGGCCCACGAGCGCCACCCGCCACGAGCCCAGCCACACGGCGGCCGCGGCGAGCGCCGCGAACCCGGCCCACCAGGCCGCCGCCGGTTCCCGGCGCGGTCGCCGCCGCGAACCGCCCTTGCGGCCGGCCGTCCGGCGCGGCCGGGACGGGGACTCACCGGGAGGCTGACCGGGAGGCTGACCGCCGGAGTTCGCGACCATCGGCAGAAACCGCCTTTCACCGGGGCACGCCCGTCAGAATCCTGCATGTCCGACGATATGGCGAACCGCCCCGCGGCGTTACCCCCGACGCGCGCTCCGCCCGGTGCGCTCGGCACGCCCGGCGTGCTCGGCACGCCCCGTGTGCCTGGTCCTGCGCGGTGTGCTGGTGTCAGCCGCGGGCGGCGGGGCGGCGGCGCAGGTCGATCTGCGCGTTGGCTCCCGTGTCGGGCGACACGATGACCTCCTGCGCGGCGGCGACCCCGCCGGCCAGCAGCTCGGCGTCGACCGGGACGTTCCGCTTCACGGTCGCGAGCGCGATCGGCCCCAGCTCGTGATGCCGGGCCGCCGACCCCACGAACCCGATCTGGCGGCCGCCCGGGATCTCGACCGGATCGCCGTGCGCCGGGAGCCGGTCCACGCTGCCGTCCAGGTGCAGGAACACCAGGCGGCGCGGCGGGCGCCCCAGGTTGTGGACGCGCGCGACCGTCTCCTGCCCCCGGTAGCAGCCCTTCTCCAGGTGGACGGCCGTCTCGACGAGCCCGGCCTCGTGCGGGATCGTCCGGTGGTCGGTGTCGAGACCGAAGCGGGGCCGGTGCTCCGCGATCCGCAGCGCCTCGTAGGCCCACAGGCCCGCGGGCCGCGCGTTCGCGGGGAAGCCGCCGGCGCGGGGGACGACGCGGGTCGTCGTCCCCGCCGCGTCCGGCCAGGACGGGACGTCGCCCGGTGAGTCCCAGGTCGACGGGCCGGTGACGACCATGTACGCGTCCGACACGTCGGCGACCTCGACGCGCAGCATGAACCGCATCCGGTCGAGGAACTCCACGAGGGACGGCGCCGTGCCCGGCTCGACGTGCGCCCAGACGGCCTCGCCGTCGTCCACGAGGAAGAGGTGGTGCTCGATGTGCCCGTTCGGGCTGAGCAGCAGCGCCTCGGTCGGCCGGTGCGGCTCCAGCGCGTCCAGGTGCTGGCTGAGCAGGCTGTGCAGCCAGCTCAGCCGGTCGGGCCCGGAGACCCGCACGACGCCCCGGTCGCTCCGGTCGACGAACGCGTCCCCCGCCGCCAGGGCACGCTGCTCCTGCGCGGGCTCCCCGTAGTGCGCGGCGACGCCCTCGTCGGGCGGATCGGCGGCGACGGCTCCGGGCGACTGCAGCAACGGGCTCTCCATGAACCCCACACTATGCGGCGGTCAGCCGCCCCGGCACTCCTTGCAGCGCCCGTAGACCGTGAGGTGGTGCACGTCCGTCTCGAACCCCTGCTCGCGCTCCAGCAGCGCCGCGAGCCCCTCCGCCGCCGCCGGGTCGACGTCCTCCACGGTGTGGCAGCCCCGGCAGACGAGATGGATGTGCTCGGCCTCCGCCGCCAGGTGGTAGTTCGGCGGCCCGTGCCCGAGATGCGCGTGCTTGACGAGCCCGAGCTCCTCCAGCAGTTCCAGCGTCCGGTACACCGTCGAGATGTTCACGCCCCGCGCGGTCCGCTGGACCTCGGTGCAGATCTCCTCGGGCGTCCCGTGCTCCAGGTTCGTGACCGCCTCCAGCACGAGCTGGCGCTGCGGGGTGACCCGGTACCCCTTCGCCCGCAGCTCCTGCTGCCACGACTCAGCCATACCGCGCTCCATCGTGCGCTCCGTGCCGCCGCGCTCCGCCATGACCCGAGTGTATGCCCGATGGGGCCGGTCGAAGACGTCCCGGAATTCGTTTGCTCCGCGCCGGATCTCTCGCATAGCGTGCGAGGTACGCGTGAAAGGAGGTGGTCCAAGCAATGGTTTGCAGTAGGACTCGCGAGGTGACTGTCCGCTAGTCGCCGTTCCGCCTCGGCGCCGCCGCCCCCCGGCGGCGGCAACCGGTCGCGACGGTGACCGGCGAATACCAGGCAGTTACCCGGTCCCCGGACCGATGGACCCGTCCTGTCCATCACCCGTTCCGAGCGGGAAGGTCCGGGGATCGTTCATGTCCGGGGCCCCGCCGGGCCGGAGGCCCGTGGGACGCGGGCCGTCAGGAGACCTTCTTCAGCTGGGCCGACACGTGCGCCTGGAGCTTCTCCCCGACGGCCGCCATGTCGTACGCCCACCCCAGGTCCTCGCCGATCAGCCCGTACAGCCGGTGCCCGGCCGTGACCTCCTTGGCCGACTCGGTGCGCGCCACGACGTCGGTCTTCAGCTCCACCCGGTGGAACGCGACGTTCCCGACGTAGATCTCGACGATGCCCGTCGGGTGCGCCAGCGTCACCTCGAGCCGGTGGTCGGGACGCGGCCGCCAGTAGCCCGTCTCCGTCGCGAGCGGGCGCCCGAGCGTCCCGTCCGGCTCGATCAGCCACGTCCGGCTGGTGTAGATCAGGAACGGCTTGCCGTTGTGGGTGAAGGACATCTCCTGACCGAAGTTGAACTCTTCGATCGTCGGGTACCCGCCGACGCCGGCGCCCTCCCACGTGCCGAGGAGGAACTTCAGCGGCTCAAGGTCGGGGTGCAGCTCAGGCTCCATGGCAACCGAGCGTAGCGCGCTACCGCAGCCGCCCGAGCCGCACCACGAGCAGGACGGCGACCACCGCCACCAGCCCCAGCACCCCCACCAGGACGCTCGCGTTCACCACTCCGCCCACGGCACCTCCCGAGCCCGCCGGACGGACGACTATACGGCCCCGGCCGGGCGCGGAGCCGGACGCCGCACCGGGCCCGGCCGCGCGGCGAACATGAGAGTTCGCGGGCCGCGCGGCGAACCGCGCGTCCGTCCGGGGCGGGCTTTGTAGAGTGCCTGCATGGCACGACCTCTGGTGATCAAGGTGACGGCCGGGGCGGACGCCCCCGAGCGCTGCAACCAGGCGTTCACGGTCGCGGCGGCGGCCGCGGCGAGCGATGTCCCGGTGTCGCTCTGGCTGACCGGCGAGTCCGCGTGGTTCGCGCTGCCGGACCGGGCCGCCGGGTTCGAGCTGCCGCACGCCACGCCGCTGGACGATCTGCTGGCCGTCATCCTGGCCGCGGGCCGCGTGACCCTCTGCACGCAGTGCGCCGCCCGCCGCGACATCGGCCCGGACGACGTCCTGCCCGGCATCCGCATCGCCGGGGCGCCCACGTTCGTCGAGGAGATCACCGCGGACGGCGTCCAGGCCCTCGTGTACTGACGCGCGCCCGGCCCGGGCCTCCGAGGTCGCGCGCCGCGCCATTCCGGTTGATCGGCCCGGAAATGGTAATGAGTCTGCCGACGCCCCGAACACAGGAGACACGTTCCGCATGGTGGACATCCCCGCATGGGCCTGGGTCGCGACGATCGGGCTGGTCCTCGCGCTGTTCGTTCTCGATTTCGTCGTCGCGGTCCGCAAGCCGCACGCAGTCCACTTCCGTGAAGCGACCTTCTGGTCGGTCTTCTACATCGCCGTCGCACTGCTGTTCGGCCTGGCCGTGTGGATGCTCGTCGGACATCAGGCCGGTACGGAGTACTTCGCGGGCTACATCGTCGAGAAGAGCCTGTCGGTCGACAACCTCTTCGTCTTCGTGATCATCATGGCGCGGTTCAGCGTCCCCGCCGAGTACCAGCAGCGGGTGCTGCTGTTCGGCATCGCCGCCGCCCTGATACTGCGCGTGATCCTCATCATGGTCGGGGCCGCGTTCATCAACCTGTTCTCGTTCACGTTCCTGATCTTCGGGCTGATCCTGATCTGGACGGCCGTCCAGCTGGTCCGGCACCGCAACGAGGAGCCCGACGTCGAGGACACCCTCGTCGTCCGGCAGGCGCGCAAGATCATGCCGATGACGACCGACTACCACGGCGGCCGGATGTTCGCCCACGAGAACGGGCAGCGCGTCATGACGCCGCTGCTGATCGTCTTCGTCGCCATCGGCAGCACCGACCTGCTGTTCGCGCTCGACTCCATCCCCGCGGTGTACGGCGTCACGAAGTCCGCGTTCATCGTCTTCTCGGCGAACGCGTTCGCGCTGCTCGGCCTCCGCGCCCTGTACTTCCTCATCGAGGGCCTGCTGGACCGGCTGGTCTACCTCTCCATCGGGCTGTCGGCGATCCTCGCGTTCATCGGCGCCAAGCTGATCCTGCAGTTCCTGCACGAGGACGTGTCGCACTCGATCCCGCACATCGCGACCCCGATCTCGCTCGCCGTCATCATCACGATCCTGATCGTCACCACGGTCGCCAGCCTGATGCGCGTCAAGGAACACCCCGAGGAGAAGGCCAAGCCCGGCTCGCTCCGCAAGACCCGCAAGCGCGAGGAGGAGCCGTCCGAGTCGCAGTCCTGACCGGCTTCACCCCGCGCGACGTCCCGTCCGCGCGGGGTGAACGACCGGGTCCGGGTCAGGCGGCGCCGGTGACGGCGTTCAGCCGCTCCTCGCGGAGCCGGCCCGCCCACGAGTCGTCCAGCGGCTGCAGCTGCCGCCCGGCCGCCCAGGTGAGCAGCAGGTCGGCGAGGCCCGGATTGCGGACGAGCGCGGGACCGTGCATGTACGTGCCGAGCACCCGCCCGGTGTAGGCGCCCTCGTAGCCGTCGCCGTTGCCGATGCCGTGCACCACCTGCGCGAACGGGCGGGCGTTCGGGCCCAGCCGGGTGACGCCCTGGTGGTTCTCGAAGCCGGTGATGCGCGGCACGTTCAGCTCGCCCGCGACGTCCCCGACGAGCTCGCCGACGGCACGCTGCTCGCCCCGTCCGGACGTGATGTCGAGCAGGCCGAGGCCGGGCAGCTGCTGCCCCTCCTCGCCGCCGAACTCGCGGCCGAGGATCTGGTAGCCGGCGCACACCCCGAACACCACCGCCCCCGACTGGACGGCGCGCGCGAGACCGCCGTCGTTGCCGAGGCGCTGCGCGGCGAGGATCTGCGGCCGGTCCTCGCCGCCGCCGAGCAGGTAGATGTCGCCGTCGGCGGGGACGGGCTCGTCCGAGCGCAGGCTCACGGTCTCGGTCGGGATCCCGCGCAGCGCCGCGCGGCGCTCCAGGACGATCGTGTTGCCCTGGTCGCCGTAGGTGCTGAGCAGGTCCGGGTAGATCCAGACGATCTTGATGCGGTCAGACGACACGGCCGTACCTCGTTCGGATGCTCTGGAAGGCGGTGTAGTTCGCGATCACGTCGAGGTGCCCGGGCGGCACCCCCATGACCGCCTGGTCGATGTCGTCGATCACGGTGAACGACACGTCCGCGGCCTCGAGCCGGGCCGCGAGGTCGATGCGCCGCTCCCCCGTCACCCACACGGGACGCCCGCGCAGGATGCGGTAGTCGACGTCCCACAGCCAGGACGTGTCGCGCCCGTCCGGCCCCTGCGCGTTGATCGACAGCGCGACCGGGCCGGGCGGCGGCTGCAGGACGTCGAACGCCTCCAGCCAGCCCGCGGGGTTCTTCGACAGCAGCAGCCGGATGCTGCGGCCCTCGTGCTCGACCGTCGTGTACCGGCCCGCGACCGACGTCACCTGCGACAGCAGCGGCAGCGCCTGCTCGGGCGGGACGCCGAACTGCGCGACGACCGCGAGCGCGACGAGCGCGTTCGACCGGTTCGCCCGACCGGGCAGCGACAGCCCCGACAGCGGGAACACGCGCCCGTCCGGTGCCGTGATCGTGTCGCCCTTGAGCGTCCAGTCGGGACGCGGGCGGCGGAAGTGGCACTCGCGGCAGGCCCAGTCGCTGTCCTCGTCGGTGTCCTGCCGGTCGAGGGGGCCGCCGCACTCGGGGCAGCACCACGAGTCCTCGCGCCAGTGCTGGCCCGCCGCGACCCACGTCACGCTCTTCGCGGTCGACGCGCCCCAGGTGACCAGCGGGTCGTCGCAGTTCGCGATGACGTGGCTCTGCGGGGCCGCCTCGAGCGCCTTGCGCCACTTGCCGGCGAGCAGCCAGATCTCGGCGGCACGGTCCATCTGGTCGCGGCTCAGGTTCATCAGCGCGACGATGTTCGCGCCGGTCTCCCGAAGGACCATCGGGACGTACTTCTCGTCGCACTCGAGCACGCCGTACCGGGCGGTCGGCGAGGACGCCAGCGCGGACACGTGCCCGGTGGGCATGTTCGCGCCGAACGCGTTCGTGGCGACCTCCCCCAGCGGCGTCATCGCCGAGGTGATCAGCCGGGTCGTCGTCGTCTTGCCGTTCGTCGCGCTGACGAGGACGAGTTTGCGGTCCCGGGCGAGCCTGGTCAGCAGCTCGGGGTCGAGCCGGAGTCCGATCCGGCCTCCGATCACCGAGCCGTCCCCGCGGCCCGCCATCCGGGACATCTTCGCGGCCGTGCGGCCGAGCGCGACGGCCAGCTGCGAACGCAGCGGAAGATCGCTCATTGACTCCGTCTTCTCTGGATGCGCCGGGGTAAACCGTCTTCCGAGCCTAGCCGCTGCACGTACCGCTCGCGGCGCGCCCGCCCGCTTCGCGGAAAGCCCGCACCGGCCCCGGAGAGCCGGTGTGAGCAGCATCATAACGTTCGGCGTAAACCGGCCACGGCAATCTTGACCCGTACCAAGATCTCGTGATTCGGTGCGAGCCCCGACGTGCGGTGAGCCAGATTCCCAACCACACGCCCCGATGGGGCCTCACCCACTACTTTTGTCGGGAGCCCTGCGCTTTGCGGGGGAAGCGGCACCCGCCCGGCCCTGCGGGCCGGGATCGCAGACGTGGGCGAAGCGGCGATAAGGCGAGGTCAGAGCGATGCAGTGTCCGACGTGCGGCTCCAACACGCCCGGGACGCTCGGCAGGTGTTCGACCTGCGAGGCGCCGAACGACGCGTACGGGCCGGGCGCCCCGGGCCCGCTCGCGGCGCCGGTGGCCGACGCCCCCGCGGACGCCCTCGGTGAGGGCACGATGATGGTCCCGCCGCCGAACCCGTCCTGGGCCCCGGCGAACCCTTCGGCGCACCCGGCGCACCCGGCGGTGTCCGGCTCGGCGCCGCTTCCCGGTTCACCGGCCCCCGGCCCGGCCCAGCCGGACCCGTACGCCTCCGGCCCCGCCCAGCCGGACCCGTACGCCTCCGGCCTCGCACCGTCCGGCCCCGCAGCGTCGGGCGTTGCTCCGGCGGGCCCGTACCCGTCGGGCGCGTTCCCTTCCGGCCCGGCGCGGCCGGACCCGTACGCCCCCGCCCCGTCCGGTTCGGGCGGGCCCGGGATGCCGGGGCCGCCGGACGCGAACTCGACGGTCCGCGACATCCCGAGCACGCCCGCCGGGCCGCCGCCCGCGCGTCCCGGAGCGGGCCCGGCGCTCGGCGATCCGGGCCGGACGGGCGAGGACGGGCCCGCCGAGGCCACCGGGGAGTCGACGGCGCCGTGGGCGTTCGACCCCGACGACGATGACGACAGCATTCCCGGGCTGCCCGTGCTCGGTGGCGGTCCGGCGCGGCCCGCCCCCGCCCCGGCCCCCGCCCCGGCGCCCGCGGCGCCGCCGCCCGCGAACCCGTTCGGGCTGGCGGACGCGCCGCGGCCCACCGAGTCGATCGTCCCGGACTCCTGGTTCGCGCAGCCGCGCAAGCCGCAGGAGCCCGACGCCGCGACGCGGGCGTGGACGCCCGGAGCGGGCGCGGGCGCCCACGACCGCACGATGATGGACCGCCCGGCGGGCCCCGGGCCGATGCCCATGGGCGGCCCGATGGGGCACATGGAGATGGGGCCGGGCGGCCCCCACGCCGGGTACGGCGCGCCGCGGCGGGACGGCGCGGCCCCGAACAAGGTCCTCATCGCGGCGGTGGCGGCGCTGGTGACGGTGGCCGTCGCGACCGTGGCGCTGGTGGCGTGGCCGTCCGGCGGGGACGAGGAGCCCGGCGGGAACACCGCGCAGCCCGGGACGACGCCGTCGAGCACTCCGGTGGCGCAGAAGGACCCGGTCTCGGCCGAGACGAAGCAGCAGGCGTCCGTCATGAACGAGGTGCTGGACGCGAGCACCGCCACGCGTTCGGTGCTGGGCGCGGCGCTCACCCGGGCCGCGAAGTGCGAGTCGCTGCCGCAGGCGATCCAGGGGTTCGAGACGGTCGCGCAGCGGCGGCAGAACCAGTTGCAGCGCACCAGGGAGATGCAGCTCGACCAGGTGCAGAACGGTGAGCGGCTGCGGACGTCCCTGTCGCAGGCACTGCAGGCGTCGCTGGACGTCGACGAGAAGTACCTGAACTGGGCACGGCAGGTGCAGCCGAACTGCGACGGGAAGCCGAAGCCCAGCGCGGCGCAGGTGCAGGGGACGAAGGAGGACAACCGGCGCGCGACGACCGCGAAGCAGCAGTTCGTGCAGCTGTGGAACCCGGTCGCGCAGAAGACCGGTCTCCCGGCGCGCGACTGGCGGCGCGTCTGACCCGTGTTCGTCCCCGGCCGGCGGGAGGCTTCGCTTCCGCGCGCCGAAGTGCGCCGAACCCGCGTAGCCGTCCGGTCACGGTCGGGCGACGGACGGCGCGCTCGGCGGGACGATCCGGCGTGTCCCGCAGTATCTTGTCACCGTCGGGGGACCTCCTGCGGTTAGGGGCTTCTATGCGGTGCCCGGCTTGTGGAAGCGACACGTCACCGACGTCGCCTCAGTGCCTCTGGTGCAACGCCCGGCTCGGCGGGGACGAGACGGTCCGCGATCAGCGCGACGGGGCGTGGGCCGGTCCGACGGTCCAGGACGTCCGGAACGATCCGCCCACGATCCCGGCGCCCGACCCGCCGACGATCCCCGCGCACGACCCGGGTGCCCCGGGCCAGGTGCCGTGGCCGTCCCCGCCGCAGGACCAGCCGCAGGACCATACGACGCCGATGCCGCCGCGGGGGTCCGGCGAGACGTCGATCCCGCTGTCCCGGGAGCCGTGGGCGGAACCGGCGATCTGGCAGCCGCCCGCGCCGCCGAAGCCGGACCGCAAGCCGCTCGTCCTGGTCGCGGCGGGCGCGGTGGCGCTGGCGCTCGTCGCGTTCGGGATCGTGTTCTGGCCGAGCGGGTCCGAGCCGCGGTCCGGGAACGGGCTGCCCGCGGCGGGGTCGAGCACGACCGGGGACGGCTCGACCGCGCCGGAGGCGGAGCCGGCGGACGAGCCGGAGCCGCAGTCGGACGCGGCGTTCCGGGAGCAGGCGGGCGCGGTGGACGGGATCCTCGCGGACATGGGGGCGACGCGTTCCGACCTCGCGTCGGTGGTCATCGACGAGGACTGCGGCGTCGCGGGGCTGGAGCGGGTGCTGGAGAGCCGGCGGTCGCAGCTCGAGCGGGCCCGCGCGCTGGACGTCGGGGCGCTCGACGACGGGGAGCGGCTGAAGGGGGCGCTGGTGCGGGCGCTCGAGGCGTCGGTGGAGTCGAACGAGCGCTACCTCGCGGTCGCGCCGGGCTGCCCGTCGCCGTCGGAGGTGTCGGACGTGAACGGGCGCGCGTCGTCGGCGAAGAACGAGTTCGTCGGCTACTGGTCGGCGATCGCGCAGGAGGCGGGACTCCCGCACCGGTCGAGCGACGACATCTGACCGGCCCGCATCTCACCGGCCCGCATCCGACCGGCCCGCATCCGACCGGCCCGTCCGTCAGGCGTCCGGCGGGGGTGCGAACGGCAGGCCGGCGGACGGGTCGGCGAACGGCAGGACGAACCGGTCGGGCCAGCTCAGGACGGGTTCGAGCCAGCCGGTCACGCCCATCGTGCCCGCGACGTGCTCGATCTCTTCGTCCTGCTCGAGGCCGATCGTGACGTCGGAGAGGTCGCGGTAGAAGGCCGCGTGGTCGTCGTCCCCGTAGAGCGCGGTGAGGGCCAGGGGGCGGTTGCGTTCGAGTTCCATCGACAGGGGGTGGCGGCGGAGCGCGCGCAGGCGGTGCCCCAGTTTCGCGTCCGGCTGCTGTTTGAGCCCTGGGAGCTGGTAGTCGAGGGGCGGTGCGGGCGCGTGCTTGTCGGGCGCGCCCGTCCCGTACGGGAACAGCCGGTCGAATTCGTGCAGCCACCGCACCTGCGGGATGACCCAGCTCGGCGCCGGGACGCTCCCCGGCGCGTCCTCGCCGTCGAGGAGGCGGCGGGCGACGGCGGCGACCGCGCCGGTCAGCTCGGCGGGCGGGTACGCGGTGCGCAGCGCCCAGGAGCGGCGGGTGACGGCCCGTTCGAGGACGGTCGCGAGGGCGCAGTCGCGCAGCCGGGACGTGAGCCGGACCCACGCGCGGCGCAGGTCGGCCGGGACGGCCGGCAGCGGGCGCCCCGCGACGTGCGCGAGGACGAGCACGTCGGCCCACAGCCGCAGCCACGCCCAGTCGGGGTGCCCGGCGACGAGGTCGGCCTCGCGCAGCTCGTAGAGGGTGCAGGCGCGCCCGGCGCGGCACTCGCAGCCGCACGCGGCGGAGCGGCGGCCGTCCACGGGCGGCGGCGGGCCCGCCAGTTCGGCCTCGCGGCCCTCGCCGAGCGGGACGCGGACGCGCAGCGGCCGGTCCATCCCGTCGGCGAACACGGCCGCGACGCCGGGCCGCAGCGACACGACCTCCCGCGACTGGTCGGCGTCCAGGTTCATCGCGGCGCCGACCTGGTGCCGGTCGTCGTGCGCGGGGAGCCGGTGGACGACCTTCAGCGCCGTGTTCTTGATGACGTCCGGGACGAGCTTGGTGGGGATCTGCTCGGCGACGATGATGCCCTCGCCGTACGCGCGGATCTCGGCGAGCATCCCGGCGAACAGCTCGACGGCGTGCGAGGAGCCGCGCTCGGGGCCGCGGTTGCGCAGCAGCCGGTGCGCCTCCTCGATGACGATGACGTGCCGCAGCGCCGAGCCGCGGTCGGCGCCGCGGCGCCGCTCCCGCATCCGCAGGTGCTCGACGATCCGGATGATGAGGGTGCCCATCAGGAACGCCTTGTCCTCGTCGTTGGCGACGTCCTCGATGGCGAGCACGATGTTGTCGCGGAGCATGCCGCCGATGTCGGCCGGGTGCCCGCCCTCGAAGAACCGTCCGGCCGAGCCGATCCGGAGCGAGCGCAGCCGGACGTCCACGAAGCCCTGGACGTCCGCCATGAGCTCCCGCCCGTACCCGACGTCCTGGATGACCTGGAGCGCGGCGTTCTGGAGCTGCCCGAGGGTCGGGACGGCCGGTTCGATGAGGGAGCCGGGGACGCCCGCGCCCGTCACGACGTCCCACCCGTTCGCCTCGTACACGCGCTGCAGCGCCTGCGCCATGATCTGCGGGAACGGCTCCTCGGCGTCGAACGCGGCCTGGAACAGGGCCCGCACCATGTCGATGTGGGCCTGCACCGGGTAGCCGGGCTCGGGCGCGAGCGGGTTCACCGACAGCGGCACCGAGGCGGGGTCGGACGGGTTGACGACGGTGACGGGCCCGCCGAGGTCGGCGATCCGCCCGGCCATCGCCGCGTACTCCGACTTCGCGGGCTCGATCGCGAGCCACGGGACGCCCGCGCGGGTGAGCTGCTCCAGGAGGTGCCGGACGGTCTGCGACTTGCCGGCGCCGGTCGCGCCGGTGACGAACACGTGCCGGTTGACGGTCGAGCGCGGCACGGTGAACCGGCCGACCTCGCGGTCCTGGCCGTCGAGGATCGCGCCGAGCTCGATCGTCCCCGGACCGTCCGGGCCCGCCTCGGCGGCCGTCTCGGACGTGACGTCGAAGTACCCGGCGTCCAGGACGCGCACGCCCGGGACCTCGCGGTTCGGCAGCCCGGCGAGGGCGGCGAGCGCCCCGGCGGTCGCGACGAACGGGTACCGCTGCTCGGACTCGGCCGCCGCCCGCACGGGCGCGGGCGCGGCGCCCGGCCGCAGCATCTCGGCGAACGTCCCGGCGCCGTGCCCGGACCGCAGCCGGTACGGGTGGTGGCCGAGGTCCATCGACCCGACGAGGACGGGCGCGATCTGCCCGAGTTCGTCCTGGTCGTTCGCGCCCGCGAGGACCCGCACCTGCCAGAGGCCCGCCTCCCGGAACGCGTCCAGTTCGGTGAGCCGCCGGTCCGTCCGGGACACGGCGAGGCGGGCGTGCTCGTCCTCGCCGCGGCGCAGCATCCGCAGCTCGTGGTGCAGCTCGCGCATCTCGGTGTCGAGCAGCCGCTCGTCGCACGGCTCGGCCACCACGAACCAGCCGAACGGCCGCTCCATCAGCGTGACCAGCGTCGACTCGAACAGGCCCGCGCCGGGACGGGCGGCGGCGGGTGGCGCGGGAGCCGCCTGCGGCGCGGGCCGTCCGGGACAGCGCGTCCACGCCATCCGCTCCGCGCGGCGCAGCCAGCCGTCCCCGATCGGGACGCCGCGCGCACCGCTCGGGAACAGCGGGCCGGTGCCGCCCGGCGGCCCGATCGGACCCGCGTTCGTGATCAGCTCGAGCGGGGCGCCGCCGCCCGGCGACAGCCAGCCGACGACGAACGGGCGCCCCGCGCGGGCCGCCGACAGCGCGGCGGGCAGCACGCTCACGAAGTCCCGCTCGGCCGACGCCGTCCACTCGGGCGCCGGGATGGACCGGATCCGGTACCAGGGGCCGGGCAGGTCGAGCGGCGCGGCCCGCGCGGCGTCCGGGTAGGGCGGCCGGTGGTAGGGCGGCGTCGGGCCTTGCGTCGGCATCACGGCGGCATCCGGGAGGTCAGGGGGCGGCCGGCGGATCGGCGGCGTGCTTGCCGTTCGGCCGGAGGATCGGGACGATCCGGTGCGCCCCGGACCTGCGCGGCAGCGCGTGCCGCGGGGCCTGCGGCGCGTCCGCCGGGACGGGCGCTGGCAGCGGCCCCTCGGGCGTCCCCGGCTCGGCCGGTTCGGGGCGCGACAGGCTCTCCTGCTCGCGCAGGTACTCCTCGAACTCCATCGAGTGCGCGGTCGGCAGCGTGATGATCCCCGGATTGGCGTCGACCAGCGTGATCCGGCGGCCGGACGCGCCCGCGTGCGTGAACACCATCGCGGTCGACGGCAGCTCCTGCAGCTGCGGCGGCCCCACGAGCAGCTCGCGGCACCGCTGCTTGCCCGCGGCCGCCTCGGCCCGCAGCGCCGCGACCGTCCGTCCCCAGGCCGTCGCCGAGCCGATCCCCTCGGCCAGCACCGAGTAGTCCGCCGCCGGGGCCGGCAGCGGCGACCACACCGGGTCGGTCAGCACGTCCCCGCTCGGACGCGCGTACGCGACCGTGCTCGCGTACGTCTCGCCCGCGACGTCGAACAGCGTCTCCCCCGCCGAATCGGTGATCTCCGCGACGATGAGCGGCTTGTCGGTCCCGATGTGCTCGGCCGCGACCCGCGCGTCCTCGGGGTTGCCCAGCCGCATGAACCCGACGGCCGCGTGCCCGCGCCGTCCGAGCCGCTCCCGGACGTGCCGCGGGATCGAGCGGTACATCAGCACGAGCCCGGTCCCGGTGGCCTCGCACGCGTCGATCAGCCGGTCCAGGACGTCTCCGCGCATCTTCTCGGCGCCGCACAGGAACAGCGTATGGTCCCACCGCCCGCCGGGCGGCGACTCCCGCACCCGGTGCGTCAGCGCCGTCGTCACGTACGTCCCCAGGACCCGGTTCGTCAGGACGCCCGCGCGCCGGTCCATCGAGACGACGTGCAGCCGCGACGGCGGCAGCGCCACCGGTTCCGCCGCGAGCCGCTCCAGCTTCCGGAGCTGCGCCTCGAGCGCCCACGCCCGCCGCACCACGATCCGGTCCGTCGCGTCCCGCCCGAACAGCGTCCCGATCCGCTCGAGCTGCTCCTCGGTCAGCAGTCCCTTGCGCAGGTCGTCGCGCGGATCCCCGACCTGCGCGAGCACCCGCAGCGCCGCGGTGATGGACGGGATCCCCGCGTCGGCGCCGAGCACCTCGATGAGCCGCTCCAGGATCGAGTTGTCGAACGACAGGTCCCGCGTCCCGTCCTGCTCCTCCCCCGCGCCCACCACGAGCGACAGCACGTCGGCGAGCGCCTCCAGGCTCAGGCCCCGCGTCACGTCCAGTCTCGGCAGGTCGTTCGGCAGCACCCACACGAGGGGATCGTCCCCGCGATCCGCCGCGAGCCGCAGCAGGTCGTGCGCGACCGCGCCCTCCGACAGGTCGATCACCGTGAGCCGCGCGCCCACCGCGAGCCGCGCCGCGCCCATCGTCGTCACGGCCGCCGACCAGCCCGCGAGCGTCCCGCCCACCACGTCCACCCGATCGACACCGGGCGGCACCGCGACCGGATACCACTCGCGCTGCCCGTCGTACTCGGCCCGCCGCGCCTCCCACTCCCGCAGCGCCGCCGCGTGCGCCTCCCGCGCGCTCTCGGCCCGCCGCTCCCGCGCGGCGCGCTCCCGCTCGTCCAGGTCCCGCCACCGCGCGAGCCGCTCCCGCACCGCGCGCTCGTCCCGCCACAGCGCCCCGCCCGTGATGCCGAGGACGATCGCGCACGCCACGAGCCCGACGCCCGCGAACAGCCACGGCAGCACCCCGGCGATCCCGCACAGCAGGAACAGCCCGACGCCGACGAGCGTCCCGATCGCGGCGATGCGTAGCGGCCGGGCGGCCATGTGCTCGCCCGGCTGCCGGACCGGCGGCCGCGCCGCGGGCCGCTCCGGCTCCGCGGGGGCCTCGGGGGGCGGGCCCGGATCGGGGTGCACCTGCGCGTAGCGCCAGCCCACGTAGACGCGGTCCGCCTGCGCGAGCCGCGCCGCCGCGGACCCGCTCGCCATGTCCGTCACGTCGAGAGAACCCCTGGAGTCGCGGTACGGGGGGAACGCCTGGGGAAGGTCGGGGCTGTACGTCCTGCTTTCTACACAGCACAGGGTAAAGAGCCTGGCGAGCTCACGCGCCCCGTTCGCCGGAACCCACGCACCCCCGCCCGCCACACCACCCCAATTCGGTCACCGGGTTCACCTGCAGGAAAGATCGGACACCCAACCCCACCCCCATGACCACATCCGGCCAATCCCGAGCCTCCCCTGCACCGCGACACCGGTCACCGACCGCCCGACGCCGCCCCCAGCAAGCCCGACCTGCCGGCGCAACGGATCCTATGACGACAGCGGGACCTGGGTGATAGCCGCATCCGGGGACGGGAAGTCCGAATCGAGCACTGGACAAACAACCCGGCGATCGACACTCCCCACGATGAAATCGGTGAGCGATCCGTCAAATTCCCACCATGCACCTTTCCCATAGGAATGACCTGCGACCACGACCGTCCAGGCGTCCGGATCTCCCCCGGTTCTCCAGAACAGATGATCGCTGTTGTCGGTGACCCCCCAGGGAAGCAGCCCGCCTCGCTCCGGATGTAGCGGGTACGGAACAAGCTCGAGCGCAGGGAATTCGTCGACCAATTCTTCAGCCCCCCCAAGAATGTCGTCCACCCACGAGACCAAATCGCCATCATCCGCGTCAGCAGTCGGATGAAAAATGCCCAGGAAATTATCGACCCTGAGCGTTGGATACCTATTGCACAGTTCCACGTAGTCAGCGGGCAGACGGGAGCCAAACCTTCTCTCCAACGCACCCCAGTCGATCGGAACCGACACTTCCACCGGTTCGCCAATTATTTCGAGCATTCGCCGCAGCGAAGTCATCGAAAAATTCCCCCACATTTTCCTGGTTTCACTCTTGCCGTTTGAAGGACGACACCAAAATGGAGCCGCTTCCACGCAACGAGGTCCGGACGTGAACCCGGCGACGATCAAACGCGTTCGAAACCAACGCTATGGCGCAGCAGCTCCAGGTCGGCAACAAAGCATGCGACCTCGCCACGCCCGGTACGGCCGATCCAGGTCCGGTAACCCCCATCGCCCATTCCACATTTGAACACGACCACATTGAACCTGCGGTCACAACTGGAGACTTCGATACCCCCGACGTCAAGTACGCGCAGCATCGCCTCCTCGAGCGCGGAACCATCATGCTGTATGCGCTCCACAACGTGACGCGCCGATGCATCGAAAAAGCAACCGGTCCCAGAGTCCACCGAGAACCCGTCGAACACCTCGTCATTCGCTTCACCGCCTGCGCGTCCCGCATGGAAAGCGAGTTCCCACGACACTACAGGTTCATCGATCACACCGATTCTCGCGGCATTGACCCGCCGCATCGGGGATGAGATATCCGGAACCGGAGCAGGATTCCATTCTGAGATCGACAATGTGACCGGATAATCACCCGGCGGCACCGTCACATCAAGATGCTCAACTTCCGGGCCACTTCTCCAACCCGGGCCCTGAACCACGATACGTCCGCTGGGCAGACGCACCATCCCGACCGGCTGGACATCGATCAGCGAGCACGTTTCATTGTCCCACCAGAACTTGCAGTGCGAATCGAACATGAGACTTAAGTCGAATTCTTCCATCCCATTCCTCCCTCCACTCAGTAGAGTGCGCCGTCTCAGCGGGGCGCGGCCGGGGCGTTCGATCGCGATCTCGGCGCGCGGTCGAACGCCCCGGCCGGCGCCGGTCATTGCACGTCTACGTGCGCGCTTCCGGAGTTGACGCTGAGGTGGCCCTCGTCGCCGAAGAACCACGCCGTCCAGTAGCCGTCCTGCTCTGCGGTGAACGTCTCCTCGAAGCGTCCGTCGGCGCCCGTCCGGGTCGCCACCATCTCCTGCCACTCCTGCTGGCCGGCGGGCAGGAAGTAGACGTGGACCGGCAGGTCCGGGGCCGCCTCGGCGGCGCCGCCGCCCGCGGACCGGGTGAGCAGTCCCGCGACCGTGATCGTCTCACCGGACGCCACCGTCGCCGGAGACGCGCCGAACTCGGCGAACGCCGTCGTGTACTGGCCGGGGACGTCCACGTGGCCGATCGGGGCGTTCGACCTCGAGTAGTCGTCGTCGCCCCAGAACGCCGCCGTCCAGTAGCCGTCCTCGTACGACGTGAACTCCGCCGCGAAGGCACCGTCCGCGGCACTGGACTGGGCCGTGCCCTGGAACTCCCAGGTCGTCTCGCCCTCGGCCATGAAGTAGACGTGGATGGGCAGTTCCGCGCCCAGCGGCGACCCGTCGGAGCCGAGCAGCGTGCCCTGGAGGGTCACCGTTGCGCCCGGCCCGGCCGCGGCGCTGAAGTCCTCCAGGAGCGTCCCGTAGCGGACCTTCACCTGGCGGATCTCGCTCGACGCCGTCGCCGTGCCGTCGGCGCTCTCGTACCGGACGCGCCAGAACCCGTCCTGCGTCGTCGCCGTGCTCTCGATGTCGAAGGCGCCCGTCGCGGTCGTCTGGCCGCTCTGGACGTCCTGCCAGGTCTCACCCGTCGCGGAGAACTGCAGCGACACCGCGGCGTTCGCGATCGGGGTCCCGGCGTCCGTGAGCGTTCCGGTGGCGCGGATCGGCTGCTCGTAGTCGACGGGCGACGGGGTGACGTCGAAGCCGGAGATCTGCGGGCCGTCCCCGAACGACACCTCTCCCGGAGAGGCGAAGCCGCTCCAGACGATGTCGTTCTGCGCGCTCTGCACGGTCACGGGACCGGCCTCCTCGGCCGCGAACGTCAGCCGGAACGTTCCGTCAGCAGCCGTGAGAGCCGCCGCGACTTCCTGCTTCTCGTCGGCGGTGACGTGCGCGGCGACCCACACCTTCGCGACGGGAGCGAGGCCGTCGGCGCCGTTGCGCTGGAGGCTTCCTTCCACGACGACCTCGTCGCCGACACCGACCGGCTGCGGCGTGACGATGTCCGCCGACAGCTCCACGGACTGCCGGGTGATCTCGGGCGAAGGGGCGAACCTGCCTGTCGAGCACCACTGGTCGTCGGCGAGCCATCCGGGGTTCGCCTGGAGCGAGAGCGGGCTCGCGTACGCGTGGGTGAACGAGAACGAGCCGTCCGCGCCGGTGAGCACCGGGGACGTCGCGTTCCAGACGGAGACGTCCGGCGCGGGCTCGGGCTCGGCGTCCCGCGTCTTCTGCGCGAGGACGCGGCCCGCGACCGTCAACGGGGTGTCGGCGTCGATCGTGCCGGGCGAACTGGTCAGTCCGGTGATGGTCAGCGGGTGGCAGTTGTCGACGTACTGATGACCCGCGGTCAGCGTCGCCCCGTCGGCCGACGCGATCTCCGCGACGAACCGGGTGCTGCCCGGATGGGTCTCGATGTCCAGCGTGTACGCGCCCGTCCAGGTTCCGTCGTTCGCCGTCCCGCCGGTGCGGGTGAGCGGGAGCGTCGCGATGGACGTCCAGGTGTCGCCCTCCGCGGGCTGCTCGACGGTCACCTCCACGCCGGTGATGCCGCTCGCCGACTCGGCGGTGAGCGTGAGCGCGGCGGTGCGGTCGGCGGAGAGCCGGTCGAACGCCACGGACAGGTTCGCGTTCGTGACGTCCGCTCGGGCGGTCGCGGGGACGAGGAACGTCGTCACCGCGACGATCAGGGCCGTCAGAACGGCCAGAGTTCGGGTTCGACGCAAGGGGGGTGCCTCTCCACGGGATTTGTGCTGTCGCGATGAGGACGCCCATTTAAGGATCTTGGTTGGCCGATTGGGTGATCACATTTTGAGCATTTTGTCCGTTTGGCCAGCAGTGGACAGCCGACCGGGCCCCGCGAGGCCGTGCAAGGCCCTGCGCCCTCGGCGGAACCCGGTCGGCTCCGGTCACCGCACGTCCACGTACTTGCTTCCCGAGTTGATGCTCAGGTGGCCCTCGTCGCCGTGGAACCACGCCGTCCAATGGCCGTCCTGCTCGGCTGTGAACCCCTTCCCGAACCGTCCGTCGGCGTTCGTCCGGACGACCCCCATCTGCTGCCACTCCTGGGCCCCGTCGGGCAGGAAGTAGACGTGGACCGGCTTCTCCGGGGCCCCCTCGGCCGCGCCGCCGTCCACCGACCGGGTGAGCAACCCCCGCACGGTGATCGCCTTACCGGCGTCCACGGGCGTCGGGGATGCGCCGAACTCGGCGAACGCCGTCGTGTACTGCCCCGGAACGTCCACATGCGCGATGGGCGCGTTCGACCGGCCGAAGGACTCGTCGCCCCAGAACGCCGCCGTCCAGTAGCCGTCCTCGTACACCGGGAACCGCTTCTCGAACGACCCGTCGGCGGCGTCGCTCTCGACCGTCCCCTGGAACTCCCAAGTCGACCCGCCCTCGGCCATGAAGTAGACGTTGACAGGCAGTTCCGTGCCCAGCGGCGAGCCGTCCTGGCGCAGGAGCCTGCCCTTGACGTCCACCGTCCCACCGGGTCCGGCCGCCACGGTGTACTCGTCGACGAGCGTCGGGTACCGGATCTTGACGTGCTTGGCCGCGCTCGCCGCGACCGGCTTACCGAGAGTGCCCACGTGCAGGAGGCGCCAGTAGCCGTCCGTCGTCGTCGCCGTGCTCTGGATGTCGAACCGCCCGGCCGACGTCGTCTTCCCCTCCTGCACCGACTCCCAGTCCATACCGTCGGGCGAGAACAGCAGCCACACCCTCGCGTCGGCGACCGGGGTCCCGGCGTCCGCGAGCAGCCCCGTCGCCCGGATCGGCTGCCCGTGGTCGACGGGCGCCGGAGTCACACTGACCTCGGAGAGCACGGGGGCACCCTCGATCGCGATCTCCCCGGGGAAGGCGACGTCGCCCCGGACGATCTCGCTCTCACCGCTCCACACGGTCACGACGCCGGGCTCCTGGGCCGTGAACGTCAGCCGGTACGTCCCGTCCCCGGCCGTGTGGGTGTTCCCGATCACCTTCGTTCCGTGGGAGGCGACTCGGACGTCGACCCACTGGCCGGCGACGGGGACGAGCCCGTCGGCGCCGTGCCGCAGGAGCCGTCCCTCCACGGTGACCTCATCGCCGACCTTGACGGGCTGCGGGGTGACGATCTCCGCCGACAGCTCCACGGACTGCCGGGTGATCTCCGGAGCGGGGGCGCTCTTGCCGGACGCGCACCACCGGTCGTACAGATCCAGGCCCACGTATGCGTCGAGCGAGAGGAAGTAGTCGTACAGGTGAGTGAAGGAGAAGGAACCGTCCGCCGCGGTCGTGTCCGAAACCGTGGCCTTGTAGTTCCATACGGGGACCCCCGCGATGGGTGCGGGCGCCGCGTCCCTGGTCTTCTGCACGAGGACGCGTCCGGCGATCATCAGCGGCGTGTCGGCGTCGATCGTGCGGGGAGAGCCGGTGACGTCGACGACGGAGGTCGTGTAGCAGTTGTCGATGGTCTTCCCGTCGGGGTTCCGCGTGACCCCGCCGGACGTCGTGAGTTCCGCGAGGAATCGGGTCGTCCCCGGGTGGGCCTCGATGTCGGTCTGGTACCGCGCCTGCCAGGTTCCGTCGTTCGCCGTCCCGTCGACGAGGACGAGGGGCACCGTCGCGATGGACGTCCACGCCTCTTCATCATCCGTCCGGTGCTCGACGATCGCCTTCGCGTCGGTGATGCCGCTCTCGGACCGGGCCTTGACGGTGACCGTGGCGACGCGATCGGCGGAAAGCCGGTCGAACGCGACGGACAGGCCCACGTCCGTGACGTCGGCTCGGGCGGTCGCGGGGACGAGGAACGTCGTCACCGCGACGATCAGGGCCGTGAGAACGGCCAGACTTCGTGTTCGGGTCCGGGTCGGGCGCAAGGGGGTGCCTCTCCGTGAGAATTGCGCTGCCTCGGTGAGGACGCCCACTTAACGATCTTGGTTGGCCGTCGAACGATCACAGCTCGCCCGATGGCCAGGGGTGGACAGCCGACCGGGCCCGCGGGGCGCGTTGGCCCGGCGGAACCCGGTCGGCGCCGGTCACTGCACGTCGACGTGCTTGCTGCCGGAGTTGACGCTCAGGTGGCCCTCGTCACCGAAGAACCACACCGTCCAGTAGCCGTCCTGCTCGGCCGTGAACGCCTTCTCGAACCGGCCGGCGGTGTTCGTCTGGACGACGGCCTTCTGCTCCCACTCCGTCGCCCCGGTAGGCAGGAAGTAGACATAGACGGCCTTGTTCGGCGCCACCTCGGCCGCGCCACCGCCCACGGACCGGGTGAGCAACCCCTTCACCGTGATCGCCTCACCGGCCGCGACGGGCGACGGGGACGCACCGAACTCGGCGAACTTCGTGGTGAACTGCCCGGGCACATCCGCGTGCGCGATCGGCGCGTTCGACCTGGTGAACTCGTCGTTCCCCCAGAACGCTGCCGTCCAGTAACCGTCCTCGTACGACGTGAACTGCTTCTCGAATGACCCGTCCCGAGTGGAGGTGTTGGTCACCCCCTGGTACTCCCAGGTCGACTCACCCTCAGCCATGAAGTAGATGTGGATGGGCAGTTCCTGGCCCAGTCCCGACCCGTCATGGCGAAGCAGCCGCCCCTGGACGGACACCGTCGCACCAGGGCCGACTTCCACCTTGTAGTTGTCCAGCTGCGTGCCGTACCGGACCTTGACCTGGCGGACGTCGCTCGAGGCGGATGCACTGCCGTCGGCACTCTCGTACCAGACGCGCCAGAACCCGTCCTGGGTCGTCTCCGTGCTCTGCAGGTCGAACCGTCCCGCGGACGTCGTCTGACCGCGCTGCATCTTCTGCCAATTCTCACCGTCGGCCGAGAACAGCAGCCACACCGTCGCGTCGGCCATCGGGGTCCCGGCATTCGCGAGCAGCCCTGTCGCCCGGATCGGCTTCTCGTAGTCGACAGGCGACGGAGTGATCTCGACTTCGGAGAACTCCGGGTCGCCCTCCACGGTGATCTGCCCCGGGGAGGCGGTACCGCTCCAGACGATGTCCCGCTCGGCGCTCTGCACCGTCACGGGGCCGGACTTCTCGGCCGTGAAAGTCAGCCGGTACGTCCCGTCCTCGGTCGTGTAGGTCTCCCCCACGAGTTCCTTCTCGGTGGCGGTGACGTAGCCCGCGATCGGCGCGTTGGCGACGGCAGTGAGGCCGTCGGCACCGTTGCGCTGCAACCGCCCCTCCACCGTGACCTGATCGCCGGCCTTGACGGGCTGCGGTGTGACGATCTCCGCCGACAGCTCGACGGACTGCCGGGTGATCTCGGGGGAAGGAGCGAACTCGCTCACCTCGCACCACTGGTCGTACCACTGCCACCCCGCCTGTGCCTGGAGCGAGATGAAGTTCGTGTACAGGTGGGTGAAGGAGAAGGAGCCGTCCGCCGCGGTCCGGACCGGGGACGAGCTGTTCCAAACGGGGACGTCCGCAGCGGGCTGGGGCGCCGTGTCCCGCGTCTTCTGCACGAGGACGCGGCCCGCGACCGTCAGCGGTGTGTCGGCGTCGATCTCCGCGGGCGAGCTGGTGAGGTCGCGGATCGACAACTGGTAGCAGTTGTCGAGGTAGCGCCAGTCGGACGTGTAGGTGGATCCGTCCGCCATCGTGAGTTCGGCTTTGTACCTCGTGGCGCCTGGATGGGCCTCGATGTCGAGCTCATGTTCGGCTTGCCAGGTGCCCTTGTTCGCCGTTCCGGACGCGTGAGTCATCGGCATCGACGTGAGCGGTGCCCAAACGTCCTCTTCCGGGGAGTGCTCGACGAACGCCTCGACGGCGGTGATGGCGCTCTCGGACTCGACCTCGAGGCTGACCGTGGCGACGCGGTCGGCAGACAGCCGGTCGTAATCGGCCGTCAGGGCCAGATAGGTGACGTCGGCTCGGGCGGTCGTGGGGACGAGGAACGTCGTCACCGCGACGATCAGGGCCGTGAGAACGGCCAGGGTGCGTGTTCGGCGCAAAGGGGGTTGCCTCCACGGAATTGGGGGTTTTCCGTGGAGACGCCCACCTAACGATCTTGGTTGACCGTCCGAACGATCACGCTTCGGACACGATGACCGGTTCGGGTCAGCCGGCCGGGTCCCGCTTCACCGGGAGGAAGGTCTCCAGGTCCATGGACGGGTGCGGGTACTTCCACTCGACGCCGTCGAACGGGATGTACATCCCCTCCGACATCCCCGCGAGGAAGTAGTTGCCGTTCCACTGGTTCGGGTGCGTCACCGACGAACCCTCCTCGTAGCGGGCGCCCACCGGCTCGTACTTCACGTCCACGCCGAACATCGCGTAGACGGCGGCGTCGACGAAGTTGAAGTGCTCGATGAGGCCGCGCAGGTGGGTGTCCTGGATCGCGAGGCTGTGCACCCGGTCCCGGACGAAGTACAGGGAGCTGATGTCCTTCACGACCTGGTTGAAGTCGTGCGCCCCGTCGTGGTGGACGATCGCGCGCGTCGCCGCCTCGGGGACCAGCACCTTCTGGACGTACGTCGGCAGGTCCCCGTAGAACATGCGGACGCGCGGCGTCGCGCCGGGGAACGTGCGGCGGATGCGCTCGTAGGCGAACTGCAGGTACACCGGGTTGACGTCCACGAGGTCGAGTTCGAAGCCCATCGGCTCGACGCAGCCCGCGAACACGGTGGACGAGCCCCCCATGAACACGCCGACCTCGACGATCCGCGTCGCCTCGTGGTGGTCGCGCTCGATGCGGGTGAACACGTCGAAGTAGTGGTTCGCGCTGCACTGGTCCTCGTAGGCGAGGTTCACGCCCGCGACGCGGTCGGCGATGCGGTCGAACACCGTGTTGTACCCGGCGAACGCCTTCAGGTCGGCGTGGTGCCCGCTCAGGATCGGGATGCCGAGGGCCTCGTGCGGGTTCTCGAGGCCGGCGATCGAGGCGTCCGGTTCGAGGAAGGTCCCCCACGTGTCGTGGTGCACGGCGACCGTCGAGACGTAGTCGGACACTTCGGCGCTCCTCGGCTTCTCTTCCTTCGGGACGGCGGGCTCCTCCCGCCGGGGGGCGGCGGCCGGGGCCGCCGGGCGGTCGGGGCCGCCGCGCAGCTTCTCGAGTTCCTGCTGCTGGGCGGCGATGGTCTCCGCCATGCGGGTCGCGTCCTCGGTGCGCGCTTCCGCCTCGTGCTGCAGCTGCAGGACGCGGGTGTAGAGCGCGATCCGGTTGTTCTCCATCGCGGCGAGCAGGTCCGAGGAGGTGTAGGGCCGCAGCGCCGCGAAGATCTCCGCCGCGCCGGGCGAGCCGGTCCGGGCCAGCACGCCGAGCCCGAACACGGCGGGGACGATCTCGAAGCGCCAGTCGCCGGCCTCGGTGAGCGCGTCCTCCACGGCGGTGAGGACGCCGTTGCGCTCGCCGCCCGCGTGCGCCGCGACCGTGTAGTCGCCCTCGCCGGCGAACCCGAGGGGGGTGACCTCGTCGTGCCAGACGGTCGGGCCGCCCTCGGCGGACGGGTGCGCGTCCCCGGCGGCGAGAGGGGACGGCCGGTGGTACGCGTCGCGGCGCCCGTTCGGCCACAGGACGTCGTGCAGGGCCACGACGGCGTCGGGGGCGTTCTTCATGATCCAGGCGAGTTCCTCGCGGACCACGGCGTAATTGTGGTCGCCGTCGAGGACGTACAGGTCCGCGGCGGGCAGTTCGGCGAGGACGTCCGGGGAGCGGCCCTCGACGAGGTTCAGCCGGGGGTCGGCGTCGAGGGCGGCCCGCAGTTCGTCGCTCGGGTGCGGCTCGACGCAGTGGACGGTCGCGCCCAGGTCGGCGTACACGGCACTGGCACGCCCCGACTCGACGCCGACCTCGACGACCGTGCCGATCTCGCGGCTCCGGGCGATCGCCTCGAACAGGCTCCGGAAGAGCGACATGGAGTGCAGCAGGAGGGGCTGCTCGCGGGCGGCCCGCGCCTGCCGGTGAGGTTCGTCGCGAGTGCCGGCGAAACCGGCGGCGAAGATGCCCGGTGCGGCGTCGTCCGCGGCCTTCTTCCGGGTGGTCTTGCGAGGCGCCCGCTTGGCCGGCTTGCGGACGGGCTCGGTGTCCGTCTCGTCCGCCGGCTGCACGAGCACGGCGGTCTCCGCCGCCTCGACGGGCTCCACGGCCGTCTCCGGGGCCTCCGCGGCCTCCGGGGCGGCCTCCGGAGATTCCGGGGCCTCGGCCGTCAGGGCGTCCTCGGGGAGGGACTCCTGGGCGCCCGTCTCGTTCGTGCCGGATCCGGCACCGGGGTCACTTCGCGTCACCGAGCTTCCTCCTGGCCACTCGCCCGGCGCCGGCGGCAACGCCCTTCACGCCGAGCGTCCGGTACTCCTCGCGGAGCCTGTCGGAGAGCCGCGCCGCACGGGCGGCTCTGGTCGCGTGCTTGTCGAGCGGCATGCGGGGGGCCATGCCGGTCATCGACTGCGGCAGCATCGCGAACGCGACGGTGATCTGCCCGGACGACACCACCGGCGCGCCCGCGCGGCGGGCGAGCGGCAGCCAGACGGCCGCGTACGGGGTGTCGAACTCCATCAGGTTGCCGCCGAGGTAGCGGCAGTCGGCGTAGTGCAGGCCGACGAAGTCCTCGGGGCTGTCCCAGCGCAGCACCTGTTCGCGCCGCCGCCCCCCGGCGATGACCTTGGCCTCGATCCAGTCGACGCGGACGATCGCGGGACGGCCCGGGATCGCGATGGAGATGTCGACGGTGTCGTGGTGCTCGAACGCGAGGCGCGCGAAGGACAGCCCGTTGTGGTTGATGCGGACGCGGCGGCGGATCTCCTCGTGCCAGCGGTCGTCGGACGTCCGGTACCGCAGCCGCGTCTCGTACTTCTCGCCCGCCGGGTCGAACGCGTCGGCGTCGAGGGCGCCGTCGGCGATGGCGCGGGCCATGGCGCCGAGGCCGGTGTCGGACGCGGCGATCAGCGCGGGCCAGAACGAGTCCCGCATGTGCAGGTCGTCGAGGTCGCCTGGCGCGAGGTAGGGGACGGCGGGCTTGAGGTCGGCGGGCAGCAGGGTGGTGACCTGCGAGGAGCCGAAGTTGTCCTCGTGGACCCAGTTGCCGAACACGGCGGCCTCGTCCGGGGTCGGGGACTCCAGCGCCGACACCAGGATGCGGGCCAGCCGGTCGCGGGCCGGTCCCGGGCCGGCGAGGCTCGGCCAGTCGCCGTCCGCGCCGGCGACCTGCCGGTTCCACATGCGCTGGAAGGCGAGGACGCCGTCCTGGACGGTGCGGCGCTCGGCGTTCTGGGACGGGGAGTCGGCGGTCTCGCCGAGCACCGGGGCCGCGTCCTCGGTGAAGCCGATGAGGGAGCCGCAGAGCGCGTTGACGCACTGCTCGACGATCTCGGGGCTGCGGGTGACGGTCGCCGACACCTTCGCGGGGTGCCCGGCCTGCGCGAGGTAGCCCTCGGCGCGGAGCCCGTCGACGTAGAGGCGCTCGGCGCGGGTGTTGGTGGCGAGGTAGAGGCCGGACGGCACGACGTCCAGGCCCGCGATCCGCAGGGCCGTCGCGAGCTGCCGCTGGATGGTGCCGCCCCAGCCGAGGTCGACGAGGGTGAGTTCGGGCTCGTCGAGCGCGCCGGTCGCGCGCAGCGCCCGGATCATCCGCTCGCGGGCGGCGGTGACGGTGACCGCGAGCCGGTTGCACAGGTGCGGGGTCTCGGTGAGCGCGCGGGCGACGCGCTCGGCGATGTCGCCGTTGTCGATGACGGTGTTCAGCTCGGTGGCGAGGCCCGGCACGTCCCCGGCCTGCAGTTCGAGGACGGAGAGGGCCTGCCGGACGGTCAGCTGGTAACCGCTTCGGATGAAGTGGTGGACGGCGTCGGTGTCGAAGGGGTCGAGGCCCGCGATGGAGGTGACGAACCGCGACAGCCAGACGGGACGGGCCTCGACGTCCCAGCCGCGCGCGGCGGCGGCCTCGTTGATCAGCCGGGACAGCAGCTCGCCCTCGCGCATGGAGCAGAACAGCCTGCGGGTGCCGCTCTCGTGCGCGCGCGCCGCGCACCATTCGGCGAACCCGGTGAGCACCGGGCCGAGGACGGCGGCGCCGTACCGCCACGCGACGTCCAGGGCGGAGGTGCCGTGAGCGCCGCCCGAGGTGATGGCCTTGGCGCGCAGGCTGGTGATGCCGAAGTCGCCGTGCCGCTCGTCGAGGTCGGGGGCGTGGTCGCCGAACGGGTCGACGGGCTCGCGCTCGCGTTCGAGGACGTCGCGGAACGCGTCGTCCAGCCGCCGGTAGTGGACGGTGCGGACGCCGAGTTCGGCGGGGACCTCGTCGTCGGCGACCTCGTGGTCGCCGACGTGCACGATCTGCTCCGGGCTGGCGCCGAGGTCGCGCAGCACGATGTCCCACAGGCCGGACGCCTTGGCGGTGCCGTGCTGGTTGGACCGGAAGATCCGTACGTTCTCCATCGACCCGAGTTCGGGACGGTCGAGGAGGTGGTGCAGATGGTCCTCGGTGAAGTAGGTGTCGGACACCAGGATGACCGTGATGTCCTGCTTGCGGGCGGCCTGGACGAGCGCGGCGATGTCGAGGTCGACGACGGTCAGCTCGCGCTCGAGGTCCAGTTCGGCGCGGACGAGCCGGTCGATGGGCGCGCCGCCGAACGGGCTCTCCGGCATGGCCCGCCAGATGTCGTACAGGGACACCTCGGTGCCGAGGGAGTCGCGGCCGCGGCGGGCCCGCTCCTCCGCGACGATCCGCATCCGGCGCAGCGTCGCGTCGGTCAGCCAGGGCGGGCACAGCCCGTTCTCGCGGAGCCGGGCGCCGAGCAGCGCGAACGCGTCGGTGGGGCGCGGCACCCGCCGCCACAGCACGGTGTCGAAGATGTCCAGGGACAGGACGGTGCACGCGCGGTCGGCGATGATCCGGTGGACGTTGTCGAGCAGCGGACAACCGATCTCCTGCGTGGTCAACGCCGCACACCTCTTCTCTGGACTCGGGCAGGCCACCGCGGCCGCCGCGGCGGACCGGGTCACCTTATCTGAGCAGTTACCGGTATCCGTCTGCTACATCCCCTGGTCACCATTGGATTCCGTTTCGCGTCAGGACGGCGCCCCCACTTGGGCGGCGCGCTTGGCCGCGCGGGCCTCCCGGACGAGCCGTCCGGCCTGCTCGGTCGGCCCGTCGAACAGGACGCGCCCGTGCTCCATCGTGACGCCGCGGTCGCACAGCCCGGTCAGCATCTTGATGTCGTGCGCGACGATCACCATCGTGCGTCCCTCACCGCGCAGCTCCCGGATGCGGGCGAGGCACTTCTGCCGGAACGGCGGGTCCCCGACCGCCAGCACCTCGTCGATCAGGAACACGTCGGGCTCGGTGTGCGCGGCGATCGAGAACGCGAGACGCATGAACATGCCGGACGAGTAGAACTTCACCTGGTCGTCCAGGAACCGCTCGACGCCGGAGAAGTCCACGATCCGGTCGAACTTGCGGCGGATCTCGGCCCGCGACATGCCGAGGATCGCGCCGTTGAGGTAGACGTTCTCGCGGCCGGTCAGCTCCGGGTGCAGGCCCGCGCCGACGTCGATGAGCCCGGCGATGCGGCCCCGGACCAGCACCGAACCGGAGTCCGGGCTCAGCACCCCGGAGATCATCTTGAGCAGGGTGCTCTTCCCGGACCCGTTGAGGCCCATCAGCGCGACCGTCTCGCCCTGCGCGAACGTGAGGCTGACGTCGTCCAGCGCCTTGAACCGGTCCGACAGCGGCTGCCGGCGCAGCGCCCGGACGCTCATCTCCTTGATCGAGCGGGCGTGCCGCAGCGTGAACTGCTTGGTCACGGAGTCGACGACGATCGATTCGGGCACGGCTTACAGCTCCTGGGCGAAACGCGTCTGCATGCGGGCGAACGCCGCGCGCCCGATGAGGAACACCGCCAGGCTGACGGCGAGGGAGATCCCGGCGTGCAGGTACAGATCGGGCGGCAGCGCGAAGTCCCCGCGCGTCCCGGGCAGCCAGAACGCCTTCTGGAACAGGGAGACGGCGCTGACCAGCGGGTTGGCGAGGTAGACGTCGAGCACCCAGTCCGGTGCGTGGGTGCGGACGTGCGTCCAGGGGTAGATCATCGGGACGGACCAGGTGATGACCAGCATCGAGATGTCCACGACCTGCTCGAGGTCGCGGAAGAACACGTTGACGGCCGCGCACAGCAGCCCGAGACCGAGCCCGAGCACCACGATGATCGAGAAGCCGAGGGCGGCGGCGGCCAGACCGCCGGGGGACGGCCGCCAGCCCGCGGCGATCGCCCCGCACAGCAGGATCAGCATGCCGGGCACGAAGTGGACGAGCGAGACCAGCACCGACGCCGACGGGAACAGCTCGCGCGGCAGGAACACCTTGCGGATGAGCGGGGCGTTGCCGGTGATCGAGCGGGTCGTCGAGTGGATGGTCTCGGTGAACAGGTGGATCAGGACCATCCCGGAGAACAGGTAGATCGGGAAGTCCTCGATCGCGCGGTCCATGCCGAGGAACACGCCGACCACGAAGAAGTACACGGAGAAGTGCACGCCCGGCCGCACGTACGACCAGCCGAGCCCGAGCAGCGAGCCCTTGTAGCGGGCGCGCAGCTCGCGCCGGACGAGCAGCCGCAGCAGGTACTTGTGCCGGACGGTCTGCCGCAGCCCGCCGTCCCCGCCCGGAGGCCGCAGCCCCGGGTCGGGCCGGACGGACGGCGCGCGGTGCCGCCCGTCCGTCCGGTCCGCGCCCGGACCGTCCGGGGCGGCCGGGGCCGGCGGATGCTGGGGGCCGGCGGTCGGGTGGGGCGTCATCGGCGCGCGGCCCCCGGCGCGCCGGGGGCGCCGTCGCCGCCGGTCCCCTCGGACGCCTCGAACGTGCGGCGCCACGCCTCCGGCGAGGCCAGTTCGTCCATCGCGGACCGGTAGCGCGCGCTCAGCTGCGGCCACTCGCGGCTGAGCCGGGCGTGCAGCAGCGACGTGCGCCTGAGGATCCGCCGGAACCGGTCGGGGTCGCGCTGGTACCAGGCGACCTTCGTGCCGTCGGCGGACGACACGAGCGCGCTGTCGAACTTCGACAGCAGCCCCCAGTGCCGGTCGATGTGCGGGATCACGGTCTGCGGGTTGCCGTGCGCGGACGGGTCGACGGGCCGCAGCTGCTTGACGGCGCCGAGCATCGCGGTCGCGAGCACGTTCACCCGCCCGGCCGGCGGCTTGGGCGTGCGCCCGCGCTTCGGCGGCCGGTTGGTGCGGACCTGCGGGAACTCCTCGTGGCTCGGCCGGTTCTGCGCGTCGGGGAACGCGCCGCGGAACGCGTTGATGTCCGCGAGCTTGCCGCGGATCCCGGCGTGCATGTGCTCGGGCCCGGTCAGCACGTCCTCGAGCGCCGACAGCATCAGCTCGGCGGTCGAGTACTGCATGGCGAGGGCGTGCTTCACCGAGATGATGTAGCTCTCCTTCACCAGGTTGCCGCCCCGCTCGTACGGGGAGTGCAGCAGCGCGGTGACGACCCGGTTGCGCTCGTGGAAGTACGCCTGCCAGTCGATGGAGTCGTCCTTGTCCTGCCAGGGGACGTGCCACGCCGCCATGCCGGGCAGCGACACCGTCGGGAACCCGGCCTCGCCGGCGCGGACGCAGTACTCGGCGTCGTCCCACTTGATGAACATCGGCATCGACAGGCCGATCTTGCGGACGACGTCGGTGGGGATGAGGCACATCCACCAGCCGTTGTAGTCGACGTCGACGCGGCGGTGCAGCCACGGCGTCTTGAGCAGGCCGCCGGAGCTGGTCTTCGGCGTCGCGTCCGGGTCGGGCCCCTGGACGGGCGGGAGCGCGAAGTCGTGCTCGCGCCGGGTGTGCTCGGCCTCCTCCCACCACCAGCGGTACTTCGCGATGGTCTCGCCGTAGGCGTGGAGCTGGGACCGGACGAACAGGTTGAACATGTGCCCGCCGACGATGGTCGGGGTGCGGGCGAAGTCGCCGAACGCGACGGCGCGCAGGATCCCCTCGGTCTCGGTGACGACGTCGTCGTCGAGGAGCAGCACGTAGTCGCTGGTGCCGGACCGCAGCGTCTCGTCCATCGCGCGGGAGAACCCGCCGGAGCCGCCCAGGTTGGGCTGCTCGATGAGCCGCAGCCGGGACCCGAGCCCCGCCGCGGCCGACGCGTACCGGTCGTCGTCGCGGACCTTCCGGTTCCCCTGGTCGACGACGAAGATCTCGTCGACGACGTCGAGGACCTCGGGGGCGGCGGCGAGCGCGACGAGCTGGTCGACGCAGAAGGTCGGGCGGTCGAACGTGGTGATGCCGAGGCTGACCCGGCCCTGCCGGACGTGCCCGGGCTCGGCGCACCAGTCGGCGCGCTCGAGGACGGCGTCGCGCTCGCCCGCGAGGACGTCCATCCAGTACCAGCCGCCGTCGATGAAGGGGCTCAGCGTCAGCCGGAACGTCTCCTCGTGGGCGTCGTCGCTGTCCACCCGGACGGACGCGACGCGCGACACGTGCCCCTTCGAGCTCGACCGGTACACGATGACGTTCGCCTGGCCGCGCACGCGGACCCGCAGGAACACCTCGTCCACCGACGTCCAGCGGCGCCAGTAGCTCGCCGGGAACGCGTTGAAGTACGTCGCGAACGACACCCGCCGGCCGACCGGGACGACGACGCTGCGGCGGCCGACGATGTCGCCGCCCTCGCCGCCCGTCGCCGCCGCGGCCTCGGCCTCGGCGGCGAAGGCCGCCGCGCCGCGCCCGATCTCGCCCTCGACGTACAGCTTCAGGACGTCGAGGTCGCGGTCCGCCGGCAGCACGACCCGCTGCAGGACGCGCAGCCCGTCCCCGGTCGCCGTGTCGCTCACTCGTCCACACCTCCACTATTGAGACGCGCGCCCTCGGTGAAATGGGGACGCAGTCGGTTGTCGACCATGCTGAGCGCGCTGGCGATGGCCATGTGCATGTCCAGGTACTGGTACGTGCCGAGCCGGCCGCCGAACAGGACGCCGTCCTCGGCCGCGGCGAGCTTGCGGTACGCGCGCAGCTTCTCGCGGTCGCCGGGGGTGTTGATCGGGTAGTACGGCTCGTCGCCGCGCTCGGCGAACCGCGAGTACTCCCGCATGATGACCGTCCGGTCGGACGGGTAGCGGTCGCGGCGCTCGGGGTGGAAGTGCCGGAACTCGTGGATCCGCGTGTACGGGACGTCCCGGTCGGCGTAGTTCATGACCGGGGTGCCCTGGAAGTCGCCGGTGTTCGCGATCTCCATCTCGAAGTCGAGGGTGCGCCAGCCGAGCTCGCCCTCCGCGTGGCCGAAGTAGGCGTCGAGGGGGCCGGTGTAGACGACGGGGACGTTGCCCACGGCGTCGTCGCGCAGGTCGGAGAAGTCGGTGTTCAGCCGCACCTCGATGTTGGGGTGGTCGGCCATCCGCTCCAGCCAGGCGGTGTAGCCGTCGACCGGGAGTCCCTCGTAGGTGTCGTTGAAGTACCGGTTGTCGAACGTGTACCGGACGGGCAGCCGGGTGATGATCTCGGGCGGCAGCTCGCGCGGGTCCGTCTGCCACTGCTTCGCGGTGTAGCCGCGGATGAACGCCTCGTACAGCGGGCGCCCGATCAGCGAGATCGCCTTCTCCTCCAGGTTCGCCGGGTCGGTCACCTCGGCGGCCTGCCCGGCGATCAGCGCCCGCGCCTCGTCCGGGGTGAACGCGCGGCCGAAGTACTCGCAGACCGTGCCGAGGTTGATCGGCATCGGGTAGATCCGGTCGCGGTACCGGGAGTACACGTGGTGCCGGTAGCCGGTGAAGGCGGTGAACCGGTTGACGTACTCCCAGACCCGCTCGTTCGAGGTGTGGAAGAGGTGGGCGCCGTAGCGGTGGATCTCGATGCCGGTCTCCGGCTCGTCCTCGCTGTAGGCGTTGCCTCCGATGTGGTCGCGCCGGTCCAGGACCAGCACGCGCAGGCCCAGGTCGGCCGCGCAGCGCTCGGCGATCGTCAGGCCGAAGAGTCCGCTGCCGGCCACCACGAGATCAGCGTTCATTCAGGGGGCGTCCATCCGGCGGGGGGAGTGTGCGGGGCCCGGCGCGCGGACCCGGTGTGCAGGACCCGCCGCACGTGGGTCGCCAGCCGGTCCGTTGGTACAGATTGGGGCTAACATACCGGGGGTTCGATCGATACCGGTGCAGGAATCAAGGAACACGGTGATCTCGTCCCATTCCGGACGCGCCGAGCGGGGCACCCGCCCGGCGGTCTTCCTGCATGTCGGAGCGGCCAAGAGCGGCACGACCTACCTGCAGCAGATCCTGTGGCACAACCGGCACCGGCTGCGCGAGCACGGCGTCCTGTACCCGGGCTCCGACCAGGCGGCGCACGTCCGCGCCGCGTTCGACCTGCGGCACACGTTCTTCACCGGCGCGTCCGACCCGTCGGTGCCGGGCGCGTGGCGCCGGCTGGTGGACGAGTGCCGCGAGTGGGGCGGCGACGCGATCATCTCGCAGGAGCTGTTCGCGCCCGCCCGGATGGCGTACGTGCGGCGGGCCCTGACCGACCTGAACTTCGCCGACGTCCACGTGGTGTTCACCGTCCGCGACCTCGCCCGGCAGATCCCGGCGCACTGGCAGGAGGACGTCAAGAACCGCTTCGACGTCTCGTTCTCGGAGTTCCTCGCGACGCTGAAGCAGCCCGACCGCAAGGCCTTCGAGACGGCGCGGCTGTTCTGGGGCCTCCAGGACCCCGTGGACGTCCTGCGCCGCTGGGGCGGGACGCTGCCGCGCGAGCGGGTGCACGTGGTGACGCTGCCCCGGCCGGGGGCGCCCCGCGACCTGCTGTGGCGCCGGTTCTGCGAGGCGGTCCGGCTGGATCCGGACGCCTACGACCTCGCGGCCCCGTTCGACAACCCGTCCCTCGGGCTCGCCGAGACCCAGTGGCTGCTGCGGCTCAACCGGGCGCTCGACCGCGAGCGGGTGGGCTGGCACGTCCACAACGCGGAGGTCAAGCTGAACCTGGCGCAGGGGGTGCTGGCCGCGCGGCCGTCGCCGTCGAAGACCGTGCTGCCCGCCGAGCACCTGCCGTGGGCGACCGAACTGGCCGTCGACATCGTGGAGCGGCTGCGCGCCGCCCGCTACGACGTCGTCGGCGACCTGTACGAGCTGATCCCCATGGTGGGGCCGGGCACGGCGAAGTGGCTGCCGCCCGCGCCCGACCCCGACGAACCGGACTGGGCGGCCGTCGCCGACGTCGGCCTCGACGCGGTCGGCACGCTGCTGGCCCGGCTCCGCGCCGCCGAGGACCGTGCCGCGCGGACCGCCGAACCGGACGTCCCGGTCGCCGACCGGCTCACCGAGATGGGCGGGCACGCCGCGCAGATGCGGGAGGTGACGGGCGCGCTGGCCGCGGAGGCCGTGCCGCCGGTCGTCCGGGCGATGCGGGAGGTCGGGGACCGTTACCCGGCCGTCCGGGGCCAGCTGCGCGGCGCGTACCGGCTGCTGCAGGACATCGCCGCCCGGCCGGACCCGGACGACAGCACGAACCCGGGCAAGCCCCCTGGCAAGAACGCGAACAGGAACCCGAACGCGGGCAGGAACCCGAACGCGGGCAGGACCCCGAACGCGGGCCCGAACACCGACACGAACACGAGGTGAACCGGAAGATGGCAGAGAGCGCGGACGGGCGCAAGACCGTCTACCTGCACGTCGGGGCGCCGACCGCGGGGGCGGCGTTCCTGCACCGGGCGCTGTGGGCGAACCGGCGGCGGCTCGCCGACGCCGGCGTCGGGCACCCGGTCACCGGGCCGAACGAGCACTTCGGCGCCGTCATGGACCTGCGGGAGATGAGCTGGGGCGGGCACCGCGACCCCGCGTGGGACGGCGCGTGGGACCGGGTGGCGCGGCGGGCCCGCGAGTGGGACGGCCCCACGGTCGTCTTCTCGCACGGGCTGCTGGGCGGCGCGTCCGCCGCGCAGGCGCGGCACGCGGTCGCGACGCTGGAGCCCGCCGAGGTGCACGTGGTGTTCGCGACCCGCGACCTCGGCTGGCAGCTCATCTGCGACTGGCAGGAGCAGATCCGGCACAACCACGACATCGCGTTCGAGCGGTTCGTGGACGACCTCGTCGAGTTCGGCGCCGACGCGCCCGAGCCGTTCGGGCCGATGTTCTGGGGCCTGCACGACCCGGTCCGGGTGCTGCGGACCTGGGAGTCGGCGGTGCCGAAGGAACGCGTGCACGTCCTGACGCTGCCCGCGCCCGGCGCGGGACCGGGCGTCCTGTGGGACCGGTTCTGCGCCCTCACCGGCATCGACCCGGCGGTGTGCGACGTCGGCGGCATCGACGACGAGGAGCCGCTGTCGGCGCTCGAGGCGGAGCTGCTGCGCAGGCTGAACGGACGCCTCGGCACCGCGCTCGGCGGTGACTACGAGCGGGTCGTGCGCGGCTACCTGATCGGCGGCGGACTGGCCGCCGGGACCGGCGACGCGGCCCGCGTGCCGATGGGCCTGCCGCCCCGGCACGCGGACTGGGCCGCCGACCGCACCCGCACCATCGCCGCCGAGCTGCGCGCCGCCGGGTACGGGGTGTGCGGTGACCTGGACGAGCTGACGACGTCGCGGACGCCGGGCGAGGCGATGCTCCCCGGCGACGTGCCGGACGAGCTGGTCGCCGCCGCGTCCGTCGGGGTGTCCGCGTACCTGCTGGAACGGCTGAACCAGGTGCACGACCGGGTCGGCATCGCGCACCTGCACGGGCAGCTCGCGGACGTCCGGGAGAACCTCGACCGGCTGCTGCAGGCGGCCGCGGCGCCGTCGCCGACGCTGCAGCGCGCCGCGCGCCGCGCCGCCGGCAGGCCCACGGGCAGGCGCGGATGACCGGCCGGACGGACGCGTCCGGTGCGCCGTCGGGGGCGCCGTCCGGGGCGACGGTCGCGGCGGTGGTCGTCACCTACGAGCGGCGCGACCTGCTGGCGGAGTCGCTCGCGGCGCTGGCGGCGCAGGAGCGGCGGCCCGACCGGATCGTCGTCGTCGACAACGCGTCCGGGGACGGCACCGCGGCGATGGTCCGGGAGCGTTTCCCGGACGCCGACCTCCTGGTGCTGCCGCGCAACACCGGCGGCGCGGGCGGGTTCGCGGCCGGGATGGCCCGCGCCCTGTCCGGGGACGCCGACCTCCTGTGGCTGCTGGACGACGACACCGTGCCGGAGCCGGGCGCCCTGCACGCGCTGCTCGCCGCCCGGGACGCGGCGGCCGGTCCGGACGGCCCCGCCACGCTGCTGGCCAGCCGGGTGGTGTGGACCGACGGCCGCGACCACCCGATGAACACGCCGCGGCCCAAACCGCGCGCGTCGGCGGTCGAGCGGGCGGCGGCGCGGGCCGCGGGGTGCGTCCCGATCCGGTCGGCGTCGTTCGTGTCGGTGCTCGTGGACGCGGCGGCCGTCCGGGAGCGGGGGCTGCCGGTCGCCGACTACTTCCTGTGGAACGACGACTTCGAGTTCACGACGCGGCTGCTGCGGGGGCGCCGCGGGCTGCTGTGCCCGGACAGCGTCGTCGTCCACAAGACCAAGACGTTCGGGGGTGCGGACGCCGATCCCGGCGACCGCTTCTACTACGAGGTCCGCAACAAGATCTGGCTGTTCACCGGTAGCCGCGGGCTGGCGCCGCCGGAACGCGTCCTGTACGCGGGTTCGACGGTGCGGCGCTGGTCCCGCACGTTCGCCGGCTCCTCGGACCGGGCGGTGCTGCGCCGCGCCCTGGTGCGCGGGGCGCGGGCGGGGCTGACCGGCCGGCCGCGACCGACCGCGGACCTGCTGCGCGAGATCGGAGTAGAGGTCCCCCTCCATGACGGCGACGCCCCATGACATCCCCGACACCGCCCCGCCGGAGCGCGCGGCGCCGCCGCCCGGCGGGCGGCGGCGCGCGGCGGCCCGGCTGCTGCCGCTGCTCCCGGCCACGCTGACGCTCGCCGTCTGCCTGATCGGCATCCGCCGCCCGTCGCTGTGGCTCGACGAGGCCGCGACCATCAGCATGGCGTCGCGGTCGTACGGGGACATGTTCGCCGTCTTCGGCCACCTCGACCTCGTCCACGCCCTCTACTACATGATCATGCGGCCGTGGGTGCTGGCGTTCGGGACCGGCGAGCTCGCGGTGCGGCTGCCGAGCGCCCTCGCGACGGCGGCGGCCGCCGCGGGCGTCACCGTCCTCGCCCGGCGCCTGCACGGGACGCCCGCCGGACTGCTCGGCGGCCTGGCGTTCGCGGTCGCCGTGCAGACCTCCCGGTGGGCGCAGGAGGCCCGCTCCTACGCCCTGGTGGCGGCGGTCGCGGTACTCGCGACGTACCTGCTGGTCCGGGCCGTCGCCCCGGACGCGCGGCGGCGCTGGCCGTGGTTCGCCTGCTACGTCCCCGCGGTCATGGTCCTGGGATTCCTGCACCTGCACGGCGTCCTGCTGGTGGCGGCGCACGGCGCGACGCTGCTGGTCGCACGGGCGCGGCCGGGGATCTGGGCGCGCTGGCTGCCCACGACCGCGCTCGCCGCCGCGCCGCTCGTCCCGTTCGCGCTCGCCGCGCGGGACCAGACGCGGCAGGTGGCCTGGTTGCCCGAGCCGTCCTGGGACGTCGTGTGGACGCAGATCCAGTTCGTGTGCGGTTCCCGCGCCCTCGTCGCGCCCGTGCTGGCCATCGCGGTGATCGGTGCCGTCGCGGGCCTCCGCGCGCGGCGGGAGACCGCGCCGGACGCGGGCGCGCCGGACGCGGGCGCGCCTGCCTCGGGCGCGCGGGGCACGGTGTCGCTGACGGCCGTCGCGGTCCCGTGGCTGGTCCTGCCGACCGCCCTGCTCCTGGCCGTCTCGATGGTCGGCGACCCGATGTTCTACTACCGCTACACCGTCTACACCCTGCCCGCGCTGAGCCTGCTCGCCGGCGCCGGCCTCGCGTGGCTCCGGACGGCCGCGTCCCGCCGCGCCGTCCTCCGGATCGGGGTGCTCGCGGTGGCCGCGGCGGCGCTCGTCGTCCCGTCGCTCGAGGCCCACGACTTCGTCCGGCGCGAGCAGAGCCGCCCGGAGAACATGCGCAAGGCCGCCGCCGCCGTCGCCGCGAACGCCCGCCCGGGCGACGCCGTCGTCTACCTCGCGGGCGTCGTGCGGTGGAACGCGGCCACGTACCCGGACGTCTTCGGCCGGCTCGACGACGTGAGCATGCGCGTCGACCCGGCGACCGCCGCGAACCTGAAGGGACGCGACGTGTTCCCGCGCGACCTCGCGCCGAAGCTCGCCCGGCACGACCGCGTGTGGGTGATGAACCACCGGTCGCTCGATCCGCACGCCCCGATCGTCGACGCGCGGGAGCGGGCCGTCCAGTCCGCCGGCCCGTGGCGGGAGGTCCGCACCTGGACGTTCCGGGGCGGGTGGCTCGTCCTGTTCGAGCGCACCGGCCCCTACCGGGCCTCCCCCTAACGAACTTCCAGGTAGTCGAGCTGGCCCTTGCCCGCGGGACGTCCCGTCCCGCCGAGGCGGCGCAGGCCGAGCGTGTTCCAGCCGGCGACCAGCCGCACCCGCGCGGTCACCGACGCCCAGTCGGCGCCGCCCGTCGCGCCGAGCCGCACCGACGCCGCCGCGGCCCCGTTCACCGCCACCTGCAGGTCGGAGTCCGCACCGGACCGGTTCGCGTACCGCGCCAGGACGTCGTACTGCCCGGCGACGGGCGCGAACACCCGCACGTCCACCCCGCAGTCGTCCCGCGCGAACGGCCCCGCCGCCTTGCCGCCCGACGCGTTCGGGCGCGGCAGCGCGGACACGCAGCCGTTCAGCGCGCCCGCCTCGACCTCGTACCGGACCGGCACGCCCCGCACCGCGGGCCGCGCCCCGTCCCAGCCGAGCGGCGCCACGTACATGGGGCGCGTCACCTTCGACCCGCCGTGGTACTCGGTGATGCCGTGGAACAGCAGGTAGTCGCCGGTGCCGTCGCTGAGGACGTCCGCGCTGCCCGGTCCCTCGACCTCTCCGCCGTACAGGTCCGTCGACTGGATCGGCGCGGGCCCCTTCTCGTACGGGCCCCAGATCGACGCCGCCGTCGCGTACCGGGTCTGGTAGTTCGACTCGAAGTACCAGCCCGCCGAGTAGAACAGCACGTACTTCCCGCCCCGTTTCACGAGGTCGGGCGCCTCCACCAGCACCGGCTCGTCGCCGCTGCGGCCCAGGAGCCGGGACGCCGGCGCGGCCGACTGCAGCCCGTCGGAGGTCAGCTGCATCAGGTAGATCGCGGCGGTCGCGCGGGCGTCGCTCTTGTAGAGCAGGAAGCGGGTGCCGTCGTCCTCGACGAACGACGCCGCGTCGATGGCGCCGCCGAGATGCGCGGGGCAGACCAGCGGATCCCCGTCGCGCGGGACGAACGGGCCCGCGGGCGACGTCGCGGTCGCGATGCCGATGCACTGGACGTCGGCGTCCCTGCGGCGGGCCGTGAAGTACAGCAGGTACGGTTCGCCCTCCCGCCGCGGCGGCACCACCTCCGGCGCCCACGTCCAGCCCGCCTCCGCCCAGGACGGCAGGGAGGCGAGGCCGTCGCCGGGCGAGCGGGTCCACGGCCCGGCGGGGGCCGGGGCGGTCGCCACCGGCATCATCGCGTCGCCGCCGTTGGTGCCGTACGCGAAGTAGGTGTCGCCCACCTTGATGGCGGCGGGATCGGCGAACGAGTCGTCGACGACGGGCTCGGTCGGCGAGTATCCGGGCGGCAGGATCGGCGCGGCCGTCCCCGCCGGGCTCGGCGCGGGCGCGCCCGACGAGGCCCGCGCGTCCGGTTCCGCACCGCCGGGGCCGCACGACACCGCCAGGCCCACGACCAGCGCGACCGCGGCGCTGACGGCCGCACCGACGAACAGCGGCGTCAGCGGTCCACGCGCCCGCGGCGCCCCGCCCGTCCTCCACATCACACCGCATCATGCCAACAACCGACACACGTCGGCGAACCGCCACTCGACACGCGAATCACCCGGCGGCGATTACCCTGGGCTCCGGCGGCCGCGACGGGGGCGCCACCACCGAGGGCACGAGGAGTGGCCGACTTTGTTCGACGGAAGCCGGTCGCGACGCGGCGCGCCCGCCGTGCTGCTCGCGCTCGCGATGCTGGTCCTGAGCGGCTGCTTCGGGTTCCCGCGGAAGGAGAGCGGCCCCGCGAAGGGCGAGCCGCCCGCCCGGAAGCCGAACATCGTGTTCGTCCTGACCGACGACCTGTCGTGGAAGCTCATCGCGCACATGCCGCAGGTGAAGCGGATGCAGGCGGAGGGCGTGACGTTCGACAACTTCCTCGTCGCCGACTCCCTCTGCTGCACGTCCCGCTCCACCATCTTCACCGGGCAGTACCCGCACAACACGAACGTCCGCACGAACTTCCCCCCGCTCGGCGGGTACGACGTCTTCCAGCGGGAGGGCGGCGAGCAGGAGTCGTTCGCGCCGGCCCTGCAGAAGGCCGGGTACCGGACCGCGATGCTCGGCAAGTACATGAACGGCTACCAGCCCCGCGACGCCGCGACCGGCTCGACGAACGTCCCGCACGGCTGGAGCGAGTGGTACGTCGCCGGGAACGGGTACCCGGAGTTCGGCTACAACCTCAACGAGAACGGCCGCATCGTCCACTACGGCGAGGAGCCGCAGGACTACATGACGGACGTCCTCGCCTACAAGGGCCTCGACTTCATCGAGCGGTCGCACGCGTCCGGGCAGCCGTTCTTCATGGAGATCTCGACGTTCGCGCCGCACGGCCCGTTCGTCCCCGCACCCCGGCACGCCGGGACGTTCCCCGGCCTGACGGCACCGCGCACGCCCGCGTTCAACGAGGCGGACATCACCGACAAGCCCGCCTGGCTGCGGCACCACAACAAGACGCTCGGCCCGCGCCAGATCCAGCGCATCGACGAGGGGTACCGCGACCGCGTCCGCATGGTGCAGTCCGTGGACGAGATGGTCGGCAGGATCCGCGACGCGCTGACGCGGCTCGGGATCGCGAAGGACACCGTCGTGGTCTTCGGGTCCGACAACGGGTTCCACATGGGCGAGCACCGCCTCGCGGGCGGCAAGATGACGCCGTACACGATCGACGTCCGGGTGCCGTTCGTGTTCGTCGGCCCCGGCATCGGCGGCGGCGGCCGGGTCTCGCACATCGTGCAGAACACCGACCTCGCGCCGACGTTCCTCGAACTGGCCGCCGCTCCGGTCCCGGCCGCGACCGACGGCCGCTCGCTCGTCCCGTTCCTGCGCGGCGACGCCCCCGGCGACTGGCGGGACACCGCGCTCATCGAACACGTCAAGCCCGCCTACTCCGAGCAGGATCCCGACCGCCAGGACGCCCTTCCCGGCGCCCCCACGACCTACAATGCGCTACGGACGACCGATCTGCTGTACGTCGAGTACGCCGACGGCGAGCGCGAGTACTACGACCTCACCCGTGACCCCCACCACCTGACGAACATCGCCGCGACGCTGGCCCCCGAACGGCAGCGGGAGCTCACCGCACGCCTTTACGCATTGACCCGGTGTGCGGGGAAGACCTGCGCTTCGGCCGGGCGGAGCCGGTAGGCGGCCGGACGGGCGGTTCCTTCCCGTATGCGCCGCTATCATCGCCGGTGAGTACGGCCCCGCGCGTACGGCATGACGATGCACACCGCATGACGATGCAGCGACGACGCGCATGCAGGCGGCATGCACATGACACGAGGCTGGAGACCAGGCGTGACCGCAACCGGAACCCCGGACGACGACCACCAGGGCGGGCGTACCGAAGCCGGACAGCCGGAGGAGGCTCCCCCGCCGCCGCGGTGGCTGAACGAGGGTGAGCGGCCGAGCGGGGCCGAGCCGCTGCTTCCCGAGCCCGAACCGCTCCCCCCGTTCGGCACTCCGCTCCCGGAGGAACCGGAGCAGGACACCAACCGCACGGTGAGCGACCTCGACCTCAGCGGGATGAGCACGCAGATCTTCAAGAAGGACGACGAGGCGGCGCCCGCCGCCGGGCCGCCGCCGCTGCCGCCGTTCCCCGGCGCCGACGACGAGGCGGGCGGCGGGGACGCGCCCGGCCGCACGGTGAACGACCCGTCCGCCTGGTCATCGGAGTCGCCCGAGTCGTCCGCCCCCGGGGAGCCCGCCGGGCCGGCCGCGGGCGAGGGCGACGCGACGATGATCGTGGACTCCGACAAGACGATGCACGTGGGCCGGCAGCCACCCGCGCCGCCGACCCCGCCGGCGCCCCCGGCGCAGCCTGAGCTCCCCGAGCGGCCCGAGTGGGAGAGCCCGTCCGGCGTCACCCGCGCCGAGCGCCCCATCGAGCCGGAGACCCAGCAGATCGCGAGCGCGCAGCAGCCGCCCGCGCCGCCGGCGCCGGAGCCGTTCCCGTGGGCGCAGGAGATCCCCGGCACCCCCGCCCCGCAGCCCCCGGCGCAGCCGCACGCGCAGCCGCCCGCGCCCGAGCCGTTCCCCTGGGCGCAGGAGATCCCCGGCACCCCGCCCGCGTCCGCGCAGCCCGCGAACGGCGCGGCGCCGCACGCACCGGCGCCGAACCCCGCGCCGGAGCCGTTCCCCTGGGCGCAGGAGATCCCCGGCACCCCCACCGCGCAGCCCCCGGCGCAGCCGCCCGGCCCGCAACCGTTCCCCTACGCGCAGGACGTCCCGGGCGCGAACGCGTCGCCCGGCCTCCCGGGGCCCGCCCAGCCGGGGCCCGGCGGGCACGCGCCGCCCCCGCCGCAGATCGACGAGCCGTGGCGCACGACGCCGCAGCAGAACGCGCCCAAGCGGAAGAAGAGCAAGAAGGGCCTGCTGATCGGTGTCGCCGGGCTCGCCGCCGTGGCGATCATCGCGGGCGGCGGCTACGCGGTGGTGACCGTCCTCGGCGGCGACGAGGGCCCCGCGGGCGGCGGCGACGCCAGGCTGGCCGCGGACGCGTTCCCGGTGGCCGGGTCCGCGCAGACCGACGGGCGCGACCAGGAGTTCGGCGGCGCCGCGGCGGTCGGGCAGACGGTCGTCACGGTCGGCTCGGAGACGGGCGCGGGCGCGACCCGGGGCATCTTCCTGGTGTCGACCGACGGCGGCCGCACGTTCAAGTCCGCGACCGTCGAGGGACCGGCGGGCAGCGCGACCCCGCAGGCCGTCGCCGGCGGCCCGTCCGGCTGGGTGGCGATCGGCGCGGGCGCGACCGGCGGCGCCGTGTGGACCAGTGCGGACGGGCAGAGCTGGACGCGCCAGCCCGACGCCGTCGGAGGGGTGTTCAACGGCGGCTACCGCGTCGACCGGGTCGTGGCGACCGGCGCCGGGTACGTCGCCATCGGCGCGCAGTCCGCGAAGGGCGACTTCAGCGACGAGCAGCCGACCGTCTGGCTCTCCTCCGACGGGCGCGCCTGGGAGGCCCGCACCGGCGACCAGATCGGCCTGAACATCGAGAAGGCGTCGTACTCGCTGGTCGAGGTCGCCGCGAGCGGCGACGTCGTGCTGCTCGAGGGGCTCATCAAGCCCGACAACAAGAAGCCGCCCCAGTACCGGAAGGTGTGGCGCTCGCAGGACGCCGGCCGCACCTGGGCGACGTCCGAGGTGCCGGTGCCCAAGGGCAGCCGCGGCCTCATCATCGGCGGCGGGCAGGCCGGTTTCCTCGCCGTCCGCGAGATGAAGGACGGCGACGCCATGTTCGGCCAGACCTTCGTCTCCAAGGACGGGGAGAACTGGACGAAGGCCGGGAAGCTCGAGGCGGAGGAGTACCGCTCGACCAGCCGGATCATCGGCGACGAGGCCGGGTACACCGCGCTCGTCGCGCGCGGCGGCGACGTCCTGCTGTCGCGCAGCGCGAACGGCGGGACGTGGAAGGCGGCGGGCACCGCGCCCGCCAAGCCGGGCCGCGAGGTCACCGGCGCCGCCGCCGCGAACGGGCAGACCGTCATGGTCGGCCGCGAACCCGGCGGCGGCGACATGGACCCGATGCTCGCCGTGTGGGACGCGAACGGGCAGCAGGTCCCGATCGACCTCGCGAAGGTCCCCGGCGCGATCCGTCCCGACCACGCCGTGCAGGCCGTCGCCGGGTCCGGGTCGCTGGCCGTCGCCGTCGGCAGCGGCTCCGGCGACGCCGCCGTGTGGACGTCCGCGGACGGCGCGGCGTGGAAGGCCGCGCAGGGCCTCGGGGCCGCGTTCACCCGCCCCGGCCCGCAGCGGCTGCTCGACGTGGCCACCGGCAAGTCCGGCTGGGTCGCCGTCGGGTACGACCAGACGGCGCCCAAGCGCGCGCTCGTCGTCACCTCGCAGGACGGCGCCACCTGGCAGGCCGCCGACTCCGCGGCGCCGTTCCGTCCGGACGGCGACGGCGCGCCCGCGACCAGCGCCGTCGCGGCGGGCTCCGCCGGCTACGTCGTGGTCGGGACGCAGGGATACCACGCCGCCGCCTGGTCCTCCACCGACCTGAAGAACTGGGAGAAGGGCACGGGCGCCGACGCGAGCGCGCTGCAGGGCACCTCCGACGCGTTCAAGTGGATGCTGGACGTCGCCGCGCCCACCTCCGGCTACGTCGCGGCCGGCGGGCACCGCGACGCGCAGGGCAACCACCCGGCGGTGTGGTCGTCGCCCGACGGCAAGCAGTGGACGCTGAAGTCGCTGCCGGTACCGAGCGGGGTCAGCGAGGCGCACCTCACGCACATCGCCGCGAAGGGCGACACCCTGGTCGCCGCGGGGATCGCGGCGATGCAGGAGGGGCTCGTCTGGATCGGCTACACCTCCGCCGACGGCGGCAAGACGTGGCAGGACCTGCCCGCCCCGGGCGGCGACCAGAAGATCACCGTGACGGCGCTGACCGCGACCGCGGACGGCTTCGCCGGGTCCGCGACCTCCGCGGCCGAGGGCTCGGCCGACGTGGTGTCGCTGACCTCGAAGGACGGGACGGCCTGGGAGGCGACGAAGCCCGGCGGCACCGGCCTCGGCGGCGACGGCGACCAGGCGATCACGGGGCTCACCACGTTCAAGGAGAAGGTGCTCGGCGTGGGCCACAGCGGGGACGCGAACGGCACGCAGCCCGTCCTGTGGGAGCGCTGAGCGCGTAGGCGCGGCCGGAGGGGGCCGCCGGACGGTGCACGCGACCGTCCGGCGGCCCCCTCCGCGTGCGGCGCGGTACCGCCGGGCTGCTCGGGCGGCGCGCTATGTCCGGGCCGCACGGGCGGCGCGCTACGGGCCGGGCTGCTCGGGCGGCGGGGCGGACAGCGGCCAGGCCATCGGCTCCTGGTCGGGTTCGGACGGGCGGGCGTGGCGCGGGACGTAGGCGCGCTTCTCCGGGGCGCCCGCGTCGGGACGCTCGAGGTTGACGCGGTCGCGCTCGCGGTTGCGGCGGTCGCCGTAGGTCGCGACGATCGCGCGGTAGAACGGCTTGCGGATCGCGGTCGGGACGAGGCGGTAGCCGCCCCGCACGACGACGTTGCGCACGTACTGGGTGCCGGTGATGAAGCCTTCGCGGCGCATCTCGCGCTGCAGGCGCAGTTCCGAGCGCAGCAGGTCGCGGCCGCCGCGGCGCTGGTAGGCGCCGTCGCCGACGCGGTAGTAGACGAGCGGCTCGGAGACGTTCACCACGCGGGCGCCCGCGGCGATCATGCGCGCGAACAGCCAGTAGTCCTCCATCAGCGGCAGGTCGCCGTAGCCGCCGACGGCGGTCACGGCGCTGCGCCGGTAGACGACGGTGGGGTGGTTGAACGGGTCGTGCAGGCGGGAGTAGCGGGCGATGTCCTCGGGGTCGCTCGGGGGGATGCGGCGGCCGACGATGTCGTCGATTCCGGTGCCGAACTCCAGCAGGCCCGCGCCGACGAGGTCGGCGCCCGCGCGGACGAGGGGGACCTGCATCTGGAAGCGGTGCGGCATGGCGATGTCGTCGGCGTCCATCCGGGCGATGATGTCGTGCCGGGCGGCCTGCAGGCCGGCGTCCAGCGCGGGTCCGAGGCCCCGGTTGTGCTCCAGCGGGACGTAGGAGACCTCGACGGGGCTGCCGGCGACGAGTTCCTTCAGGCAGACGCCGAGTTCCGGGGAGACCGGGCCGTCCTGCACCAGCACGACCTGGTCCGGGCGGTGCGTCTGGTCGTGCACCGCACTGCGGAACGCGTCCTTCACATACTCGGCCCGGTCACCGCCGTAGACGGTCATGAGCAGAGTGAATGGCTCGGGCTGCATGCGGTCCGTTTCCGGGTGGGGGAGTCGTGATCGCTGGGCAGAGCCAGGTGCGGGGAGGCGGCTCCGAGGGGGGCGATTGGTCGGGAATGTACTGCCGTCCTACATGTGACGCTTTAGTGCGATTGGCGGTTGCCCGCGGTGAGGATACCGGGGTGACGCGGGAGACACCACGTCGCTACCGTACGTCCGGTTAGCCGGACGCACATATGTCCTGATCTGCCCTGACTTCTCCGGCGACCTTCGGGACCGGATTCGCGCCCCGCAGCTTCGCGCCGTCCCCGCCGACGATCAGGTAGACGTATCCCGGCTTCGCCTTCTTCCACGGCTTGGGCGGGTGCCCCGGCAGCGCGGTCGCGAGCCGGTCCGCGTGCCGTTTCGCGCCCGTCCCGTACAGGATCGCCGTCTTCTCGTACGTCTTGTCCGCGTTGCCGACCTTGACGACGTCGAACCCGCGCTCGGTGAGCTGCTCGGCCGTCCGCTTGCCGAGCCCGGACGAGGCCGTCCCGTTGTAGACCCCGACCTTCACCTGGGCCGGCCGGACGGGCGGGGGCCCCTGCTTGGGCTTGGGCTCCGGCTCCGGTTCGGGCACCGTGTTGTCCTCGCGGATCGCCGCGAACAGCGGCTCGGCCCTCGCCCGGTCGAACTGCACGCGGTTGCGGTCCTGCGGGTACGCCTGCACCGGGACGGTGACGAACCGGACGTTCCCCGCACTGATCCCGCGCACCCCGGCCGCGAGATCCTGCATCACCGAGAGCGTCATGTCCTCGTCCGTCCGGATGGAGGACGCGATGGCCTCGAGGAACGCGTACACCCGCCCCGGATCGGTCAGCATGCTGCTGTCGGTGGCCTTCTTCACGATCGAGGCCATGAACGCCTGCTGCCGCTTGATCCGCTCGAGGTCCGAACCGTCCCCGAACCCGTACCGCGTCCGGACGTACCCGAGGGCCTGCTCGCCGCGGACGGTCTGGCGCCCGGCCTCCAGGTGCAGTTCGGCCCTCGGGTCGTCGATCTTGCGCGGCACGCAGATCTCGACGCCGTCGAGGGCGTCCACGACGCGCGTGAAGCCCGCGAAGTCGACTTCGACGTAGTGGTCGATGTGGATCTTCGTGAGCGCCTCGATCGTCCGCCACGTGCAGGCGGGGCCGCCCTCGGCGAACGCGGCGTTGATCATGCCGAAGCGGGCGGGGACCGTGCGCCGTTCGGTCTCGCACTCGGGGATGTTCACCATCGAGTCACGGGGGAAGCTGAGCCCGATCGCGCCCTTCCCGCCAGGCGAGATGTGCAGCAGGATCGTCGTGTCCGACCGGCGGCCGATCTCGGTCCCGTACCGGGCGTTCTCCCCTTCCCGGCTGTCGGACCCGAGGAGCAGGATGTTCGTCGCGTCGTTCAGCTTCGCGGGCCGGTTCTCGCCGAGCCGTCCCTTGACGTCCTCGCGGTCGATGCGCCCGTCCAGCCGCCGCCAGAACCCGTAGGCGGTCAGGCTCCCGAGCACCAGGACCACCGACAGGACGATCGACATCCAGCCGAGCACGCGCCAGGCACGGCCCGGCGGCTCCCACCCCGGCGGGTCGTCGTGGTCCTCGTCCGCGTAGTAGACGGGAGGCGGCGCGGCGGCTCGCTGCATCCGTAACATTTCAGCACAGTTTGGACACCCGCCTCCGGCGTCACGGGAAGTTCACCGCGCGGCCGTCCCCCGGCGCGACGGTCGCCCCCGGCGCACCCGCCGCGCCGACTAGACTCCGGAGAAGATGAGCATCGTAGACGCGCTGACCGACCGGGCCATGGTCGTCCTCCAGGACAGGCCGGTCGTCCCGCTGACCCCCTGGCTGGCCGCGACGGTCGGCGAGTGCGCCGAGAGCGGGCGCACGCTGCAGCTGGTCACCCCGCTGGAGACGCGGCTGTCGCTGCCGCTGCGCACCGCCGCGGACGGCAGCACCGTGCAGTGGGTCGTCCGCAACGGCGACGGCTACTACGAGGGCCTCAGCGGGCGGCCGCTCAAGTGGGACGGCGGGACGTTCGTGCCGGTGCCGGAGGCGCGCGACTACGCGCCCGGGTTCACCACCCGGCCGACCGCACCGATCGGGGCGCAGCTCAGCCTCGTCTACCGGCTGCGGCACGACTCCGGCGCGGACCTGTCCGGCGCTGTCGAGCGGCTGCTGCAGCTGCTCACCGGCAAGGTCCCGGCCAGCCTCGGCACCGACGAACCGCTGGGCAACCGCTGGCGCGGGGACGCGTTCACGCTGCTCGCCAAGGGGCGCTCCAACGTCCGGCTGCTGGTCGGCGGGGACGGACCTCGGGCGGCCCTGGCGATGTGCGACTTCCGGTCCGTCGAGGGCGGTGTCGCCGAGGTCACCACCGTGACCGTCGGCTACTCCCCCGAGGACCCGCCGCCGCTGCAGCACCTGCCGTCCCTCGTCGGGGCGCTCGCCGCCGACCGCCCGGTCGCGTCGATGTTCGTCCAGCACACGCCCGGCCGCGCCGACCTCACCACCGAGCCGCGGTGGACCGGCCAGACGTCCCCGGTCGCGCTGGCCGTGTCCGGGCAGATGTCCGGGCCGAGCGGCATCCCCGGGCAGCAGGTGGGGCCGCAGCGGGCGCCGCTCACGTTCTTCCCGCTGGGCGACGGGCGGTCCGCCGACGGCTGGCAGCGGCACAGCATGCTGATGCAGCACCTGCAGTCCGCCTGACAGGGCCGAAAAGGGATTTCCGGGCCGTCCAACACCATTCGCCGCAGAGAGTCGATGATCTCCCCGTAAGGGATGAGGTAGCGTCCCCTGCATGGGACAGCCCGGTCAGCTCGACGCGCTTGAGCGGGCCGTCGAGGGCACCCTCGCCGAGGGCGCGTTCGAGTTCGACGGCGACGCGGCGGTCCTGCGGATCGACGGCTCCCCCATCCTGCTGACCGGCTGGTCACTGTCGCTCGGCATCGGCGGCGTCTCGCTGCTGCTCACCGGCGCCGTCCTGTCCCTGGCCGGACTCGCGGACGTCGCACGCTGGGCGCTGGCACCGGGCGCGCTGATGCTCGCCGCCGTCCTCGTCCTGCTGACGATGCTGCGGTTCACGTCCGTCGCGACGCTGTGGCCCGAGCTGGAGGTGCACTTCACCGAGCGCGCGCTGGTCCACCGGCGGACGCGCGTCCCGTTCGGCGACCTGCGACCCGAGCATCTGGTGTGGAAGAACGGGCGGTTCTTCCGCCGCCTGTACGTGCGCCACCCGTCGCTGCGCAAGCAGCTCGCCGGGTTCTTCGAGGGCGAGGAGCGGCAGGCGGCGGAGTTCCAGCGGCGGCTGTGGGAGCTGATCTCCGCGCCCGACCTGCCCGGCGTCCTCGCGCACGGCGCCGGCGGCCTCACGCCCGTCCAGCAGTGGATCATCGGCGCGACCGCCCCCTACGGCGCCGTCAACGGGTTCCGCGTCGACCGGCTCGGCGTCGCGTCCGGCGAGTCCGCCGGGGCCGCCGACCGCCGCACCGCGCTCGAACTCCTGCGGGACCCGTGGGGCGCCTACGACCTCGAACAGCTCCTCGGCGCCGTCAACTGGCTCGTCCAGGACGGGCACCGCGCCGACTTCGCGCAGGACGCCGAACTCGCCGCCCGCCCGGCCCCCGAGCAGGAGCGGTACGCCGACCTGCTGCGCGAGGTCGACGACCTCATCGCGCGCGACATGCTCGAGCCCCCGTTCGTCGAGCGGCTCATCGAGCTGGTGCGCGTCCGGTACGGGGACGGGGAGCGGGGCGAGGCCTGCGCCCGGCTCGTCCCGCCGCTGCTGCGCGACGAACCGGGCGCCGACCTCAGCGAGCAGGGCGCCGAACTGGCCCAGTTCCTGCACCGGCTGTTCAACGACCGGAGCCACGCCGGCGAGGAACTGCACCGGCTCAAGACGCTCGCCGACCCGGCGCTGCGCGCCAACACCGGCCGGTTCCTGATCTGGGACTACGGCCGCGCGCTGATGCTGTACCGGTGGGGGCACATGGTGGGCTGGCTGACGGAGGAGTACTGCTGGGAGCGGATGCTGCCGCTCGCCCTCGACGTCCAGCGCAGGTACGCGTCATGGGACGACATGGCCACCTGCTACCTGCAGGGGCGGCTGCTGTGGTCGGGCGGCGGCGGGCAGGCGCAGGACGAGTACGACCGGCTGATCGACACGCTCGCCACCGACCCGCGCAGCCCGTGGAACGTCGTCCCGTTCGACCTCGAACTCACCCGCGACTGGCCGTAGGCCCCTTACAGACCCCTCGAACCTTAAGGACTTTACGGACGCACCCTGCGGGCACACCTGCCGGTTCGGCCCGTTCGGCGCCCGGCTCAGCGGCCGACGGCGCCGCCCTGGTAAGCACCCTCCGCCGACGCCCCAGGGGCCCCGGCGGCTCCGGGGGCTCCGGCGGCTCCGGGCGCTCCGTGGGCTCCGGACGGGCCGGCGTCCGGGGTCGCCTTCCAGCTCAGCGCGGGGCCGTCGCGCTCGCCGTCCGGGTAGACGGCGCCGCCGAGCCAGTGGACGAGCGAGTCGGCGAACCTGCGGGCGACGCGTTCGGCGTCCGGTACGTCGGCGACCGCGCGGACGTCGACCCACCACACGGGCGCCTTCACCCGTTCGGCGAACTCGGCGCCGAGCAGCCGTCCGATCTCGCTGTGCACCGAGACCTGCACCGCGTCCTCGACGGAGACGAGCAGCCGTCCGTCCGGGGCGTGCAGGCGCATCGCGTCGGGTTCGCCGCCGCGCAGTTCGAGCCGCTCGCCCATCGCGATCATGCCGTCCGCGACGGCGTGCACGTCGGGGCGCCGCCGCACCAGGGCGACCAGGTCAGTGCTCATCGACCCACCAGACGGTCGGCACCGTGCAGGGCAGGCGGAAACGCGGCCGCGCGGCGCGCACGACCGTCCGCTGTCGGCTGGAGTCGGACACCTGCCTCCCCTCTCCCAGGCAAGCCTACGAGACGCTCCGCACCGCCCGCACCGTCAGGGCGCGGACGGCCCGTCGCCCCCCAGCCTAGGAGCACCGGGGCGCGCGCGGGTCACCGGCACGATGATCGCGAGTTGGTGGATACCCGCTGAAAAGCGGCACCACCTGGCGCTAATCTGATGCGATCCCCTCGCGACATCCCCCGGAGCGTTCATGAACGGCCCCGCCTGGCCCGGGCAGCCGCCCGGCCCGCCGCCCGGTCCGCCGGGATACCCGCCCGGCTTCCCCGCGCCGCCTCCACCCCCGCCGCAGCGCGGCGGCGGCAGCGGCCTGCTGATCCCGCTCCTCGTGTTCGGCTCCGTGGTGGTCATCGCGGTCGCCGCCATCGGCGCCTTCCTGGTGATCGCGAGCGACGACGACCGTCCGGACCGGATCGCCGTCGACGCCCGCCCGTCGTACACGCCGTCTTACCGGCCGTCGGAGGAGCCCACGCGCGCGTCGTCCGGGGACCTCTCCAGCGTCCTCGGCACCACGGTCGAGACGGCCAAGGGCAACACCTTCACGCGGGCGGGCACCCGCACCGAGTCCTGCACGGGACGCGCGAACGACGAACTCCGGGCCGTCCTGCGGGATCACCCGTGCGGGGGGCCGATGCGCTCGGCCGTCTACGCGAACCCCGGCAAGAAGATCATCACCACGGTCTCGATCCTCGAGTTCCCCACGACGACCGCCGCGGAGGCCGTCAAGGAGGCGACGTCCAGCGACGGCTGGCCCGAGCTGCTGACCCCGTCGAAGGAGAGCGGCCTTCCGCAGCCCGAGTCCAAGCCGTCCTACTGGACCCGCACCTGGGCGGTGAACGGACGCGTGGTGTACGCGCAGTCGTACTGGGCCGACGGGCGCTCCCCCGGCGGCCGCGACGGCGACGTCTACGCCACCGCGGGGGAACTCGGCGTCGAGATCACCAACGTCCTCCGTTTCACCGACTGACGGACGAACGCCGCGCGCGAAGCTCCCGGCTCGGCCCCCGGACGGACGTCCGTCCGGGGGCCGAGCCGTCAGGACCGACCGACACCGGGGCCGGGGGGAAGTCCGGACGGGCCTTCCCGGACGTCCGGAGGTTCAGTGCGTCGGGACGCCGAGGGCGCGGCCGAACGCCTCGTAGGCGACGCGCGACACCGCGCCCCGCGTGTCCTCGCCGACCTTGGTGACGTCCATGGCGGCGCCCGTCGCGATGTGCCGGTCGTACGGGACGTGGATCACCGGGGTGCCCCACGCCGTCAGCATCTGCGACGCCCGCTCCAGGTCGGCTCCGACCTGCGGTGCGTGCGTCACCATCGCGATCACCGCGCGGGACAGCAGTTCCCGCTGCCCGCCGTGCCCCGCGAACCACTCCAGGGCGCCGCGCGCGCTCAGCGCACCGTCGACCGTCCCCGGCGTCACCAGGACGACGCTGTGGGTGCGGCCCAGGATCCCCCGGTGCAGCGGGGTGAGGATCCCGGCGCTGCAGTCCATCACCGCCAGGGAGATGAACCGGCTGACGGCGCTGAACGCCGCCTCGAACGTCTCCAGCGTGAACTCGCCCGCGATCCGTCCGCCGCGCGTCGCCGGCAGCACCCACAGCCCGGACGGCGTCCGCGTCAGGTACTGCGCGGCCTCCTCGAACGTGCGCGGCTGCTTGCCCGCGATGTCGAACAGCGACAGCTCCGACCGGACGCCGAGGCGCAGCGGCAGCGAGCCCAGTTCGGCGTCGGCGTCCATCGCCAGCACCCGGTCGGTGCGGTGCCGGGCCAGCTCGGTCGCCAGCAGCGCCGCCATCGTCGTCTTGCCCGCGCCGCCGCGCACGCTGACGACCGTCACCTGCCGGTATCCGGGCACCGGACGCTGCAGGAACTCGGCGATCTCCGCCTGGTTCTGGATGGCGCCCGAACCGCCGACGACCTTCTTCACGCCGCGGCCCATCCGGCGCATGAACGCGTCGCCGTGCTGGTCCTTGCGGACGAACTCGTGCGCCATCGGCACCGCGCCGCCCGCGTGCTGCTCCTGCGGCGGCTGCGGGGCCACCGGCGGGACCGAACCGGGCGGCGGCGTCCGTTCCCCTTCGGTCTCCTCGTCCTCGACACCGGGCGCCTGCGCCATCCCGGGCGCCTGCGCCGCCATGTGCCCGACCGGCGAGATCGCCGCCTCCCAGCTGAACTCGTCCTCGATGGGCGGCGGGGGCTGCTCCGGCTCGTGCAGCTGCGGCTCCACGGCCTCCTGCTGCCCCGTCGCGTCCTGCGCCTGGGCCTGCGCCTGAGGCTGAGGCTGCGGCTGGGCCTCGGGGGCCTGCGGCTGGGGAGCGTGCGGCTGCTGGACGGGTTGCGGCGCGGGCTGCTCGGGGGCGGGCGGGTGCGGTGCCGGGGGCGCGGGCACGTCGGCCTGCGGCGGCTGCGACGGGACCGGCTGCGGCACGGGCGGCTGCGGCACGGGCGCCGGGGCCTGGGCCGGGGCATCGGCCTGCTGCTGCGGCGCGGGCGGCTGCGGGACCGGGGCCGGGGCCGGGGCATCGGCCTGCTGCTGCGGCGCGGGCGACTGCGGGACCGGGGCCGGGGCCGGGGCATCGGCCTGCTGCTGCGGCGCGGGGGGCGGAGCGGGCGCGGGGGCGTCGGCCATCGGCTGCATGGGCGGCGGTGGCGGCGGCAGCTGCGCCCCGGAGTGCTGCGCGGGCGGGCTCGCCGGCTCCGGCGCGCGCTGCTCCTCGTAGGAGTCGGTCTCGGGGGCGTCCGACCGCGACGGAAGCACCGGAGCGTCCTTCAGGGCCACGAACCCGCGCTGGGACACGCCGAGATCGCTCAGTACGGAGTGCTGCCAGCTCGAATCCGACATTCGCCCCCCTCTCGTCGAAGGCCAAGCCTACGAGACCACGCAGCCGTCGCGTACATCGCGCGCCCGCATCGCGCGCCCGTCCGGGGGCCGGACCGGGACGCCCCGTTCCTCTTGCCTACCACAGCCCACCGGCTCCCCGGCGGCCCTCCGGAGAACGCCCGGAAGCCCCCGGGCGACGGCCCTGGCGACCCCTTCCCCTTGGGCGGCGAGGCGATCTCGGGAGGCGTCCGTACGGAAGGCGTCCGTACGGGACCGCACCGTCCGCACCTGGAGAAGGTCGGGCCCCCGGGCGCGCATCCACCGATCGGTTGATGCGGGGGGTCCACCGCATCCGGCGCCCACCGTGGCCGTCCAGGCGATCCGGCGGGACGGTGCCGGACGGGACGCTTCTCGTATGGCGATCATCGAGGTCCGGGACCTCGTCAAGCGCTACGGCGAGCACACCGCGGTCAACGGGGTGAGCTTCGCCGTCGAGCAGGGCGAGATCTTCGGCATTCTGGGCCCCAACGGGGCGGGCAAGACCACGACCGTCGAGTGCATCGAGGGGCTGCGGGTCCCGGACGGCGGGAGCATCGCCGTCTGCGGCATCGACCCGCGGCGGGACGACGGTGAGCTGCGGCAGCTGCTCGGCGCGCAGCTGCAGGAGAGCGAGCTGCCCGAGAAGCTCAAGGTCGGTGAGGCGATGGAGCTGTACAGCTCGTTCTACCGGGCGCCCGTCGACTGGCGGGAGCTGCTCGACACGCTCAACCTCACCGAGAAGACGAACACCCGGTTCCGGCGGCTGTCGGGCGGGCAGAAGCAGCGGCTGTCGATCGCGCTCGCGCTGGTGGGCGGGCCGCGGGTGGCGGTGCTGGACGAGCTGACCACCGGCCTCGACCCGCAGGCCCGCCGCGACACGTGGGCCCTCATCGAGGGCATCCGGGAGCGGGGCGTCACGATCCTGCTGGTCACGCACTTCATGGAGGAGGCGGAGCGGCTCTGCGACCGGCTGGCCGTGATCGACGCCGGACGGGTCGTGGCCGTGGACACCCCGGCCGGGCTCGTCGCGCGGGTCGACGACCGGCAGCGGCTCCGGTTCCGGCCGTCCGCGCCGCTGGACCACGCGGTGCTGGCCGCGCTGCCCGAGGTCGCGTCGGTCGAGCGGGCCGGTGCCCAGCTCGTCGTGACCGGCACCGGGGACGTGCTGCTCGCCGTGACGGCCGTGCTCGCCCGGCACCGCGTGACCGCCGCCGACCTGCGGGTGGAGCAGGTCTCGCTGGACGACGCGTTCGTCGCGCTCACCGGCCGCCCGATCGACGCCTGAGGAGACGACGATGACCGCACTGGTCCGGCTCACCGCCACCGAGACGAAACTGTTCTTCCGCGAGCCGATGAGCGTGTTCTTCGCGCTCGCGTTCCCGCCGCTCCTGCTCGTCGTCCTCGGCTCGATCCCGGCGTTCCGGGAGCCGCAGGACGACCTGGGCGGGCTGCGCACGATCGACCTGTACGCGCCGATCGTCGTCGCGATGGGCATCTCCATGTTCGCGATGACGGGGCTGCCCCAGCAGTTCGCGGCCTACCGCGAGAAGGGCGTCCTGCGGCGCATGCGCACGACACCGGTCAGGCCCGCGGTGATGCTGGGGGCGCAGCTGCTGATGTCGCTGGTCATGTCCGTGGTCACGATGGCCGTGGTGCTGGCCGTCGCGCGGCTGGCGTTCGACGTGCGGCTGCCGGAGCGGCCGCTCGCCTACCTCGTCGCGTACGTGCTGAGCGCGCTGGCGATGTTCGCGATCGGGCTGCTCGTGGGCGCGCTGTCGCCGAGCGGGAAGAACGCCGGGGCGGTCGGGTCCGTCCTGTTCTTTCCGGTGCTGTTCTTCGCGGGCCTGTGGATCCCGCGCGAGTCGATGAACGACGTCCTGCGCACGATCAGCGACTTCTCGCCGCTCGGTCCGGGCGTGCAATCATTGCAGGACGCCGCCGCCGGCGACTGGCCGCAGCTCCTGCACGTGGCCGTCCTGCTGGGGTGGACGATCGTGGCCGGCGCGCTGGCCGCGCGGTACTTCCGCTGGGAGTAGATCGTGAGCATCGAGGCCGAGCTGCGCGAGGAGTTCGACCGCTGGGAGCGGCGGGAGTTCGCGATCATCAGCGTGCTCCCGTACCTCCTCCTCGCGGCCGGGACCGTGATCACGCTGATGCAGCCGCTGTGGGACGTGCCCGTGCACGGCCCGGCGGTGATCGGGCTCACCGTCGTGGCCACGATATGGATCGTCTGGTTCGACCGGCTGTACCGGGAAGGGGGCGAGGACGCCCCTCACATGGGTCTGTACTACGTGGGCCTGATGCTCCTGGGCGCCGGGCTCGTGTCGCTCGCGCCCTGGTACGGCTCCTTCGTCTTCATCGGTTACGTCCACGCCGCCGTGTGCCTGAAGGGCGCCTGGCGCTACGTCGGCGTCGCCGCGACGTCCGTGATCCTGTCGTCGTCGTACGTGGGCGGCGTGGCGCACATCGGGGACGGCGGATGGCTGGAGTGGCCGCTCATCTGCGTGATCACGATCGGGCTGTCCTGGTCGTTCTTCTACTTCGGCGAGATGAGCGAGCAGCGCAACCTCAACCAGAAGAAGGCCCTGGTCGAGCTGCACGAGGTCAACGTCAGGCTGGAGGACGCGCTGGCGGAGAACGCGGGCCTGCACGCGCAACTGCTCGTCCAGGCCCGCGAGGCGGGGGTGCTGGACGAGCGGCAGCGGATGGCTCGGGAGATCCACGACACCCTCGCCCAGGGGCTCGCCGGGGTCCTGGCCCAGCTCCAGGCGGCCGAGCAGCGGCTCGACGACCCGGCGGAGCTGCGCCGGTACATGACGAACGCGATGTCGCTGACCCGGGAGAGCCTCACCGAGGCCCGCCGGACGGTCCACGCGGTGGAGCCCGCGGTGCTCGCCGAGGCCCGGCTCCCGGAGGCGATCGGGGACGTGGCCCGGCACTGGTCGGAGGTGAACCGCGTCGACGCGGTGCTGACCACGACCGGCGACGCCCGGCGGATGCGCACCGACGTCGAGGTGGCGCTGCTGCGGACGGCGCAGGAGGCGCTCGCCAACGTGGCCAAGCACGCGCGGGCGGGCCGCGTCGGCCTCACCCTGTCGTACATGGAGGACCTCGTGACCCTGGACGTGCGGGACGACGGCGTGGGCTTCGACCCCGGCGCCAGGCGGGCCAACGGTTCCACCAACGGCGGTTTCGGGCTCGCCGGCATGCGGCAGCGGGTGCAGCGCCTCGCCGGCCGCCTCGACATCGAGTCGGCGCCGGGCGCCGGCACGGCGATCTCGGCGACCGTCCCGGCGATCCCGGCGGGAGGCGGGGAGTGATCTCGCTGCTGATCGTCGACGACCACCCGGTCGTCCGGGACGGCCTGCACGGCATGTTCGGCGCCGACCCGCGCTTCGAGGTGCTCGGCGAGGCCGCCGACGGCGCCGCGGCCGTCGCCGCCGGGGAGCGGCTGCGCCCCGACGTGATCCTGATGGACCTGCGGATGCCGGGGACGGACGGCGTCACGGCCATCAAGGAACTCGCGGAGCGGGGCGTGCCCGCGCGGATCCTCGTCCTGACGACGTACGACACCGACGGCGACGTCCTGCTGGCCATCGAGGCCGGGGCGACCGGCTACCTGCTCAAGGACGCGCCCCGCGAGGAGCTGTTCCGCGCGGTCGAGGCGGCCGCGCGCGGCGAGGCGGCGCTCTCCCCCACCGTCGCGACCCGCCTGATGGGGCGGATGCGCCGCCCCGCCGCGCAGCCGCTGTCGCAGCGCGAGCTGGACGTCCTGGAGCTGATCGCGCGCGGCTCGACCAACCGCGAGGCGGCGCGGCAGCTGTTCATCAGCGAGGCCACGGTCAAGACCCACCTGCTGCACGCCTACGCCAAGCTCGGCGTCAACGACCGCGCCGCCGCCGTCGCCGCCGCGATCTCCCGCGGCTACCTCACCCCCGGCGACACCCCGTGACGTCGAACCCGGTCAGGCCTCGGCCACCGGTGCCTGCAGTTCCGTCACCCAGTCGGCGCGGTCGTCGGGGCACTCGAGGTTGATCTCGCGGGGGTACCCGGTGGCCCGGAGGCCGCCGGCGTCGATCCAGCGGGCCAGCGTCTGGACGGTCGGCAGCACGGCGTCCATCGAGCCGCGGTGCACGATGGCCGCGGCCCGGTCGAGGGCCGGCAGGTCGAGGACGCGGAAGGCGCCGTCCCCCGGCGGGGCGGCGACCTCGATCGCCGCGTGGACGGCGATCCCGCCGTCCGGGGCGTCCTCGTAGTAGGCGATGCCCGGTCCCGCGGGGGTGACGCCCGCCGCGTCCAGGCGCCGGAACAGCTCCTCGTAGAGCGGCCGGACGACCGGCCCGATGTCCGCGGGATCGAGGCTCGCGGCGGTCGCGGCCAGTTCCGCCACCCGGACGGCGGGGACGCTCTTGATGACGACGTCGTCCGCGGACATGCACCCCTCGGTCTCGATCGCCCGGAGTCTCGCCTCGACCTGCACCAGCCGGGCCCGCGCCGCCGCCACGGCGGACTCCAGCTCGGCGCGGCGCAGCCGCAGCATGCCGCGCAGTTCCTCCGCGCCGACCTTCTCGTCGATGATGTCCCGGACCTGCCGCAGGGTGAACCCGAGCTCCTTGAGCGCGATGATCCGGTTCAGGCGGGCGAGCTGGGCGGCGGTGTAGCGGCGGTGGCCGCTGGCCGGGTCGACGTGGGCGGGGTGCAGCAGGCCGGTCGCGTCGTAGTGGCGCAGCATCCGGACCGAGACGCGACCGTGCTGGGCGAACTCTCCGATGGTGAACATGGTTCCTCCGGACTACCGCCTGACACCGTGTGAGGATCAAGGGACGGTACCGGACGGATCGCCCGTGCCGAACCGCAGGAAACCGGCAGCGCGCGGAGGGAACGCCGGCATCCGATCGCCGAGCGACGAGCGCAGCCCCGCCGCCACCCCGGCGTCCGGCTCCCCGAACACCTCGAAGTGCTCCACCCGGCAGTGTTCCATGACGTCCTGGATGTAGGGGTCCGCGAGTTCCCAGTGCCGGCGGACCGCGTCGGAGTCACGGTAGAGCTGGAAGCTGTGCGCGAGCATCCGCTCCTCGTCGACGAACGTCTGCACCATCAGCTGCGGGCCGTGCCGCTCGGCGAACTCGACGGCTCGCGCGATGGCGTCCCGGAACTCGTCCAGGTGACCGTCGGTGATGCGCATGGTGTTGCGGAAGAGGAGGATCGTTTCGTCGCTCATGACTCGGTTCGCCCTCTCTTCGCCAGCAGTTCGATCAGGCTCGAGAAGCCCTGCTCGCCGTGCCCGTCCGCGATGCGGCGATCCATCAGCTCCTTGACCTCCCGCATCCGGACGGCCTCCACGCCGACCGACTCCCGGTGGCCGATCATGTCGTCCATCAGCGCGGCCTGGACGCGGAGCGAGCCGAGGTCCGGCGGGTACTCGCCGTCCGCGACGGCCTGCGCGATCCCGGTCAGCAGCGGCGGGTAGCCCGCCATCGAACCGGCGACGCGCCCGGCGAACTCCGTCACGTCCATTCCCTCCGCCCGCACCAGCCTGAGCACGTGCAGGTAGCCGATGAGCAGCTCGTACCCCATCGCGACCTGGGCCATGAACTCCACGGCGGCGAAGCCCGCGTCCTCGCCGTGGTACCCGATGCCGCCCAGCTCCCGCAGGGTCGATTCGTGCGCCTCGAAGGCGCCGCGCGGGCCGCTGAGCGGGATCGAGATGTTCGGCGTGCCGATGTAGGGCGGGTCCCCCATGAGCTTGCCGTCGATGTACTCGGCGCCGTGCTCCTTCGCCCACCGCTCGTTGGCCCGCGCCTGGGCGGGCGAACCGCTGGTGAGGTTCACCAGCACCTTCCCCGCGACGGCGCCGCCGACGGCCCCGAGCACGTCGTCCACCGCCGTGCCGTCGAGCAGGCAGATCACGACGAGCGGGCTCGCCGCCACCGCCTCCGCCGCCGTCCCGGTCGCCGTGGCGCCCGCGTCCGCGAGCGGCTCGGCCTTGCTCGCCGTCCGGTTCCAGACCGTCGTGCGGTAGCCGCGGTCGACGAACGTCCCGGCGATCGCGGAGCCCATGTCGCCCAGGCCGAGCACGGTGACTCTCGTTTGCGTCGTCATGGTGATCCCTTTCGTGTCGGAAGAGTGCTCACCGGGCCGTGGGCCCGGTCAAACGAAGAAGCTGTCGTGGCGGACGAAGAAGTCCGCGCGCTCGTCCTCGGTAAGGCCCGCCAGCTCGGTGACGCCCTCGAAGTACTCCTCGCGGGGCGCGCCGGGAGCGAAGAGCATCAGCATCGAGACGGGTTCGCCGGACTCGTTCCGGAAGGCGTGCAGCCCGCCCACCGGCACGTACAGGTAGTCGCCGGACGTGGCGTCGACCCAGCGGCGCCCGTCGAACAGCCGCACGGTGCCGGACAGGACGAAGAAGGACTCCGAGATCGCCTTGTGGAAATGCGTGGCGGGCCCCCCGGCCTGCGCCCCCATGTCCACCCGGTACAGGCCGTACTCCCCGCCGGTGGACGCGGTCGTCGACAGGTAGTGGTACGTCGTGCGCCGGGAGGCGTCGGGCTGGGCGCTCAGCGAGACGAAGTCGGGCGCGGCGGTCGCGGGCCGGAAGGCCGCGCTGACCTCGCCGCTCTCGCCGGAGTACCGGGGGTCGGGGTCATGGCCGCTCCTAGATGAGGACTGATTAAGCAAGTGCTAAGATAATCAGCACTCGCATGAGTGTCAATTAGATGAGCGCTCATCTATCCGAACCGGGAGGATTCATGGCGGACGCGGTGGAGGCGGTGCTCGAGCAGTGGCGCCGGGAGTGCCCCGACCTCGACGTCGCACCGATCGGCGTCGTCGGCCGGATCATGCGGCTGTCCCGGCTCTGGGACAAGGCGATCAAGGACTTCCTCGGCGAGCACGACCTGGAGCCGGGCGAGTTCGACATCCTGTCGACGCTGCGCCGCTCCGGCGACCCCTACGAGCTGACCGCGGGCGCGTTCCTGCGGGCGTCCCTCGTCACCACCGGGGCGATCACGCTCCGGGTCGACCGCATGATCGCCAAGGACCTGGTCACCCGAGTGCCCGACCCGGCCGACCGCCGCTCCGTCAAGATCCGCCTCACCCCGCGAGGTCTCGAGACGATCGACCGCGTCCTCCCGCTCCACCTGGCCAACGAGTCCCGCCTGCTGGACGGCCTCGCCCCGGACGAACGCCGGCGGCTCGCAGCCGTCCTCTCCACCCTCCTGGAGTCCAACGGCGACACCCCCGCCCGCTGACCCGCACCGGCAAGCCGGACGGGCGCGGGCGTCACATCGCGTAGCGGCGCACGGTCTCCGGGTGGATGACGAGACGGAGCAGGTCGGCGGCCCGCATCTCGGCGAGCTCCGCCGCGCGGGCCGGATCGTCGAGGTCCCAGTAGCGAGCGGCCAGGCGGGAGCACAGGTCACGAGCCCCGTCGGGTTCCAGCGTGGTACGACCGGCGACCGAGACCCAGCGCTCGCGTTCGCCCACCGGGGCGGCGACGACGATCGAGGCGCGGGGGTCGCGCCGCAGGCGCCCCACCTTGAGCGAGTCCGCGAGCGTGAACAGCTCGATCGTGCCCGCGGCGGTGGCCTCGAACCACACCGGCCGCGGCTGCGGCGGGATCGGGCCTCCCGCCACGGACAGGAACCCGTGCAGGGGACGTCGGAGGAACTCGAGATCCCGGTCGGTCAGCGAACCGGCGTCGGCGCTCATCACAGTCCTTTCGATGGAGGAGAACGTTCCGAGATCAGTGCCCGCGGCGCCGGCGCGTAGCCGGTGCCGGTGCTGCTGACATCGATTCAACCCGGCCGGCGCGGACGAGCACATAGGCAGGACGCCGGATCACCTGTCCATTCGTCTAACCTCGATCGGGTGGACGTCTTCAGCGACCTGATCCGCGGGGTGCGGGCCAACGGCTCGCTGTTCGGCAGCTCGACCCTGTCCCCGCCCTGGGCGCTGCACTTCGTGGACGGCGCACCGCTGACCCTGTGCTCCGTCCTCACCGGGGGCGGCTGGATCGTGCCGGAGCACGGTCCGCCCGAGCCGCTCCGCGCCCGCGAGACGGTCGTCGTGCGCGGGCCCGCGACGTTCACCTTCGTCGACGAGATCGGCACCCCCGCCGAACCGGTCGTCTACGGCGAGCACTGCGCGACGCCCGCGGCGAGCGGCACGCGGTACCGGCGCGGCTGGGGCCCCTGCCGCGAGGAGACCGGTGCGGCGGGCGACGCGACGACCCTGATCGTCGGCGCCTACCCGGTGCGCGGCGAGATCAGCCGCCGGCTGCTGGAACCGCTGCCCGGCGTGCTGCGCGCGGACGGCGGCGGCACGGGCGAGGCCGTGCTCGACCACCTCGCCACCGAGGTCGCCATGGACACGCCGGGACAGCAGGTGGTCCTCGACCGGCTGCTGGACTGGATGCTGGTCTGCACGCTGCGCGAGTGGTTCGACCGGCCCGGCGCCGGCGCACCGGCCTGGTGGGGCGCCCAGCGGGACCCCGTCGTCGGCGACGCGCTGCACCTGCTGCACGCCGAACCGGCGGCACCATGGACGGTCGCCGCGCTGGCCGAACGCACCGGAGTGTCGCGCTCGACGCTGGCCAAGCGGTTCACCGACCTGGTGGGCGAACCACCGCTGACCTACCTCACCCGCTGGCGCATGACGCTCGCGGCGGACCTGCTGGTCGAGCGGGACACCGCGACCGTCGCCGACATCGCCCGCGCCGTCGGCTACTCCGACCCGTTCGGGTTCAGCGCGGCGTTCAAGCGGATCCGGGGCATCAGCCCGAGCAGGCACCGGAGCACCGCGACGGCCGCCGCCGCGGCCACCGGACGTTCCACCGGCTGACGTGCGGCACCGGGCCCCGCGCGGATGCGCGGGGCCCGGTACGCGGATACCGGTCTACGGCGTCAGAAGCACTGGCTGGACGACCAGGTCTTGCGGGTGTCGTTGCCCACGTGGGCGTGGTCGCTGTGCCCGGGGTAGCCGGGGCCGAGGATCTCCTCGAAGCCGTGGTACCTGGCCTGCCGCACGATCTGGCAGAAGGACGGGGTGCCGATGAAGTCGGCGGCCTGGCCGTACGGGTGCCGGCTGTAGGAATCGCTCTCGTTCGGGTTGCAGGCGAGGCTGCGGAAGCCGCTCGAGACGCGCAGCCGCCGGTCGCCGAGGGCGTGCCGCAGCGCTTCGAGCTGCCACATGAGCCGGAGCATGTTCGACTTCGCCTTGCTCGCGGAGACCTGCCCGCCCGCCCACGAGCTGTTGCACTTGTTCATCTCGGCGTAGGTGAAGTGGATCGGGGTGCAGTCGTTGTCCTGCAATGCGTAGATCTTGTTGAAGGTCTGCGTTCCGGCGATGCCGTCGGAGGCGAGCCCGTACGCGGACTGGAATCGCTTGACCGCCGCCACGGTCCGATCACCGTAAACGCCGTCGATGGCGAGGTTGGAGTTGTAGCCGGGGTAACCGGCCACCCGGATCTGGAGTTGGGTGACGGCCGCGCCGCGGCTGCCCTTGCGGAGCTTGCTTTTCCAGGTGTAGCAGCCATCGGCCGCGGCCGGCGCGGCCGTGGCCACCAGGGTGACGCCGGTCGCCGCGACGGCGACCACGAGAGCGATGAGAGCACGTGCAATTAAGCGGGCCATAATTACCTTCCGGCATTGTCGTACGGCGGGGTGCCCGGAAGCCCCGAATCCTTGCACGCACAGCCCAACTTCGCGTATATGCAAGGGAAACAATTTTGATCATGCCGATAGGCAAAGTCCGACAGAGTCGGCATCCGCGAGAGGCGCCCGCGCCGCATCGGTGGGCCCTACCTGGGCATGCATCTGGGTGCCAAGAAGATCGGATCCTGATGTCACGTATCGCCCTGGACTACGGGCGGGGACGGTGGTAGCGGCACGCACCGAGAGAGCGACTCCAGGCATCCGATCGGCCGCAGCCGTTGACGCGCCCGTCCTCCGCCTTTCGGCGTGCCTTCCGGCACTACGGTGTTCACAGCCATGACGCTGGGCGGAATGCGACAAAGGGCGAGAGAGAACTACCCCGAGCGTCCGTATCGCCATTTTCGGGCCCGATCCGAAACGGCTCCGCGAATCCGGTGAAGCCGCCACGGGCACGGAGGGCCACGGGCTGGCTTCCCCGGGTCGTCGCGGCGGGACCGTCGCTGGCCGACGGTGACGAGCAGGGCGCCGGTGACGTCGGCCGAGGCCGCGGCGATGGGAGAGGCGGAGGATCTCACGCGGCCCGCTCCGGCACCGTCGCGGTAGCCGCCGGGGGGTCCAGCACCTTGCGGGTGATGCGTTCGGCGATGGCGGCGACCAGGGTGCGAGGACGGCGGGGGTTCAGGTGCGCCCCCAGGGCGTTGCCGAGTCCGGGGGCGATGTAACCGCGGTCGCGCTCCAGCGCGCGCAAGGCGGCGCGGACGACGGGTTCGGGGGTGGTCATGGAGCCGGTGACGGCCGCGCGGCGGGTGCCGATGGTGTCGAAGAAGGCGGTCTCGACCGGCCCGGGGCACAGCGTGAGCACGCGGATGCCGCGTTTGCGGTACTCCTGGCGCAGGGCCAGGCCGAAGTTCAGCACGAAGGTCTTGGCTGCGCCGTAGACGGCGAAGTACGGGGAAGGCTGGAAAGCGGCGGTCGAGGCCACGTTGATGATCGAGCCGTGGCCGCGCTGCAGCATGCCCGGCAGCAGCTCGTGGGTGAGATCGACGAGTGCGACGACGTTGACCATCAGCTGGTCGTGGTCGCGGGCCGCGGAAATCTCTTCGAAACGGCCGCAGGTGCCAAAGCCGGCGTTGTTGACCAGCAGGTCGACGCTCAGGCCGCGGCCGGTGAGCCGGTCGGCGATGCGGCGGGCCGCGTCCGGCTCGGCGAGGTCCTGGACCAGGACCTCGGCCTGGATGCCGTGCTCGGCGATCAGGCGCTCCGCGAGCGCGGCGAGCCGGTCGCCGGAGCGCGCCACCAAGATCACATCGTGACCGTGGGCGGCGAGTTGTTCGGCGAACTCCGCGCCGAGGCCGGACGAGGCTCCCGTGATCAGGGCGGTGCTGTGCACGATGTTCTCCTTCTGTTGCGGTAACTGAGAACAGAAGGTAGCAGTAACGAGCATACTTGCAACAGTGCTGATGCAAGTAGAGCTTCTGTCGCGTCAGTGATGTAGTATCTCGCTGGTCAAGTGACCTGACGGGAGATGTGATGGACGAGGCGACGGGCCCATCGCTGCGGGCGGATGCCGAGCGCAGCGTGCGCGCGATCTTGGAGGCGGCCGAGCGGGTGTTCGCCGAAGACCCCGGTGCCACCATGGAGCAGGTCGCCGCCGCCGCGGGCGTGGCCCGGACCACGATCCACCGGCGGTTCGCCAACCGGCAGGCGCTGATCGACGCGCTGGCCTCGTCCGCGGCCCACCAACTCGCCCAGGCGGTGGACGACGGCCGGCCGGACACCGCGCCGCCGCTGGTGGCGATGCACCGGATCACCGCCAACGTGCTCCAGGTCAAGAGCGCCTGGGCGTTCTCCCTGGGGCTGCCCGCCTCCCCCGGCAGCGAGGCCGCCGTCCTCCAGCAGGACATCGCCCGCCGCTGCATCGCCGTGCTGCGGCGGGCCCAGGCCGACGGGCTCATCGACCAGGCGGCCGACCTCGACTGGGTGCGCCGGGTCTATTACGCGCTCATCGGCGAGTCCCTGCACGGCGACCCGGACGACGAAGACCCCGACGCCCTCGCCGCCCGCATCATCGACACCGTGCTGCGCGGCGCCGGTCCGCGCACCTGAACCGGGAGCCGCGCGGGCACCCTACTCGCGGGCGTTCCGGTCGACGGCTCCCACCGGCTCCGTGACCGTCGCCTCGCCGCCGGACGAGCGAGACCGTCCCGGTCCGGACCTTCGGGTCACCCGGTGCCGCGTCCCCCACCGGACGTGGACCGGCCGCGTGCCGCGGCCTCCCGGCGGGCGTCGGACAGGGCGACGGGGACGACGGCGGCGATCAGGACGGCGGTGACGGCGAAGGCACCGTGCATGTCCAGGGCGTGGGCGCTCCAGCCGACGGCCACCGCGCCGATCCCGGTGCCCGCGTCGTAGGCGAAGTTCCAGGCGGTACTGGCGGTGCCGGCCCCGGACGGTCCGGCGCGGCGGAACATCACGACCAGCGAGTCGTTCTGGAGCGCGCCGAACCCCAGGCCGTACGCGACGGCGGCGGCGATCGCGACGGCGAAACCCCCCGCCCCCATGCCCGCGGCGGCGGCGAAGCCGCCCATGCCCAGGGCGGACGCGACCACACCGGGCACCAGCAGCCCGCCGGCGCCCGCGCGGTCGCTCCACGTGCCCGCGGCCCAGCGGCCCGCTATCGCCGCGGCCGAGACGGCGAACAGCGCGACCGGCGCGACGGCGGGGTCCTCGAAGGTCAGCGGCAGGAACGTGGTGATACCGCCGAGCGCGCAGGCCGCGGTGATGAGCGCCGTGAAGGGGCCCGTCAGCGGCCGCAGCCGCGGCGCGCCGGAGGCCGGTGCGGCCGCGGGGGCGTCCTCGGTGGCGCGCCGCCCCGACATCGCCGCCACCAGCGGGACGGCCAGCAGGCTCGCGAGCGCGGTGATCACGAACACCGGAGCGAACCCGAGGTTGCCGGCCGTCCAGACCCCGAGCGGAAGGAAGACGACCTGGGGGAGCCCGACGGCGATGCCGTACCAGCCGACGGCCCTGCCGCGATACGCGCTCGCGACGAGTTCGGCCACCAGGGCGCTCCCCGCCACCGCCACCATGCCGAAGCCGACGCCCCGCACCGCCGACACGGCCAGGACCCAGCCGAGCGAGGAGGACAGGAGGTAGCCGAACGTCGGGACTCCGAGCAGCAGGGACCCGGCCGCCAGGACCGCCCGGAGATGGAATCTCCTCAGGATCCAGGGCATGCAGAGCTGGACGGCCGCGGTCGTCCCCATGGTCACTCCGGTCGCGGCTCCCGCGCCGCCGTTCCCGGCCCCGCCCTCGGCCGTCCACAGCGGCGCGACCGACAGCAGCGGCGCGTAGTTGGTGAACGTGCCGAGCGTCGCGGCCAGCAGCAGGAGGAAGTCACGGCCGCCCAGCCCCGTGGAGGCGCGTGAGTCCTCCCGTGGACGCTGTGACGTGGAGGGGAGCATGGTTCCTGTTCTAGCCGCACCCGATCGATCGCGTCCAACGAAGATCTTCGATCGATTCGATCGGAATCTACGATCGGTTCATGGAGCTGAAGCACCTGACGACGTTCCTCGCCGTGGCGCGCCGCCTGAGTTTCACCAAGGCCGCCCAGGATCTGGGGTACGTGCAGTCCGCCGTCACCGCGCAGATCAAGGCGCTCGAGACCGACCTCGGCGTGCCGCTGTTCGAGCGCCTGGGACGGCGGATCGCCCTCACCGACGCGGGGATCGAGCTGCGCGAGCACGCCCGCTTCCTCGTCGGGTACGCCCAGGAAGTGCGGGAGGCCGTGCACGAGGCGGGCGGCGGCGCCCGGCAGATCCGCAGCACGCTGCGCGTCGCCGCGCCCGAGAGCCTGTGCGCCTACCACCTGCCCCCGATCCTGCGGGCACTGCAGGGCAGCTTCCCGCTGCTCCAGGTGGTCTTCGGACCGGCGGGGAGGGCCGCCCTGCTGGACGCCCTCGGCGAGGGCGCACTGGACGCGGGCTTCCTCATCGAGGAGAGCGTCGACCACCCGATGACCTCGGCCGAACGGATGGCGGACGAACCGCTCGTCCTGGTCTCGCATCCCGAGCATCCCCTCACCGCGCGGGGGGAGGTGCGCACGGCCGAACTGGCCGCCGAGACCCTGCTCCTCATCGAGCAGGGCTGCGCCCAGCGGGACGTGATCGAACGCGAACTGGAACGCGCGGGGATCCGGCCCGTCCGCATGGAGTTCGTCAGTGTGGAAGCCCTCAAGAAGTGTGCCGCCGAAGGCCTGGGCCTGGCCGTGCTGCCCGCTTCCACCGTCACCGACGAGGTCGCCCGGGGCGAGGTGACCGTCCTGCCGTGGACGTCCGAACCGGTCCTCGGCATCTACCTCGTCCGGCACAAGGACCGCCGCGCGACGACGGTCCTGCGCGAGCTGATGGCGCTCACCCGCGCCCACTGGGCCTGACCGGAGCCCGCTTATCTCGGCACGTACCGCAGCGCCATCGCCCCCGAGCCGTACTCCAGCCGGCTCACGAGCTTCAGGTCGATGGCCTTGGACAGCCCCGCGAACAGCGTCGGCCCATGGCCCACCAGCCGGGGATGCACGACGAACTCGTACTCGTCGATCAGTCCCATGTCCGCCAGCGCCAGCGGGAGCTGGACGCCCCCGACGTAAAGTCCCTCACCCGGCTCCTGCTTGAGCCGCCGGACGGTCGCCTCCAGGTCCCCGCGCACGAGTTCGGCGTTCCAGTCGACCCGTTCCAGAGTGCTCGAGACGACGTACTTCTTCGCCGCGTCGATCGTCCGGGCGAAGGGTTCCATCCAGTCGGGCCGCCCGACCGACTCCGCCGGGGGCCGCCACGCCTCCTCCATCATCTCGTACGTCACCCGGCCGAAGATGAGGGCGTCGGCCTGCGCGATCTTCTCGGTCGCGTGCCGGTGCAGTTCCTCGTCCGGGATGCCCTCACGATGATCGACGCATCCGTCCAGGGTGACGTTGATGGAAAAGCGAAGGGGTCGCATGGCGCCAGGGTAGCGACGGGGGCCGACATTTCCGCGGACCGTCCAAGGGCCGCGCACCACGGGGAACCATGTCGCGGCGCCGAGGGTCAAAGATCTCCAGGATGACGATCTGGGAGTGGCGGGTGCGTACCTTCACGCGTGTGGTGACCGTACTGGGAGTGCTGCTGGCCTCGTCGGCGGCCGCCGTGGCGCAGCCGGCGTGGGCGTGCGGCTGCGGCGCGATGATCGCCGACAGTTCGGTGCGGATCTCCGAGGAGACGTCGATCGTCCGCTACGACGCGGCGGCGCGCACCGAGGAGATCGTGATGCGGCTGTCGGCCGAGTCGGAGGCGAAGGACGCGGCCTGGCTGTTCCCCACGCCGTCCGAGGCCACGGTCGAACTCGGCGAGCGCGGCTGGTTCGAGGAGCTCGACGAGCTCACCGAACCCCGCGTGGTCACCCGGAAGGTCTGGTTCCCCGACCTGGGCTTCGGCAGCGGCTCGGACGCCGGGTCCGCGCCGGCCGCGGGCGGCGGGGCCGTCCGGGTCCTCGGCGAGCGCGACCTCGGACCGTTCCGCGTGGCGACGCTCGACGCGTCCGCCCCGGACGCCCTGACCGGCTGGCTCACCGACAACGGCTACCGCCTCAGCCCCGACCTGGAGGATGCGCTCGGCCCCTACGTCGAGCAGGGATGGAAGTACGTCGCGGTGAAGCTGCGCCCCGATTCGGGCGAGGCCCTCACCGGCGAACTCGCCCCGCTGCGCGTGTCGTTCTCCTCCGCCGAGCTCGTCTACCCCATGCGCCTCTCCCGCCTGGCGGACGACCCGCAGCGGCTGCACCTCTACGTGCTCGGCGACCACCGCGTGGAGCAGACGACCGGCCCGAGCATGCGGCTGGCCTTCGCCGGACGGGTGACGCCCGAGCAGGTCGATTCCCCGCGACTCCGCCGGTTCCTCGGGGACGGCCTGTTCATGACCGAGCTCACCGACGCCCGGATCGACCCCGAGGAGATCGACGACGACTACCGCTTCACCGCGACGGACGACGAGCCGTACCGGCAGGTCATCCACCGGCAGGAGGTCGTCCGGTTCCTGGGCATGCCGGCCGGGTGGCTGATCGTCTTCGCCGCCGGAGCCCTGACCGTGGCGCTGGGCATCGCGCTCCTGGTCCGCCGCCGCACCCGGACGACCTGACCGGCACCCCCGGCCGAGCGCGCCGACGGTGACCCACGTCACTCCCGCCGGAGGTCACAGCAGCCCGGCGCGGACCTCTCTCAGGTGTGTTCGGACCCACGAGACCTGAGGGAGATCGCCCATGTTCCTGATCACCGGAGCGACCGGCGTCATCGGGCGCCACGCGGTGGACCTGCTGCTCGGCGAGGGCGCGGAGGTGGCGGCGGTCACGCGCACGCCCGCCGCGGCCGCCCTGCCCGCCGCTGCCCGGACGGTGCGCGGCGACGCGTCCCGTCCGCACACGTTCGAGACCGTGCTCCCGGACGTCGAGGCGGTGCTGATCAGCCCGCGCGCCACCGGCCCCGGCCTGCCGGACCTGCTGCGGTCGGCCGCCCGGCACGGGGTGCGGCGGGCGGTGCTGCTGTCCGCCGTCACGGTCGGGTACCCGGCCGGGGAGCGGCGCTTCGCCGACGAGTTCCGGCACGCCGAGGAACTCGTGACGGGGTCGGACCTGGGATGGACGGTACTGCGGCTGTCCGACTTCGCCGCCAACTCGCTGGCCTGGGCGCCGCAGATCAAGGCCACCGGCGCCGTCGAAGGGGCCTTCGCCGCGGCGGCCACCTCGCCGATCGACGAGCGCGACATCGCGGCGGTCGCCGTCCAGGCGCTGCGGACGTCCGAGCACCTGGGGGCCACCCACACCCTCACGGGGCCGCAGTCCCTGGACCAGGCCGCGAAGGTCCGGCTGATCGGCGACGCCGTCGGCCGCGACCTGCGGTTCCGGGAGGTGCCGCCCGAACGGGTGCGCCGGGCGATGCTCGACCAGGGGCTCCCCGAGGAGATCCCGTCCCGGCTGCTGGGCTCGCTCGCCGACTACGCCAAGGTCCCGGGCCCCACCACGGCCACCGTCGCGGAACTCCTCGGACGCCCCGCGCGCACCTTCGGCGCGTGGGCCCGCGACCACGCCGACGCGTTCCGACCGATTTCAGATCACTGATCCGAAATCGGGTACGGTAACGGGGTGGGACGGCGAAAGACGCGGACCGACGCGCTGCGCGGCGAGGTGCTGGCGGTCGCGGCGCGGCTGCTGGAGGCGGGCGGCACCGGCGCGGTGACCACCCGCGCCGTCGCCGCCGGCGCCCGCACGTCCCAGGCGGCCGTGAACGAGTTGTTCGGCGGGAAGGCCGGGCTCGCCCGCGCCCTGTTCGCCGAGGGCTTCGCCCGGCTCGCCGCCGACCTGCGCGCCCTGGAACCCACCGGGGACCCCGAGGCGGACGTCCTCGAACTGGCGCTCGCCGTCCGGTCGTTCGCCCGCCGCGCCCCGCACCTGCACGAGGTGATGTTCTCCCGCCCGTTCGCCGAGTTCCGCCCGGAACCGGCGGACGGCCGGGCCGCCGGGGAGATCCACGCGATCGTCGTCGGCCGCGTCGCCGCCGTCCTCGGCCCCGAGACGGCCGAGGACGCGGCGATCGGCCTGTTCGCGACCGTCCAGGGCCTGCTGGCCCTCGACGCCTCCGCCCTGCTGGGCGGGCCGGAGGCCGCGGACCGGCGCTTCCGCCGGACGGTCACCGCCACGCTGCGCGGCCTGGCAGGCGCGGCCTCCCCCGACCCCGAGGAGTCGCCTTGACCGACGTTCCCCCGGACTTCGTCCCCTACGACCGTCCCAGCCCGCTGCTCACCGCCATCGGCGGCTTCCTCCGCCACGCCCGCGATCCGCTCCGCGCGGGCTTCACCGTCGAGGGCCCCAAGACGAACGCGCGTGGGCTGCTGCACGGCGGGGTGATCGCCACCGTGGGCGACGTCGTGATCGGGCATGCCCTCGCCGTCCGAACGGACCCGCCGACTCCGCTCGTCACCGTCAACCTGTCCTGCGACATGGTGGGCACCGCCCGCGACGGCGACTGGGTCGACGTCACCGTCACCCCGACACGCACCGGACGGCGCCTCGCCGCCGGAACGGCGACGTTCACGGCGGCCGGACGCACCATCGCCACCGTGAGCGCACTGTTCCTCCCCGCGTCCGAGCCCGCCCGCTGACACCCCAGGAACAGCGCGGGAACGCGTTCCTGCGTCTAGTGACCCCCGTTGATCACGAGAACGCGGGTCGATCTTGCCATCGCGTCACTAAACAGTGATAGGAGGTCGGCGTGTCCATAAACGGCCCCTTCGGTCACGTCCAGCGGAGTGGCACAAGAGTTGATCTCCGCACGATCAGACGCCCTTCGGCACCTCCGCTAACCACCGAGAGTCCGCAGCGCGACGGGAGATTCTCGTCTAAAGGCGGGCCTCGAAGCGCCGGCGGACGGAGATAAGTGGACTGGCCACCAACTGCTCAACGACGTGGGCAAAACGCCCCTCAAACCCAGCAAGGTCGTTCATCGCAGAAATGTATCCGGACAAACCAGGCCCATGTCAAATGTAGCGCCCACCCAGTATTCGCACCCCAAGGCACTCGTCGTTACCGGCACCCCGATTAAGGAAAGGTGAGGCCGATCTGGCGTCGCTCCAGGTCAACGCGAGCGATCCGTACCCTCACATTCCGCCCGGGACGCCAATCGATCCCGTCCTCGAACTTCGACATTTCGGCCTCGGGGAGCAACCCTTCGAACTCACCAAAAATGCGAATGAACACGCCAATGGGAGCACGGAAAGTCATTTCCCCAACCGTGACGCTATCAATTTTCTCGCTCACTTCGAGCAGAGGATCGGGAAGCAAGTGCTTCACACTGAGAGAAATCCGCTCTCTCTCCCGATCGATGTCCAGCACTTTGACTCTCACATGCTCGCCGACGGACAGCACATCGGACGGATGATCGAAGTGATGCCACGACAGGTTCGGTACTGTGATCACCCCTTCGGCGGATCCGAGATCCACAAGAACACCGAAATCTTTGACGGCGGTGACACGGCCGACAACAACCGAACCAACTTCCAGCGCACTCAAAGCCCCGGCCCAGCCTTCCAGTCCGCACGACCAATCGGTGGATACTTCAATCCAGACTCCCCTCCCACGAATAACCCATCCTATGTTCATACCAGCGCGTCTTATCGTGATCAATAAATGACTTGAACTGGTCGAACCTATCAGCCGGAATGATCCACTGCATCTCACCTTCCTTGTTATCATGTGTGCGATAGTATTTATCGGGCTTATCCGATGGAGTGAACGCCTCTACAAAACCCGGCTTCATCGTGTACTCATAGTACCCGTCTTCATGGGTACCTTGGATGGCGTACTGCTCAGCCACCTTGGGTATGTTGCCATAATGGGCGTCCCTACCGTCCTGCTGATGGTTGGCCGCGTCCGGCCCGTAGCGCTCACTCTGCTTGTTCCCCTTGGCTGGAGCTCGATAAATCTTGACAGACCCATCGGATTGGTAATTATGTGGAGTGAGCCCAAGGGGATCCAGCCAGGTAGTGGGGTTAGGAACATAGGCGTGCGGATTCGGCTGCGGAGTCAGGCCGAGCGGATCGGGTGAAAGGTAACCCGCCGTGTCTGGATCATAGTATCGACCATAGTTGTAGTGATTTCCAGATTCAGGATCATAATATTGACCGGGTAGACGCAGCGGACATGGGGAAGAGCCGCCCACCTGGGTGCCCCAACTGGTCAGCACAGTCGCGGTGACGACACCGTCCGCGGAAATCAGTTCGGTCGGCGTACCGATCAGATCGGTGACAATGGCATAAAACTGCTGGTCGATCCACTCTTGGGATGCACGTTCAATAACAGTGGTGTACTCGGTTTGTGTAAGCGGTTTATGGGTGCCGGGCCGGTAGGACCAGACGGTTGCCCGAGGCGCGTGTTCCGGTGAATGAATTTGGTGGATTTGTTCTGCCAAGCGGGTGCCGTCCCATGCATACGTGTAGCTTTGAACACGGGCCCCCTCCGACGTATATTGACGTTTCTCGATACGGCGACCGAGCGGGTCGTAGCGGTAACGCCACTGAGCTCCACCGGGGACGTCCAGGGCCGTGAGGCGGTCGTCGGCATCCCAGTGGAACCGCCAGGTGCGGCGTTTACCGGAGAGGGTCACGCGTTCGCGTAGGACCACGCGGCCTTGCGCGTCGTGTTCGTAGCGGGTGCGTCCGGCCCGACGGATCAGGGTGCCGACGTATTCACGCATCCCTGTGTCGTCCTGCTCCTGGTCCAAGGCAGGTCGATCGGCGTGGGTGAGGTTGCCGCTGTCGTCGTAGGCGTAGCGTTCGGTCCAGCCTTCGGCGGTGACGGCGGTGATGCGGCCCCGGGGATCGAGAGTGTAGGTCCGGTCGCCAACGAGGCGGTCGGTGACGCCGGTAAGATTGCCGTCGGGGCGGTAGGCGTAGCTGCGGTGTTGCAGCAATCGGGCCTGGTCGGTACCGGGCGCGGGAACGCCCCAGAGGGTCTGCGCGGTGAGGCGGCCGACCGGATCCCATTGCTGAGAGAGTGCCGTCAACGTACCGATACGGCGGCCCGTTTCACGACCCGCGGCGTCGTATGTGAACGTGAGGTTCTGGCCACCGGTGGTGAGTTGTGCAGGCCGTCCAGTCGCGGTGTACGTCCAAGAACTCTCAGCGCCGGAAGAGGTGCGGCGGGCGATCACACGCCCGAGGGGATCGTGGGTGTAGGTGATGGCTGCACCGTTGCAAGACTCGCCGGTGACCCGGCCAGCGGCATCACGCTGCAAGTACAGGTCCGCGTCCGGGCTGGTGGCGCGGGTCAGACGGCCCATCGCATCGTAGGCGAAGGTGGTCGTCTGGTCGCCGTCGGTCTTCTCGAGGGTGCTGCCGATCGAGTCACGGATGTAGGTGACGGTCTGCCCTGCACCATTGGAGCGAGCGGTCAAGCGTCCCGCGGCGTCGACGGTGTAGGCGATGGTGCGGCCGTTAAAGTCGTCCTCACCGATCAGGCGCCCCGCCGGGTCATAGGTGTAGTCCCAGGTCAGGCCAGTACTGCCAGTGACGGACGTCAGCCGCCGTTCCGCGTCGTGGACGAAGCCGAGGCGGACTCCGTCCGGGCGGATCAATGCGGACGGTAGGTCGAGGGGGCCGTACGTGGTGCGGGTGGTCTGGCCGAGCGGGTCGGTGTGCTCGACCGCGTTGCCTTCACCGTCGTAGCGCCACCGCTCGACCGTCCCGTCGGGAAGCGTCACCGATGCGGGGCGCCCCTCGGTCGTCCAAGTGAACCGGGTGCGCGCACCGGTCGGGTCGGTGTGGTCGGTCAGCCGCCCCATCGCGTCGTAGATGCGGTGGGAGGACGCACCGGCCGCGTCGGTGATCGTGGTCGGCAGGCCGGCTTCGTTGAGCGCGGCGCGGGTGATGCCACCGATCGCGTCGGTGACCGACAGCAGGCCGCCGCGGTCGTCGTAGGAGAAGACGGTGACCGCCCCGGCCGGGCCGGTCTCGCGGACGAGGTTGCCGCGCTCGTCGTACTGCCAGTGCCACTCCTGCCCGTCCGGCTGGATCCGACGGACGGGCAGATTCAACTCGTTGTACTCGAGCGCGCCGGACGTGCCGTCGGGGTACGCGATGCGGGTAACGTTGCCACGCTCGTCGTAGCTGAAGCGGCTCGTGTGCCCCAGCGGGTCGGTGCGCGAGAGGAGACGGTCGAACTCGTCCCATTCGGAGCGGGTGACGTTGCCGAGAGGGTCGGTCTCCTCGACGATCTGGTCGAACTCGTTGTAGCGATGAACGGTCTTGTGTCCGAGCCCGTCGGTGACCAGGGTGCGACGGTTGTCGGTGTCGAAAACGAACGTGGCGTTCAGGACGCCCGCTGATCCCTCGCCACGGACGGCGCGGCCCTGGTCATCGTAGGTGTAGCGGTACCAGTACTCGTTCCGGTCCACCCAGCCCGTGAGCCGATGCTCGTCGTCGTAGGTGAACCGCTGCGGGAGGTCCGAGGAGTCGTAGACCTCGGTCAGGTCACCTGTGTCTTCGTAGCCGAAACGTACGAGCGTGGTGCCGTCAGGGGTGCGCAGGGCGGCGATACGTCGGTCGCCGGTACCGGTCGGAGCGGTATCCACGAGGACGCGGTAGCCGCCGGAGTGATGCACCTCGGTGAGGATCTGGTCTTCGTACAGGAAGTCGATGCGGTTGCCGTTGCGGTCGGTGATGGCCGTCAGCGGCAGCCGTGACCAGCCTGTCTCCTCGCTGGGAGCCGGGAAGTGTAAGGTGCGGCCGGTGAACGGGTCGGTGAGGGTGTAGCCCCCGCCGGAGGTCAGGGTCAGCGGGTGACGCGGCCCGGCGTTCGGCATGAACGCGACGTTCGGCACCAGGTTCTGCGGATAAGTACGGACGGTCGCGTCGGCGCCGATGAAGTGGACGCCCTCGCTGTCGAGTTCGAGAGCCTCGTCAAGAGTCGAACCCCACGACGTTCCGAACCAACGGCCCGCACGAAACGACGAAACGTGCGTCCGCTCCAGCACCAGCGGCAGGAGCCCCGGCCAGGACACGTCCACCTGTGAAAGCAGCACATCACCCGTGACGATGCTGACCGGGTCCCCACCCTTGGGCGTTGCCTCGGTCGGACGCGCCTGCGACTGCGGACTACCGCTCCTGCGTTTACCTCCTGAGAACCAACCGGGCCGGTTGCTCCGGGTGCGGCCGTTCGGTGAGGCTCCACCGCCGCCTCCCCTGCCCTTCCTGGGAGCCGGGAAGAAGTTACCGGCCATCCTCCCGAACACACCGCGCGCGGCACCACCACCCTGCCCGCCCCGCCTCCCGCGATTACCCACCGATGCGCGCCCTCCGCCGAGGCGCCGCACGCCCCAAGCACCGGGCGATCAGTATGAGAGCCGATAGACGCCTTCACCACTCTTCAAGTGAAGGATCTTAACAGCCAGATATGTCGTCAGTCATATTGGATCGTTCCATGCTGAAAGCATGAAAGAACACCAAGGCGGTCAACGATTCACGAAGCCCTATAGTCCGGTCCACTGTAAGTTCATCGCGCTCGTCGCTTCGCCGAACCGTGAGCTGGCGGCGCGGTCGGCGCGCACTGAGAGAACCACAAGATCGTCGAGCACCCCGCCGTCGGACCGATCACGGTAGACTGCGACGTCCTCACCAACGGCGACGCCGACCAAAAGATCGTCATCCTCACGGCGGCCCGGCGACCGAGGACGAGACCAACCTCCGCCTCCCGGCATGTCAGGCACCTTCGGCTCGACCCCAGTGTGCCCCGACCCTGACCAATCCGACGTCCCGAGTCAGAGGGCTTTCAGCACCTCAGCGAACCGGTTGAAGTCGCCGCGGCTCACCGTGATCACAGCCCCGTCCGCATCCTTGCTATCCCGGATTGCGACGAGACCGGAGACCTTGGCGACTTGAACGCAGTTCGAGCCGTCTTCCTTGCTCCGAGCAGATTGGCGCCACACCGCATTACTCAGTTCCATATTCCTCCGCCGCCTGGATCGCCGGTCTTGGTCAGAGATCTTTGAGGACCTCAGCAAGGACACGGAAACCTTCGCCGCTCACCACGAGCATGGGACCTTCCGGATCCTTGCTGTCACGAATAGCCACGACACTCGACAATTTTGCGAGCTCAACACAAGCGTCCCCTGACTCGTTACTGCGAGACGCTTTGATCCAAACCGCTTCACTCAGGCCCATCTTTGCTTGATCACCTCTCGAATAAGCGCTCGTGTGTCACGCACATTAAGCGCCTCGGCCTGCAATATACTCATTGTCTCGTTTACTTTTGCCAGGTGTACCGGGTCGGAAGAAGTCTCACCCCCGTACGCTTTAGCCGTATAGACCACCTGACGCTGGTCCGACAGGGTCGCTATGACGAACGTCGACCAGACGTTGCGCGTGTACTGTATCGGCGCAATCTGAATGTTGACATTCTCCATCTCGGACAACTCCAAGAGAAATTCCAGTTGCGCCCTCATGACCCCCCTCCCGCCCACTTGCCGATACAGCACGGTCTCATCCATTACCACCGTCACAGAGGGTGCATTCTTCCCAAACAAAATCGCCTGACGTCGCATTCGATTGATAACAGCGTCCTCGTCCTGAAGAATTACACGAGCGTACTCCTCCCTCTGAAACAAGCCATGCACGATCCTATCCTCATACGCACGGAGCATGATCGCCGACTGCTCGGCCTTCTGGAAGTTGGCGAAGAACTCTGGGTACTTGACAGACTTGATCGTTTCCAGCAACTCATCCCATGCTCGGATGATCTCACCCTCGGCATGGAGTGCGCCATCGATGCGGGCCGCGAAGTCCGCGCGGCATCGCGTCTTCCCCAGTTCAACGTGACTGACGTATGCGCGTGAGACGTTCACCAGTACCGCGAGACGGGTCTGGTTGATCCCCGCCGCCTCGCGCATTCTCCTGATCTCCATCCCGAAGGTCTTCAGTTCCGGGATGAACTTGCCGCTGGCAGGCGTGGTCCCCACGTCGACTCCCCCGATCGGCGCAACAGTCGCGCTAACTTCCGCAACTGGAATGTGGCTAATGCAGTGCTCTACAGCCAAAGTACGCCGCGCCGTGGCTTGATTGTGCTTGTTCGAGCACACAGGGTGACCTTGACCGGATCCGGCCAGCGGGTCCGGAGCCGGGGTCAGCCGACTCACCACGGGAGGGATCTTCCGATGTCAGCTGTGGCTTTGGCGCCGGAGACGCCGACGCTCGTCCTCGCTCCGTCCGACCGGGCGCCCGCGCAGGCGCGACGCTTCCTCGTCGAGCAGTTCCGCTCACTCGGTATCGCGGACGACTTCGTCGGGCGGCTCGTGGTTACGGAGTTGGTTACCAACGCCTACAAGCACGTCGGTGTCGGGCACATCGTCGTCCGCATCTTCCCGGACGAGCCCAAGCGGAACGTGTGCGTGGAGGTGTGGGACGAGGGGGCGGCGCTCCCCGTCGTCCGTCCGGAGGACCACGACGCGACGAGCGGGCGCGGCCTGCCGTTGATCACCGAGCTCGTCCAGGAGTGGGGCGTCCGTCCCTTGTACGAGACCGGAAAGGTCGTGTGGGTGCGTTGCGCGCTCTGACCGTCTGGCGGCAAGCCCTCGTCCTGAGCTGGCGCACCTGGTGGGGGTCGTCCACGGCCGGCAGGCATCTCGACGCCCTCGCCGCCGCCCTCCGGGGCATGGGCTACGGGTGCGTCCTGCGGGCCCGGTCGCCGCTGCTATGGGTGCTGGTCGGTGGGCGCGTCCTCGCAGCGATCGGCGTCCGCGCCACCCCCGGCGGGACATGGGGATACGTCGAGTCCGGACGACACCATCTCCACCCGTGCGGTGACGCTGAGGCCGCCGCCGAGCTGGTGGACCGCTTCCTCAAGCACCGCATGTTCCCCGCGACCTGGTAGCCGCGCGACCGTCCTCGGGAGTCACCATGCCCAACCGCGCCAACGACGCCTTCATCGAGCTGGACGCCGACATCGACCAGGCCCTCGCCGATCTGCGCCAAGCCTTCCCCGGTATCTGCATCTGGTACGGCGAGTTCTGCGGATCGCTCTGGGCCCTGCTCCCCGATCGCCTGGCCGAGGCCAAGAACGCCGCCGGGCTCGCCCGTCAGCTCCGCGCCGCCCTCGGCCCGCCGCGTCCCATCGAGGGGGCGGGATGCGGCGCATCACCGCCAAGGCGACGGGACGGCACGTGGAGCGCCCCGCGCCACGACACCGTCCGTCGTCCGCACCGGAGCAGGGGGCGCGGTCGCCTGCTGGCACGGCTTCTCGGAATACTCGTGCCGCTCACCGGGAGCCGCGCCCGGTGAGCGGCACGACGGCACCGGGCGTCAGCCGCCCTGCGCCTGCTGGACGCACTCCTGCGAGTCCGCGTTGACCTTGTTCGGGTCCTTGCCCTCGGTGTTCTTCGGGGCGATCGCCGGGTTCCCCGGCTCGGGCTCGGGCATCTCGTAGCCCTTCGCGCGCATGCACTCGACGACCTTGGTGAGCATCTGCATCTGCGGGTTGCCCTCGCCGCCGCCACCGGCGCCGCCGTTGCCGTTCATCGACCCGCCGCCACCACCGTTGCCGGTGATGGAGCCACCGCCGGAGCCGCCGTCGGTGGGCGCCGTGGTCCCGGGGGCACTCGACGCCGCGGTGGGCGGCGCGGTCGAGGACGCACCGTCCCCGGCGCCGTCCTCGGAGTCTCCTCCACAGGCGCTCACGCTGAACGCCAACGCCAGTGCGGCGACGGGAACGGCGAAACGAATCTTCATTTTCTCCCTTTCCGGTTTTTGACGCATACGAAAGGGCGTCGCCCGCGCACAACCATGTGCTCGAGCGACGCCCCCCTTGAAAATCTGCGATTCGCTACCTGGGCGGATACTGTCCGCCGGGCGGCCCTCCGGGCCCCTGGGGCGGCGGCGCCTGCGGCTGCCCGCCCTGAGGCTGCATCGGAGGCTGCGGTGCACCGCCCTGCGGCGGCGGTCCGTACTGCTGCTGAGGCGGCATGGGCGGACCCGGCTGCTGGCCACCCCATCCCGGAGGCGGCCCCGGCTGACCACCCTGCGGACCGAAACCAGGCCCTGGGCCGGGCCCCGCCGGAGCGGCCTTCTTCTTGCTCTTCCGGATGAGCAGGAACGCGACCAACGCGCCCACGATGACGACCGCTCCGACGACCCCGAGCAGGATCATCGTGTTCCGGTTCGCGTTGTCCGACGCCTTCGTCTGCTCCGACGGAGGCACGTCCTTCTTCTCAGCGTTCTGGCCACCTGCCTGCTCCCCGCCGCCCTGGACGGCGTTAGGGTTCGCCTGCTTCCACTGGTCATACTCCGCGTACACGGAGTTGGACGCAGACTTGGGCACCTGGGCAGTCAGTGCTGCCACCGGAATGATGACACCAACGCCAGTCATGTTGTCCTTGCCGGGAGGCCCAGCGTCCTTGGTGGTGTTGAGAAGCCGCTGGACGACCTCGCGTCCAGACATCTGCGGATACTTCGCGCGCACGAGCGCGACAACCGAGGAAGTCAGCGCCGCTGAACCACTGGTTCCGGCGACACGCTCACTGATTTGGCCATTCGCCAGAAGTGCCGCCATCGATGCACCTGGAGCCGCGATGTCAACATATGGTTGACGTTCCGTAGCAAACCAAGCACGCTTCTCATTGTCAACAGCACCGACTGCGAGAACACCCACGCAGTTGGCCGGTTCCATAGACGGATTACCGCGATCGCCGCTGTTGCCGGCCGAGGCGACGACCACCACATCGCGCTCAAGCGCGTAGGACACAGCCTGTTGCGTCTCCGGACGGCACTGTCCTCCCGGAGGCGTGAGCCCTTGGGAAAGGTTGATCACTTTTGCTCCGCGATCGACCGCGAAACGAATGGACTTGTCCCAGTTAGTCAAGTTGGCCTTGATGGCCATCGCTTTTGCTTGCGGGGCCACTCCGACATAGCCGGTGCCTCCACCCTGGCCGACCATGAGCGCAGCCATCGATGTGCCGTGCGACTCCTGTAGGTCGGTCGAGCCACCGACGTAGCCGTTCCCCGACCCTTGGGTGAGATCCGTCCCTGGGACCACTGCGCCTTTCAGATCAGGCAGGTTCCCGTTGATTCCGGAATCGATGACCCCGATGGTAACTCCGGATCCCTGGGTGATCGGCCAAACCTTCTGCTGAACTTCCCAGGCTGTAAACCACCACTGGTCGTTCCGGGGTCCGGGTACGGCCCCGGCAGGCGTCGCGCTGGTGAGGACCAGAAGGGAGCTCGCTCCGACCCCGGCCAGCCATCGTGTCATCCGTCGCACAGCACAACCTCACTCAATGGGATACGGCGTGGGCGGCTCGAATGTCATTCGAACTGCCCACGCCGTGTCACGCATTCTCTTGTGGCCGAGCCTGCGGTCAGCCGATCACCGGGGGAGCAGTGTCGCCATCGTTACCGCCCCAGACGTCCTCGTCCTCGGTGAGCCAGGTGGTGCGCTCGTGCTCCTCCTGGTTGTTACCGCCGCCGCCTCCGCCGCCCATCGGGGCGCCGCCCATCATGCCACGGCCACCGGCTCCGGAGCCAAGGCCCTTGCCACCGGCACCCGCGCCGCCCGCGCCACGACCGCCGCCCATGCCGCCACCGGCGAGACCGCCGGCGCCGGGCATCGCGCCGCCCATGCCGCCACCGGCGCCACCGAGAGCACCGCCGCCACCGGGCATGCCGCCGCCACCGCCGCCGAGGCCGCCGCGGCCGAAGGGGTCGCCGCCGAGGCTGCCGCCGCCACCCGACAGGCCGCCGCCACCGGGGAGACCGGCCAGGTCGGAGCTACCGCCGCCGATGCCGCCACCGCCTCCCGGGATGCTGCCACCGCCGCCAGGGAAGCCGCCTCCGCCACCGCCCCCGGGGATGCTGCCGCCACCACCCGGCAGGCCGCCACCGCCGCCTCCGGGGATGCTGCCGCCGCCCGGCAGGCCGCCGCCGACGCCGCCGCCACCGGGGATGCTGCCACCGCCACCGGGCATGCTGCCGCCGCCCGGCAGGCCGCCGCCCATGCCGCCGCCACCGGGGATGCTGCCGCCGCCACCGTCGAGGTCGGGGTTCGGCGGAGGGTCTTGGCGCCACTGGCCCGTCGTCGGCAGGTTGGTGGAGATGCTGGCGGGCATCTGGGTGTTGGAGTTGTTCGTGGCCTCGCCGAGCTGGCGCATGTGCTGCTTCGCGGCGTCGTCCTCGGCGCTGTCCAGGATGCCGAGGGCCTCGCCGATCTTCTTGCCACCGAGGGCGATCGCACCGCCCGCCGGGCCCGCGACGACGGTTCCGGCCGCGACGACGCCCGCGTCGTCCCAGGAGAGGTTGCCGAAGAAGCCCTTGCCGGGGCGGTTGCTCTGGAACTGGCGGATGACTTCCGCGTGGTTCACCAGAGCCCGGCCGGTCTCGTCGGAGACCTGGCGCATGCTCTCGGCGCTGCCCTGCAGGTACTCCATCTGCTCGATGGTGGCGTCGGCGTCGTCGCCCTTCCAGACGTTGGCCAACGCGGACATCTGGGTGCGCAGTACCCGGGCGGCGCTCTCGAACTTCGAGGCCGCGCCGTTGTAGGCGTTGCCGGCACCCTCGACACGACCGGGGTCCATCGCGTCGAGGATCTGGTTCATCTCATCGATGCCACCGTCCCACTCGACAGGACTGTCCATGTTCGAGCGGATCGGCTCCTGGTGCGGAGTGTTACCCATTTCTCAATCCCACCTAGTCAGCCGGTCTCAGTACGCGGAGGTGTTGTTGAGGTTCGCGTTCACCTGGTTGGCGTTCGCCGCGTTGCCCTGGTCGGTCTCTTCGTGGTTGCCGACGATGCGGTCCAGGGCGTCGATGATGCCCTGGTAGCTGTTCAGGAACCCGTCGTACTGGCCCTTGATCTGGCCGTACGCCGACTGGGAGGACGCGTTGAGCGCGCTCACGGCCGGGTACTGTCCGAGCTCGGAGTTCGTGATGTTGGCGTTCATCGAGATGTCGTTGCGCGTGCCGCTGCCGCTCTCGAACGTCGCCAGGTTGTTGCGGAGGACGCGCAGGATGGCCCTGACCTCGTCCTTGTCGATCTCACTCTTCTGACCCATGAGAGCCTCCCCCGGCGGGCCGGAAGAGCCCGCACCGAATCCACTACTGCCACTCTGGCGATATACGGATACGTCAGGTCTGCCGCGGGAGACGGATCCTGACGATCACCGCTGATCGGCCGCCGGGCGGGCCCGGCGGCCGATCAGCGGCGGTCAACGTCAGCCTCCGATGATGGAGACGTTGTTCTTGACGGTGGCCTGGCCCGTCTCCGAGGACGAGTTGATGACCACGCCGAGCTGGTTCAGGATGCGGGAGATGTCGTCGGCCGACTTCTCCCACTCCGCCTTGGCCTGGAAGTACGCCTCGCGAGCGCCGTCCTCCCACTGGCCGAGCTTGCCCTCGACGCTCTTGGCGAGGTCGTCGAGCTCCTGGCGCATCTGGTTGTGCTTCTGCTGGAACGACGCGTACGCCTGCTGCATCGCGCCGAAGTCCATCGACTGAAAGGACATCGTTCTCCTTCGTGCCTTCGGGTCTCTGCGTTACGGTCAGCCGTTGAGCAGGCCGGCGACGCGGTTGACTTCCTCCGCCTGCTGCTGCTCGCTCGCCTCGTAGTTGATCTTGACCTGGACGAGCTTCTCGTGCAGACCGTCGAGGACCTGGAGCACGTTGCCGAGCTCGGAGTTGAACTCGTTGTAGACGCGGGTGAAGGCGTTGCCCGCCTCACCGATCCAGCGGCCCTGGAGCTGCGACTGCTCCTGACCGAGGTCGCCCTGCATCTTGCGCAGGTCCTGAGCCGCGGCCTCCACCCGCTGGGCGGCCGCATTCATTTCCGCTCTGTCGACCGTTGACCTCTGACCCATCAGTCATCCCTTCCAGTAGCCACTACATCGGGTTGGACGCGGCGTGCGCCTGATCGGTTCGACCCGATTGACACGAGTTTCACCCCATCGTCCGGCACAACGCCCTTACGGTAAAGCCCACCACCGTAGGCGGGCGAACAGATATCTGTCGACCCCGTTGTGAACTGCGACAATGCGGGATCGGCTTGTCGAGTGCGGCGGTCAACCCCAGAGCGAGGTGTTGGACTGCTCCGCCGACTGGTAGTTCTGCTGGGCGGTACCGATGCCCTGGCCGAACTCCTTCACCAGGTCGGCCATCTCGCGGGCCGCCTTGTCCCACTTGGCCTTCGCCTCGAAGTAGGCGTCGCGCGAGTCGTCCTCCCACACGGCGAGGCGGCTCTGGATGTCGGACTCGAGGTCGTCCAGGGCCTGCACCATCTGGCTGTGCGTGCTCTTGAACATGGCCTCGGCCTGCTTCATCGTGGCGTAGTCCGTGCTGAAGGCCTGGCTCACAACGACTCCTCCGTGGCGTGCGCGACGATCAAGAGCGTACCAAGAGCCGGTGACACGGTCCTGATCGTTCGGTAACGGTCGGTCATCCCGCGGCACCCTCCGAGGTGATGGGCAGGATCGCTTTCTGCGGGTCCAGCGCGGGCCCCTGCGGGATGAGGTTCAGCAGGTTGGCGGGGACGGGCACCGAGTCATTCTTGTCCGCCGAGATGGTGTACCCGAGAGCCTTGGCCGTCTCCGCGGACTGGAGCGAGTAGCGGCGACCGGAATCGGTGATGAGCGTATAGGTGTTGATCGCATCAACCGATCCCGAGTTCGGGAGGACGCCCGCGAGAATTGCGGCGCCGGGGGGCAGGACGACATTGTCGACGCCCGTTCCGGACGCCGCCGCGGGCATCGGCAGGTCCTGGCCGCCGCCGATCGTCAGCTCGGCGGTCTGCGAGCCCTTCTCGGTGTCGGGGTAGACGACGCACAGCGACTGGCTTGGGTCGTAGGCGCGGAGCTGGATCGCGGTCTGCGGGAGCTGCTCGTTCACGAGCTTCTGCGCGGACCGGTGCGTGGTGACCGCGCTGCCGTCCAGCGGGCCGTTCTTCGGCAGGGTGTAGGACGCCGAGTTCTGGATGAGCGACGCCTGCAGGGCGGTGACGGGCGCGTAGCCGTCGTTCAGCAGCACGTAGTACTGGTCGCCCGCGCCGACGCCCTTCACCACGAAGACCTGCCCGATCTTGCCGGTGGCACCCTCGAAGGACGGGTCGCCGCCGGCGCCCTGGATCTGCGGGGCCGCGAAGTCCGGCCCGGCGGGCAGCGCGTTGACGAAGCCGGGCGAGACCTGCGCGGGCGCGGACGCGCCGAGCACGGTCATGCCCGCGGGTGAGAGCTTGAGGCGCTGGTTCTTCCAGATCAGCCAGTTGTTGTTCTGCCCGGCACTGACGACGACGCCGCTGTTCGCGTCCACCTTCTCGCCGCCGACCTCCTGGCCCGCGACGAGCGACACCGCCGACTGGCCCACGCCGCCCTGCTGCCGCTGCCGGACGCACACCGACCAGGGGCCGCCGACGAGCCGGTCGGACTTCGGCACCGAGTCGGGGGCGCCGGGGATGCCGATGCGGGGGCCGCGTGGGAAGTCCTGCAGCGACTCGGCCGACACCGTCTTCTGCTCCGCGGAGCCCCCGCCCAGGGACGCCGCGAGCTTCGCCGACGCGTAGTTCGCGACCGGGCAGAGCACGTCCTCCTGGGCGCCCTGCGGGGTGCACCACACGTACTGGGCGCCGGTCTCCTCCTCGATGAGCAGGACGCCCTTGGCGTCCAGGCCCTTGTTTCCGCCCCCGAACAGCAGGCCGACGATGCCGAACACGGCCGCCGCCAGGACGCCGACCATGATCCCGGCGAACAGCCCGACGTTGAGCTTGCGCAGCGGCTGCTCGGGGAAGTCCGGCTCGGCCAGGATGAGCGCCTGCGACGCGCGGTGCGTCATCAGGCGGTGCGCCTGGAGCAGATCCCGTTTCGTCTGCATCGAACGTCCTCCTCGCCCGTCAGCTCGCCAGCGTGTGGACGTACTCGAGGACGCCCGTCACGCCGAGTGCCAGCGGGATCATCGCGACCACGAGCATGATCTCGAGGATGTCGCCGGCGCGGCCCCAGAACGGCGTCGGCCGGTTCCCCGGCAGCCACATGCCGACGCCGACCGCGATGCCGGACATCACCAGCGTCGGCACCAGCACGGCGACGAGCACCATGACCTGCGAGTTCATGCTCAGCGCGGTCCCGGCGGCGAGCAGCGCGAGGGCCGCGACGCCCGGGATCAGCATCCACATCTTCTGGTTCCGGCCGCGGAACAGCCGGGCCCGCAGCAGGACGGCGAACGCGACGACCAGGCACATGACGGGCGACACCCAGCCGTCGTCGAACGACAGCGGGATCGCGGCGCCGAGCACGGTCAGGCCGATCGCCGAGACGCCGCCGGTGACGTAGCGGTCGGCGAGGGACGTCCGCTCCAGCAGTTCCTGGCCGTCCACCGAGAGGGTGTCGCGGCGCAGGTCCTCGGCGCTGCTCGGCACCGGTGGGAGCTGCACCCGCGCGAACTTGAACGCGATGCCCGGCAGCAGCGGCGTCAGCGCGAGGACGATCGTGACGGTGACGGCCGCGACGCCCGCGGCGTCCATGTCGAACACCATCGGGATCGCGCAGTCGATCGTCCCGAATAGGGCCGCGATCGCGATGCCGTAGAAGACGGGCAGTCCCTGCGAGATGCCGAACCCGGCGATCGTCGCGGCGAGGACGACCGCGCCGAACCCGGCGACCAGGTGCAGGGCGTCGAGGTCGAACAGGGCGTCGTCCCCGGCGGGGGCGAGCATCCCGGCGAGGAACGCGTACGGCAGGGCGGCGTAGCCGAGGGCCGCGCCGGCGCCCGCGTCGCCGAGCGCCCGCGACAGCGCGACGCCGCCGGCGAGCAGGACGACCGCGATGGCGCCGGCCACGATCGCCGGGACCAGCCACGACGGTCCGGACAGCAGCAGCGTGAAGCCGCCGACGATGAGCCCGGCGACGCCCCAGCCGAGGGCGAACCGGCGGGTGGAGTCCTGCCGCCAGCGTCCGGGACGGTCGTTGACGGCGGTCGCGACGACGTCCGGGACGTCGTCGAACGCGAGGTCGGGGATCTGCGACATGCGGGGCCGCAGGTAGATCAGGTCACCGTCGCGCAGCCCCGCGTGGGACGGCGTGCTGGACGGGTCGAAGGGTGCCTCGTCGAGCTTCTGCAGGACCCAGCCGCCGTGCGCCAGTCCGGCGTCCGCCAGGTTCTGGCCCGCGTACCGCAGGATCGTCGGGTACAGCTCGGCGAACGTGGAGTCCGCGGGCAGGGCGATGTCGACCCGTCGGCTCGGCCCGACGACCGTGACGCGGCAGAGATCGGCCCCAGGGGGAGCGCTCACGATGTCCTCGCAAGTTGTCCGGATTGAAACGGGGGGCGTGACACCTGCTGGTTTCGGTCAGGTGTGCGGGGTTGCCCGTGCCTCTCAGTAGTGCGAATCGGGCTAACCCTAGTATCCGGACACTCCCACCGTGTAGTCGACGTCCGCCGACACCTCTACCATCAATCCGGATAAGGGGGCGAAAGCCGCCGCCGATACGACGGGGCGGACAACTCTCGCGGGGGCGGGGGTCGCTCTGCGGCTCGAGGGAGGAACAGCAGCGTGAGCACCGTGATCGTCCGACGCAGGGAGCGGAAGAAACCCCCCGCGCCGCCTCGTGGTGAGATCCTGCTCGAGTCGCCTCCCGAGTTGCCCGAGCTGATCCCGCAGGGCATGCAGGGGGTGCTGACGTACCTGCCGATGCTGGCCGGCTCCGGGGCCATGGTCTTCATGCTGGTGGGACGGGGCGGGGGCCCGCTCCAGTACGTCGCGGGCGGCATGTTCGCCATCTCGATGTTCGGCATGATGCTCGGCCAGGTCGGCCGCAACAGCGGTGAGCGCAAGGTCAAGCTGAACAACGACCGGCGCGACTACCTGCGGTATCTCGGGCAGGTCCGGAAGAAGGTCCGCAGCGCCGCCAAGCAGCAGCGCGAGGCGATGGAGTGGGGCAGCCCCGACCCGGCCTCGCTGTGGTGGCTGGCGATGAGCGCGCGGCTGTGGGAGCGGCGGCCGTCCGACGACGACTTCATCCAGGTCCGGATCGGCACCGGCGCGCAGAAGCTCGCGGTGCAGCTGATCCCGCCGGAGACGAAGCCGATCGAGGACCTCGAGCCGATGACGGCGGGTGCCCTCCGGCGGTTCGTGCGCGCCCACTCGAACGTCCCGAACCTGCCGATCTCGGTGTCGCTGCGGTCGTTCGCGCGGCTCGTCCCGTCCGGTGACCCCGAGGCCGTGTACGGGCTGATGCGGGCGCTGATCGTGCAGATCGCCACGTTCCACTCCCCCGACGACGTGCGGATCGCGGTGTGCGCGTCCAAGCAGCGGATGCCGTGGTGGCAGTGGATCAAGTGGCTGCCGCACAACCTGCACCCGTCCGAGACGGACGCGGCGGGGCCCGTCCGGCTGATGGCCGAGAGCATGTCGACGCTCGAGGCGATGTTCGGGCAGGACGTGAAGGACCGCCCGCGGTTCCAGCCGGGCCTGTCGCAGGACGACCTGCCGTACCACATCATCATCATGGACGGCGGCCAGGCGTCCTACGACTCGCAGCTCGCCGCCGACGGCGTCGAGGGCGTCTGCGTCATCGACCTCACCGGGTCGACCGCGCCGGTCATGGAGCAGGCGATGCTGCGCATCGCCGTCAACGCCCAGCAGGTCGCGCGGCTCACGAAGGACCGCACCGGCAAGGACGTCCCGAACCGCATCGGCAAGCCCGACTCCATCACCCTGCAGCAGGCGGAGGCCCTCGCCCGCCAGCTCGCGCCGCTGCGCGCCAGCGCCACCGCCGGGCCCGAGGAGGACGCGCTGTCGGGCGCGACCACCGTCACGTCGCTGCTCGGCATCGACAACCCGTTCAACGTGAACGCGGCGGAGATGTGGCGCCCGCGCGCGCCCCGCAACCGGCTGCGGGTGCCGATCGGCATCGACCCCGAGGGACGGCCCGTCCACCTCGACATCAAGGAGTCGGCGCAGGGCGGCATGGGCCCCCACGGACTGTGCATCGGCGCGACCGGTTCCGGTAAGTCGGAGGCGCTGCGGACGCTCGTCCTCGGGCTCGCGATGACGCACTCGCCCGAGGTGCTGAACTTCGTCCTCGTCGACTTCAAGGGCGGTGCGACGTTCCTGGGGATGGACGACCTCCGGCACGTGTCCGCGATCATCACGAACCTGGAGGACGAGCTCCCGCTCGTCGACCGCATGTACGACGCGCTGCACGGCGAGATGGTGCGGCGGCAGGAGTACCTGCGCTCGCAGGGCAACTACGCCTCGCTGCGCGACTACGAGAAGGCCCGCGAGCAGGGCGCCGACCTCAAGCCGATGCCGACGCTGTTCCTCGTCCTGGACGAGTTCTCCGAACTGCTGTCGGCCAAGCCCGAGTTCGCCGACCTGTTCGTCATGATCGGACGGCTCGGCCGTTCGCTGGGCGTCCACATCCTGCTGGCGTCGCAGCGGCTGGAGGAGGGCAAGCTCCGCGGCCTCGACACGCACCTGTCGTACCGGATCGGCCTGCGGACGTTCTCCGCGCAGGAGTCGCGCGTCGTGCTGGGCGTCCCGGACGCCTACGAGCTGCCGTCCGCGCCCGGCCACGGCTACATGAAGTTCGGCACCGAGGCGATGACGCGGTTCCGCGCCGGGTACGTGTCCGGCCCCGCCGACGAGGACCTCGCGCCGCGCGAGCAGGCCGGTCCGCAGGTCGTCAAGCAGATCGTCCCGTACATCCCGGACTACATCCGGCCGCGCGTCATCGAGCAGCCGCAGCAGGAGCAGGAACCCGAGCGCGAGTCGGTCGGGACGCTGTTCGACGTCATCGTCAAGCAGCTCGAGAACCAGGGGCCGCCCGCGCACGCGATCTGGCTGCCGCCGCTCGACGCGTCCCCCACGCTGGACGAGCTGCTGCCGACGCTCGCGGTCGTCCCCGGGCACGGCCTCACCACCCAGCACGAGGGCTGGCGGAACCGGCTGCACGCCATCACCGGCATCATCGACAAGCCGTTCGAGCAGCGCCGCGACCCGATGTACGTCGACCTGTCCGGCGCGGCCGGCAACGCGGGCATCGCCGGGTCGCCGCAGACCGGCAAGTCGACGACGCTCCGCACGCTGATCGCGTCCCTCGCGCTCACCCACACGCCGCAGCAGGTGCAGTTCTACTGCCTCGACTTCGGCGGCGGGACGCTCGGCGCGCTCAGCGACCTCCCGCACATCGGCGGCGTCGCGAACCGCCTGGACGCCGACCGCGTCCGGCGCACCGTCGCGGAGGTCACCGCGCTGCTGGAGAACCGCGAGCGCGAGTTCGCCGAGCGCGGCATCGACTCGATGGCGACGTTCCGGCGGATGCGGGCGTCCGGCGAGCTCAGCGGCGACGGGTACGGCGACGTGTTCCTCGTCGTGGACGGCTGGATGACGCTCCGGCAGGACTACGAGAACCTCGAGGGCACCATCACCGACCTGACCGCCCGCGGTCTCGGCTACGGCATCCACGTGATCGCCACGGTGAACAAGTGGTCCGAATTCCGGATGAACATCCGGGACCTGTTCGGTACCAAGCTCGAACTCCGGCTCGGCGACCCGTACGACTCGGAGATCGACCGCCGGCTCGCCGACAACGTCCCCGAGGGCAAGCCGGGCCGCGGCCTGACCCGCGAGGGGCACCACTGCCTGATGTCGCTGCCGCGCCTGGACGGCAACTCCGACGACTCCACGCTCGCCGACGGCGTCAAGCAGCTCGTCAACGCGGTCGCCGCGAACTGGGAGGGCCCGAAGGCCCCGCAGGTCCGGATGCTGCCGGCCGTCTTCCCCGTCACCTCGCTGCCGGCGCCCGCCGAGACCGGCTCGCGGATCCCGATCGGCATCGACGAGGACTCGCTGCAGCCGGTCTTCCTCGACTTCCAGCAGGAGTCGCACTTCCTCGTCATGGGCGACACCGAGTGCGGCAAGTCGAACCTGATGCGGATCATCACCCAGTCGATCATCGACCGGTACACGCCACAGCAGGCGCGGATGATCTTCCTGGACTACCGGCGGGCCCTGCTCGACGCCGCCGAGACCGAGCACCGCATCGGCTACGCCGCCTCGTCCGCGGCGGCGTCCGGGCTGGTCAAGGACATCGTCGGCGCCCTGCAGGCCCGGCTCCCCCCGGCCGACCTGACGCCCGAGCAGCTCCGCGACCGCTCCTGGTGGACGGGTGCCGACCTGTTCCTGATCATCGACGACTACGACCTCGTCGCGACCTCGAACAACCCGGTCACCCAGCTCGCCGAACTGCTCCCGCAGGCCCGCGACATCGGCCTGCACGTCATCGTCTCCCGCGCCTACGGCGGCGCGGGCCGCGCGATGTACGACCCGATCCTGCAGCGCATCAAGGAAATGGGATCGCCCGCGCTGCTCATGTCGGGTAACAAGGACGAGGGCGTCGTGCTCGGCAACATCAAGGGCCACCCCCTGCCCCCCGGCCGCGGCTACTACATCGACCGCCGCAAGGGAACCCGCCTCATCCAGACCGCACACCAGGAGTAAGAGAAACCAATGGCCGACTTCAGCCTCGGCGAAGGCTTCGAACGTTTCCAGCGCGACATGCAGCAGCAGATGGGCGACTTCTCCAAGATCCAGGAGTCCGTCCAGGAGGCCGTCGGGACGGGCGAGGCCGCCGACGGCCGGATCATCGCCGAGTACCGCGCCGAGGGCGGGCTGACGAGGCTGGACATCGACCCCCGCGCGATGCGCCTCGCGGCCGTCGAACTCAGCGAGGCGATCCGCACCGCGGTCAACGCGGCCGCCCAGGACTTCCAGACGAAGGTCCGCGAGGCCGGCTCGTCCGTCTTCGGCGACCCCGAGAAGCCCATCGACCCCTCGCAGGCCCTCGCGTCCCTCGACAAGCTCGCCAACGGCTTCGCGGGGCAGATGCGCGATCTCGCACGGGAACTCGGCGTCCAGCAGCAGCGGGCGCAGGAGGCGATGAACAACTACAAGGGCAACCACCCCGGCGACCGCCGCTGACGTTCCACGAACGAGGGCCCCGGTCCGTCCGCCCGCCACGAGCGGACGGATGGACCGGGGCCTTCGCTCATTACGCGGGAGGTAATCGCCGCGGGACGGACGGCGCTGCCAAGATCGACTCGTCCCGTTCAAGGATCAAGAGGAGACCCGCCATGTCCGACACCGCAACACCCACGAGCACGAGCACGCGCACCGTCGTCGAGGAGCTGCTGGGCCGGATCGCCGGGGGCGACCCGGAGCAGATCGCAGCGATGTACGCCGAGCGCGTCGACTGGAGGCTGGACTGGCCCGAAGCGGAGCACGGCCGCGCCGCCACCCCGTGGATCCGGCACCGATCCACCCGCGCCGACGCCGCCGCCCACTTCAGGCAGATCGCCGAACACCACGTCCCCGAGAAGGTCGACACCCAGGTGGAGCGCATTCTGGTGGACGGTTCCGACGCGGTCGTCCTGGGCGAGATCCGGCAGACGGCCCGTCCCACCGGCCGTGCCTACCGTGCCCGGTTCGCCCTGCACCTCACGGTCGAGGACGGACTCGTCACCCGGCACCACGTCTACGAAGACAGCCTCGCCGTCGCAACGGCCTTCACGCCCTGATCGACAACCGCCCCGCACGGCGACGCAGCGCACCGGCCTGTCAGGCCCCGTCGAGCAGGTCGATCGCCACCGGCGACGCGATCACCAGCATCCGCAGGTTCTCCGGAACCTCCCGCTCGAACTCGATCCACTTCCCATCGAACCGGGCGATCGGCGTTCGGTAGGCATTGAAGTACTGATACTTCCCGGTAGAGAGGGTCCCTCTCCCCTTGCCTACCACCTTTTCTTCGAAGTCACACAGGACGACATCTTCTGCATCGAGCAACTGCCACCGATACTGCGCGATCGTTTTTCCCATCATATTGTCTTTCACCCTTTGATGATTTGCCATCACCTTGCCACAGATGGAACCATCGGGCATTCGAAGAATGAGAGCGACTCCCATGTATCCGGCGACATCAGTCTCCACGGGAGCCCGCTCGATACTGAAGAGCGTTTCGCGGCTCAAATCGAGAAATCGCAGGAACACAAAAGAGTAATCACGCTCGTTAGCGAACATGCGCCCGAGCCGACCCCTGGGCTTACCGCCAACGACCTGCTCTACCGACGCGAGTACACCGTCCGCCTGGTCACGGTACTCATACGAACGTCGCGACTTATTGTCGAACCGCATCTTGGCCGACTCTAGAAGTGTCTCCACCTCACCCTCCCGCCATAACCATCGACTGGCTATTTTCCGCTATCCCAGGGTGGATCAAAGTTCTTCTCTTGACTGCCCCAAGGGGCAACCCAGGTCGCTTTGTTCTCGCTCGTACCGTCCGGGTTGACGGTGCCTTCATAAGCTCCCTTGGCTCCGGTGTGCGGCTGTTCCAGGCCGGTACTGTAAGTGGTTTTCTCTTCCCCCTCGGCATTCCATTCGCGTTTGACGCCTCCGGTGAGATCGACTCCCGGGCCAGGCTGCTTGCCTTTGAGTTCGAAGTCCCCGCCAGCATAACCTTCAGGGCCATACTTACGGTGTCCGGATACCTCGAATTCCGGTCCCATCTCGTGCGGAATCTTGACCTTTGCGCCGCCACCGACATTCCAAGTCGTATCGTAGGCGCGATCTGCATCCAGGTCGATCGACTGCAATCCATAGCCTCGGTGCCCCCACGTCTTGCCCGGTGCCCACGGGACCGAGTCGAACTCGCCGTTCGCGCGGTTCAGCCAGGCGAGGCCCGTGTTGGCGGCGCCCTCCAGGAGGTTGGCACCGGCGCCCGCCGAGCCGGTGAGGAGCGCCTGCTTGAAGGCGGTGGCCGCTTCCTGGCTGCCGTGCTCGGCCTGCTTGTTCGCCGTGACGGCAGCACCCCCCGCGAGGACGGCTGCACACATCTGCCCGGCCGTGGCGAGGATGCCGGTCATCACGTACGTGACGGTGAGCGCCGTCCCTGCTAGGGACAGGCAGGCCGCGTACAGGGTTCCGAGGCTGGCCACGGCGGCGGTCGCCAGTGCCGCCAGGAAGGCCGCGATGGCGATGGCGGCGATCGCGTAGACGAAGAGCGCCCAGGCCAGGGAGATGAGGGCGTAGTGGACGGCCATGCAGTAGTTGTGGAGGTACTCCATCTGCAGGCAGTAGTCGTCCACCGCCTGCTGGTACTTCTCGCGGTCGTCGGCGTTCCAGTCCGCAGTTGGAATGCCGCTGACGAAGCTCTTCCACTGCTCGATCGCCGTCCGGACCTCTGCCGCCGACTCGGCCCATTTGTTGGCCGCCTTCTCCAGGTTCTGCGGCTTCCCGGACGCGAGCTTGAACTGGAACGCGATGACCAGCGCGGGAGGGAGGATTCCGGCAGCCGCTGCCATGGCGACCGCTCCGTTCATCAAGCCCTCGGCGGCACCGACCACGGAGTTTCCGGGGATGAACGCGCCGACTGCGGCGGCGCCCGCTGCCCCTGCGCCCGCACCGGCGCCGGCCCCTGCGGCCTTCCGCTGCGTCCCGGAGTCGAGGCTTTGCCACGCCTCACGCGCGGTCGGCCCCTGGTTCTGACTCTGACCTTGCGGCTGGGTCCCGCCCTGTGGGGGTGCGCCGCCCTGTGGAGTTGTCTCGCCTTGGGGAGGCGTCCCGCCTTGGGGCGGGGTCTGGCCGCCGGGCGGGGTCTCGTTGCCGGGGCCTCCGGTGCCCTCTTCGCGTGGTGGAGTCATCTCGCGTCCCTCTCCGTCTGTCACGAACGCCGGATCGTGCTCTTCTCGTTGGCCGTGCCGTAGGTGGACGCGGTTTTGGCCAGGCGTTCGACGTATGACTCGGCGACGCGCTTCTGGGCCTTGAGGTCCTCGAAGGCGAACTGGACGGCCATCGGGTACGCGACGGACGCCTGCAGGCAGACGATGCTGAAGTCGCCGCCCTCGAGGTCGTAGACGCCCGATTCGCTCAGCAGATCGCCCGCGTGGTCGATCTTGGGGATGACCGTTGAGGAGAGGTCTTGGCCGTGTTTGTTGATGCGCTCTGGGTTGACGTCTTTCCGACCCGGTGCCATGGTCCCCGCCTTCGTTGAGTCACCGATGCGCGACGGCACGCTAGTGGATCAGCCGGAACGCGCGGGCGGAGAGAAGGTTTGGGACAGGATGTTCGGCGGATTCTGGGGCGGATAATTGGGCCCATCTGACGCGTCAAAGGATGTATCCGCACTTCAGCGCACATGACGAACGCCGCCTCGGTGAGTCGGGGGGCTCGTCGAGGCGGCGTCCGGTGGATCGGAACGTTCCCGGTTACTGGTCCCAGGGCGGTGTCTCGTCACCTACGGGGACGTCGCCGACGGGGGTCGTGCCGGTGCCGGACCAGTGGGACTGGCCGTCGCCCGTGTACGCGTAGTTCTGCGTGTAGCCGCCGACGGTGCCGCCGTTGTAGGTGCCGTTCGCGGAGACGGACGTGTTCCCGTCGCCCGACTCGAAGTCGTGCTCGCCCTCGACGGAGACCTCGCCGCCGTAGTTGCCGCTGCCCTCGTAGCCGCCCGTGGCGCTGTAGTTGAGGCTTCCGTCGTCGCCCTGGCCGACGCCGTCGGCGTCGGTGTAGCCGACCTCGCCCTCGGCGCTCCAGCCGCCCTGGGTGCTCACGCCGCCGGACACGTCGCCGCCGACGAAGCCCTCGTCGTCGCCCCACATGACGTGCCCGCCGCCGGTGATCTCGGTCTGGCCGGCCGTCTCGAAGGTGGCGCCGCCGCCGGCCGTCCAGACGCCCTCGGCGTCGCGGTCGGCGTCGAGGTCGATCTCGCTCAGCGGCGAGTTGCCGCCGCCGCGCGCGTCGATGAAGGCGAGGGGCGCGTTGACGGCGTTCTGCCCGAGGTTGGCCAGGGCCGAGACCGAGCCGTTCGCCTGGGCCTGCACGAAGTCGGTGAGGGCGGCCTCGTTGCCGCGCTGGGACGAGACGAACGCCGTCAGCATCGAGCCGCCCTGGAAGATGATCGCGACGGCGGTGCCGACCGCGGCGAGGATGCCGGTCGCGACACCGGTGACGGCGATGCAGGTCGAGGCGATGGACACGCAGGACGCGTAGACGGGCGCGCCGACGACGCTGATGAGCGCGGCCGTGGCGATGGCGGCGAGCACGGCCAGGAACGTGCCGATCGCGATCGCGAAGATCGCGAAGGTCATGAGCGCCCAGGCCATCACCATCAGCGCGATGCTGACCGCCTGGCAGAACATCTGCATGGCGTCGAGCTGGGAGACGAACTCCTGGACCTTCGCCTCGTAGGCCTGCCGGTCCTGGGCGTTCCAGTCCTGCTGGGAGATGGCGCCGACGCGTTCCTGCAGCATCGTCTTGGTCGTCTCGACGCTGTTCGCGGCCGTTTCCCAGGCCTTGGCCGCGGTCTCGAGGCCCGCCGGGTTGCCCTTGCTCAGCTTGAGCATGAGGGCGATCGGGATCACCGTGGGCAGCGGGACGGACGCGAGGGTCGTCTCGGTCTCGGCGGTGCCCATCAGGGTGTCGTAGGAGTTGAACGCGCTCATCGAAGGCCCCCTCAGACCCGCTGGATCGTGCTGGCGGTCTCGGCGCTGCCGTAGGTCTTCGCCGTGGCCTCGAGCTTGGCGGCGTAGCCGTCCAGCATGTCGAGGTGGGTCTGGATGTCCTCGAAGGCCCACTGGAGGGCCATCGGGTAGGCCATGGCCGCCATGGTCGCGGTGATGCTGAAGTCGCCGCCCTCGATGGTGCCGTTCCCGCTCAGTTCCTGGAGCCCTTTGTCGAGCTCGGGACGGATCGTGTTCGTGACCTCTTTCGCGTGCTGCGCGATGCGGTCCGGATTGACATTGAGCTGGGTGCCCACAACGACCTCCTGGCTACGGGGTGCGTCCCGGCCCCCGTTCTGGTGTTGCCTTCTCGGGAGCTCTTCAGGCATGGCTCACGGTCTCCGGGCACGCGTGTCCACCGTTCGACGCAGGAGGTGGCGGGCCGGTTTCACCGGAATACGGCGAACGCCGCCCCGGTCATCGGGGCGGCGTTCGGGAAAGACGCGGTTACTTGTCCCAGGGCGGGGTCTCGTCCTTCGGACCCTCCGCCCAGGACCCCTCGTTGCTGTACACCGGGGTGTTGACCTTGTACTTGTCCGAGTAGTCGCCCTCGTGGCTCCAGTTGCCCTCGTACTCGCCCTGGCTGCCGCTGGGGGTGTGCCCGCCGCCGACCTTGAAGCCGCCGCCGACGTTCTCGTTCTCGTCCCAGGTCACCTTGCCGCCGACGGTGCCGTTGACGGTGCCGCTCGGGTCCTCGTACTTGTGGTTGACGCCGAACTCGCCGCCCGCCCAGCCCTCGTCGTTGTGCTTGATGTTGCCCGCGACCTCGGTCTCGCCGGCCGGGGTGTTCACCTTGGCGCCGGCGCCGTACGTCCAGGTCTCGGTGATGTCGCGGTCGGCGTCCAGGTCGACCTCGCCGAGCGGGAAGCCCCTGCCGGTGGGGTTGCGGTTCAGGAAGGAGAGCCCGGCGTTGGCGCCGCTCTGCACGAGGTTCGCCGCCGCGCCCGCGGCACCGTTCTTGAACGCCTCGCCGAAGGCGTCCCCGGCGCCCGCGTTGCCGTGGTCGCCCTGGTAGTCCGCGGTGATGGCCGCGCCGCCGAACATCGCGCCGCCCGCCATCACCCCGGCGGACGCGAGGATGCCGGTCGCGACCGTGGTGATGGTGAGGCCGGTGGACGCGAGGCCGACGAGCGCCGGGTAGCTGACCGACCCGACGACGGACGCGAGCGCGGCCACCGCGACGACGGCGAGCGCGCCGAGGTAGACGGCCATGCCCACGGCGAAGATCGCGTAGGTGAACATCGCCCAGGCCAGGACGGTCAGCGCGATCGAGACGGCCATGAGGTAGTTGTGCAGCGCGTCGAGCTGCAGGCAGTAGTCGCTGACCTTGCTCTCGTAGGCGGTGCGGTCGTCCATGTTCCAGGCCTGCTGCGGGATCCCCTGGGCGAGGTTCCGCAGGTCCTGGGCCGCCTGCTGCAGTTCGGCGGCGGCCGCGCTCCAGTCGGCGGCGGCCTTCTCCAGGTTCGCCGGCTTGCCCGACGAGAGCTTGAACTGGAACGCGACCATGATGGACGGCGGGAGGATGACGGCGGCGCTCGCCGTGGCGACGGCGATCTGCATCATCGACTCCGCGGCGCCGAGCGCCGAGCCGCCGGTCAGCGCGCTGATCGCGGCGCCGCCGGCCGCCGCCCCGCCCGCCGCGAGCCCGGAGTTGCGCGCTCCCGTGCCCGGCGACGTAGTCGACCCGCCGGAGCCGGTGTTACCGCCGGAGCCTGTCCCGCCGGACCCGGTCCCGCCGCTTCCGGTGCCGCCGCTTCCGCCGGAACCCCCGCTGCCCGGTGTCGTCACCTGTCTCGCCCTCCGTCCGGTCCGCCGGTGCTACCGGTTCACCTCTGCGTGTTGGCCTGTTCCGCGCTGCCGTACGTCCGCGCGGCGGTGTTGATCTTCTCCGCCATGCTCTGGGCGGTGTCCATCAGCAGCTTGATGTCCTCGAAGCCGAACTGGACCGCGATGGGGTAGGCGGTGGACGCGCCGACGCACGTGACGCTGAAGTCACCGCCCTCGAGGTTGAAGGTGCCGTCCTTGTTGAGCGTGTCGCCGGCCTTCTGCAGGCGGGGGACGACCTGGTCGGTGATGTCCTTGCCGTGGAGCGCGATCCGCTGGGGGTCGGCGGACTTTGGAGTCACGTCTGTCCTCTGGATCCGGTGAACGTGTGGCCAGGGTCGGCCAAGATACTAGGGGACGGCGGCAGGTCATACCAGTTGATACGAGAACGTTCCACCCCGCCGCCGCGGCGGCACCGTCCCGGACGGACGAACGGACGGGCGGGTCGTGCGGCTTCGCGGGCGAGGTCGGCGTTCGGCGCCGCGCGTCCTCTAAAGTCTCCTTTGACGGGTGTTGGGCGATGGATGGGAGCTTCCGGCATGAGATGGAGCGCGGTCGCCGTGCTGGCCGGGTGCCTGCTCCCCCTTTACGCCGCGTCCCCGGCGCACGCGGCGCCGCGGGCGCCCGCGAACTGCCGCCCTCCCGCGGGTGCGATGAGCGCGCAGGCGCTCGCGCAGGGCGGGGTGCCGTGGGCGCAGCAGTCCCTCAACATCGAGGCCGCCCACGGGAAGGCGACCGGCAAGGGCGTCAAGGTCGCCGTCGTCGACAGCGGGGTGAGCACGGCGAACCCGCAGCTCGCCGGGCAGGTCGTGAAGGGCGCCGACGTGACGAAGACGGGCCCGGAGGACTGCCTCGGGCACGGCACGTACGTCGCGGGAATCATCGCGGCGAAGGCCGGGATCTCGTCGTTCGTCGGCGTCGCGCCGGGCGCGCAGATCATCCCGATCAAGTTCGCGGCCCAGGCGCAGAACATCGACAGCGGGCTGGCCGCCAAGGGCATCGACGAGGCGGTCAAGCTCGGCGCGGACGTCATCAACGTCTCGACGCAGTCGATCGGGGACGATCCGCGGCTGCGCCAGGCCGTCCAGAACGCGAACGCCAAGGGCGTCGTGGTGGTTGCCGCCGCGGGGAACATCGACCGGCAGAACGGCAAGGTGCCCGGCCTGATGTTCCCGTCGGCCTACCAGAATGAGGGCGTCATCTCGGTCGGCGCGGTCGGGCAGGACGGGAAGATCACCGAGTTCTCGAACCCCAACACGCCCGTGTCGGTCGTCGCGCCCGGCAACGACATCGTGACCACCGCCCCCGACGGCAACTACGCGGTGCAGAAGGGGACGAGCTTCGCGACACCGTTCGTCGCGGGACTGGCCGCGCTCATCCTGGAGGCGTACCCCGACGCGACGCCCGCCGAGGTCAAGCAGCGGATCGAGGGGACGGCCGCGGGCAACAAGGGCGCGGGCAGCGGGGCCGGGATGATCAACCCGTTCGAGGCGCTGACCGCGGTGAGCGCGGGACCGGGCGCGGGCGGCGTGGCCGGCCCGAGCGGACCGGTCAGCATCGCGGTGCCCGACGAGCCCGACTCCACCACCCGCGCCGTGGCGCTCGGCGTCGCGGGCGGCACGGTCGGCGCGGCGGTCCTGGTCCTCGCGGGCGGGCTGCTGATCCCGGCCGGACGCCGCCGCGGCTGGCGCGCGGGACCGGTGCAGCCGTCGGGCGGCAACTCGGGAGAGTCCGCGTAGGGCGACCGTCCGCACGCGCGGGACGGCCCGCATAGGGCCATAAAGCGCGCATGGTCGCAGATGTTTGACATATGCGCGTACTACCATCGCCGGGTGCAGTACACCGCCCCCGTCCCCCACCAGCCCACCACCGGCAGACGTCGCCGATGGGTCTGGACATCGGCCGTCGCGTGCGCGGTCATCGTGCTGGCCGCGGTGCTGTGGGTGACCGGAGGGCTGGAGGAGAAGCCGAAGCAGCCGGTGAAGTCGCCCGGGAAGGCGGTCGACGTGAAACGGTTCGCGCTGACGGTGCACGACGTGCGGGCCGGGACGGCCGACAGCGCGCTCGGCGGCGGAAACGAACGCTTCCTGATCGTCCGGATGCGCGTCGTCAACAAGAGCGAGCAGACGGCACGGCTCGGCGGCACCGGGCTGCAGGACGGCGTCGTCGCCCGCACCAAGGACGGCAAGTGGGTGAAGCCCGACCAGGTGACGGGCGTCGCCGCGGGCGCGAAGACGGACGCCGCCCAGCCCGACCTGCCCGTGGAAGCGTCGGTCATGTGGAAGCTGGGCACGGCCGCGCCGCCCGAGACGTTCACGTTCGGCCTGCGCGAGTGGGAGTACGACCACGGGTTCACCGACAGCGAGTACACGTGGCGGGTGCAGGCGGAGGGCGGCGAGCTGGCCGCGCGCTTCACCCTGCCGGTCGGGACGGGGACGCCGTGAACGTGCGCAAGCTCGCCGTCCAGGGCGGCGCGGGCCTCGGGGGGACGATCCTGCTCGCGGGCGCCATGTGGCTGAACGCGTTCCAGCCGAAGGTCGAGGCGGGGATGCTCGACCCCGTCCGGACGGGCGGCGACGTCGGCGAGGAGGTCGTCACGCCGTCGTTCACGCTCCGCGTCGAGGGCGTGGTCGCGGCGCGGTCGCTCGCGCCCGACTCGATCCTGGACGACGCGCCCGCCGTGGGCACCGACGGCGTGTACGTCATCGTGCGGGCGCGCGCGATGAGCCGGGAGGAGCCGCTGCAGCTGCGGTCGGCCGTCCTGGAGACGCCCGGCGGGCACGAGTTCGACGCGGCGCCGCGACCGGGCGCCGGGCAGCCCCCGCCCGCGGAGTTCCAGCCGCTGATCTGGACGGACACCGCGTTCGTCTTCGAACTCCCGAAGGACCGGCTCGCCGGGGCGCACCTGGTGGTCGGGACCGGTGGCCTCCTGCCGCAGCTGTCGTCCGCCGTCGACGTCGACCTCGGGCTCACCGGGGCCCGCGCCGCCGACCTCGTCCGGAAGGCCCCGGAACGGTACGAAATGCGGGTGGGGACGTGAACGATCGGCACCGGCCGGAACCGCCGTCCGACCCGCCCCCGGAGGGCCGGTACGGTCGGCGCCCGCCGCCGCACCAGGCGGGCGCGGGCGGCCGGCAGCCCTACCCGTCCGAGCCCCCTCCCCCGCTGCCGCCCTGGCAGACCGCCGGGGGACACCAGCAGCCATCGCCGCACCACGGGCAGGGGCCGGGCGGTTGGCAGCAGCCCACGGGTGGGCAGCAGCAGCCCGGCGGTGGGCAGCAGCAGCCGAACCCGTATCAGCAGCAGCCGACCGGGAGGCACGCGCGTCCCGCGCAGCCGGGCCCGCAGCCCGGCTCCGGGCCCTACGCCCAGCCCCCGTACGGGCAGCGACCGCAGTTCCAGCCACCGCCCCCGCACGATCCACGGCACGCGGCGTTCCCCCCGTACGGGCAACCGCCCCCGTACGGTCAGCCGCCCGCGTTCCGTCCACCGGACGGGCGGGACGACCCGAACCGGACGAACCCCGAGCCCGTCGAGGGCGGCGGCGACGGGACGTCCGGGCGGGCTCGGCGCACGATCCTCGGGCCGAAGACGCGAAGGGTCGTCGAGGCGTGCGTGCTCGCGGTCCTGCTGCCCTCGCTCCTCGGGCTGTACTGGGTGGACGAGACGGGACGCGCGGAGAGCCTCGAGCCCCCGGTGAAGGTGTCGTCGGTCGCGCGCGGGAAGATCGGCGAACTCGCGGGCGCCCGGATGACGGTCTACAAGCGGGAGACGGCCCCGCAGCCCGGGGCGCCCGAGGGCCAGGACGTCGTCCAGCTGCAGGTGATCCTCGCGGTGAAGGCGCGGGACGCCGAGAGCGCGAAGGCGATCGGCGGCTACGGGGTGGAGTACCGGTTCGTCGGCGGGCAGGGCCTCGAGTGGACGGCGAACGGGTCCGCGCCCACGTCGATCCAGCCGGGGAAGGCGTTCCCGCTCACGGTCCGGGGGACGGTGCCCCGTGCCAAGGCGGAATCGCTGGCGCTGGTGGTGCGGCTGCCGGAGACGGCGCGTCGGGGTGGGGCTCCACTGCCTTCGCTGCGGTTCGAGCCGTGACGCGCGTGACCATCAGGTTGAACGCGGCGGCGAGCAGGCAGATGCGGAGGATCTCGAAGACGAGCCCGGCGCCGTAGCCGACGAACGGCATCCGCGGCAGCCACCAGGCGACGTCGTGCGCGCCGATCAGCTCGTAGGTCCGCCGCTGGGCGAGGTCTTCGGCAACGTGCAGACCAGAGAACAGCAGGCAGAACGTGGCGAACGGCATCATCCCGGACCGGCGGACGAGGCGGAGGCCGAACCAGGCGGGCAGCAGCATGTCGCGGAGCCCGCGGGTGAGGACCTCGCGCGGGCTGTTCACCCGGTCGATGGCGCCGGCGGTGGCGATGCGGCGGGCGGTGCGGCTCTGGCCGAGGACGAGCCGTTCGTCCCCGGTGTCGAGGCCGAGGATGACCCCGGCGATGACGATCCAGATGAGGGCACCGAGGACGGCGTCCTTGAACGGCGGCCACAGCTCCAGCAGGGGCCCCGCGGCGTCGCTGAACCACTCCCAGGCGCGGCGGTCGGTGAACCACTGCTCGCCCTGGTCGCGGAGCCGGTCGAGGGTGAAGATGCCGAACAGCGCGAAGTTGATCTCCAGGACGCCGGCGAGCGGGCCGACGGTGCGGGGCAGCCGCTCCTCCAGCAGCCATTCCACGAGCACCTTCAGCACGAAGAACGCTGCGGTGAGCGCGATCGCGAGCTTCACGTGCTTCTCGAGGGAGAGCAGCAGCCCGATGCCCTCGATCTGCCCCTGCACGCCGCCCTCGGTGAAGCCCCGGCTCGCGGCCATGTCGGCGAACTCGCGCGCGTCCTCGGCCTGCTGCCCCCACGCGAGGTAGAAGATGACGAACGGGAGCGCGGCGCGGCCCATCGCGCCGAGCGCCGACTCGTCCTCGTTGCCGACGGCCCAGGACGTCAGCCCGCCGCCCGCCGAGCGGGCGTGCACGACGTCGAGCCCCTCGCGGACGCAGTGGATCATCAGGGCGGTCGTGGTGAGGGTGATGACGACGAGCAGCCCGATGGTCAGCAGCGGCGCGACCGACGCGGCCGTCCCGTCCATCTTGCCGAGCCGGTAGCCGCCGTACATGACGCCGTGGCGCAGCAACTCCCCGAGCGTGAACCACAGCGTGAGCGGCAGCACGAACCGTCCCGCCAGCTTGAGCGTGGCCCACGGCAGGATGAGGGGCGACTTGGGGGAGAGTCGGAGCATCGCGCCGATCGTACCGATCCGGACCGACACCGGGAGCGTCGGCGCGGTACCCCGGGCCGCGGACGCGACGGACCCCGCCGTCCGCGCGGTGCGGGACGACGGGGTCCGTTCAGGCGTCGCGTGCGGCCCGGGTCAGATGGCGACCTCGAGCGCCGCGACTTCACCGGTCTTGGCGGTGACGGCGTTGTCGACGCTCACCCCGCCCGCGGCCAGGACGCGGACCGTCCAGTCGCCGTCGGCGGCGAAGAAGCGGAACACGCCCTCCTCGCCGGTGACGACCTCGGCGGTGAACTCGCCGGTGGCGTCGAGCAGGCGGGCGTAGGCGCTGGACACGGGCGCGCCGTCGCGCGTGACGGTGCCCTGGATGACGGCCTCGTTGGTCAGGTCGACGGTCGCGGGCAGGTGCGCCGTCTGGGCGGGTGCTGCGCAGCCCTGGGTCATTGTTCCTCCATCTCCGTGTGCACGGAAAACTCGTTCCGCCGACCGGCGGACGGACGATCTGTCGCTCGGCCGGGCCGAGCGCGTACTACTTGGGCTCGCCGAGCTCGACGGGGACGCCGACGAGCGAGCCGTACTCGGTCCACGAACCGTCGTAGTTCTTGACGTTCTCCAGGCCGATCAGCTCGCGCAGGGCGAACCAGGTGTGCGAGGAGCGCTCGCCGATGCGGCAGTAGGCGATGGTGTCCTTGCTCAGGTCGACGCCGGCCTCGGTGTAGAGCTCGCGGAGCTCCTCGTCGGACTTGAACGTGCCGTCGTCGTTGGCCGCCTTGGACCACGGGATGCTGCGCGCGGTCGGGACGTGCCCGGCCCGCTGCGCCTGCTCCTGCGGCAGGTGCGCCGGGGCGAGCAGCTTGCCGCTGAACTCGTCGGGCGACCGCACGTCGATCAGGTTCTTGGTGCCGATGGCGTCGACGACCTCGTCGCGGAACGCGCGGATCTTCAGGTCCTGGTCCTGGGCCGTGTAGGTGGTCTTCGGCCGGGACGGCACGTCGGTGACCAGCTCGCGGGAGTCCAGCTCCCACTTCTTGCGGCCGCCGTCGAGCAGCTGCACCTTCTGGTGGCCGTACAGCTTGAAGTACCAGTAGGCGTAGGCGGCGAACCAGTTGTTGTTGCCGCCGTACAGGATGACCAGGTCGTCGTTGGCGATGCCCTTGGACGAGAGCAGCTCCTCGAAGCCGGTCTTGTCGACGAAGTCGCGGCGGACCGGGTCCTGCAGCTCGGTCTTCCAGTCGATCTTCACGGCGCCACGGATGTGGCCCTTGTCGTAGGCGGACACGTCCTCGTCGACCTCGACCAGGACGAGACCGGGGTCGTCCAGGTGCTCTTCGACCCAGCTAGCGTCCACCAGGACGTCGGCACGGCTCATTCGGGAACCTCCCTGTCGGAGCGAATCTTCGCGGTGAATTGTCGGATCAGCGGATGATCTGCGCGGCCCGCGCGGCGCGGGTGCGGCGCGGGCGCGTGCTCATTGATCGCACAGGCGGCGGCATCGATACCGAGCCGGGTGGTCCCCGTCGCGCGACCGGCCGTGCCCGCCGGGGCGGCACCGAAACCGGCGCGGGACTCCGGGACGGGCGCGCCGGGGCGCGGCCCACACGGGTCGACCTGCATCGGGGTGCTCCAGGCGGTGAGGCGTGCGTACGAGCTGAGTAGAGGGAAAGTGCTCGGAACGGTCGGGCTCGATGCCTCAGGCCATACGACAGAGCGAGGCGGCCACGCGGCAGAAGTCGACCGCGCGGCGCTTCGTGAGCATCTGCTCTGTTCGGTCACGCACGGACACGATGGTAAGCCGACAATCCACGTGGTGTCACATCCGTCTCGGGTTGCGAGACAGTGACGTTCGTCCCGTTCCGGGTCGCACGGGCGTTTCCTCAGCCGACCGCGGCGCCGACAGCGGCGATCACGTCGGCCTTCCGGGGCGCCCCGGCGGCCCGGCGAACGACGCGTCCGGCGGCGTCCAGGACGAGCACGGTCGGGGTCGCGGTCACCTCGAGCCGCCGGACGAGCGCGAGGTTCGCCTCCGCGTCGAGTTCGACGTGCGCGACGCCGTCGACCATCCGGGCGACGTCGCCGAGGACGCGGCGGGTGGCGCGGCAGGGCGCGCAGAAGGCGCTGGAGAACTGCACGAGCGTCGCGCGTTCACCGAGGTCGGAGCCCAGGTCGTCCGCCCCGAGCACGCCCGCGGGATCCGGCTCTGTCACGTGTGTCCTCCCGTCGCCGCCGTCCGGTACAACCGCGGCGGGCGGCGGCGTCTTCCGGCGGCGGCGGACCGTATTGGAGCGTTCTCCCCGGCGTTCACATCGGGCGTTCACATCGGGATCGTCAGGACGGCCTCCCCGTCGAGCCCGACGATCTCGAACGTCGACAGCTCGCCGCGCGGGAACATCGTCGAGCCGCGGTACTCGCCGTACCCGTCGTCGTAGGGCACGTACCAGCTGCCGAGCGCGTCCCTGCGGCCGTCCCGGGCGATCACCTGGAGGCGGCACCGGGCGCCCCGTTCGAGCCCGGACAGGTGGAGTTCGACCTCGGTGCCCCATTTGCGCTCGTGCAGCAGCACGTAGCCGTGGACGCCCGTCGCGTCGTTCGCGGCCTCGATCCGCTCGGCGGGCGTCACCCGCGTGGGCGAGGGCGGCGCGGACGTCGCGGGCGGTGCGGCGGCCGTCCCGGGACCGTCGCCCGCCGCGGCGATCAGGCCCCCGGCGAGGCCGCCGACGGCCAGCGTCAGGCAGGCCGCCGCCGCGACCGGCGCCCACCGCCGCGCCCGCGCGCCGGGCCACCGGCCGCCGAACGGACCCCTCCGCCGCTCGGCGGCCCGCGCCAGCAGCGCGTCCAGCAGTTCCGGCGGGGGCCCGGCGACCCGGGTGAGCTGCTCCTCGTCGACCCGGCCGAGCAGCGCGGGCAGCCCGGCGAGCGCGGCCAGCTCGTCCCGGCAGGCCGGGCAGCCGGCCAGATGGGCGTCCACCCGGGCGCGCTCCGCGGGGTCGATGGCGCCGACGACGTAGACGCCGAGGGCGGCGCGCACGTCCGCGCACTGCTCCGTCACGGCGCCAGCCCCCTCTCCTCCAATGCCAGTTTGAGCGCCCGCAGCGCGTAGTACGTGCGGGACTTCACGGTGCCGGGCGGGATCCCGAGCGCCTCGGCCGCCTCCGCGACCGACCGTCCCCGGTAGTAGGTCTCCACGAGGACGGCCCGGTGCGTCGGGCTCAGCTGCGCGAGGGCCTCCGCGACCGTCCACGACTCGAGCGCCCGGTCGATGTCGTCCGTCCCCGCCTGGAGGGTCAGGGCGTGCTCGTCCATGCCCGTCTCCTGCGGCCGCGCGCGCCTGGCGCGGTGCGCGTCCACGACCAGGTTCCGCGCGACCGTGAACAGCCACGGGCGGACGGGCCGTCCCGCGAGCGCCTCGGGATGCCGCCAGGCGCGCAGCAGCGTCTCCTGCACGACGTCCTCGGCCTGCGGGCGGTCCCCGCCCGTCAGCCGCAGCGCGTAACCGAGCAGGGGTCCGCCGTGCTCGCTGTAAAGGGCGCGAAGCAGTCCCTCGTCCGCAGTGGGGCCCACGCCTCTACCACGTACTCCCACGGCGAACGGTTCAACGCACGTTCTGCAGATCGCTCAGCTGGACGTTCTGCGCGGTGGCCGCGACGCGCAGCCCGTCCGCGGTCGGCTCGATCCGGCTGATCCGCGACCCGACCGGCAGGTCGGTGACCGGCACCGTCCAGGTGAGCTGCCGCTGCACCAGGGCCAGCGGGATCTGCGGGCCGCCGTCCGGCGCGACCGACTCCGGCGTGATCGCGATGCCCTCGTCCGTCGCCTCCAGCGCCACGACCGCCTTGCCCGACAGCTGGAACCCCATCACCGCGCCCGCGAGGTCGACCTCCAGGTTCTCGCCGCTCGGCGCGAGCCCCTCGACCTCCTTCGGCGCCCGCTCCTCGAGCACCGAGTACGGGATGATCGCCGACGCGGTCGCCGTCCGGGCCGTCACGTTCGCGGTGTTGCCGTTCGCGATCTCCGTCAGCGGCGCGTTCACGCCCCGCATGTCCACGCGGACGCCCGACAGCGTCACGTCCTGCTCGGTGTACTCCCCGATGACGACCTCGATGTGGTCGTACTCGCCGCCGACCGCCTGCGTCAGGAACGGGAACCCGTGGATCGTGACGTCGGGTTGGCGCGCCAGCCCCTCCTGCGCGGCGACCTGCCGGCCGATCTCGTCCTGCGCGATCCGGACCCCGATCCGGTCGGCGGCGATCAGCCCGCCCACCACCAGCACGAGCAGGACGACCAGTGCCTTGCGCATGTCTCTCCTCCGGACGGCCCACGCGATCGCCACACCTTAACCGGCCCGGCGAACCGCCCGAGTCACACCACGGAGTGACATCACCCCCCGGCGAACGGGGGCAGGACCTCGACCACACCACCCTCGGGCAGTTCCACCGCCCCGTGGTCCCGCGTCCCCACCGGATCGCCGTCCACGAGGAACGAACTGCGCGCAATTACCCGCGCGAACTCGCCGTCCCGCCGGACGGACGCCGCCGCGAGCGCCTCCGCGAGCGTCCGGGCGTCGTAGGGCTCCTCGCCCGTGCCCGCCGCCGCCTTCGCCGCGGCCCAGTACCGGATCGTCCCCTTCGCCATGACCCAAGGTTCTCATCCGGCCCCCACGGGACGACCGGGGCGTACTCGGATATGCTCGGCGTGAGGGATCCGGGCGACGGAGGCCGGGGAGTTCACCCGAACACCCTGCATGGCCTTCGCGCACGCGCGCGCCGGCCGTGGCCGGGCGAGCGAGTGTGAGCAGCCTGGGTCCCACGTCTTTTTCAGGACGAGGAGGCGGCAGTTGAGCACTCTGCTCTTGCTGACCAATGCACTGGAACCATCCGACGAGGTGCTGCCCGCCCTCGGCCTGCTGCTGCACTCGGTGCGGGTCGCCCCCGCCGAGGCGTCCGCGCTGATCGACGCGCCGCCCGCCGACGTCGTCCTGGTGGACGCGCGCCGCGACCTCGCGCAGGCCAAGAGCCTGTGCCGGCTGCTGCGCACCACCGGCCTCGACAGCCCGCTGCTCGGCGTCGTCACCGAAGGGGGCCTCGCGGCCCTCAGCCCCGAATGGGGCCTGGACGACCTGCTCCTGCAGACCGCGGGCCCCGCCGAGGTCGAAGCCCGCCTGCGCCTCGCCGTCGGCCGCGCCGCCGCGGTCGCCGACGCCGAGGAGGACCCCGGCGAGATCCGCAACGGCGACCTCACGATCGACGAGGCCACCTACACGGCCCGCCTGCGCGGCCGCGTCCTCGACCTCACCTTCAAGGAGTTCGAGCTCCTGAAGTACCTGGCGCAGCACCCTGGCCGCGTCTTCACCCGCGCCCAGCTCCTCCAAGAGGTGTGGGGCTACGACTACTTCGGCGGCACCCGCACCGTCGACGTCCACGTCCGCCGCCTGCGCGCCAAGCTCGGCGCCGAGTACGAGGCCCTCATCGGCACCGTCCGCAACGTCGGCTACCGCTTCGTCCCCGACGACCGTCCGGGCGGCGAGACGGAGGAGAAGAGCCCCGCCCGCGCCTAACCGGCCGCCCCGGACGGCCCGAGCGGTCCGGGGGTCCGGGGTGCGCGGGATAGGCTCGCGGGCATGGTCAGCGCCTCGGAGACGTCGACGACGGACCGTCACCGCGAGCGGATGCTCGAAGGGCTCGCGGCGTCGATCCGGGAGCGGGGACTCGCGCGCACCCAGGTCACCGACATCGTCCGGCACGCGCGGGCGTCGCGCACGACCTTCTACAAGTGCTTCGCCGACAAGGAGTCCTGCTTCGTCGAGCTCGTCCGGGCCACGACCACGGTGGGACTGCTGGCGGTCGCGGACGCGGTCGACCCCGCGGCGCCGTGGCGGCGGCAGGTGTCCGACGGGGTGCGGGCGTACTTCGACGCGCTGACCGCCGAGCCGGCGATCGCCGTCGCCGTCACCCGCGACCTCGCCTCGCTGGGCGCGCGGGGCATCACCGTGCAGCAGGAGGGCATCGAGCGGTACGCCGAGCTGCTCTGCGAGCTCACCCGGGGCCGTGAGCTGCGGCGCGCGGGCGTGGAGCCGCTGTCGATGCACGCGGCGGTGCTGCTGATCGCGGGCGTCAACGCGATGGTCGTCCGGGCGATCGACCGCGGCGAGCCCGTCGGCGGGCTGCTGCCGACCGCCGAGCGGGCGGTCCTCGGAATGCTCGCCCCCGCCTGATTGCACCCTGGAGTACTCGCGAGTATCGTTCTGCCGCACAGGAGTACTCGCGAGTACTCTCCGCTGTCCGGGTGGAGTACTCGTGAGTACTGTGCGCCCGTCCTTCCGACCAGAGGTGGTCTCATGCCGGTCGACCCTCCCGAACATGTCGATGTGCTGATCGTGGGTGCCGGACTCGCCGGGGTCGGCGCGGCCTGCCGCCTGCGGGCCGAGTGCCCGGGCAAGTCGGTGGCGATCATCGAGGCCCGCGAGCGGATCGGCGGCACCTGGGACCAGTTCCGCTATCCCGGCGTCCGCTCCGACTCCGACATGCAGACCCTCGGCTACGACTTCCGGCCGTGGCGGCGGACACGGGCGCTGGCCGACGGAGGGTCGATCCGGCGGTACATCGCGGACACCGCCCGCGAGCACGGCCTGGAGCCCCTCATCCGGTTCGGCCGGCGCGTCGTGCGCGCCGAGTGGTCGAGCACCGAGGCCCGCTGGCACGTCGACGTCGAACCCGCAGGCGGCGCGGACGGCGCCGGCGGCACGGACGGCGCCGGACGGACGCGCCTGACGTGCGACTTCCTGCACCTGTGCACCGGCTACTACCGCTACGACGAGGGCTACCTGCCGGACTGGCCGGGGACCGGGCGGTTCACCGGCCGGCTCGTCCATCCGCAGCACTGGCCGGACGATCTCGACCACACCGGCAAGCGGGTGATCGTGATCGGCAGCGGCGCGACGGCCGTCACGCTCGTCCCGGCGATGGCGGGCACGGCCGCGCACGTGACGATGCTGCAGCGCTCCCCCGCCTACGTGGTGTCGATTCCGGGCGAGGACGCGATCGCGGCGTGGCTGGCGCGCGTCCTCCCGTCCCGGGCGGCGCACTGGATCGTGCGCTGGAAGAACGTGCTGCTGATCACGCTCGGCTACCGCGCCGCCCGGTACGCCCCGCGGCTGACCCGAGCGGCGATCAGGGCCCGCGCGGCCCGGCTGCTGCCGTCCGGATACGACATCGGGCGGCACTTCGACCCGCGCCACGAGCCGTGGGAGCAGCGGGTGTGCTTCGTCCCCGACGGGGACCTGTTCGCGGCGCTGCGGGAACGGCGCGCGTCGATCGTCACCGACCGCATCGACACTTTCACCGAGCGCGGGATACGCCTCGCGTCCGGCGCCGAACTCGAAGCCGACGTGATCGTCGCCGCGACCGGCCTGAACGTGCGGCTGCTCGGCGGTGCGCGGATCGTCGTGGACGGGCGTCCGGTCGATCCGGCGCGGGCCGTCGGCTACAAGGCGATGATGCTGTCCGGGGTGCCGAACCTGTCGTTCGCCATCGGCTACACCAACGCCTCGTGGACGCTGAAGTGCGATCTGGTCGCCCGCTACCTGTGCCGGTTGATCGACCACATGGACGCCCACGGATACCGGCAGTGCACGCCCGTGGTACCGGACGCCTCCCTGCCGACCGTCCCGTTCGTGGATCTCACCTCCGGGTACATCCAGCGCGCGCGCCACCTGCTCCCCCGGCAGGGGACCAAGCACCCGTGGCGGATCCACGGAAACTACCTGCGGGACCGGCTGCTCTACCGCCGCGGCCGCCTCGACGACGCGGGGATCGTCTTCTCCCGCGGCACCGTCTGACGGGCCCGGCCGTGTCGCATCTCCGTACGCACCTCGCCGCCCTCGACGCCGGACGCGTCGGGGCCCGCGAACTCGTCCAGGAAGCGCTCGACGCGATCGACGCCACGCAGGGCACGGTGAACGCGTTCCGGCGCGTCCGCGCGGACGCGGCGCTCGCCGAGGCCGGCGCGGCCGACCGCCGCCGGCGGGCCGGTGAGCGGGCCCCGCTGCTCGGCGTCCCCGTCGCGGTCAAGGACGACATCGACGTCGCCGGGGAACCCACCGCGTTCGGGTGCGGCGGCCCCTTCCCGGCGGCGGCCGCCGACTGTGCGGCCGTCGCCCGGCTGAAGGCGGCGGGCGCGATCATCGTCGGGAAGACCAACACACCGGAGATCGGCCAGTGGCCGGTCACCGAGGGTCCCGCGTTCGGCGTCACCCGCAACCCCTGGGACCTCGACCGGACGCCCGGCGGTTCGAGCGGCGGCGCGGCCGCGGCGGTCGCCGCGGGGATCGTCCCGGTCGCGCTCGGCTCCGACGCGGCCGGCTCGATCCGCATCCCCGCCGCCTGGACGCACCTGGTCGGGATCAAGCCGCAGCGCGGCCGCGTCCCCACCCTGCCCGACGTCTCCGCCTGCCACGGCCTGACCGTCCTCGGGCCGCTGGCCCGGACGGTGGCGGACGCGGCACTGCTCCTCGACGTGCTCGCCGGGCACCGGCCGGACGTCCCGTCCCGCTCGTACGCCGCGTGCGCGGAACGCGACCCCGGCCGGTTGCGGATCGCCGTCTCGCTGCGCGTCCCGTTCAGCGGGCATCCCGCCCGCCTCGATCCCCGGATCGGCGACGCGGTCCGGCGCCTGGCCGCCGTCCTGGAGTCCCTCGGGCACCGGGTCGAGGACGCCGATCCCCGCTACGGCCCGGCGGGGCTCAGCTTCCTGCCCCGCGCCACCGCCGGAGTGCGCGACTGGACCCGCCGGGCTCCCTGGGCGCCGCTGGACCCGCGCACCCGCGCCAAGGCCGCCACCGCCCGCGTGCTCGGCGGCCCCGTGCTCCGCACGGCGCACGCCGTGGAGGGGCCGCTGCGAGCGCGGATCGGCCGGATCTTCCGGCGCTACGACGCCGTGCTGGCGCCCACGACCGCGCGACCGGCGCCGAGGGTCGGCGCGATCGACGGCCTGGGCGGCCGCGCGACCGACCGCCTGGCCGTCGCCGCGTGCCCCTACGCATGGGTGTGGAACGTCGTCGGCTGGCCCGCCGTCAACGTCCCCGCCGGTGTCCTGGACGACGGCCTGCCGGTCGGCGCGACGCTCCTCGGCCCGGCCGACGGCGAACCGCGGCTGATCTCCCTGGCCGCGCAGCTCGAGGCCGCACTGGGCTGGCACCTCCACCGCCCGCCCGGCTTCCCCGCCACCGCGCTCCCGGCCTGACCGGGCAATCCCGCCCGCGAGGCGCCTCCCGGCCACTCGCCGACACCGGAGCGGCGGGCACCCCCGGGCGGCCGCAGGTCGCGCGGCGACCGCAGGCCGACCGCCTCCCGCGTCAGCCGAAGCGGCCGGTGATGTAGTCCTCGGTGGCCTTCTGCTCCGGGTTGGTGAAGATCTTGCTCGTGTCGTCGATCTCGATGAGCTTGCCGGGCTGGCCGGTGCCGGCGATGTTGAAGAACGCCGTGCGGTCGCTGACGCGGGCGGCCTGCTGCATGTTGTGGGTGACGATCACGATCGTGTACTGGGACTTCAGCTTGGCGATGAGGTCCTCGATCGCGAGGGTCGAGATGGGGTCGAGGGCCGAGCAGGGCTCGTCCATCAGCAGGACCTGCGGCTGCACGGCGATGGCGCGGGCGATGCAGAGCCGCTGCTGCTGGCCGCCGGAGAGGCCGGCGCCGGGCTTGCTCAGGCGGTCCTTGACCTCGTTCCACAGGTTGGCGCCCTGCAGGGACTCCTCGACGATCTCGTCGAGGCGGCCCTTGCGGCGGACGCCGTTGAGCTTCAGACCCGCGGCGACGTTGTCGTAGATCGACATGGTGGGGAACGGGTTGGGGCGCTGGAACACCATGCCGACGACGCGGCGGACGGCGACGGGGTCGACGGAGGAGTCGTAGAGGTCCTCGTCGTCCAGCATGACCTTGCCCTCGACGCGGGCGCCCGGGATGACCTCGTGCATCCGGTTGAGAGTCCGCAGGAAGGTGGACTTGCCGCAGCCCGACGGCCCGATGAACGCGGTCACCGAGCGCGGCTCGACCGTCATCGAGATGTCCTCGATGGCGTGGACGCCGCCGTAGTAGGCGTGCAGCCCGGAGACTTCGATCCGCTTGGCCATGGGTCAGGTGCTCCTATTCGGGTCGTGCCGGAGGTCGGGTCAGCGGTCGGCGGGGGAACGGCGCCGGGCGATCAGCCGGGCGATCAGGTTCAGCAGCATGATCAGGCCGATCAGGACGAGCGCGCCGGTCCAGGCGCGGTCCAGCGAGTTCTGGTTCGGGTCGCCGGCCTGCTCCCAGATGAAGGTGGGCAGCGAGCCCTGGGGGCCGTCGAGCGGGTTGTTGTTGATCGCCTTGGTGAAGAAGATCGTCAGCAGCAGCGGCGCGGTCTCGCCCATGACGCGGGCGACGGCGAGCATGATGCCGGTGATGATGCCGTTCAGGGCGGTGGGCAGGATGACGAACATGATCGTGCGCCAGCGCGGGACGCCGAGGGCGTAGGACGCCTCGCGCAGGTCGTTCGGGACGAGCTTGAGCATCTCCTCGGCGGACCGCGTGACGGTCGGGATCATCAGGATCACCAGGGCGAGGGAGCCGGCGAGGCCGGAGTACTCGAAGCCGAAGGTCAGCAGCCACAGGGCGAGGATGAACAGGCCCGCGACGATCGACGGGATGCCGATCATGACGTCGACGAAGAAGCTGATCACCTTGCCGAGGCGGCCGTTGCCCGCGTACTCCACCAGGTAGATGGCGGTGAGCACGGAGATCGGGACGGCGATCAGGGTGGTGATCGCGACCTGCATGAGGGTGCCGATGATGGCGTGGTAGGCGCCGCCGCCCTCGTCGATACCGCTGACCGCGTTCATGGAGAACTGGAAGAACGTCGGGTCGAGCCGCTCGAGGCCGTTGGCGACGACCGTCCACAGGACCGACACCAGCGGGATGACCGCGAGCGCGAACGCCAGGTAGACGAGCCCCTGGACGGCCCTGTCCTTGATCTTCCGGGACGCCGAGACCGACGTGAGGCTCGGGCCGGTCGGGCCGGACGGCTTGGTGAGGGAGGGGGAGGTCACACGAACTCCTTGCGGCGCGCGACGACCGCGCGGGCGGCCATGTTGACGAGCAGCGTGATCACGAACAGGACGAGGCCGGAGGCGACGAGGGCGCCGCGGCCGGTCTCGGACGCCTCGGCGAAGCTGTTGGCGATGTTGGCGGCGAAGGTGTTGCCGCCGTTCTCGAGGATGCTCCAGTTGATGCCGGGCACGAAGGTCAGCACCATCGCGACGGCGATCGTCTCGCCGAGCGCGCGGCCGAGGCCGAGCATGGACGCGCCGATCATGCCGGAGCGCCCGTAGGGCAGCACCGACATGCGGATCATCTCCCAGCGGGTGGCGCCGAGCGCGAGGGACGCCTCCACGTGCGCCTGCGGGACCTGCAGGAACACCTCACGGGAGATGGAGGAGATGATCGGCAGGATCATGATCGCGAGGACGACTCCGGCGGCGAACATCGAGTTCCGGCCGGGGCTGTCGGTGGAGAACAGCGGAATCCAGCCGAACAGGGTGCTGAGGATCTCGCCGGCGTCGTCCATGTACTCGGACAGGAAGACCAGACCCCAGAGTCCGTAGACGATGCTGGGCACGGCGGCGAGCAGGTCGACGATGTAGCCGAGCCCGGACGCCAGCCGCCGCGGCGCGTAGAACGAGATGAACAGCGCGATGCCGATCGCGATCGGCGTCGCGATGAACATCGCGATCAGCGACGACATGATCGTGCCGTAGGCCAGCTGCGCGATGCCGAACTCGGCCGGGTCGGCGTTGGGGTTCCATACCTCGCTGGTGAGGAAGCTCGCCTCGTTCTCCTGCAGCGCGGGAATGGCCTTCCACACGAGGAAGACGGCGATGGCGGCGACGATCGCCAGCACGGTGAGGCCGGAGCCGCGGGCGGCGGAGACGAAGATCTTGTCTCCGGCCCGGCCGGTGCTCATCGCGCCGCCGATGCCGCGTTTCTTCGCGGCGGCGTGCGCCTGGACGCCGGTGTCGCTGGTCACGGGGAGTCCTCCTTGAAGATCACATCGTCGGCCGAACGCGGACCGGCCCCGCCGCCGAGAATCTCGGCGGCGGGGCTGCAGGTCAGGGAAGCTGTCAGGACAGCGCCTTCACGGAGCCCTGGACCTTGGTCAGTACGTTCTGGGGAAGCGGGGCGTAGCCGATGTCGGTGAGGATCTTCTGGCCGTCCGCGCTGGAGGTGTAGGTCAGGAACGACTTCACGAACTTCGCCTGGTCGGCCGGGAGGCCCTTCTCGCAGGCGACCTCGTACGTCACCAGGACGATCGGGTAGGCGCCCGCCTCCGTGGTGGTGTAGTCGATCTCGAGCTCGACGTCGTTGCCGGTGCCGACGATCTTGGCGCCCGCGACGCCCTTGGAGGCGCTGTCGGGGGTCAGCTCGGTGTACTCACCGGCGCCGTTCTTCACCGAGACGGTGCTGAGCGAGTTGTTCTTGGCGTAGGAGTACTCGACGTAGGAGATGCTCCCGGCCGTGCTCTTCACCAGCTGGGTGACGCCGTCGGAGCCGTTGGCGCCCTGGCCGGCGTCGTTCGGCCACTTCTTGGCGGGCTCCCACTTCCAGACGTCGCCCGCGGTGGCCTTCAGGTAGTCGGTGAAGTTGTCGGTCGTGCCCGACTCGTCCGACCGGTACACCGGCTTGATGTCGGTGTCGGGCAGCGTGACGCCCTCGTTCTGCTCCGCGATCTCCGGAGCGTTCCACTTGGTCACCTCGCCCGCGAAGATCTTCGCGAGGGTCGCGGAGTCGAGCTTGAGGCCGTCGACGCCCTCGACGTTGTAGGCGACCGCGACCGGGCCGACGACCATGGGCAGGTTCAGCGCCGGGCTGCCCTCGCAGCGCTGCTGCGCGGCGGCCTTCTCCTCCTCGTCCAGCGCCGAGTCGGAGCCGGCGAAGGAAACCTGGCCTTCGGTGAAGGCCTGGATGCCGGCGCCCGAGCCGGTCGGGTTGTAGTTCAGGGTGGCGCCGGGGCAGGCGGCGGCGAAGGCCTTCGACCACTCCTCGACCGCGTTCTTCTGCGCGCTCGAACCGGCGGCGTTGATGCTGCCGTCCGCGCAGTCGATCGAACCGGCTTCCGGCGCGTTCGCGGCGGCCTCGGTCTCGTTCGCGTCGCTGCCACAGGCGGACAGGGCAAGCGCCCCCGCGACGACCACGCCGCTCAGGGCGGCAAGTCGGGAACCGTTCTTCACCGGAGGGTCTCCTCTTGATTCTTCGTCAGGGCGGGGTTTCCCCGGCCGGCGTCCCGAGCGAGTCGGCCAGGGGGGGGGTCACCGTCGAGAAAGACGGTAGGCAGGCGAGGTGACCAGCCGCCCCGCTATGGATGAACGGATGGTGAACGAAGCGGGGCACGGTCAGGAAGAATGCCCCGATTTGGGATGTATTTAGGGTTAACAGTGCTGCTCAGAACACCCAAGCTCCAGTAAAGAGTCCTCAAGCCTGCGCCACCGATCAGGGCACGTGAGATGGGTCATTCGGGGCGAAACCGGGTAGGACTAGCCGGTTCGGGCGATCGTCCGTGACCGGTCGGCTACCCGTGGCCGGACGATCGCCCCAGGCCAGGCGTTCGCCCCAGGCCGGTCGATCGCCAGGGGGCGGGGGCGGTCGGACGTCCGGGGGCGGTCGGCTGCCCGCGCCGGGCGGTTATCCGGCCGTTCCGTACATGACGTCCACCGCGTATCTGGAGAAGCCGAGCGACTCGTAGAGCCGGACGGCCGCGGTGTTCGACTCGTCCACGTACAGCATCAGCTGGTCGAGGCCCAGGTCGCGCAGATGGTGCAGGCCCGCGAGCGTCAGGGTGCGGCCGAGGCCGAGGCCCTGCGCGTCCGGATCGACGCCCACGACGTACACCTCGCCGATGGCCCCCGGATGCACCTTCGTCCAGTGGAACCCGACGAGCCGCCCGTCGCGCTCGGCGAGGAAGAACCCGGCGGGGTCGAACCAGTCCTCGGCCTCGCGGTCGCGGACGTCCTCGATCGTCCAGGCGCCCTGCTCGGGGTGGTCGGCGAACGCGCGGGCGTTCACCCGCAGCCACGCGTCCTCGTCCGCGCCGGGACGGAACGCGCGCAGCGTCACGCCCTCGGCTACCTTCGCGGCCGGCAGCGGGGCGGCGGCAGGACGGCGCATCTGGAGCAGGGCGCGGGCACGGTCCAGACCGGCGGACCGCGCGAGCCCGGCGGCGGCGGGCAGGTCGCCGTGCGCCCACACGCGCAGCGGGCCGCCCGCCTCCTTGAGCATCGCCCGCAGCAGCGCCCGCCCGTGGCCCCGGCGCCGGTGCGCGGGATGGACGACGAGTTCACCGGAGGCGGGCTCGCCCCCGTCGGCGGGGTCGAACCGGGCGTAGCCGACGACCGTGCCGTCCTCGACGGCGAGCAGCCCGGGACGTCCGGCGCGCAGGGCGAGCGTCGAGTGCTCCGACAACGCGCCGACGCCGTCGGCGGCCGCGGCCGTGCCGGCGACCGCCAGCGCACCGGCGATCTCGTCCTCTCGCAGCGTCGCGCGCGCCCGCAGTTCACTCACGCGCCCCACCCTATTCGCCCGTCCGGCCCGCACGAGGCGTCTCGCTGGCATCGGGACGCGCGCGTCCGGGTACGGCGCGAGCCCGGACCGGCCCGCCGTCCTCCGCACCGGGCGGCGGGCCGGCCGGGAGAACCACCGGACGCCCCGTGCCGGCTCAGCCGCCGAACAGGTGCACGATCCAGTAGACGACGGCCGCCACCAGGGCCGCCATGGGCATCGTCAGGATCCACGCCGTGATGATGTTCCCGGCCACGCCCCACCGGACGGCCGACAGCCGCTTGGTCGCCCCGGCGCCCATGATGCACGACGTGATCGTGTGCGTCGTCGAGATTGGAGCGTGCCAGATGTAGGCGGTCGCGTAGAGGATCACCGAAGCGGTCGATTCAGCGGCGAAGCCCTTCGGCGGATCCAGCTCGATCACCTTGCGGCCCAGCGTCCGCATGATCCGCCAGCCGCCCGCGTAGGTGCCGAGCGACAGCGCGCCCGCACAGGCCAGGATGACCCACAGCGGGACGTCCTGCCCGTCGGAGTGCCCGGTCGTGACCAGCGCGAGGACGATGATGCCCATCGTCTTCTGCGCGTCCTGCAGGCCGTGCCCGAGGGCCATCGACGCCGCCGACAGCGACTGCGCGATCCGGAACCGGCGCCCGATCCGTCCGGGATTGGCCCGCCGGAAGATCCACAGGATCGCGATCATGACCAGGTAGGTGAGCCCGAACCCGGCGACCGGGGAGATGACCATCGGGAGCGCGACCTTGTCCACCACCGTGGACCAGCTCACCGCGGACGCCGACGCGACGCCCGCGCCGACCACGCCGCCGATCAGCGCGTGCGAGGACGACGACGGCAGCCCGAAGTACCAGGTGATCATGTTCCAGGTGATCGCGCCCAGCACGCCGGCGGCGACGACCGTCAGGCCGTGCAGCCCGCTCGGCGGGGTGATCACCTCGCTGACGGTCTTGGCGACCTCGACGCCGAGCAGCGCGCCCAGCAGGTTCATCAGGGCCGCCATGATCAGCGCGGCCCGGGGCGTCAGGGCCCGCGTGGACACCGACGTCGCGATCGCGTTGGCGGCGTCGTGGAAGCCGTTGGTGTAGTCGAAGCCCAGCGCGATCAGCACGACCACGATGAGGACGGCCGTCTGCGCCTCCGACCGCAGGCCGATGGCGCCCGTCGCGATCACGACCAGCAGCCCGATCGCCAGCAGCGGCCAGAATCCCATCGGCCCGCGCCGGGCCTGCTCGGCCAGCGACGGCTCCTCGGCCGCGGACGGCTTGGTCAGCACCGCGCCGACCTTCCCGCCGACCTCGCGGCCGCTGCGGTCGCCCGGACCCGGCGGTTCGACCGGACCGCTCATGATTCCTTGACCGCGATGGTCTCGACCGTGTTGGCGACGCTCTCGAACGCGTCCGCGGCCTCCTCCAGCCGGTCGATGACCTGCTTCATCTTCATGACCATCAGGGTGTCGTGATCACCGTTGTTGAACAGGTGCGCCAGCAGCTTGCGGTAGACCTGGTCGCCCTGGTTCTCCAGCCGGTTGATCTCGATCCAGTACTCGTTGAGCTCCTTCATCGACCGCAGCCGCGGCATCGCCTCCGCGGTGAGCTCGGCGGCGCGCTCCAGGACCTCGACCATGTGGACGATCTCCTTGGGGAACTCGTCGATCTTGTAGAGCACGACGAGGTCCGCGGCCTCCTCCATCTCGTCCATCACGTCGTCGAGCGTCGAGGCCAGCCGGTAGATGTCCTCGCGGTCGAAGGGTGTGATGAACGTTTCGTTCAACCGCCGCATGATCGCGTGAGTCGACTCGTCGCACGCGTGCTCGCACGCGCGCATCTTCTCCGCGATCGCCGGCCGGTCGGCGCCGTCGCTGATGAGCTCCACGAGCAGCCTGGCGCCGGTGACCAGATTGTTCGCCGAGTCGGCGAACATGTCGTAGAAGCTGTCCTCACGCGGCGTGAGACGCAAGCGCACGTCGTTCTCCTGATGTGCCGGAACAGTCCGCAGAGGATCGTAGGCGCAACCAGCCGTAAAAAGAACCTTTGCCCCAGCTTCGGCTGCCGTTCCCCTGACCCCTCACCTACAAGATTGCCCTAGATGGACTCGCGCATACCCGCCGGGATCCCCCAAAGGACGCGCCTCCGCGCCACACAAACGGACCCTGGCGCTACACGCCGCGACGCCACGTGCGACGGAAGGTGAGATTGGTTACAACCGGTGTCCCGGAGGCGACGTCCGGGTACCCGCCGACGGGCTGTCCCGGAAAAGGGACCGGGGACGCCCCGCTCGAGCGTCCCCGGACATGCGATCGTTCGGTCGATCCTGCGGTGTCACTCCTGCGATGTCAGCTCGCGACGACCGGCGTCGCCGGGATCCAGCCCGAGCACCATGTCGATCTCGGCGTTGGTCAGCGGCTCCGTCGCCGCCGCCACCGCGCTCAGCATCTCGGCATAGAGTTCGATCTCGTCCAGCGCAACGCGGTCGTGGACGCGCAGATCGAGGTCGTTCCGCACCGCGCCCACCTCCCGGTTCGTTCCCCACACCCCGCGTTCGAGGCTACGCTCGCGGCCCCGCGACGCACATGACCCAAGAGGGCCATTCGAGGGCCACTCCCCCATGTGGTCTTCCCGGGTGACGCCCACATGATGCGGAACCGGGCCGTCAGCCGTGCCGGAAGTCGCCCATCATCTGCTCCAGCGGCGACTCCGGCAGGTCGCGGACGGTCAGCCGCGACACCGTCGCCGCGTTCACGTCGGCGCCCGCCAGCCGCCCGGCCTGCCGCGCCACCGTCTGCTCGAACAGCGCGCGGACCGTCCGGGCGTAGGCGAACGACGGGTCGTCGCGCAGCCGCTCCAGCCGCGCCAGCAGCTCGACCTTCAGCTCCTCGTCCAGCAGGTACAGGTCGCGGTCGGCGTACGACTGGAACAGCCGCATCAGGTCGCGGTCGCCCATCCCGGTGAACTCCAGCGTCCGGCCGAACTCCGCGCGGAACGCCGGATGCCCCGCGAGGAACCGCTCCGTCTCCTCCGCCGGCCCCGAGCACACCACCAGGAACCTGCCCCGCCGCTCCCCCATCTCGCGCAGCAGCTCCCGCACCACCCCGGGCGACCGGCCCAGCAGGTGCGTCTCCTGGATCAGCAGCACGCCGCCGAGGGCCTGCTCGACCATCCCGGTGACGCGGCGCCGCACGTCCGGCTCGTCCCGTCCCGCCAGGTGCACCGGGCGGCACCCCACCACGTGCCCGGACCCCAGCAGGCCCAGCGCCGCGTAGATGCCGCCGAGCAGCCCCGCGACGGTCGTCTTGCCCGTCCCGGACGGGCCCGTGAACAGCAGGTTCCGCGCGCCCGGCGTCGGCACCCCGTACCGCGCCCGGTCCGCCGCGACCCGCGCGTCCTCCGCCAGCTCCCGCACCGCCGCCTTCACGTCCGCCAGCCCGGTCAGCCCGTCCAGCCGGTCCAGGTGGACGTCGATGTCGCCCGGCGGACGCAGCGCCGGCTCGATGCCCTCGGCGACGCCCGCCAGATCGTCCGGCGTGAGGACGAGCCGGTCGTGCGACGCGCCCGCCCGCTGCATGTTGCGGTGGCACGCCTGGTCCAGGTACGTCTCGACGAGCCGCGCGTTCACCAGGTCGCCCGGCCCCCGCAGCCGCTCCAGATCGGCCCGCACCGCCTCCAGGGCCTGCGCGCCGACCGTCACGCGCCGCTCCTCCGCCAGCAGGTGCAGCAGCGTCATCCGGGCGTCGACGTCGGAGAAGTCGGGCAGCCGGTGCACCCGGAACGCCTGCACCAGCTTCGGATGGTCCTGCAGGAGCCGCTTGTACGCACGCGGCTCGCACGTCGCGACCACCGGCGTCGCGTTCACCGGGTCCCGCCGCGCCCGCCGGACCGCCCCCGCCACCGCGTGCGGGTCCGCCGCGTCCGCGATCGCCGCGCCGAGCCGCTCGAACAGGATCATCGGCCCGGGACTCGCGAGCAGCTCCCCGATCCGCTCGCCCGGCGCGTCCCGGACGTCCTCCGCGTCGTGCGCGCGGACCGTCCCGTCCCCGAGCCCGCCGTCCGCGAGCGTCAGCGCGATCAGCCGCGCGAGCCTGCGCTGCCCCGAGTGCGGCGCCCCCACCAGCAGCACCCCGGGCGTGCCCGACCGGATCGAGCTCGGCGCACCGTCCACCCGCGTCTGCTCGAACCCGGCGCCCGCGGGCGCGGTCAGCTCGACCGCCTGCTCGCGCAGCTCGTCCAGCAGCACCGCCGTGTCCTGCCCGCCCGGCACGTACCCGATGCCGAACCGCTCCATCGCCCGCCGCTCGCTGCGATCGCTCGGCGGCGGGATCTCGTGCACGGGTGTCTCGGGCGACGGCGTGTCGTCGAGGAAGTCGAAGTTCCCGACCATCGTCTCCGACATGATCCGGGTGCCCGGACCGGGGTCGGGCGCCGTGGGCTCCGCTCCGCCCGCGTCCGTCCCGCCGGGCCCGAGGACCCGAGTCCCCGGCGGCCGCGCGGGCGGGCCGCCCTCCACGCGCGTCGAGTGCGGGTCGAACCCGCCCGGCTGCTCCACCCGCCCGGCCGGCGGCGGCTGCGCCGCACCGGCCGGGCCGTACCCGAGCTGCGTGTACGGCGGCGCGGCCGCGTCACCCTCGCCCGGCCACACCGGCCCCGCACCCTGCGGCTCCTCACCCGGCCACCCGGTTCCCGGCGGCGGCGCACCGCCCGCGGCGTCGGCGTCCTCACCGGGCCACCCGGTCGCGGGCGACGGAGGCTGCGCGCTTCGCATCGGCGCACCGGACGGCTGGAACCCCAGCTCGGTATACGGCGGCGCACCACTCGCCCCACCCGGCTTCGCGCCCTCGGCCGCAGGCTCCTCAGGCCACCGCGCCCCACCATCCGGCCGTCCAGACCCCGGCGGCGGCGGAGGCTGCGCGCTCTGCATCGGCGCACCGGGCCTCACATCCCCGCGCCCGGCCCCGGCCCCCGGTTCCGCGCCAGGCCACCGCACCCCACCGCCCGACCGTCCAGACCCCGGCGGCGGAGACTGCGCACTCTCCAACGCCCCACCCGATGACTGAAACCCCAACTCCGTATACGGCGGCGAGGCGCCCACTTCGCCCTTATCGTCCCCAGCCCCCGGTTCCTCACCAGGCCACCCGGGCCCCCGCACCCCGCCATCTGACCGTCCAGCCCCCGGCGGCGGCGGAGGTTGCGCGCTCTGCATCGGCGCACCGGGCCTCACATCCCCGCGCCCGGCCCCGGCCCCCGGTTCCGCGCCAGGCCACCGCACCCCATCGTCCGGCCGTCCAGACCCCGGCGGCGGAGGCTGCGCACTCTCCATCGCCCCACCGGACGACTGAAACCCCAACTCCGTATACGGCGGCGAGGCGCCCACTTCGCCCTTGTCGTCACCACCTGCCTGACCGGCGCCCCCCGGCCCCCGACCGGCGCCACCGCTTTGACCCGGTCCCGGCATCGCCGACGCGGCGACGCCCTCACCGCGCGGCCCCCGGTCGGCGCCGCGCCCGTCCCGGCCCGGGTCCGGCGTCGGCCGGGGGCGGGCGCCGCGCGGGGGCGGGACGTGCGGGTTCTCGTTCGGGCCCGGCCGGCCGCCGGGCGGCGGCACGGCGGACGCTCCGAAGCCCAGTTCGGTGTACGGGGGCGCGGCGTCGTCCCGCTCCTCGGCGCGGCTCTCCCAGGCGCGTTCGGCCGGGGGCTGGACGAACGGACGGTCGGGCTGGGCGGGGCCCGGCGGGTTCGGGGCGGCGCCGGGGGCCAGGCCGGGCTGGCTCTGCAGGGCGGACGCGGGCGGCGGCATCGCGGGACGCGGCGTGGACGTGTGGGTGGGCGAAGACGCCGTGGCGCGCGCGCGGTTGCGGCCGATGATTCCGGCGACGACCGCGGTCGGCACAGGGAAGCCCCGGGGGCGCGCGGGCATCCCCCCGAGACGGCACCAGGCGAGGTCCACTTCGTACATCGCGGCGAGGAGGGCCTCGGCACCGGGACCGGACCCGGCGGCGGAGCGCAGGGGTTCGGGGAGGCGCATGTCGTCGGGCCACAGCCGCCGCAGGGGGTGCCCCTGCTGGTCGGTGACCGCCTGCACCGTGTAGCGGACCTCCGGGTCGAGCCACGGGACGATCGAGTCCGCGACGTCCCGCCGGACGACGGCGAGGTCGGCGGCGAGCAGCGCGGCGGCGACGAGCCGGGGCTCGATGTAGGCGGGGTCGGCGGGGTCGCCGGACAGGTCGGCGATCACCTCGCTGAGCGTGTAGAACGCGTGCCGCAGATCGTCGCCGGGGGAACTCTCGTTGCGCAGTGCGGGCACGAGGTTCGGCGGGCAGCGGGTCAGCCACTGCTGGGCGATCGCCTGGTCGCCGTACGGCAGCGCGTCGTAGTCGACGGTCGGGTTCGCGAGCGTGGTGCCGAGGATCGCCAGCAGCGCGTCGGCGCGGGTCTGGAACCGGACGTCCTCGCGCAGCGCGTTCGCGACCGCCCACATGGTGCGCAGGACGACGACCGCGGCGTCCACGCGGCCGGCGCGCAGGCGTTCGGCGTACAGGCCGACGAGGGACTCGAGGGTCGGCGGGGTGAGCCAGCGGGGACCGTCGACGTCGGGCAGCGGCGTGGCGCGGTAGGGCTTCCACAGGTCGAGCATCTGCGCGTCGAGCCGGGAGTCGAAGGCGGGCGCGGGCGCGCACCACAGCATGACGCCCCACGCGGCGACGACCGTGGACGGCGTCTCGGGCGTGAACTGCGTCCACCAGTGCGGGTACTCGGCGGCGGCGAGCGCGGCGGCGGACTGGACGGTCGCGGCGACCCGCAACGTCAGGTCGGTGACGAAACCGTGGCCGACGAACGGAAGCCCGGCGGGCGGGTCGAAGGAGAAGTCGGGACCGGCGGGGACGACGTGCGGGGGCAGGTCGGGCACCCGCCCGCCGCCCTGCTGCGCGGGCCGCGCGGCCATCCGGACGGCCGGGGTGCGCGGTGGCGGGCACAGGTACCACTGCCCGTCGGAGGGGTGCAGCCGGTACCAGCGCGCCCAGGCGCCGAACAGCCACCAGGTTCCGTCGGGCAGCACGAGCATGCGCCCGCCGATGGAATGCCAGCGCTGCTGCCGCGCCGCCGACGGCCACCACGCCGCGGCCACCATCGCCCGCGTGTCCCGCTCGGCCTCCGCGAACGGATCACGCCCCCGCCGGGGGCTGGGCGGCGGAGCACTGCCATAACCCGGTCCCCACACCACGATCGCCATCGTATTGACTTCCTCCCCATAGCTAAAGCCGGGGAATTCCAGTCGGCGGCTCCACGGGCCGGCAAGGTACCTTCTCGGCTTCCCTCGTGCTTCGGCGGCCTCCGCGAGGGTCTCCACAGACGGCACGCCTCCGCACCACCCGACACGCTGCCGGGCCGCCCGCCCCTCGACGCCGGTCGACGCCCTGCTGCAAGCGGCTACACGGTTCGGACCCGCCGCCTCGCGGTATCGGCGCGTGACGGCGGGTCCGTGTGTGCAGGCCCGGTCCGGACCTGCTCAGTGGGTGAGGGTGCGGAAGGCCTCCCAGGCGTTGTGGCAGAACGCCCACAGCGCGAGCCGGGCGACCTCCAGCCGGGTCTTGATCTTGAAGTGGCGGGCCTCGTCGGGGGACGTGGCGGGCCGGGTGCGGTGGTTCATGGCCGCTCTCCTGGAGGGGTCGGTGCGGGTGCTGGCACCGATCTGATTCCACGGAGGCGGTTGTCCATATTTGGCCTGTGTTCGTGTCTCTGTTCAGCGCGAGGACAAGTCCCGACATCCTTGGTTGACGGTCAGTTGGCCGACCGACAGCGACCGAGCGGAGGGCGATGGATCAGGACCGGCCCAGGCGGGCGAGGCCCGGTCGTCCGCGCGGGGAGTTGCGCGGGGAGTGGGTCGAGGTCCGCGAGCTGGCGCAGTTCCTGCGGAACCTGATGGAGGGCACCGGCTCCTCGCTGCGGTCGCTGGCCGAGGACGGGTCCGTGCACTACGGACGGGACGCGATCAGCGAGCGGATCAACGGGGAGCACCGTCCGGAGTGGGAGTTCGTCGATCAGTTCGTCCGCGCCTGCGTACGGTCGGACCAGGCCGCCCGGGACCACATGCTGGGCCGGGCGAAGCGGCTGTGGGATCAGGCGGGCGCCCCCGCCCGCCGGGTGGCCGAACCGGCCGACCCGGCGGTCCCGGCGCCCCGCCGCGACGAACGGGAACCCCACCTCGCGCTGCAGCGCGCCAGCGGGTATCTCGACCGCGCCTACGCGCTGGCCGACCGGCAGCAGCACACGATCGGCGCGCTGCAGTTCCTGCTGGGCAGCCTGACCACCGCCACGCAGCACCTGGTCGCCGAACGCGACGCGCTGCGCGGCCGCCTGGAGGCCGAGACCACCGCCCGCCAGGCGGCCGAGCGGGAACTGCAGCAGCTCCGCGACGTCCGCGAGCGGCTGGCCGCCGCCGAGGCCCGCCGTGAACGCGCCGAAGCGCAACTGGCCCAGGTCCACGAGCAGATGGGCCGCACCCGGTTCTTGATCGACAAAGCCGCCTTCCAGGAGATCCAGGCGCGCCGACGCGTGGACGCCCAGGCCGCCGATCCCACCGGAACCGCCAACGGGCACGAGCAGGACGATGACCGGACGGTGCCGGCCACCACCTCGTTCATGGACCGGCACGATCAGGCGATCGCCGATGAGCTCCTGGACGGCGTTCAGGAGCTGCTGGAGGACACCGGCGACGAACTCGACGAACTCGACCGCGGCCTGGACGGGCTCGCTCCCGACGACCGCACCCCGCCCCGGCACGCGGTTGCGGAGAACGTCGATGACGAGCCCGCTGCACCCGGCTTCGGCACCCTTCCCGCGATCGCGCTCATCCCCGCCGACACCCCTCCGACAACCCCCGACAACCCTCCTACCGGCACCGACATCCCTCCTGCCCGCACGGACATCCCTCCTGCCCGCACGGACATCCCTCCTGCCCGCACGGACAACCCCCTTGTCCCGGCCGAACGCTCCGAGACGCCCACGCATACCGAGGGAGCCGGAGAGCTGGTCGACACCGCCGTCTCCGAGGACGAGGGCGTCGACGCCGAGGACCTCGATGAGGATCCCCCGAAGCCCGGCCTCCTTCACACGCTGCGCGAGACGGCGGTGACCGTCGGGACGGTCATCGGCGGCCTGGTGGTCCTCGCCATCGTCGCCGTGGTCATCCTGGTCGTCTGTATAGCGATCTGGGGTGGGCCGGACGTGGAACTCGCCTACGCCGAGGGGGACCACCCCGACCTGGTGGACAACGGAGGCAACCTGGACGCGGTCGCCTGGACGCTCGTGCCGGGCAAAGAGATCGACACCACCTGGAAGCCTCGAACCCCCGGCACCGTCACCGCCTTCAGCGGCACGCTGGAAGCCCGGAACGGCGGAGCCGACCGGACCTCATGCTGGGGCAAGGTGCAGTACACGCTCTACGCGGACGGACGCTCGATCGACACCGGCACCCTGCACTACACCCGTCGCGACAGCCACTACCGCTTCTTGTCCTCGGCGGATCTGCCAGGCACTCCCCGGACCGTCCGGGTCATCGCCCGCCGCATCGACTCCGCCCCGTGCGCAACCCGGTTGACCTGGGAGGGGGTCGGCCTCGAGACCGAAGGTCCCGGCCCTCGAAACGGGAGTTCCGACACCGCCCGCAAGGCCGCCGGATAGCCCGGCCATCAGGGCACCACCGCGGCCACCGGGTCACACGGGAACGACCGTCAGTCCGTCCAGGAGGCCTCGCGGTGCTGCTGCGCCTTCTGGACGTAGATCCGGGACGTGTGCTCGAGGACGAGCCGGTCGTCGTCGCGGAGTTCGCGGACGACCTTGCCCGGCGTCCCGGCGACGAGCACCCCGGACGGGATCGTCTTGCCGGGCGGCACGAGGGCCCCGGCCGCGATGAGGGTCCCGGCGCCGATGCGGGCGCCGTTCAGGACGATCGCGCCGATGCCGATCAGCGCGCCGGTCTCGACGTGCGCGCCGTGGACCATCGCCTTGTGCCCGAGGCTGACCCGGTCCTCGAGCACGGCGGGCGTCCCCGGGTCGGCGTGCAGGCAGCTCAGGTCCTGGATGTTGCACTCCTCGCCGACGATGATCTCCTCGTCGTCGCCGCGCAGCACCGACCCGTACCAGACGCTGGCCGCGCGGCCCAGTTTCACCCGTCCGACGACGACGGCCCCGGGCGCGACCCACGCGTCCGGGTGGATGTCCGGACGGCCGGTCCCCAGCGATCCCACGTAGTTCATGCGCCCGATGCTAGGCGGGGCCGTCCACAGGCCTGTGGACGGCCCTCGCGACACGGCGCGAGGAAGGCGAGAATCACCCCGAGATCAGATAGTTTGTCGGGCCTACTCGCACGAAAGAAACGGCAGCAAGAACGGCGTTCCGGTTGCGCGCACCGGCGGGTCCGGACGAGAGTCGATACCTGACGTTTCTACCGCGGGCCCGCTCACCGGCGGGTGAGGATCGCATCCGACCCTGACGGGGTGATACCCCCGCCAACGACCCCCCAAGGCATATGAGCAACGAAGCCGAAATCCTGCCGAACCTCCTCCAAGACGAGTCCTTCGAGATCGTCATGCGCGGCTACAACCGCCGCCAGGTCGACGACTACATCGCCCGCGCGCACCAGAAGAACCGCGAGCTCGAGGCGCGGCTGGCGCGGGCCCAGGACGACGCCGAACGCATCCGCCGGGAGATGGCCGAGCTGCGCGAGGCCCGCAAGCCGACCGGGGACGACCTGTCCGACCGGCTCCGGCAGATCATCAACCTGGCCGAGGACGAGGCGCAGGACAAGGTGTCCCAGGCCGAGGCCAAGGGCGAAGAGATCCGCAAGGACGCCGAGCTGGAGTCCAAGCGGATCATCGACGACGCCCGCGCGCACGCGGAGAAGAACCTCGCGAACGCGCAGCACAAGGCCGAGGGGCTGCTCGGCTCGGCCGAGAAGGAGGCCGACCAGGTGCTGTCGTCGGCCCAGCAGGAGGCCGAGCAGACGGTGACGACCGCGCGGGTCGAGGCCGAGCGGACGCTCACCACGGCCGAGCGCCGCGCCGGCGTCATCAACGAGGGCGCCACGCAGCGGCTCAACTCGCTCACCAAGAACCACACGCAGGCGCTGCAGCGGCTCACCGAGATCAGCGAGACCCTGCACCGGCTGCTGACCGCCGAGAACGAGGCGGGGCCGCTGGAGAAGATGGTCGAGGACGCCGTCAAGCAGGCGGTCCCGCGCAAGCAGGCGGCGTCCGGCAAGCCGGCCGCGAAGCCCGCCGCCGCACCGGCACCGGCCGACCGGCCGTCCGGGAGCGGGGAGGCCGAGCGGCCGGAGGCGGCCGCCGCCCGTCCCGCGCCGGCCGAGCAGCCCGCCGCGCCGGCGGCCGCCGCCAAGCCCGCGCAGCCCGCGCCCGCCGCGCCGTCCGCGCCGGACGCGCCCGCGAAGCCCGCGCCGCAGCCCACCGTGCACAAGATCGGGCCCGAGCTGCCGGACGTCCCGGTGCCGCCGCTCGCCAAGCACGCCGCGCCGCCGCGCCCGCAGGGCGAGCCCGGCCCGGTCCCCCCGCAGCCGCGCGGCCCGGTCGACCCCGCGTGACCGCCGCCGGTGCGTCCGGACGTGCTCCGGACGTACCGGCGCGGGCCTTCTATAGGATCTTCGGGTGAGCAAGCGAACCACCACGCGCGAGGGGACGCCCCGCCCGATCCGGCTCCTCGGGGACCCGGTCCTGCGGACCGAGTGCGACCCGGTGCGGACCTTCGACGCCTCCCTGGAACGCCTCGTCGACGACATGTTCGCCACCATGTACGCGGAGAACGGCGCGGGGGTCGCCGCCAACCAGGTCGGGGTCGGCCTGCGGGTGTTCGTCTACGACTGCGACGACGATCGCGGCCGCCGGCATGTCGGTCATGTCGTGAATCCAGTGCTGACGGCCGCCGACGGTGCCACGCTCGTCGAGTCCGAGGGCTGCCTGTCGGTGCCCGACCTGCGGTTCGACACCCCCCGCTTCGCGCACGCCGTCGTCGAGGGCGTGGACGTCAAGGGCAAGCCGGTCCGCGTCGAGGGGACCGGCTACTTCGCGCGCTGCCTGCAGCACGAGTGCGGCCACCTGGACGGCCGCGTCTACATCGACGTCCTGTCCGGCGACGCGCGCCGCGAGGCGATGCGCGCGATCCGGGCCCTCCGCGGCTAGCACGCCCCGAACGGCCGGACAGCCCTCGAGCGAGCTCGGATGCCTGAGACGACGCCGTTACGGGAGGACGATCCGGCGGCTTGGGCGACTAACGTCGCTGACGGTATATCCGCCGAACTCGTCTACCAGTCGCAACTGGATTCAGGCACCCGCAGGCGTTGCCCGACATACAAGGCGTCCCAGTTCACTCCAGGATTCAGCGATCGGAGAGTGGAGAAAGAGATGCCAAGTTTGCCAGCGATTCCGCGACCCGTGTCACCGGATTTGACGAAGTAATAACACGCCCGGAGAACGTTCGAAGAAGCAGGTCCGACGTCGGTGGTCTCGGCGAACGCGGGCATCGCTCCCACCGTCGACGACCCCATGAAGAACGTCAGCGAGAAGATGGTGAAGGCAGTTTTCCGCTTCATATCAGTCCCTTGTTCAACGCCAATGTCTTTGACATTTTAGATGCTTCGCGGCCCCGTCACCTGGCCACATCTGGCCTAAGCTTGTTCTTTAACCCGGCTGCCCGAGTCTGGCGGCAAGGGTCTTCTCGCGTTTGATCGTTTTGCCGACGTCGTGGCGGGGCGCGGGGCGCCGGTTCTTGGAGCCGGGTGGCCGCCCGGGTCCAGGTTTGCCGGGTTTCGGCGCACCGGCCGGGAGAGTGGTCTTCGCGCGGATGTTCCGGAACCCCCGGCGGACCCGGGCCGGGGTCAGCCTTCCTGCGGCTGCGGGCCGTTCCCAGGGGCGGCGCAGATCCTCGGCGAGGTGACGGGCGAGTCGGAGTTGGGTGTGCGCGGCGATGATCAGCCAGGTCCACCGGTCTGCGGCCTCGGGGGTGCGGAACTTGGGTGCGGTCCAGCCGAGGGTCTGCTTGAACAGCCGGAAGGTGTGCTCCAGATCGAAGCGCCGCAGGAACGCCTGCCAGAGCCGGTCGACGTGCTGCGGGCAGGCGCCGGTGCGTGAGGACCACAGCCAGATCGGCTTGGGGGCGCCGGTGCCGGGGATCCGCTCGACGCGCAGGAGGATCAAAGTGCCCTCGATGATCGGGAGACGGCCATCGTGTTCCAGCCATGCCGCGCGGTGGGTGAGGCGTGGGTGCAGCCGGTCCCACGAGGAGGCCGTCGCGGTGCCGTAGCGGGTGGTCCGGGTGGTCGTGGCGTGCCGCGGCTGCGGCCAGGTGTCGGGGTTGCTCAGCGCGAACTCGCCGCCGTGCCTGGGTAGACGGCCGTTGGTGCCGGGTCGGCGCGGCGGTGCGGGCAGGCGCAGGACCCGGTCCGAGCGGATCCGGCCGACGAGTTCGACCGGCAGGTCGGCCAGCAGGAACGCCAGCCGGGTCACGTCGTAGCCGGCGTCGGCGACGAGCAGGATGTCGTTGTCGCCGTCCCGCCAGTGCCCGGCCGCAAGCAGTCGTCCGACCACCCCGCGCAGTTGGGTGGCGGTCACCGCGGTCTCGTCGTCGGCGGGGCCCAGCCGGACCGCGTCCAGGACGGCCGTCCATGAGGTCCGGCCGGTTTCCAGCGCGGCCACGAACGAGTACGGCCAGCCGGGGACGAACTGCGCTGCGTTCTTGCCTCGTCCGTGCACGTGGCAGAACAGGCGCTCCGCCGACGTCTGGGCGTCCGAGCGCAGCCATGGGCTGACATCGACCGCCAGCACGATCCGGCCATCGGCGGCCCGCGGCAACGGCAGCGCGGCCAGCGACATCCGGAACCGCTCCACGTCCAGGCCGCCGCAGTTCAAGCCGTCGTACAGTGCGCCGTGCCCCCGCCGATGCTCGGGAGCCAACGCCAGGTCTACCAGCGTTCTCACCGGCCCGTCGGAGCACAGCAGCGCGTCGGTCGCTCGAACAGCGCGTCCGCCCGGGCGGTCAGACAGCCATGAAAACCGACCCGGAACCGGGACAACACCGACAGGGCATCGACACGGGCACGCTCATCCAGCAGACTCAATCCTCACGGCCTTGGTAGTGATCACACTGCGTCCTCAACAGCGCACATGATCACGCCAAGGCCGTCCTGATGTCAGGTGAACGCCTAATCCCACAGGCCAGGACCCCGGCCAGGTTAAAGAACAAGCTAAGGCATTCAAGCATTTGCCACGGCGATTTCAAGCGACCCGCCTGGTTGATCACGCCTTGGTGCACATCACCGGCCCCGCCGAACTCGAGCACGTCGTCCTGCGCTTCCGTTCCTGAGCCCGGCCCCCGGGAGCTAGTCGACGTCCAGGGGGATCACGACGCGGAAGGTGGCGCCCTCGCCCGGGGTCGAGTCGGCCTCGACGACGCCCTCGTGGGCGGCGACGAGGGCGGCGACGATCGCGAGGCCGAGGCCGGTGCCGCCGTCCTCCCGCGACCGGGACGCGTCCGCGCGGTAGAAGCGTTCGAAGACGCGCTCCTTCGCCTCGGCGGACAGCCCCGGCCCCTCGTCGGCGACCTCGAGGACGGCCGCGGGCGCGTCCCGCAGCGTCCCGGACGTCAGCCGCACCTCGATCGGGGTCTCCTCGGGCGTGTGCGCGAGCGCGTTGGTCAGCAGGTTGCCGAGCACCTGCCGCAGCCGCGGGCCGTCCCCCCTGACCTGGTAGGCCATGCCGCCGCCGACCCTCAGCTGGATCGACCGGTCCGGCGCCAGCACGCGGGTCTCCTGGACGGTGTCGGCGGCGACGGCCAGCAGGTCGACCGGGCGGCGCTCGATGGGCCGCTGCCGGTCGAGGCGGGCGAGCAGGAGGAGGTCCTCGACGAGCAGGCCCATCCGGGCGGCGGTGTCCTCGATGCGGCCGATCAGCCGACCGAGCTCCTCGGGGCTGCGGGCGGCGCCCTGCCGGTAGAACTCGGCGAACCCGCGGATCGCGGTGAGCGGGGTGCGCAGCTCATGGCTGGCGTCGGCGATGAACCGCCGCATCCGCTCCTCGGAGTGCCGCGCGGACTCCTCCGACCGGCGCGCCGACTCCTCGGACCGGCGGGCCGCCGCCTCCGAGTCGGCGCGGGCCCGGAACGCCGCCTCGATCTGCTCGAGCATGCTGTTCAGCGACCGTCCCAGCCGTCCCATCTCGGTGCGCCGGTCTCCCTCGGGGACGCGGCGCGACAGGTTCCCGGCGGCGATCGCCCCGGCGGTCGCCTCGACGTCCGACAGCGGGCGCAGCGCGGCCCGCACCACCCACGCCCCGAGGCCCACCAGCACCGCCAGCACGGACAGGCCGACGATCAGGTCGATCGCGACGAGCTGCCGGACGGTCTGGTCGATCTGCGCCATGCTGGTCCCGAGGACGAGCGTGCCGCCGCCCGGGATCGGCTCGGCGAGCACCCGCCACCCGGAGCCCGAGCCGCCCGCGCCCGGGACGGTGAACGGCTCGCCCAGGCGGCCGCTCACGTCGGCGGGCAGCCGCGGGTAGCCGCCCTCGTCGAGCGCCGCGCTGCGGTCCAGGACCCGGCCGGCGCTGGTGCGGACCTCCCCGTAGGTCTCGCTGGGGATGCGCAGCTCGATGTTGCGGACCCCGCGCTCCAGGAACGGCTGGACCTGGTCGATCGTCCGCTCCATCGACGCGTGCAGCTGCTCGTCGGAGCGGTTGACCAGGTACTGCCGCAGCACCGACGCGCCCGCGACCGCCATCACCGTCATCCCGAGGGTGACCAGCACCATCATCCCGGAGATCAGCTTGACGCGCAGCGACGTGCGTCCCCAGAACCGGCCGAGCCCGGTGAATCCGCCCCGGCGGGCGCGGGGCCGCACCGCGTGCGCGCCGTACGGACCGCCGGAGTCCGCGGTCGTCATCCCGGTTTCGGGGGCTCGCGCAGCACGTAGCCCACGCCCCGCAGGGTGTGGATGAGCCGCGGCTCAACGTTGTCGACCTTGCGGCGCAGTGCGGACACGTACGACTCGACGATCCCCGCGTCGCCCTGGAAGTCGTAGTTCCACACGTGGTCGAGGATCTGGGCCTTCGACACGACCCGCCCGGCGTTCGCCATGAAGTAGCGCAGGAGCTTGAACTCGGTGGGCGACAGCTGGATGGCCCGGCCGTCCCGCCACACCTCGTGGCTGTCCTCGTCGAGCTCGACGTCGGCGAACACCATGCGCGGCGGCGGCTCGGCCGTCCCGCCGCGGAACCGCCGCAGCACCGCCCGGATGCGGGCGATGACCTCCTCGAGGCTGAACGGCTTGGTGACGTAGTCGTCGCCGCCGATCGTCAGGCCCTTGATGCGGTCCTGCACGGCGTCGCGCGCGGTGAGGAACAGGACGGGCGTGTGATCGCCCCCGGAGCGCAGCCGACGCGCGACGTCGAACCCGTCGATGTCGGGCAGCATGACGTCCAGCACGATCAGGTCGGGCCGGTGCCGGCGCGCCGACTGCACCGCGTCGGCCCCGTTCGTCGCCGTCAGGACCTCGAACCCGGTGAACCGCAGGCTCCCGGCGAGCAGTTCCAGGATGTTCGGCTCGTCCTCGACGACGAGCAGGGTCGCCTCGGGCGTCCGGCCGCCGCTCGCCGCCGTCCGTTCAACCAATGACACGTCTCCCTCCACCATCACGGTAGAGGTTCCCATCCGAAGCTGAATGCTCCCTGAACGTGACCGGGGTACGCGCTGCGCGTCGGCGCCGCGCCGTCCCCCGCCTCCGTCCGGACGCGCCGTCCGCGCACGGGATATCGGGAGCCGGCGTTCAGCGAACCCTCAGGTACGCGCGCTTCAGTGGAGGGACAGGGCGCGCCCGGGCCCCGGTGGGGACCGGGGGGTCGCGCGCCCTGGCCAGCCCCGCCGCCGCGGCCGAGGGGACGCACCGCCGTCCCTTCGGCCGCGGTTCTTCGTGCGGCGGGCGTTCAGGACACTTTCAGGTCGGCTGCAGCCGGGATGCAGATCCGGGACGCAGTCTCTTGGGTGACAGACCACGAGGGGGATGACATGAGCGGCGATCGGACGCATCCGTCGGAGCATGAACGAGCCGCGTTCCACCCGCACGGAGGGGTGCCCGGAACGCCCGCGGAGCCCGCGGACCAGGCGGGCCCGCACCGCGAGCCGTCCGTCGGCCCGGCCGGCGAGACGCCGCCGCACGGGATTCCGTACGGGACTCAGCACGGGCCGCACGGGCACTACGCGGCGCCGTTCTCGATGCCGTCCGGTGCCGGGTTCGGCCCGCCCGGACAGGGGCCGGTCGCCCTGGGGCCGGGCGGGCCGGGCGGGTCGCGGCGGCCGCGCGGGTTCCGCCGGACGCTCGCGCTGGGCGCCGCCGCGCTCGCGCTCGCCGTCGGCTCCGGCGGTGCGGGCGCCGCGGCGGCGATCGCGCTGACCGACGAACCCGCGCGCTCCGCGCCCACGGCCGTCACCGGCGCGTCGGCGTCGAACGGTTCGGTGTCGGCGGTCGCGTCGGCCGTCCTGCCGAGCGTCGTGTCGATCACCGCGCAGTCGGGGGCGGGCAGCAGCGGCGGCTCGGGCGTCGTGCTGAGCGAGAACGGCACGATCCTCACCAACGCGCACGTCGTGGACGGGGCGCGGCAGGTGTCGGTGAAGTTCAGCGACGGCAGGACGGCGCAGGCGCAGGTCGTCGGCAGCGACCGGACGAACGACGTCGCCGTCCTGCAGGCGCAGGACGTCTCGGGACTGAAGCCGGCGACGTTCGGGAGCACCGAGGGACTCGCCGTCGGCGACCAGGTGCTGGCCATCGGCAGCCCGCTCGGCCTGGACGGCTCGGTCACCTCGGGGATCGTCAGCGCGGTGGGCCGGCAGGTCAGCGAGGGCGGCGACCAGCAGCAGGAGGTGCCGCCGTGGCTGCCGCCGGAGATGCGGCAGCAGCTCAGCCGGCAGGAGCAGACGGTGATCGAGAACGCGATCCAGACCGACGCGCCCATCAACCCGGGCAACTCGGGCGGCGCGCTCGTGAACATGTCGGGTCAGGTCATCGGGATCAACACCGCGATCCTCACCTCCAGCGGCGGGTCGGGCAGCATCGGGCTCGGCTTCGCGATCCCGGTCGAGAGCGCGAAGGACACCGCGTCCAAGATCATCACGGACGCCTCGCTCTGACCCGCGGGCGCCGTCCGGCCAAGGCTCTGGGGGGAGCGGGCGGACGGGCGGCGCCGCGGGCAGGGGGACGTTCCACGGCCGGGCCGGGCCGGGAGCGCCCTCGGCGGGACGGCCGCGCGACCCCTACCAGCGGGGTCGCGCGGCCGTCCCTGTGCCCGTCGGCCGTCCGGGAGCGGTCAGGCCGCCCGTTCGATCACGGGCACGCGCCGCACCTTCGCGAGCATCTTGCGGGTCGTGGCCAGGTAGTAGTCGCGGGGGATCGTCCGCACCCGCAGCGGCAGCCGCGGGTACACCAGCGACAGCGCGCCGATCAGCAGCCGGAACCGGATCCGCCGGGCCGCGTTCCACTTCCACCCGTACTGCGCGCGGATCGGCGCGGGCATCAGCCCGGCCGTGAGCAGCCGGATCGTCGCCAGGCCCGGCGCGGCGAGGAACCCGGCCGGCACCTTCGGGTTCAGCACCTGGTGGGCGACGGCCCGCGACGCGTCGCTGATCTCGATCGTCCGCAGCATCCCGGCGTAGTACTCGCGGAAGTCCCGGTAGGTCTCCGGCATCCGGCCGTCCGGGCAGCCGATGATCGTCGCGTAGACCTTCGTCTGCTCGTAGAACTCCTCGAGTTCGCGCTCGTCCAGCTTCCGGAAGAGCGCCTGGTAGAACTGCGCGGCCACGGCGAACAGGGTCGCCGCCACCCACACCTGCAGTTCCGGGTCGTTCGCCCGGTAACCGGGGCCGGTCACCTGCTCGTGGCCCTTCCAGACGAGCGCGCTGAACGTCTCGGCCTCCTCCTTGGTGCCGAACTGCACCGCGTACAGCCACCCCATGGTGTTCTGAAGGCGTCTCAGCGGATCGTCGGCGGTGTAGCTGTGGTCGTATACGCCCTGGGCCACCTTCGGGTGGGCGGTCTGCAGCAGCGACGCCGCCCCGCCCGCCGCGATCAGCACGCCCTCACGGGTGATCACCCGGATCAGGTCCTCGTCCCGGAACAGTCCCTCGGTCATGGCGATCAGTGTAAGTAAGTACTTGCATGCGGGAAAACCCGGAGACAGGATCGCCGGGGAGTGGGGATAATCACCCGCATGTCCGACTCGATCCCGATCCGCGGTCCGGTCTCCATCCCGGAGACCGAACTGAGCTGGCGTTTCTCCCGCTCCTCGGGACCGGGCGGGCAGCACGTCAACACCAGCGCGACCGCGGTCGAACTCTCCTTCGACATCGCCGCGTCGCCGTCCCTGCCCGAGCCCTACCGCTCCCGCGCCCTCGAGCGGCTCGCGGGACGGCTCGTCCGGGGCGTCCTGACGATCCGTGCGGAGGAGTACCGCTCGCAGGTGCGCAACCGTGACGCCGCCCGCGCGCGCTTGGCCTCGGTCCTGTCCGACGCCATCGCACCCCCGCCGAAGAAGCGCGTCCCGAAGAAGATCCCGCGCGGCATCAACGAGCGGCGGCTGGAGAACAAGAAGCGCCGTTCGGAGGTCAAGCGCCAGCGCTCCCGCCGCTGGGACTGACCCGGCGACCACCCCGCCGCAGGACGAACGGGGCCGCCGTGGCCGCGGGCAGGCTCCGCGCCGGGCGGCGGCCGCTTCCGGGCATGGCGACGATCTTGCTCATTCCGGTCGATCTCCCCGAGACTGGATGGCCGATCCCCGCGTCGCGCGAAAGGGGGGCGCCGTGCTCGTCAGGTTGCCGAGGGTCGGCACCGTCGCTGGACGGGTCCGGGCCCTGACCGCCCTGGCGCTGCTGGCGCTCGTGGTGCTGGTCGTCTCGGCCGGCCTGGCGGCGCGGGACGCGCGCACGGGAGTGCGGACGCTCGGCCAGGGCGAGGGCGCGACGGCGGAGAGCATCGGCGACATGTACCTCGCGCTCACCGAGATGGACGCGCAGGTGACGCGGACCCTGCTGACCGGGGCCGAGGCCGGGTGGCTGTGCGCCCCCGAGGTCGCGGGCACCGGTTGCGAGCGCAGCGGCGCGCGGTACGCCTACGACATCCGGCGCGAGGACGCCCAGCGGGCCGCGCTGTCGGCCGCGCGGCTCGCACGGACGGACCCGGTGCGGCTCCGCACCGTCCAAGCCCTGCTCAACGGGCTGAACGAGTACGACCGGCACGTGCAGGCGGCGATGGACGCGACGGGTTCCGGGGAGCGCGCGGACGGCGCCGGGACGGCCCTGTCGCGGGAGGCGCTCCGGGAGTACCGGACGGCGACCGCGCTGATGGCGCGCGAGCTGCTGCCCAGGGCGTCCAACCTGGCCACCGACAGCGCCGCCGACGTCGGCGCCGCGTACCGGGAGGAGCACTCGGCCGTCCTCGCGGGGCGGCTGCGGGTGCTGGGGGCGGGGCTGGCGCTGCTGGCGGCGGTCGGGAGCCTGCAGGTATACCTGGCCCGGCGGTTCCGGCGGCTGCTGTCCGTCCCGCTGGCCGGGGCGCTGGCGGGCGCGCTGGTGCTGACGGTCGCGGTGGCGTCGTGGCTGGCCACCGAAGCGGACCACATGCGCGCCGCCAAGACGGCGGGGCTGGATCCCGTCCTGCGCCTGACCCGCGTCCAGGCGCTCGGCACGAGCATGGACACCGACCGGGCCCGCCAGATCCTGGACCCGGACCGCGCCGCCCGCTACGACAACAGCTACCTCGACAAGTCGCAGGCGATCCTGCACCTGGACGACGCGGACGATCTGGACGCCTACTACCGGAACCTGGACCGCGGGATGGCCCGCTGGGCCGGGGGCGCGGGCACCGTCGACTTCGACGGGTACTTCGGCGAGCGGGCGCGCGGCGGCACGGCCCGCGCGGGCGGGCTCGGCGCGCTGCTGTCGGCCTACCAGCGCTACCAGGACCACGACCGGGCCGTCCGGGAACTGGTCGGGGACGGCCGCCCGGACGCCGCCGCGAGCGCGCACCTCGACCCGCGCTGGCGGAACCTGCCGCATCCCGCCTTCCGCGCGTACGACCGGGAGCTCGACGCCCGGATCGGCCACCACCAGTACCGCCGGGTGCACGCCGCGACGCGGGGCGAGCGGGCACTGGGTCCGATGACCTGGCTGCCGCCGGTCGCGGCGGTGGCCGTCGGGGCCCTGATCGTGGCCGGGATCCGGCCGCGGCTCGCGGAGTACCGCTGAGCACCGCCGAGCCGCCGACCGGACAGGAGACGACCGTGCGCACCGCCCGCAGCACCCTCACCCTCGCCGGGACGGCCGCCCTGGCGGGCCTGGCCGTCCTGCTCCTGCTGCTGACCCTGGTGCTCGTGCCCCTGGTGCGGGCCGGCGAGCCCGAGTCGATCACCGGACGGGACGAGCTGGTGATCGGGGTCGACGACGACCTGCCGGGCCTGTCCGCGCGGACCGCCGGCGGCGAGCGGGAGGGCTTCGAGATCGACGTGGCCACCTACGTCGCCGGACGGCTCGGCGTCGCCCCGGCGGACGTGACGTTCCGGCGCCTCGCCTCGGCCGACCCCGCGGGCGCGCTGCGCGAGGGCACGCTCGACATGGTGGTCGCGACCGTCCCCGTCACCGCGGAGCTCAAGGAGCGGATGACGTTCGCCGGACCGTACTACCTCGCGCATCAGGACGTCCTCGTCCGGCAGGACGACCCGTCCATCGGCGGGATCGGCGACCTGGCCGGCAAGCGGCTCTGCCGGGTCGCCGGTTCCGGCTCGTGGCGGGAGCTGACCGAGGGCCCGGCCCCGGACGGGCGGGAGGTCCCGGCGCGCTCCTACCGCGAATGCGCCGAGGAACTGGCCGCCGGGCGCCTCGACGCCGTCTCGACCGACGACCTGGTCCTCGCCGGGCTCGCGGGCGCCGTCCCCGGCACCACCGTGCTCAACGCGCCGTTCACCGACGTGAAGTACGGGATCGGCCTCCGCGAGGGCGACCGGGAGGGCTGCCGCGCCGTCAACCGCATCCTGACCGGGATGTACCAGAACGGCGCCGCCACGACCATGCTGAACCAGTGGTTCGCCACCTCGGGCCTCGAACTCCCCACCACCGTCCCGCAGCTGGAGGGCTGCCCCTGACGCGGGCCCGCGCGGTCAGGACGGGAGGGCGTCCAGCGCCCGGACGAGCGGTGCCAGTTCGGCGTGCTCGGCCGCCTCGTCCATCGCCTCCTGGAACGCGGCGTCGTGGGTGGGGGTGGCCTCGCCGAGCAGCGCGCGCCCGGCCTCGGTGACGTCGGTGTAGATGCCGCGCCGGTCGGTCGGGCAGATGTAGCGGGCGAGCAGCCCGCGGTCCTCCAGGCGGGTGACGAGCCTGGTGGTGGCGCTCTGGCTGAGGACGACGGCGGCCGCGAGCTGCTGCATCCGCATGTGGTCGTCCCCCTGCTGGGACAGCAGGTGCAGGACGCAGTACTCGTTCACGTTCAGGCCGTGGGCGTCCTGGAGGGCGCGCTCGATGCGGTCCTCGATGCGGTCGTGCAGGGCGGCCAGCCGCCGCCAGCCCTGTGCTCGTGACATGCCTCACACTCCCCCGCGTTGCCCGCACCATATATGCATGGTGAGATAGCACGCGTCTGCAAGTATCGTCGTGTGCAACTACCGCCACACGCGGTCTATTGCACGTGCTTACGACTGTATCCGAGGAGGGAACCGTCGTGCCGCTCGCACTGCTGGCGCTGATCATCAGCGCCTTCGGCATCGGGACCACCGAGTTCGTCACCATGGGGCTCACCCCCCAGCTCACCGCCGAGTTCGGCGTGTCGGTACCGGCCGTGGGGCTGCTGGTGTCGGCGTACGCGTTCGGCGTGACCGTCGGCGCGCCCGTCCTGACCGCGCTCGGCGCGCGGCTGCCCCGCAAGACCATGCTGCTCGGGCTGATGACCCTCTACCTGGCCGGGAACGTCCTGTCGGCGCTCGCCCCCACGTACGGCGTGCTGATGACCGGACGGATCGTGGCCTCGCTGACGCACGGGGCGTTCTTCGGGATCGGGGCGGTCGTCGCGGCGGAGCTCGTCGCGCCGGACCGGAAGGCGCGGGCCATCGCGCTGATGTTCACCGGGGTCACGCTCGCCAACGTGCTCGGCGCGCCCGCCGGTGCGTTCATCGGCCAGCAGCTCGGCTGGCGCGCGGCGTTCTGGGCGATCGTCGCGATCGGCGTGATCGCGTTCGCCGGACTCGCGGCGCTCGTCCCCGCCCGTCCGCGCCCGGCGAACGCCGGGCTGCGCAAGGAGATCGCCGCCTTCGCGCGGCCGCAGGTCTGGCTGGCGCTCGGCATGACGGCGATCGGCTACGCACCGGTCTTCGCCGTCTACACCTACATCGAGCCCATCAGCACCCGGGTCGCGGGCTTCGACGGCGGCGCGGTGCCGTTCGTGATGGTGCTGTTCGGCGTCGGCCTGGTCGCCGGCAACCTGTTCGGCGGACGGCTCGCCGACCGCGCCCTCATGCCCGCGATCTACGGGACGCTCGGCGGCATCACGGTCGTGTCGCTCGCGTTCTGGTTCACCGCGCACTCGCGGGTCGCGCTGGTCGTGACGGTCGCACTGTTCGGGTTCATCGGCTTCGCGTCGGTGCCGCCGCTGCAGACGCGGATGCTGAACGCGGCCGACGGCGCACCCGCGCTCGCGTCCGCCGCCAACATCGGCGCCTTCAACCTCGGCAACGCCCTCGGGCCCTTCCTGAGCGGGCTGGCGATCGACGCCGACCTCGGCTACACCTCGCCGTCCTGGATCGGCGGCGCCCTCGGCGCCACCGGCCTCGCCATCGCCGTGCTCGCCGGCACCCTGGCCCGAGCCGCCCGCCGGGCCGGCCGTCCGGTGCCCGCGACACCCCGGACGGACCGGACCGTCGAGCCGTCCCGAGCGGGCGAACCTTACGATTCCGGGCATGACCGCGCACGCTTCCCCGCCGGGTGACGGCACGGTGGACGAGATCGACCGCCTCGAGCGCGTCCCGGTTCCGGGGCGGCCTCGATGATCCGCCTGGCGGAGCCCCGCGAGACGCGGCGCGACCGGGAGGTGGCCGCGCTCCTGTCGGCCAAGGCGTTCGTCGAGATCCGCCACCTGGCCGCGAAGGGCCTCCGGGACACCTACCTCTGGGGCCGCGACCACGAGAGCGAGTGCGGCCCGGATCACTGCGGCTACACGCCCGAACAGTGACCAAGACCCGTAGACCGTTCATTCCGGGCGGGCCAGGATGACGGGGTGGGGATCATGCTCTACCCGAACGACGGCGACGTGCCCGGCCTGGACGTCTCGTGGTCCTACAGCGGTTTCCACATGTTCCGGCAGTGGCTGGCCGAGGCCGAGGGGTTCGTCCTCACCGAGATGCACGGCTACGGCGGCGACCGTCCGTGGACCGGCGTCTCCACCACGCTGACGCCGCTCCTCCACCACCCGGACGACGGCGGCCCCGACCTCACGCCCGCCCAGTGCGCCGCCATGCTCCCCCGGCTGGAGGAGATCGCCCGGCGGCCGCCCGCGGGTGACGATCCCGACGTCCTCGGCGGACGCGTCGAGGACCTCCGCCGACTGATCGCCGTCCTGCGGCGCTGCCTCGACGAAGACGTCGGACTCGGCTTCGGCTGACCACCGAACGCGGGAGCCGGTCACATCCGGCGGTCGCCCTTCGCCAGTGCGGTGGACGGCTCGAAAGCCGAGTCCCGACGAGCTGTACGCGCGGGCCTCCGAGCACTACGACGGCAAGGCCCTCGCGACGCCGGCCATGGCGATCGGGCAGGTCGGCTTCTTCACGCCGCTCGCGCTTATCGGCAGGCCGCTCCCACGGGCGCGGCGCCCGCCGAGCAGTGGCGCCCGGCCGAGTGCCCCCGAGGCCCGGAACGGACGGGACGGACGGGACGGACGGGACGGACGGGACGGGCGGGACGGGCGGGACGGGCGCGGTCGACGTCGAGCTCGGGACCGTCCGGGCCGTCCGGGCGGAAGGCGCGCACGGTGTAGTTGCGGAGGACGGGCCGCTCGGTCTTCGACACCGTCATGTAGCGAAGGTAGGAGCCGGTGGTCAGCTTGCGCGGCGCCCGGTCGAGTGAACCGCCCGGCACGGGGATGAACAGCCGGAACCACTGGTCGAAGCCCATCGGGACGAACCGGTCGATGTCCCCGTGCCCGAGCGTCACGCGCGCGAAGTGCGGCGAGATCCGTTCGCGCCGCAGCACGTACAGGGTGAGCAGTTCCGCCGACTCCGGCTTGACGCGGGTCGAGTTGATGTTCGTCCGGGCCACGACGCCCCCTCCAAGAAGTTAGCTAAGGCTAACCTAAGTAAGCCGTGAGCGACAGGTACGGACGTCACCGCTTCGTAAGGGTCTGCGTCCGGTTCGTCCGGCTAGCTTCGCGGTCATGATGAAAGCGATCGTGGTCGTGCTCGGTTCGGTGCTGTTCGCGGCAGGGTGCGGGGGCGAGGCGGAGCCGGCCGCCGCCGAGCCGGCGGCCTCCGCGGCCGGTTCGCCCGCGCCCCGGCAGTCCGGCGGGACGGGCGAGGACGTCCCCGAGGCGCTGGGGTTCGCGGGCGAGACGCTGGACGGCAAGGCGTTCGACGGCGCGAGCCTGGCGGGCCGGCCGGTGGTGTTCTGGTTCTGGGCGCCCTGGTGCCCCAAGTGCGTCGCCGACGGGCCCGACGTGGCCGCGGCCGCCGCGAAGTACGGCGACCGGGTCTCCTTCGTCGGCATCGGCGGGCTGGAGAAGGACCGGGCGCGGCTGCGGGAGTTCGTGTCGCGGACGGGTACCGGGGGGCTCACCCACCTGGACGACACGGGCGGCGAACTGTACGCGCACTTCGGGGTGACGACGCAGTCGTCGTTCGTCTTCATGGCCCCCGACGGGACGACGGACGACGCGTCCGGCCCGCTCGGAACGGCCGAGCTGGCCCGGCGCGTCGACGGTCTGCTCGGCTGACCCGTGGAGACGATCTCGCTGGCGCTGGCGGCCGGGTCGGTGGCGGCGTTCAACCCGTGCGGTTTCGCGCTGCTGCCGTCCTTCCTGTCGCTGCTGGTGGCCGCGCCCGGGGCGGGCGGCGTCCGGCGGGCGCTGCGGCTGTCCGCCGCGATGACCGCGGGGTTCGTCACCGTGTTCGGCGCGTTCGGCCTGCTGGTCTCGGTGCTGACGACCTCGATCCAGCAGTACCTGCCGTGGGTCACGATCGTCGTGGGCGCGGTCCTGGTCGTGCTCGGCGGGTGGCTGGTGGCCGGGCGGGAGCTGCTGCTCCGGCTGCCGCGCCTGCGGACGGGCGAGCTGACCGGGTCGCTCGCGGGACTGTACGGGTACGGCCTCTCCTACGCCGTCGCCTCGCTGTCGTGCACCGTCGCGCCGTTCCTCGCCGTCACCGGGCTGGTGTCGGGCGGGACGGGCGTCGGCGCGGGGCTCGCGGCCTTCGCGGCGTACGGGGTCGGCATGGGCCTGGTCGTGGGGGTGCTGTCGATGCTGGTGGCGCTCGCGCGCGACGCCGCCGTGGCGCGCACCCGCAGGGTCCTGCCGTACGTCTCCCGCGCGAGCGGCGCCCTGCTGGTCCTGGCCGGGCTCTACGTCGCCTACTACGGCTGGTACGAGGTGCGGGTCTACGCGGGAGGCGCGGCCGACTCCGCGATCGTCGGTGCCGCCACCGAGGTGCAGGGCGCGCTGGCGGGCTGGGTGGACGGACTCGGGGTCGGCTGGATCGCCGCCGCCTTCGCCGCCCTCGCGATCGGAACCGTCGTGGCGCGCAGACCGTGGCGCCGTCCGGACGAGCGCGCCGGGGCCGATGCCGACGGAGAGGCCGCGGACCGTCCGGTCTGACGGCCGCCGGACGGCGGACGGCGGACGGCGGAACCGTTCGCGGTTGCCGATGCGCGTTCACCGGCACGCCATCGCACGGCCACGGGGGGCATGTCGGCATGTTGCACCGTGGTGCTTATGCGAATCGTCATCGTCGGAGGCGGCGTGCTCGGCACGATGCACGCCGCCGAGGCCATTCGGCGCGGCCACTACGTCGCCCACGTGGAACGCGAGCCCGAGGCGCGGGGCGCGTCCGTCCGCGGCTCCGGCCTGGTGTGGGTCGGGGGGCGCGCGGACGGCGCCGAACTCTCCACCGCGCTGCGCGCCCGCGAACTGTGGGAGCGGATCGGGCGGGACGTGCCGGACGCGGGCTTCCGCGCGAACGGTTCCCTGACCGTGGCCCGCACCGAGGCCGAACTGGCCGTCCTCGCGGACGTCGCCGAACGTCCGGACGCCGCCGAGCGCGGCTTCAAGCTCCTCGACGCCGACGGGGCTCGCGCCGTCAACCCCGCGCTGCGCGGCACGATGCTCGGCGCCCTGTGGTGCGAGCGGGACGCGGCCGTCGAACCGCGGGCCGTCCTGCCCGCGATCCGCGCGAACCTCGCGGAGACCGGACGGTACACGTGGCTGCCCGGACGCGAGGTGCGCGGCCTCGGCGACATCCGCGACGTCGGCACCGCGTCCGTCCGGGACGACCACGGCGCCGTGCACGAGGGCGACGCCGTCGTCCTGTGCACCGGCGCGCACCTGTCGGGCATGGTCCGCGAGCTGGTGCCCGACCTGCCCGTCCGCCGGGTGCGCGTCCAGATGATGCAGACCGCGCCGCTGGACGAACCGCTCACCACGTCCGTCGCCGACGGCGACAGCCTGCGCTACCACCCGGCCTACCGGGGCGCCACCCTCGACGCCCTCGCCGGCGCCCAGCCGCAGGCCCCCGCGGCCGCCGAGCACGCGATGCGGTTGCTGATGGTCCAGCGTCTCGACGGCGGCCTCACCATCGGCGACATGCACGCCTACGACGAGCCGTACCCGTTCGACGTCGACGAGGGCCCCTACGACCACCTGCGGGACGCCGCCGAGGCCGTCCTCGGCCGGGCGCTCCCGCCCGTCCGGCGCCGCTGGGCGGGCGTGTACGCGCAGTGCGCCGACACGTCCCGGATCGTCCACCGGGCCCACCTGGGCGACGACGTCTGGCTGGTCACGGGTCCGGGCGGGCGCGGCATGACCTGCTCCCCCGCCATCGCCGAGGACACCCTCAGGGAACTGAACCTGTGAGCGGCATCGAGATCGCCGTGCTCGACATGGCCGGGACGGCCGTCCTCGACGGCGGCCTCGTCGAGGCGGCGTTCACGCGCGCGGCCGGCGTCCTGACCGGCGCGACGCACGTCCTGGTCTCCGTCGCCGACCTCCCCGCGATCGTCCTCGACTGACCCCGGACGGCCGCACGGACGGGCGGGCGCACGGTGACGGGGGGCGGGCGTGACCGGATCCTGCCAGAGACATGACCGGCGATTTGTGAACCGCATCATCACGCGAGACGTCACACGATCACCGCGCCTCATTACGAGCAGGACAGGACACCTCACATGTACCCACCGCCGCACGGCCCCGCCCGTCCGCCGGGCTTCTGGCGCCAGAGCGTCCCGCTGTTCGTCGCCGTCCTCATCGGCGTCGGCGCCCTCCTGTTCGGCTGCGTCGCCGGGGTCGGGATCGGCATGGCCCCGCCGCCCCCGCCGGAGAGCACGGGCGCCGCGGGTGCCACGTCCTCCTCGACACCGCGGGACACGGCCGGCGAGCCGTCCCCCGCGTCCCCGGCCCCGCGCACGACCCCGAGCACGCGGAAGCCCTCGACCCCGGCGGCGACCTCGACCGTCGAGGACGTCCCGGACGCGGCGGCCGCGCCGGAAGCGGCCCCGACCACGCGGGCACCGAAGCCCGAGCCGCGGAAGACGACCCGCGAACCGGAGCCCGAGCCCGCGGCCGTCCCGGACACCGACCCCCGGTACTCCTCGTGCGCGAAGGCGAACGCCGCCGGGTACGGCCCCTACCGCCGCGGCGAGCCCGAGTACTCCTGGTACCAGGACCGCGACGGCGACGGCGTCGTCTGCGAAACCCGCTGAACGCCGGCCGGCCCCGGATCGCGTCGGCCGGCCGGCACGCCCGCACCGGCACGCCCGGCCGTCGCGGCCCCGGCGCGCCGGTTCGCGGCCCCCACCACCCCGAACACCCGGCACCCTTGAGGCACCCGGGACCGGGAACGCGGCGGCCCGGTGGGCGGTCCCCAGGACCTCCCACCGGGCCGCCGCCGCGTCCGTCAGTCGAAGTACTCGATGAACGGGACCTTCTCGCTCGGGTCGGACGCCGTGCCGGCGCTGACGATCGCGGACGTGCCCGGCCGGTCGTCGATGTCGGCCGCCTGGACCGTCCCGGTGCGCGACGGGCCGTTGTAGGTCGTCCAGCTTGAGCCGTTGTAGTGCATGTACTGCGACTTGCCGCCGGTCGTGATCGGGAGCATGACCACGCCGTTGCCGCCGTCGGACGACAGGCCGATGCCGGCCGCGTTGAGCGGGGTGTTGATGGTCCGCCAGGACGAACCGTTCCAGTGCAGCAGCGCGTTCGTGATCTGGGCGTTCTGGCGGACGCGCAGGACGTACACGTTGTTCGGGGAGTGCGCGACGATGCGGTGCAGGGTGCCCTGGTAGCCGGGGACGCCCATCGAGCCCGGGACGACCATCGTCGTCCAGTCCGTCCCGTCGAAGTGCATGACGAGGCCGTTGACCGAGGTGCCGGTGGACGAGACGGTGCCGGACAGCCACACGTCGTTCGCGGACTTGACGTCCACGGCGGTGATGGTCGACGAGGGCGGGAGCGGGACCTGCGGGTCGACCCAGGCGCTGCCGGTCCAGCGGAGGATGGCGCAGGGGCCGCCGGCGGCGGCGTCGATGCCGGCGATCGACCACGCGGTGCCGTCGGGGGCGGCGTCGACGGCCGTGGGGAATCCGACGAGCGGGTACGACACCTCGTTCCACGCGGTGCCGTTCCAGTAAAGGCCCTTGGTGCCGTTCCAGCTGTAGCCGATGACCCACGCCTTGTTCGCGTTCGCGACGGCGACGTCGGTGGGGGTGAAGCCGATCGGGCTCTGGTCGGCCACCCAGCCGGAGCCGTTCCACCGGGCGAGCTTGGCCTGCGGGCTGAAGAGGTTGCCCGCGGACCCGACGGCCCAGCCCGCGTTCGTCGCGCCGAAGTCGACCTTGTCGAGGCTGCCGTTGTAGTTGAGGGCCGCACTGGGGATGTCCCGCCAGCCGGCGGCGTGGGCGGGCGCCGCCAGGGCGAGCGTCCCGGCGCCGCAGGCCACGGCGGTCACCATCGCCGCTTTCCGTCGCATATTCGCTCCCAAGATCAGTTTTGGCAGGGAACACAGTACGGGACCGCTTACTGGTCGGTAAGAGGCGTTCCGGATTAGGCCACAGAAAAAGGAGAGAACGCCCGGAACGGCTGTTCCGGGCGTTCTCTGCGTGACGCGCGAGACGCGAAGGGTGATGCGAGGGAGTTACTCGCCCTTCCAGTTCGGCTTGCGCTTCTCGGCGAAGGCCGCCGGGCCTTCCTGGGCGTCCTTGGACGTGAACACCGGCAGCGTGATCTCCTGCTGCTTCTGCCACGTCTCGGCGTCCGACCAGTCCGGCGACTCGACGATGATCTTCTTGGTCGCGGCGAGCGCCAGCGGGGCGTTCTCGCCGACCTTCAGCCCCAGCTCCTTGGCCGCGGCGAGCGCGCCGCCCGGCTCGGTGAGCCGGTTGACGAACCCCAGCTCGGCCATCCGCTCCGCGGCGTACTTGTCGCCGGTCAGCGCCATCTCCATGGCGATGTGGAACGGGATCCGCTGCGGCAGCCGCAGCAGGCCGCCGCCCGCCGCCACGAGGCCCCGCTTCGGCTCGGGCAGCCCGAACTGGGCGTCCCGGGCGGCCACCACCATGTCGCAGGCGAGGGCGACCTCGCAGCCGCCGGCGAGCGCGAAGCCCTCGACGGCCGCGATCAGCGGCTTGGTGGACGGACGCTCGACGATGCCCGCGAACCCGCGGCCCTCGACGATCGGGTTGTCACCGGTGAGGAACCCCTTGAGGTCCATGCCCGCGCAGAACGTGCCGCCCGCGCCGGTGAGGATGCCGATCGACAGGTCCTTGCGGGTGTCGAGCTCCTCCATCGCGGCCGCGATGCCCTGCGCCACCTCGCTGTTGACGGCGTTCTTGGCCTCGGGACGGTTGATCGTGATGGTGAGGACGGCCCCGTCCTCTTCGGTCAGAACAGCGTCGGACATTCAGTTCCTCACTTCGGCTGGAAGCGGATACCACCGTCGAAGCGGATGGTCTCGCCGTTCATGTAGTCGTTCTCGATGAGCGCCTTGACCAGGTGCGCGAACTCCGCGGCGGAGCCCATCCGCTTCGGGAACGGGACGGGCGCGGCCAGCTTGGCCTTGAACGCGTCCGCGGCCTCGCCCTCGCCGTAGATGGGGGTGTCGATGATGCCCGGGCAGATGGTGTTGACCCGGACGCCGATCGCGGCGAGGTCGCGGGCGGCCGGCAGCGTCATGCCGACGATGCCGCCCTTGGAGGCCGAGTAGGCGATCTGGCCCGTCTGCCCCTCCAGGGCCGCGACGGACGCGGTGTTGACGACGACGCCGCGCAGGCCGTCGGCGTCCGCGGCGTCGGTCTTGGAGATGGCCGAGGCGCCGATCCGCATCAGGTTGAAGGTGCCGATGAGGTTCACCCGGATGACGGTCTCGAACGCGCCGAGGTCGTGCGGGGTGCCGTCCCGGCCGACCGTCCGCGACGCCCAGCCGATGCCGGCGCTGTTGACGATGACGCGCAACGGGGCGCCGGTGTCGACGGCGGCCTGCACCGCGGCCTGCACCTGCTCCTCGTTCGTCACGTCGGTCTTGACGAAGACGCCGCCGATCTCGCCGGCGAGGGCCTTGCCCTTGTCCTCGTTCAGGTCGGCGACGACCACCTTGGCGCCCGCGGCGGCCAGCGATCGGACGGTGGCCTCGCCGAGGCCGCTCGCGCCACCGGATACGACGGCGGAAACTCCGTTCAGGTCCATAAGCAGCACCTTACGTGAGGGACCGAATGTGGTTCGGGATGATGTTACCCAGAAGTCACCGCGCGCTCTGCTCACACCCCGGCGGATTACGGAGGCACGGATGTTACTCAGGAGTCACTCTACGGCCCGCGTTTGGCCCGGACCGCTCCGGGCACCCGCGCCCTACCGACTTCGAGGGGGAACGGACCACCATGAGCGAACGGCCGCCGCAGAGCCAGCCCTACCCGGGCCGCACCCGGGACATGACGCCCGAGCCGAAGGACGAGATGCGCGACTACACCGGCAGCGGGCTGCTGGCGGGACGCCGCGCGCTGATCACCGGCGGGGACTCCGGCATCGGACGAGCGGTCGCCGTCGCGTTCGCCAAGGAGGGAGCGGACGTCGCGATCACCTATCTGAACGAGAGCGACGACGCCCGCCGCACCGCCGCTCTCGTCCGGGCGGCCGGCGCCGACTGCGTCACGCTCGGCGGGGACCTCGCCGAGGAGCGGCACGCCCGCGAGGTCGTGCGGCACACGGTCCGCGACCTCGGCGGCCTGGACGTCCTCGTCCTGCACCACGGCACGCAGACCCCCGTCGACGACGTCCGCGAGATCGATAACGGGCAGCTCCGCCGCACGTTCGAGGTCAACGTCTACTCCGTGTTCTGGACCGTCCAGGAGGCCCTCGACCACCTCGGCCCCGGCTCGTCCATCGTGATCACTGGTTCGATCAACGGGCTGCGCGGCAACAAGACGCTGATCGACTACTCGGCGAGCAAGGCGGCCGTGATGGCGCTGACCGCCTCCCTCGCGCAGAACCTCATGGACCGCGAGATCCGCGTCAACTGCGTCGCGCCCGGCCCGGTCTGGACGCCGCTGATCCCCGCGACGTTCGACGCGGAGAAGGTCGAGGGCTTCGGCCGGCAGTCGCCGATGGGACGGCCCGCCGACCCCGACGAGGTCGCACCGTCGTACGTCTTCTTCGCCGCGAACCGCACGTCGTCGTACTACACGGGCCAGACGCTCGTCCCGGCCGGCGGCGAGATCCACCCGGGGTGACGCCTCCCGGCGCGGCGGCCGGCCGGCCGGCCGACGTGCGGTGCGGCCAGCGGTCGGGCGGCTACCAGACGGAGGCGCGCTCCTCGACGCGCGGCGCCGCCACGCTCGCGGGCATCTCCAGGCGGTACAGGGCGTACGCGTGCTGGAGCACCGGCAGCGCCACGTTCCGGACCCGCACGCCGCCCTGCGTCATCCCCTTCTCCGTCCCCTTGTGGGCGTGCCCGTGGACGGCCAGGTCGGCGCCCGCCGCGTCGATCGCCTCCCCCATCAGGTAGCTGCCGAGGAACGGGTAGATCTCCGGCGGCTCGCCCTCCAGGGTGTCCTCGACCGGCGAGTAGTGCGTCAGCGCCACCCGGACGTCGGCGTCCAGCTCCAGCAGCGCGGTGCCGAGGCGCGCGGAGAAGTCCTTGGTGTGGCGGACGAACTGCTTCATCATGTCCTCGCCGAAGTCACCGGCGCACCGGCCCTCGAAGCCCCCGCCGAACCCCTTGCCGCCCGCGACGCCGAACCGGACGCCGCCGCAGTCCACGACCGTCCCGTCCCCCTCCAGGACCGTGACGCCCGCGTCGCGCAGCAGGCCGGACATGGCGTCCTCGAGGCCGCTGTGGTGGTCGTGGTTGCCGAGCACGGCGATCACCGGGAGCCCGAGGTCGCGCAGCTCCCCCGCCGCGACCCGGCTCTCCTCGAGCGTCCCGTGCCTGGTCAGATCGCCGGCCACCAGGAAGACGTCCGCCTGGTCGGCGATCCCGTGGAGGTGCTCGCGGTACGTCCCGGCCGACTCCGGGCCGACGTGCAGGTCCCCCACCGCCGCGACACGGATCATGAGATCCTCTCCTCCCGGTCCGGCTCCCGGACCTCGAAGACCGACAGCTCGTTGCAGATGCGATGCCCCTCCGCCGCCGCGCGCGCGGCCTCCTCGACGTCCCGGCGCTGCTCCTCGCTCGCCACCTGCCCCCGCAGATGGACGACGCCGCCGCGGACGTCGACGCGGATACCGAGCTCGTGCGCCTCGCTCGCGAGCCGTTCCTGGATGTGGGCGGATATGTACGCGGACGGATCGGTCACGGGTCGCCCCCTTCGATGACGTTCAGCCGGGCGAGCAGGGTGAGGAAGGCGTGGGCGTACGGGGAGTCGGCGGTCTCGGCCGCGACCCGCCGCCAGTCGACCTGCTCCCGCAGCGCCCGGCACACGTGCAGGAACCCACTGAAATCGCACGCCGTCTCGGTGAACGCCAGCAGCCGCATGATCACCAGGTCGGTGGCGTGCAGCACCGGCATGAACACCGCGCCGACGGGCATCTCGTGCGTCCGGCCGAGCAGCGCGGCGTCCACTGGACGCCCGGACGGCGTGTGGATCAGGTCGATGACGTGCTCGCCGTCCGTCGCCTTCTCCAGCCAGTTCTCCGGGCTCTCCAGGTGCGGCATCCCCGCGTCGACGAGCGCGCCGAGCGCCGCCCCCACGTCCTGCGGCCGCACGACGAAGTCGACGTCGTGCGTCGACACCGCCGCCCCGTGCGCGTACGCGGCGAACCCGCCCGCGAGCGCGTACCCGACGTCCGCGTCCCGCATCGCCGCCGCGGCCCGCTTCAGGCTCAGCATGAGCCCCTCCGCGGCCCCGCCCGGCCCCGGAGTCCCGGACCCGCGCCCGGCCGCCCACGACCGGGTCTGCACATCTCCCACGCGATCCCCCTGGACCTCGTTGGCGGTCGCGGTGGCGATACCCGGAGAAATAGGGATCATTCGACCCCCACCACGCGGCGGCCGGGGGCCGGGCCCTGGCGGACCCGGCCCCCGGCCGCCGCGATCGACCCCTTAGCAGTCGACCAGCTCCGGAGACTGGTTCAGGATCTGGGCGCGCGGCGAGACGAACCGGTCGTAGCGTTCGGCGCCGCCTTCGGTGCGCGGGTCGAACGCGGCGACGCGGTGGCAGTTCTGGAACGCCAGCCGCACCCCGAAGTGGCGCTCGAGCGCGCCGCGCATCGCGTCGCTCGCGAGGGCCCGCAGCAGCTCGCCGCGGGCGCGCTCGTCCGGCGGCGGCGTCCGGTTGTCGGCGAAGCCGTCGCCGCCGTCCCGCATCCGCTCGACGACGCCGCTGATCACCTCCCACGCGTACGGCAGCGAGGCGCGCACGCACGCGACGAACGACGCGTCGTCCACCTCTCCCCTCATCGCGGTCTCCATGAGCCGGTCGTCGACGGTCAGCGACATGACGCACTCCCTCTTTGCGGGCCGGGCAGGACACCTCCACTCTCACATGGAAACGGTTGTCATTTCCAGCCGCAGAAGGTCAGGAGTTTCCGGTCAGGAGCCACCGGACGGGTACGAGGCGGGCGGGGTCGCGGGGGTGCCGAAGCAACTGCCGAGGGGATCACCGATCGAGCACCAGCCCGGCTTCCGGACCGGAACGTACCCGGACGGGACGCCGCGCCGGGCGATCAGCGAACGGTAGGTGGGGACGGCGTCGGTCGGGCGCCGGGTCAGGGACGGGTCGGTCAGGACGTCCACCGTGTACAGGCCGAAGCGCGGCCGGTAACTGCCCCACTCGTAATTGTCGGTGAGGCTCCAGTAGTTGTAGCCCATCACCGGAACGCCCTCTGCCATGGCCCGCTGGATCCAGTAGATGTGGTCATGCAGATGGTCCGAGCGCGTGTAGCCGTCCGGGCGCGGCTTGCCGTTGTCCAGGGGCATGCCGCTTTCCACGATGTAGATCGGCAGGTCCGGTAGGCGCAGGTGGTATTGCTTCAGCGCGTAGTACAACTCCTCGGGAGCGGGGTCGATCTTCCACAGCTCGCCCGTCAGCGCGTGGGCGGCGCTGATGTTCTCCAGGTTCGCGCCGTAGTAGTAGTCGAGCCCGATGAAGTCGAGTTTGTCGGTGGCCTCGTTGAACAGGGCCGCATCGAAAAGCCCGTTCAGGGCGGTGCCGTAGGCGACGTTGCTCGACACCATGGCGCCCGGGTCGATGCGGTGGATCATGTCGTAGGCGGCCCGGTGGGTCTTGACGAGCGCCTTCTGCATCGTGAGGAGCTGCCCGAGGTCCATCGGACGGTGCGTCAATTCGCGGTAGAGGTACGAGCTGGCCTCGTTGAAGGTGACCCACAGGACGTCCATGTCCTTATACCGGTTCACGACGAACCGGGCGTGGCGGAGCCAGTCGTCCTGCGTGCGGGGGGCGTCCCAGGCGCCCTGGTCGGCGACCCAGCCCGGGTACACCCAGTGGTCGAGGGTCAGCATCGGCCGCATCCCCGCGGCCCGGATGCGGCGGACGAGGTCGTCGTAGTAGGCGATCGCGTCCGCGTCGCGGTGGCCGCGGCGGGGTTCGAGCCGCGACCACTCGATGGACGTCCGGAAGACGTTCACGCCGAGCCCCTGCGCGAGCTTGAGGTCGCTCGGGTAGCGGTGCCGGAAATCGACCGAGTCGTGGTACTGGTCTTCGACTTCGCCCGCCTCCCGTTCGACGTAGCGCGTCCAGTTGCTGTCGGGGAAGTGGCCTTCGCTCTGGAAACCGCTCGTGGAGACGCCCCAGAGGAAGTCCGCCGGGAACCTGGCGGTGCCACCGGTGTCCGCCGCGGCAGGAGACGCCGACGCCATCAGCAGTACGAGAAGGGACAGGAGACACGCACAACGGGATCGGCCGAGCACGGGAACCTCCGATGAACATGAGCCTTTCTCGGACTACAGATCCTGGAGAGGCACCCGTCAATGCCTCGGAACGGCCACATCCGGCGAGCCCCGCACCGTGCGGAACGGTGCGGGGCGGGGTATCAGCCCGCGAGCGCCGGGTAGTCGGTGTAGCCGCGGTGGTCGCCGCCGTAGAAGGACGCCGCGTCGGCCGCGTTGTACGGGCCGCCCGCGCGGACCCGCTCCGGCAGGTCCGGGTTCGCCAGCCACAACTGCCCCAGCGCGATCGCGTCCGCGACGCCCTCGCGCAGCGCCGCCGCGCCGTCCTCGGGGTTCGACGGCGCGCCGTCCGCCACCGGGTGCGGGTTCAGGACGAGCGCGCCCGGCCAGCCCGCGCGGATCAGCCGCGTGACCTCCCGGTTGCCCGCCTCCATGACGTGCAGGTACGCGAGGCCGAGCGGGGCGAGGGCCGCGACGAGCGCCGCGTACAGGTCCGGCACGTCGCTCTCGGTGACCCCGCCCGCCCCGTTGCCCGGCGACACCCGGAAGCCCACCCGCTCGGGGCCGACCGCCGCCGCGACGGCCCGCGCGACCTCCACGCCGAACCTGATCCGGTTCGCGACCGTCCCGCCGTACTCGTCCGTCCGGACGTTGCTGCCGTCGCCCAGGAACTGGTGGATCAGGTACCCGTTCGCGCCGTGGATCTCGATCCCGTCGAACCCGGCCTCGATCGCGTTGCGCGCGGCGGCGGCGAACGCGGCGACCGCCTCCGCGATGTCGTCCCGCGCCATCTCCCGCGGCTCCGGATGGTCCAGCATGCCGTCCGGGTGGAACATCGCGTCGCCGCTCGGGATCGGCGACGGCCCCACCGGCAGGCCCCCGTCCGGGTACAGCACCGGATGCCCGACACGTCCCGAGTGCATGAGCTGCGCGAAGATCCGCCCGCCGTCCGCGTGCACCGCGTCCGTCACCTTCCGCCACGCCGCCACCTGCTCGCCGCTGTGCAGGCCCGGCGTCCACATGTACCCCTGGCCCCGGACGTTCGGCTGCACCGCCTCGGTCACGATCAGCCCGGCGCCCGCCCGCTGTCGGTAGTACTCCGCGGTCAGCTCCGTCACCTTGCCGTCCTCGAACGCCCGGCTGCGGGTCATCGGGGCCATCACCAGCCGGTTCGGCAGCTCCAGCTTCCCGATCGGCAGCGGCTCGAACAGCTCGTCCATCATGTCCTCCTAGCGGTGTTTCCGGTGGTCATGAACCTACGAACCCCCGCATACGGACCGCATCCGTACCGTTTCGGTACCTGGCCCCGTAGTTTGGACACGTGCTCTACGGGCGGAACACCGAACGAACGCGCATCGCCACCTTGCTCGACGAGGCCCGCGACCACCGCCGCAGCGCCGCCCTGCTGCTGCGCGGCGAGGCCGGCATCGGCAAGTCCGCGCTGCTGGACGACGCCGGCGCGGCGCTCCGCGCGGCCGGCGGCGCGCACGTCCTGCGCGCCGTCGGCGTCGAGGCAGAGGCCAACCTCGCCTACGCGGGCCTGAACCAGCTGCTCTGGAACGTCCGCGACCGGCTGGACGCGCTGCCCGCCGCCCAGTCCGCCGCGCTGCGCACCGCGTTCGACGCCCCCGGCGCGCCCACCGACCACCGCGACCGGTTCACCGCGGGACTCGCCGTCCTCACCCTCTTCGCCGACCTCGCCGAGGAGAGCGGGCCCGCCCTCTGCGTCGTCGACGACGCCCAGTGGCTCGACGACGCCACCGCGCAGGCCCTGCTGTTCGCCGCCCGCCGCCTCACCGCCGACGGCGTCGTCATGCTGTTCGCCGCCCGCGACGCCGGCTTCGCCGGCACCGGCCTGCCCGAGCTGCTCCTCGAGCGCCTCACCACCCCCGACGCCGAACGGATGCTCGCCGACCGGGACGTCCCGCGCGCCGCCCGCGCCCGCATCATCCGCGAGTCCCAGGGCAACCCCCTCGCCCTCCGCGAACTCGCCGCCGCCGGGCGGCGGGTGCCGTGCAACCCCGACCCGCTCCCCGTCGCCGACCGGGTCACCGCCGCGTTCCGCGAGCGCATCGCCGAACTCCCCGACAAGACCCAGCTCATGCTGCTGATCGCGGCCGCCGAGGGGCGCGGCCACATGCCCACGCTGCTGCGCGCCGCCGAACGCCTCGACGCCGGGCTCACCGACCTCACCGCCGCCGAACGCGCCGGGCTCATCGACGTGTCCGGACGCTCCGTCGCCTTCCGGCACCCGCTCATCCTCACGGCCGCCTACCAGGGCGCCGTCGCGACCCAGCGCATCGCCGTCCACCAGGCCATCGCCGACATCGCCGACGACCCCGACTGCCGGGTGCGGCACCGCGCGTCCGCCGCCCTGGTCCCCGACGAGGACATCGCCCAGGAACTGCAGGACGCCGCAGAGCGCGCGCGGAACCGCACCGGCTACGCCACGGCCTCCGCCCTCTACAGGCAGGCCGCCGAACTCACACCCGGCACCCAAGCGCGCGCGGCCCGCCTCACCGCCGCCGCCGACCTCACCCTCCAGGCGGGCAACACCGAGGAAGCCGAACAGCTCGCCGCGTCCGCCGAACGCCTCACCACCGACCCCGCCGCCCGCGCCCGCCTCGGCCGCCTCCACGCGACCGCCGAATCCGAACGCGGCGACCCCCGCGCCGCCGTCCGCATGCTCACCGGGCACGCCGCCGGCGCCGCGCCCGCCGACCGCACCGCGATGCTCCGCGACGCCGCCACCTACGCGTGGACGTCCGGCGATGCACCGTCCGTCCTGCGCATCGCCGCCGACCTGCCGGACGACCCGTACGTCCAGGGCCTCGCGCACCTGATCCGCGGCGAGCACGCCCGCGGCCTCCCGCTCCTCGCCGACCTCGTCGCCCGCGCCGCCGAACCGCTCCGCGCCGCCCAGATCGCGCTCATCACCGGTGACGACCGCGCCGTCCTCGACCTCACCGCCGCCGAAGCCGACCGCTGCCGCCGGCACGGCCTCGTCACCGCCCTCCCCGGCATCCTGCAGACCCGGGCCCACGCGCAGATCATGACCGGCCTGCACGCCGACGCCGAAGCCTCCGTCGCCGAGGCCCTCGCCCTCGCCCACGACACCGGCCTCACCCGCCGCACCGGCCGGCTCGGCGCCGTCCTCGCCCGCGTCGCCGCCATCGAGGGCGACGCGGACCGCCTCCGCGACCTCACCCGCGACGCCCCGCCCCCGGCGGCGGCTACGCCGACAGCGCCCGCGCCCTCCTCGACCTCGCGCTCGGCCGCCACGACGACGCCCTGCGCCGCCTCGACGGCATCGCGAACGGCCCCCGCGCGTTCGGCACCCACGCGATCCTCTCCGCCGCCGACCACGTCGAGGCCGCCGTCCGCGCGGGCACCCCCGACCTCGGACGCCCCGCCCACCGGCGCTTCCGCACGTGGGCCGACGCCTCGAACCGACCGTGGGCGCTCGCAGTCGCCGCACGCTGCGAGGCCCTGCTGACCGACGAGGAAGAACCCTTCAAGCTCGCAGCCGAGTTGCACGAACAGTCAGGGCGCCCGTTCGAGAGAGCCCGAACCGAACTCGTCTACGGCGAGTGGCTCCGCCGTTCCCGACGTCGCTCCGACTCCCGAATCCCCTTGCGCTCTGCAGTAGAGACCTTCGAACGTCTTCGAGCGACGCCCTGGCTGGACCGCGCGCGCGCCGAACTGCGGGCGACGGGCGAATCCTCGACGGCCCCCGCCGCACCGGACGCGCTCGAACGGTTGACGCCGCAGGAACTCCAAGTCGTCCGGTTGGCGGCCGATGGCACCAGCAGCCGGGAGATCGCCGCACAACTGTTCCTGAGTCCTCGCACCGTCGAGTACCACCTGTACAAGGCGTACCCGAAGCTCGGGATCTCCTCGCGCAAAGAACTCTCCGACTTCCTGGAGCCCGCTTGAACCGCGCCCATGCAGCACTCCAGGCCCTTGCAGTGGGCGACGCGCTCGGCTCCCAGTTCTTCGTCCCCGCCAACCGTCCGTACTACGAGGCCCAGACACTCCCTCCCGGCCCCTGGCAGTGGACGGACGACACCGAGATGGCGACCTCGATCTACAAGATCCTCCAGTCGTACAACACCATCGACCAGGACGCCCTCGCCGCCGCCTTCGCCCGCAACCACGACTTCGACCGCGGCTACGGCCCCTCCACCAACCGCCTCCTCCGGCTGATCCGCGAAGGCGGCGACTGGCGCACCCTCGCCCGCGAACCCTTCGGCGGCCAGGGCTCCTGGGGCAACGGCGCCGCCATGCGCGTCGCCCCCATCGGCGCCCACTTCGACGACCCCGCCACCACCGCCCGCCAGGCGGCCCTCTCCGCCGAGGTCACCCACCCGCACCCCGAAGCCGTCGCCGGCGCGATCGCCGTCGCGGTCGCGACGTCCCTCCCCCGCACCACCCCGGGCGCGTTCCTCGACACGATCATCGACCACACGCCCCCGACGAACGTCCGCGACGGCATCATCGAGGCCCGCCACCTCCTCCCCCTCGGCGACCCCCTGACCGTCTCCTCGATCCTCGGCAACGGACGCCAGGTCGCCGCACACGACACCGTCCCGTTCGCCCTCTGGGCCGCGGCCCGCAACCAGGGCGACTACGAGCGCGCCTTCTGGACGACCGCCGCCGCCGGCGGCGACATCGACACCAACTGCGCCATCGTCGGCGGCATCATCGGCGACCCCCCGGCGCACTGGATCGCCCAGTGCGAACCCCTACCCCTGTAGGTGGCGCCCCAGGAAATCCACCGCGAGCGCCCACGCCCGCTCCGCGGGCGCCTCCTGGTAGAACATCGGCGCCTTCCGGTTGTGGAACGCGTGCCCGCCGTCCTCCTGCACATGCACCTCCACACCGTCCCTCGCCGCCCGCTCGACCTTCGCGACGTCCTCCCGCGGGATGTACGGATCGTCCCCTCCGAAGTGCAGCTGCAACGGCCCCCGAACACTCGCCATCCGCCCCACCTCCGCGGGCACAGCGGACCCATAGAACGAAACCGCGGGCAACTCCACCCGACCGGCCAGCAGGTACGCGAGATTGCCCCCGAAACAGAACCCCAGCACCCCCACCCGTCCGACCTCGGGCAGCCCTTGCAGGCACCGCAGCGCGTCCTCGAGATCCTCGACCCCGGCCTCCCAGTCGAACCTGGACACCATCGACAGCCCCCGAGGCACGGCCTCCTCGTCATGCCGCACGGCCCAGTTCGGCTCGATCCGCCAGAACATGTCCGGCGCCCCGACCACGTACCCCAACCCCACGAGATCCTCGGCGACCGCCTCGATGTACTCGCCCACCCCGAAGATCTCCTGCACCAGCAGGATCCCCGGCCCGGGCCCGTCGCCCCACACCGTCAGATCGAACCGTCCGCGTACCCGCTCAACCCGCTTCATCCCCCCATGATCCACCCTCCCCCGTAACCCCGTCGCGAACCCGGCACCGATCTCGGTACGCTTGCTGGACGGGTCGCTAGCTCAATTGGCAGAGCTCCGGACTTTTAATCCGTAGGTTGTGGGTTCGAGTCCCACGCGACCCACTTACATGTATGCGCCGTGACCTGCGGGAACGTTCTACTGTCCGTGCGGTGAGGGCTACTCTTCCTCGTTCGGGGAGGACGTGGGGAGGACAGAAGACCGGGCATTCGCGGCCGGGATCTTCCTTGGCACCAGTGCTGCAGCGGCTTCGGCGGCCTCGGGGAGGACGCTGGTGTAGGTGTCGGCCGTGATGGCGAGCGAGGAGTGCCGCAGCAACGCCTGGACCAGCTTCATGTCCGCGCCACCGGCGAGCATCAGCGTCGCGGCGCCGTGGCGCAGGTCGTGCAGGCGGACGGGCGGCAGCCCGGCGTCGTGGGCGAGCCGGGCGAACGCGTCGGTCACATGATCGGGATGCAGCGCCGAGCCGTCCCGGCGGGTGAAGACCTTTCCTGAGTCCTGCCACGCCCGGCCCCACTCCGCCCTGACCTCTTCCTGGCACCGACGGTGGGTTCGCAGCACGGCCACAGTGGCCGAGTCGAGCGCGATCGTGTCATCGCCGCCCTCGGACTTGGGGTCGCCGTCCTCGATCTCCCCATAGGTGATCTTCACGCGGTTCTCCCGGACGGTCAGCGTCGCCGCGTCCAAGTCGAGGTCCGGCCACGCGAGCCCGCAAGCCTCACCGCGTCGCAACCCCCGGAAAGCCATCAGGTGGAACAGCGGATACAAAGGGTGGTCGGTCGCGTGATCGAGGAAAATCCCGATCTGTTCGGGTGTCCACACCATCACCCGTGAAGGGCGCTGTAGCGACGCCCAGACCTTGAACGCGCTGCCAGTACAGCCCCCGGCCCGTTCCCGCTCCGCGACCAGTTCCCGCTCATAGGCGTTCTGCCATGCGGTGACGCGTTCGGTGGTCCACACCAGCGCCTTGGGGCGCTTGCCCGTTTCGAGCTTGGCCAGCTTCGCCACGTTCTCCGTGGCCAGGCCTTGCCGTACGGCGTCGGCCAGGGCCGACCGGAGCGTCGCGCGGATCCGCTGCATGGTCGCCGCTCCGACCGTCCGGCGGTGCGGTGAAAGCCCGGCGAGTTCGGCGCGCGCGGCCTTGTGCGCGGTCTTGTCCCCAGATCGCCATGCCTGCCGGGCAGCCGCCAGCAACCGTCGGCGTTCCTCCGCCGCGCAAGTGATGCGCTCGTTGTCGGCGTCGATCGCGGCGAACATCTCGTTCACATGGGCAACGCGTAGCCGATCCAGTTCGATGTGCCCCAGGTGGGGTTTGAGGTAGTACTCGATGTGCTCGCCGTAGGACTTGCGGGTACTCCGGCGCAGACCACGGTGGCCGTCGAGCCACTCATCCAGGTATTGCCCGAGCGTGTACCGCACGTCCGGATCCAAGCCGCGCAACGCCCGGCACCGTGCATCCTCCAAGGCGCCCTCGGCGTCCTCTGGTGAGACGAACCCGCCCCGGCGGATCCTACGGCGCCTGCCATCCGGGCCGGCGTCGAGCTCCAGGTAGAAGTACCAAGTACCGTGCCGCGGATTCCAAGTGCCGTCCTCGTGACGCAACCGCGGACAGCGGGAAGCAAGTTCCTTTCCGTCTGCGCCACGGCATTTACACCTCTTGTACGTCGCCCCCTTCATCGAAACCTGAGGCTACACAGCAGGTCGTGAGCTAGACCAGCACCATGATTTTCCTCAAGCCCACCCATAAGATACGGAGAACCCTGGTTCCCAGAGCTGGCGTCCCGTATCAGAGCTGCGCGGGCGGGGCGCCTTCTCGCTCCAGCCGCCGGGAGGCCGACGTGGACGCTGAGCGCCTGCGGTCGCTGATCGACCTGACGGGACGGGTCGCAATCGTCATCGGAGGCACACGCGGGATCGGCCGGGCGATCGCCGAGGGGTTCGTCGCCGCCGGGGCGAGCGCCGTGGTGGCCCTACACCCGCTCCATGGCCTCGGAATTCGCTCTCTGCGGCATCCGCGTCAACGCTCTGGCGCCGGGCACCGTGAACACCGACATGGTCCGCAACAGCCCACCGGAGTTTCCGGCTGTCATGGAGCAGTCCGCCCTGCAGAAGCGCACGGCCGCCCCCGACGAAATGGTCGGCCCGGCGTTGTTCCTCGCCTCCGACGCCTCCAGTTTCGTCGCCGGACAAGTCGTCATCGCCGACGGCCGCCTGGTACCGCGCCGACCAAGGGCCCGTTCGAATCGAGAAGACCCCGCTGGCGGAACCCGCCGGCTCGACGCGCAGCGAAGTGAGGACAGGCCATGAGTATCGCCCTCAGCGAGGAGCACCGGGAACCGGCCGCCCTTCCTGAGATCGCACGGCGCGCGTGAGGCGGGCAAAGCGTTGCTGGAAGCGGAAGAGGAGGCGCTGCCGGGCTTCTGGAAGGATTTGCAGGGGCTGCTCGGTGTACACCTGCCCAAGGGGCATCGCGGCGGGGGCTTCGGGCTGCCGGAGCCGGCGGCCGTGATCGAGGAGCGCGGCCGTGCGGTCACCCCGGGACCGGTGCTCCCGACCGTCCTGGAGTCTGCGGTGGTCTCCGCCAAGAGGAGCGAGCAACTGCGTGCCCGCCGCCTGCTGCCGCGGTTGGCCGCGGGGACTGCCGTAAGGGCCGTCGGCCTTGGTCGCGGAACGGGACCGGCGCTCACCGGGGACGGGAAGGGCGACAGAACCCTGACCGGCGGGTCGGGGATCGTCCCAGGCGGTGCTCTGACCGACCACGTCCTCGTGGCGGTCGGGGACGATCTGCTGGCGGTCTCGCCGGATGCGCCCGGGGTGACGGTCGAGCGTCCGCCGTCGCCGGATCGCTCGCGGTGGTCGGCTCGGTTCCGGCTCGACGGCGTCTGCATCGCCGCCGAGGCACTGGCCGACGCCCGGGGCGACGCTGTGGCGGTGTTCCGGACGCTGGTGGCGGCCGAGTCCACCGGAGGAGCGCGGGAGTGCGTCGAGGTTGCGACAGCCTACGCCAGGGTGCGTGAGCAGTTCGGTCGGAGGACCGGGACGTTCCAGGCGGTGAAGCACCACCTGGCGGACATGCTGGTGGCGACGGAGCGCCACCATGGGCAACGGACGGGTGAGCCTGCGGGCGGAGTCGGCGGTATGAGCACGGAGCAGAATCTTCGAACTTTACGAACGGTTCACCACCGGGTCTCCGCGGCGAAGGTCCGCGTTGATAGGCATGCCGCCGAGGGCATCGCCCTGCGGCTGCTGAACCTGCGCCGCGCGGTCCGCGCCGTCGGCGGCGGTCCCGGTCTCGAAGGCGACATCACCAAGCTCGCGGGCCCCAAAGACGGACAGCGCACTGCGGAACTGCTCGCGGAGTCCGCCGATGGGGATCTCGCCTTCACCGACGGGTTCGGCGGCGTCGCCGCCACCTCGCTACTCGGCACTCACGTGCTGACCACCGCCGACGGCACCTTCGAGATCAGCCGCGACCAGATCGCCGGACGCGTCCTCGGACTTCCTCGCGCCCCACTCATCAGCCGCACCGACGGAACGAACCATTCTCCCCTCAACAAAGGAAACCAATGCTGATCAACCGTGACGTCTATCTGCGCGACACCCCTGCCTCGGGCAAGACGGTGCGCGTCGAGGAGCCCGCGCCCGGTGTCCGACTACTCACCCTCGACCGGGAGCACCGGCTCAACGCCATGTCCGGCGAACTGGTCAAAGATCTGCACGCGGCGCTCGACGACGTTGCGCTGGACGACTCCTGCCGGGTCGTGGTGCTGACGGGGGCGGGCCGGGCGTTCTGCGCGGGCCTGGACCTGCATGAAACCCCGAACCGCAACGTCTCCCCACCCGTCTCGGAGGAGGAGGCCGTCTGGCGCAAGAGCCCGCAGGCGGGCATGCACGTCCAGCAGGCCATCGCCTCCCTCGTCCCCAAGCTGCGCAACCTGCGCCAGCCCGTCATCTCGGCCGTCAACGGCCCGGCCTCCGGCGGCGGCCTCGCCCTCGCGCTGGCCAGCGACGTCCGCGTTGCCTCCGTCACGGCGAAGTTCAACGCAGCATTTGTCAGGATCGGCCTGTCCGGCTGCGACATCGGCGTCAGCTGGCTGCTGCCCCGCTTGATCGGCGCGGGCCTCTCCCACGAGCTCCTGCTCACCGGCCGGTTCGTCGAGGCCGAGGAGGCGCTGCGCATCGGCCTGGTCGGCCGGGTCGTCGACGAGGGCAAGGCGGTCGAGGCCGCCCTGGAAACTGCGGCCCAGATCTGCGCCAACAGCCCCATGGGCGTTTGGATGACCAAGGAGGTCGCCTGGAGCCAACTCGAGGTCTCCAGCCTCCAGGCCGGCATCGACCTGGAGAACCGCACCCAGATCCTCACCTCGTACACCCGCGACACAACCGAGCAGGCCATGTCCTTCCTCGAGCGCCGCCCTCCGAAGTACACCGATTCCTGAAGACGCTCGTCAGGCCTCACCGGCTCTTCACCATGTCCTCGACAACGGCTTCCATGGGATGTGGAGCCGAAAGACGGTGATGAAGAAAAGACCCATCTGAAGGCAAAAACGCGCCGAACAGCGCGAAGTGGAAGTCACGTGCTCCGCGCGTGAGCGGTTGGAGAATGCGGAGGATCTCACGAAGGTTCAGCTCCGCTCGCTCGTCATCCCGGTTAGACGCTCTCGGAGCGATCACACGAACACCACGGCAGGGCGGAAGGTGAACACAGAGCGGGGTGCTCGCGGCCCCGGTGGCCGCGAGCACCCTGCAGCCCGGGGTCCGGTCAGCAGCAGGCAGAACCGCGGAGGCCGTCGCGGCTTCGCCGGCGGTGGAGGCGCAGCAGGCCGAGTCCTCGTCCTTGGCCAGGGTGTCGGTGTCGTCCTTGAACCACGTAGACCTCCCAGGGCTCGCTGCCGGATGCGGTGACCCAGACCTTGTCCTGCAGGCGCAGCTGCAGGAGGTGTCGTCCTCGGAGAAGGTGGCCAGCCCGGCGTCGGTGACTTGGGCGGTGTCGGCGACCTCGACGCCGAGGTGGTTCAGGCGGGTGGGCTCGCCGCCCTCGATCAGGACGAGCTTGAGCGGCGGCTCGGTGACGGCGAAGTTGGCGTAGCCGGTGAGAAGTGAGGCACCCGCCGCGTCGCCCAGCCGAAGAGGCCACCGCAACGCGTCAGACGCTGGAACGAGGCGGCGTCCAGGGCCGAGCGGTCCCCGCGTTCCGGCTCGGGTCGACCTCGTCTCGCACGGAAGTTGGCCGACTCGGCTTTGACGGACCAGTACACATAGTGCACTAGCATCTAGTGTACTATGAAGCAGTCCGCTAGAGAGACTTCGGTGCCGGCCGCGTCAGCGGGGCGCGGGGTGGGGACGCAGTTGTCGTTCGCGCTGTACAGCGCGGCCAACCGGGTGATCCGCCTGCACAAGCCCTTCCTTGAGCCGCTGGGGCTGACGTTCCCCCAGTACCTGGTGACATTGGAGTTGCTCGATGACGGGCCGCTGTCGGTGGGTGTACTCGGCGGGCGCCTGGACATGGATACGGGCACGATCACGCCGCTGCTCAAGCGGCTGGAGGCCGCCGGGCGCGTCACCCGCACCCGTGATCCCGCCGACGAACGCCGCGTGCTGGTCGACCTCACTCCTGCCGGCCGCGCCCTCGAATCGGACGTCCGGAGCGTCACCGGCAAGATCAAAAGTGCATGCCAGTTGACCGATGAGGGCTTGGACGACCTGCGTCGCACGCTTGAGGAACTCGCCCACCCCGCAGACGGGTGAGCTCTCGAATCACTACAAAGGAGATTCTTCTATGAAGATCGGCATTCTGGGTGTCGGGCCTATCGGCAAGACCCTGGCCCGCAAGTTGAGCGCGGCCGGACACGAGGTGAAGGTGGCCAACTCGCGCGGCCCGCACACCATCGAGGCGGACGTGCTGGACTCGGGCGCACGCGCCGTCACGGCGGAGGAGGCGGCAGCGGGCGTCGACGCTGTGATCCTTTCGATCCCGCTGAGCAGTCTCCCGAAGGTCGCGCCGCTGATCGCCGGTGTGCCGGACGACTCGGTGGTCATCGACACCTCGAACTACTACCCGTCGCGCGACACCAGGATCGAGGCCCTCGAAGCCGGGCAGGTCGAGAGCCTGTGGGTCGCCGAACAGCTGGGCCGGCCGGTCGTCAAGGCATGGAACGCGATCGGTGCCGACTCCTTCGCCAACAAGGGCAAGCCCGCAGGGACGCCCGGCCGGATCGCTGTGCCCGTCGCGGCCGATGACGACCGGGCCCGCAAGCTGGGGATGGCGCTGATGGAGGACACCGGGTTCGACGCGGTCGACGCGGGCACGCTCGCGCAGTCGTGGCGGCAGCAGCCCGGCACGCCCTGCTACTGCACAGACCTCTCCCGCGAGGAGATGCCGGGCGCCCTGGCCGCAGCGGACGCGACGCGGTCCCCCAAGCGGCGGGACCTCGCGGTCGCCGCAATCCAGGAGAGGGTCCAGGACGCCACCACCAACCTTGATGCGGAGTACCTCGTCCGCCTGAACCGTGCACTGTTCATGTGAACCTGAACCGCCCGCCCGACTGCCGCGGCGGATCGCCACGTACAACTCGCCCTTCGACCTCAGGGGGCCACCAGCGCATCCTCACACTCGGTAGCGCCCGATAGTCGCACCGAAACCGCCACCGTCGAAACCCGATCCGCCCCCCTCACGGACCTTGCGCGCTCGGCGGGCCGCGATGACGAGCGCGACCGGCATGGACGATCACTGGGCGGAGGACTCGTCCCGGGGCTCGCCCACCCGGTGCGCATCAGAACGCCGAGTCCGGGATGCGAGGACTCGTCGGCCATCGCCGCGCCGCCCACCCCAGTTGATCACGGGCACGGCCCGGAACAGGTCCCGGCCGCGCACCTCGGGACGAGCGCAGCCGTCGCGCTGGGCCGCGCCGAGGAACTCGTCGGTGATCGTGATGTAGCCCGGACAACGGGCGCAGAACCGGCCGCACCCGCGTCCTGACCGCAGAAAGCCCAGCTCAACAAGGATTGGAAATGACGAACAAAACTGTAAAGGTGGACTTCCCGGGCCGTATCGGCGTCTGGTGGAACAGTGAACCCTGGCCCATCCGCGACGCGCAGAACATCGCCCGAGAGATCGAGGCGTTGGGTTTCGGGTCGCTGTTCATGCCTGAGGGCGGAGGCAAGGACGCGCTGGTCGAGTCCGCGGCCTTCCTGGCGGCCACCGACCGGCTCGTGGTCGGTACCGGCATCGCCAACATCCACTACCGGATACCCACCCCCGCGGAGACCGGCGCCCGGACCCTCGCTGCCCTGCACCCTGGGCGTTTCGTGCTCGGTCTGGGCGTCAGCCACGCGCCCTTTGTGGAAGAGGCCATGAAGGGCACTTACGGCAAGCCGCTCGCGAGAATGCGCACGTACCTGGAGCGGATGAACTCGGTGCCGGCGGAGATCGAGGAAGGCGCCAGGCCCGCCCGGGTGCTGGCCGCCCTCGGGCCGAAGATGATCGAGCTCTCCGGTGAACTCGCCGACGGAGCACACCCCTACCTCGTCACGCCCGAACAGACGGCGGCGACTCGGACGATCCTCGGGCCCGGCAAGTGGCTGGTGCCTGAGCAGTCCGTGGCGATCGGCGGTGACGCCGAGGACCAACTCCGGCGGGCGCACACCCACATCGGGTTCTACGTGGGGCTGCAGAACTACCGCAATTCCTGGCTGCGGCAGGGTTTCGACGAGTCCGACCTGGTGCCCGGCGGCTCCGACAGGCTGGCCCGCGCACTGGTCGGCATGGGAACCACCGAACAAGCCGCCGCCTCGATCACCGCACACCTCGATGCGGGCGCCGACCATGTCGTCGTCCAGATCGTCGGCGACGGAGCGACCACGGACCCGCGGCCGGCACTGCGCGAACTCGCCAACGCGCTGCACCTCTGACGACAGCGGCCTCACCCACCTGGCCAGGGCCACCTGGCCAGGGCCACCTGGCCAGGGCCACCTGGCCAGGCGCACACTCCCGGCATCGAAGAACAACCGCGACAGCGTCGTCGTCGACCGCGCCGCCGCCCTCCAGGACCGGTGGCCGGCGCGTCGGTAAATAAGGCAAGGTCTCGACCTTGCGGCCAGGATCGAGGACACCCTCTTAACGTGACCGGCCGAGGCTGGTTTCTGCCCGAGACCCGTCTCGGTCAGTGCTGGTCGCCCATCATGCAGACGATCCAGCGGCCGTTGTCGGCGGCATGGATTTCGACCTTGATCGGGGTACGCCGCGAGAGCCGCTCGCTGCGGATCCCGTCAATGTGCTCCAGAGCCTCGCGGAAGGGGATCGGGTTCCAGGTCGGATGGCCGACCGGTGTCGCGTCTTGGCGGTCAGCCGGGTCGCGTAGGCGATGTCCTCGCCGAACTGCCAGACCGGCTCCTGCCGGATGCGGGCGAGGTTGGGGCGGTGTCCGCAGGCCGTGCGGACTTTCGTCGCCAACACTCGCCGGCATCGGGGGGCGGGGCGTCGGCTTCTTGGGGGGCGCCGAAGGGGCGCAGGCCGGCGCCCGTCTCGGCGCGGGTGAAGGCGTAGCGGCCCCAGGGCCGCCGAACAGCCAGGTGAACGTGACCGCCCGGACCAAACTCCAGCGGATAGCACGGCCCGTAGGAGCTGATCGGAAAGTTCTCGGGTACACGGACGGGAGATCCGCACGCCGTGCAGAGACCACGCGGGTACCGCCCCGGCCTGCCAATTCTCGCACCACCACCCCGACCTGGACGGCCAGGCGCGCGGTTCGCCGCTGGTAGCGCTCCAGCACCCCGGCGACCTGCCCCCGGAAGGTCTGCCGGAGGCACCGCCGGTTGCGGCAGGCGAGGCGGCGCACCTTCACACCCATCACCATCGGTCGCCCGTCAACCGGCAGGTCGGCCACGGTCCGCTCGCACCACGCATGGACATGCGCGGTCTCGACGGCACATCCCGGGCAGGCAACCGGCACCTGTCGGCAGCGGGCACGCGCCCGGAGTGGACGATATTCATCCACGTTGATATTACTGGCCCTCCCGCTGGACCGCCTGCCGAGTAATCAAACATTACGGCATCATGGCCGCCTGAATGCGAAACAAAATACGGTACCCACTTTAGGGACCCCCGACATTATCGAGCTTCCCCCCATCGGTCATCGCTGCAGGTAAAGCACTGCGAGCGCCGTGACGATGTTGTGGTGGTCCGCGTAAGGGCGAAGTCGGCGACCGCGTCGTGGCGACGAGTCCCGAGGCGGACGGCAAATGGCTCTCAAGCGCCTCACAAACTGCGCATTTTGGCGAAGAAATCGTGGAGCATCATGCGCGTGTCGATGTGCGTGTAGACGCGAATTTTTCGGCCGTCCGATCGTTTCGTGTAGGTGCCGTCGCCGTTGAGGTGTGGAGCGTGGATCGTGTTGAAGGTGCTCGAGGGGGTGTTCTCGTACTTGAACGGCCTGGTGTTCGCGCTGGGCGTCCAGCCCGTGAGAGCGGTGAGGAGAACGAGAGGATTGTCGCCCATATTCCAGGTCTCGCCGGTGTTCAGGTTGATTCCTTGGCCGTACAGAGTTTCCCTTGCCGTTTGGAGTTTGGCGTACAACCAGTGGCCGATACGGCCCGCGCCGGCGATGTTCTCCCGTAGTTCCGCGTCGGACACCTGGCAGAACTTGTAGACGTCGCTGGGTATCTGCCATAGAGGTACGGACGTGTCGTTGAAAACGATCTGTGCCGCGACCGGGTCTTCATTGAAGTTCGTCTCGGTCGCGCCGCCATCCGGGTAGGGGGCGCCGCCGATCCAGACGACCGTCATGCGGTCGGCGATGGCCGGTTCGATGAGCAGCGCGCTGGCGACCTCGGTGAGGCCGGCGCCGACGGTCACGAAGAGCGGGAGATCGGTGTCGGTGCGCATGGCTTCGGCGATGATCGCTTCGGCGCCCGGAGAGCGAACCGGAGCGCTTGAGGCGGTCAGTTTGCCGTCGGCGCCCCTGAACGTCGGTACGGAGCGCCGCAGGCCCATGAGACGGACGATCTCGGTGGCCAGTTCCTGGGCCTGGGGGGCCCCGTCGCCGCCGTTAGCGGGGTCGTACACGGCCCGGCCGTCAGCAAAGGTGCCGATGATGCCTCGGACCTGAGTGCTCGGGCTGAGCAGCGCGTGCACGGTGGAGAAAAGACCGTCGGGGTCGCCGGCGAGGTCATTGGAGATGATGACCCTCGATCTGGCGGGCAGCTTGGAGGAAGGTGGCCTGCCGCCCTCGGCTCGGGCTCTGGCGGATGTAGCGACGATGGGTGCGGTGGCCAATGCGGCGCCGGCCGCCAGGACGGCGCCCGTTCGCTGAATCACGTGTCTGCGTCGCAGTTCCATGGGCTCTCCCGGATGTGTTGCGTGGCGGTGGCGACCTTAGAGCGGTCCGTAACCTCCAGTCGATGTTACGTATATCACGTTCTCAAAAAACGCATGTACAACTCTCGTCCGGTGCGTCCCGCGGGTGGGCAGGCCGGTGGGCGGGCGCTCTCCGAGACCACTTTCGTGGGTGGTCGGCCTTCCCTTGGTGGGAAGCGTTCGCAAAGGTTCGCAGTGGACGCGACCACACGATGTGCAGCGGTCCGCTCACCTTCGCCAGGATCAGCTCACCGTCGCGGAACGTGAACGCCGACCGGGTGTACTGCGCGGACGCACGGGGCTTCTAGCGCGACTTGAACCGCGGATAGCGTGCGCGCTTGTCGAAGAACCCGGTGAAGGCGGCCTGCAGGTGCCGCAGCGCCTGCTGCAGTGGCACGCACGACACCTCGTTCAGGAACGTCGGCCACCGGTCCTTTTCCACCCGGTCAGCGCCGCCGAGGTATCGCCGTAGGACATACGGCGCCGCTCGCGGCCCAGGCGCCCGGGTGCGTTCCTCCAGGGCCTTGTGTACACCAGGCGCCATCCGAGCCCGGGACGGGTCGAGCAGGACGCGCGAGCAGGGGACGGCTGGACGTCCTGTTGAACAACGCCGGGGCCCGTCAGGTGGACGAGCGCTCGATGACCCGTTCGTACGTCCGGGCGAGCACGGGGTGGGAGTCGTTGCCCGCCAGCCCGGCGGCGACCGCCTCCGCGCGGTGGCGGCCGACCTCGCGGAGGTCGAACGCGACGGTCGTGAGCGGCGGCGCCGCCAGCCGGGCGGTGGGGATGTCGTCGGCGCCGATGACGGCGATGTCGGCGGGCGCGGCGAGGCCGCGGTCGCGCATGCCGGCCAGCACCGCCATCGCGATCTCGTCGTTGAAGGCGCACACGCCGGTGACGCCCTGCTCCGTCCATCCGGCCACGGCCCGGGCCGCATCGGCGATCTCCATACCGGTTTCCAAGGCCACCGGCAGGTCGATCCCCGCGGCGGCGCAGGCTCGGGCGGCGCCGTCCAGGCGCGATCGCGCCATCGGGCGCAGGACGGGGTCCGTCGGCAGGGCGTATCCCAGCCGACGGTGCCCGCGGCCGACCAGGTGTTCCGCCTGGATCCGTCCGATTTCAGACATGGCGGACGCGGCGTCTTCGGTGGGCAGCACAAGTGATGCTCCCGCACGGTGCAGCGCATCGGCCGTCGCATCGTCGAACGCCCCGAGACCGATGACGGCCATGGCGCCGAGGGTCGCGCATACGTCCGGCAGCGGCCGTCCCCGTGCGCCGGTGAGGTGGGTGACCAGTGTCAGGCCGTGATCGCCGAGCGCCGCGGCGAGTTCCTCGACGAAGCGGCTGATGCTCGGTCCGATGGGCACGTCGGGGACGGACAGCAGGACGATGTCGCTGCGTCCGGCAGCCAGTGCGCGCGCGGATGCGTGGGGCCGGTAGTCCAGGTCGCGGGCGGCCTCCAGGACGCGGCGCCGGGTCTCCTCGGGGATCGACTGGCCCGGACGGTCGTTGAGCACGAAGCTCACGGTCGTCCGGGAGACTCCGGCGGCCCGTGCGACGTCGGCGCTGGTGATGCGTTTCGCGGGTCGCGTCATAAGCCTCTCGCCGCCGGGGTCTGGATCGACGTAACCCGATGGTATTCCGTCCCCTGTAACACGTATTACCTTGCCCTCGAACGGCGTTCTGTTACTTGTTCGTTACTTGCCTTCCTCTTGTCACGTGAACGTCCCCTGTCGTTACCTACTAACGCGCGTTGGTGGCGCGCGTTAGCAAGAAGGGGCAGGTAGATGACTTTTCCGGACGGGTTCCTGTGGGGGGCGGCGACCGCCGCCCACCAGGTCGAGGGCGGCAACGTCACCAGCGACTTCTGGGCGCTGGAGCACGCTCCCGGCTCGATGTTCGCCGAACCCAGCGGTGACGCCTGCGACCACTACCGGCTGTACCGCGAGGACATCGGCCTCCTCCGGGACCTCGGCTTCACCGCCTACCGCTTCTCCATCGAGTGGGCCCGGGTCGAGCCCGAGGACGGGTTCGTCTCCCGTGCCGCGATCGCGCACTACCGCGACGTCCTGGAGGCCTGCCACGAGGCCGGGATCACGCCGATGGTGACGCTCCACCACTTCACCAGCCCGCACTGGCTGATGGACCTGGGCGGCTGGGAGTACGACGGGACGCCGGAGCGGTTCGCGGCCTACTGCCACATGGTGATGGACGAACTCGGGCCGCTGATCCCGTACGCGGCGACCATCAACGAGGCCAACATCGCCCGTCTGACCCGCAGGATGATCGAGGGCTTCACCAAGGCGCCCGAGCAGGCGCCGGTCGGCGTCGGCCGCGACCGGCCCGACGCCGCGAGCAGGCCGAACACCTTTCTGTTCACCTGGAGCGACACGGGCCTGGAGGTGGTCAAGCGTGCGCACGTCGAGGCGCGGCGCGCGATCAAGAACGCCAGCCCGTCCACCCGGGTGGGCGCCACCTTCGCCCTGCAGGACTACCAGTCGGAGCCGGGCGGCGAAAAGGCCGCCGAGGAGCGGTGGGCCGAATCGTTCGAGGACTTCCTGCCGGCCCTGGACGGCGACGATTTCCTCGGTGTCCAGAACTACAGCCGGGTGCTGGTCGGCGCGGACGGCACCCTGCCCCATCCGGAGGGCGCCGAACTCACCCAGATGGGATACGAGTTCTATCCGCAGGCGCTGGAGAACGTTCTGCGGCGTGCGGCGTCGGCGGGGCTGCCGATGTTCGTCACCGAACACGGCATCGCCACCGGCGACGATGCGCGGCGCGTCGAGTTCGTCCGGCGGGCCCTGGTGGGCCTGGAGCGTTGCGTGGCCGACGGCGTCGACGTGCGCGGCTACTTCCACTGGTCGATGCTCGACAACTTCGAATGGATGCTCGGCTACGCACCGGCGTTCGGCCTCATCGCGGTCGACCGGACGACGCAGCGCCGCACGGTCAAGGACAGCGCACGTGTGCTGGGGAACATTGCCCGGCGCAACGCGCTCGCCTGACATCGGACAGCTGTCCTCTGACCCTCGCCACCGAGAGCGGTCATGTCACCGACATCCCCACCCCCTTTCTGCGAGGTCGTTTCATGGCCCTCACCCCACCGGAACCGCCACCGGGCGGCGGAAACTCCCCGCCCGTGGTGATCAGTGCGGAGCCTGCGGGTGCCGCCGAGATGCCACCGGCGGAGAGCTCCTACATCTGGCTGATGGTTCTCGCCGTGTTCGGCGTCTTCATGGCGTTCGTGACGCCGATCGCGATCTCGCTGGCGATCCGGGTCGAGCAGCTCGCCCCGGGGCACGAGGAGTACCTCGGCTACATCACCGGTGCGGGCGGCATCGCCGCCGTCCTGGCGGCGCCGCTGTTCGGACGGCTCAGCGACCGCACCCGGAGCCGGCTCGGCCGCCGCCGTCCGTACCTGCTCGGCCTGACGGCCGTCGGGGTCGTCGCGCTGGTGGTGCTGGCCCTGGCGCCGACCGTTCTCGTGCTCGGCCTCGGCTGGGTCCTGGCGCAGATCGGCTGGGGGTCGGCTTTCGTGTTGCTGGTGGCCTCGCAGGCCGATCGGTTGCCGGAGTCGCAGCGCGGCAAGGTCTCGGCCCTGTCCGGTGTCGTGCAGCAGCTCGCGCCCATCGCCGGTGCGCTCATGGCGGGCGGGCTCGCCGGCAACGCCCTCCTGCTGTTCCTCGTCCCGGGTGCGGTCGGTGTGGTGGCCGTGGCCGTGTTCGTCTGCTTCGTGTACGAACCGGACAGCCGGGGGATGGAGAAGACCGGGGAGCCGACCTCCCTGCGCGTCCTGGGCCACGCCTACACGTTCGATCCGCGCCGCTATCCCGATTTCGCCTGGAACTGGCTCGGCAAGTTCCTGTTCATGTTCGGTGTCACCTTCAACACGACGTTCATGTCGTTCTTCCTGGCCGCCCGGATGGGCGTGAGCGTCGAGGAGGCGGCGGGCATGGTCGCGGTCGTGGCGGGCGGCGGCATCGTCGCCACGATGCTCGGCGCCCTCGGCGGCGGCTTCCTGTCCGACCGGCTGCGGCGGCGCCGCGCCTTCGTGCTGGCCGGCGGCTGCGTGTTCGCTCTCGGGGCGGCCGTCATGGCGTTCGCCCCCGGCCTGCCGCTGATCGTGGCCGGTGCCGTGCTGGGGAACCTCGGTCTGGGACTGTTCGCCGCCGTGGACCAGGCGCTCATGCTGGACGTGCTGCCCGAACGGGAGAGCGACGCCGGCCGGTTCGCCGGCATCTACGGGTTCTCCACCTCGATAGCACAGGGGCTGGCTCCGCTCATCGCTCCGATCTTCCTGGCCGTCGGCACGTCCGGCGACGAGCAGAACTACACGCTGCTGTACCTCATGGCGGCGGCCCTCGCTCTGATCAGCGGGCTGGTAGTGGCCCTCCGCGTCAAGTCCGTCTCCTGAACGAAGCGAAGGATCTCTGTGCACAGCGATATCTCGGCGCTTTCCCTTGAAGAGAAGGCCGCGCTGCTCTCGGGCCGGGACGCGTGGTCGACCGCCGGCGTCGAGCGGCACGCGATCCCCTCGATCGTCCTGACCGACGGCCCGCACGGTCTGCGCAAGCCGCCGAAGGACGCCGAGGCGTTCGGTTTCGGCGCGAGCGTCCCGGCCACGTGCTTCCCCACGGCGGCGGCGCTCGGCTCGTCCTGGGACGTCGACCTCCTGGAGCGGGTGGGGCGGGCGCTCGGGGACGAGGCGCGGGCCGCAGGCGTGGCGGTGCTGCTCGGGCCGGGCGTCAACATCAAGAGATCCCCCCTGTGCGGACGCAACTTCGAGTACCTGTCCGAAGATCCGGTGCTGACCGGACGGCTGGGGGCGGCGCTGGTGCGCGGCGTGCAGAGCCGGGGCGTGGGCGCCTCGGTGAAGCACTTCGCCGCCAACAACCAGGAGACCGACCGGATGCGCATCAGCGCCGAAGTCGACGAACGCACGCTGCGGGAGATCTACCTCGCCGCGTTCGAGCACATCGTCACCACGGCCCGCCCGTGGACGGTGATGGCCGCCTACAACAGGATCAGCGGCGTTCCGGCGGCGGAGAACCACTGGCTGCTCACCGAGGTGCTGCGCGGGGAGTGGAGGTTCGACGGCCTGGTGGTGTCCGACTGGGGCGCGGTCGCCGATCCCGTCGCCGCCGTCGCGGCCGGTCTCGATCTGGAGATGCCGACGACGAACGGCTCGAGTGCCGCTCGGCTCGTCGAGGCCGTCGAATCCGGGCACCTGGACGAGGTCGTGCTCGACCGGGCCGTTGCGCGCCTGCTCGATCTCGTCGACCGGGCCGACGCGGACGCCCCGGCGGGAGACATCGGCTTCGGTTTCGACCGGCACCACGCGCTGGCGAGGACGGCCGCGGCCGAGTCCGCGGTCCTGTTGAAGAACGACGACGCGATCCTGCCACTGGACCCCGCCGCCCGGATGAGCGTGGCGGTCATCGGCGAGTTCGCCCGCACCCCGAGGTTCCAGGGCGCGGGCAGTTCGCAGATCAACCCCACCCGGGTCGACTGCGCCCTCGACGCACTGGCTGAGGCCGCCGGTGACGACATCCGCCTCTCGTTCTCGCCCGGTTTCTCCCTTTCCGGGGAGGGGAGCGACTCGCTGTTCGCCGACGCGGTCGCCGCAGCAGCGGACGCCGACGTCGCCGTCGTATTCCTCGGTTTGCCCGAAGGACGGGAATCGGAAGGGTTCGACCGCGAGGACATCGACCTCCCGGACGTCCAGCTCCGCCTGCTGGACGCGGTAGCGCGGGCGAACCGAGACGTGGTCGTCGTGCTGGCCAACGGCGGCGTGGTCGAGGTCGCGTCCTGGCAGCACAACGCCAAAGCCGTCCTCGAAGGCTGGCTGGCCGGGCAGGCCGGGGGCGGCGCGGTCGCCGACCTGCTGTTCGGACGCGCCAACCCGTGCGGCCGACTGGCCGAGACCGTCCCGACGCGTCTGCAGGACAACCCGTCCTACCTGGACTTCCCCGGCGCCGACGGCATCGTTTCCTACGGCGAGCGTCTCTACGTGGGCTACCGCTACTACGACGCCCGGGACATGGACGTCGCCTACCCATTCGGGCACGGCCTGTCCTACACCACCTTCAGCTACTCGGACCTGGACGCGACGGTCGAGGGGAGCGGCGACGACGTGGCCGTGCGGCTGCGGCTCACCGTGACCAACACCGGGCCGATGGCCGGCAAGGAGGTGGTGCAGGTGTACGTGCGTGACGTCGAATGCTCGGCCGACCGTCCCGTCCGGGAGCTCAAGGCGTTCACCAAGGTCGGGCTCGCCCCCGGCGAGTCCGCGCCGGTCGAGTTCGAGCTGGACGCCCGCGACCTGTCGTTCTTCAGCCCCGCCCACGGTCGCTGGGTGCTGGAGAGCGGCGAATTCCAGATCGGTGTCGGCGCCTCGTCGCGCGACCTGCGGCTGACCGCCCGGGTGACGCTGGACGCGCCCGCACTCCCCCGCCCGCTCGGGCGCGACTCGTCCGTAGGCGAGTGGCTCGCCCACCCCGAAGGCGGCCCGCTGCTGCTGCGGGCGCTGGGCGCGATGGAGGGATCGGCCGTCGCCGCCGACCCCACCATCCTCCGCATGGTCGAGTCGCTGCCGCTGAACCGGCTAGCCACGATGAGCGGCGACCGCCTGGACACCGCCGACCTCGACCGATTGCTCGACCGCTCCGCTTCCGCGCCCGCGCGGGGCGCTGCCCCGACCGACGCGCCGCGCACGCGTCACGCCGGACCGGATGATTGCCAGCCGGCACGGCCGATTCCACGGGAGGGCGGTACGGCCTCGTCGGACGCTGTTACGGGTCGGGGGTATTCCGGGTGATGCGCGGGCAAAGGGCCTAGTGTTCGACCTGGGGGTAACAGTGAGCAGTCAGGCGGACGACCGGACGGGCGCGGTCAACGACAACCTGGTCGAGGCGATGAACTCGGGGGTCCTGGCCATCGATGCCGACGGCCGGATCACGGCGTGGAACCCCCGGGCTCAGCAGCTTCTGGGCTACACCCGGGAAGAGGTCCTGGGCAGGGACGTCCACGGCCTCCTCCACCGGGACGGCCGAGGGTGCGTCCCTCTGGAGCGGGACTGCCGCCTGAGGCGGGCGCTCCGAACCCGTGTCCCCGGCCACGGGGACGGCGAGAACCTCGTCCATCGCGACGGGCGGCTGCTGGTGTGCTCCTGGTCGTCCGCGCCGATCTACGCTGGCGGTCCGTCACCGGCCGAGACCGAGGTCGCGGTCGGGGTGGTCCTCGTCTTCCAGGACGCCGCCGAGCGGTTCGTGATCGAGGACGAGCTGCGCGACCGGATGGCCGGGATGCGGCGGGCCATCTCCCGGCTGGAGCTGGTCGCCGAGATCACCACGGTGCTGTCGTCCACACTGAACGAGGATGAGGTGCTCAGGCGCCTCGTGCGGCTCGTCGTGCCCGCACTCGGGGACTGGGCGGAAGTCGACCTGCTGATCTCCGACGGACGCGTCGAGCGTGTCGCCGCGACGCACCGCGAGTCCACGCCCGAGGAGGACGCCGCCCTGGAGGGGCCGCTGCCGCCCCTCCCCCGGACGCCCCGCGGATCGCTCGCCCGGGTTCTGCGCGGCGGCATGACCGTCGTCACCGGCGGCGACGCCTCCGAATCGCACCCCGATGAGCCGCTGGACGCGGCCCAGCGCGCCCTCTTCCGCGTCATGGGCGCCGACAGTGCGATCAGCGCTCCGCTGGCGGCCCGGGGCGAGGTCTACGGCGCCCTGACGCTGGGCTTCTCCCGCCCCGGCCACGGGTACGGCACCGACGACAGGCTCGTCATCGAGGACATCGCCCGACGCGTCGGTCTCGTCGTGGCCAACGCCCGCCTGTTCGCCGCACAGCGCAACACGGCCGAGGCCATGCAGCGCAGCCTGCTCCCGCCCTTGTTCCAGCCGGGCGATCTGCAATTTCAGGCCCGGTACCTGCCCGCCACCGAGGCCAGCCGGCTCGGCGGCGACTGGTACGACGCCTTCGAGCTGTCCGACGGCGCCACCGGCCTGGCCATCGGCGACGTCGTGGGCCACGATCTGCAGGCGGCGGCCCGGATGGCCCAGGTCCGCAACATGCTCAGGGCCCTGGCCTGGGATCTGACCGCTCCCCCCAGCACAGTGCTCGAACGGCTGGACGGCGCGATGGACGCGGTGAGCGAAGCCGAGCTGGCCACCGCGGTGTTCGCCCGCGTCGAACGTGCGGGCGAGTCGTCCTGGCGGCTGCGCTGGTGCAACGCCGGTCACCTCCCGCCGCTGCTGGTCACCCGCGACGGCGGCACGCAGTTCCTCGAGGAGCACGGGATGCTGCTCGGCGATCCGGAGCTCGCGGGCGCACGCCCCGACGGCGTCCGCGCCCTCCCTCCGCTGTCCACCCTGCTGCTCTACACCGACGGTCTCGTCGAGACCCGCGACTCGGACCTGACCGACCGTCTCACCGGCCTGCGCCGGCACAGCGCCCAACTGGCCCGGTTCCCGCTGTCCGACCTGTGCGACCGCCTCATCGAGCGCATGCGCCCCAGCCGCGAGGACGACATCGCTCTGCTCGCCCTCCGCATCCCGGGTTGACGCGGTCGCGGGCGACGCCCCGTGCGGCGTCCTCAGAGCCGTTCAGTGATCCAGTTCCATGCGCCGCCGGTCTCCTGCGCCCGGATCAGATGCGCACCGCTGGAGTCCCCGAGTTCGGCGATCGCCCTGGCCAACCGCCGATGGAAGTCGGCGGGCACGCGGGCGATCCCCGACGAGCCCTCCAGGAGGGCCACGCTGACCTTCGACTCGTCACGGAGCTGTGCGGTCAGGCGACCGGTGTCGTCCATACGGAACATCACGACCGCATCGGCACGGACCATGTCATCGCCGTCGGCCGCCGAGATCCACACCGCCGGCTTGAACTCCCATGGACACCTGCACGCGCCGCTGGTCGGCCGTGTTCGCTCGTTGTTCGCTCGGCGGTTTCGAACCGGGGCGGCACGGCGCGGGATGTAGCGGCATGGAGATGGCGCTGGATGCGGACAGATTGATACAGTGCACCCCTGAGAGCGCTGCTCTGATATGAGAGCACCGGACTTTTAATCCGTAGGTTGTGGGTTCGAGTCCCACGCGACCCACCACCCCTGACCAGGGAAAACGAAGAAAATGTCCGGTTCGCCGGGCGCCCCGGATGCCCCACTTCGTTCCCGTGTTCGCTCGATGTTCGCTCGTTGGTCGGGACTCGCCCTCCAGGCACGCCCCGCCTCCCTCTCTTTATGCCTTGACAACCCCTTTGAGTAACTTGCTGCCGACTCCTAGTCACAGTTGATGACTGGGTCCCGTTGTGAGGCTGACGCGTCCCGACCGGCGTGTCCTCGTCGCCGTTGGCCCGCGGGTCTGTCCAGTTAACGGCTCTGTCGCTCTTTCGGTGGTAGCGGAGGGTGTCGGCCTGTCACGCTAAGGCGTGATCAAGGACGGCGATCTTGTCGGTGTGGTATTCGCGGGCCTGTCCGGCCTGGTCATCGATGATGTGGCGGATGAGGGCGAGCGGATTCGGGTGCGGGCCCGCAGCCGGGAGGCGCCGGTCCGTTGCCCGGGGTGTGATGTTGAAACCTCCTGTGTCCACGGGTGGTGCGAGCGAACCGTGGCCGATCTCCCGGTCGACGGGCGGCCGGTGCTGCTGGAGGTACGAGTCCGTCGGCTGACCTGCCGCAACCGGCAGTGCCCGCGGAGGACCTTCCGGGAACAGATCATGGGGGTGCTGGAGCGTTACCAGCGACGCACCGCTCGCCTGGCAGCGCCTGTCGGGGCGGTGGTACGGGAACTGGCAGGCCGGGCCGACGCTCGCGTGCTGACTCTTCTCGGCGTGCCGGTCTCACGCCACACCGCGCTGCGGACCTTGTTGCGGCTGCCGCTGCCGGAGGTGACGCCGCCGCGGGTGCTGGGCGTGGACGACTTCGCCCTGCGGCGCTCCCACTCCTACGCCACCGTGCTGATCGACGCCGAGACCCGCCGACGGGTCGATGTCCTGCCCGACCGCCGCTCCGGCACCCTCGCCGCGTGGCTGCGCGAGCATCCCGGCGTCGAGGTCGTCTGCCGGGACGGCGCCGCCGGCTACGCCGACGCCGTGCACCAGGCCCTGCCCGGTGCCCTGCAGGTCGGGGACCGGTGGCACATCTGGCACAACTTCGCCCAGGCGGCCAGCAAGGAGGTCGCCGTGCACAGCGGCTGCTGGGCCTCGGCCTCCCGCGTGCGAAAGCTCGACGGCGGAAAGACCACGACCCTGGCGAGGTGGCACCAGGTCCACGATCTGCTGAATGCCGGTGTCGGTCTGCTGGAATGCGCACGTCGCCTCGACCTCGCGCTCAACACCGTCAAACGGTACGCGCGGATCGACGCAGTCCTCTACCGCTACATCACCCAAGGCCGCGTCGAAGACGACCGTCCCGGCCTGTCGCCCCGCAGGCTCGCGCGGCTCCTGCTCGCCCGCCCCGGCACGCTCAAGCCCGACCAGCACGAACTCCTCGCCAAGACCACCAGCGCCTGCCCGGAGATGAGCGCGCTCGCCGCACTGGTCCGCACCTTCGCGCACCTACTGACACCCGCCGCCGAGAACGCAGACCGGCTGCAGGAATGGATCACCGCCGCCCAAGAGGTGAAGCTGCCGCACGTGCACTCGTTCATCCGCGGCCTGCGGCTGGATCACGATGCCGTCTGCGCCGCTCTGACCAGCGAATACCACAATGGTGGAACCGAGGGCGTCAACACCAAGACCAAGCTGATCAAGAGACAGATGTACGGCCGGGCGGGCTTCCGACTTCTTCGGCACCGCATCCTTCTCGGCTGAGCCTAATTGTCTGCTACCACCGAAAGAGCGACAGAGCCGAAAACCCCCGTACAGTCCCTCAGCAGGTGGCCCGCACGTGGAACATCAACCCCGAGGACCTGCTGTTGATCGCGTTGAACGCCTTCGGTGCCCGGTCAACGCTCCTCAAGCCCCGCATGTATCGAGCCGGTCATCGCGGCGTGGAAGGCTCGGCACCCGTCGGTGTCGGGGCACCGGGGCCGGTATCCGATGCGGGAGATCGTGAACGCGATCTTGTATCAGGAGCGGACGGGGTGCGGGTGGGAATACCTGCCGCATGACCTGCCGCCCCGCTCGGCGGTGTACTACTACTTCGGCCGGTGGCTCTCTAATGCGTTTGTCAAGCCGCTACGGCTGTGTGGCCGGGGTTGTAGGGAGTGCGGTTGCGGAGCACGGCGTGCAGCACGTTGACGCGTCTTCGGGCGAGCGCGAGTACGGCCTGGTGGTGGGTTTTCCCTTGGTCCTTCTTGCGCCGGTAGAACGCCTTGCTGGCCGGGTCGCAGCCGACCGCGATGAACGCCGACTGGTAGAAGACCCGTTTGAGGGCCTTGTCTCCGGCGCGGGAGCGTTGCAGGTAGCGGACCTTGCCAGACTGGCGGAGTACCGGGGCCAGGCCCGCGGCGGCGGCGAGCTGGTCGCCGCCGGCGTAGCGGTCGATGCCGCCGGTGACGGCCAGGAATTCGGCGGTCAGGACGGCCCCCATCCCCGGCAGGCTGGCGATGAGGGCCGCGTCAGGGTGGCGCTCCAGCACCTCCCGCAGGCGCTTGTCCAGCGCGGCGAGCCGGTCCCGGGCGGCCAGCGCCTCGGCCGCGATGTCGCGGACCAGGTCGGCGGCGACCGCCTCGCCGGGCACGCTGACGCGCTGCGCGGTCGCCGAGGTGAATGTCCCGTCGGCCAGCGCGATCAGCTGAGCGTCCTTGACGTGGCTGAGCTTGCGCAGGTGGGCCAGGACGCGGGCGCGTCCGGCAGCGCGGATCTCGGCCGGGGTGACGTACTGGGTGAGCAGGTGCAGGCCGGTCTTGCCGGTGAGGTCGAGCTGGCGCTCCAGGCCGGGGTGGATCGAGGCCAGCAACTCGCGCAGCCGGTTGGCGCGGCGGGTGGCATCGGTGACCAGGTCGGCGCGGCGTGCCACCAGCAGTCGCAGTTCGGCGTCGATGTCCCGGCCGGTGGTGACCGGCCGCAGGTCGTCGCGGATGCGGACCTGGTCGGCGATGACACGGGCGTCCTTGGGATCGCTCTTGTGCTCACCGCCTCGGGTGCCCTGGCGGGCGCGGTTGACCGCCAGGCCGGGGACGTGGACCACGGTCAGGCCCGCGGCCAGCAGCATGGCCTGCAGCAGGGCGGCGATGCCGCCCAGGATGTCGATCCCGACGGTGGCCCGGCCGTGCTCGGCCTCGGCGGCCTGGATGTCGGCGATCAGGTTCTCGATCGCGTCGGGGGTGTTGTCGACCCGCCGGTTGACCAGCACCTTCCCTGCCTCGGCGACCTTGATCTCGGCCCAGTGGATCTGTTTGGCGACATCGATGCCCACGGCCAGCGGCATGACGGCTCTCCCTTCGACGAACTGTCGCAAGCGCGGCCTCTTCCCGCCGTCCTCGCCCTACACAGCGATCAGTCGCGGTCTCTAATCAGCGGTCGAGAAGAAGCGGTGAGGCAGGGGGCCAAGCCACCTGAGCCATCGATCAGCAGCGCGATGAAAGCCATCCCTGCCTCACCCGCACCACCCGAGCATCCCGCTCTCACCGGACCCTCGGGGCACCTTCAGAAAGGTAGGGCGCGATGACGGGCAGACCCAGACCATCCACGATCTGCTGCGCGGCCGGGTGCGTGAGGTCGCGGGACGGGCCGAGGACCCGTCCGGGGTAGCGATGGACACCCAGACCGTGCACGCCGCGGCCGAAGTCCCCTCGGCCGCGACCAGGCTGGACGCGGGGAAGAAGAGCCGGGACGCAAACGCCACCGCATCGGCTCCGAGGCCCACAGCCACTCGGCCGCCGACCCTCCGAACCATTTGGCGTTTCCCATGCCCGTTTTCTCTCTCCGTGCGCCGCCCGCTGCCGTCACGGTCCGTATTCCACGAGCGACCGGGCGACGATTAGCGCTCGTCTCGTCCCCCGAGGTCACGTCCGGGACCTGCTTGACACGCCTTGCCACCAGGCGATCCGGAAAGCCCCGCAGGCCCTCCCACACGCCGGACGGACAGTTGAGATCTGCCATCTGGGCGGCAACCTGGGCGGATACGCGACGAAGACGCTCGCGGCGGTCGAGGAGCGGACGCATCCGAGGCTTCTCGGCGCCATGCTCAGGGGGCTGACGCTCAGCCCGGCCCCGATGCGTTTCCCACGGTCGACGCCGTGCTGCGGCACGTGTTCGGGAAGCCAGGAAGCGTGCTGCCGCCGTATGAGGTTCTGACCGAACCGCAGCAGCCCGCCATGCGGACGCTGGCCGAGATGGGGGACGACACCTGGTGCTGGGGCAACTTCACAAGTTCGTTGTGGGTTCTGGGCGTATGAGGCCGGATCCCTCCGACCCGCCTGGTCACCCCCCTTTCCCCGAGCCCCGAAGTTGCGCGGGTCTCCCCATCAGGTACTGTCTGGTTGAGAGTGGCGGCAACCGATCGCCCGTGCAGATGATGGAGGTGAGTTGATGACTGTCGTGGAGAACACCGCTGTGCGCGGTGCCCGGACCATCCTCACTTTCCGGGCCTCGTCCTGACCTTCGCCTGCCTTTCTCCCCGGGGAGATTAGTTCCGGAGCGCATGCCGTCCGGCGAGGTCCCCTTTCAAGGGTCTCCACGTGTTTCATCAGCACTCATCTCATTCTTCTCTCTCTTCTTCTGAACGCGCTCTGACACTGGCCGATTACGGCTGGGACGACGAACGGGAGCGTTCGTTCGCCCCGCTCCGGGCCGACGGGCTGATTCCGGGCCGTGTGGTGCGGACCGAACGCGGTCTATGCGACATCGTCGCCGAGGGCGGGCCCGTGCGCGCGGTGGTCAGCGGTGACCGGCTGCTGCCGTGCACCGGCGACTGGACGGCCGTTCGGCCGGCCACCCCGGCCGCGTCCGCCGTCGTCGTGAAGGTGCTGGAGCGCCGGACCGCCGTCGTGCGCTCCACCGCGTCGCGCAGCTCGCACGGGCAGGTGCTCGCCGCGAACGTCGACACCGTGGCGGTGACCGTCTCCCTCGCCGACCCCGTCAGGCACGGGCGGATCGAGCGGATGCTCGCGCTGGCCTGGGAGAGCGGTGCCACCCCGGTGGTGGTGCTCACCAAGGCCGACCGGTGCGCGGACGCGCAGCGGGCGGCGGCCGAGGTGGCCGAGGTCGCGCCGGGTGTGGAGGTGCTGGTCACCAGCGCCGCTACCGGCGAGGGCGTGGATGTCCTCGTCGCCGTCCTGTCAGGCACGGTCGTGCTGCTCGGGCCCTCGGGCGCGGGCAAGTCCACTCTCGGCAACCGCTTGCTGGGCGAGGAACGCCTGGCCACCGGCGCGGTGCGCGAGAACGACGGCAGGGGCCGGCACACCACCGCGTGGCGGGAGCTGCTACCGCTGCCGCACGGCGGGGTCCTGCTGGACACGCCGGGCCTGCGCGGTGTGGGCCTGCACGAGGCCGACGAGGGCCTGGACCGGACCTTCGCCGAGATCATCGAGCTGGCCGACGACTGCCGCTTCGTCGACTGCGCCCACAGCACCGAGCCGGGCTGCGCCGTCCTGGCGGCCGTCGAGGACGGCCAGCTCACCCAGAGGCGCCTGGACAGCTACCACCGGTTGCAGCGCGAGAACGCCTACGCCGCCTCCCGCATCGACGCGCGGCTGCGCGCCGAGCGGGAGCGGACCAAGAAGGAGATCACGCGCCTGATCCGTGAGATCAAGCGCTCCCCGAACTTCAAGGCATGACGAAAAGGAATCTGGTCATGGACCTTCCCCGCATCTTCACCATCCGCGAGAGCGACCACCGCATCCACGACCCGCTGACCCCCGCCAAGCTCGCCGCCTTCGGCGAGGCGCTCCGCCTCGCCCCCGGCACGCGCGTCCTCGACCTGGCCAGCGGCTCGGGCGAGATGCTGTGCACCTGGGCGCGCGACCTAGGCTTCACCGGCAGTGGCGTGGACATCAGCACCCTGTTCACCGAGCAGGCCCAAGCCCGCGCCGTCGAACTCGGCGTCGCCGACCGTGTCGAGTTCGTCCACGGCGACGCCGCCGGACACGTCGCGGACGAGCCGGTCGACCTGGCCTGCTGCGTCGGCGCCGCGTGGATCGGCGACGGCGTCGCCGGAACGGCCGAGCTGCTCCAGCGCAGCCTCCGCCCCGGGGGCATGATGCTGATCGGCGAGCCCTACTGGCGGCAGGTCCCGCCGGACGAGGAGACCGCGCAGGCCTGCCACGCCACCGCCATCGCCGACTTCGTGCCGCTGCACGGCCTGATCGGGCAGTTCGGCGACCTCGGGTACGACGTCGTGGAGATGATGCTGGCCGACCAGGACAGCTGGGACCGCTACACCGCGGCCCAGTGGCTCAGCATGCGCCGCTGGCTCGACCAGAACCCCGACGACGAACTGGCACCCGAAGTACGGGAGGAACTCGCCAACGAGCCCGCCCGCTACGCGCGCCACCTGCGTGAGTACCTCGGCTGGGGAGTCTTCGCCCTCATGAAGCGATAACGCTCTCGTCCTGTGCGGGCCCGGGCACTACATCGTCCGGGCCCCGCACGGGGCACGGCGCCGGTAGCGGCGCCGCTTCCTACGCCGCCGGAGACGGCCGGCCGCTGTACCTGGCCTGGCTGGCAGGCTACGGGACTGGGAGAACGACGAGGACACCTTCGATGAGCAAGACGAAGAGGAACTCGAACCTCCGGTCCCCGCAGGCCCGGGCACCCTCGCCGCCCCGCAGCGCTGCACTTGCCGAAAACTACGTCCGTGTAGGTCAAGCGGCATGCTCGTACTCGCTGAGGATCCCGCCCAGACGTTGGCTCCTTCGGATATCCAGGTGGGCGATCTGGTCTGGTTCGTTGATCGGTGGAGGCAGTGGCCTCAACGGGCGCGCGTTGGCCATGCTCTGATGAGGCCGATGCTCGTTGTAGAAGGTCTCGAACTCGCGGAGGGCGTGAAGCAGGCGCCGCCGGCTCCAGATCAGCGTTCGCTCGAGGAGTTCGCGGCGGCAGGTCTGCACCCACCGCTCCATCACCGCGTTCATCCTCGGCACCCGCACCCCGGTCAGCACCGTCTGGATGCCGGCATCGGCCAGGACGGCGTCGAACAGGTCGGGGAACTTGCCGTCGCGATCGCGGATCAGGAACCGTGCCCGGCACCCGGCGTCCTCAAGGTCCATGACCAGGTTCCGGGCCGCCTGCATCACCCACGCTGCGCTCGGATGAGCGGTAGCGCCCAGGACCCGGATGCGGCGGGTGTGGTGCTCGATCACCGCCAGCACGTACGTGCGCTCCCCCGTCAAGGTAACGGTTTCCATGAAGTTGCATGCCAGCAGCGCCTCGGCCTGGGAACGCAGGCACCCGGCCCAGGTGGTCGAGGAACGCTCAGGCGCTGGATCGATACCGGCGTCCTTGAGAATCTCGCCCCGCCCAGCTGGCGCTCGAGCACGGTGATCTGGTGCCGCAACACCAAAATCTCGGCATCTTTCTCCCGATCGGTCATCGGAAGTAAACGCAGTATCGCGACCGTGTTGGACACGGTCAAGTAAGCCAGTCGCAACAGCACAACCGCCCATCATTCCGGGCGAGGGCGGTGGCGTGGCCCGTCCCGCGACTCTTCCCGGCCCCGCGCCACGACTTGCCGGACATTACGCCTCTCACCTGCACGGACGCACTTTTCGGCAGCACAGCGCTGCCGGCCCATGCTGTTTGACCAGCCCGGCGTCCTTCATCCGTTCCAGCGCCAGGTCAAGCAGCCGGTCGGCCGGGTCGTCGGCGGCGAGCCGGTCACGGAAGTCGGACAGAACGCTGTGGTGAAAGCCCGGGTCGTCCAGTTCCATGGCCGAGGCGTATTTGAAGTCGATCCAGCAGCGCACGGCCTCGGCGGCCTGCCGGTCCGACAGGTTCAGCAGGAACTGCAGCACGCACACCATAGCCAGTTGCGCCGGCGACAGACCGGAGCGGCCATCACGCGGGTACCAGCAGGCCAGGTCCGCATCGCTCCACAGTCCGTCGAGGTGATCACGCACCCACATCGCGGTCGTGCCACGAGGATTGCTCGCGCGCGCCATCCGCGCGGTGAGCTCCGGGATCTCGACTACGGACCGGGGGCGAACCGACACTTGACCACCTCGGGGGAATGCCCGACTTCACCGATCCCGAGATCCTGAAGGTTACCGGACAGTCACTCTCAGCGACGCGCCGGCCCGTTTCCAGATTCCCGACAGAGTCGCTCGATGGCGGCAGCCGCAGGATGATGAAGGTTGGGTGCGGGAGCCACCTGGGGACGCCGAGCGCCCGTGACCGGCGCGGAGGATCTACTGCCTGGTTGCCGAGTGCGGTGCTGGTCATCTGGTCCTCCCCCTACTCATGACCCGACGGCAGGTTCCATTTCTTAGGTATCCGTAAGAGCGCGGTCCCCAGCGACGCGCTAATCCTGCTCTCAGGTTGATCGGGGACAATGAGCGGCAAAAGCATCGATTGGAAGGGGGCGGGCCGGCGTGCGGATCATGATCGCGGATGATGAGAGGGCCATTCGTGAGTCGCTGGAGCGGGTGCTCCAGGTCGAGGGTTACGACACCAGCACCGTCGCCAACGGTCTCGCCGTGCTCGACGGGGTCGGGGGGGCCGGCGGTGACACGCTGGATCTGCTGATCCTCGACGTGATGATGCCCCGCCTCGGCGGGTTGGAGACCTGCCGCCGGTTGCGGGCCGCGGGTCGGGATCTGCCGGTGCTGATGCTGACCGCCCGTGACCAGGTCTCCGACCGGGTCGCGGGGCTGGACGCGGGCGCCGACGACTACCTGCCCAAGCCGTTCGCCACAGAGGAGTTGCTGGCCCGGGTGCGGGCCCTGCTGCGCCGGCGCACGCCGCCCGACGGGGAGTCGCAGGTCCTGTCGTTCGCCGACGTCCGGCTCGATCCCGACAGGTTCGAGGCGTGGCGGGGCGGGCGGCCGCTGCTCCTGACCCGGACCGAGTTCTCCCTCCTGCAGGTCCTCGTGCGCAACGCGACCCGGGTCTTGACCCGCGACGCGCTGTTCGAGGCGGTCTGGGGCTTCGACATGTGCGCCACCGCCAACAACCTCCAGGTATACGTGAGCTACCTGCGCCGCAAGATGGAGGCCGAGGGTGAGCCGCGATTGATCTACACGCTGCGCGGCCTGGGATACACGTTGCGGGAGACTCCTCCGTGAGCAGGCCCGCCGACCGGGAACCGCGCCGGCTGACCCGATGGTGGCGCCGGCGGTCCCTGCGGACCAGGCTGACGGTGATCGCGGCGACGGCCATCGCGGCCAGCGTGTTCGCGGCCTTCCAGGCGGGCATCGAGCTACTGAGCTGGGAGCTGCAGGACTCTGCCGAGAATCAGCTACGCGCCGACTCCCGCGTCCTGGCGACGAAGGCGGAGCGCGCTGGTCTGGCGCAGGTCCAGCTACCGCCGTATCCCGGATCCGGTCAGCTGGTGCGGGTCATCCTGCCCGACGGCTCGACCCGGACGCCGGCCGGCCAACCCGCGCTGCCCCCGGTCAGCGAGCACGCCGGGCGCGTGGCGCACGGGGCGTCGGCCGATCTGATGGAGTCGAACGACAGCGACGGCTACTTCATCTACACGCTGCGGGCGGGCGACGGCGCGGTCCAGGTGGCCCGCGTCGCCGCCGACGACAGCCCGATCACCCGGTTCGGGTTGGGCATGCTGCTGATCGGGCTGCTCTGCGTGGTCGGCGGCGCCCTTGTCGGGCGGGCCGTGGCGCGGACCGGGCTGGCACCGATCGACCGGCTGACCGCCGCCGCGGTACGTGTCGCGCGCACCCGGGATCTCGACGCCGACATCCCGGATGAGGGCGGTGGGGAGATCCGGCGGCTGATTCAGTCGATCAACGACATGCTCGCCGCGCTCCGGGACTCCCGGCGGGCCCAGCGGCTGCTCGCCGAGGACGCCGCCCACGAGCTCAAGACCCCGCTCACCAGCCTGCGCCTCAACGTCGAGCTGCTGATCCGGCTCGATCGGCGCGGCACCCTGGACAGCGCACTGCCGGCGGAGAGCCGGACCCGGCTGCTCAACGATCTCGGCGCCCAGGTGGCCGAGTTGAGCACCCTTGCCGCCGAGCTGACCGACCTGGCGCGCGGTGACGTCAGCGACGAGAGCACCGAGCTGCTCGACCTCGCCGACGTGGTGGTGGCCGCAGCGACGCGGGCGCGTTCCCGCGTGCCCGACATCGAGGTCGCGCTCGACGTGACCTCCGTGTGGGTGAGCGGGCGTCCCGCTGCGCTCCAGCGGGCGGTGCTCAACCTCATCGACAACGCCGGCAAGTGGTCCCCCGCGGACCAGCCGGTCCAGGTCCGGCTCCGTGCCGAGGGCGCGTCGGCGGTGCTCGAGGTCGACGACGCCGGGCCGGGCATCGACGCCGCCGACGTACCGCGGGTGTTCGACCGGTTCTACCGTGCCGACAGCGCCCGGGCGTTGCCGGGATCCGGTCTGGGGCTGTCGATCGTGCAGCGGGTCGTCGACGCCCACGGCGGCCGGGCCACCGTCGCCCGCTCGGCACGCGGTGGCGCGCTGCTTCGTGTCGACCTTCCGGCCGCGGCCCCGCCCGCCCCAACCGCGCGGCTCACCGCCGGGTAGGACACCGCGGTGCGCTGACCCGCCCCGGGGGGCGCGGCGCAGGACCGAAGGGCGGCGGCCGTCGGGCCCATGAAAAGATCCGGGACGGGCCTGGATCCCCGTCCCGGATCTCGTTCGTGCCGCCGCCCTCACCGTTGCAGCGTGGGCTCCTCGTCGTCGGCGAGCGACTGTTGACCGTCCGGCAGCTCCGCCGCTGGACGGGACGGCCGGCTCGGCCACCAGATCCGCCGACCGATCAGCAGGGTGAGGGCGGGCACCAGGACCGACCGCACCAGCAGGGCGTCGAGCAGCACGCCGAAGGCGACCAGGAACCCGACCTCGATCAGCATCACCAGCGGAAGTGTGGTGAGGACCGCGAACGTGGCCGCCAGGACCACGCCTGCCGAGGTGATGACGCCGCCGGTGGCGGAGAGGGCTTTGAGCATGCCCTCCCTGGTGCCGAGACGCACCGTCTCCTCCCGGGCTCGGCTGGTCAGGAAGATGTTGTAGTCGACGCCTAGCGCCACCAGGAACAGGAATGCCAGCAGCGGCACCGAATAGTCGATGCCCTTGAACCCGAGGATCGTGTCGAAGACGAACACGCTGCCGCCGAAGGCCGCGGCGAATGAGACGATCACGGTGGCCATCAGGACCAGCGGGGCCACGATCGCGCGCAGCAGCAGCCCGAGGATGATCAGGACGACGGCGAGCACCAGCGGGATCACCAGCCTCTCGTCGCGGCTGGTGGTCACCTCGGTATCGAGGTTCTCCGCACTCGGCCCGCCGACGATGGCCTCCGCCCCGCTCACCGCGTGCACGGCGGTGCGCACCCGCTTGATCGTGTCGTATTCTGCGGCGGTTTCCGGCGCATCCGTCGGGAACGCGGAGATGTTGGCCCAGCCACCGCTGGTCTCCTCCGGGAGGGCCAGGGCCACACCGCGAGTGTCCTTGACGATGTCGAGCACCCGCTCCTGGTGCGCGGGCCGCGTGAAGATCGTCATCGGCTGGCCGCCGAACTCTGGGAAGTGCTGGCGGAGAACGGTGAACCCGGTGACCGACTCCGGCGCGGACAGGAACTGGTCCTGCTCCCGCAGGGCGCCGGTGTTGCCCGCCAGCCCGATGGCGAGCATGCCGAGGATTCCGAGCGAGCCGAGCGCCGCAACCCACCGGCGGCGGTTGATGGCGGCGCCAAGCCGTCCCCACAGCCCCGGCTTCTCCTCCACGGCTGTGCTGAACCGCGGGATGACCGGCCAGAAGATCCGCCTGCCGAGCACCACGAGCACCGCCGGGAACAGCGTCAGCATGGCCACCAGCGCGCACAGGATGCCGGCCGCACCGATCGGGCCCAACCCGCTGGTGCTGTTCAGGTCGGCGACGAGCAGGCAGAGCAGGCCGGCGATCACGGTGGCCGCGGACGCGACGATGGCCGGCGCCGCGCTGCGTAGCGCGCGGACCATCGCGACCCGGACGTTCTCGTGGTGGTGCAGTGTCTCCCGGTACCGGGAGATGAGCAACAGCGCGTAGTCCGTGCCGACGCCGAATACCAGGATCGTCAGCAGCGCCGAGTTCTGGCTGTTGACAACGATGCCGAAGCCCTTGACGAGCAGGTAGACGGTCGCCATCGCGCTCAGTGCGGCCGCGCCCACGACCACCAGCGGGATCAACCACAACACCGGGCTGCGGTAGGTGAGGATGAGCAGGAGCGTGACGACGACGACGGTGGTGAGGAGGACCTGCAGGTCGATGCCGTCGAAGACGGCGTCCATGTCGCCGTCGATCGCGGCCGGGCCGGTCACGTCGAGTTCCAGGCCGGCGGGGCGGTCCTTCGCGGCGTCACGCAACGGGCCGACGATGGCCTCCGGTTCGCCGTAGGTCGTGCTCACCGGGAGGGTGAACATCATCGCCTTGCCGTCGGTGGAGGATCTCGTCGGTGGGCCCTCGTCCTCGCCGCCGGCCGGGGCCGCCTCCTTCGGCGGGTACCGCTTGGCAAGGGTGCTGTACTGGCGCTCGACCGTCGCGCGGTCGGCGTCGGTCATGCCGCCGGCGCGGTGGTACACGAAGACGAACGTGTTGTCGTCCCCGCCGGGGAGACTGTCCTCCAGCACCGCCACCTTGGTGGACTCGGCACTGGCCGGCAGGGTGTCCGCGGCGCTGTCGGTGGTGACCGAGCTCAACTTTCCGCTCAGCGGCACCATGAACGCCGCCAGCACCATCCACAGGCCGATCACCAACCACGGCACCCACCGACCGGCCAGCCGACCGGCCGGCGCTTCCCCGGACGGCGCTGCGTTGACTGCCATCACTGGCCTCCTACATACGGGCTACATCGCTGATCTGATGCCTGCTTCCTACCGAGCGAACCTGAGACGACCGTTAATACGGCGCTCAGGCCGGTTGGCCGAACCTGGAGTGCCCCGGCTTGGTTTCCTCTCTGCCAGACTCGTGTGACACAAGGGACGAACGAGTCGTAAGCAGCGCGAGCAGGGCAAGTTCGAGTTGGGCCGGCCTGGAGCCCCTGGTGCGCGGTATCCCGCCGATCCGGTCCCGTCGCGGCATCGAGACCCCTGACCGGCTCGGCCGGCACCGCTGGGGGGCGAGCGCACGGTGTCCTGGATGAACCACTGCCGCCGGCTGCACCACCGCTACGAGCGCAAGGCCGAGCACTTCCTGGCCTTCGTCGGCATCGCCGCCGCCCTCATCTGCTATCGCCACCTAGCCAAATGAGACGACGTGGCGGTGTGGCGTTCATAGTCGCGGGCCAGCCGCCAGTGGGCCGTCGGCTGCGCCAAAGTCCGCTCGACCGCCCCCTCCGTGGGAGCACAACGAACCCCTTCTGATCTGCGGGTTTGCGGACAATGCTCAGGGTGGTGCGCAGCGTCTGCGCGGTCCAACCGACTGGCGTCCGGCGAATCCGGCGTCGGTGAACACGAACCGGCGCCCAGGCCACCTTCTACACCACGCCTGGCCTGACCGCCCGGGTCAGCGACCAAGGCGAAGGCCAAAACGACATATGGGGCGGCGCCGCTCACCGCAGCCTCCTGCAACTCTCACCCATCTCGACATACCGTGGAGATGCCTCGATGGGTGAGCCGACGGTGCACGGATGGCCGTGTTCGCTCGGTGTTCGCTCGGTGTTCGCTCGGCGGCTTCGAAACGGGCCGGCACGCGGCGGGATGTAGCAGCATGGAGATGGTGCTGGATGCGGACAGATTGGTATAGTGCGACACTGAGAGCGCCGCTCTGATACGAGAGCTCTGGACTTTTGATCCGTAGGTTGTGGGTTCGAGTCCCACGCGACCCACCACCCCTGACCAGGGCAAAGGCGGGGCAGCTCAGACCGACTGTTTGATGCTGTCTCGCGTGATCGATGAAGCTGTCCGCCGCGCCTCAGGCGTCCTCGGGTTTCCAATAGATGGACTGGATGCAGATGGTGGCCAGGGTGTCGATCGCGCCCTCGTCGCTGAACTCCACCTCGACGGACTCGCCGCCCTGCGCCTGCCAGATGTAGCAGAAGTGTTCCAGCATCGCCGACAGGGCCGAAGCGGTCAGTATCGGATTGGCTCCCGGGCAGTAGCCGTGTTCCTGGGCGGTCCGGATCTCGGCGGAGATCTGGTAGATGGCTTGGGCCCGGATGTCCAGCCAGCGGTCGCGGAACTCGCCTTCGAGCATGGATGCCTGGAAGACACCGACGAGTTCGCCGCGGCGCTGCTTGTAGGTTTGCCAGAAGCCCGCCATGGCCTCGCGCATCGCCTCATGTCGGCTCTGTCCGGCCCGGTATGACACCAGGGCCAACTCCATCGCCTCGGAGTGGAACTCCTCCGCCAGCGCGAGCAACAGGTCCGCTTTGGTGTCGTAGTAGTTGTAGAAGGAGGCGACCGACTTGCCCGCCTCGGCCGCGATGTCGCTGATCTTGGCATTGAGGTAGCCGTCGCGGGCGAAGACCCGCCGGGCCGCGTCCCGGAACGCCTCGTCGGTCGCGCGGCCCTTCTGCGTCGCCTTCTCCTGACGGTCGGTGCGCTGCGCGGGTTTGTGGGGACGCGCAATCGTGTGCTTCTTCATGGTCTAGGAGACTCTACGGGTGCGCTGCCGGACGGTTGGCACCGCCGAGGCTCGGAGACAGGGGCAGGCCGGGCGTGCCCGGATCCTCGACCGCGCGCATCACTGCCGCCACCCCTTGCACACTTCAAGGCCTGATGGAACGTGACCTTTCCGGGCTCTGGTCAAACCTCTTTCTCGAAGATAAGCTCAGTTTCACTTTTTTGCTCTGCGAACTCCGGTCCGATCCTTCGAGTGAGGCTGACATGCATGAGTGAAACGATCGTCCACCCCCTCCTCACCCTCCACGAAACCGACACCGTGCCTGCCGCTCATGCGCTCGACGCCGTTCTGCTCCCCGGGTCCGCCACGGCAGCATCGCCGGTATCGGCACTTACCTCGACTCGGCCGTCCGCCTTGCCCACGCCTCCGCCGGCCGCGGGGGCGGACCTGTGAGGCGTTGACGACGATCTGAGCGCCGGAGCCGGCCCGGCTGCCCACGGGCGCCGGCGTCCGCGGCGCGGAGCCGCCCCTTCCGGACTCGCAGGCATGGCCGAGTCGCCAAGCCTCGCTCTACCCCCTGGTTGGACAGGTCGAGGCTGCAGCGGGCGACGGCCTGCCTGAGTCCAGAAGTGAAAGTAACTTCATATTCGTTTAGAGAGAGGTTGCGGGATGGATGGTTCGCCGCGCGGTCCTTCGCTGGCCGTACAGGAGCTGGAGGTCGCCTACCACCGCGCCGTCCGCGGGTTGCGCGGGGTCTCGGTCAAGGTGCCCGCGGGCGGGGTCGTGGCACTGCTCGGGGCGAACGGCGCGGGCAAGACGACCTTGCTGCGGGCCGTGACGGGACTGCTGGACGGGCATGGCGGGGTGGTCACGGCCGGTACGGCGAAGTTCGGGGACCTGGACCTGCGTACCGCAGGGGCGACCCGGATCGTCCGGGCCGGGCTCACGCAGGTGATGGAGGGCAGGCGGGTCTTCGCCGAGCTGACGGTCGAGGAGAACTTGCGGACCGGCGCCTACACCCGCCGGGACAAGGCCGGGGTGCGGGCCAGCCACGAGCGGGTGATGGCGCTGTTCCCCCGGCTGGCCGAGCGGCGGGGGCAGGTGGCGGGCTACCTGTCGGGCGGAGAACAGCAGATGCTGGCGATCGGCAGGGCGCTGATGGGCGATCCGAAGCTGCTGGTGCTGGACGAGCCGTCGCTGGGGCTGGCGCCCATGGTGGTGGAGCAGATCAGGCAGATCATCAAGACGATCAACGGGCAGGGCACGAGCGTCCTGCTGGTCGAGCAGAACGCGCGGATGGCGCTGTCGATCGCCGACCACGGCTACGTCCTGGAGACCGGGCGGATCGTGCGGGAGGGACCGGCCGCGGAGCTGGCCGCCGATGCGCGGATCCAGGAGTTCTACCTGGGCGGTGCGGCCGGGCGCCCTCCGCTCGGGCGAGCGCCGCACCGCAGGAAGGTGCGCCGGTGAGCGAGCTGCTGGAGGTCCGCAATGTGGCGCTGCGCTTCGGCGGGCTGACGGCGCTGGACGGTGTGGGGTTCGACGTGCGCGAGCGTGAGCTGTTCGCGGTGATCGGGCCGAACGGAGCGGGCAAGACGTCGGTCTTCAACTGCCTGAGCGCGGTGTACCGGCCGCAGGAGGGCTCGATCCGGTTCGCCGGGCATGAGGTACGCGGGCTCAGCCCGGTGCGCGTCACCAAGCTGGGAATGGCGCGCACGTTCCAGAACCTGGGGCTCTTCGGGGGCCTGGACCTGGTCGCCAATCTGCTGCTCGGCAGGCACCACCTGATGCGGTCCGGTTTCGTCAGCTCGGCGCTGTGGTGGGGCCGAGCCCGCAGCGAGGAGGTCCGGCATCGGCGGGCGGTCGAGGAGATCGTGGAACTGCTGGATCTGGACCCGTACCGGAACCGGCCGGTCGGGTCGCTGCCGTACGGCGTGCAGAAGCGGATCGAGCTTGGCCGGGCGCTGGCGATGGAGCCGCGATTGCTGCTCCTGGACGAGCCGGTCGCCGGGATGAACCTCGAGGAGACCGAGGAGATGGCCCGGTACCTGTTGCACGTCCGCGATGAGCTGGGAGTGGCCATGATCCTCGTCGAGCATGACATGGCACTGGTCATGGCTCTGGCCGACCGGGTGCTCGCCCTGGACTTCGGGGTGGTGCTGGCCGTCGGCACACCCGCAGAGATCCGCGACGATCCCCGGGTGGTCAAGGCGTACCTGGGCCAGGCCACCGAGGAGGGACCGGCATGAGGCCGCTGGAGCCGCTTCAGGGCCGGAGCGGCACGGCGATGCGCCGCAAGCGGCTGGGCGTGTGGGAGGAGATCACCTGGCCGGAGTACGTGGCGGTGGCCGAACGGGTGGCCGGTGCGCTGCGCGAATGCGGGGTCGGTGAGGGCGACCGGATCGCCCTGGCCGTACGCAACCGTCCGGAGTGGTTGTTCGCCGAGCTCGGGATCGTGCTGGCCGGGGCCGTCGCGGTGCCGCTGGACGTGGACGGCCCGCCGGAGCGGCTGGTGGAGGCCAAAGCGCGGCTGCTGTTCGCCGACGACGCCGAGCAGGTGGACAAGGCGCTGTCGATCGCCGGGAACTGCCCGGACCTCGGCCGGATCGTCGTCATCGACGCCCGTGACGTGAGTGCGGGCGACGAAAGGGTCGTCACGTTCGCGGACTTCGGCGCGGGTCTGACGGATGCGGGCCCATCGGACGCGGGCCCATCGGACGCGGGCCCATCGGACGCGGCGTCGAAGGACGCGGCGCGGCTGGACCTGTCGGCAGGGGATCCGTTCGGACTGCGGGCACGGGACGAGTACCTGTCCTTCATGCCTACGCACGACGCCGCCGAGCGCGCGTTCTCGCTGACGCTGCACCTGTCTCGCGGATACATCGTCAACTTCGGCGGTGCGGCGACCGTTCACGCCGATCTGGCCGCGGTCCGTCCGACCGTGCTGTACGCGCGGGCCGAGGTCTGGGAGGAACTGCGTCACGGCGCGCAATCCCGGCTGGCGGCGGCGTCCTGGCTGAAGCGGCGGCTGAGCACCCGGGCGCTGGCGGGCGGCCTGCCGCTGGGCTCGCTCCTGATCCATAGGCCGCTGCGTGCACGGCTCGGTCTGGGACGGGTGCGGATCGGGTTGTACGGGCCCGGGCCGTTCGAAGGACTGAGCTGGTACGAGCGCATCGGCCTGCGAATGAAGGCCTACGAGACGGGGGCACGATGACCGGCTTGCTGACCGCCCTGGTCAACGGAATGGCGGTGGGCAGCGGCTACGCCTTGGTCGCTTTGGGATTCGTCATCATCTACAAAGCGACGGGGCTGCTGAACTTCGCGCAAGGCACGTTGCTGCTGCTCGGCGCCTATCTCACCTACACCTTTCACGTAGTGCTGGGCATCGCGTTCTATCCGGCGGTCCTGCTGGCGATGCTGTGCGGCGCGGCGGTCGGCGCTCTGCTGGAACGGCTCGTCCTGAGGCACCTGGTCGGCCAGCCGCTCTTCACGCAGGTCATGGTGACAGTGGGCCTCCTGTTCGTTCTCACCGAGGTCTGCGCGGCGTTCTGGGGCGTGGACGCGCTGGACCTGAGGGACCCGTGGGGACTGGGCACCGCGTCGATCGGCGGGGTCGTCATCTCCGACGCCTACCTGTGGCGGATGGGCCTGGCGGCCCTGGTACTGGTGCTGTTCTTCCTGTTCTTCCGGTACAGCGCGACCGGCCTGGCCATGCGGGCGACCGCGATCGACCAGGAGGCGGCGCGAGCCCAAGGGATCAGCACCGGCAAGGTCCATCTCCTGGCCTGGAGCATATCCGGCGCGGTCGCGGCGGTCGGCGGGGTGATGCTGTCGGCCGGTCCCGGTGGCCTGGCACCGCACGTCCAATTCGTGGCGCTGCTTGCGTTCCCGGCGATGATCCTCGGCGGGCTGGACTCGCCGGCCGGGGCGGTGGTCGGCGGGCTGCTCATCGGTATCAGCCAGAGCCTGGCCGGGCGCTACTTCGGTGACTGGTTCCCCTGGCTGGGCAGCGGTTTCGACCAGGTGTTCCCGTACGTGCTCATGATCGCCATCCTGCTGGCCCGGCCGTACGGGCTGTGGGGCACCCGAGAGGTACGGAGGGCTTGACGGTGGCGTCGATCGCAGACACCCGAACGGCGGTTCGCGGCCGGATGGCACGACGATCGTCCGGTCCGCCGACCGACTACGCGGCTGGGCTGCGGCTGTTCCCGACCAGGGCGGCCAAGGTCCGGATCGCGCTGGTGGCGCTCGCGGTGGTCCTGGCTCCGTACCAGCTCACCGACGACTGGTTGCAGGTTCTCGCCATCTGCGGCTGCTACGCCGTAGGCGGGATCGGGCTCAATCTGCTCACCGGCTATGCCGGGCAGGTCTCGCTCGGCCATGCCGTACTCGTCGCGGTCGGTGGTTACACGGCCGCGGCGGTCACCGAGAAACTGTCGCCGGCCCTGCCGCTGCCGCTGTGGCTGCTCGCCGGCGCGCTGGCCGGGGCGGGAGCGGGCGCCCTGATCGGCCCGTTCGCGCTCCGGCTGCACGGCCACTACCTGGCGATCGTGACGCTGGCCCTGCTGTTCATGTGCCACTGGCTGTTCAACCGGTGGACCTGGCTGACCGGCGGCGGCGAGGGGGTCCCCCTGGATCCGCCGCTCGTCCTGGGCCCGTTCGACTTCGCCGACCTGGAGCCGTTCGGGTACGTGGCGCGGCAGCAGGGGGTCTTCCTGCTGATCTGGCTGGTCGTCGGGCTCGCGGCCCTGCTGGCCGCCAACATCGCCCGGGGCCGTCCAGGACGGGCCATGCAGGCCGTACGGGACCGGCATCTGGCCGCCGAGGTCTGCGGCGTCAGCCTGCTGCGCTACAAGATGGGCGCCTTCGTGTGGTCCAGCGCGTTCGCCGCCGTAGGCGGGGCCCTGTACTTCGGCTGCATCCAGCAGTTCATCACCCCCGACGCCGTGACCGGGGTCGAGGGGCTTGTCATGTCGATCACCTTTGTCGCCGTCATCATCGTGGGCGGCATGGGCACGATCCACGGGGCCGTGCTCGGAGCCCTGATCGTGGCCGGGCTGCCGCAGCTCATCAACCGCAACAGCGGGTGGTTGCCGTTTCTGGGCGAGGACGGCGTGATGAACACCGACTCCTTCAACAACCTGCTGTTCGGGCTGTTCATCGCGGTGTTCCTGATAGCCCAGCCGCTCGGCGTCGCGGGGCTGTGGCGCCGCACCAAGAACTACTTCCGGCACTGGCCCTTCTCGGGCTGACCTGACCCTTCACCCCACCGGCCCTATTCAGGGCCGACCCTCCACCCCTTTCGAAAGGTAGGCAACCGTGCAGCGCTCACGATGGACCTCGGCGGTCTGCGCCCTCACGGCCGCCGCGCTCGTCCTCACCGGCTGTGGCCGGGACGACTCCGGCTCCGGCGGCAAGGGCAAGGCGGGAGAGCCGGCCAAGGTGCCGGGCTTCGATGGCAGCACGATCAAACTGGGCGCGCTCGTGCCGCAGAGCGGCCCGGTCAAGGTCGTCGGGGATCCGATCCTGGCGGGCAACCGCGCCTTCTGGGAGGCGCTGAACGCCAAGGGGGGCATCGCCGGCAAATACAAGGTCGAACTGGACGTACGTGACAACAAGTACACCCCCCAGGAGACGGTGATCCAGTACGGCGCCATCAAGAACCAGGTGGTGGCGTTCCAGCAGATCCTGGGCACCGCACCGCTGCAGGGCGTGCAGGCCCAGCTCGCCCGCGACGGCGGCTTCTCCTTCGCGGGCACACTGGACGCCATCTGGCACAAGGACCCGCACCTGCTGGCGCTGTTCGCGCCGTACCAAATCCAGGCCGCGAACGGGATCAGCTACTACGTCAATGAGATGGGCGGCAAGGGCAAGCCGGTCTGCACGCTGACCGCCGACAACTCCTTCGGCAATGCCGGGCTGGACGGCGCCGCACATGCGGCCAAGGAACTCGGCATCACCTACAAGGCGCAGGCCAAGTTCACGTCGGGGCAGTCCGATTTCGGCAGCCAGGTGGACCAGCTCAAGAAGGCGGGGTGCGCCGCCGTGTGGCTGGGCGCGGTGCCGTCCGACACCGCCGCGATCCTCGCCAAGGCCGCACAGAACGGGTTCGACACCCAGTGGATCGGCACGGCGGTCTCGTATTCGGCGTCCTTCGCCGGTACCGCGCTCGCACCGTACCTCGAGAAGAACTTCATCGCCGCCATCGAAGGTGTGGCGTGGGGAGACCGGTCCGTGCCGGAGATGAAGCTGTTCACGGACGCGATCGCCAAGTACGCGCCGCAGCAAAAGCCCGACCACCAGGCGCTCTCCGCATGGCTTCAGGCCAGTGCGCTGAGTCAGATCCTCACCAAGGCGGTGGAGCTGGGCGACCTGTCCAAGCCGGGCATCCTGGCCGCCGCGGCGGCGACCAAGACGATCAACATGGGCGGCATCGTCAAGGACCAGAAGTACGGGACGCCCGCCGAGCGGGAGCCGTCCCGCTACACGACGATGTTCAAGATCACGCCTGAGACGCTGGCCACGAACGCCGGGCTGGCGGTGCTCGCTCCCAACGCCGTCAATTTCAGCAGCCCGGCCGCCAAGTCCTACAAGTTCGACCTCGGGTAGCCGTCCACCGAACGTGGTGACCGCAGTCGGATGATCTTCGATCGGCGGAGGGGCCTCCGGCCCGGTGCGGATGGCGGCATCCGCACCGGTATCCGGAGGCCCTCCCGCCGCCCGGCGTTACTCCGGACGGCACCCTCGCATTCCCCACCGCCGTGGCGACACTGACCGTGCACGCCCCGGGAAGGGCCTTCTCGGCGAATGGCCGGAACCGTTCGGTCAGCGGCCCGCCGGACGGCCGCCGCCGTGAGCTACCGCAGCGTGACCGGGGGCTCGGTTTCGACGCGGGTCAGCTTCTCGGGATTGCGGACGTAGTAGAGGCCGGTGATGCGGTCGCCGTCGGCCCGGATCGCCATGATGCCGTCGATCTCACCGTCCAGCCGGACGACGAGGGCCGGGCCACCGTTGACGATGGTGGGGTCGTAGGTCAGCGTACTTCCGCGCTTGCCGATGCCGCCGAGGATGTAGCGGGCGATCTTGGCCGCGCCGGTAATCCGCCGCGGTGCCGCCTGCCTGACGCTGCCACCGTCGCCGATCAGGACGACGTGCCCAAGATCCCCACGGTCGCGCGGATCAACCAGCCCAACCAGCACACGGCCGACCAGACCAGCCTTGACCAGGCAGAAGACGCCGCCTAGCGATCACTGGCCCCTGTCTCATTTGACTTGACACCTACCGGCCCGTGAAGCCCACCGGGTTCGATGTCCGTTTGCCTGGCGTCGGTCGGCGCGGGTGGGTTGCGCGACCCACCGCCCGGGACCAGGGCGAACACCGTCTACGGCGGCCTTGGCCGCTCTCGCCTGGCGCCGCACTGAGGCCGTCCTGAGCCCCAGACGTTCCGGGCACACCGGACAACCGCCCGGCCTGCTACCCGGTCAACGGCTCGACGCCCCGCCGGGCATGACTGATCACCGCATCGCCCTCGGGCTGGGCAACACGCGTGGCGTTTTCATGTAGCCCTTCAAAACCGATGACGAGGGACGAGGGAGCCGAGAGGCAGTAGAAGCGCGTAGTCACGGCCTGTCCCTGGCGTTCAGCGTCGTTGCGGGCGACCTATCTGGCGTGAGGAATTGGTCGACGAGGCTGTCAGTCGCGATGCCGTCTTCCTGCCGCGGCAGCGTTTCTTCCCAGGTCGCTACCGGATGTCGGTATCGGCTGACACAATGCCGCGCCATGAGCGACAGGGAAGGCGGCCCGCTTGTCGGGCTGGACGCCGTCGATTGGGCGGGTCTGGAGCACGCTTACGGACCGGCCGAGGACGTGCCCGTTCAGCTCCGGGCGCTCGCCTCGGAGTCGGCGAGCGAGCGCGACACTGCCATGCGCGAGCTGTGCAGCAACATCTTTCACCAGGGCAGCCGGTACGAGGCGACCGCGTACGCCGTGCCGTTCCTGGCGGCATTGGCCGGTGACCCCCGGGTCCAGGACCGTGGCGACATCTTGCACCTGCTCAACGCGATCGCCATCGGCTACGACGATTCGTACCTGCCCAGCGGCGTCGACATCGGCGGACCTGGTGGGCCGGTTCCTGCTCAAGGGCGGCGAGACGGTATGGGTGGACGGTCCGCTGACCCGGGCCGTCCGCGAGGGCGCCATCTGCTACCTGGACGAAGTGGTGGAGGCCCGCCAGGACACGATCGTGGTCATCCACCCGCTCGCCGATCACCGTCGCGAACTTCCGGTCGACCGGCTCGGTGCGAGCCTGCCGGCGGCGCCGGGGTTCCAGCTGGTGATGTCCTACAACCCCGGCTACCAGAGCGTGCTGAAGACGCTCAAGGAGTCGACCCGGCAGCGCTTCGTCGCCATCGAACTCGGCTTCCCACCGGTCGAGATCGAGACCGAGGTGGTGGCCCACGAGGCCGAGATCGACACTGACACCGCGCTCGCCCTGGTCAGGCTCGGTCACGCCATCCGCGACCTGGAAGGCTCACCCCTCGGCGAGGTGGCCTCCACCCGGATGTTGATCCTCGCGGGCGGCCTGTTCGCCGAGGGATTGGACCTGCGCCGCGCCGTCCAGGCGGCCGTCGTCCAAGCCCTCTCCGACGATCCCGATATCGTCCGCGCCCTCGGCGAACTGGCCGATGCGGTCCTGCCCCGGACATGACCGCGCCTGGCCCGAAGGACCTCAGCCGGTTCCGGTTCCTGGCCACCTTCGCCGCGGGCCGCCCCGTCCTCACCGCCGAGGCGCGCTCCGGTGAGCCCGCGCACACCGACGGCCGGATCATCTTCGCCTCGGCCGGCCGCCCGGCCGCCGAGCAGCGCCGCGAGATCCTGCTCCAAAGCGCGCTGCTGGCCGCGGGCAGCCTGGACCAGCGCTGGGTAAGAGCCCTCCGGGCCCGGCCGGCCCTCGCGCGCCGCTACCTGGCGCTGGAGGGCCGCCGGGCGCTCGCCGAGCTTGCCCGGCGGATGCCCTTGGCGGACGATATCCGCCCGGACGGCGATCCGGGCACCACCGCCGCTGAGGAGTCGCTGGAGGTGGCCAAGGGACGGGCGAAGGTGCCCGACACACCGGAGTGGTTCGGTGTCATCAGAGCCTCCCGGCTGTCGGCGTCTCCGGACGAACCCGGCGGTCGGCCCACCGACCGTCAGCTGCACCCGGAAGCCGATCTGTCCGGCCCGCCCGAGGACGATGAGGACGACGAGCAGACCGAGAAAAGCAGACTCCTCAGACTGTTCGAGGTCCCGCTCGGCTCACAGGCCATACCGGACTTCCTGCGCAAGCTGCTGGGCTCCGAGCCCCGTTCCTCCGGGGACGACGCCGCCGGGGCCGAACTGCCGACCCGCTCGCTGCGGCGTGCGCGCTCGGGCGGACCGGACGCACGGCCTCTCCCCACGCGGATCCACTTCACCGACGACGGCGACCCCGGAGCCTCCGCCGGTGTGGGCGGAGCCCTCCACCCGGAATGGGACGTGCACGCCAACCGGTACCGGCCCGAGTGGTGCCGGGTCGTCGACTTCCCGCTGACGGCCACCGCCGACGTCTCCGCCGCCGGCATCCCGCGCGACGACGTGCTTCGACGGCGCCTGTCCCGCGTCGGCCTCGGCCCCAGGATCCTCAGGCGGCGCGCGGACGGCGACGAACTCGACATCGACGCACTGGCCGACCTGGCCATCGATGTGCGCTGCGGCTACACGCCACCCGAGCACGTGTACCAGGAACGCCGGAACCTGCAGCCCGATCTGGGCGTCCTCATCCTGGTCGACGCCTCCGGATCGGCCACCGACACCGATCCGGACGGGCTGGCCGTCCACGACCACCAGCGGCGATCCGCGGCCACCCTGGCCCTCACCCTCGAGGAACTCGGCGCCCGCGTGGCCGTCTACGCCTTCCGGTCGCACGGGCGGCACGCCGTTCACCTGCCGGCGATCAAAACCTTCGGACAGCGTTTCGGCGCCGCCGGCCGGGCCCGGCTCAACCGGCTCCGGCCGTCCGGCTACACGCGCCTCGGTGCCGGAATCCGCGGTGCGCGCGAGATCCTCGAACGGGACGCCGGAACACCGAACCGGCTGCTGCTCGTCCTGTCGGACGGCTTCCCCTACGACGGCGGCTATGAGGGCAGGTACGCCGAGGCCGACGTCCAGAAGGCCCTGGTGGAGCTCCGCATCGAGGGGGTCGCCTGCCTCTGCCTGTCCATCGGCACCACCCACCCGCTTCCACGCGTGTTCGGGCCGACCGGGCACGCCGCCGCACCGACCCTGGCCGAGCTCAGCCCACGGATGGACGAGCTGTTCCTGCTATCCCTACAGGACCTCACCGCACCGAAATCCCGCCGCCTGCATAACAGGCATCCGAACTCATCCGGAGCTTTCCTTCGGAGCGCGGACACCTGACCTGAGGGCACCGGCGACCATCAGGAAGGATGTCCGCCCTGCCGCCACCGCACCCGCCTGGGTTCCACCGCCGAGCACGCGCTGTTTGAGATGTCCTGAAGCGGCGCGAACGCCGTTCGTCCCTCGTGTCACCGCAGGCAGATAGGGGTACCGATTGAACTTTCGGCGCCCTTGTGGACACGGCCGTCCTTCATGACGAACCGCACGTCGCGGGTGACGGTGATGTCTCGGAACGGGTCCCCGGGGACGGCGATGACGTCGGCGAGACAGCCCTCTCGCAGTCGGCCGAGTTCGTGGTCCAGTTCGATCAGCTCGGCGCTGGTGACCGTCGCCGCGCGCAGGGCCTGGACCGGAGTCATGCCCCGCTCCACCAGCGCGATGAGTTCCTTTGCGTTGTCACCGTGGGGGACGGCCGGCGCGTCGGTGCCGCATGCGATCTTGACTCCGGCGGCGACGGCCTTGGGGAGCATCGACCTGGCGCGAGGGAACACCTCGGCGGCCTTCTTGCGCAGTTCCGGGGCGGCGCGCTCGATGTCCATCGCATCGGTCAGGTAGGTCGTCGACACCAGGAACGTGCCGTGCTCGACCATCATCGCGATCGTTTCGTCGCTCGCGAGGAAGCCGTGCTCGATGCAGTCGATCCCGGCGCGGATGCAGGCCCGGACCGCGCGGTCGCCGACGGCGTGCGCGGCCACGCGGATGCCCGCGCGGTGCGCCTCGTCTGCGATCGCGGCCAGTTCCTCGTCGGAGTACTGCTGGGAGCCGGGGCCGGTGCTGTGCGACATCACGCCGCCCGAGGCCGACACCTTGATGACTTTGGCGCCGTGCCGGATCTGGTAGCGGACGCAGGCGCGCACCTCGCCCACGCCGTTGGCGATGCCCTCCCCGATGCTCAGCGGCATGACGCCCGGCGCGAGGCGCTGGAACACGGTCGGGTCGAGGTGGCCGCCGTAGGGGGTGACCGCGTGGCCCGCCGGGATGATGCGGGGGCCCTCCACCCAGCCCTGGTCGATGGCGCGCTGCAACGCGACGTCCAGGAGGTAGCCGCCCGTCTTGACCATCAGGCCCAGGTTGCGGACCGTGGTGAATCCGGCGAGCAGGGTCTTTCGGGCGTTGAGGGTCGCGCGGATCGTGCGGTACGCCGGGTCGTCCTGGACGCCGTGCATCGGCAGCGGCAGTCCGGTCGGGGTCTCCGGGCCGCCGATCAGGAAGTTGAGCTCCATGTCCATCAGTCCGGGCAGCAGGGTGAGATCGCCCAGGTCGATCTCGTGCGCGCCCGCGGGGACCTCGGCGGGGTTCACCGCGACGATGCGGTCGCCCTCGACCACGATCACCGCGGGGCACCGGATCTCTTCTTCGTCGACGTCCGCCCACCGTGCCGCGCGCAGGACGGTCGGCGCGGTCACGGAACCGGCTCGACGGTGCAGTCGAAGCTCGACGAGCCGCTGTCGGGGACGCGGGGCTGCCGCCAGACCTCGACCGGGAAGGACACCTGGATCATCGAGTACAGCAGGTGCAGGAGGTTCGTCGCATCGTCGGTCAGCGAGTCGTAGGGGAGCTCGTCGAGGTAGGACATGGCTTCTTCGGCGCGGGGGACGACCGCGTCGTAGAACGCCTGCATCTCCTCCATGGTTCGGGCCAGCCGGGCGTTGTACCGCTCGTGTTCGGTGGGCAGGCACCAGGTCGCGGCGAACGGCTCGAGATCGGCGAATCGCTCGGGCAGCAGGGCGCTCATTTGCGGGCTCCCTCGTAGCCGTCGACCCAGTCGCCCACGACCTTGTGGAGGTGGCGGCAGAGGATCTCCTGGTCGTTGAGAAGGAATCGGTCGATGTAGCGGGTCTCGAGCATCGTCTGTGTGGCCTCGAGGGTGTTGGAGTCCTGGAGCGCGAATTCCTTGAACGTCACTGCGGCCATTTCCTGGGCGATGCGTTCGCGGATGCCGGTGGCCGGGAGGAAGTAGACGTTGCCTTCGAACACGTGCGTGTTGTAGGACGTGGGCCAGTAGTGGTAGGTGAGGTACCAGCCCTGGCTCCAAATGAGGATGACGAAGTTGGGGAACAGCTGGAAGGAGTCCAGCCCCCACGGGTCGCACTTGGCGGGATTGACGCCGGCGGGCATCTCGCCGAGATCGATCGTGTCCCAGGGGCCGAACAGTCCGCTTCGGGTGAGGATCTCCATCGGCTTGACCAGTTCGCTGTCCATCTCCCAGAAGCGGACGCCGGACGTGCTCACCATCCGGTGCGGCTCCTCGATCTGGTAGTGCGGCGCCTCGAATCCGGCCTGCTGGGCGGCCTTGGAGTACTTCTCCGGCGACTGGCTGGCGTGCAGGACGGGCGCGTGGTAGAACTCGGCGAACGCGTCCATGTACAGCTTCCAGTTGGCCTGGATCGTGGTGCTGTACCCGAAGCGGGAGGTCTGCTTCTCGAAGGGGTAGCCTTCAAGCGCGGTGACCATCGGCCCGAGGAACTCGCGCAGCGACTGCTCCGGCTCCCGGGCGAAGTTCACGAAGATGAACCCGGCCCAGACGTCGCAATGCACCGGGGCCAAGCCGTACTCGCTCTTGTCGACGTCGAAGAACTCGTTCTCCTGCTGGATGAAGTTCAGCGAGCCGTCGAGGTCATAGCGCCAGCCGTGGTATTTGCAGGTGAACTGCCGGCAGAAGCCCGCGGTGTCCCGCTTCGGGTCGTCGGACCAGACGAGTTTGTTGCCGCGGTGGCGGCAGATGTTGTGAAAGGCGCGGACCTGCCCTTCCTTGTCGCGCACGACGAGGATCGCCGCGTGGGCGGCGGCGATGTCCTTGGTGAAGTGGCTGCCCTTGCGCGGAAGCTGTTCCACCCGGCCGACGTTCAGCCAGGCGCGCTTGAAGATCGCGGCTTTCTCGCGCTCGTAGAACTCGGGTGTGATCGAGTCCTCGTAGGACACCGGTCCGGTGCCGAGTTCTGGGTAGTGCTGGGTCCAGCTGCCTTCCGGCGGCTTCGGAAATCGTGGCATCGTCCTCCTCCTTCGGGGGCGGTCACTGAACGGGGTCGCCTTCCGGCATGCGGACGGGCCCGCTGTTCGGGCCGGACCCGCCTGCGGGTTCCAGCCCGACGCTGTTGAGCAGCATGGCCAGGCATACGTAGCCGCCGACGACGAAGAGCAGTTCGAGGAGCTGACGCTCGTCGAAGTGGGCGGCGAGGCGTTCCCAGGCGGCGTCGTCGACGGTGTGGTCGTCCACCAGCTGGTCGGCGGCGCGCAGGATGTCGCGGTCGCGCTCGCTCCAGACCTCGGCGTCGGGGCCCTCAGGGACCCCGGCGACCTGTTCCGCCGTCAGCCCCGCGGCCCGTGCCATGCCGACGTGCTGGTCCCACTGGTAGCGGCAGCGCGTCCGTCGGCCGACCCGCAGGATCAGCAGTTCGCGGTCGCGCGGGTCGAGTGTGCCTCCGTCCAGCAGCGTGCCGCTGAACGCCAGCCAGGGCGCGCCGACCCGGGGATGCCGGGCGAGCAGGCCGAGGATCGACGGCATGGGCGGTGCGTCGGCGGCGCCGCTCAGGTACCGGTCGGCGCGGGCCAGGTTGCCGTGCAGCAGCTCGCGGTGCTCCTCGGCCCATTCGTCCGCCGGCAGCGGCCCGATCCGCGGCGCGGCGTCCCCGGTCACAGCACCGCTCCGCCGTTGACGCCCAGGACCTGCCCGGTGATGAAACCCGCCTCGTCCGAAGTGAGGAACGCGGCCGCGGCGGCGATGTCGTCGGGTGTCCCGAGGTGGCCGAGCGGGATGGTCCCGGCCATGACCTCGTTGGCGGGCAGGTCGCCTTCGGCCTGGGACCGGTGCTGCATCGGGGTCTCGATCCCGGACGGCGGGATGCTGTTGACCGTGATGCCGTGGGGCGCGTAGGCGCGGGCCAGCGATTTCGTCAGCACGATCACCCCGCCCTTGGCCGCGGCGTAGTGCGCCATGGTGGGCGAGCCCCGCTGCGCGCTGGACGAGGAGATCGTGACGATGCGGCCCCACCGCGCCGCGACCATGTCGGGCACGGCGGCCTGGCAGCAGTGGAAGGTGCCGGTGAGGTTCACGTCGATGAGGCGGCTCCACCGCTCGGGCGTGATGTTCTCGAACGGGTCGAACGCGACGAGGCCCGCGCTGGTCACGAGGATCTCCGCCGGCCCGAACGTCGCGCGGATCTCGGCGAAGGCAGCGTCGAGGGCCGGGCGGTCGGTGACGTCGGCGGTGAGCCCTAGCGCCTCTCCGCCGTGTGCCCGTAGTTCCTCGGCGACCCGGCTCGCTCCGTCGCCGTCGAGGTCGAGCACGGCGATGCGGTGGTTCCGCTCGGCCAGGTGCCGGCAGGTGGCCTCGCCGATCCCCGACGCCCCGCCCGTGACCACGGCCACCCTGGACCGCCGCCCATGGGTCTGCGGCATCGCTCCGTCCTTCCTCATCCGTAGACGACTTCGATCACTGGGCTCCGCGGCACCGCCTGGCAGGTGAGCACCCATCCCTCGGCGACCTCGTCCGGGGTCAGCGCATCGTTGTTCCGCATGTCCGCACGTCCCTGCACGACGCGGGCCATGCAGGTGGCGCACGTGCCCGTCTCGCAGGACGAGGGAGGCCGCAGGCCCGCGGACCGCGCCGTCTGCAGGATCGTGTCGCCGCGGCGGTGCACGGCGGTCGCGGTCGTCCGGCCGAGCTTGATCGTCACCGTGAGACCGTCGACCGCGCCCGCCGCCGGCTGCTCGGCCGGGGTGAACCGCTCGACGCGGATCCGTGTCCGGTCGACCCCGAGGTCACGCAGCGCCGCCCGCACGGTGTCCATGAAGCCGTCCGGTCCGCAGACGTAGTGCACGGCGTGCACGGCGTCGCCGGCATGGCGGGCCACCGTTTCACGGTCGATGAAGCCGCGTACCAGATCCTCGTGGTACTCGACGAGGAGGCGGTCCGGATACCGTGCCGCCAGCGCGTCGAGCTCGTCGCCGAAGATGGCGGCGTCCCGGGACCGGTTGGCGTAGAGGAGGCGGACGCGCCGGTCGGTGGTGGCCAGAGCGGTCTTGAGGATCGAGAACACGGGCGTGATGCCGCTGCCCGCCGCGAACGCGGCGATGTCGTGCCCGCCCCGATCGAGAACGAAGGCCCCTCCCGGACGGCCGACGTCGAGCACGTCCCCCTTCTCGACGCCGTCGTTCAGCCAGTTCGAGACCAGGCCCCCCGGCACCCGCTTCACGGTCACCCGCAGTTCGCCGTCCGCCTCCGGCGACGACGACATCGAGTAGCTGCGCACGTGGGTCCGATCGTCCCGGGCGACGCGGAGCGTGACGAACTGGCCCGCTTCGAAGGCGAAGACGCCGGCGAGCTCGGACGGCACCTCGAACACGATCGAGCGGGCCTCCGGCGTCTCCTGGACGATGCGCCGGACGCGCAGCGGGTGGTACCGGTGGCGCTGTGGAGCCGCGTCTGCGGGCATGGGCTTCCCATCGATCCGACGTCGCCGGCGTACACCTCGTCCCGCCGGGACATCGTGTTAATCGGGCGACTAACACTGTTCATCACATGACTAACACGAGCGGCGTGCCGGGGGCAAGAGCCCATCGCGTGCGACCGGGCGCCATACTGGAAAGACGACCGAAGCCCGGGAGGGAACGCACATGCCGGCACGGCGGAGCCCCGTCGACGACTCGGCCACCCGCACGGCGCTGCTCGACGCCACCGAGGAACTCATGCTCGAGGAGGGCTACGCCGCCGTCACCACCCGCCGGATCGGAGCCAAGGCGGGTATGAACAACGCGCTGGTCTTCTACTACTTCGGAACGGTGGACAACCTGTTCGTCGAGCTTTTCCGCCGGGGCGCCGAGCGGAGCCTGGAGCGGCTCGAAAGGGCACTGCGGTCCCCGCAGCCGCTATGGGCCTTCTGGGAGCTGACCCACGACTTCTCGGGCAACGCGCTCATCATGGAGTTCACCGCGCTGGCCAATCACCGCAAAGCCATTCGCACCGAGATCGCCACATACTCGCGCAGGTTCCGGGTGCTGCAACTCGAGACGCTCCCGCGCGTGCTCGAAGGCTACGGCGTCGATTCCGAGCGCTGGCCGCCCGCGTCGCTCATCCTGCTCATGGCCGGGTTCTCCCGCTTCATGCATATCGAGGAGGGGTTCGGCCTCGACCTCGGCCACGCCGAGACGGTCGCGGTCATCGAGCGCGAGATCCGCGCGCTCGAGGGCGACCGGCGGTCCGCCGCGGACGGGGCCGTCGCCGGCCGCACCGAGTAGACGCGGCCGGCAGGCCACCGGCCGGTTCAGCGGATCGGTTCGTCCCCGAAGACCGTCGTGCGGAGCAACTCGCGGGGCGAGTCCGGCGGGTAGGGCACGGCGCGGTGCACGACGCCGGTGTTGTCCCAGATGACGGTGTCTCCCACCGACCACCGGTGCCGGTAGACGCGACCGGGAGCCGTCGCCCGGTCGAGCAGTTCCCGCAGCAGCGTCCGCCCCTCGCCGGTGTCCATCCCGACGATGTGGTCGGCGTGGACGCCGATGACGAGCGACCTCCGGCCCGTCCGGCGCGTCCATACCAGCGGATGGGTCGACGTCGGCCGCCTCCGCCACTGCTCGACCTGCCGGGGAGTGGGGTCGGGGTTGACCCGGCGCTGGGATGCTTCGAGGGTGTGCACGACCCGCATCGAGCGGAACCGTTCCCTTTCCCCGTCCCCGAGCAGGTCGTAGGCGGCATAGGTGCTGGCGAACTCCGTCTCTCCTCCGCTGGCGGCCACCTCCTTGGCGCTGAGGACGGTGGCTTTCTGCGGCGGTTCCCCGTGGAGGGGCGTGCAGCCGTCCATGTGCCACTCGAAGGTGGCCTTCAGGTAGTCGGCCGCGGCGTTCTTCGACTTGTCCAGGGTCACGCGGTAGATCCCGGGGACGGCGTGGTGCCCGTTCTCGTAGTCGATCTCGCCGAGTCGCCGGGCGAAGGCGACCTGGGTCTCCGGATCCAGGTCCAGACCGCGCATGACGAGGACGCCGTACTGCTCCAGGGCCTCCAGGACGGCCCCGGCGACGGTGTCGTCCCCGGCCAGCCGCTCGGCGGTGAGGCCCTTCACCTCGGCGCCGACGGTGGCGGCGAGCGGTTCGCAGGTGATGGTCGTCGTCACGGGGCGGGCTCCAGGTGGCGGTCGAAGTAGGCGGTGCCGGAGTCGATGACCCGCGGTTGCTTCCAGACCTCGACGGGCAGCGAAACCATGATCAGCGAGTACACGAGATGGAGCAGGTTCAGCTCGCGTTCGGGCAGTTCGTGCAGCGGGAACCGGTCCAAGTGCGCCATGGCGCCGGGCACGCGGGGGAACATCGCGTCGTAGAACAGCTGCATCTCCGCCATGGTGCTGTTCAGCCGCTCGGCGTACCGGGCCGCCTCGGTCGGGATGCACCATTTGGCGGCGAAGGGCTCGCAGTCGGCGAACCCGTCCGGAAGCATGCTGGAGCTCACGCGGGGACCTCCTGCCCGTCCCGCAGGTAAGACCGCACCCACTCGTCCACGACAGCGTGCAGGTGCCGGACCGTCACCTCCTGATCGCACAGCGGGAAGCCGTCGATGACCCGCGACTCGAGCCCCAGCTGGGTTCCGTCGAGGGTGCCCGCGTCCTGCAGGCCGGCCTCCTTGGACACCACGGCGGTGACCTCGTGGCGGATCCGCTCGCTCGCGTTCCGCGCCGGCGGGAAGTGGTACGACATCTCCCACCTGTGCGTGCCGTGGGACGTCGGCCAGTACTGGTACGTCAGGTACCAACCCCGCTCGTAGAGCAGGATCACGAAGTTGGGGAAGATCTGGAAGTTGGAGATCGACCACGGATCGAGGCCCCCGGGATTGATCCCCGCGGGCAGGTCGGCCGGGTCGAGCGCGGGAATGTCCGGGCGCTCCCACGGGCCCAGCAGGCCGGACCCGGTCGCGTGCTCGATCGGATACATCTGATCGGGCGGCGTCATGTGGCGGGGAACGCCCTTCCAGCCGCCGGTGCTGATGAGCCGGTGGGGCCCGTCCATCTGGAAGTGCGGGACCTTGAAGCCGTTCTGGAAGCTGCGCAGCGACGGGACCTGCTGCTGCGAGTGCAGGATCGGCGCGTGGTAGTACTCCTGGAACGCGTCGAGGAAGATCTTCCAGTTGCTCAGCAGGTCGGCCTTGAACGCGTACCGCTCGGTGAACAGGTGGAACGGATACCCTTCGAGGCCCCGCACCATCGGTCCGAGGAACTCGAGTAGCGACTGGCCGGGCTCGTCGGCCAGGTTGACGAAGACGAACCCTTCCCAGACCTCGCAGTGCACCGGGACGAGCGGGAAGTCGGCCTTGTCGAAGTCGAAGTACTCCTCCTCCTGGAGCACGAACTTCAGTGCGCCGTCCAGGCCGTACCGCCAGCCGTGGTACTTGCACATGAACTCGCGGCAGGTGCCCCTGGTCTCGTCCCGCGGCGTCTCTCCCCACAGCAGCTTGTTGCCCCGGTGGCGGCACACGTTGTGGAAGGCGCGAACCCGTCCGTCCAGGCCCCGCGTGACGATGAGCGACGTCTTGGCGACGTCGAGGTCCTTGGTGAAGAAGCTCCCCTTGCGGGGCAGTTCCTCGATCCGGCCGACGTGCAGCCACGCCCGCCGGAAGATCGCCTCGCGTTCGAGCTCGTAGAACTCCGGCGAGATCGAGTCCTCGTACGACACGAGGCCGGTGCCCATCGTCGGATGCCGTCCGGTCCAGCTGGCCTGCGTCGGTTTCCCCGAGCGCGCCATGGCCGTCCTCCCGTTCGCGTCTCTCCCTCGATGACACCTGTACAAGATGTTCATCGACTGACTAACATGTGGATAACACGCTACGGACGGCAGCCGCAAGGTCTCGCGCTGAGGCGGTGCACGAGTCCCACGGGCCGGTACCCCCGCGGTCGAGTCCGCGCCGAACACCCGTTCCGGTCTGAGGGAGCGTCCATGAGAGACAGTGAGCACCTGTTCATCGGCGGCGACCGGGTCACCCCGGCCACCGGCCGGAGCATCGAGTTGATCTCCCCCACCACCGAGCGGCCGATCGGCCGCGCGGCCGCGGCGGGCACGGCGGACGCCGACCGGGCCGTCGCCGCGGCGCGGCGGGCGTTCGATGACGGGCCATGGCCGCGAAGCGACCCGGCCGAACGGGTCGCGGCGGTCCGCCGGCTGGCCGGACTCTACGGCGAGCACCGCGACGAGCTCGCCGACCTCATCACCGCCGAACTGGGTGCCCCGATCTCGTTCGCCGAGCGGGCGCAGGTCACCCTGCCGTGGTCGATGATGGGCGCGCTCGCCGACATCGCCGACGGGTACCGGTGGCAGGAGGACCGGCCCGGGGTCTACGGACGGGACGTCCTCCTGCGCAAGGAGCCGGTCGGCGTCGTCGCCGCCGTCGTCCCGTGGAACATGCCGCAGTTCCTGACGGTGGCCAAGGTCGTTCCCGCGCTGCTCGCGGGCTGCACCGTCGTCCTCAAACCGGCACCGGAAGCCGCGCTCGACGCACTGTTCCTGGCCGGCCTGCTCGATCAGGCGGGCCTGCCGCCGGGCGTCGTGAACGTCATCCCCGCAGACCGCGAGGCGAGCGCGCACCTCGTCGCCGACCCCGGCCTCGACAAAGTCTCCTTCACCGGCTCCACGGCGGTCGGCCGGCAGGTGGCGGCGGCATGCGCGGCCAACCTCACCAGGGTCGGCCTCGAACTCGGCGGCAAGTCCGCGGCCATCGCACTGGAGGACGCCGACCCGGAGGCAGTGGCGACGGCCGTCCGGTTCTCCGGCATGGGCATGGCCGGTCAGATCTGCAACGCCCTCACCCGCGTGCTCGTACCCGCTGACCGCGCCGGCGAGTACTCCGACGCTCTCGCGGCCGTCCTGTCGGGCATCCGGATCGGCGATCCGGCCGACCGGCGGACCGAGATGGGCCCGCTCGTGACGGAACGCCGGCAGCAGAGCGTGTGGCGGTACATCGACACGGGCGTCCGGGAGGGCGCCCGGCTCGTCACCGGCGGCACCGGCCTGCCCGACGGCGTCGAGCGCGGGTGGTTCGTACGGCCCACGGTGTTCGGCGACGTAGATCCCTCGATGCGGATCGCGCGTGAGGAGATCTTCGGCCCGGTGATCGTCGTGATCCCCTACCGGGACGAGCACGAGGCCGTCCGCATCGCCAACGACTCCGAGTACGGCCTGGCCGGCTCTGTGTTCACGACCGACATCGAGCACGGACTCGACGTGGCCGCGCGGGTGCGCGCCGGGACGTTCGGCGTGAACCAGGGGTACTCGATGGACCCCGCAGCCCCTTTCGGCGGCGTGAAGGCCAGCGGGTACGGCCGCGAACTCGGCCGCGAAGGACTCGAAGGCTATCTGGACGTCAAGTCGATCTCCGTCGCGGCCTCGTAGCGTCCGCCGTACCGGGCCCGCCGACGATCGGGAGACCGCGCAGGATACGACTGGACCGAATTCTCCGCAACTTGATCCGTAGGTTGTGGGTTCGAAGTCCCACGCGACCCACCACCCCTCACCAGGGCAAACACCTGCCCTCGGAGGCATCGGGGATCATGTCTGGGGCCTGCCTGAGGCTAGAAAGAGGACGTCCGACGTCGTCTCACCGGCGCCCACGGTCGTCACCACCAGCCTGGTGACCGGGGCAGCATCAGGGTGTCCGCGCAACGGGGGAACCTCGAAGCCCCGTTCGTCGTCGCGCAGTCGACACCAGGCGGGTGAGGAGGAGGCGCAGAGCCGGATCTTCTCGATCACATGAGCCAAGCCTCCCCACGCCGAGGCCCCGGAGGTGGCCGGTCCTCAGGTCATGAGAACGCTCGGAGTTACGGCCTGGACGCGGCCGATGTGGAAGACCCTCTCGTCGTCGCGCAGCCGGCACCAGGCGGTGAGGAAGGGGGCGTCGAGACGGGCCTTCTCGATCACACGGACGGTGGGATTGCCCTCGCCGTTGACGTAATCGATGCCGACGGCAGTGCCCGTCCGCACTGCGTGGACCAGCATGCGCCGTTCGGAAACCGGCAGGTGCGGAGCGAGGTCCGTCATGCGGGCCTCGACGCCGTCCGCTTCGGCGGGCGGATCCGGTGACGTTCCGTGCAGCCGGGCGGCCAGCTCGATCGGCGTGCGCGGCCGGGAAGCCTCGTCCTTCCAGGCCGGACGCTTCCGGCGGCGTGCGGGGCGTACCGGTGCGCGTTCGATCACGGGTGCGCCACCATCGCCCGCATCGACCGGTACGTAGCCGGCCGCCCGCAGAGCCTCAAGAGTCCGGTCCACCGGCTCGGCGCTGGCGAGCACCGTGGGCGCCAGTTCCCGCAGCCTCAGCCGGCGCAGCCCTCGATGGGCCAGGATCTCGGCGAGCAACGCGGGACGGGAGCAGCAGATCGCGCAGGCGAGCGCGGTGACGGTGATCTCCCCGTGTCTGCGGGCGACATCGTCGATCAGGTACGCCAGCGGCTGCGGCAGGTTGGTACCCGCCGCCGCCTCCAGGTCGGAGCGGATCTCTTCGGCGGAGCGGCCCGCGTCCAGGGCGCGCCGCACGGTGGCCAGGCTGAACCTCCACACCGAGGCGGTACCCCGGGACTCGCGCTCGGCGACCAGATCCAGCAGTTCGGCCAGCCACGGCGCGGGCGGCCCGGGGACCACGGCTGTGAGGTCGCTTTGCAGGAGCACCTTTCCGCAGGCCGCTTCCAGCACGTCCGCGGCGGCCTCATCCAGCGTCGTCTGGGCGTCGCCGGCCAGCGCGCGGCCGGTCGGAGTGAGCACGCCATGGGCGAGCACACCGAGCGATTCCGCCTCCTGCCAGACGGCCGCGATGTAAGGCGGTGCCATCTCGGCGTCCTCGAACAGGAGCGGGGACCGCCATGTCACCGCCGCGACCAGTTGTTCGGGTCCGGTCGCGCCGTGCCTTCCGGGAAGGCCGGCGAGGGCTTCGAGCACCGCGGCGCGCAGCCGGGGCGCCGCTGGATCGTACGCCCGAGTGTCCACAGGAGCGCCACGGCCCCTCTCCGGGTCGTCCAGCATTGGAAGGCATGGCAGCTGCGCCCAGGTACGCAGCATGGATGCCAAGCGCGCGGCGGCCTGCAGCGGTTCACCGCCTTCGGCCGTCGGAACGAGTGCGCCGTCGCGCCAGGCCAGCAGCCCCTCGGCCACGGCCAGTTCCAGCCAGAGCCGGACGACGTCCTCGGAACATCCGGTCTGCTTGGCCGTCCGCCGCAGCTCCCGGACACCGACACCACCGGCCTTCAGACGGATCGGCGGCTCCGCGGCGCAGGACCGGAGCACCGCTTCCATCTGCTCCACGGCGCGAGCCGACGCCGCGGCGAACTCCGCCGTCATCGTGCCCTCCCGCGTCGCGACCGTGCCGACGGCCGGCGCGGCCGGCGTGAAAGGCGCCTGATAGGACGGGCCGCGCAGCGCCAGCGCCACCTCCGCGGGCATGAGCGGCTCCAGCCAGTCGAGCTTGACGAGGAGCCCCCGGGCCAGCGCCCAGGCATACGGGCCGTCCTGGCCGAACAGGTGCATACCTTGGTAGTCGTCCACGCGGCCAGTGCGCGCGACCTTCTCGATCAGGTGTCGCTCCCGTCGCGGCGCAGCGGCCACGACGCGCCGCACCCGTTCCGCGTCACCCAGACCCGCGAGAGCCGCGTCCAGCAACTCGGCCTTGCGCTTCCCCGATGGCTCGACAGCCAGACCGCGGACGATCCGGCGGAGATCCTCGGCTCTCAGACGCGGCAGCAGAACGGCGGCCGATGGCCCCAGGCCAAGCGGTCCATCCCCGATCGGCCATTCCCTCAACGGCTCCACGAGATGCAGCAGACCATCCGCCGGCCAGACGAGGCCGCGCCGGACGAGACCGTCCAGCACCCTCTCGGAATCGTCCGGCGCGGCGCCCAGCAACGCCTCGACGTCCGCCCTCGCCGCAGTACCGCCGAGAGCCGCGAGCACCTCCGCGAATTGCACCGAGGGCAGATCGCAGGTGGCGAACGCTGCCATGACCCCGCGTAGGCCGGACAGCCGCTCCGCGAGCTCACCCAACGTCAACGGCTCCGGGTCGGCCGATGCGTCCGGCCGCTCGGTCAGCAGGCCGGCGACCTCCTCCCGGCTCAACCCCGCCAGCCATGTGCTGAACGAACCCGTCACACCTCGCCCCCTTTGCGTCACTCGCCCACGATGCCACCGCGTGCGACCGTCGGCGAGCCGAACAACAGGGTCCGTACCCCAGCCGACCGGCGATCGCGTTCAGGGTGCGGTGAGTTCGGCGAAGTCGGTGGGGCCGGCTTGGACAGCGAGGATGTCACCGGCGACGGGAACGCGCAGCGCGATGACGTGCTGGACGTACCGCTGCGCCTGACGGACGATGCGCGGCCCCGAGCCGACGAACCGTCCGCCATACTGGCGGGCGGTGGTGGTGACCGCCAGGACGCAGCACCTGCCACGCCCCGGCCAGGCGAGCCCTGGCCATGCGCGCGGGCTCCTCGGCCCGTGACGTGTCTGGTCGGGCACCGGCGTGCAGGCCGGAGGCCCTCTGCGCGCCGGTTCGCCTACGTGGTTCGGTAGGCGCGGAGGAAGGTGCGGACGCCCTCGACGACGAGGGGCTGGACGCGGGTGTCCTCCGCGGCGTTCGCGGAACCGAACCGGTCCAGCGCGACGCCGAACGTCAGCGCGATGAACTGGTCGGCCGCGAGCCGGGGGTCGGGGACGTCGAGCAGCCCGGCCTCGGCGAAGGCGGCGAGCCGCTCGGCGAGCTCCTCGTCGGGGGTGTCGGCCATGGAGCTGTAGCCGCGGCGCGGGAGATGGCCGGACTCCGTCCGGACCAGCCGTTGCAGTGTCGCGTACTCGGCCGAGCCGAGCATGTCGGTGGCGATGCGCATCGAGAACGTCACCAGGGCGTCCTCGAGGTCGGCCGCCTGGGTGCGGTCGGTGAGGGTGTCGTCCAGGGTGCGCCGGACGGCCGTGACGAGCGACTGGCCGATGTCGTCGACGACCGCCTTGAGCAGCGTGCGCTTGTCGCCGAAATAGTCGTAGACCGTCCGTTTGGACACCTTGGCCCGGGCGGCGACCGCGTCGACGCTGGAGCGGTCGAAACCGTCGGCGAGGAACATGTCCCGGGCCGCCGCGAGGATGGCGGCCCGCTTCTGCGCGGACCCCTCACGCAGGGTCTTCGTGGTCGGCATGGAGCACACCCTATCCTTATTACACTGCACCGTGCAGTGTAGTCTCGGCTCATGGCGTCAGTGGAAAAGCCGCGCGCACTGCTCGCGCAGGCTCCGCGGCGGTGGGTGCGACTGCTTCCTTGGGTCGTGGCGTTCGTGCTGTTCCTCGCCCTGCTGCCCACGACGATCACGGTGCTCAGCGCCGACTACGGGTTGAACGGCGCCGTCGCCGGCGCGCTGGCCGTCGCGCAGTCGGCGCCGCTGCTGCTCGCCGTCGTCCGGCCGCTGCGGGCCTGGTGCGTGGTCTTCGCCGCGGACGTCGCCGGGGCGCTCGCCCTGCTCACCGTCGACTTTGAGGATCGGCTCCTCTGGCCGTTCCCGCCCATGGAGATCGTCGGGTACATCGGCCTCTGCCTCGCCCTCGGTTTGCGCGAGTCGCGCCGGACGCTGCTGGCGGTGTGGCTGGCGACGGCGGGCGCGAGTGTCGCCCTCGGGTTCGTCGCACCCCACGGCACGGGCGCCCGGGACACACTGCTCACGATTCTCGGCGGCGTCGCCCTCGTGCTCGGCGCCGCACTCCGCGAGCGGTACGAGGCGCAGCGCAGGCTCGCCGAGCAGGAGACGATCAGCGAGGCCGAGCGCGGCCGGCGGACGCTGCTGGAGGAACGCGCCCGCATCGCGCGCGAGCTGCACGACGTGGTGGCGCATCACATGTCCGTCATCACGGTGCAGGCGGACACCTCGGTGTACCGCCTCGACGGGCTGCCGACGGACGCGCGGGAGGAGTTCACGTCCATCGCGGCGACCGCGCGCGAGTCGCTCGGCGAGATGCGGCGGCTCCTCGGCGTGCTGCGCAACGAGGAGACGCACGGCGAGCTCGCGCCCCAGCCCGACCTGACGCGGATCGGGCAGATCGTGGAGGCGACGGTGCGGGCGGGCTTGCCGGTCGAGTTCGCCTCCTGCGACGCCGACGTGCCCGAGGCGGTGGGGCTCTCCGCGTACCGCATCGTCCAGGAGGCCCTCGCGAACGTCGTGCGGCACGCGCCGGGCGCCGCGACGCGGGTGGCGGTGGCGGAGGACGGGGGGCGGCTCGCCGTCCTCGTCGTCAACGGGCCCCCGCCCGCACCGCCCGCCGCGCCGCTGGAGGAGCGCGGCACCGGGCACGGCCTCGTCGGCATGCGGGAACGGGTCCGGCTCGTCGGCGGCACGCTCGAGGCGGGACCGCTGCCTGACGGCGGCTTCCGCGTGGCCGCCCACCTACCGCTGAACGAAAGGGACCCCACGTGACGCGCGTCATCATCGTCGACGACCAGGCCATGGTGCGGGCCGGCTTCGCCGCGCTGCTGGCCGCCCAGAGCGACATCGAGGTGGTGGGCGAGGCCCCCGACGGGGCGCAGGGCGTCGAGCTGAGCCGGCGCACCCGTCCCGATGTCGTGCTGATGGACGTCCGCATGCCCGAGATGGACGGGCTCGAGGGCGCGCGCCGCCTCCTCACGCCCTCGCCGGGCGTGGCGCACCTTCCGCGCGTGCTGATGCTCACGACGTTCGACGTGGACGACTACGTCTACGAGGCGCTGCGGGCGGGCGCGAGCGGCTTCCTGCTGAAGGACGCGCCGCCCGCCGACCTCATCGCGGCGGTGCGCATCGTCGCCGCGGGCGACGCGCTGCTCGCCCCCTCCGTGACGCGCCGCCTCATCGCGGACTTCGCCCGGCGGCGTCCCCCCGCCAAGGGCAGGCCCGCGCTGCGGCTGAAAGCCCTGACGGAACGCGAGACCGAAGTCCTCACCCTGGTGGCCCGCGGCATGTCCAACTCGGAGATCGCGGAGACGCTGGTACTGGCCGAGCAGACCGTGAAGACGCACGTGAGCCGCGTCCTCACCAAGCTCGGCCTGCGCGACCGCGCCCAGGCGGTGGTCTTCGCGTACGAGTCGGGGCTGGTGACCGCGGGCGAGTAGCCGCCTCCCGCCGCCCCCTACGCCCGTAGGGGTGGACATCGGCTCCCCGGTATGACGCACGGCGCGCAGCCGCCGCCGCACACTCCACTGCATCGGCACATGAAGATCACGAAAGGCGTGAACATGAAGCTACGCAGTGGCAAGCGGCGCACGGCGGACGCGCGACCGGACGCCCCGGACGCCGGCCCCGGGCTCGCCGTCGAACTGCGCGACGTCCGGCGGGGCTACGGCCGCGGCAGCGGCACCGTGCACGCCCTCGCGGGCATCGACCTCGCCCTTCCCCGCGGCACGTTCACCGCGGTGATGGGCCCGTCGGGGTCGGGCAAGTCCACCTTCCTGCAGTGCGCCGCCGGGCTCGACCGGCCCACCGGCGGATCCGTCCGCCTCGGCGGCACCGAGATCACCGGCCTGAACGAGAACGAGCTCACCGAGCTGCGCCGCAGCCGCCTCGGCTTCGTCTTCCAGGCGTTCAACCTGCTGCCGTCGCTGACCGTGGAGGAGAACGTGCTGCTGCCCATGCGGCTCGCCGGCCGCCGCCGGGACCACCGCCGCGCCGCCGAGGTGCTCGCCCGGGTCGGCCTCGCCGACAAGGCGCGGCGCCGGCCCGCCGAACTGTCCGGCGGCCAGCAGCAGCGCGTCGCGGTCGCCCGGGCCCTGGTCACGTCGCCGGACGTGATCTTCGCCGACGAGCCGACGGGCGCCCTCGACACCGGCACGGCGGCCGAGGTGCTCGGCCTGCTGCGGGACGCCGTCGACCGGCTGGGCGCCACCGTCGTCATGGTCACCCACGACCCGGCGGCGGCCGCCTGGGCGGACGGCGTGCTCTTCCTCGCCGACGGCGCGTTCGCCGACCGGCTGGAGCGCGGCTCGGCGCAGCAGATCGCGGCGCGAATGACCGCGCTCCCGGCCCGTACCGCCCACGCGGCCACGATGGCGGGGGCGGCGGCGTGAGGTGGAAACCCAACGGACTGGCCCGCGCCGCCGTCCGCTTCAGGCCCGCGTCGTTCGCGGGGACGTTCGTCGCACTGGTGATGTCCGCGCTGATCGTCTCGGCCTGCGGCATCCTGCTCGAGACCGGTTTGCGCGCGTCGGTCCCGGCGGAGCGGTACGCGCAGGCGCCGGTCGTGGCCGCGGCCGACCAGTACAAGTACGTCGTGACGGGCAGCGGCGAGGACCGCGAGCGGGAGGCGGTGCCGCTGCCGGACACGGCACGCGTGGACGCCGCGCTGGCGGCGAAGGCCGCCCGGGTGCCGGGGGCGCGGGCGGCGGTGCCGGACTTCACGTTCCCGGTCCTGGCCGGGGGCGCCCCGCTCACCGCGCACGGATGGGGCTCGCACGCCTTCACCGGCTCCGCGCTGACCCGGGGCGCCGCGCCGTCCCCCGGCGAGGTCGTGCTCGCCGCCGGGACGGCCCGCGCCGCGAAGACGTCCGTCGGCGGGGCCATCGCGCTCGAAACCACTGCCGGGCGGCGTACCTTCCGCGTCGCCGGCATCGCCGAGGCCGCGGCGGCGGACGCCGGCGCGGCAGGCGGCACCGCCTGGTTCGCCGACACCCAGGCGCCCGCGCTGGCGGGCCACCCCGGCAAGGCGGACGCCATCGCCGTGCTGGCCGAGGACGGCACGGACCCGGGCGCCCTCGCCGGTTCCGTCGAGAAGGCCCTGGCCGGCTCCGGCGTCCAAGTGCACACCGGCGACGACCGCGGCGCCGTCGAGGACCCGGGCCTCGCCTACGCGAAGGACACCCTGTTCGGCATCGGCGGCCCGTTCGGCGGCATCGCCGCCATCGTCGCCGTCTTCACCGCGGCCGGCACCGTGGCGCTGTCGGTCGGGCAGCGGGCCCGCGAGTTCGCGCTGCTGCGCGCCATCGGCGCCACCCCGCGGCAGGTCCGCCGCGCGGTCGCCGCCGAAGCGCTGCTCGTCGCGCCGCTCGCCGGGCTCCTCGGCACCCTGCCCGGCATCGGGCTCGCCCACTGGTGGTTCGGACAGCTGCAGGACCGCGGCGCGATCCCCGAGGCCGTACGGGTGCACGTCTCCGGCCTCCCCCTCCTCGCCGCCGTCGGCGCGGGGCTGCTGACCGCGCTCGGCGCCGGCTGGATCGCCGGGCGCAGGCCCGCGAAGACCAAGCCGGGCCAGGCGCTCTACGAGGCGTCCGTCGAGCGGGTGCGGCCCGGCGCCGTCCGTACCGTCCTGGGCGTGGCGGCCCTGGTCGGCGGCGCGGCGCTCGCCGGCGTCGCGGCGGTCTCGGCCGGTGACGGCGCCGCCGGTGCCGCCCTCGGCGTCGTCATGTGCTTCATGCTCGCCGTCGGGCTGCTCGGCCCGCTGGTGGCGCGGCTGTGCGCGGGCCTGTTCGGCCTGCCGCTGCGCGGTGCGGGGCCCGCCGCTTGGCTCGCGGGCGCCAACTCCCGTGCCAACGCCCGCCGCCTCGCCTCCGCGATCACCCCGATCGCGCTCGCCATGGCCTTCGCCTCGACGCTCGTCTTCATGAACACGAGCGAGCGCCACGTCGCCGACGAGCAACGGCGCGCGGGCATCACGGCGGCCCACGTGGTCACCGCTCCCGCCGGGCTCCCGGTGGACGCGGCGGAGCGGGCCGCCCGCATGCCCGGCGTGGAGGCGGCCGTCGGCGTGCTCAACACGCTGGTGCTGGTGCCGACCGGTTCCGGCGAGTTCAAGGCGCTGCAGGGCGCGGCGGCGCAGGGCGTCGGCTCCGGCGCCCAGCTGGCGATGGTGCAGGACCTGGACGTGCTGGAGGGCAGCCTCGACCGGATGGGCGCGGGCCGTATCGCCATCGACAAGACGCTGGCGGGCACGGCGAAGGTCGGCGTCGGCGACCGGATGCCGCTCTTCCTCCCGGACGGCACCGAGGTCCGGCCCGAGGTCGTCGCGGTCTACGGCCGCGGGCTCGGCCTGGCCACGGTGACGATGGACCGGGCGTCGCTGGCCGGGCACACCACCTCCGGCTTCGACGGCATGCTGCTCGTACGCGGCGGCTCGCGGCAGCCGCTCGCCGCCCTGGGCGAGGTCACCGACGCCTCAGGGTTCGCCACCGAGCGGAGTCTGGACGCCAAGACCGGCGCCTGGATGAACACCACCATGGCCGCGCTTCTCGGTGGCTTCGCCGCCATCGCCGCCGTCAACACCCTGGTGATGACGGTCCTCGACCGCCGCCGCGAGCTGGACGCGCTGCGCCTCGTCGGCTCCACCCGGCGGCAGGTCCTGCAGATGCTCGGCTGGGAGGGCCTGCTGGTGTCGGCCGCGGGGGTGCTCCTCGGCTCCGCGATCGCCGCGGCCACGCTGGTCCCGATGATGAGCGGCATGACCGGCGAGGCACCGTACGTCCCGCCGCTGGTGTACGGGTCCTTCGCGGCCGCCGCCGGCGCGCTGACGCTCCTCGCGGTCACGCTTCCCGCGCGGGGAGCGCTACGCCGCCGACCCTAGGCGCAGGCGGACGGGCGGACGCCCGGCACCCGCACCGGCTCCCGCCCCCCGCCATCGACCGCCCGCCTGCGCCGCAGCGCGCACTGTAAACGGCGGCGCCACGCGGACGGCCCCCTCGCCCGGACCGACGAAAAGGACACTCATGACCACGATCTCGGCTCCCCCGGCCGTCCCCATCAGCAAGATCGCCATCGGGGCGCTCGGCATGCTGGCGATCGCCTGCGGCGCCTTGGAGTCGGTGGTGACACCGACGCTCCCGCTCCTGCAACGCGAGCTGGACATGACTCCGGCCGAAGGGGCGCTGCTCAGCATCGTGCTCCTCATCACGGGCGCGCTCATCACCCCGGTGGCCGGCAAGTTCGGTGACCGCTACGGGGGCAAGCGGGTCCTCGTCCGGCTGATGGCGGTGGTCTCGGCCGGCGGCCTGGTGTCCGCCCTCGCCCCGAACCTGCCGGTGCTGCTGCTCGGCCAGGTACTGCAGGGAGCGATGGTGGGCGCGCTGCCCCTGTCGTTCATCGTGGTGCGCAAGCACCTCCCCGAAGAACGGGCGAAGGTCGCCATCGGGGTGGTCAGCGGGCTGTTCGTCGGGGGCACGATGGCGGGGACCCTGGCGGCCGGGCCCGTGGCGGAAGGGCTGTCGCGGCACTGGATGTTCGCGCTGCCGACCATCGCGGTCACCGCGTCCGTCCTGCTGGTGAGCAGGCTGATGCCGGACGATCCGCCCGGACGGCCCGACGACGCCGGGATCGACTGGCCCGGCCTGCTCCTGCTGGGAGGGGCGCTGGTCACGCTCATGCTCACGCTCGCGGTGGCGCCCGACATCGCCGCGCAGCCGCTCGTGCTCGCCGCCTTGGTCCTGCTGCTGGCCGCCTTCGTGGCGGGATGGGCAGCCGTCGAGCGCCGCGTATCCGCGCCGCTGATCGATCTGCACATGCTCGCACGTCCCGCGGTGTGGAAGTCGTGCGTGCTGACGTTCGTGATCTGCGTCGGCACGGCGGTCGCGGTCTATCTCGTCCCGCAGCTGCTGGCGGTGCCCACCGACGCGTACGGATTCGGCGCCGGTGCCACCCAGATCGGCTTCTTCCTGCTGCCCGGCGCCGTCATGGCGTCGCTGGCCGGTCCGCTGGGCGGGCTCGGGACGCGGTACTTCGGCTCGCGCGCCGTGGTCACGTCCGGAGCCGTGCTGATGGCCGTCTCGCTGCTCGGCCTGGCAGCCGTCCACACCGAGGTATGGCACATCGTCGTCGGCAAGGCGCTGGTCGCGCTCGCCAACGGCCTGTGCGTCACCGCGATGGTGACCGGCACCGCCACGTCCGTGGAGCAGAGCGACACCGGCATCGCCACCGGCCTGGTCCTGGTGACCCGCGTGGTCGGCTTCGCCGTGGGCGCGCAGCTCGGCGGCGCGCTCCTCACCGCGCAGATCCCTTCCGGATCGGACGTCCCGGCCGAATCGGCCTTCGTCACCGGCTTCGTCATCGCCGGCGCCGTCACGGCGCTGTCGCTTCTCGTCACCCGCACCATGAGCGAAGGAACCAAGAAATGACCCGCACCGAACTCACGGACGTCCGAACCGCTGCAAGGCGCACGGCCCTCGTTTCCGGCGCCGGCATCGCCGGACCCGCCCTCGCGTACTGGCTCGTCCGCCACGGGTACGCGGTCACGGTGGTGGAGAAGGCGGCCGCACCACGGGCCGGTGGCTACCCCATCGACGTACGCGGCACCGCACTCGAGGTCGTCCGGAAGATGGGGATCCTGCCCCGGCTCCGGGAAGCGCACATCGACGTGCGTCGGCTGACGTTCCTCAACGGGGACGGCAGCGAAGTGACCTCGCTGCATCCGCACAGAATCACGGGCGGTGTCGCGGGACACGACCTGGAGGTACCCCGCGGGGAGCTGACGGACGCCCTCTATTCGGCAGTGCGCGACGACGTGGAGTTCGTGTTCAACGACTCGATCGACACCCTCGACCAGTCCGGCCACGGCGTCGACGTCACCTTCCGCGGGGGCGGCGAGCGCACGTTCGACGTGGTGGCCGGTGCGGACGGGATGCACTCCCGCACCCGGAGGCTGGTGTTCGGCCCCGAAGAGCGGTTCCACCGCTACCTCGGCTACTGCTTCGCCGTATTCACGATGCCCAATACCTTCGCCCCTCTCCCACGAGACCATCATGTGGAACACCCCGGGCCGGGCCGCGGCGCTCTACGCCGCAGGGGACGGCGACGACGTGCACGCCTTCCTGAACTTTGCACAGCCGGAGCCGCCGTTCGACGCGTTCGCGGACCCGGAAGCCCAGCAGGACCTCGTAACCGAAGTCTTCGCCGACGCCGGCTGGGAGGTCCCGGGCATGCTGGCCGCGATGCGTGATGCGGACGACGTGTTCTTCGACGCGGTCAGCCAGATCCGCATGCCCCGCTGGTCCGGCGGGAGGGTCGCGCTGGTGGGCGACGCGGCGTACGCGCCCTCGTTCCTGACCGGACAGGGCACGAGCCTCGCACTGGTCGGCGCGTACATGCTCGCAGGCTCCCTGGCCGACCGGGACCACGCCGCGGGCTTCACCGCCTACGAACGCGACACCCGGAAGTTCGTCACCGCCAATCAGGGGCTGGTCGGCGAGGGCGGCGCCACCCTCTTCCCGACCACCGAGCAGGCCCTGGAGCAGCGGAACAGCAGCCTGCGCAGCCTCGGCACCATGCCTCCGCCGGAGGGCCGCCCGGCCCATACGGCCCTCACGCTCCCCGAGTTCGCGCCCACCATCTGAGCCGGGCCGGCTGATGCCGTTTCCCCCGGCCAGGAAGGTCGGAGTCACCCCCTGCGAGATCAGTGGTTCCCGCTTCTTGTCTTCGGTCGACGACGGGTCAGGCGGACGTGGCGTCGGGGTCGGATTCGCCGCGGGTGTACTCGGCGGCGAAGGAGTCGGCGTCCAGGAGCGTTCGGACGCGGGCGGCGACGCGGTCGACGTCGGCGCGTTCGGCGGCGGGCAGCGGGGCGCCGGCCGAGGCGCGCAGGGCGGCGGCCGCGCCCAGCAGCCGAGCCGCCGGACGGGCGTCGCCGGCGAGCGACCGGGCCCCGGCGAGGCCCTCGAAGGCGAGCGCGACGGCGCGCGGGTCGCCGATCCGGCGGGCGGCGGCGAGTCCGTCGCGGTGCCGGACGAGCGCCGCGTCCGCGTCCCCGCGCTGTTCGGCGGCGAAGCCGAGTTCGGCGAGGACGAGCGCGAGCCCCGGCTCCCCGTCGACCGTCCGGATCCAGTCGACCCACGGCAGGAGCCGCGCCTCGGCCGCGTCGAGGTCGCCGCGCCGCCGGGCGGACAGGGCGAGGCCCACCGCCGCGAAGTGCTCGGCGACCTTGTTCGACTGGTCGGCGGCCAGTTTCAGGGCGCGGTGGTGCCGATCGTCGGCCGCGGCGTGGTCCCCGGTGAGGAGGGAGATCCGGCCGAGGCCGGACAGCCGGAACGATGCCTCCGCCCAGAGGCCGAGCTCCTCGGCCATCCGCAGCCCCTCCTCGTGCAGCCGGGCGGCCCGGTCGTAGTCTCCGGCGATCTCGGCCAGCTCGGCGAGGGTGTTGGTCGCCTTCAGCCGCCCCCAGCGGTCCCCGAGGTCGCGGAAGAGCGACTCGCTCTCCTCGGCGTCGCGGCGGGCCGCGTCGAGCCGGGCGCGCGCACGGTGGACGGTCGCCCGGACGCTCAGCGCCGCGGCCGTCCCCCAGCGTTCACCGAGCCCGCGGAACTCCGCCAGCGCTCGCTGGACCAGGTCACCGGTCACTTCGAGGTCGCCGAAGCCGCGGTGGGCGAAGGCGAGGAACCATCGTGCCCAGGCCCGCGCGCCCGGGTCGGGAACGTCCTGGTACGACGTCGGTGCTTCGGTGGCCGCCTCGCTGTTGGTGAGCAGCACGAATCCGGCCCGCCAGACGGCCGCCTTCGCGCGCACCTCCGGCGGCCCGCCCTCGACGCCCAGCGCCAGATCGAGTGATCGCAGTGCCTCGGTCAGCCGTCCGCGCAGGTACCAGTGCCAGGCCAGCGCGTCGACCAGGCGCAGCGCGTCCGCCGCGAGACCGAGGCGCGCGGCGTCCTCCAGGACCGCACGCTGGTTGGCCGCCTCGGCGTCCAGGAGCTCCAGCCATCGCCGCTGGTCGTGCCCGTAGAGGTGCGGCTCGGCCCGCGCGGCGAGGGCCACGTGATGCCGGACGAACCGGGCACGGATCTCCGCGGACTCGCCCGCCTCGTCCAGCCGCTCCGCGCAGTACGCCTTGACCGACTCCAGCAGCCGGTACCGGGGGCCGCCGGTTCCCTCCACCCGCACGACGAGCGAGCGGTCGACGAGCCGCGCCAGGACGTCGAGGACGTCGATCCCGTCCTGTGCGCACACCTCCTCGGCGGCCCGCAGCGTGCAGCCGTCCGCGTGCACCGCGAGCCGGCGCAGGACGGCGCGTTCGTCCCCGGCCAGCGGCTCCCACGACCAGTCGATCATCGCGCGGAGCGTCCGCTGGCGGGCGGGGGCGTCCCGGTTTCCCGAGGTCAGCAGGCGGAAGCGGTCGTCGAGCCGGTCCGCGAGCCCGTCCACGCCGAGCGCCCGGACGCGCGTGGCGGCCAGCTCCACGGCGAGCGGGATCCCGTCGAGCCGGCGGCAGACCGCGGCGATCGTCGCCGTGTCACCCGGCCCCGGCGCGAATCCGGGGACGGCGGCGGCCGCCCGCGCGGTGAAGAGCCGGACGGCGTCCGCCTCGCCCAGCGGCGGCACGGGCCACAACCGCTCGCCCGACAGCGCCAGCGACTCCCGGCTCGTGGCGAGCACGCGCACCCCGGGCGCCGCCCGCAGCAGGGCCGCGACCTGCACGGCCACCGGGTCGATCACGTGCTCGCAGTTGTCGAGGACGAGCAGGAGCCGCTGGGCGGCGAGCGCGCCCGCGAGCAGCTCCACGGGCGTCCGGCGCGCGGTCTCGACGGCGGGGGCGTCGTCGTCCCGGACGCCGAGCACCATCGCGATCGCGTCGGCCGGGGTCGCGCCGGAGGCGCGGTCGAGCCCGGACAGCTCCACCAGCCACACGCCGTCCGGGAACCGCTCGTCCGCGCCGGTCAGGGCCCGCGCGGTCTCCAGGGCGAGGCGCGTCTTGCCGACGCCGCCCGGGCCGGTCAGGGTGACGAGGCGCGATTCGTCCAGGAGCGCGCGGACCTCCGGCACCGCGGCGTCGCGCCCGACGAGGCCGGTCAGCGACGCGGGAAGGTTCGTGGGAATCGCCCGCGGGGCCGCCGTGGCGGCGCGCACGATCGGTCGCGGCGCGTCCAGCCGGGGTTCCTGCGCGAGGATCGCCCGGTGCAGCGCGGCCAGCTCGGGGCTCGGGTCGACGCCGAGTTCCTCGGCCAGCCGGTGCCGCAGATCCTCGAACCCGGCCAGCGCCTCGCTCTGCCGCCCCGCCCGGTAGAGGGCGCGCAGATGCACGGCCCGCAGCCGTTCCCGCAGCGGATGCCGCGCCACCGGCTCGGTCAGCTCGCCCGCCAGCACGGCGTGCTCGCCCAGCTCCAGCCGCACCTCCGCGTACTCCTCCTGGACGGCGAGCCGCTCGTCCTCCAGGCGCGCGGCGTCCGGACGGACGAACTCCTCGTCGGCGAAGTCGGCGAACGCCCGTCCCCTCCACAGCGCCAGCGCGTCGGCCAGCAGGACGGCCCGGGCATGCGCGTCCTCGGTGGCGCGGGCCCGTCCGGCGAGGGCGTGGAACCGGTCGCCGTCCACCTTCTCCGGGTCGGCGCGCAGCAGGTAGCCGGGCGCCTGCGACACCAGCAGCCCGCGCCCGCCCGGCTCCGCGGCGTCCAGCGCGCGGCGCAACTGCGACACGCGCGTCTGGAGGGTGCCGACGGGGTTGCGCGGCAGCCTGGCCGTCCCGCCCCACAGGTCGTCGACCAGCTGGTCGACCGAGACGGGGCGGCCGCGATGGACCAGCAGGTCCGCCAGCAGCGCACGGACCTTCAGCTCCGGGACGCGCACGGCCGCCCCGTCGTCCGTCCACACGGCGAGCGGACCGAGCACCCCGAAACGCATGACCGGAAGGCTACCGACAGCCGACCTGAAGGAGATCCAAAGCGCCGTTCAGCAGAGTGAGGCCATCAACCGACGCACCCCCGATGGGAGTTCCGATGACTTCGCACAGCCCCTTCACCGGCCGTGAGATCCGGCTCGCCGCCCGTCCGGTCGGCGAACCGGCCCCGGCCGACTTCGCGCTCGCCGAGGCCCCGGTGCCGCGGCCGGGCGACGGGCAGATCCTGGTCCGCAACACGTGGATGTCGGTGGACCCGTACATGCGGGGGCGGATGGACGACGTGCCCTCGCCCGTCCTTCCGCCGTTCGAGCTCGGCGTCCCGCTGGAGGGCGCGGCGGTCGGCGAGGTCATCGCCTCCCGGTCCGCGGACGTCCCCGTCGGCGCGACCGTCTCGCACTTCCTGGGGTGGCGGGAGTACGCGGTGCTGGACGCGGCCGCCGCGACCGTCGTCGACACCGCCCTCGCGCCCGTCCAGGCGTACCTGGGGCCGCTGGGCACGACCGGCCTGACCGCGTACGCCTCGCTCACCGACGTGGCACCCGTCCGCGAGGGCGACGTGGTGTTCATCTCGGCGGCGGCGGGCGCGGTCGGCAGCGTCGCCGGGCAGCTCGCCCGCAGGTTGGGCGCCGCGACGGTGATCGGCTCGGCGGGCGGGCCGGAGAAGACCGAGAAGCTGCTCGCCGACTTCGGGTTCGACACCGCCCTCGACCACCGCGCCGGCCGCATCGCCGCCCAGCTCGCGGACGCCGCCCCCGACGGCATCGACGTCTACCTCGACGCCGTCGGCGGCGACCACCTGGAAGCCGCGATCGACGCCCTGAACGTCGGCGGCCGCGCCGCGCTGGTGGGCGCCATCAGCGGCTACAACGCCACCGCGCCCGTCCCCGGCCCCGCCAACCTCGCGCAGATCGTCTACAAGCGGCTCGCCCTGCGCGGCATGCAGGTCGGCGCGTACCTGCATCTCTTCCCCGAGTACATCGCCAAGGCCGCGGGCTGGCTCGCCGACGGCACCCTGCACACCGAGGAGACCGTCTTCGACGGCCTCGACCGGGCCCCGGCCGCCCTTCTCGGCAACCTGCGCGGCGCCAACACCGGCAAGACGCTCGTCCGCCTCTGATCACCGGAAGGGCACCCCATGGCCACCGCACTGCTCGTCGTCGCCCACCACCGCGCCGACTCCCTCACCGCCCGCATCGCCGACCGGACGCGCGTCCGGCTCGAGAAGGATTAAGCGGTGACATCCCGCAGTCGGGTTACGGCGTCGGTGAGGGGAATCGCTTCCTGTTCGATCCGGCGGAAGGGGGTGGAGCCTTCGGTCGCGATGGTGTCGTAGGCGGTCGCCTCGGCCTCGGTGAGGCGCGGCAGCGGTGTGGTGGACGGGCCGAGGGGGCGACCGGCCTTGTCGTGGTTCACCCCGTGCCGGCGGTAGTGGTGCAGGTCGGTGTCGTCCATCAGGATCGAGGCGACCGGTTTCGGTGGCGCGCCGTCCGGGGCGGGCTCGGCGAGCGCGGCGCGGAACCGGTCGAGGATCGCGTAGCCGTCGGCGTCGATGTCTCCCCAGTAGACGATGTGCTCCGCGGCGCGGATCCAGGGCACCTTCGCGAGCTGGGCCGCGGCCGCCCAGCCGCCGCCCTCGACGACGATCGTGTCCCGCACCGGCGGGAACCAGAGCCGGGAATCCCGGTTCTCGACGACGAGGACGGTTCGCGGCCGGTAGCCGATGTCGTGCGTGTCGCCGGTGGTCCAGGCGTCGTGCCTGCGGCGGTGCGACGCGGCGTGGCCAGGATCGACGTAGGTCAGGTGCAGGACGGTCGGGCGGGACCGGACCTCGTCCCGAACGTCGCGTCCGGCGACATCGCGCAGCAGTGCGCCGTGGGCGTCGAGCCACTTGGTGTGCATTCCGGGGACCGGGAGCTGACGTGCGGTCCATGCGCTCGCGTCCGGGTTCCGGTGCAGCCAGGTCACCGCGCTGAGCAGCACCTCGACGTCGCCGTCGCCGAGCCGGCAGACGGCGCGGAGGGTGGCCGGGGTGAGGACCGCGCCGGCGGACCGCAGGGACGACGCGAGCGCGCGGGCGCGGGCGACGTCCGGTCCGGGGACGAGCGCGACGGCGGTGTCCAGGTCCGCGACGAGCTTCACGGGGTAGTCGTTCGTCACGCCCTGGACGGACAGCGGTTTGCGGACGATCTCCACGCCGGGGTTCCGGGCGGCGAACTCGCGCCAGGCCATGTGCCACTCGGTCCAGGCGGGCGCTCTCATCTGCGCCACCGCTCTGCCGGTCGACACGCCGGGACGGAGCGGGACGGCGAAGGTGACCGGCTCGCCGACGCCGGATTCGGCGCACACGGCGGCCGCCCACTTCTCGTGGATCTTGCGGCCGAGCGCCTGGAGCGCGCCGGCCGGGTCGATCAGTCGTGGGGTCGCGGTTCGGGAACCGCGACGATCGCTTTCGCCCATGACCGTCCCTCGGTGTTCTTGAGGATCAGGTATTCCGCGTCCACGTGGGGTTCGATGGCGCTGTGCTTGTCGTTGGGGGCGCCGATGATGAGCTGGAAGCCGAGCCCGCGCCAGGCGCCGATGGCCCGGCCGGTGAAGTGGGCGTCCGCCTTGATCAGCGCCTCGTCGAGGAGGACGGGCGCGTACCGGGGGCGTTCGGCGCCCGCGTCGCCCAGCTGGTAGCGCAGCGCGGCGCCGACGATGAACGCGACCAGCTCCTGGGACTCGCCGCCGGACTTCTCCCCGATGTGGTCGTAGACGGCGACGTGCGCGCCGGCGAGGTCGCGCTTCTCCGCGCTGATCCGGACGTGGTTGCGCACGTCGACCAGCTCGGCGAAGTCGGGCGCGGTGCGGCGGATGCGGTCGATCACCTTGGCCATCCGGTGGTAGGCGCGTTCCCGCTCGGCGTCGGTGGCCGCCTTGTCGATGACCGCGCGCACCTCGCGCAGATCCTTGCGGAAGCGGGCGCGCGCCGCCGAGTGGCTTTCCTGCGGGTCGATGCGCAGCCGGTGGCCGTCGTCGGCGAACGGCAGTTCGGCGAGGATGCGGTTGACCGGGTCGATCCGATCGCGGATCTCCCGGACGGCGGCGGCGAGCTCGCTGTCCAGGCTGGTCAGGTCGTTGCCGGAGAGCTTCAGCAGGCTGTCGCGCCACTCGGTCTCCAGCTCGTGCAGGCCGCTGGTCTCCAGGTCGGTGAGGAGGCGCTCGAAGTCGCGGTACGACGCGTCCGGCTCGGTGCCGAGGTTCGGGTTCGGCCAGCGCTCGACGAACGTCGAGAACGTGTCGTGCAGCGCCTTGCGCGACCGGCCGATCGTTCCCTCCGCCGACCTCCGGTCGTCGCCCATCCGTTCCATGCCGCGGCGGTGCGCGGCGTCGAACTCCTTCAGCGCCGTCGCCGGGTCGGTGCCGTCCGGGGCGTCGTCGAACAGCGCCGCCAGGTACTCCCGGTGCTCCCGGCTCACCTCGGCGCCGGTCGCCGCGGCGGTGTCGAGCGCCTTCTGGGCGTCGTCCACCTCGTCGACGATCGCGTCCCAGGACCCGGCGAGCCGCTTCACCTCCGCCTTCTGCCCGCCGACGCTCTCGGTCAGCCGGGTGACCTGCTGCTTGAGGTCCTCCGCCTGCTGCTGCAGCCGGTCGATCTCCGGGTTGCCCGCGCGGACCTCGCCGATGATCTGCTCCCAGCGGTCCCGCTCGGTGGTGACCGACTCGACGTCCACCTGGTCCCAGGACAGTTCCGTCACGGTCTGGTAGGCGTTGCGCCTTTCCTCGAACGAGTTGAGGTTCCGCTCCGCCTTCGCCGCCTGCGCGACGGCGTCGTCGTGGCGCTCCTCCGCGCGGACGATCCGGGCGTCGAGGTCGGCGAGCAGCCGGGTGTTGGTGAACCCCAGCAGGTTGGCCCGGCCGTGGCCGCCGTGCGCGCCCCGGCCGCGCTGCGACGTCTGGCCGGTGATCGTGAGCGCTTTCGAGTGCTGCATCAGCAGCGCGGGCGTCTCGACGCAGACGTAGTCGAAGCCGCGGGAGAGTTCGCTCTTGAGCCAGGCGGTGAACGGCGACGACCGGTAGTCGAGCCGACCGGGGAGCGTCTTGTCGTCCAGCCCGACCTCGTCGCGCATGCCGGTGCGGACGCCCTCGAACCGGATCCGCCGGCCGAGCTTCACCGTGTTGATCGCCTCGCGGAACGCGTTCAGCCGGCCGATGTCGATCAGCATCCGGGTGGCGAACCCGCCGAGCGCCAGGTTGAACGCCTCCCGCCACGGCTCGAACTCCGTGCGCACCTCGATCAGCTCGCCGACGAACGGCAGGGCGTCCGGGGTGAGCCCGGCGGCGTCGGCCAGCATGTCGCGGGCGGCGTGCAGGTCGGTGGGGATGTTGCCCCGGCGGGCCTTGACCGCGCCGCGCTCGGCCCGCAGGTCGTCCAGTTCGCGTTCGGCGGCCCTCTTCTCCGTTGTCGCCTCCGCGAACTCGTTCTGCGCGGTCCTCCTGGCGTCGGCGTCGGCCAGCGCCCGGTGCGCCGTGTCGACGAGCGCGGCGAAGTCCTGCCCGGACGACACGGTGGCGCCGAGGGTGCCGAGCACCCGGTCGAGCCGCTGCCGGGCGCGTTCGACGTCGGCCAGCCGCTGCTCCGCGCCGCGGATCTCCCGGAGCGCGGTCTCCAACCGGTCGCCGCCGGACGCGCGCAGGGTGTCCAGCACCGCGTCCCGCTGGGACTCCGCCGCCTTGATCAGCGTGACCGTCTCCGCCGCCTTCTTCTCGGCCTGGCGGCGGCGGACGGTCAGGTCCTGCTCGGCGGCGCGCAGCAGGTCGAGGCGGCGTTCGTGCCGCCACAGCGCCGCGGGGGACGCCGGGTCGGTGAACGATCCGACGCCGTCGATCACCCGCAGCCGCGTCACCGCGCCGTCGATCGCCTCCCGGTGCTCGCGGATCGGGGTCAGCGCCCGCACCTGCCGGTGGGCGGTGATCATCCGCTCCCGGGTGCCGGACAGCTCGTCGAACTGCTGCACCACCTCGTCCGCCGTGGCCAGGGTGGACGGCTCCTCCAGGACCATCGTCTTGTACAGTGCGTCGACGGTGGTGATCTGCTGGCCCGCCTGGATCCTGCCGAGCAGCCCGACCGCCTTGTGCCCGTCCCCGGCGGCGCCGATGCCCAGCGTGGTGTGCAGCCGGGCGGTGAAGTCCCGCTCGGTGCCGAAGCAGGTCAGGCCCGTCGCCTCGACCGCCGGACGGGCGAGCCGCCCGGCCGCGGGGCCGTCCAGCTCACGCAGATCGTAGTCGTCGTCCCGGGTGGCGCGGACCACGACGACGTCGTCGAGGGTCCGCGCGGCCGACGGCACGTACCAGGCGCGGAGCGCGGTGAACACCGCGCCGCTCCGGTCGGCCCAGGTCATCGCGATCGCCGTCCAGGTGTCGCGGCCGTCGCCGCGCAGCACCCGCAGCCGCGTCTCGCCGTTCGTCCGCGACTCGTCGAGCTTCCCGCGCGCGTAGGAGAGGATGTTGCGCTGGTCCTTGCCGCGGGGGCGGCCGGACACCCCGCCGTTGGACGCCCCGTTGAACGGCGTGGTGTGCGGCATCAGCAACGCGATGTAGGAGTCCATCAGCGTCGACTTGCCCGACCCGGAACCGCCGCTGAACAGGGTCGCACCGGGGGCGAACCGGATGCGGTGGTACCCGTCGTAGCCGCCCCAGTTGACCAGTTGCAGGTCCCGCGCGACCCACTGCTGCCCCCGCGACGCGGCGGGGATCAAGCCGAACAGCGTGTCGAGCATGGTCATGGGGCGGCCTCGTTCCGTTCCCGTAGCCACTGGTTCAGCTCGGTGAGCCTCTCGGTGCTCAGCACGACCTCGACCAGCGGCGTGATGCGGTACCGGCCCGCGGACTCCTCCGCGAGCAGCCCTTCCTTGACCAGCCGCTCCACCGCCTTGCGGATCTCGTGCTGGCCGCGGGCGAGGTTGTGGTCGTCCGGGTCGAAGTAGGTCAGCACGGTCTGTTCCAGCTCCTCGATGTCGACCCGCGCGGACGTCTCGCCGGTGCCGCGCTCCCGCTGGAAGACGGTCCGCAGGTGGACCAGCACCAGGGTCTCGGCCCGGTTGTAGGGGTCGTCCTTCAGCAGGATCGGGACGTCGAGCTCCGCCGAGCGCACCTGCTGCTTGTAGGCGATGCCCCGCTCGTGGTCGACCACGAGCCGGACGAACAGGTCGTGCAGCCGCGACTCGATGATCTGGTGGTTCTCCAGCAGCGTGCGCCACTGCGCCGGGCTCTTCTCGGCCAGCAGGAACCTGCGTTGCAGCAGCCGCACCAGCAGCCGCCGGACGTCCACGTCGAGCGTGCCCGCGTCGCCGGCGAACAGTTCGGCCGGGTCGTCCTCCATCGCCACCGGGTCGATGAACCCGGCGGCCTCGACGGCCGACCCGCCGGCGCCCGGCGAGCCCGCGCCGTCCGTGCCGTCCGGTTCGTCCCGGACGTCCGGTTCACTCATCGTCGCTTCCCGGTGTCTCGGCCGCGGCGCGGGGGCGCGCCGGGTTCGCGGCCAGGACACCGCCGAACGCGAGCCGCCGCCGGCTCCGGTCCGGCCGGACGGTCTCGACCACCGCGACCTCGGCCGTGTCGGCCATGCCGAGGTCGTGCGCGATCTCCAGCAGGCCGAGGAGGTCGACCGGACGCCGGATCCGCTCGTCGGCCGCACGGAACGCGGCCGCCACGTCGACGCCGTCCGTCCCGTCCGCGCCGTCGGCGAAGGCCGCCAGGTGCGCGTGCAGATCGGCGTACTGCGGGCCGCCCCACGCCCGGGTGTCCGCGGTCGGCACGTCCTCCGTCTCGTCCCATTCCCGCAGCGGCGTGGGCGGCTGCGGCGGCCGCGGGTCGCTCATGGTCTGCCGCAGCTGCCCGACGTCGGCCACCGGCAGGCGGCGCAGCGGGTCGACGGCCGTGCCGCGGCGCGACCCGGGCACCCACGCGTGCAGTCCGGACATCACGTCCCGCAGCAGCTCGTCCACCTGGCGGTCCCGCATCGGGTCGTGGTCGCGCACCTGGGTGGTGATGACGTGCGACGCCTGCCGCTGCGCGGTCAGCACCTCCTTGACGCCCTGCTCGATCCGGCGTGCGATCTCGGCGAGTTCCCGCCGCTGCGGTTCCGCCATCAGGCCGGTGAACCCGTGCCGCAGCACGGTCCGCAGCAGGTTCCACAGGTCTTCGATCTGCGCCGGGTCGCCGATCAGGCGGAGCGCCCCGGCGAACGCGCGACCCTCCGGCGTCGCGTCCATGATCTGCCGGCCGCGCTCCAGATACTCGCGCAGCACCTCCCCGGTCGGCCGCACGTCCTGCCGCAGATCGGCGACGACGTCTCGCTGCATGGCCTTGATCGACTCGGCGACGCGGGCGAAGTCGGCGGGCAGCTCCCGCGCCAGGTGCAGCACGTTCTCGGCCGCCTCCAGCAACTGGTCGTCGTCGACAGTCTCGACGGCGCCGCCCCGTTCGAGCCGCTCCAGCTCACGGCGACGCTGATCGATCTCCGTCTGGAGGCGCGCCATCCGGGCCATCACGTCCGGGTCCGCGTCCTGCGCGAGCCGCTCGACCGCCTCCAGCAGCGTCCGGACGCGGGACTCCGACACCCGGGTCCGCGCCCCGCCGACCCGGCCCGCCACCTCCAGCGCGCCGACGCCGTGGGCGGACAGCCGGTACACCTCGACGTCGTCGGAGACCTGCCGCACCAGCCAGCCCGCCTGCACCCACTGCCTGCACAGGTCACGGGCGTTCCCCGCGGGCAGGGGCTGATCGTCCTCGGAGCCGTAGCCCGCGGCCCGCAGCTGGTCGAGGGCGTCGGCGATCTCCGCGTGGGCGTCCGCCACCACCACCGTCGGCCGCTCCGGCGTGAACATCATCGCCAGCACCGTCACCACGAACGGCGCGTAGGTCCGGTGGAGCAGATCGAGCATCGGGTTCTGGAACGCCCGAAGCGCACCCTGATACGCGCCCTCCACGCCTCGTGTTCCCATCGCCGAACAAGGGTAGAGCCTGGGGCTGACACCGTGCATCCAGCCGGGTTCCCGAACTCGCGAGGCGGATCATCCAGGTCGCGGAGGACGCGCGGGCGCCCCGTTTCTGGCGGGCAACCGTCTGCGTCCTGCTCTGCGGGGGGTCGGTCAAACCGTCGGTACTCGGCGGATACGTAGTTCTGTGGATGGTGCGGAGTGAATCACCTGACCGATCGTTGCGTAGCACCGATGAGCAGGAGGCGGCGTGGAGATCAACGGGCAGGGCACCACGCTCGACGGGACGCTCCGCTCCTATGTGCCGGAGGTGGCGGCCGAGGTGACCGTCAGGATTCGCCGGGAGGTGCCGGCCTTGGGGGCGGCGCGGTATCTGGATTCGTTCGTGGAGAGCCTCATCGGGCACTTCCTCGACCTGCTGGACGAGTCCGGGCCGCCGTCCGACGAGATCCTCGGGCGGGCCCGGGAGGCCGGTGTTCGGGAAGCCGCGGAGGGCCGTGGCCCGGACGTCCTGCCCGCCGCCGCCCGGCTGGGTGCCGGGATAGCGATCGCCAGGTTGAGCGAGCACGCCGAGCGGTTGGGCCTGCGCGTCGAGATCAGCGCGGTCGGGAAGATCGCGCAGATGGTGTTCGCCTACACCGATCGCATCGCGGAGGCCGTCATCGCGGGCCACGGCGGCTCCGGAGCCCACGCCGTCGGCGAAGACGAGAAGCGTCGGCGGGAACTCCTCGATCTCCTGCTGACCCCGTGTCCAGGGGCGGCGGAGATCAAGGCGGCGGCGCGGAGCGCCGGGTGGCCGATGCCGCGCACCGTCGCGGTGATCGCCCTGGGGGCGGGCGGTCCCCGGCCGGTGCTTCCGCCCGACGCGCTTTTCGGCCTGCATTTGGACGAGCCCTGTCTGCTCCTGCCGGACCCCGACGGGCCCGCGCGGCGCCGCCAGGTGGCGGCCGGTTTGCGCGGTCGGACGGCGGCGATCGGGCCCACCGTGGGCGTAGCGGACGCGGCGAGGTCGCTGCGGTGGGCGTACCGCACGCTGTCGCTGGTCAGAAGCGGACGAATCACGGCGGAGGGAAGCCGGCCCGTCCGGTCCGCGGACCATCTGCCCCGGCTCATGACGTCCTGGGGCGCCGATCTGGTGGAGCTCGTGGCGGCCGACCGGCTCGCCCCGCTGGACGCCGTCCGGCCGTCGGTACGGCGGGAACTCGAGGTGACCCTGCTGGCGCTCCTGGAGTGCCATTTCCGGGCGATCGTGACCGCGGCGCGGCTGCATGTGCACCCGCAGACCGTCCGTTACCGGCTCCGCAGGCTCGAGGCCCTCTTCGGGGAGGAGCTCTACGAGCCGCGGAACCAGCTCGACATGCACTTGCTGCTGTACGCCAGGACGAGAGACCGAGTGGGCGCCGCAAGAGCGGACTGACCTGCGTTTTCCCTCCCTGGCGGCGGTCATCGAGATCGGCTACCGTGACGGCCTCATGGACCTTCCGCGCGCCACCACCAGTTACGTTGGCCGGCGATGCGAGACCGCCGAGGTCCGGGCGGCGTTGGCCGCCGGACGGCTCGTGACGCTGACGGGCCCGGGTGGTGTGGGCAAGACCCGGCTCGCCGCCGCGACGGCCGCACAGGTGGCCGGAGGGTTCGCCGACGGTGCCGTCTTCGTCGATCTCACCGAGCTTCGCGACGGCACGCTGCTACCGGATCTCGTCGCCACCCGGCTGGGCCTGCACAACCGGTCGGGTCAGCCCGCGCGCCGGCTCGTCCTGAGTCATCTGCGTGAACGCGCGCTGCTGCTCCTGCTGGACAACTGCGAGCACGTGGTGGACGAGGCGGCCGAGTTCGCCGCCGCGGTTCTGGCCGGATGCGGCGGTGTGGCCGTTCTCGGGACCGGCAGGCAGTCGCTCGGCGTGGCGGGAGAACGGGTTCTGCGGGTTCCCTCGCTGGCGGTGCCCGCGGAGGACGTCGCGGCCTCGCCCGCGGAGCTGGCCCGCTACGACGCGGTGCGCCTGCTCGTGGATCGTGCCTCGAGCATCGTTCCCGGGTTCGAGCTCACGGCCGGGAACGGCGCGGCCGTCGTGCGGATCTGCCGGCATCTGGACGGGCTGCCGCTGGCGATCGAGCTCGCCGCGGCCAGGATGCGTTCCCTGTCGCCGCAGCAGGTCGCCGACCGGCTCACCCGGCGGCTGCCGCTGCGCACGTCCAGCCCGCGCACGGCGCCGGAACGGCAACGGACGCTGCGCGCCACCATCGAGTGGAGCTTCTCCCTGTGCTCGCCGGCCGAGCAGGCGCTCTGGTCGCGGGCGTCGGTCTTCGCCGGCACGTTCGACCTGACCGCGGCCGAACGGGTGTGCGCGGGACCCGGCCTCGCGGCCGAGGAGGTCCTGGACGCCGTGGACGGCCTGCTCGACAAGTCCGTTCTGATCCGGGAAGACCACGGAGACATCGTCCGCTACCGGATGCTGGAGACCCTCCGCGAGCACGGCCGGGAACTCTTGGACCAGGCAGGCCAACGGAGCGCGGTCCGCCTGCGGCACCGCGACTGGATCGACCGGCTGACCGCGGCGGCCGACGCGGACTGGGTGAGCCGGGAGCAGCTGTCCTGGATCGTCCGGCTGAGGCTGGAGCAGGCGAACCTGCGCGCCGCCCTGGAATGGTCGCTGACCGAGCCGGGAGAGGCCGGGGCCGTACTGCGGATCGCGTCCCGGCTGGACGAGTACTGGACGTTCTTCGGTCACAGCCAGGAGTGCCGCCAGTGGCTCGACCGGGCGCTCGCCATCGCCCCGTCCGATCACCCCGATCGGCCGCGCGCACTGGCCATCTGCGCGCTCCACGGCGTCTGGCATCTGGACCTGGACGCGGCGGAGCGCCGGCTCGCCGAGGCGGACCGGTTCGCGGGCCCGCGGGACGACCTGCTGCGGGCGCTGCTGGGTTACGTGCGTGCGCTCGCCGCGCAGATCAGGACCGACACGTGTGCCGCCGACCTCGCCGCCGAGGCGGCCGCCGTGTTCCGCGCGCACGGGGACGTGCGCCGGGAACTGCATCCGCTGTGGATCTTCGGGGTGTCCACCGGCTACCGGAAGGGCGACGTGGCGGAGGGCCGGCGGGCGCTGCGCCGGATGCTGGAACTCTGCGAGGCGCACGGCGAGACCCGGTACCGCGCCATGGCCCAGTTCGGACTGGCCTATCTGGAGGTCGAGCGGGGCGATGTCGAGCCGGCCGAGGAACTCGCCCGCGAGTCCCTGCGGAACCTCATGAAGATCGGCGCGGGTTCCGGGACCGCCTACCTGCTCGACAATCTCGCCTGGATCGCGGACCGGAAGGGCGAGCACGTCAAGGCCGCCACCCTCTTCGGCGCGGCGGCCACGCTCTGGCGGGCGATCGGGTCGGCGCCGGAGATCGCCGTGTCCGGCCCGCACCGCGCGCACCGGGCGAGCACGCTGGCCGCGCTGGGTGAGGAGCACTTCGGCCGCGCGTTCGCCGCGGGGCGCGGCATGACCGGTGCGGAGGCCGCGCGGTACGCGCTCGGCGCGGCGGAACCCGGCGAGGGCGCCCGGCCAGGGGCGCTGACCGGACGCCAGTGGGAGATCGCCGGGCTGGTCGCCGAGGGCCTGACCAACCGGGACATCGCGGCCAAGCTGGTGATCTCCCAGCGCACGGCCGACACCCACGTCCGGAACATTCTGGACAAGCTCGGTTTCCGTAAGCGTGCTCAGGTCGCCGTCTGGTTCACCGAGCAGCGCTGACGTCCGACGGGGGCCCGGGCCGTCAGCGGAGCGTGGGCCGCAGGTCGCACTTGTGGTCGGCGGCGAAATCTGTGGCCTTCCCGGGCCCGGACGGTGTGCAGGAGATCATGCGGGGCGCCCTGTTCGAGTAGGCGGGCCATACTCGACGGCTCGCGGGCTTCCTGGTCTTGGCAAGTGAGGAAGCCTGAGCGGGGTGTGCTTGCCACGCCGGGCAAGCCCACAAGATCCCGGCATGCCGGTTGCGCGGCTGGAGTCCCCGAACACCGCTGGACCTGGGGTGTAGCGCCTGCTCGGCGATCCGTGCACCGACTGAGAAATTGTGGTCAGGATGTCCAGGCGGGCGGTGAGAGTGCAGGCGTCGGGCGGCAGGCGCCGCAGTGCCGGGGCCTGGCGAGTTCGGGATGGTCCTGGGCGTGGTCGGGGGCCTGCTGCACGCGGCGAAGCGGCCAGTCCAGTGCCTCGGCGGGCACGTCACGGGTGAGAGGGACGGCGGCCGGCCGGTCCGGGGGGACGGTGTAGCGGGTACCACCCTGCAGCAGCCGCTCCCCGCGCCGCCGCTGCGATCGCTGCGGCCGTGACGACCCTGGCAGCGCTGGCCGCGCCCGCCGACGCCGCGAAGCGACCCCGCTCGGTCTCTTCGGCCGCGTTCGTGGGGCCGACCATGTCGTGCCCGCTGAGAGGCGCGCAGGGCGGGACGATGGCGGGCCCGCGCCGGGCGGCACGCGGGCGGCGAGCCCTCCGCTGGCACCCGGGCGGTCGGCAAGACCAGGAACGCGCGGCCTGACGCCGGGGCGGGACGCGGTCCGGCCGGCGGTGCAGGCTGATCAGGACCTTGGTGGCTCGCGCCCCACCGACGTTTGGCCGGGCTGCTTCGGGTAGCCGGCCGTCCCACGCGGACTTCCCGATCGTGTTCGCGGCAGCGGGTGACGCGGCGAATTTGAGAGAAAAGTGATGAACGCCCCAGGTGCCGACCTTTCCTTATATTGGAGGTTCGGTGCGGGGTGTGACGGTGAGAGGTCGGTATCTTCGCTGCTACTCGACCCGCTCTCCGAGGGAGATGGAACCTTGTTGGTCGACGTGCAATTGTCGATGGGCGCTGCGAGCGCATGCAAAACAGGAACGACAAAAGAATCGTTTGCCGGTACAGCCGAACATGGCGCCGGCGCTTGGGTGAGAGGAGTTGTCGCCATGAACGCCCTGCTCGTGGGCCCGCGCGACGCGGGACCGTCCACCGCAGACCTGGACATCGGGTTCTTCGACAGCGACGAGGAGGTCGCCGCACACGGACCGCAGGCGTGTGCGCCCACCTGCAACACCGGCATGACGTTCGTCTGCGATGGCGATTCGGCCCACACGTGCACCTATGGGCAAACCTTCGTCTGCGACAGCTAGCGTCGAGTCGGCGGAGTTCCTGAGCCGGAAAGGTGGTTGTTTCTGCGGCCACCTTTCCGGCGCCACCGGGTGAGAGGTTAATGGATTGGTTTCTTCACTGCGGGGCGAGTTGCTGGCCGATGGTCTTTCTGAAATGGTCGGCGAGTTCGGATGGCGGACCCGCGCCGGGCGGGTTTGGGTGCATTGTGATCCGCCGTCGGTGTCGCTTCCGGAACAGGGCTGGAAGATTCATGTTTCCGCTCGCCCGGCCACGTTGCCGGAGACGTTGCGGGTCGTGGTTCCGCTTCTGGTGCGCCGGGGGTGCGCGTTCAAGGTGGTCAACGGGCGGGAGGCGCTGGCCGAGTTGAACGCCCCGGACGACCGCGTGTCGTCGGTGGGCAAGGCGATCACGGCCTATCCGTCGCCGGACCTGTTCCGGGAGCTGGCCGTCGAGTTGGCGGAGGCGCTGCGCGGGTTCGCCGCGCCGGTGGTGCGCAGCGATCGCCGGGTGCACCCCGAGGCGCCGGTCTACTACCGGTACGGCCCGTTCGCGGCCCGGTATCGGGTGAGCCTGAACGGACAGCCCGAGCTGGTGGTAACCGGCCCGGACGGGGAAGAGTACCCGGGAGCGGCCGGCCGGTTCTTCGACTGCCCGCCCTGGGAACGCGACCCGCTCAGCGCCGACCAAGGACCGCCGCCGGATGCCGACGAAGTAACGCCGGTGGGCAAGGGCGCGCCGGTGGGCGACGGCGATCCCGGCGTGGTGCTGGGCGGGCGCTGGCGGTTGCGGGAGGGTGTCCGGAACAGTTCGCGCGGACGGATCTTCCGGGGCCGGGACGTGGTCACCGGGCGGGAGGTCGTCGTCAAGGAGGCGCGAGCCTACATCGGTGGTGAGACGGCCGACAGCGACTGCCGCGCGAACCTGCGCAGCGAGCGGCGGGTGCTGGCGGCACTGGACGGTGTCACCGGGGTTCCCCAGGTGCTGGATCATTTCCGGCACGGCGAGGACGAGTTCCTCGTGCTGTCCTCCATGGGGCGACGCAACCTTGCGGACGACGTCGCCACGTCCGGTATCTACCCCGACCGGCCGGGCGAGCGGGACCTGTCGGTGCTGGCGCGGGAACTGCTGGTGCTCCTGGACGCCGTCCACGAGCGCGGGGTGGTCGTGCGCGACCTGAGTCCCAAGAACGTGGTCTTGGACGAGGCGGGCGGATGCCATCTGATCGACTTCGAGCTCGCCCGGCTCGACGGGCGGCAACGTCCGGGATACAGCCGCGGCTACTGCTCGCCGGAGCAGTTGCGCGGCGAGCCGGGCACGGTCGCCGACGACCACTTCGCCGTCGGCATGACACTGTTCTACGCTGCCACCGGCATCGACCCGGTCATGATCCACCGGGACGCGCTGCGTGACGCCGAGCAGTCACTGGCGGTGCTGGCGCGCGCGTTTCCCGACGGCGGGCCGACTCTGGCGCGGATTCCGGGCCTGGTCAGCGCCGACCCCGCCGAACGCATCGCCGCCGTCGGCGCGCTCCGGGCCGGAGACAGCGGCCGGTTCACCGGCTGGAGCCACCATCCGGCCGAAGTAGACACCGGAACGGTGGCGCGGGTGCTGACGCACACGCTGGCCCAGACCGTCCGGCACGGCAAGGAGCTGCTCACCTCCGACTCGCCGTCGGGACCATTGCGGCTCGACGTCTGGCAGGGGGCCGCGGGTCTGGGGACCGAGCTGCTGCATCATCTCACCGACGGCACCGCACAGGCGCTGGCCGCCGACCTGGCCCGGAACACGGCCGAGCACCCCCTGCTCAACGCCTACCCGCAGGGACTGGCCTTCGGCCGGACGGGCATCGCGGTGTTCCTGGCCGCCGCCGGACGGCGGCTGGACGATGACGACCTGCGCGGCGCGGCGCGCCGCGCCGCGCCGCCCGACCCCGGTCTCCTGGCGCGGGTGGAGTACTCCGACTACGCGCAGGGACTGGCCGGGATCGGCGCGGGTCATCTGATGCTGGCCGAGCTGACGGGCGACGGGGCCCATCTGGCCGTCGCGGCCGAGTGCGCACGCCGGATCGCCGACGGCGAGTGCCTCACCTCGGCGGACGACACCGCCGACCCCACCAACGGGATCGTCATCGGCCTCGGCCACGCCCACGGACGCGCCGGGCTGGGCGCGTTCCTGCTCGCCTACCACACCGTCACCGGCGACCGGCGGGCCGAGGCCGCCGCACACGTGCAGTACGCCGTGCTGTGCGAGCGGTTGCCGCAGGTGCTGGCCGCCGCCGCGCGCCCCTCCGCCCGGCCAATGTGCGCGTCCTGGTGTCAGGGGCTTTCGGGAATCGGGACATCCCTGCTGCGCGCCGCAGCACTGGGTGACGACCGGTGCCTGCGGCTGGCCCAGGACGCGGCCGAGACGTCCCTGCTGATGGCGCCGCGCATGGGCATCGTCACGCAGTGCTGCGGCATGGCGGGCGTCGGTGAACTGCTGGTGGACCTCGGCGCGGCCACCGGACAGAACACCTGGTTCGGCGAGGCCGAACGGGTGCTGGGACTGATGCTGGACCGTTGCGGCGGAGAACCCGACACTCCTGCGGAGTTCCCCGACAACTCCCTGCGCGGCGGCAGCGGGGGATGGGCCACCGGGAGCGCCGGGATACTGACGCTGCTGCGCCGCGTGCGCGACCACGGCGGCGCCGGGCCGTGGACGTTCGGCCAGTGGACGGCGGCGTGACCACCGGCACGGCACGGCCCGACACCGAAGAACGGTGCGCGGCGGGGATAGACGAGCAGGCCGTGTTCGGCGGGCGGCCGCAGGCTGTGAAGACCGGCAGCCTGGCGATGCTGCGCGAACTGCCCGGCGCGATCGGTCAGACCATCGGGCTGCTGTGGACGGCCGGCCGTGGGCTCACGGTCACGGTGCTGGCCTGCCAGACCGCCGCTGCCGCGCTGACCGGCCTGGGGCTGCTGGCCGGCACCCGCGTGCCGGCCGCGCTCCTGGCCGGCGGCCCGACCCCGCAGCGGATCACCGCCGCGCCACCGTTTCTGGCGTTGGTCGGCGGCGTGCTGGCGGCGCGCGGCGCGCTGACCGCCGCCGTCGCAGAGGCCCAGTCCCGGCTGACGCCCCGAGTCCTCCGACACGCCCACGACCGGCTGTACGAGGCGACCGCCGCCGTCGAACTGGCCGCCTTCGACAACCCCGACTGGCAGGAAGCACTGTCGCGGGCCCGTCAGCGCACACTGCCCGCCATCGAACTTGCCGTCGCGGAACTGCTCGCCGTCGCCGCCGCCATCGCCGGGCTGCTCGCGGTCGGCGGGATCCCCGCCACGCTGCACCCCTGCTCCTGGTCCTGCTGACGGCCTCCGTCATCCCGCACACCTGGGCCGCGATGCGCGCCGCCCGCACCGCCTACACCGGGGAAATCCCCCTCGCCGCCCTCTACCACCGCCAGCAACTCATCGCAGATCTCATCACCGGCCGCCCGGCGGCCGCCGAGATCCGTGCCTACGGCGCCGAACAGTTCCTGCTCGCCGAGTACCGGCGGTGGGCCGAGGCCGTCCAGAATCAGCGGCAGCGCCTGGAACTCACCCGCGCCCGAACCACCATGGCCGGACGCACGCTCGGCGGGATCGGCGTCCTGATCACCCTGATCGCCCTCGGAGCGCTGTTGAACGCGGGGGTGGTGCCGCTGGCCGCCGCCGCGACCGCGGTCATGGCGATCCGTGCCGGGCAGGCGTCCTTCGTCCAGCTCGCGACCACCGCCAACCGGTTGTACGAACGCGGCCTATACATCGGCGACTTCAACCGGTTCCTCACCGACAGCCACGCGCGCGCCCATCACCCCACCGGCGACCCGATGCCCCGCGATTTCGCCGCGATCCGTTTGGACGATGTCACCTTCTGCTACCCGGTACCGAGAAGCCCACCGTCGAAGGCGTCGACCTGTCCCTCGTTCAGGGTGAGGTCATCGCCCTGGTCGATGAGAACGGCTCAGGCAAGACCACCCTGGCCCGCCTGCTGGCCGGCCTGTACCGGCCCACGGCCGGGACGATCGCCTGGGGCGGCCCCTCCCCGCGTGGCGGGTGAGAGAAAATCTCGGGCACGTGTCGATCCGCCGAGACGCCGTTCGACCTTTGGACGACACACCCGTCCGGGGCGGCCGCCCCGGACGCCCTCAGAAGGAGCATCGCGATGGGTTTCATCAAGTCCAGCCTCTTCATCTCCCTCGACGGCGTGATCGAGGCGCCGGAGACCTGGCACTTCCCCTACTTCGACGACCAGATGGGCGCCGTCGTCGGCGAGCTGATGGGCGAGGCCGAGGCGACCCTCCTCGGTCGGCACACCTACGAAGGGTTCGCCTCCTACTGGCCGGACGCCGACCCCGCCGATCCGATGACCGAGGTCATGAACAGCGCGCGCAAGTTCGTGGTGTCCGACACCCTGACCGAAGCGACATGGCGGAACTCCTCGCTCGTCAACGGCGATGTCGCGGCGAGGCTGACCGAGCTCAAGGCGGACACCCGGCTCGGCACCACCGGCAGCGCCGCGTTGGTCCGCTGGATGCTGGAGCAGGGCCTGGTGGACGAACTGCACCTGCTCGTCCACCCGATCGTCGTCGGACACGGCGCGAAACTGTTCACCGACGGCCGGACCGTGCCCCTGAAGCTCCTGTCCTCGACGACCTTCGACGCCACCGGCGTCGTCCACCTCGTTTACACGAACGGCGACACTCCCAAGGAAGGATCCGCCACTTCCGCGGCCTCCTGAACCCGGGCACTGTACTCGGCGGCGGTGGACCAGTGCGGCGTAGTCGGCCCCCGAGCGACCGGTTCGTGGCAGAGTGGCGGGATGCCCGGCGCGCGATACGGGATCGACTCGCCCTACGGGTTCGGCTTCATGGGCTTGGTCGTGCTGGGGTTCTGGGTGACCGGGCTGGTGATGGCGATCACCGCCGATCCGGCCGCCGCGCTGCCCGCGCTGGTCTCCGGCACCCTGCTGGCGGGATGCCTGGCCCTGAGCCTGCACGCCACGCTGCGCGGCAAGTTCCTGGTCTGGCGGGACGTGCTGGACGAACTGGACCTGCGAGGCGACGAACGGCTGCTCGACCTCGGCTGCGGGCGCGGCGCCGTCCTGCTGGCCGCCGCCCGGCGCCTCCCGCGGGGCCGGGCGGTCGGCGTGGACCTGTGGCGCGGACGGGACCAGTCCGGCAATGCCCCGGCGGCGACCCTGCGCAACGCCCGCGCCGAAGGCGTCGCCGACCGCGTCCACGTGCAAGGTGGTGACCTGCGCAGACTCCCGTACGCGGAGGCGAGCTTCGACCTGGTCGTGTCCAGCCTGACGGTGCACACCATTCTCGGCGCGGACACCCGCGCCCAAGTGATCGCCGAGGCGTACCGGGTGCTGCGGCCGGGCGGCCGCCTGCTGATCGCCGACCTGGCGCGAACCCCCCGCGAGTACGCCGCGGTGCTGGCCCGGCTGAACGCCCAGGACATCCGCGTGCGCGGCCTCGGCTGGCGCGCGTGGTGGGGCAGTCCGTGGGTTCCGACCCGCCTGCTCACCGCCCGCAAACCAGCCACCCCCTGAACACGCCCCGGTGACCTCAGGTCAGGTGTCCGTGCTCCGGGGAGGCTCAGCGTGAGTAGAAGCTTCGGTTACGTCCGGATCCTCGGAAGCCAGGGCAGCGACGGCGCGCACGGACGGGCGCCCACACCCATCGCAGGCGCCCCACTCCTTCGCCTCCGCTGTGGTTGATCGTCGGATGGGCGCGGTGTTCGACCCACGACGCCGGTCGTCAAGCACTTCCTGGAGCCGCCGGAAGAAGGTCCGGAGGAGGAGTCGCCGCACTTCGTCGGCGCGGCAAGGGCACCCGACCGGTAACGCCCGGCGGATCACGGGATATGAAGGCGTCCACGACCGGCACGAGAACACCATCCACCGAGGCGGCATCCGTCCGCCCCCGGGTCGGAGTGCGTTGCGCGTCCGCCCGGGGGCGTTCGCGGTACCGGGCCACCCGGCGCGTCCGCCCGGACACTGTCAGGGCATCAGGTCCCGCAGGCGCTCGATGGCGGCGACGCGTTCGTCGAGGGGACCGGCGAGCGGCTTCACGCTGACCGTGGTGACGCCGCATTCGGCGAGTTCGGCGATCCGCTCGGCCACGTACTTCTCGGGGCCGATGAGCGACGTCGCGCGCAACAGGTCCTCGGGAACGGCGGCCTCCGCCTCCTTCTTGCGGCCCGCCAGGTAGAGCTCCTGGATCAGCTCGGCCTCCCGCTCGTAGCCGTACCGCCGGGCGAGGTCGTTGTAGAAGTTCTTGCCCCGGGCGCCCATGCCGCCGATGTAGAGCGCCAGCTGCGGGCGCGCCAGGTCGAGCAGGTGGTCGACGTCGTCGCCGATGGCCAGGGGCATGGTGACCACGACGTCCAGCGGGCCCAGCTCGGGGTCCCGGCGGGCCCGCCCGGCTGCGAGCGAGGGTCCCCAGACCTCGTGCAGCCGGCCGGGGTGGACGAAGACCGGCAGCCAGCTCTCAGCGACCTCGGCGGCCAGTTCCACGTTCTTGGGGCCGATGGCGGCCAGCATGATCGGGACGCGGGGCCGGACCGGGTGGTTGATGAGCTTCAGCGGCTTGCCCAGCCCGGTCCCGCGATCGGCCGGCAGCGGAAGCTCGTAGTGCCGGCCGCGGTGCACGACCGCCTCGCGCCTCCACACGCGGCGGCAGATCTCCACGATCTCGCGGGTCCGGGCGATCGGGGCGTGGTAAGGGACGCCGTGAAAGCCCTCGATCACCTGCGGGCCGGACGCGCCGAGACCGAGGACGAACCTGCCGCCCGACACGTGGTCGAGCCCGGCCGCGGTCATGGCGAGCAGCGCCGGCGTCCGGGTGTAGATCGACAGGATCGCGGAGGCGAGCCGCATGCGCTCGGTGACCGCCGCCAGGTACCCGAGCTGGCTGACGGCGTCGAAGGAGTAGGCCTCCGCGACGAAGGCGATCTCGACCCCGGCGGCCTCAAGGTCGCGCAGTTCAGCGGCCGCCTGCGTGAAACCGCCGCTGTAGCCGAGGGTCGTGCCGATCCGCATAGCGAACCTCCAGGATCAGACAGGGCCGGGCGGGCCGTCGCGGCCCGCTCCGACCGGCCGAAGTGTTGACGCCTGTGACGCCGCTCACCTACATTACGCTACTTAACGAACGATCGATAGCTAGAACTTAACGAACGTTCGACAGGGCACAGGGCAGCGAGGAGGCCGGATGCTCGAAATCGAAGGGCTCGTCGTCCGCTACGGCGCACGAAGCCCGGTACTGCACGAGGTGGGCCTCGACGTCGCCGAGGCGGGCGTGGTGGCGCTGCTGGGCGCCAACGGCGCGGGCAAGACCTCTCTCATGCGCGCCGTCTCGGGCACGTTGCCGCTGCACGGAGGATCGGTCGCCGCCGGGTCGATCCGGTTCCGCGGACGGGACGTCACCCGGGGCGACCCGGCGGCCATGGTGGCCGCCGGACTGGTGCAGGTCCCCGAGGGGCGGCACGTGTTCGGCGCGCTCACCGTCGACGAGAACCTCGACGCGGGCGCCATCACCGTCCGTTCCCGCGGCGAGCGGGCGCGCGCCCGCGACGAGATGTTCGGCATGTTCCCCCGGCTGGCCGAGCGGCGCCGCCAGCGCGCCGGCACGCTGTCCGGCGGCGAGCAGCAGATGCTGGCCATCGCCCGCGCGCTGATGTCCCGGCCGAAACTGCTGCTGCTCGACGAGCCCTCCCTCGGCCTGGCGCCGATGCTGGTGAAGCAGATCGGCGAGAAGGTGCGCGAGATCAGCCGCGAGGGCGTCCCCGTGCTGCTGGTGGAGCAGAACGCGGCGATGGCGCTGGAGATCGCCGACCGGGCGCACGTCCTGGAGCTGGGCCGGATCGTGCTGAGCGGGCCGGCCGACGAGCTGTCCCGCAGCGACGAGGTCGGCCGGCTCTACCTGGGCGACGGCGCGGCCGGCGATCCGGTCGGCAGCCCGGCCGGCGACCCGGCCCTGCCGCGGCTGGCCCGGTGGTCGGCATGAGCGCGCCCCGCCTGGAGATGGACGCGGTCACCGTCGCGTTCAGCGGCCTGCGGGCGCTGGACGAGGTGTCGTTCACCGTCGAGCCGGGGACCGTCCACGCGGTCATCGGCCCCAACGGGGCCGGCAAGTCGTCGCTGCTCAACGCGCTGTGCGGCATCTATCCCCTGACCGGCGGGCGCATCCTGCTGGACGAGCACGAGGTGACGCGGCTGCGACCGGACCGGGTCGCGGCACTGGGAGTCGGCAGGACCTTCCAGAACATCGTCGCCTCGGGGCGGGAGTCGGTGCTGGACAACCTGATGGTCGGGCGGCACCGGCTGACCCGCTCCGGCCTGGTCGCGACCGCGTTGCGGCTCGACCGCCGCGAGCAGCGCCGGCACGAGGCGCGGGTGCGGGAGATCGCCGAGTTCGTCGGCCTCACACCGCTGCTGGACGCAACCGCGGGACGGCTGCCCTACGGCGACCTCAAGCGCCTGGAGTTCGCCCGGGCGCTGTGCCTGGAGCCGCGCCTCCTCATCCTCGACGAACCCGTGGCCGGCCTGAACGCCGCGGAGAGCCGGGAGCTGGGACGGCTCGTCCTGGCGGCGCGCGAGTCCCTCGGCCTGACCGTGGTCTTCGTGGAGCACGACATGGGCGTGGTCATGTCGATCGCCGACCGCATCACGGTGCTGGACTTCGGCCGGGTCGTCGCGGGCGGCACGCCCGCGGAGGTGCGCCGGGACCCGACCGTGGTCAACGCCTATCTCGGCGTGCCGGGCGATTCCGGTACCGGCCCCGCGGAGGAGAGGACGCCGCAATGACCCATCTGCTGGAACTGATAGCCAACGGCGTGTCCCTGGGCCTGCTGTACTCGCTCATCACGCTCGGCTTCGTCATCATCTTCAAGGCCACCCGGGTGGTGAACTTCGCGCACGCGTCGTTCCTGCTGCTCGGGGTGTACGTCGTGGCCGCCGCCCAGCCGCGGCTCGGGTTCGCCGCGGCGGCCGTGCTCGGGCTCGCGGTCACCGGCCTGCTCGCACTGGTCGCCGAGCGGCTGCTGATCGCCCGCATCGACCAGCGGGACCACCACGCGATGGCGATCGTCACGATCGGCCTCAACGTCGTGCTGACCGCCGAGCTGACCCGGCGCCTCGGGGAGCGGATGCTGCCGCTGGGCGCGCCGTGGGACGGCCACGTGGTGCACCTCGGCCCCCTCAGCCTGCCGCTCACGGTCGTCATCACCGTGGTGGCCGTGCCGCTGCTGATCGGCGGTCTCACCGCGCTGCTCACGCTGACCGGCTGGGGACTGGCGATGCGGGCGTCCATCGCCGACGCCGAGGGGGCGGCCCTGGTCGGCATCCGGCTGCGCCGGGTCTCCGCCCTCGCCTGGGGGACGGCCGGGCTGCTGGCCGCGACGGCCGGCATCGGCCTGGCCTCGTTCCCCAACCCCGGTGTCAGCGTGAGCCTCGGGGCGGTCGCGATCGCCGCGTTCCCCGCGGCCATCATCGGCGGGTTCGACTCGCTCGGCGGGGCCATCGTCGGCGGGCTCATCGTCGGTGTCGTCCAGGTGCTGGTGTCGGGCTACCAGGACGCGCTGTCGTTCCTCGGGCTCGGCGTCGGTGATGTCGTCGCCTACCTCGTGATGATCGTCGTGCTGCTGTGGCGGCCGTCCGGACTGTTCGGCTCTAAGGAGATCAGCCGTGTCTGACGACACCCTCGCCACCGCCCGTCCGGCCGCCGAGGCGCGGGCGGGCGTCCCACCGGCCCGGTCGCTGCCGCAGCGGCTGCGCGGTGCCGCCCTCCCGGCGGCCGTGCTGGTCGCGCTGCTGGCCCTGCCCTTCTATGTCGAGGTGTTCTGGCTGCGCATCGGCCTGTTCGCGATGGCCGCCGCCGTCGGGGCGCTCGGCCTGACCATCCTGTTCGGCGCCGCCGGGCAGCTGTCCCTCGGGCACGCGTTCTTCGTCGCCGTCGGGACGTACGGGTACGCGTTCCTCTCCGGTGAGGAGCAGGGCCACGTCAGGGGGCTGGGGCTGCCGCCGCTGGCGGCCGCCGTGTCGGCGACCCTGCTGGCCGGGCTCTGCGGCCTGCTGTTCAGCCCGATCGCCGGCCGGTTGCGCGGCATCTATCTCGGCATCGCCTCGCTGGGGCTGGTCTTCCTCGGCCACCACCTGCTGCTCAACGCACGGCCGGTGACCGGCGGCTACGACGGGCGCGCGGTCGAACCGTTCTCGCTCGGCGGGTTCACCTTCTCCGACGCCTCGGACCTGATCCTGCTCCGCGTCCCCTTCGGAGCCGTGGAGAGCCTGTGGTACCTGTTCCTCGCGGTCACCGCCGCGGCCACGCTGGTGGCCCGCAACGTGCTGCGGGGCCGGCCCGGCCGGGCGTTCCGACTCGTGCGCGACAGCGAGGTGGGCGCCGCCACCATGGGCGTGCGCGTCGACCGGACCAAGGCGTCCGCGTTCGTCCTGTCCTCGATGTTCGCCGGCGTCGCCGGCGTGCTGACCGCGCTGGCCTTCCAGCGCGCGGTACCCGACTACTTCGACCTCCACCTGTCCATCGACTTCCTCGCCATGATCATTATCGGCGGCCTGGGGTCGACGTCCGGCGCGATCGCCGGCGCGACCTTCGTGATCGCGTTGCCGATCGTGCTGGCCCGGTACGCGGACGCGCTGCCCCTGATCGTCGGACCGGGCCAAAACGGGCTGGACGCGTCCATCGCCGCGCAGTTCGTGTACGGCGCGCTCGTCGTGGCGATCATGCTGACCCGGCCCGGCGGCCTGAGCGCGATGGTGACCGCCGTCCGCGACCGGCGCGCGCGGGCCGCACCCCCGACCCCCGCACCCACCCCCGCCCGCGACTCCGTCAGGAGGACCCCATGATCCGGTTCCGTCCGGGCCCCCGCACCGCGGTCGCCCTCGCACTCGCCGTGTCCGTCACCGGATGCTCGGGTAAGACCGTCGATCCCTCGGCGACCGCTCCCGGCGTCACCGATTCCACCATCAAGCTGGGCGTCCTGGCCGATCTCAGCGGCCCGTTCGCGACGTCCGGCAAGACCAGCAACGCCGCGGGCCAGTTCGCCGTCGAGGAGATCAACGAGGCCGGCGGCGTGTGCGGCCGCAAGCTGGAACTGGTCATCCGGGACCACACCTACGACGTCCAGAAGGCCGTCACGGCCTACGACGAGGTCGAGCCGCAGGTGCTGAGCTTCCTCAACGTCTTCGGCTCGGCGGTCACCACGGCGCTGCGGGACAAGGTGGCCGCGGACGACGTGCTGGCCGGCCTCACGGCCTTCGCCCCCACCCTGCTCGGCGACCCGCACCTCATCGTGGTCGGCGCCACCTACGACGTCCAGGCGATCAACAGCATCGACTTTCTGAAGCGGGAGGGCATGCTGAAGAAGGGGGACACCCTGGGCCACATCTACATGCAGGGCGAGATGGGCGAGAACAGCCTGAAGGGCAGTGAGTACGCGGCCGAGCAGCTGGGGCTGAAGCTGGTGAGCCAGCAGATCAAACCGACCGACACCGACCTCACCAGCCAGGTCAACGCGATGAAGGCGGCCGGCGTGAAGGCGATCCTGCTGGACTCCACGGCCCAGCAGACCGCGGCGGTGGCCGGTTCCGCGCAGACCGCCGGGCTGGACGTGCCGATCATGGGCAACGTCGCCTCGTTCGCCACCAGCCTGCTGTCGACGGCGGCCGCACCCGCGCTGACGGAGCACTACTACCGGGTGTCGGGCGTCGGGCTCATCGGCCAGGACTCGCCGGAGGTGCGCAAGCTCGCCGACAAGTACAAGGCCGAATACGGCCCGGAGCAGCCCGAGTCGGGCGGCGCCGTCGTACTGTCCTACGTGACCACCCACCTTTTCGCTGAGGTCATCGGCAACACCTGCGACGATCTGACGCGCGAGGGCGTGCTCGCGGCTCGCGCCAAGGTGACCGACTTCACCATGCCCGGCCTCGGGCCGGCGCTGAACCTGTCCGACCCGGCGCAGCCGTCGTCGCGGGCGAGCCAGATCCACCGCCCCGACAAGGCGACCTACGCCGGCATGAAGCTGGTCGAGGACTTCCGGACCTCCGACCTCGCCAAGCGTTACCGGGTGCAGTCGGGGTGACCGCGCCCTCGCCGGCGGCACCGCCGCCGGCCGGTGCGGATCATGAAGGCAAGCTGACACAGAGAAGTGGGAGATGATGGTACGCGGCACTGGGGATGCGGCGGCCGATCGCCTGCCGGCGGCGGTGGCCCGGGGCGACGGGCTCACCGCGATCATGCGGGCGGCGCGCACCGTTTTCGCCGATCGCGGCTACCACGGCGCGTCGATCCGGGACATCGCCAAGGAGGCGGGGCTGAGCCTGTCGGCCCTGTACTACTACTACTCCGGCAAGCAGGACCTGCTCCACGCGCTGCTGGAGGACACGCTGGCCGACTACCGCAGCAGTTGCACCGAGGTGCTGGCCGAGGCCGGGGACGACCCGGCCGCGCGCCTGCGCGGCTTCGTGCGAGCCACCGTGGAGTACCGGGTGCGGCGCCAGGTCGACAGCCTGCTCGCCCTCCAGGAGACGCGCAATCTGGAACCGGACCGGCTGGAAAGCTTCGCCGAACGGCGCGACGCGCTGCCGGGGCTGCTGCGCGAGATCATCGAGGACGGTGTGGCGGGCGGGCTGTTCGCCACGCCGTACCCCGATGAGGCGCAGCGGACGATCCTGGCGATGTGCAACGCGATAGCGCAGTGGTACCAGCCGTCCGGCGGCCTGACCGTGACCGACCTGGTGGAGCGCTACATCCACATGGCGCTCACCCTGGTGGAGTACCGCCCGCACGAGGGCCGGTAGCGGCCGCGGCCCGGCTTCCGACCGTGCTGGCACCCTACTTAACGATCGTTCGACAAGCCAGGGCCGGGCACGGTCCCGGCAGAGGAGAAGTGATGCGACGCACCGTCTTCGACCACGACCACGAGACCTTCCGGAGCACCGTCCGCGACCTGCTCGCCCGCGAGGTCGTCCCGGTGTTCCCGGAGTGGGAGAAGGCGGGCGCGGCGCCCCGCGACTTCTACCGGCTGCTGGGCAAGGTGGGCATCCTCGGCATGCAGGTGCCGGAGGAGTACGGGGGCGGCGGCCGGCGCAGTTTCACCTTCAACGCGGTGGTCAACGAGGAACTGGCGCACGCCAAGCTCGGCCTCGGCCCGATCCGGGTGCACAACGACATCGTGCTGCCGTATCTGCTGCGCTATGCCGACGACGAGCAGAAGCGGCGCTGGCTGCCCGGCGTCGCCTCCGGCGAGTCGATGACCGCGATCGCGATGACCGAGCCCGGTACCGGGTCCGACCTGGCCGGCATCACCACGACCGCGGTGCGCGACGGCGACCGCTACATCCTCAACGGGGCCAAGACCTTCATCACCGGCGCCGTCAACGCCGACCTCGTGCTGGTCGTCGCCCGCACGGCCCCGCTGCGGCAGGACGATCGGCGCGCCGGCCTGAGCATCCTCGTCGTCGAGACGGCGGCGGAGGGATTCACGGTGGGCCGCAACCTGGAGAAGATCGGTCTCAAGGCGCAGGACACCGCCGAGCTCGCCTTCGCCGACGTCGTCGTCCCGGCCGGGAACCTGCTGGGCGAGGAGGGCCGCGCGTTCGAGTACCTGCGCGGCAACCTCGCGCAGGAGCGGCTGTCCATCGCGGTGAACGCGCAGGCGGCCGCGGCCACCGCCCTGGAGCTCACCGTCGGGTACGTCAAGGAGCGCGACGTGTTCGGCGAGCCGCTGTCCGGCTTCCAGAACACCAAGTTCGTGCTCGCGGAGTGCGCCACCGACGTGGAGGCGGGCCAGACCCTGGTCGACCGCGCGCTGGTGGAGCACGACGCGGGCGGGTTGAGCGCCGCCGACGCGGCGAAGGTGAAGCTGTTCTGCACCGAGCTGCAGTCCCGCGTCGTCGACAAGTGCCTGCAGCTGCACGGGGGATACGGCTACGTGCTGGAGTACCCGATCGCCCGCCTGTACGCCGACGCGAGGGTCACCCGCATCTACGGCGGCACCAGCGAGGTCATGAAGAGCATCATCGCCAAGTCCCTTGCCCTGTGAACCGATTAGGGCAATGCCCGGGCGACCATGGAGGCACCGAAATGAGCACAGTACTGACCGAGTTCGCCGACGGCGTCGCGGTCATCACCATTAACCGGCCGGAGGCGCGCAACGCGGTGGACCTGGAGGTGACCAAGGCCCTCGCCGCCGCGATCGACGAGTTCGAGTCCCGGCCGGAGCTGCTGGTCGCCGTCCTCACCGGAGCGGGCGGCACCTTCTGCTCCGGCATGGACCTGAAGGCCTTCGTGCGCGGCGAGAAGCCCGCCCTGCCGGGCCGCGGCTTCGCCGGCATCACCGAGCGCCCGCCGACGAAACCGCTGATCACCGCAGTCGAGGGGTGGGCGGCGGCCGGCGGTTGCGAACTGGCGCTCGCCGCCGACCTGGTGGTCGCGGCCCGGGACGCCGCGTTCAGCCTCCCCGAGGTCAAGCGGGGCCTGATCGCGGTGGGCGGCGGCCTGCTGCGCGCGGCCAAGGCGCTGCCCTACCACCTGGCCATGCAGCTGGTGCTCACGGGCGACCCGCTCCCGGCTCCGGCGGCGCACGCGTACGGGCTGGTCAACGAGCTGACCGAGCCGGGCGGCGCGCTGGAGGGGGCGCGCGCGCTGGCGGCCCGCATCGCCGCCAACGCGCCGTTCGCGGTGCGGGCGTCCAAGCAGATCGTCTCCTCGTCGGTGCGTTACACCGACGAGGAGGCGTTCGCGGCGCAGCGCGAGGTCTGGGCCGAGGTCACCGAGTCCGCCGACGCCCTGGAGGGCGCGCGCGCCTTCGCGGAGAAGCGGGCACCGGTCTGGACGGTGGGGTGACGGCCGGCCGTCCCGCCGCGTTCCATCACTCCGCGGGGGCCGCCGGACCGGCGGCCCCCGCGGGCGGTCCCGCGGGTCATCCGGGCACCCGCTCGAAGACCGCGGCCAGTCCCTGGCCTCCACCGATGCACATGGTCTCCAGGCCGTACCGGGCGTCCCGCCGGTGCAGCTCCCGGGACAGCGTCGCCAGCATCCGCACGCCGGTCGCCCCGACCGGATGCCCGAGCGAGATGCCCGAACCGTGCACGTTGGTACGCTCCAAATCCGCGTCGCCGAACTTCCACTCCCGCATGACCGCCAGCGCCTGGGCCGCGAACGCCTCGTTCAGCTCGATGAGGTCCATGTCGGCGAGGGTCAGGCCCGCCGGGTCCAGGGCCGCCGCGGTCGCGGAGACCGGTCCGATGCCCATCATCTTCGGCGGGACGGCCGCGACGGCCCACGATACGAGGCGCACCAGCGGCCGCAGCCCGAGCCGCCCGGCGCGCCCGGGCGTGGTGACGACGCACATCGCGGCGGCGTCGTTCTGCCCGCTGGCGTTGCCGGCGGTGACCGTCGCCTCCGGGTCGGTGTCGAGCAGGATCGGCCGGAGCCCGCCCAGCGACTCCAGCGTGGTGTCGGCGCGCGGATGCTCGTCGGTGTCGATCAGCGTCTCGCCGTGCCTCGTCCTGACCTGGGTGGGAACGATCTCCTCGGCGAGGATCCCGTCGACCTGGGCCTTGACCGCCCGCTGGTGGGACAGCAGCGCCAGCTCGTCCTGCTCCGCACGGGGGATCGCGTACTCGCGGCGCAGGTTCTCGGCCGTTTCGAGCATGCCGCCGGGGACGGGATGGTTCCTGCCGCCCGCGGTCTGCCGGGCACGGGCGAGGCCGTCGTGCAGGGTGATGCCGTTCCGGGCGCCCCATCGCACGTCCGCCGAGTAGAACGTGGCGTTGCTCATGCTCTCGGTACCGCCGGCGACGACGACCTCATGCGCCCCGGTCCGCACCTGCATGGCCGCCTGGATCACGGCCTGCAGCCCCGAGCCGCACCGGCGGTCCAGTTGCATGCCGGGGACGGTGACGGGCAGTCCGGCGTCGAGCGCGACGACCCGGCCGATCGCGGGCGCCTCGCTGCTGGCGTTGCAGTGGCCGAGGACGACGTCGTCGATCGCCTCCGGCGGGATGCCGGTGCGCTCGATCAGCCCCTGGAGGGCGACCACCCCGAGATCGGCCGCCGTCAGGTTCCTGAAGATCCCGCCGTAGCGGCCGATCGGGGTGCGGACGGGTTCGCAGACGACGACTTCACGCATGGCCGGTGCCTTCCTTCGGGCTCGAACTCGGTGCTCATCGGTGCTACATGAACCTTCCGCCGGTCACCTCCAGCACCGCGCCCGTCATATAGGAGGACAGGTCGGAGGCCAGGAACAGCGCGACGGCGGCGACCTCACCGGGCTCGCCGGCGCGCCCCATCGGGATCTCGGCCATCTTCCGGTCCCACGCCTTGCGCGGCATCGCCTCGGTCATGGCCGAGCGGATCAGCCCCGGCTGGACGGCGTTGACTCGGACGCCGTGGTGGGCCATCTCCTTGGCGGCGGCCTTGGACAGCCCGACGATGCCGGCCTTGGCCGCCGAGTAGTTGGTCTGGCCGACCATTCCGACCTTCCCCGACACCGAGGAGATGTTCACGATCGCGCCGCTCCGCTGCCGGCGCATGACCGCGGCCGCCTTGCGGGTGCCGTTCCAGGTTCCCCTGAGGTGGACGTCGATGACCTGGTCGAACTGCTCCTCGGTCATCGTCCGCATGGTCGCGTCGCGGGTGATCCCGGCGTTGTTGACCATGACGTCGAGGGATCCGAACGCGGCGAGCGCCGTCTCGATCGACGTGTCGACGTCGGCGGGGCTCGTGACGTCGCATCGCACCGCGCGGGCCACGTCCCGGCCGCCGAGCCTCCCGGCCGCCGCGTCGGCGGTCTCCGGGTCCAGGTCACCGAGGACGACCCTCGCGCCCTCCTTGACGAAGACCTCCGCGATGGCGAACCCGATGCCCTGGGCGCCTCCGGTGACGACCGCGGTCCGGCCGGCGAGCAGCGTCATGACCGATCAGCCTCCCTTTCGTCGCGTGCGGCGTCGCGCGCCGTCCTCGCCGCTCCGCCGAGCATCCGCTTGGCGATGATGACCTTCTGCACCTCGCTGGTGCCCTCGTACAGCCGGAAGAGGCGGGCGTCGCGGTAGAACCGCTCGACCGGGACCGACCGCATGTACCCCATGCCGCCGTGGATCTGGACGGCGCGGTCGGCCACCCGGCCGACCATCTCCGAGCAGAAGAGCTTCGCGCACGACGGCGCCATGCGGCGATCGTCGCCGTCGTCGTAGGCCCGCGCCGCCTCCAGCACCATCGCCCGGCCGGCCAGCAGCTCGGTCTGCGACTCGGCGAGCATCGCCTGCACCTGCTGGAACCCGGCGATGGGACGGCCGCCCTGCCGGCTCGCCGCGGCGTGCGCGACGCTCTCCCCGACCAGCCGCCCGGCGAGCCCGACGCAGATCGCCGCGATGTGCAGTCGGCCGCGGGCCAGCGAACGCATGGCGGCCGCGAACCCCTCGCCCTCGACCCCGCCGATCAGCGCGGACGCGGGCACGAAGACGTCGTCGAGGAACACCTCGGCGGTGTGCGCGCCGCGCTGCCCCATCTTCGCGTCGCCGGGGCCGACGCCGAGCCCCCGCGATCCGGACTCGACCGCGAAGACGGAGATGCCCTCGGTGCCCTCGGTCGCGGCGTCCGTCCGGGCGAAGACCATGAACAGGTCGGCGCGGTCGGCGTTGGTGATGAACCGCTTCCGGCCGGTGAGCCGGTAGCCGCCGTCGACCCGGACCGCCCGGGTGCGCAGCCCGCTCGGGTCGGACCCCGCCTCGGGCTCGGTCAGGGCGAACGAGGCGATCTTGCGGCCGGCGGCCAGGTCCGGCAGGTAGCGCCGCTTCTGCTCCTCCGTGCCGAAGTTCACCACCACCTGGCCGGCGATCCCGTTGTTGGTCCCGAGGAGCGAGCGGAAGGCGGGCGTGGTGTGGCCGAGCTCCATCGCCAGCCGGACGTCCTCGGTCATCGAGAACCCGAGGCCGCCGTACTCCGCCGGCAGCGCGAACCCGAACAGCCCCATGTCGGCCGCCTTCGTGCGGACGGCCTCGGGAATCTCGTCGGTCTGCTCGATGGCGTCCTCGGCGGGCACGACCTCCTTGCGCACGAAGGCGCGCACCGCGGCGAGTACCTCCTGGAATGCTTCGGTCTCCACTGCTCGTCTCCTGGATGGGGTGGGTTCAGCGACCGGTCGCGATCCGAGCGCGCAGCTCGGCCTTGACGACCTTCCCGGCGGGTGAAGTGGGCAGCGCGCCGACGACATGCACCGCGCGGATCCTCTTGTACGGAAGGACGCGCTCGGCGACGAAGGCCATCACCTCGTCCGGGTCGACCCGCGCGCCGGGACGCGGCACGACGAACGCGACCGGCTCCTGCCCGACGCGCGGGGCGGAACGGGCCACGACCGCCGCCCGCGCCACGCCGGGATGGCCGTGCAGGACGTCCTCCAGCTCACGGGGATAGACGTTGTAGCCCTTGTAGATGAGCATGTCCTTGGCGCGGTCGGCGACGAAGACGAAGCCCTCCTCGTCGACGTGCCCGACGTCTCCCGTGCGCAGCCAGCCGTCGGTGAACTGTTCGGCGGTGACCTCCGGCGCGTTCAGGTAGCCCGCCGTGACCTGGGGGCCGCGCACCCACAGCTCGCCGGTCTCGTTCGGGCCCAGCACGTCCGCGCCCCCGCCGACCGGGCGGATCCGCACCGTGGTGCCGGGCACCGGCAGGCCGACGCTGCCGGGGCTGCGCCTGCCGCCGCGCAGCAGCGGCGTGGCGGCCACCAGGCACGTCGCCTCGGTCATGCCGTACCCCTCGCTGAGCATCGCGCCGGGGAAGGCGGCGCCGAGCGCCCGCAGGGCGGCCGCGTCGATCGGGGCGGCTCCCGAAGAGATCACCTGGACCGAGGACAGGTCGCGGTCGCCCAGCTCGGGGCTGTCCAGCAGCGCGTGCCACATGGCCGGGCTGCCGGTGACGTAGGTGGCGCGGTGGTCCTCGATCGCCTCCAGCAGGCGCTCGGGCGAGAACCGGCCGGTGAACACCACGGTCGTCCCGCACAGCAGCAGGAAGTTCAGGTGGATGAGCGCGTGCGCGTGGAACAGCGGAGGCACCATCACCGTGACGGCGTCCCCGGGGCGCACCCCGGCGTCGGGCAGGCCGGGGATCGGATCGAGCCGCAGGGCGCCGTTCCCGGTCACGGCGACCAGGTGGGCGGCGCGCCAGGCGGTCATCTGGACGGCGTTGGCGACCACGTTGCGGTGCAGGACCCTTACGCCCTTCGGGACGCCGGTGGTGCCGCCCGTGTAGGCGATGTGGGCCACGTCGTCCGCGCCGACGGTGATCCGCGGGGCGGCGGCGGGCCGTCCGTCGGTCATGCCGGCGAGGTCGACCCGGCCGGCCGGCAGGTCGGCCATGTCGGCGAGATCCACGGTCGCGGTCCCGGCCGGCGGGTCCCCGGCGGAGGGCGCGCACGCGCTCGGCGGGACGAGCACGATCGTCCGCAGGTCCGACCGGTCGTTCCGCGGGGCCGCGGCCTCCAGGAGCGCGCCGACGTGGGCGGGATGGCTGACGGCCAGGACCGCGCCGGTGTCGTCGAGCTGGGCGCGCAGGCCCGGCGCGGGCTGCAACGGGTTGGCCGGCGACACGGTCGCCCCGGCGAGCAGCGCCCCGTAGTAGGCGACGGGGAACCACACGCTGTTGGACAGATGCAGGAGGACGACGTCGCCGTCGCGGACGCCGGTGTCGCGCACGGCGCGCGCGAATCCGGCGGCGTGCGCGTGCAGTTGGGCGAACGTGAGCCGCTCGGCGCCGTCCACGACGGCCACCCGGTCGCCGTACAGCCTCGCCGCGGCGGCGAACAGCTCTCCCGCGCTCAGCCGGGGATGGTCCAGCGAGGTCGGCATGCCCTCAGGCCAGTACGCGTTCAGCTCACGACCCCTTCCGCCAGCAGCTTGTCGATGTCCTCGGGAGGGTGTCCCAGCTCGGACAGCAGCGCCCGGGTGTCCCCGCCCGGGACCGGTGCGGGCGACGGAGTCGCGCACGGGGTGCCGGCGAACCGGGGCGCGGGTGCCGGGTGGATCGCGCCGGAGGAGTCGGTGAAGAAGCTCCCCCGGTCGGCGTTGTGCGGGTGCGCGAGCACCTCGTCCATCGTGAGCACGGGCGTGACGCAGGCGTCGATGCCGGCGAACCGCGCGGTCCACTCGTCGCGCGTGGCGCTCCGGAAGGCCTCCGTGAAGACGTCCCGCATCGCCGGCCAGGTGCTCGGGTCCCGCTGGGCGGCCAGGTCGATCCGGTCGGCGACGCCGAGCACGTCGACGAGGCCGGCGAAGAACCCGGCCTCGATGGCGCCCACGGCCACGTACCGTCCGTCGGCGCACTCGTAGCTGTCGTAGAAGGGGGCGCCGCCGTCGAGCACGTTCGCGCCCCGGTCGACGGTCCACGCCCCGCCCGCCAGCCGACCGAAGATCATCGACATCAGCAGGCCGGAGCCCTCGACCATCGCCGCGTCGACGGTCTGGCCGCGCCCCGTCGCCCGGGCGTTCAGCACCGCGGCCAGCACCCCGAGGGCCAGCAGCATGCCGCCGCCCCCGAAGTCGCCCACCAGGTTGAGCGGCGGGACGGGCGGCCGCCCGGGCCGGCCGATCGCGCCCAGCGCGCCGGACAGGGCGATGTAGTTGATGTCGTGGCCGGCCCGGGCCGCCAGCGGCCCGTCCTGCCCGAAGCCGGTCATGCGGCCGAACACCAGCCGCGCGTTGCGCTCGGCCAGCGTCGGGGGATCGAAGCCCAGGCGCTCGGCCACGCCCGGCCGGAAGCCCTCCAGCACCGCGTCCGACCGGTCGATCAGGGCGTGCACGACGGCGGCGCCGCGCGGGTCCTTCAGGTCGGCGATCAGGGAACGGCGCCCGCGGTCGAGCACCGGGTTCGGGGGCGTGTCCCGGTCTGCGGGGCGGTGCACGCGCACCACTTCGGCGCCCAGGTCGGACAGCACCATGGCGGCGAACGGGACGGGGCCGATGCCGCCGAGCTCGACGACCCTCAGCCCGGCCAGGGGACCGGGTGCGGCGCCGGGCGGCGGTCCGGCGGCGCCGCTCACCGGCCCTGCCAGTTCGGCAGGCGCTTCTCGGCGAACGCGCGGGCGCCCTCCGCGGCGTCCCGCGAGGCGATCACGGGCTCGACGATCTCGCGCTGGCGGGCGAACCGCTCGGCCTCCGGCCACTGCCCGTGCTCCCGGATCACCCGCTTGCCGGCCAGGACGGCCAGCGGGCCGTTCGCCGCGATGCGGGCGGCCAGGGCAAGCGCCTCATCCAGGGCACCGCCCTCCTCGGTGAGCCGGTTGACCAGGCCGATCTCGTAGCCGCGCGCAGCGGTGATCATGTCGCCGGTCAGGACGAGCTCCATCGCGACCTGCTCGGGGACGCGGTGCGGCAGGCGCAGCAGCGCCCCGGCCGCGGCGACCAGGCCCCGCTGGACCTCCGGTACGCCGAACCTGGCCGTCCGTGCCGCCACGACGAGATCGCACGCGAGGACGGCCTCGCAGCCGCCCGCGAGCGCGTAGCCCTCGACCGCCGCGATCAGCGGCTTCTTCGGCGGCGCCTCGGTCACCCCGGCGAACCCCCGGCCCTCGATGCCGGGCCGCTCGCCGCGCAGGAACCCCTTCAGATCCATGCCCGCGCAGAAAGTGCCGCCCGCCCCGGTGAGGACGCCGACGGACAGGTCGTCGCGGCGGTCGAGCTCGTCGAGCGCGGCGGCGATGCGCTCGGAGACCGCCCGCGTGACGGCGTTCCTCGCGTGCGGCCGGTTGATGGTGATCACGGCGACGCGCGACTCGTGCCGTACCAGCACTTCGTCGCCGACGGCCGTCGTGCTGCTCTCGGTTGTCATCTGCGGGCTCCTGAGCGGGCCGAGGAACGGGTTCGACCGGGGCGCGCCCGCCGGGCGGCGGCGCGCCGATGGCCCCGACTGCATCACCGCCGCGGCCGTCCGCACAAAGACCGGGACCCGTACGCACCTATTGACGAAACCTATGTTCAGTGGTCAGAACGGTCATGGCCCGGCGGCCGGCGCGTATCGTTCAGCCATGGATCTGCGGCTCGTCGGGTACTTCGTGGCGGTCATCGACCACGGCGGCATCACCAGGGCCGCCGAGGCGCTGTACATCGCGCAGCCCTCGCTGTCCCAGGCGATCCGCAGCCTGGAGCGCCAGCTCGGCACCGAGCTGTTCGACCGGTCCGGCCGCCGGCTCACGCTGACCGCCGACGGCCGTGCCTTCCTCGGTCCGGCGCGGCGGCTCCTCGCCGACGTCGAGAACGCCAGGAGCAGGGTGGACGCCGTCCGGGACCTGCGCACCGGACGGCTGGAGATCGCGGTGCTGTCCACGCTGTCCGCCGACCCCCTCCCCGAGCTGATCAGCGAGCTGCACCGGCGGCACCCGGGGATCCGGGTCACCGTCCTCGATCCCCTCGGGCCGTCCGATGTCGTCGGCCGGGTACGCCGTGGACAGGCCGAGCTGGGACTGACCGACTTCCCGGTGAAGAGCGAGATGGTGCGGATCCGCGAGCTCTGGGAGCAGGAGATCGTCCTCGCCCTGCCACCGGACCTGGCCGCCGCGCTCCCGGATCCGGTCCCGCTGGAGGCGATCGCCGAGATCCCCCTGGTGCTGGAGTCCTCGGCGGCCGATGGCCGGGCCCCCATCGACGACGTGCTGGCACGGGCCATCGGTTTCGTGGCCGTCGAGTGCGCGCACCGGCAGGCGATCTGGGAGCTGGTCATGCACGGCGCGGGCGCCACCTTCCTGCCCCGGCGGATCGCCGAGACCGAGCTGCGGAACGTCGCGGTGCGGTCCACGCTGCCGCAGGTGCGGCGTACGGTACGGGTCGTGTTCCGGTCGGGGCCGCTGTCGCCCGCGGCCACCGCGTTCCTGGACATCGCGGCGGAGCTGAGCCGGCGGCGCCCGTCTCCCCCGCCGCCGGAGGCCGGGACATAGGTTCGGCCTATGGGACGATGCGCCGTTCCGTCTTTGCGCCATGGCCCGCGGGGTGATCGACTCTCGGCAGCATGCCCTGGCCCCGACGCGAAGGAGAGTCGAGATGAACGGTGCCTCCCGATCCCATCGGCCGGCGGTCCGACCGACCGGGCGGCGTCCCCACGGGCGGGTGCGGTGACGGCGGCGCCGGTCCCCGGCTTCGCGGGCATGACGATCAGCGACCAGCTCGCCCGGCACGCCCGTTCCACCCCCGGTGCCGTGGCACTGCGCATGGACGGTGCCGAACGTACCTACGGCGACCTGGACGAGCGGACCGACCGGCTCGCGGACGCCCTCCGGGCCCGCGGCGTCTGGGAGGGCGACCGCGTCGCCGTGATGACGTTCAACCGGCTGGAAATGGTCGAGGTCTTCTTCGCCTGCGCCCGGGTGGGCGCCGTCTGCGTACCGATCAACTTCCGGCTGCAGGCCGAGGAGGTGGCCTACCAGCTGTCCGACAGCGGAGCCGTCCTCGCGGTCGTCGAAGCCGCGCTCGCCTCGACCTTCGAGCGGGCGTGGAAGCGCGCGCCGACGGTCCGGCGCTGCCTCGTGGTCGGCGGGGCCGGCGAGGCGGCCGGGGGCATGGAGCGCCGCGAGATGGAACGCTACGAGGAGGCGCTGCGCGAGGCACCCGAGACCGCGTCCGACACGGCGGCCGACCTCTTCGCGCCCGCGTTCATCATGTACACGTCCGGCACCACGGGACGCCCCAAGGGAGCGGTGCTCACGCACTACAACCTCTTCGTCCAGACCACGAGCCGGATCGCCCACATCGGCCTGCCGAGCGATTGCCGCTGCTGGCTGATCAGCACACCGCTCTTCCACATCGCGGGCCTGGCGGCCCTGCTGTCGAGCGTCCTGCTCGGCGCGCGGTCGGTGATCACCGGTTCGGGTCGCTTCGACCCGGTCGAGACGCTCGATCTACTCGAACGCGAGCGCGTCGGCTACACGTTCCTCGTCCCCGCCCAGTGGCAGGCGGTCGTGGACGTCCCGGGGATCGGGGACAGGGACCTGTCGGCACTGCGGATCATCTCGTGGGGCGCGGCGCCCGCCACGAAGGACCTGCTGCGCAGGATGATCGAGACGTTCCCGGGCGCCCGGCTGCTCAGCGTGTTCGGGCAGACGGAGACCAGCGCGGTGTCGACCGTGCTGCTCGGCGAGGACGCGCTGCGCAAGATCGGGTCGGTGGGGACCCCGCTGCTCAACACGGAGGTCCGCATCGTCGACGAGCGCATGGGCGACGTGCCGCGCGGCCAGGTCGGCGAGATCGTCTACCGCGGGCCGTCGATCATGAGGGGCTACTGGAACAAGCCGGCCGAGACCGCCGACGCCTTCGCCGGCGGCTGGTTCCACTCCGGTGATCTCGTCCGCCAGGACGAGGACGGCTACATCTACGTCGTCGACCGGCTCAAGGACATGATCATCTCCGGCGGCGAGAACATCTACTCCGCCGAGCTGGAGGAGGCCCTCTCCGGCCACCCGAAGGTGGCCGAGGTCGCCGTGGTGGGCGTACCGGACGAGCGCTGGGGCGAGACGCCGCTGGCCGTCGTGGTCCCCGCCGCCGCGAACGAGCCGCCGACGGCCGAGGAGATCGAGCGCTGGTGCCGGGCCCGGCTGGCGTCGTACAAGGTGCCGCGGCACCTGACCGTGGTCGCGGAACTGCCGCGCAACGCGAGCGGGAAGGTGCGCAAGCACGAACTGCGCGAACGCGTCCGGTCCGAGGCGCCGGAGACCGCGCCGAACGGCTGACGAACCGTCCGGTCCGCGCGGTCGCGATCGGCGGCGGCCGCCGGACCGGAAGGCTCAAACGCGGTCGCCGGCCTGTGCCATCTCGACGAAGGCGCGGCCCGCCGGGGACAGCGCGGCCGAGTCGTAGACCAGCCCGTAGGTCTGGCTGATCCGCGGCTCGATGGCGCGCACCACGGCTCCCCGGGCCGCGGCGACCTCGGCCATCGACCGCTCCAGGAAGGTGGCGCCCACCCCCGCCAGGACGAGCGGCAGCCGCGCCTCGCGGTGCTCGACCACGACGGCCGGGCTGATCGGACGGCCCGCCGCGGTGACCGCCTGCGCGATCTCGCCGACCGCCTGCGACCCCTGGGGCACGGTCACCTTCGGGACGTCCGGCAGCTCCGACAGCGGCAGCGGATCGTCCGGGGGCACGGGCGAGCCGGGCGGGAGGACGAGCCGGTACTCCTGCACGCCCAGCTCGCAGACGTCCAGGCCGGAGTGGTCCATCGTCGGCAGATGGCAGACCACGATCTCGCAGTGGCCCTCCCGGATCAGGGAGGTCACCATGCCCTCGTCGCGCAGGTCGCCGATCCGGATGGAGACCCCCGGGTACTCCCTGCGGAACGCGCCGACCAGCCGCGCCACCCGATCGGCCGACAGCGGGGGCATGGCGACGATGTCCAGCCGCCCCCGCGGCCGCCCGGCCGCGTCGAGGAGCGAGCCCTCCGCGACGACGACGTCGCGGAGGATCCGGCGTGCGGGGCCGACCAGGCCGTGCCCGGCCGAGGTGAGCACCATGCCGCGCCCGATGCGGTGGAACAGGCGCACGCCGAGTTCGCGCTCCAGCCCCTGGATGGCTTGCGAGATGGTGGGCTGGGCGACCTCGAGCACCGTCGCCGCCGCGTTGATGCCGCTGTGGTCGACGACAGCGAGGAAGTACTTGAACTGGTGGAGGTCCACGGGCCCGAATGTATCCGCGGGGCGGCGGCGGGCGGACGGGCGGGCCGTCAGCGCGGTGCCATCCGGATGGCGCCGTCGAGCCGGATGGTCTCGCCGTTGAGGTAACCGTTCTCGAGGATCTGGCACGCCAGCCGCGCGTACTCCTCCGGGCGGCCGAGCCGGGCGGGGTTGGGCACGCTCGCCTCGAGCGAGGCCCGCACGTCCTCGCGCAGCCGCGCCAGCATGGGAGTGTCCATGATCCCCGGCGCGATCGTGCACACCCGGATCGACCTGCTCCCCAGGTCGCGAGCCGCGGTCAGGGTCATGCCGACGATGCCCGCCTTCGCGGCGGTGTACGGGATCTGGCCGATCTGCCCCTCGTAAGCCGCGGCCGACGCGGTCAGCACGATGGCGCCGCGCTCGCCGTCGATCTCGTCCCGGCGGGCGATGCGGGCGGCGCCCAGGCGCAGGGCGTTGAACGAGCCGATCAGGTTGAGCCTGATCACCCATTCGAAGTCCTCCAGGGAACCGGGCTCGCCGTCCCGGTCCAGCAGCCTGATCTTGCGACTGGCGCCCGCGCAGTGCACCAGGCCCCGCAAACCCCCGGACGCGTCGGCGGCGTCGAGCGCCGCCCCGAACTGGTCGGCGTCGGTGACGTCCGCCGCGACGAACCGGGCGCCGGCACCGAGTTCCCCGGCGGCCCGGGCGCCGTCGGAGGCGGGCAGGTCGATGAGGACGACCTCGCCGCCCGCCTCGACCACCCGGCGGGCCGTCGCCAGCCCGAGGCCGGACGCGCCTCCGGTGACGGCGATGGACATTCCTTCCAGACGCATGTGTGCGGGTCCCTCTCGCTTGATTTCGTGTACTGGAACGCCCATCAACGGCCTGCGTGCAATTCTCCGTGCGGCTTACAGCAGTTCGAGAATGGTGGCATTCGCCATGCCTCCCGCCTCGCACATCGTCTGCAGGCCGTACCGGATCTTCTGATCATTCATGTGGTGCACGAGGCGCGTCATCAAGACGGCGCCGGAACCGCCCAGCGGGTGCCCCACGGCGATCGCGCCGCCCAGCGGATTGAGCCGATCGTCGGCGGCTCCGGTCTCCGCCTGCCAGGCCAGCGGGACCGGCGCGAAGGCCTCGTTCACCTCGAAGGCTCCGATGTCGTCGATGCGCAGCCCGGACCTCTTGAGCACCCTGGCCGTCGCCTCGATCGGCGCGGTCAGCATGATGACCGGATCGTCGCCGGCCAGCGCGACGCCGTGCACGCGAGCGGCGGGCCGCAGGCCGCGCGCCCGGGCCGTCTCGCTCGAGGTGATGAGCAGCGCCCCCGCGCCGTCGGAGATCTGCGAGGCGTTGCCGGCGGTGATCAGGCCGTCCTCGCGGAAGGCCGGCTTCAGCCCGGCCAGGGTCTCCGCCGACGATCCGCGGCGGATGCCTTCGTCGGTCCGCAGGACCCCCGGCACGGGGGCGAGCTGCCCGTCGAGCGCGCCGGAGTCGACGGCCGCCGCCGCCCGGGCATGCGACCGTGCCGAATACTCGTCGAGCCGCCGCCGCGACAGTCCCCAGCGCCCGGCCATCATCTCCGCGCCGACACCCTGGTTGAAGCCGTCGACGCCGTAGCGTTCCAGCACCTCGTCGGGGGTGGGACGGCCGTCCCGCCCGGCCGAGCCCATGGGCACCCGGCTCATCGCCTCGACGCCGCCGGCGATCACGAAGTCGTAGTGGCCGGCGATCACTCCCGCGGCCGCGAAGTGCACCGCCTGCTGGCCGGAGCCGCACCGGCGGTCGACCGTCGTGGCGGGCACCGCCTCGGGCCAGCCCGCCGCCAGCACGGCGTTCCGGCCGATGTTGCCCGACTGGTCCCCCACCTGGCTCACGCACCCCCAGATCACGTCGTCGATCTCGGCCGGTTCCACCCCGGTGCGCCGGACGAGTTCGTTGAGAACGTGCGCCGAAAGGTGCGCGGGATGGATACCGGACAGGGCTCCGTTGCGTTTTCCGATGGGGCTGCGAACCGCATCGACGATGACCGCGTCCCTCAACGCTTCTCCTCACGTGGGTGATGCCGGTGGATCAGCCGCTCGGAACAGGCCTGCCGAGGCCATTCGAATCAATCACGCCACGTCAGATCGACACAAAGTCCTGATCGTTATCGGAGATATCACCCATACCTATGCGAGCGCGCGTTCAGGGCTGCGCGGGGCGGGCGAAGAAGCGGTCGGCGAAGAGATCCCACTGGGCGAGGAAGTCGATGTCCGGGTCGCGCAGCCAGTAGGACTGCAGGCCGTCGAGGAAGGCGAGCAGTTCCACCGCGGCCAGATCGGGGCGGGGATGCCAGGCGAGGAGGTAGCGCTCGAACATGGCGCGGCCCTCGTTCAGGCGTGCCTGGAAGTAGCCGTGCGCCGGGTGGTCGGGATTGAGCGCTTCGGCGGCCAGCACGGCGTACAGGCGCAGGATCGAACGCTGGGTGAGGTTGCGCCGCACGAAGGCGGTCATGAGGGCGCGTGCGGACGCCGGGTCCGGTGCGGGTTCCAGGCTCCCGGCGATGGTGCTGAGGTCGAGTTCGTCGCGGCGTTCAAGGACCGCGACGAGCAGGGCTTCCTTCGAGGGGAAGTGGTGGAGCATCCCTGCCTTGGTCATGCCGCAGGCGGCGGCGAACGCTTCGAGCGGGACGCCGTTGAAACCGGCGGACGCGATGAGTTCGGTGGCCGCCTTGAGGATCTCCGCGCGTCGTTGGGCGAGCGGCAGCCGGCGGCGGCCTGCGGCGGGCGGCATTTGCGAGCGGCTCCTCCGGACGGGGATTGACGCCGGTCATGCTATCGACCTACCTTATCTACGTTTTGGTAGATAAGGCGCCTCCCGCTGGACCCCCACCGCCGCCGGGCGCCTTCCACCGGATCCGCCGGACGGCGGCCTGCGGCAGCGCGAAAGGGAACAGCCCGTGATCCGTACTCCGTTCAACGACGGCTGGCAGGTTCGGACGAAGGTCAACCCCTTCACCGAGCTGATGGGCGACCCGGCCCCGTTCCGGCCCGTCACGCTGCCGCACGACGCGATGATCGAGCAGGACCGGAGGGTCCCGGACGGCGAGGCGACGATGGAGGCCGCGGCCGGCGCCCACTTCCCGGGCGGCGTCTTCGAGTACCGCAAGATCTTCTTCGTCCCGCGGGAGCACCAGGGCAGGCGGGTCTTCCTGGAATTCGAGGGCGTCTACCGGGACGCGACCGTGTACGTCAACGGGAACTACGCCGGGCAGCGCCCCTACGGCTACTCCCGCTTCCGCGTCGACGCCGGCCGCTTCCTGCGGTTCGGCCAGGACAACGAGGTCCGCGTCGAGGCCCGCGCCCACCATGACTCCCGCTGGTACTCGGGCGCGGGGATCTACCGCGACACCTGGATGCTCGTCGGCGAGGTGGTGCGGATCGGCCCCGACGGCCTGCGCGTGACCACCCCCGACATCGACCGGGAGCGGGCCGTGGTCGAGGTGGCGGCCACGATCGACAACGACTCCATCGCGATCCGCACCCTCGACCTGGTGGTCGAGATCCGCGACGCCGCCGGAACCGTCGTCGCCACCGACACCGCCGAGGTCACCGTGCTGCCGGGCGAGCCCGCCACCGTCCGGCAACGCCTGTACGTGTTCGACCCCTCGCTGTGGAGCCCGGAGTCGCCGTCCCTGTACTCCTGCGAGGTACGGCTCCTGGAGGACGGCGTCGTCGACGCCGAGAGCGCCGCTTTCGGCATCCGATCCCTGCAGCTCGACCCCCGGTTCGGGCTGCGCGTCAACGGCGAGACGGTCAAGCTGCGCGGCGCGTGCGTCCACCACGACAACGGCGTCCTCGGCGCGGCGACGTTCGCCCGCGCCGAGGAGCGGCGGGTCGAGATCCTCAAGGAGGCCGGGTTCAACGCCATCCGCATGGCCCACCACCCGATGAGCCGGGCCATGCTGGACGCCTGCGACCGCCTGGGCGTCCTGGTGATGGACGAGGCGTTCGACGTGTGGACCTCGGCCAAGAGCGACTTCGACTACAGCCTGCACTTCCCCGAATGGTGGGAACGCGATCTCGAGGCCATGGTCGCCAAGGACGTCAACCATCCCAGCGTCGTCCTGTACTCCATCGGCAACGAGATCCCCGAGACCGGCTCCCCCTCCGGCGCCGCCCTGGGACGCAGGCTCGCCGAGAAGATCCGCTCCCTGGACGGCACCCGCTACGTCACCAACGGGATCAACAACCTGCTGGCCGTGCTGCCGGACCTCGCGCAGATGGGCGGGCGGGAGGAGGGAGAGGACACCGGCATCAACACCCTCATGGCCGATGCCGGGGACATGATGAACCTCATCGGCGCCTCGGACCTGGTGACCGAACGGACGGCCGAGTCCTACGGCGTGCTGGACGTCGCGGGCATGAACTACTCCGACGCCCGCTACGCCCAGGACCGCGACCTGTTCCCCAACCGGATCATCGTCGGCACCGAAACCTTCCCCACCCGCATCGACACCAACTGGAAACTGGTCGAGCAGTACGGCCACGTCATCGGCGACTTCACCTGGACCGGCTGGGACTACCTCGGCGAGGCCGGCATCGGCCGCCCCCGGTACCGCACGTCCGGACGGTCCTCCGACCTCCTCGCCTCGTATCCGTACCTGCTGGCCGGGTGCGGCGACATCGACATCACCGGCCACCGCCGGCCCGCCTCGTACTACCGCCAGATCGTCTTCGGCCTGCGGGCCGAGCCGTTCATCGCCGTCCAACGGCCCGAACACCACGGGGAGACCTGGGCCGCCTCACCCTGGGCATGGAGCGACACCGTCGCCGGCTGGACCTGGCCCGGCTTCGAGGGCAGGCCCGTGCAGGTCGAGGTCTACAGCGCCGCCGACGAGGTGGAGCTCCTGGTCAACGGCCGCTCCCTCGGACGTGCACCGGCCGGTGGACGGCACCGGTTCCGCGCCGAGTTCGACACCGTCTACGAACCCGGCGAGCTGGTGGCCGTCGCCTACCAGGGCGGCGCCGAGACCGGACGCCACCTCCTGCGCTCGGCCACCGGCCCCGTCCGGCTGCGGGCCGAACCCGACCGGCCGGCCATCACCGCCACGCACGGCGACCTGGCCTACGTCACCCTGACCCTGACCGATGCCGAGGGGACCCTCCACACCGCGGCCGACCGCCCGGTGAGCGCGGAGGTCTCCGGAAACGGTCTCCTCGCGGGCTTCGGCAGCGCCGCCCCCTCCACCCGGGAGCGCTTCGACGCCGCCGAACACCGCACCTACGAAGGCAGGGCCCTGGCCGTCCTCCGCCCCACCGGCACCGGAGAGATCCGTCTCCGCGCGTCCGCTCCCGAATGCGAACCGGTCGAAGTCCTGATCACCGTGACGTGAGCCGGCACGGGCGCGGCGCCCGCCGCCGTAAGTCGCCCTGTCAGGTTCGAAAGTAATCTCCTCAGAGAAAACTCAGGCTTCCACCAAGCGCGCGCCCGCCGACGGCCCGATGATCGAGTCGTCCGCCCCGGTACCGAACCCGAGAGTTGAACGAGCATGTGCAGGCGCCACGCGCTACCGCCAGGCCGCGGGGCCGAGATCACTCGGTCAGGAACGCGTCGAGGCTGGACAGGAATTCGGCCCAGGCGGGTTCGGCGGCGGTGAGCAGGTGATTGCCGCTGTCCAGCAGGACGAGGCGGCTGTCGGGGATGAGCGCGGCGAGTTCGCCGGCCTGCGAGGCCGGGACCCGCGCGTCATCGCGAGAGTGCAGGATCAGCGTCGGGCAGTCCACCCGGTGGGCGATACCGGAAACGTCGATCCGGGCGAACTCCTCCAGGAAGCGCACCCCGTTGGCCGGCGACGTCGTCCGCTGCTGGAACGCGGCGAACTCCTCCCACTCCTGCGGGGTGCCGTCCGGCAGGAACTGCGAGGCGAAGACCCGCAGGAAGCTGGGATCCCGGTGGCCCCACCCCACGCGGGCCAGGTCCAGATCGAGGGCCGCCGCGTCGCGCTCTGCGTCGTCGCGGGCCCGGACGTGCCGTCCGCGCGCGTAGGCCCCGGCGAGGACCAGGCGGCTGACCCGCTCGGGATGCCGCGCGGCGTAGGCCACCGCCACCGCGCCGCCCTGCGAGACACCGAGCAGCGGGAACCGGTCGATTCCCACCGCCTCGACCACGGCCTCGAGGTCGTCGACCCAGTCGTCGAAGCCGAAGCCGGGCACCTGCCAGTCCGACAGGCCGCACCCGCGCTCGTCGTAGCGGATCAGCTGACGGTCCCGGGCGAGGCCGCTGATCCAGTGCGACCACACCGGGCTCGTCCGCTCAAGGTCGAGGTGGGTCATCCAGTTGGCCGCCTTGAGCAGCGGCGGACCCGAGCCGAGGGTGGCATAGGCGATGCGGGCGCCGTCGCCGGCCCGGCAGAACCGGATGATCTGGCCGGCGCCGCCCGGTCCTTCCGCCACCACCGACCCGGCGTCGCCCCGCTTGGGGGTTCCGGCCGGGTCCACCGTCAACGGGCCGACGAACTGGTAACCGCGCCGGTGCACGGTGCGGATCAGCCGTTGTTCGCCGCCGGTGTCCCCGACGGCGAGACGAACGGTTCGCAGCGCCGTGGTGAGCGCGGCCTCGCTGACGAACCGGTCGCCCCACACGACGTCGAGGAGCTCGTTCTTCGGCACCACCCGATCCCGGTGCGCCACCAGGTGAGACAGCAGATCAAGAGCCCGCGGCGCGACGTGCACCGGCTCGCCGGCCCGGAGAAGCCGGAAAAGCGCAGTGTCCAGTTCGTATTCACCGAAACGGTAGATGATCCCCGGCACCGATCCAGTTTACCGCGCATGGCGATCGCGTCTTTATGCGTCCGGAGACCACCCGCCCTTCAACATCCCGTGCTGTTCCGGTCGTGAGGAGACGATGTGTCGAGTGATGGATTTCCCAGCCACGAGCGGCTGTTCGGTGATCCGGCGATCCGTGCGGAGGACGCGGCACGCTCGGTCCACTCACCGGCGGCCTATCTGGTCGAGTTGCTGAGGCTGCTCGAGGGAACGTTCGAGCGGCCCGCGCTCCTGGAAAGGCGCCCTGATCTCGAACAGGTGGTTCTGGACGGCGAGAACACCTATATCGAGTCGCCGTATCTCGACATCGTCAACGAGATCCTCGAACGGCTCGTCGGCGACGATCCCTACGGTGCGCTGCGAACGCGCACCCATCCGCTCGGGCTGCCCTTCTCGCTGCGAAACGAGCGGCTCAAGAAGTACCTCGACTACTTCGAGGTCACGCCGGACGAGTTGTACCTGCTGTTCACCTCCCGGATCGACCACGACATCCTGGCCCGCGAATACCTCGGCCTGTCTCCCGAGGACGTCACGGCCCTCACCACCGTGCTGGACGAGGCGGGCCTGGCCGAGACCCTTGGCCTCGAGCCGGGCGAAACGCTCGCCGTGCTCGAAGACGCCGCCCGTTTCGCCGCCGCGACCGGGCTCACCGGCGCCGAGTTGCGCGCGCTGGTGGAGGCGGGGACCGGGGTGACCCTGGAGGCGGACGGGAGCAGGCTCCAGGGCGCCGACACCGCCTGGTTCGAGCGCACGACCCGGCTGGTGCGGCTGATGCGCCTGACCGCGATGGCGCCGGCCGACCTGAGCCTGGTCGTGGACACCTGCTGCGCCGGCCGCATCGACCTCGCCGGGCTGCGGGCGGTCGCCGCGGCGGTCCGCCTCGGGCGCGTGCACGGGATGGCTCCGGACGAGGTGTGCGGACTGGTGGTGCCGATCCTGCCGGAGGACGTCGAGGGCTGCTCGGGAGACATCCTCGACGCGCGCAACCGCGACTACCGCTTCCGGCTGGCCGCCGCCATCGACGTCTCCGAGAGCGACATCACCGAGATCGTGCTGCGCTACCGCGAGCGGTACTCCGCGGCCGAGCCGGGGCCGTTCGATCACGGCGAGATCGGGCCGCCCGCGATCGGCCTGCTCCGGCGCACCGGGCACCTCGCCCGGGCCCTGGGGCTGGCGGTCGCGGAGCTGTTCGACGTGCTGACGGTGCTGGAAGGCGACCCGTCCCTGCACCGGTACACCACCTTCACGGTGCTGGGCGGCGCCGTCCCGGCGAGCGGCGACCACCACGCGGTCCTGGAGGGCGGCGACGCCGCCGCCGGCCTGTGGCTGGCGCAGACGCTGTTCTCGGTGGTGGCCTGGATGCGGGAGAACGGCTTCGGCGGCGCCGAGCTGGCCGGGATCCTCGGCGGCGGTCCCGCCCCCGGGGAGACACGGGAGGGGACGAGCGAAGACGTGCCGCTCGAACCGGCCCGCGCGGTCGAGCGGGCCGCCTTCGCCCCGGATCTGTTCCTGTCCGGGCGGTTCGGCGAGCGCGCCGCGGAGGTCGTCTACTACGTCCTGACCGCCTACGACGACGGGGTGGTCTCGCCCCTGGACGACCGGTTGCTGCGGCTGGACCGGGCGCGCGTCGACGAGGCCGCCTACGACGCGGTCACCGACCTGGGAGTCCCGGCGGCCGAGGACTTCATGGGCCAGGGCCTCGGCGACCGGCTCGCACAGAAGATCTACGGCAATCTGGTCCACCGCGGCCTGCTGCGGGCCGACGGCACGATCCTGGCCGACCCGGCGGACGAGCCCGCGCTCGCCGGTGACTTCACCGCCCACGCCGAGGCCCTGTTCACGCTGATCGGCACCCTGGCCGACGGTACGGCGGCGCTGTTCCCGTCCGACATCGCCGGCCTGAACGGGATCAGCGACCCGGAGCGGGACGAGCTCTACGAGAACCTGATCTACAACGGCCATGTCGGCCAGGACGGCGACCTGCCGCGGCCGGAGTTCTTCCTCGACCCGGGCAACCTCCCCGAGTTCGCCGTGAACGTCGACCTCGCCGACGTCCGGGAGCCCGTCCTGGCCCTGCTGGAGGAGCGGATCGCGCGGGTGCGCACCGGGCCGCTCGCGCTGGACCCGGCGATCTTCGCGGACCTGCGGCTCACGCCGGAGGCCACCGAGTCGCTGCTGGAGAGCCTGCGCTTCGGCGGTCACCTCGACCAGGAGAACACCTACCTGGACGCCGAGGCGCTGCTCGCGCTGGACGCGCGCGAGTTGGGGCTCGCCCTGGAGTTCTACCCGCGGCGCCGCGCCGTGCTGGCGGCGATGCAGCGGCAGATCTCCGAGTTCAGGACGGCGTCCCGCACGCTGGCCCCCGACGACTTCGCCGACCTCGCCGACGAGGCGATGGGGCATCGCGCGCTCGCCGCGACCGACCTGGGCCCGGCGGCCCCGGACGCGGCGTTCACCCAGGCCGAGCGGTACACGATCGAGGAACGGCTCGACGTGGTGGCCGAGGACGCGCGTCCCTACCGGGTCGCCCCGGAGGCGCTGACCGACCTGGGACTCGACGCTGCGGAGAGCGACCGGGTGCTGGACCTGCTCGTCGGGCAGGGGCATCTCGACGAGGACCGCGCCGTCCCTCGGGACCGGCTGGCCTACTTCCGCAACGTCAACAACGCTCTGGAATTCTCCCTGGCCGGCCTGGACGACTACGCCACCGACATCTTCTTCATCCTGCACGCCGTGGCGAGCGAGATCTCCGGCGCGGTCACCGAGATCGGGGAGCGGCTGGCCGAGCAGGCGGCGCGGCAGCACCGGGCGCTGTACGACGCCCTGGCCGACACGCTGGGAGTGCCCGCCGCGACCGCCGCCGCGATCTGCGACGCCGTCGTCGGCGGTCCCGACCAGGCCCTCGACCTGCTGGTCGCGCCGTTGCTCACCGCCGGCGGCGCGGAGCCGGACGCGGCCCCCGCCGACCCGCGCCCGCAGCGCTGCCACCGCCGCATCCGTCGCTTCGCGATGCTGGCCTCCAAGCTCGGGCTGAGCGCCACCGAGGTCGGTGTCGTCTTCCGCGACCAGGACCTGGCGGGCAAGTTCCCCGAGCAGCTCGCGCTGCCCCCGGGCGTGCAGGGCTTCGACGCTCTGCTGGAGAGCTTCGACGGCAGCATCTACCTGTTCGTCGCGGGAGGCTACTGGACCTACGCGGCCGACACCCGCGCACTCGCCGGTCCGGACCCCGAGCCGCTGACGGAGCTGTCGGCCCACTTCGCGGACCTGGTCGCGGTCGACGCCGCCTTCACCCACCCCGCCGGCGACGAGTGGATCATCGGGCACGGGCCGGACGGCCTGGCCCGTGCCTACACCCGCGAACGCGGCGGCACCCGGTGGGCGCCGCGCGAGCAGGCGTGGGGCACGGTGCGCAACGCCTTCACCGATCCCGAGCGCATCGACGGCGCGTTCGTCGACGCGGACGGCCGGACGTACCTGTTCAGCGGCGACCAGTACATCCGCTACTCCACCGGCGACTTCGGCGCCGTCGACGAGGGCTACCCGCGCGGCACCGCCGACTGGTGGGAGCACGAGAGCCGCGGCATCCCGCTGCCCCCGCGCTTCCGGACCTCGATCGACGCCTGCTTCCAGGACCGGGACGACACCGTGCACGTGTTCAGCGGCACCGGCTGGCTGTCGGTGGGGCCGGGCGAGGGGAGCACGCCGGCCGAGCGGGAGATCACCGACGGCTGGGGCAAGGTGCGCAACGCCTTCGACGGCGCCGAGCGGCCGGACGCCGCCTACGCCGCGGGCCCCGCGGTCCACCTGCTGGCCGGCGACCAGGTGCTGCGCTACTCCGACAGCATCGAGAACGACGGCGTCCGCGCGGACGAGGGCTACCCCCGGCTGATCCAGGACGTCCCGCCGGAGTTCGCCGGCGCCGTCGAGGCCGCCTTCACCGACGCGTCGGGCGCGCTGCACCTGTTCAAGAACGGCCGGACCGTCACGCTGCCGCCCGAGACCGGCGCCGTCCCGTCCGAGACCGGTGCGCCGCCGCCCGGCACCGGCACGCCCGCACCGCAGGTGGTGTCGACCGCCGAGCGGTGGGGCGGGCTCGCCCCCGTCCTGCCCGGCGGCACGGTCGACGCCGCCTTCGTCGGGCTCGACGGCCGGACCTACGTGTTCGGCGGCACCACCTATCTCCGCTACTCCGGTGCCGACTATTCGGTGGTCGACCTCGGCCACCCGCGCTCCATCGCGCGCGACTGGGGCGGGCTGGACCGGGTCGACGCGGCCTTCGCGATGGACGGCAAGACCTACCTGTTCGGGGTCGGCGGGCTGCTGTTCGACCTGCCCGACGAGCACCGGGCCGAGCTGGATCAGGCCACGCTGAGCCCCGCGCTGGTGCGGCGCTTCGGCGAGTACGGGCTCACCCCGCAGAGCGTGACCGGTGCAGCACCGGAATGGACGCTGGCCACCCGGGAGGGCATCACGCTGACGGTCCGGCACGAGGGCCTGCGGGTCAAGGTCTTCGGCGGCGGAGCACGGTTCCACGTCCGCTACTCCACCCGGGACTACCGCACCCCGGACCCGGGCTACCCCAAGCCCCTGTCCGACAACTGGTGGAACCTGCCGGACGGGCTGGAGCTCGGCCCGGTCGACGCCGTGTTCAGCGCGCCGGACGGCCGCACGCACCTGTTCGCGGGCGAGCGCGTGCTGACCTTCGACGCCCGGCACCGCTGGTGGTCGCGGCCGCGCCCGCTGCGCGACCTCTGGGGCAGCCTGCCCTTCGACCGGGTCGACGCCGCCTTCGTCGGCCAGGACGGCCGCACCTACGTGTTCTCCGGCGACCGGTTCGCGCGCTACTCGACCGCCGACTACACGCGGGTCGACGACCGCTACCCGGCGGCGGTGCCGCATTTCTGGGGCAACGTCGTGCACAACGTGGCCCGCACCGGCCGGGTCGACGCGGCCCTGGTCCGGGAGGTGACCGAGACCGTCGACGGGGTCGAGGTCCCACGCACCCACACCTACCTGTTCTCCGGCGACCAGTACGTCCGGTTCGCCGGCGACGACTACTCGGCCGCGGAGGACGGGTACCCGCGCGGCATCGCCGCGCTGTCCTCCGAGCCGGGCATGGAGGGGCTCGACGGTCTCGACGGCCTGGCGGAGACGCTCGACGGGGTCGACGCCGCCTTCGCCGACCGCCGCACCACCTACCTGTTCCGCGGGTCGCGCGTCCACGCGGTGTCGTCCTCGCCGTACCGCCACTACGACGACCCCGCGCTTTCCGAGGTGACGTGCGCGTTCATCGAGGACGGCTCGGTCATGGCGGCCACGCCCGACGGCTGGACCCGGCGGTCCGCGCTGGAAGGGCACGCGCCCACGGCCGTCCCGTACCGTCCCCGCACCCTGCGGACCGTCCCCGAGGAGTACCGTGCCGGGCTGGACGCGGTCCTGACGGGAGCCGACGGGAACACCTACCTGTTCAGGGGCCCCTCCTGCTTCAATGCGCGCCTGAACAAGGACTACCCGCTCGCCGAGGAGTGGGGACGGCCGCGCAACGCCGTCTACGAGGACGGCACCGTCGACGCGGCGTTCGTGGGCCGGGACGGCCGCACCTACCTGTTCAGCGGGGACCAGTACGTCGTCTACGACGAGGACGCCTCCGCCGACATCGGCACCGCGCTCATCGACGGCGACCCGGCGCCGATCGCGGACGCGTGGGGCGGACTCACCAGCGTCACGCTCGCCTACGTGCACGGCGAGCGGACGTTCGTGTTCGAGAAGCCCGACGCGACGGGGACGATGCGCTACGTCGTGTACTCCGGCACCGGCTACGACGAGCCCGACGAGGGCTACCCCGCCTTCACCGACGCCTCGTTCTGGCAGGTGCCGGGCGGATTCCCGATCCCCAGCGCGGTCCTGTTCGAGGGCGACACCATGCTGCTGCTCGGCGGCGAGCGGTGCGCGGCCTACGACGAGGCGTCGCGCCGGTGGTCGGCGCCCCGCCCGCTCGAGCGTCTCTGGCACGGTTTCGCCGAGGGGCTGGAGCCCGAGGACACGCTCCGTTCCGCCTTCACCGCGCCGGACGGCGCCACCTACTTCTTCTTCGGGGAGACCTACGCCCGGTACCACGAGCGCGCCTTCTCCGCGCAGCAGCCGATCCGTGACAGGTGGGGCCTGTCGGAGAACCCTTTCGTGCCCGCCGACGGGACCGGGCGCGTCGAGGCGGCCTTCGTGTGGCGCGGCGAGCGGACCTACCTGTTCTCCGGCGACCGCTACGTCCGCTACACCGGCGCCGACTACCGGTACATCGACCCGGGCTATCCGAAGAAGACCGCCGGGAACCTGCGCCGGGAGGAGCCCTTCGCCAACCTGCCGGAGACGTTCGAGGACCTGCTCGCCGAGCCGGGCGCGATCCGGGCCGTGATCGCGGGTGACCGCACCGTCCACGTGTTCGCCGCCGACGGCTGCCACGCGGTCTCGCGGGTCCCCGCGGCGACGCTGGATTCGGCCTCCCTCGGGCGCATCCGCAACACCTTCGCCGACGATCCGAAGGTGGACGCCTCGATCGTCACCGAACGGCACACCTACCTGTTCTCCGGCGACCAGTACATCCGCTACACCGGCGCCGACCGCGCCTTCGTCGACGACGGCTATCCCAAGTCGATCGGGGAGTCGCTGCCCGGCGAGCTGGGGCTGCCCGCGCTGCCCGCGGAGTTCGCCGACGGCCTCGACGCGGCGTTCCGTACTCCCGACGGCACCACCTACCTGTTCAAGGACCGCCGGTTCCTGCGCGGCGACGGCCCGCCGGAACCGGTGAACGAGCTGTGGGGGAAGGTGCGCAACGCCTTCGCCGACGGGGGCCTGGACGCCGCGTTCGCCGCCCCGTCGGGGGAGCTGTACGCCTTCCGCTCGGGGCAGTTCGTCCGCTACCGCCCCGATGACCTCGAGCACGTCGAGGAGGGGTACCCGCGCACGGTCACCGACGACTGGGGCGACCTGCCGCCCGACTTCGAGGCCGGGCCGGACGGCGCGTTCGTCCTCGGAGACCGCACCTACCTGCTGAAGGGCGAGCGGTACGTCCGCTACTCGGGGGACGGCTACACCAAGGTCGACCGCACCTTCCCCCAGGAGATCCGGCACCGCTGGTCCGGCACCGCGGACTACCGGCTGAGCGACGTGCACACCATCACCCGCTTCGCCGGCCTGGTCCGCTCCCGGGGAGAGGACCTCGCGGCGTTCCTGGCGGCGGGCGCCGAAGACCCCTACCGGTACCTGGCCGAGCTGTTCGGCTGGGACGTCGACCAGGTCCGCTGGGCACGCCGCAACGCGGCCCTGCTGCATCCCGAGACGGCCGAGGAGTCCCTCTTCGAGATCGAGTTCCTGCTGCGGCTGGCCGAGCTGTTCGCGGCGGCGGGCAGGTTCGGCGCCGGACCCGCGGAGGTCTTCACCGAGGTGTGGTCGCGGCTGTACCGGACGGACGAGCCGGACGCCGCGGCCGACGCCCTGTACGGCATGCTGGAACGCCGCACCGCCCCGGAGGCGTGGCCCGCCCTGGACGCCCGCGTGCACGGGGAGCTCAACGTGCTGCGGCGGGACGCGCTGCTGCGCGCCCTGCGACCGCTGGGGAGCCCGCGCGACCTGTTCGACCGCCTGCTGATCGATGTGGAGATGGGCGCGGAGGGCGCCACGTCCCGGGTCCGCGAGGCCATGGCGGCGACGCAGCTCTTCCTGCACCGCTACCTGCTCGACCTGGAGGAGGCGACCCCGCTCGACCCGTCCGGCGCCCCCGTCCCGGAGCAGGACGACGAGGTTCGCGCACGGTTGCGGGCCCGCTGGCCGTGGCTGAAGAACTACCGGGTCTGGGAGGCGGGCCGGAAGGTCTTCCTCTACCCGGAGAACTACCTGCGCCCGGAGTTGCGCGCCGACAGGACCCCCGCTTTCACGGCCCTGCAGGACGACCTCCTGCAGGGCGAGATCACCGCGGAGGCCGTGCTGGCCTCCTACAAGCGCTACCTCGACGAGTACACCGAGGTCTCCCGGCTGTCCATCGCCGGCGGCTACGTCTACGCCGAGGACGGCGCCGCCGAGGGCACGCGCCGGCTGGTGATGTTCGGCCGCACCCGCACCGACCCCCGCCGCTACTACCACCGTGCCGCCGAGTTCCGGGACGGGGAGAAGCTGTCGGCCTCGTGGGAGCCGTGGCGCAAGGTCGACGTGCAGATCGACGCCGAGCGCGTCCACCCCGTGCACGCCTTCGGGCGGGTGTTCGTGTTCTGGGCCGTGGTGGAGACCCCGGCGCCCGACGACCCGTCCAGGACCACCATCGTGGCGGAGAAGGACGGGGACACCCAGCGGGTGTCGGCGCCGCAGCCCGAACCGCTCGTGCGGATCTACTACTCCTTCATGAACCTCAACGGGGACTGGGTGCCGGCGCAGGTGCTGGCCGCCGACGCGCCCCAGCCGGGGCCGATCTCCAACGTGAACCTGTACGTGCAGGCCACGCGGACCGTCCCGGACGGTCCCGAGGGCGACCACGACTCCATCGTGGTGACCTGCACCTACCGGGTGGGGCGCCCGGTCGGACGGATCCCCGTGCCCGGCGTCGTGCGGTCGGCCTTCACCCTGACCCCCGAGCTGTACGGGCTGCGGTCCGAGCCGCAGGCCGAGCCGCCGCGCACCCCGGACCTGGACGAGGTCTTCGCCGAGCCGCCGAGCAGCCCGATCGACCCCTCCCGGGTCGTGCGCTTCAACGCGCCGGCCGGCTCCTCCGACGGACCGTGGTTCAGTGTCGACCACAAGGGCGGCAGCTTCCTGTGCCGCCCGGTGACGGCGCCGGACACGCCCGCGCCGCTGCAGGCGCTGCAGGGCAACGCGCACAACCTGCCCACCACCTGGGACCGGATCGACGCGGCGTTCGCGCTGCCCGACGGCACGCTGTACTTCTTCGACGGCACCGCGGGGCGGTTCATCGCCACGCCGCCGGGCCGTGTCAGCGCGCACCAGACCAGGCGGGCGACCGCCGACCGGTTCGGCGTCGTCGGGACGGTCCTGAACCGCACCGGGGTCGTCGACGCCGTGCTGCCGCGCGGCGACCACATCTTCCTGTTCTCCGGCCCGGAGTACTACCGCTTCCCGGCCGCGTCGTTCGGGACGCTGGACCCCGGCTACCCCAAGCCGCTGGACGGCAACACCGAGGACCTGCCGTCCTGGTCCGGGATCGACGCCGCGTTGGCGCTGCCCGACGGCACCGAGATCTTCTACTCCCGCGAGCGGCACGCGTTCGTCTCCTCCGGCGCGCTCGACCGGGCGTGGCCGGCGTCCGAACGGTGGCGCCCCGCCGGCCGGCACCGGGTGGGGCACATCGTCTTCGCGCAGGGACGGTTCCACCTGCTGTTCGGCCGGCGGTACCTGCGGCTCACCCCGGACGGCCTGGCCGACGGAGACCTCCGCGATCTGGAGGGCAACGAGGACGGGCTGCCCACCGGCGAGCCGACCGGCCCCTCCTTCCCCTACCAGGGCGGGATCATCACGTTCGACAACGCGGCGGGCACCTACGTGCACACCGTCGAGGGGGACGGCCCCGGGGAACCGCGGCCGACCCGCGACCTCGGCCGGGTCCGCACGGCGATCACCGAGACCGGGGCGGTCGACGCGGCCTACCTCGCCGCCGGGAAGCTGTACCTCACCAGCGGGACCGAGTTCGTCCGGTACACCCTCGCCGCGGACGGCTCCATCCCCGGCACGGTCGACGAGGGCTACCCCCGGGCGCTCCAGCGGCCCGTCGACGGCGTCTTCCGGCGCGACGGGCACCACTACGTCCTCAGCGGCGACCGGTACGCGCGGCTGACGGACCCCGACGAACCGGGCGCCGAGCTGGAATACCTGCCCATCGAAGGGAACTGGCGCGCGCTGCCCGCCGGTTTCCCCGGCGAGTTCACCGGCATGCTGGACGGCGACGGCGACCTGTACTTCTTCATGGGGGCCTCGTTCGCCGCCTACCCCACCAGCGACGCGGTGCCCCGCCCCTACGAGCTCGCCGCGCTGCCGACCGAGATCGTCCGGCTGACGTCCAGCACCGCCTTCGAGCTCAACCGCACCCTGCTGACCGGCGGGATCGGCGCGCTGCTCGACCCGCGCACCCAGGAGTTCGACGAGCTGCCCGCCTTCAGCACCGCACGATCGGACGCGACCACCATCAGGGTCGGCCCCCGGGTGGCGGCCACCGCCCTGCCGGCCAGCTCGCACCTGGACTTCCAGAGCTCCAACGGCCGGTACTACTGGGAGATCTTCTTCCACGCCCCGCTGCTCATCGCCCAGGCACTGAACGGCGCGCAGCGGTTCGAGGACGCCCGCCGCTGGCACGAGTACATCTTCGACCCGGCCGAGAAGGGCGGCTACTGGCGGTTCCTGCCGTTCCTGGCCGCCGATGTGGACGCCCTGGTCGCCGCCTGCCGCACCGACCTGCGCGTGCTGGACTCCGCACCGCTGGCCGCCCGGCTCGAACCCGTCCTGGCCAGGCTGGAGGAGATCGCACCGGCCTTCCGGCAGGAGCGCGAGCTGACCGCGACCGAGGCCGGCTACCTGGCCGGCCTCGCCGGCGGCGGGCTGGACGAGGTCCGGGCCGCGCTGGGCGACCTGCCGGCCGGCGCCGGCACCCGGCGGCTGGGGGAACGGATCGAGCTGATCGCGGCGCTGCGCCGGGGCTACGACCTGCTGGGCGATCGCGGGAGCATGCTCAGGGCCTACCACGAGGACCCCTTCGACCCGCACGCCATCGCGGCGCTGCGCCCGTCGGCCCACCGGCGCGCCGTGGTCATGGCCTACATCGACAACCTGCTCGACTGGGGCGACCTGCTGTTCCGGCAGTACACCGCGGAGAGCATCGACGAGGCGCGGATGCTGTACATCTTCGCCTACGACCTGCTCGGTGAGCGCCCCTACGATCCCGGCCCGCGCGAGCTGCCGGAGGCGACGAGCTACGAGCATCTCGACGAGGCGGCCGGCGGGCCCGGAACCGGCGGCGAGGCCGGCCGCGTCACCGCGGGGGGCGCGCTGCTGGAGAGCGCCGGTGCCGTGCACGAGGGGGTGGCGCACCCGTACTTCTACGTTCCGGGGAACGCCGAGTTCCTGGAGTACTGGAACCGGGTCGAGGACCGGCTCGGGAAGATCCGCGAGTCGCTGGACATCATGGGCGTCAGCCGCCCGGTCCCGCTGTTCGAGCCGCCCGCCGACGTGTCGGCGCTGGTCCGCGGCGCCGCCTCGGGGACGGCGCCCGACCGGGTCGCGGCCGCCGGGACCGCGGCCGTCCCGCATTACCGCTTCTCCTACATGTTCCGCCGGGCGCAGGATCTGGCCGACCGGCTGCAGCGGTTCGGCGGCGACCTGCTGAACACGCTGGAGCGCCGGGACGCCGAGGAGCTGGCGCTGCTGCGCAGCCGCCACGAGGCCGCGATCCAGCAGCTGACCCGGTCGGTCAAGGAGGCCCAGGTCGAGGTCGCCGTGCAGAACCTCGCCGAGGCACGGGCGGCCCGCGACGGCGCGCGGGAGCGCGCGGACCACTTCCGGGAGCTGATCGACGAGGGCCTGTCGCCGCTGCAGCGGGCGCAGATCTCCACCATGGCGCTGGCCGCGGCGGCGCACTTCGCCTCCGGCGGACTGAAGATCGGTGCGGCGGTCGCGCTGGGCCTGCCGCAGGCCCTGATCGGGCCCTTCATCATGGGCACCGAGTTCGGCGGCGAGCAGGTCGGGGAGTCGCTGGACAAGGGCGCCGAGGTCGCCGAGGCGACGGGCGAGGGGCTCAGCCTGGTCGGCGAGGTCCTCGGGGTACGGGCCGAGCAGGAGCGCGCGTCCCAGGACTGGACGCTGCAACTGGGCATCGCCCGCAGCGACGTCACCCAGCTCGGCCACCAGATCGCCGCCGCCGAGCAGCAGGTGGCGCTCGCACGGCGCGAGCTGGAGATCCTCGACCGGGAGGCCGGCCACGCGGAGGCGGTCACCACCTTCCTGACCGAGAAGTTCGCCGGTGCCGAGCTGTTCACGTGGATGGCCTCGCGGCTGTCCACGCTGTACTTCCAGACCTACGGGATCGCCTACGAGGCCGCCCGGTCCGCCGAGCGCGCCTACCTGTTCGAGCGGGGCGGCCCGGGTGACGCGGGCTACATCCAGCCGACCTACTGGGAGAGCCGGCGGAACGGGCTGCTCGCCGGGGAGGGGCTGAGCCTGGACCTCGAACGGCTCGGCCAGGCCTACGTGGCGGCCGACACCCGCGGGCTCGAGATCACCAAGAAGGTGTCGCTGCTGGCCCTGGACCCGATCGCCGTGCTGAGCCTCAGGGACGGCGGCCGGTGCGAGTTCGCGCTGACCGAGGCGCTGTTCGACCGGGACTTCCCCGGCCACTACCGGCGGCGGATCAAGAACGTGTCGGTCGCGTTCGAGACCGACGCCGGCCAGGTGAACCTGAACGCGACCCTGACGCAGCTCGACGGCCGCACCGTGCTGGAACCCGACCCCGCGGCCGTGAAGTTCCTGCTCGATCCCAAGGGGGCGCCGCCGGCGACCCTGCGCACCGACTGGCGGCCGGGGCAGCAGATCGCGCTGTCGGACGTCCCGGAGGGCTGGGAGAACAACGGGCTGTTCGAGCTGCGCTACGACGACGACCGCTACCTGCCTTTCGAGGGCACCGGAGCGGTGTCCCGGTGGCGGCTGGAGACCGGGCGCCCGGCGGCAGGCCTGCGCGACGTCACCGTCACCGTCCGGTACCGCGCCGACCAGGGCGGGCAGACCTTCGCCAACGCCGTGCGGGGAATGCTCAAACCGTACCCCGCCGCCCGGTTCTTCGACGTGGCCGCCGAATTCCCCGACGCGTGGCGGAACTTCCTGGCCGACGACATGAACGAACTGGTCCTGCCCCTAGCCCCGGAGATGTTCGCGGGGATGAGCGGCCGCCAGATCACCGGCGTGTACGCCCGGTACGACCTGTCCGGACCGGGCGGCGCACGCTTCAGCATCAACGGCGAGCCGCGGCTCACCCTGGCGGACGGCGAGCTGCTGCGCGTCCCCGGGCTCAGCGTCGGCGGGCCGAAATGGCCACTGGTCCTGAACGGCGACAAGGGCACCGTCAACAACCTCGGCCTGGTGCTCACCTACCGCGCCGGCGCCCAGTAGGGAGGAAAGACCGCATGCCACCCAAGCGGAACAACACGCGCAGGCCGCGCAAGTCCGTCACCGGCACCCGGGACCGGACGACCACCACCGACCAGGACCCGCCGGAGGCGGTCGAGGGAGGGACGCCGGGCTCGGTCCCCGCCGAGGCGGCCGCGAACGTGGCGCTGGACGGGACGGAGGTCAGGACCCGGCAGGAGGTGCGGCAGCAGAACGCCGCACCGACCGACGAGGAGCGGCACCTGCGCAACGCGGAGGCCAACCGGGAAGCGCTCGAGAAGATCTACGACTTCTACTACGAGTCCGACGGGTCGAGGAAGCCCGACGCCTCCCGGCTCCGCCAGCTCTACAGGTTGATGAGCACGGAGACCACGGAGTACCTGAACGAGGCCGTCGACGACGAGGACCTCGAAAGGCTGGAGAACATCCCCGGCGCGACGGTCAGGGGCCAGCGGGTCAGCAATCAAGAAAGGGCCATGGCGGAGTACGAGGAGGACATAGCGGCCTACAGGGCGGATTTGGATGATTACGAGGCCGAACTGGACGACTACGACCGCAGGGTCGAGGAGTACGAAGCCCGGCCCGCACCCCGCGGTCGCGCTCCGGTCCCTCCCGAGGAACCCGAGGAGCCCGAAAGGCCGGAGGGCCCGGAGGACAACTACGAATCGCTGGTCAACGGGGACTACTTCCACGTCATCAACAACAATTTCTCCGTCCGGAGGTCGCAACGCCAGGAACGGGCCCGCCGCCTCGTCATCAACGTCAGGACCCAGGATGCCGCTCTGCGGGTCGCCCACTCCCTGGGCGACCTGTTCCGGGAGAACGGCGTGTCGCCCTACCTGCACGAGTTCAAGGTGTACCTCTCCAGCACGCCGGACGACACCAGGAAGGTCAAGTACGACAAGATCGTCGTCTACTACGTAACGGCCGACGACGGCGATGACGACGACGGGACCGATCGGATCGGTGACAGGCTCGTGGACACCATCCAGTCCGTGGTCACCGAGGAGGACGTCGTCGACCGGTTCGCGCCCTTCTACTCGTCGGTCGGTCCCGGGGTGGCGTGGGCCGAGGAGCCCAAGTACTACATCGATGCGCTCAAGAACAGTTTCACCAAGACACGCAGCAACATCATCGCCAAGGTCATCAAGGAAAGTCCCCACGTCCCGGACAAGGACACCTTCGTCAGTTGGGTCGCGTCGGCGATGGTGGCGGCCCAGATCGATCCCGTCGATCCGCACCGCCACGTCCCGCCCCCGCCCGGGCCCCCACCGCCCGACACGGACGAGGAAGAGGAAGCGGACGACGCCGAGGAGGGCGACGACGAAGCGAGCGAACCGGACGGAGCGCTCGCGTCCTGATGCCCGGCGTCCTCGACGGTCCCGCCCCTGCTCGGCGGGAACTGTGGTGCCCGTCCGGCTCAACCACGGCCCGGTTCGTCCTCGGCCAGGAATGCGTGCAGTTCGTCCAGGAACCGGGGCCAGGCCGGCTCGTCGGCGGTGAGCAGGTGGTTGCGGCCGTCGAGCAGGACCAGCCGGCTGTCGGGGACGAGTCCGGCCAGTTCCGTCGCCTGCGAGACGGGCACCCGCGGGTCATCTCGGGAATGCACGATCAGTGTCGGGCACGAGACGCGGGGCGCGAGGCCGGAGACGTCGATGCGGGTCTGCTCCTCCAGGAACCGGGCCCCGTTGGCCGCCGAGGTCGCCAGGCGCTGGTGACCGGTGAACTCGTCCCAGCGCCGCGGCGGGCCGCCGGCGAAGAACTGGGCGCCGAAGAACCTCAGGTAGCTGCGGTTCCGGGCGTTCCACCCGGCCAGGGTGATCTTGAGGTCGAGGGCCGCCTCGTCGCGCTCGGCGGCGTCGCGGGCCCGGGCCAGCCGGCCGCGGGTGTAGGCCGCGTTCAGGATCAGCCGGCTGACCCGTTCGGGACGGCGCGCGGCGTAGGCCACCGCCAGGGGACCGCCCTGGGCGACGCCGAGCAGCGGGAAGCGATCGAGACCCGCCGCGTCGGCCACGGCGTCGAGGTCCCCGATCCACTCGTCCAGCGTGAAACCCGTCGTCCAGTCGGACAGACCGTAGCCCCGCTCGTCGTAGCGGATCAGTCGCCGGCCGCGGGTCAGCCCCTCGAACCAGTGGGTGAACATGGGGGCCGCCCGTTCCAGGTCCAGCCGGCTCAGCCAGTTGGCGGTCCTGACCAGGGGCGGCCCGGCGCCCGTGGCGGCCCACGCGATGCGCGCGCCGTCCGCCGTCCGGCAGAACCGGATGACGTCGCGGGCCCCGGCGCCGTCGACCGCGGCCGCGGTGTCCGGTGCGCCGGCCGGGGCCACCGTGGTCGTCGCCTCCGTGGTCGGGGCCACGAACTGGTAGCCGCGCCGGTGCACGGTCCGGATGAACCGCTGCTCGCGGCCGGTGTCTCCGATCGCCCGGCGGACAGTGCGCAGTCCGGTGGTGAGGACCGCCTCGGTGACGGCCTCCCCCTTCCACACCGTGTCGAGCAGTTCCCTTTTCGAGACCACCCGGTCGCGATGTTCCACCAGGTAGCAGAGCAACGCGAAAGCCCGGGGCTCGATGCGGATCGACCCACGGTCGTGGCGGAGTTGACCGAGGCCGACGTTCAGGGCGAACTGGTCGAAGTAATACGTCATCGGCCCCACCGCCGCATTTTATCGGCTCCGCACCCGGCGGTCACCGAGCGCCGCCTCGAGGATGGACGGCAAAGCGGGGCCGTCGGTCATTGCAGTAGAAGGTCACAGAGTGGCGATGATCGGCGGAGCAGCCGAAGAATCCGCCGTGACTGTAGCGGCCGATCTCTATCCCGGTCGGCTCCTTGGCGGCCCAGTAGTCACTGCCGTCGAGGTCGGCGTCCTCCAGTGGCCGCCAGCGGGGCGGACCGTCCTTGTGGTCCGAGCCACCGCGCAGCAGCGGTCAGGGTGGCGTCGCGGGGCCGGGCACAGTAGAACTGGACCTCATGTCCGACCAGCAGCAATTCCCTCACCCGGCCCATATGGTCGTCGGGCCCCACGCGTACGCGCCACCGCAAGCCGGGGGAATCAGCGTCGGCTACCGGCGATGGGCCAGGATTCTCATCTGCCTCGCGATCATCATCGCGATCTTCGTGGTGGTCGCGTTCGTGGCGAGCGTCGTCCTCCTCGCGAAGGCGGACGCGGACGTGGAGAACGCCGCCTACGGTTACCTCGCCATCGTTCTCTGGGTCGGGATCGCCGCCGCGATCCCGGTCCTGCTCGCGGTCGCCGTCCCCGGAGCGGTCATGACGCGGCGGGTGCGGCGGCAGCGGCAGACGACCCCGTAGGACGGTGGGCGATGGCTCGAGAAGCCGGACGACCGGCTGCCACCGCCCTCCCGACGGCTGAGGCGCGGCTCGATCCGGCCACCGGCGAGTAGGGGGCGGCACCCCTTCGACGTGGTTCCCTACGACTGTCCCGGCGACCGGGCGGGGCCGGTGCAAGCCTTGGAGAGTCACGTGAACACGATCAAGTCTCGGCCGCCGGAAACTCCGGTGGACGCCGTTCAGCGGACCGCCAGGATCGCCGGGGTCTGGTTCGTTCTCACCTTCGTCTTCTCGATCCCGGCAGTGTTGCTGTACGACCCGGTCCTCAATGACGCGGACTACATCCTGGGAGCGGGCGCGGACACGCGGGTACGAGTCGGAGCCTTCCTTGAGATTCTGACCGCCGTCGCGAACATCGCGACCGCGGTCGTGCTGTTCCCGATCTTGAAGCGGCAGAGTGAGAGCATCGCCCTCGGTTACGTCGCCTTGCGAATCCTCGAATCGACCGTCATCGTGATGGGGATCGTCAGCGTGCTCGCCGTCGTGACCATGCGACAGGATCTGGCAGGCGCGGGCGGCGCCGATGCCGCTCAGATCGGCCGGTCGCTGGTGGTGTTGAAGGATCAGACGTTCCTGCTCGGCCCCGCCTTCTGCGCGGGCTTCGGCAACGGGCTGCTGCTCGGCTACCTGATGTACCGGTCGGGCCTGGTGCCGCGCCCCATGGCGCTCATCGGGCTCATCGGAGGCCCCGTCGCCTGCGCCACCGCGACCGCCGTCCTCTTCGGCGCCTACGATCAGCAGTCTCCGGTGAATCTGCTGTTCACGGCGCCGGAAATCGTCTGGGAAGTGTCACTGGGCATCTGGCTCATCACCAAGGGCTTCCGCCCCGCACCCCTCATCGCAGAAGCGCCCCCCAAGACCACACAAGACACAGCGTGACGGGGTGCGACCAGCACTGGTCGCGAGTCGCCTACGGGCTCCGGCTGCTGGGGCCGGTCCCGAGAAGGGGCAGGCCCCGCAGCAGCCGGAGCCGGCGGCCAGAACGTCGTCTTCGGACGTTCTCGGGCCCGCCGAAGAACGGACGTGCCGCCGTGGCGGGGTCAGGGAATGATGCGGCGGCTACGGAGGTCGGTGAAGATGCCGAGGAACATCTTCTCCGTGTCGATGAATTCATGGAAGCCGAAGCGGCGGGCCTTGGAGCCGTCGGCGAACATGTCGTACTCCCAGGAGAAGACGAAGTCGCCGAAGGGCCAGGAGACGAGTCGCTCGTAGGGGTGCGGCTCCAGTCCGTGCCTCTCGACCATGGAGGACCACAGGGGGCCCTTGTCGGCCATCACCGTCTCCAAGCTCATGGGGAGGGGATCGGACGCCTCCAGGTCGAAGAAGCGGGCGATCTTGGGCCACAGGGCGTTCCAGCGGAAGAGGTCGCCGTTGTTGATGTTGAACGCCTGGTTGGCGCAGTGCTCGTCGGTCGCGGCCCAGACGGTCGCGCGGGCGAGCAGCCCCGCATCGGTCATCTCCAGAAGCTTGTCGTAGGCACCGGGCAGCCCCGGGAAACGCAGCGGCAGTCGCAGCTCCTTGGAGATCGCCCCGTAGACGGCGATGACCATGGCCAGGTTCATCGGGTTGCCGAGCGCGAAGCCGCAGACCACGGAGGGCCGGATGGCCGACCAGGTCCAGGACGCGCCCTGCGCGCGGCTCTCCAGGAAGTCCTGCTGATCGACGTTGAACTCCGGCGGCATGTGCGGCGGGTCGTCCTCGCGGGCCGGGGTCTTGAACGGCCCGAGGTGCGCCCCATAGACCTTGTAGCCCTGCATCAGGCTGATGTGGCGCAGCCCCTTCGCGATGGGCTCCACGGCGTCGACCACGTTGACGAGCATGGCCAGGTTGGGGGGCACCAGCTCGGCCCATGTCGGCCGGTCCTGGTAGGCGGTGTAGAAGATGTGGGTGACGTGGGTCAGCTCCCCGAGCCGTTTGGCGCAGTCGTCGCGGTCCAGCAGGTCGACCGACAGGTGGCGGACACGGCCGGAATCCGTCCCGCCGCGGCGCGACAGGCCGATCACGTCCCAGTCGCCCAGCTCCGCCAGATGTTCCACCAGCCGTCGGCCGATGACGCCTTGGGCGCCTACGACCAGCGCGGTCTTGGATGGTGTCTGCATGGTTTTCCTTCCGGCTCTCATCGGTTCGTGTTCCTGGGTGTGAGGTACCTGGCCGCCTCGTGGGCGTTCTCCTCGATCAGTGCGGCGGCGCGGTGTATCCGGCGGATCGCCCCCGGGCAGTCGCCCAGCGGAGTCGGGAAGGGAAGCTCGGGCGGCCTGCGGTGGTCGACCGTGACGACCGCGCAGCCGGACGAGGCCGCGTCTGCGGGCGGGCCTGCGGATCCAGCGTCACGCCTCTCCCCCGGGCCGTCCCGGTGGGGTGCGAGGGGCCGGGCGGGAGTTCGGTCGGTGACCGGCATGGGGCGCCTCTCGGTTTCAGCCGAGCGGCAGCGGCCGGTTCGCGCTCTCCAGCAGTTCCACGGTGATGAAGGCCAGCGGCTCGTCACCGAGGTTCTGCAGGTCGTGCAGCAGGTAGGCGCCCGGACCGAACGCGTACGAGCGGGTCTCCCCCCGGCGGTAGGAGACTTCCCTGGTCGTTCCGTCGTGGATGTGCTGCCGGCCGCGGCCGTCGGTCAGCGCCGTCCAGAAGTAGTCGAGGACGTGCCGATGCGCCGGCAGCCGCTCGCCCGGAGCGAGCCGGATGTCCCACACCCTCACCCGGCCGGTCTCACGGAGCAGCGCGCCTCCGACGTGCCCGTTGAACGCGTGCCGGCCGAACTCCTCCCGGACGGTCTCGGACCAGCCGTCGAAGTCCTTCGCCACGACTTCGCCCGCCAAGGGAAGGTCGTCGAGAGGGCTCATGTCAGGTCTCCTGATCGGTGGGTGAGCGTTCCCCCTGAGTCTCCTTCCACCTGCACACATAAGTCCAAATCATATTTTTCATCGCATCGATAAACTGTGTGCATGTTCAGCCTGCGCCAGCTCCAGTACCTGGTCACCGTCGTCGACGAGGGGTCCTTCACTCGGGCGGCCGAGGCGCTGCACGTCACGCAGCCGGCCCTGTCCCACCAGATCCGGGCGCTGGAACGGGCGGCCGGCGCGCCCCTTCTGGAGCGCCTGCCCCGGGCGGTCGGCCTGACCCCCGCCGGCCGCGCGATGCTGCCGCACGCGCGTGCCGCGCTCTCCGACGCGTCACGGGCGGAGTCGGCCGTCCGGCAGGCGGCCGACCTCAGCGCGGGGGAGCTGCGGCTCGCGACCGTCTACTCGGTCAGCATCGGCGTGCTGCCGGCCACGCTGCGAACCTGGAGCCGGCGGTACCCGGGGATCGATGTCCGGCTGTTCGAACACCGGCACGCCGACGAGCTGGCCGAGGCCATGACGGTCGGGCAGGCGGACCTGGCGATCGGCCCGCCACCGTCCGGCTGGACCGGGCCGGTGCACAGGCTCGGCACCGAGGAGTTCGTGGTGGCCGTCCCCGCGGACGATCCGCTGGCGGTCCGGGGCGCGGCCGAGGTCGAGCTCGCGGCGCTGCGCGACCGCCGATGGGTCCACTACGGACCGGACAACGGGCTGGCCGACATCCTGGACCGGGCCTGCCACGACGCCGGGTTCCGGCCGAGAACCGCGGTCCGCACGGAGCAGACCGCGTCCGCCCCCACCCTGGCGGCCGCCGGTCTCGGCCCCGCCCTCTTCCCCGCCAACCTCGTCCCGGACGGCTACGAAGGCCACATCCTCCGTCCCGTACCCGCCGTCACCAGGGTCCTGGCCGCGTACTCGCGCACCCGGTTGGACGGACTGAGCGGCGCCTTCCTCGCCGTGCTCGTCGAGAACGCCTCCGGCCTGCTCGCCGCGCCCGGAACCGGGCCCGCGTGACTCCGGCTTCGCCGTTCACCCCGCCGCCTTCGCCCGCCGCCTCGCGCCGGCACTGCGGAACACGGCCTGGCCCGGACGGTTCGTCGGGGGCGGGGAGGCGGACGAACCGGTCCCGCCGACCCGCCCGCAGCCGTCGCGCGGTGCGGGTCAGGCGGTCAGCTCCGCCGACCGGTCGTGGACGGGCACGTGCGTGTCGCGCGGCGGACGCTCGTACCCCTGCGGAGCCGGGCGCGACGGCAGTCGCAGCGACGGGAGCTCCACCTCGCGGTACGGAATGGTCGACAGCAGGTGGGCGATCATGTTGATGCGCGCCCGCCGCTTGTCCTCGCTCTCCACCACGTACCAGGGCGCCTCGGAAATATCGGTGTGCTGGAACATCTCGTCCTTGGCGCGCGAGTAGTCCTCCCAGCGGGTCACCGACTCCAGGTCCATCGGCGACAGCTTCCAGCGCCGCATCGGGTCGTCGAGCCGGGCGCGCAGGCGCCGCTGCTGCTCCTCGGCGCTGACGGAGAACCAGTACTTGCGCAGCAGGAGGCCGTCCTCGACGAGCAGCCGCTCGAACACCGGGCACTGCCGCAGGAAGCGCCGGTACTCGTCGTCGGTGCAGAATCCCATGACGCGCTCGACGCCGGCGCGGTTGTACCAGGAGCGGTCGAACAGCACGATCTCGCCCGCCGCGGGCAGGTGCTCCACGTACCGCTGGAAGTACCACTGCGTGCGCTCGCGGTCGGTCGGGGCGGGCAGCGCCACGATCCGCGCGACGCGCGGGTTGAGGTGCTCGGTGACCCGTTTGATCGTGCCGCCCTTGCCGGCCGCGTCCCGCCCCTCGAACACCACGGCGACGCGGGCGCCCTCGACGCGCACCCACTCCTGCAGCTTCACCAGCTCGGTCTGGAGGCGCACCAGCTCTTGCTCGTACACCCCGCGCGGTAGCCGCTTCCCCTTGCCCGTCGACTTTCCCATACGCACTTCCTACCCGAACGGCACCAGGGACGACCTCGCGACCACCACGGCTCAGGACGGACGGCCGTCCCGACCGGACGAGGATCTCACCGGCGGGTTCGGGGCGCGGATCCCGGACCGGCGCGGCCGGCCAGTGGACGGCCGGGGCCGCACGGTCAGCGGACGACGCCGGTCGTCACCCCGGGCGCCGACGCAAGCCACACCGGATGCACATTGCGATCTAGTGACTCCATACGGCCCGGCTCTGGCCTTGGGCACCGCCGCCCCAGCCCTGGCCGCCCAGGGAACCGCGGCCCCGCCTGGCCGCAGGACGAACGCGCGCCCGTCGACCGGGACGTCCCGCTCGATCTGCGGCCCCTCGGAGCCGGCTCGCTGCAGCCGTCGCCGCCGGGCACCCCGGCGGCGACGGCGTACCTTTCCCAAGTCAGCGAGTTACGGGGCCCCGCCCCCGGTCGGCGCGAAGCGAACCGACCGGCCCCGGGCGCCCCGGGCCGCATGATGGATCGAGATCAACTGCCGTTCGGGGCGTCGTCGACCTTGAAGTTCATCCTGGCCTTGCCGCCGGCGACCGATGTCACGGTGGCCGTCACACCGTACTGCTTGCCGTCCGCGGCCAGCTGACAGCGAACGGTGGCGCCCACCCGGGCCGGCAGGTCCTGGCGACAGATGAAGGCGTCGGGCGCCCGGCCCACCTGGGCCGTCAGGGCGGCCTTGCCCTGGCGGGCGACCTCCGCCCTGTTCACCGTCTGCGTCCCGCCACCGGAGCCCGGTGCACCGGTCGCCGGGCTGGACGGGGCGGGCGGGGTCGATCCGGCGGCGCCGGGGGCGTCGTCGACCTTGAAGTCCATCTTCACCCTGTCATCGTCGACCGCCGTCGCGGTCACCGTCATGCCCTGCTTCCTGCCGTCCACGGTCAGTTCGCAGCGCACGGTCGCACCCACCTCCGCTTTGAGATCATCCTCGCAGGTGATGGCGTCGGGCGCCCGGCCGATCTGCTGCCCCAGCGCCGCCGTGGCCTGTTCGACGATCTCGTCCTTGCTCACCGCCTTCGAACCGCCCACGCTCATCGAACACCCCGCGGCGAACAGCGCCACCAGCAGCCCTGCGGCCGCTCGACGAGCCGTCCGGCCCCGCGTCGGCTGTGCCATAAGTCCCTCCTCGGTCAAACGTTCACGCCGGGCGCTTGGACGGGCATGACCAGCCCTTGGTTCCGTCAGCGAACTCCCCCGACCACCGGGCGTCCCCGGAAACCACCAGGTCGGGCGATCGACGGCCGATCCGACCTCAACGGTCGCCGTCGCGCCCGGATCGTCCGCGGCGACCCGCACCAGGCGTTGCGCGAGGTGCCCCATCGGGCCGGACCGTCACCGCGGGGCGGAACTGTGGGGCGCGGGAGAGCTGGAGCATCCCCGTCGTCCGCGGGAGCGCCGAGCCGGCCGCCCGCCGAGGAGCAGCAGCACGGCGAGCGCCGGTGCGGCGGCGGTGGCGGCGAACGCCGGGACGCCGTGGGCCGCGTACAGCGGGACGCAGATCACCGGGGCGCCGTTTCCGGGGGCGGACCCCGCTCTGGTGGCGATCCTGCCGGGGCGCCCGACGAGGGCCGGTGATGAGCTGGGCCTGATCGGGATCCGACGATCAGGCCAGACGATCACACCGCGGCCGATCGTTACAGGTGGCTCGTTGTCAGGTTGCCGCCGTGTCCTCGATGGTGCGCCGGATCCCGTGCGGGACGAGGAAGTCGAGGAAGGCGGTCGGGTGGTAGGCCTGGGCCGGCGCGAGCACTCCCGGCTCGGCGGGGTCGGCGATGAGACGGCGGGCGCTCTCGACGGCGATCACCGCGGTCGTGCCGTAGGTGTCGGGGCCCTGGACGGTGCCGCGGGCGCGGCGGCCGTCGGTGCCGGTGGCGTCGATCACGTAGGTGAAGTGCTGGGTGCGGCGGCTGTCCTCATCGGGTCCTTCGGGCAGGTTCTCGATGATCTGCGGTGTGAGGGGGGTGTTCAGGCGGTCGCCCAGCGCCGCCTCGGTCAGGCCCTGGACATGCCGGACGCGGATGTGGCGGGGAACGGTCACCACCTCCGACACGGGGAAGGGCGTCACCGGGGTCGCCTCCGACCGTCCGGGCAGCGTGATCGCGGTGCGGCGGGCGGGCGCGCCGGGGCGCCAGTCGCCGTCGTCGTAGGTCAGGCCGCCCGCCTTGATGGAGTCGATCGTTTCGACCACCGAGCGCAGCGAGCCGCGCGACATGCCGCCGCCCCCGACGACCGCATGGGTGGTGATGATCTCTTCGACCGATCCGAGGCGGTCGGCCAGGAGGTGGGCCATGAGGTCCACCGGGACGCAGCCGTCGTTGGCGGCGGGTACGACGGTGACCCCGGCGTTCCGCGCCTCCGTGCGGAAGGCGTCGAAGATCTTCTTGACGTAGAGCTGCTCGCCCGAGGTGTCGACGTAGTGACAGCCGGCGGCGATCGCGGCGCGGACCACGGCCTCACCCGACGAGGTGAAAGGTCCGGCGCAGTTGATGACGCCGTCGCAGCCGCGGAACGCGTTCAGCAGCGCCCCGTGGTCGCTGGTGTCGGCCACGCGTCGTTCCGCGCCGGGGAGGCCGACCGCCGAGGCGGCCTCTTCCAGGCGCGCGAGATCGCGTCCGGCCAGGACCGTCTCGATGCCGCGGCGTGCCATTTCGGCGAGCACGAGCCTTCCCTGGTATCCATTCGCGCCATAAACGGCGATCTTCACGTCGTCTCCTCACGATGGTGGGCTGCGCGGTTGCTCGGCCCGCCATCACGGTAAGGCGCCGATAGGAGACGCTTGAATGCGTGATCCGCTCATATATTTGCGGCATCGTCTTCGCATAGGCCGTGAATGGTTACGCTGGCTGCGTGGATGTTCTGTCCGATGTGGTGAGTGCGGCGCGGACCGGTCGACCCCACTCGGGCCGGGTGACCAGGTCTGCTCCCTTCGCCCAGTGGTTCGCGGCGGTGCCGTCCGCCGGGTTCCACATCGTTCTGCAGGGAACGTGCTGGCTCCTCCCGCCGCGGGGTGAGCCGGTCGCGCTCGGGCCGGGCGACGTGGCGTTCCTGCCGCGCGGATCCGCGCACGGTCTGGCCGACGCCCCGTCCACCCCGGTGAGCGAGCCGCCCCCGATGCCCACCGGCGTCCATGACGGCCGCGGCGCCGAAGCATCGGCCGACCGGCCGCCGACGGTGGCCATGCTCTGCGGCGGCTACCTCCTGGACGGCTCCGCGCCGCATCCGCTCTTGGACGACCTGCCCGAGGTCGTCCACCTGCCGACGCGGGTAGGGCGGCACAGCGAACTGCGCGCCGCGGTCGAGCTCCTCGGCGTGGAACTGGCCGGTAACGCCCGCCCGGGCTCCGACACCATCCTGCTCACCCTGCTGGATCTCCTCCTGCTCTACATCCTGCGCGCGTGGTTCGAAGAACAGCGCGTCTCCGGCCACGCCGCCACCGGCTGGGCGGCGGCCCTGCACGACCCCGCCGTCGCCGCCGCCCTGCGCGCCGTCCACGAAGATCCCGGCCGGCAATGGACCGTCGAGGAGCTGGGCGCGCGGGCACGCCTGTCCCGTGCCGCCTTCGCCCGGAGGTTCACCCACCTGGTCGGGCAACCACCGCTCACCTACCTGACATGGTGGCGGATGACCACCGCCGCCCGGCTCTTGCGCACCTCCGACGCCCCCGTCGACACGATCGCCCGACAGGTCGGCTACAGCTCGCAGTACACCTTCGCCCACGCCTTCAAACGCCAGTACGGATCACCGCCCGGCACTTACCGGAACCACGTCGGCCGAAGCACAACGCCCGCGTAGGGATCTCGGGTGCTCGCCGAGCGATCCTCCGCCCCTGACGGCTCCCGCCTGGCGGCGTGGGCCACCGGAGACCCGGAGATGCCCGGCGTCCAAGGGCCGGCCGCGGTCCGGCCCCGGAGTCCTAATACCGCTGCGCGTACCAGGTCGGTTGCTCGCCGAACATGCCCTTGAAGTCGCGGATGAAGTGGCCCTGGTCGGCGTAGCCGAGGTCCGCCGCCAGCGCGGCCCAGTCGATCGCCCCGCCGGCGGCCATCCGTGCGGTCACCTCGTGCAGGCGGTAGCGGCGGATCACCCACTTGGGTCCGATGCCGACGTACTCCGCGAAGAGCCGTTGCAGCCCCCGCATGCTCAGCCCCAGCTCGCCGGCGAGGCGCTCGACCCTGGTCACGGTCTTGTCCTTGGCGATCAGCTCGACCGAGGCCACCGCCTGGCGCACCCGGGGGTCGTCGTCCGGCAGGTGTCTCAGCAGGAGCGCGTCCGCGGTCGGCACGTCGAGCGTGGTGGGCAGATCCGGGCCGAACACCTCGGTCGCCGGGACGACGCGGTCGGTGATCGTCGCGACGGAGGCGCCGAGGAACGGGCGGAAGCAACCCGGTCGGAACGCGACGCCGAAAACATGGTCGCGGCCCTCGAGAACCTTGATCTGGTAGCCGCTGCACACGCCGCTGACGTCCGCGCGGCCGCCGCCGAACGACAGGTGCACGTTCGGGTACGGCACGATCTTCTGCCGGTAGGGCTCGGCGTAGTCCCAGCGAGCCTCCCAGTACCGCTCCACCCATGGTGCGAGCGCCGGCGAGGGGCTGTGGAAGGTGTGGCGCTGGTACCTGGTCCACGCACCCCGCAGCTCACGAACGTCCCGCTCCACACGGCAGAGTTTATGTCGCCTTTGTTCAATACCTCTCCGGCGCGGACCGCCTAGCGTCGCCGCCATGTCACATCTGTCCAACGCCGCCGAGGCCATGGCCGCAGTCGCCCGCGCCATCACCGACGACCAGCTCGACAACAAGACTCCGTGCACGGAGTACAACGTGCGGGCACTGGTCAACCACCTCCTGTTCTGGGGCCCGTCGCTCGCCGGCGGCGGCCGTAAGGAGTCCGTCCCGCAGCCGGCGGGCACCGAGTCCGATGTAGAGCTGGCGGCCGGCGACTGGCGCGGCCGCCTGCTCGCCGTGCTGGACGACATCACGTCGTCGTGGGCGCCGCCGAACGCCTGGGAGGGCGAGACGAGCATGGGCACGCCGCACCCGCTGCCCGCGCCCGTCCTGGGCGACATGATCGTCGGCGAGCTGGTCCTGCACGGCTGGGACCTGGCGGTCGCGACCGGGCAGCGGCTGGAACTGCCCGCCGACCTGCTGGCGCATCTGCAGGACACGGTGTCGGCGGGTGTGGAGCAGGGGCGGGAGATGGGCATGTACGGACCGGAGGTCGCGGTGCCGGCCGACGCCCCTGCCTTGGACCGCATCCTCGGCCTGACCGGCCGTGACCCCGCCTGGACGTAGTCCCCGACCGGTGGTCCAGCGGCAGGCAGGACGGCACGGGCACGTACTCCTTGATCGGAGTCTGGCCGCCCCCACCCCGTGAGCGGCCCACCCGCGAACCCCGGCCTCCCGGTTCCAGGCGGGACCCTCCACGCACCTCTCGAATCCGGATCCGGGGACCAGTGGAGCAGCCGATATCGGCTGCTCCACTGGTCGGTCCGTGCGCCGGCCCTTGAGCGGCGACCGACCGGTGAGCTGCGGCGCGCGCTTGGAAGTCGCGGGTCGTCAACGTCGCCGGCGGGCGGGCGTCGTCGGCGTGCGCCCACGACCTGGGGCTTGAGGAAGCTCCGTGTCAGATCGAGCGCCAGGGCTCTAGCGGCGGCCCTGGTGGGTGGCTGACGGTGCGTCGGTCCCGGGACGGGGCTACAGTCGTCCCACAGAAGCGCCCATTTGCCCGAAGGAGCATGACTTGTCACATGCAGTGATGTTTCCCGGGTCGTACGTGGAGCGGTCCTGCTAGTCGGCGTCGGCGTGGTCCCCGCGGATCTCACGTGCACATCTCGTTCGGCGACCGGCGGAAGAAGGGCGCGGTCGCGCTCATGGAGCCTGACCTCGCGCACGTCGACTGCGTGAGCAGGAAATCACCATCGCCGTAGGCCTGGAGGCGCGGGCTTCAACGGGAGCCGGCCCGGCGGGAAGATCCGCGACCGCTACGGCCTCGAAGACCTGCCCGGCGAGCGCGGGCCACGTAACGGACCGACCGGTGAATCGCCCTCCGTGGGGCTGACACACGCGGAGTGGGCGCGACTGAAGCCGCGCCTGCCCAAGATGAAGGAGCACGTCGGGTGAGCGATGTACTGACCATGAGAGTCTCCCGGGCAAGAGTCCACCCCGGCCCTCCGGAACCGGTCAAGGACCTGGTCGAGTTCTCCGACGGATCAGGAACGGCCCGGACGATCGCGTACGTGGAGCGCGAGCTGCCGCCGGGCGGCGTCTCCGCATACCTCGCGGCCCGCGGCAGCGGCGCCCGCTCCTTCGTCCTGTGGGCCGACGAGCACCGCCGGGAGCGGGTGGCCACTCTGGTGACCCGGTCGGCCACCGGCGGTGTCGCGACGTTCCAGGTGCTCGGTGCGCACGGCGAGCCCATCGGCACGCTCGTGCGCGAGAAGGCACTCCGTGGCAGGGGCCTGCGCACCCGCTGGACCGTGGCCCAGCCCGGTGGTCCCGAGGCGGTGGGCTTCAAGGGCCGGATCATGTGGTGGTTCCTGTGGTGGCTCCTGTTGCCCCTACAGGTGCTCATCCTCGTGTTCACCATTTTCGACAGCGTCCCCGGCAACGAGGGCGGTGTCGCGCGCGGCCCCCGGCGCATCAGGTGGCGCGCGGGCGGGCGGATCTCGCTGGAGTTCAGATCCAGAGGCGACAAGCTGCATCTGCACGCGCCCGGACTGGACTGGCGGCTGGGAGCCGCCTTGGTCGTCCTGCTGCGCACCTTCGGCGCCGGACCGTGGGACGCCAGGAAGAACTGACCGCCCCCGTACCTGCCCCGGAGCGACGACGCGCGGATCACGCAAGACCGCCGACCGCTCCGCCCCGTCCGGACGGGCCGAGTATCGGCTGGTGAACGTTGCGGGCGCCGAACTTCCGTCCGGTATTGGTCCGTGCACTCTCGCGCCATTGCACCCGTCCCATGTCGAAAATACCCTCCCACTTATCGAGAAGGTGATTCTTCGATGAGGGTGGGAGGGTGCATGAGCGTGCGTCGGGAGGAGCGCGGCGGCGGTGCCGCGGGGACGAGCGCGCCCATGACCCCGTCCTGGCACGCGGAGGCCGCTCCGGACACTCCCGCGATCATCATGGGGACGAGCGGCGAGACCGTCACCTATGCCCAACTGGAGGAGCGGTCGGTCCGTTTCGCCCGGGTGCTGCGCTCGCGCGGCCTCCGGCCGGGCGACCACATCGCGATCCTGATGGAGAACTGCCGGGCGTTCCTGGAGGTCGCGTGGGCGGCGCAGCGGTCGGGGCTGTACTACACCGCGATCAACAACCACCTGCGTGCCGGTGAGGTGCAGTACGTCCTGGACGACTGCGGCGCCGCGGCACTGGTGACCAGCGAGGCGATGGCGGACGTGGTCGCGGGGCTGGACCTGTCGCGCGTCCCGGTGCGCGTCACGGCCGCGGGCGGGCTCGCGGGGTTCGACCGCTACGCCGACCTGCTCGGCACCGAACCGGCGGACCCGCTCCCGGACGAGTGCGAGGGACGGGAGATGCTGTACTCGTCGGGCACGACCGGGAAACCGAAGGGCGTGCGCAAGCCCCTGCCGCGGACGCCGCTGGGCGACCCGGAGTCGGCTCCCGTCCAGATCGCGCGGGGGCTCGTGGCGCAGGGCGGCGGTCCCGGGACGGTCTACCTCTCCCCCGCGCCGCTGTACCACGGGGCGCCGCTGGTGTTCTCGATGTCGCTGCACCGGCTCGGCGCGACGGTCGTGGTGATGGAGCGGTTCGACGCGCTGCGGTGCCTGCGCCTGATCGAGCGCCACCGGGTGACGCACGCCCAGTTCGTCCCGACGATGTTCATCCGGATGCTGCGGCTGCCGGAGGAGGAACGCGCGGGCTTCGACCTGTCGAGCCTGGTCACCGTCACGCACGGCGCGGCGCCGTGCCCGGTACCGGTGAAGCGGCGGATGCTGGAGTGGTGGGGGCCGATCATCCACGAGTACTACTCGGGCACCGAGGACGTGGGGCACACCGCCATCACGCCCGAGGAGTGGCTCGCCCACCCCGGATCGGTGGGCCGGCCCGCGCAGGAGTGCCACATCGTCGGCGAGGACGGCCGGGAGCTGCCGCCGGGCGAGCCCGGTGTCGTGTACTTCGCGGGCGGCCGCCCGTTCGAGTACCACAACGACCCCGAGAAGACGGCGGCGGCGGCCAACGACCGTGGCTGGCGGACGCTCGGTGACATCGGCTACCTGGACCGGGACGGCTACCTCTACCTCACCGACCGCCGCGCCCACATGATCATCTCCGGCGGGGTCAACATCTACCCGCAGGAGGCCGAGAACGTCCTGGTCGGCCATCCGGCCGTCGCGGACGCCGCGGTCATCGGCGTGCCGGACGAGGAGATGGGCGAGGCGGTCAAGGCGGTCGTCGAACTCGCCCGCGGCACGGCCGCGAGCCCCGAACTGGCGGCCGGGATCCTCGCGCACTGCCGCGAGGAACTGGCCACGTACAAGTGCCCGCGGACGGTCGACTTCGTCGACGAACTGCCCCGCGACCCCAACGGCAAGCTCTACAAGCGCCTCCTGCGCGCCCGCTACGGCGCCGGCGAGCCCGCCTGACGACCCGGCGGGACGCACGGACCCGTTGGCGCACGTCGCCGGCTCAGCGCCCCTTCCACATCCGTTCCAGGAACGCGGCCCGGCGGGACACCTGCCGGCCGTGGCAACGCCGCCGCCAAGCCCGCGTCCGAAGATGCCCCTGCCGGCGGCAGCGACGACTCATCGATCAATGAGCGCGGCTGGAGTACTGAACGGTCACTCTCAACCTGCCGTCCGGTGAAAAGCCGAGGCCAACGGGACTCACGGAGTCTGCGAGGCGTTCCTGGAAGCGGGCCGGGGGTTGACTCGGCCAACCTTCGAACCATACATTCACCCATCACGTGTATGAATGAAGGGTGGCGGGTACGGATGCGGAACAGGACGGCCGTGGTACTCGGCGGCAGCGTGGCGGGCCTGTGCTCTGCCGGAGTGCTCGCGGAACACTTCGACGAGGTGGTCGTCCTGGAGCGGGATGAGCTTCCGCCCGGTGCCGAGCACCGCCGGGGGGTGCCGCAGAGCAAGCATCCGCACTTCCTTCTCAATTCCGGCCGCCGCGCGATCGGCGAGATCTTCCCCGGGTTCGAGGAGGCGCTGATCGCCGGCGGCGGGATGCATCTGATGCCGTCGATGGACGCGGCCTACTGCGAGAACGACGGCTGGGCCCCCCGCAAGTCCGGATCGATGACGATGGTCTACAGCTCCCGGGTGCTCATAGAACGGGTCCTGCGCGACAAGGTTCGTGATCTGCCGGCCATCGAGATCCGGGAGGGCGTGACCGTCACCGGCCTGCGGTCCACCGGGGGCGGCACCACGCACGGGCGCGTCGAGGGCGTCGAATACCGCACCGCCCACGGCGACGAGGGCTACCTGGCCGCCGACCTGGTCATCGACGCGCTGGGGCGCGGCTCCTCGGTCATCGACTGGCTCGGCGCGGCCGGCTGGGCCGTGCCACCGGAAAAGACCCTCGACGCCAAAGTCACCTACATCTCCCGGTGGTACGACCTGCCTCCCGTCGGCCGCCGCCCCGAATCGTGGTGGTGGAAGCACCTGGTCATCACTCCGACTCAGGACACCGGCGACCACCCCGAGGAGCACGAGTTCCTCAGCAACTTCTTCCCGATCGAGGGTGACCGCGCCATCGTGTGCATGGGGTCGTGGGGCATCCAGATGCCGCGCAAGACCGACGCGTTCGAGGCCGCGCTGACCCGTGTGAGGGCCACGGCCTTCGGCCAGGCGGCGCGTGCGTGCACACCGACCTCCGAAGTGCATCTGACTCGTTCGACCGGCAACAAGTGGCGCCGCTTCGACCTGGTCGACCTGCCCCCGATCGGGCTGGTCTGTGTCGGTGACTCGATCTGCGCCTTCAACCCGTTCTACGCCCAGGGGATGAGTTCCGCAGCCCGCTCGGCGCTCATCCTCGGTGAGATGCTGCGCGCCGGCGACGCGCTGGATCCGGCCTTCTTCCGCGAGTTCCTCGACCGGCAGAAGAAGTCCCTCGACGTGCCCTGGATGCTCGCGATGGCGCGTGACCAGGCCTACGACTTCGCGACCGGGAGCGAGGTCGCCGCCCCCTGGCGGCGCAGGCTGGCCGCGCGCTTCGGCTGGCCGATCTTCAACGCCATCAACGCCACCAGCCGCGAGGACGCCTACGTCGAGAAGACCTTCGCCCAGGTGTTCAACCTCGACAAGTCGCTCAAGGAGATGCTCACCGACCCGAGGTTCTGGTTCGGCCTCGCGCGCTACAAGGCGCGCCAGGGGATCGGCCGCACGGTGGTGCCCGGCGGGTTCGACGCCCGGCGCGACCCGCCGGGCACCGACTTCACCGGCTACCGCGGACCGGGGCGCGCGTCGTCCAGTGGAGCCCGCCGCGGTGACGACCGCGTCGGCGCCTGACCCCGGAGGCAAGGAATGGACCACACCTGTGACGCGGCGGCCGCGCGTGTCGCCGAGAGACTCGGCTTTTCCTGCCACGACGCCGACCCCGTGATCGACTTCCGCAACCCGTTCGGCCTCGAGAACGGCACCATGCCGGTCCTTGAGCTGCTCATCATCGGCGGCGCCGTGTTCGCGTTCGTCCACGCGTGGCGGCGGTGGCGGCGCGACGGCGATCCGGTCAACATCTCGCTGTGGTTCGCCTCGGTCGTGTACCTGGCCGTGATCGAGCCGCCGCTATACTTCCCGGGCTGGTTCGGCCTGGAGGAGCACGTCGGGTTCATCTTCTCCCACAACGTGTTCACCGTGCAGTTCATGTACGACCGGCTGCCGCTCTACATCGTGGCCTTCTACCCCGCGCTGTCGCAGCTCTCCTACGAGCTGGTCCGGGCCCTGGGCGTTTTCGCGCGGCGCGGCCCGCTGCTCGGCTCGATGGCCGTCGCGTTCGCCTGCCAGGTCTTCTACGAGATCTTCGACCACTTGGGGCCCCAGCTGAAGTGGTGGGCCTGGAACACCGACAACGAGGCGATCAACCAGCCGGCGCTCGCCTCGGTGCCGATGAACAGCATGCTCTTGTTCGCCTCGGTCTCCTTCGGCGCCATGACCTACCTCGTCGTCCGGCTGGTCGGGGAAAGGGACGGCCGCGGCACCCTCACCGGACGGCGGATCGGCCGGCGTGCCGCCGTCGCCGGCGCCCTGACCCCGCTGGCGATGATCATCGTGAGCGCGCCCAGCGGGGCCTTCCGCGGCGAGGACCGGCTCGGGATCCAGCGCGCCATCCTCGGCACCGAACTCGCCGTGGTCTGGATCGTCGGCCTCTTCCTGCTGGTGGACGCCTGGCGCGCGGTGCGAGCCGACACGGTGACCCCGGTGGCGTCGCCGCTGTTCGCGCGAACCTATCCGGCGCTGTACCTGGGCGTCCATGTCGTCCTGTGGCTGATCGCATTGCCGGCGTACTTCGCGGCGACCGACGGCGTCACCGAACAGGGGACGCCGACCGGCAGCCTGTGGTATGCCGCGTTGTGCACCGTCGCCGCGACCGGGTTCATTCTGGTCGCGCTCCGTGCGACCAGGCAACGATCGGTCGCAGCGCCTGTGCGATCCTAGGGTCATGGCGCGCCACGGCTGGGGAGGCCGGCCTCCCGCATCAGATACCGAGGCCCGGCAGCGCATCGTCGACGCGACCGCCCGCTGCGTCGACAGGCACGGCGTCACCAAGACGACCCTGTCCGACGTTGCGAACGAGCTCGGTGTCACCCGCCAGACCGTCTACCGACACTTCGACCGGATCAGCGACATCATCGGTGAGGTCGCGGCCCAGGGCGCGGAGTCGTTCGTCGATCGGCTGATCGCCCACCTCCAGGAGATCGGCGATCCGGCGGAGGCCGTGGTCGAGGGCATGGTCTTCTGCGTGCGGACCATCCCGACCGAGCCACGCCTGAGCCTGCTGCTGCAACTCGGGGACTCAAGCGCCTTCGGTCGCGGCGCCACCACCGCGGACACCATCGCCTACGGCGCCAAGATGCTGCAGCGCTTCCCCGTCGATTGGGCGGCCGCCGGCATCGGCGAAGACGACCTCGACGGGCTCGCCGAGATCATCATGCGACTCCTGACATCGCTGCTGCAGCATCCGAGTCGGCCGGCGCAGGACGAAGCCCGGCTCCGTGCCCTCCTCGACCGCTGGCTGGCCCCCGCGATCAACACGGCATGAGGTTCCCCCGGAGCACGGACTGCTGACCTGAGGTCACCGGCGGTCATATCGAGCCCCAGCGCGAGAACGCCGGAGCCGCCGGTTCACGGGGCGTTGGTGAGCCAGTCGTGGAATCCGGAGGGCCGGTGGATCCCGATGACGCCGTGCTCGTACAGCCCCCAACCTTCGAGCGGGGCCTTGCCTTCTTCGCGCCAGACCGCTCGTCCGACGCTGTCGGTCAGGCCGAAGGGGACGCGTCCGACGATCTGCGGGTCGGTCATGTCGTAGGTGACGCGCTCGCTCCACCCTTCACCCCGCCATTGGCCGTGCGCCCAGTCGGAGTCGCCGCCGTATCCGCCGCCGACGTGGATGGCGAGAGGCAGAAGTGATTCGAGTTCGACGACGACGTCGGTTCCGTCAGGGGTGCGAAAACCGATGGTGCCGGTCAGCGGTGTGCGAGTCCCGGTTCGATAGTTCGTGGTGACGAGTGGCCAGCCGAGCTGCTCGGTCCGTCCGTCCGGCCAGACACGGTGGCAGTCGTTGAGGATGCGGTTCCCGTCGGGCTCCTCCTGGAGGATGATGATCATCGCGAAGCCGTCGAAGGCGATGGGGGCGTAGAGCCACCACATTCCGTCGAAGGGCGGTTCCCCGGGCGCGCCTGCCGGCTCGCTCTCGCCGACCGGCCGGATGCCCCAGGAGCGGTCCCGGGTGCCGCGCCAGGTGTCCGGGGTGATGTCGTACTCCCGGCCGTCGACCATCAGGCTGCCCTCCCAGGAGCCGACCTGGGCGAAGCGCTGGGCGTCGAGCGTCGCCCGGTGACCGCCGGCGCGCATGACGTGCCGCTGCTCGGGGATCGCGGGGAAGAGCCCACGCCAGGTCATGTCGAGAGAGATGCCCTCGGTCTCCTCGATGATCAGCCGTGACGTCTTCAGCGGCTCGATGACCTCGATCCGGTAGTTGCCGCAGTGCTGGTTGAGCCGGTCACTGTCCAGCCTGTCACCGAAGTGCAGCGCCGTCTGCTGGTCGCCGCGGCGAAGGAGGAAGAACGCGTCCTTGGTGCCGAGGTTCGGGTAATAGCCGATCCCGGTGATCAGCATGAGGTCGCCGGTGCGGTCGTGGGCGTTCCAGTACGACCGGTCGTAGAAGTTCCGGTCGCTGCCGACCCACTCGATGGGGGCGGGGATCTGGTGGATCGGGAACTCGTCGAGCGGGAAGACGCCGGGCACCTCGGGCATATGTGCGACCTCCAGGACTATGCGGTGGTGGGAGAGGACGGAACGAGAGCGCGGTCCAGCAGCGTCACGGTGCCGCGGTCACCGTCGACCCGGACCCGGTCACCGGTACGGAGCACGCGGGTGGCGCCCTGGGTGTTGACCACGCAGGGCAGGCCGTACTCGCGGGCGACGACGGCGCCGTGGGAGACCGAACTGCCGATGTCGGTGACGAGCGCGGCGATCAGGGTGAAGTACGGCGTCCAGCCGACGTCCGTCACGGGCGCGACCAGGACCTCGCCGGGATGCAGTTCCCGAGCTTGCGCGACCGTCGTCGCGACCCGGACGGTCCCCTCCACGACCCCGCTGCACGCGGGACGGCCGACGATCACCCCGTCCCGGATTCCCTCCGGAGGCTTGGGCCGGGCCGGAACGGGCTTGCCGACGGAGACGTCCGGGAACTCGAGCCGGGCCTGGAACGGAAGCGCCGCCCGTCGCGCCGCGGCGCGGTCGATCAGGTCCCCGACGTCCCCGGTACCCACCAGCGCCGGCAGCTCCGACCTGTCGAAGAAGAACACCAGGTCTGCATCGGGCAGTCGCCCGGCCGCGGCCAACCGCTCGCCCAGCAGGCGATAGCCACGGCTGAGCAGGTAGGCGACCAGGACCATTCGCGACTTGGTCGCCTCACGTCCGCGTGCCCCGGCCTGCGCCAGCCGGGCCATCGCCCGCACCGTCCGGGAAACGCCTTCCTGCGGCGATGCCGGAGTCGGGCGGACGGCGTCGCCGGCGTTCCGGCGGGCACGGAGCATGGCCTGCATGATCGTGCCGAGACCGTCGGGGTCGTCCCGCCATGACCGGTCCCGCATGCACAGCTCCCGGTAGCCCCGGTGGCCATGGCGCCGCAGAAACTCGTTGAACGTGCGACTGATCGGACCGGTGCCTCCGGTCAGCCCGATCACGGCCTCGGCTGCATCCCGTTCGAGGAACGCCTCGGCCGCCGCCGGGTCCCCGGCCAGGCGGCCCACCACGTCGTCCAGGTGCTCCAGCATGACTGCGCTCTCGACGTCGGCGGCCCCGGCCATCATCGCGGCGGCCCGGGAGCGGCCCTCGTCCTCGCTCCGGCCCCCGCGGGTCGCTTCGCGCATCACCGTCTGTTCGAGCACGTTCGCGGCGACGGCGGACCGCGAGGAGGACCGGACGTGGGTGAGCGTGGCCTCGTTGTAGAGCTCGATCCCCGCGTCGAGCTCGGCGAGCAGGGCCGCCGGCTCCGCCGCGGACGGCGCCTCGAAGCGGGCCAGCTCGCGGTCCAGCCGGCGGATCGCGTGCCCTGCCGAGAGCGCGAAGGCCGTGAGCCGGACGGTGTTGACCAGGCGGCGGGCGAACGGCTTCGGCGGCTTCGGCACCAGCTCGTCCACGACCCTGCCCGCGATCGAGAGCGAGTACTGCTCGAGGGAGTTGCCGAGAATCCCCGAGCTCAGAGCCGTACCTTCGGTCATGTTGAGGAACAGGTGACCTGAGAAGTAGCCCAGCTGCAGCCAGCGGTCCTCCCGGTAGGAGTCCTGGAAACCGCCGGCGACCTGGACCAGTTGCATCGCGTACTCGATCGCGCGGCCGCTGACGGACGCCGTGAGCGGGCAGAAGGCACCCGGCATCATCTCGCCGATGTTGCACCGGGTGTAGACGTGGTCCTCGCCCGCGACCGTGCTGTCCATCTCGTTCAGGTCCCCGGGCAGGGTGGTGATCGGCCGCGCCTGAAGCCAGCGGATCTCGCCCGTCCGGTCGATCGCCCACTCGAGGTCGAGGGGCGTTTCCCACCGCGCCTCCGCGGCCCGGGCGCCGGCCACGACGGCCATCACCTCGTCATCGGTGAGTGCCGGACCCGACGCGATCTGCCGGTCCATGATCTGCCCGGCACGGTCGACCTCGTAGTGGTCCGAGCTCGCGGAGCCGTCGACCAGCGACTCCCCCGGCCCGGCGACCGCGTCGACCACGCAGAGGTCGCGCCGGCCGCTGGCCGGATCCGCGGTGAACACGACACCGGCGGCGCGCGCGTCGACCATCTCCTGGACCACGAGGTGCATCGGGCCGGACATCCCGGCGCCGGGCCGGTAGGCGGCTGCTCGCTCCGTGGACGCCCCGGCCGCACAATGCCGGATCGCGGCGAGGAGTTCGTCGTACCCGTTCACGTCCAGGACCGACTCGAACTGCCCGGCGAAGGAACTCTCGAGGCCGTCCTCGCCCGAAGCCGAAGAACGCACCGCGACCGCCCCGTCCGAGGCCGCCATCCGGGCGTAGCGCGCTGCGAGACCGACGGGAAGGTCGCCGGCATCGGCGTTCGCGATGACGAAGGCGGCGGGCACCGGGAAACCGGCGGCGGCCAGCTTCGCGAGGCCGAGGGCCTTACCGCCGTACCTCGCGTCGATGACGTCCGACAACTCGACGAGCTCACTCCGCGGCTGCTGCACGGCAGTTACGTTACACTTTGCACGGAAATGAACAACCCCATCGGAAGACCACGTGACGCCCGCATCGACGGCGCCGTCCTGGACGCCGCCGCCGAACTCCTGATGGAGGTCGGCTACGCCGAAGTGACCGTGGCCGCCGTCGCCGACCGCGCCGGCACGTCCCGGCCCGCCGTCTACCGACGCTGGCCCGGCAAGGCCCACCTCATCCACGAGGCGACCTTCCGAGACAGCGTCACCACCGGCCCCTCGCGGACCGGCTCGTTCGCCGAAGACCTGCGCGAACTGGTGCGACGGATCGCGGAACTCCTGACCACCCCCCTGGCCCGGATCGCCGTCCCCGGACTGATAGCCGAAGCCGCGACCGACCCGGTCCTCCACCGGCGCATCCTCGAGCGGTTCTCCGCCGAGGGCTGGCGCGGCCTCGACGCCGACCTCGCCGCGGCCGTCGAGAGCGGAGAACTGGACACCGACGTCGACACGGTCGTGATCCTGGAGATGATCATCGGCTCCGCCCTGGCCGCGACGCTGATCAGAGGGCCCGACGGCCTCACCGCGGACTGGGTCGACAGGACCGCCCGCATCCTCCTCGACGGCGTGCGGCCAGCGGATCGTCCGGCAACATCCTGACGATCCCGGATCCGAACGCCACTACCGGGAAAAGCGGAACCAGGTCGTCCATCGCGGTGCGCAGGCGGGCCGGACGCGCGACATCGGACCGACGAAGTCGGTGGGCACGCTCATGGCGTTCCGCGCAGTTCGATCGCGAGTGCGGCGATCGTGTCTTCCGGGTGGGTCGATCCGGGGAAGTAGGCGCAGACCCGCTCGGCCACGTCGCCGAACCGGGTCTTGATCTCGGTGGCGCACTCGGCCGGCGTTCCAGCGACCGCCAGAGTCCGCATCATCGTGTCGTCGATCAGGCCGATCATGGCCATGATGTCGCCGGTCTTCGACAGCGCGTTCAACTCGGGTTGCAGATCCCCCCACCCCTCGATCTCCAGGACCGGCCTGTACGCCGGGGTCGAGCCATAGAACGCGAGCAGCGCCTTCACCCCGAAGGTCGCGGCCTCGATCTCCTCGGGAGTGTCGCCCATCGCGACGATCGCCTGCGGATACAGCTCGATCCGCTCGCGACCCGCCAGTTCCAGCCCCTCGGCCACGGCCGGGAGAGTACGCTCGCGGAAATGCCGGTGGCTGTGGAACGGCATCACCAGCAGCCCGTCGGCGACCTCGGCCGCGGTCCGGGTCATCACCGGACCCAGCGCGCCGAGCAGGACCGGCGGAACACCGTACGGATTCGGTCCGGGGACGAACGTCGCGGGCATCAGGGTGTGCTTGGTGAACTCGCCGCGAAAGTCCAGCGGGGTACCGTCCTGCCAGGAGTGCAGGATCGCCTTGACCGCGAGCACCGTCTCGCGCATCCGGGCGGCCGGCCTGTTCCAGGTCGAGCCGTACCGGTTCTCGATGTGCGGCCTGATCTGCGAGCCGAGTCCGAGCCGGAACCGGCCCTTGCTCAGCAGTTGCAGGTCGTAGGCCATGTTGGCCAGGTTCATCGGGCTGCGGGGGATCGCGATCGCGACGTTGGTCATCAGGTCGGTCGACGGTACGTCCGCCGAGCCGGCCGCGACGATCAGCGGCAGGAACACATCGTGCGGGCCTTCGAAGGTGAACAGGCCGTCCACCCCTGCGGCGGTCAGCGCACGGGCACGCTGCGCCGCCTCATCCGGCCGGCCGTCCAGTTGCACATCGAGCTTCACTGACCGATCTCCGTTCCGCGCGACGCCACGTGTCCGTCGGCGATGACATCCGGTGCCACCGCCGACCGCCGACCGCCGACGGCAGCGGCTCGAACAGTGCCCACTCATCGTCGGTCAGGTTCGAGGATCGCGACGACCGCCGAGACATCCCATCATCCTGGGGCAAACCCGCCCGGACGGGCACGCAGACACACCGACCCAGATCAACATCCTGAACGCGCACTCGCCCCGCTGGTCGAGCGCACCGGAGTCGACGGCCGCCGCCCGGGCGTGATCAGCGGAGGAACAGCAGGGTCGCGGTGATGATCAGGGCGATGATGACGCACGCCGGCAGGACGAGTCCGCTCCCGATGTTCGTGCTGTGGGTGACGGTGTTCGTCTCGATGTTGTCCCGTCCGGCCGCCGTGACATCACCCGTCATGCTGTTCGCCCGGATGTGGACGCTGGAGCCGGTGGCGGGCGCGGCGGCGCGTGCGCGTTCGGTGGCGTCCGCGAGTGCCGCGGCGAAGGCCCGGTCGTGCTCGACGGCCCGCCGGAGCAGTTCGCGGACGAGCGAGCCGTCCGCCGGGCGCGCCTCGAACGCCTCGAACCACCCGGTTCCGTCGAGCCGCCGGCGGACCAGCTCGTGCAGCGCGACGATCGCGGGGTCGGTCCGGCCCGCGATGGCGGGCAGTGTCCCGGCGAGCACGTCGACGGCACGGTTCGCGAGTTCCTCGGCGGTCATGATTCCCCCGTCACGCAGCCGACCGGAGCGCCGCGCGCGGGCAGCAGTTGCGCGTCGCCCCAGACGGCGTACACGCCGCTGATCTTCGACGCGATGACGGTGCTCCGCAGCTCGAGAACGGTGTAGGCCGAGACGTCCACGTCGAAGTCCACCGGAGAGCGGGGGGTCGCGGTCCGGCGCGCCACCTCCCGGTCGTCCCCCGTCACGGCGAACTCGACGGTGGTGTCCGAGGGCAGGTCGTCCGCGATCCCGGCCCGGGCCTTGAACCGCTGGAACCCCTCGTCGCGCGTGACCGTGATGGTCCGGGCGAGGCCGACCGGGGCGGGTTGCTGGGTGACGCTCCGGGCGCACTGCCGGCCCCCGATCTGCATGCCGGTCTTCTCGACGAGGCCGGACCCGACTGCGCGGATCTTGTCCTCATCGAGGTCGCGCAGGAACGTCGGCGACGTCGTCGACGATCCCGCCGGCGAGTAGTAGAGGCCGCCCGGCACCGAGGTGGACACGTGCGCCACCAGCAGCCCGTCGATGAGGACGATGAGCGCCACGCCCAGGACACCGGTCGCCCCGCCGGTGTTCACCCTGACGTTGCTAATGCGGGTTGTCGTGGTGCGGTTGTCCCGCCCGGCGGCCTGGACCGCCGTGCCCCCGGCGGGCCGCCCGCCGTGCAGCAAGAGCACGGCCACCAGGACCATGGACGCGGCGAACCCGCCCCAGGTCCAGTCGCCGCCGAACACCGTGCCCGCCGCGAACGCGGCCAGGATCGGCACCGCCGTGAGCGCGGCCCGAACCGTCCGGGGGCGCTTCCGCCCGCCCGCGGGCGGGCCGGTCGGCGAAGGCCCCCGCGACTCCGCCTGTTCCGTCCCGATGTCCACGTGGGCCCAACTCTGCCCGTCACCCGGTCCCATGGATGTCCCCTCCTGCGATCGTGGAGTCGCGGATCTCCGCGTTCCCTCCGGTCGTGATGTGGACGCCGCCCGCCTGCGCCGGGGCGGCCGGACGCGGCACGGACGAGCGGGCGGCGAGCCGCGCGGCGAGTCCGTCCTCGCGCGGGATGTGCAGCCAAGCGCGGCGCGTCGACTCCTTCAGGTCGACGACGGCCTCGTGGAACGCGTCCGGGTCGAGGCCGTCGTAGCCGTACTCGACGACGCTGCCGTGGACCTCGTCGGAGACCAGGTACGCGACGGGTCCCCGCGCCCGCGCGATCGCCTCCCTCAGGAGGCCGGCCTCGTTCAGCCGGAAGGTCCGGTTGACGCTGTCCCCCACGAGTCCCCGCGGATCGGCGTAGACGTCGCCGGCGTGGACCGCGACCCGGATCCGCGGCGGCACGCCGTCCGGGAGGTGGTCGGGCAGCCGCAGCAGGGCGGTCAGGACCTCGACCTTCGGCACGTCCCGGCCCCACACCATCAGGACGCCGTCGCCCCGGTCGGCGTGGCGGCCGTCGGTCCAGAGGCGGCCGAGGGCCCCCTCCAGCCAGGCGTACAGCGCGGCACGCGACCGGCGCTTGGCCATGTCGTGCTCGCCGCTGCTGCCCACGATGTCGACGACCGCGATGCTCGCGGGCTGCGGGTAATCGGGCATCGGTATCCCCCAGTTCTGGTTCGGGCCGGTCTCGTCACGCGCGGAGCGCGAGCACCGCCAGCACGGCCGGCAGGACGGCGAGCGCGGTGAGGACCGCGATCGCCGCGGCCGGCGGCACGGGGTGGACGCGCCCCCGCAGGACGATCCCGAACGTGACGCCGGTGCGGGGAGCGTCGCCGGTCGTGCCGCCGACGATGTCGCGCCCCGCGATCCGCGCGCGGTGCATGCCGAGGTCGTTTCCCACCTCGATGTGGACGGACGATCGGTGCGCGGGGCCCGCGCCCTCTCCGTCGGCGGAATCCCCCACGATTTCTCCTTGCCGCCCGATGATCGGGCCCATCCTGGCCATCTCGTCTTGGCACGGTCAAACAATCTTCCGGCGAAACGGTTTCCCGGACCCGGGTGTTGATCGCAGTTCTCCCGGCCGGCTGGAAGGAAGCGCCGGTCAACGCCATGATCGTGTAATTGGCGGCACGGAATTGGATCTTGTGATCCGCTTCCGGGAGTCGCGCGGGCCGGAAAAAACTACCGGCAGGTATGGCGCATTCGCGCCATGCGGGCTTCGCGGGCCGTCCCATCACGCCCCCTCCGGTCCGGCGTCGGGGCACTCCAGGAAGCGGGCGAGCCGGCCCGGATCCACCACGCGGACGGTGCCGTGGCCCGTGGCGACGATGCCGCGGGCGCGGAGATCGCTCAGCGCGCGGACCACGGAGCTGCGCGAGACGCCGAGCAGGTCGGCGATCTCGCGCTGGTACCGGATCGGCGGCCCGGCCTCCCGCGGCGGACCGCCGAGGTCGCCGGAATGGTCGAGCAGCCGCGCCACCCGCACCGGCACGCGTCCCTGGCCTGCCACCCGGTACATGTCGGCGCTGCGCAGCCGGTGCGCCAGCACCCGGAGGAGCGCGTTCCGGACGCCCTCGTGCCGCCGCCGCACCCGGTCGAACGCCTCGTGCGACAGCAGGACGACCCGTCCCGGACGGGTGACGCGGACCGTGGCCGAGTGCGGCCGCCCGTCGATGAACGACAGCTCACCGAGGATGTCGCCCGGCCCCCGGTACGCGAGCGGCCGCGCGCCGCCGTCCGCGTCGCGGACCACGCCGGCGCCCGCGCTCAGCAGCACCGCGACCGTCGTGGACCGCTGCCCCTCGGCATGGATGCGCGTCCCCGCCGGGACGCGCCGCACCGTTCCCGATTCGACCAGGTCGCGCTGCTCCTCGGAACGCAGCTGGAAAAAGAAGGGGCGCACCGAGTAACCCGTCCCAGAAAGCGGCATCATAGGCCTGACCGTCCTTTTCTCGACGCCGTTCGCCCTTCCGTTCGGCATGCCCGCCCGGTGCGGCCCCCGTACCGGTACGGCCATTTCTGGCCTACAGTGATGCCGCCGGAACGGGCGAGGACGCGACCGGATGGACGTCGAGTGACCACTGACTGGACAAGACGGGCGAAACCGGTCGCACGGACATTCTCCGGCGACCCTTCGTGGAATCTCGAGTACGACCCGGACGGCGGCGCCGAGGCCCACGGCGGCCCGGCGGGCGCCGAGCCCGAGGCCGGTCCCGAGGCCGAGGCCGAGGCGCCGCCGGCGCCGCGCGCCCCCCGGCCCGCGGCCCGGCGGTTCCTGGCCGTCGCGGACGAGTGGTTCCCGGCGCGCGGCGGGCTGAGTTCCCTCAACCGGTACCTGTGCGCCGCGCTCGCGGCCGCGGGCGCGCAGACGTACTGCCTGGTGCCCGGCGCGTCCGACGCCGAGCGGGCGGACGCGGAACGCGCCGGGGTGCGGCTGCTGGAGGCCCTCCGGCCGTCCGGGATCAGCGAGCACGGAGCGCTGCTGCGGCGCCCGCCCCTCCCGCCGGGCGCCGAACCGGACGTCGTCCTGGGCCACGGCCGGGTCACCGGACCGATCGCCGAGGCGCTGGTCCAGGACCACTTCCCCCGCGCGGCCCGCTTCCACCTCGTGCACACCGCGGCCGACGAGATCGAGTGGTACAAGCTCGACGGCGTGGACGACGCCGGGCTGCGGGCCCGCGACCGCACCGAGTTCGAACGGGCGCTGGCGCGGGACGCGTCCGCGCTGGTTCCGGTCGGGCCGCGGCTGCGGCTGCGCGCCGAGCGCGACCTGGCCCGAGACGCGGACGGCCGCCGGACGCCCGTCCTGCCCCTGGATCCGGGCTTCGACATGACCGGGCCGCCCGAGCGGACGATGCGCGGCGGCCGGCCACTGATCATGATCATGGGCCGGATGGCGGACGGCACGCTGAAGGGCGTCGACCTCGCCGCGCGGGCGCTGGGCCAGGCGCGCCGGCTGGACCCGGACGCCGCGAACTGGGAGCTGCTCGTGCGCGGCACCCCGCCCGGCACGGAGGGCGGGCTGCGCGCCAGGATCCTCGACGGGATCGGGCATCCCGACGCCCCCGTGACGGTGCGCCCGTACGAGTCGGGGATCTCGGCGATCCGGGAGGACCTGGACCGCGCGAGCCTCCTGCTGATGCCGTCCATCGTCGAGGGGTACGGCCTGGTCGGGCACGAGGCGATCACCGCCGGGACGCCCGCGCTGGTCAGCGCGTCCAGCGGGCTGGCCGACCTGGTCACCGCGCTCGCGCCGGACCGGGCCGCGTCCGTCGTCGTCCCGGTGCGGCAGCGCGACGCCGACGACGCCCTCGTGTGGGGCCACCGGATCGCGGCGGCGGCGGGCGACCGCGCGGCCGCCTTCGCCCGCGCCGCCGACCTGCGCCGCGCGCTGGCCGGCCGCTGGACCTGGGAGATGGCCGTGCGCCCCCTGCTCGACGCCCGCTGAGCCGGACGCCCGCGCGGCGGCGGACACCGAGCGCGGCACCCGTCGCGGCGATGCGGTCACGGCCCGCCTCCTCGTCCCGTGGATGCGCCGGCCTTCGGGCGCGGCCCCTTCAGGACAGCACCCCGGACGCGTTCCGCCCCGGCGAACTGGACGATGCTGGACGGCGCCGAACCCGCGGACGCTACGCGGGGTCCGCGTCCAGCGCGGCCCGGACCCGTCCGGCGGCCGGATGGCGCATCGACTCGAACAGCGCCAGAGCCTCCTCCCGGCTCGCCCGCGCCCGCGCGTGCCGCCCGGCCGCCTGGTAGGCGTCGGCGAGGTCGGTCAGGACGTGGCCCGTCCAGAAGCGGTCCCCGAGCAGCCGGTCGAGCCGCAGCGACTGCTCGTACCGCTCGATCGCGCCGTCCAGGCGGCCCAGCCGCCGCTCCGTCCGGCCGAGCGCGCGCAGGGCGTCGGCCTCGCCCTCCGCGAAGCCGATCCGCCGGTACAGGCCGAGCGCGCGGCGGCCGGGCGGCAGCGCGGCGGGGTACCGGCCGAGCCGCTCCAGCTGCTCGGCGACGGCGATCAGCCCGTCGGCGCGGGCCAGCAGGTCACCGACGGCCGTCGACAGCCGCAGCGCGTCCTCGGCGTGCGCGAGGGCCTCGGCGTGCGCCCCGCGGGTGCCGTGCAGGCGCGCCAGCGACAGGTGCGCCTGGAACGCGCCGCGCGTCTCCCCGGCGGCGGCGCACTCCGCCAGCGACGTCCGGAGCAGCGGCAGCGCCTCGTCCTGCCGTCCGAGGCGGGTCAGCCCGTCGGCGAGCAGCCGCATCGACGTCGCCCGGACGGCCCGGCCCGCGCAGCGTCGCGCCGCATCCAGCCCCAGCCGGTGCAGCGCGACGCGCTCGACCCGCCGTCCGGTCCGGCGCAGGAAGACCGTCGCGGCCCAGGCGAGGCGCCAGACGTGGTCGTCGAACCCCTCGGCGGCGGCCAACTCCATCGCCGAGGTCAGCACGGGCAGCTCGGCGGCGAACCACGCCGTCGCCCCCGCCCGGTCGCCGACCGGCGGGCCCGGACGCCACCGCTCGACCGGCGGCAGGTCGGCGTCCCGGCACGGCTCGATCCCGTGCGCGGCCCGGACGGCGGTGGACAGGTACGCGTCGAGGACCCGGCCGATCGCCGCCCGGCGCTCTCCCTCGTCGACGCGGACGGCGAGGTCGCGGGCGAACGCGCGGAGCAGGTCGTGCGCGGCGAACCGCCCCTCCGCGTGCTCGGCGATCATGTGCACCCGGGTCAGCACGTCCAGGTCGGCCAGGGGCGGTTCGGGGACGTCCAGCAGGGCCGCGCACGCGTACCCGTCGATGTCGGGGCCCGCGTGCGCGCCGAGCAGCCGGAACAGCCGGGCCGCCGGATCGGGCAGCAGCGCGTAGGAGGCGTGGAACACCGCGCGCAGGTCGAGGTCGCCGCCGCCCGCGCCCAGCACGGCCAGCCGGTCGGGCGCGGCGCGCAGCCGCGCGGCGAGCGCCTCCAGCGCCCCCTCCGGCCGCGCCGCGGCCCGGGCCCCGACGATGCCCAGCGCGAGCGGCAGCCGGGCGCACAGTTCCAGCAGCTCGTCGGCGGCGGCGGGCTGGGCCGCGATCCGGTCCGCGCCGAGCCAGCGTTCCAGCAGTTCGAGCGACTCCCGGTAGGAGAACGTCGCCAGCCCGAGGCGATGCGCGCCCTCCCGGACGACCAGGCTGTCGAGCCGGTTCCGCCCCGTGACGATCGTCAGGCAGCGGTGGCCGCCGGGCAGCAGCGCCCGGACCTGCTCGGCCGACCCCGCGTCGTCCAGGACGACGAGCATCCGGCGCTCCGCCAGCAGCGTCCGGCACAGCGCGCTCCTGGCCTCCGTGCCGTCCGGGATCGCCGGCGGCGCGACCCCCAGCGCGTGGAGGAAGCGGTACAGGGCCGCGCCGGGGTCCGGCCGGCCGGCCGGGTCGAAGCCCCGCAGGTCGACGTAAAGCTGCCCGTCCGGATAGCGGTCGGCGACCCGGTGCGCCCAGTGCAGCGCCAGCGTCGTCTTCCCGACCCCGGCGGTGCCGTCGATGGCGACGATGACCGCCGCGAGCGCGTCCGCCTCGTCGAGCAGCGCGTCGAGGCGGGCCAGTTCGGCGGCGCGGCCGACGAACCGGCTCGTCACCGGCGGAAGCTCCCGCGGCACCACCGCGCCGCCGGCATCCGCCACGGCCGGGGCGGGAGGTGCCGCGCCGGCGTCCGCCCGGTCGCGGCGCGCCCGCACCTGCTGCGCCACCTCGATGTCGTCGCGCAGCGTGCTCAGCTCCCGCCTGCGGGCGGGATCGGCGCTCAGCGCGGACAGCAGCCGGTCGAAGACCGCCGTGCGGGGCAGCGTCGTCCCGTTGAGGTAGGCGTACAGGCTGCTCTTGGAGACGTGGACGCGGCGGGCCAGGTCGGCGCGGTCCACGCCGCGGCCGAGCCGCCGCTCCCGCTCGATGAGCAGCAGCGCGAGCTGCTCGGCCAGCGCGCGCCGCATCCGCTCGGACTCGTCGGACACCGCGTTCCTCCGGGGGGTCGGCGGGGAAGGCTGCCGGGCCGAAAGGCCGTGGCACGCGGGCTTTCAGCGTATTCCAGCACCGTCCAGATCCGCCGCCGGTCGGGCGAACCCTCTGCTGGTCTGGTGGTTTCGCCGGATCCGACCCGCCGGGAGGCCGAGGGTGACGCACCCGGACGTCCGCGACCTGCACGACACCGTGCTCGGTCCGGGGGCGACGCACGCGTGCGGCTACTGGACGTCGGACGCACCCGGCTACGGGCCGGCCGACGCGCAGCGCGACCAGCTGGACCTGGTCTGCCGGAAGCTGGACCTCGGCCCGGGCGCCCGGTTCCTGGACGTCGGCTGCGGCCGGGGCGCGCTCGTCCTGCACGCCGCCGAGCGGTACGGCGCCCGCGCCACCGGCGTCACCGACTCCGGCGGCGAGCACGCGTTCGTGCGCGCCCGGAGCGCCGAGCGCGGCCTGGGCGACGCCGTCGACGTCCGGCTGTGCGACGTCCCGCTGTGCGATGTCCCGCCGTGCGACGTCCGGGACGTCGGCGGCGCCCCCTACGACGCGGTGTCGTCCGTCGAGACGGGCGAGCGGGTCGGCCCGGACCGGTACCCCGACTACTGCGCGGCGCTCCACCGGGCGCTGCGGCCCGGCGGACGGCTGCTCCTGCAGCAGCTCTCGTCCGGGCCGTCGGGCGCGCACCCCCGGACGTCCGCGGCGCCGTACCGTCCTCCGGGCACGACGGTGTACCCGCTGCCGGTCATGCTCGGGCACCTGGAGGCCGCCGGGTTCGAGATCCGCGACGTCGTGTCGCTGCGCGAGCACTACGTCGCGACGATCGATGCCTGGCGGACCGCGCTGGACGCCGCCTGGCCCGAGGTCGTGGCGCGCTTCGGTCCGGAGCGCGCGCGGATGTGGCGGCTGCGCCTGGCGGGCGGGTCGCTGGCGTTCGCGTCCGGCCGGACGAGCGTGCACCAGGTCCTCGCGGTGCGGCCCGGTCCCGGCGGCCGCAGCGGCTTCCGCCCGCTGGGCGACCCGTCCGGACGCACCTGGACGGCAGGTGCGTGACGATCCGCCCCCGCGGGCCCCGGCGCGGCGAGCGGCCGGGGGCGCCGGGGGCGTCCGTCAGTTCGGGTGGTCGTTGAGCTGCACGGAGATGCGGTGCCCGCTGGACGGAAGGCCGGGGACGGCCAGGGCGTCGACGCGGCCGTCGCCGCCGCGCGGGCGGGACACGATCGAGGTCGGGCGGCGTCCGGCCGGGATGTGGACGTCCATGCCGGTGATGAACGGGGTGGCGAAGAACTCCGGGAGGGGCGCGCTCAGGTCGGTGACGCCGTCGCTCCCGGCGTCGTAGGCGAAGATCCCGATGGTGCGCTCGGTGCGCGGCGCGTTGGCGGCGTTCAGCACCTGCCGCCCGTTGATGTACAGGGAGTCGCCCTCCCGTCCCTGGTCGCCCCACCATTCCTTCTGCCGGTTGATCGTGAGGGCGGAGTGGCCGTCGCCGGTCTCCACGAGCCCCGACAGGCCCTCCCCCGGACGGCTGGTCAGCAGGCGGACGAGCCGGTCGGTGCGCAGGAACGGCTGGAAGTACAGGTGGTGGACGGACGTCTCGCTCCACACGATCGCGAACTCGTAATGCGCGCGGCCGTGTGCCCGGAACGGGCCCCACGCCCCGTCCCCGGTGAGTTCGTAGGTGGCGCGGGGGCGGTGCCCCAGGCGCTCACCGGTACGCGGGTGCACCTGGTAGATCTCCAGCCGGGCTCCCGCCGCTCCGACGTTGGACGGGAACAGGACCGCGCGTCCGGACAGCGACACGAACCGCTCCGGGACGATCGAGGTCGTGCGCGGCGCCCGTCCGTTGAAGAACCGGTAGAACCGCTCGAACGTCTCCGGCGAGGTCACGACCTGGGTGTGGGCCTGATCGGAGAAGTACACGTTCTCCGCGCCGCCGACCCGGCGCCCGGTGGAGCCCTCGCCCCACACGGCCAGGGTGGGGACGCCGCCCGGGAGGTCCGGCGAGGTCGCGCCGTCGAGGTTGACGTAGTGCGCGACGGTGGCCGCCCGCGCGGGCGAGCTCCGCAGGTAGGCCTGCATCAGCCCGGTGCCGAGCGAGTGCCCGAGCAGGTCCACCCGGTCGGCGCGGGTCTCGGCGAGGAGCCGCGCGATGCGTTCGTCCAGCGACGCGTAGACCTCCTGGACGGTCTGGGCGCCGAACGTCGAGTCGTACTCGTGGGCCTCGATGTACCGGGCGGGGTACCCGTTCGAGGTCAGGCGCCGTGCCTGGGTCTCGAACTGGCCGCCGGAGCCGCTGAACCCGTGCACGAACACGACGGGACGCGGGCGGTGCCGGCGTTCGTCCGCCAGAGCGGACGGCACGACCGGCATGCACAGGAGGAGCGCGCAGAGCAGGGCGACGAGTCTTCGCGGCATCGCGGATTCCCTCTTTCCACCGTCGGGCCCAAAGCGTCCGATCCCGCGGAAGGAGCGTCAAGATCGCGTGCGGCACACTGTGCCCGCACCCAGGCACCCGCCGCGTGGATTGTTCGGGCGCTCAGTCGGCGTCGGTGGCCGCGAGGACGGCGACCGTCCGGTGGTCGGGGCGCAGGACGGCGCCTCAGGCTGGAGCCGCCGCCAGGCGGGTGAGGCCGGTGATCAGCCATCGCTCGTACCGCTCGGGGCTCCAGCCGTGCATGCGGGTGCCGAGCAGGTAGGTCTCGTTGTGCACGAGGATCGCCGAGGTCTCCGTCAGCCAGTCGATGTCGTGGCCGTCCGGGAGCAGCCCGTCGCCGGCCGCCCGGGTCCAGAAGTGCCGCAGGTTGTCGCGTGTCGCCTCGCGGCCCGCCTGCGCCGCCTCGGCCAGGAGCGGCTCGGCCGGTGCGGCCTCCAGGGTCACCGCGAACAGGCCGCCCGCCCGGTCCATCATCTCCCGTCCGCCGCGGGCCATCGCGGCGATCCGTTCGTCCAGCGTGGGGGCGCCGGCGGCCAGGACGAACCAGGGCCGGCCGCTGACGGCCACCGGGGCGGTGTCGCCGACCATCGCGACATCGACCACCCGCTTGAGCAGGGCGGCCTTCGTTCCGAACCGCACGTAGACGGTGCGGGCGCCGACGCGGGCCTGGGCGGCGACGGCGGTGAGCGTCGTGCCCGCGTACCCGTGCTCGAGGAACAGCCGGGTCGCGGCGCGCAGGATCTTCTCCTCGGTGTCGGCGACCCGGGCTGCGCGCAGATCGGCCTTGACGTCGTCCACCATGCATTGCAGTATAACTGCATCGATGCAGTGCCACTGCATGAACCTGGGGAGCGGGGATCATGGAGAACGCGCCGACCCTGGCGGGGGTCCATCACCTGAAACTGCCGGTACGCGACATCAAGCGGTCGCTCGCCTGGTACGAGAGCCGCCTCGGCTACGGGGTCATGATCGAGTTCGTCGAGGAGGGCACGCTGATGGGCGTCGGGATGCGGCATCCGCGCGGCGGGCCCGACCTCGCCCTCCGGCTGGACCCCGAGCGCGCCGAAGCGGCGGCCGGGTTCGACTACTTCGCCATCGGCGTCCCGGACAGGGCCGCACTGGACGACCTCGCCGGACGGCTCACCGGCATGGGCGAGTCCCACGCGGGGGTGCACTTCGCGAGCATCGGCTGGATCCTCCCCGACCTGCACGACCCGGACGGCCACGAGGTCCGCTTCTACACGATCGAGCAGCACACCGACGCGTCCGAACTCACGACCGTGCACGACCCGCGCGAGACCGCCGAGCGGCGCGAGCGCGAACTCGGGCGGCGTCCCGGCTGACGGCCGGCTGACGGCCGACGGGCAGCGCGGGCCGCGCACGTGCGGTTCGGGGCCGCGCACGTGCGCGGGGAGCGCCGCCGGTCAGCGCCCGGCGGCGTTCGCCAGGTGGTCCTCGATGAGGGCGAGCACCTCGGCGTGGCCCTCGGTGATGCCGAGCATGCCGTCCATGGACAGGATGCGGGCCAGCGCGGCGGCCAGGACGGCCGTCGCGGCGGGACTCGGGCCGCCGGGGGCGGCGGTGCCCCGGGCGGCCCGGACCCGTTCGATGATCTCCTGCTGCCGCCGCCGGTACCGGCGGGTGTAGTCGGCCAGTTCGGCGCGGATCGCCTGCCGGTGGTTGGCCAGGGCGATGAACTCGACGGTCAGGGCGCTGTGCTGGGGCTCGCTGCTGACCTGCCACAGCGCGCGCAGCGGGTCGCCGGCCCGCGCGGCGGCCTCCAGTCGTTCGAGGCTCGCCTCGGCGCCGCGCCGGAAGACGGCCAGGAACAGGTCGTCCATCGTGCCGAAGTGGTAGTACACCAGGGCCGGGTTGGCGCCCGCCTTCGCCGCGACCTTGCGGGTGGTGACCGCGGCGTACCCCTCGTCCAGCATCAGCCGGGTCGCCGCGTCGATCAGCGCGGCGCGGGTCCCGGAGTCCCTGGCCCGCGGGGAGTCGCTCATGCCGCCCCCGATCACGTGGTGACGATGGATCTGCCGGTGCCGAGCACCCGGCCACTGTAGCGATCCCTTGACCCCGGCGATCCACCGGTGTTAGGCATGTGCCTAAGAAAAGTTTAGGCGACCGCCTAAGAGGGTGGGACGGCCGGACCCCTCTCCGGCACCCCGCACTCCCCGGCGGACCTGGACGCACGGCTGTTGGGAATGCGATTCTCATAATCGAGAATTTCACTCTCCCACGGATCACCTACTGGAGGTGCGATGACCGCCACGTTCACCGCGCTGGAGCCGTTCGGTGTCGAGGTCACCGGCGCGTCCTGCGCGGATCTGGTCGATCGGCGGGCCGCGGACGAGTGCCGGGCGGCCCTGGACGAGCACGGGGTGGTGATCTACCGCGAACTCGGCATCGGGGACGACGACCTGGTCGCCTTCACCCGGCTGCTCGGCGAGCCGCTGGTCGCGAAGACCAGTGAGCACCGGCATCCCGAGATCGACACGATCACGCTGGACCCGGGGAAGACGAACACCGCGCTGGCCGCCATCCGGAAGGGCAACTTCCACTGGCACATCGACGGGGCCACCATCGACGTCCCGCAGAAGGCCACGCTGCTCACCGCCCGGGAGGTCGACCCGGCCGGCGGGGACACCGAGTTCGCCAACACCTTCCTCGCCTACCGGGAACTGCCCGAGGAGGAGAAGGCGCGGCTGGACGGCCTTCGCGCGGTGCACAGCTTCGCCGCCGCTCAGCTCCGCGCGCACCCTGAGGCGTCCGAGCGGCAGCGCGCGTCCTGGGATCGGGTCTCGGCCAAGACCCACCCGCTGGTGTGGACGCGCGGGAACGGGCGCAAGTCGCTGCTCGTGGGGGCCACCGCGGGCGAGGTCGTGGGACTCGCGGCCGAGGACGGACGGGCGCTGCTCGACCGGCTGACCGAGTGGGCGACGCAGCCGCGGTTCGTCCTGCGCCACCGCTGGCGGCGGGGCGACCTGGTCATCTGGGACAACACCGGGATGCTGCACCGCGCGCTGCCGTTCGAGCCGACGTCGCGGCGGCTGATGCACCGCACCACCCTGATCGGCGAAGAGGCGGTGGCCTGATGGCCGGCGACGACCTCGCGGCGCTGCGGCGCGACGTCCGGTACCTCAAGGACCGGACCGAGATCCTGGACTGCGTCGCCCGCCACGCCCGCGGCTGCGACCGGCACGACGAGGACCTGATCGGCGGCGCCTACCACCCGGACGGCACCGACGAGCACGGCTTCACCGTCAACACCGGCGCCGACTACGCCGCCTGGGTCAACCCCGCGCACGCCGCCGCCTCGCAGGCCCACCTGCACAACATCACCACCCACACCTGCGACATCGACGGCGACACCGCGCACTGCGAGAGCTACTCGCTCGTCGTGCTGCTCGGCAGGGACGGGCGCACCGCGCAGATCATCAACGGCCGCTACCTCGACCGCCTGGAGCGCCGGGACGGCCGGTGGCGCATCGCCCTGCGCCGTTCCACCGTCGAGGCGATGTTCACCGCCGACGCCTCGGTGCTGACGTCGTCCTTCTTCACCGGCCAGGGCTACCTGAAGGGGACCCGGAACCGGGACGACCTGTCCTACCGGCGCCCGCTGCTCCCCGACGCGCCCGCTCCGGCGCGCTGGTCCGACGAGCCGGCGGGCGAGTCGCGGTGACGCGGCCGCGCCCCGGAACCGCCATCCCCCCGACCTCGAAGGACTCCCCATGCGCATCGGCCTGACCGGCGGCGCCGCGACCCCCGACAAGATCATCGAGCAGGCGAAGCGGGCCGAGGCCGACGGCTTCGCCTCGCTCTGGTACGCCAGCATCGTCACCGGCGACCCCCTCGCCCCCATGGCCGCCGCCGGACGGGAGACCATGGCGATCGAGCTCGGCACGGCCGTCCTGCAGACCTACCCCTGCCATCCGCTGCTGCAGGCCAACCGCGCCGCCTCGGCCGCCGCCACCATGGGCCGCCCCGGCCTGACCATCGGCATCGGGCCCTCCCACGAGCCGATGGTCCGCGACGTCTACGGCATGTCCTACGACCGCCCCGGACGCAGCACCGAGGAATACATCCGGATCCTCACCGCCCTGCTGCGCGGCGAGGACGTCGACTTCCAGGGCGAGGACTGGTCGGCGCGCAGCGCCGGCGGCCGGATGGCGCCGGTCGCCGAACCCGTCCCCGTCCTGCTGTCGGCCCTGTCCCCCAGGCTGCTGCGCGTCGCCGGGCAGTACGCCGACGGCACCATCCTGTGGATGGCGCCGGTCCGGGCGGTCGCCGAGCACATCGCACCCCGCATCCACGCCGCCGCGTCGGCGGCCGGACGTCCCGCGCCGCGCATCGTCGCCGGGCTGCCCGTCGCCGTCCACGACGACGCCGCCGAAGCGAGGGAGGCGGTCGCCGCGACCGCCGGCGCCTACGCCGGAATGCCCAACTACCGGCGCGTCATGGACCTCGGCGGCGCCTCCTCGCCCGCCGAGGCCGCCATCGTCGGCGACGAGGCGTCCGTCCGCGGGCAGCTCCGGTCGCTCATCGACGCCGGAGCCACCGACATCTGGGTCAACATCGTCGCCGCCGGCCCCGACCGCGCCGCGTCCCGCCGCCGCACCCGCGACCTCCTCCGCGAACTCGCCACCCCGCCCGTCCCCGAGGGGGCGGGCACGTGAGCGGGCGGCTGGACGGCAAGGTCGCCGTGATCACCGGCGCGGGTTCGGGCATCGGCCGGGCGAGCGCCGAACTGTTCGCGCGCGAGGGAGCGAAGGTCGTCTGCGTGGACGTCAGCGGCGAGCAGGAGGAGACCGCCGCGGGGATCGGTGCCGCCGCCGTGCCGGTGCACGCGGACGTGCGCGTCGCCGCGGACGTCCGCGACGCCGTCGCCACCGCCGAGCGGCGGTTCGGACGGCTGGACGTCCTGTTCAACAACGCCGGGATCGGCGGTCCCAAGCGGCCGATCACCGAGCAGTCCGAGGAGGACTACGCCCGGGTCCTCGACGTCAACCTCAAGAGCGTCTTCCTCGGGATGAAGTTCGGGATCGCGGCGATGCTCCGCACGGGCGGCGGGTCGGTCATCAACACGGCGTCGGCGGCCGGGCTGGTCGGCTGGAGGAAGAACGCCCTGTACGGCGCGTCCAAGGGCGGGGTCGTCCAGATGACCAAGGCGACCGCCCTGGACTTCGCCGAGCAGGGCGTCCGAGTCAACGCCCTGTGCCCCGGCATGACGTGGACGGGGCTGGTCCCGGGGGCGGCGGACGCCCCGCTCCCGCCCGCCGATGCCTCCGCCCCGCCGCAGCCGATGCGCCGGTGGGGGCTGCCCACCGAACTGGCGGCGGCGGCACTGTTCCTGGCCTGCGACGAGTCGTCGTTCGTCACCGGGGTGGCGCTCCCGGTCGACGGCGGCTACGTCTGCGGATAGATCCGAGGAGACCACGGTGCGACCGTTCCGCTTCGCGGTGCAGACGACGACGGCCGCCTCGGCCCGGCAGTGGCGCGACCTCGCCCGGAAGGTCGAGGATCTCGGCTACTCGACGCTGTTCCTCGCCGACCACTACATCGGTCCCGGACCGGTCAGCGACCGCACGTTCCTGCGTCCGCAGCACCTGGCCCCGCTCGCGGCGATCGCCGCGGCGGCGGCCTGGACGACGACGCTGCGCGTCGGGTGCCGCGTCTTCTGCGTCGACTACCACGTGCCCGCGGCGCTGGCGAAGGAGGCCGCGACGATCGATCTGCTGTCCGGCGGGCGCCTGGAGATCGGCGTCGGGGCGGGCACGAACGCCGGCGAGTACGAGGCCATCGGCCTGACCTTCGAAGACGCCCCGCGGCGCGTCTCCAGGCTCGAGGAGGTCATCGCCCTCATCAAGGCGCACTCGGCGGGCGGGCCGATCGCCCTCGACGGCGCGCACGTCAGGGTCGGCGGCTACTCCGGCCTCCCGGCGCCGGTCCAGCGCCCGCACCCGCCCATCATGATCGGCGGCTCGCGCCGGCGCGTCCTGTCCCTGGCGGCCCGCGAAGCCGACATCGTCAGCATGGCCACCCTGCCCTGGGTCCCCGTCGACGACGCCGGCCGCACGCCGGCCCAGGAGGCGGAGCGGCGCCTCCGGATGGTGCGTGACGCGGCGGGGGAACGGTTCGGCGCGCTCGAGCTGGAGAGTTCGCCCTACGTCCTGGAGGTGACCGACGCCGCCGGCGACGCGCTGGAACGCTGGGCGGCGCGCCTGCGCACGGCGGTTCCCGGGGTCCGTGCCGAGACGCTCCGCGACCACCCCAACGTCCTCGCCGGTTCCGTCGAGCACATCGTGGAACGGTTGCGGGAGCGCCGCGAGACGCTCGGCGTCAGCTACATCACCGTCCCCAGGAACCGGATCGACGCCTTCGCGCCCGTCGTGGAGCGGCTGACCGGCACGTAGGTTCACCTCCGCGCGGCCGGTGCCGAGCGCGCCGTGACGCTGCCCGCCGGCCGCCGGGCGCGAGTGCGGGCGTCAGGACGTGGGCGCTTCCTTGAAGTAGGCCGCCAGGCGCTCCAGGCCGTCGAGGACGAGCGGCGTGGGCGGTTCGGTGAAGTTGAACAGCTGCACGGTGATCGCGTCGTTCTTCACCGCCCGGAGATCCTGGGAACCGGGGATGTCGAGCAGGGCCTGCTTGATCTCCTGGTCGGTCCCGTCGGTGTGCAGGAGGACGATGGCGTCGGGGTCGCGCGCCAGCAGTTCCTCCATCGACACTTCGAAGACGCGCTTGTCGACGTCGCCGAACACGTTCTGGGCGCCGAGCGTCTCGAGCTGGGGCGTGGCCATGCTCTGCTTGCCGTACGCGCCGGTGGCGCCCTCGCCCCGGTAGGGCCACAGCACCGCGACCTTGCGGGCCGCGTGCTCGGGCAGCCCCGCCTCGACGGTCTTGATGCGCTGCTGGAGGTCCTTGACGGCCTGCTCGGCCTGATCGCTGCGGTCGAAGACCTTGCCGTACAGCCGCATCTGCTCGTAGATCGTCTCGTAGCCGGGGTTCTGGATCCCGTCCGGGCAGAAGCTGGGCTCGTTGAGCACGGGGACGCCGGCGGCGGAGAGCGCCTCGCGCGAGACGCCGTCCGGCAGGCCGAGCACGAGGTCCGGCTCCTCGGCGATGATCGACTCGGTGGAGATCTTCAGGTGCCCGTCGCTCCCGAGCCGGTCGGTGAGCGACGGGACCTTGTCGACCGCCGCGAGGGTCTCCTCGGAGTAGTACTCCGGCGGGAACACCCCGGCCCGCGAGGACAGCCGGTCCAGCACCCCGAGCGTGGACAGGTACTGCAGCGGGGCGCTGTTCACGATCATGACGCGGGACGGCGGCTCCTCGAACCGGACGTCCACCCCGCAGTTCTCGACGGTCAGGGGGAAGCCCGCCGTCGTGCCGCCGCCGCCCGACCCGGTGCCGGACGAGCCGCAACCGGTGAGCGCGACGGCCAGCAGGCCGGCCGCGGACCAGGCGAGGTATCGCTTCATCTTGCGGGTCACTCCTTGCGGTGATCGGCGCGGCGGTCGGGCCGGCCGGGGACGGGGACCGGCACGGGCGCGGTCGGCGACGCCGGCTCGGTGCCGGCGTCGTGCGGGTAGAAGAGGAACTGGATGCCGCGGGACGTCTCGAGGCGCTCGACGCCGACGCCGTAGACGCCCGACAGGAGCTCGGACGTCAGCACGTCGGCGCACGGCCCGTGCGCGACGACGTTCCCCTCCTGGAGCACCAGGACGTCGTCGCAGTAGCGGGCGGCCAGGTTGAGGTCGTGGAGCACGATGACCGTGGTGATGCCGAGCCCGCGGATCAGGGTGAGCAGCTCGTGCTGGAAGCGGATGTCGAGATGGTTGGTCGGCTCGTCGAGCACCAGGTGCGTGGGCTGCTGCGCCAGCGCGCGGGCGATCATCACGCGCTGCTTCTCGCCGCCGGACAGCCCGTTGAAGACGCGGTCGGCGAGGTGCCGGGCGCCGACCCGGCGCAGCACGGACGCCGCGATCCGGTGGTCGTCCGCGCTGTTGCGGGCGAACATCGCCTGGTGCGGCGCCCGGCCGAGCATGACCATGTCGGCCACGGTCAGCGGCAGGTCGCCCGCCGACTCCTGCATGACGACGGCGATCTGCCGGGCGAGCACCCGCTGCGTGAAGGAGTCCAGCGGCCGCCCGTCGAGCAGGACCCGGCCGGTGCGCGGGGTCAGGATCCCGGTGAGCATCCGCACCACCGTCGTCTTGCCGCTGCCGTTGGGGCCGAGCAGCCCGAGGATCCGCCCGGACTCCGCCCGCAGGTCGATGTCGCGCGCCACGCTCGTCGCGCCGTAGGCGTAGCCGAGCCCGACTCCTTCGATCATGGGTGCCTCACTCGCTTCCGGCGTGCAGACGGCGGACCAGGATGAGCAGGAACGGCGCGCCGACGAGCGCGGTGATGATGCCGATCGGCAGTTCCTGCGGGCTCAGGACCATGCGGGCGGCGAGGTCGGCCCACAGCAGGAAGATCGCGCCGATGATCGCGGCGACGGGGACGGCCCGGCGGTGCGTGGCGCCCACCATGCGCCGGGCCAGGTGCGGGATCACCAGCCCGACGAAGCCGATGCTGCCCGACGAGGCCACCAGCACGCCGACGGCCAGCGACACCAGGACGAGCAGCACCAGCCGGAACCGCGCCGGCGAGATGCCGAGGGTGTGCGCGGTCTCGTCGCCGATCGCCAGCGCGTCCAGGCGGCGTCCCCACAGCGTGAGCAGCGCGGTCACCAGGGTGACGGCGACCAGGACCACGACCAGCGGCGCCGACCAGTGCGCCAGCGCCAGGGTGCCCAGCAGCCAGAACAGCACCGACCGGGACCCCTCGGCCGAGTCGGAGGCGAAGATCAGGAAGCTGGTCAGGGCGTAGAGCGCGTACCCGACGGCCACCCCGGTCATCAGCAGCCGCGTCGAGGTGATCTGCCCGGCCGCGCGCGCGATCACGAAGACCAGCAGCGAGGCGGCGAGCGCCCCCAGGAAGGCCGCGATCTGCAGCGCGTGCTCCCCCAGCCCACGCCGAACCCGAACAGGATCGCGGCCGCCGCGCCCGTCGAGCCACCGGAGTTGACCCCCAGCAGGTACGGGTCGGCGAGCATGTTGCGCACCATCGCCTGGAGGGCCATGCCGGTGACGGCGAGCCCGGCGCCGACCGCCGCGCCGAGCACCACGCGCGGCAACCGGACCCGCCACACGATCGAGTCGTACGAATGCCGCCAGGTCACCTCGTCCGGGCTGCCGATCAGGTGGTGGCCGACGATCTGGAAGACGGTCGCCGGCCGCACGGACACCGAGCCCATGCCGACCGCCACGACGACCGTCCCGAAGAGGAGCACAAGGAGCCCGAGCAGGAGCAGCAGGTACCGGCGGCGGCGGGAGGACGCTCCCAGATCGTCGAGGTCGGGCGCCGGTGCAACGACTGACGGGACCTTCGATGACGAACTCATGCATCCCCTCAGTTACTGCGGCAAACATGCAATAACTACGGCGACGCAGGTGAGGGTGTCAAGAAAGATCGTCGTGTGACAAACCACTCACCCGGCACCGATGGTCGCAGCACGCCCCAGCAGGGACGGGAAGGGGCGCGACCGCCACGGGCCGGGAGCCGGAGGACGGCGCCGCGCCCGGCCCGCGCACGCGGACCGTCACACCCGGCCGGCGATCACCGGACGTACTCCACGGCCCAGGTCAGGACCTCGTCGGCGATCCGCTCCGAGCCCTCCTGCGCGGGGATGAGGTGCGCGTAGCCCGGATATTCGTGAATCTCGGTGACGGTGTCGGACTTGTAGTGCTTCTGGTTGGACCGCTGGACGGCCGGGGGCATCAGGTGGTCCTCGCCGCCGGAGACGAACAGCAGCGGGGCCCGCTCGTCGTTGTAGTAGTCCACCCAGGTCTCCTGCGGTCCGGGCTGGAAGTTGGCCAGCACGCTGCCCCACAGGATCCCGCCGTTGGCCGGGATGTGGTAGCGCTCGTACAGGGCCAGGGACTCCTCCTCGGTGAAGGTGTTGGTGAACGCGTACCGCCACTGCTCGGGCGTGAGCCCGACGGCCCGGTGCCGGTTGGCGGGGCTCCTGAGCACCGGGAACGTCGACCGCAGCTGCGACGGCGGAACGATCCGCACGCCTTCGGTGGGCGCCGAGTTGAGCGCCACGCCGGCGGCCCCCAGGCCGCGGTCCAGCAGGATCTGGGTGAAGGCGCCGCCCGCGGAGTGGCCCACGATGATCGGCGGAGGATCGAGTCCGCGGACGATCCCCTCGAGCTTCTGGACGATCGCGGGCACGGTGAGGTCCGCGATGATCTGCGGGTCGGCGCGCAGCGCCTCGACCTCGACCTCGAACCCCGGGTAGCCGGGGGCGATCACCCGGTATCCCTTCGCCTCGTAGTGGGCGATCCAGCGCTCCCAGCTCCGCGGAGTGACCCAGAAGCCGTGCACGAGGACGATGGTGTTCGGTTCCACGCTTACAGCATCACGCGCGGACGTCCACCGGCCCCTCTACCGCTCGCCAATATCCCCACAGATCAGACCAAGAGTCGACAATAGGGGCAGATGCCGCCGTGAGGTCCTTCGGCCGCCGCGCCCCGGCCGGGAGACGGCGGCGTCGGCCGGCTCGACGCCGCGGTTCAGGAACGCTCTCCGGTGGCCGCGTCGATCGCCAGCAGGGTGTGGTCGCGGTCCACGACGTACACCGCCTCGCCGGCCAGGCCGACCTCGTCCACGTCGAGGTCGATCTCCCACCGCTTCCGCCCCGTGCGGGCGTCGATCGCCAGGAGCCGGTCGGCGTCCGGGCGGAACTTCCGGTTCTCGTCGTAGGTGAAGTAGAGGACGCGCTCACCGGCGAGGGCCGGCTCGACCCGGGCGCCCCGGGCCCACCGCCACAGCCGGCGTCCGGAAGCCGGATCGTGCGCGGAGATCGTGGTCGTGAAGTCCTCCCACAGCGGACCGAAGTGGCTCACGTCCTCGGCGATGACGTACGCGATGCCGTCGCGGACGCGCAGATGCCCCTCCCCCAAGGGAATCGGTGAACGTTCCTTCCGGCCGTCGGCGTCCACTTCGTAGAGGACTCCGTCGGCGTCCCGAACGTAGACGGTCGATCCCGCCACCTCGGCGATGCCGGTCGTCCCGGCGTCTGTGTCCTGCGAGAGGCCGACCTCCCAGCGGCGCCGTCCGGTCGCGGCGTCGAAGGCGTGCAGCCGATCGTCGCCGGTGAGTACGTACATGCGCTCGCCGCCGGCCGCCGCTTCGCTGACGTCCCCGTCGAACCGCCAGCTCCGTCCGGTGTCGGGGGCGAACGAGACCACGCCCCCGTCGCTCCCTTGCTCCACCAGGTCGATCCGCGATCCGCCGTAGTCGTCGCTCGACAAGCAGTAGTCGTGGAACCGGTCCGGCAGGACGGACGACCACTGGCGGGTCCCGTCGGGGTCGATGACCGAGACGCGCAGTTCGTCGTCGTCGCCCTGCTCGATTTCTTCCTGCAGGACGATCCGGCCTTCGGGGGTGGGGCGCGGCGCCACGCACGAGCCCTCGTCGAAGGGGATGCTCCAGAGCCTGCGTCCCGTGCCGGAGTCCAGCGCGGACAGGCGCGCGGCGCTGCGGGTGAGAAGCGTCGATCCGTAGATGCCGACGGTCTCCTCGGCCTTCCCCGGAGAGATCCAGCGCCGCTCTCCGGTCAGCGCGTCGTAGGCGGCCGTGCCGCCGGACCGTCCGACGTGGACGAGCCCGTCCGCCACGACGGGCGGGCCGTGCGCGTCGTCGGCCGACCAGGGGCGGAAGCCGGAACGCTGGGGTGCGCCGCCCGCCCTGGCGATGATCGCGACCAGGCTCGCGACCGCGGCGAGGGTCACCAGCACCGCCACGGCCGGCTTGCGTCCGCGCGGCTTGCGCGCGGGCGGCTTGCGGCCGGGCGGCTTGCGCGCGGGCGATGGCGCGCGCACCGGCGCCCGGGGGCCGGTGGCAGGGGGGACGCGCGTCGGCGGGGGCTCGGGAACCGGCTCCGTCTCGGGAACCGGCTCCGTCTCGGGAACCGGCTCCGTCTCGGGAACCGGCTCCGTCTCGGGAACCGGCTCCGTCTCGGGAACCGGCTCCGTCTCGGGAACCGGCTCCGTCTCGGGAACCGGCTCCGTCTCGGGAACCGGCTCCGTCTCGGGAACCGGTTCTCTCTCGGGAACCGGTTCTCTCTCGGGAACCGGCTCGGGGCGTGGCGGGGGTGCGGGGTCGGGCTCGCCGCCGGTGCGGGACGGCGCCTCCCCCGTGTGCCGCTCGATCGCCGTGCCGTACGGGCCGTCGAGCCAGTCGTGGGACGGTGCCGGGGACGAGGACGCGAGGAGTTCGAGGATGTCCTGCGGCGTGGGGCGGTCGGCCGGTTCGCGGGCCAGGCAGCGGGCCACCAGGTCGTGCAGGCCGGACGGCACACCGCGCAGGTCGGGCTCCCCGTACATGACCCGGTGGAGGAGCGGTCCGGGGGGACCCGTCCCGAACGGCGGCCGGGCGGTCGCGGTGAAGCACAGGACGCCGCCCAGGGAGAACACGTCGCTCGACGGCCCCAGTTCGTCTCCCGCGGCCTGCTCCGGCGACATGTACGCGGGCGTGCCGATCAGCCCCTGGGTGAGCAGGCTGCCGTCGGCGGGACGGACGATCCCGAAGTCGATCACGCGCGGCCCGTCCTGGGCGAGCAGGATGTTGCTCGGCTTGAGGTCGCGGTGCACCAGCCCGGCCGCGTGGATCGCCTGGAGGGCCTCGGCCAGCGCGGCGGCGAGGGCACCGATGGTGGCCGCCGGGAACGGCCCGTCCTCGGTGACGACCGCGTCGAGGTCCGGCCCGGGGATGTAGGCGGTGGCCAGCCACGGGGGGTCGCCGTCGGGGTCGCCGCCCAGGACGTCGACGGCGTAGAAGCCGCCGACCGCCACCGCCGCCTCGAGTTCGCGGCCCAGCCGCCGCCGGAAGGCGGGATCCTCACCGAGGTGCGCGTGGATCATTTTCACCGCGACCGGCCGGCCGCCCCGCGAGCGGGCCAGATAGACCCGGCCCATGCCACCCGTGCCCAGCCGGGCGCGCAGCTCGTAGGGGCCGATCCGCTCCGGATCCGAGGGGGTGAGCGGTTCCATGCCGATCACCCTCGTGCACGCCCGGCGCGCGGGGCAAGCGGGTCGCGGCGGCCGTCGATGTGTGCGCAGGCCGTGCGGGCCCGCGCGGTCCTCGAAGCGCTCGAAGGCCGCGCGGGCCGGGGAGGGGCGGTCAGCCGGCGAAGGCCTCCTCGAGGACGTCCAGGCCCTCGGTCAGCAGGTGCTCGGGGATGACGAGCGGCGGGAGGAAGCGCAGGACGTTCCCGTACGTGCCGGCGGTCAGGACGAGGACGCCGCGCGCGTGGCAGCGGCGCGCGATCTCGGCGGTCAGTTCGGGGTCGGGTTCCTTGGTGCCCGGCCGCACCAGCTCGATCGCGATCATCGCGCCGCGCCCGCGCACGTCGCCGATCGCGGGGAACCGGTCGGCCATGGCGTGCAGCCGGGGCAGCATGATCTCGCCGATGCGGCGGGCGCGCCCGGCGAGGTCGTGCTCCTCGATCTCCGCCAGGACGGCCAGGGCCGCCTCGCAGGCCAGCGGGTTGCCGCCGTAGGTGCCGCCGAGGCCGCCGCCGTGCACCGCGTCCATGATCTCGGCACGGCCGGTGACGGCGGCGAGCGGCAGGCCGCCCGCGATGCCCTTCGCGGTGGCGATCAGGTCCGGGACGACGCCCTCGTGCTCGCACGCGAACAGGTCGCCGGTCCGGGCGAAGCCGGTCTGCACCTCGTCGGCGATGAACAGGGCGCCGCTCGTCCGGCAGAACTCGGCGAGCGCGGGCAGGAAGCCGGGCGCGTGCTCGATGAACCCGCCCTCGCCCTGGATCGGCTCGACCAGGACGGCCGCGAGGTTCTCCGGGCCGATCTGCTTGGTGATCTGGTCGATCGCCTGCGCCGCCGCCTCGGGGCCGCAGTCGTCCGGGCCGGTCGGCCACCGGTACGCGTACGCCGCCGGCATCCGGTACACCTCGGGCGCGTACGGGCCGAAGCCGTGCTTGTACGGCATGTTCTTCGCGGTGAGCGTCATCGTCAGCAGCGTCCGGCCGTGGTAGCCGTGGTCGAACACCACGACGGCCTGCCGCCCGGTCGCGTACCGGGCGATCTTGACGGCGTTCTCCACGGCCTCGGCGCCGCTGTTGACCAGGATCGAGCGCTTCTCGTGGTCGCCGGGCGTGACCCGGTTGAGGTTCTCGCACACCGCGACGTACGACTCGTACGGGGCGACCATGAAGCACGTGTGGGTGAACCGCTCGGCCTGCGCCTTCACCCGCTCGACCACGCGGGGGTTGGCGTTGCCGACGTTGGTCACGGCGATGCCGGACCCGAGGTCGATGAGCGAGTTACCGTCCGCGTCCACCAGCACGCCGCCGTCGGCGTCCGTCACCTGGACGGGCAGGACGCTGCCGACCCCCGGCGCGACGGCGACCTTGCGGCGCTCGGCCAGGTCCCGCGAGACCGGGCCGGGAATCTCGGTGACGACGCGGCGTTCCTGCGGGAGGCGCCCGGTCCCCACCTCGGGAAGGGTCCTGTTCTGGCTGCTCATGCGCCGAACATAGGCAGGACCGGCGACCCCGATGAACGTACGGGGCGGCGAATCTCGCCGCCGTGAATGGACGGTTCGTACATTGAGCCGCGCGCCGCGTCCGTGCCCCGCGCCTCCGACCTGCGAAGTTCCCTGGTCCGGACGCGGCCGCCCGGGAGGCGCCCGATCGTCGCGCGCTCCGGAAACCACCTCTTGACGTGCGGCGGAACGACTGCTTACGGTTCCGCCTACCAAATATCGGACAACGTCCAATATAAATGGATCGAGGTTCAATGTCGTTCGAGGCGACGCGACCTGCGGTGCCCCCCGCTCCGGGACGTGCGGCGCCCCGCCCCCCGGCGGCGGTCATGCATCCGCGCAGGCTGGCCGCGCTCCCCGCCGGCCCGCTCAGCGCGACCCGGACCCTGATGGACCGGATGACCCGCGAGCGCTGGAAGATCGAGCTGGTGCGGGCGGACCTGACCCCCGAGGGGAACGGGACGCTGGCCTACCGGATCGACACCGGCGGTCAGGTGCTCTCGGTGGTCGCGTTCTCCACCGAGCCCCGGATGGTCAACCGGACCCCGCGGATCATCGGATCGAGCTGGGACGTGCTGGGCGCGCTCATGGAGGGCGAGCCCGACGCGGAACGCATCGAGCAGACCCGCCGCGAGATGCCCAAACTGTACGCGGGCCGCGCACCGGACCGGACGCTGATCTGGTTCCGCGCCAACCGCAGCCTCCGGGCGTTCGACGAGGTCACGGAGGCGCTCGCGGCGGGGCACGGCCCCGACGAGGAGCGGCTGCTGGAGGCCGGCTACCTGCTCCGCAACACCGGGCTGGACGGCAACGGCACGTTCGGCACCGTCGACTTCGCCGCGTACGGTCCGGACCACCCGCTCGCGCTGCCGTACCACGCGCAGATGCTCTCGGCCTACATGATGCGGGAGATCTCGTTCGACCTGGTCGAGACGCTGGCCCGGACGCGGAACCCCGGCGCGGCCCGGCTGTCCCCCGAGCTGAAGCGGCGCGTCGCCGTCGGCAACGGCTCGGCGCTCGGCCTGGTGCTGTTCTTCATGAACCGTCCCCGGCTGGTGTCCCGGTGGATCGGGCTGTACGAGGAGAGCACGGCGCGCGTCCTCGGCCTGAACTGGCCTGCGGACGCGCCCGAGCTGGACCTGTTCGACGACCTCCTCAGCCGCGTCATCGCGACGAAGGAGGAGGACTCGACCCCCTACCGGCTGTTCCCGAGCGGCCCGCTGGTCGCGCAGGAGCTCCGCCACCTGCGGCGCGAGCTGCGGGCGCGGCGCGCCCGCGCCCGCGAGGAGGGCGCGGGGCTGGTGCTCGGCGCCGTCGAGTCGGCCCGCTCGCCGGGGACCGGGCCGGAGGCGATCGAGCTGTTCCGGTCCACCGCGCTGGAACTCGACCGGGACGCCTGGGAGCCGCGGCTCGGCGAGCTGGTCGTGGACGAGTCGATGCGGCCCGATCCCACCTGGCCGGTATCGCGGCTGCGGGAGGCGATCCACGCCACCGTGCCCTGGACGGTCGAGTACGCGCGCAACCGCGACGACCTCCGCAACCGCGTCTGGTACAAGTCGCGCGCCTCGGAGGAGCCGCGCTCCGGTCACCTGCGAGAGATCCCCGACGACACCCACGACCTCGCCACCAACCCGGTGGAGGAGGTCGGCGCGCTGGCCGCGCTGCTGGACGGGACGGACGGCGGTCGGCACGTCGGCGACCTGCTGCTCGAGCACCCCGCCGCGTTCCGCGCGACCGCCCTCGTGCAGAACCTCACCGACAGCCCGTACGCGCTGGCGCGGGTCGACTACCGCGACGACGAGCTCGTCCCGGCCTACCTGATCCACGTCCTCAACGCGTTCTGCTTCGGCCTGGAGAAGACCCTGGACGTCCAAAGGCGCACGCTGCGCGGCCTGATCTTCGAGCACGCGCCGCCCCGGGAGGAGCTGGGCGAGCCCGGCGAGCGCTACTGGTGGGCCGGGGGCCGCCGGTGACCGGGACGAAGGTGCTCACCACCGCGCGCAAGATGCTGGAGGTCGTCGACGCGGTCGGCTTCGCCGGCGGCCCGGTCACCGTCGCCGAGCTGGCCGACCGGTTCGGGTGGAGCCGGGGCGCGATGCACCAGTACCTGCACACGGCGAAGGAGGCCGGCTGGCTCGTCCAGGACGACGCGGGCCGCTACCACCTGAGCCACCACGTCTCGGTGCTGGCCCGGATGCGCTCCGCGCAGGCCGACATCGCCGAGATCCTCCGGCCGCGGATGGGCCAGCTCGCCGCCGACCTGGGCGAGGCGGTGTCGTTCGCCGTCCTGGACCAGGGCGGCCTGTTCATCGTGGAACGTGCCGAGCCGGTGGGGATCTACCAGCGGGAGAAGTTCCAGACGAGCATCTCCGTCACCACGTCCGCGTCGGGCAAGGCGATCGTCGCGCACCTGTCGGAGCGCGAGCGCGACCGGCTGCGCGCCGGCGGCGCCGAGCTCGCCGCCCCGGAGGTCTACGCGGAGATCGCCGACCAGGGCTTCGCGCTGGTGCGCAGCCAGTGGCTGGGCAGCGACATCACCGCGGTGGCCGTCCCGCTGCTGGTCCGGGGGCACTGCATGGGGGCGCTCAGCGTCATCGCGCCGTCCGTCCGGGTGGACGAGACGGTGACGGCCCGGATGACCCGACGGCTGCTGGAGATGGCGCGCAACGCCTCCGGCGAGCTGATCGCCGAGGAGAGGAGCCACGGATGAGAACCGACCTCGACCACGACACCCACGGGCTGGAGCTGCGGCCCGACATCAGCGCCATCACCCCGCCCGAGTCGATGACCGGGACGGTCACCGTGCACCGGCGCGAGATCCGGCTGGTCTGCGAGCGGCTGCTGCTGGTGGCGGGCGTCCCGGCCGGGGCCTGCCCGGGCGCCCGCGACTTCGTCGTGGACTGCGTGGAGCGGTTCGGCCGGACCGCGCTGGACCGGCTCGGCGCCGCGTTCGCCGCCGGCGCGGACCGTCCCGCGTGGACGCCGCCGCGCCGTACCGGCCCCCGCGCCATCGACGCCGGCGGGCAGAGCGCGCTGCTGGTGGGCGCGCCCGTCCTGGCGGGCGCGCTCGCGGACGGCCCCGGCGCCCCGGTGACGATCCGCGACCTCGCCGACGCCGACCTGCTCGACGCGGGTTCGCTGTGGGCGGCGGCGATCGGCCTCGGCCTGACCGTCACCGTCGAGGGCGCGGACGCCCGGGTGGAGGTGCTGCCCGCCGCGCCGCCGGTACCGCCCTCGCTGCTCGGCACGGGCATCGAGGTGCCCGCCGAGGTGTGGTGGCCGCTCTACTACACCTCCAACGAGGCGCTCAGCGTCGACACCGACCTGTCGCGGCTGCACACCGGGATGGCGCCGCCCCCCTCCGGGATCCTCTGACCCCCCACCCCGAACTCCCCCACCCCGTTAAGGAGACGCCGTGTACATCGACGGACTCAACTGCTCGCGGATGACCCGCGAGCAGTTGCTGACGCTGCGCCGGGCGCGCATCGACGCGGTCACCACGACCTGCGGTTTCTGGGAGGACGCGACGGAGTCGCTGGACGCGGTCGCGTCCTGGCGGTACTTCGCCGAGGACAACGCCGACCTCGTGGGGATCGCGCGCACGTCCGCCGACGTCCGGCGGCTGGCGGCCGAGGGGCGCACCGCCCTGATCCTGGGGTTCCAGAACTCCTCGATGCTCCAGGGCCGGCTGTCCTACGTGGACTTCTTCGCCGAGATCGGCGTCCGCGTCGTCCAGCTCACCTACAACATCCAGAACGACATCGGCGGGAGCTGCTACGAGCCGGTCGACTCCGGCCTCACCCGGTTCGGGCACGAGGTGGTCGAGCGGATGAACGGCGCGGGGATGGTCATCGACCTGTCGCACGTCGGGAACCGGACCACCCTCGACGCGATCCACGCCTCCGGACGTCCGGTCGCCATCACGCACGCCAACTGCTCCGACATCACCGACCATCCGCGCAACAAGCCCGGCGAGGTGCTGGCGGCGCTGGCCGAACGCGGCGGCGTCATCGGCGTGACGACCTACCACAACCTGACCCGCGGCTTCATCGACACGCCCGCGGCGTGGTCGGAGATGGTCGCGCGGACGGTCGACATCGCGGGCGCCGCGCACGTCGGCATCGGCACCGACGCGAACGTCGGCGGCACCGACGAGTACCGGGCCTGGATGCGCAGCGGGCGCTGGAGCCGGCGGCCCCAGCAGGGCGCGGGCCTGGCCACCGGCGCGGCGAGCAGCGGGCCGCCGTCGTGGTTCCGCGGGCCCGGCGACTTCCCCGTCCTGGACGAGGCGCTGCGCGCCCGCGGCTTCACCGCCGACGAGGTCGCGGGCCTCATGGGCGGCAACTGGCTGCGGTTCTACGACGAGGTGCTCGGCGTTCCGGACCCCGCCGGATCCGGCACCCGCGAACCCGCGCTCGCGAGCGGAGGTCAGTGAGATGGGCAAGATCGACACGGGCAGGACCGGGACGGGCGCCGAGCCGCGGACCGGGGCGGCCATCGCCGTCCGCGACGCCGCCATGACCTACCGGCGGGGACGCACCGCCGTGGACGCGCTCGCCCCGACCACGCTGGACGTCCGGCCGGGCGAGTTCGTCTCGCTGATCGGCCCCAGCGGCTGCGGCAAGAGCACCCTGCTGAAGATCGTCGCGGGCCTGCTGGAGGCGACCGGCGGCGGCGTCGAGATCGACGGCCGCACGGTGACCGAGCCCCCGCCGGGGGTGAGCGTCGCGTTCCAGAAGCCGACGCTGCTGTCGTGGCGGACGATCCGGCAGAACATCCTGCTCCCGGTGGAGCTGCGCGGCGGCGAGCGCGCGGCCGCCGGGCGCCGCGCCGACGAGCTGCTGGCCACGATGCGGCTGCAGGACTTCGCGGGCAGCCTCCCGCGCGAGCTGTCGGGCGGCATGGAGCAGCGGGCCGCGATCGCCCGGTCGCTCATCGACAGCCCGCGGCTGCTCCTGATGGACGAGCCGTTCGGCGCGCTCGACGAGTTCACCCGCGAGGACCTCAACGACGAGCTGCTGCGGGTGTGGCACGACGAACCCAAGACCGTCCTGTTCGTCACGCACAGCATCAGCGAGGCGGTCTACCTGTCCGACCGGATCGTCGTGATGCGGGCCCGGCCGGGCGGCATCCACGAAGTGATCGACATCGACCTTCCCCGACCACGACGGCGCGAGGCGCGCGGAACCGCGGAGTTCTTCGAGGCCACCCAGCGCGTCCGGGCATCTCTCGAGCAGGTGAAGAGCCAGTGACCGCACCGCAGACCTCCACCGCGACCACCGCGGCCGCCGCCGGCACCGCCGGGACCCGGACCGTGCCCGGACGGGCGGCGCCGCTCGGCAACGTCAACGTCCGGGCCGGCCTCCTCGGCGTCGCGATCCTCGCCGTCACCCTGCTGCTCTGGTACCTGGCGGCCGAGCTCGAATGGGTGTCGCCGCTCCTCATCGCCCCGCCCGGGGACGTGTTCGCCGCGCTGGGCGACATGGTCGCCTCCGGGGCGCTGTGGCCGAACATCTACGCCACCGCCTTCGAGACGCTGGTCGGGCTCGTGTGCGCGGCTGCGCTGGCGTTCGTCCTCGCGGTCGTGTTCACCTTCTCCGAGACCGTCCACAAGGCCGTCCTGCCGTACCTCGTGGTGATCCAGACCTTCCCCAAGGTGGCGATCGCCCCGATGGTCATCGCGGGGTTCGGGTACGGGCTGGCGCCCAAGGCGTTCCTGGCCGCGCTGCTCGCGTTCTTCCCGCTGCTGGTCAACGCGATGGTGGGGCTGGCGAGCGTCGGTGAGGACCAGTACAACCTGTTCCGCTCGGTGCGGGCGGGCCGCTGGCAGATCCTGTTCAAGCTGCGGATCCCGCACGCGGTCTCCTACATCCTGCCCGCGCTGAACACCGCCGCCGTCCTCGCGCTGATCGGCGCCATCGTGGCCGAGTTCGTCTCGGCGCGGGAGGGCCTCGGCTTCGCCATCCAGGCCGCCACCCAGAACGGGGCGATCGCCGCGACCTACGCGCTGCTGATCGTCATGGGCTTCTTCGGGGTCGCCATCTGGCTGACGATGGCGGTGCTCAACCGGCTGCTCGCCCGCTACCGGGCCTGACCCGACACCGTGAAACCGAGAGGAGGAAGACCCACGATGAGGAGAACGTGCGCGCTCCTGACCGCCGTCGCGACGCTCGCCGCGATTACGGCGTGCGGGACCGGCGACGGGCGGACCGAGCTCACCTTCGCCGTCGCCGACCAGACGCTGAGCGCGGCCACCGCCTCGTACGCCACGGTGCCCGAGACCATGGGGTACTTCGAGGACGAGGGCCTGAAGGTCGAGATGCAGCCGGTGAAGAACGCGGTCGCGGCCATCCAGGCCGTCGCCAACGAGCGCGCCACCTGCACGTACGGCTCGACCGCGAACGCCGTCACCGCCATCGGCCAGGACCCCGGCCTCGTCATCGTCGGCACCGTCAACGGCAACATCTTCCGCACCGTGGCCCCGGCCTCGGCCGGGCTGCGGACGATGGCGGACCTGGCCGGCAAGACCGTCGGGGTGAACGTGCGCGGCGGCATCAACGAGATGCTGGTGACCGGGGCGACCAGCACGCAGCCGCAACCCGTCACCGGGGACGACATCCTCGCCGTCGGCTACGGGGCGCAGGCCGCGCAGGCACTCCAGCGCGGCGACGTCGACGCCTACTCCGGCTACGACAGCTCCAACCTGATCGTCGGGGAGCTGCTCGGCGAGGAACTGGTCGAGATCGAGTCGCGGACCGACGGGCTGACCGGGACCTCGTCCCTGGTGTGCCGCAAGCGGGACGTGCGGGAGCGCCCGGAGGCGATCGCCGGCCTGTTCCGGGCGTTCTTCAAGGGCATGGTCTTCTCGCGGGAGAACCCGCGCGCCGCCATCGAGATGCACTGGGAGCACTTCCCGGCGTCCAAGCTGTCCGGCGGGACGGCGGCCGACCTCGCCACCGCGACGAAGATCCTCGAGAAGCGGCTGGAGATCTCCGCCGGTCCGGGCTCGGCGGGCCAGTACGGCCAGCAGAAGGACGAGGACCTGCAGAACACCCTCGACACCTACATCCAGTACGGCGTCATCAAGGGCGTCGAGCCGGCCGCCGCGACCGTCCGGGCGCTGACCGACTACTCGCTCGTCCCGGCCTACAACGACTTCGACCCGGCCGAACCCCGGCGCGAGGCCCGCGCATGGTCCGGGTGAGAACGCGTCCCTGACCGCCCGTCCCTGACCGCCCGCCCGCGCCGCCGAACCACGGCGGCGCGGGCGGGCGCGCGTTGGGGCCCGTCCGGTCAGACCTGGCCGGGCGCGAGGACGGCGCGCAGGACGTCCAGGGCGCGTTCCCGGTGGTCGTCGAGTTCGCGGACGAGCCGGTCGGCGTCCCCGGCGCGGACCGCCGCGATGATCCGGTCGTGGGCGTCCACCGACGCCGCGCGCTCCTCGGGCAGGTTGTAGTACATCGCCCGGTACACCTCGGTGGAGTCCCACAGCAGCCGGATCAGCCGCAGGACGTGCGGCTGGCCCGGCGCCTCCATGACGGCGAAGTGGAACACGCGGTTGGCGGACAGCTCGGCGGCGACGTCCCCCGCCGCGGCGGCCTCCGCGCAGGTGCGGGCGGCCTCGTCGATGCGGCGCAGCGCGGAGTCGTCCAGCATCGGCAGGGCGTGCCGGGCGGCGCGCTCCTCCAGGATCCGGCGCAGCTCGTAGATCTCGCTGAGGTCCTCGTACTGGAGTTCGGTGACGAAGTAGCCGCGCCGGGGGCGGTAGGTGAGCTGCCCTTCCTGCGCCAGGACGCGCAGCGCCTCCCGCACCGGGGCGACGCTCAGCCCGACCCGCGCGGCGACGTCCTCCTGGTTGACCCGCTGCCCCGGGCGCAGCTCGCCCGACACGATCAGAGCGCGCAGCGCGCCGACCGCGTGCTGCTGGGCCGTGGGTACCGAGGCGGGGGCGCCGGCGCGGGTATCGTTCACCGGCCCGAGCATAGCCGTGCCCCCCGCGGCCTCAGCGGAACGCCTGGACGCCCGTCAGCGCACCGCCGATGACCAGCGCGTGGACGTCGGCGGTGCCCTCGTACGTCACGACGGACTCGAGGTTGTTCATGTGCCGGATGACGGGGTACTCCAGCGAGATCCCGTTGGCGCCGAGCACCTGGCGGGCGGTGCGGGCGACGTCCAAGGCCGCGTTGACGTTGCCGAGCTTGCCCATGCTGACCTGCTCGGGGCGCAGCCGTCCCGCGTCCTTGAGCCGGCCGAGGTGCAGGGCCAGCAGGGTGGCGCGGTTGACCTCCAGCGCCATGTGGGCGAGCTTCTGCTGCTGGATCTGGGTGCCCGCGATCGGCTTGCCGAACGCGGTGCGCTCCCCGGCGTACCGCAGCGCGGCCTCGAAGCAGGCGCGGGCGGCGCCGGCGGCGCCCCAGACGATCCCGTAGCGGGCCTCGTTGAGGCAGGACAGCGGCCCGCGCAGGGACGACACCTCGGGCAGGACCGCGTCCGCCGGGAGCCGGACGCCGTCCAGCACCAGCTCGGACGTCACCGAGGCGCGCAGCGACATCTTCTTGTGGATCTCCGGCGCGGTGAAGCCGGGCGTGCCGGCGGGGACGACGAAGCCGCGGACGCCGTCGTCGGTCCGGGCCCACACGACGGCGACGTCGGCGATCGTCCCGTTGGTGATCCACATCTTGCGGCCGTCGAGGATCCAGTCGTCGCCGTCGCGGCGGGCCCGCGTCCGCATCGCGCCGGGGTCGGAGCCCGCGTCCGGCTCGGTCAGCCCGAAGCAGCCGATCGTCTCGCCGGCCGCCATCCCCGGCAGCCACCGCCGCTTCTGCTCCTCCGACCCCCAGCGCCAGATCGCGAACATCGCGAGCGATCCCTGCACGGACACCATGCTGCGGACGCCGCTGTCCCCGGCCTCCAGTTCCATGCAGGCCAGGCCGTAGGCGGTCGCGCTGGTGCCGGCGCAGCCGTAGCCGTCCAGGTGCATGCCGAGCACGCCCAGCTTCCCCAGCTCCCGGGGCAGCTCGCGGGGGATCGTCGCCTGCTCGAACCAGTCGCCGGCGTGCGGGACGACCCGGTCGGACACGAACGTCCGGACGGTGTCGCGGATGTCGCGCTCCTCGTCCGACAGGAGCCCGTCGATGTCCAGGAAGTCCTCGGGACGGAGCTCGACCTGATCCCGCCTGCTCGCCATGGCCGCCACCTCTCGTTGCGGGTGAATCTTCGAAAATCTAGTATCGATACTCGCATACATCTCACAAGCCGACAAAGAGGGCCCATACATGACTCATGCCCTGGACGGTCTCCGCATCGTCGACTTCTCCCGCGTGCTCGCCGGACCGCTGGCGACGATGATCCTCGCCGACCTGGGCGCCACGGTGGTCAAGATCGAGCGCCCGGACGGTGGCGACGACACCCGCGCGTGGGGCCCGCCCTACGACGACGGCGGGCGGGCCACCTACTTCCAGGCCGCCAACCGCAACAAGGACAGCGTCGTCCTCGACCTGCGCACCGCGGACGGCGTCACCCGCGCCCGCGAACTCGTCGCGGCCGCCGACGTCGTCGTGGAGAACTTCCGCCCCGGAGTCATGGACCGCCTCGGCCTCGGCCACGCGGAGCTCGCCGCCGCCCACCCCGGCCTGGTCTACTGCTCGATCACCGGCTTCGGCTCGGGCGCCGGCGCCGCGCTGCCCGGCTACGACCTGCTGATCCAGGCGCTCGGCGGGCTCATGAGCATCACCGGCGAGCCCGACGGGGAGCCGCAGAAGGTCGGGGTCGCCCTGGTGGACGTCATCAGCGGGCTCTTCGCGAGCGTGGGCGTCCTGGCGGCGCTGCGGCACCGCGAGCGGACCGGCGAGGGCCAGCGGGTCGAGATCGACCTGCTGTCGTGCCTGCTCGCCGCCCTCGCGAACCAGGGCGCGGCGTACACGCTGGCCGGACGGGTCGGCGGCCGGATGGGCAACGCGCACCCCAGCATCGCCCCCTACGAGCCGCTGCCCACCGGCGACGGCGACCTCGTCCTGGCCGTCGGCAACGACCGCCAGTTCGCCGCGCTCGCCCGCGCCGTCGGCCGTCCGGAACTGGCCGCGGACGAGCGCTTCGCCGCCAACGACGCCCGCGTCGCCAACCGCGGCGAGCTGCGCCGCCTCCTGGTGGACGCCCTGTCCGCCAAGACCGCGGCGGACTGGGTGCCCGCGCTGTCGGCGGCCGGAGTCCCCGCCGGGCGGGTCAACGACATCGCCGGGGCGTTCGCGCTCGCCGAGTCGCTCGGCCTCGACCCGGTCGTCGAGGTCCCCCGCCCGGACGGCACGGCGGCCCGGCTGACCCGCAACCCGATCGGGCTGTCGGCCACCCCGCCCACCTACCGCTCCGCGCCCCCCGACCTCGGCGAGCGCCCCGCCGCGGCGAACGGCTGAGCCCGGACGGAACGGGGAGGGCCGGCCGGTGCCGCACCGGCGCCGGCCCTCCCCCCGCTTCACCTGGCCGATTCGGCCGGGACCTCGATGTCCAGCAGGGGCGGGTACTGCTGGCAGCCGAAGATGTCGCCCTCACCGAGGCCGCCGCTCGGGGTCGTCCGCGAAAGCGTGAACTTGATGGCGAACGCGGGGTCGAAGTTGACGAAGTCGACGATCCGCTCGTCCTCCACCCGGAACAGCGCCGCGACGGTCTCGCGGGTCAGCACCCCACCGTGGCGCACCCGCTCGTACACCTCCCGGGTCGGGAAGATCACGTCGAAGGTGATGCGGTCGGTCCCGGCGTTCTTGCTGCGGATCGTCTTGGCCAGATCCGCCAGCGTCGTCGTGGTGGGCATGCTCGCTCCCCTGTCGCTCATCGTGCCCGTGTCGCTCATCGTGCCGTCCCGTCGATCTCCACCGTCCGCAGCGTGAACAGCTCCATCGGGTCGGCCACCGGGACCGTGTGGTGGATCGTCCACTCGAAGGCCGAACTGGCGGGCAGGACCTCGTCGACCACGAAGCTCGCGGTGCCCGCCGTCCCCTTCACCTCGGGCAGCCGCGCGTAGAAGATCTGCCGCGTGCCCAACAGGGCGACGCTCTCGGCCAGCTCGGCGGTCTCCGCGACGCCTTCCACGACCACGCACAGCTCGTGCGAGCGGATCTCGGTGACCGGTTCGAGGTCGCCCATGACGCCGTTCTTGCCGAACACCCGGAAGTTCAGGTGGTACGGGACCTCCGCGAACTGCGCCGCCACCTCGCCGCGCACCAGGTCGAGCACGGTGTCGATGTTGGCGATGGTGTACGGGTCGCGGATCCCGGCGATGCCGATGTACTTGGCGCCGAGCCGCCCGGAGCCCTCGATCTTGACGCGGACGCCGTCCCCGGAGGGGACGTAGCGCTGGCCGGTGACCCGGGTGGTGCGCTCGTCGTACTGCTCGTACCGGCACTCGGACATGTCGAGCATGCCGCCCGCGAAGTGCTCGTAGTACGGGTTGGACCGCTCGTACATCGCGTGCCCGGCGACGCTCGCGACCGTGCACCGCTGGTGCGGGGCCATCGCCGTGACCTTGACGTCCTCGTGCGTGACGGTGCCGATGACGCTCTCCTTGGCGCCGTAGGGCTCGGCGCAGAACGACGCGCACTCCAGGACCTTGCCCAGGTAGTAGGCGTGCTCGGGCGGGAACCCCTCGTGGATCGCCGGGGCCGCGAACACCGCGCAGTCGCTCGACCGCCCGCCGATGATCACGTCGGCGCCGGCGCGCAGCGCCTCCAGGAACGGGTGCACCCCGGCGACGGCGACGGCGCGCGTCGTCCGGTCGAGCGTCGCCGGGTCGAGGTCGGCGCGCCCGTCCAGGCCCTCGAAGACGACCTCGCGCTCCATCCGGTCGCGCAGGTCGCCGGTGCCGACCTCGGAGTAGAAGTAGGCCAACTTGAACGGGGGCAGCCGGTGCTCGGCGGCGAGGTCCCGGATGATCTGGACGAACATGTCGACCCGGCTGTCGGTGCCGCAGTCCCCGGCCGAGCCGACCAGCATCGGGACGCCCTGCTCGCGCGCGGCCAGCAGCATCAGCTCCAGGTCGTGCCGCTGCCAGTCGTACATGCTCACCGAGCGGTCCGACCCGAGCGCCGCCGGGCCGATGTCGTCGCTGCCGGAGTCGCAGCAGTAGTAGTCGGGGCGGGTGGCCGCCGCGATCGCGAAGCTCTCCTCCTTGGTCGGGGCGAACCCGAGATGCCCGTTGGGGCTGACGATGCGTAGTTCGGACTTCATAGAACCACATTGGAGACTGGTTATAACCAGTTAGTCAAGTCCGCGCCCCGCGAAGGCGTCGCGGAGGGGCGCGGGCCGGGCCGCGAGGATCAGTGGAAGGCGGGCAGCGCGCGGTCCAGCGAGAACCGGTAGCGGTCGCCCCGGTAGCAGGCCCGCCGGTACTCGATCGGCCGGCCCTCGCGGGACATCACCGAGGTCACCCGCAGGATCGGCCGCCCCTCGGGCACCGCCAGCAGCCCGGCCAGGAACCGGTCGGCCACGATCGCCTCGAACGCCTGCTCCAGCCGGTCGGGGACGGTCGCGACCGCGTCCCGGTAGAGGTCCAGCGTCGAGAACGGGACGCCGGCCGCGCCGGCCCGCTCGGCGGCGGCGGTCACGTCCGCGCCGACGTCGGTGGGGAAGAAGCTGTCGTAGAAGACGATCGGCTCGTCGTCGCCCCTGCCGATGAGCTGCAGGTTCGTCACCGGCTCGGACGCCTCCAGGCGCAGCACGCTCGCCACCGCGAGGTCGCTGACCGACACCGACATCGCGTGGATCGTCGTCGAGGCGACCAGGCCGCGCTGCGCGAGCGTCCGCTCGAAGCTGTGCACCCGGTCGAGCGCCTGCTCCATGCGCGCGTCGGACACGAACGTTCCGACCCCGTGCACGCGCTTGACCAGGCCCTCCTTCTCGGCGATGTCGATGGCACGGCGTACCGTGATGCGACTGACGTCGAAGAGCGAGCACAGGTCGCGCTCCGACGGGAGCTGGCCGCCCGCGGGCCACTCCGCCGACTCGATGCGCTCCCGGAACGTCGCCACGAGTTGCGCGTACAGCGGGAGCCCGCCCGCCCTGTCCAGCACCGCACACCGCCAATGACCAGTGGTCCCCTTGCACTTCCCGCACATCATCCCGTCCAGGCTGGTGAGTCGCAACAGAACCCTTTCCAGGGAGGAGACACCGTGCTAGCGTGCGCCGTCATCGGACATAACCAGTAATTACCTCTGGTCCTAGGAGGTCCCTTGTTCGGGTTGCCGGCGGCCCTGCTGATGCTGATCGCGCTCATCGCGCTGATCGGCGTCCTGTTCCTGGTCTTCAAAAGGCCCATGTACGAGAACATGGCCTGCGGGCTGCTGCTGCTCGTCGCCCTCTCCGGGCAATGGGAGCATCTCGGCGAGTACCTGGTCATGCCGGCCCAGGACAGCCTGTTCTACGTCATCTTCACGTTCATGGTTCTCGCCGTCCTCTTCGACGCGACCGACGTGGTGGGACGGATCGTGCAGATCATGCTCGCCCTGATCGGCCGGTTCCGCGGCGGCTCCGGCTACGTCGCCACCCTGACGAGCGCGTTCATGGCCTCGCTGTCCGGCAGCGGGCCCGGCAACGCCGCCGCCGTGGGCGCGTTCACGATCCCGATGATGAAGCGGGCCGGGTTCAAACCGCACACCGCCGCGTCCATCGAGATGTCGGCGAGCATGCTGGGCAACATCATCCCGCCCGCCGGGATCATCTTCCTCACCTACGGCGTCGTCGACCGGCTCTATCCGGGCGAGATCAGCCTCAGCGGGTGGACGCTCGCCTCCTACACGGTCGGGCTGTGGTTCCTGCTGCAGAAGATCGTGGTGCTCTTCGCGATCTGCCGCGTCACCAAGGTCGAGCCGATCCCGGTGGCGGAGCGCCCCCGGCTGCGGGAGGCCTGGCGCGACGGCTGGCCCGCTCTCCTGCTGCCGGTGCTGATGTTCGTCCCGCTGCTGATCGACTTCCTGGGCGAGGACATGCTGATCGCGCGCCTCGGCGAGGAGGGCGCGGACAACTTCTCCAGCGCCGTGCTGATGTTCACGCCCGGCATCGCCGCCGCCTACGCCCTGCTCATCGGCCGCCGCTCGCTGCCCGGCGGGAAGCTGCGGCTCGCGCCCGTCCTGGAGATCTTCCGGGGTTCGCTGCCCAAGGTCGTGCCGGTCGCCGCGACCGTCTACTTCGCCTACGCCATCTCCGACGCGTTCGTCGGCCTGGACGCCGACGCGGAGATCCAGGAGTGGGTCACCGGCCTGGACCTGAACATCGCCGCGCTGGTCGTCCTGCTCCCGCTCGTCTTCGCCGTGCTCGGCATGGTGCTGCCCGGCACCGCCCAGGTGGCCATCCTCGGCGGCTCGCTGGTCGCCGCGTGGGCCGCCCTCGGCGGCGACCCACTCCTGCTCGCCGTCATGCTGCCCGCTCTGACCGGGGCGCTGGAGGGCATGACGCCGCCGCTCGCCCTCGGCCTGTTCGTGACGATGGGCATCGCCGGCTCCGAGTTCGGCAAGACCGCCAGGGCGGCGACCGTCTGGATCGTCGTCCACCTCCTGATGTCCATGGCCCTGCTCGCCGGGCTCCTCCCGATCGCAGGAATCTGATCATGAAGAAGACACTCACCGTCTGCTATGGCGCCCTCGCGCTCGTCGCCACCGCGCTCGCGGCCGTCCTCGCCGTCGTCTTCCTCGCCGCCGTCGCGATCGGCGGCGACGCGGGCACCGGCCTCACCGAACTCGGCGGCACCCTCGCGGGCTGGAGCATCTACGTCGCGGCCGCCGCCGTGCTGCTCGGCCTCGTGCACATCTACGCGTCCGGCGAGCACTCGCTGACGGCAGGCACGAGGAAGCGGCCCGAGGACACCCCCGAGGACGGCTCCGGAGAGCCGGCCCCCTGACCCACGGCTCCCCACACCGGCCGGACGGGCGTGCCCGTCCGGCCGGTGCCGTCAGCGGGAGTTCTCCACGGGTTCCAGGAGGTGCGCGCCCGCCAGGTCGTCCGGGGCGTCCGGGTCGTCGACGGCGTCGACGCCGTCGGCGTCGTCGGGGGCGTCCAGGCGGGCGGGGGGCGCGTGGCGGCGCAGGCGCAGGCTGTTGGAGACGACGAACAGCGACGACATGGCCATCGCGCCACCGGCGATGAGCGGGTTGAGCAGGCCGGTGGCGGCCAGCGGCAGCGCGGCGAGGTTGTAGCCGAACGCCCAGGCCAGGTTGCCCCGGATGGTGGCCAGCGTGCCCCGGGCGAGCTTGATCGCGGTGGGGACGGCGTCGAGGTCGGCGCGCACGAGGATCAGGTCGGCGGCGGCGAGGGCGACGTCGGTGCCGTCCACGACGGCCAGGCCCAAGTCGGCGCGGGCCAGGGCGGGGGCGTCGTTGACGCCGTCGCCGACCATGGCGACCCGGCGCCCCTCGGCGCGCAGCCGGGCGATGACGTCGGCCTTGTCGGCGGGCAGCACCTCGGCGATGACCTCGGGGATCCCGATCTCGTCGGCGACGGTCCGGGCGGTGGCGGTGTTGTCGCCGGTGAGCATCAGGGTGCGCAGGCCCATGCCGTGCAGCCGGGCGACGGCGTCGGCGGCGGACGGCTTGACGGTGTCGGCGAGCGCGATGGCGCCCACGGCGGCGCCGTCGGCGGCCACGAACACCGCGGTGCGTCCCGCGCTCTCCCACTCGGCGCGCCGCTCGGCCAGCGGGCCGGGGATCGTGACGCCCTCGCCCGACAGCAGGCGGGCCGAGCCGATCACGACGTCCCGTCCCGCCACCGTGCCGCGGGCCCCGAGCCCGGCCAGCGCCCGGAAGCCGGTGACCGGCGGCAGGTCGCCGACCTCGTCGCGGGCCGCCGCGGCGATCGCGGCGGCGATGGCGTGCTCGGACGCGTCCTCGACGGCGCCCGCGAGGCGGAGGACGTCCGCCCGGCCGGTCCCGTCGGCCACCGCCAGGTCGGCCACGGCCATGCGGCCCTCGGTGAGGGTGCCGGTCTTGTCCAGGACGACGGTGTCGATCGCGCGGGCCGACTCCAGGGCCTGGTGGCCCTTGATGAAGACGCCGAGGCGCGCGCCGGTCGCGGAGGCGACCTGCAGCGCGGTGGGCGTGGCCAGGCCGAGCGCGCACGGGCACGCGATGATCAGGACCGCGAGCGCCGCGGTCGCCGCGCGGTGCCCGTCGTCCCCGAACGCGAGCCAGCCGGCGAGGGTGAGGGCGGAGAGGGCGAACACGGCCGGGACGAACCAGCCGCAGATGCGGTCGGCCAGCCGCTGCACCGCGGCCTTGTCGGCCTGGGCCCGCTCGACGAGCCGGACGAGCGCGGCCAGCCGGGTGTCGGCGCCGACGCGGGTGGCGCGCACGACGAGCCGTCCGGTGAGGTCGACCGTGCCGCCGGTGACCGGGTCGCCCTCGGCGACCTCGGCGGGGACCGGCTCGCCCGTCATGGCGCTGGTGTCGACGGCGGCCTGCCCGGACTCGACGAGCCCGTCGGCGGCGATCCGCTCGCCGGGGCGGACGGCGAACCGGTCACCGGCCCGCAGTTCGGCGGCCGGGACGCGGTGCTCGGTGCCGTCGGGGCGGATGACGGCGACGTCCCTGGCGCCCAGCTCGGCCAGCTCCCGCAGGGTGGCGCCCGAGGCGCGCCGGGCCCTGGCCTCCAGCAGGCGCCCGATCAGCACGAACGCGGTGACGCCGCCGGCCACGTCGAGGTAGATCGACCCGCCCGGACCGGTCAGCCGTTCCCACACCCCGGCGTCGGCGGCGTGCTCGCCGCTCTGGAAGACGATGGTGTAGAGGGACCAGAGGGTGGCGGCGAGGATGCCGGTGGAGATCAGGGTGTCCATCGAGCTGGTCCCGTGCCGCGCCGCCCGGAACGCCGCGCGGTGGAACGGCCACGCGCACCACGTCACCACGGGCAGCGTCAGCGCGACGAGCAGCCACTGCCAGCCGGCAAACCGCCAGGACGGCACGGCCGCCATCATCAGCGACAGCTCGCCGAGCGGCATGGCCAGGACGAGCGCGACGACCATCCGCCGGCCCAGTGCCCGGACGTGCCGGTCGTCCTCGTCGTCCTCGGCGGGTTCGTCCGGCTCGTACCGTTCGGCGGTGTAGCCGGCGCGCTCGACTTGGCGGATGAGGTCGCCGACCGGGACGTCGCCGGGCTGGACGGTCGCCCGCCCGGTGGCGTAGTTGACGCCGGCGGCCACGCCGTCCAGCCGGTTGAGTTTCTTCTCGACGCGTGCCGCGCAGGCCGCGCACGTCATTCCGCCGATCACGAGCTGCACGGGGGCACCGGTGGCGTCCTCGGCACGCTGGGTGCGCGTCATGCGCTTTCCCCTTCGTCCGTTCTTTCCAGGGATCTGGAGCAGCGCACGCCGCGCCGGAGCGCGGTCGTGCGATGTGGAGGCGAACGGTGCCGGAACGCGCCCCACCGAATGGTGTACTACGAACCGTAGTACATTGTTGCGCCCGGCGGTGGTGTCCTGATCCGGACGCCGTCGAGCCGCTACCGGGTCCGGCAACCGTGTGGGAGTATCCGAGCGACATGGGTCCGTGGTCGTTGGTGCGCTGGGTGCGCGCGGCGGGCTTCGCCGCCACGTGCGCCTGCCTCGCCGCGCTCGGGCACGTCGCCGGCGGCGGCTCGGCGGACGGTCCCGCGACGTTCGCGGGCTTCCTGATCATCCTCGTGCCCGCGCTGGCGCTGACCGGCCGGGAACGCTCGCTGGCCTCGATCCTGCCCGCCACCGCGGTGTCGCAGGTCGTCCTGCACGTGCTGCTGATGGCGGCCGCCGGGCCGCACGCGGCGGCCTCCCCCGCACCGGACGTCGCCGGGCACGCCGCGGCGGGCATGCACCACGGCGGATCCCCCGGGCTGGGGATGCTGCTGACCCACGCGGTGAGCGTGCTGGTCACCTCGGCCTGGCTGGAGTGGGGCGAGGCGCGGCTGTGCGCCCTGGTCCGGCTCCTGGTCGGCTGGGCGCTGCGCCCGGCGCTGCTGTTCCTGGTCCTCGGCACGACCGGCCGCACCGGCGGACCGCCGCGGCCGAAGGCGTTCGCGCGCGCCGGTGAGCGCGCGCCCGTCCGGACCGTGCTGCGGTACGCCATGGCGCGGCGCGGGCCTCCCGGGACGTGGAGCGTCCCGGGTACGGCCGCGTGATCGGCGTTTCCCCGCACTTCTGATCGCGCGCTCCCGGGGCGGAGCATGCCGCCGGGCCGCCGCGGTTCCTTCCGCCGCGCCGCCCGGACGTCCTTCACGCCTTCCCTGAGGAGTCCGACGATGAGCACTTCACCTCCCCGCGCCCGCTCGCGCGAGCGCGCCGAACCGTCCGGTCGCGTCCCCCGCCCCACGTGAAGGGGGAGTCGCCGGGCGCGCCGGCCCTGCGGCTCCACTCGGTCTGCTGCCGGTACGGCCGGTCGCGCGCGGTCGACGGCGTCGACCTGCGCGTCGAACCGGGCGAGCACGTCGCTCTCACCGGGACCAACGGGTCCGGCAAGAGCACGCTGCTGCGCGCCGTCCTCGGGCTGCACCGCGACGTGAGCGGTGACATCGAGGTCGGCGGCCGTGTCGCGCGCCGGGCCGCCGAGTGGGCCGTGCGGCGCCGCCAGGTCGCGTGGATCCCGCAGCAGCGCGCGGCGGGCCGGTTCCCGCTGCTGGTCGGCGAGCTGCTGGCCAGTGGCGGGGACGGTGCCGCGGCCCGCCGCGCCGCCGCGGACCTCGGGCTGGGCGGGCTGCTGGAGCGGCCGCTGTCGAGCCTGTCGGGCGGGCAGTTGCAGCGCGCCTACCTGGCCCGCGCGCTGGGGCAGCTGGGCGCGGGGGCCGGGGTGCTGCTGGCCGACGAGCCCACCGCCGCGCTCGACTTCGCCGGGCAGGAGCAGGTGGCCGAACTGCTGGCGGCCTCGCCCGTCACCGTGGTGGTCGCCACGCACGACCGCGCCGTGGTGCGGGCGTGCGACCGGGTCACCGAGATGGCGGCCGGACGGCTGCGAGAGCTGCGGTGAACTCGCTCGCAGAGGTGCAGGCCCTGCTGGGCCTGCCCTCCGTGCGGCTGGCGGTCGCGGCGCTGCTGCTGGGCAGCGTCGCCCTGCCGGTCGTCGGCGTGTTCATCATCGGCCTGGACATCTGGCCGGTGCGGTTCGCGATGATGCACGTCGCGCTGCTGGGCAGCGCCCTCGGGATGCTCGCGGGGCTGGACCCGCTGGTGTGCGCGCTGGTGCTGTGCGCGCTCACCGGCGGGGCGCTGGCCCCGCTGGCGCGGGCCCCGGCCGGGCTGTCGGGGGCGATGGGCCTGCTGATGACGCTGGCGATCGCCGCGGCGCTGCTGGTGCTGTCGATGTCGGGCGTGAACGCCAACGGCGCGTTCGAGCTGCTGTGGGGCTCGATCCTGGCGACGCGTCCCGGCGATGTGGCGGTGCTCGGCGTCCTGGCCGTCGCGGTGCCCGCGCTGTTCTGGGCGCGGCGCCGCGACCTGGCCCTGCTGCTGCACGACCGGGAACTCGCGGTGTGCTCCGGCGTCCCGGTCGGTCCGCTGACGGTCGTCCTGCTGATGGTGATCGCGGTCGCCATCGCCGGGGCGATCCGGCTGACCGGCGCGCTGCTGGTGGACGCCCTCACCCTGCTGCCCGCGCTGGCCGCCCGGCGGCTCGGGCGCTCCCTGACGTCGATGGCCGCGTGGGCGATCGGCCTGGGGGTCGCCTTCAACCTGGGCGGGTTCGCGCTCGCCCTGCTCTTCGATCTGCCGCCGGGGCCCGTCCTCGTCCTGTTCGGCGGCGCACTGACCTTGCTGATCCACCTCGTACCGAAAGCGGGAACCCGATCATGACCCCTCCGAGCACGGCTTCCGGACGCGCCCGCGGCCTCGGGCGGCTCGCCGCCGCCCTCGCGCTGGCCACCGCCCTCTCCGCCTGCGGCTCGTCGGGAGCCGAGGCCGATCCGGCGGACGGCGGCGGCGCGGGCGGCCCCAAGGTCGTCGCGGCCTCCACCTGGGAGGCCGCGTTCGCCCGCGCCGCCGGAGCCCGCGACGTGACCGTCATCGTGCCGCCGGGCATCACGCACCCGCCGGACTACGACCCCAAGCCGTCCGACATCGCCAAGGTCGCGGGCGCCGACTTCGTGCTGTACGCGGCCTTCGAGGGGTTCGCGCCGAAGCTGAGGTCCGCCGCCGGGTCCGGGGCCGAGCTGATCGAGCTCGAGCTCGACAACGGCCCGGCCGCCGTCGAGTCCGAGGTGACGCGGCTCGGCGGGGAGTTCGGCACCGCGGCGGCGGCACGCACGTGGCTGACCTCCTTCGACACCGTGTACGCCGCCGAGAGTCGCAAGGCCGCCGCCGCGTACCGGCAGGCCGGTGAACCCCCGGTCGTCGCGCAGGCGTTCGTCACCTGGGCGGCGGAGATGCTCGGTGCCCGGCCGGTCGGCACGTACGGCCCGCAGCCGCCGACCGCCTCCCGGGTCGCCGAGCTGGCCGGGAAGAAGCCGGGCCTCGTGCTGGACAACTCCGCGATGCCCGGTGCCGACGCGCTGTCGTCCATCGAGGCCGAGCGGGTCACCGTCGTCAACTTCCCCGACCAGAACATGGACCTGCTGTCGGTCTACCGCTCCACCGTCCGCGCGCTCACCACGGCGCTGGACGGGTGATCGCGGCGGAGGGGGCGGGCACCGCTTCCGCCCGTCCCTGACCTGACTCCGGTGTCCGGCCCGGCCCGTCATGGTGCCTGGGGCCGGGCCGGGCACCGGTCCCGCACGGGCCCCTGCTCGAGGCCCCTCCCGCCGATGATCCGAGCGCCGAGCCGAGCGGCGTCGCGCCGCCCGGTCTCCTCGGCATGCCCGGAAACGCCGCTCAGAAGTCGGCGACCGCCACCGACCCGCACAGCACGGCAAGCCCCACCGCCAGGAAGAAATCACCCCAGACAAGCTCATGCCCCGTGGCGATCCCGCGTTCCAGTTCGTAGCAGCCCCCGATCAGGCGCCCGTGCCGGACGTACCGTCCGGCGAGCGCGCGCAGCACGGCGACGCCACGCTCGCGGAGCCTGCCGCCCTCGTCGCCGCCGACCCGTTCCGCGAGTTTCAGCGCCGCGACGGCCTCGATCGCCGCGGCGGAGGTGTCCGGCGGCACCGGCGCGCCCGTCCCGGACGCGTCCTGGACGGGCGGCCCGGCGGGCGGCACCGGATCCGCGCCGGCGGCGAGCCGGGCGGCCACCACGGGGTGGTCCAGGCAGCGCCGGATCTGGGCGGGCGAGCCCTCCGCGACCGCGAGCAGCAGCCAGCCGACCGTCCGGCTCCAGCCCGCGGGCGGCGCGGGATGGGCGGTCCACCGCCCGGCCTCATGCCGCCAGGCCGGGACCAGGTCGGGCGTCGCGGCGGTGAGGCCCACCTGGACGTCGAGGTGCGCGCGGGCGGCCCGGTCCCCTTCGGCGCCGGTCGAGAGCAGAAGGCGGGGAAGGCCGGGCAGGCCGTCCACCCGTGCCAGCTCCCTGGGGCCGCCGAACGCCTCGCCCCACGGCAGTACGCCGAGGCCGGGGTCGTGGGCCGCCAGGCAGGCGTCCGCGGCCTCGGCCCGCAGCGCCGCGGCGTCCCCGTCGCCGAAGCAGGTGCCGTACCAGAAGATGAGCCCGCGCGTCGCCGTGTCGGCCCCGATCCACGGGCGCAGCATCCCGGTGCGGCGGGACGCGGCGGCACGGTCGGACGGCGCGCCGGTCGCGGCGGCGCGCAACCACAGCAGCCCGGCCCAGAAACCGCCGGTCCATGAGCCTCTGGCAGTGGTACTCCAGGCTCCCGAGATCGGGTCCGCATACAACGGCCAGCGTGTCCCGAGATCTCGCTCCGCGCCCGCCACCCGGTCCAGCAGCGACTCCAGGGTCTGCTCGGCCCACCTCATCGCCGCCCCCGCCCGGGGGCGGCGATCAGTACCCCGATCAGCGCGGCGGCGGCGAACTCCGCCGCGACCAGCAGCCAGGCCGGGCCGTAGCCCGCCCGCGCGACGAGGACGCCGAACAGCGGCGGCCCCAGCGCGAAGCCGCCGAAGAACCCGGCCGCCACCAGCGCCGAGGCCCGTCCGGCCACGCGGGCGTCGGCGCTCCTGACCACCGCGACCATGGAGACGGCGTTGCCGGCGGCGGCGAACGCACCGACGGCGGCGGCGCCGAGCCACACCAGCGGGGAGGCCCAGGCCGACGCCCCGAGCACGAGGGCCGCCGCGCAGGCGCCCGCCGCCAGCGGAGCCAGCAGGACCACCGGACGCGGCAGGCTTCCGGCCCTCCTGGACCAGCCGACCCGGCCGGCGATGCCGGTCACGCCGAGGACGGCGACCAGCCAGGCCGCGACCACCGCGCCCAGCTCGAGCCGCTGCGCCCCGTACAGGGCGAGGTAGGTGTTGACCGACGCGATCCCGCACCCGAGGGCGAGCTGGTAGGCGGCCAGCCGGCCGACCCGGACGCGTGGCGGCGGCGCCCCCGCCGCGCCCGGCGCGGCCCTGCGGGACGGGTCGCGGGGCAGCAGGACCGCGGCGAAGACCGCGATCAGCAGGGCGCACCCGGCCGCCCCCCACACGGCGCCGCGCCACCCCAGCCAGCCGGCGAGCACCGCGAACGGGAGCCCGGCGGCGAAGGCGCCGAGCTGCACCCCGGACTGCTTCCAGCCGGTGACCGCCCCGCGCCGGGCGGGCGCGACCGCGGCGATGATCACTTTGTTGGTGGCGGGGTTGGCCAGCGCCTGCGGCAGCCCCCCGAGCGCGACCGCCGCCAGCAGCATGGCCGTGCCGGTGGCCGAGCCGATGAGCGCCAGCGCGCCCGCGGCGATCACCAGCAGGGCGACCAGGGACCGGCGCGGCCCGATGCGGTCCACCCAGGAGCCCGCGGTGAGGGAGAGCGCGCACGCCACGCCGAACCCGGCGCTCGTGGTCAGCCCGAGGACGCCCCGCGAGAACCCGCCGTCCTCGACCAGGCGGGGCCCCAGCGCACCGATCAGGAACAGCTGCAGCATCGACACGCCCATCGCGGCCGTGAGCAGCACCGTCGTGACCGTCCCGGCCCCGGACCCGGCCCCGGTCCCGGCGGGCTTCGCCGGGTCGCCGGACCCGTCCGGTTCCGCCGCCTCGCCCGGTCGCCCGGTGTTCCGCCGCACTTCCATCGCCCTCTCCCTCCGCGGACGGGACGTCCGCCGCGCCCAAGCCAGTCGTCCGTCCGGCCGCCCCGGTTCCCGGGCGGAGCGCGCGCGCCGCCGCCGGGACGCCGGGCTTACGCGACGCGCGACCAGCCACCCAGCGCCGTTCGTCCGACACTCCCAGGGAGAATCCCGATGACCCGTACCATCGACGACCAGCGACTCACCCTTCTCGCACTGTCCGCCCGCAACGGAACGCCCGCGGACTTCGACGCCTTCACCCGCGCCTGCTACGCCGACGTCCTGCGCTTCACCGGCTACCTCTCCGACCCGCAGAGCGCGGAGGACCTGACCCAGGAGACCTTCCTGCGGGCGATGCGCAGCCTGCCGGCGTTCGCCGGCCGGTCCTCGGCCCGGACGTGGCTGCTGTCCATCGCGCGCAGGGTCGTGATCGACCGCCACCGCGCCTCCCTCCGCAGACCCGTCGTCGCCGGTACCGACGACTGGGAACGGGCGGCCGAACGCGCGCGCCGGACCGCGTCCACCGGACCGGAGGATCTCACCCTGCTGAAGACGATGCTGGACGAGCTGCCCACCGAACGCCGGGAGGCGCTCCTGCTGACCCAGATCGTCGGCCTCTCCTACGCCGAGGCCGCCGAGGCGCTGGGGTGCCCGATCGGCACGGTCCGGTCGCGCGTCGCGCGGGCGCGTACCGAGCTGGCCCGGGCGCTGCGGCCGTCCTGATCCGGTCCGCCCTCACCAGGGCCCCGTGCCCCGGCCCGCCGCGCGCGGGCCGGGGCACGGGGGCCGCGTCACGTCCGTATCCGCGATCGCAGGGCCGCCCGGTCGGGCTTGCCCGCGGGCGTGAGCGGCATCCGCTCCACCACCAGCAGGTGCTCGGGGTGGGCGGCCTTCTCCAGCCCGGCCCCGGTCAGGAACGAGCACAGGGACTCCAGGTCGAGGCGGTGCCCGGGGCGCGGCACCACGCAGGCCGCCACCCGCTCGCCCAGCACCGGATCCGGGACGCCGACGCAGACGGTGTCGCGCACGCCCGGATGCGCGGCCACGGCCTGCTCGACCGCCGCCAGGCTGATGTTGAGGCCGCCGCGGATGACGATGTGCTTCAGCCGCCCCACCAGGCGCAGCGTCCCGGTCGCGTCCATGACGCCCAGGTCGCCGGTACGGACCCAGCCGTCCGGCGTCCGGTACCGCTCGTTGAGCGCGGGCGCCCCGACGTAGGACATCGGCGTCATCGGGCCCCTGGCGACGATCTCCCCGGCGCCCGGGACGACGGTCCCCGAGGTCCCGTCCGCTCCCGCGTGCCCCTCGCCGGGGTCGCCGGGCAGCGGATCGATCCGGATGTCGGTCACCCTCGGGTCGCAGCGCCCGATCGCCACGCCCGGCCCGCCGCCCTCGTCGGCCAGCGGGGGCAGGCCGCTGTGGCAGTTGACCCCGTCGGCCGATCCGTACACGTTGACGACCGGGCATCCGAAGACGGCCTCCGCCTCGGCGGCCGTTCCGGCGTCCAGTTCCGAGCCGCCCAGCAGCAGCGCGGCCGGCGCCGGGGCGCCGTCCGTCCGGTCCCCGGCGGGTGCCTTGTCGAGCATCATGCGGACCATCGCGGGAACCGCCACGATGTGCGTGGGCCGGTGCCGGGCGATCGCCTCCAGGGCGGCGACCGGCGAGAACCGCTCCAGCAGCACCAGGCAGCCCCCGTGCCTGGCCATCGTGGCCGGTGTCGCGTTGCTGCCGAACGCCGACCCCAGCGGCACCAGGAACAGGCTGCGCGGCGGCTCGCGGTCGGTGAGGAGCGAGCCGATGAAGTTGCCCCGGCCGCCGGACAGCGCGTTGTGGGAGTAGGCCACCATCTTGGGGGCGGCCTCCGATCCCGACGACACCAGGATCCGGGCGACCTGGTCGGGGTCGGGCCGCGCGGGGACGAACCCGGAGCCGTCCGCCTCGGCCAGCTCCTTCCAGGCCACCGCCCCGGACGGCTCGCCGGTGCCGGCGGCGATCACCGTGCGCAGGTCCGGCAGCCCGGCGGCGGCGGCCTCCAGCAGGTCGGCCGCCGGTGCCGAGTCCCCGTGCGCGGTGACGGTGATCACCGCCCGCGCGCGGGCCCCGGCCAGCAGCGCCGCGGCCTCGCCCGCCCCCCGGCCGACGGGGAACGGGAGCGCCACCGCGCCGAGCGCCGCCACCGCGAACTCGGCCGCCACCGCGTCCCGCCCGTTGGGCAGCTGGACGGCCACGACGTCGCCCGCGCCGACGCCGAGATCGCGCAGCCCGGCGGCGACGGAGCGGACGAGCCGGTCCAGGCCCGCGTAGTCGAGGACGCCCGCCGCGTCGATGACCGCGGGGCGCTCGGGCGCCGCGTTGCGGTGCGCACGGAACTGCGCGTACAGGTCGAGATCGGGATAGATGCCCTCGGCCGCCCACGCGCGCCGCAACCGGGCGGGCACGAGGTCGATCGGCTGTGCGGCCGGGCGGGCGGTCGGCTGTGCGGTCGGCTGTGCGGTCGGCTGTGCGGTCATGCGAGCCTCCAGGGAACGGGAACGGCCATCGCGCCGTGCACGTCTCGGGTCAGCAGACCGGCGAACCGGTCGTCGTCGGGCAGCCGGTCCAGGGCCGTTGTCACGGCCGTGCACCGCATGCCCTTGCCGCGGAGGAGCTCGAGCGCCTCCTGCGTGTCCATGCCGGCCACCTGGGCCGACAGCGGCCCCGCCGCGTCCGCGTCCGCGTCGTGGACGGCCACCCAGCCGTCCCCGGCGGGGATCGGGCGCCGGAACGCCTCGGGCGCGCGCGCCGGTCCGCCCGCCCTCACCCGTGCCAGCGCGGGCCGCGTCAGCTCCTCGGCGGCGCCCAGCAGGGAGGAGTCGACGCGGACGCCCCGTCCCGTGCGGTGCCGCCGGAGCAGGGCGGCCAGCACGGCCTCCGCGCCCATCAGGCCGCCGAGCACGTCCAGCAGCGTCATCAGGGACGGCGCGGTGTCCTCGTCCCGGGCGCGGACGGCCTCCGCGACGCCGGTACGGGCCTGCACCATGAAGTCGGTCCCCAGCGGGGCGTCGTCGAGGCGGCCCGCCCACCCGCTGGTGTAGGCGTACACGAGCCCGGGGTTGGCCCGCCGGAGGTGCGCGTCGTCCAGCTCCAGGCGCTCGGCGGCTCCGGGCGCCCAGTTGTGGACGAACGCGTCCGCGCCGGCCGCGAGCTCGTACAGCTCCGCCCGTCCGGCGGCGGTCTTGATGTCGATCTCCACCGCGCGCTTGCCCCGGTTGAGCGCCAGCCAGCGCGCCGACACGCCGCCGCAGACCGGGGGCATCCCGCGCAGCGGATCACCGCCCGGCGGCTCGATGCGGACCACTTCGGCGCCCAGCCAGCCCAGCGCGCACGCGGCCAGCGGAGCCTGGATGCGGCGGCCCGCCTCCAGCACCACCATCCCCTCGAGCGGCCGGGCGGGCGCGGCACCGCCGTCCGGGACCGGGACCGGGGCCGCCGCGCCGAGCGAGGCGAGCGTCCAGGGGGCGTCCGGCACGGGCTCGTCCAGCCGGTCCCGCAGCGACCGGAGCGCGCACAGCGAGGCTCCCGCCGCGCCGCCGACACGCAGCACCTCTTTCCACGCGGCGGCGCGCGCCGCCGCGTGCAGTTCGGCGGGCACCGGGGAGCAGGCGGTCGCGTAGCGGAACTGGAACGAGCGCCACCCCGCCCCGGCGACCCGCTCGGGAACGCCGAGCCCGGCCCAGAACGCCGCCCAGACCCCGGCGTCCAGCGTCTCCACCTCGAACCGCACACCGTCGGACGTCACGAACGGCGGCCCGCCGGGGGTGAGCGGGACCGCCTCGGGCTCCTCGGCCGTCCCGGCCGCCAGGTACTGCCCGACCGCGACTAGTCCCGCCAGGTCGGCACCCGTGGCGACCTGGTCGACGGTCATGCCGCGGGCGCGTCCCAGCGAGGCCGCGAGTATGGCCTGCGCGGTGATCACCGCGGCCGCGGTCGTCAGGTAGTCGGCGGCCGGGCCGCGCGGCGCGCCGTCCCGGCGCCCGTGCACGTGCATGACGCCCGTGGCCGCCTGCGCGGTCGCCTCGTCGGTCACCTCCGTGTCCGCGACCCCCGCCGCCCAGTGCGCGGCGGCCGTCAGCGGCCGCGCCCGCCGGTCGAGCAGGTCGGCCGCGCCGAGCAGTCGCAGGTGCCGGACGGCACCTTCGGTGATGGCGGGCGGTCCGGTGACGTGGAGCCCGAGATCCTCGTGCTCCGCACGCGCCGCCGCCGTGGCTGGATGGGCCATCGGCTCTCCCTCCGTACCGGGAACTCCGCCGCGCGTTCGCGCGACCGGTCACAGCAGGAGTCGCCACCGATCCGCCACCAGTTCCCGGAATGTACGGAGATGTCATGGATGAGAGCATCGCCGGTCCGCACGGCCGCCCCGAGTGCCCGCCGCACCTGCTCCCCCTGCGGGAACGGGTCCGCGGGTTCCTGCGCGAGCACGTCCTGCCGTGGGAGGACGACCTCGACGGCGGCGACACCGCCCGCGGCGCGGACATCCGGCGGAAGGCGAAGGCCGCCGGGCTCTGGGGCCTGCCCCTGCCGGACGAGCTGGGCGGCGGCGCCCTCGGCCTGGGCGACTACGCGCACATCGCCGAGGTCGAGGGGAGCAGCGACCACGGCCCGTCCCTGCTCGGCTCGGCCTCGCTGCTCGACGTGAACACCCTCGCCCGGCACGCCGCGCCCGCCGTCCGCGACCGCTACGCCGCCCGCCTGGCGTCCGGCGAACTCGCCATGTGCAACGCGATGACCGAACCGGACGTGCCCGGCTCCGACCCCACCCTGGTGACCACGACCGCGACGCGCCGTCCCGACGGAACCTGGCTCGTCACCGGCCGTAAATGGTTCGTCACCGGCGCCGGGCACGCCGGTCTCGCCGCCGTGCTCGCCCGCACCTCCGGGGCGTCCGGCGAGCGCGACGGCCTGTCGGTCCTGCTCGTCCCCACGGGCGCGGACGGGTTCGAGATCGTCCGGGAGCTCCCGGTGCTCGGCGCCGGCGGGCAGTGGGAGATCGCGCTGCACGGCGTCACCGTCCCCGGCGACCACGTCCTCGGCGAGCCGGGCCGCGGCCTGCGCGTCGCCGGCGACCGCGTCCGGCTGGGCCGCCTGCTGCGCTGCCTGCGCTGGCTCGGGCAGGCCCAGCGCGCCTACGACCTCATGTGCGACCGCGCCCGCGCGCGCCGGACCGCCGCCGGCCGCCTCGGCGATCTCCAGCACGTGCAGCGGCACCTCTTCGAGTCCCTGCTGTCGCTGCGCACGACCCGTCCGCTGGTCTTCGAGGCCGTCGGCAGGGTCGAGGCCGGGCGGGACGCGCGCACCGAGACCGCGCTGGCCAAGGTCGCCGCCGCCCGCACGCTGCACGAGGTCACCGACGCGGCCGTCCAGGTGTACGGCGCGGAAGGGCTCGGCCCCGACACCGCGCTGCCCGCCCTGCTGCGCGCCGGCCGGGCCGCCCGCCTCCTCGACGGCCCCGACGAGCTGCACTTCGGCACGGTCGCCCGGCGCGCCCTGGGCTGAGGCTCCGCCGCGCGCGGGGGCACGTTCCTCTCCGGGAGTGCCGGGTATGCCTGGTCGATGCGGGATGCGGCGGCCGACCGGGGGTGTTGCGATGGGCGCCTGCGGAGAGGGGATCGGCGGGCTCGCGCCGGGGGCGTTCGACCCGGCGCCGGTCGCGATCGCCCTGACCACCGGGCCGCGGCACCGCCTGGCCTACACCAACGCCGCCTACCGGGCGTACTTCGGCGACCATCCGCTCGGACGGCCGATCCAGGAGGCGTTCGGCGGAGCGGCCCGCACGGACCGCCCGGACCTGTTCGACCGCGTCCTGGACACCGGCGAGGCCGTCACCGTCACCGAGGCGCGGATGCGGCTCGGCGGGATCGGCACCGGCCGCGCGGAGCGGTTCTTCACCTTCAGCCTCTCCCGGTTCCGCGAGGACCCGCCCGGGGTCCTGGTGATCGCGGTGGACGTCACCGAGCAGGTCGCGGCCACCCGGCGGGCGGTCCGCTCGGCCGAGGAGCAGCAGCGGTTCCGGCGCAGGCTGGAGAGCCTCGTCCGGGTCGCCGGGACGAGCGCGCCGATCATGTGGGTGACGGGGCCGGGCGGCGGGGTCATCGAGCCGAGCCCCGGCTGGGAGAAGCTGACCGGGCAGACCTGGGAGGAGTTCCGCGGCAACGGCTGGCTGCGGGCCCTGCATCCCGACGACCGCGACGAGGCGAAGCGGTCTCGGGACCAGGCGCGCCGGGAGGAGCGCCCCTGGCGGTACGTGTACCGGCTGCGGACCGTCGACGGCGAGTACCGGCACTTCGAGGTCCGCACCGCGCCGGTCTACCAGAACGGCGTCCTGACCGAGTGGATCGGCGCCTGCGTCGACATCGAGCAGCAGTGGCGGGAGGAGCGGCGCCGGGACCTGATCGACCGCGCCGCCGCCGCGATCGCGGAGAGCTCCGGGCTGCCGGAGATGTTCGGCGCGCTCGCCGACGTGCTCGTCCCGGTCCTCGCGGACGGCTGCGGCGTGCACCTGCTGCCGAACTTCGGCGACCGTCCGGCGGGCGCCACCGTCGTCGCCCAGCGCATCGCCACCGCCGCGCAGGACGGCATGCCGCGCCAGCCGCCGCTCGGCTACGAGCGGTTCGCCGCCGACAGCGCGTTCACCCGCGCGGTGGAGCGGCGCCGCCCGCTGCACCGCACGTTCCCGCCCGGCGAGCCCCCGGCCGGAGTGTTCCCGGAGAGCACGACGTCCTGGCTGGCCACGGCCCGCGCCAACAGCGTCGTGCTGATGCCGGTCGTCGTGAACGGCGCCGTGGCGGCGGCGGTCACCGCCGCCCGCTGCGGCGACCGCGCGCCCATGACCCCCGAGGACGTCGACCTCATGCGGCAGATGTTCGACCGCACCCACGACGCGCTGAGCAACGCCGTCCAGGCCCACCGGACCCAGCAGGTGGCCCTCGCGCTCCAGGACGGCCTGCTCCCCGACCCGCCCCGCCTCACCGGCATGGCGGCCGTGGCCCGGTACCGGCCGAGCCCGGCGGCCGCCGAGGTGGGCGGCGACTGGTACGACTGCTTCGTGCTGCCGGACGGCGCGACCGTCCTGGCCATCGGGGACGTCACGGGCCACGACCTCGCCGCCGCGGTCGGAATGAGCCAGCTCCGGAACATGCTGCGCGGCCTGACCGTCGACCGCGCGGGCCCGCCCGGCGAGACCCTGCGCCGGCTCAACATGGCGATGCAGACGCTGGTCCCGGACTCCACCGCCACGGCCGTCCTCGGGCGCGTCACGACGGGGCCGGGCCGCCGGCGGCTCGACTACGCCAGCGCGGGCCACCCGCCACCGCTGCTGGTCACCGCCGACGGCGGCGCCCGGCTGCTGGAGGACGCCGCCAACCCCCTGCTCGGCTACCCCTTCGACGAGCCCTACGGCAGCGCGACCGAGGCCCTGCCTCCCGGCGCCACCCTGCTGCTGTACACCGACGGCCTGGTCGAACGGCCGGGCGAGCACCTGGACATCGGCCTCGAACGGCTCCGCGAGCGGGCGTCCGCACTCGCGCGCGACCCCCTGGACACCTTCTGCGACACCCTCCTGGACGGCCTCCCCACCACCGGCACCGACGACATCGCCGTGATCGCGCTCCGCGTCACCGACGCGTCCTGAGGCGGTACGCTGTTCGCCCTTTCCACCGGAGGGCGGCGATGGACCCACGGCGCATTGCGCTCAATCGGCGGCACAGCATCGAGATGGGCGCGCTTTTCGCGAAGTTCACCGATATCCATCCGGACATCGAATTCGAGGTCGACGATGCCCCGATGACCGCGGAGCAGGACGCCGCGTGGACCGATTACAGCGCCGCGCTGCTCGCCCGCCACCAGGCCGAGCGAGCAGCGCTCGCGACCGAACTCGAAGCCGAACTCGAAGCCGGACGGCACGGGGACTGACCCGTCCGGTCGCGATGCTCACGTGCAGGCGACATCCTGCGGCGGGCGCGCTCCGGTGGTCAGGAACTTCGTCGCGATGCCGTTGAGGCAGCGGTCGTCCAGGTACAGGTACGCGAGGTGCCCGCCCTGGTCGGCGGTCACCATCCGGGCCCGGTCGCCGAGCGCGCCGCGCAGCATCCGCGCCCCGGCCAGCGGTGTCGCCGGGTCCCGGCGGTTCTGCACGATCAGGACGTTCGAGGGACCGCGATCGGTGATCTCCACGCGGGGCTCGTACGGCTCGGACGGCCAGAACGCGCACGGCGTGATGTTCGCCCCGGCGGCTCCGAACATCGGGAAGCGGGACCGGTCGGCGGCGACGTTGCGCCGGTAGGTCTCGACCTGCTCCGGCCAGTCCGAGTCATTGCAGATCACGTGCAACTGGCTCGCCTGTACTTCTCGTGGTGCGCGGCGGCGAACTCCGCGAAGTCCGGGAACCGGTCGGCGAAGCCCCGGCCGAACATGCGGGAGAACGAGACGTCCCAGCCGCCGGGGCCCGCCGCGCTGTCGAGCAGGAAGCGGTCGGTGCGGTGCGGGAACATCGTCGCGTAGACCGCGCCGAGGTAGGTGCCGTAGGAGATGCCGAGGTAGGACGCCTTCGGCTCGCCCAGCGCGGCGCGGACCCGGTCCAGGTCGCGTGCGGTGTTCGCGGTGGTGATGTGCGGGAGCAGCGGCGCCGTCCGCGACGACCCGCACTTCGCGGCGACGGCCGCCACCCGCTTCGCCTCGGCGGCGACGTCGGCGTCGTTCCGCGCGAACCTCGGGATGTTGCTGGGCTGCTCCGCCCGGGTCAGGTCGCACGTCACCGGCGTGCTGTGCCCGACGCCGCGCGGATCGACGCCGATCACGTCGTAGGTCTCCAGCACGCGCTCCGGAATCCCCAGGTCCCGCAGGGCGGCCGGGAAACCCAGCCCCTGCCCGCCGGGCCCGCCGCTGTTGGTGAGCAGGACGCCGCGGCGCCGCCCGGGATCGGTGCTCGCGAGCCGGGAGATCGCGATCTCGATGGTCCGCCCGTCCGGATCCCGGTAGTCGAGCGGGACGTCGAGCGTGGCGCACTCCAGCCCCGGCGCGGCGACGCCGCTCGGGCACGCCCCCCAGTCCGGGCCGCCGCCCGGTGGCGCCGCCGGCGCCTCCGGTGGCGCCGCCGCCGCTCCCGCCGGAAGCAACGTGACGACCAGTGCGGCGGCGGCGAGAACGGGCGGGGCGGCGGGCTTTCGCATCTGGGCCTCTCCTCGGGTGGCGGCGTGGGGCGTCCGCGGCGGGACGCCGGGCGGGCGGGAGGTCAGTCCAGGCTCGCCTCGATGAAGGAGTACTGCGGCGTGGGGACGATCCGGTCGAGGGTGAACCCGGCCGCGGCGAACAGGTCGGCGTACTCGGCGGCGCTGCGCTCCTTGCCGCCGGTGAGGGCGAGCATGGTCAGGTCGATCAGCTTGGTGGGGTGCGGTACGTCGCCGGACGGCACCACGCCCTCGATCACGACGAGCCGGGCACCGGGCGCCGCGGCCCTCGTGACGGACTGCAGGATGCGCACGCAGGAGGCGTCGTCCCAGTCGTGCAGGACCGCGGCCATCACGTAGACGTCGGCCTCCGGCACCGCTTCGAAGAAGTCGCCGGGGACGATCTCGATGCGGTCGGCCATGCCGAGTTCGTCGATCTTCCGGCGCCCGTCCGGGACGATCTCGGGCAGGTCGAACAGGATGCCCCGGCGCCCCGGATCGTCGGCCAGCAGGCGCGCCAGGATGGTGCCGTCGGCACCGCCGATGTCGGCGACGACGTCGCCCCCGGGGAGCCGGTAGCCCTCGAACATCCGCCCGCGCAGCCCCCCGGTGAACCCGGCCATCGCCCGGCTCTGCAGCTCGGCGACGTCCGGGTCGGCGACGACCCACTCGAAGAACGGCCGCCCGAAGTAGCGCTGGGCGGCGACCTCACCGGTGCGGGCGGTGTGCAGGAGTTCACTGAAGGGCAGGTAGTGGGTCTCCATGTAGTACAGGGCGATGTCGCGGACCGAATCCGGATGCCGGGTGGACAGCGTGGCCCCGAGAGGCGTGGTCTCCACCGTGTTCTCGTCCGGCTGGTGGAAGACGCCGAGCGGGGCGAGGCTGCGGACGAGTCGGCGCAGCAGGTCCGGCCACACGCCGGACCTCGCCGCGAGATCGTCGATCTCCCCGGGGCCGTCGTCGAGCAGGGAGGCGATGTCGCACTTGGCGATCACATACAGGGCCTGCGATATCTGGAAGCCGCCGAGCATCCGGATCATCTGGACGGACGGCTGCTCCCCCGCCGGGCCACCGCCGGGCGCCCCGTTCGCGGTGCCGTCGTTCGCGGTGCCGTCGTGAACCCGGTTCTGATCGGTCGTCGTCATGCGTCCCTCCAGGCGTTACGCGAGAAGTGGCCGAATTCGTCACATGCCGTGATCATCTTCACGACAGGAACGGGCAAACACGGGGTTAGGGAAAAGCCATCCCTTCCCGCCGGGTCGGTGTCGGTAGGGGCGGTCCAGACTCAGGAGAAACTGTGACGTAGCGGCATACTCAAGGCCCGAGCTCTGTGAAGTGGACCACTCGCCCTGCATTCGCCCCGGTCGCCCAGGGCTCCTAACTTGACCATGACGCGGCGGCATGGTTCAGCCTGGAAACCGCCGGCGGGGACGCGTCGGCGCCGGCACTCGTCGAACGGAGGAGGACGGTCGTGGCGTGGAGCACTCGCGAGCTCGCCGAGCTCGCCGGCACCAGCCTGCGGGCGGTGCGGCACTACCACGAGGTCGGGCTGCTCGAGGAGCCCGAACGCCGCGCCAACGGCTACAAGCGGTACGGGGTCGCCCACCTCGTCCGGGTGGTGCGCATCAAGCGCCTGACCGAACTCGGGTTCTCCCTGCAGCAGATCGCCGCGATGGGGGACGGCGACGACCACCCGGAGGAGGCCCTGCGCACGCTCGACGCCGAACTCGCCGCCACCATCGAGCGCCTCCGGCGGGCCCGCGTCGAACTCGGCGTCCTGCTGCGCAAGGCGGCACCGACCGACCTGCCGCCCGATCTCGCCCCGGCGGCCACCCGCGCCGCGATGCCCGACTCCGACCGCTCGTTCGTCGTCGTCATGACCCGGGTCCTCGGCCCGCGGGGCATGCAGGCCTACGCGGACATGCTGCGCTCCCCCTCCACCGACCCGGTCGCCCTGGAGTTCGAGGAGCTGCCCGCCGACGCCGACGAGCCGACCCGCGACGCCCTGGCCGAACGGCTGGCCCCGTTCGTCCGCGGGCTGTACGCCGAACATCCCGGGCTGAGCACCATGACGGGCGACGCCCCGCGCGGCGAGGGCCACGCCAGGCAGGCCCTCGACACCGCTCTCGAGGACCTCTACAACCCGGCCCAGGTCGACGTCCTCCGCCGCACCCGGGCCCTGCTCGCCGCCGCGCGGGAGAACGGCGGTCCGTGAGCCGGCGGGGACGCTTCGCCCCCGGGTCCGGCAGCCCCGCTCGCCCGCGAGAAGAACGGCATGCGAATCCCCGCCATCGACGCCGAAACCAGCGCCGATCACCTAAAGCACCTTTGATTCGGAGATCTCGCGGGCACCCCGAGATTCGCTCCTCATCGCCCGATCGCGCGCGGAGGCATGCGCCGTTGCTTCATAATTCGTGGATCACAAGTTGCGGCGATTGAGGCGAAATGAGCAATAACGAGCAAATCCCGCCAGGGGTGGACCCCACCGTCCCCAGCCCGGCCCGCATCTACGACTACATCCTCGGCGGCACGGCGAACTACGAGGCCGATCGCGAGGTCGCCGAGGGGCTCCGCAAGGCCATGCCCGAGATGGTCGACACGGCGTGGGCCAACCGCGGGTTCCTGCAGCGTTCGGTGCGGTGGCTGGCCGAGCACGGCGTCCGGCAGTTCATCGACGTGGGCGCCGGTCTGCCGACGGGGAACAACACGCACGACGCGGTGCAGGCGGTGGCGCCGGACGCGCGCATCCTGTACGCGGACAACGACCCGCTCGTCGAGATCCACGCGACGGCCCTGCTCGACGGGGTGCCGGGCACCGCGGCCATCACCGCGGACTTCCGCGACCCGGACGGCCTGCTCGGGCACGCGAAGACCCGCTCGCTGATCGACTTCACGCGGCCGGTGGCGCTGCTGCTGGTGACCGTGCCCCACTTCGTGCCGGACGAGGACGACCCGTGGGGGCTCGTCCGCCGGTACATGGACCGGCTGGTGCCGGGCAGCTACCTGGTCCTGTCGTCGGTGACCACCGACCGGCAGATGGACGAGAAGGTCGACGACATCAGGGGCCTCTTCACCAGGTCGTCGGCGGGCGGCGTCCACCCCCGGCCGCGCGCGGAACTCGAGCGCTTCTTCACCGGCCTGGAGATCGTCCCGCCGTACGAAGGGGCGCCCGCCGAGCTGTGCTACTTCGGGGAGTGGGGCGCCGAGGACCCCGAAGCCGCGGACTCCGACGGCTCGCGCTGGGGTTACTGCGCCGTGGCGCGCAAGCCCGGGTAAGGGCCCTCCGCTACGTCCGGCCGAGGAACCGGACGACCGCGAGCACCCGGCGGTTGACGTCGGCGGCGGGCGGCATGTCGAGCTTGGTGAAGATCGCGTTGATGTGCTTGGCGACCGCGCGCTCGCTGACCACGAGCGTCTCGGCGATGCCCGCGTTGGATCGTCCCTGCGCCATCAGGGCCAGGACCTGACGTTCGCGGTCGGTGAGCCGGTCCAGCACCTCTGCTCCGTCCGGTCGTGCGATCGGCCGTCGACGCCCGTCCGCCCGCGGGCGCTACGGGTCGGCGCGGACGCCGTCGCCGTGTGGGCCTTCGTCCACGTGGGCCACCGACCGGCACGGCCGCGCCCGCCGGTCGGTCGGTCGAGTGAGACTTGACAACCTTGGGTAATGGCATTAGCTTTTAGCTAACGCTCTTAGCCAAGGAGGCCGGCATGACCGAGTTCCTCGCCGTGGACGGCGGCACGATCGCTTACGAGGTCACGGGGTCGGGTCCGCTGATCGTGCTCGCGCACGGGATGGGCGACAGCCGGGACGCCTACCGCGCGGTGGTCCCCCGGCTCGTGGCGGCGGGCCACCGGGTGGCCGCGGTCGACCTGCGCGGGTGCGGCGAGTCCAGCGTCGCGTGGACGGCCTGGAGCCGCACCGACATCGCGGGCGACCTGCTCGCCGTGATCCGGCACCTGGGCGGCCCGGCGGTGCTCGTCGGCCACTCGATCTCCGGCGGCGCCGCGACCATCGCCGCGGCGCGCGACCCCGAGCTGGTCCGCGCGGTCGTCGAGCTGGCGCCGTTCACCCGCAAGCAGTCCGTCCGCCTCGGCGACCTGCGGGTGAAGCGGTTCCGGCGGGGCATGTCGCGCCTCCTCGGCGCGGGCATGCTCGGCAGCCTGCGGCTCTGGCTCTCCTACCTCGACGTGGCCTACCCCGGCGTGCGGCCGGCCGACTGGACGGAGCGGAGGGGACGCATCGAGGCGCTGATGCGCGAGCCGGGCCGGATGAAGGCCCTGCAGGCCATGGGCCGCAGCGCCCCGGTGGACGCGGGCGCGCGGCTCGGCGACGTCCGCTCCCCGGTGCTGGTCGTGATGGGCGCGCTCGACCCCGACTGGGCCGACCCGCGCGCCGAGGGGCAGGCGATCGTGGACGCGCTGCCGTCCGGCCTCGGCCGGCTCGCGATGATCGAGGGCGCCGGGCACTACCCGCACGACCAGTTCCCCGAAGAGGTGGCCTCGCTGGTGCTCGGCTTCATCGGTTCGGACGCCGCCGGTGCCTAGGGCCGGACTGGACCCGGCGGCCGTCGTCGCGGCCGGCGCCGCCCTCGCGGACGAGGTCGGCATCGCCGGGCTGACGATGAGCCGGCTGGCCGAACGGGTGGGCGTGCGGACACCGTCCCTGTACAAGCACGTCGGCGGCCAGGACGACCTCAACCGGCGCATCGCGGCCCTGGCACTGGGCCAGGCGGCGGACGCGGTCGGGGGCGCGGTCCAGGGGTACGCGGGCCGCGACGCCCTGGCGGCGGCGGCCCGCGCCTTCCGCGCGTTCGTCCTGGAGCATCCGGGACGGTACGCCGCGACGATCGGCATGGAACCGTCCGGCCCGGACGATCCGATGGCGGACGCGGGCCGGCGGCTGCTCGCCGCGTTCACGGCCGTCCTGCGCGGCTACGAGATCGCCGAGGGCGACGTGGACCACGCGCTGCGCATGCTCCGCAGCCTCTGCCACGGCTTCGCGACATTGCAGGCGGGCGGCGGCTTCCGGTGGGGCACCGACGTCGACGAGAGCTTCGAGTGGCTGATCGCCTTCGCCGACCGGGGCCTGCGCACCGGCTTCAGCGCTTAGGCGGCTTGTCCCCGGGCCAGGGGCCGGGGACGTCGGGGAAGCACGCGAGCAGGGCTTCGCACTGCGCCACCGCGGTGCCCTGCAGCCGGATCCAAGAGGTGTCGGCGAAGCCGAGCGCGAAATCCGTCGGGCCGTGACGGCGGGCGGCCGGGACGTGGTGACGCTCCACCCACCACGGCACGAGGGCGGGCCCGAGCTTGCGGCCCACCCCGCTGCGGATGCGGACCAGCATCAGGTGCCGGTCCGTCACCGCCAGGATGTGCTCGCACCCGCTCGTGACCGGGTTGAACTCGATGAGCAGCCGTCCCGCGACGGTGTCGGGCCCGCCGTACAGCCCCTTGCCCGTCCGGGGGTCGTCCGGTTCCCACTCTCCCGAGACGAACGCCGTGATCTCGAACGCGGCGCCGACCATCTTCCGGGGCGCCGTCCTGCCGCCGAACCCGTCCTGGACGCGCCGCCGGCGCGGCACCTTCGGGCATTCGGAGTGCGGCCGGACGGCCGCGTGGGCATCGAGCCGCGCACCGGGGTCCATCACCTGCGCGAGGAACGGCCGGACCTCGTCGTCGCTCAGTGACAGGAAGACCCCGCGCCGCCGCGCCTGCCGCGCGACGCCCTTGGCCGTCTTCCCGGCGATGTCACGGAATTCCCCTGCCACCGGGCACCCTCCCTTTTCCAGGAAAGATCATGCCCGGAACGGTCGACCGGGACAATCCCGATCCGCGATATCCGGGGCGGGAGACGTCCCCGTTCGCGGACGGCCGGAGGCCCCGCGGCGGACGGTCATGCCCGCGTCCATCGCGGCGCCCGACGGGAACCCGCCCGTCAGACGCCCTGTTCGGCTGTTCGGAGAAGCCCGGCGAACAAGCTGACAACACGGATCTTCTTGTGGACGCGGGAGCGATTGGTGACGGTGGATTCCGCCGGCGGGTTTCCGCCCCTCGGTTCCCGCCACCCGCTCCCTTCACAGTCACCGGCTCCCACCACCAGAGGATTCGATGAAGCTGCCCGCATTCGCCGCCACCGCCCTCGCGGTGACCGCCCTCCTCGCCATTCCCACCGCGGCTTCCGGGGCGCCGTCCGCACGGGCGGCCGGCGCCCCGGCGGGCGGTGCCCGTGCCGTCCCGAAAGTGAACATGGAGGCCACCGTCAAGGCGGCCCAGATCGATCCCCGGCGTGCCGACGACACGCTGACGCCGGGTGCGAAGGCCAGTGTGCTCCTCGTCGAGCGGGCGCTGCGCGACCGGAACCTGCTCGACGCGCGATGGGTCGACGGCTACTTCGGCACCTCGACGATCGCCGCCTACGCGAAGTACCAGAGGTCGCTCGGCTACACCGGACTGGACGCCAACGGGCTGCCGGGCAAGACGTCGCTCACCAAGCTCGGAACCGGGCGGTTCAAGGTCACCCGTGCCATCGGGCCGGGCGAGCGGGTGTCCACCCGCGGCGTCGTCCTCAACACCCGGACGCGCGACATGCTCGCCGAGGCGGAGCGGCTGCTCGACCGCCGGCTCGTCCTGGAGCAGGGGTCGTACAACCCCGGCGGCGACCCGACGTCCGCGGGCACCCACGACGGCGGGGGCGCCGTGGACATCTCGGTGCGCGGCATGAACGCCGCCGCGCGGACCGCCGTGGCCCGCGAGCTGCGCCGCGTCGGCTTCGCGGCGTGGGTGCGCAGCCCGGCGCAGGGCGACTGGCCGTGGCACGTCCATGCCGTCGCGATCAGCGACACCGACCTCTCCAGCCCGGCACAGCACCAGGTCGGTGACTACTACCTCGGCCTGAACGGGCTCGCGAACCGCGGCCCGGACGACGGCCCGAAGGTGACCATCCGCACCTGGGAGGAGTACCGGCGCCGCTGACCCGCCCGTCCCCCGAACCGACCCGTCCCCCGAACCGACCGTCCATCCCCGGATTCCAGGCCCGGCCTCCCGGCCCGGCTTTCGCGAACAGAAGGAGAACGGCATGAGCACGCGCAACAGGATCCTCACCGCGACGACCGCCGCGATCGCGCTCGGCGGCGCGGCGGCCGTCCTCGCGGCGCCCGCCTCGGCGGCGGCCCGCAACGGCGTCTGCGAGAACGGCGAGTTCTGCTACTACTACAACAGCGGCAACAAGGGATCGGTCTCGGACTTCACGGGGTCGGTCGCCAACTACGGCACCGAGCAGCCCTCCTGCTACGAGTACAAGGGACCGGGCAACGGCAAGGGCGAGTGCATCAAGAACGACGCCGCCTCCGCCTGGAACCGCAGCAACAAGACCGTCCGCGTCTACTACAACAGCAACTACGGCGGCAGGTACCAGGACTTCAAGCCCGGCGCCAAGGGCAACCTGAACGCCAGCATGAAGAACCAGAACGCCTCGCACCAGTTCTCGCCGTCATCGCGGACGAACATGTCGACCGGGCTGTACAAGGCGAGCGGCGGACGGCTCACCGCCGGCTTCGACGGCTACGAGAGCACGCCCGGACGGCACGAGGGCATCGACTTCGCGCGCGGCGTCGGCTCGGACGTCCACGCGCTGGTGAGCGGCAAGGTCATCTACATCGCGCGCGGGAGCACCGGCAGCGGCGGCCTGTCCACGGTCTCCGTCTACAACGCCTCGCTGAACAAGACGGTGATCTACCTGCACACGTCGCCGCGCTCGTCGCTGAACGTGGGCGAGGCGATCAGCCGCGGCGAGAAGATCGCCGACGAGTCGTGGCGCGGGGTGTCGTCCAGCTCCGCCGCGCACACCCACGTCGAGATGCGGCCCGGACGGCGGACGCACGCGGCCAAGAGCGTCGGCGACCCCGTCCTCGACAACCCGAACCCGACCTCGTTCTGGCACGCCCGCGGCTACAACATCCGATAGCCGCCGCGGACACGATCAGGAGAGGAAGGCACCCGTGTCGACACGAACCGTACGGCTGCTCGCGCGGCTCGTCGCGGTGGCCGTCGCGGCGGTGGTGGGCGGGGCGGTCATCGTCCCGGCGCCTCCCGCCGCCGCGGCCGCCCGCAACGGCGTCTGCGAGGACGGCGAGTTCTGCTACTACTTCAACAGCGGCAACAAGGGGTCGCTGTCGGACTTCACCGGCTCGGTCGGCGACTACGGCACCGAGCAGCCGTCCTGCTACGAGTACAAGGGACCGGGCAACGGCAAGGGCAAGTGCATCAAGAACGACGCAGCCTCCGCCTGGAACCGCAGCAACAAGACCGTCCGCGTCTACTACAACAGCAACTACGGCGGCACCTACCAGGACTTCAAGCCCGGCGCCAAAGGCAACCTGAACTCCACCCTGAAGAACCAGAACGCCTCGCACCGGTTCCTGAGCTCCACACCGCCCACCGGGTGCAAGACCGACGGCACCCACACGAAACTGCCCACGACGATCCTGGTGTACCGGGTCTCCCTGAACCGCGTGGACCGGGTCCCGTTCAAGAGCTACGTCAAGAACGTCCTGCCCAACGAGTGGGTGCCGAGCTGGCCGCGGGAGTCCCTGCGGGCCGGGGCGATGGCCGTCAAGAGCTTCGGCTGGTACTGGGCGCTGCACTCGACGCGCAAGACGCCGGGCGGCGAGTGCTTCGACGTCTACGACAACACCAACAGCCAGGTGTACAAGCCCGGCTCGGCCAGGTCGTCGACGAGCGCCGCGGTCGACGCGACGTGGGGCACCCGGATGACCCGCGGCGGAAAGATCATGCAGGCCCACTACTGCGCGACGGAGACGGCGTGCGGCGCGTGGGTCGACGGGGACTGGATGTCGCAGTACGGCTCCCGTGACAAGGCCAACGCGGGCTGGAGCCACTCCAGGATCCTGCAGGCCTACTACAGCGGGATCGCGCTCTCCTGATCCGGCTCCCGAACCGGCGGACCGCCGGACCTTCGTTGCCTAGTTCCCCGCCGTGGCGTCCACGGCGGGGAACCGCGGTCCCTCGACGATGATCTGGAAGAAGACCGGGCGGCTTCCGGGGAACGCGATCCGTCCGGACGCGTCCACCATCTTGAAGCGCACGTAGCACAGGCCCGGTTCGCGCGGCGTGGTGATCTCGGTGCCGATGTCGACCATCTTTCCCGGCGGCGTGTCGTCGATCGGCACGTCGGAGATGGTCTGGCACTGGTCGGCGCGCTGGGGCAGGTCGATGCGGCGCAGCGAGTACCCCTCCCACGGCACGGTCCCGGCGTTCTTGAACCGCCACACCTTCGTCATGGTCTCCCCGGCGCCGACGCGCGTGCAGTCGGGCAGCGTGATGTCGGCGATGAACGCGGCGGCGTCGCCCTTGTGGACGGGCGGGGCCGGGGCCGGGTTGGACGCGCGCACGGGGCAGTCGGCCGGGGACAGCGCGGCCTTCGACACCCCGCCGGACGGCCGCGGGCCGTCGCCGTCCGGGCCGGAGGCGCGATCGCCGGTGATCGCGACGAGCACCACCGTCCCCGTGCCGACGGCCGCCGTCGCCAGCGCGGCCACGGCGGCGCGGGTCGGCCGGAACCGCCCGCGGCCTCCCGGCACGGTGAGGGACGGCCGGGCGCCGCCGCCCGCGATCTCGTCGGCGGGCGGTGCCGCCGGCGCGGGCACGGTCGCCGAGGCCGCTTCGACGTCCGTCCCGGGCCCCCGCGCCCCGGCGGCGACGGGGACGGCGCCGTCCCCGGCCGGGCCCGCCGCGGCGGCCGTCGGAGCGGACGCGCCGGAGTCCGCCGGCCCGCCGGACGGAGCGGCGGCGCTCCCGGCGCCCGTCGATCTGATCGCCCGGTTCGCGCTCTCCCAGCTCTCGCGGTACGCGGCCGGGTCCGCGCCGCACGCCTTGACGAACTCGGCGGTGGTGCCCCAGCTCGGGAGCCGGTTGCCCTTCGTGGCCTCGTGCAGCGTCGTGTGCGAAATCGCCCCCGACCGGCCCGACATCTCCCGGAAAGGCGGATTTCCGACCGAGTCGCGCAGTTCTCTCAGAGCCGCCGCGAAATCGGCGATCGCCGCCTGTGCACGCCTGTCGTCCACCGGGTGAAGCTAACAGCGCCCGCCACGGCGCTCAAGCCCGAACCGGTATCGGCCGGGGCGGGCACGCGTCATCACGGTTTCGCCCGCGTGAAGGATCGGTGGACGCAAAGCGCCGGCACTCCCCGAACGATCAGGACGATCAAGGAATGCGCAGGTGGCGGGCATACGGATGGGCGCTGATCGGCGCCGACCATTCATCGCCGGTTCCCGGCGCGGAAAATCGCGCCTTTCTCCGGGACAGGAGAGGCCCCCGACCGAAGTCGGGGGTCGCCCCCACTTCGGTCGAGGTGACGGCGGCCTCGCGGCGGATGCGCCGCGCACCGTCCCGTCGCCATCGTGGAGGCCAGGCGAGCGAGGACGACGAGCGAGGGCGACGAGGAGGACACGGTGCCCTACGGCTACCTGATCAGTACGGTGCTCATGGCGTGCGTCACGGCGATCGCGCTGGCCCCGATGCACCGGCCACCGGTGCCGGCCGGTCTCAGCTTCCGGCTCGGCATGGTCCCGAACGAGGTGCCGTTCCTGGCGTTCGCCCTGCTGCTGGCGTCGACGCTGCTCGCCGCCGGGCAGGGGGACCTGGCCTCGCCCGGCGGCCTGGCCGTGCTCGCGCTCGCGCTGGTGACCGGCGCGGGCCTGGCGCTCGTCGCCCGGCGGCAGTCGGCGGCCGGTCCCGTGCTGGAGCGCGCCCTGCGCGACGGCCTGGGCACCGGATGGCGAACGGCGCTGGACCCCGGCCTGGCTGCCGGGCTCCGCCACCGCCTCCCCTACGCCCGGATCCCGCTCGGCGTGCACGTCCGGCGCCGGGACGTCGAACGGATCTCCGACCTCTCCTACGGCGACGCGGGGCGCCGCCACCGCCTGGACGTCTACCGCCACCGCTCCGCCCCGAAGGGCGGGCCCACCCTGGTCTACCTGCACGGCGGCGGCTACTTCAGCGGCCGGAAGAACCGCGAGGCGCGGCCGCTGCTCTACCGGCTGGCGAGCCAGGGGTGGGTCTGCGTCAGCGCGAACTACCGCCTCCGCCCGCACGCCGGTTTCCTCGACCACCTGACCGACGCGAAGAAAGTCATCGCCTGGACGCGCGAGCACGGCCACGAGTACGGCGCCGACACCGGCACGCTGTTCATGTCGGGCAGCTCGGCGGGAGCCCACCTCACCTCGCATTGCGCGCTCACCCAGAACGACCCCGCCTACCAGCCGGGCTTCGAGGGCGCCGACACGTCCATCACCGCCGCCGTGTGCCTGTACGGCTACTTCGGCGACTACTACGGGCACGCCGAGGGCTCCGGTTCGTCGCCGCTCGCGCACGTCCGTCCCGACGCGCCCCCGTTCCTCATCGTGCACGGCGACGCCGACACCTACGTCCCCGTGCAGGGCGCGCGGGACTTCGCCGGCGCGCTGCGCGACGCCTCGGACGCCCCGGTCGTGTACGCGGAGCTGCCCGGCGCGCAGCACGCCTTCGACCTGTTCCACTCGCTGCGGTTCGACCGGGTCGTGGACGCCGTCGAGGCCTTCGCCGCCTGGGTCAGGTCCCGGCCGGGTACCGGCGGGCCCGCCTGAGCGGCCCGCCCTGAGCGGCCCGGCGGCCGCGCCGGCGGCCGCGCCGGCGGGGCGGGCTACCCGGCGTGCGGCTCCAGGGCGCGGCGGAGTTCGCGCGCGGTCGGGAAGCCGATCCGCGGACGCTCGGTGAGGGCGTGGTCGACGACCTCGGCCAGGCCGGGCGGCAGGGCGGGCTCCCGCTCGCGGATCGGCACCGGGTCGGTCTGCAGGATGTGCAGCCACGGGTCGGCGCCGGCCGGGAAGCGGCGCGGCGGGCGGCCGGTCAGCATCGCGTACAGGGACGCCGCGGCGGCCCACACGTCGAGTTCCGGGGACGCCTCCTTGAAGTTCACCACCTGGCGGCGCGGGACGAAGTACGGCTTGCCCGCCGTCGTGCCGGTGCGGGTCAGCCCGCTCAGGCCGTGCGCGTCGAACGCCTTCGCCAGGCCGAAGTCGCACACCTTGGCGTCCCCGCCGGAGAGCAGGATGTTGGACGGGCTGAGGTCCCGGTGCACGACGCCCCGCCCGTGCGCGTACTCCAAGGCGTCCAGTACTTGCAGGACGATCGGGACCGCCTCGCGCGCCGGCATCTTCCCGCGCCGGTCGACGCCGCCGCCGGGACAGTACTCGAGCGTGAAGTAGAACGCGCCGTCCGCGAACCCGGCGTCGTACAGCTCGGTGATGTGCCGATGGCGCAGCGACCGGGTCAGCTCGACCTCGGTGAGGAAGCGGCGGCGGGCGGTGTCGTCCGCGGCGGCCCTCGGCAGCATCAGCTTCAGCGCCACCTCCGCGCCGGTCGCGTCGCGGGCGAGGTGCACCACGCCCATGCCGCCGCGGCCCAGCTCGCGCAGCAGCGTCAGACCCGCGATCGACGCCGGCTCGCGGTCCCCGCTGCCCGCCAGCTCCAGCAGCAGCTCCAGCATCGCGGACGGTTCCGCGCGGCAGTCCGGGCAGACCCGGTCACCGGCGCCGGCGGGCACGTCGGCGCCGCACCGGACGCACCGGTTCAGGACCCTGGTCGGCTCCCCCCGGACGCCGACCCGCAGCGTGTAGCCGCCGATCTCGATCTCGTCGCCGTCGGCGAGGTCGTGCTCGGGGAAGTCGAGCCGCGCGCCCTCCTCGGGCGTCTGGTCCCTGTCCCGCTGACCGATCTTGACGCCGTTGACGCGGGTGCCGTTGAGGCTGCCGAAGTCGCGGATCCGCGCCTGCGGCGGGTTGACGTCGAGCAGGCAGTGGTGCCGCGACACCAGCCCGTCGCCGCCCAGCCGGGGATCGCAGTCGGAGGCGCGGCCGAGGACGCGGGTGGTGCGCTCGCCGAACACGTACTCGGACGGCCCGGACGGCTCGCCGGGCCCGCCCGCGACCACGGTCAGGCGCACGCTCGCCGCCATCAGGACACCTCCGCGCCGCGCAGCACCAGCTCGCCGTCCGCGGCGTCGACCCGGACCGGCTCGCCCTCCCGGAACAGCCCGGCGAGCAGCGCGCCGCCGAGCGGCCGGACGATCTCGCGCTCGATCGCCCGCTCGATCGTCCGGACGCCCGACGGGCTGTCCAGGCCCAGGAACACCAGCAGCTGCCGCGCGGCGTCCGTCAGCTCCACGGCCGCGCCCCTGGACCGCACCCGGTCGATCAGCTTGTCCACGATGCGGCCCAGCGCGGCGGCGTCCAGCGGGCGGAACGTGATCACGCCGCTGAGCCGGCCGACCAGCTCCGGCCGGAGCCGCGCCACCGGGTCGGCGAGGTTGCTGGTCAGGAAGATGAGCGTCTCGGTGAAGTCGACGCGGCGGCCGCGGGCGTCGGTCAGCCGTCCCTCGTCGCAGATCTGCAGGAGGATGTCGAGGACCCTTTCGTGCGCCTTCTCGATCTCGTCGAACAGGACGACGCTGTGCGGGTGCTCGCGCAGCGGCCCGGTGAGCTGCCCCTCGCGGTCGTGCCCGACATAGCCGGGCGGGGCGCCCAGCAGCCGGTTGACGGTGTAGCGGTCCTGGTACTCGGACATGTCGACGGCGACGAGCCGCCGCTCGTCGCCGAACAGGAACTCCGCCGCCGCCTTGGCCAGCTCGGTCTTGCCGGTGCCGGTCGGCCCGGCGAGGAGGAACACCCCGATCGGCCGGCGCGGGTCGCCGAGCCCGGCCCGCGCGGCGCGCACCGCCTCGGCGACCTCGCGGACCGCCGCGTCCTGCCCGATCACCCGCCGCCCGAGGTGCGACTCCATCCGCAGCAGCCGCCCCGCCTCCCCGGACGCCGCGGGCTCGATCGGGGCCCGCGCCCGCTCGGCGGCCCGCGCCGCGACGTCCTCGACCCGGACGAGCGCCGGCCCGCCCGGCACGTCCGGGCCGAGCGTGCGGATCCGGACGGCCGCGCAGGCCCCGTCGACCAGGTCGATCGCCTTGTCCGGCAGCCGCAGGTGCGGCAGGTGCCGGACGGACAGGTCGACCGCCGCCCGCGCCACGCCGTCCTCGATGCGCACCCCGTGGTGCTCGGCGAACCCGGCGAGCAGGCCCCGCAGGATCGCCACCGCTTCCTCGGGGCTCGGCTCCTCGATCCAGATCACCTCGAACCTGCGCCGCAGCGCGGAGTCCGGCTCGATGTGGCGGGCGTACTCCTCCGGGGTGGTCGCGCCGACGCAGCGCACCCGGCCGCGGGCGAGCGCGGGCTTGAGGATGTCGGCCGCGTCGCCGGGCCCGCTGCGGCCCGCCCCCAGGACGGTGTGCAGCTCGTCGATGAACAGGATCACCTCCGGCGACGCCTCCGCCTCCTTCAGCACCCTTTCGAGCCGCCGCTCGAAGTCGCCCCGGTGGCCCGCGCCCGCGAGCAGCGCGGACATGGAGATCTCCACGACGCGCGCCCCGGCCAGGTCGGGCGGCGCGCCGGGCGCCGCGAGGCGCGCGGCGAGCGCCTCCACGATCCCGGTCTTGCCGACCCCGGCGGGCCCGACCAGGACGGCGTTCGGCTTGCGCTGCCGCACCAGCACCCGCGCGAGGCTCCGCAGCTCCGCGCGCCGCCCGACCAGCTCGTGCGGCCGCCCCTCGCGCGCCTGCCGCGTCAGGTCCCGGCCGTACTTGTCGAGGTACGGCGTCGCGACCCTCTCCCCCCGCGCACCGGGCCCCCGCTCCCGGTCCCGCCCCCGACCCTGATCCGGCGCGGGCCCCGCATCCCCGTCCCCGTCGGCTGCGGGGCTAGCCGAAGGCCGACCCCCCTTCGCTGCGGTCGCTCCCTTCGGGGCGGCTCGCTTCGGTCCGGGTTGCTCTGGTGGGGCGGGGCGGCCGGTCGGGAAGAGGGCGGTGCGCGGGTCGGGGATGCGGAAGGGGGTCGTGAAGACCTGGCGGCAGCACTCCGGGAGGTCGGTGAGGATCTCGTAGAGCAGTTCGTCCGCGCCGATGGCCCGGCCGCCGGAGTGCGTCCGGCCCCGCTCCATCGCCGCCGCGACGAGGGGATCGACGGGTGGTGCGGCGGGGCGCGGCGGCCGGGGCCCGGCCACGCGCGCGTGCGCGTCGCGCAGGGTCCTGCGCAGGCCGTCCGCGGACAGCCCGGCGGCCGCGAACGCGGCCTGCAGGACGCGGGCCACGCCGGACAGCTCGTCCCGCTGCCTCCGGTCGAACCTGCTGATCAGCGGCGCGTCGACCCTCGCCAGCTTGGTCGCCCCCATCAGGACGTGGCCGGGTTCGACCGAGGGCGCGCCGCCGAGCTTCGCCTCCTGCGCCGCCAGCCCCATCGTCACGGACACGCTGATCCCGTCGCGCATCAGGCACCCGCCCGCTCTGGTGCGGCGAGGTCCCAGTCGAGCGCCCAGAACCGGACGATGTCGTCGGCGCCCCACGCGAAGACCTCGTCGCCGCCGGGCAGGACGTCCGCGCGCCAGAGCCGGTCGCGATCCTTCTCCAGGACGCGGAGGCATGCACCGGTGCCGGCGTCCCAGACGCGCACGGTGCCGTCCTCGCCGGACGAGATCGCGAACCGTCCGTCCGGGAAGAACCGCGCGCCGGTCGGCTCGTGCTCGCCCGCCGCCGCCGGGTCGAACCGTCCGACCGGCTCTCCCGTCGCCGCGTCCCGGACCGCCAACTCGTTCCCGAAGCCGCCGCAGCACAGCAACGACCGGCCGTCGGAACTGACGGAGACGGTGCGGGCGTCGCTCGCGACCTCCCACAGCGGGCGCCCGCCGTTCAGGTCCCAGGCGCCGAGCCGCCCGTCGAACCGCGCGGCGAAGGCCGTACCGCGATGGCAGCACAGGTCACGGACGGTCGAGCCGTCCACGGGCACCGACCGCACGAGCCGTCCCTCGTCCAGGTCCCACAGTCCGATGCCGTCCGGGCCGCCGGTGACGGCCCTCGCGCCGGCGAACGCGATCGTCTCCGCGTCGGCGGGGAGCGTCCGCAGGCACTCCAGGGTCGCGGCGTCCCACAGCCGTACCGCGCCGTCCCCGCCCGCCGACAGGAGCCTGCCGCCGTCGCTCGCCGCCAGCGCGCGGACGACCGCCGGGTGGCGGTCGTCGCGGCCGTGCGCCCGGACCCTGCGCGGCGCGGCCGTCCCCGCGGCGTCGACGATCGCGATGTGCCCGTCGGTGCCGCCGAGGGCCAGCGCCCCCGACCGTCCCACCGGCACCAGCGAGCGGCCCCACTCCAGGGGGAACTCCCGCACCTGCCAGGCGCCGCGCAGCCCCGTGCGGACGGCGGACGTGCCCGCGCGGCGCCAGGCGCCGACGACGGACGGGTCGCGCTCGTGGCCCGGCACGGCCCGCGCCAGGCCCAGCAGCCGCAGCGCCTCCGCGGCGCGGCCGCCGGCCAGCGCGCGGTCGGCGCCCGCCACCAGCTCCCGCACCCGGTCCTCGGCCCGGCCCAGCTCGGCCGCCGGGCGCGGGCGGCTGACGCGGAGCGCGGCCCGGTGGCCGCGCGGCAGCCGCCACGTCCGCACCGTGTCGTCCTTGCCGATGGACAGCGCGGAGCCGTCCGCCGGGCGCGGCAGGACGGCGGGCACGGTGTCGCCGTGGCCCCGGAACGTCCGCAGGCACCGGCCGGCGCGGACGTCCCAGAACCGGACGGTCCCGTCCTCGCCGCCGGACAGCAGGCGGCGCCCGTCGGCGCTCAGCGAGAGCGCGGTGACCTTGTCCCGGTGCCCGCGCAGGGTCACCGGGCTCCGGCCGCCGGTCAGGTCGTGGACCCGGATCGCGCCCCGCATGTCGGCTTCGACCAGCAGGTTCCCGTCGGCGCTGAGGCACGTGGCGGCGAGCAGGGACGTGTCCACGGTGCGGCCCGGCGCGGGCGCGTCGCCGGACAGGTCGACGATCTGGAGCCGGAGATCGAGCTCGATCACCATCCGGTCGGCGGCGGCCGCCGCGCTCACCCCGCCGCCGCTCCACCCGGTGGCGAGCGTGCCGTGGCGCCCGGTCCGCAGGTCCCAGTAGACGTAGGTGCCGCCGCATCCCCAGACGGCCCAGCGGCCGTCCGCGCTGAGCGCGGCGGCGGCCCCGCGCAGGGCCCGCTTCCCCGGCACCTCGGGGTCCTGCGGGCGCGGGACGTCGAAGACGTGCAGGCAGCGCGCCCCGTCGAGGTCCCAGACGCGCACCGTGCCGTCCTCGGACGCGGAGATCGCGCGGCGCCCGTCCGGTGTCGCATCGACCGCCACGACGTACCCGGTGTGGCCGTGCAGGCTCCCGATCAGCCGCGCCCCGTCGGGGTCCCACACCTGGACGAGACCGTCCGGGCCGCCGGAGACGGCCCGGACGGTACCCCCTCCGGAGCCGCTCAGGGCGATCGGGACCCGGACCGCGAACAGCATCGCCGCCACGCTCCCGTCGCCCCGCGACCACGGCAGCGGGCGCGCGTCGCCCCCGCCGTCCGGTTCGTCCCCCCGCTCCAGGTGGATCCGCGCGATCAGCTCGCGCACCTCCGGCGCATCCGCGCCGTCCGTCCGGATGCCCTCCAGCCGGGCGAGGATGTCCTCGTCGGTCGCCGCGCCGCCGCGCCATGCCAGCAGCGCGGAGTTGTACGCGGCGGCGGGGTGCTGCGGGTCGACGGCCAGCGCCTGCCGCAGCGCCCCGGCGGCCGCGTCGTCCTGTCCCAGGTCGAGCAGCGAGAGCGCGCGGTTGTTCAGCTCGCCGGCACGCAGGTCCACCTCCCGCGGAGCCGGACGGGACCCGCCGGTGAGCCGCCCCCGGATCCCGGCGAGCGCGTCCGCGACGTCGCCGATCGAGCGCGGGCGTCCGGCCGGGTCCGTCCAAAGGCACCGGGCGAGCAGGTCGGCGACCTCGGCGGGCAGGTCGGGCAGGCCCGGCCCGGGCCGGTGCGCGGCCAGCGCCTCGCCCGCGGCCGGGCCGACCAGCCAGGTCACGCCGCCGGTGAACATCTCCAGGACCGCCACCGCGAAGGCGAACACGTCGCTGCGCCGCCCGACCGGCCGTCCGGCCGCCTGCTCGGGCGAGGCGTAGGCGGGGGTCATCCCGCCGGTGGTCAGCAGGACGCTCGTCTCCGCGGTGGCGCCGCGGTCCCGCGCGGCGCCCGCCGTGCCGGCCGGCGGCGCGGTGAACGCCCGGGCCAGACCGAAGTCGGTCAGCTTGACCGTCCCGTCGCCGTCGAGCAGCACGTTGGCCGGTTTCACGTCCTGGTGCACGAGGCCGCTCCGGTGCGCGTGCTCCAGGCCCCACGCGGTCTGGACGGCGACGTCCAGGATCCGGTCCAGCGCGCCCTCCCCGGCGTACAGGCCCCGGTCCGCGATCCGGGCGGCCAGGCTGCCGCCGGGCAGGTACTCGGCGAAGACCAGCGGCAGGCCGTCGACCGTCCGCACGTAGTGGCACGTGCAGACGTTGGGATGCAGCCCGAGCCCCACCCACAGCCGGGCCTCGTCGATGAACCGTTTCTCGCCCGCGCCACCGTCCAGGAGTTCCGGCCTGGCGGACTTCATCGCCAGGTCGACGCCCCAGTCCAGGTGCCGGACGCGGTGGACCGTGCCCATGCCGCCCCGGCCGAGCAGGCCCTCCACCCGGTAGCGCCCGTCGATGACATCGCCCGTCCGCCAGTGCGGCCCGTCAGCCCTCATGGCTCCCTTCCCGGTCGGTCGGTCCGGCCTCTCAAATAGACGCCGATGTCCGGCGAGTTGTTCGCGCCGGGACGGGACGGAGCGCAGACGTCATCGTGCCGCCACCCGGCGTTCACCGGGCCCCGGGTCGCCGCCGCGACCGGCCTTGGAAGAACGCGCCGCGTCTGGCACAGTGAGCGCGATCAAGGCTCGCGAGCGCCGCCGGGTGGCCACCGTGGAGGAGACTTCGATGCCGCAGGCCGCTTCCCTCCAGCCGGGCGACCCGCCGCGACTGGGCGACTACGCGCTGGCCGGACGGCTGGGCGAGGGCGGGCAGGGCGTCGTCTACCTCGGGCACGGCCCGGACGGCGAGCCGGTGGCGATCAAGCTGCTGCGGGGGCGGCTCGACCCCGCCGGCAAGGCGCACGCCCGGTTCGCGCGCGAGGTGGCGATCGCCGGGCGCGTGGCGCCGTTCTGCACCGCGCGGGTGATCACCGCCGACCTGGACGGCTCGGCCCCGTACGTCGTCAGCGAGTACGTCGAGGGCCCGTCGCTGCACGAGAGCGTCCGCGACACCGGCCCGCTCGCCGGGGCCGCGCTCGACCGGCTCGCGGTCGTGACGGCCACCGCGCTCGCCGCCATCCACGAGGCGGGCATCGTGCACCGGGACTTCAAGCCCGGCAACGTGCTGCTGGCCCCGGACGGCCCCCGCGTGATCGACTTCGGCATCGCCCGCGTGCTCGACGCCACCTCCACCCTCACCAGCCAGGTCATCGGCACGCCGGCGTTCATGTCGCCGGAGCAGATCAACGACGAGCCGGTCGGCCCCGCGAGCGACATGTTCGCCTGGGCCGGGACGATCGTCTACGCCGCCACCGGAGCCGCGCCGTTCAAGGGCGACACCTTCGGGGCGATCATGAACCGCGTCCTGAACCACGAGCCGGACCTCGGCGCGCTGGGCGAGCCGCTGCGCGGCGTGGTCGCCGACGCGCTGAGCAAGGACCCCGCGCGGCGCCCCACGCCACGAGACGTCCTGGACCGCATGGTCAAGGCCGGCACCGCCACCCCGGCCCCCGCAAAGCCGCCCCCGCCCCCACCGCCCGATCCGTCCGCGCCTCCCGCGCCCACGCTTGGGACGCCCGCCGCGCCGCCCGAACCGGCCGCGCCCACGCTTCGGGCCACCACCGCACCCACGCATCCGACGCGCGCCGCACCGGCCGGAACGCCCGCGCCTCCCGCGCCCACGCTTCGGGGCCGGTCCGCGCCGACTGAACCGTCCGATTCCTCAGCACTACCCGCTCCCACGCTTCGCGCGCCCGCCGCACCGACCGGAACGGCCGCACCCACTGTGCCGCCCGAAACAGCGCCCGCCGGGGAGACCGGAACGCCCGCGCCTCCCGTGCCAGCGCTTCGGGCGCCTGCGGCACCGGGCGCGCCGACCGGTCCGGCGGGCCAGGGTGGCGCGGCCGGGTTCCCGCCGTCCCGGCCCGCCGCGCCGGTGGCGCCACGGCGGCCGGGGCTGGAACTGGCCGCGCCCGCGCTGGGCGCGCTCGTCGGCCTCTACCTGCTCACCGTGACGCTGGGCCCGCGCGTGATGGACTCGGTCGTGATGGACCTGGGCCTGAGCAGAGCCATGGGCTGGACCACGATGGTGATCGGCTACCTCGTGGCGGCGGCGCTGACCGCGCCGGTCGGGGCGCTGCTCGGCCGGCGGTTCCCGAATGCGGTGGCGGGGGCGTCCCTGGGGCTGATGCTCGTGGGCACGGCACTGAGCGCCTTCGCGGCTCCCTGGGTCGGGCGGATCGCCTCGGGCCTGGGCGCGGGCGCGCTCATCGCGGGCGCGCTGGTGCTCGTCCTGGGCAACGGACGCCCGCGAGGGCAGGCGCTCGGACCGGCGGCCGGGGCCGCCGTCCTCGGGCCCGTGCTCGGGACGACGCTGACGACGGTGCTCGGGTGGCGGTGGGCGTTCCTAATCGCCGTGCCGCCGGTGCTCGTCGCGCTGCTCCTCGCCGCCGTCGGCGGCATCGTCGCGCTCGGCTCCCGGTCCCCGTCCCGCTGACCGGCCGCGCCCCGGCTCAGGACCCGACGTTCCCGGCGTCGATCGTCCGGCCGCGCGTCGTCTCCACGACCACCGGCGAGCCGTCGGGGACGACGCCGTCCAGGCGGGCCAGCAGGTCCGCGACCGGTGGCAGGCCGCCGGGTGTGTGGACGGAGACGTGGAAGGTCCTGGACTCGGTCCGGACGCCGGTGACGGCGGCGCCCGGCTCGGCGGCGAGCCACTCGTCGGCGACCTGCTCCACCCGGTTCTCCCAGGCGGCGACCAGGTAGTTCGCCGCCGTGCTGAGGGCCAGCGGGACGACGACGAGCAGGCCGAGCCCGCCGAGCGCGAGGCGGGCGCGGGTCCGGGTGCGGGCGGCCGGTGCGGCCGCGCGGTAGCCGAGGGCGGCGAAGATGAACGTCCCGGCCAGGACGAGGCACAGGACGTTGGACAGGAACAGCACCAGCGCGCCGAGCGCGAGGCCGGGCGCGCCGTCGCCGAGGCAGACGCCCGCCACGACGAGCGGCGGGACGAGCGAGACGGCGATGGCGACGCCGGGCAGGACAGCGGCGACGTCCCGGCGGGCGAGGGCGACGGCACCGGCCAGGCCCGTCGCCATGGCGGCGATGAGGTCGGCCAGGCCGGGCGAGGTGCGGCCGGAGATCTGGCCGTTGGACAGCAGGTCGTAGGAGCGCGGCACCGCCAGGGACGCCAGCAGCCCGACGGCGACGACCGCGGCCGCGCCGCCGAGGACGTACCGTCCCGCGCCCGTCCGGGTCTGCCGCACGAGGCCGAGCGCGAGGCCCATGATGGGCGTCGACAGCGGGGCGATGACCATGGCGCCGATGACCGTGGCGGTCGAGTCGGCCAGCACCCCGGCGGCGGCGATCACCGCGGACAGGATCAGCATGGTCCAGAACGCCGAGACCTTCGCCGTGCCGTCCCCGGCTCGCAGCTCGAGGTCGGCGGCGAGTTCCGCGCGCGTGCGCCGCTGCGCCGCGGGGACCAGCCGGTCCCGTACCCGCGCCGGCATCCCGTCAGGGAGTGACGATGTCGAAGTCGCGATCGGCGTCGTCGAGCAGGCCGATCAGCGTGGCGAACGCCCCGCGGTCGCCGGCGGTCTGGACGCCGTCCAGGCTCTGCGCGGCGACCGTCCGGAGCAGCTGCGGCTTCGTCAGGGTGACGGTGAGGTCGGCGAGCGTGCCGTCGTGCGCGTGGGACTGGGTGAGGACGCCGTTGGCGAGGCCGAGCCTGACCTCCTCCTTCAGGTCGGTGAGGTTCCAGTCGATGGTGAGGCGGGCGTCCCGGGCGCGGGGGCCGTCGACGCGGATGGCGAGGGAGTCGAAGATCTGCTCGACGCTCAGCGCCGTCATGACGTCCGGGGACGCGCTGTCGAGCGTGCCGGCGGGCTTGCGGCCGCGGAGTTCGGCCGCGCCCTGCAGGTAGAAGTTCCGCCAGGTGCCGTTCTCGCTGCCCCGGCCGAGCGTGTCGTAGACCTCGGCGAGGAGTTCGCGGGCCTCGGTGTCGGACGGGTCGGCGAAGACGACGTAGTTGAGGACCTGCGCGGCCCACCGCGTCTCGCCCGCCTCGAAGGCGGCCCTGGCCTTGGGCAGGACGGTCCGGGCGCCGCCCATGAACTCGACGTGCTTCCTGGCCGACTCCTCCGGGGGCAGTTCCCACAGGTGGGCGGGGTTGCCGTCGAACCAGCCCATGTACCGCTGGTAGATGGCCTTGACGTTGTGGGAGACCGAACCGTAGTAGCCGCGGCAGTGCCACGCGCGTTCCAGCGCGGGCGGCAGCTCGATCCGCTCGGCGATCTCGGCGCCCGTGTACCCCTGGTTGAGCATCCGCAGCGTCTGGTCGTGCAGGTAGGCGTACAGGTCGCGCTGCTGGGTCAGGAACGTGGTCAGCTCGGCCGTCCCCCAGGTGGGCCAGTGGTGCGAGGCGAACAGCACGTCCGAGCCGGCGGCGAACAGCTCGATCGCCTCCGTCAGGTAGCGGGCCCAGACGCGCGGGTCGCGGACGAGCGCGCCGCGCAGCGTCAGCACGTTGTGCAGGTTGTGCACGGCGTTCTCGGCCATGCACAGCACCCGCCGGTCGGGGAGGGCGAAGTTCATCTCCGCCGGCGCCTCGGTTCCCGGCGTCAGCTGGAACACGATCCGGACGCCGTCGACGATCTCCTCCTGGCCGGTCTCGGTGATCGACAGGGTCGGCTCGATGAGCGAGATCGTGCCGGTGGAGGTCGTCGGGCCGAGACCGGCGCCGATCTGCCCGGTGGGGCTCTTCGGCAGCTCGGCGCCGTACATGTAGATCGACCGGCGGTTCATCGCGGTGCCCGCGTAGACGTTCTCCGCGACGGCGTGCTCGAGGAAACCGGCCGGGGCGATCACCGGGACGTCCGCGGCGTCCGGGAGCACCCCGCGGACGCCGCCGAAGTGGTCGGCGTGCGAGTGGGTGTAGACGACCGCGCTGACCGGGCGGTCGCCCCGGTGCTCCCGGTAGAGCGCCAGGGCGGCCGCCGCGCACTCGGTGGACAGCAGCGGGTCGACGACGATGACGCCCCGCCCGCCCTCGATGAACGAGACGTTCGACAGGTCGAAGCCGCGCACCTGGTACAGGCCGTCGGCCACCTGGTAGAGCCCGTGCATGGCCGCGAGCCGCGACTGCCGCCACAGGCTCGGGTTCGCCGTGTCCGGGCATTCCGCGTCGAGGAACGCGTAGGCGTCCAGGTCCCAGACGGTCCGCCCGGACGCGTCGGTGATCTCCGGCTGCGACGCCGTCCCGACGAACCCGCGGGCGGCGTTCGCGAAGTCGGTCCGGTCCTCGAACGGCGGGAGTGCGTCCACGGTCTCTCCTCGGGTGCGTACCGGCGCGGCACCCGGTCACTTCCCCGGACGGCCCGGCATAGCGCCAAAACCCGGCAATGGATCACGCCCCCGAAGCCCTACAGTGCCAGGATGACCTCCCCCTACGAGGGCCTGCCGGCCCACGCCGAACGGCATCTCGGGCCCGTGAGGCACGCGACGCCGATGGCGAGGCCGTCCTCCGGTTCGTCACGGTCGTGCCGATGACCGATCCCGAGTTCCTCGTCGTCCTCGACGAGGCGGACGGCCTGAACGCCCTCACGGAGGTGTGGCGGCTCAACGGCACCGACGTCCTCGACCTCTACCGGGAGTCGGCCGTCTGATCAGGCGCTCGCGCGCGTGCCCGCCTCGGTACCCGGACGCCGCCTCCGGGACGCGGTCCGCTCCGGCCGCGCGACCAGGCACGCACCACCGTCAGACCGGGTAGCGGGTGGCCTCGTCGAGCTTGGTGTTTCCCGGGTCCGCGACCACCTGAGGCTTGGGCGGAACCTCCTGAACCGTCACCAGGTCCTCCAAAGGGGTCCTCGAGGGCAGGAGCCGCCATCTGTTCTCCGGGCGCCCCTGTTCCTGGTCATCGCTCATACGAGCATCATGCCCCCATCACGCTTTGTGCGACAGAGCAAGAAGCCTTCCCGCGCGGCCCGCACTCCCGCCCGCGCCACGGGCGGGCCCGCCGGGCGGCAGGGCCGCCCGGCGGGACCGTCCGGGGCGGGTCAGGCCTCCGGGATGTCCATCCAGAACGTCTCGCGGGTGATCTCCTCCGGTGCCGGTCCGCCGCGGACGCCGGTGTCGAGCGCGTCGATCGCGGCGAGCTGCTCGCCGGTCAGCGCGAAGTCGAAGACGTCGAAGTTCTCCCTGATCCGGGACGGCGTGACCGACTTCGGGATCACCTGCCGGCCCTGCTGGAGGTGCCAGCGCAGCATCACCTGGGCCGGGGACCTGCCGTGCGCCCGCGCGATCTCGTTGATCACCGGGTCCTCGAGCGTCGAGCCCTTGCTGCCGTCCCGGTAGAAGGTGATGCCCCCGATGGGCGACCACGCCTGGTCGACGATGCCGCGTCCGGTGTCGAAGGCGAGCAGTTCGGACTGCCGGAAGTACGGGTGCACCTCGATCTGGTTCACCGCGGGCACGACGCCGGACTGGGCCATCAGGCGGGCGAGGTGGTCGGGCATGAAGTTGCTGACGCCGATCGCCCGCACCCGGCCGTCCTCGAGGAGCCGCTCCAGCGCCCGGTAGGCCCGATGGTGCGATCGAAGTCGCCGGGGACGGCCTGGTGCAGGATCAGCAGGTCGATCCGGTCGGTGCCGAGCTTGCCCGCGCTCTTGTCGAAGGCGTGCAGCGTCTCGTCGTAGCCGTAGTCGCTGATCCAGACCTTCGTCTCGACGAAGACGTCCGAGAGGTCCAGGCCGGACCGGCGGATCCCCTCCCCGACCTCCCGCTCGTTGCCGTAGGCGGCGGCGGTGTCGATGTGCCGGTAGCCGGTCGCCAGGGCCGTCTCGACGGCGGCGACGGTCTCGTCCGGCGGGGTCTGGAAGACACCGAAGCCGAGCACCGGCATCTCCACGCCGTTGTTCAGCGTCAGGTTGGGAACGCTCATGGCTCCCTCCTACCTCTGTGTGATCGGTGGAAACGGGGCCCGTCAGGGACGGACGAGCACCTTGAGCGCGCGGCGCTCGTCCATCGCCCGGTAGCCGTCCGGGACGCCGTCCAGGGAGACGGTCCGGTCGAACACGCGGCCCGGGTCGACGGTGCCGTCGAGGACGGCCGGCATCAGCGCCTCGATGTAGGCGCGGGCCGGTGCGGGCCCGCCGGTCAGCGTCACGTTCGGGCCGAAGAGGCTGCCGAAACCGACCGGCGCGTCCTCGTACTGCGGCACCCCGACCCGGCTGATCACGCCGCCGGGACGGACGGCGCCGAAAGCCTGCTCGTAGGCGGGCAGGAGGCCGACCGCCTCGATGACGACCGGGCTGCCGAGCCCGCCGGTCAGTTCGCGGACCCGCTCGATCCCCTCCTCGCCGCGCTCGGCGACCACGTCGGTGGCGCCGAATTCGCGGCCCAGGTCGGTGCGGTCCTTGTGCCGTCCCATCAGCACGATCCGCTCGGCGCCCAGGCGCTCGGCGGCGAGCACGGCGAGCAGCCCGACGGCCCCGTCGCCGATCACGGTGACGGTGTCGCCCGCGCCCACGCCGGCCCGGACGGCCGCGTGGTGGCCGGTGCCGTAGACGTCCGACAGGGTCAGCAGCGACGGCAGCAGCGGAGAATCCGCTCCGACCGGCGCCTTGACCAGGGTCGCGTCGGCGAACGGCACCCGCACCGCCTCGGCCTGGGCCCCGGCGAAGAAGCCGCCGTGCGGGCAGGACGTCTGGAGCCCCGTCTGGCAGAACTCGCAGGTGCCGTCGGAGTAGGCGAACGGCGCGATCACCAGGTCGCCGGGCGCCACGGCCGTCACCTCGGCGCCGGTCTCCTCGACCACGCCGATGAACTCGTGCCCCATCGGCTCGCCCCCCGCGCCGGCGGGCGCGGCGCGGTACGGGTGCAGGTCGCTGCCGCACACGCACGCCACGACCACGCGGACCAGGGCGTCCGCCGGACGTTCGATCTTCGCGTCGGGGACGTCGACGACGCGCACGTCGCCCGCCCCGTACATGTAGGTGGCTCGCATGGGCTCCAGTCAACCCGGCTCCCGCGGCACCTGAGAGAGCCTGTCGTTCGGGGTACCGGGAGAACCTCCCTCCACACGGGTCGGCCGCTTAACGTGGAGGCATGGGCATGTCCGACCACCGCGCCGAGGCCCGCGAGTTCCTCAGCTCCCGGCGGGCCCGCATCACCCCCGCGCAGGCGGGCCTTCCCGCGTACGGCGGGAACCGCCGCGTCAAGGGCCTGCGGCGGGAAGAGGTCGCGATGCTGGCCGGCGTGTCCGTCGACTACTACATCCGGATGGAGCGCGGGAACCTCGCGGGCGCCTCCGACGACGTCCTGGACGCCCTGGCGCGGGCGCTCCGGCTCGACGAGGCCGAGCGCGAGCACCTGTTCGCGCTCGCCCGCAGCGCGGGCCCGGGACGCCGCCGCCGGGCGGCACCGCCCACGACCGTGCGGCCCACCGTCCAGCACGTCCTCGACGCCATCGCCGACGCCCCCGCGTGGGTCCGCAACGGCCGCCACGACATCCTGGCGTTGAACCGTCTGGGCCGCGCCCTCTACGCGCCGGTCCTGGCGGACCCGCGCCGCCCGGCGAACACCACCCGGTTCATCTACCTCGACCCGGCGGCGCGCGACTTCTTCGTCGACTGGGAGCGCGTCGCCGACGACGCCGCGGCGATGCTCCGACTGGAGGCCGGACGGGCCCCGCACGATCAGGCGCTCATCGAGCTCGTCGGCGAGCTGTCGACCCGCAGCGAGATCTTCCGGCAGCGCTGGGCGTCGCACGACGTCCAGTTCCACCGCAGCGGCCGCAAGCGGCTGCGCCACCCCGTCGTCGGGCAGCTCGACCTCGACTTCGAGTCGATGGAGCTGCCGTCCGAGCCCGGGCTCGTCCTCAACGTCTACACCGCCCCGCCCGACTCCCCCACCGCGGACGGCCTCAAGATGCTCGCGAGCTGGGCCGCCGGCGAGGCGGAGGACCAGGCCCGGGCCCCCGGCAAGGCCTGATCCCCGCCCCCGTGCCCGGTCCTACGCCCGGCTTCCGGCCGGGCGGGCCAGCAGGAGCGCGGCCACGACGGCGCAGCCGGCGACCCCGAGCAGGCTGGCGGCGCCCAGTTCCCGCGAACGGCGTAGGACGACACCGAAGCGGTGAACACACCCGCGCTCATCGCCAGCGCGAAGCCCAGCGCGGGCGCCGCGTACCGGCCGGGCAGCGCCGCCGCGATGAGCAGCAGCGCGCACAGGATCAGGTCCGGCACCAGGAACAGGTTGTCGCCGCGCCAGGAGTCGTGCACGAACAGGAAGACGAACGTGGTCACGCTGATGAGCACCGCGAACGCGCGGCCGAAGCCGATGAAGGTCATGCCCCCATCACAGCGCCGGGGCCGGGCCCGGTCCATCGGCCGGGCGGCCCGACCCGGCGGCCACCCGGAGGAGGCCGTTCTCCTGCGCGCGGCCGAGGACGCGCCGGTCCCCGCGATCTAGGATCGCAGCGTGTTCGCCGAACGGGCCGAGGCCCTCGCCGCGCGCCGGTTCGTCCCGCTGCGCTCCGCCGCGGTCGCCGTCCTGGCGGCCGGTGACCTGGCGCTCATGCACCGGCCCGCGGGCGCCGCCGACTGGACGCTCGTGGCCGCCGCGCTCGGGACGTACGCGGCGGCCGCGCGGCTGCCGGTACCCGCCGTGACCGCGCTGGCGGTGCTGCTGGGCATCGCCGAGGCGACGGGGTCGGCGGTGGTCTGGCCGGTGAAGGGGATGCTGGCGATCGCGCTGTTCGAGCTGGCGGTGCGGCGCCCGCCCGCCGAGCTCGCGGCGGGCGCGGGCGCGTTCGTGCTCGCGGTCGCGTGCGGCTGGGCCGGCGACCCGCTCGGGGAGACCGGGCCCGCGCTGTTCCGCGTCGCGGTCTTCCTGACGGTGCTGCTGCTGGCGGGGGCCTACCTCCGGTCGGCGCGGGCGGCGGCGCGGGCGGCCGGGGAGCGGGCGGCGGCGCAGGCGCGCGCGGCGCGGGCCGCCGAGCGCACCGCGATCGCCCGCGAGCTGCACGACCTGGTCGCGCATCACGTGTCGTCCATGGTCCTGCGCGTCGGGGTGGCCCGGCACGTCCTGCCGGGCTCCGATCCCGCCGTCCGCGAGGTCCTGGACGATCTGCACGCCACCGGCACCGCCGCGCTGGACGATCTGGGGCGCCTGGTGTCGGTGCTGCGCGATCCGGCGACCGTGCGGGACGAGCCGCCGCCGCTCGAACCGGCCGCGCTGCCCGCCGCGCTCCACCGCGCCGTCGAGCGGTGCCGCGCGGCGGGCCCGGCGGTCGAGGCGTCGATCGACCCCGCGGTGGCGGGGCTGGACGCGATGCGGGGCGTCACCCTGCTGCGGCTGGTGCAGGAGGGCCTCGCGAACGCCGCCCGGCACGCCGGGCCCGGCGCGACCGTCCGGCTGTCGGCGCGGGTGGAGGGCGCCGCCGTCCGGCTGGTGATCGCCGACGACGGCGGTGGCGGCCCGGCCCCGGACGGGCACGGGCTGGCCGGCATGCGCGAGCGCGTCGGCCTGCTCGGCGGCGCGTTCGCGGCGGGCCCGGACGGGCCCGGCTGGCGGCTGTCGGCGGAGCTGCCGTCCTCGGCGGTGCCGCCCTCGGTGGTGCGGCCGTGATCCGGGTCCTGATCGCCGACGACCAGCACCTCGTCCGGATGGGCCTGCGGATGCTCTGCGACTCGGCGACCGACGTGACGGTCGTCGGCGAGGCGGCCGACGGGCACCGGGCGGTGGCGCTGGCCGCGCGGCTGGCCCCGGACGTCGTCCTGATGGACCTGCGGATGCCGGGACTGGACGGCGCCGCGGCCACCGAGCGGATCGTGGCGGCGCGGCCGGACGCCCGCGTGCTGGCGCTCACCACGTTCGGCGACGACGACCACCTGTACCCGGCGCTGGCCGCGGGGGCCCGCGGGTTCCTGCTCAAGAGCGCGCCGCCGGAGGAGCTGCTGGACGCGCTGCGGCGGGCGTCCGCGGGCGGCACCCCGTTCAGCCAGGAGGTCCTCGGACGGCTGGTCGAACGCGCGGTGCGCGCCCGCACCGATCCGCAAGCCCTCCCGGACCTCACCCCGCGCGAGCGCGAGGTGCTGGTGCTGGTCGCCGCCGGGCTGTCCAACCAGGAGGTCGCCGCGCGCCTGCACGTGGGGGTGACCACGGTGAAGACGCACGTCGCGGCGCTGCTCGCCAAGACCGGCTGCCCGAACCGGATCCGCCTCGCGGTGTTCGCCGTCCGCGCCGGCCTGGCCCCCGGCTGACCGGCCGCTACGGCGCGGTCCCGGCGGCGCAGGCTTCGGCCAGCACGGCGGCCATGTCCGGGACGAACGCCGCGACGGGATCATGGGTCAGCTCCGTCATGCGCAGCCGTCCGCCGGAGGTGACGACGCCGAGCACGTGCTCGCCGCTCAGCTGGGTGATCTGCGCCGGGCCCCACAGGGCGGTGAGGCCGTCCGGTCCCGGCCCGTCCGGGTCCACGGCGCCCAGGTTGGTGATCTGGACGTCGGCCGCGGTGGCCGCCGCCATCATCGCCTCCGCGTCCCCCGGACCCGCCGGGGGACGCTCGGCGAGCGCGGCCGAGCCGGCGACCAGCGCGTGCGGCGCGCGCTGCCGGACGAGGGAGGCGCGGGCGGCGCGGGCGAGCGCCCAGAAGCCGCGCGCGTCCCCCGCGACGCTCGCCGTCCGGGCCCCTGTGAACCGGACGGCGACGTCGTCCGGCAGCCCGGCCGCGCGGCGCAGGTCCACCGGGCTGAGGACCCGGACGAACTCCCGCCCGCGCCGGTGGAACACCGTCGCGGCCGCGGCGCAGAGCGCCGCGTGCACGGACGCGCCCTCCGCGCGGGCGCGTTCGACGAGCCGGGCGGTCGGCCCCCGGTCCAGGGCGAGCGCGTCGACGTGCGGCACCCGCCCGGCGAACGGGACGAGCTCTCCGGCGGCGTTCATGCGCGCGTCGTTCTCCGGGAAGGCGCCGTCGGTGGCGGCTCCGGCGGCGTCGGCCGTCCCGCCGACGCGGGCGAGGAGGTCTTCCTGGGTCTCCGGGACGCCGCCGGCGGCGGGCGCGGGGGGCGCGCCGCCGAGGATCGCCACCAGGTCCAGCAGGGCCCGCAGGCCGCCGACGCCGTCGGCGATCTGGTGCGCGAACGTCAGCACCACGGCGCAGCCCGTCTCGCGCGGGACCAGCACGGCGCGCGCCAGCGGCCCGGGGGCCGGTGGGATCGGCCGCGTCTGCTCGGCGGCGACGACGGACCGCCACGGGGTGCCCGCGGCGGCGACCTCGACCGGGATCGCGTCCCCGGCCGTCCGGAAGACGGCCCTGGGCGCGGTGCGGTCGACAGCGACGCCGAGCAGCGGGTGCCGGTCCCGCAGCACCGCCAGCGCCGCGGCCGCGCTCGCCGGGGACACCCGGCCGTCCAGCTCCGCGACCAGCGAGAACTGGACGGGGTTGCGGTGCATGTAGAAGTCGATGGTCCGCTCGAACGCGCCCAGCGGCCGGACGATTCGTCCCTGTTCGGTGATCATCGCAGCGATGTTCCCTTGAATGTCGGAAGCTCGGAGGGTGTCAGAGGCTCGACCAGAGGGTCTCGATGTCGAGCACCCGGTTGCGGCGCCGTGTCAGGACCCGCTCCACGGCGGCGAGGACGCCCGCGGTGACGAGGGCGGCGTTGAGCCACCACGGCAGCGCGACGGGCGACGCGAACGATCCGAACCGGTCGGCGATCTCGGGGATGCGGCTGACGATCTCGACGGCCTGCGGGACGGCGAGGACGAGGTTGGTCAGGAGGATCCCGATCGCGAGCCATCCGATCGTCCGGCTCAGCCGGGGGTGGCGGCGGGCGAGCCTCTCGCGCAGGTACTCGGCCGTGCCCGCCGCGGGGGCGAGGCGCTGCTCCCGGCCGGAGTCGCGCACCAGGTGGATCCGGGTGACGCCGTAGAGCGACGCGTCGACCTCGATCGTCCCGCCCGGGACCGGGAACGCGGCCGGCACGCCGCGCTCGTCCTGGCGGACGCCGTCCCGGTAGAGCGCCGCCTCCCAGTCGACCTCGTTCATGCGGACGTCGACCGCCCAGGTGTGCGCGGTACCGTCCGGGCCGTCCAGGGTGATGCCGTAGAGGGCGCGGTGGAGCGCCTCGCGGCGGCGGAACGGGCGGAGGCGGCGGTCGGCGCTCATCGGCCCCAGCCGCCCCCGGTGCCCCGGCTCGACAGGAACGAGTCGCGCAGCGCCCTGCGCAGCCCGGGGACGGCGTCGTCGAAGCGGGCGGCGAGCGCCTTGAGGGTGCGTTTGTGCTCGCGGCGCTCCTTCCCGGTGAGCACGGTGGTCACCTCGCATTCGGTGGCGAGCACGGCCATCGCCAGCTCGTCCGGGGGGACGGCCGCCGGGTCGGGGTAGGCGAGCACCGCCGTGCGCGCCCGCCGCTGGAGGGCGAGCACGGACTCGGGGTCGTTGACGGTGACCTTGTGGGAGCCGAGCGGCGACCAGGTCCGCTTGGCCGGGGGCGTGACCGCTCCGGCCGCGACGAGCTGGTCGCGGACGGGCCGCTCGGCCGTGTGCGCCTTGGCGTGCAGGAACTCCAGCCACTTCGCGGGCTTGTCCGGGGGAAGGTCGCGCCACACGTCGGCGAGGAAGGGGTCTGCGGGCGGCGGGGCGTCCAGCCGGACGACCTTCCCCTCGCCGGTGCCGAGCAGTCCGGTGAACGCGAGCTCGGCCAGCGCGCCCGCGCGCAGGAGCTGTCCGCGTCCCTGGAGGTCGACGGCTTCGAACTTGCTCTTGTCGACGGTGTAGCAGAGCAGGTAGAGGCGCTGCGGCAGGGTCTGCATGTCTCTCCTTAGTGGCCCGACCGGACGGTTCGGACGTTCGTCACCGACGGGGTTCCCAGTTGAAGAGCCGGGAAGCCAGGGCGATGGCGACGACGACCCAGGCCAGCGTGGGGGCGAGCAGGATGAGGGAGTCGGCGGCGGGGACACCGCCGTTCCAGGCGTTGACGGCCAGTTCGGTGGCCGCGCCGCCGGGGAGCAGCCGCTTGAGGAGGGCGAGGTCCTCGGTGCCGGTGATCCCCACCCAGGTCGCGACGGCGATGACGCCGAGGCTGACGGGCAGCGTGGTCACCTGCGCGTGCTCGGGCGAGTTCGTCAGCCCGGCCGTGGCCAGCCCGAGCCCGATCATCATCGCCGCCGTGGCCAGGACGGCCGCCACCAGCAGCGCCGGGTCGGCGGGGGCCTGCGTGACCACGCCGAGCACGGCCAGCAGCACGGCGACCTGGACCAGCGAGATGAGCGTGACCGGGAGCAGCAGCCCGGACAGGATGCCGGCGTCGCCGGCGGCGGTGGAGCGCAGCCGCTTGAGGAACAGGTTCTGGCGGCGGGAGGCGAGCGTGGTCACCGTGGTGGCGTAGAGCCCGAACGCCCCGACGGTGAACATCATGATCGCCGCGATGTAGCCGAGGCTGCCCAGTTCGGCGAAGACCTCGTGCTGGTGGATGAAGTAGGCGCTGACCGCCACGGGCATCACCATGCTGGTGACCAGCACCAGGCGGTTCCGGAAGATCTGGATCAGCTCGCTGAGCGCGATGGAGAGCATGCCGGGATGTCCTTTCTGCGGGGGCCGCCGGTCAGCGGCTGCCGATGGAGCGGAAGACGTCGTCGAGGCGGGTCGGCCCGGCCTCGAGCTCCTGCGGCTCGACCCCGTTGTGGTGCGCCCAGTGGAGCAGCGCGTACAGGTCCTTGGGCAGGTTGTGGGTCTCGATGACGAACCTGCCGTCGCGCTCCAGCGCGGCCGGCATCGGTAGCGCGGGCGCGCCGGGCGGGAGCAGGAAGCGGATGGTGGCGGGGAGGGTCCGCGTCAGCTCGGCGACCGTCCCCTCCCGGTGGAAGGCGCCCTCGTGCATGAGCCCGATGCGGTCGGCGCGCTGCTGGGCCTCCTCCAGGTAGTGGGTGGTGAGGACGATCGTGGAGCCCTCCCCGCGCAGCCGGTCGACCGCGTCCCACAGGTCGTCGCGGGACTGGATGTCGAGGCCGGTGGTGGGCTCGTCCAGGAAGATCAGTTCGGGGCCGCCGTAGATCGCGGTGGCGAAGTCCAGGCGCCGCTTCTCACCGCCCGACAGCTGGGACACCTTGGTGCCCGCCTTGCGGGCCAGGTCGGCGACGCCGAGCACGCGGTCGACGCTGTCCCGGCGCCGGGTGAGCCCGCCGATCAGCCGCACCGACTCCCTGACCGTCAGGTCCGGGGAGAACCCGCTCTCCTGCAGCATGACGCCCATCCGGGGACGGACGGCGCGCCGGTCGCGCGGGTCGCGGCCGAAGACCCGGACGGTGCCCGAGGTCGCCGCGCGGTGCCCCTCGATCGTCTCCAGAGTCGAGGTCTTCCCGGCCCCGTTCGTGCCGAGCAGCGCGTACAGCTCCCCGGGCCGGACCTGGAAGGACAGGTCCTTCACGGCGTGGAAGTCGCCGTACTTGAGGTTCAGTCGTTCAACTTCGATGACCGGTGTGGAGGACATGCCGTCGATTCCAGCAACCGCCGCGAGAACCTCCCAGTGAGGTCACGTCACCACTTCGGCATGACATCCGTGCAGGGAAGGCATGACGCGGTGTCACTATCGGCTCCGGGAGCCGGGGTGAAGACTGGGGGCACGATCAGTGGGGAACCGCCGATACCGGAAGGCGCGGATGACGAACGAGCACGACGACGCGACGCGGGGGCGGATGCGCCGCCTCAACGTCGGCACGATGATCACGGTCATCGCTCCCGTGGGGGTGCTCCTGGTGGCGATCGACTCCCGCGCGTGGTGGGAGGCGGTCGTCCTGAGCCTGGGCGTCCTCGCGGCGCTCGTCGCGGTCGCGCGGTGGACGGTCGTCGGCATCTCCCGGGTCGTGCTCCCCTGCCTGGCCGTCGCCGCGGCCGTCTGGATCGTCGGGGTGCTGGTGATCGACGCGCACACGGCGGCCTACGGGGTGACGATCGTGGGCGCCGTCTACGCGCCGAAACTGCCGCGCGGCCGCCTGCTCGCGGCCGCCGGGCTCGCCGCGTTCGTCGCGGCCGTGGGCGCGGCCCGGCCGCTGGTGTCGTCCGGCGACGCTGCGGACGTCCTGACCAGCTACGCGCTGATCCCGGGGGCCGTCGCCGTCGTGACGACCGCCGGCATGTTCGCCGGCCAGTGGTACTACGACGTCCTGGAGGAGCTGGCGGAGTCGCGGGAGCGCGAGGCGGAACTGGCCGTCGCCCGCGAGCGCGTCCGGTTCGCGGGCGACCTGCACGACATCCAGGGCCACACCCTCCACGTGGTCAAGCTGAAGGCCACGCTGGCGCGCAAGCTGGTGCGGGCCGACCCCGAACGGGCCGAGGAGGAGCTCCGCGAGATCCACGCCCTCGTCGGCGACACCATCGAGCAGACCAAGGAACTCGTGTACGCGCAGCGGCGGCTCAACCTGTCCGTGGAACTGGAGAACGCGAAGAACCTCTTCGAGTCCGCGGGCATCCGGGTGCGCGTCGACCGCGAGGCGGAGGTGGACGCGCGCGCGGGCGAGCTGCTCGGCCAGGTGCTGCGGGAGACGACGACGAACATCCTGCGGCACGCGGAGGCCGGGGAGGTCCGGATCGTCCTCTCCGCGGCGGGCATCTCCATCGCCAACGACGGCGCGGGGGACGTCCCGCCGACCGAGCTCAGGGGGCTGTCCGCCCTGCGGGAACGGGTGGCCGGCCAGGGCGGCGAGCTTACGGTGGAGCAGAGGGACGGGCGTTTCGTGACGGCCGCGGTACTGCCGCGCGACGGCGCGGGCACCGCCCGGTAGAGCTTGAAGGGACGATCGATGACCACTGTGGTACTCGCCGACGACGAGGTCCTGCTGCGCAAGGCCATGGCCTCGCTGCTCCCGCTGGAGGGCGAGATCACCGTGCTCGCCGAGGCGGAGGACGGCGACGCGGCCGTCGCGGCGACCCTGCGGCACCGGCCCGACGTGCTCGTCATCGACCTGGAGATGCCCGGCACGGACGGGCTCGGCGCCGTGGCGGCGATCCGCCGCGAGCATCCGGACCAGGTGATCCTCATGCTGACCCGGCACGCCCGGCCCGGCGTCCTGCGCAAGGCGCTGAAGCTCGGCGTCCAGGGCTTCGTCAGCAAGTCGGCGGAGCCGGAGCACATCGCGACGGTCGTCAAGACCCTGCACGAGGGCCGCCGGTGGATCGACCCGGACGTGTCCGCGCTCGCCGTCATGGACGACTGCCCGCTCACCGACCGCGAGATCGACGTGCTGCGCGCGACGTCCGACGGCTACTCGGCCGCCGACATCGCGGGGCGGCTCCACCTCGCCGAGGGCACGGTGCGCAACTACCTGTCCAACGCGATGCAGAAGACCCAGACCCGGACCCGGCACGAGGCCGCCCGCTACGCCCGCGAACACGACTGGCTCTGACACCGGCGGGACGGACGCCGCGATCGTCGTCCGGTCCTCGGGCCGCGGCGGCTCCGGCCGACACCTCGTCCGCCCCGGTCAAGCCGCGGCGCAGCGGCACGATCATGTCGCGGGGGCTGGCGTGCACATCTTTGGAACGGTCGATTTGTGTGCCGCGACAGTCTTGGGCGGGCCTGCTGTTTCCTTATAAGGATTGTTCTACTCTCAGCATTTGAGAGTCAGATTCTTGCTGAGCGAGAGTCGCAGTTCGCGCTTTCCGTCGCCACGATGACGTGCGCGTCCGGCGCCCGGCGGCCCGCTCGGCCGCGGCGTACGCCCCCGCCCTCCGCCCCCGATCCGGCACCGCGACGGACGACTTGGAGCACCCCATGAACGACCCCACCCCCGCGAACCCCGCCACCCCCTCGATCGACCGCAGACGGCTGCTCGGCGCGGCCGCGCTGGGCGGGCTCGGGCTCGCCGCCGGGCTGCCCGCCGGACGGGCGCGGGCCGCCGCGCCGCCGTCCCGGGTGCCCGTCACCGAACGGCGGGAGCGCGCCGTCGTCGTCGGATCCGGCTTCGGCGGCGGCGTCACCGCCCTGCGGCTCGGCCTCGCCGGGGTGCGGACGCTCGTCCTGGAGCGCGGCCGCCGGTGGGAGACCGGGCCGAACTCCGACACGTTCTGCCGGATGGCGAACATCGACGGACGGTCGTCCTGGCTGACCACCGAGAGCGGTATCCCCGGCGTGCCCGGCACCTGGGAGCCGTACACGGGCGTGATCGAGACCGTGCCGGGCGACGGCATGACCGTCCAGTGCGGGTCCGCGGTCGGCGGCGGGTCGCTGACCTACCACGGCATGACGCTGCAGCCGTCCGAGGAGGCGTTCACGGCGTCCATGCCGCTGATGGCCGACGCCTACACGGCGCTGAAGTGGTCGTCGTACCCGCGCGTCGCCCGGATGCTGCGGATCACCACCGTCCCCGACGACGTCCTCGCCGCCGACCCCTACCGGTCGTCCCGGCTGTTCCTCGACACCGCGCCCGGCGCGGGCCTGGAGACGTTCCGGGTGCCGCTGCCCGTCGACTGGCGGTACGCGCGCGGCGAACTGGAGGGACGGTACGAGCCGACGTACACGACGAGCGACCTGACGTTCGGGGTGAACAACGGCGGCAAGCACTCCATCGACGTGACGTACCTGGCGGCGGCGGAGGCGACGCGGCGGGTCGAGGTCGCACCGCTGCACGTGGTCCGCGACCTGACGATGGACGGCCAGAAGCGCTGGGTGCTGGAGGTCGACCGGATCGACACCGGCGGCGCCGTCCAGGAGCAGCTGCGGATCACCGCCGACGCGGTGTTCCTCAACGCCGGTTCGCCCGGCACGACGCGGCTCATGGTCAAGGCGAAGGCGAAGGGGCTGGTGCCCGACCTGCCCGACGCGGTCGGCACCCGGTGGGGCAACAACGGCGATCGGATCTACGCGTGGGTCCAGATGGACGGCGACCCCGGACGGCCGCAGGGCGGGCCCGCGTGCGTCGGCGGCCGTGCCGCCGGCAGCCCGATCCCGTACACGATCATCCACGCCGGCTCCCCCATGCTCCCGCCGGACGGCTCCAAGATGATGACCGTGGTCGGGTTCGGCGTCGTGAAGCCGACCGGGACGTGGGCGTACGACGCGGCGGCCGACGACGCGAAGCTGACCTGGGACCCCTCCGGCGACGCCGACCTGCAGGCGCTGATCCGGGAGCGGATGAACGAGATCGCCCGGGCCGGCGGCGGCATGATGATCGACACCGACGCGGAGCACCCGTCGACGTGGCACGCGCTCGGCGGCGTGCCCATGGGCGACGCCGTCGACCGCCTCGGCCGCGTCCTCGGCCACCGCGGCCTCTACGTCCTGGACGGCGCCCGCATCCCCGGCTCCACCGGCGACTGCAACCCGTCCATGACCATCGCGGCCCTCGCCGAGCACAGCATGGACGGGATTCTCCGCCAGGACCTCGGCCGCGCCTTCTGACGCCGGCCCCGGCGGGGCGCGGCCCGCCCCGCCGGGGCCTCAGGTCACCAGGCCGCTGCGGTACGCGTAGACCACCGCCTGCACGCGGTCGCGCAGGTCGAGCTTGGTGAGGATGCGCGACACGTACGTCTTGACGGTCTCCTGGCTGATCACCAGCGTCGCGGCGATCTCGCTGTTGGACAGCCCGTTGGCGATGAGGCGCAGCACCTCCAGCTCGCGCGGGGTGAGCGCGGTGTCCTCCGGCGCCGCCTGCGTGGGCCGGATCCGCTCCGCGTACCGGCCCACGAGCTGCCGCGTCACCTCCGGCGCCAGCAGCGCGGCGCCCATCGCGACGGTGCGGATGCCGTGCAGGAGCTGCGCGGGCGGGGCGTCCTTGAGCAGGAACCCGCTGGCACCCGCGCGCAGCGCCTCGTACACGTACTCGTCCAGGTTGAACGTCGTCACCACGAGCACCTTGACGGGCCGCGCCACCCCGGCGCCGGCGAGCAGGCGGGTCGCCTCGATGCCGTCGAGCACCGGCATCCGGACGTCCATCACCACCATGTCCGGGTCCAGCTCGCGCGCGAGGTCGACGGCGGCGCGCCCGTCCCCGCACTCGCCCACGACCTCGAGGTCGGGCTGCGCGTCGATGATCGTGGAGAAGCCCGTGCGGATCAGCGCCTGGTCGTCGGCGATCAGGACCCGGACCGGCGCGGTCACGACGGGTTCCCCGCGGGGATGCGGGCCCGCACGTCGAACCCGCCGTCCGTCCGCGGGTCCGCGCTGAACTCGCCGCCGAGGGCGTCGACCCGTTCGCGCAGCCCGGCGAGGCCCCGTCCGCCGCCGCCGGGCGACCGGGACCGCGTGCCGGACCCGTCGTTGCCGACCTCCACGCTGATCTCCCTTTCTCCGTACCGCACCCGGACGAGGGTGCGGCTGCCGTGGGCGTACTTGAGGGCGTTCGTCAGCGCCTCCTGCACGACCCGGTGGGCCGTGAGCTCGGCGCTGCCGGACGACTCCGCCGGTTCGCCCTCCTCGGTGAACTCGACCGGCTGCCCCGCACGCCGCGTCTGCTCCACGAGGGACCGCAGGTCGCCGGAGGACGGCGTCCGCGGTTCGGTGCCGTGGTCGGGGTTGAGCACGTCGAGCAGGTGCCGCAGGTCGGTGATCGCCCGCCGGCCGGTGTCGGTGACCGAGCCGAGGGTCGCGTCGAGCCGGTCGGGCGCGGCGGTGAGGTACCGCGCCGCCTCCGCCTGCACGACCATCGCCGTCACGTGGTGCGTCACGACGTCGTGCAGCTCGCGGGCGATGCGGGCGCGCTCGGCGGCGCGGGTGTCCGCGGCGACGCGGCGGCGGCGCTCGGCCTCGACGGCCCGGGTGGAGCGCAGCCACGCCCCGAAGCACCACGGGACGGCCGCCACCACCCAGAAGAGCACGAACCCCGCCGGCCCCTCGGGCGAGCCGAGCCGGTCCAGCGCGACCGCCAGCGGCACGTACGCGGCGGTGAGCAGCAGGACGGCGGTGCGCCTGCCGCGCTCCAGGTGGGCGCCGGTGCTCAGCAGCGCGATGGCCAGCGCGTTGCCGCCGAAGGAGTGGTAGACGCGGAGCTGGTCGATCGCGAAGCCGACCGTCACCAGCGCCATGCAGACGGCCGGCACCTTGCGGCGCACGGCGAGCGGGAGGCACTGCAGCGCGATCGCCGCGTAGGCGAGCGCGTCGTAGGGGCGGGGCGGCAGGTCGCCGACCTGCGTCCCGCTGCCGTGGAACGCGGGGACGAGCGCCAGGCCGGTCAGCAGCAGCGCGAGGGGGGAATCCCGGACCGTGACGTCGAACCGCCGCCACGCCTCCGGGACGCGCCGGAGATCGATCACCGGGCGAGCCTAGCGGGCGCGGCGGCGCGGACGAGCCCTCCGTCACGGCAATGGAGCTTCGACGGTCGCATGGCGACATCCTTCGGGGAGGTTCCGCGGCCGGGGTGCCGCGGGCTGCGTCGAAGCTACGGACCCGGCGGTGCCCGGGGCGTCCCCGCGCGGCGGACACTCGCCGGTAGCTCGGACGGGGGACGTCCCGGTCGCGGCGGATCAGTCCGGCTTGCGCGCGACCCCGACGGCGCCCAGGCCGACGATCTCGTAGCCCGGTCCCTCCTCGGCGGGGTCCAGGTCGGGACGCCAGTCGAAGGGGTCGACCAGCCCCGGCTCCAGGAGCTCGAAGTCGCCGAACAGGGCGGTGATCTCGTCCCGGTCGCGCAGGGTGCCCATGCCCATCGTCCCCTGGTAGGCGTCGGCGACGTCCTGCAGCGCCGGGAGCACGTGGCTGATCGTCAGGAAGCTGCCGGGGGCGAGCCGGTCGCGCAGGCGGTCCAGCAGCTCGGCGGGCTTGGGGTCGGGCAGGAAGTGGAACAGCGCCAGCGCGCTGACCGCGACCGGACGGGCGAAGTCGAGCGTCTTGGCCGCCTGCTCCATGATGCGGTCGATGTCGACGACGTCGGAGTCGATGTAGGCGGTGGCGCCCTCCGGACGGCTCGTCAGCAGCGCCCGCGCGTGGGTGAGCACGATCGGGTCGTTGTCGACGTACACCACGCGGGACTCGGCCGCGGCGCCCTGGGCGACCTCGTGCAGGTTGGGCGAGGTCGGCAGCCCGGTGCCGAGGTCCATGAACTGCCGGACGCCGTGGTCGCGCGCGAGCACCGCGACGGAGCGGGCGAGGAACCTGCGGTTGGCGCGTGCCAGCGGCCGGAGCTGCGGGCAGATGCTCAGCACCCGCTGACCGAACTCGCGGTCGGCGCCGTAGTGGTCCTTGCCGCCGAGGTAGAAGTCGTAGACCCGTGCCGGGTGGGGCTCGTCGGTGCGCAGGTCGACGGAAGGTGCCTTTTCGTCGGTCATGAAGGTTGCTTCCTGGGAGGGAGGGTGCCGCTACCGACCAAGCTTAACGATCATGCCGGCCGTTGGCCCCCTCGCGCCCGGCCGTTCTGCGGCCGATCGAGAACCCGCCGGCGCGGTCGCCCCGCCCCGGCGGCGCCGGGGCGGGAGGACCGTCCGGGGGCGGCTACCCGGCCACCAGCGCCGGGGCGAGGCGGCGCCACTCCGCGCGGGGGAAGGCGCTCTGGTCGGACGTGAGCACCTGCACGCACACGTGGTCGGCGCCCGCGTCGCGGTGCTCGTCCACGCGCCGCTTGACCGCCTCCTCGTCGCCCCAGGCGATCAGGGCGTCGAACAGGCGGTCGCTCACCTGCTCCACGTCCTCGGTCGTGAAGCCGGAGCGCACCAGGTTGTTGGCGTAGTTCGGCAGCGAGAGGTAGTTGCGCAGCCAGTCGGTGCCGATCGCGCGCGCCTCGTCGCGCGTCCCGCACAGGATCGCCGTCTGCTCCGGCAGGACGAGCGGGCCCTCGCCCAGCGCCTCGCGGGTGCGGCGGGTGTGCTCGGGCGGCACGAGGTACGGGTGGACGCCGCGCGTCCGCTCCTTCGCCGTCGCCTGCATCTTGGGGCCGAGCGCGGCGAGCACCCGGTCGCCGGGCGGCACCGGCCGCTCCGCCGCGTCGAGGCCGTCCAGGAACGCCGTCATCGCGGCGAGCGGGCGCCGGTACCGGCCGGCCTCCTTGGCGTCGATCAGCGGGGCGTGGCTCACCCCGATCCCCATCAGGAACCGGTCGCCGTGCTCGGCGGTGAGGGACGCGTGCGCGGCGGCGGCGTCCGCCGGTTCGTGCATCCACAGGTTCAGGATCCCGGTCGCGACGACCGTCCGCCGGGTCGCCGCGAGCAGCGCGCCGACCGCGTCGAAGAGCGGCCCGCCGACGTCCGGGATCCACTGCGCGGTGTAGCCCAGTTCCTCGAGTTCGGCGGCCGCCTCCGCCGCCTCGGCGGCGTCGCCGTACCGCAGTTGCTGGCTCCACACCCCGACACCGGAAAGTTCCACGGCGCTCATCCCCTTCGATAGTGGCTCGAAGATCACGCTACTTGGCGAGGGCCGGGCCGGAGCGGACGGGCGCGCAGGACGCGCGTCAGCGGACGACGCGGTACCAGTGCGGGTACTCGTCGTCGATCGGCTGCAGCCGGACGCGCGTGCCGCCCGGGTGCTCGAACAGGCGCGTCCCGTCCCCGAGGAGCACCGGGACGGGGAAGACGAGCACCTCGTCGAGGATCCCCTCCTCGAGGCACTGCGCGGCGACGTTCGCGCCCAGCAGGTTGACGTACCGGTCCCCGGCGGCGGCCTTGGCCTCGGCGACCGCGGTCCTCAGGTCGCCGAGGAAGGTGACGCCCGGGACGGGCTCGGCCGGGGGCCGGTGGGTCAGGACGAACTGCGGCCCGTGGTACTCGCCGCCGAAGGCCCCCTCCTTGTCGGTGCCCTCGTTCGGGTCACCGCCGCCGAACGTCCCGCGTCCCGCGAGGATGGCGCCGACCTGCCCGAGCAGCCGCTCGGCGGTCGGGTTCGGGGCGCCGAGGTGCTCGGTCAGCCAGGACATGTCCCCGCCCGGTCCCGCGATGAAGCCGTCGAGCGACATCGACGCGGAGTACAGCAACTTCGCCACGATCGTTCCTTTCTGAGCGCTCACAGGGCAGACCGGGCGCGTGAACGAGAATCATCGACGGAGCAAACATAAAGACACGAGCGTTCTTTTGAACTACGTTGCAGCCGTGACCGAATCCGATGACCTCGACCTCGACGACTTCGAAGATCCGCCCAAGTGGGAGGCGGACTCTCCCGAGAGCGTCCTGCGCACCGTCGAGATGCTGGCCACCATGAACCGCGGCGCGTGGCGTCCCGCCGATCTCGGGAACCTCGAGCGGCGGGACGCCGAGGAGGCCGCCCGCGCACCGGCGGTGGACGATGATCGGATCGTCTACACCTTCTACACCGGAGACCCCCATACCGACTTCCTGTACGGGCAGGCCCATGCCCCCGCGACGCCCCGGACGAGATCGATCTTCTCAGCTTCCTGATGGGCGAGGCGTTCGTGCCGGAGAGGTACCTCGACTGGGGGACGTACAACGACTCGTTCCGCATGATCCTCCAGGTGGTGGAGTCGCTGCTGGGCCCACCCGACTGGCAGGGAGGCGCGACCCCGGTGCAGTGGGCGCTGTGGCCGCTGGGCGAGGACCGGCTGGTCGTGAACCTGGACTGGGAGCTTCCCCGCATCGAGATGCACCTGCGCCGCGGCCGCTACGACGCGCTCGCACCGTCCACCGGCTGGCGGGCGGCCACCCTCGGCCGGCTGCCGTACCCGCCGCCCGCGCACACACCGGGTCCGGACAGCTGGGAGCAGGTGGAGAAGCGGCTCGCCGAACTGGTGGAGCTGCTGGCCCTGCATACACGCAAGCACCCCGGCCTGGCCATCGTGCATCTGGCCTCACGCCGCCACCCGCATCGCCTCGTCTCGTTCTGGAGCGAGGGCTTCGGCGTGCGCGTCGAGGCGATGGGGTTCCGGCACGAGCCGGCGCTGGCCGACGCCGGACGCCGGACGCCTGATCGACCAGGGCTGGGAACGGAAAGAGGGGAGCCTCGGACGTCTGACCGACCAGGGTTGGCGACGGGAGCCGGAGAGCGAGGTCTGGGACCGCCGGTGGCCCGAGGCGTCGTGGCTCGGCGAGGAGCGGGACGCTGCCGCGCGCATGCTGGTCGGAGCGTTGCGCATGCTCGACGTCGACCTGGCGGACCTCACCTACTACGGCACCATCGGCCACCGTGGCCACCTGGAGTTCCCCGGCCTCGGCGTCCATCGGACCGTGAACCCGCCGCCCGTGGAACTCCGGCTGACGCGCACGCCGCCGACGGGGTAGGCGACGGTGGTGCCCGAGCCCGCGGCCGGGGCACCGCCGCGGCGGGCGACCGTTACCGGAGGGCGGCGACGAGGGCGTCCTGGTGCGAGCACCAGACCTGGCGGGCCTCGGCGAAGCCCTGCTCGCGCAGCGCGTCGAGGTGCCAGCGGGTCGTGGTGGGCCGGTCGCCCTGGGGACGGGCCGGGCCGCGCGGGTCGCCGAGGAGCTCGAAGCGGCGGCGGGCCGGTTCGGCGAGCGCCGGGTCGTCGGCGACGGCGCTCCACCAGTCGCGCCAGTCCTGCGCCCCGCCGGCCCGCGCGGCCTCCTGCCGGGCCGCGTGCAGCTTCAGGGCCGCGGCGTTGAGGCGGGGCGCCGAGTCGTCGTTCATGTGGTCGGCGTTGAGGAAGACGCCGCCGTCCCGCAGAACGCCGCGGAGCTGCCCGTACAGGACGCGCAGCGGTTCGGCGTCGAGCCAGTGCAGGGCGGTGGCCGTCACGACGGCGTCGTACGTCCGGTGGGGCAGGGCGTCGGTCCAGGCGGGGTCGGTGAGGTCGGCGGTCACCAGCTCGACCCGGTCGTCGCCGGCGAAGTGGCCGCGGGCGATCGTGAGCAGGGCGGGGTCGATGTCGACGCCGGTGGAGCGGGCACCGGGGAAGCGCTTGAGCAGCCGGTCGGTGATGCTGCCGGTCCCGCACGCGAGGTCCAGGACGGCCGGTTCGGGGCCCGCGACCGCCTCGACCATGTCGAGCATGACCCGGAAGCGCTCCTCCCGGTCGGGCATGTACCACTCCTGCTGCCGGTCCCAGCTGTCCTGCCAGGCCTGCCAGGTCGTCGTCTCGGTCATGGGGGATTTCCCTTCGTCGATGGTCGGGCCGCCCGGATCAGCAGGCGGGTGGTCTCGGACTCGGGGGCGTCGAGGACGCGGGCGAGGTCGCCGTGCTCGACCGCGCGGCCGCCGTCGAGGACCAGGAGGCGGTCCGCGACGGCGCCGAGCAGGGCCAGGTCGTGCCCGATCCACAGGACGGACGCGCCGTCCGCGCGCATCCGGGCGACCTCGGCCAGCACGCGGCCGGTGGCCGCGTCGTCGAGCGCGGTGGTGATCTCGTCGCAGATCAGGACGTCCGGACGGGCGAGGGCGGCGCGGGCGAACGCGGCGCGCTGGAGCTCGCCGCCGGACAGGGCGGCGGGCGGGCGCCGCGCGGTGTCCGGGGCGACGCCGAGGCGCTCCAGGAGGCCGGCGGCCTCCGCGGCGGCCTCGGCCGCCGGGAGGTCCCGCAGCCGGACGGCGGTCCGGGCGACCTGGTCGAGGACGGGGCGCCGGTCGTCGAACGAGCCCCGCGTCTCCTGCCACACGTACTGCACGCGGCGCTTGCCCGGACGGTCGCGGCGGCGCAGCGGGGGCAGGCGCGTACCGTCCAGGAGGATCTCGCCCCGGTGCCGCTCGTGGAGTCCGGCGACGCAGCGGGCGAGGGTCGTCTTGCCCCCGCCGGACGGTCCGGCGACGCCGAGGCACTCGCCGGGCGCGAGCGTCAGCGAGACGTCGCGCAGCACCTCGCCGCGCCGCCCCGCGCGCAGCCAGGCGGTGAGGTTGCGGACGTCGAACCGCGCGGGCTGGTCCGGCCGGGGGGCGGGCGCGGGCGCGAGGGCCGGGGCGGGCGGCAGGACGTCGGCGGGCGCGCCCCGGCGGGCGACGCGGCCGCCGTCGAGGACGGCCACGTGGTCGGCGAGGCCGCGGACGAGGTCGTGGTCGTGGCTCAGCAGCAGCAGCGCCATCCCGGCGTCGGCGAGCGCGGCGAGTTCCCGGACGAGCCCGAGGCGGGTCACGGTGTCGAGGCCGGTGCTCGGCTCGTCCAGGATCAGCGCGCGGGGGCCGCAGGCGAGGACCTGCGCGAGCGCGATCCGCTGCCGCTGCCCGCCGGAGAACTGGTGCGGGAAGCGGCGCAGCGCGCCGTCCGGGAGCTGGGCCCGGCGGGCCGCGTCGGCGACCGTCGCCGACCGGTGCAGCCGGGCCAGCTCCTTCAGGACGGCGCCGGTGCGGCGGGCGGGGTTGAGCGCGGCGCCCGGATGCTGCGGCAGGTAGGCGATCGTCCCGCCGCGCAGCCCGGCCGCCCCCCGGGTGGGGCCGCGCCCGTCCACGACCGGGACGCCCGCGACCCGCACGTCGCCGCGCAGCTCCACGCCCGGCGCGGCCTCGCCGAGGAGCGCGAGCGCGGTGGTGGTCTTGCCGCTGCCGGACGGCCCGACGAGCGCGGTGACCGCGCCCGCGGGGACGTCGAGGTCGACGCCGCGCAGCAGCTCGGACGCGCCGGTGCGGGCGGTCAGCCCGCGCACCTCGATCGTCCAGGTACCGGTCCCGTCCGTCATCGCGCCGCCTCCGCCCGGCGCGGCCGCTCGCGGGCGCCGCGCCCCACGAGCCGGTCGGCCAGCAGGTTGAGCCCGACGGTGAACATGACGAGCATCGCGGCGGGCGCGCACACCGCCCACGGCTGGATGAGCAGCGCCTCCCGGCTCGCGGCGATCGTGACGCCCCAGTCGGGCGAGGCCGGGTCGAGGCCGAGGCCGAGGAAGTTGGCGGCGGCGACGGTGAAGACGGCGAGCGGAACGCGGGTGCCGGCGTCGGCGGCGGCGACGGGCAGCACGGCCCGGCCGATGTAGCCGAACAGGATCCGGGGCCGGGACTCGCCCTGCAGCAGCATCGCCTCGGCGACCGGCCCGGACGCGGCGTCCAGCGCGGCCGCCCGGACGAGCCGGGCCACCGCCGGCGCGTTGATCACCGCGACCGCGAGGCCGATGGCGAGCGCACTGCCCCGCCAGCCCACCCCGATCACGCTGATGACCAGCAGCGACGGGATGGGCAGGAGCAGCTCCACCGGGCGCATCAGCAGCTCGTCGATCCAGCGGTGCCGGGTCGTCGCGGCGGCCAGCCCGAGCGGCGCCCCGAGCAGGTAGGCGAGGGCGACGGCGCCGCAGGCGACGCCGAGGGCGCTCGGGCCGCCGCGCAGCAGCAGGCCGAGCACGTCCCGTCCGGTCCCGTCGGTGCCGAGCGGGTGGCCGCCGCCGAGCACGTAGGGGGCGCCGTCCGCCGGGGTGATCGCGGGCGCGAGCAGCGGCCCGAGCACGGCGGCGAGGACGGGGACGGCGAGCAGCACCCCGGCCGTCCAGGCCACGGGACGTGCCGCGAAAGGGGACGTCATCGCAGCACCTCCGCGCGGGGGGCGAGGCGCTGGCTCACGAGGTCGGCGGCGACGTTGAGCGCCAGCGCCACCGCCGCCAGCAGCAGGGTGAGCGCCTGGACGGTCGGGACGTCGCGGCCCTGCACGGCCTCGATCAGCGCGGTGGCGGTGCCGGGGATCGCGAACACCGCCTCGACGACCAGCACGCCGCCGAGGAGCTGGTCGCCGGTCCGGGCGAGTTCCTGGACGCCGGGGACCGCGGCGTTCGGCAGCACGTGCCGGAGCACGAGCCGGGTGCGGGGCACCCCCAGCCGCCGCGCCTGCACGGTGTACTCGGCCTCCAGCGCGGCGATCGTCCCGGCCCTGATCTGCCGGGACAGCGTGCAGACGGTGCGGGCGAGCAGCACGGCGACCGGCAGCACCAGCAGGGCGGGCTCGGTCAGCAGGTCCGCGCCCTCGGCGCCCAGCCAGGTCGACGGGAACCAGCCGAGCTGCAGGGAGAACACCGCGACGAGCGCCATCGCGAGCACGAAGTCGGGGATCGCGTTGAGCGCCAGCGTGACCGCGGTGATCGCGCGGTCGAGACGTCCGCCCGCGCGCAGGCCCGTCGCCAGGCCGAGCAGCATCGCCAGCGGCACCAGCAGCGCGGCGGTGACGGCGGCCAGCACCGCCGTCGCGGTGATCGACCCGGCGACGATGTCGCGGACCGGCACGTCGCCGACCAGCGAGGTGCCGAGGTCGCCGGTCAGCAGCCCGCCCGCCCAGTCGGCGAACCGCTCGTCCAGGGGACGGTCGAGCCCGAGCGCCTCCCGCAGGTCGGCGATCTCCGCCGTCCCCACCTGCTCGTTGAACCTGGCCGCCGCGGCGTCACCGGGCAGCAGCGAGGTGAGCAGGAAGACCGCGACGGCCAGGACCGCGAGCTGGACGGCGGCGAGCAGGGTCCGCCGCGCGGCGTGGCGCACCACCGGTCAGGCCAGCCACACTCTGTCGAAACGCGCCCAGTTCACCGAGTTGGGCGGCGCGGGCTTCACCCCGTGCAGGCGGGACGAGACCGCGTTCAGCCACTCGGGGACGCCCCACAGCAGCAGGCCGCCCTCGTCCCGGATGCGCCGCTGGAGCGCCCCGTACCGGGCCGTCCGCTCCGCCGCGTCGGTGATCGACAGCGCTTCCCCGAACGCGTCGTCGAAGTCGCCGTGCTTCCAGGCCGTGGCGTTCTGCTTGGAGTCGGTGAGGAGCCGGTCGCTGATGTAGGTGGGGATCGGCATGGCGCCGCAGCGGTGGTTGCCGAGGATGCCGGTCTCCAGCTGGTCGGTGTAGTACGTCTCCGGCGGGCCGTTGACGATCTTCACGCGCAGCCCGGCCTCCGCCGCCTGCTCGGCGAACAGGTTCGCCGTGTCGACGAACCCGTCGGCGACGGTCGAGGTGTAGAACGTCACCTCCTTGTTCAGCGCCCCCGACCTGCGCAGCAGCGCGCGGGCCTCGGCGACGTCCCGTCCGCGCTGCGGCACGTCCGGGGGGTAGTAGTTGTAGCCGAGGCCGTACATGTCGTTGCCGACGGCGCCGCGCCCGCCGAGGACGACCTCCACCAGCCGCTCGCGGTCGGCGAGCAGCTTCACGGCCATCGCCGCGTCGGGGTCGTCGAACGGGGGCCGGTCGGTCTTCATCGCGATGCCCATCGCGCCGCTGCGCGGGGTGGCGACGATCCGCACGTCCCGGCTCTTGTCGACGACGCGGGCGAACGTCGGCGTCATCTCGTGCGCGTACTCGACCTCCCCGGCCCGGACGGCGTTCGCGCGGGCCTCCGTCTCGGCGGAGAGGATGCGCAGCTCGTCCAGGTGGGCGGGGCCCTCCCAGTGGTCGTCGAACCGGACGGCGGCGAACGACCGTCCCGCCGTGAACGAGGTGAAGCGGAACGGGCCGGTGCCGACCGGCTTGGACGGGTCGGTGTAGCCGCGCCGCACGATGGCCGTGCCGGTCATCGCCACCAGCGAGGCCAGTTCGGCGTTCGGCCGCTTGAGCCGGATCTCCACGACCCGCTTACCGACGGCGCGGGAACGCTCCAGGTCGATGTCCGACAGCGAGACGCGCGCGCGCCGGTCGACGGCGTCCGGGTCGAGGATGCGGGCGAGGCTGTAGAGGACGTCGTCCGCGTCCAGCACGTGGCCGTCGTGGAACGTGGCGGCGCGCAGGTGGAAGCGCCAGACGGTGGCGTCGTCGCCGGTCTCCCAGCGCTCCGCGAGGCGCGGCACCGGCCGCAGCGTCTCGTCGAAGTCCACCAGCTTGTCGAAGACCGCCTTGTGCCGGGCGATGTCGATGAACGCGCGCTGCGCGTGCGGGTCCATCGTCTCCTTGGCGCCCGCCCCGGGGAACGCGACCCGCAGCGTGCCGCCCTTGACGGGCGTGCCCGACCCCGCCGTGCCGCCGGACGAGCACGCGCCCAGCAGGACGGCGCCCGCCGCCCCGCCGGCCAGCCCGAGGAACCCGCGACGCGTCGGAGCGCCCGGCGCGCCGCTCACCACCTGCTCACCAACTGCTCACCCATGCCCACTCGATGCATCTAAACCGCAGATGCGAGGCTTTTGCAACTTATGTCCCCAAAGGGGCGATAGTCACGTGCGTCACAGTCCCCGCGAATGCGGTGCGCGGGCGGCTGTTCAGCGGGTGATCACGTGTCCGTCATCCGGTGCACGGACGGGCGCAGCGACCGGCGTCGAGGGTGGTGGCCGCCCGGCGCGGCGCCTGGCGAGGGGGAAGCACGCGGAAGGAAGTGCACGGATGAGGATGTGGCGCAAAGCGGCGGTGGGCGGCTGCGCGGCGGCCGTCCTGGCGGGCGGGATGGCCGGCGGCATCGCCGTTCCGGCCGAGGCCGGCGAGCGGGACCGCGGCCGGCACGGCGAGCGGTTCGACCTGCAGGCCCACCGGGGCGGGCTCGGGCTGGTCGCGGAGAGCACGACGGCGGCGTTCGCCAACGCGCTGCGGCTCGGGGTGTCCACGCTGGAGCTGGACGTGCAGATCACCCAGGACCGGCACGCGGTCGTCACCCACGACCGGCGGGTCAGCGGGAGCAAGTGCGAGGACACCGGCCCCGCGTTCCCCGGCGACCCCGAGTACCCGTACGTCGGCAAGTACGTCAAGGACCTGACGCTGCGGCAGGTGTGGACGCTGGACTGCGGCTCGCTGACACATCCGGGGCACCCGGCGCAGCGGCCCGTCCCGGGGGCGCGGATGCCGCTGCTCAGCGAGGTGTTCGGCCTCGTGCACCGGTACCGGGCCTACGGGGTGAAGCTCAACATCGAGACCAAGGTCGAGGCGGGGGCGCCGGAGGAGACGGCGCCGCGCGAGCAGTTCGTGCGGATCACCGCGCACGAGGTGCGCCGCGCCCGGATGCTGCGGCAGGTGACGATCCAGAGCTTCGACTGGGGCGCCCTGATGCGGATGCGCGAGGTGGAGCCCCGGCTGGAACTGGTGGCGCTCACCAACTACGACTTCCTCCAGACCGGGCAGCCCGGACGGTCGCCGTGGCTGGGCGGCATCGACATCGACGACTTCGGCGGCGACCCGCTCAGGGCGATCAAGTCGTTCGGCGCGTCCACGTTCTCGCCGGTGCACGGCTTCCCGCAGGACGGGACGGTCACCGACCCCGGCTACCGGCCCTACGTGACCGGGGCGATGGTGGACCGGGCGCACCGGCTGGGGCTCAAGGTGGTGCCGTGGACGATCAACGACGCGGCCACCATGCACAAGCTCATCGACGACGGTGTGGACGGCATCATCACCGACCGCCCGGACCGGCTCCGCGCGGTGATGGCCGACCGCGGCCTCAGGCTCCCGAAGCGCTACGAGGCCCGGTGGCCGCACCGCCGGACGGACGTCCGCACCGGCTGACCGAACCGGCCGATCGAACCGGCCGATCGAACCGGCTGACCGCGAGGGTTTTGTGGCGTTGGGGGGTGGCGTCGGCGCTTGATGCGGGCGGGTACGTTACATGTGGCCGTGCCCGGCCCGCATCATTCGTTGTCTTGAATCATTCACATTTGTGAAGTTAGGTTGACTCAATGACCGCATCCCAGCCACCGTCCACCGCCCAGGAGCTGCGCGGTGCCGGCCTGCGGGTGACGGCCGCCCGGGTCGCGCTGCTCGAGACCGTCCGGGCCGGCGATCACCTCGGCGTCGAGGCGCTCGCCTCGGGCGTCCGCGAGCGCGTGGGCCACATCAGCCTGCAGGCCGTCTACGAGGCGCTGCACGCGCTCACCGCGGCGGGGCTCGTGCGCCGCATCGAACCCGCCGGGAGCCCCGCCCGGTTCGAGGGACGCGTCGGCGACAACCACCACCACCTGGTGTGCCGCAAGTGCGGGTCGGTCAAGGACGTCGACTGCGCCGTCGGCCACCCGCCGTGCCTGGACCCCGTGGACCACGCCGGATACCTGGTCGACGAGGCCGACGTCACGTTCTGGGGCATCTGCCCCAGGTGCCAGGCCGCCGCCTGACGCCCGCCGCCCCCGGCACGCACGAACCCGGCACGCACGCACCCGCGAGCACGAACCCGCACGCACGCCCCCGGACGCCGGACGGCGTCCGGGACGGCCCTCGCAGACCCGTCCCGGACGCCGCCGATCACGCGGATCGGCCGGAGCTCAGGCGAGCTCGTACCGGTCGAGGTTCATGACCTTGTCCCACGCGGCGACGAAGTCCTGGACGAACTTCTCGCGCGCGTCGTCGCTCGCGTAGACCTCCGCGACCGCCCGCAGCTCGGAGTTCGAGCCGAAGACGAGGTCGGCGCGGCTGCCGGTCCACTTGACGTTCCCCGCGGCGTCGCGGCCCTCGAACGTCTCCGACTCCTCGTCCACCGGCTTCCACACGGTGCCCATGTCGAGCAGGTTGACGAAGAAGTCGTTGGTCAGCTTCCCGGGGGTGTCGGTGAGGACGCCCAGGGACGACTGGCCGTGGTTCACGTTCAGGACGCGCAGGCCGCCGAGCAGGACCGTCATCTCGGGCGTGCTCAGGGTGAGCAGGTTCGCCCGGTCGATGAGGAGGAACTCGCCCGGGAGCCGGTTGCCCTTCATGAGGAAGTTGCGGAACCCGTCGTGCGTGGGCTCCATCACCTCGAAGGACTCGACGTCGGTCTGCTCCTGCGACGCGTCCGTCCGGCCCGGGGTGAAGGGCACCTCGATGTCGTGGCCGGCGGCCTTGGCGGCCGCCTCGACGGCGGCGCAGCCGCCGAGCACGATCACGTCGGCCAGGGAGATCCGCTTGCCGCCGGTCTGCTCGGCGTTGAACGCCTCCTGGACGCCCTCGAGGGTGCGGAGCGCGGTCGCGAGGTTGTCCGGGTCGTTGACCTGCCAGCCGCGCTGCGGCTCGAGCCGGATCCGCGCGCCGTTGGCGCCGCCGCGCTTGTCGGAGCCGCGGAACGACGCGGCCGACGCCCACGCGGTGGCGACCAGCTGCGAGACCGGCAGGCCGGAGTCGAGCAGCCGGGCCTTGAGCGCGGCGATGTCCGCGGCGTCGACGAGCTCGTGGTCCACCGCCGGGACGGGGTCCTGCCACACGAGCGTCTCGGTCGGGACCTCGGGGCCGAGGTAGCGGGCGACCGGGCCCATGTCGCGGTGGGTCAGCTTGAACCACGCGCGGGCGAAGGCGTCCGCGAACTCGTCCGGGTTCTCGAGGAAGCGCCGCGAGATCGGCTCGTAGATCGGGTCGAAGCGCAGCGACAGGTCGGTCGTCAGCATCTCCGGCTGCCGGTTCAGCGTGCCGTCCTCCGGGTCGGGCACGGTGTTGGCGCCCGCGCCGTCCTTGGGCCGCCACTGGTTCGCCCCGGCGGGGCTCTTCGTCAGCTCCCACTCGTAGCCGAAGAGGGTCTCGAAGAAGCTGTTGTCCCACTTGGTCGGGGTGGGCGTCCAGGTGACCTCGAGGCCGCTGGTGTGGGAGTCGCGGCCCTTGCCGGAGCCGTGCGTGCTCTTCCAGCCGAGGCCCTGCTCCTCCAGCGGGGCGCCCTCGGGCTCCGGGCCGATGGCGTCGTCGGCCGGGGCGGCGCCGTGCGCCTTGCCGAAGGTGTGCCCGCCCGCGATCAGCGCGACGGTCTCCTCGTCGTTCATCGCCATGCGGCCGAACGTCTCGCGGATGTCGCGGGCCGCGGCGATCGGGTCCGGGTTGCCGTTCGGGCCCTCCGGGTTGACGTAGATGAGGCCCATCTGCACCGCGGCGAGGGGCTTCTCCAGGTCGCGCTCGCCGCTGTAGCGCTCGTCGTCGAGCCAGCCGGTCTCCGGGCCCCAGAAGACGTCCTCCTCCGCCTCCCAGGCGTCCTCGCGGCCGCCCGCGAAGCCGAACGTCTTGAAGCCCATCGACTCCAGCGCGACGTTGCCGGCCAGGACCATCAGGTCGGCCCACGAGATCTTGTTGCCGTACTTCTTCTTCACCGGCCACAGGACGCGCCGGGCCTTGTCGAGGCTCGCGTTGTCCGGCCAGCTGTTGAGCGGCGCGAAACGCTGCTGGCCCGCCCCGGCGCCGCCCCGGCCGTCGCTGACGCGGTAGGTGCCGGCGCTGTGCCACGCCATCCGGATCATCAGCGGGCCGTAGTGCCCGTAGTCGGCCGGCCACCAGTCCTGCGAGTCGGTGAGGGCGGCGGCGATGTCCTGCTTCACGGCCGGGAGGTCGAGGCTCTTGAACGCCGCGGCGTAGTCGAAGTCCTCGCCCATCGGGTTGGCCACGGCGGGGTTCTTGGCGAGCAGCTTCAGGTTGAGCCGGTCCGGCCACCAGCCGCGGTTGCCGCCGCCCTGCGTCGGGTGCGCGGCACGGTGCACGACGGGGCAGCCGCCCTCGCTCGCGCTGGTGTCGGAGGCGTTGTTGTCGGCCATGCGTTTCCTTCCGGGTGTCAGGAGGGGTGGGAGATCAGGAACTGTCTGCGGTCGAGCAGTCGGAGCACAGCCCCCAGAAGACGACCTCGGCCTCGTCGACCGTGAAGCCGAGATCGTCCGACGCGGTCAGGCACGGCGCCTCGCCGACGGCGCAGTCGACGTCGGCGATGGCACCGCAGTCCCGGCACACGAGGTGGTGGTGGTTGTCCCCGACCCGCAACTCGTAGCGCGCCACGGAGCCGGACGGCTGGATGCGCCGCACCAGTCCCGCGGCGGTCAGCGTGCGCAACGAGTCGTACACGGCCTGGTGGGAGACCTTCGGGAGGCGCCTGCGCACGGCCCCGATGATCGTGTCGGTGTCCGCGTGCGGATGCGCCCGCACCGCGCTCAGCACGGCCGTCCGGGGACGGGTCACGCGCAGCGCGGACCCGCGCAGCATCTCCTGGAAGTCCAAGGCCTTCGCCACGTCGGAAAGACTGTCCCAGTTTCTTGAATGAGTCAAGAGTAGGAATCGATAAGGAGGAAAATGATGATCTCCCGCCCGGCGAGCCCCCGCCGCCGCGTGCCCGACATGCGGCTGAGTACGCTGCGCGGCATGGGCGAAACAGCGATCATCACGGGAGCGGCGGGCGGCATCGGCGCGGCGGCGGCCCGGCGGCTGGCCGCGGCAGGCGCCCGGTGCGTCCTCGTCGACCGCGACCCCGGGGTGTCCGACATGGCCGCCGCCATCGGCGGCACCGCGCTGGTGGGCGACCTGACCGACCCCGAACTGTCGGAGCGCGCCGTCGCGGAGGCGGGCGACGGGCTCCGCCTGCTCGTCCTCAACGCCGGGACGAACTGCGCCGACAAGGACCCGGCGACGCTCGACCTCGACCGCTACCGGGCGGTCGTCGGGGTGAACCAGCACTCGGTCACCTACGGGCTGCGGGCGGCGCTCCCGGTGCTGCGCCGTGGCGGCGGCGGCTCGATCGTGGTCACCGCGTCGCTCGCCGCGCTGCACGGCGTCGAACAGGACCCGATCTACACGATGACCAAGCACGCGGTCATCGGCCTGGTCCGCGCGCTGTCCGGCCCGCTGTCGCGCGAGGGGATCCGGCTGTCCGCCGTCTGCCCCGGACTCGTCGACACCCCGCTCACCGCGGGCGCGCGCGACCGCTTCCAGGCCGCGGGCATCCCGATGCTCAGCGCCGACGAGGTCGCCGCCGCCATCGAGGAGACGCTCCGCAGTGGCGAGCCCGGCACGGAACTGGTCGTCCATCCGGGCCGGCCTCCCGTGCGTTACGTCCAGGCCCCGATCCCTTAACGTCCCGGCCCCTCGCGGCCGGGTAGGTTCCGGGCGTCGAACCGCGCACCCGCCGAGGGGGACCCCGTGAGCGAACCGCCGGACGAGCTGCGCCGCCGGCTCGGGACGTTCGACGCGGTGGTCGTCGGGCTCGGCGCGATGCTCGGCGCGGGCATCTTCGCGGCGCTCGCCCCGGCCGCCCGCGCGGCCGGGCCGGGGCTGCTGCTCGGGCTCGCGCTGGCCGGGGCGGTCGCGTACTGCAACGCGACCTCGTCGGCGCGGCTGGCCGCACGGTACCCGGCGTCCGGCGGCACCTATGTCTACGGCCGCGAACGGCTCGGCGAGTTCTGGGGCTACCTGGCCGGGTGGGCGTTCGTCGTCGGCAAGACCGCCTCGTGCGCGGCGATGGCCCTGACCGCCGGCCGCTACGTCTGGCCCGACCACGGGCACGCGGTCGCGGTCGCGGCGGTCGTCACGCTGACCGCGGTGAACTACCTCGGCGTGCACAAGTCCGCCCTGCTCACCCGCGCGATCGTCGCGGTCGTCCTGGCGGTGCTGGCCGCCGTGGTCGCGGCGGTCCTGACCTCCGGCGAGACGGACGCCGCCCGCCTCGGTCCCGGCACGGACGCCGGCGCGGGCGGGGTGCTGCAGGCCGCCGGGATCCTGTTCTTCGCGTTCGCCGGGTACGCGCGCATCGCCACTCTCGGCGAGGAGGTCCGCGACCCCGCGCGCACCATCCCCCGCGCGATCCCGATCGCGCTGGGCATCGTCCTCGCGGTGTACGCGGCGGTCGCCGTCGCGGCGCTGGCGGTGCTGGGCGGCGGCGGTCTCGCGCGGACGGACGCGCCGCTGGCGGCGGCCGTCGAGGCGGCGGGGCTCGCGGGCCTCGCGCCGGTCGTCCGCGCCGGTGCGGCCGTCGCCGCGCTCGGCGCGCTGCTCGCGCTGATCCTCGGCGTCTCGCGGACCACCCTGGCGATGGCCCGCGACCGGCACCTGCCGCGCGCGCTCGCCGCCGTCCACCCCCGGTTCGGCGTCCCGCACCGGGCCGAGCTCGCGGTCGGCGCCGTCGTCGCGGTGGCCGCCGCGACCGCCGACCTCCGCGCGGTCATCGGGTTCTCGTCCTTCGGGGTGCTGCTGTACTACGCGATCGCGAACGCCGCCGCGTGGACGCTCGCACCGGACGAGGGGCGGCCGCCGCGGATCGTCCCCGTGCTCGGCCTCGCGGGCTGCCTGGCACTCGCGTTCGCTCTCCCGTTCATGTCCGTGATCGCGGGTATGGGAGTGCTGGCGGCGGGCGCTTTCTGGTACATGCTCCGGCGGTTTGCGGGCTGATCTTCACAAAGTCGGGAATGCACGTTACGTTCCCACCAGTAACTCACGTCTCACGGAACGCGGTGGTTTCATGGAGTCGATCGAGGACTTCCTATCCGACGTGAGCAGCTTCGTCTGGGGACCGTGGCTGCTCATTCCGCTACTACTGCTGACCGGGCTCTATCTCACGATCTTGCTGCGGGGCATCCAGTTCCGGCACTTCAAGCTCGCCTTCTGGCTCGCGTTCATCAAGCGCAGCGACGACCCCGGCAGCGAGGGCGACATCGCCCACTACCAGGCGCTGACGACGGCGCTGGCCGCCACGGTGGGCGTCGGGAACATCGCGGGCGTCGCGACCGCGATCGCCCTCGGTGGTCCGGGCGCGGTGTTCTGGATGTGGTGCACGGGCCTGGTCGGGATGGCGACCAAGTACAGCGAGGCGTTCCTCGGGGTCCGCTTCCGGCGCAAGGACGCGGCGGGCGAGCAGAGCGGCGGCCCCATGCACTACCTGCGCGAGGGGATCAAGGGCCGGCTCGGCTGGTTCCTCGGCGGGTTCTTCGCCATCGCGGGCGTTTTCGCCTCGTTCGGCATCGGCAACATGGTCCAGGCCAACACCGTGACCAGCAACGTCGAGGCCGAGTGGGGCCTGCACACCTGGATCACCGGGATCGTGCTCACGCTCGTCTCCGCCGCGGTGATCGTCGGCGGCATCAAGGTGATCGGCCGGATCACCGCGGCGTTCGTCCCGATCATGATCGTCCTCTACATCCTCGGCGCGCTCGGCGTCCTGGCGTTCAACCTCGGCGAGCTGCCCGGCGCGGTCGGCCTCATCTTCTCCGACGCCTTCTCGGGCACGGCGGCCACCGGCGGCTTCGTCGGCGCGGGCATCGCGGCGGCGATCCAGTACGGCGTCGCGCGCGGGATCTTCTCCAACGAGTCCGGCCTGGGCACCGGGGGCATCGCCGCGGCGGCCGCCAAGACCACGCACCCGGTGCGGCAGGCGCTCGTGTCGATGACCCAGACCTTCATCGACACCCTGGTCGTCGTCAGCTTCACCGCGCTGGCGATCATCGTGACGGACGCCTGGAAGATCGGCGGCGAGGCCGAGGCCGCCACCTTCACCGCGTACGCCTTCGACGAGGGGCTGCCGGGCGACTGGGGCAGCGTCATCGTCACGCTCGGGGTGCTGTTCTTCGCCTCCTCCACCATCCTCGGGTGGTCGTACTACGGCGAGCGCTGCACGGAGTACCTGTTCGGCCGCCAGGCCGTCCCCCTGTACCGCGTGGTCTTCATCGGGATGATCTACGTGGGGTCGGTCTCCACGATCACCGCGGTGTGGAACTTCTCCGACGTGATGAACGGGCTGATGGCACTGCCCAACCTCGTGGGCCTGCTCATCCTGAGCCCGCTCGTCCTGCGGGAGACCCGCGCCTACTTCAAGCGCGGGCCGCAGGAGGAGCCGTCCGAGGCGCTGAAGACCTGACGCCCGCGCCGCCCCGGGACGCTCGCCGCCCCGGGGCGGCCTGGAACAGGTTCTCGTAAATCGTTTCAGGGCCCGCCGGACGGTCAACGCACCGGCTACCGAATGCCACAATTTAACATTGTCGCCACACTCATCACAGGAGTCACATAAATGACTCCAGATAAATGCCAAAGGACGGCGACAATATCGGCATCTTTCGGACGTTGACCGCCCCGCGGGCCTTGCCTATGGTGTGAGTAGAACGCGTTCTAGTCAGATGGCCGGCAGCCGCCGATGGCGACGGATGTCCGGCCCGTCCCGATTCGCCGCGTCTCTTCCGATCCCCCGGCCACGGACGGACGAGCCGACGGAGCGCGGACTCCCACCCCATTCCTTCGGGTGCAGGCGCGACGCCCACGTCCCCGAAATGAGGACCCCCTTGTCCCGCATCAGCAAGAAGGCCGCGTTCTTCGCGACGACCGCGGCGGCCGCCCTCACCGTCACCATGACCGCCACCCCCGCGCTGGCCTGGCCGGCCGGCGACTTCACCGCCACCCTCGCCGGTGACATGGTGATCGACGCGGGCATCGCCGCCACGTGCACCGACTCCACCCTCAGCGGCACCGTCGCGACCGACGGCACGCTCACCGTCACCAGCGCCTCCGTCAGCGGCTGCGGCGTCACCGTCACCCCCGTCGGCCTGCCCTGGAGCGGCAGCCTCAGCGGCGGCGTCGCGAGCTTCGACGGCTTCCAGATGAGCGCCATCGGCTGCACCTTCGGCGGCGACATCACCGGTTCCTACTCCGGCGGCGAGACCTTCCCGGTCACCGCCGCCTTCACCGAGCAGACCGTCGACCGGACGAGCGGCTGGCTGTGCCCGTCGTCCGCCACCGTCACCGCCTCGTACACCTTCACCCAGCCCTGATCCCCCTCTCCGTGGCCCCGGCGGGCGCCCGCCGGGGCCACGGCGCTGCCATCTTATTGGCGGACCGCCAATAGCTATTGGCATCGCGCCAATTTGCCTCTAGGCTCGTGGTCGGCGGCACACCGACTCCGGCGGCCCCCGCCCCCGCACGTACCGCGCCGGACGGGGGCGGGGGCCACCGGTTCCTCTCCGGGGAGACGCGCATGGCCGACGACAATCCCGTCCCGTCGGGCGCCGCCCCGTCGCTGTGCCGGATCCTGGCCCCGCTGCCCGACGGCGGCACCGCCGGCGCCATCATCGACGCCCTGCTCGGCGGGGACGCGCCCGAGGAGGACACCCGGTGAACATCGTCTACGTGCTCTATCCCGGGTTCACGGCCCTCGACCTCGTCGGCCCCTACGAGGTGATCAGCCGCTGGCCGGACGCCCGCGTGCACTTCCTCGCGACGTCCCCGCGCCCCGTCCGCGCGGACGTCGGGCTCACGGTCGTCCCCTCCTGCACGCCCGAGACGGCCCCGCGCCCGGACGTCATCGTCGTTCCCGGCGGCGGCGAGACCGCCTCCCTCGATGCCGCCGCCGATCCCGCGCTCATCGGCTGGATCCGCCGCGCGGCCCCGCACGCCGACCGGCTGGCCTCCGCCTGCACCGGCGCCTTCCTCTACGCCGCCGCGGGCCTCCTCGAAGGCCGCCGCGCCACCACGCACTGGGGCATGCGCGAGAACCTCCGCGCGATGGGCGTCGACGTGGTCGCCGAGCGCGTCGTCTTCGACGGCCCCGTCGTCACCGGCGCGGGCGTCTCGGCCGGTATCGACATGGCGCTGGCGCTGACCGCCGAGGTCCACGGGGAGCGGACGGCCAAGGCGCTGCAGCTGCTCATCGAGTACGACCCGCAGCCGCCGTTCGACAGCGGCTCCCCGGACACCGCGTCCGCCTCCACCCTGCGCACGGCCGCGCGCATGCTCCTCGGCGACAGGCCGTTCGCCACCGTCCGCCGGGTCACCGGCCACCTGCTCACCGCCCGTCGCCGCCGCCCGGTCCGCTGAGCGCTCACTCCGCCGGCGACGCTCCCGGCGTCGGCACGACCGCCCCGCCGCCGCTGCCCTGCTGGCGTCCTTCGGGGTCGGTCATCGTCTCCTGCGCCGCCCCGATCGAGGTCACCTCGCTCACGCGCCACGCGCCGTCCTTGCGCTCCAGCTTCATGTCCAGGTGCGAGCCCAGGACCCGCCGGGTGCCCGCCGAACTGCGCACCTCCGAGTCCAGCACGACGATCGCCCGCGCGCTCGACTCGTCCACGTCCCCGAGGTAGACGGCCCGCACGGTTGCGGACGCGTCCGCCTTGAGCTTGGTGATGACGCCCTCGAGCCCGCCGGTGAACGCGACGTCGTAGGTCTTGGCGAAGTCCTCCGACGAGAGCGCCAGCACCCGGTTCCGGGCGTCCTGCAGGTGCTCGTGGTCGTAGCTGAGCAGCGCCTGCCCGAACTCGCCCGCCCGCTTCTCCACCGCGGCCCGCGCGACCTCCTCGCCCGCGGCCTGATCCGCCCGGTACCACTGCAGCCCGGCGGTCGCGACCGCCGCGGCGAGGACCAGCGCCCCCGCCGCACGGACGAGCGCCCCCCGTCCGGGTCGCCCCCGGCCCGCGCGCTTCCCGCCGCCGTCCGCGCCCGCGTCCGCGTCCGCGCTCCCGGAACCGCCCCGGGAGTCCTCACCGTCCGCGCTGTTCACGCCGTCCGCGCCGTCCGCGCCGTCCGCGCCGTTCGCCTCGGTGTCGGAGCCTTTGGCGTCCTCGGATCCCTTGGCGTCCTTGACGTCCTTGGATCCTTTGACGTTCTCGGAGCCCTTAGAGCCCTTGGCGTCCTCGGCACCCTTGCCCTCGGCGGTCTTGCCTTCAGCGGTCTTGCCCTCAGCGTCCGTGGCCTTGGCGGTCCTGCGCTCGGGTTTCACGTTCTCGACGTCCGCACCCGCTTCCCCGTCGCCCGCGGAATCCGGCTGCGCGGTCACCGCCTCCTCCGCGTCCGCCCCTTCTGCGTCCGAATCATCCACATCCGTGCGCTTCGCGCCCGCGGGCTCGGCGCTCGCCTCTTCGGCGTTCGCGGCGGATGCGTCGGAGGTGTCGGTGGTCGGGGTTTCGCGGTCCGCCTCGGCGGTCTCGACGTCGGCTGACATCGGTGCCTCCCTCTCGGTCATTTCTGCTTGCGGGCCCGCACGGTACGCAGGGTGCGGGCGGCGACGGCCAGCAGGACGAGCGCGCCCAGCACCGGCGGCCACAGGGGGAACCCGCCGCCGGACGGCTCGTCCGCCGCGTCGACCGGGCGCGACGACATCGCGGGGTTCGCGCCGGGCGTGGACCGCGACCCGGACGCCGCACGGTCGGCGGCGTCCCGTTCGTCCCCGTCGCCGGACTCCCCGCCGGACGACCCGCCGGGCGGGGCGCACAGGGTCAGTTCGGCCGGCTTCGGATGGGGGCGCGGGTCGGCGTACTCGGTCGGGGCGTTGCTGCCGCCGACGGTGATGACGGGCGTCACGCGCAGGTAGGGGCCGGTGGCGTCGCGGGCGGTGATGTCGGTGACGAGGGCGTTCAGGGTCGGGACGCTCTCGAGGACGTGCCGGATCTTCGCCGAGTTCGACGCGGTGAGCAGGGGCGGGGACGGGGCGGCCGCGGCGGTCAGCAGGCAGCCGAGGCCGGGGCGGGACTTCTGCAGGAGGTCGTTGACGCCGGCGATCGCGCCGGGGCCGTCGTCGAGGACGGTCTCGAGGTGTTCGCGCTCGCGGCGGATCGTCGCGGTGACGGTCGCGAGGTCGTTGACGCCCGAGGCGAGCGGCTGGCGGCGGTCGGCGAGGGTCGAGGTGAGCCGGGTGAGTTCGACCGCGAGGGCGTCGAGCGTTCCGGCGTCGGCGGCGAGCGTCCTGGTGAGCTGGTGCGAGTCGCCGATGATCGCGTTGATGGAGGTGCCGCGCCCCTCCAGCCCGGCGGCGGCCTCGTGCACGAGCGTCTGCGCGTCGCGGGGGTCGACGGCGCGGAGCGTGTCGTTGAGCCCGGCGAACAGCTGCTGGTAGTCGACGGTCGACTCGGTGCGGGCGACGGGGATCCGGTCGCCGTCGCTCAGGTCGTCGCCGCCCGGACGGGACGGCGGGGTCAGCTCGATGTACGGTTCGCCGATCGCCGACTTGCGCAGGACGCGGGCGCCGACACCGGCGGGGACGTCCGTCCCGCGGTCGAGGTCGAGCCGGACGTCGACGTGCCCGGCGCGCAGTTCGACGCCGCCGACGGTGCCGACGTGGACGCCGAGGTGCGTGACCTCCTGGTCGGCGCGGAGCCCGGGGGACGTCGCGAACTGGACGGTCACGTGGTACGGGCGTTCGAGGGCGTCGATGCTGATGATGCTGCGGACGGCCCAGATCGCGAGGATGACGCCGAGGGCGGCGAAGAACACGAGGTTGATGACGATGCGGGGCTGCTTCATGGGCGGGGTCCCATCAGGTGCCACGGCTGCCGCTGGGTGGTGTGGGCGGTGGTGCCGGGCTGCGGGAGGAAGCCCTTGATCCACAGGAACAGCAGTGCCTGCCCGCTGTGCGAGACGGAGGGCCCGCGCAGGAACCCCAGGACGGCGTTGGCGAGTTCCTTGAGGTCGTCGCCGCCCCGGACGGCGGCGGCGAGCAGGCTGTCGGCGCGCTTGAGGAGCGTGGCGAGGCGTTCGGCGTGCCGGACCTGCACGTTGCTGTTGACCGACTTGCCCAGCTTCGTCAGCTCCTGGACGGCCCGTTTCACCTGCGCCCGGTCGTTCTGCAGGCGTTCGGTGGCGAGCGCGATGTTGCCCGGCAGTGCGTCGATGGTGTCGCTGCCGGCGCGGAGCGAGTGGCCGAGCCGGGCGAGGTCGTCCATGGCGCGGCCGAGGTCGGCGCTGGCGGCGGCGTAGGAGTCGGACGTCTCGGCGGCCTTCTTGATGAGGACGTTGAGCCGCTGCCCCCGGCCGCCGAGGGCGGTGGCCGACTCGCGGGAGATCGTGGAGATCTCCTGGCCGCCGAGCGCGGCGAGGAGGGGGCCGAGGCGGGCGCTGATCTGCTCGAGGTCCGGCTGCACGGTCGTCCGGTCGATCGCCGCGCCGGACGCCAGGAACGGCCCGGCGCTCGCGCCGTCGGGCGGCTGCAGCCGCACGTAGTTCTCGCCGAGCAGGGACGTCTTCGCGATCGCCGCCGTGGTGCCGACGGGCACCCGGACGTCGTCCTTGAGCGACATCGTGACCTCGGCCCGGTGCCCGGACAGTTCGACGCCGACGACGGTGCCGACGCGGATGTCGGAGATCTGCACGCTGTGCCCGACGACGAGGCTCTGCACGTCGTCGAACTTCGCGGTGAGGCGCATGTCGCCCTGCGGGGCGCCGATGGTCTGCAGGGTGCACCCGCAGGCGGTGAGGAGCAGGACGAGCGCCAGTGCGGCTCGCGTGATCATCGCGGCCCCTCCGTGCAGTTCGCGAGCGCGGGCTGGCCCTCCAGGCAGGGGACGGTGCCCCAGCCCATGGCGTCGAACAGCGGCTGGAGCCAGGCGCGGAGGGTGCCGTGGACGACGACGCGGATGGTCGCGACGTGGTTCTCCCGGTCCCAGCCGTCGATGGCGACGTCGGCGAAGGTGCCGAGCGCCTCGATCGCCTGGTTGAGCGACCCCGCGTTGGACTTGAGCGTCAGCACGATGTTCGACAGGTCGGAGACGGTGCTCGGCAGCGTCTCCTTGTAGGCGGTGACGAGGACGCGGCTCTCCCGGATCGCGGCGGCGAGGCCGCGGATGAACTCGGTGAGCCGCGCGCGTTCCTCGGTGAGCGACCGGCTGACCGTGGAGAACGAGTCGATCAGCTCGCCGAGCCGCTTGTCGCGGGAGTTCAGCTCGGTGGCGAGGGTGCGCAGCCCGTCGGCGAGGGAGACGATGCGCTCGTCCTGGGCGGCGAGGTTCTCGGTGAGGTCGGCGGTGCCGCGCAGCGCGTCGTTGATGTCGCCGCCGCGGCCGCGCAGGTCCTCGGCGCCGCGCCCGACGGCGTCGCCGAGCTGGTTCGGGTCGATGGACTTGTTGAGCCGGGCGAACGCGGCGAGCGCGTCGTCGATCTCCACCGGCAGCTTCGTCCGCTCCTGCGGGATCACCATGCCGGACGGGGCCTTGGGCGCGCCGGGCTGCCACGGCGGGTGCAGGACGACGAAGCGTTCGCCGAGCGCGTTCGCGGAGGCGATCGCGGCGCGGGTGTCGCGGCGGACCGGCACCGACTCCTCGACCTCCAGCTCCACCCGGACCCGGTTCTCCTCCGGCCGGATGGAGACGACGCTGCCGGCGTCCGCGCCCATGATCCGCACGCGGGACTGCTCGTACAGGGAGGTCGTCTTGGCGAAGTAGACGGTGAGCCGGATCTTGCCTTCGCCGGGGACGAGCGCGCAGCCGCCGGTCGCGGCGAGCAGGGCGAGGGTGGCGGCGGCCGCGATGAGGCGTCTCATGGCCGTCCTCCGTTCGCGGGCGATTCGGGGTTCATCTTCGCGAGTTCGGCGAGGTCCTTCGGGGACAGCGGGCCGAGGCCGGTGGAGACGACGTCGAGCCAGGGGCCGCGCCCGCCGACGCTGGAGAGGCCGCTGAGGGTGGGGCCCGCCCAGGCGAGCAGTTCGTTAAAGTCGCCGGTGGCCGGCCGCAGGGTGCCGAGGGTGCCCTGCAGGTCGGACATGACGGTCTCGAGCTGCTTCTGCTGCTTGTCGATGAGCCGGGTGAGCGTGGCGACCGTCCGCCCGCCGCTGCCGAGGAACGTCGACAGCTCGGTCTTGCGGCGTTCGAGCTCGTCCAGCATGAGCCGGACGTTGTTGAGCAGCGCGGACAGCTGCCGTTCCTTGGTGCGGGCGAGGTCGAGCACCTGGTCGCCGCTGGTCAGCAGCTTCTCGATCTGCGGTTCGGACTCGTTCACGGTCCGCGCCAGGTCGGCGAGGTTGGTGAGGGTGCGGCTGAGCCGGCCGCGGTCGTCGTCGGACAGCCCGTTCAGCTCGCCGAGGATGCGGTCGATGGAGCGGGTGTCGAGGCGGGTGATCGTCTCGGTCGAGCGGTTCAGGACGTCGTTGATGGTGGCGGGCGTGCCGGTGCGGTCGAGCGGGACGCGGCGCCGCTCGTCCGACAGGTCGGCCAGGTGCGGGGTGGTGACCGGGCCGGACAGCCGCAGGTACCGGCCGCCGAGGACGCTCGCGACCTCGACGTCCGCGCGGGTCGCGGGCCCGAGGTCGACCCCCGAGTCCACCTCCCAGGTCACCAGGACGTTGCCCTTGCCCCAGTCGGGTTCGACGGCGGTGACCTCGCCCGCGCGGATGCCCGCCACCCGCACCTCGTCGCCGGACTTCAGCCCGCCGGTCTCGGCGAACACCCCGGTGACGGTGTAGCGGTTGAGGAGCAGGCCCTCGGTGCCGATGAGGTAGACGGCGGCGACCAGCGCGAGCAGGGTGCCGGACGAGACGAGCCCGACGGTGATCCGGTTGCGGTCGCGCAGCGAGCCGAGCGGCATCAGGCGCCTCCCACCAGCAGGTGGCGCAGCGCCCCCGCCGAGTCGATGCGGACGCGGCCGCCGGTCGAGGCCGCGGGCTGCGTCCCGCCGGACGTCCCGGACGCCCCGGCCGTCCCGGGCTCGCGCCCGCCCGGCAGCTTCGTCGGGTACGGGCAGGGCGGGGCGGCGAGGCTGAGGCAGGGGATGGCCGCCTCGATGTAGGTGCCGTTGTCGGTGGCCGCGAAGATGCGCTGCAGCTTCGGCGACGCCGTCCCGAGCACGTCCGCGAGCGTCCCGACGTTGCGCCGCACCCCGGACGTCAGCTCCGACAGCCGGGCGACGACGGCGGACAGCTCGCGGCTGTTGCCGGTCAGGACGGCGTCGGAGGTGCGGGCCATCGTGGCGAGCTCGACGATGGCCTCGTCGACGAGCTTGCGGTTGTCGGCGAACGCCCCGCTCAGGTCGACGAGCCCGTCGACCGCCTTGCCGATCTGCTGGTCCCGGCGCGCGATGATCTCGGTGATGGTGGCGTAGTCGGCCAGCATCTGCTTGAGCGTGGCACGGCGCGCCGCGATCGTGGACGACAGCCGGTCGACGTTCACGATCAGCTTGTCGATCTCGGCGGCGTTGCCGTTGAGCGCCTGCGCCAGCGACACCAGGACGGTGTTGACCTGCGTGGGGTCGATGCTCTCGGTGAGCGGCGCGAGCTGGTCGATGAGGGCGCCCGCGTCGACGACCGACCGGGTGCGGGTGATGTGCGCGCCGGGGCGCATCTCCTCGGGGCTCGTGCCGGGGATGAGGTAGACGACGCGGCTGCCCATGGCGTCGCGCCAGCGGATCGCGGCCTCGCTGTCGGACGGGACGCTGACGGACTCGTTCACGTGCATCCGCACCTTGGCGCGGCCGTCGACGATCTTCAGCTCCTCGACCCGGCCCACCGGGGCGCCCGCGATCTTGACCTCGTCGCCGACGGCGAGGCCGCTGGCGTCGTCGAAGGTGGCCGACACCGTCCAGCCGTCGGCGAAGCTCAGCCGGGCGATCTGCGCGCCGATGAACGCGGTGAGCAGCCCGGTCACCGTCACGAACGCCGCCAGCCGCACCACCAGGCCGATGCGGGCGCGCCTGCGCGCGTTCGGCTTGTTCGGGCCCGCCATGTCAGTGGCCTCCCGGTTCGCAGACGCCGACGATCAGCCGGCACGGGTCGGTCGGCAGGAGGCCCTGCGTGCGGATGTAGTTCTTGCCCTCGGGGCCGGCGAGCGACGTCAGCTCCCCATAGAGGGGGAGCAGCCGGCCGCCGGTGCGGACGCCGTCCCCGACCAGGCCGAGCTGGGCGTAGATGACGGCGGCGGCGCGCTCGCCGGAGCGGAACGCCTCGCCGAGCTGCCCGCCGCGCTTGTCGAACCCGTGCGAGACGAACCCGGACAGTTCGGACAGCTCGTCGGCGAACGCCCCGAGCCGTCCGGTGCCGCCCGCCGCCGTCTCCTCGATCAGCGTGTTGGCGTCGCCGTTGATGGCGACGAGGTCGGCGCCGCTGCCGGACGCGGCGAGCGTCCCGGTCAGCCCGGCGGCGTCGGCGAGGAACCGGCGCGCCTCGACGCGGCGGCGGTGCGCGACGTCCGTCAGGACCGACACCTGGTCGATCGTCTCGCCGAGCCGCACGCCCTGCCCGTTCAGTCCCTGCGCGACGGCGTCGACGACCGTCGCGACCTCGGTCGGGTCGATCGCGCTGAGCGTCGCGTCGGCCTGGGCGAGCAGGTCCGACAGGTCCTCGGCGGCGGACGTCCGCTCGATCGTCGCGCCGGACGCCAGGAACGGGCCGTTCCGCTCGCCCGCGCCCGGCGTCAGCTCGACGAACTTCGGCCCGAACGCCGAGAGCGGCTCGATCGACGCCGACACCGACTCCGGCACCCGGACCCCCGGGTCCAGCCGGAGCGTCAGCCGCGCCCGTCCGTCCCCGGTGAGCTCCATCCGCTCGATCGAGCCGACCGTCACGCCGCGCACCTTGACGGGCGCGCCGTCGCCGAGGCCCTGCCCGGCCTGCCCGAACACGGCGGTCAGCCGGAGCCCCTCCGCCTGGAACGGACGGGCCACCAGCAGGCCGACGCCGAGCGCCGTCAGGACGAGCGTCAGCACCGAGATGAGCAGCGCCCGCCGCAGTGGGATTTCGTGGTTCATCCGGTCAACCTCACGGTCGCTCCGTTGCCCCAGAAGACGTAGGAGAGCAGCAGGTTCAGCGTGACGATCGTGATGATCGACAGCCGGATCGCGCGTCCGGACGCGCGCCCCACCCCGGCGGGGCCGCCGCTCGCGTAGTAGCCGTAGTAGCAGTGGATCGTGATCACCGCGAAGGCGAACACCCCGACCTTGATCGCGCTGTAGACGAGGTCGATCGTCGGCAGGTACAGCGTGAAGTAGTAGTCGTAGACGCCCGGGGCCAGGTCGAAGAACTCGGTGCTGATCCACCGGGTGGAGAAGAAGCTCGCGAACAGCGCGATCAGGTAGAGCGGGACGAGCGCGATCAGCGCGGCCACCACGCGGGTGCACACCAGGTAGGCGAACGAGCCGATGCCCATCACCTCGAGCGCGTCGATCTCTTCGGAGATCCGCATCGCGCCCAGTTCCGCGGTGAACGCCGACCCGCACTGCGCCGCCAGCGCCGTCGCGGCGATCACCGGGGTGATCTCGCGTACGTTCGCGAACGACCCGACCAGCCCCATGAACGACTCGGCGCCGATCGACTCCAGCCCGGTGTAGCCCTGCAGGCCGACCTCGGTGCCGACGAAGAACGCCATCGTGAAGATCACGAAGATCATGCCGCCGCCGACGACGGTCGCGCCCGCCCCGACGACGATGTCGCTGACGTGCCGGGCGACCGTCTTGGCGTACTTGCCGCGCAGGATCAGGTCGCGCACCGAGTACAGCAGCACCCGCCAGATGAACACGGGCCACTGGGCGAGGTCGCCGCTGCGCTGGAGCGCGGCGGACCCGGCCGCCGACAGCCGCTCGGCGCTCTTGCGCGCGGACACCGGGGCGGCCATCAGTGGGTGGGCGGGAACGCGACGAAGTACACCGTCGAGATCACGTAGTTGAGGGCGAACACGAGCATGAAGGCGACCACGATCGCCCGGTTGACGGCGCGTCCCACCCCGACGGGACTGGCCGCGCAGTTCATTCCCATGTAGCAGGCGACGGCCGCCGCGATGAGGCCGAACAGCCACGATTTCAGCAGCGTGACCAGCAGGTCGGACGTCTGCAGCAGCGACACCGCGCCCGCGAAGTACGCACCGGGCGTGACGTCCTGCAAGAGCACGTTGAACACGAACCCTCCGGCCGCCCCGGACACGATCACCAGCGACGCCAGCAGCATCGCCACCATGCTCGACGCCCACAGTCGCGGGGTGACGAGCCGGTGCACGGGATTGACGGCCATCGTCTCCATCGCGGCCAGCTCGTCCCGGATCCGGCGGGCGCCCATGTCGGCGGTCATCGCCGACCCGCCCGCGCCCGCGATGATCAGCGCGGCCGCGATCGGCGCCACCTCCCGGACCAGCCCGACGATCACCGCGCCGCCGGTCGAGGACTGCGCGCCGAGCTGCGACGCGAGCTGGCCGACCTGCAACGCGACCGTCGCGCCGAGCGGCAGCGACACCAGCATCACCGGCACGCTCGTGACCCGGGCAAGGAACCAGGACTGCTCGGCGAACTCCCAGCCCCAGGTCCGCACGTCCCAGGTTCGCCGCAGCCCTTCGAGGGCGATGACGAACAGCTCGCCGACCTCGCCGAGGAACGAGCGGACGCGCGCCGCGATCCCCGTCCGGAGCCGCGTCGAGAGACCTGCCGTGACCATGACCGTCACCTCCTCCGCACGTCCCCGCTCACTGTGAAGCTGGCGACACACTAGCGACTTACTGACGCCGCGCCAATAAGCGGCCGCTTATTAACGCCGATCGTTATACCGTCACTCCAGGTCGCCGCCCGTACGCGGCGCGACACGGTCGGGGAGGTGCCGACCAGCGCGATCGTCTCCGCGTGACCGGTGCGGGTGCCGGACGTCGCCTCGGGGACGCCCCTCCGCGGGAGGCACGGCATCGGGAGGACGGCACGGCCGGATCCGGCCCGTCCGCGGAATCGCTCCGCCGCGCCGGGTCCGGCGCCGCCGGTCGTGCTGCGAGCGGGTGTCCGGCCGGACCCTCCGCCTCTCGGGGCTTGTGACAGGATCGCAGGCATGCTGCGTCTCACCGATTTCATCATCGACTGCCCGGACACGATGAAACTGGCGGCCTTCTACGCCGGGGTGACGAGCCGCCCGATCAAGGCCGACAGCACCGCGGACTGGGCCGGGATCCGGTTCGGTGAGATCGAACTGGCCTTCATCCGGGTGGACGACTACCGAGCCCCGCGGTGGCCCGACGGCGAGCACCCGAAGCAGTTCCACCTCGACTTCGAAGTGGACGACATCGAGTCCGAGCAGCGCCGCGTCCTCGACCTCGGCGCGACGCTGGAGCAGGACTTCATCGGCCCCGACGGGTACGGCTGGCGGGTCTACACCGACCCGATCGGCCACCCCTTCTGCCTGTGCCGCAACAAGGGCGTCACCTGGACCGACCAGGGCCCGGTCTTTCCCGCGCGCGGCTAACGCATCCGGCAGGACGCGCGGCACCCCGGCGGGCGCGGCGGCGGGCGATCGTCCGGACCGCGCCCAACCCGGCCGTTCGTACCACGGCAGGTCAGCGGAGATCGAGGCGCGCCACCGGGCACGGGTCACGCCGTGTGGCGGGACTTCGAGCGCCTCCGGGAGGCGGCGCCGCGGCGGGCGGGCCGTCCGGCATAAAGTTGGTGCCCGTGCTCTACGGCAGGTCAGCGGAGGTCGAGGCGCTCGACGAGGTGATCGGGCGGGCCCGCGACGGCTCCGGCGGCGCGGTGGTGTTGCGGGGCGAGGCGGGCGCGGGCAAGACCGCGCTGCTCGACGCGGCGGCCGGACGGGGCGGCGCGATGCGCGTGCTGCGCACCACCGGCGCGGAGGCCGAGTCCGACCTCGCGTTCGCGGCGCTGCACCAGATCCTCTGGCCGGTGACCGGCTCGCTCGGCGCGCTGCCCGAGCCGCAGCGCGACGCCGTGAGCGCCGCCCTGGGCCTCGCCCCGGGCAGTGCCGGAGACCGTTTCCTACTCGGCGCCGGAGTGTTCTCGCTACTGGCCGAGGCCGCCGCGCCGGACGGGCTGATCTGCGTCGTCGACGACTTCCAGTGGGTCGACCGGGCTTCGGCCGACGCGCTGCTGTTCGCCGCCCGGCGGCTGGGGACGGAACGGATCGCGATGCTGCTCGCCGTCCGCGGCGACGCCCCGGTCACGGGCGTCCCGGCCGTGGACGTGCGCGGACTGCCGGAGCCGGCGGCGGCGGAGCTGCTGGAGTCCCGGCACGGCGGCCTGGACGCCCGGGTGGCGCGCGAGCTCGCGGCGCTGACCGGCGCGAACCCGCTCGCCCTGGTCGAGATCGCCGCGCACCTGACGCCCGCGCAGCTCGCCGGGCGGGCCCCGCTGCCCGACCCGCCGCCCGGCGGCGCCCGCCTCTTCGGCGGCCGGGTGGCCGCGCTGTCCGCGCCCGCCCGACTGGTCGCCCTGGTCGCCGCGCTGGAGCCCGAACTCGACCACGTCCTGCACGCGGCGGACCGGTTGCTCGCCGAACCGCCCGGGCCCCGCGCCGCACTGGCCGAACTGGAAGGGGCCGGACTGGCCGGGGTGTCGGGGACGCGCGTGCGCTTCCGGCATCCGCTCGTCCGGTCCGCGGTTCTGGAGGCGGCCGCACCCGCCGACGTCCGCCGGGTACACGCCGTCCTGGCGGAGCTGACCGACGGCGACCGCCGTGCCCGGCACCTGGCCGGGGCCGCCCTCGGGCGGGACGAGCGGGTCGCCGCCGCGCTGGCGGACGCCGCCGCGCGGGCCCGCGACCGCGGCGGTTACGGCACGGCCGCCACCGCGCTGGCCCGCGCCGCCGAGCTGACCCCGGAGCCGCACGCCCGCGCCGTCCGGCTGAAGGACGCCGCCGTCGCGGCCTGGCTCGGCGGGCGGCCGGGGCGGGCGGAGTCGCTGCTGGCCGAGGCGCGCGACCTCGCGGGCGGGGACGCGGCCCTCGGCATGGAGCTGGCCCGGCTCCGCGGCAGGTTCGAGCTGACCTCGGGCAGCGCCGCCGAAGCCGTCCGGATCCTGGCGGCGGGCGACGACCTGGACATGCTGGCCGACGCCGTCGAGGCGGCCTCCTACGTCGGCGACACCGCGGCCGTCATCGACCTCGCCCGCCGCGCCGCCGCCCACCCGGAGGGGTTCCTGCGGGACACCGTCGCCGGTATCGGCCTCACCCTGGACGGCGACGACGCCGGGCCCGGCCTGCTGCGGCGGGCACTCGCCCGGACGGACGACCTGCGGGACGCAGCCGAGCACCTGTGGGCGTCCGCCGCCGCCAGCGCCCTGCGCGAGTGGGACCGGGCCGCCGAGATGGCCGCCAAGGCCGAGCGGGTGGCCCGGATGTCGGGGATGGCCGGGCAACTGCCCGTCGTGCTGGAGTTCGCGGCGACCGCCGAACGCTTCGCCGGACGCCTCGCGCGCAGCCGGGCCGTCGCCGAGGAGGGGCTCGCGCTCGCGCGGGAGGCCGGGTACGCCAACACCGTGGCCGCCCACCTGGCCAACCTGGCGCTGGTCGCGGCCCTGCGCGGCGACGAGGAGACCTGCGAGCGGCACGCGCGCGACGCGCTGGCCATCGCCCTGCCGCACCGGGTGGGGCTGCACGCGGGGAAGGCCGCGTACGCGTCCGCGCTGCTCGACCTGTGCCTGGGCCGGTACGCGTCGGCGCACGACCGGTTCACGGCCCTCGCCGCGGCCGGACCGGGCGCCGGGCACCCGACCGTCGTGCAGCGGTCGGCCCCGGACCGCGTGGAGGCCGCCGTGGGCACGGGCGACGACGCCGCCGCCCGGACCGTCCTGGCCAGTTACGAACGCCTGGCGGCGCACGCCCCGCCGCCCGAGTCCGCGGCCCTGCTCGCCCGCTGCCGGGGCCTCGTCGACGCGTCCGAGGACGCCTTCGCCGACGCGCTGCGCCTGCACACCAACCCGTTCGAGGCAGCCCGCACGGCGCTCCTGCTGGGCGAGCGGCTGCGCCGGACGCACCGTCCGGGCGAGGCGCGGGCGCACCTGCGGGCGGCGCGGGAGACGTTCGACGCCGCGGGCGCGCACCCCTGGGCGCGGCGCGCGCGGGACGAGCTGCGGGCGGCGGGCGAGCACCCGCAGGCCCCGCCCCCGGCCGTCCTGGACGCGCTGACCCCGCAGGAGCTGCGCATCGCGGGCCTGGTCGCCGACGGCCTGTCGAGCAAGCAGATCGCCGCGCGCCTGTTCCTCAGCCCCCGCACGGTCGAGTACCACCTGTACAAGATCTACCCGAAACTCGGCATCGGCTCCCGCACCGACCTGGCGCGCCTGGTGGTCCGGGCCGGGGACGCCTAGGACGCCAGGCGCGCGTCCGGGCCCGAACCGGCGAGTTCGTCCTCCGTCCGGTTGATCTCCGACCACACGGCGTCGAGGGAGAGGCCGAGGACGCCGACGATCGCGGCGATGGTCGGGAAGGCGGGGGTGGCCACGCGACCGGACTCGATCTTCCGGAGGGTCTCCGGCGAGACGCCCGCGTCCAACGCGGTACTGAGCATCGATCTCTCTCCCCTGGCACGTCGCAGGAGAGCGCCGAGGCGCTGTCCGCGCTCGACCTCTTCGGGAGTGAGCGGCAACCTGACCATGCCGCCGATTCTAATACCGGGATAGTATGGCCGGGATAGTTATTGGCCGCACGAGTAGGGACGCCCCCCGTGATCGAGATCCTGAACCCCACCGAACTGCCCCGGGCCAAGGAGGCGGGCGCCCTGGTCGCCGCCATCCTGCAGACGATGAAGAGCCGAAGCGCGGTCGGCACGAACCTCCTAGAGATCGACGGCTGGACCCGGGAGATGATCACCGGTGCCGGTGCGGAGTCCTGCTACGTCGACTACGAGCCGTCCTTCGGGCGCGGACCATTCGGCCACTACATCTGCACCTCCGTCAACGACGCCGTCCTGCACGGGAAGCCGTACGACTACGCGCTCGCCGACGGCGACCTGCTGACGCTCGACCTCGCGGTCTCCCTCGGCGGCGTCGTCGCCGACTCCGCGATCAGCTTCCTCGTGGGCGACGCGGCGCCCGCGCCGGACGACGTCGCGATGATCGACGCGACCGAGCGCGCGCTGAGCGCGGGGATCGCCGCCGCCGGACCGGGCGTCCGCATCGGCGACGTCTCGCACGCCATCGGCACGGTCCTCGGCGAGGCGGGATACCAGATCAGCACCGAGTTCGGCGGTCACGGCGTCGGCTCGACGATGCACCAGGACCCGCACGTCCCGAACAAGGGCCGCCCCGGACGCGGGTACAAGCTGCGCCCCGGGCTCCTGCTGGCCCTCGAGCCCTGGATCATGCAGGACACCGCCGAACTCGTCACCGACGCCGACGGCTGGACCCTCCGCAGCGCCACCGGCTGCCGGACGGCCCACAGCGAGCACACGATCGCCATCACCGACGACGGCGCCGAGATCCTCACCCTCCCGGAGTGAGGCCCAGTAGTCCTACGGAAGGCACCCGTACCCGTTCACGGCATGCTCTGAGGCATGCGAGACGTGAACATCTGGAGCGAGGAGTTCGGCGCCGCGACCGGCGCGCCGATCCTGCTGATCATGGGGTCGATGTCGCAGGGCGTCCTGTGGCCGGACGAGTTCGTCGGCCTCCTGGCCGCCGGGGGCCGCCGGGTGATCCGCTACGACCACCGCGACACCGGCATGTCCGACACCGTCGACTTCGCGGCGGACCCGTACACGTGGGACGACATCAAGAACGACGTCCACCGCGTGATGGACGCCCACGGCCTGGAGAGCGCCCACCTGGTCGGGCATTCGGCGGGCGGCCTGCTCGCCCAGCTCATCGCGGTCGAACGCCCGGACCGCGTCCGCTCACTGACCGTCATCGCGTCCTCCCCCCTCGGCGGCGGCGAGGGCGAGGTGCTCGTGCGGGCCCTCACCAACCAGCCGCAGCCCCCGGGGAGCCTGCCCGAGCCCACCCCGGAGTTCGTGTCCTACTTCCAGGCGCAGATGACCGCCCCACCACCGCAGGACCGCCGCGCCCGCATCGACGGCATGATCGCCGAACAGCGCGTCCTGCACGGCACCGGGCTGCCCTTCGACGAGGACGCCGCACGCCGCCTGCAGGAACGCGTCCACGACCGCGCCCGCGATCTGTCCGCCGCCGCGAACCACCGCCTCGCCGCCGCGGCCAACCCCGACTTCGAACCCGTCGACGTCCTGCACCGCGTGACCGCGCCCACGCTCGTCATCGAGGGCGACCACGAACCCGTCAAGCCGGGCCACGGCGCGATCATCGCCGACCGCATCCCCGGCGCCCGCCTGCTGACCGTCCCGGGCCTGGGCCACACCCTCCCACCCGAAACCCACGACCACCTGACGACCGCCATCCTCGACCACACCGCCGAGTGACCACCCCCGCTCACCGCCGGTCCGCCCGGTGCTCGGCCCACCGTTGGGCGGCTGCGGCGTACCAACTTATATGCTTCCTTGTATAATCGGAGCGTGAGCACTTGTGGCGGATTGAGATCGAGCCGGAGGTTCGGCAGTGGTTGGAACTCCTCACCGACCGGCACTACGACAAGGCCGAACGGGCGGCCGACATGCTCGCGTCCCAGCCGACCACGCTCGGCGAACCGTACTCGCGCCACCTCGGCGGCAAGGTCCGGGAGTTACGCTTCGTCTTGGACGGCAACTCCGTCCGCATCACCTACTGGCTCGCCCCGCGGCAACGAATCGTGCTGCTAACCGTGTTCCACAAGACCCGGCAGCGCGAGGAGGCGGAGATCGAACGAGCCCGGCAGGCGCAGAAGGTATGCGAAGCCGAGCACGATCCCGCCGAGCACACCTACGACCGGAGCAAGGAGGACACACCGTGAACCACACCCAGTGGAAGACTCGCCGAACCAAGAAACTCCTGGGCGAAACGGTCGAAGAGTCCCCCGCCTACATCGAGGCCGGACATGCCCTCGCGCTCGGCCAGGCCGTCCACGACCGGCGCCTTACGCTCGACCTCTCCCAAGCCGAGCTGGCTCGCCGCGCGGGCATGACGCAACCGCAGATCTCCAATATCGAGGGCGGCGACTCGGTCCCCACTCTGCCCCTGCTCACCCGACTCGCCGGCGCGCTGGACGCATCCCTGACCATCCAACTGGACGACGGAGACTCCACCTTCGTGTTCACGCCGCACCACACCCCCGGCCCTGACACGGCGTCCGGTGACGGGCACACCTCGGCCGCATGACCGAGGCCGTTCCGCCGACCGTCCAGAGGCAGCGGATACGTTCTCGAATGCTGAGATGAGCAGGTAGGCCGGCGCACAGATGACCGCGCCAGCGCCGCAGGACCGCCGAGTGCCTCCAACGCTCACGATGCCCGGTGCTCGGCCCACCGTCGGGCGGCTGCGGCGTGCTCCAAGGCCCACTGGGCGCGGTTCGTCTCGGTGTTCTTCCGCCACCTGTCGGCGAAGGCCCGCGCGTACTGGTCGATGTGCGCCGGTTCGGTGCCACTCCAGGACGGGAAGCGTGCCACCCAATCCTCCGCCCGCGCGGGCTCGTGTCCCGCCTTCAACAGCCACGGGATCAGCCGGGCGAGTTCGATGAAGGCCGCACCGCGAGAGACGAACGCCCAATCGACGACGCGCACCGTCCCGTCGTCCGCGATCAGCAGGTTCGCCGGGTTGAGGTCGCAGTGCAGCAGCGTGTCGCCCGCCCACGAGGGCACGCCGGGACGATCGACGCGCCTGCGATCGAGCACGTCCGGGCACGGCATGGCCTGGAGGGCGTCCACGACCTTCGCAAGCGCCTCCAAGTCGGGCGAACCGGGCCGGTAGTCGGCGTGCCGCGCCTCGACGTGCTCGAAGCCGAGAACGAGCCAGCCCCCCGCCTCCACGGTCCAGTGGAGGCGGGGAGCGTGCTCGGCGACGTGGGGGTTGATCGCGGCTTCCCAGCGCAGCGACTTGACCTCGGGGCCGTCGCCGTCCGGTTCCTTCCGCGCGGCCTTGACGAACACGCGTCCGTCCACGGTGTACAGCGTGGAGGCGATGTCCGCGTGGTTACCGGCGGGCGCAGCCTCGATGCGTCGAATCCCTCCGGTCTGCGCCTCAACGCCCTCGCGAACCTCGTCCGGCAACGCGCTCCAGTCGATGCGCACGATCGTCCCCCTCGTCGGCTCAGGCGGTGACCGGCGGCGTCGTGCAGTTCTCCGGACAGCAGGTCTCGCCGTCCGTCCACCATTCCAGGTCGACCCGGTACCCGGTGGCCCGCATCGCCGAGATGGCCCGCTCCGACGCCGCGCCGGACCGGACGTCCTCGTCCATGACCGGCACGTGGTGCATGTACCGGCCTGCGCCCCGGTCGCAGACGGCGGCGAAGTTGCGGGTCCGCATCATCGACCGGTGCCACACCTTGTCCACGGCCGGGGACGGCGCGAACTTGACCCACCTGGACGGGTCGCCGCCGACCACGCGAAGGGCGTCGCCCCATGCCTTCATGAACACGAGGAACTGCTCCACGCCCTGCTCTGCATAGGGCCGGGTCACCTTGTCGAAGGTGACGACGTCTTCGACCATGAGCTCGAACATCTCCAGGGAGTCCAGCTCACGAGGATCGCGGACGGTCTCGTCCGTCCGCTCGATGGTGACGGTCATGTGCACTCCTCACTGCGCGCCGGGTGGTTGGTGCCGAGCCCCCGAGTGGCGCGTCTCGGGGGCGCGGGGGTCGGAGGGGCGGCGCGGTGGACGGGAGGGAGCCGCCGCGCCGCCCGGTATCAGGGGGTCACGAGCACGTCGAGTGCGGCCCGCAGCCATCCCCGACGCAGGCGCGCCGGACGGCGGCGCACCGGCGGCGCGGGTCTCCCGCGCGGACGCGACGGCGGCGGCACCACCGCGACACGCGGCGGCCTCGGCTCGTGCACGGCATCCGCGCGCCGCACCCCCAGTTCGTCCAGGCGGTGGACCAGCGCGGCAGGCGTGGGCGCCTCGACCAGGCGGTGGCGGCCCGTGCGGTCGCGGGCGCACGCCCACCAGCTCCCGGTGTGCCGGCCCAGCCACGCGCACGTGCCCGGATACCGCCGCGCCACCTCGGCCGCGATGCGTTCGGGCGTCCACGGCGCGCTCATCGACCCGACTCCCCGCGCTCGGCCAGGTACCCGAGGACGAACGTCGTCGCGTCCACCACCCGGTCGGCCTCGGCGATCGGCTCGTTCCACGACGTCCAGAACCACAGCCGTCCGCCGTCGTCCGGACGGGGACGGCAGGTGATCACATCGGACGGGACGGACGCCGCGTCGCAGCAGCCCGACGCGTCCGGGTTCGAGACGCGCAGCCCGCGCGCCGTCAGCTCGACCTCCAAGCGCCGGGCACCCAAGTACGCGCCAAGCGCTGCGAGCGGCTCACGAGAAGTCGTACCATTCGCCACAGGTCGGACCTACTTTCCGGCCGAGGCCCCGGCGCTCCTGGTGTGGCTGCACCAGGCCGGGGCCGCTTTTGTTTTCACGGCCATGAAAATGCGAATCCGGTTACCGTGGAAGGCGTTGCCTGTTGCCTGCCGATGCTGGCAACAGGCAACACCCACTATCGACAGATAGGGCCGGTTATGACGGATTTCGGCAAAGAAGATGCGGGATCTCATGATCGAGCGCGGCATATCGCTGCGCGTACTGGCGGCCGATGTGCACTTCGATGCGGGTTACCTGTCGAAGATCCGCAGCGGCTGCCGAACCCCGTCGGCCGAACTCGTCCGGAAACTGGACGAGACTCTTGGGGCGCACGGGGAACTCATCGCACTTGCGTCGACTGCGCGAGGACGTATCGACGGGCCGAGTAGCGTGGAGCGGGCGAGGCCACAACCCGGCGTCCCGAACAAGGAGGACGACGACATGGAGCGACGTCGACTTCTGCAGGCACTGGCCGCCCTCGGCATCACCGCTTCCCCGGCCGTGGAAGCCCTCCAGCACATACACGGCGGCGTCGATCGCGCACTGGGGCGAAGCGAGGACAGCCAGCTCGACGAATGGGAAGAAACGGTCGCCGAGTACGGGTACAGCTACCTTTTGCTTCCCCCGCAGCAACTATTGCGTGACCTGGCGGTCGACCTGGTCGCGGTCCAGCAGATTACCGCGCGGCGCGGCGACGACCGCCTGTTCGGCTCCTGGTGCCGGGTGACGAGCGGCCTGTCCCTGCTCATGGCCAAGACGCTCTGCAATCTCGGCGAGCCGCACATGGCGCGGCAGTGGTGGGTCACGGCCCAGCACGCGGCGGACTCTTCCGGCGACACCAACCTGAGTCTCTGGGTCGGCGAGGAGCGTCTCATTCACGGCCTTTACGAAGGTCGCCCCGTTACGGTGCTGCTGCGCAAGGCAAATGAAACGCTTGAGCTCTCCGCGGGCACCCCATGCCGAGGCCTGGCGGCCCTGCACGCGACCCGCGCTCAGTTGCTGGCACTGGAAGGACGTGCCCCAGAGGCAGAGGCGAATCTACGGGCCTGCGAGGAGATTTCCTCAGCCTTGCCCGCATCGGCCACCGACGTGCGTTCCGTCGATGGGTGGGCTGAAGATCGGGTGCACTACACCGCCGCATGGGTCCACGCATATGCAGGTGACCGCGCTCGGCTGGACACGTCGGTCGCCGATGCTCTGGCGATCCTGCCCGCCGACAACCCGCGCACGAGCACCCAGCTCACGCTGCTGCGGGCGGCCGGTCATGTGCGCGCGGGTGACGTCACCGAGGGCGTGCGGCTCGCGCATACCGTCTACGAGGCGCAGCCGCGCGAGCACCGGACCACGATGGTGAACAGCCTCGCCCGCAAGGTCACCCAGGCCGTACCTGCGCGACGCCGCGCGGATCCGGGCGTCGCCGACTACGTGGAACTGGTCGGCTCCGGCTCGCGCAAGTCGATCGCGTAGAGGTCGAACGCGGCCAGGGTCTCCTTCGCACCGCCCGGCACTCGGCCGACCTGACGCCAGCCCCACCGGCGGTACATCTCCTGGTTCGCCTGCTCGTGCGGCGCCGTGGCGAGCGTCGCCCGCTCCTCCGTCCGTCCGGCGAGCAACTCGTCCAGGAGGCGTCGCCCCAAGCCCCGGCCTCGATGGGTGCGGCGGACCGCGAGGTCGATCACGGCGAACGTCCGGGCGCCGGTCTCGGTGGTGAAGCCTGCGGGCGCGGCCGGCTCCAGGCCGTCCCACCAGGTCGTCCCGGCCGGTAGCGGCAGGCCGTAGACGAAGCCGGTGAGGGCGGCCGCCTGCCGGGCGGTCACCGCCTCGAAGCCGGGGGACGCCATCTGGCGCCGCATGCGCCACCGGTAGTCGTCGAGGTCGGATTCCGGGAACGCCTCGGCGTACAGAGGTTCGATCTCGCCGAGGCGCTGCTGGGCTTCCGTGCCGGTCAGGTGGGCCAGATCCATGCGGCCATGAGAGCACACGAAATGGCATCGGCTCAGGGCCGGAGAGCCGTTGGGCGCGCACGCCGGGTGCCGGACGGCTCTCGCGGTGGCCGGAGATCACGGGCTGCGGCTCCGCGATGGCCCCCGAGAACGGATAACGGGCGTGTCGTAACCATAATTCGCCCTGTTCAGCCGCCGGTTATTGGCTGATTTCGACGAACGTGCGGGCGGCCGCTGGGCGAATGTCGTGGGCTCTCGCCTGCCCGAACGGAAGCTGCCCCATTTCGTTACAAATCCGTACGCAAGCCTCAACCGTCACCGCCGTAGCGTCTCCTGACTCCCCCCATTTCGGGCGTATCGCCATCTTTTGCCAGGAGGTTGTGCGTTGCGGCGTACCTTGATCACCGCCGCCTGCGCCGTCGTCACCGCGACGACCGCGCTGGCGGTCCCAGCTTCGGCCGTGCCGAACGAGGCATCCGGCCAAGCCTCCGAGTACGTCGTCCTCTACAAGGACGGCGCCTCGCTCACCGATGCCCGCGCCGCCGTCGAGGCGGCCGGGGGCGCGATCGTCCACGAGAACACCGACGTCGGTGTCGCGACCGTGCGTTCCACCGACGCCGGATTCGCGGAGCAGGTCCGGCGGCAGGGCGCCCTGGACGGCGCCGCCTCCAACCGCGTGATCGGCCGGGCCCCCAAGACCGGGAAGGTCACCGACCCGTTCGCGGTGGAGAAGGAGGGCCGGAACCGGACCACCGGCACCACGGCCGTCCAGCGCGGCAAGAAGGGCGAGGAGCCCCTCGCGGATCTGCAGTGGGACATGAAGCAGATCGGCGCCACGGCCAAGGGCTCGTACAGGGTCGAGCCCGGTGACCGGCGCGTCACCGTCGGCGTCATCGACACCGGCATCGACGGCTCCCACCCGGACATCGCGCCCAACTTCAACCGGAAGCTGAGCCGGAACTTCACCACCGACATCCCCGTCGACGCCAACGGCGCGGAGGTCGACGGTCCCTGCATCGACGAACCGGACAAGTCGTGCAACGACCCGGCGGACGTGGACGAGAACGAGCACGGCACCCACGTCGCCTCGACGATCGCGTCGCCGCGCAACGGTCTCGGCATGGCCGGCGTCGCTCCCAAGGTGTCGCTCGTCAACCTGCGCGCGGGCCAGGACTCCGGCTACTTCTTCCTGCAGCCCACGGTGGACGCCCTCACCTACGCGGGCAAGCGCGGCATCGACGTGGTCAACATGAGCTACTACATCGACCCGTGGCTGTTCAACTGCGCGAGCAACCCCGCCGACTCCCCGGCCGACCAGGCCGAGCAGCGGACGATCATCAAGGCGGCGAACCGGGCGCTGAACTTCGCGCACCGGCACGGCGTCACCCTGGTGGCCGCCGCGGGCAACGAGGCGATCGACTACACGAAGACGAACACCGACGCGAGCAGCCCGGACTTCGCGTCCGAGCCCGGCGAGGCGCCCTACGAGCGCACGATCCCGGCGAGCTGCCTCTCGCTGCCGGGTGAAGGCGACCACGTCATCCCGGTCTCCTCGACCGGCGTCAGCGAGCGCAAGGCGTTCTACTCGAGCTTCGGGGACGGCTACATCGCCGTCGCGGCGCCCGGCGGCGACACCTACGACAACGCCGAGCAGAAGGCCGACCCCGAGGCCGGGATCTGGGCCGCCTACCCCGAGGCGATCGCGCGCGCCCGGGGCGAGCTGAACCCGGACGGGACGCCCAACACCCCGTGGGTGGTGCGTAGCTGCAAGGGCGGCAAGTGCGGGTACTACCAGTCGATCCAGGGCACCTCGATGGCGTCGCCGCACGCGGCGGGCGTCGCGGCGCTGATCGTCAGCAAGTACGGCAAGCGCGACCGGCGCAACGGCGGGCTCACCCTGAACCCGGCTGTCGTCCGGTCGGTCCTGACCAGCAGCGCGAATGCGAAGGCGTGCCCGCCCACCGGCTCGTACACCTACACCCGGTACGTGCTGCAGGCGGACGGGTCGTACGAGAAGGTCGTGACGACGCACCCCTGTGAGGGCTCGAAGCGCCAGAACTCCTTCTACGGCGAGGGCATCGTCAGCGCGTTCAACGCCGTGAGGCGCTGACCGACGGCGACACCCGCCACGTACGCGGCCCCCGACCGTGCGGTCGGGGGCCGCGTTCTTCGTGGTCGCGTGTCAGAACTTGCCGGCCTTGATGTCGGCGAGGCGTACCCGGGAGTTGTGGTAGTAGATCGTCTTGTCCGGCGCGTCCGGCGCCTCGCCGGTCAGGGCGACGGGCCGGCCCGTGCCCGCGTCGATGATCAGCGTCTCCTCGAACCCCCCGTTGGCGGGCCAGCCGTCCACCAGCGTGAGCGTGGGCCGTCCGGCGGTGGTGGTCTCGGTGACCTCGACCCTCGGCATCGTCGCCATGATGCGGAGGACACCGGCCCGGACCTGGGGATTCTGCGGCGCCGCGAGCAGGGCGTCGATGGAGTTCGACCAGATGTGGTTGTCGGTGATCTGCGCCTTCTGCTCGGGGGTCAGCGGCTTCGGCGGCACGTACTCCTCGCCCCGCTCCTCGGCGGCGCTCTTGAGCTTCTCCGTTCGTTCCTTCTCCAGATCCGGTGCCCCGCCCTGCGGAAGGTTGGCGGTGGCCATTCGTGTGCGCGCGGTCTTGATATCGCCCTTAACGGCGTAGAGTGCCACGGCAATGGCGCCCTTGAAGGTGTCATCTCCCCTGTTCTTGACGATTGCCTGCCGCAGGGCCTTTCTGTCGTTCGCCCAGTAGTAGGTGCCGTCGTCGGTATAGAGGCCGATGCCCTTGCCGCCCGGTTCGTCACTTGTCGGCGAGTCGTTGGCGATCTGCAGGGTCGCGTCGCCCCGTGTCTCGGGCCGCAGGGGCGTGATGTCCGACGCCAGCTCGGTCAGGATCGGGTCGCCCGCCGCCGGGGACGCCTCCACGACGGTGCCGCCGGGCGCCGACGTGAGGGCCACCGTCACCGCCGCGGCGGCGGCGACCAGGGCGGCGGCGCCGAAGCCCACCGTCCGGCGCATGCCCCATCGGGTCCTCCGGCGGACCTCGGGCTCTTCGGGTGCCATCGCCGACCGGAGCGAGACCCTGGCGTCCTCGAATGCGCTCGGCCGCAGCGGTTCGGCGTCGCGCAGGTTCTTCAGCAGTTCCATCTCGTCGACCATCAGTTGGCCTCCTTCAGCGTGTTCTGGTCGGCCAGCAGCGCGGCCATTCCCGGCGCGTCCCGCAGCGCCTTGCGCGCCTCGTGCAGGCGGCGGCGCGCCGTTCCCGGCGGTATGCCGATCGCCCGCCCCGCGTCGGCGACGGTCAGGTCCTCCCAGGCCACCAGGGTCAAGATCTCCCGCTGCTGCGGCTGGAGCAGCGCCAGCGCGCTCCGCAGCACCGACTCGGCGTCGACGCGGCCGTCCACGGCGGCCCACGGGTCCCAGCCGGACGCCATGCCGGTCATGTCCGCCTGCGGCTCCTCGGCCGGACGGGAGCGCCAGTGCCGCCGGAGGATGTTGTGCGCGACGCCGAACAGCCACGGGCGGGCGTCGCGGAACGAGCGGTCGTAGGCCGCCCGGGACCCGAGCGCGGCCACCCACACCTCCCCCAGCAGGTCCTCCGCCGTTTCCCGGCCGGCCCGGCGGGCGAGGTAGGCCCCCACCGCCGCCTCGTGCCGCCGGACGACCTCGACGAAGGCGTTCCCGTCACCGTCGAGCGACCGGGCGATCAACTCCGCATCATCTGGATCGGGTGTCATGCCCCTCCTCGCTTCTGGACCGCCTTACATCTGGGAATTGCCGAACTGCGGGGCGAAGCGTTCAGGGCTGGTCGGCGTCCTGTTCGCGCACCTGGCCGGTCCCGTCGCCGGAGCTGCGGTGCGGTGGAGGTCGCGGCCGTCGAGCGGGATCGCCGTTGCCGGACGGAAAGCAGGCCTCATGACTCGAGATCGCCGGGGCCCGGTCGGGTTCTCGGTCGTCGACGGCAAAACAAAAGGCAAGGAGTTCGCTCTCCTTGCCACTCTCAATTTATAGCGCACCCCGGGGCTTGCGGCAAGACCCGGGGGTTGCCTCACCATTGTCGTCCGAACCCACAGCCTGCGAAAAAGGGGGATCACAAAGTGCGTGCCGTATTGACGACGTGGGGGTCGCGCGGGGACGTCGAGCCGGTGGTGGCGCTCGCGCTGCGGCTGCGGGAACTCGGGGCGGAGGTGCGGGTGTGCGCGCCACCGGACGAGGAGTTCGCGGCGCTGCTGGACCGGGCGGGGGTGCCGCTGCTGCCGCTGCTCGACCGGACGGTGCGGTCGGTGGTGGCCGGGGACCGTCCGCTGAAGCCGGAGGACGCGTTCCGGCTCGCGCCCGAGCTGGTCGCGGCGCGGTTCGATGTGCTCGCGCGGGCGGCGGAGGGCGCCGACGTGCTGCTGGCGACCGGTCTGCTGCCGGCCGGTGCGCGGTCGGTGGCCGAGAAGCTCGGCGTCCGGTACGCGTTCGCGTGCTTCCATCCGTTCGGGCTGCCGTCGCGGCACTTCCCACCGGGAGCGCGGCCGGGCGTCCAGTCGCCGGAGGGCGAGACGGACCTGGAGGTGCTCTGGGAGCAGGACGCCCAGCGCGTGAACGCCTTGTACGGGGAGGCGCTCAACACCCATCGGGCGGCGATCGACCTGCCGCCGGTGGACAACGTCCGCGACTACGTCTTCACCGACCGGGGCCTGCTGGCGGCCGACCCGGTGCTGGGTCCGTGGCACGACCTGACGGAACTCGAACTCGTGCAGACGGGCGCGTGGATCCTGCCGGACGAACGTCCGCTCCCGAAGGAACTGGACGCCTTCCTGGACGCGGGCGAACCGCCGGTGTACGTGGGGTTCGGCAGCATCGCGATGCGCGGCTCGGACGTCGCGCGGGTGGCCGTCGAGGCGGTGCGCGGGCACGGCCGCCGCGTGCTGCTCGGGCGCGGCTGGGCGGGCCTGGAGCCGGTCGACGGCGGGGGCGACTGCTTCGCCGTCGGCGAGGTCAACCAGCAGGCGCTGTTCCGGCGGGTGGCCGCCGTCGTGCATCACGGCGGTGCGGGCACCACGACGACGGCCGCGCGGGCGGGCGCGCCTCAGGTGGTGGTGCCCCAGTACGCGGACCAGCCGTCGTGGGCGGCGCGGGTGGCGGAGCTGGGCATCGGCGCCGCGCACGACGGTCCCGTCCCGACGTCCGCTTCCCTGTCGGCCGCCCTGGCGACGGCCCTGCGGCCCGAGACCGGGACGCGGGCGAAGGAGGTGGCCGGGACGGTCCGCGGCGACGGGGCGACGGTGGCGGCGCGGCTGCTGCTGGACGGGTTCGGCCGGTAGGACCACGTGCACGCCCGGTTCCCGCGCGGCGGGAACCGGGCGTGCCGGGGCCGGTCGGCGAACGACGCGATAATGTCATTTTCCGTAGCGAGAACGCCCCTTCCACAAGGCCGCGATTCCTGCGAGGATGCGGGGACGTCCGTTCGAGGGAGGTCGCAGCCTTGGCAGCCGCACGGTCCATGTACCACGAGCGTCCGGACTACCGCGTCGACCTGCTCGCCCGCACGAACCTCGTGACGGCGCGGCTGGACGGCGTCCTGCTGGCCCGCAGCCGCGCCTGCCTGTTCGTGGACGAGCAGGACCACGGGCTCGCGGTGTACTTCCCCGAGGACGCCGTCGACTTCACGCGGCTGGAGCCGACCGGCCACCGGACGGTCTGCCCGTTCAAGGGCGAGGCCCGGTACTGGCGGGCCTCCGGGGGCGACGGGACGGGGATCGCGTGGGCCTACCCGGAGCCGTTCCCGCAGGTCGGGCGGCTCGCCGGGTACGTGGCGTTCGACCTCGACGCCGTCCGCGTGACGATCGGCGCGGGCACGTTCACGGGGGTGCGGCCGTGACCGGTTCGTCCCTCGAGCGGATGCTCGACATCTTCGACGTCCGGCCCGCCGGGGCCTACGGGTTCACCGGCGGCAGCGACGGCGGGGGCCGCCGGGTCGTCGACGGCAGCCAGATCCTCGCGCAGTGCGTCGTCGCGGCCGGGAAGGCGTTCGCCGGACGGACCGTGCGTTCGGCCCACGCGCTGTTCGTCGCCGTCGCGGACCCGGAGAAACCCCTCGAGTTCACGGTGACGCCCGTACGGGAGGGGCGCTCGTTCGCCAGCGCGACGATCGCCGTCGCGCAGGGCGGCCGGACGTGCGTCACCTGCACGGTGCTCCTCGACCGTCCGGGCCCGGACGTCATCCGGCACGACGGATGGACGGGACGGCCGGTCGGGGGCCCGGAGAAGGCCCATCCCGTCGACATGCCCCTGCGAGGCCGCGAACTGCGCATCGAGGACGTCCGGGACTACGGCGACCCGGACGAGGTCGGGCCGCCGATCCTCGACGCGTGGCTCCGCTACGACACCGTCCCGGAGCGCGACGACCTGCGGCGCGCTCTCCTCGCGCACTTCACCGGCCACCTGGCGATCTCGACGACGATGCGGCCCCACGCGGGCGTCGGGACGTCGCAGGCGCACCACACGATCTCGACCGCCGTCATGGGCATCGCGGTGCACTTCCACGAGCCCGTCCAGTGGGACGGCTGGATCCGGTACCACCACGAGAGCACCTACGCGGGCGGAGGCATGAGCCACGTGCGCGGGCAGATCGTCACCGAGGACGGACGGCTCGTGGCGTCCTTCACGCAGGACGGCATGATCCGGGCGTTCGAGCCCCGGGAGACGGGCATGCCCGCCGAGTCACGGCTTTGACATCGCCCTGAGCCGCTTGCGGACGTCGATGGCGCGCAGGTCGTCCAGGACGGCCTGCGCGGCGCGGCGCCCGGAGACCATGGCGCCCTGGATGGAGCCGGTGTCGCGGTGGTCGCCGCACACGTACCGGCCGCGCCCCATCCGGACGGGCCGCCGGAGCGGGAGCGGCGGCGGCATCGCCGGGAGGGCCTCCGCGACCGGGTAGGTGGCGAGGTGCCGCCACCCATTGGTGTGCCCGTAGATCCGCTCCAGCCGGTCGCGCACCCACGGCTCGTCGCCGTCCCCGTGCACGCCGAGGACGGACGTGGAGATCAGCGCGCGGCCGTCCGGCGAGTACTCGGGGGCGGCGTCGGTGAGGACGAGCGTGTCCGCGACGACGCCCTCGGCGTCGATGATCTGGACGGGTTCGCGCAGCGGCGACGAGGGCGCCACGTGGTAGAAGGTCGTGACGGGACGCATCGCGGGCGCCTCGATACCGGGGACGAGCGCCGCCGCGGCCGTCGGGTCCGCGGCGACGACGACCGCGCGGGCCGGGATCGTCTCGCCGGCGACCGTCCGCACGCCCTCGCCGGTGATCTCCTGGACGGGCGTCTCCAGCGAGATCGTGCCGCCGGGGAGCCGGTCGGCGAGCTGCGCGGGCACCGCGCCCATGCCGAGCGCGGGGACGCCGATGGTGCCGCTCGCGAACGACCGCCACAGCAGGTGGAAGTAGCGGCTGGAGGTCTCGAGGTCCCGTTCGAGCAGGACGGCCGCGAGGAACGGGCGCAGCAGCTTGTCGAGCATCGTGTCCGAGATACCCCATTGGCGGAGTTCGTCCTCCGTGCTGCGTTCGGTCGCCGCGCGGATCCGGGACGGCGGCCCGGCGAGGTCGCGGGCCGTCATCGCGGCGAGCGCGGCCTTCTCGCGCGGGGTGCCGATGCCCGCGAAGAGCGTCCGGAGCGTGTACTTGGGGTGCCGCCACGGGAGCATCACGCGCTCGCGGCGCCCGCGGTCGTAAACCACCACCCCGGAGGCGAACGGCCGCAGCTGCAGGCTCGGCAGGTCCAGGATGCGGTGCACCTCGGGATACGCGGTGTTGAACACCTGGAAGCCCCGGTCGAGCCGGAACCCGTCCACGATGTCGGTGCGCATGCGTCCGCCCACGCCGTCCGACGCCTCCAGCACCCGGACGGGCACCCCGTTCTCGCGCAGCCGGACTGCGCATGCGAGCCCGGCCATCCCGGCCCCGACCACGACCACGTTGTCGGCCATCACCCCTCCTCGCGTCTGCCGCAGGCCATGCCCGGAGGACCGGCGATGACGTGCGAAAAGGGGCAAAATCCCGGCAAGGTCGGCGCTCAGGCGGTGGGGGTGCGGCGCATCAGCCAGATCAGGTAGGGCGTGCCGAGGACGGCGGTCATGATCCCGACCGGGATCTCGACGGGCGCGAGGAGGGTGCGGCCGAGGGCGTCGGCGGCGACGACGAGGACGGCGCCGAGCACGGCGGCGACCGGGACGAGCCGGGCGGTGCCGCCGCCCGCGAGGCGGCGGGCGAGGTGCGGGGCGACGAGGGCGACGAACCCGACGTTCCCGACGGCCGCCGCCGCGCCCGCGGCGAGCACCGCGCCCGCGAGCAGGGCGAGGAGGCGGGCGCGGCCGAGGTTCAGCCCGAGGGCGCGGGGCAGGTCGTCGCCGAGCGCGAGCATGTTCACCGGACGGGCCGACAGCGCGAACAGGACGGCGGCGAGCGCGGGCAGGACGAGCCAGCCGAGCGTCGTCGTGTCGCGCGCGTAGGTGCTGCCCGCCATCCAGGTGAGGGCCGCCGAGACGTTCATCTGCTCGGCGACGACCATCAGGTTCGTGAGGGCGCCCAGGGTGACGGCGACGCCGAGGCCGACGAGGACGACGCGGGTCGGGTCGAGGCCGGTGCGGTCGCGGGCGAGCGCGACGACGACGGCGAGCGCGAGGACGCCCCCGGCGGCGGCGAACACCGGGATCAGCGCGGCGGGCGCACCCGGCAGGACCGTGATCAGCAGCACGGCGCCCGCGGAGGCCCCGGCGGTCACGCCGAGGAAGCCGGGCTCGGCGAGCGGGTTGCGCACCACGGACTGGACGGCCGCGCCCGCGACCGCGAGGACGGCCCCGGCCAGCGCGGCGACGAGGATGCGCGGCAGCCGGTAGAAGACGACCGCGTCGGTCTCCTCCGTCCCGGCGCCGGTGAGGGACGCGGCGACCTGGCCCCACGAGACGTCCACGTCGCCGATCCGCAGCCCCACGAGCGTCGCGGCGGCGAGCGCGAGCAGGCCGCCGAGCAGGACGGCCGCGTAGCGGGGGCCGCGCGCGGGCGCGGTGACCGCGACGGCCGCGCCCGCGTCGGCGTCCCCGGTCTGGGCGCGGCGGGCGAGCAGGACGAACACCGGGCCGCCGATCAGCGCGGTGACGACGCCGACGGGCAGTTCGCCGAACCCGGCGGACGGCGGGAGGGCGAGGCGCGCGGCGGCGTCCCCGGCGAGGACGAGCAGCGCGCCGCCGAGCCCGGCGAGCGGGAGGAGCGCGCGGTGGCGGCGGACGCCGAGGCGGCGGACGGCGACCGGGGCCATCAGGCCGACATAGCCGATCGGGCCGGTGAGGGTGACGGCGGCGGCGGCGAGCAGGACGGCGAGGAGCCAGGAGAGCACGCGGGTGCGGGCCACCCGGACGCCGAGCGACTCGGCGGTGTCGTCGCCGAGCGCGAGGACGTCCAGCGGGCGGGCGAGGGCGGGCGCGAGGAGCGCGGCGGCAAGGATGACGGCGCCGATCGTCAGCGGCCGGTCGAGTCCGGACTGCAGGAGCGTCCCGTTGCCCCACATGAAGACGCCGCGGGTGGCGGGCTCATCGACGAGCTGCAGGAACTCGGCCCCCGCCATGCCGCCGAGGGTGACGCAGGCGCCCGCGAGGAGGAGCCGTCCGGGGGTGAGGACGCCGCGGGCGGTGAGCAGGTAGACGATCGCGGCGGCGGTGAGGCCGCCGAGGAACGCGGCGCCGCCGGAGAGCAGGGTGCCGGTCCCCAGGCCGAGGTAGGCGGCCAGCGCGACGGCGAGGTAGGCGCCCGCGTTGACGCCGAGGGTGTCGGGGGCGCCGAGCGGGTTGCGGGTGGAGCCCTGGATGAGGGCTCCGGCGACGCCGAGCGCGACGCCCGCCGCCAGGCCGGCGAGGGTGCGCGGCAGCCGGCTGCCCAGCAGGACGGCCTCCGCGCCCGCGTCGGCGTCGCCGGCGGCGAACGCGACCAGGTCGCCGACGCCGACGCCGGACGCGCCCAGCGTCAGGTGCAGCACGGCCACCGCGCACAGCGCCGCCGCCAGCAGGGCCGCCGCGAGCGCGCCGCCCGCCGCGAGGGACGGGCGGCGAGCCGCCTTGACCTCGCCGGTCGAGGCGGTCATCAGACCCCGAGCGCCTTGCCGGTCATGGTGAGGATGTGGACGCTCGACAGGACGCCCCCGTAGAACCAGGTGCCCGGGTCGAGGGCGATGGCTCGGTCGTCCTGGACGAACGCGGCGCCCGTCCAGACGGGGTTGTCGGCGAGCTGCTCCTTGAACGGGTTGTCGGTGTCGAGGGCGACGTACAGGAACGTGGCGTCGTCCGGCACCTGGGTGACGCCCTCGACGCCGACGGTCGTCATGCCCCAGTCGTCGGGCTTGCCGGTCCAGCCGTTCTTCAGGCCCGCGAGATCCAGCACCTGCGCGACGAGCGCCTTGTCGGTGTGCATCCGGATCTGCGGGGCGTCGTTGGCGGTGAACGCCTGCGCGACGACGTACTCCAGGCCCGCCTTGTCCGCCTTCTCCAGCCGCGACTCGAGGTCGGCCGCGGCCGTGTCGATCTTCTGCAGGACGGCCGGGGCCTGGTCCTGCTTCCCGACGGCCTTCGCGAGTTCGGTGAAGTTCGCCTTCATCGTCCGCAGGGCCGGGTCGGCGAGCGGGTCGAACGCCAGGACGGGCGCGATGTCGGCGAGCTGGTCGTAGTTCGCGGTGAGCCGCGACTCGTCGGAGACGATCAGGTCCGGCTTCAGCGCGCGGATCTTCTCCAGGCTGGGCTCCTGGCGGGTGCCGACGTCGGCGACGCCTTCGGGCAGCTTCGCCTCGGGCGCGCTGACCCACGTCGCGTACCCGTCGGGGTCGGCGTGGCCGATCGGGTTCACGCCGAGCGCGAGGAGGTTCTCGGTGTAGGTCCACTCCAGCGAGACGACGCGGGTCGCGGGCGCGTCCAGCGTCACCGGCCCGCGCGCGGTGGCGACGCTGATGGCGCCCGAGCCCCCGCTGCCGCCGTCGCCGCCCGATCCGCCGGCGGTGTCGCCCGCCGAGCCGCCGCATCCGGCGGCGGCCAGCACGAGCGCCGTCGCGGCGGCGCCGCGGGTCAGGCTCGCGGCGGCGCCGCCCGTCAGGGCGCGCAGGAGTCTTCTCATCAGGGCTTCCTCAGGGGTGAAAAGGGTTGATACCAGGGGGAAAAGCTCAGGAGGCGACCTGTCCGGCCCGCTTGGGGAAGCAGGCGACGTGCCCGGTCGCGGGGTCGCGGACGACGTCGACCTCGATGCCGAACGCGCGCTCGATCGTCGCGGGCGTCAGGACGTCCGCGGGCGTCCCGGTCGCGGCGACGCCGCCGCCGGCGACGACCACGACCTCGTCGGCGTACGCGGCGGCCTGCATCAGGTCGTGCAGGACGACCCCGCACCCGATGCCGTGCTCGCGGGCGAGCCGCCGCACCACGTCCAGCACCTCGAACTGGTGCTTCAGGTCGAGGTAGGTGGTGGGCTCGTCGAGCAGCAGGATCCCGGCGCGCTGCGCCAGGACCGTCGCGAGCCACGCGCGCTGCCGTTCGCCGCCCGACAGCTCGTCCAGCCGCCGATCCGCGAGCGGCGCCGCGTCGGCGACCTCCAGGGCCCAGCCGATCGCGGCGGCGTCGTCGGCGGTGTGCCGGGCGAACGCGCCGCGGTGCGCGTACCGGCCGTGCCGGACCAGCTCGCGGACGGTGACGCCCGCGGGCACGAGCGGGGTCTGCGGGAGGAACGCGAGCCGCCGCGACAGGTCCCGGCGCGACAGCGAGCCCAGCGGCGCCTCGCCCACGCGCACCGTGCCGCTCATCGGGGCCTGGAGCCCGGCGACGGTCCGCAGCAGCGTCGACTTCCCGCAGCCGTTCGGGCCGACGAGCACGGTGACCGCACCGGCCCGCAGCGTCAGGTCGACGCCGGAGAGCACGGCGCGTCCCTGGTGGCCCACCGTGAGGCCGCGGGCGCCGAGCAGGACGTCGCCGGTCGCTTGAGGGGCCACGTGCGCACTCCCGACGCTCGAACGGAACGGTCCACGCGCACGCCGAGTCCGTGCGGTTAGGGCAGGCTAACCCAGAAATCCCTACCGGTTCATCCCAGCTCCTTGCCGTATGCCGGGATTGGTGACTCTTGCGGGTGGATGCCCGGCCGTCCGGTCAGGATCCGATGACTTTGCGGAATCGCTCCGCCACGCTCGGCGGCACTCCCTACGATCTGCATTCAATCCGGCACGTTCCGCGATCAGAGGGATCCATGGACACCACGCCCCAGCGCCGCCCCGGGAACCTTCCCGGGGACCTGCCGAGCTTCGTCGGCCGCGACGTCGAACTCGCCGAGATCGACCGGGCGCTGCGGCTGCACCGGCTGGTGACCGTGACCGGCGTCGCGGGCGTCGGGAAGTCCCGCACCGCCCTGCGGGCCGCCGAGCGGGCCGCGGGCCGCTTCCCCGACGGCGTCTGGATCGTCGCGCTCTCCCGGCTCGTCGACCCCGCGCACGTTCCGCAGGCCGTCGCGCTGGCGCTGCGCGTGCGCGACCAGACCGCGCGCCCCGAGACCGACCTGCTCGCCGAGTACCTCGCCGGACGCCGCTGCCTGATCGTGCTCGACACCTGCGAGCACCTCGTGTCCGGCTGCGCCGCGCTCGCCCGGACGATCACCGCCGCGTCCGCCGGCACCCGCGTCCTGGTCACCGGCCGCCGCCGGCTGGGCGCGCCCGGCGAGGAGGTCGTCGAGCTGGCCCCGCTGCCGCTCCCGCCCGAGACCCCGGACCTCGACGCCATGGCCGGCTGCCCGTCCGTCGCGCTGTTCGCCGAGCGGGCCCGCGAGCACGTCCCGGACTTCGCCGTCACCCCCGCCGGCGCCGCCGCCGTCACCGCGCTGTGCCGCCGCCTCGGCGGGCTGCCGCTCGCCATCGAGCTCGCCGCGGCGCAGCTCGCGCACCGGACCGTCGAGGACCTCGCCGAGCACCCCGGCATCCGCCCGGACGGCCCCGTGCCCCGCCGGACGGCCCCGGTGCTCGCCCCGCACGGCGGCCTGTGGACGGCGATCGGCTGGAGCCACGAGCTGTGCACCCCGGCCGAGCGGCTGCTGTGGGCGCGCGTGACGGTGTTCGCGGGCGCGTTCACGCTGGAGGCCGCCGAGGACGTCTGCACCGGCGGCCCGCTGACCGACGTCGAGGGGGCGCTCGAGGGGCTCGTCGACAAGTCCGTCCTGCTCCGGCGGCCGGACGGGCGGCACCGGCTGCCCGGCGCGCTGCGCGACTACGGGGCGTCCTGGCTGGCCGAGCTGGGCGAGGAGCGGGACGCGCGGCGCCGGCACCGCGACCGCTACCTCGAGATGGCCCGGGACGCGTACCCGGAATGGACGGGCGCCGGGCAGGCCGACTGGTACCGGTGGTTCGCGTCCGAGTTCGCCGAGGTGCGCAAGGCGCTCGAGACGTCCCTCGCCGAACCCGGCCCGGTCGCGCTCGAACTCGCCGGGGCCCTGTGGTTCTTCTGGGTGTCGTGCGACTTCGAGCGCGCCGGACGCGAGTTCCTCGGCCGGGCCCTCGCGCAGGACGACGGCCCCGGCCCGCTGCGCGTCCGCGCCGCGTGGGCGCTCGGCTCGGTGCTGAACTTCCAGGGCGACGCGGCGGGGATCGAACGCTGCGTCGCCGAATGCCGCGCCGCCGCCCCCGACCCCACGGCGGTCCGCGCCGCCGACTACATCGAGGCCGCCGACCTGGCGCTGAGCGGGCGCCCCGAACGGGCGCTCGAACCGCTCCTGCGCCTGGCGGCCGAACCGTGGGACGACCCCGTCCAGGAGGCCACCTGGATGCTGGCGCGCGGCATCCTCGCGTTCGCCCACGTCGTCATGGGCGACTACCCGGCCGCGACCGCGCTCGCCGCGGACATGCGGCGCGACGGCGAGTCCCGCGGCGAGCACAGGTTCCGCGGCTACGGCCACTACATCCACGCGCTGGTCGCCCTGTTCAGCGGCGACCACGGCGCCGCCGCCGGCCACGCCGCGGACGCCTTCGACAGCTTCAAGCTGCTGGGCGACGCGTCCAACATGGCACTGAACCTCGAGGTCATCGCGATCGCCGACCACCTCGACGGCGCCCCCGAGCGCGCCGCCGTCCTGCTCGGGGTCAGCACCCGCCTGTGGGGGCGTGACGGCGGCCGCGCCCGCCGCACCGCGCCCCGGCTCGCCGACGCCCGCCGCGCCTGCGAGAGGTCCGTCGCCGCCGCGATCGGCGAGGAGCAGATGGCGACGCTGTTCCGCACCGGGCTGCACTCCGCCTGGCCGTGACGGGACGCCCGGACGCCATTCGCGAGAAATGTTTCGTTCATGCGGTCGACATCCACGGTTCGCCTTTTCGGGATGGTGTGCAACGAATCGAGCACAGGCGCCTACCCTGCGGCTTTACGCTGACCGGAGGCGGTCTAAATTGGCCGCATGACCCGTCCCCTCGTCAGCGTGATCGTTCCGGTCTATAACTGCCGGAACACCCTGCGCGGCGCCCTGGAATCGGTGTTCGCGCAATCCCTGCCGGCGGACCGGATCGAGGTCGTCGCCGTCGACGACGGCTCGACCGACGGCGGCGGCGAACTCCTCGACGAGCTCGCGGCGCGGCGCGCGGCCGGACGGGCGGGCGGCCGGGTCACGGTCGTGCATCAGGCGAACTCCGGCGGCCCCGGCGCGCCCCGCAACCGGGCGCTCGAGCGGGCGGCGGGCCGGTTCGTGTACTTCCTGGACGCCGACGACCGGCTCGGCCCCGAGGCGCTCGAACGCACGGTCGCGATGGCCGAGCGGAACGGGACGGACGTCGTCCTCGGCAAGCAGGTCGGGGTCGGCGGCCGGAAGATCCCGCGCGGCGTGTTCGACGCGAACGTCGAGCGCACCCACGTGCTCGATCCGGGCTGCGACCTGTTCGGCCGCATGTCGATGGCCGCGCTTCAGCTGTTCCGCCGCTCCCTCGTGGAGGGCGCCGGGCTGCGCTTCACCGAGGGCGTCGCCTCCCACGAGGACCAGCTGTTCACCGCGGGCGCGTACCTGTGGGCGCGCGGCGTGTCCGTCCTGGCCGACTACGACTGCTACTACTGGGCGGCGCGGGCGGACGGGACGAGCAGCACCCAGACGGGCGGCGCCTCGCACGAGGAGGTGTACGCGATCGTCGGCCGGGCCATGCGGCAGGTCGCCGACTGGGCCGGACCGGGCGAGGTGCGCGAGTCGCTGCACCTGCGGTACGTGCGGCTGGAGGTCTGCGGGCGGCTGCACCGGCTCTACCCGGCCGCCTCCGCCGACGACCGCAAGATCATGCTGGCCGGGAGCCGGGAGCTGCTCGCCGCGTGGGCGACGCCGGGCCTGCTGGCACGCGCCCACCCCCTGCACCGCGCCATCGCCGAGTGCGTCATGCACGGCACGGACGACGACCTCGAGAACGTCCTGGCCCCGGCGGCCGGGTAGGCCCGATGACGAACGAACCCGACGGAAGGCACCCGATGAACCACCGCATCCAGCCGAGCGCGCAGGTCGACCCGTCCGCCGAACTCGGCGACGGGACCGCCGTGTGGGACCTCGCCCAGATCCGCGAGGGCGCCCGGCTCGGCGCGGGCTGCATCGTGGGGCGCGGCGCCTACGTCGGCTCCGGCGTGCGGATCGGCGACAACGTGAAGCTGCAGAACCACGCGCTCGTCTACGAACCGGCCGTCCTGGAGGACGGCGTGTTCGTCGGGCCCGCGGTCGTCCTCACCAACGACCGCGCGCCCCGCTCGGTGGACCCGGACGGGCGGCTGAAGCGGGCCGCGGACTGGGAGGCCGTCGGGGTGCACGTCGCCGAGGGCGCCTCGCTGGGCGCGCGCAGCGTGTGCGTCGCGCCGGTGCGGATCGGGCGCTGGGCGATGGTCGCGGCGGGCGCGGTCGTGGCCCGCGACGTCCCCGACTTCGCGCTCGTCGCGGGCGTCCCGGCCCGCCGGATCGGCTGGGTCGGCCGTGCCGGGATCCGGCTGGACGAGCGGCCGGACGAGCCCGGCACCTGGGAGTGCCCGAAGACCGGCGAGGTGTACGCCGAGACGTCCGGCGAACTCGTCGAGAAGCGCTGAGCCGCGCCGCCGGGCCGAGCCGCGCCGCGCCGCCGAGCCGGGCCGGGCCGGGGTGTCAGGGCTTGGCGGTCAGGTCCCTGTCCTGGCGGGTGGTCACGACGGCGTCCGGGTGCCGCCGGGCCAGCCGCCGGGCGAGCGGCACGGACGTCCGGTCCATCACGATGACCCGGACCAGCGGCGCGTCCGCGTCGTCCGGCAGGCGGCGGCGCGCGACGCGGGACAGCACCAGCGGCCGGGCGTGCCGGTAGAACGGCAGGAACAGCCGCCGGTGGACGGCCAGGGACGCGGTGGTGCGGGCGCGGTCCAGCCGGCGGCCAGGACGGCCGAGCCGCGCCACCGGACGCACGAGCAGGCGCGGCACCCGGATCACGAGCGTGTGCTCCAGCCACGTCAGCGGATGCCGGGCCTCGGCGCCGTCGAGGCGGTGCAGCCGGACCCGCTCGTCCAGGCCCTTCCAGCCGCCCGGTTCGGCGGTCACCACGTCGACCCGGGCGCCCTCCTCCGCCGCGAAGTGCCCGGCCAGCCCGATGATCCGGCGGTACTGGCGGGACGGCTCCACGCTCGGGGCGGCGTCCATCGACAGCTTGGGGTCCAGGGCCAGGACCATCACGCGGGGGGTCTGCACGGCGTCCACGTCCTCGTCTTCCTGCTCAGCCCGCTTCGGGGGTGCGGCCGACCAGTTCGGTCAGCCGCCGCACGAGCGGTTCCAGCGCCACGGTGCGCTCGAAGCGGTCCGCGTGGGCGCGGGCCTGCGCCACCTGACGGTCGTCCAGGCCGGCCGCCGCCTTCGCCGCCGCCACCATCGACGCGGCGATGTCGGCGGGGTCGAGGCCGCCGGGGTTGAACCACAGCGGGTAGTCCCGCAGGAGCTCCTCGGCCGCCGAGCCCGGCGTGTGCACCGACACGATGGGCCGTCCCGCCGCCATGTACTCGAAGATCTTCCCCGAGGTGACGTACCGTCCGCCGCCGTTCAGGAACACCAGGACGTCGGCGTCGCGGTAGACATCGGCGAGCGCCGTCTTCGGCACGGGCCCGCGGTGCCGGACGCCCGGGGCCAGCTCGCCGTCCTCCTCGGGCTCCGCGGCCGCGGCGAACCGCCCGCGGAGCCGGTCGCCGGCGTCCTTGAAGAACCCGAAGTAGCCGTAGAAGTCGAGGACGGCGCGGGCGGTGCCGGGGTGCTCGCGGGCGCGGGCGAACCCCTCCACCAGCGGCTCGATGGGCTGCTCGGCGGTGACCGTGCCGACGAACGCGAACCGGGGCGCGCCCTCGCTCGCCCCCGCCCGCGCGGCCGGCGGCGGCTCTGCGGTGGCCGGGAGGGTGTCGGCGTCCCAGCCGTTCAGGACCGTCATCATCCGGTCCGCCGCCCGGGGGTAGCGCTCGGCGTGCCAGGACAGCTGCGCGTCGTTGACGAACAGCGAACTCGCCGCCGACTCCAGCACCCGGCGTTCCCAGCGCCAGGCGGGATGGTCGTCGTCGAACCGGGGCTTCTCGGTGAACTGGTCGAGGGTCCAGGAGTCCCGGTAGTCGATGACGTAGGGCGTCCGGGTCAGCTTGTGGAACGCCCACGCCGCGCCGAACGACGCGAACGGGTTGCCGGTCGCGAGGACGGCGTCGAACCTGCGGCGCGCGTGCATCCGCAGCGCCCGCCGGACGCTCGCGCGCGCCCAGGACGCGTACCGCTCCGGGAACACGTGCTGCTGCCCCCACTCGTACACCGCCTCCGCCAGGTGCGGGAACGCGCCGCGGAACCTGCTGTAGTCGCGCACGTCCGACTGCCACAGGTACCGGTTGAGGTCCGGCCGGACGAGCGTGACGCGCGGATCGATCGTCCCCAGCAACTCGTCGTCGACCGACCCGATCGTCTCGTACAGGAACGGCAGCGGCGCGGCGAACACCGTGACGTCCCAGCCCAGCTCGGCCAGCCGGTTCGCGGTCGCGCGGGGCCGGTACACGCCGCTGGCGCGCGACGGGGGGAAGTAGAACGCGAGGTACAGCAGGCGCGGGCGGCGCCCGGTGATGGGGGCGGTCATGGGGGCGGTCATCCTCCGGCGAATCCGGCCTGGGGCCGCTCGTGGGCGATGGAGTAGGCCAGCCGGGCGCCCGCGGCCGCGATGACGTCCGCGAGGTCGGACGCGGTCACCAGCGACTGCGGGTCGCCGACGACGACGAGGTCGACGGACCGGCGGCGCAGCACCTCGCGGTCGACCACCCGCCGGCGGACCGCGGCCGGGTCGCGGCGGTAGAGGCGGGACAGGAGGCGGTCGACGGGACGGGCGACGCGCCTGCGGTACTCGGCGTCGACCCGGCTGCCCACCCCGCGGAGCGGGCCGGGGAGGCAGACGCGCAGCACCAGCCGCGGCACCCGGTACAGCGGGATCCGCACGGCGGCGGGACGGTAGCGGCGTTCGAGCGCGGCCAGCTCGACCGCGTCGACGCCGTCCGGGAGCGGCTCGCCCGTCCACGCCGACGGCGCGCCGACGAGCACCGCGGCCGCGCCGCCGTCCGCGACGACCCGCGCGGCCTCCCTGATCACGGCGGGTCTGCGGGTGCCGCCGAGGGCGACGAACAGCACGTTCACGCTACGTCCCTCTCTTCGGCCGTTTCGCGGGCCGGCGCGGCGTCCGCCGTGCCGTCCGGCGCGGTGGACCGGGGTTCGGCGTCGGGAAACCAGTGCCGGTGGTGCGCCTCACCCACCGTCCGGAACCCGAAGCGCCCGTCCAGGACGCGCCGGGCCCGCGGCAGGTCGAGGCCGTCCGGGAAACGGTCGCACAGCCTGCGGTAACCCGCGACGATCGACGCCGGGGTGTCGTCGACGTCGACCATCTCCCCGGCCGCGTCCACGATCCCGGCGAGCGTGCGCTCGGGCCCGCCGCAGCGCGTGACGAGCACCGGCATCCCGGCCGCGACGGCCTCGATGACCGTCACGCCGAAGGTCTCCCAGCGGGCCGCGTGCACGAGCAGGTCGTGCTCGCGCATGAGCCGCGCGGACTCGTGCGGCGGGACCGCGCCGGGGAACGACACCGCGTGCCCGATCCCGAGTTCGGCGGCCCGGTCCGCGAGGGCACCGGCCAGCGGGCCCGCCCCGACCATCGTCAGCGTCAACTCCGGGTCGGTGCCGTGGCATCGCGCGAACGCCTCCAGCAGCGGGCCGACGCCCTTGCGCTCGACCAGGGACCCGACGTACAGCCAGCGGCGCAGCTCGGTGACCGGCCGCTCGCGCGGCGCCTCGAACGAGATCGGGTTCGAGATCGGCTCGATCTTGCCGGCGAGCGCCGGGAAGGTCTCGGCGAGCCGGTCGCGCAGGACGTCCGTCACCACGAAGAAGCCGGTGCAGCGCTCCAGGACCTCGGCGTACAGGTCCCGCGAGTCCGGCTGGGCCAGGACCTTGTCGAGGAAGGACGCGTGCTCGGTGACGAACACGCGCGCGTCCGGGCGGGCGTTCTCCAGCGCGGTCCAGCCGCCGCGCAGCCCCACGTGGGCGTGCACGACCGGCGCCGGGATCGGCGCGCCGCCGAGCGCCTCGCGCAGCCACGACGCGTGCTGCCGTGCCAGGTCGGCGAAGGTGTACTCCGGCACCGTCGGCACCGGGACGCGCACCAGCCGGGCGCCCGCGACCGCCGGGGCCGGGTGCAGCGCCTGCGGGAGGAGCCGCCGGTGCGCTTCGCGCGCCGCCTCCACCTCCGCCGCGGGCTGCCGCATCAGCCACGCCTCGGTGTGGTAGACGGTGACCTGGCCGCAGCCGGGCGCCGTCGCGCCGACCATCGCCTCGACGAACGCCCCCGCCCACTCCTGCTGCGGGTTCGGGTACCAGGGGGTGACGACGGCGACGTCGCGGTCGCCGGCGCGCTTGGCCGCCCCACCGCGCTTGCCCGTCACCCCTGCTCCCCGGCACCGATCAGCGGCGCTCCGGGCGCCTCGGGCTCCGGTTCGGGCGCCGTATCCGCGGCGGACGGCTCGGACGGCTCGGAGGGCTCGGAGCGCTCGAGCGTCCGCGCGGACCCCGGCGCCAGCCGGCTGTAGACGCCGTTCAGGACGCCCGCCTGCGCCTCCCACGTCCACTCGCGGAGCAGGTCGGGACGGGCGTCGTACACGGCGCGGTACCGTGCCGGGTCGCCGAGCACCGCCTCGACGGCGCGCACGTAGTCGTCCAGGTCCTCGGCGCGGAACACCTCGCCCTGCCCGGTGCTCGTCACCATGTCGCCCATCGCCTGGACGTCGCTGACGACGATCGGCAGCCGCGCGTGCGAGTACTCGAAGAACTTCGTGATCAGCGCGATCTCGTGGTTCGGCCAGTGGTGGATCGGGATGACGCCGACGTCGGCCGCCGCCAGGAACGGGACGACCTGGTCGAACGGGACGTACGGCAGGACGTGCACGCGGTCGCCGACGCCGAGTTCGGCGGCCCGGGCGATCAGCCCCTGGACGTACTCGGACCGGGCCCGCGCGACGACCAGGGCGACGTGCAGGTCCGGCAGCCGCGGCAGCGCCTCCAGCATGATGCCGAGGCCGCGCTGGACGGACGCGCTGCCGCTGTAGACGGCGATCGGGGTGTCCGGGCCGACGCCGCACAGCTCCCGCATGTCCGGGACGGGCGGCGCGTCGCCGCCCGGCTCGCCCTCGGTGATCGGGGCGTTGAGCACGACGGTCGGCCGCTCGCGCAGCCGGTGCCCCTCGACGAGCCGGTCGGCGAGGGCCTCCGAGACCGTCAGCACCGCGTCCGCGTCGCCCGCGTACTCGCGCTCGTGCGCGCACATGGCGGGCATCCAGCGCGGCCCGATGCCCCAGGGCCGCGTGCCCGGCAGGAACTCGTGCGCGTCCCACACGAGTTTCGTGTTCCGCCCCTTCGCCCGCGCCCGCCGCACCGCGCGCGCGCCGACCCCGAGCATCCGGAAGTCGTTGGCGTGGACGATGTCGGGCTCCAGCTCGTCGATGACGTTCTTGTACGCGCTGTCCCAGTCCCACAGGCCGCGGTCCAGGACGCGCCAGGCCCGGTCGCCGAGGAGCCGCTGCCACACCCGGACGGTGAACCGCTCCAGCGGGGAGTCAAGGTTCTTGCGGGCCGCGGCGAGCGAGTCCGTCTGGCGGGCGCGGACCGTGACCCATCGGCCCTGGAGCCTGGCCGCCACGCCCCGCGCCAGCAGCCAGCCCGTGCGCACCGGGTTCCCGGCGCCGGGCGCGAGGCGGCTCGCGGCGAGGTCGGCGCGCCGGGACTGGACGAGCCGGCGCCGGTACTCGGCGTCGCTCGGATGCCCGTAGGCGAAGGGGCGGCGCAGCGAGGCGCGCAGCACGCCCCGCCGCTCCCGGTCGAGCGCGTGCTTGACCTGGACGAGCCGGACGTGCGCGCCGCCCAGCTCCCAGCCGCGCTTCTTGCCGCCCGTGCAGCCGATGAGGTGCACGTCCCAGCCGGCGTCGGCGGCCGACGTCGCCGCCTTCTGCACCCGCGAGTCGCGGGCGACGTCGTTGTCGACGAGCATGACGATGCGGCCGCGGGCCGCGGCCGGGGGCGTCTCGTCTTCGGTTCGCATCAGGTTCTCCAGTGGTGGTCGTCGGCCGGGCGGATCGGGCGGGTTCCGGCGGGGCTCCGCCCCGCCTAGCGCGGCGTCCCCGCCTCCCCGGCCGGTGCGCCGATGACGACGCGGTCGGCGCCCGTCCAGCGGGCCGGGTCGGTGACGCGGCGCCCGTCCACCAGCACCTTCACCCCGGGGAAGTCGGACGAGCCGAGCGTCCGGTACTCCGCGTGGTCGGCCTGGACGATCGCGGCGGTGACCGGCTCGCCCCGGTGCGGCGGCAGGCCGAGCGCCTCCAGCTCCTCCGGCGTGTACATCGGGTCGGACACGTACGGGACGGCTCCGCGCGCGCGCAGCGCCTCGACCGTCGGGAAGACGCCGGAGAACGCCGTCTCCTTCACGCCGCCCCGGTAGGCCGCGCCCAGCACAAGGACGGGCGCGCCGGTGAGGTCGCCGTAGGTGTCCGCGAGGAGACCCGCCGCGTACTCCGGCATCGCCGTGTTGGCGTCGCGGGCCGCCCGGACGACCGTCGCCTCCGGGTCGTTCCACAGGTACATGCGCGGATAGACCGGGATGCAGTGGCCGCCGACCGCGATGCCTGGCCGGTGGATGTGGCTGTACGGCTGGGTGTTGCAGGCGTCGATCACCTTCATGACGTCGATCCCGGCCGCGTCCGCGTAGCGGGCGAACTGGTTCGCGAGGCCGATGTTGACGTCCCGGTAGGTCGTCTCGGCGAGCTTGGCCAGCTCGGCGGCCTCCGCGGAACCGAGGTCCCACACGCCGTTCGGACGGTCCAGGTCGGGCCGCTCGTCGAAGTCGAGCACGTCCGCGTAGAACGCGACGCCCCGCTCCGCGGACGCGCCGTCGATGCCGCCGACGAGCTTCGGATACCGGCGCAGGTCGGCGAAGACCCGTCCGGTCAGCACCCGCTCGGGGCTGAACACCAGGTGGAAGCCGGTGCCCGCCGCCAGGCCCGATCCCTCCGCGAGCATCGGCGCCCAGCGGGTGCGGGTGGTGCCGACCGGCAGCGTCGTCTCGTAGCTGACGAGCGTCCCCGGCCGCAGCCCCTCGGCGACGGCCCGCGTCGCGGCGTCCATCGACCCGAAGTCGGGCACCCCGTCCGCGTCCACGAACAGCGGGACGACCAGCACGACCGCCTCGGACTCCGCGACGGCCGCCGCGGTGTCCGCCGTCGCCGACAGCCGCCCGTCCGCGACGGTCTCCGCCAGGTACCGGCCGAGGCCGGCCTCGCCGGGGAACGGCTCGCGGCCCGCGTTGACGTCGGCCACCACCCGCTCGTCCACGTCGGCGCCGATCACCCGGTGCCCCTTGCGGGCGAACTGCACCGCCAGCGGGAGCCCGATCTTGCCGAGCGCCACCACGCAGATCCGCATGTGCTGCCTTCCTCGCCGTCCGGTCACCGTTCCGCCCGTACCCCGCGCAGCAGCGCGGGGCCGCCCTCCACGCCGATGCCGCCGAGCACCCCGGACGCCGCCCGCAGCGAGACCGTCTCGCCCGTCCGGGACGACTCCAGCACCGCCGCCGACACCTCGACCGTCCGCAGGCCCTGCCGCAGCGTGACGATGCCGCCCGCCGATCCGGTGCCGCCCGCGCCGGTGCCGCCCGCGCCGCCGCCCGTCCCGTCCCGGAACGCGTCGCGGAACCGCTCGTGCTCGACCGCCAGCGGCTCCGGCTTCGGGATCGCGTAGCGGATCATGTCCCCCTGCGAGACCCCGCGGAACGTCCGCAGCGCCTCCCACTCGGTGCTCACCTCGCCGTTCGCGTAGTACGTCAGGTCGGCGGTGAGGGTGTCGGCGACGAAGCAGCCGCGCTCCCCGGTCACGACCGTCGTCCGCTCCTTCAGCGGGCTCAGCCAGTTGACCAGGTGGTTCACCATCGAACCGGCCGCGAGCCGGCCCACCGCGGCGACCATGTCCTCGTACGGCCGGCCGCTGCGCGCCACCGTGTGCGCGGAGATCGACACGTAGTCCTGCCCGGTGACCCACGAGGTCAGGTCGATGTCGTGGCTGGCGAGGTCCTTGACGACGCCGACGTCGGAGATCCGGTGCGGGAACGGCCCCTGGCGGCGCGTCACGACCTGGAACACCTCGCCCAGCTCGCCCGCCTCCAGCCGCGCCCGCATGCTCTGCAGCGCCGGGTTGTACCGCTCGATGTGCCCGACGCCCGCGACGAGCCCGCGCGACTCGAACGCCGCCACCAGCCGCCGCGCCGCCTCGACCGAGTCGGCCAGCGGCTTCTCGATGAGCGCGCCGGCACCGGCCTCCGCCAGCCGCAGCCCGACCTCCTCGTGCAGCGCGGTCGGGCACGCCACCACCGCGTAGTCGACGCCGAGGTCGAGCAGCTCGTCCAGGGAGCCCAGCAGCGGCACCCCGGACGGCGCCGTCCCCGGCCGCGCCGCCGGATCGACGATCCCCACGAGGTCCACGCCGTCCATCGCGGCCAGCACCCGGGCGTGGTTGCGTCCCATCACCCCGAACCCGACCAGGCCCGCGCGCAGCGCCCCGCTCATCGCCCCGCTCATCGCGCGCCACCCTCGTTCACCGCGTCGGCGACGCGTCCCAGCTCGTCCGCGGTGAGGGTCGGGTGCACCGGCAGCGACACCACCTCGGCGGCGGCCCGCTCGGTCTCCGGCAGCTCCCGGCGCCGCCCGTCCTCGAGGAACGGCCCGAGGCGGTGGACGGGCGTCGGGTAGTAGACGGCGTTGCCGACGCCGCGCCCGTCCAGGTGCCGCCGCATCGCCTCCCGGTCGCCGCGCACCCGGATCGTGTACTGGTGGTAGACGTGCCGCGCGCCCTCCGCGACCGGGGGCGGCACCGCCCCGGTGATCTTCGCGTCGAGGAACGCGGCGTTCGCCCGCCGCCGCTCGGTCCACTCCGCGAGCCGTCCGAGCTGCACCCGTCCGACGGCCGCCGCGACGTCCGTCAGCCGCAGGTTCGCGCCGACGATCTCGTTGGCGTACCGCTCCTCCATGCCCTGGTTGCGCAGCAGCCGCAGCGTCCGCGCGGTCCCCGCGTCCGCCGTGGTGATCATGCCGCCCTCGAGCGAGTGCATGTTCTTCGTCGGGTAGAAGCTGAAGCAGCCCGCGGTGCCGAGGGCGCCCGCCGGGACGCCGTCCAGCGCCGCGGCGTGCGCCTGCGCCGCGTCCTCGACGAGCGCGAGCCCGTGCCGCGCGGCGAGCGGCGCGAACCGGTCCATCGCCGCCGGATGCCCGTACAGGTGGACGGGCATGATCGCGGCGGTGCGCGGGGTGATCGCGGCCGCGGCCGCGTCCGGGTCGAGGCAGAACGACCCCGGTTCGATGTCCGCGAACACCGGCTCGGCCCCCGCCAGCCGCACCACGTTCGCGGTCGCCGCGAACGTGAACGACGGGACGATCACCTCGTCCCCGGGCCCGATGCCCAGCGCCAGCAGCGCCAGGTGCAGCGCGGACGTCCCCGAGTTGACGGCGACGCAGTGCCGTCCGGCGACCAGCGCGGAGAACTCGTCCTCGAACGCGGCGACCTCCGGCCCCTGGACGACCCGCCCGCTGCGCAGCACCCGCACCGCCGCCTCGATCTCCGCGTCGCCGATCACGGGTCTCGCCGCGGGAACGGGCTCCGCTGGTTCCACGGGCATGGGCACACTCCTCGAGGCGGTGGCCGCGGCCGGGACGGCTCCCTCGCGCGCACGGAAAGGGCGCACGGCAAACGGCGTCGCGGACCACGAAAGTCGCGCTTAACGGTCGGATTGTAGCTATATCCGCCTGCCCGGAGCACACCCTTCAAAACACCACGGCCACTCTCCGAGTCGGCGCGTGTACATGCATGGAGAATTTGCGCCCCTGGATCGTTTCGAATCCGTTCGACCCGCCTCAACCGACCTTGTTCGCAGGTCAGAGCAGTCGACAGGACATCCCCTTGCAGTCCCTTTTCCCGAAAGCCGCCTGCACGTCACACAAAATTCGTCCCTGATTCGCATAGCTGTCATTCAATTTCCCCGACCATTAACCCAGTTTTCTCTCGAACGTCATCTATCGGCAGAACGGTCCGTCCGGCACCCGGCCCGCCGGCCGGAAAGGACCGGCCCCTGGCGACGGGCGACGGCGGGTGGGCGTCAGGAGTCGCGGCGGGTCACGAGACCGGACTCGTAGGCGAGGATGACCAGCTGGGCGCGGTCGCGCGCGTGCAGCTTGGTCATCGCGCGGTTGACGTGAGTCTTCGCGGTCATCGGGCTGATCACCATGCGCGCGGCGATCTGGTCGTTGGACAGTCCCCGCGCGACCAGCAGGACGGCTTCCCGTTCGCGGGCGGTCAGCTCCGCCAGCCCCGCCCCGGCGTCCCCGCCGAGCGGCTGGGCGACGAACCTGTCGATGAGTCTGCGAGTGATCGCCGGGGCGAGCAGCGCGTCGCCGCGCGCGGCGACGCGCACGGCGTGCAGGAGGTCTTCCGGCACGATGTCCTTGACGAGGAACCCGGCGGCACCGGCGCGGAGCCCGTTGAAGACGTACTCGTCCAGGCCGTAGTTGGTCAGGATGACGACGCGCACCCCGCTCAGCGACGGGTCCGCCGCGATGCGGCGGGTCGCCTCGATGCCGTCGACGACCGGCATCCGGACGTCGATGAGAACGACGTCCGGCAGGTGTTCCCTGGCCAGGGCGAGTGCCTCCCGGCCGTCGGCGCCCTCGGCCACCACCTCGATGTCGGCCTCGAGGTCGAGGAGCGCGCGGAACCCGCTGCGCAGCAGCGGCTGGTCGTCCACCAGCAGGACGCGGATCACGGCCGGTCCACGGGCAGTTCGGCCAGCACGACGAAACCGCCTTCGCCGCGCGGTTCGGCCCGCAGCCTGCCGCCGAGGGCGGCGATCCGCTCGCGCATGCCGAGCAGCCCGATGCCGGGCGGCGGGACGGATCCCGGCACCGCCCGGCCGTCATCGGTGACACGGACCGCGAGACCGTCCGGACGGCAGTCGATCCGGACCGCCGCCGCGGCGGCGTCCGCGTGCCGGGCGATATTGGTGAGCGCCTCCTGGACGATGCGGTAGGCGGTGCGTTCCACGGCGGCCGGCAGGTCGCCGTGCCGTCCCTCGATCGTCAGCGTCACGTCCAGTCCTCCGGAGCGGGCGCGTTCGACCAGTTCGGGGACATGGTCGAGCCCGTGCGGCGGTGCGGTGTCATCGTCGCGCAGCGCCTCCAGCGTCGCGCGCAGCTCGCGGGTCGCCTCCCGTCCGGCCTCCTGGATCGCCAGCAGGCTCGGCGGCACCCGCTCCCCGCGCCTGCGGGCCACGTGGACGGCGACCTCGGCCTGCACCTTGATGACCGAGATCTGGTGGGTGAGGGAATCATGCAGCTCCCGGGCGATGTGCAGCCGCTCCTCGGCGGCGCGGTGCCGCGCGGTCTCCTCCCGGGTCCGTTCCGCCTCGTCGGCCCGCCGCTCGGCCTGCCGCAGCGCCTCGCCCGCCGCGGCGGCGGCGATCAGCCAGGCCAGTTCGAGGGCGCCGCGCGCCCGCGCGAACGCCTCGCCCGTCCCGTCCGGGCCGGCGGCGAGGGCCGCGAGCGGGAGGGCCGCCAGCACGGCCAGGCTCGCCACCGCCGTGGCGGCGCGGTGCCCGGCCCGCATGGCCGCGTACACCGCGACGAGGAACGCCACGGCGGGCACGTCGAGACCGGCCGCCTGGTACCCCACCGCGCACAGCCCGGTGCCGCCCAGCACGAGGACCGGCGCCCCGCGGCGCGCGGCCAGCAGCAGGCCACCGCCCGCCAGCAGTGCGCCGCCGAGCGGGTCCCAGCCGCCGGAGCGCTCCCCGGACAGCCCGGTGACCAGCAGAATCGTGGCCACACCCACGGCGATCGTCCAGTCCGTGACGCCGGTCCGCGGCCCGCTCATGCGCCGAACCCTAACCGGAGGACGGACGCGCGCGACTCCTGCGTCCGGACGATCGTCCGGCTACCGCGCACGCGGTACCCCGCCGCGCCGCACCCCCTCCGCGGCAGCGGGCGGCGGCACCGGCGGTAGCACGAAGTGTCCACGTTCGCCGGACGCCCCGCGCCGGATCCGGCGGACATCATCGGGGCCACATCCGGTGACGGAAAGGGGACCCCCTCATGTCGGTACGCATCGTTCTCGCCGCGTCGGCGGCCACACACGTCTGGGCCCGGCCGACCGCCGACGTCTTCGCGATGAGCCCTGGACGGCTCGGAGCCGTCGTGGCCGCGCTGGCCGGGCTGGCCGGCGTGGCCCTCGCCGGGCGGGCCCTCGCCCGCCCCACCGCGAGCGCACGGCACTTCGCCGTCGCGTCCCTGCTCGCGGGCCCGTTCGGCATCGCCCTGGGCGGCGTGGTCGCCGCGACCGCCGATGGCGGCATCGGCACCGGCAACGGACTCGGCGGGGCCTTCGTGAGCATGCTGGTGGGCTCGCTCGCCACCCTCCTCGGCGCCCTCGCGCTGGCCCGCACCCGCCACACCACCTGACCGCGCGCGGTCGGGCCGGCGGACGGGAGGTGTCGCGGGTCACACGCCGGATTCGTCACACGGGGCGAGGCGGCGGCGTCTTGTTCGCATACGCGCCGGCGAGCCGCGCGGCGCACCGCGAATGAGGGCGAGGTCATGGCAACCCGTGGGGTGCTCGCCGGTCAGGACGGGCGTCGCGTTCCTGCCGATGGTCAGGACCGTCCTGGTGTCGGCGGGCGGGCTCACCACCCGGCTGCTGCCGAGGGTCCCGCCGCGCGTGCTGGTGCCGCCGGGCATGCTCATCGCCGCCCGCCGCATGACCCTGGACGTCGACGGCGGCTGCGCCAGAGGAGACGTGGAAGCAATGGACGACCAGCGTCCCGGAACAGTCGGCACACCGTGGTGGGGGTTCGACCCGGTCGAGCAGGAGATCCGGGAGCTCCAGCGGCGGCTCGGCGCCCTCCATACGGCGCTCGACTCCGTCCTGGAAACGCATCCCCGCACCGGTCCGGGCCGGTGGGCGAGGCCCGAGGGCTCTATCAGGCCGCTGGACGGCGCCGTCGCGGTCGACACCGCACTGATGGCCGCGTTCGCCGTGGCCCGGGAGCGGATGCTCGTCATCCGGCCCTCCGACCTCCCGACGGACCGGTGGCTGGCGGCGACTCCCGTGCTGCTCGAGCGGGGCGTCGCGGTGAACCTGCTCTGTCCGCATTCGCTGAGGTCCGACAAGGCGCTGCTCGGGAGGCTGCGGAAGTCGCTCGACGAGGGCGCCGAGGTCCGGACGACCGGCCTCCCCATCGTCCCGATGCTGCTGCTGGACTCCGCGACGGTCTTCGTGCCCGCATGGCTGGAGATCAAGCACCCGGCCCTCGCCGCTCATCTCGATGAGATCTTCACGGCCACCTGGGAGCAGGCCGGACCGCTGGGGCCCGAGCCCGTACCCGGGAAGATCTCCGAGGAGATCCAGGTGGCCGTCGCGAAACTGCTCGTCGCCGGGCTTGTCGATGAGACCATCGCCCGCAGGCTGGGCATGAGCGTACGGGCCTGCCGCGGGCACATCGCCGCCCTGTGCCGCCGCCTCGGTGCCACGAGCCGCGCTCAACTGGGCTTCCGGATCGCGGTTTCGGGCATCATCGACGAACCGTGACGCGGCGGCGCCGCATCGTTGGATCCGGCGTGCGGAAGCGTCCTGCCCCGGGCGAGGGCAGGGCGCTCCGGCCGATCTCAGGCGTTGCCGTTGATCGCGTTGATGTCGTGCGAGTCCAGTCGGCCCGCCCACGTGTCACTGATGTAGGTGCGCATACACGAATTGCCGTCGGTGTCCTCCGATCGGGACCGGTGCCTCAGCGTGCCGGTGTGCCCGAATTCGTGGCAGCCGACGGCACGGTATGCGTAGTCGCGTGCGGGAAGCTCGGAGTTGTTGAAGGTTATCTGGAAGATGTCGCAGTCGCCGTTGCCGTCCTGCTTACTGCACCACATCCGTCCGTAGCTGCCGTTGTTGCCGTACCTTCCGTCACGGACGTAGATGTCGCCGCCACCGGAGGACGTGTTGATCTTGCTGCGATCCAGTTGAGCTCGGCCTCGCTGCAAGGCGAGCTTGCCGCGCGCGGTCAGATTCTGGCCTTTGACGGCCTGGCTGTTGTTGTCGGGCCCGATGACGTCGCCACCATGGTCGGCGTACGCCGGCGTCACGATGGTTCCGGCCAGGAAGAGGCCGGTGGTGAGCAGGCCGAGCGGGTAGAAGGCTTTGCGCATCTCGAAACTCACTCTCCGTCCGCTCAGGGCGTCTTCTGGGGCTGGACCTTGCCCGCGCGGACCTTGCCGACCGCCTCGGACACGGCGGTTTCGAGTTCCTTCGGAGACATGTGGTGCATGGTCTGGTGAAGGGCAGAGCCCTCCTCGGAGCCCGGAGTGAGTTCGCCGCCCTCGATCAGGGCCCGGCCCTGCGAGTTGATCAGGCGGTAATGGCCCGGGGCGTCCTGCACCGGGGTGAGGAAGTAGTACCCCCGGTCACCCGGCCCGGTCCACGTCAGGTTCGCGTCCCAGAAGCCCACGCCGCGGCTGTCCCAGCCCCACTCGTCCAAGGTCACCGTCTCGGGGGCGGCGACGCCCTCGCGGAAGAGGACCTTCTCGACGTCGAGCGTGACATCGCGGACGCGCAGCCGGCCGTCCGGCTCCTCCTCGCCGACCCAGCGCCCCGGCCGTACCGACCGGACTTCGCCGAGAACGACGAGTTTCGACGTGGCGACCATGGTGGCCAGGTCGTCGAACCAGTGGACCTCGACGTTGTGGGCCGACATCGTGGCCTTTTCCGCCAGTTCAGGCTCCTTGACCTGCTGCTGCGTCACCGTTTCGCCGACCGGCTCCACCGCGCTCGAGTCGCCGCCCGACGAACAGGCCGTCACCAATGACAGCCCCGCCGCCAGCGGGAGGATCACCCCGGCCCGCATGCCCTTTCTAGGCATTTTCTCCCCTTTTGAGAGACAAATGGCTACAGAAAAAGCAGAACATGAAGCAGAATCCGGGACAAGATCACGGCCGCTTCAGCTTCTTCCCCGGGAAAACCTGAAGCGGATATGCGGACCGTTGGCGGAGAACTATGGTGCCGGGACGGGGGTTCAGGTCTCCGTGAGGGTGCGGTCGAGGGCGGCGGCGAGGTCGGCGTTGAGGCGGTAGGCGGTACGGACCTCGTCGATGACGCGGTCCTGTTCGGCCGGGCTCCAGGGGGCGGCGTCGAGGAGGGCGCGGTAGCGCTCCTTCAGCGCCTTCGGCTTCTCGTCGAACCGGTAGAAGCGGACCCCGTCGGCGTCGAGGTCGTAGGCGCGGGCCACGCGGGCGCCGATGGCCTGGCCGCCGGACAGGTCGCCCAGGTAGCGGGTGTAGCCGTGCGCGACGAAGCCGCCGGGCCAGTCGAAGCACACCTCCCGGAGCCGGGCGCAGTAGGCGGCGGTGGCGCCGTCCGGTTCGATGCGGGACGCCCAGCCGGGACCGTGGAAGTGGACGAGGTCGGCTTCGAGGCCGGGGAGGCGGCGGAGCCCGGGGAGGTCGAAGGGGCCGGCGACGGGGTCGTCCCGCATGTGGTCGGCGGCCCGCTCGAGGACGTCGTAGACGAAGTGGAGCTGGGCGATGAGGGCGCCGTACTGGTCGCGGGTCAGGCGGCCGTCGAGCAGCGCCGTCATGTACGGGGTGCTCTCGGTGCCGTCGTGGTCGGGACGGGTCGCGGCGCGGAGCCGGGCCGAGAACGGTTCGGCGGTGCGGCGCGCGTCCTGGTACATGCGCACGACCTCGGTGCGGACCTCGGCGCGCTCGGTGAGGCGGCGGCTCCACGGGATCCGGACGGCGACGTCGCGTCCGCCCGTCCGGACGGCGAAGTCGGCGCCGTCGGCGTCGAGTCCGGTCATGACGGCGGTCTCGGCGTCGGGCTCGCCGCCGAGCGTCCGCACGATCAGCACCGAGTCGGCGGCGTGGTCGTCGTTCATGTGCCGGGCGATGGCGGCGACGACGTCCGGGGTGAAGGGGTCGGTGGTGGTCATGGCGTCCTCTCGGGAGGGGCGGCCGGACGCTCGGGGAGGATGAGCGGCCGGGACGTTCGGGGGTGCGGGAGCACCTCGATGGGGTGCCGGTAGACCTCGCTCAGCAGTTCGGCGGTGAGCACGCGGCCGGGCGGCCCGCAGGCGACGACGCGTCCGCGCGACAGGACGGCGACGCGGTCGGCGTGCGCGGCGGCGAGGCCCAGGTCGTGGACGACGGCGAGGACCGCGGCGCCCCGCGCCGCCTCGGCGCGCAGCAGGGTGAGCACGTGCTCCTGGTGGCCGATGTCGAGCGCGGCGGTCGGCTCGTCGAGCAGGACGGTCGCGGTGCGCTGCGCCAGGACGCGGGCGAGCGCGGCGCGGGCCTGCTCGCCGCCGGACAGGGACGTGAACGGGCGGCCGGCGAACGCGGCGACCCCGGCGGCGTCCAGGGCGGCGGCCACCGCGTCGTCGTCGGCGTCCTCGGCGGGGGTGCCGGCCCAGGGCGCGCGGCCCATCCGGACGACCTCCTCGACGGTGAACCCGAACGCGAGCGAGTGCCGCTGCGGGAGGACGGCCCGGCGCATCGCCTGCTCGCGGGCCGTCCACGCGTCCAGCGGGCGGCCGTGCAGGACGACCCGTCCGGACGCGGGCGCGGTGTCGCCCGCGAGGGCCGCGAGCAGCGTCGACTTCCCGGCCCCGTTCGGCCCGACGAGCGCGAGCGTCTCGCCGTGCCGCAGGTCGAGGTCCGCGCCGGACAGGACGGTCGCGGCACCGTGCCGGACGGTGACGGCCTCGGCGGCGAGCGCGACCGTGCCGGGCTCGCGGGGTCCGGGCGGGCGGGGCCGCCGCGGCAGCCCGATCACGGCCGGGCCCCCGCCCGGTCGCGGCGCAGCAGCCAGAAGAAGAACGGGCCGCCGACGAGCGAGGTCAGCACCCCGAGCGGGAGCTCCTGGTAGGCGATGGACGTGCGCGCGACGACGTCCGCGACGACGACGAGCAGCGCGCCGCCGAGCGCCGACGCCGGGACGAGCGTCCGGTGGCCGGGCCCGGCCAGCATCCGGACCAGGTGCGGGACGACCAGCCCGACGAACGCGATGATGCCGCTGAACGCGACGGCCGCCGAGGTGGTGAGCGCGATGACGGCGATGCCGGTGAAGCGGAGCCGCTCCACGTCGATGCCCAGCTGCCGGGCGGGACGCTCGCCGAGCGCGAGGACGTCCAGGCGGCGGGCGCACGCGAACGCGACCGCGATGCCGGCGGCCGCGCACGGCGCGACGGCCGCCACGGCGGGCCACGTCGCGGACGCGAGGCTGCCGAGCTGCCACGAGGTGATGGCGCGCAGCGCGTCGTCGGTGGACACGAACATCAGCAGGCCGAGCGCGGCCGTCGCGACCGCGTTCACCGCGATCCCGGTGAGCAGCAGCGTCACCGACTCGGTGCGTCCCGCCGCCCGGGACGCCGCGTACACCAGCAGGGTCGTCGCGAGCCCGGCGAGGAACGCGGCGAGCACGATCGTCCAGTTCCCGAACGCGCTCAGCCCGAACACGATCACGGTCGCGGCGCCGACCGCCGCGCCCCACGACACCCCGATCACGCCGGGTTCCGCGAGCGGGTTGCCGAACACGCCCTGCATCATCGCACCGCCGCACCCGAGCGCCGCGCCGGTGACGACCGCGAGCATCACCCGCGGGAACCGGACGACCCAGAGCGCGTTCTCCGCCTGCGGCCCGGACGGCTCCGGCCCCACGTCGAGCCCGATCCGGTGCGCGATCGAGCCGAGCACCTCGGCGGGCGGTATCCGCACCTGCCCGAGCCCGGCCGCGACCACGACCGTCACGACGAGCGCGGCCCCGAGCCCGCCGACCAGCACCGGCGCGGGAACCCGCCGCCCCCGCTCCCGCGCGTGCCGTGCGGTCGCGCCCGTGGAGGCGGTCGGGCCCGTCGACCGCCCGGTCACGGCGGCACCGGAGGCGTCCGCACCCGCCGGACCGTCCGCACCCGCCGGACCGTCCGCACCCGCCGGACCGTCCGCGCCCGCCGGGGCGGGCACGCCGGGTTCGGCGGGCGGTTCCGTCCGTCGGCTCGTCTGCGTCATGGCACCTCGCAAGTTCGAATGATCGACCGTGCGGCGCCGCCGATCAAGGCCGGGACGGGACGGTGCGGGCCCGTGCTGGCGCTCGCCGGAGTCACGGCCGGTCGCAGGGGTGGTGGACGGCGGCGGCGAGGGCCTCGATGATCTCGCCGGTGCGGGGGCCGAAGGTGAGCAGGCCGCCGTCGTCGGCGTCGACGACGCGCCGGTTGCGGCCCGCGGGGGTCTGCGCGACGCCGGGGAGGTCGACGAGGCCGTCGACGCCGCCGACGGACGCGAGGCCCTTGGACATCACGAGGATCACGTCGGGCGCCGCGTTGATCATCCCCTCGCTGGTGAGCGGCCGGAATCCGCCGAGCCCGGCGGCGGTTCCGGCGTCGACGGCGCCGACGGCCTCGATGAGGGCGTCCGACCCGGCGCCGTCGCCGCCGATCAGGTAGACCCCGGCGGTGCCGCGCAGGTAGAGGAACGCGACGCGGAGCGGGCGGGCGGACGCCGCCGCGTCCCGCTTCGCGGCCTCGACCCGGCCCTCGATGCGGGTGCGGAGCTCCTTCCCGGCGTCCGGGACGCCGAGCGCCGCGGCGACGGCGGTGACGTGCTCGCCGATCGCGGGCAGCGTCTGCTCGTCGCCGATCATGACGACCGGGATGCCGGACGAGCGGAGCTGCTGCAGCGCCTCGGGCGGGCCGATCCCGGCGTCGGCGAGGACGACCGTGGGGTTCAGCCGCAGGATCGCCTCGGCCGACAGGTCGTGGCCGTTGTTCGTCACGAGCGGCAGGTCGCGGGCGGACGGGAACGTGGTGGAGGCGTCGCGGCCGACGACGCGGTCGCCGAGCCCGAGGCTGAACACGATCTCGGCGAGCGACCCGTACATGTTGACGGCGAGGATGCGCTCCGCGCCGCGCACGGTCACTTTCCGGCCGTCCGCCGACTCGACCGTGGCGGGCAGGTCGGGCTCCGGCGCGGGCTTCACCGGGTCGACGTCCCCGGGGGTGCGGACCGTCGACGGCCCGCAGCCGGCGGCGGCGTCGGTGACCGGGTCGTCCCCGAAGGAGGCGGTGCCCGCCGCGCAGCCGCTGAGCAGGACGAGCGCGAGCATGGCGGCGACGACGGTCCTCACGGCGTCGGCTCCGCCGGGGAGTTCCGGCGGCGGCGCAGCACGAGGACGCCGCCGGCCGCGACGGCGGCGACGGCCGCCGCCGCGCCGCCCGCCCACACGACGGCGGGGGCGCCGCCCTCGTCGAACGCGAGCGGCACGCGGACGTCCTGGGTGCGGTCCTGGCCGCGGGTGTGGTCGGCGCGGGTCGCGACGACGCAGCGGGTCTCGGCGCAGTCGACCGTGTCGTTCAGCGCGCCGGTGACGCTGAGCGTGACCTCGAAGGACCCGTCGGCGCCGTACTTCTCGGCGAGGCCCTTGCCGTACGGGGGCGGATCGTCGGAGATCCAGTGGGACGCGCCGGTCGAGCCGGTGGTGTCGGCGCCGCCGCCGCAGGGGGACGGCGCCTCGCCCGGCCCGTTGTCCTTGCAGAAGGCGACGTAGATGCCCTTGCCGGTGTCGAAGCCGTGGCCGGTGACGGTCACGGTCGTGGAGCCGCCGGCGGGCAGGCCGGTGGTCTCGGAGACCGTGACCGTCTGCCCTTCGGGGCCGTTGGCCGAGGCCGTACCGGCGAGTGCGGGTGTGGCGGGGGTGGTGAGGAGGAGACCGGCGGCGACCGCCGAGGCGGCCGCGCCGAACCGGACAGGGATTCGCAGCGCTCTCATGGTCCGTCCAAACCGTCGTTCCTGGTCGGCCCCTTGCCGCCGAGTGATCGTTACCTTAGCTTAGGCTCACCTAAGTTTCATTAGGCAAGGCTTACCTAAGGGGTTGGTCTCGTGAGTCGGCGCATCACCGGTGCGATCGTCGCGACCGCCGCCGGTCTCGGGCTGGTCGCGGTGGCCGGACCTGCGCACGCGGCGTCCCTGCGCGTCTCGAAGACGTCCGGGCTGGATCCCGCCGGGGAGTCGGTGACCGTCACCGGCTCCGGCTTCGACCCCGACCGCAACAACGGCTTCGGCGTGTACGTCGTGTTCGGGCCGCGCCGCGCCGACTTCCACCGGAACGCGAACGCCTTCGCCTCGGCCGTCTGGGTCCACAAGGGCGGCAGCGGCGGCGCGCAGGCGAAGATGAGCGCGTCCGGCACGTTCTCGGTCACCCTCACGGTGAAGGCCCGCTACACCGACGGCGACGGACGGTCCGTCGACTGCGCGAGCACGCGCTGCTACGTGATGGCGATGGCCGCGCACGGCGTCGCCGACCGCAGCCAGGACGCGTCCGTCCCCATGGCGTTCCGCGGCACGGGCGGGCCGTCCTCCTCGCCCGGACGGGACGGCGGTGCCGCGACCGGCTCGGGCGGCCCGGGCGGCCCGGCCGGATCCACCGGCTCGAGCGGCCCGGCCGGCGCGGCCGGCGCGGGGGCCGCGGGCGGCGCGGCCGGCGCGGGGGCCGCGGGCGGCGCGGGCGGCACGGCCGCCGGCGCGAACCCGCACGGCGGCCTCGCGACCACGCCCGGCGGCACCGCGAGCCCGGTGCCGCGGGCGTCCCCCGCCGGTTCCGCCGCGCCGCTCGCCGCCGAACCCGCCCGCGTCACCGCGTCCGGCCCGCCCGCGCGGTCGCCCTGGCCGTTCTGGCTGGCGGTCGCCGCGGTCGCCGCCGCCGGACTCGCCGTCCGCCGGCTGGCCCGCCGCCGCCCCTGAACCCCGCTCCGGCGCGAACCCGCGCCGGTCCCCTCCCTAAGGAGCACGCATGCACACCAACCGTGGACGAGCGGCGCGCAGGACGGCCGTCCTCGCCGGTACGGCCCTGCTCGGGCTCGGCCTGTCGGCGGCGCCCGCGCTCGCGGCCGGGCCCGCGACGACCGTCGCCCCGGCCGCCGACGCCGACCCCGCCGGGCAGGACATCCAGGTCACCGGAACCGGCTTCGACCCGGACATCAACAACGGGTTCGGCGTGTACGTCGCGTTCGGGCCGAAGAACGGCGACGACTGGTACCTGAACGCGAACGCGTACCAGGCGACGAAGTGGGTCCACAAGAACGCGTCGGGCAGCGGCGGCCAGGCGAAGATGAACGCCGACGGGACGTTCGACGTCACGCTCGCCGGGATCACCGCGCAGTACACCGACGGCGACGGCAACGCCGTCGACTGCCTGGTCACGCAGTGCTACGTCCTGACGTTCGCGGCGCACGGCTCGCCCGACCGCGGCCAGGACACCGCCACGCCCGTCACGTTCACCGGCGGCGAGAACCCCGGGGAGCCGGAGGAGCCGGGCGTGGGCGGCGGCAGCGCCGACCAGCGGATCACCGCGAACGTCACCGAGACCGGCGCGCTCAGCATGGCGGTGGACGGGACGGACGTGACGCTCTCGGACGCCGCGCCCGGCGGGCGCGCGAGCGGCGAGCTGAACCGGGCCACCGTCACCGACGCGCGCGGCACCGACGCGGGCTGGAACCTCGTCGGCCAGATGGGCGACCTCGCCGCGGCGGACGGCGGCGTGATCCCCGCGGCGAACCTCGGCTGGACGCCGTCCGCGGCGGTCGTCGAGGACGGTTCGGGCGCCGCCGTCACCGCGGGCCCGCAGGTCACCAGCCTCGGCACCGCGCAGACGCTGGCGACGTCGGCCGCCGGGACGAGCGGCGGCGTGTTCACCGCCGGGGCGGCGCTCGACCTGCTGATCCCGGCGGGCGTCGGCCCCGGTTCCTACACCGGCACCCTCACCCTCACCCTCTCCTGACCGCTTGACCGGGTTGCGGCGCCGTCTCCCCCTTTCGGCGCCGCGCCCCCGACCTCCACGCCGGAGCCCACCATGAACCCCACGCCCGTCCTCGCGGCGGCGGCCCTGGCCGCGACGCTGCTCGCCGCACCCGCCCCGCCGGTCTCCGCCGCCACCGCGCCGGGAGCGGCGGCCGTGGCCGGACGGGCCGCGCCCGGGCCCGCCGGGGTCACGTGGGCGGTGCGGCCCGCCGGCCCGAGGGGGCCGAACGGGCGCGACTACTTCGTCTACTCGCTGTCCCCCGGGCAGCGGGTCACCGACAAGGTGACGGTGACGAACCTGAGCGAGCGCGCCCGGACGTTCGACGTCTACGCCACCGACGCGTTCAACACCGCCGACGGCTCGTTCGCGCTGCTCACCGCCGCCCAGCAGCCCGCCGCCGTCGGAACGTGGATCGATTTCGCCAAGGGCTCGTACAAGGTCGGGCCCGGTGAGACCGTCGACATCCCGTTCACCCTGACCGTCCCGCACGACGCGACGCCCGGCGACCACGGCGGCGGCATCGTCGCGTCCGTCACCCGCCCCGAGACGACCCCCGCCGGACGGACGGTCAACGTCGACCGGCGCGTCGCCGCACGCGTCTACCTGCGGGCCGCCGGACCGCTCCGGCCCGCCCTGCAGGTCTCCGAACTCCGCACCGGATACGCGTCCGAACCCCTCGGCGCGGGCCGGATGGACGTCACGTACACGGTGCGGAACACGGGCAACGTGCGCGTGGCCGCACTCGCGAAGGTCAGCACCCAAGGCCCCTTCGGCGTCGCGCTCGGCGAACCCGTCGAGCGCCGCATCCCCGAACTCCTCCCCGGCGGCAGCTACACGTTCCGCGAACGGGTCGGCGACGTCGCACCCGCCGGACGGCTCACCGCGTCCGTGCTCCTGTCGGCGACCGACCCGCGCAGCGGCGACCCGGTGGACGCGCGCCCGATCGTCCGGCGGGCGTCGCTGTGGCACGTCCCGTGGGCGGCGGCGCTCGTCCTCGCGGGCGCCGCCGCGTACCTGGTCGCGCGGCGGCGGAGGGCGGCCAGGTGAGGACCGTCACAGCCCTCGCGCTCGGCGCCGCCCTCCTCGCGGCCGGACCGGCCGCGCACGCCGCGCCCGCCGAACCGCGCATCGCGCTCGACCGCGAGACCGTCGACCCCGGCGACCGCGTCACCGTCGAACTCACCGGCTGGCCCGCCGGGAACGTGCTGGTCGAACTGTGCGGCAACGGGGCGCGGCGCGGCACCGTCGACTGCGCCGTCGGCGCGTCCGCGGGCACGTTCGTCCGCGCGGGCACGGCCGCGAAGGTCGTCCTGACGGCCGCGAAGCCGCCGGTCGGCTGCCCGTGCGTGATCGCCGTCCGTCCGGTGACCGGCGGCGAACCCCGCACCGCCCCGATCGCCGTGACCGGCGTCCCGACCCTGCCGGCCACCGAGGCGCCCGCCACCGGAAGCGCGCCCACCCGGCGGCTGACCGCGACGAAGGTCGAGGTGACCGGCGGCGGCGTCGGCCCCGGCTGGCTCGCCGGGTCCGCCGACCGCACCCTGCGCGTCACCCTCCGCAACAACGGCACCGCCGCCCTCACCGACCCGGCGCTCACCCTCACCGCCGGGCGCGGCGAGCAGCCCGCCCGCGTCATCGACGCCCCGCCCCTCGGCACCCTCGCCCCGGGCGCCGAACGCACCTACGCCGTCCCCGTCACCCTGGACGCCCCCGCGTTCGGCCGCTACACGATCCGCGGGGAGATCGCCGGTCTGGACGAGCCCATCGCCTTCACCGCCGAGGCCGCCTCGTACCCGTGGGGACTCCCGATCCTCGGTGCGCTGCTCGTCCCGGTGCCCCTGATCACCGCCCGCCGCCGCGCTGCGCGGAGCGCGGCGGCGGGCGGGTCGCCGCGCCCGTCCGCGACCGGCCGTCCCGCCCGGACCCCGAACCGGACGGTGGCCGCGAACATCGCGTGGTGGACGCGCGCCCGAGGGCTCACCCCCGAACGCGTCGCCGAAGCCCTCACCGCCCGCACCGGCCGTCCCCGCACCCCCGCGGACCTCCCGCCCCGCGCGGCCGAATGCCCCTTCGACCCCGACACCCTCGACGCCGTGAGCCGGATCCTCGACGTCCCCGTCGCCGCGCTCCTGCTCCCGGCACCGGGCGGCGACGAAGTTTCCGGACGGGGTGCGGAGAGTTCAGGCGAACGTGTGCTACCCTGACTGAAAGTTGCGGTTCCCATAGACTCTTGCATGCGCCTGAGGGTTTCCACCTCGGGCGCATTTTTGTTGATCTGGATTCTCCGGATGGGTTCGACGCGGCGTCCCCGAGCCCGCAAGGTGCGGGCCGGGAACAGATCCAGAAGGAGACGAACATGGCCACCGGTACCGTGAAGTGGTTCAACTCGGAAAAGGGCTTCGGCTTCATCGCGCAGGACGACGGCGGCGCCGACGTCTTCGCCCACTACAGCAACATCGCCGCTCAGGGCTTCCGTGAGCTGGTGGAGGGCCAGCGGGTGACCTTCGACGTCACCCAGGGCCAGAAGGGCCTGCAGGCCGAGAACATCACCATCGGCTGACCCAGCCGAACTGACGGTTCGCCGACGGGCCCCGGGCATCCGCCCGGGGCCCGTCCGCGTCCCCGCCCCCGCCCCCGCCCCCGCCCGCGACGGTTCGCCGTCATCGCCTCACCCGCCCCCGGACGTTCGGGGTGACCCGTCTCACATTCGGTTCCTGTCAGGGATCGAGGCGCCGTCTCGCTCAAGGGACGAGCGAACAGAGACGGAGCATCACCATGAAGCACCGCATCCTCGTCCTCGGCGCCGGATATGCCGGGGCCTACAGCGCCGGGGTCCTGGCCCGGCGGCTGTCACCCGCCGACGTCGAGATCACGGTCGTCAACGCGGAGGCCGACTTCGTCGAGCGTATGCGCCTGCACCAGCTCGCCGTGGGCCGGGACCTGCGGCCCCGGAAGCTCGCCGACGTCTTCGCGGGCACCGGCGTGCATCTGCGGCTGGCGCGCGTCGCCGCCGTCCACCCGGACAGCGGGACGGTCACGGTGACCGACGCGGACGGCGACGACGAGCTCGGGTACGACACGCTGCTCTACACGCTCGGCAGCCGCGCCGCCGACCACGGCGTTCCCGGCGTCGCCGAGCACGCCCACGACGTGACCGGCATCCGCGCGGCGCTGCGGCTGCGCACGCGCCTGGCGGAGCTGGACGGCGGCGGGCGGGTGCTGGTCGTCGGGGAGGGCCTGACCGGCATCGAGACCGTCACGGAGATCGCCGAGGCGCGGCCGGACCTGTCGGTCGGGCTCGTCTCGCGCGGCGAGCCGGGCGCCTGGCTCTCGCCGGGTGCCCGCGGCCACCTGCACCGGGCCTTCGACCGACTGGGCATCACCGTCCACGAGCACACCCGGATCGAGGCCGTCGAGGCGGGACGGGCGGTCACCGCGGACGGCACGGTCCTGCCGGCCGACGCGACGGTCTGGGCGGCCGGGTTCGCCGTCGCCCCGATCGCGGCCGCCGCCGGGCTGGACGTCACCGAGACCGGCCGGATCGTCGTCGACGGCACCATGCGCTCGGTCACGCACCCGGACGTCTACGCGGCGGGCGACACCGCCCACGCGATCGGCTCGAACGGGCGGCCGCTGCCGATGTCCTGCGCGTCGGCCGGGGTCACCGGCGGCCAGGCGATCGAGGCGATCATCGGCCGGCTGACAGGACGTCCGGTCCCGAACAAGAAGCTCCCCTACGTCGGCAACCACATCAGCCTCGGGCGGCGGGACGGGATCCTGCAGATGGTCGACGGCGACGCGCGCTCGAAGTCGTGGTACGTGGGCGGGCGGCCGGCCGCGCGGGTGAAGGCGGGCGTCCTCGGGGGCTCCCGGCACAGCATCGCGCACCCGACCTTCGGGGTGCCGAAGCGCAGGCGCCGCCTGGCCGACGGGCCCGTCCCGTCCAGCGAGAGCGTGCCCGCCTAGGGTGAACCCCGTGGACCTCGACGTCGACCGGTTCGAGGCCGGCCGGGCCCGGCTGGCCTCGCTGGCGTACCGGCTGCTCGGCTCGGCGGCGGACGCCGAGGACGCCGTGCAGGACGCGTGGCTGCGCTGGCAGGCCGCCGACCGGTCGGCGATCGAGGTGCCGGAGGCGTGGCTCACCAAGATCGTCACGAATCTGTGCCTGGACCGGCTGCGCTCGGCCCATGCCCGCCGCGAGCGGGCGGTCGGCGCCTGGCTGCCCGAGCCGCTGCTGGAGGGCGACCCGATGCTCGGACCGGCCGAGACCGCCGAGCAGCGCGAGTCGGTGTCGCTGGCCGTGCTGACGCTGATGGAGCGCCTCGCGCCGGTCGAGCGGGCGGTCTACGTGCTGCGGGAGGCGTTCTCCTACCGGCACGCCGAGATCGCCGGGATCCTCGACATCACCGAGGCGGCCAGCCAGCAGCACGCCAGCCGGGCCCGGCGCCGGGTCGCGGACGCGCGCCGCGGCGGCGAGGTCGATCCCGCGTCCGCGCGGGCGATCGTCGAGGAGTTCGTCGCCGCCGCCGCGTCCGGACGCACCGAGCGGCTGGTGGAGCTGCTGACCGACGACGCGACCGCGATCTCGGACGGTGCGGGCGGCCTGGCCGGGACGCTGCTCCGGCTCCGCGAACCCGGCCGCGTCGCCGCCGCCTTCCGCGCGGCCTTCAAGCCCACGCCCGGGAAGCGGCGGCGGCTCGGCGGCAGCCCCGCGATCCACCTCGCGCCGGTCAACGGCTCCCCCGCCCTCCTCGCGGTGCTCGACGACCGGGTCATCGGGGTCGTGGCGTTCGACATCGCCGACGGGAGGGTCGCGGCCGTGCGCGGCATCGCGGCCGAGGCCAGGCTCGCCCGCCTCACCGCGGCGTGGCGGCGGCGCGAGCCCGGCACGCCGCTCATCGCCGCGTGGTGACCGGCGCCGTCAGCGAGCGAAGACCTCCAGCTTCCACGTGCCGTCCGGCTCGACGCCCTCCATCGCCTCCGCGACGCCCGCGTCGTCGGTCGACGCCGGCGCGGTCGCCGCGGCCGGAAGCACGACGATCTCCAGTTCGGTCCGCTCGCCGGGCCTGACCGGGTGATCCAGGACGGCGCCCAGGGATTCGGCCGCCTCGCATTCGACGGTGTCGGTGCGCCCGCCCCACCGGACGAGCGCGAGCGCCGCACCGTCCAGGCACGTCACGCGCAGCCGCACGGACCGCCCGCTCGGGACGAACGACACCGTGCGACCGCGTCCGTCCGGCACGCCCCGCGCCTCCGCGAGCCGCTCCAGCCCCTTCACCCGCGAGCCCGGCCGGGGGGCGGGCGAAGGCTTGGAACACGCTTCGGCGGTGCACTCTCCGCTGTAGATCCGGACGCTCCACCGGCCGGGCGCCGGGGAGTGCTCCTCGACGTACCGGTCGAGTTCGGCCACCGACCGCAGGTCGACGTCCAGCGGGACCACGACGGCCTGGTACGTCACCGCGACGCCCTCTTCGTCATGCCGGTACCCCTCGAAGCTGTCGTTCTCGTCGCAGCCCCCGCCCGACAGCCCCCCTCCGGGCAGCACCTCGTACACCTTGGACGGCGCGTCGCACCGGTACTCGACCATCGTGTCCGGCCCGGTCGGCGTGTAGGTGACCCGCGCCTTTCGGACGATCGACGAGTAGCGGACCTCGCGCAGCGGCGCCATCCCGTACTTGGGGCCGGACGACGTGAACGCGTCGTCCGGCACGCCCGCGAGCACCGGCGCCCGTTCCGGTTTCGCCGGTCCCGCCCCGGTGCTCCCGAGGACGGGGACGGCGACGCCCGCCGCGAGGACGGCCGCCGCGGCTCCCGCGCCGAGCCGGATCCGGCGCCCGCGCCTGATCCGGCGCCGGAGCCGTTCGTGCAGGTCCGGGTCGGGGGCCCGGGCGGCGCTGCGGTTCTCCATGACCTCGCGCAGGTCCGTCAGATCGTGTTCCATCGGTCAGTCCCTCCCTCGCGGCGCGGCCGCGACGATCTCCGGGTCGATGCGGAGCTTGGCGAGCCCCTTGCTGGCCTGGCTCTTGACGGTCCCCACCGAGCAGCCGAGGATCTCCGCGACACGCGGTTCGGGCAGGTCCTCGAAGTACCGCAGGACGATCACGGCGCGCTGCCCGACCGGCAGCCGTCCGAGCGCCGCCCACAGGACGGCCTTGTCGTCGCACGCGCCGAACGCGTCCGCCGGGTCGGCCCCGTCCGGCGGCGCGTCCGTCGGACGCTCGCCGCGCCAGCGGCGCCGAGCCCACGAAGCGTGCGTGTTGACGAGAATCCGATACACGTACGGGTCGGGGTCGGCGCCGACACGCCGCCAGGCCCGCCACGCCTTGACCAGCGCGGTCTGCAGCAGATCCTCCGCCTGGCCCCAGTCTCGGCACATCAGGTAGGCGGTTCGCAGCAGTCGGGGCGACCGCTCCGCCACGTATGCCGAATAGTCCGGCCGGTCCCGCATTCGTCCTCCCGGGGGTTTCCTGCCGACTAGTACCGCCGAGACCCCGTGGATGGTTGCCCGGCACGGCGCGGGGCGTCCGGCGCGCCGCCGGCGTCGCCGTCGCGGCGGGCGGGGAGGGCGAGGGACGCGGCGGCGACGGCGCCCAGCATGACCGCCATCGCCAGGAACGCGGCGGCGTGGGTGCCGGTGGCGGCGGCCAGCGCGGCGAGGCCGACCGCGCCGCCGACCTGCTTCGCCGTGTTCAGCAGCCCGGACGCCGCGCCCGCGTCGCGTGCGGCGACGCCCGCGGTGACCGTGGCGGTCAGCGGCGTGTTCAGCAGGCCGCCGCCGATCGAGACGAGGACGGCCGGGCCGAGGACGTCGCGCGCGTACGAGCCGGTGCCGTCCGCCGCGGCGGCGCTCTGCCACAGGAAGCCCGCCGCCGCGACGGCGGCCCCGGCGGCGACGAGCGCGCGGTCGTCGACGCGCCGCATCAGCCGCGGCGTGACGTGGAGGCCGACGAGCAGGGTGAGCAGGGTGTGCGGGAGGAAGCCGAGCCCGGCTTCGAGGGCCGTGAAGCCGAGGACGTCCTGCATGTAGAGGGTGAGGAAGTACCACATCGGTACCTGGAAGCAGGCGCCCGCGAGCAGCGTCAGGACGTTGCCGAGCCCGATCGCGCGGGAGCGCAGCAGGCGCGGCGGGACGAGCGGGTCGGCGGCGCCGCGCGCCTCGATCAGCGCGAGCGCCGCCAGCAGGACGGCCGCGCCGCCGAGCGCCCCGGCCGTCCCGGCGTCCGTCCAGCCCCGGGACCCGGCCCGCATGACGCCGAACGCGAGCAGCGCGAGCCCGGCGGTCGCGACGGCCGCGCCGGGGACGTCGAGGCGGCGGGCGCGGCCGCGCCGCCCGTCCGGGACGCGCCGGGCCAGGACGGCGGCGGCGAGCCCGACCGGGACGTTGACCAGCAGGATCCACCGCCACGACAGCGCCTCGGTGAGCAGCCCGCCGACGAGGTTGCCCGCCGCCCCGCCGGCCAGGCCGACGGCCGTCCAGACGGCGAGGGCGCGCGTCCGCCGGGGCCCCTCGGGGATCGTCGTGGTGATGATCGTCAGGGTGGCGGGGGCGAGGACGGCCGCGCCGATCCCCTGCGCGGCGCGGGCGGCGATCAGCACGCCGGGCGCGGGCGCGAGGCCGCCGACCAGGCTGGGCAGGCAGAACAGCAGCAGGCCGAGCAGGAGGGTCCGCCGGGCCCCGGCGAGGTCGGCGAGCCGTCCGCCGAGCAGCAGGAACCCGGCGAACGTGAGGGTGTAGGCGCCCGCGACCCACGGCAGGTCGGCGGCGGCGAACCCCAGGTCGTCCTGGATCGCGGGCAGCGCGACGTTCACCACCGAGACGTCCAGGACCACCATGAACTGCGCCGCGCACGCGAGCACGAGGACGATCCGCGCCGCCATCGGCACCCCCCAAATCGATGTGAACGCATTGTTCTGCGTCGGCCGCAGGCTATGCGGCTAGACTCGGACGAGTCAATCCGATGCGATCACACTGGAAAGCGGGGAGATGGAGCGGCGCACGCGAGGGCCGGGGGTCCGGCACGAGGAGCGGCGGAACGAGATCGCCGACGCCGTCCTGGCGATCGTCGCCGAGCGGGGGCTGGCGGCGGTGTCGCTGACCGAGGTCGCGGCGCGCGCGGGCGTCTCCCCCGGACGCGTCCAGCACTACTTCCCCGCCAAGCAGCGGCTGATCGAGGCGGCCTTCGACCGGGGCAACGCGCTGAGCAGCGCGCGGATCCGCGCGCGGGTCGGCCGCGACCTCGCGGGCGCCCCGCCCCGCGACGTCCTCACGGCCGTCCTCACCGAGCTGATCGCCCGCGACGCCGAGACCCGCGCGCACCTGCGCGTCCGGCAGTCGTTCGCCGCGCTGGCCCTCGCCGACGACGCCATCGCCGCGCGCATGCGCGACGAGTACGCCCGCTTCCACGGCGAGGTCGCCGACCTCCTGCGCCGCGACGGCGTCGGCGAGCCCGAGGCCGCGGCCGTCGACCTGATCGCGCACGCCGAGGGCCTCGCCTACTACGTCCTGATCGGCATCACCGCCCCGGAGACCGCGCGCGAGCGCGTGGAACGCTCGATCGCCGCCCGCTACGGCTGACCGGCCGCGAACCCGCGTGGGGTCAACGGACGGGGGGTCGCAGGAGGGCGGCGGCGTGCGCGAGGCCGCTCTCCGCGACGACCTCGTCGAGCGTCTGCGCGTCCCGGATCGGGGCGAACGCCACCGCGCCCCCGCCCGCGGTGAAACCGTGCACGGCGGGACGCGGCAGGCTGTTGTACGACCACGGGGACGAGAAGTAGTACGCGCCCGTGTCGTGCAGGACGACGAAGTCGCCGGGCTCGAGTTCCGGCAGGTCGCGGGCGTGCGCGACGACGTCCCCCGCGAAGCAGCAGGGGCCCGCGACGTCCTGCGCGAGCCGCCGTCCCGTCTTGCGGCGCCCGCCCGGATCGAGCGCCGTGACGCGCAGCGGCCACGCGTCCGGCATGAGCACGGTGCGCGTCGCGACCTGCGCGCCCGCGTGCGTCACCGCGACGCGGCGGCCGCCCGCGTCCTTGACGTACTCGACCCGCGCCGCGATGAACCCGCTCTTCGCCAGCAGCGCGCGGCCGAACTCGGTGACCAGCCCGTACCGTCCGCCGAACAGGCCCGGAACCGTCTCGCGGAGGGCGCGCGCGTACTCGCCGAACGCGGGCCGGTCCGCGTCGCCGTCGAAGTTCACCGGGAGCCCGCCGCCGATGTCGACGCTCGTGACCCGCCCGCCCCTCCGGCCGATCTCCTCCGCGAGCCCGAACGTCTCCCGCGCCCCGGCCGCCAGCAGGTCGAGCGAGCACCCCTGCGACCCGACGTGCGCGTGCAGCCGCGCCAGCCAGGGCCGCTCCGCGAACGCCCTGACGACCCGCTCCCGGCCCCCCGGATCCCCGATCGCGACGCCGAACTTCGACGTCGCCGTCGCGGTGCTCATCGACCCGATCTCCCCGCCCCCGATCTGCGGGTTCACCCGGATCCCGAGGACGGACGACGACCCCCCGGCGGTCCGCCGGAGCGCGTCGATCCGGTGCAGCTCGTCGAGGTTGTCGGCGTTCACCGCGACACCGAGCGCCAGCGCCTCGGCGATCTCCGCACCCGTCTTGGCGGGCGAGTCGAGCACGATCGTCCCCGGCGCGAACCCCGCCGCCAGCGCCAGCCGCAACTCCCCCGCGCTCGCGACCTCGCAGCCCATCCCAAGGTCGGCGAGCAGCCGCAGGACGGGCACGAGCGGCGCGGCCTTCGCGGCGAACGTGTGCAGCACCGGCGGACCGCCGCCCTCCCCGGACGGGACGGGCGGGGCACCGGCCGGGCCGGGCGGGGCGCCGAACGCGTCGTGCAGTGCCGAGACCGCGCGGCGCACCCCGTCGACGTCGACGAACCCGGCGAGCGGCTCGTCCGGTCCGAGCAGCCCGTCGGCCACGGCCTGCCGCACGGCGGCGTGAGCTGCGCTTTCGTACATGCGTGGGTCTCCTCGAATGGGTCGCACACACCTTGATGCCCGCACGGCGACGCCGGTCGCGGGGTGCACGAATCCGACGTTCGGACCGTCCGGGCGTCCGGGCGTCCGGGCGTCCGGGCGTCCGGGCGTCCGGGATGAACGAAACCGACGCCCGCTCGGCCGGTCCACGCGGCCCGGCAGCCGCTGCGCGTGCCGAACCGAGTTCAGGCCGAACGCCACGTACAGGTTCGCGGTGCCCAGCACGCCCGCGCACAACCGCGTCTTCGGCCGGCCGCCCAGCGTCCGTCCGGGCGCACGCGGACGCCCGGTCACCCGTGGGCGCCCGCCGCCCGGAGGGTCGCGTCGAGCCACTGCAGGAGCGCGATGTCGGGCCCGCAGCAGCGGTTCCGCTCCGGGCGCCGCGTGGCCCGGAAGACGGACGTGCGCGTGCCGTCCGGGACATCGAGCACCTCGAGATCGACCAGGCCGTCGTGCCGGACGACCTCGAACCGTTCGTGCCCGTCGCTGTCCCCGCCCCCGTCCCCGTCCGGCGGCTGCGTGCGCCGCACGGTCGTCGCGGCGTCGCGGACGACGACGTCCCGCAGCCTCGACGGGCCGTGCAGGAGCACGCCTTGCAGGGGCGGGACGACCGGTCCCGGTTCGTGCCCGGCGTGCCAGACCGCCTGCATGCCGTCGATCTCGCCGCGCCGCAGCCAGTCCGGGACCGGGCCGCCGGACGTCACGAGCGCGGCCGTCCCGTCGGGCAGTTCGCCGACGAGGTCGAGGGCTTCACGGGTGCTCATGAAACCGACGCGGAAAAGGTGCGAGTCCTCGATGTAGTTGTGCCGTGCGCCCGCGAATTCGTCCAGCTCACCGGTAATGGCGCGTTCCATCTCGGCGACCCGTCCGACCACGTTCGCGAACTCGATTCCCAGCGCCATTTCTCCCCGATGTTCGTTTCGTCGTGGACATCCTCTACGCTCCTGCGATCATGTGGAGCCCCCGTACGCAGAAGCGCCTGTGGATCGCCGCCGCCGTGGTGAGCGCGGCACCGCTCGTCCTGATGCTCGGCTACGTGCTGTTCGGGCCGTCGGGGGGCCAGAAGCTGGGGTTCGGCATTACCGGCATGGTCGCGCTCGGACAGTGCCAGGGCTGGCAACAGCAGGGCCACCTGTGGTCATTGCCGGGCTACGGCTTCTTCCCACAACATCCGTGGGCGATCGTCCTGCCGGCGTTCGTCATGTGGCTGGTCGTGCGGCGGCGCGCCGTCGGGTGGGCGGCCATCGCGCTCCTGACGCCGTACCTCCTGATCGAACCGCTGCTGTTCGGGTATGACGTCGCGCGCTGGGGGTCCACGTGCGCGGAGCTGTGGTATCCGCTGCAACTGGGCACCAGGCAGATCTTCTGGCAGGTGTACGACCTCGTGCCGCTGGTCCTGATCCTGGCGGCGACGCACCGGCCCGGAAGGGCCACGGTCCGGACGGCCGCCGCCCTCCTCGTCACGACCCCGCTGTTCGCGGTCGCCGGGGACCGGGACGCCCCGGTGCCGCTGTCGAGCCCGGAAGCATGCAGGAACATTGACTGGACCTCCGAGGCAGGGAACGAGATATCGGTGCGAGCCGTCGCGGGCATGTCGGAGCGCGAAAGGAAGCTCACCTATCTGTGCCGGGTGCGCGGTTTCAGCATGCGACACCCGGAGTCCAGGATCCTAAGGTTCACCGGAGGCCAGCCGTCCGACGCGATCCTTCTCGATGAGGGGCGCCGGGCGTGCGACGGTGAGCGTCGAATCCCGCCCCAGGGCATCCGGATGCCGTCATTCCGCGAGTACGTCTACCTGTGCCCGAAGGTCGCCGTCGCGCATCAGCGAGAGGCGGAGCGCGCGCGGGCGAAGGCCGACGCGGAATACGAACGGAGAAGGGCGAAGGTCAAGGCGTTCTGCGAGCAGCAGGCGCCGGAGGCGAACGCTCGTCCCGTCCGCGAGTTCACCGATGTCCTCTCGGGCGATCTGATGCGCGCTTACCACGTCGGCGAACTCCCCGAAGGAGCGGGTTCCGAGGGCTTTCCCACAGATGACCTGGTGATCACCCAAGACGGGACGGCCACGGTGACGACCGACACCGAGGACCGGATTTGCCTGACCGTCCGCGCCTACCGGCGGGAGCCGCCGCCCGACCTCGACGGTTGGGACCGGGTGGTCGAGGTCGGCCTCGCCAGCCCGGACGGGAGGACGACGATCATGCAGATGGGCTCGCCGTCCGGGTTCCCCGCCCTCACCGCCGCGGGCCAGGGGCGCTACCGGCTCCGCGTGCACGTGACCGGCCGCGACCTGCCCGACTCATGGGTCCATCCCGCCCAGCGGCACCTTCTCGTCGTGTTCCCGGGCAGCTCGGAGAAGCGGGAAGTCCTCAAGTAGCCCGTGCAGCAGGACGGCGTCGACCAGCCGGGCCGCGGCCCCGGCAGGGTCGTCGGCCGCCTCGTCCAGGGCGCCGTCCCACCGTTCACCGGCCGCCTCGACGGACTCGGCGAACGTGTCGCCCAACGGGATGAACGCGGTCGCCACCGTGTACAGGGGGTGCAGCCAGTCGCGCGGCTCCTGGGTCTCGGTAAAGGCAACCGTCCATCCGGCCTCGCCGGGAGCGCAGCTCAAGGACAGGGTCTCGGTTCCGAAGGCATGGGTGACGGTGCGGACGACCGGCGCCCCCGACGCCCATCCGTGCAGGTCCGCGTCGAGTTCGCCGGTCACGTCGGCGAGTTCGGCCCAGTCACCGGCGGGCCCGCTCCGCCACTCGACCCGGAGCTTGCCGTCCCGGAGCTCGAACCAGCCGGTGGCCCGGCCGTCGTCCGTCCGGAACTCGACGCGGGCCCGGCCTGTGTCCCACGCGGTGACCGTCGCCTCGACCGGGTTCTCGTGGACGGTCGCCAGCCGGTAGCGGGCACCGGACGCGAGGTGCTTCCCGGCGAGCAGCCGGACGTCGTCCGACGTGCCGCCGTCGCGCACGAGGCGTCCGCGCTTGAACTCGAGCCGCTCGACCGCCGCGCGCAGCCCCGCGACGAACGCGTCGGCCCACTCCCGGCTCACCCCGCGCACCGCGACCTCGTGCCGCAGCGGGACGGCGGGTGCGTGCAGGTCGCGCTCGGCGAGGCCGGGGACGGTCTCGTTCCACCGAGTCGCGAAGTCGTCCACGGCTTCGGCGAACCCGGACCGCAGTCTCCGCCGCGCGACCAGCAGGCCCACCGCCGCGAACGGGCGCAGGACCCCGCGCCCGCTCCCGCGCGCGACCACCCGCCCCTTCCACCGGCGGCGCCCGCCGTCCCCCTCGACGCCCGCGGTCACGACGCCGAACCGGTGCCTGACTCGGGCCGACAGCTCCGGCATCTCCCCGCGTGCGCCGAGCGTCGCCTCCCCCTCCCAGCTCGCGCGCCGGAGGGAGCGCAGCCGCCCCTTCGTCGCCCGGTAGCCGCCGGCGACGCGGACCGTCCGGATCCGGCGGCCGGTCAGGTCGGCCTCCAGCGACGACGTCGCCGCGTGCCCGTCCAGCTCGAACGTCCCGTCCAGCCGGATCCGGCGCGCGCGGTCCCACGAGCCCACGGTGATCTCCACGACCCCGCCGTCGCCGCCCTCCCGCTCGGGCAGCTCCACCCGGTACCGGGATCCGGCGGCCAGGTGGCGGCCCTGGACGAGCCGCGCCCGGGGGATCACGGCGTCGCCCACGTGGAGCCCGTCGCCGCCGATCGCGAGGCCCTCGACGGCGTCCAGCAGCGGACGGACGACCTCGTCCGGCAGCCGCTCGGGCAACGGGGACAGCCGGACACCCCGGCGAAGACGCACCATGGCCGTTTTCCTACCGCACCAGCAGGTCCCGGACAAAGGTCCGGTACGCGTCGCGCATCGGCAGCTCGCGCTCGACCCGCACCCGCCGCCGCGTCGCCGTCACCGGGACGTCCGCGACCGGGTCGTGCCCGGCCTTCTCGAACGTCTCGAACCACAGGCCGACGCCGCGGCGCTGCCACGCGGGGACGTCGTTGAAGTTGATCCCGCGCGCGAACAGCAGCTCGTTCTTGTCCGAGACGGACGTGCGGTGCATGTCCCGCGTGGCCTGCCGGGCGCTCCGCCCGTCCTTGCGCAGCGTCCAGTAGCACCACCCGTTGAGCGCGCACCGCGCCGCGTCGGCCTGCCGCCACGAGAGGTAGTCGACGACGTCGTCCAGGCTCGTGCCCGTCCAGACGCGGCCGTCGAACACGGCGGGCTCCCCGGCGGCGTGCGTGAACGCGGCCGTCGTGATCCCCGCCGACAGCGACACCAGCTTCTCGACCTCGCGCCCGAACAGCTCGTTCGCGGGATCGAGCACCACGGAGATCTCGTCGCTCTCGGTGTAGGCGTACCGGCCGCCGAGCTCGGTCAGCAGCGCCTCCGCCGCACCGGCCATCAGCGCGGAGAAGCGCGGGTCGAAGGGCTTGTCGAACCGGGTCTCGGTGTACTTCGAGAAGGACCGGCCGTCGACCCGGACGATCGCCCAGGCGCCCGGATGCAGCGTCAGCGCGTGGAACCGCTCGCGCTCCCGCATCCGCGTCTCAAGGTCGTCGTTGCGCATCCGCCCCGCCCTCCAGCGGCGCGACAGCGAACCCGCCGCGCCCGTCCGGCCGCACCGTCCACAGCTCGTCGAACCCGTCGCCGGGTCCCGGACGGCGCAGCCGCTTGAGCGTCGCATACACGCCGACGTCCGGCACCCGGATTTCCGGCGGGCGCAGCGCGTTGCGCCGCATCGACAGCCCGACGTCCGGCGGGAACCAGTAGCCGGACGCCCGCGCCCCGAACCGTCGCGCGACGTCCAGGAGCGGCGCCCACTCGTCCGGCGACGGGTTGGTGTTGTCGACGGCCACGTCCCGTCCGGCCTCGAGTGCCTCGGCGACGAGCCGGAGCTGCCGAGCCTGCTTGCGGCGGGCCTTGGGGAACAGGTCCTTGCTCACGTGCACGTGCGTCTCCGCGAACCGGGCCCGATAGAACGTCGTCTTCCCGGAAGCCTGCAACCCGATCAACACCACGACCTCGCCCACACCCCCGCCCTCCCGCGCGACGGCTCAGCCGTCGGCCGCGCGAGCAAAGGTGCCCCGCCCTTGAACGCCGCGTACGACTCCGCGATCTTTGAGCAGCACGAACGCGTCCGTGATGGTCCGGCGCGAGACCCCGAACTCCTCCGAGAGTTCCGCCGTCGAGGGAATGCGTTTGCCCGCCGGGTAGACGCCTTCCGCGATACGCCTCTCCACCTCCGCCGCGACCTGCCGGTAGAGGGGCTCGGCCCCTTCGAGGTCAACGCCCATGCCGTTACCGTACGCGCGGCGTGCCTCGTTCCGCGTGCGGATTCCTCAGCCGTCCGGCGGCTGCGCGTCCGGTTTCGCGATCACGAACGTGCCGCGACCGTGGACACCTTGCACCAGCCCGCGGTCGCGTAGCCGCTTGACCGCCGCCTCCGCCGTGTTGGTGGACACCCCGAACTCGTCGGCGATCGCACGGTTGCTCGGGATGCGCCTGCCCACAGGGTAGGTGCCGTCCACGATACGGCCCATGATGACGGCGGCCACCTGGTCCCGGAGGGGCTCCATGCCGTCCAAGTCGATCATGACCAGAACGCTAGGCGACCAGGGGCAATGCCTAGGCTCTAGGGGTCACCGCATGGCATCACAAGGTACCGGGGGTCACGTGGGGGCACTTGGCGTACAGTGAGCGGAGAACGAAGACGGCCCCGCACAGCGATAGCGCGCTGGACGGGGCCTACGGAGCGACGCCCTGGGAGGCGACACCCGATGGACACGAATCGTACGGCCCCACCATCGGCGCGGTGGGACGGACCGGCATACGACGAGCGCGGCGGGCACTGGACGGCCCGGCTCCGGCATACGCTGCCCGACCGGGAGCGGGCGACGGGCCTGGAGACGGTCGTCTACGGGCCGACGGAATGGGCGTGCGTCGCCGAAGCGAACCGGCAGGACCGGCTGTGGGTGGAGTACCCGCTGCGGACGGACGATCGCGACGGCGCCCGCGCGCGGCTCCGCTTCCTCGCCGGGGGTGCCGGGTGACGGGGGCGCTGGTGGCTACGCTCGCGACGTGGGGGACGGTCGCCCTGGCGTTCGCGGCCGCCGGGACGGCGGCCGCCGCGGTCGCGCTCGACCGGCGGCGCCCGCGGTACCGGGGCAGGCACCGCGTGACCTTCTGAGTCCCGCCCGCCGGGCGGAGCGGTGCCCCCGCCCGGCAGGGCCCGCCCGGCGGGCAGCGCCCACAACCCGCGCGACACGCCCGGACACGTTGTGTCATGGAATTGTCATTGATCGAGTCATAACCGCTGCCGAAGCCCCCCGCACACCGCTGATCAGCAACTTCGCGAGGGGGTGGGATACCGGCAGGAAAGCCTGACCCGGCGGGCGAGAACGTTTTACCAACGCATTCATGTGAGAACGTAGATTCTCGGGAAAGGCTCGGATCATGACCGATCACGGGACCGACCGAGAACCGGGTCACGACGCTCCGCCGGGCAAGACCGAGGAACGTGCACGGACCGACTGGATCGTGTACGGGATCAGCGCCGTGGTGGCGCTGGCGTTCGTCGCGTGGGGCGTCGTCTGGACCGACAGTCTGAGCGATACGGCGCAGAGCGCGCTCGACTGGCTGCTGACGAACGTCGGCTGGTTGTTCGTGCTGGCCGCCACCGGGTTCGTCGTGTTCTCGCTGTGGCTGGCCGTCAGCAAGTACGGGCGGATCCCGCTCGGCAAGGAGGGCGACGAACCCGAGTTCCGCACCATCTCCTGGATCGCGATGATGTTCAGCGCGGGCATGGGGATCGGCCTGATGTTCTTCGGCATGGCCGAGCCGCTGATCCACTTCGTCGACCCGCCCCCCGGGACGGCCGCGGCGGGCAGCGAGGCGGCGATCGGGACGTCGATGGCGACCACGCTGTTCCACTGGACGCTGCACCCGTGGGCGATCTACGCGGTGCTGGGCCTCGCGATCGGGTACGGGCACTACCGGCGCGGCCGCAAGCAGCTGATCAGCTCGGCGTTCGCGCCGCTGCTCCCGAAGGGGCGCGGCGAGGGGCCGGCCGGCAAGACCATCGACATCCTGGCGCTGTTCGCGACACTGTTCGGCTCGGCGGCGTCGCTGGGCATCGGCGCCCTGCAGATCCAGACCGGCATGCAGGAGGCGGGCTGGATCGAGTCGCTCAGCCAGACGGTGCTCGTGCTGATCATCGTGGTGCTGACGATCTGCTTCATCCTGTCCGCGGTGTCGGGTGTCGCGAAGGGCATCCAGTGGCTGTCCAACATCAACATGGTGCTGGCGGTCATCCTGGCGATCTTCGTCTTCGTGGTCGGCCCGACCGTGTTCATGCTGCAGCTCGTCCCCACGGCGGTCGGGAACTACATCCAGGACTTCGGGCAGATGGCGTCCCGGTCGGGCGCGACCGGCGGCGCGGACATGGAAGAGTTCCTGTCCGGCTGGACGATCTTCTACTGGGCCTGGTGGATCTCGTGGGCGCCCTTCGTCGGGATGTTCCTGGCCCGCATCAGCCGCGGCCGGACGATCCGGCAGTTCGTCGCCGGCGTCATCATCGTGCCGAGCGTGGTCAGCCTGATCTGGTTCGCGATCTTCGGCGGGGTGGCGATCCGGGAGCAGCAGAACGGCGCCAACCCGTACGGGGACGGCTCGGAGGAGCAGATCACGTTCAACGTGCTGGCCGAGCTGCCGTGGACGGGCATCACGTCGGTCCTGGTGATGATCCTGGTGGCGATCTTCTTCGTGTCCGGTGCGGACGTGTCGTCCATCGTCATGGGCACGCTGTCACAGCGGGGCACGACGGCGCCGTCCCGGTGGATCGTCATCTTCTGGGGTGGGCTCACCGGCGCCGTCGCGGCGATCATGCTGGTGATCGGCGGCGACACGGCGTTGCAAGGCATCCAGAACCTCACGTTCATCGGGTCGCTGCCGTTCACGATCGTGCTGATCGTCCTGTGCGTGGCGCTGGCGAAGGACCTGCGGGACGATCCGATGACGCGGCGGCAGATCAAGGGCGCCGAGGTGCTCGAGGAGGCCGTCGTCGCGGGCTCCCGCGAGCACAAGGGCGACTTCGAGCTGGCGACGCGGCCGTCGGGCAACGGCGGCGAGTCCGCCGAGGACGCCGCGGGAAGGACGATCGAACGACCCGATCTCGGCAAGAGCTGACGCTCACCGGACCGCGTCCAGGCACCGCCGTGCCTGGACGCGGAGGGCGTTCGCGAGTTCCGGCGGGCCGTCGGCGACGGTGAAGCCGACGCCCACCGACGTGATCATCCACACGAGGTCGGCCGGGGATTCGGCGCCGACGTGCAGCCGGCACGTCCGGTCGTCCACGGCCTCGACGGCGCCCATGCCGGGCCAGACGCGGTCGGCGGCCTCGCCGGCGGGGACGTGCAGGACGACGGTCGCCCGCACCGGCCAGGCACGCGCCGACAGGGTCCGCGCCAGGTAGGCGGCCACGTCGCCGTCCGGCGGCGGGCGCGGGACGAACCGGGGACCGGGCGGGGTGCGCGGGGTGAGCCGGTCCACGCGGAAGGTGCGCCACCCGTCCCGTCCGGGATCCCAGGCGACGAGGTACCAGTGACGGCCGAAGCTGACGAGGCGGTGCGGCTCGACCGTCCGGACGGTGTCGCCGCCGCGCGGGCTGCGGTAGTCGATGCGGAGGCTCTCGCCGCGGCGGCAGGCGTCGGCGATCGCCATCAGCGCGGCGGGGTCGGCGGCGGGGCCCGGCGGGGCGCCCGCCCGGACGGTCGCCGCGTTCAGCGTGTCCACCCGGTACCGCAGCCGGGACGGGAGCACGCGCTCCAGCTTCGCCAGCGCCCGCAGCGACGTCTCCTCGATCCCGGCGACCGAGCCGCCCGCCGCCGTCCGCAGCCCGACCGCGACGGCGACCGCCTCGTCGTCGTCGAGCAGCAGCGGCGGCAGCGCCGACCCGGCGCCCAGCCGGTACCCGGCGGAGCCGCGCGCCGCGTGCACCGGGTAGCCGAGTTCCCGCAGGCGCTCGACGTCCCGGCGTACGGTGCGGGGCGTCACGTCCAAGCGCCCGGCGAGTTCGGCGCCGGACCATTCGCGGTGGGTCTGCAGCAGCGACAGCAGTTTCAGCAGCCGCGCGGAGGTGGTCGGCATGCATTCGAGTCTGCCGCACGGTTAGGACCGATCCGGACCTAACCGCTTCCTAGCGTCTTCCCCATGGACGACATCCGACCCTTCACGATCGACATCCCGCAAGACCTCCTGGACGACCTGGACGACCGGCTCGCGCGCACCCGCTGGCCGGACGAGCTGCCGGGCGTCGGCTGGGACCGCGGCGTCCCCGCCGGCTACCTGCGGGAGCTGGCCGAGCACTGGCGGACCGGGTACGACTGGCGCGTGCACGAGGCCGCGCTCAACGAGCACCCGCAGTTCACGACAGTGATCGACGGCCAGAACGTCCACTTCCTGCACGTCCGGTCGCCCGAGCCGGACGCCGTCCCGCTGCTGCTCCTGCACGGCTGGCCGGGAACCTTCGCCGACTTCCTCGACGTCATCGGGCCGCTGTCGGACCCCCGCGCGCACGGCGCGGACCCGTCCGCCGCGTTCCACCTGGTGGTCCCCTCGCTGCCGGGCTTCGGGTTCTCCACGCCGCTCGCCGGGCCCGGCATGAGCGCCGCGCGGATGGCGGCGGTGCTCGGGGAGCTGATGGAGCGGCTCGGGTACGCGCGGTACGGCGTCCACGGGTACGACACGGGGTCGTGGGTGGGGCCGGAGCTGGGCAAGGCGGCACCCGACCGGGTCACCGGGGTGCACGTCAACGGGATGATCACGTTCCCGCTCGGGGCCGAGGGCGAGATGGACGCGCTGTCGGATGCCGAGCGCGAGCGGTGGCGGCGGATGCAGGACTTCAACGACGGCTACCTGCAGTGCAACTCCAAGCGCCCGCAGACGGTCGCGTACGGCCTGCACGACTCGCCGTCCGGGCAGCTGGCGTGGATCGTCGAGAAGTTCAAGGAGCTGACGATGCCGGAGGACGGGCTCCCCGAGGACGCGATCGACCGCGACCGCATCCTGACGGACGTGTCGCTGTACTGGCTGACGGGCACGGCGGCGTCGGCGGCGCAGGTGTACTACGAGGAGTTCGTGAACGCGAACGCCTGGTCGGCCGAGGGAGGGGCCGAGGACGGCGGCGACTGGGGCGACGACGGCGGCGGCTGGGAGCCGGAGGCCGCGACGGTGCCGACCGGCGTGCTCGTCTCGGCGCACGACGTCACGATCCGCCCGTGGGCCGAACGGGACCACAACGTCGTCCGCTGGACCGAACTCGGGAAGGGCGGGCACTTCCTCGCGATGGAGGAGCCGGAGGCGGTCGTCGACGATCTCCGGGGCTTCTTCGCGTCCGTCCGCTGACGGGGAGACCCGCGGCGTCCGGCGGGCGCGGATGCCGGACGCCGCGGGTCCCCGGCCTCGGGGGACGCGCGGTCAGACGATCGCGATGCCGCCGCGGATGCGGCGGCGCACGTCCCACAGGTACACGTTGAACGGGAACTCGCGGAGCGGGCGCGGCAGGACGCGGTTGACGCCGCCGAGCACGCGCATCAGCCGGTCGAAGCGGGCCTGGTCGCGACGCGTCCAGCGGTAGCCGAGCTCGTCGCGGAACGGCTGCGGCAGGAACCCGACCGTCTGGAAGCGGTTGAAGCCGCCGAACAGCTGCGGGACGGGCGCCGGCAGGAACTTCAGCTCGGCGAGGTCGCGCAGGTAGCCGCGGGTGAGATCGTCCATCTCGATCTCGGCGAGCGAGGCGTCCCAGTACTTCTGGAACGCGTCGCGGTCCGCGGGCCACATGTCCTCGGTCATCTGCAGGGTGGTGCCGAAGCGGGCGCCGTACCGGTAGAGGATCTCGCGCTGCGCGCCGGTCGGCTCCCCGTAGAGGATCCGGTAGATGTCCTCGGTGCCCATGTAGAGGCATGCGGCGACCCAGAGCTGCAGGTCCCGGTTGAAGGCGTTGTAGGGGACGGGCTCCCTGGCGTTGACGTGCCGGTGCTGCCGGTCGACCTCGCGGCGCATCGCCGCGCGCTCGTCCTCGCTGCCGAGCAGCGCGACGGCGATGTAGGTGAGCGTGGTGCGGGCGCGCTTGATCGGGTGCTTGTCGACACGGCCGCTGTCGACCGTGCTCTTGGCCACGCCGTGGCCCACGGGAAGGCGGGACAGCTGCATGACGACGTTCGCGGCCGCGGCGGCGAGGGCCAGGCCGCTGATGGAGTCGATGACGACCTTGGGCGTCTGCTCCTGCGTCACGGGCATTCGGGGGGTCCTCACTTCCCGGGGGATACGGAAGGTCGATCTGCGTACCACTGTGCCCGAGTAAGTGACCACTTGCAAGGGGGCGCCCGTACGGCACGGGCGCCCCACCGTCCCCGGCCGTCCCCTAGACCGGGTCCTCGCCCGCGCGGAGCCGTCCGGCGAACTCCTTCAGCGCCTCCATCGCGTGCACGTGCGGGAACGGCCCGTAGGAGATCCGGGCCGCGCCCGCGGCGGCCAGCTCGCCCAGCGAGGTCCCCGGGAACTGGTTCACGTTGACCGGCCCCGGCAGCCCCTCGGCCAGCGCCTTCACGGTCTCCGCCGGCGCCATGATCGGATAGACGCAGTCCGCGCCCGCCTCCAGGTAGCGGCGGCCGCGCGCGAGGGCGCCGTCCAGCGGGTCCGGGGCCTGCAGGATGAACGTGTCCGCCCGCGCGTTGATGACGAGCGCGTCCCCGGCCGCGGCACGCACCCCCGCCAGGTACGCGGCCTGCTCCTCCGGGTCCACGAGGGCGCCGCCCCGGCCGTCCTCCAGGTTGCAGCCCGCCGCGCCCATCTCCAGCAGCCGCTCGACCAGCTCCACGGGCGGCAGCCCGTAACCCGCCTCGGCGTCCACCGTCACCGGCACCTCCGCGACCCGGACCACCCGCGCGGCCGCGGCGAACATCTCGTCCACCGGCGCCGCCTCCCCGTCCGGGTAGCCGAGCATCGCGGAGATCGCGGCGCTCGCGGTGGCCAGCGCCGGAAACCCGGCCTCCTGCACCACCCGCGCGCTCGCCGCGTCCCACACGTTCGGCAGGACGAGCGGGTCGCCCGGCCGGTGCAGGTCGCGGAGCCGCCCCGCCCTGTCCCTCGCCTCGTCGGTCATCAGGTCCTCCCCCATGTCTCCGGGTGAATCGTCCACGGGCAGGACGACGCCGCCCCGTGATCTGTGACATCCCGGCGCGTACCCTCGAAGTCGATCATCAGTCTGCACGAGGGAGTGCGCATGCTGCCGTGGTCGGCGGAACTCGCCGGACGCCTGGAGGAGCACGTCGTCGGCAGCGAGCTGCTGCGCGGGAACCCGCTGGGGGATCCGCACGAACGTCCGGTCCTGGTGTACACGCCGCCCGGCTACGACGACGAGCCCGGACGCCGCTACCCGTCCGTCTACGTCATCACCGGCTTCACCGGCCACGTCGGGATCTGGCGGAACCGGACGCCCTACCGGCGGCCGTTCCCCGAGACCGCCGACGCGGTGTTCGCGAGCGGCGAGGCGCCGCCCGCGATCGTCGTGTTCGTGGACGCGTGGACCGCGCACGGCGGCAGCCAGTTCCTCGACTCCCCCGGCACCGGCCGCTACCACTCGTACCTCTGCGACGAGATCGTCCCGTGGGTCGACGCGCGCTACCGGACGCTCGACGCGCCCGAGCACCGCGCGATCAGCGGCAAGTCGAGCGGCGGCTACGGCGCGATGATCACCCCGATGCTGCGCCCCGACCTGTTCGGCGCGCTCGCCACCCACGCGGGCGACGCCCTGTTCGAGTACTGCTACCTGCCCGAGTTCCCGCAGGCCGTCCGGCACCTGCGCAAGTACGACGGCGACATCATGCGCTGGTGGGCCGACTTCAACGCGCGCGTCTCGTTCACCCGGCCCGAGGACATGGTGCTGCTCAACCTCCTCGGCATGACGCTCTGCTACTCCGCCCGCGACGACGGCACCCCCGAGCTGCCGTTCGACCCGGTCAGCGGGGTGCTCCGGCAGGACGTCTGGGAGCGGTGGCTCGCCTGGGACCCGGTACGGATGGTCCCCGGCCACGCCGCCGCGATGCGCGCGCAGCGGGCGATCTGGATCGACGGCGGCACCCGCGACGAGTGGTACCTCGACGTCGGCGCGGAGGCGTTCCGCCGCGCCCTGCGGGACGCCGGGGTCGCGGACGACACCGTCCGGTTCGAACTGTTCGACGCGGGCCACGGCGGCATCGACTACCGGTACCCGATGGCCCTCGCCTGGCTCGCCCACCGCATCGCCCCGTAGCCGCCGGGCCCGGCGGCCACCGCCCGATATACCCACAGGTCAACGGGCGGTTTCAGAGGTTTCAGAACCTTCTTTCACAACGATTGAAAATCCAACGGCGGCTGGACTCGTTGACACCGGGCGCGTCCCCGCGATGTTCTTTTCGGGACGGACCTCCGGTCGTGACGGCGCCCGCGACCGCCGAGGGCGAGTCCGGCCGCACGTCCACCCGCTCCGGACGTGCGCGGAGCGCGGCCGACCCCCGCCCGGCCGCGCGGCGAGCCCCCCTCGTGTGCAGGGGCCCGCCCACGGAGAGGGCTGTACGGGACGAATTCTCGGCCCGTTCCGTACAGCCTCCTCCTTATTGCACCGCCCTCGGCGTCAGGCCCCTGGGGGCCTTCCTTCAACGGGCGCTGCGTGCGATTGCTGCATCGCTCCGACGTGTTTGCCTGCACCACCCTCGGCGTCAGGCCCCAGGGGGCCTTCCTTCAACGGGCGCTGCGTGCGATTGCTGCATCGCTCCGACTCGCCCGAGGGGCTCGCTGCGCGATCAAGTTCTTGCTTCGCTCGAACTTGGCTTCGCTCGCAATCGCAGTGGTTCCCGTCCGCTCTGGCTGGGGGCGGGCTGAGGTGGATGGTCGAGTCGAGGCTCCCCTTGCCGAGGTGCTCGCCCTTCGCGCATCTCACCGGCGTCGGGGGCGCGCCCGCCGGGGTCGCCGCTGCGTCCCTGGTCGCGGGGACGAAATGTCGGCGCCCGGAGTCACAATGGGGGCATGTGCCGCAGCATCAAAACGCTCCGACCGCCGTTCACCGAGGTCACGACCGACGAGGATGTTCGGGCGGCCGCGCTCCAGTACGTCCGGAAGGTCTCCGGGTTCCGCGCGCCGGCGGCGCACAACGCGGAGGCGTTCGACCGTGCCGTCGAGGAGATCGCCGCCAGCACCGCCCGTCTCCTGGAGACCCTCGAGGTCCGGGGCGCCCGTAGCGCCTGACGGGACGCCGACGGCCCGCGCACGTTGTGCACGGGCCCCGTCGGCGTGCGTGCGTCAGCGCTTCTCGGCGGCGATCAGTTCGGCGATCTGGATCGTGTTCAGTGCGGCGCCCTTGCGGAGGTTGTCGCCCGAGCAGAACAGCGAGAGCCCGTTGTCGACCGTCTCGTCCCGGCGGATGCGGCCCACGAAGGTCGGGTCCTGACCGGCTGCCTGCAGGGGGGTCGGGACGTCGCTCAGCTCGACGCCCGGGGCGGCGGCGAGCAGCTCGGCGGCGCGCTCCGGCGAGAGCGGACGGGCGAAGCGGGCGTTGACCTGCAGGGAGTGGCCGGTGAACACCGGCACCCGGACGCAGGTGCCCGAGACCTTCAGGCCCGGGATCTCGAGGATCTTGCGGCTCTCGTTGCGGAGCTTCTGCTCCTCGTCGGTCTCGTTCAGCCCGTCGTCCACGATCGAGCCGGCCATCGCCAGGACGTTGAACGCGATCGGGCGGACGTACACGTTCGGCTCGGGGAACTGCACCGCCGAGCCGTCGTGGGTGAGCTTGTCGGCGTTCTCGACGACCTTGCGGCTCTGCTCGTGCAGCTCCGACACGCCCGCCAGCCCGCTGCCCGACACCGCCTGGTAGGTCGAGACGACGAGGGCTTCGAGGCCCGCCTCGTCGTGCAGCGGCCGCAGCACCGGCATCGCGGCCATCGTGGTGCAGTTCGGGTTGGCGATGATGCCCTTCGGCCGGTTCGCGACGGCGTGCGGGTTGACCTCCGACACCACCAGCGGGACGTCCGGGTCCAGCCGCCAGGCCGACGAGTTGTCCACGACGACGGCGCCCGCGGCGGCGACCTTCGGTGCGAGTTCCTTCGAGGAACCCTTGCCCGCGGAGAACAGGACGATGTCGAGGCCCGTGTAGTCGGCCGTGGCGGCGTCCTCGACGGTGATCTCACCGTCCTTCCACGGCAGCTTGCGTCCGGCGGACCGCGCGGACGCGAACAGGCGCAGCTCGTCGGCCGGGAAGGCGCGCTCCGCGAGGATCTCCCGCATCACGCTCCCGACCTGGCCGGTGGCCCCGACGATCCCGATTCTCATGCGACTCCCTACGATCGCTTGACCTGCGTCTCAGCCATTTACCCTACGCAACGCCGCCAAGTGACGTTCCTCCCCCTACCGGACCAGGGGAGTCTCAGGGGTGAATCAGGGCGAATCCGGATGTCAGATCTTGCCGTCGCTGGGCATGATCGAGGCATGGACATGGAGAAGAGCACCACAGGCAAGTCGCTGAGACGCATCCACGACGGCCGGATGATCGCGGGCGTCTGCGCGGGCGCCGGACGGTTCCTGGGCGTGGACGCCAACATCGTCCGGCTCGGGCTGGCCGTGTTCACGCTGTTCGGCGGCGCGGGCATCGCCCTCTACGTGATCGGGTGGCTGCTGATGCCCGACGAGGGCGCGCCGAAGTCGATCGCCGAGGACCTCGCGAAGAAGGCCGGGGACTCGCCCGCGTTCCAGGACGCCGTCCAGAAGGCGAAGGACGCCGTCGGCTCGAAGAAGAAGGACACGACGTCCGTCTGAGGGGTCACGCGGCGTGCGTTCCGGCGATCGCCGCGCCGCGGACCTGGTTCCACGAGAGGGTCAGCATCGCGGCGACCGACAGCCCGAGGACGCCCGCCAGCGCGACCACGGTCTGCGGGCCGAGCGCCTCCGCGACGGCCCCGCCGACCAGGATGCCCACGCCCTGACCGGCGAGAATGCCGGACTGGGCGAGGCCGAACGCCTGGCCGCGTCCGCTGGGCGGCACCGCCGCGACGAACGCCGCGTTCGCCGCGAGCTGGTAGGCGCTGCCCGCGCCCGACAGCGCCCACAGCAGCACCACGGCCCACAGCGGCGGGTTCAGCCCCGCGCCGACCAGCGGCAGGCACGCCAGCATCGCCATCCACCCCATCGAGCGCAGCCGGCTCGCCGGACGGACGAAGCGGCTGAACAGGAACGCGCCGATCACCATGCCCATCGGCATCGCCGACATCAGCAGCCCGACCGTCACCGCGCTGCCGTCGAACGTCGCCGCGTACGGGGCGGCGAGGCCCTCCGGGATCGTGTAGAACGCGCAGAGCCACGCGAACGAGACCAGGGACCGGAGCGTGGGGTCGCCGAACACGAGGCGCGCGCCGTCCCGCATGCCGCGCCAGAGGCCCAGCGACTGCGCGTCCCGCTCCTTCGGCGCGGGACGCCGCCGCAGCCCGGCGATCAGGATGACCGCGGACACGCCGAACGTCAGGGCGTTGAGGGCGAGCGCCTCCCGGGCACCGACCGCGGCGATGATCGCGCCGCCCGCCAGGAAGCCCAGCATCTGCGTGATCTGGTGGGTGATGTTGTTGATCGCCGTCCCGGCGACGAACCGGTCGCCCTCCAGGACGTCCGGCAGCACCGCCGCGCGCGCCGCCGTGAACGGCGTCCCCAGCAGCACCGTCAGGAACACCAGGACGCACAGCCCCCCTAACGGCAGCGCCAGCACCGCCATCAGCGCGACCAGCACCGCCCGCAGCACGTCGCAGACGATCATCACGGTGCGGCGCGGGAACACGTCGGCGAGCCCCGACAGGAGGGGGCCGCCCACGATCGGCGGCAGGTACGTCAGCGCGTAGGTGGCCGCGGTCAGCAGCGCGTTGCCGGTCCGCTCGTACACCAGGACGGCCAGCGCCACCTGCGCCAACTGGTCGCCGATGAACGACAGTGCCTGGGCGAGCCAGAGCGCGCGGAACTCCCCCACCGCGAACACCTCGCGGTACGTCGCCTGCGCCTCCGGCGGGCGCCGGTGCCGCCCGGCCCGCCTCTGCCTTCCCGCCACGCACGCTCCAGGTCGGGTCACCCCGGGTTGGGTGACCCTCCCATTAACTCACGCTGCGTGGCAGTTATGTGACCTACCGTGCCTGATTGCCGTGACTAATTCGCGATCAGTAGCCCAGCTCGTGCAATCTGTCATCGTCGATGCCGAAATGATGGGCGATCTCATGGACCACTGTGATCCGTACCTCATCGACCACATCCTCCTCCGTCTCGCAGATTCGGAGGATCTCCCGGCGGTAGATCGAAATGTGATCGGGCAGGACTCCGCCGTACCAGTCGCCGCGTTCGGTTAGGGGTACGCCTTGGTAAAGACCGAGCAGGCCGCGCTCGGGCGCGTCATCCTCGACGACGATGACGACGTTGCGCATGTGGGCGGTCAGCTCGGGCGGGATGGTGTCGAGGGCCTCGCCCACCAGGTCCTCGAACGCGTCGCGCGACAACTCGATCACACCGGCCATTCTGCTCGACAGGAAGGGAACCTGTGCGCAAGGTCCGCGCCTCGATGGCCCAGACCCGGTCCAGACTCGGCGCCGGGCTCGGCCGGCTGGGCGGCTCCCCCGCCGCCCGCCGCGTCCGCACCGCCCTCGCCCCCACCGCCCGGCGCACCGGCGCGGGCGCCCGGCGCACCGGACGGGTGCTGCGCAGCCGCCCGTCCCGCGTCGCCGCCGTCGTCCTCGCCGGCCTCGCCGCCGGCTACATCGGCCTCCTGTTCGGCGGCCGCGTCGTCACCCCCGTCGGCCCCACCGACGTCCAGCTCAGCCTGCAGCCGTCCATGCACGGCGGGACGGCGCTGGAGCTGCCGCCGATCGGGGCGCTGCGCCTCGACACCCACTGGGGCCCGCTCGCCCTGGAGGCCAGGCTCACCGAGGTGCGGCCCGACGAGGCGCAGCGGCTCATCGAGAACGACGTCGAACTCACCCGGCTCACCGACCAGATCGCCGGCCAGCTCCGCGACGGCGTCCAGGACCTCCTCGTCCGCGCCGGCGTCCTCGCGCTCGCCGCGAGCTTCGTCGCGACGCTCGTCCTCTTCCGGTCGTGGCGGCGCGCCCTGCTCGGCATGAGCTCGGCGGCCACCGGCATCGCCGCCGTCCTCCTGCTGACCTGGACGACGTTCAACCCGCGGGCCATCAGCGAGCCCCGCTACACCGGGCTGCTCGCGAACGCGCCGCAGGTCGTCGGCGACGCGCAGAACCTCGTCGACCGCTTCTCCGTCTACCGCGAGCAGCTCGCCAAGCTCGTCGGCAACGTCTCCGAGCTGTACGCCACGACCTCCACCCTCCCCGTCTACGAACCGGACCCGTCCACGATCCGCGTCCTGCACGTGTCCGACATCCACCTCAACCCGGCGGCGTGGAACGTGATCGACTCCGTCGCCACCCAGTTCCAGGTCAACTTCATCATCGACAGCGGCGACCTCATGGACCACGGCAGCGAGCCCGAGAACGAGTTCGCGAACTCCATCGAGGACCTCGACGTCCCCTACGTCTTCGTCCGCGGCAACCACGACTCCGAGGGCACCGCCGAGGCCGTCGCCGACCAGGACAACGCGATCGTCCTGGACGACGAGACCCGCGAGATCGAGGGCCTGCGCGTCTACGGCGTCGGCGACCCCCGATTCACCCCCGACAAGTCCACCCGCGGCGACGCGGTCGGCGCCGACCAGATCTACGCCGAGGGCGCCGTGCTCGCCGAGGCCCTCCGCGAGTCGCGCGCCAACCCCGACATCGCCGTCGTCCACGACCCCACCGAGGGCCGGGCGTTCTCCGGGCTGACCCCGCTCGTCCTGTCCGGGCACACCCACAAGCGCGCGACCGAACTCCTCCCGACCGGCACCCGCCTGTTCGTCCAGGGCTCGACCGGCGCCGCCGGCCTGCGCGGCCTCGAGCACGAGGAACCGACGCCGTTCGAACTGTCCGTCCTGTACTTCAACCGCTCCACGAAACGCCTGCAGGGCTGGGACGACCTGCGCCTCGGCGGGCTCGGGCTCACCTCCGCGAACATCGAGCGGAAACTCGAACCCGAACCCGACCACCCCATCGAGCCCCGACCGCCCGCGATCACGCCCCCGTCCTCCCCGACGTCCCCGTTCCCGTCCGAATGGCCGTCCGACTGGCCGTCCCGCACCCCGTCGTCCCCGCCCCCGTCCCCGAGCCCGTTCGGCGCCTCGCCCCGAGCGTCCGACCCCGGCGGGGGATAACCGTTTGTGCGACGGCCCACGTTGTCCCCTACACTTGTCACGGTCGAGTGGCGCGCATGCACGCCACGACACCGGGCCCCCTTCGTCTAGCGGCCTAGGACGCCGCCCTTTCAAGGCGGTAGCGCCGGTTCGAATCCGGTAGGGGGTACTACACAGACCGGCGCGCGGCGCCGGTGCGTCCGTCGCGACCACGACAGATGCCGCTTCGTACTGAGCATCGATGATCTCGGACGCGATGGTGACTTCGCAGCCGACGATCCCTGCGTGCCGGTCGTACCGCATGGTAAGTCGAAACACATCCAATAGGCGCCTGACCACGTGTTCGGGTGCCTGTTCCAGGTCGATCGTTCCGGTCGGCAAGAGGTCCAGCAGCTCGGGAGAGGGCTTAGCCGGGGTCTCGTCTCGCAGCTCGCGTAGCCTGGCCTGCGCGGCCTCCAGGTCGGCGGCCAGTTGCGCGGCGCGCCGGTTGAGATCTTGGACGAACGCCGGGGTGGGGTCGTCCAGGTGCTCCAGCGGTTCGAGGATGCGTTTCCGGCGGCGGGTCAGGTCTTCGACAGTGTTCGCTTCGGCTGCCATACGTGCCTGGTGCTCGTGAAGATGTTGATCGTCCACGTGCGCGAGGAGCGTCTGAAGCCGTTCCCGCCGGTGGGTGCCGAAAATCTCTCGGTTGAAGAACTCGGTTACGCCCATCATGAGGGGTTCTTCTCGGACCCGGACGACCGCAGGATGCCCCTCGGGCAGGTACGCGCGTTTCGGGCTGCACACGTAGTAGACCCGCCCCCGCTCGACCTTGCCGAACATCCGGCGTTCGCACTGCGTACAGGTGATGTAGGAGCGGAAAAGGTAGGATCGTCGGCCAGTGTCGGCCTGGATATCGTTGCCGCCAGGGCGACTGCGCGACCGTGCCCGGAGCAGCGCCACTTTCTGTGCCTCGACGAAGGTCTCGATGCTCACGAGACCAGGGTGAGTGGGTTCGCTGGACCAGACCCATGCCGCGGGCGGGTTGTTCCTGCCTCCGGCCGAGGTGGTGGCCTTACGGTTCCACACCATGTACCCGGTGTACTTGGGGTTGGACAGAAGATCACGAACCGAGGAATAGGTCCACCGGCCCACACTCCTGGCGGCTGCCATGGCGACGGGCGGCGGATACCGGTCCGGGTCGAGGTTGATCCTGTCTGCGATCGCCTGGTAGCCAAGGCGTTCCGTGACACCAATCTCGAAGACCGTCTGGACGGCCGCTCCCCGCAACGGGTCAGGGACCATGGTGTGCCTGGTTGCCCCCTGCTCGCGGCGGGCTGCAACCGGGTGGGGGACCTTGCGCGCGAGGTACCCATACGGCGGTCGCCCGACGTTGAACCCCTGTGCGGTGTGGATCTCGAAGCCGCCCCATGCCTTCTCCAGCATCTCCAGGACGTACCACTCGGCCACTCCTTGCTTCACTCGTCGTGTGAGAACCTGGGACGAACGCTTGCCGTCCGCGCTGATCGGTTCGTCGGAGGCCCATAGAGGGATGCCGAGCTGTTCGAGAGTGTTCTCGATCTGGGTACCGATGTAGGTCCGGCGCGCGATCCGGTCGACTGACTCGCAGATGACCGCATCAAACCGGCGATCAGGTTGTGAAGCTTCTCCGAGAAGGTCTTGTATGCCTCCATCGCGGGGGATGGGGATCGTGAACCGCTCGTGTCCACGGCCGAACCCGCGCGCGGCGAGATCCTTGCGTCCGGATTCGATGTCGTAGAAGTGCGCGGCGATCACGGCTCGTCCCGGGAACGCTGTATGCAGCGCGTTCTGGCTGTTGGCGAGCTGGCGCGGTAGCGACAGGGTCGGATCTTGCTTGTCCTCGGTCGAGGTCCGGCCCGCGAAGGCCACTCGGAGCGGGCCGTTCAGCCGAAATCCCCCACCAGGGCCGGTCAGTCCCGCGGGGCCGCTCTGGGGCCCTCGGGTGAAGACTTCGAGGGGAATCGGGCTACGTTGTCACCCGGATGGCCATGCCACAGCAGCTGGCCTACGCGATGTCCAAGGGCGCGCTCGACCAGCTCACCCTGCACCTGGCGCGGCATCTCGCCCCCCGCAGGATCACGGTCAACGGCGTGCTGCCCGGTCCCACGGACAACGGCAGCGCGGCCTTCCAGCTGCCCGAGGTGCGCGAGCCGATGTCTCAGCTGTCGGCCTTCAAGCGGCTCGGGGAGCCGGAGGAGGTCGCCGACATCGTGGTTTTCCTCGCCACTGAGCAGGCCGGCTGGATCACCGGAGCCTCCCTGGATGCCACCGGCGGCGGCCTCCTCGGCTGAGAAGCCGGCAAGGTCCTTGCCCTCCCAGCCCGCCGGGGCGGGCGGTGGGCCGATCACCGCACGGTGCTGAACGGCATCTTGTGGAAGCTGGCGACCGGTGTCCCGTGGCGGGACCTGCCCGAGCGGTACGGCAACTGGAAGACCGTGTACGAGCGGTACCGGCGGTGGGCCGCCGACGGCACCGTCGACCGCGTCCTGACGCATGTGCAGGGCCACGACGACTCAGAAGGCCGGACGCGCCCGCCGCAGGTCACGCGGCGGGCGCCCGCCGGTGTTCGACCCGAGCGTCTATCGGCGCCGCAACGTGGTCGAACGCTGCATCGGCCGCTTGAATCAGTGCGCTGCAACCGCCGCCCGGCCGGTCCCGCCTCTTCCAGGTGGGACCGGCACGGACGCCGCGGGGATCAGCCGAGGGGGATGCGCATGAGGTCGTGTCCGGGGATGACGCGTCCGGTGTAGCCGGCGGTGCGCGCGCCGGCGCGGGCGGCACGGGCCCAGGCGGCGTGACTGCGGACGGTGGGGTCCCCGGGAGCCAGGTGGGACAGGACGATCTTGCGGGCATCGGATGCAGCCCCGACCTTGCCGATATCGGCGACATCGACGTGCACGCTCGTCATGTGCTGGATGAGGGGCTCGCCCATGCCCTGGGCGCGGAACCAGGACACGTCCACGGCCTCGTGGACGAGCACGTCGGTGCGGTGGGCGAGCCGGTTGAGCGCCTCGCTGAGGGCGGTGTCGCCGGAGAAGGTCACCGAGCCGGCGTCGGTGTCGAAGCGGTAGGCGTACGAGCGCACGTTGCCGTGGGGAACGAGCGTGGCGGTGACCTTGAGGTCGTCGTTCTCCATGACGGTGAAAGCGGCGGGGGAGGCGGGCTGCTCGTGGACGCGCAGCATCGAGGTCGGGTCGATGCCGAAGCGGCTGGTGATGAAGGCGTTGGAGGAGGCGGCGAAGGTCTCGTTGGCACGCCTGGTGGTCTCGGCCAGTCCGGGTGCGGGGTCTTCGGGGGTGATCGGGCCGCTCGGGGTGCCGCCGGGGCCGGGGCCGTAGACGTCCACCATGCCGCCCAGGCCGGGCTGGGGCGGTTGGACGCCCGCGCATAGGAGCGGGAAGGAGAAGTAGTCCACGATGTGGTCGGCGTGGAGATGGGTGATGAAGATGGCCTTCAGCGACGGCATCGTCAGTCCCGCCCGCAGGTATTGGGTGACGGCCCCTCGCCCGCAGTCGATGAGGTAGGTGTTGCCGTTGACGACCAGGGCCGAGGCGATCCCGGTCCGGTTGCCGAACGGCGGTGGGCCGCCCGCGGTGCCGAGCAGCACCAGTTGCGCGCCCTTGCGTGTGGGCTGCCTTGCGTGGGCGGGTTCGGCGTGCAGCATGGTGGCCCCCACGGCCCCGCCGAGCAGGGCCGCGGTGCCCAGTAGGGACCGTCGGCTGACCGTAGGTATCTGAGACTCGCTTTCGCACTCGTGCACGATGGACGCCTCCTCTGGGATGGACGGCTGGGGATAGCAGGTGGACTTGTCGCGATGAGCGAGGTCCAGCCGGATAGAGGGGAAGCGGCCCTCGGCACTGGATAGATCAACGCGCCACTCAAGAGGGTGTGGGGGCGGACCGTTCTCCATGCCCCGAGGGCCTCCTCGCCTGCGGCCGGGAGAGAGTTCGGCCGGTACGGACGCCCGGGGTCAGGGACGGTCGGTCATCGCGGCGGCGACGCGGGCCATGGCACCGGGGACGTCGGCGCCGGGACCGGGTTCCATCTGCCACCTGGCGATCTGCAGGGAGGTCTCCACAACGGTGCGGACGCGCTCGATCCGGCGGTCGCGGAACTCTTCGAACAGCGTCTGGTCGGGGCCGCCGCGCGCCAGGAGCAGTTCGGCCAGGACGGCCGCGTCCTCCAGGCATTGGGCGGCGCCCTGGGCCAGGGTGGGAGGGCAGGCGTGGACGGCGTCGCCGAGGAGGAGCACGTTGCCGCGGTGCCACGGCTCGTCGACCAGAAGCCACTCGAAGTGGGTGTAGTTGATCGGCGCTGTGTCGGTGAGGGTCGGTTTGATCTCCTCCCACGCGCCGCCGTAAGGCTGGGCGAGCTCACGCATCATGTCGGCGAGGCGTTCGCGGGGGATGACGGCCTGGTCGGTGACCTTGTCGACGAGGTAGGCGTAGATGGAGTTCTCGCCGGTGGGGCAGTATCCGGCGATGTAGCACGGCCCCCCGTACATGAGTTCGGTGCGCTGGATTTGGGCGGGACGGGGAACGTGGGCGCGCCATGCGCCCATGCCGACCGGTCGCGGCTCGGTGCCGATGCCGATCATCCGGCGGACCGAGGAGCGGATGCCGTCGGCGCCGACGACGAGGTCGTACTCGCCGGTGGTGCCGTCGTCGAAGGCGACGGGGTCGACGGACGTCACGGTGCGTCCGAGCGTGAGCTCGGCGCCGGCGCTCTGGGCCGCTTCGACGAGGATGGCGCACAGTGCGGGGCGGTACATGCCCAGGGAGGCGGGCAGGTCGGGTCCCCCCGACTTGATGTCGTCGCTTTCGAAGAGCAGTTTGCCGGTGGGGGTGCGGATGCCGACGGAGTCGAAGGCGTAGCCTTCGGCCTTGACCCGGTCCCAGACGCCGAGGTCGCGCAGCACGCGCAGGGCGTTGCCTTGGAGGGTGATGCCGGAGCCGAGCGCGGTCCAGGTGGGGTGGCGTTCGGCCAGCTCGACCGTCACGCCCGCGCGTGCGAGCAGGATCGCCAGACTGGTTCCGGCGATGCCGCCGCCGACGATGAGAACCTTCATGATGCCTCGCTGAGGGGTGGTTCCGAGGGATGGTTGTCAGGCCGGGACGCAGCGGTTGCGCTGCGCGCCGATGCCTTCGATGGCGGCCTCCAGGACGTCACCGGCGCGGAGGAATCGTTTCCAGTGGCCGCCGTTCCCCTTGGGGCTTCCGGTGAGGATGAGATCTCCGGGAAGCAGGCGCACGGAGGCCGACGCCTCGGCGACCAGGCGGGCCACGTCGAAGATCATGTCGGCCGCGGTCTCGTCCTGCATGGTGCGTCCGTTGAGCTTCAGGGTCAGACGTAGGCGGGACGGGTCGGGCACGAACTGCGCGGGGACGATGAAGGGCCCGGTGGGCAGGAATGTCGGCTGGTTCTTGGCTCGTAGCCAGTCCCCGCCCAGGGCGCGGTGCTCGGGGGGAATTGCCAGTCCCGTGCGCTGATGTCGTTGCACACGGTGTATCCGGCGACGTGGTCCATGGCCTGATCGGGTGTCACGTGCCGGGCGGGACGGCCGATGACGACGGCGATCTCGGCTTCCCAGTCGGGCTGGGTCATGCCCTCGGGCAGGAGGATGTCATCGTGGGGGCCGCACATCGCGGACGGCAGGCCGATGAAAAGAAACGGTCTCCCTTCGCTGAAGGCTTTGAGTTGGTCTTGTGCCGCGGCCCAGGCCGTGGCGTCGTCGCTGCCCTCGCCCCTGGCCTGGGCCGCCGCCATCTCCAGCAGGTGGGCTCGGTAGTTGGCTCCCGCCTGGATGATGTGGTGCGGCGCGACCGGCGGGAGGACGCGCAGGTCCGCCAGGTCCAGCCGGTCGGCGTCGCCGGTGGCCTCGGCCAGCGCCGCGAGACGCGGCAGCGTCTCCTCCCACTGCTCCAGCAGTCGGCGAACCGTGATGGGACCTTCCAGCAGTCCGCCGTCCGGCAGGGGCAGGACCCGGCCGTCGACCAAGAGGCCGGCGAAGGCGCTGCCGGACGGATGGGCGAAGGTGCCGAGCGCGAAGCGTTGCACGGCGGGAGGGCTGGTCACCCCGTTCTCCTTCAGCGCTGGTAGGGGCGGACGGTTTCGTTGGGCTGCATGACGAAGTGGTGCCCCCACATCTCGGCCCGCTTGCCCTTGGTGACGTCGATATAGCGGGGAGAGCGGGCCTCGGTCTCGGGGATCGGCAGACCGTCCCAGCCGTACTCGATGAAGAACCCGGCGGGGTTGTGGATGTAGAAGGAGACGGTCTGGTCCCCGATGTGGCGGCCGAGCCTCATCAGCAGATCGGGGTTCTGGTCGCCGCCCAGGACGTCGTAGTAGGCGTAGCCGACGTCGTCCAGGGAGTTGCACTCCAGGTAGATGTGGTGGAGGCCGAGCATGTCGTCCATCTGCAGGAAGGCGATGCTGTGGTGGCGCGGGTTCGAGCGCAGGAACCACATGTCGCCCAGCGGCGGGTTGAGGCGGATGATGTCGGTCGTCTGGAACCCCAGGACGTCGGTGTGCCACTCGGACGCCTCCTTGGCGTCGGGCACGACGAACACGACGTGGCCGAGACCCTGGTCCCCGGTGACGAAGCCCTGGTGGGGGCGGGGCGGGTCCCAGTCGCGGTAGCCGCTGGACTGGTAGCAGAACGCCTCGTAGGGCTGGCCGTACAGGTCGGTGAACGTCACCAGTTCCTGGACGCCGCGGGCCTCGCACAGGGCCCGGTCGGCCCGCCGGGGATCGGCGCCCGCCTTCTCCAGCCGGGCCTCCAGGGAGTCGAGGTCGCGGTGGTCGAGGACCTCCCATCCGACGTAGGCGAGCCGGTGCTCCTGGCCGGGGTGGATGGACAGCCGGTAGTCGGCGTCGTCGATCTTGACGCGGACGGCGCCGTCATCGCCGTCCGGGCCGAGCATGCAGGCGAAGGTCTCGGGTGCCCAGGTACGCCATTCGGCGTAGTCCGGGGATTCGACCCCGACATATCCGAGTTTCGCAATCTCTGTCATGAGAAGCCCTTTCGGTGAGTGTCAGGGAAATCTAGCCATGCGGACCCTGCTGCGGGAAATAATTGTCAGTGATGGTTGCTATTGCTCGCCGTGGTCCGCCACGCTAGAGATCGAGCAGGAGTTCGGGGGTCCGGGAGCGGGACACGCAAGTCAGGATGACGTTGCCGGCCGCACGTTCCTCGGCGCTCAGCAACCGGTCGCGGTGGTCCGGGGCGCCTTCGAGGACCTTGACGGCGCACGCTCCGCAGAAGCCCGCCCCGCAGGCGACGGGCACCTCGACGCCCATGGCGCGAAGCCCCTCGTTCAGCGATGTCCCCGCAGGGACCGAGAACGACAGCTTCGAGCGCGCCAGCACCAGTTCCACAGCCCGGGACGGTCCGCCGGCGGCGGGGCCGGTGAAGCTCTCCCGGAAGAGGCGGGCCCCGGGGCGGCCGGCGAGCGCGTGATCGACCGCGGTGACGAACGGCTCGGGTCCGCACGCGTACACGGCGGTGCCGCTCTGCATGTCCTGCAGGCCCGTCGCGATGGCCTCATCCTTCCGCGCCACCGTCAGAGCGGGAGCGAGGTCAGCCAACTCCTGCCAGCCGGCCACCTGGCGGGCGTCATGCCCGAAAAGGGTCATCGACCAGGGCACGCCGGCCGAGGCGGCCAGCCGGGCCAACGGGATCAGCGGCGCGATGCCCGCGCCGCCGGCGAGGAACCGGTACCGGCGGGCCCCGGCCAGCGTGAGCCCCGGCTGCACTCCCAAGTGCTCGATCCGGTCCCCTGTCCGCAGGCTGTCGTGGATGTGGTCGGACGCTCCTCGAGACCGCCCGTGCCTGCGTACGAGAATCCGCCAGAAGCCGCGCTCGTCAGTGCGGCCGCACAGGGAGTAAGGGCGGACCAGCCCGTGTGCGAGCACCAGGTTCACGTGGCTTCCGGCCGTCCAGCGGGGCAGCGGCCGCCCGTTCGGCTCCCTCAGGTCCAGAGTGACGAGGGAGGGGCTGAGGAAGGTCTTGGCCGCCACGACCAGCGGCCCTCCCGAGCCGCCCGGCCGGCGGGCGGTGGAACGGACGCGTCCGTACGGAGATCGCTGCTGGTGTGCCGAGGCGGGCGTGGGCACGGAGCTCATGCCGGGACCGTAATCAGCGGGACGCCACAACGGAGACGGCGGACCATTTGTGAACGCGATACCAATTATGAAATGCGCATCCTCTACCCGATGGCACAGCGGTGCTGTAGCGCAGGTCACAGCACCAGGTAGTGTCGGGTGACCGGGCCGGACCCGCACTCGGAAGGTTCGAAGGAAAGCAGCGCTCCATGGAACTGGGAAGATTCGATCTCAACCTGCTCGTCGTGCTGGACGCGCTGCTGCGAGAGAAGAACGTCACCCTGGCCGCCAGACGGCTGCATCTGTCCCAGCCGGGAGTGAGCACGGCGCTGTCGCGTCTGCGCAAGATGCTGGACGACCCGCTGCTGGTCCGGCAGGGCCGGTATCTCGCCCTCACGCCGCGGGCGGAGGCGCTCATCGAGCCGGTCCGCGAGATCCTGGCGACCATCGAGCAGAACATCCTGCAGCCGCCGCAGTTCGATCCCGAGCGCGACACCCGGACGTTCTCGGTCCTGTCCAGTGACTACGTCGGGATCGCGCTGCTGCGGCCGCTGCTGACCCGCATCAATGACCAGGCCGCGCGCGTGCGCATCGACATGACCGCGATTCCCGCCGGCTGGCTCGACCAGGTCAAGCGGGACGAGGTGGACCTCGCGATCGTGCCGGACCGGATGGTCACCGGGGACGACGTCGAGACGCTGTCGAACGTCCCCGTGATCGAGGACCGTTTTGTCGCGGTCGTCTGGAAGGACCACCCGGTGGCCGCCGAGGGCCGCCTGACCGCCTCCGACCTGGGCCGCTGGCCCTACCTGGCCTACGCACCTCCCCAGGGGACGAGCCTCGTCGAGGACGGGCTGGACGAACTGGGCATCACCCGATCCATCGAGGCCACCGGGTCGAACTTCGCCTCGCTGGCGTTCCTGCTGCCGGACACCATGATGATCGCCTTCCTTCCGGAACGGCTCGCGACCAGGGTGGCTCCGGCCGCGCACGTCGTCACCGTCCAGCATGATTTTCCGTTGCGGCCGCTCACCCAGTCGGCCTTCTGGCACCAGCGGCGTGACCGAGACGGCGGGCACGTATGGCTGAGGCAGGAACTACTGGCCACCTCGCGCCTGGAGTTCGACGACCTTGACCGCCGCACCTGAGCGGTACGGCGGTACCCGGGTGAAGGCTTGCAACCCGCGGTGGTCGCCGAAACGGCGCCGGCCGCCACGGGACCCGCCCGGCGGGTTAGGCGAAGCGGGAGAGCGCCTGGCCACCGGCGTAGACGGCGCCGTCCCCGAGCGCGGACTCCAGCTGGATGAGCCGGTTCCACTTGGCCGTGCGCTCCGAGCGCATTGTGGATCCGACCTTGATCTGGCCCGTGTGCCACCCCATGGCCAGATCGGCCAGCCAGGTGTCCTCGGTCTCACCGGACCGGGCCGACAGCACCGTGGTGTACCGCGCCGAGTGCGCGCGGCGGACAACGTCGAGCGCGTCGGACAAAGTACCCGCCTGGTTGGGCTTGACGAGCACCGCGTTGGCGGCGCGAGCAGTGATGCCCCGCTCCAGGCGATCCAGGGCCGTCACGAAGAAGTCGTCGCCCAACAGCTGCACATGCTGCCCGGACCGTGCCGAGCCCAGCACCCGGGTGGCCTCGGGCCAGCCCTCCCAGTCGTCCTCGGCCAGCGGATCCTCCAGGGAGACGATCGGGAAGTCGGCGCACCACTGCGCCAGCTCTGCGACCAGCTCCGCCGAGGTCAGCCACCGCTGCTCCGCGGCCAGCGTGTAGTGACCGTCCCGGTCGAAAAACTGCGTCGCGGCGATGTCGATGGCGATCCCTACGCCGGCGCCGTCCCCGCCGTCCAAGGCCAGCCCCGAGCGCTCAATGCCCTGGCAGAGCACTTCCAGAGCGGTTCGGTTGGTGGGAAGGACGGGTCCCAGCCCTCCCTCGTCGGCGACCAACGCTATCGGCAGCCCCCGCTCGGACAGGACCTCGGCGGTCCCCTCGCGAACGCGCGACGCCCACTCGACGGCCTCGGCGAAGGAGCGTGCCCCCAGCGGGACCACCAGGAAGTCCTGGACATCGATCGAACGGCCCGCGTGGGCCCCGCCGGAGATGATGTTGACCATCGGTACGGGCAGCAGCGGCGCCTCGTCCTCGTGGCCGGCCATGGCGGCGGCGTGCTCCCACAACTCCCGGCCGCCGCTGCGGGCGGCCGCCACCGCGGCCGCGACGGAGACCGACAGGACCGCGTTCGCGCCCAGCCGGCCGAGGTCGCCGGTTCCGTCGAGCTCACGCAGCCGCCGGTCGATGGCCGCCTGATCGGCGGCGTCCTGCCCGCGGACCGCGTGGGCGATCTCGGCCTCGACGTTGGCGACCGCCTTCAGCACACCGTTGCCGGCATAGCGGCCAGGCTCCCCGTCGCGCAGTTCCCGCGCCTCGTGCGTGCCGGTCGACGCGCCGGACGGGACGAGGGCCGTACCGCGGCCGCCGTCGGCCAGGACGACCTCGCAGCCGACCGTGGGCTTGCCGCGCGAGTCCAGGGCCTGCCAGGCGTGCAGGGACGAAATTGCTGTATCGGATGTCATCTGATCAACTCCCAGGCGTTCAGGACGCCGTTCGACTGGTCTTGAGGGTGGCCGCCGGTGAGGAGCGCCCTGCCCAGCTCTCGTGCGCGCAGCCTTCCGGCCTCGGTGAGGTAGGGGGCGGGGCTCTTGCCGTCGACCCGCGCGATCAGCAGGCATCCGATCTGGCGTGCCAGGTGCCTGCCGTCGAGCGCGAGCGAGTCCCGCAGCTGCCGGGTGTAGGACTGGAAGAAGGCTGCGGCCGACTCCTGGTAAAGGCCCGCCCATCGAGGAGCGTGGACGCTCTTGAGCAGGAGGTGGCTGAGCAGGAACGCCGGATCGAAGGCCGCGTCGCCGAGGTGGGCGACCTCCCAGTCGAGCACCCACATCCGGCCGCCGGAGGCCAGCACGTTCTTGGGACTCAGGTCGCCGTGCACCAGGCAGTCGCGCGCCGCGTACATCGCGTCGACGGTCTCCTCGACGATCGGCGCGAGGTCCCGGTGGGTCGCGGCGACCTCGCGGTGGAACGGGTCGGTGCGCAGCTGCGCGAAGACCGTCCGGTCCTCAAAGCCGGCGAGCCGCGTCTTCTGTCCGGCCGTCCGGGTCTGCCAGACGCCGAGAGCGTGCCCCAGCGCCCGGGCGACTGCGGTGTCCACCACGCCGGACAGCAGATCGTCCCGCCAGTTCGTCCAGCTCCTGGGAGCGCGTTCGATCACCAGGTATCCGCCGGCGAAGTCCACGACGGCGGGGACCGCCTCGGGCGTCTCGGCGTGGGCGAGGCGCAGTGCCCGCGCCTCGATACCGATCCGCGCGACATCGGCCTGCCATTCCCTGGCCACCCGCAGGACGGGCAGCGCGCGTTTCACCACGACGTCGATCCCTGGCCCGGAGACGGCGAACACGTCATTGGAGACCCCGCCGGTGAGGGGGACGGCCTTCGTCCGGGCCGGGTCGGGGATCATGCCTCTCGCCGTGAGGTGGTCGAGGACGGCTGTGACGCCGTCCGATGGTTGGGAACTCACCGTGTCCCCTCCATGCGCAGGGCCGCAATCTTGAAGACCTCGGGATTGACCACGTTCGCAGGGCGTCCGCCCCGCAGCACCTCCGCGATATTCCGCGCGGCCTTCTCGGCGAGTTCGGCCGTCGATCCATCGGAATAGAACCCCACGTGAGGCGTGAGCACCACTAGCGGATGGTCACGGAGCCGGTGCCCCGCGGGAAGCGGCTCAGGATCGGTGACATCGAGGCCGGCGCCCGCGATGTGGCCGCCGTCCAGCGCCCTGACCAGCGCCTCGGTGTCCACGAGCCCGCCGCGCGAGGTGTTGACGAGGTAGGCGCCGCTTTTCATCATCGACAACTCCCGTGCGCCGATCATGCCGCGGGTCCGCGCAGTCAGCGGGCAGTGCAGGGACACGACATCGGCCTCGGCGAGCCCCTCCGCGAGATCACCGACCACCCGGACACCGTCCGGCGGGTCGCCGGAGCCTCCGCCGCTGCGATAAGCCAGGACCTGCATACCGAGTGCCCGCACCCGCGGAACCACCCGCCGGGCGATACCGCCCAGGCCGACCAGCAGGATCTTCTTGCCGCGCAGCCGGACAGGCATCCCACCCGCCCGGTTGTCCCATCCGCCCGCCCTCACATCGGCGGACAGCGCGCCCAGGCGGCGGGCCAGCGCCAGCACGAGCAGCAACGTGGTGTCGGCGACCTCGTCGCCACAAAAGTCCGGGACGTTGGACACCACGATGCCCAGCGCCGTGGCATGGGCGACGTCGATGTTGTCCAGGCCGACGCCGTACCGGCCGACCGTGACGCACCGCGCCGCCGCGTCCAGGACGGACGCGTCGACGGTCTTCCAACATGTCAGGATCGCATCCGCCGCGGGAGCGAGTTCGAGGAGCTCTTCCCGCTCCCCGGTCCGCGCCACCAGGAACTCGGCATCCAGGATGCTCCGCTCCACCTCCAGGTCCGGCCATGCGTAATCGGTGACCAGTACGGTGGGTTTCATCGCGCACATCGCCCCTTCGTCATGTGTGAGGCCGTGGCCAGGGAGCCGAGAAGGTGTGAGGCCGGGCGCGCGGACGGTGGCGCGCCGCAGGTATGGGATGAGGGTCGATGCCCTCGGCAATGGTGTTGGTGATGGTGCCGATGCCCTCGACGGTCATCGTGACCACATCCCCTGGAGCGAGCGGGCGCGGCACCCGTTCGCCCGACCGGCCCCACAGTTCGGCGAGGCAGCCGCCGTTGCCGCAGGTGCCGGAGCCCAGGACGTCTCCCGGCCGTACCTCGGCACCGCGGGACGCGTAGGCGACAAGGTCTTCGAACGGCCACCCCATGTTCGACAGCAGATCGCGGCCGATCTCCTGTCCGTTCACCGACACGCTCATACCGAGCCGCAGAAAGCCCTCATCGTCGCGGTAGGGCTCCAATTCGTCGGCGCTGACGATCCACGGGCCGAGGGTTGCGGCGAAGTCCTTGCCCTTGCACGGACCGAGCCCCACCTCCATCTCGGCGCTTTGCAGGTCCCGTGCAGACCAGTCGTTAAATATCGCATATCCGAAGATGTGCTCTCTGGCCTGCTCGGGTGTCAGGTCCCGGCCGCCCGTTCCGATGATTGCGGCGACCTCGAGCTCGAAGTCCAGCACCTCGCCGCCGGGCGGCATCCGGATCTCCGCACCCGTGCCGACCACGGCGTAGGGGTTCGTGAAGTAGAAGGTGGGCGCGGCATACCACCGGTCAGGCACGCCTTCGGCCTTCGAGACACTGCGGCGCACGCCCTCGACATGTTCCTCGAACGCCACGAAGTCACGGACCGTCGGAGGCTCTAAGGGAGCGCCGAGCACCACGTCCGCGAGCGGGATGCCCGGCTCACGAAGCGCCCTGCCGGTGGCATGCCGGACTTCGAAGACATCCCGGCCGATCAGCTTCACCAGTTCGACGTCCAAAGGATGGATCAGCTGTTCTTGAACGATACCTGCGGCACGCCGGCCGCGGTACAGGAAACTGGCGTAACGCATCCATGCCTCCTCGTAGCCCGGAACACCGACATCCCACCAGAAGCGGCACCGTCCGGGGAAATACATGGTGGTGATCCCAGCCATTCGCATTGCCAATGAGCCCGCAGCGAGACCCCTATGATTACCGGCGTTGATAGCAGGTATCAGGCATGCTGATTTCCGCGCGAGGATGTTCCGCGGGCATAGTGGCGAATTCGATGCGCCACTGTGAAAGGGCCAGGCCATGACAGACGCCGAGGAGGCGATCGCGCAGGCGGCCGCCGCGTACTCCAACTGGGGCCGCTGGGGGGCCGACGACGTGCTCGGCACGCTGAACTTCGTCAGCGACGCCAAACGGGTCCAAAGCGCGACCCTGGTGCGCCGCGGCGCGTGCTTCTCCCTGGCCCAGCGGTTCGACACCGACGGGCCGCAGAAGGGCTGGCGGCGCCGTACCAACCCCGTCCACACCATGACCGACACCGGCGCGGACGCGGCGCTCGGCACGCAGGGCTTCCCGCACGGCTTCGGCGGCGCCGACGACGTGATCGCGATGCCGCTCCAGTGCTCCACCCAGTGGGACGGCCTCGGCCACATCTTCGACCACGGCAAGGCATGGAACGGCCGCCCGGCGGAGCGGACCGTCACCTCCGACGGCGACCTCGTCACCGGGATCGAGACCATCGCCGACCGGATGGTCGGCCGTGGCGTGCTCTTGGACGTCGGCCGTGTCATCGGCACCGACGGCGAACTCCCCGACGGGTTCGCGATCACCGAGGAGCACCTGACCGCAACCGCGACGGCCCACGACGTCGAGATCTCCACCGGTGACATCGTCTGCGTCCGCACCGGGCAGCTCGCCCGCGCGCGCCGCGACGGATGGGGCGACTACGCCGGCGGCCCCGCTCCCGGCCTTTCGTTCACCACCGCCGGCTGGCTGCACCGCACCGAGATCGCCGCGATCGCCACCGACACCTGGGGCTTCGAGGTGCGCCCCAACGAGTTCGACGGCGCCTTCCAGCCGCTGCACCAGGTCGCCATCCCCAACATGGGCCTGTTCATCGGCGAGATGTGGGACTTCGAAGCCCTGGCGGCCGACTGCGCGACCGACGGCGCGTACGAATTCTTCCTCGCGGCGCCGCCCCTGCCCATTACCGGGGCCGTCGGCTCACCGGTCAACCCGATCGCCATCAAGTAGCGCCGCTCTGGAGAGTCCATGACCGTCATCGACGCACACGCGCATCTCCTGATCCCCGCCCTCGAACGAAAGGTGGCCGACCTTCCGGGCTTCAGCGAGCACCGGAGCCTGGAAGCACTGCGCAACGGGCCCGAGTCCATGGAAGTGAACGCGGGCATGATCAGCGAACGGCTCCCGCGGCTCACCTCGCTCGACCGGCGTCTCGCCGACATGGACCGTACGGGCGTCGACATCCAGATTGTCAGCCCGTCACCCTCGCACTACCACTCCTGGGCAGAGCCCGGCATGGCCGGAGAACTCGCGCGCATCGCCAACGAGAGCATCGTCGCGCACTGCTCCCGAGCCCCGAACCGACTGCACGGCCTGGGCCTGGTTCCGCTGCAGCACCCCGACCTCGCCGCCGACGTCCTCGACGAAGCGATGGACATGGGCCTCAAGGGCGTAGAAATCCCCAGCCACGTTCCCGGCATGGAACTGTCACATCCCGGCCTTGAGATCTTTTGGGCGCGAGCCGCTGCCCGGGGCGCGGTGGTGTTCCTGCATCCCTTCGGCTGCACCCTGAACGAACGCCTGGACCGCTGGTACCTGTCGAACATCGTCGGACAGCCCGTGGAGAACGCCGTCGCGCTCTCCCACCTCATCTTCTCCGGCGTCCTCGACCGGTACCCGGACCTGAAACTCCTCGCCGCCCACGGAGGCGGTTACCTTCCGACCTACCTCGGACGCTCCGACCACGGTTGGCGGACACGTCCCGACGCCCGCGGCTGCATCGAACTTCCGAGCACCTACCTGCGCCGCATCTGGTTCGACTCACTCGTCTACACACCCCAGGTACTGCGAGCCTTGATCGCGGCAGTCGGAGTTGACCGCGTGGTGATGGGCTCCGACCATCCGTTCGACATGGGCAACGAAAATCCCGCCGAAGCGGTGCGCGCCGCCCTCAGCGAAGACGCGGAACTCAAAGCAGTACTCGGCGCGAACGCCGCAGATCTCTTCACCTTGTCCACCTCCCCTCCCAGCAACCTATAGAGGGAGCCTTTTTCAGTACGGCCGGTGCTCGCGGTTGTGGAGGACGTGGACAGCTTTGGCCAGATGACCGGCCATGAAGGGGCAGCAGCGTAGGCGGGTGAGGATCTTCCAGCTCTTGAGCTGTGCGTTCGCCCGTTCTCCGGGTCCGCGGAGCCGCCCCAGGGCCTGGTTGGCCTGCTTGAGATGGTCGGGCAGGTCCTTGCCCTTGACCGGGACATGGATGTGCGGGCCGGCTCCGACGTAGGCCTTGTCGGCCAGCACCGGGATCCCGCAGGCGGCCAGGTGCCGGACGATGCCCCAGATTCGGGCGGCCTTGATGTCGTGGACCGCGCCGCGCAACGGTCCCGACACCCACACGATCGTCCCGTCCGGTGCCGCGATGACCTGCAAGTTCATGCCATGCCGTTTGTGCTTGCCCGAGTAGAACGGCCGGTCGGCCCGCACCCGGTCGATGGGGATCAGCGTGCCGTCCAGCACCAGGAAGGGCACCCCGTCCCGTCGTGCCCGGGCCAGCGCCCGCTCCAGCTTGGGAGCGCGAGCCGACAGCAGCATGACCGTCTCGTTCACATACCGCCACGCGGTGGCGGTGCCGACCCCGAAACCGGCGCCCAACTGCGCGAACGTCTCGCCCTTCTTCAGGTACACCAGCGTCATCAGCGCCTGCATCCCCGGCACCAGCGCCCGGCCCTTGCTGTCCACCTGCCTGCGGTGACGGCGGACCACACCGGTCACGTACTCCAGCGTCGGACGCGACAACGGCAGCGAAGCACGGTAGAAAAGCATGCGGAACCTCTGGTCGGATCGGGCGTTTGTGAGAGATCACCCGTCCTACCAGGGGTTCTTCATCTTCCAAGGGCCACCACGCCGCCCGCGATCATGCTGTGATCAGCGCTCCCCTGCCGCTGCTGAAAAAGGCTCAGGGATGAGGGATCTCCCTCTGATCGTGAAGCCCAGTAGATCTGGGTCATGGGTGGTCCAGAGGAAGGGGCCGACGCGGCGTCCGGGGCTTCGGCCGCCGGCCCGACCGATCACGCACGTGAAGCTCTTCGGGTTCCGTTCACAGCAAGAAGCCGGCGCCTCCTCGTGTTGAACCCTTGGCGCGCACAAGACCACACTCGTGGTCAACACGCTCATCCGCGCCTGTGGTGGTGGGGTTGTGGGTGCAGCCATGTGCGCGGTTCCCCGTAGGGGGTACCACGCGCATGGCTGCAAGATCGCCGGCGCCGTCCGTCCCGACACCCGCGATGGCCGCTCTCGCGGCGCCCGCCTGCGTGTCGAACGTCCCGGGCGTGACCTGGACCTTTACGGGGCTGTCCAGTTAGGGACTCTGTGGCTCTTCCGGTGCGTGGGCTGCCGCACTGTGAGCGCGTGGCCGAGGTCTTGAGCGAGGTTCTCGCCGAGGTGTTCACTCTGCGTCGCCCGACCGGCGTCCTCGCCTGGGCTCGAGGTTGGCGGGTGTGCACGCTGACTCAACATCTGTGCACTCACCCGTAAGACGTGGCCGGGGTGCGGGCTGCACGCTCGTGTGGAAGGCCGGTGGCACTCTGCGTGGGCCGGGTGGGCCGGGCCTTCGTCCTCGATGGGAGAAACCGTGCCCGAACTGTGGTCCCTGCGACGCTCTGCCGTCGTCGTTTCCGGCGCCGCCCTCGCGGCCTTGCTGTCCGCCGCGCCGGCTCATGCCGTCCCTGCCCCCATCACCTTCGGCAACCCGGGAGACGTGCCCATCGCCGGCAACTGGAACGGGAACGGCGCTGACGAGATCGGCGTCTACCGGCCTGCGAGCAGCACGTTCTACCTTCGCCATGCCAACGGCGGCTACAGCTCGTTCGCCTTCGGCAACCGCGGGGACGTGCCCATCATCGGCAACTGGAACGGCACCGGTGCCGATGAGATCGGCGTCTACCGGCCCGGCAACCGGTCCTTCTACCTGCGGCTGCCGGACGGCAGCGTCATCGACACTCCGCCGCACGGGAACCGGGGGGACGTGCCCGTCATCGGCGACTGGTTCGGCGACGGCTGGGACCGGATCGGCGTGTACCGGCCCGCCAACCGCACCTTCTACCGGGGCGGCCGCGAGCCCATCACCTTCGGGAATCCTGGAGACAAGCCCATCAGCATCAACTGGGACGCCTCCACCGTGGAGCACGAGATCGGCGTCTACCGGCCCGGCAGCAGTACTTTCTACCTGCGCTACGCCAGCGGGACGACCAGGGCCTTCGCCTTCGGCAACCGCGGGGACGTGCCCTTCATCGGCGACTGGGACAACGACGGCGGCGACGACCTCGGCGTTTACCGGCCCGGCAACCGCACCTTCTACTTCGGCGGGATCTGAGCGTCACCTGTGTGACATGCGGGCGAAGAATGTGGCATGGATCTCAGCGGTCCTTCCGGAGTCACATCCGGTCGGGTCCGGGCCTCTTTGTTCGCATGGAAACGGAAACGTCGCGCGAGCCGCGCGGAAATCCGTGGGCGATTCTCTTCACGCTGGCCCTCGGGTTCTTCATGACCCTCCTCGACCTGACGATCGTGAACATCGCGATCCCGGACATGACCGACGACCTCGGCGCCTCCCTGGACGACGTCCTGTGGGTCGTCAACGCCTACACGCTGACCCTGGCCGTCCTGATGATCACCGCGGGACGGCTGGGCGACCTGCGGGGCAAGCGCAACCTGTTCATCCTGGGCGTGGCGGTGTTCACGCTGGCCAGCGCGGCGTGCGGGCTGGCGCAGGACCCCGGGCAGCTGATCGCGTTCCGGGCCCTGCAGGGTGTGGGCGCCGCGATGCTGATGCCGCAGACGCTGTCGATCATCGCGGACGTGTTCCCCGCCGACCGGCGCGGCGCCGCGCTCGGGGTGTGGGGGGCCGTCGCGGGGATCTCCGGAGCCTGCGGCCCGGTCCTGGGAGGTGTGCTGGTCAACGAGCTGGACTGGCGGTGGATCTTCTACGTCAATCTGCCGCTCGGCGGGCTCACGCTGGTGCTGGCGTGGTTCGTGCTGCCGCGCGAGCAGAAGACCGTCCGGCACCGGCTGGACATGCCGGGGGTGCTGCTCGCCACGGCCTCGCTGTTCTGCCTGACCTTCGCGCTGACCGAGGGTGAGCGCAACGACTGGAACGGCTGGACGTGGGCGCTGATCGGCATTTCGGTCATGCTTTTCGTGATCTTTCTCGTATACGAGCGGGGGCGGCAGGACGGCGAGCCACTGGTGCCCTTCTCGCTTTTCCGCGACCGCAATTTCACGATCATGAATTTCGTGGGGATCGCGGTGTCCTTCGGCCTCATCGGCGTGCTGCTGCCGCTGACGATCTATCTGCAGTCGGTCCTCGGGTACAGCGCCCTCGAATCGGGGCTGGCGCTGCTGCCCCTGGCGCTCGGGTCGTTCGTCATGGCGGGCCCGGCCGGGGCGCTGTCGGACCGGATCGGCGGCAAGTACATCCTGATGGCCGGGGTGACGGCCTTCGGCGGGGGACTCGTGTGGATCCTGGCGACCGCCGAGCCCGGCAACAGCTGGACCACCCTGGCGGGCCCCCTCTTCCTCATCGGCATGGGGGCCGGCTGCACCTTCGCCCCGATGGCCACCGAGGTCATGCGCAACGTCCCGCCGCGGCTGACGGGCGCGGCCTCGGGCGTCAACAACGCGCTGCGCCAGGTGGGGTCGGTCCTCGCGGGCGCGATCATCGGCGCCGTCCTGCAGAACCGGCTCGCGAGCGCGCTCGACGAGCAGGCCCGGGAGCGCGCCCGGGCCCTCCCCGGCCCGTACCGCGACCCGTTCGTCGAGGGGTTCTCCGGGGACGCTCTCCAGGTGGGCGCCGAGGCCGCGCTTCCCGCGGGCGTCCCGCAGGACGTGGCGCGGCGCCTGCAGGACGCGGCGGCGCGGGTGTTCGAGCACGGGTTCGTCGACGCGATGGCACCCACGATGGGCGTCTCCGCCGGGGTCATGTTCCTCGCGACGGCCGCATGCCTGGCCGTCCGGAGGCATCGCGGTCCGGCCGCCGCCGCGCACGGGCTGCCCGCCCCCGAACCCGTCCCGGCCGAACGGTGACGGGCCCCGGTCACGAAGGGAAAGCCGTGAACGATCCGGAGCAGATCGACCTGACCGTCATGTACGCGGCGCACGACGCCTTCCGCCGCGACCTGGAGCGGCTGGAGGCCGTCGTCGAGGCGGGGAGAGCGGGCTCCCCGCACGTCCGCGCCGGTTGGGAGAACTTCAAGCACCAGCTGCACATCCACCACACCGCCGAGGACACCGCGCTGTGGCCCCGGGTCGAGCGGGCCGTCCGCCGCAGGCCGCAGGACCTGGCGCTGCTCGAGGACATGGCGGACGAGCACGCGCTCATCGATCCGCTCCTGGCGGCGGTCGACGACGGCCTTTCGGGCCCGGCGGACGACCTCGCGGCGCGGGTCCGCGAGCTGCGGGCGTCCCTCGGCAGGCACCTCGCCCACGAGGAGATGAGCGCGCTGCCGCTGATCCGGTCCACGCTCACGCCGAAGGAGTGGGCGGGCTTCACCGCCGACATCCGCGCCCGCCAGGGGATCAAGGGGGCGGCGGTCTTCGTCCCGTGGGTCGTGGACGGGATCAAGCCGACCGACCGCAGCCGGTTCCTGGCCGCGCTGCCGCCCCCGGTGCGGGTGCTCAACCGGGTGACCTGGGAGCCGCGCTACCGCAGGCTCCGCCTGTGGGCCGTGTGAAGGAAGCCGTGAACGAGCAAGAGCGGAACGGCCTGCGGCGGTTCCTCGCGGCGGCCTGACCGGAGCGCGGCGGGCGGTCCCTCCGGGGGCCGCCCGCCGCGGCATGTCCGGCCCGTGTGCGGGTCGAACGCGTCGCGTGCGGCCGCTCCCGGACAATGCGCACTGTTGCCACGAAAACGGTTGTGATAATCATTATCGTACAGTTCGTGCTTGTCCGGATCTTGGGAGAGCCATGCGTGACGTGCTGCCGTCCCCGCCCGCGATGGTCGATGAAGTCGGTGCGATGGTCGCCGAGGTCCTCGGGCTCGACCTCGTCGCCGTCGATCCCGACACGCCGCTGACCGTCCTGGGGCTGGAGTCGTTCACCGCCGTCCGGCTGCGGCGGCGGCTGCGCGACCTGGGGCTCGACCTGCCGCTGCAGGCTTTCCTCGGGGACGCCACCGTGCGGAGCGTCGCCGCCCGGGAGCCCGACGGGGCGGCGGAGACCGGCGAGGCGTTCCCGCTCACGCCGCTGCAGACGGCGTACTGGATCGGCCGGAATCCGGCGTTCCCGCTGGGCGGCGTGGCCACCTTCTACTACCGCGAGTACGACCGGCGGCCGGACGGCGCCCCGGAGGAAGACCTCGCCCGGCTCGAAGCGGCGTGGAACCGGCTGGTGGCGCACCATCCGATGCTCCGGATGGTCGTGGACGCGGACGGGCGCCAGCGCGTGCTGCCCGAGGTCGACCGCTACGCGTTCCCCGTCGACGATCTGCGGGACGCGGCGGACGCGGACGCCGTCCTGGATCGGGTGCGTCGCGCGTGCTCCCACCAGGTCCGTGATCCCGCCCGGTGGCCGCTGTTCGACGTGCGGGCGGCCTTCCTGCCGGACGGGCGCACGCGGGTGTTCCTGGGGATCGACGTGCTGGCCCTCGACCTGGCGGGCTGGATGCAGATCCTGGCCGAGTGGGGCGGACTCGTGGACGATCCGGGGGCCGGGCTCCCGCGCGCCGCACTGACGTTCGCCGAGGTGATGCGGCGGCACGCCGACGATCCCCGGCGCGAGCGGGACCGCGAGTACTGGGCGGCACGGGAGCTGCCGCCGGGGCCCCGCCTCCCGTGGGCGACCGATCTGGCGGAGCTGCGCGGCCACCGGTTCTCCCGGGAGGCGGCCGAGCTCGGCGCAGGCGAGTGGCGAACGCTGCGGGAGCGCGCCGCCGGGCACGGCCTGAGCCCGACGGGCGTCCTGCTGGCCGCGTTCGGCCTGGTGCTGCAACGGTGGGGGGCCGCGGCCCCGTTCAGCCTGAACACGACGCTGTTCGACCGGCCGGACGATCCGGAACTGGAGCACCTCGTCGGCGACTTCACCTCGACGATCCTGGTCGAGGTGCCCCGGCCGGGAACCGGCGGGTTCGCGGCGTTCGCGGAGCGGGTGAACCGGCGGTTCTGGACCGACATGGACCACCGGACGGTGTCCGGGGTCGAGGTGCTGCGCGATGCCGGGGCGACGGACCTGACGCCGTCCCATCCCGTCGTCTTCACCAGCGGGCTCGGGCTGTCCGATCCCGGCCGGCCGCCGGCCGCGTGGCTGGGCGAGGAGGTCTTCGGCGTCTCGCAGACCCCGCAGGTCGCGCTGGACCACATCGTCCACGACGAGGGCGGGCGGCTGCGCATCGCCTGGGACGCGGCGGACGGCGCGTTCGGCGAGGGCCACGTGGCCGGGATGCGCGACGCGCACCTGCGGCTGCTGCGGCGGCTCGCCGCCGGTCCGGACGCGTGGACCGATCCGGCCCTCGGCTGGGACCCGACGTTCCTCCCGGACGAGCCGCTGGTCCGGCACCCGTTCGGCGACGCCGGGCCGCTGCTGGACGATCCGCTGCGCTGGGCGGCGGAGAAGCATCCGGGGAACGCGGCGCTGCTGGACGGCGCGGGAGAGGTGACACATGCCGGCCTCGCCGGGCGGGTGCACCGGATCGGCCGGGAGCTGGCCGGGACGGGCACCGGTCCGGGCGACCTGGTCGCGGTCGCGTTCGAGAAGGGCGCCGAGCAGGTCACGGCCCTGCTCGGGGTCTGCGCGAGCGGCGCGGGCTACGTGCCCGTCGAGCCGTCCTGGCCGGCCGCGCGGATCGCGTCGGTGTGCGAGCAGGCCGGGGTGCGCCGGGCCGTGGTGCCCGAGTCGTCGGAGGTCTCCTGGCCCGCGGGCGTGAAGGTGCACCGGTTGCCGGCGGGCGGCTCGCTCGGCGGCGACGACGGCCGCGATGGCGAGGCCGAGGTGGAGCCGCGTGCCGCGACGCCCGACGAGCTGGCGTACGTCATCTTCACCTCCGGATCCACCGGACGTCCCAAGGGCGTCGCCATCGAGCACCGTGCGGCCCGCACGACCATCGACGACCTGATCGACCGCTTCCCGGTCGGGCCGGACGACCGGGTGCTGGGCCTGTCGGCGTTCAGCTTCGACCTGTCGGTGCACGACATCTTCGGGGTGATGGGCACCGGGGCCGGTCTGGTGCTGCCGGACCCGGAGCGGCAGCGCGATCCGGGGCACTGGCTCGATCTGATGGAGCGGCACCGCGTCACGGTCTGGAACACCGCTCCCGCGCTGATGGAGATGCTGGTCGAGTACGCCGAGATCGAGCCGGAGCGCGCCCGCGCGGTGCTGGCCCCGCTGCGGCTGGTGTTCCTGTCGGCCGACTGGATCCCGGTGACGCTGCCGGACCGGGTCCGGGTGCTGGCGCCGGACGCGACCGTGGTCAGCCTCGGCGGCGCCACGGAAGCGTCGATCTGGTCGATCTGCCACCCGATCGGCGACGTCCCGCCGGGCTGGCCGAGCATCCCGTACGGGCGCGCGCTGCGCGGCCAGTCCTTCCACATCCTGGACGAGCGGGGCGGACCGTGCGCGGTCGGCGAGGTCGGCGAGCTGCACATCGGGGGCGACGGCCTGGCGCGCGGCTACATCGGCGACGCGGAGCAGACGCGGGCACGGTTCGTCACCCATCCGGTGCTGCGGCGGCGCCTGTACAAGACCGGTGACCTGGGGCGGTGGCGCACCGACGGGAACATCGAGTTCCTGGGGCGGCTGGACCGGCAGGTGAAGATCCGCGGGCACCGCATCGAGCTGGGCGAGGTGGAGTCGGCGCTCAACCGCGTGCCGGGGGTGCGCCAGTCGGTGGCGCTGTCGGTCCGCGGTCCCGACGACCGGCCGCGGCTGGTCGCGTACCTGGCCGCGTCGGGGGGCGGGGAACCGCCGTCGGACGAGGCGCTCATCGTGCGTCTGCGCGAGCGGGTGCCGGACTACATGGTGCCCAGCCGCGTGCTGTGGCTGGACGAGTTCCCGGTCACCGACAACGGAAAGATCGATTACAAGGCGCTGCCCGACCCCTACCGCCGGACGGCCGGAGCGCCCCCGGCGCGGGCCGCCCTCCCTCCGCAGGCCGCCCCCGCCCCGGCCCCCGCCGGCGACGATCTCGCCGTGCTGCTCGGCCGGGCCGCGGAGCAGGGCCTGGACGTGGCGGTGCGCGTGTCCGGCGGCGCGCTGGCTCCGGTGCGGGCGCTGGTGGCCGCGGGCGAATGGGCCGCGAGCATGGCCGGTGCGGCGGGACGGCGCGGGCTGTCGCTGCAGCAGCGGCTGCCGATGGACGGGCTGATCGAGCTGGGCGTCGTCCCCGGCCCTGTCCCGTCGCCCGCCCCCGCGCCCGCGCCGCCCCCCTCGGCGGTGCCCGCGGCGGCGCCCGCGCCCGACGTCGCGCCGGAACCGGTGGCGGACCTTCCCCCCGATCCGGAGATCGAGGGGATCATCGCGCGGACCCTCAGTGACCTGCTCGGAGGCGCCCCCGTGGACGTGGACACCCCCTTCCTCCGGCTGGGGGCGACGTCGCTGACGCTGGTGCGGGCGCACGCCCGGCTCGTGGAACGGCTCGACCCGGACCTGTCGGTCGTGGACCTGTTCACCCGGCCGACGGTGCGGGAGCTGGCCGCCTGGATCGCCGGACGGACGGGCGCCGCACCGGCCCCCGCCGAGGCCCCGGCACCCGCCGAGGCCCCGGCCCGCGCGGAGCCCGCGCAGGCACCCGCGGAGCCCGCGGCACCCACGGGATCGGCGCCGCCGTCCGGTACGGCGGCGCGGTGGGCGGACGGCCGGCGCGATGCCCGCCGCCGGGCCGCCGAGGTCGCGCGATGAACCCCGGCCAGGACACCGCCGTCGCCGTCACCGGGCTGGCCTGCCGCTTCCCGGGCGCGCCGGACGCCGACGCCTTCTGGCGGCTGCTCACCGAAGGCCGCGAGGGGCTCGCCCGCCTCACCGACGAGCAGCTCGCCGAGCGCGGGGTGCCCCGCGCGCTGCGCCGCGACCCCGCCTACGTCCCGGTCGCCGGGCTGATCGACGGGCAGGACCGGTTCGACCCCGTCCCGTTCGGGTTCACCGGCGCCGAGGCGGCGCTGCTCGACCCGCAGCACCGGCTCTTCCTGGAGTGCGCCTGGCAGTCGCTGGAGCAGGCGGGGCACGGCGGGGGGCGGGGCGCGGGCTCGGTCGGGGTGTTCGCGGGCGCGGCGCAGAGCTCCTACCTGGCCTCGAACCTGTGGGACCGGTGGGACCCGACGGGCGGCGGCGCCGATCCGGCCGGGAGCCTGCAGGCGGCGATGGCCACGCAGACCGACTACCTGCCCCTGCAGACCGCCTACCGGCTGAACCTCACCGGCCCGGCGCTGGCCGTCAACACCACCTGCTCCACCTCGCTGGTCGCCGTGCACGTGGCGGTCCAGTCGCTGCTGTCCGGCGAGTGCGACACGGCGCTGGCGGGCGGGGTGTCGCTGATCGTCCCGCAGGGCCACGGCTACCTCTCCACTCCGGACGGCATCTACTCGGCGGACGGGCGCGTCCGGGCGTTCTCCGCCGAGGGCACGGGGATCGTGTACAGCCAGGGCGCGGGCGCCGTCGTGCTGCGCCGCCTCCGGGACGCCCTGGACGACGGCGATCCCGTCCTCGCCGTCGTGCACGGGACGGCGGTGAACAACGACGGGGCGGCCAAGGCCGGGTTCACCGCGCCGTCCGTGCGCGGGCAGGCGCGGGTGCTGGCCGAGGCGCAGGCCGTCGCCGGGATCGAGCCCCGGCAGGTCGGGTACGTGGAGGCGCACGGCACCGCGACCCGCATCGGCGATCCGATCGAGGTCGCGGCGCTGCGGAAGGTGTTCGGGGAGAGCGGCCCGGCCTGGTGCGGGCTGGGCTCGGTCAAGTCCAACATCGGGCACGCCAACGCCGCCGCCGGGATCGCCTCCTTCATCAAGACCGTGCTGGCGGTGCGGGAGCGGACGCTGCCCGCCTCCCTGCACGCGCGTCCGGTCAGCGAGCTGCTCGGGCTCGCCGGGTCCCCGTTCGGCGTGGTGACCGAGACGCGGCCGTGGGACGGCCCGCCGCTGGCCGGGATCAGCTCGTTCGGCATCGGCGGCACCAACGCGCACGTGGTCGTCGGCCCCGCCCCCGACCGCGCGCCCGCCGCGCCGGATCCTCGCCCGCACCCGATCGTCCTGTCCGCGCGGGAGCCCGCCGCGCTCCGCGAGGCCGCCGGGACGCTCGCCGCCCGCGCCCGCGAAGGCGGCGGGTACGACCGGGCCGACCTGGCGCACACGTTGCAGGCCGGACGGGAACACCTGCCGTACCGGCTGTCGGCCGGATCGTTCGGCGAGCTGGCCGCGGCGGCACCGTCCGGTCCCGTGACGGCGGCGCCGCGGCTGGTGTTCGCCTTCCCGGGCGGCGGCAGCGCCCGCCCCGGGATGGGCGCGGCGCTGTACGGCGCCGAGCCCGTGTTCGCCGCCTGCGTGGACGAGTGCGCCGACCTGTTCGGCGACCTCCTCGGGGTCGACGTCCGCGAGATCGTGCGGGCCGGGGACGCGGAGCGCGCGCACGGACCGGTCCACGGGCTGCCCGCGCTGTACGCGGTGTCGCTGGCCACCGCGAGGCTGCTGGAGTCGTGGGGGATCGTCCCCGACACGGTGCTGGGGCACAGCCTCGGCGAGTACACCGCCGCCGTCGTCGGCGGCGCCCTGCGGCCGGAGGACGCCGCGCGGCTGATCGCCGCCCGCTCGACGGCGATGGCCGAGGCCGCCGGGGACGGCGCGATGCTGGCCGTCCCGCTGGGCGAGGACGCGGCGCGCGAGCTGCTCGACCGGCATCGCGACGTCGACCTCGCGGTCGTCAACGCGCCGGAGGCGTGCGTGGTGTCCGGCCCGCGCGCCCCGGTGGCGGCGCTGGAGGACGAACTTTGCGCGTCCGGGATCGAGCCGTCCCGGCTGCGCTTCGACGGCGCCGCCCATTCGCGCCTGATCGACGGGGCGCTGCCCGCGATGCGGGCCGCCGCAACCGGGCTGACCGGGCGGGTTCCGGCGATCCGGGCGATCAGCACGGTGACCGGGCGGGCGGTGGGCGCGGAGTTCGGCACGGCCGAGCACTGGGTGCGCCAGCTGCGGGAGCCCGTGCGGTTCTCCGCCGCGGTGCGCGCGGCGGTCGGCGACGGGACCGGGACGTCCGCGCGTCCGGCCGTGCTGGTACAGGTCGGGCCGGGCGCGGCCCTGGCCGCCCTCGCGCGCTCCCACGGCCTGGAACCGCTGGTCGCCGCCGTCCCGGCGCTGGCCGTGGAGTCCGGCGCGGACGACCTCGCGGCCGCGCACGCGGCGGCCGGGCAGCTCTGGACGCGCGGCGTGGAGGTCGACTTCGCCGCGATGCACCGGCCGGGACGCCGCAGGGTGGCCGCGCCCGGATACGCCTTCCAGCGGCGCCGCTTCTGGATCGATCCGCCGCGCCGCCCGGCCGGGCTCGGCGACGGCGAGGCGCCCGACGAGACCGACCCGCTCCAGGTTCCCGTGTGGCGCCAGACCGCTCCGCTCCCGGCGCACCGCGCGGCGGACGGCCGCTGGCTCGTCGCCGGACCGGACGGCGCCGCGACGGAACGGCTCGCCGCCGCCCTCGCGGAGGCCGGAGCGCGGACGACCGTCCTGACCGGGGAGGGAGAGGCGCCGGACCCGGCTCCCGGCGGGGAGTGGACCGGCGCGATCGTGCTCGCCGGCGGCTCCGGCGGCCCGGACGGCGTGACCGGGGACGTGCTCCGGCACGCTCGCCTCGCCCGGATCATCGCCGCCGCGGAGGACCCGCCCGCCTTCCTGCTGCTGCTCACCCGCGGTGCGCAGCGCGTCGAGGGCGCCGACCGGCCCGACCCCGCGGCGGCGGCCGCGCTGGCGCTGCCGCGCGTCCTCGCGCAGGAGCAGCCCGGCCTGCGGTGGCGCACGCTCGACCTGGACGAACGGGCCGACGTACCGGCCCGCGTGCTGGACGAGCTGGCCGACCTGACCGGCGGCCGGGAGTCCGGCGTCGAGACGGCGGTGCGGAGCGGCGTCCGCTGGACGCGCGGGCTGCGGCCGTGGAGGCCCGCGGCACCGGACGGGACGCCGCCGCGGCGCGGGCACATCGCGCTCATCACGGGCGGCCTCGGGGACGTCGGCCTGACCACCGCCGCGCACCTCGGACGGCTCGGCCTGCGCGTGGTGATCACCTCCCGGAGCGGCCCCCCGGCGGACGGCGACCGGGCCCGCCGGCTGCGGACGCTGGCCGGCGAGGGCCTGGACGTCGAGGTGCGGAGGGTGGACGCGGCGGACGCGGCGGCGACCGCGGCGCTCGTCGCGGAACTGGCCGCGCGGGCCCCGATCGACCTGGTCGTGCACGCGGCCGGTGTCGTCGCGTCCGCCGATCTGCAGCCGCTGCGCAACGTCACCGCCGGGCACGTCACCGGGCACGTCGCCGCGAAGATCGAGGGCGCGCTCGCGCTGCGCGCCGCCATCGAAGCGCTGCCGCCGGACCGGCGCCCGGCGACGGTGGTGCTGATGTCGTCGGCGGGCACGCTGCTCGGCGGCATCGGCATGGGCCCCTACTGCGCCGCCAACCGCTACCTCGACGCGCTGGCCGAGGCGGCGGCCGGATCGACCGGGGAGGCGGGACCGTCCGGCGGGACGCGCTGGGTCAGCGCGGTCTGGGACGCCTGGAAGGTCGGGCCGATGGGCGGCGAGCGCCAGGTGCGCCTGACGTTCGCGCTGGACGCCCCGACCGGCATGGGCGCCCTCGACCGCATCGTGGCGGCCGGCGGGCCGGGCACGCCTCCGGTGGTGGCGGTCTCGACCACCGACCTGCGCGAACGCGCCGCCACCGCCGCCCACACCGAACCGGCCGCGCCGGGCGACGCGGACGAGGGCGCCGAACTGACCGCCGACCAGCGCGCGGTGGCCGAGGTGTGGTCGGACCTGCTGGGGGTCCCCGTGACCTCACCGGACGCCGACTTCTTCGCCCTCGGCGGCCACTCGCTGCTGGCGACCCGGATGCTGGACACGCTGCGCCGCGCCTTCGGTACCGAACTGCGGCTGCGGGACCTGCTGGCGCGCCCCACCCTCGGCGCCCTCGCCGAACTCCTCGCCGCGACCGGCGCGGAACCCGCCGCACCCGAGACCGTGCCCGTGGAGGCCGGGGAGGCCGGGGACGCCGCCGACGAAGCGGACGACGGCACGTTCCCGATGACCCGCGTCCAGCACGCCTACTGGGTCGGGCGCGGGGGCGGGTACGCGCTCGGCGACATCGCCTGCCACTTCTACCTCGAGTACGACTGCCCGGACCTGGACGTCGCCCGGTACGAGAACGCCTGGCGCGCGGTGATCGACCGGCACCCGATGCTCCGCACCGTCACCACCGCCCGGGGACGGCTGAAAACGCTCGACCACGTCCCCCCGTACCGGATCCGCGTGCACGACCTGACCCGCCTGGACGAGGACGGACGGGACGCGCGGCTGGCCCGGCTGCGCGCCCGGCTGTCGCGCGATCCGGGCCCGTCGGACCGCTGGCCGCTGCTGCACGTCGAGGCGGCCCGGCTGCCGGACGGCCGCGTCCGCCTGTTCATCGGCGTGGACGTGCTGGTGTGCGACGCGGGCAGCTACTGGATCATCGACCGGGAGGTCCGGCGCCGCTACGCGGATCCGGACGCGGCGCTGCCGGACATCGGCGTCGATTTCGCCGCCTGCGCCCGGACGCTGGAGGCCGAGCGGGACGGCGCGGCGTGGCGGGCCGCCGCCGGGTACTGGCGGGAGCGGCTGGACACCCTCCCCGGTCCGCCGCCGCTCCCGGTGAGCCCCCTGGACGGTCCGCCGGTGTTCGTGCGCCGCACCGCCCGGCTCGCCCCCGCCGAATGGGACGCCCTGCGCGCCGAGGCGGCCCGGCGCGGCACGACACCGACCGCCGTGCTGCTGGCCGCGTACGCCGAGACGCTGGCGGACTGGTCCGGCGGTTCGCATTTCGCGCTGACGCTCACCCTGTTCGACCGGCCCCCGATCCACCCCGACGTCGACCTGGTCGTCGGCGACTTCACCTCGCTGCTGATCCACGAGGTGGACCGCCGCGGGCCCGGCACGTTCGCCGGACGGGTACGGGCCGTCCACCGGCGCCTGTTCGCCGACCTGGACCACCGCGCGTACTCCGCCCTGGACCTGCTGTCCGAACGCGCCACCCGGACCGGCGAGGTCGGCTCGGTCCCGGTGGTGTTCACCAGCGCGCTCGGGCTGGAGGACCTGGTGGGCGGCGAACCCGACCTGCAGTGGGTCGGCGAGCAGGTGCACGCGTTGAGCCAGACACCGCAGGTCTGGCTCGACCACCAGGTGCTCGTGCAGCGCGGCGAACTGCTGCTGCAATGGGACGCCGTCGACGGGCTCCTGCCCTCGGACGAGGTGGACCGGGCGTTCGCCGCGTACGCCGACCGGGTGCGGACCCTGGCCACCGACCCCGCCGCCTGGGACGAACCGGCCCCCGAGCCACCGGTCGCCGAGCCACCGGTCGCCGAGTCGGTCGCCGAGCCGGCCACCGGACCGGCGATGGCGGCCGGACCGGCGATGGCGGCCGGACCGGCGGCCGCCGGGGCGCCGCGCGCGTCCGCGACCGTGTCCGACAACGTGCTCGTCCCGCTGCGGGACGGCACCGGCGACCGGACGCTCTTCCTGCTGCACCCGTCCGGCGGTGACGTCATGTGCTACGTGGAGCTGTCCGGCCTGGTCGACGCGGCGTACTCCGTCGTCGCCGTCACCGATCCGGGGCTACTCGGCGACCCCGCGCCCGGCGACCTCACCGGCCTGGCCCGCGCGTACGCCGCCGCCGTCCGGCAGCGCTCCGGCGGGCCGTACGTGCTGGGCGGCTGGTCGATGGGCGGAAGCCTCGGCCAGGAGGTGGTGCGGCTGCTCGCCGAGGACGGGCGGCACGTCGAGAGCCTGCTGATGTTCGACGCGAACGACCCGACCCACATCACCCCGATCGAGGCGCCCACGGCGGACGCGGCCGAGGCCGAGGCGACCGTCCGGCTGCTGGCCGCGTACGAGGCGTTCGGCGGCGTCGACCTCGGCACCGGCACGGAGGAGGAGCGCGCGAAGCTGCGCGGGCTCGCTCCCGGCGCGCGGTACTCCGAGGTGTCGCGGCGCCTGCGCGGCCACCGGCTGCTCGGCCGCCGCGAGGACGTGCGGGACCGGATCGCGGTGTTCGCCCGGCACCTGCGGGGCCTGGCCGCGCACGCGCCCGGCCGGGTCGGCGACGCGCGCGTCCGGACGCTGCTGGTGCGGGCCGACCATCCGGCCGCCCGCAACTCCGGCATCGGGATGGGCGTGGACGACACCCCGCCCGGCCTGCCCGACCTCGGCTGGGGCCGCCACCTGGCCGGTCCGCTCGACGTCCACGGCCTCGGCACCGACCACTACGGCCTGCTGCGCCCGCCCGCGCTGCCCGAGCTGGCCGCCCTGATCGACCGGGCCCTGCCCCGCCCCTGAGCACGACCGCACCCCCATCGAGAAGAACGGATCCACCGACCCATGAAACGCTTTCGCGCCGCCGCAGGCGTGTTCGCACTCGGCCTGGCCATGTCCGCCCTGTCCGCGTGCGGCGGCGACTCCGGCTCCGCCTCCGGCTCGGACGGGACGCTGCGCTACGTCACCGTCGGCGCCCCCGCCGCCGCGACCAACGACCCGCACGGCGGCATCCCGAACCAGTCCGACCTGGTCCGGTTCGCGCTGCTGTACGACGTGCTGGCCAAGCCCCGCGCGGACGGCACCACCGAGCTGCGGCTGGCCGCCTCCATCACCCCCGACGACAAGCTGACCACCTGGACGGTCAAGCTGCGGACCGACGCCGCCTTCAGCGACGGGAGCCCGGTGCGCGCCGCCGACGTCCTGTTCTCGCTGCGCCGCATCCACGCCAAGTCCGCCGAGAACTTCGGCCGCTTCACGATGTTCGACGTCGCCGCGTCCAGGATCGTCGACGACCACACGCTGGAGCTGAAGACCACCGCGCCGTACGCGGAGGTGCCGCGCGCCCTGGAGTCGATCACGTTCGTGGTGCCGGAGGGCACGACGAACTTCGACGAGCCGCCCGCCGGGTCCGGCCCGTACACGATGGCGGGCGGCAACCTCCAGAACGCCGTGCTGGAGCGCAAGGACGAGTGGTGGGGCGGCCGCCCGCCCACCGAGCGCATCGAGGTCCGCGCGGTGATCGACCCGCAGGCCCGCGCGCAGGCCGTCCTGTCCGGGCAGGCCGACGTCGCCTCCAGCGTCAGTCCCGCCACCGCCCGGCAGGCGCGGGGCAACGACGCGGTGAAGGTCGTGCGCCGGCCGGGCGTCATCATGTACCCGTTCGTGATGCGGCTGGACCGCGAGCCCTTCGACGACCCGCGCGTCCGCGAGGCGATCAAGCTGGCCGCCGACCGGAAGGAACTCCTCGACAAGGTCTTCCTCGGTTTCGGCAAGGTCGGCAACGACCTGCTCACTCCGGCCGACCCCACCAGCCCCACCGGCATCCCGCAGCGCACCCGCGACGTGGCCGAGGCGAAGGACCTGCTGGAGCAGGCGGGCCACGGGGACGGGCTGGAGCTCACCCTCGCCACGACCACCTCCTACCCCGGCATGGACACCGCCGCCACCCTGTTCGCGCAGCAGCTCGAGCCCGCCGGGATCACGGTGAAGGTCGTCAACGAGCCGCCGGACACCTACTGGACCGAGGTGTTCGCCAAGCGCGACTTCTACACCGGCTACTTCGGCGGCATCCCGTTCCTGGACGTGACGCGGGTGTCGCTGCTGGCCGACGCGCCCACCAACGAGACCGCCTGGAAGCGCCCCGCATGGGACGACGCGTTCGCCGAGGCCCTCGCGACCGCCGACGCGGGCGCCCGCAAGGCCGCGCTCGGCGAGCTCCAGCGGCAGGTCCGGGACGAGGGCGGCTACGTCGTCTGGGCGACCGGCGACGGGCTCGACCTCGCCTCCTCCCGTGTCGCGGACCTGCCGACCGGCCCCGGCTTCGAGAGCCAGTTCATCGAGCGGACCCGGCTCACCTCTTGAGCGCACCGGTGGCCGGGACGCCGGGCCCGCCCCCGGACGGGACGCCGGGACGGCGCCGGCCCGCGGGCCGGCGCACGAGACGGCCGACGCGGCGGCCCATGCGACGGCCGATGCGACGGCTGACGAGACGGCTCGCGCGGCGGGCCGAGCGACGGGCCGAGCGACGGGCCGAGCGACGGCCTGCGTGGCGGCCCGCGCGGCGGTTCGTGTCGCAGCTCGTGTCGCGGCCCGCGTGGCGGCTCGTGTCGCGGTTCGTCGTGCGGCCGGCGGTGGTGCTGTTCCTGGTGTCGGTGGCGGTGTTCGGGGCCACCGAACTCCTCCCGTCGGACGCGGCGCAGGCGCGCTCCGGCGGGCGGGCCTCGGCCGGCCAGGAGGCGGCGCTGCGCGCCGAGCTCGGCCTGGACCGGCCCGCGTGGGAGCGCTACGCGAGCTGGGCGGGCGGGCTGCCGCGCGGCGACGCCGGGCGCTCGCTGGTCACGGACCGTCCGGTGAGCGCGGTCGTGGCCGAGCGCCTGCCCGCGACGCTGGCGCTGGCGGGCTGCGCGCTGGCCGTGGCGGTGCCGCTGCTGCTCGTGCTCGCCTGGGCGGCCGGGACGGCGGCGCACGCCGGGTCCCGCGCCGCCGGGCCGCTCGGCGGGCTGATCACCGGGGCCGCGGCGGTCCCGCAGATCGTGTTCGCGGCGGCGCTCGCCGTCGCGTTCGCCGGGCCGCTGCGCCTGCTGCCACCGGTGTCGCTGCTGCCCGCGACCGGCTCGCCGCTGGACGCGCCGGAGATCCTGGTGCTGCCCGCGCTGGCGCTCGCCGTCCCGGCCGCGGCGTACGGCGCGGTGCTCCTCGGCGGCGGCGTCGCGGACGTCCTGCGCCGCCCGCACGTGACCGCCGCCGTGGCGCGCGGGGTGCCCCGCGCGCGGGTGGCGCTGCGGCACGTCCTGCCGCACCTCGCCGCCCCCGCCGCGCGGGTCGTCGCGCTGGTGGCGGGCGGGCTGCTGGCGTCCACCGCCGTCGTCGAGACGGTCTTCGGGTACGCCGGGCTCGGCGAGCTGCTCGTCGGGGCGGTCGGCACCCGGGACACGCCCGTCGTCCAGGCGGTGGCGATGCTGGCGGCGGTGGCGGTGCTCGGCGGCCTGCTGCTCGCCGACGCGCTGGCCGCCCTGACCCGGACCGGGGACGCCCGGTGAGGGCGGCGCTCGTCCTGTGGACGTCCGCGCTGCTGGGCGTCGTGCTGTTCGGGGACGCGCTCGCGCCGCACGACCCGTCCGCCTCCATCGGCGCGCCGTGGACCCCGCCCGGCCCCGGCGCGCCGCTCGGCACCGACGACGCCGGACGCGACGTGCTGTCCCGGCTGCTCGCGGGCGGCCGGGACCTCACCCTCGCCGCGCTCGTCGCCGCCGTCGCCGCCGCCGCGCTCGGCACGGCGGGCGGGCTGGCGGCGGGCTGGTCGGGCGGGCGTCCCGGCCGGATCCTGACCGGCGCGGCCGACCTGCTGCTGGCCGTCCCGTTCCTGCTGCTGGCGCTGGTGCTCGCGGTGGCGCTGCCGCCGGGCGCGGCGGTGACCGCCGCGACGGTCTGCGGCGGCGCGCCGCTCGGCCTGCGGCTGATCGGCGACCTGGTCCGGGACGCGCGCGGCTCCGGCTACGTCGAGGCCGCGCTGGGACGCGGCGAACGGGTGCCCGCCGTCCTGGCCCGCGAGGTGCTCCCGTCGATCGCGGGCGCGGCGACGGCCGACCTCGTCATGCGGTTCGTCATGGCGCTGCAGATCTCCACCGCGTTCGCCGCGCTCGGCTTCGGGCCGGGGCCGCAGTCGCCCGACTGGGGCGTGATGCTCAGGCAGAACCTCCCCGGGGCGTCCCTCAACCCGGCGGCCCTGGCCGCACCGGCGGGCGCGCTGGCCCTGCTGGCGGTGACCGCCGCGCCGGCCGCCGGGGGCGTCCGGCGGCGCGCGGCCGGACGTCCAGCGTCCCGTCCGGCGCGTTCCGGACACCGCGAAAGGACCTCCGGAACCGGGGATCCGGCCGATGGGCTGCGGGTGGACGGGCTCTCCGTCGAGACCGCCGCCGGTGACCCCGTCGTCGAGAAGCTGTCGCTGCACGCCCCGCCCGGCGAGGTGGTCGCGCTCGTCGGGCCGTCCGGCGGCGGCAAGACGACCGCCGTCCGCGCCGTGCTCGGCCTGCTGCCGCCGGGGCTCCGGCAGACCGGCGGCGACGTGCGCTGGCGCGGTGCGCCGGTCCCCTCCGGCCAGGCCGCGCGGCGCTGGCGGCGGACGCACGCTGCGCTCGTCGACCAGGACCCGGCGGGGACGCTCGACCCGCTGCAGACCGTCGGCAAGGCCGTCCTCGACGGGCGGCGGTTCCCGGCGGCCGAGGCGGACGCGCGGGCCCTGCTGGCCTCGCTCGGCCTGGACGCCGGGCGGCTCTGGACCAGGCGCGCCCACCGGCTGTCCGGCGGCCAGGCCCAGCGGGTCGCGCTCGCCCGCGCGCTCCTGGGCGATCCGCCGCTGCTCGTCCTGGACGAGCCGACCAGCGGGCTCGACCCGGCCGCCCTCGACCTCGTCGAGCAGGCGCTCGCACGGCGGCGCGCGAGCGGTTCGGTCACCGTCGTCATCTCCCACGACCGCGCCTTCGTCGACCGTGTCGCGGGGCAGGTGCACGAGCTGGGGCCCCCGGCCGCCGAACCCGTCCGGGCGGTCGGCGGCGGCGCGCGGGCGTCCGGCGAAGCGGTGGTCGAGATCGACGGGCTCGTGCTGCGCCGCGGGCCCGGTCTCCTGCTGGACGGCGCGGAGCTGACCGTGGCGCGCGGCGAACTGGTCACGATCACCGGCCCCTCCGGCTACGGCAAGACCACGCTGCTGCGCGCGCTGGCGGGTCTGCACCCGCCCGCCGCCGGGCAGGCCCGCCTGCTCGGCCGTCCCCTGCCCTGGCGGCTGGACGGCCGGGACCGCGCGGCGCTCCGCGCGGTGCAGCTCGTCGCGCAGGACCCGGCCGGAGCCCTGAACCCGGCCCATCGCGTGGGAACGGCCCTCGCCCGCGCCCTGACCCGCACCTCCGGAGTCACCCGCCGCCGCGCCCTCGCCGAGGTCCCGGACCTGCTCCGCAGGGTGGGACTCGAACCGGCGCTGGCCGGGCGGCGGCCCGGCGAGCTGTCGGGCGGGCAGCGGCAGCGGGTCGCGATCGCCCGCGCGCTCGCCGCCCGTCCGGTGCTGCTGCTCGCCGACGAGATCACCTCCGCGCTGGACGCGGCGTCCGCGGCCGGCATCCTCCGGCTCCTCGCGGACCTGCGGGCCGAGGGCCTGGCCGTGCTGCTGGTGACCCACGACGCCGCGGTCGCCGGCACCTCGGACCGCGTCCTGCGCCTGCACGACCGGACCCTCCACGCACACGTCCCGGACGAACCCGCCCGCCACGAACGCACGCCGGCCCGATGGGAGAGCGATGACCGCGCCTGATGTCCACGCCCTGCTCGACGCGCATCCCTGGATCGAGAGCGCACGGCCCGACGCCACCGGCGGGACGGTGCGCGTCCGCCCGGCCCCGTCCGCCCTCGCCGTGCGGCCCGCCCCAGGCGCGCTGGTCGAGGAGTTCCTCGACCACTGGGGCGAGGTCTACGACTGGACGTACGGCAAGGCGGAGGCTCGGCACGCCGACGACCTCGACCTGTCCGGCTGGCGGGCCTCCGGCACCGGCGAGCCGTTCCCGCCGGACCACATGCGCGAATGGGTCGCGCACACGGTCGGCCTGATCCTCGCCCACCGGCCGCGCCACGTCCTGGAGCTGGGCTGCGGCACCGGCCTGCTCACGCACCGGCTGCACGGCCGCGTGGCGGGGTACGTGGGCACCGACGTGGCCGAGGCCGCGGTGGAGCGGCTGGACGCCGCCGCGATCCCGTCCACCGCGTTCGTCCGGGCCGCCGCGCACCGGCCGGACGCGCCGCGGGTCCGCGCGGCGATGGAGCGGCTCGGGTTCCCCGGGGGCCGGGCCGACTTCGTCGTCCTGAACTCGGTGACCCAGTGCTTCCCGAACGTGCCGTACCTGGAGGCCGTCCTGCGCGCCGCCGTCGCGTCCGTCGCCCCCGGCGGGGCGGTCCTCGTCGGGGACGTGCGCGACGCCCGGCTGCTGCCCGCGTTCTGCCGGTGGATCGAGGAGGCCGCGGCACCGGACGCGGCGCCGGACGAGCTGGACCGGCGGGCCGCGGAACGCGCCGGGCGCGAGGCCGAGTTCCTCTTCGACCCGCCGCTGCTGGCCGGGCTGGCCGCGCGGATCGGCGCGGAGACGGGACGGCGGATCCGGCTCAGCGTGCACCCCAAGACCATGCGCGCCGACACCGAGCTCACCCGCTACCGGTTCGACGCGGTCCTGCGCGTGGACGCACCCGATTCCCCCGAGCCCGACCTCGTGAACTGGGACGATCTCCCCGGGGACCGCGCCGCCGCGCTCGCCGCCCGGCTCGGGCGGGGCCCGGCGCGCGTGCGCGGCGTCCCGTTCGCGCCGCTGTCGGACCGGCCGGGCGCGGTGACCGCCGCCGGGCTCCGGGACGCCGCCGGGCCGGACGCCGCGATCGTCGCCGACCCGCACGATCCGGCGAGCCTGGCGGTGGTGTCGCCCGCCGGATCGGCCGCCGCGCCCGTCGAGGAGATCGCCCCGGACCCGGCCACCGCCCACGAGCCGTTCGCCGCCTTCGTCGACCGCCGCCTGACCGAGGTCGCGCGGACCGTCCTGCGCCGGGCCGGAGCCCAATCCACGATCGTCATCGACCTTCCCGGCACCACGGGCACGGACGCCACGGACGCGGACGGCGCGGACACAGACGCCACGGACGCCACGAACACGGACGCCACGGGCACGGACGCCACGGGCACGGACGGCGCGGGCACGGACGGCGCGGGCACGGACGGCACGGACACCGGCCGCGCGGGCACGGGCTTGCCGCTGCGTGCGGCTGAAGTCGCGGGGGCGGTCGGGACGGACGGGGCCGAACTGACCGCGTTCCTGCGGCGGCTCGACGAGGTGGCCCTCATGGCGATGTGCGCCGCGCTTCGCCCGGCCGCCTCGGCGCTGGGGAACGGGTTCACGGCGCACGACCTCGGCGACCGCCTCCGCGTCGCCGACCGCCACCGCTGGATCCTGCGCCGCTGGCTCGCCGCGCTGGTCGACGCGGGGCACCTGTCGCGGACCGCGCGCGACGGGTACGGGTGGCTGCTGCACGTCACCCGAGGGCAGGTCGCCACGGCCGGCCGTGCCCTGGCGGAGCAGGGCGAGCGGGCCGGATACCCGGCGGAGACCACGGCGTTCATCCTCTCGGCGCTGGCGCGCCTCCCGGAGCTGCTCCGCGACGAGGTCCAGGTGCAGCAGTTGCTGTTCGGCGGGGACGGCGCCACCGCCGCCGACGGGGCGTACCGCGAGAACGGCGTGAACCGGTACCTGAACGCCGGGGTCGGGGAGGTGCTGCGGTGGGCGGCCCGCGAGCGGGCGCGCGGCGGCCCCCTGCGGGTGCTGGAGGCGGGCGCGGGCGTCGGCGGCACCACCGCCGAGGCGCTGGACGCCCTGTCCGGTGCGGAGATCGACTACCTGTTCACCGACGTCTCGCGCTACTTCCTGAACCTGGGCCGCGAGCGGTTCGGCGACCGGGCCGGGGTGCGCTTCGCCGCGTTCGACATCAACGCCGAACCCGAAGGGCAGGGCGTGGACACCGGTTCGCTCGACGTGGTGCTGTCGGCGAACGTCCTGCACAACGCCCGGCACGCCCCCCGCATGCTCGCCGGCCTGGGGCGGCTGCTCGCGCCGGGCGGGCTGCTGGTGTTCGTGGAGACCGTGCGCGAGCTGCCGTCGATCCTGGCGTCGATGCAGTTCCTCATGTCGGCCGCGCCCGGTGCCGAGCGGCTCGCCCCCGGCGATCCGCGCGCGGCCGAGGAGCGCGTCTTCCTGCGCGCGGCCGAGTGGGAGGAGCTCATGGGCCGGGCCGGGCTGCGGCCGTGGTTCCGGCTCCCCGCCGGCGACCATCCGCTCGCGGACGCGGGGCTGCACCTGTTCGTGGCCCGCCGTGAGCCCCGCTGAGGTCGTCCGGTCCGGCCGGACGCACGAGACGCCGGTGGCCGGGCGCGCGGGCCCGGCCACCGGTGCGGGGCCGCCGTCAGGTCCCGGATTCCTCCAGGTCGGAGCGGAAGAGGTCGCCGTCCATCCACAGCGCCGCGCGGACGCCGTCCGCCGCGCCGAGCGAGACGAGCGTCGCGGCGTCGGGCACGGCCGGGAGCTTGGCGGTGTCCCCGGCGGCGGCGACGCCCGGGACGGTCGTCTCCTGCAGCTCGTTGACGCGCACCGTGCCGTCGTCGAGGATCTCGCAGCCGAGCCCCGCCGCCAGTTCCGAGTGCTGCCGGGTCGGTGCCCGGTGGTAGATCGCCTGCCGCTCCAGCACCCGGCCGCCCGCGAAGTGCAACCGCAGGTCGTCGACGTCGCCGGCGATGCCGGTGATCGGCTCGGTGATCACCTCGACGCCGCGCTTCGCGACGCGCGCGGCGATCTCGTCGGGGAGCTCGAGCGGTCCGTGCGTGCACAGGACGACGTCGTCGCTGAAGCGGTCGGCGACGTAGAGGGCGAGCATCGCCTCCTGCGGGACCGTGGTGACGACGGCCAGCGTCTTCCCGGTGGTCTCCCAGCCGTGGCAGAACGGGCAGTGGAACACGCTGCGGCCGAACCGCTCCCCCAGCCCGGGGATGTCGTACGGCTCGTCCACCTGCCCGGTGGCGAGCACCAGCCGCCGGGCGCGCTCGGCCGTCCCGTCGGCGAGCTCGACGGTGAAGTCGCCCTTGGCGCCGCGCGCGGCCAGGACGGTTCCCGGACGGACCTCGACCGACGGGTAGGCGGCCAGTTCGTCCCGGCCGAGTTCCAGCAGCCGGGACGGCGGGAAGCCGTCCCGGCTCAGGTACATGTGCATCTCCGAGGCGGGCGCGTTGCGGACCTGCCCGCCGTCGACGACCAGCACCTTGCGGCGCTGGCGCCCGAACACCAGGGCGGCGCTGAGCCCGGCGGGGCCGCCGCCGATCACGATCACGTCATGCATCTCTGTCTCCAGTCGGTGTCGCTCGTACGGAGTCGTACGGAAAGGACGTTCTGAAAATGCGTGAGGAAGGCGGCGGCGCCCTGCGCCGGTTCGCGCCGCGCCCGGACGCCGCGCTGCGGCTGTTCTGCTTCCCGCACGGCGGCGGCGGGGCCGGGGTCTACGCCGATTGGGCGGAGGCGCTGCCGCCGACCGTCGAGCCGGTCGCGGTGCAGTACCCCGGCCGCGAGGACCGGCTGGGGGAACCCGTGCCCGCGGACATGGACGGGCTGGCGGACGCGCTCACCGCCGAGATCGCGCCCCTGACCGGCGGCCCGTACGCGCTGTTCGGCCACAGCATGGGCGCGACCGTCGCCTACGAGGTGGCCCAGCGGCTCCGGGCGCGGGGCGCCCGCCCGCCGGCGCACCTGGTGGCGTCCGCGCGGGAGGCGCCGCACGACGAGCGGGGCGGCGACGTGCACCGCCGGGACGGCGCGGGCCTGCGGGCCGAGCTGGCGCGGCTGGGCGGCACGCCGCCCGAGGTACTGCGCGATCCGGCGCTCCGGGCGATGATCTTCGATTACGTCCGTGCCGACTACCGGATCATCGAGACCTACCGGGCCCGGCCGCTGCCGCCGCTGGACTGCCCCGTCACGATGTTCCTCGGCGACCGGGACCCCGACCTCACCGCCGCCGAGGCGCTCGGCTGGCGCCGGGCGACGCGCGCGCGGGCCGAGCTGCGGATCTTCGCCGGAGACCACTTCTACCTGGTTCCGCAGCGGGCGGCCGTGCTGGCGGCGCTGCGGCAGATCCTGGCCGGACACGGCCCGCGCTGACCCGCCCACCGGACGTCAGCGCCGCCAGACGTGCAGGCCGGACGCCTCGGCGGGGTCCGGCCCGGCGGGCCGCAGGCCGGCGGCCGCCAGCTCGGCGGCCAGCGTCGCGTCGGAGATGACGTGGCAGTCGAACTCGGCGGTCTCCTCGCGGACGAGCGCGTCCCCCTCCAGGGTGCGGTAGGTGTTGATCCAGCGGACCAGCCCGTCGCCGACCGCCTCGGCGCGCGAGTGCGTCTCGTACCGGTACCGGCCCAGCGAGGCACCGGGGACGACGGAGGCCGGCACGTCCTCGGCGCGCTGCGGGTACTGCGCCTCCACGATCAGCAGGCCGCCGGGGCGCAGCCGTTCCGCCCACCGCCGCCACAGCCGTTCGCGGTCGTCCGGTGCGAAGTGCATGACGCAGTTGAGCAGGACGACCGCGTCGAGCGGCGTTCCCGGATCGGCGGCCATCGCGTCCTCGGGCAGCACGGTGACCCGGGCCGCCGCGCCGGGCTCGAGCGCGGCGAGCCGGGTGACGAGGCCGGTGCGCATGACGCGGGCGGGCTCGATCGCGAAGATCTCGGTGTCGGGGCCGAGCGACTCCAGCATCGCCCGGGTGAAGTACCCGGTCCCGGCACCGATCTCGGCGATCGTCCCGGCTTCCTTGAGGAGGCCCGCGAGCGCGGCGGCGACGGCGTTCCAGTGGTCGCGGGGGATGATCAGGTCGTAGTACGGGGCGTTGACCGCGTACCCCTCTCCGCGTTCCGCGCGGGCGGCCTCCCCGGCGGCGGTATCGGTCATGGTCGGCACCTTCCTTCCAGTGGGTTCGTGGTCGCGGGTTCGTGGTCGGCGGGTGTCAGGCGAGCTCGACGCCGGTGACCAGCGGGTCGTCGCGGAGCGCGGCCAGTGTCCCGGCGGGCGACAGCACGTCGGGGGCCGCGTGGGCGCCGGGCGGGATCGTGCCCGCGCGCAGCTCGCGGGCGGTGAGCGCCGCGACGACGCCGCTCAGCGCGTACGAGTCGGGCGTGTGCAGCAGGAGGCGGCGCGGGCGTCCCGGAGCGGGGTCGCGGGGGACGGCCTGGAAGAGCATCGCGTAGTACGGCCCGGTCGCCGCGAGGTCGGCGTCGGCCGCGGCGACCACCGCCGGGACGTGCTCGTCCGGCGCGGCGCCGTCGTCCGCCCACGCGCGGGCGAGCGCCTCGGGGATGGCCTCGGTGACGTACACCGTGTAGTTGCGCAGCTCAGCGACGCCCAGGTCCGCCGCGAGCCGGGACATCTCCGTCGACAGGAACGGCCACGCGTGCACCCGGTCCCGGAATCCCGGCAGCGACACCGACCGCAGCGGCTTCAGCGCGCCCGGGACGATCGCGCCGTCCCGCCACGCGGCCAGCGCGGTGCCGAAGCGCGGCCCGCGCGTCAGCAGCGCGTCCACCGCCGACAGCGGGCCGATCGCCGCGGCGCCGCCGACGTAGACGTCCAGCCGGGCGAGCGGCCCGTCCGCGGCCAGCAGCCGGGGCAGCAGCCCGGACAGGCCGGGCATCAGGCCGGCCGAGAAGACGGCGGCGCGCCGCCCGAGCCCGGCGGGCCCGTCCACGGTCAGGGCGTCGATCGCCACGAAGTCGCCCGCCGCGTCGACGTAGTGCGCGCCGCCCGCGAGCGCGGCGCGCGCCACCCGGTCCAGCACCCGGTACGAGGGCCCCGCGCAGTTGACCACGATGTCGCAGCCCGCGCAGAACTCGCGCAGCGCGGCGGCGTCGTCCAGGTCCACCCGGAACGGCTCGGCGGGGACGCCGAACGCCGCCTTGCAGACCCGCGCGGCGCGGTCCCGGTCGCGGCCGCCGACGCGGAGCGGGCCGGTGCCCCACGCGGCGAGCCGCTCGACGACGACGCGGCCCACCGTCCCGGAGCCGCCCAGCACCCCGATCGGCGTCATCGTCCCGTGCTCGCGGACGCCGGTTCGGCGGCCTCGGTCTCGCGGACGGCCGCCGCGAGCCCGGCGACCGTCGGCGCGTCCAGGAACCGCCGGACGCCCACGCTCGCGCCGGTGTCCTTCGCCAGCCGGGCCACGGCGCGGACGGCCAGCAGCGAGTCGCCGCCCAGGTCGAAGAACGACGCGGCGCGGTCCAGCACCGGCACGTCCAGGATCTCCTCCCACAGCAGCGCGATCCGCTGCTCCAGCGCGTCGGCGGGAGGTCCGGCCTCGGCGCCGCGCCGGGGCACCGCTCCGGCGCCGATCCGGAGGCCGTCCGCGTCCGCCGCCGGGTCGACGGCGGCGGGGAGGTCGACGGCCCGGTCCCAGCCCGGCCCGTCGGCCAGCGCGCCGATCAGCTCGACCAGGTCGCCGAACGCGGCGTCCACCTCGCCGGGGTCGAACAGCTCGCCGACGAGCGAGAACGCGACCGCCATCGCGCCGTTCATCTCCCAGAAGCGGGCCTCCAGCGCGACCTGGGGGGTGCGGAGCTGGTGGAAGAAGTCGTCGAAGTCGAGGTCGCCGAGCGGCCCGGCGGACGTCGCCTGCCGCTCCCCGATCGCCGCGTCCATGCCCAGCGTGCTCTGGAAGACGATCGGCGCGACCGGACGCGTCGTCCCGCGCCGCCGGGCCAGCTCGCGCGACACCTCCACGCCGGTGATGAGGTTGTGCGCGGCGTGGTCGGCGAAGCCGCGCTGCCGGTCGGCGGCCAGCTCCGCGAACGTCCGGTCCGCCGCCAGGTCCACCGGCACGAGCATCGTCGCGGCGAACGCGCCGATCGTCCGGTGGATGTCGGGGTGCAGCGGCAGCCGGTTGAGCTGGAGGGTGTTGAGCAGCATGCGGCGGTGCCCGGCCCAGCGCGACAGGACGACGGCGAACGCCGTGAGCATCGCGGCCGACGGGGTGACCTCGCGTTCGGCGCACCGGTCCCGCAGCGCCGCCCAGCGCTCGGGGGCGAGCAGCGCCTCCCGCGTGTCCATGAGTTCCGGCGCCGCCTCGCGGGGGTCGGCGCGCAGCGGCAGGGCCGGTGGCGGCGGCGCGTCGTCCAGCCGGTCCCACCACCAGTCGCGGTCCGCCGCCCACGCGTCGGTCTGCCGCAGCCGCCCGATCGAGTGGACGTAGTCGCCGAAGTCGACCTCCAGCGGGGCCGGGACGGCGTTCCAGTCGGCGGCGAGCGTCAGCAGTTCGCGGTTCAGGACGGTCGCCGACCAGCCGTCCATCGACAGCAGGCTCATCGCGGTGTGCAGCCGCCCCCGGCCGTCCGGCAGCAGCGTCAGCCGGACGTCCAGGCCCGGCCCGGACAGCGGGTCGGGCCCCGTCGTCCCCATCTCCCGGCGCAGGCCCTCCAGCGTCGCGGCGGCCTCCGCCTCCCCCGCCCCGCGCAGGTCGTACACGCGGGGCCGGGGGATCGCCCCCGGCGCGTCCGGCGGGAGCACGAACTGCTCCCCCTCGGCCGTGAGCCGCGCCCGCAGGGTGGGCTGGTGCAGCGCCAGCCGGTGCAGCGCGTCCGCCAGCGTCTCCTCCGCCTCCTCGGCGTCCATCTCGCTCAGGCCGACGTCGCTGTAGAAGTGCGCCGACGCGTACGACAGCTCCCAGCCGCCGTGCTGGCCCACGAAGTACCCCTGCTGGAGGGGCATCAGCGGGAACGGGGCGGCCGGGTCGGCACGGCGCTCGATCTCCACCGGGAGCGCCCGCGCGGCGCCGCCGTCCCCGGCGGACCGGCGCGCGACCAGGTCGGCCAGCGCCGCCGGGGTGATCTCCACGGTGACGTCGGTCAGCGCCAGCTCCACCATGAGGCGCCTGCGCACCAGCGCCGACATCCGGACGGCGAGGACGGAGTCGCCGCCCAGCCGCAGGAAACTCGCGTCCGGCTCGATCTCGTCCGCGTCCAGGTCGAGGAGCTCGCCCCAGATCCCGGCGAGTTCCTTCATGACGCGGGCGCGGGCTTCGGCGGAAGCAGGGACGGTCAACGGGCTCTCCCTCGAAGGTCGGGTGCGGCGATCAGGAGGTGCTGGGAGAACGCCGCCAGCGGATGGTCGGGGCGGGGCAGTTCGAGGACGGGCGGCAGCCCGGCGGCGCCGAGTTCGGCCGTCCACTCCTCGCGGGTGAGGTACGTGCGTCGGGTCCCGGCCCGCCGGTCCCGGCGTTCGGTGCGGGCCTCGCCGGGCGGGGCGGACAGCAGGAACGGCATCGAGAGCAGCGACTGGTGATGCTCGTGGCAGGTCTCGATGAGCAGCACCGCGCCGCCGGGTGCCAGCACCGCGCGGACCCGTCCGAGCAGCTCCCCCAGGTGCGGGGCGTTGTGCGCGGCGTTCACCGCGACGACCAGGTCGAACGGCTCGGGCCCGCACCGCCCGGCGAGGTCGGCGCCGAAGTCGGCGCCGAAGTCGACGAGGGCCGTGCGCAGGAACGGGACGTCACCGAACCGCCGCCGCGCCGCCTCCAGGAAGAACGGCGACAGGTCGGTGAAGAGGTACTCGGCGGTGTGCCCCGCCAGGATGGGCAGGAGGTCGGCCGTGAGGGATCCGGTGCCCGCCCCGAGCTCCAGGACGCGGCGCTTGGCGGGCAGGGCGCAGACGGCGTCGACGGCGGCGGCGTTGAGGTAGCGGTTGACGGGGTTGTCCCGGTAGATCGCCGCGGCGGTACCGAGGTCGCCCTCGGGGAACAGCATCGCCTGCGCGCTCGCCCGGTCGGCGAGCAGGTCGGGCAGGGCGCGCAGCGAGTCCAGCAGGTACCGGGTGAGCCGCTCGGAGTAGCCGAGCGCGCGGCGGGCCCCGTCCAGGTCGCGGCGCAGCGCGATCAGCTCGGACCGGCGGCGGCGCCGGAACCCGTCGTGGCGCCCGGCCCCGGAGCGTTCGGCGAGGCCCTCGCCGGTGAGGGCGTCGAGCCAGTGCTCCACGATCCACGCGTGCCGGGGAGCGGCGCCCAGGACGGCCGCGATCTCCGCCGCCGCCAGCGGGCCCTTCCCCTCCAGCTCCTCCCCGAGGAACGCGGCGATGCCGTGCAGGACCGCCAGGTCGAGCCGCCGCACGGCCGCCGGGAACCCTTCGGGCTCGGCGGCGCCGAGCGCGGCCATGCCCGCCCGGTGGGCCGAGTCGGTCAGCACGCCGGGCCGGCCGGCGGACGGGACGGGCCGCGCGCGACCCGCGCCGCGAGCTCCGGCGACGCCAGGGCGTCCGGCTCGGCGAGCATCATCATCACGTCGAAGAAGGTCCGGTTGACGTCGGCGTCCACCAGCGCCAGCGCCATCAGCCGCGCCATGTACTCGCCCGCGTCGCGGGCCCCCTCGCCCCCCACGTCCGTGAGGTACGCGAGGTCCGCGCCGGTGGCGACCTGCCAGGCCCGCTCGTTCCCCGCCGCGATCTCCTTCTGCGTCGCGCGGCAGCCCGCGTCGCCGTCCAGCAGGCGGCCCAGCGTCTCGGCCGTCATCGCGGCCATCGACATGCCCTGCGCGTACACCGGGTTGACCGCGCACAGCGCGTCGCCCGCCAGGAGCAGGCCGTCCGGCCAGGCGGGCAGGTCCTCGTACCGGTACCGCTCGTTGGCCATGTGCCGGAACCCGTGGACGGGCCCGGCGGGGACGGCGTCCCGCACGACGTCGTGCAGCACCGGATGCCGGAGGCTGCCCGCGAACTCCAGGAAGCCCTCGGGATCAACCGGCGGGTGATCGTCGAGGTACCCGTACAGCGAGACCAGCCACCGGCCGCCCTCGACCGGGACCAGCGCCCCGCCCCGCAGCGGCTGCCCCTCGCCCGGCTGGATCGAGATGATCCGCCACTCGTCGGCGAAGCCCGCGGGCATCTCGTACAGCCGGCTGCTGTAGCCCGGACGGGAGTCGATCCGCTCGACCTCCGGTTCGTCCAGGCCGAGCGCGCGCAGCCACCCGCGGCCGCCGGACCCGCGCCCGGACGCGTTCACGACCAGGTCGGCGGGGACCTCGTCCACCCCGCCGCTTCGGTCACCGCCCCGGGTGCGTACCCGCACGCCCGTGACGCGGGCCGCGTCACCGGCGAACCCCACGGTCTCGGTCTGGTCGCGGAACCGGACGCCGTCGAGCCCGGCCACCGAGGTCCGCACGACGTGCTCGACCAGTTCCCGCGTGGCCGACGGCACCGTGTGCGAGGGCGCGAAGCGGTGGCACCAGCCCGCCGGGCTCAGCCACAGGTGGTCGTAGGGCGTCCGCAGCGGGACGGCGCCCGCCTCGTACAGCCGCTCGGTGAAGCCGGGCAGCAGCCCGTCCAGGGCGCGCTGCCCGGCCCCCATCAGTGAGTGCAGGTGACGGCTCTGCGGCACGCCCGGCCGGAACCCCGGAGCCTCCCCGAGCGCGTCGCGTTCCAGCACCGTGACCCGCTCGAAGCGGCCCGCCAGCGCCGCCGCCGCGGTCAGCCCCGCGATCCCCGCCCCGACGACGACGGCATGCTCCCGTTCCTCCACCCGCCACCCCAATCCGGAATGAAAACCGTTATCACTACCAATATCACGCTTTCATCCCGGAAGGAACGCATCCGGACACCCCCCGCCCCGGTGCGGGCGGGCCGCGCGCACCGGGGCGGGGGGTCACGCCTCGTCGGTTCGCAGGCCGTTCTGGTAGGCGCGGACGAGGTTGCGCGGGACGAGCGTCCTGCGCCCGTCCACGGTGATGGGCACCAGGTCGGGACGGGACGCCTTCCACTGCGAGCGGCGCTTGCGCGTGTTGCTCCTGGACTTCTTGCGCTTGGGGACGGCCACGAGTGCTCCTACCAGCTCGACTTGGTGATGCCCGGCAGTTCGCCGCGGTGCGCCAGCTCGCGGAACCGGACCCGCGACAGGCCGAACTTGCGCAGGTGCCCGCGCGGACGGCCGTCGATCGAATCGCGGTTGCGGACGCGCGTCGCGCTGGCGTCGCGCGGCTGGCGGCGCAGCTCGCGCACGGCTTCCTCGCGGATCTCCTCGGCGGTGTGCGGGCTGCGGATCAGCCGCTTCAGCTCGGCGCGGCGGGCCGCGTGCCGGGCCACGACCTCCTTGCGGCGCTCGTTCGCGGCGATCTTGCTCTTCTTGGCCATCAGACCTTCTCCCCTCGGGCCCGGATGCGGGCGACGGCCGCCTCGATGCCGATCTTGTCGATCGTCTTGATCGCACGGGCCGACAGCCGCAGCCGCACGTGCCGGTTCTCGCCGGGCAGCCAGTACCGCTTCGTCTGGATGTTGGGGTCGAACCGCCGTGAGGTGCGCCGGTGCGAGTGCGACACCCGCTTGCCGAACACCGGCTCGGCGCCGGTCAGCTGACAGCGACGGGACATCCGGACTCCCCTCCGATCGGCGCATGGACGCCGGAGCCTCCACGCGCCCGGGGGCGGGCGGGCCCGTCCCACCGACGAGCCGAGGACGCACCACCCCCGACATGCGATGGTATCGATAACCGTTTTCACTCGCAGCACCCGCACCTCCGGGGACCGCGCAACGCCGAGGGGCGGTGCGGCCGACGCGCGGCCGCACCGCCCCTCCGTGTAGGACGCGGTCGAGATCTACCCCTCGGGGCGATCACGCCGAACCGGAAGCACCGATCTCACTCGACCCCGGGGCATTCCTTTTCCGTGTTGTTGTAGTTCCTCCACTGCGCCGTGTCCGTCGAGCCGGAGACGACCTGTCCGTTCTTGATCAGCCTGACCCTGAACCAGAAGCAGTGTTTTTCGGCGAGGTTGTACGGCTGCTTCATGGAGGCCCGATACTCCACACCGAATCCGGCCCCCTGGAAGGTTCTCGTGTATTCGCCGACGTCGGGGTCTTTTGTCTCGTTGCGAACGGTCACCTGGACCGTGGCGCCGTCGTCCTGCAGGTCGGAGATCCTGACGATGTCGCCGTTCGGCCAGAAGTCGACTTCTCCGCCGGGGTTGTCGTCGTCGGTGCGCATCGAGTGGTGCGGACCGGGGTGGTCCGCCGCCGTCAGGGGAACGCTGCGCGGCGCCGGGGATTCGCCGGGAGGCGCCGACGCGGCCTGCGCGGGGGCGGCCTGCGCGGGGGCGGCGGCCAGCGCCCACGGCAGCACCGTGGCGAGGGCGAGGGCTCCCGTGGCGGTTGTCCTCTTCATCTGCTTCCCTTTCTCTCTCGCCGCCGGGTTCGTCACCAGCCGTAGGGGCCGAATCGCCCCGCGGCGACGAGCACGGCGAGCACGAACAGGACCGTGTTCACCGGCAAGCCGGACGGTTCCTTGCGACGCAGGTGCATGGCCGCCGCCAATGCCATCAGGACGGCCAGTCCGGTCGCGGCGGCCGGCGTCAGGACCGGGGCGATCCCCGTGGCGGCAGGCGCGATCAGCCCGATCGCGCCGAGCAGTTCCAGCACGCCGATGAACCGCACCAGGGCGGGCGGGAAATCCCGCACCCACGGGTATTTCGTGGCCTGCCCGGCGATCGGACGGAAGGTTCTCTCGAGGGCGGACATGGCGAAAATGGCCGCCAGGATCCCTTGCAGGATCCACAGGAGCACGTTCATCGAGTGAACCTTTCTGCGTCGCCGTCCGGCCTTCCGGCTCATGCATGAGACGCCGCAGCCGCGCCGAATGTGACACCCGTGCGCCGCCCGTGCCCCTGACCGGCTGTGACGTGGCGCGACGGTTCGTGGGCAAAAACCGTCCAAGGCCTGCTTGTGCGGCGTGTCGGCGGGTACGCCGCGACCGATCACCAAGGGGGGACGATGATCGGCACCGCGGCGGGGCGGCACGGCTCGGGCGGGCGGCCTTGACGGCCGCGCACGGCCCCGTCGTGGTGGTCGGCGCGGGCCTGGCCGGGCTGTCGGCCGCGATCCACCTCGCCGCCCGCGGCCGCGAGGTCGTGGTCGTCGAGGCGGACGCGGGGCCGGGAGGGTGCTGCGGGTCGGCGAGGGTCGGGCCCTACCGGTTCGACACCGGCCCGTCGGTCCTGACCATGCCGGACGTGCTGGCGGGCACGTTCGGCGCGGCCGGTGAGGACATCGACCGGTGGCTGCCGCTGCGGCGGCTGGACCCCTTCTACCGGCTGGCGTTCCCCGACGGCTCCCGGCTGGACGTCGTGGCGGGCGCGCGCGAGATGGCCGACAACGTCCGCGACCTGTGCGGGCCGGCCGAGGCCGCGCGGTACCTGCGGTTCCGGGCCCGGCTCGGGGCGCTGTTCGAGGCGCAGTGGGCGTCGTTCATCGACGCCGACATGACCCGGCTGCGCGACATGGCGCGCCCGTACGCGCTGCTGAGGCTCGCCGCGGCGGGCGGGTTCCGGCGCCTGGACCACTTCGTCGCCGGGCAGCTGAGCGACGAACGGCTCGTCCGGGCGCACACGTTCCAGTCGCTGTACGTCGGGCTCGCGCCGCACCAGGCGCTGGCCGTGTACGCGGTGGTGGCGCACATGGACACCGTCGGCGGCGTCTACTTCCCCCGCGAGGGCGGCATGCACGCGGTCCCGAGGGCGCTGGCGGACGTCGCGGAGAAGGCGGGCGCCCGCATCCGGTACGGCGTGCGCGCCGAGCGGATCGAGACGGACGCCGGCGGGGTGCGGGCGGTGCGGCTGGACACCGGCGAGCGGGTGGCCGCGAGCCACGCGGTGATCGCCTGCGACCGGGTGCGGGCCCAGTCGGACCTGCTGCCCGGACGCGCGGACGACTGGCGGCTGCGGCGCCCCCGCTACTCGCCGTCCTGCCTGGTCATGCACGTCGGGCTGGAGCGGCGGACGCCCGGCCGGGCGCATCACACGCTGCATTTCGGCCGGGCGTGGCGGGCGACGTTCGCCGCGCTGTCGGCCGGACGCCCGCAACCCGACCCCAGCCTGCTGATCACCTACGTCGAGGACGGCGCCCCGCCCGGCCGGGCGACGCTCAGCGCGCTCGAACCCGCACCGAACCTGGCGTCCGGCGCCGACTGGGAGCTGCTCGCCCCGCGGCTGCGGGACCGGCTGCTGGGCCGCCTCGCCGACCTGGGCTACGGCGATCTGTCCGGGCGGCCGCGGCTGACGTTCGATCCGCCGGCGTGGGCGCGGCTGGGGCATTCGGCGGGGACGCCGTTCGCGCTCGACCACCGGTTCGCGCAGACGGCCTGGCTGCGCCCGTCCGGCCGCAGCCGCCGCGTCCCCGGCCTGCACTTCGCCGGCATGTACACCGCCCCGGGCGTCGGGGTGCCACCCGCGCTGATCTCCGGCCGGCTCGCCGCCGCCCGGATCCTGGAGGGCCGCCGATGACCCGTCCGATCACGCTGACGGCCAGCTACGAGCACTGCCGGCGCGTCAACGCCCGGCACGGCCGCTCGTTCTACCTGGCGACGCTGCTGCTGCCCGAGTGGAAGCGCAGGCACGTGCACGCGCTGTACGGGTTCGCCCGCCACGTCGACGACGTCGTCGACGCCACCGGGCCCGGCTCCCGCGCGGGGCGGGCGGCGGCGCTCGACGGCGTGACGGCGCGGCTGGAGGCGAGCATGGCCGGGGAACCGGTCCGGGACCCGGTGCTGCCCGCGTTCGTGCACACGGTGCGGTCGTTCGGCATCGAGCACGGCGACATCGAGGCGTTCATGTCCTCGATGCGGGCCGACCTGACCGTCACCCGCTACGACACCTACCGGGACCTGCTGGCCTACATGGAGGGGTCGGCCGCCGCGATCGGGCTGATGATGCTGCCGGTGCTGGAGACCGTGCCGGGCGCGGCCCGGACGGCGCGCGAGCCCGCCGCGGAACTCGGGCGGGCGTTCCAGCTCACCAACTTCCTGCGGGACGTGGCCGAGGACCTGGCCCGCGACCGCATCTACCTGCCGCTGGAGGACATGCGGAAGTTCGGGGTGCGCGAGGCCGAACTGGAGCGCGGCGGCGCCGGCCCCGGGATGCGCGAGCTGGTGGCCTTCGAGGCGGAGCGCGCCCGCCTCCACTACCGGCGCGCGCGGGAGGGCATCGAGATGCTGGTGCCGTCCTCGCGCCCCTGCATCCGGGCGGCGGCCGCGCTGTACGGCGGCATCCTGGACGAGATCGCCGCGGTCGGCCACGACGTGCTGGGGGGACGGGCGCGGGTGCCGCGGCGCCGCCGGGCCGCGATCTACGTGCGGCACCTGGTGGCCGCGTCCGCCGCCGCCCGCGCCGAGCGGCGGCCGCCTCCGGCGGGGAGCCGGCATGGCCGCGCCCGGTGACGTCCCGCGCCCCGCGGGTGCCGGACGGCCGGGACGTCCGGTCGTCCTGGACGCGATGGGCGGCGATCACGGGCCCGCGGAGACGGTGCCGGGCGCGCTGGCCGCCCACCGCGAGGAGGGCGTGCGGGTGCTCCTGGTCGGCGACCGCGAGCGGGTGGGCCGGGAGCTGCGCCGGCACGGCGGGGCCGGTGAGCTGGAGGTGGTGCACACCGACGGCGTCGTGCCCATGGCGGACGCGGGCGCGCGGGCGGCCGCCCGGCCCGCGACCAGCCTGATGGTCGGCTGCGAGCTGGCCCGGCGCGAAGGGGCGGCCTTCGTCTCGGCCGGTGCGACGGGCGCCGTGGTGACGTGTGCCGTCCGGGTCCTCGGGCGCGCACCGGGGGTGCTGCGTCCGGCGCTGGCCGTCGCGCTGCCCACGGCGACCGGCTCCACCGTGCTGGTCGACGCGGGCGGCACCGCCGACCCGACCGCGCCGATGCTCGCCCAGTTCGCCGTCCTGGGCTGCGGCCACGCGCGGGCGGCGCTGGGCGTTCCCGACCCGCTCGTCGGGTTGCTGTCGATCGGTTCCGAGCCGGGCAAGGGCAACCGGCTCGTCCGCGAGGCCGCCCGGCTGCTGCCGGACCTGCCGGTGCGGTTCCACGGCAACGTCGAGGGCCACGACGTCCTGGCCGGAACCGTGGACGTGGTGGCGACCGACGGCTTCACCGGCAACGTGGTCCTGAAGAACATCGAGGGCTGCGCCCGCACCGTGCTGGGCATGGCCGCGCGCGGCGGCGCCGACCCGGAGGCGCTCGCACGGGTCGGGCGGCTCTACAGCGCCGACGCCCACGGCGGCGCGGCGCTGCTGGGACTGGACGGGTCGGTCATCGTCGCGCACGGGTCGTCCGGGGCCACCGCGATCGCGCGCGCCTGCGCGGTCGCCGCCACCCTGACCACAGTGGACCTCCTCGCGAGGTCGGCCGCCGAGGGCCGCACGTGACGTGCTCACTCGCCGGCGTGCGCGCGCAGCGGGTCGCGGCCGTCCCAGCTTCCCCGGCTCCCGTAGGGGACGAACCGCGCGAACAGCTCTTCGGAGTACCAGTCGTGCGCGCGCACCCGTCCGATCACGTCGCGGTGGGCGGCGTCCCGGTACGCGAACCGCCCGATCGCGGCCCCGTCCCGCCACAGCGAGAACGTCGCCTGCCGCGCCAGCGGCCACTCGCCCACCCCGATCGACGCCAGGCACCCGTCCTGGTCGCGCAGGGCGCGGTCCACCCGGGGGACCGACCGGTAGAAGGCCGCGAGCCGGTGCGGGCGGATGGACGCGCGGGTCAACACCGCCACCGGCCCGTCCGGCCCGTCCGGCGCGTCCGGTTCGTCCGGGGCCCGGCGGGGGGCGAGCGCGCCGAACGGGTCGCGGCCGCCCCAGCGTCCGCGCGAGGACAGCGGCCGCAACCGCACGTGCCACGCCTCCGCGGTCTCCCGGCGCCACCGGTCCGCCACCGGGGAGCGCTCCAGGAACCCGTCGAGGTCGGCCTCGCGGTCCCAGACCGCGAACAGCGCCCAGCGGCGCAGGTCCGCGCCCAGGCTCATGGAGCGGCCGCGGCCGGTGCCCAGCAACCGCCAGAAGGACAGTCCCGGAGCCGCTCGAAGTCTCGGACGGTCCAGCGCCATGTACCGCATGGCGTCCACGTTCGCGTACCTGAGGAGATGGAAGGAAGCGATGACGCCCGAACCCGTGCCGCCCGAACCCGTGCCGCCCGTTCCCGTCACGTCCGTGCTCGTCCCGGTCATCGGCGGCTACCTGCTCGGCTCGGTGCCGGTCGCGGTCCTGGTCGGCCGCGCCCACGGCTTCGACCCGCGCTCGGTGGGCGACCGCAATCCCGGCTTCTGGAACGTCATGGGGCGCCTGGGCGGACGCTCGGCCGCGCCCGTCTTCGCGGGCGACCTCCTCAAGGGCACCGCGGCGGGCCTGCTCGGCCTCGCGGTCGGGGGACGGCGGACGGGCCCGCTCGGGCAGGTCCGCGGCCGCAGCGTCGTCCCGGTGTACGCGGCGGTGGGCGCGGCGATGGCCGGGCACGCCTGGCCGCTGTTCGCCGGGCGGCGCGGCGGGCGGTGCGTCCTGACGTTCGCGGGCGGCATGGCGGTCATCTCCCCGCCGGCGTTCGGGCTCGGCCTCGCACTGCTCGGCGCCACCGGCCTGGCGACCGGCTCGTTCGCCACGGGCTCGCGCGTCGCGGTGTTCTCGCTGCCCGCGCTGCAACTGGCGTTCGCCCCCGCCGCCCACGTCGCCGGGACCGGGGCGCTGATGACCTTCATCGGCGCCCGCTTCGGCCAGGCCGCACTCGCCGAGCGCGCACGGCGCCGGTCCGGCCGCAGGTCCGGCCGTAGGTCCGGCCGCGCCAGGTGCGCGGGGGACGCAGGACGGACAGCGTCAGCCGGACGGCGCTGACCGGGTCCAGCAGCGGCGACAGCAGCAGACCGGGCCCCGGCGTGCGGTAGCTGCCGCGCAGCGCGGCCGTCAGCAGGAACCGCTGCCCCAGCAGCACGAGGTCGAGCGGCGCGGGACGTCCGGCCAGCAGGCGCAGCACCGGCAGCGCGGCGGTCAGCCACACCACCGCCAGATCACCCGCGAGCCCGGACGGCGCCGTCACGTCCCGCAGCGCGATCGAGCGGCCCCACTCCCGCCACACGTCGGTGGCGCCCGTGTGCATGTCGACCTCCAGCAGCGCGCCCGCGTCGGCGAACGCGACCCGCCACCCGTCGCGCGCCAGCAGCCGTCCCAGCGCGACGTCGTCGGTGAGGTGGCCGCGCACCCGCGCGAACCCGTCGGCCCGCGCCATCGCGTCCGCGCGGAAGGCCAGGCACTGGCCGTTGACCAGCAGCCGCCCGGGGCCGGGTGCGGCCGGGCCGACCGGCCCGAACCGGTACACCAGCGTGGCCAGGAACGACGCGTGCAGCGCCTGCTCGACGCCGCCGCCGGTGACGAAACGGGGGGCGGCGCTGACCAGGTCGCAGTCCTTCAGCAGGCCCGCGAGCGCCGCGCACAGCCCCCGCTGGGGCCGGGTGTCGGCGTCCAGCAGCACCACGACGGGGCCCGTCGCGGCTCGCAGCCCCTGCGCCAGCGCCCACTGCTTGCCCACCCACCCGGCGGGCGGTTCGGTGCCCGCGACGACGGTCGCGCCCAGGCCGGCGGCCAGCCGGGCCGTGCCGTCGCGGGACCGGTCGTCGACGACGATCACTTCGCGCACCGCCGGGTCGGCCAGCAGCGGCACCACGCACTCCCGGAGCCGGCGCTCCTCGTCGCGGGCGGGGATCACCACCGAGACCGGCTCCCCCGGCTGCGGATCGGGCGGCGCGGCCAGGGGCGGCGGACGGTCGCGCCCGCGCGCCAGCCGCGCCGCGACCACCAGCGCCGCGACCGCCTGGGCGGCGGCCCGCGCCCTCACGGCCGCACCGGACGGGCGGCCGGACGGGCGCCCGTCCGGGCCGCCGGGAAGTCCTCGTCGACCAGGGACGCCACGATGCGGCCGCTCATCGCCACCAGCGGGAGCCCGCCACCGGGGTGCGCCGAGCCGCCCACCAGGTACAGGCCGCGGCGAGGACCGCGGTTGCCCGGACGCAGCAGCGGCGCGAACCGCCCCCGGTACGCGGTGCCGTAGATCGCCCCGCCCCAGGCCCCGTAGCGGTCCCGCAGGTCGGCGGGGGTGAACAGCTCCACGAACCGCAGCCGTCCCGCCAGGTCGTGCCCGCGCCGGGCGAGCCGCTCCAGCACCAGGTCCCGGTACGCCTCCGGCGTCATCGGCCACCGCCGCAGGTCGCCCGCCGGGACGTTGACCAGCATCGTCCAGTTCTCCGCACCGGGCGGCGCCTGCGACGGGTCGTCCACCGCCGGGCAGCCGATGTAGACGGTCGGGTCCGCCGGCGGCACCCGCCGCTCGAAGATGTCGGCGAACTCGCGCCGGTAGTCGCCCGAGAAGACCACCGAGTGGTGCGGGAGCCTCTCGGTCCGGCCGTCCACGCCCGCGAGCATCAGGAACGCCGAGGACGAGCGGCCGAGCCCGGCGATCCGGCGCAGCCGCCGCCGGTCGGGCAGCAGCCGGCCGTACAGCTCGGCCGCGTCGGCGTTGACCACCACGGCGCCCGCCGCCTCGCGCTCCCCGGACGCCAGCACCACGCCCGTCACCGACTCGCCGTCGTCGGTGACCCGCACGACCCGGCTGCCGGTACGGACCTCGACGCCCGCGCCGTCCAGCAGGGCCGCCAGCTCGTCCGCCAGCCGGGGCAGGCCGCCCGGGACGTACCAGCCGCCGCAGTCGTGCTCGATCGCCGGGACGCACCCCAGCGCGGCCGGTGCCCGGTACGGGCTCGACCCCGCGTAGGTGGCGTACCGCCCGACGTACTGCCGCAGCCGCGGATCGTCGAAGAACCGGCGCGCGAGGCCGTGCAGCGTCCGTCCCGGCGCGACCGCCGCCAGGTCGGCGGGGCGGGCCTCGCGCGGGGGGCGGCCGAGCGGGCCCGCGAAGAACGTCCGCCGCGACGCCTCGAAGCACCGCCGCGCCCACGCGTGGAACGCGAGCCACGCCTCGCCCTGCCCCGGCGCCAGCCGCTCCACCTCGGCGGCCATCCGGGCCGGGTCGCGGTGGGCGCGCAGGACCGAGCCGTCCGCGAACCGGTACCGGCACAGCTCGTCCAGGGGGACGGCGCCGTGCGCGGCGCCCAGCTCCCGGAACAGGTCCGGGAGGGTGAGGAGCGAGGGCCCGAGCGAGAACGCGAAGCCGTCCCGGCGGCGCTCGGCGAGCTTGCCGCCCGGCCGGTCGAGCCGCTCGTGCAGCCGGACCCGGTGGCCGGCCCGCGCGAGCAGCAGCGCCGCGACCATGCCGCCGACCCCGCCGCCGACCACGATCACCTCGGTCACCGCATGCCCCCTCCGGACGCGGCCGCGCGCCTCGCGGCGAGCACGGTCGCCGGGATCGCGAAGGCGCCCATCGCCGTCCCGCCGGCGGCCGCCACCAGCGGGTCGCGCGGCCGGAACACCGCCGCGAACGCCAGCGTCTCCATCGCCGCCATCACCGCGTACGTCGCCACCAGCCCCGTCGCCGCGTCCCGGTCCGCACCGGCGAGCGATTCCAGCGCCGCCATCAGGAGCGCCGACACCCCCAGCCAGCCGGCGAAGTTGGTGACCGGCACGTCCCGGTACATCCCGCCCCGCTCCCATCTCCAGAGCCCCAGCCGCAGCATCTGCGGATCCAGGAACAGGTCCCACGCGGTGAGCGCCGCGGCCCCGGCCGCAATCCGCGTCCGGCGCCGCCCGTCCGGGACGAGCGTGGCCGCGACCCCGTGCGACGCCAGCCCCATGCCCGCCCACGCCGCCGCGACCGCCACCGGGACACCGCCCACCTGGGGCCGCAGGACCCCCGTGTAGGCGTACCGCCCGAACGGCACCCCCGACCGGACGCCGACCCACTCGGCCGCGTACCCCACGGCCACCGCGGCGCCCGCCGCCCGCGCCGCCCGCCCGGCGCCCAGCCGCGCGGCGGCGAAGCACCCCGCGCCCGCGGTCAGCAGGCCCACCACCGGGTTCGTCCACCGGACCGGGTCCGGCCGCACCCCGGACGCGACCTGTGCCGCGACCATCGACAGCAGGCACCCGGCCCCCATCGCCGCGTACCGGCCCCGCGATCTCGCTCCCACGACCCCCCGCTTCCCCCTCGGCGGGCGCGTTACCCGGAGCAGGGGCTCCTACACGGTTCGTGGGCGAATACCCCGGTGTAGGTGCGTGACCAGCGGGGATGTGCCGTCCTGACAGAACGCTGACCGTGTCGGAGGCATGCCGTGGGGACACAGGCCCCGTTCCACTGGCTGTTCGGTGACCAGCTGGGGCCGCACTTCCTGCGGCCGGGCGGCGAGGTCGTGATGATCGAGTCGCGCGCGGTCTTCCGCAGGCGCCGCTTCCACCGCGCCAAGGCGCACCTGGTCCTGTCCGCGATGCGGCACCGCGCGGCCGAGCTGGGCGACCGCGTCCGCTACGTCCAGGCGGAGACCTACCGCGACGGCCTCGCCCGGGCCGTGGGCGACGCGGCCGTGACCGTCCACCATCCGACCTCGCACGCCGCGCTCCGCTTCGTGCGGAGCCTGGAGCGGGTCGAGATCCTGCCGCCGCGCGGGTTCCTCGTCCGGCCGGACGCGTTCGCCCGGTGGGCGGACTCCGCCGGCGACGGGCGCCTGCGGATGGAGGACTTCTACCGCCGCGTGCGCCGGGACCACGACCTGCTGATGGACGGCGACCGTCCCGCCGGCGGCACGTGGAACCTGGACGCCGACAACCGCGAGCCCCCGCCCAAGGGCGCGGCGGCCCTGCCGGTGCCGGGCCCCTACCGGCCGCGCGAGGACGCCATCGACGAGCGGGTCCGGGACGACCTGGACCGGTGGGAGCGGGACGGCACGGTGTCGTTCGTCGGACGGGACGGGCCCCGCCGGTTCCCCGCGTCCCGCGCCGAGGCCAGGCGGGCGCTGCGCGCGTTCGTCCGGCGGCGCCTGCCCACGTTCGGCCCGTGGGAGGACGCGATCCTGGCCGGTGACTGGACGATGAGCCACAGCATGCTGTCCGCCGCGCTCAACCTCGGGCTGCTGGACCCGGCCGAGTGCGTCGAGGCCGCCGAAGCGGCGTACCGCTCGGGCGACGCGCCGCTCAACTCCGTCGAGGGCTACGTCCGGCAGGTCGCCGGCTGGCGCGAGTACATGTGGAATCTGTACTGGCACCTGGGCCCCGGCTACCGCGAGTCCAACGCCCTGGGGCACACCGCGCCGCTGCCGGACTGGTTCGCCGACCTGGACGCCGGCGCCGTCCGGGCGAACTGCCTGGCGACCGTCCTGGCGCAGGTCCGCGACCACGGCTGGGTCCACCACATCCCCCGGCTGATGATCCTGGGCAACCACGCCCTGCAGCGCGGCTGGGACCCGGCGGCGGTCACCGACTGGTTCCACCGCTGCTTCGTCGACGGGTACGACTGGGTGATGCTGACCAACGTCATCGGCATGTCCCAGTACGCCGACGGCGGCCGCATCACCACCAAGCCGTACGCGTCCGGAGGCGCCTACATCGACCGCATGAGCGACCTGTGCGGCCCCTGCGCCTACCGCCCCGGCCACCGCACCGGCGAGCGCGCCTGCCCCTACACCGCCGGGTACTGGGAGTTCGTCCACCGCCACCGCGAACGGCTCTCGCACAACTTCCGCACCGCCCGCGCCGTCAAGCAGCTCGGCAGGCTCACCGACCTGGACGACGTCCTGCGCGACGCCCGCCACCGCGATCCGGACGCGCCCCCTTGATCGAGCACACGCCGTTCGGGCCAGAGCCTCATTTCCGGTTGTAGAGCCGCATGGTGAGGGGGCCGAACACGGCGATCAGGGCGGCGCCCCAGCCGGCGACCCAGGCCAGTCCGACGACCGCCTCCCCTTCCATCAGGCCCCGGACCCCCGCCACCAGATGCGTGACGGGGTTGTTGTTCACGAAGACCTGCAGCGCGCCGGGCATGGTGGCCGGGCTGACCAGGATGTTGCTGAGGAAGGTGAGCGGGAACATCACCAGCATGCTGACGCCCACCACGGACTTCTCCGAGCGCAGCAGCAGGCCGAACATCGTCCACACCCAGGACAGCGCGAACGAGAAGGCCACCAGCACCGCGATCCCCAGCAGCACGCCGACCGGGCCGCCTCCGGGGCGGAATCCGAGGACCAGCCCGACGATCAGGATCACCACCGACGCCATGGTGTAGCGGAACGTGTCGCCGAGCAGGTAGCCCACCATCGGCGCGGGGCGCCACATCGGGATGCTGCGGAACCGGTCGAACACCCCTTTCCGGATGTCGGTGTTGACCGCCACCCCGGTGTACATGGTGGTCATGACCACGCTCATGACCATCGTGCCCGGCAGCAGGAACTGCAGGTAGTCGGTGGCCGAGCCGGCCAGCGCGCCGCCGAACAGGTAGGTGAACATCAGCGTCATGACGACCGGGAGGACGGTGACGTCCAGCATCTGCTCGGGCACGTGTTTGATCTTGAGCATCGCGCGCCAGCCGAAGGTGAGGGACGCCGACCAGGCGCCGGGCCGCGGGGCCCGCTCCGCGTGCGACAGCACCGCCCCGATGATCTCGGGCGACGGCACGTACCCGCCCGTTCCCGTTTCGGACGGGGCCGTCCCGGCCGGGGTCGGGGGCGCGGTGCTCACGCGGCGGCCTCCTCGTTCGTCCCGCCGCCGCCCGCGGCGTTCTCGGCGGGGCGGCCGGTGAGGGTCAGGAACACCTCGTCCAGGCTCGGCCGGCCGAGGGAGAAGTCGTCCACGGCGATCCCGGCCGCGGCCAGCTCGGCCAGGGCGCGGGAACCCTGCTCGGCGGCGCCCGCCCCGCCGTCGAGGCGGGCGGTGAGGGAGGACGGGTCGGCGCCGGGCGCCACCCGGACCCGCAGGGCCCGCGCGAGGAGCTCCCGCGCGTCCTCGCGCCGGGCCGCGTCGCGCAGCCGCAGGTGCACCGAACCGGTGCCCACCGACGCCTTCAGCTCGCCGGGCGTGCCCTCGGCGATGAGCCGGCCGTGGTCGATGACCGCGATGCGTTCCGCCAGCCGGTCGGCCTCCTCCAGGTACTGGGTGGTCAGCAGCACCGTGGTGCCCTGCTCCACCACGACGCGGACGATGTCCCAGACGTGGCCGCGGCCGGCCGGGTCGAGGCCGGTCGTGGGCTCGTCCAGGAACAGCAGGTCGGGGGTGTTGAGGATGCTGGCGGCTATGTCGATGCGGCGCCGCATCCCACCGGAGTAGTTCTTGACCTGCCGGCCGGCGGCGGCGGACAGGCCGAACGCCTCCAGCAGCCGCGCCGCGCGCTCGCGCGCCGCCTTCCCGCGGTAGCCGATCAGGCGGCCCAGCAGCACCAGGTTCTCGGTGCCGGTGAGGTCCTCGTCGACCGAGGCGTACTGGCCGGTCAGCCCGACGCGGGACCGCACCGCGTCGGGCTCGCGCCGCACGTCGTGCCCGAAGACCCTGGCCCGGCCGCCGTCGGGACGCAGCAGGGTCGCCAGCACCCGGACGGCCGTGGTCTTCCCCGCCCCGTTCGGGCCGAGCAGCCCGTACACCGAGCCGCGAGGGACCGACAGGTCGACGCCGTCCAGCGCCCTGGTCGTCCCGAACGTCTTGACCAGGCCCGACGTCTCGATCGCGAGGTCCCGGTCGCGCCCGTCCGCCCGGCTCGTCGCGCCGCCCGCCGCCGCCCGGTCCCGGGTCACTTCTCGGGGAGCTTCCGGTTGTCGGCCAGCTGCGTCAGCGCCGCCCCGGGCATCGCGCCGGCGAACGCGGGGCACTTGGCCGCGTCGGGCGGCAGGGTGGCCGGGTCCATGCCGGACTCGACCTCCGCGCGGCCCGGACCGCACCGCGCGGCCGGCGTGCGGAGGTCGTCCAGGGAGAACCCGTAGACCTCGGCCGCCGTCCCGCCGAGCATGGACGCCGCCTCCGCGGCGGGCACGCCGGCGAGGGCGAACCGGATGGCCTCGCGGGAGTAGGGGAAGCTCGACTCGATGTGCGGGTAGTCGCTGCCCCACATCATCCTGTCGGCGCCCACGAGGTCCCGTTTGGCGGTCTCTGTCGGGTGCATGAAGCTCGCCCCCGCGTAGCACTGCCGCTCCCAGTACTCGCTGGGGCGCAGGGACAGCCGGTCGAGCGCGTGCGTGCCGTTGTAGGTCAGCTCCCCGCCGGACGGCCCGGACGCGGCGCGCGTCGAGTCGAAGAACCGGTCCATGGAGCGGAGCAGGCCCGGGATCCAGCCGGTCCCCGCCTCGGTGAACACGACCTTGAGGCCGGGGTGGCGTTCGAGCACGCCGCCGAGGACGAGGTGGCGCAGCGTCCGCTGGTCCCACCACTTCATCTCCATGAGGAAGAACATGTCGTCCTCCTGCCGGTCGCCCGTCCGCGGCCCCGAGCTGCCGCTGTGGCAGTTGATCGGGATCCCCAGCTCGGCGCAGGTCTCCCACAGGGGGTCGTAGTGGTCGTGGTGGTAGAGCGGCGGCAGGCCCGATCCCGGCGGCGTGCCTGGGAGCAGCACCCCGCCGTGCAGGCCGGCGGCGACGCCCGCGCGGACGTCCGCGACCGCGGCGTCGATGTCGTGCGGCATCACCTGGATCACACCGGCGCGGCGGCCCTTCGCCAGGGCGCAGAAGTCCGCCAGCCAGCGGTTGTGCGCCCGCAGGCCCGCCCGCCGGCGGCTCAGCTCCGCCGCGTCCGGGACGGCGGCCTGGCCGCTCGCCAGGGAGGAGCTGGAGAAGAACGGCGGGACGGTGTTGGGGTACAGGACCTCCGCCACGATCCCGTCCTGCTCGAGATCGTGCAGGCGGCGATCGGAATCCCAGTTGCGGGAGCCCTCCTCGCCCTTCATGTCCTCGTAGGGGACCTCGAAGCCCGCCGCCCAGCGGTCGAAGTCCTCCAGGTAGGCCGACTCCAGGTAATCCCGGTATCCGTCGACCGGGGCACCGCCGTGGCTGTCGACCGAGATGACGATGTGGCGGTCGCCCGCTGCGGCCATCGGTGTTTCCTTTCCACGAATCGGTGGGGGCGGCGGAGCCGTGCCCGCCGCCCCCACCGAGCGGATCTCAGATCAGACCCGGGCGTAGGTGAAGCTGAGGCTGCGCTCGAACTCCGCCTCCGCGGACACGTCGAACTCCTCGACAGCCTCGGGCTGCTGAACCTCGTCGGACTGCACCGTCCAGGACTGGTCCGAAATGGAAAGGTTACGCATGTGTACGTTCACCTCCTCTCTGACTGGCAGGGGCTCGGGAATCACCGAGCGGTGCTCGGGTCAGACCCGGGCGTAGGTGAAGCTGAGGCTGCGCTCGAACTCCGCCTCCGCGGACACGTCGAACTCCTCGACAGCCTCGGGCTGCTGAACCTCGTCGGACTGCACCGTCCAGGACTGGTCCGAAATGGAAAGGTTACGCATGTGCAGTTCACCTCCTTTCTCCGCCGAAGGGATACGGAAATCGTCTGAGGCATTTCAGAGAAATATCTCATCGACGCCGTTGACGGCGGTCAGGTGGGCGCGCCGAAATGGTGGGTCGCCGCCGCGACCACGAAGTCCATGTGCGCGCCGGTCATACCGTCGCCGAAACCGATGTGCACCGGCCCGGCGCCTTCGTTGAGCTGCGAGTTGACCGTCCAGTCCACGTGCGGGAGGACGTGCTGGTTGGTCCCGAGGCCGAGTTCGAGGGCGTGCCCCCCGTACTTCGGGTCGGTCACCTCGCGGAGCGCGCCGGTGTAGTCCTCCCCGCCGGCGGTCAGGTCGGTGAGGACGCCGCCCTCGAGCCGCAGGACGATCGGGGCGCGCCGGTTCAGTTCGCGGCGCAGTTCGTGCGCGGCCCGGATCCGGGCGTCGCCGGCGTCGTCGTACCGCGGGTCGCGGGCGGCCAGGACACCGGACGCGACGGCGGTGCCGTCGATCGTGAAGGGCCGCGGGCGGTTCGGCGAGGGGCGGGCGGTGATGGCGATCTCGCAGTAGCTCCCCACCCCGACCCACTGCCCGGTGCCGATGGTGGGCGAGGCCCAGGCGTCCAGCGTGAGGTCGTCGGCGAGCTCGCAGACGAAGTTCGTCCCGGGGTCGGCGGACGAGCACGGGCCCTTGGACACGAAGCCGATGGGCTCGGTCAGGGTCCGCAGGTCGTCGATCCACCGGCGGGTCCGCTCGACGGCGGCCGCGTAGTCCGTCAGGAGTGTGAGCCGCAGGGTGTAGAGGGCCGGCTCCAGCCCGTTGTCGAAGCTGGAGATCGGGACGAACATGACCCTGGCCTTGCGGAAGCGCCCCCGGATCTCCTTGCTCAGCAGGTGGTTGCGGAGGAAGAGGACCACGTTGGCCTCCGCCGGGAGACCGTCCGCCTCGTCCATCGGCACGCTCGTGAGCCCGTACCGGGAGGCCTCCTCGAGGAGCGCCGCGTCGTCGCTCACCGCGAAGATTTCTCCGTCCGGAAAGACGTCGCGCAGTTTCTCCGTCGAAACCTCGACCACGTCGCCGCCCCCGCCGGACGCCGGATGTTCCTTCATTCGCAACCCACTCGTCTCGCAATCCGATGGGAGTTTCGCCTGATACTCCAGCAATAATGCGCACCCGAATAGGCACTGTCAAGGGCCGCTCGGGCGCGAATTTCAGGGCGGGTGAGTGGACTTCGACAATGCGTAACAAGGGATTCGTAATGCCTGGTCATAGCAGTGTTCTCGGTGCCACTTCCGGGCCGGGTAGTCCGGAATATGTACGTGAATTACAGCGAAATGAGCAGTGCCGCGGGACTGTTCTAATTACTGTTCGGCAGCGCCGGTCCAGGCGAAAGAGGTAGCGAGGGTAGGGCGTTATCCGGACCGCCGGAATGCGCTTTGCGCCGCGTGGACGGCTCGGCGCCCAGCACTCCTGCGTTGGCCTCGGCGATCGCCACCGCCGCGTCCCGCGGGACCGTCCCGCCGGCCGCGGCGGCGCGCAGCATGCGACCCACGAGATCGTCCATGGAAGCGCCGATCTTCGCGAAGGCCGACTCCGCGGTGGGCGCGCAGTCGCCGAAGAGCGTCCACCACCACCAGGCGTTCGCCGCGGAGTTCACCACGAAGTCGGGCAGCACGACGACATCCCGCCCGGCCAGCGCCGCCTCGGCACCCGGTGTGACCGAAGCGTTGGCCGCCTCGGCGACGTACCGTGCCCGCACCCGCTCGTGGTTGCCCTCGTGGACGGCGTACGACACGGCCGCGGTCACCAGGACGTCGGCGTCGACGCCGATCCACGCGTCGCCCGGCAGTTCGCGGTCTCCGGGCGCGAGCCGGTCGCGGTCGATGCCGCCGTGCACCGTCCGCGCCCGCAGCATGGTCTCGACGTCCAGCCCGTCCGGGTTCACGACCAGGCCGTCCGCGTCGGTGATCCCCACGATCCGCAGCCCCTCGCGCGCCAGGTAGCGGGCGGTGGCGCCGCCCATGGAACCGAACCCCTGGATCACCGCGCGGGCGCCCGCCGCGCGTCCCGCGTCGTGCCGCAGGGCGCTCACGACCGCGCGGGCCACGCCGTAGCCGCCGGTCAGGTCGCCGAGGCCGATCTCGTCGACGGTGACGGCGAACGCGCTCGCCAGTCGGCGCAGCCCCGCGTCGGCGCCGTCGTGCACGTGCGGGAGCGCGGCCTCGACCGAGCTGCGCATGCCGATCTCGGCCATCAGGCCGTCGATGGTCGCCTGCCGGACGCCCAGGTCCTCGCCGGTGGCCCAGTGGTGCTCCAGGAGCGGGCGCATCGCGAGGAAGTACCGCTTGAGGACGCCGCGCGCCTCCGGGTGCCGCGGGTCCAGATCGATGCCGCCCTTCGCGCCGCCGAACGGCCGGTAGCGGTCCCCGGGGCGGAAGACGACCGTCTCCTTCAGCGACATGACCCGGGCCAGGTCCGTGACCTCCCGCAGGGTGCACCCGGCGCGCATCCGCACGCCGCCGCTGGCGACGCCGCGCCGCAGCCGGTCCACGACGAGGTGGCCGGTGACGCCGGTGACCTCGTCGGTCCAGGTGACCGCCAGATGGGGCGCGTTCACTGGTCGCCGCTCGCGGGGAGCTTCCCGCCGTCCTCCGCACCGGCACCGTCCTCCGCACCGGCCAGGGCGAGAACGTGCTCGTTCACCCGGTACCGCGCGAGCACCTCGGGTTGCAGGAAGCGCGCTCCCGTGACGAACTCGACGCAGGACCCGGCCCCGCACTCGCACAGGAACGGGGCGGCCATGTCCCACTCGGAGGCGGGATAGAAGATCGACACCTCGTCGCCGGCGCTGATCGCGCGCACGGCCACCAGCCGCGCGTCCGCCGCGGCGAAGTAGGCGTTGGGCGCGCACGAATGGTTGAGGTAGCGGATGTCGCCCGCGTCGATGTGCCGGCCGATCCCGACCTGCAGGGTGAAGCGGGAGGGATCGGCCAGTTCGACGTCGGCCGTCACCTCCATGATCGTCTCGCCCGGTGCGAAGTCGCGGGAGGTGACGATCCCGCTGCCGCCGGGACGTCCCTCGGTGACCTTCAGAAACTCGCCGTTGATCGACATGTCCACTCCTATTGATCGTGTCCGGCCCGTCCAGGACGGCCCCTCCCGCATGGCCGGGGGAGGCGCGGAAAGCCGCCCGCGCCCCGCTCAGGTGTGCGTTGACGGCTCGTTCAGCAACTGGTGCAGGTGATCGGTGAGGATCTCCACGGTCGGGTGCGCGGACAGCCGCAGCGGGGGCAGTGGCCGGCCGAGCAGCGCCCGCAGGCGGCGCTGGATGAGCAGGCTCATCAGCGAGTCCAGGCCGATGTCGAAGAAGTTCTGGTCCGTGCCGAGCGCCTCCGGCTCGGGGAACTTCAGCACCTCGGCCACCGTCGCGCGGACGGCCCGCCGCAGGCTCTCCCGGCTGCCGTCCGGCGGCCCGCCGACGTCCGGTGCCCCGGCGGCCTCCGGCGCGGCGGCGGCCTGCCGCCCGAGCAGCGGGGACGGGGCGGCGGAGTCGGCGCTGCCGAGCAGGTCCCAATCGGCGTCGGCCACCACGGTCTGGACGGCCGCGCCCGCGAGCACCGGCCCGAGGGTCTGCACGGCGCGGTCGCCGGGCATCAGGCGCAGCCCGGCGCCCTCGAACAGGACCTGCTGCGGCGTGCCCTCGATCCCCTCGCGCCACGCGCCCCAGTTGACGACGTGCCCCGGCAGCCCGCGCAGCCGCCGCGCGTGCACGAGCGTCTCCAGGTAGCAGTTGGCCGCGGCGTACGCGGGATCCCAGCCGCCGAACAGCGCCGCCAGCGCGGAGAAGCCGAGGAAGCAGCCGACGTCGTGCTCCGCGCCGAGGCGGTCGAGCAGCGCGGTGCCGTCGACCTTGGAGGCGAACATGGCGGCCAGGTGGGCTTCGTCCATGTCCTCCAGCCGCGCCGTCCCGTCGGTCAAGGCGGCCTGGACGATCGCGCGCAGCGGGGGCAGTTCGGTGCCGAACCGGCGGAACAGCCCGCTCATGGCGGCCTCGTCCGCGACGTCGGCGCGCACGTCGGCGACCGGCACTCCCTCGGCGCGCAGGCGTTCGGCGGCCGCGGCGGACTCGCCGCGCAGCCCGCCGCGCGACACGACCACCAGGTGGCGGGCGCCCAGGCGGACGAGTCCGGGCAGCAGCGCGGGCCCGATGCGGCCGGTGCCGCCGACGACCAGGCAGGCGCCGTCCCCGGGGACCGGTGGGCCGGCCTCGACCGGCGCGTCCGCGACCGGGCGGAGGCGCGGGACGTGCCGCGCGCCGTCCCGGTAGGCGGCCTGCGCGTCGTCCGGTTCCGCGCCCAGCTCGGCCAGGACGCGGGCGGCGTCGTCCGGGGCGGGGACGGGCGGCAGGTCGACCAGCCCGCCGTAGGCGGCGGGGTGCTGCGCGGCGAGCCAGCGGCCGAGGCCCCACAGGGGCGCGTGGGCCGCGTTGAGCTCCGGCTCCCCGCCGACGGCCTGCGCGGCGCGGGTGACCAGCCACAGGCGGGACGGCCGGGGGGACGCGGCCAGCGAGCGGGCCAGGCCGAGGACGCCCGCGGCGGTGCGGCCCGCCGGGACGGCATCGCCGCCCGCCGCGGTCCCGGTCGCGAGGAGGATCACGCCGGGCACGCCGGTCGCCTGCCCAGCGGCCTGATCGGTGGCCTGACCGGCGGCCTGCCCGTTCGCCTGCCCGGCGGCCTGGTCGAGGGCCTCCGGGAGCGGTGCCTGCCGCGCCGTCGCGCCGGACGCGCGCAGCCGGTCGGCGAGGTCGGCGGCGAGCCGCTCGTCCTCCTCGTCCGCGGCGACGACCAGCCAGTCGCCGCCCGCGAGCGCGGGCTCCCCCGCCGGTTCCGCCACGGGCCACTCGACGCGGTGCAGCCATTCGGGCGCCGGTGCGGGCCCGGTGGACGGCGGCTCCGGCGTCGCCGTCTCCGCCCAGTAGTGGCGGTGCCGCCAAGGCGTCGGGGGGACATCGGCCGGCGTGCCCGCCGGGAAGACCCGGTCCCAGCCGAGGCGGTGCCCGGCCGTGTAGACCTTCGCCAGGCCGGTCAGCAGCTCCCGCCGGGCGGGCTCGTCCCGGCGCAGGCTCCAGGCGACGGTGAAGTCGTCACCGCCGAGCGCGTCCAGCAGCGTGCCGTCCAGCGCGGCGCCGAGGACCGGGTGCGGACCGATCTCGACGAACAGGCGGTGGCCGTCCGCCGCCGCGGCCCGCACGGCGTCGGCGAACCGGACGGGACGCCGCAGGTTCGCCACCCAGTAGTCGGCGTCGAACGCGGGGGGCCCGTCCTCCGGGCCGTGCACGGTGGAGTGGAACGGCACCTCGGGACGGGCCGGGCGCAGGTCGGCCAGCGCCTCGCGCAGCGGACCGGCGAGCGGGTCCATCAGGGGCGAGTGCGAGGCGACGTCGACCTTGATCTCGCGGACGTCGATGCCGTCGGCCGCCAGCTTGCCGATCAGCGCGCGGACCGCCGCGGTCGCCCCCGACACGACGGTCTGGCCGGGCCCGGCGAGCACCGCGACGTCGACCTCGCCGAGCCCGGCGGCCTCCGCGGCGGCGGCGCGCACCCGGTCCGCCGGGGCCTCGACGGAGGCCATGATCCCCTGCCCGGCGACCGTCGCCAGCAGCCGGGACCGGCGGCAGACGATCGCGGCGCCGTCGCGCGGGGTGAGCGCCCGCGCGACGACGGCGGCCGCGATCTCGCCCATCGAGTGGCCGATCACGGCGGCGGGCTCCACGCCGTGCGCGCGCCAGGACGCGGCCAGCGCGAGCTGAACGGTGAACAGCAGCGGCTGCACCCTCGCCACCCCGCTCATCTCCGCGTCCCGTCCGGCCCGCAGCACCTCCGCCGGGGAGAACCCGGCCTCGGCCCGCACGAGGGGGTCCAGCTCGGCGACGGCCGCCGCGAACGCGGCGTCGCTCTCCAGCAGTTCACGCGCCATGCCGGGCCACTGGCCGCCCTGCCCGGAGAACACCCACACCGGGCCCCCGGCGTCGCTTCCGGTCACCGCTGCGGCCCCGCCGCGCGGCGGCCGGCCGGCGGCGAGCGCGGCCAGCCCGTCGGCCAGTTCCGCGCGGGTCGTGGCGACGACCGCGCCGCGGGCCGGACGGTCCGCGCGCCGCAGCAGGGTGCGTCCGAGGCCGGCCAGCGGCACCCTGGCCCCGGCCCCCTCCCCGCCGTCGCCCTCCAGCCAGGACGCCAGCGCGGCCGCCGTGTCCCGCATCCGCTCGGGGGACGCCGCCGCGACCGGGTAGATCGCGGGGCCGGGATCGGCGGGCGGGGCGGCGGCGCGCACGTGCTCCTCCAGGACGATGTGCGCGTTGGTCCCGCTGAACCCGAAGGACGAGACGGCGGCACGGCGCACGCCCTCACCGGACGGCCACGGCGTCGCCCGTCCGGGCACGAAGAACCGGCTGCGCTCGGCGTCGATCGCGGGGTTCCAGCGCTCGAAGTGCAGGTTCGGCGGGACCGTGCCGTGCCGGACCGCGAGCGCCGCCTTGATCAGGCCCGCCACGCCGGCGGCCGATTCCAGGTGCCCGAGGTTCGTCTTGACGGCGCCGAGCGCGCAGCGCGGCGCCGCGCCGCCCGCGCCCTCCGTGCCGCCCGCGCCGTAGACCGCGTCGAGGGATTCGAACTCGATGGGGTCGCCGAGCGCCGTGCCGGTGCCGTGGCTCTCGACGTAGCCGACCGACTCGGGGGCCACCCCGGACCGCTCCAGCGCGGTGCTCATCACCTCGCGCTGCGCGATGCCGCTCGGTGCCGTGACGCCCTGCGAGCGGCCGTCGGAGTTCACCGCCGAGCCGCGGATCACCGCGGTCACCGTGTCGCCGTCGCGCACCGCGTCGACGAGCCGCTTGAGCACCACCACGCCGCAGCCCTCACCGCGGACGAACCCGTCCGCGGCGGCGTCGAAGCTCTTGCAGCGGCCGTCCGCGGCGAGCATCCCCCACTGCGACATGGCGACCTGCGTGTCGGGGTCGAGGATGACGTTCACGCCGCCGACCACGGCCAGGTCGATCTCCCGCAGCCGCAGGCTCTGGCAGGCCAGGTGCGCCGAGACCAGCGAGGCCGAGCACGCGGTGTCCACGGCGACGCTCGGGCCGCGCAGGCCGAGGAGGTAGCTGATCCGGCCGACCGCCACGCTGTGCGCGGTGCCGGTACTGCTGTAGGCGTCCGGTTCGCCGGTCTGGAGCGCGCGGTAGTCGGAGTGGTAGATGCCCGCGAACACGCCGGTGGCCGAGCCCGCCAGGCCGTCCGGCGCGATGCCGCCCTGCTCGAGCGCCTCCCAGACGACCTCCAGGAGGATGCGCTGCTGCGGGTCCATCGCGGTCGCCTCGCGCGGCGAGATCCCGAAGAACTCGGCATCGAACCCGGCCACGTCGTCCAGGAAGCCGCCCCAGCGGGAGTTCATGCGGCCGGGGACGAGCGGGTCGGGATCGTAGCGGGCGTCCGCGTCCCAGCGACCCGCCGGGACCTCGCCGACGGCGTTCCGCCCGTCCAGGAGCAGCCGCCAGTAGTCCTGCGGGTCGTGGACGCCGCCGGGCAGCCGGCACGCCATGCCGACGATGGCGATGGGCTCGCCCGCGATCGTCGCGGCGGCCGCGCGGGACCGCGCGTCCAGCTCGTCCCGTCGGTCCCCGTCCAGCCTCGCGAGCCGCTCGCCGATCCCCGCCATGTCGCATCGCCCTCCCAGATCGACCGTCGATCCGCCAGGCCGCCGCCGGGTTCCGCCGTCCGGGTCCGAGCCGGATCTCCGGTCCCCCGGCGGACGCGGCTCCGCAGTTCCGGCGCCCGTTCAGCGCCCGCCCGCCGCGCGGCCGAGCCGTGCCCGCGATCGGCGGGCGACGATTCGACTTCGTTCCACGTTCGGTAATGATGGTCACCCGGCCGCTATTCATCAATCACCTGAAATGAGCAAGCGGCTCGTCAATTCGATGTAGCTCATGAGGTAGCTCATGAGGTAGCTCATTTCGTGACCGCGAGGCCCGTTCTCGCGACGCCGGACGGACGGCTCGCGATTACCGGCCGCGCGGGCATCGGCACCCGCGCCCGGCTTGCCGGGCCATGTCACCGGACGTTCCGGCCGCCGCGTCGTCCGGCGTCCTACTTTCGATGTAGGCCGAACTCCCCGGCCGAACTTCCCGAGTACGGGATTCTCCCCGTTCCTTGACGTCTCCCGATGGACATACCACCATGAAGTCGAGCGACGCCACTGAGTCACCGAAACCACGCGAGCCATAAAGCAGCCGCCGAAAGGGAAAGTGGGCGCATAGCATGATCTTCGGCCTCATCGTGGCCTGTGAAATCGGTTTCTGGGTCGTGCTCGCCGCCGGGCTGGCCGCCCGCTACCTGCTCGGCCGGCGGCGCCTCGGCGCGGTGCTGCTCGCGGGCGTCCCGCTGCTCGACCTCGTGCTGCTCGTCGCGTCCTACTTCGATCTGCGCGCGGGAGCGACGGCCGGCGCCCAGCACGGGCTCGCCGCCGTGTACATCGGCTTCTCCGTGGTGTTCGGCCCGAGCATCATCCGGTGGGCCGACGACCGGTTCGCGCACCGCTTCGCCGGCGGGCCCCCGCCGCGCCGCCCGCCCAAGTCGGGCCGGGCCTACATGCGGTACGAGTGGCGCGAGTTCGGCAAGGCATGCATCACCTGGACCATCACCTGCGGACTGCTGCTCGCGATCATCGTTTTCGTCGACGACCCGGACCGCACCGGACACCTCTGGGCCTGGATCAGGTCCATGACCACCATGCTGGGGATCTGGGTGATCTGGCCCATCGTGGCGACGGTCTCCTCCTCCGGCGGCAAGGACGAGCCGTCCCGGGACGGGAGTTGACGGGTGCGGATGCGGCGGGGCGGGCGGCGGCGCTCAGGCCAGGTCGAGCTCCTGGGCCAGGATGGCCGCCTGCACCCGGCTGCTCAGCCCGAGCTTGGCCAGTACCCGGCTGACATGCGTCTTGGCGGTGTTCTCGGCGAGTTTCAGCTCGGTGGCGATCTGCCGGTTGGACAGGCCGCGCCCGACGCAGGCCAGCACCTCCCGCTCCCGCGCGGTGAGCGGTTCGAGGATCTTCGCCTGCTGCTCGCGCGCCTCCGGCGGCGACATCCGGGTCGCGTAGTCGTCGATCAGCCGCCGGGTCACGCTCGGCGACAGCACCCCGCCCCCGTCCGCCACCGAGCGCAGCGCCCTGATCAGCGAATCGGCGTCGGTGTCCTTCAGCAGGAACCCGGCCGCCCCCGCGCGCAGTGCGCCGAACAGGTACTCGTCGGCGTCGAACGCGCTGGTCAGCAGGACGTTCGTCACGCCCAGCACGCACATCCGCCGGGTGGTGGCGATCCCGTCCAGACCCGGCATGCGGATGTCCATGAGAACCACGTCCGGGGCGAGCTTCTGCGCCAGCTTCAGGGCCTGCTCGCCGTCGGCGGCCTCGCCGACCACCTCCACCCCCTCGGCCGCGTTGATGATCATGGAGAAGCCCACCCGGACGGGAAGGTGGTCGTCGACGACGAGAACGCGGACGGTCATGGCGGCGACTCCCCTGGTGAAGAACGTTCCGAATGGTCCCGGCCGGCCGGGTACGGCGGCAGCACCGCGTGCACCCGCCAGCGGTCCCCGTGCCGCCGTGCGGTGCACGTCCCGCCGATCCGCTCGGCCCGTTCGACCATGGAAGCCAGGCCGAACCCGGAACCGGTGAGCGCCAGATCCCGGTGCGCGCCGCGCAGGTCGTTCTCGACCGTGATCACCACCTGGTCCGGCCGGTAGGCGATGGTGACGTCGACGGCGGCCCCGCAGGCGTGCTTCAGCACGTTGGTGAGCGATTCCTGGATGATCCGGCAGACGGTCGTCTCGACGTCCCGGTGGAGTGCCACCGGCGTGCCCAGCGTCTGCAGCCGCGCCGGCGCTCCCAGCTTCTCCATGCGCTCCATGAGCGACCGCGCCAGGTCCAGCGACGCGGGCACGGACGGCGCACCGCACTCCTCCGCGCGCAGGGCCGCGACCATGCGCCGGATCTCGCCGGCCCCCTCCAGGCTGCTCCGCCGGATCTCCGCCAGGGCCGTCAGATGCCTCTCGTCGCCACGGGGGGCGGTGGCCATCGCGGCGGTGGACTGCAGCGCGATGGCGCTCAGGTGGTTGCCGACGATGTCGTGGATGTCGCCCGCCACGCGGGCCCGCTCCTGCATCGCCGACTTGCTACGTTCCACTCCGATCCTCCGTTGCGCCTGCTCGGCGCGCTCGATGTGCTTGCGGACCGTCAGCCCGGTCATGGACGGCCACACCAGCACGAGGGACGCGCACATCGCCGTCAGCACGCCGTGCCGGATGCTCTGCGTGCACGCCAGGACGGGCAGTGCCACGAGAGCGCACGCCAGATAGCCTCCGCGGGCCAGCCACGAGGCCGCGCCGGCCGGTCCGCGCACGGTCGCCTGGTGGAGCAGGTACGCCAGGATCGGCACGGGGAACAGCGACGGCCCCGCCGCCACGTCGGCGGTGACGGCCGCCGCCGCCAGCCCGAGCGCGAGCAGCGGCCTCGTCCGGTACACCAGTAAGGACCCACTGACCAGGACCAACGGGGGCACGAGGCACACCGGACGGACCATTTCCCCAGAACCTGAAAAACTTTCAGACCACAACAGAGTGCAACCAAATGCAAACGCAGCGCCCGCAATCCACGTGTCGCGGGAGACCGTTACCCCGCGCCACCGCCGCATAGGTTTCTCGACCGCCAGCAGTCGATCAATCTGCATGGGATAATGAGAACCGACAGTCGATCACTTTGCAAGCCTCCCGGGCCATTGGCACTACTCTCAATTGAGTATGCCGTTGCCCACATACTGGGGATGGCCGCGGTCCCCGGCGATGCCACGATGTGCTGGGTCGACCTACCGGACCGACCACGGCGAGACCAACGGCGAGGTGACTTCGCGATGAACACAGATATCGACCTGATGGTGGCCCAGATAGTCGAAGAGGTGGCGGGCGCTCCCCGTGACGAGGTGACTCCGGAGAAGCATCTCATGCAGGATCTCGATGTGGACTCCCTCGGGGTCGTCGAGATAGGCGCCGCGATTTTCGACCGGTTCGACGTCGAAATCGACGACGACGAACTCAAGGACATCAGGACGGTCGGGGACGTCACCGAGCTGATCAGGCGCCGCGTGACCGCACGCGCCGCGACCTCCTGAGCCGCGCGGCCGCGGGACGCCGGGCGAACTTCGCCATTCGGCGTCCATTATCACCCGAAAATGGCAGACATACCTCTGCTATCCGAATTCACCGGGCCGTAACATCGCCGAGACTCAGCCGCCCATCGCGTGCCGGCCGCCGTCCACGTGGACGATCTCGCCCGTCGTCGCGCCGAACCAGTCCGACAGCAGCGCCGTGCACGCCCGCGCGACCAGCGCGTGGCCGTCGGGCCGCCAGCCCAGCGGCGCGCGCTCGTCCCAGTCCGCCAGCGAGTCCCCGAACCCGGGGATGTGGGACGAGGCGACCGTCCGCAGCGGCCCCGCCGCGACCAGGTTCACCCGCACGGCGCGCGGCCCCAGGTAGTGCGCCAGGTACCGGGCGCACGACTCCAGCCCGGACTTGGCGACCCCCATCCAGTCGTAGCCGGGGGACGCCCCGCCCTCGTCGTAGTCGAGCGCCACGATGGAGGCGCCGTCCCGCAGCAACGGCTGCACCGCGCCCGTGAGCGCCTGGAGGGAGAAGGCCGACACCTGGAACGTCGTCGCCGCGTCGTCCCACGAGGTGCGCAGGAACTCGCCGCCGAGGGCGCCCGGCGGCGCGAACGCGATCGCGTGCACGACGCCGTCCAGCCCGTCGAGGTGGACGCCGACGCGCTCGGCCAGCGCGTCGAGCTGCGCGGTGTCGGTGACGTCGAGGTCGACGACCGGAGGGGGCTCAGGGAGCCGCGCCGCGACCCGCTCCACCAGGCTGCGGCGGCCGTAGGAGGTCAGCACGACCTCGGCGCCCTCCGCCTGGGCCGTCCGGGCGATCTCGAACGCGATCGACGAGTAGCTGAGCACGCCGGTGATCAGAATGTTCTTGCCGTCGAGAATTCCCATTCGCCCCCACCGAGCATTTCGGTTCGCCGCAAGCTAGCCGCGGAGCCGAATCGCTGTCAATGGCGGACCGGAGGCGACATTGCCACACCCCTACCCCCGGTGGGTTCGGCCGGCAGGTGCCCGATACCGAGCAGATACGGGGGAAATCACTCAGCGTGCCGCCCCGACAATGGCACGAAAGTATGAGCGCACTGCTGATTCCGGGTCATTGTCTGGCTTTCCGCTGCTCACGACCATGGTGTTCATGGCACATGGCGCGCACGGAACATTGTCGCCCGGCGAAGCGGCGGAGGACGGCGCGGCGGGCATGCCCGCGCCCCCCGCCGGGCCGGACGGGCCGGACGGGCCGGACGACCTCGTGGCGATCGTCCGCCGCCGGGCCGAGCGCACGCCCGAGCAGGTGGCGTTCTCCTTCGTCGACTTCGCCGCCGACCGGGCGGGCCGGGCGCGGGCCGTCGACTACGAGACCCTGGACGAGCGGGCCCGTGCGGTCGCCGCGACGCTCCAGCGGACCTGCGCGCCCGGCGACCGGGTGGCGGTGGCGTGCCCGCACGGCCCCGGCTACGTGGAGGCGTGGCTCGGCTGCCTGTACGCGGGGTGCGTCGCGGTGCCGCTACCCGAGCCGGAACGGTCGGGCCAGGCCGTCCGGCTGCGCGGCGTGCTGGCCGACTGCGCGCCGCGCCGCGTGCTCACCACCACCGGGGCGCGCGCCGACGTCGAGGCGGCGCTCGACGGTGCGCCGGAGGACGCCGTCCTCTGCGTCGACCAGGTGCCGACCGAGGCGGCCGCCGGGTGGACCGACCCGCCTCGCTCGCCCGGTGACCTGGCCTTCCTGCAGTACACCTCGGGCTCCACCCGCGAGCCGGTGGGGGTGTGCGTCAGCCACGCCAACCTGATCGCGAACATCCGGCAGATCGAGCGGCAGTCGGAGATGGACGACCGCTCGGTGGTGGTGTCGTGGCTGCCGTTCTTCCACGACATGGGTCTGATCTCGGGCATCGTGCTGCCGCTGGGCGCCGGCGCGCACGCGGTGCTCTTCGCGCCGATGGCGTTCCTGCAGGAACCGCACCGCTGGCTGCGGCTGATCTCCGACTACCGGGGCACCTGGACCGCCGGCCCCGACTTCGCCTTCGACCTGTGCGTGCGCCGGATCGGCCCGGACCGGCGCCGCGACCTGGACCTGACCTCGCTCACCAGCATCGCCAACGGCAGCGAGCAGGTCCGGCCCGGCAGCGTCGGGGCCTTCCTGGACGCCTTCGGCCCCTGCGGCCTCGATCCGGTGGCGGTCTCGCCCGGCTACGGGCTCGCCGAGGCCACCCTAGGCGTGACCGCCGCCGTGCGCGGCGCGAGGGTCCGCGCCTTCGACCGCGCGGAGCTCACCGCGGGCCGCGCCCGTCCGGCCGACGGCGCGGGGCCCGCGCGGGACCTGGTGAGCTGCGGGCCGCCGCTGCCCGGCGTCCGCGTGCTGGTCATCGATCCGGAGACGGGCGCGGAACTGCCGCCCGGCCGGATCGGCGAGGTCTGCGCGAGCGGCGCCAACATCAGCGACGGCTACTGGCGGCGGCCCGAGCTGACCCGCACCGTCTTCACCGAGCTGCCGGACGGGCCGCCGGGGCGCTGGCTGCGCACCGGCGACATGGGCTTCCTGCACGAGGACGAGCTGTTCATCACCGGCCGCCGCAAGGAACTGGTGGTCGTGGACGGCCGCAACCACGCCCCCGCCGACCTCGAACTGACCGTCGAGCGGGCGCACGCGGCGATCCGTCCGGCCGGTGTGGCGGCCTTCGCGGTGGAGACGGCGGACGGCGAGGCGCTCGGCGTCGCCGTCGAGCTGCGGGGCGGCCGCCTCGGCGAACCGGTCGCGGAGCTGGCCGGCACGGTGAACGCGGCGCTCGCGACCGACCACGGGCTGCGGGCGGAGCTGCTGGTGTTCGTCCGGCCGGGCCGCCTCCCGCGAACCACCAGCGGAAAGATCCGGCGTGCCGAGTGCCGCGCCCGCTTCGCCGCCCCCGGCACCGCCCCGCAGGACCCCGCGGTCATCGGCGCCGTGGCGGCGGACGGCGGGCGATGACGCCGCCGGGATCCGGGGCGCCGGCCGAGGCGGAGATCCGGCGCTGGCTGGTCGACCGGCTCGCCCGCCGGCTGCGGCGCCCCGCGGCCGCAGTGGACCCGCACCGCCCCTTCACCGAACTGGGGCTGGCCTCGCGCGACGTCGTCGAGATCACCGGCGAGCTGCAGGAGCGGCTCGACACCGTCGTCGATCCCGCGCTCGTCTACGCCCACCCGACGGTCGCCGGGCTGGCACGCGCGTGCGTTCCCGGACGGGACGACCGCGCACCGGTCCCCGCGGCGGGCCCGGCGGAGAACCCGGCGCAGGGCCCGGCGCCGTCGGGCTGCGGGCCGGTGGCCGTCATCGGCATCGGCTGCCGGTTCCCCGGCGGCGTCACCACCCCGGCGGCGTTCTGGGACATGCTGGCGGCGGGTCGCGACGGTGTCGGCGAGATTCCCGCGGACCGCTGGCGGGACTGGCGGGAGCAGGAGCCCGCCGTCGTGCGGCTGCTCGGCGGGACGGTCCCGCGCGGCGGCTTCCTGGCGGGCGACGCGGGCGATTTCGACGCCGAGCACTTCGGCATCGCGCCGCGCGAGGCCGCCGCGATGGACCCGCAGCAGCGGCTGGCGCTGGAGGTCGCGGTCGAGGCGCTGCAGCACGCGGCCGTCGCCCCCGGCGCGCTGGCCGGGTCCCGCACCGGCGTGTTCGTCGGCGCGTCCACCTCCGACTACGGCCAGTTGCTGTTCCGCGACCTGACGGCGGTGGACGCCTGGACGGGCACCGGCGCGAGCCCGAGCATCATCGCCAACCGGATCTCCTACTGGCTGGGGACGCACGGCCCCAGCCTCGTCGTCGACACCGCCTGCTCCTCGTCCCTGACGGCGGTGCACCTCGCCGCGCGGAGCCTGGCGTCGGGGGAGAGCGACCTCGCGCTCGCCGGCGGCGTCAACCTCATCCTGTCGCCCGGCGTGACCGTCAACTTCCACCGGGCGGGGGCCATGGCCGCCGACGGCCGGTGCAAGACCTTCGACGCCGCCGCAGACGGCTACGTCCGCGGCGAGGGCTGCGGCGTGCTGGTGCTGAAGCGGCTGGCCGACGCCCGCCGGGACGGCGACCGCGTGCTGGCGGTCCTGCGCGGCAGCGCCGTCAACAGCGACGGCCCGTCCAACGGCCTGATGGCGCCCAACCCCCGGGCCCAGGAGGACGTGCTGCGGGCCGCGTGCGCCGCCGCCGGCGTCTCCCCCGGCGAGGTCGACTACGTCGAGGCGCACGGCACGGGCACCATGCTCGGCGACAGCGTCGAGGCCCGCGCCCTGGGCCGAGTGTTCGGCGCGGAACGGGAGCCGGACGCGCCGCTGCCGGTCGGGTCGGTCAAGACCAACATCGGGCACCTGGAGGCCGCGGCGGGCGTCGCGGGGCTGATCAAGGTGGTGCTGGCCCTGGGCAACGGCGGGGTGCCGCCCAGCCTGCACTTCACCGCACCCAACCCGCACATCGACTTCGGCGCCGCGCGCCTGCGGGTGGTGACGCGGCGGTCCCGCTGGCCGGAGCGGGACGCCCGGACGGCGCCGCTCCGCGCGGGAGTGTCCTCGTTCGGCTTCGGCGGCGGCAACGCCCACGCGGTGCTCGAGCAGGCGCCCGCCGCCGAACCGGAACCGGACGCGCCGCCCGCCGGTCCGTGCGTCTACTGCCTGCCGGTCACCGACCCGGACGCGACCCGGGCGTTCGCGACGGCGCTCGCCGACCGGCTGGACGCGCCGGACAGCGCTCCCGCCCTGCCGGACGTGGGCCGCACCCTGGCACGGCGGACCGCCGGGCCCTGCACCGCCGTCGTGGCGTCCTCCCGCCCGGAGCTCGTGACCGAGCTGCGCGACCTCGCCGCCGGACGTCCCGGCCCCGCCGTGTTCCCGCCGGTCACCACCGCCGGTGAGGGCCCGGTGTGGGTGTTCCCCGGGCAGGGGGCGCAGTGGGCCGGGATGGGGCGCGGCCTGCTGGCCACCGAGCCCTCCTTCGCCGCCGCGGTGGACGAGCTCGACCCGCTGTTCGTCCGCGAGGCCCGGTACTCGCTGCGGCGGGTGCTCGAGCGGGGCCGCCCGCTCACCGGGATCGACCGCGTCCAGCCGGTGCTGTTCGGCGTCCAGGTCGCGCTCGCCGCGCTGTGGCGCGCGCACGGCGCCGCACCGGCCGCGGTGATCGGCCACTCGATGGGCGAGGTCGCCGCCGCGGTCGTGGCGGGCGCGCTGTCCCCGGCGGACGGCGTCGCGGTGATCGTGCGGCGGTCCCGGCTGATGGCCCGCGCCGCCGGCCGCGGCGCGATGGCGGTCGCGGACCTCACCGGCCTCGGCGCGGCGGGCCTGGCCGCCGAGTTCCCCGGTGTCGAGGTGGCGGGGCATCTCGCGCCCGGACAGAGCACGGTGGCGGGCGATACGGCGGACGTGGCGCGGCTCGTCGCCCGGCTGGAGGCCGAGGGACGGCTGGCCCGCACCGTCCGGGTGGACGTCGCCTCCCATTCCAGCCGCATGGACCCCCTCCTGGAGGAACTGGCCGCGGACCTGGACGGCGTGACCGGCACCGGCGAACCGGCCTGCGAGTTCCTCACCACCGTTCTGGACGATCCGCGCGAGACGCCCGATTTCACCGCGGCGTACTGGACGGCGAACCTGCGGCGTCCGGTGCGCTTCGAGCAGGCGGTGCGGGCGGCGGCCGGGACGGGGCCCTTCGTGGAGGTCTCGCCGCATCCGGTGCTCACCCACGCGATCGAGGAGACCCTGCACGCGGAGGGCGTCGCCGAGCCCGTCGCCGTCGCGACGCTGCGCCGCGACGGCGACGAGCCGTGGACGTTCCGGACGGCCCTGGCCCGCCTCGCCGCGTCCGGCCACCGCCCCGACCCGCGGGCGCTGCACCCGGCGGGCCGCGTCGTCGACCTGCCCGCCGTACCGTGGCGCCGCACCCGGCACTGGCTCGCGAGCACCGCGCCCGCCCCCGGCCTTCCGGAGCCCGGGCCCGGCACCCTCCTCGGCGCGGCCGACACGGTGCCCGCCGAACCCGCGATCCGGACGTGGCGCGCGCTCTGCACGCCCGAAGCCCCGCCCTACCCGGGCGAGCACACCGTCGGCGGCGTGCCGGTCGTCCCGGCGGCCGTGCTGCTCAACACCCTGCTGCGGGCGTCGGGGACGGGCGCGGTCGCCGACGTGCGGCTGCTGCGCCCCGTGCTCTCCGGCCGTCCCGTGGAGGCCCAGGTCACCGAGCAGGACGGCGCCCTTCGCCTGGCGGCCCGCGCGCCGGGCCGCCCGGACGCTGCGTGGGTGAACCACCTGACCGCCCACACGTCCGCCCCGCCGGAGTCCGCCCCGCCCGGCTCCGCCTCACTCGGTGGCGTTCCGACGGGGTCCGGCACGCTCGCTCGCGGCCTGGACGGTGACGTCCCGGGCGGCGAGCGGCTCACCGGCGCCGCCGTCGACGCGCTGCTGGACGGTCCGGTCGCCGGGCGGGTCTACCCGTGGCGGGTGACCGAGGCGTGGCGCGGGCCGGGGCGGTTCCGCGCCGTCGTCGACGTCGCCGGTGGCACGGCCGGGCTGCTCGACGCGGTGCTGCACCTGGCCCCGCTGGCGATGGTGGACGACCGGCGGGCGACGCCCGTCCCGTCCGGCGCCGGTCACCTCGCCGGCGCCCCCGAACCGGACGGGCGCGCCGTGGTCGACGTGCTCCGCTCGGCGGGGACCGGGCGCGACGGGGTGGTCGTGGACGTCGCCGTCACCGGCCCGGACGGCGGGCTCATGCTGGCCGCCGACCGCCTCGCCTACGCTCTCCTCGACGCGGATCCCGGTACGGCGCCCGCACCCGAGGCCGCGGACGCGCGGCGGCTGGCGTTCGCGCCCCGGTGGGAGCCCGTGGCGCCCGTGGCGGCCGTCCCGCCGGCCTCGGTCGCGGTCGTCGGGCCGCCCGGCCCGTTCGCCGACCGGCTCGCCGCCGCCCTGGGCGCCCGCTGCGGCCGGGTGCACCGCGGCGAGTCCGCCGAGGGACTCCCGGACGTCGAGGCGATCGTCCTCGCGCCGGCGGCGTCCGGCGCCTCCGCCGCGCCGTTCGAGGACGCCGTCGCGACGGTGCGCCGCGCCGCCGCGACGATCGCGGCGGCGAAGGGACCGGCCCGGGTCTGGCTGGTCACCCGGGGAGCGCGGTCTCCACGGGACGACGCCGGCGTCCGCCAGTCGCTGCTGTGGGGCCTGGCGGGGGTCGCGGACGCCGAACATCCGGAGAACTTCGGCGGGCTGGTCGACTTCGGCGACGAGGACGACGCGACGCTCGCGGCACTGGCGGAGGTGCTCGGGGTTCGCCCGGACGGTCCCCTCTCGATCAGTGCGGGCACGGTGACGGGCCTGCGGCTCGTCCCCGCCGGCGACGCGCCGGACGATGCCCCGACGCGGTGCCGTCCGGACGCCGCCTACCTGGTGACCGGCGGGCTCGGCGCCCTCGGGCTGCGGACCGCCCGGTGGCTGGCCGAGCGCGGCGCGCGGCGGCTCGTCCTGGCCGGGCGCACGCCGCTGCCGCCGCGCCGCGACTGGGATCGGGAGCCCGCCGCGGCCGCGCGAGTCGCCGCGATCCGCGAGCTGGAGGCGCGCGGCGTCGCCGTGCAGGCCGTGGCCCTGGACGTCGGAGACGCCGGCGCGCTGCGCCGCCTCGTCGACGAGCGCGACCGGGCGGGTCAGCCCCCGATACGCGGCGTCGTCCACGCGGCCGGGGTGGTGGGCGACCGGCCGCTGCGGGCACTGGACGACGGCGTCGTCGAGGCGGTCCTGCGGCCCAAGGTCGGGGGCCTGCTGGCCCTGGAGGCCGTGCTCCCGGCGGACGAACTGGACTTCCTCGTGCTGTTCTCCTCGGCCGGGGCCCTGCTCGGCGTGCCCGGCCAGGGGCCGTACGCGGCGGCGAACGCGTTCCTGGACGGCTTCGCCCGTGCGCGCGGCCGGGACGGCGTCCGGGTGGCGAGCCTCGGGTGGGGCCCCTGGGAGGGGCTCGGCTTCGCCGCCGACGCGCGCCTGGTCGACGAGCAGGTGCGCGCCGCCGGGCTGCGTCCCCTGCGCGCGGACGAGGCGTTCGGCGCGCTGGAGCACGTGCTGCGCTGCGGGGCGCCCCAGGCCCTGGTCGTCGCTCCGGGGGGCACGCCGGACGCACCTCCCGGCGGCCTGCTCGCCGACGTCCTGCCCTCGGCCCCACCCGGATCGGGCTCCCCGGCGGACGGCGAACGTCCCGCCCGTCCGGACTGGACGGCGCTGCCGCCGGGCGAGCTGGAGCCCGCCCTGGCGGCGGCCGTGCGGGAGGCCGCCGCGGCCGAGCTGGGCCTGGCGGCCGGCGCGCTGTCCGACGACCGCCCGCTGGCCGAACTCGGCCTCGACTCGATCATGGGGCTGGCGCTGCGGCGCAGGCTGGAGCGGCTGACGGGCGCGACGCTGTCCGCCACGACACTGTGGAACCACCCGACGGTGGCGGACCTGACCGCGCTGCTGACCGACCGCCTGACCGGACCGCCCGCAGCCGCACCGCCGTCCCCGGTGGCCGGCAGCGGCGACGACTCGTCCTGGTCGGCGCTGCTGGACGAGGTCGCGGCGGGCGACGGCTGAAGCACCGCGATCCGGGCGCGCCGGCGTGCCGCGTCAGGCGTGGAGGGCTCGGCGGGGGTCGCCGTACTCGTGCGTGCCGATGATTCCGCCGCCGCGGGCGGTCGAGTCGTGGATGCGGTAGCCGAGCAGCTCCGCCACCTCCTCGGGCAGCCCGGCGGCGACCCGCCGCGGCACGTTGAGGAAGGAGTTCTCGAGCGGGCGCAGCCAGCCCGCGCAGTAGCTGAGGACGACGCCGCGCCGGAACTGGTCGGTGGTGCGGTTGGCGCCCCCGCCGTGGAAGACGTCGGCGCGGAACAGCAGGACGTCGCCGGGGTCGAGCCGGGGCTGGACGGCCTCGCCGTCCACGGGGCGGCGGCCCTCCGGCCACCCGCAACTCCCCGGCACCACCCGGGTCGCGCCGTTCCGCTCGTCGAACGGGGTCATCGCCACCATCGCGTTGACGCACAGCGGGTCCGGCCCGCGCGGCGCGAACCACCACGCGTCGCTGTCGCGATGGGTGTACTGGCGCCGCTCGCGGGGGCCGATCTGGATGAACTCGGCCGCGCTCAGCTGGACACCGTCGCACACGGGGGCGAGGAGCCGGCGCGCCCAGCCGAGGATGCCGGGGTGGCGGATCAGGTCCGCCGCCGCGGGCGCCTTGGCGAGCAGCCCCTGCAGCCGCGCCGTCCGGCGCCCCATGAACGTGTCGTAGACCGGCGACCCGCTGTCCGGGCAGGCACTGTCGGGGTTCCGCTCCAACCACCGGTCGACCTCCCCGCCGAACCGGGCCAGCAGGTCCGTGTCGACCAGGCCGGTCAGCACGGCCGTCCCGAGCGTCCGGGTGACCTCGTCCACCTCGTCCCACCTGAAGGGCGCGTAGAACCGGGGCACGTCCGGTGCCGCTTCGCCGGACGCGGTCGCGGCGGCCGGCACGCGGGAAGCGGCTGATGACATGGGAGCCTCCTGAGCTGACTTCGGACGTTGGTGAGTTTCGGTGGCGGGCGTCCGGTCGGCCGCCTACCGTTCCATGATCCGGACGAAGTGGTCGGCGGAGATGTCGGCCAGGTGCTTGCGCAGCGTCTCGCGCGCCTCCCGCTTCTGGTCGGCCGGGATCGCGTCCTGCGGGATCTCCAGATCCTCGACGAGGCGGTAGTAGTCCGGGCGCAGCAGCGACAGGATGACGGCGTCGAAGTACTCGCCGTCCACGAAGAAGTAGTCGCGCAGGATGCCCTCCAGCACCATGTATCCCTGCGTGACCATCCGCACGGGCTGCCGGTTGTAAAGGCCGGCGAGCATCTCCACCCGGTGCGCCCCCATGGTGTGGAACAGGAGGTTCAGCAGGAGCAGGACGGCCTCGGCGCCGTGCCCCTCCGTCCACAGGTCCTCGTCGCCGATCATCACCCCGATCCGGAAGCTGAGGGCGTGGGCGCCCGGATCCCAGGTCACCGCGCCGATCCGGCGGCCCTCCGGATCGACGGCGATGAGGTAGCGGGCGGCGCCCGACTCGATGCTGCCGCGCATCTGCTCCCGGCTGGGGAAGGCCGCCGCACCGCTGCCGTACAGGCCGGGCCGTCCACTCGCCCAGGACGTCAGCGCGTCGTAGTCGTCCTCGGTCACGCGCCGCAGCGTGACAAGTTCGCCCTTCATCGGGACTCCTTCGTGGGCACCCCGGCCTTCAGGCCGGGAAGGAAACGGAACTCCTGCGGAGCAGGACAGGGAAAGGGTGATCGGTGTCCCGCGCCGGATCCACGTTCGTTCGGGTGCGCCGTCCCGCTCCGGGCACCGCTCACTCCTCCCAGCGGGTCACGGCCAGCACGACGTTGCGGCCGCCGAACCCGAAGGAGTTGCTCAGGACCGTGCGGACCTGGTGCCGCCGGGCCTCGCCGGGGACGAAGTCCAGTCCGGTGTCCTCGGGGTCGTCGCAGTTGATCGTGGGCGGGACCACGCCCTCCCGGATCGCCCAGATCGACGCGATCAGCTCCAGCGCGCCCGCCGCGCCCAGCGTGTGCCCGGTCATCGACTTGATCCCGCTGACCGGGACGCGCTCGGCGTGCTCGCCCAGCTCCGCGCGGATCGCCGCGGCCTCCGTCCGGTCGTTCAGCACCGTGCCGGTGCCGTGCGCGTTGACGTGGTCGACGTCCGCCGGGGCGAGCCCGGCGTCCCGCAGCGCGCCCCGGATCGCGGCGCGCGCGCCGCGCCCCTCCGGGTGCGGGGCCGTCACGTGGTAGGCGTCCGTGCTCGTGCCGTACCCGGCCACCTCGGCGAGGATCGGGGCGCCCCGCTCCAGCGCGTGCTCGGCGGACTCCAGCACCACGACGCCGGCGCCCGCGCCCATCACGAACCCGTCGCGGTCCCGGTCGAAGGGGCGGCTGGCCCGCGCCGGGTCGTCGTTGCGGCGGGACAGCGCCCCGGTCCGCGAGGTCGTCGAGATGTTGAGGGGGGTCACGCAGTCGTCGGAGGCGCCGGCCAGGGCGACGTCGGCGTAGCCGTGCCGGATCAGGCGGGTGGCCTCGCCGACGCACGTCGCCCCGGTGGCGCACGCGGTGCTCATGGAGTTGGACGGGCCGGTCGCGCCGAACAGCATCGCGATCTCGCCCGCCGCGCTGTCCACCCCGCTGTTGGCGGCGTAGAAGGGGCTCATCGCGCGGTGGCCGCGGTCCCGCAGCGTGTTCAGGGCGGTCGTCATCAGCTTGTCGGCGCCGTACGCCGACCCGACGTACACCGCGGTCCGGTCGCCCAGCCCGTCGCCGACGGGCAGCTTCGCCTGCGCGGTGGCCTGGTACGCGGCCGCGATGGCGAACTGGGCGTAGCCGTCGAGCCGGCGGCTCACCCGGCGCTCCAGGTAGACGTCCGGGTCGAAGTCGCGGACCTCCGCACCGATCCGCACCGGCAGGTCCGCGGCGTCGAACCAGGTGATGGGTCCCACGCCGCTGCGGCCGGCCAGCAGGCCCGCCCAGAACTCGTCGGTCGTCACACCGATCGGGGAGACCGCCCCGGCGCCGGTGACGACGACGCGCCGGTGCGGCGCCGTCCTCGTGGAATGCGTTGCCATGGGGGTTCCCTTCACGTCCGGTGAACCGGGTCGCCGGCGACGGCCGCCGGGGACGGCGGTGATGGCGGGGACTGCGGGGACGGCGGCTCGGCTCCGAACTCGGTCAGTACCGCTCGCCGCAGTTCGGCGGCGTCCACCTTGCCGGTGCGGTTCAGCGGCAACCGGTCCACGACCAGCACGCGGTTCGGCTGCTCGTAGGCCGGCAGCAGCGCGCACAGGCGCTCCCACCAGGCGTGGGGGGTGCCGCCGTCCGGGTCGGCCACGACGAACACCAGCTGGGCGCCGCGCCGGTCGTCGTCCAGCGCGACGATCTTGACGGGACGGCCGCACCGCTCCGCCGTCCGCTCGATGGCCTCCGGGTACAGGGTGTGCCCGGAGCGGTGCACGGCCGACTTGCGCCCGAGCACGTGCAGGTTGCCGTCCGCGTCCTGGAAGCCGAGGTCGCCGGTGCGGTAGCCGCCGCGGTGGTCCATCGGCTCGATCCCGGCCGCGCTCAGGTGCGCGGTGAACAGGTCGGGCGAGCGCACCCAGATCTCGCCGGTCGCCCCGGGGGCGGCGGGCCGTCCGTCGGGCGCGGTGATCCACACCTCGACGCCGTCGAGCGGACGGCCGCAGGCCACCGGGTCCGGGGGGAGGGCGAAGGTGATGTTCCCGGCCTCGGTGCTGCCGTAGCCGTCCAGCAGCGGGTGGCCCATGACCTGCTGGAACCGCTCCGTCAGGCCGGGGTTCACGGGCGCGCCGCCGGTGCACCAGCGCCGCACGGTGGCGACCGCGCCGTGCAGCGCGGGCTGCCGGGCCAGGACGTTCAGCAGGCTGTGGTAGGTGGCGGGGGTCGCGTCGATGGTGGTCGCGCGGGTGCGCTCCGCCAGCCGCAGGGCGCGGTCGACGCGGGTGTAGGGGGCGACGACGAGGGACGCGCCGCTGATCCAGGCGAGCAGGATCAGCGAGAGCCCCCACTGGTGGGAGAAGGGCAGCAGGGGCATCAGCACGTCGTCGGGCCGGTAGCCGAACCGGCGCTGAGTGCGTTCCAGGTTGCCGAGGAACGCCTCGCCGCTGCGGACGATGCCCTTGGGCGGGCCGGTGGTTCCCGACGACCAGGTGATCAGGGCGTCGGCGCGCTCCCGCCACGGGCGCGCGTCGATCGAGAAGCCGGGTTCCGGTGCGCACCCGTCCAGGGCCGGCAGGGGAACGGCCCGCGCGGGGACGGGCGCGTCGGTCCGGTCGGTGACGATCCAGGACGCCCCGGCGGCGAGGGCCGTGGCGCGGACGTCGGCGGGGGTGCACCGGTGGTCCAGGAGGACCAGCGAGACGTCGAGGTGCATCAGCGCGAGCACCGCGGCCGCGTAGGGCGGGGCGTTGTCGGCCCACAGCAGGACCCGGTCCCCGGCGCCCACCCCGGCGTCGCGGAGCGCCCGCACCGCGACGCCCGCGGCGGTCTCCAGGTCGACGGTCCCGCCGCCGTCCGGCCCGACCAGCCGAGCCCCCATGGCGCCCCCTTCTCCCCCGCCCCGGGCGGAGTCATCCGATTTATCGCTTTCAGTCGCCGATGCGGGCGATCCTCCGCATTCCAGATGAAAATGTCAAGAGAATCCCACGAGTGTGGGTTACGCACGCATTCACGGTCGCGGTACATTGCGGTGCGCGTTTGGTCGAACACCAAAAACCTTGCTGGTCGGGAGGTATGCAATACTCCGAACGATGGCACCCGCTAGTTCTCTTTATGTAGGCATTGTCGACACAAGTGAGTACATCGCACTGGCCATTGCCGACGACCGGAAAAGTACCATCGAGAGCCCATTCGGCGCGGGCGCATTCACCTCCCCCCGCACCGGCGGAACGGGCCGTCACGCCTTCTCCTCCGGCACGACGATGACCGTCGGCCGCGGCCGGTGCAGCGCGCGGCGCAGGGCCGCGCCGAGCGCGTCCGGCCCAGGCGCGACGGTTCCCGCGCAGCCGTAGGCCGCGGCGATCGCGGGCAGGTCGGGCGTGCGCTGGTCCACGCCGAGCGGGACGTCGCCGCGCGCCAGCATCTCGGCGCGGATCTCCCCGTAGCCGCCGTTGTCGAAGACCACGACCGGCAGCGGCAGCCCCAGGTCGGCGGCGGTGGCCAGTTCGGCGATCGCGAACTGCAGCCCGCCGTCCCCGGACAGCGCCACGACCTGCCGTCCCGGCGCCGCGACCTTGGCCCCGACGGCGGCGGGCAGCGCGTACCCGAGCGTCCCGTAACCGCTGGGGTGCAGGTACCTGCCGCCGGGTTCGATCGGCAGGTTGGGCAAGGCCCCGTAGTAGCAGGCCATCGCCGAGTCGCTGGTGATGATCGCGTCGGGCGCGAGTGCGGCGCGGACGGCCGCCAGCGCGTCCAGCCACCGCCGCCCCTGCTCGCCTGCCTGCGCGTCACGGGCGCGCCGCAGGAGCGGGAGGCCGGGGTCGGGAGCTCGGCGGCCCGGCGGCCGCAGGCGCTCGTTCAGCGCCCGCAGCGTCAGGGCGGCGTCGCCGACCAGGAGGTGCCGCCCGCCGTGGCCGGGGTCGAGGTCGATGCGGACGACGTCCGGCAGCTCGGGCGGGGTGCACCAGAAGTCGGGCTCCGCCAGTTCGGTGCCGACCGCCACCACGTGGTCGCAGGCGGCGAGCCGGTCACGGACCGCCGGCAGGTGTAGCCCCACCCCCAGGGACAGCGGATGCCGCTCGGACAGGACGCCCTTGCCGTTCGCCGTCGTGACGACCGGCGCGCCCAGCAGGCCGGCGAGTTCGGCGACTTCGGCGGCGGCCCCCCGCGCCCCGCCGCCGGCGACGATCGTCACCGTCCCGGAGCGCAGCGCCCGCGCGGCGGCCTCGATCCGGCCCGGCGGAGCCGGGGCGGCGGGCACCGGCCGGTGGCGGGGCGGGACGGGGCCGAGTTCGGCGCACTCGGCCAGCACGTCGATCGGTATCTCGAGGTGGACCGGCCGCGGCCGGTCCCGCCCCGAGAGGAAGCCGAAGGCGCGCGCCGCGGCCGTCTCCACCTCGGCGACCGTCGTGGCCCGGTGGCTCCACTCCACGATGGCGCCGAGCGCCCCCGACTGGTCCTTGGTCTCGTGCAGCCGGCCGGCGGCGGTCGCCGGCCGCCGCGCCGGCATGCCCGGCGAGACCAGCAGCATCGGCACACTGTCGGAGTACGCCTGCGCGGCGGCGGTCGCGGCGTTGAGCACGCCCGGACCCGCCGTGGTGACGACGACGCCGGGACGTCCGGTGACGCGGGCGTACGCGTCCGCGGCGTACCCCGCCCCCTGCTCGTGCCGGGGGGCGGTCTGGGTGATCCCGTAGGTTCCCAGCCAGGAGTAGATCTCCAGGTTGTGCGTGCCCGGAATACCGAAAACGCGGTCGACGCCGTGCGCGGCCAGGGATCTGACCAGCGCGTGCCCGCCCGAGATCGTCACGGCCGTCCCCCTATGTGGCAGCTCGCCTATCCGCCCCTTGCCCTATCCGGCCCTCGGCCGATCAGACCCTAGGCCGACAATGGCTATCGAGATGTACTCACTTGTGCCGACAATGCGTACGCAATGAGAACTAGAGACCACCATCGTTCGGGCTAGCACATGCCATCTGACCTGGAAGTACTTCAGTGTTCGGGCCATCGCTCACCGCGATGCACCACGGCCGGAAAATGCGGCTGCACGCACTTACATTCAAGCTCCCTTGACATTTTCATCCGGACTGCGGAGGATCGCCCGCAGCGGCGACTGAAAGTGACAAATCAGATGGCTTCGCCCGGCGCGTCCGAACGGTAAAGGTGATCATGCGCATCCTTCTGGTCTCGATGCCGTGGGCGGCGATCGACATGCCTCCCATCGCGCTCGGAATCCTCACCCGGCTCGCGCGGACCAAGCTCACGGGAGTCGACGTCCGCACCGTCTGCGGGAACCTCGACTACATCGACTGGCTCGCCGAGCGCTCTCCGCTGTCCCTGGACGACTACAGGTTCTTCGCCGTCGACTCCCACTTCGAGAGCTGCGGGGACTGGGTCTTCGCGCCCGCCCTGCACGACGCGGAGCGGCACGCCGGGGAGTTCGAGGAGTTCGCGCGGGAGCAGTTCCCGGGGGAACGGGTCGACCTGATGCTCAGGCTGCGCGCGCTGAGCGACGAGTTCGTCCGGGACTTCGCGGAACGGATCGTCGCGATGGAGCCCGACGTCGTCGGGTTCACCTCCACGTTCCAGCAGAACGCCGCCTCGCTGGCCGCGGCCCGGCACATCAAGCGCCTCGCCCCCGAGATCGTGACGGTCTTCGGCGGCGCCAACTGCGACGGGCCCCAGGGCGCCGCCATCCACCGCAACTTCCCCTACGTCGACCACGTCGTCCGGGGGGAGGGAGAGCTGAACTTCCCGGCGCTGGTCGAGGCGTGGCACGGCAAGGGCGAGTTCGCGGACATCCCGGGACTGTGCTGGCGCCGCGCGGACGGCACCTCCGTGGTCAATCCGATGGAGAAGAAGCCCCTCCCGCCCGGCGTCCTGGTCGTGCCCGACTACGACGACTTCTTCGAGCGCTGGTCGACGTCGGTGGCGCGCTCCTGGGTCGAGCCCGTCCTCGTCATGGAGGGGTCACGGGGATGCTGGTGGGGCGACAAGCACCACTGCACCTTCTGCGGCCTCAACGGGTCCTACATGGAGTTCCGCAGCAAGAGCCCCGGGCGGTTCTACGACGAGGTGATGGAACTCGTCGAACGCCACCGGACCCTCGACGTGTACATGGTCGACAACATCCTGGACATGTCCTACATCACCTCGCTCCTGCCCCGGCTCACCGAGGCCGACCACGACCTCCGCCTGCACTGCGAGGTGAAGGCGAACCTGCGGCGCCAGCAGCTGCAGGTCCTCGCCGACGCGGGCGTCGTCGTGATCCAGCCCGGCATCGAGAACCTCAACAGCCGCGTCCTGAAGCTGATGGACAAGGGCGTGACGGGCTGCCAGAACGTTCGCATCATCAGGGACGCCGAGTCGCTGGGCATCAAGGTGCTCTGGAACTACCTCTACGGCTTTCCCGGTGAGACGCCGGACGACTACACGGCCATCATCGAGCAGTTCCCGGCGCTCCATCACCTGCGGCCGCCGGAATCCATCGCCCGGATCGTCATCGAGCGGTTCAGCCCCTACTTCGACCGGCCGGAACTGGGGTTCCCGGACCTGCGGCCCGCCCGCCCGCACCGGCTGATCTACGATCTGCCCGAGAGCGAGTGCTTCGACCTCAGCTACTCCTTCGACGCGCGCCCGGCGGGGATCGGCGAGGATCTCGCCGAGCGGCTGGGCGCCGCCACCACCGCGTGGCAGGAGGCGGCGGCCGAGAGCCGGCTCACCTACCACGATCTCGGTGACAGCATCGTCCTCATCAACACGCGCCCGCATTTCCGCTGGTCGACGCTCGTCCTGGACGACCCGGTGGAGCGTGCGCTGTTCCGCCTGCTCGACGACCCGCGCGGTGTCCCGATGCTGTCCCGGAAGCTGTCGTCCGGAGCCGCCGGAGACGTCTCCGAAGCGGCCGTCGCGGAGATCCTGGCGGACTGGCGCGAGCGCGGCATCGTCTTCACCGACAACGGCCATTTCATCCATGTCGCGGCCGTGGCGGCGAACCGCGAGCTGCTGCGCACCGGAACGGACGTCCACCGGCGGGCCGCGAGCACCGGTCCGGAGGCGCCCCGGCTGGTCGCGCAGCACTGAGGAGGAGCCGCATGCCGAACATCAAGGTCACGCTCTGGCGGGAGTACACCGAAGCCGCCCGGGAGATCCCGGGCATGCTCCTCGGCGAGGCCGATGCCGGGGACGGCTCCGCGGCCGCCTGCGCCGTCCGGTTCAGCGAGCAGGGCGCCCGCAAGGTCGACCTGGCCGACCCCGTCGACGTCCGGACGGGCGCCGATCCCGGTCTCGCCGTGCGGCAGCTCTCGCTCGTCCGGGAGCTCACCGGGATCGGCATGCCGGTCCAGTGGAGCCTGGAGTGCGACGACGACTTCCCGGTCGCGCTGCTCCAGCACCTCTACCCGCCCTCGGCCGTCCTCCAGCGGGACGGCGACGCCGCCCGCCGCTGGCGCGACGCGTACCGGTTCGGGAGCCTGCTCTACCGGAAGGGCCCGGGGTTCATCCACGTCCGCGACGCGCGGACGACCGGTGCGACCCGGCTGACCCTCGGGCGGCGCACGCACCTGGACGCCGTCGGAGCCCTCGACCAGGGAGCACCGCACGAATCGGTCTCCCCCGCGATCGCCAACGGTTTCCGCAAGCATCGGCTCGTCGTAGAGATCGGGCCTTTCCTCTGGTGGCTTCCGTACCGCCTCCACCGCTGGCCCGACACACGAGGCTGAAACCGTCCGCGGCGCATTATCACCGATCCGTTTTTTCAGCAACCGCCCGGCATTCATTGACAGCGCCTGTCATGGTCAAGGTCATGATATGCATGCTGTGACTTCCAACACATGCCGGGCAGATCGCGCCTCGCTACGGCTGCGGCCTTCCCGCGGGTGACGCCCGCGCGACCCGATCGTTCCGGCCTTCGCGGGACGGTGCGAGATGAGCGAGCAGGACGATCGCCCGGACGATCCGGAGCAGCGGGCTCGGATCAGGCGGTACTCCGCCCTGGTCTTCGCCCTGTCGGTCGTCGTCGTCGGAATGTGCAGCGTGGTGGCCGAAGCCCTCGTTCCCCGGGCGCTGCCCCCGCAGGACGCCCGCGGCTGGGCTTCGCTGCTCCTGGCCACGACCCTGTTCACCATGGTCGCGGTGGCGGCCGCGCTCGCCGGTTTCCTCGAGGGGGTCGGCCGCGCGCTGGCGCGGCGCCCGTTCGGGGAACGCCTGGTGATCCTGCGCGGACGGCCGCTGCGGGTCACCGTGGCCGCGGTCTTCTTCGTTGCCGTCGCCGTCGCGGTGGCGCAACTGGCCGATCTCGGCAAACTCGTCAAGGATTCCAGGCTCGGCGGACTCGACCTGGCGGGCTACTGCACGTCCTACGGATACACGACGGCCAGCGCCGATTACTGCCGCAGGGACATCGACCTGCCCGCCGTCTGCGACTGGCAGTACGACGCCCCCGGACACACGGTGCGGCTCGGGCCCGACGCGTACGGCGCCATCTGCGTCGACCCCGAGGGGCGGCCGCTCGAAGGAATCGACGACATGGCCGGCTACTGCCGCCACATCCTCAAGAAGAGCGTCGCCGTGGAGGCCGCACCGGTGAACGACAAGACGTGGACCTGCCAGATCGAGATAGACCGGAGCCTGGCCTGCAGCTGGCGGTTCCAGAAGCGGGACCTGGAAGCACGCAAGGACGGCCATCTCTGGACGTGCTACGAGTGACGCGCGGGACCGGGCGGGGCGATCGGGGGTCGATCGCCCCGCCCCGCCTTCCGGACGGAAGCCGTCCGGTCAGGCCGCGCGGTCGCCGGGCCTGGCGGCGGCGACGGTGACGGTGGCCTCGCGGGTGACGCCGTTGACCTCGACCGCGAGCTCGACCGTGCCGGGGCGCAGCCCCCTCAGCTCCCCGGTGGACGGGTCGAACGTCGCGACGTGCCAGGGGCGGGCGCGCTTCGCGTCGCCGATGTGCAGGCCGCGCGAGCCGGTCCAGTCCGCGGTCATCGGGTACGCGAGCGGCATGTCGCGGCCGTGCTGCCGCAGCGTGACCGTGACCTCGCCCGCCGAGCCGTCCCGGACGGACGGCGGCGCGGCGAGCGCCAGCTCGTCCACATGCGGACGGACCTCGGCCCGGAGCCACTCCTCCCCGGCGGCGTACGGGTTGCGGCGGGTCCGTGCGATGTCCGGCCAGGACGGCGGGTCGACGCCGAACATCGTCCAGCCCGCGAAACCGCCGTCGGCGGGCGCGGCCGACGCGGCCTTGCCGGAGTTGCCGTTGATGAACGACGGCACGCCGTCCACGCGGGACGCGTGGAAGACCCCGACGTGGGCGTTCACCATGGCGGCGCCCTTGCCGGTCTCCGCGCGGAACTCCGCCAGCCACTCCTCCAGCATCGCCGCCTCCTTGCGGTCCGACAGCCGGCTGTTCTCGGCCGGGAGCGGGTCGCGGGACGGGTGGTGGCCGAACACCGCGACCGAGCGGACCGAGGGGTCGCGGCGGGCGCCGTCCAGGGCGGAGCGCAGCATCCGGATCTGGTCGAACGAGCCGGTCCGGTAGGTGCCGGTGGACGAGTCGAGCAGCACGAACCGGGTGCCCTTGTGGTCGAACGTCCGGGACGGCTTCCCGAACACCTTCGTGAAGTTGTCGATGGTGCCGGGCCCGTAGATCTCGTGGTTGCCGGGCACGTAGTAGTACGGCAGCTTCCCGCCCAGTTCCTCGTCGAGGATCCGCTTGGCGAGCGCGAAGTCGGCCTCGGTGCCGGTGTCGACGAAGTCGCCGTTGATGACCAGGAAGTCCGGCTTGGCGGCGAGCGCCTCGCGCAGCGTGCGGCGGGCCCGCCGGACGTACGCGCTGTCGGGGTCGGCCGCGACGAACTGGGCGTCCGACATCACCGCGAACCGCCACCGGGTGCCGTCCGCGGTGCCGTCCTGGATCACCATCGGGTCGGCGGGCTCCTCCCGCGCGGGGGGCGTCTCGACGGACGGCGGCACCTTCGCCACGAAGTCGTCGATGAGGACCTCACCGGTGTACTGCCGGCTCGCGGACGTCTCGATCGTGTAGAACCGGTTGACCCTGATCGGGTACGCGACCGAGGCGGGCACCTCCATCTCGAGGTAGCGCCACCCTTCCCAGGTGATGTACGGGCCGTACAGCGAGTACGTCTGGTCGTTGGCGTCGGTGATGGTGAACGCCGTCCACTCCCCCTTGCCGTGCCCGTACACCCAGCCGCCGAGCGCCTGCGGCTGCCCCTCGATCTCGATGGGTTCCGGCGGGTAGGCGTAGGCGGTGCGGGTGGCGGTCGACTTGGTGAAGTCGTAGGAGAGGCGCAGCCCGGCGCCGGTGCGGCCGCCGGACACCGGCTCGACCGCGCCGGAGCCGCGCGCCGTCCCGAACTTCCACCGCGCGCCGTCGTCGAACGTCGCGATCGTCCTCGCGTCGAGCCCGACGCTGATCGGGACGGTCGTCCTGTGGCCCTTGACCTCGATCGTCACCAGCGTGGAGCCGGACGCCTTGCGGGGCGTCGCGGTGAACGCGCCGCCCGCGCCGGGCTCGATGTCCAGCAGGGACGTGTCGTAGGTCAGCTTCGTGTCGGACGGTTCGATCGGCGCGGTGAAGCCCTGCCCGTCGAACCCGACGACGCCGAACGAGCCGGTGCCGTCCGGCCCGGAGATCGTCACGCGCTCGGTCGTCGCGCCGACGCGGGCCAGCTCGCCCAGCACGGTCAGCGTGACCTTGCCGCGGGCCCGTCCGTCGGCGGCGTGCACGGTGACGGCGCCGGGCCTGCGGGCGCGGAACACGCCGTCGCGGGTCACGGTGCCCTGCGGCCCGGCGGCGAACCAGCGGGGGTCGCCCTCGGCGGGGCCCTGCGACTCGTCGTGGCCGCGCGCGACCAGCTCGCGGGTCAGGCCGGGGAACACCCGGTCTGGACGGCCGCCGCGGGTCGGGCCCACGCCGGGCGCGTCGGCCGGGTCGGCGGCGGGCTCCACCCAGAACCCCTCGAGTTTCCCGCTGCCCTGCGCGAACAGCCCGATGCCGTTGGGCGTGGGGCGCTCCGCGCCGTCCGACGGCTGGTTCTCCACCTGGCCGCGGGCCTGTCCGGGCTCGCGGGCCAGCAGCGTGGACGAGCCGCCGCCGTCCAGGTTGACGGCGTTGTGCGCGCCGGCCTCCCGCATCAGCGCGCCCATCTCCGCCAGGGTCACGCCGCGGCTGTCGATCTGGCGGCCGTCCACCGTCATGAGGATCATGCGGCGGCCGTCCTCGCTGAAGCCCACGGCGGTGCGGGGGTGCGCGGCCGGGTCGTCGATCGCGGGGACCTCACCGTCCTTGACCAGCACCCGGTTCCCGCCGACGGCGAACCTCGGGTCGGCGGCGGACGAGCGCGCCTTGTAGGCCATCGTGACCGGGTCGCCCGGCCGGAGCGTGCGCAGCAGGTCGCCGCCCGCCTCCCGGCCGAGCAGGACGAACCCGCCCTCGGGGATCGTGCCCTCGCCGGGGGTGTCGCGCACGGAGGCGACCTTCCCGTCGATGACCAGGACCTCGGCGACGCGCTGCGCGCCGTAGGCGAGGGACCGGCCGCGGGTGGCGGTGCCCCACAGCGGGGTGAACGCGCCGATCCCGTCCTTCTGGACGTTGTAGGCGTTGAACTGGTCGAGCGGCGCCGTGCGCCCGCCGGGCAGGGTCAGCTCGCCCTCCAGCAGCAGGTCGGCGATCCGGCCGAGCCCGTCGGCGCCGACCCCGGCGGTGTGCGTGGACCAGCCGGGGCTCGCCGACTTGACCAGCTTCCCGCCGTCGACCGCCGGGCCGTTCGCGGCGCCGGTGTTGTTGATGTCGAAGAAGTCGCCGTTCACCCCCGCGATCGCCCCGGCCTCCGCGGCCTGCCGCGACAGCGGCGCGGTGGCGGAGACCGAACCCGGCGACAGGTAGCCCGCCCGGACGGGCGCGCCCAGGTCGACGTCGATCTGGTCGGCGCGCAGCCAGCCCTTGGCGTCCAGCCGGTCGAACGAGGTCAGCACGGTGCCGGGCGCGACCGGGCGCCGCATCCGCTCGGTCTCCAGCGCCCCGTCCGCGGTCGCGGCGGCGGCCGTCCCGCCGGGCAGCAGCAGCCGGTCGACCTCGCGCACGGCGGGCGAGGCCGGGTCGGGCGGCGCCCCGAGCCGGGGCGGCGGCCCCGGCGGCGCGGCGTGCGCCGGTGCGGCCGTCGCCGCGACGAGCGCGGCGGCGGCCGCGAGCACGGCGACCGGCCGTCGTCTGTTCAGAGCCGTCACTTCTGCCTCCTCGCGACACGGTGCGGCCGACCGCCCAAGCCAAGCCGCCCCGGACGGCGCCGCGTGGGTGCGCGGGTGACGGGCGGGCTAACTGAGCCCTAATGATCACCGAGGGGGCGGGACGAGCGCCGCCAGCGGCACGTGATGCTGCCCCGCGTGGACGTCCCGGTCGTACGGGCCGGCCTGCGGCACGGGCCGCGGGAAGGAGATCTTCACGACGTCGAGGTCGGGGATCCGGAAGATCCTCACCACCGCCGGGTCGAGGCCGTACAGGCGCGCGATCACGTCCGCGTTGATGAAGTCCTCGTCGGCGACGATCGCGTAGCCGGCGGCGTCGCGCATAAACAGCTCCATCGTGACCCAGAACGGGCCCGCGTTCTTGGAGCGGACCTCCAAGGCCAAGTCGCCCAGCGTGGGCCGGTGGTCGTCAGTCACGGGCGGTCTCCCCGGTCGGCTCGGTGATCTCGGTGATCTCGGTGCGGAACATGCCGGACGGCTCGTCGACGTCCACGACATGGTGGAGGACGAACTCGTACGCGGCGCCCCGCTCGGTCTCGGCGGGGGACGTCGCGAAGGCCAGGCTCGGCAGGTAGGCCATGTCGGGGGTCGGCAGGTGCAGCATCAGCGGGTTCGCGATCTTGGCGATGGCGGTGGCGGTGGCCTGGTCGGGGGCGTTGACCAGCATCATCACCCCGACCTCGCGGGGCGGCCCGGTGGCCGGGTCGATCGCGCCGAGCACCGCGTCGTACCCGTACGGGCGGACGTCCACGGCGTACCCGGACGGTTCGAGGCCGAGCGTCTCGCGCACGCGTCCGGCGAGGATCTCGTACATGAGCGCGACCCACTCCTCGATGCGGGCGAGGATGTGCGGATCCCGGATCGCGGCGAACGACATGGTCTCGTAGCCGGTGACGCGGGCGCCCTCCAGCTTGATCGTGTACTGGTCGGCGGGTTCGAAGCGTGATCCCTCGACGCGGACGCGGCGCTCGTCCAGCGCGGTGTAGGTCGCGCCGGACACCACCAGCGTGCCCGCGGGCTCGCGCATCCGGAACGGGTCGACGGTCTCGTACAGCATGTGGGCCGCCACCGTCCGCGGCGTGCAGGCGTTGGACGGGTCGAGGGGCTCGATGGTGAAGCCGTCCCGGTCGATGGTGGCGAGGACGCCGCCGACGCGCGGGTTCACGGTGCACTGCCCGCCGCATTCGACGATCTTGGACGCGTGCCAGGTGGGGCCCGGCGGCATGCCGTGCAGCAGCGGGTACGCGGCGGCGACCGCGGTGTCGGTGGCCCGCCCCGCGAGCACCACGTCGGCCCCGGCCGCGAGCGCCGCCGCGATGGGTTCGTGGCCCATCATCCCGACGATGCGCGCGCAGCCGTCCAGCGTGGCGGCGTCCAGGTCGCCCATCGGGGGCAGCGGATGGATGCGGCCCTCGCCGAGCCGCTCCTTCAGCGCGGCGGCGGACTGCTCGGCGTAGATGCGGGCGACCCGGAGGCCGAGGGATTCGGCGCGGACGATCTCGTCGGCGATCCCGGCGACCCAGTCGACGCCGGAGTCGGTGCCGCTCGTCCCGCACGAGCCGACGATCAGCGGGATGCGGGCGGCGGACGCGGCGCGCAGCAGGATCCGCAGGTCTCGGGCCACGGCCCCGGCCGTCGTCTTCGGCGTGCCCGACCCCAGGTAGTAGGGGCCGCTGTCGGTGGAGCCGCCGTCGACCGCGATCACGTCGGCGCCGAGTTCGAGCCCCCGGTCGACCGTCTCCGGCGGGAAGCCCGCGCCGAGCATGCCGCTCGGCGTCAGGATCCGGACCGTCTCCTTCGGGACGGCACCCTCGGGCCTGTGCGTCATCAGGACTCCTTCGCGGATCGTGTTCGGTTCGGGGGGAGCTCCGGTGGGAGCCCCGACGGGAGCAGGTGCGCGTTGAGCGAGGATCGGGGACGCCCGCGCAGCGCGGCCACGAGTTCGCGGGCGCCGTCGAGCCCGGCGGCGCGGCGGGCCTCGGCGGTCTGCCCGGCCAGGTGGGAGTAGACCGTGATGCCCGGGACGCCGCGCAGCGGGCCGTCCGCGGGGAGCGGCTCGGTCTCGGTGACGTCGAGGGCCGCACCGGCGATCCGTCCCGCGCGGACGGCGGCGGCCAGCGCGGGCTCGTCGACGAGACCGCCGCGCGCGGTGTTGATCAGGTGCGCGGACGGCTTCATCCGGGCGAGCGCGGACGCGTCGATCAGGTGCCGGGTGGCGGGGGTGAGCGCCGTGTGCAGGGAGACGAAGTCGGCTTCGGCGAGCAGTTCGCCGAGGTCCGCGAACCGGACGGACGCGTCGCGGCGCTCGCCCGCCGGGACGCCGGTCGTGCACACCACCGCCATGCCGAACGCCCGCGCGAGCGGCACGACGGCGCGGGCGGCCGCGCCGTACCCGACGAGGCCGAGCGTCCGGCCGCGCAGTTCGCGGCCGTCCTCGCGCGGCCAGCGTCCGGCCGCGACCCCGGCGGCGACCGGCACCAGCCGGCGGGCCTGGGCGAGCAGCAGGCCCATCGTGTACTCGGCGACCGCGACCGCGTTGACGCCGGGCAGGTTGCTCACCGAGACGCCCGCGCGGGTCGCGGCCCCGACGTCGACCGAGTCGTACCCGACGCCGGTGCGCACGACCGCGCGCAGGGACGGGGCGCGGGCGAAGACCTCGGCGGTCATCGGCTCGTTCGCGATCAGCGCGCCCACGGCACCGTCCAGGGCGGCGACGAGGTCGGCGGGCTCGCGGGTGCCGCGCAGCGGACGGTGCCGGGTGCGCAGCCCCGCGCCGTGCAGGAGCCGGTCCACCTCGTCGCCGGGGGCCAGGTAGTCGGTGGTGACGAGGACGGTGGGCGCAGCGTTCATCAGGCGGTCTCCCCGGTGGTGTCCGTGCGGCGGAGCCGGTCGATCCGGAGGACGAGCAGGACGGCGGCGATGGTGAGGACCGCGACGTGCAGCAGCATGAACCGCCATCCGGTGACGTCGATCGCCAGGCCGACGAGGGCCGGCCCGGCCATCCCGCCGCCCGCCCAGCCGACCGTGTACAGGCCGGTGTAGGTGCCGAGCACGCGGCTCGACGGCGCCAGGTTCCACAGGACGACGACGGCGTTGATGATGAACCCGGCGGCCCCGGCCGCCGCCAGGCACATCGTCACGACGGTGGCGGCGGGGGTCTGGACGGCGGTGCCGAGGAGCATGCCGGCGGCGAACACCGCCATCCCGGCGGCCATGACGCGCAGCCGCCCGAAGCGCTCGGCGAGCCGGGCGGCGGGGAGGGCCGCGGCGATGTAGGCGATCCCGCTGGGCAGCGTCAGCCCGCCCGCCTCACCGTCCGACAGGCCGAGGACCTGCACGCCGTAGGGCGTCGTCAGGGAGCGCGACGCGAACCAGGCCCCGGCGAACACGAACACGGCGACGATCAGCAGCACCCGGCTGCGATCGGGGTCCCGCACCAGCTCGACGACGACCGTCCGCATCCGAACCCCGGTACCCGCGCTCGATCCGCCCGACCCCTCCGGCCCGCCCGACCCGCTCGACACGTCCGACCCGCCCAGCGCGCCAGGCCCGCTCGGCCCGTCCGGCTCGCTCGGCGCGCCAGGCCCACCCGGCCCCTCCGGCTCGCTCGGCCCGTCCGGCTTGCCGAGCCGGATCGGCTCACCTGGCCTGGACTGCTCGGGTGGACCGGTCGGGGTGGTCGGCTTGGCCCTCTCCTCGGGCGTGCTTCCGGTTTCCGCCTCGTCTTCGGCCAACGCCGCCTTGTAGGCGGGTGAGCGGCTGTCCCGGACGCGCCAGACGAGCACGGCGGTCGCCGCCAGCATGAGGCCGGACGGCACGGCGAACGCGAGCTTCGGGTGGTCGTCGACCAGCAGGAGGCTCACCAGCGACGCCACGATGATGGTCAGTGCGGACGCGATCTTCACGACGGCGTTCGCCCGGCTGCGCCGCTCGCGATCGATGAAATCGGGCATGAGCGACTCGCTGATCGGCTTGAAGCTGTTCATCACCAGCGCGTAGAGGAAGATCGCGAGGATCAGCCAGCCGAGCGACGTCGCGTGCGGGATGAGCAGGAACAGGACGGCGCCCAGCGGCATCATCACGGCGAGGTAGGGGATCCGGCGCCCCCAGGCCGTGCGGGTGTTGTCCGACCGGTTGCCCATGTAGGGCTGGATGAAGACCCCGAGCAGGTTGTCCATGCCCATGAGCAGGCCGATCACCGCGGCGCTCGCGACGTGGTCGCGCAGCAGCTCGGGGACCCGGTTGTCGTAGAAGTTCCAGGTCGACTCCTGGGCGAACACCGCGAGGGCCACGTAGAACGTGATCCTCCTGGTGTCGGCCGGACGTGTCCCGACCCGTGCGGTGCCGACCATGGGCGCCCTCCTCGGTGTGGCGGGAGTCACCGTATATGCCATAGCAAAAATGTCAATAGACAGCATTTGCTCTTGCCATGGCCCTGTTAGGGTGGCGGCATGATGGTCAAGTCGACGGCCGACCGGTCCGGCACGGGCGGCGAGACGCGCGCCGATCTCGCCTACCGGGCCCTCCGGGAGGAGATCGGGGCGGGCACGCTGCGCCCCGGCCAGAAGGTGACCGAGCGGGGCCTGGCCGAACGGCTCGAGGTCAGCCCCACGCCGGTGCGCGAGGCGCTGCGCAGGCTCGAGCAGGACGGCCTGATCGAGCGCACCGGCCCGCGCACCGTGGTCGTGGCCCACATCGCCGACCGCGCCATCGACGACCTCGCCGAGGTCGAGATCGGCCTGCGCGGCCTGGTCGCGCGGTTCGCGGCCCGGCACGCCACGCCCGAGCAGCTCGACGGCCTCGACGCGATCCTGGACGCCGCCGACGACCTGCTGATCGTGATCGCCACCCGGCACCGGGGCGGCGAGGACGTCGGCCGGCACGTCGCCGCCCTGCTCGACCGGATGCAGGAGTTCAACGACGCGGTGAACGCGTGCGCGGCGAACCCGGTGCTGGTCCGGCTGCTCGAGCAGTCGCAGGTGTTCTCCCGGCCCGAGCGCCGGGCCCTGCGCCTGGAGAAGATCGCCGCGGACGAGCGCTTCGGCCTGGACCGCTACTCCAGCCACCGTGCCCTGGTCCGCGCCCTGCGCGACGGGGACTCGGCCACCGCGGAACGGCTGGTCATCGAGGACGCCCAGGGCGGCCTCGCGGACCTGCGGCGCCGCCCGTCCGGGCGGGCCCGATGACGGCGCCGCCGTACCGGATCGCGGTCATCCCCGGCGACGGGATCGGCACCGAGGTCGTCCCCGAAGGGCTCCGGGCGCTGGCGGCGACGGCCGGGGTGTTCGACCTCGACCTGCGCTTCGACCGCTTCGACTTCGCCAGTGCCGCGTACTGGCAGCGGCACGGCACGATGCTGCCGGCCGACTGGCAGGAGATCCTCGGCTCCTACGACGCCCTGTTCTTCGGCGCGGTCGGCCGGCCCTCGGTCGTCCCCGACCACGTCTCGCTGTGGGGCAGCCTCCTGCAGTTCCGCCGCACCTTCGACCAGTACGTCAACCTGCGCCCCTGCCGGCTGATGCCGGGCGTCCGCAGCCCCCTCGCCGGGCGCGGGCCCGGCGACGTCGACTTCCTCGTCGTGCGGGAGAACACCGAGGGCGAGTACTCCAGCATCGGCGGCCGGATCTTCGAGGGCACCGAGCGCGAGACCGTCCTGCAGGAGACGGTGATGACCCGCGTGGGCGTCGACCGCGTGCTCCGGTACGCCTTCGAACTGGCCGAACGGCGCCCCGCCCGGCACCTGACCTCGGCGACGAAGAGCAACGGCATCTCGATCACGATGCCCTACTGGGACGAACGCGTCGCCGCGATGGCCGGGCGGTTCCCCGGCGTCACCGTCGACGGCTGCCACATCGACGCGCTCGCGGCGAACTTCGTCCTGCACCCGGACCGGTACGACGTCGTGGTGGCGAGCAACCTGTTCGGCGACATCCTGTCCGACCTGGGCCCCGCCTGCACCGGGACGATCGGCATCGCGCCGAGCGCGAACATCGACCCGGAGCGGCGGCACCCGAGCCTGTTCGAGCCCGTCCACGGCTCGGCGCCCGACATCGCCGGGCGCGGCATCGCGAATCCCGTCGGGCAGATCTGGTGCGGCGCGATGATGCTCGACCACCTCGGGCATCCGGACGCCGGCGCGCACCTGCTGGGGGCGATCGAGGACGTCCTCGCGGCGGGCCCGGACGCCCCGCTGACCCCCGACCTCCACGGACGGGGCACCACCGCGGAACTCGGGCGGGCGATCGCCGACCGGGTCGCGGAACGCGAACCGCCCCGGTCCGCGCCCGGCGCCGCCGGCTGACCGGCGCCGCCCGACGGCACCGTCTCACCGACCGCCCAAGAAAATCGCGGCCACATGTCACATTCAGCGCCTCAAAACCGTCATTTGGTAGACCGCACGCGCTGACTCGGCCACGCGAACACTCGGGGGAGTCCGTGAACGACCTGCTGGACCCGAAATGAAGAAGGCGCCCGTCCACGGGCGCGGCCGGGGGGCGTCCCCTCGGCCGACCGCCGAAAAGTACTTCTCGACCGCCGTCCTGCTCGTCAGGAGCACGCTGCGAAGCTCGGACGGCCCCGGCCTGACGCGCCGGTACAGATCACGCACGGACCACTGGACCTTCATGTTCGCGCAGATCACCGGCTATTCGTTCGCGGTGCTCGTGCTCACCGGCGTGTTCCTGACCTTCTACTACGACCCGTCCATGGCCCGCGCGCCCTACGACGGACCGTACGGGCCGCTCCAGGGCGTACCGGTCTCCCGGGCCTACGACTCGACGATGGAGCTGTCCTTCGAGGTGCGCGGCGGACTGCTGGTGCGGCAGATCCACCACTGGGCGGCACTGATCTTCTGCGCGTCCATCGCGCTCCAGTTGCTCCGGCTGTTCTTCACCGGCGGATTCCGGCGCCCGCGGTTCCTCAACTGGCTGATCTGGGTGGGCCTGTTCACCCTCGGCATGGTGGCCTCGCTGACCGGCACGATCCTGCCGGACGACATGCTGTCGGGCGGCAGCCTGCTGCTCACGAAGGGCGTCCTGGAGTCGATCCCCGTCGTCGGCACCCACCTGCAGCGGTTCGTCTTCGGCGGTGACTTCCCCGGCGACGTCATCATCGAACGGGTCTACTGGCTGCACATCCTGGTCCTGCCCCTGGCGATCGGCGGGGCGCTGGCGCACCGCCGCCGCCTGGTGCGCCGGCAGCACGGCCACACCCGCTTCGCCCCCGGCTCGGCCGCGCGGCGCCTCGGCTCGCAGCACATCCCCCGCCTGGGGAGCGTCTTCGCCGACGCCCCCAGAACGGCCTCGTTCGCGATGTTCCTGTACACCTGCGGCCTGCTGGTGCTGCTGGGCGGGTTCGTGCAGATCAACGCGATCTGGCAGTTCGGGCCGTTCGAGCCCGGCGCGATCACCGCCGGGGCCGTCCCCGGCTGGTACATGGCGTTCCTGGACGGCGCGGTACGGATCATGCCCGGCTGGGAACTCGACGTCGGCGGGCACCCGCTCACCCTCGCCGTCCTCGTCCCCGCCATCGTCGTGCCCGGCGTCTTCTTCACCGCGCTGGCGCTGTGGCCGCTCGGCGAGGCGGTCGTCACCGGTGACCGGGCCGAGCACCATGTCCTCGACCGCCCGCGCGACCGCCCGGTGCGCACCGCCGCCGGAGCCGCCGGGGTCACCTTCTACGGGCTGCTGTGGCTCGCCGCGGCCAACGACCAGATAGCCGTCCACTTCCATCAGGACCTGTTCGCCGTCACCTGGTTCTTCCGCGTCGCGGTCTTCGCCGGGCCGGTGGCGGCGTTCGTCCTCACGAACCGGATCTGCCACCACCTCGTCCGGCGGGAACGCCACGTCGCGGTGCACGGCCGTGAGACCGGCCGGATCGTCATGGACGTCCAGGGCCGATTCAGCGAGATCCACACGCCCCCGCCCGCCCGGACACCGCGATCGACGCGCCGGAACACCGCCTCGCCGAGACCCTCAAGGAGTGACCGATGCCGTCCCCGTCCGGTCCCACCGCCCGCGAACCGGCCGCCGCGCCCGCCCCGCCCCGCTTCTACGGGCTGCTGAAGGCGGCGTCCGCCTTCGTGGCGACCTGCATGCTGCTCCAGGGAGTCACCGCGGGCCTGCTCCTGGACGGCGCCGACAACGGCGGCGAGCTGCACCGGGACACCGCCGGCATCCTCTCCGCCGCCCTCGCCGTCACCATCGTCGCGGCGATCCTGGTGCGGCGCGGCGGCGGATCGATCCGTCCCCTCGTCGCCGTCCTGGCGACGACCGTTCTCACGGTCGTCCAGTACGCGCTGGGCGAGAACGGCTCGACCGTCGTCCACGTCCCGCTCGGCGTCGCCCTGATGGGCTCCGGCACCGCCCTGGTCGCCCTGGTGTGGGGCCGGAGCGGCAGGGCGTAGGGCTATGCCGGGCCGCGCAGCTCGCGGCGGAGGATCTTGCCCGACACGCTCTTGGGCAGCTCGTCCTCGATCAGCACCTCGGCCGGGGCCTTGTAGACGGCCAGCCGCGCGCGGCAGTGCTCGCGCAGTTCGTCGCCGGTGGCGGCGGCGCCGGCCCGGAGGCTGACGTGGGCGCGGACGGTCTCGCCGCGGTAGGGGTCGGGGACGCCGACGACGGCGGCCTCGCGCACCGCCGGGTGCTCGTAGAGGACGTCCTCGACCTCGCGCGGCCAGATCTTGTAGCCCGCGGCGACGATCATGTCCTTCTTGCGGTCGACGAGGTAGACCCAGCCGTCCTCGTCCATGAACCCGACGTCGCCGGTGAGCAGCGTGCCGTCCGGGAAGGACGCGTCCGTCTGCTCGGGGTTCCGCCAGTAGCCCGCCGCGACCTGCGGGCCCGCGATGGCGAGTTCCCCGATCTCGCCCCGGGGCAGCGGCCCGCCCCCCTCCCCGCGGATCTCGACGTCGACGCTCGGGAACGGAACGCCGATCGCGAGGCTCCCGGACGCCTCGTCGACCGGCGCCCGCGCACCGAGCGGCACGGCCACCGCGGCCGACGTCGTCTCGGTGAGCCCGTAGGCGTTGTGGACGTAGACGCCGAACGCGTCGGCGAAGCGGCGCACGGTCGCGGCCGGGACGGGCGCGCCGCCGCTGAGCACCTTGGTCAGCGAGCCGAGGTCGTGCTCGCGGGCGGCGGGCTCGTCGAGCAGCGCGATGAACGCGGTGATGGACCCGATCGTGAACGTCGGCCGGTAGCGCTCGACGAGCGCGGCGGCCGTCGCGGGCGCGAACCGGTGGGTCAGCACGAGCGGCAGCCCGGCGCCGAGACCGAGGCCCAGGTGCATCGCGAGGCCGGTGATGTGGAACAGCGGCGCGATCGTCAGGATGGAGTCGCCGTCGTCCAGCCCGATCCAGGTGCGGCACGCGGCCACCTGGTAGGCGAGGTTGCGGTGCGTGTTGATCGCGCCCTTGGCCGGGCCGGTGGTGCCGGACGTGTAGCTGAGCAGGGCGGGCTCGTCCGGGCGGTTGATGGTCGCTTTGCGCGGCGCACCGCCCTCGTCGAGGATCACCGCGACGTCGTCGGCGTGCCCGTCGTCCGGCCACGGCCCGGTCGGGTCGGCCGCGAGCGAGCCCTCGGCGGAGTAGAGGACGTGCTCGGGGACGCTCGCGGGCGGCAGCGCGGCGACCTCCGGGGCGGCGGCGGGGTGCGCGATCAGGACGCGGGCCCCGGAGTCGGCGAGCAGGTGGGCCAGCTCGCGCGCCTTGTACATCGGGTTCACCGGGACGACCGTGGCGCGCAGCTTCCACACGGCGAGGACGGCGAGGACGCAGACGGGCGTGTTCTGCAGGGCGATCGCGACGCGGTCGCCCTCGCCGACGCCGCGGCGTTCGAGTCCGGCGGCGAGGGCGTCGCTCAGCCGGTCGGTGTCCGCGTGGTCGAAGGTGGTGCCGAAGTAGTGCAGCAGCGGGGCGTCCGGGCGCCGGCCCAGCCGGATCCGGAACAGCTGGAGGACGCTTCCCGCGTCCGGATGGATCTCGCCGGGCACTCCGGCGCCGTACAGCTTCCGCCAGTTCACGTGCTCGCTCCCCTCCGGGCTCCGGCCTCCCCCGGCGCGGGCTCCGCGCCCGCCGCCGGCTCCTCGTCGATGCCGAGGTGCCGGGCGATCGTCGCGGGGTCGCGCTCCAGTTCGTCCGGGGTGCCCTCCGCCACGATAGCCCCGCGCTGGATCAGGCAGGCGTGGTCGGCGAGCGGGAACGCGAGCGCCGCGTTCTGCTCGACCAGGAGCATCGTCATCCCGGCGGCGCGGATCTCGGCGATGGCCCCGAAGACCGTGTCGACGAGCGCGGGCGACAGCCCCATCGACGGTCAGGGCAGCAGGCCCACGAAGCGTTCGTCGACCTCCTCGGGAGTGAGGCCGAAGTCCGCGAGCGAGTAGCGGTGCGCCGGACGGGCGGCGCCGCCGGTGCTCTCGGCCTGCAGGCGCTCCATCGCGGTGCGGGCGCCGTCGCCGAACGGCAGCCCGAACCGCGCGTAGACCGACTCGACCGTCCCGATCGGGTCGCGCACGAAGTCGTCGTAGTGGACGTCGGCGAACCGCGCGGGATCGTGCCGGGCGCGTTCGGCTCGGAAGGCCTCCAGCCCCCGCGCCCACAGGGCGAGCTGGTCGCGGCCGATCGTCGCGCCCGTGAACGCGTCCGACCAGCCGTCGGTGGCGTGCGCGGCGAGGCTGCACATCGACGCCATCGCGGTACGCGGCTCCCGGTGCGTCTGCACGATCAGGGCGTCCGGGTAGACCTCCAGGAGCGCGTCGAGGGCGAACAGGTGGCTCGGGTTCTTCAGCACCCAGCGCCGTCCCGGATCGTTCATCCCGATCAGCTCCAGGTTGCGGCGGTGCCTGCGGTACGCGGGCGTCCAGTCCTGCCCGGCGAGCCAGGACGAGTAGGACGGCAGGTGCGCGAGGCACTCGAACGAGATCGACCGCATGTTCTGCCGGAGCAGCTGCCAGCACTCCTCGACGGCGTCGGCCGCGATGTAGTGCACGCCCATGAACTCGGGGTTGTCGATGTGGTGCCGCCGGTACTGCGCGTCGATCGCCCGGTAGATCGGGTCGTCGGCCCACGCCTCGCGCGGCGGGCGGGGCTGCGGCACCTCCGACAGCCACACCTCGAGGCCCTGGTGGGCGGGGTCGGCGGTGAGCAGCCGGTGCAGCGCGGTGGTGCCGGTGCGCGGCAGCCCGGTGACGAAGATCGGACGGTCGAGGGGCGCGTCCGCGTGCCCCGGGTGCCGCCGCCACGCCGCCTCCGACCACAGCCGGGCCGCGAGGGCGCCGCGCAGCAGCGCGCGCTGCGCCTTGTTGCCCGCCGGGGTGAGCGCGGCGTCGCGCGCGTAGGAGTCGAGCAGGGCTTCGAGGCCGTCGGAGTAGTCGTCGGCGCCGAAGTCGTCCAGGCCGGTGATCTTGCGGGCGGAGGCGTGCAGGTCCTCGACGGTGCCGAGGGTGTCGCGTCCGGACATCGCGGTTCCTCTCAGTGGTGCCATTCGCCGCAGTTGACGTCGAGGCACTGCCCGGTGACGGCGCGGGCGAGCGGGGACAGCAGGAACATCACGGGGTCGGCGATCTCGTCGGGCTCGGGCAGCCTGCCCAGGTCGGTGGTCGCGGCGGCCTCCTCGTAGACGACCCGCGTCCGGACGTCCCGCTCCCTGGCGAGCCGCTTGAAGTGCCACTTCAGGTTGGGCGCCCAGATGTAGCCGGGGGCGACGGTGTTGACGCGGACGCCCTGCGGCCCGAGTTCGGTGGCGAGGCTCTGCGCCATCGACAGCAGCGCCGACTTCGCCATCTTGTAGGCGCCGTAGGTGCGGCGGGAGTGCCGCAGCACCGCCGAGTTGATCATCACGACGGAGCCGTCCCGCTCGGCGAGAGCGGGGGTCAGTAGCCGGGTGAGCCGCAGCGCCGCCAGCACGTTCGTCTCGAAGCCCGCGCGGACGGCGTCCAGGTCGACGGTCGCGAGGTCCTCCAGCGGCGGCGTCGCGAACGCGTTGTTGACCAGGCCGTCCACCCGCCCGAACGCCTCCACGGCGGTGCCGGCGAGCCGCGTGCAGGCCGCCTCGTCGCGGATGTCGGTCGGGACGGCGACGGCGCGGCGCCCGAGCTTCTCGACCTCGGCGGCGACCTCGGTGAGCCGGTCCTCGTTCCGCGCGGCGAGCACCAGGTCGGCGCCCGCCGCCGCGCAGCGCACGGCGAGGGCGCGGCCCAGGCCGGGGCCGACGCCCGACACCACGACGACCCGCCCCGCGAGCGGCGCCGCGAACAGCGGCGCCGCCCCCGCGGTGTCCGGCGGCGCGCCGGCCGTCCCGTCCGGCGCGTCCGGCCCGTCCGGGGCCGTCATCCGAGCATCCGGCGGGCGACGGCGACCTGCCGGGCCGCGATCCGGTCGCGCCACTCGTCCGGCGTGACGCGCTGGTGGTCGTGGAACGGCAGCCGGTCGGGCAGCGCGTCGAACGGCATCACCTCGACGGTCGGGCCGTCGTCCGGGGTGAGGTCGCGGGCGAGCCGCTGCCAGCGGAACTGGAGGAATCCGCGCCGGTGGCCGGTGCACTCGATCCAGTTCGCCAGGCCGGGGTCGCGCTCGCCGACCACGTACCGGATCCTGCCGTCCGCGTCGGTACGGGCCTGGTCGGCGGTGAGGCTCGTCTGGTGGTTGATGTAGTCGAGCGACACGTACCACATGCTGCCGAGCTGGAACCCCTGGTAGGGCGCCACCTCCCGGTCGGCGGCCGGGACGGTGATCACCATGACCTCGTCGTCGGCGAGGTCGTAGTGCCCGACGGAGGAGAACTGCGTCGTGAGGCCGCCGGGGGTGCTGCGCGGCTCGGTCAGCGTGTTGACCGGAAGCCGCAGGTAGTGCCACTCGGGGAACGCCAGGAACGTGCGGATCCGCGACACCAGCATCCGGCCCGCGACGTCGAACCGCTTGGCCATCGCGGCGACCGGCACCGGGGGCGGGGACGTGCCGAGCGTGTCGGTGCGGTGGATCCGGATCTCGCCCGGCCGCTCGTTCGACCAGTCGCTGAACACCTCGCGGACGATCAGCATCGCCGAGCCCGGCGCGAGCGCGACGTAGCCGGGGCCCGCGTCCGGACGGGGCGGGCCGAACGTCACCCGGAACCCGCCGTCCGGGCCGATGTCCAGCTCCCGGTCGTCGAAGGCGTTCAGGCTGTCGGGCGACGCGGTCGGCGAGTAGTCGCCGTTCATCACCTGGAAGCTCAGGTCGGCGGTGGTGCCGCGCCGCCCGGTGACGACGTACTCGGCGTCGTCGCGGATGTAGGCGTGGAAGTACAGCGTGTCGGGGTTGTCGAGGCCGAGCTTGGTGTAGGGCCCGGTCGACGCGGCGAAGAACGGGTAGTCCTGCTGGTAGGCGGCCACCATGTGCAGGCACGCCTTGATGCTGCCGGCGAGGTAGTCGAGCCCTTCGGCCAGGTCCTGCTCGGTGCGGACGTGGGGCGCGGTGCGGATCAGGCGTTCGGCCTCGGCGACCGCCGCCGCGAACCCGCGCGTGGCGGCGCCGTCCGGGTCGCCTGGGTCGGCGCCGGCTCGGCCGGACGGGGCGGACGGGACGGACTGGGTCGGTTCGGTGGTCACCGGGCTCCTCGGGGCTCCTCGGGTCGGCGGCACGGTCCGCGCCGGCGCACGGCGGATCATCGGCCGTGGCCCGGATGTTAGAACGTGTTCTACCGGTGGTCAACGGGTCCGGGCGACGCGCCGCCGGCGGCGGCCGGACGGAGGCGGCGGGCGTCAGGCGGCGCCCGGAGCCGGGGTGGTGAACTTCAGGCTCGGCACGTCGTCGAGCGACACCGTGTACTCGTAGGTGCGCACGTGCCCGGTCCGCTCGACGAGCCACCGGCCGTCCTCCCCGCGCACGTAGGCGTCGGTGTAGTGCGCGGCGCCCCGGATCAGCAGCCGGGCCTCGGGGATGATGATGGAGTCGTCCAGCGACCACACGCCCGTCGCCCGGTCCCCGTCCACGTCGATCTCGGACTGCCCGGCGGTGTGCGTGGTGATGCTCCCGGGCCCGAGGTTCTTTCGCATGTACGCGACGATGGCGTCCCGCCCCTCCAGCCGCAGCGTGCGCCCGAGCACCGGGGTGTCGTACTCGGCGACGGCGTCCGGGGTGAAGACCGCGGCGAACTCGTCCCACAGCTTGAGGTCGACGCAGCGCAGGTACCGGTGCTTCAGCCGGCGGATCTCTTCCAGTGCGACCAAATCCATGTGCCCCAGCCTGCTCGCCGCACGCCCAGAAGGCAAGAACAGGTTCTACCAACGGACGCGGCAGCCGGGCGGACGGGACCGGTAGCACCGGGCTCCCGGAACCGCAATCGAGCACCGATCAGAATCCGCGCGTCCCCTTGCGCCGGAGCGAGCGTCCGCCGCGGCGGCCCGCATGGTTCTACTGGGGGGCCACCCCCACCCCCAGGAGGCCCCATGCGTTTCCGCCGTGCATCGTCCGCGACGCTGGGCGCGATGTTCGTCGCGGCGTCCGCCGCACTCGCCGCCCCGCCCGCGCACGCCGCCCCCGCGCAGACCGCCGAGTACGTCGCGCTCGGCGATTCCTACTCCTCCGGCTCGGGCGCCGGCGACTACTCCGACGCGGCCTGCACGCGCAGCAGGAACGCCTTCCCCGCCAAATGGGCCGAGGCCAACTCCCCGGGCGCCTTCACGTTCGCCGCCTGCGGCGGCGCGACGATCCCCACGGTCGAGGCCGACCAGCTCTCGGCGCTGGGGCCGGACACGTCCCTCGTCAGCATCACCGTCGGCGGCAACGACTCGGGTTTCGCCACCACCATGCTCGCCTGCCGGTACTTCAGCGACCGGTTCTGCCAGTACGTCATCGACGATGGCGGCGAGTTCATCGAGAACGAGCTGCCGGGCGAGCTCGACGACCTGTACGCGGCCATCGCGGAGCGCGCCCCGCAGGCCGAGGTCGTCGTCCTCGGCTACCCCTACCTCTACGCGACCGGCGGGAGCTGCGACGCCGGCGGCATCAGCGCGGCCGAGCGCCAGATGCTCAAGGAGGGCTCGGACGGCCTGAACGAGGCCATCGCGGGCCGCGCCGCGGCCGCCGGCTTCGCGTTCGCCGACGCCCGCCCGGCCTTCGCGGGCCACGAGATCTGCACCGCCGACCCGTGGATCAGCGAGAGCAACCTCCACCCGACCGCCGAAGGGCACGCCGGCGGCTACCTCCCCGCGATGACCGCCGCCATCGACCAACCCGGAGCGTAGCCGTTCGTTCACCCTTCGCGATCACCGACGTAGAGTTCTGCGTGGCGGTCCGCGAGGGGGGAGCTCGATGGTGGACGGGGACGGCGGCGTCCTGCGCCGGTCCATGCGGGGGCGCGACCCCGGCGAGGAGCACCGGAGCGCCACGCCGCTGGAGCTGCTGTTCGACCTGACGTTCGTCGTCGCGGTCGCGCAGGCCGCCGCCGGGCTCCACCACGAGCTGGCCGAGGGGCACCTCGGGTCGGGGCTCCTCGGGTACGTCGCGGTGTTCTTCGCGATCTGGTGGGCGTGGATGAACTTCACCTGGTTCGCGTCCGCCTACGACACCGACGACGCCCTGTACCGGGTGCTGACGCTGGTGCAGATGGGCGGGGTGCTCGTCCTGGCCGCCGGCGTCGAGGAGGCGCTGACCGACTACGACTTCGCCCTCGTGACGGTCGGCTACGTCGTCATGCGGGCGGCGATGATCGGGCAGTGGCTGCGCGCCGCCGCCGAGCACCCGGCCGGCCGGTCCGCCACGCTGCGCTACGCGGCCGGGATCGCGCTCGTCCAGGCCGGCTGGGTCGGACGGCTGTGGCTGCCGGACGACCTCGCCATGATCGGCTTCGCGGTGCTGGTCGCGGCGGAGCTGGCGGTGCCGCTGTGGGCGGAGGCCCGCGGCCGGATGACCGGCTGGCACCCCCGGCACATCGCCGAACGGTACGGGCTGTTCACGATCATCGTGCTGGGCGAGGTCATCCTCGCGACGCTCACGGGCATGCGGGCGGTGGCGTCCGAGCACGGCTTCTCCGCCCCGGTCGTGCTGATCGCGGTCGGCGGGCTGCTGCTGGTGTTCGCGCTGTGGTGGCTCTACTTCGGCGGCCCGCTCCGGGAGTTGCCGTCGCTGCGCGTCGCGCTGATGTGGGGCTACGGGCACTACGTGGTGTTCGGTTCGGTCGCCGCGATCGGCGCGGGCCTGGAGGCGGCGCTGGACGTCACCGAGCATCACGCGCACGTGTCCGTGCGGGCGGTCGCGCTGGCCGTCGCGCTCCCGGTGGCACTGTTCCTGCTCGCCCTCGTGCCGCTGCAGCGCCTCGCCGGGGCCGGCGCGACCGTCCACAACGTGCTCTTCGCCGCCGCGGCGGCCGCCGTCGTCGCGCTGGGGTTCGCCGCCCCGGCGACCGGGCTCGGCGGCGCCGTGCTCGGCATGGGCCTGGCCGTCGCCGCCGTCGTGGCCCTGTGCGTGACCGCCGACCACCGCGCGGCCCGCTCAGTCCCGGATCCCGCGTAGCGCGCGGCGCCGTGGCGGGCGCCGATTGGATAGGTTCGTGTCCTCCGCCTGAAGGCCGGGGTATCCACGAAGGAGTCCTGATGAATTCCGGACCCGCCGCGCCCAGGGCCAGGGTGTGAGCGCTGTTCCCTGGAGCGACCTCCTCCACGCCTACGGCCCCGCCACAACACTCCCCCGCACGCTGCAACGGGCCGCGTCAAACGACCCCACCGTGGCGGCGCGCGCGCTGGACGACTTGTACGCCACCGTCTACCACCAGGGCACCGTGTACTCCGCGACGGCGCCTGCGGCCGGGGTGCTCTGCGATCTCGCGTCCGCCCCGGACGTCCACCACCGGCCCCGCATCCTCGAACTGCTCTCCGACATCGCGTGCGCGCTCCGCGACCTCGAGGCGCAGGACGAGGACGAGCACGCCCCGGACGTCCACGCGGACCTGACACGGTGGGCGCACGACGCGCGTGCGGCCGTCGCCGCCGGGCTCCCCGGCCTCATCCGCCTGCTCGACGACGCGGACCCGTCCGTCCGCGCCGCCGTCCCGTTCGTCCTCGCGGACTTCCCCGAAGAGAACCCGGCGCCGCTGCTGCGGGTGAAGTGCGCCGCCGAGGAGGACGCGGGCGCGGCCGCGAGCATGGTGCTGGCCGCCGGCGACCTCGGCTCCGACCTCGGCTGGCTGCGCGACCGGACGCGCGACGCGCGCCGCGAGGTACGGGCCGCCGCCACCGTCGCCCTGCTGTGGCGCGGCACGGACCCGGACGACGCCGCCCTGCGAGCTCTCACCGACGAGATCCAGGCCGCGCACTCCGCGCTCGACGGTCAACTCTGGGTGCTGGACGGCGGCCGGACCACATTCCTGACCGCCGCACTCGACGACCGTCCCGGCCCGCAGATCCGGCTGGCCCGCGACGCGCTGGCCGTCCCCGACCCGGCGGCCGTGCACCGCGCCGGCGAGGTCATGCGCACCTGGCGGGCCGCACCCGCCGAACTGCTCCCGCCCCTCGCCGAGCTGCTCACCGGCTCCGGCGAGATCGCCCGGGACGCCGTCTGGGAGATCAAGCACGGCGGCCCCGCCATCGCCCTGGTCGCCGACGCGCTCGCACCGCTCCTCGACCACCCCGACGACCTGATCGCCGGGAGCGCGCTCGAAGCCCTCGCCCGCGCCGGCGACGCCCGCGCCGTCCCGGCCCTGGCCGCCGAACTGGCCGCACCGCGACGGGCATTCGACCCCGCGCCCGCCCTCGCCGGGGCGCACGCCCACGGTGACGCGCTGCTCCCCGCCCTCCGGGCGTTCCTCGCCGAGCCGGTCAAGGGCACCGGCTTCGCGGGAAACCTCCTGGCCGGCGTCCTCGACGGACTCGCCGGCTGGGACGAGCGCGCCCGCCCGCTGCTTCCGGAGATCGTCTCGGTGCTCGAACGCCGCAAGGCCGTCCCGTCCGCCGCACGGGCCCTCGCCTCCCTCGGCCCGGCCGCCGCCGGCGCCGTCCCCGCCCTGCGCGGGTTCCTCGGCCGCAGGCACGGCCGTCCCGCGAGCGAGGGCGCCGCGTGGGCGATCTGGCGGATCACCGGAGACGGCGACGAACCGCTCCGCTTCCTCCGGAGCGCCCTCCGCAGCGGCCTGGACGACGACGCCGCCGAGAACCTGTACGCGCTCGGGCCCGCCGCAGCACCGGCCGTCCCGCTCCTCGAACCGCTGCTGGAGGACCCCACGGGCGCGTCCGGCGCCGCCGCCGTCGTCCACCGCGCCACCGGCGACACCGACCGGCTGCTCCCCCACCTGGTGGACGCGGTGGCCGCGACCCCGGCCGGGATGCTCGCCGTCCGCGGCCTCGGCGCCATCGGTCCCGCCGCGGCCGTGGCCGTCCCGGCCGTCCGGGAGATCGCCGAGAGCCCCCGCGTCCTCGCCGCCGGCATCGCCGCCGACCACGCGTACCGGACGGTCGCCGCGCGGGCGCTCGCCCGGATCGTCAGCCGAGGAGCGCGCTGATCGCCTGATCGATCAGCATCTCGATCGCGAACCGCACGATCTCCTTGAAGATCGGGATCTGCGCCAGCGAGGCCCCGAACGTCACGACGGCCGTCGCGATCGCCTGCGCGATCGCGATCGCCAGCATGATCAGCTGGATGATGACGTTGATCTTCAACGCGAGCACGATGCCCGCGCACAGGAAGAACGCCGCACCGACGAGCGTCGCGCCCGTCGCGGCGTCCTCCAGGACCGACTTCGGCGAGTCCTCGCCGCCCCACGCCTCGCGGAACGCCTCGATGTCGTCGCCCTTGTTCGCCGACAGCGCCTGCTGCGCCGCACCGTCCGCCTCGGACACGACGCCCCGGACCTTTCCGGAGAACTCCATCCACGTCGAGCCGAGGTCGAACAGCTTCGTCTCGTCCGCCTCGGGCCACGTGTAGCCCAGCATGCCCAGCAGCGAGATCAGCTCGCCCGGAAGCTGCAGTCCCATGTCACCTCACGGTCACTTGCCGCCGCCGCGAACCTTGGAAATGGCGTCGTTGAAAGCCTGGCTGATCATCGTCATCTGGCGCAGGCTCTCGTTCTGGATCTCCTCGACCTGCTTGCCGAGCCGCTCGGTGTCCACCACCGGGCCACCGGCGTCCCCCGCGTTCTGCCGCAGGTCGTCGAGCGCGGCGTTCGCGGCCGTCACCAGGTGCTCGCCCAGTTCCTCCGCCGACAGCCGCATCGCGCGCGGGTTGATCTCGACCTTCTCGAGCCGGCCGCCCGACACCGCGGTGACCTTGACCCTGCCCTCGCCCGCCTCACCGACGCCCCGGACGGTCTCCGCGTCGCCCGCGGCGGGAGGCGGGGTCTTGCCCTGCCGCATCGATTCGAGCGTCTTGCGGGCGTCGGTCAGCATGCGGTCGAGATCGTTGCTCGCAGAGTCCACGAAACCGCACCTTCCTTGATCAACCCGTCGTCCAGGATCCTAGCCACCGCGGGCCCCAGGACGCGACATATACCCAACAACCGGTCATGCACCGAGTCACGAAAGGCGTGCGAACGGTCAGACCTGCTGCACTCCGGTCCCGTTCAGCGCCGCCGAGATCGACGTGACCTCCCCGACCATCTGCTGTTCGGCCTTCTCGTGGTTGTCGGCCAACGCGGTCAGCTTCTCGCCGTACCCCGACAGTTCCTCGGCGGACCCGGTGAACGACTCGTCCGCCTGCGCCTCAATGGCCGTGTAGGACTCCCCGATCAGCATGCCGATGTCGTCGGCGCCCCACGGCTGCCCCATCCCCTGCACCGTCGACTTCAGGCCCGACCACTCCTGCGTGAGCTTGTCGCCCGCCGCCGACAGCGCCTTCGCCGCACTGCGCAGCGTCTCCGGACGCACCTCGTACCCGTTGACGGTCATCCCAGCCTCGATCTCGCATTCCGCCCCAGACGGTATCTACAGAACAATACGCGCCACCGGACATCCGGCACAGCGCCGCAAGCCGGTTCCCACACCCGGTGAAGCCGCCTCCGACCACGGCGCCCCCAGGGGAACGACTTCATGTATGCGACCACCTGGACAAACGCCAAACCTTGCACCTCAAAGCCCCACAGGATGACTTATCGCCCTTACACTGCCGATCACCGATGTGCCGTGAGAGGTGATCCGCCGTGCCCCCTTCACCGGTCCCGGGCGCCGTCCGGACAGGCCCTGGCGGCGACCGATGACTCCGCGAGGAGGACGCGGCAGGGCCCGGTCCCGAGCGAGGAACCAGGCGGCCCAAGGCATCTTCGGCAAGAGCGCGGGCGAACTCTTCCGGGTCTCGGGCGCCAAAGGAAATGTCATCGGGCTCGATCCGACGAAGATCGGCAAGAAGACGCGTGACGGCTGGGCCAAGAAACGCCCGTCCCGGGTCCCCCCGGAGGGCGACCGCGTCAAGTCCCGCAAGATCGACCCGGACAGCCCGAACCTGAGCCGCAGGGACCGCGAGATGGCCGATGCCATCAAAGCGACACGGAAACATAACGGACACGATCGGGGCAGCAACAACTACGCCGCCATCAGATACATCGATTCCGACGGCAATCGCCGCATCCTGGTCACGCACAGCGATGGAGTACACTCGGAACGCATGGGCGCGAACTATCTACTGGACCAGGGAATACCCAAGAGAAACATCCTCGACCTGGCCACCGAGAGGTCGCCCTGCGACAAACGTTCCGCGTACTGCGATCAATGGATGAAATTGCACATCCCCAAAACACCCTCAACGCACTACACCGACTACGACATCAACGGGACCAGCCGCTCCGCCGCCAACAGATGGGTTGACGGGTGGGCCCGCCGAGCGGTGCACGGCTCCTGAGCAGGCGAATCACCATGGCCCCAATAATTCACCACGAACAGTTGATCGAGACGTTCGGCACGGAGCAGGTCCGGCGCTTCCCCGAAGCCACGCTTCCTGCGGGCTTGACCCATCAGCCGACACGCACCTTCCTCGCCGAAACCGGCCTGCCGACGGAACTGCGATCGGGCTTTCTGAGCACCGAGGACCCCGCGGACGAAAGCTGGATGCAGCCCCTGCCGGAGCTCTACCAGGAAATGAGCACGGGACGCCGCGGAAAATGGAAATGGCCCCTCCCCGAAGGCGCCGAGCACTGCTATGTCCTCGGTAGATTCGAAGGCGGCAGCATCATCCTCGACGGCTCGACGGGCGAACTCCGATTCATACCGGACTGGAACGAACCGCCCTCCCCCCTGCACAGCGATGTGAACGCACTCGCCTACTTCATGTACCTCATCGAGGTCAATCGCGACGTCTACGCGCACGAGCGGGTGGAGTCGGAGATAGGCGACGACCCGGACGCCCAGGCCGCTGCCTATCTCGCGGTGGCCAGAGTCCTGGCCGAAAGGCTCTACGAAGCCGACCCGACTCCCTTCCCCGAAGGCGTCCGGGAGCCATGGGCGAACGACTTCGCCGGACCGTGGACCGTCGCGTTCTTCGACATCGCCGAGGGCATGTGGTCGTGACCGAGTGACTGACCAGGCACCGCCGCCACCAGGTGTCGGAGGCGCCAGGCATCCGGCGCTGACCGCCGTCCGCCGCTGGGCGCAGGACACCTTGCGGCCCGCCCTCTGCATGGTGACCGGCTCCCCCGCGACCGGCAAGAGCCAGCTGATCGCCGAACTGATGGCGGACGACACGCCGGCCGCACGGTTCAACGCGTTCGTCCCGCTACGGGGAATGACCCCGGCATCGGCGACATGGGCGCTCGCCGGGCAGCTCCGCCTCCCCGGGGAGACGCCGGACTCGCTGCTCGGGGCTCTCTCGATCGACGCCCGCCGCGCGACGATCGTCGTCCCGGCGCTCGACGAGAGCGGCGTCCTCTGCGACGGCGCGGACGCGGAAGCGATCGTCAGAACGCTGCTGCGACCGCTCTCAGAGATCCAGCACGTCCGTCTCCTCGTGGAAGGGCGCCCGGAAGCGCTCGCGGCCTTCCCCCCGCACGCCGACGTGGTGAACCTCGACGACCCCCAGTACACCGACCAGGCCGCGTTCACGGCATGGCTGCAACGCACCGCCGCCGCCATGAGGCTCGACCCCCGCGTGGTCGCCGCCGCGGCGCGGCACTACCCGAACATGGGCCTCGCGGAGCTGGCCCTGCGCGCGGGCCCCGGCGACGACCTCGTGGGCCGCTGGCTCCGCCTCGTCCCGCCGCAGGCCTGGCCGGCCCTGGACGCGCTCGCCTCCGCGTACGAGGAGATCGACGCCGACACATGGTTCACCTGGACCCGTGCGCTCACCGGCGACCCGGAACGCGCGCGGGCGGCCGTCATCGCGGTGATGCCCCTCGTCCGGCGCGCGGGCGACGGGCACCTGCTCGACTGCCGGCCCGTCCGGGAGGCGATCCGGCGTGCGCGGACGCCGCAGGTCACCGCCCAGATCGACCGGGTGCTGGGGGCGGGCATGTACGCGGCCGTGCCACAGTCCTCCGGCCGCCCCGACTGGGCGCGGGCGTCCGGCTACGTGCAACGCCACCTCGCCCGGCACGCCGTCGAATCCGGGGTCGCGGAAGGACTCCTGACCGACACGGGCTTCCTCGTGCACGCCGACCCGATCTCGGTGGCCGGCGCGCTCGAAACGGTCCGCCTGCCCGGACGCCCGTCCGACGCCTGGCGGACGGTCGGTGCCGGCATGGTCTCGGCGACCTCCGCGGCCGAACGCGCCGCCGTCCTCCACCTGGGCGCCCTCCTTGAGTCCGCCGAGTCCCTCGCCGACGACCTCCAGCGCTTCTCCCGGCACGCCGGCCGGGTACCCGCATGGGCGAACGGCAGCGCGATCGGCCACGGCTGGCCCGGCGAGGTCGCGGGGCTCGCCCTGGGCACGGAGCCGGAGGTGCTGCACTGCGCGGCCGTCGACGGCCCCGTCCACACGTTCTCGACAACGGACGGCAGGACGCTCGGCCGCACACCCGCCAAGGCCGGAACCGCGCACGGCCTCGTCCCGTTCGCCGACGGCGGTCTCCTGCGTCTCGACGCGTCCGGCGCCCTCCACCGGTTCGGGCCGGGCGCCGACGAGCGCGCGAGCCTGCTGACCCGCCTCGACGCCACCCGGACCGCTCCGTGGACCGCCCTCGGCGCCGATCCCGCCGCCTCGACGATCGTGCTCGGAGACCGTGCGGGCGGCCTCCGGGCCGTCCGCCCCGACACCGACGACCCGCCGGACGAGATCGACACCGCGTCAGGCCCCGTCCAGGCCGTGACGTGCATCGACACCCCCTCCGGACGCGTCGCCCCGTTCGGCGGAGCCGACGGCGCCGTCCGCGTGTGGAACGTCGGCGGCGGCCTCCTCGACCGTCCGCTCGTCCAGCGACCGTCCGCCATCTCGGCCGTCGCGGCGGTCCTCCTCCCGGACGGCCCCGCCTTCGCCGCCGGCTGGGTGGACGGCTGGGTCTGGTTCTGGCGCACCTCCCGGCGGGAAGCGCGCCTGTCCCCACTGGGATTCCCCATACGCGCGCTGGCCATCGGTCGGGACGAGACCCTCTACGCGGGCGGAAGCGTCGGGGTCGTCGCGCTCCGCCCCGGACACCCCGCCACGGGCGCTAACTCCGGCTGACGGCCAAGGGACTGCGCGCGGACGATCTCACGCGGAAGAAGGTCACGGACTCCGACAAAACCCCCTCGGCGGTAAATAAAAAAAGTTCATCCGGAAGGTCGACTATCGACAGGCCGTAACGCCAGCAGCAATTATGCCGCGACCAAACAGGCCCGACAACGGACGAACGACATACTCAGCGGCAACCTACCCTGGTGATGGTCGATCGATGAGCAATCCACCCGCGCGCCTCACCGCCGAGGCGGTCGACGAAGTCTTCCCCCGTGGGGTCGTCCGGCCTCCCGCCGGGGCGATCCCTCCGGGCATCAAGCACCGTCCCACCCGGGAGTTCATCAACGGCGTCGGTCTGCCCGGCGAGATACGCGGCCGGGCGGCCGTCATCCACGAACCCGCCGACGGCGGGTGGCAGCCCCTCCCCGACCTCTGGGAGGAGATCCGGGAACACGACTGGACCTGGACCATGCCGGAACACCCCGAAGACTGGTTCTACATCGGCAACATCTTCGGGCTCGGCCTTCTCGTGATCGACGGCGAGTCCGGCCAGGTCCGGTTCATCCCGGAAAGCGAAGCCGGTCTATTCCTCCTGCACAAGAGCGTCGAATCACTCGCGTACTACATGTACGCCATCGAACGAGACGGCCAGAAGTACAGCGAGGCCTACGCGGCCTCGATCGACAAGGATCCGAACGATCCCCGCGACAAGGAAGGCGTCTTTATGGAAGGCGGCCGCGCGCTCTCGGCCGAACTGTACGCGTTCGACCCCACCCCGTTCGTCAATGACGCCGACGAACCCTGGGAGGACAATGGCGAAGGCCCCTGGGCGTGGATGATCCGCGAGATCTCCGAAGGCGCCTGGGCGGAATGAACCCTTCCCGACGGCTCTCGCCGCTTGAAACACTGAGCGGCACCTTCTCGGGAACCGGGATCGCGCGACCCTCCGTCGGGAGCGATTCTGAGTGCGTGTTTGAAAAGGATCTTGTTATAGGTACTCGAGGGGGCGCGGGCCTTGACGGACGGCGGGATGTCCACCTCGGGCGAGGCGGCGGGTCATGAGGCTGATGGCGGCCCACCGGATCATGGCCTCGCTGGTGGCGGTGTGGCGTTCGTAGTCGCGGGCCAGCCGCCGGTGGGCCGTCAGCCACGCCAGCGTCCGCGGACGACCAGCAGCGTGCCCTTGGCGCCGTCGCGGTCCTGGACGCTCGCCGCGCACACCGTGACCGTGATCAGCAGGCCCAGGGTGTCGGTGACGATGAACCTCTTGCGCCCGGCGACCTTCTTGCCGGCGTCGTATCCGCGGGTGTCGCGGCCGACGGTGTCGGCGGCTTTGACGCTCTGGGAGTCGATGATGCCGGCGCTGGGGTCGGCGTCGCGGCCTTCGCCTGCGCGGACCTGCTGGCGCAGTACGTCGAGCATCCGCAGGGTGACCCGCTGCTTCTCCCACCGTGCGAAGTACCAGTACACCGTCTGCCAGGGCGGGAAGTCGGCGGGCAGTTGCCGCCAGGCGCAGCCGGTGCGCACGACGTACAGGATCGCGTCCACGATGTCGCGACGGTGGTGCTTCTCCGGGCGGCCTCCACCGTCGGCCGGTGGCAGCAGCGGCTCTACCAGTGTCCACTCGTGATCGGTCAGGTCCGAGGGGTAACCAGACGTCCGAGCCATCGCGCCACCCTGCACGAACCGGCACACGACATCACGTAGACACACCGACCTAGATCAACTTCTCAAACATGCACTGAGGGATGCCGGTCCGTCTGAAGGAACACCCGAACATCTCGACGTTACCGAACCGGCCGGCAGCTGAGGCCGCTCTCCCATCTCGGAAGGAAAGCGTGACGAACCAGGCGCCTCTCAACGTGGGCGCGGGCCGGCTCCCGGCTATGGCGACCGTCCGCCGGTGGGCTCAGGACCACCTGCGCCCCGCCCTGTGCATGGTGACGGGCTCCCCCTCCTCCGGGAAGAGCCACCTGATCGCCGAACTGATGGCGGACGACGCGTTCGCCGCGCGCTTCCACGCGTTCGTCCCGCTCCGCGGAATGACCCTCGCATCGGCCACCTGGGCGCTCGCCGAACAGCTCAGCCTTCCCGGCGAGACGCCCGAAGGGCTGCTCGCCGTCCTCGCCGCGGACGCCCGGCGCACCACGATTGTCGCCCCGTCCCTCGACGAGAGCGGAATCCTCTGCGACGGCGCGGAAGCGAAGAAGATCGTTGAATCGCTCCTGCAGCCGCTGACCGAACTGCACCACGTCCGCCTCCTCGTCGAGGCTCGTCCCGAACACCTCGCCGCGTTCTCCACCCACGCCGACGTGATCAGCCTGGACGACCCGCAGTACACCGACCATGCCGCGTTCACCGAATGGCTCCGGCGCACCGCCACCGCCATGCGGGCCGACCCCCGCCTGGCCGCGGCCGCCGCGCAGTACTACCCGAAAGCCGGCCTCGCCGAGCTGGCCCTCCGCGCAGGCCCCGGCGGCGACGTCGTGGGCCGCTGGCTCAGCCTCGTCCATCCGCAGGCATGGCCGGCCGTGGAGGCGCTGGCGTCGGCCTACGAGGACCTCGACGCCGACACCTGGTACCAGTGGACGACCGCGGTCACCGGCGACCCGCAGCGCGCCCGCGCCGCCGTCACCGCGGTCGTGCCCCTCGTCCACCGCGTCGGCGACGGGTACCTCCTCGGCTGCCGGCCCACCGCCGAGGCGGTCCGCCGCGCCCGCACGCCCCAGATCATCGCCCACATCGACCGGGCGCTGGGCGCGAGCATGTATGCGTCCGTCCCGCAGACATCCGGCAGGCCCGACTGGTCCCGCGCGTCCCGCTACATCCTGCGGCACCTCGCCCGCCACGCCGTCGAGTCCGGCGTCGCCCGGCAACTCCTGGCAGACGCGGGATCTCGTCCACACCGAGCCGACCGGCGTGACCGGCGCGCTCGAAGCGGTCCCCGGCCCCGCCACCGACGCCTGGCTGCCGGTCGGCACCGGCCTGGTCTCCGCGAACTCGGCCGCCGAACGCGCGGCCGTCCTCCGGCTCGGCGCCCTCTCCCTTCCGGACGGCACCCTCGCTTCCCACCTCGCCTACTACGCCCAGGGCGCCACGTGGGTGCCGGCGTGGGGAAACGTCCGTCCGGACGGCGATACCACCTGGCCGGGCGCCGTCTCCAGCCTCGCCCTCGACACCGAAGCCGGCGTCCTGCACGGCACGAGCATCGACGGCCCCGTCCACACGCTCTCCACCGGGGACGGCACCGTCCTCGGCCGGACACCCGCGAAGGCCAGGACCGCGCGGGGCCTCGCTCCCCTCCCCGACGGCACGCTCCTCCGCCTCGACTCGTCCGGCGCCCTCACCCTGCTCGGCCCGGACGCGGACGGCCACGACGGCCTGCTCGCCCGCCTGACCGGGAACGCGCCCCTCAGCGCCCTCGGCGCCGACCCCGCCGCCTCGACGATCGTCCTCGGCGACCGCTCCGGCGCCCTGCACGCCGTCCATCCGGACGGCGACGCGCCCACCGACCGGTGCGACACCCCGTTCGGCCCGATCCAGGCCGTCACCTGCCTCACCACCCCCGAAGCCCGCCTCGCCGTGTTCGCCGGCTCGGACGGCGCCGTCCGCCTGTGGAACATCGGCGCCGGCCTCCTCGCCCAGCCCGCCGCCCGGCGTTCCACGGCCGTCTCGGCCGTGACCTCCGCGCTCCTCCCGGACGGCCCCGCCTTCGCCACCGCGTGGGTCGACGGCTGGACCTGGTTCCGGCGCTCGTCCCAGGAGGAGATGCTGCTCTCCCCCATCGGGCGTCCCGTCCGCGCCCTCGCCCTGGACCCCGACGGAAGGCTCTACGCCGGCGGCGCCTTCGGCGTCGTCGCGCTCCGCCCCGAACGTCCCGCGAACTGAGAGACTGGCGCCATGACGGAAGACCTGGGACCCCGCTTGCAAAAGCAGTTCGGCCCGAAGGGCCTCCGGACCCTCACCTCGCAGGCCCTCGCCGGCACGGCACTCCCGCCCGCCTCCGTCGCGGCCCTCGCCGCGGGCGTCCCCGTCCAGGTCGGCCCCTACTTCTCCGCGACCGACCGGGAGTCGCTCACCCTCGGCGACCACGCGTCCGCCATCGACGCACGCCGCCTTTCGCCCACGCTCTCCTCCTGGTGCCGCCTCGGCACCGACCGGGGCGCCGAGATCTGCGTCGGCCCCTCCGGCGCCGTCCAGGCGATCTTCATCGTCACGGACGCCGCCCCCCTGCACGTGAACGACACCGTCGAAGCCTTCCTCGACTCCCTCATCGCTCTCGACCGCGCGCTCCCCGTCCTGCGCTCCCCCGGCCGCAAGGACCCCCTCGACGTCTTCCGCGAACTCCGCGCTCGCCTCCTGCAGATCGACGCCGCCCCCCTGCAGGACGACGAGTCCTGGTGGTCGCGCGTCCTCGAACTCATCCGGCACGCCGTCAGCTTCCCCGCGTCCGTCGCCTTCGAGGTCGAATCGCCCGGGGGCCGCAGGCACATCGAGACCGAGCAGACCCGAGTCGGCGTCGAACACCCCGAGCACCTCCTCTGGGACCGTCTCGAAGCCCAGGGCGTCCGTCCGGGCCAGATCACCCGCATCTACACCGAACTCGAACCGTGCTTCATGCCCGGCAATTACTGCGCGATGTGGCTCACCCAGTTCCCGAACGCCGAGTTCACCTACAGCCACGACTACGGCCAGACCGCCGCTGAACGCGAAGCCGGCCTCCTCGAACTAATGCAGAACGCCGCGTCTAATCGTTGACAGCCACCCATTCAGCCAACAAAGCAAATCAGATGACCACACGCAGGTCATCCCAAAGAAAGAATAGGGCATCGACATGGCCAAAGTCAGAGAATTTTTTAAAACGAATAATTCATCAAAAATCCATCCCACCGAAGTCGAGTGTGGATATCAAAAGATAGCAACGCCCACAGGACCCCTGTTGCAATTGAGCACTTACGGTTCAGATTCTCGCCAGTCTCCCAAGAAAGTAAGTCAAACACTGCAACTCGACCGACGGGTCGCTGCCGATCTTCTACAAATAATTAAGGAAACATTTCCCGACCTACCATAATCTAATGATTCATCACTAAAGCACGCAACCGGCATGGTCCACGTCACCGAAAAATCTGCCAGAAAGAAGGTCGACCGGCTATTCTCCAGTAAACCCCGCTCGAATCGATCGCACCAAAGGGCCCTACTATTTATCGCTTTCCTCCTGCTCGACATCTGGGTTGACCAGGAGAGCATCGATCGGTATTGGGCGATCACTCACGATCGAGTCGATAACTTGCCGTGTTCCTGGTGGAGGACAAGCAGGCGCACTACGTGTTCACGGTGAAGGGGAACCGACCGGGCCTGCACGAGCGGTGCGGCGGCTGCCGTGGGAGCGGGTCACCTCCTGTTTCTACGACCGGACCAGGGGGCATGGCCGCGCGGACACCCGGTGATCAAGGTGCTCACCGTGGACGACCTGGACTTCCCGCATGCCCGGCGGGCTACCCGGATTGTCTGGCACTCCACCAACGCCCGCACGGTCGGCGGACCCGCGAGACGGTGTACGTGATTACCAGCCTGACCAGCGCACAGGCGTCCCCGCAGCGGCTGGCGCTGCTCGGGCGCGGCCGCTGGGGCATCGAGAACAAGATCCATCACGTGCGGGATGTGACCTTCGGTGAGGGCGCCTCCCGGACCCGCACCGGTCACGGCCCCCAGAACATGGCCACTCTGCGGAATCAGGCCATCGGCGCTCTGCGCTCCACCGGACACGCCAACATCGCCGCAGCCCGCCGCGCGATGTCCCACGACACCTTCAACGCACCGCTGAACCTGCTGAACATCCCAGCCTGACCAGCAACAACGCCTACACCAACGATTTTGAAATGGCCGTACTCCTATGCGAACTCACTGTGGGACGTCCAAATCCCCGAGCCTGGCCTCTCGAAGCAATCCGGCGAAGGCCCCGCGACTCACAGCAAGGCAATCGCCATTCGAATCCTTGGAGTCTCTGATGCCGATTCCGATGGAAAGGTCGGCCACTTCGACGCACGCTTCGTCGTTGATCGCCCCGCTGTACGAACTCTTGCGCCAGTGCGTGGTCACTTCGTCGCCTCCAACTCACCGATGCGTGCCCGCGTGGCGTCCTCGGACAGCGCCTTGAACCCGATTCGTTCGTAATCTACGGCAATTTCGGCTATCTCCGTCGGCCCCTCGATCAAGCGGCCGCCTCGGCGAGCACCGACGTAGCCGATCTGCCGGTCGCGGACGGTGATGAGCCGGAACGGACCGTCCAGGCCCAGATGTGCGCCCGCCGACTTGGGGATGATCCGAACGGAGATGTGCGGCAGCACTCCGACTTCGAGCAGGTAGCCAAGCTGCGAGCGCATGACCTGTTGACCGCCGATCAGTGAGGTGATCGAGTCCTCGTCCATCAAGATCCAGACGTATGGGGGCGAGGGGCGGGTGAGGATCGCCTCCTGCCGTGCCATCCGTGCCTGGATCGCCCGCTCAACGTCCTTGGCATCGCTCTCCGTTAGCAACGCCCGCATGTACCCCTCGGTCTGAAGCGGGGGAGGGATGATCTGGCCTTGATAGATCCTGATCACGCTCGCCGCGGCCTCGTGCTGGCTGTACGAGCGCAGCCAGTCGGGATCGTGGGCCGTCTCGGCGTAGAAGAGCAGTGTCTGGAAGTGGCCACCGGTATTCCAGAGCTCGTCGAGGATCTTGGCCTGCTTCATGTCGATGCGCGCCCGACCGGCTTCGATGTTCGCAACGTGCGAGCGCACACAGCCGATGATCTTTCCTAGCCGCTCCCCCGTCAGGCCATGCCTCTGTCGATAAAGCCGCAGGTCATGAGCCAACCACGCGTAAAGCGACGACCGCGGATCGAGATCTTCTGCCGCAGACATCCAGTCCCTCTTTTGTTTGAGGCTTCCCCGAATACAAGATTGACCATAACCGGTCGACTGATCCTTGACTTGCAAACACGAAAACAAGTCGAAAGGATCATCGAGAATCGTGATCGAGACACCGGATTGCCTGCTTATGTCCATGCTCGCCTCCAACGCGGCGCCAGGTCTGGCGCGGACGCTGACCCTGGCTCGTCTACACAAATGGAACTGCATGCACATTTCGGACGACGCGCTTCTGGTCGCGTCCGAACTCACCACGAACGCCTGCGCGGCCACGCCTTGTGGCGGGGAGATCCGTCTCCAGGTCAGCCGAGACTGCGCCGGCGTGCTCGTGGCCGTCTGGGACGACGCTCCGGGTACGCCACGAGCACGGCCGGTCGTGGAACTCACGCCCGAGACCCTCGACCTGGCCGAGGAACGGTGGGACGACAACGGCGGTCGGGGTCTGCCGATCGTCGCCGCGCTGGCCGCCGAGTGCGGGTACTGCGCCGACTCGAGCAGGGGCAAGTGGGCGTGGGCCCGTCTCAGGATCTGAGCCTGTCCGGTCAAGGGTCGCCGCCTGGCCGGTAACGGACTTTGGGGCGCGGTCGGGCATCTCCGGCACGACGCTGGGGGCGGGAGGCCCGACCACTCCAGGTCGGCCGTGTTCGAGGTGGGTGGTGTTCGTGTCAGAGCCCGAGGCCGGAGGCGTCGACGTCCAAGGCGAGAGCGAGGGGTCTTGGTTGGGGCGGGGGGTTGCTCTCTTTACCCCTGTGTTCGCGGTGTTCGCCGGATGGCTGGCCGGGGTGGTGGCTCAACTGGTGCCCGGGGCCCATCTGGATGAAGCCCAGATCACCACGTTCATGGTGGCGGCCACTACGGCGGCGATCGGTGCGGGTTGGAAGTGGCTCCAAGGGTGGCAACAGCATGAACGCGCTGTGGCGGAAGGTCGGGCCGCTCCTGTGAAGCGAAGGAACCCGGCGAAGTAGGTCACGTTCCCGGTTGTATGTACTTCCCTGCTCGCCGGGTGTCGCTCTCATTGCGTGCGCTTGCGGTCCTTCACGTCCAGCGGAAAGTCTTTGTTGCTGTGGCGGTGCAGGCCAGGGTTGTGATGGTGAGGGCTGCGAGGGAGGCGAGCTCCGGGGGTTCGCCTGTCCAGGTGTCGGTGAGGGCTTCGAGGGCTGCGCCGTAGGGGAGGTGGGCGCCTATGGTGGCGAGCCAGTCGGGGAGGTTTTCGCGGGGGCCGAAGCCGCCGCCGGTGGCCATGGTGGCGAAGAAGAGGAGGAGGCCGATCGCCACTGCGGAGTTGGGGGTCGGGGCCAAGGCCGCTACCAGGAAGCCCACGGCGAACATCGCGGCGGTCGCCAGGGCGAAGGTTGCCGCTGCCGCGAGTGGGGCCCTGGGGAAAGCGGCGTCGAACGCGAACCTCGCCAGGAGGAGGGCGAGGGCCAGGCCCGCGAGGGTGTGGGCCAGGGATACAACCGCTTGGGCCGCCAGGACGGCCAGGGGGTTCGCGGGGGTCACCGACAGGCGCCGGAGGATGCCGGTCTTTCGGTAGGTCGCGACGAAGGACGGCATGTTCACGATGCCGATCAGCGCGACGATCATCACGAGGGTCAGCGGGACGACGTAGGCGTCGAAGGCCGTGAGGCCGTCGAAGTCGGCGGACGGTTCGGACGAGCCGAGGCCGTTCATCACCATGATGAGGGTCGGGAGGGCGAGGGGGACGATCAGTCCGGCGGTGTCGCGGGCCACGAGCTTGGCCTCGGTCCAGGTGAGCAGGGCGTAGGCGCGGGGGGTCATTCGAACCTCCGGCCGGTGAGGGTGAGGAAGGCGTCCTCGAGGGTCGCTGTTTCGAGGCGCGTTTCGGTCGCGGTGATGTTGTTGTCGAGGAGTGTCGCGGTGACCGTGTGGAGGAGGTTGCCGCTGCCGGTGATGACGGTTCGTGTGTCGGTGGTGGATACCTGCTCGATCTGTTGGTGGTTCTCGAAGATCACCGGGTTCAGGGGCTCCGTGGTCTTCACGTGGACGCGCTGTGGTGCGTCCACGCGGCCTATGAGGCCCTCGGGGGTGTCGAGGGCGACGAGGCGGGCGCGGTCGATGACGGCGATCCGGTCGCAGAGGCGTTCGGCCTCGTCCATGAAGTGGCTGACGAGGAGGATGGTCACGCCGGTGTCGCGGATCTGGGTGATGAGCTCCCAGGTGTCGCGGCGGGCGGCGGGGTCGAGGCCCGTGGTGAGTTCGTCCAGGATCGCTATGCGGGGCCTGCCGATGAGGGCGAGGGCGATGGAGAGGCGCTGGGCCTCGCCGCCCGAGAGCGTGCCGTACGGGGCGTCGCGGAGGTGCTGGAGGTTGAGGTCGGCCAGGAGTTTGGACGGGTCTGCGCCGTCCGGGTAGAACGAGTGGTAGAGGGCTATCGCTTCGCCGACTCTGAGGGCGTCCGGGAGGACGGTGTCCTGGAGCTGGACGCCGACGGCCCGGCGGAGGCGGGCGCGGTCGCGGACGGGGTCGAGGTCCAGGACGCGGACGCGTCCGGAGTCGGGGCGGCGCAGTCCCGCGACGCACTCGACGGTGGTCGTCTTGCCGGCTCCGTTCGGGCCCAGGATGCCGAAGATCTCGCCGGGTTCGACGGTGAAGCTGATGCCGTCGACGGCGACCACCTCGCCGTACTTCTTGGTCAGGGATTCGACTTCGATCACGGTACGGACGCTAGGCCGCGCGATCGGTCCTGTCGGGTGCCCGTGGTCACGTGACTTCCGGCACGGGTGGCCCGCACGGACTGCCCGTACGCTCGGGGCATGTCCGACTCGCGGCTGGAACGGTGGGGGACGGCGTGCCTTCTGGGCGTCTGCCTGGTGATCGCGGCCCCGGTGGCGCTCACGGAGCTGGCCGGGGAGCGGCCCACCGCGGGGCCGGTGTGGCTTTGGTGGGCCTGCTACGCGTCCTTCCTCGCGTCGATGTGCGCGCTGTTCTTCTCGCCGCGGCCGGAACCGCTGCTCGGGGTGGTCGCGGCGACGGGCGCCGGGGCCGTGCTGCTCGCGCCCCATGTCGCGTGGACGGCGATCGTGCTCGTCTTCGTCACCGCCCTCGGCGCCCACCTGGCCGGGCCCCGGACCGTCGCGCTGCTGCTGGTCGGCAACAGCGCGGTCGCGGGTCTCGCCGCGGTGCTGCGGGACGGCTCGGTGGCGGACGTGACGCTGTCCGCGGCCATCTACGGGATGCTGCAGGGATCGGCGATCTGGGGCGTGCTGGTCGAGCGGCGGAACGCGGAGACGAGCAAGCGGCTCGCGGTGGTGAACACGGAGCTGCGGGCGGCGACGGAGCTGCTGGCGGAGTCGAGCCGGTCCGGGGAGCGGCTCCGGATCGCGCGGGAGCTGCACGACCTCGTGGGGCACCAGCTGACCGCGCTGGTGCTGGAGCTCGAGGTCGCGGCGCACAAGGGCACGGGGCCGGAGAGGGCGCACGTCGACCGGGCGCGGGGGCTCGCACGGGACCTGCTCGGGGACGTGCGGACGGCGGTCGGGGAGCTGCGCGGACGGACGGTGCCGCTCGATCGGGCGCTGCGGGAGATCGTGGTCGAGTTGCCGCGGCCGCGCGTGCACCTGCATGTGGACGAGGGGGTCGAGCCGGACGAGGCGAGCGCGGCGGCGTTGATCCGGTGCGTGCAGGAGATCGTGACGAACGCGATCCGGCACGCGGAGGCGGGGAACCTGTGGATCGGGGTCGTGCGGGAGGACGGCGACGTGGTGCTGAGCGCGCGGGACGACGGGTGCGGGGCGTCCGTGCTCCGGCCGGGCAACGGGCTCGCGGGGATGCGCGAGCGGGTGGGGCAGCTCGGGGGCGAGGTGTCGTTCGACACGCGGGACGGGTTCGGCGTGCGGGTCCGGGTGCCGTCGGGGGCGGTCCGGATGCGGGCGGCGTCGTGAACCCGATCCGGGTGTGCGTGGTCGACGACCAGACGCTCGTGCGGCAGGGCATCCGGCACCTGCTGGAGCTGTCGCCGGAGGTGACGGTCGCGGCGGAGGCGGCCGACGGGGACGAGGCCCTGCGGGTGGTCGAGGCGGCGGCACCGGACGTCCTGCTGCTGGACCTGCGGATGCCCGGACGGGACGGGATCGCGACGCTGGCGGCGCTGCGGGAGCGGGGCGCCGGCGTGCCGACGCTGGTGCTGACGACGTTCGACGACGACGAGCTCGTCCTGCGGGCGCTGCGGGCGGGGGCGGACGGGTACCTGCTGAAGGACGTGACGCTCGAGGAGCTGGTCGGGGCGATCCGGACGCTCGCGGGCGGCGGTTCGCTGGTGCGGCCGGCGTTGACCGAGCGGCTGCTGCGGGCGGTGCCGCGGCTGCCGGAGCCGATCGACGACCTGCCGCCGCCGCAGCCGCTGACGGAGCGGGAGCTGGAGATCCTGCGGCTGCTGGCGGGCGGGTACGCGAACCGGGAGATCGCGGACGCGCTGCGGCTCGCGGAGGGCACGGTGAAGAACCACGTGTCGAGCCTGCTGGCGAAGCTGGGGGTCCGGGACCGGACGCGCGCGGTGCTGCGCGCCCTCCAGTACGGGCTGCTCACCAGAAATGGATCTTGATAGGGCGGAAATATGGGCGCCCGGTCATTTTGGAACGGTCCCGTACGCCTTCTCGATTTTGCGGAGAACGCGAGAGATAGATACCTCTGACCGGCACTTCCCTGCGGATCGGCCATTGTCTGTGAGAGGCTCTCACGGTCGTCACGAGACAATGGAGATCTTGTGCTGGACATTACGCAGACGGGGCCGACCGCGCTGCGCATGCAGATCGGCGCGCGGCTGCGGCGGTTGCGGGAGCGGAACGGGATCGGATGCGCGGAGGCCGGGCGGGCCGTCCGCGGTTCGGCGTCCAAGATCAGCCGGCTGGAGCTGGGACGGCACGGGTTCAAGGAACGCGACGTGCTCGACCTGCTCGACCTCTACGGCGTGCTCGACGCGGCGGAGCGGGAGACGCTGCTCGAACTCGTCCGGGAGGCCAGGCGGCCGGGCTGGTGGAGCGCGTACGGCGACGCGGTGCCGGGCTGGTTCGAGCAGTTCCTCGGGCTGGAGCAGTCGGCGACGACGATCCGGAACTACGAGGTGCAGTACATCCCGGGCCTGCTGCAGACGCGCGAGTACGCGCGGGCGGTCATCGCCCTCGAGCACCACGACGCCCACCACCACGGGCTGGACCGGCGGCTGACCGTCCGGATGAAGCGGCAGGACATCCTGCACCGCCCGGTCGGCGCGACGACGCTGTGGGCGATCATCGACGAGGCGGCGCTGCGCCGTCCGATCGGCGGGCCGGCGACGATGCGCGGGCAGATCGCGCACCTGATCGACGTCGCCGAGCACCTGCACAACGTGAACGTCCAGGTCCTGCCGTTCTCGGCGGGCGGGCACCTGGCGCTCGGCGGGCCGATCACGATCATGCGGTTCGCGCAGTTCGAGCTGGACGACGCCGTCTACCTCGAGCAGCTCACCGGGGCGCGGTACCCCGAGGGGAGCGAGGCGTCCCGCTACCAGGAGATCATGGACCTGCTGGCCGTCCGCGCGGCGCGCCCGGCCCGGACGGTCGCCTTCCTGCGGGACCTGCTGACCGAGTTCTGACTCCCCCGCCGGTAGTGGCCGGATCGTCCGGAGGCGGGAGGGTTCGCGGGGATGCCGCCGCTAATGTCGCCCGCATGGATTCCGCCGCGACGATCCTGGCGTTCGCCGCCGGGACGCTGATCAACACCCTGGCGCTGGCCTTCGGCGCCCGGCGGCTGCTGAACATGCGCTTCTCGCTGTTCCGGACGGTCGTGGCGGGCGCGGCGGGCCAGGCGGTCGCAGGCCCGGTCGGGGCCGCGCTGCTCGCGGGGATCGATCCGGGCCGCCAGGTGACGGCCGCGCTGTGGTTCGTGGTGCTCGCCTTCGCGTGCGCGGTGCTGGTGTCGATGACCGTTCTGGTGCTGTGGGAGGCGTTCGTCCCGACGGGGTCGATTCCGTCGCCGCTGTACTGGTTCGGCAGCATCCGGTCGCGGATCTCGCGAACGCGGCGGTACTGGCAGATCTCGTTCATCTTCCTCCGCCACGGCTTCGGCCCGTACCTGCGCGGACGCGCGAAGCGGGAGCCGTCCACCGGGAACGAGCGGGCGCGGCTGGCCCGGTCACTGACGCTGGCCCTCGAGCAGGGCGGCGTCGCGTTCGTGAAGCTCGGGCAGGTCCTGTCGACGCGGCGGGACGTGCTGCCGCCGGAGTTCGTCGCCGAACTCGGACGGCTCCAGGACCGCGCGGCGCCCGTCCCGTGGGAGCGCATCGAGCGGGTCGTCCGGGACGAGCTGGGCGCGGCGCCCGAGGAGGTGTTCGCGGAGTTCGACCGGACGCCGCTGGCGGCGGCGTCGGTGGCGCAGGTGCACACGGCGCGGCTGCGGTCGGGCGAGGACGTCGTGGTGAAGGTCCAGCGGCCGGGCATCCGGACGGTCGTGGAGCGCGACCTCGACATCGTCGGGCGGCTCGCGCGGACGCTGCACCAGCGGGCCGGCTGGGCGCGGGGGTTCGGCGTCGTCGACCTCGCCGACGGGTTCGCGGTCGCGCTGCGGGAGGAGCTCGACTTCCGGGTCGAGGCGCGGAACATGGCGTCGGTCGGGGCCGCGCGGGGCACGGACGTCCTGGTCCCGCGCCCGTTCGACGACCTGTGCACCGGCCGGATCCTGGTGATGGAGCGGCTCGCGGGGACGCCGCTGAGCCAGGCGGGCCCGCTGCTGGACGCGCGCGGGACGGACCGGTCGAAGCTCGCGCAGGCGCTGCTGGACACGGTGCTGCGGCAGATCGTCGTGGACGGCACGTTCCACGCCGACCCGCACCCCGGCAACATCCTGCTGCTCGACGACGGACGGCTCGGCCTGATCGACTTCGGCTCGGTGGGCCGCCTCGACGCCGAACTGCGCACCTGCCTGCAGCGGCTGCTGCTGGCGATGAACCGCGGGGACACCGTGGGCGTCACCGACGCGTTCCTGGAGATGGTCGCGCGTCCGGACGAGCTGGACGAGCAGGGGCTCGCGCGGGCGCTCGGCGCGTTCATGACCCGGCACCTCGGACCGGGCAGCGCCCCCGACATGACGATGTTCACCGACCTGTTCCGGCTGGTCGCGCGGTTCGAGCTGGCGGTGCCGCCGGAGATCGCGGCGGTGTTCCGGGCGCTGGCGACGCTGGAGGGCGGGCTGACGGAGCTGGCGCCCGGCTTCGGCATCGTGGCGGAGGCGCAGTCGTTCGGCGAGACGTACCTGCGCGAGCGGCTGCGGCCGTCGTCGCTGCAGGAGGCGGTGACCGACGAGGTGATGGGCATGCTGCCGATGCTGCGGCGGCTCCCGCGCCGGCTCGACCGCATCACCGCGGCGGCGGAGGCGGGCCGGCTTACGCTGAACGTGCGGCTGTTCGGCGACGAGCGCGACCGCCGCACCGTCACCGGCCTGCTGCAGCAGGTGCTGCTGACGATCCTCGCGTCGACGGCGGGGATCATGGCGGTGATGCTGCTCGGGCTGTCCGGCGGCCCCGCGATGGGACCGGACGTCTCCCTCTACCAGTTCCTCGGCTACTGCATGCTCGTGGTCTGCTCCGTCCTCGCGCTGCGGGTGCTGGTGGTGATCTTCCGCAGGTGACGCCGCCGGCCCGCCCGGCGACCTTCGAACAGACGTTCGCCACGAGCGGGTACGGTGGTGGGCATGTTCCAAGGGTCGCTGCTGGACTTCACGGACGGGACGGGCCCGCGGCCGCTCGCCGAGGCGCGGCGCACGGAGCTGTCGCACGGCGCGTGGATCGACGTGCTCCCCGGCTGGATCCCGGGCGCGGACGCGCTGTTCGAGCGGCTGCTGTCGTCCGTCCCGTGGCGGGGCGAGCGGCGGCGGATGTACGAGCGGGTCGTCGACGTCCCGCGCCTGCTCGCGTTCTACGACGAGGGCGCGCCCCTCCCCGACCCGGTGCTGGCCGACGCGAGGGCCGCACTCGACGCGCACTACGCGTCCGAGCTGGGCGAACCGTTCCGGACGGCCGGGCTGTGCCTGTACCGGGACGGGCGCGACAGCGTCGCCTGGCACGGCGACACCATCGGGCGCGGCGCCACGCACGACACGATGGTCGCGATCCTGTCGGTCGGCGCGCCGCGCAGCCTGCTGCTGCGCCCCCGCGGCGGCGGGCGGACGCTGCGCCGCGAGCTCGGGCACGGCGACCTCATCGTGATGGGCGGCAGCTGCCAGCGGACGTGGGAGCACGCGATCCCGAAGAGCGCCCGCGCGACCGGCCCCCGCATCAGCGTCCAGTTCCGCCCCCGCGGCGTCCGCTGAGCGGCGTCCGCCGAGCGAACCGGAGCGGTATCGCCCCGCATCTCAACGGAGTGGCACCATGGCGGTAGTCCGTGATTTCCGTAAGGAGGGGCGTTGCTGCGTCTGGTCGTGTCACAGACCTCCCCCCGGGCGTTCCGCAGCGTTTTGGACGCGCTGCAGGCGACGGCGCACCAAGCCGCGGCGGGGCGGCACATCCTGATCGAACCGGGGCAGTACCCCAACACGGGTTTCCGCAGCTCCAGCGACTTCGTGCTGACCGCGATGGAAGGTCCCGGCACCGTCACGCTGGACGGCGCCACCAAGGCGACGATGGAGCTCACCGGGCACGTCACCCTGCAGGGCGTCACCGTCCGGAACTGGCACGAGGAGGGCTGCGCGCTCGTCGCCGAGGAGGGCAGCGTCCTCGCCGAGGACTGCGTGTTCGTCAGCCGGCGCGGGACGGTCACGGTGCGGGCGTGGCGCGGCAGCAGGCTCGCGCTCAAGAACTGCCGGGTCGAGGACGGCGGGGTCGTGTACGCGTCCGCGACCGGGCTACTGGAGGGCACAACGGTCTCCGGCACCGAGGGCAACGCGGTCGCGCTGCGGATGGGCAGCTCGGTGACCCTGCGGTCGTGCGTGGTGGAGAAGTCGGGCGGCGACGGCGTCTGGGCCACCGAGGGCGCCCGGCCGCTGGTCGAGCAGTGCACGATCGGCGACACCGCCGGATCGGGCATCGTGATCGACGGCCGCGCGGACGTGGCCGTCCGCAACACGGCCGTCCAGGGCTCCAAGAGCGCCTCGCTGGTCGTCCGGGACAACGGCGTCGCCCTCGTCGAGGACTGCCTGCTCAAGGACGCGGGCCAGGAGGCGGTGCGGGTCGCCGAGGGCGGGATGCTCACCGCGATGCGCGTCCGGATGGAGCGCCCGCGCCGGACGGGCGTGCTCGTCCGGGGCGGGACCGGGACGTTCCACGACGGCGAGATCATCGGGCCCCCGCACAACGGCGTCGTCGTGGGCGAGGCCGGGATGGTCTCCTTCCTCCGGGGACGGATCGAGGGCGCGGGCGTCGGCTTCAACGTCCTGGACGGCGGCGCCGGGAGCATCGACGGGACGACCATCAGCGGCAGCGCCGACCAGGGCATCAGCGCGCACCCCGGCGCCGAGCTGGAGGCGCGCCGCTGCACGGTCGCGGACGGGCAGGGCGCGGGCGTCGTCACGTCGCACCGGGCGCAGGTCCGGATCGAGGAACTGATGAGCGTGCGGAACGCCCAGCCCGACACGTTCGACTTCGGCAAGGAGCACGCGACCACGGCGGCGCGGCCGGCCGGGGACGCGGCGCCCGGACGGGGCGGCGCGGACGGCCCGCAGAAACCACGGCCCGTCCCCGACCACGCGCCCGACCGGGGCGCCGGGACCGGGGGGCAGGATCCGGAGACCGCCGAGGAGACCACCGAGGATCTCCTCGCCGAACTCGACACGATGATCGGGCTCGCGGGCGTCAAGCAGGAGATCCGCAAGATCACGAACCTGCAGAAGGTCGCCGAGCAGCGGCGCCTCGCGGGCCTGCCGCCGGGCCCGGTGATCGGACGGCACATGGTGTTCGCCGGGCCGCCGGGCACCGGCAAGACGACCGTCGCGCGGCTCTACGGGCGGATCCTGAAGGCGCTCGGCATCGTCTCGACCGGCCAGATCGTCGAGGTCGGGCGCTCCCAGCTCGTCTCCGAGAACGTCGGCGGCACCGCGCTCAGGACGACGGAGATGTTCACCAAGGCGCGCGGCGGCGTGCTGTTCATCGACGAGGCGTACGCGCTGTCTCGCGCGAAGGACGGCGCCGACTTCGGCCAGGAGGCCATCGACACCCTCGTCAAGCTCATGGAGGACCACCGCGACGAGGTCGTCGTCATCGCCGCCGGCTACACCGCGGAGATGCGCGAGTTCATGAACGCCAACCCCGGGCTCGCGTCCCGTTTCTCCCGCACCGTCGATTTCGAGAACTACAGCCCGTCCGAGCTCGTCGAGATCGTCGAACTGCAGGCGGGCCGGGACGGGTACCGGCTGTCGGACGGCGCGCGCGACGCCGTCCTCGCGCACTTCGCGTCCATGAAGCGCGACGCCGGGTTCGGCAACGGGCGCGCGGCCCGGCGCGTCTTCGAGTCCGCGGTCGAGCGGCAGGCGCAGCGGCTCGCCGAACGGGACGACCTGCCGTCCGGCGACGAGCTGTCCGAGCTGCTCGCCGAGGACCTCGGCGTCGACACCGGGCTCGCCGTCCGGTTCGGGGAGGCGCGCGACTCCGCGCAGGTCCGCGGCGTCCTCGACCGGCTCGACGCGATGACCGGGCTCGACGACGTCAAGCGCGAGATCCGCGACCTCCTCGACGTGCTCAGCGCCGCGCGGCGCCGCCGCGCCGCGGGCCTGGAGGTCGAGGCGTTCACCGGGCACCTCGTGTTCGCGGGCCCGCCGGGCACCGGCAAGACCACCGTGGCCCGGCTCTACGGCGAGCTCCTCGCCGCCCTCGGCGTCCTCGCGCAGGGCCAGGTCGTCGAGGCCGCACGGGTCGACCTCGTCGGCCGCTACGTGGGGCACACCGCGCAGAAGACCGCGAACGTGTTCGAGCGGGCGCGCGGCGGCGTCCTGTTCATCGACGAGGCGTACACCCTGTCGCGTCCGGGCGGCGGCGGGAACGACTTCGGGCAGGAGGCCATCGACACCCTCGTCAAGCTCATGGAGGACCACCGCGACGAGGTCGTCGTCATCGCGGCGGGCTACACCGCGGAGATGGACGGCTTCATCGCCGCGAACCCCGGCCTCGCGTCCCGGTTCGCCCGCACGCTCGAGTTCCGTCCCTACGACGTCCCCGGACTCAGGACGATCTTCCTGGGCAAGGCCGCCGGGGCGGACTACCTCGTCCCCGACGAGACCGTCGAGGCCCTCACGGCGCACCTGGACGCCCACCGCGACCGGTACCGGGACGGCAACGGCCGCGAGATCGACAAGCTCTTCCGCGCCGCCGTCACCGCGCACGCCCGCCGCACCGAGCAGCTCGCGAGCGCCGGTTCCGAGCCCACCCGGGAGCAGCTCTCCACCCTCGCCCCCGAGGACGTCCCCGCCTGACGACCGTCCACGGTTCGGCCCCCGGACCTGGCACGCATTGACATGCAACCATCTGGCTGCCTAAATTGGGCAGCCAGATGGTTGCCTATTGATGGGGACGCGATGGACACGGTGTTCAAGGCCCTGGCCGACCCCACCCGCCGGCGCCTGCTCGACAGCCTCAACACCCGCAACGGGCAGACGCTCCGGGAACTGTGCGCCGGGCTGGACATGACCCGCCAGTCGGTCAGCAAGCACCTGGCCCTACTGGAGGACGCCGAACTGGTGACGCCCGTCCGGCACGGGCGGGAGAAACTCCACTACCTCAACGCGGCCCCCATCAACGCCATCGCCGACCGGTGGATCCGCCGATACGACCGCGAGCGAGCCCACGCGCTCGCCGAGCTCAAGACCGCACTGGAGGAAGACCCCATGAGCGACGACAGTTTCGTCTACACGTCGTACATCAAGACCACGCCGGAGCGCCTCTGGCAGGCCCTCACCGACCCGGCCTTCACCAGCCGCTACTGGGGCGTCACCTTCGAGACCGACTGGGCGCCCGGCTCGGCCATGGTCTGGAACGAGAACGGCCGCAGGACCGCGGACCCCGAACAGGTCGTCCTCGAATCCGACCCGCCCCGCCGCCTCTCCTACACCTGGCACACCCCCACGGCCGAATGGGCCGAGGCCGCAGGGGTGGGAGCGGACGTCCTCGCCAGGCTCCGCGAGGAGAAGCGCACCCGCGTCACGTTCGACATCGAACCGCGCGGCGACATGGTCAAGCTCACCGTCGTGCACGACGGCTTCGAGCCCGGCAGCGTGATGCTCGGCATGGTCAGCGAGGGATGGCCCGAACTCCTCTCCGGCCTCAAGACCCTCCTGGAGACCGGAGACCCGCTCCCGTGGACCTGACCCCGGACACCGCCCGCACACGCGGCAGCCGCCACGGCCGCCGCCCGTCCCCGCTCCCCGGCCGGACGCGCGGACGCCGCGGCGTCCCGGCGCCCCGGCCGGTCGTCGAGCGACGGAACCCGCGACGGCCCTCCTGACCCGGTTGCTCGGCCATTCCGGCGGCACCCGACTCACGGGCACCACCGGGGTGGTCGTCCCGATCCTCTACTGAGCGGACTGCTCCTGTACGGGCCCCACAGCGCGGCGGATCATCTCATCCTCCGAGGGCCCACGCCCGATGTGCCTGTCGAACTCCTCGACCGTCTCGGAGGCCATGGCCCAGGGAATCCACTGCTGCAATTGTCCGAGCCTCTCGCGGGTGTAGAGATAGTCGCGGAGATCGCAGGAGACGGAGAAGCCCTTCACCTCGCTCAGGAGCTCACTCAGCATCGACGCCGCCCCCTGAATACGGGCGACCTCTACACGGTCGCGGAGCCCCATGTCGACGAGGTCTTCCTTGAAGAACACCTCGTCGATCGAGGTCGCGGTCATGGCACGGCGCGTCCACCGCTCAAGCTGCCCCAAATCGGAGCACCCGAGGATGCGCCTGCGCGTCTCCTCGGAGAAGGACACCTCCCGCTCCCGCAAGATGATCAGAAGTGCTTTGGCCGCCCCCCTGGCCTGGTAGCAGCGAGCGAACTCCGACTGCAGCTCATAATCCACGAGGGTCATGACTCGAACAGTTCATCCGTCGAGGTGACCGTCGCCGCGCGCGACACCCACTTCTCCAACTGCTCGAAGTCGGTGCACTGCGTGATGCGCTCGCGCGCCTCCTTGGAGACGCAGACCTTACGGCTCTCCAGCACCAGGAGAATCGCCTTGATCTCGCCCTCGGCCACGCCCTTGGCCTTGCCCCTGGCCTCGCCCTCGGCCACGCCCTTGGCCACGCCCATGGCCTCGTACCGGCGAGCGAACTCCGACTGCAGCTCGTAATCGCTGGACTGCATGTGTTCCTCCAGGAGTTCCCGGGCTACGGATGAAGCTCGTGACAGTGCGTAGTCATTGTACCTGGCCGCGTTATCGACGCCCCACGCCTCTCTCGCTTGGCGCATGGCCTTGACATAGCCGTCCTTGACGGCGCCCTGGTTCGGGCCTTCCACGTGAGCGCCGGCGCTGAGGATGGCCAGTGCGGGGAATTCGACCGCCTTCTTGGGGTCGGTGACCGGTGGCAGCGCTCCGGGGTGGCAGGTCAGCGGCCTGAGGATCCAGTCCGGGTGCCCCGTGCGGATCGGCTCTGCGCAGGCGCGGGCGACCTGTTCGTTCGGGCAGAAGACGAGCAGGATCGTGTCGCACCTGTGGCGCAATCGGAAGTTCGTCAGGTACGCGGGCCAGCTGAAGTTCTTCTCGGGATCGTGCCGCAGCTGCGACTCCGTGATGATTCCCAGGGACGGCTTCTCCGGGTCACCCAGGAGGACGGTCGCGTCGCAGCGGAGTTCCTGCGGTTGGAATGCGCTATAAGTCTCCGATGTCAGGCTTGCGTGGATCTCGTCGGGGATCCACGGGATGTCCTCGTTGCCGAACGAGCGGAGCAGTTCGGCAACGAGAGTCGGCTGGTGGCGCACCATCTCCAGTGGGAGCTCATGGTCGTTCGATGGCATGTTCGAAGACTAGCGGTTACCATCAAGTCACATACCGTGTTCGTGAAAGAAAGCCAAAAGGCCCGCACCGCGTGCGGTGCGGGCCTCTAGGGCAGGACGGTCAGTCCTTGTTGAAGTTGACCGCGCCCTCGATCGGGGGCGGGCTGTCGGGGACGGTGGTCGGCTTCGGGACGCCCTTGAAGGTGAACTTCGCGTCCTCGCCGGTGCCCTCGGTGCCCACGATGACGATCTGGCCGGCCTTGAGCTCGTTGTAGAGGATCTTCTCCGACAGCTGGTCCTCGATCTCGCGCTGGATGGTCCGGCGCAGCGGCCGGGCGCCCAGCACGGGGTCGTAGCCGCGCTCGGCGAGCAGGTCCTTGGCCTCCTGGCGCAGCTCGATGCCCATGTCGCGGTCGCGGAGCCGCTCGTCCACCTTGGCGATCATCAGATCCACGATCTGGATGATCTCCTTCGGGGTGAGCTGGTGGAACACGACCGTGTCGTCGACACGGTTGAGGAACTCGGGCCGGAAGTGCTGCTTGAGCTCTTCGGAGACCTTGGCCTTCATCCGGTCGTAGGAGCCCTGCTCGTCGTTCTGCCGGGCGAAGCCCATCGACACGCCCTTGGAGATGTCCTTGGACCCCAGGTTCGTCGTCATGATGATGACGGTGTTCTTGAAGTCCACCACACGCCCCTGCGCGTCGGTGAGGCGGCCGTCCTCCAGGATCTGCAGCAGGCTGTTGAAGATGTCCTGGTGGGCCTTCTCGATCTCGTCGAACAGCACCACCGAGAACGGCTTGCGCCGCACCTTCTCCGTCAGCTGGCCGCCCTCCTCGTACCCGACGTAGCCGGGCGGCGAACCGAACAGCCGCGAGACCGTGTGCTTCTCCATGAACTCGGACATGTCGAGCTGGATCAGCGCGTCCTCGTCGCCGAACAGGAACTCCGCCAGAGTCTTGGACAGCTCGGTCTTACCGACACCCGACGGGCCGGCGAAGATGAACGAGCCGCCGGGACGCTTGGGGTCCTTCAGCCCGGCGCGGGTGCGGCGGATCGACTGCGAGAGCGCCTTGATGGCGTCCTCCTGCCCGATGACGCGCTTGTGGAGCTCGTCCTCCATGCGCAGCAGCCGCGAGGACTCCTCCTCGGTCAGCTTGAACACCGGAATACCGGTCGCGGTGGCCAGCACCTCGGCGATCAGCTCGTCGGTGACCTCGGCCACCACGTCCATGTCGCCGGCCTTCCACTCCTTCTCCCGCTGCGTCTTCTGCCCCAGCAGCTGCTTCTCCGAATCGCGCAGCGCCGCGGCCTTCTCGAAGTCCTGCGCGTCGATCGCCGACTCCTTGTCGCGGCGGACGTCGGCGATCTTCTCGTCGTACTCGCGCAGGTCCGGCGGCGCGGTCATCCGGCGGATCCGCATCCGGGAGCCGGCCTCGTCGATCAGATCGATCGCCTTGTCCGGCAGGAACCGGTCGCTGATGTAGCGGTCGGCGAGCTGCGCCGCCGACACCAGCGCGCCGTCGGTGATCGACACCCGGTGGTGCGCCTCGTACCGGTCCCGCAGGCCCTTGAGGATCTCGATGGTGTGCGCCAGCGACGGCTCGGCCACCTGGATCGGCTGGAAGCGGCGCTCGAGCGCGGCGTCCTTCTCCAGGTGCTTGCGGTACTCGTCCAAAGTGGTGGCGCCGATGGTCTGCAGCTCGCCGCGGGCCAGCATCGGCTTGAGGATGCTGGCGGCATCGATCGCGCCCTCGGCGGCGCCCGCACCCACCAGCGTGTGCAGCTCATCGATGAACAAGATGATGTCGCCCCGCGTGCGGATCTCCTTCAGGACCTTCTTCAGCCGCTCCTCGAAGTCACCGCGGTAGCGGGACCCGGCCACCAGCGCGCCGAGGTCGAGGGTGTACAGCTGCTTGTCCTTCAGCGTCTCGGGCACCTCGCCCTTGACGATCTTCTGCGAGAGGCCCTCCACGACGGCCGTCTTGCCGACACCCGGCTCGCCCACCAGCACCGGGTTGTTCTTGGTGCGGCGCGACAGCACCTGCATGACCCGCTCGATCTCGGAGTCCCGCCCGATGACCGGATCCAGCTTCCCCTCACGCGCCGCCTGCGTCAGGTTCCGGCCGAACTGGTCCAGCACCAGCGACGTGGAAGGAGCCGCCTCCGAAGGCCCGCCCGAAGCGGCCGGCTCCTTGCCCTGGTAACCGTGCAGCAACTGGATCACCTGCTGCCGCACCCGGTTCAGATCGGCGCCCAGCTTCACCAGGACCTGCGCCGCGACGCCCTCGCCCTCGCGGATCAAGCCCAGCAGGATGTGCTCGGTACCGATGTAGTTGTGGCCCAGCTGCAGCGCCTCACGCAGCGACAGCTCAAGGACCTTCTTGGCGCGCGGAGTGAACGGGATGTGCCCCGACGGCGCCTGCTGACCCTGGCCGATGATCTCCTCGACCTGCTGGCGCACCGCCTCAAGACTGATCCCCAAGCTCTCCAGAGCCTTGGCGGCCACACCCTCACCCTCGTGAATCAGACCCAGGAGGATGTGCTCGGTGCCGATGTAGTTGTGGTTGAGCATCCTGGCCTCTTCCTGAGCCAGGACGACAACCCGCCGCGCGCGGTCGGTGAACCTCTCGAACATCTCGTCGCTCCTCACAGAGCGGTTGGGCAGAGTCCGGAACGTCCGGAACTGTCCTTCCGCATGCTAGCCCGCCCCGAGGAGGCCACCCGGTGCACTCCCACCAGGAGACGTTCCCCAGCTAAGCGCTGTTCAGTCTCATCCAACTACCGCATCGGCGCGTCATGTTCCCGCTACGCCCCAAGCGAACGGGGGCTTTCCGCAGGTCGTTCAGGGCGCGGCCGAGACCGGCGATGGTGTGCCTTGACGGCCGGGTCTACCTCGTCGCACCCGTCGTGAAACGTCCGGGACGCTACGCCACAAGCGAACGGACATGTTCGCCCGCCGGAACGAAATCCGGGCCTCGTCCGGGAGCCGGACGGACGTCGTGCGCGTGCGGTCGTAGGTAGAACAAAGCGGCGGCCCGTCGTCTTCCAGGACGACGGCGCGGGCGGGGCGGGCGGAACGACGGCGCGGGCGGGGCGGATGCGAACGGCCCGCCCCGCGGACGGAGGCGGGCCGCCGGCCGGCGCGATCAGTGGGCCGCCTCGTACTTTTCGATCACGTGGGCGGGGATGCGGCCGCGCTCATTGACCTTGATGCCATTGTTCTTGGCCCAGGTCCGGATCTCGGCGCTGCGCTCACGGCTGGAGGCGCCCCGCTGGCGCCGCTTGTTGCGGCTGACAGTGCCCGCCTTGCGCGCCTTCTCCATGAACGGCTGCAGGGAATCCCGCAGCTTCTTTGCGTTGGTGTCGCTCAGATCGATCTCGTAGGAGGCGCCGTCGAGCGAGAACGTCACGGTCTCGTCCGCCTCACCACCGTCGAGGTCGTCGAGGAGAAGCACCTGAACCTTCTGTGCCATGAGGACAGACCTTTCGCTGGAGCAAACTGCATTGGTTGACAAAGATATACCGCGATGTACGTGGATGACAATTCAACACTCGCGATGAACTCTCCTTCCCCCCTGGTAACTCATCGTAATCACCCTCGAGCGAATCCGGGACGGCACGGGTCGGCGGCCCGCCACGGGACGGGCAGGGCCGTATGAATTTGCGCGCGACCGCCCGGCTCGCCGGATTTCGGGCGTGACCGGCGTCACTGCCCACCCACGCCTACCTGGGGGGTTGGCCGAAGCTATGTGGACGCCCCGGGCCCGCGACGCTGCGGGCGAGGGGGCGGAAAAGGCTCTGCCGGGGACCTTAACAGGTACGGCGCACCGACATCGCCCAGCACCGATTAACCCTGGCGTAACGGCACTAACCGCACCCCGGAGGGAAAGCGCGGAGCCCCGGCGGCCCCGGCGCGGACGAGGCTTACCGCCCGTCACCGGCACATGTCGCTCGATAACGTCGCGAGGGCCGCGGACGAAAATCGGTTGCCTCGCGCGGGGAGGCGAAGTCCGCGTGCCGTGGCGGCGCCGAAGCACGGTGGCTGCTTCCTCATCACGAAATCGGTGGATAAGCGACACAATCCCGCTGGCGGCCCCACTTCCATGGGCCGCTCGACTGCCCCGGCGAGCCCATCCCAAACCGGAGGGCTCATCCGGGAGGAGGACAGATCCGCCGCGATTCGCGGCCGTAACCCGGCGAGCTGGGATTCGCCCACCGAACGGGCACGTCCGAAACGGGATGCGACACTCCCCAAAACCCGCGGACGGCGGCAGTTGTGCGGTCGATGGTCCGTGGAAGGAGCGCGGTGGGGAGCCACCGAACGGACCGCCGGGCCCGCCGGGGGGCCGTTGCGAAGGCTGCGGGACGGCCGTACGTGCGCGAAGTGCGCGAAGTGCGTCCGCGGGCGCCTGAGAGGCCCGTCAGAACGTCGCGGAACCGGCGCCCGGGAGTTTCACCACGACGGTGCCCGCGAGCCTGTCGTGCAGCGCCTGGCGGCTCCGGCCCTCGTACAGCAGGCCCGCGTTCGCGACCCAGAACACCCCGGCGAGCAGTCCGGCGACCGGAACGGGCCGCGCCACGATCGGAACCGCGTAGACCGCGGCCCGGAGCCCGCCGCGCAGGGCACCGAGCCGGGCGAGGTCCGCCGCGGGCGCCGGTTCCGCCTCGGGCGCGGGTGCCGGACGTTCGCCGTCCGGGGCGTCGCGGCCGGTCGGGCCGTCGCGGCCGTCCGGGGCGTCGCCGGCCGGGGCGTCCTCGTCGTGCCAGACGAGGACGGCCTCGGCCCGCACGGCCTCGGCGCGGACGACCTCGATGCCGGCGAAGCGCTTGCCGGGCGTCCGGCCCCACAGCGCCAGCTGGACGGCCTCGTAGACGAGCAGGCAACCGGCGATCGCGGGCGGGGCGACGAGGCCGAGGGCGGCGCCGGACACCGTCTCCCGGACGACGAGCATGATGGGCACGCCGACGATCAGCGTGTCGACGATGCGGGCGAGGAGACGCTGCCCCGGTTCGGCGAGCAGCCGCACGGGCGGTTCCTCGGGTGCGGGCCGCGACGTCGCCATCGCCGTCGTCCCCCGCTCTACCGCGCGAACTGGGTGGTCTCGCCGGCCCCGTGGTCGTCGTCGCCGTGGCCGTGGTCGTGGTCGCCGTGGTCGTAGAGCGCGCGCTCGTCGATGACCAGGGTGTTGGAGAAGCGGTCGTGCAGGGCCTGGTGCAGGGGCTGGTCCCAGATGGCCCAGAGATGGGCCATGACCATGCCGATCCAGACGAGGAGCATCCCGTAGGCGAAGTAGCTCCACACCATCACGGCCAGCGCGAGGAAGAAGAACACCCCCAGCTGGTACGCGATGTGCGTGATCCCCGCGCGCCAGACGCCCTGCGTCGTCGTCAGCGGCTCCCCTTCGGGGCGCGCCTGGACGACGCCGATACCGAGGAGACGCTTCCCCCACGTGCGTCCCCACATGGACAACTGCACGGCCTCGTAAATGAACGGCAGAACGGACAGCACGCAGAACAGCGTGAAGATGATCGGCCAGTTCCAGATTCCGCCCTCGTCGTCGGCCGTGCTCCCGGGGCGGTCCAGGCCGAGCACGCCGACGACCACCGGCAGGACGAGCGCGAACCCGAACACCGCGACGATCGAGTTGTCGATGACGCGCGCTCCGGCACGCCGGAGAATGGGGGCCAGCGGCACGCCGCCGTACGAGTCGGCGTGGGACGGCGCCCCGTATCCGGGGTCGTAACCCGCGTCGTAGCCGCCGCCGTAGGACGGCCCCTGTCCGGGCTGCTGCTGCCACTGCTGCTGCTGGGGTTGCTGCTGCCACTGCTGTCGCGCCGGGGGGCGCGCGGGCTGCTGGGGCTGCTGCGGTTGCTGCTGCCACTGGGGACCCTGGTACGAGGGTGGCGGGCCGTAGGACCCCTGTCCCTGGGGCGGCTGGTACGGCCGTCCGCGATGGGGGGATTCGCTCATTCGGTCAGTCCTCCAGGCGGAGCAACATCCGGGTGTTGCCCAACGTATTCGGCTTCACCCTGTCGAGGTCCAGGAACTCGGCCACGCCTTCGTCGTACGAACGCAGAAGCTCCTCGTACACCTCTGGCGACACCGGAGTCCCCAGAAGCTGCCGGAAGCCGTGACGGGCGAAGAACTCAACTTCGAAGGTAAGGCAGAACACCCTCCGGACGCCGAGTTCCCGTGCCGTCTGGAGCAACCGTACGACGATCCGGTGCCCGATGCCGCGCCCGCCGTACTCCTTCTCCACCGCGACCGAGCGGACCTCCGCGAGGTCCTCCCACATCACGTGCAGGGCACCGCAGCCGATGACGCGGCCGCCGGCCTGCACGTCCTCGGCGACCCAGAACTCCTGGACGTCCTCGTACAGCGTCACCGCGGTCTTCTTCAGCAGGCGCCGCCCCGACCCGGCGTACATGTCGACCAGGCGGCGGATCTCCTTGACGTCGGCGGTGCGCGCACGCCGGATCACGACTTCCACAAACAGGCGACATTACCCAACGTCGCGCCCCGGTTCGGCGCCCGAGGCGGCCCCTGGACGCCCGCCGGGGCGCTTGCCGGGACGGGCGCCGGGACGGTGCTGCGCGGGCGCGCGGTGATCCCCGACGCCCGCACCGCGCGCTCGTCCGTCCCGCGACACGGCCTTGACCTGCGTCTTCGCATGTTCTTGTTGGCATCCGATACGGGTTCCGTTACTGTCCTGCGCTGATGTCGGCCCGCCGCAGGACGGGCCGGCCCGCCGCGTCCGAGGGCCGTTCACCGCTCCGGACGGCCGGGTTTCCGTTTTCGGGAGCGCCCGGGGTCGTGTTCCCGGAGGCGCCGCACCGTCAGGGTGATTCCACCGACCGCGTGGACCGTTCCGCGAGCAGTGCGGACGGCCGCGCCGGCACCGGGCCGCCGCCCGTGCCGTCGTCCAGGGTCGCCGCCGTCCAGGGCCGTCACCCGCCCCGGCAGGCGACGAGGAGAGGAGATCGCATGGAGCACTCGCGGCCCGCGTCCCGATCGCGGCGCGCCCGTGTCACCGCGCGTTCCGCCGCCCGCGCCACCGGACGGCCCGGCGACCGGCCCGGCGGACGTTCCGGCGGACGTTCCGGCGGACGTTCCGCCGCGCTCGTCCTGGGCCGTGCGGCCACCGTGGCGGCCGCGCTCACCGTCGTCTCCGTCGCGCCGCACGTCGCCGTCCCGGAGCGGGGCGCGGTGGCACACGCCGACCCGTCGCCCGGCGCCGGCGACCTCACCTCCGAGGCGTTCCGGCTGGCCGACGAGTTCGAGAAGCTCACCGAGGAGTACAACCGCCTCCGGGTGAAACTGGAGCAGTCGGAGCAGGCCGCCGCGGTCTCCAAGGCGGACGCCGGGAAGCAGCGCGCGGCGTTCGAGGCGCTGCGCGAGAAGATCGGACGCCTCGCCGCGGCCCGCTACATGCGCGAGGGCAGCGACCCCGCGGTCACGTTCGTCGCGTCCCAGGACCCGCAGGCCGTCCTCGACCGGGCCGCCACGCTCGACTTCTTCGCCGAGCAGCAGAGCACCGAGGTCGTCCAGTACATGCGGGCGATGCAGTCCGCGGAACGCTCGCGCAAGGCGGCCGAGCAGCGCGCCCGGCAGGCGTCCGGGCTGAAGAAGCAGGTCGAGGCGCAGCGCGCGAAGGTCACCCAGGAGTACGAGAAGATCCGCGGCCAGGTGATCAGAAAGGCTCCGGAGAATCTCGCCGAGCTACCGGTGGTCGGCACCGGCAAGGCGGCGCGCGCGCTGCGGTACGCGATGAGCAAGCTGGGACGTCCGTACGTGTGGGGTGCGGAGGGCCCGAGCACGTTCGACTGTTCAGGCCTGACGATGTGGGCCTACGGCCAGGTCGGCGTCCGTCTGCCGCACTACACCGGCAGCCAGTACAACTCGGGCGTGCACGTGTCCCGGAGCGAGCTGCAGCCCGGCGACCTCGTGTTCTTCCATTCCGACCTGCACCACATGGGCATGTACGTCGGCGGCGGCAAGATGATCCACGCGCCGCACACCGGCGACGTCGTCCGGATCGCGGACATGGCGGGACGGCCGTTCGCGGGCGGGGTGCGCGTCGCGTGAACGGCGGAGCGACTTGAACACCGTGCGCGACGTGGACAGCGTCCGCGACGTGAACAACGTCCGCGGCGGCGCCTCCCGCAGGGACCTACCTGTCGGGACGCCGGCGCCGCCGCCGCGGGGTCGGACGGAGTTCGCGTCTGGTGAGTATGCCGCCTGTCTTACCGGTGACGCCCGCCTTCCCCGGACGGGCGCCGTCGTGAGCACCGCTAGATGAGCTGCCTCCGGGCCGCCCACACCACGGCCTCGATAGGGGTGCCGACCTCCAGCCGGTCGCAGATGGTCCGCAACCGGCGCCGCAGGGTCCGCGCGCTCAGTTCCAGCTTGCGTGCCGCCACATCGGCGGTGACACCGCTCGCGATCTGGGCCAGCAGCCGGATCTCCTCCTCGTTCAGCCCGAAATCGTCGGTGCCACGACGTGCGAGTGTGGCCTGTTCCACTCCGTCCTCCCTCGTCCGTGGTGATGACCGCGGGGATGCAGCCGTCCGCTGCACGGGCACGGGTCGGCCTCGTGTACGCGCGTTGGGTTGCCGGGTCCGGAGCCCTCCGGACTAGATCATCAGGTTCCCTTGCTGTCTCACGCGCTTGGCCGGAGGTGGCCGATAGGCCGATTGCGGGGATGTGCGGGGGAACTCCGGGTGACGATTCAGTCGTTGGCCTTCCGGACGACACGGGCTCTGGTCGCCAGCCATCCGCGCCCGTCCCTTCCCTGGACACCGTGATCCCGCCGCAGGCGAAGATCATGAATCGTTTCAAGCTACGCTTCGGCTCGGAACGCTAGGCGGCCGGATCCGGCCCGTCAAGCGCTGGTCAAATGCCTTGCGTGCTCGTATGGTCGCCATGTGTGACGGGCCGTTCGAGCCCGCGCGATAGAGAATGCCGCCACCTGGGAGAACGTCGCCGGGGCGGTTGAGGAGCGAGTTGCCACAGACCAGTATTCGTGAGGTGGCGAAGCGAGCCGGGGTCTCAGTTGGGACCGTTTCGAATGTCCTAAACCGGCCAGACCTCGTGGCCGAAGCCACCCGTGACCGCGTGCGCGCGGCGATCGACGAGCTCGGCTTCGTCCGCAACGAGTCGGCCCGCCGGCTCCGTCAGGGGCCGTACCCGGCCCCGACGGGGCCGGGCGCGGCCGCCGGCGACGGGGCGCCCAAGGGTGCCGCCGACGCCGCCGCCGGCGAGTGCGACGCGTCCGGTGTGGCGGCCGGCGCCGCGTCCGGCACCGCTGCCGGCGCCGCTCCCCGGGAGAGCCGGCGCGCCTTCGGCGTCATCGTCGAGGACCTGACGAACCCGTACGCGAGCGACGTCGCGCGCGGTGCCGAGCTCGCGCTGAACGAGGCGGGGCACGACGCGCTGTGGATCTCCAGCGACCACTCGTCGGACAAGGAGCGGCGCTCGCTGGACCTCCTCGAGGAGCATCGGGTCGCCGGCGCGCTCATCATCCCGGTCGGGCTCGGCCCGCGCCGCATCGCCGAGCTGCGCGCCGCCGGGCTCAGCGTCGTGCTGATCGACCGGGACACCGCCGACGCGTGCACGGCACGGGTCGACCACGTCGCGGGCGGCGAGATCGCGGCCGCGCACCTGCTCGGCGCCGGCTGCGCGCGGGTGACGTTCGTGACCGGACGGCCCGAACCCGACCCGTGCGTGCACCGGCGGGACGGCGCGTCCCGCATGCTCGTCGAGGCCGGGATGGACAAGCCCCCCGTGCTGACGCAGGACGCGCTGAGCATCACCGAGGGACGGGCGGCGGCGGAGCGGATCCTCGCCATGCCGTCGCGTCCCGACGGCGTGTTCTGCGCGAACGACCTGCTCGCGATCGGGCTGATCAACGAGCTGACGCGGCAGGGCGTGCGGGTGCCCGGCGACATCGCGGTCATCGGCTACGACGATATCGAGCTCGCCGCCAGCGCCGCCGTGCCGATCACCACGATCCGGCAGCCGCGCCGGGAGCTCGGCTGGGAGGCCGCCGAGCTGGCCCTCGCCGAGATCCGCGAGGGGGCCTCGCACCAGCACCGGCAGGTCGTCCTGACGCCCGAACTCGTCGTCCGCGACTCCGCCTGACGACGGGTCCGGGCGGCGGCACCGGTTCCGCCGGAACTCGGCCGCGGCACCGGGTCCGCGGGGCTCGGGTCACTCCGGCTTGACCAGCGGGAACAGGATCGTCTCGCGGATGCCCTTGCCGGTGAAAGCCATGATCATCCGGTCGATGCCGGCGCCCATGCCGCCGGTCGGCGGCATCGCGTACTCGAGGGCCCGCAGGAAGTCCTCGTCCAGCTGCATGGCCTCCGCGTCGCCGCCGGCGGCCAGCAGCGACTGCTCGGTGAGCCGGCGCCGCTGCTCGATCGGGTCGACCAGCTCCGAGTAGGCGGTGCCGAGCTCGGTGCCGAACCCGATCAGGTCCCACTTCTCGGTGAGCAGCGGTTCCTCGCGGTGCTGCCGGGTCAGCGGGGACGTCTCCAGCGGGTAGTCCATGACGAACGTCGGCTGGACGAGCGTGTGCTCGATCAGCGCCTCGAAGATCTCCTGGACGAGCTTGCCCTGGCCCCACTTCGGGTCCCGGCCCACGCCGCGCGCGTCCGCGAGCTTGCGGACGGTCTCGATCGGCGTGTGCGGGGTGATCTCCTCGCCGAGCACCTCCGACACGGACCCGTACAGGGTGATCCGCGGCCACTCGGTCACGCCGAGGTCGATCTCCTGCCCGTCGTGGACGACGACCGTGGTGTCCAGCGCGGCGACGACCGCCCGCTGGTACATCCGCTGGGTCAGGTCGGCCATGTCGTTGTAGTCGAGATACGTCCCGTACGCCTCGAGCATCGTGAACTCGGGGTTGTGGGTGGAGTCCGCGCCTTCGTTGCGGAAGTTCCGGTTGATCTCGAAGACCTTCTCGATCCCGCCAACGACGAGCCGCTTCAGGTACAGCTCGATCGCGATCCGCAGGTAGAGGTCCATGTCGTAGGCGTTGATGTGCGTGCCGAACGGCCGCGCCGTCGCACCGCCGTGGACGGGCTGCAGCATCGGCGTCTCGACCTCGAGGTAGCCCTCGTCGTGCCAGAAGTCGCGGACGGCGCGCACGGTGGCGCTGCGGATCCGCGCCATCCGGCGGGCCTCGTCGTTGACGATCAGGTCGACGTACCGCTGCCGCACCCGCGCCTCGGGGTCGGTGAGGCCCGCGTGCTTGTCCGGCAGCGGGCGCAGGCACTTGGAGGTGATCGCGAACCGGTCGGCCATGATCGACAGCTCGCCGCGGCGGGACGTGATGACCTCGCCCTCGACGCCGATGTGGTCGCCGAGGTCGACCTCGCGCTTCCAGAAGTCGAGCTGCTCCTGCCCGACGTTCGCGAGCGACAGCATCACCTGGATCTCGCCGCCGCCGTCGCGGATCGTGGCGAAGCACAGCTTGCCGCCGTTGCGGACGAGCATGACCCGTCCGGTGACGCCGACCCGCTCCCCGGTCTCGGTGCCCGGCTCCAGGTCCGGGTGTTTCTCGCGGACCTCGGTGATGGTCGCCGTGCGCGGGAACGTCACCGGGTAGGGATCGATCCCGCTCTCGCGCAGCCGGTCGAGCTTCTCCCGCCGGACGCGCATCTGCTCCGGAAGGTCATCGAGGGTCTCGTCACTCACGCCTCAAGGCTATCGACCCCGCTCAGTGCCCCGCGAACCGTTCGCCCCGACGCGCCCGCCGCGGCCCGTCCGAGCAGGACCGGGCCGAGGTCGCGGGCCAGGACGGTGGCGAGGGACCGGAACGCCCGCACCGGACCGCTCGGGTCGCCGCGGCGCGTCGCGAGGACGCTGCTGTCCCACGGCGCGTCCACGATCGGGACGTACCGGACACCGGGCCACCGGTAGAAGGCGCGGTGACGGTCGGGATGCCGGCCGCCGCGCTGACGGTCGTGCTGCACGAGCCCGCGCTGACCGCGGCCGCGGCCGTCCCGCTCGGCCTCGGCTACGGCCTCGTGCTGACCTACAGTCTCGGTGAGACGGCCCGCATCGCCGCGCCGGACGAGCCGGCGGGCCTCACGGCCGCCGCGTACGCGGTGATCCGCGCGGGGATGTTCACGCCGCTGCTGCTGACCGTCCTGTCCGCGCTCGCACTGCTGTCCCTGCTGCGGGAGACCGTCGCCCGTCAGGCGGTGTTGCGCTCGTAGATCAGCCGGAGGCCGATGAGCGTGAGCCACGGCTCGAACGCGTCGATGCTGCGGGACTCCTCCAGGACGAGCGGCGCGAGCCCGCCCGTCGCGATGACCGTGACCTCGTCGGGGTCGGCGGCGAGCTCGTCGGCCATCCGCTCGACGATGCCGTCCACCTGGCCGGCGAACCCGAAGATGATCCCGGACTGCAGCGCCTCGACGGTGTTCTTGGCGATCACGCTGCGCGGCCGCACCAGCTCGATCTTGTGCAGTTGCGCGCCGCGCGACGACAGCGCGTCTATCGAGATCTCGATGCCCGGCGCGATCGCCCCGCCGACGTACTCGCCCTTGGCGGAGACGGCGTCGAACGTGGTCGCGGTGCCGAAGTCGACGACGATCGCGGGGCCGCCGTGGGTGTGCACGGCGGCGAGCGCGTTCACGACCCGGTCGGCGCCGACCTCCTTCGGGTTGTCCATCCGGACGGGCACGCCCGTCTTGACCCCCGGCTCGACGATCACCGCGGGCACGTCGCCGTAGTAACGGCGGCACATCTCCCGCATCTCGTGCAGGACGGACGGGACGGTCGAGCACAGCGCGATGCCGCTGATGTCGGTCTCGGCGAGCAGCGGGCTCTGCTGCACCAGGCCCTGCAGCACCACCGCGATCTCGTCGGCGGTGCGCCGCGGATCGGTGTTGATCCGCCAGTGCTCGATCACCTCCTCGCCCTCGAACAGGCCGAGAACGGTCTGGGTGTTACCGACGTCGATGGTGAGCAGCATCAGGTCCCCGCTGGTCAGGTGAAGTCAAGGCCGATGTCGAACACGCGCGCCGAGTGCGTCAGCGCGCCGACGGCAAGGTAGTCGACTCCGGTCACGGCGACGTCTCGGGCCCGCTCCAGGGTAAGGCCACCGCTCGCCTCCAGTTCCGCCTGCCCCGCCACAAGCCGGACGGCCTCCGACATCTCGGCGTCCGTCATGTTGTCGAGCAGGATCGCGCGCGCGCCCGCCGCGAGTGCCTCCTCCACCTGTGCGAGGGTGTCGCACTCCACCTGGACGTGCAACGCCGGGTACACGTCCCTAACGGCATGGAACGCGCGGGTGACCGATCCGGCCGCGGCGACGTGGTTGTCCTTGATGAGCGCGGCGTCGTGCAGGCCGAGCCGGTGGTTGACTCCGCCGCCGCAGCGCACCGCGTACTTCTGCAGGGCGCGCAGGCCGGGGAGGGTCTTGCGGGTGTCGCGGATCCGCGCTTCGGTGCCCTCCAGCGCGTCCACCCACCGCCGCGTCGCGGTCGCGATTCCGGACAGGTGCGTGAGCAGGTTCAGGGCCGTCCGTTCGGCGCGCAGCACCGCCCGGGTCGGCCCGCTCACCGTGATGATCACCTGGCCGGGGACGACGCGGTCGCCGTCGGCGGCCTTCGCCTCGTGCGCCACGCCGAGGAGGTCGAACACGGCGGCGGCGACCGGGACGCCCGCGACGACGCCCGCCTCGCGGGCGGTGAAGTCCCCGGACGCGGTGTCGTCCGGTGCGAAGATCGGCTCGCTGGTGACGTCGACCTCGCCGTCCTCGGCGAGCGCCGCCCGCACGAGGTTCTCCACAGCCTGTGGATCGAGCCCGGCGGCCCGCAGCGCCGCCTCCGTCTCGGGTGTCACGGTCTCGGTCGTCATGCCGGTGTCCCCTTCGCGGGTTCGTAGGTGGTGACCAGTTCGGTGTGATCGTTCCCCGCGCCCGCCCGAACGAGCCGCGTCACCAGGTGGCCGCGCCAGCGCGTGTCGGAACGTTCCGGGAAGTCCTCGCGCCAGTGGCTCCCGCGGGTCTCCTCGCGGCGCCGGGCGGCGGCGACGATCGCGGACGCGACCGTGTGCAGGTTCGTGGCCTCCCACGCGTCCACGCCGGGCGCGGCACCCGCGCCGGGCAGGGCGGCGAGCTCGCGGGCGGCGGTCTCCAGGCCCTCCGCGCTGCGCAGCACGCCCGCGTGGCCGGTCATGATCCGCTGGACGTCCGACCGCCGGGCCGGGTCGAGCAGGACGCCGGCGCCCGGCGGGGGCGGCGCGGGTTCGGCGCCCGAGGCGCCGGGCGTGCCGGGTGTGCCGGGCGCGCCCGCGAGGTCGCCGGGGAGCGCGTCGGCGATCCGCGCGGCGAACACGAGCCCCTCCAGCAGCGAGTTGGACGCGAGCCGGTTCGCGCCGTGCACGCCCGTGCAGGCGACCTCGCCGCACGCGTACAGGCCGGGGACGGACGTGCGGCCCGCCAGGTCCGTGCGGACGCCGCCGCTCGCGTAGTGCGCGGCGGGGACGATCGGGATCGGCTCGGTGACGGGGTCGATGCCGTGGTCCCGGCACACCGCGAGGATCGTCGGGAACCGCGACTCCCACATCGCGGCGCCGAGGTGCCGCCCGTCCAGGAGCATGCAGGACGCGCCCGTCTCCCGCATCCGGTTCATGATCCCCTTCGCGACGACGTCGCGCGGCGCGAGTTCGGCCAGTTCGTGCCGGCCGACCATGAACCGTTCGCCCGCGTGGTCGATCAGGTGGGCGCCTTCACCTCGCACGGCCTCCGAGATGAGGGGCTGCTGCCCGCGCGCGCCCTCCCCGAGCCAAAGCGGCGTGGGGTGGAACTGGACGAACTCAAGGTCGGCGACCTCGGCTCCTGCACGCAACGCGAGTGCCACGCCATCACCCGTAGAAACTTCGGGATTGGTGGTGGCGGAGAACACCTGGCCGAGCCCGCCGGTCGCGAGCACGACGGCGCGCGCGCGGACGGCGCCCACACCCGCGGGCTGGCCCTCCCCCATCACGTGCAGCGTGATCCCGGCGGCGCGCCCGTCCGCGTCCTTGAGCAGGTCGAGGACCAGCGCGTGCTCGATCACCTCGACGCCCGAGTCCTTGAGCGCGGCGAGCAGCGCCCGGCTGATCTCCGCGCCGGTCGCGTCGCCGCCCGCGTGCGCGATGCGCCGCCGCCGGTGCCCGCCCTCGCGGGTCAGCGCGATGCCGCCGCCCTCGGACAGGTCGAACGCCGCACCGAGGTCGATGAGGTCGCGGACGGCGTCCGGCCCCTCGGTGACCAGCGCGCGGACGGCGTCCTCGTCGCACAGCCCCACGCCCGCGACCAGCGTGTCGGCCAGGTGCTCGGCGGGGGTGTCGTCGGGGGCGAGGGCGGCGGCGATCCCGCCCTGCGCCCAGCGCGTGGAGCCGGCGTCCAGCAGCGCCTTCGTGACGAGCAGGACGCGCCCGTGCGCGCGGCAGCGGAGCGCGGCGACGAGACCGGCGATGCCCGAGCCGATGACGACGACGTCGGCACGGGCGGTCCAGCCGGGTTCGGGGGCGGTCAGCGCGGAAGGGATCATGGGCCCTCCTCCGGGGCTCGATTCTCGTCATTGTGACACTAACCCCGGATCGGGATATTCCCCGCCCCCCAAACAAAGCGGGCGGACCGTCCGGAAACCCGGACGGCCCGCCCGCTCAGCAGCAATAAACGCTCGAGACGCCCGCTTCAAGCGGACAAGGAAGGCCGTCTACACCCAGCGACCCGACACCCGGCGGGCCCGACGCCTGGCAGCCCAGCGGCCCGACGGCCCGACGCCCGACGGCCCGACCCAGCGGCCCGACGCCCGGCCCGACGCCCGGCGGCGGCAGGCCCGGCAGCCCAGCGGCCCGGCGGCCCGACCCGGCGGCCCGACGCCCGGCGACCGCAGGCCCGGCGACCTGACGCCCGGCGGCCGCAGGCCCGGCGGCCCGACCCGGCGGCCGCAGGCCCGGCGGCGGCGCGCCGCACCCGGCGGCCGCCCTCCCATCACCCGACCGTCACCAACCCCATGGCCGAGTACAGGCCTTAGCGGCTCGTCGCCGCGTGCGACGCGGACAGGACGTCCCCGCGCCGCCCGTCCCCGCCCGGGACCGGCTCGGCGGGGTCGGTGCCCAGCGAGACGATCTTGTTCGACCGGTCGACGTGCACCACCTGCGGGACGAACTCGCGCGCCTCGGCATCGCTGAGCTGCGCGTAGCTGATGATGATCACCAGGTCGCCGGGCTGCACCAGCCGCGCCGCCGCCCCGTTGATCCCGATCACGCCGGAGCCGCGCTCGCCCGCGATCAGGTACGTCTCCAGCCGGGCCCCGTTGTCGATGTCGACGATGTGGACCTGCTCGCCGGGCAGCAGGTCGGCGGCGTCCATCAGGTCCTGGTCGATGGTCAGCGAACCCACGTAGTGCAGGTCCGCCTGGGTCACCGTGGCGCGGTGGATCTTCGACTTGAACATCGTCCGGAACATCAGTGCTCCTTACCGAGCTGGAGGGAAACGTTGTCGATCAGGTGGGTGGCGCCGACGCGGCCCGCGACGGCGAGCACGGCCGGTCCGGCGTGGTCGGCGGTGACCTCGGTGAACGTCGCCGGGTCGACGAGCACGAGGTAGTCCAGGTCCAGCGGCGGCTCGGCGGACGCGGACGCGGACGCGGACGCGGACGCGGACGCGGCGAGTTCCGCGCGGGCCGCGCCGAGCACCGCGTCCGGCCCGCCCCGCCCGTCGCCGCCCGCCGCCGCGGCGGCCGCGCCGGCGCGCAGCGCCCGAGACAGCACGAGCGCGGTGCGGCGCTCGTCCGGCGACAGGTAGCGGTTGCGGCTCGACAGCGCCAGCCCGTCCGGCTCCCGGACGGTCGGAGCGCCGACGATCTCGACGGGCACGTTCAGGTCCGCGACCATCCGGCGGATCAGGGCGAGCTGCTGCGCGTCCTTCTCCCCGAACACGGCCACATCGGGACGTACCAGATTCAGCAACTTCAGGACGACGGTGAGCATTCCATCAAAGTGACCGGGCCGGGCGGCGCCCTCGACCACGGCGCCCATCGGCCCCGACTTCAGCGTTACCTGCGGCTCCGCCGGATACATCACGTCACGGGACGGGGCGAACACCACGTCGACGCCCGCGCGCGCGCACGCCGCGACGTCGTCCTCGAAGGTGCGCGGGTACCGGTCGAAATCCTCGCCGGGGGCGAACTGCAGCGGGTTCACGAAGATGCTGACGGCCACGCCGTCCGCACGCGCGCGCGCCTCCCGCATCAGGGAAAGATGCCCCTCATGCAGCGCGCCCATGGTCGGGACGAGCGCCAGCGTGCCCGGCACGGCCTTCCGGGCGGCTTGCAGCTCCTCCCGCGTCCTCACGATGACGGGCGTCACGACGCTCCCCTCGACTCGCTCTCGTCCCGATCCGGCCTGGTCTCATGCGATATGTCCCGGTGCGGCGCGGACCGCTCCACGGGTTCGTGCGCGTCCACGACGGTCAGTCCGCCAGGGCCTCGAGGAGCCGCTCGGCGTCCTCCGGCTTGAGCATCCCGGCGGCGAGCGCCCGGTCGGCGGTGAGGCGGGCCAGCGCGACGTAGGCGCGGCGGCTCTCCGGCGACACCTTGCCGAGTTCCGCGACGTGGCCGGCGACGGTCCCGGCATCGCCGCGCGCGACCGGCCCGGTCAGCCCGTCGATGCCGAGCCGCAGCGCGTTGTCGAGGGCGGCCCCCAGCAGCGGCCCGAGCATCGCGCCCGGCTCGTCCACCCCGGCCGCGCGCAGCAGGTCCATCGCCTCGACGACCAGCGTGACCAGGTGGTTCGCGCCGCCGGCGAGCGCCGCGTGGTACAGCGGGCGCCGCTCCTCGGGGATCCACACCGGCTCCCCGCCCATCTCCACCACGAGCGCCTCGGCGACCGGCCGCAGCGGCTCCGGCGCCGTGACGCCGAACGAGATCCCGGCGAGCCGGTCCACGTCGTCCGGGCGTCCGGTGAACGTCATCACCGGGTGCAGCGCCAGCGGGAGCGCGCCCGCGCGGGTCAGCGGGTCCAGGACGGACGTCCCGAACCGGCCGCTCGTGTGCACCACGAGCTTGCCCGCGACCGGGACGCCCGCCGTGGCGAACCCCGCGGCCAGATCGGGCAGCTGGTCGTCGGGAACGGTCAGCAGCACCAGGTCGGCGGCGGTCACCGCGGCGTGCGGGTCGGTGAGGTCCGCGCCGGGCAGCCGGCCGGCCGCCCGCTCGCGCGACCGCGCCGACACGGCCGTCGCGGCGACGACGCGGTGCCCGGCCAGCCCGAGCGCCGAGCCGAGCGCCGAGCCGACGCGGCCCGCGCCCACGACGCCGACCGACAGCCGGGCGGGACGGTCCTCCGGTGCGCCGGGCTGCTCGTTTCCGGGCGCGGCGGAAGGCGTACCGTGCGAATCCATCGTTCGTTCCAGTCCTCGAACGTAGGTACCGGACGTGCGGGGCCCAGAGTACCCGCTGTGCCCGCCCGCGGTCCGCTCAGGCCTGGACAAGGGACGGGCGCCACCGCGAAAGACGGAACGGACGGCGGCACGCGGGCGGCGGCACGCGCGACGCGCCATCGCGGACGGCGGCGCGCCGCCCGTGACCGGACGGTCGGGGGCGGCGCGCCGCGAGAGCCGGGGGCCTGCCTCACTCGGTCGAGAGGGACTCCACGATGGACGCCTTGGCCGCGCGGCGCGCGGGCATGACGGCGGCGAGCACCCCGGCCACGGCGGCCAGCGCCATGAACCCCGCGATCTGCCCGTACGGCAGCGCGAACACCGAGCTCTCGCCCATGGCCCGCGTCGCCGCCCAGCCGAACGCGACGCCGAGGACGACCCCGGTGAGCGCGCCGATCACCGCCATCACCAGCGCCTCGACCGACAGCATCCGGCGCAGCTGCCGCTTGGTGATGCCGAGGGCGCGCAGCAGTGCCGACTCCCGGGTGCGCTCCACCACCGACAGCGTCAGCGTGTTCGCGATGCCGAACAGCGCGATGATGATCGCCAGGCCGAGCAGCCCGCCGAAGATCATCAGCATCGTGTTCACCGAGTCGTTCAGGGTGTCCTTGAACTCCGCCACGGACATGATCCGCACCGTCGGGTACGGCTTGGCGGCGTCCTCGATCGCCTTGCGGGCCGCCGTCGCGTCCGTCCCGGCCCCCTGCTTGACCATGAGGGCCGTCGAGTCGCGAACGGTGAAGTAGCGGTCGAAGTCCGCCTCCGGCACCAGCAACCCCGTGAAGGCGGGCGTGTCGTGCACCCCGACGATCTTCACCTGCGCGGCGCCGCGCCCGGTCGCGATCCGCGTGGTGTCGCCCACGGCCAGCCCGGAGCGCTCCGCGATGTACTCGTCCATCAGCGCGGTGCCCGGCCGCAGCGCCGACAGCGACCCCTCCGTGATCTTCGGCCGCAGCACCGTCCCGAGGGCCGACGCGGTCACCGTCGACACGTACGACTCCTCGCCGCCGACCTTCGCCTCCGCGTCCCGCAACTCGACGACGTGGGAGAACTCCGGACGCTCCCGCAGCGCCCCGGCCAGCGCGTGCGGGACGCGCTGGTCCTCGCCGCCGAACTGGGTGCTCACCTGGAACTCGACCGGGAACTGCTCGTCGATCTGCGCGGTCGACGTCGCCTTCCCGCTCGCCGCGATCACCGCGAACAGGCTCATCAGCCCGACCCCGACCGTCAGCGCGATCGTCGTCGTCGCCGTCCGGCGCGGGGCGCGGCGCGCGTTCTCCACCGCCAGCCGTCCCGGCACCCCGCCGACCCGCGCCGGGACCGCCCCGGCGAGCCGGCCGAGCGGCCGCACCAGCGCCGGCATCGCCGCGACCGTCCCGAGGAAGAACAGCGCCCCGGCGGCCGCGACCAGGTACATCGCGGTCTCCCCCTTCTCCATCACCAGGGATGCGTAGCCGCCGGCCGCCAGGCCCAGCGCGCAGAACAGGACGGCGAACAGCGTCCGGAGCACGCCGAGCCGGAACCGTCCGCTGCCGGGCTCGAGGTCCGCGCGCAGCGCCGTCACCGGCGAGACGCGCGTCGCGGCGCGGGCCGGCAGCAGCGCGGACGCCACGGTCACGACGACGCCGACCGCGAGCCCGAGCACGATCGTCCGGACGGCCAGCGCCGGCGCGGCCACCGGGATGGCGTCGTTGAACCGGTGGACGATCGCGAGCAGCCCCCAGCCCAGGCCGAGCCCGACGGCCAGCCCCAGCAGCGACCCGACGAACCCGACCACGACGGACTCGGTCAGCACGCCGCCGAACACCTGCCGGCGGGTCGCGCCGACGCAGCGCAGCAGCGCCATCTCCCGCATCCGCTGCGCGATCAGGATCGAGAACGTGTTGTAGATGACCAGGGCCGAGACCAGCATCGCGACCATGCCGAACAGCAGCAGCCCGGTCCGGAGGATCCGGGTGTCGGCGCCCGCCTCCTTCGCCAGCCGCTCTCCCAACTCCTCGCCGGTGAGCACCTCGTAGGAGCCGCCCGCGGCCGCCGCGACCGCCGCCTCGTCCGCCCCGAGGACGTCCAGCTCCCGGTAGGTCTTCTCGCCCGTCATCGCCGACGCCGTCGCGGTGTCGAACCCGACGGCGCCCCGGTAGCTCGCCTCCTGGTCGATGCCGAAGTCGACCAGGCCGACGACGGTGAACCGGTGCGGCCGGTTCCGCCCGTCCAGGACGGTCGCGGCCTCGCCGACCTCGAAGCCCTCGCGCTCGGCCAGGCTCGTGTGGACCACGACCTCGCCGCCGCCGCGCGGGACGCGCCCCTCGTCGACCTCGTACCGCAGCAGCTCCCCGGACGGCACCGACAGCCCGACCGTGGGCATGTCGCCGATGGCCCGGCCGTCCTCGCCGACCAGCGCCGCGTCGCCCCGCACCAGCCCGGCGGCCACCGTGACCCCCGGCACCGCCCGCACCTTCTCGAGGACGTCCGGCGGGATGCCGCCCTCCTCGCCGGGGCCGCCGTCCTCGCCCGGCAGGACCGCGACGTCGATCTTCCCCGCCGACTTCGCGAACGTCTGCCCGAACGCCTTGTCCACGGTGTCGGTCAGGACGAACGTCCCGGCGATGAACCCGACCCCGAGCGTGATCGCGACGGCCGTCAGGACCAGCCGCAGCTTGTGGGCCCGCAGGCCCGCCAGCGTCGTCTTCAGCATCAGGCCCCCAGGTTCTTCAGGCGGTCCAGCACCGTCTCCGGCGTCGGCCGCTCGATCTCGCTCACGATCTCGCCGTCGCGCAGGAACACGACGCGGTCGGCGTACGCGGCCGCCACCGGGTCGTGGGTGACCATGACGATCGTCTGCCCCATCTCGCGGACGGACGAGCGCAGGAACCCCAGCACCTCGGCGCCCGCACGGGAGTCGAGGTTGCCCGTCGGTTCGTCCGCGAAGATGACCTCGGGACGGGCGACGAGGGCGCGCGCGCACGCCACGCGCTGCTGCTGGCCGCCGGACAGTTCGTTCGGCCGGTGGCCGAGCCGGTCCCGCAGCCCCACGACGTCCACGACCTGGTCGAACCACGCGCGGTCGGGTTTGCGGCCCGCGAGGTCCATCGGCAGCAGGATGTTCTGCTCGGCGGTGAGCGTCGGCAGCAGGTTGAACGCCTGGAAGACGAACCCGACCCGCTCGCGCCGCAGCATCGTCAGCTGCCGGTCGTTCATCCGGGTGATCTCCGCGTCCCCGAGCATGATCCGCCCGCCGCTGACCGTGTCGAGCCCGGCCAGGCAGTGCATCAGCGTGGACTTCCCGGAGCCCGACGGGCCCATGATCGCGGTGAACGCGCCGCGGGCGAACCCGACGCCGACCCCCCGCAGCGCGTGGACGGCCGCGTCACCGGAGCCGTACACCTTCGACACCTCCGCGGCGACGACGGCCGGCGGTGCGGCTGCGGCGGGGGACCCTCCGGCGGGGCCGGTGAACGTGCTGGTCACGGTGACTCCTTCGTGAACGGTTGACGACCGTCCACAACGCTAGGAATCCGCGGCCGCCGTGCCATCGACCGCACGGCCACGCCCGTATCGGCATCGAGGGGCGCCCCGGGCCGCCGTGTACGACCTGAGTCGTACGTCCGGATCAACCCTCCCGCCGACCCGGGGGACGGGCCCAGGGCACCCGACCCCGGAAAAGGCGAACGCCGGCGACCCCCGCGGGTCCCCGGCGTTCGGTGCGGTCCGATTACTCGAACTCGACCTCCGCCTCGGCCTTGCAGCCGGCGCCGGCGACGCCGAAGACCGCGACCGCGTTGCCGCAGGCGTTGATCGGCGCCGAGATCGGGACGAAGACCTGGTTTCCGCCCAGGACGCTGAAGTTGCCGCTCGTCTCGTTGTTCGAGAACGAGCCGCCGCGGTCGTCCCCGCCCGCGAAGGCGGCCGGAGCGGCGGCGAGGGCCGAGGCGGTCATGGCGAAGCCGAGGACGCCGGTCGCGGCGAGCTTCTTGATCACGTGAGTCCTCCCGTACGCGGGCTTTATGGGCCCGAGCTGACATTGCCCGACGCAGTCCCAGAAAGACGGCGTCGCGTACGGTAGTTATTCAGCTACTTTCAGGTAGGCCAATCGATTACCCCATGATGAAGGCAAAAAGTCACCACAGAGTGATCAAGTCGTTACAACAAGTCACCATTTTGACCGCTTTTCACCAGACCCGTCTCATAAGCGAAGACCACCGCCTGAACCCGATCCCGCAATCCGAGCTTTGTCAGAATCCGCCCCATATGCGTTTTCACGGTCGCCTCCGACACGTACAACCGCCCGGCGATCTCCGCGTTCGACATTCCTCGCGCGACGAGCCGCAGCACCTCCCCCTCCCGCTCGGTCAGGCTCTCCAGCGCCCCGCCCGCCGCCCGCTCGGAGTCCGGCAGGTGCACCGCGAACCGGTCCAGCAGCCGCTTCGTCGTGCTCGGCGCCACCACCGCGTCCCCCGAGTGCACCGCCTTGATCGCCTCGATGAGGTGCGCCGGTCCCGCGTCCTTCAGCAGGAACCCGCCCGCCCCCGCCTTGATCGCCGCGAACGCGTACTCGTCCAGATCGAAGGTCGTCAGGATCACGACCTTCGGCTTCTCCCCGCCCGCCACGATCCGGCGGGTCGCCTCGATCCCGTCCATCCGCGGCATCCGGACGTCCATCAGCACCACGTCCGCGCGCGTGGCGCGCAGCAACTCGAGCGCCCGGAGGCCGTCGCCCGCCTCCCCCACCACCTCGATGTCCGGTTGCGCGTCCAGCACCATCGCGAACCCCGCCCGGACCAGCTCCTGGTCGTCCACCAGCACGACCCGGATCGACTCACTCATTCGGCACTCCCGTCTCCGGCGTCACTCGTCATCCCCGGTGGGGATCCGGGCCAGCACCCCGAAACCGCCGCCCGCCCGGGGCGCCGCCCGGACCGTGCCGCCGTACACCGCCGCGCGCTCCCGCATGCCCACCAGCCCGTGGCCCCGCCCGTCGTCGGACGCCGCGGCGCCGCGGCCGTCGTCGTCCACCCGGATCTCGACGGCGTCACCGCCGTACCGCAGCCGCACCGTCGCCGACACCCGCGGCCCGCCGTGCTTGAGCGTATTGGTGAGCGCCTCCTGGACGATCCGGAAGACGGTGAGCTGGCGTCCCTCCGACAGGCCCGGCGGCATGCCGTCCACCTCGAACGTCACCGGCAGCCCCGACGCGCGGACCTGCCCCACCAGGTCGTCGAGTTCCGCCACCCCCGGCTGCGGCGCGTACGCCCCCGCGTCGTCGTCCTCCCGCAGGACGCCCAGCAGCCGCCGCATCTCGCCCAGCGCGTACCGTCCGGTCGTGGAGATCGCCTCCAGCGCCTGCCGGGCCCGCCCCACATCGTGCTCGATCGCGTAGGACGCGCCGTCCGCCTGCACCACGATCACGCTGACGTTGTGGGCCACCACGTCGTGCAGCTCCCGCGCGATGCTCGCCCGCTCCGCGGCCATCGCCACCTTCACCTCGGCGTCGCGCTCCCGCTCCAGCCGCTCCGCCCGCTCCTCCAGCGACCGCAGGTACGCCCGGCGCGTCCGCATGTGCAGCCCGAGCAGCCACACCCCCGCGGTCACCACCGTCAGCATGGCGAACGTGATCTGCCGGTCCTCCGCCCCCGACGGATAACGGAAGGTGGCCATCACCGCGCCGACCTCCACCACCACCGCCGCGGCGACACCCCACCGCAGCGTGAACCCGGCCGTGACCGTGTACAAGACCGTCAGCACCGCGATGTTGGCGGGCAGCGGCACGATCCCCGCGAGGCACTGGACGCCCGCCACCAACACGACCGCGACGAACACCGGCCGCGGCCAGGTCCGCCGCAGCACCAGCGGAAGCAGGAGCCCGGCCGTCACGGCGACGTACGTGACGACGGGGACGCCGTAGGCGCCGCCCAGGACCCCCGGCAGCGAGAAGAGCGCCAGCGGAGCCATGAGGAACGCGTCGACCAGCGGCGTCTTACCCCGGAGCCACTCCCACATCCTCCCGACCATGCCGACAGGCTATGTACCGCCAGGTCAGCCTCGGATCAGCCACAAGTCGGACGGTGCTCCACCGCGAGGATGGTCCGGCCCGGGCCCCCGCCCACGGTAACGTCGCACCTGTGGAGGCTTTGGTCACCGAGTGGCTGCCCTGGCGCAGCGCCATGGAACGCGCGCTGTACGGGGAGCGGGGGTTCTACCGGCGCGGAGAGCGTCCCGCCGAGCACTTCCGCACCTCGGTCCACGCGTCGCCCCGGTTCGCCGCCGCCGTCGCCCGGCTGCTCACCGACGTGGACGCCGCCCTCCGGCACCCGTCCCGCCTCGACCTGGTCGACATCGGCGCCGGCTCCGGCGCCCTCCTCACCAACGTCCGGGCCTGCGTCACCCCCGAACTCCGCGCCCGCCTCGCGCTCACCGCCGTCGAGATCGCACCACCACCCCCCGATCTCCCCCGCGACCTGACGTGGCGTCCCGACATCCCGGACTCCTTCACCGGCCTCGCGATCGCCAACGAATGGCTCGACAACATCCCCCTCGACGTGGTCGAACGGACCCCCGACGGCGTCCGGACGATGCTCGTCGACCCGTCCAGCGGCGCCGAACGTCCCGGCCCCGAACCGTCCGCCGGGGACCGTGCCTGGCTCGACCGCTGGTGGCCCCTCGCCGAGACCGGCGACCGCGCCGAGGTCGGCCGCCCCCGCTGCGCGGCCTGGGGCGCCGTCCTGCGCCGCCTCGACCGCGGTCTCGCGATCGCCGTCGACTACGCCCACACCCACGGTTCCCGCCCCCCGTACGGCACCCTCGCCGGGTACCGCGACGGTTCGACCGTCCCCGCCGTCCCCGACGGCTCCTGCGACGTCACCGCCCACGTCGCCCTCGACGCCTGCGCCGTCGAGGGCGAGCGCGCGGGCGCCACCGCGACCGCCCTCACCACGCAGCGCGCCGCTCTGCGCGCCCTCGGCCTGACCGGCGCCCGTCCCCCGCTGGACCTCGCCCACCGCGACCCCCGCGCCTACGTCGCCGCCCTCTGCCACGCGGGCGAGGACGCCGAACTCACGGACCCGTCCGGCCTGGGCGGCTTCGGCTGGCTGGCCCAGACCAAGCACATCCCCCTCCCCACCCCCATGACCACCCCGCCCCGCTAGCCGTACTTGGTCGTGATCCCGGTGACAGTCGGGCGGTAGGTCGCTTGCCTCCCAGGACCGAGTGCGGGCCGGCCACGCCCCTTCCTGCCGTGGTTGGCCGTGCCGCACGGCAACACACCCCCTCCGGCTGCGGGACCGGACCGTCCACGCACCGATGACCATGCCGCTGCCGTAGCCGAACGCGGCGACACCGTCGCGGGCCCGGCGGCGAAGCAGCGGGGCCCGCGGCCAGGTACCGGGAGCAGATGCTCGCTGAATGCGCCCGTCCACGCTGGTACGGCCCACGCGCCGCCCCATCGTGTTCTTGACAGTCCTGTAGAGGCGAGCCCCCACCAGCGCATTTGACCTCAACTTCAGTCGAGGTGGTCGGCTGTCAACCGTCTGCCTCAGAACCAGAAGGAAGCGGTGGCCATGGCGAACGGCCTGGACAGCACGCCCACAGACCCAGCGGCGCGACCATTCCCGATGGACCGGCCGTCCCCCTTGATACTTCCGGCCGTCCTCCTCGGTGTCGTTCTCGTCGCGATGTCCATCTCGGGAACGGCGGTGGCGCTGCCGAGCATCGGCCGTGATCTCGATACCTCCGGGTCTCCTTTGAACTGGGTCGTCGCCGGTTACAACCTGGCCTTCGCGGCCATGACGCTCATCGCGGGCTCGACCGCCGACCGGATCGGCCGTCGACGGGTCTTCGTCCTTTCCTCGCTGGTCTTCGCGGCCGGATTCCTCGGGACGGCGCTGAGCCCGGTGATCATCGTCGCCGACATCGCCCGCATCGTCTCCGGCGTCGGCGGCGCCGGGATCATGGCGGCGGGCGGCGCCATCCTCGCCTCCGGTTATGACGGCGCCGCCCGCAACCGCGCCTTCGCCCTGATGGGAACCATGGCCGGGGTCGGCATCGCCATCGGCCCGACCCTGTCGGGGCTCCTCATCAGCGCCACCGGCTGGCGGGCAAGCTTCGCGATCTTCACCGTGATCGGCCTGCTGGTCGCCCTGGGCGGGACCCGTGCCCGCGAATCCCGTGCGACCGGCGCCGACCGGACCGACTGGGCAGGCGGCATCCTGTTCGTCGCCGCCCTGACCTTGCTGATGTTCGCGCTGCTGGAAGCCCCCTCGCTCGGCTGGGCCCATCCGGCCATCCTGTTCTGCGGCATCGCGGGCCTGGTCGTGCTGGTCGTCTTCGGCGTCGTCCAGCGGCGCAGCGCTTCCCCGGTGCTGTCACCCGCCCTGGTCGCCAACCGCGGTTTCATGGGGTGGAGCCTGGCGACTCTGACCACCTCCATCGGGTTCCTGGGCGTTCTGGTTTTCCTGCCTACGTACCTGCAGGCGGCGGCGGACCTGTCTCCCGCGGCCGCGGGAGCGACGATGCTGCTGCTGACCGCTCCCGTGCTGGTCATGCCTATGACCGCCGTCGCCCTGGTGAACAGGGGAGTCCCGGCCCGTGCACTGATCCTTGCCGCACTGCTACTCGTCGTGGGCGGGAACCTGTGGCTCGCGACCCTCGAGAGCGACAACGCGGTCATGACCGTCGTGGCACCGCTCGTACTGATCGGCGTCGGCATGGGAGCGTCCTTCGGCATCACCGACGGCCAGGCCATGGCGCTGGTCCACGCCGACGCCGTCGGCACGGCGGCCGGATTCCTCAACACCCTGCGCGGAGCGGCCGAGGCTCTCGTGATCGCCGCGTACAGCGCCTCCCTCGTCGGGCTCCTCTCGTCCAGGCTCGGCGAGACGACCCGCGCCGCCGAGGTCGGCGCCGGACGGCTCACCGCCGGCGCGGAGGCCGTAGAACTGGACGCCTTCACGTGGTCCTGGCAACTGACGCAGGTCGGCGTGGGCCTGCTCTGCCTGGTCCTGTCGATCGTCGTGGCCGCCCTGATCCGCGGCCGCGGCGCGGCGGCCCGCCGCGCCACCTGAACACCGACGTCCCGAACCCCGGCAAAGGAGTGATCCCGTGCGCGCCAGTCCTGACGACCGGCTCACGATCGGCGAGGTCGTCCACCGAACCGGCGTCCCGGCCTCCGCCCTGCACTTCTACGAGAGCAAGGGCCTGATCTTCAGCCGGCGCAACGGCGGCAACCAACGCGTGTTCTCCCGGCACATGCTCCGTCGCATCTCCTTGATCATCGTGGCCAAGCGCCTCCACATTCCGCTGTCGGACGTCGCCGAGGTCTTCGCCGGGCTCCCCACCGATCGTGCCCCGACCCACAAGGACTGGCAGCGTGTGTCCCGTCGCTGGAAACGACAGCTGGAGGAACGGCGCCGGGTCATCGAAGACCTCGAACACGAGCTCACCGGCTGTATCGGCTGCGGCTGCCTGTCGATGAAGGCGTGCCTGCTCCTCAACCCCGACGACACCCTCGGACTGCGCGGCCCCGGACCGGTACGGCTCCAGCAGCACCATGCCCCACCGGTCAGTGACCGCGTACCCCATCCACCCCATCCACCCCGCCCGCCCTGTGGCCGCGGTCCAATCCTTGACGCGCTCCCCGCCCTGAAGCTGAAGGCGGGGGTTCGGCCTGTGCTGCGCCGCTGTGGGCGGGGCACTTCCGTGGCTTCCTGCTTCAACGGGCTGCGCCCCGCAACGAGCCCGGGGTCTTACCTGCCCTCCATCAGGCGTTTAAGGTCTCCGCTTCCCCCGGGACACCTGGGGGTTTCCGTCCAGCGGCGACCGGCAGAGCATCACGTGGTGATGCGGCGTCCCTGGTCCAGGATGTTGCGGGCGGCGTTGACGTCCCGGTCGTGCCCGGCCCCGCACCCGCCGCACACCCATGCGCGCACGTGCAGCGGTTTGGGGCCGTCGCGCCGCCCGCAACCCGAGCAGATCTGCGAGGAGGGGAACCTGCGATCGACGCGCGCGAACGTGCGCCCGTACCGGGTCGCCTTGTACTCCAGCATCGCGGTGAACGCCGACCATCCGGCGTCGTGCACCGATGTGGCCAGCCGGGTGCGCGCGAGCCCCTTGACGCACAGGTCCTCGACGTAGAGCGCTTGGTTGTCGCGCACGAGCGTCGTGGACAGATGGTGGTGGAACTCGCGGCGCGCGTCGGCGACCTGCGCGTGCGCTCGGGCGACCTTCACACGCGCCTTGCCTTTGTTGCTGGACCCCTTCTGTTTGCGGGACAGGTCCTTTTGGGCCTTGCGGAGCTTGTTCTGCGCGCGGCGCAGGAACCTCGGGGAGGTGATCTTGCGGCCGTCCGACAGGACCGCGAAGTGCTCCAGTCCAAGGTCGATCCCGACCTCGGCCGTGGCGTCGGGCGGGTCCGGCACGGCGCCGGTCTCCACGACGAACGAGCAGAAGAACCGCCCGGCCGCGTCCTTGACCACGGTCACGGTCGAGGGGACCGACGGCAGCCGCCGCGACCACTTCACCTTCACCTCGCCGATCTTGGGCAGGGACAGCTTCCCGCCCGGCGTGATCGACCAGCGGGCGTTGGCGGTGAACCGGACCGACTGCCGGTTGTCCTTGCGGGATTTGAACCTCGGCGGCCCCATGCGGGGGCGTTTGCCGGCCAGGCCGTCGAAGAAGTTGCGGTAGGCGGTCTCCAGGTCCCGCAGCGACTGCTGCAGCACCACCGCCGACACCTCACCCAGCCAGGCACGCTCCGGGGTCTTCTTCGCCGCGGTCATCGCGGCCGACAGCTCGGCCGCCTTCGGGAACGGCAAACCCTGCCCGCGGGCGTCCTCCCGCGCTCGCAGGGCGTCGTTGTACACCACGCGCGCGCATCCGAACGCCCGCGCGAGGGCCTGCTGCTGGCCGCGGGTGGGGTAGAGGCGGAAGGCGTATCCGAGCTGCACCGGGCGAGCCTAGCATTGGTCTATGGTCGAGTACGGGGATGTCAGGACAGGCAGGCACTGCGTTTTCGTGCTGCATGCGCATTTGGTCTTCGTGACCAAGATGCGGCACGGGGTCTTCACCGGGCCGCACCTGGAACGGCTGGAGGAGATCATGCGGGCGGTGTGCGCCGACTTCGAGGTCGAACTCGCCGAGTTCAACGGCGGGGGCGACCACGTGCACCTGCTGGTGAACTTCCCGCCCAAGGTCGCCCTGTCCAAACTGGTCAACAGCCTCAAAGGGGTCTCCTCCCGGCGGATGCGCCGGGAGTTCCCCGAACTGGCCCGCCACTACTGGCGGGGGAACAGGCTGTGGTCGGCGTCCTACTTCGCCGGGACGGTCGGCGGCGCACCGATCAGCGTCCTGCGGGCATACATCGAGCAGCAGAACCACCCGGCCTGAGACCAGTGGACACCCGATCACCCCGCAGGGCGATCAGGCTTTCCCTGTCCCACTCCGCGGGAAGGTCGGCTTCACCCCGCCCTGAAGGGCGGAGCACTGCCGACGAAACCCGGTAGCCGGGACCCGACGCGTGGACCCCGGGGCGGCGTGGGACGGCGTGGGGCGGGTGGACCCCACGGGTACCGACGGCGTCGCGTCCGGCGGTGTACTCGACCGCCGACGAGCGCGGGGTCTCGGTGCGGCGGCAGACGGCAGGGAACCGGTCGGCTCCGACCGGGGTCAGGTAGCTTTCTCCTCTCCAGGTAGGTAATGGGCCCGGCCCTCATCGTCGAGCTCGAACAGCCCGTTGGGAATGATGCAGAACTCGTTCCCTTCGGGATCGGCCATGACGAGGAAGCCTCCAGGGTCGTACTCGGTCAGTCTCCGTCCGCCCAGGGCTTCCACCCTGGCCTGTTCGGCCGCCGGATCCTCCGATGCCAGATCCAGGTGCAGCCGGTTCTTCCCGGCCCTGGACCGGTCGGTGCGCTGGAAGCCGATGCCCAGCCCGTTCCTGCGTTCCAGCCAGACGTACGGTCCGAAACGGGCTGCTATCGGCCGGTCGAGCAGTTCGCTCCAGAAGGCCGCCAGCCGATCCGGGTCAGTGGCGTCGATGATCACGCAGTCGATGTCCATGGCCACCAATCTGCCCGCCTGTCAGCATTCGACGTGGAGGGCCTCCAGACCGCGCAGGACGAAGCCGGGTTTCCACTTGGGGTCGGCGGTCGGGCGCATTCCGGGTGCGGCTCTCAGCAGGGCGCCGAAGGACTCCGCCATTTCGATGCGGCCGAGGGGCGCGCCCAGGCAGTAGTGGATGCCGAGGCCGAACGTGATGTGCGGGTTCGGGTCGCGGCTCAGGTCGAGGCGGTTCGGGCCGGCGAACACCGCCGGGTCGCGGTTGGCGGACGCGAACAGCAGTGCGACCTCGGCGCCCCGCGGGATGTCGGTCCCCGCGACGGTGACGTCCTCCAGCACCCAGCGTTCGAACATCGGTGCCGGGGTGTCGTAGCGCAGCAGTTCCTCGACGGCCGTGGGGACGAGCGAGGGGTCGGCGCGGAGTCGTTCGAGCTCTCCGGGGTTGCGGAACAGCGACCACCATCCGTTCCCCGTGGCGTTCACCGTGGCCTCGTGCCCGGCGTTGAGCAGCAGGACGCAGGTGCCGATCAGTTCGTCCTCGGTGAGCCGGTCTCCTTCGTCGGCCACCTGGGCGAGCGCGCTGATCAGGTCGTCGCGCGGCTCGTCGCGGCGGGACCGGGCCAGGTCGCGCAGGTAGTCGGAGAACTCGACGGCGGCGCGGACGGCCGTCCGCTGGGTCTCCTCGGACGGGTTCAGCTCGTACATCCCGCAGATGTCGGCCGACCAGGGCCGCAGGAGGGGCCGGTCGCCTACCGGGACGCCCAGCATCTCGGCGATCACGTTCACCGGAAGCGGTTCGGCGACCTCCGCGAGCAGGTCGCCGCCGCCTCTGGCCGCGAGCCCGTCGGCCAGTTCCCCGGCCAGGCGCCTGATCGTGGGGCGCAACCCCTCGACCATCCGGGCGGTGAACGCCTTGGACACCAGCCGCCGCAGCCGCGTGTGCGTGGGCGGTTCGACGTCGAGCATCCCCGCGCGGATGAGGTCCCAGAAGGGTCTGAGGAACTCCGCCTCGGGTTCTCTGCCGAACTCCTCGTGGCTCGCCACGTGGAGATACGAGCGTCCCAGTCTGCGGTCGCGCAGGAGCGCGTCGACGTCCTCGTAGCGGCTGATGACCCACTGCTCGGTCGGCTCGTGGAAGAACACCGGGCGTTCCTCCCGGAGCCGTTCGAACACCGGATAGGGGTCCGCCACGAAGCCCGGCGACCACGGATCGTACGTTTCGCTCATCCCCGAACGATATGCCCGTTCCTTTTCCGCGGGCCGCGTGTGCTCGGGCTGCCTCATGACGCACCTCCGTGCTCGATGGCGTGGTCTCGACGGGACCGGTCCGCCCATCCCCCGCGCTGGGCGGACCGGCTGACTTCATGCTCGGGTACGGCGGGTTCCGCGGTAACCAAAAACTCGGCCTGTGGACAACTCCCGCTAGCGGGCCTGCCGCGCGAGCATCTCGCCGATGACGCGGGCGCCGTCCGGGAAGGCTCCGGGATTCGGGCCGGAGTAGTTGAGCCGCAGGTGGACGCCGGTCGGTTCGGCGGGGAACCATTCGTCTCCCGGGGCGACGACGACTCCGGCGGTCTCGCAGTCGCGGACCAGCCGGGCCAGGTCGGTGGCGTCCGGCAGCCGCACCCAGAGGTTCAGCCCTCCCTGCGGCACCGTCTCGAGGCGGGCGGCGGGAACGTGCTCCCGCAGCGCGCCGATCAGGAGGTCGCGGCGGGCGGCGAGCCGGCGGCGCAGCCCGCGCAGGTGCGTCCCCCACGCGGGCTGGGTGACGACGTCGAGCGCGACGGCCTGCAGGATGCCGCTCACGTACATGGACTCGGCCTGCGCGTCGGCGAGGACGCGTTCGCGAGCGGGACCGCGGGCGATGACACCGGCGATGCGCACCGCGGGGGAAACGCTCTTGGTCAGCGACCGCAGGTACACGACGTGCCCCCCGTCGTCCCGGGACGCGACGGGGACGGGGTCCGCGGCGATGCCGAGATCGTGGGCCCAGTCGTCCTCGATGAGGAACGCGCCGTGCCGCCGGACGAGGTCGAGCACCCGGTCGGCCAGGTCGGGAGACCATCGGACGCCGGTCGGGTTGGTGAAGTTCGGCTGTGCGTAGAACGCGCGCGCGCCGGTCTGCTCGAACGCGCGGGCCAGGTCGTCCGGGTCGGGTCCGCCGGTGCCGCTGGGAACGGGCACGACCCGTACGCCCGCCTGGGCGGCGGCGAGGATGGCGCCCCAGTACGTCGGGGACTCCACCAGTAGCGGACGGCCCGCGCCGACGAGCGCGCGGAACGCGCTGCCGAGACCGCTCTGGCTACCGGGGAAGACGATGACGTCGCTCGGCGCCGGGGGCGCGCCCCACGCGGGGGTCGCGGCGCCGAGTTCGGCCGCGAACCACGCCTGCAGGTCCGGCAGCCCCGCGGACGGCGGTCGTCCGAGCGCCCCGGCGCCGCGGGCCGCGCGGGCGAACGCCGTCCTGACCAGGCGTTCGGGCAGCAGTTCCCGGTCCGGATAGCCCGAATGCAGGGCGACCGCGTCGTTCGGGGCGGTGCGCAGGGCCGCGGACGTCCGCGGGGTGCGGTGCCGGGGAGCCCCGAGGGCCGCGGTCTGCCACCCGTAGTCGTTCGGGCGGACGGTACGGACCGTACGGACGAATGTGCCCACTCCGGGACGGCTCTCCACCATTCCCTGGGACGCCAGTGTGCGCAGCGCCTTCTGCACCGTGACCGGGCTCGCCCCGTACCGGGCGACGAGGCTTCGTGTGGACGGCAGCTTCGCGCCCGGCGTGGCGGAGGCGATCCACTCGCGAAGTCCCGCCACGATCCGGGCACTGCTATCGTCATTCATGTCGATTGATAGTAGCGCTACTCTCCAAAAGGCCCCACCGCTATCGTCCACTGGTCTGGGATGGGGGCTGCTAGGGGTCACGGCGTTCTCGTTCACCCTTCCGTTCACCCGCGTGGCGGTCGCGGACGGCGGGATGTCCCCGCTGTTCGCCGGCTCCGGCCGCGCGGTCGTCGCCGCGTGCCTCGCCGCCGCCGCGCTCGCGATCACGAGGCAGCGGCCGCCGCGGGGCGTCCAGTGGGTCCGGGTGGCGGTCGTCGCCGGCGGGGTCGTCGCCGGCTTCCCGCTCCTGACGTCGTTCGCGCTGACCACGGCACCCGCGAGCCACGGGGCCGTCGTGATCGCGCTGCTGCCCGCGGCGACCGCGGTGGCCGCCGTGCTCCGCGCGCACGAACGCCAGCCGAAATCCTTCTGGATCACCGCGGCCGTCGGCGCGGTCGCCGCGGTGGGGTTCGCGTCGTCGCAGGGCGACGGGTTCGGCGGCCCGCACCCGTCCGACCTGCTGCTGTTCGGGGCCGTGGTGGCCGCCGCGATCGGCTACGCGGAGGGCGGCCTCCTCGCCCGCGAACTCGGCGCCTGGCAGACCGTCTCGTGGGCGCTCGTGCTCTCCGCGCCCCCGATGCTCCTCGCCACCGTCTCAACGCTGGCCCGGCAGCCCGCGACCGGCGGCCCGGCCGAGTGGGCCGCGTTCGCGTACCTCGGGATCGTGAGCATGTTCCTCGGATTCTTCGCCTGGTATCGCGGCCTGGCGATCGGCCCGATGGCGCGGGTCGGCCAGGTCCAGCTCGTCCAGCCCGTGATGACCATCGGCTGGGCCGTCCTGTTCCTGGACGAGCGGGTCGCCCGGCCCACCGTCCTCGGCGGCGTCGCCGTGATCGCCTGCGCGGCCGCCGCCGTCCGCACCCGCCGGGGACGGCGAACGGCGCCCGGAAAACCCAGGTGAAAGCCGGGGGAGCCTGAGATGATCGCGGCGTTCCCGGTCACCTCGCCAAGGAGTGCGCCCATGGCCCGTGCCGTCAGCCTGATCCGTTCCGCGTCGCTCTCGGACGTCGCCGAGTACGCCTACGCGGCCACCGCGCCCGCCGAAGCCCGGCTGATCTTCCTCGCGGGGTCGTGCCCGCTGAACGCGGACGGCACCACCGCGGCGATCGGCGACTACGCGGGGCAGGCGGCGCGCTGCGTCGAGAACCTGCGGACCGCGCTGGCGGACGCCGGCGCCTCGCTCCAGGACGTCATCAGCACCAGGGTCCTGGTCGCCTCGACCCGTCAGCAGGACCTGGTGGCGTCCTGGGAGGTCGTCCGCGACGCGTTCGGCGACCACGACGTGCCCAGCACCCTGATGGGCGTCACCGTGCTCGGCTATGCCGACCAGCTCGTGGAGGTCGAAGCCGTCGCGGCGGTCCTCGACTGACGGGGGGCGGGGCGCCGTCCGGGTCCGGGCGGGGTCAGCGGGCGGCCCAGTGGGAGGGATCGCCCGCGGTCCTGCGCGCCGCCCGGGCCCTGCGCGCCGTGGACTCGACGATCGCGCGGGCCTCGCCCAGGTCGCGGTCGGCGGCGGCGACATGGACCGACCCCGGTGGCGCGTCCACGTGGACGGTCGCCAGCCCCAGGAGCCGCTGGAACGGGTTCACGGTCAGACGGACGCTCTGCGCGCGCGCGTGGGCGATCACGTCCGTGCGCCGGCAGGGCCACCCGTGCCGCGTCACGAACACGACGTCGTCGGTTCCCGCTCCGTCCGGACGGTCGATCGACATGGCCTTCGAGGACGCCGGCAGGAGCGGGACGGCGTCCACGTGCGTCCCCGGGAACACCTGCGAGACCAGATGCATGGCGACCTGGCGCGGGGCCACCGGCAGCAGCGTCGAGGACAGGGCCTGCCGCTCGCCCGCGTACCCCGCCACCGTGATCTCGACGCGGACCCAGCCGAGGCTCCGCCAGATCGACGGCTCGACGATGCCGACGGCCTGCACGCGGCCGGGCGGGAGCGTCTGCATGCGGGTCTCGAGCAACCCGTACCTGAGTCGGATCCCGTCCGGTGACATGGCGACACGGAAGTTCGCGTACATCACCAGGGGAGCGACCACGGCGCGGAGCAGGCCGAGCAGGATCGGCACCGTGACGGCCAGGATGCCGCCCTCCGTGTACACCACCATGAACACCAGGGAGCCCAGGAACAGCACGATCGTCCCGATGACGGGCCACCGCAGGAAGAGGGACGAGAAGAGCGCGCCGAAGGGGACGCGCCACACGTGCCGTTCGGGGGCCTCCGGGGTGTGCCCGGGCAGACCGGCGGCGAGGGCGAGGAGTTCGGCGCGCAACTGCTGGGCGGAGTTCCGCCCCAGGTAGCGCAGCGCGATCTCGCTCTGCTCGCCGCCCGCCAGCTCCACCCGCACCTCGGCGAGGGCGAACACGCGGGTGACCAGCGGACGGACGAGGTCGACGGCCTGGATCCGCGACAGCGGGATGCGGCGCTTGCGCTTGCGCAGCAGGCCCGTCTCCACGACCAGGTCGTCGCCGTCCACCCGGAAGCGCAGCGCCAGCCAGGCCCACAGTCCGCTGCCGACCGCGATCGCGGCCACCGGCACCGACACGATCAGGAACCTCGCGATCACCTCGGGGGTGAGGGCGAGAACGATGCCGTCCTCGGTCTGGGTCAGCAGGAGCGGGAAGCCGAGCAGGACGAAGTAGACGATCAGGAACACGAACGCGCGTAGCGGCGCGGTCGCCCAGTGCAGCCTGTGGGTGCCTTCCGAGAACCGCACCGGGGGCGGGTGCATCGGATGGTACGGCGGTCTGGGCGGACCGTAAGGCGGCCCCTGGTACGGCCCAGGCGGCCCATAGGGAGGACGCGGAGGGCCGTAAGGCCCGTACGGCCCCGGAGGGCCGTAGGGCCCGGGACGTCCCTGCGGACCAGGCGGGCCGTTGGGCCCGTACGGGCCGGGGGCACCGGGCGGCGGGCCGTAGGGGCCGTTCACAGGCCCATGCTCCTCTCCTCGCCCTTGTGCGCCAGCCGGTCGCGCAGCAGCGCGGCGTCCGCCGCGGGCAGGCCGGGGACGGTCGCGTCCGTGGCGGCCGCCGCGGTGTGCATGCGGACGGTCGCGATGCCCATCCACCGCTCCAGCAGCCCCGCCGTCACGTCGACGAACTGCATCCGGCCGTAGGGCACGACGATGAGGCGCTTGACGAACACTCCGTGCGTCACGATGAGATCGTCCGCACGTTCGGCGTAGCCGAAGGAGCGGCGGTCGAGTTCCGCCACGATGCCGACGACGACCGCCGCCAGGAAGACCGCGGACACCCACATGGCCGCGGGCGCCAGGCCACCGTCCCGCCCCAGCAGGAAGACGCCCAGCGCGCCCACCGGTACCGCCCACAGCACGGCCCGCAGCGTCCGCTGCCACGTGTGGCGCCGGGAAATGGCCCACCACTTCAGGCCGCCGCCGGGCGCGAACGCCTCGTCCGGACGGTACTGGGGCGGTGCGGCGACCGCTCCGGGAGGCGGGCCGGGTCCGTCCACCGGCGCCGACCGGCCGGGCGCCGGGCTCGGCGGCGGCTGCGCGGCGGGGTCGTACGGCTGTCCGCCGTGGTTCGGATTCATCGGACCCTAGTCAACCGGAAACGGGCATCGGCCGCCATGGGAGCATGGCACGGTGACCGGAGCGGCGGAGACGCGACCATGACCACCGAACGGATCGTCGGGATCGGTGCGGGCTCGAACTCCTTGGGCAAGGAGCTCGCCACCGAGGACATGACCCTCAACATCGGGCCGCAGCACCCGTCCACGCACGGCGTGCTCCGGCTACGGCTGACCCTGGACGGCGAGCGGATCTCCGCCGCCGAACCCATCATCGGGTACATGCACCGGGGCGCGGAGAAACTGTTCGAGGTCCGCGACTTCCGGCAGATCATCGTGCTGGCCAACCGGCACGACTGGCTGTCGGCGTTCTCCAGCGAGCTCGGCGTCGTCCTGGCGGTGGAACGCATGCTGGGGATGGAGGTCCCGGTACGGGCCGTCTGGGCCAGGACGCTCCTCGCAGAGCTGAACCGCGTTCTCAACCACCTCATGTTCCTTGGGTCCTACCCCTTGGAGGTGGGTGCGATGACGCCCCTCTTCTACGCGTTCCGGGAGCGGGAGGAACTGCAGCGGGTGATGGAGGAGGTCTCCGGCGGCCGCATGCACTACATGTTCAACCGTGTGGGCGGCCTGAAGGACGACCTGCCCGCCGGCTGGACGGGACGTGCGCGCCACGCGATCTCGGTCGTGCGGGGACGGATGAGCGACATCGCCGATCTCATCATGGGCAACGAGATCTTCCGCGCGCGCACACGGGGCGTGGGTGTGCTCACGAGGGAACAGATCCTGCAGTACGGCGTTTCCGGCCCGATCGCACGCGCGTCCGGGGTGGACTTCGACCTTCGCCGGGACGAACCGTACCTCGCGTACGGGGACTTGGACGTCCGTGTCGTCACCCGCTCGGAGGGGGACGCTCTGGCGCGTTTCGAGTGCCTCCTCGACCAGGTGTACGCGTCGCTGGACCTCGCCGACGCCTGCCTGGACAGGCTCGCCGAACTGCCCAAAGGCCCGATCAACCAGCGCCTGCCCAAGGTCCTGAAGGTGCCCGAGGGCCACACGTACGCGTGGACGGAGAACCCGCTCGGCATCAACGGCTACTACCTGGTGTCGCGCGGGGAGAAGACGCCGTGGCGGCTGAAGCTGCGCTCCGCGTCGTTCAACAACGTGCAGGTGCTCGCCGAACTGCTTCCCGGGAACCTCGTCGCCGACATGATCGCGATCCTCGGCTCGACGTTCTTCGTGGTCGGCGACATCGACAAGTGACCGACCTCCAAAGGACGGAACCGCACGGCCTTCGGGCGCTGCGCGCCCTCCGGCCGCGCGCGAGCGCGCCCCCGGCGCACCCCAACCCCGGACCCCGCGCGTTTCGGCCGCACGCGAGCGCGCCCCCGGCGCACCCCGACCCGGACCCCGCGCGCCCTCTGGCCGCGCGAGCGCGCCCCCGGCGCACCCCAACCGGACCCCGCGCGCCAGGGCACGACCCCAAGCGCTGCGCGCGCTTGGGGCGGGCCTGATCGTCGTGGCCGGTGAGGGCGCGGCTCCAGGGGGTGCCCCTGGAGCCGGGCGCCCTCAGGCGCGGGAGGCGCCGTTGCGGCGCTCGTCCTCGTCGTCCGGCCCGCCGGGCACCCGGCACGCGTACTCGAGGAAGTAGGCGGCGCCCACCAGGACGGCGGCGGCGAGGAAGGTCGCGCCGCTCGCGAAGAAGTCGTGCCGCGGCGTCGGCTTGTCGAGGGCGTCGACGACGCTGATCGCGAACCCGCCGAACACGCCCGCGATCACCGTCGCGGCGTAGGCGCTGGCCTTTCCGAGGGCGGCCAGCCGCGCGACGGCCATCGGCTCGACCGGGCGCGTGCCCGGCTTGCGGCGGATGCGGCGCAGCACGTTGAAGCCGCTTACGCCTTCGGCGGCGGCCAGCAGCAGCAGCGTCGGCACCGTGGTCCAGGGCACGGGCGGCAGCGCGAGGTAGGCCGTGCGCAGGACGGCCCAGGTGATCACCGCGACGACGACCAGGAGGCCGATGAGGAAGCGCGGGCGCGACGGTTTCATGCAGGCTGCTGCAGGGTCAGGTCAGTCCGGCGGTGCACGGCCGAGGGGCCGCCCTCCGCGACCTTCGCCTCGGCCAGGTCGCCGACGCGGCCGTGCCCGGGCAGCAGCACGTCCGGCTCGATGTCGGCCCAGGGGACGAGGACGAACGCGCGCTCGTGCGCGCGCGGGTGCGGGAGCGTCAGATCGGGGTCGTCCGAGACGACGTCACCGAAGACCACGATGTCGATGTCGAGCGTGCGCGGCCCCCACCGGACCTCCCTGACCCGCTGCATCGAGTTCTCGATGTTGAGCACGCGTTCCAGCAGCGTTTCCGGGGGGAGCCGGGTGTCGGCCACGAGGACGACGTTGAGGTAGTCGTCCTGGGGCGGGATGCTCTCGCCAGGGGGAGCGTACGGAGCGGTCTCGTACACCGGGGAGAACGCGACGAAGTCGAGTCCGGGCGCGTCGAACAGCGCGTCCACGGCCTCCTGGATGTTGTCCAGGCGGTCGCCGAGGTTGCTGCCGAGGGAGAACACGGCCCGGTGGTGGACGAGCATGTGCCCGCCGGTGGCGGTGCGGTCGGGCATGCGGTCGGGCGCGGTCATGGGCGACTCCTCTGGATCTTCACGGCCACGTCCGTGAAGGGGTGCGGCACCGGGGCGTTCGGCTTGTGGACGGTGATCTCGACCTCTGAGACCGCCGCGTCTTCCAGACATATCTTCGCCAGCCGGTCGGCCAGCGTTTCGATGAGGTCGACGGGCTCGCCCCCGACCGCCGCGACCAGCCGGTCGGCCAGGGACCCGTAGTCGACGGTGAGCGACAGGTCGTCCCCCGCCGCCGCCGGGCGGGTGTCCAGGCCGAGGACGGCGTCGACCACGAACTCCTGCCCGAGTTCGCGTTCCGCCGGGAGGCAGCCGTGCCTGCCCCTGACCCGCAGGCCGCGCAGTTCGATGCGGTCGAGACTCATTCTTCCTCTGTATCAGCGACGTTCAGCACGGGCGAACCATGGTGGAGCAGAAGCCGCCACTCTTCCTCGACCCGTACGAACACGTTCGTCGCGACGATGCTTCCCCCTGCGAGGAACCCGGTCTCGGTGTCGTCGTCGGCGGTGAGGACGTTCTCCTTGCAGGTGACCACCGCGTGGTCCCCGTACACGTCCGTCTCGACGTCGGTCAGCACGAACTGGATGTAGGTGGTGTTGGCCATGATGAGGGCCCACGACCGCAGCACCTCCTCGCGTCCGCGCAGCATGGTCCAGCCGGGGTGGACGCAGGAGACGCCGGCCGCGTACGCACCGTCCGCCCAGACCGCCGACATGCGGTCGTAGTCGCCGGCCTCGAACGCGGCGTAGAACTCCGCGTGCACCTCGCCTACGTCCGCCCGGTTCACCGCAGCGCTCATGGCCGATCGCTCCTCGCGTCCGCACCCGTCCCCTCCGCCGCGCGCACGGCGGCCGCGATCCGGACGGCGTCGACGTTCGGCCGCACCCGGTGCACCCGGACGCACCAGCCGCCGGCCGCCGCGACGAGCGAGGTGACCGCGACCGTGGCGTCGTCGCATTCGCCGAACGGGCGCGGCGTCCCATCCGCGTCGGAGAGGAGCCTGCCTAGGAAACTCTTACGGGACGCCCCGACAAGAACGGGATAGCCCGTGCTCGTGAACGCGTCCAGATGGGCCAGCAAGGTCCAGTTGTGTCCCGCCGTGGGGTTCTTCGCGAAACCGAGACCCGGGTCCAGGATCACCTTGGCCGGGTCGAGCCCTTCCTCCAGGACGACCTCGACCCGCTTCAGCAGTTCGTCGCGTACCTCACGGACGACGTCCTGGTACACGGCTCGGGTCTGCATGTCGTGGCTGTGGCCGCGCCAGTGCATCACGACGTAGGGGATGCCCGCCCGGGCGACCACGCGGGGCATGTCGGGGTCGGCGAGGCCGCCGCTCACGTCGTTGACGATGCGGGCGCCCGCGCCGATCGCGGCCTCGGCGACCTCCGCGCGCATGGTGTCCACGCTGACCGGGACGCCCTCGGCGGTGAGCGCCTCGATGACGGGCACGACGCGGCGCAGCTCCTCCTCGCGGGACACGCGCTGCGCGCCCGGACGCGTCGACTCGCCGCCCACGTCCACGATGTCGGCGCCCTCGGCGACCAGGTTCAGCCCGTGGTGGATCGCCTTCTCGTGGTCGAACCAGGCGCCGCCGTCCGAGAAGGAGTCGGGGGTCACGTTGACCACCCCCATCACGAGGCACCGCCCCGGCGCGGGCAGGCCTGGAACGTCGACAGCGGTCATGTCATCAACCCTATGTCGTGCTCGCGTGGTTTCGATCTCGCCCTCCCGCGGGGTCACACGCGCCCCTCACGCACCTCCCCAACGCACCGGAACGGGCCTCAGCTCGCCGCTGAGGCCCGTTCCGGCGGTGGTGCGAACTCGGGGTGGGATCGAGGTCAGGAACGTCCCAGAATCAGGCTCATCGCCTCCGCACGCGTTTCGGCGTGGTCGCGGAAGTCGCCGCGGACGGCGGACGTCACCGTCCGCGCCCCCGGCTTGCGCACGCCGCGCATCGTCATGCACAGGTGCTCGGCCTCGATCACCACGATGGCGCCGCGCGGCTCCAGCTCGGTCATGAGCGCGTCCGCGACCTGGCTCGTCAGGCGCTCCTGCACCTGCGGGCGGCGCGCGTACACGTCCACGAGCCGTGCCAGCTTCGACAGGCCCGTGATCTGCCCCTTCTCGTTCGGCGTGTACCCCACGTGGGCCATGCCGTGGAACGGGACGAGGTGGTGCTCGCAGACGCTGTACACCTCGATGTCCTTCACCAGGACCATTTCCTCATGGCCGGCGTCGAACACCGTCGTGAGCACGTCCGCGGGGCGCTGCCGGAGACCGGCGAACTGTTCGGCGTACGCGCGCGCGACCCGCGCGGGGGTGTCGCGGAGCCCGTCGCGATCGGGGTTCTCCCCGATCGCGAACAGGATCTCGCGCACCGCCTTCTCGATCCTGCCCTGATCGAACCCGGGGGGCGCGTCGGGCAGGGGCGTGTCCTCGAACGGATCGGTCAACGGTGTCAGCCTTCGCCCTTGAGCGGGTCGGTCGTCTCCGGGCTCGGCACACCGCTCTGCCCGTTGCCCTGGACGTTCCCCTTGGTGAGGTCGGTGACCTCCTGGGGGCCGAGCAGGGCGAGCTCCTTGGCCGTCTGGATGGGCGGCCGGTCCGACGGGAGGCGCTTGCCGTAGCCGGTGTAGGAGTTCTGGTGCGGCCGCTTCTGGATCGGCGCGAAGATCGCCAGCACCTGCTCCTTGGAGAGGGTCTCCTTCTCCATCAGGTTCACGACGAGCTCGTCCAGGACGTCCCGGTACTCGGTGAGGATCTCCCAGGCGGTGTCGTGGGCCGTCTCGATGTAGCGGCGGACCTCGTCGTCGATCGCGGACGCGATGTCCTCGGAGTAGTCCCGCTCGTGGCCCATGTCGCGGCCCAGGAAGACCTCGCCCTGGCCCGACCCGAACTTGCGTGCGCCCAGACGCTCGCTCATGCCGTACTCGGTCACCATGTTGCGCGCGATCGAGCTGGCCTTCTCGATGTCGTTGGACGCGCCGGTCGTGGGCTCGTGGAACACGAGCTCCTCGGCCGTGCGGCCGCCCAGCAGCATCGCGAGCTGGTCGGTCATCTCCGAGCGCGTCGTGAGGAACTTGTCCTCCATCGGCAGGGTCATGGTGTAGCCCAGGGCCCGGCCGCGGGGCAGGATCGTCACCTTGTGCACCGGGTCGGAGTTCGGCAGCGCGTGCGCCACCAGCGCGTGCCCGCCCTCGTGGTAGGCGATGATCTTCTTTTCCTTGTCCGACATCACCCGGGTCTTGCGCTCCGGCCCGGCCATGACGCGATCGATGGACTCCTCGAGGGTGTCCATGTCGATCAGCTTGCGGTCGAACCGCGCGGTCAGCAGCGCCGCCTCGTTGATCACGTTGGACAGGTCGGCGCCGGTGAACCCGGGGGTGCGCCGCGCGATGACGTCCAGGTCGACGTCCGGGGCGAACGGCTTGCCGCGGCCGTGCACCCGCAGGATGCCCTTGCGGCCCTCCAGGTCCGGACGGTCGACGGTGACCTGGCGGTCGAAGCGGCCGGGACGCAGCAGGGCCGGGTCCAGGATGTCGGGACGGTTCGTGGCGGCGATCAGGATGACGCCGCCCTTGACGTCGAAGCCGTCCATCTCGACGAGCAGCTGGTTCAGGGTCTGCTCGCGCTCGTCGTGGCCGCCGCCGAGGCCCGCGCCGCGGTGCCGTCCGACGGCGTCGATCTCGTCGATGAAGATGATCGAGGGGGCGTTCGTCTTGGCCTGCTCGAACAGGTCGCGGACGCGGGAGGCGCCGACGCCGACGAACATCTCGACGAAGTCCGACCCGGAGATCGAGTAGAAGGGCACGCCCGCCTCACCGGCCACGGCGCGCGCGAGCAGCGTCTTACCGGTGCCGGGCGGGCCGTACAGCAGGACGCCCTTGGGGATCTTCGCGCCGATCGACTGGAACTTCGCCGGGTTCTGCAGGAAGTCCTTGATCTCCTCGAGTTCCTCGAGGGCCTCCTCCGCACCGGCGACGTCGGCGAACGTCGTCTTCGGGGTGTCCTTGGTGATGAGCTTGGCCTTCGACTTGCCGAAGTTCATCACCCGCGAGCCGCCGCCCTGCATCTGGTTCATGATGAACAGGAAGATCAGCACGATGATGACGATCGGCAAGAGGCTGAACAGCAGGCTGACGAACATGCTCTGCTGCGGGACCTCGATGTCGTAGCCGCCCGGCATGGTGCCGGAGGCGGCCTGCTTCTGCAGCTGGTTCTGGAGCTCGAGCCCCTGGCCGCTGACCCAGGAAGCCTGCTGCTGTTCACCGCTCTTGAGCGTGATCTCGATCCGCTGATCCTTGTCGATGATCTTTGCGGACTTCACCTTGCCCTGGGCGATCTGCTGGACCACCTGGGAGGTGTCGACCTTCTCGTACGAGCGGCCGGGGTTGACGCCCCACATGACGAGGGCGATCAAGAGGCCGAACAGCAGGATCCACAGCAGCGGCCCGCGAAAGTAGCGCTTCACGTCCATTTATCCGGTTACCCCTTCGGGGCCCGTCCCTCCTGACCAACGTCTGTGTGCGTTCCTCGCCCGCCCCGGAGGGCGGACGCCACTGCGACCAACGACGGTCCCGCCGTGGCTTCGGACCACCCTGGTGGTCCCCCTTCTACGGCTCCCCGGCCTTGAGGGGCCCGGGACATCGACGGTACACCGCTGGGCGCAGGAGACGCAGCCGGCGCTGTCTCCTGGCCCTTTGCCTATACCCGTCAACGACCTTTGCAACGATCCGTCACGGCCGCTTGTTCCCCGACGTCTCGTTCATGCCGGTTCTCCCGGCCGTCTCCGGCCGCTGATCAGCTTTCGCCGCCGCCGTAGACGTGGGGCGCGAGCGTCCCCACGAACGGAAGGTTGCGGTACCGCTCCGCGTAGTCGAGCCCGTATCCGATGACGAACTCGTTCGGGATGTCGAAGCCGATGTACTTCACGTCCAGTTCGGCCTGGACCGCCTCCGGCTTGCGCAGCAGCGCGCAGATCTCCAGGGACGCCGGCCCGCGCGAACGCAGGTTGCTGACCAGCCACGACAGCGTCAGCCCCGAGTCGACGATGTCCTCCACGATCAGGACGTGACGGTCGAGGATGTCGGTGTCCAGGTCCTTGAGGATCCGCACGACGCCGGACGACTTCGTGCCGGACCCGTACGACGACACCGCCATCCAGTCCATCGACGCCGGCGTGTGCAGCTCCCGCGCCAGGTCCGCCATGATCATGACGGCGCCCTTGAGGACCCCCACCAGGAGCAGGTCGCGGCCCGCGTAGTCGGCGTCGATCTGCCCGGCGAGCTCCCGCACCTTGGCCTGGAGGTCGGCCTCCGGGATCAGCACCTTCGCCAGGTCGTCGCCCAGATCCTTCTCGTCCACAACACCACCCTCATCGTCGTGATCGCGTCCGCCCGGCGGAACGCCGGCGGGACGGACGCCGCGCCGCGGCGAACCGGGCGTCAGGCCGGGCCGAAAAGCAGCCTCCCATACCGCCTGGAGGCCTTCAGCCCCCCGGGCAGGTCGACGTGCCGCTGACCGCGCCAGGCCGTGACCAGCCGATCCACCTCATCGACATGGACCGCCGCGAGCGTACCCGGTGGGCTGCCCGCTTTGACCGCGGCCGTCCGCAATACCCGCGTCCGGACGGCCCTGGGCAGGTCCGCGAGCCCGTCCAGGCGCACGGCCACGCCGCCCCCCTCGTCGGGAACGTCCAAGTCCGCGTAGGCGCGTGCGGCCAGATCGTCCAGGACGTCCGCGTCCTCGCGCAGCATGCGTCCCGTGCGCGCCAGGGCCTCCGTGACCCCGGGCCCCAGCGCCGCCTCCAGGGCGGGCAGCGCTTCGTTCCTCACGCGTACGCGCGTGTAGGCGGGGTTGTCGTTGTGAGGGTCGTCCCACGGTTCCAGGCCCATCGCCAGACAGGCCCGGCGCGTGGTCGCCCGATCCAGGTCGAGCAGGGGACGCAGGTAGCGGACGTCCCGGCCGTCCTTGGCGGCACGACGGGTGAACTCGGGCGGCATGCCGGACAGCGAGCGCGCGCCCGACCCGCGCGCCAGCCCGAGCAGCACGGTCTCGGCCTGGTCGTTCAGGGTGTGTCCCAGGAGAACCGCGGCGGTGTCCAGGCGTCGTGCCGCATCGTCCAACGCCGTGTACCGGGCGTCACGAGCCGCGTTCTCCATCCCGCCCCGCGTACCCACGGTGACGGCGATGGACCCGACCGGGTCCAGCCCGAGATCGGCGAGCGTCCGCACCACGGCGTCCGCGCGCGCGCCGGATCCTTCTTGCAGGCCGTGATCGATCGTCACGGCCCCGGCCGGGATGCCCAGCCTCGGCGCGACGAAGGCGAGCGCCCCCGCGAGCGCCAGCGAGTCCGCGCCTCCGCTGCACGCGGCGAGCACCATGCCGCGCGCCGCACCGCCGGACGGTCCGACCGCCGGACGGCTCGCCGGACCGCTCGACGGACCGTCCGACCGGCTGCCGGACGAGTCGGCCGCCGGGGCGCCGGTCGGGTGGCTCGGGTCGCTCGCCGGGGCGCCCGTCCGTCCGGCCGCCGCTCCGCCCGGCCGTCCCTCGGGCCCTCCCGGCGGCGGCAGGTCGGCCAGCATCCGCCGCACCGCGAGACGGACCGCCGCCACGGCCGGATCAGGACCCACTCAAGCCTCGTTCGCCTCCGGCGGAACGGCGTCGATGGCACGCGGGCCGACGACGCGCGCGATCCACAGCTCGGGCTCCTTGATCTCCACGTGCGTCGGCAGGCTCTCCGGCGAGTCCCACACCTTGTTGAAGCCGCTCATGCCGACCTCGGTGACGACCCGCCGGACGAACCGCGACCCCTCCGCGTACTGCTTCATCTTCAGGTCGAGGCCGAGGAGCCGCCGGATCGTCTTGTCCATCCGGTTGCCGCCCTCGCGCCGCCCCTGGAAGCGCGACCGGATCTGCTGCACCGACGGCACGACCTCCGGGCCGACCGCGTCCATGACGTAGTCGCCGTGCCCCTCGGCGAGCGTCATCACGGCGGTCAGCCGGTCGAGGATCTCGCGCTGCTCGGGGCTCTGGATGGCGTCGATGAGGTTGGAGTCCCCGCCCCGGACGGCGTCCGCGACGGCCTCGGCCGCGTCCTTGATCCGGTCCAGCATCGCGCCCGGATCCAGATCGGACGCCAGGAGGAACTGGGTCATCTGGCTCTGCACGTACTCGCGCAGCCAGGGCACCGCGGTGAACTGCGCACGGTGCGTCTCCTCGTGCAGGCAGACCCACAGGCGGAAGTCGCGCGGGTCCACACGGAGTTCTTGCTCCACGTGGACGATGTTGGGCGCGACGAGCGTGAGCCGCCCGGTCGGAGCGCGCCCGTCCGGGTCGGGCGGGAGGAAGAGCTCGTACTGCCCGAGCACACGGCTCGCCATGTACGAGAGGATCGCGCCGACCTGCATGCCGGTGACGCGCGACCCGACCGCGTCCACGACCAGGTTGCCCGCGCCGCCGAGCGGCCCCGGTCCGCGCCGTTCCGACATCTGCTCCATGAGCGGTTCGAGCACCACCCGGAAGCCGTCCACGTTCGCCCGGATCCAGCCGGGCCGGTCCACGATCGTCGCCGGGTCGGGATCGAGTTCGGAGGCCATGCCGGTGAACTCCCGCACGTGCCCGTGCGCCAGCTTGGACAGTTCGCGCAGTTCCGCCACGACCTCACGGGCCTCCGCGTGGCTGACCTGCGGCCCCGGGCGGACGAGCCGGGTCCCCGCCTGGACCGCCACATTCCAGTCGATCATTGAGGCGCTCATGTACTCCACCGTACGTTTCGACGCGGCGCCGCAGCGCCTCTGCACGGTCGTTCAACGAACAACCGTTCTGGTTATCTCCCGTGGCGCTCTCCCCACACGCGGAAGGCCGCGGTTCAGCGGCCGCGACGGACGGCCCCGGCGGCCGCGACGCATGGCCTCAGCAGCCGCAGCGCGCGACCTCCGCGGCCAGCCGGTCGAGCGTCAGCGGGTTCACGTAGCCCTTGCCGTCCCCCAGCATGAACGCGAACGCCAGCAACCGGCCGTCCGCGTCGCGCACGAGCCCGGCAAGGGTGCTGACGCCCGCGAGCGTCCCCGTCTTGGCCCGGACGAGCCCGGCACCGGCCCGGCTGGCCTGCCCGGTGTACCGGGGCGGGCCGAGCGTGCCCGAGAAACCGGCCACCGGCATGCCGGTGATCGTGGGGCGCAGGTCCGGGTGCTCCTCGTCGGCGGCGAGCGAGACGATCCGGGCGAGCGCGATCGGCGTGATGCGGTTCTTCGGCGACAGCCCGCTGCCGTCGTTGACCGTGACGCCCTCGCCGACACCGAGTTCGGCCAAGACCTGGTGAACCGCCTGTGCGGCCCCTTGGAACGACGCAGGAAGCCCCCGCTTCATCGCCACCTGGCGCGCGACGGCTTCCGCCACGTCGTTGTCGCTCTCGGTCAGCAGGTACTCCACGAGCACCGACATCGGGGGCGACTGCACCGCCCCCAACTCCTCCGCGTCCTCCGGCGCCGTGGTCTTGCGCCCTGCCTTGGCCGACACTCCGTTCTTGGAAAGCAGCTGTGCGAACTTCGCCGCCGCTACGGCCGCCGGGTCCGGGACCCTCGCGCGCTTGGTCGGGTCCTGCGGAGCGACCTTCCCTCTGTCCACGGTCAGGGCCGACACAGGGGCGACCTCGCCGTCGGGTATGTAGTTGGGCTTCCAGGTGGGCGCGGCTCCTGGTCCCTGGTACGCGGACACGTCGTAGTCCACTTGGACCTGCGCGACCCCAGCCTTCTTGAGCGACTCCGCGGTCTGCCTGGCCAGGTCGACCATGGAGGCGAACCGCGGAGAATCCTCGTCCGGACTCGCCCGAAGCGCGGTCAGGGTAGGATCCCCGCCTCCGACCAGTACGATCACGCCGCCCGCACCGCGCACCACCCGGGTGGCGATCCGGTGCTCGGGCCCGACGGAGGCGAGCGCGGCCGCGCCCGTCGCCAGCTTCGTCGTCGAGGCGGGCGTGGCCGGTCGGTCGCCGCCGTGCTGGAACAGCGTCCGCCCGGTCGCGACGTCGACCACGACGGCGCCGATCTCGGCGCCCCGTCCGATCGCCCCGGCCAGCCGTCCGGCCAGGGCGGCGGCGTCCGGCATGCGGCCCGTGCCCGGCTCGGCGGCGTGGACCTCGGCCGAGACCCGCACGACGTCCCGCGCCGCCACGCTCGGCGGCTGCGGCGACAGATGCCGGGGCGGTGTGAGTTTCACCACTGCGAACGCCGCGCCGACGGCGAAAACGTTAAGGAGGGACAGTGACAACAAGACGAGGGCACGACCCCGTCCGGACACGTCGCCACCCCTCTCCCACTCAGCACTCACCAACGTGCGACATCCTTATATAAGGGAACACCCACACCGTGGGGGCCGGCCTCGCCCGCACAGACCCCCGAAAGACTATTCACTGCGACGCGCAGGGAGCGGAGGACACCTTGGATTTCGACGTCACCATTGAGATCCCGAAGGGTCAGCGGAACAAGTACGAGATCGACCACGAGACCGGTCGCATCCGCCTCGACCGCATGCTCTTCACCTCGACGCAGTACCCCGCCGACTACGGGTTCATCGACGACACCCTCGGCGAGGACGGCGACCCCCTGGACGCGCTCGTCCTGCTGCAGGAGCCGACCTTCCCGGGGTGTCTCATCCGGTGCCGCGCCGTCGGGATGTTCCGGATGACCGACGAGGCCGGTGGTGACGACAAGGTCCTGTGCGTCCCGGCGACCGACCCCCGGATGGAGCACCTGCGCGACATCCACCACGTCGCCGAGTTCGACCGCCTCGAGATCCAGCACTTCTTCGAGGTCTACAAGGACCTGGAGCCCGGCAAGTCCGTCGAGGGCGCCAGCTGGACCGGACGGGTCGAGGCCGAGGCCGAGATCGAGCGTTCCCGCAAGCGCGCGGTGGAGCAGGGCGAGCACTGAGCCTCGCCGCTGGCACGGGAGCCGCCGGACGGCGCGATCCGCTCCCCGCCGTCACCTCCGCCACCGACCTCCCCGCCGTCCATGCGACACGGCCGGCCGCTCACGAGGACCCTTCCGCGGGGAAGCCCCGCGGAAGGGTCCTCGCATCGATGCTCCCGGCCCGTTCACCCGGACGGACGGGTCGCGCCGATGAGGTCGCCCCGGTGGATGCTCGAAACGCGCACCCGCGCCCCCGTGTACGGCGCCTCCACCATTCGACCGTCGCCGATGTAGATGCCGACGTGGTGGATGGTGTCCGGGTCTGACGTGTCGCGGGCGAAGAACACGAGGTCGCCCCGGTGCAGTTCGCCCAGAGGGATGTGGGGGCCGGACGTCCACTGCGTTCCCGTCCAGTGGTCGAGCCGTACACCCGCCTTGTCCCAGGCGTACATCGCGAGGCCCGAGCAGTCGAAGCCGCGGATGCCGGAGCCGTGCTCGACCCCCAGGCTCGGACCGTGCACAGTGCCGCCGCCCCACGAGTAGGGCGTCCCGAGCCACTTGAGGGCCGCACGCGCCGCGACGCCACCCCGCGCGGAGGACGTCCCGTCTGAGAAGGTTCCGCTTGTACCTGCGGGCGCGGAACTCGCCTTCTGGGCCGCTGCCTCCGCCAACGCACGCTCCCGCGCGCGCTTGAGTTCGGCCACACGCAGCTCGGCCTCCCCCAGACGGTGTTCCAGTTCGCGCTTGCGGGCCTCGATGCGTTCGACGGACGACTGCTGCTCCCTCACCGCGTCCTGCGCGCGCCGCCTGGATTCGTCCGCGCGGCGGGCCGCCGCGGCCTGCTCGTCCAGCGCCTTCCGCGCCTGGCGCCGGAGCAGATCCTCGACGGTCCTGGACGCCTCGACCCGGCGGACCATCCCGGCCCGGCGCTCGGCGAGCATCCTGGCCATGACCGCCCGGTCCATGAATCCCTGGGGTCCGCCGTCTCCCGCCACCACCGACGCCAGGCTGTCCCGCCCGGTGCCGTCCCGGTACATGCGCGCCGCGAACGACGCGAGATCCGTCCGTGCGGCGCCGAGTCCCCGCCCCGCCTCGGCCAGCCGCCGCTGCGCGTCCCCGTGGGCCCGGCGGGCGCGTTCCAGCAGCACGCGTTCGCGGTGGTACCGCTCCACGGCGGCCTGCGCGTCCCCGACGAGCCTGTGCAGCTCACCGTCGGCCTCGGCCAGTTCGGCCTTCGTCCGGCCGACCGCGGCGGCCCGTTCCCGGGCCTCCTGCCGGCCCTGCTCGACGTCCCGGGCGCTGGGCGCGGGGTCCGCCGGCGGGCGGGCCGCTGAGGCCGGAACCAGCCACGTCATGCCGACCGCGAGCCCGAACGAGAGAGCGGTGAGCCGCGGTCCGGTCGCTCTGCCCCGCGGGGAACGGCCGCGGCCCCGCACTGCGCACATGATCACGCTCACCCCCCGAAGAGTGCGTCACTGCGCGAGCATCTGATCACGAAGCGTAGTTCGATTGATCATCGAGGGACAGTTCCCACACAGCGTTGCGGCCGACCGATTCTCCGGTCGGCGCCAACCGGTCGGGCGTCACCCGGCCGGTGCGGGGGGCTGCCCGGTCGCGGGCGGGGACGTCGGCGCGTCCGTCGGTGACGGCGCCGGTGACGTGACGGGCGGGCTCCCACCGGACGGCGGCGGCTTCGACGCCGGCGGCGCGGACGGGGACGTTCCCGGCGGCACCACGGGGACGTGCGGAGGAGGCCGCGTCGACGTGCCTGCCGATCCATCTGCCGATCGGCCTGCGGCCGTCCCCTCGCCGGAGCCCGGAAGCCCGGGCGTGCCGGCCTCGGCCAAGGACCGAGGAGTCGTTCCCGGCGCACCTGGGAGTGCGGGCGTGAACGGTCCTTGCACCGGGTCGACCCCGTCCCCGGACCCGAAGGCGTCATCCGGGCCGGGCGCCTCCTGGTCGCCCCCTGGACGCGGGCTGGAGTTCGGGCCCACGACCGTGTCGGCTCGCTTCGCGTCCCGGCCACCGACCTCGACGGACGCCCAAACGGCTCCTCCGCCACCGAGGACGACGAGGGCGGCGCCGGCCAGCGTGGCCCGTCTCCACCCCGCACGCGGCGAGGCCGCACAGGGTGAGTGCCGGTCTCCCTGGACGGGAAAGCCCGCGGCGAAGGTGTCGATGCCCTTCGCGACGAACAGGCGGTAGCCGACGAGTTCGGGATCCGTGAAGCAGCTCACCACCCGCAATTGGAGCTCGTCCGGTGGGGTGACGACCGGCAGGAGACTGAAAACCTTGGACGCCGACACTGTCCGGGGACGGAACGCGCCGCATCGCGCGCACCGTTCCGCATGCCCGAACAACCGGGAGTCCACGTCCGCCCCACTGCTTCTTTCCTTCAGCAGCAGGGCGCGTTCCGCACACCCGTAGGGTCCTTGCCCCTCGAGCATCTCCGCCGTCAGGGCATGTTCGAGTTCCGTGTGCGCGCGATCCAGTTCCGCTTGCACATGCCCGGGCGCGAGGCCGAACACCACCGCCAGTTCCGGGATCGACAACCCATGCCGCACATGCAGATCCAGAACGTCCTGAGAGAGCGGTGAAAGGGCCTGTACGGCATTCCAGGAGACGATCCTTTGATCGACATCCTCCTGGTCGTGGGTCGCCACCGGCGGATCGGGCGCACGCCCCTCCGACGGCGGACGGCGCGCGCACTGCAGGCGCGCAATGGCGTACAGCCACGGCCCGAACAGTCCGGGGTCGCGGAGTTTGCCGACGTGCGCTTCCGCCGCGATGAAAGTGTCGCGCAGAGCGACCTGAGCGTCGTCCCGGGCCTGCGTCCGGAACCAGCAGTAGGCATAGAGCCGATCAGCGTAGGCACTGTAGACCGAGGCCGGCGCGTCCGGTTTCCGCACCCGCAGCGCCTCGACCAGTTCTTGGTCGTCCATGACTGAAAGGTAGGGGCTCCCAGGCCCTTTTACCGGCAAATTCACAAGATCGGACACGTTCCCGAACTCATTCGACGACCATTACTCCCCGGTTTCACTTTTACGAAAGAAGTACCAATTGATCCAGTTTGTCCAGTCGTCGCAGCCGCCTCAGAGATCGAGTTGACACTGTCACGATGACAGTGTCATCATCGTTCCATGGACGGCACCTGGACGATCGGCGAGCTGGCGGACCGCGCCGCGGCGGCACTCGCCGCCGACGACGCGCCGCCGGTCAACGGCCGGGTCCGCGACCTGCCGAACGCGCGGCTGATCCGCTGGTACACCACCATCGGCCTCGTCGATCCCCCGCTGGGCCGGCGCGGCCGCACCGCCCTCTACGGCCGCCGGCACCTGCTCCAGCTCGTCGCGGTGAAGCGCCGCCAGGCGGACGGCCGTTCGATCGCCGAGATCCAGCTGGAACTCTCGGCCGCCACCGACCAGGCGCTGGAACGGATCGCCGCGCTGCCGGCCGAGGGCGAGCCCCGGACGCGGGAGCGCTTCTGGAGCGAACGCCCCGACATCTCCCACCGCCCCGACATCTCCCACCGGCCCGCCACCGTCACGGGCTACCGCGAGCCCCGCCCGCCGGTCGTCCAAGGCGTCCGCCTCGCCCCGGACCTCACCCTCCTGCTGGACGTGCACACCCTGACCGACGCCGACATCACCGCCATCGAGTCGGCCGCCCGGCCGCTCCTGGAGGAACTACACCGCCGCGGCCTCATCGCCGATGCCGCCGCCCCTCCCCGGAGGTCCCAGTGACAGTGCGAATCCACGAACTGCCCGACTCGCCGCAAGACCGCCACGACGGCGGAATCGGCGCACTCCGCACCGACAGGGGCAATCTGCCGCTCGACAGTGTCGACGTGCACGCGGCGATCACCGGCCCGGTCGCGGGCGTCGACCTCACCCAGGGTTTCCACAACCCGTTCGACGTGCCGCTCGAGGCGACCTACATCTTCCCCCTCCCCGACCGCGCGGCCGTCACCGCGCTGCGGATGGAGACGGCGGGCCGGGTCGTCGAGGGGACCCTGAAGGAGCGCGGGCAGGCCAGGCAGGACTACGACGCCGCGATCGCCTCCGGCAGGAGAGCCGCGATCGCCGAGGAAGACCGCCCCGACGTCTTCACCATGCGGGTCGGCAACATCCCGCCCGGCGAGCACGTCACGATCAGGCTCCGGCTGAACCAGCCCCTCGCCCGCGACTCCGCCACCGGCTCGACCTTCCGCTTCCCGCTCGTGGTGGCTCCCCGCTACATCCCGGGCGCGCCCCTGGACGACGAACGCGCCGGATCCGGGACGTCCGACGACACCGACGCCGTCCCCGACGCCTCCCGGATCAGCCCGCCGGTCCTCCTGCCCGGCTTCCCCAACCCGGTCCGCCTGTCCATCCACGTCGACATCGACCCCGCGGGCCTGCCGCTCACCGAGATCGGTTCGTCCCTGCACGTGGTGTCCGAAGAGAACGAGCACGAACGCACGACCGTCCGGCTGCGACCGGGAGAACGCCTCGACCGCGACTTCGTCCTCCGTCTCCGCTACGCCGAACGGGAAAGCGCGTCCCTGGCCCTCACCCCCGACGAGGAGGGCGAGGAGGGCACGTTCACCCTCACCGTGCTCCCTTCCGGTGAGGCCCGGCCCCGCCCGCGCGACATCGTGCTCATCCTCGACCGCTCCGGCAGCATGCAAGGCTGGAAGATCGTCGCCGCCCGCCGGGCCGCCGCCCGCATCATCGACACCCTCCGCACCGAGGACAGGTTCGCCGTCCTGTCCTTCGACAACGTCGTCGAGCGCCCCCGCGGCCTCGATCCGCTCGCCCCGGGCACCGACCGCAACCGGTTCCGCGCCGTCGAGCACCTCGCCCGCCTCGAGGCCCGCGGCGGCACCGAGATGCTCGCACCGCTCGTCGAGGGCCGCACCCTGCTCGACGATCCCGCCCGCGACCGCGTCCTGGTCCTCATCACCGACGGCCAGGTCGGCAACGAGGACCAGATCCTCGCCCGGCTCGGCCCGGAGCTCCGGGACGTCCGGGTGCACACCGTCGGCATCGACCGGGCCGTCAACGCCGGCTTCCTCAACCGGCTCGCCGACCTCGGCGGGGGCCGCTGCGAACTGGTCGAGTCCGAGGACCGGCTGGACGAGGCCATGGAAGACCTCCACAACCGCATCGCCGCCCCGATCGCCACCGGGCTCCGCCTCTCCGGCGATCTGGACGTCGACTCGGTGGCCCCCGCCCGCCTCGGCTCCCTCTTCCCCGGCGTCCCCCTCGTGATCTCGGGCCGCTACCGCGGCACCGGATCCCTCGGCGTCCACGGCACCACGGCCGATGGCGAAGCGTGGCAGCAGCGGCCCGACGCCGTCGGCACCACCGACCGCGCCGCGACGGCCCTGTGGGCCCGCGCGCACCTGCGAGACCTGGAAGACCGCTACACCATCGGCGAGGACCTGGAGAAACGCATCGTCGAGACCTCCCTGCGCTTCGGTGTCCTCTGCCGCTTCACCGCGTTCGTCGCCGTCGACACCCGTGTCGCCACCACCGGCGAACCGCACAGGGTCGTCCAGCCGGTCGAGTCGCCATCGGGCTGGGGGCGCGATGACCTCGACGTCCCCGACTTCCTCAGCGCGGGACCGGCCGGCCCGCAGGCCTACGGTGGAATGCCGGCACGTGGATTTCCGGCACCCGGTGGAATGCCGGCACCTGCGGGAGTGCCGGTGCCGCCACCGATGCCACCACCCGCACCGATGTCGCCGCCCGCAGGCACGCCCCCGGTCCCGGCCCCGAGGCCCGCCACCGGCCCGCGGCCCGAAGGCCTCACGCGACGCGCTGCGTTCGCCCGCGCACGTCCGTCCACCTCGCCCAAGAACGAGATCACCGAGGTGCTCGACCGTCTGCGCGCCGTCCCCGACACCCACCCTGACCGGCTCGCGCACCTCCGCAAGCAACTCCTCCCGGCACTGGACGCGATCATCGCGCACATGGAGGCACGATCCGAGGACCCCACCCCGCTGACCGCACTCCGCGACGACCTGCGCGCACTCACCTCGACCTCGTCCGAAGACGACGTCCGAACCCTCTGGACCCGAGCCGTCCAGACCCTGTCCGACCTCACCCCACGACGCCCCTTCTGGAAGCGAGGCCGCTCGTAACGGGACTCCCGCTTGACCTCCTCCCCCGTCTGGATCGTCGCAGCACCGCGTCTTGCTCAGGGCCGGTACGCCATCCCACCGGGGCGCTCAATCCGCAGAAAACCGCAACAACGCGCCCACCGGCGCCGCCAAACGGTCGCGGCACCTGCGGATCGGGCGCCCTCCGCACCGCCCCCGGCCGGGCCTGGGCGGCTACCCGCCGTCGGGCCGGGTTGCAGACGTCCGGCTGGGGGTGGGCGTTGCGATGACCCCGCGCCGAGGCCACCACGTCCGGCCCCGGTAGCCGTCCGTCCTGGAGTCGGGCAGCAAACGCCCGACCGGGCTCAGTCGGCAGACGCCCGCACGGGCGGGACCGGGCGGCGGACGGTCCGCCGGCGCCCCGGCGGCAGACATCCGACTCGGCGCGGGGGTGCGACGAGCCGACGAGGACACCGCGTCCGCCCGGGCGGACCGCCTCGCTGCGACGAGACACCAACCGGAACCGGGCCTCCAACACCCGACCGGAGCCCGACCGACCCACACCCGGCCGGGAACAAGCGGCAAACGGTCCGCCGGGACTCGGCGGGCGGCGCCCGGACCGGGGGTGCGACGAGCCGACGCCGAGGACAACGCGTCCGCCCGGGCGGATCGTGTTGCCCCCGGGGAACGCCCCGACCGGAGTCGGTGCATGGCGGACGGGGCGTGTTCGCCGGGCATGCCATCGGCGCCGGGCGGCGCAGGTTCAGGCGGTGCGACGGAACCGCCTCGACACCGCTCCGGTGTCAGGTGCGCGCGGCTCGGGCGGCGCGGAACAGGGGGATCAGGTTGAGCGCGAGTCCGACGACCGCCACACCGCTGACGAGGTTCACGCCCGGGTGGAAACCGGCGAAGTCGCCGCCCTCGTGCGCGGCACCCGCGACGAGAGCCGTGACGACCGCGAGCACGAGGGCGGCGCCGACCTGTCCGGACGTCTGCACGAGGCCCGAGGCGAGTCCCTGCTCGGAGTCGTCGATGCCGTCCGTGGCCTGCCCCATGATCGAGCTGAACCCGAACGCGAAACCTCCGCCGAGCAGGATCATCGTCGGCAGCACGGTCACCGTGTAGTGCGGAGCGTCTCCGGCGGTCGCGAGGAACCAGACGTACCCGAGGCTCAGCGACGCCATCGAGCTGATGATCAGCGGAGCGGTCCCGAACCGGTCGATCAGGCGGCCGACGAAGGGGGAGCCGAAGGCCACGATGATCCCCGCCGGGAGGAGCCCGAGAGCCATCTCGAGCGGCGACCAGCCCAGCACGTCCTGCAGGTACAGCGTCATCATGAACTGGAAGCTCAGGTACGACCCGAACAGGGCGACGATGCTCAGGTTCGCGCGGACGATCGTGCCGATCCGCAGGATCCCGAGACGGACCAGCGGATGCCGGACGCGCTGCTCGGTGACGACGAACCCGACCAGCAGGGCCGCCGCCGCCACGATGGACACGACGGTGAGCGGGTCCAGCCAGCCGCGTTCGGGCGCCGACACCACGGTGTAGACGGCGAGCAGCATCCCGCCGGTCAGCGTCACCGCGCCGACGAGGTCGTGCCCGCCGCCCGCCGCCGGCCGGTCGCGGGGGAGCAGCGCGATGCCCGCGACGAGTGCCAGCAGGGCGAGCGGAACCGGGGTCAGGAACGTCCAGCGCCAGCCGAGGCCGGTCAGCAGCCCGCCGAGGATCAGCCCCGACGAGTACCCGCTGGCGCCGAACACCGAGAAGACCGACAGCGCCCGGTTGCGCGCGGGCCCCTCATGGAAGGTGGTGGTCAGGATCGACAGTGCGGTCGGTGCGGTGAACGCGGCGGCGAGGCCCTTGACGAAACGGGTGACGATGAGCAGCGCTCCGTTGTCGACCAGGCCGCCCACCAGTGACGCGACGGCGAAGACGGCCAGCGCGATGAGGAAGACCCGGCGACGGCCCAGCAGATCGGCCGTCCGTCCGCCGAGCAGCAGAAGACCCCCGTATCCGAGCACGTAACCGTTCACGATCCACTGCAGGGACGTGGTGGAAAGCCCGAGCTCGGCACCGATCGACGGCAGCGCCACGCCGACCATCGAGACGTCGAGCCCGTCGAGGAACAGCACGAGGCACAGCACGCCGAGGACGCCCCACAACCGGGGAGTCCAGGTCTGTTCGACCGGTGCGCGGGCAGCGGAGGCAGGTGGTGTGTCGGTGATAGTCACGCCGAAGGACAGTACATGCACATGCATTCAATGTCCACGCATAAATTGCAGAGGAATCTAATGCGCATGCATGGTACGATCCGCGCCATGGAGTCGGAGGCCGTCCTCGTCAGCCGCTGGCGCAAGCTGGCGACCTGCTACAACGCCGTCGCCTGCAGCCTCGATCGCGCCCTGCAGGAGGCGCACGGCCTCACCATGAGCGAGTACGAGACGCTGGACCGCCTCGTCGAGGCGAACTGCGAGAAGCGCCGCATGCAGGACATCGCGGCGGACATGTACCTGAGCCAGAGCGCCCTCTCGCGGACGGTCGCGCGCCTCGAGAAGCACGGCCTGGTCGAGCGCGCCATCTGCCAGGACGACCGCCGCGGCGTCTTCGTGCGCCTCACCGAGGCGGGCCGTGAACGTCACGCCGCCGCCCGCGGGAGCCACCTGAAGATCCTCGCCGAACACCTCGCCCCCGAACCCGCCCACTGAACGCCCGGCCCGAGTTCCGCACACCCCTGATGACGTGGGCCGACACCGCCTCCTGCCCGTCGGTTCGCTTCGTCTCGATGGTTCGGGCCTGCTTCCCGCCGGGTTCGGTCGGCGGCTCGGACGGCCCCGTGCTCCACGGGACGCACGGCGTTCTCGTCGCGCGGTGCCCGGTGAGGTCACGGGGCCGCGACCGGACGGCTCTCGACGCGGGGCTCCCGGATCCGACCCGTTCGTCCGCTCCGACGGGCTTGCGGACATAAGGTCTCGACCATGACGGACGAGGCGATAGTCGCCCGCTGGAAGTGGGTCTACGACTACGACGAGGATCCGCCGGGCGGGTTCGTGTTCGGGCGGTTCAAGCTCCGCGCCGACGGGGTGCTGCTGCGGGCCTACCGCGATCACCTCGAGAACTGGCAGGAGGTGAGCTGGTGGCCGGGAGAGGCCGACCCCGATCGCGCCGCCCGGCTCCTGCATTCCCGCGGCTACGAGCTGCGCGACCCCTGATCCGGACCTCCCCCACCTCGACGTACTCGCTCCTCCGGTGGGAGGGCGTCTCGCCCGGCGCCGCACTCGATGCCGGACGGCCCGGTCCGGTACCCGAGCTTCGCCGACGTCTGCGCCCTCACGGCCGTCCGTCGGCTTGGGACAGCAGCCCTCTCTGTCGTTCGACTTCGCCGCACGCCCATCGCGGACGGGCCCGGCGTGCGCGCGGCCATGGAGACGGTCGGCCTCGGTGCCGATCAGGCGGCGGGCGACGCGTGCCTGCACGGTCAGCGCCGCCGCCGATCGCTTCACCTCACTCCGGAACCGGTTTACCGGCCTCGATGCCGTCGAGGAGCAGGGTCAGACCGTCCTCGAAGGCGGCGGGTGCATCGGGGGAGCCGCCCTCGGCGATGGCGGCCATGAGCGTGGGCGTCTCGGGCGCGGAGCCGGCTGGAATGTCCGGCTGCTCCGTTCGGGTCTCGCGCGCCTGTTCCTCCATGACGAAACCGGTCACGAACGCACCGAGCGCGGTGATCGCGCGCATCGCCCGGACCGGCGTGAATCCCTGCCGCACCATCGAGGCCAGTTCCCGGTCGAAGGCGATGGCGATCTCCGGTCCCGCGCTGGTCCCGGCGACCAGCCGGGCACCGTCCCGATAGGACATCAGCACCCGGCGGCGTTCGCGCGCGCGCCGCGCGAGCCAGTCGCGCCACGGCTCGCCGTCCTGCGGCGGGCCGAGGTTCTGACCGGCCTGGACGGTACGGGCCATCTCGTCGACCAGTTCCTGCTTGTTGCGGAAGTGCCAGTAGAGAGCCGGCGACCGCACGTCGAGCTTCGCGGCGAGCCGGCGCGTCGTCAGCCCGTCCAGGCCGACCTCGTTGAGCAGTTCCAGCGCCGCGCCGACGATCGTCGTCCGGTCCATCCACACCCCAGGGTTGACTCCTTATCGATGGTAAGGCAGCGTGAGGATCATGGTACTTATCAAAGATAAGGAGACGCGGTCGCTGCTGGGATGCGGTATCGCCGTTCCGGTGGTGTTCGTCGGGGTGATCCTGGTGGAGGGGGCGCTCCGGCCCGGCTACACCTGGCCACACCGTTTCGGCAGCGAACTGGCGCTGGGTGAGCGCGGCTGGGTGATGATCGCGAACTTCATCGTCACGGGCCTGCTGGTCATGGGATTCGCCGCCGGACTGCGGCGGGCGCTCGCCGGGCGGGACGGCGCGACGGCCGCGCCCGTCCTGGCGGCACTGTTCGGGTGTTGCATGATCGTGGGCGGCGTGTTCGTCACCGACCCCAAGCCCGGCTATCCCGAGGGTGCGGTCGTCCCCGCCGAGCCGACGCTGCACGGCACGATCCATGACGCGAACCCGGTGCCGTTCTACCTGACGCTGATCGCCCTCGTGTGCGTGCTGGCCCGCCGCTTCGCCTCCGAACCCGGGGGGCGTCCGTGGATGTGGTTCTCGATCGTCACTGCCGTGGCGGTGCCGGTGACGTTCGCGCTCGCGGCGTCGTCGTACGACATGGAGTCCGGGTCCGGCGGCTTTCACGGGCTGTGGCAGCGGATCAACCTGGCGATCGGCCTCGGCTGGGTCGCCGCGGTCGCCGTCCGCTACCTCCGCGCGCCCGGCCTGGACGACCGGACGAAGGCGCGGACGAACGCGGCGCCGTCCTGTCCAGCCTCGCCGCGTGCCTGAGGGGCCCCGGCGGAGACCGCGCCGCCGGAGCTCACCGTCCACGCGCGCCCTGGGCCGGACGGCTGCGGCGGAGGCCTTCGCGAAGGCCATGGAGGCGGCTTCGTAGCCCGTGTTAGCAAGCCTGTTAGCAAAAGCCCCCTTGCGGTGATCGCAAGGGGGCTTTGACCTGGGAGCCGCCTATCGGAATCGAACCGATGACCTATTCATTACGAGTGAATCGCTCTGCCGACTGAGCTAAGGCGGCGCTCCGCGCGAGGCACGGCGGGTTGAAGTCTACCGGTTCCGCGGGGTGCTCGCGCACCCTTTTCAGCGGCACACGGTTCCGTCCTTCGGGGGTTCGCCGGTGACGAGGTAACGGTCGGTGGCGCGGCTGATGCAGGGGTCGGCCTGCAGGTAGGCGGTGTGGCCGTCGCCGTCGAGGGTGAGCAGGACGCCGGACTGCAACTGGCCGGCGAGGCCCTCGGACCACGAGTAGGGGGTCGCCGGGTCGCGGGTGGTGCCGATGACGAGGATGGGGGCGGAGCCCTTGGCCGTCACCGGGGCGGGTGCCTTCTCGGCCTGGGCGGGCCAGTACACGCAGGGGAGGCCGCCCCAGACGACGAACTCGCCGAAGCGGGGTGCGGACCGCTCGGCCTTCTCGACGGCCTTCGCGTAGGCGTCGACGTTCGCCGGGTTCGGTTTGTCGACGCAGTTGACGGCCATGTTCGCGTCGGTCTGGTTGCTGTAGGAGCCGTTCTCGCGGTCGACCATCTGGTCGGCGAGCGTGAGCAGGACGGTTCCGTCGCCGCTCCGCATGGCCTGGGCGAGGCCCTGGCGGAGGGTCGGCCAGTACTCCTTCGCGTACAGGGCGGTGGCGATGCCCATCGTGGCGAGGGACTCGGTGACCTTGCGGCTGTCGCCGCGGGCGGTGAGGGGTTTCTCGTCGGTCTCGGCGAGGAACTTCTCGAGGTTCTTCTCGGCCGCGTCGGGCGAGTCGCCGAGGGGGCAGTCCGGCTGGGAGACGCAGTTTTCGGCGAAGGCGCGGAAGGCGGTCTCGAAGCCCTTCGCCTGCTCGACCAGGATGTCGGTCGCGGAGAGGCGCGGGTCCACGGCCCCGTCCAGGACGAGCGCGCGAACGTTCTTCGGGAACTGTTCGGCGTAGAAGGCGCCGAGGTAGGTGCCGTAGGACGCGCCGTAGTAGGTGAGCTTGTCGTCGCCGAGGGCCGCGCGGAGGACGTCCATGTCACGGGCGGCGTCCGCGGTGCCGACGTGCGGGAGGACGGCCCGCTCCTTGGTCTCGCAGTTGGACGCGAACTGCCGGCTGCGGTCGGCGAGGGTCTTGCGCTCGTCCGGGTCGTCCGGGGACGAGTCGGTGGCGAAGAACCGGTCGAGCTGCGCCGTGGTGTTGCAGCGGACGGGGTCGCTCTCGCCGACGCCGCGCGGGTCGAAACCGACGATGTCGAAGCGTTCGCGCAGGTCGGCACCGAACGCGGCGGCGGCCTGGCGGACGAAGCCGATCCCGGAACCGCCGGGCCCGCCCGGGTTCGTGAGCAGCGAGCCGATGCGCTCCGACCGGTTGCGGGCGGGGAGCCGGATCAGGGAGATGCCGACCTTCTCGCTCTGCGGCTTGGCATAGTCGAGCGGGACCTGGACGGTCGCGCACTGGAAGCCGCCGCCGCAGTCGCGCCAGTCGGGCCGCTGGTCGTAGAAGGAGCCGAGGCCGTCCGGGACGCGGCTCGCCATCGTCGCGTCGTCCCCGCCCCCGTCGCATCCGGTGGCCGCCGCAAGCATCAAGGCGATCGCCGCACCGATGGTCTTCGCTGCCCGCACTCCGGCCCCCGTCTCGTTGTTGCGGCTCGTATGCCGGTGCCTACGCTACGTCCACCGGGGGTCCGGGGCCACTACTTCGGCGACGCGTATCGACGTTCAATGCCGTTCGAGTGCCGACGAAAGCCCAGGTCAGCGCCGAATGCCCGGTTCGGGGACCGACAGGCTCCCCGTTTCCGGGAGCGATCGGACAAACGGGCGATCAAATAAAACATCGATCAATGGCACTGTTCTTGATGGTGTGATGCTGGTCGCTTTCGGCGGCGAGGCCTTGAAGGGCCGCACCTGGTTACGTGACCGTAGGTTACGCGCCAGTAGGTTCAGGGAGGCGACGTGACCATGGGCAGGATCTCGGCGGCCGCGCGGGCGCTGACGACGCCGCTGCTTCCGGACGACTACCTCGGGCTGCTCAATCCGCTGTGGAGGACCGCCGAGCCGCGGGGACGCGTGGAGGCGGTGCGGCACGAGGCGCCCGGGGCGGCGACGATCGTGATCAGGCCCGGACGGACGTGGCGCGGGCACCGGCCGGGGCAGTGGGTGCCGCTCGGGGTGGACATCGACGGGGTGGTGCACCGGCGGACCTTCTCGCTCTCGTCGCCGCCGCGCGCGGACGGCCGGATCACGGTGACGGTGAAGGCCGCACCGGACGGGTTCGTCTCGAGCCACCTGGTGCACCGGATCCGGCCGGGCGCGATCGTCCGGCTGGGGGCGGCGGACGGCGATTTCGTCCTGCCCCCGGAACCGCCCCGGCGGCTGCTCTTCGTCACCGCGGGCAGCGGGATCACGCCGGTGATGGCCATGCTGCGCCACCTCGCCGAGCGGGGCGCGCTGCCGGACACCGTGCTGGTGCATTCGGCGCGGACGGCCGACGAGGTGATCTTCGGAGCGGAGCTGCGGCGGCTCGCGGGGCTGCGGCTGCGCGAGCGGCACACGCGGGCGGAGGGCCGGTTCACCCCGGACGACCTCCCCGCCGACTGGACCGAGCGGGACGCGTGGGCGTGCGGCCCCGAGGGACTGCTGGAGCGGCTCGCGGAGCTCTGGCGGGACGCGGGCGTCCCGGAGCGGCTCCGGGTGGAGCGGTTCCGCCCCGCGCCGGCGGCGGGCGGCGGCGGTGCGGGCGGGACGGTCCGCTTCGCGCGCAGCGGGGTCGAGGTCGAGGCGGACGGCACGACGGCGCTGCTGGACGCCGGGGAGCGTGCGGGCGCGCTGCTGCCGAGCGGCTGCCGGATGGGCATCTGCCACGGCTGCGTCGGGCGGCTCGCGGCGGGCCGGGTCCGCGACCTGCGGACGGGACGGGTGCACGGGGACGAGGGCGAGATCGTCCAGACGTGCGTGAACGCGGCCGCCGGGCCGGTGGAGATCGAACTGTGAGGAGCACGCCGATGACCACGCAGCTGTCGGACGCCGACCACGCGGCGATCGCGGAGGAGCTGGACGCGCTGGGGAGGGAGATCGCGGCGGACCTCGGGGAGCGGGACGCGGCCTACATCCGCCGGGTGATCCGCTGGCAGCGGGGACTGGAGATCGGCGGACGGGCGATGCTGCTGGCGTCGGCGCTACCGCCCGCGTGGATCGCCGGGACCGCGACGCTGGCCGTCGCGAAGATCCTGGAGAACATGGAGATCGGGCACAACGTCATGCACGGCCAGTGGGACTGGATGCGCGATCCGGAGATCCACTCGACGGTGTGGGAGTGGGACAACGTGTCCCCCGCCGAGCAGTGGAAGCACTCGCACAACTTCGTGCATCACACGTTCACGAACGTCGTGGGCAGGGACAACGACGTGGGGTACGGGATCCTGCGGGTGACCCCGGAGCAGGAGTGGCACTGGGCGATGCTGCCGCAGCCCCTGTACAACCTGCTGCTCGCGATGTTCTTCGAGTACGGGGTGGCGCTGCACGACCTGGAGATCGACAAGATCCGGGCGGGGACGAACGATCCAGAGGAGACGCGGCGGAAGCTGCGGGAGATCGGCCGGAAGGTGCGCCGCCAGTGGGCCAAGGACTACGTGGCGTTCCCGCTGCTCAGCGGCCCGCAGTTCCTGTCGACGCTCGCCGCGAACTTCACCGCGAACGCCGTCCGGAATGTGTGGGCGCACATGATCATCTTCTGCGGGCACTTCCCCGGGGACGTCGAGATGTTCGAGGAGGACCGGCTGGACGGCGAGTCGCGGGGCGAGTGGTACGTGCGGCAGCTCGCGGGGTCGGCGAACATCACCGGCGGCCGGTTGTTCCATCTGCTGACCGGCAACCTGAGCCACCAGATCGAGCACCACCTCTTCCCGGACATGCCGAGCAACCGGCTCGCGGAGATCGCCCCGCGGGTGCGGGCGCTGTGCGAGAAGTACGACCTGCCGTACCACGCGGGGCCGCTGTCGCGGCAGGTCACGAGCACATGGAAGAAGATCTTCCGGTACGCGCTGCCTACTTGACGCCGCCCTACTTGACGACGGCCGTGCTGTAGGTCGGCGGGTCGCCCAGCATCGCGCGGTGCGACCGGGGGCTGCTGCCGTCGACGTCGGTGACGCCGAGTTCCGCACCGAGTTCGGCGCCGATGAGGACCCGCCCCGTCCACGTCATCGGGTCCGCCGAGCGGGCCAGGGCGTCGATCACCCGGCCGGAGAACTCCGGGGTCTCGGCGCCGGCGGCGAACGACTCGTACCGGTCGGGGACGCCGTCGAACATGGCGCGGTTGCGTTCGGTCTTGAGCAGCCCCATCCAGAGGGAGACGACGGCGACGCCGTGGGGCCGGAAGTCCTCCGCCATGTCGTGGGCCATCTTGTCCACGGCGGCCTTCCCGGCGCCGTAGGCGGGGCCGTGCATGTAGCAGCGTCCGCCGAACGAGGACGTGTTCACGACGAGGCCCGAACCGTTCGCGACCAGCAGCGGGGCCGCGTAGTAGGTCGCGACGTACGCCGAGCGCATACCGACGTCGAACATGCTCTGCAGTTCGAGGGGCTTCTCCCAGAACGGCCCGTCCTTCGTGAGCCCGTCCGGGATCGTGAACGCGTTGTTGACGAGGACGTCCAGCGTCCCGTGCTCGCGCCCGACCCGCTCGAAGAGGGCGCGCACCTGGCCGTCGTCGGAGTGGTCGCAGATCACCGGGACGCCGGTGCCGCCGCGCTCGTCGATCTCGGCGGCGGTCCCGAGCACCGTGCCCGGCAGGTCCGCGTCGCCTTCGGCGCGCGTGCGTCCGGTCACGTACACGGTCATGCCCGCGGCGCCCAGCGCGAGCGCTATGCCCTTGCCGGCGCCGCGGCTCGCGCCGGTGACGACCGCTACCCGGTTCCCGGTCATTCGCCCCTCCTCGCGAGGAATTCCAGCATCGTCGCGGTGGTCTCCGCGGGCTTCTCCATCTGCATCATGTGCCCCGCCGACTCGATCATCCGGACGTCCCGGACGTCGGCGTGGTGCTCCCCGAGCTTGGTCAGGGGGTCGTCGCCGTGCCAGCCCTCCAGGTCGGCGTCCTGCTCGCTGCCGATGAAGAAGAAAGGCACGGGGTTCTTCCGGTTCCCGTACGACTTGCGGTACTCCCAGGAGAGGTCCATGGCGCGGTACCAGTTGAGCCCGCCGGTGAACCCGCTGTAGCTGTAGTCGGCGACGTAGAACTCGAGTTCCGCCTCCGTCAGCCACGGCCACGGGAGCGGCGGCGTCTCCGGCAGCGCGTCGATATAGGACGTGCCCGGCGGTTTCCGCCACACGTCGAGGTAGTGGTAGTCGCTGGACAGCGCGTAGAACACCTTGCGCAGGAACTCGCGGGGCGCCGCGGCGAGGTCGTGGTCGGCGACGCCCGGTGCCGCGAAGTAGTGGATGTGGTTGAAGTGCCGCTCGGCCTGCCGCGCGGCGAGCGTCAGCGGCGATTCCCGGGACGGCGTGAAGAAGGGGTTCTCCAGCCCGATGATCGCCGCGATGCGTTCGGGGTGGTGGTGGGCGAGGTCGTAGGCGGCGAACAGGCCGAAGTCGAGGCCGCTGAAGACCGCCCGCTCCTCCCCCAGGTGGTCGAGGAGGCCGACGAGGTCGCCGACGATCCGGTCGACGCCGTACTCGCGGTGGTCCGCCGGACCGCTCGTCCGTCCCATCCCGCGCATGTCGGGGGCGACGACGCGGAAACCGGCGTCGGCGAGCGGCCCGATCTGGTGGCGCCAGCTGAACCACAGGTGCGGGAACCCGTGCAGGAGGACGACCAGCGGTCCCTTCCCCTGCTCCACGTAGTGGACGTCGAGGTCGTTGATGCGCGCGTACCGATGACTCCAGCCGGCCATGCCGTGGTCCCTCCGGTGCAGGTGCCGATCATCGGAATCTGCACGACGACGGCGTCCCGCGGCAGGGCCGTGTCTCGCTCAGTGGGAACCCGCCGGACGATCCGCGGCGGCGGCGCCCGTCCGACGTCGTGCGCTCAGGGCTCCCGGACGTCCGGCCGCTCGGCGTCCGCGTAGCGCTCGTCGTGCTGCTTGCGGGGGGAGCAGACGGAGGCGGACGGGCAGGAGCAGCGGCGGGAACCGACCTTGACGGTCACGCGGTCGCCGGGGACGTTTTGACGCGCTCCCCGCCCTGAAGCTGAAGGCGGGGATTCGGCCTGTGCTGCGCCGCTGTGGGCGGGGCACTTCCGTGGCTTCCTGCTTCAACGGGCTGCGCCCCGCAACGAGCCGGGGTCTTACCTGCCCTCCATCAGGCGTTTAAGGTCTCCGCTTCCCCCGGGACACCCGGGGGTTTCCGTCCAGCGGCGACCGGCAGAGCATCACGTGGTGATGCGGCGTCCCTGGTCCAGGATGTTGCGGGCGGCGTTGACGTCCCGGTCGTGCCCGGCCCCGCACCCGCCGCACACCCATGCGCGCACGTGCAGCGGTTTGGGGCCGTCGCGCCGCCCGCAGCCCGAGCAGATATGCGAGGAGGGGAACCTGCGATCGACGCGCGCGAACGTGCGCCCGTACCGGGCTGCCTTGTACTCCAGCATCGCGGTGAACGCCGACCATCCGGCGTCGTGCACCGATGTGGCCAGCCGGGTGCGCGCGAGCCCCTTGACGCACAGGTCCTCGACGTAGAGCGCTTGGTTGTCGCGCACGAGCGTCGTGGACAGATGGTGGTGGAACTCGCGGCGCGCGTCGGCGACCTGCGCGTGCGCTCGGGCGACCTTCAGGCGGGCCTTGCCGCGGTTGGCCGATCCCTTCTGTTTGCGGGACAGGTCCTTTTGGGCTTTGCGGAGCTTCTTGTGCGCGCGGCGCAGGAACCGGGGGGAGGTGATCTTGCGGCCGTCCGACAGCACGGCGAAGTGCTCCAGCCCCAGGTCGATACCGACCTCGGCCGCCGTGCCGGGCGGGTCCGGCACGTCGCCGGTCTCCACGACGAACGAGCAGAAGAACCGCCCGGTCGCGTCCTTGACTACGGTCACGGTCGAGGGGACCGACGGCAGCCGCCGCGACCACTTCACTTTTACTTCGCCGATCTTGGGCAGGGACAGCTTCCCGCCCGGGGTGATCGACCAGCGGGCGTTGGCGGTGAACCGGACCGACTGCCGGTTGTCCTTGCGGGATTTGAACCTCGGCGGCCCCATGCGGGGGCGTTTGCCGGCCAGGCCGTCGAAGAAGTTGCGGTAGGCGGTCTCCAGGTCCCGCAGCGACTGCTGCAGCACCACCGCCGACACCTCACCCAGCCAGGCACGCTCCGGGGTCTTCTTCGCCGCGGTCATCGCCGCCGACAGCTCGGCCGCCTTCGGGTACGGCAACCCGGCCTCGCGGGCGTCCCGGCGTGCCGCCAGGGCGTCGTTGTACACCACGCGCGCACCCGAACGCCCGCGCGAGGGCCTGCTGCTGGCCGCGGGTGGGGTAGAGGCGGAAGGCGTATCCGAGCTACACCCGGCGAGCCTAGCATTGGTCTATGGTCGAGTACGGGGATATCAGGACAGGCAGGCACTGCGTTTTCGTGCTGCATGCGCATTTGGTCTTCGTGACCAAGTACCGGCACGGGGTCTTCACCGGGCCGCACCTGGAACGGCTGGAGGAGATCATGCGGGCGGTGTGCGCCGACTTCGAGGTCGAACTCGCCGAGTTCAACGGCGAGGGCGACCACGTGCACCTGCTGGTGAACTTCCCGCCCAAGGTCGCCCTGTCCAAACTGGTCAACAGCCTCAAAGGGGTCTCCTCCCGCCGGATGCGCCAGGAGTTCCCCGAACTGGCCCGCCACTACTGGCGGGGGAACAAGCTGTGGTCGGCGTCCTACTTCGCCGGGACGGTCGGCGGCGCACCGATCAGCGTCCTGCGGGCATACATCGAGCAGCAGAACCACCCGGCCTGAGACCAGTGGACACCCGATCACCCCGCAGGGCGATCAGGCTTTCCCTGTCCCACTCCGCGGGAAGGCCGGCTTCACCCCGCCCTGAAGGGCGGAGCACTGCCGACGAAACCCGGTAGCCGATGACCTGGCCCCTCGCCTTCCGGCGTGCTGACGCGCGAGCCCAGCCGCGGCGCCTTCTCCTCGAACTCCGTGTACAGCGGGTGCTCGTTGCGCAGGAACGTCGGCGGCGCGGAGCGCCCGGTTCATGTCCTTGTGCTCAGCCGAGATCGACGATCTTGACGTCCGGGGCGAAGCGGCGCCACCGCAGCAGCCAGCCGGTCACGGTCGAGACGCCAGCCGTTAACCGCGCGGCTGGACCGGACGATCTCGGTGGGGACGTGGGGCGCCGCCGCACGGAGGACGGGGTCATGTCCCCGTCCACCCTTGCCAGGTCGGGCGTCCTCGTTCCGTTGAATCCCGACGTACGGCATGTTCTGCGCAAGGTGCTGCTTCCACAGGACCACGGTCTGGACTTCCTGCCAGGGAACGAACAGCAGTGTCGCTCGATATCGCAACGGGTTACCTGCCACCGTGATGCCTTTGGCATCGACACGGAAGGCGACCCGACGCAGAACCATGAAGGCGAGAAACAACAGGGTCGTAGTCCCGAAGAGACCACCACCGAGCACACGCACGAGCAACGACACGTCTGGGAGGAGACAGCAGAGTGTGAGGACGGTGCTTCCCACGAACATGGTCGCGTTCTTCACCGTCGGACCGTAACGGACCTCGTACACGTCATCTGACCGCACCTGGCCCACCTTCACGTCTACAGCGTCCGGCCATCGACACCAGCACCGCGGTCAATCCCCAATGCCGTGCTCGGAAGCGGAATCGTACCGGGCGTCGTGTTGCTTGCGGGGGGAACAGACTGAGGCGGAGGGGCAGGAGCAGCGGCCTCCGCTGTTCAGGCGGACTGTGACGCTGTCTGAGGGGACGTTGCGGCCTACTACCTGACCCGGGCCGTTGGGAGTGTCTACGCGGGAGCCTAGGGCGGGCATCCTGTCGTGCGCCTTGACATAGAGCGGGTGCTCGTACTTCAGGCAGCACATGAGGCGGCCGCAGGCGCCCGCGATGCGGAGCGGGTTGACGGGGAGGTCCTGCTCCTTGGCCATGCGGACGGAGACGGGCTCGAAGTCCTTGAGGAAGGTGGCACAGCACAGGTCGCGGCCGCAGGGGCCGATGCCGCCCTGGAGGCGGGCCTCGTCGCGGGGGCCGACCTGGCGGAGCTCGACGCGGGCCTTGAGGGTGCGGGCCAGGTCGCGGACGAGGGCGCGGAAGTCGACGCGGTGCGGCGCGGTGAAGTAGATCTTGACGACGTCGTCGGCGTCGAGGACGTCGACGCCGATGACCTTCATCGGGAGCTCGTGCTTGCGGATCAGCCGTTTCGCGACGGTGCGGGCCTCGGCGCGGCGGCGGCGGTTCGCCTCGTCGCGGGCGAGGTGCTCGTCGGTGGCGGGGCCCGCGCATTCGGGGAGGCCGTCGATGTCCTCGGAGACCCACTGCGGCGCCCAGACGCATTCGGCGACCTCGGGGCCGGAGTCGGTGGGGACCAGGACCTTGTCGCCGACCTTGGGGCTGTGCGATCCGGGATCGAGGTAGTAGAGCCGGCCGTACCGGGTGAAACTGACTGCCATCACCATGCCCACGGTTTCGCTCCGTTCGCCCGGTTTCGTCCGTCCACCTTAGGCGTCACCAGGCGGCGTCGGCGAGGTCCTTCCCGGGCAGCGGATCGCCGTCGCGGGTGTGCAGGTCGCCGGCGAGGGCGAGCAGGGTGCCGTCGTCGGCGGCGTCGAGGGCCGTCACCTCGCCCTCGACCGGGTGCTTCCAGAGGATCTGTCCGGGCTCGCCGGTCGCGGAGTAGGCCTGGATCGTCAGCTCGCCGTCCCGCGCGATGCCGGTGACCGTGGTGCCGTCCGGTCGCAGGAGCGCGGTGCGGGCCCCGGACGGGAGCGTCAGGAGGGCCTCGCTGGCCTTGAGGTCGCCCGCGGGGGCGCGCGTGTCGAGCGTCCGGACCTGGCTCGGGGCGCCGGCCGAACGGGTCCAGACGAACGCGAGGGTGTCGCCCGACCAGGACGGGCTGCCGACGGCGCCGCGCAGCGAGGTCGTCCACCTCTTGCGCGCGCCCGTGCTCAGCGTGAGGACGTCCACGCGCCCCCGGCTCCCGTCGTAGGTGACGTAGGCGACGCGGTCGCCGTCCGGGGCGACGGCGAGGACGGGACGGGGGCCGGACGAACCGGCGGCGAGGGGCACCGCGGCCTTCGGGACGGGGGCCAGCTCCTCGGGGCGGCCGTCGTCGTCCAGGCGCAGGCGCAGGAACGTCGCCTGCCCGGACCCGGACGACGCGACGATGTACGAACCGTCCGGAGCGGAGTCCACGGCCGTGAAGGTGCGGCCTCGGGGCGGGGCGACGGGCGGGGCGGTGGCGGCGCCGGTGCCGGTGTCCCGGACGGCCAGCGCGGAGCCGCCCGCGACGACGCCGGCGACGAACCGCGGGGCCGCCGGCCCGCTGCCGGACGCGGCCTTCGCGGCGCGGGACTCGCTCGCGCCGTGCCGCCGCTCGAGCACGTCGAAGCCGCCGCCGATGACGACGACCAGGCCCGCGGCGACCGTGACCGGGACCAGCCCGCGCCACGCCTCCCGCAGCCATGAGCCGCGTGCCGGTACCTCGCGCGTCCCGTGCCTGCCGTCCATGCACCTGCCTCCCCTGCGAGCGAACCCCTCGTTTCTATCTCATGTACGGCGGGCCGACGCCCCGGAAACGCGGAGTCGCGAGGGCTCAGCCGAGGGCGGCGCGGGCGGCGTCCAGCAGGGACGCCCGGTAGGAGCCGCCGAACAGCGCCACGTGGACGAGCAGCGGGTGCAGCTGGTGCAGCGGGACGCGGGCGCGCCAGCCGGGGGCGAGGGGTGCGGCGGCGTCGTAGGCGGCGAGGATCCGGTCGAGCAGCGGGGTGCCGAAGAGGGCCATCATCGCGAGGTCGGTCTCGCGGTGCCCGCCGTGCGCGGCCGGGTCGATGAGCAGGGCGCGGCCGCCGGTCCACCGGACGTTCCCGGACCACAGGTCGCCGTGGATCCGGCTCGGCGGTTCGGGCGGTCCGGCGAGCGACTCGGCCTCGCCGGCGACCCGCTCGACGAGCCGGACGTCGGCGCTCGACAGGTGCGGGGCGGCGAGGCGCAGGAACGGGACGAGCCGGCGTTCGGCGTACCAGCGGGGCCAGGGACGCTCGTCGGGCGTGTTGTCGAGGGGGAGGTCGGCGATGAACCCCGGCCAGGGCGCCCCGTACGCGGCCGGACGGGCGATGGTGTGCAGGGCGGCGAGTTCGCGGCCGAGGCGGTCGGCGGCCGCCTGGTCCGGGGGCGCGGACGGCAGCCACGGCAGGACGATCGTGTCCTCGTCGGCCGCGGCGACGTCGGGCACCGGGGCGTCCGGGCCGGTCTCGCCGAGCCAGCGCAGCCCGGCCGCCTCCGCCGCGAACACCCCGGCGGACGGGGCGGAGGCGGCCTTCACGAACATCTCGCGGCCGTCGCCGAGGGACGCGCGGTGCAGCGTCCACGCGTGGCTAGAACCGAGGTCGTGCACGCGGGCCACGTCCGTCCCGAGCAGGCGTTCGAGACGTTCCCGCACGTCAGGCGGCCTTGAGCCCGGCGCGGATCTCGTCGAGCAGACCCGGCATCGCCGCCTCGACCTGGCCGAGGACCAGGTCGAAGTCGGCGCGGCCGCCGTAGTAGGGGTCGGGGACGTCGAGGTCGCCGCGGGCGTCCGGGTCGAACTCGCGCAGCAGCCGGACCTTGCCGCGCGACTCCTCGTCGGGGGCCATCGAGCGGAGGGCCCGCAGGTGGCCCTCGTCCAGCGCGAGGATCAGGTCGTACCGAGCGAACCAGATGGCCTCGAACTGGCGGGCGCTGTGCGCCGACCGGTATCCGGCGCGCCGCAGCGCGGCGATCGTCCGGTCGTCGGCGCCGTCGCCGACGTGCCAGTTGCCGGTTCCGGAGCTGTCGACCTCGACGTCCAGGCCCTCCGCCTCGACGTGGTGGCGCAGGACGGACTCCGCCATCGGGGACCTGCAGATGTTGCCCGTGCAGACGAACGTCACTCGGTACGGCATGCCCCCATGATGCCCGACGTCAGTCGCCGGGCTCGACGACGACTTCGGCGATGCCGGGAACGCCCTCCAGGCGGCGCTGCACGGCCTCGGGGCTCTCGCCGGCGCGCACCCGGACGCGGAACGCGTCGGGGACGGCGCCCACCTTGACGCTCTCCTCGAACTCGGGGGAGCCGGCGAAGCGTTCCTTGAAGCGCTCGTAGGCCTGCTGCTTCGACTCGTACACGGCGCGTTCGACGATCGGCATGGTCCGCAGTCGCTGCTCGATGAACTGCTTCTCGCGCGCCGACGCGCCGCGCCCGTGGCACGCCGCGCGGTCAACGACCGTGGGGTCGGTGCAGAGGAACACCGTGATGTACGCCCCCGTCGCCCCCTTCGTCTCCGCCGAAACCGTCGGCGCCGGAGTCGGTGCGCCGCCCGGTGAGGCGGCCCCGTCCGGCCCCCGGTCGAGGGCGCCGCCCGCGAGCGCGCCGCCCCCGACGGCGACGGCGATCGCCGCGGCGGCGGCCATCGGGACGAAGCGGCGGTACGCGCGCGGGGCGCGCCGCCTGGCGAACCTGGGCGGCGGAACCTCCCCCGGCCGCACGGTCTCGCCGACGGCGCCCAGCGCGTCCTTGAGTCGCTCCTCGGTCGCGTTCACTTCTCCTCCTCCAGGATCCGGCCGAGCGCGGCGATCGCGCGGGACGTGGTCGACTTGACGGTGCCGAGGCTGATGCCCATGGCCTGGGCGATCTCCGCTTCGGAGAGGTTGCCGTAGTAGCGCAGGACGAGCGCCTCCCGCTGGCGGCGCGGCAGCCGGTGCAGCGCGGCCAGGACCTCCCGGCGGTCCTCGCCGATCATCGCCTCCGACTCGGCGGACCAGACCGGCGGCTGGTGCACCGCGCGGAACGGCCTGCGGCGGCGCCGCACCGCCGTCCGCGACCGGTTGATGACCGCCGACCGGACGTACGTCAGCGCCTTGTCGCGGTCGCGCATGCGGGGCCAGTGGGCGTAGAGGCCGGCGAAGGCGTCCTGGACGACGTCCTCGGCGGTGCCCCGGTCACCGACCATGATCAGCGCGAGGCGTGTCAGCCCGAGCGCGTGCCCCCGGTACAGGGCGGTGACGGCGGACGACGCGTCGTCCGGCTCCGGCTCGTGCGGCGGCGACGCGCCTGATGCCCCGCCGCTTCGGGTGGCCGCCGAAGGTTCGGCGAGCGCTGTTTCAGCGTTCATGTCACAGAGACACCGCCCGCCCCTTCAGGTTGCCTCCCGCGCCGGGGAAATCGGGGGCGGGTCAGCCGGTGCGCAGCGCCATGGTGAGGGCCTCGACGGCGAGGAGCGGGTTGACGTTCGCGTCGAGCCGCTCCCGGCACTCCATGATCGCGTCGAGGCGGCGGAGGGTGCCCTCGGGGCGGGTCTCGGCGGCGGCCGTCCGCAGCTCGGGCCCCAGCTCGGTGTTGACGAGCTCGCTGCCCGCGCCGAGCTGCAGGGTGAGGACGTCCCGGTAGTAGGACGCGAGGTCGAGCAGCGCACGGTCCAGCGAGTCCCGTTTCACCCGGGTCGCGCGGGACTTCTGCCGGTCCTCGAGTTCCTTGAGCGCCCCGGCGGTGCCGCGCGGCATCCGGCCCTTCGCGCTCTCGCCGAGCGCCTGCCGCAGCTCGGCGGTCTCCCGCTCGTTCAGCTCCTCGGCCGTCGCCTTCGCCTCGGCCTCGGCGGCCTTCACCAGCGCGTCCGCCGCCATCGCCGCCGGTCCGACGGACGTCAGGCGGCGCGGCACCGCGAGCACCTCGGCGCGCCGCGCCCGCGCGGCCGGGTCGGCGGCCAGCCGCCGCGCCCGGCTGATGTGGCCCTGCGCGGCGCGCGCGACGACGTCGGCGGTCTCGCGGTCCACGCCGTCCCGCTGGACGAGGACGTCCGCGACCGCGGAGATCGGCGGCGTCCGCAGCGTCACGAGGCGGCAGCGGGACCGGATCGTGACCAGCAGGTCGTCCGGTGAGGGGGTGCACAGCAGCCACAGCGTGCGCGGCGGCGGCTCCTCGATGGCCTTCAGCAGCGCGTTCGCGGCGCCCTCGGTGGCCCGGTCGGCGTCCTCGAACAGGACGATCTGCCAGCGGCCCACGCTCGGCGCCGACGACGCCCGCAGCACCAGCGCCCGCGTCTCCTTGATCCCGTAGGACAGCCCGGACGGGCGGACGACCTCGAGGTCGGTGTGCGTGCCCTGCAGGACCTGGTGGCACGCGGCGCAGTGCCCGCAGCCGCGCGGCGTCTCGGCGCACTGCAGCGCCGCCGCGAACGCCCGCGCCGCCGCCGTCCGTCCGGACCCCGGCGGGCCGGTGAACAGCCACGCGTGCGCGAGCCCGCTCGTCCCGTCCGCGGCGGACGACAGCTGCTCCACGACCGGGTCCTGGCCCACCAGGTCGTTCCAGACGCTCATGGCCCCAAGGCTACGGGCCCGCCGGGGGCGCCGGGGCCGCCCGCGCTCAGACGTCCCTGATCGCGGGGAACGTGTGGGTGGCGTCCTCGGTGCCGATCGGGATCGGGTCGGGCAGGATCTCGCGGATGCGGTACTGGATCTCGCGGCTCAGCTCGGCCTGCGGGCGGCTCGCGTCGAGCACGAGGTACCGGTCGGGGGCGGCCTCGGCGAGCGCCCGGAAGCCGCCCCGGACCCGCTCGTGGAAGTCCTGCCCCTCGGACTCGATGCGGTCGGCGGGCGCCGACAGCCGGGACAGGCCGGTGCGCGGCGGCACCTCCAGCAGGACGGTCAGGTCGGGCACGAGCCCGCCCGTCGCCCACTCGTTGACCTCGGCGATCTCCTCGACCGGCTGCTGACGCCCGAACCCCTGGTAGGCGAGGGACGAGTCGACGTACCGGTCGCTGACGACGATCGCGCCCCGGTCCAGGGCCGGGACGATCACGTTCGTCACGTGGTCGGCGCGGTCGGCGGCGTACAGCAGGCTCTCGGCGCGGATCGACAGGCCGGTCGTCTCGCGGTCCAGCAGCATCGCGCGCAGCCGCATGCCGATCTTGGTGGCGCCGGGCTCCTGCGTGGTGACGACCTCGTAGCCGTGGTCGCGGAGCCAGATCGCGGCGAGCCGGGCCTGGGTGGTCTTGCCGGCGCCCTCGCCGCCCTCGAACGCGATGAACACGCCGTGGTTGCGGACGGTCGCGGCGGGCTCCGGCGCGGGCTCGGCCGCCTCCTCCCCCGGCGGGACGTAGACGTCGCCGCGCAGCGCGGCCCGCAGGTCCGGGACGAGCGGGACGCCGCGCCGGTCGTCCGCGCGGCGGTACGCCAGCAGGCCCGCGAGGAGGGCGAGCACGGCGGCGACCAGCAGCGCCGCGCCCGTCCCGGCGAGGTCGTAGACCCCGCCGCCGAGGTCGATCCGGGTGTCGCCGAGCACCCCGGCCAGCGGCGGGACGGCGGCGACGGCGACGAACGCGGTGACGAGCGCGACGGAGCGCGGGTAGGCGCGGCTCGGCGGCTCGACCGCTTCGGCGGGTTCGGCGGCCTCCGGGTCCTCGGGGTCGGCGGGGGGAGCCAGGACGGACGTGCCGCAGGCCCACGCGACTCCGGCGGCGACGCCCACGAACGCGGTCGCGAACACGGCGACGGGCAGGTTGCCGACGAGGCCGGTCACGGCCAGCGCGAGGGCGCCCGCGACGACCGCGAGGCCCAGCAGCCGGCGGCGGCTGAACGGGCCGAGGACGCGCGGGCCCAGGAAGATCCCGAACCCGAGCCCGGCGGTCAGCGCGAGCAGCACGGCGCCGTACCCGGCGTCGCCGCCGCCGAGGCCCGCCGCGTGCAGCCGGGCCGCGCCGGCGACGGCTCCGGCCGCGAGGGCCGCGCCGGTGGTCGCGGCGCCGAGGCCGCGGGGCGCGCCCGTCCGTCCGCCGCGGCCGCCGCGGGCGATCAGCGCGAGCGGGGACGGGACGATCACCGGTTCGCCGCGCGGGACCGCCTTGACCAGCGCGACGGCGGCGGCCGCCAGCAGGAACACGGCGGCGTTCGCGTACAGCACGAGGTCGGTGCGCTCGCCGGGGCCGTCGAAGATCCCGGCGCCGATCAGCGCGAGGACCGTGAACAGCGCGGCGGCGGCCGGGGCGGCGGCCGACACGGCGCGCAGCGCCGACCGGCGCGCGGCGGCGCGCAGCCCGGCCGTCCCGCCGCCGGGCCCGTCGTCCGGCAGCCCGCCGGGGACGAGCGCGGGCGGCGACGCGAGCGCGGCGGGCGTCCACAGGAGGCTCAGCAGGCCGACGAGGAACGCGGCGGCGAGCGTCCAGGGGAGCATGTCGAGCAGCGGCACCGTCAGCACGATCACGAACCGCAGGGCGTCCAGGGCGAGCAGCGCGACGCGGCGGTCCACGCGCGCGGCGAGCAGGCCCGCGAGCGGCGCGAGGAGCACCGCCGGGAGCAGCAGCAGCCCCAGGACGCCGCCGACGGCCTGCGCGCGCGCGGCGACGTCCTCGCCCTGCGTCAGCACGACCGCCGACGCCGTCAGGGCGGGGACGGCGAGCCATTGCCCGGTGGCGGACAGCGACAGCGCGAGCCGGAGCCGCCGGTACGGCCCGATCTCCGAGAGCGACGAAACGCCCGGCTGCGGCGCGGCGGGGTACGGCCGGGTGGCGTCCGTTCTGGTCATGTCCGTCAGAGTATCGGCGTCGTTGTCGCTATGACCCCGACTTCGCCGAGGACTTCGCGGACGACTTTCCGGACGGCTTCGCCGGCGTCCGCTTCCGCGGCGCCGCCTTCTTCTTCCCGCCCCCTGCGGCGACCTTCTCACGGCGCTCCGCGAGCAGCTCGGCGGCGCGCTGGATGGTGATCGACTCGACCTCGTCGCCCTTGCGCAGGCTCGCGTTCGTCTCGCCGTCCGTCACGTACGGGCCGAACCGGCCCTCCTTGACGACCACCGGCTTCTCGCTCGCCGGATCGTTGCCCAGCTCGCGCAGCGGCGGCGCCGCGGCGGCCCGGCGGCCCCGCTGCTTCGGCTGCGCGAACAGCTCCTTCGCCTGCTCGATCGTGACGGTGAAGAGCTCGTCCTCCGACCCGAGCGAACGGCTGTCGGTGCCCTTCTTGATGTACGGGCCGAACCGTCCGTTCTGGGCCGTGACCGGCTCCCCGTCCAGCTCCCCGACCGTCCTCGGCAGCGACAGCAGCTTCAGCGCGTCGTCCAGCGTGACGGTGTCGAGCGACATCGACTTGAACAGCGAACCCGTCCGCGGCTTGGCCGCGTCCGCCTTCTTGGTGCGCTTCTTCTTCTCGCCCTCCGCGGGCGCGGGCGGCTCCGGCAGGATCTCGGTGACGTACGGACCGAAACGTCCGCTCTTGGCCACGATCGTGTGCCCGGTCTCCGGGTCGACGCCCAGCTCCCGGTCGCCGCTCGGCTGCGCGAACAGCTCCTCGGCCTTCTCGCCCGTCAGCTCGTCCGGCGCGATGTCCTCGGGGATGTTGACGCGGCTGCCGTCCCTGTCCAGATACGGCCCGTAACGCCCGACCCGCACCATGATGTCGGTGCCCTTGACGGGGAACGAGCTGATCCCCTTGGCGTCGATGTCGCCGCTCTCGCCGAGCAGCTGCTTCAGGCCCTCCGCGCCGTCGTCGCCGTAGTAGAACCGGTTCAGCCACGGCACCCGCTCGGCGTTCCCCCGCGCGATCTCGTCGAGACCGTCCTCCATGTGCGCGGTGAAGTCGTAGTCGACCAGGTTGCCGAAGTGCTGCTCCAGCAGGTTCACCACCGCGAACGCCAGAAACGACGGGACGAGCGCCGTGCCCTTCTTGAACACGTACCCGCGGTCGAGGATCGTCCCGATGATCGACGCGTACGTCGACGGGCGGCCGATCTCCCGCTCCTCCAGCTCCTTGACCAGGCTCGCCTCGGTGTAGCGCGCCGGCGGGCGGGTCGAGTGCCCCTCGGCCTGGACGTCCGAGGCGGTCAGGCCGTCGCCCTCCGCCAGGTTCGGCAGCCGCCGCTCCTGGTCGTCCCGGTCCGTCGACGGGTCGTCGGCGCTCTCCACGTACGCCTTCAGGAACCCGTGGAACGTGATCGTCTTGCCGGTCGCGCCGAACTCGGCCGTCTCGCCCCCCGTCGACTCCCCGGTCACCCGGATCGACACCGACTGCCCGGACGCGTCCTTCATCTGGCTCGCGATCGTCCGCTTCCAGATCAGCTCGTACAGCCGGAACTGGTCGCCCGAGAGGCCCGTCTCCCCGGGCGTCCGGAACGTGTCGCCGGCCGGACGGATCGCCTCGTGCGCCTCCTGCGCGTTCTTCACCTTCGACGCGTAGACGCGCGGCTTGTCCGGCACGTACTCGCCGCCGAACAGCGACGCCGCCTGCCGCCGCGCCGCCGTGATCGCCGTCTCCGACAGCGTGATCGAGTCGGTTCGCATGTAGGTGATGAAGCCGTTCTCGTACAGCTTCTGCGCCACCGACATCGCGTACTTCGCCGAGAAGCCCAGCTTCCGGCTGGCCTCCTGCTGCATCGTCGTCGTGCGGAACGGCGGGTACGGCTTGCGCGTGTACGGCTTGCGCTCGACCGACTTGACCTCGTACGGACGTCCGCGAAGCCGTTCGGCCAGCGCGCGCGCGGCGTCCTCGTCGAGGTGCAGCGCGTCCCGGGTCTTGAGCGTGCCGTCCGAGGCGAAGTCGCGTCCCTGCGCGACCCGCTTCCCGTCGACCGACACCAGCCCGGCCTTGAACTTCGTCGGCTCCTCGGCCTTGCCCGTGTCGAACTGCGCGGCGATGTCCCAGTAGTGCGCGGGGACGAACGCGATGCGGTCCCGCTCGCGCTCCACCACCAGCCGCGTCGCCACCGACTGCACCCGGCCCGCCGACAGCTTCGGCATGACCTTCTTCCACAGCACGGGACTGACCTCGTACCCGTACAGCCGGTCGAGGATCCGGCGCGTCTCCTGCGCGTCCACGAGCTGCTTGTTCAGCTCCCGCGGATTCGCGGCCGCCTGCCGGATCGCCTCCTTGGTGATCTCGTTGAAGACCATCCGGTGCACCGGCACCTTCGGCTGCAGGACCTCCTCGAGGTGCCAGGCGATCGCCTCGCCCTCGCGGTCCTCGTCCGTCGCGAGAAGGAGCTCGTCGGCCTCGGCCAGCAGCTTCTTGAGCTTCTGCACCTGCTGCTTCTTGTCGGAGTTCACCACGTACAGCGGCTCGAACTCCTGCTCGACGTTCACGCCGAGCTTCGCCCACGGCTCGCCCTTGTACTTGGCCGGCACCTCCGAGGCGCTCCCGGGCAGGTCCCGGATATGGCCGATACTGGACTCCACGATGTAGCCGCGGCCGAGGTAGCCCGCGATCGTCTTCGCCTTCGCGGGCGACTCGACGATCACCAGGCGGGTCCCGGCCCCGTTCTGGCCACTCTTCGCAGTGCCGTTCTTGGCTGGCACAGTCGCTCCAACCTCGCTGTCCTGGTCTGGCTCAGGTTCTTCCTACACAGGCTTCCTACAACGTCACATGACGGCGCGTTCATGCCCGCGGGTTCCCGCCGCCGATCCGGCGGCCCTCCACCGGCCGCCATCGGACGGCGCAATTCCCACGCCCGCGCCCCCGACAGGATGACATGCCGTCACCGCCCTCGCGGACCGGGTCGCCACCGTACGACGGCGATCCGCCGTCCGGACAGGTAATAATGGTGGCAATGGCGGAGTACACCTACCTCGTCCTCTCACTGCCGCGCGGCACCACCCGCGACACCGCCCGGCAGATCCTCACCGAGCACGCGGAACGCGGCGGCTGGGAAATCGATCGTCTCCGCCTGTACCCGGACGGGCGGCGCCGTATTCAACTGCGCCGCAAGGTCATCCGGCAGGTCCGCACGTTCTGACGTGCCGGGGATTCCCCCACCCGCGAGAAGGGCTTCACCCGCCCCGGTCCGCGCCTCCGGGGCGGGCAAGCGTGTGCGGCCCCCAGGGCCGCGCCTACACATGGTGACCGTACCACCACACTTCGCATGCCCGGCGGTAAAGACTCGGGAAATCAGGCCCGATCAAGGAACGTGTCGAGCACGCGAACCCCGAACTTCAACCCGTCCACCGGCACCCGCTCGTCGATTCCGTGGAACATGCCCGAGAAATCCAGCTCCGGCGGCAGCCGCAGCGGCGCGAAGCCGAAGCACCGCATCCCCAGGCGCGCGAACGCCTTCGCGTCCGTCCCGCCGCTCAGGCAGTACGGCACCGGCAGCGCGCCCGGGTCCTGCGACAGCAGCGACGCCTCCATCGCCGCGACGAGCGCCCCCTCGTACTCCGTCTCCAGCGCGTGGTCGTGATGGACGAACGAGCGCTCCACCCCGGGCCCCAGCAACTCGTCGACCGTCGCGAAGAACTCGTCCTCGTGCCCCGGCAGGAACCGTCCGTCCACCTGCGCCGTCGCGCCCTGCGGGATCACGTTCGTCTTGTACCCCGCGTCCAGCCGCGTCGGGTTCAGCGTGTTCTTCAGCGTCGCGCCGATCATCCGCGCGAGCGGCCCGATCCGCTCGAGGCAGTCCTCCGGCCGCGCGGGATCGAACTCCACCCCGTACGCCATGCACGCCCGCTCGAGGAACGCCCGCACCGTCTTCGTCAGCCGCACCGGGAACTCGTGCGACCCCAGCCGCCCGACCGCCGCGGCCAGCGCGGTCACCGCATTGTCCGGATGCACCATCGACCCGTGCCCCGCCGTCCCCGTCGCGGTCAGGTCCATCCACGCGATGCCCTTCTCCGCGGTCTCGATCAGGTACATCCGCCGGTCCCCCGGAACCGTCAGGCTGAACCCGCCGACCTCCCCGATCGCCTCCGTGCACCCCTCGAACAACTCCGGGTGCTCCTGCACGAGCCACTGAGCGCCCCACTTGCCCCCGGCTTCCTCGTCCGCGAGGAACGCGAGCACCACGTCACGCGGAGGCCTGCGCCCCTCGCGCAGCCGCTGCCGCACGACCGCGAGCATCATCGCGTCCATGTCCTTCATGTCGACGGCCCCGCGCCCCCACACGCACCCGTCCGCGATCTCCCCGCCGAACGGGTCGCGCGTCCAGTCCTCCGCGCGGGCCGGCACCACGTCGAGGTGGCCATGCAGCAGCAGCGCGTCCCGCGACGGATCCTCCCCCTCGATCCGCGCCACGAGACTCGCACGTCCGGGATGACTCTCGAAGATCCGCGACTCCAGCCCCACCTCCGCGAGCTTCTCCGCCACGTACTCCGCCGCGACCCGCTCCCCCGGTCCCGAGTGATCGCCCGCATTGCTGGTGTCGATCCGGATCAGCTCCTGGCAGAGCCGAACGACCTCGTCCTCCGCAGTCGCGTGGCCTGCGGTCCCGTTCCCTGCAGTCGCCTGCACGTCCGTCACCCCCGGTGTCCCTTCGCGTCCGTCCATGGTGCCCGCTCGATCGCCGGTCCCGCGACTCCCGAACCTTTGGTATCGTGAACCCCGCCGCAGCCGCGCTGCGGCCTGCGACCGGGTCCGGGTGGCGGAATAGGCAGACGCGCTAGCTTGAGGTGCTAGTGCCCTTCACGGGGCATGGGGGTTCAAGTCCCCCCTCGGACACCAACCATTAGCACATGTGGAGGCCGGGTCCACCCGAGCCTCCACTGGCCTTTTCAGCGGGTCGTTAGGTCATCTTGAGCCCGAGCTTGGTGTGGGTCTTCGCCTTCTCCTCCGGTCGCACATGGACGACCGTGTAGGCGAGATCACGGAATCGAGGCCACCCGCCGCCTGGCGGACCCCCACTCGGCGGATGGCTTCCCCGAGCATCAGTGAGGGCGGGAAGCCACTCCTACCGGTCAGCCGTCGGCGGCACGGAGCCGGTCCGCCAGATCGGGAGAGGCCGGGGTCACCCGGGGGAGCTGCGGTTCGGCGCACCAGTCCGCCTTGTACTTGCGGAGCAGGGCCTCGCCGTCACGGTCCCAGCGGAACTCGGGCTTGTTCAGCAGCCTCTGGAACAGCCGGTCGGCGCCTTCGGGGCGGGCCGCGGCCAAGCGGCGGATGGGAATCGGACTGACGCCCTCGCCTCGCAGGTAGCCGGAGACGACCTCCCGGTAGCGCCGCTTGCGGATCAACTCGGGATTCGCGAACGCTTGTTCGGCGAGGGCGTATCGGGTCCGTACGGCTCGGTGATCTCGAAAAGGCCCTGGACGGGATCACGCCAGCCCAGCAGCAGCGCCTTGTCCTCTTCGGGGAGCTCACGGCGGCTCGCGACGAACCGTGCCACGACCAGGTCGCCGCCCCTCGAGCCGGTAGTCGAGCCGGTAGTCGAACAGGAAGCTCTCGATGACGGCGGCGAACCTGCCCTCGTCGTCCACGATCCCGCCGGGAAGGCGTCCTCGACCAGGCCACCGAGCGTGGAGTCGAAACGCTCCGACATGGCGAAGCTCACCGGCTCGCCCTTGAGGTCCCCGGCCCGCCGCATCCGGTACACCCGTGATCATCCCTTTCCGCACAGCCTGGGTCCGGAAGCAGGCTACTGGCCGGCGAGCGCCGAAGGGGCTTCCGTTCCCGTCCGGGCACCGCCGACTTCGACGGTCCGGGGGCCGGCGGCAGGTTCCGGGGCACCGAAGCGCTGACGCTTCTCACCGACCGGCACTGCGGCAAGGCCGAACGGGCGGCCGACGTGCTCCTGACTCAGGCGAACCACGGGTCCTCCGTGAAGACCTGAGCGAGTCGCTCACGGACCTTGTCTCGGATCTCTGCTCTGGCGAGACGCACGATCGGCTCCCAACAATGTTGTCTGACCGCTGGATGATGCGACGCGTCCGGACACATCAACACCGCGATGACTCGAATGGGCCAAAGGAGCCGCTGCGTATCGCCGCTGGCCAGCCACGCCGCCAGGCTCCCACCACCCGATGCCGAAACAATGCCGGCAAGCACATATCGCCAGGTCCAATGAACCGCGGATCCGATCGCCCCTGCCCGATGCAATGCAGATGGCAGAGACTCCCCGATTCGCTGATAGAGGACTTTTTCCACCAGGAAAAACATTCGTCCACAGACATCTTCGTACCGCTCGAGTGCACAGGCCATCTGTGCGAGCAGTTCACACCAAAAATGCGCCACTCCTGCCCATTCTTGGAATTCCTTCATTCCCTGCGGGCCGAGCTGTTCGGCGACCTTGCGCAGAACCTGTCCGCTCGCGGAAGCGTCCGGCTCGTCCTCGAACGCGGTCGCCTGCGTCGTCCTGGCGCACTCGAGCAACTCGCGATCACGATGCAACCAGTGAATGACGTCCGCCCGGGCACAACCGATCGCGGCGTGACCTCTGGCCGGTCTCGCGGACTTCGCCTCCCAGTCGTCCTCTCGATGCTTCACATGCGCCAGCACCTCGTCAAGTGACCCATCAGCCACCTTGAACGCTCCCTGGCAGCCGTGTCTCGCCCCGCCACACGCGCATACACAACCAGGAAGCTTGGCGTCCGCACAGCTCCAGTTGTGGGCCATGCGCCCCTCCAGGAACTCGACCGCAAAAGCGCATCATCCAAGTCGGGGGGTATGCACGTAAGTCCCGGATGGGGAACACATATCTGCCCGCCCGCCTTGTGGCTCGACCAGGGTTGCCGAGTGTTCTGGTCCGTGTCACAAGTGATCAATGACCGCTGGACCGGGAGGGCGGAGCCGGTTATGCCAGATGACAGCGTTGAGGGCACACATGCGCCAGCACGGGTACGTCTATGGTTCCTTTGCGGCAGCGGTTCCTCTTCTCTGTTCCGCGTGAATCGCGATGGCCCCGGACACCAGCGCTGCGTGATGTCCGGGTTGAAGTGGGGTTCAACCCGGACATCGCGGTGGTCAGTGGAGGGCGGGTTCCTCGGTGTGGGGGGTTGCGGGGGCGGGGGGCCGGGTGGCGCGGCGGGGGAGGGTCAGGGCGGCGAGGATGCCCGCCAGGGTCAGGGCGGCCGCTACGTAGACCGCGTTGCGCAGGCCGTCGGACGTGGCGGTGCGCAGGGTCTCGCCGGTCAGGTCGGTGAGGCCGGAGGTGGAGACGCCGACCAGGACGGCCAGGCCCACGCTGGTCCCGACCTGGAGGGCGGTGTTGGCCATGCCTCCGGCGGCGCCCTGGTCCTCGTCGGCGACGCCGGTGCCGGTGGTGCCGAACATGGTCGGGTAGATCATCCCCATGCCGAACCCGTAGACCACCAGGCCCGCGAGGATCGTCCAGTACGAGCCGTCCGCGCGCATGCCGGCGGCCATCAGCGCGCCGCCGCCGGAGCCGAGCAGGAGCGCGACGATCAGGGTCGTGCGGGCGCCGACGCGGATGATCAGGCGTTCGGCGATCCAGTTGGCGGTCCCGATGACCACCGAGAGGCTCAGGAACGCCAGGCCGCCCTGGAGCGCCGAGTAGCCGAGCACGTCCTGGAAGTAGAGGGTGAGGAAGTAGACGAGGTTCTGCATGGTGACGCCGAAGGTGAGGATCACCAGCAGGCCGGCGCGGAGGTTGGGGTTGCGGAACAGCCGCAGCGGCATCAGGGGGTTCGCGGTGCGCGCCTCGATGAAGACGAACGCGGTCAGCAGCGTCACCGCGAGGACGGCGGAGGCGGCGACGGAGGGCGCGGTCCAACCGGCCTCGGGGCCCTGGGCGATGGCGAAGACCAACAGGGTCATGCCTGCCGTGCCGGTGAGGGCGCCCGGGATGTCGAAGCCGCGGGCGCGTTCGCGGGGGCCGTCCCGGTGGAGCAGGACGAACGCGCCCGCGGTGCCCGCGACGACCAGCGGCACGTTCACCAGGAACACCGCCTCCCAGCCGAACGCGTGGGTCAGGATCCCGCCGAGCAGCGCGCCCAGGCTCAGACCGCCCGCGCCAGCCATGGCCCAGACGGCCAGGGCCCGGACGCGCGCGGGGCCTTCGGTGAATCCGGTGGTGACCAGGGAGAGCGTGGCGGGGAACAGGACGGCCCCGCCGATTCCCTGGAGGGCCCGCGCGGCGATCAGTGTCGCGGGCGTGGTGGCCAGGCCGCCCAGCAGGGACGCGCCGCCGAACAGCAGCATCCCGAGGACGAACATGCGGCGGCGGCCCAGCAGGTCGGCCGAGCGGCCGCCCAGCAGGAGGAAGCCGCCGAAGAAGATGGCGTAGGCGCTGATCACCCATTGGGTGGCGTGACCCGAAAGTCCCACGTCGCTTGCGATGTCGGGGAGCGCCACGTACACGATGGTGAAGTCGAGCGAAGTGATCAGGCTGGAGAAGGCCAGCAGGCCGAGGGCCCAGCGGGACCGGGTGGAATTCAATTTGGTCTCCTCAGAAGGGCGCGGCTCACGCCGCGTAGGGGCGTTCGGCGCGGGCGTCCCGCAGGGTGCGGGCCCACCAGGTCAGCTGGTCGAGCAGGCTCTCCGCCGCCGCGCCGCAGCCCGCCGCGTCGATCGGGTGGCCGTCGTCGTCGAACCTGTCCCAGCAGGAGTGGAAGCTGACCGTGTTGCGGACGGTGACGACGTGGAGTTCGGCGAAGACCTGCCGGAGCTGCTCGACGGCGCGGAGGCCGCCGGAGACGCCGCCGTAGGAGACGAAGCCGACCGGTTTGGCCTCCCATTCGTCGACGTACCAGTCGATGGCCGTCTTCAGCGAGGCGGGGAAGCTGCGGTTGTACTCGGGGGTCACGATCACGAACGCGTCGGCCCGGGCGAGCCGTTCACCCAGTTCCCGTACCGGTTCGGGCGGGTACGCGTGGTCGGCGGCGAGCACGTCCGGCAGGGTGGTCTCGGCGAGGTCGACGACGTCGAGGGCGAGGGCGGGGCGCCGTCCGGCCTCCTTGGTGAACCATGCGGCCACCGTGGGGCCGAACCGTCCCTCGCGGGTGCTGCCGACGATGATGGCGACGTTCAGGGGCCCGGTCACGGTCATCGCGCTCTCCTTTCGACGTTTCTCAGTGGCAAGAGCATGTCGAGAGGCACTTATCCGGCACTTACCGTGCGCTTACCGCCGCGGCGGGCGGGCGTAAGCGGGCCCGGATTCGGGAGAGATCGCCGGATACTGTGAGGACCATGCGATTCGGGGTGCTCGGGCCGCTGGGGGTGTGGACGGCGGACGGCGCACCGGTCGCGGTGCGCGGGGCGAAGGTCCGCGCCCTGCTGGCCGTCCTGCTCGGGCACGAGGGGCGGCCGGTACCAGTGGACCGGCTGATCGACGATCTGTGGGGCGGCTCGCCGCCGCGGAATCCGACCGGGGCGCTGCAGGTCAAGGTCTCGCAGCTGCGCCGGGCGCTGGACGAGGCCGAGCCGGGCGCCCGGGACCTGGTGTCCTTCGAGGACGCCCTCGGGTACCGGCTCCGGGTGGACGCCGGGGACGTGGACGCGACGCGGTTCACCGGCCTGCTGGCGCGGGCCCGCGAGGCCCCGGCGCCCGGGTCGCGGGCGGGCCTGCTGACCGAGGCGCTGGACCTGTGGCGCGGGCCGGCCTTCGCCGACTTCGCCGACGAGGCGTTCGCGCGGCCGTTGACGGCGCTGCTGGAGGAGCGGCGGCTCACCGCGATCGAGGAGCGGGCGGAGGCGCGGCTGGAGATCGGCGAGCATGGTGCCCTGGCGGCCGAGCTGGGCGACCTGGTGGACCGCCATCCGCTGCGCGAGCGGCTGCGTGCCGCGTACATGCGCGCCCTGTACGGCACCGGACGGCAGAGCGAGGCGCTGGACGCCTACGCCGACCTCCGGGACCGCCTGCGCGAGGAGCTGGGTCTGGACCCCGGCCCGGAGATCGCCGGGCTCCACCGGCGGATCCTCGGGCAGGACTCCGCCCTGGCCGCCGCGCCGCCGCCGCGGACGAACCTTCCCGCGCAGCTCAGCGAGCTGGTCGGGCGCGACGAGGCGGTGGCCCAGGTCCAGGCGGTGCTGAAGGCCGGCCGCCTGGTCACCCTCACCGGCCCCGGCGGTGTCGGGAAGACGAGACTGGCCCTGGAGGCCGCCGCGCGGGCGGCCGCGGACCATCCGGACGGCGTGTGGCTCGTCGAGCTGGCCGGCCTGGCCCGGACGGACGGGACGCCGGCGGTCGACCGGCTCGCGGAGGCCGCCATCGCCGTGCTCGGCATCCGCGACGACACCGCGCCGGGCATGCCGCGTTCCGGCGTGCCCGCCGATCCGGCCGAACGGCTCGCCGGTGCGCTGCGGACCCGCCGGGCGCTGCTCGTCCTGGACAACTGCGAGCATGTGATCGACGACGTCGCCGCGCTGAGCGGGCGGCTGCTGCGGGCGGCGCCGGAGGTGCGGATCCTGGCCACCAGCCAGGAGCCGCTGGGGCTCGCCGGGGAATCGGCCTGGCCCGTCCCGCCGCTGCGGTCGCCCCGTTCCCCGGCCGACGGCGGGCCCGCGGCCCTCCGGACTTTCAGCGCCGTCCGGCTGTTCGAGGCGCGCGCGGCGGCCGCCGTTCCGGGGTTCGCGATCGACGCCGCCAACGCGCGGGCGGTCGCGGCGATCTGCCGCCGGCTGGACGGCGTCCCGCTGGCGCTGGAGCTGGCGGCCACCCGCCTGCGCGCACTCGACGTCCACGACCTGGCGGAACGGCTCGACGACCGGTTCCGGCTGCTCTCCTCGGGGCACCGCGGGGCCCCGGCGCGGCAGCGGACGCTGCGCGCGATGATCGACTGGAGCTGGGAACTGCTGTCCGAGCCCGAACGTGTCGTCCTGCGGCGGCTCGCGGTGCACGCGGAGGGCTGCGCGCTGGACGCCGCCGAGGAGGTCTGCGCGGGCGGCGGTGTGGCGCCCGCGGACGTCCTCGACCTGCTGGCCCGCCTCGTCGACCGGTCGATGGTGGTCAGGGACGCGGGCGGGACCCGCTACCGGCTGCTGGAGTCGGTCGCGGCCTACGCGCTGGAGCGCCTGGAGGAGGCGGGCGATGCCGAGCGGGTCCGCCTCCGGCACGCGGCTTTCTACACCGCGCTGGCCGAACGTGCGGAGCCGCTGCTGCACGGCCGTGATCAGCAGCGGTGGCTCCAGCGCCTGGACGCCGAGCACGGGAACCTGCGCGGGGCGCTGGAGGGGGCGGTGCGCCGGGGCGACGGCGGGAGCGCGCTGCGCCTGGTCAACGCGCTGGCCTGGTACTGGTACTTGCGCGGCAGGATCGGCGAGGCGAGGCGCGCATTCGCGATGGCGCTGGACGTCCGGTCCGGGGCCCCCGAGGCGGCGCGGGCACGCGCCGAGGCGTGGCGGACCGGCCTGGGGCTGCTGGGCGAGCATGCGGCGGACGTCCGGACGCCCGGGGAGACCATTGCCGACCCGGGCGAGCGCGCCAGGGCGGAGTGGTTCCTCAGCGACGTGCTGCTCGGTGCCGGCGATCTAAACCTCGGCCGGGACCTGGTGGAACGGGCGCTGCCGGTGTTCCGGCGGCTCGGCGACCGCTGGGGCACCGCCGCGGCGCTGGCCACCGAGGCGAACCACGCGCTCGTCCGCGGCGACCTCGGCACCCTGGAACGGTCCGGAGCGGAGAGCCGGGCGATCTTCGAGGAGCTGGGAGACCGCTGGGGGCAGGTCCGGGCCATCGATCTGCTGGCCCGGCTCGCGGAGATCAAGGGCGACCACCGCGGGGCCGCCGACCTGTGCCGCGACGGGCTCGGGCCGGCCGAGGAGCTCGGGCTGTGGCTGCAGGTCTCGCTGCTGCAGTCCGGGCTCGGCCGGCTCGCCCTGCTGGCGGGCGACCACGCCGAGGCGGACCGGCGCCACGAGCGGGGCCGGGCCCTCGCCGCCGAGCACGGCTACCGGCCCGGTGAGGCCTTCGCCCTCACCGGCCTGGCCCTCACCGCCCGCCGCGCGGGCCGCCTCGACGACGCCGCGACCGGCATGCGCGACGTGCTCGCCTACGAACGCGAGGTGCGGTACGCGCCGGGCATTGCGCTCGGGCTGGCCGAGCTCGGCTTCACCGCCGAGCAGCGCGGGGACGCCGCCGCGGCGGAGGCCCTCCATCGGGAGGGCCTCGCCGTCGCCCGGGACACCGGCGACCCCCGGGCGATCGCGCTCGCCCTCGAGGGCCTGGCCGGCGTGGCGTCCCTGACGGGAGCCCCCGCGGACGCCGCACGGCTCCTGGGCGACGCCGCCGCCCTGCGCGAGTCGGCGGGCGCGCCGCTGCCCCCGGAGGAACGCGGAGACGTGGACCGCATCTCGGCCGCGGCGCGGTCCGCGCTCGGCGACGACGCCTTCGCCCTCCACCACGGCGCCCTCCACCACGGCGCCCTCCACCACGGCCGGAACGCCTGAGGGCTCCCCTCACGGACGGGCGGCACGCCCCGTGATCCCCTTTTGCCCCATGCCGTCCCTGGTGAATGGGTACGGGCTTATCGGGTAGAGGGTTCGCCGTCCCCCCGGGGCTGACCGCGATCGCCGACATGCCAAGGGAGGCGGAGCAGATGAGCATGACCCAGGAGACCGGTGGCATCACCGGCACGAAGGACAAGGACTACGACCTGGTCTGGTTCGTGGAGCAGTGCCTGAGCAACGCTCTGCGGCTGGAGACCTACATCGCGGACTGCGAGCGGGCCGGCGACACCGAGGCCGCCGACCTGTTCCGCCGCGCCCAGTCCGACAGCCGGAAGGGCGCCGAACAGGGCAAGGCGCTGCTGCAGCAGCGCATGACCGCCTGAACGACCGTCCCGGGCGTGCGGCGTCCGTCCTCGGACGGACGCCGCACGCCCGAGGTGTCGCCGGCGGCAGGGATCCGGTCTGGACGCCTGAGGGGCCGGTTCGGAACAGAGCGGTTCGTGACCGGTCCGTGGTTTTCCGCCCGCCGGTGCCGGGGGATCGTGCGGGAGAGATCGCTGCGCGCGGATGCCGCGTCGCGGTGGCACGCGACACGGCATCGGAGGAGTTTCATGAAAGGGACACGCCTGCGCCGGGCGGTACTTTCGGTGGTTCTCACAGGAATGGTCGCCGCGTTGGCGCTGCCTCCGCTCGCGGGCGCCGGCGCCGTCGCGGAACCCGCGCGGAGCACCGAACCACGGCCGCCGAAGCTGCCGCGAGACTTTCACGGGACGGGCAAATGGATCGTCCGGGATCTCGACATCACGGTGCCGTTCACCTGGTCGGGAGCGGACGGCGACAGCCAGATGGTCGCGGGCGGTCCGGGCCACCCGATCTGGTTCACGAACCTCATCTACCAGGACTCGCTCTACACGCTGACCTATAAATGGCCCGGCCTGAACGAGCGCGTATGCTCGCGAATCCCGGGGTTCAACCTGGAGACGCTGAACCGGAAACTCGAGACGTCACGTTTCGTCGGGCGGGAGATCCTGCAGCGGGAGCCGGCACGCGCCGTGAATCACTGGCGGGTCGGTGTCGTCGTGCCGCAGCTACCGCCGGGGAAGTACCTCCGGTTTCCACTCGCGCTCGGCGACATCTACGTCGACCAGCGCGACCCGTCGACCTTCTGGCAGGTCCTCCAGTTCGGCGTCCAGAACCTCTACGACCCCGAACTGGACGAGTGGCTCGTGATGAACACGTTCGAGCACAGGCCCGGGAAGGTCAGGCTGCCCGCCGAGTGCCGAGGGTCGTAGCGGCCCAGGACGCGAGAGCGCACCCCGCCCGCCCTCCGGATCCCGGGCTGAGGACCGGCGGCGCCCGGTTCGGGACCCGCCCCTCAGAGCGCTTCGCTGATCCAGCTCCACGCGCCGTCCGTGCTCTCCGCGCGGATCAGGTGCGCACCGCTGGAGTCGGCGAGTTCGGCGATGGCCCGCGCCAGCCGGCGGTGGAAGTCGGCGGGCGGATGACCGCTCCCGGACGATCCCTCCAGCAGCGTCACGCTGACCTTCGCCTCGTCACGGAGCTGTGCGGTCAACCTGCCGGTGTGGTCCATGCGGAACATCACGACCGCGTCGGCACGGACCATGTCGCAGCCGTCGGCCGCCGAGATCCACACTTCGGGCACCGCTCCGCCCATGATGCTCATCTCCCGCGTCGAAAGCCCTACCCCTTCAACATAGGCGACGTCGCTCCGCCGCCCCAGCGTCCACTCGCCGGAACTCCGCCCAGGGCCGCGTGCCGCTCTCGCCACCCTCGCGCGCGGCCCCTGCCGGTGCGAGGTACCGGACGGCCTTGAAGGCCGTCGGCCGCGTCCGTCACGGGCACACCGCCTCCCGGGGACGCGCGGCCTACTGCGACGGGTCCTGTCGTTCCCGCTGGAGTCGGGCGTTGATGCGCTCGGCTTCGGCGAGCTGGTCCTCCAGGATGATGATGCGGCAGGCCGCCTCCAGCGCGGTGCCCTCGTCGACCAGGTCGCGGGCGCGCTGCGCCAGGCGCAACTGGTAGCGGGAGTAGCGGCGATGCCCACCGCGTGAGCGCTGCGGAACGATCAGCTTGGCGGTGTCCAGGCTGCGCAGGAACGCCGGGGTCACGTCCAGCATCTCGGCGGCGCGGCCCATGCTGTAGGCCGGGTAGTCCTCGTCGTCGAGCCTGTCTTCGAGCGTGTCGTCGGGGTCGCCGCCGGGGGCGGCGCTCTGACGGCCGTGCTGAGGCGGCTGGTCGCCGGACCGTGCCGGCTGGGGTGCTTTCACAGAACCTTCCATACTGCTGTGGGGATCGATGGTCGGGAAACAGCGACAGGGGCCCTGGCGCCATCGGCGCCAGGGCCCAGAGGTACAACACCATCTATCCGGCCTGAGCGGCCGGTCTTCCGCGTCGCCCATCCCCTTCGGAACGGGTGCGCGGGGATCGCGGATGCGTGACCGTAGACCACCGTCCAATCTGTGGAGCTGCGGTTCCCGCGCGGCGTGACTGGAGCCTGCTGCGGGCGATCCCGATGGCGCCGGCCCCTCCTTTCCTCGACATCATCTTCGATACTGCGTGTTCTCTTGCCGTCGGCGACCCGTTGGCCGCCGGTCGGACCGGCTACCGGAGCCCCTTCCACTGCGCTGGCCCCGGCACGCCCGGTCCGTTCCATCCAGACCCGGCGACAGTTCGTCCTCTGCCGCTTCTCTTGGACTTGTCTCTCGCTGATGACAGGAACACTACCCGATCAAGGCGCGAATATCTACCTCGATCACTGCAGAGTTTCGTAGATCACGCTCCAGGTTTCCTCGATCGCCCTCCAGTACTCTCGCTCGACGGTCACGTGGTCTGCAGGCGGTCTCGCAGGGCGTCTCGGGTGCGGACGAGCATGCGGGTGGCGCGCGGGTAGTCGGCGACGGGCTCGAAGAGCAGGTCGAGGACGGCAAGGAGGCTCTGCGGGGGGACATCCCGGGCGGCGAGGATGTCGGCGGCCCACGTCATGTAGCTCGTAAACAGATCGGGATCGTCCAGGTAGAGGGCGGTGCCGAAGAACTCGACGATGTGGGAGATCTCCTCGGCCGTCCGGTCCCGCCGGTCGGGGTCCTCCGGGAAACGGGACCGCAGGCCGGTCAGGACGTGCCGGATCAGCTGCGGGGCCGTCCGGGTGACGTGGGCATGGGCCTGGTCGGTCAGGTGCGGGAGGTCGTCGATGATCCGGTGGACGGGCGGCGGCTTGGGCAGCGGGGCCCGCTCGAGACGGTCGGCGGCGGCGCGGGCGTCGGGCGCCCACGCGTCCGCGCCCAGCAGGGCGGCGTAGCGGCCGTCGGGCCCGTAGGCGGCGCCGCCGACCAGGACCGGCGTACCGGTGGCCTGGCAGGCGGTGATGGCGGCGTGCGCGGCGGGCAGCCGGGTGGCGATCGAGGACGACAGCAGCACCGCGGCCGGGGCGGTGCGGTGCAGGTGGGAGATGAGGTGCCGGGTCGGAACCTGGGCGCCGAGGTAGTCGACCGGACGGCCGCGCAGCCGCAGCACCTCGGCCACGAGCCGGGCGGGCAGGGCGTGCCACTCACCGTCGATGCAGGCGACCGCGACGGGCCGCTCGGCGCGCGGCTCGCGCCGAGCGGCCGGGTGGTCCGCGAGCGCGGCGATCACGCGTTCGTTGACGGCCGTGGCGCTGTGCTCCTGCGCGACGGTGATCCGGCCGGCCGCCCACTCGCGCCCCACGCGGGCCTGCATCGGCGCGATGACGTCCAGGAGCAGGGTCTCGGGGTCGATTCCGCCGTCCAGCGCCGTCAGCGCGATGTCGGTGGCGGCCTGCTCGTCCCCGGCGATGACGGCCGCCCAGAGCGCGTCCGCCAGGTCGCCGGTTCCGCCGGCCGTCATGCCCGGACCCTTGGGGCGGTGATCGCGATCACCGCCATGTCGTCGTGCCGGCGGGCGCCGACCCAGTCGGCGGCGAGCATGTGGACGCGTTCCACCAGCGCCTCCGGGTGCATGCCGCCGCACCGTCCCAGTTCGGTGCGGAGGCGCTCCTCGCCGAACATCTCGTCGCCCAGCGGCCCGCCGACGGCCTCGGTGATGCCGTCGGTGTACAGCAGGCAGGTATCGCCGGGCCCGAGCGTCACCCGGGCGGTGGTCGAGTCGATCTCCTCGATCACGCCGATCAGTGAACCGGCCGTCGGGGCGGTCTCGACCGTCCCGTCCGTCCGGACGACCAGCGGGGCGGCGTGACCGGCGCTGGTCAGCCGGAGCCGGAGTCGCGTCCCCCGCGGGCGCGCCGAGGCCAGCACCAGCGTGACGAACCGCGTCGAGTCGCCGTGCAGCAGGGCGCCGTTGAGCAGTTCCAGCACCCGCCGGTGGTCCCCGGCCATCGGCAGCAGGGCCCGCAGCGTGTTGCGGATCTTGCCGGTGAGCACCGCGGCCTCGAGTCCCTTGCCGCACACGTCCCCGAGAACCACCAGCGTCTCGTCGCCGGGGCCGTCCGCGGGGAACACGTCGTAGAAGTCGCCGCCGACCAGGTCCTCGTCGCCGGCGGGCCGGTAGCGCGCCGCCAGCTCCATCCCGCCCGGCTCCCGGTCGCGGTCGCGGGGCGGCAGCAGCTCCGCCATCAGGGTCGCGGTGATGGAGGCCTGCTCGGCGTACAGGCGGGCGGCCGACAGGACGGCGCCCGCGCGGGCCGCGAAGAGGCGGACGGTCAGTTCCTCGCCCGCGGAGAACCGCTCGCGTCCGGCCGGGCGCAGCAGCACCAGCGCCCCGGCCGGGACGCCGTGGCCGGGCAGCCCGACCACCGCCATCGCGGCGGGCCGGTCCGGCGGACGGGCGAGCCACGCGGGGGCGGCCGCCGGGTCGATCCAGCGCGGCGGCACCGGCGGGAAGCCCCGCATCGCGTCGGCGAGGCCCTCGACCTCGGCGGGGTCGACGAGCAGTTCCTGGTGGTCGACGCGCCCGCCGGGCCCGCAGCGGGTGACGGGATGGCCCCGGCCGGAGCGCGGGACGATCACGACGGCGCCGTCGCCCAGGTGGCGGGCGGCGAGCCGCGCGGTCACCTCCATGCACCGCTCCAGGTTGAGCGACGCGAGCAGTTCGTCGGACGCCTCGGCGAGGAAGGCCGCGCGCTCGCGCTCGGTGACGTCGACCAACCACCAGACCGTCCGGGACCCGCTCTCCGGGACGGCGTGGGCCTCGAACACCCGGTCGCGGATCGGCCCCTGGGCGACCGTGCCGCCGCCCGCGGGGAGCGACCGCTGGGCGTCGGCGAGCCAGCCCGGCACGGCGCCGGCCGCCGGCCCGCCCGGCGGGACACCCAGCACGGCCCGCGCGGCGTCGTTGAGCTCGACGACGGCCCCGGACGGGTCGACGCTCAGGACCGCGCAGGGAGCCGATCGCAGCACGCCGCCCAGCGCGTCCCGCGCGCCGCCGTCGCACCGGGCCGGTTCGGTCACGCCGCGCCCCCCGGGAGGGTTTCCCTCCCCGGTTCCGCACGGCCGTATCGGAATCTCAACCAACCACCCCCGACTGCCGGCAGCGTTCGGTGAGGCCGCTCACCAGAACGTCGCCCTCAAGACGTGCGGCGGCTCGAATCCGATGCGGACCCGCGAGACGAGCGGTCCGCGCCTGGGGCCACCACGGCACCGGCTAACTCCGAACGTCCCCACTGACGCAGGTCGCTACACACGCCACGAGATCCGGGCGGTCGGCACCGGCGTCCACGGACGGCACCGGCAAGGGGTGCGGCGAAGTTCCTACTGGTCGCACCAGGAGCGCGGGCATGTCCAGCGGGTGCGTCGAGACCGGGTTCGGGTGCCGACGAGAAACGACTACCGCGGCCCCGCGGGCGGGGATAGTGGACATGTGGTCGATTCAGGGAGAGAGCACTGGCCGATCGGGACGTTCCTGGCGGGCTTGAAGGCGCCGCTTCGGCGTGAGCTGCTGACGATCGCCCCCGAGCAGCGCGTGACCGCGGGGCAGCTATTGATGGCGCAGGGGGAGCCCACCGACCAGGTGCTGGTGTTGCGGGCGCGGGGCAGCAGGTCGCCGGCGTGCGTGAAGGTGGTCGGCTGCCTGGAGAACGGTGCGGAGGCCCTTCTCGGGATCAGGGTCAGCGGGGATCTGGTGGGAGAGCTGGCGGCGATCCGTGACACGGATCGCTCCGCGACCGTGATCGCGTGCACGGACGGCGCGGTTCACCGGCTGCCGAAGGAGCGCTTCCTGGGGTTCCTCGACCGCAATCCCGAAGCGTGGAGACTTCTGGCGACCATGCTCGGCGACCGGCTCGACTGGGCCAACCAGCGACGTCTGGAATTCGCGGGCTACCCGGTGGACCGGCGGCTGGCCCGCGTGGCCGTCCTGCTCGCCGACCGCCACGGCTATCCGGTCGAGGGGGCACCGACCTCGGGATCGAGCTCACCCAGGAGGAATGGGGAAAGCTGGTCGGCGCGGCGCGGGAGTCCGCGGTCAAGGCCGTCAGGCACATGCGCTGCGCCGGTCTGATCAGGACGGGCTACCGGCGGATCGTGGTGTCCGATCTCGAAAGGCTGAAAGCTTACGCGATGACCGGTCGGTGATCTGGGGAGCGTGGGCGGCGAGCCCCTGTCCGGAGGGCGGTCCCCACCAACGCGGTCGCGGCGTCGAAGTCCCGGGCCGTCGCCGACGCCCGGCCGACCGGGCGCCCGGCCCCCGATCATCGCTTCGTCTGCGGGATCAGGCGATGGGTTCGGAGTCCACACCCCGTCCGCGGTTGCGGATCTTCGCTTGATTTCGGCACCTCTTCGGTGCTCCACCAACCGACCCTGATGCCAAGGGACAGGGTGATCTAGGCAGAACAGGTATAAATCCCGATTCTTGTGTGTCCCGGCGTGCGAAGATCCCGATTCTCGACTCCAACATGCCAAGGGGACAGCAGGTGGCAGGGGTTTTCGAACGGCGTCCGATGATCTCCGTTGACGCCACAGGGTACGGAAGCGGCGACGATCAGCGACAGGCGGACATCCAGGCGGGACTTCTCGACGTTCTGGACCGGGCCGCGGACTCGGCGGGACTCGACCGGGACAGCTGGGAACGGCAGGGTGCCGGCGACGGGGAGTTCTCGGTCCTCCTCCCGCAGACCTCCGAGGGGCGTCTGGTGGGGGACTTCCCTCGCCACCTCGCGGCCTTCCTGCACCGGCGCAACGGGGACGCACCGTGGGCGAACCGCCTCCGGCTCCGGATGGCCGTCCACTACGGCACGGCGATCGCCGATGTGAACGGGCGCAGCGGCCAGGGGCCCGTCGAGGTCGCCCGGCTCTGCGACAGTCCCCCCTTGCGGGTCGCCCTCAAGGAGGCCATGGCCGATCTGGCCGTCATGCTCTCCGACCGGATCTTCACCGACGTCGTCCGGCACGGCCACGCGCTCTCCGTCGCTCCCGAGGACTTCCGGGAAGTGGAGGTGAAGGTCAAGGAGTTCAGGGAGCGCGCCTGGCTCTGGATTCCGAGGGGTCGCAGCGTCCATTCCCTCCCCCTCGCTCTCCCGCCGGACGAGAAGTCCGCACCGGAGCGCACGGGTGACCGCGCGGCGCCGAGGCCGCCCGGTTCGGTGCACAACGAGTTCCACGAGCGGGTGGATGCCAGGCGCGCCAACTTCGGTTTCGGGGGCTGACCACGTGTCCGCGGACGCCCCCGCCGAAGGCGTGCACACCGACGACGACGGCCAACCGTTCCAGCCCGTCGACGACCCGCCCGAGGCGGACGAGCAGGGGGTCCTTCCCCCCGCCGAGCACGTGCCGGTCAACCAGCTGATCAACGTTTTCCACAGCAATGTGGACGCGGGGGGCGCGAACTTCGGGTTCGGTGCGGCGGCGGGCTGGACCAGCCGCCGGGCGGTGAGCGGGCCGATGTCCCGGGACCGGGTGGACGCGCTGACTCGATACTTCGTCGAGCCCGGGCCCTTCGGGCCGGCGATCCAGGCGCTGCGACGGACCTCGGTCGTCACGCTGTGCGGGCCCGAAGGCTGCGGCAAGCTCACCGGCGCCGTGAATCTCCTGGTGCGCGTCCTCGACGGGACGGCGCCGATCGTCAGGTTGTCCTCGACCAAAAGCCTCCGGGAGCTGGCCGACCACCGGTTCGACAAGGGGACGGGGTACCTGCTGCCCGGCTGGTTCGGCGACGTCGACCGGGAGGCCGAGCTCCACTGGGAACGGGTCCAGGGGAAACTGCGCGAGCGGGGCTCGTTCCTGGTGGTGACCTCCTCGGAGGAGGACCGGCGCACGGCCGCGACCGCCAGGATCGAGTGGTCGCCGCCCGAGGACTGGGCAGCGGTCATCCGTGCGCACTCGGGCGGCGGTGTGGCGGACGCGGATATCGCGAAGGCCGTCGAGGCACTGCCCGAAGCCGTGACGATGGCGTGCCTCGTCGAGATCACGGACCGGCTCGTGCACGGTCTGTCGCCCGTGGAGGCCATCTCGTCCGTCCTCCGGGAAGCGGCGAAGAGCCAGGTCCGTACCTGGTTCGAGCAGGGGCCGACCCGGGAGCAGGTGCTCGACGTCACCGTGCTGGCGTTCCTGCCGGGCCTTTCCGAGCGGCGGTTCGGGGACGTCCGCGCGTCGCTGAAGGCCACGCTGGCGGAGATGGTGCCCGAGCCGCCCCCCGGGACCGACTCCGCGGATCGGCCACCGAGCCCCGCGGAGGCGGCCTTCCCCCAGGCCAGGGGGAGACAGCGGGACAACCCGCTGATCCAGATCAGGCAGGTGAACGTCGACGGATGGCCGCGGCGGCTGATCGAGTTGCGCGATCCGGAGGCGCAGCGCTTCGTGTTCGCCGAGATGACGGGACGGTTCGACGAGCACTTCTGGGACGCGGTCCGGATCTGGCTCGAGGGCATCCTGATCAGGCCGGAACTGTCCCTCCACATCGCGGCGGGCCTGGCCCGGCTCGCCGCGTCCAGCTTCGACGAGGTCGAGATCTCGTACCTGGACCCGTGGTCGATCGCGACGGGACGCGGCGAACCGGCTCGCTCGCACGCCCGGCAGAAGCGGCTGACGACCGTCCACGTGCTGTGGTTGATGTGCTTCGACGAGGATCTGGCGCCGGTGGCGCTCCGGGTCGCTTCGGGATGGGCCGCGCGAGACAGCACGCACGGGCAGAAGTACAACGCGATCATCGCGTTCTCGGGGGTTCTCGGGCGGCTCTACTCGATCGAGGCCGTGAAGAACCTCTGGCGGCTGGCGGGCAACCGGGGAGCCGTGCTGGGGCCTCTCGCCACCGAGGCGTTCGGCGGGCTGTTCCTGTCCCAGGAGGACACCGCGGGACAGGAGCGCGTCATCCGCTTCCTGGAGGACAAGATCAAGAAACTGCGTGGAATCCCCGGCCGGATCGAGCTGTACGGGATCGCGCTGCGGGCGGTACTCGCCGTCTACCGAACGGACGACCAGCAGGGGCGGCCGCTGGCGGCGCGGCTGCTGTGCGAGCGGCCCGACCTGGCGGACGCCATCGGGTACACGTGGTCGGTGCTCCTGGTGAACCGGCCGGTCAGGCATTCCGCGCTGGCCGCGCTGCACGCCAATCTCGACGCGTTGCGGTACCGGTCCGAACAGCCGGAGGTGATCGCCCGACGGCTCGGCGACGTCCTGGGCGGCCTGCTGTCCAAGGACCAGCGGGACGAGTTGGCCGAGGACTTCACGGCGTTCGCCGCTCGCCCCGCGAACCGGCGCGACGGAGCGAACCCGGTCACCGCCGCCCTGCTCTCGGCAATCGAACGAGCACAACGTCGCATAGGAGAAGATCGTGACCTATCCGATCATTAGCCAGAAGGTCCTGTCGCCGGTGCCTCAAAGCGGGCGGCTTTTCGGGCTGCGTTCCCGGCGCCGCGACACTTCGGAGATCCCGCCTCCGACGGCGGGGCAGGTACTGGTGTTCCGCTCCGGCGGCAGGTACGTGCTCGACAGCGGACGGCTCGGCTTGGACGACGAGATCGTCCTGGAGGCGACGCACGTGAGCATCGTCGACGTGACGGAGAACAAACAGGTCAGGACCGAGTTCACCGTTCCCTCCGCGGAGGGGGGCGAGTTCACCGTTCGCGTCGACTTCACTTGCCGCGTCCATGACCCGGTCGCCGTGGTGGAGGCCGGGCTCGGGGACGTCCGAGACGCCCTGGCCGGGTACCTGAGGGCACACGAGGACGTCTTCAAGGCGGGCGCGAAATACAAGCTCGCCGATTTCCTGGAGGCCCGGACGGAAGTGCGCGCCGAACTGCAGGCATACCACCACTACCTGCCGGTCCGGCTTTCCGGGATGACGGCGACCCTGAGCAACGTCGAGATCCCCGCACCGTCGGAGGTCAAGGAGTACGTGGGCAAGGCCGTCCGGGACGATCTCGATCATCAGGACCGGCTCGCGGGTCTGTCGAGGGGCGGAAAATACGACCGGGCTCAGGCTCTGGAGGAGACCGAGACCAGGCTGCACAGGCTCAAGCTGGAGGTGCTGAGCACCGAGCAGGAGATCAACAAGCTCAACAGCGACCGGCAGAAGGAGGCGCAGCGGGAAGCGGACGAGGAGGCGGCGCTGGCCGCGGCGCACCGCAGGCGCGACCTGGAGACGACCTTCGACATCGATCGGGCCGCGAAGGTCACCGCCGCGGTGGGCGACGATCCGCTGATGGCCTACGCCCTCGCCGCCGAGCGGGACGAGATCGGTGCCAAGGAGCTGGCCGATTTCCACCAGCAGGAAGCCGACCGGCTGCACCTGCTGGAACGGCTGCGTGAGGACCGCGCCCACGAGGACGCGGTTCAGAATGCGCAGCTGTCCAGGGAAACCCAAGTGCAAGGCGTCATGCTGCGGCTCGAAGTTCTCAAGGAGATGGTGCGCAAGGGCCACCTCGACGAGCGGGGCGTGAAGGAGATCGACGGCATTCTCCACGAACTCACCGCGGGGAAGACGACCGCACCGCCTGCGAAGACGGAACCCGGCCGGGGGATCGAGCCGGCGGCGGGGCAGGCCCGGGAGGAGCTCGCGGCCCCGCCGCGGATTCCCGGCCCCGACACCGACACCGGCGAGGATGTGCCGTACCGGGAGGAAGACCTCTGATGACGGCGGTTCAGACGGACCCGGCCATCGAGGTGGGGGGTGAGCCGCCCCGGCGGCCCGTGCACGGCCCGAAGGGCCCGGGTGTATGGCTGCGTTCACTGATCGGCGTGGACGAGTCCGTGCTGAGCATGGCCCCGCTGGACCGCGGACGCTACACCGCGATGGCCCTGATCGTGGTGAACGCGGGGATCCTCGCGGCCGTGTCCATGCTCGTCGTCGTCGAGAAGTTCACGGACGTGTCCTTCATCGTGGCGCTGCCGGTCGCCCTCTTCTGGGGGTGGGTCATCTTCTCGGTGGACCGCTGGTTGATCGCCAGCTCGCACGGGACACAGAGCAGCCGCGGGGTGTTCCTCACGCGGATCGTGCTGGCCGTCGTGCTCGGATTCGTGGTGGCCGAGCCGCTGCTGCTCAAGATCTTCGAGCCCGCGATCCACCGGCAGGTGGCCGAGGACAGGCGGGTGGAGCGGGCGACCAAGCTCAGCGCGTTGACGGCCTGCAATCCCGTCCCCTACCGGGCGCTCCCCGCGAAGGACGCCGCGTCGTGCGAGGATCGCGGGCTGCTCCTCACCGTCGACGCCGACCCGGCGGCCGCGGCGGCCACCGTGACATCGCTCGAGACGCAGGCGTCGACGTTGTCGAAGGCGATCGACAAAGACATGGCGGAGCTGCGAAGGCTGGAGCGGCTGGGGCACGCCGAATGCGGCGGCGAACGCGTCGGGAACGAGACCACGGGCGTCGTCGGCGAGGGACCGAACTGCCGCCAGATCCGGACCGAGCGGACGACGCTCCTGGACACGGCCGAGTTCCCGGAACGTCGGCGGCAGCTCGCCGATCTCCAGGTCAGAGCCAAGAACGCCGTCGAGGCCCAGGGGGTCGTCAACGCCGGCTATTCGACCGAGATCGCTCAGGAGATCGACGAGCAGCTCCCCCGTCCCGATGGCGAGATCGGCATCCTGGAGGAGGATGAAGCGCTCGTCGCCCTACAGGGCGAGAGCCTGATGGTCCTCCTGTTCGTCTGGCTGCTCCGCATCGCACTGATCACTTTGGATTGCCTGCCGATCCTGACCAAACGCCTCGCCGGGCCGAGCACCTACGACCGCCAAGTGGCCGACCACGCCACAGCCGACATGGAGACGCACGAGGTCTTCCTCAAGCACGCCAAGACGCAGAACATTCGGTCTCGAAGCGAGGCCCTCCATCTGGCGGAGGAACATGAGCGAAACCGCCGTCTGCACAGAGAACACCACGAGGCCGCGGCGCGCAACGACCAGGACGAGCAGGTGAAACGGCAGATCCGAGATCTCGCCGCCCGGCTGAAGGGCCGGCCCGGCCCGACGCCCGAATGAAGCGCCCCGGCCCGCGCGCACGCACCGTACGTGCGGACCGGGGGCGACGCGGCATCGCCGCGGCCGCCGCTGCTGCGAATGGACGTGAAGTAGGACGACGTCCTCCGGCACGGGGGCGGGCGGTCCCTACACTGTGCCGGACGGTCGGCCGGCCGGCCGGCGGACGAACGGTAGGGGCGGGATGCGCAGCAACGCACTGGACGCGGTCGCCGACGACCTCGCCTTGCAGATCGCCACCGGCCGCCTCCGGCCCGGGGACACGCTGCCGTCGATCCGGCGGCTCGCCGGACGGTACGAACTGAACCCCTCGAGCATCCAGCAGGTGCTCGGCCGGCTCCGCATGGCGGGGTTCGTCGAGCCGCGGCACGGTGTCGGCGTCGTGGTCCGCGACATCCGGCTCTACGGCGGGATCCAGACCTGGCAGTACCTGTTCCGGTTCTCCAGCAGCCTGCCCGAGCTGACCGTGCGGAACGTCCAGGAGATCCTGGAGACGCTCCAGCTGTTCTACCAGGCGGCGCTGGTGAAGCTCGTGCCCGACGCGAAGGGCGCCGATCCGGCTCCGGCGCGGCGGGCGTTCGCGCAGCTGGAGCTGCTCGCGCAGGACGGCGACGTCCGTGCCGGCGACGTGCACCGGGGCGTGCTGGGCGTCCTGCGCGCCGTCCTGGCCGGGCTCGGCGGGGGCGTCACGCTCGGGTTGCTCAACTCGATGGGGGACGTCCTGGCCGAGGTCCCCGAGGTGCTCGAGGCCCTCTACGGGGACGCGTCCGAGCATGTCTGGTTCTGGGGCAACGTGGTCACCGCGTGGGAGACCGGCGACGAGGGGCTCGCCAGGGAGACGCTCGCGGTCCTCGACGCGTGGCACGCCGCGGCCCTGGCGCGGCTGCGCGACCGGCTCGACCTCGCGGGCGGATAGCCGCCGGCCTGGGTTTTCCTTACTCCGGTTAGTAGTGCGGCGGGAGAAGTCATCCGGGCCGCCGCTATGTGTACGGACACTGTTTCATACAGACTCCCACACACTTCCGGGTGTGAGGGAGGCGAGCCGTGCCGTCAGGGTGTGCGCAGGGACGCCGTGAGCTTGGGCCAGACGCGGTGCAGTTCGCGCTGCCAGTACGGCCAGTCGTGCGTCCCGTCGCGGTACAGGTGGGCGGTCGCGGGGATGCCGAGCGCGCGGAGGCGGCGCAGGAACGGGCGGATCGTCGCGCGGACGAGCGGTTCGGCCAGGTTGGCGGCGCTCCACGGGGCCGCCGGGTCGAGGGGGCCGGGACGTCCCGTCAGGCCGGACGACAGGTGGACGCCGGTCCCGCGGAGCCCGGCGGCGAGGACGAGGGGGTCGGCGGCTCGCCAGTGGCGGTCGTGGACGAGCGGGACGCCCCACATCGCGAACGGGTTCACGCGGCCCGCCGCGCCGGTCGCGGCGAGCAGCGTCGTCGCGGACAGGGCCGTGCGGATGGTGCAGGGGCCGCTGAACGCGGCGGCGAACCGGAACGTTCCGGGGTTGGCGGCGGCGCTCAGCAGCGCGCCGTACCCGCCCCCGGACACCCCGGCGACGGCGCGCACCCGCCCGGCGGCGTAGCGGGCGCGCATGAGCGCGTGGAGGTGGTGGACGTGGAACGTCTGCCACTGGGGGCCGCGGCGCCAGTCGGCGTACCCGCCCGCGCGGCCCCCGTCGGGCATGACGATCAGGACGCCGTCGTCCCGGCTGAGCCGCTCGACGTCGGTGCGGCGGATCCAGGAGGACGAGTCGTCGAGCCCGCCGTGGTGCAGCGTGAGCAGCGGCCAGGTGCGGGCCGCCGTCCAGCGGTGCGGGAGCAGGACGCGGATCGCCAGTTCGGCCGCCGGCACCGCGGCGGTGCGGACGGTCAGGACGCGGAGCCGGTCGCCGGCCCTCTCCTCGTCGAGCACTTCGATTCCCATGGCCCCCGATCATGGCGGCCCCGAATGTGAATCCATACGTCACCGGTCAACGAAAGCGCGATCGGGATTGTCAGGTCGGCACGCCTTTATGACGTGCTTTTCCGGGCTGCACGGAAAGGGGCTCGAAATGATCATCGCAATGGCGATCGCCGCCTGCATGGCCGCCAACGGCTGGCGGCTGCGGCGCAGGCTGCGCGGGCTGCGCACGCTCCCGCCGGGGGACGAGGGCGAGGCCGACCCCGACTATGTCCTGCTCACCGCGCGGCACGTCGAGGTGCCGGACCGGGTGGCCCGCGCCGCCGAGAGATATGCCCGCGAGAACGGTCTCGGGCTCCTCGATCTCATGCCCCGCGACATTCCGGTCGACGGCGCCCTCGACCTCGCCCGGCACACCGATTTCGGCGCCTACCGGGACGACGCCTTCGGCATGGGGCGCGGCGCCTGCCACGCGGTGCTCGCGTCCCGGGACGCCGTGGCGGCGGCGGGCCTGCGCGCCGGCGAGCGCGATCCGGACGAGCTCGGCGCGGCGACGGCCCGGCTCAAGCTCTACGTCGAGCGCGCCGACATCGCCGTCGCCGGGATCGCGGGGCACGACCAGACCGCCTTCCGGCGCGCGCGGATGCGGGCGCTGGCGCTGGTGATCCCGCAGACGCTCGCGCTCCCGCAGACCCTGGGGGCCATGGCCGCCGGCTACCTGCTGGTGGCGGGGACCCTGGCCGCCGCGCCGGCCGCGGGCCTGCTGCTCGCGCTCTGGTACTGCGCGGTACCACAGCTGATCTTCGCCGGCGCGCCCGTCCGGCCGCGCGACCTGCACCGGGTCAGCCTGCTGCGGCCGGTCCACGTGCCGCTGTCGATCGTCCGCACGCTCGCGGCACCGCGCACCGGCTGGGAGCGGGCGCTGCTGGCCCGGCGGGAGGAGGCGCGGGCCCGGTACCGGGCGGAGCTGGAGCGCGGCACCGGACGGTTCGTCGGGCCGCGCTCCCCGGAATGCCCGTGGTGCGGATCGGACGAACTGGACGTGCACGTCACCGCCCGCGACGTCCTCCAGGGCAAGCCGGGACGCTTCACGCTGGAGCGGTGCGGGAACTGCGGGCACATCTTCCAGAACCCGCGCGTCACGCCCGAGGGCCTGGACTTCTACTACCGGGACGTCTACGACGGGCTCGGCGACGTGCTGGCCGAGCGCATCTTCACCTCCAACACGTCCTGGTACCTCGCCCGCGTCGCCATGGTGCGGCGCGCGGCGGAGCCCCGGTCGTGGCTGGACGTCGGCACCGGCAAGGGGCACTTCTGCCGGGCGGCCCGGACCGTCCTCCCGGAGGCGCGCCTGGACGGCCTGGACTTCGGCGCGGCGGTCGCGGAAGGGGCGCAGCGCGGCTGGATCGACACCGCCTACCGGGGCGAGTTCCGCGCGCTCGCAGCCGACCTGGCCGGACGCTACGACGTCATCAGCATGCACCACTACCTGGAGCACACCACCGACCCGCTCGCCGAGCTGGACACCGCGACGAAGGTGCTGCCGCCCGGGGGGCACCTGCTGATCGAGATGCCCGATCCCGAGTCGTGGTTCGGGCGGGTGCTGCGCGGCCACTGGGTGCCGTGGCTGGCGCCGCAGCACCTGCACATGATCCCGCTGGCCAACCTGCTGGACGCGCTGGAGCGGCGGGGGTTCGAGGTCGTGTCGCGGGAGCGCCGCGAGGCCGACCAGGGGCCCGACTTCGCCGCGTCCGCCGCCGCGGTCGTCAACCGGCTCGGCCTCGACGTCGACCGCCCCTGGTGGCCGCGCGTCCCGGGCGCCCGCGAGTACGCGCGCGTCCTCGCCGTGCTCGTCCTCGCCGCCCCGCTCATGGGCGCGGCCGTCCTGCTGGACCTGCTGACCGTCCCGATCGCCCGGAGGAACAGCAACGCCTACCGGGTCCTGGCGAGAAAGAACTTCGGATGAGAACCCTTCGGCACTTCGCACGCCTCCTGCTCGCGTCCGTCCTGCTCCTCGCGCTCGTCGCGGGCGCCGCGCTCGTCGCGCCGCCGGGTCCGGCCCGCGCGGCCGGGCCCGCGATCACCGAGACCTGGCACGGGCCGCGCACGCTCGACCTGAGCTGGCATTCGGCGAACGTCGACCAGACGGTCCACGTCCGTCTCCTGCTCCCCGCGGGCTGGAAGCGCTCCGCGCGCGGGACCTGGCCCGTGGTCTTCGCGCTCCAGGGCGGCCGCGACGACTACACCTCCTGGACGCGCGAGACCGACATCGAGGGGCTCGCCGCGGCGTGGGACGTCATGGTCGCCATGCCGTCCGGCGGCGAGAACGGCAGCTATACCGACTGGTGGAACGGCGGCGCGGGCGGCGTGCCCCGCTGGGAGACGTTCCACACCGCCGAGCTCGTCCGGGTGCTGGAGCGCTACGGCGCCGGGACGCGGCGGGCCGTGATGGGCGCGTCGTCCGGCGGCCAGGGCGCGCTCGCGTACGCCGGACGGCATCGCGGGATGTTCAGGTACGCGGCGTCGTTCAGCGGTTCCACGCACCTGACCATGGACGGGATGCAGGTGTTCCTGATGTTCGTCAACCTGCTCGGCTCCGGCCTCGACGCGTTCCGGATCTTCGGCGTGCCCGGCCTGGACGACGCGAACTGGCGGGCGCACGACCCGTACCACCTCGCGCCGAACCTGCGCGGCGTCGGGCTGTACGTGTCCAGCGGGACCACCGGCCTGAACGGCCCCTACACGCCGCCGGGGGCGCAGTGGCGGCTGACGCAGCTCAGCGAGATCCTGATCGGGGGATGAACCGGTCGTTCGTCGCCCGCCTGGACGCGCTCGGCATCCCGGTGACCTCGCACATCTACGGTGACGGCTGGCACGCGTGGCCGGAGTGGATCCCCGAGCTGGAACGCGCCTGGCCGCTGATGATGGACGCGCTCGACGCGACGGAGACACCGGCCTGACCCCTGACCGGCGGTGCCCCGGCCGCCGCGATCCGCCTTCGGAGACGAACAGCGCCCGCGCCTCTTGTCAGCGGCGGCGTGGTACCGCGGACACCAAATAGATACCGTCGTCTATATGTCGGCCGCCCGGAAAGAGGGAGACATGAGACGACGGTTTCGGCGCGGGCTCGCGGCGGCGCTGACGGCGTGCGCGGCGCTGACGGCGGGCGCCGTCCTGCCCGCCGGCAGCGCGGCGGCGCGGGAGCGGGACGTCCATCCGGTGGGCGACCCGGCGACGGCGATCGGCAACTTCGTGCTCAGCCCGGACGCGGTGGCCGGGGCGAACGACTGGGACTGCGTGCCGTCCGCCGAGCGTCCCGAACCGGTGGTGCTCGTGCACGGGACGACGTCCAACCTCGGCTTCGCGGGGCCATGCTCGCGCCGACCCTGGCGAACGCGGGGTACTGCGTCTACGCGTTCAACTACGGCGAGACGCCGTCCAGCTTCGGCCGCGTCTACGGGCTCGGCGACATCGCGGAGTCGGCGCGCACCATGGACGCGTTCGTCGACCGGGTGCTGGCCGCCACGGGAGCCGACGAGGTCGACGTGGTCGGCGGCTCCCAGGGCGGGATGATGCCGCACTACTACATCAAGCGGCTCGGCGGCGCCGCCGAGGTGCGGACGCTGGTCGCCCTGGCCCCGACCAACCACGGCACCACCATGGGCGGCCTGGTCGACCTCGCCCGCAAGCTCGGCGTGCTCGGGCCCGTCAACGACTTCCTCCGCCTCATCGGGTCGCCCGCGCACGTCCAGCAGGAGGAGGGGTCGGAGTTCCAGGAGGCGCTGTTCGCCGACGGCGACACCGTCCCCGGCGTCCGCTACGTGACGATCGCGACCGCCCACGACACGACCGTCACCCCGCTCACGAACTCGTTCCTGCACGGCGGCGACACCACCAACATCCTGCTGCAGGACCTGTGCCCGGACGACCCGGTGGGGCACTCCGGCACCTGGTTCGACGGGCCGATCATGCAGATCGTCCTCAACGCCCTCGGCCCGGACGACCCGGAGTTCCGGCCGGAGTGCACGGACTACGGCCCGAGCATCTGACCCGCCCTCACCCCAGGGAGGCCGCGAACTCCAGGACGCGCGCGGCGTCGCCGTACGGGCTGACCAGCAGGTCCGTGGCGCCCGCGGCGGCGAAGCGGCGCAGCTCCGCGGCGACCTCCCGCTCGTCCCCGGCGACGACCGTCTCGTGCACGCCCGCCAGTCCCTGCCGCTCGAGCACCGACCGGTAGGCGGGGAAGTCGGTGGCGGCGGCGAACCGCTCGGCGATCTCGCGGCGGACGCCGTCCGGGTCGGTGGTGAGGGCGACCAGCACGCCCGCCAGGACGCGCGGCGCGGGACGTCCGGCGGCCCGCGCCGCGCTCGTGATCGCGGGCACGATGTGGTCGCCGATCGCGGCGGGGCCCGTCCAGGTGGTGACGGTGCCGTCGGCCAGCTCGCCCGCGGCGCGCAGCATCGCGGGGCCGAGCGCGGACAGGATCACCTGCGGCGGGGCGGCACCGGGCGCGTCCACGGCCCCCACCGCGCTCAGCGTCTCGCCGCGGTGCTCGACCGTCTCGCCGCGCAGCAGCGGGAGCAGCGCGGCCAGGTAGTCGCGGGTGTGCCGGACGGGGCGCTCGTAGGGGATCCCGTACCAGCCCTCGATCATCGCCGCGTGGCTCGGGCCGATGCCGAGCGTGAAGCGCCCGCCCGTCATGGCCTGCGCGGTGAGCGCCTGGCCCGCCACCGTGAGGGGGTGGCGCGGGTAGGTCGGGACGACCGCCGTCCCGACCTCGATGCCGGGCACCTCGCGTCCGGCGAGCGCCGCCGCCATGAGGGCGTCCCAGGACGACGACGAGTGCCCGAAGAACGCGCTCGCGAGCCCGGCGTCGCGGGCGAGACGGACCTGGGCGACGAGGTCGTCCAGCGGGGCCCCGCCGGCGACGGTGAACAGTCCGATGCGCATGATCACTCCAACCTGAATCGGATATTCCTCTTCCGCTAAGTCAGGGTAACCTGAATCCAGAGTTCCGGTTGAACCGAACGGAGGACCGATGCGAGCCGACGCGCGGCGCAACCGCGAGCGGATCGTCGCCTGCGCGCTCGAACTGTTCGCCGAGCAGGGCCCCGGCGTCGGCATGGAGGACATCGCGCGGGGGGCCGGGCTCGGCGTCGGCACCCTCTACCGGCACTTCCCGGACCGGCGGGCGCTCGTCGAGGAGATCGCCGCCACCGCGCTGCGCCGGTACGGCGCGCGGCTCCGCGAACTCACCGCGCGGGACGGTCCGCGCTGGGAGGTGTTCGCCGAGGTCGTCGACGACTCGACGGAGCAGCCGTTCGCCCTCATCAAGTCGCTCGCCGAGGACGGTGCCGTCCCCCGCGAGCGGACCGCCCTGCAGGACGAGGTCGACGGGCTCCTGCGCGAACTCGTCCGGCAGGTCCAGGACGAGGGGACGATGCGGCGCGACGTCGGGCCGGCCGAGATCGTCGAGATCCTGAGCACCACCGTGTGCAGGCCGGGCGCGCGGCGCGGCGACGCGATCTCGCGGGTGGTGCTGGACGGACTCCGGGCGTTTCCCGAAGACCGCACACCGGCGCGCCCGCCGGGGGCACAATGAAGATCATCCCCCCGGCATGGAGCGGCATGTGAACGACATTCCCGGCATCGACACGACCGTCCCGACCTCGGCGCGGATCTGGAACTACTGGCTCGGCGGCAAGGACAACTACCCGGTCGACCGCGAGGTGGGCGACGCCATCGCCCGCATCCACCCCGACATCGTGTCCCTCGCGCGCCACGACCGCGCCTTCCTCGGCCGCGCCGTCCGGTACCTGGCGGGCGAGACCGGCATCCGGCAGTTCCTCGACATCGGCACGGGGCTCCCCACCCAGGACAACACGCACGAGGTGGCCCAGCGCGTCGCGCCCGAGTCGCGCATCGTCTACGCCGACAACGACCCGCTGGTCCTGGCGCACGCCCGCGCGCTGCTGACCTCGGCGCCCGAGGGCATGACCGCCTACATCGACGCCGACCTGCGCGACCCCGAGAACATCGTCGCCGAGGCCGCCGAGTCGCTGGACTTCACCGAGCCGATCGCCGTCATGCTGATCGGCATCCTGCCGCACATCGTGGACGACGCGGAGGCGACGTCGATCGTCCGGCGGCTGATCGAGCCGCTGCCGTCCGGCAGCCACTTCGTGCTCGTCCACGACACCGCCGACTTCCACGGGCGGTCGGTGCTCGACGCGATGGCCAAGTTCGAGGAGGAGGGCGGCCAGCCTCTCTGCGCCCGCGACCACGGGCAGATCGAGGCGCTCATGGACGGCCTGGACCTCGTTCCCCCCGGCATCGTGTCGACCACGCGGTGGCGCGTCGACCTCGACGACCCCTGGGGAGAGGCGGAGCAGGTCGCCCACTACGGCGCCGTCGGCCGCAAGCCCTGATCCGCGCCGCTGATCCGCCTCCCTGAACCGTCCCCCTGACGGGCGCCCGGTCAGGGATCGGCTCCACGGCCGGGCACTCCCGGCCCTCACCCACCGGACGGCCGTCCGGAGAGGCCCCGCCGCCCGGACGCCCGGCCCGCCGCGCTCGCGGCGGGCCGGGCGCGCCCGCGCTCGCACCGCGGCGGTCACCCGCACGCCCCTTGCCCGGCGCCGGACGGCCGGCGTCGCCCCGAGCCGACTCTCCGGCACGGCACGCCGGCGGGACCGCGGCCCCGGCCATGTGCAGGCGCCCCGCAGACGCCCCGCCGCCACCCCCTGCCCACGGCGGGATCCGGTCGCCGGACTCCGGGCCGCACAGGCACGCGCCCCGCCGCCGCCCGGCCGCACATGCATGCAATCGAGCCCGTCCCCCAAGGCCGCACTGCGCTTACGGAAGGTGATGGCCGCACTTCCCGAAGCTCCGCGCGCCTCCCAAGGCCGCTCCAAGCGGAGTTCACCGTGCATACATCGTTCGCCGTTGAATGCAACGGGCCGGAAATGTCCCGGTATCGGCGGCGCAATCGAACTCCGCCAGAGTCCACGTTGCAGGCAGCGCAAGTGACGTTGGAGGTGGGAACCATCGCGAGCACCGGGACGGGCACCCGGGTGGCCCGGTTGGTGGAGCAGATCCGCCGGGACATCGCCGCCACCAGATTCGCGCCGGGACAGCGCGTCACCGAGTCCGGTCTCGCGGAGCTGTACGGCACCAGCCGCACGCCGGTGCGCGAGGCGCTGCGCATCCTCACCCGCGAGATGCTGCTCGACCACGTTCCCAACTGGGGGTACCGGGTCAGCCAGCTCGACCTGACCGACCTGGACGACCTCTACGCGGTGCGGCTCGCGATCGAGACCCAGGCGGTGAGCCGGCTGGCGTCCGGGGAGTGCGACCTCGATCCGGTCCGCCTGCTGCTCGTGCGCTGGGACGTCGACCGGTCGCGGATGCGCGTGGACGTGTCGCTGGTCTTCGAGGACGAGCGCTTCCACGAATCGCTCGCCCTGGCCAGCGGCGGCACCGTGCTGCACTCCATGCTCCAGGTCGTCAACGGGCGCCTGCACAGCGCCCGGATGCGCGAGTTCATCGACGAGCGCCGCGTGCTGCGCACGTACGACCAGCACACCGAGATCCTGCGCGCGATCCTCGGCGGCGACCCGCCGGTGGCCGCGGCGCTGATGACCGCGCACGTCCTCGAGGGAAAACAGTTCGTCCGCAAGATCGTCGCCGCCGACCGGCCCGCGCCGGCGGACCCGGCGCCGCCCGGCGGGGCAGATCACGCCGACAGAGAGGCCAGAGCGAGATGACCAAGGTCGCCCGATCCGACGTTCACCCAGGCCGGACACCGTCCGCCGTTCCCGAAGGGGCCCGCCCCGCGAGCACCGGCCGGCTCGCGATCGAAGACCTCCGCAAGCGATTCGGCGCGAACCAGATCTTCGACGGCTTCGACGTCACCTTCTCCCTGGGCAGGGTCACGTCGATCTTCGGCCCGAACGGCTGCGGCAAGTCCACCCTGCTCAACATGGCCGCCGGTCTCCTCAAGCCGGACGGCGGCGCCATCAGGTTCGAGACCGGCGATCCCGAGGCCCCCGTCCCCAGGACCGGGTACGTGTTCCAGAACTACCGCGAGGCCCTGTTCCCGTGGCGCAGCGCCTACCAGAACATCTGCTACCCGTTGAAGGTCGCGGGCTGGTCGAAGGCCGCGCGCCGCGAGCGGGTCGACGAGATGGCCGAGCTGTTCGGGATCCGCTTCGACCTGCACCGCTACCCCTACCTGATGTCCGGCGGCCAGCAGCAGATCACCGCGGTGATGCGGTCGCTGGCCACCAACCCGGAGGTGCTGTTCCTCGACGAACCCTTCTCCGCGCTCGATTACGAGATGACCCTCTCCCTGCGCGACACCCTGCAGGCGGTCCAGCACGCCACCGGCGTCACCATGATCCTGGTCTCGCACGATCTCGACGAGGCCGTCTACCTCTCCGACGAGATCCTGCTGCTGACGAAGGCGCCCACCGGCCTCGCCGAGCGGTTGCACTTCGACGCGCCCCGTCCGCGCGGCTCCGGGACCATGTCGAGCCCGGACTTCGTCGCGGTCAAGGCCGAAGCGCTGGAGATCTTCCGCCGGGAGGTGCACCGGTGAGGCGGCCCGCCACCGGCACCCGCTGGGGCGGGGCGGCCCGCCGGACGCTCCCGGCACTGGCGGGCGCCGCACTGCTGATCACCGTGTGGTGGATCGCCGCCGCCGCCGACCTGGTCAACGAGCGGCTCTTCCCCGGTCCCCTCGAGAGCTTCCAGGCGATCGGTGCCGGACTCGCCGACGAGTCGCTGCTCACCGACCTCCGTGCGACCGTGGCCCGGATGGCCACGGCCCTGGGGCTCGCCATCGGGATCGGGGTGCCGCTGGGGATCCTGCTGGGCGCCAACAGGACCGTCTACCGGTGCCTGGAGTTCCCGATCGACTTCTTCCGCTCCACACCGGTGACCGCCGTGTTCCCGTTCTTCCTGCTGATGTTCGGCATCGGCGACGAGGCGAAGGTCGCGCTGGGCGCGTTCGCCGCCGGGCTGCTGATCCTCTTCAACGTCGCCTACGGGGTGATGGCCGCCCGCCCGACGCGGAAGATGGCCGCCCAGGTGATGGGCGCCGGCAGGCTCCGCACCCTGTGCACCGTGACCGTGTTCGAGGCGCTCCCGCAGACCTTCGTCGGGCTGCGCACCGGCTCGTCCCTGGCCCTGGTCTGCATCGTCGTGGCGGAGATGTTCATCGGCGCCGACGCCGGGATCGGCCACCGCATCATCGACGCCCAGCAGACCTACAACCTCGCCGACATGTACGGCTCGATCATCATCGCGGGCGTCCTCGGATTCATGACCAACGCCCTTTTCCACAAGCTCGACACCAGCCTCGTGCACTGGACCGGAAGGTAGGAACCGAGTGAAGCGCACCCGCAGGATCCCGTCCATCGTCGCCGCCGCGGCCCTGACCGCAGCACTCGCCGGATGTTCCGGCGACGGCGACGGCCTCGAGCAGGTGACGATGGCGTGGCTCCCGATCACGCAGACCATGCCGCTGTACGTCGCGCTGGAGGAAGGGCTGTTCGAGGAGGCGGGGCTCGAGGTCGAGCTGACCAAGTTCGAGAACCCCAACCAGATCGTGGACTCGCTCACCGCCGGCCAGGTCGAGGTCGGCGCGCCCGGAACCGCGGCCGGCATCACCATGCTGGCCGAGGCCAAGTTCCCCGGCACCTTCAAGTTCTTCGGCCTCCAGGGCGGGGCCACCGAGCCGCAGCGGATCAACGACGCGCTGGTGACGGTGGAGGACTCCCCCATCCGATCCTTCTCCGACCTCAAGGGCAAGTCGGTCGGCACGCTCCCGGGCATCCAGTGGGAGACGATCACCAAGCACCTGGTGCGCGAGGCCGGACTCGACCCCGAGCGGGACGTCGAGGTCGTCCCGCTGGGCGTCTCGCTGCACATCCCCTCGGTGGTCAACGGGGACGTCGACGCCACCCTGTCGCTGGAGCCGGTCGGGTCGGTGGCCGACGACGAACCCGGTACCCGGCGCGCCCAGGTCAACCCCGCGGAGCAGTACATCGCCGATCCGTTCTACTCGGGCGCGTCGGTGCTCACCACCGACTTCATCGAGGAGCGCCCCGAGGTCGCCCGGACGGTCGTCAGCGTTTTGGACCGTGCCACAAAAATGATCAACGAGGACTTCGAGGGCCACAAGGCCGTGCTGGCCGAGTACGCCGCCCTGGACGAGCGGCAGGTGAAGGTGGTCGCCCAGCCGCAGCTTCGCGGCTTCGAGGATCTCGACGAGACCGACCTGCGGTCCTACCAGGCCCTCGTCGACGTCTTCCGCGAGGAGGGCGTGCTGGGCAAGGACCTCGACGTCAACGATTACGTGCTCACCTCCGAGGACCTCGAGCAGAAGCAGTGACCCCCGGTACCGGAAACGAACCCCGGCCCGTAGAAGGAGACAAGAAAGCCGTGAGCAGCAAGCGCCAGGTCAAGGTCGCGGTCGTGCAGACCCTCGCCGAACTCGGCGACGTGGCCGCGAACATCGACATCGTCCGCGGCTACGCGGAGAAGGCGGCGGCGGACGGCGCCGACCTCGTGGTCTTCCCCGAATGCATGAACAGCGGCTACCTGTTCGATGACGCCGACCACTGCCGGCGGGTCGCCGAGGACCTGGACGGCCCGTACGTCTCCGCACTGCGCGGACTCGCCCGAGACCTCGGCCTGCACATCGTCTCCGGCATGACCGAGCACGACCCGGCCGACGACGGCATCTACAACTCCAGCGTGCTGCTCGACCCCTCCGGGAAGGTGGCCGGCCACTACCGCAAGCAGTTCCTGGCCACCCACGACCGCAACTGGTTCGAGGTCGGGAACCGCGGCAACGTCGTCGTCGACACCGCCATCGGGCGGATCGGGCTGCTGATCTGCTTCGACGGCCGGATCCCCGAGATCGCGCGCTCGCTGTCCCTGGCGGGGGCGGAGATGATCGTCGACGTCGCGAACTTCTTCGAGATGGACCAGGCGGACCAGTGGGTCCCGGCGCGGGCCTACGAGAACGGCGTGTGGATCGTGGCCAGCACCAAGGCCGGCGTCGAGCGCAGCATCTACTACCCCGGCGGCAGCATGATCGTCGGTCCCGACGGCGTCGTCCGCGAATCCGTCGGCCGCGACCTGCACGGGCTCGCGATCGCCGAGATCGACCTCGGGGCCGCCGCCGACAAGGCGTGGCCCGGAACCGGCGGGGACCGGGTGGCCGACCGCCGCCCCGAGTGCTACTCGGTGCTGAACGCCCCCTTCGACGCCACCCCCGCCGCCCGCCTGCTCCCCGAGCCGCTGGTGCCCGAGGACGCCGCGGTGCCCGCGGCGGTGATCCAGGACCACGCCACCGCGGCACCGGGCTCCCTGGCGGCGGCGATCGAGATGGTCGAGCACACCGCACGGCTGGGGTCCAGGCTGCTGGTGCTGCCGCTGGCCTTCGCCGTCGGCACCGCGACGCCCGGCCGGGCGGACGTCGTCGCCGCCCAGGACGCCCAGGACGCGGCGCTCGCCTCGATCGCGGCCATCTGCGCCGGGTACGGCGCGGTCGCGGTGGTGCCCCTGGCCGTCCCCAACTCCACCGGCTTCGACCACCTGGTCAGCGTCCTCGGCCCGGACGGCCGCGAGATCCGGCGCGTCGCCCAGGCGCACCCCGAGCCGGGCCACGGCGGAACTCCCGGCACGGACGGCCTGTGCGTGGTCGACACCCCCCGCGGACGGCTCGGCGTCCTCGTCGGCTACGACGGCATGTTCCCCGAGGCGAGCCGGGTCCTCGCCCTCCTCGGTGCCGAGATCATCGTCTGGCCCTGCGCGTGGCGCACCGGCCTGGAGCGGCGGCTGCTCACCGTCACCAAGGCCGAGGACAACCGCTGCTTCCTCCTCGCCGCGAACCGCAGCGACGCGCCCAGCCCGGGAGGCTCCATCGTGGTGACGCCCCTCGGACTGCCGTCGGCCGACGTCGACGCCGCCGTCCCGCCGGTCACCCGCCACGGCGCCGTCCTGCCCGGCTACCTCAACCGGGCCCTGGCCCGGCAGAAGGCGATGATCCCCGAGGTCGACATGCTGCGCTGCCGGATCCCCGAGACCTACGGCCCCCTGGTCGAGGCGGCACGATGAGCGAGCGCACCGGGCCGGGCACCGGGCCCGGAACGGCGCTCGTCGCGCCGTCCGGGAGCGGCGCCGTGCCGTCCGACCTCAGGATCCCGGCCATCCGGGCCGCCTACCGGTCCGGCCGGCTCACCCCCGCCGGCCTGGCGGCGGGGCTGCTCGCGCGGATCGAAGAGCGCGGCGACGACGCGGTGTGGATCACGCTGTCCGGCAACCTCCTCGACGACGCCGCCGCGCTGGACCCGGCGGACATGGACGACCGGCCGCTGTGGGGCGTCCCGTTCGCGGTCAAGGACAACATCGACGTCGCGGGACTGCCCACCACGGCGGGATGCCCGGACTACGCCTACAAGCCCGACGAGACGGCGTTCGCCGTCGCGCGCCTGCTCGACGCGGGCGCGCTGCTGGTCGGCAAGACCAACCTCGACCAGTTCGCCACCGGCCTGAGCGGCGCCCGGTCCCCGTACGGCACCGTCCGCGCCCATCACGACCCGCGGCTGATCTCGGGCGGCTCGTCCTCCGGTTCGGCCGTCGCGGTCGCGGCCGGGCTGGTGAGCTTCGCGCTCGGCACCGACACCGCCGGGTCGGGCCGGGTGCCCGCCGCGCTCAACGGCGTCACCGGCCTGAAACCGAGCGCCGGCCTGGTCAGCAACCATGGCGTCGTACCGGCGTGCCGGTCGCTGGACTGCGTCTCGGTGATGGCGCTCGACACCGCCGACGCCGCCGCGGTCACCCGTCTCCTCGCCGCCTACGATCCGGCCGACCCCTGGTCCCGGCGGTATCCGCCGCCCGCCCGCGCCGTGGCGCCCCGCGACCTGCGCGGCCTGCGGTTCGGGGTTCCGGACGCGGTCGCCAGATGGGGTACGCGCGGCGAACGCGACGCGTGGGAGGAGCTGTGCGCGATCCTCACCGGCAACGGCGCCGACGTCGTCCCGCTGGACTACGCCCCCCTGTTCGAGGCGGGCGACCACCTGTACGGGGGGCCGTGGCTCGCCGAGCGCGCCCAGGCGATCGAGGAGTTCCGCCGGTCCGACCCCGGTTCGATCCATCCGGTGGTGCGCGAGCTGCTGGGGGGAGCGGACGGGCTCACCGCCACCGACGCCTTCGCCGCCCAGCACCGGATGCGGCAGCTGCGCCGCCGGACGGCCGAACTGTTCGACGGGGTCGACGCGCTGCTCGCCCCCACGGTGACCGAGACCTTCACCGTCGCGGAGATGCTGGCGGATCCGATCGGCAACAACAACCGGCTCGGCCGGTTCTCCACCTACACCAACCTGCTCCGGCTGTGCGCGGTCGCCGTTCCCGCCGGCCGGACCGCCGCCGGGCTCCCGTTCGGCGTCACCGTCCAGACCCCCGCCGGGACCGATGACGCGGCGGTCGCGATCGCCGCCGCGATCGAGACCGCCACCGCGGACGCGCAGTGGCTCGACCTCGCGGTCGTCGGCGCGCACCTGCGCGGGATGCCGCTGCACCACGACCTCGCCGGCCGCGGCGCGGTCCTGCGCCGCACCACCACGACCAGCGGCGACTACCGGCTCTACGCGCTGGACGGCGGGCCGCCCCGGCGGCCGGGACTCGTCCGCACCACCACCGGCGGGGAGCCGATCGAGGTCGAGGTCTACCGCCTGCCGCGCCCCCAGATCGGAGGCTTCCTGGCCACCGTGGCCGCGCCGCTGTCGATCGGTGTCGTCGAGCTCGCCGACGGCAGCACGGTCCACGGCTTCGTCTGCGAGACGGCGGGGCTGGAGGGGGCGGTGGACATCACGCACCTGGGCGGATGGCGCGAGTACGTCGGCCGGGCGTCGCCGGCCGGCTGACGGCGGCCGGGGCCGCGCGGGCTCCGGGACGCGGCCCTGGAGCCCGCGCGCCGCGCCGGTCAGCTGACCCGGATGACGTACGGGACGCTCGCGGTCGCGTACGCGTCGAGCTGGGCGGCGGTCGTCGCGGTGACCGCCGCGTCCGCCGCCCGGCGTGCCGCCCCGCCGTCGAACCGAGGCGGCGGGAACGCGCGCCCGGTGACTATCCCGCCGCCAGGTGCCGCTCCCGCAGCAGCGCCTTGTGGATCTTGCCGACGGGGGTCAGCGGGACCTCGGCGGTGACGACGAACCGGCGGGGCACCTTGTAGTCGGCGAGCCGGTCCCGGCAGTACGCGGCGAGTTCGTCCGCGGTGGGCGGCCCGGCGTCCGGGTGCGGGACGACGTAGCAGCAGCCGACCTCGCCGAGGACGCCGTCGGGGACGCCGAACCCGGCGACCATCGCGACCTTCGGGTGCGCGGCGAGGACGTTCTCGATCTCCACCGGGTAGACGTTGAAGCCGCCCTGGATGTACATCTCCTTCTTCCGGCCGCGCAGCACCAGGTGCCCGTCCGGTTCCTGGAGGGCCATGTCGCCGGTCGCGAGCCAGCCGTCCGGCAGGAACGCCTCGGCGGTCTCGGCGGGCATGTCCCAGTAGCCCGCGGCGACGCAGCCGCCGCGGATCTGCAGCTCGCCGGTCTCCCCCGCCGGGAGGACGGCCCCGTCCGCGCCGACCGTCCGGGCCTCGAAGCCGCCGATCGGGACGCCGAGCGTGCGCACGACCGTCTCGGCGTCGTCCCCGGCCGCGGACAGGACGCACGCGCCCGACGTCTCCGACAGCCCGTACAGTCCGGACAGCGACGCGCCGGGGATGCCGCGCCGGATCGCCTCGCCGAGCGCGGGCTCCAGGTTCGAGCCGCCGACGACGCACATCCGGACGGACGACAGGTCGCGGTCGGCGAAGTCCGCGTGGCCGAGCATCAGCACGAACATCGTCGGGACGCCGCTCAGCAGCGTCACCCGGTGGCGTTCGGCGGCGCGCAGCGCGGCGTCCGGGCCGAACGCGGGCAGCAGCGCGACGGCCCCGCCCGCCACCAGCGCGGCCATGACGGTGCAGGTGATGCCGCCGACGTGGTTGAACGGCAGGTGGCCGAGCAGGACCTCGCGCTCGTCCATCCCGAAATGGGCGGCCTGCGCGGACGCCGAGGCCAGCAGGCTCCCGTGCGTGATGACCGCGCCCTTCGGGCGCCCGGTCGTCCCCGAGGTGTAGAGGATCAGCAGCGGGTCGTCCGGGGTCACCGCCGCGCGCGCCGCCGCGAGCGCCTCCGGGTCGGACGGCGCCGCGACCAGGTCGTCGAACGAGTCGCCGCCGGGGAAGCCGGTGCCGAAGAACACGTAGTCGCGGACGCCCGGGAGCTCCGGCCGGAACCCGTCGAAGAACGCGGCGAAGTCGAAGTCGCCGGCGGTGGCGGCGCTGACGACCGTCCGGGCGCCGCTCTGGCCGAGCATGTGCGCCAGCTCGGCCTCCCGGTACCGGACGTTGAGCGGGACGACCACGGCGCCGATCCGGGCGGCGCCGAAGAAGACCGCGAGCCACTGCGGGGTGTTGAGCCCGAGCAGCCCGATCCGGTCGCCGCGCCGCACGCCGCGCGCCAGCAGCCCGGCCGCGGCGCGGTCCGCGAGGTCGTCGAAGCCGCGGTAGGTGATGGTCTCGTCGCCGTCGTACAGGAACGTCCCGCCCCCGGCCGCCGCGTCCCGCAGCGCTCCGCCGACCGTCGTCGCCCGCATCCCGTCCTCCTCGCCTAGGGTTTCCGTCCGACCCCCGCGTAGAACCACGTCTGCCGGGCCTCGTCCGGGTCGACCTCGCGGTCGGGACGCCACAGGGGCGCCCACACCAGTCCGGGCGGGGCGGGTTCGAACTCCCCGAACAGGCTCCTGACCTGCTCGAGCGTGCGGGGCGTTCCGGGAGCGGACGTGCGGTTGTAGACCTCGACGACCTTCGCGACGACGTCGGGGACGCCGTCGGCGGAGGCGTGGGTCATGACGAGGTGGCTGCCGGGAGCGAGCGCCGCGCGGAGCCCGGCCATGATGCCGGGCGGGTCGTCCTCGTCGGGTACGAAGTGCAGGGTCGCCACCAGCAGCAGCGCGATCGGCCGGGAGAAGTCGAGGAGATCCATCTCGGGGTGCGCGAGGATCTCGCCGGGCCGCCGGAGGTCGGCCGCGATCATCCGGGTGACGTCCGAACCGGCGAGCAGCGCGCGGCCGTGCGCGACGACCTGGTGGTCGTAGTCGACGTAGACGACCCGGGCGGCGGGATTCACGGACTGGGCGATCTGGTGGACGTTCTGCTGGGTGGGCAGGCCGGTGCCGATATCGAGGAACTGGTCGATGCCCTGTTCGGCCAGGTATCGCACCGCGCGCCCGAGAAAGGCGCGGTTCTCCCTGATCAGCGCGGGGAGCGTGGGATCGGCCGCGATGGCCTCCTCGGCGCGGACGCGGTCGACCGTGTAATGGTCCTTGCCGCCCAGGTAGTAGTCGTACATCCGCGCAATATTCGGCACGGTCGGGTCAAAACCACCCGCTCGCCGCACTTCACCCACCATTTCTCCTCACCGGCAACCCTCACCCCACAAGCTAGTACGAAATCCCCCTGACCGAACTTTCCCGAACCAGCGTGTTCGTTTCGGGCGGGAGGCGGGTCAGGGGGGCTCGACGGAGCCGAGCACCCGGTCCAGGTCGCCCTGGGTCGGGAGCGCGTCGGGGACCTTGCGCGGATCGTCGTCGCGAAGCGGCTCCACCGCCGCACCTCCCCGTCGGGATCACCTGCCAGAGAAGACGAACGCCGCGGGGGCACGGTTCGCCGCGGCCGGTTCCGGCCGTCCGGGGGCGGCGCGGGGCGCGTGTCAGGGGTTCCGGCGGACGAACTTCATGAACCAGTGCCCGGTGATGTGGTCGGCCGTCGTGTAGAAGGGCCACTCCGGGTCGGTCATCTGGCGGAACAGGAACTCCGTCGCCGTGCAGTCGAACCGGGTGCCCTTGTCATCCTCGGTGACGGCGTAGACGGGCCACGTGTCGGGGTCGGGGCCCTCGACGATCCACCAGAAGCTCTCGTGGTGCTCGTTGCTCGACCAGGGGATCACCCCGCCGGGGAGCGGCCAGCAGGGACGGTCGCCCACCGCGGGATCGTCACCGGTGAAGAACCCCCAGTACGAGATCAGCTCGTCCGGGTCGAAGACCTGGAAGAACTCGTCGAACGTGCCGTCGCAGCCGAAGATCTCGACGAGCCGCTTGTAGTCGGACGGCAGCGGCGTGCCCAGCCGGGACTCGACCGCCGCCCAGTCGGGCACGGGCGACGGCGCCACCGGGCCTCCGGTGATCGCGACCAGCCGGTCCACCCACGGCATGCCGGCGGGCAGGGCGGCCGGATCGGGCACGACGCGGGCCAGGACGGCGAGGACGGTGCGGCCGTCGGGGTCCCGGCCGAGCGCGATCGTCCGCGAGCCGCTCACCCATGCGTGCGTCCAGTCGGCCCAGTCCTCGTCCGGCATGGGCGGCGTCCCGTGCGACGCGGGCGTGAATGGACCGGCGAAGCCGGTACCGATCGCCGCGATCAGGTCTTCGGCGCTCACGTCGTCCGCGCCGCCGCCGGCGGGGACAGGCAGGCAGGTGTGCCCGTCCGGGTGGCCGGGCTCGTCGCAGGTCAGGGCGACGGCAGTGGCCTCGACGAGCCGCCCGGCGGCAGCGGCCAGTTCTCTGGGGTCCATGGCGGCATCCAAGCACCGGCCGCCGACATGGAGGCTGGTGTGATCTACGTCATACGTGGAAAGTTAATATCAGCTTGAGAATAACTACCTCTGCCCCTTACCGTCCTTATGACGACAAACGGGAGGCATCATGGCGGACGTTCAGCGCAGGCCGCTGCTGCGGCACCTGAGGGGCGCGCCCACCACCTACGTCCGGCACCTGCGGCGCGGGAAGCCGGTGCACGAGGGCGTCGGGGTGTCCTTCTGGTTCCGTCCGCTGTCGGCGGTGATCAGCGAGGTGCCGGTGGACGACCGGGAGCTGCCGCTGCTCTTCCACGCCCGCACCGCCGACTACCAGGACGTCAGCGTGCAGGCCACGGTGACGTACCGGATCGAGGAGCCGGCGCTCGCCGCCCGGCGGCTCGACTTCGCGATCAACCCGGACACCGGCGCGTGGCGGTCGGCGCCGCTCGACCAGGTCGCGACGCTGCTCACCGAGAGCGCGCAGCAGCACGCGCTGACGCTCGCCGCCGGGATGGCGCTGCGGGACGCGATCACCGCCGGGCCGGTCGCGATCCGGGACGCGGTGGCGGACGGTCTCGCGGACGACGCGCGGCTCGCCGACACCGGCATCACGATCGTCGGCGTGCGGGTCGTCGCCGTCCGTCCCGAGGCCGAGGTGGAGCGGGCGCTGCAGACGCCCGCCCGCGAGGAGGTGCAGCAGGAGGCGGACCGGGCGACCTACGAGCGGCGCGCCCTCGCGGTCGAGCGGGAACGCGCCATCGCCGAGAACGAGATGCAGAACCAGATCGAGCTGGCGCAGCGGGAGGAGCGGCTCGTCGAGCGGCGCGGCCACAACGCGCGCCGCCGCGCCGAGGAGGACGCCGCCGCCGCGTGGGTCGCGGCGCAGGCGGCGGCCGAGCGGGACAAGCTCGCCGCGTCCGTGCAGGCCGCGAACCGGCGGGAGCTGGGCGCCGCCGAGGCCGAGGCGAACGCCGCGCACCTGGACGTCTACCGCGACATGGACCCGGCGATCCTGCTGGCGCTCGCCGCCGAGACGCTCGCCGGGCGGCTGCCGGAGATCGGCCAGCTGAACCTCACGCCCGACGTGCTGCAGGGCGCGCTGGCCGCGCTGGCCGGGCCCCGGGAGCGGGCGTGACGCTCGCGCCGCGCGCGGTGGTCGTGCACCGCCGCACCGAGTACGAGGAGCTGCTGGCCCGGCACGGGAGCCGCGGCCAGGCGGAGTTCTTCCTGCGCTCGCGCGGCCGGGACATCGCCCCGGTGGACGCCGCGCACGCCGCCACCACCGGCGCGCTCGCGCGGGTCGCGGCGGCGATCCCGGTGGCCTGGCGGCGCGGCCTGGTGGAGCGGGCCGACCTCGACCGGTTCCTGTTCGCCCCGGACGACATCGTCGTGGTCGTCGGGCAGGACGGCCTGGTCGCCAACACCGCCAAGTACCTGGACGGGCAGCCGGTCGTCGGGCTCGACCCCGATCCCGGCCGGGGCCCCGGCGTGCTCGTCCCGCACCCGGTGGAGGCGTGCGCCGACCTGCTGCGGGACGTCGCCGCCGGGACGTCCGCGACCGAGCGGCGCGCGATGGTGCGGGCGGTCACCGACGACGGGAGCGCGCTGACCGCGCTGAACGAGGTGTTCGTCGGGCACCCCACCCACCAGTCCGCCCGCTACCGGCTGTCGTGCGGCCCGGACGGGGCCGAGCGGCAGTCGTCCTCGGGCGTCCTGGTCGCCACCGGCACCGGCGCGACCGGCTGGTGCCGGTCGGTGTGGCTGGAGCGCCGCAGCGACCTGCGGCTGCCCGGACCCGCCGAGCCCGCACTGGCCTGGTTCGTCCGGGAGGCGTGGCCGTCGCCCGCGACCGGCACGTCCCGGACGCAGGGACGGCTCGGCGCGGGCGAGACGCTCGGCCTCGTCTCCGAGACCGACGGGCTGGTCGTGTTCGGCGACGGCATGGAGTCCGACCGGCTCACGCTCGCGTGGGGTTCGCGCGTCGAGATCGGCACGGCCCCCGGCGGGCTCAGCCTCGTCCGCTGACGAACACCGACGTCCAGAACCGCTGCCGGTCGGGCTCGACGCCGATCAGGTACGTGGCCTTGAGCTTCGGCGGGAGGAGCGGCGCGAGCGCCGCGACGGTCTCCGCGTGCGCCCGCAGCTGCGACAGCTCGGCGTTCGCGAGGACGCGGTGGACGGTGTCGGTCGCGTCCGAGCCCTCGGCGGGCGCGTCCCGCAGCCGGGCCGTCCAGCCGCCGACGTCGGCCGACAGCTCGCGCAGGCCGGTGACGGGACGGTCGGCGAGGCGGGCCTCGAGATCCGCGAGGGGCACGGGGGCGTAGTCGCCGTCGCCGAGGTAGATCTTCGCGACGTCGAGCGGCAGCCCCCGCCCGTGCAGCCGGATCAGCCGCTCCAGCGTCCGCTTGGTGATCCACTGCCGGCCGTCGTCGTCGATGTCGTTCTTCCACCATTCGAGCACCGTCTCGGCGACGGCCCCGTACCGGGAGATGAGCCACTCGTTGGCCGGGATGTCCTCGGGGTCGATCTCCAGCGAGACGGTGAAGCGGGACGCCTGCGCGATGGTGTTGCGGGACACGAGCAGCTTGCGGCCCAGATGGTACGGTGGGTTCTGCAGGGCGATCTGGGCGCGCAGGCCCTCGATGCGGCGACCGGCCAGCGACCACTCCTGCGTGATCTCCATCAGGCGCGCGAACGCGGCCTTGTCCTTGGGACGGTTGTACTCGTCCCAGACGATCGCCTTGTCCCCCTGCGCCGCGAAGGGGGCCGCCAGGAGGTTGTCGAGGGTGCCGTCCAGGGTGGGGACGGGCGCGCAGAGGTCCTCGACGTTCGTGACGGGCAGCGAGAAGTAGAGCGGATCCACGCCGAGTTCGTCGCGCACGACCTCCTTGACGACCTCGGTCTTGCCGCAGCCGGGCGGGCCCTGGACGAGCACGGCCCACCGCCGGTCGAGGGCGGCGCGGACGACGCGGCGGACGGCGTCCGGGACGTGCGCGGGGTTCGGCGCGTCGGCGCCCGCGCGGCGCAGCTCGGCGGCGACGCGGTCGAGGACGTCCGGGGCCTGATCGGCGCCGGGCCGTCCGTCCGCGCCGGGCGTCGCGAGGGCGAGGCGGCGCCCGTCCACCAGCGGCAGGCCCCAGGCGAGCGGGAACCCGGCGAGACCGCAGTCGATGACGTGCTCGAGCGTCCGGGGCGACAGCAGGCGGCGCAGCTCGCCGGGCAGCGCGGCCCAGACGCGGAACACGCCGGTGAGGTCGACGCCGCGGAACCTGCGGGCCAGCGCGGCGCGCCAGGCGGTGTCGGCGGCGGTGACGCGCAGCGTCGCCATCCGGTCGAGGACGGCGAGGTCGGTGCGGCGCGCGGCCGTCTCGTCGAGGGACTCGTTGTCGGTGAGGAACACCCCGATGCAGCCGAGTTCGCGCAGGTCGTGCTCCCCGAGCGTCCAGTCGCAGGCGATCTGCATGAGCTGCGACTGGACGGTGGCGCCCGCCTGCAGCGAGTCGTCGATGAGCAGCACGAACGGCTTGCCGGGCTTGAGCTGCCGCATGACGAGCTGCCGCAGCACCAGCTCGCCGTCCCGCCGGACGGGCGCGTTGACGAGCAGGTCGTCGGGGGTGAGGTTCGCGGCGGGCACGTAGACCAGCCGGACGCCCTCGCGGGCCCGCACGTGGTGGAAGAACGTCGACGTCTTGCCGATGCCGTGCTCGCCGAAGACCTGCCCGGTGACACCCAGGTCGATCATGGTGTCGATGAAGTGGGCCAGGCGCGGCCCGTCCGGCATGCTCATGGATCGATTGAACCGGCCCGAGACGTCCGGGTTCGAACGGTTTAACACTCCGGCCGCGCCTTGGGCCGAGTCCAGACGCGGAACGGCCGGTGCCACCGGATCACCGCGCGAAGCCGTGCATGAGCGCCCTGAGCATCTCCGCCGGGTCCGGCTGGGGCACGTCGATGAGGCCGCGGTAGACGGCCAGGCCGACCAGCATGTCCGACAGCAGCCACAGGTCGGCGTCGGCGGACAGCTCGCCCCGGGCGATCGCGTGGTCGTAGATCGCCCAGCTCCGGGCCATCCGGTCGCGCATGGCGGTGCGGATGATGTCCGCCACGGCGCGGTCCCGGCCCGCCTCGCCGAAGATCTCCCGGGTGCGTTCCGCGAGCTCGGGCGAGTTCCAGGCGGCGAGCGTCTCGGTGACGATCACGAGCAGGTCGCCCTCCAGCGAGCCGGTGTCGGGCACCGTCGGGACCTGGGCGTCCATGGCGAGGGCGCACGCGTCGAGCAGCAGGTCGCGCTTGGTGGGGTAGCGGCGGAAGACGCTGGCCCTGCCCACTCCGGCGGCCGCCGCGACCTCGTCCACGGTGAACGACGGCCCCTTGCTCAGCAGCAGCGTCACCGCCGCCTGCTTGATGCGCGCGTCGACCCCGGGATCGGGCTTGCGTCCGCGAGGCTTCATTGTGATACTCCAGATATCTGAAACTGTCAGTCTCAAAATAGGGGCCGGGGCACTTGAGAGTACTCATCGTCGGTGGTGGAGTCGCGGGGCTGGCCGCGGCGCGCGGGCTGGCCGCGGCGGGACACGACGTCGAGGTGTACGAGGCCGCGCCGGAGCCGCGCACCGAAGGCGGCTCGGTCTCGATCTGGCCGTCGGCCGCGGGGATCCTCCGCGAGTTCAAGGTCGATCTCGACGGGGCGGGACGCCGGCTGGAAGCGATGACGAACCTGTCGGTGCGCGGACGCGGGCTCAGCACGATCGACCTCACGGTCGTCGAGCGTCACTTCGGTGGCCTGCCCTCCCTGCACATCGCCCGGCGCGAGCTCGTCGAACGCCTGGCCGAGGGCGTGCCGGTGCGTTACGGCCACGCGGTCACCGCGGTCGACCCCGACCGCGCGGAGATCACCTTCGCCGACGGGAGCACCGCGCGCGGCGACCTGCTGGTCGGCGCCGACGGCCGCCGGTCGGTCGTCCGGCGGGCGCTCCGGGGCGACGCCCCGGCCGGGCTCAACGGCTGGGTCACCTGGCAGGCGTTCACCTCGCCGCCCCCCGAGATCGTCGACTCGGGCCGGGTCGTGATGGTCTCCAACGGGCGGTCGCTCGGCAGCGTGGCCCCGGCCGGGCACGGAAAGGCCCTGTGGTGGTTCGACCTGCGCGCCAAGCCGGGTGGCCGGTTCTGGGGCGGTGGACCCGACGTGCTGGATCGGCTGCGCGCGAGGTTCGGCGGCTGGCCGGAGCCGTTCCCGACACTGCTGGCGCACGCCCGGAACCCCGATTTCTACCCGCACCACCGTCACCGCGTGCCGACGGTCTGGGGCCGGGGGCCGACCACGCTGGTCGGCGACGCGGCCCACACGATGCCCCCGGCGATGGCGATGGGAACCGTCCAGGCGCTCGAGGACGCCTGGGCGCTGAGCACCTCGCCCGGCGACCTCCGCGGCTACGAGCGCGCCAGATCCAGGACCGTGCGCCGGGTCGCCAGGATGGTCGGCACCGAGATGCCCAGCAGGCAAGGGCCGCTGACCGGGCTGGTCTCCGACGCGTTCTCGACCAGGTCCTACATCGACTGGCTTCGGTCGGCCAGCGACTACCTCCAGAACAGGACGCCGGGACGGAGCCGCTGACACGGCCTGCCCGGCCGCCGGGGTGTCGCGGGCCGGGGCCGGGCCGGTCGCCGCACCGGTTTAATGGCCCGCATGCGCGATGCCGAGGTGGCGACCTGCCTGCGCGTCCTCGCCGAGCTGGCGGACGCGCCCGACGACGATCCCGACTTCGCGCGGGTGCGGGCGGCGGCGTCCGCGTTCGTCCGCCGCACCCGTGACCGCGAGCGCGCCGCCCACCGCCGGCGGCGCGCGGCGGCGGACGCGGAGGCACTGGCCCGCACCGCCACGGGCGCCGCCGGACGGGTCGAGGGCGCCCCGGCCGACCCTGCGGGGGTGCCGTTTCGCGAGGTGGTGCCGTCGGGCGCTCGGCTGGGCGGGCTGCAGTCGTGCTACGTGTGCAAGATGCACTTCCGCGAGCTGGACGGCTTCTACCACCGCCTCTGCCCGCCGTGCGCGGGCGAGCAGCGCGCGCGGCGGGAGGCCCGCGCGGACCTGGCCGGGCGGCGCGCGATCGTCACCGGGGGGCGGGTGAAGGCCGGGTTCGAGCTGGTGCTGAAGCTGCTGCGGGACGGCGCGGCGGTGACGGCGCTGACCCGGTTCCCGGCGGACGCGCGGCGCCGGTACGCGGCGGTGCCCGACCGGGACGCGTGGTGGGACCGGCTCACGGTCGCCGGGATGGACCTGCGGGACGTCCCGGCGCTCGTCCGGTGGTGCGACGAACTGGTCGCGGCGGGCGAGCCGCTGGACGTCCTGGTGAACCTCGCCGCGCAGACGCTGCGGCACCCGCCGGAGTCGTACGCGGAGCTGGTGGCGGTCGAGGAGCGGGCGGCGCTGCCGGCGGCGCCCGCCGGGCCGCCGCCGGCGGGCGCGGGGGCGCTCGACGTGGCGGGGCTGCTGCCGGACCCCTCGCCGGTGAACTCGTGGACGCGGCTGGTGCACGAGGTCGACCCCGTCGAGCTGATCGAGACCCAGCTCATCAACGTGACGGCCCCGTTCGTCCTGCTCGGGCGGTTGCGGCCGCTGCTGGAGGCGTCCCGGCATCCGCGCAGGTACGTGGTGAACGTGTCGGCGGCGGAAGGGCAGTTCGGCCGGTACTGGAAGGGCGCGGAGCATCCGCACACGAACATGGCGAAGGCCGCGCTGAACATGCTGACGCGGACGACCGCGTCCGAGCTGGCGGAGCGGGGCGTGTACGTGACGAGCGTCGATCCGGGGTGGTTCACCGACCAGCGGCCGGAGCCGGACCGGGCGCGGCGGGACGCCGCCGGGTTCCGCCCGCCGCTGGACGTCGTGGACGCGGCGGCGCGCGTGTACGACCCGATCGTGCGGGGCGAGCGCGGCGGGGAGCCGCCGCACGGGGTGCTGCTGAAGGACTACCGGGTCGTCAGCTGGTGACGGCCCCGGCGGTCGCGAGGAGTTCGGGGAGCGTGCCGACGAAGCCGTCCTCGAGCAGCCGGAGCGCGACGAGCCACGCTTCGGGACGGCCGCCGAGGTGCAGGTCGACGTGCTCGGCGAGGCGGCGCAGGACGCGCGGGTCGGGTGCGGCGCCCGCGGCGGGGGCGAGCAGCTGGTCGGCGTTCGCGGCGGCGAGGACCTCGTCGGCGGTCGTGCCGCCGCGGCGCTCGAACAGTCGGGCGGTGTCGGAGCCGTAGATGAAGCCCGCCTCCCAGTGCGCCGCGCGGCCGGGGACGCGGAGGCGGCGGGTGCGGCCGTGGCCGGTCTCGTCCACGAACGGCGGGGCGAGCGGGACGTCCCCGGCCAGGCCGAGGATCGCCCGGATCTGGGCGGTTCCCCGCATTCCGGGCAGCCAGAGCGACTCGGCCACGACGCGCAGGGTCTCCTCCGGGACGGTCGCGGCGACGAACTCGGGCGTGAGGGTGCCCGCGATCAGGCCGTTCCCGGCGACCTTGAGGATCACGTCCGCGCCGGGCACGGGGCCGAGCGCGCACAGGTCGGCGAGGACCTCGGGCGCGGGATCGGGCAGGAAGACGGCGAGGCCGGGGTGGTCGGCGGCCAGGAGGCGCTCGAGTTCGAGCGGCATGTCGGTGCGCTTCGCCATGAACCGGGCGGCGCGGAGGGGGAACGGGCCCTCGGCGGCGCGGCGGCGCGGCTCGTCCGCGAGGACGTCGGCCCAGCCGACGCGCGGGATGCCGGGGTGCCGGCGGTGCACGACCGTCCGGATGACGGACCGGTCGGTGCGTCCGGGTGCGCAGGCGTCCGCGTCGGCGATCTCCGCGATCGTGCGGAGGAACTCGGCGCGGCGCACCCGCTCGGACAGCTCCCGCAGCGCGCGTTCCCCTTCCGCGCTCCGCAGCGCGGCCTGCGCGTACGCCAGCGGGCTGGGGACGTCCTTGCCGGGCCCCCAGCGGAACGCGGGCAGGCGTCCCCGCTCGACGAGGTCGCGGATCTCGTGGTGGCGGCGCGCGTCCAGGAGGGTGCGGCACGCCTGGACGGCGCCGTGCGGGTCGGCCCCCGCGCCGACGAAGCGGAGCGCGGCCCCGGCCAGGTCGGGGTCCGCGGTGTAGAGCAGGGCGTGGTCGAGCGCGTCCGGCACCTTCCCGGACAGCAAGGACTCCTGGAGCGAGACGGGCAGCGGGCGCGGTGTCGTCCCGTCGTGGCGGGACGTCTGGTGCGCGAGCTGGCGGCGCAGGTTGCGCGGGAGCCGGGTGAGCGCGGTGTCCGCGCCGAGGAACGTCTCGTTCACCTCGGGCGAGTCGAGGTCGAGGAGCCGGCCGAGCAGGGACGGCGGGTCGCCGACCATGAGCGCGTGGGTGACGAGGGTGTCGAGGTCGCCGGGGCGTCCGCGCCGCAGCAGCGCCTCGACGACGACGCGGTTCGGCGTCCCGTGGCTCTGCAGGGCCTTCTCGACGCGGTCGGCGGCGAGGTGCCCGAGGAGCGCATCGGCCTCGCCGGGGGTCGCGAACCGGAGCAGCCCGGCCGTGCAGCGGGCGATGTCGCGGGCGCGCGTCCGCTTACCCTGCGGGCCGGTCGGGTGCCACGTACCTTGCGGGGTCATAGGGCGTCACCGTAGCCAATTTCGTGATCAGACGGGATCGACCCGATGGCACGCCATGGACGGTTCGCGGCGTTCCGGCCACTCGTGCCCGCCGGGCGTGATCAGCCAGATCCACTTGTCCGGTTCCGCCGGGCCGATCGGCTCGGCGTGCCCGTCGGTGACGACGACGACCGCGTCGACCGGTTCGTCCCGGTCTTCCGCGTAGGTCTGGACGGCCGAGAAGTCCGTCCCGCCGCCGCCGCGCAGCGGCTCGCCCGGCCGGAACGGCTTGACCCCGGCGTCGAACGCGACCCAGTCGGCCTCGACGCCGTCGATGCGGCCGACGAGCCCGCTCAGCCACTCGACCACGCCGGCCGGCATCGAGCCCGACATGTCGAGCGCGATGACCAGCGTCTTCACCCGCTGCGGCCCGCGCCTCGCGAGCATCGGCTCGTGCCCGAGCGCGGCCAGCAGCGCGCCGCGCTTCTTCGGGTAGACGAGCCGCTCGCCCTCCGCGAGCTTGGAGCCGAGCACGTCCACGAGCCAGCGCTGCCACCAGTCGACCCGCCGCGTCGCCGACGTCCGCCCGCGCAGCGCGTGCGCGCCGAGGTCGCCCCAGATCCGGTCGGTGGTCGCGGTGGCGCCCTCGGTGCGGCGCAGCAGGTCGAGCAGCTCGTCGCGGGCCGTCCGGTCGCCGCGCCGGGCGGCGATGAGGACGCTGCGCAGGACGTCGCCGCCCACGCCGGCGACCGTCTCCCCGTCGAGCACGTCCAGGAGCACGTGGACGCACACGGTGCCGGCGCCCGGCGGGTTCCGCATCCGCCGCAGCTCCCGGTAGACGCTCATGTCGGTGTCGGCCCACTCCTCGTAGCGGGCCGGGTCGAGCCCCTGCTCGCGGAGGTCCCGCACGTACGCCCCGTACACGGTCCGGGGCGAGATCCCGACCGGGCGGCCGCCGATCTCGGGCAGCGCGCCGCCGAGCCGGGCCAGCGCCACGTGGTTGATCGTGACCTCGCAGGCCAGCGTGAAGACCGGGTCCGCGCGCAGGTCGGGGTCGGCGAGCAGGTGCCGCTGCACGAGGTGCCGCGCCTCATGGAACAGGACGAACCGGACGCCCTCGATGCCGATGCCCGCGAAGAAGTCCGGGTTGTAGAGCAGCAGGCACGTCCCGTCGCCCGACGCGACCACGGCGGCCGTGCCGACCGCGGTCGTCGGGACGTGGTGGTGGCACTTGCTGTAGAGCCAGGACGCGATCGCGCTGTGCGTCATTCCGAGGTCGAGCAGGGCGCGCTCCTTCAGCCGCCGCGCCTCGTCCACGACCGCCGGGTCGGCGGGCGCCCACCGCTCCAGCGTGCGCCGGTCGGTGAGCTCGATCGGCGGTGCGCGCACCACCGCCGTCGTTGTTGTCGCCGCCGTCCGTCCGGTGTCCCCGTAAGCCACAGGGCCACTTTCCCGCCGATCCCCCACCTTCTCCACGCATTTAGGGCGCGGGGGTGCCTCCGACGCCCCCGGCGGTGCCGCCCAGGGCCGCCGAGATGTCGCCCGACTTCCGGACGGCCAGCACCGTGCATCCCGCCACCGGCACCGACGCCGCCGCCCACAGGACCGGGATGAGCCAGATCGGCCACTCCGCCGACGCCACCACGATCCCGATGGCGAGGGTGACGCCCGCCATGATGCCCGTGTACCAGAGCAGTCCGACGAGCCCGGACGGCATCGCCGGGTCCGCGCGCCGCCGCAGCCGCCACCCGCCCGCCACCAGCATCAGCAGGCCGGACGAGCCGGCGATCAGCGCGGTCCCCGCGTACGTCTCCGCGAACCCGACCGGGCTGGCCGTCGTGCGCTGCACGTCGCCGAGCGCGGCGATCCGCACGATCTCCCCGCGCCAGATGGTGCCGACGACCGGGGCGCCGTCGTCCAGGTCGTCGAGCAGCGGCTCGTTGTTCGGGTACGCGGTGGCCCACTCGGTGCCCTCGCCGTCGGTGAGCGTCGCGGTGATATCGCTGTTCCGGCCCGCGTAGAGCCGGATGTCGGAGATCGTGAACTGCTGCTTCCACAGGCAGTCCGCGGACGCCCGGGGCGCCGCCGGGCAGGGGGTCGCGGTGTCGAGCGCCCGCTGCTCGTCCAGCTGGTCCGGCAGGCTGGAGAGCGTCAGCGCGACGGCCCCCGCCACACCCGCGACCCCCAGGAGGATCCAGAGCAGCGCGACCGCGACGTTCGCCAGGGGGTTTCGGCCGGTCACAGCCCCGATAGTGCCATATCTACCTATCCGGACCGTCCCTATCCGGTCCGGCGGCGGCCGCCGCCGCCGCGATGCCCACGCGGTTCCAGGCGTTGATCGCGGCGATCGTCCACAGCAGGTGCGCCAGCGCGGTGTCGTCGAAGTGGCCGCGGGCCGCGGCAAGCACCCGTTCCGGGACCCCGCCGTCGCCGAGCACCGTCACGGCCTCGGTGAGCTCGAGCGCCGCGCGCTCGGCGGGCTCGAACAGCGGGCTGCCGCGCCAGGACGCGAGCGCCCGCAGGCGGCGCTCGTCCTCCCCGGCCCGGCGCGCCGCCCCGGTGTGCATCGACAGGCACAGCGCGCACCCGTTGAGCTGGGACGCGCGGACGCGGACGAGTTCGGCGAGGGACGGCTCGAGTCCCTCGCTCGCGGCGGCGTCGAACGCGGCCATCGCGGCGTGCACGACGGGCGCGGCGGCCCGGACGTCGAACGGCCGGACGCCGCTCGGGCCACCGGTGGTGTGCGTGGTCATCGGACCTCCCGCGGGCGTCGGCCCTGGACGGAGTACATGGGATAGGAGCGGGCGCGGAAGCCCGGGTCGGCCAGCAGGGCGCGCACCGCGTCGAGCCGCGCGCCGGTCATGCCCTCGCGGACGAGCCCGTCGTGCAGGTGCCGCGCGTGGTGCGCGAGGAGCCGCAGCCCGGCGGACCCGGCGTCCCACACCTGCGCGCGGGACCGGACGGCGACGCCCGTCAGGCCCGCCGCGACCATCGCGCGCGCCGCGTGCCGTCCCCAGGCGACGTCCACTCCGGCGCGCGCCATCAGCCGGTTCTTCGCCGCCGTGTACTCCTCGTACAGCCCGCGCGCCGCCGGGCCCGGGACGTGCAGCGCCGGTGCGGCCGTCGCGTCGAACTCGTCGAGCTGCAGGACGCCGCCGGGCTTGAGCGCGCGGACGAGCCGGGCGAGGACGGCGGCGCGCTCGGGCAGCAGCCGCAGGACGAGCCGGGCGTGCACGAGGTCGTACCCGGCGTCGGGCAGCGGATCGCGGACGATGTCGTGCCGCACGACCGGCGGCCCGGCGGCGTCCGGGTCGGGCCGGACGTCGGTGGCGTCGACGCGTCCGGACGGTGCGACGCGCTCGTCCAGCCACGCGGCGACGGTGCCGTTCCCGGCGCCGACCTCGAGGCACCGCCAGCCCGGCCCGACACCGGTCCGGGCGAGGTTCTCGACGGTCATCGGGTCGTAGGCCGCGCTCAGCAGGCGGTGCTGCTCGCGGGCGTGCCCGGCGCGGTCGCCGAAGACGCCGGCGGTGGCGGCGCTCACCGGCCGCTCCCGGCCTCGGCGACGTCGGCGGGGACGGCCGACTCGGCGGCGAGCCGGGCGAGGGTGGCGGCGCACACCTTCCCGGTCGGGCCGAGCGGCAGCTCGGGCAGCACGAGGAACCGCTCCGGGAGCCGCCGCTTGTCGAGGCCGCGCCCGCGCAGGTGGTCGAGCATGTCGGCGGGCGTCGGCGGCGGGGCGCCGCGGCGCGGGGCGACGCACGCGCACATCCGCTCGCCGAGGTCGCGGTCCCGGACCGGGACGCACTGGACGTCGGCGATGCCGGGGTGGGCGCTCAGCTCGCGCTCGACGTCCGCCGGGGACAGGCCGACGCCGCCGCGGATGACCACGCGTTTCAGCCGGTCGAGCACCCAGAGCGTCCCGTCCGGGTCGAGGCGGCCGAGGTCGCCGCTGCGCACCCAGCCGCCGGGGGCGCGGTGCCGGGCGTCCAGGTCGGGGGCCTCGACGTAGCAGAGCGGGGTCATCGGGCCGAGCGCCCAGATCTCGCCGGGTTCGCCGGGCGGCAGCGGGCGCCCGTCGGGGTCGCGGACGCTGATCCGCGCGACGTTCGGGTCGGGGACGCCCGCCAGCCCCGGCTCCCACGCGCCCGGGTCGCGGCCGGTGTGGCAGTTGACGCCGTCGCTCGACCCGTAGATGTTGACGGGCGCCATCCCGAACCGGCGCACGCACGCCTCGACGACGTGCCCGTGCACCGGGCCCGCGCTGGACACGACGGCGCGCAGCGACGACGTGTCCGCGCCGCTGCCGGACTCGGTCATCCGCCACAGCATCGTCGGGACGCCGAACAGGTGCGTGGGCCGGTGCAGTTCGACGGCGCGCAGCGCGGCCGCGGCGTCGAAGCGGGGCAGCAGGACGAGCGTGCCGCCGAGCCGCGCGACGATCACCGACGTCCCGAGCGACCCGTAGGACGAGGCCAGCGACACCAGCAGCAGGGCGCGCACCGGCCCGTGCCCGCGCCGCAGCGCCCGCACGTAGTTCGCCCGCCCGCCCGCCATCGCGTTGTGCGAGTACGCGACCATCTTCGGCTCCGACTCCGACCCCGACGACACCAGCAGCCGCGCGGGCGCCTCGGCGTCCGGACGGGCGGGCCGCCAGGCCCGCACCGCCCCGGCCGTCGCGTCGTCGAGGGACCGGACGCCGTCCGGCAGCGGCGCCGCGCCGGGCGTCCGGCGGTGCGGCGTCCACACCCGCGTGCGGGCCGGGACGTCGACCGCGTCGATCATCCCGGGGACGGTGAGGAGCGCGGCGGCGCGGGACCGGTCGAGCAGCCGGGCGACGTCGCGCGGCCCCCGCGTGTGCGGGATCGGCAGCGCGACCGCGCCGACCGCCGCGACCGCCAGCTCGGCGACGACGGCGTCCCGCCCGTTCGGCAGCAGCACGGCGATGATGTCGGCGGGCCCGTGCCCGGCCCCGGCGAGCGCGGCGGCGGCGCGGCGGACGGACGCGTCGAGGTCGGCGTAGCTCAGCGCGCCCGCGCCGTCGACGACGGCGTCCCGGTCGGGGGCGTCGCGGGCGTGCTCGCGGAAGAGGGTGTAGAGGTCGCGGCCGGGGCACGCGCCGCGCGCGGTCCACTCGGCGCGCAGTGCGGCGGGCACGAGGTCGGCGAGGGCGACGCCGTTGCCGGACGTCCAGACGGTGGTGGGGGCGGCGGTCGTCACGTGAGCTCCCTGGTGCGGTCGAAGGTCCACGGGGCGCGGCTGTAGGAGGCGGTGCCGTCGCTTTCGAACAGGTCCGCGAAGGCCGGGTCGGTGGCCATCGCGGCGAGGTCGGACACGACGGGCGCGCGGGGCCCGCCGTCGTCCACAGGGCTGTGGACGGCGGCGCGCAGGAGCCGGGCGGCGTCGATCAGCGCCGTCCCGACGCTGACGCCCGCGCCGGTGCGGGCCCGCGCGAGCAGCCCGGCGACCGTCCCCTCGGCGGCGATGAGCGCGCCCAGCACGTCGGTGACCGTCATCAGCGTGGGCCCGTCCACCAGCGCCGCGACGCCCGAGTGGGCCTGCACGAGGTAGTCGGTCCCCATCGGCTGCGGCTCCGGAAGGGCGTCCGCCCATCCCCCGGCGTGCGCGTACACGAGGGCCGGGAGGTCGGCGGCGTCCAGCCCGAACCGGGCGGCCCGGCCCGGCGGCCAGTTCTGCAGGAACACGTCGGCGGACGCGGCGAGCCGCAGCGCCGCCTCCCGCCCGGCCGCCGACTTCAGGTCGGCCTCGACGGCGGCCTTGCCCCGGTTGAGGGCGAGGAACCGCGCCGAGCAGGCCCCGCCGCCCGCCATCGGCGGCACGCCGCGCAGCGGGTCGCCGCCCGGCGGTTCGAGCCGCACGACCTCGGCCCCGAGCAGCCCCAGCAGGTGCCCGGCCAGCGGTCCCTGCACCCGGTTGGTCGACTCCACCACCCGCATCCCGGCGAGGGGCCCGGCGGTAGGGACACCGGACCCTGCCGGAAAGCCGGACGCCGTGGCCGCCCCGGCAGCGGAGAACGGCACGCCGGGCACGGGCGGCGACCCCGGCGCGGAGCGCGGCGGCCCGAGCCTCGATGTCGGACGACCCGGCGCGGAGCGCGGCACATCCGGGCTCCACGGCACGCCAGACGCAGGCAACGACCCCGGCGCGGAGCCCGGCACGTCCGGCCTCAACGGCACGCCGGGCGCGGGCGGCGAACCCGGCGCGGAGCCCGGCACGTCCGGCCTCGACGGCACGCCGGGCGCGGGCGGCGAACCCGGCGCGGAGGACGGCGTCCCGGGCCTCGATGCCGGACGGCCTGGCGCGGATCGCGGCGAAGCGGGCCGCGAGGGTCCGGCGGACGCGGGGATGGGGGCCAGGCGCCAGGGGGAGCCCGGCGGGGCGGGCGGCGGGGGTGCGGCGGCGTCCCGGAGCGGGACGATGCTCACGCCCGCGGCGTCCGCCGCGGCGCGGACGGTGCGGTACTCGTGCCCGCCCGCGACCCGTCCGAGTTCCGGGGGCAGCGCGCACGTCGCGGTGGCGAAGCGCTGCTGGAACGGGGGCCAGCCGTGGACGATCGCGGCCCGCCCGGCGCCGAGGGCCGTCCAGAACCCGTGCCAGCGCTCGGCGTCGAACGTCTCGATCTCGAAGCGGGTCCCGTCGGACGAGCGGAACGGCGGCGTCCGCCCGCCCCCGCCGGGCGGGGGCGCGGCCGGACGGTCGGCGCCCGGTTCGGCGGTCGCGACGGCGACGTACTGGGTGAGCGCGAGGGCCGCGGCCCGCGCGACGGACGTCGTCGCGGCGACGTCCGTCCGGCCGTGCAGCGCGGCGAACGCCCCGGCCGTGAACGCCTGCGCGGCGAGGACGCCCGCGCAGACGGACGCGAAGTCGACCGGCAGGACGCGCGGCCCGCCGGTGGCGCGGCCGTGGACCTGCATGATCCCGCACGCGGCCTGCACGTCGTGCTCGCCGCGCAGCGGCACCCGCACGGGCCCGGACCAGCCGATCGCGCACTCCGGCGGCGCGCCGGGGAACGGGGTGCGGACGGCGGCGAGCCGTCCGGCGGGCGCGTCCGCGGGGGCCGGTCCGCCGCGCTCGATCGTGCAGCCGAGCGCGCGCAGCCGCGCCGCCGCGACGCGCAGCGGGAGCGAGTCGCCGGACGCCCGGACGACCGTCCCCGCCAGCGGGTACGCCGCGCTCGTCACGTCCATCGGCCCGTCCCGTGCGTCTCGGGGGTGAGGCCGAGCCGCTCCCGCAGGACGCCGCGCCGCACCTTGCCGGTGCCGGTGCGCGGGATCTCGTCCCACGCCAGCACGACCGGTTCGGCGAGTTCGGGCAGGTCGCGGGTCGCGTCGCGCCACGCGTCGCGCCATGCGTCCGGGTCGGGCGCACCGTGCTCGGCGACGACGACGGGCTGCGACGGGCGGCCGGGGACGCTGAGCACGACGCACTCGACGACGCCCGGGAGCCGGTCCTCGATGACGTCCTCGAGTTCGGTGCCGCTGCCCTCGGGGAGCGCGTCGGCCTCGCGGTCGAGCAGCAGGAGCCGCCCGTCGCGGGTCAGCACCCCGAGGTCGCCGGTCATGAACCAGCGGCCCGCCCGCTTGCGCTCGAACCGGCGCCGCTCGCCCACGTACCCGTCGGCGAGCGCGCGGGTGGCGCACACGACGAGCCCGGGGGCGCCGCGCGGGACGGGCCGCAGCGTCGCCGGGTCGAGGACGCGCAGCCGGGTGCGGCCGGGGACGGGACGGCCGAGGTCGCGGGTGGTCGGGTGCCGGTCGCGTTCGGCGGCGAGGGCGCGGCGGCTGAGGAACCGGAAGGTCAGCGGCCCGGTCTCGCTCTGCCCCCAGCCCTGCAGCCAGACGGGGCGGGCGTGCCGGGTGGCGCCGAGGAACGCGCGGACGGTCGGCGGGTGCACCGCGTCGAACGTGCTGATGAACAGGCGCGCGCGGTCGAACGGGTGGCCGTCGCCGAGCCGGGACCGCCACCGGACGAACGTCGCGGGCTGGGCCTCGACGACGGTGGGCCGGTGCCGGTCGAGGAGCGGTCCGGCCTCGTCCCAGCCGGGCGCGGAGATCGCGAGCAGCTCGCGGGGCCCGTGGGCGAGCGCGACGGCCGTCCAGGCGAGCGCGCGGCCGTGCACGAACGAGAACGCTCCGGCGACGACGTCGTCCGGCCGGGCGGACAGCAGCGGCCAGCGGTGCGCCTCGAACCCGGCGAGCCGCCGCAGCAGCGTCCGGGTGGTGTGCGCGACGAGTTTCGGGACCCCGGTGGTGCCGGACGTGTGCATGATCGCCAGCGGGTGGTCGACCGGCGGCCGGTACGGGGCGGGGGCGGGCGCGCCGCGCACGTCGTCGAGCGTGAGGGCGTCCGCGTCCACGTCCGCGGCGCCGCCGTCGAGGACGAGCGTCCGGGCGGCGAGCGACTCGGGGGCGCACCCGGCCGTCCGGCTCGCGGCGAGGCGGGCTGCGTCGGTGACGAGCAGCGCGGGATCGAGGCGCCCCAGCAGGGTGTCGAGCGCGGCGGCGTCCAGGTGGGCCGACAGCGGGGCGGGGACGGCGCCGATGCGGGCGGCGGCGCAGCACAGCAGCACCGTGTCCCAGTGGTCGCGCTTGGCGATGGCGATCCGGTCGCCGCGTCCCGCCCCGGCGGCGGCGAGCCATCCGGCGGCGTCCCGCACGAGCCCGGCGAGCGCGGGCAGGTCGTGGACGGTGCCGAGGCCGGGCGCGATGTCGAGGGGGCGGCTGAGGTGCACGGCCGTCGGGACGCCGCGCGCGGCCGCGTCGTCGAACAGGGTGCCCAGCTCGATGCGCCTGCCGAACGGGGTCATCGGTCCACCTCCTGGAACGGGTCGGGGTCTAAGGCGTCGCCGGGCCCGAGGCCGCCGGACAGGTGGTGGACGACGCGGGCGGCGGCCGTCCCGCCGGACGCGACCGCGCCCTCGCTGCACGGCCGCAGCACCGTCCAGTCCCCCGCGTACTCGACGGACGAGACGGGCCGCCGGGCGAACGCGGCGCGCAGCCGGAGCGCGCGCGGGGTCGCCTCCGGCAGCCCGTGCCGGAACCGGGACACCCGGACGTGCCGGACGTTCCGTCCCAGGCCGGGGACGAACCGTTCGGCGCGGGCGAGCAGCCGGTTCGCCACCGCGTCGTCGGGCGCGCCGACGAGTTCGGCGGTGCCGGCCGGCGAGGTGACGAGCGACAGCAGGCCGCGACCCTCGGGCGCCCGCCCGGGGTGCTTGCGGTGGTCGGCGGTGATGACGCCGAGCAGCGGGTCCGCGGCGGACGGGACGAGCGTGGCGAACCGGGGGCGCGCCCCGCGCGGCGCCAGCGGCCGGTCCAGGACGAGGCTGACGCGCAGCATCGGCGCGTAGCCGCAGGCCCGCAGGAACTCGCGGACGGCGGGCGGGGCGTCCGGGTGCAGGCGCGCCGCGACGGGCGCGGGGACGGCCAGCACCGCCGCGCGCGCCGACACGGTCCCGCGCGGCGACTCCAGCAGCACCGTGCGGAGGCCGCCCGTCACCCGCGTGACCGGATGCCCCGTGACGACGTCGAGCCGGGCGGCGAGGGCGCGGGCGAGGGTGTCCATGCCGTCCCGGTAGGTGCGCCAGCCGGAGGTGCCGCCGGACGTCGCCAGGTGCGCGGCGAACGGCGCGGCGGCGGACCGTTCGGGGTCCCAGCCGAAGAACCCGCCGACCAGCGGGTCGACGAGGTAGTCGCGCAGGTCGGGGTGGTACGGGCGGACGAGGTCGGCGACGGTCGCGGTGCCGAGGGAGGTGTGCTCGGGGCGCTGCGGGTCGAGGTCGCCGAGCCGGGCGAGCCGCGCCTGCAGCCGCACCAGGTCGAGGCGGGCGCGCGCCCCGAGGCCCGCGCCGGTCAGCAGCCCGAGCGGGCGCCCGACGTGCGGGCGGGTGCGGCCGCCGCGCCACACGGCGAGCGCGTCGGGCACCGTCGGGACGGCGGCGGGGTCGGCGTCCAGGCCGAGCGCGGAGATCAGCCGCCACGTCGCGGGGTAGGCGGGCGGTTCCGGGAACATCTCGGCGCCGATGTCGATCAGGCAGCCGTGCTCGCGGACCGTCCGCATCCGCCCGCCGACGGCGTCCGCGGCCTCGAACACGCGGACCGTCCGGCCCGCCCCGGCCAGCGCGTGCGCGGCGGCCAGCCCGGCGGGCCCCGCGCCCACGACGGCGACGTCGAGGTCGGTCTGCGGGTCGGTCTGCGGGTCGGTCATGACGCGACGCCGGTCGCGACGAGGTTCGCGACGATCAGCAGCGCGACCGTGACGCGGTGGGCGTGGATCGCGATCCGGCGGGCCCGCAGGATGTCGCCCCGGAAGCCGATCACGAGGTGCGCCAGCCGCATCGCCACGACCGGGAGCAGGACGGCGGGGAACCACCACGGCGCCACCCCGGCCACCGCCGACCCGGCGATCAGCAGCACCAGCGCGCCGGTCGCCGCGGCGACGAACGCCCGGTGCGTCCGCGCGGAGACCCGCGTCGCGACGGTGACGCGGCCCGCCGCCCGGTCGCCGTCGGCGTCGTTGGTGTTGGAGTACAGCCCGAAGATCATCGGCCCGGCCCCGAACACCACCGCCTGCACCAGCACGAACCCGGACGCCGCACCCGTCAGCAGCGCGTACGGGACGAGCGTCCAGCCGATCCCGAGACCGATCAGGAAGATCTCCTGGAACCCCCGGTAGCTGATCTTGAGGCCCCACGAGTACTGCACCGACGCGGCGACGCACACCGCCGCCAGCACGATCGCCCACAGCGGCCGGTGCGGGGCGGCGGCCCCGGCCGTCGCCCACAGCACCGCGCCCGCGGCCGTCGCCGCCCACGCGAACCGCAGCGCCTGCGTCTCGGTGAGCGTGCCCGCCACGAGCGGTTTGCGGTGCAGCCGGCGCCGCGCGGCGTCGGACCCGTAGTTCGCGGCGTCGCTGCCGTCGCGGTAGCCGGTGATGTCGTCGAAGCCGACCATGGCGGCCACCACGACGACCTCGGCGACGAGCACGAGGGCGAGCAGCCCGAACGTCCCGGCGTCCCAGCGGACGGCCGGGGCGAGCAGCGCCCAGACCAGCGGCAGGCCGAGGTAGTAGTCGTAGATGTCGAGTTTGGCCAGGCGCGCGTAGGCGGCGAGCCCGCCGGAACCGGACGCGCCCGCCTTCGCGAGCGCCGTCGTCTGCTGCGTCATCACCGCTCCGTGTGCGTGTGGGGTCCGGTATCGGTGGAGGCGTGGATGTCGGTCGGGGTGCGAATGTCGGTCGGGGTGCCGGACGGGCCTCCGAACGGGCCGCCGGACGGGCCGCCGGACGGGCCGCCCGTGCGGACGTCGGACGGGGCGTCGGCCGGGGCGCCCGTGCGGACGTCGGACGGGCCACCGGACGGGGCGTCGGCAGGAGCGCCGCTCGGGGCACCGGCCGGGGCGTCAACGTCGGCGCGCGCGCCGGACCGGGCGCCGGACCGGGCGCCCGTGCGGGCGCCGGTCGGGGTGCCCGTGCGGGCGCCGGTCGGGGTGCCGGGGTCGGCGAAGGCGTGGACCGCGTCGGCGATGCGGTCGACCTGGGCGTCGGTCAGGTGCGGGTACAGCGGCAGGGAGAGGTTGCGGCGGGTGGCGGATTCGGCGTTCGGCCATGCGGCCCCGCGCGGCGCGTGCGGGACGAAGGCGGGCTGGGCGGGGAGCGGGCACGGGTAGTAGACGTGCGCGGCGATCCCGCGCTCGGCCAGGTGAGCGCGCAGCTCGTCGCGCCGCTCGGTGAGGAGCGTGTAGACGTAGTGGAAGCGGCCGTCGCCGCCCGCCGGGGGCGCGATCAGGCCCCGGCCGGCGAGCGGCGCCAACCGGCGCGTGTAGCGCGCGGAGATCTCGGCGCGGCGCGCCAGCCGCCCGTCCAGGCCGGGCAGCCGGTGCAGCTGGAAGAGGGCCATCACCTCGTCGAAGCGGCTGTTGTGGCCGATCCGGTGGTGGACGAACCGGTGCACGCCGTCCTGCCCGTGGTTGCGCAGCATCCGCACCGTCCGGCCCAGCTCGGCGTCGCGGGTCATGACGACGGCGCCCTCCCCCGGCATCCCGAACGTCTTGACCTGGACGAACGAGTACACCCCGGCGTCGCCCCAGCATCCCGCCGGACGTCCGGCGAGCGTGCCGCCCTGGGCGAGGGCGGAGTCCTCGATCAGGTGCAGGCCGTGCCGGTCGGCGAGGGCGCGGAACGCGGGCATGTCCGCCATCACCGAGAACATGTGCGCGGGCATGAGCGCCTTCGTGCGCGGCCCGACGGCCGCCTCGGCGGCGGCCGGGTCCATGGTCAGCCGCACCGGGTCGACGTCGGCGAAGACGGGCCGGGCGCCGGCGTCCAGGACGGTCGCGGCGAGCGGCGCGCAGCCGAACGCGGGCACCACGACCTCGTCGCCGCGCCCGATGTCCAGCGCCGCGAGCAGCAGCGACAGCCCGGACGTCCCGCTGGAGCAGGCCACGACGTCCGCGGTGGCGGCGCCGAGCCGGTCGTGCAGCGCGCGTTCCAGGCGGGCGGTGTGCTCGCCGAGGATGAACTTCTGCGCGGCCCCGGTGCCGATGGTGCGGACGGCGTCCAGCAGGGCGTCCCGGTCGCCGTCGAACAGGTCGGGCGGGAAGAACGGGACGGCGGTCGCGGCGGTCGGGGCGGGCGGGGCGGTCACCGCGCCCTCCTTCCGGTGTAGAAGGACTCGATCTCGGCGCAGACGCGGTCGGCGTCCGCGTCGGGCAGGTCGGGGTACAGGGGCAGCGCGAGGGCGGCGGCGCAGGCGGCCTCCGCGCGGGGCAGGTCGCCGGGCCGGTGGCCGAGGTGCGCGAAGCACGGCTGCAGGTGCAGCGGCCGCGGGTAGTAGACCTCGGTACCGACGCCCCGCACGGCGAGGTGCGCGGCGAGCGCGTCGCGCTCGTCGACCTCGACGAGGTAGACGTAGACGGCGCGTCCCGTCCCGGGGTGCGGCGGGACGTCGCCCGGCACCCGGCGCACGCCGGGCACGGCGCGCAGCCGCGCGTCGTAGCGGGCGGCCAGTTCGGCGCGCCGCTCGATGTCGGCGCCGAGCCGGCCGAGCTTGCCGAGCAGGACGGCCGCCTGCACGTCGTCCATCTTGCTGTTGCGGCCCGGCAGCACCGTGGGGTTGGCGATGCCGGGGAAGTTCCCGAGGGTGTGCCCGCCGCGCCCGTGATGGCACAGCATCCGGACGGTCCCGGCGACGGCGTCGTCGCCGGTGAGCACCGCGCCCGCGTCGCCGATCGCGCCGAGCGTCTTGGCGGGGAAGAACGACAGCGCCCCGCCCGCGCCGAGCAGCCCCGCGTGCGCGCCGTCCGCGACCATGCCGATCGCCTCGGCGCTGTCCTCGACGACGGTGAGGCCGTGCCGCCGCGCGACCCGCGCCACGCCCCGCATGTCCGCCGGGCGGTCGAACAGGTGCACCGGCATGATCATCCGGGTGCGGGCGGTGACCGCCGCGTCCGCCGCCGCCGGGTCGATCCCGTACCCGCCGTCCTCGATGTCGGCGAACACCGGGACGCCGCCGGCGAGCACGACGGACGTCGCCGTCGCGATGAACGAGTACGCGGGGACGATCACCTCGTCGCCCGGCCGCAGCCCGGCCGCGCGCAGCAGCAGGACCAGCGCGTCCGTCCCGGAATTGACCGCCACGGCGTGCCGGGCGCCGGTCCACCGCTCCAGTTCCCGCTCGAATTCGGCGACCTTCGCGCCGTGCGAGAACTTGCCGTCGTCCAGGACGTCGGTGAGATGTCTTCGGATGCCGTCCCATTCGGCGTCGAACGTCGCCGCCTGGGTGAAGAACGGAATTGTCGGCCCGGTCGATGTCGTCTGCACTTTTCCCCTGCGCGTCCGTACGTTCACGAAAAGGCGTCCGCGCCGTCCGGGAGCGCGCCGGGCCGGCGGCGCGGCACGCTCCCGGACGGCCCTTCATCGGCCCGTCATCGGTCCCCCGGCGGGCCGCCGGGGGCCCGCCGTCGCGCGGTCAGCGGCCGAGCAGCGGGATGTCGTTGCGGCCGAGGTGGTAGTCGCGCACCGCGTCCACCAGTTCGGCCACCGACAGCTTTCCGCTGTTGTCGGTGTCGAGCTGCCGGAAGGCGCTGTCGGCGACCTCGGGGCTCAGCCCGATCGCGGCGAACCAGCCGTGCATCTCCGCCGGGGACACCTCGCCGTCGCCGGACTTGTCGAGGACGCCGACGATCGCCTCGATCGTCGGCCCGACCACGTTCGCGAAGCCCTCGTCGCCCTTGCCGATGATCTCCTTCTCCGCGGCCTCCAGGAACTGGGGCCGGCTCATCTTGTCGGACCCGGCCGCCGCCGAGAGCGTGTCGAACATGCCGAGGTAGGCGTCCTTGAGGGCGCCCGCGCCCGGGGTGCCCTGCGCACCGAGACGGGAGATGATCTCGTCGGCCTCGCGCTCGAAGTCGGCCCGCTCGATGGTGCCGTTGCCGTTGCTGTCCCACAGCCGGAACCGCTCCTCGAGCCGGTTCTCCTGCTTGGTGGCCATGACCATTGGACGTTCCTTTCTGCATCCCCAGCGCGGGATGCCGATGGTCAAATCGGGCTGTCTTTCCGGGGGCGAATCGAATTCCCGACCCCACGCCACAGAGATTGCCTGATCCGGCCCGCCCGAACCATGCAGCGAAGGTAAGACCCGCATATCCTCGGCATGAATTCGGCGTCACCCGGAATCGCTATCGAATTGTGCGCATGCGGCGGCCGACACGTTGGCGAATTCGGGCGTTCTCGGTATGTCGGGCGGCCGGATCAGTCCGGCGGGCGGCCCTGGCGGAACACGAGGTCCTGCTCCGGCGCCAGGCCCAGCTCGCCGCCGCTGCGCGGCGGCCCCGGATCGGCCCGGACCAGGACGTTGTAGTGGTTCGGCAGGTGGCAGCCGTCGAAGCCGAGCAGCACCCCGATCCGCCGGCCGCCGATCCACAGCACGTCCCCGCGGTCCAGGACGCCCCCGGCGGCGATCTCCGCGAAGCCGAGGAACGCGACCCGGTCGATGCGGGCCCCCGCCGACGTCTCCGCGTGGTCGGTCGCCACCAGCTCGTGCACGTCGCCCGCCCGCACGCACCGGCTCGCGAACGGTTCGAGCCGCATCCCGCGATCCGTCCGGCGATGCGTCAGCACCTTCACGAGCGTCCCGTGCACGGCGCGCTTCGCACCGTCCTCGTCCGGATTCACGCGTGTTCCAGCCGGTACGCGTCCTCGACGAAGCGCAGCGCCGCCAGCCCGCCGTCGTACTCGACCCGGCCCCGCACGCACTGCACGAACGCCCGCAGCACGCCCACGTACTCGTGCCACAGCGAGTCCTTGAAGCCCGGATGGCCGTCGAGCATGTCGGCGTGCAGCACCCGCCCGTCGTCCAGCACGACGTCGACGTCCTTGCGCTCCCCGGGATACGACCAGTCGAGCAGCACCCGCGCCCGCGCCGGTCCCGCGCGCAGCCCGATGTCGGCCCGCCGGTCGGTGCCCGCCGCGTCCCGCTCGATCCGCGCGGACACCGTCTCCGCCGGGCCCGCCAGCAGCCGCACCAGGTCGAACGCGTTCGGCCCGTTGTCGGCGACGCACCCGCCGCCGCAGCGCCGTGCGTCCAGGTACCAGCCGTCCGGGCCCGCGTGCTCCTCGATGCGCTCGAAGTACCGGACGGTCACCTCCGCGACGGCCGCGCCCGCGCAGTCCCGCGCGAGCCGCTCGACCGCCGCGTTGTGGCGCCGGTGGAACGCGGTGAACAGCGGGACGTCCCGGCGCTCGGCGAGCGCCTCCAGCTCGGCGCCCTCCCCGGCCGTCAGCGCGAGCGGCTTCTCCACGCACACCGCGACCTCCCGCTCCAGGGCGTCCGCGCAGACCCGGTGGTGCACGTCGTTCGGCACCGTCACGATCACCGCGTCCGGCCGCTCCTCCTCGAGGAGCCGCACATGGTCGGTGTAGCCCGGCACGTCCTGGGCGAACGCCTTCCCCGGATCCCCGTCGCACACCGCGACGAGCCGCAGGTCCGGCGCGTCCCGGAGCGCCGCGAGGTAGAACCGGGAGATCACCCCGAGGCCCACGACGGCGATCCGCAGCGGCGGCCTCACCGCAGCACGTCCGGGAGGGCGACGCCCGTGCGCACCGCGACCTCGTACAACTCCCGGTACAGGACGTCCCCGAGCGGGACGCCGTCCCGCATCCGCTCGCGCGCCCGTTCGTGCTCGTGCCATCCGGGATACCGCACCGGCTCGGCCGGGTCCACCGGCGGGCAGTCCAGCAGCGCGCCGAACAGAGCGCCCGCCCGGTCGCCCTCCGGGAGCGCGACCGCCATCGCGACGAACCCGATGTCGTCGTCGCGCCCGCCGCCGAGCGGCCCCAGGCCCGCACCGGCCGCGAGCGCCGCCAGCACCTCCACCGCGACCCCCAACCCGAACCCCTTGTGCTGCCCGGCCGCTCCCCCGAGCCACTGCAGATGCGCCCGTCCCGCGTCGAACTCGGCCGGATCGGTGACCGGGCGGCCGGCGTCGTCCGCGAGCAGCCCCTCCGGGAGCGTCCGGCCCTCCCGCGCGGCCTGCCGGACGCGTCCCGTCGGCGCCGCGGTCGTGCTCATGTCGAGGACGAACGGCGGGTGCGGCCCCGCGGGCGCCGCGACGCTCAGCGGGTTCGTCCCCAGCATCGGCGCCGCGCCGCCCGGCGGCCGCGCGATGCGCTGCCCGCCGCAGTTCGCCGCGACGATCCCGACCATCCCGCGCTCCGCGGCCCGCAGCGCGTGATGGCCCGCGCATCCGAAGTGCGTCGCGCCGCGCACCGACACCATCCCGACCCCGTACGTCCGGGCGCGCTCGACGGCGAGGTCCATCGCCTCCCCGGCCGACCACAGGCCGAGCGCCCGGCGCGCGTCGAGCAGCACCGCCGCGCCCCGGTCGGCGACCGGGTCCGGCTCGGCGCGCGGGTCGACCCGCCCGTCGGCGAACAGCGGCAGGTACAGGCGCGTGAGGTTCGCCAGCCCGTGCGAGGTCATGCCGGTCACGTCGCCGTAGCAGAGCGCCTCCGCCGCCGCGCGCGCCCGCACGCGCGGGACGCCGTGCGCGGCGAACACGGCGGCGGTGAAGTCGAGCAACTCGGCGTGATCCACGCGGACCCCGGCCGCCAGGGGCTCCGGGGAAGCGGTCAGTAAGGTCACGGCACTCCGTTCCTGTCACTGGTGGTCGTGTCACTGGTGGTCGTGTCACTGGTGTTCGTGGCGCTGGTGTTCGTGGCGCTGGTGGTCGTGGTGCTCGTGGTCACGGCGCTCGTCGGCGTGCCGCCGGTGGTCGTGGCGCCGGCCGTCATGCCGCCCGTGGGCACGGCGCCCGTGGGCACGACGCTCGTGGTCGTGGCGCCCGTGGGCATCGCGCTCGTGGGGGTGCTGTGTGCGTTCGGGGTGTCCGTTGTCATGGCGTCGGCGTCGTGTCGTCGGTGAAGGCGGTGAGCAGGCGGGCGACCGCATCGGCGAACTCCGCCAGTTCGTCCGCGCGGGCGAACTCCCCGTCGGCGTGCGCGTTGCGGGCGGCCAGGTCGCCGGGGCCGAGGACCACCGTGCACGCCCTCGGCACCTGCGACATCCAGATCGCGTCGCAGGTGAAAGCGGGCTCGTCGGGCGGCCACGGCGGGATTCCCGCGGCGCGCAGCAACGCGTGGCCCCACGCGTCGCGATCGTCCAGCACGGGCAGGCCCCGCTTCAGCCACTCCAGCCGCGTGATCGCGTGCGCGTCGGCGGCCGTGCGCGCGAACAGCAGCGTGTCGCCGAACCCGGCCGCGAAGTCGTCGAGCCCGTCGTGCAGCGACGCCTCCAGCTCCCGCTCCAGCCGGCGGCCCGCGTCCAGGGACGAGTACGCGAGGTTCAGCAGCAGGGACCCCGACCCGTACACCCGGTTGTGCAGCGTTCCCGTGCGCATGCCCGCGACGCACACCGCCGCCTGCGCCGCGTACGGATCGAGTGCGAGGCCCAGCCACTGCGCGAGATGCCCCAGCAGGACGCTCGCGTTGTGCCCCTCGCCCGGACGGTCGTCGATCGCGTCCGCCCCGTCCACGACCACCCGCGCCGTCATCGAGGCCGTGCTCCGCGCGAGGAACCGTCCGGCTGTGGGCTCGCAGAACACGTTCAGCCGTCCGGTGTGCCCCGCCTGCACCAGCGGGCGGGTGCCGAACACGCCCATCGCCCCGCCCTCCTCGCCCGCGACCGCCTGCACCAGCACGCCCACGTCCCGGCCGAGCGCCGGACGCCTCGCCCGCGCCGCACGGATCCCCGCGAGCAGCGCGACCGCCGGACCCTTCGCGTCGATCGCCCCCCGCCCGGTGAACCGCTCGCCGTCGAACGTCACCGGCTGCACGCCCGCGACCGTGTCCAGGTGCACGTTGAACATGACCGTTCGCCCGTGGGCCAGGTCGTCCGGCCCGAGCCGCAGCACGAGGCTCGGCTGGTCCTCGAGGAACCCGTGCCGCCTCATCGCGGTCCGGACCACCGCGGGGACGGGCCCCCGCTCCACGTCCGCCGCACTCGCCGCCGCGTGCCGCACGACGCGCATGCCGATCGCCGCGGCGTGCTCCGCGTACGCGTCCTGCGCCTCGCGGAGCCGTCCCGGCGGCCCGTCCGGCCCGGTCTCCAGCGGCCCCGCGGTGGGCAGCCGGAGGAGTCGAAGCAGCAGATCCCGGTCGCCCCCCGTGAGCGGCCCCGGCACCCCGGACCCTGCACCGCCCCCGCCGTCGGCCGCACCGCCTCCTGCACACCCAGCGCACGCGCCCGCACACCCACCGGCCCCCGCACACCCCGGCGGCCCGGCACACCCGCCCGGTTCGGCGCGCGCCCCGGTGGGGAGGGGGGCGTCGGGGGTGCCGGCGGGCGGGGTCATCGGGGGGCCTTCGGCGCGATGGCGGCGACGAGGCGTTCGAGGGCGCGGCCGCACTGGACGAACGTCGCGGGTTCGGCGCGTCCGGTCCCGGTGTGGGGGCGCAGGTTCACGTGGGGTTCGATCGACAGGACGCCGTCGTAGCCGTGGTCGAACAGCACCCGCAGGCACTCGGCGACGCGGGCGTCCCCCTCGCCCGGCGGCACGTAGACGGTGTCGCCGCCGGTGCGGATCGCGTCCTTGACGTGCACGTGCGCGACGTACGGGACGATCGCGCGCAGCAGCGGCGGCGCGGGGTAGCCGTGCGGGACGCCGTTGCCGGTGTCGAACAGGAGCCGCAGCGCGGGGCTGTCGACGGCGGCGAGCAGGTCGAGCATGCGGTCGGCGCGGTCGCCCGCCCAGCCCGCGCAGTTCTCGTGCGCCAGGACGAGCCCGCGGTCGGCGGCGCGCGCGGCGAGCTCGCGCAGCCGGGCCCGGGCGCGGCGGCCCCACTCGGGCTCGTCCAGCCCGCCGGACGGGTACGACATGATCCGCACGAGGCGCGTGCCGAGGACGTCGCACCGGTCCGCGAGGGTCTCCAGCTCCCGGGTGTCGAGGGAGAAGTCGCCGGTGACCGGACGGGACCAGTCGCCGATCTTCGACGCGACCCCGGCCACCGCGACGCCGGACGCCCGGAGGCGGTCGGCGGTGCGGCGGACGTCGTCCGCGGCCAGGCGGGCGATCGGGGTGCCGTCGATCGTGCGCAGCTCGAGACGGTTCCAGCCGAGTTCGGCCACCGCGGCGAGCTGGCCCGGCAGGTCGGGGGCGGCCTCGTCGCCGAGGCCGGCGAACCGGACGTCAGACACCGCGCACCTCCGGCACCCCGGCACAGTGCCGCTTCGCCTCGGTCAGCAGCCGGACGGCTTCGACCTGCAAGGGCAGCGTGGGGGTGGGCGCGTGGGCGGCGAACCGTCCGTACGCCTCGCCGAGGAAGGCCGGGAACGCGTCGTCGTCGAAGACCGTCCAGGTCGCGCCGCCGCGCGGGCGCACGGTGCGCAGCTGGGCGGTGTGGTCGGCGTCGCTGCACGGGTAGTGCCCGACGAGGACGCCCTCGTCGAACTCGAGGGTGATGCGCCGTTCGCGGACGGGCGAGGTGAGATCGGAGTCGATCTCGGTGCGGACGCCCGAGCGGTGCGACAGCCGCAGGTGCGCGCCGCCGAGCCGCGGGACCGTGCGGCCGCCGATGACGAGGTCGTCCCACGAGGCGCCGGTGATGCGGGCGTCCCCGGCGAGGTCGAGCACCACCGCGAGGGCGTGCGGCATCTCGACGTCGAACGCGGTCGGGTGGGTGCGGGCGCCCGTGCCCAGCGCGAACCGGGGTTTGTTCTGCACCACGTGGATCCGGCGCAGGCGCCCGTACCGTCCGCCGGTCACGGCCGCGCGCAGCCGCCGGGTGAGGGCGCTGTCGAGCCAGTGCGTGGCGACCGCGAGGTCGAGGTTCCAGCGGCGCCGGATGCGGGCGACGGCCGCGAGCCCGACGAGGTCGACGGCCAGCGGCTTCTCCACGATGATCTTGCGGTGGCCGAGTCCGGCCAGCCGGTCGAGCATCGCGGCCCGGACGTGCGGGGGCGTGCACAGGTGCACGACCGTCCGCGCCGGGGGATGGCACCGCGCCGCCTCCTCCAGCGACCCGACGGTCACCACGCCGTCGGCGCCCGCAGGCGGACGGAACGGGTCGAAGGCCACGATCGGGGACGGGGCCAGCAGCCCGGGGGCGGCGGTGCGGACCTTGGCCAGCGACGGCAGGTGCAGCCGCCGGCCCGCCCTGCCCATTCCGACGATGAGGGTGTGCAGCATTGCAGGTCAGTGCCCTTTCCGAAGCGTTCGGAGATCGCCGGAGGACGCGCGTCCCGGCACCGGGGCTCAAGCTAATTTACGGACAGTGAACAGTCAACGACTCACCGTCAAAAGTTCGGCGCGATCCTTCGTCGGGCCACTGACCAGCAATTGTTACACCAAGTTACAAGTCAATTGCTCGGTGCCATGAACACGGCCCCGGCCGGGCATCACCATCGCCGTTCCCTCCACCTTCGACAAAGGAGCGACATGCCCCGACCCGTGCAGGCCGCCATCGCCGCCACCGCCCTGGCGGCCGCGGCACTCACCGCCGCGGCGCCCGCGAGCGCCGCCCCCGCGGCGCCCGAAGGCAAGATCGTCGTCTTCGTGACGGAGGGCTCGGAAATCTCGTGGGCGGGCACTGAACTGCGCGAATACGCCCCGTCGTCGTCCTGCCGGGCGTTCCCGGCCGGGGCCCACGTCGTCGCCAATCACAGCACCGGGCGGCTGCTCTTCTTCACCGACCCGTGGTGCATGGCCCCCGTCCCGCCGCCGTTCAATTTCATTCGCCCAGGTCACGGGGCACATGTGTCCCCGACCGGCAGTTTCCGGGTGGGCTGACCCCCGGTCCGGCAACGGGTCCCGCTCCCGCCAGGGGGGCGGGACCCCGCCGCACCTTCCCCGGCCACCGGGCAGCGTGATATCCAACGAGTCGGGCGGCCCCGCGACCGGTGCCGCGTTCTGCGCTGGAGGCTGCGATGGGCGACCTGCTGGCCGAGGCGTTCCGCGCCGCTCGGGGCCACGCGGAGGGCGCGCCGCGCCGGCTGGTCGTGGTGGTGTTCGACGGGGCCGTCCTGGGGAGCATGTCGTTCGCCTGCGGCGTGTTCGACATCGCCGCGCACTACGGCGTCCTGCCGGGCACGAATGTGCGGATCGTCGCGGGCGAGCCCGGCACCGCCATCGTCGGCGGCGGGCTGTCGTGCGACGTCCCCCACGATCTGGACGCCGTCCGCACCGCGGATCTGGTCGTCATCCCGAACCTGCCCCAGTCCACCGCCGAGCGTCCGCCCGAAGCGGTGCTGGACGCGCTGCGCACCGCGCACGGGCGGGGCGCGCGGATCGCCGGGCTGTGCAACGGGACGTTCGTGCTCGCCGCCGCCGGGCTGCTGGACGGACGTCCCGCGACGACGCACTGGTCGCTGGCGGACCGGCTGACCGAACTGCACCCGGAGATCCGGGTCGACGCGGCCGTCCTCTACCTGGACGACGGGGACGTCCTGACGGCGGGCGGGGGCGCGGCGGGGATGGACCTGGGGCTGCATCTGCTCCGGTCGATGCTCGGCGCCTCGCACGCCAACCGGCTCGCCAAGGCCCTCGTGGTGCCGCCGCACCGGCCCGGCGGGCAGGCGCAGTACATCGAGGCGCCGCTCCCCGACCTGGACGCCGGGGACCCGGTGGCCGAGACGATCGGATGGGCGCTCGACCGGCTGGACTCGGCGCTGCCGGTGTCCGTCCTCGCGCGGCGGGCGCACATGAGCAGACGCAACTACGACCGCCGCTTCCGGGAGATCACCGGCTGCGCGCCCGCGCAGTGGCTGACGCACCAGCGCGTCATCCGGGCGCAGCAACTGCTGGAGACGAGCGACCTGACCGTGGACGAGGTCGCACGACGGTCCGGGTTCCCGTCGGCCGCCGCGCTGCGGGCGCGGTTCCGGCAGGCGGCCGGGGTCACCCCGACCGCGTACCGGGCGACGTTCGGCCGCGGATCCGCCGACGCCGTGACGTCCTGACGTCCTGAAACCGTCGCCGGTTGGCCGAATCCGGGCTCCCGCCGCGGCGAGCCGACGCAGGAAGATCGTGGCGCACCCCGCATGCACCCTGTCTCCCTGAACGGAAAGTGAGTCGGTCATGCGCTCCCGAGGGTTCACGTTCGCCGCGGCCGCCTTGGTCGTGACGTCCGCCGGTCCGTCCCTTCCCGCCTCCGCCGCCGCACCCGCACCCGCACGGACGGCCGCGCCCGGCCTCACCAACACCGCCACGTTCGGCACGCCCGGCGGCGAGGAGATCCCCGCGCACCTGATCGACATGATCAAGGGCGCCGCGGCCGGCTCCACGATCACGTTCACCGCGTACCGGTTCGAGAACCGGCCCGTCGCCGACGCGCTGCTCGACGCGGCGCGGTCCCGCGGCGTGAAGGTGCGGCTCCTCGTCGACGGCGGGGCGCCGGAGACGGACGGCCAGCAGTTCGGCTACGTGCAGCGGGCCCTCGCCGACGACGGAGACGACGCGACGTGGGCCCGCTACTGCCGCCAGATCCTCGGTGCTCCCCCGTACCACTCGTGCCAGGGCACCGGCACGATGCACAACAAGTTCGTCCTGTTCTCCGACACGATGGGCGCCTCGGACGTCGTCTCGACGGGCTCGGCCAACCTGAACACGACGTCCGGCCGCAACACCTGGAACAGCTGGTACACGCACGTCGGGAACGCGGACCTGTACCAGCGCTTCGCGGGCTATTTCGACGACATGGCGAAGATGACGGCCGACCTCAACTACTACGACACGAACCCGCCGGAGATCACCGGCAACATCAAGAGCTACTTCTACCCGCGCGCACGGGTGCCGGGCGACCTGTCGGCGAACGACACGTTCGTCCACACCCTGGACGCGACGAGCTGCCCCGGCACGATCCGTGTCGCGAACTGGTCCCTCACCAGGAGCCCGGTCGCCGAGGCGCTGGTCCAGAAGGTGGCGGAGGGCTGCGACGTCGATATCGTCGCGCGCAAGATCCACGAGGCGGCCTGCGTGCCGCTGGCGACCGCCGTGGAGAACGGCGTGGAGGACGGCGGCCGGGTGCGGATGTGGTCGTACAGGCAAGAAGACGGCGAGGCCCCGAACTACGTCCACACCAAGGACGTGATGATCGAGGCGGGCTACCCCAACACCGACGAGCCGGCCAGGGTCGTGTTCACCGGCACCGGCAACCTCAACCGCCCGTCGCTGGAGAAGAACGACGAGAACGTCATCCGGATCATGAACGACCACCTGACCTACCAGGGGTTCGTCGCCAACTTCGACCGGATCAGGAACCACGTTGACGGCTCGGGCCAGGGCTTCCGCGTCGAGAGTGTCGAGGACTGCGAAAGGACCTGGGAAGACAAGGACTGAGCGTGACACGGCGTCCGTGCGGCTCCGCGGGGGCGGGCCGTGCGGGCGCTCCCACCGCGGCACCCCGGACGCACGGGACGCCTTGCGGAAGTCGCTCCATCTCCGCGAGCCGCTCGGGCAGCGGCTCGCGTAGTAGCCGATGCACTGGAGGATGTAGTCGAATCGCCTGGTTCCGGGACCCCGCCGGTCCCGGAACCGGGCGCGCGGCCGTGGCGTCCCACTCACGTCGGTGAGGGCCCACCAAGGGAGAGCGGCGTGGCCAAGAGCGGGACGGCCTGGACGGCAGCGGCGGCGGGGGTGCTCGCGGTGGCCGCCGGATGCGGCACCGTCGAGGGCATGGCGACGGGCGAGGCCGCGCCGGACGGCCGGAAGATCGCCGTCGGGACCGCCGCCGGCGGGCTCGCTCCCGCCGCGCGGTGGCCGGACGCCTGCACGCTGCTCACCGAGGACGAGCTGCGCGCCGTCCTGCCGGAACTCGAGAAGGTCGACATCCGGCCGGACCCCGTGCGCCCCGAGTGGTGGGACGGCGCGGCCGCCGGGGACGCCGGGGCGCTGCTCGCGCAGGCCGCGCGGGTCGCGCAGGCCACCGCCAAGGGACACTGCACCTACTCGATGCTGTTCCCGTACGAGACCAGGGGGAAGCGCACGTCGGGCACCCCGGACCACGGCACCGCCACTGTCACGATCACCCTGGTCGCGGTCGGCGCTCCGGACGTGGCGGCGCGCGTCTACGCGGCCCGCAAGGCCGCGGACCGGGAGGTCGTCCCGGTCGACGCGGCGGGCGCCGACGCCTGCCACCGTCCCGACCACCTGGCCGGGACCGACGACCTCACCTGCGTCAAGGGGCCGCTGGTCTTCACGGTCGCGGGCGGCAAGGTCGCGCACATCCGCATCGGCGACACCTCCTCCTACGAGAACGAGTTCCGGGGCGTGTTCCGCGATCGGGTCATCGTCCCCGTCGTCGAGACCGTCGCCGCGGACGTCTGAACCGCCGGGCGGTGCGTTTCAGACGATGCGGGCGCAGAGGACGCCCTTGCGGAAGTCGGTCCAGCGCCGCGAGCCGCTCGGGCAGCGGCTCTCGTAATAGCCGGTGTACTGGAGGATGTAGTCGAAGTCGCGCGGGACGGTGTCCTTGCCGCATCCCCACGAGGTCATCAGCCCGTGCCCGTTGACGGAGACCCGGCCTTCCTCGCTCCCCTCCTTGCCCAGGAAGCAGTCGCCCTTCTGGAACTGCCGCCGCACGCACAGGTAGATCCGGTCCCCGTCGTGCGCGGGGGATCGCCACCAGGACTCCGCGTCGAGCGACTCGGCGTCGCACTCGCTCGACCGGTCCCTGATCGCGTACACCTTCAGGTAGGCGTCGTCCCGGCCGCAGGAGACCGAGCTCGGCATGCTCTCGCTCCAGTCGTCGGAGTCGTAGGGGTCCCGGTACGCGTCCAGGCAGTCCCCGACCGAGATGTCGTCGAACGCCTCGTACGTCCGGTCCGGGGTCGGGCTCGGGCTCGGGCGCCGGGTGCTCCCGAGGCCGCCGCTCGTGCCGCTCGTCCCCTCGCTCGTCCGGGTCGAGGACGGGCTCGCGGTCGAGGCCGAGGACCCGGCGTTGCCGGAGCCGCCGCTCGCGTCCCGGTCGCTGAGGGCGACGAGCAGCGCGATCAGCAGCACTCCCACGGCCGCGGCGGGTCCGGCGGCGCGCTTGACCGCCGCCGACGGCCCGGTCGCGGGCCTGTTCGGCGGCCGGGCAGGCGGCCGGCCCGCGCCTCCGGCCCGGTCGCGCGGTGGCCGCGGGGGCTGCGGTGGCCTCGGCGGGCGGGGCGGGCGGCGCTCCCCGGCGCCGGACGGTCCCCCGTCGAAGGACTCGGTTTCGGCGACCCGCGTGTTGATCAGCGTCGTGAACGCTTCGGGCATCGGCATTCCCGTGCCCGTCCCCGTGGACGGCGCGGGGCAGCGCTCCAGGAACCCGGCGACGGTGGGGCGGTCGTCCGGGTCCTTCGCCAGGCCGTCCGCGATCAGCGGCCGCAGCGCCGCCGGGACGCCGGACAGGTCCGGCTCCTCGTGCCGGACTCGGTAGCCGAGGGCGTCCGGCGGGCCCTCCCCGAAGGGGTGGCGCCCGGTGGCCGCGTAGGCGAGCACGGCGGCCAGGCAGAACACGTCGCTCTTGGGTCCGATGTCGCGGCCGACGTACTGCTCGGGCGACATGTACCCGGGCGTGCCCATCAGCGACATGCTCTGCGAGGGCGCGTCCATCGCCCGCGCGATGCCGAAGTCGATGATCCGCGGACCGTCCTGGGCCAGCAGCACGTTCCCGGGCTTGAGGTCCCGGTGGAGGACGTGCTGCCGGTGGATCGCGTCCAGACCCTCGGCGAGCCCGGCGCCGAGGGCCGCCACCGACGCCTCCGGCAGGGGGCCGTTCCGGTCGACGGCGTCCTGCAGCGACGGCCCGGCGATGTACTCGGTCACCAGCCACGGCGGGTCCGCGTCGGTGTCGGCGTCCACCACCTGCGCCGTGTAGTAGCCCCCGACGCGCCGTGCGGCCGCGACCTCCTTGGCGAACCGGCGCCGGAACGTCGCGTCGTCGGCGAAGTGCGGGTGCACGACCTTGACCGCGACCCGCCGGTGGCCCCGCGAGCCGCCCAGGTAGACCTGGCCCATCCCGCCCGCGCCCAGCCGCGCCAGCAGCCGGTACGGCCCGATCCGCCGCGGATCACCGGGCCGGAGCGCCTTGAGTCCCGCGCCTGCCATTCCCACCTGCCACCTGATGAACAGTATTGTCTTTTTATGTTCACCTTAGCGGAGGCGCGGGGAAAAGCGAGCGGCCCCGTCCCTGCGGGGGTGGGACGGGGCCGCGGTTCCGCGCGGGCCGGGCGACGGTCGCCGCGCGGGGCTTTCGCGGTGCGGGGTCGGCTAGTCCTTGGACGCCTGTTCCGCGCCCGCGCCGGTGAGGGATCGGACCTCGATCTCGGCGTACTTCTCCGCGTTGTGCTCCTTGCTGAGGACGGTGCCGAGCCAGCCGCAGAAGAAGCCGAACGGGATGGAGATCAGGCCCGGGTTGCTCAGCGGGAACCAGTCGAAGTTCGCATCGGTGAACAGGGCCTTGTCCGAGCCCGACACGACCGGGGAGAAGAACACCAGGAACAGCGCCGCGCCGAGGCCGCCGTAGATGGCGGAGACGGCTCCGGCGGTGTTGAACCGCTTCCAGAACAGGCTGTAGAGGATCGCGGGCAGGTTGCCGGACGCCGCGACCGCGAACGCGAGCGCGACGAGGAACGCGACGTTGAGCCGCTGCGCGAAGATCCCGAGGACGATCGCGACCGCGCCGATGACGAACGCGGACATGCGGGCGACGCGGACCTCGTCCCGCTCGGTGGCCTTGCCCTTGCGGAACACGTGGGCGTACAGGTCGTGGGCGTAGGACGAGGACGACGCCAGCGTGAGGCCCGCGACCACCGCGAGGATCGTGGCGAACGCGACGGCCGCGATGATCGCGAGCAGGATGGTGCCGCCGACGTCCCCGAAGACGAGTTCGCCGACCCGTTCGGCGAGCTGCGGTGCGGCGGTGTTGCCCGCCGGGTTGGCCGCGGCGATCTCCTCGCTGCCGACGAGCGCGGCGGCGCCGAAGCCGAGGACGAGCGTGATCAGGTAGAACGCGCCGATGATCCCGATGCCCCAGAGGACGGACTTGCGGGCGTCGCGGGCGGTCGGGACGGTGTAGAAGCGGATCAGGATGTGCGGCAGCCCGGCGGTGCCGAGGACGAGCGCGAGGCCGAGGCTGACGAGGTCGAGCTTGCCGGACAGGCCCTGCTCCTCGGTGCCGTACCGCAGGCCGGGCTCGAGGAACGCCTCGCCCTTGCCGCTCTGCTCGGCGGCGTCCTGCATGAGGCCGAGGACGTTGAACCCGAACTCGCCCAGCACCAGGATCGTGACGAGCGTGGCGCCGGTCATCAGCAGGACGGCCTTGACGATCTGCACCCAGGTGGTGCCCTTCATCCCGCCGAACACCACGTAGACGATCATCAGGACGCCGACCAGCGCGATCGTCGCGCCCTTGGCGAACTCGCTGGTGAAACCGAACAGCAGCGACACCAGGGCGCCCGCGCCGACCATCTGCGCGAGCAGGTAGAAGATCGACACGATGATGGTGGAGACGCCCGCGGCGGTGCGGACGGGACGCGGGCTCATCCGGAACGCCAGGACGTCCGCCATCGTGAAGCGGCCCGAGTTGCGCAGCAGCTCGGCGACGAGCAGCAGCGCGACGAGCCAGGCGACGAGGAAACCGATCGAGTAGAGGAAGCCGTCGTAGCCGTACAGGGCGATGAGGCCGGCGATGCCGAGGAACGACGCGGCGGACATGTAGTCGCCGCCGATCGCGAGGCCGTTCTGGACGCCGGAGAAGGACCGGCCGCCCGCGTAGTAGTCGGTGGCGTCCTTGGTGTTCCGGCTGGCCCAGACGGTGATCGCGAGGGTGGCGGCGACGAACGTCAGGAACAGCAGGATCGACAGTGTCTCGTGGCTCATCGGGTGTCCTCCGCCTTCCCGAGGTCTCCGTTACCCCGGTCCTCGTCCCCCGCCGCCTTCGCCGGGGCCCCGTCCGCGGGGACCTGGGGGCGCCCGGTGGCCACCTCGGCCTCGACCCCGGCGCGGACCCTGTCGGCGAGCGCGTCGAGCTTGCGCTCGGCGTGCCGCGAGTACAGCCACGCGATGGCGAAGGTCGAGACGAACTGCAGCAACCCGAAGATGAGCGCGATGTTGGCGGAGCTGAACAGCTTGACGCCCATGAAGTCGCGCGCCCACCCGGACAGCACGACGTACAGCAGGTACCAGACGAGGAACGCGGCGGTCATGGGGAACACGAAGCGGCGGAATCTGCGCTTCAGCTCCTGGAACTCGTCGCTGGCCTGGAACCGTTCATAGACGGTGCCGGTGGCGCGTTTTTCGTCGGACACGACCACCCCTCCTGTGTTGTGACGCCGGTCACGCGCAGCGTAGGGAGCGGTCCGGGCCGGTGCGAGGGGAACCGGGACGGGGTGCGGCGGAGCGCCGCCCGTCCGCGACGATCTACAGGTGCCGTCGGTGAGCGGACGGTTTCGCGCGATGAACGGTCGGTGGGTGCGCCCCGCCGGTCGCGGGGCGGTGGCCGCACACGGCCACGTGGAGATCTTGATCCGGGCTCGCATACGTAATTAATTACTTACACCCGGCCCGCCAGGTCGGGACTCTTCGGGGGCCGCGCGCGAGGCGCACCCGGCCGGCGCAGTGATCACTTCGGGTCGCCCGGCTCGCGCGGAACATCCCACCCCACCCCTCGGAGGGAACGTGAAGACTCCCGCCCGCCTCTCCATCCCCCTGATCGCCGCGACCGCGACCGTCGGCCTGCTCGCCACCTCGGCGTCGGCCGCCACCACCACCGTCCGCCGCGACAACGCCACCGGGGCCGTCTACTCGGGTGCCTACCAGATCACCAACGTGGGCGACCTGACCTTTAGCGCCTCCGGCTTCACCGCGTCCTGCAGCGGCGCGGACCTGCGCGGAACGATCCAGTCGAACGGCACCGGATCGCTCGACAGCGCGAGCGCCACCGGGTGCACCAGCAGCCTCGGCAGCGCGACCGTGTCCTTCCTCAACCTGCCCTACACCGACGGGCAGCTCACCTACGGCCCGTCCGGCGGCTACGACGGCGCCCTGGTCTTCACCGACCCGGATCTGGCCATCCGGGCGTCGTTCGGGCTGATCAGCTGCACCTACGGGCTGGACGCGTCGCACCCGGACCTCACCTTCAACGCCCGCAACCCCGACAACGCGAACAACGTCACCGGCGAGTTCGAGGGCGTGATGGACAACGCCTCCCTCGGCCTGAAGTCCGGCGGCTTCCTCTGCCCGACCGGCGTCACGGCCAACGGCCTGGCCCAGGCGCTCGGCAAGGTGAACCCGTCCAACACGACGTACACGCAGACCCTGTACGTAACGTCCTGATGCAACGGTCCCGGGCCGTCCCGGACGGACGGCCCGGGACCACCCACCCCACCCCCGCGGAAATGGCAGAACCCCCTGTGAAGACCTCCACGTTCAAGGCTCTGGCCGCGGCCACGGCCGCGTCCCTCGGCCTGGCCCTGGCGGCGGCCGCGCCCGCCGCGTCGGCCGCGCCCGCGACGCCCGCGACGCCCGCCGCGCCCGCGGCGGCGCCCGCCCCCGAGTTCGACCTGCGGAACGAGTGCCCGCCACTGCCGCCCGAGGCCGACCCCGCCACCTGGAGCTGCATGGTGATGGCGGTGGCCGGCGGCTCCATGCGGCTCGGCGGTCTCACCCAGGAGATCACCGAGCCGATGAAGATCATCGCGCAGAGCGGCCCGCCCGAGGGCGGCGGCGTCGACGAGATCAAGCGGATCGAGATGGTCGCGCCGCCGATGAAGATCCCGGGCGGCGTGCTCGGGCTGGTGGGCCTGCCGACGGTCCCCGGGCTCGACGACGTGCCCGGCTTCAAGGTGGAGGTCGAGGCGCAGTACGCGGGCGGCTTCGCGTTCAACCTGCCGAACGCGAGCGTCCACATGCGCATCCGCGCGATCAACCTGCTGCTGGGCGACCGCTGCTTCATCGGCGCCGAAGACGACCCGATCAAGTTCAACATGGTCGCCGACATGTCGACCCTCGAGCTGGTGTCCCCCGGCGACCCGGCCGACCCGCTCGGCAGCCCGATGATCATCAGCGCGACGGCCGCGGACGACGCGTTCGCGGTGCCGGCCTCCGACTGCGGGATCTTCTCGCCGCTGCTCGACTGGCAGGCCGGGCTGCCCTCGCCCGCCGGACAGAACCAGGCCACCTTCGAGACGTACATCGCGCTCGGCGGCTACGGCGCCGGCGGCGCGGCGGCGAGCAAGGTGAACGAGCTGCGCACCCGGGCGACCGGCTGACCGCGCCGGCCCTCCCGAGGCGCGGCCGGGAGGGCCGGCCCGCACCGGCCGGGCGGCCCGCCTCCGGCCGCGCGCCGAGCGGCCCCCGGTCCCGGACGTCCGGGACCGGGGGCCGCCGGTCACACCCGTTTCGGGCGCCACGTGCCGCGATCGACGTTCAGCGACTCGGGCGTGTGCAGCCGCACCATCATCCGCGCGGTCCCCGGCGGCACCCGCCGGGGCGTGCACCACGACACGACGATCATGACGGTGAAGGCGAGCGGGACGGTCCACGCGGCAGGTTGCGCGAGCAGCGCGCCCGCGAGCCCGTCCGGTGGTGCGGCGATCGTCCAGGCGACGGCGGTACCGGCGCTCGCGCCGCCCGCGACGAGGCCCGCGAGGGCGCCCGGGACGGTGAGGCGCCGCCACCAGACGCCGAGGACCAGCAGCGGGCAGAACGTGGACGCGGCGACGGCGAACGCGAGCCCGACGACGTCGGCGACCGACAGGTGGCGGGCCGCGACGGCGAGCGCCAGCGGGACGGCGAGGGCCAGCAGCGTCCCGGCGCGGAACGAGCGGACGCCGCCGCGCAGGATGTCCTGCGCGAGGACCCCGGCGACCGACACCGTGATCCCCGACGAGGTGGACAGGAACGCGGCGACGGCGCCGCCGGTGACGAGGGCGCCGAGGAGGTCGCCGCCGAGCCCGCCGACGAGCCGTCCGGGCAGGGTGAGGACGACCGCGTCGGTGCGTCCGGTCATCAGCAGCTCGGGGGTGTAGAGGCGGCCGAGCGCCCCGTACAGCGCGGGGAACAGGTAGAACGCGCCGAGCAGCGACAGCACCATGACGGTCGTGCGGCGCGCGGCGCGCCCGTCCGGGTTCGTGTAGAAGCGGACCAGGACGTGCGGCAGCCCCATCGTGCCGAGGAACGTCGCCAAGATGAGCGAGTACGTGGCGTAAAGGGAGTGGTCGCCGCCCAGGGGGATCGACCATTCGCGGTCGCTCTTCACCGGCTCGCCCTTCACGTGCGGGACGCTCGCACCACCGGGGAACGTGACGGTCGTGTTCTGCTCGATGTGGTGCGCCCCCCGGACGAGCGTGAGGGACGCGCCGTCGTGCGAGCGCCCGTCCACGCGCCCGTCCACCGTCACCCGGACGGGTTCGGTGACGTCCACGGTGACGGCCGTGCTGACGGAGACGGTGGTGCGTTCGGGGAACCGCGGCGGGGCGTCCGACGACACGCCGGGCGCGCCGTCGTGCCGCCAGGCGAGCAGCAGGAACACGATGGGCACGGCGAGCGCGGTCAGCTTCAGCCAGTACTGGAACGCCTGGACGAGCGTGATGCTGCGCATGCCGCCGACCAGCACGTTCACCGCGACGACGGCGGCGATGAGGACGCCGCCCGTCCACACGGGCACGCCCGCGACGGTGCGCAGCACGAGCCCGGCGCTCTGGAACTGCGGCAGCAGGTACAGCCAGCTGATCAGCACGACGAGGACGGACGCGGCGCGCCGCACGGCCATCGACTCCAGCCGCGCCTCGGCGAAGTCGGGCAGCGTGTACGCGCCGGAGCGGCGCAGCGGCGCCGACACCAGGACGAGCAGGACGAGGTAGCCCCCCGTCCAGCCGACGGGGAGCCACAGCATGTCGGCGCCGTTGGCGAGGATCAGCCCGGCGATGCCGAGGAACGACGCGGCCGACAGGTACTCGCCGCCGATCGCGGACGCGTTCCGCAGCGGCGTCACCGTCCGGGACGCGACGTAGAAGTCGGACGTCGTGCGGGAGATCCGCACCCCGAGCGTGCCGATCAGGACGGTGGCGAGCACGACGAGGACGACCCCGGCGAGCCCGTACGCGGTGCTCATGCGTCCGGTTCGGCCCGGCGCGGCGCCGGGAGGCCGTGCCCGGTCGGGTCGGTCGCGAGCGCGTCGCGGACGGCGCGCGGGTCGCGGTCGACGAGTTCGGCGAAGTCGTCCTCGTTGCGTTCGGCGAGCCGGACGTACAGCTTGCCGAGCAGGACGAAGCACGGGTAGATCGCCCCGGCGAGCACGACCCACGGCAGCGGCAGCCCGAGCAGCTGCTGCTCGCGCGCCTGCGGGACCAGCGCGAACAGCGCGGGCAGGCCGAACACGACGAGCGCGAGGACGGCGCAGAGCCGGACCGCGAGGCGCAGCTGGGCGCGCACGAGCGAGCGCATGTACGCCTCGCCGAGCCCGGTCTGCTCGTCGATCTCCAGGGTGACGGGGTAGCGGGGGCGGCGCGCGGCGCGGGTGCGCGGCCCGGTGACGAGCACCCGCCCGGCCGCCGGGGGCGAACCGGTCCCGCCGGACGGACCGGCCCCGCCGGACCGGTCGGGCGGGTCGGGCGGGGGGCGTCCGGCGGCGGGGGTCACGGGGCCCGCCTCGCCCGCCGGACGAGCAGGTCGCGCAGCTCGCGGACGTGCCGGCGGCTCACCGGCAGCTCGGTGTCGCCGACGATGACCGTGCAGCGGCCGGAGTCGAGCCGCAGCTCCTTGATCGCCGACAGGGCCACGAGGTGGCTGCGGTGCACCCGGACGAACCCGGCGCCGCGCCACCGGTCCTTCAGCGCGGCGAGCGGGATGCGGACGAGGTGGCTGCCGCCCTGGGTGTGCAGGCGGGCGTAGTCGCCCTGCGCCTCGACGTACAGGACCTCGGCCGGGGTGACGAACCGGGTCACGCCGCCCAGCTCGACGGGCATCGGCTCCGGCTCGCCGGGGTCCGGACCGGCGTCCGCGCCGCCCTCGGCGCCCTCGTCGGCGCCCTCGCTGCCCTCGATGACCCGCCGGATCGCCTCCCGCAGCCGCTCGGGCCGGACCGGCTTCAGGATGTAGTCGGTCGCCTTGATCTCGAACGCGTCGACGGCGTGGTCGTCGTAGGCGGTGACGTAGACGATGTGCGGCGCGCGCGCGAACTGCGCGAGGACGCGGCCGAGCACCGTGCCGTCCAGGCCGGGCATGCGGATGTCGAGGAACACGGCCGCGATCGGGCGGTTCTCGGCGAGCGATCGGTCGAGCCGGCGCAGCGCGGCGGCGCCGTCCCGCGCGGTGTGGATCTCGCCGATCCGCGAGTCGGCGCTGAGCAGGTGGACGAGGTCGTCGAGCGCGGGACCCTCGTCGTCCACCGCCAGGACACGCAGGCCCACAACACCGTCCTTTCCTGTGCCGTGCGCCACATTCCAGTCAACGGGCGTCCGCAAGTCAAGCGCCCGCCGGACGCGCGGCCCGCCGCCCCCGGCCCCCAGGACACCACACGTCAGGACGTGGACGCGGTGACGCCCGGCTTGTACTTCGGTACCCGGACCGTCACCTTCGTCCCGGCGCCCGGCCCGGTCTCGACGGCGAGGCCGTACTCGTCGCCGTACACCTGGCGGAGCCGGTCGTCGACGTTGGCCAGCCCGATCCCGGCGGCCTCGTCGCCGAGCGGGCGATCCCCGCGGTCCCCCCGGTCCCCGCCGGACAGCAGCCGCCGCACGTCCTCGGGGTCCATGCCGACGCCGTCGTCCTCGACGCCGATGACGCAGTCGGCGCCCGCGTCCTCGGCGACGATCGTGATGAGGCCGGGCTCCGACCGGTCCTGCAGCCCGTGCCGGACGGCGTTCTCGACGAGCGGCTGCAGGCACAGGAACGGGACGGCGACGGGCAGCACCTCGGGCGCGACCCGGAGCCGCACCCGCAGGTGCTCCCCGAACCTGGCCCGCTGCAGGAGGAGGTACTGGTCGATGGAGTGCAGCTCCTCCGCGAGGGTCGTGAAGTCGCCGTGCCGCCGGAACGAGTACCGGGTGAAGTCGGCGAACTCCAGCAGCAGTTCCCGCGCGCGCTCTGGGTCGCTGCGGACGAACGACGCGATCGTCGTCAGCGAGTTGTAGATGAAGTGCGGGGAGATCTGGGCCCGCAGCGCCCGCATCTCCGCCTCCATCAACCGCGTCCGGGAGCGGTCCAGCTCGGCCAGCTCCAGCTGGGCCTCCACCCACTGCGCGACCTCCTCGGCCGCCCGGATCAGCCCCGCCGGGACGTCCTCCCCGTACGCGGCGAGCGTCCCGATCACCCGGTCGTCGGTGGCCAGCGGGACGACGACGGCGCGCCGGATCGGGCAGTCGAGCCGCTCGCAGGCGACGTCGTGGACCTGCGTGCGCCCGTTCCCGAGCGTCACCCCGGCGTGCCCGATCACCTCCCCGGCGTGGTGCTCGGCGGCCCCGTCCCAGGCCAGCAGCCGCTCCCCGTCGGTGATCGCGAAGCCGGGGCAGCCGAGCAGCGCCCGCAGGTGCCGCGCGGCCTTCTGCGCGCCCTGCTCGGTGAGCCCCGCCCGGAACGCGGGCGCCGCCCGCGACGCGGTGTGCAGCGTCTCGAACGTCGCGCGCCGCGCGGGACCGGTGAGGTCGCCGCCCGTCCCCCGGCGGCGCCGCCACAGCAGCACCGGCCCCCACGTCAGCAGCAGCGTCGCGACCACCGCGATGACCACGTTCATGCCGCACAACCTATGCGCAGCCCGGCCGCCGCGTACCCGCCGTTCGTCTTTCCTCCGCGCGCGCGGACGGCCGCGGCGGGCTCAGCCGAGGTCCGCCGCCGTGTCGGCCGCCGCCGCGGGCTCGCGCCCGCCCGTCCGCTCGCCCGTCCGCTCGTCCGTCCGCTCCGGGACGGGGAGGGGCACGACGCCCTCGTACACCTCCATCACGCGGTGGACGAGCCGGTCCCAGGTGCGCTCGTTCACGCGGCGGCGCGCCGCGACCGTGACGGCCCGCGCGAGCGCCCGGGACTCCAGCAGCTCGCGCAGCGCGGCGGCCAGCTCCTCCGGGTTGTCCGGGGAGACGAGCAGGCCGGTGCGGCGGTGCTCGACGAGTTCGGGGACGCCGCCCGTCCGGCTCGCCACGACCGGGACGCGCGAGTGCATCGCCTCCGGCAGCACCGTCCCCAGCCCCCCGTGCCGCGCCGGCAGCGCCAGGACGTTCAGCTCGCGCAGCACGCGCGGGACGTACTCGTGCGGGACGAACCCGAGGAAGTGCGTGCGGCCGTCGATGCGGAGCCGGGCCGCGAGCCGCTGCAGCGCGGACCGCTCCGGGCCGTCGCCGACGATCACGAGGTGCGCGTCCGTCCGGTCCCGCAGCAGCGCGAACGCCCGCAGCAGCACGTCCACGCCCTTGCGCCGGGCCAGCCGCCCGACGTACCCGATGCGGGGCGTGGGGATCCGCTCCGGCATGACCGGTTCGCCCAGTTCCGGCGTGCCGAGCTCGGCGAGGAACCCGGCGCCGATGCCGGACGGCACGACGTGCAGGCGCTCGCCCGGGACGCCGTCCTTCGCGAGCTCGTCCCGCATCCCCTCGGTCAGCGCGATCACCGCGTCCGCGCCGCCGAGCACGTGCCGCTCCAGCCGGGCGCCGAGCGTCCCGGCCGGCCACGAACCGCCGGGCCGGGGCGCGCCTCGATGCACGGTCACCACGAGCGGCGCCCGCGCGTGCGCGGCGACGTGCCGGGCGGCGGGCAGCACCGACCGGTCCTCGCCGAGGTGCGCGTGCACGAGGTCGAGGCCGTCCGCCAGCCCCGGCGCCCGCAGCCACGCCGCCGCGCCGTACCCCTGCCGCGCCGCCGCGACCGGCAGCCCGAGCCGGACGACGCGCCCGTGCCGGCCCAGCCGGGCGAGCGCGGGCGCGTCCGGTGGCCGGGTGGTCACGACGGTCTGCCGCACGCCGAGCCCGTCCAGCGCCCCGCTCAGCTTCGCCGCGTGGATCTGCATGCCGCCCATGGGGTCGAACCGGACGCCGCGCCCCAGCAGTGCCGAGGGCGGGGGTTCGTACACCGAGCACAGCCGCAGGATGTGCATGGCCTTCCTCCCCTTTACGACAGAACCCCTATTCCCAGGTCAGCCGCTCGGGACCTTCCACCACGAGCGGGACTGAAACAGGTGGTCAGCAGGTGCCGGCGGTGTGGGGCGCCGCGGCGCCGGGCGCCGCCCCGGCGGCCGGGGTCGCCGCCGGCACGGTGGCCGCCCGCTCGCACGGCGGGCGGACCGACAGCATCACCAGGGCCAGCAGGACGACCGCGGCGGCCAGCGCCATGGACGCGATGACGATCGCCGATCGGGGCGGACGCCACGACACCCCCGGCTCCGCGCGCTCCACGCGCTCCACGCCGTCCGGGGCGTCCGGGGCGTCGGGGACGAAGGTCGCGAGCCGCCGGGCCAGGGCCGGGTCGTCCCGCTCCAGACCGGCGTCGATGAGGCGCAGCAGCAGTTCCTCCCGCTGGGACAGTCCCATGACCGCACCCCCCTCAGCGCCCGGACGGCGGGGACGGCGGCGGGGTGCCCAGCTCGGCCCACTGCGGCGTCTCCAGCGGCGGGTGGTGCAGGTCGAAGGCGGGGCGGATGGACCGGATGCGCGGCATCGCCGTGAAGTTGTGGCGGGGCGGCGGGCACGACGTCGCCCACTCCAGCGAGTTGCCGTAACCCCACGGGTCGTCCACGCCGACCTTGGGGGCCCGCCGGTGCGTCCGCCAGATGTTCCACAGGAACGCGAACGTGGACGCGCCGAGGACGAACGAGCCGATGGACGACACCGCGTTCAGCGTCGTGAACGCGTCGGCGTACGTGGCGTACCGGCGCGGGAGGCCCTCGGCGCCGACCCAGTGGTGGACGAGGAACGTCGTGTGGAACCCGGCGAAGAGCGTCCAGAAGTGGATCCTGCCCCAGGTCTCGTTCAGCTTCCGGCCGGTCATCTTCGGCCACCAGAAGTAGAAGCCGCCGAACATCGCGAAGACGACCGTGCCGAACAGCACGTAGTGCAGGTGGCCGACGACGAAGTAGGAGTCGGTGAGGTGGAAGTCCATCGGCGGGGACGCGAGGATCACCCCGGTCAGGCCGCCGAACAGGAACGTCGCCAGGAAGCCGAGCGCGAACAGCATCGGCGTCTCGAACGACAGCTGCCCCTTCCAGATCGTGCCGATCCAGTTGAAGAACTTGATCCCGGTCGGCACGGCGATCATGAAGGAGGTGATGGCGAAGAACGGCAGCAGGATGCCGCCGGTGGCGAACATGTGGTGCGCCCACACCGTCATGGACAGCCCGGTGATCGCGATGGTCGCCGCCACCATCCCCAGGTACGCGAAGAGCGGTTTGCGCGCGAACACCGGGAGGATCTCGGTGATGATGCCGAAGAACGGCAGCGCCACGATGTACACCTCGGGATGCCCGAAGAACCAGAACAGGTGCTGCCACAGCAGCGCGCCGTGCGGCGAGTCGTAGACGTGGGTGCCGATCCTGCGGTCGGCGAGCATCGCGAACAGCGCCGCCGCCAGGACCGGGAACGCGATCAGCACCATGACGCTGGTGAGCAGGACGTTCCAGGTGAAGATCGGCATCCGGAACATCACCATGCCGGGGGCGCGCATCGTAACGATCGTCGTGATGATGTTGACGCCCGTCAGGACCGTCCCGGCCCCGGACAGGATGAGCCCCGCGACCCACAGGTCGCCGCCGGTGCCGGGCGAGTAGGTGTTGTCGGCCAGCGGGTGGTAGGAGAACCAGCCGAACGCCGCCGCGCCGCCCGGCACGATGAAGCCGCCGAGGACGATCAGCGCGCCGAACAGGAACATGTAGTACGTGAGCGCGTTCATCCTCGGGAACGCGACGTCGGGCGCGCCGATCTGCAGCGGCACGAGCACGTTCGCGAACCCGGCGAACAGCGGCGTCGCGAACAGCAGCATCATGATCGTGCCGTGCATGGTGAACAGCTCGTTGTAGCGCTGCGCGTCCACGACCTGCAAGCCGGGCTTGAGGAGTTCCGCGCGCATCAGCATCGCGAGGAGCCCCGCGACCAGGAACATCACGAACGACGTGCCCAGGTAGAGGTACCCGACCATCTTGTGGTCGGTGGTCGCCAGGATGTGCCCGATCCGGGTGCCCATCCGGTGCCGCGCCAGCGCCTCCTCGGCGCTCGCGTCCGCCCGCCCCCCGACGGCCGTCATCCGCACCCCTCCCCGCAGCCCGACCCGAGGCTCCCCGAGTGGGCACTAACCCGGGGACCACGCGCCAAACGCGGGCCGGGGGAAGCATGGGGCGCCCATGATCGAAGCCGGAGGAGCGGGGGATCCGCAGGAGGAACGGGAGGAACTCGGCCGGTGCCGTATCGGTCGGTGCGGCACCGGCCGGTGCCGTGTCAGCCGTTGCGGTAGACCAGCGGCACGTTCTCCGTCCTGCCGACCATCCACAGGGACGGCGAGCCGGGGACGGACGTCGCGCCGGTGATCTCCCCGTCGCCGGGCACCGGCACCTCGACCTCCGTCCAGGCGTCGCCGTCGAGCCGGTACCGGCCGCCGCCGAAGGTGGTCTGCACGGCCCAGATCGTCCCGTCCCCGGTCCGCAGCAGCTTCTCGTTGGACGGTGTCGCGGGGCCCTCGCTCCAGGTCCGGCCGTCCCACCGGTAGAGCACCCGGTCCCGCCACCCGCTCCCGTCCTCGCGGGGCGCGGTGCCGGTCGCCCACACCTCGTCGGCCGAAACGGCTAGAACCTCGTTCCAGAAGACGTCCTCGGGCAGCTCGGCGACCTCACTCCACGCCTGCCCGTCCCAGCGGACGAGCCCCCAGGTCGTGGCGGCCCACGCCGGGCCTTCGGGCAGCGCGGAGATGTCGTTGACGGCGATGCAGCAGTTGTCGTGGGCGCCCGCGTCGTACTCCGTCCACGCGCCGCCCTCCCACCGGTGGACGGTGGTGCCGCACGCGATCCAGGTCCCGGTCGCGTCCGCCTCCGGGCTTCGCGGCCAGCACCCCTCGGGCGGCGCGACGTCGTGCCAGCGCGCGCCGTCCCAGCGGGACAGGAACGGCTCGTGCTCGGTGAGGTCCCGGAGCGGTTTCCGCGCGCCCGTGACCCACACGTTGGACGGCGATCCGGCGTCGATGTCCGTCGCGGCGGCGTCGCCTCCCGTGCCCGGGATGTCGTGCGTCTGCCAGCTCGTCCCGTTCCACCGGGTCACGACGGCCTTCGGGGGCAGGACGTTGACCCACCACCCGCCGAACCCCTCGACGGCCACCCAGTACCGCTGGCGTCCCTGGTAGCCGGCCGCCCACACGTCGTCCGGACCGGTCGCCGACACCGACTCGAGCCCGCTCTGCGGCCAGAGCAGCGGGGTGGGGGCCGCGCGCAGCGGCGGCGGCTCGGCCGCCACGGCGGGCGCGACCGGCGCGGCGAGCAGCACGGCGGCGAGCGCGGCGGCGGCGGAGACCGCGGGACGAACAGGAGACGTTCTCATCGGCCGGTTCCCTCCGGGATGCGACGGGCGTCGGTCCCGCGATTCAACCAAGCCAGTGAACACTGGCACAATCCTCGCGGCCACATCCGGGCATGCGCCGCCGACCCGCGCGCCACGCTCCGGCCGAGCCGGTGAACGGTGGCCGGCCCGTCGCGTTCATATCCGGGTCTTGCGTCGATTCTAGAATTGCTTTCTAATTCTCTTCGGAGATCGTCGGGGGCCGTCGCACACCTTCGGAAGGAGCCCGATGAGGGTTACCGCTACTGGCACCGCACCGCCCGCGTCCGCACCACCCCCGTCCGCCCGGCGCACGCCCGCCCGGCTCGCGGCCGCCATGGCGGCGGCCGGGCTGCTCGCGGCCGGGGCGCTCGTCGCCGCGCCGGCCGCGTCCGCGGCCGCGCCGCGCGCGTCCGGCGACGTCGTCCGGACGGACAAGGGGTCCGTGCGCGGCGCGGTCCACGACGGCCACCGGACGTTCGAGGGGATCCCGTTCGCGCAGCCGCCGACCGGCGACCTGCGGTGGCGGGAACCGCGGGCCGCGGAGCGCTGGAAGGGCGTGTACGACGCGACGCACCCGCGGGGCGTGTGCGCCCAGCCCGCCCCCGAGTACGGCGGCCAGCCCTCGTACAACGAGGACTGCCTCTACCTCAACGTCACGACGCCGACCGGCCGGTCGTGGAAGAAGCGCCCGGTGATGGTGTGGGTCCACGGCGGCGGCAACACGACCGGGACGGGCGGGACGTACGACGCGTCGAAGCTCGCCGTCCAGGGCGACGTCGTCGTGGTGACCCTCAACTACCGGCTCGGGCCGCTCGGCTGGCTCGCCCATCCGGGACTGGACGGACGGCGCCTGCAGTCGGGCAACTTCGGGCTGCTCGACCAGCAGGCGGCGCTGCGCTGGGTGCAGCGCAACATCCGCGCCTTCGGCGGCGACCCGCGCAACGTGACACTGTTCGGCGAGTCCGCCGGGTCGATGGACACCTGCGCCAACCTCGTGTCCCCCACGGCCGCCGGGCTGTTCGACAAGGCGATCCCGCAGAGCGGGAGCTGCGCGTCGAACTTCCACACCGAGGAGAGCGCCGAGGCCGAGGGACGGGACGTCGCCGCGGCGGTCGGCTGCGAGGGCACGGACGAGGCCGTCGCCCGCTGCCTGCGGGATGTGCCCGTCCAGAAGCTGCTGGAGGCGTCCGCCGGGAACCAGGACCCCGCACCCGTCACCGGCGCCGACCGCGTCATGCCGCTGCAGCCGCCCGCCGCGATCGAGCGGGGCCGCTTCAACCGCGTCCCGGTCATGCACGGCAACACGCTGGACGAGCTGCGCGTGTACATCGGCCCGGAGTTCCCGGAGCCGATCACCGCGGAGCGGTACGAGGCGATCGTGCGCGCCCGGTACGGGACGGACGCGGACGCCGTCCTCGCGCGGTACCCGGCGGGCGACGACCCGCGCATCGCGCTCGCCACGATGCAGACCCACTTCGGCGGCGGGCTGTCGACGTGTCAGCACCAGGACGCGTTCGCGGCGCTGCGGGACGCGCGCGTGCCGGTGTACGCCTACCAGTTCGCCGACCGGGGGGCGCCGCCGCTGGTCGACACGCCCGGCTTCGACGAGGGCGCGGCGCACGCGTCCGAGCTGCCGTACCTCTTCCCGAACCTGTTCGGCGCGCCGCTGAACGCGGAGCAGGAGCGGCTGTCGGACGCGATGGTCGGCTACTGGACGTCGTTCGCCCGGTACGGGCGCCCGTGGGCGCACGGCGCACCGTGGTGGCAGCGCTTCCGGGGGAGCGACGACGTCCTGTCGCTCGCACCGGGCAAGGGCGGCATCCGGGCGGTCGACACGGCCGAGACGAGCAACTGCGCGTTCTGGAAGTCGCTCTGACGCCTCCCGCGACCGGGCGGTGATTCGACGGTGATTCGACGATCGAGGAGATCCCGGATGCCACCTTGACCTACTCTGTCGAAATGCTCCCCTCTGTGGGTGAATCCCCCGTAATGACCAGACTGGGGTGGCTGGACGCGCTGCGCGGGCTGGCGGCGCTCGCGGTGGCGCTGCACCACGCGGGCTACGTCTACTTCCCGACCGTGCACGCGCGGACGGCCGACTGGTTCGACCCCGGCACCTTCGGCGTCCTGGTGTTCTTCCTCGTCAGCGGGTACATCGTGCCCGCGTCGCTGGAGCGCCGGGGCAGCGTCCGGGGGTTCTGGATCGGCCGGTTCTTCCGCATCTACCCCCTGCTGGCCGTCGTGGGACTGCTGGCCGTCACGCCGTTCCTGCTCGGCGCGCGCGGGCTGCGCGCCGGGCTGGAGCAGTACGACCCCGTGACGGCCGTGGTGGCGCACGTGACGATGCTGCAGGACGTCATGGGCGTCCCGAACGCGATCAACGTGCTGTGGACGCTGTCCTACGAGATGGTGTTCTACCTGCTGATCGTCGCGCTGTTCGTGACGGGCGGCCACCGGCGCTCGGCGCCGGTGGCCGCCGGGCTCGCCGCCGCCGCGCTGCTGGCGGGCGGGCTGCTGCCGACGGCGCTGCTGTCCCGCTCGGCCGGGACGGGCCCGGTCACCGCGGTGGCGGCCCTCGCGCTGCTGGCGGCGCTGGCCGCGGCGATGTCCGGGCGCCGCGCGGCGCGGGTCGCGGGCGGCGTCCTGGGCGGGGCCGTGGCCGCGCTGCTGGTCGCGGTGAACGGGCGGGTCGAGGCGTGGGAGGGCCTGGCGATGCTCGCGGTCATGTTCACCGGGACGGTCGTGTACCGGGCGGAGCACGGGCAGATCCGGCGCCGGACGGCCGGGGCCGCGGCGGCGGTCGTGTGCCTGTGCGCCCTCACCGCCGGGGCCTGGCACACCGGACCGGGCTCGGGCCGCGACCAGCTCCTGTGGTCGGGGTCGGTGCTGCTCGCCGCGCTGACCTTCGCGATGGCGTGGCTGCTGCGCGACCGGACGTTCCCGCGCTGGGCCACCGGCCTCGGCACCGTCAGCTACTCGGTGTACCTGGTGCATCCGCTGCTGCTGGCGGTGGCCGTCCAGTTCCTCGGGTTCGGCGGCCGGGACGACCTGCCCGGCCTGCTGCTGTTCCTGGCCGTGCTGCTCGCCGTCAGCTGGGCGTCCCAGCGCTGGATCGAGGCGCCCGCGCAGCGGCTCGGCCGCCGCCTGACCGGCGGCCGGAGCGGAGCGCCAGCGGAGTGGAGGCCGACGGGCAGGCGGCTGCCTTTGCCGGGGGGTGTGGGGGGTCGCCCCCCACAATGATCCACCTGACCGGCGGCCGGAGCGGAGCGCCAGCGGAGTGGAGGCCGACGGGCAGGCGGCTGCCTTTGCCGGGGGGTGTGGGGGGTCGCCCCCCACAATGATCCACCTGACCCGGCGGGTGGTCCCCCGTGCTAGCGCAGGCGATCCGCCAGAACCGCGGCCTGACTGCGCGCCGCGTCCCTCGTCGCGGTCAGCAGCGTGACGGTGCCGGTCGCGGCCAGGTCGCGGAGCCGGTCGAGGGCCGCCGCGCGCTCCGGCTCGGCGAGTTCGTCCCGGTAGCGGCGCTCGAACTCGGCGAACCGGTCCGGATCGTGCCCGTACCATTTGCGCAGTTCCGTCGAGGGCGCGACGTCCTTCGCCCACGCGTCGAGCCGCGCCTCGTCCTTCGACAGGCCCCGCGGCCACACCCGGTCCACGAGCACCCGCTTGCCGTCCTCCTCGGCCGCCGGTTCGTAGACCCGGCGCACCCGCACGTCACGTCCCATGCCACCTGCCTAGCACGGGCGCCCGCGACGCCCGCGCGCCGGGTGTCACGTGGTCGGGCGGGGCATGCCGGGCAGGGCGCGGTCGGCGGTGCGGTGGTACTCGGCGGCGGTCCGGCGGGCGAACTCGCCGGCCAGGGCGCGGCCCAGCACCTCGTCGTCCGGACGGTTCCTTTCCAGATATTCGAGCGCCTCCGCGAGTTCCCGCGTGGTGAGCTGGCGCAGCGGTTTCACGGCCCATCGCGGATGATCGGCGTGCGGATCCGCGTCCGGCGGCCGGATGGTCATGGCAGCAGCCTTTCATTTACTATTCGCCCGCGCGGCGAGATGTACTCGGGTAAGTGCCGCTCAATAGGGTGTACGGGTGCATTGGTGGAGCCAGCAGGCGTGCGACGCCGCGGCGGAGGCGCAGGCGGCGGACCCCTCCCCGACGAATCTCATGGCGGCCGCCCAGGTGCAGGCGCTCGTGTCGATGGCCGAGGCGCTGCACCGCATCGCGACCGCCCTCGAGGAACGCGACGGGGCCGACGCCGCCGCACCGTCGATCGTCCGCCTCAAATAGCCGGGCCCCGAATGGCCGGGGCGCGAAATGCCGGTGCGCCCGAGGTCGGGTGCACCGGCATTTTCACGGCGGCTCAGACGTCGCTGAACGACTTGCGCTCCGTCCGTCCGCCGGTGCCGGAGGCGAGCCGGGAGGTCTTGGCGGGGGCGCTCTTGGCCGCCGCCGGCTTGGCCGGCGCGGTCTTGGACGGCGGGCGGATCTGCCCGGCGCCCGCGGGCTCCATCGCGTACTCGTGCTCGGGCGCGGGGGCGGCGGGACGCTCCGGCTCGGCGGCGACCGGGCGCGGCTCCTCGCGGGGCCGGTCCCGCAGCCGCCGGGCGGCCTGGCGGAGGGCCCGCTCGCCGACCAGCCGGGTCAGCTCCAGGCCCCAGCAGTCGAGCTTGTCGGCGTCGGTGAGGTCGTCGCGGGTGCTCAGCTCGGCGGCGAGCCCGCCGAGCCGCTGCGCCTCGGCCAGGTCGAACTCGCGCATCAGGTGGCAGCACAGCTCGGCGAGGGCCGCGTGGTCGCGCTCGAACGACAGCCCCGACAGGTCGTTGTGCGACAGCCGGCTGAGCGCGCGCTTGCGCTCCAGCTCGCCGTCGGCGATCCGCAGGATGCCGTTCAGGACGGCGATGGGGCCGGTGCCGGCGGCCCTGCCCTGGGCCGGGCAGATCGACATGCGCAGCACGGCGGCGGAGCCGAGCCCGGCCGCCATCACCCGCACGACGACGAGCGCGGACTCGGGCATCGTCGCCGGCAGCCCGAACGTCCATCCGGCCGCCGTGACCACGATGAGCGCGACGACGGACGCGCTGACGTTGACGAAGGCGAACAGGAGCCCGCCGGGGGACAGCAGCGCCGCGAACGGTTTGTCGCGGTAGCGCGCGACCAGTTCGGCGATTCCGATGGCGCCGCCGATCAGCGCGGCGAGAAGCATCTCGATGATCATTTCTTTCCGCTCTATGCGCTGCGTGCGGTGAGCCGCCCGAAGGACTGCTCCTCGGCCTTGCCCCTGCGGGAGATCAGCGTGGCGGGCCGCTGCTGCTGCCGGGCGGCCAGCTCGGTGCTCTCGACCTCCAGGAACACCAGCAGCCATTCCGCCGGACCCGCCGCCGGGCCCGTGTGGGCGCGCAGGCCGCGTTCCCGCGCGTGGAGAAAGGTGAGCAGCCATCCGGTGGGACCGGACGCCCTGCTGCCGCGAATTCGTGAATCCATGGGGGAGACCATTTCGCAGCCCGCCGGTGAAGTCGACTTCCGCCGCGTCAAGTTTCCGAGGGTCGATCGCCCGTGCGATCTGGACGCACCCGGTGATTTCTTTACGAAGAATTACGCCCGCGCCCCGGAGTGGAGATCACTCTTTCCCGGACGCGAGCGGCTTCCCTGGAAGCCCCTGGTGCGGAGACGACGGAAACGCCGCCCCCGCGGCCGGGACGACCCGGCGGCCTGGGCGGGCCGCCGGGTCGTCCGGAAGTGCGGGGTGGTGGGGTAGGCGGGGCTGCGGGGCCGGGGCGGGACGGGAGCGGGGTGCGCGCGTCAGCTGCCGGGGCAGGTGTCCCGGTACTCGGAGATGTTCCTGTCGCGGCTCGGGGCCGGGCAGAGGAACTGCTCGTAGCGGGTGTCGTTGTCGACGTACCGCTTCATCCACGCGATCGTGTATTTGGCGATGGTGTCGTTCGGGCTGTTGGCGACCAGGTGCCCGGCGCCGTCCATCTCCAGGTACGCCTTCTCCCGCGCGGACCGGAGGCTGTTGTAGAACGGCTCCGAGTGCAGGCCGACCGACGCGATGAGGTCGTTCTGCGCGCCGATGATCATCGTCGGGGTCTGGACGTCGCCCCAGTCGGTGAACAGGTTCCACGGCATGAGCGGGACGGCGGCCTTCAGCGACTTGCGCTCCTTGACGGCGTGCAGGGTGCCGCCGCCGCCCATCGAGTGGCCCATCACGGCGAGCCGGTTCGGGTCGACGCGGTCGCGCACCGGGCTGTCGTCGCTCACGACGTAGTCGAGCGCGGCGAGGAGCTGGTCGCCGCGCTGGGCGGGTTGGTCGTACAGCGTGGTGGTCTCGATCGTCATGACGACGAAGCCGCGGGACGCGAGCCGCTCCCCGTACCAGGAGATCAGGTACTCGGGGGAGACGAATCCGGGCGACACGGCGATCGCGCCGAACGTCCCCTGGCTCCGGTCCTTGGGCGCGTAGATCGTGCCCTTGTTGAAGCCCGGCCCGCTCCACGAGCCGACGCTGATCCGCTCGACCTCGAACGAGCCCCGGTCGGCGACGATGCTCTGCTCGGTCGGGGCCGGGCCCCGCTGGTAGGGGTTCTCGGGGGCCTGCGGGGCGGCCGAGGCCGTCGCGGCCGGCGCCAGGGCGGCGCCCGCGGCCAGGACCGCCGCGGGAAGCATGCCGAGCGCACGCGTCAGGCGTCTCTTCATCGGTGCGTACCCTTCACTTGACGAACCCGCGAGGGGGGTCGCGGGTGCCAGAATTGTGGGACGCCCGATCACACGAAACCTCTCACTTTCGGACATCTTTCGCGCGCGCCGCTTTGCGTCGGCGAACAAAATGCCCCGGCGCGGCCACCGTCCGCGCGCGAGGCGGCGGCGACCGGTCGCCGGTCGCCGCCGCCTCGGGAGCGGGGTGCGCGCGTCAGCCGCCGGGGCAGGTGTCCCGGTACTCGACGAGCGCGGGATCGTCCGACGGCGCCGGGCAGAGGAACCGCTCGTAGCGGGTGTCGTCGTCGACGTACCGCTTCATCCACGCGATCGTGTACTTGGCGATGACGTCGTTCGGGGTGTTGAAGGACATGTGGCCGGTGTTCGCGATCTCCGCGTACGCCTTCTCCGGCGCGGACGTCAGCCCCTCGTAGAACGGCTCGGAGTGCAGCCCGTTCGCGGCGATGAAGTCGTTCTGCGCGCCGAGGATCATCGTCGGGGTCCGGACGGCGCTCCAGTCGGAGTTCAGGTTCCAGGGGGCCAGCGGCACGGCGGCCCGCAGGCCGGGGCGCTCGCGCGCGGCCTCGAGCGTCCCGCCGCCGCCCATCGAGTGGCCGGTCACGGCGAGCCGTCCGGTGTCGACGCGGTCGCGGACGGGGCTGTCGCCGCCGGTCAGGTAGTCGAGCGCGGCGAGCAGTTGGTCGCCGCGCGCGGCGGGCTGGTCGAGCAGGGTGTTCGTCTCGATCGTCATGACGACGAAGCCCTGCGAGGCGAGCCGCGGCCCGTACCAGGAGATCAGCGCCTCGGGGGAGACGAAGCCGGGCGACACGGCGATCGCGCCGAACGTCCCCTGGCTCAGGTCGGTCGGCGCGTAGATCGTGCCCTGGTTGAAGCCGTCGCCGCTCCCGGCGGGGACGTCGATGGTCTCGAACTCGAACGGGCCCTCTTCGGCGGTGATGCTCTCCTCGGTCGGTGCCGGTCCGCGCTCGTGGGGGTTCGCGGCGGCCCGCTGGACGGACGGTGCGGTGGCGGGGGCGGCGGCGCTCGCGGCGGGGGCGGCGGCCAGGACGGCGCCCGCGGCGAGGACCGCGGCGGGGAGCACGCTGAGCACACGTGTCGGACGCATGTTCATCGGGGGCGACCCTTCACTGGACGGGCCCGCGACGGGGGTCATCGCGGGTCCAGGAATTGTCGATCGCCCCGGTATCGCCGTTCTTCTCACGCGGGAGGGTATTCCGGGCTCCGCCCTCTACCGCGGCTGACAAAACCGCCGGAAACGGGACGGAGGGGCCACTCCCCCGAAGTGACCCCTCTCCCCCCGTTCCGCCGCGTCGGCCTGGTGCTCTCTGGGGCTCGCCGCTCCCCCCGAAGCGGCTCGCACCGGCGCGCGGCGGATGAGTCGAAAGTAGCGAGCCGGTCCAGGAAGGTTCGAGGTTTCGGGCCCGCACGTCGACGAGCGGACCACTCTGTGCGACGAACGGACTACATGCTGCGTTCGGTCCGGGCTCGCAACCATGGGAGGAAGGCGGACGAACCCGCACGTCCCGGTCGGTCAACCCGGCCAGACCGGCAGCGTCAGCGCCGACGGGCGGGACGCGTCCCGGAACACCTCGAAGTCCGTGCGGCGCATCGCCACCGCCCGCCCGATCGGCTCGCCGGTGCCCGGATTGCGGGCGAACCGGGGGAACGCGCCGCCCGCCAGGACGACCCGGAGCCGGTGCCCCCGCCGGAAGCGGTAGGCGGTCGGGTGCATCTCGACCTCGGCGCGGACGATGCCCGGCTCGGCGATCCGCACGATCCCGTCGGTGACGTTCCGGGAGACGCCGCCCGCGTCGACGTCGCAGAGCCGTACGAACAGGTCGCCGTGGCCGGTGCCCGCCCGGACGTGGACGCTCGCCGACACCGGCCCGATCAGGTCGAGGTCGCGGCCGAGCGGGGCCCCGGTCAGGACGGCGACGTCACCGCGGCGCTCCATCGCGGCGTTGTCGCGCTGCCGTCCTTTACCCGGCGCAAGCAGCGGACCGCCGATGTTCGGTGTGGGGTCGAACGGGTCGTAAACGAACGTGGCCGGATCGTCCGTCCCCTTCGGCTCGTCCCACGTCAGCCCCTGGGCCAGGTAGAGCGGGGTGGGTTCCGTCTCCGGCGGCGGCCACCGGTCGAAGTCGAGCCAGCGCCCCGCCCCCTGCAGGTACAGCCGGACGGGCGCGCGCCGCAGCTCGGCGGCGTCCCCGTGCAGGTGCGCGCCGAGCCACGACACCTGGTCGGCCAGGACGGCCCGCAGCGCCCGCGCGTCGTGCCCCCAGGGGCCGATCGTGATGCGCGGGCCGCGCCCGGCGGCGTCCAGCGCGGCGAAGTCGCGGAGCTGCCCGCGCAGGAACAGGTCCCACCAGCCCGTCACCATGCTCGCGGGCGCGGTCGTCGCCGCGACGGCCGCACTGTGGTCGGTCGCGTCCCAGAAGGCGTCGCCGGGCTCGGTGTGCCCGGTGACGTCCCGCAGGAACGGCTCCGGCCGGCCGATCGCCGCCAGGTCCGCCTCCCCGACCGGCAGGTGCCGCATCGCGCGCCGGACGCGACGCGCGTGCAGCGGCACGAAGCCGTCGTCCCGCGACCCCATCGACGACGACCACACCAGGGTGTTGAACAGGGCCAGGGTCCCGCCCGGATAGAAGGAGCTCGCGAACTCCGACGCGGTGACGCCCAGGCCGAGCGCCGCGAGCGGCGGGTCCGCGTACGGGGCGACCGCCCACTGCGTGAAGCCGAGGTAGCTGGCCCCGGCCATCGCGACGCGGCCGTCGCACCACGGCCGCGACCGCAGCCACTCCAGCGTCGCGAGCCCGTCGTCGCGCTCGTGGTGGAACGCGCGAAACTCGCCGCCCGACCCGCCGATGCCCCGCACGTCCTGCACGACGACCTGGAACCCGCGCCGCGCCAGCACCCCGGTGAACAGCCGCACCACGCGCTGCGCCCGCCCGTACGGGGTGCGGACCAGGACGACCGGCATCGGGCCCGCGCCGCGCGGGCGGTGCAGGTCGGCGCGCAGGACGGTCCCGTCCGGCATCGGGACGCGCAGGTCCCGGGCGGTCTCGACCGCGGGGGTGGTCTCCTCGGGAAGCCCGAGGAGACGGTCCAGGAACCGTGCCATGGCGTACTCCTTCCACGCGCCGTCCGTGGAGATGATCCCAGCGCGCGCACGCCAAGACGTTATTCCGGGATGTCCGCCATGTAGGGCGGGGCGGGTTCGTACTGGATGTAGGAACGCACCGCGCGCGCGTGGTCGCGCCCATGGATGCGTCCCACGAGCCAGAGGGCCATGTCGATGCCCGCGGATACGCCCTGGCTGGTCACGAGGTTCCCGTCGACGACGTACCGCGCGTCCCGCACGACGGTGACGTCGCCCTGCCGCTCCAGGTCGTCCTCGTGCGCCCGGTGCGTGGCGACGCGCCGCCCGCGCGCCGGACCCGCCGCGTGCAGCAGGAACGAGCCCGTGCAGACGCTCGTCACCCAGTCGGCCCGCGCGGCGGTCTTCGCGATCCACCCGGTCACGGCCGGGTCGTGCGGCTGGGTCACCCGCGCGCCGCGCCCGCCTGGCACCAGCAGGACGTCCAGGTCCGGGTGGTCGGCGAACGTCCGGTCGGGCACGACCCGCATGCCCTTCGCGCACCGGACGGGTGCGGTCCCGGCGGCGATCAGCACCGCCTCGTCGCCCGCGTCCCGCATCGCCGCCGAGGTCGCGAACACCTCCCACGGTCCCGCGAAGTCCAGCTCCTCGGCGTCCTCGAACACCAGCAGCCCGTACGTCGTCATGCGTCCTCCCTCGTTCCTCTGAACCTGTTGCGGTAGTCGGCCGGGGCGACGCCCAGCCGCCGGTGGAACACCCGGCGGAGCGTCTCGCCCGTCCCGAAGCCGAGGCGGCGCGCCAGGCTCTCGACCGGCTCGCCGCCCTCCTCGAGCGCGCGCCGCGCGGCCTCCACCCGCACCCGCTCGACGTACGCGGCGGGCGGGGCGCCCAGCTCGGCGGTGAAGCGGCGCTGCAGGTGCCGGGTGCTCAGCCCGGCGCGCTCCGCCAGATCCCCGATCGAGTGCCGCGCGCCCGGATCGGCCTGGATCGCCGCGACCGCCGCGCGGATCGGATCGCTCTCCGGCTGCCGCGACCACAGCGGGACGCTGAACTGCGACTGGCCCCCGGGCCGCCGCAGGAACATCACCAGCTCGCGGGCCGCCGCGTGCGCCGCGTCCCGGCCGCGGTCGTCCTCCACCAGGGCGAGCGCCAGGTCGATCCCGGCCGTGACCCCGGCGGACGTCCACAGCCGCCCGTCCCGCACGAAGATCGGGTCGCAGTCGACGTCCGCCTCCGGGTGCTCGCGGCGCAGCTGCTCCTCGCGCGCCCAGTGCGTCGTGACGCGGCGCCCGTCCAGGAGCCCGGCGGCGCCCAGGAGGAACGCGCCGCTGCACACCGACGCCACGCGCCGCGCGTGCCGCGCCGCCGCCGCGACCCAGCCGGTGAGCGCGGCGTCCGCGCGCGCCGCGTCCACGCCCCGGCCGCCCGCGACCACGAGCGTGTCGACGCCGTCCGGCGGCAGGTCGGCGACCCCGTGCGCGGCGTGCACCGCGAGCCCGCCGCTGGACCGGACGGGCCCGGCCGCGGGCCCCACGACCCGCAGGTCGTAGCCGCCCGCGTGGTCGAAGACCTCGTGGGGGCCGGTCAGGTCGAGCACCTGGAAGTCCTCGTAGATCACGAACGCGACGCGCATGCCTCCAGCTTCGGACCCGCCGGGCGTGGCGTCAACGACACCTACCCCACACTTCGCGCCACCACCCCCACTCCGCCGCAGGCCACCCGAACGCACCGCGCGGGCACGAGGCGGCGCGGAGGCGCCGAAAGCACGCGGGGCCGTCGGCACGGCGCGGCCGAAGGCGCGAAGAGGCTTTGATGGCGCGGGGCGCCATGATTCGGCGGGCACATTTCTTGGAATTCCCGGTTGACATCCGTGCCGCCGGCTGGCAATCTTTTCCCCATGCTGCTTTGATGCTTCTCCGGTTGAGCCGCCCGCGACGGGATGTCGCGGCCCGCTCCCGAATCCTCGGCGTCCCGCGACGCACCCCACTCGCACTGCCCGCGCGTACGCATGCCCGCATGCGCGCGACCAGCGCCGTCGGCGTGCCGTCCCGAACCCGCGACGCCCCCTTCACCCTTTTCACGGCCATTCCTTTGGCCGAATTCGAGCCTGCCCGGAGGTGGTTCATTCATGCGCGCCAATAACCAGGACAACGCCCCCTTCCCGAACGCCAAGAAGAAGAACAAGCGCAAGGGGCCCGACGTGAAGTCGGCCGCGTTCGCGAACCACAACCGGCGGAACGCCCGGCAGCTACCGACCCGGCAGCTCAACCGGGGCCGCTGACCCGCACGCGGGCCCCGGCCGCCCGGCCGGGGCCCGCACCCCCGTCCCGTCCGACCCGATCGCTACCCTTGGTAGCGGGATATCACCGTCGGCGATGTTCGGGGGGTCGGCCGTGCCGGGACGCGAACGGCTCGACCGCTGGCGCCGCCGCGCGTTCCTCTCGGTGCGCGGCCGCGCGACGATGGTCACCGTCGCAGTCGCCGGGCTGTTCCTGGCGCTGCTGGCCGTCCTGGTGCTCCTCCTCGCCCGCGACTCGCTGACGAACCGGACCGAGGACACCGCGCGGCGCACCACCGAACGCGTCGCCTTCGACCTGCTCGGCGGCACGCCCCCGGCCGACGCCCTCGCACCCCGCCGGGACGAGGCGCCGCTGGTCCAGGTCGTCGCCGCGGACGGACGCGTCGTCGCCGCCAACCCGCGCGGCGCCCGGAGGCCCCCGCTGGGCGGGCCCGCCGTCGCGGACGGCGAGCTGCTCGCCGAAGGACGGAGCTGCGGGCCGGCCGAATACCGCTGCGTGCGCTACTTCGGCATCCGGCTCCCCGAAACGCCGGTGGGCCGGAACGTCACGGTGATCGCCGCCGAACCCGTGCCGCTGCTCGGGCAGATCTGGCCGCTGCCCCTCTTCCTCGCGCTCCTGCTGGGCGGGCTGCTCGGCCTGATCGGCTGGTGGACGTGGCGCACGATCGGGCAGGCGTTCGTCCCCGTCGACCGCATCCGCGCCGGGATGTCGGAATTCACCGTCCGCGGCCTCGCCCACCGCGTCCCCGTCCCGAACACCGGCGGCGAGATCCAGGACCTCGCCGAGACCGTCAACAGCACCCTCGAACGGCTCGACGAGGCGATGGACCGCGAGCGGCGGTTCATCTCCGACGCGTCCCACGACCTCCGCAACCCCATCGCCGGTCTCCGGACCCGCCTGGAGGTCGCCCTCGAACTGGACGAGCCGGACGACTGCCGCGACACGCTCCGCGCCGCGCTCCGCGACACCGAACGGCTCAACGACATCGTCGTCGACCTGCTCGAGCTGTCCCGTCTCGACTCCCGCGCGCCCGTCCCCGCCGAACGGATCGACCTCGCCGACCTCGCCCGCCGGGAGGTGGAGCGCCGCACGTCCGGCACCCCCGCCTGCACGCGGCTCGAACCGGGCGTCGCCGTCACGGCGAACCCCGTCCGGATCGCCCGCGTCATCGGCAACCTGCTCGGCAACGCCGAACGGCACGCGGACTCCCGCATCGAGGTGACCGTCGCGCGCGACGGCGGCGACGCCGTCCTGCGGGTCGCCGACGACGGCGCGGGCGTCCCGGCGGACGCCCGCGAGCGCGTCTTCGAACGCTTCGCCCGGCTCGCCGACTCCCGCCGCCGCGACCCCCAGGGCACCGGCCTCGGCCTCCCCATCGCCCGCGAGATCGCCGAGATCTACGGCGGCACGCTCCGGATCGTCGACGCCCCCGAGGCGGGCGCGCCGGGCGGGGCCCACTTCGAGATGCGCCTGCCCCTGGCGGAGCCGCCCCCGGACGGTTGACCTCAACCGCGCTCGAGGTCGCAGAATCTGACGCGAGGGCCGGAACCGCCGGTCCTCGGCACGAGAGGGGGCCCGCGTGTCCATCCTGCTGGACCACATCATCGTCCCGTCCACGAACAAGCGGGAGTCGGCCGAGTTCCTCGCCGGCGTTCTCGGCCTGGAGGCCGGCGCGCAGACCGGCCCGTTCGTCCCCGTCCGGACCGGCAACGGGGTGACGCTCGACTTCATGGACTCGTCCGACTTCCGCTGGCAGCACTGCGCGTTCCTGGTGCCGGACGAGGAGTTCGACGCCATCTTCGCGCGCATCAAGGAGTCGGGGACCCGCTACTACGCCAATCCGGACAAGAGCGGCGAGGGGCAGATCAACACCCGGGACGGCGGCCGGGGCGTGTACTTCGACGACCCGAGCGGCCACGCCATGGAGATCCTCACCGTCCCGTACGGGGGCTGGAGCTGACCGGCGCGGCCGGACGGCACCGGGTCCCGGGGGCGCGGTGCCGTCCGTTCCGTCAGGACTTGCGGATCGCCGTGATGATGCTGCTGAAGCCATCGGCGCCGTGACCGGCGTTGACGGTGCGCCAGAACAGGTCGCGCATGGCGCGCGGGCCCAGCGTGTCGATGCCGGCGGCCTCGGCGGTCTCGACGATGTGGTCGGCGCCGACCGCCATCATGTACAGGCTGTTCTCCCCGCCGGGGAAGGTGTTCGCGTCGATCTCCTCGGCCATGATCCGCAGGAACCCCATCGGCCCGTCCGAACCGAGCGAGGTGACGGTCTCGGTGGCGAACGGGCGGAACTGCTCGGCGGTCACGCCCGCCGATTCCAGCATCGCGATCGAGTGCATGTACGCGATGAGCGTCGAGCAGAACAGGTTGAGCTGCGCCTGGTAGTACAGGTTCGACAGCCCGACGTCGGCACCGAGGTAGGTGGCGTCGCCCAGCTCGCGCAGGGTCTCCCTGTGCCGGTCCAGGGTCGCCTCCGAGCCGCTGTACATGACGTAGGAGCCGGGCTGCCCGATTCCGGGCGGGGGCGTCATGACGCCGCCCGTGAGGAGTTCGGCGCCGTTGCCGGTCGCCCAGTCGGCCGCGCGGCGCAGCTCGTCCGGGCTGCCGGAGCTGAGGTTCACCAGGACGCGGCCCTTCATGTCCGCGCCGTCCAGCGAGTCGTACATCGCCTTGTAGTCGGTCTGGCTGATGACCACGAGTTCGGACGCGGCGAGCGCCTCGCCCGGGGTCGCGGCAAGGGTCGCCCCCTGCTCGACCAAGGGCGCGGCCTTGGACGCGGTCCGGTTCCACACGGTGGTCGGGTGGCCGTTCCTCAGGAACGTGGCCGCCATCGCGCTGCCCATCGGCCCGAGGCCGACGACCGTCACCGGAGCCTTCATGGTTCCTCCCCGTCGTTTCGGTGTTGATGTCTCAGTGCTGATGTCTCGGCGCTGATGTCTCGGCGCTGATGTCTTCACGGTCGCTGGAGGCGCTTCGGAAACCCTGCGGGTCCGTCCGTAGCGGGAGATACGGTGACAAAATGCGCTTCGGGGTGTTGGGCCCGCTCACCGTGTGGACGGACGACGGGACGCCCCACGGGGTCCCGGAGACGAAGGTCCGTGCCGTCCTCGCGGCGCTGCTGGTCGAGCCCGGCCGGACGGTCTCGGCCGACCGGCTGATCGACGCGCTGTGGGAGGACCGGCCGCCCCGCAACCCGGCCGGGACGCTGCAGGCGCGCGTGTCGCAGCTCCGGAAGGTCCTGGACGGCGCCGAACCGGGCGCGCGGGCGCTCGTCGCGACGCGTCCGTCCGGGTACGCGCTGGCCGCCGGGCCGGACGCGGTCGACGCGGGACGGTTCGCGGCGCTGCTCGTCCGGGCCCGCGACACCGCCGATCCGCTCGCCCGGTCGCGGCTGCTCGGCGAGGCGCTCGGGCTGTGGCGGGGGCCCGCGTTCGCCGACTTCGCCGACGCGGAGTTCGTCCGGCCCGCGATCGTGGAGCTGGAGGAGCGCCGGCTCGCGGCGCTGGAGGAGCACGCGGAGACGCGGCTGGAGCTGGGCGAGCACGCGGCGCTCGCGGCGGAGCTGGCCGGGCCGGTGGCGCGCGAGCCGCTGCGGGAGCGGCTGCGGGCGGCGCACCTGCGCGCCCTGCACCGGGCCGGGCGGCGCGGTGAGGCCCTGACCGGCTACCACGAGCTGCGCGAGCGGCTCGCCGGCGAGCTGGGCGTCGATCCGAGCCCCGAACTGGCGGAGCTGTACCAGGAGATCCTCGACGACCGTCCCGCCGAGCCGGTGCGCCCGCGCCCGGCCGTCCGGCTGCCGGTGCCGCTGGACGAGCTGATCGGACGGGACGCGGCGGTGGCGCGGGCCCGCGACGCGCTGCGCGAGCACCGCCTCGTGACGCTGACCGGGGCGGGCGGCGTGGGGAAGACGCGGCTGGCGGTGGAGACGGCCGGGCGGGCGGCGGCCGACCATCCGGACGGCGTGTGGTTCGTGGAGCTGGCGCCGCTGCGGCCGCGCACGGCGGCGGACGTCGCCGGGCCGGTCGCGCGCACGCTGGGCCTGCGGGACGAACCGGCCGATCCGGGCGCGGGGATCGTGGACCGGCTCGCCGACGCCCTGCGCGGGCGGCGCGCGCTGCTCGTCCTCGACAACTGCGAGCACGCCGCCGAACCGGTCGCCGAGCTGGTGGCGCGGCTGCTGGCGGGGGCGCCCGGGCTGCGGATCCTCGCGACCTCGCGCGAGCCGCTCGGCGTGCCGGGCGAGCGGCTGCGGATCGTCCCGCCGCTGGACCTGCCCGGCACCGGGAGCGACCCGGACGGGCTGCGCCGGTACGGGGCGGTCCGGCTGTTCGTCGCGCGGGCGTCGGCGGCGGCGCCGGGGTTCGCGCTGGACGCGGCGACGGCGCCGTGGGTCGCGTCGATCTGCCGGCGGCTGGACGGCGTCCCGCTGGCGCTCGAGCTGGCGGCGACGCGCGTCCGCGCGCTCGGGGTGCGGGAGCTGGCGGCGGCGCTGGACGACCGGTTCCGGGTGCTGGGCGGCGCCCGGCGGGGACCGGAGCGGCAGCGCACGCTGCGCGCGACGATCGACTGGAGCTGGGGGCTGCTCGACGGGGACGAGCGCGCGGCGCTGCGGCGGCTCGCGGTGCACGCGGGCGGCTGCACGGCGGAGGCGGCGGCGGAGGTGTCCGGCGCGGATCTCGACGTGCTCGCCCGGCTGGTGGACCGGTCGCTCGTCGCGCGGGGCGCGGACGGCCGGTACCGGCTGCTGGAGTCGATCGCCGCGTACGGGCTGGAGCGGCTCCGGGAGGCGGGCGAGGAGGGCGAGCTGCGGCTGCGGCACGCCCGCCACCTGGTGGACCTCGCGGAGCGGGCGGCGGGCGGGCTGCGCGGCCCGGAGCAGGCGGAGTGGCTCGGACGGCTCGACGCGGAGGCCGCCGGGTTCCGCGCGGCCCTGGAGCACGCCCCGCCGGACCTCGCGCTGCGGCTCGTCAACGCGCTGGCCTGGCACTGGTTCCTGCGCGGACGCTTCGGCGAGGCCCGGTCCGCGTTCGCGGACGTCCTGGCGTCGGCGCCCTCGGCGCCCTCGGGGCCGGAGCGGCCGGAGCGGCCGGAGCGGCGGGAGGCGGAGACGTGGCTGGCCGCGATGACGATGGCGTCCGGCGAGAGCACCGACGCCGACGAGCTGCGACGCACCGCCCTGGAGCGCTACAAGGCCACCGACGGGCCGGGCGAGTTCGCCAGGGCGAAGGCGCTGTGGCTCTTGAGCCGCGTGCACTGGGCCTACGGCGACATGACGGTGGCCCATGAACGCGTGAACGAGGCCCTGGCCGTCTTCCGCGCGCGCGCCGACCGCTGGCACACGGCCGCCGCGCTCGCGACGCGGGCCATGCTGGCGATCGGGCGCGGGAGCGTCGCGTCCATGCGGGCCGACGCCGCCGCGAGCCTGGAGATCTTCGACGCGCTCGGCGACCCGTGGGGACGGCTCGAGGCGACGGACGTGCTCGCCCAGCACGCCGAGATCACCGGCGACTACGCGGCGGCGGCGCGGCTGCTGCGGGCCGGGCTGCGGCTCGCCGAGGATCTCGGGATGTGGCCGGAGGCGTCGTTCCGGCTCGCCGGGCTGGGCCGCGTCGCGCTCCTGGACGGCGCCCTCGACGAGGCCCGCGACCTGCACGAGCGCGCCCTGTGCACGGCGACGCGGCACGCGGCGAGGTCCGCCGAGGAGTTCGCCGAGCTGGGGCTCGGTCTGGTCGCACGGGCGCGCGGCGAGCCCGACGCCGCCGAGGCGCACCTGCGCGCGCCCCTCGCCTGGCTGCGCGACATCGGCGGGACGGCCGGGATCGCGTTCGTGCACGCCCAGCTCGGCTTCATCGCCGAGGAGCGCGGCGACGCGGACGCCGCGCTGGCGCTGCACACCGAGAGCCTGGCCGCCGCCCGGACGACCGGCGACCCGCGCGCGGTCGCGCTCGCGCTGGAGGGCCGGGCCGGGGCGCGCTCCCTCGCGGGCGCGCACGGCGAGGCGGTGCGGCTGCTGCGCGAGGCCGCCGCGCTGCGCGCGTCGTCCGGGGCGCCGCTGCCGCCGGGCGAGCGGCGCGAAGTCGACCGGATAGCCGGGAGGATCACCGACGCTCTCGGCGTTTCCCCATTTGACGGAAACATCCCCGAGAGGACGTCCCGATGAGCACGGAAGACCTCGGCCTCGGCTGGCGCGGCGGCGCGCTCGACCTGCCCGCCTACCTGAAGCGGATCGGCCTCTACACCGGCGCCGACGCCGGCACCGACGCCGGCACCGGCGCCGCGCTCCCGCCGACGGAGGAGACGCTGCGCGCCCTGCACCGCGCGCACGTCACGTCCATCCCGTTCGAGAACCTGGAGATCATGCTCGGCCGCCCGATCGAGGTCGATCTGGAGACCGTCCAGGCGAAGCTGGTCGGCCGGCCGCGCGGCGGCTACTGCTTCGAGCACAGCGGCCTGTTCGCGGCGGCGCTGGAACGGCTCGGGTTCGAGGTCACCGGGCTGCTCGGCCGCGTGATGATGGGCGCGGAGAAGCTCCGCCCGCCCACGCACGGGATCCTGCACGTCCGCCTCCCCGGCCAGGACCCGGACGAACCGGGCTGGCTCGCCGACGTGGGGTTCGGCGGCGGGCCGCTGGAGCCGCTGCGCTTCCGCGACGGCGAGGAGGACGACCAGGACGGCTGGGGCTACCGCCTCCGGCGGGGCACGGCCGGCGGCGCGGCGGGCGGCTGGGAGCTGCACCAGACCACGCCCGGCGGCTGGCTGCGGCGGCACATCTTCCCCATGAACGAGGCCTTCCGGGTCGACTTCGAGGCGCTCAACTTCTACGTGTACGCGCACCCGCGCTCCCCGTTCACGATGCGGCCGTTCGTCCAGCGGTTCCTGCCCGAGTCGCACCGCGTGCTGGACGGGACGGCCGAGACGCTGACGCGTCCGGACGGGTCCGTCGAGACCCGCGAGCACGCACCGGCCGCGCTTCCGGACGTCCTGGCCTCGGACTTCGCGATCACGCTGGAGGGCGGCGACCCGGAACGGCTCGTCGCGTGGCTCGAGGAACGGGCCTGACCGGGGTCGCGCCCGGCATCCTGGACATGTAGTATCCAGGTTATGCGGATGAGCGAGGGAGTCGAGTGGGCGGTGCACTGCTGCCTGCTGCTCGCCTGGCTGGACGAGGACGGGCCGGTGCCGACCGCCCGGATCGCCGCCGGCTACGAACTCCCCCGCCCGTACCTGAACAAGCAGCTCCAGGCCCTGGTCAGGGCCGGCATCGTCACCTCGACACCGGGCGCGCGCGGCGGGTTCCGGCTCGCGCGCCCGCTGGAGCGGATCACGATGATGGACGTCGTCACCGCGATCGAGGGCCCGGAACCGGCGTTCCAGTGCACCGAGATCCGGCGGCGCGGCGCCGGCGCGGAGGCGCCCGAGTCGCTCTTCCGCGCGCCCTGCGCCGTCGACGCCGCCATGCGGAAGGCCGAACTGGCCTGGCGCAAGGCGCTGGCGGCGCAGACCCTCGCCGACGTGGACACGGCGGCGACGCGCGGCAACCCGGACCTCCCCGGCCAGGTCCGCGCCTGGTACGACCGCAACTGACCGGCCCACCGACCCTCCCCGCCCCTCCCCGGCCATCCTCCGGGGGCCGACCTCGATCCGGAAACTAGATATTCCCCATCCAGGAAAGGAAAATCCGATGGACGCACGCATGGACAACCTGCCCGCCGTCGCCGCCGGAGGCTTCAAGGCGATGCTGAGCCTGGAGGGCTTCATCGCGAAGAGCCCCGTCCCGGACAGCACCCTCGAGCTCGTCCGGATCCGCGCCAGCCAGATCAACGGCTGCGGGTTCTGCGTCGACATGCACGCCCGCGACGCCAAGAAGGCGGGCGAGACCGACGAGCGCCTCTGGTCGATCGCCGCGTGGCGCGAGTCGCCGTACTTCACCGACGAGGAGCGCGCCGCCCTCGCCCTCACCGAGGCCGCCACCCGGATCGCCGACAACCCGGCGGGCGTGCCGTCCGACGTGTGGGACGAGGCCGCCGACGCCTACGACGAGGAGAGCCTCGCGGCCCTGGTCATGGCCATCGCGGCGATCAATGCCTGGAACCGCGTCAACGTCACGACCCGCAAGATCGCCGGGACCCCGATCGGCTGACCGGTCACCTGACGGATGCCCGGCCGCGGTCCGCCTCCCTAGCGTCGGGGGTGACGAAAGGGGAACCCCGATGACCAGCGAGAAGACCGTGGCCGGCTGGATCGCCGGCGCCGCCCGGCCCGTCCGCGCCGGCACCGCGGACGGGCCGCGCACCGACCTCGAACCGCTCCGCGACGCCGCGCGCGACGCCGCCGTCGTCGCCGTGGCGACCGCCACGCGCGGCGCGCACGAACAGTTCGTCCTGCAGGACCGCGCCTTCCGGTTCCTCGTCGAGGAGCTCGGGTTCCGCACCCTCGCGCTCGAAGAGGACTGGACGACCGGCCTCCGGCTCGACGCCTACGCCCGCACCGGCCGCGACGACCCCGCCGAGGCGCTCCGGGACGCGTGGCTGCCCTGGCAGACGGCCGAGATCCTGGACGCGCTGCGGTGGATCAGGTCGTTCAACGAGCGGCACCCGGACGACCCCGTCCGGATCATCGGGCTCGACTTCCACGCGACCCGCGAGGCGGCCTACGACGCCGTCGAGGAGCACGTGCGGCGCGGCGCGCCCGGCCGGGCCGCCGAACTGGCCGGACTGCTCGCCCCGCTGCGCCCGTCCGGGCCGATCGACGAGCACGTCGCGCGATACCGGGCGCTTCCGGACAAGCAACCGCTCATCGAGCGCGCCGAACGGGCGCTCGCGCTCGTCCGGTCCCTGCCGGTCGACCCGCTCGCGGTCCGGCACGCGCAGGCGATCGCCGATTTCCACCACCTGCACGCCATGCCCGTCCTCGACATCGAGCGCGTCGAGGCCCGGTTCGCGGAGAGCATCCTCTGGTGGCACGAGCAGACCGGCGCCAAGGTCGTCTACTGGGGCGGCACCGCGCACGCGTCCGCCGGTGAGGCGGTGCTGAACGGCGAACTAGCGCGGGGCAAGGCGAGCCGCGACGCCGCCCCGGGCCCCGGCCCGACCCGGACGAACGCGGGCGGCCGCCTGCGCCGCCGCCTCGGCGCCCGGTTCGTCCCGATCGGGCTGACCTTCGACCACGGCGCCGTGCACGGCGGCGTGAGCGTCCCGTCCCCGCCCGCCGCGTTCGGGGACGCGGTCCTCGGCACCGCCGGTCCGCCGCACTACCTCCTCGACCTGCGTGAAGCCCGCACCCGGACGGACGGCGTCGGCGCGTGGCTGCGCGCCCCCGCGCCCGTCCGCGTGATCGGCCCCGGCTACCGGCCCGGCGACGACGCGGGGCACAACGTGCAGGGCGGAGCGCCCGGCACGCTGTTCGACGTCCTCATCCACTCCCAGGAGGTGACGCCCGCGCGCCCCCTGCCCTAGCTAAAGGTCCAGCCGGGCCAGCTCGCCGCGCGACGCCACCCCGAGCTTGGGATACGCCTTGTAGAGGTGGTAGCCGACGGTTCGGGGGCTGAGGAACAGCTGCGCGCCGATCTCCCGGTTGCTCAGTCCCGCCGCCGCCATCCGGACGGCCTGCAGCTCCTGCGGCGTGAGCCGCGCCGCCAGGTCGTCCGGCGCGGCGCCCTCGCCGAGGCTCTCCCCCGCCGCCCGCAGCTCGCCGCGCGCCCGCTCCGCCCACGGCGCGGCCCCGAGCCGCTCGAACGCCTCCAGCGCCGGATGCAGCACCGCCCGCGCGTCGTTCCGCCGCCGAGCCCGGCGCAGCCACTCCCCGTACAGCAGCTCGGTGCGCGCGCGCTCGAACGGCATCCCGCCCTCGCGATGCAGTTCCAGCGCGCGCGTGTACGCCGCCTCTGCCGCGTCGCCGTCCGCCAGGAGCGCCTCGCAGCGCAGCGCGAGGGCCTCCGCCCACGGCCGTCCCGCCTGCACGGCCCACCCCCGGTACCAGGCCGCCGCGTCCTTCCCGTCCTCCGGACGCCCGGAGCGCACGGCCGCCTCCACCAGGTCGGGCAGCGCGCCCGTCGCACCCTGCCGCTGCGGCCCGGCGATCACCTCCAGCAGCCGCTGCCGGGCGGACTCGTGACGGCCCAGCCCCAGGTCGAGCAGCGCGCGCGCCGCCGCCCCGTGCACGCTGCTCGGCGGCACGGCCCGCGCGATGGCCTCCTCCGACAGCTCGACGCAGCGCTCCTCGTCGCCCTCGATCGCCGCGAGCTGCGCCAGCACCGTGTCCAGGTAGACGCGCATGCGGTGCTGCCCGGTGTCCGCCGCGATCCGCAGCCCCTCCGTCGCGCCCGTCAGCGCGTCCCGGTGCCGCCCCAGCATCAGGTCCGCCCGCGACCTGATCATCAGGACGGGCGCCAGCAGCCCGATGGCGCCCCGCTCGCGGAACCGCGCCTCCAGTTCCGCCGTCCGCTCCGCCGCGCCCGCCACGTCGCCCCGCATCAGCCGCCACAGCGCGGACCGCGCCTGGTCGCGCGGTCCGAAGCAGTCCGCCATGTCGTCGATCAGCCCGCCCAGCGCCGCCATCCCGTCCGCGCTCGATGTCTCCGCCAGGGGGTTGTGCCCGGCGAACACCGTGGCCAGGGCCTGCAGGTGCGGGGCGCCCGGCAGGTCCAGCGCCGCGCCGCGCGCCGCGATCTCGTCCACCCCCGCGAAGTCGCCGGCGTTCGCCGCCGCCGACGCCGCCTGGAAGAACAGGTACCCGGACGTCTGCGGGTCCAGCTCCGCGACCGACGCCGCCGTGTCCGCGTACAGCCGGGACGCCTCCCGCGTCCGGTCCTGCTCGTCGGCGAGCGCCGCCCGGATCAGCGTCAGCTCCGCCCGCGCCAGCGGATCCGGCAGGTCCCGCTCGGCGCGGCCCGCCAGCTCGACCGCCAGGTCCGCCAGCCCCGCGTCCGCCGCCGCGCGCGCCGCCACCGCCAGCCGCCGCCCCCGGTCCGCCCGCTCGGGACTCAGCTCCGCGGCCGCCTCGTACATCGCCGCCACCGACGCGTTCCCGCCCTCGTTCCGCTCCGTCTCCGCCGTCGCCTCCAGGACCGCCGCGACCTCCTCGTCCGGCCCCGTCACCGACCGCCCGAGATGGAACGCCCGGTGGCACGCGTCGCCGCGCTCCCCGTACACCGCCGCGAGCGCCCGGTGCGCCGCGAGCCTGCGCGCCAGCGGCTCGTCCCCGTACGCCGCCGTCCGCACCAGCGGGTGCCGCACCTCCAGGCGTCCGTCCGGCGTCCCCGCAGCAGCCCCGCACGCTCCGCGGGCTCCAGGTCCGCGAGGGACGCGCCCAGCCGCCCCGCCGCGGCCGTCACGACCCCGGCGTCCCCGAGATCGTCGGCCGCCACCAGCAGGACGAACAGCCGCGACGGCTCCGGCAGCCCCGCGAGCTGCGCGGCGAACGACCGCCGGATCCGCTCGTAGGCGGACGAACCGCCCTCCGTCCCGGGCAGTTCCAGCAGCGCGAGCGGGTTGCCCATCGCCGCCGTCAGCACCTCGTGCCGCACGTGCCGGGGCAGCTCCGCGGACCGTCCGGCCAGCAGCCGCGCCGCCGCGTCCTCGTCGAGCCCGCCCAGCCGCAGCTCCGGCAGCCCCTCCGCGCGGAAGCCGCCCGGCTCCCGCGCCGCCAGCAGCACCGCGATCGGCTCGGCCCGCAGCCGCCGCGCCGCGAACAGCAGCGCCTCCGCCGACGGGCCGTCGAGCCACTGCACGTCGTCGACCAGGACGACCAGCGGGCCGTCCTCCGCCAGGTCGGCCAGCAGCGTCAGCACCGCCAGGCCCACCAGGAACCGGTCGCCGTCGCCGGGCGCGCCGCCCATCCCGAGCGCGGCCCGCAGCGCCGCCGCCTGCGCGTCCGGCAGCGCCCCGACGCCGTCCAGGTGCCGCCCGAGCAGCATGTGCAGGGCCGCGTAGGGCATCCCGCTCTCGTACTCGACGCCCGTCGCCCGCAGCACCCGGACGCCCGCCGCCCCCGCCGCGTACTCCAGCAGGGCCGTCTTCCCGATGCCCGCCTCGCCCCGCACGACCAGCAGCCCGCTGCGCCCGTCCCGGGCGTCCTCGATCAGCCGGTCGATCTCCGCCGTCTCCGCATCCCGCCCGTACAACACGACCGCCAGGTTACTGAAGCGTCAAGCGCGGCCCTCGGGGTAGCCGTTCCATCATGAACCAGGACAAGCGGGACGACGATCGGCCGCTCGCGGACCGCCGCGACGACCCCGGCGAGCCCGAACCGGACTTCGCCGAAGAGCACACGCCGAGCGCCACCGACCCGCCCAACGCCAAGGCCGACGCGCCCGGCGGCGAGGACGACGGCTACATCCCCCCGACGCGAACCCGGCGGCCCTCCCGCCCGTTACTCTGATCGAGAGCGCGGCCCTCCCCCGCAACGGCCGCCCAGTCGGAGGTCACGGCCCATGGTCAGCGAGCACGCCCGTACCCGCGACGGCCGCGAGCTCCACCTCGAACGGCACGGCGAGGGCCGCCCCGTCGTGGTGTTCGAGTCCGGGGCGGGCGCCTCCCGCAACATGTGGGGCACGGTCGTCCCCGCGATCTCCGGGCGCGGCACCGCCGTCGTCTACGACCGCAGCGGCCTCGGCCGCAGCCCCGCCGACACCGAGCCCCGCACCCTGTCCCGCCTGGTCTCCGACCTGCACGACGTCCTCGACCACCTCGGCGACGGCCCGTTCATCCTCGTCGGGCACGACTGGGGCGGCCCGATCGTCCGGTGCGTCGCCGCGGAGGCCCCCGGCCGCATCTGCGGGCTCCTCCTCGTCGACCAGGACGACGAGGCCAGCGACCACTACTTCATGCCCGGCCACCGGCGCCGGATGCGGCTCGGCACGCTGACCGACCCCGCCGCCGCCCGGCTCGGCCTGCTCCGGTTCAGCGTCGGCCGGCTCGCCGCGAAGCTGCCCGAACCCGCCGCGACCGCCCTCCGCGAGGAGGACGGCACCCTCGAGGCCACCCGCGTGCAGGCCGCCGAGACCCGCGACCTCGTCGCGGACCTGCAACGCCTCCGCGACGACCCGCCGAAGCTCCCGGACGTCCCGGTCACCCTCATCTCCGGCCGCCGCTCCCGCGTGTTCGGCGGCGGGAGCCGCGCCGCCCTCAACACCGCGCACCGCGCCCGCGCCGAGACCCTCCCGCGCGGCCGGCACGTCGTCGCCGAGAAGTCCGGCGACCTCGTCCCGTTCACCGAGCCCGGCCTGCTCGTCCGCGAGATCCTCCGCATCCTGGACGTCACCCGCTGACCGGGCCGGGGGCCCGCGGGCCCCCGGACTCCCGTCACGTCAGCCGGGGTGCGGCGGTCGCTGGTCCGGCGGCGTCCCGCCGCCCTTCCCGCCGCCCTTGCTCCCCTTGTCGGTGCCGTGCGCGTGGCCCTTCTCCCGCGTCATCTTCGGGTCCGTGGCCTCCGGCGCCGGTTCGTTCGTCACCGCGGTCCGCTCGTTCCGGCGGATCTCCGGCTGCTGCGGATTCGGCATCGTCGCCTCCTCGTCCGCTGGTCCGTCACGCGCTGGACGGCTCGGGGCGGAGCGGGTCGTGGCCCACGCTCATCAGCTCGTGCCGCCACCGGTCGTCCAGGTCCTCATCGGGCGGGGGTTGTCCAGGTGCTCCTCCACGTAGTCGACGACCTCCTGCATCACCTCGGCGTCCCCGTCGGTCAGGTCGACCTTCCGCTTGCGCAGGATGTCCACGACCCGGGACCCCAGCTCCGAGACCCCGGCCTCGTGCCCGGCCCCCGGAAACGCCTCCTCGCCCGACGCGTCGGTGAGCAGCCAGGTGCGCAGCTCGTCCGAGGTCATGTTCACGAGCCGGTGGAAGTCCTCCCACGCCAGCTCCGCCTCGGCCGATATCCGATCCTTCATCGGCTACCTCCTGTGGACGTTCGAGTCCCCGCCCTACCCGGTGCGGGCCCCGCTCATTCACGTCCGCCGGCAGATGGCAGGATGCGAACGTCGCTTCGGAAGGATCCCCGCCATGGCCGTCGTCCACCGCACCACCCTCACGCCGGGCAAGCTGGACCTGCTCACCGCCTGGCTCCCCACCCGCCCCTGGTACGCGGGCACCGGCGATCCGGCCCTCGCCAAGGCGGGCGGTTTCCGGCTGGACGACCCGGCGGGCGAGGTCGGGATCGAGTTCATGATCGTCACCGACGCGTCCGGCACCGCCTACCTGGCGCCGCTGACCTACCGCGGCGCCCCGCTCGACGGCGCCGACCACGCCCTCGTCGGCACCATGGAGCACGGTGTCCTCGGACGCCGCTGGGCCTACGACGGCTGCCACGACCCGGTGATGGTCGCCCAGTTCCTCGCCCTGATCGAGGGCCGCGCCCAGCCCCAGGACCAGAACGCCACCGACACCCCCGATCTCGACATCACCCGCGCCTACACCGGCGAGGGCCTCGCGTCCACGGACGGCGCCGCCACCGACGACCGGGAAGGCACCGAGCTGCCGGTGCGAGGCGCGTCCGTCCGCCTGCACCGCGTCCTGCGCCCGTCCCCGGAGGCCCCGTCCGGAACGGCGGGCCACGTCGCCGGGTCCTGGCGCACCCCGGACGGCACGCGCGTCCGGGGCCTGCTCGCCGTCGTGAGCTGAGGCGCCCAGCGGCGGTCGCGAGCGAGTTCGGGTTCGCCCCGGCGGGCGTCGCGGATCAGGGCGATGATGTCGCCGGCGCGCTCGCAGAGACGGCGCTCGAAGGCGGCCATGGCGGGGAAACCGGTTCGATCACCCGAACACCGCCGAGTACCGTCCGGTCCGCCTGCTCGCGTCCCGGCCCCTGAGCGGAGAGCGAATGCCCGAAGCCGACAGCACGCACGTCGAGGCGGCCGACCTCCTGGCACTCGCGCTCCGTCACCTCGACGACCCCGACACCCGCCGTCCGTTCACCAGGATCCCGACCCTCGACGACTCCGGGCCTTTCCGGCCGTTCCCGGCCCTGGCGATCGCCATGGCCGGGCACGTCCTGTCCGCCTGGGAGGTGCGGACGTTCCAGGTCGAGCGCACCGAGCACCGCATCCGGTACTTCACCGCGACGGGCGGCAGACCCCGGCGGGTGTTCCGAGCGTGCACTGTCTTCAACCCCGAGCTGGGCACCCAGCAGGTCATCGAGCTGTGCGGGCACTCCTTCTGCACCGGCAAGGCACCCGCGGGCCCCGGCAGCCGCTGCGCCGACCACGTCGGCGACCCGGTGCCGGACACCTGCGCCCCGGACCACTGGCTGCGCATCGCAGGTGAAGCCGTCCGGTTGGCGGAGCGCGACCGCGACGGCCTCACCGAGCGGGAGGAACTGGCTGTGCGCGCGGCCCGCGCCGGGGTGCCGGTGGACGAGGCCGCCGGAGCGGCCGGGTTCCACGCGTGGACGGTGCGAGCGCTCCTCGGGGAACCCGCCCCGGTGCCCGAGGACATCGACCGCTCCGACGACCCCGCGCACTGGCCGCACGTCCTCTCGCCCGTACGCGACCTCACCGCAGCGGACGTCCGTCATGTCTCCACCGTCGTCCACGACGGCTCCGCCTCGCCCGCCGCGGATACGGTGCTCGCGAGGAAGGACACCTGGTACGGGTACGAGCGGCTGGGGGAGAACGGAAGCCCGTTCCGGGTGTACGCGGAGGACGCGTACACCTTTCTCCTCGAGTGGTGGCAGACGCAGGACCACCTGCCGCAGCACCAACTCGCCCGCCGCGCCGACGAGCGCCGCAGACGGGAGATGTACGAGCCGCCCTGCGACTGCGGCTTCTGCGAGGACTGATCTTCGCCTGCCCCGCTAAGCTCGACCGACCATGCCGGATCTGCTCGGAATCAACCATCTGACGCTGTCCACGACCGACCTCGACCGGCTCGTGGCGTACTACACCGAGTTGCTCGGAGCCTCCCTCGCGTTCGAGCGCGCCGCCACCCCGGACGATCCCCGCGTCGCCGTCGTCGACGTCGGCGGGGCCGACCACCTGATGATCGTCGAGACCGCGACCGCGCCCGCCACCGATCTCGACCCGCTGAACCAGGCGGGCTGGGGCCTGCGCGTGGCCACCCACGCGCGCCTGTGCGAGCTTCGCGAACGACTCCGGGAGGCCGGACGGCCGGTCGGGGAGATCGTGACGCTGCCCGCGCAGTGGACGATGACCGCCCGCGATCCCGACGGACGCCCCGTCGACATCCGAGCCCACCGCCCCCGGTAGCCGTCCGCCCTCACGTCGTGCACTTGGCCCACACGAGCTTCCCGCCCTCGACCAGCGGCCGGATGCCCCACGTGTCGGTGAGCCGCGCGACCATGAACACGCCGCGCCCGCACGTCGACGCGTGATCCTCCGGCCGCACGACCGGCCGTCCCTCGCCGCCGTCCCACACTTCGAGAACCGGACGTCCGTCCCGCTCGTCCCGGAACACCCGGACGACGATCGGCCCGCTCCCGTGCAGCCACGCGTTCGTGACCAGCTCGGACACGATCAGCCGCGCCGTGTGGTCGTCCCCGAGGCCCCACTCCCGGAACCGCTCGGCGACGAACCGCCGCGCCATCCCCGGTGCCCGGTCGGACGGCTCCAGCACCACCGTCGGCACCTCATCCGCATGCGTCGTCGCCGTCATCTCTTGCCTCCCTTGACCGCCTTGTTGAATTTCAATGACAGTCAGGCATGTTAGAAGTACTCTGCGTAACAAAACGCAGGTCTCAAGAGGCAAGTCGCGGCGCCCGTATCCGAGTTACTTGGGTGTTGGTTGGCCGCACTTTGCAAGGGAGGATGGGGACATGGCGCCACAGCGCAAGCGCGGGACGGTCTCGCCGACGTTGCTCGCCTTCGGCCGCAGGTTCCGACGGCTCCGGGAAGCGAAGGGCTGGACGCAGGAGTCCGTGGGACGCCGCGCGAACGGTGGCCAAGGAGTCAAACCCCAGTACATCGGCGCGGTCGAGAACGGCCGCACACGCTGCACGCGCGAGTTCGCCGAGACCATGGACCGAGCCCTGGAGGCGGACGGCGAACTGCTCGACCTCTACGACGACCTGGTGAAGGACGCCACCTTCCCGACCTGGTTCGACTGGCACACCGTCGAACCTGAGGCCGTCATGCTCCAGTCATACCAACCGCTCCTCATCCACGGCCTTCTCCAGACCGCCGACTACGCGTCCGCACTCCTCAAGGGGAACAAGGAAGCGGTAGAGGCCCGGCTCAACCGCCAGAGCATCCTCACCAGGGACAACCCGCCGCCCCCGGATTTCTCCGTTCTGCAGGACGAAGTTTCCCTGCACCGGCTCGTCGGCAGCTCGGAGGTCATGAAAGAGCAGCTCGAGCATGTCCTCTACCAGGCCGAACGAGGCATCGTCACGATCCAGGTCGTCCCCAGCCGGGGAGAACACCTCGGCAATATGGGTTCCTTCACACTGGCTACCCTGGAAGACCGGAGCGAGATCGCGTACGCGGACATGGCAGTGCGCGGGCTCACCCTCACCGATCCGGACGACATAGCCGTCGTCAGCAGGGCGCTTATATCGGTTCGATCATTGGCGCTGCCCGTGGACCAGTCAATCGACGTAATACGCAAGGTGGTGCAAGAAAAATGGATCTGACCAGGGCTGTATGGCGGAAGTCAAGCTACACCGGCCCGAACGGTGGGGAGTGTGTGGAACTCGCCTCAGTCCCCGACACGGTCGCCGTCCGCGACAGCAAGGACCCCGACGGCCCCAAGCTCATCATCGGTCGAGCAAGCTTCGCCACGCTCCTGAGCCACATCAAGACCCAACGATGAGCGCCAACACCCCCGCATGGCGTAAGGCCAGCCGCAGCACCAACAACGGCGGAGCCTGTGTTGAACTGGCCTCGTTTTCTGAGGCGGTGGCCTTGCGCGACAGCAAGGACCCGGAAGGTCCCAAAATCATCGTGAACCGCCGGGACTTCGCCAGCCTCCTGAACCGCATCAAGACGCAACCGTGAGCGCCAAGTCCCCCGCCTGGCGCAAGTCCAGCTACAGCACGAACAACGGCGGAGCCTGCGTCGAGCTCGCCTCGTTCACCGGTGCGGTCGCCGTCCGGGACAGCAAGGACCCGGACGGGCCGAGGCTGGTCGTGAATCGGCGGGACTTCGCCGTGCTTCTCGACGGCGTCAAGAACCGCACCCCCTCCATGTGATCTCCTCCCCCGGCCGGACGAGTGTGCGGCCGGGGACGGAGTCTCCGGAGTGTCCGTGACGCCGGTTACAGTCACCGGCGTGAATCCCGAAACCGACGCGCCTCACGGCCCCGGCTGGGCCGCCTTCACCGACAACCTGGCGGCACTCCTGGCCGACCTGGCCCCGAACGCCAAGCTGATCATCAGCGCGACCGGGAACCGGTACGTCCAGTTCGCCGCTCGGCACGACGAGCTGCACGGAGAGGTCTCCGGCAACGCATTCCTCGATGCCTCCTGCGGGATGACCGATGCCGATCTCGGCGCGCTGGCCGCGGCCGGCTGGGCCCAGACCGACCCCGACAACCCCAACTGGGGCCGGGACGTCGGGCGGGACGAGCGGGAGGTCCGGCTCCTGGCGGAGCGGGCCGTCGAGGCGCTCCGGTCGCCGCTGCGCGTCGAGAGTCCTTCGGACCTCTCCGTGGACGGCTGGGTGGACGGCTCGGGCATCGACGGCGATCCGGGGGTGGACGTGGCCCGCCTCGGCATCGGACCGGGTCTGATCTCGGAGTTCAACGCCCGCGTGATCGTGCACTGGTACCTGCGCGACCAGGAGATCCCCGTGGAGGCCGCCGATCTGGTCGCGTGCCGCCTGTCCACAGGTTGGCGCTTCTCCGCCCCGGAGGGCGGCGCGGGGTTGGGCTTGGGCGAGCCGCTGGACCTGTACGTCTCCGACGATCACGTCTTGGAGTCGCAGCCACTGGAGATCGCGGGCTCGGACTTCGAGGAGGCGTTCGAGGACCGGTACCGGCAGCGGAATCCCTCCGCCTGACCGCTCGGCGACGTCCGGAGGCCGGGCGGCCACGCGCAACCGATGCTGTTCGAGATCTTCCGTGTCGCGGACGGCCGGTTCGCGGAGATGTGGCCAGACGCGGCATCGCCGCCGGTCCGGTCGTAGACCGTCAGGCGTCGGGCCGCTTCGTGTACCAGGTGATGGCGGCTCCGTTGGGGAACGACCGGTGGTCGGTGGGGACGAACGCGGTGGGGCGGAAGGCGCCGTCGGCGAGGGCGGGGCCCGCGCCCGCGATCACGGGGTAGCTCTTGATGATCAGTTCGTCGATCTCGGGCAGCAGCGAGCCGGCGAGCCCTCCGCCGCCGCAGAGCCAGATGTCCGGCCCGTCCTCGCGCTTGAGGTCGCGGACGAGCGCGACCGGATCGCGCACGAGCTCCACGGCAGGCTCGTCGATGCGGTCCAGGGAGCTTGAGACGACGTACTGCCGCAGGTGCGCGTAGGGGTTGCCGATCCCCTGGTCGAGGACGGCCCGGTACGTGTTCGTTCCCATCAGGACGGTGTCGAAGCGCTGGTTGGGGACGTCCTCGAGGCCGACGTGCGGGCGGTACTGCGTGGGGACGGTCTCGGGGTAGCGCTCGTTCACCCAGGCCATGTACGCGGCGGCGGCCTCGCCTTCGCCGACCGGGTAGAAGTCGGCCTCACCGCCGGGGCCCGCGATCCGGCCATCGATGGAAACGCCGATGTAGTACACGAGCTTACGCAAGAATAACTCCATTCGTAGTACTATGTCTGTCGTTGTCTGAACAGTAGAACTACAAGTGGAGTGGTGTCAAACGTGCGCAGGAACGACGCGAGGAGGGCGGCGCTCATCGACGCCGCCATCGAGGTGCTGGCCGAGCAGGGCGCGCGGGGGCTGACCTTCCGGGCGGTGGACGGTGCGGCGGGGGTGCCCGCGGGGACGGCGTCCAACTACTTCGCCAACCGCGACGACCTGTTCACCCAGGTCGGGGCACGCGTGTACGAGCGCCTCCAGCCGGACGAGGAGACGGTCTCCCGCCACCTGGAGGGGCCACCGGACCGGGAGAAGTTCGCCGCGGTGATGCGCGAGACCGTCGGCCGGGTCGCCGGTTTCAGGACGGGTTACCTGGCACTGCTGGAACTGCGGCTGGAGGCGACGCGGCGTCCCGAACTGCGGGCGGTGCTCACGCGGAGCGTGCGCGCCGACGTCGACGCGAACGTCGCAGGCCACCGGGCGTCCGGGCTGCCCGGTGACGCGACCTCGGTGCGGCTGCTGCACATGGCGCTGAACTGGCTGATCGTCGAGCGCCTCACGCTGCCGGACGTGTACTCCGAGCAGGAGGCCGACGACCTCGTCGCCCGAGCCGTCGAGCGTCTCGTCTAGCCTCACCGCCCGCCCTGCCTGAAAATCCTTCTGCGGGCATGTCGAGAACGCGGTCGGTGCTCCGATCACAGGGAAAGCCCCCACCAGGGGCCCTACCGGAGGAGTGCGGGTATGCGGAAGATCATCCACGCGGTTCACGTGTCGCTGGACGGCTACATCGAGGGTCCGAACGGCGAGTTCGACTGGGCGGCCATGGGGCCGGAGCTGTCGGCGCACTCGTTCGAGCTGATGGAGCGGGCCGACACGCTTCTCTACGGCCGTCCGGTCTGGGAGATGATGGCCGGTTACTGGCCGAACGTGGAGTCGATCTCCGACGACCCCCACGACCTCAAGTTCGCGCCCGTCTGGCGCCGCACTCCGAAGGTGGTGTTCTCCCGGACGCTGCGCGAGCCCGGCCACGGCGCGCGGGTCATCGACGGTACGAACCTCGTCGAGCAGGTCACCGCGCTCAAAGCCGAGCCGGGCAAGGACCTCGTGCTGATGGGCGGCGCGGCCCTGGCCGCCGAACTCACCGCGCACGGCCTGATCGACGAGTACCAGGTCGTCGTGCACCCGGTCGTGCTCGGCGGCGGGAAGGCCCTGTTCCCCGCATCCGGGCGGCGCCTCGACCTGCGGCTCGTCGAGTCGCGGACCTTCGACGCCCGGACCGTCCTGCTGTGCCACCGGCCCGCCTCCGCCTGACGGTCGCCCCGGACGTCCACGCGGGGATCAGGCAGGCCGTCGCACCGAGGTCGTGTCGCTCGTCAGCCGCGTTCCGTCCGCCGTCGCGGGCAGGAGGTCGGGGACGCGGGCGCCGTCGGCGTCGACGAGGACGGAGTGCGGTTCGTCCGCGTCGAAGGCGTGGCGTTCGCCCCACTGCCGCAGCGTGACGATCACGGGGAAGAGCTCCTTGCCCGCCTCGGTCAGCGCGTAGAGCCTGCGCCTGCCCGAGGGGGCGTCGACCTGGGCGAGCAGGCCGTGCGCGGTGAGCTTGCGGAGCCGGTCGGTGAGGATGTTGCGGGCGATGCCCGTGCGCTGCTGGAAGTCGGTGAACGAGCGGGCGCCGTCCATGGCGTCGCGGACGATGAGCAGGCTCCACCGGTCGCCGACCAGGTCGAGCGTGCGGGCGACCGGGCAGTTCGGGTCCGTCCAGGGCGCGCTCCGCCCGGTGCCGTCGTCTGCCATCACCCCTCCAAAGAGTTGCGTAATGAAACCATTCTGACCTAGCCTCCGATCGGTTGCAAAATGAAACTGATCGGGGTGTGGTCGTGAACGGGACGACGAAGCTGCTGCTGGCGGCGGTGTGCGGGGTCGCGGTGGCGGGCGTCTACGCCGGGCAGCCGGTGCTGGGTCCGATGGGACGCGACCTGGACGTCCCGGCCGACGCTCTCGGCTGGTTCGTGGCCACCGGCCAGCTCGGCTACCTGGCGGGACTCGTGCTGCTGGTGCCGCTGGGCGACGTGCTCGACCGCAGGCGCCTGATCGCCGCGCACCTCGCCCTGGTGGCGGCGGGGTCGGCGATCACCGGGGCCGCCCCCGTGGCCTGGGCCGCGTTCTCCGGACTGGCCGCGGCGGGACTGTTCGCGGTGGTGGTGCAGACGGCGGTCGCGTACACGGCGTCGATCTCTCCGGCCGCCGAACGCGGACGCAACCTCGGCATCGTGACCTCGGGGGTCGTGATCGGCATCCTCGGCGCGCGGATCGTCGCGGGCGTCCTCGCGGACCTGTGGGGATGGCGGAGCATCTACCTGGCGCTGGCGCTCCTCGCCGCCGTCCTCGCGCTGCTCACCCGCACTCTGCTGCCAGCGGACGTCAGCCGGGGCACCGCACGGTACGGGCAGGCGCTGCGGTCGTTCGGGGGGCTGTTCGCCCGGCCGGTGTTCCTCGGTCGCGGACTGGTCGCGTTCTTCCTGTTCGCCTCGTTCGGCACCCTGTGGAGCGGCATGGCCCTGCCGCTGGCCGAGGCGCCGTGGCATCTGGACGCGACCCAGATCGGGTTGTTCGGCGTCGCCGGGCTCGCCGGGGCGCTGGGCGCCGCCCGCTCCGGACGCTGGGGCGACGCCGGGCACGCGCGCCGGGTCACCGGCATCGCCCTGGTGCTCCTGCTCGCCTCTTGGGCCGCGATCGGCCAGCTCCCGTGGTCGCTGCCGCTGCTGATCCTCGGCGTGATCGTGCTCGACTTCGCCGTCCAGGCCGTGCACGTGAGCAACCAGCACACGCTCACCGCCGCCTACCCCGGCCGGACCAGCACCACCATCGGCGCCTACATGGTCTTCTACTCCCTCGGGTCCGCCCTGGGAGCGGCCGGGACCACGGCCCTGTACGACGCCACCGGCTGGACCGGCTCCAGCATCCTGGGCGCGACGCTCGCACTGTGCGCGCTCGCCGCCTGGGCGTTCAGCACCCGCGCCGAAAGCCGCGCCGCCCGTCCACTCTCGCCGTCCAGCACGGTCGTGGGGCGCGTCCGGTGCTGACCGTGGCCGATCACCGAGCCGCGGGAGGGCTGGAAGCGATCCGACCCCGCTCGCGGCTTCCGTCTGGATCACTGGGACTACGACGCCGCCCGCTTCGAAGGTCCCGGCTTCGACTTCGACTACGACCCGACGGCGGGTTCGCCCTGATCCGGGAGGCGACGGCCGGCGGTGAGGCGGAGCTGATCGGCACGCTCCGCGAGTGGGGACCGAGTCCCGGGCGGTTCCGCTACCACTGGGAGACCGACAGCCCGAGGTGACCGACCGTCCGGACGGGCTCAGCAGGGACGGACGGGGTGCGGGTCGGCGTGGGCCGGTGCGGGGTCGTCCGGCGCGAACTCGGCTACCTCGACCCAGCGGTTGCCGCAGACGCAGCGGCGGTACCGGACCAGGCCGCCGGACGTGTAGTGCGCGGACTCCACGCGGGATCCGCCGATTCGGTGACATGCCTCACATGCGCGTGTTGCCATGGCCTCATGCTGCTGTAATGCCATTGTGCATTTCAACGCTTACGGGGGCACCGGCTCGCTCGTGGCGGTGGACCTGCTGAACGCCCCCGACCGGGGGCACGCGACGCTGTCGCGCGTGCTGGCCGCACACCAGATCTCCCGGCCGGACCTCACGCCCGAGCAGGCGAACAACCTCGCGTCCTGGCTGGAGCTGGTCCGTCCGGTGTTCGGGGAGGCCGACACCGGACGGCAGGTCGACACGCTGAACGACCTGCTGCGGACGGTCGCGACGGGGGTGCAGATCGGGGTGCACGACGGGTCCGAGCCGCACCTGCACTACGTCAATCAGGCGATCGACACGGCGGAACGGGTCAAGGCGACCATCGCCGGGGGCCTGGCCGTCGCGGTGTGCGGCGTGGGCGGGCGGCGGCTGGGGCGGTGTGACCGGACGCCCTGCGCGATCGTCTACATCGACACCTCCCGCAACGGCCGGCGCCGCTACTGCTCCCGAACCTGCGCCACGCGCGTCAACGTGGCCGCGCACCGCCGCCGCGCCACCGAGTAGGGCGGAGGGTTCCCGGTGCACGGCGCGTCCAGCGGCGACGCGACGGTCGTCGACCCCGCGGAGGCGTAGGCCGCCGCCGCGCACGCCGCGATCGAGAGCCGCACCGCCCTGGGCAAGACCCTGCTGCTGATCTGAGGGGTTCAGCGGCCGGTCGCGCCGTCGATCAGTTCGCGGAGGATGTCGGCGTGGCCCGCGTGGCGGCCGGTCTCCTCGATCATGTGGGTGAGCGCCCAGCGGACGCTCGGGGCGGGACGGCCCGGACGCGGCCGGGGGACCGGCGCGCCGAGGTCGGGGCACCCGTCGAGCATCGCGTTCGCGCGCTCGACCGTCTCCCGGTAGCGGGCGACGACGTCGGCCACCCGGTCGTCCGGGGCGGCGCGGAACGTCGCCTGCCAGTCGGCGACGTGCTCGCCGAGGAACAGCGAGCGTTCGACGTGCGTCAGGTGCTCGAGGATGCCGAGCAGGTTCGTGCCGGACGGCACCGCGGCCGTCCGGGCCTCCGGTTCGGGCGCGCCGTCGACCTTCGCGGCGACCGAGGTCCGCAGGTAGTCGAGGAATCCGCGGAGGGTCTCGGCCTCGGTGCCGCCGGTCCGGGGCGGTGGCGTGTCGCGGCGGGTCGTGGCGGGCATGGCGGTCTCCTTCCGGCGGACGGTTCAGGCGGTGCGGCGGACGAGCAGGACGTGGTCGGTGACCTCGGCGGTCGTCCCGTCCGGTCCGGTCGCGGTCCGGCGGGGCGCGTCGGCGCGCTCGACGGTCCATGCCCGCTCGTCCAGGTCGATACCGGCGGCGACCTCGCGGGGGCTCGGGTGGTGGACGTCCGGGTCCTGGTTCCACGACCACGGCGCGGTCGAACCATGGTCGACGACCAGCAGCAGCCCGTCCGGGTGCAGCGCGTGCGCGGCGGTGCGCAGGACGGCGGACCTGTCCAGGTCGAACGGGGTGTGCAGGTAGTGGGCGGTGACCAGGTCGAACGCGCCCTCCGGGAAGGACGTGCGCAGGTCGTGGCGGACGGCGGTGATCCGGTCGTCCAGGCCGTGCGAGCGGGCGAGGGCGGTGAGGCGTTCGACCGCCACGGCGGCGATGTCGGTGGCGGTGACCCGCCACCCCTGGCGGGCGAGCCACAGCGCGTCGCCGCCGTTGCCGCAGCCGAGGTCCAGCGCGCGGCCGGGCGGCAGGCCCGCGATCGTCTCGGTGAGGCGGACGTTCGGGCGCGGGCCGTCGGGCGCGGGGCGGGACGCGTACAGGTCGTCCCAGAACGCGGCGGGATCGGTGGTGCTCATCGGCACTCCTCGTGTCGGCGAGCGCCCAGTCTCACCGGAGGAATCGGCGGTGGCAAAAGGTCTTGCGGTTCCGGCAAGACCGCCCGCGTCAGGCCAGGACGGGGGCCCGCGACATCAGCCCCGCCGGACCCGGCTCCGGGTGACGGTCAGCGGACGATGCGCTCGATCAGCGCCTCCCACGCGTCGGCGAGCATCGGTTCGACCTCGGGCTCCAGGGGCGGGACGTCCTCCGACGCGGTCAGCGACAGCAGCAACGGGCCCTCCAGCGCGGCGGTGAGCTGGACCGTGACGCCCTCCATGTGCGGCAACCGCACGCCCGCCCGGTCGAGCAGGACGCGCAGGTGGACCTGCGTCATGTCCGCCGCGATCGGGGCGGGCCGGTCGCGTTCGAGGGAGGCCCGCGCGATGGCCTGGTGGTCCAGCAGGAACCTGATCCGGGCGCGGCCGTAGGCGACGAGCCGCTCGACCGGGCCGGCGCCGGGACCGAGCGGCGGCGGGCCGGTGAGGACCCGTTCCTGGAAGCGCCGCTCGTCCGCGTCCAGCAGCGCCCGGAAGATGCCGGCCCGCGTGCCGAAGCGGCGGAACACCGTGCCCTTGCCGAGCCCGGCGCGCTCGGCCAGGGCGTCCATCGTCACCTTCGCCACCCCGTGCTCCGCGATCATCTCGCGGGCCGTCTCCAGCAGGAGTTCGCGGTTGCGGGCCGCGTCGGCGCGCTCGCCGCGCGGCTTCCCGAAGGGCACTCCGGTACCGGCCACGCGGACAACCTACCGCCGGGAATGGAAGCGGGGTAAAGTCCGTTTATGGTGGGGACGCGGCGACCGCCGCCGTCCCACCGCCCCTATCGAGGAGTCCTGATGAAGTTGTTCCGCCTGGACGCCAGCATCGTCCCCGCCGCCTCCGCCAGCGCCGAGATCGCCGACGCCGCCGAGGCCGGGTGGACCGCCGCGCACCCCGGCGCCGCCGTGACCCGCCGCCACCTGGGCACCGACGCGCTGCCCGCCGACGCCTGGACGCTCGCCACCACCGCCGGTTTCGCCCCCGAGGAGGACCGCACCCCCGCCCAGCGCGACGCCCTCCGCCTCGCCGCGTCCCTGGCGGACGAACTCCGGGACGCCGATGCCGCGATCCTCGCCGTGCCGCTGTACAACTACGGCGTCTCGCAGCACTTCAAGGCCTGGATCGACCTCGTCATCGCGGGCGCCGGCCCGACGAACCCGCTGCTGGAGAACACCCCGACCGCACTGGTGACGACGCTCGGCGGCGGCTACGGCCCCGGCGCCCCGCGCGAGGGCTGGGACCACTCCACCCCGTACCTGGAGCGCGTCCTCAGCGACATCTGGCGGGCCGACCTCACCGTCATCAAGCGCGAGCTCACCCTCGCCGCCACCACCCCCGGCATGGAGAGCCTGCGGGACATGGCGCAGGAGCAGCGCTCCCGCGCCCTCGACGCCGCCCGCGCCTTCGGCACCCGCACCCTCGCCGCGTCCTGACCGCCCGCCCCCGGCGGCGGGTCCCGTGCTCCCCGCCGCCGAGGCGGTGCGGCCGTCCTCGCCGCCGTCCGGAAGAATGCGGAGGTGGGGGCGCGGTCGTCCCCGCACGCGAGCGAGCCAGAGGAGCAGCATGGAACTCGTCCACTCGGGCAAGGTCAGGGACGTCTACGCGGACGGGGACGACCTGGTCCTCGTCGCGTCCGACCGGGTCAGCGTGTACGACGTCGTGCTGCCGACGACCGTCCCCGACAAGGGGAAGATCCTCACGCAGCTGTCGCTGTGGTGGTTCGAGCAGCTCGGCGACATCATCCCGAACCACGTCGTGTCGGCCGCGGACGTGCCGGACGAGTGGGAGGGCCGGGCGATCCGGTGCCGGCGGCTGTCGATGCTGCCCGTCGAGTGGATCGCCCGCGGCTACCTCACCGGCCTCGGGCTGAAGCAGTACGAGAAGGACGGCGCGGTGTCCGGGATCGCGCTGCCGGACGGCCTCGTCGAGGCGTCGAAGCTCCCGGAGCCGATCTTCACCCCGACGACGAAGGCCGTCGAGGGGCACGACGAGTTCATGACCTACGACGACGTCGTCGCGGAGATCGGCGCCGGCACCGCCGAGCGGCTCCGGGAGGTCACGCTCGCGATCTACCGGCGGGGCGCCGAGCTCGCGCGGGAGCGCGGCATCATCATCGCCGACACCAAGCTCGAGTTCGGCCGCGCCGCCGACGGCACGCTCGTCCTCGGCGACGAGGTCCTGACGCCCGACTCGTCCCGCTTCTGGCCCGCGGACGAGTACGCGCCCGGACGCGCGCAGCACTCGCTCGACAAGCAGTTCGTCCGCGACTGGAGCAGCACCCTCGACTGGGACCGCACCCCGCCCGGCCCCGAGATCCCGCAGGACGTCGTGGACGCGACCCGCGCCCGCTACGTCGACGTCTACGAACGCCTGACCGGCCGCCCCTGGACCCCCTGACGCCGCCGCCGCTCGCGGGCGTCCGGCCGTCCGTACGGGACGTCCGCGCCGTGCAGGTCTCCCGCCCTCAGGCGCTCGATCGCCTTCGCGCCCGCGAGTTCGTGCCGGTCGCCGGGGTGGTCGAGGTAGTGCCGGAGAGCGTGCAGGAGCAGCGCCGGATCGGCGCCGAACCGCCCCGCGTGGACGACCGTGTCGTCGTCACGAACGCCGAAGTACCGGTACTTGACCCTCGGCCACCAGCGGACGCGCAGGTGGGAGGCGTCGAGGACGGTCAGCACGAGGAGCGGCCGACCTTCCCCTCCCTTGCCGGGCTCCTCCCACGCGGCGACCGCGTCGAGTTCGGACCACGGGAGGCAGAGGGCCGCCCGGTGCGTGCTCGCACGGACGACGACCAGGTCGGGCGTGAGCACGATCCCGCGAAAGCCGAGGCCGCCGGCGAAGAGGACGGGGGCGTAGAGCACGAGCCCCGCTCCGGCCACGAGCATGATCGAGTCGAAGAGGGCCGCCGGGCCCGTGGCCGCCGCGATCGCCGCGGTGCTCGCGCCGAAGCCCGCGACGGCCACGGGCCCGGCGAGCCGGAACGTCCATCGCACCCGGAAGACGGCCCCGTGGTGCCGGACGCCGTTCACCCGGCGAACCCCGACGGACACGGCTCCGCGACTGCGCCCGATCGCCAGCGTCAGGGGAGACAGGACGAGCGCCAGCCCGGCCAGCGCCATGCCGCCCGCCATGTACAGATCCTCGTAGTAGTACGCGGACGACCACAGCCAGAAGGCGCACCCGATGAGCAGGACGCCCACGGCCGCGAAGCCCACGTTCCTCGCCCGTCCGTACAGGCGTCGTACCGTCCACGTGCCGGGCCAGGGGAGGCCGGACGGGCTGAGCCGTTCGCGTTCGTGCATGCCTGCGGGCCCTCTCGACGGGCCGGAGCGCGGTGGAGCGGCGGCCGAACGGACATCGATGAGCCGACCGGACTTCCCGGCGCGCCAGTCGGATGATCTTACGGCGCGGCGGTGCGGAACGCGACGTTCGTCCGGTTACGGCCACGCGGCGTCCGGAGTCGTCCCGCGGAGCGGGGGCGAGGCCGTTCGGGTGTCCTGCGGTCAGGGGAGGAGGGCGACGAACTTGCGCAGGTCGGCGGCCACGGCGTCCGGGCGGTCCATCGCGACGAAGTGGTGGCTGCCCGGGTTGTTCTCCGGCCAGTGGACGATCGTGCTGGTGCGCTCGGCGAGGCGGCGGATGCCGGGAGGGCCGACGTAGAGGCCGGTCGGGACGGCCTTCTGCCCTTCGGGCCACGCCGGCTCGGGCGACTCCGACTCGTAGTACGCCCACGCGGCCGTCCCGAACGACTGCGTGAACCAGTACAGGCTGACGTTCGCGAGGATCAGGTCGCGGTCGATCACCTTGTCCGCCGGGGCGTCGGCCATGTTGAAGTCCTCGAACTTCTGCATCATCCAGGCGAGCGCCGCCACCGGGGAGTCGTCCCACCCGTAGGCGAACGTCTGCGGCGCGGCGCGCTGGATCGCGTGGTGGTCGACGCCGCCGGTGGACCACTGCTGCATCATCTCGTAGTGGGCGAGCTCGTCCGGCGTCATGTCCGGGACGTCCTTCTCGGTGGGGAATCCGAGCCCGGCGATGACGTAGACGCCGGCGACGCGCTCGGGGGCGGCCTTCGCGACCTCGGGCGCGATGTAGGCACCGAAGTCGCCGCCCTCGACGACGTACTGGTCGTGCCCGAGGCGGCGCATCAGCTCGGCCCACATGCGGCCGACGCGGGCGGCGTCCCAGCCGGTCTCCTTCGGCGCCTCCGAGAACCCGTAGCCGGGGATGGACGGGACGACGACGTGGAAGTCGGCGAGGTGGCCGATCAGCTCGGCGAACTCGATGAACGAGTTCGGCCAGCCGTGCGTGAGGAGCAGCGCGCGGGCGTCCGGGTCGGCCGAGCGGACGTGCAGGAAGTGCACGTCGTGCCCGTCGATCTCGGTCATGAACTGCGGGAACCCGTTGAGGCGGGCCTCCGTCGCGCGCCAGTCGAACCCGGTGCGCCAGTACTCGGCGAGGTCGCGCAGGTAGCCGACGGGGACGCCCCGGGACCAGCCTTCGCCGGGGAGCTGCCGGGGCCAGCGGGTGCGCGAGAGCCGGTCGTGCAGATCGTCCAGGTCAGCCTGCGGGACGTCGATGCGGAACGGGCGAACGGTCATGTTTCCTCCTCCGTGGTGGTGTGGTCGAATCTAGGGACGGTTTAGGCCGATATCTGTCCGCAACCTCACCGATGCTGGAGAACATGACGGACACGCCCGCACGGCTGCTCACCCTGCTGTCGCTGCTCCAGACGCCGCGCGAGTGGTCCGGCGGCGAGCTGGCCGGACGCCTGCACGTCAGCACCCGGACGATCCGCCGGGACGTCGACCGGCTCCGCGGGCTCGGGTACCCGATCGAGGGCGCGACCGGCCCGGACGGCGGGTACCGGCTCGTCGCCGGGACCGCGATGCCGCCGCTGCTGCTGGACGACGAGGAGGCCGTGGCGATCACGGTCAGCCTGCGCTCGGCGGCCGTGAGCGCGGTGGAGGGCATCGGCGAGGCGTCGGTGCGGGCGCTCGCCAAGCTGGAGCAGGTGCTCCCCGCACGGCTGCGGCGCCGGGTGGGCGTCCTGAACGCGGCGACGGTCGCGCTGCCCGCCCCGGTAGGGCCGCGCGTCGACCCGGAGGTCCTCGCGGTGGCGGCCGCCGCGATCACCAACCGGGAGCCGCTGCGGTTCCGCTACACCTCCGCCGGCGGGACCGAGAGCCGGCGGCGGGTCGAGCCGCACCGGCTGGTCGCGGCGGGCCGCCGCTGGTACCTGCTGGCCCACGACACCGAGCGGGACGACTGGCGCGTCTTCCGCGCCGACCGGATCCGGGACCCGTACCCCACCGGGCAGCGGGTCGCGCCCCGCGAGGTGCCCGGCGGGGACGCCGCCGCGTTCGTCACCGAGCGGATGTACGCGCTCGCGCCCGTCCACACCGCGACGGTCACGCTGCACGCCCCCGCCGAGGAGGTCCGCACGGGGCTCGGGGCCGAACCGGACGACGTCACGCCGCTGGACGAGCACTCCTGCCGCCTGGAGACCTACGCCGACACCCTGCCGTGGCTGGCGGCGCGGCTGCTGATCCTGGGCTGCGAGTTCACCGTGCACGACCCGCCCGAGCTGGTGGAACACCTGCGCGCTCTCGGCGCCCGCGCGTCCCGCGCCGCCGGGGAAGCGCGCGGGTGATCTTGCGCGGTCCGGGGGCGCGACCTAGCGTGCGGGGGATGCCGGGCCGTGCGGAACCGCCGTCCGCGGCGGCGGCGCTCCCCCGGCGACCGAACCGATCGGAAGGCCGACCACGATGACCGACACCGCCCTGCTCGTCATGGACGTACAGAACGTGATCATTCAGCGCGTCACCGACGACGGCTACCTGCCGCGGCTGGCGCGGGCCGTCGGCGCCGCCCGGGACGCGGGCGTCCCGGTGCTGTACGTCGTCATCGGGTTCCGGCCCGGCGACACCGACTACCACCCCGACAACAAGGTCTTCGGCCAGGACCGCGGGATGGGCGCCGCCCCCGGGGCCCTCGACGTGCACGCCGCCGTCGCGCCGCGCGAGGGCGAGCCCGTCATCACCAAGAAGCGGATCAGCGGCTTCGCCGGGAGCGACCTCGAGCTGGTGCTGCGCTCGAACGGCATCCGCCACCTGGTGCTGACGGGCGTCGCGACCAGCGGCGTCGTGCTGTCCACGCTGCGGGAGGCCGCCGACCTCGACTACCGGCTGACGGTGCCGTCCGACGGCTGCCACGACTTCGACGAGGAGGTTCACCGCGTGCTGACGGAGAAGGTGTTCCCGATGCAGGCGGACGTGACAACGATCGACGACTGGGTGCGGGGCCTGGCCTGACCGGACGCCCGGCCCGGCCGGGCGCCCGGCCGGTTCAGGGGCCTTCGAAGTCCTCGACACCGAACGGGTTGTCGATCGCGTACCGCCAGTAGCCGTCCTCGCCCCGGCGGGCGACGTCGGTGGCGGTGCCCCCCATGCGGACGGGTTCGCCGTCGGGGCCGGTGCCCTCGATCGTCCAGTCGACGATGAGGAGCGCGAGGTCCCCGTTGGCGTGGCAGTGCCGGGGACGTACGGCGATGGGGACGCCGAGCGCCTGCAGGCGGGCGTTCGCGGCGTGGGCGGCGTCGCCGGTCATCGGGGTGCCGAGGACGAGCATGCCACCGTCCTCGTAGACCTCGGCGAGGGCGGCGGGGTCGCCGCCGTTGAAGCGGTCGGCGAAGACGGCGGGGATGTCCTCGGGGCGTTCGGCGAGCGGGCGCATGGTGGATCCTTTCCCGTGGAGGGCGAGTGATCGAGACCGTAGGAGGCGGGTTCGTGGCTCACCAAACGGTTACCCGGCCGGGGTTGCCGGACGATCCGCGCGCGGGGGTCGTCGCGCCGGCGGCGGAGTGCCCGGTGGAGATCACGCTGGCCGCGCTGCGCGGGCGCTGGACGACGCTGGTGGTGCGGGAGCTGCTGCGCGGCGAGCGGGGCTACACGGAGCTGCGGGAGGCGCTGCCCCGGCTGTCGGACAAGGTGCTGTCCGACCGGCTCGCGCAGCTCGTCGAGGCCGGGGTCGCGGAGCGGCGGCGGCTGCCGGGACGCCCGGTACGGACCCGGTACGCGCTGACCCCGCGCGGGCACCGGCTCGGGCCCGTCCTGCAGGCCCTCTGGGACTGGGGCGCCGGACGCTAACCGGCGAGCGACCGGACGATCGCGGCGGCGGACGCGTCGGGTGCGTGCCGCCAGGACGTCCCGGCCCACAGGTTCACGGCGTCCGCGTCACCCGCGGCGGCGGCGGCCTTCCGCAACGGCGAGGTGACGAAGTGGACGTCCGGGTACGCGGCCGGGGCGTGGGCGTCGTGTTCGGTGAGGAACCGGTTGACGAGACCGCGCGCCGGGCGACCGCTGAACGCGCGGGTCACGGCGGTCGAGGTGAACCGCGGGTCGGCGAGCGCGGCCCTGTGGACGGCGCTCGCCCCGCTCTCGGTGCAGCGCACGAACACGGTGCCGGCCTGCACGGCGACGGCTCCGAGCCCGAGGAGTTCGGCGACGTCCGCACGGGTGGCGAGGCCCCCGGCGGCGATCAGCGGGCGGTCGGGGACGGCGGCCCGCACGGCGGCGAGGAGCTCGCGCACCGGCAGGCCCTCGCCGCGGGTGTTCGTGAAGGACGCCCGATGCCCACCGGCCTCGGATCCCTGCAGGCAGAGGGCGTCCGCCCCCGAGGTCTGCGACGCCTGCAGGGCCTCGTCCACGCTCGTGACGGTGACGACGACGGTGACGTGCCGTCCCTGCAAGGCCCGGACGACGTCCCGGGAGGGGGTTCCGAAGGTGAAGCTCACGTGGTCGGGCGGGCTCTCGAGCAGCTCGGCGATCTTCGCGTCGTAGCCGTCGTCGCGGGCGGCGGGGTCCGGGGTGCCGAGGGCCGCGCCGAGCCGTTCGGCTTCGGGGGCGAGGCGGGCACGGTAGGCGGCGACGGCGGCGGGGTCGACGGCGTCGCGGGACGGCATGAACACGTTCGTCCCGAAGGGCCGGGACGTCAGCTCGCGGGTCCGGTCGATCTCGGCGCGCATCGCGGCGGCGCTCTTGTACCCGGCGGCGAGGAAGCCCAGGCCCCCGGCCGCGGAAACGGCGGCGGCCAGTTCGGGCGTGGACGGGCCGCCCGCCATGGGCGCTTGCACGATGGGAAGCTCGGACCACATGCCCGTGACCGTACCCGGGGAATCACGGCCGGGACGGCAGGGTTCACGTTCCATGAACCGATGATCGAGAAAGGCCGGGATGCGCGTTCTGCTGCACTACGACATGGATCACGCCGCGCCGGGGCTGGACGTGGCGAGCTGCCCGGAGGAGGACGAGGCGCGGTTCGCCGAACTGCTGCCGGACACCGAGGTGATCTGGCACGTCCTGCGCCCGCTGACCGCCGCCGACATGGACCGGGCGCCGAAGCTGCGGCTGATCCAGAAGCTCGGCACCGGGGTCAACACGATCGACCTGGACGCGGCGGCGGAGCGCGGCATCGCGGTCGCGAACATGCCGGGGCGCAACGCGCAGGCGGTGGCGGAGACGAGCCTGCTGCTGATGCTGTCGGTGCTGCGCCGGGTCGTGACGTTCGACGCCCGCACCCGCCGGGGCGAAGGCTGGCCCGCCGGCCGCGCGCTGACCGGCGGGGAACTGCGGGGCCGGACGGTCGGGCTGCTCGGCGGCGGCGAGATCGCGAGCCTGCTGCACGGGATGCTGGAGGCGATCGGCGCCCGCGTGCTGTACACCTCGCGGCGCCCGCGCCCGGAGGATCCCGACTGGCGCGAGCTGGACGAGCTGCTGCGGGCGAGCGACGTCGTGTCGGTGCACGTCCCGCTGACCGGCGAGACGCACCACCTGCTGGACGCGCGGCGGCTCGCGCTCCTGCCGGACGGCGCGATCGTCGTGAACACGGCGCGCGGTCCGGTGGTCGACGAGGCGGCGCTCGCCGCCGAACTCCGCACCGGACGGCTCGGCGGCGCGGGCCTCGACGTGTTCGAGAGCGAGCCGGTCGATCCGGCGAACCCGCTGCTGGCGCTGGAGAGCACGGTCGTGCTGCCGCACGTCGCGTGGCTGACGCGCGAGACGTGGGACCGGTACTTCGAGGTCGCGGTGGAGAACTGCCGCCGCCTGGAACGCGGCGAGGACCTGCTCCACCGCGTCCGCTGACCGCCCGCGGCCGGGTCAGCCGCCGGGGATGAGCACCGGCTTGACGACCTTGCCCGAGTGGGCGTCGGCCTCCGCCGCGTTGATCTCGGCGAGCGGGTAGGTGGCGATGAGCCGGTCGAAGGGGAAGCGGCCCTGCCGCCACAGCTCGATCATCTTCGGGATGAACGTGTGCGGCACGGCGTCGCCCTCGATGATCCCCTTGACCGTCCGGCCCATGAGCAGGAGGTTCGCGTCGAGGCGGTACTCCCTGGCGCCGACGCCGACGACGCCGCAGACGCCGTGGGTGCGCAGCGACGCGACGGCGGTGGCGACGACGTCCGGGACGGCGGTGGTGTCGAGCGCGTACCGGACGCCGCCGCCCGTCAGCCCCCGGATCTGCCCGGCCAGGTCGTCGTCGGCGCCGTTCAGCGTGTGCGTCGCGCCCAGCTCCCGCGCCAGCTCCAGCCGGGACTCGTGCAGGTCGACGGCGATGATCGTGGCGGCCCCGGCGACCCGGGCGGCCATCACGGCGGCGAGCCCGACCGCGCCCGCGCCGAACACCGCGAACGTGTCGCCGGCCCGGACGCCGAGCGCGATCAGCGCGGACCCCGCGCCCGTCTGGACGCCGCAGCCGAGCGGGCCGAGCCGGGCGAGGTCGTCCGGCGCGAGGTCGCGGGTGACGGGCACGACGTTGCGGACGGTCCCGAGCGCGTGGGTCGCGAACGACGACTGCCCGAACCACCGGTTGTGGACGGCCGTCCCGGACGCGTCGGTGAGCCGCGTGACGCCGTCGAGCGGGACGGCGAGCATGTTGTGCGCGGCCATCTGCGGGCAGAAGCCGGGGTGGCCGTCGCGGCAGTCCGTGCAGGTCCCGCACGAGTCGAACGACATGACCACGTGGTCGCCCTCGGTGACGCCGACGACGCCGGGCCCGGTCGCCTCGACGATGCCCGCGCCCTCGTGGCCGAGCACGGCCGGCTTCGCGACGAGGTCGCCGGGGATCCGTCCCAGCTGGTCGGTGTGGCACATGCCGGTGCCCGCGATCCGGACCAGGATCTCGCCGGGACCGGGGTCGGCGAGGTCGAGGCTCTCGATCGTGAACGGGGCGTCGAAGGCCCGCAGGACGGCGGCGTCGATGTGCATACGGGCTCCTCGGGAGGGCGGGGGCGAGGGTCGAGGGGAGGGGACGCTCAGGTCAGCTTGTAGCGGAGGGGGAGGTGCTTCAGCCCGCCGACGAACGTCGTCGCGATGCCCTCCGGCTCCCCCGCGAGCTCGACCGAGCGCAGCCGCGGCAGCAGCTCCTCGAAGAACGCGCGGACCTCGATGCGGGCCAGGGCGGCGCCCAGGCAGTAGTGGACGCCGAACCCGAACGCCAGGTGCTTGTTCGGGTCGCGGCCGACGTCGAACCGGAACGGGTCGTCGAAGACCTCCTCGTCCCGGTTCGCGGACGGGTACGACAGCAGCACCGCGTCGCCCTCGCGGATCGTGGCGCCGCGCAGCTCGTAGTCCCGGACGGCGGTGCGCATGAACTCCTTGACCGGCGTCGTCCAGCGGATCATCTCGTCCACGGCGAGCGGCATCAGCGAGAGGTCGGCGCGGAGCCGGTCGAGCTGATCGGGGTTGTCAACCAGCGCGTGCATGCCGCCGGCGATGGTCGCGCTGGTGGTGTCGTGCCCGGCGGTCGCGATGATGACGTAGTAGGACGCGGTGTCGAAGTCGTTCAGCGGCTCGCCGTCGACGCGGGCGTTCGCGATGGCGGAGGCGAGGTCGTCGGTCGGGTTCGCGCGGCGCGCCTCGGTGAGCCCCTGGAAGTAGGCGAAGAAGTCCATGAGGACCTGGATCTGGTCCTCGTTGCTCTCGCCGCGCCGCCGCTCGTCGTCGTCGCCGCCGAACAGCTCCTGCGTCAGCGCCAGCATCCGGTCGAAGTCGCTCTCGGGCAGGCCGAGCAGCGACAGGATGACGTACAGGGGGAAGTGGACGCTCACCTCCCGGGCGAAGTCGCACTCGCCGCCCAGGTCGACCATCCGGTCGACGTACCGCTTCGCCAGTTCCCGGACGCGCGGTTCCAGCGCCCGCATGGCGCGCGGCCGGAACCAGTCGGCGCCGATCGCCCGGATGACCCGGTGGTCGGGGTCGTCCATGTGGACGAGGGTGCGCAGCGCCATGCCCTGCTCGGCGCGCTGCCGGTTCAGCCGGTCCATCTCGGCGGTCGCGAGCAGCGGGCGCGGCGCGTTGAGGAAGAGGTCGTGGGCGCGCTCGATCTCCATGACGTCCGCATGCCGGGTGATCGCCCAGAACGGGTTGTAGCCGGGCGCCTCGACGCGGTGGACGGGCGCCTCGCGGCGCAGCAGCGCGAGCGCGTCGTGCAGCCGCCGCTCGTCGGCGTACGCCTTCGGCTCGGCGAGCGCGCGGCCCGCCTGTTCCACGGTCAGGGTCATGCATCGACTCCCTCGGTCGCGACGGCCGCCCGCACACTAGGGAACCTAGGACCCGAATCCCGTTCGGTCAACGTTCGCGGGGCGCCACGTCACCGTGTCGCGCGCGCGTTGTTCACAGGTCGCCGAAGTCACCGTGCCGTCCGTGCCCGGCCGTGAAGCGGCGCGCCCCGGTCACGGCCTCGCGGAGCGAGCCGAGCCCGTGCCGGTACTCGGCGGCGAGCGCCTCGTCCTCCGGGAGCCCCGCCGCGTCCAGCACGGACGCCCGGTCGCCCCGCAGGCACGCCTGCGGGAACCGCGCCAGCTCCCCGGCCAGTTCCTCGGCCGCCTCCCGGCCCGTCCCGGACGGGACGAGCCGGTTCGCGAGCCCGATGTCGAGCGCCTCGCGCGCGTCCACCGGCCGTCCGGTGAGGATCAGGTCCATCGCCCGGCCCTCCCCGATCAGCCGCGGCAGCCGCACCGTGCCGCCGTCCACGAGCGGGACGCCCCAGCGGCGGCAGAAGACCCCGAACACCGCGCCCTCCTCGGCCACCCGCAGGTCGCACCAGAGCGCGAGTTCCAGCCCGCCCGCGACCGCGTGCCCGGCGACGGCCGCGACGACCGGCTTCGACAGCCGCATCCGGGTGCAGCCGAGCGGCCCGTCGGCGGGCGGCGGGTCGACGCGCGGGCTCCGCGGGGTGCCGATCGACTTCAGGTCGGCCCCCGCGCAGAACGTCCCGCCCTCGCCCCACAGGACGGCGGCGCTCGCCGCCGGGTCCGCGTCGAACTCCCGGAACGCCGCCGCGAGTTCCGCCGCCGTCGCCGCGTCCACGGCGTTGCGCGCCTCCGGCCGCGACATGATCACCGTCGTGACGGCGCCCCGCCGCTCCACCCGCACGCCCATACCGTCGCTCCTCCGCCCGTCCGCCGTGGCCGGTCCGCCGCTCGCCCGTCCGCCGTGGCCGGTCCGCCGCTCGTCCGTCCGTCGTGACCGGTCCGCCGCTCGTCGGTCCGCCGCTCGCCGGTCCGCCGCTCGTCAGGCGTCCGTGAAGGCTCCGCCGACGAGGTCGTCGAACCGCTCCAGATCCTCCGCCGGACCGCCGATGCCGCGCAACGGGTCCCGGTCGGCCAGGTGCGCGTTCGCGTACAGGCGGGCGACGAGCGCCTTGCGGTCCGTGCCCGCGTCCGCCCGTTCCCACCCGGCCTGCTCCAGCAGCAGCGCGGCCGCGTACACGTCCGCCATGTACTGGGCCAGCGGGTAGAGCCGCGCCTCGGCCACGCTCTTGTCGAGGCCGCGCCACACGTCGATGGCCTCCCGGAGATCCCCGACGCGCCGCCGGACGAGCGCCGCCGTGGCGTCGTCCCCGGACGGCGCCCGCGCGGCGGCCTCCGCCACCCGGTCGAGGAACGGCTCGTGCGCGTCCTGCCGCTCGATCCCGCGCCGCACGTCCAGGCACAGGATGTTGTCGCCGCCCTCCCAGATCGGGTTGACCTGCGCGTCCCGCAGGATCCGCGCCACCGGCCACTGCTCGATGTACCCGTTCCCGCCGTGCGCCTCGATCGCGTCGCTCGCCGCCGTCACGCCCAGCCGCGCCGCCCGCAGCTTGACCAGCGGCGCGCCGATCCGCAGCGGCGTCAGGTACCCGTCGAACACGAGCGCCTGCGCGGCCTCGGTCTCCACGACCAGCTCCGCGAGTTTGCGCCGCATCAGCGGCTGCTCCGCCAGCGGCGCGCCGAACGCCTCCCGCGCCCGCGCGTAGCAGAGCGCCTCGACGAGCGAGCGCCGCGCGCAGCCGAGCCCCATCGTCGCGATGCCGAGCCGGGCCCCGTTCGTCAGCTCCATCATCCGGGCGAGCCCCTTGCCGTCGCCGCCCGCGCCCGCACTCGATCCGGGGGCCAGCAGGAACGCCTCCGCGCCGGTGAACTCGATCTCCGCGCTCGCCACCGACCGGGTGCCCAGCTTGTCCTTGAGCCGCCGGATCCGCACACCGTTGCGCGTCCCGTCCCGCCGTTCCCGCAGCACGAGGAACGGCGCGATCCCCCGCACCCCGTCCGCCGCTCCCTCCGGCTTCGCGAGCACCACGAACGCCGACCCGTTCGCGTTCGACGCGAACCACTTGAACCCGTCGAGCCGCCACGCGTCGCCGTCGCCGTCGCCGTCCCGGACGGCCGTCGTCTCCAGCGCGCCGAGGTCCGACCCGCCCGACCGTTCCGTGAGCAGCTGCGCCGCCTCGCCGGAGAACGCCCCGGCGGCGAACAGCTCCCGGACCCGCTCCTTCACGTCGTCCGGCGCGAACGCCTCCGCGAGCCGGGCGACCATGTCGCCGCCCGTGCCGAGCGCGCACGCCATCCCGATGTCGGCCTGGTCGAGCAGGTAGCTCCACGCGACGCCGAGCGCCACCGGGTTCGCCCCCGCCGCCTTCGCCTCCCGGACGAACTCGGGCCGCGTGAACGACGTCGCCACGATCTCCCGCCGCGCCGCCTCGAACGACGGCGGCATCACGACCTCGCTGACGTCCCGTCCCCACCGGTCGTACTTCTCCAGCCGGGGCGGGTTCCGGTCGGTCTCCTCGGCGGACCGCGCCACCGGGCCGCCCATCAGCGCGCCGAGCTCCCGCAGCCGCGGCTCGGCCCAGCCGAAGCCGTCCCCGAGGTGGCGGCGCATCAGGAACCGCAGCGTCGGATCGGACTCGTACCAGTTGCGGCCCACCGCGCCCCGGTACCGCTCGGTCGCGTACCGGCGGGCCTTCTCCTCGTCACCGAAGGGGAGCCGGTCCACCGGCTCGATCAGGTAGCTGCCCATGCGCTCGACATTACATCCATCCATCACGTGACTAAAGACTTGTAATGCCCGGGCTCCCGATAAAGTCGTCGGCAACCATGGAGATCCGGGCCCTCACCGCACGGTCGGTGGTCCTGAGCACCCTGCTGGGCGTCCATCCGCCCCGCCTGCCGGTCCGCCACCTCGTCCGCGTCGGCGCCCTGTTCGGCATCGCCGACGGGGCGATCCGCGTCGCGCTCTCGCGCATGGTCGCCGCCGGCGACCTCGTCCGCACCGGCGACCGCTACGCCCTCACCGACCGCCTCCTGGCCCGGCAGGCCCGCCAGGACGAGGCCCGCACCCCCCGCACCCGCCCCTGGGACGGCGCCTGGGAGATCGCCGTCATCACCACCGACCGCCGCCCCGTCGCCGAACGCACCGCCCTCCGGCAGGCCATGTCGAACGTCCGGCTCGCCGAACTCCGCGAAGGCGTCTGGATGCGGCCGGCGAACCTCCTGCGCGCCCGTCCGGACATCGCCGTCCGGCAGTGCACGTTCATCGAGGGCCGCCCCGAAGGCGACCCCGCCGACCTCGCCGCGACCCTCTGGGACCTGGACGGCTGGGCGGCGCCCGCCCGCGAACTGCAGGCCGCCTTCGCCGCCGCCGACGGCATCGTCGACCGCTTCACGATCGCCGCCGCCGGCGTCCGCCACCTCATGGACGACCCGATCCTGCCCGCCGCCCTGCTCCCCGCCGACTGGCCCGGCCCCGCCCTCCGCGCCCAGTACGAACGCTTCCGCACCGACTTCGCCCGCCTGCTCAGCGACGAGGTCCTCACCTGACGCCCGTCCTCCCCCGGAACACCGGTGACGCGTGAGGCAGCAGGGAGGCATGGGGCAGCATGGACGCATGACGACTCTGCCGCTGAGCCCCGACGAGCTGCTGACCACCACCCGGGCCGTCCGCAAGCGCCTCGACCTCGACCGTCCCGTCCCGATGGAACTGATCCGCGAATGCCTGGAGATCGCCGTCCAGGCGCCGACCGGCAGCAACGCGCAGGGCTGGCACTGGATCGTCGTCACCGACCCCGGCAAGCGCCGCGCCATCGGCGAGGTGTACCACCGCTCCTACTCCGCGTACGCGACGTCCCGCGCCTCGGCCGGCGAGCTCTACCAGGACGACCCCGACCGCGCCGAGGTGCAGCGCCGCGTCAGCGACAGCGCCACCTACCTCGCCGAGCGCATGGCGGACGTCCCCGTGCTCGTCATCCCCTGCCTGCACGTCCCCGGCGGCGAGCTGCCCGGCGGCAACCAGGCCGGGTTCTGGGGCTCGCTCCTGCCCGCCGTGTGGAACTACGCCCTCGCCGCCCGCGCCCGCGGCCTCGGCACCGCCTGGACGTCCCTGCACCTCGTCTACGAGAGCGAGGTCGCCGACATCCTCGGCATCCCCGGCAACATCCGCCAGGGCGCCCTGATCCCCACGGCGTACTACACCGGCGACACCTTCAAGCCCGCCCCGCGCGCTCCCCTCGACACCGTCCTCCACCACGACACCTGGTGACGGCGGCCGCCACCGGGCTCACCGGGCGTCCGCGCCGGTCCTGAAGCGGGCCGGGGTGGTGCCGAAGGCCCGGCGGAAGGCGTGGACGAACGCGCTCGGGCCCGCGTAGCCGCATTCGGCGGCCACGGCGGTCACCGGACGGCCGGACGCCAGCAGGACCAGCGCCCGGTGCAGCCGGACCTGCGCCCGCCACTGCGGGAACGTCATCGCCATCTCCTCCCGGAACAGCCTGCTCAGGGTGCGTTCGGACGCCCCTGCGGCGCGGCCGAACTCGGCGAGGGTGCGGCCGTCGGCGGGGTCGGCGGTCAGGGCGTCCGCGACGGCGCGCAGGCGGTCGTCGGCGGGGGTCGGCAGGTGCAGGGGCAGTTGCCGCACCTCGCGGAGTTCGTCGAGGGCCACGCGGTGCAGGTCGGCGCGGCGGCGCGCGTCCAGGTCGTCCCGTCCGGTCAGCGCGACGACGACCTCGCGCAGGAGCGGGGAGACCGCCAGGACGGCCGGTCCGGCGAACCCCGGCACGCCGACCTCGAAGTTCACGGTGCGGAGCTGGGTCGGCCCGTGGGCGCGGTGGGCGTGCGCGACTCCGGCGGGCAGCCACACGGCGCGGTGCGGCGGGACGATCCAGGTGCCCGCGTCCGTCGACACCTCGAGCACGCCGTGGCTCGGGTAGGCGACCTGGTGGTGCGGGTGCTCGTGGCGCGGGACGCGCTCGCGGTGCGAGAGCCGCAGCAGAGGTCGGCGGTTCGGCGACATTGGTCGGCAGGATATCGCTAGCTCGCACCGCCGGACGGTCGTGATCCTGGACGGGTGGCAACGATCACGAAGAGCGAGTCGCCGTCCGTCGTGCGGCGCATGAGGACGTGGGCCGCCGTCCACGCGGTCGACGACCTGTACCAGGGGCTCGTGCCCGCGGCCGTCCCGTACTTCGTCCTCGAACGCGGCTACAGCTACGCCGCCGCGGGCGGGCTCACCCTCGCGGCGACGCTGGGGAGCGCGCTGCCGCAGCCGCTGATCGGCCTCGCGGTGGACCGGTTCCGGCTGCCGCGACTGGCCGCGGGCGGCGTGCTGCTCGCCGGCGCGGGCTTCGCGCTCGCCGGGCCCGCCGGGCCGTACCCGCTGGTCATCGCGCTGCTCCTGCTGTCGGGGCTCGGGACGGCGATGTTCCATCCGGCCGCCGGGAAGGCCGCCCGGGACGCGGCCGGGGACAGCGTCACCGGCATGAGCGTGTTCGCGGCGGGCGGCACCGTCGGGTTCTTCCTCGCGCCCGTGCTGGCCGTGCCCGTGCTGGCCTCGTGGGGGCTCGGCGGCACGGTGGTGTTCCTGCCACCGGCCGTCCTGGCGGCGTTCGTCCTGGTCAGGAACGCGCGACGGCCGGAGCGCGGACGGGGCGCGGCGGCCGGAGGGCGCGACCGGTGGGGGCCGTTCGCGACCCTGACGGCGATCACGGTCGTGCGGTCCGCGGTGTTCTCGGCCGTCGCGACGTTCATCGGCCTGTACTGGATCGGGCACCTGGACGGCTCCCCGGCGCTCGCCGGGACGGCGCTGGCGTGCTTCCTCGGCGGCGGCGTCGCGGGGACGGTCGCGGGCGGGCGCCTCGCCGACCGGGTGGGCCTCGTCCGGACGATCCAGATCGGCGCGGCACTCGCCGTCCCGATGCTCGCGGGCCTGCGGCTCGCCCCCGGCCCGTACGCGCCGCTGGCGTTCGCCGTCCTGGCAGGGCTCGCGGTGAACGTACCGTTCGCCGTGCTGGTCCGGCTCGGGCAGGACTACCTGCCGGGGCGGCCCGGCACCGCGGCGGGCATGACGCTCGGCCTCGGCGTCAGCGTCGGCGGCCTGCTCACGCCGCTGTTCGGCCTGGCCGCGGACGCGCACGGCACGCCGCTCGTGTTCACGCTGCTGTGCCTCGTCCCGCTCGCCGCGCTCACCCTCGGCCTCCTCCTGCCCGACAACCCCGAAGCTTCCATGTGACCTGGGGATATGTCACGCTGGAAACCGGGACCGAGCGGCACCGCGCCCCGTTCCCCCTCGCGCGGCGACGCCCGGACGCGAGAGGAGGAACGATGCGGAAGGTAGCCGACTGCAGGGACATGCCGAGCGAGTCCGGCTGCAGCCTCGTGATCAGCGGCGAGGAGGACGAGGTCGTCCGCGCGGCCGCCGAGCACGCGGTCTCCGTGCACGGGCACACCGACACCCCCGAGCTCCGGGACGAGATCCGGCGCGGCCTCAAGGAGGAGCACCTGACCGCCCGGTAGCGGCTCAGCAGCCCGATCCGGCGATGACGAAGTAGCCGGGGGACGTCTCCTTCAGCGTGCGGGTGACGAACACGTTGTACAGGCCCATGTTCTCGTTCGAGCCGTTGGCGTACACGTAGCCGCCGCTGGTGCGCGCCCGGCCCGCCGCCACGTGCGCGTAGTTCGTCGCGGTGAAGCACCTCGGCTGCGCGCCGGTGGTCGTCGCGGTCACCGGCGCCGACGCGGGCCCCGGACGTCCCTCGGCGTCGACCGCCGCGACCGTGTACGCGTAGGACGTCCCGGGCGCGAGCCCCGTGTCCGTGAACGAACCCGACGCGGACGTCCCGGCGTTCGCGCCGTCCCGCCGGACGACGTACGACGCGGCCCCGTCGACGGTGTCCCACGCGAGCGACACGCCGGCGTCGGACGTCCCGGTCACGTGCAGGCCACCGGGGGCCGGGAGCGTCCCCGGCGGTTCGGTGTCGCCGTCGAGGCCCCAGAACACGGCGGTGTGGTGGCTGGAGCAGATCGTGTCGAGGAAGTACGCGCCGGCCGTGCCGCACTGCTCGGCGCCCGATCCCGGATCGACCGGCAGGCCGTGCCCCATCCCCGCGATCGAGTACACCTCGACCGCGCCGCCGTAGACGCTCCGCGTGGTGCCGCCCGGCAGATCGTGCGTGCTCGACGGCGTCCGCGGCACGCCGTGCACGTCCGTCCACTGGTCGCGCAACTCGTCGGCGTTCACCGGACGGACGGTGTAGTCGGCCGTCCCCTGCCAGATCGCCACCCGAGGCCACGGCCCCGCGTAGCCCGGGTGCAGCCCCCGCGCCCGGTCGCCCCACTGCTCGGGCGTGAGGCCCTGGTCGTTCATCTGGCAGCTCGTCGCCTGCAGCAGGCTCGACGCGCACGCCGCGGGCAGCCCGGCCCCGATCGAGCCCCCGGCGAAGACGTCCGGGTACGCGGCCAGCAGGTTCGCGGTCATCCCGCCCCCGGCCGACAGCCCGGTGACGAACACCCGCGCGCCGTCGGAGCCGAGCCGCCCTTCGGCGTCCGACACCATCTGGACGATCGACGCGGCCTCGCCCCGTCCGCGCCCGTAGTCGGCGGGCTCGAACCACTGGAAGCACCGCTGGATGTTGTTGGCCGTCGTCGTCTGCGGGTAGACGACCGCGAATCCCCAGCGGTCGGCGAGTTCCGCCCACCCCGAGTGCGCGTGGTAGGCGTCCGCGCTCTGCGTGCAGCCGTGCAGCGCCACGACCAGCGGCGCCCCGGACGGCAGCCCGGCCGGGACGTACTCGAACATCTGCAGGTTGCCGGGGTTGGAGCCGAACCCGGTCACCTGCCGGTAGGTACCGGCGGCCGCCGGCGCGGGCGCCGCGGTGGCGACGGCGCCCAGGGGGAGGAGGAGGAACAGGACGGCGAGGAACCTGATCAGTCGGGCGGGGAGGCGCATGAGAACTCCCGGTTCGGGGGACGATCGCCGCCATCGTCCGCCCGCCCCGTGACGGGCGACACGTGCCCGCCCCGCACCTTTCCGCCGCCGCGTATGTGCGGGCCGAACACCTCCGATCGGCCGAACACCTGGCAAGGCCGGGCCGGGCCGTCGTTGAATGTTCGGCGTGGACAGCCCCAGGGGTCCGGCGCGGACGATCGCGCGCACCGTCACCCTCGCCTCGTTCGTGCTCGCGTGCGCCGTCACGGCCAACCAGGTCCTCAGCGAGGGCAAGCTGAGCTGGAACTGGCTCTACGTGGCGTGGGCGGTCGCCGTCCTCGGCGCCCTGTACGCCGAGGTCCTCAGCCCCGGCGCGCCCCTCGCCGAGGGCGCGGGCGGCGACCCCCGCGGACGCCGCCGGATGTACCTGCGCCAACTGCAGGCCAGCGTCGCGGACATGGAAACGGTCGGCATCGCCACGCAGGGCGAGTTCGCGCTCGGGCTGCGACAGGTGTACGTGGAGGTCAGCCTGGCCCCGCAGCCGCTCCAGGACACGGCGGACGAACCGTACCTCGGCCACCTCGGCCGGACGGGCGGGCCGGTGGGCGAGCGCCGCCCGCTGACCTCGTTCCTGCACGACGGCACCGGCCAGGTGTTCGCGATCATCGGCGGGCCCGGTTCCGGGAAGACGACGCTGATGCGCGAGACCGCGCTCGACCTCTGCCACCGCCCCAGGCCGTGGGAACGCTCGCGCCAGCGGGCGGTTCCCTTGCTGCTGTACCTGCGCGACCACGCGCACGCGATCCTCGCCGGCGATCCCCCGGACCTCGCCGAGGTCGCCGCCGACGCGGGCTGGGTCGCCGGACGGGTGCCCGCGGCATGGATCCGGCAGCAGCTCGACCGCGGCCGGTGCCTGGTGATGCTGGACGGGCTCGACGAGGTCGCCGACGAGGACCAGCGGGCCCGCGTCGTCGCATGGACGCGGCGGCAGATCGAACGTTTCCCCGGTAACCACTTCCTGCTGACGTCCCGCCCGCACGGCTACCTTTCGAACCCGCTGCCGTCGGTGAACGTGCTCCAGGTGCGCCGATTCACGGGCGAGCAGATCGGGCAATTCCTGCACAACTGGTACTACGCGATCGAGTGCCGGGCGCAGGGCGCCTCCGGTCGGCGTGTCCAGCAGCAGGCCGAACTGAAGGCCGACGACCTCATCCGGCGGCTCCGCGACCGCCCGGCCCTCTACGACCTGGCCGCCAACCCGTTGCTCCTGACGATGATCGCCAACGTGCACCGGTACCGGGACGCGCTCCCCGGCAGCCGCGCCGCCCTCTACGGCGAGATGTGCGAGGTTCTCGTGCACCGCCGCCAGGAGAAGAAGGGGCTGCCCGACCGGACCGGGCTGCGCGGGCCGCAGAAGGAGCACATCGTGCAGCGCCTCGCGCTGGCCATGATGCGCGGCAGGGTCCGCGACCTCACCGTCGCGGACGCGTGCGCCGCGATCGACGCCGATGTGCGGCGCGCGTCCGCCGAACTGCCACCGGAGGACTTCCTCGCCGAGGTCAGCCGGAGCGGGCTCCTGGTCGAACGGGAGCAGGGACGGTACGCGTTCGCGCACCTCACGTTGCAGGAATACCTCGCGGGTGCCGCGCTGGTCGGCGGGGGGTCCGCCGAACTCGCCGAGCTGGTGGACGCCGTCGACGATCCCTGGTGGCGCGAGGCGACGCTGCTGTGGGCCGCGAACGCCGACGCGTCCCCGGTCGTCGCGGCCTGCCTGCAGTCGGGAACGGCACGAGCGCTCGCACTCGCCTTCGACTGTGCGGACGAGGCCCGCAGCCTCGAGCCCGAACTGCGCACGGCTCTCGAGGACATGCTGGCCCACGATCCCGGTGACGCGGATCCCGAACGGCAGCGGTTGATCACGGCGGTGAAGGCGGCCCGTGCTCTGCGAGAGACGATCCGGTTGACGGACGACACCGCCGTGTGCGCCCGACCGGTCACGAACGAGCTGTACGCGTTGTTCTTGCAGGCGGAACGGGCCGAGGGCCGTTACCATCCCGATTCCCCGGGGCACCGGGCGTCCGGCGAACCGGTCGTGGGCATGTGGGCCGAGGACGCCGAACGGTTCGTGGCGTGGCTCAACGGGCTGTTCGCAGACGGCACGACCTACCGGTTGCCGACCCCCGGCGAGCTCACGGACCCGGCGATCGGGCTGGTGTCCGGTCTCGACGGCCATCGCGTGTGGTCACGGGACGACGGCGACGTCCGGCTGCACGTCCCGTCCGGCGTCCCGTCCCCGCCCGCACCGGACGCCGAACGGTTGGGCGCGTACCTCCTGCTCGACCTGCGCCACACGTTGCCGTACCTGCGCCTCGCCCTCGCTCCCCCCGACCCCGCCCGAGTCGATGCCTACGGGGAGCTGTTCGAGAGCCTGAAGGAGCAGCCCTTCGGGGAAGACTCCGACAACCTGCGGCCCACGCTGCGGCTCTTCCTGCTCCTGACGATGGCACGCTCGCTGACCTCCGCCCTGACCGCGATTCGGGCCTCCGTGGCTCTGGAGCCCGCCTGGACGCGGCGCCCGCCGGCACTCGCGCTCGCGCGGCACCTCGAAACCACGCGCATGCTGGCCGCTTACCTCGACGTCCACGTCGACCTCACGCTCGATCACGACCTCGACCACGCACTCGACCTCGTGCTGACCGCCGACCGGAGCATCGGCGGCGTCCAGGACCCGGATCGCGTCGTCGCCCTCACCGTCGACCGCGCCCGCGCGCTCGACCGGCTCCGCCCGTACCTCCACGACCGCGGGACGGTCGAAACCCTGGCGCGGGCGCTTCACCGCACCGTCGGCCTCGCGCGCCGCCAGCACGAGGGCAACCGCTCCAACACCCTCCCCGATCTCGGCGCCATCCTCGACACCGTGCGAGAGAGGACGCGACGCATCGTCCATGACCTCACCGCCGGAACGGGCGACGGATCCCCCTTCCCGGGCGACGTCATCGGAACCGGTCAGGACCTCCAAGCCGTTCTCGAGGCGACCCTGGGCAAGCTCCGCGTCCACCTCCGCAACCGCGCCCGCACCTTCGGATTCGGGCACGATTTCGATGGCGTCCGCGAGTTCGACCTCGCGTTGCCCCGCGTCCGTGGGCTCCTCCTGGCCCATGACCACGACATCGATGAGGAGACCGTCCGCGACTCCGCCAGGTCCCTCGTCAGCAGTCGTTACCGCCACCGCGTCCGCGTCCTCGGGCTCGACATCGACCTCGGACGCGAACTGCAGCACGTGCTCGCGCAGGACAGCGACCTCGACACCGCCTTCCGAGCCGGCGGCACCTTGCACGCGGCAGGCCACCAGGCCACCGACTACGTGTCGGCCTCCGCGACCGCGCTCGACGGCACCGTCCGCCAGAACGCCATAGCGCGCGACATCGGCCATCGGCAGGACCTGGTGGCCGCCTACCAGCGCCTCCTGGGACGCTGGCGGTACTCCCACGATCGAGGCACCGTTCTGGGGTTCGCCGAGTTCCTCGCCTCCCTCACCTCCGAAGCGGGGACGCGGACGCCCGAGCCGGTGGGCGCCCTCTTGCGATCGGCCTGCGCGCTGCTGAACACCCCGTCCGCACTCGCCCAGGCCCCCACAGAACGGCTTTCCGCAGCAACGCGACTGGTCCTCCACGCCCGCTCGCTGGTCACGCCGCTCCTGTCCCGGGTCATGCCCCTTGACGGCGAGGACCTCGGGTGCGCGCGGATCGAGCTGCTCGCGGCGGCCACCATGCTCCGGGACGCCAGCCAAGCGGACATGGCCGAACTCCTCACCGAGGCGGTACGCAACCTGATCGCGCTCCAAGCGCAGAGCGACGACCCGCAGCCGTCCGGCGAAGTGCTCCTGCTCATCCACGCGTGACCCCGCCGCGGACTGGCGGGACTGGTCAGCCGCATCAAGGAAAGCGAGCCGAACCTGACGTAACCGTTCCCGTTGAGAGACGGTGGTGGGGCATGACGAACGTGAGCGATGCGTCCTGGCGTAAGAGCAGCTCCAGCATGGCGGTGGCGGCGAGTGCGTCGAACCGGCCGAAGTCGCAGCGAGCATCGTGGGAGTCCGGGACAGCGAGAACCCCACCGCCGGGCTCTGCACCCGACCCGTCGCGAACGCGCCACGCTCGTCGGGCGTATCGAGGACGGCGCTTTCGGCCGAGCCGGGCCGCGCGTGGCAGCGAGGCAGGGTGATCGCACGGCGCCTTCCGGGGAGGGGCCGGCACCCCGGCGGTGTCCGGGCGGCGTCGGGTCCGTCACCTGGGAGCATGGTCCTATGACGACGGTCGTGCGGGTACCGCAGTGGCAGGGGGCCGCGACCGAGCGGGCGCGGCTGCTGCCCGACGGTTCCGGGCTGCTCGCCCGCGCGGTGCCGGGCGGACGGATCGTGCCGGTGCGGGTGCCGGACGGTGCGGGCACCGCACGTGACGGCGTCCGCGCGCTGGACGTCCTGATCGAGGTCGCGGGCGGGGTGCGGGCAGCCCTGGCGGGGGCCGGGAGCCCGACGGTCGTCACCGGCGGCGACTGCGGGGTGGAACTGGAGCCGGTCGCGGCGGCGTCGGCACGGTACGGCGACGCGCTCGCCGTCGTGTGGTTCGACGCGCACGGTGACCTGAACACCCCGGAGGGCTCGCCGTCCGGCGCGTTCCACGGGATGGTGCTGCGGACGCTGCTCGGCGAGGGCCCGGCGGAGCTGGTGCCGTCGCGCCCGCTGCGTCCGGGGCAGGTCGTGCTCGCGGGGGTGCGGGCCCTGGATCCGGACGAACGGGCCTTCATCTCCGCGAACGGCATCGCCCGCGTGGCGGTGCCGGACATCGACGGGCTGGTCGAGACGGTCGCCGCCACGGGCGCGTCGGCCGTCTACGTGCACGTCGACCTGGACGTCCTGGATCCGGGCTCGTTCCGGTCCCTGAACTGCCCCGAGCCGGGGGGCCTGGCGCCGGAGGCCCTGGCGGTCGCCGTGCGGGCCCTGACCGGCCGGTTCGTCATCGCGGGCCTAGGGGTGACCGAGTACGCCCCGGTCGCCCCGCGAGACCGGGAGACGGTCGACGCGCTCGTCGCGGCGTTCACCGATCCGCTGGTCGCGTCCGGATGACCTGCGACGATGGACGCATGGACGAGGAAGTCATCCCGATCCTTCGCGTCGAGGACGCCGCGGCGGCGGTCCGGTGGTACGGGCGGCTGGGGTTCGCCGCGGAGTGGGAGCATCGCTTCGAGCCGGGGCTCCCGGCGTTCGTCGAGATCGCCCGGGGGACGTGCGGCTGTTCCTGTCCGAGCACGCGGCCGACGCGCGTCCGGACACGCTGGTCTACCTCCGCGTCCGGGACGTCGACGCCATCGCGTCCGAGTTCGGGGTGCGGACGGAGGACGCCCCGTGGGCACGCGAGATCGAGCTGCGCGACCCGGACGGCAACCGGCTCCGCATCGGCACGCCGACCGGGTAGCGGGACCGGCGCGTGCGGCTCAGGCCACGCAGTCGGGCCGGTCGGCGGAGTCGGGGGCGGCCCGGATGACCTCGCCTTCTCCCTGTTCGAGATCTTCAAGGTTGCGGACCGTTCGTGATCGTGCGCCGTCGTCCTCTGGGCATATCGGCTCACGAGGGGGGATGGCACATGGCGAGCAAGCTGATCGTGGGGATGTTCGTGTCCGTGGACGGGGTGCTGCAGGCGCCCGGCGGGCCGGGCGAGGACGAGTCGGGCGGGTTCCGGCAGGGCGGATGGGTCGCCCCGCACACGGACGAGGGATTCGGGCGGATCGTGGGGGCGTGGTTCGAGCGCGCGGACGCGCTGCTCCTCGGCCGCAGGACGTACGACATCATGGCCGCGTACTGGCCGAACGTGCCGGAGGAGGACGGCGCGTTCATCAACGACATCGCGAAGTACGTCGCCACGCACCGTCCGATGACGGCGGAGTGGCGCAACACCGAGGTGCTGGCGGGCGAGGCGGCGGAGACCGTCGCGGACCTCAAGGCCCGCACCGACGGCGTGATCATGGTCGAGGGCAGCGGCGACCTGCTGCGGACCCTGCAGCGCGCGGACCTGGTCGACGAGTACCACCTGGTCACCTTCCCCGTGGTGCTCGGCCAGGGCAAGCGCCTGTTCGAGAACGGGACGCCGCCGGCCGCGCTCAGGCTCACCGAGACGCGGGCCACCGACGCGGGCGCCGTCTACACCGTGTACGAGCGGGCGGGCGAGCCGGTGTACGGCACCGTCGGCTGACGCGCGGCGGGGCGACCGGGCACGGCCCGGTCGCCCCGCCGGTCCGTCACTTCACGGTGACCAGGGTGTGCATGCCCTTGGCGCCGAGGCGGACGCCGTCGGTCAGGTCGAACACCCACGTGATGAGCGCGTACCGGCCGGGCTCCAGCGGCGCCTGCAGGACGACCGTCCGGCCGTGCGACAGCGGCGGGGTGCCGACCGGGTCCCCGGCGAACGGGGGCTCGATCCACTCGCCGCTCTCGGCGGCGTCCCAGAACTCCTGCATGTCCGCGCGGGTCGTCCCGGGGCGGACCGGGACGAAGATGGCCTCGTTGACCTGCCGCATGTGGTTCGTCAGCAGGATGGGTGCGCCCGCCCTGATCTCGGACGGCACGTGGAAGCGGGGCCCGGACGGCGTCCGGGACATGCCGACGAACGCGCCCGGACGGGGCGCGTGCCCCCGGTGCCGTTCGCGCTGGACGGTCAGTTCGTGCAGGGCCTCGGGACCGGGCGGGGTGCCGTCCTCGAAGTCGAGGTAGTCGAGCAGGTAGTAGGTGCCGGGACGCAGCCGGGCGGTGAACGTCGTCGTCCGTCCGGGATGCGACTGGGCGCCGCCGAGCAGTTCGGCCTCGTCCATCAGCGCGTTCCCGGCCGGTACGGCGACCTCGGGGTCGCCCGAGAAGACCTTGCCCAGGTGGTCGGTGAAGCTCGCGGGGGACGTGCCGGGGTGCAGCCGGACCAGGCCGATCATGCTGCCGAGATCCCCGGTCGCGGTGCTGCTGACCCGGAACGACGTGGGTCCGCTGGTGTGGGTCGCGGGGGCGGTGAAACCGCCGTCGCCCGCCTCGACCTCGATGACCGGGGCGGTGCGGGCGGCCTGCGCGGGGGCGGGGAGCGCGGTCACGCAGAGCACGGCGGCGGCGACCAGTCCCAGGATCTTTCGCTGCTTCATCGGACTTCCTTTCCGGGGGTGCCTGTGCCCTGGACGGTAGGAGTCCGGTCACGCGGTGCGGCAGAACCTGCGGATGTATCCGCCGGTGTCCCGTGTGACGCGCCGGTTGTACGCGCCAGATCCTCTCGTACAACGAGAGACTCGCCGGTGGCGCGTTTTCCGAGGACGGAGCGCCATCCGGCTTGACCTCAACCTTGGTCGAGGTCGTTGGATCGGTGATGGCGGCGACTTCCGCGCCGTCTCGGATAGCGGAGGGCATGAACATGACGAACGACGTTCTCGTGGTGGGCGACATCTCGGACGAGACGCGGGCCGCGGTGACCGGCGTGGTGAAGGCCCTCGAGAAGGCGTTCAACGACAAGGACGCCGCGGCGCTCGCCGGTCAGTTCGCCGAACGGACGTCCTGGTCGAACGCGATGGGCACCCGCCTGGACGGGCGCGCGGCGATCGAGGAGTCCAGCGGCCCCGCGATGCGGGACTTCCTCCGCGACTCGTACGCGCGGTACGACGTCGTGAAGCTGCTGGAACTCGCGCCCGAGGTGATCGCGGTGAACGTGGCGCAGGAGCCCACCGACGGCGCGGGCACCCCGGTCGCGGGCGCCCGCGGCGCGACCCTCTACGTGATCGCCCGGCAGCCGGACGGGTGGAAGATCGTGGCCGGCCAGAACACCGCCGTCGAGCCCCCCACCGCCTGACGGCCGTCGACGAACGGTCCGCTCGGTGGCAGTGAAGGCGACCGGTGCCACGAATTCACGACATCACTCCCCGAACACACTCATGTCCTGATCGTTATCGGGCGTCCGGTTCGGGTTGATCATGCGGGGAAGGGACTCCTCCGGCTGAGGAGGTCCGCATGACGACGGTGTTGCCTTGACGACGGTGTTGCGCGGGATGGTCCGGCGGAAGCCCATCGAGGAGATCGAGGACGAGACCGAGACGTCGGGCCTGCGGCGGACGCTCGGGCTCTGGCAGCTCACCGCGATCGGCGTCGGCGGCATCATCGGCGCGGGCATCTTCTCGCTGGCGGGCGCGGTCGCGAACGAGAAGGCCGGGCCCGCGGTCCTGGTCTCGTTCCTGGTGGCGGGGATCGCGAGCGCGGCGGCGGCGTTCTCCTACGCCGAGTTCGCCGGGCTGATCCCGAAGGCCGGGTCCGCGTACACGTACGGGTACGCGGTGCTCGGCGAGTTCGCCGGGTGGGCGATCGGCTGGGACCTGCTGCTGGAGTACACCGCGATCGTCGCCGTCGTCGCCATCGGGCTGTCCGGGTACTTCAACGACCTCCTCGAGTTCATGAGCGTCGAACTGCCGCTGTGGATGAGCGGGGCGCCGGGCACCGAACCCGACGGGGTCGCGGGCGGCAGCTACAAGGTGAACCTGTTCGCCGTGATCCTGTGCCTGCTCATCGCGTGGGTGCTGAACCTCGGGATGAAGAACGCCGCGCGGTTCGAGACCGTCCTGGTGTACCTGAAGGTCGGCATCGTCCTGCTCGTGATCGTGGTCGGCGTGTTCAAGATCCGGTCCGACAACTACGACCCGTTCTTCCCGTTCGGGTGGGGCGGCGCCTTCACCGGCGCCGCGACCGTCTTCTTCGCCGTGTTCGGCTACGACGCGATGTCGACCGCGGCGGAGGAGTCGCGGGAGTCGCGCAAGCACATGCCGAAGGCGATCCTGCTGTCCCTCGCGATCGCGATGGTGCTGTACGTGCTGGCGACGCTGGTGCTCACCGGCATGGTCGACTACCGCGACATCGACCCGGACGCGGCGTTCTCCTCGGCGTTCGACTCGGTCGGGCTGGAGGTCGTCGGCGCGGTCATCGCGGTCGGCGCGATCCTCGGCGTGCTGACCGTGCTGTTCACGTTCATGATGGGCGCGACCCGCGTGTGGTTCTCGATGAGCCGGGACGGGCTGCTGCCGCGGTGGTTCGCGAAGACGCACCCGGTCCGGCACGTCCCGTCCCGGATCACGTGGATCGTCGGGGCGGGGTCGGCGCTCATCGCGGGGTTCCTGCCGATCGCGGAGGCCGCGGAACTCACGAACATCGGGATCCTGCTGGCGTTCATCGTCGTCTGCATCGCCGTGGTCGTGCTGCGGTACCGGCGCCCGGACCTGCCCCGCGAGTTCCGGACGCCGGGCATGCCGGTCGTGCCGCTGGTCGGCGTCGTGTTCTCGGTCTGGCTGATCACGTTCCTGCAGTGGCAGACCTGGCTGCGGTTCGCGGCCTGGTTCGCGCTCGGCTGCGTGATCTACTTCGTGTACAGCCGCCGGCACTCGCTGCTCAATCGAAGGTGATCACCTGGCGGACGGCTTCGCCGGTGTGCAGGCGGTCGAAGCCGGCGTTGACGTCGTCGAGGGTGAGGCGGCCGGACAGCAGCGCGTCCACCGGCAGGTTCCCGTTGCGGTACATGGAGATGAAGCGCGGGACGTCCCGGCGCGGGACGCACGAGCCGAGGTAGCTGCCCTTGAGGGTGCGCTCCTCGGCGACGAGGCTCAGCGCGGGCAGCGTGACGGGCTTGCCGGGGTCGGGCAGGCCGACGGTGACGGTCGTCCCGCCCGGCCGGGTCGCGGCGTACGCCTGCTCGAGGACGGGGACGACGCCGGTGGTGTCGATGACCTTCTCGGCGCCCCCGCCGGTGATCTCGCGGATCTCCTCGGTGGCGTCCGGGCCGCCCGCGACCGCGTGGGTCGCGCCGAGGCGGGACGCGAGGTCGCGCTTGTGCTCGACGACGTCGACGGCGACGACGGTCGCGGCGCCGGCGGCCTTCGCGGCGAGCAGCGCGGCGAGGCCGACGCCGCCGAGGCCGAGCACGGCGACGCTGTCGCCGGGCTTGACGTCCGCGCTGTAGAGGGCGGCGCCCGCGCCGGTGAGGACGGCGCAGCCGAACAGGGCGGCGGTCTCGAACGGGAGGTCGGCGTCGACCTTCACCGCCGAGCGGGCCGAGACGACCGTGTACTCGGAGAACGCGGAGACGCCGAGGTGGTGGTTCGGGCGGGTGCCGTCGGGCGCGGTGAAGCGCTGCGCCCCGCTCAGCAGGGTGCCCGCGCCGTTCGCGCGCGCGCCGGGGCCGCACAGTGCGGGGCGTCCGGCGACGCAGCGCTCGCAGTGCCCGCAGGCCGGGACGAACGCGAGCACGACGTGATCGCCCGGTGCGAACTCGGCGCCCTCGCCGGCCTCGACGACCTCGCCGGCGGCCTCGTGCCCGAGCGCCATCGGCAGCGGCCGCGGCCGGGAGCCGTTGATCACCGAGAGGTCGGAGTGGCAGAGCCCGGCGGCGCGGACCCGCACGAGCAGCTCGCCGGGGCCGGGCGGGTCGAGCCGCAGGTCGGCGATCTCCAGCGGGCGGGAGTCGGCGTAGGGGGCGGGACGGCCGGACTCGACGAGGACGGCGGCGCGCGTCGCGGTCAACAGGATTCTCCGTTCGGGGCGGTGAGCTTCTCCATCTCGGTGCGGACGGCACCGGTGATCGGGGTGGGCCGGCGGGTCTCCCGGTCGACGAAGACGTGCACGAAGTGCCCCTGTGCGACGAGGACGCCGTCGGACGCGCGCAGCATCCCGATCTCCCAGCGGACGCTGGAGCCGCCGAGCCTCCCGATGCGCAGCCCGACCTCGATCGTGTCGGGGAAGGAGACCTCGGCCTTGTACTCGCAGTGCGACTCGACGCACAGCCCGATGGACGGGGACGTGGCGGGGTCGAACCCGGCGGTCCGGATCATCCACTCGTTGATGACGGTGTCCATCAGCGAGTAGTGGACGACGTTGTTGACGTGGCCGTAAACGTCGTTGTCCTTCCACCGCGTGGGGACGGTCTCCCAGAAAAGGTACTCGCCGGTCATGAGGGAAACCCTATGGTCGGCGGGGGGACGGCACAGCATCGGGCCCGCGCAACGGTGACCGTGCAAGGTGTCACGCGGGTGCGCGTTGTGCCGCTGCCCAAGGAAGGCGGAAGCGGCGCTCACCCGGCCGCGAGGAAAGGTTCTGAGCACGATCCCGGCCGGGTGAACGCCGCCTCCAGGCGGCGCCCGCGTCCGGGCGCCGCCCGCTATGGGGTCAGGACGCCCGCGCGCGGTCGAACCGCGCGGTGACGTCCGTCCAGTTCACCAACGACCAGAGCTTCTCCACGTAATCCGGGCGGACGTTGCGGTACTGGAGGTAGTAGGCGTGCTCCCAGGCGTCGAAGACCAGCACCGGCGTGGTGTTCATGCCGACGTTGCCGTGGTGGTCGTAGACCTGCTCGACGACCAGCCGCTTCCCGAGCGGCTCCCAGGCGAGCACGCCCCAGCCGGAGCCCTGGACGGTGGACGTCGCCGTGGTGAGCTGCTTCTGGAACGCCTCGAAGGTCCCGAAGTGCTCGTTGATCGCGGCGGCCAGCTCGCCGTCGGGACGGTCGCCGCCGTCCGGCGACAGGTTGTCCCAGAAGATCGAGTGCAGGACGTGGCCGGACAGGTTGAACGCGAACGTCTTCTCCAGGCCGACCAGGCCGCCGAACTGCTCCTTGTCGCGGGCGTCCGCGAGCTTCTCGAGGGTGTCGTTGGCGCCCTTGACGTAGGCGGCGTGGTGCTTGGAGTGGTGCAGCTCCAGGATCTCGCCGGTGATGGCGGGTTCGAGGGCGGCGTAGTCGTAGGGAAGGTCGGGAAGTGTGTAGTCGGCCATGACGCCACTATTGCAAAGTGATCGCAGTTACGTCCATCAAGCAACGCCCATGGCATCGCAAGAGCGAGGCCCGCTCCCGGACGTCCGGGAGCGGGCCTCGCTCTCGCTCTTGCTCGTCTGTTCGGTCACCGCCGTGCGGCGGGCGCCTCAGTGCCCTCGGGGACCACCGGCCCCACCCGGCCCGCGCCCGCCCCCGCCGCGGACCTTCGCCAGCAGGCGCTGGATCTTGGCCTTGTTGCGCGGGTCGCGCGCGGCACGCTGCACCTGCGAGCGCGCCTTCTGGCCCTGCGGGCTGCGCAGGAACTTCGTGATGCGGTCGATGAGAGGCATCGTCTTCCTCCTCGGCCTAGCTCTCGATGCTTCAACGAGTGCCCGCTCCGGAAAGTTCAGAACGCCTCGTCAAGAGTGACACTGCCCTCTACGCCGATCTGGTAAGCCGAAACCCGCCGCTCGAAGAAGTTCGACAGCTCCTGGACGTCCTGCAGCTCCATGAACGCGAACGGGTTCGCCGTCCCGTAGCGGGCGGGGATGCCGAGGCGGGCGAGCCGCTGGTCGGCGACGTACTCCAGGTAGCGGCGCATGTCGTCGGCGCTCATCCCCGGCAGGCCGTCGCCGCACAGGTCGCGGGCGAAGGCCAGTTCCGCCTCGACGGCCTCCTCCAGCATCCGGACGACCTGGGCGTGCATGTCGGCGTCGAACAGTTCGGGCTCCTCGGCCCGGACGGTGTCGACCACCGAGAACGCGAACTCCATGTGGGCGCTCTCGTCACGGAAGACCCAGTTCGTCCCGGACGCGAGTCCGTTCAGCAGCCCGCGCGACCGCAGCCAGTACACGTAGGCGAAGGCGCCGTAGAAGAACAGGCCCTCGATGCAGGCGGCGAAGCAGATCAGGTTGAGCAGGAACGCGCGGCGGTCGGCGGCGGTGCGCAGCTCGTCCAGGGCGCCGAGCGAGTCGATCCAGCGGAAGCAGAACTCGGCCTTGGCCCGGATGGACGGGATGTGCTCGATCGCCGCGAACGCCTTCACGCGCTCGTCGTGGTCGGGCAGGTAGGTGTCGAGGAGGGTCAGGTAGAACTGGACGTGCACGGCCTCCTCGAACAGCTGCCGCGACAGGTACAGCCGGGCCTCCGGCGCGTTCACGTGCTTGTACAGGTTCAGCACGAGGTTGTTCGCGACGATCGAGTCGCCGGTCGCGAAGAACGCGACGAGCCGGTTCACCAGGTGCAGCTCGGCCGGGGTGAGGCGGGCGAGGTCCGCCATGTCGGACGCGAGGTCGACCTCCTCGACCGTCCAGGTGTTGCGGATCGCGGCCCGGTAGCGCTCGTAGAAGTCCGGGTAGCGCATGGGGCGCAGGGTCAGGTCCATGCCCGGGTCGAGCAGCATCCCCCTGCGCTCGCCCGCCTGCGGGCCGGTGGTGGCGTGCGTTTCGGTGGTCACTGGCATGCCTCGCAGGTCTCCGGGTTCTCCAGGGAGCAGAGGTCGGCCGCCCCGGAGGCGGTCACGGTCGTCTGCGCGATGCGGGTCGCGGGACGGGACCGCAGGTAGTAGGTGGTCTTCAGGCCCTTGCGCCACGCGTAGGCGTACATCGACGACAGCTTCCCGATCGTCGGCGTCTCCATGAACAGGTTCAGCGACTGCGACTGGTCGATGTACGGGGTGCGGGCGGCGGCGAGGTCGATGAGGGCCTTCTGCGGGAGTTCCCACGCGGTGCGGTAGAGCGTCCGCATCTCTTCGGGCAGGTCGATGATGCCCTGGATGGACCCGTTCGCCCGCTTGATCGTCTCCCGGACCTCGGGCGTCCACAGCCCGAGGGACTTGAGGTCGTCCACCAGGTAGGCGTTGATCTGCAGGAACTCGCCGGAGAGGGTCTCGCGCTTGAACAGGTTGGACACCTGCGGCTCGATGCACTCGTAGCAGCCCGCGATGGACGCGATGGTGGCGGTGGGCGCGATCGCGATCAGCAGGGAGTTGCGGAGCCCGGTCTCGGCGACGCGGGCGCGCAGCGCCGCCCAGTCGTCCGGACGGGACGGCTCCGCGCCGGCGAACGCGTCCGGGTGCAGCCAGCCGCGGGCCGTCCGCGTCTCGTCGTAGGCGGGCAGCCGGCCGTGCTCCGCGGCGAGGTCGGCGGACGCGCCGTAGGCGGCGAGCGCGATCTCCTCGGCGATCCGGGTGGACAGCGCGCGGGCCTCCTCCGACTCGAACGGGAGCCGGAGGGTGAAGAACACGTCGGCGAGGCCCATCGCGCCGAGGCCGACGGGACGCCACTTGCGGTTCGCCGTCGCCGCCTCGGGCGTCGGGTAGAAGCCGCGGTCGATGGTGCGGTCGAGGAACCGGACGGCCGTGCGGACGGTCGCGCGCAGCCGCTCCCAGTCGACGCCGGTGTCGGTGACGTGCGCGGCGAGGTTCACCGAGCCGAGGTTGCAGACGGCCGCCTCACCGTCGCCGGTGACCTCGAGGATCTCGGTGCACAGGTTCGACAGGTGGACGGTCCGGCCCGGCAGCGCGGTCTGGTTGCAGGCGCGGTTCGCGGCGTCCTTGAACGTCATCCAGCCGTTGCCGGTCTCGGCGAGCGTCCGCATCATCCGCCCGTACAGCCGCCGGGCCGGGACCTGCCGGACGTACCCGCCCGCGGCCTCCGCGGCCCGGTAGGCGGCGTCGAACTCCTCGCCGTACAGGTCGGTGAGCTGCGGGACCTCCTTGGGGTCGAACAGCGACCACATCCCGTCGGACTCCACGCGGCGCATGAACTCGTCGGGGATCCAGTTGGCGAGGTTCAGGTTGTGGGTGCGGCGCGCGTCCTCACCGGTGTTGTCGCGCAGCTCGAGGAACTCCTCGACGTCGGCGTGCCACGGTTCGAGGTAGACGCAGGCCGCGCCCTTGCGGCGGCCGCCCTGGTTGACGGCGGCGACGGACGAGTCGAGGGTGCGCAGCCACGGGACGATCCCGTTCGAGTGGCCGTTGGTGCCGCGGATCAGCGAGCCGCGCGACCGGACGCGCGTCCACGAGATCCCGATGCCGCCCGCGTACTTGCTGAGCGCCGCGACCTGCCCGTACCGCTCGTAGATCGACTCCAGCTCGTCGCGCGGCGAGTCGAGCAGGAAGCAGGACGAGAGCTGGGGGCGGCGCGCGGCGGAGTTGAACAGCGTCGGCGAGCTGGGCAGGTACGACAGCGTGCCGAGCAGCGCGTACAGTTCGGCGGCCTCGGCGACCGTGTCGGACAGGCCGCACGCGACGCGCAGGAAGAAGTACTGCGGACGTTCGAGGACGAGCCGGCTCACCGGGTGGCGCAGCAGGTAGCGGTCGTAGACGGTGCGGAGCCCGAAGTACTCGAACCGGTCGTCGGCGGACGGGTCGACGAGCGCGTCCAGTTCGGCGGCGTGCGCGGCGACGAACGCGGCGGACTCGTCGCTCAGTAGGCCCTCGCGGTGCGCGGCGGCGACCGACTCGGCGAACGACCGCACCCCCGCGGCGGCGGCCTCGTCGGCGATCTTCGCGGTGAGCAGCCGCGCGGCGACCTTCGAGTAGCCCGGGTCGGCGGCGACGAGCGCGGCGGCCTCCCCGATCGCGAGGTCGCGCAGGCCCGGCACGTCCAGCCCGTCCCCGGAACGGACGGCCGCGAGGACGCGGCCGGGGTCGGCGTCCGGCACCCCCGCGCAGGCCCGCTCCACCTCGTCGGCGATGCTCGCCGCCGGTCCCGCCGGGCGGGCCAGTTGCTGTGTCACGTGCTCTCTCCCCTCGTGGTCGGCCTCCCGAGGGCGCACGAACGGGCGCGGCGGCATGCCGCGGCCGTCCGTCGGCCTGCCCGCGAGGCCCGGACGTATCGCGTACTGGCAGGTCTTCGGACTCGCGGCACCGCGCCTCCCGGAGGAGTTGCGCGACCTACTGGCCGTCGCTTCCCGGACCGTGGCTCGGTCCAGTGCTCTTGACGGCGGTCGTTCCAGCTCACCGCTGCGGGGCAGTCCCGGATTCGCACCGGGTTCCCTCTCGCGTCGCCCCCGCCGCGTGCGGCGGGGGCGAACCAGCACGGGACTCAGACCCTACATCTAGTTTGACCTTGGCGCATCAGCACCAGATGTTGGGCGTGTCGATGCCACGGGGGCAGATGCACGATCATCGCCCCAGGTGAGACGATGAACCCGTCATGCTCCCGTACGCACCGCATCCGCCGCTGCGCGCCGCGCGCGCGGTCGTCTTCGCGACCGTGTGCGTGACGTTGGCCACGGGCGGGCACGCGCTCGCGGCGGGGGCGGCCGTCCCCGGCTGGGCCGTCGGGACCGGGTTCGGCGGCGTCCTCGCCGTGACGCTGCTGCTCGCCGGGCACGAGCGGGCGCTGCCGACGATCGCGGGCGGGCTGGCCGGCGGGCAGTTCGCGCTGCACGCGCTGTTCGCGAAGGCGACCGGCGCCGCGGCCGGCGCCGGTGCCGCGCACGGGCACGCCGGGCATGTGGCGGGGGCCGCCGCGGGCCCGGACGCCGCGATCCTCTCCGGCGGCTGCGGCATGACGATCGCGCACGCGGGCGCCGCGCTGCTGGCCGCCTGCTGGCTGTGGCGCGGCGAGCGCGCCGCGTGGTCGCTCGCCCGCCGGCTCGCCGCGGCGGCCGACCGGCCGATCCGGACGCTGCTCGCTGCGCCGGCCGCCGCACCGGCCCCGCCGCGTACCCTCGTGGTACCCGCGCGGGCCGCCGTCCCGGCCGCCCGCCGCGCGCTCCGGCACCAGGTCGTCCGGCGGGGGCCGCCCGCCCGTTCGAGGGCGCTCGCCTGCCGCTGACGCGCGGCCGGACGGGCGCCGGACGCCACCGGACGCCGACCGGCGGTCCGGGTGCAGCAGCCCCATCCTCGAACGGAGTTCCCGACATGCCCGTCCTCCCGCACGCGCGGCGCGCGCTCGGAGCCGCGCTCGCGGCCGCGTCCGCGACCGTCCTCACGCTCGCGGCGGCGCTGGCGTTCGCCGCCCCCGCGTCCGCGCACACCGCCCTCACCGGGTCGAACCCCGAAGAGGGCGCGACCGTCGCGCCGCCGTCGGAGATCGTCCTGGAGTTCGCCTCCGAGGTGAAGCTGCCGCAGGTCGTCGTGACGGACGAGTCGGACGCGCGGCACGAGCTCGGCGAGCCGGAGACCGCCGGCAACGACGTCACGCAGGCGCTGAAGGCGCCGCTGCCGAACGGCGGCTACACGGTGGGCTGGCGCGCGGTGTCGCCCGACGGGCACCCGATCTCGGGCACGTTCGAGTTCACCGTCGAGGGCGCGACGTCCGCCGCGCCGTCGTCGCCCGCGCAGTCCTCGGCGGGCGCGCCCCCGGCCCCGGCGGCGTCGCAGGCCGGGTCGCCCGCGGCGGCGGCCGAGCCGGCGTCCGAGTCGGAGGGCACGTCCGCGGGCTGGCTGTGGATCGGTCTCGGCGCCCTCGTCGTCGTCCTCGCCGCCGGCGGCGCCGTCTGGTTCCGCCGCTCGAAGGGGGCCGGCGCGCAGAGCTGACCCCGCCCCCGGCTCCGGCCCGCCCGTGGACGACGGGATCGGCGATCGGCCGCCGTCGGCGGCGCCGCCGGAGTGACCCGGGAAAGTGCCCCTGACGGCGCCGCGGGGGCGTGGCGCGGCCGCCGTTCCGCCCGTCAGCGCACGGGCGCGACCCGCTTGGCGTACGACGTGACCGGGACGGTCTCGACGCGCTCGACGCCGTCGAGGGCGCCGATCCGGTCGCTGAGGTAGGCGTAGAGGGCGTCGTCGTCCCGGCACACGGCGATGACGAGCAGGTTGTGCGGGCCCGTGGTCGCGCCGACGAACGCCGCTTCGGCGTCCGCCGCCAGGCTTTCCGCGACCGCCGCGAGCCGGGCCGGTACGACCGTGAGCCACAGCAGGCACTGGACGGCGAAGCCGAACAGCGCCGGGTCGGTCTCGACGTCGAACCGGAGCGTGCGGGACCGGCGCAGTTCGTCCATCCGCCGCCGGACCGCCGACTCCGACCAGCCCGCCCGCCGGGCGAGGACCGGGTACGCGGCCCGCCCGTCCAGCGCGAGGACCGGCAGCAGCCGCCGGTCGAGGTCGGTCAGCGCGGCCGGGGCGGCGTCGCCGTGGACGGGCGGGCGCAGTGCGGCCTCCTCCTCGCCGGTGAGGGCGGACGTCCGGCCGCGCCAGCGGTGGTCCATGAGGTGCCGCAGCAGCCGGTGCGCCGTCACGTCCCCGACGTGCGGGGACCGCGCCGGCACGCGCAGCGGCGCCGGGTCCGCGGCGGCCGCGCGGACGATGCAGACGACCTCCGTGCCGCCCGACAGCACCGTCACCCACCGGGTGTCGGACCGGCCCGCGAGCGCGCGGGCGACGGGCGCGGCGGCGTCCGGGGAGACCCGCGCGCGGACGAGCCACTCGGCGCGGCCGGGAACGTTGATCGCCGCCGTGACGCGGGCGGCCCCGGCGCCGCGGAGCCGGGCGAGGCGGCGGGCGACGGTCCGGTCGGAGACGTCGAGCACCTCGGCGATCCGGCTGAACGGGGCGCGCCCGTCGAGGTGGAGGGCATGGAGCAGCCGCCGGTCGAGGTCGTCGAGCGTGACGGAATCCACCCGATCAGGCTAGCCCGATGTCGGATCGCGGCGTTCGTCCGGTGTTCCGGGGTGCGCGGGGGCCGGGCGCCGCACGATCGTCCCCATGACGAGCGACATCCACGGCCTGCACCACACCGGCCTCCTGACCCGCGACCTGGACGCCCTCGAGCGCGCCTATCTCTCGTTCGGCTTCACGCTCAGCCCGCGGTCGCGGCACCTGCTGAACACCGCTCCCGGCGAGCCGCCGGTGCCGGGGTGCACCGCGAACCGGTGCGCCCTGTTCGGCGACGCCTACATCGAACTGCTCGGCATCGTCGACGACGCCGCGCCCGACCCGTGGCACACCCGCGCGATGGCCAACGGGTTCCGGCTGCTCAACCTGGAGACCGGCGACGCCGCCGCGGCCGACGGGCTGCTCACCGGGGCCGGGCTGCACACCTCGGGCGTCCTCGACCTCGAACGCGACGTCGACACCGAGGACGGGACGCGCACCATGCGGGCCCGCGCCGTCCACCTCGACCCCCGCGCGACGCCGGAGGGGCACGTCGGGATCGCGCAGCACCTCACCCGCGAGTACGTGCACCAGCCGCGGTACCTCGACCACCCGAACGGCGCGCGGGCGCTGGAGGCGGTGCTGATCGTGGCCGACGCCCCGGTGTTCGACGAGGTCACCGCCCGGTACGCGGCCGTCCTCGGCGCCGTGCCCCGGCCGCGCGGGCCGGTGTCGGTCCTGGACGCGGGCGCCGCGCGGGTGGAGATCGTCCGGGCCTCGGACGCGGGCGGGGTGCTGCCCGGCGAGCCCGTCCCGGCGCCCTCGTACCTGGCCGCGATGACCGTCCGGGTCGCGGACGTCGCCGCCGCCCGCCGGATCGTCGAGGACGGCGGCACCGCGACGCGGACGGCCGGCGACGGGTTCTTCGTCTCGGCCCGCGACGCCCACGGCGCGACCCTCTTCTTCGCATGATCGCCGAAACCGGTGCGGGACGGGTCCGGGGCGTCGCCGCGCCCGGCGGCGTCACCGCCTTCCTCGGCGTCCCGTACGCGCGCGCCGGACGGTTCGCGGTGCCCGGCCCCGCCCGTCCGTGGACCGGCGTGCGGGACGCCGCCGCGCCCGGCCCGGCCGCACCGCAGACCGCGTCCCGGCTGGAGCGGTTCCAGCTCGTCGCCGACGGCGTGCTGGTGCCGCCCGACCCGGTGGCGGTGGCGGGGGCGTGCGGGGCGGACGTCCTCGCGGGCGTCACCGGGGACGAGGCGGCGGCGTTCCTCGCGGGCGACGAGCGGGTGCGGGCGCTCGGCCCGGACGACCTGGCGGGCGTCGCCGCCGCCTGGTTCGGCGATCCCGGGCGGGCGGCGCCGGACGGCCGGACCGCCGAACGGATCGCCGTCGACATGTCCACCGACCACATGTTCCGCGAGCCGCTGGCCCGGCTGGCGCGATCGCTCACCGAGCACGGGGCTCCGCCGTGGGAGTACCGGTTCGACTGGCACCCGGCGGGCGGCCCGTTCGGCGCGTGCCACTGCATCGAGCTGCCGTTCGTCCTCGGCACCGCCGCCGCGTGGCGGGACGCGCCGATGCTCGCGGGCGAGCGGCCCGCCGCGCTCGTCGACCGGACACGCCGCGCGTGGGCGGGGTTCGTCCGGGACGGCGATCCCGGCTGGGCGCGGGGCACGGCCCGGCGCTTCACCGGTTGACCAGGGTCCCCCTCGAGAAAGGAAAGACGATGTTCGGCACCCTGATGCTCCTGCTGGGCCCGTGGACGGGCTTCCGGCTGCTGGGCGCGCTCGGCGTCGCCCGGTTCGCGTCGTGGCGGGCGAGCGGGGCGCACGGCCTGGCCGTGATGCTGCTGTTCACCGGCGCGGCGCACTTCGCCCCCGACGGCCTGTCGATGATGCCGGGCCACGCGGACCTGGTCGCGATGGTGCCGCCGTTCGTGCCGTTCCCCGGGTTCATGGTGTACGCGACGGGCGTGCTCGAACTCGGGGGCGCGCTGGCGCTCGTCCCGGTGCGGAGCCGCCGCGCCGCCGGGGCCGGGCTCGCGGTCCTGTTCGTCCTGATGTTGCCGGCGAACGTGTACGCGGCGCTGGAGGACGTGCCGCTCGGCGACGACCCGGCGACGCCGCTGTGGTTCCGGATTCCCGAACAGGTCCTTTTCGTCGCGGTGGCCCTGTGGGCGTCCGCGCGTCCCGCCGCGGACCGTCCGGACGTCCGGGAGGGCGTCGGCCATTGACCAGAAAGCACTAGTCGACTAACAATTACTACTCGACTAGTGCTTGGAGGTGTCTCATGGCGGTGTGGCTGGCGCGGCTGGGGCGGTGGTGCTTCCGGCGGCGGTGGGCGGTGACGCTGGTGTGGGTCGGGCTGCTCGCGGCGTGCGGGGCGGGCGCGGCGACGCTGTCGGGGCCGACGGAGGACGCGTTCTCGGTGCCGGGGACCGAGGCGCAGCGGGCGAACGACCTGGTCGTGGAGCGGTTCCCGGAGGCCGCGGGCGGCGCGCGGGCCCGGGTCGTCATCGCGGGGGCCCCGGACGAGCGCGAGCTGCGGGCCGCCGTGCGGCGGATCGGGGACGTGCCGAAGGTCGCCGGGGTCGCGGCACCGGCCGTCTCGCCGGACGGACGGGTCGCGCTGCTCGAGGTCGGGTACGGGGTGCCGGCGGACGAGCTGACGGCGGCGGACCGCGCGGCGCTGCGGGACGCGGCCGAGGGCGCGGGGCTCCGGGTCGAGCTGAGCGGGGACGCGGTGGCGCCGCCGGCGGAGGGCGCCGGGGAGCTGGCGGGCGTCGTGGTCGCGGCGATCGTGCTGACGGTGACGCTCGGGTCGCTGACGGCGGCCGGGCTGCCGCTGCTGTCGGCGATCGTCGGGATCGGCACCGGGCTATCGGTGCTCGGCGCGGTGTCGGGCTTCACGACGCTCAACTCCGACACTCCGGCGCTCGCGCTGATGCTCGGGCTCGCGGTGGCGATCGACTACGCGCTGTTCGTCATCTCCCGGTACCGGGACGAGGTGCGGGGCGGCCGGGAGCCGGCGGAGGCGGCCGGGCACGCGGTCGGGACGGCCGGGACGGCGGTGGTGTTCGCGGGGGCGACGGTCGTGATCGCGCTGGCGGGGCTCGCGGTGGTGGGGATCCCGGTGCTGACGGAGCTGGGGCTCGCGGCGGCCGGGACCGTGGCGGTGTCGGTGCTGGTCGCGCTGACGCTGCTGCCCGCGCTGATCGGGTTCGCCGGACGCCGGGTGCTCGGGCGGCGCGCGGCACCGTCCGGCGGGCGGACCGGGGGCGCGGGCCGCTGGGCACGGTTCGTCACGGCGCACCCGCTGCCGGTGCTGGCCGCCGCCGTCGGGGTGCTGGCGGTCGCGGCCGTCCCGGCGCTCGACCTGCGGCTGGGGCTGCCCGACGACGGCACGGCACCGGCGGAGACGACGCAGCGGCAGGCGTACGACCTGGTCGCGGACGCGTTCGGGCCCGGCTTCAACGGCCCGCTCACGCTGGTCGTGCGGGACGCGGACGCCCGTGCGGCCGCCGGGCGGGTCGCGGGCACGGTGGAGCCGCTCGGTGTCGCGGCCGTGCGGACGGTCGCGGTCGACGCGGCGGGACGGACGGCGCTCGTCGAGGTGGTGCCGGACAGCGGGCCGACGAGCGAGGCGACCGGGGAGCTGATCGAGGAGATCCGGGACCGGACGGGCCCGGAGGTCGCGGTCACCGGACCGACGGCGATCGACGTCGACACCTCGCGCAAGCTGGCGGGCGCGATGACCGGCTACCTGGCCCTCATCGTGGGGCTCGCGTTCCTGCTGCTCACGGTGGTGTTCCGGTCGATCGTGGTGCCGCTGAAGGCGACCGCCGGGTTCCTGCTGAGCGTCGCGGCGACGTTCGGCGCGGTCGTCGCGGTGTTCCAGTGGGGCTGGCTGGACGGCGTCGGCGTGCACGCGTCGGGCATCATCGTGAACCTGCTGCCGGTGATGTTGATCGGCATGGTGTTCGGGCTGGCGATGGACTACCAGGTCTTCCTCGTCACCCGGATGCGCGAGGAGCACGCGCGGGGCGCGGACCCGGTCGAGGCGGTCGTCACGGGGCTGGCGCACGGGTCGCGGGTGGTGACGGCGGCGGCGCTCATCATGATCAGCGTGTTCGGCGGGTTCGTCCTGTCGGACCTGCCGATGCTGCAGTCGTTCGGGTTCGCGCTGGCCGCCGCGGTGTTCTTCGACGCGTTCGTGGTGCGGATGACGATCGTCCCGGCGGTGATGGCGCTGCTCGGCGGCGCGGTGTGGCGGCTGCCCCGGTGGCTGGACCGCGTCCTGCCGCGGGTGGACGTCGAGGGCCGCGGGCTCGCGCCCGGCCCGGCGGACGCGCGGGAGGTGAGCCGGTCGGGCGCGCAGTAGGCTCCTGCCCGGAGGCACGGACGGGAGGTGCGCGGTGGCGCCGGGGCTGCGGGAACGGAAGAAGGCCCGGACGCGGGCGCTGATCCAGGCGACGGCGCTGCGGCTGTTCCGGGAGCACGGGTACGAGGCGACCACGGTCGAGCGGATCGCGCGGGAGGCGGAGGTCGCGCACACCACGGTGTTCCGCTATTTCCCGACGAAAGAGGATCTGGTCGTCAGCGACGACTACGATCCGGTCCTGTTCGAGGCGCTGCGGGCCCGCCCGGCGGACGTCCCGCCGCTGCGGGCGCTGCGCGAGGCGATGCGCGCGACCCTCGAGGGCCTCCCGGCGGACGATCTCGCCGCCGCACGGGACCGGGCCGTCCTGATCCTGGACGTCCCCGCGCTGCGCGGCGCGGCCTTCGGCAACATGCTCGCCACGATGCGGGCGCTCGGCGGCGTGCTCGCCGAACGGACCGGCCGCGCCCCGGACGACCCGGCCGTCCGGACGCTCACGGGCGCGGTGTTCGGGGTGTTCCTCGAGTTGATGGTCCGGTGGGTCGAGGACCCGTCGGTTCACCTCCCGGACGCCGTGGACGAGGCGCTCGCGGCGCTGGAATCGGGCCTGGCCGGCTGACCGGTCAGGGGATCGGCTCGACCCGGACGTCGGGGACGCCGGCGTACTCCGCGGGCGCGGCGGTGAGGATCGGCCAGCGGCGCCAGCGCGCCGACCAGGCGGCCTGCGCGATGTCGAGCCGCAGGTCGGGCGCCGCGGCGACGAGCCGTCCGGTCTGCTTCGCGATGACGTCGTCGAGGTCGTCGACCTGGACGACCTGCATGGCGGGGAGGCGCTCCAGGACGGTGCGGCCCCGGTCGGGGACGAGCTGCCACGCGCGGGCGAGCGCGGCGGCGGGGATCACGACGGTCGCGTGCTGGGCGATCGACGCGCGCAGCCGGGCCCGCACGTAGATCGTCTTGCCGGTGGCCAGGTCCAGGAGGGCGGTCGCGTCGAAGACCTGACCGGTGATCACTGGCCGTGCCGGTGGTACTGCGCGCCTTCGTCGACCAGATGGTCGATCATGGCCTGCTCGTCCGGGGTCGGCGGGCCGAACAGCTCGTCGACGGTCGCGGCGTCCCGCAGGTAGGACAGCTTGAGCCGGGCGCCGTCGGCGAGGAACCCGGACACCGAGGCGATCTTCTTGTCCTCGGCGAGCCCCTGGAGCGTGGCGGCCAGCTCATCGGGGAGCGTGATGTTGAGACGCGCCATGCCCACACGATACACACTCGTGACCGCCGGAGTGTGTATACCTCAGGACCAGTGCACCGCGCTCGCGTGCGCGCGCCGGAGCGGACGGGCGAAGGCGCCGAGGAGGATCACGCAGGCGATCGCGGCGATCGTCCAGGGGGCGGGCAGTTCGAGCAGCTTGGTACCGATCAGCAGCGGCAGGTAGGCCGCGAACCAGAGCGCCACCACCGCGAGGGTGAACCCCGTCTCGCCGGCGGTGGGCTTCCTGCGCACCGGGGCGCGCCGCTGGGCCACGAAGATCGTCGCGAGGATCACGGCGCACCCGGCGGGCGCCAGGAAGCGGCGCCAGGGTTCGGGGGCGTCGAACGCGGCGAAGCAGGCGATCAGGCCGGCGATCCCCGCCACGCTCTGCGGCCACCGGTATCCCTGGCGGATGTACTCCTCGCGGGTCCGGTGCTGGAGGCGGTGGACGTCCCGCAGCGCGGCCATCGCCCGGTCGGGATCGTTCGGGTCGGGGTCGTTCGGGTCGGGGCCGTTCGGGTCGGAAGCATTCGGGTCGGGGGCGTTCGGGTCGGGGGCGGTCATGTGGCCTCCTCTCGGTCGGGGGCGGGGCGGGCGGCGGCGACGATGCGCTCCAGCGCGGCGGCGTGCCGCGCGAAGGCCGCGCGGCCCTCCAGGGTGAGCCGGACGTGCGTGCGCCGCACCCCGCCGTCCCGTCCCTTCTTCACGGTGACGTAGCCGGCGTTCGCCAGCGCGGTGAGCTGCTTGGACAGGGCCGAGTCGCTAGTACCGACGGCGTCGCGGACGAACGCGAACTCGACCCAGTCGGCGGGCGCGAGCAGCGCGACGACCGACAGCCGGGCCGGCACGTGCAGGAACTCGTCGAAGCCGTCCATCAGGTGCGCCGGACGAGCGTCCCGAAGAGCCGCCGGGAGGGCCCCGCGACGGCCAGGAAGAGCAGGGCGAGCGCGGCCGCGGCGAACGTCCGGGGGGCGGGCAGGCCGAACGACAGGACCCCGAGCGAGGCGACGATGTTGAAGGCGACGTACGCGGCGATCAGTGCGGCGGCCGCCCCGAACACGTACATCCCCTCGGCGGCGTTCGCCTTCCGCCTGACGGCGGCCCGGCGGCGCTGCATGACCGCGCCGCCGACCAGGAGGCCCTCCCCCAGCAGGAAAACGACGGTGTTCCACGGCGACGGCAGGTCGCTCGATGCGAGGGCGACGAAGATCCCGAACGCGGTCAGCAGCAGGTAGGGGCGGGCGAAGTGGTTCCGGACGTACTCGTCGCGCGTCCGCTCCTGCATGCGCTGCACGTCGGCGAGCGCGGCCCGGGCGTCGTTGGCGTTCATGTGCCTCCTCACTTACTTTCCTATGGGGAAAGTAGCACGTACTTTCCTATGAGGAAAGTCGCGGGCGAGGAGCGGGAGGGCGGCGAGCGTCGCGACCGCGCCGATCGCGAACGCGCCGCGCAGGCCGCCGAGCGTGTAGCCCGAGAGGGCCCAGGCCGCGGTGGCGAGCGCCGGGCCGAGCGAGAAGCCGAGCTGGCGGGCGAGGCTCTGCGCGGCCCCCGCACTGCCCTGCAGCTCGGGCGGGACACCGGACATGATCGTCGCGAAGCAGGGCCCGGCGAACAGGCCGGTGCCGAGCCCGATCAGGGCCAGCCGCCAGCTCAGCTCCGCCGGGTGCCAGCCGTCGCCCGCGAACACCAGCAGCGACCCGCCGAGCCCGGCGACCGCGAGCCCGAGGACGGACGTACGCACCGTCCCCCATCGGTCACCGAGGAGCCCGCCGACCGGCCCGCCGAGCACCATCGCGACCGGCATCGCGAGGATCGCGGCGGCCGCGCCCAGCGGGGACAGCCCCAGCGTCTCCTGAAGGTAGAAGGGCGCGAGGAACTCGACCAGCGAGATCGCGAGGGCGTTCAGCAGCACCGCCGCGACCGGCCCGGACGCCGGGGTCCGGACGAGCGCGCGGACCGGCCCGCTCGCGGACGTCCGCCACCACGCGGCCAGGACCGGGACGGCGGCCGGTGCGAGCGCGAGCCACCCGAGGCCGTGGGTCGCGGTGAACGACAGCGACAGCAGCAGCGCGGTCGCCGCGGCCCCCAGCAGGAGCGTCTCCCCCGCGAACGCGCGGTCGGGCGGCCGCAGGGCGTCCGGCGGCAGCGTGCGGAGCGCGATCGCGACGACCAGGACGGCGACCGGCACGTTGATGTAGAAGATCCAGGGCCACCCCCAGAACTCGGTGATGACGCCGCCGAGCGGGGGCCCGCTGACGGCGCCGAGCGGTCCCAGCGTCATGACGAGCGCGCTCGCGCGTCCGGCCACGTCCGGCGGGACGGACCGCACCACCACCATCGGGATCACCGCGAACAGCAGCCCGGCGAACGCGCCCTGCACGAGCCGCGCCCCGACCAGCCACGCGAGGCCGGGCGCGAGGCCCGCGGCGACGCTCGCGAGCGCGAACCCCGCGACGGCGAGCAGCAGCGCGGCGCGCGGGCCCGTCCGGTCGAGCCACCGTCCCGCGGGCAGGGTGAGCGCGATCAGCGGGAGCAGGTAGCCGAGGACGACCCATTCGGTGGCGGCCGTCGCGACGCCGAAGTCCCGTTCGAGCTCGGGCAGCGCGACGGCGACGATGCTCGTGTCGAGCGTGGCCATGAAGATGACCAGGCCGCACCCCACGACCGGCCACCAGTGATTCCTTCCGGGCACCGACCGACCTCCATAACTGCACATCGTGTGCACTTCCAAAAAGTACACACGATGTGTAGTTATGGGCAAGCGCGGACCTTGGGACGATGGAGGGGTGACTGGGACGATGGAAAGGTGATCCAGGAACCGCGGAACGCGCGCAGCCGCCGGTCCCGCGCCGCGCTGCTGCGGGCCGCGCGCGAGATCGTCGAGCGGGACGGCGTCGCGGCGGCGACGATGGCGGCCGTCGCCGAACGCGCCGGCGTCTCCCGCCGGGCCGTCTACCTGCACTTCGCGTCCCGCGGCGACCTGGTCAGCGAGTTGTTCGGCTACGTCAACGAGGTCGAGGACATCGAGGGCCGGTTCGCCGCCGTCGGCGACGCCCCGGACGCCGGCACCGCCCTCGACGAGTTCGCCCGCGCGCACGCGCACTTCATGGCGCGCATCCTGCCCGTCTCCCTCGCCGTCGAGCGCGAGGCCCGCACCGACCCGGACGCCGCCCGCCACTGGGACACCGCGATGTACTGGCGCGACGCGACGAACCGCGCGCTCGTCGAGCGCCTCGCCGACGAGGGCGTCCTCGCCGACGGCTGGACGGTCGACACGGCGTCCGACATGCTCCTCGCCCTCATCGCCAACGGCGTCACCGCGACCCTCTTCGACCGCGGCTGGACGCCCGACCGCGTCGGCGAGCACATGTCCCGGCTGCTCCGCGCCGCCTTCCTCGCCGAGCCCGGCAGGAATACCTGACAGACCGGGATTGTCAGGAGTCCTCCCCGGTCGCGGCGGCCGGGCGGCCGGATCCGCGACCGGCCGCCCGGGGCTGAGCGTGCTCGACGTGTCCCGGGCGAGGTGTCCACGACCCCGGCCTTCGACCTCCCCGCGCCGGGACGGGACGTCACGGGCGCGGCACGGCGACCACGGTGTAGGACGTCGACGGGGTCGGCTCCGTGTCGAACCGGGCGTTCGGGAGGTACAGCCGGGACCCGAACGCGGCCATCGTGGAGGGCACGTCGAACAGCCGGGGGCGACTCACCCGCCGGACCACCCGGCCCTCGGTCCCCGCCTCGTTCAGCCGCAGCACGGCGATGGCGTCCAGCCGGTTCTGCACCGCGTACAGCGTCCGCCCGCGCAGCAGCAGGCCGTCGCCCTCCGGCAGCGACTCGCCGTGCAGGTCCACCCGCCGGGTCTCGCCGGACGGCTCGACGCGGAACAGCCCGCCGGTGTTCGACTGGACGACGAGCAGCGCCCGTCCGTCCGGCGTCGGCGTGATCCCGTTGGCGTTGAAGCCGGTCCCGTACTCCAGGTCGCCGGTGAGGGGGATCCGCTGCGCGGCGGCGGGCAGCCGTCCGCCGCGCAGCGGCAGCCGGTAGAGCACCGGGGCGGTGGAGTCGGTGAACCACGCCGCGTCCCGGGTGAGGACGACGTCGTTGACGAACGTGGGGCCCGCGGCCAGCCGGTACGAGGCCAGCACCCGGCCGGTGCGGACGTCGAGGACCCGCGCGTCCCCGCCGGTCCCGCCCGCCACGAACAGCCGTCCGCGTGCGTCGGTCTTCAGGCCGAGGGCGGGCGTGCCCGGGCCGTGCGCGAGGATCGAGCCGCGCCCGGTGCGCAGGTCGGCACGGTAGATGGAGCCGTCGGCCATGGAGCCGATGTAGGCGACCGGACCGGGCCCGGTCGCGATGCCCTCCGGCCGGAACCCGTCCGGCAGCCGGATCGTGGTCGGGAACGCGACGGGGGCGGCCTGGGCGGGCGTCGCCGCCGCGCCCAGCCCGAACGCGAGCAGAACGGACATCAACCGACGTCGCATGACTGGCCTTCCTTCAGTGGGTGAACGCGGCGGCGTGGTCGCGGGCGAAGTCGGCGACGTCCCGGGGCGGACGGCCCAGCAGTTCGGCGACCGTCCCGGTGGTGAGGTCGCCCCAGCCGGAGGCGTAGGCCCGCGCGTACTCGTCGAGCATGTCGACGATCCAGTCCGGGAGGCCGTACCCGAGCAGCGTCTCCCGCTTGGCGTCGTCGCCGACCGGCCGGTACGTCACCGTGCGGCCGAGGGCCGCGCTCAACTCCGCGGCGACCTCGTCGAACGTCAGCGAGCGCGGGCCCGTCAGGGTGTAGGTCGCGCCGTGGTGGCGGTCCGGGTCGTCGCGCAGCACCCGGGCGGCGCACGCGGCGATGTCGCGCGCGTCGATCATGCCGATGCGTGCTTCGGCCATGTTCAGCGCGAACGTGCCCGTGGCGGCGATGTCGCCCGCCTCGTTCAGGAGGTTCTGCATGAACCAGTGCGGCCGCAGGATCGTCCAGCGCATGCCGGACGACTCGGTCTCCCGGTCCGACAGCGCGTGCAGCCTGCCGCTGCGGTTCGGCGCGTCGTGCGCCGCGCCCACGACCGACAGCCGCACGATCCGCTCGACCCCGGCCCGGCGCGCGGCCCACACCGCGTTCATGCTGTGCTCCGGAGCCCGCGGCCCGTTCGGGACGAGCAGCCACAGGTCCTGCACACCCTCGAAGGCGGGCGGCAGCGACCGGGCGTCGTCGAGGTCCCCGACGCACACCTCGGCTCCCGGCACGTTCCTCGCCCCGTCCCGGACGAGCGCGCGAACGTGCACGTCCGTCCCGTCCAGGGCGCCGATCAGCGCGGTGGACACGGTTCCGGTGGCTCCGGTGATCAGTACGGTGCGCGGCATGGTCATTCTCCCTTGGCGATGGCGGGGACGGGGTTCGGGGTGCGGGCGACGGTGACGCGCTCGAGGGCCCAGAGCACGACCGTTCCGGCCGACAGCGCGGCGCCCAGGACGCACACGCCGGTCCAGCCGCCGCGGGCCCAGACCACCGCGGTCAGCGCGGAGCCCGCCGCGCCGCCGGCGAAGAACACGGTCATGAAGGCGGAGTTGATCCGGTTGCGGGCCTCGGGGCGCAGCGCGTACACGACGTTCTGGCTGCTGTTGAGCACCATCTGGTGCGCCAGATCGAGCACGACCACACCGGCGAACAGCCAGACCAGCGACCGCTCGCCGCCCGCGAGCAGCAGCCAGGACGCCACCAGCAGCACCGTCCCCGCGCCGCTCACCGTCTGCACGAGACCGCGGTCGGCGAGCCGTCCGGCGACCGACGCGGTCAGCGCGCCCACCACCCCGACCAGGCCGAACAGCCCGATCGCCGACTCCGTCCAGCCGTACGGGTCGCGGGCCAGCAAAAGCGTCGCGGCCGTCCACAGCACGCTGAACGAGGCCAGGCTCAGCGCCGCGATGGCCGCCCGCCACCGCAGCAGCGGCTCGGACCCGAGCATCCCCACCGTCGACCGCAGCAGCCCGGCATAGGACAGGCCCTCGCGGGGGCCGTCGAGCCGGGGCAGGCGGACGCGGAGCAGGACGGCCATCAGCACCATCAGGACGGCGCTCACCCAGTAGACCGTCCGCCACCCGCCCAGTTCGGCCAGCGCGCCGGACGCCGTCCGGGCCAGCAGCAGGCCGAGCATCAGGCCGGTCATCACCGTCCCGACCACCTTGCCCCGTTCCTCGGGCGCCGCCAGCGTCGCCGCGAACGGCACCACGACCTGCGCACCGACCGAGGTCAGCGCGGTCAGCGCCGTCCCGGCCAGCAGCACAGCGCCGCTGGTCGCGGTGGCCGACACCAGCAGGAACACCCCGGTCGCCGCGTACAGCGCCACGGCCAGCCGCCGCCGGTCCACCAGGTCGCCGAGCGGCACCAGCAGGATCAGCCCGAGCGCGTACCCGCACTGCGCGGCCGTCACCACGAGCGCCGCCGCCGACGCGGTGATGTCCAGCTCGTCCGCGATCAGGTCGAGCAGCGGTTGCGCGAAGTAGTTGTTCGCGACGGCCAGTCCGGTCGCCGTCGACATCAGCAGGAGCAACCCGCGCGATATGTGGGGTCTCATGCCCATCACCCTCGGGCAACCAGGATCGATGAGTCCAACACATGTTCGTCATCGGATCAATCGCGAATCACGATCGATCCCCCTGCCGCCCCTCTCCCCCCGACGGACGAGGTGAGAAAAGCCGATCGGGCCGCTACACGTCCCGGCCGGCTTCACGACGATGGAACGGTTCCCCCTGGGGGTCAGGCGGGCGGCAGCAGATCGCTCTCGCTGATGGTGTACGTCAGCGGCGGATAGCTGAAGTTCGTTTCCTTGTTCTCGCGACGGCGCAGCCCGTAGAACTCGCGCTGCTGCTCCTCGTCGGCCAGCGTGAGGCGCGAAGCCCGCTGGAGGTACGCATGCCCGTCACGGAACCGAACGAATGTCTTCGCCGTCCGGAACGTCACGCCCAACCATTGGTTGTCCGCCGTCCGGGCGGACGTGTCCAGGACGATTTTGTGCTTGAGCCGCCGATTCGATTCGACGGAGAACGCGACGATACCGTTGTGTTCGAGAGGGATCTCGAACTTCTCGCCACCGGAATCCTTCGACTCGAAGATCAGCTTCCTCGGTGCACCCGCCTCGGGATGTCGGTAGCAGGAGAAGACAGCGATGAAGGAACCGTCGGCCAGATCGAGAGCTTGGTCGGAATGAGCGCCCATGGTCTTGTAAGCATTCGTGTAGCTCTCGATCAGGGCGTTGTTGAAGCCGACCGCGATCGACGCACGTTCTTGAACCTGCCGCGCCAGCCGTTCGTGCACCGTCCGGAAACGCTGCGCCGGACTCCCGTATCGAGTGGTGGTGCGCACGAGAGGCACACCCTCCACCTCGTCGACCTTGGCGAGCACGGCGCCTCGCCGACCTTTTCCTACATCTTCCAGACGAGCCGACGCGGACAGTTCCGCGTAGAGATCCTCCTCGCTCGGCAGGGCGCACGAGATGATCTCGTCCGAGATCCTAGACTTGCGGGGCAAGGTAGTCTCCCGTGTTCATGCTGAAGAGAAACTCGTCGCCGTAGTCGATGAAGGACGGGGTCCTGTTCTCCTCGGCGTACAGTCTCCGCAGTTCGTCCATGCCCGCCGGTGTGGGCGGCTCCAGCTCCACCAGGTCTCCGGCCGCTTTGAGGAATGTCCGGCCGCTCTTGTGAACGGCTTCGGTGTCCGAGCACCGGACCACGTATCCCATGCGGGTCGGGAGCAACCCGGCGTCCAACGCCGAAGGCCGGATCTCATGCGTATACAGACGGTTGGTGGAGAGCGGCATGAAGAACACGGACCCGGGATAGAGGGTCAGGGTGAACTGCGGAGGGAGCGCGGTCCCGTCACGTTCTCCGACCGGCTCCTTGAGGCGGAAGCGGAGTTTGGTGAGCCCGCTGGTGCCCTTCACACCATAGTCGAACGCATCTTCGGCCATGGGTCGCAGCTCGTCGAGCCCGTCATAGAAGGTGCAGAACGCCATGATGCCGTTGACCGGCATGTCCTTGGTCTTGTCGGCATGCGCCGAGATCCTGGCCTTGGACTGCTTGCGCTCGGCCGTGGCGAGGGTGTTGTTGTAGATCTGCGCGAGAACGTGATTCAGCGGCGCCTGATCGCGGAAGACGGTGGCGGCCTCGCGGTTCAGCGCCTCGACGATGCCCGTGTCGGTCGGGCGAAAGCCTTCGGTCGGGCCCGAAAGGTTCGTGGAGCACCGGAGCAGCCGGAAATGCAGTTCGTCACCGTTCCGCGTGACGGGCGTCAGATAGATTCCGCTGCGATGGGCCGTTCCAGGCTTGGTGGACTCCGTCAGGGACTGGAACGCGTGCTCCGCACGGATCCGTCCGAAGTGATCGGCGTCGGGGTCGAAGAAGCGGCGGTAGTACACGCCGGCGCCGTGCACGCGGACGGGAACCCGCCCGAGGTCGATCAGGGCCCAAGGCTCGTGGACGTCCTCGCGGTAGCCCTCCGACAGCTCCCGGATAACGAATACCCGGTCGGCCGCCTGCAACCGGCGACCGCTGATCCCGGATATGTCGCCGCACAGGTAGACGGTCTTCTGCGCGAGGTCGAGCGAACCGGCCGAAAGATCATCGGGGGTGATCGCGGCGCCAAAGAATTCCCTGATCAAGTCATCGTCATGCAGCGCCGGAGGCGCGACCAAGATGTTGCCCGCATCCTCGATGCGGGCTTCCGGCACCTGGTCTCCATACATCAAACGACCCCTGCCATTCACGGACCTTGCAAACTACGCGAAACCGCAGATGCGGCGACGGCCCCGTGTTCTTTCATCGGCGTCCGGAAAGAGACGCATCATTGAACCTCGATGTTCTCACGGGCCTCGACTACGGGCAAAGGGGTTCTGCTGCACGGGACTCGAACGTCAGAAGGGAGGGGCCTTGCAATACCCTTCGCCCTCTCCCTGCATGGCCGGGGACGTGGGGGCGTCCCAGATTCGGGCCGGGTGCTCGCCGAGACTGTATTCGAGCTCGTGCCTGACCCAGGGGTCGGTCTCGGTCTGCCGCAAGGCACGAAGCCGGGGGTGGAAGTCCGTGAGGCCGAACCGGCGGACCGCCGCGACACCGTGCGCTCGGAGAAGGGGGTCTTCTTCGTCCAGGAGTGCGCTGACCGCACCTTCGAGCTGGTCTTGCTGGAGGTCATCCCGCTTGAGCGTCCACGATCGGGCCAACTCGTAGGCGGCCCGGCGGCGCCGTTCGACGTCGCCCGACGCCAACTCCGGCTGAACGTCTGCAAACGTGAGATCACGGAGGGTACTGAGGGCGTTGAGGTCTCGTGGCGTGCTCGATCTGGCGTGTCGTGCGACGTTGTTCGCGATTTCCTCGGCGTTCGCCAGGGTGCGCTGGTGCTTGTGCCTTTCCCAGCGCAGCTGATCCCACAACTCGGCGCGGACGCTGGGGGCCGCGTCGGTGCTGATCGCGCCGAGGAGAGCGCTCCATGCGGTGTCACTGAGCGCCGGCAGTCGCAGGAGCGATTCTCCCGCGCGGCTCCGTCGGGATGGTGACGGGTCTTCGGAGAGGACCGCGAGAAGTTCGGGTTCGTCCAGGGGGAGCCGCTCGCCGAACCAGCCGACGTCGTAACCGGCGGCGCTCTCGTCCAGCCATCGCTCGTACCAGGCCAGGAAGTCGGCGTCCTCGACGACGTACGGGCCGACCGGGCCATCGTCGTCGAGGTTGATCAGTCGTCCCTGCGCCGGTCCCGTCACGATCAGGCGAGTGACGAGGGAGCACCCGTGGGCGGCTATCCGCAGGGTGCCAGGCAGGAAGTGCCGATTCGGGCCCGGCGGGTCCTCGTACCGAAGTTCCCAGTCGTCGAGGTAGCGCGGGCCGGGGAGGTAGGGGCTGGGCCGAGCCAGATGGTCCGACCGGCGATGCGTGCAGCATGCGGTGTCGAGGCGGCACAACCGGTAGCCCGGACCGGCGCCTTCGGCGCCCAGTTCGGTGATGAACAGGCGATATGCCGGGGGCAGCGCCACTTTGTGACGTTCCTCGAACTCGGCGACGACGGCCTCGGGCACCGGTGGGGCGAGTTCGAAGAGATGCGCGTCCGCGCCGAAGGCCGTCTGCGGTACGGGCCGGGCCCGTGCCGCCGCGAGCTTGTCGGCTATGCGGGCCAGTCGGACGTGATCGGTGTCTGCCACGCGCTGACCCTACGGGCGCCCGGTGGAGGGGCTCCACCGGGCGCCGGGTCGGTCAGGGGGCGTTGTAGGCGCGGATGATGGTCTGGTCGATGGCGCTGCCGCCGGCGTCCTCGGCGGTGACGCGCAGGGAGACGGAGCCCTTGGACGGGAGCGGGGCGCTGAACCGGCCGTCACCCAGGGGCTTCACGTCGGCCGGTGTCCAGGTGGCCCCGTCGTCGAGGGACGTCCACAGGCGGAGGCCGGTGACCTTCGCGGGGTCCGTGCCCGCCATGCGGGCGGCGGTGAAGACGGCCGGTTCGTCCGTGGGGCGGTTCAGCAGGTCGAAGTTCAGGTCGTAGTCGACGAGGAGCAGCGGGAGACGGGCCTCCTCGTGCCCGCGGGGCGCCCGGGAGTCGAAGGTCCAGGACGTCGACGTGCGCGTGGAGACCGGCAGGATCGCCGACGCGTCGTTCTCGTACGTCAGCGTGTACGTCCGCTCGTCCGGCGGGACGGTGAACTCGCCGTAGGGGGCGTTCGCCTCGCCGATCTTCGCGTCGCCCGCGAGCAGTTCCATGTGCCCCTTGACCTCGTGGATCGCGCAGTCGAAGGCGTCGGGGCGGGTCTGCAGGTCGACGAGCGCGACGCGCAGGTTGCCGCGCGTCCGGGTCGCGGGCTGGCGGACGCACGCGCTCGGTGAGACGCCGGTGCCGGAGTACGGGCCGGGGCGCAGCGGCTGGCGGCCCCAGCGGTTCGTGCGCCGTTCGCCCGGTTCGAGAGGGTTGAACGTGCCCTGGTCGATCCAGTGGTCGGCACCGAACCGGACGGATCCGTAGCTCATCCAGAGCCAGCCGTCGGGCGCCACGACGTGGTCGGTCCGGGTCGTGCCCGGTTCGACGTCGCCGCTCGCCTCGAACGACAGGATGCCCTCGGGGCTCAGCCCGTACCGCTTCTCGCTCATGGGGCGGTCGGTCTCGCCGTTGAACGCGGCGAACCGCTGCTCGACGCGGGCCGCGTTCCGGAGTTCGGCGGCGGTGACGGTGCGGGTCGGGTCGGCGGGGATCCCGTCGCCCAGCGCGTGGACGATGTCGTACACGGCGCCGGGGGCCGTCAGGCGGTACTGGGTGGACGCCTTGAACGTCCCGGTCCGCGCACCGTCCATCGGCTGGGCATAGACGGGCGCGGCGGCGGGGTCGAAGGCGTACACGGAGTAGTACCAGAGCCCGTTGCCCGCGTCCCGGACCATGTCCGCGGACGACATGGCCGTGCGGGCCTCGACGCCCTCGACGCTCGCGCCGATCTCGGTCGCCGCGGCGCCGTCGAGCGTGACGGCCGCGTCCCGGTCGACGAGGACTTCGGGGTCGCCCGCGAGGGCCGAACGCCAGTCGCCGTAGTCGTCCACGGTGCCGAGGACGGCGTAGCGGCCCGCGGGCACGCGGAGTTCCACCGGGCCGTCGGGGCCGACCTCGGCGTAGCCGGAGTACAGCGAGTGGTCGTCGAGGTTCACGACCGTGGCGGTGGCGAAGAAGTTCGCGGGGTCGGTTCCGGGGAGTGGAGTGGCCTTGACCGTGAGGGTGTGCGTCGGGGGTTCGACGTAAAAGGTCACGGGGGTTTGCAGGGTGACGCCGGGTCCCTTGGCCGTGACCACGGCCGTGTACAGGCCGGGACGGTCGGCGAGGCGGGCGGCGTCCACGGTCAGCGGCGCGGAGGCGGTGCCGTTCGCCGGGACGTCGACGCGGGACGGGACGGTCGCGGCGGCGGTGGTGCGGCCGTCCCGGTCGGTCACCTCGACGCTCAGCCGGAGCCGGACGGGACGGGCGGTGCTGGACGTCCAGCCGAGTTCGGCCGACAGGTCGCCGTGCTCCGGGTACGCCGACGTGCCGAGGTCGGCGATGCTCTGTGCGGTCAGGACGGGGGCACGTGCGGCCTCGCCGATGTCGAGCCGCCCGGCGCCGAGTTCGTAGGGGTCGCCGCCGGTCGCGGGGTCGGCGGTGCCGGTGAGCGCGGCCTTGAGGCGCGCGGGCTTCCACTCCGGGTGCTGCGCGGCGAGGAGCGCGGCGGCACCCGCGACGTGCGGCGCGGCCATCGAGGTGCCGGACATCTTCGTGTAGTGCGCGTCGAGCGGGGTGCCCGCCGAGGTGCCGCCGGCGCGGGCGGCGACGATGTCGACGCCCGGCGCGACGATCTCGGGCTTGGCCGTGTTGCCGACGGGGCCGCGGCTGGAGAACTCGGCGAGCCGGTCGCGGGCGTCGACCGCGCCGACCGTGAGGGCGGCCGCGGCGGTGCCCGGCGACCCGACCGTCTCGAACACGGGGTCGTTGCCGGACGCGACGACGAACAGGGTGCCGTGCTCGGCGGTGAGGTCGTTCAGCGCGACGGAGACGGGGTCGGTGCCGTCGGTCGGGGCGCCGCCGAGGCTCATGTTGACGACGTCGGCGCGCGGCGCGGCCCACTCCATCCCGGCGATGACGCCGGAGTCGGTGCCGAAGCCGTCGTCGCCCAGGACCTTGCCGACCAGCAGGCTCGCGTCCGGGGCGACGCCCTTGCGCTCGCCGGACGACGCCGCGCCGGTTCCGGCGATCGTCGCGGCGACGTGCGTCCCGTGGCCGGCGCGGTCGGCGGTGTCCGGGGACTCGGAGAAGTTCGCCGTCTCGGCGACGCGCCCTTCGAGGTCGGGGTGCCCGGCGTCGACGCCGGAGTCCAGGACGGCGACCTTCGCGCCGTCGCCGGTGTGGCCCGCGCGCCACGCGGCGGGCGCGCCGACCTGGCGCAGGTTCCGGTCGAGGCGGGCGGCGGGGGCCGAGGGTGCGAGGTTCGCCTCGACCCGGCCGTCCAGCCAGATGTGCTTCACGCCGGTGGCCCGGGCGCTCTTGGTGGCGAGGGCCGTGCCGAGGCCGCGGGCGTCCTTCTTGGGCTGCCGGACGGCGACGGCGCCGATGCTCGGCAGCTCGCGGGTCGCGCGCATCGTGCCGCCGAGGGCGGAGAGCGCGCGGGGGCCTCCGGCCTGCTGGACGATCAGCGGGAGGTCCGGGCTGCGGGCGTCGTCGTAGCCCTGCTCGATCAGTGCGGTGACGTCGAACAGTTCGGGGTCGATGACCGGTCCGACGAGGGCGGCGACGTCGATCGGGGTGACGACGACGTGCCCGTCCGGCCGGACCTCCTTGCGGAACGAGAGCTTCTCGCGGCCGGGGGCGGGGTCGATCGAGACGAGGGGCGGGCCGTCCGGGGCGGTCCGGACGGTGACGGCGTCGCCGGTCAGCAGCGTGACCGTCCACGCCTTGCCGGACGGGAGCGGGCCGGACGGGAGGGGGCCGGACGGGACGGGGCCGGGCGGGGCGGCGTGGGCGGGTGCGGGCACCGCGCTCAGCGCTCCGGCCGCGAGCAGGGAACCGAGCAGCGCCCGGCTCCAGCGTCTGGGACTCATGTGTCTCCTCTGGCGGATGCGTCTACGCCCGGTATCCGCCGGAGGCACCGTCCGGGTTCGCCCAGAGGTCCAGTTGGTCCCAGATTTCTTGCTCGTCCGGGAACCGGAATAGTCGGCTCATACGTCCTGTTGAAGAGAGCGGCAGCAAAGTTGAGTCGGGTCGGCTCAAGTGATTTGACAACGAGGGACCGGCCCGGGCAACCTTGCGAGCACGAGACTCAACCGGCCGCACCTGCCGCTGACGGCCAGCGGACGCGACCGGGTGCGCTGACACCGGGAAGAACGACGGAGGACGAGAACATGGCACGTGCGGTCGGCATCGACCTCGGGACGACCAACTCGGTCGTCGCGATCCTGGAGGGCGGCGAGCCCACCGTCATCGCCAACGCGGAGGGGTCGCGGACCACGCCGTCCGTCGTCGCCTTCGCCAAGAACGGCGAGGTCCTGGTCGGCGAGGTCGCCAAGCGCCAGGCGGTGACCAACGTCGACCGGACGATCCGGTCGGTCAAGCGCGAGATGGGCACCGACTGGAAGACCAAGATCGATGACAAGGACTTCAACCCGCAGCAGATGAGCGCGTTCGTGCTCCAGAAGCTGAAGCGGGACGCCGAGGCCTACCTGGGCGAGACCGTCACCGACGCGGTCATCACCGTCCCGGCGTACTTCTCCGACCACCAGCGGCAGGCCACCAAGGAGGCCGGCCAGATCGCGGGCATGAACGTCCTGCGGATCATCAACGAGCCGACGTCCGCGGCGCTGGCCTACCACCTGGAGAAGGAGAACGAGGCCACCATCCTGGTGTTCGACCTCGGCGGCGGCACGTTCGACGTGTCCCTGCTGGAGGTCGGCGACGGGGTCGTCGAGGTCAAGGCCACCAGCGGTGACAACCACCTCGGCGGCGACGACTGGGACCAGAAGGTCGTCGACTGGCTCGTCGAGAAGTTCAAGAACGCCAACGGCGTCGACCTGTCCAAGGACAAGATGGCGCTGCAGCGGCTCCGCGAGGCCGCGGAGAAGGCGAAGATCGAGCTGTCCGGTTCGTCCGAGACGCAGATCAACCTGCCCTACATCACCGCCTCGGCGGAGGGCCCGCTGCACCTGGACGAGAAGCTCACCCGCGCCGAGTTCCAGCGGATGACCTCCGACCTGCTCGAGCGCACCAAGGCGCCGTTCCAGTCGGTGCTCAAGGACGCGAGCATCACGATCAACGACATCGACCAGGTCGTCCTGGTCGGCGGCTCGACCCGGATGCCCGCGGTGTCCGACCTGGTCAAGGAGCTGACCGGCAAGGAGCCGAACAAGGGCGTCAACCCGGACGAGGTCGTCGCGATCGGCGCCAGCCTCCAGGCCGGCGTACTCAAGGGCGAGGTCAAGGACGTCCTGCTGCTGGACGTCACCCCGCTGAGCCTCGGCATCGAGACCAAGGGCGGCATCTTCACCAAGATCATCGAGCGGAACACGACGATCCCGACCAAGCGGTCGGAGACGTTCACCACCGCCGACGACAACCAGCCGTCCGTGGAGATCCAGGTCTACCAGGGCGAGCGCGAGATCGCCGCGTACAACAAGAAGCTCGGCACCTTCCAGCTGACCGGCCTGCCCCCGGCGCCGCGCGGCGTCCCGCAGATCGAGGTCACCTTCGACATCGACGCGAACGGCATCGTGAACGTCAGCGCGAAGGACCAGGGCACCGGCAAGGAGCAGTCGATGGTCATCACGGGCGGCAGCGCGCTGCCCAAGGACGACATCGAGCAGATGGTCCGCGACGCCGAGCAGTACGCCGAGGAGGACCGCCGGCGCAAGGAGGAGGCCGAGGTCCGCAACCAGGCCGACACCCTCGCCTACTCGACCGAGAAGTTCCTGCGGGAGAACGACGAGAAGGTCACCGCGGAGCTGAAGACCGAGGTCGAGGAGGCCGTCGCCGAGGTCAAGAAGGCGCTGGAGGGCACCGACGTCGACGCCATCAAGGGCTCGACGGAGAAGCTCGCGCAGGTCAGCCAGAAGATGGGCGCCGCGATGTACGCCCAGAACCCCGAGGGCGCCCAGCCGGGCGCCGAGGACGCGGGCCCGACGGCCGACGCCCAGGGCGGGCAGGACGGCCAGGACGACGAGGTCATCGACGCCGAGATCGTCGACGAGGACAAGCCGAAGGGTGACGCATCGTGAGTGCCTCTCCCGACGAGGGCGAGGAGAAGGAGGGACCGGTGATCCGCGACAGGCGGCGCATCGACCCCGAGACGGGGAAGGTCCGGGAGCAGGCGGGCGAGAAGGACGCGCCCGCCGCCCCGGCGGCCCCGGCCGGCGAGGCCGCCGGCACCGCGGGGGGCGCCGGTGACGGCGAGGCCACGGCGCTGCAGGAGCAGCTGGCCGAGCGGCTGGACGACCTGCGCCGGCTGAAGGCCGAGTACGACAACTACCGCAAGCGCGTCGAGCGCGACCGGGTCGCGGTCCGCGAGCAGGCGCTCGGGCAGGTCCTGTCGGAGCTGCTGCCGGTCCTGGACGACATCGGCCGGGCCCGCGACCACGACGAGCTGACCGGCGGGTTCAAGTCCGTCGGGGAGGCGCTCGAGTCGGTCACCGGCAAGCTCGGGCTGGAGACGTACGGGGAGAAGGGCGAGCCGTTCGACCCGACCGTGCACGAGGCGCTGATGCACGGCTACTCGGCGGACGTCACCGAGACGAGCGTCGCGGACGTCCTGCAGCCCGGCTACCGGATCGGCGAGCGGATCCTGCGCCCTGCGCGGGTCGCGGTGGCCGAACCGGACCCGAACGCGGACGGCGCCGCCGCCGCGGCCGGGGACGAGACGGCCGAGGCCGCCGCGGCCGACGAGGCCGACGAGTCGGGCAAGTCAGCGAATAAGCCGGACGACTCTGGCAAGTCCGACGACTGACGACGGGTACGAACGACGCGTGACGAGCAGCGCGCGACGAACGAACGGCCCGTCCCGTCCTCGCGCGGGGCGGGGCGGGCCGGCCGGCGGGCGGGCGGCGACACTGGACGTGGGCAAGTGGGCATAGCAGAGAGCGGGGCGCCGTGAGCACCAAGGACTACCTCGAGAAGGACTACTACAAGGTCCTCGGTGTCGCGAAGACCGCGTCGCAGGAGGAGATCAAGAAGTCCTACCGCAAGCTCGCCCGCAAGTACCACCCGGACGCGAACCGGGGGGACGCCGACGCCGAGGACCGCTTCAAGGAGGTCTCCGAGGCCTACGACGTCCTCTCCGACGAGAAGCGCCGCAAGGAGTACGACTCCGTGCGGTCCATGCCGGGCGGTTTCCGCGGGCAGCAGGGCGGCGGCTTCCCCTTCGACCTGGGCGACATCTTCGGCCAGCAGGGCGGCGCCGGGACACAGACCGGCGGGGCCGGGGAGCGCATCGGCGACCTGTTCGGCGGGCTGTTCGGCCGCGGCGGCGCGGGCACCCGCACGCCCGGCGGGACGCGCCGGGCCCGCCGCGGCGCCGACGTCGAGACGGACGTGACGCTGACGTTCGGCCGCGCGATGAACGGCGTGACCGTCCCGATCAAGCTGACCAGCGAGGCGGCGTGCGGGAGCTGCCGCGGCACGGGCGCGAAGGCGGGCACCGTCCCGCGGGTCTGCCCGAACTGCGAGGGCACCGGGCACGAGACCCGCAACCTCGGCAACTTCGGCTTCCAGGAGCCGTGCAAGGAGTGCCGGGGCCGCGGCCTCGTCGTGGACGACCCGTGCCCGACCTGCTTCGGCAGCGGGCGCGCCACCGGCACCCGGACGATCCAGGCGCGGATCCCGGCGGGCGTGGCGGACGGGCAGAAGATCCGGCTGAAGGGCAAGGGCGCGCCGGGCGAGAACGGCGGCCCGAACGGCGACCTGTACGTGAACATCAAGGTGAAGCCGCACGCGGTGTTCGGCCGCAGCGGCGACAACCTGACGCTGTCGGTGCCGGTGACGTTCCCGGAGGCGGCGCTCGGCGGCGAGATCCGGGTGCCGGTGTTCCAGGGGCAGCCGGTGACGCTGAAACTGCCCGAGGGCACGCCGAACGGGCGCACGATGCGCGTGCGGGGCCGCGGCGCGACCCGCCGGGACGGCACCAAGGGCGACCTGCTCGTCACCGTGGACGTGCAGGTGCCCGCCAAGATCGACGATCAGACACGTGAGGCCCTGACCCGGCTGCGGGACGCGGGCGGCGGCGAGGAACTCCGCGCCGACCTGCTCAAGCAGGCCAGACAGGAGTGATCATGGACCCGTTCGGCGACGACACACCGGTCTACGTGATCTCCGTGGCGGCGCAGCTGTCCGGCCTGCATCCGCAGACGCTGCGCACCTACGACCGGATGGGGCTGGTGTGCCCCGGCCGGACGGCGGGCCGGGGCCGCCGGTACTCGATGCGCGACATCGTCCTGCTCCGCGAGATCCAGCGGCTCTCGCAGGAGGAGGGCATCAACCTCTCCGGAATCAAGCACATCCTGGGGCTGCAGCGCGACAACGCGCGGCTCCGCGATGAGCTCGCGAAGGCGCACGCCGCCCTTGACGAGCTCGCGAACGAACTCGAATCGACCCGTGCGGTCGCGGCGCGGCTGGCGCAGCAGCGGCGGCACGGCGACCCGGGCGCGCCCGGCTCCGACCTGGTGCCGATCCGGCGCACCAGCGTCGTCGTCTGGCAGCAGCGGCCCGAGCACGAGTAGGGCCGAACCGGGCCGGACAGGGCTTCGAGCAGGGCTTCGAGCAGGGGCGTCGAGGGACGCAGGGGGAGCGGATCATGGATGACAAGCTGACGCAGAAGAGCCAGGAGGCGGTGTCGGTCGCGATCCGCCGGGCGGCCGCCGAGGGCAATCCCGAGGTGGAGCCGCAGCACCTGCTGGTGGCGCTGATCTCGCTGCCGGACGGCACGGCGGTGCCGCTGCTCGAGGCCGTCGGGGCCGACTGGCAGGCGCTCCGGCGGCGCGCCGAGGAGCAGCTCGCCGCGCGGCCGAAGGCGGCCGGTTCGACCGTGTCGGCGCCGCGGCTGTCCGCGCAGCTGCACCGCGCGATCACGACCGCGGGCGCGCGCGCACGGCAGCTCGAGGACGAGTACGTCTCCACCGAGCATCTCCTCGTGGGCCTCGCGGCGGACGGCGGCCCGGCCGCCGGGCTGCTGAAGGAGGCGGGCGCGACGCCGGACGCGCTGCTGGACGCGTTCGGGAAGGTGCGCGGGCACGCCCGCGTCACCAGCGAGAACCCCGAGGGCACCTACCAGTCGCTGGAGAAGTACGGCGTCGACCTCACCGCCGCCGCCCGGGACGGGCGCCTCGACCCGGTGATCGGGCGCGACGCGGAGATCCGCCGGGTCGTCCAGGTGCTGTCGCGGCGCACGAAGAACAACCCGGTGCTGATCGGCGAGCCGGGCGTCGGCAAGACCGCCGTCGTCGAGGGGCTCGCGCAGCGGATCGTCGCCGGGGACGTGCCGGAGTCGCTGCGCGGCAAGACGCTCGTGTCGCTCGACCTGTCCGCGATGGTCGCGGGCGCGAAGTACCGGGGCGAGTTCGAGGAGCGGCTGAAGGCCGTCCTGCACGAGATCAAGGAGAGCGAGGGGCGGATCGTCACGTTCATCGACGAGCTGCACACCGTCGTGGGGGCGGGCGCCGCCGAGGGCGCGATGGACGCGGGCAACATGCTGAAGCCGATGCTGGCGCGCGGCGAGCTGCGGATGATCGGCGCGACGACGCTGGACGAGTACCGCGAGCGCATCGAGAAGGACCCGGCCCTCGAACGCCGGTTCCAGCAGGTGCTCGTCGGGGAGCCGTCCGTGGCGGACACCGTCGCGATCCTGCGCGGGCTCAAGGGCCGCTACGAGGCGCACCACAAGGTGCAGATCAACGACTCGGCGCTGGTGGCGGCCGCGACGCTCTCCGACCGGTACATCACGTCCCGGTTCCTGCCGGACAAGGCGATCGACCTGGTGGACGAGGCCGCGTCCCGGCTCCGCATGGAGATCGACTCCCGTCCCGTCGAGATCGACGAGCTGCAGCGCGCCGTCGACCGGCTGCGGATGGAGGAGCTGAACCTGTCGAAGGAGACCGACGAGGCGTCCCGGCAGCGACTCGACCGGCTCCGCAAGGACCTCGCCGACAAGCAGGAGCAGCTGTCCGGCCTCGTCGGCCGCTGGGAGCGGGAGAAGGCCGGGCTGAACCGGGTCGGCGAGATCAAGGAGCGCATCGACCAGCTGCGCGGCGAGGCCGAACGGGCGCAGCGCGACGGCGACCTGGAGACGTCCTCCCGGCTCACCTACGGCGAGATTCCCGAGCTGGAGAAGCAGCTCGAGGAGGCGTCGGAGGCCGCCGACGACACCGACGCGATGGTGAAGGAGGAGGTCGGCCCCGACGACGTCGCCGACGTCGTCGGGTCCTGGACCGGCATCCCCGCCGGGCGCCTCCTGGAGGGCGAGACCGCCAAGCTGCTCCGCATGGAGGACGAGCTGGGCCGCCGACTGATCGGGCAGGCCGCGGCCGTCCGCACCGTCTCGGACGCCGTCCGCCGTGCCCGCGCGGGCATCAGCGACCCCGACCGTCCGACCGGCTCGTTCCTGTTCCTCGGCCCGACCGGCGTCGGCAAGACCGAGCTGGCGAAGGCGCTCGCGGAGTTCCTGTTCGACGACGAGCGGGCCATCACCCGCATCGACATGAGCGAGTACGGCGAGAAGCACAGCGTCGCGCGGCTCGTCGGCGCCCCGCCCGGCTACGTCGGGTACGAGGAGGGCGGGCAGCTCACCGAGGCCGTCCGCCGCCGCCCCTACTCGGCCGTCCTGCTGGACGAGGTCGAGAAGGCCCACCCGGAGGTGTTCGACGTCCTGCTGCAGGTGCTGGACGACGGGCGGCTGACGGACGGGCAGGGCCGCACGGTCGACTTCCGCAACACGATCCTGATCCTGACCTCGAACATCGGGTCGCAGTTCCTCGTCGACCCGATGCTGGAGAACGGCGCGAAGCGCGAGGCCGTCTGGAACGCCGTCCGGAACTCGTTCAAGCCCGAGTTCCTGAACCGGCTCGACGACGTCATCCTGTTCGACGCCCTCTCGACGGCCGAGCTGACCCGGATCGTGGACCTGCAGGTCGACAAGCTCGCCGAGCGCCTCGCGGAGCGGCGGCTCACGCTGAAGGTGACCGACGCGGCCCGCGAATGGCTGGCGCTGACCGGCTACGACCCGCTGTACGGGGCGCGCCCGCTGCGCCGCCTCGTGCAGACGGCGATCGGCGACCAGCTCGCCCGCGAGCTGCTGGCCGGCGACGTCCGCGACGGCGACGGAGTCGTCGTGGAGCTCGACGAGGCCGCCGACCGGCTGACCGTAGAGCCGTCCAGGGGGCTGACCTTCACCAAGTAGGGGCCGGCCCGTCCCTGCGGGGTCTCGCGGGGTCAGACCTCGAGGTTCTGCTCGATGTCCCTGAGCCGGTGCCGGGCCAGCGCCAGGTTGGCCCGGCTCCGGTCCAGGACCATGTACATGAACAGGCCCTTGCCCTTGCGGCCCGACACCGGCCGGATGATGTGGTACTGCGTGGAGATGCTGATGAGGATGTCCTCGATGTCCTCCTGGATGCCGAGCTGCTCCATCGTCCGCAGCTTCGCCCGCACCACCTCGGTGTTGCCCGCCGCCGCGACCGTCAGGTCGAAGGTGTTGGAGCTGCCGAGGTGGCCGAGCGCCATCCCGCTCCCGTAGTCGACCACCGCGACGCCGAGCGCGCCGTCGATCGACATCATGTCCTTGAGGGCCAGATCGAGATTCGGCATGTGCCTTCCCTTCCATTCCGGTTCTCTGCGTTCGGGTTCTGCTCGTCCGGGTTCTGCTCGTCCGGGTTCTGCTCGTTCGAGGGCTCGGGGCGCGGGGTCATCTCCGCGTGGCGGCGAGGAGGGCCGCGACGGCGCGCGCCACCGGACGCGCCTCCAGATGGAGCCGGCCGACATTCACGTCCCCTTCCGCGAGCACCGTCAGCGACGCGGCCGGCCCGGCCGCGTACGTCACCACGTAGCCGGCGCCGCGCACGACGACCTCGTGGAACCCGCCGCCGTGCGCGGTCTCCACCACCCGGTTCGCCAGCCCGAGCTGCGACGCCGTCACCGCCGCCAGCGACGACGGCTCGAGGGACGGCGGCAGGTCGTGCGCGATCAGCAGCCCGTCCACGGACGCGACGAGGCTTCCCGTCAGCCCCGGCACCTTCCGCAGCCCGAGCAGCTCGGCCTGCACCTCCGCCTCCAGCACTCCGGCTCCCGTCACAGCTCGATCAGCGCGGCGCGCAGCCGCTCCAGCAGTTGGTGGTCGGCGGGCGCCCAGCCCTCCGGGGGCGTCCCGCCGCCGAAGGTGTCGCGGGACGCACCGGGGCGGGACGCGACGGTCCGCGGGGCGTCGCGGCCGGCCGCCGCGCCCGGCCGGACGGCCCGCACCAGCGACGCCGCCGCGAGGCCGCGCACGGCCAGCAGGCAGCCGAACACGGTCCGGCCGAGGTCGCGGGCGAGTTCCGCCGGGGTCTGCCGGCCGTCGGCGTTCAGCAGGATCTCCGCCTGCAGGCCGGTCAGGAACACCCGCTGCCGCCGCACCCGCCGGACCGGGACGACCGGTGCCGCGTCCAGGTCCGCCGACGGCCACGCGGCGTCCAGCAGGGCCCGCCGCCGGTGCAGTTCGGCGGCGAGCGTCGCCGCGGTCACCGGACGGGCCGCGCCCCGCGCGACCGTCCCTTCGGTGAACCGCGGCGCCCCCTCCGCCCCGAGCAGGAAGCACGCCGCGTCGAACAGCGCGATGGGTTCCGCCCAGCGCCCCGCCGTGTACCGGCATTCGGCGTGGACGACCGCGCCCCCGGCGACCTCGAACGATCCGACGTCGCCGACGCGCAGCACGCCGCTGCGTCCGTCCCGCTCCAGCCCGTGCAGGGCGCGCAGTGCCTCGCCCATCTCAGCGGACCGCCATTTCCTGCACGAGCCCCCGCATCCGCAGCCGCGCGAGCGCGAGATTGCCCTTTTCCCGGTCGACCACCAAATGGACGAACAGGTGGCCGTCGAGATCGGGGCCGGTGAGGGCCAGCAGGTGATATCCGCCGGACCCGCACACGATGATCTCCTCGACGTCGTCGCCGTCCGGTGTCGCCGACAGCGCCGCCGAACCGAGCACGGACCGCACCACGTCGGTCGCCCCGGCGGCGTCCTCGTGCTGGTCGACCCGCTGGTCGGCCCGCCGGTCGCCCCGGCCGTCCCGGTCGGCCGAGGCCACGGCCAGCCCGCTCGCGCAGTCCACCAGAGTCACCCGCTGCGCCCCGGGAATCGCCATCATCCGCGCAAGGCAGTCATCGATGCGCAAGGCCCATTCCCCCACGAATGAGAGTTGCAGGAGACTGCACCTTACCCACAACTCACCGCACCGTAGGCGGAAAATCTCAAATAGCGATCAAGGTCGTGAAGCGGGGCATAAATACCACCCAGTATCGAAACCGCTCAGGCGCCTTGACCTCCAATTCGGCCACCTTGACAGAGACCGAAAACCTGGCCGTATCTACCCCGGGCCGCCGAACCACCGGCGGACGGCCGCGCCCAGTTCGTCCAGCTCCGCCGCCGACGGACGCGGCGACGACGAAGCCCACGCGACGTAGGAGTCCGGGCGGACCAGAACCGCCGTGACATCGCCCCCGCCCGCAAGCCCCGACCCGGCGACGTTGCGAAGCCCGTCATCGTGCCGAGTGGTCTTGGCGGTGACGGCGTGCACCCGGTCTCCCACGATCCCGGTCGGGGAGCCGTTGTCGGTGCGGTCGATGAGCAGGGGGCGTCCGGTGCGGGCCAGCTCCGCGAGCCGGACCGGGCCGTCCGGCGTGTGCAGGTCCAGGTCGGGGGCGCAGCGGCCGACGAGCGGGTGCGGGTCCCGCGCGCCCATGTCGTACCGGACGTCCGTGCCCGCGATCAGCTCGCCGACCCGGCGCACGGCCCCGGCGTCCGCGAGCAGTTCGCCGACCAGCTCGCGCAGGCCCGTCACGTCGTCGCCCGGCGCGAGCAGCGCCCCCACCGCCCGCGCGTACATCTCGACGCGCCGCGCCGCGGGCCGCCGCTCCGCGTCGTAGCTGTCGAGCAGCCCCGCGGGCGCGGCGCCCCGGACGTCCGCCGCGAGCTTCCACCCGAGGTTCAGCGCGTCCTGCATGCCGAGGTTGAGGCCCTGGCCGCCCGCCGGATCCACGTGCGCGGCGTCCCCGAGCAGGAACACCCGCCCGTCCCGGAACCGCTCCGCGCGCCGGTTGTTCCCGCCGGTCAGCCGCCGCAGCGCGTGCGGGCCGTCCCCGTCCGGCGGGCCGATCGGCACGTCCGCGCCCAGCACCCGGCGGACGCTGTCGCGCAGCTCGTCCAGCGTCATCGGCGCGTCCGGGCCCGGCCGGTCCCACTCCATGGTCGCGATCGTGGGCGGGCGGCCCGGCAGCGGCGCGAACGAGAACCCGCCGCGCTCGGTGCGCTCCCCGAGGAACGGCAGGACGAGCCCGTGCCCCGGCACGTCCAGGCCGCCGGTCGCGGCGTCGATCAGCTCGCCGGGCACCGACACCTCGCCCCAGCGGCGCGTGATCCGGTCGAGGCTCACGCCCGGGAAGCCGATGCCGCACAGCTTGCGCGTCGTACTGTGCCCGCCGTCCGCCCCGACGAGGTACCGCGCCGAGATGCGGTACGTCCCGGCGGGCCCGTCCACGTCGGCGCGCACCCCGTGGCCGTCCTGCTCCAGGCCCGCGAGCGCGTGCCCGTACCGGACGTCCGCGCCCAGTTCGGCCGCGCGCTCGGCGAGGGCCCGGACGAGGCGCGGCTGCGGCACCGGCAGGGTGTGCACCGGGCTCTCGTCGAGGAGGCCGAGGTTCAGCGGCAGCGCGGCGAACATGTAGAAGCGCGACGGCTCGGGCCGCGCGCGTCCGGCGAGGGCCTCGTACAGGCCGCGCCGGTCCATCATCGTCACGACCTGCCCGACCAGGCCGTTCGCCTTCGCTTCGGTGCCCGGCCCCGGCTCCCGCTCCAGCACGACCGGCCGTAGCCCGGCCAGGCCCAGCTCGCAGGCCAGCATCAGCCCGTTCGGTCCCGCGCCGACGATGACGACGTCCGCGTCCCTGCTCGCGTCCACGTCCACGTCCGCGTCCACCGCGTCCCTGCTCGCGTCCATGCTCGTTCCTTCCGTCACGGGGTGGGCAGGCCGGCGGTGAGCCGGTCGAGGGCCTCGCGCAGCACGGCGCCCGCCGGGGCGGGCCGCTCGCCGCGCAGCGCGTGCACGATGGCCGCGCCGACGGCGGCGCCGAGCACGGACGCCGCCAGCCGGGGGTAGAGGTCGGCATCCGGGTCGGTACCGGTGCGCTCGGCGATGGCGGCGGCCAGCTCGGCCTCCGCGGCGGCGTGCGCCTTCGCCATCTCGCCCGCCAGCGCCGGTTCGGTCAGCATCAGCCGGGCCCCGTCCGCGTGCCGCCGCGCCCGTTCGCCGTCCCGCGCCCCCGCGGCCGGGCCGGGCGCGGGCGGCGCGAACTGCTCCTGGACGGCCGCGCCGACGGCGTCCCACAGCGGTTCGTCCGCCGGACGGGCGCGCAGGCCGTCGGCGACCCGCCGCATCCGGTCGACGTGCCGGGCGGCGACCGCCTCGGCCTTGCCGGAGAAGTAGTTGCGGAAGGTGCGGACGGACACGTTCGCCGCCGCCGCGATGTCCTCGATCGTCACCGCGTTCCACCCGCGCTCGACGATCAGCCCGACCGCCGCCGCGCTCAGCGCGTCCCGCGTCTCCAGCTTCTTGCGCTCCCGCAGGCCGATCGCGCGCCCGCCGTCCTCGCCGTCCATCATGCACCGCACGATAGACGAAACTTGCCGATCCGGCAAAGATGCCGGATCGGCAAGCTCTTTCGGAGGGGTCAGCGCTCGCCGCGGCTCCAGAAGCGGTACTCGTGGTCCTTCACGAAGTCGGCGCGCTTCCACTCCCCGGACGTCAGCGACTGGACGTGCAGGCCCGCGCGGCCCCGGTCGTCGCGCAGCCGCGGCCAGCGCGCCTCGCCGCCGCCGTTCGGGTCACCGGTCGCGGCGAAGCGCGTCCACGCGCCGATCATCCGGTCGCCCAGGGCGGCCTGCTCGGGCGTCAGGTCGGTGAACAGCGGCAAGTCGAAGAGGTACGCCAGCTCGGACATGTGCTGGGCGGCGGCCGGGAAGCTCGGCTCGGCCATGCCCGCGAACCAGGGCGTGTCCCGCTCGGCGAACTCGTACATCCGGACGGACGTGCGCCGCGACAGCGCGCGGGCCGTGTCGAGGGTCGGCACCGACCAGGTCGCGTCGGTCTTCACGCGGGCCAGCGACCGTCCCGCCGAGTCCCCCAGCGGATAGCGCCGCAGGACGGCGTCGGCACGCGAGGGGTACGTCGCCCGGATCGTCGGCTCGTACTTCTCGTCCGCCATCGGCTTCCCGGTGACCAGCTCCTGCCCGAGGATCATCCCGTTCTCCTCGTCGTGGTTGACGCCGACGAGCACCGGGACGCGGTTGAAGCGGCCCTTCCGGAACGCCTCGTCCACCGGAAGCGGCAGGTCGCGCGTGCCGCTGACGGGACGCGGCTCCCGCTCCGTCCCGTACAGCTCCAGCAGCCGATCGATGGGCGCCTCGCGCAGGCAGCGCGCCACGTCGCCGTGCCCGCACTCCGCGAGCAGGTCCTCGATCACCGTCTCGCTGTCGGCCAGGGCCGCCGCCCTGGTCCGGGAGGCGTTGCCCGGCGTCGCGCAGGGCGCGCTCTGGACGATCGCCTTGTCGAACAGCCCCGCCGACGTCGGGGACGCGAGGTGCCCGCACACGCCGAACCCGCCGCCGGACTCGCCCATGATCGTCACGTTGCGCGGGTCTCCCCCGAACGCCCCGATGTTCTCCCGCACCCAGCGCAGCGCCGCGCGCTGGTCGTCCAGCGCGAGGCTCCCCGACTCCGGCAGGGACGGGTGGGTGAGGAAGCTCGTGACGCCCAGCCGGTAGTTGAGCGACACGACCACGGCGCCGCCCGCCGCGAGCCGGTCCGCCCCGTACAGGTCGCCCATCCCGAACATCATGCTGCCGCCGTGGATCCACACGATCACCGGCAGCCTCCCGCGCGTTCCGTCCCCGCGCCTTCCTGCCGGTGTCGTGACGTTGACGTTGAGGCAGTCCTCGTCGGTGCTGGGCCGCCCGATCGGCAGTCCGGCCGGCTGCGCGCACACCTTGCCGGGCTCGACGGCGTCCCGCACACCGCTCCACGCCGGGACGGGACGCGGCACGGCGAAGCGCTCGGCCGTGGCGTACGGGATCCCCTGGAACGACCGGACCTTCGGGCCGACGGTCCCGCGCACGGCCCCCTTGGACGTCACCACGATCGCCGGATCGGTGTCCGCGTGGGCGGTCGCGCCCGGTGCGAGGGGTGCCAGCAGGGCGAGGCCCAGAGCCGCCGCCGAGATCTTCTTCATGTCCGTCTCCCTGTCGATCGAGCCGATGCCGGGAACCGTAGATCAGATTTGCACGATCGCGCAACTCGATCGCGCAAGGCGTTCGCGCAAAACGATCGTGCAAGATTGCTGCTACGCTGCCGCGCATGGGAAACCGGGAGGATCTGCTGGCGGGCGCGAAGCGGTGCCTGCGCGAGAAGGGCTACGACCGCACGAGCGTCCGCGACATCGCCACCGCGGCCGGGGTGAGCACGGCCGCGATCGGCTACCACTACGGCTCCAGGGAGGCGCTGCTGATCCAGGCGCTGTTCGAGCTCCTGGACGAGTGGGGCGACTCGCTCGGCCGCGCGCTGGCCCCGGGGCCCGGCGACGACGCGGCCCGCGGCTTCGCGCGCATGTGGGACGGGCTGATCCGGGAGATCACCGACAATCCCGACCCGTGGGTGGCCAGCGTGGAACTGTTCCTGCAGGCGCGGCGGCAGCCCGCACTGCGCGACCGCCTCGCGGACGGCGTCCGCGAGGGGCGGCGGGGCATGGTCGCGATCCTGCGGAGCGTCCCCGAGGACACGGTCACCGACGGCGCGGCCCGCACCGTCGGCATGGTGCAGACGGCGCTGATGTCGGGCGTGCTGATCCAGGCGCTGAGCGACCCCGCGAACGCCCCCACCGCGGCGGAGATCCTCGAAGGGCTACGGGCCCTGGCGGAGATCGCCGGCCCCGGCCCGGCCTGACCGCCGCGTCAGCCGCAGCGGCGACCGTCCAGGCTGCAGTGGTCGGGGGACGACGCCTCGCCCGCGGCCTGGAAGGTCACGGTGGCGCTCGCCCCGGGGCCGAGGACGCCCATGCGCGCGACGACGCTCCCGCCGGACCACTCGCTCGGGACGCCCCAGGCCGACGTGATCTGCACCCCGCGCCCGTATCCGAACTCCAGGTCCCCCGCGTCGACCGGCCGTTCGCCGTGGTTGGTGACGGTGAGGGTGCCGATGAAGTTCGTCTCCCAGTCGCCCTGGGTGCTGTAGTCGGCCCGCAGTTCCCGGTCCCGTCCCCAGCGGTCGTCGTCGTCGCGGCCGTCGCGGCCGCTCCGGCCGCGGTCGCGCCACCGGTCGTCGTCGTCCCCGTCGGGGGTGCCGGTGGCCTCGGCGGTGGGGGTTTCCTCGGGGGTGGGAGTGGGGGACGGCACGGAGTCCGACGCGACCGGGGCGCTCGGCCGCTCCGAGGGACCGGACGACCCGGACGGTTCGGGCGGCTCGGGCTCGGCGCAGTCCGGCGCGCAGCCGGCGGCGCGCGGCTCGGGCGGCGACTCGTTCAGCAGCGCCCAGCCGACGAGGGAGCCGCTGACCAGGACGAACGCGACGACAGCGAGGGTCAGGTAGCGCCCGCGGCCCGCCGCCGGGGGCCGCTCCGGCGAACGGTGCCGTCCCGGCGACCGGCCCGGCCCGTCCCCGGTGCGCCGCTCCATCACGATCCCGCCCGCATGACCTGCCCCATGATCGGCGATCCAACCAGAAAGCCCGCCCTTTCGCACGGCCCCCTCCCGCCCCTCGGTAACGTGCTGCCGAACGCGTCACCTCGGGGGAGCCGAATGCACATCATCGTGGACGATCTCAGCGGCCCGGAGATCGCCGAGTTCCTGGACGCGCACGTCCGGGAAATGCGGTCGATCACGCCGCCGGAGAGCAAGCACGCCCTCGATCTGGACGCGCTCCGTGCACCGGGCGTCACTTTCTGGTCGGCCCTGGACGCCCAGGTCATCGTGGGTTGCGGTGCCCTGGCGCGGCTGGACGCGGCGCACGCGGAACTGAAGTCGATGCGCACGGCGCCGCGCCGCAAACGGAGCGGAGTCGCCTCCGCACTGCTGTCGCACATCATCGGCGAGGCCGGACGGATGGGATTCACCCGGCTCAGTCTCGAGACCGGTTCCGCGGCCTTCTTCGAACCGGCGAGAAAGCTCTACGAAAAGTTCGGCTTCGACTACTGCGAGCCATTCGGCGACTACCGTCCCGACCCTCACAGCGTCTACATGACGCGCACCCTGAACGGCGCTTGACCTTCGAGCCGGGTCGAACGTCTAGCGTCGGCGGCATGATGCGCATCTCCCAGCTCGCCGAGCGCACCGGCGTCCCGGCGACCACGCTGCGGTACTACGAGGACGCGGGCCTGCTGCCCGCCGGGCGCACGCCCGCCGGATACCGGACGTACGGGGACGGCGCGGTGCGGCGGCTCGCGTTCATCGGCACGGGCAAGCACCTGGGGCTGTCGCTGGCCGAGATCCGCGAACTGCTGCCCGTGTGGGAGGACGGGACGTGCGCGCGCGTGCGCTCGGACCTGCGGCCCCGCCTCGCCGCACACCTCGCGGACACCGACCGGCACGCCGCGCGCCTGCACGCCTTCGCCGCCCTGCTGCGGTCGGCGCTCGACCGCCTCGACGCCCTCCCCGAACGGCCGGGCCCGTGCGGCGACGACTGCGCGACCCTGGCCGAGCCGCCGCCGGTGGCGTGCGCGCTGACCGGGGACGCGATGGCCGGACGCGCCGCGGCGTGGCGGCACGCGGTCGCCGGCGCCCGCGTGGAACGGACGCCGGCCGGGGCGCGGCTCACGCTCCCGGTGGATCGGGCGTCCGGCGTCGCCGGGCTGGCCGCCGCCGAACAGGAGTGCTGCCCGTTCCTCGGCTTCCATTTCCACTTCGACGGCCCGGTCCTGCACCTGGACGTCCGCGCCCCGGAGGCCGCGGCACCGATCCTCGACACGCTCTTCCCCACCTGACGCCCGGCCCGGACTCCCCGAGCCGGGACACGGTTCACGCCCGCCACACTCCGCGCACGGAACGGCACGCCGCATCGTGTGCAGCACACGCGACCGAACGGCACACCGCGCACCGCCGCGCCCGCACACCGCCGCGCCCGCACACCGCCGCGCCCGCACGCCGCGCCCGTACGCCGCGCCAGGCACCCGGCACCCGCACTCGGCGTGGCGGGCGGGCGGGCGTGGGGCGGGGCCCGGGGGTTCGTAGGCTGGGGCGGCCGCCGTCCCGAGGAGTTCCCGCCGTGCTGGTCGCCCGCTCGATCGTGCTGTTCGTCCTCGCCGCCGTGCTGGAGATCGGCGGCGCGTGGCTCGTCTGGCAGGGCGTCCGGGAGCACCGGGGCTGGATCTGGATCGGTGCGGGCGTGCTCGCGCTGGGGGCGTACGGGTTCGTGGCGACCCTGCAACCGGACGCGCATTTCGGGCGGGTGCTGGCCGCGTACGGCGGGATCTTCGTCGCGGGGTCGATCGTCTGGGGCGTCGTCGCGGACGGCTACCGCCCCGACCGGTTCGACATCGCCGGGGCGCTCGTGTGCCTCGCCGGCATGGCCGTGATCATGTACGCCCCGCGCGGCGGCTGACCACCGGCGACCGCCCGGCACGGCAAGCCGCGCACGAGGGGCGGAGGCCTGGTCGTCGCCGGTTTTGGTGTGATTTGTCGGGGCAGACCGCCGGGCGAGAGTCGCTCTACGCGCAGCGGCGGGAAGGGGACGACGGCCATGATCGGCTTCATCGTCGCGGGACTGATCATCGGCGCGCTGGCCCGACTGATCATGCCCGGCAAGCAGCGCATCGGGATCCTGATGACGCTCCTGCTGGGGCTGGTGGGTTCCGTCATCGGGGGCACCATCGCGAACATGCTGGGCACCGGCAGCATCTGGGAGCTCAACGTGCTCGGCTTCGTCGTCGCGGTGGTCGCGGCCGTGCTCCTGATCGGCGTCGCCGAAGGGTTCAGCGGGCGCGCCAAGCAGAAGCAGGCCGCCGGGAGACATTAGTCCGGTCCGGGTTCCGGGCCCCTGGGGAGCCTCGGGGGCCCGGAACCCGGCCGTGTCGCACGGTCCTTCAGATCTTTTTCGCGCGCGATGTCACTTTCTCCGCCGGGTCCCCGTCGTTCGGGCGAATCCACACCGTAGGAGGAACCATGACGTCACCCATCCTGGTCACCGGAGGCACCGGCACCCTGGGCCGTCTCGTCGTGCCGCTGCTGCGCGACGCCGGACGCCCCGTGCGCGTCCTCACCCGCACCGCGCGCGAGCCGCGGGACGGCGTCGAGTTCGTCACCGGCGACCTCGTCAAGGACGAGGGGGTCGACCGCGCGGTCGAGGGCGCGGAGATCGTCGTGCACCTGGCGGGCGGCCGCAAGGGCGACGACGAGGCCGCGCGGAACCTGGTGCGGGCCGCGAAGGCCGCCGGGGTGCGGCACCTGGTGTACATCTCGGTGATCGGCGCCGGCGCGGTGCCGATCGGGTACTTCCGGCAGAAGTTCGCCGCCGAGGAGATCGTCGCCGGGTCGGGCGTCCCGTGGACGACGCTGCGCGCGGCGCAGTTCCACAGCTTCGCGCTCAACGCGGTGCGGGGCATGGCGAAGAGCCCGGTGATGCCCGCGCCGCGCGACATGCAGTGGCAGCCGGTGGACGCCCGGGACGTCGCCGAACGCCTCGCCGAGCTGGCGCTCGGGGCCCCGGCGGGCCTGGTGCCCGACCTCGCGGGCCCCAAGATCTACGACATGGCCGAACTGGAGCGCGACTACCTGCGGGCGAGCGGCAGGCGGCGGCCGCTGCTGCCGATCCGGGTGCCGGGCAAGATCGGCCGCGCGTACCGGGCCGGGGACAACCTGACCCTGGACGGCGCCGACCACGGCCACCGGACCTGGGAGGACTTCCTCGCCGCCGAGTTCGGCCCGCGCCCCGCGCAGCCCGCCTGACGCACCGGGCGGCCCGCCTGACGCACCGGGAACACCGTCCGTTCACGGAACCGTCGGGACCACCTAGTTGCGTCATGAAACTCTGGTGCGCTCCAATGGGTTTCATGACGCAACTCGATGTGCGCGACGCGGCGCACGTGGGCTTCCCGGACGGTTCGCTGGACGCCGTCCGCGTGCGGCCCTACGGCCGGGCCGACGGCGCGCGGCTGCGCGGGATGTCGTCCCGCCTGTCCACCGGGAGCCTCTACACGCGGTTCTTCTCCGGCACCCCCCGCATCCCCGACCACCACGTGGCGCTCATGAACGGGCTCGACCACTGGGACCGGGACGCCCTCGTCGCCCTCCTGGACGGCGAGATGATCGGCATCGCCGAGTACTGCCGGGACGCGGACCGTCCGGGCCGCGCGGACGCCGCCGTCCTGGTGTGCGACCCGTGGCAGCGGCGCGGCGTCGCGACCGTGCTGATGCGGTTCCTGGCGCAGCTCGCCGGGCGGCGCGGGATCCGCGAGTTCGGCGCGGACGTCCTACCCGGGAACCGGGACGCCCTGCTGGCCGTGCACAGCCTGTGGCCGGAGGCGAGCCCGGTGTACCGCGACGGGCTGGCCCGCTTCGTGCTCCCGCTCCCGGCCGCCCGGGTTGATACGCACAGGTAGCAGCCATTTACGATGACCCGCATGACCCAGAATCTGCTCGGCGGCCCGCCTCCCACCGAACTCCCGGACAACACCGAGGCCCGCACGGCCCTGGAGAACGGCGTCGACCCCTTCGAGGTCGCCGCGCGCCACCCGGACCACCCGGGCGCCTGGGCCGAACTGGCCGACCGCTCCTTCGCCAAGGGCAGCGTGATCGACTCCTACGCCTTCGCCCGCACCGGCTACCACCGCGGCCTCGACCAGCTGCGCCGAGCCGGGTGGAAGGGGCACGGGCCGATCCCGTGGGAGCACGAGCCGAACCGCGGCTTCCTGCGCTGCCTGCACGCGCTCGCCCGCGCCGCCGCCGCGATCGGCGAGGACGGCGAGGCCGAGCGCTGCCGGACGTTCCTGCGCGACAGCAGCGCCACGGCGGCCGACGCCCTCAACGGCGGCTGACGAAGGCTGCACGGGCGGACGTGCCACGGGCGGCGGACGTGCCACGGGCGGCGGACGGCGCCGTCCGCCGCCCGTGGCGCGTCCGCGTCAGCGCAGGATCGCGAAGTTCAGGTCCGCGGTCCCGAGCACGCCGCTGAGCCTGACCCACAGCAGGACGAGCGACTCCAGCTCCCGGGCGGCGGCGAGCCCGCCGAGGTCGAGGATCCGCTCGCCGGTCCAGCCGAACGACCGCAGCAGTCCCGCGACGTCGGCCTTGGCGCCGTCGTCGTCACCGCACACGAACACGTTGTGCGGCCCGTCGACCCGGGACGGGTCGACCATCAGCGCGTTGTGCATCGTGTTGAGCGCCTTGACGACGCGGGCGCCCGGGAACGCCCCCTGCAGTTGCTCGGCGACGCTGCCCTCCGCGGGCACGGCCAGCGCGGGCGGGAAGCCGCCGGAGAAGTCCAGCGGGTTGGAGACGTCCAGCACGACCTTCCCGTCGAGGTTCGCGGCCCCGGCCGCGGTCAGGGCGTCGAGCGACACCGTCCCGCCGGTCGCGTTGACGACCAGTTCCCCGTGCGCGGCCGCGTCGGCGAACGTGCCGTGCCGTCCGCCGTGCTCGGCGGCCCACGCGGCGGCGGCCGGGTTGTCGGCCGTCCGGGAACCGAGCACCACGTCGTGCCCGAGGCCCGCCAGCCGGGTGGCGAGGCACCGTCCGACGTCACCGGTACCGAATACTGCGATCTTCATGCGTGGACCTCCTCCTGAAGGGACGCCGCGAGCGGGCGGCGGCTCGCGCGGTGTAGACATGGCAGTGCCCGTCGGTCATCGCGGACCCGCGCGTCCTTCCGTTCGCGGTGATCCCGAACGTAGGCGGCGGCGCGCGAGTCCGACAGAGGGAACTTCCAGGTTCCCTTCACCCCGAGGAGGCCCCGTGGACCCGGTGATCCCCGACGTCCTGGAGGAGTCCTGCGCCACCCGCCAGGCGCTGGAGCGGCTCGCGGCCAAGTGGCGCATCCTGCTGGTCTACGCTCTCCTGGACGGCCCGCAGCGCCCGGCCCGCCTGCGGCGCCGCCTGCCCGGCATCACGCAGAAGGTGCTGACCGAGACGCTGCGCGGCATGGAGGCGGACGGCCTCGTCACCCGCCACGTCCACAAGGAGACCGCGCCGCGGCACGTCGAGTACGGGCTGACCGAGCTGGGCAAGTCCCTCCAGGCGCCGCTCGCCGCCATCTGCGCCTGGGCCGCCGACCAGGCCCGCCCCGCGACGCCCGACTGACCCGGCCGTCCGGCGCCCTCAACGGCGGCCGGCGAGCGACTCCACCGACCGCGCCGCCCGCGCCGCGAGCGCGGCCAGGCCGGGGATCGAGGACGTGAGGAACGGGCCGTCGCCCGCCAGGTCGCCCGCGACGAGCACGCGCGGGTCCGGGCGGCCGGCGACGACGAGCCGTCCGGTCCCCGGATCGACGCCAAGGCCGCCGTCCGGGTGCCGCGCCGCGCCCTGCGCGACCAGGGACGAGACGAGCGGCGCGGCCGCTGGGGGCACCGCGTGCGCGGGCGGGTTCACCGCGTTCAGCACGGTTCCGGCGGTGCGGACGCCCGCCGCGTGCGCGATCCGGAACCGCCCCGCCGACGCCGCGATCTCGGCGGGCCCCCGGAGGATCTCCAGCGTCCCGGCGTCGAGCAGGTCCAGCAGGACGGCCGCGTTGCGGGGCACCATCGGGAACGCCTGGTTCGCGATCATGCGGGAGTGCCCGCGCAGCGCCCGGCGGTCGGCCGCCGGGAGCCGCCGCCAGACGACCGGACCCGCGGTGTGCGTCGCCGTCCGGACGATCCGGCGGCCCGGCAGCGGCGCGTCCATGAGGGCGAACTGCTCGCGCAGCACCCGGGCGGGGTCACCGGTCATCGACGCGGCGATCAGCCCGGCGACGTCGTCCCAGTCGTCGCCGGCGTCGGCCAGCTCCTTCCGGACGAGTCCCTCCAGGACGTCCAGCGTGACCGGACCGTCGAGCGTCGCCATGCGGTCGGGCGTGAGGTACCGGACGTCCATCGGGGCCGGACGCTGCCAGACGTGCGGCAGCGTCCCGCTCCGGGACACGAGGCTGATCCGTCCGGTGTGCGCGCGCGCCGCCAGCGACACGACGATGTCCACGGCGGTGAGCCCGGAGCCGATGACGGCGACGTCCCGGTCCGCCGGGACGTCGTCGAGCGTCCGCTCCAGGGGGTACGGATCGAGGACGAAGCCGGGCGCGCCCGCGAGCCCGTACAGGTCGGGGGCCGTCCCGCCGCCCACGCACAGCACGGCCGCGTCGGCCGTGCGGCGCCCCCCGGCCGTCTCGACCGTGATCCGTTCTCCGGGGGCGCCGAGCGACAGCCCGGTCACGGCGTCCCGCACCAGGTCCGTCCGGGCGAACCGGGCGAGTGCGGCGGCGGCCGTGTCCTCCAGGTACCGCCCGTACACGGCGCGGGGCGGCACCGGACGCCCGAGCCGCTCGTCGTCGTGCTCGCGCGTCCCGCCGAGCCACGTCCCGTAGTGCTCCCTGTCGCCCGCCCGGATCGACATGATCTCCGGCGGGACGTTGACGCGCACCGACTCCAGGTCCGGCCGGTAGGGGCGGCCGCGCCAGGGCAGCGGCGCCGGGTCGTAGACGGTGACGGCCTCCACGGCGGAAGGGTCCAGGGAGTCCAGCAGCCCGACGGCCGCCGCTCCCGCCCCGATGATCGCGATCTCCATGCGGTCGAGCGTCGCCGCCGCGCCGCGCCCGCCCCATCCCCCGGCCCGGGGACCGGCCCGTCCCGCGACCCCCCGTTCGAGGGGGTACGGGCGCCCGCGCCGCCGGGCAGACTGGGCCGCATGGACGATCGACGCGCCGTGCGGGCGATCCTGGACGGGGCCGAGCGCGCCCCGGACGCCTCCGCCCTGTTCGGCGGTGCGTCCGCGCGGCTCCGCCGCCTCGTCGGCTTCCACGCCGCCGCCTGGTCCGCGACCGACCCCGGCACCGGGCTGGTGACCGCGCCGATGCACGTGGAGAACCTCGGCCGCGGGGAGGGCTGCTTCGCCTACTGGGAGACCGCGCTGCTGGAGGAGAGCGTCGTCCCGTTCCGCGAGCTGGCCCGCGCCGCCGTCCCCGCCGCCGGACTGCGGGCCGCGACCGGCGACCTGCCCGCCCGCAGCGTCCAGTTCCGCAAGCTCCTCGCGCGGCAGGGTGTCGGGGACGAGCTGCGCGCCGTCCTGCGGATCGGGGGGCGCCCGTGGGGCGTCGTCAGCCTGTTCCGGGAGGCCGGCCGCCCGCCGTTCGGACCCGCCGAGGTGGCGCTCCTCGCGCGCCTGTCGGCGCCGCTGGCCGGGCGCCTGCGCGCCCTCGCCGTTCCCCCGCCCGGCACCGCCGAGGGGGCGGGGCGGGACGAGCCGGGACCGGGGCTCGTGCTGTTCGACCCGTCCGGCGTCCCGATCTCGATCAACGACGAGGCCAGGCACCACCTCGCGCGCGTTCCCGCCGGGCCTTCGGTCCCCTCCCCGCTGGGGCCGCCGCTGCCGATCTGGCTGGCCGGGACGGCCGCGCAGGCCCGCGCCGTCGCGTCCGGGCGCGACCGCGGCGCCGCGCGGGTGCGGGTCCGCACCCGCGACGGCCGCTGGCTCGTCTGCCACGCGACCCGCACCGAGGGCCCCGGCGGCGCGCCCGGCCCGACCGCCGTCGTCGTCCAGCCCGCCGCCGGATCCGACCTCGCCCCGCTCATCGCGGACGCGTACGGGCTGTCCGTCCGCGAACTGGAGATCACCGAGCTGATCGCGCGGGGCCTGTCCACCGGCGACATCGCGGCCGACCTGGTCATCTCACCGCACACCGTGCGCGACCACGTAAAAACGATCTTCGGGAAGACGGGCGCGTCCAGCCGCGGCGAACTGGTCGCGCGGCTGTTCGCCGACCGCCACTGGCCCCGCCGGGCCGCCGCGGGCCCCGCCGGGAGGGCCCGCTGACCTGGCTCTCGACCGGCCCCGGGGTTTTCCCGGCGGCCGCATGCGGGTACGATCTGACCGCAAGAGGCCCCTTTCGCACTTGCGATCGAGGGGCCTTTCGTCGTGGGAAGGGTGAATCGGCATGCCGGCGATCGTTCTGGTCGGGGCTCAGTGGGGGGACGAGGGGAAGGGCAAGGCCACCGACCTGCTGGGCGGAGACGTCGACTACGTCGTCCGCTACCAGGGCGGTAACAACGCGGGACACACCGTCGTCATCGGTGACAAGAGCTACGCACTGCACCTGCTGCCCTCGGGGGTGCTGTCCCCCGACGTCGTCCCCGTGATCGGGAACGGCGTGGTGATCGACCCGGCCGTCCTGCTGGAGGAGATCGACGGGCTGCGCGACCGCGGCGTCGGCTGCGAACGGCTGCTGATCTCCGGCAACGCGCACCTGATCATGCCCCACCACCGGGCCCTCGACAAGGTCACCGAGCGCTACCTCGGCAAGGCCCGCATCGGCACCACCGGGCGCGGCATCGGCCCCGCCTACGCCGACAAGATCAACCGGATGGGCATCCGCGTGCAGGACCTGTTCGACCCGAACATCCTCACGCAGAAACTCGACCTCGCCCTCCGCGAGAAGAACCAGGTCCTCACGAAGGTCTACAACCGGCGCCGCATCGACACCGGCCCGATCGTCCAGGAGTACGTCGCGTACGGGGAGCGGCTCCGCCCGTTCGTCACCGACACCACGCTCGTCCTGAACAAGGCCCTGGACGACGGCAAGGTCGTGCTGCTCGAGGGCGCGCAGGGCACGCTCCTCGACATCGACCACGGCACGTACCCGTTCGTCACGTCGTCGTCCCCGACCGCGGGCGGCGCCTGCGCGGGCTCCGGCGTCGGCCCCACGAAGATCGACCGGGTGATCGGCATCCTCAAGGCCTACACCACCCGCGTCGGCTCCGGCCCGTTCCCCACCGAACTGCTGGACGAGCAGGGCGAGTACCTCCGCAAGACCGGCGGCGAGTACGGCGTCACCACCGGCCGCGACCGCCGCTGCGGCTGGTTCGACGCCGTCATCGCCCGCTACGCCACCCGCGTCAACGGCATCACCGACTACTTCCTCACCAAGCTGGACGTGCTGTCCGGGCTCGACCGCGTCCCGGTCTGCGTCGCCTACGACATCGACGGCGAGCGGGTCGACGAGCTGCCCACCACGCAGACCGACTTCCACCACGCCAAGCCGATCCTCGAGTACCTGGACGGCTGGCGCGAGGACATCACCGGCGCCAAGACGTTCGAGGACCTCCCGAAGAACGCGCAGGCCTACGTCCGGTCGCTGGAGGAGATGTCGGGCGCGCGGATCTCCGCGATCGGCGTCGGCCCCGGCCGCGACCAGACGCTCGAGCTCCGCCCGCTGGTCTGACCGCCGTAACCGGCGGTCGCCGCAGGCAGGTACGGTTGCTCTCCGTGACCCGTACCGTCGAGGCGACCCGTACCGTCGAGCTGCACGGCCACCGCGGCGCCCGGGGCCTGCTGCCGGAGAACACCCTCCCCGGCTTCGCGCACGCGCTGGACCTGGGCGTCGACGCCGTCGAGCTCGACGTGGGCCTGTCGGCCGACGGCGTCGTCGTCCTCGGCCACGACCAGGTCCTGTCGCCGGTGACGCTCACCGACACCGGCCCCGCGCACCCGGGCGACCCGGCCTTCCCCTACGTGGGGAAGGCCGTCCGCGACCTCACCCTCGCGCAGCTCCGGACCCTCGACGCGGGCGTCCGCCGCCCCGGCGACGCGTTCGCCGTCACCCAGCGGGCCGTCCCCGGAACGCCGATCCCGACCCTCGCGGAGGTCTGCGCACTGGTCGCACCGTCCGGGGCCGACCTCGCCGTCGAACTCAAGACCGACCCGAGCTGGCCGGACGCCGAGGTGGCGCGGTTCGTCGCCGCCGTCGCGGACGTCCTGCACGGTGCCGGTCTCGCCGCTCGCAGCCGCCTGCTGGCCTTCGATTGGCGCGTCCTCGCCCGCACCCCCGCGAGCTGGGCCGGGTCGCGCTCGCCGAACGCAAGACCCTCGTCCCCGGCAGCCCGTGGCTCGCGGGACACCCCGCCCGCGACCCCGTCTCCTCGGCGGTCGCCGCGGGCGCGACCGCCCTGTCGCCCGAGCACGCGATCACCACCCCCGGCCTCGTGGACGACGCCCACGCCGCCGGGCTGCCCGTCGCCGTGTGGACGGTGAACGACCCCGAGGACATCGCCCGATTCGCGAAGTACGGCGTGGACGCGATCGTCACCGACTACCCCGACGTCGCGGCGGACGTCCTGGCGGCCGCCGCCGCACCGCTCGAGGCGTAGCCGGGCCGGGTCGCGGCGTAGCCGGGCCGGGTCGCGGCGTAGCCGGGCCGGGTCGCGGCGTAGCCGGGCCGGGTCGCGGCGTAGCCGGGCCGGGTCGCGGCGTAGCCGGGCCGGGTCGCGGCGTAGCCGGGCCGGGGCGCGGCGTAGCCGGGCCGGGTCGCGGCGTAGCCGGGCCGGGGCGCGGCGTAGCCGAGCCGGGTCGCGGCGTAGCCGGGCCGGGGCGCCCTTCCCGGCGGCCCCCGTCGGGGTGTCCGGATCGGTGTCCGGCGGTGTCCGGCCAGGTCAGGGGCCGTTCGACGGGTCGCCGGTCAGGGCGTGCGCGGGCGGCCGTCCCGTCCAGGCGCGGGACCGCCGCGCAGGTGCCCGGTCTCTCCCCTCGTCGCGCGCTCCGCACGCCCGGACGGTGCCTCCGCGCCCGACCGAGTCAACATCAGGTGACGCGACGGTGTACAGGAATCGGACGCCGGATTGCATTGTGCGCCGGGGGGTGTCCGGACGGCTCGATCGGTTGCCGGACACCTCGCCGGACGGCTGGTGTGAGTGCCATGAACCACTCGATGCGAGCGGGTCTGACCCTGGTGGGGGGACTCTTCTTCGCCACCGCGGGCGGCCTCGCCTACGACGCGCTGACGGCCTCGCCCGCGCACGCGGCGGTGGGCCCGGCAACACCGTGGGAACGGTGCCCGCCGTACATCACCGACTACGTCCGGCTGGCGGAATGCGACCCGTCCGACTCCGGGAAGAAGCCGTCGACCGGCTTCGACGACACCGAACTCAGGCGGCGGCTCCAGGAGATGCGGGAGCGCCTCGGTGGACAGTCCGGGCAGTCCGCGCGGCCGGAGCGGCCCGCGCCGAAGCCCCGCCCCGACCCTCCGAAGCAGCGCCCCGAGCGCCGGGGGGACGACGGGCCGCGCCGGACGCCGCAGCAGCCGGAACGGCCCGACAACGACGGGCCGACGCAGCCCCCGATCGTCCCGCCGGACCGGATCGTCCGGCCGCCCGCGGACCGTCGCCCGGACCCGGATCCGCGGCCGAACCCGACGCAGCCGAACCCGAACCCGCCGACGTCGCCGGTGCCGCCGACCGGTGTCGGCCCCGGCGTGCCGTCGGCCCCCGGTACCGGCCAGAACCCGCCGCCCGGACCCAACGTGCCACCGGTCCCGGGCGGCGCGCCCGGCACCCCGCCCGGGCAGGTGCCGAACACGCCCGGTGCGCCGCAGTCGAACCGGCCGGGCGCCCCGCAGTCGGGCACCAACCCGCCGCCGTCGGGACCGCCCGCCTCTGACGATGGAGACCGCCGTCCAGGACGGTCCGATCCGCGGTGGAACCCGAACGACTGGACCCGGTACTGGAACGCTCGGTATCTGGCGTGGATCGCATCCATCGAGGACCCGACGCAGCGCGGCTATGTCTGGAAGAAGACCCTCCAGAGGATGCACAAGTGGTTCGCCGACGAGAGCGGTAAGGGCCCCCAGAACACCTTTCCCGACCCCAGCCTGCCCAAGACCGTCACGTACCCCAAGTTCACCCTCGAAGTCGGTCACGCGGCCTGGGAGGCATGGCTCAAGACACCGGCCGGCAACCGGCGCGAAGTGCAGGTGGCCGCGAAACGCGTCGAGGAGCTTCGAGAGAAGCTGGACGAGGCCAGGCAGCGTGGCGATACGGCTCGGGTCGCCAGGCTGGAACGCCTCCTGGCCACGGCGGAGAATCGCTTGGCGGGGGCGAAGAAGAATGAGAAGCGACTCTGGCCTGGCCTTGAGGAGCTGGAGAACGGCAACGGGGAGGAAGGGCAGCAGGGGCAGGGCGAGAACAGCAGCCAGACCGGGTCAGAGGGACAGGCCGGCTCAGAGGGCCAAGGCGGCACAGAGGGACAGGCCGGGACCGAGGGACAGAACGGCCAGGCCGGGACGGAGGGGCAGGGCGGCCAGAGCGGCCAGAGTCCGCCGAACCAGTCCACCGATGTGCCACCGGTCCAGCTGCCGAACCCGCTGAACCCTCCGTTCGCCCCCCGGCCCGAGGATCCCCGGCCTGAGGAGCCTCGGCCCGAGGTTCCCCAGCGTGACCTTCCCCTGCCCGAGATCCCCCAGCGCGACCTGCCCCGGCCTGAGGTTCCCGAGCGTGACGCCCCGGTGAACCCGCCCGTACTGCCGGACTCCCCGGGAGGCCCCGGCACGCCCGGCCAGCCGGGTAACCCGGACGGTCCGGGTGCGCCAGGCGAGCCGGGTAGCCCGAACGGTCCGGGAGCGCCCGAGCACCCCGAGCAGCCCGAGACGCCGAACCTGCCCGGTGACCCCACGCCGCCGGAGACTCCCTGGACTCCCGAGAGTCCCGGCCTGCCGGCCGACCCCGAAGCGCCGAACCTTCCCGGCGACCCCGAAGCGCCGAACCTGCCGGGCGACCCCGAGGCGCCGAACCTGCCCGGTGACCCCGAAGTGCCCGAGACGCCCGGGACTCCCGAAGGACCGGCCGACGAACCCGGCGAGAACCCCGAGGACGACCCGTTCCGCGTGCCGCCGCTGTTCCCCGCCGTCCGTCCGGGGCCGACCGCGCCCCCGGCGCCCGCACCGCGCGAGCAGCCGCCCGCGCAGCCCGATCCGCGCCGCCCGTCCGTCCGTCCGGACCTGCCCGGACGGGTGCTGGAGCGTCCCCGCACGCCCACGCCGGTCGGGCCGTCGCGCCCGCACGGCGACCGGACCCCCGCCTCGCGCCCGTCCGACACCCGTCCGGGCGCCGGACGTCCGGACACCCGTCCGGGCGGCGGGGACCCGGCATCGTCCCGGCCCGGCAACGGCCGCGGCAGCGGTGGCGGTGGCGGTGGCGGAACGGTGCGTCCGGGCGGCACGCCGACCGCACCGCGCCCCGCACCGACCGCGTCCCCGCCCGGCGGACCGGTGCGCACCCTGCCCGCGCCGAACCCGACCGCCCCGCCGCAGGCCGGCCCAGGGCGTTCCCCGGTCACGACGGGCCCCGGCACGGGCACCGCACCCGAACCGCACCGCTCACCGCTCGGACTCCCCAAGCCGGGACCGGCTCCCGAGTGGGACGAGACGGGACCGATCATCAAGCGCGAACCGCCCATGCCGGACCGACCCCCGCAGCAGCCGTTGCCGCCGAAGCCGCAGGCGCCGACGTTCACGCCCGACAAGGTCCCCTCGGTGACCGGCAAGACGCCGCTGCGCGGGCGCAACATCGCGGCCGAGATCGCCACCTTGGGCCTGGAGGAGCTGTACGGCAGGATGCTCACCCAGGAGCTGAACGAGGTGGCCCAGTGGATGGTCGAGCACCCCGAGTTCGCCCGCCAGTACGCGGACGAGTACGACCGGTACCAGGACCTGAACTGGGTCGAGCGTCGCACGCGTGACCTCGGCCAGACTCTGGGCCTCAACCCCGAGCATTTCATCGACGATGTCTTCATCCCCGAGCTGAGGGACCTCGCAGAGGAGATCCTCAACCCCCCGCTGCCGCAGGAGACGACACCGCCCGCACCCAACGACGGCAAGACCAGGTTCGGCGTGATGACGCCCCAGGACGCGGCCAACGTCCGCGACACCCCGGCGCTCTACCGCTACAAGGTCGGCGAGGAGGGCAAGAACCTGGACCTGCTGCTCCGCGACGAGCCGCGCCCGGCCCCCGCCCCGGAACCGCAGCCGGAGCCGACCCCGGAACCCGCTCCGGCCCCGGCCCCGAAGATTCGGCTCGCGCCGAAGGACGATGACGACGACGGGCCGAGCGCCCACGAGAAGCGAATGGAGAGCATCAACGAAGGCCGGGAGTACCGGCGCGAGAAGGAAGCGGAGAAGTCGGAGCCGCGCCTCGACGACCGGGACGGCGGCGGTCGCGGCGGCGGGAGCGCCCCGCCGCCCGCCCAGGCACCGCCCGCGGCCGGGCCCCCCGCCGCCTCCGGTCCCCCGGCGTCGGGCGGCGGCGGAGCACCGTCGGGCGGCAGCGGCCCCGCGCCGGCGCCCGCGCCCGAGCGGATGCACCGGATGGAGCGCGGGCCCGAGAACAGCGGCGGGCCGTCCGGTGACCCGTCCACCCGTGTCTGACCAGTGCCAACGCGGTTGACAACCGCCTGACCGAGGCCCGCGCCGACTCGGCGCGGGCCTCACGCATGCGCGTCCTGGACAGGTCTGGACGGTGTCCGGCGGGTGTCCGGTAGGTGTCCGGACGGCGCGAAGGGGTTGCCGGACACCCATCCGGACAGATGGCCTGAACACCATGATCAGACCGATACGAGTGGGCCTCACCCTGGCCGGGGGGTTCTCCCTCTCCATCCTGGGTGCCCTGGCCTACGACGTGCTGGCGGCGGGCGCCGCGCACGCGGACGGTCCCGAGCCCCCGCCGCCCGCGTGGGCGGCGGCGCCCGGCGACCCGTCCGAGCCCTCCTTCATCGAGCGGATGGAGGAGCAGCAGCAGCGGCTGCGGGAGCGGATCGAACAGCTCCAGCAGGACATCCGGCAGCCGCGTGCCGAGCAGCCGCAGGCGGCGCCGCCCCGGCGGAACGAACGGCAGGCCGACCCGCGGCCGGAGGGGCGGAACGAGCCGCCGTCCGACGAGCCGCGCGCGCCGTCGACCGAACCGACCCGTCCCGTGGTCCGCTCCGAGACGCCGGACCGCCCGGACCCGGCCAGGGAGCCGGACGGACCGGACCGTCCCGGAGACTCCCCGGCCAGGCCGGCCCCGGACGTCCCCGAGGCGCCGGCCCCCGCGCCGCCTCCGGTCCCCTTGGACCCCTCGGAGCTTCCGGTTCTGCCCGGCCCCCTGGGGCGTCCTGAGGGCGACCCGGACAACCCTCCTGAGGACAGGTCTCCGTCCACCGCACCTGCGGCGGGACGTCCGCCCGAACGGGAATCCGCGACGCCGCCGGGCCGGTCCGGCGCCTGGTCTCGGCGACTGCGGGACGGCGTCCTCGACCCGTACCGGGACGCCCGCGCCCGGATGCTCGCGCCGATCATGATGAGCCCGCGCGCCATGCGGGCCTTGGGGAGTCCGGCCGCAGCCGCGGCGGAGGGCTACGACCCCTTGGTCCAGCGGGGCATCTACGGGAGCACGGCGATACTGGACGCGGGCGTCGACCCCTGGCAGATCCTGCGCTTCATCCAGCCGGTCGGGGAGGTCGTCGAGCCGTACCTGCGCGAGCGCCGTCTCCAGGCGCTGGACCGGGCCGAACTGCGGGCGGAACGCGCCGCCCGCGAAGTCAATCGCGCACGGGAGCGGGGTACCGGAACCGGGCGCGCCTACCGGCGGCTGGCACAGGCCAACAAGGAGGTCCTAAAGGAGCGCCGGAAGTACGTGGAGAAGATCCGCGGGGAGCTGCAGTCGACGCAGGCGCGCCTCGATCAGCTCCGGGCCGCCCATGCCACCACACGCAACCCGATCACTCGTGGCCACATCTCCAACACCCTGAGGATGGCGAGCGAGGCCCGGCGGAACGCGCTGCTGGCCGCCGAACAGCTCGACGAAACGCCCTGGGCGCGCAGCGCCGGTTGGGAGACGGGCGAGGGCGACCGGACCCAGCTCTCGGAGACGTCGGAAAACCCCGAAGAGCCGCCCGCACAAGCCGGTGATTCTCCGGAGACCGGCGCCCAGAGCGGCGCAGAGGGACAGGGCGGCCAGACCGATACAGAAGGGCAGGGCGGTCAGAGCGGCCAGAGTCCGCCGAACCAGGTCACCAATGTGCCGCCGGTTCAGCTGCCGAACCCGCTGAGCCCTCCGTTCGCCCCCGAGCCTGAGGATCCCCGGCCCGAGGAGCCTCGGCCCGAGGTTCCCCAGCGTGACCTTCCCCTTCCCGAGATCCCCCAGCGCGACCTGCCCCGGCCTGAGGTTCCCGAGCGTGACGCCCCGGTGAACCCGCCCGTACTGCCGGACTCCCCGGGAGGCCCCGGCACGCCCGGCCAGCCGGGTAACCCGGACGGTCCGGGTGCGCCAGGCGAGCCGGGTAGCCCGAACGGTCCGGGAGCGCCCGAGCATCCCGAGCAGCCCGAGGCGCCGAACCTGCCCGGTGACCCCGCGCCGCCGGAGACTCCCTGGACTCCCGAGAGTCCCGGCCTGCCGGCCGACCCCGAGCCGCACGTGCCCGGTGACCCCGAAGTGCCCGAGACGCCCGGGGGTCCCCGCCTGCCGGGAGACCCCGAAGAACCTGACGGACCGCTCCTGCCCGGTGACCCCGAGGCGCCCGAGACGCCCGGGACTCCCGAAGGACCGGCCGACGAGCCCGGCGAGAACCCCGAGGACGACCCGTTCCGCGTGCCGCCGCTGTTCCCCGCCGTCCGACCGGGGCCGACCGCGCCCGTGACGCCCGCGCCGCGCGAGCAGCCGCCCGCGCAGCCCGATCCGCGGCGCCCGTCCGTCCGTCCGGACCTGCCCGGACGGGTGCTGGAGCGTCCCCGGACGCCCACGCCGGTCGGGCCGTCGCGCCCGTCCGGCGACCGGACCCCCGCCTCGCGTCCGTCCGACACCCGTCCGGGCGCCGGACGTCCGGACACACGTCCGGGCGGCGGGGACCCGGCGTCGTCCCGGCCCGGCAGCGGCCGCGGTGGCGGTGGCAGTGGCGGGACGGGACGTCCGGGCGGTTCACCGGTCGCGCCGCGCCCCGGACCCGGTGTCGCCGGACCGGTGCGCACCCTGCCCGCGCCGATCGTGTCCGCGCCCCCGACCGCCCCGCCGCAGGGCACCGCGCCCGAACCGGACCGCTCGCCGCTCGGACTCCCCAAGCCGGGACCGGCTCCCGAGTGGGACGAGACGGGACCGATCATCAAGCGCGAACCGCCCATGCCGGACCGTCCCCCGCAGCAGCCGTTGCCGTCGAAGCCGCAGGCGCCGACGTTCACGCCCGACAAGGTCCCCTCGGTGACCGGCAAGACGCCGCTGCGCGGGCGCAACATCGCGGCCGAGATCGCCACCCTGGGACTGGAGGAGGTGTACGGCAGGACGCTCACCCAGAACCTGAACTGGGCGGCCCAAAGAATGCTCGAGGACCCCGAGTTCGCCCGCCAGTTCGCCGACGAGTACGACCGGTACCAGGACCTCTCCTGGGCCGAACGCCGCAAGCGCGACTTCGGCCAGTTCCTTGGGCTCAACTCCGAGCAGTTCCTCGAGGACTACTTCATCCCCGAACTCAGGGACCTCGCAGAGGAGGTCCTGAACCCGCCCGCGCCGCAGCCGACGTCACCGCCCGCCCCCGACGACGGCAAGACCAGGTTCGGCGTGATGACTCCCCAGGACGCGGCCAACGTCCGCGACACCCCGGCCGTCTACCGGTACCGGGTCGGGGAAGAGGGCCAGAACCTGGACCTGCTGCTCCGCGACGAGCCACGCCCGGCCCCCGCCCCGGAACCGGAGCCGACCCCGGAGCCGACCCCGGAGCCCGCTCCGGCCCCGGCCCCGAAGATTCGGCTCGCGCCGAAGGACGATGACGACGACGGGCCGAGCGCCCACGAGAAGCGAATGGAGAGCATCAACGAGAACAGGGAGTACTGGCGCGAGAAGGAAGCGGAGAAGCCGGAGCCGCACCTCGACGACCGGGACGGCGGCGGCGGAAGTCCCCCGCCGCCCGCCCAGGCACCGCCCGCGGCCGCTCCCCCGGCCGCTGCCCCGGCGCCGGGCGGCGGTGGGGCACCGCAGGGCGGTGGCGGCCCCGCACCGGCACCCGCGCCCGGACCCGCTCCCGCTCCGGAACGGCTGCACCGGATGGAGCGCGGGCCCGAGAACGGCGGCGGACCGTCCACCGATCCGTCCGTCCGCGTCTGACAGCACCAACGCGGTCCCGTGACCGCCTGACCGAGGCCCGCGCCGACGACGGCGCGGGCCTCGCGCTCACTCCGGCTGCTCGTCCGTCCATTCCGCCACGGCGAACAGCTGGTATCCGGCCAGTTCGCCCGGCTTGTGGAACCGGTCGGGCATGTCCTCGGCGTCCAGCCTGCGCGGCCGTCCGTCGTCGCCCGGTGGGAGGGGACGGCTCCCCCTCGGCGGCGTCGCGACCAGATCCCGGATCTCCAGCAGGGTCTCCTTCTCCGGGTCGACGATCCACTGCCGCTTGTAGGTATCCGACTGCCCTGGGGGTACTGACACCTTCCTCTAGCCCGACCCCCGAGGATCGGTTGCCTTCGCGGTGCGATCATTGGGCTCGGCTCACCCGCGGAACGGAGTGGACGCGAATGGACTTCACCGACCCGCCGTCCACGGCCGCCTGGCTGCATTGCGACGCCCGCACGGGGTTCGAGGTCGTCCGGACGAGCCGGCTGGGCGGCGGGTGGCGGCTGCGCGGCGCGACCACCGCCGTGGAGGACGGACGGGCGTGGGCCGTCGACTACGAGATCGACGTGGACGAGCGCTGGTGCACGCGCCGGGCGCGCGTCTCCCGCCTGCTGGAGGACGGGCCCGCCACGGTGACCGTCGAGCGCGCCGGGCAGGGGCGCTGGCTGGTCGACGGCCGACCAGCGCCCGTCCTCGACGGCTGTGTCGACGTCGATCTGGAGTCGTCCGCGATGACGAACGCGCTGCCCGTCCATCGGCTGCGCCAGGCCGTCGGGGACGCCGCGGACGTCCCGGCCGTCTACGTCCGGGCGGACGGCCTCGCCGTCGAGCGGCTGGAGCAGACCTACGTCCGGATCGCCGACGGCGAGGGGCACCGGCGCTACGACTACGCGGCGCCCGCCTTCGGTTTCACGGCCCGCCTGGTCTACGACCCGTCCGGGTTCGTGCTGGAGTACCCCGGCCTGGCCGTCCGGCACGCCTAGAGGTCGTCGCCCGGGCCCGCGCAGGGCATGTCGTCGAACAGGTCCAGCGGGACGGCGGCGGCCATCCGCTCGTAACCCCGCGGGCCGGGGTGCAGGTTGTCCGGGCTCGCGTACGCGGGGAGCAGCCGGGAGGGGTCCGCCGGGTCCCGGACGGCCGCATCGAAGTCGACGACGCCGTCCGCGAGGGTCTGGCTCCGGATCCACGCGTTGATCCGCTGCCGGTACCGCTCGCTGTTCGGAGCGGTCAGGGTCCCGTTGACGAGCGCGTTCGCGGCGGGGGTGAGGGTGCCGAGCCAGATCCGCTTGCCCGCCGCGTGCGCGCGGTCGATCAGTCGGACGTAGCCGTCCTGGATCTCGGCGGGCGTGACGCCGATCCGGAGCCCGAGGTCGTTGATGCCCTCCAGCACGAGGACTCCGGACGCGCCGGGGACGTCCAGTGCGTCGGCGCGGAACCGGGACACGCCGCTCGGGCCGTCCATGAGACCGAGGCTCCCCAGCAGCTGGTTGCTGCCGATGCCCGCGTTGACGACGGAGATCCCGAGGCCGGCGGCGTCCGCGCGCCGCTGGAGTTCGTCCGGGTAACGCCCGTTCGTGTCGGCCACCGAGCGGTCGGCGGGGATCGCGAACGGGCTGCCGCCGACGAACCCGTCGGTGATGGAGTCGCCGAACGCCACGACCGCGCGCGCGTCCGACCGGACGTCCAGCCCCGCGACGAACAGCCAGCTGAGGGTCTCGTTCGCGAACCCCTCGGCGCCGGTGCGTGCCGTGAGGTCGCCGGTGCGCGCGTCCGCGTAGTACGACGTCGCGTTCGCGTTCCAGTGCTTCGTCACCCCGCCGGTCCGGTCCGGCAGGTGGACGCTGACCGCCAGCGGGTCGAACGCCGCGAACGTCAGCGCGGCCGCGTCGCTCACGGCGTCCTCGCCCGCCGGGACGGTGACGGACGCCGCGCCGCCGAACGTCACCGGAACCGGCCGTCCGGTCGTGGCGCCCCGGACCTGCGGCGCGATCGTCACCCGGCCGAACGTCACCGGCTCCCGGCCGAACCGGTTGCTCAGCCGCACCCGCACCGACGACCCGCCCAGGTGCGGCGTGATCACCATCCGGACGGTCTGGTCGTCGAGCGTCGTGGGGACCGCGCCGAGCGACGCGTCGAACGGGACGGCGCCGTCGGTCGGGCTCGCCGTCCAGCTCGCGACCCACCGCGACGGGCATGCCCCGACCGGAGCGGCGGCCGAGGCGTGGACGGGCGTCCGGACCGGCGACAGGACCGCCACCACCAGCGCGCCCACCAGGACGACCGCGAGACTCCGTGCACGCACCATGCTCTCCTCACCGCCGGAGAGGAAGATTCAAGCATGCGGAGAGTCAGATTCTCTTGGCATGTGCGTGACAGTCGCCCGCCCGGCAATTCGCACCCAGGTGCTCCCGCGCCGGCGCGCCGGGACCGCCATCGCGCGGAGGGCGGCACCGGCGCCGGACGCGACTTCACGCCCCGCGCGGTCTGCTCGCGCCGGAGCGCCCCCGGCTAAGCCGTCCGCAGACCGAGTTCGGACCGCTCCGGCACGAGCGGCACTCCGGCCGCGGCGGCGCCGGGGACGGCCCGGAACCGGCCATCCCCGCTCAGGTGGTCCAGGAGTCGGCCAGGGTGGCGAGGTCGTCGAGGGCGGCCTCGACGCGGGTCCGGTCGCCGGTGGTGAGGTAGTCGGTCTGGAGTCCGGCGTACGCGGCGTTGAGCAGGGTCGCGCGGCGCAGGGCGAGGTCGTCCGGGACGCCGTGGGCGCGCAGGACGTCCGCGACGTACCCGGCCCGGTCGCCGAGCATCTTCGGGACGTACGGGCCGGTGAGGCGTCCGGCGGCGGACAGGCCCTCGATCTCGTGCAGCAGCCGGACCATGGGCAGGTCCTCGGCGAGATGCCAGTCCCAGGACGCGCGGACGACGGCACCGAGGCCGGTGCCGCCCGGTGGGGCCGGGAGCGCCTCGAGGCGGCCCTTCTGGCGCCGGTCCAGATGCTCCAGGACCGCGCTGATGAGTTCGTCCTTGGTGGCGAAGTGGTGCGTCAGGACGTACGTGCTGTGGCCGAGCGCCTTGGCGAGCGGGCGCATCGAGAGCTGCGCGATGCCGTGTTCGGCGAGGTAGTCGACGATCGCGTCGAGGAGTCGCGCGCGGCGCTGCGGGTCACGGGGGCGGGCCACGGGGGTCGAGCCTATTTCCATGACGATCGTTTGCCAACTCGGCATGACGGTCGTTATGTTAACGGCTCCCGACCGCCGGAGGCCGTCCCATGAACCCGCCCGCCGCCGGGCGTCCGCACCGCCTGCCCGTCCTGGCCGCGCTGTGCGCCGCGCTGCTGGTCATGAGCATGAGCGTGAGCGGCGGTGACGGTCGCGCTGCCGTCGATCGCGGCGGACCTGCGGGCCACCGGGCCGCAGCTGCAGTGGATCACCGAGGCGACGGTCCTCGCGCTGGCCTCGACGCTCGTCGCCGCCGGGGCGCTCGCCGAGCGGGCCGGGGCGCGGCGCGTGCTGCTGGCCGGGGTCGCCGTGTTCGCGGCGGCCTCGCTGCTCGCGGCGGCCGCGCGGACGCCCGGCGAGCTGATCGCGGCGCGTGCCGTCCAGGGCGTCGGGAACGCGCTGATCACGCCGTCCGCGCTGGCCATCGTGCGGGGCGTGTTCCCGCGCGGCGAGCTGCCGAAGGCGCTCGCGGCGTGGGGCGCGGCGGCGAGCGCCGGGGTGGTGGCCGGGCCGCCGGCGGGCGGGCTGCTCACCGAGCACTTCGGCTGGCGCGCGCTGTTCCTGGTGAACGCGGCGGTACTGCTGGCGGCGGGCGGGGCGGTCGTGGCCGTGGTGCCCGCCGTTCCCGGACGCGCGGTGCCGCTGGACGTCCCGGGCGCCGTGCTGGCCTGCGGGACGTTCGTCGCCGCCGTCCACACCCTGATCGAGGCCCCGCACCGGGGCGCCGCGGCGACGCTCGCGGTGCTGCTCGGGGCGCGCTGGCCGTCCGGCTGCGCCGGGCGGCGCACCCGCTCCTCGATCCCGGCATGCTGGCCGGCCGCGCGTTCCGGCCCGCCGCCCTCGCGGCGGCGACCGGGTTCTTCGCGCTGATGGGCGTGCTGTTCCTGCTCACGCGGTACCTCCAGGTGCAGCGCGGCTTCACCCCCTCGGAGGCGGCGCTCGCGCTGCTGCCGGTGGCCGTCGCGCAGCTGGGCATGGCGCCCGTCGTGGTGCGGGCGATCGCCCGGTACGGGGTGCGGCGCACGGCGGCGGGCGGGCTCGCGGTCGTGGCCGCCGGGGCGGGGACGATCTGGGCGGGCCTGCGCGCCGCCGAACCGGCGCTCGTGATCGCCGGGCTGGGCGTGCTGGCGGCGGGCAACGCCGCGACGGTCAACGCGGCGAGCACCGCGATGCTGCGGGCGGCCCCGCCGGAACGGTCCGGCTCCGCGGCGGCCGTGAACGAGACCGCGTTCAAGCTCGGCGGCGCGCTCGGCGTGGCCGGGCTCGGCGGCGCCGCCTTCGACCTCGCCGCCGTGGTCACCGCGGCCGCGGCGCTCGCCGTCGCGGCGCTGACCTGGCGGTCACTGCAGGAAGGGAGAGCACGATGATCGAGAGGTTCGCGACCGTCCGGGGGCTGCGGCTGGCCTGGCTGGACGGCCGGGGGGACGGCGCGCCGATCCTCGCGCTGCACGGGCATTTCGGGCGCGCCCGGTGCTTCGCGCCGCTCGCCGCCGCGCTCGCCCCCCGGTACCGGGTGATCGCGCTGGAGCAGCGCGGGCACGGCCACAGCGACCGGGCCGGGGACTACGGGCCGGACGAGTACGTGGCCGACGCCGCCGAGTTCCTGCGGGGGCTCGGGGCCGGGCCGGTGATCGTCCTCGGTCACTCGATGGGCGGGGTCGTCGCCTTCCGGCTGGCCGCGCGACACCCCGAGCTCGTCCGGGCGCTGGTCGTCGAGGAGGGCGGCGCGCTCAACCGGCCGCCCGACGTGCCGCACCCCGTCCTGGACGTCCGGGACTGGCCCCGCCGCGCCGCCACCCTGGACGGGTTGCGCCGCGCCATCGAGGCACGGGGGATCCCGGACGCGGGGTACTTCCTGGAGAGCGCCGTCGAGCACCCGGACGGGTGGGGCCTGCTGTTCGACCGCGACGACATGGTGGCGTCGCAGCGGGCCCTGATCGGCGACTGGTGGGCGGACTGGCTGGGGTCGTCGTGCCCCGCCCTGCTGATCCACGGGCCGGAGAGCTTCGTGCTCCCGACGGCGCAGGCCCGCGCGATGGCCGGGCGCCGCCCCGGGACCGTCCTGCGCGAACTGCCCGGCTGCGGCCACTGGGCGCACGACGACGACCCGGCGGCGTTCGCGTCGGCCGTCCGGGAGTTCCTGGCGGCGCTGTGATCAGAGCCAGCCGTTGCGGCGGAAGCCCCGGTAGAGCGACAGGCAGGACAGCGCGATGACGCCGAGGATCATCGGGTAGCCGAAGCGCCACTGGGTCTCGGGCATGAAGTCGAAGTTCATCCCGTAGACGCCCGCGATGGCCGTGGGCACCATGAAGATCGCGCCCCAGGCGGAGATCTTGCGCATGTCCTTGTTGTCGGCGACCGTCACCTGCGTCATGTGCGCCTGCAGGATGGGGTTGAGCAGCTCGTCGTAGGACTCGACCTGCTCGCGGACGCGGGTGAGGTGGTCCTCGACGTCGCGCAGGTACTCCCTGATCTCGGCCGGGACGAACCGGCGGCCGGACAGGTTGCGCAGCGGTCCGGCGAGCGGGCCGACGGCGCGCTTGAGCTGGATGACCTCGCGCTTGAGCCGGTAGATGCGGCGCGACTCGTCGGTGCGCTCGGGCGAGAAGACGGCCTCCTCGACCTCGTCGATGTCCTCCTGGACGGCGTCGGCGACGTTCACGTACCCGTCGACGACGTGGTCGGTGACGGCGTGCAGGACGGCGGCGGGCCCCTGCACGAGCCGCTCCGGGTCGCGCTCGAGGCGGGCGCGGACCGGCGCCAGCTCGCCGTGCTTGCCGTGCCGGACGGTGACGACGAAGTCGGGCCCGCAGAACATCATGATCTCGCCGGTCTCGACGACCTCGGAGCCGTCCTCGCCGGGGACGTAGCCGACGGTCTTCATCACGACGAAGTGGACGTCGTCGTAGCGCTCCAGCTTCGGGCGCTGGTGGGCGTCGATCGCGTCCTCGACGGCGAGCGGGTGCAGGCCGAACACCTCGGCGAGCTCGGCCAGCTCGGTCGCGGACGGCTCGTGCAGCCCGACCCACACGAACCCGGCGCTGTCGCCCTCGGGGGTGAGGCGCCCGTCGCGGATGAGGCGCACGGCGTCGCCGACCGTGTCGGTGCAGACGCGGTGGCCGTCGATGTAGGCGGCCCAGTCGATGACGGCGGAGCCTCTGGGCGGGCGATGCGCGCCGACGGGGCGGTTGCGCGGCTTGAACAGCGCGCGCGGGGGACGGACTCGCGTCATGGCCATGAGGTGCTCCTAACCCGCCGGCCACGCGCGCACGGCGCGCTCGACCCTAGAGGGAGCGCGCTGGAGCGGCCGGACGCCAGATGGAGGCGGACGGATGGACAGTCCTCGGACTGTGAGGGTTCTCCGGCGAACTGCAAGTATCACCAGGAATCATCCCGACCACCTCCTTCCGGACATGAAGCGACCACGGGCTGTCAAGACCGGTTGCAGCGTACCAGCCGATCGTTAGGACGTCGTGAGGTTCGGCGAGGTTCACGCCGGCGCGTGTGACGGCGGACTCATCGGACGAACCGCCGCGCCCGCGCCGGATCTGTAAGCTCGCGTGACGTGCGAGTACTCGTCCTTGGATCGGGTGGCCGCGAGCACGCGCTCGCCCGCGCCCTGCACCGCGACCCTGCCGTCACCGCCCTCCACTGCGCCCCGGGCAATCCCGGCACGGCGGAGATCGCGGACAACCACCACCTCGACCCGACCGATCCGACGGCGGTGACCGAACTCGCCGCCCGGCTGCGGATCGAGCTGGTCGTCATCGGCCCCGAGGCACCGCTCGTCGCGGGCGTCGGGGACGCGCTGCGCCGCGCGGGCGTCCCGTGCTTCGGCCCGGACCGCGAGGCCGCCCGCATCGAGGGCTCGAAGGCGTTCGCGAAGGAGGTCATGTCGGCGGCCGGGGTGCCGACGGCGGACGCGCGGGTCTGCGAGACGCGCCTGGAGGCCGAGGAGGCGCTCGACGCGTTCGGGCCGCCGTACGTGGTGAAGGACGACGGGCTCGCGGCGGGCAAGGGCGTCGTGGTGACCGAGGACCGCGCCGCGGCCCTCGAGCACGCCGCGGCGTGCGAGCGGGTCGTGATCGAGGAGTTCCTGGACGGCCCGGAGGTGTCGCTGTTCGCGCTGTGCGACGGCGTGCAGGCCGTCCCGCTCCTGCCCGCGCAGGACTTCAAGCGCGCCCTCGACGGCGACGCGGGCCCCAACACCGGCGGCATGGGCGCGTACACGCCGCTCCCGTGGGCGCCCGAGGGGCTGGTGCGCGAGGTCATGTCCACGGTCGTGCAGCCGACGCTGGACGAGCTGCGCCGCCGCGAGACCCCGTACGTGGGCGTCCTGTACGCGGGGCTCGCGCTGACGTCGCGGGGCGTGCGGGTCGTCGAGTTCAACGCGCGGTTCGGCGACCCCGAGACCCAGGTCGTCCTGGACCGGCTCGCCACCCCCGTCGCGACGCTCCTGCAGGCGTGCGCGATCGGCGGCCTCGACCCGGACCTGCGGCCGGAGTGGCTCCCAGGGGCCGCGGTCACGGTCGTCGTGGCGGCCGAGGGCTACCCGGCGGCGCCGGTGCAGGGCGGCGAGATCACGGGCCTCGCGGAGGCGAACGCGGTGGACGGCGCGTACGTCCTGCACGCGGGCACGAGCCTGGACATGGAGGACGGACGGCTGCGCGCGAGCGGCGGCCGGGTGCTGAGCGTCGTGGGGACCGGGGCCGACCTCCCGGCGGCCCGCGCGGCGGCGTACAGTGCGGTGTCCGAAATCGGCCTGCGCGGCTCGCACCACCGCACAGACATCGCCGCGAACGCCGTGCAATGACATAACCCCCCGAAGGCAGACATGACCTCCTCCCCCACCCCAACCGACCAGGAGGAGGTCTACGGCGTCACGACGCTGGAGCTCTTCTTCGACCTCGTCTTCGTCTTCACGCTGATCCGGCTGACCGACGTCCTGATCGGCGAGTTCAGCCCGCTCGGGCTCTTCCAGGTCGTGCTGATGTTCGGCGTCCTGTGGTGGATGTACGGCGGGTACGCCTGGCTGACGAACATGACGGCGCCGACCGCGACCGCGCACCGGCTGCTGATCCTCGCCGGCATGGGCGGGTTCTTCATGGTCGCGCTCGGCACCCCGACCGCGTTCACCGGCGACGGCGGCCTGGTCTGGGGCCTCGGCTACCTGCTGCTCGTCCTCGCGCACGTCGCCCTGTACGCCCGCGGCAACCCGAACATCCTGCGCGTCCTGCCCGCGAACCTGCTGGCCGCCGGGCTGATCATCGCCGCCGGGCTGCTCGACGGCGGCCCGGTCGTGTACGTGCTCTGGACGCTCGCGCTCGTCGTGCCGATCGTCCAGCCGTACATCGTCCCGGCGGGCGGCCTGTTCAGCATCCGCGCGGAGCACATCGTCGAACGGCACGGGCTGCTCGTGATGATCACGCTCGGCGAGTCGATCATCTCCGTGGGGACCGGCGCCGCGCACGCCCACCTGGACGCGGGCCTGGTCGTCGCCGCGCTGCTCGGGCTCGCGCTCGCGGCGGCCATCTGGTGGACGTACTTCACCGGCGACGACGAGCGCGCCGAGCACTCGCTCGCCGCCGCCGACGATCACCGCCGCACGCAGATGACGATGTTCGGGTACTTCTACGCGCACATCCCGCTGATCATCGGCGTCCTGGTGGCGGCGGCCGGGATGAAGAAGGCCGTCGAGCACGCGTGGGAGGGCCTGAAGCCGGGCACCGCGCTGGCCATCGCGGGCGGCGTCGCCCTCTACCTCGCGGGCGACGTGCTGTTCCGCCGCATCGTGCGCATCGGCCCGTCCCGCATCCGCCTCGGCGCCGCCGCCGCGTCCCTCGCCGCCGTCCCGCTCGGCCTCTGGCTCGCCGCCGCCCAGATCGCCGCCCTGGTCGCCGTCCTCGCCGGAGCCGTCCTCCTGGAGAAGCGCCGCGCCCCGGCCCCCGCGGGCTCGGACGACCTGGGACAATCGTCGGGTGATTGAGCGTTACACACTTCCGGAGATGGGGCGCGTCTGGTCGGACGCGCACAAGTACGAGCTGTGGTGCAAGGTGGAGGTGCTCGTCGTCGAGGCCCACGCCGCGGCCGGGACGATCCCGCCGGAGGTGGTGGAGCCGGTGCGCAAGGCGCCGCCGCCGACGCCGGAGGCCGTGCACGAGATCGAGGCGGTCACCCAGCACGACGTCATCGCGTTCCTGTCGGCGTGGGCGGACAACACCGAGCCCCGCGAGGCCGCGCGGTACGTGCACTTCGGCATGACGTCGTCCGACCTGCTGGACACCGCGCTGGCGCTGCAGCTCGTCGAGGCGACCGACATCCTGCTGACGAAGGCGGACGCGCTGGTCGCGACGCTGCGCGACCACGCGCTGGCGCACCGGGGGACGCTGCGGGTGGGCCGGACGCACGGGATCCACGGGGAGCCGGACGTCTGGGGCCACCGGGTCGCGGACTTCGCGTTCGCGATGGCGCGGTCCCGCGACCGGCTGCGGCGGGCCCGGGAGTCGGTGGGCGTGATGGCGATCTCCGGGGCCGTCGGGACGTACTCCAACATCGATCCCGCGATCGAGGCGCACGTGGCGCGGGAGCTGGGGCTCGCGACCGCGGACGTGTCGACGCAGGTCGTCATCCGGGACGGCATCAGCGAGTGGGTGTCGGCGCTCGCGATCATGGCGACGGTGTGCGAGGCGATCGCGCTGGAGGTGCGGCACGGGCAGCGCACCGAGGTGCGGGAGCTGTGGGAGCCGTTCGGCAAGGGCCAGAAGGGCTCCTCGGCGATGCCGCACAAGAAGAACCCGATCATCTCCGAGCGGCTCGCGGGGATGGCGCGCATCGTGCGGGCGCAGATCGTCCCGGTGCTGGAGGGCATCCCGCTCTGGCACGAGCGGGACATCTCGCACTCGTCGACCGAGCGGATCGCGCTGCCGGACGCGTCGATCGCGCTGGACTACATGCTGAACCTGACGAACCGCCTCATGTCGGGCCTGGTCGTGGACGAGGCGCGGATGACGGCGAACCTCGAGTCGACCGGCGGGCTGATCTACACCTCGACCGTCCTGCTGGAGCTGGTCGAGGCCGGGATGTCCCGCGACGACGAGGCGTACCCGCTCGTCCAGAAGGCGGCGATGACGACGTGGGAGACGGGGGTGCCGTTCCGCGAGACGCTGCGCGGCGCGGCGGTCGAGGCCGGTCTCACGCTCGACGAGGGGCGGCTGGACGAGGTGTGCCGCCCGGAGCGGTTCGTCGAGCGGCTGGGGCCCGTCTTCGACCGCCTCACCCACCTGACCTGACGCCCGGAACCGACGGAGGCGCCCGTGCCGGCCACGCTCACCGAACTCAACGTCTACCCCGTCAAGAGCGGCGGCGGCACCGCGCTGCGCGCCGCCGAGCTGACGCCGGCGGGGCTGCGGCACGACCGCGAGTTCATGCTCGTCGACGCCGAGGGCCGGTCGCTGACGCAGCGCGACACGGCCGCGCTGGCGCTGCTGCGGCCGTCCTACGACGGCGAGGTGCTCACCGTGACCGCGCCGGGCGCGGCGCCGCTCGTCCACAAGGCCCACGAGGACGGCGAGCCGCGCGAGGTGCTCGTGCAGCGCAAGGAGGCCCGGGGCGTCGACCAGGGCGACGAGGCCGCGGCGTGGTTCGCGGACCTGCTCGGGCGGGAGTGCCGGCTGGTCCGGTTCACCGGGCGGCGGGAGACGTCGCGGGGCGGGGGTGTGGCCCGGTTCCAGGACGGCTACCCGCTGCTGCTGATCTCCGCCGAGTCGCTGGCGGACCTGAACGGGCGGATGGCCGCGCCGCTGCCGATGAACCGGTTCCGACCGAGCCTGGTGGTCGAGGGGCTCGGCGCGTTCGGCGAGGACGGGGTGCGGCTGCTGCGGATCGGCGGCACGGTGATCGAGGCGGTCAAACCGTGCACCCGCTGCGTCATCACCACGACCGACCAGGAGACGGGCGAGCGGGGCAAGGAGCCGCTGCGGACGCTGGCGTCCTACCGGAGCGGCGAGGGCGGCCTGCTGTTCGGGCAGAACTGCGTGCCGCGCACCGTGGGCGGGCTCGCGGTCGGTGACCCGGTGGAGATCGTCGAGGCGCGCTGAGCCGCGGCGGTCAGCCGATCACTTCGCCCGTCTCCTCGCCGTACTGGTCCTTCATCACCGTCGGGACGATCTCGACCGTGAGCCCCGGGAGGGACGGCACGGGCCTGCGGGCGGCGGTGGGCCGCAGCGTGTCGGCGAGGTCGTCGAGCGCGGCGGGCGGGACGCGCAGGACGAGCCGTCCCTCGTCCGGCTCCTCGACCGCGAACGCGTCGTCCGGCGCGAAGACCAGGACGGTGTCGGCGGTCCGCAGGATCAGCTCGCGGCCGAAGGGGAGGCGCCCGCGCAGGGCGTCGGCGACCGCGGTGGCCTGCAGCGCGCCGAGCGTGATCGTGGTGCCGTCCGGAGTCCGCTCCCAGTGGGCGGTGGAGACGAACTGCATGCCGCTGCTGGAGCCGTCGCGCGCGATGCCCTCCCGGACGGCGCGTCCCACCTCGGGGTCCTCCAGGAGGGAGCGGCGGTCGAGGTCGGTGACGAACAGCGGGAGGCGGGGGGCGAGGACGTCCATGAGCGCCTCGGAGTTCCACTGCCGGACGGCCTCGTACTCGGCGGTCGCGAGCCCGACGACCTGCAGGAACTGGAGCGATCCGTGCGGGGTGCCGATCTCGCCCAGTTCGGGGTCGAGGACGAACGCGACCGCGCGGATGTCGGAGTCGTCCCGGTCGGTCGCGATCGGGCCGTTCACGTTCATGTGGTGCCCCGGCTCGAACCAGTTGCCGGATTTGAACACGTACCGGCCGAGATTTTGCAGCATGTTCGCCGCCCAGACCGGGGGCTTCTCGTCGGCGGGGTCCCGGACCAGCCGGAAGGTGAACTCGAAGCCCCAGCCGGACTCGTCGGCGTTCTCCGACTCCTTCTCGTACAGCTCGCTCATCCCGTACGAGACGAAGTGCCAGTGCGGGACGGGTTCGGTGCGCGGGTAGGCGCTGATCCCGTCGAGCGGGTCGGAACCGCCGACCGCCCACTTGAGGATCGTCGCCCAGTGCAGCGGTTCGACGTCTCCGTAAACGTCCCGCAACGCACCGTCGATCGCGGCCCAGCCTGGCGATTCGTCCATTTGATCACCATAGTGGCGGTATCGGCGGCACGATGGGCAAGCGAACTTTTTCCGTCGGATGGGCATCTCAACGAGCGAACCGCTCCGTGGACGGCGCTCCGGGCGCCGCACCCTCGGCACGGTGGTTTACTGGGGACGCGTCGCGGCAGACGCAAGGGGGACGCCGTTCGGCGCGCACGGCCCAGGCGCTCCCACACGATCCGGCAGGTTTTCCCGCATCCAAAGGAGTATCGCGGCATGAGCATGGGCCAAGAGGTTCGATACCGCGTGCGCGGCGGCAGGCAGCTGCACGGCACCGTTTTCATCCAGGGCGCGAAGAACGCCGTCCTGCCGATGATCGGTGCCTCGCTGATGGCCGCCAAGGGCCGGACCGTTCTGCGCAACGTGCCGATCATCGAGGACGTCCGCCGCGCCGTCGAGCTGGCCCGCGCGGTCGGCGCCCGCGCCGAGCTGCACGAGACCGAGCGCACCCTCGTCATCGACGCGTCCACGCTCAGCAGCCCCGTGCTGCCCGCCGACATCGCGTCCCGGTTCCGGGGCTCGTTCCTGTTCGTCCCGGCCCTGCTGCACCGGCTGGGCGAGGCCGTCATCGAGGGCGTCGGCGGCTGCAACCTCGGCAGCCGCAACCTCGACTTCCACTACAACGGCTTCAAGCGGATGGGCGCGACCGTCACCGAGAACGTCGGCGACGACGGCGACGGCGTGATCCACATCAAGGCCGGCGACCTGCGCGGCGGCACGCTGTACTGCGACACGCCGTCGCACACCGGCACCGAGAACCTGATCATGGCCGCGGCGCTCGCGCAGGGCACCACGCTGATCAAGAACGCGGCGCTGGAGCCCGAGGTCCTGGACAACATCGCGATCCTGCAGGCGATGGGCGCCAAGATCAGCGGCGGCGGCACCGGGTTCATCACCGTCGAGGGCGTCGACGAGCTGACCGCCGTCGAGCACACCGTGATGCCCGACCGGATCGACGCCGGCGTGTTCGTGATGGCCGCCGCGATCACCGGCGGCGAGCTGAACCTCGTCGGCGCCTCCCTGGAGCACCTCGGCGTCGCCGCCGACAAGCTCGAGCAGATGGGCGTCGAGTTCCACCAGCAGGGCGCCGTGCTCCAGGTCCGGCGGGACCGCACGCTGCGGCCGATCAACGTCATCACCGACGAGTACCCGGGCTTCGCGACCGACCTCCAGTCGCCGATCATGGCGCTGTCGTGCCTCGCCGACGGCCCGTCCTACGTCTACGAGCGCATCTTCGACGGCCGCTTCAAGCTCGCCGACGAGCTGGCGAAGATGGGCGCGGACATCGAGGTCGACGGCAACCGCGCGAAGGTCAACGGCCCGCGCGCGCTGCGCGGCGCCGAGGTCGAGGCGCACGACCTGCGCTGCGGCAGCGCGCTCGTGCTGGCCGGGCTCGCCGCCGAGGGCGAGACGACGATCACGTCCGCCTACTTCCTCGACCGCGGCCACGCGCACATCGCCGAGCGGCTCTCGCAGCTCGGCGCGGAGATCGTCCGCGAGACCGCCTGACCTGCCCCGATCCGGGGACCGCTCAGCGGAACACCCCCGTTCCCACAAGCCGCACGGCCGGCACCGGGAGCGGGGGTGTTCCGCTTTCCGGGACCGGACGGACGTGCGCCGCGGGCTCACGCGAACGGATCCGGCCCGCGTCCGGGCGACCGCCGCCCGCCCTTTCGCCCGTCCCTCCGCACGGAACGCCCACTCTCGCACGGGACTTCTGAACGCGACTGGGCGGTTTGGTGCCGCCATTCGGGTTCGTCCTGACCAACTTCGACGGGGACCCTGACGTCACTTGTCACGCACCGCGTCGGAAATGATCAGCGGTGCGTCACCAGATGATCACTTACCGTTTCGCATCCCGGTGACTTTCGGACCTCCCGACACCCGGACCAGCAGGGGAAATGGGCGCTGGAACGGTCCCGATGGGACGGACCGTAACCCGGTGAAAAATCACCGCCCGTGAGCGTCGCGACCGTCGAGCCGGATCCGTCGTCTTTCCGGGCACGGCGGCGTCGGGACGGCCGCCTTTCGGCCGGCGCGTAAACCGATCGCCGGACGGAGGGGTCTTCTGAGTATGCGACCGCGTCACTCCGGGTGACCGTCGAGTTTTCGGGTCTTGTGTTTGAACTTCGGACACCCGAAGATGCAGGATCATGACTGGCCGAATGGTGACAAATTACTGACTAGGGGGTCGCGTAGGTTACTTTTTCGCCGCACTCTTGATTCGATTTCGCGTCTGGACGTCACGCGGCGTCCGCCCGACCGGATCACCACGAGGGAGCGAAACGCGCGAGGGACCGGGGTGCCGAATCTGAAGTAGGGCAGCAGGGACATGAGTCAACCGTTGGGCGGAACGTGCGCGAACGCATGGCCGGGGCGGGCCCCCCGCCGCGAGGATGGACCGGAAGCGAGCGATCATCGATGACGGCCGCACGAACGGGGTCGGTCACGCCCGATCTCACGATCGGCGTCGTGGGCCCCCATGACCTGGTCGAACGGGTCATGCTGATGGGGCACGGCCCCACGCCGGTGCCGAGCCGGCTGGTGGCCGCCGCGTACCGAGACGAACAGGAGGCGGCAGACAAGGTCGTGCGGCTGGGGTCGGGGGTGGACGTGTGCCTGTTCGCCAGTCCCGTCCCGTACGACTTCGCGCGCAAGGCGGGCGTGCTGACGATGCCCGCGACGTACGTCCCGCTGAACGGCGCCGCCCTCCAGGGCGCGCTGCTGCGGGCCGCCCTCGACGACCGCTACGACCCGGCGCGGGTGAGCATCGACGTGCTCGGCCGCGCGGAGGTCGAGGAGGCGTACTCGGAGATCAGCCTCGGCACCGAGCAGGTCCACCTGCGCGAGGAGTCGGCCGGTCCCGGGACGCTCGCCGCGTTCCACGAGCGGCTGTGGCGGCGCGGCGCGACGACCGTGGCGATGACGTGCGTGCACGCGACCGCCGAGCGGATGGAGATGGCGGGCGTCCCGACGGTCCGGGTGCGCCCCACCGGCGCCGCGATCCGCAGCTCGCTGCAGACCGCCGCGCTGCTCGGCGCGCACCACCGGCTCGAGGAGTCGCAGCTCGTCGTCGTCCTCGTGGACGTCCCGACGCTGCGCGAGACGCCCCGCCGCGTCACGCCCCGCTACTGGCGCGACGAGCTGAAGCTGGCGCTGCACCGCGTCCTACTGCAGGAGGCGCACCGGATGAACGCGTCGGTGTGGCCGCTGGACGACCACAGCTACCTCGTCACCGCGACGCGCGGTTCGGTGACGTCCTCGACCGAGGGGTTCCGGACGCCGCCGTTCGTCGAGCGGGTCCGCGAGGAGCTCGGCCTCGCCATCGAGGTCGGCATCGGGATGGGCCGCACCGCCCACGAGGCGGAGAACCACGCGCGGGCGGCGCTGGCGCGGTCGCAGAGCTCGCAGCGCACGCAGGGCTTCGCGCTGGACCGGGACGGGCGCGCGCTCGTGCCCGCGCCGCGCACCCCGCCGCGCTCGCAGCCGCAGGCCAAGCCGAAGGGCCTGGAGATCCTGGCCCGGCTCGCCGACAAGCTCGGCGACCAGGACCAGCCGCTGATCGTGGACGCGGAGAACGCGGGCCGGATGCTCGGCGTCACCCCGCGCACCGCCCGCCGCCTGCTGCGCACCCTCGTCGAGGAGGGGCTGGCGTGGCCGCTGCCGCCCAACCGGACGCCGCAGCCCGGCCGTCCCCGGCAGCTGTACCGGCTGATCGTCGAGAAGCTGGGCCCGCCGAAGGCGTCCTGAGCGCCGCCCCCCGGACGCGCGCGGTCGTCCGGGGCGGCGGGACGCCAGGGCAGGCGGAACGCCCGCAGGCGGCGGGACGCCAGGGCGGGCGGGACGCCAGCAGGCGGCGGAACACCCGCAGGTGGCGGGACGTCGGCCGGTGACGGGACGTCGGCCGGTGACGGGACACCCGCAGGCGGCGGGACGCCCGCAGGTGGCGGGACGTCGGCCGGTGGCACGACGCCAGCAGGTTGCGGGACGCCCGCCGGTGGCGGGACACCCGCCGGTGGCGGGGCGCCGACCGGCAGGCGGGGCGTCAGGTGCGGTGCGGGAAGTCGCGGGCGACGGCCAGGAAGGCGTCGTTCTCCTCCGGGGAGCCGATCGAGACGCGCGCGCCCTCGCCGTCGAACGGGCGGACGCTGACGCCCTGCGCGTCGCAGGCGGCGGAGAACTCCATCGTCGCGCCGCCGAGCCGCAGCCACACGAAGTTCGCCTCCGTGTGCGGGACGGTCCAGCCGCCGGCGACGAGCGCGCCGCGGACCCGGTCGCGCTCCTTCACCGTCTCCTCGACGCGCGCGAGCAGCTCGCCGGTGGCGCGCAGCGACGCGATCCCGGCGGCCTGGGCCACCGAGTTGACGCTGAACGGCAGGAACGTCTTGCGGATCGCGGCGGCGACCTCCGGGTGCGCGACGAGGTACCCGATGCGCAGGCCCGCGAGCCCGTACGCCTTCGAGAACGTCCGCAGGACCGCCAGGTTCGGCCGGTCCCCGTACATCGTCAGCCCGTCGGGGACCTCGGCGTCGCGGATGTACTCGCGGTAGGCCTCGTCGAGGACGACCAGGCAGTCGGCGGGCACCCGGTCGAGGAACGCCTCGAGTTCGGCGCGCCGGACGACGGTGCCGGTCGGGTTGTTCGGGTTGCAGACGAAGACCAGCCGGGTCCGGTCGGTGATGGCGTCGGCCATCGCCGCGAGGTCGTGCGTCTCGTCCCGCAGCGGCACCTGGACGGACGTGGCCCCCGAGAGCGCGACGAGCAGCGGGTACGCCTCGAACGAGCGCCACGCGTAGACGATCTCGGCGCCCGGTTCGGCGACGGCCTCCAGCAGCATCTGGGAGACGCCGACGGAGCCGCAGCCCACGGCGACGTGGTCGGCCGGGACGCCGCAGAAACCGGCGATCTCCTCGATGAGGGCGGTCGCGTTGTTGTCGGGGTACCGGTTGACGTTCCGCGCCGCGTCCGCGATGGCGTCCAGGACGGACGGGAGCGGCCCCTCCGGGGACTCGTTCGACGACAGCTTGAACGAGCGCCCGCCGGGCGACGTGACGACCTTGCCGGGCTTGTAAGCCACGAAGCGGTCGAGAACGGAGCGGAAGCGAGGAGTGGTTGCCTCGGACACCGTTGTCCCTCCTCCAGGGTGCGCAGGGGTGATGCGCCCCAGCTTATTCAGCCGCGCGGCCGCAGCATCGGCGGGCGGAGCTGCTCGGCGTCGCCGCGCCGGTAGAGGCGGGCGGGACGGCCGCCGTCGCGGGTGGTGGTCCGCTCGGTGGGGATGAGGAAGCGGTCGGCGCCGGTGACCTTCCGGTGGAAGTTGCGAGGGTCGAGGGCGGTGCCCCAGACGATCTCGTAGACGCGCCGGAGTTCGGCGACGGTGAACTCAGGCGGGCAGAAGGCGGCGGCGAGCGAGGTGTACTCGAGCTTCGCCCGCGCCCGTTCCATCCCGTCGCACAGGATGCGGCGGTGGTCGAACGCGGCCCGGTCGTGGTGGACGAGCTCGTCCACGGCCGCCCACAGCACCTGGGCGCGGCTGGAGGCGGGCAGGTCGGGCGCGAGGCCGAGGTAGGCGACGCTGACGACGCGCTGGCGCGGGTCGCGGTCGGGGTAGCCGTAGGTGGCGAGCTGCTCGAGGTGGATGCGGACGTCCGCGAGCCCGGCGCGCTCGGCCATCAGCCGGGACGCGGCGACGGGCAGGTCCTCGTCGAGCTGGATGAATCCGCCGGGCAGCGACCACGCGCCGTCGTCGGGCGCCCGGTCGCGCCGCCACATCAGCGCGCAGAGCCGCTGGGCCCGCACAGTGAGCACGACGAGGTCGACGGAGACGGCGAGCCGCGGGACGGACATGCCCCCGAACTTATCGGCCCCGGCGCACTTCCAGGGCCGTCCCGCCGATCCCGCCGACCCCGCCGCGCTCACGGTGCGGGCCGCCGGGGTCAGCGGGGCGGTTCGTCGGTCCATCCGGCCGTGGTGGTGATCGCGCCCATGCCCTCCTCCGTCCCGTTGATGTCGGCGTAGCCTTCGCCGTTCACCGTGGCGTTCTCGAGATCGATTACCAGCTTCGTCCCGCCGCCGTCGCCGGCGAACACCAGGCTCTGCCCGCCGGGCACCTTCCCCCTGTTCTCGACGTTGGGCAGCGTGGCGAGCGCCCGGAGGGCGGCGGCGCGGACCTTGGGCGGCGCCGGAAGCTCAGCGAGCAGACTGGACAGCCAATAAACCATATTCGACTCCTGCGTGATCTGGGCCTCCGTCCAGGTCCCGCGGGAGGCCCACTCCAGCAGCGCCTTCTTCAGCTCCTCCGGGGTGGTGGGCAGCTTCTCGATGTCCGCCAGCTCCAGATCGGTACCTCGCAGCGCGATGGGGTGCCGTCCGGGACGCCGGGTGAGCTTCCCGTCGTCGATGCGGACCCACTTGCGGCCGTCGACCGTGGTCCACGTCTCGACGGTCCCGGCCATGGGGGTGCCCGGCCGTCCCGCTTGCTCGATGTGCCAGTAGGTGCCGGACGTCTTCGGCTGCGACTCGGCGACGGTCGCGGCGGCGAGCAGGACCTGCGGGCCGGACATCTGCGCGACCGTCGTGCGGTCCCCGGACGGCGGGGCGGGCGAGCCCCCGTCGGTGACGACGATCGCGACGGCCGCGGCGGCCGTCGCGGCGGCCGTCCCGATCGCGATGAGCGGCCGCCGGGACCGGCGCCGGGCGCGGGCGGGCCGCCGCATCTCGTTCTGGAGCTGGTGCCGGCGCCGCTCGACGGTGTCGGCGGAAGGCTCGGGCTTGGTCAGCGTGGCGGCGAGGAGCCGCAGGTCGTCATCCATGGAAGGCCTCCCGATCGATCGTCTTCTGGACCTTGGCGCGGGCCCGGCTGAGTCGGGAGCGGACCGTCCCGGCGGCGATGCCGAGCGTCTGCGCCACCTCCTCGTGGCTGAGCTGGCCGAGTGCGACGAGCAGGATGACGTCCCGCTCGCCCTGGTTCAGCCCGGTGAGCGCCTTGAGGAGCTCCGGCTGCAGGCGCCGCGCGGCCAGCGAGGTGACGACGCGGGCCTCGTGCCCCTCGACGGACGACGCCGCGTCCGTCCGCCTCAGCGCGCGGTAGTGGCGGGCCTCCTTGCGCCGGTGCCGGGCCATCAGCTTCGTGGCGATGCCGAACAGCCACGGCCGCAGCCCGCCCCGGTCGGGGTCGAAGCGGTCCCGCTGCGCGAACGCCACGCAGAAGGTCTCCGCGGCGATGTCCTCGCCGGTCTGCACGTCCAGCCGTCCGACCGCGTACCGGTACACCTGGGGGAAGTACCGGTCGTAGACGGCGGTGAACGCGTCCGGGTCCCGCCGGAACCGGGCGACGAGCTCGGCGTCCGCGACGCGTTGATCCGTGTCGGCGGCGACGTCGGCGGTCACGTCGCCGTTCCCGGTAGCGGTCTCGTGTGCGGTCTCGTCATGTGCGTCTCCCGTCCGAAGGTCGACCGTCACCGAGCCTTCGCCGCACCCCCCGAACCCGTTCCCGCACCGGATGTACAGGACATATCGGATGTCCGGTCGCCAGCGCGCGGGGGCCGCCGCGCCCGGGCGGGCGAACCGGCGGAACGCCTCGCCCGAGCGAGGGTCAGGAGGCCGGGGACGCCCAGAGGTCGGCGCGGCGCAGGGAGGCCGGGCAGTGCAGGTAGACCTCGTCGATCTCGACGAGGACCGCCAGCTCGGGCGCGACCCCCTTCTCGGTCATCTCCGCGAAGAACGGGGCGTCCCGGAGGATCCGGACGCGGCCGTTGAGGCGCAGCACCTTCTTGTCGCCCGGAACGAGGAAGAGCATCCCGACATGGGGGTTCGCGAGCATGTTGTGCAGCGTGTCGCCGCGCCGGTTGCCCGGCCGCTCGGGCAGGACGATCGTCCGGTCGTCCAGCACGCGGACGAAGCCGGGCTCGCCGCCGCGCGGGGAGACGTCCAGCTCGCCGGCGGCGTCGGAGGTGGCGAGGAGCGCGAACCGGGCGCGGGCGAGGACGTCGAGGTCGTCGGCGGCGAGCCGGTCGTGGACCTTGTCGATCACGAGCGGGTGCGGCTCGCCGAGGATCTCCCGCAGGACGTCCGGCGACCGCACCTCCACGTAGGCGTCGGCGGGAGCGGGGGCCGGGCTTGCAGTGGACACTCGTTTCCTCCTTGAGCCGGGCGCGCCCGCGGCCGCCCGTGCGGTCCCCCTCCCGTCCGGCCCGCTCTGGAACGTGCCATTCCGGGGTGGACAGGGCATTGGTAACTACCGGGTCGGACGGGGATCGAGGAGGGACCGCGATGGACGCCGCCGCGAGCGCATCGTCCGCCGCGAACGCTACCTCTCCGGCCCGTCCCGGCACCGCACCGGCCCCGGCCCGCAAGATCGCGCGCGGCCCCTCGCGGCTCGCCGCCGGGCTCGTCCTCACCGCCGTCGCGGTGACACGCACGGAGGGGGCGCACCGATCGGTGCGCCCCCTCGGCGTTCTCCGCCGGACGGCGCTGCTCACCCCGTGCCCGGCACCGGCGGCCGACCGACCGGAGCGCGATGCCTCGCCTCCGCGTTCCCGGGCGCGGACCAGACCGTCGCGGACAGCCAGACCAGGGACGCCGCGGCCAGGATGTGCGAGGCGCTGCTCCACACCGTGTCGCCGAGGGGTGCCAGCACGGCCAGCAGCGTGAGAGACACCCCGTAGCCCCACACGGGGACCGCGTGGAACACCTTGGCGCGCGCCATGGACACCGTGAACATGACCGTGCCGGTCACGAAGATCAGCGCACCGCCGAGGACCGCGAACCGCGTGGGCCCGGCGAGCAGGTCCTCGACGACGGGCTCGTCCAGGAAGAACACGAACAGGTTCAGCGCGAACGCGACCCCGGTGAACAGGCCGAGGCCGACGACGTTCACCGCGTACGCCGCCGTCCCGGCCCCCTGGTGGAGGAGGAAGGCGGTCAGCGCGGGCACGGCGAACGCCACCCCCGAGCCGATCGCGAAGCTGGTGGCGGCGGTCTCGCCGGTGAACACCTCGACCACCGACGGGACGCCGAGCGAAAGGCCCAGCAGCACTCCGCACACCGCGCCGAAACGCAGCAGGAAGGGGATCATGAAACCTCCTCGTCGCAGGAACACGGCGAACGTACGGAGGCACGTTCCGGCGGCATAAGTGCCGGTCGGGCACGCCTTCCGGCCGACCGGCACATGACCTTCGGCCAGACCTGGGCACGGCGGGCCGCACCGCCCCGTTTCCGTCGTACATTGCCCGCGGAAGGAGGGCGGAATGTCCGCATCACCGAACGCTTCCCGCCCGGTGCCCTGGGTTCCGCCGGCGCTCTACGGCGTGGTCCTGCTGGGCGGGACGTACTACGCGGCCGTGGGGAGCGAAGGCACGCCGCCGCTGCGGTTCGCCGGATTCGTCGCCGGTCTCGCGGTGCTGGCCGCCCTCGAGGCGGCCGAGCACCGGCGCTACCCGGCCCGGACGCCCGGACGCACCGCCGCCGCCCTGCTCGCGGCGCGGCTCGTCCTGTTCACACTGGTCACCGCCTGCGACGGGGCGGGCGTGTCGAAGGCCCTGTACGTGCTGCTGCCGTTCCTGGCCTACTTCGCGTTCGGGCGCCGCGCGGCCGTCCTGGCGGGCGCCGCGTGCACCGGCCTCCTGGTCGCGTGGTTCACGGTGGCGGTCCCCGGCTGGTACGTGACGGCGGAGCACATCTCCGATCTGCTGATGTTCGGGCTCGGCCTGGTGCTGGCGGTTTCCATGGCCGCGGTCGCGGTGGGCGAGCGGGACGGCCGGGTCCGGCTGGAGCACGCGCTGGGCGAACTGTCCGCCTACACCGCCCGGGTCGCGGAGCTGTCGACCGCCGCCGAGCGCAACCGCCTCGCCCGCGAGATCCACGACAGCCTCGGCCACCACCTCACGGCGATCGCGATCCAGCTGGAGAAGGCGGCGGCGTTCCGCGACCTGGACGGGCCGGCGGCCGAGCGGGCCGTCGCCGACGCCCGCTGGTCGGCCGACCGCGCGCTGGAGGAGATCCGGCATTCGGTCAGCGCCCTGCACGCCGAGGCGGGCCCGTTCTCGCTGCCCTCGGCCCTGGCCGATCTGGTGCGGCACGTCGACGGCGGCCGGGCCCGCGTCACCCTCGACGTCTCCGGGGAGCAGGACGGCCACGACGCCGGCGCGCTCACCGCGCTCTACCGGGTGGCGCAGGAGGGACTCACCAACGCGTGCCGGCACGCGGACGCGGCGCACGTCTCGGTTTCGCTGGCGTTCGGGGGCTCGGCGGCCCGGCTCGTCGTCGCCGACGACGGCCGCGGCCCGTCCGGAGCGGACGCGGGCACCGGCCTCGGCCTGCGGGGCATGCGGGAGCGGGTGCGGCTGCTCGGCGGCGACCTCGACGTCCGCGGCGGCCCCGAGGGCGGGACCACCCTCGCCGTCACCCTCCCGCGGACGCCTCGATGAGCGGCGACGGGTCCGTGCGGGTCCTGGTCGTCGACGACCAGGAACTCGTCCGCGAGGGCATCGCGTCCCTGCTCGGCATCCAGCCCGGCGTCACCGTGGTCGGCACCGCCGCCGACGGCGCGGAGGCGGTGGCGGCGGTGGCGGCGGCACCGCCGGACGTGGTCCTGATGGACGTCCGGATGCCCGGCATGGACGGTGTCGAGGCGACGAGCGCCGTCCGCGGGTCGGCACCGTCCTGCCAGGTCCTGATGCTGACGACGTTCGACGACCGCGAGTACGTCGTCGAGGCGCTCCGGGCGGGGGCGGCGGGCTACCTGCTGAAGAACCTGCCGGCGGCGGAGCTGGCCGCGGCGGTCCGGCTGGCGCACGCGGGCGTCGCCCAGTTCGACGCGTCGGTGACGCGTCACCTGGCGGCACCGCCGTCCGGCGGGACGCTCAGCGGCCGCGAGGTCGAGGTGCTGCGGCTGATCGCGGCCGGGGCGACCAACCGCGAGATCGCGGCCCGCCTGTTCCTGAGCGAGGGCACGGTCAAGAACCACATCTCCCGCATCCTGACCCGGCTCGGCCTCCGCGACCGTACCCAGGCGGTTCTCTACGCCCGCGACCACGGGCTCCTTTGACCGTGGCGGGGGCGGGGCGGGATCAGCGGGTGATCTCGGCGGCGCGGAGGCGGCCGTCGCCGCCGTCGAAGTAGACGACCCCGTCCGCGACGGCCGGGGTGGCGTCCGAGTCGTCCGCCAGCCGCAGGCTTCCCGGTGACTCGCCGGTGCGGGCGTCGAGCAGGTGCAGCTCGCCCTCGTCGTTGCCCGCGTAGACCGTGCCGTCCTCGACGATCGGCGGCGCGGTCAGGGTGCCGGTGTCGTGCCGCCAGAGTTCCCCGCCGGTCCGGGCGTCCACGGCGACCACCTCGCCGCCGCTGTTGTGGCCGTTGCCGCCGAGGTAGAGGACCCCGCCGGACACGACCGGGGTCTCCACGTCCTCGAAGCTCTCGATCCCGGTGTCGTGCCGCCACAGGAGGCGCCCGGCCAGGTCCCGGGCGGACAGCACGCCGCCGTGCTCCCCGAGCAGGTAGATCACCCCGTTCGCGACCGTCAGCGACACCGCCCGGTCGGACACGTCGCCCTCGAGCCGCACCTTCCGCGACTCCTTGCCCGTGCGGGCGTCCAGGGCGTGGAGGTGGCGCGCCCGGCCGTCGGCGGTCGTCGCGCTGTAGTAGAGCGTGCCGTCGGCGGGTGCCAGACCGCCGATCAGCCCGGCGACCGGGCGGGTCCACTTCCGCCCGCCGGTTTCCGCGTCGACCGCGTGGACGGTGGTCTCGCGATCGTCGCCGCCGAAGTCACGTCCGGTGAAGTACACGGTCCCGTCCGCCTCGATCGGGCCGTCGAACACCGGATGGCCGGGCGCGTACTCCCACACCCGCTCGCCGGAGCCCGCGTCCAGCGCGTACACGCGGCTGGTGTCGCCGTCGAAGCTCGACGTCTCGATGCTCTCGAAGTACACCCGCCCGTCACTGACCCCGATGGAGATCGGGTTGCCCGTCGTGCGGTCGTACTCCCACAGCCGCTCGCCGGTTCCGGTGTCCACGGCTCGCAGGGCGCCGTCGGCGTTGAAGTAGAGCCTCCCGTCCGCGACGACGGGCCGCGAGCCCGGATCCGTCCCGTGGGACCACAGCTGCCGCAGCACCGGCGGGTCGGGCTTCTCGGACGGCACGGCGGGTTCCGCGCCGGTTCCCCGGCCGGAGACGAGCACCGCGGCGGCGGCGATCACGAGGACGGCGACGGCGCCGCCGCCCGCCAGTACCGCGCTCCGGACCCGTCCGGGCCGCCGCCCACCACCGCCGGACGGCTCGGGCTCCGGCTCGTCCGGCTCGTCCGGGGGCGCCACCACTACGGTCGGGGCGGCGGGTTCGGCGGGCGCGTCCGCGACCGCCGTGTACTCGCGGGTGAGTTCGGCCGTCACCGGCTCGGGCAGCCACGCCGTCTCCGCGAGCGTGCCCGCCTCCGGCGCGCCCAGCTCCGCCACCAGGTCGGGCAGCGCGGGACGGGCGCCCGGCTCCTTCGCCAGGCAGCGGGCCACGACGTCGGCGAGGCCGGACGGGACGCCGGTCAGGTCCGGCGGCTCGTGCACCACCCGGTAGTTCAGCCCGTGCGCGGAACCGGCCCCGAACGGGCCGTCGCCGGTCGCCGCGTACGCGAGGACGGCGCCGAGCGCGAACACGTCGCTCGCGGGCCCGACCGCCGCGCCCCGCAGCTGTTCGGGCGACATGAACCCGGGCGTCCCGAGCGCCGCACCCGTCATCGTCAGCCGGGTGCCCTCGGTGGCCAGCGAGATCCCGAAGTCGATCAGGCGCGGGCCGTCCGGCGCCAGCAGCACGTTCGCCGGCTTCAGGTCCCGGTGCACGACGCCCGCGCCGTGGACGCCCTCGAGCGCCTCGGCGAGCGCCGCGCCCAGCGCCCGCACCGACGGCTCCGGCCACGCGCCGTGCTCGGCCACCGCCGCCCGCAGCGACATGCCCGGCACGTACTCGGTGGCGAGCCACGGCGGGTCGCCGCCGGTGTCCGCGTCCACCACGGCGGCCGTGAAGAACCCGGTCACCCGGCGGGCCGCCGCCACCTCCCGGACGAACCGGCGCCGGAACTCCGCGTCCTCCGCGAGCTCGTCCCGCACGACCTTCACCGCGACCGCCCGGCCGCCCGGCGACCGGCCCAGGTACACCCGTCCCATCCCGCCCTGGCCGAGCCGCCCGACGATCCGGTACCGCCCGACCGACCGGGGGTCGCTCTCCTCCAGCGGCGCGTACGCGCTCAAGCCGTCCTCCTCACGCCCGGCCGGTGGCCGAGACCGCGCGCAGCGTGCCGCCGTCGTCCACGAAGTAGAGGGTGTCGCCGACGATGTCGGTGTTCTCGCCCAGAACGTCGTCCCACAGCCGCTCGCCGGTGCGTGCGTCCAGCGCGTACACGGTCTCGTCCCGGTCCTGGTCCTCGGGGCCGTCGCGGTACAGGACCTGGCCGTCCCGGACCGCCAGCAGCATGATCTCCTCGTCCAGGCCGGGCTCGTGCGTCCACAGCGGCCGCCCGGTGCCGGTGTCGAGCGCGACCACGTAACCGTCGTTCTCGTAGTAGACGGCTTCGCCCGACACGGCCGGGAGACCGGCGCCGTCCGCGATGATCGGGTTCCAGGCCGCCCCGTCGAACCCGTGCCGCCAGTCCTCGCGGCCGGAGTCCGCGTCCACCGCGTGCAGGGTGCCGTCCTTGGTGCCGAAGTAGACCGTCCCGTTCGCGAAGACGGGCGCGGTGCCGATCTCGTTCCCGGCGTCGTACCGCCACAGGCCGCGCCCGTTCTCCGCGTCCACCGCGTGCACGGCGTCGGCGCCGTCGGAGAGGTAGAGGACCCCGGCGGCAGTGGTCAGCCTGTCCCACTTCGCGCCCTCGGTCGACTCCCTCCAGATCTCGTCGCCGGTGCGAGGATCGAGTGCGATGAGCCAAGTGAAGAATGTCTTGTACGTCGTCCCGCCGAAGGTCATGTGCTCGCCGTTGATGCCGTGGTCCTCGTACTTCCAGAGCTGCTCGCCGGTCTGGGCGTCCAGCGCGTAGGTGTATCGGCCGTCGGCGTAGTAGGCGATCTCGTCGGTACCGTCCAGCAGCTCCGGATACTTGCCCGGGTACCGCTTCCGCCACCGTTCCTCGCCGCTGTCGGCGTCCAGCGCGTACAGGTCGCCGGCCTCGCTGGAGAGATAGACGGTGCGCTCCGTGTAGCCCGCCGGCCGGAGGTCCCCGTCCAGGGGGAACGTCCACCGCTCCTTCCACTCCGGCGGCCCGGCCGCGTCGTCCCGCCCGTCGCCGGACGAGCGGACGGCGAGCAGCGCACCGGTGGCGGCGACGAGCGCGAGCGCGGCGGCGACGGCGGCACCCGCCAGGACCCGGCCGCGGGGCAGCCCCCGGGACCGCCCGCCCGGACGAGCGGTGTCGACGGCCGTCGGCTCCGTCTCGGCGGGCGCGAGGATGGGGGCGGCCCGCACGCGGGCGATCTCCGTCGCGACGCGTGCGGGCAGGCCCCCGTCCCCCATGCCGGCGCCGTCCCCGCCCAGTTCCGCCACCAGGTCGGATACCGCGGGACGCGCGCCAGGGTCCTTGGCCAGGCAGCGGGCCACGATGTCCCGCAGGCCGGACGGGACGCCGCCCAGGTCCGGCTCCTCGTGGACGACGCGGTAGTGCAGCGCGTGCGCCGCGCCGCCCCCGAACGGTCCGGCTCCGGTCGCCGCGTACGCGAGCACCGCACCGAGCGCGAAGACGTCCCCGGCGGGAGTCGTCTCGTCGCGCACGAGCCGCTCGGGGGCGATGTATCCGGGGGTGCCGATCAGCACGCCGGTCTCGGTGAGCTGGGTGCCCTCGGCGGCCAGCGAGATCCCGAAGTCGATCAGGCGCGGGCCGTCCGGCGCGAGCAGCACGTTCGACGGCTTCAGGTCCCGGTGCACCACGCCCGCGCCGTGCACGCTCTCCAGGGCCTCGGCGAGCGCCGCGCCCAGCGCCCGCACCGAGTGCTCCGGCCACGCGCCGTGCGCGGCCACCGCCGCCTCGAGCGACATCCCCGGCACGTAGGCGGTGGCGAGCCACGGGGGCTCGCCGTCCGGGTCGGCGTCCACGACCGCCGCCGTGAAGAACCCCGTCACCCGGCGCGCCGCGTCCACCTCCCGGACGAACCGGCGCCGGAAGCCCGGGTCCTCTGCGAGCTCGTCCCGCACGACCTTCACCGCGACCGCCCGGCCGCCGGGCGAGAGCCCGAGGTAGACGCGTCCCATCCCGCCGCGGCCGAGCCGCCCGACGATCCGGTACCGCCCGATCCGCCGGGGATCGTCCACCTCCAGCGGTGCGACCGCCACCAGCGCCTCCCGTCCGTCCGGCACCGGGCCCGGCGCGTGCCGCGCGCCCGTGCTGCACGCAGCTTACTGTGAACACATATGTACTTTTAAGAGGCGCGACGGCGATCGGCGCTGCGGCTAACCGGCGGCGGGCCGGGACGGGAAGGCCAGCCCGTGGGCGCCCCCGTAGGCCGGCGTCGACGGCGGCGTCCAGCCCCCGGTCAGCTCGGCCGGGGGACGGTGCACCTCGATCGCCAGGGGGCGGCACACGTCGACGGGGTCGCGGGCGTCCGGGCCCCACAGCGGGACGGACAGGTCGCCCGCCGGGCAGGTCGACAGGGCGCAGAGCAGGTCCTGCTCGGCGAAGAACTCGAGGTGGTCGCCCGGCCGCGCGGGCGAGGGCTTCATGAAGTACTCGCCGTCGTCGTTGATCCCGGTGACGGTGAAGATGTTCAGCACGTCGTGCACGTCGAACTCGGTGAGCCCGTAGGGGAGCACGGCGCGCGTCAGGTTCGAGTGGCAGTGGAAGTCGAAGTCCTCGCCGCTGAGGATGCGGTTGATGTAGGGGTCGCAGCGCGCCCCGAGCAGGTCGTGGACGCGGCCGCCGTCCGCGTCGGCCCCGTACCAGTCGAGCGAGTCGCCGGTGATCGTCAGCAGCGGCCGCAGGTACGGCAGCGTCGACCAGAGCCGGTCGTGGCGCGTCACGTGCGTCCCCTGGAGCTGGCGGGTGCGCGACGTCCACAGCCGCTCGCGCGGATTGTGCCGGTTCCACACGTTGAAGTCCCCGCACTGGGGACCCTCGGACGTCGTGATCACGCGGCACAGGTGCCCGGCGGGGACCTCCCAGGCGCGGCCCGACCGGGCCGGGATCACGAACCGCTCGACCACCTCACGGTCTCCGGTGGCCGCGGCGAGCCGGTCGTAGAAGTCGCGGTCGACGTCCAGGACGCTCCCCGGACGGGGCCGGTAGAAGGCCGATGTCGAACTCATTCCTCTCCCTCCGCGGCCGCTCGGCGCAGCCCGTCCAGAACCTGCCGCTCGGAGTCCTCCAGGTAGACGAGGAGCACGCCGACGCTCTGGTTGCGGCGGCCCCGGCGCAGCAGTTCGTACAGTTCCCGGTCGCGTTCGGCCCAGCCGCGCTGGAAGCGCTCCTCGTCGCAGGACGCCGCCCACGCGAGCCGCAACTGCGCGAGCAGCGTGCGGAAGAACTCGTCCATCCGGCGGCTTTCCAGCACCGCGACCAGCGCCTGGTGGAAGCGCAGGCTCGCCGTGCCCGCGTCCCGCCACCGCCCGGCGCGCTCGGCCGCCTCCTTCGCGCGGACGGCCGCCTCCATCGCGGCGAACCGCTCCGCCCCGGCGGCCGCGCTCTCCGTGGCCGCCTGGACCTCCAGCACCCGCCGCGCGCGGTAGACGTCCCGCACCTCCGCCGCCGTGAACGTCTTCACCCGGGCGCCCTTGTTCGGCGGCTGGACCACCAGGCCCTCCGCGGCGAGGAGCCGCAGCGCCTCGCGCAGGGTGTTGCGGGAGACGTCCACCTCGGACGCCAGCGGCACCTCGCGCAGCGGCGCCCCGGACGCGAACGCGCCCTCCAGGATCCGGGCGCGCAGCAGGTCCACGACGCGCTCCGTCGTGCTGCCCGCCGCCTCGCCGGGCCCGGTCCCGATCATCGTGACCATGCCCGCACACACTAGGCACCGATTGCTCAACAATCAAGGCGCGCAAGGCGCACTAGATCGTTGCCAATGCTGATGGACCGTCCATCTCCGCAGGTTCTATCGATACAGAACAGCTCATTTTTGTTCAACAATCAGGCCGCGGATCATGCATGCGTCATGCCGCCTCCACTCCGCCGCGACCCGCCCCGGCCTGTACTCTGTTGAGAACACCAGCGTTCTTTTACAACCGGGGCGACGGCGCGCGATCTCGCGCGTGGCCGGGCACCCCGCCCGGCCCGTTCCGGGGAACGGTCCGGTGCCGACCACTGGCGCGGCGGGAGGGCGGACGGGATGTCCGACGGGAAGACGGAGCCGCTCCGGGCGGGCGATCCGCGACGGGTCGGCACGTACCGGCTGGTGGCGCGCCTGGGGGCGGGCGGGATGGGCCGGGTCTACCTGGGCCGGTCGCCGGGCGGGCGGCCGGTCGCGGTCAAGGTGATCCATCCGCACCTCGCCGGGGATCCGGAGTTCCGGCGGCGGTTCGGCCAGGAGATCGCGGCGGCGCGGCGCGTCGGGGGCGTGCACACCGCCCAGGTGGTGGACGCCGGCACCGACGCCGATCCGCCCTGGCTCGTGACCGAGTACATCGCCGGCCCGTCACTGCAAGAAGCCGTCGGGGAGCACGGCCCGCTCTCCGCGGAATCGGTGGCCGGACTCGGCGCGGGACTCGCCGAGGGGCTGAAGGCCGTCCACGAGCGCAACGTGATCCACCGGGACCTCAAGCCCGGCAACGTCCTGCTCGCCCGGGACGGGCCCCGCATCATCGACTTCGGCATCGCGCGGGCCCTGGACGCCACCTCGCAGACCACCCGCACGAGCGTGGTCGGCACGCCCGGGTTCATGTCGCCCGAGCAGTTCCGGGGACGCGAGGTCGGCCGGGCCAGTGACGTGTTCTGCCTGGCCGCCGTGCTGGCCTTCGCCGCCACCGGCAGGCGGCCGTTCGGCGAGGGGCCGATCGAAGCCCTCGGCTACCGCGTCGTCAACGAGGAGCCCGACCTAGCGGGCGTCCCGGAGTCCCTGCTCCCGCTGATCGCCGCCGGTCTCGCGAAGGACCCGGACGACCGGCCCGGCCTGGACACGTTCCTCGAGCGCTGCTCCACCCTCGTCGACGGCGGGGAACCCCCGCTGCCGGACTCCGTCACCACGATGATCGCCACCCGGGTGGCGGAGACGGAGGCGCTGGTCCCGCCGCCGGGGGACGCGCCGCGCGGCACCCTGCGGCTTCCGCGGCCCGGGGCCCCGAGGCCCGCGGCGGCCGCCGGGGCGGCCGCGGTCGCGGGCGTCCTGGTGGTCGCGTTCGCCATCTGGGCCGTCGCCGGCGGCGGGGACGAACCGGGCTCGTCGGGCACCGCCGTCGCGCAGACGTCCCCCACCCGGACGCCCGCCGCCACCCGGACGCCGACCCCCGGTGCGTCCGCGAGCGGCAGCCCGACCCCGACGCCGACCCCCACGCGCGACCCCGTCCGCGAGGCGTTCGAGAAGATCTCGGAGGGCGACTGCCTGGACGCGTACCGGTCACCGCACGACGGCGACTGGACCAGCGAAAAACCGAGGGCGGTCGACTGCTCGCGCGCGGACGCCCGCCTCAAGGTGCTGGAGATCGAAGAGGGGGGCGACTACGCGAACTGCGGCGGCGACAGCGGCGACATCGACGGGGCCCTGTGGTGGCGCCACGGCGAGGACGAGCAGGAGATCGCCCTCTGCGTCGAGCGGCGGCTCGAGGTGGGCGACTGCTTCCTGGCCACCGACGGCCCGGAGGAGAACACCGTCTCCATCAGCAACGGCGACCTCATGACCTCGGTGCCGTGCGGGGCGAACTCCATCCCGGGCACCTACGACCACATCCTCAAGGTCACCGCGATCACCAGGGGCGAATGCCCGCCCGCCCACCGGGACGTCGACTGGGAGTTCCGCGGCGGCAAGCTCTGCACCCGCATCGTCTGACCCTCCCGCGGGTTCGTCCGCGCCGTCACCCGCGAAGGGTGCACACCGGTGTCGACGTCGATGACGTGGACGTCGCCGCCCTCGATCCGGCCGAGGACGACGCCCCGGCCCGCTCGGGCGGCGATCCGGAGGCCGGGTGCGTCCCTCCCAGGAGGACCGCGGCCTGCCCGCGGCGCGGCGGCGGTCGCAGACTCGGGTGGTGTCCAGGCACCACCCGAAGGAGCCCGCCATGCCCCGCACCGCCCTCGCCCTCGGCGTCCTCGCCGTCCTCGCCGCGTCCGCCTGCCAGGAAGCCGGGCCCCGGCACCCGCGCGCCGAGCCGGCGGCCGCCGCTCCGGGGAGCGCCTCCCCCGCGCCCCCGCACCCCCACGTCGGGATGTGGGTCACCGCGGACGGACGCATCCGCCAGGAGCTCCTGCCCAACGGGCGCTACGAGGAGGCACGGGACGGCCGCGAGCGCGCCTACACCGGCCGGTACACGGTCACCGGCGACCACATCGACTACTTCGACGACCTCGGCTTCACCGCGACCGGCGACGTCCGCGACGGCGTGCTCTACCACGAGCACCTCGTCCTCTACCGGGAGGACTGAGCCGCCCTCCACGCGTCGTCCGCCTGCGCGAGCCGCGGCGCGGGGTAGAGGCGGTCGCGGGTGAGGGCGAACCCGAGCAGCCCCGCACGCTGCGGCTCCGGCAGGTCCGGGGGGAAGCCCACGGCCACGGCCCCGGACGGCAGCGCCAGCACCGTGCCCGTCCGCTCGCCGCCCGGCCCCGTCGCGTCCCGTCCCGGCTCGAGCCGGTCGGCGGACTCGATGACGGCGAGCGGCGCGCCCCCGGCGCCGAGCACCTCGACGTCCGACCGGCTCATCAGCCGCCGCCGGACGACCGCGAGCGTCCGGCCGTCCGCGGCGTACACGACCGTCTCGGGGCGCCGGTGATCGGCGACGGCGAAGTCGACCGTGCAGATCGTCCGGCCCTCGGGGGACGCCACGGCGATGCGGCACGACGACGGCGGACGGGTGGGGCCGGGGTGCGTGACGTGCACGGTCGCGAACGGCGCCCCGTCCGGGTTCAGGATCCGGGTGCCGTCGACGCGCAGGACCCGGTCCCCGGAGCCGTCCATGCGGCGCCGCGCGCGGGACCGCCCGCGCGCCCGGCGGGCGAGGACGAGCGGCACGCCGGCGAGCAGGGCCGCCGTGCCGAGGACGAACACCGACATCAGCGCGATCGTGAAGATCCCCGCCACGTCCATGCGCGCGTCGACGACCGTGCCGCCCAGCACCCGGACGGGAACGGTGTCGCCCGGCTCGTCGCCAGCGCGCATCCGCATGCGCTCGGAGCCGGTGCGGTCACCCGCCGTCCAGGCGACGGTGCAGGTCCGGGTCTCCCCCGAGGTCCCGCAGCTCTCCAGCCGTCCGGTACCGCCCGCGCCGAAGACCAGGGCGGCGGCCGACGGCGCGTTCGCGAGGCCGATGGCCACGATCACCAGCAGGACGCCGAAGGTGACGCACCCCACGGTGAACGGGCGGCGCGCGGGGCCGGGCAAGCTCATTCCGCACCCACCTCCATCCCCCTCGATCATGCCACCCTGGATCAGAACAGACTCGATGGGGCATTGGGGGCTGCGGGCGGTCGCACCGCTGCTCTCGCGCACGGCGCCGGTCGTCGAGGTCTGGGGAAGCGCGACCGGCGACCCGCCGCGGACGCTGCCGCCCCCGGTACCGGCCAGCCGGAGCACCCACCAGGTCGTCCTCGGCTACCACCGCACCGGCGGCGGCCACCGGTGGCTGAGCGACGCGGAGATCGGCGCGGGCGTCCGGGAGGCCGCCCGCGACGCCGCCGCCGGACTTCCCGGCCGCGTCCACGAGGTGGGCACGCTGCGCCCCTGGCCGCCGTGGCCGGTCGGATGCGGCCCGCGCCCGCTCCAGCGTCCCGCCGCACTCCGTCCGGCGTTCACCGGGCGACGGGACGAAGAGGTTTGCGGAGGGTGTAGTCGGCTCCGAACTCGGTGTCGTCCTCCCGGACATCGCTGTAACCGAGACGCAGGTAGAAGGTGTGCGCCGTGACGCTCGCGCCGGTCTCCATGTACGCGTGCCCCTCCCGGGCGGCCAGCTCCTCGACGTGCCGCAGGAGTCGCCGCCCGATGCCTCCGCCCGAGAGGCCCGGATCGACGAACAGCATGTGGACCTTGTTGCCGTCGCGGGAGACGGTGCCGACGGCACGTCCGTCGTCCGCGACGTAGATGCCGCGACGCTCCGACAGTTCGACGAACCGTTCCGCCGTGAAGCGCGCGGACATCATGTCGACGACGTCCGCCGGATAGTCGCGGCCGTTGGTCTCGCGCAGGCAGCGCCGGACGAGCGCGGCGAGGTGCGGCGCGTCGCCGGTGCGGAAGGGGCGGATCCGGGCGGTCACGGCGCACCTCCGGGAGTGCTCGGGCCTACGCCCGGTTCATGCCCGGCCGGGTCCGGCCCCGCACACTCAGCAGGGACCGTCCCTGACGGACGCGGACACCGAATGGCTCCACAGCTCGGCGTCCCCGCCGTCGACGAAACCGCCGTCCGGACCGCCCGGGTCGAAGTCGCGCTCGATATCGACGACGAGGCAGACCGGGTTCTCCCCGTCCACGTTCGTCAGCTCGTACCCGTCCGTGCCGCCGTCGACCTCCACCAGGCCGTCGCTCTCCTCCCGCACGGTGTCGTGGACCTCGGAGGACACGCCGGCCGACGACCGGAACCCGCTCCCCGAGCCCCGCTCGAGATCGGACGCCACCGCCTTCGCGACCGCCTTCACCTCCACCGCGGAGTAGGCGCCCGACCCGTCGAAGTCCAGCGCGTACACCGCCGTGCCGAGGCACAATGCGCAGCTCACCAGCAGCCACACCCGGTTCATCGTCCGGGCCGCGGCCGACGGTTCGTTCGCCTCCGGATCGGCGTACCGCCAGGAGGAGAACGTCCAGTAGAACTTCCGCTGGTCCATGCACGCGAGCACGAAGAACACGACCGCCGCGACGCAGGTGAAGACCACGACCCCTGTCATCGAACGCCCTTCCCTCGACGCACACATCGACGCCGGACGATCGGCCGCGGTTCCGGACACGACGCCCGAACCCCCGCCGAAGCTGCGATGTACGGCGGGCCGGTGACGCGGACGCGACCCGGCTCGCGGGCTCGGTACGTCCACGAGGACGCAACGGAAATGCGGTGATCGGGAAAGTCGGTATCGAAAGGCAAAGTCGCGGGCCTCTGCGGTGTCTCAGGGGTGACATCGCAGAGGAGGCCCTGTGAACCGGGAGACCCGCAAGAGCTCCACCTCGTTCGCCGCGGCGCGGCCCGGCGCCCCCGTCCGGGATCCGCGCCGGGTGGTCGCGTTCGCCGTCCGCCGGCACGCCGGGTGGCTCGCCGGACGGGCGCTGACGGCCGCCTCGTACGGCGAGCACGACCGGAGCGCCGACCTGACCGCCCGCGCCGTCCGCCGGGGACCGGACGGGGTCGAGCGCCTGGTGAAGGTGTGGTGCAGGACGATCCTGTCCGACCGGCCACCGGCCGGACCGGCGCTCGCCGGGCCCGGTCACGGCGGCCGTCCCGACATCGACCGGCTGCCGGTCCCGGCGCGCTGGGCCGCGCGGGTGGTGGCCGCCGCGGCGGCCCGGGACCGGGCCATGCTCCGCGCCCTGGTCGGTGCCGTCCCCGAGGAGGAGGTGGACGTGCACCTGGCGTGCCTGCTGCGCCTGGCCGTCGCCGCGGTCGTCGCCCGCGACGACGACACCTGCCTTTGACGTCCGCCCAGGTGTCAGCCGGCGCGGGGCTGCGGCCACCGGGCGGTGAGGCTGCCGTGGCGCAGGCGACCCGCCAGGCGGACGTGCAGCGTCTTCGGGGCCCCCTCGTCGTCGCCGATGTCCAGCGTGCCGTGCCGCACCGACAGCCCGTTCGCGTCCACCGCCATGTCGGGCGCGAGGAGCAGCTCGATGCCGCCGCCGTTCACGCGCAGGTCGATGACCAGTTCGGGCGCGGTGCGGACCGCGCGGGTCAGGTCCAGCGTGACGGCGGACCACGCGGTGCGCAGCGCCAGCCGGTGCGGCAGCGTCCACCGGCCGTCCCGGCGCACCGTGCCGTGCCGCTCCTTGATGGTGAGCAGTGCGGCGGCGGGCTCGACCGGGGCGGACGCCAGGTCGGCGACGAGGGGGGCCAGCGCGTCGACGGTGCGGGCGGTCAGCGCCGCGTCCACCCGCTCGTCGAACTCGGCCGGGTCGAGCCGCCCGTCGGCGACGGCGTCGCGCAGCCGGTCGACGGCCCGGTCACGGTCGGCGTCGGACGCGCGCGGCGCGGGCGGGCCGGACGGTTCCGTCGGCATCGGGCCTCCTCGGGGGTAGCCGGGGTCCTCAGGCGACCTTACGGCGGTAGGCGGTGGTGGCGAGGGCGTAGGCGACGGCGAGGATGCCCGCGCACCAGGCGAGGGCCGTCCAGATGCCGGTGCCGACCGGCTGCTCCGTGAACAGGTCGCGGATCGTGTCGACGATGGACGTCACCGGCTGGTGCTCGGCGAACGCGCGGACCGGGCCCGGCATCGTGTCGGTGGGCACGAACGCCGAGCTGATGAACGGGAGGAACACGAGCGGGTAGGAGAACGCGCTCGCCCCGTCCACGGACTTCGCGGACAGGCCGGGGATGACCGCGACCCACGTCAGCGTCAGGGTGAACAGGACCAGGATCCCGGCGACCGCGAGCCACGCCGCCACGCCCGCGCCCGAGCGGAAGCCCATGAGGACGGCGACGAGCACGACGACGGCGAGCGAGACCAGGTTCGCGACCAGCGAGGTCAGCACGTGCGCCCACAGGACGGACGAGCGCGCGATCGGCAGGGACTGGAACCGCTCGAAGATGCCGTTGTTCATGTCCGCGAACAGCCGGAACGCGGTGTAGGAGACGCCCGAGGCGACCGTGATGAGCAGGATGCCGGGCAGCAGGTAGTCGACGTAGGACTCCGATCCGGTCTCGATCGCGCCGCCGAACACGTAGACGAACAGCAGCAGGAACGCGATCGGCATGATCGAGGTCGTGATGATGGTGTCCGGGCTGCGCGCGACGTGGCGCAGGGACCGGCCCAGCAGGACGGACGCGTCGCCGAGGAATCGCCTGGCCATCACTGCTCTCCGTTCGCCGCACCGGCGGGCTCGCCGGTGCCGTTCCCGTCGCCGACGAGGGTCAGGAAGACGTCCTCGAGGGTCGGCTGCTTCTCGACGTACTCGACCTCGGCGGGCGGGAGCAGCTCCCGCAGCTCGGCGAGGGTGCCGTTCACGATGATCCGGCCCTGGTGCAGGATCGCGATCCGGTCGGCGAGCTGCTCGGCCTCGTCGAGGTACTGCGTCGTGAGCAGGATCGTCGTGCCGCGCCCGGCCAGCTCCCGGACGGCCTGCCACACCTCGATGCGCGCCTGGGGGTCGAGCCCGGTCGTCGGCTCGTCCAGGAAGATGACCGGCGGGTCCCCGATGAGGCTCATCGCGATGTCGAGGCGGCGGCGCATGCCGCCCGAGTACGTCGACACCCGCCGGGAGCCCGCGTCCGTCAGCGCGAACCGCTCGAGCAGGTCGTCCGCGATCGCGCCCGGATTCTCGAGGTGCCGCAGCCGGGCGACCAGCACCAGGTTCTCCCGGCCGGTGAGGATCTCGTCGACGGCGGCGAACTGCCCCGTGAGGCTGATGGACTCCCGGACGTCCGCGGCCTGCGTGGCGACGTCGAAGCCGTTGACGCCGGCGGTTCCCGCGTCGGCCTTCAGCAGCGTGGACAGGATCTTGACGACCGTGGTCTTGCCCGCGCCGTTCGAGCCGAGCAGCGCGAAGATGCCGCCCCGCGCGACGTCGAAGTCCACGCCGCGCAGCACCCGGAGTTCCTTGTACGACTTCTCCAGGCCCCGCACGTGGATGACCCGGGTTCGCTCGTCACTCACAGAACACCTGCACCTTGGCGTCGGGGTCGTCGACATCGATGCTGACCTCGTCGAGCTGCTCGACGAGCTCCTCGAGGTGCTGCGGCTTCAGCTCGGTGAGGTCGATCGGGACCCCGGACCTCTGCAACTCCGCGTTGGCCTTGGCGAGCGCCTGCGGCGGGATGAGGCTCGCGAGCCGCACCCCGGCGCGCAGCAGTTGCAGCGGCACCCGCACGTTGACCCGGCCCGAACCGTCGCCGCCCGTCCCGTCCGTGTAGCTCACGGCCACGCGCAGGTACTTGGGACGGGACTTCGGGCGGGACTCGCCCCTCGGCGGCGCCGCGGGCCGTTCCTTGTCGAGGGCGTCGATCAGCCGCTCGGCCTCCGCCGCGGTGATCTTGCCCTCGGCCAGCATCTCCAGGATCTGCCGGCGTTGCTCGTTCATCGTCGCTCCTTCCGACTCATCTGACGGCGACCAGGACGGCCGTTCCGTCCTGCTCGATCTCGATACGGGTGCCGGGCAGCGCCCGCAGCAGCCCCCCGGCGGCGCCCAGCGCGCCCGCCGGGCGCACCCCGGTCACCAGGCACGCGACGAGCCCGGCCGCCACGGCGAGCGCCAGCAGCGGCGACAGCACCAGCAGCACCGGCACGACGGGCACGAACAGCCGCACCCCGCGTCGGCCGCGCCGGCGGACCCGTACCGTCACCAGGTGCGGGATCACTCGGGCCGCTCCAGCTCGGACAGCGCCTCCTGCGCGCTGATCTCCCCCCGCCGCAGCCGGTCGATGACGTCGGCACCGCTGGGTGCCGGGTCGACGTCGACGAAGTCGAGCCGCTCGGCGATCCGGTTCAGCCGGGCCTTCACGGTCGGGTAGCTCACCCCGAAGACCCGCTCCATCTCCTTGATCGAACCGTGGGCCCGCACGAACGCGGCGACGAACACCTGGTCGTCCGCGCTGAGCCCGGCCAGCTGCGGCGGCTCGAACTCCCCCTCGACCGCGATGCCGCTGCCCGTCAGCCGGACCCGCTCGACCACGAACGGCTGCCCGCGCGTCAGGTCCGTCAGTTCCTGCCAGTCCACGCACCGCCCCCTCACTCTCGGCGTCTGCTTACGGTTCAGTTGTAGCTTGATTTTATTAAGAGATCAACTCGTGAGACTTAATTTTCTTGATCCCGATCTTCAGATTTTGGATCGTCGCACGTGAAAGGCCTCCGACGCGGCGCGTCGGAGGCCTTCGGGCGGGCCGGCGTCAGAACGAGGTGATCACCTCGGGCGTCACGACCGGGGTGGACAGGACGCCGTCGAAGGCGTCGGCGACGGCCATCGGGGTCTCCTCGCTCTGGCTGCGGATGCGGTCCGGGAACGGGCCGCCCCGGTAGGCGCGCACGTCCGTCAGGGTGGGCACCTCGCCCAGGCCCGCCCCGGCGAGCGCCCCCTCGACGCTGCCGGCCCCCGGCGGCGGCATCGGCGTGTCCACCACCGAGAACCCGGTCCCGGGCGTCCCGTCGGGATGCATCTCCGGGACGCTCCCCGCCGTGTGCGTCAGCGCCACCGCGCGGTAGTCGTCGCCCAGCTCGCGGGCCAGGTAGTACCCCATCGGGTAGGCCCACAGCTCACCGCCGTAGAAGATCGGCGTCTTCTGGATGTGGTTGTTGTGCGCCGCCAGCACGAACCGGGTGCCGGGCTCGGCACGTTCCATGTGCCACCGCATCGAGTCCGCCATGAACCGCTCCCGGACGGACGTGTCCTGCGGCAGCCCGCCACCGGAGAAGACCGCGTGCATCGCCGCGAACATGTGGTCGGTCGCGGCGGCCGCCTCGAGCATCCGCAGCGCGACGCCGTACCGCTCCCGCCCGGCCCACTCGACGTAGCGGGGCTCCAGTGCCCGCGCCCGCCGGAGCAGGCGCGCGAGCGACGCGGTGAGTTCGTCCCGCTCGGCCGCTTCGAGTTCTCCCCACCGGGGAGCCGCCTCGGCCATCGACGCCCCGCCGAACCGGTCGTCGATCCCGAGTGCGGTGTCCACGAGCCCGACCGCGTCCGGATCGACCTCGCGGAGGTAGTCCGCGACCGGCTCCAGCGCGGGACGCACCGTCCCGCACGCCTGCGGGACGTCGATGCCCGCGAGCCGCACCGGGTACTCGCCCGTCCGGACGCGTGCCCGCAGCCACCGGGCCGTCTCGCCGGTCATCCCCGCGTACGTCGTGCCCGGCATCCCCGACAGGTCGCCGTCCTCGCCCGTCCCGGCGATCCAGCGGTCGAGCGCGAACGCCTCGGCGAACCCGAACTCGAACGCCAGCACGGTGAACCCGCACCGTTCGGCGAGGAACCGGACGATCCGCCGGCGCGCGGTGCCGAACTCGCGGACGAAGTGGCAGCCCTCGCCCACCGCGACGACCCGCGCGTCCCCGAAGATCCCGCGCAGCGGTTCGAGGTCGTCCAGCGGCCCGTCCGGCTCCAGCGAACGCAGGACGGCGGCGTGCTCTCGGAAAGGCACGGACATGGAAGGGCACTCCGTTCTCGGTTCGGGACGTCCGCCGGACGGCGGCCGGGATAACGCTGGGGAAACGACACCTGCTGTTCGATCTTGCCTGTCCCTCCCCCTCTCGAAGGGAGCAAGATCTCATGATCGAACGGACTCCGGGCCGCCGCACGCTCGCGGCCGGGGCGACAGTACTCGCGGTCGCCGTGCCGACGTGCATCATCGGCCCCGCCCACGCGGACCCCGCCCCCGCGCCGCGCACATCGGACACCGCCCCCAGTGCCGCGGCGGAACCGCACTTCACCATGGAGACCGACGACGGCGACCCGGGCGGCGCGGTCCACTTCTGGCCGGTCGGCGACGTCGTCGCGACAGTCGACCAGCAGAGCGACGGCAAGGGCGTCGAGATCGACATCTGGAACGAGTCGAAGGACCCGGACGCCTACGAGTACGGCTTCCCCAACTCCTACGGCGCGGGCACCTGGGTGTACGCCGACGCGAGCATGGGGCAGCCCTGGAACATGGCCGAGGGCGACTGCTTCCACTTCCGGGTGCGGCTCGTCGACAACGGCGAGGTCGTTCCCGGCAGCACCGACCACGCCTACTGGCGCAACAACAACGGCAACCAGACCGGCTGCTCCGCCGACTGACGGACGGCCGGGGCGGCGGCTCCAGGCCACCGCCGCCCCGGCCCCCGCACCCGTCAGCGAAGCCGCCACACGACGGACGTCCCGTCCTTGCGGGCCTCCGCGACCCGCTCGATGTCGACGTACTCCGGACGCCCGAGCGGCGACAGCCCGACCCGCCGGACGGTCCCGGACGCGCTCGGCTCGGCCACGGCGAGCGCCCACCCCACATCCTGGATCGCGACGTCCGGACTGCCGGTCACGCCCGACCGTCCCGTGCCGTCCCCGTTGACGACGTCCCAGACGTATATACGCGGCGGCTCGCACTGCGCCATCATCGCGCCAACCCCGCCGGGGCGAACCGTCCCCGGAGCCGTCCGAGGAAGTGCCCGGGAGCCGGACCGGCGCCGCGACCTCCCGGCCGCCCCGGCGGGCGCCGCGAGCGCGCCCCCGCCGGGCCCGCCCCCGCCGGGCGCGGCGGCGCGGGACGCGGCCGGGGCACGGGCGGGCGCGGCGGCGCGGGACGCGGCGGACGGTTGGCGGCGACGGCCGTCCGGATCATGTCCGCGAGCACGAACGGACTCGCGGCCTCCAGCAGACGGTCACCCACCATGGCCCACCACGAGCCCGTCCACTCGCCGAACCAGGACGGGACGCCGGGAAACCGCCGCGCCAGCTCGGCCTGCACGTACTCGGGATCACGCTCGAGCCACCCCGGATAGGGCCCTTCGGCTACGTTGGACATCGATCGGACTCCCATCTGATCAAGGCCCCGGCCGGTGGTGAGGTCACCGCGCCGGGGTCGCCGTCTGTACTCGGCGATGTACCGTACGTTAGCCAGCATCGCCGGAACGAGAGATGCTTTCCAGAACTTGTTCGCTACAGAATTGGCCCACTCCGGCCACACAGGGTGGTCAAAATCTGGGAAACTGCCGCTCATGACCGAGTACGGACCCACCGCGCGTCATCGACGGCTCGCCGCCGAGCTGCGACGTCTCCGCGAGGAGGCCAGGCTCACGCCGGAGAACGCCGCAGGCATCCTGGGGTGGAGTCGCCCGAAGCTGGTCAAGATCGAAACCGCGACCAACATGCCGAGCGTGGCCGACGTCGCCCACATATTGAAGACCTATGGCGGTCCGGACGCGGTCCGCGCGGCGATCCTTCAACTTGCTCGTGACGTCCGGACGCGTGGCTGGTGGGCGGCGTACGACGACGTTCTCAACGGCTCATACGTCGAACTGGAGGACGCGGCGTCCAAGATCCGGAGCTGGCAGGTCGAAGCGCCACCCGGCCTCCTCCAGACCGAGGACTTCGCTCGGACGCTCATTGAAGGCGAGTATCCGAACGACCCGGAGGAAGTCGATCGTCGGTTGCAGGCCAGGATGACCCGCCGGGCGCGTCTGTCCCGGGCGGACGTCCGGTTCGACGTCGTTCTCGCGGAGGAAGCACTACGGCGACCGGTCGGCGGCCCAACCGTCATGGCGGGACAACTCGGCGCCCTCATGGAGACCGGCCGACGATCGAACGTATCGATTCGCGTCGTCCCCACGTCCATCGGATCCCGTCCCGCTCTCGGCCAGGGCAACCTGGTGCTTTTCCAGTTCACCGCGCCCCTGGAACTCGATACCGCCTACGTGGAGACGATGGGCGGCGGCATGTACATCGAGGACATCGCCCAGGTGCAGCGCTGTACCGTGACGCTTGACCGCATCGCCGATGTGGCCCTACCCGTCGAAGACTCGGCAGCGTTGATCGCCGCTATCCGCGAGGAGTTGCTGTCCCTATGAGCATGAGTGACATTCCGGCCGACGCCAAGTGGTTCAAGTCCAGCCACAGCGGCTCCGGCGACGACACGTGCGTGGAGATTGCGATGCTCCCCGGCGTCGTCGGCGTCCGCGACTCCGTCGACCCCACCGGCCCCAAGCTCGCCTTCACCCCCACCGCCTGGCGCACCCTCACCACCCGTGTCAAGAACGGCGACCTGGTATGACCGCCATCTCGGACACCACCGCGTGGTTCAAGTCCAGCCACAGTGGAGCGGGCAACGATTCATGCGTTGAGGTCGCGATGCTCCCCGGCATAGTAGGGGTGCGCGACTCCGTCGACCCTGACGGCCCCAAGCTCGCCTTCACCCCCACCGCCTGGCGTGAACTGACCACTCAGATCAAGAACGGCGGCCTGGCATGACCGCCAATCCGGACGACGCCGCCTGGTTCAAATCCAGCCACAGCGGAGCGGGCAACGAGTCGTGCGTCGAGGTCGCCATGCTTCCCGGCGTCGTGGGGGTGCGCGACTCCGTCGACCCCGACGGCCCCAAGCTCGCTTTCGCTCCCGCCGCCTGGCGTGAACTCACCAACCGGATCAAGGACGGCCGGCTCGCGGGCTGACGCCGGGGACGGACGGCGAGGGGTCAGCCGGACACGCGCTCGTACTCGCTCTTCTCGCCCTCCGGGTCGATGAGGGTGACGGTCTTCCCGTCCGGGGAGACCACCGCGCTGCCGGGGTACGCACCTGTGCCGCAGTCGACCTCGAAGGTGTACGCCCTCTCCTCGTCACCGGCTTCGACGGTCCCGTCGCAGGTGGTGCCGTCGCTCGACAGGCTCATCGTCCCGTCGTCGCGGAACTCGAAGGTCTCGGTGGGGGCGCCCTTCGGCCCGGCCCACTTCCCGGTGATCGACACCGGGGCGTCGCCGCCGTCTCCGCCGCCCTGGCCGTTCCCGGTGGTGGCCCCCTGGTCGCTCGCCGCAGTCGTCTCCTGACCGCTCCCGGCGGCCGCCTCCTGCTCACTCCCAGCGGTCGTCCCGGAGTCGTCACCGCCCGAGCAGCCCGACATGCTCAGCACGGCGCACATCGAGCCGACAAGGAGCCACTTACGCACGGACGACCTCCAAGGGGTGAAGTTCCAGCTGACGCGAGGGGAACCGCGAGAGAGCGATGATCAAGGTAGCTTTCGGCCCATATCGACTCAACACGGCACCCCCCTTTTCGCCTAGGCCGTGTGTCCCGTGATCATGTGACGGGGTCGCGGAGCCAGATGCGGATCGAGGCGACGTCGATGGTGCCCTGGTAGATGCGTTGTCGTTTGTCGTAGCGAGTGGCCACGGCACGATGCTGGCGGAGTTTGTTCACGCAGCGCTCGACGGTGTTGCGTTCTTTGTAGGCCTCCCGGTCGAAGACCGGGGGCCTGCCGCCTTTGGAGCCGAGTCTCGTGCGGTTGGCGGCCTGGTCCTTCTTCATCGGGATGACGGCCTTGATGTTGCGTTTGCGCAGGTAGCGGCGGTTGATGCGAGAGGAGTAGGCCTTGTCGGCCATCGCCCTGGCCGGCCGGTTGCGGGGTCGTCCAGGGCCACGGCGCGGGATGCGGATGGACTTCAGCAGCGGGATGAACTTCGGGCAGTCCGCGTGCCGGCCCGGGGTGAGGATCCGGCTGATCGGTCGGCACCGCCGATCGGCCACCAGGTGAATCTTCGTGGACAGCCCGCCCCGTGACCGTCCCAGGGCCTCCCGACCCGCCGACGTCACTTCGTGATCTTTGCAAGCCCCTTTGAAGGCAGGTCGACGGCCGGAGCGTGCCGTGCCCCGGCCGCGTGCTGGTGCGCGCGGACCACAGTCGAGTCCGCGCTGACCGTCCAATCCTCGCCCTCGACCTCGTCGCAGCCCGCCCGCAGCCCGTCCAGGATCCGCTCCCACGTCCCATCCGGCGACCACCGGCGATGCCGGTTGTAAACCGTCTTCCACCTGCCATAACAGGGCGGCAGGTCACGCCACGGCGTGGCCGTACGCGTCCGATGGAAGATCCCGTTCATCACCGTCCGATGATCATTCCACCGAGCTCCATGCACGGTCTGCAACGGCAGCAGCGGCTCCAACAGCAGCCACTCCGCATCCGTCAGATCATGACGCTTCAGACGTTCCTCATCCACATGGATGATCTACACCAAACCGCCCCAAAGGCCACGGGCACGATCTAGGGGAGGCGGGCCAGCAAGTGGGCGTCGAGGAAGCCCCGCTCGGAGGCCGGGTCGTGGAGCAGCCGGGCGAACGGGAGGAGCCCGGCCCCGGCCAGCAACTCGGCGAACCGGTCCGCCGGCCAGCTATAGGCGGGCGTCACCTTGTGGTCGAAGCGGACCGGCTCCGATCCGTCGGTCGCGAAGAACGAGACCAGGAGCAGGCCGCCCGGTGCCAGCACACGCACCTGCTCGGCGAGCAGCGCGGGCAAATCCCCAGGAGGGGTGTGGATCATCGAGTAGTGGGCCAGCACGCCGCCGAGCGCGCCGTCCTCGACCGGCAGGGCCTCCATCCGCGCCTCATCAAACCGCAGCGCCGGATGGGCCCGCCGGGCGTGGTCGACCATGCCCGGGGAGAGGTCGAGCCCGAAGGCGTCCAGCCCCAGATCGTGCAGCATGGCCGTCAGATGTCCAGGCCCGCACCCGACGTCGACTGCCCGCAGGTTCCCCGTCCCGCGCACCAGCTCAGCGAAGGTACCGATCATGTTCCGCGAGAACGGCTGCGTCTCCAACTGATTAGCGAACATCGACGCATACAGCTTGACGACCCCGTCGTAGGCCGCCCGGGTGTCGTCCTGATGTTCCATCACGGGGAAGGAAACTAGCATCCGCGCACGTTCGCAGTTTCTCGGCCCCGTGTCCCCCAACCCCTTAAGGTCTGGCTGTCCGATCACATGATCACGGGACAGGCCCTAGGCCGAAACCGGCCATCCGGCCCCGACGGCTCGCGGCCGCCGGGGCCGTCCCTCCGCCGGTCAGAGCGTGCGGCTGAAGAACACCGTGGGCAGGGACGTGAATCCGGCCGCGGCGTAGGCGGCGCGGGCGGGGGTGTGGGCGGCGTCGCCGCCCGTGGCCACGCTCGCCACCACGCATCCGGCGGCGCGCATCGCGTCGCACGCCGCGTCGATCAGCGCACGGCCGGCTCCCGCCCGCTGGTGCCGGGGGTCGACGGCGAGCAGCTCGACCTCTCCCCGCAGGCCCGCCGTGTCGGGGTGGGAGGTCCAGGCGGCGTAGCCCGCGGGCTCGCCGTCCACGTCCGCGACGACGAACCGGTCGAGACGGTCCGGGGCCGTCAGCTCGATCAGGGCGCGGCGGTAGTCCTCCCGCCACTGCCCGTTCTGCCGGTCGAACAGCTCGTCGCCCAACTGCCGCCGGATGCCGTCCTGGATGGGGCCGAAGGCTCGGACGGTGAGGTCGATGAGGAGTTCGAGGTCATCGGTGCGGAACTCGCGCAGGAGCATGGTCGGTCTCCTTGACGTCGGTTGACCCGCGACCTCGGAAGGTCGCGGGCGCGGATGCCCGTGTCCGACGCGCGAGGGCGTCGGCGACGTCAGGAGCGGATACGCACGGCGGCGAAGCAGACCATGGCCCCACGATAGGCGACCTCGTACCGCGTCCGGACGGGCGGGGAGGGGGCGGGGATGGCGGGGGCGGCGGGCCGGAAGTGGCCATGTGTATTCCATCAACACGCCCAACCTCGCGTAGACCGACACACGCGCTGACGTATGCTGATGGGCCCGGCGTTCCGACCCCTGGCAGGTGAGCGTGGAACCTCTGGACCGCTCCGACCCCCGGCGGATCGGCGGGCGCATCACGCTGCTCGGGCGTCTCGGCGCGGGCGGCATGGGTCGCGTCTACTACGGCGTCACCGACGGCCACGAGCAGGTCGCGGTCAAGGTGATCAAGGCCGATCTGGTCGACCGGGACGAGGTGCGGGAGCGGTTCGCGCGGGAGACCGAGGCGCTGCGGACGCTGGAGGGGACGCACCTCGCCTCGCTCGTCGACGCGTCCGGCGAGGACGACGCGGAGCCGTGGCTCGCGATGGAGTACGTCCGGGGGCTGACGCTCGGCGAACTGGTCAGGGCGCGCGGGCCGCTGCCCGTGCGGGACGGCGCGGCGCTGGGTGTCCTGCTCGCGGGCGCGCTGCGCGACGTCCACGCGGCCGGGCTGCTGCACCGCGACCTCAAGCCCGGCAACGTCCTGCTCGGCCGGGACGGCCCGAAGGTGATCGACTTCGGGCTGGTCGCGTTCGCGGACGGCCCCTCGGACCTGACGACGTCACGGTCGATGCTCGGCACGCCGCACTGCATGCCGCCCGAGCAGATGCAGACGCCCAAGGAGATCACCGCCGCCGCCGACGTGCACGCGCTCGGCGCGACGCTGCTGTTCGCGTTGACCGGCCACTACCCGTACGCGGCCGAGACGATCCACGGCGTCATCGGGAAGGTCGTCTCGCGGCACGTCGAGCCCGATCTGGACGGTCTCCCGGAGGCGTTCGCGGGGCCGGTCGCGGCGATGCTGGCGTTCGACGCGGGCGACCGGCCGCCGCTGCCGCGGATCGTCCACGAACTCTCCGGGGCGTGCGGCCCCGTCCCGGAGGCGATCACCGCCCTGGCCCTGGCAACCTATGTGGAACGCGAATCGGATCCGGCGGACGTCGCGCCGCCCCGGCCGCCGCGCGCCGACCTGTCGGCCGTCGCGCCGCCGGGGTCGCTGCTGGCCGCGCTCGCCGACCGCCTTCGCACCGGCTACGCCGTGTCCGCGCGGTTCTGAGAAAGGCACGCCCGTTGACCGAGCACGACACCTCGATGCCCCCCGGCGCCCGGATCGAGGTCCGCGACGCCGAGTGGATCGTCCGGACCTGCGCGCCCATCGGCGACGGCCACTACAAGATCACGGCCGTGGGGGCGTCGGAGTTCGTCCGGGACGAGGAGGCGGTGTTCTTCACCGACATCGAGCGGCCCCAGCAGCTGCGGGCGGAGGAGACGATCCTCGAACCGGACGGGACGGCCCGGTTCGCGAAGAGCCGGCTGTTCCTGGAGGCCGTGCTGCGACGCACGCCGCTGCCGCAGACCGAGCGGGGCCTGGCGCTCGCCGACCGGTTCCTGCTCGACGGGCTCGGCTACCAGCGGCGGCCCGCCGAGCTGGCGCTGAAGGGCATCCGCCCCCGGCTGCTGATCGCGGACGTCGTCGGCCTCGGCAAGACCCTCGAGATCGGGCTGATCCTGGCGGAGCTGATCCGGCGCGGGCGCGGCGAGCGGATCCTCGTGGTGACGCCGCAGCAGGTGCTCGAGCAGTTCCAGCGGGAGCTGTGGACGCGGTTCGCGATCCCGCTGATCCGGCTCGACTCGGTCGGCATCGAGCGCATCCAGCAGGAGCTTCCGGCGGGCCGCAACCCGTTCACCCACTACAAGCGGATCATCGTGTCGGTCGACACCCTCAAGAACGAGGGCAAGTACGGGCAGCATCTCGAGAAGATGGACTGGGACGCGGTCGTCATCGACGAGTCCCACAACCTCATCGGGGAGTCCACGCTCCGCAACCGGCTCGCGAAGCTGCTCGCCCGCCGGACGGACGCGCTGCTGCTGGCCAGCGCGACCCCGCACAACGGCAAGGCGCAGTCGTTCGCCGAACTGGTCCGGATGCTCGACCCGGCCGCGATCGTCGACGACGAGCGCTACGAGCCGAAGGAGATCGAGCACCTCTACATCCGCCGCACCAAGGTGAGCCCCGAGGTGCTCGACGAGATGGGCGCCCGGTGGCCGGAGCGCGGCCCGTCCGTCCCGGTCCGGTGCGCGGCGACCCCGGCGGAGGAGCGGGTGTTCGAGGAGCTGGCGCGGGTGTGGCTCGCCGGAACCGTCGTCGACGGCCGCAACCGGCTGTTCCCGTACACACTGCTCAAGGCGTTCCTCTCCTCGCACCGGGCCCTCCGGACGACCGTCACGAACCGGCTCCGCAACGCCAAGGACGCGCGCGAGATCGAGGCGCTCACCACTCTCGAGGCTCTCGCGGACGGCGTCCGCGACGACGACTCGGCGAAGCTCGCGGCACTCGTCGCCGAACTCGAGAAGATCGGCGTCAGGGACGGCACCCGCGCCGTCGTGTTCTCCGAGAGCGTCGAGACGGTGAACTGGCTCGCCGAGGTGCTCCCGAAGCGCCTCAAGCTGCCGAAGGGCGCCGTCGACCGGATGCTCGGCAGCGGCATGACCGACCAGCAGCAGCTGGAGATCATCGAACGGTTCGGGCTGTCGAACAGCGACGTCCGGCTGCTGATCACCACCGACGTCACGTCCGAGGGCGTGAACCTGCACCGCGAGTGCCACCACCTGATCCACTACGACGTGCCGTGGAGCCTCATCCGGATCGAGCAGCGCAACGGCCGCATCGACCGGTACGGGCAGAAGCACCGGCCGCAGTTCTCCGCGCTCCTGCTCACGTCCGCCGTCGAGGGCGCCAAGGACGACCTGACGGTGTCGGCGAAGCTGCTGGAGAAGGAGGAGACCGCGCACCGGGCGTTCGGCACCGCCGAGGCCATCACCGGCGAGTACCGTCCGGAGAAGGAGGAGCGGCGCCTCATCCAGGACCTCCTCGCCGGCAAGACCGTCGAGGAGTCCGTGCCGGACGAACCCCTCGGCGACATGCTCGCGAACCTGCTCGGCCCCGTCGACGGGCAGCTCTCCGAGGACGGACCGGCCCGCGCGGACGTCCCGCGCCTGTTCGCGGGGACGCGCGAGTTCGTCACCGAGGCCGTCGACACGCTCCGCCTCCTGCCCGACCTCGAGGACGACGGCGCGCTCCTCGCGTTCACCCCGCCGCCCGACCTCGTGCACCGGCTGTCCGCGCTGCCCGCCGCGTACCTGAAGGAGCACGACGTCAGGACGCGGATGCGCGTCACGTTCGACGAAGGGCTGGCGTCGCGGAAGCTCACCGAGGCCCGCGCCCAGAAGACGATGTGGCCCGAGATCGCCTACCTGTCGGACCTGCACCCACTCGTGGAGTGGGTGACGGACAAGGTGCTCGTCCAGCTCGGCCGCCAGTCGGCCCCGGTGATCGTCGCGGCCGTGGACGAGCCGACGTACCTGGTGCAGGGCGTGTACTCGAACCACTTGGGCCAGCCGACCGTCGTCGAGTGGATGGCCGTCCGGGACGGCCGCGTCCTGCCCGAGCCCATGCCCGACCTCCTCGCCGCCGCGGGCGTCGGGCCCGACATGGCGAACACCGGGCGCCCCCTCGACCTCGAACCGCTCCAGGCCCGCCTCCCCGCCGCCGTCGCCGCCGCGCGCCACCACCTGGACGAGCGCCGCGCCCACTACGACGCCGAGATCGCCGGGCCGCTCGACGACTACCGCACGCACCTGGCGTCCTGGCAGCAGCTCACCCTGGACGGGACGCACGTCACGCAGCGCAAGCGGGAACGCGTGGACGACACCGTCGACCGGCAGCAGCGCCTCCTCGACTCCCTGGAGACGACGGGCGAACCCCTCCTCCGCGTCCTCGCCGTCCTCGTCCCCCGCGAGGACTCCGGATGACGGCACCGCCCGTCAACGGTCACGGGCTTGCTCGGGGACGTCGTCCGTGTCCGGCCGGGACGGTCCGTGCGATCCCCCGGCCTTGATGAGCCGTTTCTTCCCGGCCACACATCAGGAGCGATGATGGATGACGAGATTCAGCTGATCAGTGACGGCGATGGGCTTGCGGTCATCGGTGATCGAACGGCCGTCGAAGACTTTCTCCTCTCGTCGGGACTGCCGTCGAAGGACCTCGGGCTGCAGCGGCTCGGGCCCGTCCTCGGTACCGGGGCCGCGGTCGCGCAAGCGGGCTCCCTGGTCGCCGAGAACTCGGGGCGCTGGGTGAAGCTGACCAAGGAGTCCGCGCAGGCGATCGAGAAGTACGGGCTGAGGAAAAGTTCGAAGAGCGGTCTGAGCACGGGCGTGCTGAAGGGCCACAAGGGCCAGATCAGGGGGTTCGTCGAATTCGCGAAGGCGCCCGGATCGCTGCTGAGGAACCCGGCGGCTCTGGCCGGTGCCGCGGGGATCATGGCCCAGGTCGCGATGCAGGAGACCATCGACGAGATCACCGACTACCTCGCCGCGATCGACGAGAAGGTCGACGACGTGCTCCGCGCCCAGAAGGACACCGTGCTGTCCCGCATGATCGGAGTGGGTCTGGTCATTGAGGAGACCATGATCCTCCGGAAGGCGAGAGGCCGGGTCGACGAGGTCATGTGGTCGAAGGTGCAGGGCGCGCCGACGACGGTCGCGGATACCCAGGCGTACGCGTTGCGGCAACTCGACGCGCTCACGGAGAAGCTGGAGCACAAGACCGAGATCGGCGGGCTCGCCAAGGCGGCCAGGGACGCGGAGGCCCAGGGACGGGAGTGGCTCGCTGTTCTGGCGCGCTGCTTCCAACTTCAGGATGCGATCGCCGTGCTCGAACTCGACCGGGTGCTGGACGCGTCCCCGGAAGAGTTGGACGGGCATCGCCTCGGGCTGAAGACCGCACGGGAAGAGCGGCTGGAACTCATCTCACGGACCACTGAACACCTGATGGCCCGCGTGGATGCGGCCGCCGACCGGGCCAACGCCAAGGTGCTGCTGCATCCGGCCAAGGCCCCGGCCGTCGTGCAGTCGAGCAATGTTGTCTCAACAGCCATCGTCGACTTCCACGAGCGGCTCGGTATCGAGCGCGCCCGGCAGTCAGCGGAGGCGCGGCGATGGGCGGAAGCCGCCAAAGAGGTGAGAAACAAGGCACTCGAAACGGGCGCGGACCGCGTCGATGCCGCCAAACGCCTCGGCAACGGGACCCTCGACCGGGCCAAAACGGCGAAGGGCAAGCTCTCCGGCCGCATCGCCGAACGAACGAACCGTCGGCGTGAGGAAGCCGAGGAAAGTTGAGCGGGCGGGGCACGGGGGCCGGACACCGGACACCGGGAGGACTCCGGGGCGTCGTAGGGTCAGCCGAGGTGGAAGGCGAGGAGGGTGGTGCCGTGTGCGGCGGCGAGGGTGGTGCCGTCGCTGTCGAACGTCCACTGCTCGGTGGAGACGGGGGTCGTTACCGGGTGGTTCCAGACGAGCCGCCCTGTCCCGGCGTCCCAGCCGTAGAGTCCCGAGCCCGCTGTGCCCGCCACGCCGGTGCAGATCAGACCGCCGGCGGCGACCAGCGGGGCGGTGTCGGACACCGGGGTGTCGGCGGACCAGAGACGCTTGCCGGTGCGGGCATTGAGGGCGACGAGTCGCGGGCCCTCCAGGACGTAGGCGTATCCGCCGTCGACCAGGAGGTTCCGGGTTCGGCCGTCGGGTGAGGCCGGTGTGTGGGTCCATCGCTGCCGGCCGGTGGACGCGTCCAGGGCGTAGATGGTCGGGCCGTTCATGTAGACGAGTCCGCCGGCCACCGTCACGTTGATCGAGAGCGTGCCGTCGTCGGGGTCCCGCGCGGCGTCGGGGAGGTCGGCGCTCCAGAGCTTCCGGCCGGTGTCCAGCGACAGCGCGTCGAGAGTGGTGCGAGAGGGGCTGGTGAAGATCAGGCCACCGCGCGGCAGCACGAGCGACGTCCCGAGGGGCATGGACCACCGGACGGCGCCCGTCGTGGTGTCGAGCGCGAGGTGCCGGTGCTCGCCCTCCTCCTCTTGACGGCCGAGGAGGGTGCGGCCCCGGATGTCGAAGAGGACGGGGTGCGACGCCCGCGGCCCCTCGTGGGTCCACAGCCGGCGGCCGGTGGCGGGGTCCAGGCCGGTGATCGTCCGATCACCGCTGAGGGCCAGCAGCCCGTTGGCCGGGCCCGCGAACTCGGGGTACTCGTGTTCCTCCGGTGGGTCGTAGGTCCACTTGACCGTCCGGGACTCGTCCCTGGCGACGACCGTGCCGCCGGAACCGGCCGTCGTGTAGACGAGCGCCGGTCCGGCGGCGAGGCGGCCTTCTTCGGACCAGATCTGCCGTCCGGTGGCCAGCGAGTAGCCGCGGAGCTCGTGCTCGAAGACCCTGTGGGCGATCGCGATCAGCGATCGGGAGCGGACCACGAGGGAGAGGTCGTCCTCGTCTTCGATCTCGGTCCGCCACAGCGGCTTCGGCGGGGAGAGCCGGTGTCCCGTCTCGTTCTGGGTCGCGGCCAGTGCGGCGGCGGTTCCGCCGCCGATGGCGGCGAGTCCGGCGGCGGCGGCCCCGCCGATCAGCAGCCGTCGCCGGGTGCGGGCCCTGGCGAACGTCCGCAGATCCAGGACGAGCGTGTCCTCCAGTTGCCGCAGCTCCTCGCCCATGTCACCGGGGAGCCAGCCGGGCGCGGCCGGCTCGGCGGCCAGCAGGGACGGCAGCAACTCCGCGGGCGGGCGCCGGTCGGGGTCGCGGCTGAGGCAGGAGGCCACCAGCCGGGCCAGGGACGCCGGGACGCCGCGCAGGTCGGGTTCCTCGTGCAGGGTCCGGTGGACGATCGCGGGGACCGCGCCCTTGCCGAACGGCGGGCGGCCGGTGGCGGCGAAGGCCAGCACGGCGCCGTAGGCGAACACGTCGGCGGCCGGTGTGAGGCGCTTCCCGCGGATCTGCTCGGGGGACATGTAGCCGGGGGAGCCGATGAACTGGCCCTCCGCGGTGAGCGTGGCGGTGTCGGCGGCCTTGCTGATGCCGAAGTCGATGACCTTGGGGCCGTCCTTGGCGAGCAGGATGTTGTCCGGTTTGAGGTCGCGGTGCAGCAGGCCCGCCTCGTGGATCGCGACCAGGGCCTCGCCCAGTCCGGCGCCGAGGGTGCGCAGCAGCGGCTCGGGCATGGGCCCGTACCGGTCGATCGTCTCCCGCAGGCTGAGGCCGTTGACGTACGCGATGGCCAGCCACGGGACGGTGCCGCCCGGTTCGGCCTCGACGACCGGGCCGGTGAACGCGCCGCCGACCTTCCGGGCGGCCTCGACCTCGCCCCGGAACCTGGCGCGGAAGTCCGGGTCCGCGGCGAGTTCGGGCCGCACGACCTTGATGGCCACCGCCCGTCCCGCCGGGGACGCGCCCAGGTAGACCACCCCCATGCCGCCCTCGCCCAGGCGCCGCAGCAGGCGGTACCGCCCGATGCGTTCGGGGTCGCCGGGCTCCAGCGCCGTCATCGCCGCGCCTCGAAGCGGTAGAGCCGCTCGTCGTCGGCCGCGAAGACCGACGAACCGGACACCGCGACGTGCCAGCCGCTCTGCGAGCCCGTCGGCGCCCGGTGCGTCCACAGTGCCCGGCCGTCGGTCCCGGCGACGAGGATGCCCCTGGACGGGCCCGCCGGGTCGCTGAAGGCGGCCGCGACGAGGCCGCCGTCCGCCGCGAGGTGTCCCGGGTCGCCGTGGAACGGTTCCGGACCGGCCAGCGTCCACCGGGGGGCGCCGGTCGCCTGGTCGTAGACCCGCAGAACCTCGTCCTTGAAGATCACGTCGCCACCGGCGGGGACGACGGTGTCGAACTGCGTGTCGGTGTCGCGCGACCACACGGGCCTCCCGGTGGCGGTGTCGACCGCCTGGAGGGTGTCACCGAAGTTGCCGAACACGCGCCCGCCGGCGACCGCGATGTCCAGGCTCGCCCCGTCCCGGTCGCCGCTCGCGGGCCAGGTGCGGACCCAGCGCTCCCGGCCCGTGGCGGGGTCGAGCGCGGCGAGGGACGGGTCGGTGCTGAGGTAGAGGCCGGTCCGGTCGACGGCTCCGGAGAGCCACCGGTGGTCGGAGAGGTGCCACCGGATCTCGCCGGTCGCCAGGTCCAGCGCCCAGACGTTCCTCGGCGAAGCCACGATGACCGTGTCGCCGACCACGCCGAGGACGGACGAGGCGGAGACGGCGCGCGGCCTGGGAAGGTTCGTGGTCCTGCCGGTCCGGGCGTCGATCGACATGATCCTCTGATCCTCGAAGTCGCCGACCACGCCGCCGACGACGACGAACGACGATCCGCGGGCGAGGTTGCCCGAGTACGCGGCGTTGGCCTTCTCCTGCGTCCACAGCCGCCGCCCCGAGCGGGCGTCCACCCCGTACATGTCCTCTCCTCCGCCCCACAGCACGACATCGCCGGCCACCAGCACGATCGACGTCCCGCTCATGGGCCGGGGCGGGGTGAACGTCCACGCGGGCGGGGGCGCCGTGGCGGGGGCGGACGCGCGGGGCGCGGGCTTGGCGGGCGTGGAGGTCCCGCGGGTCGACGCCCAGCCCGCCGTCCCCGCGCCGATGCCGGCGACGGCGACGGCGGCGATTCCCAGGATCCGGCGCCGCCCGACCTTGCCCGCCTCCGTGTCGTCGACCCTCGGTGTCGGGGGCAGCGTGACCGGCTCCGTCGCCACCCTGGTCGCCTCGGCCTCCCTGGCCGCGATCTCCCGGCGCAGCGCGGGCGTGGTCAGCACATGGAGGTCGGCGGGGGTCAGTGCTGCGAGGACGGAGTCCAGCGGGGGGCGTCCGGCGGGCTCCTTGGCCAGGCAGGCGGCGAGTACTTCGCGCAGTGACGCGGGCACGCCGTCGAGGCACGGTTCCTCGTACATGACCTCGTAGAGCACCGTGGCGGGGTCGCGCTCGCCGAACGGCCGGGCGCCGGTGGCCGCGTAGACCAGCACGCCCGCCAGCGAGAACACGTCCGCCGCGGGTCCGGCGTCCCTGCTCTCGGCGATCTGCTCGGGGCCATGTAGGCCAGGGTGCCGATCATGGCGCCGGTGCGGGTGATCCGCGTGGCGTCGGTGGCCTTGGCGATCCCGAAGTCGATGATCCTGGGGCCGTCCTCGGCCAGCAGGATGTTGCCGGGCTTGAGATCGCGGTGGACGAGGCCGGCCGCGTGGATCGCCCGCAGCGCTTCCGCCAGCCCCGCGCCCAGCGCCCGGACGGCGGGCTCGGGCAGCGGGCCGACGCTCCCGATGGCCTCGTTCAGCGCGGGCGCGGGGACGTAGGCGGCGGCGTACCAGGGTTGGGGCGCGTCGGCGTCGGAGTCCAGCACCGGGGCCGTGTACACCCCGCTCACCGTGCTCGCGGCGGCGATCTCGCGGCGGAACCGCTCCCGGAAGCCCGCGTCGTCGGCGAACTCCCGCCGGACGAGCTTCAGCGCCGCCAGTCGTGCGCCCGGCGACCGGGCGAGGTAGACGACCCCCATCCCGCCCGCGCCGAGCCGGGCGAGGACCTGGTACCGGCCGACCCGCGCGGGGTCCCCTGCCTGCAGTGGCCGCACGCCCACCTCCACGGCAAATGAACACGTACATCTATTCAATCAAGGGATCGCGGGCCCCGGTGCGGGGTGCGGTCGCTCGACCGCCGAGAAGGCACTGCCCTTGGGCCGGTGCCGCGTTGCCCCGCGCAGGGGGAGGCCCGGCCGGACGGACGTCCGGGCCGGGCCTCCCGGGGCGGCGGGTCAGTTCTCGAGCCAGGGGATCGTGAAACGGGTGAAGACGATGCCGCCGGTGGCGCCGATCTCGTGGAGGGCGGCGACGGAGCCGTCGGGGAGGACGGCCAGGGTGGAGTAGCCGGACGCGCCGGGCTTGAGGAGGGCGTGGTGCGGCCAGCTCGCGCCGTCGTCGCGGCTGAGGCGGACGGTCAGGTCGGTGCGGGACGTGTCGGCGGTGTTGCTGTGCAGGGCGACGTCGGTGAGGGCGGGGGCGCCGGAGCGCGGGAGGAGGTGGGAGATCTCGTCGCCGTTGTTGCCGGGGTCGATGAGGCCGCTCTTCCAGGCGGTGCCGAAGGGGGCGGTGACGTCGTCGGCCATCGCGTACCAGCGGTCGCCGCCCGCGTTGTGGCGCATGTTCTGCGCGACGCGGCCGGTGGCGCGCTGGATCAGCTTGCTCTCGTTGACGCCGGAGGCGGCGGCGGTGCCGTTGTGCCAGGTGGCGCCGTGGTCGTCGGAGTAGATGTTCGCGGCGTGGGTGGCGCCGCCGGAGTCCATGTAGACGATCGGCTGGACGAGGCGGCCGGAGTCGAGCTGGACGCCGTGGCCGGAGGAGGCGAACATGCCCGCCCAGTCGGGCTTGCGGACGTGCGGGTTCAGGTCGACCGGGGCGCTCCAGGAGGCGCCGCCGTCGGTCGAGGAGATGTAGGTGATGTGGGTGTTGGTGGTGGACGTCTCGGACGTGTCGCCGGGCTCGGACCCCCAGAAGCCGACGCCCGGCTTCGGGGCGTACGTGAAGAAGCAGAAGATCTTGCCGGTGGTGCGGTCGACGAGGAGGCTCGGGTCGCCGTAGCCCTGCGAGGTCGTCGCCGGCTTCGCGATGATCTCCGGGGTGGTCCAGGTCGCGCCGCCGTCGGTGCTGCGGGTCATCGCGATCTGGATGTTGTTCGTGCCGCCGCCGAGGTCGTAACTGCCGTCGACGCGGGCGTCCATCACGGCGACGATCGTCCCGTCGGCGGCGACGGCGAGGCCGGGGATGCGGACCGACTTCGCGGGCTTGCCGAGGCCCTCGATGACGGTCGAGGTGGTGAGGACGGTCTGGGAGTTCATGCCCGGTTCGCCCGGCTGGACGCCGCAGCCCGAGGTGCCCGAGATGGTGCGGGACCAGGAGCCTGACGACACCTCGAACGTGTACGGGGTTCCGTCGGGGACCGTCCAGTAGAGGCCGTCATCGCCGGAACGGGCGGGGACGTCGACCGTCCAGGGGGAACCGGCGCGGCCGGGCCACGCGACGGTGAACCGCTTCGCGGTCTCCGAGCGGTTGTCGAGGATCAGGCGGAGGCGGTGCGGGGCGGCGCAGTCCATGGCGGCGCGGACGCTCAGCGCGTTCGAGCAGTCGAGGACGCCCGAGTCGGTCTGGTCGAAGCCCTGCGGGGTCGTCGTGCGGAACGTGTAGGCGGTGCCGGACGGCTTGGTGAAGTGGAAGTGGGCGCGGTCGCCGGGGGCGACGCGGGCCGTCCAGGTTCCCTGGCCGGGCCAGGTGAGGGTGAAGGTCGTGGCGGACGCCGTGTCGTTGACGACCGTTTCTTGGATGCGGCCCGACGTGCAGTCCTGGGTGACGGTGGCGGACTGGCCGGTGGCGGCGCGGGCGGGCGGGACGAGGAGGGCGAGCGCGGTGACGGCGGCGGCGGTGACCGCCGCGGCTCGGGGGCGCGGGGGCATGTCTAACCTCCGATATGGGACATGGGATGTCCTCTCGCGGGGTGAAGTTAGGCGGGGACGGCGTCCGCGTCAACCCTCGGCGCGGCGCCCGCCCCCGGCCCGGTGGCCGGGGAGCCGTCAGTTCCCGGTGGCGCCCGATTCGAGGCGGTCGCGGATGCCGCGGAAGTGCGCGGCCATCGCGGCGGCGGCCGCCGTCCGGTCGCCGGCGCGCAGCGCGTCGTAGATGTCGCGGTGCCGCTGGGCGACGTCGTCCGCCTCCTGGACGACCGGGGCGAGGTCGTGCTGGAGGGTGCGGTAGACGTCCCAGAAGGCGCCGAGGAGCTGGTTGACGATGGGGTTCGCGAGCGGCCGGTAGAGCAGCTCGTGGAACAGCCGGTCGGTCTCGGGGGTGACCTGGCCGGCGGACGCCTCGGCCTCCATCCGGCGCATGACCTCGTCGAGTTCGGACGTGCCGGAGTTCAGGCCGCGGTCGATGACCTGGTCGATCAGGCCGCGCTCGAGGATCTCCCGGATATCGACCAGGTGCGCTAGGTCGTCGCGGCCCTGCCGCTTGGAGATGCGGGCGTGGAAGGTCAGCTCGTCGACGAGGGCGCCGAGCGACATGCTGCCGACGTACATGCCGAAGCCGTGCCGGATCTCGACGATGCCGACGGCCTGGAGCGCCTTGAGTGCCTCGCGGAGCGAGTTGCGGCTGACGTCGAGCTCCTCGACGAGCTCGAACTCGGTGGGCATCGGGTCGCCGACCGCGAGACCGCGCTCGAGGATGAGCTGCTTGACCCGCTGCTGCACCTCCTCGGTGCGGCTGTTGCGGCTGCTCGTGGCGCGTCCGCGCGTACGGCCGACGGTCATCGCGTCCCGTTCCCCCTTCGCGTCCGATGCGCCCGGGTTCGTCCCCGGGTGCCACCGGCGGCCGAGCACTTGACCGGGCCGGTGCCGCCGCCTACGGTACACCGACGAGTGATGTTGGATGTCCTACATCCTCCCTCCCGCCCCTCCCGATCCCCCTGGAGTCGACGTGACCGATCTCCCGCGCGGCGCCGGCCTCGACCGCCGCGACTTCCTCCGCTACACCGGACTGCTCGGCGCCGCCGCCGCGATCACGGCGAGCCTGTCGGCGTGCAGCGGCCCGTCCTCGACCGGCGGCTCCGGCGGCGGGACCGGCATCCAGGTCGCGCTCTCCTACGCGCTGTCCGGCGGCTTCGACCCGATGACCTCCTCCAGCGCGGTCGCCACCGCCGCGAACCTGCACGTCCTGGAGCCGCTGGTCGACCTCGACCCGGTCACCCGCGAGCCGTTCAACGCGCTCGCGAAGGCCGCCCCCGAGAAGGTCGACGCCACCACGTACCGGGTGACGCTGCGCGACGGCGCGACCTTCCACGACGGGTCGAAGGTCACGGCGGACGACGTCGTCTTCAGCTTCGAGCGGGTCCTGGAACCGGACAACGAGTCGCTGTTCGCCCAGTTCCTCCCGTTCATCGACGGCGTGACGAAGGTCGACGGGCAGACCGTCGAGTTCAAGCTCAAGTACGCGTTCGCGCTGTTCGCCGAGCGGCTGTCGATCGTCCGGATCGTCCCGAAGAAGATCGTCGAGGCGGATCGGAAGAAGTTCGACGCGCTGCCCACCGGGTCGGGGCCGTTCAGGCTGACGGCCGCGAACGCGGGGAGCGGGCTGAAGTTCGAGAAGTTCGGCGCCTACAACGGGCCGCGCCCGGCGCGGGTCCCGACGATGTCGTGGCTGCTGATCACCGACCCGTCCGCGCGCGTCACCGCCCTGCAGTCCGAGCGCGTGCAGGCGATCGAGGCCGTCCCGTACCTGAACGTGGAGGAACTGTCGAAGAGCATGGACGTCCGGTCCGTGCAGAGCTTCGGGCTGCTGTTCCTGATGTTCAACTGCAAGGCCGAGCCGTTCGACGACGTCCGCGTCCGGCAGGCGCTGCAGTACGCGATCGACACCGACGAGCTGATCCGGACGGCGCTGCTCGGCAACGCCGCCGCCGCGACCAGCTTCCTGCACGAGAGCCACCCCGACTACGTCAAGGCGTCGACGGTCTACGGCCACGACCCGGCGAAGGCGAAGACGCTGCTGCGGGAGGCGGGGGTGAGCGGCCTGGAGGTCGAGCTGGTCACCACCGACACCGACTTCGTCAAGGACTGCGTGCCGCTGATCAAGCAGAGCTGGGACGCGATCGGGGTGCGGACGACGCTGAACGTCGGCCAGTCCGGCGGCCAGTACGCGAACAAGGTCGACAACGGGAAGTACCAGGTGATGGCCGCGCCCGGCGACCCGTCGGTGTTCGGCAACGACGTCGACCTGCTGATGCGCTGGTTCTACGTCGGGACCTGGCCGGAGACGCGCAGCTACAACTCGGGCACCGCCGAGGCGAAGCGGGTCGTGCGGCTCCTGGACGACGCGGCCCGCGAGACCGACGAGGCCGCCCGCAAGCGGATGTGGGGCGAGGCGATCGACATCGTCGCCGAGCAGGCCGCGCTCTACCCGATCTTCCACCGCAAGCTGCCGACCGCCTGGAACGGCGACGCGCTCGGCGGCTTCCGCCCGCTCGCGACCACCGGGCTGTCGCTCCTCGACGTCGGCCGCGCGTGACCGCCCGGCCGGCCGACGGCTGACCGGCCGACGGCTGACCGCCCGACCGCACACGAAACGGACATCGATCCATGGCCACCATCCTGCGGATGGCGCTGGGCCGGCTGCTGCTCCTGGTACCGATGGTGCTGGGGGTCACGCTGCTCGTCTTCGTCGTCCTGAGGTTCTCCCCCAGCGACCCCGCGTACAACGCCCTCGGCGAGGGCTCGACGCCCGAGGCCCGCGCCGCGTACGCGGCGGAACTCGGACTGAACGACCCGCTGCCCGTCCGGTACGCCCGGTTCCTCGGCGACCTGGTGCGCGGCGACCTGGGCGTCACCGCCGCGCCCAGCCGCCCGGTGACCGAGGCGGTCTCGACCGCGTTCCCGCTCACGCTCCAGCTCGCGGTGCTGTCGGTGGTCCTCGGCGTGCTGGTCGCGCTCGCCCTGGGCGTCACCGCCGCGCTGTTCCGGGACCGGTGGCCCGACCAGGTCATCCGCGCGCTGTCCATGGCGGGCGTCGCGATGCCGTCGTTCTGGCTCGGCATCCTGCTGATCCAGCAGTTCGCGCTGCGGCTCGGCTGGTTCCCCACCGGCGGGTACGTCAACCCGGCGGACTCGGTGGGCGAGTGGCTGCGCAGCCTCGCGCTGCCCGCGGTCGCGGTCGCGCTGCCGGTCGGCTCGCAGCTCGCCCGCGTCGTGCGCACCGCGATGGTCGAGGAACTCGACCGCGACTACGTCCGGACGGCGATCGGCGGCGGGCTGCCGCGGTCGGTCGTCGTCGGGCGCAACGTGCTGCGCAACGCGCTGATCACCCCGATGACCGTGCTCGGCCTGCAGATCGGCTACCTGCTCAGCGGGACGGTCGTGATCGAGGCGATCTTCGGGCTGCCCGGCCTCGGCACGCTGATCATGCAGGCCGTCACGGCCGGTGACCTGGCCCTCGTGCAGGGCGTGGTGCTGTGCGTGGCGGTGAGCTTCCTGCTGGTCAACCTGCTGGTGGACGTCCTGTACCTGTTCGCGAATCCGCGGTTGAAGGGAGCGGCGCGATGAGCGGTCCGCTGCACTCGGCGGCCGGCGCGCTGCGCCGGCTGCGGCCGGCGTCCCGGGTGGCGCTGGCGGTGCTGCTGCTGGTCGCGGTGGCGGCGGCGGCCGCACCGCTGATCACCGCGCACGACCCGCTGAGCACCGGCGCCGCCGGCCAGGCCCCGTCCGCCGAGCACTGGTTCGGCACCGACCGGGTCGGCCGGGACGTCTTCGCCCGCGTGCTCTACGGGGCGCGGTGGTCCCTGGCCATCGGGCTCGGCGCGGGCCTGCTGGCGCTGCTCGCCGGGGCGCTGCTCGGCGCGCTCGCCGCGACGTCGCACCGCGCCGTCGACGAGCTGGTCATGCGCTGCCTGGACGTGGTCATGGCGTTCCCCGCCGTCGCGCTCGCCGCGGTGATCGTCACCGTGTTCGGCAAGAGCCTGCCGGTGCTGGTCTGCACCATCGCGTTCCTGTACGTCCCGCAGGTCGCCCGCGTCGTCCGGGCCAACGTGATGTCGCAGTACGGCGAGGACTACGTCGCCGCCGAGAAGGTCATCGGCGCGGGCCGCGCGCACATCCTGACCCGCCACGTCGTGATCAACTGCGCGGCGCCCGTCCTGGTCTTCGTCACGATCATCGTGGCGAACGCGATCGTGTTCGAGGCGAGCCTGTCCTTCCTCGGCGCGGGCGTGCAGGACCCCGACCCGTCCTGGGGCAGCGTCATCGCCTACGGCAAGACGCTGGTGCTGTCCGGCGGCTGGTGGGCGACGTTCTTCCCCGGCCTGTTCATCCTGGTCACGGTGCTGGTCCTGAACATCCTGTCGGAGGGGATGTCGGACGCCTGGGCCGCACCGGCCGGCCGCTCCGGCGAGGACGCGGACGCCGAACCGGGCAAGTCCGTGGACGTCCGCAAGGCCGAGCCGTCCTCGGACGGACCGGCGCGCGCGCTGGACGAGGGCCTGCACGAGGGCCTGCACGAGGCGGGACTGCGGCTCGCGGCGCGGGCCCGGCCCCTCCCCGAGGGCGAGCCGCTGCTGCGCGTCGAGGACCTCACCATCGCCTTCCCCGACCGCTACGGCGACGTGCGGGTCGTCGACGGGGTGTCGCTGGACGTGCGTCCCGGCGAGGTCGTCGGGCTCGTCGGGGAGAGCGGCTGCGGCAAGAGCCTCACCGCCCTGGCGGTCATGGGCCTGGAGCCGCGCGCCGCGCGGCTCGGCGGGCGGCTCCTGTTCGACGGCCGCGACCTGCGCACCATGCCCGCCCGCGAGCGGCGCGGGCTGCTCGGCCACGACATGGCGATGATCTACCAGGACGCGCTGTCGTCACTGAACCCGGCGATGACGATCCGCGCCCAGCTCCGCCAGCTCACCCGCCGCGGCGGCACCCGCACCCCCGAGGAGCTGCTGGCCCTCGTCGGGCTCGACCCCGGCCGGACGCTGCGCAGCTACCCGCACGAGCTGTCCGGCGGGCAGCGGCAGCGGGTGCTGATCGCGATGGCGCTGTCGCGCGACCCGCGGCTGGTCGTCGCCGACGAGCCGACCACCGCGCTCGACGTCACCGTCCAGGCCGAGGTCATGCGGCTGCTGCTGCGGCTGCGCGCCGAACTCGGCTTCGCGCTGATCCTCGTCTCGCACGACCTCGCGCTCGTCGCCGACGTCACCGACCGCGTCGTCGTCATGTACGGGGGGCAGGTCGCCGAGGCCGGCGTGACGTCGCGGGTCGTGGCGGCGCCCCGGCACCACTACGCGCGCGGCCTGCTGGGCGCCGTCCTGTCGCTGGAGACGACGGACTCGCGCCCCGTGCAGATCCCCGGCGTCGTGCCGTCGCCGTCGGGCTTCCCCGCGGGCTGCCGGTTCGCCGACCGGTGCGCGGCCGCCACGGACGCGTGCGCCCGGCGGCCCGAGCCGTCCGGAACCCCCGCCGGGCACGCCTTCGCCTGCCACCACCCGGCCGGCACCGAACCGTCCGGGCAGGTCCCGGTGGAGACGGGAGAGCAGCGATGACCACCCCCGTGATGGAGCTGCGCGACGTGCACGTGCGGCTGCCCGCCCGCGGCGGCTCCCCCTTCCGGCGGGACGTCGTGCACGCGCTGACCGGCGCGGACCTCGCCGTCGCGCCCGGCGAGACGGTCGGGATCGTCGGCGAGTCCGGATGCGGCAAGTCGACGCTCGCGAAGGTCCTCGTCGGCCTGCTGCCGCCCACGTCCGGGACCGTCCTGTTCGAGGGGGACGACGTGGGCGGGCTCAAGCGCGCCGAGCGCGCCGCCCGGATCGGGGCGTCGGTCGGCATGGTCTTCCAGGACCCCGCCACCGCCCTCAACCGGCGCCTGCCCGTCCGCACCATCCTGCGCGACCCGCTCGACGTGCACCGGCGCGGCGCGCCCGCCGAACGGGACGAGCGCGTCCGCGAGCTGATGTCGCTGGTCGGGCTGCCGCCGTCGGCCGCCGCCGCGCTGCCCGCGCAGCTGTCCGGCGGGCAGCGGCAGCGCGTCGCGATCGCCCGCGCGCTGATGCTCGAACCGTCCCTGCTCGTCGCCGACGAGCCCACCTCGGCGCTCGACGTGTCCGTCCGGGCGCAGATCCTCAACCTGCTGCTCGACCTCAGGGACCGGCTCGGCCTGTCGATGGTGTTCGTGTCGCACGACATCCAGACGGTCCGCCGCATGTCCGACCGCATCGTGACGATGTACCTCGGCCGCATCGTCGAGGACGCCCCCGCCGCGACTATCGCCGCCGGCGGCACCCGCCACCCGTACACGCGGGCGCTGCTGTCGGCGACCCCGAGCCTGCTCGACCCGATGGAGCCGATCCGGCTCGACGGGCCCGTCCCGTCGGCCGTCCACCCGCCCACCGGCTGCCCGTTCCGCACCCGGTGCCGGAGCGCGAGCGACGCGTGCGCCGCCGCCATGCCGGACTTCACCGCCGCGACCGACCCCCTGCACCGGTACCGGTGCCTGCATCCCGTCACCGACCCGTCCGGCCCCGCCGCCGCGACCGTCCCCCAGGAGAACCCGTGACCACCGCTCCCGCTCCCGCCCCCACCCCCGCGCCCGGCGGCGCCCGGCTCGGCGGCGTGGTGCCGCCCGTCTGCACGCCGCTGACCCCCGGCCTGGACGTCGACGTCCCGTCCCTGGAGCGGCTCACCGACCACCTCACCGGCGCGGGCGTGGACGGGCTCTTCGTGCTGGGCTCCACGAGCGAGGTGGCGTTCCTGCCGGACGGGCACCGGCGGACCGTCGTGGAGACGGTCGTGAAGCGCGCGGGCGGGAGGCTGCCGGTGCTCGCCGGCGCCATCGACATGACCACCCCCCGGGTGGTCGAGCACGCCCGCGCCGCCGCCGAGGCCGGCGCGTCCGGCGTGGTCGTCACCGCGCCGTTCTACACCCGCACCCACCCGGCGGAGATCGAGGACCACCTGCGCCGCGTCGCCGCCGCCGTGCCCGTCCCCGTCTACGCCTACGACCTGCCGGTCTCGGTGCACGCCAAGCTGGACGGCGCGATGCTGCTGCGGCTCGCCGCCGAGGGCGTCCTCGCGGGCGTGAAGGACTCCAGCGGCGACGACGGCGCCCTGCGCACCCTGCTGCTCGACCGGCGGGACGCCGGCATCGACGGCTTCAGCGTGCTGACCGGCTCGGAACTGACCGTCGACACGGCCGTCGCCATGGGCGTGCACGGCGTCGTCCCCGGCCTCGGCAACGTCGACCCCGCCGGGTACGTGCGCCTGTACCGGCACTGCACCGGCGGCCGCTGGGCCGAGGCCCGCGCCGAGCAGGAGCGGCTGCTGCGCCTGTTCGACATCGTCAACGCGGGCGCGGCCGGCCGGATGGGGCGCGGCTCGTCCGCGCTCGGCGCGTTCAAGGCCGCGCTGCACCTGCTCGGCGTCATCGACCACCCGGTCACCGCACCGCCGCAGGTGCAGCTGGACACGGCGGAGACCGGGCGGGTGCGCGACCGGCTCGCCGCCGCCGGACTGCTGTGACCGGCGCCCGGTACGCCGCGCTCGACATCGGCGGCACGAAGATCGCCGCCGCGCTGACCGACGCGGAGGGAACGGTCCTGCACCGCGCCCGCGTCCCCACTCCCGAGGGCGGTGGGCGGCCCGTCCTCGCCGCCGCCGCCCGCCTGCTGGACGATCTCGCCGACCGGGCCCGCGACGCGACCGTCCCCCGGCCGGCGCGGGCGGGGGCCTGCGCGCGCTGGGGGTCCGGGCGGTCGGGGTGGGGGCGCCCGGGGTCGTCGATCCGGAGACCGGGCGGGTCGTGGCGGCCACGGACGTGCTGCCGGGCTGGTCGGGGACGCCGGTGCGGGACACCCTCGCGGGGCTCACCGGGCTGCCGGTCGCGGTCGCCAACGACGTCCGGGCGATGGGGCTCGGTGAGGCCCGGCGGGGCGCGGGCGCGGGATTCCATCGCGTGCTGCACGTGTCGGTCGGGACGGGCGTCGGCGGCGCGCTGACCACCGGCGGGCGGCTCGACGCCGGGGCGCACGGCACCGCGGGGGAACTCGCGCACCTGCTCGTTCCCGAACGGGGGCCGGTGCCGTGCGGCTGCGGGCGGCACGACCATCTGGAGGCCGCGGTCTCCGGTCCCGCCATCGCGGCGACCGGTGACCCCGGCCGGGCCGGGGCGCTGCTCGGCCGCGCGCTCGCCGGGCTCCTCGCCGTCCTGGACCCGGACGCCGTCGTGGTCGGCGGCGGCGTCGCGCAGCTCGGCGCGCCGTTCCTCGGCGCGGTCGCCGCGACGTTCCGGGCGGAGGCGCTGCCGCCGCTGCGCGACGTCCCGATCCTGGCCGCCCGCCTCGGCACCGACGCGCCGCTCGTCGGCGCCGCACTGCTCGCGAAGTCCGCACCGGAAGGAAGCACCCGATGACGTCCGAGGAGTTCGCCGCGCTCGTCCGCGGCAGGTTGATCGTGTCGTGCCAGGCCGGGCACGGGCATCCGCTGCGGGACACGGCGGCGCTCGTCCGGTCGGCGCGCGCCGCCGAGGCGGGCGGCGCGGCGGCGGTCCGCTGCGGCGGCGTCGGCGGCACCGCGGACGTCGCCGCCATCGCGGGCGCGGTCGCCGTGCCCGTCGTCGGCCTCACCAAGGACGGGACGGACGGCGTGTTCATCACGCCGACCGTCGCGGCGGCCCGCGCGGTGGTCGCGGCCGGTGCGGCCGTCGTCGCGGCCGACGCCACGTTCCGGCCCCGCCCGGACGGGCGCCCGGTGGCCGACTCGATCGCGGCGGTGCACGGCGCGGGCGCGCTGTTCATGGCGGACGTCGCGACCCTGGAGGAGGGCGTCGCGGCGGCGGAGGCGGGCGCGGACGCCGTCGCCACCACCCTCTCCGGCTACACCGGTCCCGGCCCGGTCCCGGACGGCCCGGACATCGGTCTCGTCCGCGCGCTCCGCGCCGCGCTGCCCGGGGCGACGATCGTCGCCGAGGGCCGCTACCACTCGCCGGACGCCGCCGCGGCGGCCATCGCGGCGGGCGCGACGGCGGTGGTCGTCGGAACGGCCATCACGGACCCGCGGTGGATCACGTCCCGGTTCGCCGCCGCCGTCGCGTCGTCCTAGCCGTCGAGCAGGCCGCGCAGGTCGGCGACCGCCCGCCGGGCGGCCCGCTCGGCGGCGGCCGACACCCCGCCGAGGCCGAAGAACCCATGGTTGAGCGTGGTCCACTCGCGGTGGACCACGCGGACCCTGGCGGCCCGCAGCGCCGCCGCGTACGCGTTCCCCTCGTCGCGCAGCGGGTCGTACCCGGCAGTGTGGACGATCGCGGGCGCGACGCCGGACAGGTCGGGCGCCCGCAGCGGCGACGCCCGCCAGTCCTCGCCGGGCGGCGCGTACAGCTCCGCGAACCACCGCATCCCCTCGCGGGTCAGCCCGTACCCCTCGGCCCGCTCGGCGCGGGACGGGTACCGGGCGTCGGTGTCCGGACCGGCGTAGCCGCCCGCGACGTCGGTGACCGGCACGATGAGGAGCTGGCCCGCGAGGGGCACGCGGGCGTCCCGGCAGGCGATGGCGACCGACGCCGCGAGTTGCGCGCCCGCGCTGTCCCCGGCGACGGCGATCCGCTCGTCCGGCCCGGCCGTCCGGGCGGCGTGCAGGGTCGCGGCCAGGCAGTCGTCGAACGCGGCCGGGTACGGGTGCTCGGGGGCGAGGCGGTAGTCGACGCCGACGACCGTCCGGCGCGTCCCGGCGGCGAGACGGCGCATGTGCTGGAGGTGGGTGCGCATGTCCCCGGCGATCCAGCCGCCGCCGTGGAAGAACAGGATCGTCGCGCCGGGCTCGCGGTCCACCGGCTCGGTCACGCGGACCCGGACGGGCCCGTGCGGCGCGTCCACCCGCTCGTCGCGCTCGTCCGCCGGGACGAACGGGTCGGCGAGCAGCGCGCGCGACCGGTCGTTCACCGCGACCGAGTGCCGCCGCGCCCCCTCGACGGACGCGTCGGCGGCCGTCGGATCGAGGGCGCGCCGCCGCAGCCACTCGGCGATGCCCGCATCGAACCCCTCGGAACCAGACCCGCGAACCGTCACAAGGACCCCCAATCCGCTAGAGGTAGGACATCCTACGTCACCCCGAGCGGACTCGCGCACCAGCGCACGACGGCGGGACCGTGCCGCGCCGCCAGCCGACCGGGTGGATCCCACCCGTGCGCAACGCCCCTGGGGGCGCCCCCGCCCGGCGCGGTGAAGGTGGAACCGTCAGGCGCGAGTGCGGTCCGGCCTGCCGTTGGCCGATGCCGGTCGCGTGGTGGGCGCGCCTCGGCGGCCGGCCCTGCGGCTCACTCCAGCCGACAGACGCCCCACAACTTCGCATTCGGGTCGCATCGAGACATCAGAACATCACTCAGCGCGACCGGGCGATTATTTCGGATGTGCGGACGGGCGGCGGCCCGGTTTTCGCGTCGCGTCGGCCCACCGGCATCGCGCCGGTCGAATGGTCTGAGTTTTTCACCGTGGCGGCCGAATCGCTTCAACGGCTGCCCGGCCGGCCGTTCCCGTCCGGGCATGCGACCGGTTTTGGGTTTCGTGTATTTCGGTCCGTTGTCGTGGCGGTATCGCGAACGGGTTGCCCCTCCGACAGTGCGGGGGGAAAGTGCGTGGAGCCGGTTCGACGGAAACCGGAGACACAGCAAGGGGGCTGGTCATCGTGGGGTTCATGCGGATCAAGAACACCGGATACAACTCGGCGCTGGTGCTGCCGACGGGGTCGTGGAAGGCGATGTTCCTGCGCGGTGATCAAATGGCGCAGACGAGCGCGGCGAGCCTGGACCACAATGGGCCGATCGGCGCCACCACCATTCACAGCGGGAAGCTGAACGGTATTCCGGAGCCGTACAAGAGCGCCTGCGAGGGCGCGCTGATGCTGCCGATGACCGGCGGGTCCTGGCAGATGCTGCTGTTCAAGGGCGACCGGGCGTGCTGGTACCACTGGGACACCAAGGTCCGCAGCGAGGGGCCGGTCACGCAGCTCAAGCACGCCGACGGCCACCCGGCCTGGGAGACGATGCTGCCCGCCGGCTACCGCGACGGCGTGGACGCGCTGCTGATGGACTCGACGGCCGAGTCGCCGTCGTGGACGACCTACGTGTTCAAGAACGACCGGGTCGCCACCATCGACTGGAACCGCGGCTGCACGCGGGAGTGCCGGATCTACGACGGCGCGCAGCCCACCGCGGGGTGGGCGAGGCTGCCGGCCGAATGGCTGCGGGACTACGACCACGTCCTGCCGCTGCCGAGCGTGTCGGGCGCCAAGCGCAGCCTGCTGATCAAGGGCGGCAACGGGTGCGTGTTCAACTGGAACACCGGTCCGGAGAGGACCGGCCCGCTCACCACGCTGATGCCCGAGGTGGCGCGACTGCCCGCGCCCTACACCACCCAGTACAGGCCGGTCGTGGGCCGCTGGGCCACCCCGGCCGCGCCCAACCCGATCACCGTGCGCCTCGATCTGGACGGCATCGGCGCGACGCGGCAGTTCAGCGGGGACGTCGAGCAGATCAGCGGCGCGACCCGGAGCCACCTGTACTCCTGGCGCGTCACCGCACCGGCCATCGCCGCCTCGACCACCGAGGTGACCGTCACCGGCAGGGCGCAGTGGAAACCGGGCTGGACGGGCTGCACCGCCAAGATCACCGTCCCGCGGGTGACGGAGGCCGCCGCCGCCCCCGCCATGCGGCTGGAGTTGAGCTTCGACGACGGCAACGTCTGCACCTACTCCCTGCCCTACGAATCGGCGCACCTGCGCACCGTCGACCTGGAGGTCGACGCGATGGCCGGACGGGCCGCGCTGGCCTCCTACGACACCGCCGACGCGGCGGGACCGCCCGAGTACGTCGACCGGCGGCTGACCATCGCGTCCGCCTTCGCCGAAGCGGGCATCGAGTTGCGCGCGGCGGGCGCGGTCAACGAGGTCGGCACCGCCGACTCCGGCGCCGACCTCAGATGGTCGGACTCCGAACTGCACACCGCGATGGTCAACAACTTCTCCGGCCACGCCGAGACCGCGCAGTGGAAGCTGTGGGCGTTCGTGGCGAACCTGCACGTCAACGGGCACACGGGCGTCATGTTCGACGTCCAGCACGGCAGGCACCGGCAGGGCATGGCCGTCTTCCACGACCAGATCCGCAACGAGGCCGGCTACTTCCAGCTGGGCCTCTACGTGCACGAACTCGGCCACTGCTTCAACCTGCTGCACTCGTGGGAGAAGCACCTGGCCGGGGCCCGGCTCGGTCCCGACGGCGGCCGCGGCGACCTGTCCTGGATGCAGTACTGGAACATGTACAGGGGCGAGAACGGCAGCGGCTGGGACGCCTACTGGAGCCGGTTCCCGTTCACCTTCACCGCCGACGAACTCGCCCACCTGCGGCACGCCCACCGCAACGACATCATCCCCGGCGGCGCCGACTGGGCCGCGCACGGCAGCGCCGCCTACAACGCCCAGGACGCCGCGCTGGCCGCGATGAACACCCCGCACGTCGACGACTCCGGACTGGCCCTCACCCTGTCGGCCCGCCCGTTCGCCTACGGCGAGCCGGTCACCGTCGAGATCAAGCTCGCCCGCGACGGCCGTGACGTCGCCGTGCACCGCGACCTGTCGCCCAAGAGCGAGTACGTCACCGTCGCCATCACCGCCCCCTCCGGCGCCACCCGGCTGTTCCGGCCGCTGGCCCGCCAGTGCGGCGGGCACGGCGAGGACTCCCTGACCACCCTGACCGCCGACCGGCCCGCCCTGTACGAGTCGGCCTACCTGGGATCGGGCGCCGACGGCCAGTACTTCACCGACCCCGGTCTCTACACCGTCCGCGCCCTGTACATCGCGCCGGACGGATCGCGCGTGGTCTCGCCCGACCTGACCGTCCGGATCCGGTTGCCGCGCAACGCCGACGACCAGGACGCCGGTGAACTGCTCATGAGCGACCAGGCCGGCAACCTGATGGCGCTGCTGGGTTCGGACTCGCCCGCCCTGCAGTCGGGCAACGCCGACCTGACCGAGCTGTCGGACCGCTTCCCCGACCACCCCCTGGCCGTCTACTCCCGCCTCGCCCAGGGCGCCAACGCCGGCCGCCACTACCAGCACGTCCGCGACGGCCGCATCCACGTGCGGCAGCCCGACACCAAGGACGCCATCACCCAGCTGACCGCCGCCGTCGACGCCTCGACCGGCCCGGAGGGGCTCAACGGCATCACCCTCAACGCCGCCATGCGCCGCCTGGCGACCGTCCACGCCAAGGCCGGGGACCACACCGCCGCCGGCGACACCCTCGACCGCATGGTCGGCCACTTCCGTGCCCGGCACCTCCCCGCCCCCGTCCTGGCCGCGATCCAGGAGCAGGCCGACAGCACCCGCCGCCAGATCGTCCCCGGCGACCGGCACCGCGAGGGCGGCGAGCGCGCCTGACGCGCGCCGCCCGGCCCGGCCTCGCCCCCACCGCCCCACGGCGGTGGGCGCGAGGCCCTTCGCGGACCGGTCGTGACGAACCGTCCGTGTCGGCTCGAAGGTGCGTCAGGCGAACAGGGCGGGTTCCAGCATCGCGACGAGCGATCCGGCCGCGGCCTCGGCGTCGTAACCGGGGTCGTGCAGCCGCTCGTCGACGATCCCGTCGATCGCGCCGCCGACGATGATCGCCGGCGTGCGCGTGTCCGGCCCCGGACCGAGACCGCGGGCCTCGCGCGCCCCGTGGAGGATCTCGGCGAGCGGACCCCAGCGGGCCTCCGGCTCCGGACGGCCGTGTTCGAGCAGCACCTCGATGATTGCTCCGGAGAAGTGCCTGGATGTCCCGGGCGCCTGCAGGAGGTGCCGGTCACCTCCGCCGCCGACCAGGCGGAGTGGCTGGACCGGCTCCTCGCGCGCCTGCCGGAGGAGTGCTTCCACATGGTCGGGCTGTCGATCGGCGGGTGGACGGCCGCCAACCTCGCCGTCCACCGGCCCCGGCACGTCGCAAGCCTGACGCTGCTGGACCCGGTCCAGACGTTCTCCGGCATCCCGCTCGGCACGGCGGTCCGCGCCGTCCCGGCGTCCGTGCCCTGGCTGCCCGAGTCCTGGCGCGACTCGTTCAACTCCTACGTCGCGGGCGGGCGCCCCCGTGAAGGACGAGCCGGTCGCCGCGGTGATCGACGCCGGGATGGAGAGCTACACGCCGCACCTGCCCCAGCCCTCTCGCATCGGCGAGGACGCGCTGCGCCGCCTGGAGATGCCCGTGCTGGCGATCCTCGCCGGACGGTCGGTGATGCACGACGTGGACGCGTCCCGCGAGGTCGCCGAGCGCGCCCTCCGGACCGGGACGGTCAAGGTCTACCCGGAGGCCTCGCACGCGATCAACGGCGAGCACCCCGCCGGCATCGCCGCGTTCCTCAACGGCCTTTAGGGGCCGGACGGGTCCTTTGGCCGGGGCACCCGGCCTCGGCCCCGGACCGGGACAGAGGTGACCGCGGCGCTAGAGCGGGCTCTGCCAGTCGCCGTCCCGCCCTGTGCAGAGCTGCTCGAAGTCGTCGATCAACTCCTGCGCGGCATCGCTGCCTTCCTTCATGAAGGGAGTCTCACCCAACGTCACGACGTCGCCGTCGGAGGTCGCCGTGAACGGGTCCGAGCGCACGAAACGGCCCTCCTGCGTCCACGTGATGAGGTTCCCGTCCTCGTTGAACACGCCCTGGCTCTTCTTGCTGCTCTCGGAGCCGCCCGCACACCTGAACGACTCGTAGGTGACGTCGTCGCCGTCGATGATGAGGCGGCCGATGGGCGCGCTGCGCCCGTCGTCGAAGTAGGTGCCGCTGTGGCCGCCTCCGGAGCATGCGGTCAGCGTGAACAGGGTGGCCGCACCGATGGTGAGGACGGTGGCGGTTCTCGGGATGTGCTTCATGTGCGTAAGGCGCTCGGGACGGCCCGGCGCAGGTCCTCTCGGTCGTCGTGGCTGGGAGACGCTGCTGCGGCACCGCCGCGGTGATCATGCTAACCGTGTGATCGTTTGCCGGTCTACACGGGGATATCGCGCTTGTCGTCCTCCAGGACCACACGTCCCCAGCTGCGTTGTCGCGCTGGACGACTAAGTCGTCCAGCGCGCTCCGCCAGCTCGGCAGCCCTCGCCGCTTCAGCCCGGCAGAGCGAGCCTCCACCACCCTGGCGACCGCAGGACGATCAGCGCTCACCACGGGACGTATCTCCATCACAGCCCATTCCGTGCCAGCCGACGTCCGCCGCGCAGCCGAAGCCCGCTGGCGGGGGCGCGGGTCCGGGAGCCCTGCGCCGCGGGGAGAGCCAAGACCACCGCGAGAAACGTCACTCGGCGGGACTTGATCAGAAAACCACATCCCGGCGAATAAAGGAGACGCTGCACACCCGTCCGAGTGCATCGGGCGCTGGCGGATGGGGCGGTGCGCTTCCTGCATGACTCGCAGCGCCGACAGGAGTGTGTGGAGGGTTCACCGGACCTGCAGCCGACGCCCCAGTTTCTCCGCGCCTCGCACCTTCTGGCCGGGGGCGATCGTCACGCGGAGGTTGCGATTCGCCGCGAGAGGCGCCAGGTCGATATCCGGCCGCACTTCTCGAATGGAGAGGTGGATCAGATTCGGCAAGGATGCAAGAGAACTGATATCCGAGATGCGCATGCAGCCGTCCAAGGAAACACTACACAATGTCGATACATCCACCAAGGGCGTCACGTCCCTAATGGGAGTTCGACTAAGATTAAGCACGGTCACGTCGTTCATTTGACCAAGTGGACCGATATCTTGCAGCCGAGAACATCCGTTCAATTCGAGTTGATACAGAGGAACATTAGCCAGCGCGGTGAGATTATCTACCCACTCACAGTTATGCAAGTAGAGGCGCTCGAGATCGGGAGCGCCCTCTACCAGCTCGGCAAGTCCACACTCTAGCCGTGATTCATTCAACCCCAGCGCCCTTAGGTTACGCAGCGACGGGAGCTCTTCGAAGCTCACCAAGTTGCGACCACCATGCAATGCCAGCTTCCGCAGGCCGACATGGCGTCGCAGTGGAGTGAAATCAATAACTCTATCGCAGCCCGACAGCCAAATGCCTTCAAGTTCCGGGAAATTGTCCAGGAACTTCACGTCACACATCCCTCGATACTCAAGAACAAGGCTCTTAAGGTTCGGCATGTCAGGCAGGTCAGCAGGACCGGCCCCGGCGACCCTCATTAGGGTGAGTTCCCGCAGCGTTGTGGCATGCCGGCGGAGAAGATTGAAGTCGACTGACTGGTTAAAGATGATATACAGACGCGAAAGTGCGGGCAATACGTCCAGGGTGGCAAGCTTTTCAGGCGAACGAATTATTTCGATAAGTGCACCAGCATCTGCCATCGGAGAGAGAACACGATCGGCAAATTCCCGGGGATCAAAATAGTCCCAAGCCCGGAGCAATTCCTCCTGCACAACCGATCGGGGGTCGTTCGCGAAGCGGGAGAGCGCGGTGAGTGCTTCGGGGCCATTGATCAGCCATGCGGTCTGGATGACGGCCGCCGCTGCCGCTTCCGAGAGGGACATCAGGTCCCTCGGCAGTCGGGCAAGAACCGGCGGGCCCGCGGTGGCGAGGGAGCGGGCCGTGGCCTCGTTGCGGGGCGGGACCAGCTCGTCGAGGCACCGGTCCAGTTCGGCGCGCAGATCCTCGGGGATAGACGGGACGGTCTCCAGGCAGGCCACGCTCAGGAGCTTCAAGGCTCGGCGGGTGCGGCGCTCGGTGCGGGCGCGGTCGAGGATGCCGGTGAGGAGTTCGCGGCAGAGGGGTTCGTTGGCGTGGCCCGCGGCCATGATGATGGTTTCGCGCCACGTGTCCCGGTGGGCGTGCCGGACGAGCAGGTCCATGTCGCCGAGGTCGGCGGCCTGCTTCGCGGTGAGGTACTCCTGGACGGTGCGGTGGACGAAGTCGATCCGTCCGGGCACCGGCTCGCGGATGACGCCGCTGCGCTGGAGCAGCTCGTCCAGGACGACGCCGGGTGCGGCTTCGACCCGCGGCATGGTGGCGAGACGGTTCGCGACGAGGCGTTCCACCATCGGCTTCGGAAGCTCGACGCGGTTGCTCGTGGACAGGTGCCAGGCGATGTCCTGCAAAACGCGGATCTTCTGGTCGCGTTCGAGGGTGCTCGAGAGGCCGCGTTTGGTGTCTCGTGTCTCCAGCAGCATGCCGAGGGCAGCGCCGTAGAGGTCCATGCGGTTCCGGGGAAGGGCTTCCCGGTCCAGGTTGAGGGCGCACAGCATCGCGGCGAGCAGCGGGTTGGAGGCGAGCCCGCGCAGGTGCGGTGCGGCTTCGAGGCGGCTGAGCAGCCGTGCCTTGTAGCCGGGGAGGCGTTCGGGCGCGCAGGGCAGGCCGTCGCAGTCGCGGACGGCGTCGTGCCAGTGGTCGACCAGGGCGCGAACGTCGGACGGGGAGAGCGGTTCGAGGAACGTGGTGGTGAAACCTTCGGCGCGCAGCCAGTCCGCGCCGGCGGCGGCCGGGCGGGACGTGACGATGATCCGGATGCCGCGGAACTCGTTGACGATCTCCTTCAGCCACGTTCGGACGGCCTGGCGCCGTGCGGGAGGGACCTCGTCCACGCCGTCCACGAGCAGGACGGCGCGGCCCGACAGCAGGCGGCGATGCGCCCAGCCGCGCGGCATGAGCCCGGCGAGCGATCCCGCGACATCATCGAGGTACTCCTCGGGACGGGGCAGCGGCCCTTCGGGGTGGCTGCGCAGCTTGATCATGAACGGGACGCAGCCGTTCCACTCCGCGAGCGGGCCGGTGAACGCGCCCCGCGCCGCCGTCACGGCGAGCCAGCGCAGCAGCGTGCTCTTGCCGCCGCCCGCTTCGCCGCGGACGAGCGTCAGGTGGCGGTCGGCGAGCACCGACTCGACCCGGTCGGCGGCCAGGGGATGCTCGCCGCGCCATTCGCTGATCGGTATCGCCTCGGGCTTCGACCGGCGCCGTGAGTTCTCCTGGGAGACGTTCAGGCTGATGTAGGCGACGCTGAGTGTCGTCTGGGGGCGGGTGAAGCGTTCGAAGCGGACGCCGAGAAGTTCGAGCGTGTCCAAGTTCTCGCTGAGGGACGACAGGTAGAGGCGGGTGAACTCCTCGTCCTCCGACTCCCCCTCTGGCGCCGTGAGCGTGCGCACGGGCAGGCGGGACAGGACGGCGTTCAGCTGCGACGACAGGTCGGTCAGCCGGGACAGCGTCTCGACGGACGCGCGGGGGCCGAACTGCGCGAGGTGGACGATGATGCGGGCGAGGCAGTCGCAGCACTCGTCCAGCGCCACCTCGTAGAGGCGGGCTCCCGCCTCGCCCAGTTCGAACTCGGCCTTCCGGGCGGACAGGCGGGTGCGGAGGCCCCGCGACAGCTTCACCGGGTCCATGTCGACGGCGAACCATGCGTCGTCCGAGAGGTCCGCGCGCTCGAGGGTGAGGACGATCTGGTGCAGTGCGGCCTCGCGGTCGCCGCCGGTCAGGCCGCGGAACTCGTGTCCGGCGAACTTGAGGAGCCGCTCGGTGACGGAGTCGGCGATGCCCTCGATCTGCCGGTTGGCGCTGCGGCGCCGCAGTTCGTCGGGAAGCCCGGTCTTGATCAGCTCGGTGAGTTCCTTGCCTGCGCCGTCCCGGGCGGAGCGGCTCGCGAGCCAGCGGCCGACGGCGAGGTTCGCCACCGATGCGCCGACCCGCATCGCGGCGACTTCGAGAGACATGGTGCCCAGTATCGAGCGGTCTGCGGGCGGCGTCAGCCGATGTCCGGATGAGGCCCGAGGTCGGCGCCCAAGCCCGGATCGTCCGGGCCGTTTCCAGGGGCGACGCTCCCCGAAGCGGCCCCGGATCTCGGCTATCACACCCGACCCAGGCACCGCAGCCTCGCCTCCCTCCCCGACCGGGTGCTCTTGAGCGCAGACCGCTACGGAAGCCCGAAAGTCACTCTCGGTGGGCACTTGACCACTGGCGAACGGCCGGACAGAGTCGATACAGCGCGCGGCTGCGCGCGACCCTGGGCTGGAGGTCTCGATGGCCACTCTGCGGTTGCTCGTAATCGATCCCGATACCGATGGTGGGCACTGCCCCGCGATCATGGTGGAGGAGACCGCCGGCGATCTGCTGTTCCAAGGGCCGCGGGTGACGTCCGAGAGCGAGTTGGCCGAGGTCGACGGGCTCAGTCCCCTCGGCCCGGATGAGATCGTGGGGCGCATTCCCGCACGGATGCGGGCGGCTCTCCTGCGAGCGTTGATGGAGGCGGACGGTGCGGACGCTGGAGCTGACGGACTTCGATGAGTTGATCGGCGGTTGCGTGTCGCAAGCGCTCCACCTGGAGATGCGCGACACCTATGTGCCTTCCGATCCCTCCTTCATCGCGTTCACCGGTGGTCCGGCCTATGACCGCACGGACCGCGAGCGTCGCTGGCATGCGCTGATCGCCCCGGCGGTCGCGCGGGGGGTGAGCGTGCGACGGGCGAGAATCGTCTCGGAGCCCGTGACGCCGTACATCCGCTTCGAGCATGCGGTGACGGAGTCGATGAATCTCGCGGCCGGCGAACAGGTCCGCTGGCTGCCGAGGCGGAACGCGTCCGATCTCGCTCTGCCCGGCAACGACTTCTGGCTTTTCGACGAGCGCCTGATCCGTTTCCATCACTTCGGCGGTGACGGCGAGCACATCGTGGACGAGCTGACCGACGAGCCGGCGGTCATCGAGCTGTGCGCGTCGGCCTTCGCCGCGGTGTGGCAACGGGCGGTCGACCACCGCGAGTACGAACTCTCCTGACCTGCGCCCGCGCGTAGATCGGAGTTGATCGTCACCATGCCGTCGTCACCTTCTCCCTCGTCCAGCGTCCAGGCGGCCCGCCAGGCGCTCGCCGCCCGGTTGAGGGAGCTGCGCCAGGACGCCGAACTAAGCGGTGTGGAGTTGGCGGCCACCGTCGGCTGGCACAAGTCAAAGGTCAGCCGCATCGAGAAGGCCGTCCAGCCGGTCACCCGGGCCGACATCCGCGCCTGGTGCTCGGCCTGCGGTGCCGACGAGCGCACCGACGATCTCCTCGCGTCCTTGCGGATCCTGGAAGGCGCCTACGTCGAGTGGCGGCGACTGCAACCGACCGGCCTGCGGCGCCTGCAGGAGTCCTATCTCCCGCTCTACGAGCGGACCCGCTGGATGCGGGTGTATCAGCCGTGGGTCGTGCCCGGACTGTTCCAGACGGCCGAGTACGCCCGCTCTCTCCTGACCTCGATCACCGAGTTCCGGGGCATCCGCAACGATGTGGACGAGGCGGTCGCCGCGCGGCTGCGCCGCCGCCGCGTGCTGACGACCAGCGGTCACACGTTCGCGTTCATCGTCGAGCAGTGCGTCCTGGAGTACTCGGTCGGGAGTTCCGAGGTGATGGCGGGCCAGCTCCGTCACCTGCTCGAGGCGATGACACTGCCTTCGGTGTCCCTGGGCATCATCCCGGCTTCGGCACGCCGCCCGATGTGGGCGGTGGAAGGCTTCACCGTCTACGACACCGCGCAGGTTCACGTGGAGTTGCTGACCGCCAACGTCACCGTCACCTCGCCGAGTGAGCTGACCACCTACTTCAAGGCTTTCGACGAGCTGTCCGCGCTGGCCGTCCACGGCGCCGAGGCCCGAAAACTGATCGCCCGGACCTTGGACGTGTTCGAGGGCGCCTGAACCGCCGGGCTCATCGGGGCGCAACAACGCGCAACTTCCTGGACCGGCCCCCACGCGAACCGTCACTCTCGGGTCACATGCTCTCCACTGAGAGTGCCGATCGGCGCCAAAGCGTTTCGGAAGGGTGGACGATCTATGACCACGCAGGCGGACGAGCGCCCTCACGCGCTCGACCTCGTGACGCACTCGCCGGACGGCGAGTCGCGCGGGCTGGCATTCCGTGTCGGGGACATCTTCCCCATGGACCCCGGCTTGGACATGGCGTCCAAAATGGACGCCGCCGCGACTCGGGCGCGCCCCTGGGGGCTGCGGTTCCTGGTGCGGCCCCGTGCGGGCAAGCACGAGAAGGGCACCTCCGACTACACCACCGGTGGCCAGGGTGACAGCCAGAACCCCGAGGACAAGGGCAAGGACTGACTTGACGGTACTGATGCTTGCCCGTGACGGCGACAAGGTCGTCGAACGGGTCTCCGCCGAGCTGCGCGAACGCGGAACAGCGGTTGCCCAGGTGAATCCGTCGGCCTTTCCCACCCGGCTGTCGATGGGGGCCCGTCTGAACGCTTCGGCCTCCTGGTCGGGAAGGATCAGCGACCGGGCCGGACTCGACGTCGAGCTGGCGGACGTCAGCGCGGTGTGGCAGCGCGGAGCCACCCCGTTCGTGATGGACGAGCGCATGTCCGCCCCCGAGCGCGCGTTCGCGTACGGGGAGGCACGCCGGGGGTTCGGTGGCGTGCTGACCGCGCTGAGCGACTGCCTGTGGGTCAACGACACGATGGCAGCGGCACGGTGCGAGTACAAGCCCTTCCAGCTCTCCGAGGCGGCACGGGTCGGGTTGACGGTTCCGGAAACCTTGATCACCTCCGACCCGTGCACCGCCTACGAGTGGGCCGGGGAGCTGGGGCGACCGATCGTGTACAAGCCCTTGGACGGGGTCGTCCACGCAGACGAAGGGCAGGTCCGCATTCTGTACACCGCGCCGGTCACCGATCTGGAGAGTCTCCTCGATCCGGCGTTCGGGCGGACCGCCCAGCTTCTTCAGGAGCGCGTCCCGAAGGCGTTCGAGGCACGCGTGACCGTGGTCGGTGACCAGGTGTTCGCGGTCCGGATCGACGCCGTCGGCGAAGCGGCGCGGGAGGACTGGCGGTCGGACTACGACGCCCTCTCCTACAGCGTCCTCCTTCTGCCGTCCAATCTTCGGGCCAAGCTCCTGGTTCTGATGGCGCGCCTCGGACTGTCGTACGGCGCATTCGACCTGATCCAAGACACCTCGGGCCGATGGGTGTTCCTCGAAGTGAACCAGCGGGGCGAGTTCGGCTGGCTCGCCGACGCGACCGGCCTCCCGATCTACTCCGCCATGGCTGATCTACTGGAGAGTGGCACATGAGCCGCGCCGAGGACCTGGCCGCCTCCCTGGGCATCGGCCGGCAGTGGCGGGAGGTGATACGGGCGGCACCGCGCGAGGTCTTCGTGCCGGATGTCGGGCTGGCCTGCCCCGAGCAGGGTGCCCCTTACTCGATCGACCGGCGGGCGCGACCGGAGGAGTGGCTGAGCGCCGTCTACTCCGATGCGTCGATCATCACTCAGCGCGAGGACGGCAGGGGCGATCCGCTGCGGATCGCGGACGGGATGGCCACCAGCTCGATCTCCGCCCCCGGCATCGCCTTCCGGTGCCTGGAACTGCTGGCTCCCCGCGACCACGACCGCGTTCTCGAGGTGGGCACGGGGACCGGATACACCACCGCCGTCCTGTCGGCCCGGGTCGGGGACGGCAACGTCACCACCGTGGAGGTCGATCCCGAGATCGCCGAGCGGGCCCGTGTCAACATCGCGGCGGCGGGCTTCGCACCGCGCGTGGTCGTCGGTGACGGCCTGGCGGGAGCCCCGGACAACGAACCCTACGATCGCGTGCACGTGACCGCGGCCGTCGCAGAGGTCCCCTTCACCTGGGTGGAGCAGACGCGTCCCGGCGGGGTCATCGTGGCGCCGTGGCAGCCTCTTCGGGGCCACGGTCTCCTCACACGGCTGACAGTGACCCGTGACGGCGCCTACGGACGATTCCACGGGCCCTGCGGGTACATGCTGCTGCGCTCACAACGCGCCGAGCTGCGGTGGCGAGTCCACCACGAGGACGAAGCAAGGGTGACGGCGACCACCCTCGACCCACGCACCGTCTGGGAGGCCGGCGAGGGGCTTCGGCTTGCCGCCGTCGCCATGTCCCCCGGGTTGGCGTACTGGGACAAGCACTTCGACGACGGGTCGTTCTCACTGTGCCTCTTCGAGATCGGTACCCCCGATGGGCCATGGGCGGCATGCGACTGGGAGCCCGGACACGACCGCTACGAAGTCACTCAGTACGGCGACCGGCACCTATGGGACGAACTGGAGGACGCCTTCGAGTGGTGGGTCCGCAACGACGGTCCCGGCGTCGAACGGTTCGGCCTTACCGCCACTCCCGAGGGCGACCGCCTGTGGCTGGACCGCCCAACGAATCTTGTCGGGACCGGCGGGTAAGCAGAGCCGCGGAATTGGACCGACGCCGGCTCGCCCTCGACCGAGCCGTCAGCGGGCGCGCCGGGCATGGACGCTCCGAGTTCCGCCGCGGGGCTCCCGGCGGGCCGGGGCGGGCAGGGGGGCGAGGGCGTGGCCGGGGCGCGGGGACCGGAGCCGGGCGGAGACGGGGCGATGGCGCCGGGCGCGGCGGGCTCCGGGGTGCCGGGCGGGGACGGGACGGGACGGCGCGCGGACGGGCCCGCGCCCGTCGGGCGTCGCGTCCTCGCCGGGGCCGGCCGGGCCGGCGGGGAACCGGCGGTCATCCCGGCCGGTGGGCGCGGGACGATCGGGCCGGGCTGCCCGTGCAACGGTGACGGCTCCATTACGTTGGTGGGCGGCTCACACCAACCGGGCAGGTGAAGGGATCTTCATGGCGTCGCAGCAGTTCGACCCGCCGTCGGGGACACGGGACTTCCTCGCGGGCGACCTGCATCGGCGCGAGCGGGTCTTCGAGGCGGCCCGGTCGGTGTTCACGCGGTACGGCTTCGAGCCGTTGCAGACCCCGGCGTTCGAACGCCTGGAGACCCTGACCGGCAAGTACGGGGACGAGGGCGACAAGCTCATCTTCAAGATCCTCAAGCGCGGTGCGCACGAGGCGAGCGGCGAGGCCGACATGGCGCTCCGCTACGACCTGACGGTCCCGCTGGCGCGGGTGGTCGCCGCGCACGGGAGCCGGCTCCCCACCCCCTACAAGCGCTACGCGATCGGGCCGGTGTGGCGCGCCGACCGCCCCGGCAAGGGCCGGTTCCGCGAGTTCACCCAGTGCGACGTCGACATCGTCGGGTCGTCCTCGCCCCTCGTCGAGGCGGAAGTGGTGTGCGCGGGCGCCGACGCTCTCGACGCGATGGGCGTCCGGGACTTCACGGTCCTCGTCAACAGCCGGCGGGCGCTGACCGGCCTCATGCAGGTGTACGGCGTCCCCGCGGACCGCGCGGCGGGCGCGCTGATCACCCTCGACAAGCTGGACAAGCAGGAACCGGCGGCGGTGGTCGCCGAACTGGTGGAGGCGCGCGGCCTGGACCGGGGCACCGCCGGGGAGCTGGTGCGCGACGTCACCGCCAACGACGCCGTGGACCGGATGCGGGCCGCGCTCAAGGACAGCGCGGAGGGCCGCGAGGGGCTCGCCGAGGTGGACCGGCTGCTGGAACTGGCGGGACCGCACGTCGGTGCGGCCCGCATCCGGTTCGCGCCGGATCTCGTGCGCGGGCTGGACTACTACACCGGGGCGATCTGGGAGGTGGTCGCGCCGGGGATGCCGGGCTCGATCGCGAGCGGGGGACGGTACGACCACCTGATCCGGACGCTCGGCGGCCCGGACGTGACCGCGTGCGGGTTCTCGATCGGGGTCGAACGGATCATCGGCGCGCTGGGAGGCGCCGACGATGGGACGGGCCGGATCGACGTCGCGGTCACGATCATGAACGAGGACTACGTCACCGGCGCGCTCGGGTTCGCGCAGGAACTGCGGCGTGCGGGATGGCGGGCGGAGATCTTCCTCGGCACCGGCAGGAAGCTGGGCAAGCAGCTCAAATGGGCGTCGGACCGTCATGCTCGCTTCGCTTTGCTGCAAGGCGACAGCGAGCACGCCGAGGGTGCGGTCACGATCAGGAACATGGAGACCGGCGACCAGGAGCGGGTTCCGGTCACCGGCCTCTTCACGGCTCTGGATTCCGCACTCAGGATGTAGGTGCACCCCGCGCCGTCCGAGCATCGGAGGCGGGCACGGGAGTCCGGGGAGATCGACTCTTCGCCGCCGTCGCCGAGAAGGGGTTTCCCGATCCCTGGAACGCCTTCGGCGAACACCTGTCGTGGGAGGCCGCTCGCGCCGTCCACCTCAAGGCGGAGATCGGCTTGGCCCGCAAGGAACCCGGCGGCCCGGCGGCCGGTGAGGCGCTGGCACTCTTCGACCGCAAGGCCGCGAATCTGGAGGCGGCCGCCGGGCTCCTCGCCGAGGTCACCGCCGAGTACGACGCCTCCGGCATGTGGACCGTCCTGGACGAGCGCGCGGCCCGCCTCGACGTCGCCGACGTGTCCGAACGCTGGGCGCGGCGGCTCGTGACCCATCCCTTTCCGGTCGCGCTGCGGTCCCTGGAGTTCAACTGGGGCTACATGCGGCAACACGGCGTCAGGTCGTTCTACGAGATGACCGCCCGCTATGTCGCCGACCTCGTGGAGAACACGGTGCGGTGGCGAGCGGCCTTCGAGGCCGAACGCGACAGCGGTGTCATCGACCGCATCACCACCGTTGAGGCCGATCTCGCGAGCGAGGAGGCCCCGATGCACTGCGACATATGCAAGAAGACGATCACGGCGCTGCTGTACCTGGACGGGTAGGCCGGGGCCGGTCGCCGGGCCGGGCGGCCCACGTCGCGCCGTCCGGGCGTATCGAGCAGGCACCGGGCGCGTCCCGGGCCGCTCCCGGAGCAGCGGGCCGGGGTGCGGAGGGACGGCGCCGAGCACGGGCCGTCCCTCCGCACGGGCCGGCGGAAGCCCCGGAGGGTCGACGTGCCGTCGCGACGGCCCGCGCCCCGTTCGAGGCCACCGCGCATCGGGGGGCCGCCGCACCGGACAGCCCGATGCGTTGGACGGGCTCGGGCGGGCCGGGCCGGGGCCGGTGGAGCCTTCGGCGGCGTCACCGGGCCGTGGTGGTGGGAGCGGCGATCACGCTCGGCCGTCCGGCGTGTTGCCCGGTCGACGATGCGCCGGGCAGAGACGGGCTCGGGGCGGCCTGTGTTCCGGGGGCGCCGTTCGGCCCGGCGCCGCTCGACCTCGCGCGGTGGGCGGCGTCCGGCACCCACCGCGCGATCGCACGGCCCGGCCGGGCTCGGTCGTTCGGCCGCGTCCATGTCCTTCCCGTTCAAGGGCGGCCGGGCGTTGTTCCGCCTCGGCGGCGGATGCTTTGGCAGGCGTCGAAAGGTGGCCGATGACGAGTAATGTCGGTTTCACGCAAGCGTGCTGCGAGGAGGCCGGGTTCACGCAGCCGCCAAAGAGACGTGCACGGCTAAGTCAGCGCCGGCACGAGGCTTTTTGAGGGGTGCGGTGGTGGGGCGCTCGAAGTCGTGGCAGGAGCACCCACCGGCCGCGCTGAGCGGGGACCCGGACGCGATGCGCGACTACGCGGCGGTGCTCGAGCAGGAGCGGCGGTTCGGCGAGGCCGAGTGGTGGTACCGGGAGGCCGCCACCCGGGAAGCACGGCCGCGATCCGACCGCCACGAACCCGTCTGGCCCCCCTCGTTCATCCTTGGCTCCCCGGGCCAATGGACGAACTACAACCATGCCGCGCTCTGGGCGGTGTCGTTCGGACTGCTCGGACCGATCACTTGCGGCCTCACCTCCCTCCCGGCGATCGTCCTCGGGCATATGGCGTGGGTCCGGGTGCGCCGGTCCGGCCAGCCCGGCATCGGGCCCGCGATCACCGGTACCGTGCTCGGCTGGCTGATGGTCGTGGTCTGGGCACTGGTCATCCCTCAACTGGGCTGACCCCTCGCCGACCCGCCACGGTCGGACAGGGCATGCCACCTGGACTGGCGTTGCCACTTCTCGGCCACGGGTCCTTGGTGCCGCCCGATCTCATCGACACCGACTCGCGGCGGGTGCAGGGCCGGCCGAACTCGTGAACGTATGTTGCTGGTAGAGGCGAACAACACCGACCGCAGCGACGCTCATCGCGCCAGCGGCGCCGCGAACCACCCCCGAAGCCGTCCGAAGAAGCCGCTGAGCCGCCGGGCGGCGATGTCCCCGTCCGGCGTGCGCGGGCGGGGCACCGGACGCGGGCGCGGCGCCGACCGGGCGCGGGACGCCGAACGCCGTACGGGACGCGGAGCCGGGCGGGGGCGGGGCACCGGGGCCGGACGTGGCGGGACCGGACGGGCCGGGGGCGCGGGCGGGGGCGAGGGGCGGTTCGCGGCGAGCGCCGTCCGGATCATCTCCACGAGGATCTCCGGCGAGGCCGCCTCCAGGAGGCGGTCGCCCACGACGGCCCACCAGGCCCCCGTCCACTCGCCGAACCAGGCCGGGACGCCGGGGAACCGCCACGCCAGGTCCGCCTGGACGAGGTCGGGATCCCGGTCGAGCCAGGCCGGGAAGGAACTGTCGGCTGCGTGCAGCATGGATCGGACCTCCGCGTTCCGATCGGGCCCCGCCCGGCGCCGTCCCGATGACGACGACCGCCCGGAACGCGACGTCGGCATCACCGGTCGCGCCGGTCGGGGCTGCGGATGGATGCGAAGGGGCGGTGCCGGACGCGAGGGGGCCGCCCCTTCGCGACGGCGTCACGGGTTCAGGACCGCGAAGACGACCTTGCCGGTGTTGCCGGACAGCGGACGGACGCCCCAGTAGCGCGTGTACTGCTCGACCACGAACAGGCCCCGCCCGGACTCTCCGTCCAGGTCCGCCCGCTGCACGCGCGGCTCCTCCCAGAGGGAGTCCTGAACCTCCATCCAGAGCGAGCCGTCCTCGTTGTGCCCGATCCGGAACGTCACGTCCTCCGGCCCCGTCGTGTGCCGGATCGCGTTCGTCACCAGCTCACTCGCCACCAGGCACGGGACGAAGTCGTCCGTGCCGGACGCCGCCAGCGCGAGCCGGATGAACCCCCGCACTTCCGCGATCGACTTCAGATGCCGCTTGACCACCATCTCCGCGTGCGTCGCCTCGATCATGCAGCCCAGCTCCCATCACCGTGTGTTGCCGACATCACACATTGAGCCACTATCCGGGGTACGATGTGGCTTGCCAAGTGAGGCTGGAGATCGACGGAGAATGATCAAGAAGAGTTGGTAACTCTCCATTCGAGAGGCTGAGCCATGCCCCCCAAGCGTCAACGCCCCCGGGAAGCCCCCGCGCTCGTAGCATTCGGCCGACAAATGCGCCGAATGCGGGAAGCCAAGGGCATCAAGCAGGAGACCATCGCCCACCTCACGAACATGAGCGTTGCTCAGGTCAGCCGCATCGAGAACGGCAAGAGACGAGCCAGTCGGTCTTTCACCGACATCATCGATGACCACCTGGAAGCAGGCGGAGCGCTCATCGCACTCTGGAACGATCTGAACAAGGACGGCCACCCGGTACCCGTCTGGTTCGACTGGCCCAAGATCGAGGCGGACGCCGCCATGCTGGTCTCCTGGGAGCCCATGCTCATCACCGGCCTCGCCCAGACCCGTGCCTACGCTTCCGCTCTACTGGCGGGCAACGAAGAGGCGGTAGAGGCTCGGCTGAGCCGCCAGGCGATCCTCACCCGTGACGACGGGAGGGACTCACCGACGCTCTCCCTGCTCATCGACGAGCAAGCACTCCACCGTCAGGTCGGCGACGCCGAGACGATGAAGGGGCAGCTCGAGCACCTGATCAGTCTCAGTATGTTGTCCAACGTCACGGTTCAAGTAGTGTTGGGAAACGGAGAACATGACGGCAACATGGGCGCGTTCGTTGTCGCGACCATGGACGACCGAAGCGAGGTCGCTTACGTCGAGTCGGCTGTACGGCCGATCACGACCGATGACCCCGCAGACCTGTCCGTCCTAGCGCGCACCCTGTTTGCACTCCGTTCGCGAGCCCTCAACGAGGATATGTCTCGCGAACTGATTAGAAAGGTGGTCCAAGAGAAATGGACCTGAGGAACGCCAAGTGGCGTAAGAGCACTTACACGGGATCCAACGGCGGCAACTGCGTCGAACTGGCGGGGCTCCCCGGCACGGTCGCCGTCCGGGACAGCAAGGACCCGGACGGGCCGGTCCTGCTCCTCTCCCGTACCGCCCTCCGCGAGGCCGTCCGGGCGGCCTCGGACGAGCGCTGAACGGCACGACCCCGCACGCACCTCCCGGCCGTCCGTCCTCGGGCGGCCGGTATGAGGTGATCTCGCAGGCACGAGTCGTCTGCTGACGTCCCCGGACGGGCCTGTGCCCGTCCTCGGGGCGACGCGGGAGGCGCCGGTGGCGTTGACCTCGTCGCCCCTCGAAGCTTGGCACGTCCCAAAGCGGACACGACCCCTCCTCAGCCGTGGTCGGCGTGGGAGGATTTTCGTTCCTCGGCTCGCAGGTCAAGGCATCATTTGGGGGTTTGGTGAGGCTCGACTCGATCGCCAATCGCGGCGACTACTTCTCGGCGCACTACCTGGCCGAGGTTCTGCCGAAGGACCTCAAGCGCAAGGACGGCCTGCTCGCCCGCTGGACCGAGACCGAGAAGGACCCCGAGGCGCACACCCCCCGCCGTGGCCTGCGCAAGCTCAACCAGCCGTACTTCGCCGAGCGGAAATTCTTCGCCGACTTCGATGAGCGGCGCCGCGAGGCCGACAGCGTGCCCGCCGACTGGCCCGAGGTCCGCGACCGGCTCAGCGAACTCCACGGCATGATCCTGGAAGCCCTCGGCTACGAGGGCGAGGCCCGCGACCTCACCGTCCGGCGCTCCGACGACGACTACACGGTCCGCGTCGCGTACGCGGACGAACACGTCGTCGCGATCGAGTGCGGCTGGGCCGTCGACGTCGACGCCGCTCTCGACGGCCGCCTGCTGCGCCCCGTCCAGGTCGGGACGAACGAGAAGGACGTCATCGAGGACGGCACCAAGCTCGCGTCCTGGATCCTCACCGCCGACGAACCGCCCCGGTACGTGCTGATCCTCGCGGGCGGCGTGATCGTCCTCGCCGACCGGGCCGCGTGGGGCGAGGGACGGTACCTCGGCGTCAGCATCGACGTCGCGCTCGGCCGCAACGACCTCGCCGAACTCGGCGTCATCGGAGCCCTGTTCGGCGCCGACTCCCTCCTGCCCCCGGCCGAGGGCGGCGACGAACCCCTCGCCGAACTCCTGACGAACTCCCGCAACCACGCGGTCGGCGTCTCCAAGGATCTGCGCGACGGGCTCAAGGACTCCGTCGAGCTGATCGCCAACGAGGTTCTCGCCCGCATGCGCGACCAGGGCGTTGAGCCCGAGGACGTCATGGAGCCGCGCGAACTCGCCGACCAACTCGGCCGCGAGTCGCTGCGCTACCTGTACCGGATCCTGTTCCTGCTGTACGCGGAGGCGCGTCCCGAACTGGGGATCGTGCCGACGAAGGATCAGGACTACGTCCGCGGCTACAGCCTCGCCCGCCTCGGCGACCTCGTCGTCCGTGACCTCGTCAGCGAGCAGTCCCGCACGGGCTTCCACCTGTACGAGTCGCTGAACCTGCTGTTCCGGATGGTCAACGACGGCCACCGCGTCCGCAACGGCGACGACGACGAGTCGGACGGCGAGGGCCTGCGCTTCGAGCCGCTCCGCTCCAAGCTGTTCGAGCCCGAGTCCATCAAGCTCATCGGCTCGGTCTCCGTTGATGACGACGAGCGCCCCATCGACACCCGTCTCCGCGACGCCACCCTGCACAACGTGCTGCGACGGCTGATGTTGACGAAGGGCCGCCGCAAGGAGCGCGGCGGGTTCATCTCGTACGCCCAGCTCGGCATCAACCAGCTTGGAGCGGTGTACGAGGGCCTGATGTCGTACACGGGCTTCATCGCGCAGGAGGACTTGTACGAGGTCGCGAAGAACGGCGACCCGAAGGACGGCTCGTGGATGATCCCGGCCTCGAAGGTCGACGACTACCCGCAGGACGTCTTCGTCCTCCGCACCGACGACAACCCGTACCGCGACGAGGACGAGTTCGTCCGGTATCCCAAGGGCGCGTTCGTCTACCGCCTCGCCGGCCGCGACCGTGAGACGTCCGCGTCGTACTACACGCCCGAGTCGCTGACGCAGGTGACCGTCCAGCTCGCCCTCAAGCACCGCCTCGACCAGGACGGCACGACCACCGAGGCCCGCGAGATCCTCGGCTGGAAGATCTGCGAGCCCGCCCTCGGCTCCGGCGCCTTCCTCAACGAGGCCATCAACCAGGTCGCCGCCGAGTACCTCAAGCGCCGCCAGAAGGAACTGGGTCGGACGATCGACCCGGAGCAGTACGAGGTCGAGCTGCAGAAGGCGAAGGCGTACATCGCCCTGCACAACTCGTACGGCGTGGACCTCAACGACACCGCGATCGAGCTGGCCGAGGTCTCCCTCTGGCTCAACGTCATGCACCCCGGCCTGCAGGCCCCCTGGTTCGGCCTCCACCTCCGCCGAGGCAACTCCCTCATCGGCGCAGGCCGCAAGGTCTACCGACCCGACCAGCTAACCAAGGGCACTTGGCTCAAGGAAGCCCCCGACGAGGTCCCCTTCCGCGACGGCGCCATCCCGGACGGCCACGTCCATCACTTCCTCCTCCCCGCCGAGGGTTGGGGAGCCGTCGCAGGCGCGAAGGAAGCGAAGAACCTCGCCCCCGAACAGGCCAAGCAGCTCGGCGCCTGGCGCAAGAAGATGAAGGCAAAGGTCTCCGACAAGAAGAAGGCCCGCAAGCCCAGCCAACTCCACCGCCTCCAGTCCCTCTCCCGGCGTGCTGAGTATCTGTGGGAGCTGGTCATGGAGCGCCTGACCATCTCCGAACGTGAGATCAGCCGAAAGATCGGCGTCTGGGGCGCTGACTGGATCGATCAGCCGGAAAACGCCGTCCCAAAGGAGAAGGTCTACGATGATTTGACCGCTCCTGGCACCCCCTACTGGCGCCTCAAGACGGTCATGGACGCGTGGTGCGCCCTATGGTTCTGGCCCCTCGACAAGGCCGGTTTGCTGGACGGGACGGCCGATGCTTACGGCACCGCGTCTGCCGAACTCGAGCCCGTCTCGTCCATGCCGCTCGACGACGAGGACGAGCAATTCAGATCGTTCGATACTCTCGACGCCCCGAAAACCTACAAGACCCAGTCCCTGTTCAGCCTCGGCACAGAGCAGCTCGACCTCACAGACGCTGCCCTCACAGAGACCCAGGTCGCCACGAGCACCGGCAAGTGGAAGCGCACCAAGGGGCGCAAGCCGAAGCTGGACGAAGTCCGCCGCGTGATACCGCTGAACAACCTGGACGACTGGCTCGACTTCGCCGAAGCCCTCCTCGGCCGCGCTGACGTCCCGCCGGATTCCCTGGCCCATCACTTTAGCGGTCTCGCAGAGTTGAGCGAGTATGAGGACCACCTACCAGGCTGGACCGGGATGGATGATGTCCACAGCCACCTCAATCAGCGCTTTCCTTGGCTAAGCGCTGTGAAGGAGATTAGCGAGAACCGAAACTTTTTCCACTGGGAACTCATGTTCGCCCAAACTTTTCAGAAGGGTGGCTTCGATCTTCAGGTCGGCAACCCGCCGTGGGTTCGCCCTCGCTGGGACGAAGCCGGAGTGCTCGCCGAACATAACCCGTGGTTCAAACTGTCCGACAAGCCCAGCATGGAGAGATGGCGGCTAATTAAAGCGGAACTCCTTGCGGGGGAATCCACTCGACTTTACTTTCTTGGCGAGTCGGCCACAAACACAGGGAACGTCGAGTTCCTCAGTTCGCCGACGACTTACCCGCTTCTGACGGGCACGCAGCCAGACCTTTATCGCGGGTTCATGAGTCGATGCTGGTCAAACTTGGGACATCGCGGAACCGCAAGCCTCGTTCACCCTGACACGCATTTCGCGGGCGTCAAAGAAGGACGACTGCGGGCTGCCGCGTATCGACATCTACACATGCACGGCCATTTTATGAATTCCAGAATCCTTTTCGATGGCGAACATCGTCTAGAGTTCGGCGTTCACATATATGGCCTTCCCCGGCAGGCGATCTCCTTCGCTCACGTTTGCTGGCTCTTTGAGCCCGCAACTATGAAGGAATCATTGGAGCATGATGGGGATGGCGAACTGCCAGGCATCAGACACGATGGCAGGTGGGACCTGCGTCCCCATCGAGGTCGCCTCATTCAGGTAGATGAACAACTGCTTGAGCAATGGCGCCATCTCACAAGTTCAAATGACCTTGAAATAGAACAATCCCCTTTGCTTTATCCGGTCACAACATCCGAGGCCGGAGCTATCGAAGCCTTGTCGAAGTACGCGCGCCGATTGGGAGACGGACATCCGCGCATCTCTCGCGGCTATGACGAGGCAAACGCCAAGAAGGATGGCCTAATTCGCTGGGAAACCAGCAAGCCAACATCATTGAATTCAGTCATCCTACAAGGCCCTCATTTTGCACAAGCAACACCTTTCAACAAACAACCAAACATTCCATGTCGCAACAAGAATGATTACATCACCTGGAATTTGACAAATCTGCCGGAAAATGCTGTTCCCGTCACCAATTATGTACAGGCAGGGAGGTCGGCCCACTATCTTGCAGCACAAGATATCTGGAAATCACATGACGGCGCAGAGCGCCGCTACACGGAATTCTACCGACTTGCCTGGCGATACATGGTTCCTCTCGCCAACGAGCGATCGTTGTTTGCCGCATTGATTCCTCCTGGCCCCGCCCACATCAATTCTGTTCATACATTGGCAATGCCCAATAATCGAGACACTGTTTTGGCCGCAGGCTTCTGGGCAGCATTGCCTCTTGATTATTTGCTTCGAGTGACTGGACGAGCGCATGTCCAGGTAGGGGACGCACCAAAGATGCCCGCTGCCGATCCCAACCATCCTTTGACGTCGGCACTTCTTCTGCGCACCCTCCGGCTTAATTGCCTCACCGACGCATATGCCGACATTTGGAAAGAACTGTATGACCCCAACTGGATGGACGAGGAATGGGCTGTCGCATGGCCGGACATCAGAGGTCTTAACGATGTTTCGTCTATCACGCGCGAATGGAGTTTCGACACTCCCCTTCGTAGTGAGCGCGAACGTCGAGCGGCGCTCGTCGAACTCGATGCAATGGTGGCGCTCTGGCTTGGCGTGACTGCTGACCAACTCGGCGCGATCTACCGCTCCCGGTACCCCGTCCTCTCCGCCTACGAGGGGAATATGTGGTTCGACGCAAATGGACGGAAAATTGCGAAGGATCATCACACGTTCGGCTATGGCCAAACCAAGGAGCACTTCAAGCAGCTCCAAGAGCACCTGGACCCCGAGATCAACGGGCCTGTCCCGGACGGCTACACCGCGCCCTTCTACAAGGCCGACCGGGAAGCCGAGTACCGCCAAGCCCACGCCGTGTTCGCCGAACGCCTTCGGGCGTCCGGGTGGGAGGGGGAAACGGCCTCGTGAAGCCGACGCTCGCCGCCGAGGAACTGCGGAAGAACCTGACCGAGTACCTCGCGACCACGTTCGCCCTCAGCGACCCATCGGCCCGTGAGGCGCTCGAACGGTTCCTCAACGACGAGACGCAGGGGATCTTCCGGGGCCCCTTCCTCCGGATCCGTACGCCGTTCCGGCGGAAGGACAACTCCGACTGGGAAGAGCTCCTCGAGTGGCGTCCGGCGGACTGGGCGCCGTACGCGCACCAGGTGCGGGCGTTCGAGCGGTTGAGCACGCGGCTCGGGCCGCCGGAGCCGACGCTGATCACCACGGGGACCGGGTCCGGGAAGACGGAGTCCTTCCTCCTCCCCGTCCTGGACCACTGCCGGCGGGAGCGGGCGGCGGGGCGTCGCGGGGTGAAGGCGATCCTTCTCTACCCGATGAACGCCCTCGCGACCGACCAGGCGAGCCGGGTCAACGACTACCTCCACAGGACCGGCCTCGACCAGGTGACGGCCGGGCTGTACATCGGCGACACCCCGGAGACCGGGTACGCGCGGGTGATGACCGACCGGACGGAGATCCGGCGGAACGCGCCCGACATCCTGATCACGAACTACAAGATGCTCGATCTGCTCCTCCAGCGCGGGGACGACGTCCCGCTGTGGAAGGACGCGGATCCGGCGTACGTCGTCGTGGACGAGTTCCACACCTACGACGGCGCCCAGGGCACCGACGTCGCGATGCTGCTGCGGCGGCTGTCGGCGGTCGTGGGGAAGACGCTGGGCGCGATGTGTCCCGTGGCGACGTCCGCGACGCTGGGCGAGGGCGGGGACGGCGGCGACGGCACCGCGATCCGCGAGGCGGCGGCGAAGGTGTTCGGGACGCCGTTCCCCGAGGGCTCGGTCGTCGGCGAGGACCGCTACACCGTCGACGAGTTCTGCAAGGACCTCGACTACGAGCTGCCGGTGCCGTCGCCCGCCGAGCTGATCGCGTGCGGGGACCCGATGCGCGATCCGGGGGCGCTCAAGCGGATCGAGCTGGAAGTGACGGGCCGGGACGACCTGTCGCCGACCGAACTCGGGGACGTCCTCCGGGGGCACATCCTCACGCGGGCCGTCCTTCTCCTCCTCAAGGACGGGCAGCCGCAGACGCCCGACGCGATGCTGTCGCTGCTGCCGAAGATGGGCGCCTACTCGTGGGGGGCGTTCATCCGCGACAACCGGGAGCGGGCGGCGACGGCGCTGGCGCGGTTCGTCGCGCTGGTGTCGGTGGCGCGGACGGCGGACGGCCACGGGCGGGAAGGCCCGTTCCTGCTGGTCGAAACGCACCTGTGGGTGCGGGCCGTGTCGCGGCTGCTGCGGATGGTGGACGACGTCGCGGCGTTCGGCTGGCAGGGCGAGAAGCCGGTGCTGGAGCCCGACTCGACGTTCGACACGTTCGGCAAGGTGTCGCTGCCCGCGATCTACTGCCGGCACTGCGGGCGGTCCGGGTGGGCGGCGTTCTCCCCCGAGCGGTCCGCGTCCGAGCTGGTGACGAGCGCGGACCGGATCTACCGGGCGTCGACGGGGCCGGAGAAGAAGCGGGTGCGTCCGCTGATCCGGGCGACGAAACCGGAGGTGGAGGCCCGGATCCGGGGGCTGTCGGTGCTGACCGGGGAGCGGGTGCGCCCGTTCGACCCGGAGACGGACCGGTTCGGGAACGTCGCGGACGGCGGCGTGTGCGTGCTGACGGACCTCGGCATCCGGCAGGAGAGCGACAACGCGGCGCGGCAGGACCGGTGCCCGGCGTGCGCGATGGACGAGGGCATCCGGTACCTGGGCGCGGGGCTCGCGTCGCTCGCGGCGGTGACGGTCACGCAGCTGATGGCGACGCCGCAACTGTCCGACGACCCGCGCAGGCGGAAGACGCTGCTGTTCAACGACTCCGTGCAGGACGCGGCGCACCGGGCCGGGTTCGTGGCGAACCGGTCGTACTCCTTCTCCCTCCGGCGGCTGATCGCGTCGCGGCTGGAGCCGGGGGTGCCGATGCCGCTGAACGAGGTGATCGGGGAGCTGGCGGCGGCGGCCGGGCAGTCCGGCGTCCTGCCCGCGGTCGTGCCGCCGGACCTGCACGAACGTCCGGAGATCGACGCGATCCTGGCGGAGACGAGCAGCGGCGACCCGAAAGCGTGGGACCTGATCGGTGAGCGGCTCGCGTTCCAGACGATCCTGGAGTTCGGGCTCCGGTCCCGGCAGGGCCGCACGCTGGACCTGACGCGGACGGCCGTCGCGGAGGTGGCGCTGCCCGACCCGGCGCGCGTGGCGGCGCTGGCGCGGGACGTCCACACGCAGGTCAGCGGGATGATCGAGCGGCAGGACGACGCCCGGTACGCGGCGTTCGTCCGGGGGCTGCTGGAGCGGCTCCGGTACCGGGGCGCGATCAAGCACGCGTGGCTGGACCAGTGGATCGCGTGCGGGGGCACGAAGCGGTTCGGGTCGATCTGGGGGCGGCGGCCGGACGGGATGCCCGCGTTCCCGAACGGGATGGGACCGCCGACGTTCCTGCTCGACCGCCGGCTGAAGAAGCAATCCGAGTTCGACCGGATCGACGCCGAGCAGGGCTGGTCGCAGGACTGGGCCGCGCGGTGCCTCGGGCTCGACCGGCGGCAGGCCGGGGAGTACCTGCGTCGGCTGCTGCCCGTCCTCGCGGCGGAGGGGATCGTCGCGAAGCGGGTCATCGACGGGGCCACGGGCGTGTACGGGGTGCAGCCGGGCCACATCACGGTGCGGGCGCTCGGCGACGCGGAGGCCGACCACGCGGGCGTCGCGTGCGACCGGTGCGCCTGGCAGCAGACCGTCCGTCCGGAACTCGTGGACGCGTGGCGGGGGCAGCCGTGCCCCCGGTACCGGTGCGGGGGCTCGCTGGGCGACCGGGGCGTCCGGGGCCACCGCGACGACTACTACCGGCGGCTCTACCTGGGGTTCGAGCCGTTCCGGGTGGTGACGGCCGAGCACACCGGGTCGCTGACGCGGCGGCAGCGGGAGGACGTCGAGGCGCGTTTCAAGCGCCCCGACCAGCGGTACAGCGACCCGAACGTGATGGCGTGCACGCCGACGCTGGAGCTGGGCATCGACATCGGCGAGCTTTCGGCGGTGATCCTCGCGTCGCTGCCGCCCGGCCCCGCGAACTACGTGCAGCGGGTCGGGCGCGCGGGGCGGCGCAGCGGCAACGCGTTCCTGGTGACGATGGTGGGGCGGCGGCCCCGCGACCTGTACTTCATCGACGAGCCCGAGGCGATGATCGCGGGACGGATCGTCCCGCCGGGCAGCTACCTGTCGGCCGTCGAGATCCTGCGCCGCCAGTACGCGGCGCACCTGGTGGACCTGTGCGCGCGCGGGCAGCTGCCGGGGGTGCTGCCGCTGCCGCGGCGGGCGTCCGCGCTGTTCGGGGAGAACGGCTGGCTCGCCGGGTTCACGAACGCGGCGCTCGGCGGCCGGGCCGTCGAGGGGTTCCTGGAGCTGTTCGGCGACGACGTGACGGAGGACGCCGCCGACGAGCTGCGGACGTTCGCGGCGGCCGGGCTGAAGGAGGCCGTCGAGGACATCGCGGAGCGGTGGCGGCGGCGCCGCGCCGACCTGGAGGAACGGCTGAAGGCGATCGACGAGGCCGTCGACTCGCTGCTGGACTCCGACCCGGCGCAGCGGGCCGTCCGCAGGTCGCTGGGCGCCGAGCGGCGCGGCGTCACCAAGCTGCTCGGCGACCTGGGGCGGCGCAGCGCGCAGGGCACCCTCGTCGAGCTCGGGCTGCTGCCGAACTACTCGCTGCTCGACAGCGTCACCACCCTCGAAGCCACCATCACCTGGGAGGAGGAGGGCCCGGACGAGCGGCGCTACCACAGCGAGGTCCGCGAGTACGGGCGGTCGGCGCGGCTCGCGCTGACCGAACTGGCCCCCGGCAACTCCTTCTACATCCGCGGGTACCGGCACGAGATCGACGGGCTCGACATCGGCACCGACACGCGCCCCGCGTGGGAGCCGTGGCGCGTCTGCCCCGGCTGCGGGCACGTCCGGACGGGACGGGACGCCGAAGCCGACGTCACCGCGTGCCCGCGCTGCAAGGACCCCGGCATCGGTGCGGTGCAGAACCTGTTCAAGGTGCTGAAGCCCGTGCGGGTGTTCGCGCAGGACCGGCGGGACGAAGCGAAGATCGGCGACGACTCGGAGGAGCGGAAGCGCCGCCACTACGAGGACGCGGTCGCCGTCGACATCGACACCGCCGACATCGCTCCGGGCTCGTGGCGGCACGGGACGCGCGTGTTCGGCGTCGACTTCACCCGGCACGCCGCCGTCCGCCGGTTCAACCTCGGCGTGCGGCGCACCGACCGGCGGGAGACGGCCCGGTTCGCGGGCGAGGAGGCGCAGCTCGGCGGGTTCCACGTCTGCCCGGCCTGCGGCGGGACGACCGTGGACGGCCCGCCCGGCGAGGACGACGGCGGGCGCGACGCGCTCATCGCGACGTCGTCCGCCGACCGGACCCGGCTGCACCACCGCACCTGGTGCACCTACCGGCGGGCCGCGCGGGACGCCGACCACCACCGGATGATCCTCGCGCACGAGCTGCGCACCGAGGCGCTGCGGATCCTGCTGCCCGTCGCGACGCTGCTGGTCGAGGAGCGGACCGCGTCGTTCCAGGCCGCGCTGATGGCGGGCGTCGCGGCCCGGTACGGCGGCGACCCCGACCACCTGGAGATCGTCACCGCGACGATGCCCGACCAGGCCACCGGGCGGCGGCGCCGCTTCCTCGTCCTGCACGACACGCTGCCCGGCGGCACCGGCTACCTGCACCGGCTCGCCGACCGGGACGAGTTCCGGACGGTGCTGGACACGGCCCTCGCGATCGTCGACGGCTGCCGGTGCCGGGGCGAGCAGGGGAAGCGGGCCTGCCACCGGTGCCTGCTGTCGCACGTCCCCGGCCACCTGTTCGACAAGGTCGACCGGGCCGAGGCCGCCGGGATGCTGCACGACCTGCTGGACGAGTGGGCGACGACGTCCGTCGCCGACACCAGCGCCATCTCGCTGTGGGACCAGGTGGAGAGCGAGCTGGAGTGGCGGTTCCTCGAGGGGATGGAGCGGTGGGCGGCGCGCGACGACACCCCCGCCACGTTCAGCCGGGGCCCGCGCGTCGGCGGCCGCAAGACCGGCGACCTGCGGTTCCGGGTGCCCGACCCGGACGCGGGCGACGGCACCGCGAAAGTCGTCCGGTGGCGGGTCACGCTGCAGAACACGATCCGCGGGACGCGCCCCGACGTGGTGTTCCGGCGGGTCGACGACGACACGCAGCAGGTGTCGGTGTACCTCGACGGGTACGCCTACCACGCGTCCCCCGAGATCAACCGGCTCGCCGACGACGCCGCAAAGCGCTCGCGGCTGCGCGCCCACCGCGGTGTCGTCCTCCAGCTCACCTGGAAGGACCTCGACGAGTGGGAGGCGCGCGGGCACGCCCCGCGCGACGGCGGCGTCGAGGACTACGAGCCGTACAAGGGCAACGCGCAGCAGATAGCGAAGGACATATACCGGACGCTCGGCGGGAACCCGGACGAGCTGGCGGGGCGCATGTGGACGAACCCCGTCGACACCCTCTTCGCCTACCTGGCCGAACCCGACCCGCGCGCGTGGCTGCGGCGGGCCGAGGCCGTCACCGCCGGCGTCCTGCAGTCGAAGCGGCGAACGGAGCATTCGACGTCCGGACGGTCCGGGGTGGGCGCGCGGGTGAACGCCGCGCTGCGCGGGGAGCCGCTGCCCGCGCCGGAGCAAGGGCCGGTCGCGGTCGTCGCGGCCGGGCCGCTGACGGTGATCCTCGACCAGACGGCACCGCAGGCGCCGCAGTGGAGCGGGCTCGCCGTCGTCGACGACCGGGACGCGACCGTCCGCGCCGACGGCGACGCGCACAAGGCCCGCTGGCACGACTGGCTGTACTGGGGGAACCTGCTGCAGTTCCTCGACTACGGGCAGGGTGACGGGGCGCAGCTCGCCCTGTCGGAGATCGACGGCTTCGACGCGGCGCAGCTCGCGGCGGCGGGCGGCGACGGGCTGGTGTCCGCGCTGAGCCTGCTGCCGCTGGACGAGGACCTGCGCGACGACGGCGCCGTCGACGGCGACGCGACCCCGCCGCCGGGCACGCCCCCGCCCGCCGCACCCGCAGTGGCCGCCGTGACCGTCCCGGACCCGGCGGGGGCGTCCGCCCCGCCCGAACCCGTCGCGGGCGAGCCGTCCGCGAGCTGGCTGGAGATCCTCGACCTCCTCGACCCCGACGACGCCACGCTGGCCGCGTTCGTCCGCGACCTCGCCGCCGCGGGCGTCCCGGCGCCGGCGGACGAGCACGTCGGCTACGAGCTCGGCGACGGGGCGTGGCAGGCCGAACTCGCGTGGCCGGAGGCGAAGGTCGGGATCGTCCTCTCTGGAGACGGCGACGAGGCGCGGCGGCGCGACGACGCCTACCGGGCGGCGGGCTGGGACGTCCGCCCCGTCGCGGGCTGGACGCGCGAGGAACTGGCGGAGCGAATCGAGGGAGCGACATGAGCGGGGCCAGACTGCGGCTGCTCGACCGGGCCGAGAAGGAGATCATGAAGCTCCCCCGCTCGGTGAAGGGGGCGATCTACGACTTCCAGCACAAGTTCCGCCACAACCCGGAGAACAAGGGGCTGCGGCTCAAACCGCTGAAGGGCCACCCGGAGCTGTACTCGGCACGGGTCAACGACGACTACCGGGCGCTGCTGCTGCACGCGGGCGGCGTCGAGTACATCCTCGTCGCGGTCAAGCCGCGCGGCGACGTCTACGAGCACCTCGACCGGTACCGGCCCCAGGTCAACCCGGTGACCGGCGGCATCGAGTTCGTCGACCTGGTCGTCGCGGAGGGCTCCCTCACCACCGGGCCCGCGCGGACGCGGGCGGCGGAGGCGCCCGAGCGGCCGGAGGCTCCGGCGGCGCCCGCGGAGCGCGCGCCGCTGTTCGCCGCGCACCCCGACGACCGGCTCGTCGGGCTCGGCGTCGCCGAACCGCTGCTGCCGCTCGTCCGCAGGCTCACCACCGAGACCGAGCTGCTCGCCCTCGCCGAGTACGCGCCGCAGCTCACCGGCGAGGTGCTGCTCGCCCTGCACGACGGCCGCACCCCCGACGAGGTGCTGGAGCAGGTCACCGCGCCCGTCGCCGTCGACGAGAAGGTCGACACCGGCGACTACGCGACGGCGCTGCGGCGGCCCGCCACCGCCGTCACCACCGGCGACGCCGACCTGCGGGAGATCCTCGAGCAGAGCGACTTCGGCCGCTGGAAAGTGTTCCTGCACCCCGCGCAGCGCAAGCTCGTCGAGCGCGGCCACCGCGGCCCCGCCCGCGTCAGCGGCGGGCCCGGCACCGGCAAGACGATCGTGGCGCTGCACCGCGTCCGGCACCTCGTCGAACGGCTCCCGGCGGGCGGCGGCAAGAGCGTCCTGCTCACCACCTTCAACAAGAACCTGGCCGCCGACCTGCAAGCCCGGCTCGTCGCCCTCGCCGGGGCGGAGGTCGCCGCGCGCGTCCACATCACCAACGTCGACAAGCTCGCCGCCGAGATCGTCGCCGAGACCGAGCACGGCCGCGCCCGCCGCCGCATCGACGACGGCAAGGCCCGCGAGCTGTGGGAGGAACTGCTCGCCGAGACCGGCGAGAACCGCTGGGACGCCGGGTTCCTCAACGAGGAATGGACGCAGGTCATCCTCGGGCAGGGCCTCAAGACCCGCGCCGAGTACTTCCGCGCGCGCCGCGCCGGGCGCGGCCGTCCCCTCAGCCGCAAGGACCGCGCCGACCTGTGGAAGCTCACCGAGCGGTACGTGATGCTGCTGGAGGACCGGAACCTGTCCACCCTCCAGCAGGTCACCGAGCGCGCCGCGCAGCTCGAGGCCGCCGCCGCCCGCGACCGCGCCGCCTACGCCGAACGCCCCGGACTGCAGGACGACTCCGGGATGCGCCGGCGCGCCCGCTACCGGCACATCGTCGTCGACGAGGCGCAGGACCTGTCCGCCGCGCACTGGCGGATGCTGCGCGCCATGGCCGACCCCGGACCCGACGACCTGTTCATCGTCGGCGACGCCCACCAGCGGATCTACGGCAACCAGGTGTCGCTCGGCGCGCTCGGCATCGCGATCCGCGGCCGGTCGTCCCGGCTCACCCTCAGCTACCGCACCACCCACGAGATCCTCGGCACCGCCGTCCGGCTGCTCGGCGCCGACACCTGGGACGACCTCGACGACGGCGGCGACGACCTCGTCGGCTACCGGTCCGTGCTGCGCGGCGGGCACCCCGGCCTGCGCGGCTTCCGCGACTGGAACGCCGAACTCGACGGGATCGCCGCGCAGGTCGCCGAGTGGGGCGGCGACTCGATCGCGGTGTGCGTCCCCGAACGGTGGATGGTCGCCGAGGTCGAGCGGCGCCTCGCCGCCGACGGCGTCGTCGCGTCCGCCATCACCGGCGACGGCCCCCGGCACGGCGACGCGCCCGTCCACGTCGGCACCATGCACCGGTTCAAGGGCCTGGAGTACCGGCGGATGATCGTCGCCGGGGTCGCCGACGGGCTCGTGCCGCCCGCGTGGGTGCTGCGGCTCGCCGACGAGGACGCCGTCCGGTACCGGCGCGAGCTGCGCCGCTTCCGGTCCCTGCTGTTCGTCGCCGTCACCCGCGCCCGCGACGACGTCGCCATCTCCTGGCACGGCGGCAAGAGCAGGTTCCTGCCGTGAGGACCGTCGCCGACCGGTACCGCATCACCTCCGCCATCGGGCGCGGCGGGATGGGCGAGGTGTGGAGCGGCACCGACCTGCGGCTCAACCGGCCCGTCGCGATCAAGCTGCTGCGGGTGCCGGACGACGCCCCGGCCCGCGACGTCCGCCGCCGGTTCCACCGCGAAGCCCGCATCACCGCGCGGCTCCGGCACCCCGGCGTCCCCGTCGTGCACGACTTCGGGCAGGACGGCGACCTGTTCATGGTGATGGAGGAGCTGCCCGGCGACTCCGTCGGCAAGCTCGCCGACGAGCACGGCGACGAGCACGGCGCGCTGCCCGTCGCGTGGGCCGCGTTCATCGGCGCGCAGGTCTGCGCCGTCCTCGCCGCCGCGCACGCCGCCGGGCTCCTGCACCGCGACGTCAAGCCCGAGAACCTGGTGCTGTGCCCCGACGGGTCCGTGAAGGTCATCGACTTCGGCGTCGCCACCTCCACCGGCGGCGAGTTCTCCCGCATCACCCGTTCCGGCGAGATCCCCGGCACCGCCCGGTACATGGCGCCCGAACTGCTCGCGGGCGCCGAGGCGACCCGCGCCGGCGACCTGTACGCCGTCGGATGCCTGCTGTACGAACTCCTCGCCGGCGAGCGCCCGTTCCAGAGCCCGCGCCTCGTCGACGAGATCGTCCGCGCGCAGACCGAGCCCGCCCCGCGGCCGGCGTCCGCCCCGGACGGGCTCGCGGACCTCGTGGCGGCGCTGCTGGCGAAGGAGCCGGGGCGGCGGCCGTCCGGCGCGGGGACGGTCTGCTCGCGGCTGCTCCCGTGGACGCGCGGGGTCGGCCCGCTGCCCGGATGGACGGCCCCCGGCCTCGCCACCGACCCGCGCCACCTCTACACCACCGCCCTCGCCGCCCTGCGGGGCCCCGAGGAGCCCGCCGTCCCGTAGCGGCGCGGTCAGGTGACCGAGTGGATCCTGCTCCTGCGGGGTGCCGGGCGGGAGCGTTCGGTGCGGTCGGCGGGCTCTTCGGCGTGGTGGTCGGGTTGAGGGACGCGGATCTCGATGCGGCCGTCCCGGATCCGGGTCTCGTAGTGGGGTTGCGGCGCGCTCGCCGGGCCGCGCACGACGTTCCCGTCGGTCAGGCGGAAGGTGCTGGCGTGCCAGGGGCAGGTGACGCAGCCGTCCGCGAACGAGCCCTCGTCCAGCGGGCCGCCCATGTGGCCGCAGTCGGCGGCCAGCGCGTACACCCGCCCGGCGCGGCGGTACAGGACGACCGGGACGCCGTCCGCGTCGACGCGGCGGGCCTCGTCGTCGATCAGGTCGTCGTCCGCGACGGGCGTCCACTCGGACGGTCCGGCCTGCCAGGCGGTGCGGTTGACGCCGACGCCCCGGACGAACGACAGGTGCCCGCCCAGGTAGGCGCCGACCGCGAGCGCGCCGACCCCGGCGCCGCCGAGGATCCTGCCGGTGCGGCGGTCGCCGCGGGCGCGCATCACGAGCGACGCCACGTGCAGCGACAGCGCCGTGCTGTTGGCCAGGGCGTGGATCCAGCCGACCCGCATCTCCGGGCCGCGGGTGTCGGCCCAGTCGTTCAGCCCGGACAGCGCGGTCGGCACGGCACCGGCGACGCCGACCGTCATCAGCAGGTCGGCGGCGGGCTCGGCCTCCCGGCCGCCGACGGTGTCCAGCAGGGCGGCCATGGTCCACGCGCCGATCGTCACGTCGGTGAGCCCCGGGTGCAGCGGATGGCCCAGCCAGGTCCCGCTGAGCAGGTTGCGGATCGCCCGCGGCCGCACCATCCGCCGGACCGTCCTCGCGGCCGGCTGCGCGACCGCGTCGATCTCCTCCGCCTGCTCGACCCTGCGGATCGTCCTCTGCATGCCCACTTCCGGCCTCCCCCTGACCAGTAACGGTCGCGCACGGTGGTGGCGCGAGCCCCCGTTCACCGGCTCATATCCCGCGAACGACCGCGAAAACCCCCGAACGTCAACCGGCCCCGGAGCGGACGTTCACCTTCTGACGCCGAGCGTGATGGAGGCCCGGTAGCCGCCGTCCGGGGAGCCCGTCACGTTCAGGGTCGACTGCCTGCCGTACTGGGGGTAGAACATGTCGTCGTCGTTGACGGTCTCCTGCGAACCCCGCCGCGCGTACGGGCCGCGGGCCACGGCGGAGTTGACCCGGTCGTCGAAGTAGAGCTGCCCGGTGTGGACGACGTCGTCATCGACGTGGACCTTCACGTGGATGTGAACGGTCCGGCCCTCGTACCAGCCGGGGAAGACGGTGTCGAACTCGGCCGTGCCGTCAGCGCCGGTCCGCTGGACGCCCCGGAGGAAGCTCTCGTCCCCGGTGCCCTGGGACTCGAAACCGGAGTAGACGCCGGACGCGTCCGCGTGCCAGACGTCCACCGCGGCTCCCCGGATCGGGCGGCACGTCCCCGCGTCCACCACCGTCGTCCGGAGGTTCAGGGCCACTCCCCTACGGCCTTCGGTGATGTCACGGCGGAGGAGGGCCCGATCCACGTAGTAGGGCCCCTCGCTCCCCTCCGGCGTGAGCACGCACGCGGGCGAGGCGCCGGCCGCGCCCGTCCGTCCGGGCGGGCGCGGCGACTCCGGCCCGTCCGCGGCGTCCCCGGCGGCGCAGGCCGTCACCGCCCACAGCGCGGCACCGCCCAGCGTTCCCAGCACGGTGCGCCGCGTCGCGTCCGGCCCTTCCATGTTCGGCCCCTTTCCTCGTGTCCTCCGGGTCGCCCGATGCCGTCTCAGACGGCGTGCTGGGGCTCCCTGGTCCGGGCGCCGAAACGGCCCGCCAGCCAGTGGTCTACGCCGAAACGGCCCGCCCCGGTGCCGGCCAGCATCAGGGAGGTCAGGCCGAGGGCCAGGACGAACCCGTAGCCGTCGGCATCGACGTAGATCCCGTTGCCCCCGTGCACGAAGACGAAGGCCCCGGCCATGATGAACGCGCCCAGCAGCCCCGCCAGGCGGACGGCGACTCCGGCGATCAGCGCGATCCCCGCCGCGATCTCGGTGAAGGTGGTGAAGTAGGCGCTCAGGGTCGGGAGCGGCACGCCGCCCCCGCCCATGATCTCCGCGGTTCCGGAGAGGCTCCAGTCGGTCAGCTTCTGCCAGCCGTAGGCGAGGAAGATGACGCCGAGGCCCAGGCGGCCCGCGAGGAGCCCGATGTCCTGCAGGAGCTGGCGGTTCATGTTCATGTGGCCTTCCGTTTCGGTCGCGCCGGTCCACTGGTCCGGGTCCCGGCCCGCCGGGAACGGCGGGGCGGGTCCCGATCTCCAGCATCACGAGCGGGCATGCCGCGATGACCTGCCCGTCGGAGCAGTCGCACCTACCCGAAAGAGCGAGGGCGGCCCGTGCGGGCGCCGCATACAGTGATCACCATGTCGTTGGGTGAGTGGTCCGATCCCGAACACGCGCTCGCGGCGGTCGCCGCCCTGCTCCAGGCCCCGCTGCCCGAGGTCCTGCCGAGCCTGTCGGCCGTCATCGGCGAGCTGGTGCCCCATGACGCGCTGCTGATGCTGACCGGTGACTGCATCGCCGCCCCGCTGAGGTCGTGCGGGGACGCCGAGCTGACCGGACGGGCGGAGACCACCGAGCTGACCAGGGTGGCCGGAGAGGTCCGGGTCGGCGAACCCTGGTGCGGGACCATCACGCTGGGGCACGCGACCCGGCAGGTGCTGGCGGTCGCCTCGTCCCCGCCCGGATCGGCCGGTTCGCTGCTGGCGGTCGTGCTGCCGGGAGAAGCCCCGCCCGATCCCGCCCGCCGCCGGACGGTGCAGCGCCTCTGGGACCTGACCGTCGTCCAGATCCGCACCCTCAACGCGCAGGTCGAGCCGGGCGTCCTGGAACGTTCGCGGATCGCGACCGGCGAGCGGGAGCGGGCCGTCGCCGAGCTCGCCGACGCGCACGCCGCCACCCTCACCGCCCTGCTGGGGGCACTGCGGTCCCGCGACCTCCCGGACGGCACCGCGCGCCGCACCGCGACCGACCTCGCCGCCGCCGCGCTGGTCGAGCTGCGCGCCGCCGACGAGCCCGCCCGCGACCTGCCCGGCGAGACGGTGGGGGACGCCTACGCGCAGATGGCCGACAAGCTCATCCTGCTCATGCGGCACCATCGGATCCACCTGGAACTCGCCGAGCCCCCGCGGCCGGAGCGCCCGCTGCCGGGGCACGTGGCCAACGCCGCCCGCGCGACCGTGCGCGGCTCCGTGCTCGCCCTCCTCGACCATCCGGGGGCGACCCGCGTCCGGGTGTCCTGGGAGATCGAGAAGGGGACGCTGTGCGTCCGCGTCCGGGACGACGGCCCGGGAGTGCTGGAGGCCGAGGACCCGGCCGTCCTGCGGCTCGCCGCGCGGCTGCGCCCCTTCGAGGGCCGGCTGGACCTGGAAGCGGTGCCCGGCTGGGGGACCAGCGTCACGGCCCGGTTCCCCTTCGACTCGGCGGCGTCGTCGCGGGCCGATCCGCTGGCCCGGCTCAACCCCCGGGAGGTCGAGGTGCTGGAGCATCTGACGCGGGGGCGCCGGAACCGGCAGATCGCGGAACGCCTGCACATCAGCGAGCACACGGTCAAATACCACGTCGCCAACATCCTGGAGAAGCTCGGGGTGGGCTCGCGCGGCGAGGCGACCGCGCTGGTCCTGGAGCTGGGCCCGTCGCCGGACGTCTTCCGCACCGCCGTGTCCTGACGCCGACCGTCCCCATCCGGGCGGCACGCCGGGCAACCGGGCGTTCCGCTGCCGGCCGGTGGCCATTCGCCCGGCCGGTGGCCAGAATTCCGATCAATGCCCGAGCCTGTCCGCTGATCGCGCGCGGCCCGGTGCGCCGCACCCCCGAGTGAAGGACTTAGATGAGCGGAACATCGTCCCTGGACAGGCGCAACTTCCTCCGGGCCGCCGGAGGGACCGGGGTCGCGCTCGCGGCGTCGGGCGTCCTTCTCCCCCACGCGGGGGCCGAATCCGCCGCGTTCGTCCACGGCGTCGCGTCCGGTGACCCGCTCCCGGACGGCGTCGTCCTGTGGACGCGCGTGACGCCGACGCCCGAGAGCACCCCCGGATCCGGGGCCGGGCCGCGCGTGGACGTGCGCTGGGAGATGAGCCGCGACGCCTCGTTCGCGACGATCGTCCGGGACGGGGAGGCGACCGCCGGGCCGGACACCGACCACACCGTCAAGGTGGAGGCCGACGGGCTGGAGCCGGACACCTGGTACCACTACCGGTTCCGGTTCGGGTCCGCGACGTCGCCCGCCGGACGGACGCGCACGGCGCCCGCCGCGGACGCGGAGGTGGCCGGGCTGCGGCTCGGCCTCGCGTCGTGCTCGAACTACGCGGCCGGGCACTTCGCGGCGTACCGGCACGCCGCCGAGCGGGGCGACCTCGACCTGTTCGTGCACGTCGGGGACTACCTGTACGAGGGCGGCGGCGCGGGCGTCCGGGCGCACCGGCCCGCGAAGGAGATCACGACGCTCGCCGACTACCGGCAGCGGCACGCGCAGTACAAGACGGACCCGGACCTGCAGGCGCTGCACGCGGCGGTGCCGTGGATCCCGACGTGGGACGACCACGAGGTCGTCAACGACTACTGGGAGAACGGCTCCGGCGACCACGACCCGGCCACCGAGGGCGACTTCGCGGCCCGCAAGGCCGCCGGGCACCGCGCGTACTTCGAGTGGATGCCGGTGCGGCGCGGCCCGGACGGGGGGATCCACCGGCGCTACCGGTGGGGGCGGCTCGCGGACCTCACGATGCTGGACCTGCGCGGCCACCGGTCCCGGCAGGGGACGCCCGAGGACTTCGACGACCCGTCCCGCACCTTCACCGGGCGCGCGCAGATGGCCTGGCTCAAGGACGGCCTCAGCGACTCGACCGCCCAGTGGCACCTCATCGGCAACTCGGTCATGGTCACCCCGGTCTCCCTGCAAGGGCTGGTGAAGGAGGTCGTGGAACCGCTCGGCGAGCTGATCGGCGGCGGCCTCCTCGAGCAGGTCGGCCCGAACGCCGACGCCTGGGAGGGCTACCGGGCGGACCGCGACGACCTGCTCACCCATCTCCGCGACAACGGCATCACCGACACGGTCTTCCTCACCGGGGACGTGCACGTGTCGTGGGCGACCGAGGTGACCGTGGACCGCACCACCTACCCGTGGGAGCCCCCGGTGGCCACCGAGCTGGTGTGCACGTCCGTCACCAGCGCGAACCTGGACGACCTGCTGGACGTGCCGCCGCGGACGATCTCCCGGGGCGCCGAGGGCGTCCTGCACCTCAACAACCCGTACGCCCGGTTCTGCGAACTGGACAGCCACGGGTTCGTCCTCATCGACGTGACGCCGCGGCGGATGCAGGCCGACTGGTACTTCGTCAGCGACCCGACGGACCCGGACGCGACGCTCACGCACGGCGCGTCCTTCGCGAGCCGGGCCGGGACGCAGCGGCTCCACCGCGCCTTCACGCCGGTCACCTGACCCCGGACGCGGGCTCGGCGGCGGGCTCGGGGTCGGGCCGCCGGGGCGGGGGCCCGGCGGGCTCGGCGTGCAGGCGGGGCAGGCGGCGGTCGAGGAAGCCGGGCAGCCACCAGTTCGCGCGGCCCAGCAGCGACATGGCCGCCGGGACGAGGATCATCCGGACGATCGTCGCGTCGAAGACGATCGCGGTCGCGAGACCGAGGCCCAGCATCCGGACGAGCGGCGACGGGTTCGCGACGAAGCCCAGGAACACCGCCGTCATGATCAGGGCCGCCGAGGTGATCACGCGTCCGGTGCCGGCGATGCCGCGGGCGACCGACTCCGGACCGTCGCCCGTCGCGGTGTAGTGCTCGCGGATCCGCGACAGCAGGAACATCTCGTAGTCCATGGACAGGCCGAACAGGACGGCGAAGAACATCACGGGGAGCGGGGAGGCGATCAGGTACGTCTGGTCCAGGCCGAGCAGCGCCCCGCCCCAGCCCCACTGGAACACCGCGACCACGACCCCGTACGCCGCGCCGATCGACAGCAGGTTCATCACCGCCGCCTTCAGCGGGACGACGACCGACCGGAACACCAGCATGAGCAGGACGAACGACGTGGCGAGGACCGTGCCGACCAGCAGCGGGAACGTCGCGTCGAGCTGCCCGGTGAGATCGTCGGTCACGGCCGTCACGCCGGTGACGGCGACGCCGCCGGGCGCGAGGTCGCGGACGCGGTCGAGGGTCCGCGCGGTGGCGGCGTCGGCGGGCGCGGTGGCCGGGACCACCGGCAGCACGACCAGGTCGCCCGCCGGGGAGGTGCGCGGCTCGCCGACCGAGGCGATGCCCGGGTCGGCGGCGACGCGTGCGGCGAGCGCCGGGACGTCCGGCGCGCCCGTCCCGCGCGTGTCCGCGACGATCAGCAGCGGGCCGTTGACCCCCGGGCCGAACCCCTCGGCGAGCAGGTCGTAGGCGCGGCGGTGGCTCGCGCTCGACGTGTCGTCGCCCGCGTCGGGGAAGCCCGTCTCCATCCGCAGCGCCGGGGCCGCCAGCAGGAGCAGCAGGCCCGTCGCGGCGATCAGGTACGGCCAGGGACGGGCGGAGACGTGGTGCGCGAACCGCCACCACGCCGTGTCCTCGTCTCGCTTCGCGGGACGGCGGCGCAGCCGGCCCGCGTCGATCCGGCGGCCGAGCAGCGACAGCAGCGCGGGCAGCAGGGTGAGCGAGGTCGCTACGGCGAACAGCACGACCAGCGCGGCGGCCAGACCGGCGGAGGCGATCATGCCGAGGCCGGTCAGCGTCAGCGCGGCCATCGACACGACGACGGCGCCGCCCGCGAACAGGACCGCCGCGCCCGCCGTGCCCATCGCGCCCGACAGCGCGGCGCGGTCGTCCAGGCCCCGGGCCCGGTTCTCGCGGTAGCGGACCACGATGAACAGCGCGTAGTCGATGCCGACGCCGAGCCCCAGCATCGCGCCGATCGCCGGGGCCGAGCCCGTCACGTCCATCGCCCCGGCGAGCACGACGACGGCGGCCATGCCGAGCGCGACCGTCACCAGGGCCAGCGCGACCGGGAGCAGCGCGGCGACGAGCGAGCCCAGCGCGACGCACAGGACGATCAGCGCCACCGGCACCCCGAGCACCTCGGCACCCGACGTCGCGGCGTCGTAGTTGATGAACACCGCCTCGCCGCCGAGCTCCGCCGTGACGCCCGCGTCCGCCAGGGGACCGAGCGCGTCGGCCACCGCCGCGATCGGCTCGTCCGCCACCTCGGTCGACGGGGTGTCGAAGGTGATCTCCGCGAAGCCGATGCGGCCGTCCGGCGACACCGTCCCCGCGTCGAACGGCCCCGCGACGGCCTTCACGTGCTCCACGCCCGCGATCCGCGCGACGGCCGCGTCGACCGCGGGCCGGTGGGCGTCGAGGCGCCGACCGTCCGGGACGGCGAACACGGCGCGGGCGCTGCCGTCGGCCGCCTCGGGGAAACGCTCCTCGAGCAGCTCCATCGCCCGCTCGCTCTGGCTTCCGGGGGCGGTCAGGTCGTCGGCGAACGCGCCCCCGGCGGTGCCCGCCAGGGCGACGACGGCGGCGGCGAGGGCCGCCCAGACCGCGATCGTCCTCCAGGGTCTGCGGGCGCTCGCGTCCCCGATGCGGCGGATGAGGCGATGCATGGTGCTCCTTCGGGCCGGTTGCGGCGTCCGTTCAACCGTCCCCGAGCGGGACCGCGCCGTCGCCCGCCCCCGGACGGGACGGCCCTCCGCCGCGCGGCGGGACCCGTGGGCCCGCCGGCACCCCCGTCCCCCGCCGCGCGGCGGAGCCCGCATCCGCCGCGCGGCGGATGACCGGCCGTCCCGTCCGGCTTACGGTTGGCGCGAGCCCCCGCCGACGAACGAAGGGGAGCGATCGTGAACAGCACCGCGACACCGGCCTTCCGCGGGCCGTTCGCGCGCGCACCCCGCACCGCGGACGCCGTCCTGGCCGTCGCGGTCTACCTCACGGCGGTGCTGGTCCTGGACGGGCCCGGGGACACGCTGGTCCTCCGCGGCCCCGGCGAGGTCCCGATCATCGAGCTGGTGGTGTTCGCGGTGACCGGCGGGGCGCTGTACCGGCGGCGGCACGAGCCGCTCGCCGTCCTCGCCGTCGTCCTCGCCGGATGGGCCGTCCTGCTCGTCAGCGACCGGACGCTCACCGGGCTCCCCGCGATGATCGCCCTCTACAGCGCGGGCAAGTACTCCGCCGACGACCCGTGGGGGCCGCTCGGCGTCGCCGCCACCGTCGTCCTGCTCGCCGTCGACTCCCCGTCCGAACCCGCCGTCTGGTGGCAGGAGGTCATCCTGGGCGGCGCCGTGATGTACGTCGCCTGGTACGTCGGGCGGCGGCTGCGGCTGCGCGCCGAGCGCGCCGCCCGCCTGCTCCGCGAACGCGCCGCCGAGTCCCGCCGGATCGTCATCGAGGAACGCACCCGCATCGCCCGCGAGCTGCACGACGTCGTCGCGCACCGGGTCAGCCTCATGACCGTCCAGGCGGGCGCCGCCAAGACCGTCGCGCCCGTCGACCCCGACGCGGCCGTCCGGGCGATGGGCGCCGTGGAGGAGGCGGGACGGCAGGCGCTGGACGAGCTGCGGCACCTCCTCGGCGTCCTGCGGCCCGACACCGACCTCGACGGCCTCGGCCCCCAGCCCGGCCTCGCCGAACTCCCCCGCCTCGTCGAGCAGCTGCGCGGCGCGGGCGTCGAGGTGGCGCTGACCACCGACGGCACGCCGTCCGACCTGCCCGCCCGCGTCGACCTGTTCGCCTACCGCATCGCGCAGGAGGCGCTCACGAACGTCCTCAAGCACGCGGGCCCCGGCACCCGCGCCGAGGTGTCGCTGCGCCGCGACGACGCGGGGATCGTCATCGCGGTGCGCGACGACGGGCGCGGCGCCGCCGCCGTGCCCGCCGCGTCCGGGCGCGGCCACGGCATCGTGGGGATGCGGGAGCGGGCGCTACTGTTGGGCGGCGCCCTCGCCGCCCGGCCCCGTCCGGACGGCGGGTTCGAGGTCGTCGCGCAGCTGCCCACCCGAGGGGACCCGTGAGCATCCGTGTCGCCCTGGTCGACGACCAGGCCCTGGTCCGCGGCGGCTTCGCCATGATCCTGCGGATGCACGACGACATCGAGGTCGTCGCCGAGGCCGGTACCGGCACCGAGGCGATCGAGGCGGCCCGCCGGCACCGGCCCGACGTCATCCTGATGGACATCCGGATGCCCGACCTCGACGGCCTGGAGGCCACCTCCCGGATCATCGGCGAGGCCGACTGGGACGTCCGGGTGCTGATCCTCACCACGTTCGACCCGGACGAGTACGTCTACCGGGCCATGCGCGCGGGCGCGAGCGGCTTCGTGCTCAAGGACATCCCGCCGGACCAGCTCCCCGCCGCCGTCCGCACCGTCGCCGACGGCGGCGCGCTGCTCGCCCCGTCCATCACCCGCCGGTTCATCGGCCGCTTCACCCGCGACCTCACCGTCAACGCGTCCGTCGCCGCCCGGCTCGGACGCCTCACCGACCGCGAACGCGAGGTGCTGGCGGCCGTCGCGCAGGGCGCCAGCAACCCGGAGATCGCCGAGCGCCTGTTCATCGGCCCCGCGACCGTCAAGTCGCACGTGTCGGGCATCCTCACCAAACTCGGCCTCCGCGACCGCGTGCAGATCGTGATCTTCGCGTACGAGAGCGGCCTCATCGAACCCGGCGACCGCGACATCGGCCACTGACCCCGCAAAACGCCGGACGGCGGGGACAACCCGGAGTGGTACGATATCTGGTACCAGATTTGGGATGGAGGCGCCGCATGTCCATTACCGCGAGCGAGGCGCGCCGCAGGCTGTTCCCCCTCATCGATGAGGTCAACGACGATGGGGCGCCCGTGGAGATCGTCGCCAAGAACAACCGCGCCTACCTGGTGTCCGCCGCCGAGTACGAGGCGCTGGAGGAGACCGCGCACCTGCTGCGCTCACCGGCCAACACGCGTCGGCTCATGACGGCCTACCAGCATGCCCTGGAAGGCCGGCACGAGATCCGTGACACCATCGACCCCGACGAGGAGCAGTGAAGCTGTCCTTCACCCCGGAAGGGTGGGAGGACTACACATCCTGGCTCTCCACCGATCGGCAGACCCTGAAGCGCATCAACCGCCTCATCGATGACGCCCTGCGCGACCCGTACGAGGGCATCGGGAAGCCCGAGCCGCTCAAGCACGCTCTCCAAGGAGCCTGGTCCCGCCGGATCACCGAAGAACACCGCCTCGTCTACCTCCCCCGTGGTGACGAGCTCATCATCCTGCAGGCTCGCTACCGCTACTGAGACGGCCGGGGGACGGTGGTGACCGCCCGCGCGACGCGGACCGGCCGTTCCATGCTCGAGGTTCAGCACGGTCCGTCGCCGACGGACGCGGTGACCGCGTGGAACGACCAGATGGCGCTGCTGCCCTGGGGGCTGTCGCGCATCCTCGGGATCACCACCCACCTCGGCGTCCCGGAGGCGCTGCCACTCTGGGTCGCCGCCACCGGCGCGGCGCTGATGCTCGGCGGCACCGCTCTGACCCTCCGCCCCGGACGCGCCGCCGGGGCGTGCTGGCGCGGAGCGTGATGGAGGGTGTCAGGCGGGTTCGGTGCCGGCGCGGAGGAGGGGGACGAGGTACGTGCGGGCGAAGGTGCGGAGGTCGTTCTCGGTCTCGAGCGGGATGCAGCTCTGCGGGTCCAGGAAGAACGACATCGCGAGGCGGACGATCAGTTCGGCGGCGGCGTCCGGGGACGCGACGGCGGACGGGCCGGGCGAGCGGCGGAACTGCTCGGCGAGGAAGTCGCGGGCGAACGCCACGAACCGGGACTCGGTGGTCAGGTAGGGCAGGACGATCTCCGGCTCGGAGCTGATCAGCCGGGCCAGCAGGGGGTTCGCGCGGGCGAGGCCGATGCCGGTGACGAAGCCCTCGACGAGGCGTTCCTCGACGGTCGGGCGGCCCTCGGCGGCGCGGACCATCGCGACCATGGCGCGGCGGCCCTCGCGGATCGCGACGGCCTGCATCAGGTCGTTCTTGCCCGCGAAGCGGCGGTAGACGGTGGCGCGGGCCAGTTCGGCGCGGCGGGCGACGCTGTCCACGTTGGTCCGGCGCAGCCCGTACGCGCCGAACTCCGCCAGGGCCGCGTCCAGGATCCGGGTGGTGAGCTCTTCGGTCTCCTCCTCCGGGCCGGACGGGGAGATCAGGTGTTCGGGTGGCGCCATGTCGCGGTCACTATAGCCGCCGGAGCCGCTGTGCCCCAGGTCACGTTGACCTTGAGAGAGACAGAGAGACATATTTTTCTATATGTATCTCTCTGTGCCGGAGGTGGCCCGGTGACGTCCGGAACGCTCCCACCCGAACTGCAGGAGTTCGATCTGTCCGGGCTGGCGTTCTGGACGCGCCCGGACGCCGATCGGCTCGAGGCGTTCCGGCGGATGCGGGAGATGGACCGGGCGGCGTTCGTCCCGATCGCGAAGCTCCCGTTCATCAAGTCCAAGCCCGGCTTCCACGCGCTGGCCCGGCACGCCGACGTCACCGAGGCCAGCCGCAGGCCCGAGCTGTTCAGCAGCGAGCCGACGGCCAACACGCTGACCGAGATGCCCGCGTGGGCGGGCCGGTTCTTCGGCTCGATGATCAACATGGACGATCCGCGGCACGCCCAGATCCGGCGGGTCGTGTCGCGGGCGTTCACCCCGAAGGTGCTGGCGCGGGCGGAGGAGGACCTCCAGCGGCGCGCGTCCCGGATCGTGGACGACATGATCGCCGAGGGGCCCGGCGACTTCGTGGCGCAGGCCGCGGCGCGGCTGCCGGTCGAGGTCATCTGCGACCTGATGGGTATCCCCGCACGGCACCACGCGATGGTGCTGAACCGGACGAACGTCATCCTCGGCTACAGCGACCCCGAGTACAACGGGATCCCCGCCGACGAGCGGTACCTGGCGGGCAAGCCGCGCAGGGTCGACCTGCTGAAGGGCTCGGTCAAGCTCGTCCGGGCGGGCAACGACCTGTTCCGCCTGGTCAAGCGGCTGGGCGAGGAGCGCAAGAAGCGTCCGGGCGAGGACCTGATCTCCAAGCTCGTCAACGCCAACGACGACGGCGAGTCGCTGACCACCCAGGAGACCGGCTCGTTCTTCATCCTGCTGGTCACGGCGGGGAACGAGACCACGCGGAACGCGATCGCGCACGCGCTGCGGCTGTTCACCGAGTTCCCCGAGCAGCGGGCGCTGCTGCTGGAGGACTTCGAGGGACGGATCGGCGGCGCCGTCGAGGAGATCGTCCGGTACTCGACGCCGGTCATCCAGTTCCGCCGCAACGTCACGCGGGACTGCGAACTGAACGGCATGCCGCTGAAGAAGGGCGACATCGCCGTCCTCATCTACACCTCGGCGAACCGGGACGAGTCGGTGTTCACCGACCCCGACGCGTTCGACATCACCCGGTCCCCGAACCCGCACGTCGGCTTCGGGGGCCCCGGCCCGCACTACTGCCTGGGCGCCCACCTGGCGCGCCGCGAGATCACCGTGATGCTGCGGGAGCTGTTCACCCGGCTGCCCGACATCCGCAGCGCCGGGGAGCCGGAGCGGCTGCTGTCCCACTTCATCAACGGCATCAAGCGCATGGACTGCGACTTCCGGACGGAGACGCCCTCATGACCCGCGAGCCGGACGGGCTCGGGCCGGGCTCGCTGACCTGGCGATTCTTCGGAGACACCCGGATGGCCCTGGTGGGCCCGCGCGCCGCCGTCCTGCAGAACATGCTCCCGGCGCTCGGCCAGGGCGTCCTCGACCACTCGGTGTTCTTCGACGAGACGTTCGCGCGGGTGAAGCGGTCCGCGGGCCCCATCCTGAACACGGTGTACGGCCTGGACCGGGCGCACGCGACGGGCACGAAGGTCCGCGACTACCACACCGACATCAAGGGGACCATGCCGGACGGGTCGCGCTACCACGCGCTCGATCCGGAGACCTACTACTGGGCGCACGCCACGTTCTTCGACAACATGCTGTACGGCGTCGAGACGTTCATCCGCCCGCTGGGCGAGGACGAGAAGCGCCGCCTCTACGAGGAGTCCAAGACCTGGTACCGCATGTACGGGGTCAGCGACCGAGCCATGCCGGAGGACTGGGAGGCGTACCAGGCGTACTGGAAGCGGATGCTCGACGACGAGATCGTCGCGCATAAGACCGCGCGGTACGGGGTGGGCTACGTGTCCAAGGGGCTGCCCAGGCCCGGAAGGGTTCCGGCGCCCGTGTGGCGTGCGGTGAGCCCGCCGCTGAACTCGGTCGCCCGGTTCGTCACGGTGGGCGGGCTGCACCCGCGCATGCGCGAGCTGCTCGGCACGCCGTGGAGCGCCGCGGACGAGCGCCGGTACCGGCGGTTCGCGTCCGGCGTCCGGAAGCTGAACCGGGTGTGGCCGCTGCTGCCCGAGGCCGTCCGGTACGTTCCGCAGGCCCGCAAGGGGTTCGCCCGCGCGCGGCGGAGGGCGCGATGACGTCCCGCCGTGACCGGCTCGCGTGGCTCGGCGCCGCGTGGCGGGCCGGGATGCTCGCGCCGATGCCGCCGCGGACGCTGGCGGCGGTGGTGCGGGCGATGCGCGCGTACGGGGCGCTCGGCGCGGCCACCGCGGTCGGCGCCGCGCGCTTCGGCGACCGGACGGCCGTGGTGGACGACCGCGGCCCCGTCGGCTACCGCGACCTGGACCGGGGCGTCAACGCGCTGGCGACGGCCTGGGCCCGGCGCGGCATCGGGCCGGACGGGCGGGTCGCCATCCTGTGCCGCAACCACCGGGGCCTGCTGCTGGCGCTCTCGGCGGCGGGCCGGCTCGGGGCCGGGATCGTCCTGCTCAACACCGACTTCGCGGCGCCGCAGCTGCGCCGCACGGTCGAGGAGCAGGGCATCACGGCCCTGGTCCACGACGCGGAGTTCGCGCCGCTGGTGGAGGGGATCGAGGTCCCGCACGGCGTCTACACCGCGTGGTCCGACGGCGGCGCCTGCGACCTGGACGAGCTGGCGGCGGGCCGGGCCCTCGCCCCGCCCGCGCCGCCGCGCGCGAGTGCGCTCGTCATCCTGAGCAGCGGCACGTCCGGGCGGCCCAAGGGCGCCATGCGCTCGTCGGCGCCGAGCGAGCCGCTGGCGCTGCCGGGCGGCATCCTCACCCGGATCCCGTTCCGGCGGAACGAGGCCGTCCTGGTCGCCCCGCCGCTGTTCCACGGGTGGGGGCTGACGTCGGCGACGCTCGCGCTGGCCCTGGGGTGCACGCTCGTCCTGCACCGCAGGTTCGACGCGGAGCGCGTCGTCGCGGACCTGGCCGAGCGGCGCTGCACGGCGCTGATCGCGGTGCCGACGATGCTGAGCCGGGTGCTGGCGGCCCCGAACCTGGACGGCCGCGACCTGTCCGCGCTGCGGATCATCGCCACCGGCGGCGGCCCGCTCTCCGCCGCCCTGACCCGCGAGGCGACGGGCGCGTTCGGCGAGGTGCTCTACAACTTCTACGGCTCCACCGAGGCGTCCTGCATCAGCATCGCCACGCCCGCCGACCTGGCCGCGGCCCCGGGATGCGCCGGGACGCCGCCGCCCGGCACCGTCGTGTCGATCCTGGACGAGGACGGACGTCCCGTCCCGCCGGGGACGGTCGGGCAGGTGCACGTGCGCAGCCCGACGCGGTTCGACGGGTACACCTCCGGGCGGGCGGTGGCGGCGGCCGGGGCGCCGCTGCCCATCGGCGACCTGGGGCACGTCGACCGGGCGGGGCGGCTGCACATCGACGGCCGCGCCGACGACATGATCGTCTCGGGTGGCGAGAACGTCCATCCCGCCGAGATCGAGGAGCTGCTCGCCGCCCATCCGGACATCGCCGAGGCCGCCGTCGTCGGCGTCCCCGACGAGGAGTTCGGGCAGCGGCTGCGCGCCTGCGTCGTGGCGGCCCCCGGGTCGTCCGGCGGGCTCGACGCCGAGCAGGTCAGGAAGCACGTCGCCGCCAACCTCGCCCGCTACAAGGTGCCCCGCGAGGTCGTGTTCCTGGACGAACTGCCCCGCACACCGACCGGCAAGGTCGTCAAGCGGAGGCTGGCCGCCGGTTCCTGACCCGAGAGGCCCCCGGCAACACCGTCGCCGGGGGCCTCTTCGGTGGTCTCGATCAGTCGTCTTCGGGCTTCGCGGGCTTGGGGATCTCCGCGGGGATCGGCTTCTCGGGGGCGTGGCCGTTCGCGGCGGGCTGCCCGGCGCCCTTGACGTTCAGGTCGCCGAGGAGCTGGCGCGCGACGCCGAGCCCGGTGCCGCCGAGGGTGAGGGCCTTGGCGAGCATGTCCTCGACGCCCTGGGCGCCGTTCAGGACGATCATGTTGTCGACGTTGCCGAACACCTCGGCGCCCGCCTCGACGATCTCCGGCCACTTCTCCGCGAGCTGCTGCGCGATGACCGCGTCGGTGTTCTCGGCGAGGGCCTCCGCGCGGGCCTTGATGGCCTCGGCCTCGGCGAGACCCTTCTGCCGGATCGCGTCCGCCTGGGCCTCACCCATGACGCGGGTGGCGTCGGCCTGGCGCTCGGCCTCCTTCTTGGCGGCGTCGGCGTAGGCGATCCGCTCGTCGCGCTGGGCGCCGGCGAGCTTGACCTGCTCGTAGGCGCGGGCGTCGGCGGGCTTGCGGATCTCGGATTCGAGGCGCTTCTCGGTGCGCTCGGCCTCCAGCTCGGCGTTGCGGGTCTCGCGGAGGATGACCTCCTGCCGGGCCTGCTGCTCGGCCTGCTTCACCTCACCGTTGTACTCGGCCTTCTTGATCTCGGTGTCGCGGATGACGGCGGCGTTCTCCCGCTCGGTCTCCTGCTCGCGGGCGGTCGCCTCCTGGTTGCGCTCGGCCTCCGCGATGCGGGCGGCGGACGAGACGCGCGCGGCGTGCGGGCGGCCGAGGTTGGTGATGTAGCCGGTCTCGTCCTCGATCTCCTGGATCTGCAGGGAGTCGACGATCAGGCCGAGCTTGCTCATCTCGTCGGCGGCGGACATGCGGGTCTCGCTGGTCATCCGCTCGCGGTTGAGGATCAGGTCCTCGACGGTGAGGTTGCCGATGATCGAGCGGAGGTGACCGGTGAACAGCTCGTGGATGGCGCCGTCCATGGACGCCTGCTGCTCCAGGAACCGGCGGGCCGCGTTGGCGATCGAGATGAGGTCGTCACCGACCTTGTAGATGACGACGCCGCGCACGTGGACGGGGATGCCCTGCTGGGTGACGCACTGGACCTCGAGGTTGCCGGCGCGGCTGTCGAGCCGCAGCCGCCGGGAGGTCTGGAAGCCGGGCAGCACCGCGGTGCCCTTACCGGTGACGATCTTGAAGCCGAGGCTGTCGAGCCCCGTCTCGGACTTCGACTTGGCGCCGAGCCCCGAGATGATCAGCGCCTCGTTCGGTTCGGCGACCTTCCAGATGAGCTTGAACAGGATGATCAGGACGATGAGTCCGACGACGACCGCACCGATGATGATGGCCATCCGTCCCCCTTCCGCGTTTAGGGGCGGCGAGCCCGCTCCCGGAGGGCTCGTCCGCGTTACGGATATGGACGCGGCGGGCGCGCGAACGGTTCAGTCATCCCGGAAGTTCCCGGCGAACCGGGGCGAAAATTCACACGATCGCCGTCTCCCGGAACGATCCAGGGGTGTCCCGGCCGTGCGAATGGCCGGAAGCGGCCTCCGACCGACCGAAAGCCCGAGGCGGCCGGAAGCAGGCGGCCGGAGGCCGGCTCAGCCGAAGGCGGGAGCGACGTAGACGGTCCGCGGGGGGTGGTGCTCGACGACGATGACGAGGGTGCCGACGGGGATCTCGTCGCGGGGGTCGACCGGATGCGCGTAGAACGCCTCGACGCCGCCGCGGATCGGGATCATCACCTCGCCGACGAGCCCCGGACCGATCTTGCCGGTCACCCGGCCCTGCCTGCCGATCAACAGTGCTCTCCGCCCGTCGCGTCCACGTTCAGGCAAGGTTATCCGCTGCGCGCGGCACGCGTCAGGGGAGGAACCGGCCGGCGTTCCCGAGCGCCGCGCGCGCGATCCGCTCGGCCTCGGCGCGGGTGGCGTTCGGGCCGACGACGCTGATCGTCGCGAGGTAGTCGCGGCCCCGGAAGACGACGTACCAGGCCTTCGTGTGCCCGGTCCCGGCGAGCGTCGTGACGCCGACCGTCCGCGAGCCCTCGCCGATGCCGCCGCGCGGCGCCTCGGCGACGCGGTGCGTGGCCCACTTCGTGCCGATCCTCGTCTTGAACTCCAGGCAGTCGGACGGGACGCGCGCGTTGACCTGCTCGTCGGCCTCGTCCGGCGGCATCCCCATCAGCGTCTGGGTCGCCGTCTGGCCGTTGCCCTTGGCGAACGTGACGAGCGCCGCGGGGACCTTCGCGGGGATGTTCCCGCCGGGGCCGCCGGCGCCCTCGGCGCAGTCGGGCTTGTCGAGGACGACGTTCTCCCGCAGGTGCGCGGCGTTGCGGATGGCGCGGAGCGTCCCGTACTCGCCGAGGTCGGGGTCGCCGGTGCGCTGGTAGCCGGTCAGCTCGGTGAGCAGCGCCTGGGAGAGCTGGTCGGAGGTGTAGCCGATGCCGGCGACCGCGACGCCGCCGTCGCCGCCCCCGGACGCCCCGGCGGGCGCGCCGCCCTCGCACGCGGACGCCGTCACGGCGGTCAGGATCGCCGCCAGGGCGAGCGGGAGGAGCCGGTGCGCCATGCCCGCGACCTTACGGGCAGGACGGGCGAAACCGGCCCGGCGACACGCCCGTCCGGCGGGTCCGGGCGGGCGGGCTCAGGCCTGGTGGTCGGCGCGCTCGTTGTAGCAGCCGGCGTAGTCCTGGCCGGAGAGCTTCTGGATCGTCTCGACGATCTCGTCGGTGATGGCGCGGCGGGCCTTGGCCGGGGAGAGGTCGTCGAGGTGGGAGAAGTCCATCGGCGGGCCGATCCGGACGGTGGGGCGCGGGCCGAAGAAGCGCGGCCAGCCGGCGCCGATCGGCTGGATCTTCTCGGTGCCCTCCAGGCCGACGGGCAGCACGCGCGCGCCGGACTCCAGGACGAGCCAGCCGATCCCGGTGCGGCCTCGGTAGAGCCGCCCGTCCTGGGAGCGGGTGCCCTCCGGGTAGACGGCGAACGCGCCGCTGTTGTCGAGCACCTCGGCGGCCTGCTCCAGGGCGCCCATCGCGGCGCGCCGGGCGCCGCGCCGGACCGGGACGTGCCCGAGGTTGGTGAGGAACCAGCGGACGAAGCTCTTCTTCAGCCCGCCGCCCTCGAAGTAGTCGGCCTTGGCGATGTAGGTCACCGGGCGCGGCACGGCGAGCGGGATGATGAAGCTGTCGATGAACGACAGGTGGTTGCTGGCGACGATCAGCGGCCCGTAGCTCGGCACGTTCTCGCCGCCCTCCACCTTGGGGCGGAAAAGCAGCCAGAGGATCGGACGCACCACGCGCGTCATGAACGTGTAGAACATCCAGCCTCCCGATTTCGCCAACGCCACTGTAACCCGCGGGTCGATCCACACCCGTGCGACCGGACCGGTTTTCTTACCCGCAGGTGGGCATGGAATGGCCTCATACCAGGTCAGGCAGGCTGCGGCGTGCGGTTTAGCGCGGCGGGAGGCGGCTTCTGTGAGATCCATCCCATTGGACGCGGCATCCAATCCGCTCCACCATTTATTACTGTAAGGTAAGTTTCTGCTGAGTAAGTTTTTGCCTCCCGCGCGGCGCGCCCGCCCCCTCCGGCCGTGTTACGGTCCGGGGGACAAGCTCGGGCGACGTGCCCCTTTCCCGGTAAGCCTTGGAATGCGGGCGTCGAGTAGGTAATGCTGAGGAGTCACCTGAGGTGGGCCCGGGGGGACCGCACCGAGCAGGGGCGTGGAGGTGACCATGGACTTCGACATCAACCTCATGCGGGACGACCGCTGCACCCTCGTCCGGGTCAAGGGCGACATCGACGTGGTGTCCCGGGAACGCTTCGAGGAGACGCTGCTCGAGGTCATCGACGCCGGCGGGCCGGTCGTCGTCGACATGCGCGAGGTCACGTTCTGCGACTCCACCGGGCTCAACGTGGTGGTCGTGGCGAACCGGCGCGCGATCGAGCGCGGCACCCGGCTGGCGCTGGTCGCGCTGCCGCCGCGCGTCGAGAAGGTCTTCAGGATCACCGGCGTGGACCGGTACGTCCCCGTGCACGACACGCTGCGCGAGGCGCTCGCCGCCATGCCGTCCTCCACGACCAGCGGCTGACGCGCGGCCCTACCGCCCGCGCCCCGCGCGGGGCGCGCGTCACGTGCAGCCCTCGAACTGCGGGACGCTCGTCGTCAGCTCGAGGCCCGAACCGCCGAACCACGCGCGCAGGAGCCGCTCCGCCGTCCCGTCCTGGTACATCCGGGTGATCGCGCGGTTCACGGCCGCGCACCCCTCCAGGTCGCCCTTGCGGACCCCGACGCCGTACTTCTCGTCGGTGAACGGGTCGTTGATGATCCGGGCCGACCGGTAGGATGCCGCGAAGCCCGCCAGGATGAGGTCGTCGGTGGAGACGGCGTCGAGGCCGCCGCGCGCCAGCGCGTTCATGCAGGCGCCGTACGTCCAGTGCGGGACGGGCACGGCCGCGACCTCGCGCTCCTCGATGACGCGGCGCCACGAGTTCGAGCCCCGCACCGCGCAGATCCGGCGGCCCGCCAGGTCGCGCACGCCGTCGATCCCCGGCAGGCCCGGCCGGACGAGCGTGTCCTGGTGGGCCACGTAGTACGGCCCGGCGAACGTGACCTCCCGCTTGCGCGCCGCGGTGATCGAGTACGTCGCGACGATCATGTCGACGCGTCCCTCCGCGAGGGCGTCCTCCCGGACGGACGAGTCGGTCGTGGTGAACTCGATCCGCTCGGGCGGCACGCCGAGCTCCCCCGCGATGTAGGTGGCGACGTCGACGTCGAACCCCTCGTACGTCCCGTCCGGGTCCTTGACGCCGAGGCCCGGCTGGTCCTCCTTGACCCCGATGACCAGCCGGTCGTTGTCGGTGATCGTGGGGCGCTCCGAACCGCCGAACCCGCAGCCGGACAGCGCCCCGGCGGCGGCGAGCGCGGCGAGCGCCGCGGCGGCGGGTCCGGTCGGGCGCACGCTCGGTCGTCCTCGTAGCATCGGACCCCCGCTCATCGGAACTCGGCGAGCCGGGGGCGGACGCCCGCGACGGCGAGCAGCGCGACCGCGGCGACGGCCACCGCCGGGACGGCCGTCCAGCCGCGCAGCCCGCCGTCGGCGGCCTCGATCGCGCCGTCGAACGCGTCCTGGTGCACGCCCGCCAGCTCGTTCAGCGCCGCGTCGTAGGCGGCGAAGTCGTGCAGGGCCCCGGCCGACCGGTCCATCCGCAGGTCGATGGCGGCGGCCCGGTCGTCGTCGGCCGCGCGCCGCCGGATCTCCGCGTCGGCCCGCTGGACCTCGAGGTAGGCCGCCAGGGCGCGGCGCAGCGCGGCGTCCTCGCGGCCCCGCCCGTCGGTGCGCGCCTCGTCGCCGAGGAAGCCGAGGAACGGGACGTCCCGCCCGGCGCCCGGCTCGTACGACGCGAGCGCGTCCTCCAGGGCGGCGTGGTAGTTCTCCAGGTTCAGCGGCCGGCCCCCCATGTCGGGGTAGACGACCGACAGCGACTTGTCGAGGTACACCTGGTCGTAGGTGTCGGCGCGGCCGGGGTCGAGCAGGTAGCGGCTCTCGTCGGCGAACGCGTTGTGGCTGACGGCGCGGGCCCGCGACAGCGCGAGGATCGAGTCGAACCCGTCCTCCTTCGCGCGCTCGATGTGCCCGGCGTTCGCGGTGAGCAGGGCGGCGCCGACGGCCGTGAGCGCGACCGTCCCGAGCGTCGCCAGGACGAGCGCGGGGTTCAGCAGGCGCCGGAACGTGCGGGCCAGGTACACCTGGAGCACGAGCAGGAGGGCCAGGGACACCGCGCCCAGCAGCAGCAGCCACGCCCTCCCGGACAGCACCGCCGACCGCTCCGTCTCGTAGGAGTGCCGGACGCGCTCCCCGCTGTCGAGCGTGATGTTGTACGCCTTCGGCAGGATCTCCAGCTTCATCAGGTCGGTCGCCTGCCGGTACGCGTCGATCACGTCCGGCGGCAGCTCGCCCGGCGGGTGCCCGGCCTGCTCGCTGAGCTGCAGCGCCCGGCCGACGAGCCGCTCGTAGCGGCCGAGACCGTCCAGGACGTCCTGGACGGTGCGGCGCAGCGCGGGGTCGCCGCCCGCGAGCTGCGCGGCCTGCACGGCCGCCGCGTCCGCCTCCGCGCGGCGCCGCTCGTAGATCCGCAGGCTCTCCGCGCGGCCGACGCCGAGGTCGTGCTCGGCGCCGATCAGCAGGACGTTCGACACCTGCGCGTCCATGTCGCTGAGCGCGAAGTACAGGGTGCCGGTGGCGACGACCTGCGGCCCCTCCTCGTGCCCGATCATCCGGACGGCGTCGCGCGCGTCGTCGAACGCGAGGGCGAGCACGGCGAGCAGCCCCGCCTGCGCGAGCAGGACGAGCGCGAGCTGCGCGCGGAGCCGGCCGGGGATCGTGCCGAGCGCGCGGGCCGTCCGGGACGGCGCCGGCGGGTGCGGCGGGGCCGCGCGCGGCCGGGCGTCCGGCGCCGCGGGCGCGTCGGGCGCGGGGGCGTCGGGCGCGGGCGCGTCCCCGTCCGGGTCCCGCGACGGCGTTCGGGTCATGGTCCGCCCTGCCTGGTCAGGGTGATCGTGGTCCAGGCTCCCACGTGGATGCGGTCGCCGTCGCCGACCGGCACGGGTGTCCTGGCCTTCAGGATCTCGACCTCGCCGTTCATCGTGGTGCCGTTCTGCGAGCCGTGGTCGGTCAGGGTCCAGGTGCCGTCGGAGCGCGCGTTCAGGACGGCGTGCAGGTGCGAGACGCCGGGGTCGGCGGGGGCCTCGCCGAGGTCGATCGCGGGCATGATGCCCCGCGACTCGCTGCGCCGCCCGATCCAGACCTCGCCGTCGCGCAGCGGGATCCTGCGCTCGGGGCAGTACGGGGGGAACTCGAGGTCCGGCGCCTGCGCGCCCAGTTCGGCGATCACCGAGTTGAAGTAGGCCCGGTCGGCGTTGATCACGGCGATCCAGCCCTGCGGGGCGCTGACGGGGTCCCGGGGGCGGGGGATGTGCGGGACGTCCCGGTGGGGCGGCGCCTGCCGCCCGGACGCGCCGCGCGCGGCGTCGCGCGGGTCCCCGAACCGTGTGCCGCAGTTCTCGCAGAACAGGGCGTCCGGGGAGCGCGCCGTCCCGCAGTTGCCGCAGAACCCGGCGGCGCCCTCGCCGAGGGCGGGCGTCGCGTCCATCGGGCGGCCGCACACGTCGCAGTACTCGGCGTCCTCGGACCGGTGACCGATCGGGCATTCCGGCATGGCCTCAGCTCCCCGCGTCTCCCGGCGGTCCCGCCTCCTCGGGCCGGCCCGCCTCGTCCGATTGGCCGGATTGATCCGGTTCGCCTCCATGATCTCCTGTCCGGCCCGGACGTGTCCGCACCGTCCGGACCGTCCGCACCGAACGGGTGTCGAGCGCCATCTCGTCCGCCTTCGCGACGCCCGGCCGCAGCCGCACCGTCCCGGGCTCGCCCTCCACGACCTCCACCACGCGGTCCAGCAGCCCCGCGATCTGCTCGTTGCCCACCTCGCGGGCCAGCACCACCGCGCGGCCCAGCCGCTTCGTCGCCGTCTCCTCGTCCCCCGCGCGGCGCGCCTCCAGCCCCTCGCGCACCGCCGCCGCCAGCTCCGACTGCCCCGTGTGGTGCGCGACCCGCCGGTTGATCCGGGTGGAGCGCGCCTCGTCGTCCGTCCACTCGGCCAGCACGTTCCCGGACGCCAGCACCGCGCCGTCCGGCGCGACCAGCTTCACGTGCGCCGCCCGCATCCGCTGCCCGACCGCGCTCGCCGGCACCCGCACGCACAGGTGGTACTCGCGCGCCTCGCTGCCCCACGCGCCGACCGGGTAGTCGCCCGTCCGCTCCCCGGACGCGACGCGGCGGCCCGTCAGGTCCTCGACCGCCGGCACCATCTGCTTGACGAACCGCAGCTCGGCGGCCTGCGGCGTCCACACGCGCAGCGCCACGTCCGCGACCCGCTTGCCCATCGCGGCGCGCGTCATCGCGAGGAAGTCGGCCTCCAGGTCGGCCGGATCGGGGACGTCGAGGAACCCGCCCAGCAGCACCGAGGTGATCCGGCGCAGCTCGGCGACCTCCCAGTCGGTGCCGACGCCGCGCGCGTCGCACACGAACCGTCCCTCGCACTGCCGCAGCGCCGCGCCCAGCTCGTCGCCGGTCTCGTGCTGGTTCTTGCCGTCGGTCAGCAGGATCGCGTGCCGCACCGCGCCGTCGTGCGCCGCCAGCAGCCGGTCCGCGAGCCGCAGCCACGAGCCGATCGCCGTCCCGCCCGCCGCGTCCAGCCGCCGGACGGCGCGCACCGCGCTCTGCCGGGTGCGCTCGTCCGCGCGCACCAGCCGCTCCCCCTGCGGGAAGACCATCCGAGGCCGGTTGGCGCCCGCGACGACCGCGAAGTGCACCCCGTCGCGCAGCGCCTCCACCGCCGCCACCGCCGCCCGCTTCGCGGCGGCCATCTTCCCGCCGAACGACATCGACCCGGACGTGTCGATGACGATCGCCTCGGCGGCCTCGGTCCCCGCGGCGGGCGGGCCGCCGCCGGGCGACCGCGCCTCCACGGACACGATCGCGTGCATGTCCCGGCCGCCCACCGGCAGGTACGGGTTCTGGTCGACGCTGATCCGGAACTCGGGAAGGTCGCTCATCGGGCGGGCTCCCTGCTGGGGGTCGGGGGGCGGGACGGCGGCGGGCTCACAGCAGCGTTCGCGGGCGGACGGCGTTGGCCCGCCGGACCATCGCGTGCCGGACGTCCCGCCCGTCCGCGAGCTTGGCGAGGACCCGGTACGTCTCCTCCAGGCGCGCGCGCAGGGCGGGCTCGCGCAGCGGCGTGCCCAGCAGCCTGCGCCCGGACCTGAACCGTGCCGCGGCCGTCCCGGCGGCGCCCGTCCCGGCACCGGACCGCGCCCACGCCAGCGCCGCCTCCAGCACCTCCGCCGAGAACGCGGCGCGCCGCTCGGTGTCCAGCCGCAGGGACTCCAGCCGCCGCCCCGCCGCCAGCAGCGCCGCCGCCGACAGCGCCCCCGGATCGCGGCCCCGCACGGCCGCGGCGACCGCCGCGAGCTGCGCCGACAGGTAGTCGCTGGAGATCCGCGGCACCGCGTCCAGCACCCGCTCCGCGCCCGCCCGGTCGCCCGCCGCGAGCCGCACCCGCGCCAGCCCGAACGCCGCGCTGACGTGCGTCGGATCCGTGCGCCACACCGTCTCGTAGTAGGGTCCCGCGGACGCCCCGTCGCCCCGGCACTCGTGGCAGAACGCCAGCGCCAGCTTCGGCGCCTGCTCGCCCGGCATCAGGTCGTACAGGCCGTTGAACGTGCGCGCCGCCGACGCCGGGTCGCCGTCCGCCAGCGCCCGCACCCCCCGGTACCAGTCGACCCGCCAGTCGCCGGGCCGCTCCTCGGCGATCTCGTCGAGGAGGCTCTCCGCCCCGGCCGGGTCGCCCAGCCCGATCCGTGCGCGCGCCAGCGCCAGCTTCACCTCGGGCGAGGTGACCGGCGCGGAACTCAGCGCGACCGCCAGGTCGCCGGGATCGCGGGCGGTCAGCCCGGCCAGGAACGCCGACGCCGGGTCCGACCGCGGCACCAGCGGGGCGGGCAGCGCGGACGCCGCCGCGGCCGGCTCGGGCACCGCCAGCACCGGCGCGGACCCGCCGCCCGGCCCCGCCGCCGCGACCTCCGCGCCCGCCGTGAACTGCTCGGCGCCGAACTCCGGCGACGCCGCCGGGCGCGGCCGTCCGTCCTCCGCCGACAGCACCTCCCGCAGCACCCCGGTCAGCTGGTCCGCCATCTCCGCCGCGCTCCGGAACCGGCGGGACGGCTCCGGGTGCGTCGCGCGCCGCAGCAGCCGGTGGTAGGACTCGAACCGCTCGAACAGCGGCACCTCGTGCCGCGGCGGCAGGCTCCGCAGGTGCCGCCCCGTGTACCCGCGGAACGGGAAGCTCAGCACCGCCAGCGTCCGGCCGACCGTGTACAGGTCCGACGCCACCGACGGCCCCCGCGAGGCGACCTCCGGCGCCTGGTAGCCCGGCGTGCCGAACACCGGCCCCTCCGCGTCCGCCGCCCGCCGCACCCCGCCGAGGTCGATCAGCTTCAGCTGCTCCTCCGACTGGATCGCGTTGTCCGGCTTGAAGTCGCAGTACAGCAGCCCGACCCCGTGCAGGTAGCCGAGCGCCCTCAGCACCTCCAGCCCGTACGCGATCACCTGCCCGAGCGGCAGCGCCGCGTCCTCGCCCGCCGCGTCGCGGCGGCTCAGCAGGATGTCCTTCAGCGACCGGCCGCCGACGTACTCCATCACGATGTAGCCGGAGTCGCCGTGCCGCACGAAGTTGTAGATCTTGACGATGTTGGGGTGCTCGACCTCCGCGAGGAACGCCCGCTCGGCCGTCGCCGCCGCGAGCGAATCGGCGTCCCCGGCGTCCAGCAGGCCCTTCAGCACCACCCACCGGCCGCTGACGTTGTGGTCCCGCGCCAGGTACACCCAGCCGAGCCCGCCGTGCGCGAGGCAGCCGAGCACCTCGTACTGCCCGCCGACCAGATCCCCCGGCCGCAGCCTCGGGGTGAACGCGAACGCGTGCCCGCAGTGCGGGCAGAACCCCTCCGTGCGTCCCGGACGGCCGTCGCGGCCCCGGCCCACCTTCTCGCCGCAGCGGCTGCAGAACCGCCGGTGCTCCGGCACCCGCGGATCCGGCATGATCGCCGACGCCGGGTCGCGCGCCGGGACCGGCGGCACCTCCACCAGGCCCGCGCCCAGCATCCCCCGCCGTCCCGAACCGCCCGACCCGGAACCCCCCGAACCGGGCGAAAGGGGCGCGGCCTGGGCGGACGGGGCCGAGGCCACCGTCGCGGGGACGGGCGCCGCCGACTCGTGCGCCGGCTCCTCCGGGGGAGCCATGCCGCAGACGTCGCAGAAGCCGTCCGCGTCCACGACGCCCGCGCAGCCGGGCTGGGCGCACCGGTTCATCGGGCGGCCCCACCCGCCCGGACCGCCCGCTGGTACTCCGCCAGCAGCGCCGTCGCGCGGCGCAGATCGCAGGGGGCCGTCCACAGCACGTCCCGCGCCTCCTCGTACAGCGCGCAGAGCCGCTCGTCCTCCGCCAGGCCCAGCCGCGCCGCCTTCGCCCGGTACGCGTCCAGCCGCCCCCGCAGCTCCGCCCGCCGCTCCAGCAGCCCCGCGCTCAGCCGCAGATCGCTGCGCGCCCGCTCCAGCGCGTCCTCCGCCGCCCGCTCCAGCTGCGCCACCTGCCCCGCCAGCTCCACCCAGCGGCCCGCCTCCCGCAGCCGCTCCAGCGCCGCCATCCGGTCCCGCAGCCCCGCCGCCAGGTCCCGCGCCGGCTCCGGCAGCGTCGACGACCCGATCTTCACCAGGACCGTCTCGTACGCCCGCGCCGCCTCCCCCTCGACCCGCGCGACCTCCTCCACCGACGCCGCGAGCTGCGCCGCGACCGCCTCGTACCCGTCCCGCAGCCGCGTCACGCCCGCCAGCTCGTCGGCCAGCGCCCGCAGCGTCCCGCACAGCCGGTCCAGGCGCGCGGTGTCCGCGCGCCCGTCCCGCACCAGCGACAGCGGATCGGTGCGCACCACCCGGCCCAGCGCCGTCAGCTCGCGGCCCAGCCGGTCCAGCTCCGGGTGCCGCGTGCCGTCCAGCGCGTGCGCCAGCCGGGACGCGTCCCGCCACCGCGCCTCCGCCTCCTCCAGCGGCAGCAGCAGCGCCGACCACGCCGCGTCCGCCGCCGCCACCTCCCGCGCGACGAACTCGAACGCCTCCGACATCACCGCGACCGCCTCGTCCAGCGGGACGCTCCGCTCCCGCGGCCCCAGCAGCGTCCGCTCCGCCAGCGGGACCTCGCCGTCCGGCAGCGGCACCGACGAGCCCGACAGCATCCCCGTCAGCTCCGCCAGCACCGCCACGTCCGGACGGGACGACCGGTCGCGCAGCCCCGCCGCGTCCGCCAGCACCCCCCGGTACGCCTCGAACATCCGCCACAGCAGGTCCAGCCGCGCCTGCGCCGCCGCCCACCGCCGGTACGTCTCCCCGGACAGCCGCGCGCCCTTCAGCAGCCGCATGCCCGCGTGCTGCTCCAGGTCCACCAGCGACGCCGAGATGCGGTCGCGTTCCGCTTCCAGCCCCCGCAGGGCATGGTCGATGCCCTCCCGGCTCATGGGCGCGGCGGCCCCGGCCCCGCTCTCGTCCACGTCAGCCCCGCGCATCCTCTCGGTCCCCGTGGTGGCGTCCCCCCGCCCGTGCGCCTGGGAGCACGGATCGCACCAGGATCGGGCAGACACTCCCTAACAAGTGTGATCCGTGACACTAGGCGAGACAAGCTTCTTTCTCCACAGGCACCCTCCGGCCGCACTCGGCCTCCGGCGCCCGAAAGCCGTGGCCGTACTCTTTCCACCGGGAACGGGATGGCGCAAGATGGCGTTACCCAGATGACTCCCGACTGAAAGGAGCAGTGAGTCCGCGGTGTCGGACCCCAGTCATAGACCCGGTGCAACGTGGTAACCGCTGTACTGGGCGTACTCGCGGTGATCATCCTCACCGCCGCCACCGGCTACTTCGTGGCCCAGGAATTCGCCTTCGTCGCCGCCGACCGCGCGACACTCGAACAGGCCGCCGCGCGCGGCGACACCTCCGCCAAACGGGCCGTCAAGGTCATCGGCCGCGTGTCGTTCATGCTCTCCGGCGCCCAGCTCGGCATCACGATGACCACCCTCGTGGTCGGCTTCATCGCCAAACCGGCCCTCGCCGAACTCATCGAGCCGCTCCTCACCGTCCTCGGCATCCCCGACGGCGCCACCGGAGCGATCGCCCTCGCCACCGGGTTCGTCCTCGCGACCCTCATCCAGATGCTGCTGGGCGAACTCTTCCCCAAGAACCTCGCACTGGCCCGCGCCGAATCCCTGGCGCGCGCGCTGGCCGCCTCCACCCTCGTCTACCTCACGGTCTTCGGGCCGCTCATCCGGCTGTTCGACCGGTCCGCCGAACGGCTCCTGCGCGCCGTCGGCGTCGAACCCGTCGAGGAACTACACGGCGGCGCGACCCTGGAGGAACTCGGCGACATCATCGGCAAGTCGCACAGCTCCGGGCACCTGCCCGCCGACCTGTCCGGCCTGCTCGACCGCGCCCTCTCGTTCGGCGACCGCACCGCCGACGAGGTCATGGTGCCGCGCCCGTCCGTCCGGTCCCTGCCCGGCAGCGCGACCGCCGGCGACCTGGTCGCCGTCATCCGCGAGACCGGCCACAGCGCCTACCCCGTCTACGGCACCGAGGTCGACGACGTCGTCGGCGTCGCGGGCGTCCGCGAGGTCGCCGACGACGCCCTCGACCCCGCGACGCCGCTCGCCCGCATCGCCCGTCCCGCCCTGCTCGTCCCCGGCAGCCAGCCCCTGTACGGCGTCATCGAGCAGATGCGCGACACCGGCGAGGAGTTCGCGTGCGTCGTCGACGAGTACGGCGGCCTCGCCGGCATCCTCACCTTCGAGGACGTCGCCGAGGAACTCGTCGGGGAGATCGCCGACGAGACCGACGCCCACGAGGACGCCCCCACCACCGCGCCCGACGGCTCCTGGCTCGTCGACGCCGGCATGCGGATCGACGAGGTGTCCCGCCTGACCGGGCTCGCCCTGCCCGAGGGCGACTCCTACGACACCCTCGGCGGACTCGTCATGGCCCGGCTCCGCCGCCTCCCGACCTCCGGCGACCGCCTCACCCTCGACCTCGACGCCGCCCGCGTCGACCTCGAGGTCGTCAGCATCGCCCGCCGGGTCGCCGAGAAAATCAAGATCAACGCCGCGGAGGCCCTGGAGCCCGAGGCGGTGCGGCGGGAGCCCGCGGAGCAGGAGCCCGTGGAGCGGGAGCCCGGGGAGCAGGAGCCCGCGGAGCGGCAGGCCGCCGACCAGGAGGCCGCGTGGACCCGCTGACCACCCTGCTGATCACCGTCCTGCTCCTGGCCGGGAACGGCTTCTTCGTCGCCGCCGAGTTCGCGCTCGTCGCCGCCGGCCGGCCCCAGCTCGAGCGCGCCGCCGCCACCGGCAGCCGCCCCGCCGTCGCGGCCCTCGCGGGCGTCCGCGAACTCTCCCTGATGCTCGCGGGCGCCCAGTTCGGGATCACGATGTGCTCGCTCGGCCTCGCCATCGTCACCGAACCCGCCTTCGAGCACTACCTCGAACCGCCCCTGCACGCCCTCGGCGTCCCCGAAGCCGCCACGAAGGCCATCGCCCTCGCCTGCGCGCTCGCGGTCGTCACGTTCCTGCACATGGTCGTCGGCGAGATGGCCCCCAAATCGTGGGCGATCTCCCACCCCGAACGGGCCGCGCTCATCCTCGCGCTCCCGTTCCGCGCGTTCGCGAAGGTCTCCCGACCCGTCCTGTCGTCCCTGAACTCCACGACGAACGCCATGCTGCGGCTGATCCGCGTCACCCCGAAGGACGAACTCGACGACCACACCGACCCCGCCCGACTCAGCCACCTCCTCGGCGAGTCCCGGCGCCTCGGACTCATCGGCCGCCACGACCACGAACTCCTGCGCCGCGCGATCTCCGCACGCGAGGTCACCGTCGGCCGCCTCGTCGTCCCCGCGACGTCCGTCACCACGATCGACGCCGACGCGTCCGCCGCACAGATCCGCCGCGTGGCCACCGCGAGCGGCCACAGCCGGTTGCTCGTCCGCGGCCCGGGCGTCCCCGGGATCGTGCACGTCCGCGCCGCGATCACCGAACCGAACGGCGAGCGCCGCGCCGCCGACCTCGCACACCCCGCGCCCGTCCTCACCGCCGAGACCACCGTCCTCGACGCCGTCAGCCGGCTCCGCCGAACCCGCGCCCCGCTCGCCGTCGTCAACGACGCCGACGGCGAGTTCACGGGCATCGTGACCCTCGACGACCTGCTCGCGGAACTGCTCGCCACGAACCCGCACTGAACCCGTGCGGCGGCGTGATGATCTTCACGCCGCCGCACTTTCACCGGGTGTGAGACGTTAGACACGAGTAGAAGAGGAGAGAAACGGCCGCGAGGTCGATCTGGACGGGGATGGCGTCGGTGAACAAGTCAACGAGCGGACCGGGCGACGAGCCCGTCCCCACGTACGTCCCCGAGTCCGAGATCCCCACCGACGAACTCCCCCTGCCGGCGAGCGAGGAACCCGAGCCGGAGCCCGGCGCCGCACCGGCGGCCCCGGAGAACGCCGACGGGCCCGAGGCCACGCCCCGTCCCGTCCCCCACACCGCGCCCGCGCCGGACCGCGCCCCGGAACCGGCCCCGGACCCCGGCGGCACCGACGCGCCGGAGCCTCCCCATGGCCCGCCGGCGGGAAAGGACGCGGACGACGGCGAGGCCCAGGCCGACCGGACGCCCGACCACGAGGCGTCCACCACCCCACCGGCGGCCGAACGCGAGAACGAGCCCGGCACCGACGACTCCCCCGCAGAGGTGGCACCCCCCGAGGGCCAACCACCCGCCGTGCCCGACAGCCCCGCAGACCCCCGGGCGCCCGAAAACGACACGTCCGGCAACACGCCGGCGGAGCGGAACACCGACGGGCCTTCGGCGACGCCCCTGACGGCCTCGGAAAGCCCCGACCCGGCAGGTCCCCCGGAACCGCACCACGAGACGTCCGACGACCCACTGGCCGAGCAGAACACCGGCGAGCACGCGGACTCGTCCCCTGCGGGGGCCGAGAACCCCGGCACCGGCCCCTCAGACGCCCCGGAACCGCTCGACCACACGTCCGGCAACGCCCCGGACGAGCCGACCGCCGGCGAACACCCGGACACGCCACCGGCGGGGCCGGAGCGGCTCGAGCCGGGGGAGGTTCGGGAGCGCGCCGAGCGGGTGTGCGACGCGCTGATCGAGGCCTACGAGCGGCTCGACGCGGCGCCGCGCGACGAGGGGACGGTCGGGTGGGGCACCCGGCTCGCGGCCCTGCGGGCGTTCCGGGAGCGGCGGGTCGCCGGGGACTGGGAAGTCCTCGCGCGGTTCGTCATCGACTCGCGGGACGTGCCGGGGACGGACGATGTCCGCATCGTGCGCGTGTCCGGCGAGGCGGGCGAGGCGGCGGCCGTCCGGGAGGTCGTGGACGGGCTGCTCGCGGCGGGGGAACGCGTCCTGGTGCTGGCCCCGACGGCGTTGCGGGCGGCCGCGGTGCTGCGCGAGTTCGAGGCCGACACCGGGGTGTTCGCGCTGGCCGTCGACACCGAGCCGGGGGAGGCGCCGCCCGAGCCGCCCCGGAAACCGCCCGAGCGGCCGAAGCCCCCGCACGGGACCGTCGAATTCAAGCTGGTTCCGGACGTCACGCGCGTGCAGGCGCTCCCGGTGCCGTCCGCGCCGGAGACGTGGGTGCGCGGCGCGGTGCTGCGGACGGCCGGGGAGGCGTGGCGGCAGTCGTGGCAGACAGAGCTGCGCATGCTCCGGCGCGGGTCGATGTGGCTCGAGCAGTGGCCGCGCGACCACGCGGCGCTGGAATCGGTGCGGGCCGTGAACCTGCGGCGGCGCGAGGAACTCGAGGCGGAGCGGGCGTCGCTGGTCGCGGCGATCGAGGAGGCGCGGGGCGCGGCGGAGTCCGCGGCGGGCGCCGCCGCCGAGGCGGCCGCCGAGGCCGAGCGGCTGGACGTCGAGCAGCGCGCGGCCGAGGCGGAACTGGTGGGCCCGCAGGCGGAGGCGGAGCGGCTGCAGGCCGCCGCGGACACGGTGTCGGCCGAGGCCGGAGAGTTGACGCGCGTCGCCGACGCGGCCCACGCGCGGTGCACGGAGCTGGGCCGGCGCACCCAGCAAGCCCAAGGGGAGATGCAGGCCGCGCGGCAGGTGGAGGAGTCGCTAGCGGACGAGCTGCAGCGGGCGCACGAGGCGCTGCCGGCGGCCGTCCAGGACGCCGAACGGGCGGTGGCGGCGGACGCGGACGCGGCGGCGGAGGGGCACGCGAGCTACTACCGGCTGGTGTCGGCCGAGTCGGCGCTGTCGGCGATGCAGAAGAAGATGTCGATCGGGCAGAAGCTGCACGTGGCGTCGCCGCCGTCCGGGCTGCGGAGCATGCGCGCGGAGGTGAAGGCGCGGCGCCGGGAGGCGGACGAGGCGGCGAAGCGCGCGGCGGAGGCCCGGCACGCGGCCGAGGAGGCCGACCGGCTGCGGCGCGGCCTCGACCAGTTCGTGGCCGACGGAGGCGCGCGGCTGAGCTCGGCGCGGGAGGCGCAGCAGCGGCTCGGCGAGGAGCTGACGTGGCTCGCGACCGAGCGGGAGCGGGCCGACGCCGAGCACCGCGAGCAGGCGCGGCTCGCCGCGGAGGCGGTCCATCGCGCGACGGAGGCGGGCCTGGCGGCCCGGCTCGCGAAGCAGGCGGCGCGGAAGATCGAGGAGCGCGTCGAGGCCGCGCGGACGGCGCGCGCGGAGGCGCTCGCCACCGCGGAACGGGAGGGCGCCGCGGCCGAGGAAGCAGCCGGGCGGGCGGCGGAGGCGTCGGCCACGCTGGAGCGCCGTTCCGCGGAGGCCCAGGACGAACTCGCCGCGCGCGACGCCGAACTGCAGACGGCCGAGGAGGCGGAAGCGCGCGCGCGGGAACACGTCGAGGAGATCTCCGGTTCGAGCCCGTCCGCCGAGCCGGAGGCGATCGCCGCGCACCAGTCCCGCGCGATGGCCCGCATCGAGGAGCTCACCGCGTACCTGGACGGCCGGGCGCTCGACGCCGACGTCCTCCTCCGGACGGCCGACGTCGTCGTCGGCACCCCGGTCGCCGCGGGCCTCGCGATCCAGGACACCGAGTTCGACGCGCTCGTCACCGCGGGGGACGTCCGGGACGCGGACTTCCTCCTCGGCGCCGTCCGGGCCCGCCGCCGGGTCCTGGTCGGCGCGCCCGGCGCGAGCCCGCCCGCCCACCGGGAGTACGCGGGCGAGGAGCCCGCCGAGCGCCTGACCAGGGGCCCGCTCGGCCGGGCGCCCAGCGAGGACGCCGACCCGACGATCGTCGACGCCCCGCCGGAGGACGCGCCGCCCGCAGATCCGACGATCGCGGACGCCACGACCGTCGACGCGCCGCCGGACGCGTTGCCCGAGGACGCGACACTCGCCGACGCCACGACCGTCGACACCCCACCCGAGCACGCGCCACCACCCGACCCGACAACCGACGACACGACGGCCATCGACACGACGCCGCCCGAAAACGGCCCGTCCGAGGACGGGCCGTCCCGCCCGGACGACCGGCACCCGTAAACGACGGGACCGTCCGAGGAGCGGGCGGGCTCCCTCGGACGGTCCCCGTGCCGGACGGACGGACGGCCGATTGACCGCCCGCCGGGCCGTCAGTCGTCGTCGTCCACGAACAGGTTCAGCACCCAGCCGACCACGCCGACGACGATCGCGCCCCAGAAGGCGGCCCAGAAGCCGTCGACGTGGAACGGCAGCTCGAGGCGGGCGGCGACCTCGCTGGTCAGCCACAGCAGGCCCGCGTTGACGACGAGGCCGATGAGGCCGAGGGTCAGTACGTAGAAGGCGCAGCCCAGCGTCTTCACGATCGGCTTGATGATCGCGTTGACGATGCCGAAGACGACGGCGACGCCGAGGAGGGTCAGCGCACGTCCGCCGGCGGTGTCGCCGACGCCCGTGACGCCCTGGACGGTGATGCCGTGGATCAGCGCGGTGGCGGCCCACAGGGCGACCGCGGTGATGCCCACCTTGAGAAGAATGCGCACATCACCAGGGTGCGCGGCCGCCCCCGGGGCCGCCATCAGTCCATGCGGCGATTTCGCGGGGTGCGCCGATCAACTTCAGGTAGGAGACGGCCTCATTCGTTCCGGTCGAAGAAGGGAGACCGGACGGACGGGCCCCGGCCGGCGGGCGCGGGCGCGGGGGCGGGCGCGGGGGCGGGGGGCGGCGGCCACGCCTGCGTCCCCGGGCGTCCCGGCTCGCCGGGGGGCGCCGGACGGTCGGCGGGCGTCCCGCCCTTGCCCTGGCGGGCGCGCGCGAGTTCGCGCTCGAGGCGCCGCTTCTCCATCTCCAGGGTGGTGAGCGACTCCTCGTGCTCTTCCCGCAGGTCGCGCAGGTCGCGGCGGCTGCGGAGGATCCGGCCGGCGCCCATGAAGGTGAGCATCGTGCCGATGACGAAGACGGCCGCGACGGCGGCGCCGGCGGCGAACACCTGCCACTCGTTGCTCACGAGCGGGACGTCCTGGCCGAAGACGACGAGTTCGGCGGGGCCGGTGTTGGCGAGCAGGACGCCCGCGCCGGCCGTGATCGCGGCCGCGACCAGGAGGAATCCGACGAAAACCATGTGCAGAGCTCCTCTGCTGTGACTCCGGAGGGGGTACGGAGGACACCCACCATGCCAGAACACGTGTACAAGATCCGAAAAATCAGCATTCGCCCGGTTTGGTTCCGGCACCCGCGCCCCGGGTACCACGGACCACAGCGACACCGGGAGGACGACCATGCCCCTGCAGGCCATCGTGTTCGACCTGGACGGGGTCCTGATCGACTCCGAGCCCGTCTGGGAGGACGTCCGGCGCGCCTACGTCGCCGAGCTCGGCGGCCGCTGGCTCCCGGACACCCAGGACCGGCTGATGGGCATGAGCACCGACGAGTGGGCCGCCTACATCGCGACCGACCTCGTCGACGGGGTGGACGCCGAGGACGTCGCGTACGCGGTGATCGATCGCATGTCGCAGCGGTACACCGAGCACCTGCCCGTCCTGCCGGGCGCGCGGGAGGCCGTGCGCCGGATGGCCGAGCACCGTCCGCTCGGGCTCGCCAGCTCGTCCCCGCGCGCCCTGATCGACATCGTCCTCGGGCGGCTCGGCGTGGAGTCGCTGTTCCCCGCGACCGTCTCCACCGAGGAGGTCGACCGGGGCAAACCGGCACCGGACGGATATCTCACCGTGGCCGCGCAGCTCGGCGTCCGGGCCGACGCGTGCGTCGCGATCGAGGACTCCTCGAACGGGCTCCGCTCCGCGCACGCCGCCGGCATGCGGGTGATCGCGATCCCGCGCCCCGCGCACCCGCCCGCACCGGACGCCCTGGCCCTCGCCGCGCACGTCGCGGACGGCCTGGACGACCTGACCGTGGAGGTTATCCACAAGGCGGCGAAGTGACGCACGGTGCCGGCGACGGCTCCTAGTATGGGCGAATGTCCTCCCCCGAGACTCCCGAGACCGTCGAGATCGACGAGACGCTGCGGCGCGTGTTCGGCTACGACACGTTCCGGGACGGCCAGCGGGAGATCGTCGAGCACGTGGTCTCCGGCGGGGACGCGCTGGTCCTGATGCCGACCGGCGGCGGGAAGTCGCTGTGCTACCAGATCCCGGCGCTGGTCCGGAAGGGCACCGGCATCGTGATCTCCCCCCTGATCGCCCTCATGCAGGACCAGGTGGACGCCCTGCGCGCGCTCGGCGTCCGCGCGGGCTTCCTCAACTCCACCCAGGACCTGGACGAGCGCCGCATCGTCGAGGCCCAGTTCGTCCAGGGCGAGCTCGACCTGCTCTACCTCGCGCCCGAGCGGCTGCGCCTCCCGGCGACCGTCGAGCTGCTCGACCGCGGCGACGTCTCGCTGTTCGCGATCGACGAGGCGCACTGCGTGTCGCAGTGGGGGCACGACTTCCGGCCCGACTACCTGATGCTGTCCGGCCTGCACGAACGCTGGCCGGACGTCCCGCGGATCGCCCTCACCGCCACCGCGACCGAGGCGACCCGCGCGGAGATCGCGTCCCGGCTCGACCTCGAACGGGCCCGGCACTTCGTCGCGAGCTTCGACCGTCCGAACATCCAGTACCGCATCGAGCCGAAGACCGACCCGAAACGCCAGCTCCTCCGCCTCCTGCAGACCGAGCACGAGGGCGACGCGGGCATCGTGTACTGCCTGTCGCGCAACTCGGTGGAGAAGCACGCGCGGTTCCTCACCGACAACGGCATCGAGGCCGTCCCCTACCACGCGGGTCTGGACGCCGGGACGCGCGCGACGAACCAGTCCCGGTTCCTGCGGGAGGACGGGCTCGTCGTCGTCGCGACCATCGCGTTCGGCATGGGCATCGACAAACCGGACGTCCGGTTCGTTGCCCACCTCGACCTGCCGAAGTCGGTCGAGGGCTACTACCAGGAGACCGGACGCGCGGGACGCGACGGGCTCCCGTCCACCGCCTGGCTCGCCTACGGCCTGCAGGACGTCGTCAACCTGCGCAAGATGATCGACTCCGGGGAGGGCGACGCCGCGTTCCGCCACCGGCAGAGCACCCACCTCGACGCGATGCTCGCGCTGTGCGAGACGCCCGGCTGCCGCCGCGTCCAGCTCCTGAACTACTTCGGGCAGGCCGCCGAACCCTGCGGCAACTGCGACACCTGCATCACCCCGCCCGAGACGTGGGACGCGACCGTCCCGGCGCAGAAGGTGCTCTCGACGGTCGTGCGGCTCGACCGGGAACGCCGGCAGAAGTTCGGCGCCGGGCACATCGTCGACATCCTGCTCGGGAAGAAGAACGCGAAGATCATCCAGTTCGACCACGACGACCTGAAAACGTTCGGCATCGGCACCGAGCTGCGCGACGTCGAATGGCGCGGCGTCGTCCGGCAACTCCTCGCCCAGGGCCTGATCGCCGTCGAGAGCAACTACGGCGCGCTCGTCCTCACCGACGCGAGCGCCGAGGTGCTGCGCGGCGGCCGCCAGGTGATGATGCGCCGCGAACCGGAACGACCGACCGCGAAAACCACCAAGACCGCGAAGGAGCGCAAGGCCCCCGTCGAACTGTCCGAGGAGGCCGCACCGCTGTTCGAGCGGCTGCGCGCCTGGCGCGCCGCGACCGCCAAGGAACAGGGCGTCCCCGCCTACGTGATCTTCCACGACGCGACGCTCCGCGAGATCGCGACCGCCCGCCCCTCGACCCTCGCCGAACTGGGCGGCGTGAGCGGGGTCGGCGAGAACAAGCTGGCGAAGTACGGCGAGCAGGTCCTCGAGACCCTCGCCGGCTGAGGTCCACGCACCCGCCGCGCAATCGGGCCCGACACATTCGTTGCCCGCGTCAGGTGTCGCGCCGCACGGGCGACCCTAGCTTCCTCGCATGACCCACCGCACGCGCGCGCAGGCGCGCCGAGCCGTCCTCGCGGCGATCACCGCACTGCTGATCGCCGTCCCCCTCTCGCCCGTCCGGGCGGCCGCGCCGTCCTTCGCGCCCGCCGACACCGGCGCGCGGATCACCGGCCAGACCTGGCTGGACGACCGCACCTTCGACGTCACCGTCGACACCCCGAGCCTCGCGCAGCAGGTCAAGGTGCGGGTCCTGGTGCCGGACGGCTGGTCGCCGGACGCCGCACGCGCCTGGCCCGTCGTGTACGCCTACCACGGGGGCCGCGACGGCTACGTCTCCTGGACGCGCAGCACCGACATCGAGGCGTACGCGGCCCGCCACGACGTCATGGTCGTGATGCCCGAGGCCGCCAACGGCGCGTACGTCGACTGGTACAACGACGGCGAGGGCGGGCCGCCGATGTGGGAGACGTTCCACACCACCGAGGTCGTCCAGCTCATGGAACGCAACTTCCGCGCGGGGACGACCCGCGCCGCGATGGGCATCTCCTCCGGTGCGAGCGGCGCGATGGCGTACGCCGCACGGCACCCCGGGATCTTCAAGTACGTCGCCGCGTCCAGCGGGGTCATGCACATGACCATGCCGGGCATCCCCACCATGCTCGTGCTCACGCAGGCCCTCTACACCGACACCGAGGACGCCATGGACGTCTGGGGCGTACCGGGCGTCGACGCCGAGAACTGGCTCGCGCACGACCCGTGGGTCCTGGCCCGGAACCTGCGCGGCGTCGGCCTGTTCGTCTCCACCGGCACCACCGGCCTGCCCGGCCCGCACGACGCCCCGGCACCCGGCGAAGAGGAGTCCGTCCAAGTCCACGAGGTCACCTGCGGCCGCACCACCCAGTCGTTCCTGCGCCGCCTCGACTCCCTCGACATCCCCGTGACGTCGCACGTCTACGAGGACGGCTGGCACAACTGGGAGGCGTGGCGGCCCGAGATGGACCGCTACTGGGAGCCGATGATGGCGGCGATCGGCGCTTGACCGCCCGGCGGGCCCTCGCCCGAGGGCCCGCCCTCACCGCAGCAGCCCGGTGTGCCGCCACAGCGCCCGGCCCGGCCCGTCCACGAGCCCCAACTCCACCAGGAACGGCACGATCTTCTCGCCCATCCACAGCAGCGTCTCCCGGTGGTGCGGATTCTCCAGCGCGAGCCGCCGCCCCTCCTCCGGTTCGAGCCCCACGCTCCGGTAGACCTCCGGGTCGATCATGAACCCGATCGGGGCGGTCGCCGTGACCGCCGCCGTCAGCCGGTGCATCGCCAGCCGCACCTTCCCCATCCCCCGCATGCTCCGGACGATCTCCTCGCGGGCGAACCGGACGTGCCGGGCCTCCTCGATCACGTGGATGCGGCTGACGTCCCGGACGAGCGGCTGCACGCGCGGATCGTCCATGATCGCCCGCTGCATCCGATCGAAGACCTCCTCACCGACCAGGAACGTCGCCCACATCGCCGGCCCCGACCCGACCGCCTTGTACAGCCGGCCGCCCCCGTGCACGATGCCGGGCAGCCGGTGCCGCGGGGCGCCGAGCCGGTCGAGCAGCCGACCGAACATCACCGAATGGCGCGTCTCGTCCCCCACCTCGGTCAACGCGAACTGCGCGTGCGCGCTGCGCGGATCGAGGTCGTACACGAACCGCATGAACAACTGCATCAGCGACAGCTCCAGCCACACACCGACGTACGTCATGCTCGCCAGCTCGTGCCGCGACAGCTCGACGCGCTGCTCGTCGTCCAGCCGGCGCCACACGTCCGTCCCGTACAGGGACACGCGTTCGGGCGGCAGATAGAACTTCCCCGGTTCCATCGGGACATCCCAATCGATCTCCACACCGGGATCGAACGACGCCTTGGCCGCCGAACGCAGCAGCCGACGCGCGGTGTCCTCCCGTTCCTTCACCTTCATCGCCACTCCACGGGCAGAGGGAAATCCAACGGCCCAACCATCTCCCCGCCGCGAAGCACCGGCCACATTCGACCCACACATACGACCGCGCCGACTTTTGCGTCCTACTCATATACGGTGACGCTCACCCCGCGTTCCACGAGCCGCCCCTCGACCAACGGCTCCACACGCTCCCAACGTCCACCCGCCAACCCGCACCCGATACGCGGCATATGGACGCTCGCCCCCAACGCCAGCGCCCTTTCCCCCACCTTCTCCAGCGCCCGATCGAGCGCGTCGTACCGGATCGGCGGCCCGCTCCGACTCGGCCTGATCCCCCGCTGCGCGACCATGTTCGCCACCCAGATGTACCGCTCCACCTGCACGAACTGCACCGCACCCAGCGCGAACCCGTCCCTCCCCCGATACCACGCCCGATACTCCGCCTCCGGCCCCTTCCACCGCCGCGACACCGCGAGCACGAACCCCTTGCCCCACCCCCCGAGATCGTTGCAAACATGCGCGACGATCTTCACGCCCTTCGCCTGCGGCGACGTGGCGTCCCCCTTGATATACCGAACACCCATGACCCGACTTTAACCCGCCCAACCGGCATTTCCCGGACACCGCAGGCACCAAGAAGGCCAGAAAACCTCCATCAATCACCGGACCAGTGCAGCCGACCACAAAACCAAAAGCCGCGAGAACGGCACCCGGCGGCCCCAGACCCACCTCAACATCGAAAACCACACGCCCTACTCAGCCCGGCACGGCGTGCGACCACGGAGCCTTCTTCAGTACGCCCCGTGCTCGCGGTTGTGAAGAACGTAAACGGCTTCGGCCAGGTGCGGGCAGCAACGTAGGCGAGTGAGGAGCTCCCGGCTCTCGAGCCGCACGTTCACCCGTTCTCCAGGGCCGCGAAGCCGCCCCAGGGCCTGGTTGCGACCGGACAGCTCCTTGCCCTTGACCGGGACGTGGATGTGCGAGCCGACTCCGACGCAGACCTTGTCGGCCAGGTGCCGGACGGCCTCGATGTCGTGGACCGCACCGCACAACGATCCCGACACCCACACGATCGTCCCGTCCGATACCGCGACGACCTGCAGATCCATGCCATGCCGTTGTGCAGCAGAACGGCCGGCTCGATGGCGATCAGCGTGCCGTCCTGCACCAGGAAGGACAGTCCCGACGCCCGCTCCAGCTTGGGAGCGCGGGCCGACAGCAGCATCACCATCTCGTTCACATACCGCCACCCGGTGGCGGTGCCGACCCCGAAACCGGCACCCAGCTGCGCGCGCAGCGCCTGCATGCCCGGCACCAGCACCCGGCCCTTGCTGCCCACCTGCCCGCGGTGGCGGCGGACGACACCGCCGACGTACTCCAGCATCGAACGCGACAACGACGGCGAAGCACAGTAAAAAGCATGCAGAACCTCTGGTCAGGATCGGGCGATGGTGAGAGATCACCCTGCCTACCAGGGGTTCTTCATCTTCCAAGGACCACCGCTCCGCCCGCGATCATGCTGTGATCAGCGCTCTCTCGCCACTACTGAAAGCCTCACGAAGCGCACAGCACCCAGACCGCACCCCAAGCAGATCCCCCCACACGGAGGCACCTCGTGCTCCGCGAGGGCGCGCCCCGCCCGCACACGCTCCTCCCGAAGCGGCCTCCGCACCGACATGCCCGAACGCCCCGTTAGCACAGAAGCCCCTTGCGAAGATCGCAAGGGGCTTCTGACCTGTGCGCACCCGTAGGGATTCGAACCCCAAACCTTCTGATCCGTAGTCAGATGCTCTATCCATTGAGCTACGGGTGCCTGCCGCTGATTACTGTACCGGGTCCACCGGGTGGTCGCGAATCGGTTCCCCTGGAACCCCTGACGAACGTGACATGGGTCACGGAACCGTTCGTGCTCGTCAGACGCCGAACCGGTAATCGAGACGTAAGTGACCTGCGCGCTCTACGCTCGCCTGAGACCCAAACCCCCCTAGAAGGAGAAAACATGCGCATGTCTGCCACCAAGCTGGTCGGCATCCTCGCCGTCGGTGGCGCCCTGTTCACCTCCACCGCGTGCGGCCCCCTCGCCGACGTTGCCGGCGGTGGTGCCAAGGACGAGGCCTGCAAGAACATCGAGACGGAGCTGCGCGGCATCGCATCCAGCAGCCCGTCGCTCACCGGCAGCGGCACCGAGCAGACCGCCAACGAGTGGATCGACGCCGCCTCCACGATCCGCACCGAAGGACAGAACGCGGGCGGCGACGTCGAGTCCGCCGCCACCGCGTTCGCCTCGGACCTGGAGACGGTCGCCAATAGCCTCAAGGAGATGTCCTCGGGCAACCTGTCGGGCGGCATGCCGAACGTCAGCCAGATGCAGCAGCACGGCACGGAACTCGGAGAGGCCTGCGGTTACTCGGGCTTCCGCCTGGGCGGCTGACGGTGACGACCTCCGCTCCCGCGGCCCCGGGAGCGGATCGTCCCCACGAGCAGACCTTCCGGGCTATGCTTTCAGTGACCCGGGCTCAGGCTTTGCCGGTCGGCACGCCGAACCGGTAGCCTGTCCTGTGCCCGAGGGCCACTGGAGGATTCGCCTAGTCCGGTCTATGGCGCCGCACTGCTAATGCGGTTTGGGTGCAAGCCCATCCGGGGTTCAAATCCCCGATCCTCCGCCGTATGACCAGGGGCTTCGTCGAAAGCAAGATCTTCGGCGAAGCCCCTGTCGCGTTCGAGATGTCCGTTTTCTGGGCACTGGATAGCACGTGGTGAGCACAAGATGTCGCCGAGGTGCCGCCGTGCCCAGGTCAGAGCCCCAAAGTGGATCTTGGGGCTGACTACCCTGCGTGTTCGGTGCGCCTCCTCCGGCGGTCCGCGAACGAGATCACGTTCGGGGCGCTGACAGGCACCGCCGCTTCGTCCGTCTCCTCGCCTGTGGATCTGCGGGGGACGACGGCCGCGACGGCTTCGGCGGCGGCTCTCGACACCTCCGGCAGGACGGAGGTGTAGGTGTCGGCGGTGAACGAATGACGCGAATGCCCCAGCGTCTCGCTGATCACCTTCATGTCGACCTTGCCGAGGAGTGCGAGGGTGGCAGCGCCGTGGCGCAGGTCGTGGAAGCGGATCGGGGGCAGCGGGACACCGTCGAGAGCCCCTTGCACGGCACGCTCGCTGACGCGGTGGCCCCGGGCGATCCGGTCGGGCGTCCATCCCTCCTCGGCGTGCCGCCGGCGAACACGACTGTACTTCTGGATCAGGTACTCGAATCGCGTGGAGATCCACTGAGGCCGGAGCGGGCTGCCGTCTTCTCGGGTAAACACCCTGCCCGAGTCGACCCAGATCTCCTTTCCGGCGGCGTGCCGCTCCTGCTCCTGCCGTTCCCGCCACGCGAGCAGCACCGAGATGCTCGTCGTGTCCAGCGCCACCGTCCGTTCGCCCGCTTCGGACTTGGTGTCGTCGTACTCGTCGTCCTCGTCCGGGAGCGTCTCCCTGATCGTGATCGTCCCCGCCCCCGCGAGGTCGGTGTCCTGCCAGGACAGGCCCGCGACTTCGGCTCGTCGAAGGCCGCGGAAGGCGACCAGGTGGTAGAGGGCGTACAGGCGCTCACCGGCCGCGAAGTCGAGGAACGCGCCGGTCTGTGCGGGCGTCCAGACCATCACGGGTCCCGGTGCTTTTCCCGTCTCCTGCCAGCGTTGGACGCGCTCCGGGGTCCAGACGTACGGCTTGGCGCGCCTGCCCTTGATCCGCGGCAGTTCGACGTGCTCGATCGGGTTGTGAGTGAGTCGCTTCGACTTCACCGCAGAGTTCAGCGCCGAGGCCAGCACAGCGTGGATCTTCTTCACCCTCGCGGGCGAGATCGGCTGCCTCTGCTTGCGTACACCCGCTTCACCGGGGAGGGTCTTCCGTGTTGAAAGCGCTCGAACTTCCAGCAGCCGCTGGAGCAGGTCGCTCGGCTTCTCCGAATCGGGAAGCGGCCTGTTGATCTGGAGAATGGCGTCGTACAGGTCGCGCGCGTGCTTGTCGCGCAGCTCCACCAGCTTGAGATGCCCGAGTCCGGGCACGAGGTAGAGGCGGACGATCTCTTCGTAGTCCGCGTAGGTCGACTTGGCCAGACGTCGCTTTCCGGGTAGCCAGATCTTCTCCAGGTAAGCCCCCACCTTCAGGGTCCGGTCGATCGGCTGGCCGAGTCGTTCGGCCGTCGCGAGCCCTTCCATCAGAGCGGCTTGAGCTGCCCTCTGAGTCGTGAAGGGACCGAGGTAGGGCTGTCTTCGGCGACCATCCGCTCCCGGGGGAGCGTCATAACGCGCCCACCAAGAACCGTGGTTCCGCTTGGCGAGCTGCGGGCATGTGCCCAGGGCGAACTTCTTGCCCGTCTCCGGATTACGGCAGCCGCAGCGTTTGAACGTCGTACCTCGCAAGGCTCCTCCTTCGTACGAGACCATTCGCAGCGCCAGGAGCCGAGAAGCGCGTCGGCAGACGTCGGTCTAGTCGTCGGGCCGCTTCCTCAGCACCTGGGACACTGCTTGGACACTCACACCGAGCTGGTCGGCGATCTGCGTGAGCGTGAGGCCATCGGCGCGGGCTTCGCGGAAGGCCTCTCGGCGGACGGCGGCAAGCCCACCGATCACCTCCCGGGCGACGGTGGCGAGCTGTTCTGCGGCACCCGCACGGGGGATCGGCCCGAGATGCCCGAGTTCGTCGAGGCCATCGGCCAGTAGGTTCACCAGCCTCGCCAGGCGTTCCTGCGGGTGGTCCCGGGCCTCGCCACCGCCATCCACGCTGTCATCACTCACTCACGCAAAGTTAAGTAAAGCGCAGAGATCATTTCAAGGGATGTCTTGAAAGTTGTTGTCCCAGGTGACGGGGCCAAGCACCTGGGTGCCGAGCATCGGGCAGCCCGGCACCCTGAGCTTGGCGAGGCCCGCACGTCCTTCAGCCGTCCGGACTGGCACGCTCTGCTCCGAGAACGGAAAGCAGGTCGGCCGTCGGGACGCGGTAACAGCCCCCGATCCGGATGACCCGGCACGGGAACTCGTCGCGCCGGGCGAGTTCGTAGGCGAACCCGCGGGAGAGCCCCAGAGCCCTCGCCGCAGTGGTGATGGTGACGACCGTTGGGAGCGAGGCGAGGTCACCAAGCTTCATGGGTGTCATGCGGAGAGCTCCTTGGTGAAGGTGTTCGCGTGAGGCAGCAACCCCTGGGCGGCGAGGACGCGAGTGGCGGTGGATTGCCGACCAACGTCGCCAGCAGGAGGTGTGGGTAGCCCCAGAGGCACTGGGCCATGGGGCTCGGGACAGAGCATGCGCGCCTCCGGTTAGCGGGAGCTGGGAGCCGGGCGAATCGCACCGATGTATTGGCGTTCGCGGGTGGGGTTTCCGGTGTAGGTGGCGATGCGGACGACGTCGCCGGTCTGGGGGGCGTGGATCATGCGGCCGTTGCCGAGGTGGATGCCGACGTGGTGGATGGTGGCGGGGTTGCCCGGGTTGGTGGCGAAGAAGACGAGGTCGCCGGGTTTCAGGGCGTGGCGGGGGATGTGGGTTCCGGCGCGGTATTGGTCGGCGGCGACGCGGGGTAGGCGGATGCCTGCTTTGGCCCAGGCGTGCTGGGCGAGGCCGGAGCAGTCGAAGCCTTTGATGCCGGCGCCGTGGGCGGTGCCGTAGGTGGGGCCGGAGGGTCCGCCGCCGCCCCAGGAGTAGGGGGTGCCGAGCCAGCGGAGGGCGGCGCGGACGGCTACGCTGCCGCGTCCGGTGGGGGTGGGGGCGGCGTAGCGTTCGGCTTGGTCGAGGACTTTGCGGACGTACCAGTCGGCGTGGTTGTAGTGCCAGATCGCGCGGCGCAGGTGGCGTCCGCCTTTTCCGGCGTTGTTGTGGCAGAGGTAGTTGGCGGCGCCGTGGATGGCGTCGGCGGGGTTGTAGCGGTCGCGGTGGCCGTCGTGGTCGCCGTCGGCGCCGTAGGCGGCCCAGGTGGCGGCGAGGAACTGCATGGGGCCGCCAGCCCCGGCGTGGTTCTGGCCGGTGTGGACTCCGGGGAGGGTGGAGCGACCGTGGTCGGTTTCGACCTTGCCGATGGCCGCGAGGACGTTCCAGCCCAGGCCGGGGCAGGTCTGCGCGGCGTCGGTGTACCAGCGCAGGTAGGCGGGTGGGATGTCGCTGCGGGCGAGGTCGGTGGGCGCGCCGGTAAGAGTTGATCCGCCGCCTGCCTGGCCTTGTCCGGCCAGCAACAGCACGAGGGCCAGCGGCAGGGTGATCGCGGCGACGGCGGCGGCAGCGGCCTTCATCCGGCCGCCGCGATGTGCGTGGTGGGCGGCGGATCAGTCGGCTGATTGGGCGCCGGTGCGGGCGCGTTGTCGGGCGCGGTAGCCCGCACCTTTGGTGTCGGTGTCATTGGCGGTGCCCTCGGGGTCGTGGTGGGGCTGCCGCAGCACCTCGCGGACCGCTTCCCAGGAGTAGCGGAAGTCCTTGCCGGTTTTGAGCGCGGGGATCTGCCCGGCGTGGGCCATCCGGCGGATGGTCTGGGGCGACAGGCCGAGTCTGGCGGCGAGTTCGGCGGTGGTGAGCACGTCGGGGTCGCGGCCGGGTGTCTCGGTCATCGATCAGGCTCCAGGGTCGGGGTCATCGTCGCCTCTCAGTGTGCTGGACGAGGTGCCACGGAAGCACGTTTGCCGTTTGAAGAAGCTGTTTAACGTTGCTTGCGCTCCCCCATCCTGCCACGTACAGTGATCGCTCGACAACTATAAGCAATGAATCGGGGGTGTGTGGCCTTGAGACTTCGAAGTGCTGGGGCGACCCGTCCACGGGCGGTCGGGGTCCTGGACGTGGTGGTGGCCGGCGCGCATGGCGGTGCCGGGACCTCGACGCTGGCGGCGCTGCTGCCCGCGGCGTGGGACATGGGAGCCGTCGCGGCGATGCCGGATGCGGATCGGTGTCCGGTGCAGGCCAAGGGGCGGCCGGTGCTGCTTGCCGTCCGCAACACCGCGGCCGCGGCCCGGTGCGCGACCGCCGCGATCGCCGTGCTGCGCCAGGGCGGGGAGGGGGTCGCCGGGCTGGCGATCGTCAGCGACGGCGGCCCGGAACCGCGCGACGCGACGGCGCGGTTCGCGCTGCTGGAGTGGCAGGTCGGCGGCGTGGTCCGAGTGCCGTATGTGCGGGCTCTGCGGCTGGTCGAGGACCCGGCCGAGGTCGCCCTGCCCGCCAAGGCGCAGCAGGCGCTGGAGGAGCTGCGCCGGCTGGTGACCGCCGATGGGCGGGGGTGGCGCCGGTGACGACGCCGACCGATCCGCCGCCGTCGCTCGAGATCCCGGACCCGTTGCCGGCGGCGCCGCCGGGGCTGGACGCCAAGATCGACACGCTGCTGGCCTGGGGGAAATGGGGGGTGATGGTCTGCGGGTTGGCCGGGCTGTTCATCTGCGGCGGGCAGATGGCGATCGGCCGTAAGAACCGCTCGTCGTTCGCCGCCGACGGCGCGACCGGTGTGCCGTGGGTGCTCGGTGGTCTCAGCCTGGTCGCCGCGGCGGCGCCGATCGTCACGGTGTTCTTCACATGAGGCCGCCGCTCTCCCGGAGAAGCCTGGTGGCCGTGGCGGGGACGGTCGTCGGTGGTGCTCTCGTGCTCGGCGCCGTTCACTTCACCGGTGGTCACGCCGCACCCGCCGGCGGGAACGCGGGTCGACCCGAGCCGCGCGCCGGGTTGGTGAGCGCGCCCCCGGTCTCGTTCGCCGGGGTCACATGGCGCGACTACCACAGCGTGCTGCTGCCGTACTCCGCCGACGGACCGCGCGAGTCCGGGGACGGGCCGACGTTCGGGTTCGCGCGGACACCGTCGGGTGCGCTGCTGGCGGCCGTGCACATCGTGGTGCGGGCGCACGCCCTGTGGGGGCCTCGGGTGTTCGAGCCCACGATCCGCAACCAGGTGATCGGCCCGGACGTCGTGGTTCTGCTCGAGGCGACCCAGCACGCGTATGAGAGCCGTCGCGGCGATCGTCCTTTCGGGGAGGCGCTGGGGCGGGCGTACATGGTGCTGGAGGGCTACCGGTGGCTCGGCTACACGCCCCGCGCGGCGACCGTGGATCTGGTGACGGCCGGTCCCGGCGACAGCGACGTGACCGTCCGGGCCGTGGCCCGGGTGCAGGTGCGGTGGGAGAACGGTGACTGGCGCGTGCTGGCACCACCCGGCGGAGCCTGGGGAGGCTCCGCGGTGTCGGTGCCATCCGCCGAGGAGTACGTCCGCTTCCCGCACGGGGGTGGCCGGTGACGGCGCCGCTGGATCCGCAGGAGCCGTGCTCACCGGTGCTGGAACCGTCCTGCGTCCAGCCGGCCGACGATGACCGCCGTTCATTCGGTCCGCCGATGCCCGATCTGCCCGCAGCGATCGGCGGGGACATGCTGCAGGCCACCGCCGACGGGTTCGAGTCGGCGGTCGGATGGCTGATCTCCAACACCGCCGCCTGGTGGGTCGACACCCCCTCACCGAACCTGGAACAGGAACCGGCCATCGGATTCCTCCAGGACCTGATCCAGCCTCTGACGATCTTCGTCGCGCTGGCGGCGCTGCTCGTCGTCGCAGGAAAGTTGGCGCTGACGCGCAAGGCGACGCCGCTGATCGGTGCCGGGCAGGGCCTAGTCGTGCTGGTGACGGTGACTGTCATCGGCACGCTGCTGCCCAACCAGCTCCTGCAGCTGGGGGACCTGTGGTCGGACTGGGCCCTGACCGCCTCCTCCCAGGGCGAGTTCGCCACGCGGATGGCCAAGATCGTGGCGTTCCCGTCCGGGACGCCGGCGGCGCTGGTGATCGTGCTGTGCCTGGTGGCGATGTTCATCGGCATCATCCAGGCGCTGCTGCTGCTGTTTCGCGGCGCGGCCCTGGTCGTGCTGGCGGGGGTGCTGCCGCTGGCCGCCGCCGGGATGATCACTACCACGACCCGGCCGTGGTTCGGCAAGGTCGCCGGCTGGATGCTCGCCCTGGTCTTCTACAAGCCCGCCGCCGCGGCCGTGTACGCCACCGCGTTCACCTTCATCGGCGAAGGCGAGGAACTGCACACGGTCCTGATGGGCTTCACGATGATGCTGATCAGCCTCATCGCGTTCCCGGTGCTGCTGAAGTTCTTCTCCTGGCCCACCGGCGGCACTGAGTCCAGCACCGGCGGCGGGGTGCTGAACGCGGTCATGGGCGGCGCCACCGCCCTGGGCGCACTGCGCGCCTACGGCGGTGCCGGATCCGGCGGGCGCGGCGAGTCCGCGGGCGAGCACGCCGACTACCTGGGACAGCAACTCGGCGAGCAACCGGGCCCGCCCCATGAAGGCGACCAGAAGCCGCAGCCAGACCCCGCGCAGGGGCAGCAGGCCCCAGGGCAGTCGACGGTTCCCGGTGAGCAAGGACAAGCGCCGGTGTCGCCGTCGGGGAGCGAGCAGCCGGACGGCGGCATGACCGAGGCACCCGGCCGGACGGCGGGCGGCGAACCGTCCGGCAGCGGCTGGGCCCCTCCCGGCGGGCACGACGAGCCGGTCGGGCCGACCACCGTCCGGACGGCCGACAAGGAAATGCATCGCGGTCAGGACACGATCCGGTGGCTGGGCAACCCCACCGGTTCCGGCAACGACGACAACAGCGGTCCCGGCGGCGGTCCCAGTGGCGCGGCCGGCGAAGGAGGCGGGGGCCATGGGTGACGCCCGTACCTACGGCGGCTGGCGGCGCCGGCACGGCATCGGACTGCTCGGCATGGACACCACCGCCACCTTCACCGCACTCGGCGCCGCCATGCTGCTGGTCGTCGTCGCGGCCGTCACGCCGGGCACGCTGGTGTTCCTGCTGCCGCCGATCGCGGTCGCGGCCGGACTCGGGCTCCTCCGCATCGGCGGGATCCCGGCCGGTCGGCTGCTACTGGCCAAGGCCCGGTGGCGATGGGCGATGTGGCGCGGCCACAACCGCTACCGGGCCGGGGTCATCATCGACCACCCTCGAGCCTTCCAACTCCCGGGTGTCCTGGCGCCATTGACGCTGCTGAGCGTCGAGGACGGCTACGGCGGCCGGTACGGGGTCGTGTGGGACCGCCGCACCGGGCTGCTGACCGCGACGCTGCGGGTGGTGCCGACCTCGACGTGGCTGGCCGACCGGTCCGACGCCGACACCTGGGTCGCCTCTTGGGGCGGCTGGCTCGCCGCCCTCGGCCACCAGCCCGCCATCCGCTGGGTCACCGTCACCGTCGACACCGCACCCGAACCCGGCTCCACCCTCGCCGACACCATCGGCCGCGCCGTCGTGGCATCCGCGCCCGAACCCGCCCGCCAGATCATGGACCAGCTCGTCCGCGCCGCACCTTCGGCCGCCGCCGACGTCGACACCCGCGTATCGATCACCTTCGACCCCAAAGCATCCTCGGCCCGGCCGAAAGACCTGTTCGAGGCCGTCGCCGAACTCGGGCGCACCCTGGACGGGCTCGCCTCACGGCTCGGCAACTGCGGAGTATCGGTCCTGGGCCGCGCCACCGCCGCCGAGATCGCCGGAACCGTCCGCACCGCGTTCGACCCGCACGCCCGCGGTGAGATCAACAGGCTCCTCGCGGGTGCCGGTGCAGCCGACGTCTTGACGTGGGGCGATGCCGGTCCGGTCGCCGCAACCGAGCACACCGACCGCTACGAGCACGACGGCGGGACATCGGTGAGCTGGGCCTGGCACGAACCACCCCGCCAGAACGTCCGCTCCGACGTCCTGGCCCGGCTCGTCGCCCCCGGCCCCTTCCCCAAACGGGTGACGCTGCAGTACCGGGCGCTGCCGGCAGCGGCGGCAAGCCGGGTGCTGCAGCAGGAGGTGAACGCGGCGGCGTTCCGCGCCCAGTTCCGGCGCCGCACCGGACGCGACGAAACCGCCCGCGACAGCTGGGACGCCGCCCGCGCCCGCCAAGCCGCCACCGAAGAAGCCATGGGCGCCGGAGTCTGCCTGGTGTCGATGTACGCCACCGTCACCGTCACCCACCCCGACGAACTGCGGCGCGCGGCCGCGCATGTCGAGGCGTCCGCCGACTCGGCCAAGATCCGGCTTCGGCGCATGTGGGGCAGCCAGGCCGCCGGGTTCGCCACCACCCTGCCGTGCGGCATCTGCCCGCCCGAACTCTCCCGCCGCCTCATCCACTGAACCCTGGAGCTCCATTGATGACTCAACGCATCGAAGACCGGGCCGATGGCCGAGCCGCTCGCCCCTGGCTGGGGCTGGCGCGGCCGAGGCGCCGGACGCGCCGCCCACGTCGAGGCCGCACCCGAATACCAGGCCACCACCAGCCAAGCCTGCGGCCTGTACCCCTTCACCGCCGGCTCCGGCACCCCCACCGCCGGCACACCCGTCGGACGCCACCAACTGTGGGGCGAAGTCGTCTGCCTCGACCCCCTGGCGTGGCTGCGCGAAGGACTCGTCACCAATCCCGGCATGTTCGTCCTCGGCCAACCCGGCACCGGCAAATCCACCCTTGTGAAAAGGCTCGTCACCGGCGCCGTCGCCACCGGCACCACGCCGATCGTCCTGGGCGACACCAAACCCGACTACACCCGCCTCGTCGAATACCTCGGCGGGCAGGTCATCCGCGTCGGGCGCGGCGCCGACCGCATCAACCCCCTCGACGCCGGCCCCCTCGACAAAGCCCGCCGCCGACTCAACGGACCCGACGCCGAAACCCTGCGATGGGAGGTCCGCTCCCGACGGCTCTCCCTGCTACTGGCCCTGGCGACACTGGTGCGCGAAGCGCGCATCACCAACGCCGAGGAAGTCGTCCTCGGACAAGCCGTCGACCTGCTCGACGACCGCCTCGACCACGACCCCACCGTCATCGACGTCCTACGCATTCTGGAAGAAGGACCAGCGGAGCTGCGGGCGGCGACCCGCACCGACACCGACGCTTCCTACCGCGCCCAGACCCGCGACCTGGTCTTCACCCTCGACCTGCTCGTCTCCGGCTCCCTCGCCGGAGTGTTCGACTCCCCCACCACCCGAGCCCTGGACCTGGACGCACCCGCCATCAGCGTCGACATCTCCCGCGTCCGCGCCGCAGGCGACAAACTCCTCACCGCCGCGATGCTGTGCACCTGGGCCTACGCCTTCGGCATGGTCGACGCCGCCACCGCCCTGGCCGACCTCGGCGCCGCCCCACGCCGCTCCTACCTCGGCGTCATCGACGAACTCTGGCGCGCCCTGCGCGGAGCCCCCGGCCTGGTCGAACACGCCGACGCACTCACCCGCCTCAACCGCGCCAAAGGCATGGCCTCCATCATGATCACGCATTCGCTCGCCGACCTCGACGCCCTGGCCACCGAGGAAGACCGCGCCAAAGCCAAGGGCTTCGCCGACCGGTCCGCGATCACGGTGCTCGCCGGACTACCGCCACGGGAACTGGCGCGCGTCCACGAGATCACCCCGCTCACCGGCCCCGAACAACACCTCGTGTCCTCCTGGTCGGCCCCCGACTCCTGGCAACCCGGCGCCCGCCACCCCGGACGGGGCAAGTACCTCATCAAGACCGGCGAACGCCTCGGCATCCCCGTCGAACTCTCCCTCGTCGGCGCCGAAACCGACCTCTACGACACCGACCACGCCGTCCGGGGAACGGCATGAGCACGGCGATCTCAGGGGCCGGCCGTGTTGAGCCCGTCCGCAAAGTCGCACAGCTCGGTCATCCGGTCGTACATGTCGAACGGGTCGAGCTCGGCGAAGCCGGACCGGTGCCAGAGCCCTCCGGGTTCGAGGATCCGCTCGGCACGGTCGGTTTCGAGCTTGTCATCCAGGCGCAGGAGCGCGCCGATGGCCCAATGCTGGTCGTACACGCAGTCGGCCCTGGGCAGGTAGTGCTCCAGGTAGGCGACCAGGACATCGGCGTCCTCGCGGTCGCCGAAGCGGGCGAGAGCGAAACAGTAGCCCTGCCCCGCATAAGTGAGCCGGCTCTCCAGCAGCAACCGGCCGAGCGATCCACGGAAATGCGTGCGCCGGTCAAGCCCGATCAACCACGCAGCCGTGATGCGTTCACGCCAGTTGGGTCCCGCGTCCGGGTGCAGCAGGAACTCCAGCTCGGCATCGGTGATCCGCTGCGCGTCGCGCCGCAGATCGTGGAGGAAGCCGCTGCGCTCATGGTCGGGCAATCCGGTGAAATTGCCGTGGAGGAGTTTCAGGTAGCGGCCCGGCCCCGGCCCCGTGTCCGCGACGACGTACCGGCGGATGAGCTCGTCGCGGTCACCGGGCAAGCTGCTCACACCCGCATCCTCGTGCAGGGACACAGGCCCGCACAACGCCCACGCCGCCCGCACTCGCGCCCGTTCCGGGCAGTTGCCGCGTGAGCCGGGCACTGGGACCGCAGGCGCCGGTGTTCAACTCCGGCGCGGCCGGGGGCTGGCTGGTCCTGGCCGCGTGCTGGACACCGATCGCCGGGCTGTGGATCGTGTGGGCCTCGGCGAAGATCGCCGCCGCGCTCACCGGCGGACACGTCATGCCCTTCGGCGCCGACCTCGCGTTCACCCTCGCCGGATGGGACACCGGCACCGCCTGGCCCGGCACCCCGACACCGCTGGTCCTGGCCGTGCTCGCAGCCCTCCTCACCGCCGTCGCGGCGAGCGTATGGATCACCTGGCAGCGCGTCGCCGCGCGTTGTCCACAGCCCGGGGACGCCGTCGCCGCACTCGCCGACAACCCCGGCCTCGCCGCCCTCCAACCCGAAGCGACGGCCAAGAAGGCCGTCAGCCTGCGTCGTTCCCTACACGGCAAGTCACCCGGCGACCTGGCCGCTGAAGAGATCGGCTTGGTCCTCGGGGACGTCCTCCTGCCCGGTGACCGCAGCGGCCCGACGCTGTTCACCTCGTGGGAGGACACCGTCGTGGCGTTCATGGCGCCGAGGTCGGGCAAGACGACCACGCAGTCGATCCCGCACGTGCTGTCGGCACCCGGCCCGGTCATCGCCACCAGCAACAAGGCCGACCTGTGGTCAGCGATCGCTCCCGTCCGCGCCGAACGCACCGAAGGACGGAACTGGCTGTTCGACCCGCAGCGGATCACCTACCAGCCGCAGACCTGGTGGTGGAACCCGCTCGCCGGCCTGTCGACCGTCGAGGACGCGCACCGGCTCGCCGGGCACTTCGTCCTCACCGTCGACGACGGCCAGAAGAAAGACCTGTGGGGACCCGCCGCCCAGGACCTGCTGTGCGCGCTGTTCCTGGCCGCCGCCACCTCCGACCGTTCCCTGCACCACGTCGCGCAGTGGCTCGACGAACCCGCCGTCCCCACCCCCATCGAGCTGCTGCAGGAGGCGGGGTTCCAGCTCATGGCGTCCTCGCTCAAAGGAACCCAGAACGGCGCCGTCGAAACCCGCGACGGGATCTACCAGACCGCCCGCACCGCCGCCAAAGCCCTCCGCGACCAAGAGATCCTCGCCTGGGTCACCCCGAACGACGACCTGCCCGTGTTCGACCCGCACACCTTCGCCGACTCCCGCGACACCCTCTACCTGCTGTCCAAGAGCCTGTCGGCCGCCGCGCCGCTCATCGCCGCGCTCACCGACACCACCATGCGCGCCGCCGAGCGCCGCGCCGAGCAAGCCGGCGGACGCCTCGACCCGCCCCTGGTCGTCGCCCTCGACGAAGCCGCCAACATCTGCCGCATCGCCGACCTCCCCCAGCTGTACTCCCACCTCGGCTCACGCGGGATCATCCCGGTCACCATCCTGCAGAGCTACGAACAGGGCGTCACCGTCTGGGGCGAAGCCGGCATGGCCGCCCTCTGGGGCGCCGCCACCCGCAAACTCATCGGCGCCGGCATCGACTCCCCCCGCCTGGTGCGCGACCTGGCCACCCTCATCGGCCAGCACGACGTCCCCGTCCGCTCCATCACCTACAACGACGGACGCGCCAGCGAACAGATCTCCCTACGCCGCCAGGAAATCCTCGAAGCCGCCGACATCCGAGCACTCCCCACCGGCACCGCACTCCTACTCGCCACCGGCACCAAACCCGCACTCCTCCGGCTCCGCCCCTGGTACTCCGGGCCGCACGCCACCGCCATCAACCAGGCCATCAAGACCGCGGACGCCGCCATCGCCGAAGCCGCGCGAGACCACTACGCCCGGGACGATCCCGCACCTGAGACCTCGTAGAAGCGGCGAGCTTCTCAGCGAGGAAGGGGATCCGCACATGGCACTCATCAGAAACCCAGGAGACTCATGCACACCAAGAACGACGCGAACGGCGCCGACTCCAACGAGAAGCCGAAGCCGCTCTACCCGAACGTCATGAAGTGGGTGACGCACCACTTCACCCCCATGTACCGGCGCACGCTCGGCGGCGAGTTCCGCTGGTGCGCCGAATGGTGGCGGCACGACGAGGCGATCTCTCGCCTCACCGCCCTCTGGTACGCCTGGGAGGCCATGCGCCTGCAGGGCGCCACCGGCATGGCCCTCTGGTATCGCGACCACCTCGACCACCAGCTCCCCGTGCTACTCGGTGCGCGCGGCCCCTTCTACCAGTGCACCGAGAACGAGCACCTGAACCCGCACAAGGCCCGTCTGGTCCCCGCACCGTTCGGATGGCAGACCTCCCGCGACGACGACCTTCCCGCGGCCCACGCGTGACCCACTGACATCCGAAGCCCTCAATCGCCCCACCTGGAGACCCGTATGCCCGATCGCATCGAGGCCGCCCTTCTCGCTCTCGACGCCTACCAGCAGAACCTGCTCCCGAGCCTCACCACCGGCCACCGCGAAAGCCGAGCCGAAGCCGAGGGCCTCATCCACGGACTCGTCGGCGATCTCCTCCGCTACGCCGAGTACAACGACCTCGGCACGGTCGACTTCCTCGACCAACTCGTCCGAACTCGCCTCGACCACGACAGCTACCCCTTGGCGCTGCCCGACCACTTCCGGCTCAACACCGAGGTTCAGTTCCGCCAAAACGGACGGACCGACGACACTCCCGCCCACCGAGGATTCATCGACCGACTCAAGGCATCCCCCACCGGCAGAGACGCCTGCACGCTCCGCGTCCCGGGCCTCGCCGAGCCGCTCCACGCACGCACGTCCGATCTGCGGGTCGCCGACCCGATCCGGCTCGTCCCGACCCGCACCACGGGAATCGTCTTCTCCGCCTTGGAGGCAGAGGCCGCGATCGTCGCCCTGTCCACCGAGCTGCTGCGAACTCCGTCAGACGGCACCGCCGACCCGAAAGTACTGGCCGATCTCGCCGAACTCTCCGGCACGCTCGCCAACTGGTCCGGAACCACGCCCGGTGGCGTCCTGCGGCACTTCCGGGAGACGGCGGACAACGTCCTGAACGGTCGCGAAGAACCCGTTGATGCGCCCACACCCGCCGAACTCGCCGCCACCGCGTTCCCGGACGGCATCGCCGAGGCCCTGCAAGCCGTCCAGCCGCCACCGGGCAACCGCCCCAGCCCCCAAGCCTCACCTGGCACATCCACGAAACGCCGCCCCTGACCGCACACTCGCCGCCGACAAACCCGCAAACCACCGGAGCACCCATGGCCAACGCCGGCCCCGAGGAGTTCGCCGAATTCGGAGCCACCGTCCTCGACACCTTCCAGGACCTCTTCGAAGAGACCGGATACCTCGACCACCGGACGAACGACGCCCACGCCCGCGAACTGCTCGGCGATCTCCTCGTCGATCTGATGCACTACGCCGAACGCCGCGCCCTGGACTTTGGCGACATCCTCGGCGAGGCGCGCGGCTACTTCCGCGCCGAACAGCATCCGACCGACACCTACGCGATCGGTTCGACCGTCGAACTCGAGGGGCCCGCCGCGGAGGAGGCCGTCCTACTCGGCCGTCCCACGCGCGGCACCATCACCGGCTTCTTCGTCCCCGACCACGGCTTCACCGAGTACTACGTGCACTTCCTCGGCGACAAGAGCGCCCAGCGTGTCATCAGCGCCGACCTCGATCCGGCCCCGCGCTTCCCGTCCACTCTCACCACGGAGGGGGCGATCACCAACCCACTGAAGGCCGAGGACGCGCTGGTCGAGGCGACAACGCGGATCGGGCTCGCGGACGTCCACGGGGTCAGCCCCGCCCCGGACGACCTTCGGGATCACCGCGCTCTCCTCAGAGCGTTCGCCTCCTGGACCGGCTTGGACCGGCGAAGCGTCACCGATCTGCTCCTCAGCCGGGTCGCGGAACGCCTCCCCGCGCCAGGAAGCGGTCAGCAGCCAACATCCACGCCGGACGCCCCCGCTCCGGGCCGACTTGCCGCGCAAGGTTTCCCGGTACCCCTCGCCGAGGGACTACGGGCCTCCATCGGGGGACCTCCGAAGCCAAGGCCGGACGCCCACCCCAAGCGGCAAGGCCCGAACCGCTAGCCCTCAACTTCGAGCCACGAGCGCGACACTCCGCAACGATCGTTGATCTTCACACTCCAGACGCCCACACTGACGTCATCAACTTTAGACAATGTTTCGCACCATCGTCCTTCTTGAGGGAAAGGTGCGACAGCCTGGAGGCTCCTTGCAACAGCACTTCGACAACGTCAACGCACGAATCCGATCCGCCGGCAGCGTTCCGGCTCTGCTCAGCGCGGCCTTCACGGGCCTGGAGGTCATCGAGCGCGCCACCACCGTGCTCGCCGATACCGCACCGGCCTGCACCTACCCCGGCTACCAGGTCGCGCGAGCCGAAGCCCGCAACGCGTGGTCGGCGCTGGCCACGGCACCAACGCTGAACTGCCCCGACCAGACCGCCACCGAGGGCGCCGACGTCCAGGAGCTCGCTTCGTCCATCGCCGCCTTCGTGCTGGTGGTCGCCGAGGCGATCGTGAACGTCGCCTCCAAGACAACCGAACCCGGCGACCAGACGGCCTGCCTTCGCGCGGCTCGTCACGCCGGACACGTCCACACGGCACTGAGGTGAACCGATGAACCACGACCCGAAAACCAGCCAGCTCGTCCGCGCCACCAAGGCTCTGGAGGGCTACGAGGAAGCCGCCTTCCCCGGCAAGTCCTCGCTTCTCCGAGGCGACCAGCTCTACGCCTCGGCCCTCATCGCCGCGCTGATCTGCGACCTGGAGCACTACGCCAACCAGTACGGCCTCAGCTTCAGCCACGCGGTCAACGTCGGCCGCTCCAGCCACGCCGAGGAGGCCGCCGAACAGGCGACCTACTACATCGGCGACCACGTCCGGCTCCTCGACCACGACGGCCGCTGCGGGACCATCATCGGCTGGGCGACCATCGACGACCAGGTAGACCGGCTCTTCCTCATCGTCGTCCCCGGCGTCTCCCGCGTCTACGATGAAACCGCCGCCCGCCTCGAGCCGGCCCCGCCGTTCCCCACGACGCGCACGACCACCGGGAACATAACGCACGCGCTCCAGGCCGAATCGGCCTACATCAGCCTGGCGGCCCGCATCCCACGCACAGCGCTGCCCCACCAGCCCGCCCTGCGACAGGACTGCCAGAAGCTGCTCGCCGCCCTCAGCACCTGGAGCGGCGTCCCCGTCTCCGAACTGCTGAAAGGACTCCACCCCAAGGTCACCAAGCGCACCGAGGTGTTCTCGCAGAAAGACGATGACCGCGCCTCCACGTCCGAGCCGCCCTCGTAGGGACCGCTCGTACAGCACCTGATGCCCTCGCCCACACCAACGCCTGACGGAGGACATCCCGCATGGCCCACGAACGCGAGCACAAAGAAGTCCGCCACACCTGGTTCACCGAGATCATGACGACCGCGCTCAACGACCTCGCCCACACCGAGCGCGTCATCACCTCCTTCGCCGCCCAGGAACCCGACGGCTTCATCGCCTGGGGACTGGCCGAAGGCGAAGCCGTCCAAGCCCACCAGGCCCTCAAACAGGCCCCGTCCCTGCACGCCGCCGTCCCGTCCGACCACACCGCCGAGAACGCCACCGCCGACGTCCTGTTCACACTCGCTCGAAAGGTGACCCAGGACCTCGTCCGCGCCGCCGAACTCGCCGCCGACCCCGACGACAAGGCGGCCTGCCTGCAGGCGGCCCTGCACGCCAGCCGGCTCCGGGAAGCCCTCCGGTAACCGTGGCGACCTTCGGGGAGATGACCTCGCTCGCCTACCAGCACCTCACCGAGCTGAGAAGGAACCTCCACACACCGACCACCGCCACCCTCGCCCAGCACGCCCACGCACCCGCCGAACTGTCCCGCCTCACCAGCGTCCTGGCGCGCTACCACGACCGCATCGCCACCGGCTTCGGCATCCCGTACACCAGCGACAACGGCGTACGGGGTGCCGCCCGCCGAACGGCAACACTCCTCCACCAAGCCGTGGACACCCTCGGCACGCCTTCAGACATCGACGCCCCGACCTCAGACCTGACCGAAGGGCTCCGCGCCGTCTCCATCGCCCTGGGCTGCGGGCTTGACCTCCTCGCATCCCACGTCCCATCGACGCAAGGCCGATCCCATTCGGCCAGCGCGGAGGTGATAGGCGCTACCGACACAGCCCGGTCCCTTCTTCACCATCTCAGCGAATACACCGCCACGGCAGCCCACCTCACTCAACTCACCACCGCACCAGCTCAGCAAGCCGCCGTCCCGCTCCTCCGTGCAGCTGTACTCGCCCGCGTCATTGGCCAAGCCAACGACGCCCCCATCACAGCCGTCCCGTTCCACCACACCCCAGAACGCATCCCACCCCGCCCAGGGGAAGGCATCGACGAGCTCTTGGAAGGGATCAGTGCTACCGCGCAGCGTCTGGAGAATTTCGAGTCACCCGTCTCGGTCCCCACGTGGCGCTACCTCGCCACCGCCGCCGCGATCACCTGCGACATCAACCACAAGCTCGCCCTCTCCCTGACCCGCCGCCTGAAAGAGCTGCAAGAGCACGAACCCGCGTCCGCTTTCGAGCAAGCCACCAGCGCCGCTCGCCGCACCAGCACGAAATGGCGCATCGTCGCCAAGCACTGGAACAAGCTCCCCGGCCACTACGGTCACCCGACCGAGGCCCCGGCCACCGACGCCAGCGACCTCATCATCAGACTCGGCCGCCTGGTCTACGCCGACCCCGACTGGAGGCCAAGCCCGCGAGCCACCTACCGCGTCAAACCCCTGGAGGAGTTCGCCCCCACACCCGCAAAAGCAGCCAGGACCGCAACAGCCGCCCTCTTGGCCCTCAACTCCTGCAACGCCATCGCAAGCCACCACCGCAGCGCCGGGAACGACGCGGCCATCATCGCAGCAATCCAAAAATCACAGCAAGATCCAAAATACTATCCACACCAAACAATTAGGGCTGCACATTTTGCTGAGCGCTACAAGATCGCGCAATCTGCAGGCGACAAAGCAATCAACCTTCTCAAGCTTGCAGTAAGGACCCTGAGTCTCGATGCCGGGGAACTCAAAATGAGGATCATATCGCAAGTCGACAAAGACTTTCCCGCCTCAATTCAGGACGCCTTGGCGACACATCAAGAATCACAACATGCACCCCGGAGAGAAGCGCGAGTGACTATCAATGATAGCAATAATCACTCGTCCTATCGACCATCATGCCCCTGATACAGGGCAGATCAGCGGCATGGACGTCGACACACGCTCCGGGTCCGTCCAGTTAACCGGACAGACCCGCCTTGGATCAAGCCAAGCCATGGAGGAGCATTCCCGTCTCGTGACTACGGCGCTCACGAAAGCACTTTTAGACGCCCCGAAGACACGCCCAACCAAGCCCATCGACCATACCTTCGAAGCGATCAAATAAGCACATGACCGCCCATCAATCGATATCCGGATTGACTAACAAAAAGTGAGCAGTACACCTTTCTCGGGACAGCTCATCGTAGTGTAAAATGAAGGGAAGTGCCACCTGAGTATCCCGGAGACAACAGTCGCCAGGTTGTTTATAGAAGTTCTGTGATCGCCTTGAAACGGGTAGGCTTCCGGTAGTGTTCTGGCGTATGAACAGTGTCGAATTGCGCGACGTCATGGCGGACTTCGGGCGCCTGATCAACCGTGTCGAGGAGACCGGTGAGCGGGTGCGCATCACCGACGACGGCGAGTCGGCGGGCGTGATCCTCCCGGCGGCCGAGCTCGCCGAACTGGAGCACTTCGCACAACGTGTCCCCGGCGCCCCGAGACCCCGGCCGAGGACGGTGCAGGAACGCCCCCTCGGCCCGGAGCAGCAGGGGCCGTACGTCCGGTACGTGCATACCGGCGGGGTACGGAGGACGTTCACACGGGACCGCGTGATCGTGGCTGAACTGCTTCCCGTGGACGAGCTCGACTGGCTGGAGGACAAAGCGCGCACCGGTCGCCAGAGTTACATGGACCCGAAGCAGGCGGCCGCGTTCGAGGAGTTTCTCGCCCGCCAGCGCCCGATCGGCGATGGCATCGCGTGGATCGCGGACGGCTGGCGGAGCCAACAGCCCTTCACGGTGCTCGAGTTCATCAAGGGGCCGCCCCCCGAAGAGGTCGCTCTCGCCTACGGGGCCGACCCTCGAGATATCGCCGACGGGCTGCTGCTGCATCAGGTGTGGGAGCGGGACGGACGCGAGGGTACCGACGACTTCCTCGACGTGCTCGCTTTCGGGCAAGCAGCCGGGTGGACGTGGCTGGGCTACCACGACTTCGCCGGCGCCTTCTCCGGCTTCCCCGACCCGCCCCCGCAGCAGATCACGATGACCGCGATCGAAGCCAGGGCCATCTACGACTTCCGGTACAGCAAGGACGGGGTGCATCAGAACCCCTCTCCCACCGAGGACGGCGCCGTGCCCGAGATGTACGAGCTGATCTGGTACACCCCGGGTGAGACACCCTTCGACCCGAGTGCGCCGCTGGCCTTCCTCAATGCGCATATCCGCCGCGCGGAAGAAGAAACCGACTGGGCGGACGGCATTTCGCTGTTCTTCGCCGGACTGGAACGAGCCTTCGGCTTGTCCCTACCCCGGGACGCGATCACTTCTGGGCACGTGCGCTGCGCCTACCCTGCCCCGCACTGAACGACCGCCCCGCCGGGCAACAGCTCGACCGGACCGACGAGGCTGTTTCGCGTAGTCGCGTGGTAGATCCCGGACGGGATGTGCCCCGAGTTTCGTGGTGTCGCGCTACTGCACTCTCATGCCAGGTGCCACTCCGCACCCGGTGGAAGACACCACAAAGGTCGAACAACACCCTCAAATCGAGGCCAAGCTCTTCAGTTGTTGACGGCTCTGTCTGCTACAGCGGCAGGGGGAGGAGTAGGAGTAGGACGTCGAAGAGGGGTGCGTCCGGCCAGCTGGGGCGTAGTTGGCCGACGCGGCGCCAGCCCCATGCCGTGTAGGCGCGGTAGGCGGTGTGGTTGTCGGCCTCGACCAGCAGCGTTGCTCGGGTTTCGTGCCTGCCGGTCAGCAGCGCGTTGTGGAGTGCGTGGGCGGTGCCTTGGCCGGTCCATTGCCGACGGACCATGATCTCGGAGAGTGCGAAGGTTCTGGTTCCGTCCTCTTCGGCGAAGCCGGGCTCGGGTTCTTCGACGAGTCCGCGCCACCATGCCGTGTCGGGTGCGAGTGGCCAGCCCCACGTCTGGCCGACGGGTTCGCCGTCGAGGTAGGCGACCACCATTTCGAAGCCTCGGTCGGAGTCGGTGTAGGCGTCGAAGCGGGTCATGAAGTGTTCGGGCGAGTCGAACGGGTCGCCGCTGGCAATGGCGTCGGCGTAGGCGTCCCGGTAGATCTCTTCGACCGTGGCTCGGACGGCGCGGGCCTGCACGGCGTCGTGACGGCGGAACTCGAGCTCGGGCGTCTTGCCGTGGCGGGTCATGCCAGGGACGCTACTTTCGTCGACAGGTCGTTGGCGATCGCCCCGTAGCGTTCGTGGAATTGGGTGTCGTGGCGGGCGAGCGGCTGCAAGGTTCTGAGGGCTCGCATGGAGCCCACGTTCTCCAGGTCGCTGAGCGTCTGGTGTCCGACCTCCAGTGCCACGGCCGTGTCGCCGGCGGCGAGTTGCATCTCGGCGAGCATCGCCCGGTAGTACACCTGGTTGCGGGGCGCCAGTTCCGTGGTGTCGAGCATGTGTTGGAGCTGCCTTGCGGCGGTGGCGGCGTCTCCAAGGAGCGCGGTGACGCGGGCTTCGTGTCCCAGGACTTCGGAGCGTCGGACGAATCCGAGTGCCTGCCGGTCGTCGGGATGGTCGCCTCGGTCGAGCTCGCGATGGGCCGCGGCGATCGAGGCGCGTGCCGCCGAGCCGTCGCCGAGGAGGGCGTTCGCCGTGGCGATGCGCATGTCGATCAGGGCGTGGAGTTTGGGAGAGGGATGGTGTTTCGCAGACTGCGCGGCGACGCGCAGGGCGCGCAACGCCTCACGGGCCGGACCGCGTTGCTCGCTGACGCGGGCCAGCGCGGTCGATTGCATGGCGACTGTCGCGTAGACGTGGGCGCGCAGTTCCGGGTCGTCCCCGCTGTCGGCGAGCATCGCGGCTTCCTGGGCGAGGCGGCGGGCGAGGCCAGGTTGTCCGGCGTCGAAGGCCAGGAAGCTCGTGCAGTTGCCCAGGTCCGCGGTTGTACGGAGCAGGTCGAGGCCGACACGTTCGGTGTAGTCGCTCTCGTTGAGCATCGGCTTGGCGCGGGCGAACAGGTGCAGCCCGTTGCGGAGCAGGCTCGCACCGCCCACGCTCCAGTCTCGAGCCCACAGCTGGTCGGCACAGGTCTGCAGGTAGGCGACGTGGGTGCGGTCGATGCGGGCGGGTGCGAGGACGCCGTCCGGCAGCAGGGTCGAGGCTGTGAGGGCGAGCATTCCGCCGCTGAATGTCCTGCGGTTCAATTCCTCCCCCTCCTGGGACTCCTGGGAGCTGTCGAGGTACAAGGCGGCGTCGGGCGTGCCGAGGACGAGCGGTAGCAGCGCCTCGCGCGGCACGCACAGGGCGTCGGCCCACGCCAGTAGTTCCCGGATGTCGTACAAGGTGCCTCGCTCGCCGGATTCGGCTCGGGCCACCTTGGTCTTGGTCCAGCCGGGTACGAGATCGGCCATCTGCTGCTGGGTGAGGCCGGCGGCCGAGCGCAGCAACGCGAGGACGCCGCTGAAGTTCAGCTCGGCCAGGGCACGGCGCATCGGCGGGGTGTCCCAAAGCCACGCTGGTGTGCTGACGCTTGATTCGCGCAGGGCTCGCTGGCAGGGGCCGCAGACGGGCTCGTTGTTGTATCGGGACAGCAGCGTCGAGCGGCACCCGGGGCACAGCTTCTGATCGGGCATCTGGGCCTTCCCAGCCGGGGAGACGCGGGACCTTCACCTCTCACGCTAGAAGGCGACGGACCGTGCCGCTAGCAGCCGTGATGCCAATGTGGCACCCGGTGGAGCGGGCTCCGGTCGCCACTCTGGTCGTTGCCGAGGTCGGGCCTGGGCTGGCTGGCTTGTAATCCCAGCCGCTCCCTCCGGAGGACTTCGGTGACCACTACATGCGAGAACGCGATCGGGCACCTGACCGCGCTGGCCGACAGGCTCGCCGAGCACAGGGTCTTGCAGGTCGACCGCGATTTCGAGCAGGCCCCTCCAGTGTTGTCGATCAGGAACGCCGATGCGCGGGATGGCCGCGCTTGGGAGCGGTTGTCGGGTTCGGTCCTCGTGGTGACCGAACGTGGCACTCGCTGGTTCGCCTGGGACGACGGGGATCGCCTCGGCCCCGTGGACGATCTTGACACGGTCGTTCGGGTCGTCGTCCAGGCGTTGACGTTCGGAGAGCACGCCTCGGTTCGTTCGTCCCGGATGTGCGGACCGAGCCGGCACGCGCCCGATGTGACTGCGATCGCGGCTGTGCCAAGTGGCGTGCACGTCAGCTTCAACGTCGACCACGACAGGCGGCGTTCGGGTGGCGAGGGCGGTACTGCCGCTCCGCAGCGGTAGCCGCCGCTGTTCTCCATCTCGTCGGTCGGTCCGCACGGGCCGCACCGCCCTCCAGGCCGCTGCGCGGCTCCTTGCCCTCCCCAGCGGGCCGCGCAGCCTTCTTTCTTGCAGCGGAGACCCGATGTCATCTCGTCCAGAGCGCCGATCCCAGCCCGTCAGGTCGGTAGCCGGCTCCAACCGTGCCGTCTCGGCACGACGGTCGCGTCCAGGTCGGTGGCGTGAGCGCGTCGCCGACTGGTTGGCGCCACCCGGCCGTACCGAACGGGGAATCAGGCGTATGGCTGGTGCGACCTCGAACGACGCGAGCACCTGGCAAGAGCTCTCTGACCAGCTGGCGTCGCGGGTGCTGCTGCTGGCCGAACAGATCCGTCCGGCCCTCGACGAGCTGGAGCGGCACGAGGACGTCCCCAAGCGCGTGCGGCTGCTGTACGACATCGACCACGGTGTCGCGCGCATGCGACGGCTGGCCCGCGACATCCAGGTCCTGGCCGGAAAGAGCCTGAACGAGCTCGGTGTCCCGGCGGTCTCGCTGCTGGACGTCGTCCGCGTGGCGGCTTCGGGGATCGAGTACTACGACCGGCTGTGCGTAGGTCCGATCGCCGAGCGTGCGCTGTTGGGCCATGCCGCTGATGACGTCGCGTCACTGCTGGCCGTGCTCTTGGACAACGCCACGCGCTGTTCGCAGGCTCCGGCGGTGATCAGTACCCGTTCGTTCGGGGACGGGAGTCTGCTGGTCCGGATCGAGGACCACGGGCCTGGCCTGGATCCAGCGTGGGTGGACGCGCTCAACCGGACGTTCGTGCGGCCGGTGCCTCCGATGAGCGCCGTCAGCGGTCGTCGTACGGGGTTCGCTGTAGCTCACCGCTTGGCGCGCAAGCACGGTCTCGGTCTTGCTCTGGTCTGCCGTCGCGCTGCCGAGGCCACTCCGGGGCGGCAGGGGCCGCAGGGCACGGTCGCGATGGTGACCGTCCCGCCGCATCTCCTGTGCGACCTCCCCGAACCTGCGTGGAACGTCGGCGGCGGCCGGATTCTCGACTCGTCCAGGGCGGCTGTGGCCCCGAGTTCTGGGGTCCGCGCGCGAACGTCCTTCGCCGATGACGTCAGCGCGTTCAGCTCCGTTATCTCCAGCGGGAGCGCGAACGATGCCGGCGGTGATCAGCCCGGAGGAGCAATCACATGACCGATTCCAGGCACGTCCGGCCGCAGCTCCGTACTCCTGAGGACTTCGTCTGGCTCATCAACGACTTCGTCGGCGGAACGCCCGGGGTCGCGCACGCGCTCATCGTGTCCGCTGACGGGCTGGCATTGATCGCCTCTCGAGATCTCCCCGCCGATCTGGTCGACTCGCTGTCGGCAATGGTCGCGGGGCTGAGGGGCCTGTGCGGAAACATCGCCGAGCACGTCGACCGCGGGACCTGTGAGCACGCCATGCTCCGCCTCAGTCGCGGCAACCTGCTCGTCATGGGTGTCAGCCCGCTGGCGAGCCTGGCCGTCCTCACCGAGGCTTGGGCGAACGTGGGCATGGCCGCCCACCAGATGCACCGTCTCGTCGACCGCACTGGACACCTCCTCACCCCGAAGCTGCGGGACGACCTGCGTCGGCAGGCCGGGCGGGGGTCGTCGTGACGGGCGCTCTCGGGGCTCAGACACCGACGCGGCCGAGCGCGCACCCGTGGGCGCGGCCGTACGTGATGACCGGCGGGCGCGTCGACGTTCCACGGCAGATGTCGATGCACACACCGGTGGCGGTGCACGTCTACGACCGAGACTTCGCGGTCCGGCTGACGCCCGAGTCGCGTTGGCTGTACGAACGCGCCTACCGCTGCACGACGGCTACGGGGGCGGAGTCTTTGGCCGGGTTGGCCGTCGGCTGCGGAGTGCCCTTGGGAGCGGCCCGCGTCCTGCTGAGCGACCTGGCCGCCACTGGACGAGTGCAGATAGGGACGGCCTCGGATGCCTCACCCTACGACGTCCACCTGCTCGAAAGGGTCCTCGATGGCCTTCGCCAGCTTGCCTGACCAGGTGCCGCCGCCCGGATCGCCGAGCCTTGCAGCGACGGCGATGTGGCCCATCGCGTACTCGGGCCATTCCGACCACGAGGGAGTCATGGCCGCGGAGAGCTTGTTTCCGTTTCGCGCGACGGACCACGGTGGGACGATCACGCACGTTGTGTTCGACTACGGGTCCACCCTGACCAGCAGTAGCGATCCGATCGATGTCAGTCTCGGAATGCGACCGGTTTCGCCTGCTGCCGAAGAGGCCATCTGGAAGACGCACGAGACCGGCGTCGTGCTCGCCCTGCTCTCCAACACGAAGCCCGGCCAGGACCGCCGTCCGGCTCTGGAAGCCGCTGGCGTCGATGCCTTGTTCGGGGACCGCGTCTTTCTGAGTCACGAACTCGGCCTCGCCAAGCCGAGCCCGGCCGTCTACGAACACGTCCTGGCCGAGCTCGATGTCCGTCCGGTGCAACTCCTGATGTGCGGCAACAACCTCGATCACGACGTCGCACCGGCGGTTGCCCAAGGCATCCGAGCCGCCCTTGTTGGATGGCCTCCCAGGCGGTTGCCACTCGGTTCCACCTACGTCCTGAGCATCGCTGAATTGCCCGCGCTGCTCACCGGAGCGCAGCCCCATGGCTGATTCAGTGACCCTTCGAGTCGGCACCTACAACCTCCGGGATGGAGGACTCGACGGTGCCTCGGCAGCTCGGAATGATGCCCGCCTGAAAGCGCAGTTGACGATGCTGGCCACGCTCCGGCTGGATCTGCTCGGTCTCCAGGAAGCGAAGTGGGGATCGCATGGCCACGTCCGGCTGGAGCAGGTCGCGCGGTGGCTCGGCATGACGTGGAAGTGCCTCGTGCGCTCGAACTTCCACGGGTGCGACATCGCTGTTCTCGTTCGTGAAGGCGACGGGATCGCGGTGACACGGGAGCGGCATCTCATCGGTCCGCCGTTCACGCACGCCCACGCAGATGTCGAGCTTCAGATCGCCGGACGCACGCGGCCCGTCAGGTTCATGGTCGGGCACGCTGCGCCGTCCAGCCCGACGCTGCGGCTCGCCGAGGCCGAACTCATCGGCGTCTACCGCAACATCGACGTCGTCTACGCCGCCGACTTCAACGCCGCCGCCCTCAACGAGGACCCCGACGTGCAGGGCGTCGACCCGCTACACGTCGCCCGCAAGCTCGACACCCGTCCGGCCGAGGAGCTCCAGGCCAGCGGCTTCATCGACATCGGCGCCCACCTCGGCGACCGGACGCCGACCGTCGGCCACACTCGATCCGACCGGCTCGCCTACCGGTGCGATCGCATTTACACGACGCTTCCGCGCGGATCGATCACCGGGCACCGAGTCGTCCAGGAGCACCGGCCGCTGTCGGACCATCGTCCTGTGTGGGCTGAGCTGACGCTTCCCCTCGACGGGGCAGGCGATATCCCGTGACGAGGGCATCTCCACGGTCGGGCATCGGGGCTGCGCGGTGGATCGTGTTCGGCGTTGGGCTTGCGCTACGGGCCGCTGCTGTAGGACGACGCGATCTGTTCGAAGATCGCTTCGGCTTCGGCGCCGAACGACGCCGTCCTCTCCAGCTCGGCGAACAACCGGACGTAGTACTGGATGTCGCGGGCGTCGGTGATGGTGATCGTGGCGGTCTCCAGGCCGACCGTGACGAGCCGTTCGTCGAAGGCTTCGAAGCCATGCAGCGGCACCTCGCGGACGCGTGCCGTGAAGGGAATGATCCCGATCCGCACGTTCGGTCGCCGGGCCAGCGCGGCAATGTGGCGCACCTGCGCTCCCATCACCTCGTCCGTGCAGAGTCGCCATCGAAGGGCGCCTTCGGTGAGGACGAACGTGAAGCGCTTGCTGCGGTCGCCGAAGATCCTCTGGCGTTCGGCAAGCGCGGCCATGCTGCGCTCCAGGTCGTCCCCGGCCACGGAGAGGCTGTAGATCTCGCGCGTGAACTCGGGGGTCTGCAGCAGGCCGGACACCGTCGCCGGCTGGAAGAACCGGAGCCGCTTCGCTTCCTTCTCGACGCGGCCGATCTGCTGCTGCTTGCGCCACGCGCCGCCGCGGAGGATCGCCCGCGCGCTCTCGGTGTGGCGGTGCAGCGACTCGGCCAGGTCGACCAGTTCGGCGATGGTGTCCCGGCCGGCGCCGTACAACCGGCCGAGCGTTTCGACGTCCTCGGCGGTCGGGACGGTCGTGCCGTTCTCGAGCCGGGAGATCTTGGGCTGGCTCATGCCGACCTGGCGGGCGGCGTTCGTCCCGGTGAGGCCGCTGTCGAGACGTAGCCGTTTGAGCGCGCGGGCCAGCTGGTCGCGTTCGCGCCGGTAACGCTCGGGTGCTTCCTCCATTAGGGAGGGAGTCTAAATGCAGTGCAGGTCATGGCCGGGAACCGAGCCAGTTCTCTCGCCGGTACTCCGGGTGCCTGTCCCACCATGCGGCGAACGGTTCGGCGGCCTCCATGACCGCGTCGCGGTAGCCGCGGTAGGCGTCGGCCCCGGCGCCGTCCACCAGCTCGGCTCCGAGGAAACGGCCTCCGTCGTCGTAGCGCAGGAGGGCGACCTTGCCGTCGTCGAACAGCCAGAAGTCCTCGTCCGGCACGCCTTCGGGCCGTGCGTGTTCGGCCTCGTCCAGGATGAAGACTTCCTGGCCGTACTGGGAGGAGACGGCGTATCCCCATTCACATTCGAAGCGCAGGTACTCCGAGATCGGGCTGCGCAGGATGTGGACCTTGTACCAGCGCTTCCCGGACGAGATCTCTTCCGCCATGAACTCCAGCCACTCGCGGGTAGCGGGCTCGATCTCCAGGGGCTCGCCGCTGAGATAGCGGTTGAGGCGTTCGTTCTCCGACGACACGGCGTAGCGGTCGAGCGTCTCCATCCGGAACGTCTCGTCCTTGAAGTCGTCGAACAGCGCTTCGAGCTCGGCTTCAGAGAGCATTGGGAACCACCTCGGGAAGTAGCGAGATCGGCACTTCGACGGCCGTTTCCCCTTCAGGCAGGGAGAGGCGAGCGAGCGCTTCGGCATCGTCGACGAGGACGCCCCGCACGATCGCCGTGCCATGGCCGGTCAGACGCACCGCAGGGGTGTTCGGGGCAGAGGCCGAAGGCGACGTCCAGAGCATCGACACGGGCACCTCCACCTCCGCCTCGCGTTCGGGGAGGGGGCGGCTCGGCGCGGTGGCGACGATGTATCCCTGCACGATGAAGCTTCCCCGGTCGGTCAGGTAGAGGGTCGGGCACGTGGGTTTCGGGTCGCAGGCCCCTCGAAGCCGGGTCAGGTGCATGGGGGTGTTCCCTCTCGGATCGTGCGGGGTGACCGTACCTGGATCATTCGTGTCTAGCGTGAATATGTCAAGGTCTAAGATTTGCAAGCAGATTCCCCGTGAGGGGTGCGGCCGCGATACGGGAGAAGGGGCCGCAGGCTGATTACGGCTGGCTAGTGTGATCGTCGTCATGTTGACGGTGGTTGCGGAGGTTGCTGGTGACCTCAGTCGATCGGACTGCGTATCTGGGGTTCGGTCGGGTGGTGTCGGCGCAGGAGTTGGCGAAGGCGTTCAGCAGCGGCCGCGCTCGCACACCGCCTCATCGTCGGGCGCCCTTGATCGGCCGTGGGTTTCAAGGAGCTGCGCCGGACCCGCGTCCCGCACGCCGATATCTCGGGTGTCCGTGTCTCGGGTGTCGGCAGGCGCGAGCGTGTCGTACCAGGACCGGTTCTCGCCTCGTTGCCGTCGCCTGGGGTCAGTGTCGACCCAGCCGACCACGGCGCGGCCGATGACCGCGACCACCGCGGCCGCTGCCGCCCGCTTGGCCTCCGCTACCCCGGTCGACGGGCACGCCCCGCCCTCGGGCCGAACGCGGCGACCTCGACCGGCAACGGGCTCGTCAGGCCCCAGCGCCCGTGCACGCGCCACAGGACCACGTCCTCAGCGCCCCAGTCGTGCCCGACCCACCGCCCGCGATTGACCGCCGACGGGCTGGACGGGTGCCGGAACGGTGATCGAAGGGGCCGGGAGTCTCACATAATTAGGATTATGTGATCTCCCCGTGAGATCATTTAGGGCATGGAGCCGCACGTGAACGCCCCCGCCTCCTCCGCCGAAGTCCCCGACGGCCGCCCGGACGCCGGCGCTCCCCGCGACGAGCCGGGCGGCGTGCTGGTGCCGTCCGCGCTCGTGCGCCCCGGCGGCGGTACCGGCGCGGGGAGCGCCGGCCGGGAGGGTGAGCCGCCGGTGCTGGCGCCGCCGCCCGCGGCCCTCGCGCGCCCGGCGCCGCTGCTGGAGTCGGTCGGCCAGATCGCCGGGCTGTCGCCGCGGCGGCGGCGCGGGGACGGCGGCGAGGTGCCCGGCGCCGACGTCGACCTGGCCGACGCGCTCCCCCGCACCGGGGAACGGGCGTCCTGGCCGACGGTCGCCGCCTGGCTGCAGGCCGGACGGTCGGCCGCCACCCGCCGCGCCCGGCTGGCCGACCTGTGCGCGTTCCTGCGCTGGCTGGAGAAGGCGGCGCCGCATGTGGGGCTGTGGGACGTCACCGAGGACACCGTGGTGGCATACCGGGACCAGATCGCCGCCGGCACCGGCGCGGCCGCGGGCCTGAACCGGGGCGGGCGGCCGCTCGCGCCGTCCTCGGTCGCGCGGCGGCTGTCGAGCCTGGCGTCGCTGTACGCCTACGCCCTCCGCCGCCACACCGTCGCGGCCAACCCGTGCCAGCACGTCGAACGGCCCGAGGTCGGCGGCGCCGGCGCCACCCCGGCCCGCCCCCTGGCCGAGGCGACCGCGCTGCTGGACGGCGCCGAGGCCATCGCCGACCGGTACCCCGTCGACGCCGCGGCCGCCGCGCTGCTCATCTGCACCGGGCTGCGCGCCGCCGAAGTCTGCGGCCTCACCGCCGGGCGCATCACCGACGACTCCGGCCACCGCGTGCTGCGGGTGCGGGTCAAGGGCGGCAAGACCCTCGCCGTCCCGCTGCCGCCCCGCGTCCGCGTCCTGCTGGACCCGCTCCTGGACGGCCGCGCCGGCCACGAGCTCGTGTTCGTCCGCGAGGGCGGGCGGCCGCTGGACCGGTGGCGGCTGACCACCGCGCTGCGCCGCGCCGCCTGCGCCGCCGGCGTCGACCACACCCGGCTCACCCCGCACGTCCTGCGCGCCACCGCCGCCACCCTGCTCCTGGACGCCGGCGTCCCCGTCGACCGCGTCCAGGCGATGCTCGGGCACGCCTCCCCGGTGACCACCCAGCGCTACGACCGGGGAGAGGACCGCCTCGACGGCCACGCCACCTATCGGCTGTCATCCTTGCTCGGCGGCGGCACCTGACCCCGCAAGCATTCGGACAAGCATCCGATACATCATCCGATCCACCATCCGGACCAGCAGGTGGATACGGCGGCAATACGACCAACCTGCGATATCCGGGGCTACGACGCTCGGGGCCTTCTAGACAACGTCCGCCCAGCTCAAACGCCCTGTAGCCCCCTGATGGCTACAGCGTTCGTACTTCGGATAACTTCTATTCGGCCTGTTAGGCTGCGTTCGACTCGTCAAGGGGATGTCGCACTCCCCTTGACGACGCTCCAGCGCCGGAGGGCATCCGGCCGATGGACATAGAAGGGCCCCCACCCTGCAGGAGCGGCCAACTCACCCGGGTGGGGGCCCTTGGTCCCTCCTAGAAGAAGGGACCGAACGGGCCGCCGGGCCGGAACCACTGGAACGCGATCCAGACGCCGGTCTTGATCACCTCAAGCCACGTCCGGAACCTCCAGTAGCGCGCGGCACGGTCGTCCCGTCCCTGTGGGGCGTCGCCCTGCATCGGGCGTCTCCTCTCTTCCGGCCAAACTCGGACCAGCCGGTGCCCCGTCGGACCATCCGACGTACGTGCGCATGGTCTTCCGAGAGGAGTTGAGCAAGACCGTACCGAAAGCCTGCCGACACGTGGACCACGAACGCATGGTGCTTTCGGGCCCAACAGTGGCCAATGCCCTGGTACGGGGGCGCCCACCAGTCAATCTTCCTGGTGCTTCGAAGCGTTTGGTACCGCGAGTCATGACGCAGGCTCCTGTGGATAACCGTGTGACAAGAGTTGTTTCTAGCAGTCTTCGCGACGGGATGGGTGGTGATCAGTAGACTCCGCATGGCGGTAAGAGCCAGCGAAGGTGAGGGAGCCGTCGTGACACGGGTCATTCGGATGCCATCTGAGGCAGAGTTGCCCCGCGGTCCTCGGCGCGACTTTGTCGAAGAGCTCCGCCGCTACTACCGCGCGGCAGGCCGACCTCCGCTGCGTAAGGTCAGCAAGCGGATCGAGGAACGCACCGACCTAAACGCCACCACAGCAAGCCCGGAGACCATACGTCGGATGCTCCGCGGTGCCGTGGTGCCCACGGACTGGAACCGGGTGAACGCAGTGTTCCAGGTCTTTTGTGAACTCGGCAGCATCGCCCCAAACGCTTCACGGTGGATCGATGCCTACGACACGGACGAGACCAACCAGGACTGTCTCCAGCGGCTCTGGGACGAAGCATTGGAACAAGGCTTCGTCCCTGCCCGCTCTGAAGACCCTTGGGCTTCTGGTGGAGGGTTCGGCGGCGGAGGGTTCTCCGACAATCCGCCCTTCTAACGCTCGTTCGACTGGACAAGCCACTTGATCTCCTCCATCTCCCCGATGGTCGTCGCCCGCCCGTGTCTTGCTAAGCCGCTCCTGGACGCGGCCACGCCGCGCACGAGCTCGTCTTCGTCCGTCCCGACGGGCGGCCGCTGGACCGGTGGCGGCTCACCACCGCACTCCGCCGCGCCGCCCGCGTCGTCCCCGCTTGCCTCACCCCGCACGTCCTGCGCACCACCGCCGCCACCCTGCTCCTGGACGCCCGGGTCCCCGTCGACCGCGTCCAGGCCATGCTCGGCCACGCCTCCCCCGTCACGACCCAGCGCTACGACCGCGGCAACCACCGCCTCGACGGACACGCCACCTACCGGCTGACGTCCCTGCTGTCCGGCGGGTCCTGACGCCGCCCGAGGATCTGCTGAGCGGTGTAGACCCACTGACCGCGCTCGGGATGCACCCACGGCGCCAGCACCACCACATGCGCGTCTTCCGTCTCGGCCGCGGCAGCCGCCGCCATCACCTCGACCTCGATCCCGTCATGCAGGGAAGGATCCCCCGCCAGCGGGCGGGGCTTCAGCAGCGGTCGTTCATCGCCGCCAAGCAGCGATGCGCGCAACTCGTCGCCGGCAACCGTGAACGCGATGATCGCGTCCGCCCGGACGATCGCCCCGGCGTCACTGCGAATCCAGACCTCAGCCATGCACGGGACGGTACGCGTGCAGAGCCGCGCCGCCCCTACCCCTTTCCGACACGGATTCTGAACACGCTGGGCGGCCCAGACCCCCGCTGCACAGAGGGGCGCTGGGGGCGTCCAAGAACCGATCGATTCTTGGACATCCATCGCCGGGGCGCTGTCGGCTCGGTCTGGATGATCGGGATGCATAGTCGTCTGTACCTCCTGGTTCCCGTCCCCACTCGCCGTACTAACCAGAGTTAATTGGTGATGGCGGTGGTGAGGGTGAGGCCTGTGGGGGCGAGGCAGCCGTCGATCACGCCGGGGTGGTGCTGGATGACCTTGAGCCGGTGCTTGATCATGCCGGCGAGGTCGTCCAGGTCGGTGGCCAGGAAGTTGACCATGGAGCGTTTCAGCAGCGACCACACCGTCTCGGCCGGGTTCAACTCGGGGGCGTAGGCTGGCAGGTAGAACACCGTGAGCCAGTCGGCGTGGGCATCGATGAACGCGCGCATCGCCTTGGAGTGGTGGATGCCGAGGTTGTCCCAGACCAGCACGATCTTGCCGCCGGGAAGCTGCTGGTGGGCGGCTTGGAGCATGCGCTTGTACTCGGCGAGGGTGAAGCCGGCGCGTTCGTCTTTGCGGCGGCGGTAGCGGTGGATGCGGTAGATCAGCCGGGAGCGGTGGCCGGGCCGGTAGCAGACCATTCCGGCGATCGAGACCCGCGAGCCGTGCTCGCCGCCGTGCACGCTCACCCGGGGTCGGTGTCCCCGGCGGCTCCAGGTGCGTCCTTTGGGCGGCTTGAGCCCCTGACCGGCCTCATCTTCGAAGCAGATCCAGGCGCCCAGGTCCGCCGCGGTGTTTCCACCTGCGGCCACACCTGCTCTTTCCACACCTCGATCGCCCGGTCGTTGCGTTCGATGGCGCGGCGTCCGGGGACCTGCACCGACCAGCCGTTGCGGCGCAGCAGCAGCGACACACCCGGCCGGGTGTAGTCGATGCCGAACAGCCGGCGGATCACCTCGGCGACCCGGTCCAGCGTCCACCGCTGGTCATGGGCCCAGCCGTGCGCGGCGGGGCCGCGGTTCAGTTCGGCCTCCAGCTGCGCGAAGGCCGCCTGGTCCAGCCGCGGGCGCCCGTGCGGACCCTTGGACCGCAGCGCCTCGGCCCCGCCCTCGCGCCAGGCCCGCCGCCACTTCTCCACCTGCCGCAGCCCGACCCGCAGATCGGCGGCGATCCGGGCGTTGGGCCGCCCTTCGGTGAACCACTGCGCGGCCTGCATCCGTACTTGTTCTCGTTTGTCACGGCCGACGGCGGTCATCCCGCCGCCCTGGGGGTATCTGGCCATGTCACCGGCATACGCCCACACCGACGGTCCGTCGACTTACCCGGCCGCCATCACCCAATAACCCTGGTTAGGGGCCTGATTCCACAATGGGGGTGCTCCGAAGTCGCAGAGCCCTCTCTGCCGCAGGCCTTCAACGGCCTGGCGGCACAAGGACCGGACATCGGCCCGCTCAGACTGAAAGACTGGGTCACCTTTAGGAAACCTGACACAACCTGACGGAGCGCTGGTGGCAGGCATTCGGATGCCGGACGAGCGGCAGCTACCTCTAGGGCCTCACCGTGATCTGGTCGCCGCCGTCCACGATCTTTATGAGCTGGCAGGGAAACCGGCGGCCCGCACCATCAGCGCCTGGATCCGCGATCAAGATGATCTACCTGGCACCCTGAGCCATGAGGGCGTCAGTGCTGTACTGCGCGGTGCCAGCATGCCCCGGTGGGCCAACTTGGAGTCGCTAGTACGGGTTCTGGTCGAGCAACAACGCGTCGGGCAATCGGATGCCGAAGTCACCCTCGCACGCATCCACGCCTTCTGGCACATGGCCGACGGCGGGATGGCTCGGAAGCCACACGAGGGGCAGGACTCTGAATCGCAACCACCAGATTCGCAACTACCGGCGCACGAGACGATCGCTCGGTGGGATCACCCGCGCCTGGGTGTCGTGGAGTTCAGAGACCGACAAGCCTTCATTGAGATCTTCCGAGAGGTAGGCGGTTTCAGTGACGAACCGTAACCGGGCGGACAGTGGATGGTCACGATTTGAGCAGAGCGGCTCACTGAACGACCTGAACGCGGCGATTACCGCCGCACGTGAAGCCGCAGAGCTCGTTCCCGAGGACCATCGAGACCGTGCCGCTGTCCTGAACAACTTGGGTAGTGCTCTCCGAGCCAGGTTCGAGCGAACCCGCAGCATGCCCGATCTTGAGGAAGCCCTCGCGTCAACTCGACAGGCGCTTGCAGCAAGCACCGCCGATGACCCGCGACGTCCCGCAACCTTGAACAGCTTGGGCACGATGCTGTCGGCGGCAGGGCGAATCTCGGAGGCGTTGGAGGTCGCCCAGGAGGCTGTCGAGATCCGCCGCGCGCTGGCCGCGCAAGACCCCGACACCTACCTGTCCGACATGGCGTCCTCCCTCAGCAATCTCGGCAACCGCCTGTCGGCGGCGGGGCGAATCTGGGAGGCGTTGGAGGTCGCCCAGGAGGCTGTCGAGATCCGCCGCGCGCTGGCCGCGCAAGACCCCGAAGCTTATGAGGCTCATCTAGCTGGAGCGCTGTCGAACCTTGCCGGCTTCTACCTGTCAGCAGGCGACGTTATGCGAGCGATCCCGCTGTTGGACCAGACCCTGGCCGACTACGAGCGGATGCTGGGCGGAGACCACCCCCATACCCTCACAACCCGCAACAACCTCGCCTACGCCTACCAAGCGGCCGGTGACCTGGGCCGCGCCATCCCGCTGTACGAACAGACCCTGGACGATCGGGGGCGGGTGCTGGGCGGCGACCATCCCGACACGCTGGCCTCCCGCAACAACCTCGCCTACGCCTACCAGGCGGTGGGGGATCTGGGGCGGGCAATCCCGCTGTACGAGCAGACCCTGAACGATCGGGGGCGGGTGCTGGGCACCGACCACCCCAACACGCTGACCTCCCGCAACAACCTCGCCTACGCCTACCAAGCGACCGGTGACCTGAGCCGCGCCATCCCGCTGTACGAACAGACCCTGAACGACTCCGAGCGGGTGCTGGGCACCGACCACCCCAACACGCTGACCTCCCGCAACAACCTCGCTGGCGCCTACCAAGCGACCGGTGACCTGAGCCGCGCCATCCCGCTGTTGGAACAGACCCTGAACGACTACGAGCGGGTGCTGGGCAGCGACCATCCCGACACGCTGACCTCCCGCAACAACCTCGCCGGCGCCTACCAAGCGGTGGGGGATCTGCGGCGGGCGATCCCGCTGTACGAGCAGACCCTGAACGATTCCGAGCGGGTGCTGGGCCCCGACCACCCCACCACACAGACAGTGCAGCGGAACCTCTCCGCAGCCAGGGGAGAAGACCCAGACGGGAAGTAAGCACCACAGGGCCGCGTCGGCAGCGGCTCACTAATCGTATTTACGTGAGATTGGCTCCTGTCACATCCCAGGGGTGACGGCGGTGTTCTCCCGAGCGTGGACCTCTGAGATCTCCACTTTGGGCCTGGGGCCACGGTCGGGAGAAGAACGCCAACCCGGCGAGGACCGGCGGCCGCGACAGGCGCGCCGCCCCTCGGACGTCGGTGCGCCGTTAGCCCCGCCCAGTGTTGGACACCCAGCCCGACACGTCCCCGCACCCAGGGCACACCCAGGTGACGCCGTGCTCGGGATGCTTGGCGTAGGTCTGGCCGCACCGGCACGTGCCGGGGGCAGCGAACTTCAGTGGCATCATCAGCCCGCACTCCAGGCACGGGTGATCGCCAGTTCCCATTCCGGCGATTCGTTCCTGACGTCCGTGCCGGGGATGGTCGCACTGGGTCAGATCACGCGACTGGGCACCGCTCTGGTTGATATCGTCCTGATTCGTCATGATCTACATCATGGCGCATCGATACCTCTCTCACCTGGACCTCCGTCGGTGTACGAACAGATCCGCGACCCGGGAGGACGGTCAGAGAGCGACCCCTTCTAGAACCGGCGCTTGACCAGCAGGTCCGGCGGGCATGAGCTCTTTCTGCCGTATTCCGGAAGCGATCGCTATTTCATCTGAGGAAATTCAGATCAGCGTGCCCACAGCGGCGGAGGGGCTGGTGGGGGCGACGTAGCGGGTGGTTCGGAACCTGAGTGGAGCGTATCGGGTGGGGCGGCCGGTGACTCATGCCTGTTCTGACCTGGCGCTGGCGGGCCCGCGTACATCTGATGAAGGGTTCCTTCATCAGATGTAAGCAGCGGAGGGTGACCGGATGCGCGGTGAGGTGCCGGGGGCGGCGCGGCTTCGGCTGGTCGATGGGGTGCCGTTGTTGCGGCCCGAGGAGCAGGTGTTCACCGCGATGCTGGACGGCTGGCGGAACCAGCAGCTCGCGCGGAACCTGTCGTTCGGGACGATCGAGAGCCGACAGCGAGCAGTGAGGGCGTTCGCGCACAGCGCGGACGCGTTGCCCTGGGTCTGGACGCCGCAGCTGGTGGACGAGTGGATGGGGGATCTTCGGTCGGTCCGGGATCTGAAGCGGTCGACGCTGCGGAACTACCAGGACGCCCTGCGGTCGTTCTGCCACTACCTCACCGACCCGGCCTACGGATGGGCAGCCGAGTGCGAGGATCGGTTCGGCACCCACCCGATCCAGGTCGTCCACGAGTGGAACAGCGCGGTGCACGTCCAGGAGGCTGAGGCCGAACCGACCAAGCGGGCTTTTACGCTGGAGGAGATCCAGGCGTTCCTGGACTACGCCGACGACCAGGTCACCGCCGTTCGCGGCCGGGGACGCAAGGGCTGGCTGCCGGCCTTTCGGGACGCGACCTTGTTCAAGGTCGCCTACGGCTACGGGCTGCGCCGCCGGGAGACGCGGATGCTCGATCCGGTCGACTTCGGCCGCAATCCGCAGGCGCCGGAGTTCGGTGACCATGGCGTCTGCTGCATCCGCTACGGCAAGGCCAAACCTGGATCGCCGCCCAAGCGCCGCAGCGTGCTGACGGTCTGGGGTTGGATCGTTGAGGCGGCTGACCAGTGGGAGACCGAGGTCCGGCCCCGGTTCTCCACCGCGACCGCCGGAACCTACTGGCCCTCCGAACGTGGCCCGCGAGTCGGCTACTCCCAGATCAACACCCGCTTCGCCATCTACCGCGATGCGCTCGGCCTGGACCCGGCTCTGGACTTCCACTCTTTCCGCCGCTCCTACGTGACCCATCTGATCGAGGCGGGCTGGGACGCCCGGTTCGTTCAAGAGCAGGTCGGCCACGAGCACGCCTCCACCACCTCGATCTACACCTGCGTGTCCTCCGACTTCCGCACCCGCACCCTGCGGCGAGCCCTGGACGCCACTCTGGACGCGGCCCTGCGCCCCGACCGGGCCGGGAGCAGCCGATGAAACGGCAGGTCGGCTACCAGTGGCGGCTGCGTGAGGTGATGGCCGAGAGCGGCATGTTCGACACCACCGACCTCATCCCGCTCCTAGCCGACCGTGGCATCAAACTCTCCTCGGTCCAGGTCTGGCGACTGGTCACCCAGACACCCGAACGGCTCTCCCTGCCGGTCCTGGCGGCGCTCTGCGACATCTTCTCCTGCGGACCGGAACGTCTCATCGCGACCAAAGCCGAGAACACCACAGCCCGCAAGACCGCTGGCCACGGACCCGAGGTCGTCGACTTGGCCGAGGTCGTCCGGCCCAAACGCGCCCGGATCCGCCCCGACCAGTGACCACGCTCACCTGCGGAGGCTGCGGAGCGCCAGGCCGCCGCTACCGAAACGGTCTCTGCCAGCCGTGTGTCCTCACCGCGGACCTGCGGGCCGTCCTCGACGACGGCGCCGGTGGCATCCGCCCCGAACTGCTGCCGTTCTTCGACGCGCTTCGCACGATGACCAAACCGATCGCGGGCATCAGCTGGATCAGACGCCCGCACGTCGACGCCATGCTCCGGACGCTGGCCGACCCCGCCACCGCCTTGACTCACCAGACCCTGGACTCCATGACGCCCTGGCGCTCGGTCACCTACCTCCGCGACCTGCTCATGCTCCACGGCGTCCTACCAGCGGCAGACCGGCATCTGCTGCTCTTCCAGCGCTGGCTCCGCGCCGTCCTCGACGAGATCACCGACCCCGGCCAGCGGCAACTGGTCGCCAGGTTCGCCGCCTGGCACGTCCTCAACCGCCTCCGCCGCTTCGCCGCCCGGGGCCCGCTCTCCCAGACACAGACCAACCAGGCCCGCGACCAGGCCCGCGACCAGGCCCGCGACCAGGTCCGTTCCGCCATCGCTTTCCTGACCTGGCTCGAAACCCGCGACAAGAACCTCGCCGACTGCCGCCAGGCCGACATCGACGCCTGGTATGCCGACGGATACACCCGCCGCCGCAACACCCACCCGTTCCTGCGCTGGGCCATGAACGACAAGGCGTTGCCCACCGTCACGATCCCGCACCAGCCCACCGCCAACCCAGCCCCGCTCAGCCAACAGCGGCGCCTTCAGCTCCTGCACCACTTCCTCACCGACGACCAGATCCCGCTGCTCACCAGAGTCGCCGCGGTGATCGTGCTCCTCTATGCCCAGCCGGTCACCCGGATCCTGCGGCTCACCATCGACGACGTCATCCGCGATGGCCCCGCAGTCTCTCTCCAGCTCGGCGACCCGCCAAGCCCAGTCCCCGAGCCCTTCGCCTCACTCCTGCTCGCCTACCTCGACCAGCGTCTCAACCTCACCACCGCGACCAATTCCGGATCCCGCTGGCTCTTCCCCGGCCGCCGCGGCGGCCAGCCTATGACCAGCGACGCCATCACCCGGCGCTTCCGCGACCAGGGCATCAACAGCATCAGCGGACGAACCTCCGCCCTGCGCTACCTCGTCCTCCAGGCCCCAGCCCCGGTCATCTCCCGCATGCTCGGCTACACCGACCAACAAACCAGCCGCACCACCGCCGACGCAGGCACTCCTTGGAGCCGCTACGCACCCGACGACCACCACAGATGGGACGCCTAGAAGGCCTCTACATCGGCCCATTCCCAATAAGCCTGCTGAGCATCGATCTCCTCCTGCAGGACGCCGAACAACCGAACGGGAGAAGCGTCTTGAGGGACATCGACAGCGAGGTGACGCTTCCCGCTCCACTCGAACGCCAGGCCGGCGATCTCGACCTCGCCGGTGATCCGCGCCATGAACGCGTCCTGATCAGAGCGAGGCGTGAACAGGACCCTGAGGACTCGGTGCCCTGAGCGTTCAAGCAGCTCCACGACCGTCGCGCCGTCCTCAGACAGCCGTACCCGATCGTTCAGAGCCAGTCCGTAGACGCGGAACGGAAGACACGCGACCACATAGTCGCCGCCCTGGCATGGGCGAAGCCACAGTTGCTCCCTCTGACCGGCAAGGCCGAAGCGCTCAAGGTCGACATGAGCCAGGTAGTTCTGCGCAGCCCGACCAACCGGATGCTCATGAACGATGAACTGCACCAGAAGAAGCCTCACATCCGGCAACACCACAGAAAGTCACGGACGCCAGAGAATACAGATCACTCGATCACCACGTCCTACCAGGGTGGCACCCTGTAGACGGCCACAGCCCCCGGTAGCTCGTTCCGTTACCGGGGGCCGCACAGCTCTGGTGGAAGCGTCTCTACAGGTCGAACTCGCCGTTCTTTATCCGACTGACGAGCGTGCCGTACGCGTTGGCTCGGAGAGCAACGTGGCCGCCCTCGGGGTTCCTGGAGTCGCGGATCGCTCGGGCGTCACTGATCCGGGCGACTTCGACACACTGGTTGCCGCCTCCGCTGCGGCTGGACTTGCGCCACACCGGGCTCGACGGGGCGCCAGAGTTGATCACCAAGCGTTCTCCTTAGTCAGAGCTGATCGTGGAGTTCTCGGAGCATGGCGACGGACTCTCGGGGGTCGAGAGCTCCTTCCAGCATGTACGTCCAGGCCAGCTGGTAGGTGTCCAGCTCCGGTTCCGATTCTAGGTAGAGGTCTCCCATCAGCCCCTCGGCATAGACCACCGGCGAATCCTCGGGCTCGTGGAACGTGAGGATGACGAACTCGCCCTCGACGCCGGCGTGCGCCCCGAAGGCGAACGGCAGGACCTGAAGCGTGACGTTGGGAAGCGCGCCCGCCTCGATGAGCGATGCCAGCTGGCCCCGCATGACGTCACGGCCGCCGATCCGGCGACGGATGGCCGACTCGTCCAGGACGACATGCACCTCGGGCGGCTCCTCCTTGCCGAACAGCGCCTCCCGCCTGGCGGCGCGGGCCGCGACGCGGCGATCGACCTCGCCGGCTTCCAGGGTGGGCCGGGTGCGGCCGATGACGGCCCGCGCGTACTCCTCGGTCTGCAGGAAGCCGGGGACGAGCTGGGCGTTGATCCTGATCCTCGCCGCCGCGCTCTCCAGCCCGACGTACGAGCCGGTGAACACGTCCGAGTACTTCGTCCACCAGCTGCGGCGCCGCGCGTCGCGACCGAGCTGGATCAGCGCCTCGCGCTGCGGGACCAGACGTCGTACAGGTCGAGCATGTCCTCGAGGTCGTCCGTGCTGACGCGGCTGCGGCCGTTCTCCAGCCGGTAGAGCTTGCTCTTGCTGAAGTCGAGCCGCTTCGCCGCCACCTCCAGCGACAGTCCGGCGGCCTCCCTGAGGCGTTTCAGCTCTCGCATCAGGCGACGGCCTCGAACGGTCGGACTCTGATCCATGTGCCTGCCCGCCAAGTCTGCCGATCGGTGTGTGGATATCACCGGGGTCTTCCCGGTTCGCCAGATTCGCAACCGGTCATTTCTGCAACCAGTCATGTGTGACCTGTTGCAAGACTGACACTGTGCGTACATGATGCTAGTCAGATCCTGGTGCTGGTGCCGCGAGATCCCCGAGACCGCACCGCCGAACCGAATCCCGTGACCGGCTGGAGCCGTCGACATGGTCGATGCCCCATGGCCCCTACCGGGGCCGCTCCTTGGTCGCGTTATCCGCCCATCGATCTGACCGGCTTCCGGATCGGCACTTACGGCGCTCCGCAGCCCTGCCAGGAAGAGCACCAGGTCGCCGACCTGGTTCTACTACTCGGAGGCGCATGCCACATGAACGCACCACCGCTCTGCGAGCCGTCCGCGGCGCCGGACGAGCCCGAACGCACGCTCGTCCGGCGCCTGGATGGCCCGCAACCCGAACATCGAGCCCGCAGTGTGCTGTCCGAGGTACTCGCTCGGCTGGGCCTGACGGACGAAGCATTCGAGGCCGAGCTCGCCGTGAACGAGCTCGTCACCAACGCGCGCCAGCACGCCCCGCCGCCGTACGAGATCCGTATCTCGTGGACGGAGATGCGAGTGACGATCGCGGTCGTGGACGGCGGCATCGATCACGGGGCCGTGCTCAAGCTCCTGTCGCGGGCGACGACCGGCTGCCCGTCGGAGGGCGAGTCCGGCCGCGGACTCCAGATGGTCGCCGGGCTGTTCGGCGGCCGGTGCGGCGCTGGAGCAACGAGGATGTCCAGCGGGCTCGTCCCCGCGAAGCAGGTCTGGATCGTTCTACCGCGCCAACGCTCCGAAGTTGTCGTCAGGTGATGGCCTTGGCCTTGAGCGAGGACGAGCGGGAAGCGATCCGGCTCGCCGGCGACTTTCGCAGCCGCATCCAGCGCTGGCTCGACCAGCGGGAAATTCAGGGGCCCTTGATCGCCCTGCCGTGCGTCGGCATCGACGGGAAGCCAAACGTCGAGGCCAGGACGGGCGGGCGCATCGCTCGCACTCTGGCGATGGGCCTGGGTGAACGGTCCCACCCGCCTCCACCTTCGACCTGGCGCACCTGACGCGGGCGCCGCTGATACCGGAGAGGGCTCCACCGCTCGGCCACCGAGGAGCTCCGTACGTCGCCGTGAAGTCTCTTGAATTATTCATCGCTCGCGTGAATAATCTCAGCTCGTTAGCGCTATCACGATGGACGTGGTTGCGCGCCCCGTGTGCTCTCGGGGCGTGCGGGCGGTCCCTCACGCAGCTCATGCAGGCCAGTCCCAACCTCTCCAGAACGACTCGAAACCGGCATCGGCGACTCGGTGAAGGAGCCAGAAACAGTGGCAGCGGAGAGCCTGAACCAGGCGAGCAACGTCATCGACCCCGCCGTCGCGACCGCCTCGGGCATGTACGACTACTACCTGGGCGGCACGGACAACTTCGCGGGCGACCGGCGAGCCGCCCACAGGGTGATCGCCGAAGCCCCGGAGGTCCTGCTCCTCGCCAGGGAGAACCGCCGGTTCCTGCAGCGTGCCGTCCGCTTCCTCGCGCGGGACGCGGGCATGCGGCAGTTCCTCGACATCGGCACGGGCCTGCCGACGCAGGGCAACGTCCATGAGATCGCCCAGCGGGAGGCGGCCGATGCCCGCGTCGTGTACGTCGACAACGACCCGAAGGTGCTGGCCCACTCGCGCGCGCTCAAGACGACGGAAGCCGGAGCCACGAGCGTCGTTACTGCGGACCTGCGGGATCCGCAGTCGATTCTCGGCCACGCAGAGACGCGCCGGCTGATCGACTTCGATCAGCCGGTGGCGATCCTCCTCGTGGCCGTCCTGCACTTCATCAGCAACGATTCCGATCCCTATGGCATCGTCCGCCGGCTCTGCGCCGCGATGGCGCCGGGCAGTTACCTCGCCATCTCCCACGTCACCGCGGACCCTCGCCCCGAGCAGGCAAACGGGCTGCGGAAGGTCTACCGGTCCACCGCGAACCCCGTCACCCACCGCACCCGCAGCCAGGTCGACCGCTTCTTCGACGAGCTTGAGTACGTCGACCCGGGGCTCGTGTATGTCCCGGCGTGGCGTCCCGACGGCGTCTCGGACGTCGCTCCTGAAGAGGTATGGATTCTCGGCGGCGTGGGCCAGAAGCAGTAACGCAACCGCGCCCGAAGTTCCTGGGCGCCGATGGAAACCGCTGGTTCAAGAGACTTGGAGGGTCTCATGCTGAGGAACAGCACCGTAGAGCCGGAAGCAGTCGCCGGACCGACCGACGCCGCACCGGACGCCTTCGAACTGGACGTGCGGCTGCTCGAGATCGCGGACCCGGCCGGTCTGGTGAACGTCACCGACGACGGGTGCACGAGCACCTGCGGGGCCTGCATCAGCAACGCGTACTGACCGGCTCCGTCCCCGGGCATCGACCGGCGCCGTCGCGACGGCTCGCCTGCGGCGGCGCCGCTGTCCCCCGGCCTGCACATCATCGCCACGGAGGATGCCGTGCCTCCTTCTGCTCGCCCGCAGAAGTTCAAGTCCGTCGGCGCGGCACTCTTCCGTGCCGCCGCCCACTCCTCGGAAGGTCTTCCGCCCTATCCCGACCTGACCGGCGAGGCCACCCCCGCACGCGTCGTCACGTGGGTGGACTGGCTCCGGCAGGTTTGGACGAACGAGACCGTGGTCGATGCTCTCGAACACGCCAGCCCGTCGCTGGCCCGGCAGGTGCGCGCGGTCTGCGATGCCCCGGCCCCGGCTCCGCGGGAGACCCGGCGCGCCGTCCTGTCGGTCGTCCGCTACCTGCAACGCATGACGGGACGCGCTACGCCGTTCGGCCTGCTGGCCGGTGTGGCTCCCGCGTCCTTCGGGGCCGAGCCGCTGTTCCGCTGGGGCCCGCGGCACCGAGCCGCTACACGTGCCGGTGCCGGTTGGCTGGCCGGGGTCATCGAGCGGTTGGAAGGCTGCTCTGAGCTGCTGGCATGCTTGCCGGTCGCCGCGAACAACACGCTGTTCGTCCGCGGGGACCGCCTGATCGTGCCCTACCGCCCCTGGAAGCGGGCGCGCGGGGCCGGTGCCGTCGAGATCTCCGTCCGCCATACCGACGCGGTACGGGCGGCCGTCGAGGCAGCCCGTGACCCCATCCGCATAGAGGATCTGGCCGCCAAGATCCGGGGTGATTTCCCCGCTGCGTCACCGGCTCAGGTCGCCACGATGCTTACGGAACTCGTCGCACGGGGCGTCCTCATCAGCAGCTTGCACGCGCCCAGTACCGAGCCCGATGCACTCCGGTACCTGGTGACGGAGCTGGCGGCTGCGGGTGCTTCGGCGGTCGCACCCGTTACCGGGCTCGCCGGCGAACTCCGGAAGATCCACACGCTTACCGGGCATCACGACCTTGCCGGGCCGAGCGCCGCCAAGGTGATGCGCGCAGACGTGTGCGAGCTGATGCGCTTGCTCTCGCCGTCCGAGCAGCACCCGATGGCGATCGATCTGCGGCTGGACGCGGCTGTCGTGCTGCCACACGATGTCGCCCGCGAGGTTGAGCGCGCCGCGCTCGTCCTCGCGCGCACCAGCGCCTTCCCGGTGGGCACTCCCGCTTGGCGGGCCTACCATCAGCGGTTCTACGAGCGGTACGGCATCGGTTCGCTGGTACCTCTCCTTGACGTCGTCAGCGACAGCGGGGTCGGCTGGCCGGACGGCTATCCAGGCACCGTGACACCGGAGCGCCGCTCCCCGATGTCGGCCCGCGACAGGGCGCTGCTCGCCATCGCCCAGCAGGCCGCCCTCGACCGTTGCGAGGAAGTCGTCCTGGACGACCGGCTCATCGAGTCGCTGGAGTTGTCGTCGGAGCCGCTCCGGCCACCGTCCCATCTGGAGCTGGGCGTGCGCGTGCGTGCCACCGACCGTCGAGCGTTGCGGCGGGGCCGTTTCACGGTCGAGGTGGTCAGCGTCTCGCGCGGGGCTGGTGTGTCGTGCGGCCGGTTCCTGAGCGTTCTTACGGAGCGGGAGCGGGCCGCGTTCGTCGGTGGCTTGGCCGACCTGCCGGGTGGCGACCGCGGCACCGTGGGCGCGCAGCTCTCCTTCCCGCCGTTGGATCCGGCGACTGCGCACGTCACGCGGGTGCCGAAGCTGCTTCCGACCGTGATCAGCCTGGCCGAGCATCGCCACGACGCTCGCACCGCGCTGGCACCGGAGGATCTCGCGGTCGGGTGTGACGGCCGTCGCCTGTACCTGGCTGATCCGGCCCATGGTCGGCGGCTGGAAGCCTTCGGGATGCACGCGCTCAACCTGGTCACGCACACGCCGCCGCTCGCCCGCTTCCTCACCGAGCTCGGTCGCGCGCAATGCGCCCAGGTGACGACCTTCGACTGGGGCGCCGCGGCGGGCCTCCTGTTCCTTCCCCGGCTGCGGTTCGGCCGGACGATCCTGTCTCCGGCGCGGTGGCGGTTGGAGGCCCGCGAGCTGCCCGCGCGTGCGCAGCCTTGGGCGGCTTGGGACGCCGCGTTCGACGAGTGGCGAACTCGCCGCCGGATATCTCGATTGGTCAACCTCGCTGAAGGCGACCAGCTCCTGCCGCTCGACCTGGACCGGACGGCCCACCGAGTCCTGCTCCGTACCCACCTCGACGGCGCGCCGGAGGCGGTTCTGACCGAAGCTCCGGCTCCCGACGACGCCAGCTGGTGCGACGGCCGTCCGCACGAGGTCATCGTGCCGCTCGTCGCCACCGAACCGCCGCCATGGCCACCGCTGCCCGAGCCGACGTCGGCACGGGTCGTCCACGAGGATCGGAGCGAGACGCCAGCTATTTCGCGAGTTCTGCTCGCCAGCCTGTACGGGGACGTGCACCGCCAGGACATCGTCCTTACCGAGCATCTTCCGGTTCTGCTGCGGCGGTTGGACGAACCCGCCTGGTGGTTCGTCCGGTACCGGGACCCCGCGCACCATCTCCGCCTTCGCCTCGTCCTTCCTGAACCGGACGCGTTCGGCGATGCCGCCCGCACGGTGAGCGCCTGGGTCGACGAACTGCGCCGCGTCGGTCTGCTGCGCGAGGTGACCTACCCGACGTCCTGGCCGGAGACCGGCCGCTGGGGTGCCGGAGTGGCGTGGACGGCCGCGCGTGCCGTTTTCGCCGCGGACTCGCAGGCGTCACTCGTCCAGCTCGGCACGGCTCCGCGCCCCCACCCGCACGCCCTCGTGGCGGCCCAAGCTGTCGCGATCGCCGTCGGCTTCACCGGTGGCGTCGCCGAGGGGATGCGATGGCTGGTCGAGCATGTCCCCGCCGGTGCGCCGGCACGCGTCCCCCGGCCGGTTTTCGAGGGAGCCGTCCGCATCGCCGATCCGTCCGGCGGCTGGGCAGCGCTGCGTGCGGCACCGGGCGGCGCACCCATCGCGCGTGCCTGGCAGCCGCGCGACCGGGCTTTGGCCGAGTACCGGCCCCATTTCCCCGGGCCCCATACCGAAGGAATCGCGTTCGACGACGTGCTCGCGTCGCTCATGCACGTCAACTTCGTCCGGACGGGCGGCATCGACTTCGACGAGGAGGCCATCGGCCTGTACCTCGCTCGCGCCGCCGCACTCTCCTGGACGGCCCGTGCAACCGGGGGCCACAGGTGAACGACGAACATCCCGCGCGCGAGCTAGGCGACGCCATCGCCGAACTGCTGGCCCATCCCGACGGCCTGCCTGCTCGGCTGACGTCCCGTCCCTGGTGGCGGCAATCGCTGGCTCACGGGGCACCCGGCATCGCCCTGCTCCACATCGAGCGCGCCGCCGCCGGGCTCTCCCCGTGGCGGCGTGCCCACGACTGGCTCGCGTACGCAACCCAAGCACCACTCACTACCGGGTTCGATAGCCACCTGTTCTACGGGGCTCCCGCCGTCGCTCATGCCCTGGCCTGCGCCGCCGACCTGCTTCCCGGCTCCTACACCGGGGCTCTCGACCATCTCGATCGAGTGATCGCCGCCGACGTCCGGCGCCGGGCCAGCAGCGCGCTCGGCTGGTTGGAGGCCGGGCATCTGCCGTCCCTGTCCGAGTTCGACCTGGTGCGTGGCCTCACCGGCATCGGCTCCTACCTCCTGCGACGAGCTCCCGGCAGCGAGGCGACCCGCGCCGTCCTCGAGTACCTGGTGCGCCTGACCGAGCCCACGCGAGACGGCGAGGAGTCGCTACCGGGCTGGTGGACGCTCTCGGGGCCCGACGGGCATGAGCACGACCACTTCAAGGGCGGCCACGCGAACTCCGGGCTCGCCCATGGGATAGGCGGGCCGCTGGCTTTACTCGCTCTCGCCTCGCGGCGCGACGTCGTCGTGGATCGTCACCTCGACGCGATCTCTCGCATATGCACCTGGCTCGACCGTTGGCGCACCGACACTCCGTCCGGGCCGATATGGCCGTACTGGGTCAACCGGCCTCAACAGCGCGCCGACCAGCGGTCGGTCTCCGGTTCGCAGCGACCGAGCTGGTGCTACGGCACCGCCGGTCTGGCTCGCGCACAGCAACTCGCCGCGCTGGCGACCGGCGACACCGAGCGCCGGGACATGGCCGAGCGCGCCCTGATGCAGGCCCTGACCGACCCCGCCCAACGCTCCTCGACCACCGACCCCACGCTGTGCCACGGCTACGCCGGCCTCGCCCACATCGCCGCCCGAGTTGCCGCCGACGCCGCCCCGGACACCGCAGAGGGGCTGCATGCCCTCATCCCCGATCTCCTGGATTCGATCCACACGGTCTCCACCGATCCCGGTCGTACTGCCGTCGCGCTTCTGGGCGATAGAGGCTGTGGACCCGCCTTCCTCGAAGGGGGAGCCGGCATTGCCCTGGCCGTCCTCACGCCTACCGGCACCGGAATTCCAAGGTCTGGCTGGGACACATGCCTGCTCGTCGCCTGATCCGTGAGGAACGTTTCGCGATGCCCGACCTCGAGTGGCGCCAGTACAACATCTACTTCCCGGACCGCCGGACAGCCGGTGCAGTCGCAGCCCACGATCTACGTCCCGCGCTGGTCGCTGCGCAGGAAGCTGGCGTCCTGCACGGCTGGTGGTTCATGCGCAAGCACCCGTGGCGGCTTCGCTACATCCCGCGCGTTGCCGGGTCTTCCGCCGTCGCCGAGTTGCTGGACGACCTGGCCGCCACCGGTCGGATCAAAGCATGGACGCCTGGAATCTACGAGCCCGAGACAGCGGCATTCGGCGGCAACACCGCGATGGCTATCGCCCACACGCTCTTCCACCACGACAGCCGTCACGTACTCGCCCGCGCCGCACAATGCTCCGTCCCGCCGCTGGGGCTACGGGAGACGACGGCTCTGCTGTGCAACGCGATGTTCCGCGCTGCGGGCTTGGACTGGTACGAGCAGGGCGACGTCTGGTCGAAGGTCGCAGCGCTCCGCCCAGTCGCACCGGCGGCGTCCCGCCCCCAGCAGCAACGGGCGGCGCACCGGCTGATGACCGTCGATATCCACGACCTGTGCGGCAGCGGCCCGCTCGGCGGCTACGAGGGCTGGATCAGCGCCTTCGAACAAGCGGGGCGCGCCCTGGCCGCCCTTGCCCACGAGGGCTTCCTGACGCGGGGACTGCGTGCCGTCCTCGCCCACCACGTCGTCTTCCATTTCAACCGCGCCTCACTGCCGGTAACAGACCAGGCCGCCCTGGCGGCAGTGCTGTCGGACACCGTCTTCCAGTCCGTCCCGAACTCGCCGACCACATCCACCACGACGATTAAGGTCCAACCGATGACTACTCTGAGTGACAATCGTGCCGCATCCGCCGACGAACTGCGTGCCGAACTGGCCGATCGCCTGCGCGACCGGAACGTCCTGAACAGCCCGGCGATCGAGGAAGCCTTCAGGCGCACGCCCCGGCACCTCTTCCTGCCTGGGGTACCGCTCGATCGGGCGTACGCCGACACCCCCGTCTACACGAAGACGGAAGACGGCGGTGAGCACATCAGCGCGGCGTCCCAGCCCGGGATCGTCACCATGATGCTCGAGCAACTCGACCCTCGGCCCGGCGACCGCATCCTGGAGGCCGGCGCGGGCACCGGCTACAACGCCGCCATCATGGCCGCAGTCGTCGGCGAGACCGGCCATGTCACCACCATCGACGTGGACGAGGACCTCGTCGCTGGAGCCCGCGCGCACCTGACCGCCGCAGGCATCGACAACGTCGACGTCGTTCTCGGCGACGGCGCCCTCGGCCATGCCCAGGGGGCGCCCTTCGACCACGTGATCGCCACCGTCGGCGCGTACGAGATCCCGGCAGCCTGGCTGGAGCAACTCTCCCCCGACGGCCGCCTCGTCGTGCCGCTCCGCCTTCGCGGCACCAACTCCCGCAGCATCGTCTTCGAACGCCACGACACCGGCTGGCGGAGCCGCGACAGCCAGCTCGCCGTCTTCATGCCGCTGCGCGGCATCGGCGACGACGCCCGCCGCTACGTCCAACTCACGCCGGAGAACGACGTGACGCTCCAGGTCCACAAGGACCAGACAGTGAACGGCCAGGCTCTCGCCGGAGTCCTGAAAAGCGAGCGCCACGAGGGCTGGTCCGGCGTGGCGTTCCCGCCGGACGTCTCCTTCGAATGGCTCGACCTATGGCTGTGCCTGCGGCTGGACAACGCCCTGATGCGCATGAACATCAAGCCCACGGCCAAGGAGCGAGGCCAGGTCGCGCCCATCTTCGGTTGGGGCTCGATGGCGACCGTTCACGACCGCGACCTTGCCTACCTCACCATCCGTCCGACCACCCCCGCTCCCGAGGGCGGCAAGCTCTACGAAGTCGGAGTCATCGGCCACGGCCCCACCGCGCAGAACCTCGTGGACCGCGTCCTCGGAGAGATCCGAACCTGGAACGACCATTACCGCGCCCGCAGTGTCCGGTTCGAGATTCCCGATAGCCCGACGACGACCGATGCCGCCGCGGGCCGGTTCGTCCTGGAACGTCTTCACCGTCCCATCACCATCATCTGGGAGTGACGGTGATAGATCCGGGCCAGGTGGCATTCCGCTGGTTCCCTCTCGTCGCACGCACGCGACCGCGTTGCTCGCCGCTCGACGTCCGGGTCACCGAGCTATGCACCCTGGCCGACGCCGCCGCCCGGAACCTCGACCGGGCGGCGGCGTCCACCGTCCTCAACCAGGCAGCGCTCCTGGCCTCGGACGTCGGCCTGCACGACCTGGCCCGAGACTGGTGCCACCAGCACGCAGCCACCTACCTCCGCCGCGTCCCCCTGGACGCCGCGTCCGCACGCCGAGCCCTCGAACCCTTCGTCAATCTCGCCCGTCTGCACATCAGAACCGGCAACGGCGACCAGGCCCTACGCCTCCTTGGCGACCTCTACCGAGCAATCGCCACTCGCAGAGACACGACCATCGACGGCCACCCGCTGCCGAGCTCCTCGCTCACCCGCTCCTCGGCCGACTACCAGCAGCTACACCAGTGGCTCTGGACGGTGAACCTCGCGGACGGAACACGCGCCCTCACCACAGCGGGCCGCTGGAACAACACACTCGCCCACCTGCAGCAACACAACGGAGTCGGCCGACGCATGCTGGACGGCCGACAGGTAGCCGTCATCGCGCACGCCCTCGACGGCGATCCCGAGGGGGCCCAGACACTGCTCGCTGAGACAGCACCTGGCGAGCCGTGGGAGAACGCAGTGACGGCCTGCCTGACCGTGCTCTGCGGCACCGCAGCCACGCCGGACACCAGCACACTCCTGGACTATTCACTGACGATCGATTCCCCTCCAGGCCTGGTCGTCTTCGACACTCGCCTGCGCCTGTCCGTCCTCGCCGCCCTCCACGACACCGAGCACTCGATCGGCGCGCTCGCCACCCGTGCGGTCACCCAGGCCATCGACGCACGCGACGGGTACGCGGCTCGCGACGTCCTGTCGAACGACGCCTGCGCCGCCTCGATGACGAGCCGTCAAGAACGCGACCTCACCCACGTCGTCGAGACCTGCGGCTTGGGAAGCGGCACGATCCCTCGTACCCTCCACACCGCACTCTCGAAGGCGCTGACCACCAGCAAGGCCCTGCTCGCCTCGCGGGACTGTAAGGTTTTCGGCTCTGTCCGACATTCGACTCTGTCGCATACTCGGTGGTAGCGGAGAGTGAGCTATCCGAGGAGGATGCGGTGACGCAGGAAACGAAAGCCCAGCCCGGCCGTACATCTGTCTCTTGATCAGCTTGCTTCTTATGTGGAATCAGATCTGTCAAGTGGCGGGGTGGTGCTCGCCCAGCAGTTCAGTGAGTCGAGGGAGCTTTGCGCGACGCTGTCCGATGTCGTCGTAGTCCCAGCGTTCGTCCTCAGGGAAGGCGTCGCAGATTCGGTAGAGACCCCGTGTCTCAAGGGCGTCTTCAAGTCCTTCTTCTTCTCCGGTGGCGCGGTCGTAGGCGTTGAGCGCGATGTAGTTCATGCTTTCCCATTCCGGCCACTCCTCGTCCGTCCACTGTGACCTGTGGCGTCCGGCGAGGCGACGGACTTCGTGGGTGTCGGCGAGGGCGTCGGGGTGGGCGGCGACGCGTTCGAAGGTGTCGTGGCCGAGGCCGATGAGCCAGGGCTGGAAGTACCAGAAGCTGTCGTCGGAGCACCAGCCCTGAAAGATGTTCCAGGCAGCGCCCCACATGTGTCGGGTGTCGACCCGCTTTCGTTGGGCTGTGAGGTGCAGTTCGAACTCGATGATCTCAACGACCGGACGATGTGCGAGGCGCGCGGTGAGCCATTCGGTGCGTTGGTCCCGGCCGATGTTCTCGGCCGTGACTGGTGAATGAGTGTCCAGAAATCTTCGAGTGCCACGGCAGCAAGGTACCGCTCTGCCGGACTTCCACGATCGGCAGGAGCACCGCGCCGGCTGGGCGCTGAAGGTCGCGCGGAGTAGGTCCGGCGGGGGTGGGGACGTTGACGAGCTGCTCGAGGAGTTTGTCCAGGGCGGCTTGGCCGTCGTCGACTGCGGCGCGTTCGTCGTCGGTGAGCGGGATGGCGGTGACCATGCGCTGCAGGTTGGTCATGGCCTCCAAGAGCAGTGCTTTGGAGGAGTCCTTGGGTGCGGTTCCTTTTCAGGGGTGCGACACGAGGTCGCGCATGGCGAGTGAACTGGCAGATTGGAGGCCGGTTATGCCGGGTGCGTAGTTCCTGATCAGTGTTCGAGATCGGTCCCCGCCCCGACATGCGTCCGCAGGTCCTGCCTGTGGGGGTGTGAAGCTCGGGGAAGACGCCCAAGGGCCCCTGCTCCGTCCGGGGGAACAACCGGGCAAGGGGAAGTCCGGACGGGTGAACGCAAGTGAACCCTTCGATGAGGCCTCGTCAGGGAAAGCCCTGGAAGGCGGGACGGAAACCAGGGTGGTAGGGCCTGGCCTGGGCCGAGCGGCGCAAGCCGAAGGCGGCGCCCCGGGCCGGATCGTCGCACTCGTAAGCAGCATCCGGCAGACGGGGTGGGGACGCCATCCCCGACCGGCCCGCCGACGAGTCCGGGCTCGCGCACTGGCCCGCACCTGGCCACGGACGACGATGACGCTCACCGTCGATCAGTGGTCACTCGCCCACTCCGCCTGATTTACCGGGCTTCGGTATCCACCCGAAGCCCGGTCGCGCACGAACGCGCCAAGCGCCCCTGGGGCGTCGCAGCGGTCCTCGACCACCACCTGATCGCGCAGGGGTGGTCGAGGTCCTGCCCGCTACGGACGTTCGATGATCGGGAGGATCAGGCGGCTGGGGTGCCGGGGACCGTGCAGGATCGTGTTGACCGCGACGATGGGCTCGTCGACGTCATGGGGGATGTTGCCACCGGTGTTGGTGTTGCGGTCGTAGTGCGGGAAGTTGCTGCTGGAGACCTCCAGGCGCAGGCGGTGGCCGGGGAGGAACACGTTCGCGGTCGGGCCGAGGTCCACGACCATCTCGTAGACCCGGTCGGGTTCGAGCAGTTCGGGCTCGGTGAGCGAGGTGCGGTACCGCGCACGCAGGAGGCCGTCGGTGAGATAGAGGGCGCGGCCGTCCGGGAAGACGTCGACAAGCTTTCCGGTGAAGTCGGTGTCGCGCGCCGACGACGACACGTGCAGCACCAGAGACACCTCCCCGGTCACTTCCAGCGGCTCGTCCAGGACGGGGGTGGTGAAGCACAGCACGTCCTCGCGGGTCTCGACCGGGCTCTGGTCGAGCGGCCCCGCGGTGAAGGCGGCCGCGGCGATGTTACCGGCCGGGAGGCGTCGGCCGCCGATGGTGGGGACCGGATCGGTGGGATCGTAACGAATGGTGTCGGCTGCTTCGCCGTCCGGTGCGTCGAGGGTGAGGGTGCCGTCTCCACCGGCCGTGTTGGCGTGGCCGGATCCGTCGAGGAAGTAGTCGACGTAGCGGGTGTCGGGCAGCGGCCAGTCCTGCTCGTCGCGCCACTGGTCGATGCCCATCACGAAGATCCGTACCGGTGCGTCGGCGGCGTCGGCGGTGGCGTCACCACGCAGGTGGTGATCGAAGAAGCGCACGTGCGCGCCGGTGACGTCCGCGGTCAGCGCATTGGCGCGTGCACCGAACTGCCGGTCGCTGTAGAGGCCTTCCTGGTTGCGGTGATCCCACGGCCCGATGATGAGCCGCTGGTATTGCCTGGCCTCGGGGCCGGCGGCCTCGTCGCGCAGCCGGGTGAACGCCCGCGTGGTCTCGGTGACGAAGATGTCGAACCACCCGCCCACGTGCAGGCCCGGGGTGGTGATGTCAGCGATCCGCTCGCTGGGCGAGACCTCGGCCCAGTGGGCATCTGAGATCGGGTGTTCCATGGATTTCTGCCACCAGATCGACTGCTTGTTCAGCAACGGTTGGTCACTGATCGGCAGCTTGCGCAGGTGGGGCTCGGGGTCGGCGGCCAATTCCGCGGCCTGGAGCAGGGCTGTCGCGTCGCTCTCGCCCCGCCGGAGCGCCCTCATCACGAGCATCTGATTCATGCTCACGGCCCACAGAAGGTTCGTGTGCCAGAACAGCCCTCCGCCCCGGCCAAACCGGACGTACCGAAAGTCGATGGGGGCGGTAGTGGGTGCGATGGCCTTGAGCCCGTCCGGCCCCTGCGATGCGAGCGCCCACTGGGTCAAGCCCAGGTAGGACGGTCCGTAGGTGCCGACGTTCCCATCGCACCAGGGCTGCCGACGGATCCATTGCAGGGTGTCGACCCCGTCGGCCATGTCAGCAACCTGCAGACCGAATGTGCCGTCCGAACTCCATGTTCCGCGGCAGTCCTGCCACACCACGGCGTAACCGGCCTCGGCGAACGCCAGCGGAGTGATCAGCACCGGCTGGCCGAGCTTGGTGACCACGTCCTTGCCATAGGGCAACCGGACGAGCAGAACCGGCACGGGCCCGCCCTCGGGCAGGTACAGATCCGTGGCCAGCGTCACCCCGTCCCGCATGGGCACTCGGACATCTTTCTCAATTGTGATGGTCATGCCTTCTCCTCGTCAGGCGCGTCGGACCGGTTGAAGGATTCAGCGAAGATCCCGGTAAGGCGCCGCAGGCGATCGGCCAGGGCATTCGGATCGGCAGGGGATCCGGGCCCGGCGATCCAGCTATGGACGATCGCCATCACGCCGGCCGCGAAGAACACCCTCACGTCGTTCAGCGCATCCTCGTCGAGGCCGCCGAACAGGACGCTGACGGTCGTGCGGTTGAGGTCGCCGAACACCTCCTTGAGGGCCTCGCTCGCGGCAAAGGCACACGAGCCGCTGAGTACCGCCCGATAGAACGTCTGGTGCTCGGAGAGGTGCCGTGCGAGCTCTACCACTCTCGTTTCGGGGTCCTGCGCGCCGCCCGTGGCCGCCCACCGCTCGGTGAGATCGATCGTCGCCGCGACCAGCAGCCCGTCCCGGTCACCGAAGTGCAGGTAGAGCAATTTCCGGCTGACGTCGGCGGCCTCGGTGAGATCGGTGACCGGTATCGCCGTGGTGCCGCGCTCGGTCACCAGGCGAACGGCCGCTTCCACCAGCGCCGCGCGGGATCGCCGCACCCTCTTGTCTTCCGTCTCCTCTGCCACACCACCAGAACTTACCCACCTGTTCCAAAATACACAAGTGGGTAGTAACCTTGGGTGGGTCGAAAGAGAAGAGGGGACGATGAACTTCGAGGGACGGTCAGCAATCATCGCCGGGGGTGCCGGCGGGCTCGGCAGCGCCACGGCTCGGCGGCTCGCGGAGCTGGGCTTCGGTGTCGTCATCGTGGACATCGACACAGACCGGGCACAGGCGCTCGTGAGCGACCTCGGGGCGAAGGCCGCGTTCGTGCCCGGTGACACGATCGATGACGACGTGGTCGACCGCGCGGTCGCCGCCGCCGGTGAACTCGGCTCGCTCTTCGCCGCCGTCTCGGCGACCGGCGTGGTCATCCGCGCCGGACGCACCGTGGAAGCCGACGGCACGCTGCTGTCGAAAGATGTGATGCGCGCGAACTTCGATCTTCACGTGCTCGGGCCGTTCAACCTGGCTCGGATCGCGGCCGCCGCCATGGCGCGCAACGAGGCCGACAACGACGGCCAGTGCGGCGTCATCGTGCAGACCGCATCGATCAGCGCATATGACGCTCAGGTCACGATGGTTCCCTACGCGGCTGCCAAGGGCGGCGTCGCGTCCATGGTGCTGCCGATGGCCCGCGATCTCGCGCCGCTGGGAATCCGTGTCAACGCGATCGCGCCCGGCGCGTTCGGCACGCCGCGGCTTTCGGACCCAAAGATCCGGGCGTTGCTCGCACGCGACAACGTGTTCCCGAAACGCGTCGGACATCCCGACGAGTACGCGACCGTGGTCGAAGCCATTGTGCGGACGCCGTATCTCAACGCGCAGGTCATCCGCGTAGACGGCGGCGCCCGCCTCCGGGGGGACATGACTCAGGACTAGCTAGGACGGGTCTGTCCAGTTAACGGCGCGCGCCGTTAACTGGACCGACCCCGTCTCGCCTGCACACGGGGTCATAGCCGGGGTCTGGCTCAAGTCGAGGAGGTGGTCTCGGGGCTCACAACCTGGAGTACCTCCTGGTGGAAGCGGTCCATGGCGGTATCGATGCTGCGGACGAAGCCGGTTTCCTCGGTGCCGCGTTTGGTGCCCAGCCCGGTCGCGAGAGTCAGGCGGAAAGTGTGGATCTGTTGAGCGTTATCGGGAACCAGAAGGCCGGGTTCGGCGATGAGGTTCTTCAGCAGGTCGCACGGACCGGTCTTGTCCCCGGGAGCGAGCGCCTCGACGCGGAGGTCCGGAGAGGCGTCGCCCAGCCGGCGCAGCAACCAGTGCACGCGGGTGAGGGGGCGTGCGCGGTCGGCCGCGGGGATCTCGACGGTGGTCTCGATCTGCCCGGTGCGCAGGTCGGCTTCGAGGAGGACCGGGCCGCCGGCGCTGGGGACGCGGATCTCGGCGTTCATGCGGCCGGTCTCCACCAGTGACGTCACGGTCTGCAGGCGCCGTACCGAGGCGTCTCCGTCGCGCCGCTTGCGCAGGACGGGGGCGATGGCCAAGCCGGTCCGGCCGCTGAGACGCAGGCATAGCTGCCGGATCAGCTTCTCCCAGCTCTCGGCCACCTGCATCGCGCGCCGGTCCCCGAGCCGGAGCGTCCCCGAGGTGACGGCGTTGCGAACCGGCACCCATGCGGCGCCCATGTCCCGGAAGCCCTGGCAGCCGGCGTTGTCCTGACGCAGGTAGTGCAGCAGCTCGCTCAGCAGCCAGGCGTGGACGGGGTTGGCCACGCCGTGGAGGCAGAGCATCTCGGCCTCGTGAGCGACTTCGGCCCACGACAGATGGCGCAGCGCGACCTTGCGCAGCAGCCGCTTGTCGACCTTCAGCGGATGCTCGTTGTCGAGGGCCAGGTCGTTGGACAGAGTGATCACGGTCTCGTAGCCGTGCCGGGCCGCCACCTCGAGATAGGCCTCGACCTGATCGACCTTGAGAGGGTTGCCGCCGGTCTTGGTCTCGACCAGGGCGGTCCAGATCCTCCCGGCACGGGCCACGCGCAGCACGCCGTCGGGCCGGACCTTGCCGTCGCCGTGCTTGAAGGACGCCTCGGCGAAGGTCTGGATGGTTCCGGCCGGGGCGTTGAAGCGGGCGGTCAGGCGCCGACCGAACTCGGGCACCTGCGCCATCACCGCCAGCAGCGTGGCGGTGGCGCGCACTTCGCGTTCCTGATCGTTGCGCAGGCCGGTGACCGGGAACAACCGTGCATGCTGCCAAGACGGATGCTCGGCCAGATTGACCTTGGCCGCCTTGGGCACGGTCGTCTTCTTCTTGGCCGTGCGGACCCGCTTGGGCTTGGCGGGCGCCTCCCGGACGGCCGCCGCAGGTTCCTCCGGCGTCTGTGGCGGAGGCGCTTGGTCCTCTTCCTCGCTGTCATCGACGTTGATGCCGAAGTCGGACGCCAGACCCGCGAGCCCGGACTCGTAACCCTGTCCGACCGCCCGGAACTTCCAGCCCTCGCCCCTGCGGTAGAGCTCCCCGAAGATGAATGCGGTCTCGGTGCCGGCGTCCTTGATGTCGAAGGCCAACTGCGCCTCTCCTGCACTGTCGGAGACGGCCAGGCGCAGATCGTCAAGTGCCCCGAACGTCGCCCCCGCGTAGCGGCTGGCGGCCACGACCACGCGCGTCACCTCGGGCCGCAACGCCCCGAGGTCGACCAGGATGCGGTCCTCGCTGCCGGTCGCGGTGGGCGTCTTGCCCAGCAGGCGCACCGACTCGTCCGCGGTCGCCGGCTGGTTGTAGAAGACGAAGTCGGCATCGGACCCGACCTTGCCGTCGGGACCGACCAGGAGCACCGAGACGTCGGCCTCACCCTCGCCAGAAGGATCGATCCAGCTCAACGCCACCGTGAACGGCCCTGTCGCCGCGAGGTCGATGTTCGCGCCCTTGGACATCTGATGCATCGCGCCGACTCCTTTGCTCACGTCTGATCTCGCGCGTACGGCGGGAGCGATGAAGGCTGCGTAGAGCGATCACCTGCATGCGCAGCGCCAGCGTACGTCGGGCGGCCACGACGGCGCCCCGGCTCGGCGGGGAGGGGCCACACCCGGCCACCGATCGCGCTTCCGGGACCTGCTGTTGTGAACGCCGATGTCGTGCACACGGCCGACCTGGAGAACGCCGCGGAACTCGTCATCCTCTCCTTCTGCTGGTGACGTGCCGATATTCCGAAGGACGTGCGAGGACCATGGGCGCGACGTGCACGGGATCATGTTCGTCCGGTGCTGCTTCCTCGTGGACCTCTGGGGCCGGGGCGTCCCGCGATGTTGCCGGGGGTCTTGTCGGCCGCGTGGTCGGCTACAGGGTGTCCGCGTACCCGCTGGGTGAGGTTCGGCTGTTCCAGCGGTGCAGGCATTCGTGGGTCCAGGCGGTGTGGCGGGCGCGGAGGGCGTCGGCCGTCAGGTCGGTTCGTCCGAGGTCGCGGTAGTTCGGCACCCAGGTTTCTACGGTCTGGTGCGAGCTGCGCAGGGTGTACAGGTCCCACAGTTCGACGTTGGCGACGGGGTACCCAGCGGCGTTCTCGTAGGCGTCGAGGAATGCCGCGGCGGTTTCGGAGCCGTGCAGGATGACGAGGTCGAGGCGGCACCAGCCGACGTCGAACCCGCGCGGGGCCAGGCTGCCGCCCGACCAGTCGATCACGCCGGTGAGTTCGCCGTCGCTCCACATGACGTTGCCGGCCCAGAAGTCGGAGTGGGTCAGCACGCGTGGTTCGGCGGCGATCGTCCGGGCGTGGGCGTCGACGATGGGGCCCGTGGGGCCCTGGTCGAGGCGCCGGGCGGGTGCGGCGTCGGAGGTGGCGACGCCGTCCCGGAGTTCGGCCAGGGTGCCGGTCGGGACGGCGTGCAGGCGGGCCAGGGCCCGGCCGAGCCGCGCGGCGGCGGCCCCGGGATCGGTGTGCAGGATGTCGGGTGCCCCAGGCAGCACGGTGATCAGTGTGGCCGGACGTCCGGTGCGGGCGCCGTCGGGGTCGGCGGCCAGCAGTCGCGGTGCGAAGCCGCCGAGACCGTCGAGCGCGGTGAGGGTGCGGGCCTCGTTGGCGGCGGCATCGTCCCCGGTGGGGAATCTGCGCAGCACCGCGCGGCCCGCGCTGGTCTCCAGCAGGTGCGTGTCGGCGTGCGAGCCCCCGGCCAGGCACCGGACGACGCGCGCGGGCCGCTCCGCGCCGAGCGCCCCGGCGGCCCAAGCGAGCGTCGCGGAATCGGGGGTGTTCACCGGGCCCACCGTAGTGGCCGGACATTGGCGAGCAGACGCTCGAAGTCCCCCAAAGCCCCAACGGCGCCCTGCCCCCAAGCGGTTGGGCACCGTTGGTCCGATCAGTCTTCATGCGCGTCGTCGACGACGGTGCAAGCGAGGGCGCAGCGGCAACGAGACGTCCGTGTCAACGCGTCCCCTGCCCGACCAGGCAAACGGCACCTCAGGAACACACCGCCCGGCATCAACTCCTCAAACGCGTCTCACGAGGGTCGGCATCGCCGTGAGTTGGTCGAAGGCGGACGGACGCGTCATAAGGTGCAGCGACGTGGGGACGATCGCACCGCGTCCAATCCGATGATCGTTGTTGGTCTCACCGGTCTCGGCGATCTCGAGAGCGGATTCCGCGGATGACCGTAGGGACAGCGCCGCCAACCGCTCTTGCTCGCAAGCAGGCAGTTGATTGAGGACGTCCTTCGCATCACGGTATGTCACGAGTAGTCGGTGTGGTGGCCCCTGGCTGAGCAGGTAGTTGCGAGTCTGCTCGTCGTCTTCGGTCAGGACGAGGCCGGGAATCACGTCCTCCCGGAGGGCGCCGGCGTCGAAGCCGAGTAGCTGCCAGGCGTCCGGGCGGGAGAGCACGACTTCCCTGGGCCCGGATCGGTTGCAGAGGAAGTCCACGACCATGTGGCGGACGGCGTCTTCGGCTCCTGGTCCTGAGAGGGCGAACCGGGCTCCTTCAAAGGGAGCCAGGGACCGCGACGCCGGGACCGTGACGTCGGGGTTCGGCCTGTCGTTCGAGGACTCCAGAAGTTCAGGGTTCCGTGTGCGCTTGGCGCTGGCGCGAACCCGCGACAGCGATGGGAGCCCCCTTTGCACTGTGGCGGCCATACCGAGGCCGAGGATGAACGCGGCGCCTACCAAGCCGATGGTTCGAAGGACGGTTCTATCGGCCTCTGGTTCCGACCTGGAATCGCCTTGGAGTGGTGCTGGCGTCCGGGATGGTTCCGTAGGCGAGGCCGGACCGGTCGGCGGCTGCGCAGACGCGGACGAAGGACCCATTCGTCTGGTGGCGGTCGAACGTCGCGGCGGGGGTACAGCAGGAGTCTCTGCAGGTGATCGGGGCTCGAGGCGCGGAGTGCGTTGGTGTTCCGGCTCGTGGCGTGGTTTCTCGCGAGGAGACTTGGCCGGCATCGAGTCGCGTACCGCGTCGTCCCGGTCCGGGTCCTTGCCGGTCTTGAAGGCCTCGAGCATCTCCCGGCGCGCGCGGCGGCAGGCAGCAGGGCCGTTGACGTGTCCGCCGCCTACCGGGCCGAAGCGGTCGCAAGGTACGTCGCTGCGCAGGCCGGAGTGGGCTCCAGCCTGTGCACTCGCCGCCCCCACCGGCCCGGGGACACTGATCAGGAGCGCCGAGCTCGCGATGATGGACAGCCGAGGCGCCACCGACCGTGCACCTCGCCGCGCACTGCCGACCTTTCGGTGTGCGAGCCTGCATGCTGGCAGAGAGGCGCGGCCAGCAGCCAACGTGTCACGCACGAGGGCCTCCGTTGGATGCGGGAGGCTGGGGCTTCAGGGGTCGGCGCGGTCGCGGGTAGCGACGAGGCCATCGGATGGCCAGGACGAGGGCGATGGGCCATCCGATGACGGTGGCGCCGAACAGGACATTGAGCAGGACGATGTACGGCAGGTCATCTGCGCCGCGGGCGATCGCGATGAACGTCGGTAGGACGGCCAGCACCACGAAGGCTGCGACGAGGCCCAGCCCGAAGATCCAGTCCGACGGGATCTCGGTGATCATTTCGCTCTCCGTTCGGTGTCAGAGGTTCCGGCGGCGGTTCCGGTCGGGAGAGGGAGCTTCCGAGCGCCGCGCGGATGCCGATGGGAAGGGCTGGTTCGCGGTCATCGCCAGCGCCTGGTCGATCGGCAGCGGGAAGTCTTCGGCAGCCGGCCCGGTGTCGGTGGTTCGGTGATGTCGGCTCGGGCCCGCGGGTGCTGGAACGGCTCTGGCGATGATGTGCTCTGGCAGGTTGGTGGTGACCTCCAGGACGGTCCGTAGCTCTTGGGGTTCGGGCTCCCGTCCCTGGGCTTGCAGCCGGGTTCTGAGGTCGTCCGCTATCTGGCGCCCGCGCTGTTCCTGGCGGGCCTCCTCCCATTCACCGCGGTCGGGGCCGTGCACAGTGGCCGCCCATCTATCACCGGCGCCCTCGTGTAGTTCTTTCCGCGGCGCGGCCGGTTCGCCGGTCCGGATGTTCGGGTCCCGGTCGAAGTAGGGCGCAGCCTCGCGCATCGCGGCGAGCGGATCCTTGTTCTCGGCGCGGAAGCGGTCGTAGTGACTCATCGCGTGCGGGTGCAGTTCGCGTAGCCGTTCCTCGCACTTGCCGACGGCTGAAGCGGCCGAGGCGTTCTCGGCGGCGTACGGGACGGCTGCTCCCCATGCCTCGGCCACGTCGATCAGGTTCGCCTGGTGGAGCCATTTGCGGTCGTGGGCCAGCGACCACCGGGACCGAGCCTCGGCCAGGGCCGCCCGACGCGCGTGGATCTCGGCGGACTGTTCTGCGAGCTTTAACCGACTCCTGCGCCGGTCCCAAGCCTCTTTCGCGCCGACGGCCAAGGTGACGATCTGAACGATGCGCTGGCCGCTGTGGATGAGCCCCTCGTTGATCGGGTCGGGGTGTTGCTGTGTCATGGACTTCTCCATCGTGAGTGCGTCATCGGGAACGGGATCGGGATCGGCGCTGCTGTTCGCCCGTTCGGGCCGAGGTCGTACGAGTTGTTCGGTCGCGGTCGGTGAGCGGAGGTAAGGGGAAGTCCTCCGCAGCCGGGGTGGGGTCCGAGTCCGGACTGACGGCCGCTGCGACGGCGGCGGTGATCTCTGTGGTCTCCACCCGGGTGCGGGCGGCGACGCGGGCGACCTGCCGACCGATCTGGGCAGGCGGCAGATCGGCGATCAGGCGGGCGGCGGCGCGTACTGCGGCCAGCCGACTCTCGACGAACTCGAGCGTTCCCCCGAACCGCTCGACCGTCTCATCGATTACCAGGTCAACAAGGGGAACTACTGATTGTAGCGCTTCAACCACAGAGGGGCGTGCGGCTGAGGACATGAGGTCAGCGGGGTCCCGACCTTGAGGAAGCACGGCAACCTCGACCGGATGGGTGACGTGCTGGAGGGCGCGCCACGCGCGTAGCACGCCGACGCGTCCTGCGGGATCTCCGTCAAGCGCGAGGACGAGGCCATGAGCTTCGAGGCCGGTGGTGGTCGTGAGTGAGCGGAGTTGCGCGGCGGTGATCGCTGTGCCGCACGGCGCGACCGCGGCATAGGTCTGCGGCATGACGGTGTTGACCGCGATCGCATCGAGTGGCCCCTCGACGAGGAGCGGACGCGCCGCATCTGCGAGCCGTCCGCGTACCTCGTGCAGACCGAAGAGGTTCTCGCTCTTCTTGAACAGAGCGCTCTCCGGTGTGTTGAGGTACTTGGGCCCCTTGGCTCCGTCCTGGCGACGCCCGATGAATCCGACGACGGCGCCTTCTTGATCGCGGAGTGGGAACAGCACGCGATCCCGCAGCATGTCGAAGGGCTTCTCATCGCCCTTCTGCCGCACGAGACCGGCTTCGATGAGCGTCCGGTCGTCGTGGCCCAGCTTGCGCAGGTGGTTGAGGAGGCTTCTGTAGGTGCCGGGCGCGTGCCCGACCTCCCACTGCTCCTGAACCGCTGGGCTGAAGCCGCGGCTGGTCAGGTAGTCGGCTCCCCAGCTTCCTCGCAGGCTCCGCTGGTAGAAGCGGTGGGCGTCCGCCACTGCGGCCAGCAGCTTCTCTCGTGCCTGGTTCGTTGCCTTCTGGGGCGCAGGCAGGAATCCCTCGTGTGGCGTCTCGCTCGCTCCGGGCTCCGCCGCGGCCGACGGAGCCGCTGGCGTCTTCGATGGGGCTTCTCCCAGTCGCCGCAGGAGCTTCGCGCTCGTTCGGACGATGCGTTCTCCGACCGCCCGGACGGCGGCGTCGGGGGCAGCGCGCAGGTCGGCACCGGCCCACGACTCTGCGGGTGGGAAGCGCAGGTGGGAGACGGGCAGGCCCAGCTCGGTGAGCAGTAGGTAGGCGACCGAGTCGGCGATGACTCGCCGGGCGCCGTGGCAGCCCGACGGTTGCCCGTGGACCGCGTCCATCTGCTCGCCAGGTTGAAGGATGTGCGCGAGCTGGTGGGCGAGCAGGGAGGCCGCGGAGAGTTCGTCCAGTTCGGGAGCGAGGACGATCCGCTGGTCCGGGCGGCCGAGGTAGGTCCAGCGCTGCCTGCGGTCCACGAAGAGGCCGAGCCCCGTGGCGACGCGCGACAGCCGTTCGAATCCATCGGCGGACGTCGCCGTCGGCATGTCCACCGCGTTGCCTTCGGTCTGTTCGATGTCGAAGAGCGACCGAACCTTGCCGCGCGCGGAGATGACGCGGATTCCGGTCTCACCTCGGCGGACGTGTCGATCCGTCTTTCGCCACGCGTCGTACGAACGGACGTCGGTGGCCGTTCGCCTCTGCGCCGGGATCAGCAGCGTATTGGTGAACCCGTGCCGCCCATGTCGGCTCGCGTGGGTCAGCCACTCGTCCCATGGCGTTTTCCCGCTGGCGAGACGGGTCACGGCATGGGAGGCGATGCCTTCGAGGACGTTCACGCGCTGCTGCTGCTCGTCAACCCGATCGGCCTGCTCCTCCGGAGTCGGTATTGTCATGCCGAGCCCCGCTTGGCCGCCTCGTCACGGACGGCCGCGATCATCTCCACGAGTCGGTCGTTTGCGATCGTGATGCCGCGTTTACGCAGGTACAGGCCAAGGCGATCTCGCGTGAACCGGACACCCGTCCTCTGGGTTTCGCGATAAAGCTGCCGAGCGAGGTCCATCAGGTCATCGCCGTCAGGAGCGTCGTCCTCGCTCGTCTTTTCTTCATCGGACGGGCCGGTCACCAGCTCGTCGGGCAGCTGTCGCAGCGACAACCGCTCGGTCAGCGGCGCTTGCCACCGCCATGTCCACCGGCCGTACTGCTGCTTCAACTCCGAGACGGCAAGGAGGTGCCGGTACTCCAGTTCGAGCCCTTGCTGGTATCCGGTGATGTGCCAAAGGACCATGCGGCGCCAAAGCAGCAGGCTGGAGACCGGCGCGAGCATCCAGCGTGCCGGAGGTACTCGCTCCACTCGCCTGACGGACGACAGGCCGACCCAGCGCCGGATCAGGTGACGTACACCCTCGACCACGGTGATGAAGAGCATCGGCATCGCCGCGTTCATCACGCTGCCGGCCAGGTCACCGCCTGCGGCGGCGATGTTCACGAGTACCGTCCCGGCGATGTAGGCCCAGGCGACCCAGCGAAGGACCGGCCACGGCAGGTCGAGGTACTCCATCAGCAGATCCCACGCCAGCAGGATGAGGATCCCGACGTCCATGCCGACCGGCACGATCCACGCCAGCTCACCGAAGTGCGGCTCGGCCATCTCGCGAACCGTCGCGAACGATCCGACCCCGCCGAGTATCGCGAGTGCGACGGCCAGGGGAGCGACGACGGCGGCCACCGCCTTGACGACCGTGGCGCGCATGCCGTCCGACGGCGCTGCCTCCGCGACCTCGTCGTCCGGCTTCGGGGTCTGCGGTTCCGGAACCGGCGCCGGCGGCTGGTTCGAGGTCAACGCTGATGCCTCTCGACCATCCAGGCCAGGAGGCGAGCGATGTGCCGGACTTCTCCGGTCGTACCGAGCAACCGACCGTGAGCGGTCACGTAGACGTAGGTGTCCTCGGCTCCCGCGCACAGGACGGTTTCCGACCATCCTCCGCCTCGGATCTTCAGCTGCCAGTGCCCGTTCCGTGGCTTGCGGACCCGCACCTTCGTGCCGTTGCGCTTGAGCTCGTAGTGCAGGCGGAGCAGGCGAGCACGCCGTCGCTTCAACTCGACCTGCCTGGTGACTTTCTGCCTCATCAGCGATCCCCCGGTTACGTCGGCCGATGGACTCAGCGCCCGTCAACTAAAGTCGTTGAAGAGAAGATGCATCACGCGGCGGGAGTGGTCAACTAAAGTAGTTGGATCGGCGTGTCGAAACACTTTGACCCATGAGCGTCCGCTGGTCGGCTGCGGCCACAAGAGTCCGGCCGCGCCTGCGTACCGGTCACCGGCTCTGGTCGCGGTTTCGGGCTGCTTGCGGCGGTACGGCCCGCACGGAACTTCGAGCGATACCGGTGGTGGGTGCCCACCGGCGGGGGAAGTCGTCCATCGCGGGACGGCCTTGCGCGTACGTGAGATCCGGTTCGGCGAACCAGGCCGCTGGAGGTTCCCCAGTCGGCGTTCTCACTCGTTCGAGGTGGTGGGCGGCTCTCCGTGCAGCGTCCGCTTGAGGTTGCCGGTGCTGGAGTCGACGGACGTGGGCGATGGTGTCGAGCAAGGCGATCAGGCTTCCCACGAGCAGCAGCACCGCGATCGTCCCGGGGTCTTTGGAGCCCGCCAGCACCAGGATCCGGGCCGCGGTGCGCAGGGCGTTCCCGGCTGGGCTGGAGCGGGGGATGTGACCGTGAGGTGTCCGGGCGGCGCGGTCGTAGGCCTCGGCTGCCCGGCGAAGGTGCTGGTTCCCGGTGGCTTTGGCAGCGACGTGCAGGGTGTCGGAAGCTGCCCAGCAGGCGTCTTGCGCCGCGTACGGATTCGTCGCCATGTGCCTGCGGATCTGAGCCGTCGCGTGGGCGGCTGCGCGGGCAGCGTCCTCGTAGAACGCCTGCCGCTCCTCAAGGTTGAGATCGTCACCTGGCGCACGCTCCCGAGACGTGGAAGGCGAAGACGTCCAGCGCCGGCGTAGGCGGGGAAGGGTGAGATCGGCTGCGAGACGTCCCCCGGTGTGCCACAGGGGCTCCTCGTCGTCGGACTGAGTCGGCAACGCGACCGCATAGCCAGTGAGCTGACCAGGGTCGAGCTGGCTGAACCGCCGCTTGACCAGCACCCCTTCATCCTGAAGCCGCTCTAGGAAGCCGTCGACGGTTCGTGCTTCGTCCGCCGCGCGGCGGACGGCCGTCCGCAACACGGCACGGGCCGTCCGCGCCGACACGTTCCGTCCGGACAGCGGACCGAGCTCCGGCGAAGCACCCCGTTCTGGAGCCCATCGGTGCCGCAGTTTGGGGAGGGTGAGGTCGCTGGCCAGCTTCCCGCCGCCGTACCAGACGGGCCGTCCGGACGCGGCGAGGTCGTCGGCGAGCGCGACCGCGTACCCGGTCACCTCGCCGGCGGTGCGCGTGCTGTACCGCTTGCGAACCGCCACACCCTCTGTCTGCAGGGCGGCGAAGAACTCGTCCTCCGTCCGTGCCTCCGCCGCCGCGGTGAGGACGTGCCGCCGCAAGGTGCTGCGCACCGGTTCGGTTCGCCCCCGGCGAGCCGCTTTCTCGGTCTCCGCGCGCTTGGGTCGCCGCGCCGCCGTCCGGTCCGCCGGGGCCGTCCGCCGCAGGCCGTAGCGCTCCTCGACCGCGCGGCAGGCGTCCCGGATCCGGTAGCCATCGTTCCAGACGTCCGGACGTTCGCCGTCCGCGCGTGCCAGCGTGGCGACGATGTGAACGTGGTCGTCGGCATGGCGAACGGCGATCCACCGGACGGCGGCGGCATCGCCGTCCGGCGCCAGTCCGGTGCGGGTCATCACCTCGCGCGCGATCTCCGCCCACCGCTCGTCCGTCAGGACGGGGTCCTCCGGTGCGGCTCGCAGGGAGAGGTGCCACACAGGCTTGCTGTAGTTCCGGTCGCCCAAGAGGGCCAAGGGCTGGGTGAGCAGCGCGTCGAGCCTGCGGAAATCGCGGACGTCGGCGGCGTCCATGGCCGGTTCCAGCGCGGCCGGTGTCCGGAAGCCGGCGACGATGTGGGGGTTGTGGTGTTCTCCATGACGTCCGGGCCCGTACAGGTAGCGAATCAGGCCCTGGACCCGCTTGCCGCGCAGCACCTTCCCGATCAAGATCCGCCCTCACGGTCAGGGCAGCCGAAGCCGCACCTCCTCGGCCAGGTCGTCGAGCCTGCGGACGGCACGCGCGGCGGCCTCGGCGTACCACCGAAGCTGAGGTGGCGGTTCGCCGGAATGCATCGCCGCGACCGCCTGGTTGAGGTTCACTCCGATGCGCTGCGCCTGCCCCGCCGCGTGCATCACCGTCGCCAGCGTCTCCCGGAGCACGATGTGCTCGGGGCGCGCACTGCCACGGGCCGCCGCCAGCGTCGCCTGCGCCGCGAACGCGCCGACGGCGAGCCTCTCGATCTCCGCCGTCGCCGCGACGATCGCGTGCTCCTCGTCCGACAGCGAGAACCGCACCGACCGCTCCCGGCGTGGAGTGCGGTGCGATCGCCGGTTCCGCTGCATCCCCCGCGCCGTCCGCGCCGCCGCCGGGCTCCGTCCGTCCTCGCCGACCATTGGCCACACCCCCTGGGATCGCGCTCGATCCCCGCCGCCGTCCGGACCGCGCCCGGTCCGGACCCCCATATGTGCACGATTTCCATTTCTTGCCCCGCGGCGGCGAAGCCCGGCGGGGCAAGGCCAAGGCCCGCCGGGCTTCGCCGCAGACGGCGACCGGGTGCGGTCAGGCGCCTCGTGCGCCCGACCGCGTGTACCGATCGACGGAGCTGGGATCTACGGCGCGGGTCGCGGGGGACGCGGTGTCGAGGGACGCGGCGCCGACGATCGTTCTGGCTGGCTCCCCTCCGCGAGGACCTCGCCGATGGGTGCGGGGAAATCTCGCTCGGCCGGATCAAGATCCCGCGTAGCCCCACCCAGATGGTCGGCCACGGTCGTGTCGGCTTCTTCCGCCTTCTCCGGCGACTGCACTTCGTTATCCACAGTGCTGTGGATAGGAGCGAGTGCCCCCTGCGCCCGACGGAACGCCTCACCGACTTCCGTCGCGTGCTCGCTCGCCCGCGCCAGTGCATCGTGCGCCCGAACGGCAGCCGGGACGAGCTCGCCGTGATCGTGCCCGAGCCTTCCCGCCGAGAGTTCCCGGTCGAGGAACATGTCGAGTTGCTCGGCGGTCTGCGCCAGGCTGAACGATGACTGAGCCAGGTTCCCCAGAACCGTGTACGCCGTCGCAGGCCGCGTCAGGCCCGGCCCTTCCTGGACGCAGCGATTGAGTTCACGGACACGGCTGTACAGCTCGCCGGCGAGCCGCTCGGTGTCGTCGTCGGTGCGGGTGTCGTGTTCGTCCATGCGAGGTGCCCTCCGGCATCAACGTGAGTCGGACCATCCAGGGACTCCTCTCTTGGGAAGTGCGACGGCGGAACCCGCCGTCGTCCGCACCACAGACTGCCCTACTCTCTTCCCGGTAGCAACATTAATCTTCGGCGTGGCGCATCATCGTTCTAAGTTGCCCACTCGGACGAGCGGCTGCACGTGGCGATCGCAGCTCGTGCCGGCGAAGTTGTTGGCGGGGGCGCTGGCTGACGCGTGCAATGCGACATTCGCGGGGTCGCGGTTCCGCTGGTATGACATGACGTGACGCGCGCGACGATCCCGGCGGAAGGCGAACCCGAAGCCGATGTCGAACTCCGCGTGCACCCGCGCATCGGCCAGAGCGCTGTCGCTTCTCGACTACGAAGTCACTGCAGTACGTCCCAGAGTGGAGGGAGGTCAGGCTCCGGACCTCCCTCCGTCCAAGGACGGGGCTTAGAAGTGGCACGTCCGGCACTGTGGTCGAGGGCCGAGCGCTTGGGCCGTCCCGGCCGCGCACGGGTGTCGCATCGCCCAGCCGCCTGACCAGCATCTCGGGTGACGAGGTGTCCGTCGGCGATTGTGCTTCAGCTCCAGCCGCCGTCCTGCGTGCCGATGCTGCTCATGATCAGGCAGACGAGTGCGAACAACCCCAACGGGATCAGCATCACCACGCCCAGCGAACCGATGATGTAGAGCGAGCGGTAGTCACACCGCCAGCGGGTCCGTCGGACGTGGGCGCACCACAGAGCGACGGCGCCGGACACGCTCGCGAGCAGAGCGGGCGCCCAGTACAGGGGTTCCAGATCCGTGCCCGTGACGTGCTCGGGGCCTACATTCCACAGGATCAACGCGAGGACCGGGGAAGGTGCCAGCACGAGGACGCCGTAGACGATCGCTTCGACGGAATTGATGGTGACCCGGTGCATGCCCTCAGCAGACCAGCCGACCGGACTGCTGCGGATCCGCAGGAGTACTCACGTTCCGCGGCGCGGCTACTCATCGACCGTGGCGACTTTAGAGGTGAATCTGCACTTCTTTCGGGGGCTGCTTGGCGACGGTCTGCTTGTCGGGTGCGGCGCGGAGGGCTACGAGCGTTACGGCTGCGGCGGCGACGGTGAGGAGGCCGGCGCCCAGGGCGGCGCTCTGCGGGCCGATGCTCTTGACCAGGGGGCCGGCTACCAGGAGGGTGAGCGGCATCAGCGCGTATCCGGCGATCATGTTCCAGCTGTTGACGCGCGCGAGCACGTCGGGTGCGAAGGTGTTCTGCAGGGCGGTGGTCCAGAGGACGTAGAACACCGCTTGGCAGGCTCCCGGGATGAGAGCGGCTGCGGCGAGGAGTGGCCAGGGGATTCCGGTCGCCAGCAGGAACATCGGGATGGCCCCGGCCGCCGGGAGCAGTGCGGCGGCCAGGACGAGGCGTGCGGGCTTCCATCGGGCTCCGATGAAGGCTCCGATGAGGGCGCCGACGGCGTCGGTCGCCGTGATGATGCCCCAGGCTCGGGCGCCGCCGTTGCCGTCGTCCATGTAGATCGGTCCGGCGATATCGGTGAAGCAGACCATCGCCATGATGACGGCGGTGTACTGCAGGGTGAGGATCCAGACCCAGCGGTGTGCGGTGAACTCGCGCCATCCGGTGCGCAGGTCGCGCAGGACGCGCGTCCGATCGTTCTGCCAGCGAGTGGTGTCGAGTCGGCTGAGGAGCACTGCGCTGACCGCGCACAGGGCGCCGCGCGTGGAGGCGGCCCATCCTGGTCCGAGGATCGAGACGACGAACCCGGACGCCGCGAGCCCGGTCAGCAGTCCAATGGACCTGGTCTGGCTGATCAGCGCGTTGCCCGCCGATCGTCCCGTCCTGGACAGCAGGTCGGCGATGATGCCGCGGATGGTCGGCAGGAACATCGCGGTGGCCACGCCGGACGAGAGGGCGAGTGCGCAGAGCAGCTGCAGCGGGGCCTCTCCGGCGAGGAAGCAGGCTCCGAGGCCGAGCCATGCCAGGCACGTGATGATCTCGGCCGTCATCAGGACGTGGTGACGGCGGAAGCGGTCGCCCGCGAGCCCGCCGAAGAGCAGCAGCAGCGCGGGTGCGGAGTTGCAGGCCAGGACGATCGACAGGCCGCCCGGCCCGTATCCCAGGTCCATGACGCCCCATGCGAGGGCGAGTTGCCCGAAGCCGACGCCGACGCTCGACAGAAGGCGCGCGAAGAACAGCGGCGCGACGGACGGCTCGGTGAGCAGAGCCAGTGGCGATAGGGCCTTGGGCACGTCTTGCTGCCTCACACTCGTTGCCTGCTGGTTGGATGCGGTGATCGCGGTTATCGGCTCGTCAGGAGGTGCCGGATCAGGAAGTCGGCGATCTCTTCGTGCGCCTGGACTTCGTTCGCGCGATTGGTGAATCCGTGGCCCTCGTCGGCGTAGACGTTGTAGAGGACGTCCACGCCGCGGCTGCGCAGACGGTGGACGAGTTGGTCGGACTCGGCCTGCGGAACGCGGGGATCCCGGGCTCCCTGGAGGATGAGCAGGGGCGCGGTGATGTTGTCGGCATAGGTCACCGGGGAGCGGTCGGTCAGGTGCTGAGCGTCCGTTTCCGGGTTGCCGAGGACGACATCGACGAAGTGTCTCCACGTGGGTGGGCATGCTTGCGCGAGGGTGAGCAGATTGGTGGGGCCGCATATCGACACTCCGGCCGCCCAGGTGAAGGGCAGGCGGGCGAGGCAGGAAAGCGCCGCGAAGCCGCCGTAGGAACCACCCATGACGGCGACGCGGTCAGCGTCCAGGTCGGGGGCGTCCTGCAGGTAGCGGGTGGCGTGGTCGAGGTCGTCCAGGTCGATGCCGCCCCAGTCGCGGTAGATGAGGCGCTGGTGAGAGCGGCCGTACCCGGTCGAGCCGGCGATGTTCGGGGCGAAGACGGCGACGCCCCTGTCGAGGAGGTACTGGTAAAGCCCCCGGCGCGCGTACCTCGGGCGCTCCTGCGCCTCGGGGCCGCCGTGGATGGACAGCACGACGGGGTGCGGGCCGGGCTGGTTGGGGCGGTAGAGCAGCGCGTGCACCCGGCGTCCTGCCGAGGCCGGGTAGACCACCGATTCTGGTTCCACGGCAGTGATCGTCTTGATTGCCGGGGGGCGTGTATCGGTGAGGTAGCGCGGCCCGTCCTCGGGGGCCAGGACGACGATCTCGGTGGGCCGCGTCGCGGAGTCGAGGAGTACGGCGACGGGGGACGCGCCGGGTGCGAGTGCCCCGGCGGTGATGACACCGGAGGGAAGGGGCGGAATTGGCAAGGGCTCGCCGTCGTGGCGGGCATGCAGGATGGAGCGTCCGTCCTGGTTGACCGACCACAGAAGGGTGTCACCGGCGGCGTCGATGTGCTCGACATCCCAATCGTGCTGGACGACCGGCTCCAGGGTTCCTTCGTCGATGAGATAGCGGCCGACTGCCTTGAACTCGCCCCACCGGTCGGTGATCAGGTGAAAGCCGGACGAGTCGGCCATCCACGGCCCCGGTTCGTACAGCCCCTCACCGTGCCTGCTGGTGACGCAGAACGGCTCGGCTTTGCTCTGCAGGTCGATGAGGTAGAGGGCGACGTCGCTGTTGGAACGGAAGCCCGCGGTGAGCAGCCACCGTCCGTCCGGTGATATTTCCGCCGGTTCGAAGACCACCCCGGGAGGTGGGATGAAGCGGCGTTCGCTGTCGTCGTCCAGGTCACGGACCAAGACGTCCTGGACGGCCCGGTCACGATCGTTGGCGGCGTAAGCCAGGAAACGCCCGCTGGCGTCGAAGGGCGAGGACGCCAACACCCGCTGGCAGTGCGGCCCGGTACTGATGTCGATAGGTTGCTCGTCGTCTACCCCGACGCGGTACAGGCGGTACTGCTCGTCGCCTTCCCGGTCGGCCGTAAAGACCAGGTATTTGCCGTCCGGCGACCATGCGACGTTACGCACCGCCTGCCCCGCGAGGTCGGTCAGCCGACGAGACTCACCACCTGTTGCCGGGACGATCCACAGGTCGTACTGTCCGCTCGTATTACCGGAGTAGGCGACCAACGTCGCATCCGGAGAGAGCGCGAGGGTCGGCTGGAAGCTCTGTCGCGGAACGAAATCCTTGTATCCGGGCATGCGAACCTTCCCGTGCTCATTTGACCCAGCCGCGGCGAACCGCAGCGGCACCGGCGGCGAAAGGCAGATCGACGCCGAGCATGTTCCGGATGGCCGTCGAGTGACGCCGGATCGTGGGAACGCTCACTCCGGCACGCTTGGCCATCTGTTCGACCGTCACGTCTTCCACCATCATGTTCAGGACGTATTTCTGCATGTCAGAGAGTGGACTGGCGGCACCGAATGGGACCGCTCGCTCCCACAGGAACTCGAAGTACTCGCGCAGGGCGCCGATGATGACGGGCGAACGGATCAGCAGAGCGCCCGTCATGCCGGTCGGGGTCAGCGGGAGCAGTGCGATCGACTCGTCGGCGATCTTCATCTTCATGCCGAGCCGGGGCAGCAACCGGGCCTCTTCCCCTGCTTCCACCGCGATCTCGATGGTCTTGAGCCCAACCGGATGCTCAGCGCACGCGGACTCGTAGATCGCCCGACACCTCACATGGCCGTCGAAGGACGGCGGGGGCGGAACAGCGGTCAGCTCGTCCATCGGCCGTTCCACCGACTGGTTGTCCAGCGTCAACCACTCGAAACTGGCAGAGCTGATCAAGCCGCGCGCGACCCGGCTGATCTGGTCGCGGTCGACGATGACCTGCACCAGCCCGTCGGCCGAGCCGTCCATCGAGGAAGGCCACAGATGCATCGTGGACATGCGCCGCTGGCCCGTCAGCAGGCGATCCTGATCGGCCACCATCCGGCGCGACAACTCGACCAGCAGCCCCTGCAGAGCCAGATCGGGGCGGGTGGGTACCAGCTGCGCCGGAGTCCCAGGGCCCGAAGAGCGGACAAGCGCCGACCCGGCACCTATCAATGCCTCGACTTGTTCGGGGCCATCCAGTAGATTCGCAGCTTCCTCCCGCAGGCATCCGTCGATTCGCAGCAGCCGGGTATAGAGGGCAAGCAACTCGTCAGAAACCATGTCTGTCAGGAGCTGCTTCGCCGTCTGCTCGGCCTCTGTGTGCACACGCCACCTCCTTTGACACAGAGAGTAGCCATAGGGAGTCAGTGTGTGACAAGAACCAACGGTGAGTATTTGTACTCACTGAGTAGAAGTGATCAGCCGCTCCGCAGAGTCACGGGACGCCACACCTGCATCGTCCGATCCGCCCCTCCGGTCGGCGAGGTCGCATCGCAACGTTGATCACTTCTTCTCTTGCGGAGTTTCGATCATGGGCTTGACCTGCAGACTTGCGCTTCCATCGTTCCGCGCAACCAACCCCGACCTGGAGGTCAAGACATGAACGTCCTCACCCGCATCTGCACCTGCGCCAAGCAGCCGACGACGAAGCAGTGCTCGGTCTCCACCGCCACTGCCACGCGTCCGCACACCCGCGACCGCATCTGCTCCCTGTTCCGGCAGCGCATCACCAGCCGTCTACGAACGGCCTCCCCGCCCAGCGCCGACACCGAGCCGTTGGCTCTCGCCTTCGGGCACCCCCACGGAGCCGGCTTCATCGGCGCCGGCGCCGACGGACTCCTGCGCGCCGCCCTGACCGAAGCGCTGACCAGCAAGCTCGGCGTCTCGTGGGTCATCGCCACCGAGCGCGACCTGAGGTCTCTCTTCGACGACGCCTTCAACGACGCACTCGCCGATCAACTGGTCCCGCGGCTCCACGTGGCCGAGACCCTCGAGGACATCGTCGAGAGGCTGGAGTTCGAGGCCGACGTCATTCGAGCGCTCAGCGTCAACGACCGTCCGGCACTCACCGCCTCGACGGTGCTGTGGTTCACGGCGCCTGGGCCGGACGGCGACGTCGTGCACGAGGCCATGCAGAGCTGGCCCGGCACGGGTCTCGTCCCACTCATCGCGGGTCCGTGGCCGTACGGCCCGACCTACCTCGTCGACTCCGACGGGCCCCGACCGCTCCCGCGCCGTCCGATCAACCTGCTCACGGCGCAGCAGGCGACCACCAAGCTCCAGGCCACCATGGCAGCCTGAGGTACACGAACCGTGTGGGCCCGGAGCACACGCTCCGGGCCCACACGTATCAGGTGAACGCGATCGCCGCTCCGGTGGCCAGCGAATGCTTCGCTGCGCCGATGAGCTGCAGGCACGTGAACGACTCGACCCCGTAACGCCGCCAGCGCTCAGCCGACCGCCGCTCGCCCCGAAGCACCTCGTCGACCTCCTCGGAATCCGGATCCAGATCTTCGGGCAACTCCAGGGCGGCGGCGATCCGGCGCACCTCGTCCAGCAACCGCACGGACGACCCCAGCCAGCCGCCCGTAAGCCGCTCATCGACGATCAGCGCGTCGAACGGCACCGGCACGTAGTACCCCTCGCAGTCCGAATGGTGGACAAGATGGTCGAACGGGCCACCGTCAGGCATCCGGGCATACGCCTTCTTGAGAAGCCGGTCTTTCGCCGCCCTCGAGAAGTCCTCCAGCGGCTCGGGCAACCGCCCACGTCGCGCCAGATGGACGGCGAGGCGCCGTACGGTGTGCAATCCCGAATACCCCATGCCGTACGCCTGGACGTCCTGCGCCGTGAGCCTCGGCTCGTCCCAGCTCCCTGCCCCCGCCTCCACGAGCAACTCCCCGATCAAGGCGAACTCCGCGCGTACCGTATCGGCGTACTCGACGTCGCCCTGAGCTTCCATATCGGCCAGCAGGCCGACGACCATGCCCAACCCCATGCCGCGATCATGCCGCCCCAGTACGACAAGACGTGGATCACCACATCGCGATCAAACCCCCGGCGCCTCCCGGACAGCTGGATCGCGACCTGCCCGTCGGCGCGAACCGTGCCGTGCTCGCGTCCATCGAAGCGGGGGCCCCATCAGAGGCTGGGAGCGGGCGAGGGCGATGCGCATAGATTCGCGGCGAGAAGCCCAGATCGCCGTGGCGATCACTGACGACGATCGTCCTCGGACAGGAACTGGGCCGCTCAGGCACCGTCGCCGAGCTCAGCTGGCCCCCCGACGACCTGGAGTGCGCCCCCGCCACCACCGGCCTCCAGACCGCATGGACACCCACCGGGACCTTGCGCGCGGTGCAGACGGTCGCGGACGCTGGCTACATGGATCGTCGTAGCTTCTTGATGTTGATGGGCGCCTCGATCACCTCGCCGACGCACGAGTGGCTCATCGCCCATCCCGTCACCAAGCTCGCCCAGGAAACAGGAACCGCCGTTCCCGCACTGGTCGTCGACGATCTGGACGCCATCACCGCGCGGTTGCGCCACATGGACGACCAGCTCGGCGGTGGTCCGCTCCTTCAGCTCGTCCACGGACACCTGCGGTACGTCACCACGCTGCTGCACCACGGCCGCTACGACGACACCATCGGCTGGCGCCTCCACGCCACCGCAGCAGAGCTCCTCCGCCTGGCGGGCTTCGTCGCCTTCGACGACGGCCAGCACGGACTCGCGCAACGCTACTGGGTGGCCGGCCTGCACGCCGCGCACACCGCGGGCGACCGCGCACTGGGCGCGAACATCATCGGGTTCATGTCCTGTCAGGCCAAGGATCTCGACGGCGGCCGCGAGGCGGTCCTGCTCGCCCAAACCGCCCGCACCGGCCACCCGGGGGCCAGCAACCGGGTCACCGCCATCCTGGAGCTGCGCGCCGCCGAAGCCCACGCAGGCGACCAGACCGCCACCACCGCCCGCCGCGCGACCGACATCCGGCGCTCCGTCGACGCCGCCTTCGACGCCCTCTCCACCGACTCCCTCACCGGAGACCCCGGCTGGAGCTACTGGATGACCGCCACCCACGCACACGGCCAAGCCGGCTACTGCCACCTGCGCAACCGCGACTACCAGCGGGCGCGCCACCACCTACGGCAAGCCCTCCACCACGACGGTTCCTCACGCGAAGGCGCACTACGGCAGATCCTGCTCGCCACCACCTACGTCCAGCAGCCCCAACCCGACCTGGAACCAGCCCTGACCAACGCGCACCGCGCCCTGGACACCCTCTCCGGCCAAGTCGACTCCGCCCGCTGCCGCGGACACCTGTCCCGCTTCGCCGAACACCTCCACCCCTACCGCCGCAACCACGCAGCCCGCGAGTTCCTCGACCGCATCGAAAGCACGAGCCCGCAACCCCGCTGACTTTGCATGCTGCCCCCAGTCCTGGCACCACGTAGAACGGGTCGGAATTCCTTCGGCAGGCTCGGGCCAGCCGTGGCGTTCTCCCCCACACACACGAGCGAGGCAGTTCCTTGCCCTGTGGGGCCGTGCGCGCATCGACAGTGCCGGTATCGCCACCAACTGCACGACGTAACGCGATCGACCTGGTGAGGCAGCGCCTCTGAGCCTGGTCGGCGGCCGAACGCGCCGCGCGCGAACACGGTCCGCCTCCTCAGCGAGGTGATGGTGGCCGCAGACCAAGCTTCGCCTCGATCCCGGCCGCTCGCCCTGCCGCCCTCACCGGCTACGTCACCTGGTGACAGACGATTGCCCGGCTCCGCCACTCCTCCACGCACCTGCACGAGCATCACCAAACCCGGCCACCCCCAGCTTCGCAGCTTGGCAAGTCAAATTTCACCACTCCACTGCAATCCGCTTCACAAGTAGCTCTACTCCGCGGTATGGTTTTACGATGTCTGAGCAGCAAGAAGGGCGATCTCCTGACCGTACGGCAGTGGAGCTGTTCGCCGGCGGCGGCGGCTTGGCCATGGCCGTTGGGCGGGCGGGTTTCAGACCGCTCCTCTACAGCGAGGTCGCCAACCGGGCATGCGAGACACTGGAGGCGAACGGCGCCAAGGAGCGGGGCCCGGAGGAGTGGATCCCGGAGCCGGGCGGGCCCATCCCCCTCGTCAAGAGCGATGTCCGCGAGCTCGACATGAAATACCTCAGCGGCAAAGTGGATGTACTGGCTGGCGGGCCGCCCTGTCAGCCGTTTAGCTTGGGGGGATCGCTAAGGGGGACGAGGACAAGCGAAACATGTTTCCGGAGATGTTCCGTGCCGTTCGGGAGACCCAGCCGAAGGCCGTCATCTGCGAGAACGTGGTCGGTCTCCGGCGCAAGTCTTTCGAGCCCTATTTCCAGTACATCCTGCGGGAGTTGGCTTACCCCTACCTGGAACGCGACCCGGAGAATACGTGGCAGGAACACAACGCGCTACTGCACGCCTACGACGCCGACTTGCGGGGTGGGCGAGCCTCCGACCCGTCCGGAGGTCACGAGCTCTATGATGTCGTCGCTACGACTGTCAACGCGGCGGACTACGGGGTCCCGCAGGTCAGAAACAGGGTGATCATCGTCGCCTTTCGACGAGACCTCGGCGTGGATATCCAGGCATTCAAGCGCAGTGTCAGACCCACCCACTCACACGCCGCCCTGGTCCACTCCATGCGGGAGGGCGACTACTGGGATCGCCATCAAGTCCCGGACCACGTTCGAGATCGGGTCATGACGGGGCTGGCGAAGCAGTCCGCCATCGATACCGAGGAGGCGTCACTTCTTCCGTGGCGCACATTCCGCGACGCCCTCGCCGGCCTGAACGGTGAACCGCCATTGCCGCCCGTCCCCTGGGCGCACCTGGACCGCCAGGAGCGCTATTTGGGCGGCGTGACGAATCACATCGGCTGGCCCGACGCGCGCATCTACAAAGGGCACACTCCAAACGAGATGGACCGCCCTGCGAAGACAGTGAAGGCGGGCGTTCACGGAGTGCCGGGTGGTGAGTCGGTAATGCTGACCGACGACCGCGTTCGCGATACCTCCGCTCCGGATGGATGGAGGTATAAACATCGGTACATGACCGTGCGAGAGACGGCGCGCGTAATGACATTCCCGGACAATTGGGTGCTGGAGGGCCCGCGAGGAGAGCGGATGCGCCAGCTTGGTAACGCCGTCCCAGTTCTATTGGGCGAAGTCTTCGCAAAGGCGGTGGCTACCGCCCTGGACAATGCGCGGAGCACGCGGTGACCTCCGGGAATGCGACTACGCGCCAGGGCCGCTGGAAAGAAAAGCAGCCACCTGAGCGGGCGTGGAAGGGCCGGCCCGGCAGGACGAGGGCCCAGGCTGCGGCCGAGCAGGATAGAGCCGCAGGCGGGCCTGACCGGCGCTGGGTGGACTTGGGCGGTGGGCGCCGAGCCCGCGCCTCCGTCGAGTTGAAGATGCAGACCAAGACCCGTCGGATCCGGGCCTATCTACGCTGGTCAGACAAGGGGGCTACGCGAAATCCCGTGTACCTCGGAGAGGTTGACTACGACACCCGTCGCAAGAATCTCGCCGAAGCTTGGCGTAGGGCCATCGAACGCGACCTCGTCCTGCCCCAGGAGGAAACGCCAGCGTCCTCCTGGGCGGCGAGCGGCTCAGTCCGCGCCTCCATGAGGGGCAACCGATCACGTGACACGACTCCAGAGAAGCTCCTGCGCAAGCGCCTGCATGAGCGGGGCGTGCGGTACCGCGTCTCCCACCGCCCGATGCCCGGTATGCGGCGAACCGCTGATGTTGCCTTCCTCGGCGCGAAGGTAGCCGTGTTCGTGGATGGATGCTTCTGGCATGGCTGCCCCGATCATTGCCGATGGCCGAGAACGAACGAGGAGTTCTGGCGAGACAAGATCAAGGGAAACCGCGCGAGGGATTTTGAGACGAACCGCCTGCTGAAACAGTCGGGATGGCTGCCAGTGCGGGTTTGGGAGCACGAGGATCCATCGGAGGCGGCCGACAAGATCATCACTGTTGTGAGGGCGCGGCAACTCCTCGCGGCTCCCAAAACGCGCACCTCGCAAATCAACCATTCCCAGGAACTTGGTGATGGCGACCACAGTGCGACGCCACAGGACGCGCCTGGCGGCCACGCTGTAGGCGAACAGGCGGCTGCCGCACCGGAGACCGGCCGCCAGTAGCCTGGCGGGGGAGTTCGAGCCGACTGTCTGATCGATGATTACCCCGGCATGATCTATGATCATGAAAACCAGTCATGCATGGGATCGCGGGCTGTGCATTGACACTGGTCGAGGCTGATCCTGCGGATCCCGAACCGTTGTCAGTGGGAGTCAGTAGAGTAAACGTATGCTGACGCGAGGTACCTCGGGGGGCGAGTCACGGGCGACTCGAAGCTCAGTCCCCGCCAGTCAAACCCACTTCACCAAGCATGACCCGGTACACGGCATCTGGGGGGCAGCAACGCATGTCTGAGGACCAGTACATCAACGTGATGCCGCACCCCCGCATCCTCGGTGTCCTGGGCGACATCGAGTTCGCGGCCTGGCAGTGCCTCGGCGAGCTCACGGACAACGCCTTCGACGTATTCCAGTCCTCACCCGAGACGGGCGGCGAGAAGCCTACCGTGAGCATTTCGCTGCCTACCGCGCAGGACTCCCGGTCTACGGCTGAGGTAGTTGTGCAGGACAACGGCCGAGGCATGAGTCTCGACGAGGTGCGTAAGGCGATCAGCGCAGGCTGGAGCGGGAACGGTCGGCACGGCGCGCTCGGCTTGTTTGGTATGGGATTCAACATCGCAACCGCTCGCCTCGGCCGCAAGACCGTCGTCCGCACGGGGCGTTCCGGCGACTCTTACTGGACCGAGGTTACGCTTGATCTTCCGCAGATCGAGGCGTCGGCCGCGTACCAAGCTCCGTACCGCCAGGTGCCCAAGGCGAACCCCTCTGAGCACGGGACCGTCATCACCATCAGCGGCCTCAAGGGAGAACAGTTCGAGGCGCTTCGTCGCCCAAACGCCCTCAAGGTGATCAGGGAAAAGCTGGGTGACGTATATAGCTACCTCCTCACCGAACGAGGCTTCCGGCTAACGATCAACGGCAAGAAGCTTCCCCCAGAAAGCCCTGTGTCTGGGATGAGAAACGCACCGTCAGCCGACGGGGCGTAGAGATCAACGCGGTCCAACACATAGACCAGCCCCTCTCGGACAAGAAGGCGTGCATGGCCTGCGGATACTGGAATCCGCTCGACGTTGATCACTGCCGTGAGTGCGACCAGGACCGGCTTGAGGTCCGCTCCCGCCGCATCTGGGGTTGGCTCGGCATCCAACGCTACGTACACCGCACGGACTACGGCATCGATTTCCTGCGCAACGGCCGTAAGATCCTCCTCAAGGACAAGCGGGTCTTCTACTGGACCGACGAAGACGGCCTCGGCGAGCCGGAACTCGAGTACCCAATCGACTCCAAAGCAGCGACAGGCCGCATTGTCGGTGAGATTCACTGCGATCACGTCACCCCGAACTACCAGAAGACAGCCTTCGAGTTCGAAACCGCCGAGTGGCACCAGGTGCTACGGGCCATCCGCGGGGAGAGCCCACTGCGCCCGGAGATCGCCAAGCGGCGCCAACTCCCGGAAAATGAAAGTCGGCTCGCAATTCTTTACTCGGGCTTCCGCCGACAGGATCCCGGCCTGAACTACTTGGTCCCCGGAAACGGTAAAGAAGCCATTCACGAGAAGACCGTACAGTGGGCGAAGCTGTTTCGGGACGAGCATCTCGACTACCAGAGCGACGAAATCTGGTACGAGGCGGCCTACAGCCACGATCACCCGCATCAAGACGAGCCGGGTTCCGACTCGGACAGCGGCACCGACGAGCTTCTACCCGGACTCGGGCCAGCGGTTTCGACTGGGGAGGACGACGAGGGCCAGGAAGTTCCCGGGCCTGAGGATGTCCCGTCGACCGGGGAGCCAGCGCCAGTAGAGACCTTTGAACAGCGGCTGCAACGTTACCGCAAAAGCGCAGACCAATTCCCTGACCTCGCTGGGGAGTACCTGATTCCCGAGATGGGTCGGATCGAACTGAGGGTCTGGGCAGTGCGGGACCAGCGACTCAACAATGCCAAGGGGCAGGAGACCCCGGCCTTCGCCATCATGCTGCGCTCCCCCCGGCTGGAGGTCTTCGTCGACTCAGATCACCAGCTCTACCGTGAGCACGGGGCGGACATGCGTGACATCGCGCTGCTGGAGGCAGCCGAGTACATGCGCGTCCGGCAGAACGACAGCTCCACACCGCTGTCACAGTTGCTGCTCCTGTTCAAAGAACGCTCCTCCAGCCCCCGCCTCACACCGACCGCGATGGCCGATGAGGCAGAGCAGCTGTTGGAGCGGATCCGCACCCTGATGGCCCCGGTAATCGCAGAGACACCTGCTGTTCACTGGCTGCAGCTACGAGCGGACGAGAGAGAGTCCGCCCAAGAGCGTTTCGCCTTGGAGTCTGAGCCCGGGCTCGACTGGAACGAGGCGGTCAACAACGGGGACTTCATCCGCTTCGTACCCGCCAGTGCAGTCCTGCGCGTCATCAGCGAATCTCCAGCGCTCTTTATGGACGGGAAGGTGTTCCGGCGCTCCTATGCTGCGCTGTCGGCCTCGGACGCCCGCGACTTGATGGTGGAGCGCCTGATGAACCCCCTAAGCGATCTGGCGCTTCTCGCGCAGCACCGGCCGAAGGTCACTCCAGAGGAGTTGGGCCGCATCCGTGTCAGCTGCCGCTTGATCGCCCGCGACCTCGCGGACGACAGTTGAGGATCGGAGAGGCAATGCAAAGCTTCCTGGATCCCGCCCCCCTTCTCGATGCCGGGCCCCTGCAGTTCCCTAGGCGTGTCGAGCGGCTCCTGTGGCATCTCGGCTTCACGGACGTCGCAGTTATCGACGGCTCCGGCGACGAGGGTGGCGACGTCCTCGCTCGTCGGCGTGGAGAGCTGTGGGTCTTCCAATGTAAGTGGAAGCGACGGGGGGTCGTCGGAGCTGACGCCGTGGAAGAGGTCGACAATGCACGTGACCACTACTGCGCGCATCAGGCGGTCGTCGTAACCAACAGCCGCTTCAGCCCGGACGCCCGTCGCCGCGTCGACGTTCTAGCGCGTATCCGTCCCAGCATCCATCTCTGGGAGGGTGGTCATCTCGCCCGCAGTTTCAAGGGGATCCCGCCTCGTTTCGGAACGGTGACGCCTCGCTCTTACCAGGCCGAAGCTCTCTGGTCCCTGGACAAAGACCTGGAGTCACACGGACGTGCTCTACTCGTCCTGGCCACGGGGCTCGGCAAGACCGTGGTCGGTGGCGAGGTCATCGATGCACACCTCCGCCGTCACCCTTCGGACCAAGTTCTCGTTGTCGCTCACGCCAAGGACCTTGTCCAGCAACTGGAGCGCGCCCTTTGGCGACACCTCCCCAAGGACATCCCGACCCGTCTCCTAACTGGGGACACTCGCCCGGACGACCTATCCGGAGTGACCTGCGCCACAGTTGGCTCCGCTCTACCAGCCGCACGCTTCGGCTACCGGCCAGCACTTGTCATGGTCGACGAGGCCCACCACGTCGGCGAGGACGGGCAGTACGACGAATTACTCGATGTACTTTCCATCGCAAGGCAGTTCGGAGTCACCGCCACACCCTGGCGAGGTGACTCCCACGACATCAGCCACCATTTCGGAGCAGCGAGCTTCACACTCGGCATCGAAGAGGGAATGCGTCGGGGTTACTTGGCACAAGTTGACTACCAGTTGTTCGTCGACAACGTCGACTGGGATGTTGTCAAAGCAGCTAGCGAGCACGAGTACGGTTTGGCGGACCTGAACGCTCGGCTATTCCTGCCACAACGGGACGAGTCCATCCAAGACGAACTGGCTGCCGCATGGGCGTCCACCGCCAATCCACGAGCTATCGTGTTCTGTCGCACAGTCGAACACGCCGAGCGGCTTGCCAAGCTACTACGCCGCACCCCCCTGTGGTCCGGCGCCTTGTCCCTGCACGCCGGCCTAGCCAAACGCGAGAGGCAGAGCCGCCTCCTAGCCTTCCGTAGCGGCGAGGTCCCTATCCTCACCTCGGTCGATATCCTCAACGAGGGGGTAGACGTACCAGACGTCAACATCCTCTGCTTCGCCCGAGTAACTCACTCCCGACGGATCTTCGTCCAACAGTTGGGCAGGGGGCTCCGGTTGCGAGAGGGCAAGGAGCGCGTAACCGTACTCGACTTCGTCAGCGATCTACGGCGGATCGCAGCAGCCCTCAACATGAAGCGAAGCCTGGAGGGTGGCGAGGTCGAAGTCCTAGACCAAGTTGCCCCATCACAGATTGAGTTCAACGACCAACGGGTTGCGACCCTCATGGAAGAGTGGATCAAGGACGCGGCCAGTCTCGAGACCGCGTACGACGAGCACCGCTTGCAGTTCCCGTCAGCCCTCGCTGCCTTGGAGTAGCCGCCTTGCCCCAACTCAACCTTCCCGAAGCTCTTCGCCATCGCATCCTTCTCACCATGTACCACACGGCCGACGAACTGGATTGGGAGTTCCTCAGCAATCCCGGGAAGACCGCCCAATACCGCCGATGGTTCGATGACCCAGAAATCGGCGGCGAACTCCGAAAGTTCGCTAGCGATCAGGATGTTCGGGTATGGATCAAGGACGTACCGATGAAGGAGTACGCCAGAGCTCAGGAGGGTATTGGAAATTTCGTCCCCTACGTTCGCCGCCGTTTTCGCGGGGCAGGCGAGATTGTCCAGTTCTTCTGCGAACCCGGGTGGTCAGTGGTCCCGGACTCGGTAGAGGGCAAACCTAACCACTGTCTTGCAACTGACGGCAACGCCAGGCGATACATCTGCTGGGGTAAAGCTGGGGTCTTGAATGTCCTCATCTGGGCGGCACTAAACAAGGCCATCGACTCACCCACCCGTCCCGGCATCCTGGTCACCACCAGGGATGGCGAGACGATCCCCCAGCACGCGCGCGAGCGTCATATTCGGCTGGCGAATCACTGCGGCGTGGACCTGTCCCACCTGCACCGCTCCATGATCGATAATCCGGATTTCATCACGAGACCGTAGGCTGCGGTTCTCCGGATCTTTCATAGGTGTCCAGCACCCGGCAACGACCCTGGAGAAGCCGACGCTCACCCCGTGTTGATTGGCAGTACGAGCGAGCGTCGGCGTGACCGTCCTTTTCGCTGACGACGAGGAACATCCGCAGCTTGTCATTCCCCCATCACACCGGACTCGCCCTCCGGTCTCATGCCAGGATCCGTGCGCTGGTCGAGCAGACCGTCGCCGCGCTCAAGTCCTGACGCGTCCTGCGCAGGGTCCGCTGCTCACCGGCCTGAACCACCGGCCTCGTCCCGGCGACCTCCTGTCTCCACCTGGCCAACGGTTACCTCCACGGGGGTGGTGAACCGTACCGCCTGACTTGGGCTCACGGGGCGGGGCGGATTCAACTGACATCGTGTTGACCTGTGAGGACTCTTCCAGGAGATCGCGCTTTCACGCACTAAGCGCGTCGCTCTAGCCTGACTTGGCTCACGGGGCGGGACGGAACCAACTGACATCGTGTTGACCTGTGACGACTCTTCCAGGAGATCGCGCTTTCACGCACTAAGCGCGTCGCTCTAGGGTCGGTGGATGGTGTCCATCCGGCGAGTTCGGACCGCTTCGGGCGCGACTGCGGTGCAGATCGCGGAGTACGCCGACGGCCGTCAGCGGATCGTCAAGCACGTTGGTTCGGCACATACCAAGACCGAGCTGGGGATGCTGCTGGAGCAGGCGCGCGGTCTGCTCGCCGACCCGCGGCAGGAGACCCTCGATCTCGGGATCGAGCCCCTGCCCAAGACCGAACCGCTCGTCGCGGCACCGACCGTCCAGGGCGAACTCGTGACCCGATCGGAGAACGCACAAGAGCACCGGGATCCACCCGGACGCGTGGTGGGCACCCACTCGGGGGTGCTGTTCGACGCCCTGGCATCGGTGTTCACGAGCCTGGGATTCGACACGCTCGACGACGCGGTCTTCCGGGACCTGGTCATCGCACGGATCACCGAGCCGACCTCGCTGCTCGACACCGGCCGGGTGCTGCACGATCTGGGCCGGACACCGGCCGGCTACGCAACGATGAAGCGGGCCCTGGGCCGGGTGAACAAGGCCGGCCACCGCGACCGGATCGCGGCCCTGTGCTTGAGCACGCCCACAGCTGCGGCGACATCAGCCTGGTGCTCTACGACGTCACGACCCTCTACTTCGAGGCCGAGAACGAGGACGACCTGCGCAAGGTCGGCTACTCCAAGGAACGCCGCGTCGATCCCCAGATCGTCGTCGGCCTGCTGGTCGACCGCCGCGGCTTCCCGCTCGAGATCGGCTGCTTCGAGGGCAACAAGGCCGAGACCGCCACGATCACCCCGATCGTCGAGCAGTTCCAGCGGCGTCACAATCTCGCCGACATCGTGATCGTGGCCGATGCGGGGATGCTGTCGGCGGCCAACCCGCGCGAGCTCGACGACGCGCACCTGCGGTTCATCGTCGGGTCCCGCCTCACCAAGGCGCCGGTGGATCTGGAGTCCCACTTGCGCTGGCACGGTGACGCCTTCGGCGACGGCCAGGTCATCGACACCATCACCCCCAAGAACAGCCGCGTCGTCGAGAACGACGTGCACCGCAGGGCCGAACCGGTCTGGGACCCCGACCGGCACCCCGGCTCGTGGCGGGCGGTGTGGGCCTACTCGGCCAAGCGGGCCGTCCGGGACAACAAGACCCTCACCCTGCAGGAGAACCGGGCCCGCGCCGTCATCGCCGGGGAGAAGGCCGCCCGCACACCACGGTTCGTCAAGACCACCGACCGGGGCCGCAGCCTGGACGAGGCATCCCTGGCCCGCGCCCGCCGGCTGGCCGGCCTCAAGGGCTATGTCACCAACATCGACGCCGCCACCATGGCCGCCGGTGAGGTCATCGCCAGTTACCACGACCTATGGCGCATCGAGCAGTCGTTCCGGATGTCCAAGACCGACCTGCGGGCACGGCCGATGTTCCACCACACCCGCGACGCCATCGAGGCCCACCTGACCATCGTGTTCACCACGCTCGCGGTCAGCCGCGAGGTCCAGGCACGCACCGGGCTGGCGATCCGCAACGTCGTCAAGCAACTCCGGCCACTGCGCTCGGCCACCATCGCCATCAACGGCACCCACCAGACCTTCGCACCCGCCATCCCCGACAAGCAGCAAGCCATCCTCGACGCGATCCACAACCCAGACCTCACGCACTAAGCGAATGAGCCAACTCAGGCGGGCGGCACTCGCACGGGCTGGCTCGCCTGGCCGCTCTGGAGACGGTACGCGGCTCGTTCGACGCCGCCCGCGCCTCGATCTCCACGCGCTGCGGGAACGTGGTCGGCAGCGAGCGCTCCTGCAGCTGGTGCGACGCGCGGCGGCCGACATCGACGCCTTCGACGCCTCGGTAAGGCCGGTGCCCAGGACCGCCGATGAACTGCTGGTCCTCAGCACTGACCAGAAGGGCGTGGTGATGCGGCTCGAGGCGTTGTGGCCAGCCACCGCCGAGGCGTCGCGCTGGCAAGGTTACGCCGCCGAAGCCACCTCCTCGGTACGATTCCTCCAGGAACGCTCGATCTGGGGATGGACGGTGAGGGAGAACATGGCCGACTTCAGCAGATGGTGCACTATGGGGACGCTCGTGTCCATTGGCGATCACCGTTCCGGCATGCTCGAGTCGTACGATGACGCCACCGGCGTCGCCACCGTCGTCGCCATTATCCCAGATGCATACGCCGAACCAGAGTCGCTCGCGCTGCTCGCCTCGCGACTTGGAAAGGAGGGTGTGGCAAAGTTCCTTCGTAACAAGCTCCCCACCAAGCCAAACGCTCGTTCTGGAGACATGGGTGAGATCCTTGCGACGGCCTACCTGCACGATGAGTGCGGGTACGTGGTTGGACCAAGCCGACTCATCCAGCGCGACCATCAGGAGTGGGCGATGAGAGGGGACGACGTGCTCGGGGCCAGCCTCGACTCCGATGGCAAGCCACGCATCACCAAGGCAGAGGCCAAGAGCCGCGTCTCATTGGGCGAGGAGACTGTCAAGGAAGCTCGCAAAGGTTTGGCACGCAATGACGAGTTGCCCTCGCCCCACTCGCTCACCCAATTTGCTGAACGGCTCCTACCCACGGCTGATAGTCGCGTCGGTGAAGCAGTGCTAACAATGCAGCTTTCGGACGGCGTCCGCCCTGATCGTGTTGGCCATCTGCTGTTTCTCTTCACAGCTAGCGATCCGAGCACGCACGTGGCAGCAGATCTCAAGGCCTACTCGGGTTCCGTGTCACAGTTGACGATCACGCTTCGAGTCAAGGGCCACCAGAAGTTCATCAAGGACGCCTACGATGGGGTGACAACTGGTGGCGCGTGAGGCTCGGGATTTGACAGAGAGCCTACTTGCGGCCACCGACGCCGACTTCCGCGGGCGGTTGCTGGCACGTGGGCAAGCCCAATCGATGATTCGACGCGGTGGTGTGTTGCCTCAGGACGCGCCCCAGTTCAGTCCCTTTCTGGACGCGGACCTGCTCAACTACGGCTACGCGATGCTCTCCACCAGTCTTGACCTGTTGGAGACCGCAGGTGAAAACACGGCCGGGCGGATCGCACTAGCACAGCAAGGGTTCATTCAGAGCTCCTATGCCCTTGAGGCTGCCACTCGGAACGCGACGCCTGCAGCAGATCTTGGCTTTCACGGACTCGTCGCTGGTGCGGCCAGCCATCTCGGTGGCTACGCAGCACGGGCGTTCTCACTGATACAGGCGAGCCAGCGGTTGGGGCAACTCACTCCGATGGAGCAGACACTGGCGGACCTTGCGATGCGCGACTTGAACTCCGTTGAGCGGCGAACCCAATCCCTGCGCTCATCGCCCCAACTCTCAGAACAGAATCTGTTGGCGGCCTTGACCGCAGAGCATGAGAGACCGCCCGAGCACACATCGCCAGAGCAGGTTGGCCCCATTGTCCTTCTCCTAAGCGAGAACTACCTCTCGGCGGTCTCGGCCGCCCTATATGCGATCGAGATCGGCAGCCGGGAACTCCTTGCGATTGCTGCTGGGGAACTGCGGCTTGGCGAGCAGGCCTCCTCGGACGTGAGCGCCCCTGGACCGTGGTGGGTCTACCGGCTCACTCGACGTTTGCTGGGGGACCTGTTCGACACGAGCCTTGAGATTAAAATTCCCAGCGAACCACCGCCGGGAGCTGGTGATCGCGTCGAACTGTGGCGCGACCTCCGGCGCACCTTCGTAGAGTCGCTCCTGGCACGGAAGCGTTCCGAGATAGACCTGTGGCCCTCCCAACTCCACGTCGTCGACCGGATCTTCCGGAACTCAAAGGATCTTGTCGTGGCGCTGCCGACTAGCGCCGGCAAGACCCGCATCGCCGAGCTGTCGATCTTGGCGTGTCTCGCAAAACAGCAACGTACAGTCTACGTCACCCCGCTGCGAGCCCTGTCCGCCCAGACCGAGCAACTCCTAGCTCGAACCTTCTCGCCGCTGGGCATCCGCGTCTCATCTCTCTACGGCAGCATGGGAACCAGCGATGTTGACGAGGACACCTTGCGCTCCAGCGAGATTGTCGTGGCTACCCCGGAAAAGCTCGACTTCGCGCTTCGTTCCGACCCGTCTGTACTAGACGACGTTGGCCTACTCGTACTGGACGAGGGCCACATGATCGGAGCCTCTGAGCGCGAGGTTCGCTACGAAGCGCAGATTCAGCGGCTGCTACAACGCTCAGACGCCTCGACGCGCCGCATCCTCTGTCTCTCGGCTGTGTTTCCCTCCGGGAACGAACTTGACGACTTCGTCGCATGGATCACCGATGACGAGCCGGACAGCCTACATCGCGAGGCATGGCGCCCGACGCAGCAACGCTTCGGCCTTGTCGAATGGCGCGACGACCACGCACGGCTTACCATAACTCTCGGGCCTGACCAGCCGTTCATTCCCCGCTACTTCGAGGCAAGAGACCCGACCGGCCGACGAAGGAAGACGTTCCCGGCGAACCAGCGTGAACTCGTCATCGCCACGGGGTGGCGGTTGGTCGAAGAGGGTCAAACTGTCCTTGTCTTCTGCCCCCAGCGGAACTCCGTGGAGCCGTACGCTCGCGCGATCATTAAGCTCTATGACCAAGGGCTCATTTCCTCCGTGCTGCCACCCGACGTTTACTTGAACGACGCACTCACTGTAGGTGCTGAGTGGTTCGGCGCCGACCATCCCATCCTTAGGTGCCTACAGCTTGGCGTAGCCATCCATCACGGAGCGCTACCAGGTCCCTTCCGGCGTGAGATCGAGCGACTTCTGCAGCAGGGCAGTCTGAGGGTCACTGTTGCCTCACCGACCCTCGCCCAAGGGCTGAACCTATCCGCATCGGCGGTGCTCTTCCACGGGCTCCGACGCGGTAGGGAACTACTCAAAAGCTCCGAGTTCGCAAACGTAATCGGGCGCGCTGGCCGCGCGTTCGTCGACACCGAAGGGCTTGTCCTACACCCCATCTTCCAGCCTAATAATGCACGCAGGCGAGAATGGTTAGAACTCACGCAAGGAGATGGCGGGAAAGCTTTGCGGTCAGGACTCATCGAAGTCGGCATCGCCCTCCTTCGGAGGATGACCGCATCACTTGGGTTCGAAAGTATTGAATCCTTCCTCGATTACCTCACCGGCGGCCCGGCGTGGTCCCTGCCCATCGTGTCTCATGAACCCGAAGACGAGCGTGCCGCCGCTGCCGCCAATTGGCAATCGAACCTCGCACTACTCGATATCGGGATCCTGAGTACCGTCGGAGACGGCAACCAGGAAATCGACGCTGACGCCGCCACACAGATCGTTGCCAACGCTCTGATCGACTCACTCTGGGAACGTCAACTCCGCCGCTCCGACGAGCAGACAGCGGCCGCCGTCCGTGAGCTGGTATCCAGCCGGACCAGGCATCTGTGGAGCACATTTACGTCCTCCCAACGTCGCGGCTGGTTCCTCGCCGGGCTAGGGGCAGACGCCGGGTCTGAACTCTCCAGCGTTTCTGAAAACATCATCGCACTAGCGAACCAGGCTGAATCCGCCATCCTGGATCAAAACTACGAGACCGCAGCTGACCGACTCGCGGCGATCGCCGACACCATGTTCGCGGTCGAGGTCTTCGCTCCTGAGACGGCGCTCGACAACTGGAATGACGTCTTGCGGCACTGGGTTCATGGTCGGCCCCTGGGTGACCTCTCCGGCAACCACGCAGCCATAGCACAGTTTATCGAGGCCGACGTGATCTACCGGCTGGTCTGGGGAATGGAGGCGGCCAGGGTCTATGAGGCCGCTCAAGGCAATTCCGACGCCACCGTGCTCTCTGGCACGGCAGTGACCGCCATCGAAACGGGGACCTTCAACCGGGCAGCCTCGATCCTCATCCGCTCTGGCTTCGACCATCGCCGCGCAGCCATATTGGCAGTTACGAGCACCGGTGCGACATTCGAATCCGCAGCCGACATGCGCCAGTGGATCCGCGATCTCGACCCGGAACTAGCGGTCAACCCAGCCTGGCCGACACCCGAATCTCGATCGGCCTGGACGACGTTCGCATACCGCGCACGGACACCGCGCTCACGGCAATGGAGCCATCGGACCGAGGACCTGCAGGATGTCACCTGGTACGACGCCATACCGGCACCGGATACATGGCTACGCGTGACCGACGGCGAACAAGGCAAGATCAAGGTTTGGTCCACTGGCTTCGACCCGCTTGGAGAAGCACCCATCAACCTCAATCCCGAGCGCCAGGGAGTATTGCGTGCCCGACGACTCCGCACCGGCACCGGGGTCCAGTTGCGCTATCGCGGGCCAGGCGACCTGTTCCCGAAGGCGCCGAAGCACTGATACGTGAATTACCCCCTCGAAGGACAGTTGGGCGCCAGGGCCAGGTCAGAAGCCAGGGCTTGGCAAGGCAGTTGCGGCCAACTCCTCGGTCAGCGTCTTACAACGATCTTCCGCTCATGCCACTTGTGGGGAGGCCTGGTGCTGTTCCGGATGCGGGCACAACACTCCACTGCCTCTTAGCGGCCGACCCGGTCAGCGAGCCGCCCTCCTCCCTCTGCTGGCAGTCGACACTCGGCCGAACCGGCCACAGTGATACAAGATTTAGTTGGCGACAGCACTCACCTCGGCGATTACGGTGAGTACTCATATGATGAGTGGGTGCTTTGGGACGCCTCCGACGGCTGGTGAGCACGAGGTGAGCACGAACTGTAAGGGACCACAGTGGATGAGGGCGCATCATGTGGATGTCAACCTGCGGAAACGGGAATTTGTTGGTACGGCAAATTATCCCATAGCACGCTCCGAATGGAGCTGCACCACGCGCGACAACCGGATGCGGATCGCCAAGAAGTACTTCACTCACGCCCGCACCGGTGGTGTGGTGTCGCTGGTGCTCTACGACATGACGACGCTGTACTTTGAAGCCGACAACGAGGACGCGCTGCGGCGGGCCAACTACTCCAAAGAATGGCGGGTCAATCCGCAGACCGTGGTCGGCCTGCTGGTCGACCGGCAAAGGTTGCCGCTGGAGATCGGCTGTTTCGAGGGCAACCACGCCGAGACCCGCACCATCACCTCAGCGTCAAGCAGTTCTAGTCTAGGACCGGCACGGCCTGGCCGACGTGGTCGTGGTCGCCGATGCCGGGATGCTGTCAGGGACCAACCTGACCGCCCTCAACGACGCAGAGCTGCGGCTCATCGTCGGGTCCCGCACCGTGAAGTCCCCCGGCGACCTGGCCGCGCGATGACACACTGAAGTTGTGCAACTCAAGTCCGAGGCGCCGGGTTCGACAACATCTTCGCCGCTCGCGCTTTGCATCAATAACCAACACAATGGCAGGCCGTCCAGAATTACCCTACTCGCACCGTCCATCGCACGAGAAGCATATTTAGTCTAAATTTTGCCCCGCGGCTGGACCCGGACGAGGAGAGAACAAGTTGCCGGGTGGAGTAGGGGCTGCCGGGTCGGCGATTCCTTTCAGTTGCGTTCTGAGATCGTCGACCCAAATGTCGATCCGGTTTTGCGGCGCGCGCAACCGTTTTTGAACGGCAGGCTTCAACGCGGAGAGGAAAGGGCGCATGCCATCGTGTGACATGCCCTCGCGGAAGACCATGGCGACGGTGCCCAGCCGCGCCTCCGCGACGACGCTCCAGTAGTCGTCGTCGCTAGCCGGGCTGCTCAGCAGACCGCTGCGGACTCCCGCGACAAACGCCATGGCCACCTGCTCGGCCTGCCCCCACGAGCGGCCGCCCGTCCGCAAGAATTTTGGGAATGCGTCGTCGAGGACTTGCCGTGTCCAGTCCGATTCCGGCAGCCACGTTGCGGCCCAGCAGAGGTCCGCGCCGTGCGCAGAGTTGACCGGCAGGTGCGGGACTGTTGCAGGAGGCTCCCGCCCTGAGTCTCGCAGTGCCTGCGCCGCCCAGCCGATGGATCTCCAGTGGGCCTCGGGGTCGATGACGAGATGCCGGTGCAGGGCGGCATCCAGCATGCGGACCAATGCCTCGCCGTGCACGTCTACTCTCCCCGGGCGTAGTGTCCGCAGCTTGCGCAGCAACTGCGAACCTCGGACGAGCCCGAGGCTCTCCTGAAGTTGGTCGGGGTCGAACTCCGCCAAGGCGTCGATGATCTGCTCGACGAGATCCGACCGGTCAGCCAGAGAGAGGACCTGCAGCAAACCGGGCACCTCAGATAGGTCCCGTGTCGCGCCTAGCCGAACCCTACCGACGATCCTGCCGCCGTCGATGCTCGCCGCCAGGCGTTGCCCCCAGCCCGGGTTCCACAGGAAGCTGAGCTTCAGTAGTTCTGACACAGCGCGAGGGCTTGCCAGGAGCGTTGTCACCTTTAGCCACCTCTCGGTGACCAAGGAATTCATCCAATGGTAATCGTCTCGCTCCGGAACGACTCCGAGCCCCACGAGAATCCGGCCAATCCGGCCTTGCGTCACCGGATCCTGCTCGTACTGGAACTCCTTGGTGAACATGTACCAGAACCGGCTGGCCCGAAGATTCTCGAGGAGGTCGCGGCCGGTACCGGGGCTGATCGTCTCCGCGCTCTTAAGTAGTTCGATGAGCTCCACAGGATCCAGCGCGGACCGCGCCACGAAGTCCGACAGTGAGGTGAACTCCTGCTCCCCGCCATTCTCGCCGAGCGTCTTCAACGCATCTGACGCCGTCAGCGGATCGAGCTTGTACAGGATGTTGAGGGTTTGGCTCAGTTCGCTGACGTTCCTGCACTTGCCGAGTTCGGTCCCCCAGTCCCAGGCGGAGCGTCCACTCGCGGAGACCGCAGCCTTGAACTCCCTCAGCAGTACCGTGTTCGCCGACATCTCGCCAGCCAGCCGGAGTGTAACTGCGGCGACCTGCAACTGCTTGGCGGCGGCGGGTGCTCCGTCGGGCGCGAACGACAGGAGCAGCCGGTCCAGGTGGCGTAGCCGCGCACGGTAACGCCGGGGAACATCAGGGTGGATGGCGCGTCCGAGTCGGTGCAGGTGGACCGCAGCGTCGTCGCGCAACCCGCGCTGGGCCATACGGGACGCGAGCAGTTCAGGATCGATCGCGGTAGCGAGCTTCTGCAGGAACTCCTCGCCGAAGTAGTCGTCGGCCGCGAGCAGCAGGGCAAGCTGGGCTGCAAACGGGCGGTTCGCTCGGTACTGGGACTTGATCGTGCCGACGATGAGGTCGAACGCCCGATCCTCGACCCGTTTGCGGTAGGTCGCCCCCGCGTCCCACAGCCCACGCAACAGGTGGTAGAGGACCGAGGCGCGGATCTCGTTGTTCACCTGCTGCAGTGCGAAATCCTCACCCAGGTGATGCGCCAGTCTGCCCGCGAAGGTCAGCCGACCGGAGCAGTACAGCGCATCGGCCCGGTGCGTCCTACTCAGCAGCAGCCCGGCGCCTTTGCCGTCCCGGGTCTTCCTGATGCGGAGGGCCAAATGGTGCGCGAGATCCTCGCTCGGGAGGAGCGTTCCCAGATCCCGGTCCTCCTCGTATAGCAGGGCCCGAATCGTCGCGCTGTGGATGCCTGCGATCGTCGATATCAGCTGTGCGGCGTCGGCGGCAGTCGCCTTGCGCAGCACCTCACGGAGCCGGCGGCCGAGGCGCAGCTGGTTGAGCATCATCGTGCAGAATCCCCGGTGCACCGTGGCAAGGTCGCCGAGGACACGGGCGATCTCGGACGCGGTGGCCCGCACGAAGGCGCTGCGCAGCCTGACCTCGTATTCGCTGATGACCTGCGTCCAGTCCGTGCGGTCGTCAAAATGCAGCCGAAGTGAGAGCCACGCGACGATCACATCGACCTTAGCGTTACCGGCCGGTTTGGCCTCCAGGAGGTCCTGGAGAACGGGGGACGTCTCAAGCGGCCGACGGCCGAGCGGTAGGTCCGCGTCCCGATGGCATCGGGCCAGCAGCGTGTCCAGTCTGCGAACATTGACCAGGTCGGAGGCTGAGGTGGAAATCGCCCCCTGAACCAAGACGTCGGCCAGCTCGATTATCAGCTCGGCGACTCGCCGACTATAGAGCCGGTGCAGCCGCCGGGCCAGCAAGTAGCGGTCGAGCAACGTGGCCGGACGAGTCAGCACCGCCCGCAGGCCGCTCTCCGGCTCCTGCAGCCAGACGACGAAGCGGTCGAGCTCCTCCGTCCCATCGAGCTGGTAATGATAACGGGAGACCATGCGCAGCACGGCCCCGAGCTGCCGAGCGTCCACCTCAGGGGCCCTGGGAACATGCTCGAGCAGCATGCGGAGCAGGGACGCCACCCCCGCCGGCTCCATATGCTGTTCACACACCGCGAGCAGGTGCGCGGCGTTCGGGGGCGAGGCTGACGCAACCCAGGCGACGATCGTCCTCTCGACCTCAGGTTTCCGCAACAACGCCTCGAGGGTCGCCTGGTCGAACGCGCGGCTCGCGCGCAGCAGCCTCCGGGCGTGGACGAACTGGTTCGCCGACAGCAGTCGAACCAGGTGCCGCGCAATGAAGGGGATCGCCTCCGCCGCCGGGACCTCCTCCTCGTCGGGGGCCTGGGTACCAGCCGTCAGCTCTCGCAGGAGAAGCCTGGCGTACTCGCGACTGCGAAACCGGACTTCCTCGTCCTTCTGCTCGGCGCCGAGCTCCGCCAGTGCTTCCAGCACCTGCTCCGGCAGGTATTCGCCGGGCACGGAGTCGCCCACCAGAGATACGGCCACGACCGTGCGCAGTTCCTCGACGTGCTCGTCGCCCACCCGGGCGGTCCGCCGCCGGATAAAGCTCGCCAGGATGTCGCCGACTTTGACGGCAGGTCCGGGTCGGCTGTCGGCCTCGCGCATGAGCCGCACGAGCATCCATAGGTCCTTGTGGGAGGCTTCGACCAGGTCCGGCAGCAGGCTAGTGGCCCCTCCGTAGATGTCCGGATACTCATCGACCAGGCTTGCGACGAAGTCCGTGACCTGCTCGCGGCTGACGATGGCAGGCAGCGGGGTGACCGTCTCGGACTCCCAGTCGCCGCCGGACCCGGCGCCGTATCGGGCGATGGCCAGGACACTCACCTCGAGGTGGTTCGTCAGCTCGGTCATCACGTCGCCGATGTTGCGTCCGCCCAGCGGACGCAGATCCTCGATCACCACGAGAGTCTGCTCGCCCGAAGCGATTCCGGTCAGCCGGAACGCTGCCTCCACAATGGCGATCAGGTCGTCCGCGCGGGGCAGGACACGTTCGTTCGAGGCTAGCGTCAGCGTCCGCCATCGCAGGCCTTCGAGGTGCTCCGCGACCTGTCGGGCGATGACGCTCTTCCCGCTGTTGGGCGGACCTCCCAGGATCATCGCGAGCTTCGGCTGCCGGATGTACTGCCCCTGCAGCATTTCGGCGCGGTCCGACCTGATGAGCGGCAGACCAGGCGCCGCCGTCCCCCAGTCGCCGCCGGGCACGGGGGTCAGCGCCGACGATGATGTGTACAGGATGCTCCAACCGTACGCGTGGAGCGCCTCCTCGTCCCAGCGTCTCCGGGCGGCTTCCCAGTCCCCACCCCACAGCACCCGAGCGGCACCGCTCAGCGTGCCGTCGGACTCCTCCGCGGCATCCAGCCTCCAGCCGCCCGCCGCAGGCCGCAGGACGCGCAGGCCAGCCGCCTTCGCGGCGGCCAACGCGGCCTTTTCGTTGCGCGGGGCGATCCACTCCCCGTCGACCGTGATAGCCGCGAGCGGCAGCACCCCCATCTTTGCTGGACTCGGCAGGCCGGCTTCGCTCGCCAAATAGGTGAGTGCGATGGCCGCGGACGTAGTCGACTCGCACACCGCGGACGGCCGCTGGACGGCGATCGGCGGAGTGATGTCGGCCCTGATGCGCGATGGTTGTGGACGTCCCAACGACGAAATTAGGCTGCGGGCGGCCTCCAGCGCCCCGTCCGTCTCCCTCAGGTACCCCGCCGTGAGCGGGGACCATGACCGCGAGCCGAAGACGCCGTCGGGGGGCTCCGCCGCCGTGCTGTTCACCGGCACGGGCGTGGCGCCGAACTCGGCGGCGACAGTGGCGATCACGGACCAGTCACCGACCGGCTCGAGCAGGACATGGACGTCACTGTCGCCCGCGGACCCGATCGGCAGGGTGGCGCGGCCTGCATCCGTGAGCCAGGCAGAATCGCAGAGTTCTTCACCACGTCGATGGACGTCGTACAAAATTTCGGTGAGCCCGGCGTCCTCCAGCGCAGCGATCTCCGTTTCGAGTCCCATCCCGCCGGGCTGGAGATGCTCCGCGAGCAGAGCGCCGAGGCCGATGGGGTCTCCGGTGGCCCCATCGCACCGGATGGGCTCGGCAGGTATCGCACAGCCGGTTTCGAGTGCGCCAACCCGCCCCGCCAAGTAGCGCACCAGTTCCAGAATTCGTCTGCGGCCTGGCCCCCCCGGCGTGGCAGTGAGCACGGCCAAGGCGTGCAGGGCGAGAGTAATCTCGTACGCGACCCCGCTGGCATCCGTACGTTGCAAGTCCGAGTCAAGAATCAACACTGACTCCTTCCAAAGGACACCTTATAGAAAAAGGCGAACAATGCCTTTCTCTGTGGCTACCACCAAACGCCCCGTTTCTTCAAGATCCGCAGACTGAACAGGAAATCCCACATCCACCTTAATGGGATTGGCCGCCGACCGTTCGCCGACACCACAGATGATTAGCGAGCCATTTTGGCCCGTGGCCAGCAATCGGTGACCATCCGATGTATTGCAGCAGCGTAGTGACGTAATCGGCTGATCACCAAGAGAGAAAAGTGGCCAAGTTCGGCCGTCGCGAAGTTCCGTGACTTGGACGCTTCCATCGTCGCTCGCTGTTACAATTTCCGTGCCGAGCACCGTCACAGAGGTGAGCGCCCGGCTCTGCGACGTCCGGAACCGGTCGATTTCCTCGCCCGACGCGTCCCAGAGGATGACCTCGTTGGCGGTGATCCCAGCGACCAGTCGACGGCCCGCAACAGTGGTGGCCGACAGGTCGGCCAGGAAATGGCCGAAGACATCGACCTTCGGCCCTGCACCGACACCGACCTCGAAAAACGTCCATTCCTGAAGCGCGGACACGTAGAGCTCGCCCTGCCGGAGGACACAGCTGACGACCTGGCTGTCGAAACGACAAAGCTCCGAGGGGTCATCCTCTTCGTTCAGTTCGTGCAGGGTCACTCGGCCGCTCAGTTGCCCGACGACGGCGAAGGGCCGTCCGTCCAGGACCCCGGCGTCCAGCGCGGTCACCAGATCCCGGTCGTCCAGGGAAAGGCGCCACCAGCGCCCCGTGCGGAGAGTACACACCAGTGCACCACCCTCGCGAAGGGCCACCACGAGGTGGCCGCCACCATGGTTCACCACCGCCACGGATTCCGCGGGCGCGCGTTCGATCCATGAGCCCTTCCAGCGATCCGTCATGCTCGCGGCCCGGCCTGCGAGCCGGTCCCGGCCGAATGCGGCCGCCAGGAAGGACAACCGGGACACGGTGCAACCGTCGTCAACTCCGCTGCCGCGCATACGGTCACAGACCTCGCGCACCGCGCGCGCCGATTCAGTCCCCCACAAGGTGAATGCCCTTCGAAGGCGCCTGGAGTCCATCGCCAGAAGGAAACCCGGATCGTCGAGATATTCGTCGAGAACCCCGGCCCAAAATGCGTGCTCAGCAAAATTGACCCTCGTGTAGCGATCGGCCCGCCCCCAGGACGGCGTTCTGTCCATGCCGACGGGCAGCGCATCAAGCAGCGCCTCTGTGAACGCTGCATGCACGCGACCACTCTCGTGCAGCTCCGCGAGATATTGAGCGAGTTCTTCCGACTGGATCCGCCAGCCGGCGTCCTCTTCCCCCCTAGGCGACTCGGTCATGAATTCGTCGGCCTTGTCGAAAAGGCGCAGGAGGTCCTCGTGATCAGCATCGCGTCCCGTAAGGCGTCGCACCACGCCGAGCCACACCCGCCGATTGGGCATACCAGCGCCGAACGCGTACGCCAGCGGGACCAGCAGGTCGGCGGCCCACGTCGGATCGTCCGGTGCCAATCGGGCAAGCTGCTCACGGAAGATCTCGGTCACGGACGCACGCATCTCGGCCTCGACATCGTGGGAGTCGCGCGCCGCCATGTCGAGTGCGAACAGATAGGCACGCAGAAACGAGGTTCCCGCCTGTTCGGCCACCCGGTCGCAAATGTCCTCTAGCACCGCGTGACGCGCGTTGCGGTGCCGCGAATCCGTCCTGTCCGCGAGCACGCCCCAGACGAGTTCTCTGACATCGACGGCGTCGAAGTAGTCTGGGCCTTCAAGATCGATCTCGTGGGCCGACAGGCCTCGTGGGACGCTGTCACACGCCATGACCAATCGGGTGGTTGACAGCCGCGCCAGCGGGATCAGTGCGTCCTCGATCAGTTCGGCGGGTTCGGTGGCCCGATGCACGGAGTCGACGAGGATTCTTTTGGAACCGGCAACACCCTCCAGTTCCCGGAAGAAGTCGTCCGTGCCCACCTCGCTCCGAACGCCGAACTTGTCACCGATCTGCTTGAGCACGTCGTGGGCGTACTGGTCCCTGGCATCCAAGAAGAGGTCTACGCACGCCAACGGGACCAATCGCGCGAGGTCGCCCTCTCCCGAGGGGAGGGGAGCTCCCTCCGCGGCGGCGACCACCCAGCGCAGAAGGGTCGACTTTCCGGAACCGCTGGCACCGGTGACGAGGTACTGACGGTCAGGCGGCCGCTCGGCGCTGAGGTGGGCGACCATCTCGGACACCGCCTGCCTGCGTCCGCAGAAGCGCCAGCCCGTGCCGGATACAGTCTCCGACGGTCTGTCGTACTTCCGCCACATGTTGAGCGGGTTGGGAAAGATCTCGCAGACCTTGGACACCTGAGGGAAGTCGAGTGTCGGCGTCTGCCCGCTTCGCGACATGCGGACGTCAATTTCGTCACGAAGCACGGAAGGCGGGATAAAACGTTTGCCTCTCGGTATCCCCGGTTCTCGCAGGGCCGCAGCGAATGCCTCGGCGAAGACCAACTGCTCCGCGTCTTCGATACGACTGGTGGAGGTGAAGAGGTAGACGGTCGGAGCAAAGGCACGGCGACCTTCGATCTGCTGCAGCAGCCCCCCGTACGCGCCGCCCGCCTCCGCGGAAACGCACGCGTCCAAGATAACCGCTGCTGCTCTGACGTCGGTGTCGTACACGGCCGCCAGCAGCGCATGCGCGGAAATGAAGGTGGACTCGTCGCTCCTGGAGCCGTTCTTGACTGCAAGACAGAATTCCGTATCGAAACGGAGAAAACCATGCCCTGAGTAGTACAGGACTAAAAAGTCCGCAGCAGGAATATCGGCCTGCGGGTCGGCGGCGGTGGCCGCCCTGACGGCATCCTTCAGTTCATCGGCCGTCGGATCGAGCCCGATACCGTCGTAGGCGTCCATGCCGCATGCCTCGACGAGGGCACCTCGAACGAGCGAGATCTCCTCCGGCACATGGCGGAGGTCCTTCCAGTCTACGTACGTCTGCGTTCCCGCGACGACACAGACGCGACGTTCCGCGATCGCGGACCTATCCTCGGCCGACCGCATCGGCGATCTCTCTGGCGACTTCTGCCGTCGTCAGGTACTGCAGCACCGAATGGGCAGCGAATCGGCCGTTGCTCACCGGCTTGTCCTCGATGGCTTCACCGTATACAGGTCCCAGTTCCTTGACCAGGGCCACGGGGTCCTCTTTTGCCGCGACGTTGACCCATCTGCGCACGTGCGGCCACTGTGCACCGTCCACGCCGACAGGTGGGCGCAGCCGGGAAGATATAGTTCGGAGCCCGAGTGGGGAGCCCACGGTGATGAGCGTGTCGATCTCCCATTCAGGGTGTGCGCACAGCGCCTCGTAGGCCACCACGCTCCCCAGCGAGTGGGCGAGTACCACTCTAGTTCGGTCGGTCACATGCCCGGCAAACCGCTCCTGAACCTGTTCATGCAAATTCTCATCGGTCAAGTACCGATGCATTTGCTTGATCATCCAGATAACGGCCTTCGCTGGAACATCCCCTAGCAGCCGGCTGCGTTCCAGTCGGCGCAGCAGTGCCTGGGCAGCGCCCTTGCCGCCCTCGGAACCAGGATCGGCGGCCATAGCGAACGCGTTCAGCAGCTCGATCTCGACATCCGCCCGTATGTCCGTCGAACCGTAGTTCGGGACATCGTCGAAGCCCTCGAGCCCCTCCTCCTCACCGCCGCCTTTGGCGGCCAGCGACCGGAAGCAGTTGCCATAGTAAACTGCCCGTATCACGGTCGCCTCCAGAGGGGGCAAATTCGTATCTATCATTCCGGTACGAAGCGCGTCGTACCAGTTCGCATGCATCCGTTCCCGGTGTCGTTTTCGGTATCCGATACCGTGACAAAAGAGGACCTGGCTCATCGAAAGACCCCTCTCGTTCGTCACCCCTCGAAGACTGGGTCGCCGAACCACCCCAAACACTCTAGGCAAGGATGTCATGAGAGTGAGCGCGCCCCTTTCGCGCTGTCCGCATCAGGACATGTGCAACGCCTGACTCCCCAGCGGCTCCCGGTCCGCACTGCCCGCATCTCTTTCTCCACCACAGCGCCGATCGGTTCTCCAGCATTAGCCTCGATCTTCCGTGAGGCGAGGTCAGCCGTGGTACCCGACTGTCGCGTCGGGTGGGCGGGGTTCCACTGGCCCGGGCCTTCTCCTTCCTGAGTGTTGACGGGACGGTTCGTGCCGGTCAGGGCGCCGGGAGCACCTGCAGACGCCCCATCGCGGCGGCAGTCAAGAAGACGCGCAGGCGCAGCCGCTTGGGCTCCCAGCAGCGGGCCGGGTGATCCTTGAAGGCGAGCATCTGGGCCCAGGTGGTCAGGTCGGCGACTAGCACGACCACCTCCAGCCAGAGCTGGTTGGCGGCGAAGTCGTGCAGAGGCAGGTTACGCACGCCGGTGTCCTTGGCGCACCGGATGCGGTCCTCGCAGCGGGCCCGGTGGCGGTGGCGCAGCTCCTGGTCGGCGAACTGCCCGCGGTGGGTGCCGGTGACGAAGCAGGTGATGCGGTGTCGGTCGCTGTCGAAGGACCGCAAACGGGCGCCGGGATTGGGCGCGTTCGCGGCGGACGATGACCCACATTCCCTTCGCCCACCCGAAAGGTCGCCCATGCCGGTCAGCTCGGCCACCACGCGCCCGGCCGCGACTGCCAGTCGGCATCGTAGGTGCACTGCCACACGTTCTCGGGCAGTGCGAGGATCGCGTCGCAGATATCGTCGGCCAGGGTGAACCCAATCGAGTACTTCAGCCGCCGGCGGGCGACCCAGTCGACGAAATCGTGGGTGCCGCCTTTCGAATCGGTGCGGATCTTACCCGCTGCGCCTGGCACGCCCGCACCCGCGCGCTGTTCGCGCGGGCTGCTAGCCAACCATCAAGCGTGACCGTTGCATTGAATTTCACGACGACAGTTCGCCTATCGATCAATGCCGCTTCAGGTTAAAAGGATTGCGACAGCGGCCTGGGTTGCATGCCACTGGAGAGTAAAGTCCTTCTGGAGGTCCACCTCGTCGTACTGTTCCTTGCCGAGCAGGCCAATCACAGGGACCCATTCGCCGCCACCGGTAGTATAATCTTCCCAAGAAGAGCCGATGACGACTTCAGAATGCACGGCATGGTTACGCCGGTCAATGGCCTCTTCAATGAGACAGAGCTCATATTCCCAGAAAGCCTCATCGTCGCCACTCAAGAGCCTGCGAATGTCTTTAGTTAGTCGACGAGCCGTACTTTTCTCTATATTAAGGTTCGATTCCAAGCATTTGACGATCTCTCTAAGAACTGATTCTGTCTCTGTCCCCTGAGCCATCACGAGGCCACGAAGCCGATGCATTTCAGCAGCGACGTGATCCTGCGCCGGAGGCTGGTCCATATAGTCGTATGTGCGCGACGCGCCCTCACGTTCTATTTGTTCCTGAAGTAGCGTTCGCCAGGACACGACTGCCGGGTTCCGCTCAAAGCCATACTTTCCGCTCATCTAGTCAAGTATCAGGGAGCCGGTGCAGGTTTGCATCTGGATATGTCATCAGGCGAGCGGGGGCGCACACTCGTACACGAGACCCGCACCGGGCTCCAGCGGCAGCCCAGCAAGCCGGGCTGCCCGGCACAGGGGCAACTTGATCTCGACCGTGGGCGGCCTGGAGACGACAGAGACCCGTCTTGGCGAATACGGTGAGTACGCGCATGACGGGTGGCCACCTTGGGCGACCTTGGCGGTTGGTGAGCACAGGGTGCGCACGAACTATAATGGATCATGGGCAACGAGGCGGCATTGTGCGAGCTGCTGGCCTGCGGAAACATGGATTTACGGGGACCATGAATTACCCTATATCACACCTTAAAAGGAACTGCTAATGCGGTTTGGGTTCACGCCCATCCGGGGTTCAAATCCCCGATCCTCCGCCGCTTGACCAGGGGCTTCGTCGAAAGCGAGATTTTCGGCGAAGCTCCTGTCGCGTTCGAGATGTCCGTTTTCCTCGCGTGGTGTGCACGGGGCTTCGGGAGAGCGACCTCCTCACCGGTCGATGACCGGCTGCTGGTTCGCTCGGCTCGGTTACCCTGCGTGCTCGCCGCGCCTGTTGCGGCGGTCCGCGAACGAGATCACGTTGGCGGCAGCGGGTGTCCCCGCCTGCGGTCGGCGGTGAACGACCGCCGCCACCGCCTCCTTGGACACCTCCGGAAGCACCGAGGTGTAGGTGTCGGCAGTGAACGAAGGGCGCGCGTGCCCGAGCGTCTCGCTGATCACCTTCATGTTGACGTTGCCCAGCAGGGCCAGCGTCGCGGCGCCGTGCCGCAGATCGTGGAAGCGGATCGGCGGCAGCGGATCACCCGCGATCGCCGCCTGAACGGTGCGATCGGAGAGCCGGTGGCAACGGCGATCAGGTTGGCAGTCCTCGACCGAATGCCTGTGCCGAACGAGTCCGTACTTCTTGATGAGGTCCTCGAACCGCGTGGAGATCCACTGAGGACGCGGCCGGGCTCCGTCCTCGCGGGTGAAGACCCGCCCGGAGTCCACCCGCACCTCGGGGCCGACGCGAGTCTCGCGTTCCTGGCGGGCTCGCCAGTCCAGGAGTACCGCCATGGTCGCCTCGTCGAGCGCCACGGTGCGCTCGCCCGCCTCGGACTTGGTGTCGTCGTACTCGTCGCCGGGGTCCTCGGTACCCGGGCTCGTCTCGCGGACGGTCAGCTGTGCCCTGCAGGTCGGTGTCGGCCCAAGCCAGGTCCGCGACCTCGGCACGACGCAGCCCGCGGAAAGCGACCGGGGGGAGAGGGCGTACGACCGTTCTTCCGCGATGAAGTCGAGGAACGATCCCGTCTGGGCGGGTGTCCAGACCATCACCGGTCCCGGCCCCCTGCCACCGCTCGACACGCTCGGCCGTCCAGACGAGCGGCTTCATCCTCCGTCCCTGATGCGTGGTGGTTGCATTTGCTCGATCGGGTTCTCCCGCAGGCGTTTGGACTTCACCACCCAGTTCAGAGCGGACAGCAGAACCGCGTGGACCTTCTTCACCCGCGTCGGCGAGATGGGCTCGGTCTGTTTCCGACGCGGACGCTCTCCGGGCTTGGGCGGCCGCGTCGAGTACGCGCGCACTTCGAGGAGACGCCGAAGCAGCTCGCTGGGTTTCTCTGCGTGGGGAAGCGGAGGGTTGATCTGCAGGATGGCCTCGTACAGGCCGATCACATGCTTGTCCCTCAGGTCGACCAGCCTGAGGTGCCCGAGCCCGGGCGCCAGATAGAGCTGGACGATCTCCGCGTAGTTCGCGAAGGTCGAGCCGGACAGGCTCTCCTTCTTGGCTGGGAGCCAGACCTTCTCCAGGTAGGCGCCTGTCTTCAGCCGTCCATGGATTTCGGCTTGGCCGTGAGTGCCTGCTGGGCGGCTTTCTTGGTCTTGAACGGGCCGACGGTCGGCTGTCTTCGTCGGCTGCTCCGTCCCGCAGGTGCGTCATGGCGCGCCGACCATGCGCCGTGGTCCCGGACCCAGTTCCCGCCGTCACCTTCTGGCGTTCCGCCCCCTCTCACGCCGGAGAGTCCCTCGCGGCCGCCTTCCAGGATCTTCACCGCCTCCATGGCCTTCGCCGTGGGTCGCGCGGCGACGCTGGGCTTCGGCCCGGACCGGACTCGCACCCGGCTGGAGTACCGACCATGCGGTCTTTCCGATGTCTGGATCATCGGGAGGGCCGCTGGTTCCGCGTGGGGGCCGATGGGGGGCCGACGCGGTGGGGAACCACTGCCGCGGCCGCCTCCGCGGCGTCCTTGAACACCTCGGCCCGACGAGCGCGTACGGAGCGATGAGGGGGAGCGTGCCCAAGGTGAAGGGGACGTCGGGGATGCCCGGGGCGGGCAGGAAGAAGGGCAGGGCGCCCTTGTCGCCGACGGTGATGACGATCGGCACCAGGGGGCGGGGACGGCCTTGGTGATGCGGGGTCACCGACCCCGTTCGGGCAAGACGCGCGAGTCGATCGGGCCGCCACGTCATCATGAGGCCCGCCCGGTCGGCACAGGCGGCAGCACTGCCGGGGCGCCGTGTGCCGGCCTATGGCCCGGCCGGTGACATAGGGGTCACCCCGAGGCGACATGAAGCCCGCAGCATGGCGAAGGTCGCGCAGTAGATCATTCGCTACTTTCTAAACATATAGTGAATCGACCTGAGGAGACGCCATGCACCATGCCTCAGCGGTGTCCGCGTGGGACTACGCGGGAGCCGTGCTCCTCCTGCTGTGGACGATGGCCATGTGGGCGGCCGTGGCAGTGCTCGCCTACGCCGGGCGGCGGTCCGTCCAGCCGTGGATGTTCCGCGCGGCCGCCGCGGTCATCGGCCTGGGCGTCCTCGGTCAGCTGGGGCACGTCCAGGAGCACATCGCCCAGACCGGGTACTGGGTGCTCAACCCCAACTCCCAGGCGTGGATGACCCCCTGGGGCACCGGGCTCGCAAACGGGTTCGGCCAGGTCGACGCCTCCAAACCGACGCTGGGCATGGAGATCCTCCACTTCGCCGGAAACCTCATCTTCCTGGCCGGCATCGTCGGCGTCATGCTGATCACCCGGCGCGCGCTGGCGACCCGGGCACGCAGATGGGCGAAGATGGGGACGTGGATGCAGGGCATCCACGGGATCGAGCACGCCGTGCTGACCCTGTCGGTGGCGCTCGGCGCGAAGCAGGCCATCGGCATGTCCACCTGGTTCGGTCTCCTCGACCCGGGGCCCGGCCTGTGGACCTACCGGATCTGGTGGCACATGCTCGCCAACCTCATCGGCACGGTCGTCTTCGCCATCGCGGTGTACCACCTGTGGCGCGAACGCGACCAGATCGAGGCGAGCCATCGGGCGTCCGGGGAGGATGCCCCGGGCGCCCTCGCGCCGCCGGCACGGCACCGGCCCGTGAACGGGCGGGACCGGACGGCCGCGCCCGCACCGGTGGCCGTCCGAGACGTCCGGGAGTAGCGCATACCCGAACGCGCGGCGGGCAGGTTCCGGCGGCATGCCGGAACCTGCCCGCCTTTCGCGTGCGCGCCGTTCCGTCCATTCCGTACGCGCCGGACGAGGCCGACGGCCGAGCACGATGCTCCGATCTCCCGGTTCCGTTCCACATAACGTTCCATTTCACAATCATCGCCACCCTGGCGGTGATTGCGTAATTCTCAATTCTGGGTTCTCATCAAGGAGGTTCACCAACGCACCCGGCGGACGACACAGAAAGGGCAACACCGTGGCCGAGGTCCAGCATGCCAAAGCAGTTCCCGAAGCACCTTCTCCGCCCACGTTTCCGGCACGGCGCGGGCTCGCCGTACTCGGCGGCGTACTGGCCGGATTCGTCCTCACCGTGATCTGGTCCGCGGAATTCGTCGATCGCGTGATCGGTGCGAACACGACGAACGCGCTGCTGGGGCACGAGGCCGAGGGGGCGCCGATCGGCGGGCTCCTCTCCGGGGCCGCGTTCGCCTTCGCGTCGGGTCTCGGGGGGACGTTCACCGCCTGCAACATCGCGGCCATCGGGGCGGCCGCCCCCATGGCGGGGCAGGGCGGCGCCGGGCGGCGCCTCCGTGCGGCCGTCAGGCCGCTGCTGTGGCTGGCGGCCGGGGCCGCCGCCGTCTCGGCCGCGTACGGCGTCGTGGTGGCGGTCGCCGGAACGCGGATGCCGCAGTACTCGACCGCCGCCCACACCAGCGGCCTCTCGCCGCGCAGCATCCAGTCGATGATCGTGTTCGGTGTCATCGGGCTGGTGCTGACCTATCTGGGGCTGGCCGCGCTGGGGCTGGTCAAGGACCCGTTCAGCCGGTTCCCGAACGGACGCATGCTGGTGATGGGCGGGCTGATCGGCGGCTTCCTGATCGGGCGCCCGTACGGCCTCTACCGGCAGCTGTTCCGTGACGTCGCCGACGAGGGCAACGTGCTCTACGGGGCCGGGACCTTCGCGCTGCAGTCCCTCGGCAACATCGTCATCTTCGGCGCGGTCTTCCTGGTGCTGGCGGTGGCCGCCGGCGGGTCCCTCGGCCGCCGGCTCGCGGCGAAACCAGGACGGATCGCACTTATCACCGGCGTCATGCTCATCGCCGCCGGGGTTTTCACCTTCCTCTACTGGGACGTTCGCCTGCTGGCTCGCCGCGACCTGATCTGGTTCCCCGTGGCGCCCTGGGCGTGACGGGATTCGCCGAAACAACGGCCCGTCCGGCACCCTTCACGGGACGCCGGACGGGCCGTGCACGAAATGTCGACCGGGACAGCCGCCCGGTGCCGGTCGAACAATTTACTATGAGGTCGCCGAGATAGGCCGGACGCACCCGCATCACAGTTTCGCCGCGATCGGTGACGTGTCCCGGAAATGTCATCCCGTCCGGCGGGTCATGGACGGCGACCGCCTGCGTGGACGGGGGACTTCGGCACGCCGTTCGCCCCGTAGGGGAGCAGCGCCCGCACCAGTTCCTCCGGGACGGGCTCCGGGAAGAGCTCGCCGCCCGAGCGCGCCATGCAGGCGACGGTCTGCTCGCCGCGCGCGACCAGCAGCGCCGGTCCCCGCCCGATGCGGTAGTAGGCGAAGCCCATGCCGATCCGGTTGTCCGTCAAGTCCGTGAGGGTCATGCGCACCCCCACCGTGTCCAGCGCGAACAGTTCGGCGAAGTAGTCGCAGGAGCACGCCACGGTGACCAGCGCGAGGTCGTCGTGCAGCCGCTCGACCACGCCGGGCGCCTCGTCGGCGAGGAACATCTCCCGGCAGGCGCCCTGCCAGGCGAGGTAGGTGGCGAAGTAGACGTTGCCGACGACGTTCGTGTCCGCGAACGTCACCCGGTGCGTGAATTCGTAGTAAGGGGTCATGCGCGCCGTCCTTCCGCCGGAACGCCGTCCGCCGCGATCGCGACGGCGACCGGGCCCGGCCTTCCCTCGACGGCCAGCAGGACGGACACGATCCGGTGCCCGCCGCGCGTCCGGAGCGCCGCCCAGCCGTCCTCGTACACTCCCTGCACGGCGAGCTGCGTCCGCGGGTCGTGTCCCGCCTTCCGCAGGCACGCCTCGACGGTCCGCATGCGGGCGCGGACGCGCGCCGGGGACTCGCCCGTCAGCCTGCGCAGCCGGTCCGCCTGGGCCCGCCGTCCGGCGTCGCCGAACCCGTCCCCACCGTGCTCCGCCTCCTCGCACCCGTTCTCACCGCACTCGACCTCGCCCATCACGACGGCGCCGCCGGACACGGACGGCACGAGGCCCTCCATGGTCAGCCGCACGCCGGGCAGCAGGCCCGCGAGACCGCGTTCGAGGTGGACGCCGACGACCGCGGCGGGCAGCCCGCGCTCGGCGTGCAGCGGGCCGACGTCGTGCAGCCGCAGCCCGGTCCAGCTCAGCACGGGCCGTCCGGCGGCGTCCGCGAGCAGGACGTCGTACACGTACTCCGCGCCGTCGTGCGACCTCTCGGCGGCGTCCAGGGTCAGCTCACCCGAGCCGTCACCGTGCACGGTGAAGCGGGCGCATCCCACGGGCAGCAGCCGCCGGTTCGGGACGCAGGCCTGCAGCACGTGCACGGCGGCGTCGTTGCGCGCCGGATCGCCCAGCGACCACGGTCCCGCCTCCCCGGCTTCGAGGAGCGCCGTGCAGCCGGTGGCCGACAGGCGTTCGAAGCGCACGAGCCGCCGAAAGCGCGGACCGTGGAAGAACAGCGGGCCGTACAGTGAGCGGCCGTCGTGCGGACCGGGGACGCCGTCGACGCGCCGGACGGCCGGCGGTGCGGCCGGGCCGGTGACGGTGCCGGAGAAGTGGTCGACGGCGAAGTCGGTCTCGTCGCTGCGCAGCACGACCGCCACGTCGCCGTCCGGCCGGGCCAGCGCGCACGCCCGCACGGTGCGGGCCCCGTCCTCCGGGATGATGATCGGGCGTTCGAAGGCGCCGCCGGCCACGGCCGTGGCCGGCCGCCCCGTCAGCGCGGACGCGGCCCGCGCCATCACCTCCAGCGCGCTCACCGCGGGCAGGACCGCGAGCCCGTCGATGCGGTGGTCGTCGAACTCGGGGGCGTCGCGCAGGCTCAGTTCGGTCTCGGCGACGAGTTCGACGCCCGGCGTGTGCGTCCGGACCCGCCGGAAGGATCCGTCCCCGGTCCCGGCGTCCGTGGTGTGCAGTGCGGGCAGCCTGCCGGTGGCCAGGACGGTCGCCGCCGTGCCGGACTCGGCGATCCGCGCGGCCAGGCGGGTGCCGACCTCGACGGGCATCGGCGTGACGCCGCCGGCGGCCAGCCCGTCCAGGACGTCCAGGCGTTCGCCCATCCCGGCGCCGGACCACGCCGTCCAGTCGATGTTGCGGACGCGGCATCCGGGCAGTTCGGGCGCCAGCACCCGCGCGAGTTCGCGCAGGCGCCCGTTGGCGAGGGCGTAGTGCGCCTCCCCCGGCAGCCCGAACCGGCCGATCACCGAGCCGTAGGTGACGAGGAGCCGCAGGCCGGACGGGTCGAGGGCGCCGAGGAGCGTCCGCAGCCCGTGGTGCTTGGGCGCGGCATGGGCGGCGAAGTCCCGGGCGCTCAGCTCGGCGAACCGCGCGGGCCGGTTGATCGCGCTGCCGTGCACGACGCCGCGCACGGGGCCGAGTGCGCCGGTGATGCGGGTGATCGCGGCGCGCACCGCGGCCGGATCGGCGACGTCCGCGGCCTCGTAGCGGACCACGGTCCCGCCGGCCTCCAGGCGGTCCAGTCCGGCGCGCAGGTCCGCGTCGTGGGCGGGATCGGCGCGGCCGAGGAGGGCGAGCCGCACGCCCCAGCGGTCGCCGAGGGCGGCGGCGGTCTCCAGGCCGATGCCCCGGCCGCCGCCCGTCACCAGCAGCACGTCACCGGGGGCCAGCGGGGGCTCCCCGGACGCGAGCCGGACGGGACGGTGGACGGGTTCGGCCGTCTCTCCGCCCGCGCCGACCAGCAGCTCGGTGTGGCCGCGGTGGGGTGTCGCGAGCGCGTCCGCGACCGTGCGGGCCGCCGCCCCGGTCGCCGCGTCGACCCCGATCCAGCGCAGATCCCGGTCGGGATGCTCCTGGGCGAGGCCGCCGACGAGACCGGACGCGGTGACGCCGAGGTCCACCACCGTCAGCGGAGCGCTCGCGGCGAGGGCGTCCGACGCCGCCTCCAGCAGCGCGTCGATCGCCGCGTCGCCGGGGTCTTCGGGAAGGAACACCGCGTGCGCGGGCGGCGCGCCGGCGACGGTGTGGAGCAGGGGTTCGGCGAGGGCGCGGAGGGGCCCCCGGCCTCCGATCTGCCAATGGCGGGGGTCGCGTTCGCCGGGGAGCCGTACCGGGCGGCGCTCCTCGGCGAGGACGCGGAACCACTCCTCCACTCCCGGGGGCGGGCCGCCGGTGCGGCCGCCGGAACGGTCGGCCGCGGGCAGTTCCGCGACCGCCGCGGCGAGGTCGGCGACGGAGGCGGACGCCAGCGGCGGCGGCGCGGCCGGGACGGCGCGCCCGCACCGCTCGGCGGCCCGGACGGCCAGTTGCATCACCCGCAGCGAGTTGAGGTGCAGGTCGCTGAGCAGCCCGTCGTCGTCGCCGATCATCTCGGCGGGCAGTTCGAGGGCGTCTGCGACCAGGTCGCGGACCGCGTCCAGGGGGCCGGTGCCGGTGGCCGCGGTCGCGCCGGTCTCCCGCTCGCCCGCCGGGGCCGCTCCGTCCGGGACGGTCGCGTCCCGGACCACCGCGTCCCGCGCACCCCCGTCCGAGCCGGCCCCGTTCGGGACCGCCCCGTCCGAGCGGGTCTCGCCGGGCGGGGCCGCGGCTCCGCCGGCCTCTTGGGGGCCGGGGGGACCCGCCGGCACGCGCGGGGCGCTCTCGCAGGGGTTGGCGAGGAAGGCCGGCGCGCGGTCGATGACGAACGGGCGGTGGAACCGCTCGGCGAAGAACGCCTTCGGGTCCCCGACCGCGCCCGCCGCGAACAGCGCGCCGGTCGCCCGCGCCACCGGCTCGGCCGAAGCCGAGCCCGCGTCCAGCGTCACCACGGGTACGTCGGTGATCTCCTGGGCCAGGGTGCTGAGGGAGTGCCCGGGGCCGCACTCGACCAGGAGGTCGCAGCCGGTCGCCAGCGCCGCCAGCGCGGCGCGGAACCGGACCGGCTCGGTGACCTGCCGGACGAGCAGTTCGCGCAGGTCGTCGTCCGGGGTGAGGACGCCTCCGGTGACCGTGGAGTGCACCGGCCGCCGCGGGCGGTCCAGCGGCACGCCGCGCAGCAGGCGCGCGAGCGGCGGGCGCGCCGCGGCGACCGCGGCGGTGTGGAAGGCGTGGCCGACGTCCAGCCGCCGGGCGGTGACGCCGGCATGCCCGGCCCGGTCCAGCACCGCGTCCAGATCGGCGACCGGGCCGGCGACGACCTGCACGGCGCCGTTGTCGGCCGCCACCGCGAGCCGGGTTCCCGCGATGAGCTCGGCGACCGCCGGCGGCGGGGCGGCGAGCGAGACCATGCCCATGCCCGGCTCCCCGGTGTCGGCCATGGCGCGGCCGCGCGCCGCGGCCAGCCGGGCGCCGTCCTCCTCGGGGAGCGCGCCCGCCCAGCACAGGGCGGTGATCTCGCCGAGGCTGTGGCCGACCGCGCCGACCGCGCCGACGCCGATCCGGGCGAGCCAGCGCAGCCCGGCCAGGGACGCCCGGACGATCGCGGGCTGCGCCACGGCGGTGTCCACGGGGTCGCCGCCGGCGCCGGCGAAGCGGTCCGTCACGTCCGGCAGCAGCGCGCCGAGGGCTCCGGCGTCCGTGCGGACCGGGGCGCCCTGCCCGGGGAACAGGAGACCGACCCTGCCCGGCGCGCCCCGCCCCAGGTAGACGCCCGGGACGGCGGCCGGCGGCGGGTGCTCCGACCGTTCCAGGAGCTGCGCGGCCCGGCGCGCCCGCCGCGCCAGCGTCCGGGGGTCGCCGGCGACGACGGCGGCGCGGAACGGCGGCGCCGCGTGCGCGGCGGACTCGGCGAGGGCCGCGGCCAGGTCGATGTGCTCGGCCAGCGAGATGCCGTCCGCGCGGTCCGCCACCCGCCGCAGCGACGCGGCGAGGTCGGCGGCGGTCTCCGCCGCGAAGGCGAACACCTCGGCGTCCAGCGGGCGGCGGGCCAGCCGCCGCTCGGTGAGCGTGAACGCGCCGCGCCGCGGGGGCGCGGCGCCCTCCAGCACGATGTGGGTGTTGATGCCGCCGAACCCCATGGCGCTCACCGCGGCCCGCAGCGGGGCCCGCGGCCAGGGGGTCGCCTCCGGGACGGTCCGCAGCGGCGCCCCGGGGCGGCGCAGCAACTCGTGTTCCCGGGTGCAGCCGACGGTCGGCGGGATCACCTGGTGGTGCAGCGCGAGCGTGGCCTTGATCAGCCCCGCGGCACCTGCCGCCGCCTTGGTGTGCCCGATGTTCGCCTTCACGGACCCGATCGCCGCGGGCGGTAGCGTGCGGCGGCCGCCCTGCGCCTCGCTCAGCGCGCGCAGCTCGGCGTGGTCGCCGATCTCGGTGCCGGTTCCGTGCCCCTCGAACAGCGGCACGGTCTCGGGTCCGAAGCCGGCGCGGGCGTAGGCGCGGCGCATGGCCAGCGCCTGCCCGTCGCTCTCCGGCCGGGTCAGGCCGCCGCGCCCGTCGGACGAAACGCCCCAGCCGCGGATGATGGCCAGCGGGGTCCGCCCGTCGTCCAGCGCGTCGCCGAGGCGCATCAGCGCGACCATGCCGCAGCCCTCCCCCGGCAGGAAGCCGGTGGGCCGCGCGTCGTAGACCCGCATCTCCGTCGCGGCCAGCGCGCCCACCCGGGCGAAGCCGACCAGCTCGAACGGGTCGAGGCTCAGGTCCACTCCCCCGGCCAGCGCCAGGTCCAGGTCGCCGTCCGCGAGCGCCGTGCACGCCGTGGTGACCGCCAGCAGCGACGACGCGCAGGCGCCGTCGACGGTATAGCCGCCGCCGCGGAGATCGAAGTGGTTGCACACCCGGCCCGCGATGGCGTTGGCCAGCCCGCCGACCAGGCTCTCGTCCGTCGGCTCGGGGAACGGCTCCTTGAACCCGTCCGCCAGGCGCGCCATCAGGGCGTCCCGCTCGGCCGGGGGCAGGGCCGTCCCGGCCAGCGCGGACTCCACCACGCGCCGTACGTACGGCCACCGCAGCCGCAGCAGCGACGCCCGGCTGAACTCGCCGGCGAGCGTGTTGCCCAGCACCACGCCCGCGCGGTCCCCGTCCAGCCCGCGCCCGCCGGGGAACCCGGCGTCGTCCAGCGTGTCCGCGGCGACCTCCAGCGCGAGCCAGTGGGTCGGGTCGGTGACCCGGTACGTGGATCCGGGCACGCGGTGGCGGGCGCGGTCGAACGTCCAGTCCTCCAGGACGGCGGCGAACCGCGCGTACGTCGAGTCCGGGCCGTCGCCAGCGTAGTCGTCCACGTTCAGCCGCTCGGGCGGGAGCGGCCGGAACGCGCGCCGGCCCGCCAGGACCATCTCCCACAGCCGCTGCGGGCCGGCGGCGTCGGGGTACCGGCAGCCGATCCCGACGACGGCGATCGCGGCGGCGTCCACGGCGCTCACCGGGCCTCGTCGGGCGTCGCGAGCGTCGCGCCGGGCAGCACCGCCTGCCGCGGCGCCGCGGCGCCGGCGCGGGGCGCGGTGCGCTCGGCAGCGCGCCGGCGCAGCGACAGCAGCCCCAGTCCGGCCCCCCGCAGCGCGCACACGATGACCAGGGCGAAGAACAGCCCGTAGACGATGTGGAAGGTGACGAGCAGGCCGTACACCACCGCCGTCGCCGCGCCGAAGCACACCTGGTTGCGGGGCCGGACCGGCGTCGTCCCCGGGTCGGTGATCATGTAGTTGGTGAACAGGACGAACGCCACGCCGGTCATCGCCAGCAGCGCGCTGACCGTGGAGGTGCCGTCGATCAGGGTGCGCACGACCGCCTGGGCGGCGAACGCGCCCACCCACCCGAGGATCAGCGGCATCTTCTTGGTGAGCATGGCGTTGAGCATGGTCCCCGAGGCCAGGATCAGCGCGGGGATGACCCAGTCCAGGGGTCCGCTCACCCATTCGGTGAACTGGTAGGGCGGCGCGATCCCGACCCAGGGGAACAGCACCAGGATGACCGCGATGCCCAGGTTGGACGGGTTCATCACATGCCGCACCTTGCCGCCGACCCGCACCCGGATCAGGTACTTGGACGTGATGCCGATGATCACGGAGAAGACGACGGGGCCGAGGCGGCTGTTGGCGTAGAGCAGCATCGCGCACGCCAGCGCGGTGATGTGCGCGGGCAGCAGGAACTCCACCATCGTCCGGGGCCCGCCGGCGAACTTGCGCGGGCGGCGGTTCGCCCACGCGTCCAGGGCCTCCAGCCCCAGCTCCAGCGTGTAGGCCACGGCCAGCGCGGCGAGCGGGGTGACGTACGCCTGCTCGAAGCCCAGCACGGTGTGGCCCAGGATCGTGAACGCCGTGATGGAGATCGCGAACCGGCGCAGGGCGATGACGCGGGGGTCCTTGGCGGGCCGCGCGGGCGGCTCCGCCGTGGTCGTCTGAGGGGTCGCTGAACTCACCGGATCATCTCCCGGATCGAACCGTCGGGGTTGAGCACGAGCGTGTGCCAGCCGGGGGCGGTGCGGATCCGCCCGGTGTGGCGCTTCCCGCAGGCGTCCCGCCAGGTGAGGGTGACCGGCACCGCCGTGGTGCCGCGGTCGAGGCCGAACAGCAGCTCCGGCGCCGACACCCCGGCGTGCCCGTTGGCGGGGTACACCTGGCCGATCCGCAGGCCGCCGGTACCGGCGTGCAGTTCGGCGGACGCCCCGATCGCGGGCGTGGTCGCGCCGTCCGCCCGCGGGTCCGGACGGGACGTGCCCGCGGGGCAGCCGCCCGCCGGGCGGACCAGCCGCAGCCCGAGGTGCGGCGGGCGCGCCGTCCGCGTGTTGCGGTACAGGAACGACCGGCCCCACTGGTTGCCGGTGGCGAAGTCGAGCCGGCCGTCGTGGTCGATGTCGGCGAGGCCGATGCCCCGGGTCACGCTGGTGTCGGCCACGCCGACGCGCGCGGAGACGTCGACGAATCGGTCGCCGGATCCGCGCACGAAGAACGGGTTGTGGTTGCCGCCGGAGATGTCGTCCTCCCCCGGCTGGAAGTCCGGCCACGCGCCGGGGTTCGCGAGCAGGTCGTCGTTGGTCATGGCCAGCTCCTGGAGCTGCGCCCAGCGGTCGGTCCCGCCCTTGATGAAGCCGGTCGCCTGCACGACCTGGGTGCGGCCGTCCCCGGCGAAGTCGCCCGTCTTGATGTCCCAGCCCCAGCCGGACCGGGACAGGCCGAGCGGCTCGCTGTGGTCGTCGTAGCGGGCGGTGCCGCCGTCGAAGACCCGCCGGCTCTGGCTGAGCCAGGCGAAGTTGCTCTCCAGCAGCCCGTACGTCTCGGTGATGTTGCTGACCACCATGTCGGGGACGTTGTCGAGGTTCAGGTCGGGGAACGCCACGCCCATCCCCTTGAACGAGTCCCTGCCCAGCACCTTGGACTTCGGGGTGGTGAACTTCCGGGTGCCCTCCACCAGCCGGAACCTCACCCGGCCCGGCGTGGACGCGTTGGCCAGCAGCCGGTCGGGACCGAAGTCGTTGGCGAAGTACAGTTCCGGCAGCCCGTCGCCGTCGAGGTCCTGCGCCCCGGCCGCCAGCGTCCAGCCCCCGGCCGTCCGCTCGGAGAACGCGCCCCGCGCCTCGGCGAACGAGGCGGCGGGGCGCTCGCCGCCCCGTCCCGACCGCCACAGCAGCACCCGGTTCACGCCCGCGTTGTAGGCGGCGGACATGGAGCGTTGCATGACCAGCTCGTCCTGGCGGGCGGCGGGGTCGAGCACCCTGGCGTCGTCGGGAAAGTAGTTGCCCACGACGACGTCGACGTGCCCGTCGCCGTCCACGTCCGCCAGCGAGACGGCGTTGGTGTTCCACACCTGATAGGGCTCGACCATCTCCCTGGGGGCGAACGCGGCGGCGGAACCGAGCGGCTCCGGGGTCCGCAGGAACAGCACCGGCGACCGGCCCCAGTAGTAGACCAGCACGTCCGTGCGGCCGTCCTCGTTGTAGTCGCCCGGCGTGCAGCCCATCGGCGCCATGGTCCGGTCGAAGGGCAGTCCGCCCGGCGCGAGCCGGGTGAGCGGCATGCGCCGCCCCGTGCCCGGCGCCGGCCGCAGGGTCACCGAGTCGTCGCGCGGATCGACCAGGCAGACGTCGTCGGAGCGTCCGTTGCCGTCGATGTCGGCCAGCGCGACCGCCGCGCCCACCGAGGAGATCCAGTGCCGGATGTGCTCGTAGGCGGGGGCGACGGTCCGCTCGCCGCGCGGCGTGCCGGTGCCGTTGAGCGCCGTCCGCTCGAACGCGAACGGCGCCGCGAGCCGTGCCGCCTCGGCGTCGTCGGCGTCCGGCAGCGTCGCCAGTTCCCATCCGGCGACGAGCAGCACGATCGAGCAGACCTGCACCAGCCGCGCCCGCAGTCCACCGATCATGCCCGCACCCCTCCGGTCTCGTTCTGCCAGGCGCGCCGCACCCCGGCCCGCCACTGCTGGTAGGCGGCGACGCCACCGCCCCGCGCGGACGCCACGGCCAGCGCCGTGTCGGTCCACTCCGCCGCGGTGTCCGCCGTCGTTCCGCACAGTTCGGCCACGGCCGCCCCGACCCGGCCGGGGACCTCGCCCGACAGCACGTGCGCCTTGGCCGCGAACGCCGCGCCCTGGGCGAGATGGCCCCGATGGACCCCGGACGCCTCGCCGAGCCGGGCCAGCACGGGACGCGGCTGGACGCCCGTGTAGGCCGCGGCGAGCCCCACGCCGGCCCACAGGTCCGCGCGCCGGTCCCCGGGGAACCGGCCGATGATCTGCTCGATCCGCTCCGGGTCGGCGCAGGCGTGGAACCACAGCGCCCGTCCCGCCCCCTGGTCGCGGACGGGACGCACCTCCCCGCGCGCCGCGCGTTCGACGCGGCGCTCGCGGTACACCGGGCCGGGGCGGAAGTAGGCGTTGTGGAAGCCCCAGCCGTCCCAGGCGAGCCACCGGGGCAGCCCGCCGGCATCCTTGCCCGACGGCCGCGGGCGGAGCCGGAGCCGGGCGTACGCCCAGCCGGCGCCGACGTGGATCAGGTGCGGGTAGCCGCGGCCCGGTCCGGTGCGCAGGTCGTCCAGGCGGCGGCCGCGCGAGCACGTGACCAGGTCGAGGAGCGTCCGGCTCATCGCGGCGCCCTCATAGGCGAAGCCGCGCAGCTCCTGCGGCATCCGGCACAGGTCGAGCGGGCCCTCGCGCTCGGCGAGCGCCGCGTTGTACCCCGCGGCGAAGGCGCCCACCACTCCCTCCAGCCGCGCCCGGATCTCCGTGTCGCCGCGCGCGTGGCCGTATTTGTCGAGCGAGATGCGCTCTTCGTCGAGCATGAGCAGACGTGGCAGGCGGGAGTTCGGTACGCCGGTCGGAAAATTGCTATGCATGTTCTCCACCTGAGGTTAGGACCAGCTACCAACTAATTGTTATTAAAGCCGCATGTCAAGATGGAAGAATTTCGCATGTCCGCATGCGGTCAACTCTTTTCATCGACCCGCGGAGCGGTGTCAACATCCACTCTGCCCTGCATCCAGGGACTCAAAATGCAACATCTTCGCAGGTCAACCTCATAAATAACCATCCAGGTATAGTTAGTAGGAAAATTATTCCAACACGACCACAATCGCCATCATTCGAGATCAACTTCGAATGGCCACCCTGGATTCATCGGCCAGTTATCGATGATTCAGGGCAGGGCATGCGGGCGCACGACGACCGAGCGCCCGCGCGGTCAGGCGGTGTTCACTTCACGGTCAATCCGGCGCGGCGGCCGGCCTCAGCAGCCCTTCCAACGCGTACGGAGCGGCTTCCAGCTGGAAATCCAAGGCGGGGTGATTTCTGCGTACTGCGCCCTCCAGTGTCAGCAGGCAGGTCATCGGGATGACGAATCGGGGATCGGCGAACAGCCGGTGCCGGCGCTGCAGGTCGAACAGCCGCACGCAGAAGCCGGCCAGGTCGAAGTCGCCCGCGGCGCGGCCGCCGGCCTCGACGACCAGCCCGCGGACCCGGCGGCGGAACCCCGCGAGGTCGGTCCCGCCCGCCTCGGCACGGACGGTCGACACCAGGACCTCGGCGCAGGCGTCGCCGTCCCCGCGGATCATGCCGGCGAAGAACTCGGTGAACGCGCGGCGGCTGCGCTCGTCCAGCGCGCACACCAGGCCCGCGTCCAGCAGCGCGACGGAGCCGTCCCGCCGGAAATAGACGTTGCCCTGGTGCAGGTCGAGATGAGCGAGCCCCTCCACGAACAGCATCCGGTACACCGCGCGCACCAGCAGCGCGGTCTGCTCCCGCCGGACGGACGGCGGCAGCGTCTCGGCGCACGACCGGTCCAGCCCGTCGACGAAGTCCATCGTGATCACACCGTCCCCGCACAGACCGGGGACGGTGTCGGGCACGACCACGCCGGGCAGGTCGGCGAGGGCGCGGCGCAGCCGCCGCAGCCCGGCCGCCTCCGCGCGCAGGTCCGCCTGCCGGACCAGCAGAACGCCCAGCTCGTCGACGATCCCCGGCAGCGGCACCCGCCGGAACGGCGGCAGGTACGCGGCCGTCCGGGCCAGCCACCGCAGGATCGCCAGATCGATCGCGATGGCGGCGGCGGCCCCGGGCCGGCGCACCTTGACGGCCACGCCGCGTCCGTCCACCTCGGCGCGGTACACGCAGGCGATCGCCCCGCCGGCCACCGGAGCGGCCGCGAGCGCCGCGGCGATGCCGTCCGGGACCGTGCCCAGGGCGGAGCGCACCACCGTCGCCGCCGCGGACGGCGGCATCGGCGCGACGTCGTCCTGCAGCCTGCCGAGCGCGGCGGCCGCCGCGTCCCCCACCAGGTCGGGACGGGTCCCCAGCAGCTGTCCCGCCTTGAGGAACCCGCCGCCGAGCCGCTCCAGCAGCCGCGCGACATCGGCCGCCGACCGTCCGGCGCCGCACCGCCCGCGCAGCACGCGGGCGCCCGCGCCGCTCGCCAGGACCGGCCCGCCGGTGGCGGCGACCCGCACGGCCCGCGCGGCCACGGCGCGCCGGAACATCCCTCCGGGCATCTCAGCGTCCTCCGCCGCGCCCGGCGGAAGCCGACGCGCCACCGGCCGGGCCGGCGCGATGGCGCGGATGCCGGCCGAGGTCCTCCAGAAGGCGCTCCGGGCCCGCGTCCACGTGCGCGGGATCGACGGGGAAGGGCGCGCCGACCCGGCGGAACTCGGTCCATCCGCCCCCGGCCCCGCAGGCCCGCACCAGCCGGGGCAGCCCGACCGCGTCCGGGCCGCCCGGCTCCAGGACCTCCCAGCGGTGCGCGGGCTCGCCGAGACGGTCGACGGCGCGCGCGACGACCGTCCCGGTGCCGGGATCGACCGCCTCGGTGACGGTCAGCCCGGGGGTGGCCGCCGGGCCGAGGTGGCAGTACGCCTCGGCGCCGGACCACCGGCTCCAGGACAGGTCGCTCGGTCTCTCCTCCGGCACCGGGGCCAGGCTGGGGTGACGCCAGGCCATCAGGTCCAGGTAGCCGATCTCGGTGAGCGGCAGGCATCCGAAGACGTGCCGCTCGGCCAGCACCAGCGAGCTCCGCATGGTGGGCACGAAGGTGCGCACCTCGCACCGGCCCCGCGGCCGGTCCTCGGCGATCCGCACGTGCGTGCCCGCCAGCGTCCCGGGCTCGGTGACGAACAGCCACGTGTCGGCCGTGCCGTCGCCGAACCGGCGGACGATCGCGTAGCGCATGGGCCGCCGTCCGAAGGACGCCTCGACGGCGAACCCGAAGCAGGTCAGGGAGCCTGCGCTGAGGTTCGCCGACCGCCGGGCCGCCGTGGGTCGGAAGGTCCCTGGCACCTGGCTCGCCTCCTCGCCTCCCGCGGCTGCGGGGCCGCGCGGGATGGTCTACGGTCCACCGACAGACCAATCAACATGCCCCGACCACCCTCGTCAAGGTTCGCGAGTGAAATGCCTGATCATCACTATGATCCCCAAATGGGGGTTTTGGTGAGATGCTCACGAGGGCCGCAAGCGTCGGAGGGGCGGCCGCAGGCGAACGGGCGCGAGCAAGCGGACGAAAGGGCGCGAGCAAGCGGGCAAGCGGGCAAGCGGGCGTCTTCGGGCGCCCGGAGCGCGCGTACGTGCGGGAGGGGGCCCGGGCCCGCCGGTCAGCCGACGAGGCCGAGGAGTCGCGAGCAGCGCAGGACCGCGTCCTCGCCGCCCTCCATGATCAGGCGGCGGGTGAGGGTGGCTTCCAGGGGGTTCAGCCTGCCCGAGCCGATCTCGACGAAGGTCACCGCGTCGGTGGTGACGACCAGCGCCGGTTCGGTGTCGGGGGTCCCGTGCCGGACCTTGACCTCACCGTCCTGGACGTCGACGTGGAAGGTGTCGTCGTCCACGTGGAACTCGTACACCTCGTCAGGGCCCGCGGCCGCCGGGTCCACCATCGCCTCGACGGCGAGCACGCCCCACCGGGGCCGGACCACGTCTTCGGCGCGGGGCGCGCCGAGCAGCCCGAGCCCCCACCGCGCCAGGGCCAGCACCGTCTCGCGGAGGCCCTCGCCCTGCTCGGTCAGCTCGTAGGTCTTGACCTTGGAGCCGGGGAGGGTGCGCTGGCGGACCAGGCCGGTCTCCATCAGGAACTTCAGCCGCTCGGCCAGCAGGTTCGTACCGATGCCGGGGAGGTTCCCCTGCAGTTCGTTGTAGCGGCACGAACCGGTGAGGAGCTCACGGATGATCAGCAGCGTCCAGCGCTCGCCGATCACGTCGAGCGCGCCCGCGAGCCCGCAGTACTGACCGTAGTTGCGCCGCTGCTGTGCCATCCCAGGCCCCCTTCCTGCTTTACTAGTATATACCGACGGTAAGACCGTTAGGGCCCTCAGGTAAGCGAAGCCTGTTCGATCACTTGATAAAGCTATAACTTCTTCGGAAGGCGAGCCCAGGCGCGAGACGGCGGAGGTGTCCGATGCCGACGACGGGCGGCCCCGTGGACCCGGAGTTCCTCGGCCTCCCGCTGCGCGCCGCGGCCGACGCCGCGCTCGACCGGGCCGCCGCGCTGGGTGCCGGGACCGCCGCGGTCCGCGTCGAGCGGGTGCGGCAGAGCGGGGCGCTGCTGCGCGACGGAGCCCCCGCCGGGGACCACGACACCACGCACACGGCGCTGGCCGTCACGGTGACCGCGGGCGGCGCACGGGGCTTCGCGGCCGCCGCCGGGCGTCCGGCGCCCGAGTCGGCGGCGGCCATCGCCGAACGCGCCGTGGAGGTCGCCCGCGCCCTCGGCGGCGACGGGCGTACGGTCCCCCGCCGGCTGCCGAACCCGTGCACCGGGACGCGACATGGGTTTCCCCGCACCGGATCGATCCCTTCGACGTGCCTCCGGCGGACCGTACGGCCGCCCTGGTCGAGTGGAGCGGGCGGCTGCTGGCCGCGCCCGAGGTAGGGCACGTCCTCGCCAAGCTGCGCTGCACCCGGGAGTCGAAGTTCTACGCCGACCTGGCGGGCACGGTGACGGTGCAGCAGCGGGTCCGGATCCACCCGATGCTGCACGCGCTCGGCGTCCATCCGCGCACGGGCGCCGGCGCCGCGCTGCGCACGCTCGGACCGCCCACCGGCCGCGGCCTGGAGTACCTGGACGGCGAGGGCTGGGACTGGGACGCCGAGATCGCCGGGCTGCCGGAACTGCTGGGCGCGAAGCTGGCCGCCCCCGCCGTCCGGCCGGGCCGCTACGACCTGGTCATCGACCCGTCGAACCTGTGGCTGACGCTGCACGAGACCGTCGGGCACGCCACCGAGCTGGACCGCGCGCTGGGCCACGAGGCGGCCTACGCGGGCACCACCTTCGCCACGCCCGACCTGCTGGGCTCGCTGCGGTACGGGTCGGAGGCGATGAACGTCACCGCGGACCGGACGGCCGAGCACGGGCTGGCCACCGTCGGCTTCGACGACGAGGGCGTGGCGGCGCAGGAATGGGACCTGGTGACCGGCGGTGTCCTCACCGGGTTCCAGACCGACCGCGGCACCGCCCCGCTCGTCGGTGCCGGACGCTCGACCGGCTGCGCGTACGCCGAGTCGGGGCTGCACGCGCCGTTGCAGCGGATGCCGAACGTCTCGCTGCGTCCCGCGCCCGGCGGCCCGTCCACCGAGGAGCTGATCGGCGGGGTGGCCGACGGCCTCTACATCGTGGGCTCGGGGAGCTGGTCGATCGACGACCGCCGCCGCGGGTTCCAGTTCACCGCCCAGCGCTGCCACCGGATCCGCGGTGGCCGGCTGGCCGGGCAGGTGAACGACGTCGCCTACCAGGGCGACACCATCGGGTTCTGGACGTCGCTGCGCGCGGTCGGCGGTCCGGCGGACCACCGCGTGTTCGGTGCCGACCTGTGCGGCAAGGGGCAGCCGGTCCAGACGGCGGCCGCCAGCCACGGCTCCCCCGCCGCCGTGTTCGAGGGGGTGCGCGTCACCGCCGCCTCCCGGGAGGCGGGCCTGTGAGCACCGCACCGCAGGACGTCGCCGAGCGGGCCCTGGCGGTCGGCGGCCCGGACGAGCTCGTGGTGATCGTCGACGAGGCCGACACCGCGTACCTGCGCTGGGCCGGGAACGCCGTGACGGCGGCCGGGCACGTGCGGGACACCCGCGTCACGGTGGTGGCGACCGCCGGGGGCCGGGACGGGACGGCGGCGGGCGTGGTGGCGCGGCACGGCGAGCCCGCCGCGGCGGTGCGCGGCATGGTCGAGGCGGCCGAGCGGGCCGCCCGCGCCGCCCCCGCGGCGCCCGACGCCGCTCCCCTGCCCGCCGGTGCGCCCTCCCCCGGCTGGACGGCCCCGCCGGAGCGGCTGCCCGGCGAGGTCCTCGGCTCGCTCGCCGGCGGGCTGCGGGAGGCGGTGGGGCGGGCGCGCGCCGAGCACCGCCTGCTCTACGGGTTCGCCCGGCGCGAGCTGCGTTCGACGTACGTGGCGACGAGCTCGGGGCTCCGCCTGCGGCACGTCCAGCCGGCGGGCCTGACCGACCTCGCGGGCCGTGACGCGGACGGCGGGACGGCGTGGACCGGCGCGACGGCGTGCGGGGAGTCGTGCGGGGAGTCGTGCGGGGACGCGGCCTCCCCGGGACCGGCCGATCTGGACCTGCGGCTGCGGGACCGGCTCCGCTGGGGGCGCCGCCGGGTGCGGGTCCCGCCCGGCCGCCACGAGGTGCTGCTGTCGCCGTCCTGCGTCGCGGACCTCATGGGGCATCTGTACGCGGCGGCGGGCGCGCAGGACGCGCTGGACGGCCGGTCGCCCTTCGGCCGCGCCGGCGGCGGGTCCCGGCTCGGCGAGCGGCTCACCGACCAGCCGCTGACGCTGCGCGGGGATCCGCTGCTGCCCGGGTTCGAGTGCGCGCCGTTCGTGGTGGCCCGTTCGTCCGGCGAGGGCGTGTCGGTGTTCGACAACGGGCTGCCGCTGGAAGCCACGGAGTGGATCAGGGACGGGACGCTCACCGCGCTGGTGCAGACGCGGCGGTCCGCGGCGCTGACCGGCGCGCCCGTCACGCCCCGGATCGACAACCTGCGGCTGGAGGGCGGGCCCGGCGCGCGTTCCCTGGCGGAGATGGTGGCGGGGACGCGGCGCGGCCTGCTCGTCACCTCCCTGTGGTACCTGCGCCCGGTCGATCCGCGTTCCCTGCTGCTCACCGGGCTGACCCGCGACGGGGTCTACCTGGTGGAGGACGGCGAGATCGTCGGGGCCGCGCCCGACTTCCGGTTCAACGAGAGCCCGGTGGCGCTGCTGGAGCGGGTCACCGAGATCGGCCGGACGGTTCCCGCCCTGCCGCGGGAGTGGGACGAGGGGCCGCCGCGCGCCGCGATGCCGCCGCTGCGCGTCGACGGCTTCGCCCTGTCGGCGCCGCGCCGCTGACGGCCCGTCCGTCCGGGCGGCTACGCGCCGGCGAGGAGGCGTTCGTCCTGCCCGCCCAGCACGTTCGGCCACGCCTGCTCGGTGCGGTCGCGGGCGGCCTCGGTGAGGAAGCCGGCGTGGGTCAGCCGCACGTGCGTCCCCTCGCCGCGCGGGGTGAGTTCGACGGTCACGACCGTCTCGGCGCCGTCGGTGCCGCCCTGCCCGGTGACCCAGGTCAGTTCCACCAGGCGTTCCGGCTCCAGGCGCAGGAAGCGGCCGTAGTGGGGGTGGCGTGCGCCTTCGAAGCGGGTCTCGAAGAAGAAGGGCGTGTCGACGCGGCCCTGCGCCAGGACGGTGCCGGGCGCGGCGAACCACCGGTCGAAACGCTCGGTCCACGCTTGATAAATCGCTTGCGGGGAGGAGCGCATCTCGCGCTCGACGACCAGCCGCAGCGGCCGGTCCGACAGATCCGGGACAGTGATCGGTGCGGGCATGGGGACATGGATAGCGAGACGCGGCGGGCCCGTCAACCGCGACACCCACGGAAGAGCATCACTAGATATTTTTAAAGTAACTTCTTAGAGTGGGACGGAACCGGCAGTCCCGCTCCGACGGAGGTTCTCGTGGAGGGCATGGCGAATGGGCCGACGGCCGAGTCGGCGGTGGTCGCGATGGCGCGCCGCCGCACGGCGGCCGAGACCGAGGCGTCCGGCGGCGCGCACCGGCCCGCGCCCGGATGGGCGTCGCGCGTCCCGTCCGGACCGCTGGACGACCGCGCGTCCTGGGAGCGGGTACGGGCGCTGTTCCCGCTGGCCCCCGACCTGATCCACCTGAACGTCGGGACGCTCGGCTCCACCCCGGGTCCGGTGCTGGACCTGCTGCGCGCGACCGACGCCGACTACGCCCGCCACCCGCGCGACCCCTACCCGCCCACCACGTTCTCCGAGCCGCGCGCCGCGCTCGCGCGCTGCTACGGCTGCGACCCTGACGAGATCGCCATCGTGCAGGGCGCCACGGACGGCAACGCGCGCATCCTCAACGGGCTCGCGCTCGGCGAGGGCGACGAGGTCATCACCACCACGCACGAGTGCTACACGATGCAGGCGCCGCTCAACATGCTCCGCAACCGGCGGGGCGTGGTGGTCAAGAAGCTCACGCCGCCGCTCGGCCCCGACCAGAGCGCCGACGAGATCGTCGAGATGTTCGAGGCGGCGATCACCAGCCGGACCAAGGTCATCGAGTGGGCGGCGGTCACGTTCACGGTCGGCACCACCATGCCCACCCGGCGGCTGGCCGAACTCGCCCACCGGCACGGCCTGATCAGCGTCGTCGACGGGGCCCACCTGCCCGGCCAGTTCGACATGAACCTGCACGAACTCGGCGTCGACTTCCTCAGCGGCTCGGGCGCCAAGTACCAGTGCGGCCCGATGGGCACCGGCATCGTGTACGCGCGCAACAAGGTGCTGCCCGAGTACAACCCGCTGCCGCTGCCGGAGTTCTGGCCGGTGATCTCGCTGTGGTACCCGATCGAGGGCGAGCTGCCGCCGCGTGCCACCGGCCGGGAACCGTCCTACGACATCGGCACCTACCTGCAGAAGACGGGCTCGGCCGACCTGTCGCGCGGACCCGCGCTGCAGACCGCCGCCGAGATCTGGGAGCACATCGGCCGGGCCGGGATCCAGCGGTACGTGCACGGGCTGTGCGACCACCTGAAGGAGCGCATCGCCGAACACTGGGGGCCGGAGTCGATGTTCAGCCCGCTGCGGGACCGGCGGCTGCACTCCGGAATGGTCGCCTTCCAGCCGTTCCGCGACCCCGCCGACGCCGCCGACCCGGCGAAGTTCATGGAGTTCGAGGAGCGCATGGAGAGCGAGCACGGGGTGAACCTTCGGTTCACGTTCTTCCCGGTGCGCGGCGCCGACACCGAGCGCTTCGCCGTCCGCCTCGCCCCGCACCTGTACAACGACCGCGACGAACTCGACCACACGGTCGATGCGATGATCAAGCTGACGGACGCGATGGCGGGACGGTGACCGCCGTGCCCGAGGAATCCGTGGTGACGGGGTACCTGCTGCTCGGGCTGCGCCTCGGCCGCCTCGTCGACGGCTTCGTCGACTGCTGGTTCGGGGACCCCGGACTCGCCGCGCGGGTGGCGGCCGAGCCCGCGGCCGACCCCGCGGACCTGGCCCGCGACGCGGCCGGGCTGCGGCGCCGGCTGCCCGGCAGCGGGCTGGAGCGCGCCCGGCGGGACTTCCTCGACGCGCAGCTGCGGGCGCTGGAGTGCTCGGCGCGGCGGCTGTCCGGGGAACCGGTGACGTTCGGCGCCGAGGTCGCCGCGTACTTCAACGTCGAGATCGGGCTGACCGACCCCGACCGGTACGCGGCCGTCCACGACGAGATCGACGCGCTGCTGCCCGGCGGCGGCCCGCTCGCCGGCCGCCTGCACGCCCGGCAGGACGACGACCGGGTCTCCCCAGCCGATCTGGAGCGCGCGGTGCGCGCGCTGTCGGCGGAGCTGCGCGAGGTCGTCGGTGCGCGCTTCGGCCTCCCGCCGGGCGAGAGCGTCGAGTACCGGGTGGTCACCGGCAAGCCGTGGAACGCCTTCAACCGGTACCACGGCGGCTACCGGTCCGTCGTCGAACTGAACGCCGACGCGGGCCACGGCCTGTCGGCGCTCCCGCATCTGGCGACCCACGAGTGCTACCCGGGCCACCACACCGAGCACTGCGCCAAGGAGCGGGCGCTGGTCCGCGAGCGGGGGCACGCCGAACAGGTCATCTCGCTCGTCAACACCCCCCAGTGCCTCGTCGCCGAGGGCATGGCGGAGGCCGCGCTGGAGGCCGTCCTGGGCGAGGGGTGGGGCCCGTGGACCGCGCGCGTCCTGGAGGAGGCCGGCCTGCGCCTGGACGGCGAGTTCGCCGAGCGGCTGCTGCCGCTGACGGCGCGGCTGCTGCCGGCCCGCCAGGACGCGGCCGTCATGCTGCACGACCGCGGCGCCGACCCCGACGACGTCGTCGCCTACCTGAGCCGGTGGATGCTGGTCCCGGAGGCGCGGGCCCGGCACATGGTGCGCTTCCTGACCGACCCGCTCTGGCGGGCGTACACCGTGACCTACATCGAGGGGGCGCGGCTGGTCCGCGCGTGGCTGCGCGCCCGGCCCGCGGGCCAGCCGGTGGCGGACCGCTACCGGCGCCTCCTGGACGAGCCGCTCCTGCCCGCCGAGCTCGCGGCGGCCGTCCCCGGCACGGCGGCGGGCGGGAACGCCCGGTGAGGGCCGCCGGGAAGGCCAGCCGGGAAGGCCGCCGGGAAGGCCGCCGGCCGATGATGGTCGCCCGCCTGTTCTCCCCGGCCGCGGGTCCGTCCGCGGCACGACCGGAGGGGTGTCGCGGATGAGCGGTTGCCGTGTCTGCGGGGGGCCGGTGCACGAGTTCGCCGACTTCGGGCGCCAGCCGCTGTCCGACGCGTTCGTGGACCCCGGGGGCACCGGCGACGAGTTCCTCTTCCGGCTCGCGGTCGGCCGCTGCGCGCGCTGCCGCATGGTCCAGCTCACCGAGCCGGTGCCCCGGGAACGGATGTTCCGCTACGACTATCCGTACCGTTCGTCGCAGTCCGCCCGGATGCGCCGGCACTTCGACCGCACCGCCCGGACGCTCCTGGCGGGGCTGCCGGCCCGCGATCCGTTCGTCGTCGAGATCGGCTGCAACGACGGCGGGCTGATGCCCGCGGTCGACGCCGCGGGGGTGCGGAGCCTGGGCGTCGACCCGTCCGTGCTGGCGGCCAAGGCGGCCGCCGACCGCGGGCTGCGGGTGCGGACCGAGTTCTTCGACGCGGGCACCGCGGCCGCCGTGCGCGCCGCGGAGGGACCGGCCGACCTGATCTACTCGGCCAACACGATCAGCCACATCGACGATCTGGCCTCGGTCTTCGCGGGCGTGGACCGGCTGCTCGCCCCGGCCGGCCGGTTCGTGTTCGAGGACCCCTACCTCGGCGACGTGCTGTCGCAGTCGGCGTTCGACCAGGTCATCGACGAGCACTTCTACCTGTTCGCCGTCGGCCCGGTACGGGACGCCGCGCGCCGGTTCGGGTTCGACCTCGTCGACGTGGAGCCGCTGCCGGTGCACGGCGGCGAGATGCGGTTCACGGTGGCGCGCCCGGGCCGGTACCGGCCGACCCCGGCGGTCGGCGCCGCGCTGGCCCGGGAGGACGCGACCGGCCTCACCGGGGCGCCCGCGCTCCGGGGGCTCGCGGCGGGCGCCGAGCGGGTCCGCGCGGAGCTGCCCGCGCTGCTGCGCCGGCTGCGCGCCGGGGGGCGGGTCGTCGCGGGCTACGGGGCCACCGCCAAGAGCGCCACCGTGACCAACTACTGCGGGATCGGGCCGGAGCTGGTGGCGTTCGTCTGCGACTCCACGCCCGGCAAGCAGGGCCTGCTGACACCGGGGTCGCGCATCCCGGTCCGCCCGCCGGAGGCGTTCGCCGATCCCTATCCCGACTACGCCGTCCTGTTCGCGTGGAACCACGCCGAGGAGATCATGGCGAAGGAGCGCGGGTTCCGGGCGGCCGGCGGGCGCTGGATCCGCTATGTGCCCGACGTGCGCGTGGTGTGAGCGTCCCCGCGCGGTACCCGATTCCCACTTGAAAAAACGCTAGCGCTCACCTCACACTGGACACCGCGTGCCCCGGAGCGTCCGGCCGACGCCGCCCGCAGAGGAGGTGACCGTGGACGCCCCCCGTCCCGTCACGGCAGCCGCGCTCGGCTTCCTGAACGACTGGTTCCTCACGGTCCCGAGCCTGGACGGCGTGCTGCGGGCGGCCGCCTTCGTGGGCGTCGCCGTGGTGGCGGGGGCCGCGCTCCTGCGGCCGTTCGCCGCCGCGCACCCGCAGGCGGTGCCGGCCGTCGCCGCCGTCACCGTCCCGTGCGTGCTGGTGACCGTCGGCCCGCCGCTGGCCGCCTTCGGGGCCGCGGCGCTGACGCTCGCCGCGGCGATGGCGCAGCGGCGCCCGCGCCTCGCGTGCGGGCTCGGTGCGGCGCTGACCGCGCTGCTCGCGGCGCACGCCGCGCGGGGCTCGCTCGGCGGCGTGCTCGGCGCCGGCCTCCTCGCCGCCGCCGCGGCGGTCCTGCTGGGCGCGGCGACGGCGCTGGCGACCGGCGCCCGGCGGCGGGTCCCGGTGCGGGCGGCCGCGGCCGCGGCCGTGCCCCTCGTCGCCGCCGCGGCCGTCGCGGTCGCGGTCCCGGCCAAGGCGCGGCCCGGCGTTCCCGTGGTCCGCACCGGCGCGGACGACCGCGCGTCCGTCCTGATCGTGCCGCACCGCCCGGGCTGGAACCTGGTGCGCGTGCCGGGACCCGCCGAGGTGGGCACCGACCCCGGCGCGCCGGCCAGCGCGGTACGGGTCCCGGGCGCCGAGGGCCGGTGGTCGATGGTATGGCTCGCCCCGGGCCGGGGGCGCGTGTGGATCCGCCGGGCCGGCCGCGAGTCGGCGGTCCGGGTCGACACCGGCACCGGCACCGCGCGGTCCACGATCACCTGGAACGACGGGCCGGAGTGCGCGAGCGCCGCGCTCGGGGCGCTCGCCGCGGACCGCGACCGGCCGCTGCGCGGGTGCCCCGCCGACGGCCTGGACGACCTGGACGCCGCGGCCCTCCGCTCGATCGTGGGTTTCGTCGCCGGGCGCGGGGTCGACTCCGTCGTGCTGCGCCACGACTCCTCGCCCCGCTCCCGCGAGGCCGTGCGGCAGGTGCGCGGTGAGGCCCGCCGGCTGGGGGTCGCGGTGACGGCCGAGGCGCGGCCCGACCGTCCCGTCATCATCGTCTCGGGATGGTCGGGCGCGCACGGCGTCCTCAGCGACGTCGCCGCCGGGCGGCTGCGCGGCTCCGGCACGTATCTGGCCCCCTGGCTGCTCGCGCCCCGGTTGCTCACGGTCCCGGCCGGGCAGCTCCTCCCGCTGCGCTTCTCCCCGCGCGACGAGTTCCCGGTGGCCTACACCGCGTCCCTGGCGGAGCGCTTCCCCGGGGAGCGGCCCACCGCCGCCGGCTACCACGCCTGGCTGGCCGCCGGCGGGACGGAGCGCCCCCGCACGGCACGGCTGTACGCCGCGTCGCTCGTACGGTTCCCCTCGCCCGGCGGCGAGGCGGGCCACCCGACCGGTGACGGCTGGCTGCCCGAGGGAACCATCACCGCCATCTCCGGCCCGCTGCGGTGATCGGCGGGTGCGGGAGGCGCGAGCACCGGACGTGGTCGCCGGACGTGATCGCCGGGTCCGGCCGGGGTCGGCTACCATGACGGCATGACTGACGACTATATTAATTTCAAGCAAACAGCCAAGGACTCGTTCGAGGCGGGCGACTACGCGCCGATGGCGGCGCGGCTGGCCGGGGCCGCCGAGGAACTGGTCGCCGCCTGCGGGGCCGGCCCGGGGCTGCACGTGCTGGACGTGGGCGCCGGGACGGGCAACGCCGCCGTCGCCGCCGCACGGGCCGGGGCCCGGGCGACGGCCGCGGACCTGACCCCGGCGATGGTCCGCGCGGGACGGGAGCGGACCCGCGCGGAGGGTCTCCCCGTCGACTGGGACGAGGCTGACATCGAGGATCTCCCGTACGCGGAGGGCACGTTCGACCGCGTGCTCGCGGTGTTCACCGCCAACTTCGCGCCGCGTCCCCGCACGGCGGCGGCGGAGATGCTGCGCGTGCTGCGTCCCGGCGGAGTCCTCGGCCTGGCCAACTGGACGCCCACCGGCTTCGCCGCCGCCATGTCGCGCGCTCTGGCCGACCTCGGCCCCGCTCCAGAGGCGTGCGACGACTTCTCCTCTCCGTTCCTGTGGGGAGACGAGAAGGAACTGACGGCCCTGCTCGGGGCGGCCGTCGAGCCGGTGCGCCTCGAACGCCGGCAGCTCGTCTGGCACTTCCCGTCCGCCGGGGCGCTGTGGGAGGAGCTCGAGCGGGACGGCGGCCCGGCGGCGGCCCGGGAGTCCATGCCCGAGCAGGAGTACGCCCGGATCCGGGAGGCCGCGCTGGCGGTCGTCGCCGGGCACGCGGAGACGGCCGGCGACGGCATCGCCGTCACGAACGAGTACCTCCTGGCGGTCGTCCGCAGGACGGCCTGAGGCGGGCCCGCGCACCCGCGGGCGGGCCCGCGCTCGCCCGCATCAGCTCTGTCGGACGATCCCGCCCGCGGGCTCGGCCGCCTCGCGTCCGGCGCGCTCGACCGGGCCGGTCCGGCTTTCCCGGAGCCCGCGGACGGCCAGCACGACCACTCCCAGCAGGAGCAGCACGCCCGCGCCGGCGTAGGCGTCGCCGGGGACGTGCTGGGCCAGGCTCCAGTCCAGCTCCCGGTTCTCCAGCATCGGCAGGCGCTCGTACCAGCCGTAGGAGAACACGGCGAAGGTGGCGGCGGCCGCCGCCGCCCATCCCCAGGAGCGGTACCGCAGCGCGCGCCCGGCCAGGACCACCAGTGCGGGGGCCACCCACACCCAGTGGTGCGTCCAGGCGATCGGCGCCGCCAGGAGCGCCCCGAGCGCGTTGATCATCAGGGCGAGCGCCGGATCGCGGTCGCGCAGCGCCCACCACATCCCGGCCGCCGTCGCGGCGACCACCAGCAGCACGAGCAGGAGCCACCAGGCCTGCGCGCCCGGCACGTCGAACCGGGCCAGCACCGCCCGCAGGTTCTGGTTGGCGGCCATCGGCACGCCGCTGATCGCCCGCACCGGGGCCAGGCCGCCCGAGAAGTAGTTCCACGCCGTCTCGGGCATCGCCGCGAAACCGACGGCCGTGGCCGCCAGCGCCGTCACCCCGCTCACCACCAGCGCGCGCACGTCCCGGCGCAGCAGGAAGAACAGCAGGAAGGCGGCGGGGGCCACCTTGACGGCCAGGGCGATCCCCACCAGCATCCCGCGCGGCCAGCGCGGCCGCTCGATGAGGCAGTCCACCGCCACCAGGCCCATCAGCAGCACGTTGATCTGCCCGATGCCCAGCGTCTCGCGCACCGGGTTGACCAGCACCGTGGCCACTGGCAGCGCCAGCGCGGTGACCACGAGGGCGCCGCGCGCACCGCCGGACGGCCAGGTCCGCCGGGCCACCGCGTACAGCGTCGCGGCCACCGCCAGCACCGACAGCGCGAACCATCCGGTCACCGCGACCGACCAGGGCAGCACCCCCAGCGGGTACAGCACGACGAGCGCGAAGGGCGGGTAGATGTACGGGATGGCCCACCCGGCCCGGGTGGGCGGGAGCTGGCCGTACACGTCCCCGCCGGCCAGCCACTCCTTGACCGCCACCCGGTACAGGTCGACGTCGATGTGCGGCAGCGGCATCGGCCGGACGCGCAGCAGCACCACGATGGCGATGATCTCGGCGACCACTCCGGCGGCCACCAGTGCGCTCGAATGGCGCATCGCCAGAGCCCCGGCACGTTCCACGATCGGACTGCGCCGTTCCACGTTCCGCTTGTGCTGGGTCAACGCACGTCACCCGCCCGGGCTCGACTGCACTTCTCCTCCGGGGGGCCCGCGGTCCGCGTTCCGGATCGCCGCCCGCCCCGCGCCAGTATTGCTATATATAAATAAAGTGTCAACACCTCAAAACGGGAGCTAACGGAGATAATCTGTACATAAAGGTTGTTCTTCGCTACCGAGGGGGCGTGCCGTGCCGGGCCCTGACAACCCACCGCTGCACATCGTCGTACCGGTGCGGGACGAGCCGGACAACGTGGAGCGCTTCTACCGGCAGGTCCTGGCCGAGATCCGCCTCCCGCGGCGCCTCATCGTGGTCTACGACCGCGACGAGCGGGCGACCCTGCCGCCGCTGCGCGCCATCGCGGCCTCCGACCCGACCGTCCACCTGGTCGAGAACGCCTGGGGCCGGGGCGGGCGCGGGGCCGTCCGGACGGGGTTCGCGCAGGTCGGCGAGGGGCCGGTCCTGGTCGCGATGGCCGACCTGTCCGACGACCTGTCCCTCGTCCCCGAGATGTACCGCCGCTACCTGGCCGGAAACGACGTCGTGTGCCCCAGCCGCTGGGCGCCCGGCGGCCGGCAGCTCGGCGGGCCCGCGGTCAAGCGGCTGCTGTCCAGGACGGCCGGCGTCAGCCTGCACCGGCTGCGCGGCGTGCCCACGCGGGACGTGACCAACAACTTCCGGCTGTACGACAAGGCGCTTCTGGACCGGCTCGACCTGGACGAGAAGGGCGGCTTCGCCCTCGCCATGGAGATCACCGTCCGGGCGTTCGTGTCCGGCGCGCGGATCGCCGAGCTGCCCACGACCTGGAGGTCCCGCACGGCCGGCCGCTCCAAGTTCCGGATGTGGCGATGGCTGCCCGCGTACCTGAAGTGGTACCTGTGGGCCCTGTCGCATCGGCGGCGAGGCACGCGGCCCGCGGCCGCCCGCGGCCGTCCCGAGGACGGCGTGCCCGGCCGCGCCGCCGTCCGCTGACGCCCGCTCCCCGCTCCCCCCGGTCGCTACCCGGCCACCGCCGGCTCGGCAGGGGGCGCCGGGTGCGGCACGACCGGTTCGATCCCGAGCCCGGCGAGCTTCCCGCCCAGCAGGCCCTGCAGGTTCCACGGCAGGATGAGCCCGTGGGTGACGTCCCCGGACCGGAGCTCGGCGTCGTGCCGGATGCGCAGCCGGGAGCCCGGCGTGTACTTGCCCACCTTCAGCGGCGAGGTGTCGGTGACGTAGGCGAGCAGCGCGCCGTCGATGCCGCAGTAGTTGAGCAGCGTGTTGCCCTTGGTCGCGGCCCCGACACCGACGATGCGGCCGCCCCCGGCCCGGATCTCGTACAGCCGGTGCATCAGGGTCGTCTTCAGGCCGACCACCCGCCGCATGAACTCCCGGTAGGTCTCCGGCGCGAAGTACCCCCGCTCCTCCTCCCGCCGCACGAGCTCCCCGACGCGGGGGTCCTCGGGCAGGTGGCGGGCGAGGTAGACGCGCATGGTGCCGCCCATGTAGGCGTTGAACGACACGCGCGCGACCCGGAACCCGTGCTCCGCCCAGAACCGCCGCAGCGGCGCCAGGAAGAAGTAGCACACGTGCTCCAGGTAGATCGTGTCGAACGACGTCTCCTCCACCAGCGTCCCCGCGTAGGGCACCTCCAGGGCGAGGACGCCGTCAGGGGCCAGCAGCGCGTCCGCGTCGCGCGCGAAGGCGAACTGGTCCTCGATGTGGTTGCCCACGTTCGTCCCGGTGACCAGCCGGGGGCGGGCGCGGCGCGCGATGTCGGCGACGACGTCGGCGCTGAGGAAGTCGGGCACGGTGGGGATCCCGGCGCGCTCGGCCAGCCGGGCGATGTTCGGCGAGGGGTCGACGCCCAGGACGGCGCAGCGGGCGTGCTGGGCGACGCCGGCCAGCAGCGTCCCGACGTTGGAGCCGATGTCCACCACCAGGTCGCCGGGACCGACCCCCGCGACCCGCACGGCGTCGCGCGCCAGCTCGTCGAAGTGCGCGAGGGCGACGGCCGAGTTGGACGAGGTGTAGCTGTACTCGTTGGCCTGGTAGCGCGTCGCCGCGGGCACGACGTGCCCCGTCATCAGATGGCCGCACCGGCCGCAGGCGACCACGGTGAGCGGGTAGCGGGTCTCCGGTTCGCGGAGCTGCGAACGCTTGAGGAACGTGTCGGCGAGCGGGTGCGGGCCGAGGTCGATGACCGGGGCCACCCCGGGCTCGCCGCACAGGAAGCACGCCCTGGTGATCATCGCGGACCCGGCTAGCGCCGCCGGTACAGCACGACCGTGAGCGGCAGGAACACGGCGGTCAGCGCCGCGCAGATGCCGAGCAGCGCGCCGATCTCCCCGACCGTCGCGGTGCCGTGCATGAGACCGCGCGCGGCGGTGGACGCGTGCGTCGCCGGGTTCAGGTCGACGACGAACTGCATCCAGCCGGGCATCGTGTCCGGGTCGACGAAGATGTTGCTGGTGAACAGCAGCGGGCCGAGCACCATCATCCCGGCGGTGGTGATCGTCTCCGGCGTGGGCACCACCACGCCCAGCGCGGTGAACACCCACCCCACGCTGATCGCGAACAGCAGCAGCGCGAGCACGGTGAGCAGCACCCCGCCCACCCCGGCGTCCGGGCGGAAGCCCAGCGCCAAGCCGACCAGCACGCCCACCGTCAGCACGATGGTGTAGCGGACGAGGCCACCGAAGAGCGTGCCCAGCACCGACGCGGGCTGCCAGAACGGCAACGTCCGGAACCGGTCGTGGACGCCGCCGGTGATGTCGGTGCTCAGCGCCGTCCCCGCGTACAGGGTGACGGTCATGACCGACAGCACCAGGATGCCGGGCAGCAGGTACTGCAGGTAGTCGCGCGCGGACCCGCCGATCGCACCGCCGAACAGGTAGGTGAACATCAGCAGGAACACCAGCGGCATCACGAAGATGTCGATGAGCTGCTGCGGCGCGTGCTTGATCTTCAGCAGCGCCCGCTCGCCGTGGACGAGCACGGCGGTCGCCGCGCCGGGCGGCGCGAAGCGCTCGCGGGCCCAGAGCCCCTCCCCGGGCACGCCGTCGCCGGGTTCCGCCTGCCGGGTCGCCTTCGTCACCTTGGTCGTCATCGCGCGTCCTCTCCCTTCGCGCCCGCCGGTCCGCTCGCGCCCGCCGGCTGCGCCTGCCCGTCCGGGTCGCTCGGGTCGTCCGAGTCGTCCGCGCCGGGGACGGGGGCGGTCCCGGCGGCCGCGGCGCCGTCGGCGGCGGTCCGTCCGGTGAGCGCGAGGAAGACCTCGTCCAGGCTCGGCTGGCCGAGCGCGAAATCGCCGACGCCGACGCCCTCCCGCGACAGCCTCGCCAGCGCCCGGCCCGCGCCCTCGGTGTCGTCGGTGCGGACCGACAGCGCGAGCGGATCGGACTCCAGGTGGACGCTCGCGCCCAGTTCCCGGGCGAGCAGCCGTTCGGCCTCGGGCCGCTGCCCGGCGTCGACCAGGCGGACGCGCAGCACACCCGAGCCGACCGAGGTCTTCAGCTCGCCGCTGGTGCCCTCGGCGACGACCGTCCCGTGGTCGATCACCGCGATCCGGTCGGCGACCCGGTCGACCTCGTCGAGGTACTGGCTGGTCAGCACCACCGTGGTGCCGCCGCCGGCGAGTTCGCCGACGACGTCCCAAACGTAGGCGCGGCTGCGCGGGTCCAGCCCGACGGTCGGCTCGTCCAGGAACAGCAGTTCGGGGGTGCCCACCAGGCTCGCGGCGATGTCCAGGCGGCGCCGCATGCCGCCCGAGTACGTGCGCGCCTGCCGACCGGCCGCGTCGGCCAGCCCGAAGGCGTCGATCAGGTCGCGGGCGCGGCCGGCCGCCGACGACCGCGGGCGGCCGAGCAGCCGGCCCAGCAGCGACAGGTTCTCCAGGCCGGTCAGGTCCTCGTCCACCGAGGCGTACTGCCCGGTCAGGCCGATGCGGCCGCGCAGCGCCGCCGACTCCGCCACGGTGTCGCGCCCGAGCACCCGGGCCCGTCCCGCGTCGGGTCTCAGCAGCGTGGCCAGCATCCGGATCGCCGTCGTCTTCCCGGCCCCGTTCGGGCCCAGCAATCCGAACACCGTTCCGTAGGGAACCGTCAGATCCAGGCCGTCGACCGCGCTGACGTCGCCGAACCTCTTGACAAGACCGGCGGCCTCCACTGCCGCGTCGGCGTCTACCTCCACCGAATGCCTCCCGGCGTCCGTACCGTGTTCACGCTCGGGCAGTTCGTTAAGAAACCTATAGAAGACGCCCGGGCGCGGCAACCGTCATCGGATGGATTTGCCGTCGGAGCCGTGCCCGGTCTGCCCGCTGAGCTGGACCCGCCGCATCCGCTCCCACGTCTTCGCCCACGATTCCCGAAGGCCCGAGCACAGCCAGATCGGTTCCCCCGCCGAACCGCGCTCCAGCCAGTCGCCGTCGGGGACCCGTCCCGCCGGGCGCACGTCCGTGAAGTACTCGAGCAGGTCGGCCCGGTCACTACCGATATATATGGTGTTCGTGGCGCTTTGCGGTGGAGTGCCGAAGTACCAGTAGCCGCCCTCCGGGCTGTAGGCACGGGAGACGCCGTGCCCGGGCCCGTACCGGTCGATGGCGGTGGCCAGGCCGTACTGGTGCGACACCACCACCGTCGCGGACCGCCGCGCGGGGGGCATCCGCTCGTGCACGTCGAACACCGCGGCCGCCTGCCGCCGCCAGTGCGGCACCATGGTGTCGGCCGCCAGCGTCGGCGCCAGCGTGATGACGGTGGAGACCGCCAGCGCGGACCAGAACACCCGCCTCGCCCACCTCGGCCGCGGTCGGCGCAGGAGTTCGACGGAGGCCGCCGCCCAGCACAGGGGGAACAGGCCCATCGTGTAGTAGCCCTTGCCGTTGGCCGCGATGTAGAGCACGACCAGCCCGACGGCGAACCACCCCAGGAACCGGTAGGGCCGCAGATCCGGAGAGCGCAGCAGCTGCCACGCCCCGTAGAGGAGCAGCGCCGCGGCCACCACGAAGCCCGCGTACACCAGGGACATCGGCAGGAGCGCGACCCGGTTGACGATCGGGTCGCCCTCGCTCGACGTCTGCCCGATCCGCTCCAGATGCCGCCAGCCGTTCGCCGCGGACCACAGCACGGTGGGGACCAGCGCCAGCACCGACACCGCGCCCGCCGCCCACAGCATCGGCCGGCGCAGCAGCTCCCGGGGCCCGCACGCCAGCACGACCACCACGGCCACCGCCCAGAACTCCAGGAAGTGGAGGGAGGTCTGCAGACCGGCCGCGGTCACCGCCCCGGCGCCCAACAGGAGCCGGTCGTCCCGCCGGTTCACCCACATCACCAGCAGCAGGACGGCGGCCGTCCACGCGAGCACCTCGAACGGGTGGGCGTTCATCCGGCTGCCCAGGCTGAAGAAGGACGAGGTGGCGAAGACCACCGCGGCCAGCACCTGGGCCCGGCGGCCTCCCCCGAACTCCCTGGCCAGCAGCGCGGTGAGGACCAGCGCCGCGACGACGGCCAGCACCGACGGGAGCCGCAGCACCGTCTGGGAGCCGGGCGCCACCGCGTCCATCGCCCCGGCCAGCGCCGGGACGAGGGGCGGCTGGTCGGCCCACGTCGAGCCGAGGTACCGCCTGCCGACCGCCACGAAGTACAGCTCGTCGCCGCCGTGGTCGAAGAGGGGGTTGGTCAGCACCCTGGCCAGGCCGGTCAGCGCGGCGACGGCCGCGATCGGCCGCCAGGCCACCGCCGGCGGCGGCCCGTGACCGGGTGCGGCGGCCGGCGCGTCCGGCGGCTCGGCGCCCGGGCCGGACCGCGGTCCGGTCCGGGGGCCGGCGCCATCGTCCTCGACCGGCGGCTCGGCGCCGCGCACATCACTGATTCCCACTGGCCTGCTCCATCCTGCGATCGCGCTTCAGTCCGGCCGGGTTCCGGCGGCCAGGAGGACCTCGCCCGTCGGCCGGACCGGGCCCTCCGGGAACTCGGCGGCGAAGGCGCGCACCGCGTCGTCGCTGATCGCTTCGCGGCGGTCCTCCTCCAGCGAGGCGTACAGCGCCATGACCGGCCCGGCGGTGCGGACGAACATCGCCCACGCCTGCACCGGATCGTCCGCTTCGAAGATCGGCGCCTCGAACGAGCGGGTCTCGACGTCGGTGAACCCGGCGTCCCGCAGCAGCCCCGCGAGCTCCTCCGGCGATGACAGGTCCACCGGGCCGGGCTCGTCGCGGGCCGGGGTCGTCGCGGGCATGGGCAGGTGCCGGGCGAGGACCGCGTTGCTGAGCCGGAACGGCACGCAGCGGTCGGCGGCGCCGATCGTCATCGCGGCGAACCGCCCGCCGGGCCGCAGCGCGGCGCGCACGGCGCGCAGCGCGGCGGGCCGGTCGGGCATGTACTGCAGGCCCGCCCGGCAGGTCGCCGCGTCGAAGCCGCCCGGCGGCACCCCGAGGTCGCCCTCGGTCGCGATCGTCCGGAACCGCGCGTTGGCGATGCCGCACTCCTCGGCGCGGGCGGCGGCGGCCGCCACCATCTCCGGGCTGAGGTCGAGGCCGAGCACCGAGCCCCGGGAGCCGACCCGCTCGGCGATCTCGAAGGCCGGGTTGCCGACCCCGCAGGCGAGGTCGAGGACGTGCCGGCCCGGCCGGACGCCGGCCAGCCGCAGCAGTTCGTCGTTGATCACCTGGCCGGGTTCGGTGAAGTTCGCCCGGTACCGGGCCCATCCGGGGGCCGACAGCGCCCACTCGGCGCGCTGCCGGTCGCGCACGGCTTCGGCGTTCATGGTCCTCCTCGAAAGGCGGGCCCCGCCGGGCGGGCATCGCCCGTCCCGGCGGGCGGGGGTCACCGCAGGTCGGCGTCCGCGACGGCGAACAGCACCCCGTGCGGGCGGGCGTGGCCGCGATCACCGTGCGGCCAGGAGGTCCGGTCGAAGTCGATGCAGGGCTCTCCGGTGATCTCGTCCCGGAACCTGCGGTCGACGCGCAGGCCGGCCCGCGGGTCGAACTGGGTGATGCAGATCTTGTGGTCACCGTCGATGCCCGTCTGCGCCACGAAGTAGTTGCTGGTGGCGATGCGGCGGATGTGCGAGGTCTCGCGGTAGCGGCCGTCCCAGCCGAGCCGGAAGTTGTCCATGGCGCCCCAGTGCGGGCCGGTCCCGACGCGCCCCTGCGGGCCGCCGATGCCGCCCTTGATCTGCTCGGCGTCGATCAGCGCGGGGCAATCCGGCTCGGCGCCGCCCGCGGACACCTCCGCCAGAGCGTCGATCTCGCACTCGGGGTCCGGGCCGGAGGCCAGCAGCCTGCGCACGTCCAGGACGAACACCATGCCGCTCGTCTCCCCCTCGGGCAGGCGCGGGTCCGAGCCCATGACCGCCTGGAAGAGGTACCGGTCGTCGGGACTGACCTGGAGCCAGCTGTTCCCGGCGTTGGAGCCGGACAGGTCCAGCCCGAGCCGCCGGTACGCGGCGGTGGTGTCGAACACCTCGCGCCACTCGGGCTCGTCCACCGTGATGTCGGGCGTGTAGAACACCGCGCCCCCGGCCATCGTGGAGGCGAACGCGCCGCGGTGCCGGCGCTGGTGGGTGAGGGCGGTCTCCATGACCATGCGGTCCTCGTCGAACGCCGGGAGCTGGTCGGGACGCGGCCCGGACGGCAGTTCCGACACCGATACCAGGCGTGGCCGGTCCCGCTCGGAGATGTCGAAGATCCGCAGCGTGTCCCGCAGCAGCCTGGGGTCGCTCTGGTTGGTGTCGGGGTCGAGGTAGTTCCGCACCTCGGCGAAGTCGCTCATGATGAGCCGGTCCAGATCCTCGCGCACCTGGATGCCGTGCGGGTTGGCGCAGGTGGCCTCCTCGATGGGCGGGATGTTGCGGCACTTCTCGGGGTCCTCGCCGCCGGCCAGGGCGGCCGGCGTCTCGCTCCGGGTCCTGCCGTCCGGGCCGATCCGCACGAGCTCGCCCGGAGAACCGGCGAAGCCGTTGCCGAGCCGCACCTCGCCGTTGGTGTAGCGGCACGGGCCGGACACGTCGGGCCCGCCCATGTAGGAGCCGTAGGCGGCTCCGTCGCTCGTGGTCACGAACGCGTCGGGCACCGAGCCGCACGGCGTGTCGTGGGAGAGGTTGACGCCGGTCAGCCGGATCTCGGGAAGCCTGGTGACGTCGAAGACGTACGTGGTGTCGGTGAACATCGTCCCCGCGTAGACGCGGTGGCCCTTGTGCCACATGTACTGCATGTGGTGCGGCTCGCCGTTGACGAGGGGGCCGACCGTGGCCGTGTTGACGACCTTGCCGTACGTCGGCGACCACTCGGTCGCGTCGATCACGGCGAGGAAGTCGGGCGCGGCGCCCTCGTCCCCGGACGCGGAACCGTGCTCGTGGACCTCCTCGGTGCCGTCCCCCGCGTAGTTCGCGGCACCGGTCCAGGCGAGCAGCCATTCCCGGCGGGGCGACCGGTGCCTGCGCTCCTGCACTATGTGATTGGTAACCGAATATGTCTTGCCGTCGGTTCCCTTGACGCTGAAGGTCGAGACCGCGACCTCCGCGCTCGCGGGCCGGTGGAACACCACCAGCACGCTCGTCACCATGAGCACGGCGACGACCAGGGCGATCGCCGGTCGCCGCCACCGAACCGTGGACGCAGGCACAGAGACCTCCTCAGTCACCTTTCCTTAAAAAAAGTATAGTTACAAGGGAAGGATGACAAGCCTCTGGATCGTTGCGATGCAGCGGTCCCGGAAAGCGAAGCGAGCGCGCGGGACGGCCCGGGGGACGCCGTTCAGGCCGGACGGCCGGGCCCGTCCAGGTACCAGTCGCGGGTGCGGCGGACGCCCTCGCGCAGGCCCACCTCGGGGCGCCAGCCCAGCGCCGTCATCCGGCCGATGTCGAAGCCGAGGGAGACCCGGCCGTTGGGCCGCGCGGTGTCCCAGACGATCTCACCGCGGTAGCCGGTCAGCTCCGCGACGGTCTCCGCGAGCCGCCGGATGGTGACGGACCGGCCGCTGGCCAGGTTCATCGGGCCGGCACCGTGCAGCGCCGCGACGGCGAAGCCGCGGGCGGCGTCGTCGATGTACAGGAAGTCGCGGGACGGGCTGCCGTCGCCCCAGACGACGACCTGGTCACGCCCCTCGCGGCGGGCCTGGACGAACCGCCGCACCAGTGACGGCAGGACGAACGTGGACCGTTCGTCGAAGCGGTCGCCCGGCCCGTAGACGTTGGTGCAGACGGGGTAGGCGTAGTCGAGACCGTACTGGCCCCGGTACGCCTCCAGCATTGCGAGCAGGGCGCGCTTCGCCTGGGCGTACGGGCCCTCCGACCAGTGCGGCGGCCCCGCCCACAGGTCGTCCTCGCGCAGGGGCGGCGGCAGCCCGTCCGGGTAGCCGCCGGCGCTGCCGGCGACCACGACCTTGCGCGCCCCGGCCCGGCGGGCCGCCTCCACCACGGCGAGCCCCATCCGGACGTTCTCGTAGAACGCCCGCCCGCCGGACTCGATCTTGCCGCGCACCCCGGCGACCCAGCCGGCCAGGTGCACGACGAGCGTCGGGCGGAACGCCTCGAAGGCAGCGCGCACCGCCGCCTCGTCCAGCAGGTCGCAGTCGGCCCGCCGCGGTGCGAGCAGCGCGGCGGGCCGCGCGTCCCGGAGCAGCCGGAGCAGCGCGGTGCCGATGAACCCGCCGGAGCCGGTGACGAGCACCCGCTCCCCCGCGAAGTCCCCGGGCGCCGCCGGGCGGTCCGCGGCGCCCGGGGTCGCGGGAGTCGGGGATCCGGTGCTCAGGGACCCGCTGGTCGGGGACCCGCTGGTCGGAAACATGGCGCGCGCCCGGCGGACGGCCGCATCAGCCGTTCAGCGCCCGGTAGTGCTCCTCGAACTCCTCGACCCGGCCGGACGGGCGGGACGGCGGGCCGTCGCCGAGTTCGTCGGCGAGCCGTTCCAGCCGCGCGTGCCACGCGGCGAGAGCCTCGACGCGGCGGTCGGCGAACTGCTCGGGGAGCGTGTGGGTGAGGTGGATGCGCGCGCCGCCCGGCCCCTGCTCCATCCGCCAGCGCACCGTGCCGGCCGCGGCGCCGTCCGTCTCCGCCCGGAACTCCAGCGCCTTGGGCGCGTCCGCCTCGGTGACGGTGCCGCCGGCCGCGAATCCGGCGGTGAAGCCGGGCGGGACGGCGTCGCCGGACGCGAGTGCCGTCGCGTCGGGAGCGGCCCCGGCCAGGGCCTCCCACGTCGCGTCCTTCGGGTACGGGAGCTGGCGCTCGAAGGCGACCGTCCACCCGTCCGGGCCGCGCTCCGCGGAGCCGTCCGGCGGGCCGAAACTCGCGACGTACTGCTCGTGCAGGCTCGCGAAGTTCTCCGGGACGGAGACCTCCTTGCCGTCCAGCACCTGCTCCAGCGCGTCCAGGCAGGTCTCCCAGCCGGTGGCGAAGCTGGCCGCGCCGGCGCGGTCGCCGAAGGCGTTGACGAAGACGAGCACGCAGCCGTCGCCGTCCGGGGTCAGCTCGTAGCGCATCAGGCGGTCGTCGCCCGCCCCCGCCAGCGGCAGCCCCTCGCTGGACTCGACGAACTCCAGCAGGCGGGGCGGATCGCAGGCGGTGACGGTGCCCGGCGGCATCCGGATGTCGCCGGGGAAGGACTGGCGGACCGTGCCGCCCTCGCGCAGTTCCAGCTCGATCTCGGCGGGGAACCACTCCGCGAGCACGGCCGGGTCGCTGACCGCGCGCCACACCTGGTCCACCGAGTGGGGCAGCCGCCGTTCGAACCGCACGCTGTAACGACCGTCGGCGATCTCCAGGGTTCCGGCAACGGGCATCTCACTCTCCGGTGATGCGTCGGTGGAATGTCGAGTCAGGGGCGAAGCTATCACTTCAAGTACATATAGAGAAGCGGAACGATGCAACGGGCGCAGCGCGCCCGTCACCTGCGCGTCCCCACGAAGAGGCCGCGCCCGAACGGGCCGCCGGGCAGCAGTTCGACCGTGCAACCGGCACTGCGGAACGCCCCCTCGTACTCGTCTCGGGCGAAGAGCGTCACGATCTCCTCTTCGCCGAAGGCGACGATGCCCCTACCCGGTTCCGCGACGACGAACCGTACGTCGATGTGGACGGCGCGTTCCCTGCGGGTGGAGTGCGTGACGCGGGAGATGACCCGGTCCCGGTCCCGGTCGCGGATCAGGTGGCCGCCGACGTAGCCGTCGATGAACCGCTCCGGGAACCACCAGGGCTCGATCACCAGGACGCCGCCGGGATTCAGGTGCCCGGCCATGCGGCCGATCGCCGCGTGCAGATCGCCGACCGTGGCCAGGTAGCCGATCGAGGACGACAGGCACGCCACGGCGTCGAAGGTCCGGCCGAGGTCGAAGTCGCGCATGTCCCCGGCGTGCACGGGCACGCCGGGCAGGCGCCGCACCGCGATCTCCCGCATCGCCTCGGCGAGCTCCACCCCGGCGACGTCGTCGAACAGCGCGCCGAAGCGTTCCAGGTGCGCCCCGGTTCCGCACGCGACGTCCAGCAGCGACCGGGCGCCGCGGCGGCGCTCGCGCACCAGCCCGGCGACCTGCCGGGCGTCCCCCTCCCAGTCCTTGCCGCGGCCGGTGAACACGGCGTCGTAGATCTCGGCGTGCCGTCGCCCGTATCCCATCGCGCGGCCCGTCAGGCGCCCCGGACCGCGGAGGCCGGGGCGGACGCGGCGGCGGAGGCGGACCGGCGGGGCACCGACGTGCGGACGGTCTCGACGATCAGGTCCACGTCGGTGTCGTCGAGGCCCTGGTGCAGGGGGAGGCAGAGCGTCCGGTCGGCGGCGTGCTCGGCGCCGGGGAGCCGGGCGTCCGACCCGTAGATCGGGACGCGGTGCAGCGGCGGGTACCGGAACGTGGCGTACACGCCCCTGCGGTACAGGTCGCGCGCGACCTCGTCGCGGACGTGCTCCTCCATCTGCACCCAGTACATGTAGTGGGAGGTGCGGTGGCCGGGGGGCGGCGCGGGCGGGAGCAGCAGGCCGGGCAGCCCGGCCAGCTCGGTGTCGTAGCGCTCGACGATCTCGCGGCGGCGGCGCAGGAACTCCGGCAGCCGCCGGAGCTGGACGCATCCGATGGCGGCCGTCACGTCGTTCATGATCGAGCGGCGGGAGAACGAGCCGACCTCGAACTCCCACCACCGGGTGTCGGTCACCTTCGCGTGGTCGAAGCCGCTGAACTGCTCCAGCCCGAAGTAGGCCCGCTTGCGGCCCCGGCGCAGGAGCTCGGGGTCGCGCGCGTACAGCATCCCGCCGTCCACGGTCACCGCGATCTTGCCGTGGTCGAAGCTCCACACCCCCAGGTCGCCGAAAGTCCCGCAGGCCCGCTCGGCGACCCGGGAGGCCACCGCGCACGCCGCGTCCTCGATCAGCAGGAGCCCGCGCGCGCGGCACAGCTCGGCGATCGCGGCGATGTCGCCCGGGTACCCGGCGTAGTGCAGGACGAGGACGGCCCGGGTCGCCGGGGTGAGCGCCGCCTCGACGTCGGAGGCGGACGGGTTGAGGGTCCTGGGATCGACGTCGCAGAAGACCGGCCGCGCGCCGTGGGCGGCGACCGCGTTCGCCGCCCCGACGAAGCTGACGGCCGGCAGCACCACGTCGTCCCCGGCGCCGAGCCCGGCCAGTTCCATCGCCAGGAAGGTGGCCTCCGTGCAGGAGTTGAGGGTCATGACCTGGTCGGGGCCGACGCCGAGGTGCGCGGCGAAGGCGTCCTCGAAGGCCCGTACCCGCGGCCCCTTGCCGATCCAGTTGCTCCGGAAGACCTCGGCCACCGCCGCCAGCTCGTCGTCGCCCAGCATCGGCTGGAACGCGTTGATCATCCTGTATCTCCCGGGTCGTCCACCGTGGCCCGCATGACCCACCAGGATCAGTGCTTTCTTTTTATATAGTATTACTGCTGTTCGGAAGCGGGCAAGGGACGGCCCCGCGCGCGCAGCCCCGCCAGTTCCGCGACGGCGGCCGCCCCCGCGTCCTCGCCGCGGACCCGCCGTCCCAGTTCCGCGGCCCGCCGCCGGATGCCCGGATCCCCCAGCGCCTCCCGGAGGGCGGCGGCCAGGCCCGCGGCGGTCAGCCGCGACTGCGGCAGCGGCGCCGGGGCGACGCCGATCCGGTGCAGGCGCCGCGCCCAGGACGGCTGGTCGCCCCCGAACGGGCACAGCACCTGCGGCCGTCCGGACGCGGCGGCGGGCGTGGTGGTGCCGCCGCCGTGATGGACGACGGCGCTCACCCGCGGCAGCAGCCACTCGTACGGCACCTCGTCCACGAAGCACAGCCGCCGCTCGTCCGTCCCCGGTCCGCCGACACGGATCCCGCCCGCGCCGCCGACGACGACGGCCCGGACGCCGGCGCGGGCGACCGCCTCGGCGACGGTGCGCCCGCTCGCGCCCGGATCGCGCCCCACGGCGCTGCCGAAGCCGACGCAGACCGGCGGCTCCCCGGCGGCCAGGAACGCGGCCAGCGCGGCGGGCGGCCGCCAGCCCGGCGGAGGAGGCAGCCGCAGGTACCCGATGGTCCGGACCGTCGGCGGCCAGTCGGCGGCCGGCGGCAGCACGTGCCTGCTCACGGCGTTGAGCACCAGCCGCGCGCCGGCGGCCGCGCGGCGCGGCGCCCCGCGGCGCCCCCGCTCGGGGGGCAGCCGGAGCGACTCGCGCCGCCACCGGCCGACGGTGGGCGCGGTGACCCGCCAGGCGAGCGCGGGCAGCTCGTAGGTCGCGCGGTTGAGGCGGCGCGGCAGCCCCGCGGGCGCCGGGTAGAGCGGGTTCGGGAACTCGCCCGTCGGCAGGTACATCGGGTCCAGGGTGAGCAGCACTCCGGGCACGTCCAGCCGTTCCGCCAGGTGGCGCCCCGCCATCGGGAACGCGTGGTGCACCACGACATCGGGCCGCACCTCCCGCGCCGCGTCCCAGGCGTCGTCGAGCACGCGCCGCAGGGCCGGACCGCCGGAGGCGAGCGTGCGCACCAGCGACATCCGGCGCAGCACGCCGCGCCCGCCGGTCACGGTGTCGCGCAGGCCGGCGGCGAGGCCCGCGTCGAGGGCGGCGAACTCCACGCCGTGCTCGGCGGCGAAGGGCGCGAACGGCGCCGGGCCCGCCAGGACGGCCTCGTGCCCGGACTCCCGCAACGCCCTGCCCAGCGCGACGAACGGCTCCACCTCGCCTCGGACTCCGTAGGTGAGCAGCAGCACCCGCATGGCGGTCCCTCCACGGCGGACGTTCGCCGGGCGCGTCCCGGCCGCGTCCTTGGCGACGGATCCACTCGAGCTTAATATATCTTTTTAAAGTTGGGAGGTTCGTGATGGTGCTTCGGAGCCGCTCGCGGGAGGATCCGGCGCGGGCCGCCGGTGCCCGCCGGCCCCGGCTGATCGTCCTGGCCGCGGTCCTCGGCGTGGTGATGGACGGCGTCGACATGAGCGCGGTCGCCGTCGCCAACCCGCTGATCGCGCGCGACCTGGACGCCGGGCTCGCCCAGCTCCAGTGGGTGACCAACGCCTACGTGCTCGCCACGGCCGTCGCGCTCATCACCGGCGGGACGCTGGGCGACCGGTTCGGGCACCGCCGGGTGTTCCTGGCCGGGCTCGCCGGGTTCGCGGCCGGGTCGGTGCTGGCCGGGACCGCGGGCTCGGCCGAGATGATGATCTTCTGGCGGGCGGTGCAGGGCGCGTGCGGCGCGGTGCTGATGCCGTGCTCCCTGGCCATCCTGCGGCTGGCCTTCCCGCCGGACGAGCTCAAGCGGGTCATCGGGATCTGGGGCGGCATGATGGCGCTGACCATCGCGGGCGGGCCGTTCGTCGGCGGCGTGGTGGCCGACCTCGCGGGCTGGCGCTGGATCTTCTTCGTCAACGTCCCGATCGCGGCGGCCGCGGCGATCGTCACCCGCGTCGCCGTGCCCGCCGGGCGGGCCGGGGCGCCGCCACGGCCGCTGGACCCGGCCGGCGCCCTGCTGCTCGGCGGCGCGCTGTTCGGGACCGTCTGGGGCCTGATCCGCGTGCCCGGCGCGGGCTGGGGCGACGCGGGCGTGCTCGGGGCGTTCGCGGCGGCGGGCGCGCTGCTGGCCGTGCTCGCGGTGCGGTCCGGCCGCGTCCCGCATCCCCTGGTACCGCCCGCGCTGTTCCGGTCCCGGCCGTTCTCCGCGGGCATGGTGATCTCGACGCTGGCCCCCGTCCCCATGTTCGGGGCGGTCTTCTTCATCGGGCTCTACCTGCAGAACGTGCGCGGCCTCGGCCCGGCGCAGGCGGGCGGCGTCCTGGTGGCGGTGCTGGCGCTGTTCGCGCTCTCCGCCCCGCTCGCCGGGCTGCTCAACCAGCGCCTCGGGCCGCGGCCGCCGCTGCTGTGCGGGGCGCTGCTGAGCGCCGCCGGGCTGCTGGGGCTGTCGAGGCTCGAGGTGGACACGCCGGTCGCCGCGCTCGTCCCGTTCCTGCTCCTGCTCGGGCTCGGGGTCGGGTGCACCGCCCCGGTCGCCGCCGAGGTCGTCGTCGGCAGCGCCCCGCCGGACCTGGCGGGCGTGTCGTCCGGGCTCCAGCACACCGCGGGGATGGTGGGGATGTCCCTGGGCATCTCGGTGTACGGCACGCTGGTGTCGGCCGGGATCGGCGCGTCGCTCCCCCAGCGGCTCGCCGCCGCCGGAGTCCCGGCGGACGCCGCCGCCGGGATCACCGCGCGGACGAGCGAGATCGCGCAGGGCGCGGTGCCGCCGACCGGCGGGCTGCCGCCCGCGGTGGCGGAGGCCGCGGCGGGCGCCGCGCACGCCGCGTTCGTGCACGGAGCCGGGCTCGCCCTGCTGGCGGGCGCGGGCGTCGCCGTGGTCCAGGCCGCGGCCGCGTTCGCGGTCGTCCGCGGCGGGCCCGGACCGTCGGGCGCCGCCGTCACCCCGCCGGCCACCACGGATCGCTGACCGAGGCGCAGACCCGGGCGGAGACGGCGCCGCCGAGGCCGCGCTCCAGCCCGGCCGCCGCCTCCGCCAGCCACGGCCGTGCCGCCGTCGCGGTCCCGACCTGCACCAGCGCCGGTCCGCGGTCGCGCCGCGCCTCCGCCGCGAGCCGGTCCGGGACGCGTCCCGCCAGGAAGACCTGCGCGCCGCTCCGTGCCGCCGCGGCGAGCAGGTCCGCGCCGGGCGTGCGTTCGCCGAGCGGGTCGCCGTCGCCCAGGCCGCCGAGCGCGACCGTGCGCACGGGCCGCTCCGGGGCGCCCGCCGCCCGCACGCCCGCGGCGCCCGTGCCGAGGAGCCGCGCCGCGCGCGCCGCGAAGGCGGACAGCGATGTGGCGGCCGGCAGCTCACCCACCCGGCCGTCCTCCCCGCCGTCCTCCCGGCCGCCACCGGGGCGCGCGGCCAGCTCGCACAGGTAGTAGGGCGGTTCCTCGTACGGGTGCGCGGCCGCCAGCGCGGCGACCACCGCGGCGCGGCGGGCGCGCGGCAGCATCATCTCCACCCGGGTCTCCGGAACCGTCTCGGTCCGCCCCGCCGCGCCGATCGCCGGGCGGGCGGCTCCCCCCGGCACGAAGGTGCCCACGCCGGCGGCCGTCCACGCGCAGCGCGCGTACTCGCCGATGCGGCCCGCGCCCGCCGCCGCCAGCGCGTCGATCACCGCGTCGGCGGCGGCGTGCGGCACGGAGGTGACCACGAGATCCACGCGTTCCGCCACGGGCAGCAGCGGACGGACCGCGCGCAGGCCTAGCAGCCCGGCCAGAACGTCCGCGGGGCCCGCGCCGGCCTCCGCCTCGCCGGGATCCTGGACGTACAGCGCCACGCCTCCCGCCCCCAGGCGGTGCATCAGCCGCGCCGTGGACGTCGCGTCGCCCTGGAACGGCGGCCGCCGGACGACGAGCAGGTCCGCTCCCGCCGCGACGGCCTCGTCGACGCTCCCGGCCGTCACGTCCAGCGCGAACAGCGCGGTCCGCACGCGCGCGCCGGGGTCCCCGCAGACGAGCCCGAGCCCGGCCGTCCCGGCCCCGGGGGCGGTTCCGGCGACGGGGACGCGACCGACCTCGGGCGGGCGTACGGCCGCGGGGACGGCCGCGGGGACGGCCGCGGGATCGGCCGCAGGGGCGGCGGTTCCGCCGCCGTCGCCCGGGGCCCCGCCCAGGAACGCGGCCACGCGCTCCAGCGAGGCCCCGGCGGGGAGCGCGTCAGCCAGGGGTTTCGGCACGGAAGGACTCCTTGAAGACGAGGAGGGTGGTGAGGCGGCCGCGGGCGTGCTCCAGGAGGGTTCGTGCCCGCGCGGACGCCGCACCGGCGGTCACCACGCGCGTGTCGGGCGAGTACAGGTCGCTGAGCAGCACGCAGGTCATCGGCTCCGGCGCGGCCCGCGCCGCCCGGAGCACGAGCCCGATGTCGCCCGCCGTCATCTCCACCAGCGCGCAGGGCAGCCCGGCGGCGAGGTAGCCGGTCAGTTCCCGCAGCAGCCGCTCGCGGGTCTGGCCGTGCCGGGCCGGCAGCCCCGACAGGTAGGCGTGCCGCCGGTCGAAGGGGTCGCGGGCCAGGCGCCGTCCCAGCTCGCCGGCGGCCGCCAGCCCGATCGGCACCCCCGGAACGACGTCCAGCCGCCGCCGGGCCGGGCACAGGCCCTCCAGGACGTCGTAGGTGTCCGGGTTGCCCTCGACGAGCAGCGCGACGTCGCCGACCCCGGCCTCCTGCAGCCGGTCCACCGTGGCGCTGACGCCCGCGACCGTCGCGTCGTAGTCCATGACGTCGTAGGGCACGGCGTGACGGCTGCCGGACGTCCGCAGCCCCAGCAGCGGCAGGGTGTGCCGGAACGTCCAGTCGGTCGCGACCACCGCCTCGGCGCGCGCCACCGCCCGGCGCGCCGCCGCGCCGTCGCCGCGGATCCACGGCCCCACCCCGACGGCGGTCAGCCGCTGGAAGGGCAGCCCGGCGCGCGGGCGCCGGTCGCGTTGCAGCCGCACGATCGCCGCGGTGCGGGCCCGGACGAACTCCTCGGGGACGACGAAGTGGCAGCGGCGCCACGGTTCGCGAGCGCCGCCGCCCGGCGGGCCCGGCGGGCACAGCCAGCGGCCGCCGGTCGCGGCCGCGAGCGCGGCCGCGACCGGCGCGGCGGTCTCGCCCACCAGCGCGACCGGACGCCCCATCGCCAGCGCCATCGACGCGATACGGTCCGTGCCGTGCGCGGGCGGGTCGGTCCGCAGCGCGACGAATCCGGCCGACACCGGGGACAGCGGGTGCGGCCGCCCGAACGCCTCGACCGTGATCCGGTCGCGGACCCGCGCCGCCGCCTGGAAGATCGCGGGCCCGCACAGCGTGGCGTCCGCGCCGCGGACGGCCCCCGCGCCGACGGTCATCGCTCAGCTGTCCAGGGCCAGGACTCGGTCCACCAGACCGGCCGGGGAGGGCATCCCGGCGATCTCGTCGCGCACCTCCCGCGCCGCGTCCCGCAGCGGCGCGTCCGCCAGCACGCGCCGGATCGGCGCGGCGTCCAGCGCGTCGGCCGCGGCGACCAGCCCGGCACCGCGCTCGCGCACCACGTCCGCCTGCAGGAAGCTCGGCGCGCCCGACGGGACGATCAGCTGCGGGACGCCGGCGTCCAGGGCGGCGAGGATGGACCCCGCGCCGCCGTGGTGCAGGATCGCCGAGCAGCCCGCGAGCACCGCCCGCAGCGGCACCCACTCCCGCAGCACCCGCACGTTGGCGGGCGGGTTGCGCACGGGTTCGCCGGTCCCGCCGCCCGTCCCGCCGCCCGTCCCGCCGCTGGTGGCGACCCCCGCCATCAGCAGGACGAACTCGGCGTCGACCTCCGGTGCCGCCTTCAGCGTGCGGTCCAGGAACAGCGCCATGTCGGGCGCCATGACGTTGGTGCCGACCGTGACCGCGATCCTGCGCCGGTCCGGCCGCCCGGTCAGATCCGGGGGCAGCACCCCGCCCCCGTTGAACGGCACGTACCGCATCGGCCAGGCGCCGTCGGCCGGGGCCATGCTCGGCGGGGCGACCTCCAGCGAGACGCGGCGGCGCGGCGGGCCCGCCACACCGAGCGCGTCGAACGTCTCGGGGATCAACTCCGGGAGCCGGTCGAAGTAGTCGTCGCCCCGCAGCAGGCTGGAGCGGTGCTCCACGACGGGGACGCCCGCCGCGGCCGCGGCCAGCAGCCCGCCGCCCTGCAGCTGGGAGGTCACGATCAGGTCCGGCCGCCACCGCCGGGCCAGCGCCGTCATCGCGCCGGCGTACCGGCGGGTGACCTCCGCCAGCAGCGGCCACCCGTCGGCGACCTTCGTGGCCCGGAGCCGGACGATGTCGGGACGCCGGGCGTTCAGCTCGGCGACCGAGGGGCACCGCCCGTCCGGGTCGAAGTCGGCCACGTGCACGCCGGCGCCGGACACCGACAGCGCCGGGCCCGTCGTGCCGAACAGCACGTCGTGGCCCGCCGCGCGCATCGCCCACGCGAACGGGACGAGCGGGAACGTATGGCTGACCAGCGGAGTGGTCAGGAAGAGCACGCGCATCGCCATCTCCTCACGGCCGTCGGCTACCGGCGCAGCGTCAGCGGCACGTCGGCGAAGCCGCGCAGGTTGTGGCCGGGGCGGCGGCGGGCCGGGCCGCCCGGCTCGACCGCGCGGAAGCCGGTCACCAGCTCGGCCAGCAGTTCCCGCACCTCCAGCGGACCGACGTGCGCGCCCAGGCACGAGTGGATGCCGCCGCCGAACGCCAGGGAGGGGCCCTCGTCGCGCAGCACATTCAGCCGGTCGGGGTCGCTGAACCGCCTCGGGTCGCGGTTGGCGGCCCCCTGGACGCTCACGACGATCTGGTCCGGCTCCAGGTCGAAGCCCGCGACGGTGCACGGCTCCAGGGCGGTGCGCGGGTTGAGGTTGAGCGGCGGGTCGAAGCGCGCCAGTTCGTCCACGGCGCGCGGGATCCGGCCGGGGTCCTCGCGCAGGAGGGCGAGCTGCCCCGGCTCCTCCAGCAGCGCGTAGAGGGCGTTGCCCAGCAGGTTGGGCGCGGTGTCGATGCCCGCGTTCATCAGGTTGGCCGCCGTGGCCACCAGCTCGATCTCGTCCAGGGGGTCGTCGTCCGCGGGGGCGACCAGCCGGCTCAGCAGGTCGTCGCGGGGCTCGCGGCGCCGCTCGGCCAGCAGCGCGCCGAAGTACTCGGCCTGCTCGATCTCGGCGCGGGCGCAGGCGGGCAGTTCCGCCGCCGCGGTCTGCGGGTCGAAGATCTTCATGGCGTCCAGCGCCAGGGCCATGATGCGGTCCCGGTCGGCGTGCGGCACCCCGAGGAGGTCCCCCAGCACGGTCGTGCCCAGCGGGTAGGCCACCAGGTCCATGAAGTTGCCGCCGGGCGTGTCGGCGAGCCCGTCCAGCAGCTCGCGGGCACGGGCCCGGACCCGGTCGCGGAGCGTCTCGACGAAGTGCGGGCCGAAGGCGTAGGCGACGCGCCGCCGGATCCGGGTGTGCAGGGGCGGGTTGGCGTACACCATGGTGCGCTTCCACCGCGTCATCACCGGCTCGATCAGCTCGGGCGGCAGGCTGGTCAGGTTGAGCACCGACTCCTTGCCCCGGCCGAGCTCGCGGCGGCGCAGCGCCGGTTCGACGTCGGCGAAGCGCGTCAGGATCAGCATGCCCGAGCCGGTGACGAAGGCCGGGGCGTTGGCGTGCAGCCAGCGGTAGGTGTCGTGGGGCTCGATGTCGGGAGGGTTGTTGATGATGCCGAAGAACCTCTCCTCCGCGTGTTCGCGGAGGTCGGCGGGAACGTGCGGCGCGGTCACTACGCACTCCACTCGCAGGAAACGAACGCAGGTTAACTATATGTTTTTAAAGTGTCAATGCGCCGCGTCGACCGCCCGGTCGCGGGCGTAGCGGGCGTCCGCCGCGCGGTAGGCGTCCAGGCCGCCGCCCACGTCCGACCACCAGCCGGCGACCTCGGTCACGGCCAGCTCGCCGCGCCGCGCGTACCGGCGGTTGAGGTCCCAGATCTCGGTCTCGCCGCGGGCCGAGGGGCGCAGCATGCGGATCTCGCCGAACACGTCGCGGTGGTACAGGTAGCAACCGAGGTCGATCAGGCCGGGCGCGTGCCGGTCGGGGTCCTTGTCGCCCAGCGCGACGACCCGGTCGCCGCGCACCGTCAGCGGCGTGTGCGCCGCGGTGTCCGGCACCCGGGCGGCGATGATCCGCGCCCCCTCCGGCCGGCTCGCGAAAGCGGTCACCGCCGGCCGCAGCGACCCCTCGATCAGCACGTCGCCGCAGGCCACCAGCAGCCCGTCGGTGCGCACGTGGTGCTCGGCCTGGGCGATCGCGGACGGCATGCCGCGGGCGGACGACGGCTGCCAGACGTAGGCGAGGCTGCGCAGGCCCAGGTCACGGCCGTCCCGCAGGGCCTCCAGGAAACCCGACGCGTGCCGCTCGTCGATCACCAGCAGGACGTCGCGGACGCCCGCCCGGACGAGCTGGGCGATCACCCGGGCCACCAGGGGCCGCCCCGCGACGGGCAGCAACTGCTTGCTCGTGCCGGCGGTGAGCGGCGCCAGCCGGGTGCCCCGGCCGCCGGCGAGGACCACTCCGGTCACCGCGGGCCCCGCGCTCACGCGTCCCCGCCCGCCGGCCGCACCGCCCGCAGCAGCAGGGCGGTCGAAGGCAGCAGGAGCGCGCCGTCGCCCGACCGGTGGCGCTCGGCGGCCGCCGCCACCGCGGCCCACGTGCCGGGGTCGTCCGCCGAACCGAAGGTCTCCCGCACCGCCCGCAGCACGCCCGGCGGCATCACCGCCCGGGCGAACTCGGCGTACCCGTCCGGGGTCGCCACCCGGAACGGCACCTCGTGCTCGGTGACCGACACCTCGACGAACCCGGCGCGCCGCACCTGCGCGGCGAGCGGCCCGGGCTCGGCCATGCTGAACGGTCCCGGGGTGCCGGGCGGCGGCGGGGGAAGCCGCAGCCGCTCCCTGACCACCGCGTGCCCGAGCGCCATCATCGGCACTCGCGCGGGCGCCCCCCAGACCGCCGCCGCGAGGACGCCCCCGGGGCGCAGCAGCCGGGCCAGGGAGCGGAACAGCCCCGCGTGCTCGACGGCGAACATCAGGCCCCACCGGCTGAGCACGACGTCGAACGAGCCCGGCGCGAGGTCCAGGGACTCGGCGTCGGCGACGGCGAACTCCACGTTGCCGAGGCCCGCGGCGCGCCGCCGCGCCGCCTCCAGCATCCGCGGGGAGATGTCGACGCCCAGGACGCGCCCGGACGCCCCCACGGCGCGCGCCGCGCTCAGGGCGGGCTCGCCCAGGCCGGTCGCGACGTCGAGGACGGTGTGCCCGGGGCGCACTCCGCCGAGCTCCAGCAGGCGCCGGGTGACCGTGGCCGCGCCGCGCTCGAAGGTCGCCAGCGTCCTCTCCCAGCCCGGGCTGACGGCGTCCCAGGTCTCGCGTTGCTCGTCCTTCACGGACCGGGGATCCGGCCGCTGAACGGTCATGCCCCACCGCCTCCTCGTCTTCCGGGGTGCTCGTCTTCCGGGGTGCTCGTCTTCCGGGGTGCTCGCCTTACAAGGTTGTCGCCCGACGGCGGGGTCGTCCGGTGGCCGGGTCAGGGCGTGGCGCCCGTCGCGGCGGCCAGGTGGTCTGGTGTGGTGCCGCAGCAGCCGCCGAGGATCTCGGGCGCGAACTTGTCGCGCCACCCCCGCAGGAGGTCGGCGAACCCGTCCGGGGACAGGGCGGCCGGGACGTGCCGGTCGACATGCGTCCAGCGGTCCTCGGGACCGCGGTCCTCGATCCCCGGGCAGGCGCCGATCGGGCCCGAACAGGCGTCCCGGAGCTCGGCGAGGGCGCGCTCGGCGTCTGCCGGTGCGCCGCAGTTGACCAGGACGGCCTCGGCGCCGTCCCGTTCCACCGCGGCGGCCGCGGCCGCCACCCCCTCGCCCGACGGCAGCCGCCCGGCGTCGCCGCACACGAACGACACCCAGGCCCGCCCCCCGGCGGCCTGGACCTGCTCCAGCGCGATCCGGGCCTCCCGCGCGGTGTTCATCGTCTCGACGAGGACCAGATCGACGCCGGCCCGCATCAGCTCCGTGGCCAGCCACCGATGCTCGTCCCGCAGTTCCGCGTCCGGCGGCACCAGGTCGGGGCGGTAGCAGTCCTCGACCGGGGCCATCGAACCGGCGACGCGGGCCCGGCCGGTGCCGCACGCCGCCCGCGCCACCCCCACGGCCGCGTGCACCATCCACGCGAGCCCCGCCCCGTCCAGGCCGATCCGGTCGAGCGCCCGGCGGTTGCAGCGGAAGGTGTTGGCGGTGATCAGGTCGGCGCCCGCGGCCAGGTACCGTTCGTGGATCCGCCGCAGGTCCTCCCGCCGCGCCTCGCTGTTGAGCGCCAGCGTGGTCCACCAGGGGGCGCGCAGGGAGAGGCCGCCGCGTTGCAGCTCGGTGGCGACGCCGCCGTCCAGCCAGGTGATCGTCCCGTCGGTCATCGGTCGTGCTCCTCCTCCGGCCGCAGCGCGGCCACCAGATCGGCCACCAGGTCCCGCGCGTCCTCGATCCCCGCCGAGACCCGGACCAGCCCGTCGCCGATGCCCAGCTCCGCGCGGATGCGCGGCGGGACGCCGGCGTGGGTCATCAGGGCCGGACACTCGACGAGCGACCGCACGCCGCCGAGGCTGACCGCGCACGTGAACAGCTCCAGCCGGTCCATCAGCTTCGCCGGGTCGCCGAGGTACTCGAAGCTGACGACCGAGCCGGGCGCGGACATCTGCCGGGCCGCCGGCACGTGCCCAGGGTGGCCCGGGAGGCCCGGATAGTGCACCCGCCCCACGCGGGGCGAAGCGCACAGCGCCTCGACGATGGCCCGCGCGTTGCCGACCTGCCGGGCGGTGCGCAGCGACAGCGTCTTGAGCCCGCGGTGCACCAGGAAGCAGTCGAACGGGCCGGGCACCGCCCCGGTCACGGCGCGATGCTCGGCGAACGCACGGTGCAGCCGGTCGTCGTCGCAGACGAGCGCCCCGCCCAGTACGTCGGAGTGCCCGGCGATCGACTTGGTGGTGCTGTACAGCGTGACGTCCGCGCCGAGCCGCAGCGGCCGTTGCAGCGCCGGCCCCGCGAAGGTGTTGTCGACCACGACCAGCGCGCCGCGCTCGCGCGCCCGCCGGCCCGCCTCCGCCACATCGGTGATCTTCAGCAGCGGGTTGGTCGGCGTCTCGATCCACACCATCGCCACGTCCCCGGCGAACGCCGCGTCCATCGCGGCGGCGTCGGAGAGGTCGGCGTGGTCCACGGTGACGCCCTGCCGGGCGAGGAGGGCGAACAGCGCGCGGGTGCCGCCGTAGACGTCGTCGGAGGCCACGAGCCGCGCCCCGGGCTCCAGCAGCGAGAGCACCGTCGCCCCCGCCGCCTGGCCGGACGCGAAGGCGGTCGCGGAGCGGGCGTCCTCCAGGCCCGCCAGGCAGCGCTCCAGCGCCTCCCGTGTCGGGTTCTCGCCGCGCCCGTAGAAGTACCGGAGCGGATCCTGGACGCGCCGCTCGTACGTGGCCGCGACGTGGATCGGGGGCACCACGTCGCCCGTGCCGTCCGCGGGCTCCTGGCCGAGCCGCACCAGCTTGGTGTCGAAGTGCATGGTCACAGGAACCGCGTCGTCGGGTGCTCGGCGGTCCACACGCCCGGCCGCACCGAATGCAGCAGGTCGACGGCCCGGTCGACCTCCTCGACGGTGTTGTAGACCGCGAACGACAGCCGCACCGTGCCGAGCAGGCCGAGGTCGTCCAGGAACGTGCTCGCGCAGTGCACCCCGCAGCGGACCGCCACGCCGTGCCGGTCCAGGTGCCCGCCGACGTCGTACGGATGGACGCCCTCGATGACGAACGAGACGATGCCGCTCGGCGTCTCCTCGGGCGCGCCGACGACCCGCGCGCCGGGAACCTTGCGCAGCGCCGTGACGGCGCGGTGCACCAGTTCCGCGTCGTGCTCCCGGACGGCGTCCCAGCCGAGGTCCGCGACGTAGCCGAGCGCGGCCGCCAGGCCCACCGCTCCGGCGACGTCCGGGGTGCCCGCCTCCAGCCGCGCGGGCGCCGGGACGTAGGCCACCGGCTCGTCGCGGGCCACGCCCTTCACCGTCCCGCCGCCGACCCGGTAGGGCGGCAGCCCGGCGAGCAGGTCGCGCCGCCCGTACAGCACGCCGACTCCCGTGGGGCCGTAGACCTTGTGGGCGGAGAAGCAGTAGAAGTCGGCGTCGAGGTCGCGCACGTCGACCGGCGCGTGCGGCACGGCCTGCGCCCCGTCCACCACCACGGGCACCCCGGCCCGGTGCGCGTCGCGGATCATCTCCCGGACGGGGTTGACGGTGCCGAGGACGTTCGACACGTGCGCCACGGCGGCCAGCCGGGTGCGCGGGCCGAGCGCGGCGGCGAAGTCGGCGCGGTCGGTGCGGCCCCGCTCGTCGACGGGGACGACGGTCAGGCGCGCGCCCGCCCGCTCGCACAGGCGCCGCCACGGCAGCAGGTTGGAGTTGTGCTCCATGCCGCACACGACGACCTCGTCGCCCGCGCCGACCCGTTCCCGGCCGAAGGTGTCGGCGAGCAGGTTGATCCCGTCGGTGGTGCCGCCGGTGAACACGATCTCCTCGGGGTGGGCGGCGCCCAGGGCCGCCTGGACCGCCGCCCGCGCCCGCTCGTAGCGCTCGGTGGCCCGCCGCGCGAGGGCGTGATGGCTGCGGCCGATGTTGGCGGTGGCGGTGGCGTAGTGGTCGACGATCGCGTCCAGCACCCGGGCCGGCTTCTGTGTCGTCGCCGCGTTGTCGAGGTAGACCGGCGGCTCGCCGTCCACGCTGGTCCGCAGGATCGGGAAGTCGTCTCTGACATCGGTCATCCGGGATCCTCCTCAAACCGGAACAGGCCGGCGAACGCGTCCAGGAACGGGTCGGGGAAGGCGAACACCTTCTGGTCGGGGTAGGGACGCCGGGGTGCCGGAACCGACCGGTGCGGCCCGTAGAAGAACCAGCAGGTCTGCCCGACCTGCTCGGTGAACAGCGCGGGCCACGCCTCCGGCGGGTACAGCCGGCCCTGGACGCGCGTCGCCGCGAACTCCCCCGCGGGACCGAAGCCGTGCCCGAACATCACGTGCCCGAACAGGTCGTGCACGGCGCGGAACAGGTCGTTGTGCGGGACGTCCTCGCCGCGGACCCGCACGCCGGACGGCTCGCGCAGCGGGTGCGCGCCGGTGTCGGACGGCGGGCCGTGGCCCACTGCGGTGGGCAGGACGCGCAGGCGCCGCGTCGCGGTGACGCGCTCGCGCAGGTCGCGCGAGTCGCGGTAGGGCGGGCCGTCGCCGCGCCACGGCTCCACGGCGAATCCGGCGGCGACGGCGGAACGGTACAGAAGCCGGCTGTGCTGCTTGAGCATTTCGTAGCTCCGGCGCAGCCCCGGACTGTCCCGGCGGCGCGGAGCCCGCTGGTAGTAGGCGGCGACCTCGCGGCAGTAGTCCTCGTCCAGCGACACCCGCAGCCGCTGGAGGCGGGCGACCGAGGGCCGCGGGTCCCGCTGCCCGCCCAGCTCACGGACGGCATGGTCCGCGGCCAGGCGTCGCAGGTCCCGGCGGACCCGGTCACGATCGGCCACCTCGGCATCTCCCTCCGCGAGCCAGGACGCCGTATTGCCATCCTATCCCAACAACTTGATAATCATATAGCAACACCTCGGGATGGGAGAAACGATGACCAGCACCGCGTCCGAGCCCGCCGCACGCCCCGGAACCCCCCGGTACGGCGGGACGCTGCGCCTCCGGGGGCCCGGCGGCGTCGACCACATCGACACCGCCAGCGCGTACTACGCCACCTCCGCGCAGATCCTGCGCGCGCTGGCCCGTCAGCTGTTCGCCTACCCGGCCCAGGACGACCTGTCCGAGCCCGGAAAGGCGTTCGCCCCCGCCCCCGACCTCGCGGCGGAGATCCCCACCGTGGACAACGGGGGCATCAGCGCGGACCTGCGGACCTACACCATCCGGCTGCGCGACGGAGTGCGGTGGAACTCCGCACCGCCCCGGGAGGTCACCGCGCACGACGTCGTCCGCGGCTTCAAGCGGCTGCCCAACCCGGTGTCGGGCGCGGGCGCGCTGACCTACTTCACCACCACGATCCAGGGGATGCGCGAGTACTGCGACGCCTACCGGGACGCCTTCGCCGGCGTCGAGCCGACCGCCGCCGCGATGGCCGGCTTCCAGAACGCCCACGACATCGCCGGGCTGCGCGCGCTCGACGACAAGACCCTGGAGTTCCGGCTCCTGCACCCCGCGAACGACTTCCTCAACATCCTCGCGACCGGGTTCACCGCGCCCGCGCCGGTCGAGTACGACGCGTACGTCCCCGACAGCATGGAGTTCCGCCGCAACACCCTGTCCTGCGCGCCCTACCGGCTCGTCCACTACGCCGACCGCGGCATGGAGATCCGGATGGAGCGCAACCCGGTGTGGCGCGCGGAGACCGACCCGATCCGCGGCCAGTACGTCGACCGCATCGAGATCGAGGTGACCGACCTGCCCGTCCCGGAGATGGAGCGCCGGATGGACGCGGGCGAGGTCGACCTCGCCTGGTCCTACACGTCCGTGTCGTGGGACCGGCCCAAGCCCGGCCAGGACGCCCCGCCGCGCAGCTACCCCGGATTCGCCCTCAATCCCTACCTGGTGTTCAACCTGCGCAGCCCCAACGCGGGCCGCGCCACCAGCGACCCGAGGGTGCGCAAGGCCATCGCCTACGCCGTCGACAAGGTCGCCGTCGGGGAGATCCTGGACGCGCTGGACGCGCCGAACCAGCCGCTGGGCTCGGTCATCCCCGCGGGGAGCATCGGCCACCGCGGCTACGACCCGTATCCCACCCCCGGGTCACGCGGCGACCTGGCCAAGGCGCGCGAGCTGCTGGTCGACGCGGGCTACGGGGAGGGGCTGACACTCATCGCCGCCGTCCGCAAGATCGGCATCCACCTCAAGGTCATGGAATGCATCGCCGCGCGCCTGGAGGAGATCGGCATCACGCTCGACTACCGCTACTACACCCAGGCGGAGTACTACGGCTCGGCGCTGTCGGACCCGGAGGCGGGACGCGCGGGCGCGTGGGACATCGCCGAACCCGGCTTCACGCCCGACTGGTTCGGCAACAACGGACGCGTGATCGTCCAGCCGCTGTTCCAGAGCAACGACGTCCCGGGAACCACCAACTACGGCGGCTACAGCAGCCCGGAGGTCGACGCGCTGATCGAGCGGGCCCTGCAGGAGCCCGCCCCGGACGCGGCCGAGGAACTGTGGCACCAGGTCGACGTCAGGGTCATGGAGGACCTGCCCGTCGTGCCCATCCTGTCGTTCGCGGCGATGACGTCCCGGTACCACGGCAAGCGCGTCCGCAACCCCGTCCAGGTGCCGCAGATCGAGTTCTTCGACATCACCAACATCTGGCTGGACCCCGCGGACTGACCGGCTCCGGGCGCGGCCGCCCCGGCTCCGGTCGCGCCCGCCGGCCTCAGCGCCCGGGGGCCGGCACGTAGCCGTTGGCCGCGTACCAGTCGCCGCGGCCGGCCGGCACCAGGTCGAGGAGCTGCCAGACCGGCGACAGCAGGTCGATGCCGCGCTCGGGCAGCTCCGGGTCGACGCTGGCCTGCATCGTGTAACGATGGCGCACCCGGTCGCCCGCACGGTCGAACACGAGCAGGCCCGGCCGCTGGGCGCCCCCCGGCCCCTCCATCGCGAGGTCGGCGCCGAACGCGGAGTCGTGACCGGACAGCAGGCGCACCCGGTCCCAGCCGCGGCGGCGGCCCCACGCGCGCAGCTTCGGCAGCGGCGCCCTGGCCACGACGGCGAAGGCCGCCCGCCGCTCGACGTGGTGGGCGACGCCGTTGAAGCCGTCGACCCACATCGAGCACATGGGGCAGGCCTCGTCCGCGTCGGGCGCGAACATGAGGTGGTAGACGACGAGCGCGCCGTGCTCGCCGAACAGCTCGCCCAGCGCACGCGGCGTCACGGGCTCGTCGGAGGCGAGGTCCCGCGGCCCCTCGGCCAGGGTGTAGTCGGGCAGGACGGGCCCCGGCGGCAGGGCGCGCCGGGCGGCGGCCACCCGCTCGGCGTGGTCGAGCAGCTCCTTCTCGGCGGCCAGCAGCCTGCGCCGCGCCGCGATGTGATCGGCTCCGGCCCCGGCCGCCCACAGCGGCCGGGCCTCGGTGAGATCGCCCACCGGGCTCCCTCCGTCCAGTTCGGGAACGACACCCGGCAGGCTATAGGAAACTGAATCAGAAGGTGGCCCGTCTGCACCGGAACAGCGCCTGGCGCGGCGCGGGGACCGCGCCGCCGGCGGGGGCGCCGCGCATTCGCCGCCCCTCGGAGAGCTCGACCAGGCCGAACCCGCAGACGCGCAGCTCGTACAGATAGCCCTCCAGCGTGCGGTGCCAGATCATCGCGCCGTCCCAGGTGCGCTCGCCCTCGTCGAAGTAGCCGCTCAGCCGCACGGCTCCGTCCGGCGCGGGGCCGGGCGCCCCGTTCGGCGTCCCGTTCGGCGCCGCGTGCGGGGCGGCCGTGACCACGGGGTGCGGGACGGCCAGCACGAGGCGCCCGTCCCGTGCCGTGTGGTGGCGCGCGGTCTCCAGGAGCCGGGCGAGGTTGCGGACCCGGTGCAGCGCCATCCAGGAGACCACCAGGTCGAACGAGCCGAGCCCCACTCCGGACCAGCGTTCCAGATCCGCGAGGTCCAGGCCCGTGTAGGCGGCGCCGCCGTCGAGCGCCCAGCGTTCCAGCTCGGGCGCCGTGCGTCCCAGGTCGAGGACGGCGGCGCCGCGCGGCTCCCCGAGGAAGGCGCGGAACACGCTGTGCTCGCTCAGCGGATCGGTGGTCATGGGCTGGGTCTCCTCCCCTGTTCCCGGTACGGGGTCACCCCGCGCGGGCGCCGAACAGCCCGCGGTTGAGCACCGGCTTGGCGGTCTCCTGGAAGTCGATGCCGGGGTCCAGGTCGCGGACGGCGCCCTCGATCACCAGCAGCGACAGCAGCGGGAAGATCAACTCGGCGGCGGCGTGGATCCCGAAGCGCCGTTGCAGGTCGAACATCTCGGCGGCGAACGCGATCAGGCTGAACTCGCGGGCCGGCAGCCCGTGGCTGCGCTCCACCAGGTCGGCCATGCGGACGAGGAAGCCCTCCAGGTCGGCGTCCGGGCGGACGCCCACCGAACTCTCGACGACGATCTCGGCGCAGCGGCGGCCCCGGCCGGTCGCCATGTTGAGGAAGAACTCGGCGAACAGGCGGCGCAGCCGGTCGGTCAACTGCACGCTGAACCCCGCGTCCAGCACGACGACCTGGCCGTCGCGGGTGAAGTACAGGTTGCCCGGGTGCATGTCGCAATGCACGAACCCGGTGACGAACAGCATCTGGTAGACGGCGGTCAGCGCGGACTCGGCGAACCTGCGGCGCATGGCCGGCGGGCATCCCGCGGCGGTGCCGATGTCCAGGTCGGGGATGAAGTCCATGACGATGCAGGCCGGCCGGCACGCGTCGGGGTGCACCCGCGGCACCCACACCCGCGGAACGGGCGCCAGAGTGTCGCGCAGCCGGGAGAGGCTCGCCGCCTCCCGGGTGAAGTCGAGCTGACCGAGGACCGCCTCGCACATGTTGTCCACGACCTCGGTCACCGGCATCCCGCGGAACGGCGGCACCCGCGCCGCAACCCGCGCCCCGGCCCGGATCAGCGCGAGGTCGTCGCGCATCACCCGCTCGATCCCGGGGCGCCGCAGCTTGACCGCGACCCTGCGGCCGCCCGGAAGGGCGGCGGCGTGCACGCAGGCGACGCTGCCGGCGGCGACCGCCCGCTCGTCGAACTCGGCGAACGGCGGCGCGCCGGCCCGTCCGGGATCGCGGGCGCCGCGGCCGGGCCCGCCGTCCGCACCACCGGCGCAGGGGGCCCGGGCGTAGACCTCGCGCAGGGCGCGGCGGGTCTCGGCGGGGCTCACCGGCGCGACCGAGTCCTGCAGCCGCGACAGCTCGTCGCACAGGCCGGCGGGCAGGACGTCCCGGCGCGTGCCCAGCACCTGGCCCGCCTTGACGAACGCCGGGCCGAGCGCCATGAGCAGGGCGGTGAGGCGCCGGTAGAGGTGCGCCCGCGCCGCTTCCCGCCCGCCCCGCAGGCGGTGCCGGACCGTGCCGGGCACGGCCAGGGCGCCCATCGCCGCGACCGTGGCCGCCACGTGCACGGCCCGGACCGCCAGGGCCGGCGCCCGGACGCGGGCCGTCCCGTCAGGCACGCGACATTCCCGGGATCTCGATGGCCCGCAGTTGCAGGGTCGTGTAGTCGCAGTACCAGATGAGGCTGCCGTCCCAGGCGATCCCGGTCGGATTGCCGTGCACCGACACCGACGCGACCTCGGCGCCCCGCTGCAGGTCCAGCAGGTTGATGGAGGCGCCGCGGTAGTCGGCGTACGCGACGAACCCGTCGGACACGGTGATGCCCGCAACCGGGCGGCTCACCCGGTAGGAGGCGATGAGCCGCAGGTCCTCGGGGTCGCGCAGATCGATGGTGCGCAGGTCCTCGTAGCCGAGCCACAGGCCGTGATGGGTCGCCTCCATGCCGCACAGCACGTTCTGCGGGCGGGGGTTGGGGCGCTCGGCCAGCACGTCGCCCGTCTCCGGGTGGAGCACCCGCAGGTCGCGGTGGTCGCCCGCCACCTGGACGAGCCGGCCGTCGATGGTGGTCAGGTCGGTGCGGACGCCGGGGCAGGGGACGCGGCGCGTCACCTCGCCGGTCCCGGGGTCCAGCTCCATGATCTGGTTGGAGACGGCCTCGGAGAACCACAGGTGCTGGCCCGTCCAGGTCAGTCCGCACAGTTTGAAGGCGCGCACGGGGATGTCCCGCACGGAGCCGGCCGCGAACGGCATCGTCATTTTCCCTTCCTGAGAGCGCAGTCCAGCCGCCAGTCCGTCACCTGGCGGACGTCGTCGGGCGGGCGCACCTCGACGCGGAGCTCGTCGCCCACCGAAACGGACGTGTGCCGCAGCGGCCAGACCCACACCGCCCAGTTGCAGCCGGAATAGGACGGCATGTTCGTCAGCGAGATCCCGTCGGTGAGGGCGGCGGTGAAGTAGCCGGCGACGGCGTGCAGCCGGCCCGGCCGGTCGATCGTCATGGACCGCCGCGTCCGCCGCACCGGGCGGGCGCCGCCGGGCCGGTGGTCGGCCAGCGTCACCGGCGCGCCGAGCATCCTGGGCGGCCGCTGGAAGAAGCAGAGCTGCGCCTCCGGGGCCGCGCTCTCCTGCACCGCGTCGAGCCGGAACCCGAAGTAGTCGTCGCTCCACAGCCCCCAGCCCTCGCGGTCGAACTCGATGGGCACCAGGTGCGTGAGCAGCCGCTTCGGGACGACGCGGCCGCCGCGCGCGAGGTTGCGGCGGGTGAACGCGCCGAGTATCTCCATCATCTGTTCCTCGGGACCGAGGTTGCCCATCATCTCCGAGACGACGACGTCGGCCTGGCGCGGCAGCCGGACCTCCCGGGCGTCCCCCTGGACGATCGTCAGCCGTCCCTTGAGGTCGTTCCGCTCGGCGACCGCCGCGGCGACGGCGGCCGTCTGGGGGTCCGCCTCGATGGCGTACACGTGCTCGGCCCCGTGCCGCAGCGCCAGCAGGGACAGCGCCAGGGTGCCCGCGCCGACGTCGGCCACCACGCCGCCGCGGACCGCGCCCTCCAGCGCCCGGTCATAGGCGATCACGCGCGGCCGGTCGGCGAGCATGGCCTGGTGCATCAGCAGCCGCCGCTGGTCCACTCCGTCCTCCTGTCCTGGACGCCCGTGCCGCACGCCGCGTTCCTCCCGGGCGTCCCGCGGTGACGCCCGGGAGGAACATCGACAGGGCAGGAACTATAGGTTTTTCAACCATCAGAGCCGACCCTGTCGATCATGTCAAGTGGCCCTGCGGCGGTTCAGATGTTGACCGCCGCCGTCTCGCCGACGTGGGCGTCGCGCATCACCAGGCGGGCCCCGGTCAGGCGCGCCTTGACGCCGCCCTCGGTGCCGACCAGCGGGGCGTCGGCGCCGCCCATGGCCAGCTCCGTGCCGGTGGGCTCGAGGTCCTGCAGCCGTCCGGCCATGTGCACCGGGCTGGCCGCGTACAGGTTGCCCTGCGGCGTGACCAGCTCGAACTCGGCGTCGATGTGCAGGTCGGCGGGGTAGCGGACCCGGCTGAGGCTGTCCTCGGAGCCCTCACCGAGGGTGCCGCCGGACACCCGCGGCCAGCTCGCCCGCAGCATGACCCGTCCGCCGAGCGCCTCGCTGGTGCCGACCATCGCGACGCGCGACATCTGCGCCAGGACGCCGGCGCCGTCGTGCTTCTCCGGCCCGAAGAGCAGGATCTCGGTGCCCGCGGCCTTGCGGTAGTCGCCCGCGAGCTCGATCGTCTCGGTGCGGCCGTCGATCTCGACGTCCACCGAGCCCTCCATCGACACCTGCATGATCATGGAGGGGTCGACCAGCATCGACATGCACGGACCGGCGCTGGCCGCGAAGAACACCGTCGGGGTGATGCCGACCGGGTTGTTCTCGTCGTCGGCCGGGTACCAGGCCTCGGGCAGGGTGGTGCCGCGCACCACGTTCGGCGCCTGGACGACGTCGAACGGGCCGTCGCCGCGCGGGGCGCCCAGGTAGGGGCCCGTGAGCGGCTTCTTGTAGGGCGGGATCCCGTCGACCACGCCGTAGATGTCGATGACGTTGCGGTGGGCCAGCCGCAGGGTGCTGGTCTCCAGGATGCCGAAGCGGCGGATGTAGAACCCCGCGGGGAAGTTCTTGCCGGGGACGATCTGCCGCACGTGGCCGGTGTTGGGCAGGAACGGGTTGGACAGGACCTGGATCCTGTCGTCCAGCTCGTAGCTGTAGCCCTTGATGCCGACCTCGGGCGCGCTGATCAGCTCGAGGGACAGCTCGGCGTGGCCCTTCTCGTCCACCCGGTGCTCGAACCCGGGCATGGGCCACTTGTTGAGCTGCACGAAGCCGGACAGGTTGATGGTCTCCCGCCGGCCGGCGTAGTAGTCGTCCCCGAACACGACCGTGGCCGCCGCCAGGATGTGCGGCCGGATCGGCTTCGGTTCGAGATTGAGGGACTCGTAGGTCTCACGGAGAGAGCTCAAGCCAGACACCTCCAGGGTCTGTTGAGATCGTCGTGCCGAGGCGCCCTCGGCCGCGCGGCCCCGAGGTCACCTATGGGAGCTTTACTATAAATTTTTATAGTGCTGGGTCAAGGGCCCCCACGAACGCCAGCCGCCCGCCCGGCCCGGCGAACTCGCGCCGGACGATCACGGACCGGCTGTCCCGGCGATGCGCGCCGGGGCGCGGCCGCCGCTCGGGGCGATGCCCGGCGAAGGCGGATGACCAGTTCGGATATTCGGGTTCGGCGGCCGCGGGGGCGTCGACCATGGGATGCCTCTGCAGGGACACGGAGCTCCTCCCGTCACCGCCCGAGTCCGAACTTCTGTTCGCCTACAGCGAACAGACGCCCTTGCCTCTTGTTGGCGGCCATTGCAGTAGAGACTTTAGATTCAGATAGTAACTCCCTCTGTCTCGTGGGGAGCGAGAAGATGTTCGAGAGGTTCACCGACCGCGCGCGGCGGGTTGTCGTCCTGGCTCAGGAAGAGGCCAGGATGCTCAACCACAACTACATCGGCACCGAGCACATCCTCCTGGGTCTGATTCACGAGGGTGAGGGTGTGGCCGCCAAGGCTCTGGAGAGCTTGGGGATCAGTCTTGAGGCGGTGCGTCAGCAGGTCGAGGAGATCATCGGCCAGGGTCAGCAGGCGCCGTCGGGGCACATCCCGTTCACTCCGCGCGCCAAGAAGGTCCTTGAGCTGTCGCTGCGTGAGGCGTTGCAGCTGGGCCACAACTACATCGGTACCGAGCACATCCTGCTGGGCTTGATCCGCGAGGGTGAGGGCGTCGCGGCGCAGGTCCTGGTGAAGCTGGGCGCCGATCTGAACCGGGTGCGGCAGCAGGTGATCCAGTTGCTGCACGGTTACCAGGGCAAGGAGCCGGCCGCTTCGGGCGGGCCTTCGGAGGCGGCTCCTTCCACGTCGCTGGTGCTGGACCAGTTCGGCCGGAACCTGACGCAGGCGGCGCGTGAGGGGAAGCTGGATCCGGTCATCGGGCGGGACTCCGAGATCGAGCGGGTCATGCAGGTGCTGTCGCGCCGCACCAAGAACAACCCGGTGCTGGTGGGCGAGCCGGGTGTCGGCAAGACGGCCGTCGTGGAGGGCCTCTCGCAGAAGATCGTCAAGGGCGAGGTGCCCGAGACGCTGAAGGACAAGCAGCTGTACACCCTCGACCTCGGCGCGCTGGTGGCCGGGTCCCGCTACCGCGGTGACTTCGAGGAGCGGCTGAAGAAGGTCCTGAAGGAGATCCGCACGCGGGGCGACATCATCTTGTTCATCGATGAGCTGCACACGCTGGTGGGTGCGGGCGCCGCCGAGGGCGCGATCGATGCCGCCAGCATCCTCAAGCCGATGCTGGCCCGCGGCGAGCTGCAGACCATCGGCGCCACCACGTTGGACGAGTACCGCAAGCACCTGGAGAAGGACGCCGCGCTGGAGCGCCGGTTCCAGCCGATCCAGGTGGCCGAGCCGTCGCTGGCGCACACCATCGAGATCCTCAAGGGCCTGCGGGACCGGTACGAGGCGCACCACCGGGTGTCGATCACCGACGGCGCGCTGGTGTCGGCGGCGCAGCTCGCCGACCGCTACATCAGCGACCGGTTCCTGCCGGACAAGGCGATCGATCTGATCGACGAGGCCGGCTCCCGGATGCGGATCCGCCGGATGACCGCGCCGCCGGACCTGCGCGAGTACGACGAGAAGATCGCCGACGTCCGCCGCGACAAGGAGTCGGCGATCGACGCGCAGGACTTCGAGAAGGCCGCGGCGCTGCGCGATTCGGAGAAGCAGCTGCTGGGGCAGAAGACGCAGCGGGAGAAGGAGTGGAAGGCCGGCGACATGGACGTGGTGGCCGAGGTCACCGACGAGCTGATCGCCGAGGTGCTGGCCACCGCGACCGGTATTCCGGTGTTCAAGCTGACCGAGGAGGAGTCCTCGCGGCTGCTGCGCATGGAGGACGAGCTCCACAAGCGCGTCATCGGGCAGGAGGACGCCATCAAGGCGCTCTCGCAGTCGATCCGCCGCACCCGCGCCGGGCTGAAGGACCCCAAGCGTCCCGGCGGCTCGTTCATCTTCGCCGGCCCGTCGGGTGTCGGTAAGACCGAGCTGTCCAAGACTCTGGCGGAGTTCCTGTTCGGCGACGAGGACGCGCTGATCCAGCTCGACATGTCCGAGTTCATGGAGAAGCACACGGTCTCGCGGCTGTTCGGTTCGCCGCCCGGCTACGTCGGGTACGAGGAGGGCGGCCAGCTGACGGAGAAGGTGCGGCGCAAGCCGTTCTCGGTGGTGCTGTTCGATGAGATCGAGAAGGCCCACCAGGACATCTTCAACAGCCTGCTGCAGATCCTGGAGGACGGCCGCCTCACCGACGCGCAGGGGCGTGTGGTGGACTTCAAGAACACCGTCATCATCATGACGACGAACCTGGGGTCCAAGGACATCTCCAAGGGCGTGTCGATGGGCTTCGCCCGGCAGAACGACGAGCAGGGCTCCTACGAGCGGATGAAGGCCAAGGTCTCCGAAGAGCTCAAGCAGCACTTCCGGCCCGAGTTCCTCAACCGTGTCGATGACACGGTGGTGTTCCACCAGCTCACCCCGAAGGAGATCATCCAGATCGTGGATCTGATGATCGCCAAGGTGGACGAGCGGCTCCGCGACCGCGACATGGGGATCGAGCTGCGCCAGGAGGCCAAGGACCTGCTCGCCGAGCGCGGCTACGACCCCGTGCTGGGCGCCCGGCCGCTGCGCCGGACCATCCAGCGCGAGATCGAGGACCAGCTGTCGGAGAAGATCCTCTACAACGAGCTCAAGGCCGGCCAGATCGTCATCGTGGGCACCGAGGGCACCGGCGAGGACGCGAAGTTCACCTTCAAGGGCGTCCCGAAGCCGACCACCGTCCCCGACAGCCCGCCCCCGATCGAGGGCGCGGTCAACTTCAACAAGGACTGACCTCCGGGACTCCGATGACGAGACATGTGCTGGTGACCGGTGGCGCGGGATTCGTCGGGTCGGCGTACGTGCGGGCCCTGCTGACCGAGTTCGAGAGGCCCGCGCGCATCACCGTGCTCGACAAGCTGACCTACGCGGCCGGCACCGCGACGCTCGCGCCCGTGCTCGCGGATCCGCGGGTCCGGTTCGTCCGGGGCGACGTCTGCGACGCCGCGCTGGTGGACACGGTGATGCGCGGCCAGGACACGGTGGTGCACTTCGCCGCGGAGTCCCATGTCGACCGTTCCATCGAGGTCGCCCTCCCCTTCGTGATGAGCAACGTGGCGGGAACGCAGGTGCTGCTCGACGCCGCGCTGCGGCATGGCATCGCCACGTTCCTGCACGTCTCGACCGACGAGGTGTACGGCACCATCGAACGCGGCTCCTGGACGGAGACCGCCCCGGCACGGCCGAACTCCCCCTACGCCGCGACGAAGGCCGGGGCGGACATGCTGTGCCTGGCCTACGCCCGTACCCACGGGATGGACGTGCGCATCACGCGCTCCTCGAACAACTACGGCCCGTACCAGCATCCGGAGAAGGTGATCCCCCTCTTCGTCACCAACCTCCTGCTCGGCCGGAAGGTGCCGCTCTACGGGGACGGTCTGAACGTGCGCGACTGGCTGCATGTCGACGACAACTGCCGCGGGATCCAGCTCGTCCTGGAGCACGGCCGGGCCGGCGAGATCTACAACATAGGCGGGCGCCACGAGCTGACGAACCTGGACCTCACCGCCGCCATCCTCGGCCTCTTGGGGAAGGGACCGGAGGCGATCGAGTGGACCGCGGACCGCAAGGGCCACGACCGCCGCTACTCGCTGGACTGCACGAAGGCCACCGCCGAGCTCGGGTACCGGCCGCGCCTCGGCTTCGAGGCCGGACTCGCCGCCACGGTCGAGTGGTACCGCGCCAACCGCGACTGGTGGGAGCCGCTGCGCGGCCGCCCGGCCGAGCTGCTGACGCCTTCTCCGCGCCCCGCGACCTCCCGCCGCTGAGGCGCGGGCACAGCTGCCGGACCAGCTTCTCCCAGCTCTCGGACGTGCGGCGACCCGGACGAGCGCCGAGCGGAGGTGCCGGCCTGACACAGCTTTCTTGAACAACTGATCCAGATACGTCTAGAGTGGGCGCATGGCGAGAACCCGGGAGTTCGACACCGAAGCGGCGGTGAGCCGTGCGATGGAGTTGTTCTGGACGCACGGCTACGAGGCGACCTCGGTGCGCGACCTGACCCGGCATCTCGGGGTCGGACAGGGTTCTCTCTATGCCGCGTTCGGCGACAAGGACGGCCTGTACCGGGCCACGCTGGAGCATTACCGCTCCACCTTCGCGGAGGCCGCCCTGCGCACCCTCGACGAGGGCGCGGACGCCCGCTCGGCCGTCCGCGCCCTGCTGGTCGAGCGGATCCGGATCGCCGTCGAACACGGCGGCCGGGGCTGCCTCCTGGTCAATGCGGCCACCGAACGCCTGCCGGAGGACCAGCCCACCCGCCGCATCGTCCGAGACGTGCTGGACGCCAACCAGGAAGCCCTCGCCGATCTGCTGAGCGCGGCGGCGGAACGCGGTGAGATCTCGACGCGGCATGCCCCGCACACCCTCGCCGCCTTTCTGATCACGTTCCTCAACGGGCTTCTGGTCTCCTCGAAGATCACTCCGGACGGCCGCGCCCTCGAACCTCTCGTGGAGGTCGCTCTGATCGCCCTCGACTGATTTTTCGTGGCCGCTATCTGTAACGAACGATCCAGATAGCTCGCCGAGCCGGCATCGATACCGGAACGCGCTGCGGCCACAGCCGCACGACGAGAACACACCATGAAGCTGGAGAAGAAATGATCTTCGACCATCGGGGAGAGCCCGTTCGCACGGGCCGTGCCGCCGTCAACGGAACGAGCCTGCACTACCGGACGGCCGGATCCGGCCGGGCGGTGGTCCTCCTGCACGGCGTGCCGAAGACCGGCTACCACTGGCGGCACCTCATTCCGAAGCTGACGCCCCATTACACCGTCGTCGCGCCCGACCTCCGCGGTCTCGGTGACTCCGCGCATCCCGCGGACGGCTACGACTCCGCGACGATGAGCGACGACATCGCCGAGCTGATGACCCGCCTCGGGCACGACACCTACAGCGTGATCGGAGAGGACTGGGGCGCCGTGATCGGCTACCAGCTCGCCGCCCGGCACCGCGACCACGTCAACGCCCTGGTCTTCGTGGAGGCCCTGTTCCCCGGGTTCGGCTTCGAAGACCATACGGCGCTCACCCCCGAGAACGTCTCGAGCGGCATGCACCTGTGGCACCTGGGCTTCTACTTCCAGCCGGACGTACCCGAGATGCTCATCGCCGGACACGAACGCGAACTGATCACCTACATGATCAAGAACGAGCGCAGCCGCCCGGACACCGCCACCTCCGACGCGATCGAAGAGTACGTGCGCTGCTACTCCATGCCCGGAGGTGTCCGCTCGATGCTGGCGATCTACCGGGCGATGCTCGTCGATGCCGAGCAGAATCGGCAGGCGGCACAGAAGAAGCTGGACATCCCCGTGCTGGCGCTGGGCGGCTCGGCCTTCATCGGCGACCGGAACGAGACCCAGATGCGGCTGTTCGCCCATGACGTCACCGGCCACGTCTTCGACGCCGGACACGACCTCGCCGAGGAGGTGCCCGACGAGATGGGGGAGGTCGTGCTGCCCTTCCTGGCCGAGCGGACGTAGCCGTCCGAGACGGAGGCGGAACCGCGTCCGCGTCGAGGCGGTCAGGTCGGTGCCGTCGGTCCGGACGTCAGCGCCGCCTGGACGATCCGGAGCGCCTCGTCGGCGTCGATGCCGACGCCGGCGATCACGGCCCGCGTAGTCGGCGGCGGCCCGGCGGGCCCGCTCCCGGCCCTCCTGGCCGAGTGACGGACGACCCGCGCGGGCCGCTCCGCGGCAACGGCCTGGGACCGGGTGGAGGTGGCCTCAGGCGCCGTCCTCGGCGCGGCAGGACCGGCCGGTGAGCATGTTGTGGCCGGCACCGGTGATGACGGCCTCGAGCCGGTCGCGGGTGTCGGTCAGGTCGGCGATCTGCCTGTCGATGCGGTCGCGGTGGGCGGCGAGCCGGACGAGCAGTTCGGGCGTGGCGCGGCCGTCGACGACGCACGGGATGAGTTCGACGATGGTCCTGCTGGACAGGCCGGCGGCGAACAGCTGCTGGATCAGCCGGACCCGGTCGACCGCGCTGTCGGGATAGTGGCGCTGACCGCTGGGGCTGCGTTCGGCGGCGAGCAGGTTCTGCTGCTCGTAGTACCGCAGGGATCGGACGCTGACGCCCGTGCCGGCGGCGAGTTCCCCGATGCGCATTCGCCCCTCCGTGACGTGCGGCACGCACGCTTGCCTCTGACACCAATGTCAGGTTTTAGCGTACTCCGGTGCGGGGCCGATCGCCCCGTTCCTCACCGCCCGCCTGAAAGTTGGAGACTCCCATGACCACATCCGAGAGCGGCCTCGCCGCCTCCCCGATCGTCTCGGTCAAGCCGATCGTGCTCCCCGCCCCCGAGCGCGGGGACGACCTGCACGTGCGGGTGTCCGCCCCGGTCACCGGGCGCGACCTGCCGATCGTCCTGTTCGCGCACGGGTTCGGCTCGAACCTCGACGGGTACGCGCCCCTGGTCGATCACTGGGCCGCCCACGGCTTCGTGGTGATCCAGGCCACCCACCTGGATTCCCGGCGGCTGAACCTCGACGCGGACGACCCCCGCAGGCCCCGGACGTGGCGGATCCGCGTCGCCGACATGAAGCGCGTCCTCGACGAACTCGACGTGCTGGAGGCGGCCGTCCCCGGCCTGGCCGGACGCCCGGACCGCGGGCGCGTCGCCGCGGCCGGGCACTCGTTCGGCGGCGGAACCGCCGCGATCCTGCTGGGCCTGCGCGTCACCGACCCGGAGACCGGGGCCGCGGAGGACCTGTCCGACCCGCGCGTCACGGCGGGCGTGCTGCTGGCCACGGCCGGGGCGGGCGGTGACCGGTTGACGCCCTACGCCGCGGAGAACCTCCCGTGGCTCCGGGACGTGGACTTCTCCCACCTCACCGCGCCGGCCCTCGTGGTCGCCGGGGACAAGGACGACCTCCCGATGACCACCAAGGGACCGGAGTGGACCACCGAGCCCTACACCCTCAGTCCCGGCGAGAAGAGCCTGCTCACCCTCTTCGGGGGCGAGCACCTCCTCGGCGGCATCTCCGGCTACGACGCCGCCGAGACCACGGACGAGAACCCCGCGCGCGTCGCCCTCGTCCAGCGGGTCACCCTCGCCTACCTGCGCCATGTCCTCGGCGTCGAGAGCTCCACCTGGGCCGCCGTCCAAGCCGGCGACCCGATGGGACGACTCGAATCCAAGTGAGGTCCGGCGATCGGGGTGCCGCCTCCGGCGGTCGTGCCGGAGGCGGCGGGACGCGTCACGCGACGGCGGTGCCCTCGAGTTCGACCATCAGGTCGGGGATCGCCAGCCGGGTGACCCCGAGCATCGTGGTGGGCGGTGCCGCGCCGGCGGCGCCCAGCCGTGCCGCCAGGACGCCGTAGTGCTCGAAGAGCCGGTCGACGTCGGTGGTGTAGACGTTGAGCCGGACGAGGTTCGCGAGGGACATGCGGGCCTCGCCGAGGACCGCTTCCAGGTTGTCGAGGCTCAGCGCCAGCTGTGCCGCCATGTCGCCGGGGTGCCGGGGCTTGCCGTCGGCGTCCATCGCGGTCTGCCCGGAGCAGTACAGGGTGCCGGTGTGTCCGGAGACGAGCTCGCCCTGGTGGTAGCCGAGGTCCGTCGACCACGTCCACGGGTTGATCGCTGTTCGCTGCATAGTCGGCTCCGTTCGTTCTGTCGGGCTATGAGCCTTTCAACGAATCACGACACCCTCTGTCGTGTATTCGGTACGGTTCCCGGATGCGCGCCGACCGGTTGGTCTCGCTGGTGCTGCTGCTGCGGCGGCACGGCCGGCTGTCCGCGACCGCCCTCGCGCGGGAGCTGGAGGTGTCGACGCGGACGGTGCTGCGCGACATCGAGGCGCTGTCCGCGGCGGGCGTCCCGGTCTACGCCGAGCGGGGACGGCACGGTGGTTTCGCGTTGCTGCCCGGTTTCCGGACCGAGCTCACCGGGCTGAACCACGACGAGGCGCTCGCCCTGGTGGTCGCGGGATCGCGGCGGGGCGCGCAGGTGTTCGGCCTCGGCTCGGCGCTCGCGTCGGCCATGCTCAAGGTCGTCGACGCGCTGCCGGAGGGCCATCGGGAAACGGCGGCCGGCGCGGCCCGGCGGTTGCTCGTCGACCCCGAGATCGACCTCCTGTCGCGGCGGACGGCCGCGGAGGAGGTGCCGGACGCCGTGGTGTCCGAGGTCCGGCGGGCGGTGTTCGCCGGGCACCGGCTGCGCATCCGCTACGCGGCCAGGGACGAGGAGCCGCGGTGGCGCACGGTGGACCCGGTCGGCCTGGTCACCGCGCGCGGCCAGGGGTACCTGCTGGCGGCGAGGTCCGGCGCGGACCGCACCTACCGGCTGTCCCGGATCTCGGCCGCCGAGGAGCTCGCCGAACCCGCGCGGCGTCCGGAGCGAGTCGATCTGGGCCGGGCGTGGCAGGAGCGCAGCACGCGGTTCCGGACCGGCGGCGACCAGGTCGCCGTGCGGGTGCGGGTGGCCCCGGCGAGGCGGGACGAGCTGGTGGGGACCGTGCTGGCGGTTCTCGGCGAGGAGGCCGACGAAGGCGGCTGGTCGCGGCTGGAGGTGACCTTCCAGGACGCCTGGCACGCGGAGTGGGCGCTGTGGCGGCTCGCCACGGGGGCGGAGGCGCTGGAGCCGCAGTGGTTGCGCACCGTCCTGCGCGACCGCGCGGCCGCGATCGCCGCCCACTACTCCGACTGAGCGTCAGGCGTACTGGAAGCCCTTCCCGTCGGCGTGAGTCCCCCGGCTCTCGGGATCAGTCGACGGGTTCTCCGGATCCGGGCTCGGGGGGTTCGGGTTTCGTGTGGAGGATCTCGCGGGCCTGCTCGGCGCTGCGGGCGGTGCTCTCGGACACGAAGTCGAGGAAGCGGGCGATGCTCTCCAGGCGGGCGGCGGCCGGGGTGCCGGTGCCGAGGACGCCGGCGCCCTGGCGCGCGATGTCGCCGACCTGGCCGATGGACCGGGCGCTGGCGAGCATCGACTGGTACCAGACGTCGTCGTCGACGACGTAGCGCTCGCGGCGGCGCTCGTCGCGTTCCCGGCGGATGAAGGCCTGGTCGTCCAGGTAGGCGATCGCCTTGGAGACCGACGCCGGGCTGACCTGGAGGCGCTGGACGAGCTCGGACGCGGTGAGGCTGCCGGAGTCGGTCATGGTGAGGCAGACCATCACGCGGGACATCATCGCGGGCATGCCCGAGGCCATGAGGACGGTCGTGAACGTCTCCTGGTACTCGCGCACGGCCTCGGCGTCGCGCCCGTGCGGCTGGGGGACGGCCTCGGGGGTCCGGGGGGCGGCCTGCCGGCGCCGGTGGGCGCGCCGGTCGGTGGCGCGCTGCGCCAGGTCGGCGCGGTATCCGGTGGGGCCGCCGTTGCGCATCACCTCGCGCGTGATCGTCGAGGTCGGACGGTCGACGCGCCTGGCGATCTCGGCATAGGCGAGGCCGTCGGCCAGTCCCAGCGCGATCTGCTGGCGTTCCTGCTGGGTGAGCCTGCCTCCCGGCATCGCGTTCCCTCTCTCCGCTCGGTGCCCCTTACCCGGCCCAGCATAGCGTTCGACTCCATTCTATTGCAACGCACACAGATCCTCTGTTGCGTTAGATGCGAGACCGTTGCAACGATATTAGGCTTCTGACCTGCTAAATTCACGTTCAAGTGCAACAAGTATGTTGCCCAAACTTTGAATGCAACGTAGCGTTTGCGTCATCGGAAACAGCGAGTGCAAGGAGAGCACGATGCGGACGTTCGACACCCCCGCCCCGATCAGCGCCGTCCTGGACGTCCCCGCCGGACGCGTCCAGGTGATCGCCGCCGACCGCACCGACACCGCCGTCGAGGTCCGGCCCGCGAACCCCGCGAAGGGCCGGGACACCAAGGCCGCCGAGCAGACCACGGTCGACTACCGCGACGGCGTCCTGCGGATCGAGACCGCGGCGAAGAACCAGTACCTCGGCCCCTCCGGCTCCATCGAGGTCACCGTGCAACTGCCCGCCGGCTCCAGCGTGGACGCCAAGGTCGCCGCCGCGGACTTCCGCGGCGTCGGACGGCTCGGCGACCTCGACTTCACCGGCGCGCAGGGCCGGGTCAAGGTCGACGAGGCCGCGAGCGTCCGGCTCGCCACCCACGCCGGCGACGTCGAGATCGGGCGCCTGGGCGGGCCCGCCGAGATCAGCACCACCAAGGGCGACATCACCGTCGCCCAGGCCACGAGCGGCACCGTCGTGCTACGCACCCAGGCCGGTCAGATCACGGTCGGCGCCGCCCCCGGCGTCTCGGCCTCCCTGGACGCCGGCACCGACCACGGCCGCATCAGCAACGGCCTCAAGAACGACGGCACGGCCGACCTCGAGATCCGCGCCACCACCGCCTACGGCGACATCGTCGCCCGCAGCCTCTGAGGAGCACGACCATGACGAACTCGGCCATCACGGCGCACGGGCTGCGCAAGTCCTACGGCGACAAGACCGTGCTCGACGGCATCGACCTCGACGTCCCCGAAGGAACGATCTTCTCCCTGCTCGGCCCGAACGGCGCGGGCAAGACCACGACCGTCCAGATCCTGTCCACCCTGACCCGGGCCGACGGCGGGACCGTCCAGGTCGCCGGACACGACCTGGCCCGCAGCCCGGACGACGTGCGGGGGGCGATCGGCGTCACCGGCCAGTACTCGGCGGTCGACAAGCTGCTCTCCGGCGAGGAGAACCTGCTCCTCATGGCGGACCTCAAGCACCTGTCGCGGAAGGAGGGCAAGCGGAAGGCCGCGGAGCTGCTGGAGCGCTTCGACCTGGTCGAGGCGGCGCGCAAGCCGGCGTCCACCTACTCGGGCGGCATGCAGCGCCGGCTCGACCTGGCGATGACGCTGGTCGGCGACCCCCGGCTGATCTTCCTGGACGAGCCCACCACCGGGCTCGACCCGCGCAGCCGCCGCTCGATGTGGCAGATCGTCCGGGAGCTCGTGGGCGGCGGCGTCACCATCTTCCTCACCACCCAGTACCTGGAGGAGGCGGACGAGCTCGCCGACCGGATCGCGGTCCTCGACCACGGGCGGCTGATCGCCGAGGGCACCGCCGAGGAGCTCAAGCGGCTCATCCCCGGCGGGCACATCGAACTCGCCTTCGGCGACGCGCGGCTGCTCGCCGCGGCCCGCGACGCCGTCGGCGCCGGCGCCGCCGACGAGGCGGCGCTCACCCTCCAGGTGCCGAGCGACGGCAGCGTCCGCGCGATCCGCGAGCTGCTCACCCTCCTGGACGAGCGCTCGATCGAGATCGCCGAGCTGAGCGTCCACACCCCCGACCTCGACGACGTCTTCCTCACCCTCACCGGCCAGAAGCAGGAGGCCACCCGATGAACTCCCTCACCCTCGCCGCGCGCGACTCCGCCACGATGACCCGCCGCCAGCTCAAGCGGCTGCTCCGCTACCCCTCCATGACCGTGCAGCTGATCGTGACGCCGATCGTCCTCCTGGTCGTCTTCGTGTACGTCTTCGGCGGCACCCTGGGCGCGGGCATCGGCGGCGGCGGGCGCGACACCTACGTCGACTACGTCGTCCCGGGCATCCTGCTCATGGCGGTCGTCACCGCCGCGACCGGAACCGCGGTGATGGTCGCGAACGACATGACCGAAGGGATCATCGCCCGCTTCCGCACCATGCGGATCTCCCGGGCCTCGGTCCTCACCGGGCACGTCGTCGGCAGCGTCGTCCAGCAGCTGCTCGGCATGGCCGCCATCATCGGCGTCGCGCTCGCCATCGGCTTCGGACCGAACGCGACCGCCGTGGAGTGGCTGGCCGCCGCGGGCCTGCTGACCCTGTTCGTCCTGGCCATCACCTGGCTGTCGGTCGCGCTCGGCCTGAAGTCCCCGACCCCCGAGGCCGCCAGCAACGCCCCGATGCCGCTGATCCTGCTGCCGTTCCTCGGCAGCGGCTTCGTCCCCACCGACTCCATGCCCACCGCGATCCGCTGGTTCGCCGAGTACCAGCCGTTCACCCCGATCATGGAGACCGTCCGCGGGCTGCTGCTCGGCACCCCGATCGGCGACAGCGCCGCGATCGCCTTGGCGTGGTGCGCGGGCATCGCCGTCCTCTCCTACCTGTGGGCCAAGCGCACCTTCGACAAGGGCTGAGCATGGACCCGCCCGCCAGGGCCGTCAGACCGTCCGGTCTGGCGGCCCTGAACGTTTGCCCAGGGCGACGAGCCGGACGGCCATGGTCGCGGTGCCCGCGAGGACGGCGGCGCCGAGCGCGAGCGCGGCGTCCGGCACCCAGGACCACAGGTGCCGCACCCCCATCACGGACTGGACGGCCGCCGCGAGCCCCCACGGGACGAGCCCGGCGGCGCACCACGCGAGGGTCACCGGCGGCCGGGCCGGGCGGCGGACGACGGCGACCGAGCGGGCGGCCGCGAGGAGGAGCGCGAGGGCGAGGGCGGTGACGCCCCAGACGGTGGCGTGGTGGACGGCCGCGGACGGCGCGTCGCCCGGTTCGCCGCCCGCGAGGAGGCGGGCCGCGCCGAAGCCGCTCTCCATGACCGCGCCGTCCTGCAGGAGGGCGTACATGTTCTGCTGGAGGACGAGCCCGATGCCGCGCTCCGGCAGCAGGAAGATCATCGCGGAGTAACCGGGGACCCCGCCCGTGTGCCAGACGGCGTTCTGCAGGGGTCCGTCCAGTCCGCCTACGCGCCAGCCCAGGCCGTAGCCGGTCCCGGCCTTGGACTCTTGACGCATCAGCCGTAGGGATTCGGGCTTGAGGACGGTTCCGCGTAGCTGGGCAGATGCGAACGCGGTCAAGTCGTGTAGGTCACCGCCCAGGTAGCCGTAGGCGGCACCGTGCGGGTCGTACTTCTTCGTCGCCGTGGGGAAGCCCCAGAGGAGTTGGTGGCCCGGAGGCAGTTTCCGGGCCGACTCCGCGTCGGCTATCGCGCCGTCCATGCCGATGGGGTCGAACACCGCTTCGTGCATGAAGTCGGCGAAGGGGCGTCCGGTGACCGATTCGACCACCGCGGCCAGGGCGACGTAGTTCGCGCTCGTGTAGGCGTACTCGGTGCCGGGCGGTCCGAGCGGTTCGACGCCGTCGAGGGCGCCGAGGCGTCCGGCGGGGCGGGGGCAGTCGGCGGCGTGGCAGTCGGCGACCTCGAACGTCGCCTCCGCCGGGAGGCCGGAGGTCTGGCCGAGGAGATGCCGGACGGTCGCCCCCGGCGCGAACCCGAACTCCGGGACGTGCTCGGCGACGCGGTCGTCCAGGCCGAGGCGGCCGGACTCCACGAGGGTCATGACGCCGGTCGCGGTGGCGGGCTTGGCGAGCGAGCCCCAGAGGAACGGGGTCGCGGGGGTGACGGGGTCGCCGCGGCCGTCGGTGCCCCACGCGCGCCGGTGGACCGGGCCGTCCGGGCCGACGACGGCGTAGGAGAGGCCGGGCACGCCGGTCTCCCGCATGCGGTCGCGGACGTAGGCGTCGAGTTCGGCGTACGGCCCGGACGGGGCGGCGGGCAGGGCGGTCGACGGGGCCGCGACGGCGGGCGTGGCGGCCAGCGTGCAGAGGACGGCCAGTGCCGCGGCGATCGTGCGCATGGTGGGGGCTCCCTCGATAACCGTATGGGCATACGGTTTTTTACCGTACGCTGATACGGTAAGCAAGTGCCGAGGATCGCCGACCACGACGCCCGCAGGCGGCAGATCGGGCTCGCCGTCTGCGCGCTGATCTCCGAACACGGCCTCGACGCCGTGACCGTCGCCCGCACGGCCGCCGCCGCGGGCATCTCCGTCGGGCTGGTGCAGCACTACTTCCGGACGAAGGACGACATGCTGCTGCACGCGTTCACGCAGGTGAGCACGCACATCCGGGAGCGGATCGAGCGGCACGCGCGGGAGGGCGCGCAGCACCGGCGGCCCATCGCCGGCATCCTGGCGGAGGCGCTGGCCGAACTGGTCCCGCTGGACGAGACGCGCCGCACCGAGTTCCGGGTGGCGCGGGCGTTCGCGGGCCGCGCCCTGGACGCCCCCGAACTCGCCCGCGTCGACGCCGAGACGGCCCGCGCGCTGCGGCGGGACGCGGCACGGGCCGTCCACAACGGCAAGGAGTGCGGGGAGGTCGAACCGGACCTGGACGAGCAGGCCGCCGCCGTGCGGCTCACGGCCGTCACCGAGGGGCTGGCGATGCAGGTCTACCGCGATCCGGACGGGGTGGAGGGCCGGACCGCGGCGGAGCTGACGGAGTCGATCCTCCGGGCGGAACTGGCCGCCGTCTTCACCGGCCGGTGCCGCCAGTACGAGGACCGGTGAGCCGGCGGCGCACGAGGAGCACCGCGGCCGCGACGGCGAGCGCGGCGGCCGGCACTGCGGCCCGCCGCAGCAGCGACGGCAGCACCGCCGCGCCCAGGTCGACCGGCTCGGGATCGGACGCGGCGGCGGGCGCGGGCCCGGCGGCGGGCTCGGAGGCGGGAACGGGCTCGGCGGCGGGCGCCGTGCTCATCAGCTCCGCGAGCCGCTCGGCGAACCGGCCCACGATGCGGTCGCCGACCTCCGCCATGATCCCGCGCCCGAACTGCGCCGGACGTCCCGTCACGTCGAGGTCGGTGCGGACGCGGACGCGCGTGCCCGCGGGGTCGTCCTCCAGCGTCGCCCGGACCGTGGCGGCGGCCGTCCCGGAACCGCGGGTCTCGGTGCCGGTCAGGTCGAGGAGCACGGTGCGCTCCGCTTCGCGGCGGGTGACGGTCCCCTGGCCGCGGTAGCTCATCTGCACGGCGCCGACCTTCACCTTGACGCGGCCGGTGAACGTGTCGCCGTCCAGGTCGTCCAGGACGGCGCCGGGCATGCAGGGGGCCACCGCGCGGAGGTCGAGGAACTGCCGCCAGGCCCGGTCGGGCGGCGCGGGGACGGTGAAGGAGTGGTCGAGTCGCATCGGGGTTCCAATCGTCAGGCGGCGGCTTCGCGGATCAGGGCGCGGACGCGGGACGGCGACAGCGGGCCGCGGCGGACGACGACGCCGAGGGGGCGCAGCGCGTCCTCGACGGCGTTCGCGAGGACGGCCTGCGGCGCGATGGCGCCGCCCTCGCCGAGGCCCTTGACGCCGAGGTCGTTCATCGGGCTGGGGGTGAACAGCTCGTCGAGGTCGAGATCGGGTATCTCCGAGGATGTGGGGACGAGGTAGTCCATGTAGGTCGTGGTGCGGGGCTGCCCGTCGGGCCCGTAGACCATCTCCTCGTAGAGCGCGCCCGCGATGCCCTGGGCGACGCCGCCGGTGATCTGCCCCTCGGCGATCAGCGGGTTGACGATGTTCCCGGCGTCGTGGACGACCGCGTACCGCAGGATCTCGATCTCGCCGGTGCGCTCGTCGACCTCGACGACGGCGGCGTGCGCGCCGCCCGCGACGGCGAAGCCGGGCGGCCGGAAGTGCACGGTCTCGCTCAGTTCGGTGCCGCCGTCGTCGAACGGCGCGCGGCCCGCGAGGCCGGCGAGGGTGAGCGGTTCGGGGCCGCCGTGCACGGCGCCGTCGCGCAGGTCGAGACGGTCTGCGGGGACGCCGAGGCGGCGGGCGGCCGCGGCCAGGATCTTGGCCCGGACCAGCAGGCCCGCCCGGTGCGCGGCGTTGCCCGCGTTGACGAGGGCGCGGCTGGCGATGGTGCCGACGCCGAACGGGGTGGCCGCCGTGTCGCCGCCCACCACGTCGATCTCCGACGGCGGGACGCCGAGCGCGTCCGCGGCGATCTGCGCCATGGACGTCCGGTGCCCCTGCCCCTGGGACGGCGTGCCGATCGCGAGGCGCACGCGCCCGCTCGGGGCGACGTCGATGCGGGCGGTCTCGAACGGGCCGAGCCCGGTCGCCTCGATGTACATCGCGAACCCGACGCCGACGCGCCGTCCGCTCTCCCGCAGGGCGCGGACGTCCGGCAGGCCGGCCTTCGCGACGGCGCGGCGCAGCAGCTCGGGGTAGTCGCCGGAGTCGTAGGACTGCGGCTTGCCGGAACGGTCCACGAGCCCGGTCGCGTACGGCATCGCGGACGGTTCGACGAGGTTGCGGGCGCGCAGCTCGGCGGGTTCGACGCCGAGGCGGACGGCGAGCCGGTCCATGGCGCGTTCCATCGCGAACACGGCCTCGGGCCGCCCGGCGCCGCGGTACGGGGTGGCGAACGTGGTGTTGGTGAGCGCGCCGGCGACCGCGATGTCGACGTTCGGGACGCGGTAGGGGCCGAGCAGGTGGCACAGCGAGTTGTACGGGACGACCAGGCCGGTCATGTTGTACGCGCCGAAGTTGACGGTGATGCGGTCGCGGACGGCGAGCAGCCGCCCGTCGGCGTCCGCGGCCAGCTCGATGCGGTGCACCTGCTCGCGGGCGTGCGACGCGGCCGTCAGGTTCTCGCCGCGGTCCTCGCGCCACAGGACGGGACGGCCGAGGAGCCGGGCGGCGTGCGGGACGAGCAGCTCCTCGACGTACAGGATCCCCTTCTGCCCGAAGCCTCCGCCGACGTCGGCGGCGATGACCCGGACGGCCGCGGGGTCGAGGCCGAGCGTGTGCGCGATGGCGTCGCGGAGCCGGTGCGGGGTCTGGGTGCCGGACCAGACGGTGAGGTGCCCGCTGAAGGGGTCGGTCTGCGCGGAGATCGCCCGGGTCTCGATGGGGGAGGCGACGTAGCGGTGCGCGACGAACTCCTCGGCGATCACGGCGTGGGCCCCGGCGAACGCGCCGTCGGGGTCGCCGACGCGGGTCTCGACGGCCAGCGCCGTGTTGCCGGGGACGCCGTCGTGGACGAGCGGGGCGTCGGCGGCGAGCGCCGCGTCCGGATCGACGACGACGGGCAGCGGCGCGTACCGGACGTCGATCAGTTCGAGGGCGTCCTCGGCGAGGTAGCGGTTCTCGGCGAAGACGACCGCGACGGGTTCGCCCACGTAGTGCACCTTGGCGCGGGCGAGCAGCGGCATCGGCGTCGGCCGGTTCACCGGGTCGAGCAGCTCGGCGAGGCCGGGCGGGACGCGCAGCTCCTCCTTGTTGAGCAGCGGCGGGAGCGCGGCGACGTCCTCGCCCGTCCAGACGGCGTGCACGCCGGGCGCGGACCGCGCGGCGGCGGCGTCGACCGACTCGATGCGGGCGTGCGCGTGCGGGCTGCGCAGGAAGGCGGCCTGGACGGCGCCCGGCAGCGCGATGTCGTCGACGTAGCGGCCGTCGCCGCGCAGCAGCCGGTCGTCCTCGACGCGCGGGAGCGGGCGGCCGATCCAGGCGTCGGCGCGGGGTTCGCGGGTCATGGTCACTCCCCGAAACGCTCGTCGAGCGCCTGCCGGACGGCGCGGCGGATGTTGCGGTAGCCGGTGCAGCGGCACAGGTGGCCGCTCAGCGCGTCGGCGACCTCGGCGTCGGACGGACGGTCGGCGCGCTCGGTGAGCGCGGTCGCCGTCATGACGAAACCGGGCGTGCAGAAGCCGCACTGCATGCCGTGGCACTCGTGGAACGCGCGCTGGACGCCGGTGAGCGGGGCGTCGCCGGGCGCGAGGCTCTCGACGGTGCGCAGGTCGGCGCCGTCGCACTGCACGGCCAGCGTCAGGCACGCCCGGACGGGCTCGCCGTCGACCAGGACGGTGCAGGCGCCGCACACGCCGTGCTCGCAGCCGAGGTGGGTGCCGGTGAGGCCGAGCCGGTCGCGCAGCAGGTCGCCGAGCAGCAGCCGCGACTCGACCTGCGCGGCGACCTCGGTGCCGTTGACGGTGAGCCGGACGTCGTGCCAGCCGGACGGTTCGGCCAGCGGCGGGGTGGCGGGACGGTTCATGCGCGCTCCCAGGCTTCGGTGCAGGCACGGACAAGGAGGTGGGCGGCGGCCTCGCGGCGGTACTCGGCGGACGCGTGCACGTCGTCGCCCGGTTCGAGGTGCGCGTGGACGGCGGCGGCCGCGGCGGCGAGCGCCGCCTCGCCCGCGTCCGTCCCGGTCAGGGCGTCCTCGGCGGCGGGCAGCCGGACGGGCGTGGACCCGGCGCCGCAGAACACGACCCGGGCGGACCGGACGGTCCCGTCGGCGGCGCGTTCGAGGAGGACGGCGGCGCCGACGGTGGCGAAGTCGCCGTGCCGGCGGGCCAGCTCCGCGAAGGCCGCGCCGCGCGGGGGCGTCCGGTCGAAGACGGCCTCGACGAGCAGTTCGTCCGGTTCGACGGCGGTCTGGAAGGTCGCGACGAAGAACTCGGCGGCGGGCACCGTGCGGCGCCCGCGCGGGCCCTCGACGACGAGCCGGGCGTCCAGCGCGAGGGCGGCGGCGGGCAGCTCGGCGGCGGGATCGTGGTGCACGAGGCTGCCGCACAGGGTGCCGCGGTGGCGGATCGGCGGGTGCCCGATGAGGCCGATCGCGTCGGCGAGCAGCGGCCAGCCGGCCCGGACGTCCGGGTCGGCGGCGACCCGCGCCTGCCGGACGGACGCGCCGACGTGCAGCGCGCCGGCGCCGTCGACGTGCAGGCGGTCGAGCCCCGGCACGCGGGTGACGTCGACCAGCAGCTCGGGCCGGGCGAGCCGCATGCCGAGCATCGGGATCAGCGACTGCCCGCCGGCCAGCACCTTCGCGTCGCGGTCCGGGTCGGCGAGCAGGGCGACCGCTTCCCCGATGCTGCGGGGCGCGGCGTAGTCGAACGGGGCGGGTTTCACACCGGGGGTCCTCTCGGCGGGGCGGCGTCGGGCGGTTCTCGGGCGGCCATCATTTAATCTCTAAGATGATTTACGCTAAAGTTTCGCCGAAGGCAAGTGGTTCGCCCTGATGGACGACAAAATACCTGTTGAGACGCCACTTGCACCCTCGCCTGCCCGCACACAGCGGAGATGTTCTTGAACAGACGTTCATAAACGGGCGTTCAACAGCGCTGGCCCTAACCTGGGACGGTGCATCCCGACGACAGCGCCGACAACGGGGCCGACGGTGCGGCGTCCCGGCGCGGGCGCGCCCGCGACCCCGAGGGCAACCGGCGGGCCGTGCTCGACGCGGCCCGGCGCCTGTTCGCCGTGCACGGCTACCACGAGACCGGCATCCGGGCCGTCGCCGCCGCGGCCGGTGTCACGCCGGGCCTGGTCATGGCGTACTTCGGCAGCAAGGACGGCCTGTTCCGCGAGGTCGTCGGCGGCGGCACCGGGATCAGCGCGCAGGTGCTGCGGGAGGCGGGCGACGACCCGTCCGGCCTGCCCCGCGCGCTCGCCCGCGCCTACCTCGACCGCTGGGACCGGCTTCCCGCGCACGACCCCTGGCCCGCCCTGATCCGCTCCGCGCTCACCCATCCGCCGAGCGCCGACCTGCTGCGGACGATCCTGGAACAGCAGGTCAACGAGCCGCTGCGCCGGCTGCTCGGCGACTCGCCGGACGCGTCCGTCCGGATCACGATGATCCGCAGCATCCTGTTCGGCGTGATCATGGAACGGTACGTGTTCGGGCACGAACCGGCCCCGTCCGTCCCGACCGGCGCGCTGCGCCCCGCACTGGCCGCCGCCCTCGCCACGGCCGTCGCCGGGCCGGAGGCCCCGACCCCGGACGGCCCGGACGGCGCGGACGGCCGGGAGGAGCCACTCGCGAACGCGGGCGCAGGCGCGGGCGATCTTCCGGGGTCCGTCTTCGCGGCGCTGACCGACTGCACGGCCCGGTACCAGTCGATGGTCAAGCGGGCGATGCGGCCGCACGGCGTCAGCGCCGCGGCGTTCGAGGTCCTCGACGTCCTGCGGCGGGCGGGCGACCCGCACCGCCGCACGATGGGGGAGGTCGCGGCGGCCGGGGCGGCGGGCGGCGGCGGGCTCACCCAGCACGCGGACCGGCTGGAGGCGGCGGGCCTGATCCTGCGCGAGCGCGACGCGGGCGACCGCCGCATCGTCCATCTGCGGCTCACCGCGGCGGGGCTCGACCTGGCCGTGCGGGTGGCCGCCGAGCGCACCGCCGCCGAGCGCGAGCTGCTGGCGGGGCTCACGGCGGCGGACCAGGAGCGGCTCGCCGCCCTGCTGGAGGCCCTGGGCCGGTCCCTGCCGGGCGCCGCGCCGGGCGCCGCGCCCGGCGGCGCGTCCGAGGTCAGCCAGGAGCCAGCCGGCTGAGGTCCTCCCACTCGCGGTACAGGCCGGTCCGCTCCCGGTCCATCTGCTGGACGATGTCGTACGACCGGCTCCCGACGATGAGGCGGCGGGGCGGGTCGGGGAGGTCGGCCAGCCGCATGATGACCGGGGCGGCGGTGCTCGGGTCCGGTCCGGCGTCGTCGCCCCACATCTCCTCGAGTTCGGCGCGCAGCGACGCGTACGCCGGGTCGGGCTCGGTCGCCGTCGTGCCCCGGGTGAACAGCCCGGTGTCGTAGCCGCCCATCTGGACGACCGTGACCTTGACGCCGAAGCGCGCGACCTCCATCGCGAGGGCCTCGGCGACCGAGTCGAGGGCCGCCTTGCCCGCACCGTAGAAACCCACGGACGCCATGCCGCCGCCGGTGCCCATCGAGGTGACCTGCAGGATGCGGCCCGAACCCTGCTCGCGCAGGTGCGGGACGACGGCCTGCGACACCCACACGGCGCCGAAGAAGTTGACGTCGAGATGGTCCCGGATCTGCTGCTCCGTCGCCTCCTCCACCATCCCGTACAGCATCCCGCCGGCGTTGTTGACCACGACGTCGAGGCGTCCGAGGGCCGCCTTCGCCTCGCCGACCGCGCGGAACACGGCCGCGCGGTCGGAGACGTCCAGGGTGATGCGGACGAGGCCGTCCGGGTGCTCCGCGGCGAGGTCGGCGAGCGGTTCGGGGTCGCGGGCGGCGGCCGCGACGCGGTCCCCGGCGGCGAGGGCGGCCTCGGTGAACGCGCGGCCGAGGCCCCGGCTCGCACCGGTGATGAACCATGTTCGGGCGGTCATTCGGCCTCCTTCATTAGACGAGACGGTCCGTCTCGCAACATCGAGTATGTGCAGCGCACCCTCGATTGTCAAGACGGACCGTCTCGTCTCGTCCACGTGCTAGCCTTCGCCCATGCCCAGCGACAAGAAGCCGAACCAGGCCCGGCGCAGCGAGCGGTCCCGGCGGGCGATCCTGGACGCCGCGCGCGAGCTGATCTCCGAGGTCGGGTACGCGAAGGTCTCGATCGAGGCGATCGCCGCGCGCGCGGGCGTCGGCAAGCAGACGATCTACCGCTGGTGGCCGTCCAAGGGCGCGGTCATCTTCGACGCGTTCCTGGCGCTCAGCGAGGACGGCGGCGACATGGCGCTGCCCGACACCGGCGACCTCGAGGCCGACCTCAAGACGGTCATGCGCGCGACCGCCGCCGAATTCACCGACCCGGAGTTCGAGCGGCCGATCCGCGCGCTGAACGCCGAGATCCTGGCCGATCCGGAGCTCGCCGCGCGGTACCGGGAGCAGCTCGCCGGTCCGGTGGACGAGGCGAAGAAGGCGCGGCTGCGCAGCGGGCAGGACGCCGGGCAGCTCGACCCGGACGCCGACCTCGACCTGGTCCTCGAGATGCTCTACTCCCCCCTCTCCCAGCGCTGGCTGTACCGGGCGGGGCCGCTCACCCCCGAGTACGCCGACGCGCTCGTCGACGCGACGCTCCGCGCGTTCGGCGGCAAAGCGGCCGGACCCTGACCTCCTTGCTTCGTACGGTGGTCGGCGAGGCCGGAACCGAGGAGGAATCACGATGACCAGCGCCGCCACCACCAGCGCCACCACCACCGTCGCCGTCACCACCCCGACCGGGCGCGTCGGGTCGCGCGTCGTCCGGCTGCTGCTGCAGGCGGGCGTGCGGCCGCGGGTGCTCGTCCGCGACCCGGCGCGGCTGGACGCCCCGACCCGCGAGCGCGTCGACGTGCGGCGCGGCGACCTGACGGACGCCGCGTTCGTCCGGAAGGCGACCGCCGGGGCGCGCACGGTGTTCTGGGTCGATCCGACCCCGCACGACGCCGTGGATCCGATCGAGACGTCCGCGCGGACGGCGTCCGGGCTGGTGGATGCCGTCCGGGCGGGCGATGTCGCGCGGGTGGTGCTGCTGAGCAGCGTCGGCGCGGAGAAGCGGCACGGCGCGGGGCACATCGACGGGCTCGCCCGGATCGAGGAGGCGCTCGACGCGACCGGCGCCGACGTGCTCCACCTGCGCTGCGCCTACTTCTTCACCAACCTGATGCTCGACCTGGACGGGCTGCGGCGCGGCGTGCTCGCCACGTCGTTCGCGCCGGACGCGCCGATGCCGTGGGTCGACCCGCGCGACATCGGCGACGTCGTCGCGGCGCGGCTGCTGAACGACGCGTGGCGGGGCCGCGTGGTGCAGGCCGTCCACGGACCGGAGGACCTCACGTTCACGCGGGTCGCCGAGGTGCTCACCGGCGTGCTCGGACGCCCCGTGCGGCTCGAGGCCCGGTCGGACGACGACGTCCGCTCGGGGCTGCGCGCGGCGGGCCTGCACCCGACGGCGGTGGAGGGGATCGTGGGGATGACCGCCGGGACGCGCGATCTCGTCCCCGAGCAGGCCCGCGACGTGGTCACCACGACGCCGACGACGCTCGCGGCGTGGGCGCGGGCGAACCTGCGCCCGCTGCTCGCGGAGGCCGGCGGCTGAGTCCGGCGGGTGAGCCCGGCCCGGTTCAGCCTTTCCGGGGGCGGCGCAGCAGCCGCGGGCGGACGCGCCCGAGCCCCTGCAGCGGGCGCGGGCGCAGGCCCGACACGTCGAACCGGGGCCCGGACGGCGAATCCGCCGAGACGGCCCCGTCGAGCGACTCCGCGAGCATGCCGTCGATCAGCACGGCGCCCGGGTACGCGGTCGCGGTGAGGCGGGCCGCGAGGTTGACGGGGGTGCCGAACACGTCGCCGAGCCGCTGGACGACCTCCCCGTAGGCGAGGCCGACCCGGACGTCCGGGAAGCCGGGCTCGGCGGCGAACCGTTCGGCGAGCCGCAGCCCCGCCTCGGCCGCCGCGACCGGTTCGGCGACCACGAACAGCACCTCGTCGCCGAGCGTCTTCACGATCCGGCCGCCCGCCTCCGCGACCACCTCCGTCGCCGCGGACTCGAACCGCTCGACGAACGCGGCCAGCTCGTCGGCGTCCAGCCGGCGGCTCAGCCGGGTGAACGACACGACGTCGGCGAACCCGACCGCGAGGTGGGCGAGCCCGGCCGCCGGGTCGGTGCGGGCGGCGGCGGTGCCCGCCGCGGCGCGCATCCCGGCGGCGGCGAGCTGCCGCCGCCAGCCGTGCAGCAGCAGCCGCTCGAACGCGGGCCGCAGCTCCTCGGTCGACTGGAGCGCCGTGACGACGAGGTCGGCCGTGACCGGTTCGTCCGGTGGCAGCAGCGCGCTCAGCTTCAGCAGCCAGACGTCCCCGAGCCAGCTCGCCAGCCGCCCCATCGTCTGCCCGACGGCCCGGACGAGCTGCAGCACCATCTCCTCGTCGACGAGGTCGCCGTCGAGGAGGTCGCGGATCTCGCGGAGCGCCGCCACGTCCCCGTCGGTGAACGCGGCGGCGTCGTCCGGCGGGGTGGGGAAGCCGAGCGCCTGCCAGATCCGCACCGCGAGGTCGCCGGACAGGCCCGCGGCGTCCTCGACCTCCGCCCGGGTGAGATGCAGCGGACCGCCGAGAAGCGTCTCCTCGATGTCGTCCGGCACGGGGGGTTCGGCCATGGGCGCCACCTTGTCATCGTTCGATGTCACAGATACTGGCGGAGTAAGATCACGCCGGTCAAGGCGGACGACACCGGCGGGTGGGGATGGCCGAGTACCGAATCGACGAACTGGCGCGGACCGGCGGGAGCACCGTCCGCAACATCCGCGCCTACCAGGACCGGGGGCTGCTGCCGCCGCCGCGCCTGCGGGGCCGTGTCGGCCTCTACGACGACACGCACCTCGCCCGGCTCCGGCTGATCGGCAAGCTGCTCGGCCGCGGCTACACCCTCGCGATCATCAAGGAGCTGCTGGCCGCCTGGCAGACCGGCCAGGACGTCGGCGAGGTCCTCGGCCTGGAGAAGGTGCTGACCGACCCGTGGTCGGACGAGATCCCGGGCACCGCCACCGACGCCGAGCTGGTCGAGATCTTCGGCGCCGGGCTGGACGACGACGAGGTCGCGCGCTTCCGCGAGCGGACGATCGAGCTCGGCCTCATCGAGCCGGACGGCGACGGCTACCGGGTCCCGAGCCCGCGGCTGCTGCACGTCGGCGCCGAGCTCGTCGCGGCGGGCATCCCGCTGGACGCCGTCCTCGACATCGCCGCGCAGATCCGGGACGACTGCGAGGTCATCGCCGGACGGTTCGTCGGGCTCGTCGAGGAGCACGTGTTCGACCGGCTCGACCGGGCCGTGCCGGGCGGCGAGGAGGTCGCCGACGTCGCGGCGGTCGTGCGCCGCATGCGCCCGCTGGTCAAGATGGTCGTCGACCCGTTCATCGCGCGGGCGATGGAGGCGCGCGTCCAGGAGGCCCTCGGCGACCGGATGGAGACCGTCCGGAACCAGCCCACGCAGAGCTGACCCCCGGCGGCGGCCGTCCGTGCGCGGGGCCGGGGGCCGGTCAGAGGAGGGTGACGCCCCACTCGACCTCGACGACGTGCGGGAAGCCCTCGGAGTCGGTGAAGGTGAGCTTGCCGTTGCCGGGCAGCCCGATCAGGGCCGTCCGCAGCGTGAGCGTCAGGTTCATGACGCCGTCCTCGGGCATGCCGCCCTGCATCTCCGACAGCTCGAGCTGGCTGGACGAGGTCATCGCCGTCCACTGCACCGGGCCGTCCTGAGCGGCGAGGCTGACGTTCGCCGTCTTCGTCCCCTTCAGCTCGACCTTGGCCGGGTTCACGACCAGCACGCCCTTCTCCTCCGGCGGGTTCGGCGTCGGCGAGGGCGAGGTCGAGCCCGGCGGGCTCGGCGACGGGGACCGCGGGGTCGTCGAGGAGTCCGGCCGCGTCTGCGGGTGGATCGGCGGCTGCGCGACGCCCGGACCGCCGCCGGAGCCGCCGCCCGAACCGGACGGCCGGTCGCCGCCGTCCCCGCCGGGGGACGGGGACGGGCTGGTGATCGACGGCTGCGGCGCGGTGCCGAACGGCGGCCATGACAGCGTGCCGCCGCCGATGCCGGGGCCCATCGCGACCACCGCGACCAGCGCCGCCACGAGCGCGCCCGCCATGCCGCCGACGGTGAACAGCCAGCGGCGGGTGAACGGCGACGGGACGTCCGGCTGGATCGGCAGGCCGTCGGGGGTGAGGGCACCGCCGCGCGCGGCGATGTCCGCGCGATGCCCCGCGAGTTCCGGGTCGGTCGCGGTGTGCATGACGCGGTGCCGGAGCGCGGCGGGCAGCACCGGGGCGGGCGCGGCGGCGAGCAGCGCGGTGGCGCGGACGCGGGCGCGGCGGGTGCAGTCCGCGCACCCGTCGGCGTGCGCGGCGACGGCGGACGGCTCGGGCGCGGCGGCCGCCGCCGCGCCGGGCACCGCGGCGACCGGACGGGACGCGCAGGCGCGGGCGGCGCGGGCCAGTTCGTCCGCGAGGGCGGCCTCCATCACGGCCCGGCCCTGCCGCCGCCGGGCGGACGCGCGGCGCGACGACAGCCCGAGCGCCGCACCGAGCCGGACGGGCGGGAGGCCGTGCCGGTAGGCCAGCAGGACGATCTCCTGGTCGACCGGATCGAGGCGGGCCAGGGACGCGCGCAGCAGCTCGTGCAGCTCCTCCGCGGGCGGCGGCTCGCCGGGATCCTCGGCGGGCTCCAGGAACGGGGCGTCGGCGAAGTCGCCGTCCCGTTCCCAGTACAGGTCCTCCACGCGTCCGCGGCGGACGCAGCGCCGCCGGGCGGCGCCGTACAGCCAGGCGCCGAGGTGGATGGGCTGCCGCATGCGCGGCGCGCGGCGGGCCGCGTCGATGAAGGTGTCGTGGACGATCCGCGCCGCGGCCTTCTCGTCCCCCAGCATCGACAGCGCGTAGTCGTAGAGGCGCTCACCGTACTCGTCGTAGAGCGCGGCGAGGGCCGACTCGTCGCCGTCGTTCAGCCCTTTGACCAGCTTTCGGTCGGATGCGTCAGCGGAGGAGGGGGACAACCTCGGCATTCAAGCTCCCGGCGCCGGCATCGGAGTCCGTCCCCAAGGGGGTCGTCCGGACAGTCAGCCCACCTTGCATACACCCGTCGACCCCCGGAAGGCCACATGATCCCCGAAATCACCATTAACGGTGACCTGGTGTGACCGTTCACGCCGCTGCGTGACCACGCCCGTCCTGACTCGACGTCAGAATGCCGTTCACGGCTCGTCGTGCCGGTCCGGCCGCTGGGGCGGGATGCCGGGGAAGTCGTCGCCGAGGACGTCGTCGTCGCGGAGCCGCGCGACCGCCCGCGAGACGGTGCTCTTGACCGTCCCGACGCTGACGCCGAGCACCTCCGCGATCTCCGCTTCGGACATGTCCTCGTAATAGCGGAGCATCACCGCGAGGCGCTGCCGTTCGGGCAGCCGGCGGAGGGCGCGGCCGAGCACGTCCCGGAGTTCACTGCGCCGCGTGTGATCGTCGACCGGCCGGTCCGGAAGAACATCGGTGGGGTAAATGTCGAGTTTTCGCCGCCGCCACCACGAGATCTGCGTATTGACCATGGCCCGCCGGACATATCCGTCCACCGCCGCGCGATCCTGGATGCGATCCCACGCCAGGTACGTCTTGGCGAGGGCGGCCTGGAGGAGGTCTTCGGCCTCGGTGCGGTCACTGGTCAGCCGCATGGCGGCACGCAGCAGGGCGGGCCCGCGTTCCGCCACGTAGTCGCGGAACTCCTCATGCCGCGTCCTGCTCAACTCACCACCGCACCAGGGGTCGTGGAGCCGCCCGGCCGCCTTTCCGGATCTTGGACCGCGCGCACTCCCGGTACAGTTGACGATCGCACGAAGATCGTAATTGTGGGTCTACCCAAAGCACATATTCGGGTCAACCAGTGCATAATCTTCAACCCAGGTAGATCAGACGTCTCCCACTTGGCGACTTATCGCAACAAATCCGTCGACACGGGTCCGGGCGCACGTGAATCTTGACTCGCTGTCCTAACAACAGTGCCTCCACCGGCCCGGTTCACCAGCCGTGCGCCGCCGACGACGACGCCGGAGTGCCGCATGCCGCCACGCCACCGCCGCGGATCGACCCGCCGCCGCGGGACGCCCCGCCGCCGCGAGCCCGTCCCCGGCGGCCCCGGCCCGCTGCCGGCCGCGACGGCGGTCCCCGGGCCGTACGCGTCGTTCGAGGGACCCGCCCGCCGGACGGACGCCGCCGAGGTGCGGGCGGACGGGACGATCGGGCCCGCGGGGGCCGGCGTCGCCGAGTTCCAGCGAACGTGGGGCGTCCGGGCCGGGATGATCGTGGACGCGACGCCGGGGACGCTCGTCCTCGACGTCGCGGGCGCGCCCGTCCGGATCGGGCTGGACGAGGACGTGCGGGTCTGGCACGGCGGGCCCGGGGGCTCCGCCGTGCTGCGACCGGGACGGCGGGCGATCGTGCGGGAGCGCGCGCGGGAGGACGTGCGGGAGCGCGCGCGGGACGACGTGCGGGAGGGGGGCGGCGGGATCCGGGCGGACCGGGTCTGGGTCGACATCGAACGCGTCGCCGGCACGATCACGGCGTGCGGGCGGGACACCGTGGAGGTGGACATGGGCCCCCATCGCGGGCGCGCCCGCGTGGTGATCCCCCCGCACGTCCTCGGGGCGGTGCAGGTCAGGCATCCGCGGATGCAGCCGGGATACCTGTTCGACGTGATCTGCGTGGCCTCGCCGGACGGGCCGCTCGCGGTGCGGCCCGGGACGTCCCAGCCGGGCTACCGGGTGGACGATCTCGCGGCGCCGGAGCCCGCGGCGCCCGTCCCGGGGACGCTGCACGGCACCGTGACCTGGTTCGGGGGGCTCGCGGCGCCGGCGGGGGCCGCGTATCCGGCGGTCGACCCGGAGGGGCACGCCGGGGGGTGCGCGGACGCGCCGGCGCCGTGCGTCGCGCTGCCGTACCTGTCGCTGGGCAGCGAGGTCGTGGTGCGGAACGAGTGCGGCGGCCGGGAACGTCCCGTGCCGGTGATCGAGTGCGGGTGCGTCGCGGCGCGGTTCTGCGACCGGTGCACCGAGTGCGGGGCGTCGCCGCGCGGGCGGGTCGCGGAGCTGACGCCCGCGGCGTTCGTCGGGCTCGGCGGCGAGCTGGACGCGGGGTGCTTCAACGCGACGGTGCGCGCGGTGATCGGCGGGAGGGCGGAGCGATGGTGACGGCGGCGCAGAACGCGCAGGTCCTGCTGCTGGCGGCGGTGCTGCTGGCGGCGGGCGCGGCGAAGCTGGCGGTCCGGGAGCGGGCGGAGGCGCCCGACCACGTGCACGGGGTGCCGGTCCCGGCGGGGGCCGCGCGGCTGACGGCGCTGCGCCGGAGCCGCCGGATGACGGTGCTTCTCGGGGTGGGGGAAGGCGTCCTCGGGCTGGCGCTGCTGGTGTCGCCGCACGTCGTGGTGCGGCTGGCGACGACGGTGGCGTTCGCGGCGGCGACGTGGGTGGTCGGGGAGCTGCGGGTGCGGCGGCCGGACGCGGGGTGCGGGTGCTTCGGCGGGCTGAGCGGCAAGCGGGTCGGGCGGCGCAGCGTGGCGCGGGCGGTGCTGCTGACGGCCGTGGCGGTCACGGCGCTGGGCGCGCCGCTCACCGGGCTGGGCGCGCTGCGGGACGGGCACGTGGTGATCGCCGTCGTGTTCGCGGTGGAGCTGGCACTGTTCGCGGCGCTGTCCCCGGAGCTGACCGGCGTGCCGGGACGGCGGCGGCTGCCGGGGGCGCGCCCGGTGACGCCGTGCGAGCGGCGGCGCAGCCCGCTGGCTGAGACGTACGCGACGCTGCACGGCAGCGCGCAGTGGGCCGCGCACGAGAACGCGGTCACGAGCGCGGTGCCGCTGGAGGTGTGGCGGGAGGGCTGCTGGCGGTTCCTGGCGTTCCCGGCCCGCGTGGACGGACGGGACGTGCGGCTCGTGTTCGCGGTGTCGACGACCGAACGCCACCGGGTGGTGCAGCCCGCGCGCGTCCAGCCGGAACCGCGCCTGTCTGCCGCTCTATAGCCCGGTATCCGGGAATCCCGATAAAGCCCTAGAGACCCATCGCGTTCGACGTCGCGTTCGGCGTCGCGACCGCATCGCTTTGTCTAGGGCTTTCTAGCTCTGCCCCTAGATAGCGCTAGATAGTGATGAGCAGGGAAAGCTAGGGCTCTCTAGCATTTTCGCTAGAGAAGCGAATATCTCCAACGAGGCTCGATGCGGCTCTCTAGCCGGTTATCGGCCGGACGCTAGAAAGCCCTAGACGGCGGCAGAGCGCGCGAGGATCGGGTGCGGCGGGACAGCGGGCGTGCGGTTATCGGGGCGTGCTGGTAGCGGGCGCGCTGGTGGCGGGCGCGCTGGTGGCGGGCGCGCTGGTGGCGGGCGTGCGGGTCAGGCGGGCTGGGAGCGGAGGAACGTACCGAAATGCGGCACCGTGAACGCGATCACGCCGCGTTCGGCGCTGTAGATCAGGCCCTTCTTGATGAGGCCGTCGCGGGCGGGCGAGAGGCTGGACGGCTTGCGGCCCAGCTCTTCGGCGACCGCGGCGGTCGGGACGGGATCGTCGCCGAGCATCGCCATCGCGCGCATGTAGTCGCGCTCGGCGGGGGTGGCCCGCTCGTAGCGGCTGCCGAAGAAGCCGACGGCGAGCTCGCTCTCGGCCTCGGGCGCGGCGACCTTGATGTCGTCGGCGGTGATCGGGGTGCCGGGCGCGACGTCCCACACGACCTTCGCGTACGCCTGCACGAAGTACGGGTAGCCGTCGGCCGCGCCGTACAGCGCGTCCAGGGCGTCCTGGGTGAAGGTGACCTCCTCCCGCTCGGCGGGCACGAGCAGCGCGTGGTCGGCGGACTCGCGGTCGAGCCGGTCGATGCGGGCGTACCGGAAGAGCCGCTCGCTGTAGGACTTGCTCGCCGACAGGACGGCCGGCAGGTGCGGCAGCCCGGCGCCGACGACGATCAGCGGCCCGCCCACCTGCGAGAGCTCGTGGCAGGCGGCGCACAGCGCGGACACGTCGCCCGGCGGGACGTCCTGCATCTCGTCGACGAACAGCGCGATGCCCGCGCCGACGTCGGTCGCGACGGACGCGGCGTCCACGAACAGCTCGGTGAGGTCGATCTCGAGGTCGCCGGAGTCGGCGCGGCCGCGCGCGGCGGGCACGTCGATGCCGGGCTGCCAGCGGTGCGCCCGCGCCTTGGCCTTGCCCGCGGGCTCCTCGCCCGCCTGGGCGAACGCCTTGAGCACGCCGAGGAAGTCCTCGATGCGGTCGGGGGCGCGGTGCCGGGGCGCGAGCTCCCGGACGGCGCGGTGCAGCGCCGACGCGACCGGGCGGCGGATCGACTGGTCGGGCCGGGCCTCGATCTTGCCCGTCCCCCACAGCCGCTGGATCGCCATCGAGCGGAACGCGTTGAGCAGCACGGTCTTGCCCACGCCGCGCAGCCCGGTCACGATCATGCTGCGTTCGGGGCGGCCGCGGGCCACCCGTTCGAGCACGACCTCGAACTGCCTCAACTCGCGGTCGCGGCCGGCCAGCTCGGGGGGACGCTGCCCGGCGCCGGGGGCATAGGGATTGCGCACGGGGTCCACGCTCTCGGACTCTATGAGGCGGTATAGCTGCGGCCGTAGATTTGCGTAGAAACCGCTGCGGCGTGTCGCGGGCCGCGGCCGCCGGTGGCACACCGCCCCGTCGCGGATCGCCGTCGTCGCCATGTCGCCTCCCCGGGCGAGCGCGTTCGCGGGCTGGATCGAACTCGTCGAACCTCTGTTCGACTCGTTCGAACACAGTAGCGCACGCGCTCGCCCCCGTCACACGATTCCGCGTGTCGGATCGGCGGGTCGCGCGTCACGCGAGGGTCTCGTCGGCCTCCGACCGGTGCGGGACCTTCTCGGCCGGGATCGTCCCCATGCGTCCGGCCTGGAAGTCCTCGAACGCCTGGACGATCTCGTCCCGCGTGTTCATCACGAACGGGCCGTACCGCGCGACCGGCTCCCGGATCGGCAGGCCGCCCAGCACCAGGATCTCCCAGCCGTGCGCGCTAGCCTGCGGCTGGGCGCCGGCGGCCCGGACGACCAGGCCGTCGTCCGTCCCCTTGTGGTGCGAGCCGCCGAACACGGCGAGCTGCCCCTCGTCCAGCGCGACCTCCTCCACTCCGGCCGTCCCGCGCCCGGACAGCACGTACACCATCGCGTTGAAGTCGCGCGGCCACGGCAGCGCCAGCCGGGCGCCCGGCGCGACGGTCGCGTGCAGGTAGTTGATCGGCGTGTAGGTGACGCCCGGACCGTCGTGCCCCGCGAGGGACCCGGCGATGACGCGGACGAGCGACGACCCGTCGTCCGCGGCGAGCAGCTTCACGTCGCGCGCCTCGATGTCCTGGTAGCGCGGCGCGACCCACTTCTGCGCGCGGGGCAGGTTCACCCAGAGCTGCACGCCGTGGAACAGCCCGCCCCGGGAGACCAGCTCGGGCGGCGGCTGCTCGATGTGCTGGATGCCGGACGCGGCCGTCATCCACTGGGTGGCGCCGTCGGTGATGAGGCCGCCGCCGCCCGTGGTGTCCTGGTGCTGGAACGCCCCGTCGATGATGTAGGTGACGGTCTCGAAGCCCCGGTGCGGGTGCCAGGGCGTCCCCTTCGCCTCGCCGGGGCCGTACTCGACGGCACCCATGTGGTCGAGCAGCAGGAACGGGTCGGCCAGCGACAGGTCGATGCCGGGGAACGGGCGCCTGACCTGGAAGCCTTCGCCCTCCACGTGCTTCTTCGCGGTGACGACCTTGGCCACCCGGCGCCAGTCGGTCTCGCCCTCGGGCAGCAGCGGCAGGCGCGGCAGGGTCAGCGGGTTCGCGGTCACGGCGGGCATGGTGTCTCCCCTCGGTCGGCGTCCGGCCCGCGGCCGGACGATCCGTCCCGCACAACATGATTGATGCTTCAACTATTTCCGGCTCGCGGTACCGTCTGTCAAGACTCGCGGGCCGGTTGTTAGTTTAACTTTCAATCTGTGTTCTATACTGGTGCGTATGACCGAACCGCGCTGGCTCGACGCCGCACAGCAGCGCGACTGGCGTGCCTACGTCGACGGCAGCGTCCGGCTGAGCGAGCTCATGGACCGCGACCTCAAGGCCCGGCACGGCCTCTCGGTGTCGGAGTACGAGATCCTCGTCCGGCTCTCCGAGGCGCCCGGGCGGCGGCTGCGCATGGCCGAACTCGCCGAGAACGCCAGCCAGTCGCGCAGCCGCCTCTCCCACACCTGCGCCCGGCTCGAGTCCAAGGGCCTCGTCGAGCGGGACAACTGCCCGAACGACAAGCGCGGCGTCTTCGCCAACCTCACCGACGACGGCCTCGCCGCGCTCGAACGGGCCGCGCGCGACCACGTCGAGACCGTCCGCGAGTACTTCATCGACGTCATCGAGCCCGAAGACCTGGAAGCCGTGGGACGGGCGTTCGGCGCCGTCCTCAAGCGGCTGGAGTCCGGGCCGGCGCACCCGTAGGGCGCGCCTTCGGGCAGGTCAGAGCGGGGCGGTGAGGCCGGTGAGGAGCCCGACCGAGATCAGGCTCAGGAACACCCAGCCGAACATCATCCCGTAGCCGAACGTCCGCCACCGTCCGCCGACCCGCCACACCAGCAGCCCGCCCAGCCCGAACGCGAACACCAGCAGGGCGACGAACTGCGGCAGGACGCTCGGACGGTCCGACGCCATCAGCGGCGCGTACATCATCACCAGGTCGACGAACACGAACGCGCAGCAGCCCGCGGCGAGCGCGGACACGTCCCGGGTGACGAACGCGCGGGCCCGCTCGACGAACGCCTCCGCCCGGTCCGTCCGGATGCGCGGCCCCGGCGCCCGCTCCACGTCCACCTGCTGCGCCACCGCGAAGATCTCGTCCTCGAGCGACGCGCCGCCGCGCTCCCGCTCCTCCGGATCCGCCATACCGGCTCCCTGGCCCGAGGTCGCCGGGTGCCCCGCCCGGCCCTGGATACGGTGCGGCGCCCGTCCTGTCCGGCCCCGTTCTCCGGCGGGCGCGCCCCCATCGGAACCGTAGCGAATCCCGGGGTGACGCGCAGGACACATGGCATGTCATTCTGGAGTCATGCCAGGTAGAAGGCTTGCGAAGAGCGCGGCGACCGCCGCCGCGATACTCACCCTGGGGGTCGCGGCCGCCTGCGGCGGGGGCGACGGGGACGACCAGGGCACCGCCCCGGCGACACCGCCGACCGCGACGGGCACGGCGGAGTCACCGGCGGCGACGCCCACGAACACGGCGTTCCGGTCGGACATCAAGGAGGTGACGGCCCGCGACCTGCCGCACTCGTGGCGGGAGGGCTGCCCGGTCTCGCCCGGCGACCTCCGGATGATCGAGATGACGTACTGGGGGTTCGACGACCGTCCGCACACCGGCGGCCGGCTCGTGGTCAACGAGAGCGCCGCCGAGGACCTCGTGTCGGTGTTCGAGAAGCTGTACGAGATGCGCTACCCGATCGCGCGCATGGAGCCCGTCGACAAGTACGAGGGCAGCGACTTCGACTCCATCGAGGCCAACAACACCTCGGCCTTCAACTGCCGCCAGGCCACCGGATCGAGCTCGTGGTCGCAGCACGCCTACGGCCTCGCCGTCGACATCAACCCGTGCGAGAACCCCTACGTCAGCGCCGACGGCTCGATCGCGCACCCGGACTGCGTCAAGTACGGGAACCGCGACCTCGACGAACCCGGCATGATCCACGCCGGGGACGACGTCGTCGACGCGTTCGCGGAGATCGGCTGGGGCTGGGGCGGCACGTGGACGGGCGCCAAGGACTACCAGCACTTCTCGTCGAACGACAGCTGACCCCGGGGAGGGGGAGGTCGTCGGGTCACATCAGCATGAAGGCGATCGCGGCGATCGCGATGACGGCCACGACCGCGACGATGCCGAAGATGAGGCCCTTGTTCATGCCCGGCGCCTTGGCGGGCTGCTGCGGCGCCTGGCCGGCGAAGTTCTGGAACTGGTGTGTCGTGCCCGCGGGATCGTTCGGTGTCTGCGACATGCGCACGAGGGTAACGGATCACTGACCGACGATCACGGACAATTCACCCGTCCGGTATGGCGGAGAGTGTGGGATTCGAACCCACGAGGACTGTCCCCAGCCCTGGGCGCTTTCAAGGCGCCTGCACTAGTCCACTATGCGAACTCTCCCGGCGACCCTTGCAGGTCGGTGCCCACGATAGCGCCCGCACGCCGGTGGCTTCGACCGCATTCCCGCCTTCGGCCCGCCCGGCCCTCGGCGCCGGCGCCGACGCGCGCCCGGCGCCCGCGCGATCGCCGGGCCGCACTGTCGGCGCCGGGCGCGAGTGCCCGCACAGGCCGGTGCGAGTGCCCGCACACGCCGCACCGGCAGGAGTAGCCGGACGTCCACGTCCGTCAGGCATCCGCGCCGGCCGGGCCGTCCGCGTGCGGCCCGACGTCCGCGCGCCGGGCATCCGCGCCGGGCATCCGCGCCGGGCGTCCGCGCCGGTCCGGCGTCCGCACGCGGCCGGTCGGGCATCGACATCCAGGCCCGTCCGACATCCAGGCCCGTCCGGCATCTGGGTCTCCGTCAGGCGTCCGGGACGCGGTAGCCGGGGATGGACGGCCAGCGGACGGTGAGCACGACCGACTCCTCCTCGGCGCACCACGAGTGGTCGACGCCCGGCCCCCACACCACGTAGTCGCCCTGCTCGCACAGCACGACGTCCCGTTCGGGGAACTCCAGCCGGAACCGTCCGCTGATCAGGACGAGCAGCGCGGTGCGCTTCTCGCCGTCGGTCCACGCCGCGCGGCGCTCCCCCTCCGGGTGCACGCCCCACTTGATCTCGACCTCGGCGCTGTGCCGTGCGTCGCCTAAGGGCTTGAAGTGGCCGAGCAGCCAGCCCCGGTCCGCGGCGGCGTCGGCCGCGGCCTTCCCGACGTACACGCCGTCGTCGCCGCCGTAGACGCCGTCGCCGCCCACGTTCCGTCCGTTCACGGAACGCGACTTTACGCCGCCACGCGCGGACGCCCGAACACCCCGTCCGGATACGCACTGATGATCATTCATCACCTTGTGCGACCAAATGTGGCCATCCATGTCATATGCCACTATCCGCGGGGGAAGTGAGTGGGAACATCGCGGCACGCTCATTCAGAGCGAATGGAAACGGGGGTTCCGCATGACCTTCACCGCTCTCCTCCCGGCCCCCGCATAGGGTCCCGCCATGCGTGATCTTGATCCGGGCGATCCCGCCCGGCTCGGCGAGTACCGCCTGCTCAGGGTCATCGGCGTCGGCGGCATGGGGAAGGTGTTCCTCGGTCGGCGCACCACCGACGGGCTGTACGCCGCGGTGAAGATCGTCTCCGATCCCCGGGCGCACGGCGACGAGGCGCGCGACCGGATCCGCCAGGAGATCGAGTCGATCATGCGCCTCGGCGGGGTGCACACCGCGCGCGTCCGGGCGTTCGACATCGACCACGACCCGCCGTGGCTCGCGATCGACTACCTGAAGGCGCCGACGCTCCAGGAGCTCGTCGCCGAGACCGGCGCGCTGCCCGTCCCGGCGGTGCTGTCGATGGCGCGGCGGCTGGCCGTGGCGCTGCGGCACCTGCGCAGCCGGTCGATCGTCCACCGCGACATCAAGCCCAGCAACATCATCATGGACGCGTCCGAACCGAAGCTCATCGACTTCGGCATCGCCAAGGAGCTCGGGCACGAGTCGATCTACAGCAGCGGACGCAAGGGAACGCCCGGCTACATGTCGCCCGAGCAGGCGATCGGGGGGGCGCTGCTGACCCACGCGACGGACGTCTACTCGCTGGGGGTGACGATCGCGTTCGCCGCCACCGGCCGGCATCCGCAGCTCACCGCCACCGACATGATCGTGCGGGACGCGGACGGGCGGGCGCGCTTCGACGGGCTGCCCGAGGTGCTCGGCGAGCTCGTGGCCGCCTGCACCCGCGTCCGGGCCGGCGACCGGATCGACGCCGAGGCGGTGATCGCGGCCTGCGAGCCGGCGGACACCGAGCACGCGAACGCAGCCCCGGCGGGCGCGACGCCGACGCCGGGGGAACCGTCCCCGGCCGCCCGGCTGCGGACGGGCGCGCCACCGGGGCCGCGCCGGGCGGCCGGGCGCGACCTGGCCCCGCTGCCGCCCCGCGCGCTCGCCGCGCTGCCCAGCCGGGCGGTCCGGGTGCTGCGGGACTACGCCGAACGCCCGACCGACGCCCGTCCCGTCGTGACGCCGCTGCCGGAGGTGACGGCCCGGGTACCGGGGCGGGCGCCGGACGGCGGCGACGGGTCCGGTCCGGCGGGCCCGACCGAGCCGCGCTGGCGCGTCCGGCTCGGCGGTAACGGCTACTACGCGTCGCCCGTCCTCGCCGAGGACCCGGCGACCGGACGGACGGTCCTGTGCGCGGGCGGGCACGACGGCCTGCTGCGCGCGTTCGACCCGGCGGACGGCCGCGAGCTGTGGTCGTCGCGACGGTGCGGGCGCATCGAGCGGACGCCCGCCGTCCACGACGGAACCGTGTACTTCCCCTGCTCCGGGGGCTGGGTGCACGCCCTGTCCGTCGGGGACGGGTCCGTGCGGTGGCGGGTGGAGACGGCCCCGTCGGCGGGCACGGAGCCGGTCGTCGTCCCGGCGGCCGGCGCGCTCGTCCTCGGTGACGTGAGCGGCCTCGTCCGTGCCCTCGACCTGGACGGCGGCAAGGAGCTGTGGCGGTTCCGGACCGCGAACACCGTCGCGGGCCCGGTGGCCGCCGCGGGGACTCTCGTACACGCCGCTTCCTGGGATCATCACCTGTACGCGCTGCGCGCCGACACCGGGTCGGAGGTCTGGCGGTACGACACCGGCGCCGCGATCGCCGCCGCGCCGGTGCGGGCCGGCGACCTGGTCCTGTGCGGGACCGTGGACGGCGCCGTCCACGCGGTCGACGCCCACCGGCCGGTGCGCCGCTGGACGTTCCGGGCGGAACGGGCGGTGCACGCGCTGACCGCCACGCCGGACGTCGCCTACATCGGCTCCGACGATCACCGGGTGTACGCGATCGACGTCGCCGACGGCCAGGGCATGTGGACGTTCACCGCGGGCGGACCGGTGCGGGCGGCCCCGCTGGTTCACGGCGACCGGGTGTTCGCGGGGAGCCACGACCACACCCTGTACGCCCTGGACACGCTGTCGGGCGCGGAGCGGGGGCGGTTCGCGGCGGGCGAATGGGTCGACTCGTCCCCGGTCACCGACGGCACGTCGCTGTTCGCCGGGGACTGGGGCTGCCGGCTGGCCGCGATCGACCTCGCGGCGCTGTCGGCCGGACGGCGCCGGTGAGCGCGGACCGCGCCCGGCGGAACCGCTTCGAGCGGGTGGAGCCGCTGGGCGCCGGGGTGCTGGGCGAACGGCACCGCGCGGTGGACGTGCGGACGGGCCGGACCGTTGTGGTCACCTGGTTGCACCCGCACTGGACGCGCGGCCTGCCGCCTGAGGCGTTCTCGAAGCTCATGCACGAGGTCCGGGGGGTGCCCGGGCCGTTTCTCGGGGTACCCGCCGACTACGGGACCGGCGAGGGCGGCTGGTGGTTCGCCGTCGAGGACGCGGGCGGCGCGCCGCTGGCGCAGCGGGTCGGGCGCGCGGGCCCGCTGCCGCCGGAGGAGGTGCCGGCGCTCGCGCACCGGCTCGCGAGCGGCCTCGCCGCGCTGCACGAGGCGTCCGTGGTGCACGGCGCGCTCACCCCGTCCGCCGTACTGCTCGACGGCGCGGGCGGGGTCCGGTTGATCGACTACGCGGTCCTGCCGCCGCTGGTGCGGCGGGCCGTGTCGACCGGCTCGCTGCCGCCGGGGCACACCCTGCGCGGGGACCCGGCGTACATGTCGCCGCAGGCCATCGCGGACCCGGGTCGTATCCGGGCGGACGACGACGTGTACGCGCTCGGCGCGGTCCTGCTGTACGCGGCGACGGGGCGCCGCCCGTTCGACGACCGGGACATGCTGGCCACGGCCGCGGCCGCCCTGCGGTCCGCGCCCGACGTGGACCGATCGCTGCCGCCGCGGGTGCGCAGGCTGATCGGCAGCTGCCTGCGTCCTCCGGTCTACCGCCCGCCGGCGGCCCGGATCGCGGTCCGGGCCGGGCACCGCCGGTGGGCCGGGTTCCGGAAGCAGGGTCCGGTCCAGGAAAAGGCATCGGCGCCACCGGCATCGCCGCCGCCGGTGCCCGCGACCGAACCACAGACCACCCCCTCCGGCACGCCCACCGGAACGGCCTCCCGCCCGTCCGCCGGAACGCACGTCGAACCGGCCTGCGGCCCGCCCGCCGAACAGCCCCCGCGGACGGGTGCCGAGCCGCCCGCCGCGACGCGAAGCGAACCGCCTCCCGAACCGCCTCCCGAACCGCGTCCCGAACCGCGTCCCGAACCGCGCGCCGTGGAATCCGCCGAGCCACGCGCCGGGGCGGGCCGCGAGACGCGCGCCGACGTGCACTCCGCGCCCGAAGGCGCCGCGCCCCCGCCGGAGCGAGGCGACGCTCCGATCCCCGAGGGACCCGTCCCCGCGCCCGATGCCCCTCGCTCGGCACCGTCCCGTCCGGGGCGCGAACCGTGGATCTTCCTCGCCGACGGGATGATCGACGCACCGCCCGTCCTTTACCGTGACCTGGTTCTCGTCACCAGCCTCGACGGGTGCCTCTACGCGCTCGACGCGGCCACCGGGGCGCGGCGCTGGCGGCACGAGTCGGCGGACATGATCGAGTCGGGTGCGGCGGTGCGCGCCGGGACCGTCTACGTCGGCGGGCGCGACGGGGCGCTGCACGCCCTCGACCCCGCCGACGGTACGCGGCTGCGCAGCGCGCGCATCGGGGACATGATCGGGTCCACGCCCGCCGTCGACGCGGACGTGCTCTGCGTGGGCACCGGCACGGGCGAGCTCGTCGTCCTGGAGCACGACCTGCGGGTCCGGCATCGCACCGCCGCGCCGGACGTCGTCGACTCGTCCCCCGCGCTGCTGGACGGACGGGCATACGCGGGCACGTCCCGCGGTCTGCTCGTCGTGGACGGCACGACCGGTGCGTGCGCGCTGTGGCCGGTGGGCGACGCGCACGGCTGCGACCCGGCCGCCGTGGACGGGTGCGTCCACGTCGGGACGGCGGCGGGCGAGGTCCTCGCCCTGGACGCCCGGACGGGAGAGTGCCGCTGGGCGGCCCGCACCGGCGGGGCCGTCACGGGCCGTCCGGCCGTCGCGGGCGGCACCGTCTTCGCCGGGAGCCGGGACGGGCAGGTGTACGCGTTCGCGGCGGCGACCGGGCGGCCGAGGTGGCGGACCGCCACGGGCGGCCCCGTCACCGGGGGCGTGACCGTGGGCCCCGGCGGCGGGACGCACGCTGTGTACGCCGCGAGCCGGGACCGTTCGCTGTACCGGCTCGACATCGCCACCGGCGAGGTCGTCTGGCGGTTCGACACCGGAGGTCGGGTCGAGCGGTGCGCGCCCGCCGTCGGCGGCGGGCTCGTCTACGCCGGCACGGCCCACGGCCATCTGCACGCGGTGGACGCGCGCACCGGCCGGGGGGTCGCCGCGCCGCCGCACGAACTCGACCTCCGCCTGGAACTGTGACACCGACGGGAGCCGACATGTACGAAGCCGAGATCAACCGGGCCACCCCGGCCTGCATCATGTTCCTGATCGACCAGTCCGGCTCCATGCACGGCGCGATCGGCGGCGGCGCCGCGACCAAGCAGCAGGTCGTCGCCGACGCGCTCAACCGGCTGCTCAACGAGCTGGTCAGCCGGTGCGTCCGGACCGGCGGCAAGATTTACGACTTCTTCCACGTCGGGGTCGTCTGCTACGGCCGCACGGTCGGCCCGGCGCTCGCCGGCGAACTCGCCGGGCGGCCGCTCGTCACGGTGAGCGAGCTGGCGCACCACCCGATCCGGGTGGAGAGCCGCATGGTGCGCCGGACGGACGAGAACGGCGGCGTCTACGAGTATCCGCAGGAGGAGCCCGTCTGGCTGGAGCCCGCCGCGCAGGGCGGGACCCCGATGACGAAGGCGCTGGACGAGGCGCACGGCGTCCTGAACACCTGGGTGGAAGAACATCCGCGCAGCTACCCGCCCATCGTGCTGAACCTGACCGACGGGGACTCCACGGACGGCGACCCGACCGACGCGGGAACGCGGATCCGGTCGCTGAGCACGCACGACGGCCCCGCACTGCTGTTCAACATGCACATTTCGTCGGAGCGGCACGCGCCGGTGCAGTTTCCGGCCTCCGCCGACGGCCTCCCCGACAGCGGGCGGCTCCTGTTCGGCATGTCGAGCCCGCTGCCCGACCGGATGCGGTCCTACGCGACCGGGGAGCTCGGTCTCGCGATGAACCGGGACAGCCGCGGCTTCGTCTACAACGCCGACATCACCTCCATCGTGCAGTTCCTCGACGTCGGGACACGGCCGGCGTACCACCTGGACGGCATGGCGTGAGCACGACGACGGACGGGCCGGGCGGTGAGAACGAACTCGGCGGCGGCAGCGGGCGCGGGCGCGTCACGGGTGCCGTCGCGGTCCGCGCCATCGCGGTCCGTGCCGTCCCGAAGAGCGAGCACACGGCGGACGAGCTGGAGGACGCGTGCTGGCCGCGCGAGTCGACCGGCGCGGTCGCCGTCCCGGTCCTGCGGCTGGCCCTGGCCGACGGGGTGTCCGACAGCTACCTGGCGGGAGCGTGGGCGCGCGAGATCGTTCGCGCGTTCGGCACGCGCGCGCCCGTCTCGGCGACCATCGACGCCGGCGAGTTCACCGAGGTCCTGCAGCGGCTCTGCGCGGCGTGGCAGCCCCGGCTGCGGCGGTACGTCCGGGTCGAGCGGGAGAACCGGGACCTGCCCTGGTGGGAGAAGCGCAAGCTGAGCTCCGGTTCGGCGGCGACCGTGCTGGCGGTGTGCGTGCACGGCGACGGCACGTGGACGGCCGCCGCGCTGGGCGACACGTGCGTCTTCCACCTGCGCGACCGGCGCGTCCTGCGGGCGTTCCCGCTGGAGGACGCCCGCCGCTTCGACTCGGCCCCCGACACGGTCGGCAGCGTCGGCGTCGCCGACTGGGCCGCACTGGGACGGCGCGTCCGGCTGCACCGGGGAACCTGGTCGCCGGGCGACACGTTCGTGCTCGCCTCCGACGCGCTCGCCGAATGGGCGCTGCGGACCGGCTCCCCGTGGCGGGAACTGGACGCGGTCGTCGACGCGGAGACGGACGGACCGGGCGGACCGGGCGAACCGGACGGACGGGGCACCTTCTCCCGATGGGTCGCCGGCCTGCGCACGACCGGAGCGATGCGCGACGACGACGTCTGTGCGGTCCGGCTGACCCTGGAGTGACCGAATGGCCGGTGAGCGGCTCTACAACGCCACGTCCTACATCCCGTCCTTCCAGGACCCCGGCAGGTGGCTGCGCGACCCGGAACTGCGGGCGGGCACGGTGGTGCGCCCGCCCGGCGGGACGCTGCGCGCGATGGACGGCGGCGGGTTCGGCAGCATCTTCCGGATCGTGTCCGCGGACGGGCGCCGGAGCTGGGCGGTCAAGTGCTTCCTGCGGCCCACGGCGGAACTGTCGACCCGCTACCGGGCGATCGAGCGGGCGCTCGCGGACGTCCACGACTACTGGAAGGTCGATTTCGGCTTCGACGCCGAGGGCCTGTTCCACCTGCCCCAGCAGCGGTGGGTGCCGCTGCTGAAGATGAGCTGGGTGAACGGGGAGCCGCTGATCCCGTGGATCGAGGACCGGCTCGGTAACGCGATGGCGCTGCGCCGGATGGCGCTGGAGTTCACGAAGGTCGTGCGGGCGCTGGAGCGGGCCGGCATCGCCCACGGCGACCTGCAGCACGGCAACATCATCGTGGTGGCGGGGGACCGCATCCGCCTCATCGACTACGACGGGATGTTCGTGCCGGGCCTGGCCGGGTTCCCGGTGGTGGAGAGCGGCATCCCGCACTACCGGAGCCCCGACCGGGCCGGCCGCGGGTACTTCGGGCCCGCCGGGGACCGGTTCGCCGCGCGGGTCATCCGGCTCGGCATCCGCGCCGTCGCCGCGGAACCGGGCCTGTGGGGGCGCTTCCACGAGGACGGCGGCGACTTCCTGATCCTCCGCAACGCCGACTTCGCCGCTCCGGCGGAGTCGGCGGCGTTCGACGCGCTCGCGGTCAGCCGGGACGCGTGGGTCCGCGCCGAGACCGTCCAGTTGCTGAGGGACCTGACGGCGCCGCCCGAGCTGATCCCGCCCCTGCAGGAGCCGGACGGTGGTCCGTCCGTCCCGGAGGGGACCGACGCTCCCGCCTGGCTCCTGCGTCCGGCCACGAGGTCGCTCCCGGCGGACCGTCGGCCGCCTCCCGCCGCGCCGCCACCGGAGCCGGTGCCGGTGCCGGAGCCGGTGCCGGAGCCGGAGCCATGGTCCCTGCGAGAACCGGTGGCCGAGGCGGCCGCGCCGGCGCCGGAGGCCCCGACCGTCCCGGACGGGCTGTGGGTTCCGCCGCGCGGGCCCGTCCCGTTCGACGGGCCGTGGGGGGCGCCCACGGCCCGTTCGGATGCACGACGGCCCGTGCCCTGGCGGGCGTACGGCGGGATCACGGCCGCGGCCCTCACCGTCATCGCGCTGATCACGGCACTGGTGTACCTCATCGTCCGCTGAGGACGAACCCCTGAGGGCGAGGGGCGGATGCGCTCAGGAGTCGCGGACCTGGTCCCGGTTGATGTTCTGCACGATGCCGCCGCCGGTCACGATGTCCCCACGGGGCACGATCCCGCCGGCGATGCCGCCGATGCCGACGACCGGAGGGCCCCCGGAGGGCTCGTCGCGGCCGCCCGGGCCGGGCCTCGCCTCCGGAAGCAGCCGGACGAGGTCCTCCTCCAGCACCCGCTGGAACGTCGCGGCCAGGCCGGGACAGCGCTCGAACAGCGCGGACAGCTGCTCGCGCAGACGAGCGGCGCCCTTCTCCTCGGCGGTCAGAACTCCGGCTTCGAGATCGTCCATGAGCGTCCTCCGGGACTCGTCGAGCACCGCGCGCACCGCAGGCGGAACGTGCGGGGCGAACACGCGCGAGGCGTGGAGCAGGCTTTGCAGGGCCTCGCCCCAGACCCCCGTGGGCATGATCCTCACCAGGGCCCGCACCAGATCGCCCAGCGCCACGTCCATGGTCAGCTCCCGCCCTCGTCCCGCGCCCCACGGTACGTCCCGGCCAGCCGATCACGAAGGGCCCGTACCTCGCGGACGGCGTCGTCCGCCGGATCCGCCGTTCCGGACCCTCCCTCGCCTTCCAAGCGCGACGCCAGCCGCTGCACCCGCTCCCCCAGCATCTGCATCGACCGGAACGACGATCGTTCGGGCAGGGTCGACAGGCGGAGGTCGACCGCCTCCCCAAGACGGTCCACGGCGTCGCCGGTCCGTCCCTGTGCACCGAGAAGGTCGGACAGCAGCATCAGGATCTGCAGCCGCTCCGTCACGTCCCGAGGCTGAGGTCCGGCGAGGTCGCGGTGCACGGCCGCCGCCTCCGTCGCGGCCGTGACGGCCTCGTCCGCACGCCCGTCCGCCCACAGGCTGAAGGCCAGGATGCTCAGCGCCTCCGCCAGCTCCGATGCGGCCGGAACCGCCGTAGTCCCCATCGACCGGACGAGCTCGACGGCTTCCTCGGCCAACGCCGCCGCCTCGGCGGTCCGCCCGTTGAGGAGCATCAGCCGAGACGACCGGACCAGGCTTCTCCGGAGGCTGTCCCGGTGCAGGAGAAACCCCTCGGCCACCAGATCCCGGTAGACCCGCACCGCTTCCGCGCAGCTCGCCGCGCTTTCCTCTGCCCTGTCCAGGAGCATCAAGAAACTCGAAGCGTTGGACAAGGCGCGCGCGAGGTCCTCTCTGCGGGACGGTCGCAGCGCCGCGACGTCCCGGTACAGCTCCACGGCCCGGTGGGAGACCTCCAGCGCCTCCTCCGGCCGCCCGGCCCTGCCCAGGTAGGCCGCGAGATGGTCGAGGGACGCCGCCAGCGCCGGGCGGTGCGCGGCCGGCCGCCGCGCGGCCGGCCTCTCGTACGCGGCCACGGCCTCCCGGATCGCGGAGATCGACTCCTCGTGCCGCCCGAGCTCGTCGAGCCGCTCGGCCAGGTTCACCAGCGAAGCGGCGAGGTCACATTCGAACGCCGCCGGGTCGTCCCGGACGAGGGAGCGGCGGATGGCGATGGCCTCCCGGATCGCCGCCAGGCCCTCGTCCGGGCGTCCCAGCTCGCCCAACCGGACGGAGAGGTTGTTCAGAGCCGCGGCCAGGTCGGGACGGTAGGTGCCGGGGCGCCGCCCGACCAGGACGCGGTAGACGTCGACCGCCTCCAGGTTCACGGCCAATGCCTCCTCCGGACGTCCCAGCTCGCCCAACCGCGCGGAGAGGTTGTTCAGAGCCGCGGCCAGGTCGGGACGGTAGGCGTCGGGCCGCTGGCCGGCCAGCGCGCGGTAGACGTCGACCGCCTCCAGGTTCACGGCCATCGCATCCTCCGGACGTCCCAGCTCGCCCAACCGCGCGGAGAGGTTGGCGAGCGCGCCCGCGAGGCTCGGCTCGTAGGCGTCCGGGACGGTCGCGGCCAGCCGCCGCTGGATCCCGACCGCCTCCTCGGCGGCGGCGATGCTCTCGTCCGTCCGGCCCAGTTCCGCCAGCCGCAGCGACCGGTTGTGCAGGCCCGCCGCGAGCGCCGGCAGATGCGCGCCGGGATGGTCCCTCTCCAGGTCCCGGTGGATCGCCACGGCCTCCTCGACCGCGGTGAGGGCCTCCTCCGGACGTCCGAGGCCCGCGAGCCGCGCGGAGAGGTTGTTCAGCGCGGACGCGAAGTCGAGGCGGTGGGCGTCCGACCACTCCCCCTCGGGATTCCGGTAGATCGCCACGGACTCCTCGACCGCCGCCAGGCTCTCGCGGCGGCGGCCGAGTTCCGCCAGGACGAGCGCCAGCGAGTTGAGCGCGGACGCGAGGTGCGGCCGGTACTCCCGGGATCGGACCGCGGCCAGGTCCCGCAGGACCGCGACCCCTTCGCGGGCCTGTTGCAGGGACTCCTCGTGCCGCCCCATCCGTCCCAGGTTGTTCGCGGACGCGTGCAGGGCGGCGGCCAGGTCGTTCGCGGTGAGCGCGTCGTCCCGTTCGACGGACAGCGTGCGGCGGAGCGCGACCGCCGCCTCGACCGCCGCCTCGGCCTTCTCGTACATGCCCACGGCGGCGCGGCGGCGGCCGAGCGTCTGGTACAGGTCCGCCTGCCGGACCGGGTCCGCGGCCGCCGCCGCGAACCGGGCGCCGAACAGGCGCTCCGCCAGCACGGCCCGCGCGACGTCCAGGTCGATGCGGCTCTCGCGGGACAGCCGCTCCTCGATGAGCTCCAGCACCGCCGGGTCCGCGTCCGGCATCTCGACCAGCCGCACCAGCACCGCGGCCCCCGCCTCGACCGCCGCCCCGGGGTCGTCCCGCAGGACGGCGTTCAGCAGGCCGGCGACGTCCGGCCAGCGGCGCGCCGTCTCCACCAGCACGCCGATCGCCGCGGCGCCGTACGGGCCGGCCACGAGCCGCCGCGTCGTCTCCTCGGCCCACGGCTCGAGCTGGAGCGTGACGGCGAGGTAGTCCTCCGCGAGCCGGTCGGGGGAGACGGGTTGCAGCGCCGTACCCGGGAGCGCGGGCGGGTAGCAGCGCGCGTGATCGCGCAGGACGGTCGCGGGCTCGGGGACGGACAGTTCCCGCAGCAGGTCCGCGGCCTTCTCCTCGGACAGCGGACCGACCAGGGAGGCGACGTGCACGGCCCGGGCGAGGTCGTCGGGCGAGGTGGTGGTGTCCGCGCTTTTCCCCAGCTCCCGCGACCAGAAACCGCGTTCCTCGCGCAGCAGGACGAAAGCGACACCGACGCGCAGCGATGGCCTCCTCGGTATCCCGCCGGTGAGCACCATGCTCAGTGCGGCCATCTGGACGGCCAAGACCTGCTCGAAGGCGGAGTCGCTCTGGAGCCGGGGCGAGGAGGCCACCCGGCTGAAACCGTCTCGGGCCCGGCCGTAGAGGCCCGCGAACCATTCGGCCGCCTCGAGGAAGCCGTCCCGGCGGTCGCCCCCCTCACCGAGCAGCGACCCGAGTTCCATCGACGCCGTCTCCACCCCCTCGGCCCGGAGCCGGTTCGCGAGGGCGTGCCACCAGGTCCCGGACGGACGGGCGAGAAGCAGGATGCGCACGGGTCGTCCGGACGCCGACGCCCCCGCGTCCTCGATCACCTCCAGCAGGTCGTCGATCCGCCGGGTCTCCGCGTAGTCGACGACGAGCAGAAGGCCGTACTGCGCCGGCGTCCCGTCCGGAGGGGGCGGGGCCACGACGGTCATCGGGGCGGCGTCCGCCTCCCGGGCGGCACCGTCCGGCTCCTCGCCGAACCGGACGGCCTGGACGGCCTGCCAGCCGTCCAGGCCGCAGCGCCGGGCGAACTCGGCCGCCAGCCTGGTCTTGCCCTGCCCGCCCGGCCCGTGCAGCAGCATCACCCGGACGCCGTCGCCCTCCAGCCACTCCCGCAACCGGCCGAGTTCCGTGTCGCGCCCGGTGAACGGGATCGCGTGCGAAACGGCCGTGAACAGGCGTCCCGGCGGCAGTTCGCGCGCCTCACCCAGATCCTCCGGCTCCGGCGGGTACGGGACGAGCGAGTAGCGCGGCGGGGACGGCGACGGCGACGGCCCGGTATCCGTGCTCGCGCCGGGAGGTGACGGCGCCCCGGTCCCGGACGCCCGCGCGGGCACGGGGACGGGAACCGGGCGGTCCACGTTCAACGGGATCGTCCGGAACGGGACCCCGCCCTGCGTGATCAGGGTGAGCCGCAGCTCCCCCTCCGGTTCGTCCAGCGCGTGCGCGATGAACGTGACGGGGCCGTACGTCCCGCCGAACCGGTGGACGACGAGGGTCGTGTCGCCGACCGAGTCGACCTCGAACCCGGCTCCGCCGTCGAGCATGCAGCCGACCGCGTACTCCTCCCGCTCGTACGGCCAGGCGTCCACCGGGCCTTCGGTCTCGAGGTCCACGCTGATGCGGTAGCCGACGCCGGGCTCGGCGCGTGCGGGCCAGCTCACGACGGGCCGCAGCCGGATCCCCGGGCCGCTCACGGCGCGTCCTTCGGGTGCAGCCGCAGGGTCGTCAGCGGGTGCCCGTAGTAGACGTACATGAAGCTCCAGAAGAACATCTTGTAGTCGACGGGCTTCAGGGCGTCGGGCTCGCACAATGCGGTCCGCATGAATTCGGCGATCTCCGCCCGGTACTCGCGGAGGTACTCGGCGAGGTTCTGGTCACGGCCCTCCGCGCGCGCAACGAAGTTCACCGCGAACTCGCGGGCGTGGTCGAGGTGGACGTCCCCGAGGGTCGCGATGACGCCCCCGGCGCCCCGGCCGAGGAACTTCTGCGCGCAGCTGCGTGCCGGGGCGCCGATCCGGTCGTCGCTGTCGGTGACCGAACGCCCGGAGATGCAGGCGTTCAGCAGGACGATCGCGCGGTTGCGCAGCAACGCCGGCCAGGGCCCTTTGATCGAGGCGAGGTCCGTCCCGTCCAGCAGCACCCGGTTGCGCTCGGCGAGCTCCCCGTGGCAGTGGATCAGCAGGAGGGAGAACGCGAGGTCGGCCGTCTCCTCGCCCTGGAGCAGCCGCAGGAGGCTCACGAGCGTCCGTTCCCGGGCGGCCACCTCGTACCTGACGTAGGAGTCGACGTCGGTGCCCATGCTCGCGTCCTCCATCATCAGGAGGCCGCCCGTCACCTGCCGCGGCTGCGCACCTAGATGCCACTCGTGGTCGTCGTACGGCAGGCTCGTCCAGCGGGCGACCGGGACGAGCGCGCCCAGCCAGCCCTCCGGCCCGGTCTCCCGGTAGGGCGGCGGCCGGTAGTAGAACAGCTCCCACGGCACCTCGTAGCTCGTCACATCGAACACGATGAGCTGGGCGCGCTCGTTCGCCAATAGCTCGCCGAGCCAGCGGTTCAGCGCGTTCTGGGCACCGGACCATTCCTCCAGCCAGTCGAAGAGGCCCTTCCAGTCGTCGTCGCCGTCGCGCCGCAGCCGGCCGAGCGACAGCCGCTCGTACGCCTGCTGCTTGCCCAGGTCGTCCGGCTCGACGGCGCTCCGCACCGGCGTGCGGTAATGGAAGTGCAGTTCGAAACCGCGCAGGCCGTTGCCGGTGTTCGACTTGACGCACAGCAGCGCGATGTCGGGCGGCAGTACGTCGTCGATCTTGACGTTCTGCGCCGACCACGACGCCGTCCGTTCGCCGGGCGCGCTGTCGCCGGCGGCGTCCCGGACGTCGGGGGCGTCCGCGCCGTACCGCCGGACGGCGGTCTCCGGCGGCGGCCGTCCGGAGTCGGCGGCGAGGTGGTTCCGGAGTGTCATGAGTCTCCGTCTCCGTCATCTCTGCGCGGTACGAGGATCAGCGTCCCTCCCATGGCGTTCGCGAGGTCGAACGGGAGCCCGTCGTGCCGGCCGGTGTCTGGTGCGAGGACCACCGGACGCACCCCCGGCAGCGTCCGCAGCGGCGCGGCGGCGTCGAGCGCGGACCGGACGCCGCGCGCGCCGACCGGACGGCGCACCTCGCCGAGCAGGCTGTCGGACAGCGGCACGTTGCCGCGGCCGTCCGTCGCCACCACGAGCGCGATCTTCATCGGGCCGCGGCGCAGCAGCCCGCGCAGCTCGGTGACCGCCAGCTCCAGCCCGTGCGCGAGCGGCGTGGCGCGGCCCGGTTCGCGTTCCAGCGAGCGGAGCACCCGCGGGTCCAGCAGCGTGCGCACCCGGTACCGGACGGCGGACAGCTCCGCGGGGTTGTCGCGGTGGCCGAACTCGATGACCGAGACGGACGCGTCGTCCCGGTACGCCTCGCGCAGGAACCCGGCCAACCCGCGAGCGCGGTCCCAGTCCCACCAGCACGAGTGGTCCAGCACCAGGACGAGGCCGGCGCCCGGTTCGGCCTGGCGGCGCGGGCTGCGCAGGTCCGCCGGGCTGATCAGCATCCCGGGCCGCGCGCGGGGCCGGTTCCGCCGCCGCACCGGCTGGTACTTCGCGGCCTCCAGGACGGTCGCGACGACCGCGAGATCGCGCGGGTCCGACGCCGGACGCACCCCGAGGGGGCGGCCGCGCCACCGTGCGGCCCGCGTCCGGCGCCCGGCCGGGATCCGCAGCGCGCCGAGCCTGGGCAGCGCGTCGGGGGCGTCCTCCAGGTACGGGCCGGTGTCGTCGGCGGGCGGGGGCAGGACGACCGGGGGGCCGGTGCGTCCGGACGTCTCCGGAGCGTGCGTGCCCGCCGTGGCGGGGGCGGACGGCCGGTGCGGGGACGGGTCGCGGGTCGCGGGCGCCTCGTCCGTCCCCGCGGTCCGCGGCGGCGGCGGGGGAGGCGCCGGGTCCGGGACCCGCGGCGGGCGGACGCCGAGGAGTTCGGCGGCCCGGTCGACGTGGTCCGGGTCCGTCCGCGCGGCGCCGTCGAACCCGGCGAGGGTGCGGGCGACGCGGGCGAGCGCGAGGTCACGGCGGCGGCTGGGACCCGGCGGCAGGAGCTCGACGACGCGGCGCAGCGCGCCGGGCGACGGCGGGGGCGCGGGCGGACGGCCGGGGTCCGGGTTCGGCGCCGGCAGGGGCGGGAACGCCCGCAGCAGCGCCGCCTCCTCGTCCTCGCGGGTCGTCCAGGCCGCCGCGTCGCGCAGCGGCGTCCACTCCGCGTAGAGGCCGCCCGCGTCCACCCGGATCGGGAAGCGGTCGAGAAGGTGCGCCGACAGGTTCGCGACGTCGGCGCGCGGCACGGCGGCGATCCACCACGTCCGGGGACGCCACCGCCTGCTGAAACCCTGTGTCTCGACCGACGCGGCGTCCGCGCCCGCCATCGTCACCACGGTCCGCGCCACCACCGGATCGGCCTGCCCGAGATCGGGGACGAGCACGACGGCGCCCGCGTCGGCGGCCAGCGGGCCCGGTTCGAGCCGGAGCACGTCGCCGGTCAGGCGGGTGCGTACCCACAGTCCGTCGTCGCCCGCGCCCGGGCCGAGCGGCACCGTCGCCGGATCGCCCGGCACCGCCTCCGCCAGCCGCCGCGCCAGCAGCGGCAGCAGGAACGGGTCCAGGTCGTAGAACAGCACCCCGCCCAGCCTGGGGTCGGCCGCCAGGCAGCGCAGCAGCGTCCGGACCCGATCCAGCGCGGCCACCGCTCACCCTTCCAGCTGCTCGGCGACCGTCCGGTCGTCCTCCGGACCCCACTCCGGCATCCGGCCGGGATCGCCGCTCGCCCGGCGGTGCACGAGCGCGGACCGCGCGACGAACCGGACGTGCTCGGGCCCGACCCACGCGGTTCCCTCGATCGCCGCGCGGGCCCGGGCCGCGCGCGCCAGGACGAGCTCGCCCCGGTGCCCCGCCAGCCCGAAAGCGTTCGCGAGCCGCGCGCACGCCGTCAGTACCCCGTCGGCGAACCCGACCTTCCGGACGCGCTCCTTCGCCTCCTCGAGTTCCGCGCGCCTGCGCTCGTCCGCCCGCTTCGCCTCCGCGACGACCGGGGAGTCCGGCTTGTCCTGGAAGGTCAGCACCGCCTGCATGATCTGCGCGCGCCGTTCGGCGTCGTCCTCCGGCCGGACCTCGGCGACCAGGCCGAACCGGTCGAGGAGCTGCGGGCGGAGGGCGCCCTCGTCGGGATTCATCGTGCCGACCAGCGTGAACCGCGCCTCGACCGCCTCCTTCGCGAGGTTGTCGCGCTGCACGTTGAGGATCCCGGTCGACACCACGTCCAGGATGATGTTGACCAGGTAGTCGTCGAGGAGGTTCACCTCGTCGATGTAGAGGATCCCCGCCGGGCCGGACGCCGCCTCCCGCAGCAGCCCGTCCTGCGGCGTCGCCTCGCCCGCCATCAGCTTGTCGATCCGCCAGCCGCCGAGCACCCGGTCGTCGGTCGCGCCGATCGGCAGCGTCACGGGCAGCCGGCCGGTCAGCATCAGCGTGAACGCCCGCACCGTGGTGGTCTTGGCGGTGCCGCGCTGCCCGGTCGCCAGGACCCCGCCGATCGCATCGCCGACGTAGGCGATCTCCAGCGCGGACTTCAGCTCGTCCTGCCCGACGATCATCGCGTACGGGAGGACCGCGGCGGCGGTGTCGCGGTCGGTGTCGCGGTCGGGGGTGCCGTCGGGAGTGCCGTCGGGGGTGTCCTCGGGGTCGCTCACTTCTGTTCCTTGTGGACGATGAAGCTCTCGTTCGGGTTCCCGGCGAACGGCATGTCCGGCCGCAGCGGCACCCCCTGCCTCCAGTGGTCGCTCCACTCCCGGTTCAGCTCCCGTTCCTTCTCCAGGGTCGTCGGGAGCGCGACGCGCAGCGCGCCGAACAGCTCCGCGCGATGCAGGTCGAAAGCCACCGCGACGCTCTCGGTGTAGGCCAGGGCGGCCTGCACGGCGCCCTGGTAGGACGCCCAGGCCAGCACCGCCGGGACGAGCGTGAGCAGCCACCACGGACCGGACGCGAGCAGCAGCACGCCCGTCGCCGCGGTGGTGAACGTCATGGTCACGGCCATCCGGGCCGCCAAGTCGAGGGCGTCGCGACGGTCGTCGACCACCTGCCGGACCCGCTCGCCCAGCAGCGGGTAGAGGCGCGGCCACGCCGCCACCGCGTCGATCCCGTAGGCGCGGCCCGCGCCGTCCTCCATCGCCGTCAGCACGTTGCCGAGGGCGGTCGGGCGCAGCAGGTGGTCCGGCAGCGGGTAGCGGCGCCGCAGCTCGTGGCCCGTCTCCCCGGCCCGCTGGATCTCCGCGTCGCCCGGCGACGGCCCGACCGGCACGGCATCGTCCATGAGCTTCTTCCGGCGTTTCCGCTGCCCCTCCAGCAGCTTCCCGGGCCACGGCCCCGCGCTGCCCTCCAGCATCCGCATCATCGCCAGCTGGAACGGCTGGACCACGACGGCCACCACCGTCAGCGCGAGCACCAGCATGACGACCTCGCCCAAGTCCAGCCCGGACGCCGTCTTCCACGCGTCCTCGAACCGGAGCCGTCCCCACGCCCCCGCCCACACCAGCAGGAGCAGCCACAGCCCTGCCGCGTACACGGGGAAGTAGCCGATCAGGAGGAACCGGCGCCCGAAGTCCGCGGACGCCTTGGAGACCGCGTCCAGCTTCACCGGACGACCTCCGCGAACTCCATGGGGCCATGCCCCGGTGCCGGGCAGGACGGCCGGAACCGCTCGTCGTAGAAGGAATCGTGGGCGTCCCACGCGCATCCGGGCCGGGCGCACGCGAACCTCAGCAGCCGGTACTGGGTGGACCGTCCCGGCAGCCCGGCCCGTTCGCCCGCCCCGAGGTCACCGGCCGGGACGGCGCCCGCGGTTCCCGGATCGGCGTGCACCGACTCCCGGACGGCCACCGCCACCCGTACTCCGTCGCAGACCAGCAGGATCCGCCGCGCCGCCGGGTCCTCTTCGAACAGCTCGCGCAGCCGCTCGCGCAACGCGACCGTACGAACGTCCCCGTCGTAGCGGAACTCGCCGTCGTACACCGCCGCGGCCAAGTCGTCCCGGCCGCGCACGTGCGGATCGGTGAATCCCGCGACCTTCGTCTGCTGACGCAGCAACGTCTCGTCGTCCAACCGAAACTCCCCCGGCCGTGGGCGCACCCGACGCCACCCTCGCATCGATCGGACGGCCGCACCGCGTGTTTCGCCGCATCCGGCGGTGGCCGCAACCGGCCGCGGGCGACGACGGCCCGAGGCGGGCGCGGCGGCGCGCGCCAGTCTCGGGAGTCGCCGCCCGTCCGGGCGTCAGGCCTGGGGTTCGTTGTCGGGGCGGCGGAAGGCGAAGCCGTCGCCGACGACGGCCGCGAGGTTGAGGTAGGCCTCGCGGGTCGGCGGGGCGAGCTGCTCCAGCTCGACCTCGGCGCCCTCCTCGAGGTGGTCGTCGTAGGGGATGCGGACGACCGCGCGGCAGCGGCTCTCGAAGTGCGCCTGGAGCTTGTCGAGGTCGACCTGGCTGCGGGTGCGGTTGCGGACCATCGACAGGACGACGACGCCGTTGCGGACCAGGTGGCCGTGGTCGTGCGCCTCCAGCCAGTCGAGGGTCGCGCTCGCGGACCGGGCGCCGTCGACCGACGGGGAGCTGACCAGGACGAGCTGGTCGGCGAGGCTGAGCACGCCCGCCATGGCGGAGTGCAGGAGCCCGGTGCCGCAGTCGGTGATGCAGATCGAGTAGAACTGCTCCAGGATCGCGGCGGCGGCGGCGTAGTCGTCGGCGCTGAACGCCTCGCTGACGGCCGGGTCGCGGTCGGACGCGAGGACCTCGAGCCGCGCCTGGTTCTGCGAGGTGAACGCGCGCACGTCCGCGTACCGGTGGATCTTGTCGCGGCTGTTCAGCAGGTCGCGGACCGTGGCGGCCGTCTCCAGCCGGACCTTGTCGGACAGCGTGCCGCGGTCGGGGTTCGCGTCGACCGCGATGACGGTGTCGCCGCGCAGCGAGCCGAGCATCGAGCCGAGGCCGGTCGTGGTGGTCGTCTTGCCGACCCCGCCCTTCAGCGACATCACCGCCACCCGGTGGTGCCCGCCCGCGACCTGCGTGCGGGCACGGGCGACGAGGTCCTTGCGGCGCAGGTCGCCCTGCGACTCGCCCATGTGTATGTTGCCGCCGCTGGCCTTGTAGACGGCGCGGCGCCAGCCGGACGACGGCGCGATGCGGCGCTCGCCGAGCAGGTTCTCCGAGCTGAGGCTGTCCGCCCCCTCGCCGTCCTGCGGCTGCGGCTGCGGCTGCGGGTAGCCGGGCGGGTAGGCGTAGCCCTGCATCGGCTGCCCGGTGTTGGGGTCGATCGGCGCGTAGGGCTGCCCGGTGCTGGGGTCGACCTGGGGATACGGCTGCCCGGTGTTCGGGTCCACCTGCGGATACGGCTGCCCGGTGTTCGGATCGACTTGGGGATACGCCTGTCCGGCGTTGGGGTCGACCTGGGGGTAGGGCTGCCCGGTGTTCGGGTCCACGGGCTGGTACGGCTGGGCCGCGGCCGCGTTCGGGTCGTACGGGCGCCCGGTGTTCGGGTCGACCTGCGGATACGGCGGCGGGGTCGCGGGGCCGACCTGGTACGGCTGCCCGGTGGCCGGGTCGACCTGGGGGTAGGGCGGCGGGGTCGCGGGCCCCACCGGGTAGGGCTGCCCGGTGGCCGGGTCGACCGGCTGGTACGGCTGGGAGGCGGCGACGTTCGGGTCCTGCGCGGGGTACTGCCCGATCTCCCACGGCTGCTGCGGCTGGTACGCCTGCTGCTGCGGCTGCTGCGGCTGCTGCGGCTGCTGCCCGGCCGGGTCGAGGGGCGGGAGCTGGGACGGGTCGTACCCCTGGTAGCCCGCGCCCGGGTACGGCGGCGGCAGCATCCCGCCGTCGAACGGCTGCGGCATCGGCCCGCCGTCGTACGGCGCGGGCTGCTGCTGCGGCTGCTGCGGCTGCTGCTGGTCGCCGAAGCCGGGGAAGCCCGGGGGCGGCGGCACCGGACCGTCCGCCTGCGTCTCCTGCGGCGGGGCACCGGACGCCGGGGGGTCCTGGAGGGCCGGGGGCGCCGCGAGCCACGGGTTGCCCACCGGCTCGGGCGGTGGCGCGCCGCCCTGCGGCACCTGCCCGGGAGCCTGCTCGCCCGCGCCGTCCGGCTGCTGCCCGGAGGGGTCGGAGGGCTGCGCGGGGGGCTCGCCGGCCGAGCCCGACGGCCGCCCCGTCGCGTCATCGTTCATCGCGTCCAGAGAGGCCAGCCGCTCCTCGAGGGAGCGCCCGTCGTGCTCGTTCCTTGCCACCGTTTCTCCCCTCGGCACCTCTGATGATCACTCCGGAGCAGGGTGGGCGTGAGACCCCCGGGACAGCCTACCCGCGTGTCATTACCACGCATCCCCTCCGTAGATCGACTTTGACTCGGTGTGGCCGGAGCGCCGGGGCGCCGGACACGGCGAGCCGTCCGGCAGGCGTCCGCCGGACGTCTCCGGGACGTCCCGGAGACGTCCGGCGGACGTCCACGAACCCCCTCGGACGTCCCGCGGACGAGCGACGGCGCGACCCGCAATAAACTCGCGGGCATGCGTGCGATCGTGATCCGCGAGCCCGGAGAACCGGACGTCCTGGAGTGGACGACCGTGCCCGATCCGGCCGCGGGACCGGGCGAGGTGCTGATCGAGGTCGCGGCGAGCGCGGTCAACCGCGCCGACGTCATGCAGCGGCTCGGGTTCTACCCGCCGCCGCCGGGCGCGCCGCCGTATCCGGGCCTGGAGGTGTCGGGACGGGTCGTCGAGATCGGCGACGGCGTCGCGTGGCCGCGGCCCGGCGACGAGGTGTGCGCGCTGCTCGCGGGCGGGGGGTACGCGGAGCGGGTCGCGGTGCCCGCCGCGCAGGTCCTCCCGATCCCGGCCGGCGTGGACGTCGTGGACGCGGCGGGCCTGCCGGAGGTCGCGTCCACCGTCTGGTCGAACGTCTTCATGCTGGGGCGGCTGCGGGCCGGGGAGACGCTGCTCGCGCACGGCGGCGGCAGCGGCATCGGGACGCTCGCGATCCAGCTCGCGAAGGCACGGGGCGCGCGGGTCGTATGTACCGTGGGAAGCGAGGAGAAGGCCGAGCGGTGCCGGGCGCTCGGCGCGGACGTCGCGGTGAACTACCGCACCGGCGACTTCGTCGAGAGCGGCCCGTACGACGTGATCCTCGACCTGATCGGCGCCAAGTACCTGGCGCGGAACGTGGACGCGCTCGCGGTCGGCGGCCGGTTGATGGTCATCGGCCTGCAGGGCGGGACGAAGGCCGAGCTGGACATCGGCAAACTGCTGCGCAAGCGCGCGCTGGTGCACCCCACGACGCTCCGTTCGCGTCCGGTGGAGGAGAAGGCGGAGATCGTCGCGGGCGTGCGGGAGAACGTGTGGCCGCTGATCGCGTCCGGGGACGTCCGGCCGGTGATCGACCGGCGGGTGCCCATGGCGGACGCGGCGCGCGCGCACGAGCTGCTCGAAGAGAGCGGACACGTCGGCAAGATCCTGCTGACCGTGTGAGGATGAGGGGATATGAGCGAGCCTTCGAAGAACGAGTCCGAACAGGAGCCGCAGGTTCTCGTGGTGGGCCCCGGCGGCATCGCCCTGGAGGGCGGTGACGCCGAGAAGGGCGAGAAGTCGGTCGCCGAGATGGTGGAGCAGCCCGCGAAGGTCATGCGGATCGGCGGCATGATCCGCCAGCTGCTCGACGAGGTGAAGGCCGCACCGCTGGACGAGGCCAGCCGCGCGCGGCTCCGCGAGATCCACAAGTCGTCCATCAAGGAACTCGAGGACGGCCTGGCGCCCGAGCTCGTCGAGGAGCTGGAGCGGCTCTCGCTCCCGTTCACCGCCGGGAGCGTGCCGAGCGAGGCCGAACTGCGGATCGCGCAGGCCCAGCTCGTCGGCTGGCTGGAGGGCCTCTTCCACGGCATCCAGACGACCCTGTTCGCCCAGCAGATGGCGGCGCGCGCGCAGCTCGAGCAGATGCGCCGCGCCCTGCCCGCCGGGATGATGCCCCCCACCGAGGACGAGCAGCCGCCGCACGGGACGCGCCACTCGTCCGGCCCGTACCTGTAGCTGGAGAACGCGCGGGCCGCACCCTCCCGGAGGGGGCGGCCCCCTTCTCACGGGAACAGGCGCTCGATCACCTGGGCCACACCGTCGTCGTCGTTGCGGGACGTCCGGTGCGTGACCGCCGCGAGGACCATCGGGTGCGCGTTCGCCACCCCGTACGACGTCCCCGCCCAGCCCAGCATCGGCAGGTCGTTCGGCATGTCCCCGAACGCGACCACGTCGGCGGCGTCCACCCCGCGCTCCGCGCAGAACTCGGCGAGCGCCGTGGCCTTCGTGACCCCGCGCGCGCTCATCTCCAGCAGGCCCCGCCCGGACGAGTGCGTCACCGTCACCAGGTCGCCGACCGCCTGCCCGGCCTTCTCCGCGAGGACGTCCGGGTCGGCGTCCGGGTGGAAGGCCAGCAGCTTCGTGCCGGGCCGCGCCGCCAGCTCCGCGTCGTCGACCGGGCGCCCGCCGAGCGCGGCCGCGTCCCAGCGGCCCAGGCTGTAGCGGGCGTCGAACACGAACCCCGTCGGGTACTCGACCGCGAACCGCAGCTCCGGCGACACCCCCCGCAGCCGCCCGACCACCTCGGCGAGCACGTCGGGCGCGATCTCGTGGGCCCGCAGCACCGTCTCGGTGTGCAGGTCGTACAGGACGGCCCCGTTCGCGCAGATCGCGACGCCGTGATGCCCGACCGCCGCGGCGATCTCGGTCATCCAGCGCGGCGGCCGTCCGGTGACCATGACGAGCAGCGCCCCGGCGCGCTCGACGCGGGCCAGGGCGTCGACCGTCCGGGCCGAGACCTGCCCGTCGGAGCGGACGATCGTGCCGTCGAGGTCGGTGGCGATAACGCGGGGCGCGGGCTTGGTCATGTCACCTTCCAGTGCAGCTGAATCACACCTTAGGCGACCGCACAACCCACATGTCCGGCGAGTGGCCCTTTACCTCGTTCGTCCCGCACGCGCCGGTGGCCCGGGACGTCCGCGGACGTCCCGGGCCACCGGTTGCCGGACGGTCAGCGCGCGACGGGCTCCAGCACGTCCGTCCCGAGGAACTTGCGCAGCGCCTCGGGCACCCGCACCGAGCCGTCCGCCCGCTGGTGGTTCTCCAGGATCGCGACCATCCAGCGCGTCGTCGCGAGCGTCCCGTTCAGGGTCGCGACCGGCTGGTTCCGGCCGTCCGCGTCCTTGTGCCGGACCGACAGGCGGCGCGCCTGGAACTCCGTGCAGTTCGACGTCGACGTCACCTCGCGGTACGTCCCCTGCGACGGCACCCACGCCTCGCAGTCGTACTTGCGGGCCGCGCTCGCGCCCAGGTCGCCCGCCGCCACGTCGATCACCCGGTACGGGATCTCGACCTTGGCGAGCATCTCCTTCTCCCACTCCAGCAGCCGCAGATGCTCCGCGTGCGCGTCCGCCGGGTCGCAGTAGGAGAACATCTCGATCTTGTCGAACTGGTGCACGCGGATGATGCCCCGCGTGTCCTTGCCGTAGCTTCCGGCCTCCCGCCGGAAGCACGACGACCACGCCGCGTACCGCCGCGGCAGCGCGTCGATGATCTCGTTCATGTGGTACGCGGCCAGCGGCACCTCCGAGGTGCCCACCAGATAGAGATCGTCCTCTTCGAGGTGGTACACCTCGGCCGAGTGCGCGCCCAGGAAGCCGGTGCCCTCCATCGCGTCCGGCTTCACCAGCACCGGCGGATACATCGGGACGAACCCGTTCGAGACGGCCTGCTCCATCGCGAGGTTCAGCAGCGCGTACTGCAGCCGCGCCCCGACGCCCGTCAGGTAGTAGAACCGCGCGCCCGACACCTTCGCGCCGCGCTCCATGTCGATCGCGCCGAGCGCCTCGCCGAGCTCCAGATGGTCCTTCGGCTCGAAGTCGAACTCCGCGGGCTCCCCGATGTGCTCCAGGACCACGAAGTCCTGCTCGCCACCGGCCGGGGCGCCGTCCTCGATGACGTTCGGGACCGCCTTCAGCAGCCCGTCCAGCTCCTCACCCAGCCGATCGGCCTCGCCCTCGGCCTCCTTGACCTGCTGCGCCAGCTCCTTGGCGCGGGCCAGCAGCGCGTCCCGCTCGTCCCCGGACGCCCGCGACACCGACTTGCCGAAACTCTTCTGCTCCGCCCGCAGCGTCTCGAAGGACGTCAGGGCGGAACGCCGCCTCCCGTCCAGGTCGAGCAGCCGGTCGACGACGCCGTCATCCTCCCCGCGCGCGCGCTGCGAAGCACGCAGCCGCTCGGGGTCCTCTCGAAGAGCTCGCAGGTCAATCACAACTGCGAGGCTATCGCCCCCGCGGCGCCCCCCGGATCCTTTTTCAGGCCGCGCCGCCCGCCAGCAGCGCGTGCGCCGGCAGCGCCACACCGCCGTCCCGCCGCGGGTACCCGGCCATGACCTCGTCGTACGCGGCCTTGATCCGCGCGACCGTCGCCGCGTCCTGCCGTCCCACCACGACCCCGTTGCTGCCGATCCGCGCCAGCGCACCGAGTTCCCACCACTCGTCCGGGTCGACAACGTGCTCCCACGTCACCTCTTTCACGGCGACGTGGCCGAACCCCGCACCGGCGACCAGCCGCCGGAACGGCACGGGCTGCCCGTGCTCCACGAACGGCTGCACCGGCATGTCGTCCGGCCACGGCACCTCCGCCCGGTCGAGCGCCTCCCGCACCACCCCGAGCGCCCCGGTGCCCGGCATCGCCCAGCAGCTCAGCGCCAGCCGCCCGCCCGGCCGCAGCACCCGCCGCAGCCGTCCCAGCACGTCCCCCGGATCCGCCACGTGGTTGATCACGAAGTTGCCCGCGACCGCCTCGAACGTCCCGTCCGGGAACGGCACGTCCGGCAGCACCGCGACCCGCACGTCCGCCTCCGGCACGTTCCGGCGCGCCGTCTCCGCCATGCCCGGATCCGCGTCGATCGACGACACCTTCGCGCCCCGCCGGACCGCCTCCGCCGACACGATCCCCGGCCCCGTCCCGACGTCGAGCGTCCGCGTACCGTCCGCGACGCCCGCCGCGTCCAGCAGCGGCCGCACCAGGTACGCGGTCAGCCGGGCGAACCCCCGCTCGTACGCGGAAGCCCGCCCGGCCCACAGTTCCCGTTCGTAAGCGTCAAAGTCCACCCGCGCAGTGTGCCACCCGGGCGGACCCCGCGTTCTACTGCACGTCCACACGCACCATGGACGAGTTGGATCTCGCGTGAGCGGCGTCACCCCAGTACCACGCCGTCCAACTCCCGTCCTGGTCGGCGGTGAACGCCTTCTCGAAGCGCCCGTCCCGGCCCGTCTCGACCACCGCCATCTGCTTCCACTCGGTCGAGCCGGACGGCAAGAAGTACAGGTGGACGGGCTTGCCCGGGACGGCCGCCGGAGCGCCTCCGTTCGTGGAGCGGCGCAGCAGCCCATTGACCGTGACCGCGCCGCCCTTCTCCACCGTGCTCGGCGAGGCGGCGAACTTCTGGATCTGCGTGTCGTACACGACGGTCACGTCCACGTACGCGATGGGAGCGTTGGAGGCCAGATACTCGAGGTCCTCCCAGTGCACCGCGGTCCAGTAGCCGTCCCGGTTCGAGGTGAACGTCTTCTCGAACTCGCCGTACCGGTCGGTATCCGTGATTCCCACGTATTCCCAGGTCGACGACCCCGCAGGCATGAAGTAGAACCAGATCGGGCTCCCGATCGCGGGCCGGGTCCCCGTCATCCCGTCCCGGAACCACACCAGGTCCCCGCGGATCGTGACCGTTCCTCCAGGCCCCGTCTCCGTCTTGAACTGGTCCAGCCGCGTCTTGTAAGCGACATCGATCCGCTGTACCTGACCCCCGGCCAGAACCCTGCCGTCACCGTCCGCGTACCAGACACGCCAGTAGCCGTCCTCGGTGACGTTGCCGGCCTCGAGGGAGAACGACCCGTCCGTCCCGGTCCGGCCTTCGGTGACCGTGCGCCAGTGTTGCTCAGGATGGTTCGAATACTCCAGACGCATCCCGCCGTTCGCGATCGGCCCCTCGGTGTCGGCCAGGCGCCCGGTCACGCGGAGCGTACCCCCGTGGACGACGGGGTTGGATTCGTACCGCAAGTCGGCGATCCGGGCGTCCCCTTGCACGGACAGGTAGCCCGCTTTCGCTCTGCCGCCAGAGAGGTAGGAATCACCGTCGTACCGCACGCTCACGGTGCCGACCCGGTTCGCAGGGAACTCGAACCGGTACGTCCCGTCCGCAGCCGTGCGGACCGGCTCCGGGACGTCCGGAATCGGGCGGCCATCGAGCCGAATCTCCACGGGAGCGTCCCCCACCGGCACGGAGCCGGCGGCGGCGCGTCGTACGAGTCTCCCCGTCACCGCCACCTCGGCGCCGGGCTCGATCGGCCGAGGGACGGCGATCTGTGCGGACAAGTCCGTCAGTTGTCGTTGAATTGTCACCCAGGGCACTTCGAGCGTGTCGCCGCAGACGCGCTGCATCGAGGCCACACCCACGTCGTGGCCGTAGGGAACGTAGGAACCGAAAGTGAACTCGAAGGATCCGTCCGCCGCCGTCCGAACCGTGGAGTCGTCGCCCACGATGGTGATGCCGGGAGCGGGTACGGGCTCGGAGTCCCGAGTCTCGCGCATCAGCAAACGCCCGCGGATCGTGACTTCCCGATCGTCGAAGTCGACCCTCTCGGGTGTCGCGGTGACGTCGGCGAAGATCGGTTCGTAGCAGTTGGGAAACCCGGTGAGATGGGTAAGCGTCTCCCCGTCCGCCGACTTGATCTGGACAAGGATCTTGGTGGGTCCGGGATGGGCGGCGGCCTGATACTCGGCTTTCCAGGTTCCGTCGTTCGCCGTGCCGTCGACACGGGTGAACGGCAGCCCCCCGACGGGGACCCACGCGTTCTCGGTCCAGTACTCGACGTCGGCGTGGACGCCGGTGATCCCGCTCTCGGACTTCGCCTCAAGGGTGATCGTGGCGACGCGGTCGGGCGAGAGTCTGTCGAACTCGACGGACGCGCTCACGTCCGTGACGTCCGCCCGGGCCGTTCCGGGGACGAGGAGGGTAGACGCCGCCATCAGGGCGGCGGCCAGGATGCTTGTGAATCTCGACCTACGCAAGGGCGACCTTCCATCGCTGTCAGTGGCTGATCACCTGACAAGGGACGGGCGGCCCCCGCCGGAACGCGGGAGCCGCCCGTCCCGCTACTGCACGTCTACGGACTTGACCCAGGGGTTGGACTTCGCATGCAGGTCGTCACCCCAGAACCAGGCCGTCCAGTACCCGCCCTCGCTCGCTGTGAAGGACGTCTCGAACCGGCCGTCGGCGTCCGTCGTGACGACCGCCATCTGCTTCCATTCCATGGAGGGCATGAAGTAGAGGTAGATCGGCTTGTTCGCGAGCGGAGCCGGCTCGTCGCCGCCGGACGACCTCGTCAGCCGACCGCTGACGGTGATCGTCTCGCCCGCCGCCACGATCTTCGGGGTCACGTTGAAGTCGGTGATCTCGGTGGCGTACTGGACGGTGACGTCCGCGTAGACGATCGGGGCGTTGGAGTCCAGGTGGTCGGCGTCCTCCCACGAGGCCGCCGTCCAGTATCCGTCGCCGGTCGCCGTGAACGAGGTCTCGAAGCTCCCGTCGTCTCCGGTTGCGACGTACCCCTGGTAGTCCCAGGTCGAGCCGCCCTTGGGCATGAAGTAGACGACGACCATCTCGTGGTCGGCCGGTACCGCCGCGTCCTCGAACCGAACAAGCTCCCCGCTCACCGTGACCGTCCCGCCCGTACCGGTCTGCCGCACGGTGAGGTCGTTCATCTGCAGCTTGTACTTCACATCGACTTGGAGGACCTTGCTGATGGCCAGCGTGACCCCGGCGGAGTCCAGGTGCCGGACGCGCCAGTACCCGCTCTTCGTGGCTCGGACTCCGAGGGAGAAGGCACCGTTCGTCGAGGTCCGGCCGGTCGCGGCCACGGTGAACGCCGATGCTTCGTACTGCGCGAACTCGAGCTGCACCAGACCGTTCCGGACGGGCGTTCCGTCCTTGACCAGACGTCCGGTCGCACGCATCGTCTCCCCGTAGGGAGCGGGCTTGCCGGGAACGGACAACTCGGTGATCTGGGCACCCTGTCGAACCGCCAGCTCCCCCGCGATCTCCTGCGTCTGGTGCAGGTACTCGTCACCGTCCCACGAGAGGATCACGATGCCGGCCTGCTCGGCCGTGAACTGCAACCGGAACGTTCCGTCCGCTGCCGTACGCACGGGATCCGGGAGATGCACCGCGGTGCCGCCGACGCGCGCGTCCAGCCACACCCACTCCTCGCCCACGGGACGGAGGCCGTCGGCGGCCCGCCGCTCCAGACGTCCCTCCAGGGTGACCGGGTTGCCCACGACCACCGGCTGCGGAGTGACGATCCGCGCGGTCAACTCCGTGTACTGCTTCACGGTCTCCGGAACGGGCGCCTTGGCACCCGCGGAGCACAGCGGTGTCCCGCTGCGCACGTGGACCCCCGTGCTGGGCAAGGGCACCTCGAGTTCGAACGACCCGTCCGCCGCCGTCTGGGCCGAAGCCTCGCTGACGCCCCGGACGGTGGCTCCCACGGCCGGTTCGAGCCCCGACTCCCGGGTCTTGCGCATCAGGAGCCGTCCCCGGATCGTGATCTCGAGATTGTCGAGATCGACGGCCTCGGGGGTGGTGGTGAGATCGGCGAACTCGGTCTCGTAGCAGTTGTCGATGCTGGTCGTGCGGGTCAGCGTGGCACCGTCCGCCGACGTGATCTCCACCTCGAACCATATGTGCCCGGGATGCTCCTGAATGTCGGGCCGGTACTCGGCCTTCCACGTACCGTCGTTCGCCGTGCCGTCGACCTGCGGCAACGACAAAGTCCCGAAGTCCGTCATGGCACCGTCCACACGCCTCTGAAGCGTCGCCCGGACGTCGGTGATGCCGCTCTCGGACTTGGCCTTGAGGGTGACCGTGGCGATGCGGTCGGCCGAGAGGTTGTCGAACTCGGCGGTCAGGCCAACGTCCGTGACGTCGGCCTGGGCCGTTCCGGGGATGAGCAAGGCCGACGTCGCCATGATGACGGCGACGATCGCGGCCGAGATTCTTGATCTGAGCAAGGGCGACCTTTCCACTGGCTGCTGGCCCAGTGAGGACGCCCATCAGACGATCTTGGTTGGCCCCAGGCGAATCACGTTCGGGTCACTGTTGCCCGGGGCGGGCCGGGCGGGGCTCCGTTCGTCCACGGCGCCCCGCCCGGCGACGGTCACCGCACGTCTACGTGCACGGTGGCCGAGTTGCTCTTCGCATGGTCTCCGTCACCCCAGAACCACGCCGTCCAGTACCCGTCCTCGTTCGCGGTGAAGGACTTCTCGAACGCGCCGTCGGTACCCGTGCGGGTCACCGCGACCTCCGTCCACGTCGACGAGCCCGCGGGCATGAAGTACACGTGCACGGGCAGGTTCGCGGCGGCCTCGGGATCGCTCTCGTCCTTGAACCGGCTCAGCGTCCCGCTCACCGTGACCGGGTCACCCGACGCCACCGGCGTCGGCGAGGCACCGAACCCGGAGAACGTCGTCTCGAAGTCGGGCCGGATGTCCACCGTGCTGACGGGGGCGTTGGCCGCGATGTACTCGTCGTCGCCCCAGAACCAGACCGTCCAGCCGCCGTCCCGGTGCTCGGTGAACTCCCCGGTGAAGGCGCCCTCGGCGTCGGTGGTGGCCACCCCCGGTGCACCCAGGTCGCCTCCCCTTCGGGCTGGAAATAGAAGTGGACGGGACGCTCGCTCACCGGCCCGCCTGCGTCTCCCGAACGCTCCAGGCTCCCGGTGAGGGTGACGAGCCCGTCGGCGCCCGGCTCCGCGGTGACGCTCGCATGCGTCGCCTGGCGCACCTTGACGTACGTACCGACGCTCATGGTCGAGGCGTTGCCGTCGCTCCCCTCCGAGCGCACCCTCCAGTAGTGGCTCGACCGGGTCCCGGTGCTCAGCGAGAATGAGCCGTCCTCGGCGGTGACGCCGGTGGCCTCCTCCGTCCAGAACAGCTGGTCCTCACCGCTCCGCTCCAGGTAGATCCGCTCACCTGGAATCGGGGCGTCGCCATTGACGAGACGTCCGGTCGCGATGACCGTGTCCTCGCTCGCCCCTGGCGCGCCGGGCTGCGAAACGGCGGTGAAGCCGGCGAACTCCGGGGCTCCCGTGACGGACAGCCTTCCCGCCGAGGTCCGGCTCCTTGTCAGGAAGGACGTGTCCTCGGTCTGGACCAGCACAGGACCGGACGCACGCGCGGTGAAGCTGAACCGGAAGGTCCCGTCCTCGGCCGAATCCACCTCGGCGACTCGAACTTCGCGATCCTTGCTGAAGGTGGTGTATCCGGCGACGGTCATGTTGTTCAAGGGCTCGAACCCGTTGGCGCCTTCTCGGCGAACGATCCCCTCTACCGTGACCTCGGTACCCGCCGCGACGGGCTGCGGAGTGACGATCGATGCGGAGATCTCCGTCGGCTTCTCCGAGTAGTCGGCTTCGGGCGCGTCGTCGGCGAGGTTGCACACCACCTGGCCGGCCGGAACGTGGATCCTCGTCACCGTGGACGGACTGGTGAGCGTGAACGAGCCGTCCGCCGCCACCCGCGCCGAGGTGTCCCCGAGGGTTCTGATCTCGACTCCCTGGGGAGCGGGCTCCGGGTCTGCCCCTTGGGTCTTCCGGACGAGAAGGCGCCCCTTCACCTCGACGCCCCGTTCGTCGGGGTCGACGATCGCGGGCGTCGTCGTGAGGTCGGCGAACTGGCCTTGGTAGCAGCTGCCGATACCGGCCTGGCGGGTCAGCGTGGCGCCGTCCGCCGTCGTCACCGCGACGTCGAACCCGATGAACCCCGGATGGGTCTCGATGTCGACCTCGTACTCCGCCCGCCAGGTGCCGTCGTTCACGGTTCCGTCGACGAGGGCGAGCGGCAGCGTTCCGATCGGTGTCGTCACATCGGGCAGATGGCTGTTTTCCAGGGACGCCTCGACGTCGGTGATCCCGCTCTCGGACTTGGCCTCAAGGGTGATCGTGGCGACGCGGTCGGGCGAGAGTCTGTCGAACTCGACGGACGCGCTCACGTCCGTGACGTCCGCCCGGGCCGTTCCGGGGACGAGGAGCGCCGTCGATGACATGGCGACGGCGAGGAATGCTGCTGCGAGTCTCGATCTACGCAAGGGCGATCTCTCCACTGAGAATGGGGGTCGAGTGGAGGACGCCGGGCGGACGATCTTGGTTGCCCGCCGGGCGAATAACGTTCGGGACACTCTTCGGGGCCTGTTTCACGGCCCGAACCCGGCGGACCCGCTTCCACGCTGGTGCGTCGCCCGGACACGGCCCCGTGAGCGCGCTCCCGCCCGGTCGACTGTTCGTCCGTCCTTTACCGCACGTCCATCCGGACGAGGGAGGTCAGGGCGTCGCGGGCGGGGTGCCGCCGATGGCGGTGAGCCAGGCGGCGGCCGCGGTGTAGTCGTCGTCGTGGGTGCCGCGGCGGATCTCCGGACGGACGCGGTCGGCGCGGGGGTACGAGCCCACGTAGCGGACGTCGGCGCAGATGCGGCGCAGGCCCATCAGGGCCTCGCCGACGCGGGCGTCGCGGACGTGGCCCTCGAAGTCCATCCAGAAGAGGTACGAGCCGAGGCCCGCTCCGGTGGGCCGGGACTGGATGAGCGTCAGGTTGATGCCGCGGACGGAGAACTCGGTGAGGATCTCCAGGAGGGCGCCGGGGTGGTCCTCGCCGATGAACGCGACGACCGTCGTGCGGTCGGTGCCGGTGGGGTCGGGCGGGGAGCAGGGGCGGCGCAGGATGACGAAGCGGGTGACGGCGTCGGCGATGTCGTGGATGTCGTCGGCGAGGACGGTCAGGCCGTAGCGGGCGGCGGCGAACGAGCCGGCGAGGGCCGCGTCGTAGTGACCGTCCGCGACGCGCTGGGCGGCCTCGGCGTTCGACGTCGCGGCGTGCCATTCGGCGTCCGGGACGTTGCCGGCGAGCCAGCGGCGGCACTGCGGCTGGGCGATGGGGTGCGAGGCGACGGACTTGATGTCCTCGATCGCGGTGCCCCGGCGGACGAGCAGCGCGAACGTCACGGGGATGTGGATCTCGCCGACGATCTGCAGGGGTTCGCCGGTGGCGAGTTCGTCGAGCGTCGTGGGGACCGAGCCCTCGACGGAGTTCTCCAGCGCGACGACCGCGGCGTCGGCGTCGCCGCTGCGCAGGGCGTCCAGGACGGCCGGGACGGTCGCGTACGGGACGCGTTCGGCGCCCGCGGCGCCCGGGACCGACAGCAGCGCCGCCTCGGTGAACGTGCCGCTCGGCCCCAGGTAGGCGTAGCGTTCCGGCCCGGTGGCTGCGGTCACGAGGTCCCCCGACGGTGGTGTGGATGGCACGCCTGGCGTGGGCGTGGCGCGAGAGACGATTCTACTTGCCGTCAGGTGCGGGTGGACGTGCGGTCCTCGTCGCCGAAGTCGGCGAGCGGGTCGTCCATCGAGACGACCGGGCCCTTGCCGAGGCGGGCGGCGCGCAGGGCCTGGTTCTCCTCGGGGGAGAGCCGCTCGACGGGCTGCCCGGCCTGGACGGCCTTGGCGTACGTGCGCGTCTCGGTGCGTCCGTTGATGGAGCTGATGACGACGCCGTCGCCGACGGCGTTGAGCAGCGCGAGGGAGAAGGAGCGCCGTCCCGTCATCTCCTTGAGCGCGTCGTAATGCACGATGGCGAGGTCGCGCAGCGCGCACTCGTCCACCGTGCCGCCGGCTACCTGGAGCTGCCGCCGCAGCATGTGCCCGCATTCGTCGACGACCTGGTTCACCCGGTTGTGGGCCACCACCGCGATGGAGAGGCCCACCACCCCTGCGACCAGGCCGGCGACGGCCACCGTGACCATCATCACGAGGTGAGCGTACCCACCTCGACCCGCTTCTGCGAAGGATCCTCACGGTGATCGTCGCGTAGCACTCTGTCGACGAGCCAGCGGCCGATCAGGATGATGGACGCGACGGCGGCCAGACCGAACAGATCCTGGATCACCCGGCCGAAGAATTCCGTGACATATCCGTGTTCGGGACCGATCATCCGGGCGCCCCACCAGGGCAGCGGCCACAGGAAGTAGAACCATGCCGCCGCGCCGAAAAGACATCTTCGCGTGTCTCGCCCGTCGCCCACCAAAGCCCCGATGACCGGGATCATCCAGACGAAGTGGTGAATCCACCCGACAGGGGACAGCAGGACGGAGAGGAGGCCGGTGATCGCGACCCCGCCGAGGAGGAGGCCGTAGGACGCCGGACGCTCGGCGGCCGGGAGGTGGTCGGTCCCCTCGAACGTCCGCGCCGGCGGCCCGCCCAGCAGGTCGGCCGTCCGGGTGGCGCGGCGCGCGAGCATGAAGCCGACGTAGGCCGTCGCGGCCGTGAGGACGAGCCACACGGCCGTCCGGAACGTGCTCTCCGGCAGGACGCGCGCGACGATGCCGTTGATCGCCTGGTTCGTCGTGCCGTCGATCGCGCCCGTCCGGTCGCCGCCCTGCAGCAGCGCGCCGAACCAGTAGTCGGCCGAGTCGGACGGCAGCAGCATGAAACCGAACAGCGTGGCCCCGACCGCCGTCATGATCGCGTTGCCCGCGGCGCGGAACCGTCCGGTGATCAGGAAGTAGATGAGGAAGACGCCCGGCACCAGCTTGATCGCGACGGCGAGCCCCACGAGGACGCCGCGCGGCCAGCGCGGCGAGCGGGTGCAGCAGTCGGCCAGGCACATCGCGAGCAGGAACAGCCCGACCTGCCCGAACCGGATCTGGTCGCGATCGGGCAGGATCCACGCCGCCGCCCCGACGAGCGCGCCGGTCGCCAGCGGCGACCACCGGCCCGCGCGCCGGATCAGGTCGCGGAACGAGTAGCGGACCACGAGGACGAGCGCCGCGTAGATCAGCGCCGTCCACACCGGCTGCGCCACGTCCCACGGCAGCAGCGTGAACGGGACCGCGAGCACGGCGGCGAACGGCGGGTAGGTGAACGGGAGGAACTGCGGCGGCTGCGTGAGCACGTCGTACAGCGGCGCGCCCCGCAGCACGGCCCGCCCGCCCTCCCGGTAGACCTCGAGGTCGACGAGCCGCTGGTCGGGCGGGTTGGTGAGCCAGTGCGACGCGATCGGCGCCACCGCGACCGCCGCGACGGCGATCCCGGCCAGCACGATCAGCAGATCGGCCGACCTGCCCCGCACCGACCGAGATTCCTTGGCCCACATCCCGCCGAGTCTAATTTGATTACATCCCCCGCCGACCGCCCCCGACCGACCCCCGACCCCCCTCAGCCCACTCCCCGACCACAGCGGACCGGCACCACTGCGATCGCGAGCGAAGCCAAGTTCGAGCGAAGCAAGAACTTGATCGCGCAGCGAGCCCCTTGGGCGAGTCGAAGCGATGCAGCGATCGCACCGCAAGGCCCGTTGAAGGAAGGCCCCCCGGGGCCTGACGCCAAGGGCCTTGCAAACAAACACGCGAGAACCTGATCGCGCAGCGAGCCCCCTGGGCGAGTCGAAGCGATGCAGCGATCGCACGCAGCGCCCGTTGAAGGAAGGCCGCCCCGCAGCCTGACGCCAAGGGCGGTGCACTCCAACACAGCAGCAATCGCACCGCAAGGCCCGTTGAAGGAAGGCCCCCGGGGCCTGACGCCGAGGGCCTTGCACAAAACGCTATAACCTGGCCGCCATGATGCAGCGGGGGGCGAGGGTCGGTGTGCTGCTCGCGGTTCTCGCCGCGGCGGTCGCGGGGCTCTCGGTCCTGTTCGCGCCCGCGGCGGAGGCGGAGCCCGAGGGACGCGTCGTCGTCGTCGGGGTTCCGGGACTGCTGTGGAGCGACGTCGACCGGGAGAACACTCCGGCGCTGTGGGGCATGGTCGAGGACGGTTCGGGCGCGGCGCTGAGCGTGCGGACGACGCGGCGGCTGACGTGCCCGACGGACGGGTGGCTGTCGGTGTCGGCGGGGCAGCGCGCGCGGTTGCCGGACGGGAACTGCGGGCTTCCGGCGACGCCGGGCCGGACGCCGGAGGGTGGGGCGGTCGCGCCGGGCTGGCAGGCGATCGCGAAGGACAACGCGGGGACCGGCTACCACGCGCGGGTGGGGCTGCTGGGCGACGCGGTGCACGCGGCGGGGGGCTGCACGCTGGCGGTGGGGCCGGGCGCGGTGTTCGGCCTGGCCGACGGGAACGGGCGCGTCGACCGGTACGCCGGGACGCCCGGCGAGGTGCGGGACTGGTCGTGCCCGGTGTCGGCGGTCGCGGTGGACGACGTGTTCCGCGCGTACGTGGACGCGGGGGTGGACGCGGACGGCGAGCAGGCCGAGCCGGGCGCGGACGCGCGGGTCGCGGCGGTCGCCGCGGCGGACCGGCGGGTCGGGCAGGTGCTGGCGAGCGTCCCGGACGGGACGACCGTGCTGCTGGCGGGGCTCGCGGACGCGAGCGGCGACCCGCACCTGCATGTGGCGGCCGCGACGGGTGCGGAGTACGGCGGGGGGTACCTGACGTCGAGCGCGACCCGGCAGCGGGGGCTCGTGACGCTCACGGACCTGACGGCGACCGCGCTGGAGGAGCTGGGGCTGGAGCGGCCGGACGCCGCGGTGGGGTCGGCGTGGACGGCGGAGCCGTCGGAGGACACGGCGGCCGAGCGGGTCGAGGGGTTCGACGACGACGACGTGGCGGCGCAGGGGATCAGCGCCGTGCAGACGTCGTTCTACTGGGTGCTGTTCGCGGCGCAGCTCGTCGCGTACGGGGCGGCGGCGCTGGCGCTGCGGCGGCTGGGCGGGGACCGGCGGTCGCGGTCGCGGATCCTGGGCGGGACGCGGGTGATCGCGCTGTTCGGCGGCGCGGTTCCGGCGGCGACGTTCCTGACGGGGCTGCTGCCGTGGTGGCGGGCGCCGAATCCGACGGTGATGCTGGTCATCACGGTGCTGGGGTTCGGGGCGCTGCTGACGGGCGTCGCGCTGGCGGGGCCGTGGCGCCGGTCGGTGGTGCTGCCCGGCCTGGTGATCACGGCGGTGACGGCGCTGGTGCTGGCGCTGGACGTGATGACCGGGTCGAACCTGCAGCTGAACACGTTGATGGGGTACACGGCGCTGATCGCCGGACGGTTCTACGGGTTCGGCAACCAGGCGTTCGCGCTGTTCGCGGTGGCGACGATCCTGACGGCGGCGTGGCTGACGGAGTTCCCGCTGCGGCGGAACCGCAAGGCGGTCGCGGCGGGCACGGTGGCGGTCATCGGCGTGGCGGCGGTCGCGGTGGACGGGCTTCCGGCGTGGGGCAGCGACTTCGGCGGGGTGCTGGCGATGGTGCCGGCGTTCGCGATGCTGGGGATGCTGGTGACGGGCCGGCGGGTGTCGCCGGTGCGGCTGGGGCTGTTCTGCGCGGCGGGCGCCGTGGTGGTGCTGGGCATCTCGTACTGGAACGCGCAGAGCGAGAATCCGACGCATCTGGGGCGTTTCTGGCAGGACCTGGTGGCCGGCGAGGCGTGGGGCGTCGTGGTCCGCAAGTTCAACGCGATGATCGGCAGCCTCGGGTACTGGGCGTACACGGTGGCGCTGATCGCGGCGGTGATCTTCCTGTTCTTCGTGCTGGTGCGGCCGACGCGGTGGCGGGTGTCGCTGCTGGGCCGGGCCTACGAGCACAGCCCGACGATGCGTCCGGCGGTGATCTGCGCGCTGGCGGTCGGGCTGATCGGGATGCTGGTGAACGATTCCGGCGTGGTGATCCTGTCGGTCGCGGTCAGCCTCGCGACGCCGCTGATGCTCGCGGCGGGGCTGCGGTCGCTGGAGATCGACCTGAACGCAGGCAGAGAATCACCAGGGCCAGAAGAACCGCCACGAGAGTCCACGGGACGACCGTCGGCCGAACGATCGTGAAGAGCCACGACAGGTCGTCCGGCATTCCGGTGAGTTCCGGCGCGCGCGCGGGCAGGTAGGCGAAGCTGAGCGCGGTGGTGTGGGCGAGCAGGATCCAGTCGATGCGCGTCCAGGGCAGCAGGGCCAGGAGCGCCCACCCGAACCCGTCGTACCAGGGCAGTTCGTAGGGTGCGGCAAGGAGCCAGGCGAGGACGAGCGCCGTGGAGACGCGGGTGTGCTCGGTGTCGCCGTCGCCCGGCAGGGCCCGGACGAGCAGCGCGAACAGCGTCACGGCCAGCACCAGCACCCCGAGTTTGATGAGGTCGCGGTTGGAGCCGCGGCCCATGGCGTCGTCCAGCAGGTGCCAGGGGGTCGCGAACGACACCATGTCGCTGGCCCGGTTGATCTGGTCGAGGGCGTGCGGGCCGGCGAGCGCGTACGCGGCGGCGACGGCGGCGCCCGCGCTGCCGAACAGGGCGAGGAGGCGGAGCCGGGCGTGCGGGTCGCGCAGCAGGCGCCACGCGGGGCCGCCGCCGACGAGCGCCGCGGGCAGCTTGATCGCTGCGCCCGCACCGGTCAGCGCGCCCGCGGCCAGGGCCCGTCCCCAGCCGTGTCCGGTGAACACGGCGAGCGCGGCGACCATGGGGGCGATGGCCAGGACGTCGTTGTGCCCGCCCGAGATTAGGTGGTAGAGCAACAGCGGATTGCACGTCCACAGCAGTGCGGTACGCAGGCGGCGCGCGCGCGTACGGGACGTCTTGTAGAGGATCCACGCGGTCAGTGCGAACGCCGCGACGTTGACGGCGGACAGCGCGAACACGGTCAGCTTCACCGAGTCGCCGCCGATCCACGACGCGAACGCCTGCCCGCCGGTCGTGATCGGCCCGTACACGCTGGGCGTCGTCCGCCACTCCTCGGCGGCGCCGATCACCGGGTCGTGCGGGACGTCCGCGGCGGTGGTGGTGTACGGGGCGTGGCCGGTGGCCGCCATCCGCCCGTACGACGCGTAGTTCAGGTGGTCGCTGGACCCGACGGGCGGGACGAACGCGAACGCGGCGGCCACCGCGAGGCCCGTCCAGACGAGCGGCAGCGGACGGACGGTCCAGCCGCGGCGCGCGGCGGCGAAGCAGCAGCCGAGCCCGGCCGCGCCGAGGACGATGCCCGCGACGACCAGGCCCGTCACCAGGTACGGCGACGGGTCGGCGGCGAAGGCGTAAGGGGGTTCGGCGGCGGCTCCGGGCAGCGCGGGCTGGAACGCGGACGGCCCCAGCAGGGCCGTCGCGAGGAAGCAGAGCGCGCTCGCGCCGGCGGCGGCGAGCCCGCAGCCCCCGAGGCCGGCCGGAGCCGGGCGGGTCACGGGCGGTGGCCGCGCACCCGGGCCAGCCGCCCGGCCACCGCGGGGTCGCGGACGGCCAGGGCGCGCGCCACGTCCCGGAGCTGCCGGGCGCGGTGGGCCTGCGCGCGCCAGTCGGTGCCGGTGGCGCGGTGCGCGAGCGGCACCTCCACCTCCGTCACCCGGAAGCCCTTGCGCAGCAGGTCGATGGTGAGGGCGGTCTCGACGCCGAATCCGGCGGCGAGCGGCCGGGCCGCCTCGAACGCGGGACGGGTGAGGCAGCGCTGCCCGTTCAGCGGCTGGGTGGCCTCCCACCCGGTGGCGCGGCGGATGCCCTCGCGGGACACCCGCACGACGATGCCGTGGCCGCCGAGCTTGACGGTGGTCGAGAACGTCGCGATGGACATGTCGGCCTCGCCGCGCCGGACGGGCTCGACGAGCGGCGCCGCCTCGCGCGCGGTCCCGGCGAGGTCGGCGTCGAGGAACAGCAGGTGGCGCGCTTCCTCGCGGCCGTCCTCGAGCAGTTTGACGGCCTCGGCGCCGCTCTCCATCGCGGCGCCCTTGCCGCGGTTGCGGCCGTGCCGCACGACGCGCGCCCCGGCCCGTTCCGCCGCCGTGGCGGTTCCGTCGGACGATCCGTCGTCGACGACCACGACGAGGTCGGCGCCCGGAAGTTCGCGGGCCGCCTCGACGGTGTCGGCGATGCGGTCGGCTTCGTCCTTGGCCGGAATGATCACCGCTACGTCCTGCATACCGGCGATCGTAGTGCGCGCGCCGCACGCTCGGGCCGGATCGGTCGGCGGTTCGTCCGATGTTCCGGCGTGCCGTTCGGTGGTCGGGTCTGGTGTCGGATCGGTCGGGTCAGCCGGCGTCCATGGCGGGCGCGGCCTCGGTCACGGTGAACACGCTGTCGAGCCCGGTGACCTGCAGGATCCGCTTCACGGCCGGGCGCGGCGCGGCGAGTTCGAGCGAGCCGCCGTGCTCCTTGAGCCGTTTCATGGCCGACAGCAGCACGTTCATGCCGGTCGAGTCGCAGAACTCGATGCCGCTCATGTCGACCGTGATCTGGTCGACGCGATCGCGCAGCAGGCCCGCGAGCGCGGCCTGCAGCCTGGGCGCGGTGTACAGGTCGAGCTCGCCGGTCGCCGTGACGACGGCGTGACCCCCTTGAGACGCGGTCGAGACGTTTAGCTCCACGTTCGGCACACTATCTCGCCGAAGGCCGGGGGGCCAGACGGTTCGCCGAGTCCCCTATGACATGGGGGCGTCCGGGCGTGTCGCCCCTCCCGACCCGCCCGCACCCTTTGCGAACTACGCACGGTAATGGGTTGTTTGCACCCATGTTCGGGACCGCGATCTTCGCCGTTCGCCCCTCGGCGCACCCCCGTTTGGGGGACGCTGGACCTGAGCAAGCGGACGGCGCCGCCGCCGCGCGCGGTCGAGCATTGGGGGTGCCGGAGATGACGGCCGAAGAGCGCGAGGCCCTGCTTCGCGAACGTCTGGAGACGATCCGCGCACGCTCCGCGAAGGCGACGTCCTGGCGCTCGTCCACGGGGCACCTCACCCGGCTGGTGAACCGGGACGGCTTCGTGTCGGTGAAGGCGCGCCTGTCCCGCGAGGACCTCGCCTTCATCTCGGGCGCCCGCGACGAGGTCCTCGCGTTCGCCGAACTGGCGCTGCGGCTGCTCGACCTGCACCGTCCCCAGGAGGCGGGCGGCATCACCAGCGACCCCGACCGTCCCATCCGCCGCTGCCGCGCCTGCATGGCCCGCTGGCCCTGCCCCACCGTCCGCGCGATGACCGAAGCCGTCCACGGCTGACCGCCGCCCCTGACGCCGAGGGCCTGGCAATCAGATGGGAACTCTTATCTCGAAGCGGCAGCCGGGGCCGTCGTTGGCGACGCCGATGCGGCCGGCGTGGGCCTCGACGATGCCGCGGGCGATGGCGAGGCCGAGGCCGGCGCCGCCGCCGGGGCTGCGCGCCGCCTCGCCGCGGAACGCGACGTCGAAGACGCGCGGCAGGTCGTCCTCGGGGATGCCGCCGCAGGCGTCCGCGACGGTCACCCGCGCCTCCCCGCCGTCGACCTCGCCGACGATCTGCACGGTGCCCTCGCCCGGCGTGTGCCGGATCGCGTTCACCACCAGGTTGCGCAGCGCGCGGCCCAGTTCCCCGGTGTCGACCTGGACGGGCTGGGCGCTGCGCACGTCGCCGTGCAGGCGGACGCCCTTGGCGCGGGCGAGGGCCTCGGTGCCGGCGACCGTCTCGGCGACGAGGTCGGCGAGTCCGACGTGGCTGCGGGTCAGCCGGAGCGCGCCCGCGTGGATGCGCGACAGCTCGAACAGGTCGTCCACCATCTCGGTGAGCCGTTCGGCCTCGATCCGGATGCGGGAGTGGTAGCGGCGGACGGTCGCGTCGTCGTCGACGATCTCGTCCTCGAGGGCCTCCGCCATCGCGCGGAGCCCGGCGAGCGGGGTCCGCAGGTCGTGGCTGACCCACGCGACCAGCTCCCGGCGGCTGGCTTCGAGGGCCTGCTCGCGCTCGTGCGCGGCCGCGAGCCGGTCGTACGCGGCGTCCAGTTCGCGGGACAGCTCGGCCAGTTCCGCGGGGAGCCGGGCCGTCGGTGGCCGGAACCGGTCCGCGCGGACGGCCTCGACCAGCGCGCGGTTCGCGGCGACGAGCCGGCGGCCGAGCAGCAGCGAGACGGCCATCGCGACCAGGCCCGCGGACGCCACCACCGCGAGCACGACCGACCGGTCGTGGTCGTTGATCAGCATCAGCAGCGAGATCACGAGGATGCCGCAGATCATCGCCAGGACGGTCGCCGCGCTGACCACGACGAGCTGCGTCGCCACGGACCGTCCGCGCAGGGCGTGCAGCGCGCCGAGCGCGACGGCCGCCACGACGACGGCGGCGAGCGTCGCGTAGCCGACGACGAGGAGCAGGTCGGCGAAGGGGATCATGCGCCGGCCACCGCCTCGGCGGGCTCGTAGCGGTAGCCGACGCCCCAGACCGTGACGATCCGGCGGGGCGCGGTCGGGTCGTCCTCGATCTTCTCCCGGAGCCGCCGGACGTGGACGGTGACCGTCGAGGCGTCCCCGAACGACCAGTCCCACACCTGCTGCAGCAGCTCGTCGCGGGTGAAGGCGCGGCGCGGATGGCGGACCAGGAACGCCAGCAGGTCGAACTCGCGGGCGGTGAGCGCGAGCGGTTCGCCGCGCAGCCCCGCCTCGTGCGCGGCGACGTCCACGATCAGGTCGCCGTCGCGGAACGGCCCGTCCGGGCCCGTCGGGACGACCGAGCCGCGCGACCGGCGCAGCACCGACTTCACCCGGAGCGCCAGCTCGCGCGGGCTGAACGGCTTGGTCACGTAGTCGTCGGCGCCGAGCTCCAGCCCGGCGAGCCGGTCGGTCTCGGCGCCGAGCGCGGTGAGCATCACGATGGGGACGGCCGAAGACGCGCGCAGCCGCCGGCACACGTCGAGCCCGCTCATCCCGGGCAGCATCAGGTCGAGGACGATCAGGTCCGGCGGGCGGTCGAGGGCGCGGCGCAGCGCCGTGCGGCCGTCCGCGACGCAGGTCACCTCGTGCCCGTCCCGGGTGAGGTACCGGGCCACGACCTCCGCCACCGTGGGGTCGTCGTCCACGACCAGGATGCGGCCCGGGGCCGTCATCGGGTCACCGCCCGGCGGGCTAGCGCGCATGTCACGCGGCCACGGTACGGGCTTCCTGGCCGGTCATCACCCGGTACACCCCGCGCGTCTCCACTCTGTAAGGAGTCGTTGACCGAACGGGACGCGGGGTTCACACTCGGCGACGATCGACGCTTTAATGGCCGAATGCCGCAAACTCGCTCCGCGACCTCCAACGGCGTGGTCTTCGCGCTCATCATGGTCGGGGGCGCCCTCGCCACCGCCGCCGCGGTCGTGCTCACGATCATCCGGAACCACCGGTCGATCGCCACGCTCGAGTTCCGCATGTCGACGACCTATTTCCTGATCGAGTGCTTCATCGTCGGGCTGGTCGTCGGTGGGATGCTGCTGTTCACCCGTCCGCGCGGTCCGCTGGCACCGATCGGTGCGGCGATCGCGGCGTTCGTGGCGGTGGAGGTGGGCGTCCGGATCGGCGCCTACCTGAGCATCATCGTGTGGCACGGGCACTTCCCGGGCACGGGCCCGCTCGGCGACCTCATGCAGCCCGCGTCGGTGAGGTTCATGCTCTACGAGCTGCTCGCTTCGGTGGTGGCGGGGGGACTCGCGCTGGTGAAGGTGCTGACGACCGCGAGCCGCGGGACGAGCCGACCGTCCGGCCCGGGCGGTCCGGGCGGCCCCGGTCAGCCGTTCGGGCACCCGGGCCAGCCCATGCCGGGCCAGCCCGTCCCCGGCCAGCCCATGCCCGGCCAGCCCATGCCCGGCCAGCCCATGCCCGGCCAGCCCATGCCGGGGCAGCCGCCGTACGGGGCGCCCGGGGCGCCGGGGGCGCCCGTCGCGGGGCAGCCGCCCGCCTACGGACAGCCGCCCGCGCCGGGAGCGTCGGGATGGGCGCCGGGGCAGCCGATCGACCCGCCGCCGGCACCCGGAGGGCCGCAGCCCGGCGCGTGACCCGTGAGCCGGTCCGGATCGGGGTCCGTCCCTGAGCCGATCTCGGGGGCGAGGTCGTCCTCCAGGGTGATGCGGGTGTCGGCGGCTCCGCCTACCTTGGTGGTATGGGCCGAACAATTCTGATGATCCTCGGCGTCGTCCTGGCGGTCTGGCTGCTCTTCACCGTCGTCGGCGCCATCCTGTCGATGCTCAAGTTCTTCTTCTTCATCGGGCTCGTCGCGGTGGTCGTCGTACTCGCCGTGACGGTGGTGTCGAAGATGTCCAGAAACGGATAGGAACCGGGACACCGGTCCCTTGCCGCCGGCGGTCCGATGACCGCATGATTGCGCAGTAAGTGTGCGGTTATCGGCGAAAGGACGTGTCGTGCCTGGTCTGACCGAGAAGTTGCGGGAGCGCGCGAGCTCGCACCCCGACCGCATCGCCTACATCGCGGGCGACACGCGGATCAGCTACGCCGACTTCGACCGGCGCGTCGACCGGGCCGCGGCGGCGCTCGCGGGCGCCGGGGTCGGCCGCGGGGACCGGGTCGCCATCCTCGACAAGAACTCGCTCGAATACGCCGAGCAGCTCTTCGGGGCGGCGCGGATCGCCGCCGTGCAGGTCCCGGTGAACTACCGGCTGGCGCCCGACGAGGTCGCCTACATCGTCAACAACGCGCGCGCGAAGGTGTTCATCGTCGGGCCCGAGTTCGTCCCGGTGCTGGACGCCGTGGCGGGCAAGCTCGAGCACACCACGCACATGATCGTCATCGGCGGCGAGGACGGGCACGCCCACCTCGACTACGCGGCGTGGATGGACGCCGCGCCCGAGACGGCGCCGGACACCGAGATCGCGACGTCCGACGTGTTCGTCCAGCTCTACTCGTCGGGCACCACGGGCCTGCCCAAGGGCGTGATGCTCACGCACGACAACTTCCTGTCCGGGCTGCCGATGGTGAAGGACGCCTGGGACGTCGACGAGTCGAGCGTCCTCATGGTCGCGATGCCGATGTACCACGTCGCGGGCAACGTCCTCACGGTGTGCGCCGTGCACGAGGGCATCACCGGCGTCATCGCGCGGGAGCCCGACCCGACGCTGATCGCCCGCGCGATCGAGGCGAACCGGGTCACGCACATCTTCCTCGTCCCGGTGCTGCTGCAGTTCATGCAGCTGATCCCCGAGGTGGCCGAGGCCGACCTGTCCAGCCTCGAGCTGATGATCTACGGCGCGTCGCCGATCAGCGAGGACGTCCTGCGCGGCGCCATGCGGATGCTGCCGAACAGCGGGTTCATGCAGGTCTACGGCCTGACGGAGACGACCGGCGCGATCACCATGCTGCCGCCCGAGGACCACGACCCGGACGGTCCGAACACGCACCGGCTGCGCAGCGCGGGCCTGCCCAACGCGGTCACCGAGCTCAGGATCGTCGATCCGGCCACGGGCGACGACCAGCCGACCGGGCAGGTCGGCGAGATCCTGTGCCGCACCCCGCAGAATATGCAGGGCTACTGGGGGATGCCCGACGCGACGTCCACCGCGCTGCTGGACGGCGGCTGGTTCCGCACCGGCGACGTCGGCTACCTGGACGAGGACGGCTATCTCTACATGCACGACCGGGTGAAGGACATGATCATCTCGGGTGGGGAGAACATCTACCCCGCCGAGGTCGAGAACGTGCTGATGAGCCACCCGGAGATCACCGACTGCGCGGTGATCGGCGTCCCGCACGAGAAGTGGGGCGAGACGCCGAAGGCCATCGTCGTCGCCTCGGCGGACCTGTCCGAGCAGGCGGTCATCGAGTACTGCCGCGAGCGCCTCGCGCACTTCAAGTGCCCGACCTCGGTCGAGGTGCGCGACGAGATCCCGCGCAACCCGACCGGCAAGATCCTCAAGCGCGAGCTGCGCGCCCCCTACTGGGAGGGCGAGGACCGGGCCGTCCACTAAGGGACGCACGGCCGGTCAGGCGGACGTCTCCGCGAGTGCGAGGCGGGCGAGGGCGGCGAGGTGGACGGGGCACCGCCAGCGGTCGGGCCCCTTCCCCTCCTCGTCCCGGTACTTGTTCGGACGGACGAACGGGCGCCGTTCGGGGTGTGCCGGCGGCAACTCGTAGCGCAGCGAGTCGTAGACGGGCGGCATCAACTGCCCGAGCACGGGCATTCCGTACGACGCGACCTCGCCGAGGGTGTGCCCGTCGGTGTGGCCGCACTCGCCCGGATCGGCCGCGACGACCGCAGTGAGCGCCTCGGCGAGGACGGCGACGGCCCCGGGGAGATCGGCGTACCAGTGCGGGTGCCGGGCCGCGTGCACGACCGACATCACGAGCGCGGCATGCTCCCTGGGGTCCGCGGCACCGGCCAGGACGCGGCGGGCGCACCACACGGCCGGGGACGCCTCCAGGTCCGGCCCCGCGTTATGGAACCGGACGTCGCGGGCGACGCGGTCGGCCCGCAGGGTCCCGTCCTCGGCGCGGAACCGGGCGTCCAGGTCGGCACCGGCGGACGGCCCGAACCGTCCGGCGACGTCGCGCCGCAGGTCGGTCGCGGCGCGCAGCGCGATGTCCCGCACGTGCGCGGGGCAGGCGACCGCCTCGGCCGTCCCGGCCGTGACCGGCCGGGACTCCACCTCCGCGTCGGTGTAGTCCGGATCCCACAGCTTCGCCGCGGCGACGAGCGTCTCCTCTGGGTCGAGCGCGGGGTGCTCCCCGGCGTGCGCGCAGGTGGCGTCCCGGCGTACCCGGTGCGCCTCCGAGAACGCCTCGACCAGCTCATCCCGGACGGCCCGTTCGGGCACCTCGTCGCCCATCGCGGAGGTGTACGCGCTCGACAGCGCCAGCAGCAGGCCCGCCCCGGTCGGGCCGTCCGGACGCGCACGCAGCTCGCGCGCGATCCACAGGAGCAACCCGCGCGGGTCGTCCTCAGGCCGATCCCACAGGGGTTGTTCGCGCCGCACCACCTTGAACAGTGGCGAGACCAGCCACTGGGGGTAAATGGGGCGCTCTCGCTCGTACTTGGTGATGAGGATCGTGTGGTGGTCGTTCACATGGTCGAAGAAGACGTCCGGGATGTCCTGGAGTCCCGGCGCGTAGACGCCCTCACCATTCCCGGCGACGGGACCGTCCGGGGCGAGCAGCATTTCCATGGTCACGATGCCGCCGACCGCCACCGATGACAGGTTCCCCGGGCAGGCCCAGAGTTCCGCCCGCTCGTCGTCCGGTTCGTCCCCGTCGAGGTCGGCGAGTTCCCACATCATGTGCACGAGCGCGTCCGGCTCCTGGACGGAGTCGCCGGGGTGTTCGCCCTCGTCGGCGTGCGGGCAGGGCAGCTCGGCGAGCACATCCGACACCTCGTCGAGGGACGCGCGCACGCGCTCGTTGAGGGCGGGGTCGCGGGAGTACCAGCAGAGGTACGGGACGATCGCGGCCAGCCCGAGCACGGGCAGGGAGGGCGCGTGGTCCGCGGCGGTCTTCGCCGCCTCCCTCGCGTCGGCGGCGAGCACGGAGATGATGAGGAAAGGGTCGTCGTGGGGGTAACCGTTGACGACCCCGCTGACGTCGCTGATCTCGCTCCCGAGGTCCCTGCCGTCGGCCGTCCAGAAATGACTCATGAGGTGTCGGACGCACCGATGATCATGCGGGTTCCCTGGTCAGCGGAAGCGGACGGCGGCGGAGAGGGGGCGGTGGTCGGACGCCTTCTCGGGCTCCGCCGGGACGCCGCAGGACACGCTCGCCGACTTCGACATGAAGATGAAGTCGGTCTTCTCGACGGCGGTGCCGCGCCAGTCCTGCCGGGTCTCGTCGCCGGTCCGGGTGGTGCCGGGACCCTGGTCGCACTCGTTGTAGGCCGCGTAGAGCGGGTCGAGGGCCGCGCTCTTCGGCCCGTCCGCGAGGTCGCCGCCGATGACGACGCGTCCGGTCCCGGCGAACTCCGCGAGCGCCCCGGCCTGCTCGGCCCGCCACTCGCCGGAGGGGTCGGCCGCGGACGGCGTGAACTGCGCGACGCACAGGCGGGCGCTCCACGCGCCGACCTCCCCGCACAGCGCGATGCGTCCGGCGCCGTCCGGGGCGGGCAGCTTCTCGGTCTCCGTCTCCGCGAGGGCCGCCGCGGCGCCGACGGCGAGACCGAGCCGTCCCTGGTCGTCCGCGCATTCGGGAGCGTCGGGGTAGGCGGCGAACTTCCAGCTCCACGCGTCGAGGTCGGCCGTCTCGCGGAGCGTGTCCACCTGCCCGGCGCAGACCTCCTGCAGCAGGACGGCGTTCGGGGCGACCTCGCGCCCGCCGACGACCGTCTCCCCGGCGCGCTCGGCGATCCGGTCGGCCAGCTCGCCCGGACGGGTGCCGAGCGGGCACTCGGGCCCGCCGTCGCCGCACACGTTCCAGGTCACCGCGTTCACCGTCGCGGAGGGCAGCTCGCGCGCGACGCTGTCGGCGTGCGCGGGACCGCCGCCGCCGGGCACGCCCTTGATGTCGGCGCCTACGCCGGCGATGGTGACGACCGCGGCGGCGGCCGTCACCGAGAGCAGGGGAATCAGGGCGCGGGGGGTACGCACACGTGCTCCAGGAGGGGGAACTGCGGGGGGTGTGACGTCGGAATCCCACCACATCAAGATCGCGACCGCCACCGGTTCCCGGTGACTTGGTCCCGCAATTAATGACATTTCAACCACCTGTCACGTGTCCGAAACCCACGTCACCGGCCGTTCCACCACGAACGGGCCCGTGCGCGCTGCACGGGCCCGTTCGCTTCCGGTCGCTCCTAGTCGAGCAGCTCGACGACGCTTCCGGCGCCGACCGTCCGGCCGCCCTCGCGGATCGCGAAGCCGAGCCCGGCGGTCATCGCGACCGGCTTGCCGAGCTCGACGACCATGTCGACGTCGTCGCCCGGCAGCGCCATGCCGCCCTCGCCGAGGTCCACGCCGCCGACCACGTCGGTGGTGCGGAAGTGGAACTGCGGCCGGTAGCCGTGGAAGAACGGCCTGCTCCGGCCGCCCTCGGCGGCCGTCAGCACCCGGACGCGCGCCCGGAACCGCAGGTGCGGCCGGATCGAGCCCGGCGCGCTGACGACCTGGCCGCGCCGCACGTCCGTCCGCTGGACGCCGCGCAGCAGGATCGCCGTGTTGTCCCCGGCCTCCGCGTGCTCCATCGACTGCCCGAAGGTCTCCAGGCCGGTGACGACGGACGTCAGCGTCCGCTCGTCCAGCCCGACGACCTCGACCTCGTCGCGCAGCCGCACCGCGCCCTGCGCCACGACGCCCGTGACGACGGTGCCGCGCCCGGTGATGCTCAGCACGTTCTCGACCGGCATCAGGAACGGCCGGTCGAGCACCCGCTCGGGCACCGGGACGTGCGCGTCGATCGCGTCGAGCAGGTCGCCGATCCGGGCCTCCCAGTACGGGTCGCCCTCCAGCGCCCGCAGCCCGGACACCCGCACGACCGGGACGTCCTCGCCCGGGAACCCGTACTCCGACAGCAGCTCCCGGACCTCCAGCTCGACGAGGTCGAGCAGCTCGGTGTCCTCGACCATGTCGGCCTTGTTCAGGGCGACCACGAGGTGCCGGACCCCGACCTGGCGCGCGAGCACGATGTGCTCGCGCGTCTGCGGCATCGCGCCGTCCTGCGCCGACACGACCAGCACGGCCCCGTCGATCTGCGCCGCGCCGGTGATCATGTTCTTCACGTAGTCGGCGTGCCCCGGCATGTCGACGTGGGCGTAGTGCCTGGTCGCGGTCGAGTAGTGCACGTGCGCGATGTTGATCGTGATGCCGCGGTCGCGCTCCTCGGGCGCGCGGTCGATGCCCTCGAACGGGACGGACGACGCCAGCCCGCGGCTCGCGAGCACCCTGGTGATCGCGGCGGTCAGGGTCGTCTTGCCGTGGTCGACGTGCCCCATCGTGCCGATGTTGATGTGCGGCTTGTCCCGCTCGTAGATCTGCTTGGCCATGATCTCCGTCCTCACTCCTGGCTGGAACGTGAGAACCCGCGCGGACGCACGTCCGCGTGCTTGCCGTTCCACCCCCCTCCGCTGGTTCTCCGGAGGCGGGGCGGAGAGGGGTCAGCGTCGCAGGCCGTCGACGGCCGCTGCTGCCGCTGCCTCGAAGGAGGCAGCCGGCACCGCGCTCAGCAGGGTGGTGCCTGCGAGCGTCCGGGTGCCGGTTGCGAAGAACATGTCCCGGACATTACGGTCCTTTCTCCACCGCGTCGATCGATTTTTCGCGCGGCACCCTCAGCAGGACGGCCCCGAGCGCGGCGCCCGCGAGCTGGCAGGCGGCGATCGCGAGCACCAGGCCGTCCGCGCCCAGCGCACCGGCCAGGACGGCGGTCAGCGCGGCGCCGAGCGCGGACGCGCCGATCTTCAGGCTGCCCGCGGTCGTGTTGACCTGGCCGAGCCGGTCGGGCGGCGCCTCCCGCTGCCGCAGCATCAGCGTCGCCGCGAACACCGGCCCCTCGCACAGTCCCGCGACGACGAACGCGGCCGTCGCCCACGCGATCGACGGCGCCGCCGCGACCGCCGCCAGCGACGCGCCGAACCCGGCGAGGCCCGCGACCATCACCGGCTCGGCGTGCCGGGGCGTCAGCAGCCGGCTCGACGCGAGGGAGCCGAGCAGCGAGCCCACCGCCAGCGCCACCAGCAGCCGGCCGCCCGCGCTCGGCTCCGCGCCCAGGTGCCCGGCGGTCAGGACGGCCGTCACCGCGACGCCGCCGAACCCCAGCCAGGCCACGGTCGTCGCGACCGTCAGCGCCCGCAGCACCCGGCCCCGCACCAGGACGGCCAGGCCGCCGGTGACGATCGACGCCGCGTGCGGCGGGGCGCCGTCCGTCCGGTCCGGGGGCGGGGGGAACGGCAGGAAGGGCAGCGCGCACAGCCCGGCGATCGCCGCCGCGACGATCGCCGCGCCCGCGTACGCGCCGCCGCCCGCGAACGCCGCCGCGCCCGCCGCGAGCCCGGGGCCCGCGATCGCCGCGACGTTGTAGCTCGACGCTTCCAGCCCGTACGCCCGCGACAGCCGGTCCGCCGGGACGAACCGGGGCAGCAGGCTCGTCAGCGCCACCACGACCGGCTCCGTGCAGCCGATCACCGCCGCGACGGCCAGCGCGAGGACGAGCGGCGACCGCCCGGCCGTCGCGAGCAGCACGGCCGTCGCGACCGCGTACCCGGCGGCCAGGAGCAGCGCGAGGCGGCGGGGGCGGGCCGTCCGGTCCAGGACGTGCCCGATCACCGGCCCGCTGAGGACGTACGGGAGCGTCATCGCGGTCTGCAGGAACCCGGCGGTCGCGGCGTCGCCCGTCCGGGCCTGGACGGTCAGGACCACGGCCGTCGCGACGCCCTCCGCCGACACCCGCAGCAGCGTCGCCGCGGACAGGTGGGCGCCGATCACGCCCCGCAGTCTGCCCCGGCCGGGTGACCTCGGGAAAGCCCGATCTAGACTGCGAGTGTGACGGAGACGACAGCGCACGAGCACCGGGTCACCAGTGAGGTCGGGCGGCTGCGAAGCGTCCTGCTGCACCGGCCCGGCGCCGAACTGAAGCGGCTCACCCCGCGCAACAACGACAAGCTGCTGTTCGACGGGATCCCCTGGATCGGGCGGGCCCAGGAGGAGCACGACGCGTTCGCGGAGGCCCTCCGGTCGCGGGACGTCGAGGTCCTGTACGTGACGGAACTCCTCCAGGACGCGCTGGAGTACGGGGCCGCGCGCGAGCAGGCGATCGCCGACGCGGTCGGCGACCTGCGGCTCGGCGACCAGCTCCGCCGCATCGTCGAGGGGTACCTGCGCGACCTCGACCCCGAGAACCTCGCGCACACGCTGATCGCGGGCCTCGCGCACGAGGAGCTGAAGGCCGGGCACGGCCTGGTCTACCGGCTGCTCGACGAGCAGGACTTCATCGTCGACCCGCTGCCGAACCTGCTGTTCACCCGCGACCAGAGCGTCTGGATCGGCGACCGGGTCGCGGTGACGAGCCTCGCCACGCAGGCCCGGCGCCGCGAGGCCGACCTCCTCGGCCTGCTGTACGCGCACCACCCGCGCTTCGCGGGCGTCCGGCCGGTGTACGGGCCGTCGCTCGAGCACCTGGAGGGCGGCGACGTCCTGCTGCTGTGCCCCGGGGTCGTCGCGGTCGGGACGGGCGAGCGGACGACCCCGGCGGGCGTCGAGCGGCTCGCGCGGCAGATGATCGGTGCGGGGCTCGCCCGCACCGTCCTCGCGGTGCCGATCGCGCAGGAGCGCGCCACCATGCACCTCGACACCGTCTGCACGATGGTGGACGCCGACACCGTCGTCATGTACCCGCCGGTCGCGCACTCGCTCGTCGCGTACACGGTCACGCTGGAGGGCGGCGACCTGCGGGTGACCGAGCCCCGGCCGTTCCTGGAGGCCGCCGCGAGCGCCATGGGCCTGGACCGGCTCCGGCTCATCGACACCGGCCTCGACCCGGTCACGGCCGAGCGGGAGCAGTGGGACGACGGCAACAACACGCTCGCCGTCGCGCCCCGGCTGTGCGTCGCCTACGAGCGCAACGTCGAGACGAACGCGCAGCTGGAGGCCGCGGGCATCGAGGTGATCCGGATCAGCGGCAGCGAACTCGGCTCGGGCCGCGGCGGACCGCGCTGCATGTCCTGCCCGATCTTGCGCGACGCCCCGTAGCGGTCACGCGCCCCCGTCACCAGGCCCCCGTCACGCGGCCAGGGGGACGGCGCCGCGCGCCAGGTCCAGGCGGGACCCGGTGAACGCGGCCCGCAGCCGCCGGTCGTGCGTCACGATCACCAGCGCGCCCCGGTAGGCGGCCAGCGCCTCCTCGAGCTGCTCCACGAGCATCGGCGACAGATGGTTGGTCGGCTCGTCCAGCAGCAGCAGGTCCACCGGCTCGCTCACCAGCCGGGCCAGCTCGATCCGGCGCCGCTGCCCGTGCGACAGCTCGCCCACGCGCCGCCCCAGCTCGGCCGGCCGGAACAGGCCGAGGGCCAGCAGCGCGTCCGCGTGCTCGTCCAGGCTCCCCGGACGCCCGTGCGCGTACGCGCGCAGGACGGTGCGGTCCGCCGGGCCCGCCGGACCGTCCTGCCGCAGGTGCCCGACCCGTCCCGAGCGCCGCACCGCGCCCGCGTCCGGCCGCAACTCCCCCGCGAGCACGCGCATCAGCGTCGTCTTGCCCGCCCCGTTCGGGCCGGTGACCAGGAGCCGTTCGCCCGCCCGGACGGTCAAAGCGTCCAGGTGGAGCCGTCCCGCGACCGTCACGCCGTCGAGCGCGGCGACCTCGGCGACCTCGGCCCCGGCGTCCCCGGCGGTGGCGAGCGCGGCGGTGAAGCGGAGCGGCTCGGGCGGGGGCGGCGCCGGATGCTCGGCGAGCCACCGCAGCCGCTGCCGCGACTGCCGGATCCGCCCGGCCGCGCCGTGCGCCCGGGAGCGGGCCCGCCACGCGCCGGTGCCCATGCCCGCCTGCGTCAGCTTGCGCGGGATGGCCTCCAGCCGTCCCGCGTTGGCGGTCACCAGCGCGGCGTGCCGGTCCCGCTCCGCCTTCCATTCCTCGTGCGCGCGCGCCTGCGCGTCGCGCTCGGCAGCCTTGGCCGCGAGGTAGCCGGTGTACCCGTCGCCGTAGCGGCGCACCCGGCCGCCGTCGACCTCCATGATCGTGGTCGTCACCCGTTCGAGGAACGTCCGGTCGTGCGTGATCGCCACGACCGTCCCGCGGTGCGCGCGGAGCCGCCGCTCGAGCCAGGCGACGGCCTGGTCGTCGAGGTCGTTGGTCGGTTCGTCGAGCAGCAGCAGTTCGGGATCGGACGCCAGCGTGGCGGCGAGGACGAGCCGGGAGCGTTCGCCGCCGGAGAGGGTGCCGACCGGACGGTTCCGGTCGAGCCCGGGGAGTCCGAGCGCGTGCAGGGCGACGTCCACCCGGGCGTCGGCCTCGTAGCCGCCCCGGGACTCGAACTCCGCCACCAGCCCCGCGTAGACGTCCATCCCCGTGCCGTCCTCGCCGAGGGCGCGTTCGGCCGCGCGCATCCGGGACTCCAGCCCGCGCAGGTCGGCGAGGGCCCGGTCGACGGCGTCGGCCACCGTCGCGCCCGGCGGCAGGACGAGCGCCTGCGGCAGGTGCCCGGCGCCGCCCGGGGCGATCACGACGAGGTCGCCGTTGTCCGGGGTCTCGTCCCGCGCCATCAGCCTGAGCAGGGTCGACTTGCCCGACCCGTTGTCCCCGATCACCCCGACGCGCTCGCCGGGCTTCACGGTGAGCGACACCCGGTCGAGGACGACGCGGTCGCCGTAGCGCTTGGTCACCTCGGTGAGGGTCAGTCGTGCGGCGGTACGCAGCGCGCCCACCTCCCTTTCGTCGCGAGACGAGACGCTCCGTCTCGTTACATGGAGTATGCGCCGCCGCCGTCACACTGTCAAGACGAACCGGACCGTCTCGCCTCAGGCGGTCGCGGACTCAGCGCGGACGCGCCGCCGGACCATCTCGGCCGCCGCCCGGGCGGGCGTCCCGCCGCGACGCCCGGCGGCGGCGAGCAGCTCCGCGACGGTGCCCTCGATCCCGTCGACCCGCGCCCCGGCGATTCCCGGCCGCTGAGCCGTCCGGGCGGCGCCCGCCGGACGCGCGAAGCCCCCGGCCGTCGCGGCGGCCGGGGGCTTCGGGAACGTTGGCGCTCGGGCGGTGTCGACGGGGGCACGACAGCGCCCGAGCTTGCGGAGGACACTACAGCGTCCGGAATCGGCCCCCGCACGGGGGGTAGACATTTCAACTATCTCGCCGCGACGGCGGCGAGTCAGGCGGGATACGCCCTGGTCGGGGCGCCGTTCCTGGTCCCGCCGTAGAAGTCGTCGGTCGTCGGCTCGTCGAAGAGGTCCGGGAACGCGGACAGGTCGGGCATGACGACGTGCTCGCCCGTGGTCGAGGCGGCGCCGGTCGTCTCGTTCGACCGGGGAGCCCGCAGGACCGCCCAGACCGTGGTGGCGTCCTCCTCGTGGCGCACTCCCCAGCCCTCGGAGAGGGCCTCGACGATGCCGAGCCCCCGCCCGCCGAGCGAGGAGAGCGTCCCCGGGCCGCGGCGCGGCTCGGTCATGGCGCCGCCGTCGCTGACCTCGACCTCGAGGACGTCGCCGCTGTACAGCCAGCGGACCCGGACGCCGCCGGACGGCAGCGGGCGCGCGTGCCGCAGCGCGTTGCTGATGAGTTCGCTCACGATGACGCTGGCATCGTCCACGATGGCTTCGTAGACGCCCGATTCCGCCAGCTCAGAGCTGAGGCGCTTCCGGGCGACCGCGACGCTGGACGGCGCGTGTGGCAGCAGTACGACGCTCGACGCCCTCACCTCCCCGTCGATTCGCTTGCTCGGACAGTCCCATCGCCGCTCTTCCGGTACGACCGGAATGCCCTCTTGACATCGTCCGGAAACCCGGGACGGCCCAGTTTGCCACCTGCACAACGAGTCACCGGGCCTTCGGTCACGGTGATCACCCCCGGTTGCGGCGTTCGACGGCGTCTCCCATGGAATCTCGTCACCAACTGCGACCAAGAAAGATCTATCCACCCACCGCCGCCTTACTCATCGGAACCGTGTTATCTGTGTCGCTCTCGTGTCCGCCGTGTTGCGGCGGACACGCCTCCCACGGGTCGGAACACTGCCAGGCGGCGGGTACGGCAGTGGGGCGGATCACACCGACCTCACCCGTCCGGCCCCGGTCACCTGTCGTCACGGTAAGTAATCGGACGGTGGCTCCGGCCGGGTCAGCGGGCCTTCCGCAGGACCAATCGCATGCGGGTTCCGGTCCCGTGCGAGGCCGGGTGGGCGGAGACGGCGCCGTGCTGCGCCTCCGTCAGGCGTTTGACGATGTAGAGGCCGAGCCCGATGCCGCCGAATCGGCGGCGGTCGCCCGCCTCGCCCTGGACGAACCGCTCGAAGACCCGCTCGTGGTCCCCCGGCGGGATGCCGACGCCCTCGTCCTCGACCGTCACCTCGATGGACGGGCCGTCCGTGCGCGCGCACACCCGGACCGTGCCGCCGTCCGGCGAGTACTTGAACGCGTTCTCCATCAGCTGCCCGAGGACGATGTCGGTCGCCATCGGGTCGCCCTGGGCGAGCGGGAGGCGCGGGTCGATCTCGAGCTCGACGCGGTGCTGCTCCGACAGCGACCGGAACCCGTCGACGACGCCCTCGACGACGCGGCGGAGGTCGAACGTCTCGACGTTGACGGCCAGCTCGTCCCGTCCGGCGCGGGACCCGAGCAGGAGGTGCTCCACGAGGCGGGCGAGCGACTGGGCGCGCTCGGCGATGGTGGCCACGGCCGCGCGCCGGTCCGCGTCGGGCAGCTCGTCCCAGCGGTTGACCAGCGTGGACGCGAACCCCCGCACGACGGTGATGGGGGTGCGCAGCTCGTGGCTGGTGGTGGCGAGGAACAGGTCCTTCGCCTCCTCGAGGGCCTTCGCCTCGGACACGTCGCGGAAGTCGAGGACCAGCTCGCCGGTCTCCTCGATCTCGGCGGTCAGCACGTTCAGCCAGGTGCCCGACTCGAGCTGGTACGTCAGGTTCTCGCCGAGCGCGGGCATCTCGAACGGCAGCGGGCGCCCGATCGCGTCGTCCGGCGGGATCCCGGTGATCGCGTGCGCGGCCGGGTTCCACTGCCGGACGACCAGGTCGTGGTCCAGCACGGCGATGCCGTCGGCGCTCGCGTCGATCACCGCGCGCTCGTGCGCGCGCTGCCGGACGACCTCCGCGTAGGCGACCGCGTTCCCGACGGCGACGCCCGCGTGCCCGGCGAGCAGCTCGAGCAGCTCCAGCTCGGTGTGCCCCACCTTGCGGCCGGAGAACAGGGCGTAGAGGGCGCCGAACGGCCTGTCCTTGACGAACGACAGCCCGATCGCGATCGTGTGCAGCCCCTCGAGCTCCGACCAGATCAGATCGCCGAGCTTGCGGTCCCCCGTCGCGAGCTTGATCGTCTTGCCGGAGCGCAGCAGCTCCCCGACCAGGCTCGGCCGCAACTCCGCGGACGTCCCGCGCATCCGCTCGGGCAGCCCGGACATGCTCACCAGCCGCAGCCGCTCGCCCTCGATCCGGACGAACCCGCCCGCGTCCGCGCCGGTCAGCTCGATCAGCGCGGCGGTGATCCGGTCGAGGACGACCGCGAGATCGAGTTCGGCGTTCAGGTCGGCGACGATGTCGTTCAGCCGCCGCACCAGCCGCGCCCGCTCGGTCATGTGGTGCTGGACGATCTCGTCGTCGTCCACCGGGTGGTACACGCCGACCCAGCCGAGCGGCGTCCCGGACGGGTCCTTCAGCAGGCTCGTGTCGATGCGGACGTCGATGAGCCGGCCGTCCCGATGGAACCGGCGCGTCGCGATCGAGATCTGCCCGCCGTCCCCGTCCCGCCGCGTCATCAGCCGCTCCTGGACGGCGTTGTGCTCGGCCTTCAGCTCGTCCGGGACGATCGGCGGCACCCGCCCGATCATCTCCTGCGCGGTCCAGCCGAACATCCGCTCGGCCGCCGGGTTCCACACGGTCACGCGGTGCTTGCCGTCCACGGCCACGATCGCGTCCGCGGCGCTCTCGATGACCGCCCGCGCGATGGGGTCGTGGACGAGGTGATGCACGCCTGTCATCGTGCCACCGGACCCGTTGCCGCGCCGGGGAACCGCAACGGAAAAGTTCTCACTCTTCACGCCACGGCAACGGAAGAACGCCACGTCAGCGGCGCGTGCCGCGGGAAATCGCGACCCGTCCGGCGACGAGGGCGGCCGCCCCGGCGAGCAGGAACGACAGCAGCGACGCGCTCATCCAGCCCTGCGGCGCGAAGTTCAGCAGCCCCTGGACGCCGGTCCAGAACCCGGCCCAGCCGCTCACCGTGCCCGGGTTGATCAGCTGGTAGGCGACGAAGCCGACCACCCACGCGGCCACCATGCCCCAGCGCGACGGCGCCGCCGGGGACCCGTCCCAGCCGTCCCGGCCGCGACCGAGGAAGAAGTCGGCGGCCAGCACGCCCAGCATCGGCACGAACACCGAGCCGATCAGCGACAGGAAGCCCGCGTAGTCGCCGATGTCCAGGACGAGCGCCAGCACGGTGATCAGCGCGCCGAGCGCGACCGTCAGGACGCGGCGGTCCGCGCGGGGCACGAGGTTCTGGATCGACACGGCCGTGGAGTACACGTTCGCGAACGACTGGTCGGCCTCGCGCAGCACGAACACGGCGAAGAACAGCACGCCGAGCGGCACCGCGAGGAACGGGTCGAACACGTTCCCGGTCGTCCCCGCCAGCGCCAGGGCCAGCAGGCCCAGCACGTACGCGACGATCTGCGTGACCGAGTACCCGGCCGCCGCCGCGCCGAACGCGCCGCGCTCGCTGCGCGCGTGCCGGGTGTAGTCCGCGGCGACCGGCACCCACGAGATCGACACCGCCAGGGCCGCGTCGGCGCCGATCAGGAAGCCGTCCCACGACCCCTCGGTCAGGTCCGGCAGCGGCTCCCGGACCAGCTGGACGTAGAAGTAGACGAGCGCGACGATCACCGCCGCCGTCACGTACCGGCGCAGCAGCCGCACCGAGCCGAGCGGCCAGATCGTCAGCACGATCGTCAGGACCCCGGCCGCGACCACGTAGCCCCAGCGCGGGATCCCGTCCCACAGGTGCGTCGCCGCGTCCGCGATCACGATCAGCTCGAACGTCCCCCAGCCGATGAGCTGCGCGACGTTCAGGACGGTCGGGACGTACGACAGCCGCGCGCCGAACAGCCCGCGCAGCAGCACCATCGCGGGACGTCCGGTCCGCGCGCCCGGCACCGCGGCGAGGCCGAGCATCAGGCCGCCGACGACCGTCCCGACGATCATCGCGACGATGCCGGCGGCGATCGACAGCGTCGGCACGCCGTCCTCGTCCGGCGCCAGGACGGTGTAGGCGCCGGAGAAGGCCAGCAGGCTGACCCCGAGGTTCGCCCAGAACGCGCTCTGGTCCCAGAAACCGAGGACCTTCGGCGCCGGCTCGTCCAGCGTGTACGGGACCTCGTCGACGGCGGACGCCATGGGGGCACGCTCCCTACGCCGGCATTACCCGGACAGGTTCATGCGGTCGGCGCCGCTCTCGGATGCGCCCTCTCAGCCCGGCCTCGGCCCGAGCTCCCGCGGTAAATCGGTCGGGGAGATGCTACAACCCCCCAAACCGGGTCAAGCCACGTAGGGCTCCGCGTCACCTCCGGCGGCCATCGGCCGGCCCGCGTGCGCCCAGGACTGCATCCCGCCGTCGACGTTCTTCGCCAGCCACCCCGCCTGGTTCAGGGCCACGGTCACCTGCGCCGAGCGCGCCCCGGACCGGCAGATCACGAACACCTCGCGGTCGCGGGGGATCTCTCCCGCGCGGTCGCTGAGCCGCCCCATCGGGATGTGGACGGCGTCGGGCGCGTGTCCCGCGTCCCACTCGTCCTGTTCCCGCACGTCGAGCAGGTAGGCGTCCTGCGGAACCTCGGTGGCCGGCACCGCCGGCACGTCGTCCCCGAAAATCATCACTCCTCCATGGAACCGCGCGAAACCCCGCCGCGTCGAATCACGCATGCGGTATCGGACGCCCCTCCTCGCCACGTCCGGGCTGGCTCTGATCCTTTCACTGGCCGGATGCGGCGACGAAAGCACCTCGAGCGAATCCGCCGACGGACCTGCCACCGTGCGGCCGTCCGACTCCCCCGAGGAGACCCTCACGATCAAGGTCAAGGCCTCCCCGGAGGCCCCCGCCGAGACCTGGACCCTCACCTGCGACCCGCCCGCCGGCTCCCACCCGAAGGCGGCCGAGGCCTGCACGGCCCTCGCCGCGAAGCAGGACCCGTTCAAGCCCGTCACCAGCAAGATGTGCACGAAGATCTACGGCGGCCCCGCCACCGCCACCGTCCAGGGCACCTGGCGGGACCGGAAGATCGACGCGAAGTTCTCCCGCGAGGACGGCTGCCAACTCCACCGCTGGACGGAAGTGGCCCCCCTCTTCGGCGACGTCCCGAAGGTCCGTTAGGACCGGTATCTCCCGTTCCCTCCCGGAGATCGGTCCGGCCGGAGTAATGTCGATCTTCGGGAGGGCGGAGTGATGGCGAACGAGCACGTACCGGTCGAGATCCACGAGAACGTGCCGACCTCGGCGCGGACGTACGGGTGGATGCTGGGCGGCAAGGACAACTTCGAAGTCGACCGCCGGTTCACCATCGCGATGCTCGAGCAGTTCCACTCCGGCGTGGACATCACCCGGGAGAACCGCCGGTTCCTCTACCGCGCCGTCCGCCACATGGTGGAAGAGGGCGGCATCCGGCAGTTCATCGACATGGGCTGCGGGCTGCCGACCGACGACAACGTCCACCAGGTGGCCCAGCGGCTCGCCCCCGAGTCCCGCGTCGTCTACGTGGACAACGACCCGATCGTCCTCGCGCACGGCCGCGCCCTCCTCGCCACCGACCAGAGCACGACCATGATCCACGCCGATTTCCGCGACCAGGACGCGATCCTCGCCGAACCGTCCGTCCGGCGGCTGATCGACTTCGCCGAACCGGTCGGGATGCTCTTCCTCTCCGTCGGCCACCACCTGACGGACGACGACGACCCGAGCGGCGTCGTCGGCGGGATCATCGGCCGCGCCGCTCCCGGCAGCCACCTGGCCTTCAGCCAGATGGTGTGCACCCGGGACGAGCAGCGCGCCGAGATGAACGCCCAGTTCAACGCGGCCGGCATCCCGATGTACCTGCGCTCGACCGCGGAGGTCGACGCGATCCTGCCCGACCTGCCGCCCGTCGAGCCCGGCCTGGGGAACGTCAAGGACTGGCGCCCCGACCCCGGCCAGCCCGACCTCGCGCCCGTCCCGGCCGAACTGCGCGAGTACGTCGGCCGCTCCGCCATGGAACCCGGCATCTACGAGTACGGCGGCCTCCTCCGCAAGCCCTGACGGAAACCGGGCCCGGCCCCGCCCGACGCCGATCACGATTCGGTTGCGGGGCTTCGGGGTGATCTTGTCGACATGGGGGAAATTTCCTAGATTCCCCGATATCGGGGCCCCGCTTTCCGTCCCGCCGCCGTCCGTCACCCGCTCGAGACCCGAGACCGGCGGGCGCGGCCGTCCTCTCCACCAGGAGGCCCCATGTCCGAGGTCAAACGCCGCGACCTGCTGGCCGGAGTCGCGGCCCTCACCGGGTTCGCGACCGTCGGCCTGCTCCCCGGAACGGCCACCGCAGCGACCCGGCAGCGCCCCGGCGCCGCCCTGCCCCCGTCCCTCACCGTCGGCGACCGGGCCGTGGTCGCCCGCGTCGACGCCCGCCGGGCGCTGCGGCACCTGCGGGTGCTCAGCGACGGGATCGGCTGGCGCATCGCCGGCACCCGCTCCGAGCACCGCGCCGCCCGCTACATCGCCGGGGTCCTGCGCGAGCTCGGCTACGAAGTCGAACTCCAGCCCTTCCCGGTCGCCGACAAGTACCTGGCGGAGATCCGCGCCCGCGGCGAGCGGCTCTGGCAGAGCAGCGCGTCCCCGCAGGGCGCCGTCGCGGCGGTGGACGGCAAGGTCGTGGACGTCGGCCGCGTCACCGAGGTCACCGGCGACGTGCGCGGCAAGCTGGTGCTGTTCGACCGCGTGGTCGGCAGCGAGACCCTGCAGGCCAAGGCCGCGGCGGGCGCGGGGGCCAAGGCGGCGCTCATCGTCAACGCGCGTTCGGAGACCTACCCCGAGCGCAAACCCGGTTCGTTCACCCCGAACCTGGGCGAGACGGTCGCGATCCCGGTGCTGGGCCTCGCCGAGTACCACGGCGAGCGGATCCGCGCGGGCGCCCGGCGGCTGTCCTTCGAGATCACGCACCACTCCGACCTGACCTCGTACAACGTCCTCGCCGAGCGCAAGGCGTCGTTCCCGAACCCCGCGGGCAAGGCCGTCATCGTCAGCGCGCACTACGACAGCGTCCCCGGCTCGCCCGGCGCCAACGACGACGGCAGCGGCACCGTCCTGTGCCTGGAGCTGGCGCGCGTCCTGCGGCGCCTGCCCACCCAGCAGGCGGTCCGCATCTGCCTGTGGGGCTCGGAGGAGTACGGCCTGATCGGCGCCCGGCACTACGTGAAGGAACTCGACGAGGCGGGCGTCGCGCAGATCACCGGCTGCTTCCAGAACGACATGGTGGCCACCAGCCACCCGCCCGCGGGCACGTACTGGCTCCTGTCCGTGGACGGCGCGGACAACACCACCACGGCCGCGGTGAACGCCGCCGCGAACCGGCTCGGCTACGCCGACCAGGCCGAGGGCCCCACCGCCCGCGGCTCCAGCGACCACGAGGCGTTCTACGAGCGCGGGATCGCGGCGGGCAACTTCAGCTGGCGCGGCGGCGAGGCGCCCAGCCAGCTGGAGCCGACCTACCACACGCCCGAGGACACGGTCGATGACAACATCAGCCTGCAGCGGCTGCAGGTGTCCCTCGAACTGATCGGCTGCGCCGCCTACGACGTCGCGCGCCGCAGGTGACGCGGCGGTGCCGCCCCACCGTCCGTCCGGTGGGGCGGCACCTGGTCACCGCGGTGTCACCAGTTCTTGTACTCGACCTCACCGAGGCCGCAGAAGGTGCAGCTCGCGCTCAGGAAGTCGCCGGTGCGGCGGAACTCCTCGTCGGCGAGCTGCCACCGCAGCCACGCCGTGATGATGTGCTGGCCGTTGCGGGTGGCCTGGATGTGGTCGGTGCCGTCCAGGATGTTGAACCACACCGGCACGTCGGTGTTGCGGTAGTCGGTCTCCATGTTGCCGGTGGCGAAGTCGTCGTCACCGCCGATGTAGAGGGCCGGATTGCGGAGGTTGTCCGGGCCGTTCCCGTCGAACGAGCCGCCCGCCACGTGGATGGTCGTGGTCAGCCGCGGCTCGGTGGCGACGTCGAACGTCCCGATCGACCCGCGCGAGTGGCCGCCGAAGGCCACCTTGGACGTGGCGAGGTTCTGGTAGAGGGGGCTGAACCGGGAGGCGTTCTCGTCCTCCAGCCAGTCGAGCGCGTCGACCATGTAGTCGCCGCTGCTGGAGGACACCTCGCTGTACACGACGAACCCGTGCGAGGCCCACTGCCGCAGCATGTCCTCGTAGTCCGCGGGGTCGGACCCGGCGCCCGGACCCCAGACGAGGATCGGGTGGTCCACCCCGTCCTGGCCGGCGTTCGTCGGGTACACCAGCCACCCGTCGTTGCCGGGGCCCGCGGACTCGTCGATCGTCACCGCGTACGGGCCCGGCTCGGTCACGTCGTCCACCGGCGGGAGCGTCCCGGTCGGGGGCTCGGTGTCGCCCTCGCCGGACTCGACGACCACGTCGTCGACGGTCAGCGTCTCCAGGAAGCTGCTGGCGTCCAGCGAGAACCGCAGCCGCAGGTCACGGCCGTCGACCGACGACGGCAGGTCGAACGACGCCGCGCCCGACGCGTCCCGCGCGGACTCCAGCGTCGTGAACGAGCCGCCGTCGACCGAGTAGGCCGCGGTGAAGCTCTCGCCGGCGTCCAGCCCGGACGTCGTCCGGGTGTAGGACACCGTGACGTCGCTCTGCCCGGTCAGGTCGATGGACGCGGACGTCATGGACGGGTCGGAGAACAGCGACGCGCGCAACTGGGCGGCGCCGCCGCTCGCGCTGACGGACCCGGTGGCGGTGAAGGTGCCGAGCCCTCCGGAGAAGTCCTCGGCGTAGACCTGGGCGGCGGACGCGGGGGTAGTGACGGCGCCCGCGGCGCCCACCACCGCGATGCCGATGGCCACCGCGCCGAGTCTTCGGAGGTGCCCGCTGATGCGAGACATGTCAGGGATCCCTTCATACGGAGGCGGTTCGTGCCGATTCAAACCGGAATCCGGGGAGCAGGAATCAGCGAAATCACCGGCCCGAGTACCGAGCGGGGCATGCCGCTCCGAAGCGTCGAGCGGGACTCGGCACCACTGACCCGCCGCGCTCCCCGCACGCTCCGGACGCCCGAACCAGCGAATACGACCGAATCGAGGAAGCCGACCGGCCGCCGACCGATATGTCGTCGATCAACCAGAGGAAGTGAACCCCGAACCGGCAGAGCGAGTCTGATCAGTGAGGCGATCGTGTCTCCACCTGTGTCCGCTACCCCGAGCAAAGGGCGGGTCCATGGCAGCATCCGAGTCGGAGAGAATGGCGGCCGCTGGGGTCGCGTACGGCCTACTGCTTCTGGGCGGGCTGCTGATCACGGCGCTCAGCATCCTAGGAATGTTCATCTGCGCAAAAGGCTGGGCGACGGCCTACGGCACGATCGGCACTCCCGGAACGGTGACCATCACCCACAGCAAAGCCGCTCCCCGCGGCTTGTACTGCTATGGGGACTTCCGTTCTGATCGAGGCGCTCGTACGCCCGATGTCCGTGTGGAGCACTCAGGTAGCTGCACACAAGGCCGCCAGGTACCGGTACACCTGGTCGGCGAAACCGCCTACGTGGCCACTCAGTGGAACTGGTGGCGTTTCGTGTCAACCGTGTTGTTCACTGTATCTTTCCTCCTTTTCGGCCTGATGACTTTCCACTTCGGTGTGGAGTTCGTAGGTTCGATCTCCAAGTACCGCCGAAGGGCCGAATGAGCCGTGATGCCGGGATCGGCCCGGGAAGCGTTCGATCACCCACGCCTTGTCCCGGAACGCGTAGTAGCAAGACGTGTCGTTCTCGAGCCGCTTTTCGGCTAGGGCAGTCGGCGGGTGAGATAGGCCCATGCGGCTTCCAGCTGGGCGGGTGCGTAGCACCGGGCTCGCTTGGCCAGGGCCTCGGCCTCGTCCGAGTGGTCGTAGGACGTGCCGAGTGCCGCGACCTGGAGCTGCATCCGGCAGGCCTTCTCCAAGAAGATCGCGGTCATGACGGCGGTGGGGACGTCGGGGCCGGCGGTGACCAGGCCGTGCCGGTGCAGGAGGAGGGCGTTGCGGTCGCCGATGGCCGCGGCGACCGCCGCGCCGAGGGCGCGGTCGCGGACGAGGTCTCCGGTGGCGGTGAAGCGGGCGATGTCCGGGGGCCAGAACAGGGTGCCCTCGTGCCCCACCGGCAGGAGGGGGAGTCCCGTGGCCGCGAAGGCGACGGCCGATTCGGCGTGGCTGTGGACGACCGCGCCGACGTCCGGGCGGACGGCCATGATCTCGGTGTGGATGGGGTATTCGAGGTGGACGCGGCCGTCCCCCTGCAGGAGGGTGCCGTCCCGGTCGATCCGTACCACGCGGTCGGTCGTGATCTCTTCCATCCCGTAACCGGCGGCCTTGAGCCAGGTGCCGCCGCCTTCGGGGTCGCGGCGGGACAGGTGGCCCCAGATGAGGTCGGAGTTGCCGTGCGCGGCCAGGACGCGGCAGCCGGTGGCGACCTCTTCGGCGGGCGTCACCGAGCGCCCGCGGAGAGGAAGTCGCCGACGATCCGGTTGAACTGGCCGGGCTGCTCGAACATCGGCCAGTGACCGGCACCGCTGATCATGTCGAAGGCGGCGTTGGGAAGGATCCGGGACGCGCGGCGGCCCACCTCGGCGGGAGTGGTGGGGTTGTGGTCGGTCCACAGGACGAGGGTCTCGTGCGCGATGCTCGCGAGGTCGTCCTCGCGGAGCATGTGGGCGCGGTTGGCCTCGCTCGGTTGTTCGGAGACGAGCTTGGCGAGCGCGTCTCCGGTGCCGGGGAGCGTGTAGTAGCGGTAGCGGCATTCGACGAGTTCGTCGGTGACGGTGGCGGGGTCGAGCATCAGCCATTCCAGGCGTTCGCGGACGCTGTCGCGGGTGGGCGCCGACGCCGCCTTCGTGGTGACCGCCTTGACCTGGGCGTGCACCTTCTCGCTCTCGGCGGCGCGGGCCTCGTCGGTCAGCAGGATTCCCGCACCGGTGACGGAGACGATCCTGCCGACGCGGTCGGGGTGCTTCAGGGCGGTGTACAGGGCGGTCCAGCCGCCGAGGGACTGGCCGACCAGGTGGGCGCGGTCGGCGCCGATGGCGTCGAGGAAGCCGATCAGGTGCCGGGTGAAGACGGGGGCGTGGTAGGTGACGTCGTCGGGGCGGGCGGTGAGGCCGTGGCCGAGGGCGTCGATCGCGTAGACGCGCAGGCCCCGTTCCGACAGCGGGACGATGTTGCGCAGGAACGCCTCGGCATGGCCGGTGAGGCCGCCCATGAGGATGACGGCGTCGCCGTCCCCGGCCTCGATGGAGCGGGTGCGCCAGCCGGCGGCGTCGCGGAAGCGGGTCTCGGTGCCGAGGGAGTCGGTCCAGAACGACATCAGGGGTTCTCCTTGCCGAGGAAGTCGATGAGTGCGTGGTTGACGAGTTCGGGACGTTCGTACTGCGGCCACTGCTTGGCCTCCGGAACGGTGAGGAGGCGCGCCCGCGGTACGGCGGCGCGGGCGGCCTCGACCACCGGTCGGGGCGTGTGACCGTGCTGACCGCGGACGAACAGGACGGGCATGGCCAGACCGGCCAGCCGTCGCGGTGTCAGCAGCGACGGGTCGTTGTCCGCAGCGCGGACGAGGCGGTGCACCCGCCGGGCGTCCTCCGGCCGGTAGAGGGCGGTCCGCACCCGTACCAGTTCGGGATCGACGCCGTCGGGGTCGGCGAGCAGGCCCGCCAGGCGCGTCCGGACGGCCTCGGGGGTCGGTTCGGCGTAGGCGCGGCCGCCGCGTTCGTAGGCGGCGCGCGTGGTGGCGTCGGCGAGGCGGTCGGACTCGGTTTGGAGCCCGGCGGGCTCGATGAGGGCGAGGCTGCGGACCCGGTCCGGGGCGCGGGACGCGATCAGCGCCGCCGTCCAGCCGCCCAGTGACTGGCCGACGAGGTCGATCCGGCCCAAGCCGAGCGCGTCCAGCACGGACAGGGCGTGGCGGGTCAGCTCCTCGACGGTGTAGCGGGCCCCCTCGGGGCGGCCGGTGAGGCCGTGCCCCAGGAGATCGAACGCGATCGCGCGCCGTCCGGACGCGGCGAGCGCGGGCAGGTTGCGGGCGAAGGTCTCCAGGTGCCCGCCACGCCCGTGCAGGAGGACGACCGGCGGGCCGGACCCGAGGCGGGCGACCCGGGTGGGCACCCCCGCGGCGTCGATGTGGCGGATCTCGGCGCCCAGCAGGTCGGTCCAGAGGCTCACAGGTGGATCCGCAGGAAGTCGAGGGTGCGCTCCCAGGTCAGGCGGGCGGCCTCCGGGTGGTGATTGGGGTGGGTGTCGTCGTGGTAGGCGTGCCCGGCATCCGCGTAGACGTGCACGTCGATCGGTCGGCCGGAGCGCTTGAGGGCCTCTTCGAGGCGACCGACCTGGTCGAGCGGGATGACCTCGTCCGCTCCTCCGAAGTGGGCCTGGACGGGGCAGCGGACGGTGTCGGCGATGTCGATGCGCGAGCGGATCCGGCCGGTCGGGCTGTAGGCGGGGGGCAGCTCCGGCAGTCCGTACAGCGGAACGGCGCAGGCCAGCCGGTCGGTACGGGTCGCCCAGGCGAGGACGAGGCCGCCGCCGAGGCAGAAGCCGACGGCGGCCGCCCGGGAGGCGTCGACGTCGCCGCGCCCGGCCAGGTAGTCCAGGCCGGCGTCGAGGTCGGGGACGGCCTGCTCGTCGCGGGCCGCGAGGAACGCCTTGGCACGCCGTTCCTCGGGGGTGGTGTGGTCCTGCGGGGGCCGCCCCCCGATGCGGCTGTAGAGGTCGACGGTCAGGCAGGCGAAGCCCGCGGCGGCGAAGAGTTCGGTGACCCGTTCCCGGTGGGCGGTGACGCCGAGGTTCTCGTGGGCCATGACGACGACGGGCGGCGGGGCGCCGCCGGAGGTGCGGGCGGGCAGGCCCAGGTAGCCGCGGATCTCGTCCGGGCCGCTGGGGAAGGTCACCCAGGCGGCGTCGGTGGACTGCATGTCTTCTCCAGGAGGTGTCAGCCCGCCCGGGGCGGGGCCGGCGGCCCGGTGGCCGCGGCACGTCCGAGCAGGTATTTGATGTGGGTGCCGAGCGCCTCGAGCCGGCGCCGGGACATGCGCTCGGTGCGGCCGCAGACGGCGACCGCGCCGGCGGGCCGGCCGGCGACCATGACCGGCACGGCCACGCCGGCGATGCCGGCGATGAACTCGCCGATCTCGACGGCGTAGCCGAGCCGGCGGGAGGCGCCGAGCTCGCGGCGGAACGCGGCGGGCTCGGTGATGCTGGCGGGGGTGCGCTGCGCCAGCCGCAGCGTGGCGACGATCTCCTCGCTCTCCCGCTCCGGCAGGCCGCTGAGGATGGCCCGGCTGATGCAGCCGTTCCCCAGCGCCGAACGCCGGCCGAGCGGGGACAGCGACTCCGGTGAGTGCGGCGCCTCGCGCTTGGCGGTGATCAGCAGGGACCGGTCCCGCCAGTCGATCTCGGCGACGAGCACGGTCTCGCCGGTGGAGCGGATGAGCTCCTCGGCAACGCCCTGGGTCAGGTGGGCGAGCGCGGTGGTGGCCGAGACCAGGCTGCCCAGTTCGAGCAGCCGGTTGCCCAGCACGTAGGCGCCGTCTCCCTCCTGGCGGAGGAAACCCCGTTCGACCAGCGTCACCGCGAGGCGGTGGGTGCTGGTCTTCGGCAGTCCGGCGACGTCGGCCAGCTCGGAGAGCTGGAGGCGGGGGTGCGCCGCGCTGAACGCGCTGAGGACGTCCAGCGCCCGATCGACGGATCGGACTCCGCGGCGGCGCGGCCCGTCCTGGGGCGGACCGTCCGCGGGACGGGGGCGAGGAGAGTCGGGCATGCGAACCTCACGAGCAGTAGGGCGGTGCCTCATTCGCATTTTCCCTGGTCACCAGGGTTTCTGGAACGTTGACGATCTTCTTTGTCCCGGGTGTGGCGCGGAGCAGGCCGACGACGTTGTCGATGGCCATCTCCCCGATGCTCTTGGGCGTGTTGCTGACGGTGACCGCGATGTCGCCGGCGCTGATCGCCTCGATGCCCGCCGCGCTGCCCCCGTTGGTGAGGATCTTGATGTCGTCGCGTCCGGCCGCCTTGAGCGCGGCCAGCACTCCGAAGGCCATGTCCTCGTTGTGCACGAAGATGTAGGAGACCCCGGGCTGCGCCTGGAGCAGGTTCTCGGCGACGTCCTGGGCCTTGGCGCGCTGCCAGAGCGCGGGCTGGTCGAAGACGACCTCGACGGAGTCGCCGAGACTCTGCTTGAAGGCGTCGTTCATCAGGTCGGCGGCCGCTCCGGGGGCACCGCCGACGATGCCGACCTCGACGGCCTCGCCACCGCTGTCCTCGACCAGCCAGGCGCCGAGTTCCCGGCCGACCTTCTCCACATCGGTGACGACCGCGCCGAGGATCTTGCTCTGGTCGACCGAGGCCACCGAGGTGAGGAAGATCGGGATCTTCGCCCGGTTGGCACGGTTGATGCCGCCTTCGAGCGAGTCGATGTTGACCGTCTGCACGACGATCGCGTCCACCCGCTTGACGATCATGTCGTCGATGTTGGACAGCTCCTTGGCCGGGTCCATCGCCGAGTTGGCCGTCAGCAGCTCGACCCCGGCACGGTCGGCGCGCGCCTGCATGGACCGCTGGAGGCAGGTGTGGAATTCGATGGAGTTGCCGTTGACGAAGCCGATCGTCAGCTCCTCGCCGGCGGGGACGGTCGCGGCGGCCTCGCCGCCGTCGTCGACGGAGCAGCCGGTGGCGGCGAGGCCGACGGCCAGCGCGAGAGTCGTGGCCAGCCTGCGGGGTCGGCCGGGGATCCGGCCAGGGGTGGCGTGCATGTCGATCCTCCCGAATCGTGCGGGGTGGTGGGGTGGTCGGCGGGGGGCCGGACGCGCCAGGTCAGGGAGAGCGCCTGCGCAGGTGGTTGGTAATGGCCGCGACGAGCAGGACCGCACCGAGCGCCACGTTCTGGTAGTGGGAGTTGATCTGGAGCAGGTTGATGGAGTTGGCGACCACGCCGAGGAGCACGACGCCCAGGGCGGTGCCGACGAGGGTTCCGCTGCCGCCGTGCAGGGCGGTGCCGCCGATGACGACCGCGGCGACCACGGTCAGTTCCAGGTGCAGGCCGCCGGTGCCCGGGCTGGCCGCACCCAGCCGGGCGACGAGCATGACGCCGCCGAGCCCGGCGAGCATGCCGCCGAGGGTGTAGAGCAGCAACTTGGTCCGGACGACGGGAATCCCGGCCAGCCGGGCGGCGTCCTCGTTCCCGCCGATGGCGAAGGCGTTGCGGCCGAACGCCGTCCAGCGCAGCACCAGGGCGGCGATCACGCAGACGACGACGGCGATGACCACCATGGCGGGGACGACGCCGGCCACCTCGCCGAACCCCAGCGGGGCCAGGTGCTCGCCGATGGAGACGCTCTTGCCGTCGATGATCAGCAGGGCGGCGCCGTCGAGGACGGTGGAGGTGGCCAGCGTGGCCACGAACGGGACGACCTTCAGGCGCGTCACCACGATCCCGTTGACCAGGCCGACGGCGGCGCCGAGCCCGAGGGCCAGCGCGGCGGCCGCCCACTCGTTGAGGCCGCCGACGATGAGCTGGGCGACCACGCCGTGGGTGACGGCCGCGATCGCGCCGAGCGAGAAGTCGATCCCGCCCGCCGTCATGAGCAGGGTCAGCCCCGCCGCGAGGACCGCCACCACCGCGATCTGCTGGGAGACGTTGAGGAGGTTCGGCCCGGTCAGGAAGACCTCGCTGTTGATCCCGGTGTAGGCGCCGACGACCAGCAGGACCGTGAGGAGGCCGGCGTGCCGGGAGACGCCCGGCGGCAGAGCGGGGCGGCCCCGGCCCCGCAGCGCGGTGAGTGCGGTCATGTCTGGTCTCCTCCAGCGGTCAGCGTGACGAGGTCGTCGCGGGTGACCCGGTCGATGGGCGATTCGGCGACGATCCGCCCGGAACGGACGACGACGACGCGGTCCGCGAGCCGCAGCACCTCGTCGACGTCGGAGGAGCCGAGCAGGACGGCGGTGCCCCGATCGGCGAGCCCGTCGACGATGTGGTGGATGTCGGCCTTGGCCGCGACGTCCACGCCGCCGGTCGGCTCCTCGAGCAGGCAGGCCACCGGATCGCCGTCGAGCCAGGCCGCCAGCAGCACCTTCTGCTGGTTGCCCCCCGACAGGGAGGCCACGGGCGGGTCGGCGTGCAGGGTCGTGACGCCGTAGCGCTCCCGCGCCTTCCGGCCCTCGGCGTGCAGCTCCCGCCAGCGAACCAGCCAGGGTCGCAGCCGCCCGCGGCGGACCATGGCGAGGTTCTCGTCGACGCCGAGCCCCGGCACGAGCCCGTACGACAGCCGATCGCCGGTGACGCAGCGCAGCCCGGCCGCCAGGGACGCGCCCACGTCGCCGGGTGCGATCTCGGTGCCGTTCACCGTGACCCGCCCGGCCTCGGCCCGGCGGAGCCCGGCGAGCAGGCGGAACAGCTCGGACTGGCCGTCGCCCGCCGGGCCGAGGACGGCCACCACTTCACCCGCCCCTACGGTCAGGTCGAACTCACGCAGCCGCCCGCCGACCAGTCCTGCCAGCCGCAGCACCGGCGCACCCGGCGCCCGGCCCCCGGCCGGACGCTCATGCACGAGCCGGTCCCCGACCATGGCGCCGATCAGCGCGGGCAGGTCCATGTCCGCGGCGCGAACGGCGGCGGCCACCTGACCGTCCCGCATGACGGTGACGCGGTCGGCGAGGTCCAGGACCTCGTCGAGGTGGTGGGAGATGTAGATGATCGACGTGCCCCGATCGCGCAGGGTGCGCACCAGGCGGCGGATCGTCTCGGCGTCCCGACCGCCCAGGGACGCCGTCGGCTCGTCGAGGATCAGCACCCGGCCGCCGAGATGCACCTCCCGGGCGATCTCCACGAGGGTCTGCTCGGCGGGGCCGAGGCGTCCGGCCACCGTTCCGGGCGACAGATCGATGCCGAGCCCCTCCAGGGCGCGGGCCGCCTCCCGGTTCGCCCGCTTCCACTGGATGCGCCCGCGGCGGGACGGCAGCCGCCCGAGGAGAATGTTCTCCGCGACGGTCAGGTCGTTCACCAGGGTCCGCTTCTGGTGGACCATGCTCACACCGGCCGCGTGGGCGCGGCGCGGCGTGAGGGCGGACTGCCGCCGCCCGCCGATGGCGATCTCCCCGGCGTCCGGGGCGAACGCGCCGCAGATGAGCTCGACCAGCGTCGACTTGCCGGCCCCGTTCATGCCGACGATCGCGTGCACCTCGCCCGTCCGCAGGGTGAAATCGACGCCGGCGAGGGCTTGGGCGCCGCCGAACGTCTTGCGCACGTCCCGCAGTTCCAGCACCGGAGCCGCCCCGCGCTCCTGGACGCCCGCGTCCGCGGGGCCCGCCCGCTCGTCGCCGACACCGCCGCCGACACCACCGATGGCTGCCATGTCAGGCCCCGTCCGCTGATGCGTACATGTCCTGGTGCGCCACGCCGAGGACGACCATCAGATTGCGCAGCGCCACCGGGTTCATCCCGTGCGCGAGCAGCCACGCGGCGTCCTTCGCGGCGACTGCGCGCCGTTCTTCGCCGGTGAGCGGATAGTCCGCCAGGACCGGAGCGGGATCGGCTCGGAAGGCTTCGAGCAGACCGGGTTCGTGCTCCAGGTTCCGTGCGAGGCGGTTGAGGCCCACGATGCTCACGGGGTCACCTCGAAGGCGCTGATGCCGATGCCGACCGTCCAGGCGGGCATGGGGCGGTAGGCGTGGACGCGTGCGGGTCCGCCGGCCGCGCCCGCCGCGATCAGCCAGGTGCGGATCTCTAGGGCTCCGTTCCCGGCCTCGTCGAGGATCCGGTCGTCGTCCCAGTCGAGGACGTCGGCCGCACGGCCTTCTTCGAGGAGCCCGAGCAGCCGGGTGTCGAACTCCTCGTTGATCTCGCCGAAGCGCGGCAGCCCCACCCAGTGCGACAGGCCGCCGGTGCCGAGAACGCCGATCCGGAGGCCCCCCGGGAGTGCCCGTACCGTCTCGCGCAGCGCGGCGCCCAGGTCCAGGCAGCGGCGCAGCGACGGCAGCGGCGGGGTGTTGCAGTTGACGAACAGCGGGACGACACCGGCCGCCGCGGCCGACGGCAGCTTGGCCAGCGGCACCATGAAGCTGTGGTCCAGCGCCATGGTGTGGGAGCGTGCGAGGTCGAACCCGCGCGCGGTCAACCCGTCGAGCAGCGCCGCCGCCACGTCCGGACGGCCGGGCACGGTACCGCCGGGGTTGCCGAACTCCGCCCATCCGTGGTGTTCGTCGGCGAGCCCCAGGCAGAAGGCCGGGTAGTTCTCCAGCCCGAACGTCTCGTAGTGGTCGGTGGCGACCAGCACGACGGCGTCCAGGCGGGCACCCTCGATCTCGGCGTCGAGCCGCTGCCAGGCGTCGTGCAGGACCCCGGAGAGTTCGGGGTCGGCGTCGGAGTTCTTGACGATCGCGCCAACGTGGGAGGTCGCGGCCGCCAGGGCGAGGCGTCCCATCACTCCTCCCCTGCTGCGAGCAGCCGGATGTCGTCGAGATGGGCGTCGCCCTTGCGGACGACGTCGGTCGCCTGGAGCCGTCCGCAGGCGGGGCACGCGTAGCGGCGCAATTCCAGTCCCGCGTCCAGGCGGGTGGCATGGCCGAGTTCGTGCACGTCGTAGCCGACCTCCACGGCCGCGTACGGGCGCCACGGCTCGCCCGCCGGGGCGAGCACGCGGCCGCAGCCGCAGGCGACCCAGCGCCGGGCCCCCACCTGGACGACCTCCATACCGTCGCCCATCGGGTGGATCCGGGTGCGCGGACCTTCGGGGGCCTCGGGCAGCGGCCGTTCGGCGGGCAGGGCACGGCGCCCGGTGCGCAGGCGAGCACGCACCTGCGCGGTGGCCTCGGCATCGACCCGGCCGTCCGCGGTCAGCGCCACGCCGTAGAGGCGGACGGCCGCGTCCGGGGTGATCGCACCGAAGTCCAGATCGGCCTGGACGTGCTCGGCGGGCCGGTCCAGCGGGTCGCCCCACCCGCCGCCCGCCTGCGGGACGGTGGCCAGCACGTCGTCGTCGCCCAGGGCGTAGAGGCCCTGCCGGCCGCGCATCACCGGGCGTTCCCCCGCCAGCTCCTCCGGCCGGGGGATCTCGCCGGCGGCCAGGCGCGCCTTGACGTCGCTGCCGTGAATGACGGTCCGGGTGTTCTGCGCGCCCGGGTATCCGCCGAAGATGCCGGTGGAGTTGGGCACCTCCCAGCCGTGCGCGGAGTTGAGCGCGGTGACGTCCCGCCCGCCGTGCACGGTGTAGACCGCACCCATGCTCATGCCGCCGCGGTACCGGCCGGCGCCGCCGGAATCGGCGACCAGGCCGCGCCACAGGTACATCAGCGGCGAGTCCATCTCGACGGCCTCGACGTTGGAGATGCGCTGTCTCTCGATGTTGTGCTGGCCCTGCGTCCAGGCACCGTCGCGGTGGGCGTAGGCGGCGCCGCCGGTCGCCAGGCAGTCCATGATCACGTAGGTCTGCCGGGCCCCGTTCTCCCCGGCGCCGGTGAGCACGAACTTGTCGGGTCCGCCGGCCGGGCCGGCCTGCGCCTCGCGCAGCAGCTCGTCGGAGCAGGCCGCCAGCTTCGACAGGCACTCCGTGGCCGTCATCTCGACCAGCCAGCCCGCCTCCAGCGCTCCGCCGCTGACGGCCGCCGGTCGGGAGGCGTTGCAGATCAGCCCCTCGGGGCACTCCACCTCGACCGGCTTGAACAGCCCCTCGTTCCACGGGGCGTCGAAGGCGAGCGTGGGCAGCAGCGCCGCCGCGATCCCGGCCATCATGCCGGAGTGGGCGCAGTTGATGTAGCCCTTGGCCTGCGGGGACGAGCCGGAGAAGTCGAAGCGCAGCACGTCGCCGCGCTTGGTCAGCACCAGGTCGATCTCGTACGTCGCGTTCTCTCGCGACTGCGCCAGGCCGCCGTCGTTGTCGAGGAACGCCCGCGAGTGCAGGCGTGCGTCGGGCAGCTTGGCCAGCCGGTTGCGCAACCGCTTCTCCGACAGGCCGATCAGGTTCTCCATGACCGTCCGGACGGTGCCGGCTCCGTACTTCCCGGCCAGTGCGGTCATCGCGCGGACCGCGGTGTTGTTCGCGCCGATGAGCGCCCGGAGGTCCAGGTTGACGGTCGGTGCCATCCGGGTGTGCGCGAGGATCAGGTTCCACACGTCGGTTCGGACCCGCCCACCGTCGACCAGCTTGGTCGGCGGCATCTGCAGGCCCTCCTGGTAGGAGTCGGTCGCGTCGATGCAGAAGCTGCCGGGGGTCATACCGCCGACGTCGACCATGTGGCACATGGCGCCGGTCCAGGCGAGCAGCTCGCCCTCGAAGAAGATGGGGGCGATGAGGCCGACGTCCTGGGCGTGGACGGTTCCCTTCCAGGGGTCGTTGACGATGAACATGTCGCCGGGGGCGATGCCGGGATCCTCGGTGCAGTCCTCGATGACCGACCGGGTGATGGCGGCCATGGACGAGGCGTGGGACAGGATCGTGCGGCCCATCGCGGCGACCGAGCCGTCCGGAAGGTAGAGCCCGACGTTGTAGTCGCTGGCCTCGACCACGTGGGTGGAGCCGGAGATGGCGGCCAGGGTCGCGCCCTGCTCGTCGGTGATCGCCAGCAGCCGGTGCCGGATCACTTCGAAGGTGATCGGGTCGATGGTGCCGGTCTCCGCGGTGGCGGTGGTGGTCACGCCTCCCCCTTGCAGTCGATGACGAGGTTGTTGCGCTGGTCTACGTGGAGCGTCTGGGAGGGGCCGATGACCACCGTGGTGCCGGCGAACTCCAGGATCGCCGGGCCGCGCAGCGCCGCACCCGCGCCCAGTCCCTCACCCCGGTACACGCGGGTGGCGATCCGGCCGGTCTCGGGGAAGTGCACCTCCCGTTCACCGATGAGGGAGGCGTCGGGATCGGCCGACCCCGGATACGGCCCCTCCCGGACGTCGCTGACCTTCACCCGGCCCTCGACCCGCAGGGTGTGGATCTCGACTCCCGCGCCCAGCAGCGCCGTCCCGGCGCCGTAGATCCGCTCGTAGGCGGCCCGGAACTCCCCGATCAGCTCCCGCAGCACTCCGGTGGTCACCGGGCCGTCCGGTACCGGCAGCGGGAGCTCGTGGGACTGGCGGCGGAACTTCAGGTACGCGACGCGCGAGAGCCGGGCGCGGCGGTCCCCGTCCAGGTCGGCCAGGCAGCGTTCGGCGAGCGCGTCGAAGGACTCGGTGATCCGCCCGGCGTCCAGATGCGCGGCGGGATCGTCCGCTCCCGGTGGGGTGCGGTGGACCTCGGTCGTCTGCACCGCGCGGTAGCGGTCCGAGGTCACCGTCCCGTACGCCGAGTGCACCGTCGAGGTCGGCGGGACGACGAGCGTCGCGATCCCGGCCGCCTCGGTGTAGGCGTAGGCGTGCGTCGGCCCGGCGCCCCCGTAGGCGTAGACGACGAAGTCGCGGGGGTCGTGGCCCTGCCCGACCGTGACCTTGCGCAGCAGGTCCGCCATCTGGTTGTCGGCGACTCTGCGGATGCCCGCGGCGGCTTCCTCGACGCCGAGACCGAGCGGTTCGGCGATGTGCGTCCGGATGGCCTTCTCGGCGAGGGAACGTTCCAGCGGCATCCGGCCGCCCAGGAAGCGCTCCGGGTCGATGATGCCCAGCACCACGTCGGCGTCGGTCACGGTCGGCCGGTCCCCGCCGCGCCCGTAGCAGGCCGGTCCCGGCACCGAGCCGGCGCTCTCCGGTCCGACCACCAGCACGCCCGACTCGTCCACGGCCGCCAGCGAACCGCCGCCCGCGCCGATCGCCGTCACCTTGATCCGCGGCAGCGCCAGATGCAGGTCGCCGACCTCGCTGATCCGCTCGACCAGCGGCTCGCCATCGATGATCAGGCCGACATCGAAGCTGGTGCCGCCCATGTCGGAGGTGATGACGTTGGGATGCCCGAGCCGGGCGGCGAGCGCGGTCGAGGCCAGCACGCCGCCGGCGGGACCCGAGGTGAGCATCGAGGACGCGCGGCGCGCGGCGTCCTCGGCCCGCATCACCCCGCCGCCGGAATCCATGATCGAGAAGTCGCCGGTGAAGCCGGTGGAGCGCAGCCGCCCCTCCAGCCCCGCGATGTAGTCCCGGATCACCGGGCCCAGGTAGCTGTTGACGACGGTGGTGGCCGACCGCTCGTACTCCCCGATCACCGGCGCGACCTCGTGGGAGAGAGTGCTGTAGGCCTCGGGCCACTCCTCCTCGATGATCCGTGCGACCCGTTCCTCGTGCGCGCCGTTGACGAACGACCACAGGAACGACACCGCCAGCGCCCGTACCCCTTCGGCCCGCAGCCGCCGCAGCGTGGCCCGCGCCTCGGCCTCGTCCAGGGCGACGATCTCCGCACCGGCCGCGTCGATCCGTTCGGTGATCTCGGCGATCCGCGACCGCGGCACGATCTGCTCCGGGTTCCGCCGCCGGCTGTAGTGCCCGGTCGCCGCGCCCATGCCCACCCACGAGGTCATCGACCGCTGGATCAGCATCGTGTCGCTGAAGCCCCGCGTCGTGAGCAGCGCGGTCGGCGCGCCTTTGCGCTCGATCAGCGCGTTCGTGGCCGCCGTCGTACCGTGCGCGAAGTACCCGATCGCAGCGCAGAACCCGGGCAGATCCATGCCGTAGGACTCGGCGGCGAGCCTCAGGGCGTTGACCACGCCCTCCGACCGGTCGTCCGGCGTCGTCGGCGACTTGAACAACCGCGGAGGCCGCCCGTCCCGGAGAACGACGAGGTCGGTGAAGGTCCCGCCGACGTCCGTCCCCACGAAGAACCGCGGCACCGGGTCCGAATTACTATCCACGCTTGCCTCACCAGAGTCGACACGAAACCGTCCGCGCAACCGGGAGGACGCCACCGATGTGACGCATATGTTGCGCTTCGCGCCACTCTGCGTGGTGATCCAGGTCACCGGCAATGGCCCGGTCCGCACTGCGGAACGCCCGCCCGGATCACTCGTCACCGCTCTGACGCCGGCGTTCGACCTGTCGCAGCCGACGATCTCCCACCACCTGAAGCTGCTGCGCGAGGCCGGACTCATCGACGGGGAGCGGCGGGGCACCTGGGTGTACTACCGGCTCGTCCCGGAGGCGACCGACCGGCTGGCGAACATCCTGACCCGGCCCGGCGGGGAGCCGCTGCCGCAGTCCACGGGGGCCCGCTCTTGACGGCCGTGGACTCCGGCCCCCGGTTGTCGTTCACCGACCGAGACCTGGCGGTGTGGATCCTGGCGGCCGTGCTGCTGTTCGCCTTGCAGGGGGAAACGATCACGGCGCGGCCGTGGGACGTCGCGCGCATCGCCCTGCCGCTGCTCGCGTACTTCGGAATCGTGTGGTTCGGGACGTTCGCGCTCGGCAGGGCGATCAGCCTCGGCTACGAGCGGATCGCGACGCCGGCGTTCACGGCGGCGGGCAACAACTTCGCCATCGCCGTCGCCGTCGCCACGTTCGGCGTCACCTCCGGTGAGGCGCCGGCCGGTGTGGTCGGGCCGCTCATCGAGGTGCCCATCCTGGTCGGTTTCGTCTACGTTTCGCTCACCTGGCGGCGTCGCTTCGAGGGAAAGGTTCCGGTTCATGTCGGATAAGCCCAGCGTGCTGTTCGTGTGCGTGCACAACGCGGGACGGTCGCAGATGGCCGCGGCGTTCGTGGCGCGGTTGTCCGGGGGCGCCGTCGAGGTCCGGTCGGCCGGGTCCGCACCGGCGGACGAGGTGAACCCGGCCGTGGTGGCGGCGATGGCCGAGGTCGGGATCGACGTGTCCGCCGAGACGCCGAAGGTGCTGACGGCCGACGCGGTGCGGGCCTCGGACGTGTGCGTCACGATGGGCTGCGGCGACGCGTGCCCGGTGTTCCCCGGCAAGCGCTACCTCGACTGGACCCTGCCGGACCCCGCCGGGCAGGGCGTCGCGGCCGTCCGGCCGATCCGGGACGAGATCGAGCGGCGGGTGCGCACGCTGCTCGACGAGCTCGGTGTGGCGGGCGGTGTGCGGATCGCGCGGATGGATGCCGAGCACGCGGACCAGGTGCTGGCGATCTACCAGGCCGGGATCGACGAAGGCGAAGCGACGTTCGAGACGGCCGCGCCCACCTGGGACGAGTTCGACGCGGCCAAGCTCGCCGGGCACCGGCTGGTCGCACTGGACGGCGGGACGGTGCTGGGGTGGGCGGCGGTCGGGGCGGTGTCCGGGCGGTGCGTGTACGGCGGGGTCGTCGAGCATTCCCTGTACGTGCATCCGGACGCACGGGGCCGGGGCGTCGGCCTCGCTCTGCTGCGGGCGCTGCTGGTGTCGACGGAGGCGGCGGGTATCTGGACCGTCCAGGCCGGGATCTTCCCGGAGAACGCGGCCAGCCTCGCGCTTCACCGCAAGGCGGGGTTCCGCACCATCGGCGTCCGCGAGCGGATCGGCCGCCACCACGGGCGGTGGCGCGACGTGGTGCTGCTGGAGAGGCGCAGCCCCCTCATTTGAGCAGGCGGGACATGCGGCGGTCGGCCAGGGGCTTGCCTCCGGTCTGGCAGGTGGGGCAGTACTGCAGGGACGAGTCGGCGAAGGAGACCTCGCGGACGGTGTCGCCGCAGACGGGGCATTTCTCGCCGGTGCGGCCGTGGACGCGCAGGCCGGTCTTCTTCTCGCCCTTGAGGTCCTGCGCCTGGAGGCCGCGCGAGCGTTCGACCGCGTCCCGCAGGGTGGTGACGATCGCGTCGTGCAGAGTGGCGACGTCGGTGTCGTCGAGCGTGGCGGCGATCTTGAACGGGGACATCCGGGCGACGTGCAGGACCTCGTCGGAGTAGGCGTTGCCGATGCCCGCGATGACCTTCTGGTCGCGGAGCAGGCCCTTGATCTGCGTGCGCTTGCCCGCGACGATCTCGTGCAGGGCCCGCGGGGTGAACGCCTCGTCCAGCGGGTCGGGGCCGAGGGCGGCGACGCCGGGGACGTCGGCGGGGTCGCGGACGACGTAGACGGCGAGGCCCTTCTTGGTGCCGGCCTCGGTGAGGTCGAAGCCGGAGCCGTCGTCGAGGTGCAGGCGGAGGGCGAGCGGGTTCTTGCCGCCGGGTCTCGCGGGTCTGGTCGGGACCTCGTCGTGCCAGCGGAGCCATCCGGCGCGGGCGAGGTGGATCACGAGGTGGACGCCGTCGACGTCGAGGTCGATGAACTTGCCGCGCCGGGCGGCGCCGGTGACGGTGAGGCCGCCGAGGGCGGTCACCGGCGGGTCGTAGGTCTTCAGCGCGGAGATGGCGAGAACATCGACGCGGGCGACGACGCGGCCGACCGCGCGCTCGCGCAGGAAGGCGGTCAGCGCCTCGACCTCTGGCAACTCGGGCATGGAACCAGTATCGGCGATGGGCACGGTCGTCCACACCCCTGTGGATGGCTGTGGATAACCCTGTGTACAACTTGGCGGTCGGGTGGGTTACAGCGGTGATACGTCCACAAACACCGACATAGCGCGGTGGATTGACTAGTTACTTCGGCGCACAGGCTGTGGATAACTTCCCCTGTTTTTGGCGCGCGCGCAGAGTGTCGCCTTGCACGGCGAAGCGCGTGACGGCGGGCTTGGAATAACCCCTAGGGGGTACGGGTTGCCAGGGGTGTCCGGTTATGGCAGCATGACGAGCGTTCGATACCCCCCTGGGGTAAATATGAGGAGGATCCGTGAGCACCAGCACGTACAGCGTCACCGGGATGACCTGCGGGCACTGCGTCAGCGCGGTGACCGAGGAGGTCGAGCAGGTCGCGGGCGTCACGAACGTGGACGTCGACCTGAAGGCCGGGACGGTCACCGTGACGAGCGAGGGCCCCGTCGACGTCGAGCTCATCCGGGCCGCCGTGGACGAGGCCGGATACGAGCTGAAGGCATAGCGGACGGAGTGGATCACCATGAACACCGCGACCAAGCTGGGGGCCTACGCCCTGGGCCTGGCCGCCGTCTTCGGCGGCGCCCTCGGGGCCGGTAACGTCACCGGCCCCGTGGGCACCGCCACCGAGACGGGAAGCCACGGGCATGCGGAGGAGGGCGGGCACGGCGGCCACGCCGCCGCCGGGTCGGGACTCCCGGGCGGGCTGCAGGTCTCCGAGGACGGCTACACGCTGGCGCCGCGCCGGACGACCGTCGAGGCCGGCGAGCGGACGGACTTCTCCTTCACGATCAACGGTCCGGACGGCCGTCCCGTCACCGGGTTCGAGCCGCTGCACGGCGAGCGGCTGCATCTGATCATCGCGCGCCGGGACCTGTCCGGCTTCCAGCACCTGCACCCGACCTTCGCGGGCGGTGTCTGGACCGTCCCGCTGACCCTGCCGGAAGCGGGCGTCTACCGGTTCTTCACCGACTTCAAGCCGGCCGGGGCCGAGCGCCAGTACACGCTGGGCACCGACATCACCGCCCCCGGGGAGCTGGCGCCCGTCCCGCTGCCCGAGCCGGAGCGGGTGGCGAGGGTGGACGGCTACGAGGTGCGGCTCGCGGGCCGGCTCGTGCCGGGCGAGAGCAGCGAGCTGACGCTGAGCGTGCGCAGGGACGGCGAGCCGGTCACCGACCTGCAGCCGTACCTGGAGGCGTACGGGCACCTGGTGGCGCTCCGGGCGGGCGACCTGGCCTACCTGCACGTCCACCCGGACGGCGCGCCGGGCGACGGGAAGACCGCGCCGGGGCCGGAGATCACGTTCTTCGCGCAGGCCCCGAGCGCGGGCGCGTACCGCCTGTACCTCGACTTCAAGCACGGCGGCGAGGTCCGGACGGCCGAGTTCACCGTGCACGCCGGGGACGCGGCGGCTCCCGCCGGGACGGGCGGGCCCGTCGAGCCCAGGCCACGCGAAAGCGGCGGCGGCCACGACGACGGCCACGGCCACGCCCACTAGACGGCACGGGACACGAGCGAAGGAGGGGCGATGACGACCGGCGCGGAATCCGGACGGGTCGAGCTGGCGATCGGCGGGATGACGTGCGCCTCGTGCGCCGCCCGCATCGAGAAGAAGCTCAACCGGATGGACGGGGTGACGGCCACCGTCAACTACGCCACCGAGAAGGCCAGGGTCGAGTTCACCGGGGAGGTCTCCCCGGACGACCTGATCGCCACGGTCGAGAAGACCGGGTACACGGCCGAGCTGCCGCCCCCGCCGAAGGCGGGCGGAGAGGCGGTGGAGGCGGCGGGCCCCGCCGACGAGCTCGCGCCGCTGCGGCAGCGGCTGGTCACCTCGGTGGTGCTCGCGGTGCCGGTGATCGCGATGGCGATGGTCCCGGCGCTGCAGTTCGACTACTGGCAGTGGCTGTCGCTGACGCTCGCCGCGCCCGTCGTCGTCTACGCGGGGTGGCCGTTCCACCGGGCGGCGTGGACGAACCTGCGGCACGGCGCGGCGACGATGGACACGCTCGTCTCGATGGGGACGCTCGCCGCGTTCGGCTGGTCGCTGTGGGCGCTGTTCTTCGGGACGGCCGGGGAACCGGGCATCAAGCACGGGTTCGAGTTCTCGATGGCCCGCTCCGACGGCTCGATGAACATCTACCTGGAGGCCGCCGCGGGCGTCATCGCGTTCATCCTCGCGGGCCGCTACTTCGAGGCGCGGTCCAAGCGGCGGGCGGGTGCGGCACTGCGGGCGCTGCTGGAGCTCGGCGCGAAGGAGGTGTCGGTCGTCCGGGACGGCCGCGAGGAGCGGATCGCGATCGACGAGCTGCGGGTCGGGGACCGGTTCGCCGTCCGTCCGGGCGAGAAGATCGCCACGGACGGGACGGTCGAGGAGGGCTCGTCGGCCGTGGACGCGTCGCTGCTGACCGGGGAGTCGGTCCCGGTGGAGGTCGCGCCGGGCGACACGGTCGCGGGCGCGACGGTGAACGCGGGCGGACGGCTGCTGGTGCGGGCCACGCGGGTCGGGTCGGACACGCAGCTCGCGCAGATGGCGCGGCTGGTGGAGGAGGCGCAGACCGGCAAGGCGCGGGTGCAGCGGCTCGCCGACCGGATCTCGGGGATCTTCGTCCCGATCGTGATCGCGCTGGCGGTCGCGACGCTGGGCTTCTGGCTCGGGACGGGCACCGGCGCGGCGGGCGCGTTCACCGCGGCGGTCGCGGTGCTGATCATCGCCTGCCCGTGCGCGCTGGGCCTGGCCACCCCGACCGCGCTGATGGTCGGGACGGGGCGCGGCGCCCAGCTCGGGATCCTGATCAAGGGCCCGGAGGTGCTGGAGTCGACGCGGACGATCGACACGGTCGTCCTCGACAAGACCGGCACCGTCACGACCGGGAAGATGGCGCTCGTGGACGTCGTCACGGCGGACGGCGTCGCGGAGGCCGAGGCGCTCCGGCTGGCGGGGGCGCTGGAGGAGGCCTCGGAGCACCCGATCGCGCAGGCGATCGCGAAGGGCGCGCGGGAGCGGGCCGGCGGGCTCGGGACGGTCGAGGACTTCGCGAACGTCGAGGGACTGGGCGTCCAGGGCATGGTGGACGGGCACGCCGTGCTCGTCGGGCGACCGCGGCTGCTGGCGGAGTGGTCGCAGCACCTGACGCCCGAGCTGGAGCGGGCGATGGCGGACGCGCGGGCCCTCGGGCACACGGCGGTCGCGGTCGGCTGGGACGGTGCGGCGCGCGCGGTGCTGACGGTCGCGGACGAGGTGAAGCCGACGTCGGCGGAGGCGGTCCGGCGGCTCACCGGGCTGGGGCTGCGGCCGGTGCTGCTGACCGGCGACAACGAGGCGGTCGCGCGGACGGTCGCGGACGCGGTCGGGATCGCCGAGGTCATCGCGGACGTCCTGCCGAAGGACAAGGTCGACGTCGTCAGGCGGCTGCAGGACGAGGGCCGGACGGTCGCGATGGTCGGGGACGGCGTGAACGACGCGGCGGCGCTCGCGCAGGCCGACCTGGGGCTCGCGATGGGCACCGGGACGGACGTGGCGATCGAGGCGTCCGACCTGACGCTGGTGCGCGGCGACCTGCGGGCGGCGGCGGACGCGATCCGGCTGTCGCGGCGGACGCTGAGCACGATCAAGGGCAACCTGTTCTGGGCGTTCGCCTACAACGTGGCGGCCCTGCCGCTGGCCGCGGCGGGCCTGCTCAGCCCGATGATCGCGGGCGGGGCGATGGCGTTCTCGTCGGTGTTCGTGGTGAGCAACAGCCTGCGGCTGCGCCGGTTCCGGGCGCTCGCCGACGGCGCCGGGACGGACGGGACCGACGGCGCGGGCGCGGCGGGCGCGGCGCCGGAGAGCCCGAAGGTGCCGGCGGCGCGCTGATCCGCCGGATCCGCCGCCCGGTGTGCGCGGCTCCCGTTCCGGGGGCCGCGCGCACGGGCGTTCACAGGCCGCGCAGCCGCTGGACGAGCGGGGCGAGCGCGGGGTCGGCGGCGGCCTCGTCGAGCGCCCCGGTCAGTTCCGCGTGGTAGGTCGGGGCCGCCTTCTCCTGCAGGGCCCGGCCCTCGTCGGTGACCTGCGTGTAGACGCCGCGCCGGTCGGCCGGGCAGTGGTCGCGCCTGGTCAGGCCCGCGTTCTCCAGCCGGGTGACGAGCCGGCTGACCGAGCTCTGGTTGAGGCCGATGAGGTCGGCGAGTTCCTGCATGCGCAGCTCGCCGTCGTCGGCGTGGACGAGCCGGCACAGCGTCCGGTACTCCGAGAGCCCGATGCCGTGGTGCCGCTGGAGCGCCTTGGCGAGCCGGTTCTCGACGCGTCCGTGCAGGGTCACGACGCCGTCCCAGCGCAGGCCGTCCGTCCGCGTTTCCGCCGTTCCCGCCGTGCCCGCCGTCGCCGTCATTCCCGCCGCTCCCGTCGCCCGTCTTGACAGCAGCCTACCTCCGCCGCCAAGATGCATGCACATACACAAAATGTAGGTACATGCATTTAAGGAGAGAGTCATGATCGAGCGCATCGCCACGACCCCCGACTGGTACGAGCCCTACAAGATCTCGCAGGCGATCCGGGCGGGCGGCTTCATCCACGTGTCCGGGCAGGCCGGCATCGACGAGCACGGCCGGACGGTCCCGGGCGGCTTCCTCGAGCAGGGGCGGCAGGCGTTCCGCAACGTGCGGCGCGTGCTGAACGAGGCCGGCGCCGACCTCACCGACGTCGTCAAGATCGGCATCTTCGTCCGGGACATGGCCGCCGACCTCGACGACGTCATCAAGCTCCGCGGGGAGTTCCTCAGCGAGCCCTACCCGGCCGACACGCTCCTCGAGGTCTCCTCGCTCGCGCAGCCGGACTGGCGCATCGAGGTCGAGGCCACGGCCGTCGCCCGCTGAACACCCGCGAACCCCGAACCGCGAGCCCCGAACCCCGGAAAGGCGAGAAGACGATGAGCGACCTCCTGCGGCCCCACACCGGCCCGCACCTGACCCTCCCCAACCGCGTCGCGATGGCGCCCATGACGCGCGGGCGCGCGGACGACGCGACGGGCGTCCCGCACCCGCTCACCGCCGAGTACTACGCGCAGCGGGCCGGGGCCGGGCTGATCGTGTCCGAGGGGATCTGGCCGAACCTGCTCGGCAAGGGCGGGCCGGGCATCCCCGGCCTGGTGACGGACGCGCAGGTCGCCGGGTGGCGGACGGTGACCGGCGCCGTCCACGCGGCGGCGCGGGCGGATCTTCGCGCAGCTCTGGCACGTCGGCGGATGACGCACCCGCTGACCCTGCCGGACGGTGCGGCGCCCGTCGCACCGTCGGCCGTCCGGATCGGGTCGGAGCCGATCTTCACGCGGGACGGGCTCGTCCCGCACGTCACCGCCGCGCCGCTGACCACCGCCGAGGCCGAGACGACGGTCGCCGACTTCGCGAACGAGGCGCGGGCGGCGATCCGGGCCGGGTTCGACGGCGTCGAGGTGCACGGGGCGAACGGGTACCTGATCCAGCAGTTCCTCGCCGAGAACACGAACCGGCGCACCGACCGCTTCGGCGGCTCCCGGACGGGACGGCTGCGGTTCGCGCTCGACGCCGTCGAGGCCGTCGCCGACGCGATCGGGCCGGAACGCGTGGGCCTGCGGATCTCGCCCGGCAACCCGGAGAACGAGATCGCCGAGGAGGACCCGCAGGGCACCTACCGGACGCTCGTGGACGCGCTCGAACCGCGCGGGCTCGCGTACCTGCACGTGATCGAGCGCGGCGCGTACGGGGCGCTCGCCGACCTGCGGCCGCGCTGGTCGGGCACCCTGATCGGCAACTTCAACGGGCCCGAGCCGACCACGCGGCGGGCCGGGGAGGAGGCCGTGGCGGCCGGCCTCGCGGACGTCTTCTCGTTCGGCCGCCTGTTCATCTCCAACCCCGACCTGCCGGCGCGGTTCGCCGCGGATGCCCCGCTCGCGGCGCACGACCCCGCGCTGATCTACGGGGGCGGCGCCGAGGGCTACACCGACTACCCGGCGCTGGTCCCGACGTACTGATCGGCGAACGCGCCGGACGGTTCGATGGGCGTGATGACGTCGATCAGCACGCCGTCCGGGTCGGCCACGATGAAGTGCCGCTGCCCGAAGTCCTCGTCGCGCAGGGGGAGTTCGGGCGGCCGGCCGCCGCGGACGACGATCCGGTCCCATTCGGCGTCGACGTCCTCGACCTCGAAGTTGAGCAGCAGCCCCCGGACGGGCGCGCGGTACGCCGCGGGGAGCGTCGGGTGCCCGTGGTCGAGGAGCGCCAGCTCGTATGCGGGCGGGCCGAGGCGCCGGAGGCTGACGTACCAGTCGGCCTCGAAGGTCGGCTCGAACCCGAGCAGACCGGTGTAGAAGTCCCGGGATTCCCGCAGCCGGGAGGTGCAGATCACCGGATAGAAGCTGGTCAGGCGCATGGCGGACTCCTTTGACATACCGATGGTATGTGACGGTACGCTATTCACGTACCATCGGTATGTCAACAAGGGGGCGCGATGGACGGCGGCGCGCGGAGCAGGCGGCGCGAGCAGACCCGGCGGACGCTGCTGCGGGAGGGCCGGCGGCTCTTCGCCGAACGCGGCTACGGCGCGGTCGGCCTCGCGGAGATCGTGGCGGCCGCCGGAGTGACCAAGGGCGCGCTCTACCACCACTTCGACGGGAAGGGCGACCTGTTCCGCGCGGTCCTGGCGGAGGTGCAGGGCGAGGTGGCGGCGCGGGTCGCCGCGACGGCCGACGCCGAGGACGATGCGTGGGCACAGCTCCTCGCCGGGTGCCGGGCGTTCCTGACCGCGAGCACCGCCCCGGACGTCCAGCGCGTCATGCTCGTCGACGGACCGGCGGTGCTCGGGTGGAGCGAGTGGCGCGCGATGGACGAGGCCGCGTCGGCGCGGCACCTCACGGACGCGCTGACCGGCCTCGTCGAGCGGGGGACGATCGCGCCGCGCCCGGTCGAGCCCCTCGCGCGCCTGCTGTCGGGGGCGATGAACGAGGCGGCGCTGTGGCTCGCCGGTTCCGCGCGCCCGGACCGCGACCTGGACGACGCGTGGGCCGCGCTCGCGCGGATGCTGGAGGCGTTCCGCGCGGAGTGATCAGGCGCGCGCCGGACGGGGCGTCAGGCGGGGCGTCAGGCGGGGCGTCAGGCGGGGACGTCCCAGAAGGCCAGCTCGTGGCGCATGCCCTCGAGGAAGAAGCGTTCGGCGCGCTCCGGGTCGGCGCCCGACTCGTCGATCATCTGGGCGCAGCGGCGGGTGAGGGCGGCGAAGTCGGGGTCGGCGTAGGTGTCGACCCAGCGGCGGTAGCGGGGCTCGGCGGGCGGGTTCTCGGCGAGGCGCAGGCCGAGGGTCGAATATCCCCACATGCACGGGTAGAGGGCGGCGAGGCCGTCGGCGTAGGAGGCGGCGCTCTCCAGCAGGAACCCGCTGTAGGCGGCGCACGCCGGGCCCTTCTTCGCCCCCTCGAGGTCCGCGCCGAACTCCGCCGACAGCGACCGGTGCAGCTCCAGCTCGTCGTGCAGGGTGGAGTGCGCGAGGTCGACGAGGTCGCCCAGGTGCGCGTCCGGGGCCTGCCAGGCGAGGCGGGCGAACACGCGCGTGTAGTCGAGCAGGTAGAGGTAGTCCTGCTCGAGCCAGGAGCGGAACACCGCCTCGTCGAGGTCGCCGCGGGCGATGCCCGCCACGGTCGGGTGCCGAAGCTGCTCCTCGACCAGGGGCAGGCCGAGTTCCTCCAGGTGCGCCGCGAGACTCATGCCCGGATTGTCCCATGTGCGGGAAAGATCAGGGCCCCGCCGGGCGCTGCGGCCCGGCGGGGCCCTGATCGAGCGCCGATGTGCGGGTCGCCTCTCGGCGAAAGGCACAACACGGCTCCAGCCGAACGGTATTCCGTGAAGGCTATAGGTGAGGCCCGGGGACACCAGGCACATCGGCTGTCTTGTAGAACCGACGGGACCCCCGCGATTGTTCCCGGCGATCCGGACGACTTCGCGATCGGCCCGGCGGCGACCGTCCCGTCCGGGCCCGAACGGCCCCGAACGGCCCCGAACGGCCCCGAACGGCCCCGGAGGATCGCCGAAGGCCCGGCGGCACGGCCGGAATGCCTGCACAATACTGCGGGTGGCAAGGAAGTCGCGGGCGGTGCCCCACGAACGGGACGCCGAGCTGAGCCGAGCCCTGCGCGCCGCCCAGGACGGCGACGAGGCGTCCTTCCGGCTGCTCTACCGCGACACGCAACCCCGGCTGATCCGGTTCGCCGCCGCGCTCGTCGGCGCCGACGCCGAGGACGTGACGTCGGAGGCGTGGCTGCAGATCGCGCGCGACCTGCCCGGTTTCCGCGGCGACCTGGACGGGTTCCGCGGCTGGACCGCGACGATCACCCGGCACCGGGCGCTGGACCAGCTGCGCCGCACCGCCCGGCGGCCCGCCGCCGGGCTGCCCGACGAGGTGTTCACCGCGCTGGCGTCCGGCGGCGACACCGAGGCCGACGCCCTGGACGGCATCGCCACCCGCGACGCGCTGCGGCTGATCGCCGAACTGCCTCCCGACCAGGCCGAGGCGGTCCTGCTGCGGGTGGTGGTGGGGCTGGACGCCAAGAGGGCGGGCAAGGTGGTCGGCAAGCGCCCCGGCGCGGTGCGCACGGCGGCCCACCGCGGGCTGCGCCGCCTCGCCGACCGGCTCGCCGCCGACGGCCACGCCGCCCCGCGGCCGGGCGTCCGTCCGCTGCTGCAGGGTGACAGAACCGGCGGCTCCGGCGCTGAAGGGGTGGGATGAACGACGACCGCAGGTCCGGGCGGCCGAACCGCAGGGCCGCCGACCTCCTCCTGTCCGGCTCCGCCCCGGACGGTGCGCACGCCGATCTGCACGCCCTGCTCGACGCCGCCGCCGCGGCGCCCGCCCGTCCGGCCGATCCGGCCGGCGAGGACGCGGCCGCCGCCGCGTTCGCCGCCGCCCGCGCCCGTCCCGTCCCCGCCGGGCACTCCCGGCGGGGGTTCCTCGCCCGCTTCCTCACGGTCAAGGCCCTGGCGGTGGTCCTGACCGGCGCGCTGTTCGGCGGCGCCGCGGTCGCGGCGGCGACCGGCAACCTGCCCGGCCGGGAGGAGCGCCCCGCACCGTCCCCGTCGCCGTCCGCGCCGCCCGCCCGTCCCGAGCCGGTCGCGCCGGGACGGCACGACAACCCGGTCGTCCCGCCCGCCGTGCCGTCCACCGTGCCGCCCACGGACGCGCGCACGTCCGCCCCGGCCCGTTCGACGGGCGCCCCCGGACGGACGACGGGCGCCCGGCCGACCGCGCGTCCGTCCGCGACCTCGGGCGCGCCCCGGCAGGCGGTCCCGGCGTCGCCGGGCCGGACGGCCCGTCCCCGGAAGGTCCCGAGCAAGAACGCGACCACCCGGGCCGAACGGGCGAAGGAGAAGGCTGCCAAGCCCCAGCAGAAGCGCAGCAACGGCAAGGCGAAGAAGGATTAGGTCCCAGAATTTCTTGGGGAGGGTGTCCATACGGCGGGGTCCCGTTCGTGGATAGGACGTACGGCAACACGAACACGGGAGCGAACACCATGAAGTACATGCTGCTGATGAACACGGCCCCCGCGGACAACGCGGAGGAAGCCATGGCGCAGGCCGTGTGCAACTTCGAGGACTGGCAGGAGTTCGACAAGCAGGTGCAGGACGCGGGCATCGTCGTCGCCTCGCACGCGCTCGCCGACCTGACCACGGCGACGAAGGTCCGGGTCACCTCCGGCGGCGACCGGGTGATCACCACCGACGGCCCGTTCGCCGAGGCCCGCGAGGTCCTCGGCGGGTACTACGTCATCGACGTGCCCGACCTGGACGCGGCGCTCGACTGGGCGGCGCGCTGCCCCGGCGCGCGCGACGGCTCCGTCGTCGTCCGTCCCGTCACCGACGAATACTGACCATGACCGGACCGGACGCCCGGGCCTCGGTCGAGGCGATCTTCCGGGAGGAGCGCGGCCGGCTGCTGGCCGCGCTCGTCCGGCGGTTCGGCGATCTCGACCTGGCCGAGGACGTGGCGGCGGACGCGATCGAGGCGGCGCTGGTGCACTGGCCGGAGCGGGGCGTCCCGCCGAGCCCCGGCGGGTGGCTGATGACGACGGCGCGCCGCAAGGCCGTCGACCGGCTGCGCCGGGACCGGGCGCAGGCGGCGCGGCTCGCTCTCCTGCACGTGGAGATGGAGCGGGCCGCGCCCGTCCCGGCGCCGGACCCGGACGGCGGGCTGCCGGACGAGCGGCTGCTGCTGTTCTTCACGTGCGCGCACCCGGCGCTGGCCGCCGAGGACCGCACGGCGCTCACCCTGCGCTGCCTCGCGGGCCTGACGACGCCCGAGGTCGCGCGGGCGTTCCTCGTCCCGGCGGCGACGATGGCGAAGCGGATCGTCCGGGCGAAGCACCGGATCCGGGAGGCCCGGATCCCGTTCCGGGTGCCGGACCCGGGCGAGCTGCCGGAGCGCCTGCCGGGCGTCCTGCAGGTGCTCTACTCGATCTTCACCGAGGGGTACGCCGCCGCGCGGCGCGACCTCGCGGACGAGGCGGTGCGCCTCGCGCGCATCCTGCGGCGCCTGCTGCCGGACGAGCGCGAGGTGGCGGGGCTGCTCGCGCTGATGCTGCTCACCCACGCGCGCTTCGACGCCCGCACGGCCCCGGACGGCGGGCTGCTCCTGCTCGAGGAGCAGGACCGCGCGCGCTGGGACCGCGCGGCGATCGAGGAGGGCCGCGGGCTGGCGGAGGAGGCCCTGACCGGCGGGCCGCCCGGCCCGTACGGGGTGCAGGCCGCGATCGCGGCGCTGCACGGCGAGGCCGCGGACGTCGCGTCCACCGACTGGCCGCAGATCGTCGCGCTCTACGACGTCCTGCTCGCGCTGACGCCGTCGCCGGTCGTGGCGCTGAACCGCGCGGTGGCGGTGGCGATGCGGGACGGCCCGGAGGCCGGCCTCGCGCTCCTGGACGACCTGGCCGCAGAGCCCCGGCTGCGCGGCTACCACCCGTACGCGGCCGCCCGCGCGGACCTGCTGCGCCGCCTCGGCCGTCCGGCGGAGTCGGCCGCCGCCTACCGCGAGGCGATCTCCCTCGCCGCGACCGCCCCCGAGCGCGCCCTGCTGCGCCGCATGCTCGCCGCCGTGGAGCCGTCCGGCCGCGCCTGACCGGTGCCCGCTTCCCCGCTGAGCACGGCTTCCTCATCGCGCGCGCCCAAATGTCGGCGCCGTTCCTTGTCACCGGAGCCGATTGTGCGGCCCCACCTGCCCGTCCATGCTGGCGACCGGGGTCACAGGAGGGAGCAGGGCGATGACGACAGGTGAGACGCCGCAGGACACGCGGGGCGGCAGGCCGTGAGGGAGCTCGGGACGGTCAGCCTCGCCGGGGTGGCGCGGTCGGCGCCGCGGGCGCGCAAGTTCGTGCGGCGGCTGGTGCCGGACGCCGCGCCGGACGTGCTCGCGGACGTGGCGCTGTGCGTGGACGAACTGGTCGCGAACGCCTGCGAGCACACGGCGTCCGGTGCGGGCGGCACGGTGACGGTCGTCGTGAGCGGGGACGGCTCGCGGCTGCGGGTGACGGTGCTGGACGACGGCGGCTCGGACGGCAAGCCGTGCGTGCGGGGGGACGCGTGGTCGGAGGGCGGGCGCGGGCTGCAGCTCGTCGAGGCGCTGTCGGCGGGGTGGGGGTCGCACGCGGGGCCGCACGGCACGGCGGTGTGGGCGGAGTTCCGGCTGGCTCCTTGACCTAAACCAATATTGAGGTCTCAGAGTGGGGTGCGGGCCGGTCGACCGGCCAGTCATCTGACGGATGCCCGCCGGACGCGGGTCTCCGTAACTTCGAGGACATCACGAAGACCCCGCTCAAGGAGAAGAGATGACCGACACGCCGCTCCGCCTCGCGATCATCATCGGCAGCACCCGGGAGGGCCGCTTCGGACCCACCGTCGGCGCGTGGTTCGCCGAACAGGCCCGGCAGCGCGACGACATCGCCGTCGACGTCGTCGACGTCGCGGACGTCGAACCGCCGTCGCGGCTCGGCGCGCAGGCGTCCGACGCCTTCGCCCGCGCGTCCGGCACGCTCGCGGCGGCCGACGCGTACACCGTCGTGACCTGCGAGTACAACCACAGCTACCCCGGCACCCTGAAGAACCTGATCGACCACCACTTCCACGAGTGGCGGGCCAAGCCCGTCGGGTTCGTGTCGTACGGGGGCCTCGCGGGCGGCCGGATGGCCGTCGAGCACCTGCGCGGCGTCTTCGCCGAACTGCACGCCGTGACGATGCGCGACATGGTGAGCTTCCACCACCCGTGGAACTGGTTCGGCGACGACGGCCGCCCGGTCGCCGAGAAGGAGGCCGGCACCGCCGCGACGGTGCTGCTCGACCAGATCGCCTGGTGGGGGCACGCGCTGCGCGACGCCCGCACCGTCCGGCCGTACGGGGCCTGACATGACCACGACGACCGCCCCCAGGGCCGTCCCCGCGACCGGGACGGCCCCCGGGCCGATGACGATCGCGCTGGTGCTCGTCCTCGGCTCCATCATGATCTCCCTCGACATGACCGTGGTGAACGTGGCCATCAACCGGCTGTCGCAGGAGTTCGCCGCCCCGCTCGCCACCATCCAGTGGGTCGCCACCGGGTACTCGCTCGCGCTCGGCGCCGTCATGCCGACGACCGCGTGGGCGGTCGGCCGGTTCGGCGCCCGGCGGCTGTACCTCGGCGCGATCGCCGCGTTCGGCGCCTCGTCCGTCCTGGCCGGGCTCGCCTGGAACATCGAGTCGCTGATCGCGTTCCGGGTGCTGCAGGGCTTCAGCGGCGGCCTGGTGATGCCCGTCGGCATGACGATCCTGCTGCGCGCCGCGAGCAAGGGCGAACTCGGCCGCGCGATGAGCACGATGGGCCTGGCGATCCTCGTCGGCCCCCTCGCGGGGCCCGCCCTCGGCGGCTGGCTGATCGACGAGGTGTCGTGGCGGTGGATGTTCTTCATCAACGCGCCCATCACGGTCGCGGTGGTGGTGCTCGCCGCGCGGCTGTTCCCCCGCGACGTCCCCGGGGAGCGGCGCCCGCTCGACATCGTCGGCCTGCTCCTGCTCTCCCCCGGCCTCGCCGTGCTGATGTACGGGGTGACGAGCGGCGGCGAGCGCGGCGAGTTCGCGACACCGGCCGTCCTGGTGCCGCTGCTGGCGGGCGCGGCGCTGGTCGCCGGGTTCGTCGCCCGCGCGCTGACCTCGGCGAACCCGCTGATCGACCTGCGCCCGTTCCGCGACCGGACGTTCGCCACCGCGACCGCGACGCTGACGCTGTTCGCGACGGGATACTTCGGGTCGATGCTGCTGCTCCCCCTCTACCTGCAGGTCGTGCGGGGCGAGTCGGCGACGGCGGCGGGCCTGCTCGGCATCCCGTTCGCGCTCGGCTCCGGCGGCGCGATGCAGATCGCGGGCCGGATCGCCGACCGGGTGCCGCCGGGACGGCTCGTCCCGGTGTCGGTCGCGCTGGGCCTCACCGGGTTCGCGCTGTTCGCCGCCCAGCTCAGCGCGGACGCGCCCTACTGGGCGCTGTGCGCCACAATGGTGCTGATGGGCGCGGGCGGCGGCGCGACGATGATGCCCGCGATCACCGCGGCGACGCGCGGCATGTCGCACGAGCAGGCGCCCGCCGCGTCCACCACCGTCAACCTGATCAACACGACGTCCGGAGCGGTCGGGACGGCGCTCGCGTCGGTCGTCCTGGCGACGCGGATGGACGGCGTGGTGCCCGCGGCGGGCGACGGCGGCGCCCTGCAGGCCGTCCACGGGCTCGGCGCGAGCGCCCGCGCCGCCCTCGCCGAACCCCTCGCCGGCACGTTCCAGCACACCTACCTGCTCGCCGTCGCCCTGATCGCGCTGGCGCTCGTCCCCGCCCTGCTCCTCCCCCGCCACCGGAAGGAGGCGGACGCCGGGTGACCCGGGCCCACCGGACCGAACCCGTCCCCCGCCGCGCCGCCGTCCAAGACGGCGGCGCGGCACTCGTCGTTCCGCCCCAGACCCCGGTCAGATCTCCTTGAGGTAGCCGCCGTCAACGGCGAGGTCGGCGCCGGTCGTGCTCGCCGAGCGGGGGGAGACCAGCAGTGCGACCGCGTCGGCGACCTCCTGCGGGTCGACGAGGCGGCCGGTGGCGAGGTTCATCATCTCCGCCGCGCCGCCGCCCAGGATCGCGTCGCGGTCGGAGCCGGTCGCGGCCGCCAGGATGTCTGCGGCGCCGCCCTCGTCCGTCCACCACGGGGTGCGGACCGGGCCGGGCGACACCGTGTTCACCCGGATGCCCTGGGGCCCGTACTCCTCCGACAGGCCCTTCGTCAGGTTCGTCACGGCGGCCTTCGCGGCGTTGTAGTCGAAGTTCATCGGCCCCGGCCGCCGCGCGTTGCCCGACGACACGTTCACGATCGACGCCGCGCCCGCGTCCAGCAGGTGCGGGATCGCGGCCCGCACCGTCCGGACGAGCGCGAACAGGTTGAACTCGAACATCGCGCGCCAGTCGTCGTCGGTCGGGGTGCCGAACCCGAAGCGGGGGAGGGCCGCGCCGGGCGGCGGGCCGCCCGCGTTGTTCACCAGGACGTCGAGGCGGCCGAACGTCTCGACCGTCCGGCGGACGGCCTCGGCCGGGGCGCCGGGGTCCGTGAGGTCGGCCGGGACGTGCAGGAGGTCCGGCCCGGCGAGGGCGTCGAGGTCCGCGCCGGACTTGCGGGAGACGGCGGCGACGCGGGCGCCCTCGTCCAGCAGGGTCCGGACGACGGCGAGGCCGATCCCCTTCGAGGCGCCGGTGACGAGGGCGACGCGGCCGGTGAGCTGGAGGTCCATGGATGCTCCGTTCGTCGGTGGGCACGCACTGTTCCGGCGTGCCGTGCCTGACGAACCCCGAGGCCGGACGGCCGGTTGCACCCGGGTTTGACCCCTACGCCGCGTCAACCTTGCAGCATGGTCGGCATGTCCACAGCGAGCGAGACCGTCCGGCGGTTCACGGTCCACCATGACGGCGTCACGATCCCGGTGACCCGGGGCGGCCGGGGGCGGCGGCTGGTCCTGTGCCTCGGGCTGAACTCCACGCAGGCCGACCTGGACGTCCTGGCCGCGCTGCTGCGGCGCGACCACGACGTGGTGACCTTCGATCTCCGGGGGCACGGCCTCGCCTCGGCCGCCGACCGGTACTCCTTCGCGGGGTTCCTCGGCGACCTCACCGCCGTGCTTGCGGAGCCGTCCGCGCCGCCGGTGCTCGTGGGGTACTCGATGGGCGCGGATCTGGCCGTCCACTACGCCTCCGAGCATCCCGGCGGCGTCGCGGGGCTGGTCCTCATCGACGGGGCGAACCCGGTGCCCGAGCCGTTCGTCACCGGGGCCGATCTGCCCGCGTTCCGCGCGATGTGGGAGGACCTGGCGAGGCAGCAGGCGGCCCGCGGCACCGCGCGGCGGGTGCTGCTCACGGGCCGGGAGATCCTCGATCTGAACGTCGAGATCGACGGGGTGCGGGCCGGGATCCTCGAGCGGTACCGGACGGTCGGCGTGCCCGTCCGCATGATCATGGCGACGTCGATGGCCGGGACCGGCGACCCGCGGGCGGAGCGCCTCAACCGCACCTGGCGTGCCGGGGTAGAGCGGCTCGTCCGGGAATGCCCGGACGTCGAGGCGTCCTGGCTCGACGCCGATCACGGGCTCGTCTTCACCCGCGCCCCGGAGATCGCCCGTATCGTCCGGGATGCCGTGACCGCGCTCTAGGAGACTGGGCGGATGCTGACCATCGGGGAGCTGGCGTCGTACGCCGGGGTGACGGTGCGGACGGTGCGGCACTACCACGCCACGGGGCTGCTGCCGGAACCGGAACGCGACCGCTCCGGCTACCGGAGGTACGACGGCGGCGCGGTGATCGAGCTGATCCGGATCCGGACCCTCGCCGGGGCGGGCGTCCCGCTGGCGCGGGTGCGGGAGCTGCTCCGGGCGGACCCGGACGAGTTCGCCGCGGCGGTCGCGGACATCGACCGGCGGCTGCGGGCGGAGATCGCGGAGCGGCGGCGGCGCCGGGAGCGGATCGCCCGGCTCACCTCCGGGGACGGGCTGGTGTTGCCCCCGGAGGTGGTCGGGGTGCTCGACCGGCTGAGGGCGCTCGGGGTCGACGAGCGGATCGTCCGGCTCGAACGCGACGGGTGGATCCCGCTGGCGGCGCAGGCGCCCGAACGGACCGTCGAGTGGGCGGCGCGCAAGCGGGAGCAGCTCGCCGACCCGCGGCTCGCCGACTTCTACCGCACCTTCGGCCGGGCCCTCGACTGGGCCGCCGGCGACCCGCGGCTGGAGGGGCTCGCCGACCGGGTGGCCGACTACGTCACGCGCGTCGCGGACGAGCGGGGCGAGGACTACGTGGGCGACATCGGTGTCGCGCCGCCGCTGGTCGCGCTGATGGACGCGCTGGCGTTCGACACCGCGCCCCCGGCGCGGCGGCTGATCGAGCTGCTGGAGGAGCGGGGCTGGACCGGGTGGACCAGGCTCGAGCGGGTGGACTGACGGTCACGGCTCGGGGTGCCAGGCGCCGTCGCGGACGCGGCCGAACTGGACGTCGGCGAAGTGGATGCCGAACGCGATCGTGCGGCCGCCGTCCAGTTCGTCCCGGAGGCGGCGGCGGAGCCCGGCGGCCCGCTCGTGGTCGGCGTCGACGGCGACCCGCCACTCCGGGTGCTCGAACTGGACGGGCGAGTGGAAGGAGTCGCCGAGGGCGAGGAGCCGGTCGCCGGCGGATTCCAGGACGTACGCGGCGTGTCCGGGCGTGTGCCCGGGGGTGGCGAGGACGCGGACGCCGGGGAAGACCTCGTCGCCGTCGGCCACCGTCTCGACGCGGTCGGCGATCGCGTCGAGTTCGCCGTCGCGGTGCTCCCACTCGGGCGCGGCGACGAGGTGCCGGGCGAACCGGTCGGCCCAGCCGACGTGGTCGGGGTGCAGGTGCGTGTAGGCGACGGCCTCGATCTGCTCGGGGGTGCGGCCGAGTGCGGCGAGGTTGCCGGGGAGGGCGCCGCCGGTGACCTCGCCGACGTGCGGGTTCGCGGGGTCGTCGGGCTGCCCGGCGGGGCCGATGCCCGCGTCGATCAGCAGGGCGCGGTCGCCGCGCTCGACGAGCAGCCCGCCCATGCTCGCCACGAGGGCGCCCGACTCGTCCAGGACGTCCCGGTGGCGCGCCCAGTCGTCGTCGGTGGTGTCCGGGAACCAGCCGCGCGACCGCAGCCGTCCGACACCGTCGGGGACGTAGCTGACGCGCAGCTCGCCGATGTCGACCGTCCTGGTGACGGCTTCGGTGCTCCACCTGTTCATGGCATGCCTCCGTTGCGGGCGGGCCGCCCGGCGGCGGCCTCCGCCCGCGAGAAAGTTACAACTAGAATCATTCAAGCTGCAACCTTTATGGGATGCGTAGACTGGCCGGGTGGAAGCGCAGGCGGGATCGCACGCCCTGGCCGAGCAGGAGATCTGCGGGCTGGTGAAGGGCCTCGCGACGCAGCTGGAGGTGCACGTCCGCGAGCGTGCGGCCAACCTCCGGCTGACCGCCCCGCAGGCGACCGCGCTGCGCGAGCTGGCGGGCCCGATGACCATGCGCGACCTCGCCGAGCGGATGAGCTGCGAGCCGTCCAACGCGACGTTCATCGTCGACCGGCTGGAGCGGCTCGGGCTCGTCGAGCGCCGCCCGCACCCGAGCGACCGGCGCGCCAAGATCCTCGCGCTGACACCGCGGGGCACCGGGGTCCGCGAGCGGCTCCTCGCGATGCTGCTGGAGGACTCGCCGGTCGCCCGGCTCACGCAGGAGGAGCAGCGGACGCTCCGCGAACTCCTCCTGCGCGCGACCGGCCGGACCTGACCCCGGTCAGGAAACGACCTGCAGCGACCCGATGACCTTGTTGACGTCGGAGTAGTACTGCTCGTGCGTGTTCGGGATGTCGATCCACAGGCTGGACGGGCGCTCCTGTCCGGTGTCGACGACCACGACGACCGACAGGTCCATCGTCGCCCGCAGGCCCTGCTCCCGGAAGTGCAGCTCCCGCACCAGCACCCACGCCGGGCGGCCGCTCACCTCGAACGACTGCGAAGCGACGTCGCGTCCGGTCGTGCCGTCGCGGAAGTTGTCGACCTGGCGGGCGTCCTGGACGGCCGCGGCGACGTCCCGCAGCCGGTTCGGGCCGCTGTAGGCGCCCATGACGCCCTCGTCCACGACCTGGGAACCGAGCATCGCCTGCCACTCGGACTCGGTGTCGAACTTCTGGTGCCCGCTGTACGAGCCGTACGGCTCGGTGCTGAACGGCTCCCACGGCCGGCCCAGCTCCGCGAACGACAGCCGCGCCTCGGAGTCGGTGACGCGGCCGAAGATCTGCGACCCGCGGCCGGGGTAGCGCGGCAGCTTCACCTCCCGCTCGAGCCGCTGCACCTCCGGGGAGACCGCGCCGGTCAGCGGCGGGACCTTCGCGCCCGCGATCGGCTTCAGCCGCTTCGCCGTGCCGGTGCAGGTCGCCTCGCCGGTCGCGCCGCTCGCGCGATCCTGCTCGACGACCTTCCCCTCCACCAGGACCGTGCAGGTCAGCGCGCCCGCCGCGCCCTCCTCGTCGTTGCGCGCCTCGATCCGCAGCTGCTCGTCGCCGTCCGCCTGGAAGTCGAACCGGAACGGCAGCTTCGTCCCCGCGACCGTGTCCCGCTCGATGCTCTCCGGCGTGTAGTACGTCAGCAGCGCGTCGGAGCTCTCGCCGGTCACCAGGTACGTGATCTTCTTGGGCTCGCCGATCGTGTTCGAGAGCCAGACGATCGCCGCGATCGGCTGCGCGAGGGCGAGGCAGGCGCCGACGACCATCACCCATTCGGGGATCCGCTTGTTGATCCGCTCCGCGCGGGGGACCTCGTGCTCATGTGCGCGCCTCCCCGCCCGCGGGCCTCGCCGCCAGGGCCGCCGCCAGCTCGCCCGCCTCCGCGAGCGCCGACCGCAGCCGTTCGTCCGACTCGTCACCGCGCTGCACCGCCCGGTGGAACACGCCCGCCGTCGACACGCGCGTCGCGTACCGGTCGAGCGCGGCCACCCGCGCCCGCATCTCGCGCAGCACCGCGTTGACCGCGCGCCAGCGGGGCTGCAGCGACAGCCGCAGCTCCTCGTCGCCCCGGTTCGCCTTGGCCATCTTGCGCAGCGTCCGCTTCTCCGTGGTCGCCTCACGGCAGGCCACGGCGATCTCCCATTCCAGTGCGCGCAAATCGACGGCGGGCAGCATCCCGGCCTCCGCGAGCGCCGACCCGGAGACCTTGTCGACGGCTTTCTGCGCGCGCACGACATCCTGGACGGTGCCGCCGAGGTCGTCTTCGAGGAAGTACCGGCCGTGGTGCTCGCGCCCGAGCCGCTCCCGCGCGCCGTCGCCGCTGCACGCGTACAGGACGATCCAGGCCACGACCTGCAGGGCGGTCCCGGCGCCGAGGAACGCGCCGAACCCGAACCGCCACCACAGCAGCGCCGACCCGACCTGCGCGAGGACGCCGAGGATCGCGCCGATCCCGCCGAGCAGCCACGGCAGCGTCGCGGCGGGCGCGAACCCGCACGCGGTGGCGATGCCGAGCGCCCACCACGCGTCGGCGCCGGTGCGCCCGCCCCGCTTCGGCACCTCGTCGCCGGCGGCCACGAGACCCTCGGAACTCTCCGCCAGCAGGTCCCGCTCGTCGGCCGGCAGGGACGGGTCCACCACCGGCCTCAGCAACTTCTCCGCACTCATCCCGATCTCCCCGCGTGTCCCGGTCCGGAGAGATTATGGCGAGTAACACCCGGTGTCCGAAACCCGCTGGAGCGATCTAGGTTCCGTCGCCGTCCCCGCCCGAGTCGCCTGGTGGGGTCGCGTTCGCGCGCAGGAGCGCGAGGAACGCGCGGAAGAGGCCCGGCATGTCGACGTCGTCCGGGGACAGCAGCCACTGCTGCTGCAGCCCGTCCATGACGGCGAGGAGCAGCGGGGCGGCCTGCTCGGGGGTGACGCCGCCGGGCAGGTCGTCGCCGCACTCGGCGCGGACCAGGTCGGCCAGCCATGCCCGGGACTCGCTGTAGCGGGCCCGGAAGAAGCCCGCCGCCGGATGGTCGTCGAGGACGCTCTCGGCGGACAGCACCGTGAACGACTGCACGATCCCGCGCCGCTCCCGGTTGTAGTCGATGATCGCCGAGATCGTGTCGAGGGTGATCGTCCCGCCGGAGTTGCCGAGCGCGATGACGTCCAGGCCGCGCTCGTCCCGCAGCCGCAGGACCTCGGCGAGCAGCCGGTCCTTGCTGGGGAAGTAGTGCAGGACGCCCTGCTGGGACAGGCCGACGCGCTCGGCGACGGCGGCGATCGACGCACCCGTGTAGCCGCGCTCGCCGAAGACGTCCAGGGCGGCGAGAAGGATCTCTTCGCGGCGGTTCCGGGGCATGGCGCTCAGGATAGACCGCGGGTTACATAACAAGAAAGTAACATCACCTACCGATCACTCGGTAGTGCGGCTTACCGTGACGCCACCCGTTCGCACCGCCGGAGAGGACCCACGTGACGAAGCCGGACGACCTGAACCTCGACCTGGACGCCAAGGCCCGGCTGCTCGCGGGCCGCGACATGTGGACGCTGCCGGACGAGCCGGCCCTCGGCCTCGGCCCGATCGTGATGTCGGACGGCCCGATCGGCGTCCGCGGCCTCGAATGGTCGTCCGCCGACCCGTCCATCGCGCTGCCCAGCCCCACCGCGCTCGCCGCCACCTGGGACGTCGCGCTGCTGCGGCGGGCCGGGGCGCTGCTGGCGCAGGAGGCGCGGCGCAAGGGCGTGCACGTGCTGCTGGCGCCGACCGTCAACCTGCAGCGGTCGCCGCTCGGCGGCCGGCACTTCGAGTGCTTCTCCGAGGACCCGCTGCTCGGCGGGCTGCTCGCGGCCGGGTACGTGCGCGGCGTGCAGGGCGGCGGCGTCGCCGTCACCGTGAAGCACTTCGTCGCCAACGACTTCGAGACCGAGCGGATGACCGCCGACGTCGTCGTGCCGGAACGCGCACTGCGCGAGCTGTACCTGCGGCCGTTCGAGATCGTGGTGCGCGAGGCCGGACCGTGGGGCGTGATGGCCGCCTACAACTCGGTCAACGGCACGACGATGAGCGAGAACGACCTGCTGATCAACGGGGTGCTGCGCGGCGAGTGGGGATTCGACGGGTTCGTCGTGTCCGACTGGTTCGGCGCCCGCGACACGGTCGGCGCGGCGCGCGGCGGGCTCGACGTCGCGATGCCCGGCCCCGACACCGTGTACGGGGCGGCGCTCGCCCAGGCCGTCCGGGACGGGCAGATCGCCGAGGACGTCGTGGACGCGCACGTCCGCCGGGTGATCGACCTCGCGCGCCGCACCGGCGCGGCGTCCGGCGCCGAGCCCCCGGAGGCCGGGGAGGAGATCGACGGGCCCGGACTGGCCCGCGAACTGGCCGCCCGCTCGTTCACCCTGCTGCGCAACGACGGGATCCTGCCGCTCGCCCGCGACGCGCGGATCGCGCTGATCGGCGGGCTCGCCACCGACGCCCGCGTGATGGGCGGCGGCAGCGCGCAGGTGTTCCCCGCCCGCGTCGCCTCCCCGCTCGACGGGCTCACCGCCGCCGGGCTCGACGTCGCCTACGAGCGCGGGGCCGACCCGAGCGTCCGGCTCCCCGCCGCGCGGTTCCCGCTGCGGGCCGAGGCCCGGGACGCGGTCGGCGCGGTGCTCGGCGAGGTCGGGCTGGGCGACGGCGAGCTGCGCTGGATCGGCCGCATGCCCGCCGGGATCGACCGGGACGCCCTGCGCACGGTGACGGTGTCCGGCACCTACGTCCCGGAGACCGGCGGGACGCACCGGTTCGAGGTGCAGGGCCTCGGCCGGTACCGGCTGGAGGTGGACGGCGAGGTCCGGTTCGACGGCGTGATCGAGCCGGACAGCGACGACGTGTTCGCCTCGTTCATGTTCCCGCCGCCCCGGACCGTCCCCGTCGAGCTGGCGGCGGGCCGCGAGGTCGCCGTCCGGCTCGTCCACACGGTGGACGAGCGACCGGCCGGATCCTTCTCCGCCGTCAGCTTCACGCTGGCGCACCGCGAGCCGACCGCCCCCGCGGACGAGCTGATGGAGCGGGCCGTCGCCGCCGCCGCGGCCGCCGACGTCGCGGTGGTCGTCGTCGGCACGTCCGCCGAGGTCGAGAGCGAGGGCTTCGACCGCACGTCGCTGCGGCTCCCCGGCCGCCAGGACGAGCTGGTCGCGCGGGTCGCCGCCGCCAACCCCCGCACGATCGCGGTGATCAACGCGGGCTCCCCGGTCGAGCTGCCGTGGCGCGGCGACGTCGCGGCGCTGCTGCTGACCTGGTTCCCCGGGCAGGAGGGCGGGCACGCGCTCGCCGACGTCCTGCTCGGCGACCGCGAGCCCGGCGGGCGGCTGCCCACCACCTGGCCCGCCGAACTCGCCGACTGCCCCGTCACGGACGTCACCCCCGCAGGCGGCGTCCTGCGCTACGACGAGGGCGTGTTCGTCGGGTACGCCGCCTGGGACCGGGCCGGGACGAAGCCCGCGTTCGCCTTCGGGTCCGGGCTCGGCTACACGACCTGGGCCTACGAGGAAGCCCGGTACTCGGACGGCGCGCTGACCGTGCGCGTCCGCAACACCGGCGACCGGCCCGGACGCGAGGTCGTGCAGGCGTACCTGGCACCCGCCGACCCGGGCCCGGACCGTCCCGCCCGCCGCCTCGCCGGCTTCGCCGTCGCCGAGGCGGGACCGGGCGAGGACGCGACGGTCGTCATCGAGATCCCGCGCCGCGCCGCCGAGATCTGGGCCGACGGCGGCTGGCGGCTCGTCCCCGGCGGCTACCGCCTGGAGACCGGCCGCTCCCTCGACGACCCGCGGCTGAGCACGCCGCTCGCCTTCTGAGGCGGCGGGCCGGAGGGTGTGCGCCGCCGGCCCGGCTCCCTCCCACCCCCTGGAGGTCCATCCCCGATGAAAACCCTCCGCACCCCCGCCGCGACGGGCCGCCGCTCGCCGCGCCCGCTGATGCCGATGCTGCTGGTCGGCAACCTGCTGCTGTTCTCCTTCTACGGCGGCGTGATCGGCATCCTGCTGCCCCTGCAGATCGAGAACGTGAACGCCGCCGACAAGGTGACGAACCTCGGCATCGTCACCGGTGTCGGGGCGGTCTTCGCGACGCTCCTCAACCCGGTCGGCGGCGTCCTCTCGGACCGGACGCGCTCGCGGTTCGGCCGCCGCAACCCGTACCTGCTCGGCGGCGCCGTCCTGACCCTGGCCTTCGGCGCGGTGATGGGCGCCGCCGAGGTGGTCCCGCTGCTGGTCATCGGCTGGTGCCTCGCGCAGGGGATGGGCAACGTGTACCAGGCGGCGCTGACCGCGATCGTCCCCGACCGGGTGCCCGCGGGGCGGCGCGGCTCCGCCTCGGCGATCATGGGGATCGGGCAGCAGGCCGGGCTCTTGCTGGGCATCGTGATCGCGGGCCGGTTCACCGGCTCGATCCTGCTCGGCTACCTGGTGCTCGGTAGCCTGCTCGTCGTCGCGGCCGTCCTGATGGCCGTCCTCACGCACGACCCGCGCCCGGACGAGCTGCCGGACGGCGCCTCCCGCGTCGGCCCGCGCGAGGAGCTGGCGTCGTTCCTGTCGGCCCTGCGGGACCACGACTTCCGCTGGGTGTTCACCGGACGCGCGCTGATGATCTTCGGCTACTTCCTGATCATCGGGTACATGCTCTACCTGCTGAAGGACCACATCGGCGTGCCGGACGGCATGGAACCGGCCGACGGCGTCGCCGTCCTCACCCTCGTCAGCACCGTCACGCTGGTCGCCTGCACCGCACTCGGAGGCCCGTTGTCCGACCGGCTCGACCGCCGCAAGACGTTCGTGCTCGTCGCGGGCGCGGGCGGCGCCGCGTCCATGCTGCTGCCGCTGCTGTCCCCGACCTGGACGGCGATGCTCGCCTTCGCGGGGCTCGCCGGCGCGTTCTTCGGCGTCTACATGGCCGTCGACACCGCGATCGTCACGCTCGTCCTGCCCCGGCGGGAGGACGCCGCGCGGGACATGGGCGTCCTCAACATCGCCAACGCGGGCCCGCAGATCATCGCCCCGTTCGCCGCCGCGCTCGTGATCGGGCTGCTCGGCGGCTACCCGTCGCTGTTCATCGTCGCCGCGGTCGCCTCGCTCCTCGGCGCCGTCGCGATCCTCCCCGTCAGGGGCGTACGCTGACCCGCGATCGAGAAGGAGACTTCCGTTCATGAAGAACAAGGTTCACGAACTCGGGGGCGGCGACCGCACCGCCCTGCTGATCCACGGGGCCATGGCGTCGGCCCGCACCTGGGTGCGGTTCGCGCCCCTGCTCGCCGCGCGCGGCTACCGGGTGCTCATGCCCGACCTGCGCGGGCACGGCGCCAGCCCGCACACCGCCACCTACACGGCCGACGACTTCGCGGGCGACCTCGTCGAATCCCTGCCCACCGGCGCGGACGTCGCGATCGGGCATTCGCTCGGCGCGCTGGCCCTCTCCCTCGCCGTCGCCGACCTGCGCCCCGCCCGCGCCGTCTACAGCGACCCCGGCTGGCGGCTCGGCGACACCCGGCCCCTCGCGAAGTTCGCCCCGCGCACCAAGACCATGACCCGCGACGACATCGCGGCAATGTGCCCCCGCTGGGACCCGGCGGACGTCGACGCCGAACTCGCCGACTACGCCGACTGGGACGTCCGCGTCGCCGAAGCCCTCGCGGCGGTCGGCGACCGCGTGCCCGACCGTCCGCTCGTCCCGTCCCTCGTCCAGCTCGCCGACCCGAGCTTCCTCGTCGACGCCGAACTCGCCGGCACCCTGCGCGAGCGCGGCTTCGAAGTCCGGACCGTCCCCGATACCGGCCACTGCATCCACCGCGACGACCTCGACGCCTTCACCACGTCCCTGCACGACTGGATCTGACGCGAGCCCCGCGCGAGGGCTTCCCCGCGCGTTCACCGGCCCGCCATCGGTAACCCCCACACTCCGATCCGAAAGATCACCAAGGAGCAGACCGATGAAGAAGACGCTGATCACCCTCTCCCTGGCCGGGCTGGCGCTCGTCGGCGCGCCGCCCGCCGCCGCCGCGCCCGAGACCGAGCCGCTGCGCATCCTGCTCAGCAACGACGACGGCTACGACGCGCCCGGCATCGAGGCCGTCCACGCCGAGCTCACCGAGGCCGGGCACGACGTCACGATCGTCGCCCCGGCCGCCGACCAGAGCGGCCGGGGCACCGCGCGGGCCTTCGGCGGGACCGTCCAGGCCGCGCAGATGTCCGAGGACGTGTGGGCGGTGACGGGCACGCCCGGCGACGCGGTCGCGTTCGGGCTCTTCCACGTGTTCAAGGACGACAAGCCCGACCTGGTCGTCTCCGGGACGAACGCCGGGCAGAACATCGCCGCCCTCGCCAACCATTCGGGCACGGTCGGCGCCGCCGTCACCGCGCTGGAGTACGGCGTCCCGGCCATCGCCGTCAGCACCGAGGCGTCCCGCCCGAGCGAGGAGCCGATGCTCAACGCGCAGCGCCACACCGCCGACTTCGTCGTGAAGCTCGTCGCGAAGCTGCGCGGCGACCGCCGCGACGGGCTGCTGCCCGAGCACCTCGCGCTCAACGTCAACTACCCGATCGTCGGCGACGACGGCGACAGCCCCGCCACCGCGTGGACGCTGACGAACCAGGACCGGCAGCCGCTCGTCAAGCCGTCCTACACCGACCGGGGCGACGGCACCTACACGATGGGGCTCACCCCCGACGTCCAGGAGCCGGGCCGCCGCTCCGACGTCGCGACCCTCGCCGCCGACCGGATCTCGATCACCCCGATCGAGGCGAACTGGGGCACCGGCCCGCTCGCGACCGCAAGGGCGGGCGCACTGCTCCGCGGCCTCAAGCCGTAACACACCCGGAGCGCCGGACGGTCGGGGGGCCGTCCGGCGCTCTTGCACGTCTACAGCGGAGGAAGGTCGTGCACGCCGTCACGGATGTCGGCGACGAGCCGCCGGAACGCGGCATCCCGCAGCACGACCACCGGCCCGGCAGGAGCCTTCGAGTCACACCGGTACCGCTCGGGCGCCCGCACCCGTCCCGCCACGGCGGGCCGCGCCGAGCACGGGCGGGTGGCGTCGCGTGTGGCGGGCCGTCCAGCGGCTGATCGTCGCTCGACGCCGTCCGGTGTGACGCGCGTCATATTCGAGGGTGTCACTTCGGAGCAGGGGCGCTTGTCCCATGGGCGTCACGGCAACACCGGCCACGGGAGCGCACCATGAACAACGAGCACCGCATCGTCGTCCTCGGCGGCGGCTACACGGGTCTGTTCACCGCGATCCGGCTCGCCCGGCGGGTCCGCCGCACGGGCGCCCGCATCACCCTCGTCAACCCCGCCGACCGGTTCGTCGAGCGGCTGCGCACGCACCAGGTCGCCGCCGGGCAGGACCTGCCCGTGCACCGCATCCCCGACCTGCTCGACGGCACCGGCGTCACGTTCGTCCAGGCCACCGCCACCGCGATCGACCCGGACGGACGGTCCGTCACCCTCGACGACGGGACGGCCCTCGGGTACGACACCCTCGTGTACGCGCTCGGCAGCCGCACCGACACGAGCCGGGTCCCCGGCGCGGACGCCCACGCGTTCACACTCGACGGGGCGCGGGCCGTCCGGTTCGCGGCCCGGCTCCGCGAGCTCGGTGCCGGGGACACCGTCACCGTCTGCGGCGGCGGGCTCACCGGCGTCGAGGCGGCCACCGAGATCGCCGAGTCCCACCCGGCGCTGCGCGTCACGCTGATCAGCACCAGCGAGCCCGCCGCGATGATGGGCCCCAGGGCGCGCGCCCACCTGAACCGGGTCCTCGACCGGCTCGGTGTCACCGTCCGGACCGGCGCCCGCGTCGCCAGGGTCCTGCCCGATGCCGTCGAGCTGCCCGGCGGCGAGACCGTCCGGTCGGACGCGTGCCTGTGGACGACCGGTGTGCGGGCGCCCGCCCTCGCCGGGGACGCCGGGATCGCGGTGGACGAACGCGGCATGATCGTCGTCGACGCGACGCTGCGTTCGCTGTCGCACCCGGACGTGCACGCCGTCGGCGACGCCGCCGCCGTCCGGATGCCGTGGGGCGACCTGCACGGCACCTGCCAGAGCGGCATGCCCACCGCCCAGTACACCGCCGACACCGTCGCGCGGCTCCTGCGGGGCAGGCCCGTGAAGCCGTTCCGGTTCGGGTACTTCCATCAGCCGGTCAGCCTGGGCCGCCGCGACGCGGTCATCCAGTTCACCCGCGCCGACGACACCCCGCGCCGCCTCTACCTCAAGGGCCGCGCCGCCGCCCACTACAAGGAGGCCGTCAGCGGCAGCCCCATCACGATGTACCGGCTGTCCAAGCGGGTGAACGTCACCGCCACCGTGTCCAGGAGCGGCCGCGCGACCGACGGCACCGACGCCTACCGCCCGCCCCGGCACGCTGGGAGCATGGCCCGATGAGCGAGGCGGCGCCCGGCACGGACCCGTACACCGAGCACCGGCGGCTGCTGTTCGCCACCGCCTACCGGATGCTCGGCAGCGTCTCCGACGCCGAGGACGTCCTGCAGGACGCCTGGCTGGCGTGGAACTCGGCGGACCGCGGCAAGGTCCGGAACCCGCGCGCCTACCTGGTGCGCACGGTCACGAACCTGTCGCTGAACCGGCTCACCTCCGCCCGCGCGAAGCGCGAGACCTACGTCGGGCCCTGGCTGCCCGAGCCGCTGCTCACGTCCCCCGACGCCGCGGCGGGGACCGAACTGGCCGACACCGTGTCCACCGCCATGCTGGTCGTGCTCGAGACCCTCGCCCCCGTCGAACGGGCCGTGTTCGTGCTCCGCGAGGTCTTCGGCTACGCGCACGCGGAGATCGCCGAGGCGATCGACCGTCCGGAACCGGCCGTCCGGCAGATCGCCCGCCGCGCCCGCGCGCACGTCCACGCGCGCCGCCCACGCTTCGACACCGACGAGGCGCGGCGGAAGGAGATCACCGCACGGTTCATCTCCGCGTGCGCGGGCGGCGATCTGAACGCCGTCATGGAACTGCTCGCCCCCGACGTGACCGCGTGGTCCGACGGGGGCGGGAAGGTCACCGCGGCGCGCCGGCCGCTGCACGGGGCCGACCACGTCGCCCGCTGGTTCCTGGGCGTCCTCGCCAAGCCGCAGTCGGCGGGCATCACCCTGGTGCCCGCGACCGTCAACGGCGAGACCGGCGTCCTTTTCACCCTCGGGGACCTGCGGGTCGGCGCGCTGACCTTCGGCATCGCCGACGGCCGCATGCGCGACCTGCGCTTCCAGTTCAACCCCGACAAACTCTCCGGCCTGCGCTGACCTGTTCGACACCGGTCCGATCACCGGGCACAAGCGCGTCCATGTGACGGCCGAGGCGCCCGACCCGCGTCAGCGGCGGCGAGCTCGCAGTCCCCGAGGCCGTCCGGCGAGCCTGACGGCCGCCGTAAAGGGCCTTTATAGGAGCGCTGTTATATTAGCGCTGTGACATCTTCGGATCCCACGGCGCTTCCCGATCCCTGGCACTCCCTGCACGAGCTGCTGGCGGCCATGGACGCTGAGATCGAGCAGGTCTACGTCGAGCGCGGCATCGAAGGCGTACGGCCCCGGTTCGCCTATCCGCTGATCCGGCTCGCCCACACCGGCCCCCTGACCATCCGCGAGCTGGCCAGGTCCCTGCGGCGCTCGCACTCCGCGATCAGCCAGACGGTCGCCGCCATGCGCAAGGAGGGGCTCGTCACCTCCGAGCCGGGGCCCGACGCCCGCACCCGGCGCGTCGACCTGACCGAGCGCGGACGGTCGCTGGTGCCGTTCCTCGAGGCGGAGTGGCGCGCCACCCACGACGCGGTCGCCGAGCTGGACGGCGATATCCCGTATGCGATGACCACCGTCGTCGAGGAAGTGCGGCGGGCGCTGGACCGCCGGTCGCTGCGGCGGCGGATCCTTGATCACCTTGGCGAGCCGCCGCGATGAGCGGGCGTCTCCGCGCCCGTTTCGTCGACACCCGCCCGCTGCACGGCAGCCGGCCGTTCCGTGACCTGTGGATCGGTACTTCCGCCGCCCAACTCGGCGGCCAGATTGCCACCGTGGCGGTGCTGGCCCAGGTCTGGGACCTGACCGGCAGTCCGGTGGCCACCGGCGCCATCGGGCTCGCCAGGGCCGTGCCGATGATTCTGTTCGGGCTGCTCGGCGGCACGCTGGCCGACACCTTCGACCGTCGCAGGGTGGTGCGGATCACCGTCTTGGGCAGCCTGCTCACCGCCGTAGGGCTGTGCGCCCAGGCCCTGGCGGGCAACCGCAGCGTGCTCCTGCTGTTCGCCCTGATCGTCGTGGGGACGAGCTGCAGCGCTCTCGGCGCTCCCGCGCGGCGCACGTTCCCCGTCCGGCTGCTGCCGAGCGACCAGGTCGCGGCGGGCCTCGCGCTGATGAACGTCACCTTCCAGGCGGCGATGCTGGCCGGCCCCGCGCTGGCCGGGCTGATCATCGCCCGCTGGGACTTCCCCGCCGCGTACGCCGCCCAGGCGGTGTCCCTGGCGGTCTCGGCGCTCTCCTTGGTCCGCCTGCCCGCCATGCGGCCGGACGGCGCCGGCGCGACCGGCGGCAAGCGCCCGCCGAAGGGCGGGTGGCGGGTCCTGCGCCGCCCCACACTGTGGGGCTCGATGGCCACCGACGTGTCCGCGACGCTCCTCGCCATGCCCATCGCGCTCTTCCCCCTGGTCAACGAGATCCGCTTCGGCGGGGACCCGCAGACCCTCGGCCTGTTCCTCTCGGCTGTCGCGGTCGGTGGGATCACGGCCGGACTGGTCTCCGGCAGTGTCACGCGGTTGCGCCGTGGCGGCCTGGTACAGATGTCCGCCGCCGCCATCTGGGGTCTGGCGTTGGCCTGTTTCGGCGTGGCGGGACCGTTGTGGCTGGCGTTGGCCTGCCTGGCCGTCGCGGGTGCCGCCGACACCGTGTCAGTCGTTTCCCGAAGTGCCCTGGTTCAGTTGGAGACCCCGGACGCGTACCGGGGCCGGGTCTCCTCGGTAGAGCACGTCATCGGCGTCGCGGGTCCCGAACTCGGCAACTTCCGCGGCGGCCTGGTGGCTTCGGCCACGTCCGCGCCCTTCTCGCTCGTCTCCGGCGGCCTGTCCGCCGTCCTGGCGGTCGCCGCCGTCGCCGCGACCAACGCCCCACTTCGCGCCTACCGCACGCCGTCACCTGCCGAGAAGCAGACCGCCCCCGAAACCGCCACCGAGGCAGCCGGTTAGGCGCTGGTTTCCCGGGGAACCTGCGCGCCGGCGCGCTGACCGCCGAACCCTCGGCACCGTCGAGTCGTCCCACCTCAACCAAGCCCCAACCACAGCGGACGGGAACCACTGCGATTGCGAGCGAAGCCAAGTCCGAGCGAAGCGAGAACTTGATCGCGCAGCGAGCCCCTAGGGCGAGTCGGAGCGATGCAGCAATCGCACCGTAAGGCCCGTTGAAGGAAGGCCCCCTGGGGCCTGACGCCGAGGGTCTTACAAACTAATCCGTGCCGGATTCGATCGCGGCGTGGTCGAGGAGTTCGTCGCCGTCGACCTCGCCGCGCGAGGCGATGGCCTCGGCGCCGCCGGCGGGCATCGCGCCGATCAGGCCGGTCGAGGCGGCCTGGGCGGCGCCGACCAGCGTCGGCTGCGAGGTGCCGACGATGCCGATGCCGGCGTACTGCTCCAGCCGGGCGCGGGAGTCGGCGATGTCGAGGTTGCGCATGGTCAGCTGGCCGATGCGGTCGACGGGCCCGAACGCGGAGTCCTCGGTACGTTCCATCGACAGCTTGTCCGGGTGGTAGCTGAACGCGGGGCCGGAGGTGTCGAGGATCGAGTAGTCCTCGCCGCGCCGCAGCCGCAGCGTCACCTCGCCGGTGACGGCCGTCCCGACCCAGCGCTGCAGCGACTCGCGCAGCATCAGCGCCTGCGGGTCCAGCCAGCGGCCCTCGTACATGAGCCGGCCGAGGCGGCGGCCCTCGTTGTGGTAGGCGGCGAGGGTGTCCTCGTTGTGGATCGCGTTGACGAGCCGCTCGTACGCCGTGTGCAGCAGCGCCATTCCGGGCGCCTCGTAGACGCCGCGGCTCTTGGCCTCGATGACGCGGTTCTCGATCTGGTCGGACATGCCGAGGCCGTGCCGCCCGCCGATCGCGTTGGCCTCCAGCACGAGGTCCACCGGGGAGGCGAACTCCTTGCCGTTGACGGAGACCGGACGGCCGAGCTCGAACCCGATCGTGACGTCCTCGGGGACGATGTCGACCTCGGGGTCCCAGAACCGCACGCCCATGATCGGGTCGACGATCTCGATGCCCGCGTCGAGGTGCTCGAGGGACTTCGCCTCGTGCGTCGCGCCCCAGATGTTGGCGTCGGTCGAGTAGGCCTTCTCGGTGCTGTCCCGGTAGGGGAGGCCGCGGGCCTGGAGCCATTCGGACATCTCGGTGCGGCCGCCGAGCTCGCCGACGAAGTCGGCGTCGAGCCACGGCTTGTAGATGCGCAGGGAGGGGTTGGCGAGCAGCCCGTACCGGTAGAACCGCTCGATGTCGTTGCCCTTGAAGGTGGACCCGTCGCCCCAGATCTGGACGTCGTCCTCGAGCATCGCGCGGACCAGGAGCGTTCCCGTGACGGCGCGGCCGAGGGGGGTCGTGTTGAAGTACGCGCGCCCGCCGGACCGGATGTGGAACGCGCCGCAGGCCAGCGCGGCGAGGCCCTCCTCGACGAGCGCGGCGCGGCAGTCGACCAGCCGCGCGATCTCCGCGCCGTAGGCGGACGCCCGTCCGGGCACGGACGCGATGTCGGGTTCGTCGTACTGGCCGATGTCGGCGGTGTAGGTGCACGGCACGGCACCCTTCTCGCGCATCCACGCGACCGCGACCGAGGTGTCGAGGCCGCCGGAGAAGGCGATCCCGACACGTTCGCCGACTGGCAGAGAAGTGAGCACCTTGGACATGAGCACAAGTATGCACGACACTGCATGAACATGCAAAATCGGCCGGGTCCGGCCGCCGCGGACACGGTTACGGGCGCGCGGGAGATCATGCGGTCCATGACCGTGGTCGCGGGGCGGTACCGGCTCGTGCGCGAACTCGGCCGCGGCGACATGGGGCGGGCCTGGGAGGCCGCCGTCGATCGGAGCGCGCACGCCGCGACCTGCGCGGCCGCCGCCGGCGCCTACGTTCGCCCGAGCGGCACCGGAGGTGCATAGCCGACATTGTGCCGAAATTCCGCAGGCACTTTGGCAGCTGTTTCCAAGCCGGAGCGGAACCGGCCACTGAACTGCACGAGTGCACCGATCGGCGAATTCAACGCCCTGGCGATGAAGAGTCGGATAACGGGGCGTTCACCTCGACCGTGATAACGAACAACCCTCTCACCAGGCAAAATATCGGTCGCGTTTATCTGCACACTCCATTTACCGAACATGTCTGGCGAAACAGGAACCACGTGAACTATCGTCCCTCAAGATCAAAGTTTTCGGGATCTGGAGGGAATCATGTCGCCGAACATCACCCGCCGGGGCCTGCTCGGCGGCACGGCCGCGGTCGTGGGCGGTGCGCTGCTGGGCCCGGCCGCCGCGGCATCGGCGCGGACCACGGCGGAGGCCGCGCCGCGCCTCTACACCCGGGCGGAGTGGCGGGCGCGCGCGCCGAGAGTGGCGGCGACCGTCCTCGACCGGGCTCCGGACCGCATCGTCGTCCACCACACGGCCACACCGAACGCCGCGGACCACTCGCTGGAGCACGCGTTCGGCCTGTCGCGGTCGATCCAGAACTTCCACATGGACTCCAACGGCTGGGACGACACGGGCCAGCAGCTCACGATCAGCCGCGGCGGCCACCTGATGGAGGGCCGCAACCGCAGCCTCCAGGCGATCAACGCCGGGAACCACGTGGTCGGCGCGCACACGGGCGGCCACAACAGCCACACGATCGGCATCGAGAACGAGGGCCTCTACATGACCGAGGCGCCCACCGCCGCGCTGTGGGACGAACTCGTCGCGACGTGCGCGTGGCTGTGCGGGGTCTACGGCCTCGACCCCCGCACGGCGATCGTCGGGCACCGCGACTACAACGCCACCGCCTGCCCCGGCGACACCCTCTACGCGCTCCTCCCGCAGCTCCGCGACCAGGTCGCCGCCGGTCCGGGCGCGGCGCGCCTGAAGGTGACCGCGCGGGTCGAGGCCAGCGGCCTGCCCGGACCGCGCCACCGCTTCGACCACGGCCCCACCGGGACCCCCGCCCGCTGACGGTCGCCGCCGGTCAGGCCGGCCCGGACGGCCCGCGCCCGGCGGCCGCGTCGCCGGGCAGGTTCGGGGGCCGCGGGCGGTGGGGCCGCGGTGGGTCCACCGCCCGCGCGGGCCGCCGGATCAGGCCGCGTGGAGGGCGAGGGTGGGGGACAGCCGCGCGGCGCGGACCGCCGGGTAGAGCCCCGCGAGGGTGCCGATGGCCAGGGTGGCGCCCATCCCTCCGGCCATCGACCAGAGCGGCACCTCCGGCGGCAACCCGGTGGCCGTGGCGTAGCCGAAGGTGGCGGCCGTCCCGAGCACGACGCCCGCCACGCCCCCCAGCCCCGACAGCAGCAGCGACTCGGTGACGAACTGGACCCGGATGTGCCCGCGGGTGGCGCCCAGGGAACGGCGCAGGCCGATCTCGTGCCGCCGCTCCAGCACGGAGATGACCATCGTGTTCGCGACGCCGACGCCCCCGACCAGCAGGGCCACCGCGCCGAGCCCCAGCAGCAGGTCGGTGAAGGCCCCGGTGGCCGCCGCCTTGGCCTGCAGCGCCGCGGACGGGTCGGTGACCCGCACGTCCTGCGGGTTCTCCGGCGCGACCGCGCGGGGCAGCAGGTCGCCCGTCCGTCCGACGGCCCCGTCGGTGGAGCGGACGTAGACCGAGGTCGGGTGCCCGTCGAAGCCGAGGTAGGCGCGGGCGCCGTCCCAGCCGACGAGCGCCGACCGCTCGATCTCCGGGGCGAGCGGCAGCGGGTCCAGGATGCCGATCACCGTGAAGTACCGGCCGCCGATGAACACCTGGGCGCCCGGTTCGCCGACGCCCAGCCGGGCCGCCGCCACCGAGCCGAGGACGACCGCCGGGTAGCGCCCGTTGGCCCGGTCGAGCCACGTCCCCGTCCGGACGCCGCCCCGCAGCGTCTCCAGCAGCCGTCCGGTGGCGGCCTGGACGGCGATGCCGCCGGTCTCCGCCTCGTCGATCCTGTCGGTGCGGCGGACGTTCTGCGGCAGCGAGCCGGTCGCGCCCGCCGACCGGACGCCGTCGATCCGTCCCGCCATCCGCTCCGCGCCCCGCGGCAGCTCGGTCTCCTTCCCGGTGATCATCGACTTCCCGGGCGTGGCCACCAGCAGGTCGGTGCCGAGCCGCTCGAGCTGCCGCACCACGTCGGCCTTGCCGGACGCGGAGATCCCCACGACCGAGATCATCGTCGCGATCCCGATCGCGATGCCGAGGGCCGACAGCACGACCCGCACCGGACGGGCGCGCAGCCCGGCCGAGCCGGTCCGCAGCACGTCCGCGGGGGACAGCCGGGCGGGACGCGGGCGGCGGCTCACCGGCCCGCCTCCGGACCGGCCGCCGCGTCCGCCGCGACGCGGCCGTCGCGGAGCCGGACCCGCCGGGGCAGCGCCGCCGCCAGCTCGCCGTCGTGAGTGATCACCGCGATCGTCGTCCCTTCCGCGTTCAGCGCGGTCAGCAGGTCCAGAACGGCCCGTCCGGAGGCGGTGTCGAGGGCGCCGGTCGGCTCGTCCGCCAGCAGCAGCGCGGGCTCCCCCACGACGGCGCGGGCGATCGCCACGCGCTGCTTCTGCCCGCCCGACAGCTCGTGCGGGCGGTGGGTCGCACGGTCGGCGAGCCCGACCCGCTCCAGCGCCTCCGCCGCCCGGCGCCGCCGGACCCGCAGCGGCGCGCCGCCGTACAGCAGGCCGTCCGCCACGTTGTCCAGCGCCGTGAGCCCGGCCGCCAGGTGGAACGCCTGGAAGACGAACCCCAGGTGCCGCGCCCGCAGCGCCGACAGCTCGCGGTCCGACAGCGCCGCGACGTCGTGCCCGGCGATCCGCACCGACCCGGCGGACGGACGGTCGAGGCTGCCGACGATGTGCAGCAGCGTCGACTTCCCGGACCCGGACGGCCCGACGATCCCGACCAGCTCCCCGGACCGGATCGTCAGGTCCACACCGGCGAGCGCGGACACCCCGCCGGGGTACTCCTTGGACACGCCCGCGAGTTCCACGACGGGGGTCATGGCGACGGCACCTCGACCTTCATGCCCGCGCGGAGCCCGTCCCCGGCGACCTCGACCCGGCCATCACCGAAGATGCCCGGCTCGACCTGGATCGTCCGGGTGCTCGCCCCTTCCACGGCGCGCACCCCGTACCCGCCGCCCGGCAGGGCCAGGAGCGCCTGCACCGGCACCGACAGCACGTCCTCGCGCGTCCGCGTCGTCAGCTCGACCGTCACGGGCGCCCGGTCCACGCGCCCGGTCTCGGCCCCGTCCTCGAGCTCGACCACGACCTTCACCGTGGCCTCACCGTCGCCGCCCTCCTCGTCGTCCCCGGTCGCCGTCGTGCCGACCGAGCGGACGGCGCCCCCCGCGTCCCGTCCGCCCGGCAGCCGCACGGTGACCTCCGTCCCCGGCTCCACCAGGCTCGCCTCGTCCACCCCGAGCTCCATCTCCACGACCCGCTCGGACGTGGTGGTGGTCAGGACGGCCGCGCCCGGCGCGACGCGGTCGCCGACCCCGGCGTCCCGGCTCTCGATCCGGACCGGACCCGCCGCGAACGCGACCTCGCCCAGGGCGACCTTCCCGGTCTCCTCACGGTCGTGGCCGCGCTGCCAGCGGCGCACCGCCGCCGCGGTGGCCCACGTGAACTCGTCGTCCACCGTCACGCCCGCGCCGTGCCCGAGGTCGCGGAGGTTCTCCTCCAGCTGCCGGACGTCCGGCCCCTCGACGCCCTGCTCGAGCGTCCGGTACATCGGACGCTTCCCGTACATCAGGCGCACGGGGATCCCGTCCAGCTCGTAGAGCGCGTCGTCCCGTCCGGCCACGGAGCCGGGGCCGCGCAGCCGCGTGACGACGCCCGCCGCGCCCGCCTTCACGGTCCCCCGGCCCCCGTAACCGAGGGTCCCGCCCACGGACGTGCCGTCGCTGAGGTCGCCGCGCACCACCGGAGCGGTCGACGGCACGGTGCCGGGGGCGTCCGGCCGCCCGTCCTCGCCCGCCGTCGCGGTCACCGCGATCCCGATCCCGGCCACGGCGGCGGCCAGCACCGCCGCCGCGCCCGCGACCGCCTTCCGGCCGCCCCTCACCGGGACCCGCACGCCTCGATGGCCCGGTCGAGCTTCTCCTTCTCCGGCCCGCTCCCCGGCGCCGGCGCCGCCCGCGCCATCCCCTCGCCCCGGTCGAAGTCCGGATCGGGCATGTCGATCCCGTTCTCGCGCATGCACCGCGCGTACGCGAGCATGTCGTCCTTCTCCTTCTGCGTGAGCTCCTTCGGCGCCGGCATCCCGGCCGTCTGGCGGCACTCCTCCATCGCCGCCTCCAGCTCCTGCGGGCTCACCCCGTTCCCGCCGATGGAGACCGCCTGCTCGTTCTCGCCGGGCTTGGGGTCGGGCATGTCGACACCGTGCTCGCGCATGCACCGCGCGAGCTTCAACCGCTGGTCGAGCGACGCCCCGCCGGTCGCGCCCGTCCCGGACCCGCCCGCCGCGCCCGAGCCCGTCCCGTCCGCGCCCGTCCCGCCGGACCGGTCCTCGCCGCCGCACGCGGCGAGGAACGCCAGCCCCGCCAGTCCGATGGCCGCCGCGAACACGCGCGGCCCGCCCCTGCCTGCGATCATGCTGCCTCCCTCGGGTCGATCCGGGGGAAGCGTGACCCGAGAGGCGATTTCGGTTCTTTAACCGCCGGCCTTATCTTTCCGAAATGCCGCGTCCGCTACACCTGAGCGCATGCGAGTACTACTTGCCGAGGACGAGGAGTACCTGGCGGAGCTGATCTCCGACGGGTTGCGCGCCCAGGCGATCGCCACCGACGTCGCCCACGACGGCGCCGCCGCGCTCCGCCGGTTCGACGCGATGGACTACGACGTCCTCATCCTGGACCGGGACCTGCCCGAGGTCCACGGCGACGAGGTGTGCCGCCGCGTCGTCCGCAGCGGGCGGCCCACCCGGATCCTGATGCTCACCGCCTCCGGCACCGTCCGGGACCGGGTCGACGGGCTCGGCCTCGGCGCCGACGACTACCTCGGCAAACCGTTCTCCTACGACGAGCTCGTCGCGCGCGTCCTCGCGCTCGGCCGCCGCTCCCGCCCCGCCCTCCCGCCGGTCATCGAGCACGCCGGCATCACCCTGGACGTCTCCCGCCGCCAGGCCCACCGGAACGGGCGCCGCCTCGACCTGTCGCCCAAGGAGTTCGCGGTGCTGGAGACGCTGATGCGCGCGGACGGCGCGGTCGTCCACACCGACGAGCTGATCGAGCAGGTGTGGGACGAGCACATCAGCTACAACTCCAACGCCGTCCGCGTCACCGTCAGCAAGCTGCGCGGCAAGCTCGGCCCGCCCCGCGCGGTCGAGACCGTGTCCGGCGCCGGATACCGGATCCGGACCGGCGCATGAGGCTCACCGTGCGCGCGCGGCTCACCCTCCTGTACGGCTCGCTGCTGCTCACCGCGGGCGGCGCCCTGATCACCGCGGTCTACGTCCTGATGCGGCGGGCCCTGGACGCCACGCTCGGGCAGGCGATCAGCGCGGCGATCCCGGCGAGCTCCTGGGGGAAGACCGGACGGGCCACGCCCATCATGCCCACGCGTCCGCTCGGGGACGACCCGACCGCGCGGCCGTCCAGCCTGTCCGTCACGACCGAGCGCGTCACGGGCGCCGCGCAGGACACCGCCCTCCAGCAGCTCCTGCTCTGGTCGCTGGCCGCGCTGGCGGCGTTCGCGGTGCTGTCGATGCTGCTGGCCTGGTGGATGTCCGGCCGGGTGCTGCGACCCGTCCACACCATCACCGCGACCGCCCGGCGGCTGTCCGGCGAGAACCTGCACGAGCGCATCGCGCTGGAGGCCCCGCCCGGCGAGCTCAAGGACCTCGCCGACACCTTCGACGCCATGCTCGACCGGCTGGAGGGCCTCGTCGCAGCGCAGCAGCGGTTCGTCGCGGGCGCCGCGCACGAGCTGCGGACGCCGCTGGCCGTGCAGCGGGCCGCGCTGGAGATCGGCCTCGCCGGCGCGACCCCCGAGAAGGTCGAGCGCGTCCGGACCCGCCTGCTCGACGTCGCCGACCGCAGCGAACGCCTGATCGAGGGGCTCCTGCTGCTGTCCACGAGCGACCAGGGCCTGGACCGTCCCGAACGCGTCGCCGTCGCCGAACTCGTCACCGCCGTCGCCGAGGAGCACGCCGCCGACGCCCGCGAGTACGGCATCGACATCCGCACGCGCGTGGAACCCCTGCACGTCCAGGGCGACCCGACCCTCCTGCGGCACCTGGTCCGCAACCTGCTCGAGAACGGCCTGCGCTACAACACGCCCGGCGGCCGGGTCGACCTCCGCCTCGACCGGGACGGCCTGCGCGTCGTCAACACGGGCCCGCCGGTGCCCGCCGACGCCGTCCCCCACCTGTTCGAGCCGTTCCGCCGCCGGCGCCCGCGGCGCAGCGCGCCGGGCGAAGGGACCGGGCTGGGCCTGTCCATCGTCGCCTCGATCGCCCGCGCCCACGGCGGCCGGGCGACCGCCCGTCCCGGCCCGGAGGGCGGCCTGGACGTCCGCGTCTCGCTACCCGAACCCGCCGACCGGTGACCGGGGCCCGCCGCCCGGCCGGTTCAGCCGGCCTCGGTGTCCAGGGGCACGCGCAGGACCATGCGGGTTCCGGCGGGACGGTCGGCGACGTGCAGGGTGCCGTGGTGGGCGAGGGCGGTCTGGCGGGCGATCGACAGGCCGAGGCCGGTGCCGTCGGGGTCGGCCCGGCGCGCGTCCGGGCGGCGGTAGAAACGGCGGAAGACCGCCTCGCGCTCGTCCGGGGGGATGCCGGTGCCGTCGTCGGTGACGTCCAGGACGGCGTCGCCGCCGTCGGTGGCCATCGACACCTCGATCGCCTCGCGGGCGTGGCGGTCCGCGTTGGCCGGCAGGTTGGCCACCAGCCGGACCAGCCGGGACCGGGAACCGCGCACCACGGCGGGACGGTCGAGGCGGGCGGCGACGGCGTGCCGGCAGGACTGCCCGGCCAGGATCTCCCGCACCAGTACGGCAAGGTCGATCGGTTCGGTACGCACGGGAGAGCCCGCGTCGAGGCGGGCGAGTTCGAGCAGGTCGGAGACGATGTCGCCGAGCCGCTGGGCGTCGTCCAGGGCGGCGTGCAGGACCTGGCGGGAATCTGCTTCGGGATCGGCGAGGGCGGCCTCCAGCCGGGTCCGCAGCCCGGTCAGCGGGTTGCGCAGGTCGTAGGAGGCGTCGGCGACCTCCTGGCGGCTGGCCGCGGCCTCCCGCCGGGTGTCGGCGACCTCCCGCTCCTGCCGCCGGACCGTCTCCCTCAGCTCCGCGGCGGCCCGGCGCTCCGTCGCCTGGACGGCGCGGAGCCGCTCGTTGACCTCCCGCACCTGCTGGGCGCGTACGTACAGCTCGGCCTCCACGGCCTCGTGCCCCGCTGGCGGGTGCGCGGTGTCGGACGGGTGGCGGCCGCGGAGGTGGTCGACGAACGCGGTGACGTCCTTGGTGTGGTGGATGAGCAGGACGACGTTCCCGTCCGCGTCGAGCAGCGGTGCGGTGATCGCGCTCCAGTACCGGACCTGGAACTCGCCCGGCCGGTCGGGGTCCTCGACGTCGAAGCGGGCGACCGGGAGGACGTCGGGCTCTCCGGCGGCCATGACCCGCTCCGCCGACGCGCGCCAGCACCGCGCGTTCGCGCTGTGGGCACCACGTATCCGGTGATGATGACGGCCACGGCCGCGATGACCCGTGCCCTGCCAATACGGCACGTGCCGTGCCCTAAGGTGGGCGGCATGACCGACCAGCGCGCCGCCCGCGCCGCCGACCGGACCGAGACGATCATGCGGACCGCGCTCGACCTGGCCCGCGAAACCGGCTACGCCAAGCTCAGCATCGAGGCCGTCGCGGCCCGCGCCGGCGTCGGCAAGCACACCGTCTACCGCCGCTGGCCCTCCAGAGGGCTGCTGTTCCTGGACGCGGTGCTCAGCCTCAACACCGCGAGCCTGGAGCACCCCGACACCGGCGACGTCGTGGCCGATCTGCGCGCGGTGATGACCAGGGCCGCCGACCTCCTCGGCCGTCCCCCCTGGGGCCCCCTGTACCGGGAGCTCATCGGCGAGGCCCAGCACGACCCCCAGGTCGCCGACGCGCTCGACCGGCGCTTCGTCCAGCCCCAGACCGCCGACACCCTGGCCCGTCTCGAAACCGCCAGAGACCAGGGGCAGATCGCCCCCGACTTCGACCTGGACCTGGCCATGGAGATCCTCTCGGGCCCCCTGTACTACCGGCTGCTGATCACGGGGGAACCTCTGACGCACGCCTACATCGACCGCGTTCTCCGCGCCGTCTTCACCGGGATGAACCCCCGCACGTAGCCCCGCCGGCGGAGCGTCTCGCGACGGCGGCCGGCGGGAAGAGGGCCACGACCGCCAGGATGCGGGCGGTGCTCAGCGGCTCCGCGAGCGCCCGGCGACGGCCGAGCCGACGAGGTCCGTCGACCTGCTGACCTTCTCCCACCGCTCCAGGTCGATACGCAGTTGCTCGTGATGGGCTCGGATGTTGTCCACCGCGTCGTTGCCCAGCGCGAGCCGTAGTGTCGGGTCGGGGTCGTCGACCGCCCGCAGGATCGCCTGGGCGGCCTTGGCCGGATCTCCCGGTTGTGTGCCGTCCATCGTGTCCACGGCCGCTCTGGTGCGGGCGGTGGACACCCGGTATTCGTCGATCGCCTGTGAGCGGTGCATGCGCGGCCCGCCGAACTCGGTGCGGAACGCTCCCGGCTCGACGATGAGGACCCGGACGCCGAAGGGCGCGACCTCCGCGGCCAGTGCCTCCGACACACCCTCGAGTGCGGATTTCGCCGCGCAGTAGGCACCGAAGCCCGGCATGCTCACCTGGCCGCCCATAGAACTCATCTGGACGATCGTGCCACCGCCCTGCCCGCGAAGATGGGGCAGGACCGCTTTGGTCACGGCCACCGCGCCGAAGAACATCACCTCCATCAGCGCCCGCAACTCGGCCATGGCCAGTTCCTCGACGGCGCCGACCGACCCGTGCCCGGCGTTGTTGACGACCACGTCGATCCGGCCGAACGCCGAAAGGGCGGACGTCACCGCTTCGTCGATCGTCGCGGCGTCGGTGACGTCGAGCCTCGCCGTGCGTACCCTGCCGGGCCCCGCCCCGGCGAGGTCGGCGAGCCGCTCGGGCCGCCGCGCCGTCGCCACCACCCGGTCCCCGGCCGCCAGCGCGGCCAGCGCGAGGGCGCGACCGAACCCCGCCGAACATCCAGTGATCAACCACACGCGTCCTGCCATCGAAAAGCTCCTCAATCGGCTCCGCTCCCGGGACCCCAAGGCCCGACACCACTGTCGTGCGCGGCGGCCCGGCCTGGCCAACACGCGTTGCCTGCCGCGGTTACAGTCAGAACCTGTGAGCCTGGAACTACGTCACCTGCGCTATTTCGTGGCCGTGGCCGAGCAGACGAGTTTCACCCGCGCCGCGCACGACCTGCACATCGCGCAGCAGTCCCTGTCCCAGCAGATCACCGTGCTCGAACGCGCCGTCGGCGCGCGGCTGCTGGACCGTGACACCCGCGGCACCCGCTTGACCGAGGCCGGTCGCCTCTTCCTGCCCGAGGCACGGGCCGTCCTCGCCAGGGCGGACGTCGCCGTCGCCACCGCCCGGAGCGCCGCCCTGGGGGAGATCGGCGTCCTTCGCCTGGCCTTCCTCGCCTCCACCGCCAACTCCATGCTGCCGCCGGTCGTGCGAGCGTTCCGGCAGCGGTTCCCCGAGGTCGAAATCACCACCGACGATGTCGACATCGCAACTCTGGTGTCAGGACTGCGCGACGGACGGTACGACGCGGCCTTCACCCGGCCACCGCTCGTCGACGACCTCGCCGGCGTCACTCTGGTCACCGAACCGGTCTGCGCGGTCCTGCCCGACGGCCACCCGCTCGCCGGGCGAACCGGACTGCACCTCAGCGAGTTGGCCGACGAGCCCTGGGTGCTCACTCCCCGCGATTCCTGGGCCCCGTGGCATGACAAGTACGACCGCGACTACCACGACGCCGGATTCGTGCCGAACGTCGTTCAGCGCGCCGCGGGCGTGGCGAATCTCCTCGGCCTGGTCGCCGCAGGGGTCGGGATCACCCGCCTGACCCGCTCGGCGCGCACCATCCGCCGCACCGGCGTCGTGTTCGTTCCTCTCGTCGGCGAGCAGGCCGACACCGTCATGGTGTGGAACCCGCGGCACGACAGACCGGCGGTGCGGAACCTTCTCGACGTGGTGACCGGCCTGGCCACGGCGACCGACCTGACCGAAACCGGATGACCGCGATCCGCCACCAGAAGCACGCCCTGTGAACCGGCTCCGGCCGGCTGAAGCGCTGTCGTGGTCGCTGCGGGCCCGATCGACTTGGTGGAGTCCCGGCCGGTTCGGTCCCCGGGGTCACGGGGGGCGGCCTCCGCAACGACAAAGAACCCCGAAGCTTGCAAGCTTCGGGGTAGTTTCGTCACTGTGGGCTACGACTTTCGTCCGTTCCCCCGTTCGGGGTGGTCGCTGGGGCCTACCAGCACAAGCAGTCAGGGTTTTTCCTGGGGACCTGTTGCGGTGCGTTGCGGAGATGGACTGGGTTCGTTCGGGGATCGCTCAACATTCGCCGGTGCGGTAGGGCGTCGGCTGGTAGAGGTGGGAATGCTGCTGATGGCCAGCAGCACGGCCAGTCCGGTGACGGCGGTGAGGGCGGCGAACAGGGCGGGGTAGCCGCCGAAGGCGGAGGCGAGCGCGGCACCCGCCCACGGCGCGATGGCGCCGGCGATGGTGACGGGTGCGGCCAGGATGCCCGACAGCGAGCCGTAAGCGGTGGTGCCCCAGCGGTCGGAGACGGCGGTGGCCTGCAGCAGGGTGGCGATGCCGCGGGCGGTCCCCGTGAGGACGGCGACGGCGATGAGCAGCGCGACCGGCCCGGGCAGGAAGGCCAGGGCGGCGGTGGTGGCCGCGGACAAGCCGAGGATCCCGGTGGTGCGGGCGCGCAGGCTAGTGCGGCGGACGAGGATCCCGTAGCCGAGGCGTCCTGCGACCTGCCCGACGCCCCCGAGGCCCAGCGCCCACGCCGCGACGGCCGGGGACGCTCCGCGCTCGGTGAGCAGCGGTACGAGGTTCATCAGCCCTGCGTACATCGCGAACGCCGAGAGGGTGAGCGCGGCGGCCAGCATCCAGAACGGCTTGCTGCGCGTGATGTGCCGTACCTGGGGCGATGTGCTGCCGGGAGCGTCCGGCCGGTCGTGCGGCGGGGGCCAGGGGCGGCGCAGTGCGAAGGCGTGCAGGGGAACGGTGACGGCGGCGAGCACGGCGGCCAGGACCAGGTACACGCCGCGCCAGTCCAGATGGTCGGCCAGTGCACTGGTAAGGGGCGCGAACACGGTGCTCGCCAGGCCTGCGACGAGGGTGAGGGTGGTGAGCGCGGTGAGGTGCCGGGGTCCGTAGTAGCGGGTGAGGGCTGCGAAGGCGGGCTGGTAGAGCACGGCGGACATCGCGATTCCGGCCACGAGCCAGGCGGCGGCGAACCAGGCGAGCGACGGCGCGACGGCCAGGCCGACGACCGAGCCGGTGGCCAGGACGGAGCCGGCGGTCATCAGCAGGTGCGGGCCGCGGCGGTCCAGCCATCGTCCGACGGGGATGCCGGCGATGGCCGCGACGACGAGTGCGGCGGAGAACGCCGCGGTGATCGCGGGCGTGGACCAGCCGGTGTCGGTGGTGATGGCGGAGGACAGCACGGGGAAGGCGTAGTAGAGGACGCCCCAGCTGGTGATCTCGGTGACGCACAGGGCGATCAGGACGCCGCGCAGGTGCCGGCCGGTCCCGGCGGTCGGAGCCGCCGGGACCGACGTCGAGGACGTGGAACTCACGGGCGGGTTCGGGCCTCGCCGCGTTCGGCGTCGCCCGAGTGGCCGTGGACGTGCCCGGTGGCGAACCCGAGCCCGGCGGGTGCACCGACGCCGATCGTGACCGGTTCCGGGGCGCCGCAGCACGAGGACGCCGCCTCCTGTTCGGTGGGCCGGGGGGCCGTTTCGGTGGAGCACGAGGTGCCGCAGCCGCCGTCCTGTGCTCCCGGCGGGAGGTCGTCGGTGACCGGGTCGGTGGAGCACACGCCGGTCTCGGGCAGGTCGAGGTGGACGGTGTCGGCGGCCTCGCGGTCCCCGGCGAGCGCGGCGACGATGGAGCGGACCTGCTCGTATCCGGTGGCCATGAGGAACGTCGGGGCGCGGCCGTAGCTCTTCATCCCGGCCAGGTAGAAGCCGGTCTCGGGGTGGGCGAGGTCGCGTTCGCCGTGCGGCGGGACGGTACCGCAGGAGTGGAAGTTCGGGTCGATCATCGGCGCGAGCTTGACCGGGGCTTCGGTCGCGGGGTCGAGCTCGACGCGGACCTCGCGGAGCATGTCCCGGTCGGGCCGGAACCCGGTGGCGGCCACGATCGTGTCGGCGGTGACGGCGCGTTCCCCCTCCGCCGTCGTACCGATGACGGTGACCGGGTCAGCCCCTTCGAGGCGGGTGATGGTGAAGCCGCGGACCAGTTCGATCTTCCCGGCCTCGACGGCCTGCTCGAGGCGGGTGCCCAGCGCGCCGCGGGCGGGGAGCCCGTCGGCGTCGCCGCCCCCGTACAGGCGGGCGACGGAGTCGCCGCGGACCGCCCACGTGACGCGGGTGCCGGGTGCGTCGTGGGCGAGTTCGGCCAGCGCGAGGAGGGTGTTCGCGGCCGAGTGGCCCATGCCGACCACCAGCGCGTGCCGTCCGGCGAAGCGGGCGCGGTCGCGGCCGAGGACGTCCGGGAGCGGGCCGGTGATGCGGTCGGCGACCTGCGCCTCGCCGGGCGCGGGCAGCCCGGAGTGCCCAAGGGGGTTGGTGTTGCCCCAGGTGCCGGACGCGTCGATGACGGCGCGGGCGTCGATGTCGCGGACCGTCCCGCCTGCCTCCCGGATGCGCACCATGAGCGGGCGCTCCTCGCGGCCGATCGTCCGGGTGGCATCGACGCCGCGGCGGGTGACGGCGAGGACGCGGCTGCCGGTGCGGACCCGTCCGTCCAGTGCGGGCACACGGGACAGGGGCAGGAGGTAGCGGTCGACGAGCTCGTCCCCGGTCGGCAGGTGGCCGGGGTCGGGGAGCGACCAGCCGGCGGGCTCCAGCAGGCGGCGCGCGGCGGCGTCGGTGTCGTAGCGCCACGGCGAGAACAGCCGGACATGGCCCCACTCGCGGATCGCCGCGCCGACCTCGTCGCCCGCTTCGAGCACGAGGAAGTCGAGCCCGCGTTCGGCCAGGTGCGCGGCGGCGGCCAGCCCGACCGGCCCGGCCCCGATCACCACGACCGGCAGCTCCCGCCGGCCGTCCTGCTCGGCGACGCAGCCGCAACCGGCATCGGTCTTGGCCTCGTGGGCGGTGACGCCCGGGGTCAAGGGCTGCTCGGCGTCGGTGCAGCAGGCGCTCACGCCGCAGCAACCGTTCTGTCCGGTCGTGCTGAGGTTCTGCGGATCGTTGTCGGTACTCATCGCTGACTCCTTTGTCGTGGTGGGACGGTGCCGGTTGCTGCCGCTCAGAAGCGGGCGCGGTGCACCGCGGTGGCGACCCGGCCTCGGTGGGCGGCCGAGCGGCAGGCGCGGGTGCAGACCTCGCCGCGTTCGTCTCGGAAGGTGATCTGCCCGGTGCGCGGACGGCCGGTGCCGTGGGCGGCGATGCGGGCGAGCAAAGCCTTCACCCAGACCTCCTGATTCGAAATGCGTCTAAGCAGTCCCGAGTTTGCCTCCCCGCCTAGATGGGTGTCAAATTAGATGCATGTCTAAGTTGCACGAAGTGCGCGGGCTCGCCGATGGAGTGTGCTGTGCGCCGCTGAGCGGCTCGGCCATGAGCGAGGACGATGCGGCCGAGCTGGCCGGGGTGTTCAAGGCGCTGGCCGACCCGGTCCGGCTGCGGCTGCTGAACATGATCGCCTCGGCCGAGGGCGGCGAGGCGTGCGTCTGTGATCTGACCGGGCCGTTCGAGCTGTCGGGGCCGACGATCTCTCATCATCTGAAGGTGCTGCGCAACGCCGGTCTCATCGAGGGCGAGCGGCGCGGGACGTGGGTGTACTACCGGGCGGTCTCCGAGAGGCTGACCCGCCTGTCGGGTCTGTTCGCGCTGCCGGCCCTCGCCGGCAACTGATCCCGCGTCCGCTCCTCGGGGCGGCGCGGGACGTCAAGTCGCCGCCTGCGCGATCGCCTTCTTATCGGTTCGGGCTTGCTTGAGCAGCCGGGTCAGGACGTGGCGGGCGTCGGCGCCCACGCCGCGCAGCGTCGCCGAGGCGAACGAGCGCTGCCACTCCAGTCCGACGTATCCCAGCCCCGGGGACGTGGTCGAGACGCCGCCGCGATGGCGCGGCAGCCCGCCGTCGTCCAGGGCGCCGAGGTCGGCCAGATAGTCCACGCCGGGCCGGTAGCCGGTCGCCAGGAGCACGACGTCGACGTGCTCGCGCGTGCCGTCGTCCCAGACGATCTGATCACCGTCCAGCCGCGTGAACATCGGGCGGCGGTCGGGATTGCCGGTCGCGATGGTGTCGCGGTAGGTGCCGGTGTCCATGACCGGGGTGCCCTTGCCGCCGGTCAGCAGCGGCCTGGCCCACCCGGCGGAGTCCAGGCCGGTGCGCTGGAACCAGATGTGCACGTCCCGTCCGGCGATGCGCTGCGGCATGAAGCGCAGCGGATGCCGCGTGGCCAGCGTGACGTCGGCGACCGCTGCGAGCTCGATGGCGATCTGCACCGCGGAGTTCCCGCCGCCCACGATCACCACCCGTTTGCCCGCCAGCGGCTCGGGACGCCGGTAGTCGGACGAGTGCAGCACCGTCCCCGTGAAGGAGTGCAGGCCTGCGAGCGCCGGACGGTGCGGGCGGCTGAAGGCCCCCGTCGCCGCGACCACCAGCGGCGCGACCAGCTCCTCCCCTCCGGAGACGACGACCCGGAACCCGTCCCCGTCCCGCGTGGTGGCGCCCCGGTCGACTCGTTCGACGCGATGCCCGGTGCGGACGTCGGCGTCCAGGCGTTCCGCATAGCCGGACAGGTACGCCGCGACCTCGTCCCGTGTCGGGTAGCCGTCGGGATCGCCCGGGAACTCGGCGCCGGGCAGGGCGCTGCGGCGGGCGGGGGAGAACAGGGTGAGGCTGTCGTAGTAGTGCGGCCACGACCCCTCGGCCCGGTCGGCCTCCAGAACGACCGGCGCCAGGCCCAGGTCGCGGGCGACGCGGGCCGTCGCCAGCCCTGCCTGCCCGCCACCGATGACGATCAGCGATGCGGTGTGCGTGCTCATACCCGCAACATATCGCTACTTTCTTATATGTCAATATGACGATGTGTCGCGTAGGATGGGAGGCGGCGTCCGGACCGGAGGACGGGGAGGAACCGGGTGACGACACAGCATGTGGCCGCAGGCACGGCAGAGCCGGATACACCGGTCGCGAACGGCGACCGGGGCGAGTCCCCGGCCGGGTGCGGTGTCGCCGCGTCGCTCGGCCCCGGGGCGCGCGAGTTCCTGAAGGCGCTGGCCAGCGAGCAGCGGCAGCAGATGCTGGAACTGTTCACCGGCGGCGTCGAGATCACCGTGGGCGCGGTCGCCGAACGGCTCGGCGTCGCGCAGCCGACGGCGTCCCAGCAGCTCGCGATCCTGCGCCGGGGCGGCCTGCTCACCTCCCGCCGGGTCGGCAAGCAGGTCCACTACCGCATCGACTCCGCCGCCGTCGACGCGTCCCTCGCCGAGCTGCGGACGTACCTGCACGCCTGCTGCCCGCCGCCGTAGAACGAGGGATCCGGCTGACGGCGGGTGCGCGCCGAACATGCGCGCGGACCATGAGCAGCCGCCACCGCAAGGCCCTCAAGGTTCCCCAGGGCATGGCGGCGGCACGCGCCGGGACGGCTGCCGCGAGAGGCTCGGGCACAGTCGAGGGTGCGCCGGCGTTCCTGGCGTTGGCGGCCGACGTCCCGCCCCGGCGACACGGCGGTCAGGGGCCGGTCAGTTCGCCGATCAGCGCCTCGATCCGGGTGCGGATCTCGTCGCGGATGGGCCGGACGGCGTCCACACCCCGGCCGGCGGGGTCGTCGAGTTTCCAGTCGAGGTAGCGCTTGCCGGGGAAGACGGGGCAGGTGTCGCCGCAGCCCATGGTGATGACCACGTCGGACGCCCGCACCGCGTCGACCGTGAGGATCTTGGGCGACTCGGCGGAGACGTCGATGCCCTCCTCCGCCATCGCCTGCACGACCGCCGAGTTCACCCGGTCGGCCGGCTCGGACCCGGCCGACCGCACCTCGACGGCGTCCCCGGCCAGGTGGGCGAGGTAGGCGGCCGCCATCTGCGAGCGTCCGGCGTTGTGGACGCACACGAACAGCACGCTGGGCTTGCCGGACGTCTCGGAGGCGTCGGTCTCGGTGGTCGCGGGGCTCTCGGTCATGGGTTCTCCTCGTGCCGGATGGTGGTGAGCAGGTCGGTGACGAGCAGGTCGAGCTCGTCGCGGATGCGGCGGACCTCGGTCAGGGGTCGTCCGGCGGGGTCGGGGACCGTCCAGTCGAGGTAGCCGATGCCGGGCAGCACCGGGCACGCGCCGCCGCAGCCGAGGGTGATCACCAGGTCGGCCGCCGCGACCAGTTCGTCGGTCAGCGGTTTGGGGAACTCCGGGGACAGATCGACCCCGAGCTCCTGCATCGCCTCGACGATGACGAGTTCGAGTTCGGCGGCGGGCGCGGTCCCCGCGCTGCGGGCGTGCAGCCGCCCGGCACCGCGGACCGCGGCCAGCGCGGCGGCCATCTGCGAGCGGCCCGCGTTCCCGGAACAGACGAACAGCACCTCCGGCACCGGTTTGCCGCGGCGCCCCTCGGCCTGGGCGAGCGCGGTCAGCCGCTCGGCGGCGAACCGTTCGGCGAGCACGACCAGATGGGCGTCGACGCGCGAGGTCGCCCGCAGCCGCTCGTGGGAATCGGCGACCAGCCGTCCGATCGTCTCGGCGGAGGCGAGCCCGTGGAACCGGGCCGCAAGGCGCGCCGCGATCCGCTCGAACACCGCCCGCTCACCGGTCCCGTTCACGCCGGTCTCCCGGGAGCGGCCGTGTCCACGGCCGCGGCGAGCCGCCCGACGCGGTGCCGGATGAGCGCCAGCGCCTCCTCGAATGCCGCGCCGGTGTCTGCGGGCACCGGATCGGGAACCGACCAGTGCAGGCGCTCCGCCCTCGTTCCGGCGGAACGCCGGTCCAGGTGCTCGTGGGCGTTGTCGCACACGGCGACGACGAGGTCGCCGGGCTCCAGGACGTCCCGGACGTGCGCGGTGCCCCCGGTCACCAGGTGGAGCCCGTGAGCCCGCGCGGTGGTGACCGTCCGTGGATGGACGTGCGGGCTCGGCCGGGTCCCCGCCGAGGCCGCGGGCACCGGGCTGCGCTGTGTCCACAGCGCGGCTGCGAGCTGGGACCGCGCCGAGTTGTGCGTGCACACGAACACCACGCGGGAGGGCCGGGGCAGGCCCTGGACGGCCGCGGGCACCAGGCCGTCCAGCGTCTCGGGGATCAGACGGACGTAGCTGCGTCGACGATCGGCCTCCGAGCGGCCCCGGACGACCAGACCCGCCCGCTCCAGCACCCCGAGGTGATGCGCCAGCAGGTTGGAGGGCAGGTCGAGCCGCGCGCCGAGCTCCTTCGGCGAGACGTCCTGCAGCGCCAGGGCGTCCACCATCGCCAGCCGGACCGGTTCGGCGAGTGCGGCGTGCACGGCCGCCCGCCGCACCAGGCTTGATTGCTCAGCATGCATTGAGTCAATGTAAATTGAGGCAATCCTGTCGGTCAAGCAGCGGGGCATCCGGGCACAGCAGCTATCATCAGCTCGTGCTGATATCAACGGATGCTGATGTGGTGCGGGCTCTGGCCGACCCGTTGCGCGCCCGGATAGTGGAACTGCTGGCGGACGAGGCGCTGTGCGTCTGCCACCTGGTCGAGGAGACCGGCGCCCGGCAGACCAACATCTCCAACCATCTGCGCGTCCTGCGCGACACCGGACTGGTGGAGACCGAGCCCTGCGGCCGGTTCACCTACTACCGGCTCCGGCCCGAACCGCTGCGGGCCGCGTCCGCCCGGCTCGCCGACCTGGCCGGCGCCGCCGAGGCCGCCCGCGCCCAGACCCGGAAGAGGCCCTGCCCGTGACGAGCGCTCCCACCACCGACGCACCCGAAGCCGGGCTGGTCGGCAGGCTGTCCACCCTCGACCGCTTCCTCCCGGTGTGGATCATCGCCGCGATGGCCGCCGGGCTCCTCCTCGGACGCACCGTCCCGGGCATGGACGACGCGTTGTCGGCGGTCGAGGTCGGCGGCATCTCCCTGCCCATCGCCCTCGGCCTACTGATCATGATGTACCCGGTGCTGGCCAAGGTCCGCTACGACCGCCTCGACACCGTCACCGGCGACCGCCGCCTGATGGCCGCGTCGATCGTCCTCAACTGGATCGTCGGCCCCGCGCTGATGTTCGCGCTCGCCTGGATCTTCCTGCCCGACCTGCCCGAGTACCGCACCGGCCTCATCATCGTCGGGCTCGCCCGCTGCATCGCGATGGTCATCATCTGGAACGACCTGGCCTGCGGCGACCGCGAGGCCGCGGCCGTCCTGGTCGCCCTCAACTCCCTCTTCCAGGTGATCGCCTTCGGCGCCCTCGGCTGGTTCTACCTCCAGATCCTCCCCGGGTGGCTCGGCCTCGCCCAGGACGACCTGCACTTCTCCACCGGCAAGATCATCGTCAACGTGCTCGTCTTCCTCGGTGTCCCGCTGCTGGCCGGATACCTGACGCGCCGCTTCGGGGAGAAGACCAAGGGGCGCGACTGGTACGAGAACCGCTTCCTTCCGCGCATCGGCCCCGCCGCCCTGTACGGGCTGCTGTTCACCATCGTGATCCTGTTCGCCCTCCAGGGCGAGACGATCACCACCCAGCCGGTGGACGTGGCGCGCATCGCGCTGCCGCTGCTGGTGTACTTCGCGCTGATGTGGGGCGGCTCCTACGCCCTCGGACGCGGCATCGGCCTGCCCTACGACCGCACCGCCACCCTCGCCTTCACCGCCGCGGGCAACAACTTCGAGTTGGCCATCGCGGTCGCGATCGGCACGTTCGGCGTCACGTCCGGGCAGGCCCTGTCCGGCGTCGTCGGGCCCCTCATCGAGGTCCCGGTGCTGGTGGCGCTCGTGTACGTCTCCTTGTGGCTGCGCCGCCGCTCCCTCGCGGCGGCCGCGAAGCCATAGCGGTGACCGGCATGGCGGTCGGTCGCCACCGGCCGGTGACCGACCGCCACGCCCACCGATCACCACCACCGGGTGCGCGGCACGAACTGCCGGTGCCTCATGGCCACAGCGAACGAATCGGGGACACGATCGACCTTTCCGCGCCCGCACGCAGACCCGGTCGACGCCGTGGGGGACGGCGGCGGCCAGGCCGGACTGGCCGCCGCCTATTCCACGCCAAGGAAGATCGTCTTCCACGGTGCGCTCCCGGTCCGTTTCCCCAGGCCGCTCGCCGAACTCCTGGTCAGCCGGAGGTAGGGAAGAAGAGCGCGTCGGTGAATCTGTGGACCTCGGCGGCCAGATCAGGGAGCGGGCCGGTGACGTGCTGGACGACGAGTTCCGCCATGCCGCCGAGGTAGGCCATGATGAGCATGTCGTCCGGCGCGCGGCCGAGCACTGCCGCCACGAGCGCGGCGAGTTTGCGGAGCGCCTGGTTGCGGCGGGCGAGGATCGACGGCCCGCCGCCCATGGCGTCGATCGCGAGCATCCTGGTCAGATGCGGCTCCGCGTCCAGCAGGCCGAGCGCCGCCGTCAGGGTCTTGTGCAGTCGCTCGCGCGGATCCCCGGTGCCGACGTCCACCTGGTCGATGAGGTCGTCCAGGTCGTCGTAGACGGCGAGGAACGCGCTCTCCTTGTCATCGAACAGCTCGTAGAACGTCTTGGTCGAGACCTGGGCGCGGCGGATGATGTCACCGATCGTGACCTTTCCGTATCCCCTGTCCACCACGGCCTCCGCCGCGGCACGCAGGACGCGGGCGCGCTGGACCGATTTGACCTGGTCGCGGCCGAGGGCATGCCGATGCCGGGGAAGAGTGAAGTAAGTAGGCACTTGCGTCACCATGCCCATCAGTCTATCTTGAGAAAAGAAACATTTTCTCTAAGGAGTTGATGTCATGATCTCGGGTCTCTTCGACGACGCTTCGGCCATCCGGAAAGTGACCGCCGAGCCGCATACACTCCTCGGCGGCACAGCCGCGCTTCTGCTGCAACTCGCCCACCCGAGCGTCGCGGCGGGTGTCTCCGAGCACAGTGAGTTCAAGCAGAACCCGCTGCTCCGGCTCTTCTCGACACTCGACTATCTGGGCATGGTCATCTTCGGCACCAAGGAGGAGGCGCACCGGATCGCCTGGCACGCGATGCGTGCCCACGATCGAGTGAAGGGCCCGGGGTACTCGGCACATGACGCCGACCTGCTGACCTGGGTCTTCGCCACGCTTTCGGAAGGCTCCCGCGACCTTCAGGAGCGGCTGCACGGCCCCCTGGACCCAGACCTGGCCGAGCAGTACTACCGGCAGACCGTCTCACTGGCCACGCTGCTCGGCGCCCCACGGGAGGCGATCCCCGAGGACCGGGCCGCCTTCCGCGCGTACTGGCATGAACAGATCACCACCTTGCACGTCAGCGATGTGGCTCGCCAGGAAGCTCAAGCGATCCTCTATCCACGCCCCCTGGTGCTACGGCTCGGAGCTCCGCTCAACCGGCTCATCACCGCCGGCCTCCTGCCCGAACAGATCCGACGCCAGTACGACTTGCCATGGACACCCTTTCGAGGGCGTCTCTTCCGTGCGCTCATCGCAACGATGTCCCTGGGACTGCGCATGACACCAGCGCCGATCCGGCGATCGTCCACCAGGGGCCTGGTGGCATTGGCACGCCGCACACGCTGGAAGAAGTACTCCGCCCCGGCGGCCAAGCGGGGACAGGGCCCGGTCAAGGGGGCCGTGTGACCGCGGGATCGCTCGCGCGGACGTCGTCCTACCTCGGCCCGGAATCGCTTCTTTGGCGCTACGCAGGGGACAGGCGTTACGGACTGGTCATGCCGCGGGCGGCGGCGCTGCAGATGCTGCATCCCGCGATCGCAGCCGCCGCCGAGCAGCACTCCCGCTTTCCAGGCTCGTTGTGGGCACAGCAGGCCCGAGCCGTGCCGCAAGCAATCGGAGTCGTCTATCAGGACGCCGCGTCCGGGGCGAGAGTCCGCCGGCTGCACGAGGAGATCAAGGGGCGCGACGGCCAAGGCAGGCGCTACCACTCACTCACCCCGGACGTCTTCTTCTGGGAGCACGCCACGTTCGTCGACGCCCTGATGACGGCGATCGACCTCTTCGACAGGCCGCTCTCCGACGAAGAGCGCGAACGCCTCTACCAAGAATCCTGTATCTGGTACCGGAGATATGGGGTCAGCGACCGCGTCGTCCCACCCGACTACGGCTCGTTCGTCGACTACTTCGACGCTGTCTGCGAGCAGGTCCTCGAGTTGAACCCCGTCTTCGACGTCTACCGCGAGCAGATCCTGAAACCGAACGCCTGGCTGCCGCGGCTGCTGCCGGCGGGCCTGGTCCCGGTCCTGCTGCCGCAGCCCGTCCGGCACCTGGCGGGCTTGGCGGTCTCACCCGCCGACGAGCGCAGCTTCCGCCGCTTCGCCCGCACCGTACGGCTGAGCTGGCCGGTCCTTCCCTCCAGCCTGCGCTACTTCCCCGTCGCAAGGCATGCCTTCGACCGGCAGGGGCCGCCGCATGCCCGCTGAGCGCGCCGCCCCGGGCAATCTGGCGCCCCAGGAGAGCCCGGACTTCGAGGCCGTCACCACGATCTGGCTCGGCGCGATCGAGAACTACTGGGTCGTCACCAACCTCCACGGCCACCGGCCTTCGGGATGGACGACGACCGCTTCGTACGGCAATGGGTTTGCACGCTGATGACCGCGATCGGAGCATCGCCATGACGCCCCTGGACCTGAACGGCCCGGACTTCATCGCCAACCCCTACCCCGCCTATGCCTGGCTCCGCGACGTGGCGCCGGTCCACCACCTGTCCGCTCTCGATCTGTGGTTGGTCAGCCGGCGCGCCGACGTCGTGGCCGTGCTGCGCGATGCCGAACGCTTCTCCTCCGACCTCGGCGACTCAGCGAGCTTCGATAACAACCCGTTCAACCCGGCGATGAAGGCGTCGGCTCCGCTGACGCGGCTGCTGAAGTCGCTTCCGCCGGGACGGACGGTGCTGACCAGCGACCCGCCGCAGCACACGCAGCTGCGCCGCAAGGTGGCCAAGGCATTCACCCCGCGCCGGATCGCCGCTTTGGAACCGCGTGTCAGGCAGATCACCGAACGGCTCGTGGACGACCTCGACGGCGACCTCGTACGCGATCTGGCCTCGCCGCTGCCGACCGTCGTCATCGCCGAGATGATGGCCATCCCCGCCGACCGGCTCGACGACTTCAAGCGCTGGTCGGACGATCTGGTCAACGGGCTGCTCACCGGCGGAAGCAGGATCAAGATGGCCAAGAGCGCGATCGAGATCTCCTGGTTCTTCCTGCGGACCGTGCGGGCCAGGCGGCGACGGCCGGGCGACGACCTGATCAGTCTCCTGATCACCCGGGACGAGAACGGCGACGGCCTCACCCTCCCCGAACTGATCAACTTTTGCGTGCTGCTGCTGGTCGCGGGCAACGAGACCACCACCAACCTGATCTCCAACGCGATGCTCGCCCTGTTCGACCGCCCCGAACTGTGGCGGCAGATCGGCAACGACCCGCAGTTGGCCGAGGCCGCGGTGGAGGAGACCCTGCGCTACGACGGCCCGGCCCAGGGGCTGCTCCGCATCGCCACCACCGACGTCGTCATCGGCGACACCGCAGTCCCCGAAGGCGCACGTGTCCTACCACTCGTCGGCTCGGCCAACCGAGACCCGCGCCACTGGGACGACCCCGACGCCTTCCGACTGGACCGCACCGCGGGCGACCACGTCGCCTTCGGCTCGGGCGTCCACTTCTGCATCGGTCACGCACTCGCCCGCCTCGAAACCCGTATCGCCCTGGAAATCCTCGCCCGGCGCCTGCCCCATCTGGCCCCCGCCGGAACCCCGGACCGCATCAGCAGCCCCGTACTACGCGGACTCCGCTCCCTTCCCGTCACGGTCAGACCCGCACTCCAGCCCGCCGAAGCACCATGAATCCTTCGGGACCTCGCAGACCGCCCCGCGACCCGCCGACCCCACATCTGGTCCTCCACGGGCCAATATCGACCGTCCGGCTCACGGGACCGGCTCAACGACGTCGCCCGACGAACAGGTCGGCTCTGCGAGCCCCACGTCAGCGTCAGCGCACCCGAAAACCGGCGACCACATGCCCGCCCGCCTCCAGGAGCTCCCGGACCTGGCCGCACGAGGCCGACGCGGACCTCTCACGGCCTGCAGGGCCGCCTCGAACGTAAAAAGAGCCCCCACGCTGTCGCATGGGGGCTTGTTACGTCAGTATGGGACGGGAACTTGCGTCACCGTCTCCGAGTGTGTGTGGGCGAGGAGGGATTTGAACCCTCACGTCCTTGCGGACACACGGACCTGAACCGTGCGCGTCTGCCGTTCCGCCACCCGCCCCGGGTGCCGTCCCGTCTCCGGGCGCTCGAAAAGGCTAGCACGTACGGAGCACTGGTCTGACAACTCGATACTTCCTACGAACCTTCGCACCGATACGATCGTCTACCAGTGGGGAAGGGAGGTGCCCGTGGGCGTCATTCAGCGCTTCGAGCGACGGCTCGAGGGCATGGTCGAAGGGGCCTTCGCCCGTGCCTTCAAGTCTGAGCTGCAGCCGGTCGAGGTGGCCAGTGCTGTGCAGCGCGAGATGGACGATCGGGCGGCGATCGTGGCGCAGGGCCGCACGCTGGTTCCGAACGACTTCGTCGTCGACATCTCTCAGCAGGACGGGCAGCGGCTGCAGGTCTACGCGGACAGCCTGAGCCAGGAGCTGGCGAACCTGGCGCGGGAGTACGCGAAGGAGCAGGGGTACTCCTTCGTGGGTCCGGTGCGCGTCCGGTTCGAGAACACTGACGACCTGGCCACGGGCATGTTCCGGATCAGGTCGGGCGTGATCCGGGGCTCGACGGTCGAGGGCGGCGAGATCCGCACGTCCGGGAGCAACGTGCCGCAGAGCGGCGGCGGTGCGTTCGGCGGGCATCCGCGGCTGCTGGTGACGACGGCGGTCGAGGGGGCCGACACCACCCAGCGGACGTACGAGATCAATACGCCCGTCACGCTGCTGGGCCGCGGTACCGACTGCGATCTGCGTCTTGTCGATCCGGGCGTATCACGGCACCATGCCGAGATCCGCGTAGAAGGTCCCGAAATCGTCGTCGTGGATCTAGGGTCGACCAACGGCTCTTTCGTGAACGGGCAGCCGATCCGGCGTGTCACGCTGGTCGACGGGTCCCGGGTCACGATGGGCCGGACCACACTCGTGTTCCGCCGCGATAGGGAGTAACCCCGACTCCGATGTCCCCATTCACCCTCACGCTGATCAAGCTGGCGTTCCTCGCGGTGCTCTGGCTCTTCGTCATCGCGGCCGTCGGCGTGATCAGGGCCGACCTGTTCGGCTCGAAGGCCGCCACGCGGGCGGCCTCGCGGGCCGCTTCGCCGCGCCCGCAGAAGGCGGCGGCGCGGCCGCCGCGCGCACCGCAGCCGCCGCCGCAGGCCGGCGCCCAGCAGGGAGCGCCGACGAAACTCGTCGTCGTGCAGGGCGAGCGGGCAGGAACCGTCATCGACCTCACCGGGGTACCCATCACCATGGGCCGGGCGAACAACTCCACACTGGTCTTGACCGACGACTACGCTTCGACCACGCATGCCCGCATATACGCGCAGGACGGTCAGTGGATCGTGGAAGATCTCGGTTCGACCAATGGGACTTACCTGGGACGCACGAAGGTGAGCCGGCCGATGCCGGTCCCGCCGGGCGTTCCGATTCGTATCGGCAAGACCGTGATCGAGCTGCGCAAATGACACTGGGAATCCGCTACGCCGCGCGCTCCGACGTCGGCATGCTGCGCGAGGGCAACGAGGACTCGGCGTACGCGGGCGCGCATCTGCTCGCCGTGGCCGACGGGATGGGCGGGCACGTCGGCGGGGAGATCGCCAGCGCGGCGGCCATCGAGGCGCTGCGCCGCCTCGACAAGGACCTGCCGGCGAACGAGCTGCTGGCGGCGCTGGAGCACACCGTCAAGGCGGCCAACGACAACCTGCACCGGATCGTGGAGTCCGATCCGGCGCTGCAGGGCATGGGCACGACGCTGACGGCGATGCTCTGGGCGGGCGACCAGGTGGCGCTCGTCCACATCGGCGACTCGCGGGCCTACCTGCTGCGGGACGGCAGCCTGTTCCAGATCACGCACGACCACACGCTCGTGCAGTCGCTGGTGGACGAGGGGCGCATCAGCCCGGACGAGGCCGCGTCGCACCCGCAGCGGTCGCTGCTGCTGCGGGCGCTGGACGGCCGCGGCGAGGTCGACCCGGACCTGTCCCTGCGCGAGGCGCAGGCGGGCGACCGGTACCTGCTGTGCTCGGACGGCCTGTCGGGCGTCGTCACCGCGGAGACGATCTTCCAGGTGCTGACGGACGTGGACGAGCCGGACCAGGCCGTCCGGCAGCTCATCGACCTCGCGAACCGGGGCGGCGGCCCGGACAACATCACGTGCGTGGTGGCGGACGTCGTCGACCTGGACCGGCAGCCCCCGACGGGCGGGCCCGGGCAGGCGGTCGGGGCGGCGGCGAACGCGTCGCCGCCGGAGCCGTCCGGCGGCCCCGGCACGACGATGCCGGCGGGCCCCGCCGACACCCCGGCCGGACGGGCCGCGCAGCTGCGCGAGACGCGCCCGCAGCCGCCGGTGGCGGTGGACGAGATGCCGCCCCCGATGGCGGCGGCCGACCCGGCCCACGACCCGATGGCCGAGCAGGCGCCCGCGCCGGGCGCGATGCCGCAGCCGGCGCCCGCGAAGGCGAGGCGGGGCGGCGGTGTCCGGAGGTGGACGTGGCTGCTGGTGGTCGCCGGGGTCGTCGTCCTCGGGATCGGCGCGGGCGGTTTCGTGCTGCTGCAGAACGTGAAGAGCGGCTACTACATCGGCGCCGAGAACGGGCAGGTCGTCCTGTTCCGGGGCACGTCGCAGGACGTGGTGGGGCTCGACCTGTCCCGCAAGGCGGCGGCGAAGGACCAGCCGAAGCCGCCGATCATGCTGGAGAACCTGCCGCAGGCGCAGCGGCAGAAGGTCGAGGGCACCTACACCGTCGAGGGTCCCGGCGCGGTCGCGCAGCTGCAGAAGAGCGTGTGCAAGTTCGTCGTGACCGTCGAGGACGGCAAGGTCATCATCGCCAAGGGCGCCGTCTCGGGCGGTGAGCTGCAGCAGAACTGCGAGCAGAAGAAGATCCGGCACACCGACATCCCGGTCAGCGAGCTGCCCGCCCAGGACGCCGCCGCGGTCACCGACCTGAAGCTGGTCTTCGCCGGGCAGCAGGAGGCGGAGGCGAAGCTGGAGGAGCTGAGCGACAACCGGGAAGCCTGCAAGTCGAACGACCCGCAGATCGAGGGGTGTCCGTCCGACGGGGGGACGCCCAGGTGAGTTCGCTCGGGGAGCAGATCAGGGCACGGTTGCCGTACCAGCGGCGGAACGCCGCGTCCCTGGTCCTGCTGGTCTTCGCGATGGTCCTGACGCTCTCGGCGTTCGCGGAGGTCGGACTCGCCCGGGACGGGAGCATCCCGGCGGGGATGTTCGGCTACGGCGGCGGGCTCGTGGTGCTGGCCGTCTCGGCGTACTTCGTGCAGATGAAGTTCGCGCCGTACGCCGACCCGGTGCTGCTGCCGCTCGCGGTGGCGCTGAACGGCATCGGCTTCGCGACGATCTACCGGCTCGACCTGGACACCAGCGCGGACTGGAAGCAGGCGGCGCTGAACGGCCGGACGCTGGAGGACGCCGCGAACGCGGCGGACCAGCTGATGTGGACGTTCGTCGGCATCGGCATGTTCGTCGCGGCCCTGCTGATCATGCGGGACACCGACAAGAGCGACGCGCCGCTGTCGTTCACGCCCAAGACCGCGCAGCGCTACACGTACCTCATCGGGCTCGGCGCGATCATCATGCTGCTGCTGCCGGTCGTCCCGGGCCTGGGGAACACGGTCAACGGCGCGCGGGTGTGGATCCAGATCCCCGGCGTCGGCGGGTTGCAGCCCGCCGAGTTCGCGAAGCTGATGATGGTCGCGTTCTTCGCCGGCTACCTGGTGAACAAGCGGCAGGCGATGTCGCTGATCGGCAAGAAGTTCGGCCCGCTGAGCCTGCCCCGCCTGCGCGACCTCGGGCCCGTCCTGGTGATCTGGTTCTTCTGCCTGGGCGTCCTGTTCATCCAGAAGGACCTCGGGACGGCGCTGCTGTTCTTCGGCCTGTTCGTGTCGATGCTGTACATCGCGACGCAGCGGCTGTCGTGGATCATGATCGGGCTCGGGCTGCTGGCGGTCGGCGTGTTCGTCGCGATGCAGCTCCCGTTCATGGGCCACGTCGACCAGCGGATCAGCATCTGGCAGAACCCGACGGCGTACTTCGACGGCGGCTGCCTGCTGGACAGCGGCGAGGTCGTCCCGGTCAACCCGAACACCGAGATCTACGAGAAGTTCGCGGCGCAGGGCTCCCAGTTCCCGGGCACGGCGGCCTGCGCGGAACTGGGCGGCGCCTTCTCCGACAGCCGGCAGCTGATGATGGGGCTGTTCTCGCTGGGCGAGGGCGGCGTGCTCGGCACGGGCCTCGGCCAGGGCGAGCCGTGGCGGACGCCGCTGGCGTTCAGCGACTTCATCTTCACCTCGATCGGCGAGGAGCTCGGGCTGACCGGCCTGATGGCGCTCCTGCTGATGTACGGGCTGATCGTGCAGCGCGGCATGAAGACGGCCCTGGCGGCGCGCGACTCGTACCTGAAGCTGTTCGCGGGCGGCGTGTCGTTCGTCCTGGCGCTGCAGGTGTTCGTGATCGTGGGCGGTGTCACGAAGCTGATCCCGCTGACGGGTCTGACGACGCCGTTCCTGTCGCAGGGCGGCTCGTCGATGATGGCCAACTGGATCCTGATCGCGATCCTGGTGCGGATGAGCCATGACGCCCGCAAGCCCGCGCCGCAGGCGATCCAGGACGAGGGAATGACCCAGATCGTGAGCACGAGGTGATCCGCCGCCCATGAACATGGACAAGCCGCTCCGGCGCGTGGCGATCTTCGCGTTGCTGCTGATCTTCGGCCTGATGGCCCAGGTCAACTACGTGCAGGGCAGCCAGGCCGAGGATCTGCGGACGGACGCGAACAACCCGCGCCTGTACGCCGACATCTTCAAGACGCCGCGCGGGCAGATCAGCGCGGGCGGCGAGGTCCTCGTGTCGTCCAAGGAGATCGACGACGAGGAGTACGGCCGGTTCTACAAGGACGGCGCGGTCTTCTTCCCGGTCACCGGCTACTTCCAGGGCGGCTCCACGCAGGTGGAGCGCGCGTACTCCGGGCTGCTGTCCGGGGACGACAGCCGGATCAAGAACCAGCGCTGGTTCGACACGTTCATCGGCAAGTCCGCCGAGGGCGCCGACCTGGAGCTGTCGATCGACACGGACGCGCAGCGCACCGCGTACGAGCGGCTGAAGCAGGCGACGTCGCCGGGCCGCCGCGGCGGCGCGGTGGTGATGGACGTGGAGACGGGCGCGCTGAAGGTGGCGGCGTCGTGGCCGTCCGCCGACCCGAACCAGTTCGCGAACGATCCGCGGAACGAGAAGAGCGGCGAGCGGCTGGAGCAGCTCAACGAGGGCGACGGCGTGCAGAAGCCGCTGGTCGACAACGCGCTGAGCCAGACGTTCCCGCCCGGTTCGTCCTTCAAGATCCTGATGTCGGCGCTGGGGATGTCCGAGCTCGGCCTGGACGGCTCCAGCAACCAGGACACCAGCAAGCTGGTCCTGCCGGAGTCGGGACAGACGCTGCCGAACTCGCACGAGGGCGGGGCCTGCGGCTCCTCGGCGCCGCTGCGCGCCGCGTTCATCGAGTCCTGCAACACCTCGTTCGGGCGGATGGCGCTGGAGCTCACCATCGAGAAGGTGAACGAGGGCGGCAAGAAGTTCGGTTTCGGCGAACGCGTCGAGATCGAGCCGGACTTCTTCGCCGCCCAGAGCGCGATTCCGGTGAGCCACCTCAACGAGCAGGGCGAAGAGGTCAAGACCGGCCAGGACGCGACGGCCCGGTCCGGCATCGGCCAGCAGAACGTGACGTCCACGCCGCTGCAGATGGCGATGGTCGCGGCGGCGGTCGCGAACGACGGCGTGATCATGAACCCGTACGTGGTGGAGAAGGGGCTGGCGCAGGACCAGAGCGAGGTCTACAGCGCCGACCCGAGCGAGTACAAGAAGGCGATGTCCGAGGACCAGGCGAAGGAGCTCCAGGACTGGATGCGCGGCGTCGTCACCGAGGGCACCGCGACGAACCTGCAGGGCATGAACATCGCCGGTAAGACCGGTACCGCCGAGCAGGGCGAGGGCATCCCGAACGCCCGCTGGTTCGTCGGGTTCAGCCCGGTGGACGATCCGAAGTACGCGTTCGCCGTCATGACCGAGGGTCCGGGCGGCGGTGCGAACGGCGCCGGTCCGGTGGCGGGCGCCATCATGCGGCAGGTGCTGAAGTAGTGAGCGCGGGCCTCGTCCTGAACGACCGGTACCGGCTGCTGGAGCGGCTGGCCACCGGGGGGATGGGCGAGGTCTGGCGGGCCCGCGACGAGCGGCTCGGCCGGGACGTCGCGGTGAAGCTGCTGCGCGTGGAACTGGACGACGACGCGCGGGCCCGGTGGCGGTTCGAGGCCGAGGGGCGGTTCGCGGCGGCGCTGCGGCACAACGGGATCGCGCGGGCCTACGACTTCGGCGAGCAGCACGGCCGCACCTACCTGGTGATGGAGCTGGTGCCGGGCGAGCCGCTCGACGAGATCCTCGCGCGGGACGGCGGGCTCCCGCTGGAAGCCGTCCTGGACCTGCTGGTGCAGGCGGGACGGGCACTGGCCGCCGCGCACGACGCGGACATCGTGCACCGCGACGTCAAGCCCGCGAACCTGATGGTCTCCCCGACCGGGACGCTGAAGCTGACCGACTTCGGGATCGCGCGGCGGCTCGCGGAGGCGTCGCAGACGCAGACCGGCATGGTCATGGGCACCGCGCACTACATCTCGCCGGAGCAGGCGTCCGCCGGGGAGCTGACCCCGGCCGCGGACCTGTACTCGCTGGGCGTGGTGGCGTACGAGTGCCTGGTCGGTTCGCCGCCGTTCGACGGCGCGACGCCGGTGGAGGTCGCGCTCAAGCACGTGCGGGACGCGCCCGCGCCGCTGCCCGCGCACGTGCCGGAGCCGGCGCGCGCGCTCATCATGGAGATGCTGGCGAAGTCGCCGGACGATCGCCCGCCGAGCGCCACGGCGGTGGCGGACCGGGCGCTGCGGATCCGGGCGTCGCTCAGCACCGGACGGGCGATGCGCGCCAGCGCGGCGGGTGCGGCCCACGGCGCCGCCCGCCCGGATTCGGCCGGCGGCGTGTTCGGGCCGCCCCCGGCCCCGCGGACGCCGGAGCCGCAGGCCCGCGAAGCCCCCAGGGTGACCGGGGCGCCGAAGCCTTCCGGGACGCGCGAGGCGCCCGGCACCCGCGTGGCGTCCGGCGCGCCCAGATCGTCCGGGACGGGCGCGGGGCGGCGCGGGACGCGGCGGCGCGCTCCGGCGAGGATCGGACGGCGGTCCGGTGCCCACGGGCGCCCGAATGCGCCTCCGAAGCGCGGTACGGCCCCTTTGCCAGGATTTGACGCGCGCGACGGTACGGATAGCCTCTCCGACGGGACAGTGCCCGGGCAGCGTCGCACGGCACTGGCGTACAGCTCGATCGCCGCCGCGGTTCTGGTCGGCGCCATCGTGTTCGGCTCGTTCTGGGTCGGCCGCGGTGCCGATACGGCCGAGGACGGGCGAAGCCCCACCGAGACGTCCACGTTCGTCCCCGTCCGCGAGGACGAGGTCGAGCCGTCCGCCACGTCCGCCACGCCGGCCCCGACGACCCCCCGGCCGGCGCCCCAGAACCGCAGACCGGTGCCCACTGTCACGAAGCGACACGGGACGCATAGGATCCGTCCGACGACGCCTGCTCCGCCCCCGTCAACGCCAGGGACGGGCGGCACGTCACCGACACACAGACCGACCACGACAACGCCCGGTGCGACTCCCACACACACCGAGCCGACACCGTCACCGACGGACGTCACCACGAGTCCGTCAACTCCGACCCCAGATCCCTCTGCCGGCCAGAGCGTGGGGCTAGGTTCGGGGAATTAAGGTGTAGACGTACGAGGGAAAGTGCACATATGAGTCAACCTCGGCTGCTCGGCGGCCGCTACGAGCTCGATTCGGTGATCGGGCGCGGCGGCATGGCCGAGGTCTACCGTGCCCGCGACCTGCGTCTCGACCGGACCGTCGCCGTGAAGACGCTCCGGTCCGACCTGGCGCGCGACCCCACGTTCCAGGCCCGGTTCCGGCGCGAGGCGCAGTCCGCCGCGTCCCTGAACCACCCTTCCGTCATCGCCGTGTACGACACCGGCGAGGACATGATCGGCGAAACCTCCATCCCGTACATCGTCATGGAGTACGTGGACGGCAGCACCCTGCGCGACCTCCTCCGGGAGAACACCGCGCTGGTGCCGGAGAAGGCCCTCGAGGTCACCGACGGGATCCTGCGCGCGCTCGACTACAGCCACCGCGGCGGGATCGTGCACCGCGACATCAAACCGGCCAACGTGATGCTCACCCGCAATCACGAGGTCAAGGTCATGGACTTCGGCATCGCCCGCGCCATGGCCGACTCCGCCGCGACCATGACGCAGACCGCGCAGGTGATCGGCACCGCGCAGTACCTGTCGCCCGAGCAGGCGCGGGGCGAGCGCGTCGACACCCGCAGCGACATCTACTCCACCGGCTGCGTGCTGTACGAGCTGCTGACCGGACGGCCGCCGTTCACCGGCGACTCCCCGGTCGCGATCGCCTACCAGCACGTCCGGGAGGAGCCCGTCCCACCGTCCCAGATCGACCCGCAGATCCCGCAGTGGGCCGACGCGATCGTCCTGAAGGCGATGGCGAAGGAGGCGGACAACCGCTACCAGACCGCGACGGACTTCCGGCAGGAGCTGCAGCGGGTGCTGCAGGGCCAGCCCGTCGCGTCCACGGCGGCGTCCACCATGATGATGGGCGGGCATCAGCCGCAGGGCACCCAGGTGATGGGCGCGTACCCGGCCGGCCCGCCGCACACGCAGATGCAGCGGCCGAGGGACGACGGCTACGGCTACAACGACGGGTACGGCGACGGCTACGGGCTTCCGCCCGTCCACTACGACGACGACGGCCCCGAGCGGGGCGGCACCGGCAAGAAGGTCGCGCTCTGGGCGGCGCTCGCCGTCGTGTTCATCGGCGGCGCGGCGCTCGTCGGCTGGTTCATGAGCGGGGGCGGCGGCAAGGAGGAGCCGACGCAGGTGGCGGTTCCGGCGAGCATCGTCGGCATGACCGCCGACGATGCCCAGGCCGCCCTCACCCAGGCGGGCCTCAAGGTCGGGGACGCCAAGGAGGAGTACAGCGACGAGGCCGAGAAGGGCGCCGTCATGGCGACGGACCCCGCTCCCGGCACCGAGGTCGCCGAGGGCACCGCCGTCAACCTGACGGTCTCCCTCGGCAAGAAGCCGCCGGAGGAGCGCGAGATCCCCGACCTCGCGGGGCAGCCCGCGTCGTCGGCGGAGAGCCGCCTCAAGGAGCTCGGCTTCGACCCCGAGCGGAGGGTCGCCACGAGCGAGGACGTGCCGCGCGGCAACGTGATCCGCACCGACCCGCCCGCCGGTTCGAAGGCGCCGGTGAAGTCGGACGTGACGGTGTACGTGTCGAACGGCCCGAGCACCGTCAAGGTGCCGGACCTGTACAACAGCAGCAAGCGGGCCGCCACGGCCAAGCTCGAGGAGCTCGGGCTGAAGGTCGACGTGCAGGAGGGCGTCGCGCCGCCGGACAAGGCGGTCGCGATCGGGTTCGTCTACCAGCAGTCGCCCGGCGCGAACGCGACCGTCGCCCCCGGCGACACGGTGACGATCTTCGTCGCGAAGAAGCCGGACCCGACGCCGACGCCGTCCACCCCGACCGGCCCGAACCTCCCGGGCTTCCCGCCGAACGACGACTGACGCACCGCGCGCGGACGCGGCCGCGGGGACGTCCCCGCGGCCGCGTCCGGCGTTCCGGCACCGGGCGTCACCCGGCGGTGAGCTTGCCGTCGTCGGGGGCGTAGACGGCCATCCAGTGCGGGTGCAGCCGGTAGAAGACGACCTCGCCGTCCCAGTCGAAGGCGTCCTCGCCGTAGGTGTCCTTGAAGTACGCGAGCAGGTACGGCCAGTCGGCCGCGGGCTCACCGCCCCGCGGGTTGAGGATCTCCACCGTCCCGTGCGTGAACACGCCCAGCTCCTCGCCGCGCAGGTGCGCGGCGCTGGCGGCCGGACGGGCGGCGAGGTGCCGGGCCTTCGCGGCGGTGCGCGCCGTGCCGAAGTGCCACTTGCCGTGCAGGAAGTGCCCGTCCACGGCGCTGACCCGCGGCTCGCCCTTCGCCGTCACGGTCGACAGGGTCAGGACGCACATGCCGGTGAGGATCCGGGTGAGCCGCTCGGCGGTCGTGGTGCGCTCGGCGACGATCGAGCGCAGGTGGGTGGTGGAGCGGGAGAGCGACGCGTCGAGGAGGCGCTGGAGTTCCTCGAGCTCTGCCGGTGTTTCGCGCATCGGGTTCCTTGTCTGTTCGGGCTGCTCGCGGGTCGCGGGTCGCGGCGTCCACGGTCGACGCCGGCCGACGGAACCATGCTCGCCGGAAAACCTGACATCATGTGTCGGCTTTTCTTTTCCGGGTGAAGATCAGCACCGCGGTGAGGGACGCGGCGGCCAGCAGGACGCCCGCCGCGACCGCCAAGGCGGTCGTGTAGCCGTGCACCGCGACCGCGTCCGGTGACGCGTCATGGCGCGCGGCGAGGTAGGCGGCACCGGCGCTCGCCGCCAGGGTGTTCAGCAGCGCCGTGCCGAGCGCGGCGCCCAGCTGCTGGGCCGCGTTGTAGGCCGCCGAGGCGGCCCCGATGTCGTGCCCGCGCATGCCCTCGGTGGCCAGCGCGGCGGTCGGCGGCATCACGCAGCCGAGCCCCAGCCCGGTCAGCGCCATCGCGGGGACCAGGTACCGGACGAACATGTCGGTGCCGTCCGCCGGAAGGCCGGTCAGCACCAGCATCCCGGTGGCGGCGGCCAGCAGCCCCGGAATGATCAGCGCACCCGGCGGCACCCGCCCGAGCAGCCTCCCGGCGACGAGCACGGACCCGGCCAGCGCCGCCACCGCGTTGATGATCAGCGTCAGGCCCGTCTCGACGGGCGAGTAGCCGAGCACCCCCTGCGCGTAGTAGCTCATGAACAGGTAGAACCCGAACATCGCCACGAACATCAGCGTGATCGCGAGGAACGCGCCCGCCCGGATCCGGTGGGCGAGCACCCGCATCGGCAGCAGCGGATCGGAGGCGCGCCGTTCGACGGCGACGAAAGCGGCCAGCGTCAGCACCCCGGCGACCAGCGGCCCGAGCACCTCGGGCGAGCCCCATCCGAGGGATTCGGCGCGCGCGAACGCGTACACCGCCAGCCCGAACCCGGCGAGGCTGAGCAGCGCACCGGCGGCGTCCAGCCGTCCCCGGTCGGCGAGCGGACGGTCCGCGGGCACCCGCGCCGCGCCGACCGCCGCGAGCAGCGCGATGGGCACGTTGATGTAGAGGCACCATCGCCAGCCGGCGTACTCGGTCAGCAGGCCACCGGCGATCAGGCCGACCGCCGAGCCCGCCGCGCCGACCGCCGCGAACACCCCGAACGCCCGCCCGCGCTCGCGGGCGCCGGTGAACGTCATCGCGAGCAGCGACAGCGCCGCGGGGGCGAGCAGCGCGGCGAACGCACCCTGCGCGGCCCGTGCCCCGAACAGCATCTCCGGCCCGGTGGCCGCCCCGCCCAGCGCGGACGCGGCCGCGAACCCCGCCAGCCCGGCGCGGAACGCGCGCCGGTGCCCGAGCGCGCCGCCGATCCGCCCGCCGACCAGCAGGAGCCCGCCGAAGGCCAGCGCGTACGCGGTGATCGCCCACTGCCGGTTCCCGTCCGACATGCCGAGCGCCTGCTGCGCGGACGGCAGCGCGATGTTCACGATCGTCCCGTCCAGGACCACCAGGAGCTGCGCCGCGCTCACCACGGCCAGCGTCCACGGCCGTCGCGCCGCGGTGGCGGGCGCGGGCCCGGTCACCTGGGTTTTCTTGTCTCCGACATCCATGACCTCCATCGTTGCGTTGGAGTCGCCCCGGAACCTTTTCGCGACCACCGCCCCGCCTAGCAGGGCCGACCGGCCGCGAACCCTCAACCGGCGGTCGAACTCTCGTGCAGGACGGCTGCGACGGCCGCGGCGCCGCCGCCGTCGAGCCACCCCGCGAAGTCCAGCAGCGCCGGACGGCGGCGGCGCAGGTCGGCGATGTCGGCCCGCCAGATCCCGCGCTGGGAGGCGAACGCCCGCGCGAGGTTCGTGTCGAGCGCGAGTTCCGCCGCGTCGGCCCGCTCGTAGGTGATCGTCCGTCCGATGTACCGGGAGATCATGTCCACGGTGGCCTCGGGGGTCAGCTCGTCCCCCGCCAGCTCCAGGGCCGCACCGACGTAGGCGTCCGGGTCGGCGAACGCGAGTGCGGCGAAGGCGCCGATGTCGGTCACGGCGACGAGCTGCACCGGGACCTCGGGGTCGAACAGGTGGCGCAGGACGCCGTCGGGGGTGATGCCGCCGAACGGCAGCCCGGGAATCGTGTGGTTCTCCATGAACCGGACGGGCCGCAGGATGGTCGCGGGCAGCCCGGTCGCCTCGATGTGCCGCTCGATCGCCCGCTTGCTCTCCCAGTAGGTGATGCCGGTGTCCCGCTCGGCGCCGCCCACGGACGCGAAGACCAGGTGGGCGATCCCGGACTCGGCCGCCGCGTCCACCACCGCTCGTCCACGCCGGATCTCGCGCTCGGCGTCCTGGTCGTCGGGGGTGACGGCGAAGACGCCGTGGGCGCCGTCCATGGCCGCCTTGAGCCCGCCGGGTTCGTCCAGGTCGCCGCGCACCGGCTCCGCGCCCGCCGCGGCCAGCTCGCGCGCCGCGGCCGAACCGGGGTCGCGCACGAGGGCCCGGACCGTCCACCCGTCCGCCCGTAGATGCCGGACGGCCGCGCCGCCCTGCCGTCCCGTGGCACCGACCACCAGGACGGGCGCTCGTTTCGCCGACATGGCACCTCCATTAAGGTGAGACCGTCTCGAGAAATATATCGAGACAGTCTCGACTTCGCCACCGGAGGCTCCCGTGAACGCACCGCCGCCGCGCCGCATGCGCGCGGACGCCCGCCGCAACCGCGAACGCCTGCTGGCCGAGGCGCGCACCGCGTTCGCCGAGCACGGCGCGGACTTCTCCCTCGAGGAGATCGCGCGCCGGGCCGGGGTCGCCAACGGCACGCTCTACGGGCACTTCCCCAACCGGCGGGCGCTGCTGGAGGCGCTGATGGGCGACCGGATGCGGGCCCTCGCCGCGACCGGCGCCGAGTCGCTCGCCGCCCCGCCCTTCGAGGGCCTCGCCGCCTGGGCCCGCGCCGCCATGGCGCACGCCGCCGCCTACCGGGGGCTCGGCGCCACGATGATGGAGGCCGTCGAGGACGAGACGTCCGAACTCCACGCCGCCTGCAAGGCCGTCCTCGCCGCCGGGGACGAGCTGGTCGCACGGGCGGTGACGTCCGGCGAGGTCCGCCCGGACGTCACCGCCGAGGACGTGTACGCGCTGGTGACGGCGTCCGCCTGGGCGGGCGAGCAGAGCACCCCGGCCCAGGCCGAACGCCTCCTGGCCTTCGGCCTCGACGGCTTCCGCCCGTCCTGACCGCCCTCAGGCCCGGCGATGCCCGCCACCATCCCCCGCGATGCCCTCGGCGACCGCGAGGCCGGAGCCGACGACGACCCCGGACGTTCCTGGCGCCACCGGCTCCGCGACACCGACCTCGACGCCTTCCCGAGGCCGGCCCGGCCGGTGCGCCACCCGCAACCGCCCGCCGGCCGGAACCGGTTCGAGGACGGTCTCGACGTGATCCTCGACGGCATCCAGGCACGGGCGTCCCGTCCCTGATCGCGCGATCGGGCCCGGCCGTCAGCGGGGCCTTTGGTTGAGGCGGGCGGCCTGGCGGGTGAGGTGATCGCGCTCGGCCAGGTTGGACGCCTTCCCGGCGGCCTCGGCGTACAGCCGCGCGGCGGTCGGCAGGTCGCCGTCGCGCTCGTGCAGGTACGCGGCGACCGCCGTGTGCCGGGGCAGCGTGTCGTCCACCGCCGCGAGGGCCGCCAGCCCGGCGCGCGGGCCGTCGGCCTCGCCGACGGCGACCGCCCGGTTGAGCCGGACGATCGGGCTGCCGGTGAGGGCCGCGAGTTCGTCGTACCACTCGACGATCTGCACCCAGTCGGTCTCCGCGGCGGTGGGGGCGTCGGCGTGCAGGGCCGCGATGGCCGCCTGGGCCTGGTACTCGCCCAGCCGGTCGCGGACGAGCGCCGCCTGCAGGATCTCGATGCCCTCGGCGATCGACGCGGTGTCCCAGCGGGTGCGGTCCTGTTCGGCGAGCGGCACCAGGGCGCCGTCCGGGGCGGTGCGGGCGGCGCGGCGGGCGTGGTGCAGCAGCATGAGGGCGAGCAGTCCCGCCACCTCGGGGTGGTCGAACTCGGTCGCGAGCCGCCGGGTCAGCCGGACGGCCTCGGCGGCGAGGTCGACGTCGCCGGAGTAGCCCTCGTTGAAGACCAGGTAGAGGACGCGCAGGACGGTGGCGACGTCGCCCGGACGCTCGAACCGCACCCCGGAAACGGTGCGTTTGGCCCGGCTGATCCGCTGCGCCATGGTCGCCTCGGGCACCAGGTAGGCCCGCGCGATCTGGCGGGTGGTGAGCCCGCCGACGGCGCGCAGGGTGAGCGCGACGGCGGAGGACGGCGTCAGCGACGGGTGGGCGCACAGGAAGTAGAGCTGGAGGGTGTCGTCCGCCGCGGGCGCGGGCACGGGCGCCGGTTCCTCGTCGAGGAGGTCCTCGCGGCGGCGCCGGGCGGCGTCCGCCCGGGTCGCGTCGAGGAACCGGCGCCAGGCGACGGTGACCAGCCAGCCCTTGGGGTCGCGCGGCGGGTCGTCCGGCCAGGTGCGGACCGCCTCCACCAGGGCGTCCTGGACGGCGTCCTCGGCCGCTGCGAAGTCTGCTCCGCGGCGGACGAGGACGCCGAGGACGTCCGGTATGAGGCTCCGGAGCAGGGCCTCGTCCACCGGAGCAGTCACTCGGTGATGGTGGCCGGCACGCCGTAGAACGGGCGCAGCTCGAGCCACTCGTGGATCGGGCGCCCGCCCGCACCGGGGGCGGCCGACAGCTCCCCGGCCAGTTCGACGGCCCGCTCGTAGCCGTCGACGTCGATGATCATCCACCCGGCGATGAGGTCCTTGGTCTCGGCGAACGGGCCGTCGGTGACCGGCGGGCGGCCCTCGCCGTCGTACCGGACGAACGTGCCCTCGGGGGAGAGCGCCTGGCTGTCGACGTACTCGCCGGTCTGCTCGAGCCGCTTGGCGAAGTCGTCCATGTACTGCACGTGGGCCGAGATCTCCTCGGGCGTCCACTGGTCCATCGGCGTGTCGTTGACCGAAGCCGGGGCGCCGCGGTAGTGCTTCAGCAGCAGGTACTTGGCCATGGTGTTCTCCTCGGTGCTGGTACGACCCATTCTGGTCGCGTTCACACCTGGGACGGAGCCGGTCACGGGTTCTCGACATCGCCGTGCGAAGTTTTTTGGGCGGACGTGGCGTCAGGACGGCCGGGTGCCGCGCAGTGCCCACGCGACCAGCGCGATGACCGGGAGCAGGACGGCCGCGCTGATGCCGGCCGCCGTGGTGACACCGCTGGTGTAGGCGGCCGTGGCGGCGTCGGCGAGGCCGGGTTCGGCGAGGGCGGCCGCGATGGTCTCGGTCGCGGGGCCGGTCGCCGCGGTGTCCTCCATCGCGATGCGGTAGACGGTGGTGGCGGCCGTGCCGAGGACGGCGATGCCGAGCGCCGCGCCGAGTTCGGTGCCGGTCTCGGAGACGCCGGCCGCCGCCCCCGCGCGCTCGGGGGGCGCGGTGCCGAGGATGAGGCCGTTGGCCAGGGTCCCGGTGACGCCCGCGCCGACGGTCAGGATCGCGTAGCCCGCGATGAACGCCCACAGCGACGTGTCCGCCCGGATCTGCGCGATGACGGCGAACCCGGCGGCGACGAGCGCGAGACCGGACGCGAGGAGGAGGGCCGGACGGACGCGCGGTGCGAGCGCGCCCGCGAGCGTCGCCCCGGCGATCGTCCCGGCGAAGGTCGGCAGTGCGGCGAGCGCGGCGTGCAGGGCGCTCAGCCCGTGCACGGCCTGCATGAACGTGAACGCGAGGACGCCGACGCCGGAGGCGGCGAGCGCGATCGCGGTGTTGGCGGCGATCGCGGCGGAGAACGCACGCGCGCGGAACAGCCGGACGTCGATCAGCGGGTGCGCGGCGCGCCGCTGGCGGACGACGAACGCGGCGGCGAACGCCGCGCCGACCGCGGCGGCCGTCACCGCGCGGGCGTCCGGGCCGTGCGAGGCCGCGTGCTTCATCGCCAGGACGGGCCCGAGGACGGCGGGGAGGGACAGCGCGGCGCCGGGCAGGTCGAACCGGGCGCGGTGCGGGCTCTTCGACTCCCCGAGGAGGAACGGGGCCGTCACCAGCAGGAGCAGCATGACCGGGATGTTGATCAGGAAGAGCGAGCCCCACCAGAAGTGCTCGAGCAGGACGCCGCCGATGACGGGCCCGGCGACCGAGCCGCCGGTGAACGCGACCGTCCAGGCGCCGACGGCGCGGCGGCGCCGGTGCTCGTCCGGGTAGAGGCCGCGGATGAGGGAGAGCGTCGAGGGGGCGAGGGTGGCGCCGCCGATGCCGAGCAGGGCTCTGGCCAGGACGAACGTCCAGGGTTCGGTGGCGAGGGTGAGGAGCGCGGACGCGGCGCCGAACAGCGCGGCGCCGATCAGCAGGAGGCGGCGGCGGCCGATGCGGTCGCCGAGGGAGCCCATGGTGATCAGCAGTCCGGCCATGACGAAGCCGTAGACGTCCATCATCCACAGCCACTCGGTGCCGGTCGGGGTGAGCGCGGCGGAGATCGACGGGGCGGCGACGAACAGGATCGAGAGGTCCATCGAGACGAGCAGTGCGGGCAGCAGGAGGACGGTCACGCGCATGGCGTGATCGTACGTACGTACAAATCGCGATGTCAAAACGTACGTACGTACAATGGCCGGATGGGACAGCGTGAGGACTTGCTGGCGGGCGCCCGGATCTGCCTCGCCGAGAAGGGCTACAGCCGGACGACGGCGCGCGACATCGCGGCCGTGTCGGGCGCGCACCTGGCCTCGATCGGGTACCACTTCGGCTCGAAGGACAACCTGATGGCGGTGGCGGTGCTCCAGGCCAGCGACGAGTGGGGCGACACGATCGAGGCCGCGGTGCGGGCGGCCGGGAAGGCGAGCCCGGCGGAGCGGCTGCGGGTCTGCATGGCCGAGCTGTTCGCCGCGATCCCCCGGCAGCGGGACCTGCTCGTCGCGAGCATGCAGGCGTACACCGAGGCACAGTTCAGCGCGGAGGTGCGCGGACCGCTGCTGGAGTCGGTCGAGCGCGGGCGCCGGGAGCTGGCGGCGATGGTGCTGGGCGTCGACGGGGGCGAGGTGGACGACGCGACGGTGCGGGGCCTCGGCGCGCTCGTGCACGCGCTGATCGTCGGGTACGTGCAGCAGGCGCTGCTGTCGCCGGAGTCGATGCCGACCGCCGACCAGGTGGCCGGGGCGGTCGCCGTCCTCGCGAACCGGCGGTGACGCGCCGGGCGGTGGCGAGCAGAGAGGGCTTCCGCCACTCGGGGGCAATGGCGGAAGCCCTCGATATGGTCTTCGGCCCTGGGCGCCCAGACGTTACGGATTTCAACCAGAATTTTCTGGTTGCCGGGAATGCCCAGGTCAGAGCGTGTCGAGCCAGTTCCGCAGCAGTGCGTGGCCGCCGACCGACAGGACCGACTCCGGGTGGAACTGGACGCCCTCGACGGGCGCCGAACGGTGCCGCAGGCCCATGACGACGCCGTCCGGGGTCCGGGCGGTGACCTCCAGGACGTCCGGGACGGTCGCGGCCTCGACGGCGAGCGAGTGGTACCGGGTCGCGGGGAACGGGTCCGGCAGGCCCGCGAAGGCGCCCCGGCCGTCGTGCGAGATCAGGCTCGCCGACCCGTGCACGATCTCGGACGCGCGGGACACCGTGGCGCCGTGCGCGTGCGCGATGACCTGGTGGCCGAGGCACACGCCGAGCACCGGCGCCCCCGACCGGGCGAGGTCGAGGCAGACCCCCGCGTCCGCCGGATGGCCGGGGCCGGGGCTCAGCAGGACGCCGTCCACGGCCGCGGCGTCGGCGACGCGCACGTCCGTCCGGGACGCCACGCGGCAGTCGGCGCCCAGTTCCCGCAGGTACTGGACGATGTTGAAGACGAAGCTGTCGTGGTTGTCCACGACGAGGACGCGCGGGCTCACGGGATGCCCGGCCCCGGCGGCTCCGACGACGAACCCGAGGACGGCGACGGCGTGCCGGTGACGACGCCGTGGTCGAACTGGACCTTCGGCTCCACCCACGGGAACACGACGTTCCACAGCACGGCGGCGACCGCGAGGACGGCGGCGCCCGCGACCGCGAGCTTGGTGTGCCACGCGCCGGGCAGCCGGCGCCAGATCCATGCGTACACGGGCCCCTCCTCCTACTCGGCGGCGCGTCCCGCCTGCGGCGCCGCGGCGGACGGAACGCGCGGCTTCGCGGCGGTCAGCTCCCCGAAGACGATCATCCGTTCGGCGTCGGAGTACTTCGGATGGCAGGTGGTGAGGGTGATGAGCCGCTCCCTGGCCTTCTTCCCCGGGTGGTACGGGACGGGCGCGGTGACCTCGACCGCCGACGGTTCGACGATGTCGCGGCCGGTGACCTCGTAGACGTACTGCTTCTCCCGCGTGTCGACGAGGATCTCGTCGCCGCGCTCGAGTTCGCCGAGGTCGCTGAACGGCGCGGAGTACGTCGTGCGGTGGCCGGAGAGGACGAAGTTGCCGACCTCGCCCGGCATGGCGCTGCCGGGGTAGTGGCCGGGGCCCTTGCGCAGGTCGTCGCGCTCGACGCCCTCGACGACGACGAAGCCGTAGTCGTCCCCGAACTCGGGCACCCGGATCATCGCGATGCCGGCGCCGATCTCGACCTTCTCGGTGGTGACCTCGTCGGCCTTCCACCGGTCGAGCAGCTGGTCGGTGAGGCGATCCTGCTGGTCCCGCGTGTACTGGCCGGTCCCCCACAGTTCGTAGGTCACGAACAGCATGAGGACCAGCCCGGCGGTGATGCACAGTTCACCGAGCCCGCGGATCACCGTCCGCACCGCGCGTCCTCCTCTTCGCCGAACGGCACGCCGTTCCCGTCGCCGAACGGCTCGGCGGCGGGTCTCCCACCGGTAGCGTGAAAGCTGGGATGATGCTTCCTCGCGCTGGGGACCGTACGCTGCACCCCAGCGGATACGCTAACCGACAAAGCACCCATGCGCGGTCCGGCGCCCCGGCCGCCGGACGCCCGAGGAGATCGACCACCGTGGCCAAGTCGAAAGTGCGCAAGAAGGCGGTCTACACGCCTCCGCAGAAGTCCAAGGCGCCCGAGGTCAGCCCGCGCTGGCTGGTGCCCACCATGATCACGCTCTGGCTGGTCGGGCTGATCTGGATCGCGGTCTTCTACGTCACGGCCAGTACCGGCACCGAGATCCCGTTCATGACCGACCTGCACAACTGGAACCTCGGCATCGGGTTCACGGCCATCATCCTCGGGGTCATCCTGTCCACGAAGTGGAGGTAGCCCGGGGGACGCGCCCCCGGGCCACCCCGCAGGGCCTCGCCGGGCCTAGAGCCCGTACTGCGCGGACAGGTCCGCCGTCTTGACCGCCACGAGCACGCCCAGCAGCACCAGCGTGAGGACGGGCGCCGCGACGTGGACGGCGAGGCGGCGCGCCTTCGGCGCGTAGGCGTACGCGGCGGCGAGCGCGGCCCCCACGACCAGCCCGCCGACGTGTCCCTGCCAGGAGATCCCCGGCACGGAGAACGTGATGATCAGGTTGATCACCAGCAGGAACACGATGGGGCCGGTGGGGGCGCGCATCCGGCGGCCGATCACGAAGAAGGCCCCGAACAGTCCGAAGATGGCGCCGGACGCGCCCACCGCGGCCTCGCCGGGCGCCACCAGGTACAGCAGCACCGAGCCGCCGAGCCCCGACAGCAGGTACAGGGCGAGGTAGCGCCACCGTCCGAGCACCTGTTCCAGGGCGGGGCCGATCGCCCACAACGCCCACATGTTGAACAGGATGTGGGTGATGCCGAACGACCCCTCGGTCTGGTGCAGGAACATCGAGGTGCCGAGCCGGTACCACTGGCCCTCCGCGACGCCGACGAGCTCGCCGTCGAGCAGGCCGAGCCCGACCATCATGTAGTCGAACACGACTTCGCGGGACGAGCGCTCGAACAGGTACACCAGGATGCAGGCGCCGATCAGCGAGTACGTCACCACCGGAGTGGACGACGCCGCCGCGCGGGCGCCCATCGCGGTGCGGGGCGCCCTCTTGTGCGCGTCCCGGTTGCCCTCGGCGACGCACTCCACGCACTGGTGGCCGACGTCCGCGTCGCGCATGCAGTCCGGGCAGATGTAGCGGTCGCACCGCGTGCAGCGCACGTACGTCTCCCGGCCCGGGTGCCGGTAGCAGGTCGGCACCGAGGTGTCGGGCGCGGGACTCTGTTCTGTGCTCATCCGTACTCCGGTCGCGCGGCGCGGGCTCTCACCCTCTCTACTCTGCCAACGATTAACGGCGTTCGATCGTCACCGTGCGGATGACGACGTCCTCCTTCGGGCGGTCCATCGCACCGGTCGGGACCTGGCCGATCCTGTCGACGACGTCGGTGCCCTCGATGACCTTGCCGAAGATGGTGTGCCGGCCGGTGAGGTGCCGGGTGTTGGCGACGTTGGTGGTGATGAAGAACTGCGAGCCGTTCGTGCCGGGCCCGGCGTTGGCCATGGCCAGCAGGTACGGCCGGTCGAACTTCAGGTCCGGGTGGAACTCGTCGCCGAACTCGTACCCGGGGCCGCCGGTGCCGTTGCCGAGCGGGTCGCCGCCCTGCAGCATGAACTGGTCGATGACCCGGTGGAAGATCGTCCCGTTGTAGAGGGGCTTCTCGGTCTTCTGCCGGGTGTTCGGGTCCGTCCAGACCTTGTTGCCCTCGGCGAGGTCGACGAAGTTGGCGACCGTCTCGGGTGCCTGGTCCGGGTAAAGCTGGATGACGATCTTGCCCTGCGTCGTGTCGAGGGTCGCGAAGATCTCGTTGGCCACGTGGGCCTCCTCATGGTCGTCCGGACGATGCCGTCCGGTGGGCGTTCGTGCAGTTCGGCCGGTCCGTGCCGCGAAACCGTGCGGTGTCCGGCATAGCAGAAACCGTCACCCTACGCGGCCAGACGGTCACTCGCACGGTGTTTACCCTCCGATGTACGGGAAGGCTGCAGACAGGACCTCGCAAACAGGGAGGTTAGCGTGTCCCTAAAGATGAGTATCCGTCGCAGGCCGCAGGACGGCGTGTACACCGGATACGAGCGTGCACGGCAGGCGGCGACCCAGGGTGCGGCGGTGTGCCGGCGGCAGGCCACGATGGCGGCCGACCGGATCATGCCCGCCGCGAGCGAGCGCGTCCTGGTCGCCCGCGGTTGGAGCGCGCCCAGGCTGCGGCGGGCGGCCCGTTACGTGGAAACGGGTCTCGCGCCGCGGGTGAGCACTTTCATGAACGACATGGCTCACAAGGTCGAACCGCCCCGGCGCAACCGGCCGTCCACCGCCATGGTGATGACCATGACCGGGGCGGCGCTCGCGGCCGGAGCGGCGGGCGTGGTGATGACCCGGCGCGGCGCGATCCGCGAGATGGCGGGCCGTTCGGAGGAGGAGGGGGAGGCCACCTCCGCCGACTCCATGACCGTCAGCGGTGCCGATGCCGACGGCCGGGTGCATTCCCCGCACTGACCGGCCGCACCGGTCGCGTGCATGCGTAAGGCTCAGTGGAAGAGGGCCCGGTCCGCGAGGACCGGGCCTTTTCCGTTGCCGCCCCCCGTGCGGGCTTCCGTGCCGCTTTCCGTGCCGCTTTCCGTGCCGCCCTCCCGGTACGGCACCCCCTACTAACCGGTACGGTGAACCGCATGTCGGCAGAATCCCGCTCGGTGCCGCGGCGACTGGGCGTCCTCGTCGGGGACCGGGCCCGCCGGGGCCTGCACACCGCCGTCCACCGGACCTGGGAGTGGATCCAGCGGCACGGCGAGATCACCCCGCAGACCCACGGCGGCCGCCGCTTCGCCTACCTGGGCGAGGGCGCGTGCATCGGGTTCCCGGTCGGCGCGCTCTACGGCGAACCGTGGATCTCGATCGGCGACCACACCCTCGTCGGGACGCACGTCACGATCTCGGCCGGGTTCGTGCCGGGCCTCGATCTCGGGCCCGACATCGTCGTCAAGATCGGGTCGAGCTGCTCCCTGGGGCGCGGGACGCACATCGTCGGCCACCAGTCGATCGAGATCGGCGACGACGTCTTCACCGGCCCGAACGTGTACATCACCGACCAGAACCACAGCTACGCCGACCTCGGCGTGCCGATCGGGCGGCAGTGGCCGGAGAACAACCCGGTGGTCATCGGGGACGGCTGCTGGATCGGCACCGGCGCGGTCGTCCTGCCCGGCACCCGGCTCGGCCGGAACGTGGCGGTCGCGGGCGGCGCGGTCGTCCGCGGCAAGTTCCCCGACCACTCGGTCATCGGCGGCGTCCCCGCGAAGGTGCTGCGCAGCCACGACCCCGAGGAGGGCTGGCAGCCGCCGCTGCGCTCGAACCCGCTGATGTCGCTGGACGAGCTGGCCGCGCTGTCCGTCGACGGGCTCGACGGCCTGCAACTCCTCCAGGACCGCCTGCGCGCCGAACACGAAGCGAACGGCGGCGCCGACGCGGAGGACGTCCGCGAGGAGACCGGCTGACCCGCGACCGGTCCCGGCCGGCTCAGGCGAACAGGGCCGCGAGCAGCACCGCGACCAGCACGACGCCGAACGCGATGCCGTAGATCGCCAGGAGCCCGCCCTTCCCCGGGCGCTCCACGGGTTCGTAGGCGAGCGCGCCGTGCCCGTAGATCGTGTGCGGGGGCGCGTAGTGCAGCAGGACGGGATGCCCGGCGCGCGTGTCGACCGTCATCTCAGCCCTCCCCACCTTGATGCCGAAGTACGAGCACCAGACGTACACCGGCCACACCCCCGGCGGCAGGGGCACCAGGGTGTCGCCGGGCTCTATCCGTACCGTCGAGTGCCCCACCTGGGCGAGCACCGGCAGGCCCCGCCCGCGGTAGCCGGCCATCACGAACGGCCGCATCCGGATCACGACGGTGCCGGCCGGCGCGGCGGGCCCGTGACCGGGCTGGGGGTACGCCATCGGCCCTCCAAGGATCGTTCCAGCGCAGCACCTTGGACGTTCCGGATGAACAGCGCGTTCCAGGCGCGAGCGTCGACCCCGAACGAACGCGCGGACGGCCGGGCGGCCGACCGGGCGGACTGCCGGCCGGCCGGGCGGACGGACTACCGGGCGGGCGGACGGACGGCCGGGCGGACGGCCGGGCGGGCGGACGAGCGGGCCGAGCGGCGGGCGGACTGCCGACCGGCCGGGCGGACCGGCGGACCGGCGGACGGGCGGAAGCGCGGGACGCCGCGGCGCGCGTTTCACGTGAAACGGCCCCGCCCCGGGCGAACCGGGGCGGGACCGTTCGACGATGGGTCGGGCGGACGCTCAGTTGTAGCGGGCCGCGCTGCGGTCGCCGCCGCCGCCGCGCTTGCCGCCGTACGAGCCGGACCCGCCGCGCCGGCCGGCGTGCGAACCGCCGCCGCTGCCGCTGCGCGGGCCGCCGCCCCGGCGCTCGCCGCCCCGGCCGCCGTAGCCGCCGCGGCGGCCGCCCGGACGGCCGCGCCCGCCGCCGTTCTCGCGGCGCGGACGCTCCGGGATCAGCGGCTCCTCGATCGGGATGCCGGACGGCAGCCGCGCACCGGTCAGCTTGATCAGTTCGGCGTCGCCGCTGGCCACCCGGACGCGCGGCGCGTTGATCCCGGCCCGCCGGGTCATCGAGGACGTCGCGCGCACCTGGTGCGGCAGGACGAGCGTGACGACGGTGCCGCGCTCGCCCGCACGCGCCGTCCGTCCGGCGCGGTGCATGTAGTCCTTGTGGTCGGCGGGCGGGTCGACGTGCATGACGAGGCTGACGTCGTCGACGTGGATGCCGCGCGCGGCGACGTCGGTCGCGACGAGCACGCTGATGTTGCCCTCGCGGAACTCGGCGAGCGTGCGGGTGCGCAGGCCCTGGCTCTTGCCGCCGTGCAGGCCCGCCGCGCGCACGCCGACCTGGGCGAGCTGCTTGGCGAGCCGGTCGACGCCGTGCTTGGTGCGGGCGAACAGGATCGTCCGGCCCTCGCGGTTGGCGATCTCGGCGGTGATCGCACCCTTGTCCTTCGGGGCGACGAGCAGCAGGTGGTGGTCCATCGTGTCGACGGACTCGTCGACGGGGCCGATCGCGTGCGTGACCGGCTCGTCCAGGTACCGCTTGACCAGGACGTCGACGTCCTTGTCGAGGGTCGCGGAGAACAGCAGCCGCTGCCCGCCGGGGCGGGCCTGGTCGAGGATGTCGGTCACGTCGGGCAGGAAGCCCATGTCGGCCATGTGGTCGGCCTCGTCGAGCACCGCGATCTCGATGTCGGACAGGTCGCAGGCGCCCTGCTGCATGAGGTCCTTGAGGCGACCGGGGGTGGCCACGAGCACCTCGACGCCGCGGCGCAGCGCGTCGATCTGCTTGAACATCGAGGTCTGGCCGATGACGGTCTTGAACTTCAGGCCGAGGCCGCGGCCGAGCGGCTCCAGGTTCTGCTGGACCTGCTGGGCGAGCTCGCGCGTCGGCACGAGGATGAGGGCGAGCGGGCGCTTGGGGGCGGCCCGGCGGCCGGACAGCCGGGCGAGCAGCGGCAGCCCGAACGCTAGGGTCTTGCCGGATCCGGTCTTGCCGCGCCCGAGGACGTCCCGTCCCGCCATGACGTCGGGGATGGCGGCGGCCTGGATCGGGAACGGTGCGTCGATGCCCTGGCGGGCCAGGGCGGACACCAGCGCGGCCGGGAGGCCGAGCTCGGCGAAGGTGGGAACCGTCTCCTCGGCCGCGGTGGCGGCGTCGGTCGACGGGTACTGAGCAGCAGAGGCTGTGGTCACGCAATACCTTCCGAGAGGGGGGCACGTCTCGGGAGGCACCACGGTTCTGTTGTCGTGGGCTGCAAGGACGAGCCTGGCGTTGGGCGCCGAAAGAGTGATTCGGTCAGTCTAACGCCGCCGGGGGACCTCCTTATGCCCCGTCTCGGCCGGAACATTCTTCCCGTCCGGATCAGCAGCCGCAGGAGACGCCCGTGACGGGTGCCGTGAGGGGGTCGGGGGCGCGCCGCGCGACCGTCCCGTCGCCCGACTCCACCGGGAACCCCTCGCGCGCCCAGTACTCGAATCCGCCGATCATCTCCTTGACGGGGACGCCGAGCTCGGCGAACGCCAGGGCCGCCTTCGTCGCGCCGTTGCATCCGGGCCCCCAGCAGTACACGACGACGGTACCGCCCGCCGGGACGAGCGCCGCGCCGCGTTCGGCGATCTCTTCCTTCGGGAGGTGCACGGCGCCCGCGATGTGACCTTGCTCCCAGCTCGCGGCGTCGCGTGCGTCGACGACGACGAGGCCGGGGGTGCGCGCGTCCAGGTCGGCGGCGACGTCGGACGCGTCGGTCTCGAACGCCAGCCGGGCGGCGAAGTGCCGGACGGCCTCGGCGGCGGGGGGCGTGGCGGCGGCGGGGCTCGCGGGGGCGGCGGCGCTCATCGGGGTGCTCCTTCTCCTGGGGACGTCCCGATTGTCGAGGTCGCGAAGACGGCGCCGCCAGTGGCACGAATGCCATTCATCGCTAATATCACGCCATGTCCGGGCCCGTGCTCTCCCCCGCCCGCCGCCACACCGTCGCGGTGCTCGCGTTCGACGGCATGGCGCCGTTCGAACTGGGCGTGGTCGTCGAGGTGTTCGGGCTGCCCCGCCCCGAGCTGGGCGTCCCCTGGTACGACCTGCGCGTCTGCTCCGCGGACCCCGGCCCGATGCGGGCGGTCGGCGGGTTCACGATGACCGCCGGGCACGGCCTCGACACGTTCGCCGCCGCCGACACGGCCATCGTCGTCGCGGTGCCGGACGTGCACGGCGACGTCCCGCCCGCGATCGTCGCGGCGCTGCGGGCCGCGCGGGCGCGCGGCGCGCGGATCGTGTCCATCTGCTCGGGCGCGTTCGCGCTCGCCGCCGCCGGGCTGCTGGACGGCCGCGCCGCCACCACCCACTGGCGGCACGCGGACCTGCTGCGCCGCCGCCACCCGAAGGTGCGGGTGACGCCGGACGTCCTGTACGTGGACGGCGACGACGTGCTGACCGGCGCGGGCAGCGCCGCCGGAATCGACCTGTGCCTGCACCTCGTGCGCAAGGACCACGGCGCGCGGATCGCCAACGCGGTCGCGCGGCGGCTCGTCGTGCCGCCGCACCGCGACGGCGGGCAGGCCCAGTTCGTCGAGGCCCCGGTCCGGCCCCGGCCCGGCGACGACGACGCGGTCGGGCGCAGCATGGCGTGGGCGCTCGCGCGGCTCGCCGAGCCCGTCACGGTCGCCGCGATGGCCCGGGAGGCGCGGCTGTCGCACCGCACGTTCGTCCGGCACTTCGCGCGGGAGACCGGCACCAGCCCGCTCCGCTGGGTGATCGCACAGCGGGTCATGGCGGCGCTGCCGCTGCTGGAGGACGGGACGCTCCCGGTCGAGGCGGTCGGCGCGGCCGTCGGGTTCGAGAGCCCGGCGACGTTCCGGCACCACTTCGCCCGCGCGATGCGCACGTCGCCGTCCGCGTACCGCCGGACGTTCCGCGCGGACGGCACCCGGCGCGGACCGGACCGGGCGGCGCAACCGTAGCGGCACGCCGGCCTCAGGGGACCAGGTCGAGGAGGGCGTGCAGCACCGGGTGGTCGTTACTGACGGAACGCCCCGGGCCCGACGGTTGGGGTGCGCGTCGAGCGACGCGCACCCCAACCGCCTCTTCCGGCCGTCGGTCGGCGCCGCCTGCCGTCAGACATCACTTCGCCCGCGCGATGCGCACGTCGCCGTCCGCGTACCGGCGGACGTTCCGCGGCTCCCCCGCCGCGATGCCCTGATCAGCCGGTCCCGACCGTTGCGTCCCGGTCCCGGGCCGCCTTGAGGGCTCCGGCGTGATCAAGGTCATGCGGTCTGCGGGCGAACGTGAGGCGGATAACGACGACGGGTAGTACTACAGCTCGTAATATGTCTCACAGGACGTAGTACTACAGCTTGTAGTAGATAGCCGGGAGGCCCGCGCAATGGGGACGTTCGGCCGGAAGCAGGGTGGCCATGGACACGGTTGACATCGCACGCTGGCAGTTCGGGATCACGACCGTCTACCACTTCCTGTTCGTCCCGCTGTCCATCGGGCTCGTCGCGCTCGTCGCCGGGATGCAGACGGCGTGGGTGCGGACCGGCAAGACCGAGTACCTGCGGGCGACGAAGTTCTGGGGCAAGCTCTTCCTGATCAACTTCGCGATGGGGATCGTGACGGGGATCGTGCAGGAGTTCCAGTTCGGGATGAACTGGTCCGCCTACTCCCGGTTCGTCGGGGACGTCTTCGGTGCGCCCCTCGCGATCGAGGGGCTGCTCGCGTTCTTCTTCGAGTCGACGTTCCTCGGCCTGTGGATCTTCGGCTGGGACCGGCTGCCGAAGAAGATCCACCTGGCCTGCATCTGGATGGTGTCGTTCGGGACGATCCTGTCCGCGTTCTTCATCCTCGCCGCGAACTCGTGGATGCAGAACCCCGTCGGCTACCGCATCGACGAGGCGTCCGGGCGCGCCGAGCTCACCGACTTCTGGGCCGTCCTGACGAACCCGATGCACCTGACGGCGTTCCCGCACACGATCGCGGCGTCGTTCGTCACCGCCGGCATGTTCGTCGCCGGGGTCAGCGCGTGGCACCTGATGCGGCGCAAGAACGTCGAGGTGTTCCGGCCGTCGCTGCGGATGGCGCTGGTCGTCACCGCCGTCGCGTCGATCGCCGTCGCGATCAGCGGCGACATGCTGGGCAAGGCCGTCACCGAGCACCAGCCGATGAAGATGGCGGCGGCCGAAGGGCTGCACGAGACGCGGACCGGCGCGCCGTTCTCCGCGTTCAGCGTGCGGACGTTCGACGGGACGGACGAGATCGTCGGGTTCGAGCTGCCCGGGGTGCTGTCGTTCCTGGCCACCGGCAGCTTCGACGGCGAGGTCGCGGGGATGGAGAACCTCCAGGCGGCGGCCGAGGCCGAGCACGGCGCGGGCGACTACACGCCGAACGTCCCGGTCACGTACTGGACGTTCCGGATGATGGTCTACATCGGGATGGCCACCGCCGGGCTCTCGCTGCTCGGCCTGTGGCTGACCCGCCGCGGCCGCCTCCCCGGCAACCCGTGGACGTGGCGGATCGCGATGCTGTCGCTGACGCTGCCCTTCGTCGCCAGCTCGGCCGGGTGGGTGTTCACCGAGATGGGACGCCAGCCGTGGTCGGTCTACGGGCTCATGCAGACGTCGCAGAGCGTGTCGCCCGGCGTGTCCGCCGGCTCGATGCTGATCTCCGTCGTCGCGCTGACCGCGCTGTACGCCGTCCTGTTCGTCATCGAGGTCAAGCTGCTCGCCAAGTACGCCAAGGCCGGCCCGCCCACCGAGGACGAGGTGGCGCCGGCGTCCGAGGACGACGACCACGACGACCACGACGACGAACGCGCTCTCGCGTTCGCCTACTGAAAGGTCTGCCGGCATGGAACTGACGACCGCCTGGTTCCTGATCATCGCGTTCCTGTGGATCGGCTACTTCTTCCTGGAGGGCTTCGACTTCGGCGTCGGCATGCTGCTGCCGGTGCTGGGCCGCGACGACGTCCGCCGCCGGGTCGTGATCAACACGATCGGCCCGGTCTGGGACGGCAACGAGGTGTGGTTCATCGTGGCGGGCGCGTCGATGTTCGCCGCGTTCCCCGAGTGGTACGCGACCCTGTTCAGCGGGTTCTACCTGCCGCTCCTGCTCATCCTGCTCGCGCTGATCGTGCGCGGCGTCGCGTTCGAGTACCGGGGCAAGCGGGAGGACGCGCCGTGGCGCGCTCGCTGGGACCGCGCGATCTTCTGGGGCAGCGTCGTCCCCGCGTTCCTGTGGGGCGTCGCGTTCGCGAACATCGTCCGGGGCGTCCCGCTCGACGCCGACCACGAGTACGCCGGCACCCTCCTCGACCTGCTGAACCCGTACGCGCTGCTCGGCGGGCTGACGACGCTGACGCTGTTCGTCCTGCACGGGGCGGTGTTCGTCGCGCTCAAGACGACCGGGACCGTCCGGACGCACGCCCGCCGCGTCGCCCGCGTCGCGGCGGTCGCCGCCGCCGTCGTCGCCGGGTCGTTCCTGCTGGTCACGCAGGTGCAGTACGGCAAGACGTGGACGTGGCTCGCGGTCGCGGGGGCGCTCGCCGGGCTCGCCGGGGCCGCCGCCGCGAACGCGCGCGGCCGCGAAGGCTGGGCGTTCATCGGGACCGGGACGGCCGTCGTGCTGACCTTCGTGACGCTGTTCGGCTCACTGTTCCCCGACGTGATGCCGTCCACGCTCACCGCCGCGAACGGCCTGACCACCGAGAACGCCGCGTCCAGCGGCTACACGCTGGAGATCATGACGTGGGTGGCGCTGGTGTTCACCCCGATCGTGATGATCTACCAGGGCTGGACGTACTGGGTGTTCCGCAAGCGGATCGGCACCGCGCAGATCCCGGCGGCGAAGCAGGCCGGGAAGAAGGCGCCCGCGCAGCGGAAGGCCCCGGTCGAATGAAGCCGCTCGACCCGCGCCTGCTGCGGCACGCGCGCACCACGCGGGCGTTCCTCGTCGTGTCGGCCGTCCTCGGGACCGCGACCGCCGGGCTCGTCATCGCGCAGGCCACGCTCCTCGCCGACATGATCGCCCGGACGTTCCTCGGCGACGCCGACCTGGCCGGCCTGCGCACGCCGATGCTGCTGCTCCTCGCCGTCGTCGCGGGCCGCGCGGCCGTCGCGTGGCTCCAGGAGGTCGCGGCGCACCGGTCGGCCGCCGCCGTGAAGTCGCAGCTGCGGAGCCGGCTGCTGGAGCACGCGACGCGGCTCGGCCCGCGCTGGCTGTCGGGCGAGCGCAGCGGCGAGCTCGCCACGCTCGCGACGCGCGGCGTGGACGCCCTCGACGGGTACTTCGCCCGCTACCTGCCGCAGCTCGTCCTCGCCGTAACCGTCCCGCTGGCGGTCGGGGCGCGGATCCTGCTCGGCGACTGGCTCTCCGCCGTGATCATCGCGGTGACCGTGCCGCTGATCCCCGTCTTCGCGATCCTGGTCGGCCTCGCGACCCAGTGGAAGATGAACCGGCAGTGGCGGACCCTCTCGCTCCTCGCAGCGCACTTCCTGGACGTCGTCGCGGGACTGCCCACGCTCAAGGTGTTCGGCCGCGCGAAGGCGCAGGCCCGCGGGATCCGCGAGGTCACCGGCCGGTACCGCCGCGCGACGATGTCGACGCTGCGGATCGCGTTCGTGTCGGCGATGGTGCTGGAGCTGCTGTCGACGCTGTCCGTCGCGCTCGTCGCCGTGTCGATCGGGCTGCGGCTCGTCGAGGGCGGGATGGCGTTCGAGACGGCGCTGCTGATCCTGATCCTCGCCCCGGAGGCGTACTTCCCGCTGCGGCAGGTCGGGGCGCAGTACCACGCGAGCGTCGAGGGCCTCACCGCCGCCGGGCGGATCTTCGAGGTGCTCGAGACGCCGCTCCCGGCCGCCGGGACGGGCACGGACGTCCCCGACGTGCGGCGCGCGACGATCCGCCTCGACGGCGTCACCGTCGCCTACCCCGGACGCGACGCGCCCGCCCTCGACGGCTTCGCGCTCACCGTCCATCCGGGGGAGATCGTCGCGCTCGCCGGCCCGAGCGGCGCCGGGAAGTCGACCCTGCTGAACGTCCTGCTCGGGTTCGTGCGGACCGACTCGGGGCGGGTGCTGGCCGACTGGGCGGACCTCGCCGACCTCGACCCGGACGCGTGGCGCCGGAACATCGCGTGGGTGCCGCAGCGCCCGTACCTGTTCGCCGGGACGATCGCCGCGAACATCCGCCTCGGCGACCCCGGCGCCCCGGACGACCGGGTGCGCGCCGCCGCGCGCGCCGCGAACGTCCTCGAGTTCGCCGACGACCTCCCCCGCGGCCTCGACACCCCGATCGGCGAGCGCGGCGCCGGGCTGTCGGCCGGGCAGCGGCAGCGGGTCGCGCTGGCCCGCGCGTTCCTGCGGGACGCGCCGCTGCTCCTGCTGGACGAACCGACCGCGGGCCTCGACGCCGCGAGCGAGGCGTCCGTCGTCGACGCCGTCCGCCGGCTCGCGGCCGGCCGCACCGTCGTCCTCGTCGCGCACCGCCCGGCCCTCGCCGCCCTCGCCGACCGGACCGTCCGCGTCGAACCGGCGGAGGTGGCCGCGTGAACGGGCCGGTGTGGCGGTTGGTGAAGCTCACCCGTCCCGTCCGGGGGCGGCTGGCGGTCGCCCTCGTGTTCGGGGTGCTCGCGCTCGGCAGCGGAGTCGCGCTGATGGGGGCGTCGGCGTGGCTGATCTCGCGGGCCGCGCAGCATCCGCCCGTCCTGATGCTGATGGTCGCGATCGTGGCGGTCCGGGCGTTCGGGATCGGGCGCGGCGTGTTCCGGTACGTCGAACGGCTCGTCGGGCACGACGCGACGTTCCGGATCCTCGCCGATCTGCGGGCCCGCGTGTACGAGCGGCTGGAGCGGCTCGCACCGGCGGGGCTGCCCGGGTTCCGCGGCGGCGACCTGCTCGCCCGGCTCGTCGACGACGTCGACGCCGTCCAGGACCTCTACCTGCGGACGCTGCTGCCGTGCGCGGTCGCGGCGGTCGTCGGCGGCGCGTCGGTCGGGGTCGCGTGGGCGCTGCTGCCCGCCGCCGGGGCGGTGCTGCTGGCGACGCTGCTGGCGGCCGGGGTCGCGGCGCCGTGGCTGTCGGCGGCGGTCGCGCGGCGCGCCGAGCGCCGGACGGCGGACCTGCGCGGCGAGCTGGCGTCGCACGTCGTCGACACGCTGCACGGCGCGCCCGAGCTGATCGCCTACGGCGCGGCGCCCGCGCGGCTCGCGGAGGCCACCCGGATCGACCGGGAATTCACCCGCGCGACGGCCCGGTCGGCGGCGACGGCCGGGCTGGGCGCGGCGCTGTCGGCGCTCGCGGGCGGGCTGGCCGTGTGGGGCGGACTCGCGACCGGCGTCCCGGCGGTGCGGTCGGGGGCGCTGGACGGGGTGCTGCTCGCGGTCGTGGTGATGCTGCCGCTCGCCGCGTTCGAGGTGGTCAACGGGCTGCCGCTGGCCGCGCAGTACCTCGAGCGGGTGCGGGCGTCGGCGGCGCGGGTGTTCGCCGTCCTGGACGGCCCCGACCCCGTGCGGGAACCGGACGCGCCCGCGCGGCTCCCGGAGGCACCCCACAAGGTCCGGGTCACCGACCTGCGCGCGCGCTGGACGCCCGACGGTCCCCTGGCACTCGACGGGGTGTCGCTCGACCTGGCGCCCGGACGCCGCGTCGCCGTCGTCGGGCCGAGCGGGTCGGGGAAGACGACGCTCGCGTCGGTGCTGCTGCGGTTCCTCGAGCCCGCGGGCGGGCGCGTGACGCTGAACGGCACGGACGTCCGCGACCTCGCGGGGGACGACCTGCGGACCGTCGTCGGGCTGTGCGCGCAGGACGCGCACCTGTTCGACTCGACGATCGGCGAGAACCTCCGGCTGGCGCGCCGTTCGGCGAGCGAGGCGGAGATCCGCGACGCGCTGCGCGGCGCCCGGCTGCTCGACTGGGTGGAGTCGCTGCCGTCCGGGCTGGACACGCGGGTGGGGGAGCACGGCGCGCAGGTGTCGGGCGGGCAGCGGCAGCGGATCGCCCTGGCCCGCGCGCTCCTCGCGGGCTTCCCGGTGCTGCTGCTGGACGAGCCCGCCGAGCACCTCGACACCGAGACGGCCGACGCGCTGACCGCCGACCTGCTGGACGCCACGCGGGGACGGACGACGCTCCTCGTCACCCACCGGCTCGCGGGACTCGACGCGGTGGACGAGATCGTGGTGCTCGACCGGGGCCGGGTCGCCGATCGGGGCACGCACGCCGAACTCGCCACCCGTCCGGGCATCTACCGGGAGATGTGGGATCGCGAGCGCGCGACCCCGGCGATCACCGTGCCCTGACCGGGACCGGTGCCGTCCGGTCGATCTCTCGGCCCAGGGTCACGACCATCGCGTCGAACGCGGGCACGCCGTAGCGCGCGCGCAGGGCACGGTAGACGTCCTTGCGCGCCGCCTCCCGCAGCATCTCGCTGAGCATCTCGTGCGGCACCGTCCGGCCGTGGGACAGCTCCTCGTGCGAGTGCCGGGCGAGGCGCAGCAGCTCCGGATGCGGGGCCGACTCGGAGAGGATCATGCGCGCGGCGTCAGCGAGTTCCATGCCCGCGAGTGTATGCGCGGCCGGGGCGGGCGCTCAGGGGGAGGCGGGGGCGGCCGCGTCTCCCGCATGGTCGCGACGGCGTCGCCGCCACCCGGCTGTCGCGGCGCGGGCGCGCGTTCGGCGCCGCCGAGCGCGTCTCCGTCGCGCAGGCGCTCCGCGCCCAGACGATCGACGCCGCGTGGCAGCTGGGCGCCGACGGCATCGCGGGCTCCCTCGCGCCCGGCAAGTACGCGGACCTCGCCGTCCTGTCCGGCGACCCGCTGCGGACGCCGCCGGAGGAGATCGAGGGCCTCACCGTGCGGGGGACGTACCTGGCGGGCGAGCCGGTGCACGCCGCCTGATTCTCACCAGGTGGGAAAAGGGTCCCGAGTTATGGTCGGGCCGTAATCCGGCCCGAAGGAGCGAGGGGGCGGCCGGGGACGGGCGAATGCACCGGACAGTGGCCGCATCCGGCCACCGATCCGGCCGACCGACACCCCGGCGGGACGGCCGCGTGCGGCCGCGCACGCCCCCGCGGGCCGCACGCGGCGCCCGTCCGTCCGGCCGCGCCGGACCGCCCGCTTGATCATCGGCCGTCGAGGTCAGCCCCGGTTCCGTCCCGGCCGCGGTGCGGCGCGCCGCACCGCCCGCACCGCCCGCGCCGCCGCCCCCCGGAACGTTCCGGGCCGTCAAGGGCGCGGCCGACCGCGGCCAGCGCGCGCGGCCGGTCACCCTCCGTTCATTGATGAGCACTGACGCCCGCTGTTAACGTTCCGGCCGATCGATGGAATGGGGCTTTCACAACGAGGTGAGGGGACCAGGGCGATGATCTTATAGGTGCTCCCAATGGTTCGCGCCCACGCGAACGAAGAGCCGTTTCATGCATATCGGCCGACACAATCGGCCGCGCACACCTTTCGCGATACCAATCCACGCGTAGTCAGGTGAACGGTACAACTAAATGACTCTGCAATCTCAGGTGACTCCTGCCGAAGTCCGGATCGGCGCATCCCTGGGAGAGCGGCTGCTCGCGTTCGCGCGCGGCCCGCTGTTCCGCGGCGACGCCCAGGTCCTGCACGCTCCCAACCCCTACCGCCGGGCCCTCGCCCCGGACGCCCTCGCCGCGTCCGACTTCACCCGGCCGCTCACCGCCGGCGCCCCGTCCGCGCACCGCGCCCTCGCCGCGCACCGGCTGCTCGGCACGTTCTACGAGGCCGAGACCGTCCTGCTCCCCGAACAGGGCCTCGCCCCGCTGCACGGCGACTTCGACCTCTTCTACGGCGCGGACCTGCGCGCGCTCCGGGAGAATTCCGTCTCCGAGCTGGAACGTTTCGCGTTCGACTGCCTCGCGGACGCCGTCGACGTCAGCGGCGCCGGCACCACCGACGTCCTGGAGAGCTACTTCCGGCACGTCGTCGCCGAGGCCGCGACCGGCCCGTCCCCCGCGCTCGCCGCGGTCGAGGCCGCCCGCGACCGGCGGACCGCCGCCGACCTCTACGTGGTGCAGCTCGCCCTGGACGGCCTCACCGAGGCGTCCGCGATGTCGCGCAACCTCGGCGGCGCCTACGGCCCCGAGCAGTCCGCCCTGTTCAAGATCTTCATCGACGAATTCGGGTACGGCGTCCACGACGCGAAGCACACCACGATCTTCGCCAAGTTGCTGCGCAGCCGTGCCATGGCGACCCATGTGCACGCGTACTGGAACTTCTATCTGGCCGGACCGCTCGCCACGAACAACTATTACTACTATCTGTCCCGCGACCACGCGAAATTCTTCCGTTACGCGGGTGCGGTGACCTATGCCGAAGCAGTTTTCGCACCCGGCTTCGTGGAAATGGTCAAAGTGTTCCGCGGGATCTTCGGCGACACGGTCGACCTGCACTACTGCGACGAGCACGCGCACATCGACGAGCACCACGGCCGCATCACCCGCGACCAGGTGCTGCTCGCCCTCGCCGACCGGCACGGCCCCCGCGTCGTCCCCGAGCTGCTGCGCGGCGTCGCCGAGGCCCGGCTCGTCGGCGGCTGGTTCGAGGAGGACACCGCCGCGCAGATCCGCTGGTCGGACGACCTGGCCCGGTACCGCGACCTCGCCTCGAACGCCCGCACCGGACGCGGGGCCGAACCGGACCGGATCGTCCTGTCCCCGGACGCCCCCTTCACCACCCGCACCCGCGACACCGACGTCGTCCTGGAGATGGCCGCCGGGGAAGCCGACCTCGTCGCCACCCCCACCGGACCGCCCGAACGCCTCGCGCGCGGCGACGTGCTCCTCGTCCCCGCCGGGCGCCTGCACGGCCTGCGGGCCGTGACGCCCGAGGCCACCTGCCTCGTCCACCCCGTCTCCCCCTCCCTCGAAGCCCCCGACTCCCGACCCGCCACCGCCACCGCCGACCGGCCCGCCGAACAGGACGGATGACCCGCCACGCTCCCGCGCGCGCCTGAGGGCGCGCCCCCTCGTTCCCACCCGCGCCCGGGCGGACGGACGGCCCCGCCCCCCGCCCCCGCCTGCCCTCGTGCGCACCGAACACCAGAAGAGGACCCGATGGCACGTGTCATCGTCATTGACCTGAGCAGGCACAACACCGTCTACGTCGGCCACGACCGGTACTTCGTCCTGCACGCGGGCGGCCCGCCGCTGCTCGTCCGGGACCACTGCCCGCACCGCGGGGGCCCGCTCTCCCTCGCCCGCCCCACGCCGGACGGGCGGCGCCTCAGCTGCCCGTGGCACGGCACCAAGGTCGGCGTGTCCGCGGTCCGCCGCGGCTGCCTGCCGATGGTGCGCAGCGGCGACGAGGCCGTCGTCCTGCTGCCCGACGGGACCGAGCCCGTGTCCGTCCTGCGCAAGGAGGTCCTCGCGAACCTCCCCGCGGAGACCGGGCCCGCATGCTGACCCCGCCCGCCCCGTCCTCGCCGCCCGCACCGCCCGCACCGTCCGTTCCGTCGACCCCGAGCCCGGGAGGCCCGGCCGTGACCCTCGCCCAGGACGCCGCCCCGACCGACATCGCTGAGTTCCTCGCCTGGGGGCGGGACCTCCACGACCAGGGCCGCTACGAGGACGCCGCCCGCGCCTACCGGCTCATCCTCGGTGTCGACCGGCACAACCAGGACGCGCGGCTCGGCCTCGACCGGGCCGTCCGGCACGCCGTGCCGCGCTGGCACTGGGAGATGCTGCACGACGAGGAGCGCGCCGAGCTGTACGACCTCGCGATCCGGCGGGCCGTCGGCGCGAACCCGGACGGGCTCGTCCTCGACATCGGCGCCGGCTCCGGGCTGCTCGCCATGATGGCCGCCCGCGCGGGGGCGCGCGGCGTCGTCGCCTGCGAGGGCCAGCCGTCCGTCGCCGCGACCGCCGTCGAGGTCGTCCGCACCGCCGGGTACGACGACACGGTCACGGTCGTCCCGAAGATGTCCACCCGGATGACCGTCCCCGGCGACCTGCCGCGCCGCGCCGACCTGCTCGTCACCGAGATCGTCGACTGCGGCCTGCTCGGCGAGGGCATCCTCGGCACCGTCGCGCACGCCCGCGAGCACCTGCTCGCCCCGGACGCGACGATCATGCCGTGCGCCGCGCGCGTCTACGCGCAGCTCGTCGAGAGCGTGCCGCTGCACCGCAAGAACCACGTCGGCAAGCTGCACGGATTCGACCTCGCGCCGTTCAACCGGCTGTCGACCCTCGAGTACTTCGACTCCCGGCTGCACCGGCACGAGCACCGCGCGCTGTCCGACCCGATCCCGGTGTTCGACTTCGACTTCCGCACCGCCGACGCGTCCCCGCGGCGCGCCGACCTGCGCGTCCGGCCCACCGCCGCCGGGCGGCTGCACGCCGTCGCGTTCTGGTTCGAGATGGACCTGCTGCCCGGCCTCACCCTCACCAACGCGCCCGGCGTCGCGTCGCACTGGAAGCAGGCGATCCAGTGCCTGCCCGCCCCGCCGCTCGTGCAGCCCGGCGACCCCGTCGCCGTCACCGCGCTGCACGACGGGCTGCACATCCGCTTCGAGGTCGCCGCCGACGCCGAGGAGACCGCATGACGATCATCGAGACGGCGCAGTCACCGGCCCTCGCCGCGTACTGCGCGCAGCCGATCTTCCGGCCCGGACCGGACGTCTACATCACCGGCAACCCGTACCGGCGGCCGATCGGCCCGGTCGGTCCCGCGAGCGGCTTCGCCGTCCCCGCCACGCTCGCGGAGTTCCTCGGGCCTGGCCAGCTCGCCGCGGGGCGGATCCTGTGCAACGCCTACGAGAGCGACATGATCCTGCTCCCGGCGGCCGGGCTCGCCACCGCCAAGGACGACTTCGACCTCTTCTACGGCGACGAGATCCGGCGGCTCCGCGACACCGTCCGGCCCGGCCTGGAGCGCTACGCGTTCTCCTTCCTCGACGACGCCGTCCCGGCCCCGCCCGTCCGGACCCTGGACGACCTGCAGGAGTACTTCCTCGCGGAGGTCGGGGGCGCGGGCGCGCCCGCCGACGCGTCCGGCGTGAACCCCGCCGTCGACCCCGCCGCCCCGGTCGGCGGCACCATGCGGGCGATCACCGAGTGCCGGCATCCCGAGGAGGCCGCCGGCCTGCACCTGATCCAGCTCGCGCTGGACGCGCTGACCGAGGCGTCCGCGATGGCCCGCAACCTCGGCGGGTCCTACGGCACCGAGCAGTCCGAACTCTTCAAGATCTTCAACGACGAGTTCGGGTACGGCGTCTACGGCGCCAAGCACAGCACGATCTTCAAGGAGATGCTCGCCAGCGTCGGGCTCCGCACCGACCTGCACGCGTACTGGAACTTCTACCTCACCAGCTCCCTCATCGGCGTCAACTACTTCAACTGGCTCACCGAGGACCATCGCGGGATGTTCCGCTACATGGCGGCGGTGACCTACCTGGAGTGGCTGTTCGCCCAGGGGTTCGCCGACACCGGCGTGATGCTCCGCGCCGTCTACGGCGACCGCGTGGACGCCAAGTACTGCGACGAGCACGCCCACATCGATGTCCACCACGGGCGCATGACCTACGAGAACCTGCTGCTCGGCCTCGCGCGCGCGCACGGCGAGATCGTCATCCCCGAACTCGTGCGCGGCATCGAGGACACCAAGCTCCTCCTCCGCCTCGGCGACGAGGACTTCCGCGCCCAGATCGCGTGGGCCGACGACCTCGCCGCGCACACCGGAACCCGCACGGACGCCCGCGACGACGCGTCCGTCACCACCCTGCGCCCGGACGACCCGTTCACCACCGGCGTCCACGACGCCGACCTGCTCGTCGAGGTCGAGGACGGCGCCGTCCACGTGCACGCGTGGGCCACCGACCGGCCGCACCTGCTCGAGAAGGGCGACGTCCTGCACGTCCCCGCGCACCGCCTGCACGGCCTCAAGGCCGCGTCCCCGCGCGCCCGCGTGGCCACCCGGACCGTCGAAACCGCCGAAAGGACCCACGATGCCTGACTCGTCGCCCGTCTCCTCGTTCAACGAGTGGGACCCCCTCGAAGAGGTCATCGTCGGCGTCGTCGACGGCGCCGCCGTCCCGCCCTGGCACCCCGCGATCGAGGCGACCGTCCCGCCCGAGGCGTTCGACTTCTACCGGCGCAACGGCGGCGGCGGGTTCCCGCAGGACCAGGTGGACGCCGCCCGCGCCGAACTCGACGGGTTCGCCGCGATCCTCGAGGGCGAGGGCGTCACCGTCCGGCGCCCCGACCCCGTCGACCAGTCGTCCTCGTTCGGCACCGCAGACTGGTCGTCCACCGGCGGCTCCTCGCACACCTTCCCCCGCGACATCGCGCTCGTCGCCGGGAACCAGATCGTCGAGGCCACCATGGGCTGGCGGTCGTACTACTTCGCCACCCACCCCTTCCGGACGATCTTCAAGGACTACTTCCGGCGCGGCGCCCGCTGGGTCGCCGCCCCGAAACCCCAGCTCACCGACGCGTCCTACAACCCCGGCTACGCCGCCGCGAAGCCCGCGTCGCCCGACCCGGCGAACCCGTTCCCGCCGGAGACGTCGGTGCTCACCGAGTTCGAGCCCATCGTGGACGCCGGCGACTTCATGCGGTTCGGCCGCGACATCCTCGTGCAGCGCAGCCACGTCACGAACGCCTTCGGCATCGAGTGGGTCCGCCGCCTCCTCGGCGACGAGTTCCGCGTCCACGAGGTCGCGTTCCTCGACGACCACCCGATGCACCTGAACGCCACGTTCGTCCCGCTGCGCCCCGGCCGCGTCCTCATCAACCCCGAGCGCGTCCCCGAACTCCCGGAGATGTTCGCGGACTGGGACGTCGTCGTCTGCCCCGAACCCGCCATCCCCGCCGACCAGACGATGTACTTCTGCAGCCGCTGGATAGCCATGAACACGCTCATGCTCGACCAGGACCGCATCTTCGTCGAAGCCCAGGAGACCGAACTGCTGCGCCTCCTCGAGAAGGAGGGCTTCACCCCCATCCCCGTGCCGTTCCGCACGGTCAACACCTTCGGCGGCGGCTTCCACTGCGCCACCCTGGACGTCCGCCGCCGCGGCACCCTCGAGGACTACTTCCAGTGAGCGAGGAACCCATGACACGCGACGGCGGGGAGCGCCCGCTCCTGCTCCTGATCGCGAGCAGCTACTCGGTGTACCGGGCCTACATCCTGGAGTCGGTGTCGGCCCGGTACCGGCTGTGGCTGCTGAACCCGACCCCGCCCACCTGGGAGGACCCCTACATCGCCGGGCACACCGTCGTCGACTGCCTCGACCTCGACAAGCTCACGGCGGCGGCGGGCGAGGTGGCCCGCGAGCACGACATCGCGGGCGTCTTCTGCTACGACGAGGTCTACATCGAGACGTCCGCGCACCTGTCCGCCGCGCTCGGCTTCCCCGTCCTGGACCCGGACGCCGTCGCCCGGTGCCGCGACAAGTACGCGACCCGCGCGGCGCTGCGGGCGGCGGGGCTGCCGCAGCCCGCGTCGCTCGCCGTCTCCACCCTGGACGACGCCCGCGCGTTCGCCGACCGCGTCGGCTACCCCGTCATCCTCAAGCCCCGCAACCTCGGCGGCAGCATGGGCGTCCGCAAGGTCACCGGACCGGACGAACTGGACGCGGCGTTCGCGCTCACCGACGGCGTCCGGATGGGCGGCATCCGCCAGTTCGACGACTACGTGCTCGTCGAGGAGTTCCTCGACGGGCCGGAGGTCGCGATCGAGTGCGTCCTGCACCGGGGGACGTGCACGCCGCTGATCGTCGCCCGGAAGGTCCTCGGGGAGGGCCGGATGGCGTTCGAGGAGATCGGCCACGACGTCGACGCCGCCGACCCGCTGCTGCACGACCCGGACATGCGGGACGCGCTGCGCCGGGCGCACGAGGCGGTCGGGTTCACCGACGGGTACACGCACATCGAGTTCAAGCTCACCCCCGACGGGCCGCAGGTCATCGAGATCAACGTCCGCCTCGGCGGCGGCATGATCCCGTACCTGGGGCGGCTCACCTCCGGCGTGGACGCACCCCTCGCGGCGGCCGACGTGGTCGCGGGCCGCGCGCCGACCGTCGTGTTCACCGAGCCGCCGCGCGCCGCGTCCGTCCGGTTCGGGTACCCGGCGCACGACATGGAGATCACGTCGGCGACCGCGCGCGAGGACCTCGCCCGTCCGCCGATCCGGGAGATCCGGGTGGCGGTCGAGCCCGGCATGCGGCTGCGGCTGCCGCCGTACGGCCTGGCCCGCAGCGGCTTCGTCATCGCCGTCGGCGGCACGCTCGCGGAGACCGGCGCCGCCGTGACCGACGCCGACCGGTTCTTCACCTTCACCGGAACCCCGCTGGAGCAGACGCCGTGAGCACGCCCGGGAAGCCCGCGCCGCCGACGATCATCGCCACGCTGCGGCAGATGAACGGGACGGTCCGGATCCTCGTCCTCGGCAACCTGATCAGCAACCTCGCCGCGTTCCTCAACGCGTTCCTGGTGCTGTACCTGACGGACCGCGGCTTCTCCGCCTGGGAGGCCGGCGTCGTGCTGACGGCGCTGATGGTCGGCCGGATCTCCGGGTCCGCGGTCGGCGGAGCCGCCGCCGACCGGTTCGGCTACCGCGCCGTCATCATCGGGTCGATGGCCGGGACCGCCGTGCTGACCGCCGGTCTCGTGCACATCCCGAACATGTGGGTGGGCGCCCTGGTCGCCGCGGGCGCGGGGCTGACCGCGCAGGCGTACCGTCCGGCTGCGATGGCGTGGGTCGTCGAGCTGACGCCGGAGAACCGGCACGTCATGGTCTTCGCGGTGATGCGGCTGACGTTCAACGTCGGCGCGACGCTCGGGCCCCTCGGCGCCGCGCTGCTGCTGGCGTACGCGTCCTACGACGCCCTGTTCTACGTCGACGCGGCCACGTCCCTCGCATTCGGGATCGTCGCGTACCTCGTGCTGAAGGGCGATCCCGAACCGGACGGCGGCGACGGCGCCGCGGGCGAGCGCGCCGGATACCGGCAGGTCGCCGCCGACCGCCGGTTCATGCTGGTCGTCCTCGGCCTCTTCCTGACCGCGATCGCCTACATCCAGGGAACGGCCGCGCTGCCGCTGTACGTGACCGGCAACGGGCACCCCGAGCAGGTGTACGCGCTGCTGCTCACCGTCAACGGCGCCATCGTGATCATCTTCGAGGTGCTGCTGTCGAAGTGGACGCAGCGGCTCCCCATCGGGCTGCCGATGACGATCGGGATGGCCGTCCTCGGCATCGGCCACCTCGTCTACGCCGGGCCGACGCCCATCGCGATGCTCGTGCTCGCGACCGTCGTGTGGACGTTCGGGGAGGTCATCGCGGCACCGTCGATGATGGCCTACCCCGGCCTCATCGCCCCGCCCGCGCTGCGCGCCCGCTACATCGCCGCCGCGACCGTCCCGCAGCAGGCCGGCTACGCCCTCGGCCCGATCATCGGCGTCGCCGCCTGGCAGGCCTGGGGCGCCGGGGTGTGGGTGCTCACCGGCGCCTGCGGGCTCGCCGCCGCCGCGTGCGTCGCGGCCGGCGCCCGCGGCGGGCGCGGCGACCCCGCCGCCGAGGAACCCGCCCTGGCCAAGGCCGCCGAATGACCGACAGAACAACCGAACGAAGGTGGAACCCCATGGACAAGCCGGTCGTCGCGATCGTCCGCCCCTTCACCTCGGCGGCGATGGTCGCCCCCGCGCTGCGCGACGCGGGCTTCAGCCCGGTCGCCGTCATGGACTACGCGGGCCCGTCCCTCGGCCCGCTGCACTCCTCGCACGACCCCGCCGAGTACGACGCCGTCATCAACCACCACGGCGACATCGGCGAGACCATCGCCCGGCTCGGCGCGCTGAAGCCGATCGCGGTCGTCCCCGGCGTCGAGGCCGCGCTGCAGGAGGCGCAGGCCCTGTCCGACGCGCTCGCCCCCGAGTTCTCCAACGACCCCGACCTCGTGGACGCCCGGCGGCACAAGTACCTCATGCACCAGGCCCTCGCCGCCGCCGGGCTGCCCGTCCCCGCGCAGATCTGCACCACCGACCCGTCCGAGGTCGCCGCCTGGATCGACCGGGAGGGGCTCGCCGGACGCGACCTGGTGATCAAGCCGCCGACCAGCGCCGGCACCATCGGGGTGAGCCGCGCGCCCGGCGGCGAGGGCTGGCGCGACCGGTTCGAGGCGATGCTCGGCAGCCGCGACAAGCTCGACGTCGTGGCCGAGGAGGTCCTCGTCCAGGAGCAGCTCACCGGCGTCGAGTACGCCATCGACACCGTCAGCCACGACGGGCGGCACTCCATCACCGACATCATCAAGTACCGCCGGGTGCCCTACGGCGAGGGCATCGCGGTGTACGACTCCGTCGAATGGCTCCCCTACGACACCGCCGCGTACGGCGAGCTGATCGACTACGGGCTCGGCGCGCTCGACGCCGTCGGGCTGCGGAACTGGGCCGCGCACACCGAGGTCATGATGACCCCGGACGGGCCGCGCCTGCTCGAGGTCAACGCGCGCCTCGCGGGCGCCGGCAACCCCGCCGTCACCGAGATCGCCACCGGCGAGAGCCAGGTCACCCGCATCGTCGACGTGTGCCGCGGCCTCGGCCCCAAGCTGCCGCCCGGCTACACCCTCCGCCGCAACGTCATGGCCGTGTTCCTGATGTCGCACTCCTCCGGGATCGTCCGCAACGCCGAGATCTACGACGCGGCCCGCGAGCTGCCGAGCTACCACTCGCCCGTCCACCTCGTCCGGACCGGCGACCACGTCGACGCCAGCACCGACCTGTTCGCCAGCATGACGATGGGCTACATCATCCTCGCGCACGAGGACTCCGAGCAGATCTACGCCGACCGGGAGGCCATCCGCGCCATCGAACGCGACCTCGACGTCGAGGCCGACGCCTGATGGTCACCGCCAAGTACCTCGACGCGTGCGCCGCCGATCCCGCGCTGCGCGACGTCATGGCGTCCGCCGACCTCCCGGAGGCGTTCGCCGAAGCCTGGGGCAAGTACCTGCTGCCCCGCCCGATGTTCTGCGACGAGACCGCCGCCCGCCGCGCCGCCGGCGACCTCGCCGGACTGTTCCGCCTGCTCACGTCCCTGCCGGACCGCCTGTTCGGCGGGGACGTCCGCGCGTTCTGCGCCGCGCTCGGCATGGACGAACGGCGCATCGACATCATGACCCGCTTCTCCGGCGAACCCATCCTCTACGGGCGCGCCGACCTCTACCGGGAGGGATCGGACTTCCGGCTGATGGAGTTCAACGTCGGCAGCGAACTCGGCGGCGTCGACGTCAGCGAGATCAACCCCGCCCTCCTCGCGACCGAACCGTTCCGCGCGTTCGCCGACGACCACGGCCTCACGCACGTCGACACCCCCGCGGCCATCGCACGCCAGTTCGTCCGGGCCACCGGCAAGGACGCCCCGGTCGTCGCGACGCTCGAGGGCGTCGACGGGATCGGTGCGTACGAGGCGCTGCACCGCTCGTTCCAGGACGCGATGCGGCGCCAGGGCATCGACCTCGTCTACGGCGAGGTCGACCAGGTGCAGACCCGCGACGGCCGCCTGCACCTCCACGGCAAGCCCGTCGACCTCGTGCTCCGCTACTACAGCGCGAACCAGATCGCGCGCGACGCACGCAACGAGCGTCCCGCCGGAACCGTGCAACGCGCCCACGAGGACGGCCGCGTCGTCCTGTGGACGCCCGTGAGCAACGGCATGTTCGCCTACAAGAGCTGCCTCGCGATGCTCTCCGGATGCGACCTGCCCCCGGACGACCGCGCCCTCGTCGACCGCGTCCTGCCCTGGACCCGCGCCCTCACCCCCGACCTCGCCGACCGCGTCCGCGCCGAACGGGAGACCGTCATCCTCAAACCGATCGCGGGCCTGTCCGGCCGGGGCATCCGCGCGGGCTGGGACCACACCGACCGCGAATGGGCCGAAACCGTGACCGAATGCCTCCGCGAGCCGTACATCGCGCAGCGCCGCATCGTCCCGGACCGCGAACCCGTCCTGGACCCCGGCACCGGCGAGAGCACCGACTGGTCCGCCGTCTGGGGCGTCTTCGCGTTCCCGGACGGCTACGGCGGCGCGTTCTGCCGGGCCGTCCCGGACAGCGGCGGCTCCGTCGTCAACCTCGGCACCACCGGCGCCCGCGTGACCTCGGTCCTCCACCACTGAACCGTCCCGGAGTCACCGCCACAGGTAGTCGAACCTCGCCGGCGCCCGGCTCACGAACACCTCCCCGTCCCGCACCTGCCACTCGAACTGGCCGTCCTCCTCGTGGAAGGCGATGAAGAACCCGCACACCCGATCACCGTCCGCGTCGACCGCGGGCAGCGCGGCGACGGCCCGCACCCGGTCGAGCAGCTCGTCCAGGTGCCCCGCGCGGACGGCCCGTCCGTAGCAGGCCGCGCGAGCCCAGCCGCCCTCGGGGAACGCCCACCCCGGGACGTCCGCGAGCATGCGCCGGGCCTCGTTCTCCTGGCCGTAGAAGTCCAGCCAGCCGCGCACGTACACCCAACTTCCCATGAGCCCGATGATCCCGGTGTACGTAAGATCATCCAATGTCCCCACAGGTGCTCGGTTTGCAGATCGGCGCCGGTTTCGGCACCGCGTTCGTCCTCGCGAACTCGGGCGAGCCCGTACCCGGAGCCGCCGGGATCGCACTGCGCGTCGCGGCGATCCTCTGCCTGATCGCGGTCATCGTGACCGGGTTCCGCGCGAACCGCCGCGCGGAACCCGCGCCCGCCGAACGTCCGGGATGGTTCGGCCCGAAGTTCGCCCTCATCGCGATCACCGAGTTCGCGCTGATCTTCGGCGGCATCGCCGTGCTCCGGGCGCTGGACGTCCCGCAGGAGTGCAACGTCGCCTGGATCGCCCTCGTCGTCGGCCTGCACTTCGTCGCGCTCGCGCCGGTCTGGAAGCGGGCCGCCATCGCGGTCCCGGGCGTCCTGCTCACCGCACTCGGCGCGACCGGCATGGTCATGGCCGCGCTGTCGCACCTCGACTGGATCCCGTTCGTCAGCGGCACGCTCTCCGGCGTCGTCCTCCTCGGCGGCTGCCTCTACGGCGCCGCACGCCGGTAGCTGTCCTCGGTCACGAGGTCGACGACAGGCGGCTGATGGGTGGGGGCCGCCGCGTGCGGCGTGGTGTCCGGCAACCCCCGAGGCCCGTCCGGCGGTGTCCGGAGCGCGATCCGCACACCGTCATTAGACGCATCTTCCAATGAACACTGACGTACATCTGTGCCCGGAAGGCCCTAGCATGACTGTGCACCACGGACGTTTCCCTAGAACAGGAACAGTTCGGGAGAATAGATGCAGACTCGACCTAATCCAGAGTCGGCGACCACGCCGGAGGAGTTCCTCGAAGCACTCCGGCAGCTTCGCGTCTGGGCCGGTCAGCCCTCGCTGCGCACCCTGAACACGCTCGCCGGAACCGACCCCGAATCAGGCGAACCCCCCACCGACCTGCTGCCGGTGAGCACGCTCTCCGACAACCTCGCCGGCAAGCGGCTGCCCAACCCGCCCCGCCTCTCCTTCGTCGTCGCCTTCGTCACCGCGTGCATGCGCGCCGACGGCTCGCACACCCAGGACCAGATCGCCGACGAGGCGGACCGGTGGACCCGGGCATGGCTCGCACTCTCACCCGACGCCCAGCAAGCACCCGTCCCGGAGAACACCCCAGCCCCGGCGGACACCGCCCTGGCCCCCGGCCCAGACGACACCCTCCTCGACGGCACACCCGCCCCGGAAGACCACGCTCCCGAAGCCCCCAGGCCCCCCGCCCGGAGGTGGACGAAACGGCGGCTCCTCGTCATGGCCTGGCTCCTGGGCGCGGTGACCGGCGCGATCGCGGTCGGGCTGATCGCGCTCGTCACCCCCGGCACCTCCCCGGCGCAGCGCCCCACGACCGCCGCCGAGAACGTCGCCGTCCCGCCGACCTCCCAGACGCCGCCGCCTCCCACGAAGTCCGGGTCGACCGAGCCGGGCAGTAGGGCCGGCGAGCCTCCGGTGGCGGACCACCAGCCCCGCCCCGGACCGTCCCCGTCCCCATCCCCCTCCGCCTCGGAACGGCCCGCCTCGCCCACCCCGGGCCGGCCGAAGCCGAACCCGTCCACCCCGTCCACCCCGAGCTCGTCCACGCCGGGCTCGTCCACGCCGAGCCCGTCCCCGTCATACTTCGACAGGTGGAAGACCTACATCCCGACCTATCTCCCGTTCGTGCCATAGGCGCGACGAGCGACATTCGACCGCACGGGACCATCGCCGGAGGCTCCCCATGACAGTGGGTCTCCGCTGGCTGATCGGAATGCTCTCCTTCTCAGCGCTGGGCGCGACGTGGGGCTTCCTGGGAAACAGCTACGAACCCGGCGACAGCGCGATCGGCACCGGCCTCATGGGCGCCGCCCTGGGCTTCGTCCTGGGGGCGGTGAGTGACGCAGTCGGCTACGCGAGAAGTCGCTGAGATCGGCGGCCCTCGTCCAGTGTTCGGCGATGTGCCGCCGCACCACCCGATGGACCGCTCCCTGGGCAGAGCAGGCGTGCTGTCAACGAGGGGTAGCGGTCTTGGAGGGGTTGCGAGTCGGTGATGAAGTCGGCCACGCGATGTCGTCGATCGCGAGCCATGGCGCGGAGGCCAGGGCAGCGGGCGTGCAGCCGGTGAACGTCTTGACCTCGCGGTGGAGGTGGGACTGGTCGACTTAGCCGCTCCGGAGGGCGGCGTCCGCGGCGGTGCGACCGGCTGCGAGAAGGCGGGCGGCGTGGTCGAAGCGCACCAGCCGGGCGGCGTGTTTGGGCGTGATGCCGAGCTGGGACCGGAAGCACGACCACAGGCGCTTGCGGCTCCAGCCGACCTCGTCGGCCAGGCGGTCGACCCGCACCCGCCCCCCGCCGGCGAGCGTCCGCCGCCAGGTGTGGGCGACCTCCGGATCGACCGAGGGACGGGCGCCGAGCCGTCGGCCGAGGAGGTCCGCGGCGATCTGTCCAGCTCTATCTTGAGCCGACTGTCCGAGGCGGACAAGCTTCGCCTGCTCGAGGAGCTGGCGGCGATGGCAACGAGCGAGACCGACCCGGAGTACCGCCGATATCTGGAGAAGTTCGCGTTCTACGCGGGCCTCGTGGAGACCGAAGAAGACTGAGGTTGCGGGCGTCGCTCTGAACTGTTCGTCGTCCCGGCAGCACAACGCCACGGGAAAGCTTCATCGTCGGTGGCGCCGGACGTGGGATATTCGTGCATGGACGCCTCCTGAATGCACTCGGGGCGCACCCGCCGGCGCCGAGGTGTTCGGAGGTGCACACACTCGGCCCCGCGTTCGCGGCCGGTCCAACGTTGCACCGGGGTCGTCGTTTCCGGGGCTCCGGAGTGTCGGGTGCCGCTAGAGGGATTCTCCGGGTATCTCGCCGTATTCCGTGCGGAGGTCGTCGAGGATGGGATGCTCGGCCGGGAACTCGACGTCGTTGATCGCGGTGATCGCGCGGACGCCTATCGACGTGTTGGTGGCGAACGCGGCGCGCATGCGGGGCAGGTCGGACACGTTGACCGGTGCCAGGGACGTCCGGTGGTGAACCTGCCGGAGAAGGCGCATGGTGACGCCGGGGAGGACTCCGGCGTCCGGCCAGATCACCTGCTCACCGTCGTAGAACCCGATGTTCCAGGTGGCGCCCTCGGAGACGTGGTACTCGGGGTCCAGGAACAGGGCGTCGTCGAACCCGGCCAGCTGGGCGTTGCGGCGGTGGCGTAGGGCGCCGAACAGGCCGACGTGCTTGACCTCGGGGAGGTCGCGGACGTAGCCGGCGGTCTGGACGCGCATCGGCGCGGGCGGCATGGCCCCGGCCGGCCTGGCGGTGACGAGCACCTGCGGTTCGGCCCTGATCCCGGGACGGGCGAGGTCCAGGGCGGGGTCGAACACCGTCACACGGACGACGAACGATCCGCCTCGTCCCGCAATGGCCTGGGCGACGAGTTCCCGGACGCGGCCGCGGTCCGGCTCGACCGCGAAGAGAATCCGGCAGTCCCGAACGAGCCGGTCCAGATGATGCGATAGGCCGCGAATCCGTTGTTCATCGACTCGCATCGAGGTGAAGTGACCGTAGTTGACGAGCGCCAGCACCTGGAGTTGTTCCGGAGTGACCGGCACGCCGTTCAGTTCCGCCATGGCCTCAGCCTCTCAGCCTGCGCGGCTGTGCTGCCGGCCTTGGGTGCACGCCCCACGATCCGCCAGGGGCGAACGCACCCGGTGGTCACGTGGAGGCGCGCAGCGGCGCCGCGGCCGCGATCGGCTGGATTCGGCAAAGATCACGGGTTGCCTGGCCGCTCATGTGACGGCGTGGCGTTTCGGGGTGAAGCCGTCGCGCTTCGGTGGAAGACACCGATCTCAAGGCTGGGGACGGTGCTGGGCGAGCGCACGCTCGTCCAGGTGACGGGCAAGCCTTCCACTTCGGGCCTCCGAAAAGCGATGCCGGGGTGCGCCCGCTCCCGATTCCGGCAATCGTGCTTCCCGAGGCAGGACTTCCGGCGCCACCGGCTGCGGGCTCTGGATGCGTTCAGTTCCACGACCTTCGACACACCGGCAACACCCTCGCCGCCATCGCGGGGGCGACGCTTCCGGAACTCAAGGAACGCATGGGGCAGGCGAGCGACCGAGCGGCCGTGATCTGTCTGCACGCGACGGACGAGCGGCACCGCGAGATCGCCGACTCGCTGAGCGCGATGGCCAAGGCCGAGCTGAAGAAGACCAAGAAGCGATCGGGCACGCAACGGGCACGGAAGCGAAAGAAGAGGGACTGACACGCAAGAGCCCAGGTCGGGGACTTAGCTCCTGACCTGGGCTTTTCGTTGGGTGGAGCCTAGGGGATTCGAACCCCTGACACCCGGCTTGCAAAGCCGGTGCTCTACCAACTGAGCTAAGGCCCCTCGGTTCCGGGCGCCGCCCTGTGTGGGCGGTGGTCCGGTGCCGGACGGGAACGATCGTACACCGTGGTGCGGTAGCGGCCTCACGGGGCGATCGTGGGCATGCGCCATCGCCGGCGCCGCGGAGCGCCGGGTCAGGGCAGGCTGGAGGGCGGCGCGCTCGGCGCCGGCCGCGACGGTGGTCCCGGCGGGATCGAGGCGGACGCGTCCGCTTCGCTCGCGCCGGGGCCGGGGGTCGCCGGCGGTGTCAGCTGTCGGACGACGTGGCCTCGGTCCACAGGTCCAGCTCGGCGCGGTCCTGCTGCAGCTTGCGCCAGACGGCGAAGCCACCGAGAGCGACGACGGCGAGAATGAGCAGCTTCTTCACGGTGGGGACCCCTTCACTTCGACTATGAGCCCTGTCCCGGGGAGGAGTGGACGGTGCCGGTCATCCCCAGGCTCTCCGCAGCCTAGCAACCGATCCCAGGCGATCCGCACCCACTCGCCGTTATCGGACCGATCGTCCAATCGAGTTGGCCGCCGGTTCGGGACAAAAGTGGATCTTGCGGCGATAATCGCGGGCACGCGTGGGCGGCGTCAGGCCGGGTCGGCGGTCTGCGTCCGGGCGGTCGCGGGGGCGGACGGGACGGGCGTGTCCGGGGGCTCGGCCGGCGGGCGGATGGTCGCGAGGACGGATCCGCCGAGGATGAGGACGAACGACGCCAGGATCGTCCCGGTGAGCGGCTCGCCGAGGAACAGGACGCCCGCGACGACGGCGACCGCCGGGTTTACGTACGTGAACACCATGCCGCGGGAGGTTCCGACCTCGCGGATCAGCTCGAAGAACACCGTGAACGCGAGGGCCGTGCAGACCAGGCCGAGCGCGGCCAGGGCCGCGAGGACGCGTCCGCTGGGCAACCGGTCGGGCAGCGTGGCGGCCGCGGGCCCCGCGTAGATCAGCGCCGCGATGCCGAGGGAGGACGCCGAGAGCTGCAGGCTCGGGACGTCCCGCAGGTGGCGCAGGGCGATCATCGGGGCGATCGAGTAGCCGACGACGACCAGCATGACCTCGCCGATCGCCCACGCGCTGCCGCCCTCGAGGTGCGGGGCGGCGAGCACCGCGACGCCCGCGAGGCCGACCAGGAGTCCGGCCCACCGGGCGGGGCCGAGCCGTTCGGTGTCCCCGGCGCAGCGGGCGAGGACCACCCCGACGATCGGGACCGCGGCGATGAGCAGTCCGGTCATCGAGCTGGTCAGGTGCTGCTCGGCGTCCGACAGGAGTGCCCACGGCCCGAGGATCTCCAGGGCCGTGAACACCAGCAGGGGGCGCCAGTGCCGGCGCGCCGCGCCGAAGCCGCCCGACCGGTAGGCGAGCGGCAGGAGGACGGCGGCACCCAGCGCCGTTCGCGCGAACACCACCACGGCCACCGACACCTCGTCGACCGCCACCTTGATGAACAGGTACGGGATGCCCCACAACACGCACATCACGGAGAACAGCACCCAACCGCGACGACTCACCACTACCCTCCGCAACCGTCGGCCGCCCGGTGGCTCCGGACGTGGACTCAGGATGCGGTGCGGCGGACGGTCGCGTCTTGAACGCTGTTGCGGTACACGCCCGGCGTCACCCCGAGGACGCGGCGGAACCAGCGGGTGAGGTGCGCCTGGTCCGCGAACCCGACGAGCGCCGCGGCGTCCGCCGGCCGGTGTCCGGCGTCCAGCAGGGCGCGGGCTCGCGACACCCGGTGCTGCGCGAGCCACGCGTACGGGGGCATGCCCATCACGTCGCGGAACGCGCGCAGCGCCTGGTAGCGCGACAGGCCGAGCTCGGCGGCCGCCTCGGCCAGTGGGGGCGGGCGGGTCAGCTCGTCGGCGAGCCGCTCGGCGAGGCTCCGCGCGATGCGCGCGGAGCCCGGGTCCGGACGTCGTGGGCCGTCGCCGTTGCCGGGCGGGACGGCGTGGCGGCGGACGAGCGCGTCGAGCACCTCCAGGAGCCGAGTCTCGGCCTCCAGCGGGTCCTTGCCCGCGCGCAGGGACCGGTGGGCCAGCCGCAGCGCGTTCCCGAGCATGGGGTCGTCGATGATCGGGCCGCGGAAGTGCGGCTCCGCGCTTCCGGGCACGACCGCCCGCAGCATGTCGGTGGCCGGGTAAAGGGCCAGGTACGCGAACCCCTCCGGTCGCGCCGGACCGCCGGTGTGCGCTTCTCCCGGTTCGACCACGACGACGCTGCCCGCCGCCGAGTAGACGTTCTCACCCCGGTACCGCATCGTCTCGACGCCGTCGACCGTCACCCCGATGGCGTACTCGTCGTGGATGTGCGGCGCGTAGTGGCGACGCCCGATCCTGGCCGTCAGCAGGTCGAGCGGCATGCCCTGCACATCGTGGACGCGCGTCCAGCTGATCCGGTCCGCCGGCCGCTTCCCCGAGTCCGTGTTCTCCACCGGTCCGCGGGCCGCCGATCCTGGCACCCCCGTGCGCGGCCTTGCTCCGAGCGGTGGCCCGACGGACGCCGCGGCCGGGTTCGGCGGTGGGGCGTCAGGCGGAGAAGACGGTCCGGAGGCGCCAGCGGTCGCGGTCACGGCCCAGCTCCGCGACGGCCACTCCGTCGGCACCGCTGACGCGGACCCGGTAGACGCGGCCGTCGCCCGGCGCCCCGTACGTCTTCAGCACCTCTTGCACCGCGTAGCGTGCGCCCCGCCACTCGTACGCGGTGAGCCGTCCGGCCGGGTCGTGCTCGGCCCGGACCGGCTCGTTCAGCAACTGCCCCATGAGTCGGGGACCCTATCACGGCTTCGAACGTATGTTCGCAGGCCGGGGGCTCGGCTTTGCGTGTCCTCGCACGCCGTCCGGTGTCCGTGTCGGGTCGAGTCGACATCCGTCCCCCTCGCCTTGGTCTCGCCTGCGTCCCGGCGGCTTCGAGCCGTGTCCCCAGCGAACCATCGACGGCCCGGCCATGCTCCCCGTCCACAAACTGTGGATAACTTTCCGTGCGAGCCGACCCGCCCGCGACCAGCGGATGTGGACATCTTCTCCACAGGAAATCCCCAGGCTGGAGGCAGTTTTCCGCACCTGGCGAGACCTCGGGGGCTCATCTTCACAGACGTTCAGATGACCCAGTGCCCACATTCGCCGTCCACAGCCTGTGGATAACCCTTGTGCACACCCTGGGGATCCCCGGGCGTCCCGTCGTCCACCATTCTTCCCCAGCATCGTCCCCAACCCAAGGATCCGCTCTCCACCCCGTGGATAACGCTCTCACCTCGGCGAATGGCTTCTCGTGACGCCTTGTGACCGGCCAGTTGCACAGGCTGTGGACAAAGTCGATCCACAGGCCCTCCGTACCGGTGGACAACGCCGTCCACCGATAATCCCCAACTCCGTCCCCAGGTCGCGGCCGCCGCGCGGGGGCCCGGCCACCGAGACTTTGACCAGACAGACCTTTCTGTCTAATGTGATGGCCCGGCGAGCGAGGAGAGCGATGAAGGTCATCATCATCGGCGCGACGGGCGTGCTCGGATCGGCAATCGGCGCCGTGCTCGAAAAGGAGCACGAGATCGTGCGGGCGTCGCGGCGCGGTCCGGTGGTCGTCGACATGGACGACCCCGCGACGATCGACGCGCTGTTCGAGGCCGTCCCGGACGTGGACGCCGTGGTGTGCTGCGCCGCCAGTGCGCCGCTCACGCCACTGGACGCGGACGTCGACGCGTCCGCGGTCGTGCAGGCCAAGCTGCTGGGGCAGGTCCAACTGGTCCGGCGGGCGATCCGGTCTCTGCGGGACGGCGGATCGATCACGCTGACCAGCGGCACGTTCACCGAGCCCATGGCGGGGGCCTCACTGGGCGCGCTGGTGAACGCGGGGATCGACGCGTTCGTCCGGACCGCGGCCGTCGAGATGCCGCGGGGACTGCGGGTCAACGCCGTAAGTCCGGGCTGGGTCACCGAAACGCTCGACGCCCTCGGCATGGACGGCGCGGACGGCACCCCCGCCGCGGACGTCGCCCGCGCCTACGCCGAAGCGGTGGGCGGCTCCGCGCAGGGCCACATCTTCCGTCCAGGGCACTGAGCGCGATGGCCGCGACCGCGCGCGAGCCGGCCCGGGACCGGATCCTGCGCGCCGCCGCCGAACTCTTCTACGCGCACGGTGTCCGCGGGGTCGGCGTCGACCGCGTCATCGCCGAGTCCGGGGTCGCGAAGGCGACGCTCTACGCGCACTTCAAGTCCAAGGACGACCTGGTGCTGGCCTTTCTGGCCCAGGCGGACGCCAAGTGGCGGCGCATGCTGCGCGAGGCGGCGGACGCCGCGGGCGACGACCCGCGCGACCGGCTCGTCGGGCTGTTCGACGCGATCGGCGCGGGGGACGGGACGGGCGGATTCCGCGGCTGCGTGTTCCTCAACACGGCGAGCGAATCGGCTCCGGGCAGTCCGGTGCACCGGGCCACGATCGAGCACAAGCGAGCGGTGCTCGCCTGGGTGCGCGACCTGGCGGCCGGTGCGCGGGACCCCGGATCGCTCGCCCGGGAGCTGACGCTCCTCCTGGACGGGACGATGGCCGCCGCGGCCCTCGAGTCGGTCCGCGACACCGTCCCCGCCGCGCGCCGGGCCGCCCGCGCCATCGTCGACCGTCACTTCTGACCCGTCCCCCAGTCCTCCAGGGACGCCTCCAGGTCCGCCAACCGGACCAGTTCGTCGTTCAGGGCGGCTCGTTGCGCGTCTTCGAGGGAGACCGCGCGCGCTTGGGTGAGGAGTGTGCGGGCACGGTCTGGGGCGTCGAGGTGGAGGGCCATGTCGGCGCGCATGATGAGGGCCTTGAGGTGTTCGGGCGCAGGCAGGGGTTCGTCGCCGTCGAGGAGTTTGTCGAGGATTCTTGCGGCTCCCCGGTAGTCCTCCTTGGAGTCGCCCAGCAGAACGGCCATGTGGAGCGCCTTCGCGACGGGCTCGGCCGGGATGGGCGAGTGCTCCAGGTCGTCGGAGATCTGCTGACCGATGCGAAGTTGCACGCCGTCGGGGTCGGTGAGAAGGAACTGCCGCATCCCGTACGTCATGTCCTTCAGGACGCTGATACGGGGGAGGCCACGTGTCGGGATCCGTCCCAACGTCTCTTTGAGGCCGCTGCGGAACGATTCGTAGAGGGTGTCCACGTCGTCGGTGACGACGTAGCACATGTGCATGGACGCGGCCGGGTCGTGCTTCTTCCAGCCATAGAACTGGAGGTCGATGTCACCGTGGCGTACGGAGAGGAAAGGGTTCGGGCGGGTCTGCCAGGAGGTCTGCTCGAACCCCAGTGATCGGTAGAACTCCCACGTCGTTTGGATCGACCGGCAGGGAAAGATCGGGATCGTCTTCTGGCTCATGCGGGCGAGCGTAGGCCGATCTCCGAGGGTGGTCAAGTTTGATTAGTTAATTCGCTTGGCCGTTGGACCGCGTTGCGGACAGACTCGGGCCATGAGCACGCTGACGCTGTGGCGGCCGGTCGGCCCCGCGGAACTGGAGCTGGTGCGCGCCTCGGGATGGCGCGCGTGGCCGCCGCGCCTGCCGGAGCAGCCGATCTTCTATCCCGTCCTCGACGAGGAGTACGCCGTCAAGATCGCGCGGGACTGGAACGTCCCGGCGCACGGCTCCGGGTACGTCACGCGGTTCGAGGTGGACGCCGAGTTCGCCGGGCGGTACCCCGTCCAGCAGGCCGGTGGGCGGACCATCCTGGAGCTGTGGGTGCCCGCGGAAGAACTCGCGGAGTTCAACGCCCACATCGTGGGCCGGATCGAGCTCGTGCGGGAGTTCCACGCGGCCGGGGGCGACGGTGCGTGAGCTGGTCCGGGCGGTCGAGAGGCGCCGGCGGGGCGCCGACCGCGAGCTGGCCCGGTTCGTCCTGGACGCCGCGGCGGGGCCGCCGAAGGCGGCCGAGCGCGTCCTGGACGGCCTGGCGGAGGCCACGCCGCGGACGTGGCTGCGCCTGGACGTGGCGCTGCGGTCGTGGTGGCAGTACGGGGAATCCGGACGGGACGGCGCGGGCGCCCTCGGCGCGCTGGTCGCGGCGTGCTCCGGGGACGGACGGCGGCGGGAGGCGGCACTCGGGCGGGCGTGCATGGAGACCGACCGGCGGTTGCTGCCGATCCTCGTGATCCGGACGGCCGACTGGGTGCGGCCGGTCCGGGAGCGGGCCCAGACGGCTCTGGCGCGCGCGCTGGACGGTCCGGCGAAGCCGCCGACACTCGCGGGCGTGGGCGTCGCACTGGAGATGCGCGACTGGAGCCGTGGACAGCACGCGAACGAGGTAATGGGCGAGGCCCTGCGGTACGTCCCTGGTGCACGTTCGGCTACGCACCTGCCTACACGCCGCCTTGCGTACGAGCTGTGGTTCGAAGACGAACCCCAGCGGGAGGACCTCGTCCAGGCGGTCTTGACCGAGACAGACCCGGTGTCCCGCCTCCGCTGCGCCGAATTGCTCGCCCAGGATCAGGACGTCGATGCACTGCAGAGGCTCTTGGAGACGAAGGCCGTGCCCGTCCAGGTCGTCGCGCTCACCGGGTTGGTCACGCTCGGACGCCCGGAGCACGGGCTACCGTTCCTGACCGTGGGTTCGTCCCCGCTGCGCGCCACCGCCCAGTGGGCCGCCCGGCGCGCCGGTGTGGACCCGGCCGTCCGGTACCGGGAGGCGGAGGGCGGCGGGCCGCGCGGACGGGTCGCGGGGCTCGGCGAATGCGGTACCGCCGGGGACCTCGGGCTGGTCGAGCCCTACTTCGAGCATGAGCGCCCGCGCGTGCGCGCGGAGGCCGTCCGGGCGTTCCACCGGCTCGGCGGTCCGGCGGCGCGGCTGGCGCCGATGTTCGTCGACCCCGCGCCGGTCGTCGTCCGCGCCGTGTCACGGGCCCTGCGCGGGGAGAGCGTCCTGCCGACCCGGCGGTTGCGTCACCTGCTGGCCGACCCCGGACGGCCCCGCCACGTGCGGCGGGCGGCGTTCGCGCTGTCGGCGGCGCGGGGGTCGTGGCCGCGCGTGGAGGCCGCTCTCCTGCTGCTGCTCACCGACGATCCGGAACTCGCCGCACTGGGGCAGAGCGATCTCGGCGCGTGGCTGCGGTCCGAGGCCGCACGGAACTACGGCGTCCCGTCGCCCGAGGCCCGGCGACGCGTCCGGGAGTTGCTCGCGGCCGCATCGCCGGTTCTGGGGGACGATCGCGCCCGCACGGTGCGCTGGTACCTCGGGATCGACGGGTGACGCCGGATGTCCACAGGCTGTGGATAACCGTCGTCCCCAGGCGTGGACGGTCGGTGACACACCGTTGCCAACCGATCTCCACAGGCCCTCTCGGCTGGGGAAACACGTGTTCTCGCTGGTCGGCGGAGTGCACGCTCCACCTGTCCACAACTTGTGGATAACTTGCTCCACACCCCTGGGGACAACGCCGTCCCCAGGGCCGTCCCCAGGAAATCCCCAGGATCACGGTTTTCCCCACCCGCCGCCACCGGCCACACCGGCGGTCAGGCCCGCTCCGCGAAGCTCTCCACCTTCGCGATCGGGCCGGCCACCAGGATCACGTCGCTGTACTGCAGGACGGTGTCCGCGGTCGCGTACGTGAACTGCTCGCCCTGCGCCTTCACGCACACCACGGTGACGCCGTGCCGGGAGCGCAGCCGCGTCTCCCCCAGGGGAACGCCCTCGATGTCCTGCGGCGGGTGCGTCTTCACCAGGGCGAAGTCCTCGTCGACCTCCACGTAGTCGAGCATCCGGCCGCTGACGAGGTGCGCGACGCGCTCGCCCATGTCGTGCTCGGGCAGCACGATGTGGTGCGCGCCGATCCGCTCCAGGATCCGCTTGTGCTGGTGGGTGACGGCCTTGGCCCAGATGTTGTCCACTCCCAGCTCGACCAGGAGGGACGTCGTCAGGATGCTGGCCTCGAGGTCGCCGCCGATCGCGACGACGCCCCGGTAGAACTCGCCGACACCGAGTTCGCGCAGCGCGTCGATGTCGGTGGAGTCGGCGGTGGCGATGTGCGTCAGCCGTCCGGACAGGGCCTGGACGACCTTGGGCCGGTGGTCGATCGCGAGCACCTCGGTGCCGCGGTCGGCCAGTTCGAGCGACAGCGCGGTGCCGAACCGGCCGAGGCCGATCACCACGACGGGTTCTCTTCTGCTGTCAGCCAACGATGGGTCGCTCCTCCGGTAGTTCGACGCGCCGGACGCGCCTGCGCAGCGCCAGCGCGGTGGCCATGGTCAGGGGGCCGATGCGCCCGGCGAACATCAGCACGATCAGCAGGACGTGGCCGGCCGGGGGCAGGTCCGCGGTGATGCCCGTGGACATCCCCACGGTGCCGAACGCCGACACCACCTCGAACAGCACCCGGTCCAGCGAGTGGCCGGTCAGGATCAGCAGGGTGACGGTGGCGGACACGACGAGTCCCACGGCCAGCAGGACGATGCCCATCGCCTGCCGCTGCGTACCGACGGGGAGCCTGCGGACGCCCACGTTGACGTGCACGTCACCGCGCATCTCGGCCCACAGGACGAACGCCAGCAGCCCGAACGTCGTCACCTTGATCCCGCCCGCCGTCCCCGCACTGCCCCCGCCGATGAACATCAGCACGTCCGTCACCAGCCAGCTCTCCGGACGCATCGCGGACGTGTCCACGCTGTTGAACCCCGCGGTGCGCGGCATGACCGCCATGACGAACCCGGCGAGCCACCGCGACGGGCGCGACAGCGTGCCCAGGGTATCGGGGTTGTTCCACTCGAGCGCCGTGAGCACCAGGGTCCCGCCGGCGAGCAGGACGGCGGACGTCCCGACGGTGACGCGCGTCAGGATCGACCAGCTCCGCGGACGCCGCCATCGGCGCACCAGCTCGAACCACACGGGGAACCCCAGCCCGCCGATGATGATCGCGACGCAGACCGGCAGGCAGATCCAGGGGTCGGTCACGAATCGCATGAGACTGTCCGACCACAGCGCGAACCCGGCGTTGTTGAACGCCGACACCGAGTGGAACACCCCGAGGTACGCGGCGCGCCCGAGCGGCTCGCCGTAGCCGAACGCGAAACGGGCGGCCAGCAGTACCGCGATGACCGCCTCGCAGCTCAGGCTGAACACGACGATGTTCCGCACGACGCGGCGTACGTCCATCATCTGCAGCGTCTTCGTCTCGGTCTGGGCCGCCATGCGCGCGCGCAGCCCCACCCGTCCGGACAGCAGGATCGCGAAGAGGGTGGCCAGGGTCATCAGGCCGAAGCCGCCGACCTGGATCAGGCACAGGATGACGATCTCGCCGAACGTCGACCAGTACTCCGGCGTGTCCACGGTGATCAGGCCGGTCACGCACACCGCGGACGTCGCGGTGAACAGGGCGTCCAGCAGGTCGGCCCGGCCGGGACCCGCGCGGGCGACGGGGAGCGCCAGCAGCAGCGTGCCGGCGAGGATCGTGACCCCGAATCCGGTGACGACGACCTGGGCCGGATGCTGGAACCGCTCCAGCAGCGCCGTCCCCCGGGGGATCAGCCCCCGTCCCGGCCACCGAAACCGCCGAACCACGTCCTTCTCTCCTCGCGGACCATGCTGAGGGGCCGACAGAACACGAAACGGCCCGGCATGTGAAGGTACCGGGAAAAACGCCGTGTAATAGCCATATCCCCCGCAGGGTGCGGCAAAGCCGGGCGATCAGCCGACGATGGGACGCTCCTCGGGCAGTTCGTACCGCCGCGTCCGCCTCCGCAGCGCGAGCGCGGTGGCCATGGTCAGCGGGCCGATGCGCCCGACGAACATCAGCACGACCAGCATGACCTCGCCCGACTTCGGAAGATCCCCCGTGATCCCCGCCGACAGGCCCACCGTGGCGGTCGCCGACACCACCTCGAACAGCACCCGGTCCAGCGAGTGGCCGGTCAGCGACATCAGGACGATCGTCGCGACCGCAACGAGCCCGGTGCTCAGCATCACGATCGCCATCGCCTGCCGCGGCGTCCCCGCCGGCAGCCGCCGGGTGCCCACGTTGACGTGCGTGTCACCGCGCATCTCCGCCCACAGGACGAACGCCAGCAGCCCGAACGTCGTCACCTTGATCCCGCCCGCCGTCCCCGCACTGCCCCCGCCGATGAACATCAGCACGTCCGTCACCAGCCAGCTCTCCGGACGCATCGCGGACGTGTCCACGCTGTTGAACCCGCCGCTGCGGGGCATCACCGACAGCACCACCCCCGCCAACCACCGCGTCGGGCGCGGATGCGTCCCCAGCGTGTCCGGGTTGTTCCACTCCAGGGCGGTCAGGACGAACGCGCCGAGGACGAACAGGACGGCCGTCGTCCCGACGGTGACGCGCGTCAGGATCGACCAGCTCCGCGGCCGCCGCCACCGCCGCGCCAGCTCGAACACCACCGGGAACCCCAGCCCGCCGATCACGACGGCCGCGCAGATCGGCAGGACGATCCACGGATCGCCCACGAACCGCGTGATGCTGTCCGACCACAGCGCCAGCCCGGCGTTGTTGAACGCCGACACCGCGTGGAAGGCGCCCAGGTACACGGCGCGCCCGAGCGGCTCGTCGTAGCCCAGAGCGAGACGGCCCGCCAGCACGACCGCCACCAGCGCCTCGCACGTGAGGCTGAACAGCACGACGTTCCGCACGACACGGCGTACGTCCGTCATCTGCAGCGTCTTCGTCTCCACCTGGGCCGCCATGCGCGCGCGCAGCCCCACCCGTCCGGACAGCAGGATCCCGAACAGGGTGGCCACGGTCATCAGGCCGAGACCCCCGACCTGCATGAGCCCCATGAGCACGAGCTCGCCGAACAGCGACCAGTGCGACGCGGTGTCCTGGGTGATCAACCCGGTGAGGCACACCGCCGTCGTCGCGGTGAACAGCGCGTCCACCGGATCCGCCGCGGGCTCGTCCTGGGTGGCGTGCGGCAGCGACAGCAGCACCGTCCCGATCAGGATCGTGACCCCGAACCCGGTGACGACGACCTGCGCCGGATGCTGGAACCGCTCCAGCAGGAGGGCGGCACCGCGCGCCCTCAACCGTCCGTCCCCGCCGCGCCCGCGCCGGCGGCGCGGCCCTGGACGCCGCGGCCGCGGGGCCGACAAGTCACCACACAACGCACGCGCCGACCGTACCGGTATCCCGCCCGTGCCCGGCCCGTTTTCGCGCCGGACGTCCGCATCGGACGTCCGCGCGCTTCCCCGGGGCGGACGTCCGGGTCACAGGATCAGCACGATGAAGATCAGGCAGGCGGCGACGTTGACCACCCACGCGTGCGCGTCCAGCCAATCCCGGACGCGCGGCATGACGTGCACGGCCCGCCTGCGCAGGAGCAACCGGAACAGCAGCGGGAGCGCGGCGATGAGGACGGTCGCGCCGATGAACGGCAGCGCGGCCGCGAAGCCGGAGCCGTTCTGCTCGAGGTTCGCGCCGACCGTCAGCAGGACGACGATGTCCGAGGGCATCAGCAAGATGATCAGGAGCCCGGTGACGAAGGCCTTGCGGGCGTCCGCCTCCAGGAGCGCCGCCAGCCACTTGGGCGGCTCGACCGTCTCCCGCCGGACGTAGTTCTTCAACGCGGCGGCGACCAGCAGGGCGACCAGCGCGTACTGGATCGCCTTCCCGGCGTCGCCGTGCCCGTGCCCGCCCATCTCGATGCCGCCGCCGACGAGCGCCGCCACGCCCCGGGCCGCGGCCACGCCCGCCGTCGTCGCGATCGCCACGCCGAGGAGGAAGGCCGCGGAGACCGGTACGGCCCGCCTCCCGGTCACCAGGATGATCGCGGAGATGATCTGCGGCCCCGCCATCATGGTGACGGCGAGCGGAAGGATCTCGACACTCACACGGCCCTCCTCAACGCGGCCCGCGACTCCCCGACCGGCCGAGCGCAACGCCGCGGCCGGGAGCGGGCCGGTCGGGTCAGTTGATCGGTGCGACGGTCGGCGGGGTCCGGCCATCGCCGGGGACGGCCTCGCCGGGCCGGTGAGCGCGGGAGAACGGCCCGTCCGGCGACGGGGAAGGCCGGCCGGCGGCGGGTTCGGCCGACCGGGCTACGGCCCGTACGTTCCCCTTGGCCATCGACCGGACCGGCACCGGACCGGCGACCCGCTCCACCGTTCCCTTGGACATGCACCCTCCCCGGCAGGCTCGAGACCAACAGGTCCTTCACCAACAGCACCTTGGCCAAGGGTGAGCATGCCCTGGGGCCTTCCAATCCAGCGCATAGGGCGACCCAAATGCCCTTGCCCACCGGAAGGCCACCGCCGACCACTCGGCCTGACGCTAAAAGCCCCCTCCCGGTACCGGGAGGGGGCTTTTGAGGTGGTGGGCCTAGGAGGACTTGAACCTCCGGCCTCATCCTTATCAGGGATGCGCTCTAACCGACTGAGCTATAGGCCCGCACTGCGGCCGTCCTTGGCGGCGCAACGAGAGATTACCCCATCTGGAGCGGCAACCGGAAATCGATATCGGACGGCCGCGGCCGAGCGGGCGCGCTGGGACTACTCGGCCTCCTTGAGGGTCACCTCGACACCGCCGACGAGATCGGCGGCGAGGTTGTAGATGACGGAACCGACCGTCGACAGGGCTGTGATGAGCAGGACGTTCAGGGCGCCCACCAGCACCGTGTAGCCGAAGACGCGGAAGAAGGAGAACCAGCCCGCGGCGTCGACGCCGCCGGACGAGCCGTCCTGCTCCTCGGTGAGACTGTTGATCGTCTCGCTGAGCGCGTCGAACACGCCGAGACCGGACAGGATCACGTACAGGACGACGACCGCGACCAGCAGGATGACGAAGCAGACCAGCGACAGGACGAAGCTGAACTTCATCACCGACCACGGCTCGAGCCGCGCCAGCTGCAGCTGCGCCTTGCGGGCCGGCTTGCCGTCGCCCTTGCCGCCCTTGCCGCCGGGCTTGCCCGACGCGCCGGACGGGCCGCGCTGCCCCCCGGCGGGGGCCGGACGGTCGCGCAGGACGGTGCCCGCGAAGCCGCCGGACGCTCCGCTCGGCCCGGACGCCGACGCCTGCGCCCCAGCGGGGACGGGCGGGGCCGACGGGGCCTGCGGGGCGGGCGGCGGGGACGGCTGCTCGGTGCGGCCCGCGGAGACGGAGGCGGCCGGCTCGGCGGGCTTGGTCCAGTCGGAACCGGACGGACCGGACGACGGGCTCTTCGCCGCGGGCGCCGCCTTCATGTCGGACACCGTGGCCGGAGCGTCCTTCGGGGAGCCCGCAGCGGACGGCGTCCGCTTCGAGGCCGGCGAGCCCGAGGAGTTCGACGATCCCTTCGCGGAGTTCGTGGCCTCGGCGTCCGCCGAAACGTCCTCGGGGGTGTCGTCCGACTTGGCGCCCGGGGCGGGCTCCGGGTCGTTCTCCACCTTGGCCAGGTCGGTCCTCGTCTCCTCCGCCGGGCCGGTGTCGGCCTTCGCCTCGTCGCGGCCCGGCTTGGCGGAGGCGGCGGCCGCGACCGTCCCGCTGCCGCCGGTCTTCTTCGCGCTCCCCTTGCCGGTGCCGCCCTTGTTCTCGCCGGGCTCGGTGCTCACGTGTCGTCCTCCTGGCCTAGTGGCGGGACGAGGCCGGCTCCTTTACTCGTCCTCGCCACTGTCGGCTTCCTCTGCGTCATCCATGGACTCTACGTTCCTCGCGATGGCCACGACGCTGTCCCCGTCCGCGAGGTTCATCAGCCGCACGCCCATGGTCTGCCTGCCGGACTGCTTGATCTCGGCGGCGGTGGTACGGATGACGCCGCCGTTCGACGTCATCGCGAACACCTCGTCGTCCGGGCCGACCATGAGGGCCCCTACCAACATGCCGCGCGCCTCAACGATCTTAGCGGTGAGGACTCCCTTACCCCCACGTCCTTGCAGCGGGTACTGGTCGACGGGCGTCCGCTTGGCGTAGCCGCGGTCGGTGGCGACCAGGACGTCCTGCTCACTGCCCCGCATGACCAGCATGTTGAGGACCTCCTGGTCCTCCTCGAAGCGCATGCCGATCACGCCGGACGTCGCGCGGCCCATCGGGCGGAGCGAGTCGTCGTCGGCGCGGAACCGGATGGCCTGCGCGCCGGTCGAGACCATCAGCAGGTTGTCGTCGGAGTCGACGAGCCGCGCCGCGATCACCTCGTCGTCGTCGACCAGGTTGATCGCGATGATGCCGCCGGTGCGGGGCGAGTCGAAGTCGCTCAGCGCGGTCTTCTTGACGCGGCCCTTCTTGGTGCCGAGCACCAGGTAGGGCGCCACTTCGTAGTCGCGCAGGTCCATCACCTGGGCGATGTGCTCGTCCGGCTGGAAGGCCAGCAGGTTCGCGACGTGCTGGCCGCGCGAGTCGCGGCCGGAGTCCGGCAGCTCGTAGGCCTTGGCCCGGTAGACGCGGCCCTTGTTGGTGAAGAACAGGATCCAGTGGTGCGTCGTGGTGACGAAGAACTGGTCGACGATGTCGTCCTGCTTCAGCTGGGCGCCGCGCACGCCCTTCCCGCCGCGCTTCTGCGCCCGGTACAGGTCGGTGCGGGTGCGCTTCGCGTAGCCGCCGCGGGTGATGGTGACGACGACGCCCTCTTCGGCGATCAGGTCCTCGTAGGACACGTCGCCGTCGAACGGGATGATCTCGGTGCGGCGCTCGTCGCCGAACTTCTCGACGATCGGCGCGAGCTCGTCGCCGACGATCCGCCGCTGCCGCTCGGGCGAGGCGAGGATGTCGTTGTAGTCGGCGATCTCCGCCATGAGCTTGTCGTACTCGTCGGTGATCTGCTGGCGCTCCAGCGCGGCGAGCTTGCGCAGCTGCATGTCCAGGATGGCCTGCGCCTGGATCTCGTCGATCTCCAGCAGGCTCATCAGGCCCTGCTGGGCCTCCGACGCCGACGGCGACCGGCGGATCAGCGCGATGACCTCGTCGATGCGGTCGAGGGCCTTGAGCAGGCCGCGCAGGATGTGGGCGCGCTCCTCGGCCTTGCGCAGCAGGAACCGGGTGCGGCGGACGACGACGTCGATCTGGTGCGCGACCCAGTGCCGGACGAACTGGTCGAGGCGGAGCGTGCGGGGAACCCCGTCGACCAGCGCGAGCATGTTCGCGCCGAACGTCTCCTGCAGCTGGGTGTGCTTGTACAGGTTGTTGAGGACGACCTTCGCGACCGCGTCCCGCTTGAGGACGATCACGAGCCGCTGGCCCGTCCGCCCGGACGTCTCGTCGCGGACGTCCGCGATGCCGTCGAGCTTGCCCTCCTTGACCCCGTCGGCGATCTTGAGCGCGAGGTTGTCGGGGTTGACCTGGTAGGGCAGCTCGGTGACGACGAGGCAGGCGCGGCCCTGGATCTCCTCGACCTCGACGACCGCGCGCATCGTGATCGAGCCGCGGCCGGTGCGGTACGCCTCCTCGATGCCCTTGCGGCCGACGATCAGCGCGGCGGTCGGGAAGTCGGGGCCCTTGATCCGCTCGATCAGCGCCTCGAGCAGCTCGTCGTCGGACGCGCCGTAGTTGTCCAGGTACCAGCGGACGCCGTCGGCGACCTCCCGCAGGTTGTGCGGCGGGATGTTGGTCGCCATCCCGACGGCGATGCCCGCGGACCCGTTGACCAGCAGGTTCGGGTAGCGCGACGGCAGGACGTCCGGTTCCTGCGAGCGGCCGTCGTAGTTCGGCGTGAAGTCGACGGTCTCCTTGTCGATGTCGCGCAGCAGCTCCATCGCCAGCGGTGCCATCCGGCACTCGGTGTAGCGCATGGCGGCGGCCGGGTCGTTGCCGCGCGAGCCGAAGTTGCCGTTGCCGTCCACGAGCGGGTACCGCATCGACCACGGCTGCGCCAGGCGGACCAGCGCGTCGTAGATGGCCGAGTCGCCGTGCGGGTGGTAGTTCCCCATGACGTCGCCGACGACGCGGGCGCACTTGAAGTATCCGCGGTCGGGACGGTACCCGCCGTCGTACATCGCGTACAGGACGCGGCGGTGCACCGGCTTGAGCCCGTCGCGGACCTCGGGGAGCGCGCGCGCGACGATGACCGACATCGCGTAGTCGAGATAGCTCTTCTGCATCTCGACCTGGATGTCGACAGGTTCGATCCGTTCGTTCGGGTGTCCGCCCGCCGTGGTCATGTCCGTCACTTAGCTGACCTCTTCTGCTTGAAGGAAAGAAAGTACGTTCGCCGCTACGGTTCGGGCCGCCGGGAGCCCGGCCCGTCCCCGCATCTCAGATGTCGAGGAACCGCACGTCCTTGGCGTTGCGCTGGATGAACTCGCGGCGCGGCTCGACTTCCTCGCCCATGAGCACGCTGAACAGCTCGTCGGCCTGGGCGGCGTCGTCGAGCTGGACCTGCAGGAGCACCCGGTTCTCGGGGTTCATCGTGGTGTCCCACAGCTCGTTGGCGTTCATCTCGCCGAGACCCTTGAACCGCTGCACCAGGTCGCGGGGGCGCGGGTCGCGCTTGCCGGCGGCGATGCCCGCCTCGATGACGGCGTCCCGCTCGGCATCGGAGAACGCGTAGTCGACCTCGTTGCCGCGCGAGTCCCACTTGATCTTGTAGAGCGGCGGCTGCGACAGGTACACGTGCCCGGCCTCGATCAGCGGCTTCATGAACCGGAACAGCAGCGTCATCAGCAGCGTGTTGATGTGGTGGCCGTCGACGTCGGCGTCCGACATCAGGATGATCTTGTGGTAGCGGAGCCGGGAGATGTCGAACTCGTCGTGCACGCCGGTGCCCAGCGCCGTGATGATCGCCTGCACCTCGTTGTTCTTCAGGATCTTGTCGATCCTGGCCTTCTCCACGTTCAGGATCTTGCCGCGGATCGGGAGGATCGCCTGGAACTGCACCGCCCGGCCGCCCTTGGCGGAGCCGCCCGCCGAGTCGCCCTCGACGATGTACAGCTCGGACCTCGCCGGGTCGGTGGACTGGCAGTCCGACAGCTTGCCGGGCAGCGACGTCGTCTCCAGCAGGCTCTTGCGGCGCGTCAGATCCCGCGCCTGCCGTGCCGCGACTCGCGCGCGCGCCGCCTGCGACGCCTTGTTGATGATCTCCTTGGCCTCGCCCGGGTTCTCCTCGAACCAGTCGCGGAGGAACACGTTGCAGGCCCGCTGGACGAACGACTTCGCCTCGGTGTTGCCGAGCTTCGTCTTCGTCTGCCCCTCGAACTGCGGGTCGGCCAGCTTGATCGAGATGATCGCGGTGAGCCCCTCGCGGACGTCCTCACCGGTCAGGTTGTCGTCCTTGTCGCGCAGCAGCCCCTTGTCGCGGGCGTACCGGTTGACGATCGTGGTGAGCGCCGCCCGGAACCCCTCCTCGTGGGTGCCGCCCTCCGCCGTGTTGATCGTGTTCGCGAAGGTGTGCACCGACTCCGCGTACGACGAGTTCCACTGCATCGCGATCTCGACGGACATGCCGTCGGTGTGGTCCTCGAAGTAGACCACCGACTCGTGGACGGCGTCCTTGCGCGCGTTGATGTAGCGGACGAAGTCCTCGATGCCGCCGTCGTAGTGGTACCGGACGACCCGCGGTTCGTCGCCGTCGTCGCCGTCCGCGTGCTCGGGACGCTCGTCCCGCAGGGTGATCGCCAGCCCGCGGTTGAGGAACGCCATCTCCTGCATGCGCCGCGACAGGGTCTCGAAGTTCCACTCGGTGGTCTCGAAGATCTCCGGGTCGGGCCAGAAGGTGATGCGGGTGCCGGTGTCCGACGCCTCCTCGCCCCTGCGCAGTTCCGTCTCCGGGCCCTGCCAGGTGTACGACTGCCGCCAGACGTACCCGTCCGTCCGCACCTCCGCCTCGAGTCTGGTGGACAGCGCGTTCACCACCGCGGAACCGACGCCGTGCAGGCCGCCGGACACCGCGTAGGACTTGCCGTCGAACTTGCCGCCCGCGTGCAGCGTGGTCAGCACCAGCTCGATGGCCGGCCGCTTCTCCACCGGGTGCTCGCCGACCGGGATGCCGCGCCCGTTGTCGAGCACGCTCACGCCGCCGTCGGCCAGCAGCGTCACCACGATGTCGTCGGCGAAGCCCGCCAGGGCCTCGTCGACGGCGTTGTCCACGATCTCGTAGACGAGGTGGTGGAGGCCGCGCTCACCGGTCGATCCGATGTACATGCCCGGGCGTTTGCGCACCGCCTCGAGACCTTCGAGGACAGTGATCGAACTAGCGTCGTACGCCAAAGGAGATCCTCCTGCCGGGGATGTCTGCCGCCCCGCGCCCGGAGGGAGCGCGGTGTGCCCCGTAACACACTTCAGGGCACCCCTTGTGCTCTGATCACACCTGGTCAGAGCCCCGGGCACCCCACGGCGGCGCAGCATCCTGTACCCGATGTCATTCTACCGGGTCGCACGGCGAAAAGTGGCACTCACGCGGCGCTGTGTGCGCGTGTGGCGGCCGAGTGGAACCGGAGGCACATCCCCCCATGACTCTGGGGGGTTTCTTTGGCCTACGGCGCACTCGTCGCCGAACTCGTCGCCCTGCATCCCGAACAGATGTTCTCACCCGGCACTGACAAGGTTCGGCGCCGAAAGGCTTGCGGCGGGGCGGGCGTGTGAGGGGTGTCGGGTGCGCGCCGCGCGCGTGCCGTGCGCGCGTGCACGCTGCGCGTGTCGGGCGTGCCTGGGTGGCCGGGGGCGGTGGGTCAGCGGGCGCGCCACGCGCCGCCTCGGCGCGGGCCGGACGCGGGCCCGACCACCTTCACGCGGCGGACCGTCCCGTGCCCCAGCTCCAGGTTCAGCCGCCGCACGAGATTCGACGACAGCAGCCGGAGCTGCGTGGCCCACGTCGCCGAGTCGGCGGCGATCGTCAGCTCGCCGTCCTCGAAATGCTCCGGGCGCGTGTGCTCGGCCAGTTCGGGCCCCACGATCGCGGCCCAGTTGCCGAACACGCCGCCGACCGCCGCGCGCTGCTCCCATCCGCGTGTCGCCAGCAGGTCGCGGATCGCGGCCCCGAACTGCTTCGGATCGCCGCCGCGCCCCGGCTCCCGGTTCCGCACCGGCGGACCGCCGCTCTTGCGCCGGTTCTTGTGGCCCGGGAGGGTGCCCCGCTTGAGCGCGTCCGCCTTGGCCTGCGCCAGCGCCTCCCGCGCCAGTTCGATCCCCGACTTGCCGGACGTTCCGGGCGTCCCGGACGCCTCCGATGTCCCGGGCTCGTCCGGTTCGCCGGACGCCGAAGCGTCGCCGGTGCCGTCCACATCCTGTGGATCCTCGCTCATGTCCCCCCTCCTTCCCACAGCCTGTGGACGACCATTCTGGCCGCACCCGACGACATCCCTGCCGGACGCGCCGTCCCGCGCCCCCACCGGTCACCGCTCGACGATCGCGGACGACGATCGCGGACGACGTCAGTCGCGGACGCGGTCAGTCGCGGACGACGTCGCCTCCGGACACGGTGAACGTCGCGCCGGTCAGCTCGTCCGGGACGTCCGCGGGGACGGCGGCGGTGATCAGGACCTGTTCGGCCGGCGCGACCATCTCGGCGAGGCGGCTGCGGCGGCCCGCGTCCAGTTCGGCGAACACGTCGTCGAGGATGAGCACCGGGTCGTCGCCGTCCGCCCGGAGCAGGTCGAACGCGGCGAGCCGCAGCCCCAGTGCGAACGACCACGACTCGCCGTGGCTCGCGTAGCCGCGCGCGGGCAGTTCGCCGAGCCGCAGGACGAGCTCGTCACGGTGCGGGCCCACGAGGCTGACGCCCCGCTCCAGTTCCTGCTTCCGCGTGTCGGCCGCGGCCGACAGCAGCTGCTCGGCGAGTTTTCCACGGTCTGTGGACAACTCGGCGTCGCCCAGAGAACTCCGGTACTGCAGATCCGCGACGTCGCTTCCCGGGGCCAGGGCCGCGTACGCGCGCGCGACGAGCGGCTGGAGCGCGCCCACGAGGTCGAGCCGCGCGGCCAGAAGCTCGGCGCCCGTCCGGGCGAGATGCGAATCCCACACGTCCAGGGTCGCGAGAACCTCCTGGCCCGGCGCGCGCCGGTGCGCGGCCGCCGACTTCAGCAGGGCGTTGCGCTGCTTGAGTACGCGGTCGTAATCGGACCGCACCCCCGCGAAGCGCGGCGCGCGCGCGGTCAGCAGCTCGTCCATGAACCGGCGCCGCTCTCCCGGGTCGCCCTTCACGAGCGAGAGGTCCTCGGGGGCGAACAGGACGGTCCGCAGCATGCCCAGGATCTCGCGCGGCCTGGGGACGGGGGACCGGTTCAACCGTGCCCGGTTCGCCTTCCCGGGGTTGATCTCCAGCTCGATCAGCGCCTTGCGGTCGTCCTTCACCGCCCCGACGCGGACGATCGCGCGCGGTGCGCCGTGCCGGACGAGCGGGGCGTCGGTCGCGGCCCGGTGGCTGCCGTGCGACGCGACGTACCCGACGGCCTCGACCAGATTCGTCTTGCCCTGGCCGTTCGGCCCCACGAACGCCGTGACCCCCGGCTCGAGCGCGACCTCGGCGGTCGCGTACGAGCGGAAGTCCTGGAGCGAGAGGTGGGCGACGTGCACGGAGACGAGCGTAGAGCCTCACACCCCATGAACGATCCCCGCCCGCCCAGGGGGGCCGACCCCACTTCGAGTGTCCAGCCCGCCCGCGCCCGGGCGCACGGAAACCACAGGCTGTGGATAACCGTGCGTCAGACGGTGGGCGGGTTCACGTCGGCGCCGGGGGAGTCGGCTCCCTTCGCGGCCTCGACGGCGTGCCCGCCGAACTGGTTGCGCAGGGCGGCGACGACGCGCATCGCGGGGGAGTCGTCCTGGCGGGACGCGAAGCGGGCGAAGAGGGACGCGCTGATCGCGGGGAGCGGGACGGCGTGGTCGACGGCGGCCTGGACGGTCCAGCGGCCCTCGCCGGAGTCGTTCGCGTAACCGCGGATGTCGTCGAGCTCGGGGTCCTCGGCGAGCGCGCGGTTCATCAGGTCGAGCAGCCAGGACCGGATGACCGTGCCCTCCTGCCAGCTGCGGAAGGTCTCCGGCACGTTCGTGACGACGTCGCTGGCCTCGATCAGCTCGTAGCCCTCGCCGAAGGCCTGCATCATCGCGTACTCGATGCCGTTGTGGACCATCTTCACGAAGTGGCCCGCACCGACCTTGCCGGAGTGGACGAACCCGAAATCGCCCTCGGGCTTGAGCGTCTCGAAGATCGGCATGAGGCGCGCGACATGCTCCTCGTCGCCGCCGACCATGAGCGCGTAGCCGTTCTCCAGTCCCCACACGCCGCCGCTGACGCCGCAGTCGACGAAGCCGATCCCCTTGGCCGCGAGCTCCTCGCCGTGCTTCTGGTCGTCCACATAGTGTGAATTACCGCCGTCGATGACGATGTCGCCCTCGTCGAGGATCTCCCCGAGGCTGTTGACGGTGTCCTGGGTGGGACGGCCGGCGGGCACCATCACCCACACGGCGCGCGGCGGGGACAGCCGCTCCGCGAGCTCGCGGAGCGAGCCGACGTCGCTCAGCGCGGGATCCCGGTCGTAGCCGACGACCGTGTGGCCGCCGCGGCGCAGCCGCTCGGCCATGTTGCCGCCCATCTTGCCCAGGCCGATGATGCCCAGCTCCATGCTCACTCTCCCCTGTGCTCGTCTGCGCGCGCGCCGGTCCGGACGCGCGCCGATCCGCGAGGGCGTCTCCCCCGCGGATCGTCCGTCCCCCTGTGATGCCCGGGAATCACGCCTTACCCGGACAGACGCACAGGCATGATCAGGTAACGGTAGTTCGGGTTCGACCCCTCCTCCGGCGGCTTGCCGGTGAGCACGGCGGGCTTGGTCGGGGTGGTGAACGACAGCCGGGCGACGTCCGAGCCGATCGCCTGCAGCCCCTCCTGGAGGAAGCCGGGGTTGAAGGCGATGTCGATGTCCTCGCCCTCCAGCTCGGCCTCCAGCGCCTCGACGGCCTGCGCCTCGTCGCCCGTCCCGGCCTCCAGGACGACCTCGCCCTGGCGGAACGACAGCCGGACGGGCGTGTTCCGTTCGGCGACGAGCGAGACGCGCTTGACGGCCTCGATGAACGGCGCCGTGTGGATCTCGGCGTGCCCGGCGTACTCGCTCGGCAGCAGCGACCGGTACTTGACGAAGTCGCCGTCGAGCAGCCGCGAGGTGGTGCGGCGGCCGCCGCCCGCGAAACCGATCATGCCGTCGCCGGCGCCGGACGTGCCGCCGAGCGCGATCGACACCTCGGCGCCGGACGTCAGCGACTTGGCGGTGTCGGCGAGCGTCTTGGCGGGGACGAGCGCGACGGCGGAGAAGTCGGGACGCTCGGGCTTCCAGTGCAGCTCGCGGACCGCGAGGCGGTACCGGTCGGTGGACGCGAGCGTGACGGTCTCCCCCTCGATCTCGACCCGGACGCCGGTGAGCATGGGGATCGTGTCGTCCTTGCCCGCGGCGATCGCGACCTGCGAGACGGCGGCGGCGAACTCGTCGCTGCCGACCGAGCCCGCGGCGGGCGGCATCTCCGGGAGGGTCGGGTAGTCCTCCACAGGCATGGTGAGGAGTGTGAACTTCGCGCTGCCGCAGCGCACCATCACCTTCGCCCCGTCGGTGGTGATCTCCACAGGGTGGGGAGGAAGGTTCCGGCTGATCTCGGCGAGCAGCCGGCCCGACACCAGGACGGTCCCGGCCTCCTCGACCTCGATGTCGGTGGAGACCTGCGCGGAGACCTCGTAGTCGAACGCGGAGAGCCGGAGCCGGTCCTCGTTGCCCTCCCCGCCGGCCTCGATGTGCATGCCCGCGAGCACCGGGACCGGGGGACGGGGCGGCAGCGTGCGGGCCGTCCAGGCCACGGCGTCGGCGAGGGCGTCTCTGTCGATGCGGAACTTCAAGGGGACCCGCCTCCTGCAGGTGTCGGACAACGGTTCGATGCGAGCACCTCGGCCCGAGCGTTCGGGGCACGTTTTCCCCAGGCCCGGAGTTGAGGTGAATCTTTTCTTGGGTAGAGAACAGGTGTGGTCTTAGTAGTAGGGGCTGTGGACAGTGTGGACAGAGGCCATCGTCCCAGGTGAGACCCCGTATTTTTGTCCACGGGTGGCCTGTGTACGAGCTGTGGAGGACGAGGGCCGCCTGTGGAGGGCGATTCTGTGCCCACAGGCCGTCCCCAGGTCATCCCCAAGTTATCCACGAGTTTTCCACGGGTTCTCCGGTCCGGTCGGCCGGATTCGGCGGTACGCGTGAGCCCGCGGCTCGTTCGTCCACCGCTCGTCCCCAGGTCGTCCCCAGCTTTTCCACTGGTTTTCCCCAAGGCGCGGGCGCCGGTGCACAGCCCGTCCACAGTCGTCCACACTTCATCCTCAGGTTTTCCACGGGTTGTCCACGGGGTTATCCACGAAAATCCCCAGAGTTTTCCACAACCTGTGAGTAACCGCTCCCGTTTTGCCGAGAGGGTCGAATATGTCGTTTCTGTTCTGCCCGGCGGCTGTGGACAATGGGAACGGCGGCCGTCCACAGCCACGGAGAGGGAGTTTTCCACAGGTCGGCGCCCCTGTGGTCAGTGCTTGCTCGCCTGGTGCTTGATCCGCCCGGTCAGCTCCGTGACCTGGTTGTAGATCGCGCGCCGCTCGGCCATCAGGGAGCGGATCTTCCGGTCCGCGTGGATGACCGTGGTGTGGTCGCGGCCGCCGAACTGCTGCCCGATCTTGGGCAGGGACAGGTCGGTCAGCTCGCGGCACAGGTACATGGCGATCTGCCGGGCGGTCACCAGCATCCGGGACCGCGACGGCCCGCACAGGTCGTCGATCGTCGTCCCGAAGTACTCGACCGTCTGCGCCATGATCATCGCCGCAGTGATCTCCGGCCCGGTGTCGTTCGGGATCAGGTCCTTCAGCACGATCTCGGCGAGCCGCATGTCCACCGACTGCCGGTTCAGGCTCGCGAACGCCGTCACCCGGATCAGCGCGCCCTCCAGCTCCCGGATGTTCGTCGCGATCTGCGAGGCGATGAACTCCAGGACGTCCGGTGGCGCGGCCAGGCCCTCCTGCCGGGCCTTCTTCTGCAGGATCGCGATCCGCGTCTCCAGCTCGGGCGGCTGGACGTCGGTCGTCAGCCCCCACTCGAACCGGTTGCGCAGCCGGTCTTCCAGCGTCACCAGCTCCTTGGGCGGACGGTCGCTGGAGATCACGATCTGCTTGCTGGCGTTGTGGAGGGTGTTGAAGGTGTGGAAGAACTCCTCCTGCGTCTGTTCCTTCCCCTCCAGGAACTGGATGTCGTCGACGAGGAGGATGTCCACATCCCGGTAGCGGCGGCGGAACCCATCGGCCTTGCCGTCGCGGATCGAGTTGATGAAGTCGTTCGTGAACTCCTCGGAGCTCACGTACCTGACGCGCGCCCCGTTGAAGAGGCTCTGCGCGTAGTGGCCGATGGCATGGAGGAGGTGCGTCTTGCCGAGGCCCGAGTCGCCGTAGACGAACAGCGGGTTGTACGCCTTCGCCGGCTGCTCCGCCACCGCGACCGCCGCCGCGTGCGCGAACCGGTTCGAGGATCCGATGACGAACGTCTCGAACGTGTACTTCGGGTTGAGCCGCGCGTGCTCGGACGTCCCCGACGCACCGCCGGAACCGTGCGTCCCACCGCCGGGGCCCCCGCCACTCGGACCGCCACCCGGACCCCCGCCGGGACCCCCGCCGGGACCGCCGCCACCGGTCGCGCCGACCGGTCCACCCGATCCACCTGGGCCATGGCCGGACGCACTGCGCGGTGCGCCGCCGTGCGGTCCGCCGGAACCACCGGACGTCCCCGGGCCGGGCCCTCGCGCATCGGCGGTGTCCTCGTCGCGGTACGTCTCCTCCCCGCGGTACTGCTCCGGGTACTGCTGGTCGGCGCCGGGGTACGGGCCCTCGGCCCCCAGGTAGGAGTTTTCGCCGTGCCTGGTGTCGGGGCCCGGCTCGCGCTCCTTCGGCTCCTCGGGGACACCGCCGCCGCGGCGGAGCGGGCCGAGCGTCCGGTCGTTCAGGTGCGAGGGCGCGTGCGGCGGCCGCCCTGGACGCTCGCCGCCGAACCCCTCCGCGCCGCCGTATTCGGCGCCGTACCCCTCGCCTCCCCCGAAGCCGGAGTTCTCGGAACTGCCGTAACCGTCGTTGCCGTACCCCTCCCCGCCGTACTCGCCCGATCCGGGAGGGCGTGCCCGGTATGCCTGGCGGCCGTCGAACGGGCCGGGGCGCGATGACCCGAACGGGGCCTGCCGGGGCGCCGAGGGATAGCCGCCTCCATGCTCGCTCTCGCGCTGCGGCCATCCACGGTCGTCCTCCCCCTGTGGATAACCCCCGGGGTTGTGGGTAACCCCGGGCTGCTGCCGGTACCCGGGCTCGCCGTACGGCTGCTCCGGAAACGGGCGGTCGGAGAACTGCGCGTCGCCGTACTGCTGCTCGGGGAAGGTGCGCTCTCCCTCGTGGGGGCGTTCGCCGTAGGAGGAAGGCGCCGGTTCGTGGGGGGCGGGGCCGGGGATCGGCGCGGACAGGGGCTCCCCGCCCGCGCGGGGACCGCCGCCGGGGCCGGGCACCGAGGGCGCCGGCGGTTCGGGCTGGACGGTCACCGCGACCCGGATCTCGCGCCCCAGCTCATGTGACAGGGCCTGCGTGATCAGGCTGCGCAGCCGCGTTTCCAGGGCGTCTTTGGCGAACTCGTTCGGCGCCGCGAGGAGGGCGGTGCCCTCGACGAGGGCCAGGGGGCGGACCATCGGCAGCCATGCGCGGTAGCTCGGAGACAGATCACTCTCGGACAGCGCGGTGAGGGTACGGGCCCAGACCGATCCGAGATCCTGACCGTCCATGCGCAAGGTCCCCTCCCCACATCTCCGTCGAACGGAGTACCTGACTGCCCGGCTCTTCCGCGGCTTGCGTTCTGCCTCGTGGGGCACGTCCGCGATGCGGAAGCCCTACTCTCTCACGAGTTGTCCACAGAGTTTTCCACATGCTGTGCATAAACAAGCGGCACCTGTGTATAACTCTCAGGCGCGCACTGGACGAACGATCGCGAGGTTCCCGGTCACGGCAGGACCGGCGCAGAAAAGAGGGTTCAGGTACGGGGAAGATTCAGCGTGTGATGCCGACGACAGATGTCCGAAGGGGGTGTCGGCTCGCCCGGAAGACCCTAGCCGGTGTCCGGCACACCCGCAACAGGAGTCGCACACCGTCCACCTCGCCCGCCTGCGCCCCTGCCGAACCCGCGAGCCGGGTCGAGAGGCGGGCCGACTCGAGTGGACCCGTACACGGAAGGCACATCCCGCTCACCGCCTGTGGATAACTGCGGGGCACGCCCGCCGCGCACGCCCGCCGCGCACGCCCCCCGCCGCCCCGGTGCCGAGGACTGCTCCGTTTGACCGGGTACTTGGTGAGCCCGTAATGTGGCGAGGTCGAGACGCATCGACGGAGATGCCGCGTGCCCGCCGACGGCCCCGCTGGGACGAACGGGTGGGCCCCCGCTGCGGGGGACCAGACGCGGCCCTAGATGCGAGCCATCGAGTCTTTTACGAGCCGACCGCAGCACTGGAGCCTCAAGTGAGCAAGCGTACTTTCCAGCCGAACAACCGTCGTCGCCACAAGAAGCACGGCTTCCGGCTGCGGATGCGCACGCGTGCCGGGCGCAGCATCCTCGCCGAGCGCCGCCGCAAGGGCCGCGCCCGGGTCGCGGTCTGAGCCCTTTCCCACCGTGCTGCCCTCCGGACACCGGATGCGGCGGCGGGACGACTTCACACGGGCCGTCCGGCGCGGTCGCCGCGCCGGACGGCCGACTGTCGTCGCACACCTGCTCCGCCGGGACGAGCCGACGGCCCCGCCGCTCGTCGGCTTCATCGTGTCGCGCGCCGTCGGCAACGCCGTCGTCCGCAACTCGGTGCGGCGCCGGCTCCGGCACCTGATGCGGGGGCACCTCGAGCGGTTGCCAGCGGGTAGCCTGCTGGTTGTACGCGCCAACCCCCCGTCGGGGACGGCGCGTCCTGACGAACTGGCCGCGGATCTCGAGTCGGCGATCGACCGGCTGCTGCGGCCCGCGTCCAAGGGGCGGAGATGAGGAGTCGGCGGCGGGACCCGAACCCCGCGCAGCACCCGGACGGGCCTCCCGGTCCCGTCGCGGCGGTGCTGATCCTTCTCGTCCGTGCCTACCGCCGCTTCTTGAGTCCGCTGCTCGGGCAGCAGTGCCGCTTCCACCCCAGTTGCAGCGCGTACGGCCTGGAAGCACTCCAGGCGCACGGCGCGACGCGCGGCACGTGGCTGACGGCCCGCCGGATCGGTCGGTGCCACCCCTTCAACCCCGGGGGGTACGACCCGGTGCCCCCGAAGAAGGCGCCGGCGGCGGCTTCTTCGAACTCCGGCCGCGCGGAGAGCGGCCCCGCCCTAGCAGAGTCCAAGGAGCTGCCCGGTGCTTGATTGGCTGTACGAGATCGTCTCTCAGCTCATCGTGTGGATTCACACGGGGCTGAGCACCTTCCTGCCGAAGGACAGTGGATGGGCCTGGGGCGGGTCCATCATCCTTCTGACCGTCTTCCTGCGGCTGGTCATGGTCCCGCTCTTCGTGAAGCAGATCCACGCTTCGCGGAAGATGCAGGAACTGACGCCCAAGGTGCAGGCGCTGCGCAAGAAGTACAAGAACGACAAGCAGCGCCTCAACCAGGAGACCATGAAGCTCTACCAGGAGAACGGCGCGAACCCGCTGTCGGGTTGCCTGCCGCTCCTGGTGCAGATGCCCGTCTTCATCGGCCTCTTCCAGACCCTCCAGAAAATCTCGGACGCCGAGCGGGGCGAGAGCGTCTTCGCGATGTCGGCCGACCTGGTGCAGAGCGCCCAGCACGCCAGCATCTTCGGCGCCCATATCCCGGACACGTTCCTCAACGCCTGGGGCGCCGACCCCAAGAGCTGGACGGCGCTCGTCATCACGGCCATCGCCGTCGTGATCAGCTCCATCACGACGTTCTTCACGATGCGCGCCAGCATGAAGCGGCAGCCCATCACCGACGACGCCAACCCGATGATGCAGGCGCAGAAGATGATGGTCTTCCTCGCGCCGCTGTTCGGTCTGGTCGGCCTCGGTTTCCCGCTGGGCGTGCTCATGTACTGGGTGACGTCCAACAGCTGGACCCTCGCGCAGCAGCACTACATCTACAAGAAGTACCCGCCGCTGAACGCGACCGGCGACGACACCAAGCCCGGCACGAAGTCGGGCGCCAAGGCCGGGACGAAGGCCGGCGCGAAGGGGACCGCGGGGACGAAGGCCGGTGCGAAGGCCGGTGCGAAGAACGGCAAGGCGACCTCCGGCACGAAGGCCGACCTGAAGAAGAAGGGCGCGGAGGAAGAGGTCTCCGAACCCGAGGTCAAGGAGAAGGTCGTGCGGAACCAGCCGACCCGCAAGCCGCGGAGCAAGCGCAGCGGCAGCCAGAAACGCTAGTTTGAACCCCGAGCCCGTGCCGCAGAAGGAGACCCCGTTGAGCCAGACGACCGACGCCACCGAGGTAGACGTCCAGGCGCTCGAGCAGGAAGGCGAGATCGCCGCCGACTACATCGAGGGCCTGCTGGACATCGGTGACTACGACGGCGACATCGACATGGACGTCGAGGGCGAGCGCGCGATCGTCGCGGTCGTCGGGGCGTCCCTGGACGAGCTGGTCGGCAAGCGCGGCGAGGTCCTGGAGGCCCTGCAGGAACTGACGCGTCTCGCCGTCCACCGCCAGACGGGCAACCGCACCCGCCTGATGCTCGACGTCGGCGGGTACCGGGAACGCCGCCGCGCCGAGCTGACGAAGATGGGCACGGACGTCGCGAACGACGTGAAGCAGAGCGGGGAGGCCAAGCCGCTCGCGCCGATGACCCCCTTCGAGCGGAAGATCGTGCACGACGCCGTGGCGGCGGCGGGCCTGCGGAGCGAGTCCGAGGGCGAGGAGCCCGGCCGCTACGTGGTCGTCCACCCCTCGTGAGCGAGCGCCCCGCCTGAACGAACGCGGAACGGCCCCGATGATCCTCGATCATCGGGGCCGTTCCGCGTTACCGGCGGTGGAGGGAGGGGCCCGCGCCCCGACCAAAGCACGCGGGGCCCCTCCCGAACTCGGTGTGCACCGCCGCCCGCGGCACACCGAGTGGTTCTCGTGAAGCCCGGGTCAGGGGCGACGGGTACGGGTGAACCGCCGCGCGGGGCGCCGGGCCGTGGCCGGACCCTCCACCTGTTCCTCCACGGGGTCCTGCACGCGCGTCGTCGGGGGATCCCCTTGGCGCGGAGCCTGCATGTGTCCCCGGTTCTGCGCGTACGCCGGATCCTGGGCGATGGACGGGTCGAGTTCGTCCTGGCCGTGGGTGGCGCTGGGGCCCGGGGGATGCTCGACGACGCGCTCGACGCGTTCGGAGGGACGGCCCGCGGCCGGCGGGTCCTGGATGATGTGCTCCTCGTGGACGACCGTGCCGGGCTCGTCTCCGTAGGCGGGGTCGGCGCCCGTGATCCGGCCGGTGCCGCGGCGCGGCCGCGTGTACTTGAGGGTGAACAGCATGCTGATCACACCGACGAGGATCAGGATCCACCCGACCATCTGGATGTTGACGCCGCTGAGGTCGACCCGGAGTGCGAACGCCAGGATGGCGCCGATGGCCATGAACGCGAGACTGACTCCGATTCCCATACCGGAGCTCCTTCCAGGGGGCTGGCGGGCGACACGAAAGCCTCTACCCGGGTCGTCGCGAATATGCGGAGGGGTGATGTGGTTCTTGCCATATGGACAGGGTCGGGTGCGCATGCGGACCGGGACCCCTCCCCAGGACGTTTCGCGTGTACGCACCCGCGGGGTTTTGTGGAACGATTCGGATGGTGGGGATTGCACGTGAGGTTTTCGGTGATGCGCTGCCCGTCGCGGAGCGCTATGCGGCGTTCCTCGCGGACGCCGGAGTCGAGCGCGGCCTGATCGGGCCGCGGGAGGTCGACCGCCTCTGGGAACGCCATCTGATCAACTGCGCGGTGGTGGCCGAGGCGGTGCCCGAGAATGCTCACGTCGTCGACATCGGATCGGGCGCCGGACTGCCGGGCGTCGTCCTGGCGATCGTCCGCCCCGATCTGCGGATCACCCTTCTCGAACCACTGCTGCGCCGCACCACGTTCCTGACCGAGTGCGTCGACCTGCTCGGACTCCGCAACGTCGAGGTCCGCCGCGCGCGGGCCGAGGACGTCGTGGACGACTACGCGGTGGACGTCGCCACCGCGCGGGCCGTCGCACCGCTGGAACGTCTCGCCACGTGGGCGCTGCCGTTGCTGCGACCGGGGGGCGAACTCCTCGCCCTCAAGGGCGAGCGCGCGGCGGTCGAGCTCGACGAGGCGCAGGCCGTGCTGAAGCGATTCGGTGTGCCTACGGCCGAACTGGTGCAAGTCGGTCGCGGTAGGGTCGAGCCGCCGACAACGCTCGTCCGCGTCGTCGCCGGCCGCGGAGGGGTTGTCGGGCGACAGCAACGCGCGCCCCGGCGTGCCAAAAGGTCGAGGAAGAGGTCTTCATGAGCACGGGACCGGGACTGGGCCGGCCTGACCGCGCCGACGAAACCGCCGACGAATCCCCCGCCGACCAGCCGTCCGCCACCACGCCGTCCGGGCACGCGCTGTGGGGCAACACGACATCCGGTACCGCGGACAACGTCGGATATGTCCCGACGAACTCCGGCACTCAACCGCCGGGTCTGCGCAACGGACCATCTCAGGGGGAGTCAGAACTCGTGCGCGAGGCGCTCAAGGACGTCGATGTTTCACGTGAAACAACCGGCACCGCGCTGAAGACGCGGCCGATCGACAAGGAATGGCCGAGGCCCGACAGGTGCCGGGTCATCACCATCGCGAACCAGAAGGGCGGCGTCGGCAAGACCACCAGTTCGGTGAACATCGCCGCGTCCCTCGCCATGCACGGCGCCCAGGTGCTCGTGGTCGACCTCGACCCGCAGGGCAACGCGTCGACCGCCCTGGGCATCGATCACCATGCCGAGATCCCGTCGATCTACGACGTCCTCATCGAGGACTCGGCGCTCGAGGACATCGTCGTCCCCGCACCGGAGATCCCGAACCTGCACTGCGCCCCGGCGACCCTCAACCTCGCCGGCGCGGAGATCGAACTCGTCTCCAAGGTCGCCCGCGAATCCCGCCTGCGCCGCGCGCTGGAGTCCTACGAGACCGAGCAGTTCGACTACGTCCTGATCGACTGCCCGCCGTCGCTCGGCCTCCTCACGGTCAACGCCCTCGTCGGCGGCGACGAACTGCTCATCCCGATCCAGTGCGAGTACTACGCGCTGGAGGGCCTCGGCCAGTTGATCCGCACCGTCGACCTCGTCAAGGCGCACCTCAACCAGAAACTGAAGGTGTCGACGATCCTGCTCACCATGTACGACGCCCGGACCCGTCTCGCCGCGCAGGTGGCCGAAGACGTCCGCAACCACTTCGGTGACGTCGTCCTCAACACGGTCATCCCCCGCAGCGTCCGCGTCTCCGAGGCGCCCAGCTACGGGCAGTCGGTCATGACCTACGACCCCGGTTCCAGCGGTGCCCTCGCCTACAGCGAGGCCGCCTCGGAGATGGCGCACGCTGGAGCGGCGAAGTGAGTCCTCAGCCACGTCGCGGTCTCGGCAAGGGCCTCGGGGCCCTCATCCCGACCGCCCCGCCCCCGCCGCCCGAGGAGGCGGTGACCCCGGGCGGCGGCGAGCCCGCCCCCAACGGGACGGGGCAGGAGGGCGGGCCCCGCGTCGCCGACGGCGTCCCGGACGTCGCCCCCGTCGTCGGCGCCCATTTCGCCGAGGTCCCGGTCGACCAGATCGCGGTCAACCCGCGCCAGCCGCGCACCCACTTCGACGAAGACGCTCTGCAGGAACTCGCCGACTCCATCGCGATCGTCGGTCTCCTCCAGCCGATCGTGGTCCGCCGGAAGGCGACGGAGAAGTACCACAAGGCGACGGGCGTCACCGAGAAGTTCGACTACGAACTGATCATGGGCGAGCGGCGCTGGCGGGCGTCCCAGAAGGCCGGCCTGGACGTCATCCCGGCGATCGTCCGCGACACCGGCGACGACGATCTGCTCCGCGACGCCCTCATGGAGAACCTCCACCGCCAGCAGCTCAACCCGCTGGAGGAGGCGGCCGCGTACCAGCAGCTCCTGGACGACTTCGGCGCCACCCACGAGGAGCTCGCCAAGCGCATCGGCCGTTCCCGCCCGCACATCACCAACACCCTGCGGATCCTGAACCTCCCCGCGAAGGTCCAGAATCGCGTGGCCGCGGGTCTCCTGTCGGCCGGTCATGCCCGCCTGCTCCTCCGGTTGGACACCCCCGAGAAGCAGGAGCGCATGGCGACCCGCGTCATCGCCGAGGGGATCTCCGTCCACAGCCTCGACGAGATGATCAAACTCCAGGAGATCGGGGACGAGGAGCCGACCCGGCAGCCCCGCCGGAAGAAGGCGGCCGACCCGGGCCTCCAGGAACTCGCCGACCGCCTGTCCGACCGCTACGACACCCGCGTCCGCGTGGACATGGGCAAGAGCAAAGGCAAGATCGTCGTCGAGTTCGCCACCCGCGAGGACCTCGACCGCATCATCAGGTCCATGGTCTCCGACGAGGACGACCCCCAGTTTCCCTGACCTTCCCTGAGCGTCGACCGCCGAGGCCCGCCGCGGCCTCGGCCGCGGTTTCACGTGAAACACGGCGCCCGCCCAGGAGTGCTCCTGACGCACCCCGCGCCGCCATGTTTCACGTGAAACGCGGCGCCCGGTCCCCCAGGATGCGCCCGTCCATCGACGGGCGCTGACGCATGCCTGCGCCGGCGACGGGACGCCCATTCCGCTTCGACGGATGACGCTCCGGGCATGCCACGCAGGCAGGGGTCGGCGATCGACGAGCAGAGAGCCCACCGCGATGTTTCACGTGAAACGGGCCGACGGGTTCGTCCGCGTCGGCGATCACTGAACGGCTGTGCCCCGACCCGCCGCAAGGACGGTCGCCCGACACCGACGCCCGGAGAGCCGTCGGCAACGGTCGTCGCCCGACGCGACGACCGTCGCGCCGCCTCTCGCGGGTCGTGGCGTCCGTCATGTACCGCGCCGGGCCCACGCGCCGCCCCCGCGCACCACCGGCCATCGTGCGTACCGGCCCTAGCGGACCGTCGCGGAGGTCATCTGTTGTGCCGGACTTCGTGTCGATGGACTGCCCCCGCGCGGCGCGTCGCGCGTCGTGCGCGGCGGGTCTCGCCGTCCGCATCGGTGCGAGGGAGGGCGGTGCGGGGTCGTGTTTCACGTGAAACCAGGTGGGCGGGCGTCGGTGCCGGTTGGTGTTTCACGTGAAACGGGGAGCCCCATGGCGGGCTCGTTGGATGCGCGTGGTGGAGTCTTCGCTCGGGGCGGGGTGTGGCTTTGCCGCGACGTCAGGCGAGGCGGGCCAGGAGGAGGTCCTGGGCGACGGTGCCGAGGTCGAGACCGGCGGCGGAGACGGCGCGGGGGAGGAGGCTGGTCTCGGTCATGCCGGGGGCGATGTCGACCTCGAGGAAGTGGACGTCGCCGTGTTCGTCCACGATGAGGTCGGTGCGGGAGAGGTCGCGGAGGCCGAGGGTGCGGTGGGCGGTGAGGGCGGCGGCGGTGGCGCGGTCGGCGACCTCGGGGGCGAGGCGGGCGGGGGTGACGAACTCGGTCTCGCCGGCGTCGTAGCGGGCGGTGTAGTCGTACCGGCCGCCGGGGGCGACGATCTCGACGGGCGGGAGGGCCTCGGGGACGCCGTCCCGCTCGATGACGCTGACGGCGATCTCGGTGCCGGACACGTGGCGTTCGACGAGTGCGGCGTCGCCGTAGGCGAAGCAGCCGACCATGGCGGCGGAGAGACCGGACGCCTCGTACACGGCGGACGCGCCGAGTGCGGCGCCGCCGCGGGCGGGCTTGACGAAGAGCGGGAGCCCGAGGCGGTGCACGATGCGGTCGAGGACGGACGCGGCGCCGAGGTCGTGGAAGATCTCCTTCGGCAGGGCGACGGAGTCGGGGGTGTGCAGCCCGGCGCGGCGGACGATGGACTTCGCGGTGGGCTTGTCCCACGCGACGCGGCAGGCGTCGGGGCGGGCGCCGACGTACGGGACGTCGAGGAGCTCGAGCACGTCGCGGATGGAACCGTCCTCGCCGACGGCTCCGTGGAGGACGGGGAAGACGGCGTCGGGCGGGTCGTCGGTCAGGGAGTCGAGGAGGGTGGCGTCCGCGTCGCGCATCTCGACGGGGACGCCCCGGGCCCGGAGGGCCTCCGTGACGCGGCGGCCGGAGCGCAGGGAGACCTCGCGCTCGTAGGAGAGCCCTCCGGCGAGGACGACGACGTGACCGAGTTCCACGGGAGCCCTTCTCAGACGATGCCCGGCCCCGGGGTGTGGACGCCGGTGCCGGTGGGGGCGGTTTCTCCGAAAGTGTCCCGCATCCTGATCTCCCCTTCGATCACCCCGGCGAGGCGCCGGACGCCTTCGCGGATGCGGTCGGGTTCGGGGAAGCAGTACGAGAGGCGCATGTGCCGCTGCCCGCTCCCGTCGGCGTAGAAGCCGGTGCCCGGGACGTACGCGACGCGTTCGGCGATGGCGCGGGGGGACATCGCCTTGGAGTCGAGGCCCTCGGGGAGGGTGAGCCAGACGAAGAAGCCACCCTCGGGACGGGTCCACGTGCAACCGTCGGGCATCTGCTGCGCGAGGGCGTCGAGCATGGCGTCGCGGCGTTCGCGGTAGAGCTCGCGGAAGTCCTTGATCTGCTCGCGCCACGGTTGGGTCGCGAGGTATTCGCGGACGGCGAGTTGGGAGAAGTTCGAGGGGCACAGGATCGCGGACTCGGCGGCGAGGACGAGCTTGGCGCGGACGGCGTGGGGTGCGAGGACCCAGCCGACGCGGAGGCCGGACGCGATGGTCTTGGAGAACGACCCGAGGTAGATCACGCGGTCGTCGTCGGCGCGGAGCGCGCGGACGGGTTCGCCGTCGAACCGGAGGAGACCGTAGGGGTTGTCCTCGACGATGAGGACGTCGTACTCGGTGCAGATCTCGAGGATCTGGGCGCGGCGGGCCGTCGTGAGGGTGACGCCCGCGGGGTTCTGGAACGTCGGGACGGTGTAGAGGAACTTGACGCGGCGGCCGTCGCGGCGGAGGCGGTCGAGGGTCTCGCGGAGCGCGGCGGGGGCGAGCCCGCCGTCGTCCATCGGGACGTGCACGACGTCGGCCTGGTAGGACGCGAAGGTGCCGAGGGCGCCGACGTAGGAGGGGGCTTCGGCGAGGATGACGTCGCCCGGGTCGATGAAGATCTTCGTGATGAGGTCGAGGGCCTGCTGGGCGCCGACGGTGACGACGACGTCGTCGGCGGAACCGCGGACGCCTTCGAGGGACATGACCTCGCAGATGTGCTCGCGGAGGAGTTCGTCGCCCTGGGCGGAGCCGTACTGGAGGGCCTCGGCGCCCTTCCCGGCGACGAGGTCGCCGATCATGCCGCCGACGGCGTCGAGGGGGAGCGCGGACACGTAGGGGGCGCCGCCGGCGAGGGAGACGATCTCGGGACGGGCGACCATGGCGAACAGCGCGCGGATCTCGGAGGGGACCATGCCGGCGGCGCGGGCGGCGTAGCGGTCGGTGTAGACGTCCGTGCGCGTGTGCTGTTCCACGTGGTCCTCCCGTGGGGTGACTGGCTTGCATGCGAACTTACGGCATCGGGCGCGTGGCGGGACCCCCGGGGAGGTGGCGCGGCGCATGATCGTGGGTAACTCTCTCTCCGATACGATGCGCGAGGACCTCGGAAGGTTGTCCGGGGTCCTCCGCCGGACCAGGCTGGGGGGTGCCGTCCCGGGATGTCGCGCCGTCTCGTCAACATCACGCTGGACAATCTGGATGATCTGCCGTTGCGCTGCCGGGGATGCGTCTTCTGGGAGCTGGATCCGGTGACCCGGGAGCGGGCGCTGGAGAGCGGGGACGCCGGTCTGGAGAAGGAGGCGTGGGTCTCCTCGACGCTCCTGGAATGGGGCAGCTGCGGCAAGATCGCCTACGTGGACGACGTCCCGGCGGGGTTCGTGCTGTACGCGCCGCCGCTGTACGTGCCGCGGTCGGTGGCGTTCCCGACGAGCCCGGTGAGCGCGGACGCGGTGCTGCTGATGACGGCGCACATCCTGCCGGAGTTCGCGGGCGGCGGCCTCGGCCGGATGCTCGTGCAGGGCCTCGCGAAGGACCTGACGCGCCGGGCCGTGAAGGCGATCGAGGCGTTCGGCGACCTGAAGGGCGAGGAGGGCGGCTGCATGGTCCCCGCCGACTACTTGCTGTCGGTGGGGTTCAAGACGGTCCGCCCGCACCACCGGTACCCGAGGCTGCGGCTGGAGCTGAAGTCGGCCCTGTCGTGGCGTGAGGACGTCGAGGTGGCCCTGGAACGGCTCCTGGGCTCCATGGGACCGGAGGGTGTACTTCGTCCTGTTTAGAGGCTTCTGAGGGCCCGCAGGGCGCTACTCGCCGATGAGCGGTGGTTTGGTGCCCGCCAGCAGCCCGGTGCGGACGGCCGTGTCGAGCGCCGCCTTCGTCCGTGCGGCGTCGGAGCCGACGTCCGGGTCGAGGACGCCGAGCATGGTGGTCACGTCGGCGGGCCGGAGGGTGTTCGCGCGGGCCTTGGCGAGGACGTCGGCGATGGCCCGGGGACCGTTCTCGTCGTCGGGCTTCAGGTCCGTCGTCAGCACGCGGATCGTCGCGTCGTCGTCGGCGAGCTGCTCCGGCGGGCCCGCGAGGGCGTCGTCCGGGTGCTCGGCGCGGTGCCATGCGTCGTCGGCGTACCAGTAGACGTAGCCGAGCGATCCGCCGTCCATGTCGTCGCGGAGCCGCTTCCAGGTGAGCCGTTCGGGCAGGCCGTCCAGGAGGTCGGGGCTCTCACCGGTCTCGTCCCGGTCGGCGGGGGGACGGCCGCTGACGACGGCTTCGCCGTCCGGCGCCAGCGTCACCCGCCAGCCGTCGCCGGCGACGCCGTCGTCGTCGACCGACGATCCGTCCGGGGCGATGATCTCCGCGGCGGCCGCGACGGCCAGTACCGATGCGCGCGTCCACAGGAGCCGCGGGTCGTCCAGGTCTTCGGGTTGTCCCGGCCGGGTCACGGTGCGATACCTCCACAGGGTCGGAAACGAATCGGTCGCCGACCCTACCGTCGTGACGGCGGGATCGGCGACCGGTTCGTCGCCCCGCGGACGGTGGCCCGTCCGGGGCCCGTTCAGGACTTGGCGCCGATGAACTCCGCCAGGTCGCGGAGCAGCGCGGCCTTCGGCTTGGCGCCCATGATCTGCTTGACGACCTCGCCGCCCTGGTAGATGTTCATCGTCGGGATCTGCATGACCCCGTACTTCGCGGGGACCTGCGGGTTCTCGTCGATGTTGAGCTTGACGATCTCGAGGCTGTCACCGTGCTCGGCGGCGATCTCCTCGAGGATCGGCGCGACCATCCGGCACGGACCGCACCATTCCGCCCAGAAGTCGACCAGGACGGGCTTGTCGTTCTTCAGGACCTCGTTCTCGAAGTCGGCGTCGGTCACGGCTTTCATGGGTGTCTCCTTCGTGGTCGCCGGGCGGGCCGGACGAGCGGTCGTCCGGCCCCGGGTCGTGCGTGCGGTCGGCCCCGGACCGTTCCGGCCGGTCCCCGGGGCGTCGCGCGGGGTCAGGCCTGCGGGACGGTCTCGGCCGCGTCGCGGTCCTGGAGCCAGTGCTCGGCGTCGATGGCGGCCGAGCAGCCGGTGCCCGCGGCGGTGACGGCTTGGCGGTAGATGTGGTCGACCACGTCCCCGCACGCGAACACGCCGGGGACCTTCGTCTTGGTGGTGGGGGCGTCGACGAGCAGGTAGCCGTCCGGGTCGGTCTCGAGCTGCCCGGCGAACAGTTCGCTGCGCGGGTCGTGCCCGATCGCGATGAACAGGCCGGTGATGTCGAGGCGGCTCTCCTCGCCGGTCTTGGTGTCGCGCAGGCTCACGCCGCTCACGCGGTCGTCGCCGTGGATGGCCGTGACCTCGCTGTCCCACCGGAACTTGATCTTGTCGTTGGCGAACGCCCGGTCCTGCATGATCTTGGACGCGCGCAGCTCGTCCCGGCGGTGGACGACGGTCACCGAGCGGGCGAACTTGGTGAGGAAGATCGCCTCCTCCATGGCGGTGTCGCCGCCGCCGACGACGGCGATGTCCTGCTCGCGGAAGAAGAAGCCGTCGCAGGTCGCGCACCAGGACACGCCGCGGCCGGAGAGCCGCTGCTCGTCGGGCAGGCCCAGCTCGCGGTAGCCGGAGCCGGTCGCGACGATCACGGTCCGGGCGCGGTACTCGTCGTCACCGACCTTGACGATCTTCGGGTCGGCGTTCAGGTCGACCTCGGTGACGTCGTCGGCGATGAGCTCGGCACCGAACCGCTCCGCCTGCTTGCGCAGGTTGTCCATCAGGTCGGGGCCCATGATCCCGTCGGGGAACCCGGGGAAGTTCTCCACGTCGGTGGTGTTCATCAGCGCGCCGCCGGCGGTCACCGACCCTTCGAACACGAGCGGCTTCAGGTCGCCGCGGGCCGCGTAGACGGCGGCCGTGTAGCCCGCGGGCCCGGACCCGATGATGATGACGTTACGGACGTCGCTCACTGTTCTTGCCTTTCCTCGTTCGCGCTCGGTGCCGCGCTGACCCGGCCCGCCAGTCGCGTCAACCGATCCTAGGCCGTGCTGATTCCCACCGGTGGCGACACCCACCGCCCGTAGGCTGTCGCCATGGCACGCATTCTCCTCCTCCACTCGATATACGGGCTCCGCCCGGCCGTGCACGGTGCCGCGGACCGGTTCCGCGCCGCCGGGCACGACGTCCACGTCCCCGACCTGTTCGACGGGCGTGTCGCCGAGACGGTGGAGGAGGGCGGGGAGATCCGCGCGGAGATCGGACGGGACGAGCTGCTGCGGCGGGCGATCGCGGCGGCGGCGCCGCTGACGGAACCGGGCGGCCTCGTCTACGCGGGGTTCTCCCTCGGGGCGGCCGTCGCGCAGAACCTGGCGTTCGCCGACGAGCGGGCGGGCGGCCTGCTGCTGATGCACGGCACGTCCGATCTGCCCGCGGACGCGTCGACCGAGATGCCGGTGCAACTGCACGTCGCCGATCCGGACACGTTCGAGCCGGTCGACTGGCTGAACGCCTGGTACCTGCGGATGCGCAAGGCGGGCGCCGACGTGGAGGTGTTCCGGTACCGGGGCGCCGGTCACCTGTTCACCGATCCCGACCTGCCCGACCACGACTCCGAGGCCGCCGAACGGGCCTGGGCGATCGCCCTCGACTTCGTCGCGTCCCTCTGACCGCCCACCCGCCGCGGGCCACGCGGACGGCCCCGGACGCGCGTGCGTCCGGGGCCGTGCCGTGGAAAAGGTGGATCAGCCGTCGATGCGCTTGAGCAGGTGCTGGTTCCGGGCCGTGCACTCCGGGCCCACGACCCAGATGTTCCAGGCTCCGGACCCCTCGCCGCGCAGCGCGATCACGGTGGCCTGCTCGCCCTCGTACTTCGCCTCGTCGACCAGGTCGGGCGCCCGTCCGCCCGTGACGCCCCCGACGCAGCCGGCCAGCCGGTCGCCCGGCGGCGCGGCCGGCATTTCCCCGGCCCGCCCGGCGAGACCGTCGACCTGGGTGGTCAGCGTGCCCGCGCGGTAGGCGGTGCCGCTGTGCACGACGGAGAACGACGGCGCCCGCATGATCTGCGAGCCCGGCGACTCGGCGTCCCCGGTCGGCGGTACCGCGCCCGGCCGGCCCGAACCGCCCGAAGTGGTCGACTCGCCCGACTCGCTCGACGTGTCGGCCGGGTCATGGGCGGGCGCGGCCGCCTGGCCGTGGTCGCCGCTCATCTCGTCCAGGGTGATGCCGCCGATCAGCCCGGCGCCGCCGAGCACGACGACCGTCGCGGCCGCCGCCGACAGGATCCGCCAATGCCGCCTCCCACGCCGTTGCTCCAGGCTCACCACGGTGGCGTTGTCGAGCGACTCCGCCGCCAGGGCGGTGTCGATGCGCTCGGCCAGCTCGGCGGGCATGGACGGGACGGGTGCCTCCGCCAGGATCCGGGAGACGTCCGCAAGATCGGCGGATCGGTCCCGGCAGTCGGCGCAGGTTTCCAGGTGCGCGTTGACGGAGGCGGCTTGGTCGTCTTCGAGCAGTCCCTCGGCCAGGTCGGCGAGGACCTCGTAGTCCACATGTGCGGGGTTCACTTGGGCATGCCACCTCCTTCCACACCTCCGACGTTTTTCGAGTCGTGTCGGTTCCGGTGGTGCCGAAGGAGCGGGGCGAGCCGCGCGCGTCCCCGGGCGCAGCGGCTCTTGATCGTCCCTGGTGGGACCTCCAGGACGCGCGCCGCGTCGTCGACCGAGTAGCCCATCATGTCGACCAGGACGAGCGCCGCGCGCTGCTCGAACGGGAGTTCGAGCAGCGCGGTCCGGACGTCCAGCGAGACGCCGTGCGCGTCGGTGGGGTCGGGCATCTTCGGCGCGACGGCGTCGAAGGTCGCGTCGTCGCCCATGGGCGTGGCGGGCCGGACCGACTTGCGGCGGATCCGGTCGAGGCACGCGTTGACGACGATCCGGTGCAGCCAGGTGGTGACGGCGGCGTCCCCGCGGAACCGTGCGGCGGCGCGGAACGCCGACAGGCAGGCGTCCTGGAGGGCGTCCGCGGCCTCCTCGGGGTCGCCGACGGTGCGCAGCGCCACCGCCCACATCCGGTCGCGGTGCCGCTGCACCAGCATGGAGAACGCGTGCGGGTCTCCCTGCGCGTGCCGTGCCAGCAGCTCCTTGTCGGGAACCTCGTCGACGTGACGCATGCTCACCGACGTCATGAGCGACAGCCTTCCGGTCCGTGACCGGCCGCGCGTGCTGTGGAAGACACCACGAAATCCTGGGGGGAGGGGGACATTCTGCTCAGAGGCACGATACAGACATCGGCGTCTTCTCGTCACAGGTCAGATACTTCGCCGGAGGCGGAGATCATCAACGGTCGGGGGTGGTATTCCGGGATCAATTTCCGTAAACGGTGACCTCGCCGAGGCGGCCCTTGGGCTTCCCGGCCGGCGGCAGTTCGGTGAACCACGCGAGGACGTACTGTCCGGACACCGCCGGGTTCACGGTGAACGTCAGCTCGCCGCCGTTGCAGGTCTGCCGCCCGACGGGCCGCATGCCGTCCACGGACGGGGCGTTACCGACCTTGACCTGGAGCTGGCCGCCGCTCACCGGGCAGGCGACCTTCACGCTGGACACGCTGACGGACTTGCCCATGTCGAGCGTCACGCCGAGGCCCTCGGTGAACCGGCCGAAGTTGACGTCCGCGTAGCTCTGGGTCTCCCACCGGCCGGACGGGTCGCCGTCGATCAGCGTCTGGACGTTCTTGTGGATCGAGGTGTCCGGATGATCGCCGATCGGCTTCTCGGCCCCCGCGATCCCCTGCGGCGTCAGCGCGCTGGCGGACGGTGCGGGGTTGTTCGTCTGCTGCCCCGGATCGGCGCTGCCGCCACCGCCGTCCTTCGCGTCGTCCCCGCCGCTCGACAGCGCCCACGCGCCGACGCCGACGATCACGGTGAGCGCGGCGGCGGCGATGCCCATGAGCGCGCGGTTGCCGGGCTTGCGCGCACCGGGGCCGCCGGGCGCCCGGTGGCCGGGCGAGGAGTGCCGCGCGGGCCGCGTCGGCTGCGAGACGTCGTGGCGGTGCTGCCGCGGGGGCAGCTGCGCGGTCGCGTCCGGGGGCGGGGCCGGGGCCCGGCGCGGCGGGGGCGCCGGGGCGCGGCGGCCGTGGTCGGCGCGGTTCGGCTGCTGCGTGTGGTGCGGCTGCCGCGGCGGCGCCGCCGGTTTCGGTGCGGGCCGCCGGGGCGGCGGCTGCGTGTTCCCGAGCCCGGCGAACAGCGGCAGCGGCGTTCGCGGCACGCCCCGCAGCGCCTTCACCAGTTCGGCGGGCGTGCCGATCGGCTCGCCGCCCGCGGCGTGCTCGATGCCGAGGCAGCGGCAGACGATCGAGTCGACCCCGTGCGAGATCCCCGCCTGCACCTGGCGCGGCGGATGCGGGACGCCGTCGGACGCGGGGGCCGCGGGCAGCACGGTCGAGGAGCCGGGGGCGTCGGCGGGGCCGGGCCAGTGCGCGGTGAGCGCCGCGTAGAGCAGCCGGCCGAGCCCGCGGACGTCCTCGGCGGCCGGGTCCTCGCTGGTGCGGTCGCGCAGGACGGCGTCGGTGGCGATGCCGAGCAGCTTGACGGTGCCGCCGGTCGTCCAGACGAGGTCGCCGGGCGCCAGGCACAGGTGCGACAGCCCGGCGGCATGCGCCGCGGCCATCGCCTCGGCCGCCTCGTACAGCAGGGTCGCGGCGCGGCCCGGCTCCAGCGGCGCCTTGGCCAGCATGTTCTCCAGGGTCTCCCCGACGACCCACTCGCTGACCACGTAGGCGCTCTCGCCGCTGTCGTCGGCGTCGAACACCTGGGTCAGCCGGGGATCGGTGAGCCGGCTGGCGGAACGGGCGGACGTGACGACCTCGGCGATCCGGGGGAACTCGGGGTCGAAGGTGCGGACCGCGACGGCCCGCGCGAGGATCTCGTCGACGGCCTTCCACAGGGTGGAGCCGCCAGAGTCCTTGATGCGCTTCTCAAGCCGGTAGCGACCGGCTAGACGATTACCGGGCTCGATCATCGACGTGCTCAAGGCAACGTCCTGCGCAGGTGGTCAGATCCCATGTCCGTGGCGTGGCAGCTTACGCCTCCGACCCTCCTCTTTGCGTTCCCCAGGGTGTCGCCCCGCAAGCCGTAGTCCCCCACATGGTAGTGGCTAACCGCCCGGGCGGCCGCCTTATCGGCGCGCGTCCCGTGTACTTTGCCGCGCTTTCCCGCCGTCCGGTAGTTACCAGACGGTCAGCGTCCCGGTAGCCGCCGCGCGAACGTGGAGACCATCGTCTGCACCTCCTCGACGCGCAGGAGCTTGGCGGTGACCAGGTAGAGCGCCCCGCCGCCCGCGGTCCCGACGGCCAGGACGAGCAGCGCGGCGGGCAGCGAGTCCGCGCCCGCCACCGCGTCCACGACGGCGTGCGTCGCGTACGCGAATCCCGCGAGCGGGACCACCGCCGCGAGCAGCTTCAGGTGCCCGCCGACGATGCGGCGCCCGTCCATCCCGCCGAGCCTGCGGCGCAGCACCAGCCAGGACGTCGCCGCACCGGCCACGTTGGCGAGGCCGAGCCCGGCCGCGATGCCGACCACGATCCACGTCACGTCCAGGACGCTGTAGGCGGTGTAGGCCAGCGCGATGTTGCAGCCGACGGTGACGAACCCGATCAGCGCGGGCGTCCGCGTGTCGCCGTGCGCGTAGAACACCCGCAGCATCAGCTGGTAGGTCGAGAACGGCACGAGCGCGATCGCGAACATCTGCATGATCCGCGCGATGACCCGGGCGTCGTCCGCCGAGGCGTTGCCGTGCGCGAACAGCACCGTGGTGATCTCCGGGCCGAGCACGAGCATCAGCGCCGCCGCGGGCATGATGATCACCGACGAGAGCCGCAGCCCGCCGGAGAACGCGGCGCGCACGTCCGCCGTCTTGCCCTCCGCCGCGAACCGGCTCATCCGCGGCAGCAGCGCGGTGATCACCGACACGCCGACGATCGCGTACGGGAGCTGGAAGAGCTGGTAGGCGTTGAAGTACGGCGTGTACCCGTAGCCCTCCCCGAGTCCCTCCTCCACCGCCGTGTTGCCCGCCATGTTCGTCAGCCGCGTGATCACGACGAGCGCGCTCTGCGTCAGCGCGACGTACAGCAGCGTCCAGCCGGCCATCGACGCGACCTCGCCCAGCTCCCCCTTCTTGAAGTCCAGCCGGGGGCGCCAGCGGAAGCCGACCTTGCGCAGCGACGGCCACAGCGCCAGCGTCTGCAGGACGATGCCGCCGGTGGTGCCGATCGACAGCAGGAGCAGCATGTCGTCGGAGATCGTGTCCGGATCGACCGGGCCCGCGGTGATCGCCAGGAACGCGCCGCCGATCGCGATGACCACCAGGTTGTTCAGCACCGGCGCCCACATCGGCGCGCCGAAGCTGCCGCGCGAGTTCAGGATCGCGCCCGCGAACGCCCCCACCCCGTAGAAGAAGATCTGCGGGAGGAAGAACCGGGCGAACAGGATCGCGACGTCGCGCTGGGGTCCGGTGAAGCTGCCCCCGAGCACGTCGATGAACACCGGCGCGAGCAGGATCGACCCGAGCGTCAGGGCGGCCAGGCCCAGCACCGCGAGCGTGAACACCCGCTGCTCGTACTGCTCGCCGTAGGTCCGGTCGCGCTGCTTCGCACGCACCAGCAGCGGGACGATGATGCTCGTCAGGATGCCGCCGAGCAGCAGGTCGTAGATCTGGTTCGGGATCGTGTTCGCGGTGTTGTAGGCGTTCGCCAGCAGGCCCGTGCCGAGCGCCGCGACGATCACGGCCGTCCGCAGGAACCCGGTGACCCTGGACGCCAGCGTGCCCAGCGCCATGATCGCGCCGGACTTCAGGATCCCGCCGGACGATCCCCCCGACGAACCGCCCGACGAACCGCCGGGCGGCTCGGCGCCGCCCTGCAGGTCCGGGCCGTCCACGATCGTCTGCGCGGGGATGTCGACGGCCGTCTCCTCCGCGATGGCCGGCACGGGGATGCCCGGCGTGTACCCGGGGGCCTGGGGGTGCCCGTGGTGCGGGGTGCCCTGGGGGGTCGGGGGGCCGAACGCGTCGCGGCCGGGGGCCCCGCCTTGGGGGTGCCCGCCTTGGGGGGGCCCGCCCTGGGCTTGTCCGTGGGCCGGGCCTTGTCCGTGGGGCGGGGCTGCCGCACCGGGGCGTCCGGGATCCTCATATCCGTACCCGGACATTTCTGGATTCGGATACCCGCCGGGACTCCCCTGCGCGAATCCCTGACCGGGCTGCGGATTCCCGAACTGCGCCGTGTGCGAGCGTCCGGGGTCGTTCCGTTGCTGCTGTCCCGGGTGCCCTTGCCCGGACGGTCCGCTCGCAGGCCCGTGGCCGAACTGCGCGGTGTCCGAGCGCCCGTGCCCGGGACGTCCGTCCGCGGGTCCGGGCCCGCCGGGCGTCCCGGCCTGCCCGTGCGCCGGCTGCGGGCGGTCCCACTGGCCGCCTTGTCCGTACATGTCGCGACCCGGTGGCATTCCGCCCGCGCCTTGCCCCTCTTCGGCGCGCGCCCGACTCGGCCGCTCCTGTCCGGGGGCTGCTCCCTGGCCGGTCCCGCCAGGCCCCGGCGTCCCGTAACCGGGCCCTCCGCGACCGGGTACGGGCCGGTCAGGGCCGCCGTGACCGGGTGCCCCCTGGCCGGGTGCTCCCTGGCCGGGCATTCCCTGGCCGGGGCCGCCTCTGCCGTGATCGGGCCGTGCCGGGCCGGCGCCGCCGCGTCCGGGGCCGGGTGCTGCCTGCGACTGCGGACCCTGGCCACGCGCGCCGGGGCCGGGTGCTCTCTGGTCGCGGCCGTCGTGACCGGGCCCGTTCTGTCCGGCCGCATGCCGGCCGGGCGTTCCCTGGCCGGGCCGACCGCGGCCCGGGGCGCCTTCGCCGTGTCCGGGTGCTCCTTGGCCGGGCCCGCCGTAGCCCGGCACCCCGTGTGCGGGCGCGCCCTGCTCGTGTCCGCCCGGTGCGGGACCCGCCTGGCCTGGGGCGCCCTGCGCGGACGGGGGCGGGCCGGGCTGCGCTCGGCGGGGGTCCGGCTGGTGCGGGCGGCCGCCGGCCGGGCCCTGGCCGGACGGTGCCTGGGGTGACTGCGGCCGGTTCCACCGGTCCTGGCCGGACGGGGGCGGACGGCCGTGGCGCGGGGTGTACGGGTCAGCGGGCGGGGTCGCCTGGCCCGGGGTCGGCGCGGGTGGCGCCTGACCGGGATATCCCTGGTTCGGCTGCGGAGGGCCCTGGGCCGGGTACTGCGGCGTCGGGCTCGGCCCCTGCCCCGTCCCAGGGGGAGGTCCCTGAGAGTTCGGGGTCGGGTAGGCCGGGTCCTGCGAACCCGGGGCCGGGGAATCCGTCCCCTGGTCCTCCGGTCGCTCCTGGTCCCATTCCGGTCGACCCGTCACCGGCTGCCTCCGCTTTCCGGCGGCGCCTTGCTCTGATGGCCCGCACTCCGACGCCCACGAAGAGTACGGCAAGTCCGCCGCCCGTGATGAGCAGCGCTATCTGTCCGTATCCGGTGGCGCGGACGGTGACGGTCTCGCCGTCGCCGAACGGCCGGCCGGTGCCGGGGGTCACCAGCTGCAGGTTCATCCGGAAGATCCCGTTGCCGTACGCCTGCGCGGGGACCCACCGCGTGACCCGCTCCCCCGGCTGCAGCTCGATGATCTGCTGCTCGGGGTCGAGCGCGCCGAGCTGCAGCTTGGCGGTGTTCTCGGAGGTGGCGACGAGCCGGACCCGGACGGCCTGGCCGGTCAGCTCGTTCTCGATCGTGACGGGCAGCGTGCCGGTGCTGCCCGTCATGTTGATCCGTTTGCTCTCGGGCGTGAGGAAGCGCACCCGGCCCATGTCGCGGTCGAGCTGGTCCGAGAGCGCGACCCGCGCCTGCTTGGCGTCCTTGGAGTCGGCCCGCCACGCCGACGACACGATCCGCAGCAGGGACTTCTCGTAGGAGAGGTTGTACGGCTCGGTCATCACGGAGTGGAGCGATTCGGCGCGGCGCGCGATGCTCCACACCCGCTTGAGGTAGCTCTCGCCGAGTTCGTACCTCTCGTAGTGGTCCGGGTAGTTCCGCCACGTCCGGGGCTGCGGTTCGGACTTCTCGATGTCGTCGAGCGAGGCCTCCTTCAGCCAGTCCGCGCCCGCCGTGTACTCCAGGAGGTTCTCGGCGAGGCCGGGGTAGGGGTCCCAGCGCCGGTCGGGCGCGACGACGACGGTCCGCTGGAGTGCCGGGGCCTCCGCGGCGATCATCGCGGTCTCGGCGAGGAAGCGCTGCTCGGTGAGCAGGGACGACCCGAGCGTGTCGCCGTCGTGGGTGACGATGTCGCTGAGCGTCTCGTCGTAGAGCAGCGTCGGCTTGGTCCCGGAGCTCGTCTCGAAGGTGGTGGCGGCGTTCGGGTAGCCCTGCGGGGGCTGCTGGAAGTGCCGGCTGCTGAGGAGGAACGCGCCATCGTCGCCGACGACGTTCTTCGCCAGCCAGTCGGCCGTGTCGTGCCCGACGGAGCCGCCCGGGGGCCAGGCGACGCGCGCGTCCGGGGCGCGGCCGAGGACCTCGCTCGCGACGGCGAGGTTCTGCGGCGCGAACGCCGACCGGACCTGCTGCGGCATCTTGTGGCGGACGAGCGCCAGCAGGTCGGGGTCGGCGTAGGGCAGCGTGAAGTACGGGTCGTCCTTGGCCGCGGACGTCAGGGACTTCAGCCAGGCGGCGGCGGCGCGGCTCTGCGGCTTGCGCGCGGTCTCGTCGGCGCCCGGGGCGCGGACCGCGTACTCGCCGGCCGCCATGCGCCGCACGTCGTCGAGGAGCGCGGGGTCGACGGCCCACGTGATCGGGGTCTCGGTGGCCTCGGCGGCCTGCACCAGGCGGGTGAGCCGGCCGTCGGCGGCGAGGCCTTCGCTCAGCTCGTCGTCGATGAACGTCGCGTCGTTCGTGCGGTGCTGCTCGTCGGCCAGGGGCCACACCCAGCCGATCGAGACGGGCTTGAAGTTCGTGCTCTCCGGCATGTAGGTGATGAACGTGGTGAGGCCGCCGACGGGCACGCCGGCCGCGTTCAGCACCTCGACGCCCACCGGGTAGACCCCGGGGGTGCCGCCGTTCGGCAGGCGGAGCGCCTTGGCGGTCGTCTCGAGTTTCCACGCGTACTTGACGCCGGGCTCGGCCGCCCCTCTCAGCCGCTGTTGCGGGCCGGTGTAGGGGAGCTGCTGCGCCGGTGTCTCGCTGTACTGCTCGAGCTGGCTGCGGCTGTTGACCGGCCGGTTGGCGAAGCGCAGCCGCACGCTGACGCCGTTGAGCGCGGCGTCCGTCCGGTTCCGGACGAGTCCCGAAAGTTCGATCTTGGAGTTGGCCCGGACGGTCTGCGGGCCGATCTCCGTGAGCGCGATGCCGACCTGCGCGCGCGCGGACGCCTCGGGCTGCAGGGGGGCCGTCCCCGGGTTCGCCCGGACGGGCGCCGCGCCGGGGGCCGCGGGCGTTCCGGCCATAACGGGGTTCGCCGCCCACGCCAGGCAGGGCAGCAGGGCGGCCAGCGCGACCGCACGTTTGATCGTTCGCACGCCGTATCCGCTCAAGGGCCGTCCGCTCAAGGGCCGTCCGCCATCGGGGACGCCGCCGGGCGGCGGGCGTCGTTTTCCCGCACCACGGCCCCGATGTTAGTCCGCGCCGCGGGGGCGTCAGACCTCCTTCCCGCCCGAGTGCCGAATTACCGTCGATACCGGGCCGGAAGCCGCACGGCGGGGCGGGCGCCGCGGCACGGGCCGTCCCGTCAGCCGACGGGGTGGCGCGGCCCGGGCGTGTTGGGCTCGCCCTGCCCGATGTGCCGGACGGATCCGGCGGGCACCTCCTGCCGGACGTGCTCGGCGCGCAGCCCGGCGCCGAACAGGTCGGCGGGTTCGGCGCCGCACAACTCGAGCAGGGAGCGGGCGCGGATGCCGAGCGCCGTGGACGCCTCCCCGGTCGGGGTGTAGACGACGTCGTCGGGCGGCAGCGCGTCCACCAGGCGGCGGTCGATCAGCAGCCGGACGGTGCCCGGCAGCAGCAGCGGGCAGACGAGATCGGCGGCGTACTCGGTGGCGGCGTTGATGACGTCCGGACGGGCGGGACGGGCGTGCCGTGCGCCGACCGCGCGCCGGACGGCCTCGGCGGGCGGCCGGTCCCCGGCGGGGACGATCGCGCCGGCGAGGAACCGGCCGGTGCCGCGATGCCCGTCGCAGGCCAGGACGCGCGTCGCCAGGCAGCGGCCCGCGGGCAGGCCGAGCGCGCGCGGCAGCTCGTCGGCGGCGCCGATCGCGATGGGCAGCCGTACGATCTCGTGCACGGTCTCCCATGCGAGCAGCGCGCGGTGGATGGCGAGAGCGTCCATCATGTTCGGCTCCGTCCCGCGGGGCGGACCCCGCCTCACCCGACACCCGGTCTCCCGGTTCCCTGCCTCGTTCGCACTGTGCCGAAAGTCGAGGCGTACCCGGCGCGCGGGCCTTCACCCGCGCGGCGCGGCACGCCGGACCGTTCGATGCGCCGGTTCGATGCGCGCTGCCGCACCTGCGGCGGACCGGGGGCCTGCGGTGTCCCGCTACCGTTGTCGTGCGGGAGGCTCACCGGCGGTCGCGTGGGCGTCATCGGGGCATGTCCAGAACGTAACCCGGAGATAGCCCCTTGTGAAGGGCCCGCGGTCCTTCTTCCTCCGGGGCGTCCCGCAAGGGCTCCCGCGCGGGTCCCCGCGGACCACCGAAAGTCCTTTGTCAGCCCGTCAATCAAGGAAATACGCTCGATGGCCGTGCCCAACCCGGCGCCGAACCAGGTGCCTGACCACGACGCGAGCTCGGAGCAACGGTTGCCCAACGACAACGCCAACGCCGAGCCCGCCCGGACGGACGCCGCGGGGGCGCGGCGCACCGCGATCGCCGAGCTGCTGCGCCGGATCGCCCCCGTCGCCGACGAGCTCGGCGAGCGCTTCGCGGCCGCCGGCCACGAGCTGGCCCTCGTCGGCGGGCCCGTCCGGGACGCGCTGCTGCGCCGCCCCACCAAGGACGTCGACCTCACGACGGACGCGCCGCCGCAGCGGATCCTGGAGCTGATCGACGGCTGGGCGGACGCCGTCTGGACGATCGGCATCGAGTTCGGCACCGTCGGGCTCCGCAAGGACGGCACCGAGCTCGAGATCACGACCTATCGCAGCGAGTCCTACGACCCGAAGTCGCGCAAGCCCGAGGTGTCGTACGGGACGTCCCTGCACGAGGACCTGCGGCGCCGCGACTTCGCCGTGAACGCGATGGCGGCGCGGCTGCCGGGATACGAGTTCGTCGACCCGTTCGGCGGGCTGACCGATCTGCGGCGCGAGGTCGTCCGCACCCCCGGCCGGCCCGAGGACTCCTTCAGCGACGACCCGCTGCGGATGCTGCGCGCCGCCCGGTTCGCCTCGCAGCTCGGGTTCGCCGTCGCGCCGGACGTCGTCCGCGCGATGACCGAGATGGCCGGGCGGATCGAGATCGTCTCCGCCGAGCGGGTCCGCGACGAGCTGTCCAAGCTGGTCTGCGGCCGGTACCCGCGGGAGGGCCTGGCGCTGCTCGTCGACACCGGGCTCGCCGCGCACGTCCTGCCCGAGCTGCCGAAGCTGCGCCTGGAGATCGACGAGCACCACCGGCACAAGGACGTCTACGAGCACTCGCTGATCGTGCTGGAGCAGGCCATCGCCCAGGAGGAGGACGGTCCCGACCTCGTGCTGCGGCTCGCCGCGCTGCTGCACGACATCGGCAAGCCGCGGACCCGCCGGTTCGAGTCGGGCGGGCGGGTGTCGTTCCACCACCACGAGGTCGTCGGCGCGAAGATGACCCGGAAGCGGCTGTCCGCGCTGCGCTACCCGAAGGACGTCATCGCCGACGTGTCCCGGCTCGTCGAGCTGCACCTGCGGTTCCACGGCTACGGCACCGGCGAGTGGACCGACGCGGCCGTCCGCCGGTACGTCCGCGACGCGGGCCCGCTGCTGACCCGGCTGCACAAGCTGACCCGCGCCGACTGCACCACCCGGAACCGGCGCAAGGCCGACCGGCTCCGCCGCACCTACGACGACCTCGAGGCGCGCATCGAGCGGCTGGAGCAGGAGGAGGAGCTCGCCGCGATCCGCCCGGAACTGGACGGCAACGAGATCCAGGAGATCCTCGGGATCCGGCCGGGGCCGCTCGTCGGCCGCGCCTACAAGTTCCTGCTGGACCTGCGGCTCGACCGGGGCGTCATCGGCAAGGAGGCCGCGACGGACGAGCTGCTCCGCTGGGCCCGCGCCGAGGGCGTCCTCGACGGGTCCGGCGGATCCGAGGGGTCCGAGGGGTCCGAGGGATCCGAGGGGTCCGAGGGGGACGCGCCGTGATCCCGCTGCAGCTCGGGCGGATGAGCCCGCGGGAGACCGAGCGGATGCTCGACTTCGACCGCGAGCACATCTGGCACCCGTACGCGCCGATGCCCGCGCCCGTCCCGGCGCTGCCCGTCGTGTCGGCGTCCGGGGTGCGGCTGACGCTCGCCGACGGCACCGAGCTGATCGACGGGATGTCGTCGTGGTGGGCGGCCGTGCACGGGTACCGGCACCCCGAGCTGGACGCCGCCGTCACGCGGCAGCTCGGCAAGATGTCGCACGTGATGTTCGGCGGGCTCACCCACCCGCCGGCGGTGCGGCTCGCCGAACGGCTCGTCGAGCTGACCCCCGAGCCGCTCACCAAGGTCTTCTTCGCCGACTCGGGTTCGGTCGGCGTCGAGGTCGCGATCAAGATGGCGCTGCAGTACTGGCGGGCGCAGGGCCGGCCCGAGCGGCACCGGCTGCTGACCGTCCGCGGCGGCTACCACGGCGACACGTTCGGCGACATGGCCGTCTGCGACCCCGTGAACGGCATGCACCACCTGTTCGGCGACGTCCTCGCCCGGCACGTGTTCGCGCCGCCGCCCCCGCTCGGCTACACCGCCGAACCCGACCGGGCGTACCTGGACGAGCTCGCGCGCCTGGCCGCCGAGCACGCGGGCGAACTCGCGGGGATCATCGTCGAGCCCGTCGTGCAGGGCGCGGGCGGCATGCGGTTCTACGCGCCCGAGTACCTGCGGGCGCTGCGCGACATCGCCGACGAGCACGGCATCCTGCTCGTCCTCGACGAGATCGCCACCGGGTTCGGCCGGACCGGCGAGCTGTGGGGCTGCGACCACGCCGAGGTCTCTCCCGACATCATGTGCCTCGGCAAGGCCCTCACCGGCGGCTACATGACGATGGCCGCGACCCTCTGCACGGACCGGGTCGCGCACGCCATCACGACCGGCGAGGGCGGCGCGCTCATGCACGGGCCCACGTTCATGGCGAACCCGCTCGCGGCGGCCGTCGCGTCCGCGTCCATCGACCTGCTGCTGGCGCGCGACTGGCGGGACGAGGTCGACACCATCGAGGCGATCCTCACCAGCGAACTCGACGGCGCCGGCGAACTGCCGGGCGTCGCGGACGTCCGCGTCCTCGGCGCGATCGGCGTCGTCGAGGCGGCCGAACCCGTGGACGTCCCGTCCGTGCAGGAGATCGCGATGTCGTACGGGGTGTGGCTCCGCCCGTTCGGCAAGCTCGTCTACACGATGCCCCCGTACGTGTGCACACCGGACGAGACGACGCACATCGCCGCCGCGCTCCGCGCGATCGCCGAATCGTTCGGGGAACCCTAAGGGACGGCGACGCGCTCGGGCGCCCGCGCCGCCATCGCGCGGTACCCGATCGCCCCGACCCCGTACGCGACGATCACCAGCGCGAGTGCGAGCGGCGCGCGCCCGTCCGCCGGCAGCGACACCGCCGCGACGGCCGCGGCCAGCGCGAACACGGCGTTGAACAGCATGTCGTAGACCGCGAACACGCGGCCGCGGAACCGGTCGTCGACCGTCTCCTGCAGGGTCGCGTCCACGCACAGCTTCACGCCCTGCGACACCACCCCGAGGACGAACGCGGCGGCCGCCCACGCCGTCTCGTCGAACGGCAGGCCCAGCACGAACAGCCCGACGCCCCCGGCGGCGAGCAGCCCGGCCGTCCACGCGTCCTTGCCGGTCCGCCGCACCACCGGGGGCGTGGCGACCGCGCCGACGAAGAACCCGGCGCCCGACGCGCCCAGCATGATCGTGAACAGGGCCATCCCCGCGTCGGCGTCGCCGGTGAAGCGGTACCGGCACAGCAGCAGCGTCATGATCAGCACGACGCCGTAGAGGAAGCGGTGGTAGGCGATCGCGCCGAGCGCCAGCGCCGCCGGCGGGCGCCGCCCGAGGTGCCGCGCCCCGTCCCGGAGCCCGTCGACCACGCCGCCGAGCGCCTCCCGCGCCGATCCGTGCCCGGCCCGCTCCCCGGCCGGCGGTCCGAGCCGGCCGCGCGGGAACGCCGTCGCGACCGTCCCGGCCAGCAGGTACAGGCCCGCCGACGCCGCCAGGATCGCCGCCGTCCCGGCGTGCCCCGCACCGAACGCCCAGCGCAGCAGGGCCCCGACGCCGCCGCCGACGAACGCGATCACCGTCCCGGACGTCACCGAGAACGCGTTCGCGAGCACCAGTTCCCGGCGCGATACCACGTGCGGCAGGCCCGCCGACAGCGCCGCGAGGAAGAACCGGTTCACGCCGAGCACCAGCAGCGCCCCGAGGAAGAACCCGGCGCCGTCCCGTCCCGTCGCGACCAGGGCCGCCACCAGCAGGACGAGCGCGGCGCGCAGCACCGGCGCCCACACGAGGATCTGGCGGCGCCGCCACCGGTCGATGAACACGCCCGCGAACGGGCCCAGCACCGAGTACGGCAGCAGCGTCACCGCGAACGCGGCCGCGGCCTCACCGGCGGTCGCGCGCTGCTCGGGGGAGAAGAACACGTACCCGGCGAGCGCCACCTGGAAGACGCCGTCGGTGAACTGGGAGGCCAGCCGCGTCGCGTAGAGACGCCGGAAGTCCCGTCCCCGCAGGATTCCCCGCAACTCGCCAGCCTTCACCCACTCACCCTACGTGCTCCCATTACCGGGAAGATCGGGCCCCGGAGGCGTGCCGGGCCCTGGAGAGAACGCCGGTCAGTGTTCCTCTCGGGGGCGGCCCCCTGCATTCCCCTGCCAGGACGATCGAGCGCCGTCCCGGCTCCGCAGCGTGGTCCGTGTGCCCTGCGAAGGCACCGCACCCCCGGCAAGGGCGACTGGCCGTCGTCCTGCGTTCCGCTCCGGATGACGGTCAGTCGTCCTTCGCCAGCCAGATGCGCGTGTAGTCGTAACCCGCCGCCGTCGGGAGGAAGTGCGTGTTGCGGACGCGGGACGAGTGGAAGATCGTGTGGTTGCGGCTCAGCAGCGGGACGATCGCGGCGTCCTGCATGATGAGGACGTCCGCCTGGCGCCAGAACTCGGCGGCGTCCTCCGGGGCGGACGCCGTCAGTGCGGCGTCGATCAGCCGGTTCACGCGCGGGTTGTTGTAGCCGCCGTAGTTCGTCGAGCCGTCGCCGTAGGTGCGGCCGTCGAACAGCGGCTGGATGAACGAGCGCCCGTTGTTGCCGTACCAGTCGGGCGTCCAGCCGGGCGCCGCGATGTCCCACTGCCCCTCGCGGGCCCGCGCGGGGTGGTGATCGTGCCGCCGTAGAACGAGCCGCCGGTGTCGGGGACCAGTTCGGTCCGGACGCCGCAGGACGCGAGGTTCTCGGCCATCGACTCCGCGAACAGCTTGTGCAGGCTGTTCGTGCGGTACGGGAACTTCAGCGTGAGGCTCGGGTGCCCGGCCCGGGCGAGCAGCGCGCGGCACGTGGCCGGATCGCCCGAGTCGTCCGGCGTCGGGTAGTGGTTCGCGGCGGCGTATCCCGAGTTGCCCGGCGGGATGACCGTGTGCAGCGGATCGGCCACGGCCGGGCCGCCGACGAGCTTGACGAGCGCGGCGCGGTCGATCGCGTACTGCAGTGCCCGCCGCACGTCCCGCTTGGCGAGCGCGCCGCCGTTGTTCGGGCTCAGCAGGTTGAACACCAGGTACGGGTTGCTGTTCGGCGTCTGCTCGATCGCGAATCGGGGGTCGTCGCGCAGCCGGGGGATGGCCGGGGTCGGCACCGGCTGGTCCCAGGCGAGGTCGGCGGTGCCCTGCTCGATCTGCTGCTGCACGGCCTCCGGCGAGTCCTGGCCGAGCGTGACGCGGATCCGGGCGGCGTGCCGCTCGCGCAGCGGGTCGTGCCGCGCCCGCCACGCCGGGTTGCGGGTGAGCACGTAGGAGATCCCCGGCCGGTACTCGGTGATCTGGTACGGCCCGTTCGAGATCGTGTGCTGCCGAAACTCCGGACCGTCGGGGACGTACCGGTCGTACTCCTGCGGGGCGGCGGCGGTGAACGGGAGCGCGAGCAGGTGCAGGAAGTCGCTCGCGGGCTCCCGCAGCTCGAACACGATCGTGCGGTCGTCCTCGGCCCGGACGCCCTCGATCCGGTGCGCGCGCTGGTACGCGGCGATCGCCGCGGGATCTCTCGGGTCGACCTTGAGGAAGCCGTCACAGAACGCCTGCATCCCGGCGAGCGTGGACACGTAGTAGCCCCGGCCGATCGACGGCGCCGCGGGGTTGCACAGCCGCTCGAAGCCGCGCACGAAGTCGTCCGCCGTCACCGGTCGGGGCGGCTCGGTGTTCCACAGGACGCCCTCGCGCAGCCGCACCGTGTACGTCTCGCGATCGTCGCTGACGTCGCCGTTCTCCCGCGTCGGGATCCGCGCCGCCACGTCCGGACGGACCGGGAGCGTCTCGCTGAACTCCCCGGCGGCGCGCGTGCCGAACAGCGTCCGCGCGAACGTCCGCACCAGCCCGTACGCGCCGACGCTGGCGACGGACGCGGGATCGAGGTGCTCGACGTCCGACGAGCCCACGATCCGGAGCGTGCCGCCGCCGCGGACCGGTTCGTCCGCCGACGCGCCCTCGCCGCTCCCCCCGACGCAGCCGCTCAGCCCGGCCGCGAGCACGGCGAACCCCGCCGCCGCCTTGACCATCGCACGTGCCATCACGCCTCACCTCGATGCCCCGGGACCGGGGCGTGCAATCACCGGCGGTGTCACAGTAGGGCCAGAGCGTGACATGAGGGTGACACATCACGGTTTTCTCTATGGAAGTAAAGGACGCCCCGGCGGCACAGTGTGCGCCGCCGGGGCGTCCTTAGGCCCCATGTGGGCGGGCGTCACGGTGACGGGACGCCCGCAGATCCGGGTGAGGAGGTGAAGGGGAAAGTCGGCAGGGGGTCAGCGGTCGAGTTCGCCCGCGATGAACTGCTCGACGGCGTCCCGCGCCTCATCGTCGGTGTACTGCACCGGCGGCGACTTCATGAAGTAGGAGCTAGCGGACAGGATCGGCCCGCCGATCCCGCGGTCCTTGGCGATCTTGGCGGCGCGCACCGCGTCGATGATGACGCCCGCGGAGTTGGGGGAGTCCCACACCTCGAGCTTGTACTCGAGGTTCAGCGGGGTGTCGCCGAACGACTTGCCCTCGAGCCGCACGTACGCCCACTTGCGGTCGTCCAGCCACGGCACGTGGTCGGACGGGCCGATGTGCACGTCGGCCTTCGCCATCTCGTGCGGGATCTGCGAGGTCACCGACTGCGTCTTGGAGATCTTCTTCGACTGGAGGCGCTTGCGCTCCAGCATGTTCATGAAGTCCATGTTGCCGCCGAAGTTGAGCTGGTAGGTGCGCAGCAGCTCGACCCCGCGGTCCTCGAACAGCTTGGCCATCACCCGGTGCGTGATGGTCGCGCCGACCTGCGACTTGATGTCGTCGCCCACGATCGGGACGCCGGCCTTGGTGAACTTCTCGGCCCACTCGGGGTCGCTGGCGACGAACACCGGCAGCGCGTTGACGAACGCCACCTTCGCGTCGATCGCGCACTGCGCGTAGAACCGGTCGGCCTCCTCCGACCCCACCGGCAGGTACGACACCAGCACGTCGACCTCGGCGTCCTTGAGGGCCTGGACGACGTCGACCGGCGTGGCGTCCGACTCCTCCACCATGTCGAGGTAGTACTCGCCCAGACCGTCCAGGGTGGGGCCGCGCTGCACGATCACGCCGCTCGGCGGGACGTCCGCGAACTTGTACGTGTTGTTCTCGCTCGCGTGGATGGCCTCGGACAGGTCCATCCCGACCTTCTTCGCGTCGACGTCGAACGCCGCCACGAACTCGACGTCCCCGACGTGGTAGTCGCCGAACTGGACGTGCATCAGACCGGGAACCCGCGTCTCGGGGGCCGCGTCCTTGTAGAACTCGACACCCTGGACGAGCGAAGAGGCGCAGTTGCCCACACCCACGATGGCTACGCGCACCGAACCCATCCGGTTGCTCCTTCTCCTGTTACGGAACATGTGGTGTTCTTCACCCGACCCCGAGGGCGCCGGCCGCATGGGTCAGCGGCCCTTCTCCCGAGGCATGTCCTGATCAATTTCCGAAGACTTGGCTAGTTTTTCCTGCTCGGCCCGCTCGCGGCCGATGAGCTCGTTGAGCCACCGGACCTCGCGCTCGACGGACTCCAACCCGTGGTTCTGCAGCTCGAGGGTGTAGGAGTCGACCCGTTCCCGGGTCCGCGCCAGCGCCGCCCGGAACCCCTCCAGGCGTTCCTCCAGCCGGCTGCGCCGGCCTTCGAGGATCCGCAGCCGGACGTCGGCGCGGGTGTGCGAGAAGAAGGCGAAGTGCACGCCGAACCCCTCGTCCTCCCAGGACGCCGGCCCGGCCTCGGTCAGGAGCTGCTGGAGGCGCTCCTTGCCGTCGGCGGTGAGCTTGTAGACGATCTTCGACCGGCGGCTCTGCAGTGCGAGGGGAACGTTGGGCTCCTCCGGCCGGTCCTCCATGATCAGCCCCTTCGCCAGGAGCTGCTTGAGGCACGGATAGAGGGACCCGTACGAGAACGCCCGGAACATCCCCAGCAGGGCGTTGAGCCGCTTGCGCAGCTCGTAGCCGTGCATCGGGGATTCGTGCAGCAGTCCGAGCACGGCGAGCTCCAGCACGCCCGCGCCCTTCCTGGCCGCCATCCCGATTCCTTCCGCAGAGGCCGATGTCTCAGTTCGATGTATCGAGTGAATGTATCGGCTCGATACATCGCAAAGATACGTACCCCGGCGCTTGACCGCAAGCCGAACCTGAACGCCGCCTGAACGGGACCCGTCAGGGCGGCCTTCGCCGCCCCGCGGACGCGCGATCATGTACGCGCGCGGACGGTCCCGCTACGAAGAGTGCGGCGGGTCCGTGAATCCGGAGAAATTCGGGTCTATGTGGCGGAAATATGTCAAAGTGGCGCTGCAGCCATCCGGCCGCGTCGCACGTCCCCGGCCGTGGGGGAACAGGCCCCGAGCGGTGACCGATCGAGGAGGGATGCGCCGACCGAACCGTCGGTGAGGACGTCGACCAGCCGGAACGGAGTACGGCCTTGCACAGCGCTCCCCCCGCTCACCAGCCCGCACAGTACTCTTCGGACGGCGCACGAGTCGTTGTCCCCTGTTGATGAGGTCGCGTGAGTAATCCAAGCCAGCCCCGGCCGGAGTTCGGGTCGCAGTGGCCGGGCGGACAGCACGTTCCCCGCCCGGACGATCCGGAGGTGCCGGCTCCCCCCGCCGAACCCGCGGGCGGACCCGACGCGACGGCGATCTTCGGTCCTCCGCCGGGCACCCCCCCGCCCGCCGGACCGTCCGACGCGCTCGGCGGCCTCGACCTGCCCGGCGCGCAGGGCGCCTCCGGCGGCTCCGCCGCCGGGCAGCCCCCGCCCGCCGGTGCCCCCGGATCGGGCGCGCCGGGGACGCCGGGGACGCCGGGCGAGGACTTCGGCGACGCCACCATGCGCGTGCCCCCGGGCTCGAACCCGCTCGGCACACCGGCCGGCGCATCGCCGGGGTTCGGTGGCGGTCTGGACGACCCGCTGAACGCCGGCCCGGCGAGTCCCGGTCTGGGCGACGCGACCGTCCACGTTCCTCCTGGTGGTGACCCCCTGGGCGGTGGACCGCTGGGCAGGCCGTCCGGAGGGCCTTCGGGTGCCGCCGGGGGAGCCGGGTTCGGTTCCGATCCCCTGGGCGGTGGTCCGCTGAGCGGCCCGTCCGGCGGCACACCCGGCGGTTACGGGGGAGCCTCGGGCGGCCCGGGGAGTCCCGGTCTGGGTGACGCGACCGTCCATGTACCTCCTGGTGGTGACCCCCTGGGCGGTGGTCCGCTGGGCGGTGGGCCGTCTGGCGGGTCTTCGGGTGCGGGTTTCGGGGACGCGACGGTGAACGTGTCTCCTGGTTCCGATCCCCTGGGCGGTGGCCCGCCGTCCGGCCCGTCCGGCCCGTCCGGCGGGTTTCCGGGCAACGACCTCGGTGATGCCACGGTCCACGTGCCCCCTGGTTCGGATCCGTTGGGCGGCTTCGGGGCGTCCGCGCGTTCGGAAACGCCCTCGGGTTCCGGTGGCGCCTTCGGGAGCGCCGCGCCGGGGAACGGCCCGAGCGCCGGTGACGCGACCGTCCACGTTCCGTCCGGCGGGGATCCGCGCGGCGGCGGCCCGGTGCCCGGTTCCGGGCCCGGCGGCCCGGGCGGAGCCCCTGGCGGCGGCTCGTCCTCCGCGGAGACGAGCCTGGACCTGTTCAAGGGCGCGCCCGGTCCGGGCGCCGCGGCGATGGGCACGCCGGGGGCGCCTCCGGTGGGGACGCCCATGGGCGGGGCGCCCGGTGGAGCCGCCCAGACGACGGCAGGGGATCCGCCCGGTCCGCCGGTCGGGTTCGGGGCCGGCGGCATGCCCGGTGCCCCCGGAGGTCCGGGAGGCCCCGGCGGGCCGGGCGGTCCCGGCGGTCCCGGTGGGCCCGGTGGGCCCGGTGGGCCCGGACGGCCCGGCGGGGGCGGCAAGCGGAGCCTGTTCGACCATCTGCGGTCGCGCAGCACCGGATGGCGGCGGTTCCTGCCCTCGTGGAAGGTCGTGAGCGGGGCCATCGCGCTCGGCCTCGCGAGCGTGATGACGCTGGTGTGGGTCGCGTACACGAACACGCCGACCCCGGCGGAGCCCACGGTCGAGGGCGTCCAGGACCAGGCGTCGATCTTCTACTACACCGACGGCACCGAGATCGGGCGGATCGGGAAGAAGCGGCAGAGCGTCGACCTGGAGAAGGTGCCGGAGTTCGTGCAGGAGGCGGTGCTGGCGGCGGAGAACCGCAGCTTCCGCACCGACCCCGGGTTCTCGATCAAGGGCACCGCGCGCGCGGTATGGGACAACCTGACCGGCGGGTCCGGCGGTGGTTCCACGATCACGCAGCAGCTCGCCAAGAACTACTACTCCGACCCCAACAACCGGACGATGGGCCGGAAGTTCAAAGAGCTGTTCATCTCCGTGAAGCTCGAGGAGAAGTACACCAAGGACGAAATCCTCGAGCTGTACCTGAACACCATCTACCTCGGCCGCAACACCTACGGCATCCAGGCGGCGTCCCGGGAGTACTTCGGCGAGGACGTCTGGGACCTCAAGCCCCACCAGGCCGCACTGCTCGCGGGCATCATCCAGCACCCCAACCGCGACCCCGCCGACAAGCAGTGGAAGACCTGGGCGCAGGGCCGGTACGAGTACGTCCTGGACGGGCTCGTCGGGATGGGCCAGCTGAAGGCGGCGGACGCGGAGAAGTACAAGAAGGCCTTCCCGAAGCTCCGGCCGCGCAACGCCGGTGACCAGCTGTACGAGGGACAGCGCGGGTACATGCTGATGCGCGCGAAGGAGGAGCTGAGCCGCCTCGGGATCGACGAGCAGGAGCTGACCACCAAGGGCCTGCGGGTGTACACGACGTTCAACCGCAAGCGGATGGCCGACGCGAAGAAGGCCGCCGAGGACAGCATCGCGCAGGTCGATCCGCAGAAGCTCGCGAAGAAGCACATCCAGGTCGGGATGGTGTCGGTCAACACCGCCAACGGCGAGGTCATCGCGTTCTACGGCGGGCCCGGCTACCTGCAGCAGTCGTTCAACACGGTGTGGCAGGGCTCGGCGCAGGCGGGGTCGGCGATGAAGCCGTACGTGCTGGCGACCGCGCTCAAGCAGGGGTACAGCCTCAAGAGCCTCGTCGAGGGGAAGTCGAAGACGCCGCTGGACCCTGAGGGCAACGTGGTGTCGAAGGACGCGCCGGACGCGACGATCGTCCCGAACACGCACGACGTCGGCAAGGCGATCACGCTGACGAAGGCGCTGCAGGAGTCGGTCAACACCGCGTTCCTGCAACTGGCCGGGAAGGTCGGCCTCGAAGAGGTGGTCGAGACCGAGACCGACGCGGGCATCGCCTCCGACCTGCTGGAGGCGCACAAGACCCGGCTGAACCTCGCGCTCGGCGTCAACGACATCCGGGCGATCGAGCAGGCGGCGGGGTACCAGGCGTTCGCCAACGGCGGCGTCTACCACCAGCCGCACGTGCTCCGGGTCGTGAAGCAGAGCGACGACAAGACGGTGCGGCTGAAGCCGAAGTACGAGTCGCGGCGGATCTTCAGCAAGGCCGTCGCGGCGGACGCGACGTACGCCATGCAGCAGGTCGTCAAGGGCGGGACGGCGACGGCGGCGCAGTTGCCGGACGGACGGGACGTCGCGGGCAAGACGGGCACGACGGACCGGAACGTGTCGTCGTGGTTCGTCGGCTACGTGCCGCAGGTGTCGACCGCGGTGACGATGTTCAGCGACGCGAACGGGTCCGACGGGCAGAAGAAGTCGGTCGTCCTGCCGGGCATCGGCGAGGTCGAGGGCGGGACGATCCCCGCGCGGCTGTGGCGCTCGTACATGACGAGGGCGACGAAGGGCCTGGAGGTCAAGGCGTTCCCCGAGCCGGCGTTCGGCGGCATCACGCAGAAGTGGGCCAAGCCGCCGAAGCCGAAGAAGCCCGAGAAGCCGGAGTGGTGCGACGAGCCGTGGGGGAACCTCGACCCGCGGTGCCGCGGCGAGGGCGGCGGCGACGGCGGCGGCGACAAGCCGCCGTGCCAGTCGCCGGTGCCGAACGGGAACTGCGACCCGAGCAAGCCGCCGAGCGACCCGCCGCCGCGGTGGTGGTGCCAGATCCACCGGGGCGCCGAGCAGTGCCGGGGGCGCGGTGGCGACGGCCGCGGGGCCGAGTTCGAGGACGTCCGTCCCCTGGTGCCGTTCGGCGGGCCGCTGGAGTGATGCGGCGATGACCCGATGCTCGTGGACGGCGGCGTGCGGAGCGCCGCCGCCCGTCCCGCCGGTGAGGTCCTCGTCAGATCGGGGTGTGACATGAATTATGTTCGCGTGTCGCCGTGGACGGTACCGTCCACGGCGACGTGCGGGGGCGGAGGCCTTCCCGCCCCCGTGCGGTCCGGCAGGTCGGACCACAAATCGGACATAACGCCGGAACGGTCTGGACGAACCGGAACCGGGTGGCATGATCGGGGGCGTTCGACCCCCACGGGGGCGGGGAGCCTCACCGCTCCGGCCCCCGCGTCCGCACGTGCGCAGTACTCTCTGACGACGCACAGCCGTACCCCAGTTGATGAGGCCGCGTGAGCAACCCAAGCCGATACGGACCGGATTACGGAGACAGCCCGGGCCGCAGGCGCGCCCCCCGCCCCGGCGCATCCGCCGGCGGTCAGCGCGGGAACGCCGGGGGCTCCCCCGCGCAGGGCAGGCAGCCCAGGCCGGGACCGGGGCCGCGGCAGGGCGGACAGGGCGGACGCGGCGGCGGTCCGGCGCGACCCGGTGGTCCCCCCGGCGGCCGGCGGCGCGGGCAGCCCGCGGCGATGCCGTCCGGGCCCCCGCCGGGCCGCGGGCCGGGCGGGCAGGGCGGACCCGGCGGTCCCGGACGTCCCGGTGGCCCCGGCAGGCCGGGCGGGCCCGGCGGCCCGGGAGGTCCCGGCGGGCCCGGCAGGCCGGGCGGTCCGGGAGGCCCCGGTGGCCCCGGCAGGCCGGGCGGACAGGGCGGTCCCGGTGGGCCCGGCGGCCCCGGGCGCCGTCCGGGCGGGCCGGGCGGACCGGGTTCGCGGGCGGGCGGTCCGGGAGGTCCCGGCGGACGGCGCGGCAAGCCGTCCGGCAAGCCGGAGAAGACCGGCTGGCGGAAGTACGTGCCGTCCTGGAAGGTGACCCTCTCGACGGTCACCGTGGGGATCGTGGCCATCGCCACGCTGCTGGTCGTCGTCTACATGCAGACGCCGATCCCGGACGAGGCGCAGCAGGACGCCGTCCGCGAGTCCTCGGTGATCGAGTACAAGGACGGGGAGGTGCTGGCGCGCGTCGGGATGAACCGCACCAGCGTCCCGCTGTCCTCCGTGCCCAAGCACGTGCAGAACGCCGTGCTGGCGGCCGAGGACCGCAAGTTCTGGACGGAACCGGGCGTCTCGCCGACCGGCATCGCGCGGGCGGTCGTCACGGCCGCGACCGGCGGTGAGGTCACCGGCGCGTCGACGATCACGCAGCAGCTCTCCCGGAACTACTTCGCGGGGCTGAGCCAGGACCGCACCGTCACCCGGAAGCTGAAGGAGATCATGATCTCCATCCGGCTGGGCAACGAGGAGAAGAAGGAGAAGATCCTCGCGCTCTACCTGAACACGGTGTCCTTCGGGCGGCAGGCGTACGGCATCCAGGCCGCGGCGCGCGCCTACTTTCACACGACGGTCGACAAGCTGACCGTGGAGCAGGGCGCGATGCTCGCCGCGATGATCCAGCAGCCGAGCTACTTCGTCACCTACGGCAACCCGACCGACCCGGCGCAGAAGAAGGCCAAGGAGGCGCTGGTCAGCCGCTGGGGCTACGTCCTGGACGGCATGGTCGAGGAGGGCTGGCTCGACCAGGGCAAGCGCCAGGGCATGAAGTTCCCGCAGACGCAGAAGGAGTGGAGCGACGTCGAGGGCGGCACGCAGAGCGGCTACATGCGCCAGCGTGTCATCGACGAGCTGGAGGCGCTGGGAATTCCGGAGACGGCCCTGGAGAGCGAGGGCCTGAAGATCAGGACGACGTTCGATCAGGACCTGCAGGCCTACACGGCCAAGGCCGTCGAGAAGATCAAGAAGGACAACAACCTCGGCAAGGAGATCCACTTCGGTCTCAGCGCGGTCAACCCGAAGACGGGCGGGGTCGTGGCCGCGTACGGCGGCCCGAGCTACGAGGAACAGCAGTTCGACGACTCGTTCCAGAGCGCGGTGCAGCCGGGGTCGTCCTTCAAGCCGATCGTCCTCGCCACCGCCCTGAGCCAGGGCATCAGCCTGAAGACGACGATGGACGGCAGCTACCGGCGGGTCATCAACGGCACGCCCTTCACGAACGACAACCGCGCGGAGGACGGCGTCTACTCCCTCCAGGAGATGACGGCGATGTCCATCAACACGTCGTACGTGGAACTCGGCCAGAAGGTCGGTCTCAACAACGTCATCGACATGGCGAAGAAGATGGGCATGAAGGACGCCCCGCTCGAGCCCGTCACCTCGCTGCCCCTCGGCGTCATCGACGTCAGCCCGGTCACGATGGCGTCGGTGTACTCGACGTTCGCGGCCGGCGGGGTGCACCGGCCGGTGCACGTGATCGAGTCGATCGAGAAGATCAACGGCCAGCCTGTCACGAACAAGGACGGCGAGGTCGTCAAGAAGAACCCGTGGGGCAAGAGCGAGCGGGTTTTCGAGGAGGGCGTCGCGCGGGACGCGACCGCCGCGATGCAGGACGTCGTCACGCACGGAACCGGTGAGCGTGCGGCCATCCCGGGCCGTCCGGTCGCCGGCAAGACCGGTACGACGGACAAGCACCGGTCGGCGTGGTTCGTCGGCTACACCCCGCAGCTGTCCACGTCCGTGGCGATGTGGCGGCAGAACGACAAGGGCGACCGGCTGTCGCTGGAGGGCATCGGCAACTACACCCAGGTCTACGGTGGTACGGTCCCCGCCGACCTGTTCAAGCTGTTCATGACGCAGGCGCACAAGGGCCAGCCGGTCCAGCAGTTCCAGCCGGCCGTGTACGGCGGTGACATCGCGGCCTGGGCGAAGCCCGAGGTGACGCAGACGCCGACGCCCTCGCCGTCGGTGACGGAGACGCCGACCTGCCGGCCGGGGCAGGGCGGGCAGAACCGCGACCGGCCGGAGTGCCGCACCCAGTCGCCGTCCCCCTCGACCTCGCCGTCGACCACGCCCTCGGGCCCGTCCGGCGAGGCATGCACCAGGCCGGGATGGCCGATCGGCTGCAATCCCGACATTCCCCCGCCGCCGGGCGATGACGACTGGTGGTGCGACCAGGGGGACAGGCGCGAGACCGTCCCGCAGTGCCGCGAGGAGGATCCGGACAATCCCAACAGGCCGCAGCAGGGCCAGTGATCCGAGCTACGCAAGGGCCGGCGGGACCGGCCTGACGGACCGCGCACCGACGGGAGACCCGGAGCCGTGCAGGCTCCGGGTCTCCCGTCGTCGCGGACGGCCCGCCCGGTGCGGCCCCGGGACCGAGGCCGCGGGGCTGTCGCGGGCCATCGCGGGGCGCCATGCGCGTGCGGTCACGATCACCAATAGTCTTGCTGTCCATGTCGTCGTCTTCTGAGAGGCTCGTGGAGTCCGACGCCGAGACCGGTGACGCACGCGGACGCCTGGCACGGCTCGTCCCGGTCCTGACGGGCGTCACGGCCCTGGTGTGCCTGCTGGGCTGGCTGCAGAAGCGGCCGTGCGCGTCGGCCGGGTTCGACTTCATCGAGACGACGACGAACGCCTGCTACACCGACATCTACCCGCTCTACTACGTGCGGGGCCTGAACGACGGGCTGCTCCCGTACTTCGACTCGTTCCCCGGCACCGACATCCGGTTCGTCGAGTACCCGGTGCTGAGCGGCGGGCTCATGCAACTCGTCGCGTGGATCGTCTCCCCGTTCGGCGACGACGGCCGGGGGATGGCGTTCTACAACGTGACCGTGCTGCTGCTCGCGGTCTGCGCGATCGCAACCGTCCTGGCGACGGCGTACGCGGCCGGGCGGCACTCGATGCGCACCGGGCTGATGGTGGCCCTGTCCCCCGCGCTGCTGCTCAGCGCGTACATCAACTGGGACCTGCTGGCCGTCGGGCTGTCCGCGCTCGCGCTGGCCGCCTGGTCGAAGCGGCGGCCCGCGCTCGCCGGCGTCCTGCTCGGGCTGGCCATCGCGGCGAAGTTCTATCCGCTGCTGTTCCTGGGGCCGCTCGTCCTGCTCTGTGTGCGCGCGGGCCAGTGGCGGGCGATGGGACGGATGCTCGCGGGCACCGCCGTCTCGTGGCTCGCGGTCAACCTGCCCGTGATGCTGTTCGCCTGGGACGGATGGCTGCAGTTCTACAGCTTCAGCCAGGAACGCGGCATCGACTGGGGATCGATCTGGTTCTTCCTCCGCGACCAGGGCGTCCCCGGCCTGGACGACCACAGCCGCCTCAACCTCCTCGGCACCGGCACCTGCCTCGTGCTCTGCGCCGGCATCGCCGTCCTCGCGCTGGCCGCGCCGCGCCGTCCCCGGCTCTCGCAACTGATGTTCCTCGTCCTCGTGGCGTTCATGCTGCCGAACAAGGTCTGGTCGCCGCAGTACGTGCTGTGGCTGCTGCCCCTCGCGGTGCTCGCGCGGCCGAAGCTGCCCGCGTTCGTCGTCTGGCAGATCGGCGAGATCGTCTACTTCTTCGGGATCTGGTGGTTCCTGCTGTCGGTGTCCGCGCAGACGCCCGGCGCGGACCTCTCCGGCACGCTGTCGGCCGCGCTGAGCCTGGACGCCCCGGACGGCGGGATCGACCAGGACGTCTACAACATCGCGCTGCTCGCGCGCTTCGTGACCGTCCTCGCGCTCGCGCTGCTGATCGTGTGGGACGTGCTGCGCCCGTCCGGCGACACGGTCAGATCCGGCGGGGTGGACGATCCCGCGGGCGGCTTCCTGGACGGTGCGGCCGACGCGGTGTCGCTCGGGCGGTGGCGCGCGCTGCGCGGCGCGCGCCGCACGGCCGGGACGGCCGGTGCACCGACCGTCCCGTAGCCGGGCACGCGCGGGGGCCGGGGGCCGCGGGCCGTCGCGTGGCGGGGCGCTCGCGCGGCGGGGCGCCCGCACAGCGGGGCCGTCGCGTGCGGCGGTCGGTGCGGCGATCGTCCACGGGAAACTTCGGGAAATCGTGGTGCGCCGGAGGCCCCTGGCGCGCGGCGATGCGGGAGCGGCCGGGCGGGACGATCGTGTACGGCGCGGTTTTGTGGTGGTTTCTGGGGCATGATCGCGGTTGCCCGGGATCCCGCGGAACGCGGGGCGCGCGAACCACCGGGGAGATGACGTGGACGCGAATCGAGCACTGGACGAACTGATCGCCGAACGGCTGGCACCGGGCGTCTACCAGTGGCGGACGCCGCCCGCGCCGGGGGCGCTCGGCGACACGGCCTGGACCGAGCGGGCCGCTGCGGCCGGCTGGCGGGGCTTCCACCTGGACGGCCGCCGCGCCTCCGGCAGCGACGAGTTCCTGCGGCTGTGCGGGGAGACGTTCGAGTTCCCCGAGGGGGTGGGCGCCACCTGGGACGCGCTGGAGGGCGCCCTGACCGACCTGTCATGGGCGCCCGCGGAGCGCGGGTACGCGGTCCTGTACGAGTCGTGGTCCGAACTGGCCGAGGACGACCAGCCCGCGTTCCGCGCGGTCCTGGACCTCTTCGCCGGGGCGGTGAAGCGCTGGCGCGACACCGCCACCCCCATGGCGGTGCTCCTGTCGAGCGTCGGCGTGGAGGTGGCGGGCGTCCCCCGGCTGGCGTGAGCGGTCAGTAGGTGCTGACGGCGCTTCCGCCCGCCGCCGCCGCGATGACGACGATGTAGAAGATCCAGATCGCCGCCCAGAGCGCGGTGACGATGTACCCCATGACGAGGCCCGCCGTGGCCATGCCGGAGCCGCCCTCGCCCGTCCGGCGGATCTGGGACTGCGCGACGTGCCCGAAGATGATCGCCAGGATGGACGTGAACCCGCAGAACACGATCCCGATCAGCCCGCACACCATCGCCGCGGTCGCCATGCCGTTGGTCGGGGGAGCCGGCGGCGGCCCGTAGTGGTGGTGCTGGACGGCGGGCTGGGGGGCGTACGGGTCCTGCGATCCGTAGCCGTAGGGGTCGTAAGGGGGCTGGGCCATGGGTTCCCCGTTCGGTTCGCGCGCCCGCCGGCGAGATCGCGCGTGCGCTGAGGGCTGGGTACCGGATGATGACAGTGTGACCCGGAACCGGAGCACGGCGCCATCCTGCGTTTCGAGCGGTTAGACGCGGCTCACGCCGTCCGGGTTCCCGCGATCTTCGCACGGACGGCCGGCGGGCCGGAACCGGCCGTCAGTCGAGGTTCTCGCGCAGCCACGCGATGTCGTCGGCCTGCCCGGCGCCCGGCGTCTCCACCACGACCGGCGCGCCCGCCGCCCGCACCACGCCGAGGATGAGGTCGGTGTCGATGCTGCCCTTGCCGAGGTTGGCGTGCCGGTCGGCGCCGGACCCGAACGCGTCCCGGCTGTCGTTGCAGTGCACGAGGTCGATGCGTCCGGTGATGGCCTTGATCCGGTCGACGGCGTCGATGAGCGCCTCGCCCGCCGCGTGCGCGTGGCAGGTGTCGAGGCAGAACCCGAGCTTGGACTCCAGCGAGGGGACGCCCGACAGCACCTCCCAGAGCCGGGCGATCCGGTCGAACTTGCGCGCCATCGCGTTGCCGCCGCCCGCGGTGTTCTCGATGTAGACCGGGATCGGGCACTCGACGCGCTCGAACACCTTGCGCCAGTTCTCGAAGCCGGTCTCCGGGTCGTCGTCCTTCAGCACGTGCCCGCCGTGCACGATCAGCGCCTTCGCGCCGATGGACGCCGCCGCCTCCAGTTGCTGCGTGAGGTTCTTGCGGCTCGGGATCCGGATCCGGTTGTTGGACGTCGCCACGTTGATCGTGTACGGGGCGTGCACGAACACGTCGACGCCGGACCCGGCCAGCGCCTCGACGCCCTCGGGCAGGACGGGCTTCTTCCACCCCTGCGGGTCGCCCAGGAAGAACTGCACGACGTCTGCGCCGACGGCGCGGGCGTTGTCCAGCGGGTTGGTCTGGTCGACGTGGGCTCCGATGCGCATGCCACCGAGGTTAGCCGCGGGGGACGACAGCGTGGTGCGACTTCGCGCACGGTTCGCGCGCGGTCCGTGCACGGTCCGGAGCCCGGAACCCGCTCCCCGGCGGGCACGCGCCGGGGAGCGGGGCCGCGGGACGGATCGGGCGGATCCGGGGTCAGACCGAGAAACCGCCGTGGCTCAGCGCGAACGCGCCGCCGAGGAACGCGGCGACCATGCCGATGACGTTGAGCCACCGCTGGTTGATCGTCCCCGAGATCATCTGGGAGTAGAGCGCGAGCGGGAGGCCGATGACGGCCGCGATCGCGCCGGGGAGGTGGGTCGACGGGATCCAGCCCAGGATGAGGGCGGCGATCCCGATCGTGATGGAGGCCGCGGCGAGTACGTTGCCCGTCGCGTGCGATTCGGTCTGGGCGTCGGGACGGGCGGCCACTCCCTGCCTGCTCCCGGCTGCCTCCTGTGGCATCGGACCTCCTCGTGGTAGGTCACCCGTGGTGTGTCACCGCTCGGCCGCCGGGCGGTCGACCGGGCGGACGGTGATCTAAGGGTTCCCGGGACGGATGAGGATCAACCTGCGAGCCCGGGCGGAAAATGTCGGCGGCACCCGGTACGGTCGAACACGGATTCGAAAACGAGTCGAGGCCGCCCCGGGGGGAAGCGGGGAGAAGGCGGAGGCGAGGCAATGGAGCACAGCGAGCTGGCGCTGATCGGGGACGTGGAGTTGGTGGAGGAGTTGACGCTGCTCACGACGCAGACCGCCCGGATGCGCGCCCGCATGACCGACATCATGACCGAGCTGGAACGGCGGCGCTGCGCGAAGGCGTCCCGTCCGGCCCCGCGTCCCGGTGCCCGCCAGGGCGCCCGTCCGGGCGCGTGGCACTGACCCGCGACCGGCGGCCGGGAGACGGGACGTGCGCGACGGCTTTCGCGGCGAGCGCGGCGAGCGTGCCGGCGCGCACCGGAGGGCGCACCGGCACGTTCACCGCACCGCGCGCGGGGGCGAGCGGCACCGGCGCGGGGAACGCGGTCACGTGCGACCTGCCGAGTTGGTAGCCTGTATCGGTCCCGCGGCAGGTCCGCCCGGCGATCCGGGCAGCCGACCGCCACGGGAGACGCAACAGCCCTCCTGTCACGGAGAGACCGTGACCGCACCAGTCCAGAGGAGGTAGGGACCATCATGCGTCGCTACGAAGTCATGACGATCCTCGAGCCCGGCATCGACGAGCGCACCGCTCCGGCGGCGCTCGACCCGTTCCTCAAGGTCGTCAAGGACGCCGGCGGGAGCGTCGAGAAGGTCGACGTCTGGGGCCGCCGGCGCCTGGCGTACGACATCCAGAAGAAGTCCGAAGGCATTTACGCGGTGGTCGACCTGTCGGCTGAGCCCGCCACGGTCAAGGAGCTCGACCGGCAGCTCAACCTCAGCGAGTCGATCCTCCGCACGAAGGTCATCCGTCCCGAGGCCCACTGAGCCTGGCTCAGCCCTCAGATCAGCCGGAGCGAGCCCCATGGCAGGCGACACCGTAATCACCCTCGTCGGGAACCTCGTCGAGGACCCGACCCTGCGTTTCACCAGCAGCGGCGTACCGGTCGCCTCCTTCCGGATCGCCTCGACGCCGCGGTCGTTCGACCGCCAGTCGGGCGAGTGGAAGGACGGCGAGACGCTGTTCATGTCGTGCAGCGTCTGGCGGCAGGCCGCGGAGAACGTGGCCGAGAGCCTGCAGCGCGGCATGCGGGTGATCGTGCAGGGCCGTCTCAAGGCGCGGACCTACGAGGCCCAGGGTGACAAGCGCACCGTCTTCGAGATCGACGTCGAAGAGGTCGGCCCGTCGCTGCGCAGCGCCACCGCGAAGGTCAACAAGACCCAGCGGCAGGGCGGCGGCGGAGGCGGCTTCGGCGGCGGAGGCGGCGGCGGGTTCGGCGGCGGCGGCCAGCAGGGCGGCGGCGACGGATTCGGCGGCGGCCAGCCCCAGGGCGGGTTCGGCGGCGGAGGCGGCGGCCAGCAGGGCGCCCCGGCCGGCGACCCCTGGGCCACCGGCGGCGGCGGTGGCGGCGGCTACAACGACGACCCGCCGTTCTAGTCGAGCGCCCCGGCGCCTGACGTCACCCGGCCGGCGACCGCCGACCGGTGACCGCGCCGCCGCGACACCAGACATCCGCCGCACGGCGGCGGAACATCGATCAGACACGTCCATTCCCGCGCGAGCGGGGCTCTTACCCAAGGGAGCACCACGATGGCGAAGCCACCTCCTCGCAAGCCCAAGAAGAAGGTTTGCGTGTTCTGCCAGGAGAAGATCTCCTACGTCGACTACAAGGACACGGTCCTGCTGCGGAAGTTCATCTCCGACCGCGGCAAGATCCGTGCCCGCCGGGTCACGGGCAACTGCACCCAGCACCAGCGCGACGTCGCCACGGCGATCAAGAACGCCCGCGAGATGGCGCTGCTGCCCTACACCAGCACCGCGCGCTGAGGCAGGGGGACGCAGACCATGAAGCTCATCCTCACCCAGCAGGTCTCCGGGCTCGGCGAGCCCGGTGACGTCATCGACGTCCGGGACGGCTACGGCCGCAACTACCTGATCCCGCGCGGGTTCGCCATCCGGTGGACGCGCGGCGGCGAGAAGGAGATCGACTCGATCAAGAAGGCGCGGTCGGCGCGCGAGATCGCGACCGTCGAGCACGCCAAGGAGGTCGCCGACCGGCTCGGCGGGCTCCGCGTCACGCTGCGCACCCGGACCGGCAGCAACGGCCGCCTGTTCGGCGCCGTGACCGCCGCCGACATCGCCGAGGCGGTCAAGGCCGCCAACGGACCCGACCTGGACCGCCGCCGCATCGAGATCGGCAACCCGATCAAGACCGTCGGCACGCACCGGGTCAGCGTCCGGCTGCACTCGGACGTCAACGCCACCATCGACGTCGACGTCGTCGAGGCCTGACGCCCGCACCGCACGACCGGAACGGCCCCCACGCCACCGCGTGGGGGCCGTTTCGCGTGAAACGCCCATGAACCTCCCGTTGTTTTGGTGATCAACAAGCGACGGATACGTTCCGTTACAAGATCACTACGGGACGGAAGGGGTCGGTGTTGACCGTGCGATCGGGAGAGGACCCGTGGTTCGGACCGCCGGTGACGCGCCGGACGATCATCCGCGGGGCCGTGGGGGCGGGCCTGCTCGCGGCGGGGCTGGCGCCGCACAATGGGGCCATGGCGGACGAACTCCCGGTCGGGGCGCGACCGGACGGGCAGGGATTCTTCGGCGAACCGATGCCGGGCTGGGCGGCCGAGCCCCGCGTCTACACGCGCGCGGACTGGAACGCCCGCGCGCCCAAGCGTCCCGCCGAGGTGCGGAACCGGCCGCCGGACCACATCATCGTGCACCACACCGCCACGGCGAACAGCAAGAGCAGGTCGCTCGCGCACGCGTTCGCGCTGTCCCGCGCCATCCAGCGCTGGCACATGGACGGCAACGGCTGGGACGACACCGGGCAGCAGCTCACGATCAGTCGCGGCGGCATCGTCATGGAGGGCCGCAACCGCAGCCTCGACTCGATCCGGGCCGGGAACCTCGCCGTCGGCGCGCAGGTGCTGCACCACAACGACCACACCATCGGCATCGAGAACGAGGGCACCTACACCAGGAGCGGCGTCCCCAAGAACCTGTGGACGTCGCTGGTCGAGGTGTGCGCGTGGCTGTGCGAGCAGTACCGGCTCGACCCGGCCGCGGCCATCGTCGGGCACCGCGACTTCAACGCGACCTCCTGCCCGGGGGACCGGCTCTACCGGAGGCTGCCCGAGCTGCGCCGCGAGGTCGCGGGCCGGCTGGACGGCGGGCCGAGGGGCGGCTCCCATCCGGCGACGTCGATCTTCCCGGGGTTCGACCCGTTCGACTGAGCGGGCGCGCCGTCACGTGTCGCGGGAGGTGTACCCGGTGCGGCGGCGGGCGATCTCGGGGTCGAGTTCCTCGACCAGCGACCAGATCCCGGCGACGCGCTCCACCAGCGTCTCGGGCGGCAGCTCGGCCAGGCCCTCCGCCGCCAGGTCGTCGATCGCCTGCGCGAGCCGCGCCAGCGGCTCACCCTCCGTGGAACACATGTTCGAATAGTAGTGAGCGGGAAGCGTGGGACGGGTGTGCTTTGCCGATTCGATACGCACATCAGCGAACACGTAACGTGACCCCGTGTAGTCGCAGGCCTGTGTCAGCGGACGGCGCCGGTCACCATCCACCGATCGCCGCGCGCCCGCAGCCCGAGCGTCAGCATCCGGGTGGCCATCCACAGCCCGATCGCGATCCACAGCCCGACGAGCCCGGCGCCCGTCCAGTACGCGGCGAGCGCGGCGGGCAGGAACACCGCCGTCGCGACCATCGTCGTCGCGGCCAGGTACGCGCCGTCGCCCGCACCGATCAGGATGCCGTCCAGGACGAACACCACGCCCGCGACCGGCTGCAGCACCGCGACCAGCAGCAGCGACGCGAGCAGCAGGTCGCGCACGTCGCCGTCCCCGGTGAACAGCCCGGGCAGCCACGGCCGCACCGCGAGGATCAGCACCCCGAACAGCACCCCGCACGCGATCCCCCAGCCGACCATCCGGCGGGTGACCGCCCGCGTCCCCGCGACGTCCGACGCGCCCAGGTACCGGCCGGTGATCGCCTGCCCCGCGATCGCGATGGCGTCCAGCGCGAACGCCATCAGCGTCCACACCTGGAACCCGACCTGATAGGCGGCGATCTCCGCGTCGCCCATCCGCGCCGCGACCGACGTCCCCACGATCAGCACCACCCGCAGCGCCGCCGTCCGCACCAGCAGCCCGAACCCCGCGGTCGCCGCCGTCCGCAGCCCCGCCGCGTCCGGCCGGACGGGCGCGCCGTGCCGCCGCGCGCCCCGCAGCACCACCGCGACGTAGGCGGCCGCGCTGCCCGTCTGCGCGAGCACGGTCCCCCACGCCGACCCCGCGACGCCCCAGTCCAGGACGATCACGAGCAGCACGGTGAGCACCAGGTTCGCGCCGAAGCCCCCGATGGACACGAGCAGCGGCGTCCGCGTGTCCTGCAGGCCGCGCAGCACGCCCGTCCCCGCGAGCACCACGAGCATCGACGGGATGCCGAGCAGGCTGATCCGCAGGTACGTCTCCGCGTACGGCGCCACGTCCGCCGACGCCCCGAACAGGCCGACGATGCCCGGGACGAGCGACCACGCGGCCGCGACGAGCACCGCACCGATCGCGAGGGCGAGCCACATCCCGTCGATGCCCTGCCGGATCGCCGCCCGCAGGTCGCCGGCGCCCACCTGGCGCGCCACGCCCGCGGTCGTCCCGTACGCGAGGAAGACGCACAGGTACACCAGCGTGCCCAGCGCCTGCCCGGCGACGCCGAGGCCGCCGAGCTGGGCGGTGCCCAGGTGCCCGATGATGGCGCTGTCGGTCAGCAGGAACAGGGGTTCGGCGACCAGCGCGCCGAACGCCGGCACGGCCAGCCGCAGGATCTCGCGGTCCTGCGCGGTCACGAGGCGGCGGGGGTTCGTCACCGCTGAAACTTACCAGGATGTAACTCACAAAACGGATTTGGGGCCTTACCGCGGAGATCTTCGCCAACTTTCTTTCCCCCACACCCGGTGGAGGGCGTCCTGCCTGGTCAACGTCCCGCCAGGCGATCTTGTGGAGAACTTTCCCCAGAGTTGTCCACAGGTCGTGCACAAGCTCCACGGCGTGTTTGCACAGGTTGTCCACAGACTTGTCCACAGGCCGCTTTGCTCCCCGCCCGCCGCGCTCGGGAGAATGTCGGACGCCTCGGATAGACCTGGGAGGCACGGGCGTCGAGCGGGACGGGGCCGCCGCCGTCCGACGATGAAGGGGGTGCAGCCGTGAGCGTGTCCGACCTGGGACCGCACGAGCAGGAGTTCGAACGCACTCCCCCGCACGACATCGCCGCCGAACAGGGCGTCCTCGGCGGCATGCTGCTCTCCCAGGACGCCATCGCCGAGGTCATCGAGGTCCTGCGCACCTCGGACTTCTACCGCCCCGCGCACCAGATCATCTACGACGTCGTCCTCGACCTCTACGGCCGCGGCGACCCCGCCGACGCCGTCACCGTCTCCGGCGAGCTCACCAAGAACGGCGAGATCAACCGCATCGGCGGCGCCCCGTACCTGCACACGCTGATCTCCTCGGTGCCCACCGCCGCCAACGCCGGCTACTACGCGAAGATCGTCCACGAGCGCGCCGTGCTCCGCCGCCTCGTCGAGACCGGCACCCGCATCGTCCAGATGGGCTACGCCGCCGACGGCGCCGACGCCGACGAGGTCCTCGACCGCGCCCAGGCCGAGGTCTTCGCCATCGCCGAGAAGCGCGCCGGCGAGGACTACGTCCCGCTCAGCGAGATCATGCCCGGCGCCCTGGACGAGATCGAGGCGATCGGCAGCCGGGGCGGCCAGATGGTCGGCACCCCCACCGGCTTCGCCGACCTCGACGCCCTCACCAACGGCCTCCATCCGGGCCAGATGATCGTCGTGGCCGCCCGCCCAGCCATGGGCAAGGCGCTCAAATCGGACACACCGCTACCAACCCCCACCGGTTGGACGACGATGGGCGAAGTGCGCGTCGGTGACCACCTGATCGGCGCCGACGGCAAGCCCACCCGCGTGGTCGCCGCCACGGACGTCATGGACGACCGCCCGTGCTACGAGATCGAGTTCTCCGACGGCGAGATCATCGTCGCCGACGCCGAACACCAATGGCGCACCCGCACCGCGCCGGTCTCCGCGATCGCCGGTCACTGCGGGACGCCCCTACGGAAAGCGGTCGCGGCCCATGCCGGCACCGGCAGCGGCCCGAAGCGGACCCACGCCCATCACTCCCGGCTCCCGCAACCACCGCATCACGGACACCTGAGCGGCCGACCACACGACCTAGCCGCACCGGGCCACCGCGTCCGGACGACCGAGGAGATCCTCCGCACCCTCCACCGCGACGGCGCCCCGAACCACTCCGTCGAGGTCGCGGCCCCCTTCGACCTCCCCCCGGCCGACCTCCCCACCGACCCCTACCTGCTCGGCCTCCGCCTCGGCTCCGGGCACGCGTCGCACCTGCCGGACGCCTACCTCCGCGCGTCCGCCGGGCAGCGCCGGGCCCTCCTCGACGGGTTCCTCGCCACGGCCGCCCGCACCCGCGAGGACGGCTTCGTCCGGCTCGCCCTCCCGAGCGAGCCGCTCGCCCGCGCCGTCCACGAACTCCTCGTCAGCCTCGGCCGTCGCGCCACCATCGAACCCGCCGCGCCGCAGGACGGGCGTCCGGACGGTGCGGCGCCCCACCGGGTGGCCCTCGCGGCTCCGGACGCGCGGGTCCGGCACGTCGTGGACGTGCGGCGGGTGCCGAGCGTGCCGGTGCGGTGCGTCCAGGTCGACAACGACGACCACATGTACCTCGCGGGGCGGTCGTGCATCCCGACGCACAACTCGACGCTCGCGCTCGACTTCGCCCGCGCCGCGTCGATCAAGCACGGGCTGACGTCGGCGTTCTTCAGCCTGGAGATGGGCCGCAACGAGATCACGATGCGTCTCCTCTCGGCGGAGGCGCGGGTGGCGCTGCACGCGATGCGCTCCGGCACGATGCAGGACGAGGACTGGACGCGGCTGGCGCGGCGGATGAGCGAGGTCGCGGAGGCGCCGCTGTTCATCGACGACTCCCCCAACATGTCGATGATGGAGATCCGGGCGAAGTGCCGGCGGTTGAAGCAGCAGCACGACCTGCGCCTGGTGATCATCGACTACCTGCAGCTGATGACGTCCGGCAAGCGGGTGGAGAGCCGCCAGGTCGAGGTGTCGGAGTTCTCCCGATCGCTGAAGCTGCTCGCGAAGGAGCTCGGCGTCCCCGTGATCGCGCTGTCGCAGCTCAACCGAGGTCCCGAGCAGCGAACGGACAAGAAGCCCATGGTGTCCGATCTACGCGAATCGGGCAGCATCGAGCAAGACGCGGACATGGTGATCCTGCTGCATCGGGAGGACGCGTACGAGAAGGAGTCGCCCCGGGCCGGTGAGGCCGACCTGATCGTCGCCAAGCACCGCAACGGCCCCACCGCGACCGTGACCGTCGCGTTCCAGGGCCACTACAGCCGCTTCGTCGACATGGCCCAGTAGTGGATCCCGCCCGCCATCGCGGTCATCACCGCCCCGCTCACGGCCGCTGGGTGATATCCCAGTGATGCGTTGGAGGGTTGGGTGCAGAGCCCTGGTGATACAGGTACTGGTGGGTTCGGATCGCTTCCGGCAAGTAGCCGGCCAGGTCTTGCAGGTACTGGCTGAACGGCTGTCCGCTGGATTCGATCTGGGCGCCCTGGCAGTAAATCCAGAAGTGCGGGTCCGGCTGGGTCAGGTCCGATGCACGGAAGTAGTTGAACATGTAGCCGTGGTGGGTCTGGAAGATGAAGGCGTCGGCGAAGGGCGCCCAGTCCTGGCCGTCGTCATCGACGACGATCTCCCGGGCGACTCCCTTGGCCTCCTCCAGCAGCCAGGTGTAGTCCCACTCCTCGCGGGCGAGCCAGTAGGGCGTGTGGCCGCCGTACTCCAGGAACTCCCGGTAGACGGCGGGAAGCGTCGTGACACCTTGCGCGGCCATCAACGCCTCGATCTCCTCGGCGGTGCAGCCGACCAGGTCGCTTGGCGCGACCAGGCCCTTATGGAGCAGCGGGGCGGTCAGCTCGGCCATGAAACCCATGCTGTTTCCTTAGCGGGACGGCCACCGGCAGCAGGGGATCGCCGACCGGTCACGTGCGGGGGAAGTCCTTTCGCTTGATCTTGGCACGGCGGCCGCCGGGATGGTGGAAGACGATCCCCTCGGCGAGATGTCCGGGAGCGAATCGGCTTTCCAGTCCGGTGAGGAAAGCCTGCAGTTCCGTGTAGCTGCGGGGCACGTCCGCGTAGGCGGGGACGTGCAGGTTGAACGGGACGCACCGGTGCTCTTCGAGGTTCAGCGGGTTGCCCTGGATGCGGGGACCGAGCGCCTCGCAGGAGTGCTCGTCGTCCGGCCATCCGGAGACGTCGGTGTTGCGGGCCGCCTCCAGGATCCACTTGTCCTCGGCGGAGCCTTCCGCGGTGTCGACGTACCAGCCGTCCATGATTCCCTGCTGCTTCTGCGCCTTGCTCGGATTGCGCCGCTTCTCCACCCGGACGATCCGGCCCGACCGCACCGTGAGGCGGACGTTGGTGCCGTCGAGCTTCTCGGTCCCGACCTCGCCGACCCGTACCGGCGCGGCCGAATGGCCGTCCCTCGGCGGCGGCCCGACGCGGCGTCCGCCCTATGTTGTACCTGCGGTCCAAGAGGGAGTGGTCATGAACTTGGGACTCGACGCGAAGACGGCCGTCGTCACCGGCGCCTCGCGGGGGATCGGCCTGGCGACCGTCCGGACGCTGGCGGACGAGGGGGTGCGCGTCGTGGGCGCCGCCCGTACCGTCACGCCGGAGCTGAAGGAGACCGGCGCGCACGCCGTGGCCGCCGACTTGAGCACCGCGGAGGGCGTCGCGGCCCTGATGGACGCCGCGTTCGCCGAACTGGGCGGTGTCGACCTGCTCGTGAACAACGTCGGGGGCGGGGACGACCTCCTGCCCGGCGGGTTTCTGGACGTCGACGACGCCGCGTGGGGCTCGATCCTCGACGTCAACCTGATGAGCGCCGTCCGGGTGACGCGCGCGGCGCTGCCGAGCCTGATCGAGCGCGGTGGGGCGATCGTGAACGTCTCGTCCATGAACGCGCGGGTGCCCGGGGCCGGGCCGGTCGCCTACAGCGCGGCGAAGGCGGCGCTCACGGCGCTGGGCAAGTCCCTGGCAGAGGAGTTCGGGCCACGGGGGGTGCGCGTGAACACCGTCTCGCCCGGCGTCGTCCGCACCGCCGTCTGGGAGGACCCGGACGGGTTCGGCGCGAAGACGGCGGCGGCGGTCGGGGTGGAGCACGCCGACCTGCTCCGGGGCCTTCCCGCGGCCGCCGGGATCACCACCGGCCGGATCACCGAGCCCGGCGAGGTCGCGGCGCTGATCGCGTTCTTGCTGTCGGACGTCGCGGGGAACATCGTCGGCTCCGAGTACCTGATCGACGGGGGGTCGGTGAAGACGAGCTGAACATGCGTCCGTCCCCCGCGGGGAGCTCCCGCGGGGGAGGGACCGGGATCGCTCAGGCCGACACCGCCTCGATCGCGGGGGTGCGGAGCACGCGGCGGGTGGACGTCGCGGCCGTCGCGCCGGTGAGGACCGCGGCGAGCGCGACGACCCCGACGTAGATCCACACGTCGCCCTCCGGCATCGGGGAGTCGACCCGGACCAGGCTGAACGGGACGATCGTGAACAGCGAGGCGACGGAGCCGCAGGCGACGCCGATGACGGTCAGCACGGCCGACTCGAGTGCGACCGTGCCCATGACCTGGCGGGGCGTCGCGCCCGCGAGGCGGGTCTGGCCGAACTCGCGGCGGCGGTGCGCGGTGGCCGCGACCAGGGTGTTCACCAGCATGATCGCGGCGAACAGGACGACCATGCCGATGACCACCATGTTCAGTGTCTCGATGCTCTTGTCCGAGATGGTCTTGGAGATTCCGGCGGCCCGCACGGCGGCGTTCTCGGTGGACTGCAGGTAGAGGGTGCCGACCGCGATGCCGGTGAAGAGGATCACCGGGGTGACGGCGGCGGCCATGGCGCTCGTCCGCCGCCGCATGCCGGTGACCGCCAGGTCGCCCGCGACGCCGAACAGCCGCAGCGGGCGGGCCAGGACGGACGCCGCGCGCCGCACGATCGCGGGGGCGAGCAGCGCCAGGCCGATCGCGGCGAAGATGTCGGCCTGTCCGGAGGTGGCCATGGCGCCGCTGCCCTCGTCCTTCATCACCGTCACGGTCACGATCACCTCGCTGAGCGCGGCCGCGAAGAACAGCCCCGCGAAGGCGACGCGCTTCTTCGTCAGCCGTCCGGAGTCGGTCTCGGCGAGCGTGTCGGCGATCCGGCCGCGGGCCAGGCGGCGCGCGGTGAGCAGCGCGGCGCCGACGGCGGAAACGAACGTGATGCCGGTGCCCATCGAGATCGCGATCGGGCCGAAGGTGTGCGACACGTCCCCGGTGACCTGCCCGGTGTCGTGCAGCAGCGCCAGCAGGCCGTGCCCGGCGAGGATCGCGGGGCCGATCGCGAGCAGCGACGCGACCACGGCGAGCACCGCCGCCTCCCCGGTGATCATCCGGGTGAGCTGCGCCGGCGTGGCGCCGATGCTCTTGAGCAGCGCCATCTCCGCGGACCGCTGCCGGACCGACAGCGTCAGCGTGGAGGTGACGGCGAACACGACGAGCAGCAGCCCCCAGCCGCCGACGACGCTCGCCATCGTGACCAGCGTCTCGTGGGTGGTCCCGCTGGTGCCGGACGCGGTGTCGAGCATGGACGCGAACGCCATCAGGATCGTCGCGCCGAGGAACAGCGCGAGGAAGCTCGCGGTGAACGCGCCGGTCCGCTTGCGCAGCGAGCGCAGTGCCAGGGCGGTCATCGTCACACCCCCGCCGTGGTGCGCTGCCGCGCGACCTCGTCGGCCAGGTGCGTCATCCGCTCGGCGACGGCCTCGGCGGTCGGCGCGCTCTGGTGCCCGACGATCCGGCCGTCCGCCAGGTACAGCACCGCGTCGGCGTGCGCGGCCGCGACCGGGTCGTGGGTGACCATGACGACGGTCTGCCCGTCCACCCGGACGGTCTCCTGCAGGAGCGCGAGGACGTCGCGGGCGCTGCGGGTGTCGAGCGCCCCCGTCGGCTCGTCCGCGAACAGGACGCGCGGGCGGGCGACGAGCGCGCGCGCGATCGCGACCCGCTGCTGCTGCCCGCCGGACAGCTCCGCCGGGAGGTGCCCGAGCCGGTCGCCGAGCCCGACGCGGCGCAGGACGTCCGCGGCCCGCCCCCGGTCGACCGGCCGCCGCGCCAGCTTCAGCGGCAGCGTCACGTTCTGCAGGACGGTGAGGGTGGGCAGCAGGTTGAAGTGCTGGAAGACGAACCCGATCCGCTCCCTGCGGAACCTCGTGAGCGCCGCCTCGGTCTCGCCCGCCAGCTCGGCGCCGTCGACCAGGATCCGGCCCTCGGTGGGACGGTCGAGGCCCGCGGCGCACTGCAGCAGCGTGCTCTTGCCGGATCCGGACGGGCCCATCACCGCGGTGAACGAGCCCGCGGGCAGGGACAGCGACACGCCGTCCAGCGCCGCCACCTGGCCCTCGCCGGTGCCGTAGATCTTCCGCACGCCCTCGATCCGCAGGGCCTCACCCGACCCGCCGGCCGGGGGCGCGCTCTTGCGTCCGAACATCGTTTCCGCCTTCCACCCGGGTGCCCCCTCCGTGGAGCGCCTCTGGGAAACGAAGCTACGGACCGCGACCGCCCGCGTAGATGGGGCCAAGACGCCGATCGAGGTAGGCAAAACTCCACTGTGTTTGTTTGCAAGACCCTCGGCGTCAGGCCGCGGGGCGGCCTTCCTTCAACGGGCCTTGCGGTGCGATTGCTGCATCGCTTCGACTCGCCCGAGGGGCTCGCTGCGCGATCAAGTTCTTGCTTCGCTCGAACTTGGCTTCGCTCGCAATCGCAGTGGTTCCGGTCCGCTGTGGCTGGGGCTTGGCTTGGGTGGCTGCGCCTTCCATCGGCGGGCCTTGCTGGTGCGATTGCTGCTGTGTTTGTTTGCAAGACCCTCGGCGTCAGGCCCCAGGGGGCCTTCCTTCAACGGGCCTTGCGTGCGATTGCTGCATCGCTTCGACTCGCCCGAGGGGCTCGCTGCGCGATCGGATTCTTGCTTCGCTCGAATCCGGCTTCGCTCGCAATCGCAGTGGTTCCGGTCCGCTGTGGTTGGGGCTTGGCTTGGGTGGCTGCGCCTTCCATCGGCGGGCCTTGCTGGTGCGATTGCTGCTGTGTTTGTTTGCAAGACCCTCGGCGTCAGGCCCCAGGGGGCCTTCCTTCAACGGGCCTTGCGGTGCGATTGCTGCATCGCTTCGACTCGCCCTAGGGGCTCGCTGCGCGATCGGATTCTTGCTTCGCTCGAATCCGGCTTCGCTCGCAATCGCAGTGGTTCCGGTCCGCTGTGGCTGGGGCTTGGCTTGGGTGGCTGCGCCTTCCTTCGGCGGGTCTGCGTGCGGTTGCTGCGTCGGTTCGACTCGCCCGAGGGGCGCTGCGCGGTCAAGTGCCTGCTTCCCTGGCGGTCGCGGGGGGTTGACGCCTGCATATCGTTTATCGTTATTATCGATTAACGATATGTGGGAGGTCGGCATGGGGGCCGTGGCTTGGTGGAGACGGATCGACGGGCGGGCGCTCGAAGGGGTGGTGGGGCTCGCGCTCCTGCTGGTGGGGCTGTTCGGGGTGCTGCTCCCGATCCTCGGGGTGGCGGGCCCGTTCCCGCCGGTCGACTCGCGGACGGTCGAGCTGGACGGTGCGCCGACCGTCCCCGGGGCGGTCGCCGGGGACGGCGTCGAGCTGCACGGCGCCCGTAGCGCCGAACTGGCGTTCGCCGACCCCGGACTGGGGGAGCGTGTCCTGCTCGCACTGCCCGGGGTCACCGGTGCGATCCTTCTCGTCGTGATCCTCGAGCAGCTCATGCGGATGGCGCGCACGTTCCAGGACGGCGACGTGTTCGTCGCGCGGAACTCGCGCCGGCTGACCGTGATCGCGGTGGCCGTCCTGCTGTTCGGCGTGCTCGTCCCGCTGGTGGACGCGCTCACCGCGCGGGCGCTCGTCGGCGGCACGCCGGTCGAACCGGCCGTGCAGATCGCCTACGAGCCGTCCGCGCTCTGGGCCCTGGTGTCGATCCTGCTGTTCGCCGCGGCGGGCGCGTTCCGGCACGGCACCCGGCTGCGCGCCGACACCGAGGGCCTCGTCTGATGCCGTCGGAGGACGCGCACCAGATCAAGGTGCACCTCGACGCCCTCCTGAAGGAGCGGGGAATGACGCTCGCGGAACTGGCCGAGCGGGTCGGCGTGACGGTGGTGAACCTTTCGGTCCTGAAGAACGACCGGGCCAAGGCGATGCGGTTCACGACGCTCAGCGCGATCTGCCGGGAGCTGGACTGCCAGCCGGGGGATCTGCTCAGCTTCGACGGCTAGCGCAGGAGGCTCCGGGCCTCGGCCAGGAGATCGACCTGGGTTCGCCAGTCGCCGCCCGCCACGCCGATGACGGCGTGGCGGGCACCGGCGTCGCGGTACGCGGCCAGCCGCTCGGCGGCCGCGGCGGGCGGGCCGGTGAGCGGGACGTCGGCGGCCTCCTCCGGCGGGCGGCCGTAGGCGCTCGCGATGCCCGCCGCGATGTCCGCGCGGGTCGGGACGTCGCCGCCCCCGAGCGCGGACGTGCCGCCGACCGCGACGGCCGGGACGCGGCGGCCGTGTCCGGCCGCGAGCTCGGCCAGCCGGGCGGCGCCGCCGGCGACCTCGCGCGGCGTGATCAGCGACGGGAACCAGCCGTCGCCGTACCGGGCGGCCCGCCGGATCGCCGCCGGGGAGGCGTTGCCGACCCACACCGGCGGCATCGGGACCGCGGGGGACGGCGCGACGGGCGCCCCGGCCTCGTCGGGGAGGGGGGTCGGCTCACCCGCGAGGAGCCGGGGGAGCAGGTCGAGGGCCGTGTCGGTGCGGCGGCCGCGGTCCCGGTAGGGGACCCCGGCGGCGGCCCACTGGGCGGGTCCGCCGCCCGAGCCGACGCCCAGGACGAGCCGTCCGCCGGACACGTGCTGGAGCGTCGCGATCTGCTTGGCGGCCCAGGCCAGCGGGCGGATCGCCGGGACGAGCACGCTGGTGCCGATCGTGATCCGGTCGGTGGCCGCGGCGGCGACGGCGAGCGCGACGGACGCGTCCAGGGTCGGGCCGCCGGCGGCGAGGTGGTCGCCGTGCCAGACGCCGTCGAGGCCCGCGTTCTCGGCGTGCCGGGCGGCGTCCCGCAGCGTGATGCCGTCCCGGCGCTGGACGGCGATGCCGGGGAGGATCACGCCGATCTCGAAGTCGTTCATGGGCCCGATGCTGGTGCCTCGAGTGAGGTTGAGGTCAAGCCGGGCGTTCGAAGAGGAGCTCGCGGCCGTCCTCCTCGTCCCACTGCTCGCCGACGTGGACGAACCCGTGCCCGGCGATCGTCGCGAGCGACCCCGCGTTGTCCGGGCCGATCGAGGCGCGGACCGTCCGGACGGACGGTTCCGCGGCGGCCCGGTCGAGGAGCGCTTCGAGCATCGCGCGGGCGTGCCCGCGGCGGCGGTGGGCCGGGTCGACGGAGTAGGCGACCTCGACCAGCCCGTTCGCGTCGGGCGCACCGTGGTAGCCCGCGTGCCCGACGACGGCGCCGCCGGGCTCGGCGACGGCGGCCCGCGCGATCCAGGGCGCGTCGGCCGGGGTGCGGGCGAGCTGGTCGAGGCGGCGGCGCCAGACGCTCCGCGCCTGGTCGGTCAGGAAGTACTCGGTGAGTTCGACGCCGGCCGCCGCGGAGGCGCGGGCGAGATCGCCGTCGAGGAGGGCGCGCAGCGCCGCCTCGGGCAGTTGGACGAAGCGGACGGGCATGGGCGGCTCCTCGGGCTGGTCGGGCGCCCGATCATGGCGCTTCGGTGCCGCCGGTGTCAGCGGCTTTTCGCCCGGACGTCCCGGACTTCTATCGAAACGCTTGCGTTCACTTCGTGTGGCCCCGTACCGTTCGAAACGGTAGCGTTTCGAAAGGACGGCGATGACACCACGCGGCGACGTGCGCACCGAGGCGATCCTGGCGGCGGCCCTGGAGGTGCTCGCCGAGGTCGGCTACGACCGGCTCACCATGGAGGCCGTCGCGGCGCGCGCGCAGGCCAGCAAGGCCACGCTGTACCGGCGCTGGCCCGGCAAGGCCGAGCTGGTGGTCGGCGCGGTGCGCGCGCACGGCGGCGCCGGGCCGGACGGCGCGCCCGTCCCGCCCGACACCGGCGGCCTGCGCGGCGACCTCGTCGCGGTGCTGGAGCAGATGCGCGCGAACCTGGAGGCCCAGGACGCCGCGCTGATCCTCGGGCTGATGACCGCGATGCACCGCGACCCGGTGCTCGCCGAGACCGTCCGCGGACGGCTCGTCGACGACAAGCGCGCCGCGTTCGGCACGGTCGTCGAGCGGGCCGTGCGGCGCGGCGACCTCGCCGGCGACGTCGACACCGCGCTGTTCACGGAGATCAGCTCGGCGATGCTGTTCTCCCGGCTGTTCGTCACCGGCGAGCCGCTCGACGGCGCGTTCGTCCGGCACCTGGTGGACGCCGTCCTGATCCCGCTGCTGACCGGCGGCCGCCCGGCCCCCGGTCCACCGGCCGACCGGCCGACGACCCAGGGAGACCTTTGATGTGGTCCGCGATCGTGCTCGGGTTCCTCGGCGGGGTGATGGGCGGCAACGCCCTCCCGCACTTCGTCCGCGGCATCACCCGGCGGTCCTATCCGTGCGCGCTGGGGAACGGCCCCGTCCCGAACCTCGTCGCGGGCTGGGCCGGGCTCGTCCTGTCGGTCCTGCTCCTCGCGTGGGCCGGGCCGGGGGAGCACCCCGGCCCGGCGTTCGGCGCCGCGGCCGCGGGCGTCCTCGCGATCGGCCTGTTCCACGCGGGGCCGGGCGCGTTCGGGCGCCGCGAGGAGCCCAGCGGAGCCTGAACGTCCGGGGTCACCGGGACAGGAAGTCCTCGACGAGCTTGAGGAACTCGTCCGTCCGCTCCCCCATCACCACGTGACCGCTGTCCAGTTCGGCGTACTCGGCCCCCGCGATGCCCGTGGAGAACTCCCGGTGGTTCTCCACGGGCAGGGTGGCGTCGTGCAGGGCGCCGATGACGAGCGTGGGCGCGGTGATCCGCGGCAGCAGGTCCCGGACGTCGATCCGCCCGACCAGATCGACCTGGCGGAGGCGGTCCGGGGTCGGCGCCATGAACGCGTGGGCCTGCTCGACCGCGGCGTGGCCCGCCCGGTTCATGAACCCGCGGCTGTAGGCGAGCAGGGTCGAGTGGCGGGCGAACGCGTCGGTGTCGCCCGCGGCGGCCAGCCACGACGCCACCAGCTGCCGGACGTACTCGTCGCCCGGCCCCGCGACGCCCGCGACCGGGACCAGCCTGCGGACGAGGTCCGGTCGCAGGGCGGCGACGGCGGCGGCGACGGGCGCGCCGAGCGAGAAGCCGAGCACGTCCGCGCGGCCGGTGCCGGCGTCCTCGATCACCGCCGCGACCTGCGCGGCGAGGGTCCCGGCGGTCAGCGGCGCGCCGTCGTCGGAGGCGGCGTCGCTGCCCGCCAGGTCGGGCCGGACGACGGTGCGGTGGCCGGTGAACCGGTCGAGCACGCCGTCCCACATGGCCGCTCCGGGGCCGACACCGTGCACGAGGACGAGCGCGGGGCCCGTCCCCTCGACGCGGTAGGGGATGCGGGCGCCGTCGACAGTGATGGTGGGCATCTTGTTCGCCTTTCGGGTGGTGTGCACTGCCCTCGACGCTGCCCGAGGCGCGCCGCGATGAGGAGCGGACCGCCCTGGCTAGGACAACCGGTCCCAGGCTGCGGCCCCGGCGATCACCGATCATGGACGCATGGACATGGACCGCCGCGAGCTCGCCGACTTCCTCCGCCGCTCCCGCGCACGGCTCCGCCCCCGTGAGGTCGGCCTGCCGACCGGGCCGCGGCGGCGCACGCCGGGCCTGCGCCGCGAGGAGGTCTCGCAGCTCGCGGGCATGTCCGCGGACTACTACATGCGGCTCGAGCAGGCCCGCAGCCCGCAGCCGTCCGCGCAGCTCCTCGGCGCGCTCGCCCGCGCGCTGCGGCTCACCGCGGACGAGCGCGACCACCTGTACGTCCTCGCCGGGCACCGGCCACCGGCGGGCCCGCTCGCCGGCGAGCACGTCCGTCCCGGCCTGCTCCACCTGCTGGACCGGCTCGGCGACACCCCCGCGCAGATCCTCGGCGACCTCGGCGACCTCCTCGCGCACAACGCGGCGGCCGAGGCGCTGTTCGGCTGCGTCTGCACGGTCGACGGGCCCGACCGCAACATCGTCTGGCGATGGTTCGCCGACCCGTCCGTCCGGTCGGCCCATCCGGAGGACGAGCACGAGCGGATCGGCCGCGCGCACGTCGCCGACCTGCGCGCCGCGGTCGCCCGGCGCGGGCACGACGCCGCGTCGGCCGCGCTCGTCCGGCGGCTGCACGGCACCGGCGGCGAGTTCACCCGGATGTGGGAGCTGCACGAGGTCGCGGTGCGCCGCACCGCGCGGATGCGGGTGCGGCATCCCGAGCTCGGGACGGCCGAGTTCGACGCCGAGGTGCTCGTGACCCCCGCCGAGGACCAGCGGCTCGTCGTCTACACGCCCCCGCCCGGCTCCCGTTCCGTGGAGGCCCTCGAGCTGCTGCGGGTCATCGGTCCGGAGACGGCGCACCGGAGTCACGCCGCAGGCGCCACAGGGTCGTGATCTCGGCGGCCCGCGCGGCGTGCAGCGGATCGTCGGCGTCGGCCGCCTTCGGATGGACGGGCGCCGCGTCGAGCCGGCTGGCCACCCGCAGGCCCGCCGCCGCGAACGCGTCCGCCAGCTCGCCCCGCGCCCGCAGCCCGAGGTGTTCGGCCAGGTCGGACAGGACGAGCCAGCCTTCCCCGTCCGGTTCCAGACGATCGCCGAGACCGTCGAGGAACCCCCGCAGCATCCGCCCGCCCGGATCGTAGACGGCCCGTTCCAGCGGCGTCGCGGGCTTCGCCGGGAGCCACGGCGGATTGCAGACGACGAGACCGGCGCGTCCGTCCGGGTAAAGGTCCGCCTGCACGACCTCCACCGGCACTTGCAGCCGCTCGACGTTCTCCCTGGCGCAGGCAAGCGCGCGCGGATCCATGTCGGTGGCGACGACCCGCCCCACGCCGCGTCGCGCGAGGACGGCCGCGAGGACGCCCGTACCTGTGCCGATGTCGAACGCGGACGTCACCCCGGACGGCAGCGGCGCGCGCGCGACGAGGTCGACGTACTCGCCCCGGATCGGTGAGAACACGCCGTAATGCGGGTGGATCCGGTCGCCGCCGAGCGCGGGCACGGGCACGCCCTCGCGCCGCCACTCGTGCGCGCCGATCACGCCGAGCAGCTCGCGTAGCGACACCACGTACGGCTCCTCGCCCGGCCCGTACGCCTCCGCGCACGCGTCCCGCACGTCCGGGGCGCGCCGGAGCGGGACGGTGTGACCGGCCTCGACCGGCACCAGCAGCATGCCCAGCGTGCGCGCGCGCTGGGCCCGCGCCTGCCGGAACAGGTGGAACGCCTGGGCGCCGGACGGCTCCGCCTTCTTCTTGCGCGGCGGCGCGTCGATCCGCCGCGCCATCGCGCGGAGCAGCTGCCGCGCGTTCTGGAAGTCGCCCCGCCACAGCAGCGCCGTGCCCTCGCACGCCGCCCGGTACGCGTCGTCCGCGCGCGTCCCGTCGTCGGCGACCCGCACCCGCCGGGGCGGGGGCGCGCTCTCCGACCGCCAGCGCGCGCGCCGGTCCCGCCCGTCCTCGCGCCAGCCGACGGCCGGTCCGCCCGACACGTCCGTCCGCCCCTGCCCAGCACCCATAGCGTGACCGTTCTGTGAGATCCCGCTTGGATCGTACGGTCGCCGCCGCCCTACCTGCGCAGGACGAACGGTGCGACAATCCACGAATGCGACTTCCCGGGCCCGTGCACGCCGGTAACGAGGGCCTCGCCTTCCTCGTCGAGCTCGCCGCGTTCGCCGCCCTGGCGTGGTGGGGGTTCACCGCCGGCGACGCCGTCCTCGTCGACCTCGTGCTCGGTCTCGGGGCACCGGCCGCGGCCATCACCCTGTGGGGCCTGTTCGCGGCGCCGAAGTCCCGGTTCGACGCGGGGCTCCCGGTCGTCCTGCTGGTGAAGGCGCTGGTGTTCGCGTCCGCGGCGCTGGCCGTCCTGGCCGTGGGGCATCCGGTGCTCGCCGCCGTGTTCGCGGCGATCGCCCTGGTCAACACCGCTCTCGCCACCCTCGACCGGGACGCCCGGTTCCGCGCCGCGCGGGACGAGCCGTCCGCCGGATGAGCCAGTACTTCCAGGCCGGCGACGACGTCCTGTGGAACCCGGCCACCAGGGTCGCCCGGCTGTTCGCGGCGACGGCCGGGACGCTCGCCGACATCACGGACAGACCGTCGGGGATCGGCCCGGAGCAGTCGGACGAGTACCGGCTCGACGTCGAGACGTTCGTCGAGTTCACCGACGCCCTGGTCCGGTACCACGCCCGCTCGGGCCACACCGTCATGCGGACCCTCATGGAGGGGTTCGTCGTGACGGCGCTCGCCCTGTCCGTCCGGGCCGGAGTGCGCGTCCCGGCCCTCGACGACCTCGACACGGCCGGCGTGCGCGCCCTCGCCGAGCGTGCCCGGGACGTCGAGCGCACCATGCCGCGCTGACCGCCCCGGCCGTCAGGGAGCGCCGAAGGCCCCCGCGTGCGCCGCCGCGAACGCCTCGAACGAGCGCGGCGGGCGTCCGGTGACCTGCTCCACGGCACCCGTGACCCGGTCCTCGGCGCCCCCGGCGATCAGCCCGTCCAGGTCCGCCAGCATCGCCGCGAACCCGTCCGGGAGCGTCCCGGCGAGGTGCTCGCGCATCCGCTCGCGCGACACCGCCCGGTGCCGGACCGGACGGCCCGACACCCGCGCGATCGTGGCCGCGACGTCGTCGTAGGACAGGGCGCCCGGTCCGGTGAGGATCCAGTCGGTGTTGTGGGGCGTCCGGTCGGTCAGGGCCCGGACGGCGACGGCGGCGATGTCGCCGGCGTCGATGAACGCGACCCGTCCGGCCGCCGCGGCGGTCGTGATCCGGCCCTCCGCGCGGATGCTCTCCGCGTGGACGTGCCCGCCCGTGAAGTTCTGCATGAACCACGACGGCCGCAGCACCGCCCACTCGCCGAACACCTCCGGCAGGGCCGCGTGGACGGCGCCGGTGGCGGGCCCGCCCGGCGCGAGCTGCGACGAGCTGAGGAGCACCGCGCGCCGCACCCCGGCCCGCTTGGCCCGCTCCAGGAAGGGCAGCATGGCCTCCTCGGGGTGCAGCACCCCGACGGGCGGCACCAGGTAGACGCTCTCGACGCCGTGCAGGGCGGCGCCGTGCGTGGACGGGTCGAGCCAGTCGAACCGCACGCCGTCCGGGCCGCCGGCCGCACCCCGGCTCGCGGCCCGGACCGCGCGGCCGTCCGCCCGCAGCCGGTCCGCGACCCTGGAGCCGGTCGTGCCGGTGGCGCCGATCACCAGGACGGTCATCACGCGGCCCCGCGCATCGAGTCGGGCATCTTCAGCGGGTTCCAGTAGTCGCGGTAGCGGACGAACCGTCCGTCCTCGATATCGATCACTGCGATGTACGACATCTCGTACGGTTCGCCCGTCCCGACGACGCGGCCGGTGGCCCGCATCTCGGCGACGACGCGGCCGGGCGTCTCGGTCCGGTGGATCTCCAGGTAGGGGATCGCCTGCAGGTCGATGTGGTTCGGGTAGTCGCGCATGTAGGCGGCGACGACGGCCCCGCCTTCGAGCCGTCCGGGCGCGTCGGCGGGCGCGAACGGGAACTCCATCACCGCGTCCTCGGCCCACATGCGGGCGAACCCATCGAAATCATGCTTCAGCAGCAGGTCCATCGCGTGCCGCAATGTCTGTTCGGGATCCATGGCGCCTCCTCGTCGCGAGCGGCCCGCTAGAATACGGACCGGCGGTCCGCATCACTATATACGGACCGCCGGTCCGGATAGCAAGCGGAGAGGTCACCGATGCCCGAACCCCGGCGCCGCGCCGACGCCGTCCGCAACCGCGAAGCCGTCCTCGACGCCGCCGAGGCGCTCTTCGCGCGCAGCGGCACCGCCGAGATCAGCATGAACTCCGTCGCCGCGGCCGCGGGCGTCGGCAAGGGGACCGTCTTCCGCGCCTTCACCGACCGGACGGGCCTCCTGCAGGCCCTCGCCGAGCGCCGCTCCGCGTGGCTGCTCGAGGTGGTGCGCGACGGGCCCGCCCCGCTCGGCCCGGCCACCCCGCCGCGCGAGCGCGTCCCGGCCGTGCTGGACGCCCTGGTCCGCCTCAAGTTCGACAACCGGAGCCTCTACCTCGCGCTCGAGGAGGGCGGCGCCGCCAGCCCCTACCAGAGCGACTCCTACACGCGGTCGCACACGATCTTGCGCGACATGCTCGCCGAACTCGCCGATCCCGGGGAGGCGGGGTTCCTCGCGCACGCCCTCCTCGCCGCCGTCCGCGCCGACCTCATCACCTACCTGGCGAACGCGGAGGGGCTGACGGCCGACGCGATCCGCGCGCGGCTGGCCGCGTACGTCGAGCGCCTGCTTCCGGCGGAGCGGAGCTAGAGCCGTACCGGCGGTACTGGAACGGCAGCCTCGACCGCACGTGGGAGCCCGACGAGGGCCTTCCGCACGGCAGTGCGCCTGAGGCGGACGGCGGTGCCGGGCGGGCGGACCCGCAGCCGCGGCGGCTAGGCGGACGCGCGGAGGCGGGTGTCGAGGGCGTCCAGGTCCGGGACGAACCAGATGTGCCCGCCCGCGTTCGACTCGGCGACGAGGGCCCGCAGCGCCGCACTCGACTCCAGGTGCCGGGACACGTCCCCGACGACGGCCAGCCGGATCCGGTAGTTGACGAACTTCTGCATGATCTCGCCGGCCACGCGGGTGCCGAGGGCGAAGAACCGCTCGTCCAGCCGGTCCGCGGGCACGGCCACCACCTCGGCGCCGAGGAACGCGTGGCCGATCAGGTCGAGCGCGTCCCGCTCGGTGGCGATCGGCGGGCCGTCCGCCGCGCACACCAGCACCTGCCGTCCGGCCCGCTCCACCAGCGCGTCAGCCATTGCGATCCTCCCGGTCCACCAGGTCGTTGCCGCCGTCGAGTACCGCGTCGAGCATCTGCAGCACGGCCGCGGTCTCGGCGGCGGAACCGAGCACGACGAGCTTCAGGCGGCGCCGCTCCGCGTCGTGCACCGCCTGGATCCGCAGCCGGCGCGCGGGGTCGCCGCCGACGTTCACGCCCGAGAGGACGAGCGTGCTCAGCCGGTCGGCCCCGGCCCGGTCGATCCCGTCGATCTCGACGATGCTCGACACCTCGACGGACGCGCCCGCGCCGGGCCGTCCCGCGGGTGCGGGCGCGCGGCCGGTCAGCGCCTCCAGGTCGGCGGGCGCGATCCGGTACTGCTTGCCGATCCGGACGGCCTTGAGCCGCCCGTCGCGGATGTAGCCGCGCACCGTCCGCACGTGCAGGCCGAGCAGGTCCGCGACCTCCTCGACGGAGTACATTTTTTCCGTCATCACTCCCTAACATACCTCTTGTTGGGAGTGATGCGTAAGTTTGCGGAACCAGCTCGCCCGGGATGTTTCACGGGAAACACGACGGGCCGCGCCCCCGGAGAGGTCCGGGGTGCGCGGCCCGTCGGGGACCGGCGGCCTGGGGCGGCGGCCTGAGTCAGCGGCCGGTGCCGCCGTACACGACGGCCTCGACCTGCTCGGAGTCGAGGTCGAACGCGCGGTGGGCGGCGGCGACCGCGGTGTCCAGGTCGTCCTGCGCGACCACCACGGAGATCCGGATCTCCGACGTGGAGATCATCTCGATGTTCACCCCCGCGTCGGCGATGGCGGCGAACAGCGTGGCGGTGACGCCCGGGTGCGAGCGCATGCCCGCGCCGATCAGCGACACCTTGCCGACGCGGTCGTCGTAGCGCAGCGACTCGAAGCCGATGCGCTCCTTGACCTTGTTGAGGGCGGTCAGTGCGGCCTGCCCGTCGGTGGCCGGCAGCGTGAACGAGATGTCGGTGCGCCCGGTCGACGCGGCCGACACGTTCTGCACGATCATGTCGATGTTGATCTCGGCGTCGGACAGCACCGTGAAGATCGTCGCGGCCTCACCGACCTTGTCGGGCACCCCGACCACGGTGATCTTGGCCTCGCTCCGGTCGTGCGCGACGCCGGAGATGATCGCCTGCTCCATGTCCTGTCCTTCGAGTTCGCTGCTGTCGACGACCCACGTGCCTTCCTTCTGGCTGAACGAGGACCGCACGTGGATGGGGATGTTGTAGCGGCGCGCGTACTCCACGCAGCGCAGATGCAGGATCTTCGCCCCGCTCGCCGCCATCTCCAGCATCTCCTCGTAGGAGATCTTCGGCACCTTCCGCGCGGCCGGGACGATGCGCGGGTCGGCGGTGAACACGCCGTCGACGTCGGAGTAGATCTCGCAGCAGTCGGCGTCCAGGGCCGCCGCCAGCGCCACCGCGGTGGTGTCGGACCCGCCGCGGCCGAGCGTGGTGATGTCCTTGGTGCCCTGCGAGACGCCCTGGAAACCGGCGACGATGCAGATCGAGCCCTCGTCCAGCGCGGTCCGGATGCGTCCCGGGGTCACGTCGATGATCTTGGCTTTGCCGTGGGTGCCGTCGGTGATGACTCCCGCTTGGGAGCCGGTGAACGAGCGGGCCTCGTGGCCCAGGTTCGCGATGGCCATCGCCAGCAGCGCCATGGAGATGCGCTCGCCGGCGGTGAGCAGCATGTCCAGTTCGCGTGCCGGTGGCAGGGGGCTGACCTGCTCGGCCTTGTCGATGAGATCATCCGTCGTGTCACCCATGGCGGAGACGACGACAACGACGTCGTTCCCCGCCTTCTTCGTTGCGACGATGCGCTGGGCGACCCGCTTGACGCACTCGGCGTCGGCGACGGAGGAGCCACCGTACTTCTGCACGATTAGAGCCACGGTTTGGGCGCTCCTCGGTTCGGGGTCAGGCGTACCGGCGGTCCAGTCTACCGAGGTCATCCGGATGGACTACGTCCAGGTAGTTCACTGACCGGCGCGAACTAGTCATACCCGTTCCGGGGCGAAGTCGTACAACCGGTTCGCGGAAGCGGGCCGCGACCGGTCGTACGCCGGCCCGCATCAGCGACTACCTCACCGGCGCGCCGTCCCGCCGCCGCACGGCGGCGCGGTCACCCCGGAACCCGGTCGAGGAAGCCGGTCACCCGCTCGAACCGGCCGTCCGCGCCGAACTCGGCGACGTCGAACCCGGCCGCGACCGCCTCGCCGCCCTCGGGCCCGAGCTCCCAGGCGAACCGGGCGACGTCGTGGTGCGCGTCCACGTCCCCCGCGAGCCGGAACACCAGCCCAGGGAACTGCTCCTGCGCCGCGCCGACGAACGCGTCGAACGCGTCCCGTCCCTCCGCGACGCCGAGCGGGTCGACGTACCGGGCGTTCCCGGTCCACACCTCGTCGACCGCCGCGCGCCGCGCCGCCGGGTCGGTCTCGTTCCAGATCGCCAGGTACCGCTCGACCCGCTGCCGGACATCGCTCATGTCTGCTCTCCCGCCTTCCGTCCGGGTTTCTCCCGGTCGCTCCTCAGCCTGCCGTCCCGGCCGCGCGAGATCGATTACCTCGCGGGTCATGCCCCGCGCCCGGTCTCTCGGGGACGGCGTGGGCCACGACGAGCTTGAGCAGCAGGACGACCGGAAGCCACGCGAGGCCGTCCGGCGCGGGGATCGAGGGCGCGAGCATCGCACCGGTGAGGACCGCCAGAAGCGCCACCGGACGGGCGAGGTGCCGGGGCGCGCGGGCGACGAGGGCGACGCCCGCCAGGGCCCACGCGTACCAGAGCGGCCCCCACCACCACGCGGCGCCGAAGGCCAGGCCGGCGACGATCGGCTGGACGTGGACGGCCGCGAAGCCGATCTCGCCGTGCAGGAACCGGTTCACGCGGGTCGGCCGCACCGGCAGGGGGCCGTGGTAGAAGCGCTTGGCGGAGTCGAGCCCGTTGGCGACGACACCGCCCGCGAGGTCGTACGCGATCACCGCGGCGACGAGGAGCCGCCACCACGCCCACCCCGCGTCGAGGCCGATCGCGACGGACGCGGCGACGCCGAACGCGCCCGCGAGATGGGCGAGGGCCCGTTCGCCGCGGGTGGGGTCGACGCCGAGGAACCAGCTCGGCTTCACGTGAGGCCCCTCTCGTAGACGGTCGCGGCCTCGGCGGTCCAGCGGGCGAGGCCCTCGCGCGACAGCGGGTCGGTGCCCAGGACGTCGGCGATGCGGTGCCGGAGCAGGATGACGGCGAGGTCGTTGACGAGCAGGAACGCGGCGCGCTCATCGGTCGCGGCGTGCCGCCGCGCCGCCTCGAACAGGCGCCGGAACAACCGCGCGCCCGCCGGATCGTCGCCGGGCAGGGTCCGCGCGAGGTAGGCGGGCACGGGCGATCCGGGCGGCAGCCGCCGCAGCAGCGCGTCGGCGAGCGACCCGTGCGCCCCGTCCCCGCCGCCCGCTCCGGCCAGCTCGTCGAAGATCGTCTCCAGGGTGGCCAGGACGTGCCGGTCGACGGTCTCGCGCAGCGCGTCCTTGGCGCCGAAGTGGTGGATGACCAGGGCGGGCGAGACGCCGGCGGCCTCGCCGATGCGGCGGACGGTGACCCGGTCCGGGCCGTGCAGGGCGAAGAGGCGCAGGGCCTCGTCGCGGATGACGGCGCGGGTCGTGCGATCGTCGTCGGCTGAACGCATGTTTAGGATACTAAACAATTGTTTAGCCCCCCGCACGCTCATGTCGTTTTTCCGCTAGTGGACCCGCGTGCCCTCGAGGATGCTGGGGAACATGCACGAGGACGTGGAGAGATGCGTGCGGGCCGTCCGGTCGCGGGACGCCCGGTTCGACGGATGGTTCTTCACCGGGGTGGTGACCACGGGGATCTACTGCCGCCCGAGCTGCCCGGCGGTGCCGCCGAAGCCGGCGAACATGCGGTTCTACCCGAGCGCGGCGGCGGCGCAGCAGGCGGGGTTCCGGGCGTGCAAGCGGTGCCGCCCGGACGCGAGCCCCGGGTCGCCCGAGTGGAACCACCGGGCGGACGCCGTGGCCCGCGCGATGCGGCTCATCGCGGACGGGGTCGTCGACCGGGACGGCGTCCCCGGCCTGGCGCGGCGGCTCGGGTACAGCACGCGGCAGATCGAGCGGCAGCTCGGCGCCGAACTCGGGGCCGGTCCCCTGGCGCTGGCGCGCGCGCAGCGGGCGCAGACCGCGCGGCTGCTGATCGAGACGACGCCGCTGCCGATGGGGGACGTCGCGTTCGCCGCGGGCTTCGCGAGCATCCGTGCGTTCAACGACACCGTCCGCGAGGTGTTCGCGCTCACGCCCACCGAGCTGCGCGACCGGGTGGCGAAGGGGCACCCGCCGGCCGGGTCCGGCACCCTGTCGTTCCGGCTGCCGTTCCGGGCGCCGCTGTGCCCGGACAACCTGTTCGGGCACCTCGCGGCGACCGCGGTGCCGGGGGTGGAGGAGTGGCGGGACGGCGCGTTCCGCCGGGCGTTCCGGCTGCCGCACGGGCACGGCGTCGCCGCGCTGCGGCCGCACCCCGACCACGTGGCCTGCACGCTCGCCCTGACCGACCTGCGCGACCTCACGATCGCGATCAGCCGGTGCCGGTGGCTGCTGGACCTCGACGCCGACCCGGTCGCCGTCGACGAGCAGCTCCGCGCCGACCCGGTGCTCGCGCCGCTGGTCGGCAAGGCGCCGGGACGGCGGGTGCCGCGGGCGGCGGACGCGCCCGAGTTCGCCGTCCGGGCCGTCCTCGGGCAGCAGGTGTCGGTCGCGGCGGCCCGGACGCACGCGGCCCGGCTGGTCCGCGCGCACGGCGACCCGATCGACGACTCCGGCGGCCTGACGCACCTGTTCCCGACGCCCGAGGCACTCGCGGACGTCGACCCGGAGACCCTCGCGTTCCCCCGAGCCCGGCGCGTCACCCTGGCGGCCCTCGTGGACGCCCTGGCGAACGACGAGATCGACCTCGGCGTCGGATCCGACTGGGACTCGGCCCGCGCGCGCTTGGGAGAACTCCCCGGTTTCGGGCCCTGGACGATCGAGACCATCGCCATGCGCGCCCTGGGCGATCCCGACGCGTTCATCCCCGGCGACCTCGGGGTCCGCACGGCGGCCCGCACGCTCGGGCTCCCGCACACCCCGGCCGCCCTCACCCGGCACGCCGAAGCGTGGCGACCGTGGCGAGCCTACGCCGTCCAGTACCTCTGGGCGACCGGCGACCACGCCATCAACTACCTGCCCGCCTCCTAAGGAGTTCGACATGCGCACAACGCACACCGTCCTGGAGAGCACGGTCGGCCCGCTCACGGTGGTCGTCACCGACGGCGCCGTCTCCGGCCTGTACATGCGGGAGCAGCGGCACCGGCCCGCCCAGGAAACGTTCGGCTTTCCCGCGGACGACCCAGACGAGCGGCCGTTCGCGCAAGTCGGGGAGCAGCTCGACGCCTACTTCGCCGGGGACCTCACCGAGTTCGACGTGCCGCTCGCCCTGAACGGGACGCCGTTCCAGCGGCGCGTCTGGGCGGCGCTCCAGAAGATCCCCTACGGGGAGACGGTCACCTACGGCGAGCTGGCGCGGGAGATCGGCAGCCCGGCCGCGTCCCGCGCCGTCGGCCTCGCCAACGGCAAGAACCCGGTGAGCGTGATCGTCCCGTGCCACCGGGTCGTCGGTTCCAACGGCGACCTGACGGGGTACGGCGGCGGCATCGAGCGCAAGCGGTACCTGCTGGACTTCGAGCGGAAACTCCGCCACGGGACCGCACCGGCCCTGTTCTGAGATGTCGGAGGTGCCGGATAGCGTGCGGGCGCGGCCCGGCATCCGGACCGCGGGCACCATGAAGGGGCGGATCAAGTGGAGTTCCGAGTCGATCGTCAGACGCTCGCCGAGGCCGTCGCGTGGGCCGCGCGGACGCTGCCGTCCCGTCCCGCCGTCCCGGTCCTCGCGGGGATGCTGATCGAGGCCGGGGACGGGGAACTGGCCCTCGCCGGGTTCGACTACGAGGTCTCGGCGCGCGCGCGGATCGACGCGGAGGTCGTCGAGCCGGGCCGCGTGCTGGTGCCGGGCAGGCTGCTGTCCGACATCGTGAAGAGCCTGCCCGCCCAGCCCGTGGAGGTCTTCACGAAGGGCTCGGAGGTCGTCGTCCGGTGCGGGCCCGCCGAGTTCGGCCTGCTCACGATGCCCGTCGAGGACTACCCGACCCTCCCCGAGCCGCCCGCCCGCGCCGGGACCGTCCCCGGCGACCTGTTCGCGGAGGCCGTCGCGCAGGTCGTCGTGGCCGCCGGACGGGACGACACGCTGCCGATGCTGACCGGCGCCCGGATCGACATCGAGGGCGACACGATGTGGCTGGCCTGCACCGACCGGTACCGGATCGCCGCCCGCGAGTTCACCTGGTCGCCCGCCGACCCCGACTTCACCGCGGGCGTCGTCGTCCCCGCCCGGACGCTCGCCGACACCGCGCGCGCGATCCGGCAGGGCGCCGAGGTCGCCATCGACCTCGGCGGCGCCGGCGAGGCGCTGATCGGCATCTCCGGCGGCGGCCGCACGATGACCAGCCGCCTCCTCGACGACCAGTACATCAACTACCGGGCACGCCTCACCGGCGACTGGACGTCGACCGCGCGCGTCCGCACCGCCCCGTTCGTCGAGGCGATCAAGCGGGCGGCGCTGGTCACCGACCGGGGCACGCCCGTCCGGCTGGCGTTCACGCCCGGCGAGGTGCGGATCCGGGCCGCCGCGGGCGACTCGGCCCGCGCCAACGAGGCGCTCGGCGCCGAACTCGACGGCGACGAGATCGACATCGCGTTCAGCCCCCAGTACCTCCTGGACGCGCTCGCCGGGATCCGCACCGAGTGGACGCGCCTGGAGTGCGCGGGCCCGACGAAGGCCGCGCTGATCACCGGCGTCCCCGACGAGGAGGACGCCGCCGACCGCGACACCGGCTTCCGCTACATCGCGATGCCGGTCCGGCTCACCTCCTGACCTACAGGTCGAGCACCGCCAGGACGAACCGGACGTCCCGGTCGCCCGCGTTCGCGTACGAGTGCGGCCGGTCGCCGACGAACACGGCGGCCGCGCCCGCCTCCACGAGGTCGGTGCGCCCGTCCACCCCGAGCGTCAGCACGCCGTCCTGCACGTAGACGATCTCCTTGGTGCCGGGCACGTGCGGGTCGCTCTGCCGCGCCTCCCCCGGCCGCAGCTCCCAGCGCCACAGCTCCAGCGACGGCCGCGGGTCGCTGCCCGCCAGCAGGGTGCCGCGCCCGCCGTGCTCGCCCTCCCACAGCACCACGTGCCGCTCCGGGGGGAACATCCGCATCGGGGGCTCCTCCTCGACCTGCACCAGCCGGGTCAGCGGGACGCCGAGCGCGTCCGAGATCCGGATGAGCGTCCCCAGGTTCGGGTTGCCGCGCCCCTGCTCCAGCCCGACGAGCACGCCCTTGCTCACGCCCGCCCGGCCCGCCAGCTCGTCCAGGCTCCAGCCGTGCCCGGCCCGCAGCGCGCGGACGGTCCGTGCCACCGCCTCACCGATGGCGCCCTGTTCGCCCACCGCACCCTCCTCAACGCGGATACCAGGATGCCACCACCCCCGACGGTCGGTACGATGACCTATCGAGTTCATTCAAATGACCGGAGGGATCGATGCTGGACCGGATCGCCGTGGCCGACGCGGTGCGGGAACTGCGCCCCGACTTCGCCGTCCTCGCCATGACCGCGGAGGGCCTGGCGAACGGACCGGGCGACGCCGCCTCGGCCGCCTGGCTGGAGCGCGCCGCCGAGCGGGCCGACGCCGCGGACCCGCACGTCGAGGCGTGGCGCGAGGCGTACCGGGCGTTCGGCGCGAAGCCGAACCGCACCCGCCCGTCCGTCGACGCCCTCATGCGCCGCGCCGTCCCGTCCATCAACCGGGTCGTGGACGCCTACAACGCGATCAGCGTCGAGTACGCGCTCCCCATCGGCGGCGAGGACTCGGGCGCCTACCGCGGGCCCGCCCGCCTCGTCCGCGCCACCGGCGACGAACCCTTCGACGTCGTCGCGTCCGGCGAACCGGCCGTCGAGCACCCCGAACCGGGCGAGGTCGTCTGGCGGGACGACGACGGCGTCACGTGCCGCCGGTGGAACTGGCGCCAGTGCGTCCGCACCCGCCTCACCGAGGACACCAAGAACGCCCTGTTCCTCCTGGAACGCCTCGACCCGTACCCCCTCGACCGCCTGCACGCCGCCGCCGGCGACCTGGAGGCCCGGCTCCGCGAGATCTCCCCGGACGTCCGGATCACCACCCGGCTGCTCGCATGGTGACGATCCTCGCCCTCGGCGCCGCACTCTCCTACGGCGTCGCGGACTTCCTCGGCGGCGCCGTCTCCCGCCGCGCCACCGCCCTGCAGGCGCTCCTGTGGTGCGTGCCCGTCGGCTTCGCCGTCGTCCTCACCGCGGCCCTCATCGACGGCGGTGCTCCCACGGCGACGTCCCTGACCTGGGGCTTCGCCGCCGGCCTCGCGGGCGGCACCGGCCTGCTCACCTTCTACGGCGCGCTCGCCCGCGGCCCGATGAGCGTCGTCGCCCCCGTGTCGGCCCTCGCCGCCGCCGTCCTCCCGGTCGCGTTCGGCGTGCTGCGCGGCGAGCGGCTCAGCGCCACGGTGCTCGCCGGGGTGCTCCTGTGCCTGGTCGCGATCGGCATGGTCAGCATGGAGCGGGACGAGCGGGAGACGGCGCCCTCCTCCCGACGCCTCACCGACTCGGGCCCCGTCATGGCCGCGGTCTCCGGCATCTGCTTCGGCGTCTTCTTCACGATCCTCGCCCGGGCCGGTGAGGACGGCGGTCTCTGGCCCATCGTGGGCTCCCGCGTCGGCAACCTCGCGGTCGTCCTGGTCGCCGTCGTGGTCACCCTGCGCGTCCGCGGCGGGAACCTCGGCCCCCGCGTGTCCGGACGGACGCTGATCGCCCTCGCGCTGCTGTCCGGCACCCTCGACGCGAGCGCGAACGTCCTGTTCGTCGTCGCCACCCAGCACGGCCTGCTCAGCCTCGCCGCCGTCCTGACGTCCCTCTACCCGGCGATCACCGTGCTCCTCGCCCGCATCGCCTACAGCGAGCGCCTCCGCGCCGTCCAGCGCATCGGCCTCGCCGTCGCCGCCACCGGCGTCGTCCTGGTCACCGCGGGGTGACGCGCTGACAGACAAAGATGTCTGCCAGTCGGCGGAAGTGTCTTCTTTCGGCCGTGCCGCGCCGATAGGTTCCGATCATGGGCTGGGACGGGGACGGGGTACTGGCGGGCAGGTACCGGAGGCTCGGCCGGATCGGCCAGGGCGGCATGGGATCGATCTGGCACGCCCACGACATCGACCTCGACCGCGAAGTGGCCGTCAAGGAACTGCGCGTGCCCGAGCAGGTCACCGACCAGGAGCGGAGCGTCTGGTACGCCCGGATGGAACGTGAGGCCCGCGCCGCCGCCCGCCTGCGTCACCCCGGCATCGTCACCGTCCACGACCGGGTGACGAGCGACGACGGCCGTCCCTGGATCGTCATGGAGTTGGTCCGCGGCCGCTCGCTCGAAGACCTGCTGCCCGAGCAGGGACCGCTGCCCCCGAACCGGGTCGCCGCGATCGGCCTCGCGATGCTGGACGCCCTCACGGCCGCCCACGCGCAGGGCGTCGTCCACCGCGACGTCAAGCCCGCCAACGTGCTCCTCGAAGGTGACCGGGTGCTCCTCACCGACTTCGGCATCGCGGCCCTGGAGGGCGACGTCACGATCACCCGTTCCGGCGCGGTGCTCGGCACGCCCACCTACATGTCCCCCGAGCAGGTGGAGGGCAAGGCCGTCACCCCGGCCTCGGACCTGTGGTCCCTGGCCGCCACCCTGTACACGACGGTCGAGGGCCGCCGCCCGTTCGACGGTGCGGGCCACGGGGCCGTCTTCGTCGCCATCGCCACCGCCCGCCCGGCCCCGCCCCGCTGCGGCGGCCCGCTGGCGCAGGTCCTGGACGGCCTGCTGCGCAAGGACCCGGCAGAACGGCTTACGCCCGCCCAGGTCCGCGCCCTTCTCGAAGCCGCCCTGGAGCCCATCGCCGGCACCACCGAGACCGCGGCCGACTCCGAACGGCCCACCCTGCACCGGCCGCCCCGCACCGCGCTCCTTCGCCCGCCCACCGGCGAGATTCCGCTCCGGCGCTACCGGAGGCCCACCGTCAGAGCCGCTCTCCTGTGTACCGCGGTCGCCATGCTTGCCTTTCTCGGCGGGCCATGGCAGGGATCCGGCGGGAGGATTCCCATAGAGCTGTACTGGCGCGAATCGATCTTGCTGCTGCTGCCCGTGGTCGTGGCGTTCATCCTCATCTGCGGGGCGTGGTTCCTGCCGCACAGGCCGACGCTCGTCCTGGGCCTGGTGTCCGCGACCCTCGTTGGTCTTCACGTGCAATTCCTCAGCGTGCTCGCGCACCAAGTGTCCAGCGACGTCCGGGTCATCGAGCCCACTGTCGGATTCCAGATCTCCTGGGTGCTGAGCTCACTCGCGTTCATGCTCGCCTTCACCGTGGTGAATCCGTCGCTCGCCGGACGGTTCCGGAATCCATCCGTCCGCCGGGCCGTGCTCACCGTGGCAGTGCTCGTCCAAGGCATGGTGGCCCTGCTCTGGGTCGTGGCCGTCTACGAGGCAGCAGGTTCGGGCGTGGACACGGACTCCGACCACAACGCCACCCTGTTCGCCCCTCTCATGCTCTTGGGCCTGATCTGGCTAGGTGTGCAGCCGTTCATCTGGTCGAGCAGGCTCAGGGCCGAGTTCTCCCACCGCTAGAGAACAGGCGCCCGGTACCCCCGGTATCCCACCGCACCGATCACCGCGTCAGGTGGAGCAGTCCCCGTCCCAGGGAGCGCAGAAGCCGAGCCGATCCGGGTACAGCTCGGCCCAGTCGTCCTCGTCCTCCTCCTCGCCGTGCCGTTCGATCACCAGGCCGAAGAGGACGCCGTCGATCACCACGCGAAACGGCCGGATGGCGATGTCGGCGTACTCGCGCCCGGGAAGCGCGTCCAGCAGTTCGTCCATCCGGGCTTCCGCCATGGCCAGGACGGACGTGCCCGAGTGCGGCCGTCGCTGCTGTTCGCGCCACGTCCCCGCGCACCACACGTCGGATTCGAGGTGGTGGCCCGCGAAGTCGAACCGGTGAAGCACGACGAACAGCTTTTTGCGATCCTCCCAACCTTCCCCGTAGGCGCCCCCGTCGGCCATGGCGTAGGTGATGGAGGCGAAGAACTGTCCATCGGCATACCGGCCGATCGTGGCGGTCCGGTAGTCCGGCTCATGGGCGATGGGAACGACCTCGGGCACTGCCATGCCGGAACGCTAGCCGGGGGAGCATATTGGTTGTTGCGCACCGTCGACTTACGCATCAGGAGATGCCCGTGTGGACTGCGAGTTCGCTGCCCTATCTCACACCCCGGCAAGAGGGCCAGGTCGACCCGTGGGCCCAAGAGGCGGCCGAGTCTGGACACGCCGGCACGCAGAAGATCCGTGAGGTGATGACAACGGTGCCGCCCGCGCGGGTGGCGGCGGCCCTGCGGCTGCCCGAGGGTGCCCGGGCGGTGGTTCGGCGACGGACGATGCTGGTGGACGGCCGTCCGGTCGAGTTGACCGACTCCTGGTACCCGACCGGCATCGCCGCAGGAACGGCCCTCGCCGAGCCCGGGAAGATCAAGGGCGGCGCGGTAACGCTGCTGGCCGGTCTCGGCTACACCGTGCACGAGGCCCGCGAGGAGATCGAGGTGCGTGCCGCCACACCGGAAGAGGCCGCCGAGCTGGCTCTACCGGCCGACGCGCCGGTGATCCTGCTGCGGCGCACATGCCTGACCGCCGAGGACGTGCCGTTCGAGGCGTCGGAGATGGTGATGGTTCCCGAGGGGCGCCGCCTGCGCTACCGGCTCACCGCCGGTTGAGCGCTTCGCGGGCCGACGCGTGGTACTCAAAGGTCGTGGGCGCCTGACCGGATCGCGCCGAGCAGCGCACCGAAGGCCGCCCGATCGAGCAGCAGCTTCGGCCCGGCGGCGTCCTTGCTGTCGCGCACGGCGACGACGCGGCGGAGGTCGCTCACCTCGACGCAGTTCTCACCTGTGGCGGTGCTGCGAGCACTCCTGCGCCAGATGGCATTCGCGAGTGCAACGCGCTGGACCGAATGCATATACAAGGCACCTACAGCTCACTGGCGATGTCGGTGATGAAGCGCTCTGAAGAGTTCTCGTCGAGCGCCGCATCCCAGATGCGATCGAACATGAGCCTACAGCGGGCGACCTGCTCCGCTCCCTCGATGAAGACATCTCCGTATGCCCTCCGAGTACCCGATATCGGGATCGAGGTCGTCGGGGTAGCTGAGGATGGCGAACGGCCGTCGACGCCTGTTCGCGGGCTTACGCCCGGTGCTCAGAGGTCGTGGCCTCCCGACCGGATGGTGCCGAGCAGCGCACCGAAGGCCGCCCGGTCGAGCAGCAGCTTCGGCCCGTGCGGATCGGTGGAGTCACGCAGCCCGACCCCGGCCGTAACGTTGCACGTGACCTCGACGCATGTGTTGGCGTCCTTGCTGCGCGTGCTCTTGCGCCACCGGACGGCGGGTCCCTCTAGCGGAGTCAGCATGGATGGTCGAAGCCTCGTCTCTTCGTCGCCGCCTCGATCAGTTCAAGCGAACTTTCCGGGCTGAGTGCCGATTCGCAGATCTTCCCGAACGCCAGCCTACAATGCTCGACCTGTTGCGGACTCTCCATGTAGACGACACCGAAGAAGCCCTCCGCATACGCAACGTCGGGGTCTGCGGGCTCGGCGAACCCGAGGACGATCAGCGACCCTTCCAAGCCGCAGTGAGTCCCGACCGACTGCGGTAGGAACTGAATGGTGACATTGGGGCGCTGCGCATCGGAGTGAAGTCGGCGGAGCTGGTCGCGCCACACGGCCGGTCCGCCGATCGGACGGCCGAGCACGGATTCGTCGAGGACGGCGCGGAGTCGCGGGGGATCGATCTCCCGGGTAAGGATCGTCTGCCGGACCATGCGAGCACGGATTCGGCGTTCAATGTCGTCGGCCTTGCCGAGGTCGCCCGCTTTGATGATCTCCCGCGCGTAGTCCGGCGTCTGGAGGAGGCCGGGGATCACCTGAGGATCCCAAACGCCGATCTCCGAGGCCGCGTCCTCCAACGCGACGTACGGCCCGTTGAGCACGTCGATGTAGTCGGTCCACCACCCGCGTTCTTCGGCTTCGCGGGCGAGGCTCAAGATGGCTTCTCGATCGGGGCTGCCCACTCCGTAGAGGTTGAGCATCAACTGAACGTCGCGCTCATTGGGTTTGTTGCGGGCGCTTTCGATATGGCTGACCTTGCCCTGGCTCCACCCCAGGCGAGCGGCTGCCGCCGTCACGCCCAGTTCCGCCTGCTCCCGGAACTCTCTGAGGCTGCGCGCGAGGCGACGCGCACGGACTGACGGGATGTACGAAGGGGACATAGCGCCAGTATTGCTCCATGTGATCGATAAACGACGCTCCGTGGCCAGATTGGGTCACGCGTGTAGCTGTCGATGCCTTGCGATCAGTAATCATTACGAACAGTATGTAGCCATGACGACGCCGAGTGTGACGGCGTAGAAGTCGAGACACGAGACGAAGAGACCGCCGCGCGGTCGGACTGAGCTTGGAACCCTCTCCCCGACCGCGCGGCTACCAACCCCACAAGGGAGGTGGTGCCGCCATGGTAGACACCCCATCGGCGGCGCGGGGCGCTGTTGAGGGCGTTCCGACGGAGCTGGGCGATCTGTGCCCCGGCTGGTTCAGCGAACGGATCGGAGGGCGGCTCGTCGCGCGGCGGCTGGGGGTGCTGTCCGACTACCAGCGCGGGCGCGGGTGCCTGGACGAGATGACGGCGAGGTCCGTCACCGAACTGCTGCTCGTGTGCGAGGCGCAGAACACGCTCGCCGAACGCCTCGCGGTCGCCGAGACGACGGCGCGCGGCGTCCCGGGGGGCCGGTCATGACCGCCCTCGTCCAGCCGTTCCGGTCCGCGCCGTGGGATCGGGACGACCCCGAGGTGGTGCTCGCCGAGGTGCGGCGCGTGCTGCCGGGCGCGGTGGCATGGGCGGGCGAGTACACCGGCTCGTTCTGGCTCCTGCACGACGACCGCCTGGAGGAGTTCACGGACGGACGCGCGCTGCTCGCACGTGTTCGAGGGATCCGCGTCCCGTGGCCGCCGCCGCAGGCCCCGAGGGCCCACAGGACGGACGTCCGGCCCGGCGCGATGTCGGTTCCGCCTCGTCGCGTCCCGGCGCCGGCCGACCATGGGCAGGGCCCGCCGGGGCGGGCCGTGCGTCGTCGGGAGCCCGAGCCGTTCTTCCCGCCGCCCAGCCGGATCCGCCGATTCCTCGACAGGTGTGGAGCGCTTCTCGGCATCGTGGACGTCGGCCGCTGAGGGGCGTCGTCCCTGATCACCGTAGGCACGACATGAAAGAGGACAGGATGTTCAAGAACGCCGACCGCTTGCCCGCCGGGCCCCCGGCCGCCGATGCTCCGGCCGCCGTGCGCCCTTGGGGCCTGCGCCGTATGGCTCCCTACAAGGACGCGACCGACGCCGGGTTCGTCGCCACCTGCATCGACCCCGTGACGCAGATGGGTGTCGCGGCCGACGGCGAACTCGTGGACGCCAAACACAAGCGGTCCAACACGGGGACCGAGAAGACGACCGGCACGAACAGGGGAGACGGCCGGGACGCCGGGCAGGACACCGACCACGCGCAGGACAGCGACCAGGACTGATGGCCGACCCGCTCCCCGTCCTGGTGGTCACGCGGCCCGACGACGTGACGGCCGACATCGTCGTCGCCGAGCTCAACCGGCGCGACGTGCCGGTCGTGCGGTTCGACTCCGCCGAGTTCCCGCATGACCTGGCGTTCTCGGCGATGATCGGCGGCGAGGGGTTGCGTGGGCGGCTGTCGACCGGAACGCGCCGTGCCGAACTCGGCGCCGTCCGGTCGCTGTACTACCGGCGCCCGCGCGGCTTCGCCTTCCCCGGCCTCGACGAGCAGGACGCCCGCTTCGCGGTCTTGCAGGCCCGGTTCGGGTTCGGGGGCGTGCTGGCGTCGCTGCCGAGATGCCTGTACGTGAACCACCCGCACGCCATCGCCGACGCCGAGTTCAAGCCCGCGCAGCTCGCCGTCGCCGCCGACCTCGGCTTCGTCGTGCCGTCGACACTGATCACCAACGAGCCCGAGCGCGCCCGGACGTTCGCCGCCGAGCACGGGCCGGTCGTCTACAAGCCGCTGCGCGCCTGTCCGTACCGGCAGGGCGGCGAGGCCCGGACGGTGTGGGTCGCCGAGGTCGAGCCGGACGAACTGGACGGCTCGATCGCGGCGACCGCGCACCTGTTCCAGACGAACGTGCAGGCCACCGCACATCTGCGCGTGACGGCGATCGGCGACCGCTTGTTCAGCGTCCGAATCGACTCCGGCGACCACGTGGACTGGCGATACGACTACGACGCGCTCACCTACACCGACGTCGAAACGCCGTCCGGCCTGACGAGGCCGATCGGCGCCTACCTCGAGCGGTTCGGCCTGGCCTTCGGCTGCTTCGACTTCGCGCTCCGGGCCGACGGGACGCCGGTGTTCCTGGAGTGCAATCCCAACGGCCAGTGGGCGTGGCTGGAGGACGAAACGGGCGTGTGCATGACCGCCGCGCTCGCCGATCTTCTCGAACGGGGGAACGCGTGACCGAGGACGAACGGGTCGCGGGGCTGCGGCAGGCGCTCGCCGACGAGCTCGAACGGGCCGGCGATCTGCGCTCGCGGGAGTGGCGGCGCGCCGTCGAGCGGGTGCCGCGCCACCTGTTCGTCCCCGAGTTCTTCGAGCGGACCGACATCCCCGACCGGGGCACGCTGTGGGCGCCGGTCCGCAGGGACGACGACCGATGGCTCGACCTCGCCTACCGGGACGAGACGTGGGTGACCCAGCTCGACCGGCATCTCACGCCGCGCGACGCGGCCGGTCCGGTCGGCGGCGATCCGACCTCGTCGTCCACGATGCCCGGCCTGGTCGTGCGCATGCTCGAGGACCTGGACGTCACCGACGGCGCGAGCGTCCTGGAGATCGGCACCGGGACCGGATACTCGACGGCGCTGATGTGCGAGCGGCTCGGCGACGGGAGCGTCACCTCGATCGAGGTCGACCCCTGTATCGCCGCGAACGCGGCAGCCGCGCTGCGCAGGGCGGGGTACGCCCCGAACCTGGTGGTCGGTGACGGACTGGACGGCGACGCCGGGCACGCCCCGTACGACCGGATCATCGCGACCTGCTCGGTTCGGACGATCCCCCGTGCGTGGCTCGTCCAGGCGCGTCCGGGCGCGCGCGTCCTGGTCACGGTCACCGGGTGGCTCGGCGGGTACGGGCTCGCGCTGCTGGAGGTGGACGGTGATGGGGTCGCCGAGGGCCGGTTCCTGCCCGGCACCATCTCGTTCATGGTCGCGCGCCCGCAGGCCGCGCCGGTGATCGGGGACGAGCGGTGGGGCGCGGCGTTCGAGGCGCTCGCCGACGCCGAGGTCCGGCGTGCGGCCGTCGGTCCCGACGTGCTCCGGGACTGGACGGGCGCGTTCGTGGCGCAGCTCGCGGTGCCCACGGTCGTCGCGCAACGGATGCGCGTCGACGGCGGCCCGTGGGTCGAGTACTGCCTCGACACGGCGAGCGGCGCCGTCGCGTCCCTCACGCCCGAGCGCGGGGGCGGCTGGACGGTCCGGCAGGCGGGGCCGGGCCGGGTGTGGGACGACGTCGAGGCGGCCGTCCTGCGCTGGCGGGACGCCGGGAGTCCGCCGCAGGAGCGCTTCCGGATACGAACCGACGGACGCGTCCGGTCGGTGTGGTTCGACGGTGCGGACGGCCCGGTCTCGTGGGCTTCGTCCTGACGGTCAGCCCGACGCCTGGTCGGTGTCCTTCAGCTCGCCCCAGCCGTGCCAGCGGTCCACCGTGATCCAGGCGCTGAACCGCTTGCGCTCGCGGTCGGGGTATGCCTGGCCGCCGTAGTGCCGGGAGAGCCGGTCGATGTCGGCGAGTCCCTCGTCCTCGCGGATCTCGGTGGCGTGACCGATGAGGGTGACGTGCGTGTACCAGTTCTCGTCGAGGACGGTCAGGGACGCGCGCGGGTCGGCCCGCAGGTGCCGGAGCCGCACCCGTCCCTCGTCCATGTTGACGAGGACGCGGCCGTCCTCCCACAGGTACCAGGTCGCGGCGGTCACCGGGGTGCCGTCCGAGCGCAGGGTGGCGATGACGCACGGGTTCGGCTTGGCGAGCATCGCCTCGGCTTCCGGCGGCAGCGGTGGCCTGGACATGCGGACTCCTCGACGTCGAAGGGATTCGGGCACGCGGGTGATCAACTACCCGCAGCGTACCCACCGACACCCGGAGCCCGGCCGCTCACCGGCCGGGACGGCTTGTCCCCCGTGCGAGCTACCCGGGAATGTCCGCTGAGCGGTGACGATTCGTGGGGTGCCGAATCCATAGCGTTCTTCCTGTCGCCGCAGCCCCCCGGAACGCGGCGTGAGACCCCGGCTCCCGCTCTGGAGGACACCATGATCCGCTCCCTCAAGACCGCCACCCTGACCGCCCTGGCCGCCACCGCCCTGGGCACCGGGCTCGTCGGCTGCGACGAGGACGCGCTGGACGGCTTCGACCCGCTGGCCTCCTCCTCGCAGAAGGCCGAGGTCGACACCTTCACCGGCACCAAGGAAATCGAGGTCGGCGGCAAGCGGGTGAACGTGTCGTGCACCGGGGAGTTCGCCGACGGCGAGCCGGTCATCGTGCTGATGCACGGCGGCGGCGACGCGCTGGACAAGCTCGCCCCCCTGCAGAAGACCCTCGCCACCGACCACCGGGTCTGCTCCTACGACCGCCTCGGCGCCGGTAAGAGCGCCAAGCCCGACGGCCCGCAGTCCTTCGACAGCACCGGCAAGGTGCTGACCGGGCTGCTGGACGAGATCGCCGGGCAGAACCCGGTCGTGCTGGCCGGGCACTCGCTGGGCGGGCTGATCGCCGCCCGCTACGCGCCGGCCCACCAGGAGCGGGTCGCCGGGCTGGTGCTGATGGACGCCACCCCCGCCACCATGGTCGCCGACATCTCGAAGATCATCCCCGCGTCCGAGCAGGGCCCGGCGGCGCAGGTCCGGGCGCAGAACCTGGCGATCTTCGCCGGGCAGAACCCCGAGAAGCTGGTGATCGAGGACGGGCCGGTGAAGTCCGCCGGGGACATCCCGGTCGAGGTCATCAAGCACGGGCAGCCGTACCTGGCGGCCGTCCCGCAGTACGGGGACAAGCTGGAGCAGGCGTGGACCGCGGGCCAGCGCGAGTGGCTCGAGCTGTCGGACGCCGCCAAGCTGACCGTGGCCGACAAGGCCGGGCACTACATCTACCAGGACACCCCGGACATCGCCGTCAAGACCATCAAGGACGTCACCGCCAAGGCCTCGGGCGCCTGAACCCGGCGACGGACGCAGGACGGCGTCGTCCCCGATCGGATCGGTTCCGGTCGGGGGCGGCGCCGTTTCGGCGACGAACGAGTGGCCCTGGTGGCCCAAACTGGCCATGCGTCCAGTAAGGACCCGGGTGCGGCTGAACTGGTAAAACTCGTGATCAATGCCAATGCGGCTTACATGAAGTCCCGTGGGGGTGACGGGACCTCTTCCTCGGGGGGCCCGACGTGGACCACATGGACCACATGCAGCACTTCGCTTACGGTCCGATCACACCGATCGCGGCGTACGTGATGTCCTTCATCGGATCGTTCCTCGGCCTGCGGTGTGCGACCCGCGCGCGGGCCGACACCGGGACCGGGCGCCTGTCCTGGGTGGTGTGCGCCGCGCTGGCGATCGGCGGCGCGGGCATCTGGGTCATGCACTTCGTCGCCATGCTCGGCTTCGGCGTCGACGGCACGGAGATCCGTTACGACGTCTGGCTCACCATCGCCAGCGCGGTGCTCGCGGTCGTGATCGTGGGCATCGGGATGTTCCTGGTGGTCGTCTTCGGCGGTAGGCGAGCGTGGATCCTGCTGCCTGCCGGGGTGGTCACCGGAGTCGGCGTCGCCGCCATGCACTACGCCGGGATGGCGGCCATGGAGATGTCCGCCCGCGTCTCCTACGACGAGACCTGGGTCGTGCTGTCGGTCCTCGTCGCAGTGGCCGCGGCCACCGCCGCGCTCTGGTTCGGCGTCCGGCTGCGGGGCCTGCCCGCCACCATCGGTGCGGCCGCTGTCATGGGCCTGGCCGTCTCCGGAATGCACTACTCCGGCATGGTGGGCATGCACGTGGAAGTCGTCCCGGGACTGAGCGAACCGTCCGGTGCGACCGCCGGTCAGTTGCTGGTGCCCTCCCTGGTGGTCGTCGGCGTCCTGGCCGTGGTGCTGGTCTCGATCGTCTCGACGTCCCCGGACGAGGACGAGATGAACCGGATCGCGGAGTTGCAGCGGATCCTGGAGGAGCGCAGGCGCGGCACGGCCGCGCCCGGCGCGCCGCCGCGGGGCTGAACGCGCGCCTCGCCGCTACGGCGTCCAGGGGCGGAGCTTCTCCGGGTTGAGGACCGCCCAGATGTGCCTGATCCGGTCCCCCGCGATGTCGAACGCGTACGCCGCCAGGGTGCCGCCGTCCCGCCGGGCCGCCAGGCCGGGCTGGCCGTTGACCGTGCACTCCACGATCGACACGCCGGACATCGCCGCGGCGCGGTCCGCGAGGAAGCGCGCGATCTCCTCGGCGCCGCCGACGGGACGGAGCGCGGCGCGGGCGAGGCCGCCCCCGTCGCCGGTCACCGTGGCGCCCGCGTCCAGCAGGCCGATCAGCGCGTCGACGTCCCCGGCCTCCCAGGCCCGCCGGAAGGCCCGGACGATCCCGGCGTGCTCGGCCGCCGGGACCGCGCCCGTCCGGGACGCGCGGACGCGGCGGCGGGCCGACGAGGCGAGCTGGCGGCACGCCGCCGGGGTGCGGCCGACGATCTCGGCGACCTCGGCGAACGGGTACCGGAAGACGTCGTGCAGGACGAACGCGACGCGCTCGGCCGGGGTCATCGCGTCGAGCACGACGAGGAACGCCATGCCGACCGACTCGTCCAGGGTGATCCGGTCGGCCGGGTCGACCGGGGCGCCGCCCGCCCCGCCCGTCCATTCCGTGCGGTCGGGCAGCGGCTCGGGGATCCACTCGCCCACGTAGCGTTCCCGCCGCGCCCGCGCCGAGCCGAGCAGGTCCAGGCAGATGCGGCTCGCCACGGTCGTCAGCCAGCCGCCGGGCGACCCGACGGCCGCGCGCCGCTCTTCCGGCATGGCGTACCAGCGGGCGTAGGTCTCCTGGACGACGTCCTCGGCCTCGGTCAGCGAGCCCAGCATCCGGTACGCGAGGTTCGTCAGGTGGCCGCGCTCGCTGATGATCGCGCTCAGGTCCGGTTCGGGTGGGGTGCTCATGGTGCCGCCGGCTCCTTCGGTCGCGTCCGCCCTCACTCGTAGGACGGAACGGCGCCCCGGAATGTGAGGTCGACGCCCCTGCCTGACCTTCCGCGGGGTCATGTCGTCGTACCGGCAGGGACCCGTAGCGGAAGGAACCGATGATGGAACCCGTCAACGTCGCGATCATTTACTACAGTGCCACCGGCACCGTGCACGCCCTGGCTCGGGCCGCCGCCGAGGGCGCGGAGAAGGCCGGCGCGCGTGTCCGGTTGCGCCGCGTCGCCGAGCCCGCCGCACCGGAGGCGATCGAGGCGCAGCCCGCATGGGCACGGCACGTCCGGGACGCCGCCGACGTCCCCGAGGTCGTGCACGACGACCTGGTCTGGGCGGACGCGATGCTGTTCGGCACCCCGGCACGCTTCGGCAACCCGGCGAGCGCGCTCCGGGCGTTCATCGAGACGACCGGCCCGCTGGCGTTCCAGGGGGTGCTCACGGACAAGGTGTACTCGGCCTTCACCGCCTCCAACACCGCCCACGGCGGGCAGGAGTCCACGCTCCTGGCGCTGGGGAACACCTTCTACCACTGGGGCGGCGTCATCGTGCCGCCCGGCTACACCGACCCCGTCCAGTTCACGTCGGGCAACCCCTACGGCACCTCCCACGTCGCCGGTGACGGCCCGCCCGGAGACGTGTCCCTGGAGGCCGCCCGGCACCAGGCCCGGCGCGTCGCCGGCACCGCGGCCGCGCTCAAGGCGGGCCGGGCCGCGGCCTGAGGGCGGGACGGCGAAGGGCCGCGACCGGTTCGACGGTCGCGGCCCTTCGCGGCGGCGGTGGTGGTGGGATTCGAACCCACGGAAGGTTGCCCTTCACACGCTTTCGAGGCGTGCGCCCTCGTCCACTAGGCGACACCACCGCGGAAAAGCCTACCGGACGCGGCGCCCTGCGAAGAACTCGATTAGCGGTGCCGCGCACTCGTCGGCCAGCAGGCCCGCGACGACCTCGGGCCGGTGGTTGAGCCGCCGGTCCCGGACGACGTCCCACAGCGAGCCCACGGCGCCCGCCTTCGCGTCGACGGCGCCGTAGACGAGACGGGCGACGCGGGCCTGTACGGACGCGCCCGCGCACATCGTGCAGGGTTCGAGCGTCACGACGAGCGTGCAGCCGGACAGCCGCCACTCGCCGCGGACGGACGCGGCGGCGCGCAGCGCGACGATCTCCGCGTGCCCGGTCGGGTCGCCGGTGCGCTCCCGGTCGTTGTGCCCGGCCCCGATGACCTCCCCGGACGGGTCGAGGACGACCGCGCCGACGGGGATCTCGCCGGCGTCCGCCGCCAGCCGCGCCTCCGCCAGCGCACGCCGCATCGCCGGGACGAGCGCGGGCGTCGGGTCGGCGGAGGAGCCGGGCGGGGGTACGGCGCCGGACGGGCCGGACGCGGGGCCGGTCGGGTCAGTCACGGAGGCGGTCGAACTCCTCGCCGAACCCGGCGCGTTCGGCGACCGTCAGCAGCGCGTCGGCCGGCAGGGCCCGCTCGCCGAGGTCGGTGAGGCCGGCGGCGTCGGTGCCGAGATCGACCAGCAGGGCCGGGTCGCCGCCCGGGTCGCCGTCCGGGACCTCCCCGACGAGCTGGTGGAACAGGGCCCCGAGCCCGTCGTCGCGGACGGTCGAGATGTACGCGCGCGGCTCGTCCTGCCCGTCCAGCCGGACGACCGCGAACCAGTCGTCGTCCACCTCGGCCAGCAGCACCACCGGATCGCCGTAGGACTCGACGGCGGCTTCCCGCATCAGGTCGGCGACGTCGTCGACGTCCGCGGCCTCGGCGAGGACGGCCTCGGTGCCGACCCAGCCCTGCGGGGTGCGCGCGAACACTGCGGCGAAAGAGGACACGTGCCCATTGTTACCCACGGGGTTCCCCAGGTCACGCCCGCACGGGCACGCATCTCGCGCTCCCGCGCGTCCCGGGACCGGTCCGGGCCGCCGGGACGGTCGTCAGCCGAGGAGGTCGACGGTGCGTTCGAAGGCGGTGGCGAAGCCGAGGCGGCCCGCGATGCTCAGCAGCATCTCGTCCGGGTAGAGCTCGAGGTCGCCGGAGATGGCGCCGAGCTCCATCTCGTCGAGCCCCAGGTCGGCGAAGATCGACATGTCGCCGACCGGGAGGACCTGGTCGAGCTCCTCCTCGTCCGGGACGGGAATGTCCAGGTATTCCAGGACCTGCGTGGCGAGCGGCCAGTCCACGGAGGCGGTGACGTCCGAGAGGAACACCATCACCTCGTCACCGAGCAGGCGGATCGCCACGAAGAAGTCGTCGCCGACCGCCACGAGCCCGACCGTCCCGCCCAGGCTCGGCTGCTGCCGCAGGGCATGGATCAGCCCAGCGAGGTCCTCGGTCAGTGCCACCGGGAGCACCTCGGCCTCCCAGGCTTCGTCCTCCCGGTACACCACGACGGCGAAGTCCGTCGCGTCCACATCCGTCATGTCCACCCCACCGGCGCGGTTGCTGCCAGGGCATGTTCGCAGATGCGGCGCGCCCCCGTACGCCCCACCGCCGAATTGGGGGGCGGGGTGCGCGCGGGCGGCCGGCGCTGCGTGCGCCCCGGCGCAACGAACCTACTCGATGGACGCGGGGGGCGGACCGGCCGCACCGCCCGGCGCGGAACGCGCCGTCCGATACCGCCCGGTGCGGTGCGGTTCGGTGCGGTTCGGGGAGCGGTGCGGGTCGGATTCGCGGTCAGTTGATGCGGAACGTCCGGCGGCGCAGCGCCGCGTGGATCCGGGCGCGCCGCGACCGGTGCGGCGTCACCCGGCGCCGCAGCTCGCGCGCCTCCGCCAGCTCCCGCAGGAACACCGCCCGGCGGCGCAGGTGCTCGCGCACCTCCTCGGGCGAGATCTCCCCCTGCGGCCCCGGACGGGTCGGTGCGCGCCCCTCGTCTCCCTCGTCTCCCGCGTGCCTCTCCTCCATCGCGCGCCGGTCGGCTGTGACGTCGCTCACGGACGGTTCGGCCGAGTCCGGCGCCGGGTCGCGGGCCGGCCCCGGCGGCGTCGGCTGCTGATCGCTGTCGCGGCTCATACCGGTTTCGTGCCCAGCTCACCCGCGTCCTATCCTGCTTCGTCCCGGACCGGACGAACGCCGCATGTCGGCTACCGTGTGCGCATGCAGACCCTCGCCGTCGACCACCCGCTCGTCGCGCACAAGCTCACCACCCTCCGGGACTCGCGCACCGACTCGCCCACGTTCCGCAGGCTGGCCGACGAGCTGGTCACCCTGCTCGCCTACGAAGCCACCCGCGACGTCCGGGTCGCCGAGGTCACGGTCCCGACGCCGCTGGTGGACGCCGAGGGCGTCCAGCTCGCCAGCCCGAAGCCGCTGGTCGTGCCGATCCTGCGCGCGGGCCTCGGGATGCTGGACGGGATGACCCGGCTGCTGCCCACCGCCGAGGTCGGCTTCCTCGGCATGATCCGGGACGAGGGCTCCCTGCAGGCCCAGACGTACGCGACGCGGCTGCCCGACGACCTGTCCGGCCGGCAGTGCTACGTCCTGGACCCCATGCTCGCGACGGGCGGGACGCTCGCCGCCGCGATCCGGCTGCTGTGCGAGCGCGGCGCCACCGACGTCACCGCCCTCTGCCTGCTGGCCGCGCCCGAGGGGCTGAAGTACCTGGAGCAGGCGTTCGCCGACCTCACCGCCCCGGTCCGCGTCGTCACCGCCGCGATCGACTCGCACCTGAACGAGCGGGGGTTCATCGTCCCCGGCCTCGGCGACGCGGGGGACCGGCTGTACGGCGTCGTCTGACCCGGCCCGGCTCGGCCCGCCCGTCCCGGCCCCGTCCCGGCCCCGTCCCGGCACCGGCCGTACGGATGACCACGCGGTCGCGATCGGGGTCGTGAGAATGTTCGTTCGCCCTGGTAGAGGGTATTGAGCCTGCACGGAACGCCAGTGCGCGTTCCCCTCCGCCGCCGCGGCACAGGGGACCGTTACGGATCGGGCGGCGTGAGCGAGCTCGAGGATGTCGCGATGGCTCACGGAATGGCTCACCAGGGGGATGGGGACCTGCCGCGGTACGCGGTGATCGGCGAGCGGCTGACCGAGGAGTTCGCGGGGGTGCACGCCGCCGAGACGGTGTCCCGCTGCGTGTCCGCGGCCCGGTACGGCGCCGAGGAGGTCACCGGGTCGGCGCCCGCCGACCTCGTCGAACGGATCGCGCGGCGGCACCTGGAGGTGCTGGCGACGGTCGCCGCCGAGAAGCGGCGCAAGGCGAGGCGGTCATCTCTCGACAACGCGCCATAGACCTTCCTTTGCCGCGGGTTGCGGCTGTGCGAAACTGATCCGGGGTCTCGAGACAAGTGCTCCGGGAGGCAGCCGTGCCCGCCAAGAAGTATCTGACGTGGGCCGCGGCGGCCTTCGTGGCGTTCTACGTCGTCACGCAGCCGGACGGCGCCGCGCGATCGGTCGAGAGCGTCGCCGGCGGCCTCGCCGACGCCGCCGGTTCGGTGATCACCTTCATGAACGCGGTCGGCTGAGCCGCCATGAGACTCGTGACCCCGGGCGACTCCGCCCCCGCGTCCGTCAACAAGTACCTGCTCCCGCACGAGAACCAGGTCATCACCGTCCGCCGGCACCCGGCGGTGCTGATGGTCCCGGTCGGGCTCGTCCTCGGCGGCCTGATCGTCGCGGGCGTCGCGGTCAACACCGTCGGCGCCGTCATCATGTGGATCTGGTGGGGCTGGCTCGCGCTGCTCGCCTGGTTCGTGTGGCGCGTCGCGGAATGGTCGGTCGACTACTTCGTCATCACGAACCAGCGGATGCTGCTGACCACGGGAATCCTCACCCGCAAGGTCGCGATGATGCCGCTGGCCAAGGTCACCGACATGAGCTTCAAACGGTCGATCACCGGCCGGATGCTCGGTTACGGTGAGTTCGTGCTGGAGTCCGCCGGCCAGGACCAGGCGCTGACGAACGTCGACTACCTCCCCTACCCCGAGCAGCTCTACCTCGAGGTCTGCGAGATGATCTTCCCCAACAAGAACCCCGACGACTAGCGGTTCGCCGGCCCGGCGGCGGCCCGCTTCGTTACTCTCGATGTGCGTTAACCCGCAATGTGCAATCATGTCGGCACCCCAGCCGCCTGATTACTTCCGCTAAGTGAGTCCACATGCCGGGTCCAGGCAATGTCGGCGAACGTGTCCGCAACCTGCGGCTGACCAGACGCTTGTCGCAGGCACAGCTCGCCGGTCACGACCTTTCCGACAGCTACATCTCGTTGATCGAGTCGGGCAAGCGCACGCCGACCCCGACCGTGCTGCGCATGCTGGCCGAGCGCCTCGGCTGCACGCCCGAGTACCTCGCCGAGGGCGTCGAGCCCGAGCAGCGCACCCACCTCGAGGTCCGGGAGCGCCACGCGCACCTGGCCCTGCTGGGCGGCGACCCGGCGGCCGCCGAGGAGGGGTTCGACGACGTCATCGCGCGCAGCGACGACCCCGACCTCACCTCCCGCGCCCGCTGGGGACGCGCCCGCGCCCTCGAGGCGCTCGGCCGCACCGACCTCGCCATCGGGCTGTTCGAGGAACTGCGCGAGCAGGCCGAGCGCGACACCGGCCGGACCAGCACGCTGCCCGCCGTCATCGCGCTGGCCCGCTGCTACCACACGGTCGGCGACCTCGGGCAGGCCACCGCGCTCGGCGAGCGCGCCATGGAGCGGCTGCGCGCCGTCGGGCTCGGCGTGGGACGCGAGCACACCGAGGCCGGACGCGTCCTCCTCCTGGCGTACGTGGACCGGTCCGACCCGGCGCGCGCGCACGAGATCGGCCGCCGGCTCCTGTACCCGGACGGCGCGGACGAACCGGCGAGCGTCCACTACCAGCGGGCCAGCCTGCGCGCCCTGGAGGAGGGCGCGATCGGCGACTCGCTGTACTTCGCCGACCAGGCCCTGGCGGCCCGCTCGGAAGGCGCCCCGCTCCGGGTCGAGGCGCGCCTGCGCCTCGCCGCGGCCAGGGCCCTGCTCCGGGGCGTCGCGCCGTTCTCGCAGCGGGACTCCTCGGCCGTCCCCGGCACCTTCGGACGTCCCCGCGCCGAGGGCTCCGCCGACGCCGCCCGCGAAGCGCTCGAACTGCTCGCGGGGACGACCGCGCTGACCGGGGCCGACGCCACCGAGTGCGCGATCGCCCGTGCGCGCGCGCTCGTCCTGGCGGGAGAGCCGGCCGAGGCCATCACCGCCCTCGAGGAGTTCCTGGACACCGGTATTGCCCTGCAGGCGCCGTCGCCCACGATCCCGTCCCGTCCGCTCACCCTGCAGCCCGGGCAGGATCTCGTGGCCCGGTCGAGGACGACCGTCCGGGCCCGGCTCGTCCTCGCGCGGGCACGCGTCGCGCAGGGGGACCGGCAGGCCGCGCAGGTCGTGCTCCGGGCCGCGTCCGGGCAGCTCGCGACGCTCCCGGCCGGACGTCCCACGGCGAACCTGCTCCGCGAGATGGGCGAACTGTTCGAGCTCGTCCAGGACGGCGAGAGCGCGGCCGCCGCGTACCGGCAGGCGCTCGAGGCCGCCGGGCTGCGCGCCGGACGCCCCCACGAGGCCAACCGCGACCTCGGCCGCGTCTGACGCCGCCCGCCGCGGCCGCGCGCCCGGATGCCGGATCCTCGCGGTCGGCGCGATCGGCACGGGGCGGAATAAACGCACGCCTCCGGTGGTCCTACCATGGAGACATGGGATGACCGGCTGAATGCTCGCCGGTGACTGGGGGGACTGCCGATGACGCTGCGGACCACGCGCCGCTCCTCGCTCGTCGACCAGGTGATCGACCAGCTCAGGGACGAGATCGCGAACGGTGTCTGGCCGGTCGGCGGGAAGATCCCGCCGGAGCCGATGCTGTCGGAGACCCTCGGCGTCGGCCGCAACACCGTCCGCGAGGCCGTCCGCGCCCTCACCCACGCCGGCCTGCTCGACAGCAGGCAGGGCGACGGCACCTACGTGCGCGCCACCAGCGAGCTGTCCGGCGCCGTCCGGCGGCGCCTGGAGCGGGCCGAGCTGATCGAGATCCTCGAGGTCCGGCGCGGGCTGGAGGTCGAGGCCGCACGGCTCGCCGCCACCCGCCGCACCGGCGCCGACACCGCCGCGATCGCCGCCGCGCTCGCCCGCCGGGACGCCGCGTGGGCCGCCGGGGAGCACGCCGAGTTCGTCGAGGCCGACCTCGCGTTCCACACCGCCGTCGTCGACGCCACCCACAACCGCGTGCTCACCGACCTCTACCGCGACTTCAGCACCGCGCTGCGCGCGAGCATCGGCGCCGCGGGCGTCCTGCTGCAGCACGCGGACGTCCCGCACGGGCCCATCGCCCGCGCCATCGACGCCGGGGACGCCGAGGCCGCGACCCGCGCCACCCACGCGTGCCTGGACGGGATCCTCGCCTCCGCCGCGAGGGCCGATGCCGCCGGGGCGCCGGAGCCGCCGCCCCCCGTCGGGGCGCCCGGCGGGGCCGGGGCCGCCACGTAGCGAGCCCTCCGCCCGCATCGAGGGCCGCCGCCCTGTCGTGCCCGATTCCTTCCACCGATTCCTGTTCCGTTCTCTGTTGAGCCGCGCCGTGTGCGCATGACGAAGGTGAAATGAACGCGTCGCCCAAGCCCCCCGCCCTGACCACGTCCCGTGCCGCGGCCGTCTGGTCCCTGATCGGCCTGGTCCTGCTCACCCTCAACCTGCGCGCCGCGATCACCGGGATCTCCCCGGTGCTCGGCGAGCTGCGCGACGCGTTCGGGCTCTCCGGCGTCGGCGTGAGCGTCCTCACCACGCTCCCGGTGCTGTCCCTCGGCCTCTTCGCGTCCCTCGCCCCGGTGCTGGCCCGCCGGCTCGGCACCGAGGTCGCCATCGCGGGGGCCCTCGTCCTGATCACCGCCGGGATCCTGCTGCGCGTCGTCCCGTACGCGCCCGCGCTCTACGCCGGTACGGTCCTGGCGGGCGCGGGCATCGCGATGGGCAACGTCCTCACGCCCGCGGTGATCAAGCGGGCGTTCCCGCGCCGCGTCGGCTCCCTGACCGGTGTCGCGATGATGCTGATGGCCGTGAGCGGCGCCGTCGCCGCCGGTCTCGCGGTGCCGCTGGACCACGCGGGCGGCTGGCGGCTGGCTCTCGCCGTCTGGGCCGTCCCGTCCCTGGTCGCCGCGCTGGTGTGGGGGCCGCTCGCGATCCGCGGGCGGCGGGCGGCAGCGGAGCCCACGAGCCGGCCGGACGCGCGCGGCGGCACCGGCCGGGCGGACGGGTCGCTGCTGCGCTCGCCCCTCGCCTGGTGCGTCACCGCGTTCATGGGCCTGGCCTCGCTGATGTTCTACGTGCTGATGTCCTGGCTGCCGGAGATCATGCGGGACGCCGGGCACGCCCCCGCCACGGCCGGGATGATGGTCTCGATCATGATGTTCGTCGGGATCCCGCTGGGCTATCTCGTCCCGGTGCTCGCCGCCCGGCTCCGCGACCAGCGCGTCGTCGTCGCCGGAATCGGGGCCGTGATGGCCGTCGGCCTCGGCGGTCTGCTCGTCGCCCCGTCCGCCGGGTGGGTGTGGGCCGTCACGCTGGGCATCGGCATCGGCAGCGCCTTCCCGCTCGCCTACACGCTGCTGAGCCTGCGGTCGCCGGGCCCGTCGGTCGCCGCGCGGCTGTCCGGGATGGCGCAGACCGGCGGCTACCTGCTCGCGGGCTTCGGGCCGCTCGCCGCCGGCGTCCTGCACAGCGCCACGGGCGGCTGGGACGTCTCGCTCGGCCTCCTGCTCGCCCTGCTCGTGCCCGAGATCGCCTTCGGCCTGCTCGCCGCCCGCCCGACCTACATCCGGCTCGGCCCGGCGCCGCTCGTCGAGGCGAAGGAGATCGTCGTGCCCGAACCCGCCCGCGCCCGCTGATCACGGCCTCGGCCCCGGCCCCGGCGGGCCCCGGCCGAGGTCAGCCGCGCACGTCGACGGCGTCCAGGTCGAGGACGCGCGCGTGCAAGACGGTCCGCTGCTGCAGGGCGGCGCGCAGCGCGCGGTGCAGGCCGTCCTCCAGGTACATCTCGCCGCGCCACTGGACGACGTGGGGGAACAGGTCGCCGTAGAAGGTCGAGTCCTTGGCCAGGAGAGACTGGAGGTCGAGCTCCCGCTTGGTGCTGACGAGCTGATCGAGGCGGACCTGGCGAGGCGGGATCTTGGCCCAGTCCCGGGACGAGAGCCCGTGGTCCGGATAGGGCCTTCCCACTCCCACCGCCTTGAAGATCACGCCACGAGTCTACGGCGTCCGGAGCGGTGCGAGGAGGAAACGCAACTACCCGAGTCACCGATTCCACGCCGCGTGTAAACCAGTTACCCCGCAGGTCAGGGGGCACGTGACTTTCTTCCGTGCCAACGTGAACGGGCCCGCGGGCGCGCCGCGGGCCCGTTCACGGCGTGCGGGTGTCAGGGCAGGACCTGGTCGCCGCCGAAGGTCACCACCAGCCGGCCGTCGGAGGCGAAGTGCCACTCCAGGGAGCCGGAGTAGGACGAGCACCGGGAGCCGTTGGACCCGGACCAGAACTGGTTGGAGCCGTCGGCGCTGCCGATGATCCGGTCGTTGGACCCGCTGTCGCAGGAGGTGTTGTTCCGGAACACCGAGGAGCCGCCGTCGAAGTTGAAGTTGCGCTCCTCGTTGCCGATGGCGGCGTTGCCCGAGACCGTCATCGTGCCGGTGTTCCTGTTGTAGGTGAACCCGTGCTTGCCGTTGTCGTAGGCGATGCTGTTCCGGACGACGTGGTCCACCGGGATGTCCTCGCCGCCGAGCTTGTAGCCGTTGCGGTCGCCTTCGCCCGCCTGCGAGCCGTCCGAGAGCGTGCCGTTGCGGTACGCGAGGGAGTTCTCGACGGTCACCTCGCCGATCGGGCCGGTCTCGGACTTGGTGTACAGGTCGTAGCCGTCGTCGATGTTGTTGTGGGCCACGGTGTGGCGGAAGACGTTGCCGGGCCCGACGGTCAGCTTCGGTGCGAAGCCGTCGGCGTCCTCGCCGTCGGAGTCGACGTTGTCGTGCGAGACGGCGCTGAGGACGAGGTTGTTCGCCGGCCAGTCCGACTCGGGGGTGTCGGAGGCGATCCGCGACAGCTGCAGCCCGCTGTCGCGGTTGTACCGCGTCACCGTGCGCTCGATGACGTTGCCGCTGCCTCCGACGAAGATCCCGTTGTCGCCCGCGTGCTCGACCACGATGCCGCGGACGTGCCAGTGGTCCCCGTTGACCCGCAGGCCGCGGTTCGCGGAGTCCTCGCTCTGGGCGGAGAAGTTCAGCACCGGTGTCTCGCCCGGGTAGGCCGCCAGTTCGGTGCGGTCACCCGGGGAGCCGTCGTTCCCCGGCTCGATCGTGATCGTCCGCGCGTGGCGGTACGTCCCGCCGCGAAGGTAGATCGTCCCGCCGGAGGAGACCCGGTCGATCGCCGAGGCCAGCGTCGTCGGGTCCGACTCCGTCCCCGGCGCGCCGTCGGTGCCGCCCGGCGCCACGTACAGCGCGTCGCCGGTCGGATCCCCGTCCCCGCCCCCGTCGACGGGGACGAGACCGAATTGCTGGTTGGCGCCGTCGTGGGGGGTGTACTGGGAGATGCGGGCGCCGTCGGCGGTGGACCACTCCCAGACGTCCAGGGCCTTGCCGCTGAAGCGGTTGACGAACCGGTAGGCGCCGTCCCCGGTGCCTTCCAGCCGCCACTGCTGGTTCTCGGCGCCGAGGTCGGTCCACTGGACGATTCGGGCGCCGTCGCCGGGGTTCCATTCGTAGACGTCGAGGACCTTGCCGGAGTGGCGGGCCTGGATGCGGTAGAAGCCGTCGCCGGCGTCCAGGAACCTGAACTGCTGGTCGGCGGCGCCGGTGCGGGACCACTGGACGAGCCCCGCCCCGTTCCCGGTGGCCCCGGACTCGACGTCCAGGACCTTGCCCGAGAGGCGGGACTGGATGACGTACCAGGTGCCGGGTGTCGGCTGGGCCTGGGCGGGAGTCGCGGCGAACAGGCCGAGCAGGAGGGCGGAGACGGCGGTGAGCGCGGCGGCGAGCCGGCCCCGCCGGCGTTTCCCGTCGCGCCGTTCGCGTGGGGGTGCGGACATGGCGGCAGTCCTTTCGAGAGGCCCGCGGTGCGGGACAGGACGGCTGAAAGCGCTTTCAAGCGCGAACGTAACAACCATGCCGGGGCGCGTCAATGAAGAATTATCTAATTGTTCTTTGTCATCTAAAGACGACATGACTGAGCGTCCCGCCCCGCGCGATCGCGGGCGGCTCGTGACCGAGCGAAGCTCCGGGCGCGCTGCCGCGGAACTTCGCTACTGCGCCGCCGGGCGCTCGGGCCGGACGTCGGACAGGCCGTCGGGCAAGGTCAGGGTGCCGTCGACCCGCCGGGGCAGCCGCCAGGGGTTGCCGTCGCGCAGGGCGGGCGGCAGGAGCGGCGGCGGGCAGTTCTGGTAGGCGACCGGCCGGAGGAAGCGGTGGACGGCGGCCGTGCCGACCGACGTGGTGGTGGGGGCGGTGGTCGCGGGGTAGGGGCCGCCGTGCTGCTGGGCCCATCCGACGGCGACGCCCGTGGGGTAGGAGTCGAACACCAGGCGGCCCGCGCGGTCGCGGGCGAGGGCGACGAGGCGTCCGGCGAGCTCGGTCTCGGCGGGTTCGCTGTGCAGGGTGACCGTGAGGGTGCCGGGGGCGGCGGCGAGGGCCTCGGCCAGCTCGTCCGCGCCCGTGTACTCCAGGACGACGGTCAGCGGGCCGAAGCACTCCTCCAGCAGGAGCTCGGACGTGCCGAGCAGGGAGACGGGGCCCGCCATGAGGCGGGCGGCGACCTCGCGCGCCTCGCCCGCCCGGCCGGTCGCGACCGTCCGCAGGCCGGGGATCGTCCCGCGGGCGGCCGCCCCCTCGGAGAACCCGGTGCGGATCGCGTCGCCGAGGAGCGTCTGCGGGCCGAGCGCCGTGACGTGCTCGGCCATCGCCTCCGCCAGTCCCGCCCCGGCGGGCGCGAGCACCAGGCCGGGCTTGACGCAGAACTGGCCCGCGCCGAGGGTCGCGGAGGCGGCCAGGCCCGCCGCGATCTCCGCGAGCCGGGCCTCCGCCGCGCCGGGCGTCACCACGAGCGGGTTCAGGCTGCCGAGCTCGCCGTAGAACGGGATCGGCTCCGGCCGGGCCATCGCCAGGTCGTGCAGGTACCGGCCCCCGCGGACCGACCCGGTGAAGCCGATCGCCCTCACCCTGCCGTCCTGGACGAGCGCGGTCCCCGCCTCGCGCCCGTGGACGAGCTGCACGACGTCCTCGGGGAAGCCCGCCGTGGCGGCGCCCGCGCGGAGCGCGGCGAGGGTCAGCGCCGACGTCTCCGGATGGAGCTCGTGGGCCTTGACGACCACCGGGCAGCCCGCCGCGAGGGCGCTGGCGGTGTCGCCGCCGCCGACGCTGAACGCGAACGGGAAGTTCGACGCGCCGAACACGCCGACGACGCCGAGCGGGACGTTCATCCGGCGCAGGTCGGGCTTCGGTGGGACGGCGCCCGGGTCGGCGGAGTCGAGCCGGACGTCGAGGAGGGAGCCTTCGCGCAGCACCTCGGCGAACAGGCGGAGCTGCCCGCTGGTCCGGGCCACCTCGCCGGTCAGCCGCACCGTGCCGAGCGCCGTCTCGGCGTCGGCCGCCGCGACCAGCGCGTCCGCGCGGTCGTCGAGCGCGCCGGCCATCGCCTCCAGCAGCGCGGCGCGCCCGTCCGGTCCGGCGCCGTCGAGGACGGGCAGCAGGTCGGCGGCGCGGCGGCAGATCGCGCCGACCTCCTGCGGGGTGGCGGTGGGGTACTCGCCGCGGCGCTCGCCGGAGCGCGCGTCGATGCTCGGGACGGGCATGGGGGCCTTCCAGGTCAGATCGGCGGGCATGCGGACGGCCGGCGGAAGCTCCGGTCCGGCCTCCGCCAGCAGCAGGCGGGCGACCTCGATCGCGCCCGCCGCGGTGAAGTGGGTGTCGTCGGCGCTGCCGAGCGGGTAGTTGGGGTGCGGACCGAGCCACAGGAACAGGCTCCTGGTGGCGTCCGGGCCGAGCTCGCGCCAGCGGCGCGCGCTGGCGGCCTGCAGGTCGATCAGCGGGACCCGGTCGGCGCGGGCCAGCGCCCGCATCGCGTCCGGGTACGCGCCGTGCGTCGGCGTCCCGCCGGGGGTGCGGCGCTCGACCGACGTCACCAGGACCGGACGGGCGCCGCGGGCGCGGGCCCCCGCGACGTAGCGGCGCAGGTGCCCGGTGTAGGAGCCGGAGGGGGCGCCGAACCTGCCCTGGTCGTGCCTGCCGTCGTTGTGCCCGAAGCAGATCAGCAGCACGTCGTCCGGGCCGATCTCCGCCATGATCCGGTCGTGCATGCCGAGCCGCTCGACCGAGCTGCGCGCGCTCGCCCCGGGGTAGGCGGCGTTGACGACCGGGACGTCCACGAACTCCGCCAGGGCCTGCCCCCAGCCCGCCTGCGGCGCCTGCCCGGACGGGTAGTCCGCGGCCGTCGAGTCGCCCGCGATGAAGATCCTCACGCGGGCGCCCCCTCGGCGGCGGCGAGCTCGCGGGCCCGGTCCGGCGCGAGCCGCCCGTCGGCGACCACCACGGTGATCGCCCGGTGCAGCCGGTCCGGGACGGTCAGCGGACGGTCCCACGCCAGGGCGGGGCCGACGCCGGGGTACTCGGCGACCCGCACGAACCACGGATCGAGCCCCGCGGTCTGGACGAACAGCAGGCTCCACGCGTCCGAGGTCAGCGCCAGCCAGGGGGTGACGCTGCCGTGCACGGCCTCCTCGCCGGACGCCTCGCCGGTGAAGACGGCGAAGACGTCCGGTCCGGCGGGGTCCTTGGGAGCGCGCCAGAAGAACCCGCCGTAGCCCGCGCCGGTCCGGCCCTTGCAGGCCGAACTCTGCAGGACGAGCGGGCGTCCCGTCCGTCCGGTCAGCGTGAACGACACGTCGAGCGCCCACGCGCCGCCGGGGGCACCGGCCGGGCGCCGCGCGGTCAGCGTCCGTTCCTCGGCGGCCAGGACGGTGCCGTCCGGGCCGGTCCAGTCGAGTTCCTCCGCGTAGCCGCCGTCCACCGGCCGGAGCGTGCGGCGCCGCTGCCGCCCGTGGTTGGGCAGCATCCTCGGCCCCTCCCCCCGGACGTAGGTGGAGCCGCCCCAGAAGTTGGCCCCGTCGACGTCGGAGACCGCGATGCCCGCACCGAAGTGGTGGACGTGGTCGTCCGGCTGCGTGTCGGTGACGACCGTCCCGCCGAGCGTCCGGACGGGATGCAGGTGCGGGCGCGGGGCGTCGGTCGCCCGCAGGTCGCCGCGCCGGACGTAGGCCGCCACCTCCCGCCCGTCCACCCGGAGCGCGGGCTCCGGCCACGGCGGTGCGCCGGGCCCCGTCCCGAGAGCCTCCGGGAAGCCCAGCTCGGAGAGCGTCGCGAGCTCGGCGGCCGCGCGCACGGCCAGGCCCTCGATGCCGGGCAGGACCAGCCGGGACGGTTCGGTCCGGACGAACCGCGCGTCGACCGGCCGCGGATCCGGGGCGAGCCGGATCGCGTCGAGCAGCCGCGTGAACCCGCCGGTGCGCGCGAGCGGCACCAGCAGCCCGGTGCCGTCCCGCACGTGCGCGAGGAGGTTCTCGAGCAGGTCCGCCCGGTCGAAACCGGTCCGCACCCCGTCGATCTCGACCTCGTCGAGGGTGTAGAAGAGGCGGGCCGAACGGTGCTCGCCGTGGAGATGGAGGTACGGCTCGGTGCGCCGGTCGGAGCAGAGCGAGACCGTGATCGCGACGACCGTCCCGTCCGCCAGCCGGACCCGGGCGCTGGAGGTGTCGTCGGACTCGATCGCGTTGGCGCGGTGCAGTTCCAGTTCGATGCCGGCGACCGAGTCCACCGTGTCCGCTCCGGCCACGGCCAGGGCGGTCGCCACCGCGTGCGCGAAGGGGTTGGTCAGGGCGCCGTCCATGACGTCGACGCCGTCCAGGCGGCGCCGTCCCGACCAGGCCGAACGGGTGTAGTAGCCGAACGGCCGCGACCATGCCCCCGCCACCCCGATGCCGCGGACCGGCTCGCCGAGCAGCTCCCGCGCGGCCGGGATCGCCGCCGACCCGAGCGACTGGAACCCGACCTGGCAGCCCAGGCCGGTCTCCGCGACCGCGGCGGCGATCTCGGCGAAGGCGCCGACCGACGGCGCGGGCGGCTTCTCCAGCAGCACGTGCGCCCCGGCCCGGAGCGCGGCCGCGGCCAGCGGGGCATGGGTGTGGATCGGGGTGGCGATCACCGCGGCCTCCGCACCGGTGTCCCGGATCAGCGCCGGGAGGTCCGCCGAGACGGGCACGCCCGGTGCGGACGGCCCGGACGGCGGCGCGACGTCGCAGATCCCGGCCAGCTCGGCCCGGCCCGCCGCGGCCAGCCGGGCGACGTTGTCCAGATGGTGGCGCCCGTAGCCGTTGACCCCGGCGACCACGACCCGCACCGGCCGCACCTCACCTCCCCGCGCGCCCGTGCCCGCGCCCGTCCGCTCGTCCGTCCGCTCGCCCCTCACCGGGCCCACCTCGTCGGCGTGCCCGTCGCCCGCAGCTCCGCGCCGGCGATCTCCACCGGGGGCGGGCCGGCGAGCAGCCCGAGGTCGGTGAGCGAGGCGTCCTCCACCAGCTCCACCATCGCGGGATGGTGCAGGGCGAGGGCCAGCTGCCCCGACAGCTCGGTGAGCAGGTGGGGATGCACGGGGACGTCGAACACCCGCGCGAGGTCGGCGATGCGCAGGAACGGCGTGATCCCGCCGACCCGCACCACGTTCGGCTGGACGACGTCGCAGGCACCGGCCGTCAGCAGGTCGCGGAAGCCGTGCGCGGTGGCGACGTTCTCGCCGACCGCGATCGGCGTGCCGATGCTCCGCCGCAGCTCGGCGTGCGCGGCGACGTCGTCGGCGGGCAGCGGCTCCTCGATCCAGTACGGATCGAACCGCTCCAGCGCCCGCAGCGCCGTCCGCGCCCGGTACAGGTCCCACCGCTGGTTCGCGTCGATCATCAGCGCCGTGCCGGGCCCGACGACCTCGCGGACCGCGGCGACCCGCGCCACGTCCTCGGCGAGCGAGGGGCGGCCCACCTTGATCTTGACGGCCGGATGCCCGGCGGCGGCCCACCGCGCGGCCTGCGCGGTGAGCTCGTCGAGCGAGTAGTGCAGGTTGACGCCGCTCCCGTAGACCGGGACGGCCGCGCGCCGCGGCCCGAGCACCTCGGCGAGCGAGCGCTCCCCGCACACCAGGTCCCACAGCGCGAGGTCGACGCCCGCCATCGCGAGCGGGACGATCCCGGACCGTCCGGCCTCGCCGAGCCGCGCCGACAGCTCGTCCCACACGACGCCGGGATGCGCCGGGAGCCCGATGACCGCGTCCCGCACGTCGTGCGCCAGCAGCGCCTCGATCGCGTGCGCCCCGACGCGCGGGGTCCAGGAGATCCCGGTGCCCGTCCGCCCGTCGTCCAGCGTGAGCGTCACCAGCAGGACGTGGTTGCACGGCACGTCCGGGCCCCACGGCCGGGCCAGCGGCACCGACCGCCGGACGACCGACAGCTCCCGGATCACGAGGCGACCAGGTCGAGGCCGTGCTCGATCAGCGCGCCGAGTTCCGCCTCGTGCTCGGGGGTGAGCCCGGCCAGCGGCGGCCGGACGCCGCCGACGTCCAGCCCGCGCAGCCGCACCCCGGCCTTGACCAGCGACACCGCGTACCCGGGCACCTTGCAGCGCAGCCGCACCAGGGGCGCGAAGAACTCGGTGAGGAGCCGCTCGTCGCCCGCCAGGTAGGCGCGGGCGACCTCCGGGACGAACGCGAACGCGGCGCTGGAGTACAGCGGGACGCCGATCGCCCGGTAGGCGGGCTGGGTCAGCTCGGCCGTGGGGAGCCCGTTGAAGAAGAGGAAGCCGTCGCGGGTCTCGCGGATCGCGAGGACGATCCGCTGCATCCGGTCGATGTCGCCCTGGCCGTCCTTGAGCCCGATGACGCCGGGGATCGCGGCCAGCTCGACGGCCGCCTCGGGGTCGAGCGCGAGCGGCCCGCGCTGGTAGACGATCACCGGGAGTTCGGCGGCGACACCGCGGACGTAGTCGGCGAGGCCGCCCGGCGGCCCCTGGGCGAGGTAGGGCGGCAAGAGCAGCACGCCGTCCGCGCCCGCCGCGCGCGCGGCCCGCGCCTGGGCGAGCGCCGTGCCGAACGGCCCGCCGGCCCCGGCGAACACCGGGACCGCGCCGCCGGCCGCCTCCACGCCCGTCCGGACGGCCGCCGCGTGCTCGGCCTCGGACAGCGAGGTGAACTCGCCGGTTCCGCAGGCGACGAACACCGCGCCGGGATCGTGCGCCACGCCCCGACGGACGTGTTCGGCCAGCAGGCCGGGCGCGAGCTCGCCGTTCGCGTCGAACGGCGTCACCGGGAAGAAGAGCACACCGTCGAGATTCATCAGCATGGTCCTTCAGGAGAGTTCGGTCCGCCAGCTGCGCTTGGCGGTCCAGCCGAGCAGGCGCTCGGCCTTGGCGGCGGAGAAGGCGGGGGAGGTGCCGGTGAGCGCTGCGGCGGCCTCCCCGGTCGGGGGGAAGAAGCGGGGCAGCAGTTCGGCCAGCGGCTCGCGGGCCAGCGCGTCGCCGGCCCCGGCGAAGAACACCTCGCCGTTGCGCTCCAGCCGGGGCAGGTGGGTGAGGAGGGTGTCGACGAACTCGCCCGCGTCGCGGGCGTCGAGGTAGTTGAACAGCGAGACGCTGCCGATCTCGGGCCGGTCCAGGCGCTCGCGGAGGGTGTGCCCCGACTGGGTGGGGGCGCCCTCCCACTCCTCGGGCGCGATGACGAAGCAGGGACGGACGGCGGCCATCCTGGTCTCGACGCCGGACCGGGCGAACGTCTGCATGGTCTGCTCGGCGACCAGTTTCGACAGGCTGTAGGCGTTCCAGGGCAGGGGCGGGTGCTCCTCGTCGAGCGGCAGGTAGGCGGGCGTCCACCCGCCGGGCGCCCCGTAGCCCATCACCGTCGGGCTGCTGGCCACGACCAGCTTCGGCACGCCGAGCGCCACCGCGGCCGCGCAGACGTTGAAGGCGAGCTGGGTGTTGACGCGGAAGGTCGTGGCGTCCGTCCGCGCGAAGGGGACGGCGATGGCGGCGAGATGGACCACCGCGTCCGGACGGAACCGGGTGATCACCGAGTACGCCTCACCGGGATCGGTGAGGTCGGCCGGCAGGGTCGCGGCGGCGTCCCGGGGGGTGCCCGGTGCCTGGTCGACGCCGATCACCTCGTGCCCGGCGGCCCCCAGCATCGTGACGACGCTCCGGCCCAACCGGCCGGCACTTCCGGTGACGAGCACTCTGCTCACCGTGAGGGACTCCTTAGGGTGCTGCAAGCAGTTGCAGTAAACGGTCCTGCCGGACTTGGTTATACATCAAGTAGCGGCGCTCGAACAGCCGTGAACCTTCACTAAGGATCCGCTCGAAGTTTGCAAACGGTTGCGTTAAGGTGGCCGCCATGGCAGTGACGATTCGTGACGTGGCGCGCGCTTCCGGGGTCCACGTGTCGACGGTGTCGCGGACCTTCTCCGCGCCCCACATGGTGAACTCCGAGACGCGGACCCGGGTGCTGGCCGTGGCCGAGCGGCTCGGGTACCGGCCCAACCGGGCGGCGCGGTCGCTCACCACCGGCCGGACCAACAACCTCGGGCTGATCGTGGCCGATCTCGCGAATCCGTTCTTCCCGCCGCTGATCAAGGCCGCCCAGGCCGCCGCCCGCGACCAGGACTACCACCTGTTCGTCGCCGACACCGACGAGAACCCCACCGAGGAGGAGGACCTCGTCCAGACCTTCTTCAAGCAGGTGGACGGCATCGTGCTGTGCAGCCCCCGGCTGTCGAACAAGGCCCTCGAGAAGCTGGCCGAGACGATCCCGTTCGTCCTGGTCAACCGGCGGCTGCGCGGCGTGCCGACGGTCGTCATGGACGTCGCCAACGGCGCCCGCGCCGCGATGGAGCACCTGGCCGGTCTCGGCCACCGGCGCGTCGCCCTCGTGGCGGGACCCGCCGGCTCGTGGACGAGCGCCGAGCTGCGCCGGGCCGTCACGGACGTGCCCGGCCTCGACACGCTCGTCATCGGCCCGAACCCGCCCACCGAGGAGGGCGGCCTCGCCGTGGCCGAGCAGGTCGCCGGGTCGGGGGCGACCGGCGTGCTCGCCTACAACGACCTCGTCGCGATCGGCCTCGTCGAGGGCCTGGAGGAGCTGGGCGTCTCCGTGCCCCGGGACATCAGCGTCGTCGGCATCGACGACAGCATCACCGGACGCCTGTACCGGCCCAAGCTCACCACGATCGCGATGCCCACCGCCGAGGCAGGGCGCATGGCCGTCGACCTGCTCATCAAGGAGATGAGCGCCGCCACCGTCCTGGACACCCACCTGGTCGTCCGCGAGTCGACCGCCCCACCCGAAGGAGTCCCATGACAGCCCATGACGTCCACGGCGTCGACGGCGTCCACGGCGCCGACCGCGCCGACCGCGCCGCCTTCGGCACCCTGGCCGACGGCGAGCGCGTCGACCGGTACGTCCTCGACAACGGCAGGCTGCGCGCCGCGGTCCTCACCTACGGCGCCACCCTCCAGCGGCTGGAGACGGCCGGCGGCACCAACGTCGTGCTGGGCCTCGACACGCTCGACGACTACGTGCACCGCAGCCGGTACTTCGGCGCGGTGGTCGGCCGGTACGGCAACCGCATCGCCCGCGGCAGGTTCACCCTCGACGGCCGGGAGTACCGGCTCGCGGCCAACGACGGCGCGCACGGCCTGCACGGCGGCGTCCGCGGCTTCGACAAGCGGGTGTGGCGGGTCGAGGCGGCGGGCCCGGCGGAGCTGCTGCTGAGCCTGGTGAGCCCCGACGGCGAGGAGGGCTACCCGGGCGAGCTGCGGGCCGCCGTCCGGTACGTGCTGGACGGCGACGCGCTGCGGCTGGAGTACCGGGCCACGACGGACGCCCCGACGGTGGTCAACCTGACGAACCACTCGTACTTCAACCTCGCGGGCTCCGGCGACGTGCGCGGCCACGTGGTGACGATGGACGCCGACCGCTACCTGCCGGTCGACGAGGGGAAGATCCCGACGGGCGAGCTCGCCCCGGTGGCCGGGACGCCGTTCGACTTCACCGCCCCCGCCCGGGTGGACGCGCGCCTCGGCGGCCGCTACGACCACTGCTACGTGCTGCGGGGGCGGGTGACGGTGACCGACCCGGCCACCGGCCGCTCGATGGAGGTCACCACGACCGAACCGGGCGTCCAGTTCTACACGGGCCACATGCTGGACGGCGTCGCGACGCCCTACGGCCCGTTCGCGGGCCTGTGCCTGGAGACGCAGCGCTTCCCGGACGCTCCGAACCGGCCGGAGTTCCCCTCGGCGGTACTGCGGCCCGGTGCCGAGCACGTCTCGGTCACCACGTACCGATTCAGTCAGGCTACGCCTGCAATCGGTTGTAGTAAATAGCCGCGAGCCAGTTGTTCCGGTACGGATTGCCGACTGGCCGAATATGGCCTTGAACTTGGACAATGGCCCTCCTCGCCGACGTCATCCGTGATGTACCTCACTGCAAAGGGTTGACGTCCTTGCGTACTTCGCTATAAGAAAGCGCTATCTCACCCCGATCTCCACCCCACTCATCGAAGGGGCAGTGATGACGCCCAGTTCCACCGCGGTCGGTTCGGCGGCGGGGACGACCGAGCCCGCGCCCGCGTCCGCCGCGGGCGCGGGCCCGCGCCGCCGGCGCCGCAAGAGCTCGCGTGCCCGATCGCAGGCGTGGGCCGGCTACCTGTTCCTGGCCCCCTGGTTCGTCGGCCTGTTCGCCGTCACGCTCGGCCCGATGATCGCGTCGCTGTACCTGTCGTTCACCGACTACAGCCTGCTGACCGAGGCCGGCTGGGTCGGCCTGGACAACTATGAAGAGATGTTCACGGCCGACGACCGGTTCATGAACTCGCTCAAGGTCACGACCATCTACGTCGCCGTGTCCGTCCCGCTCCAGCTCGTCTTCGCCCTCGGGCTCGCGATGGCGCTGGACAAGGGCCTGCGCGGGCTGCCGTTCTACCGGTCGGTCTTCTACCTGCCCTCACTTCTCGGGGGCAGCGTGGCGATCTCGATCCTGTGGAAGAAGATCTTCGGCGTCGACGGGATCGTCAACACGTTCCTGGGCTGGTTCGGCATCGAGGGCCAGGGCTGGGTCACCAGCCCCGACACGGCGCTGTGGACGCTGATCCTGCTGCACGTCTGGACGTTCGGCGCCCCGATGGTCATCTTCCTGGCGGGGCTCCGGCAGATCCCGCAGAGCCTGTACGAGGCGGCGCGGGTCGACGGCGCCGGCAAGCTGCGGCAGTTCCGCTCGATCACGCTGCCGCTGCTCACCCCGATCATCTTCTTCAACGCCGTACTGGAGCTGATCAAGACGTTCCAGTCGTTCACGCAGGCGTTCGTCGTCAGCGGCGGCACCGGCGGACCGGTCGACTCGACCCTCTTCTACACGCTCTACCTCTACCTCAAGGGCTTCAAGAACTACGAGATGGGATACGCCGCCGCCATGGCGTGGGTGCTCCTGCTCATCATCGCTGCCCTGACCGCCGTCAACTTCCTCATGTCTCGATTCTGGGTCTTCTATGGCGACGAAAAGTAAGCGAGTGCCGATCCTGTTCCGGCCCGCCCCGCGACTGGTCAGGCACGTGCTGCTGATCGCGTTCGGGTTGTTCATGCTCTACCCGCTGCTCTGGATGGTCTCCAGCTCGATCAAGCCCGAGGAGCTGATCTTCCGGGAGCCGGGACTGGTCCCCTCGGAGGTGACGGGCGAGAACTACGCCGGCGGCTGGGACGCGCTCAAGCACTCCTTCGGCTACTACCTGTGGAACTCGGCGGTCATCACCGCGCTGGCCGTCGTCGGGAACCTGTTCGCCTGCTCGCTCGCCGCCTACGCGTTCGCCCGGCTGGACTTCCCGCTCAAGAAGCTCTGGTTCGCGCTCATGCTCGGCACGATCATGCTGCCGCACCACGTGACGGTCGTGCCGCAGTACATCGCGTTCAGCGAGATCGGCTGGATCAACACGATCTGGCCGATCGTCGTGCCCAAGTTCCTGGCCACCGACGCGTTCTTCATCTTCCTGATGGTGCAGTTCATCCGCACCCTGCCCCGGGAGCTGGACGAGGCGGCCGCGATCGACGGCGCGGGCCACTGGCGCACGTTCACCCGGGTGGTGATGCCGCTGTGCGTCCCGGCGCTCGCCACCACGGCCATCTTCACCTTCATCTGGACGTGGAACGACTTCTTCACCCAGAACCTCTACCTGACCGACTCCGACAGCCTCACGGCCCCGGTCGCCCTGCGCCAGTTCATGGACGCGAGCGGCGACTCCTCGTGGGGACCGATGTTCGCGATGTCGATCATCTCGCTCGGCCCGATCTTCGGGTTCTTCCTGGCCGGTCAGAAATACCTGGTCCGAGGTATGGCGACCACCGGTTTCAAATAGGACGCCCGCCCGTCCGCCCCACCCCCCTGTCCTCCCGGAGGTACAGCATGATGAAACGCACCACGGCGGCCGCCGCCATGACACTGCTCGCGGTGTCGCTCACCGCATGCGGAGGCGGTGACGGCGATTCCGGCGGCAAGACGGAGATCGTCTTCTCCTACTGGGGCAGCGACTCCCGGCAGAAGCTGACGGAGTCGGCCATCGCCAAGTTCGAGGAGAAGAACCCCGACATCACTGTCGAGGGCGACTTCTCCGACTGGAGTAGCTACTACGAGAAGCTGGCCACCAAGACCGCGGCCGGGGACGCCCCGGACGTCATGACGATCGAGATCCGGGGCCTCGGCGAGTACGCGGAACGCGGCGTCCTCGCCGAGCTGAACGGGCAGGTCGAGACCGGCAAGCTCGACCAGGACGTCCTCAAGGCCGGGCAGATCGACGGCAAGCAGTACGCGATCCCCACGGGCGTCAACGCCTTCCCCATGATCGCCAACCCGGCGACCCTGGAGAAGTACGGCCAGGAGGTCCCCGACGACACGGCCTGGACCTGGGACGACTACGTCTCGATCTCGCAGCAGGTCACCCAGGAGAGCGGTGGCGAGGTCCACGGCACCGAGTGGAACAAGAACCCGGCGTTCCTGCAGATCTTCGCCGCCCAGCGCGGTGAGCCGTTCTACCGGGACGGCAAGATCGGCGTCTCCGCGCAGACCGTCAAGGACTGGTGGGCGCTGCTGAAGCGGCTCATCGACACCGAGGCCGGTCCGGGCGCCGCCGAGATGGAGGAGACCGGCGACGAGGTCGACCGGTCGCTGGTCGGCACGAACAAGAGCGCGTTCGGCAGCTGGTGGAGCAACCAGCTCCAGGTCCTGGCCGAGAACTCCGGCCAGGAGCTGGAGCTGCTGCGCATGCCGAAGGCTCCGGGCGCCACCGCCTCGGGAATGTTCCTGCAGCCGGCGATGTACTACACGGTCTCGTCCCGGTCCGAGGAGGCCGCCGCCGCACGCAAGTTCGTCGAGTTCATGGTCAACGACCCGGACGCCGGCGCGATCGTGCTGAGCGACCGCGGGCTGCCCACCAACGACGAGGTCATCACCGCGATCAAGGGCAAGCTGAGCCCGGCCGACCAGAAGGTGCTGGCCTTCATGGACGAGATCAAGAACGACCTCAGCCCCATCGTGGTCCCGCCGAAGGGCGCGACCGACGTCACCGACATCCTCGAGCGCGCCACCGACTCGGCGCTGTTCGGCGAGGCGTCGCCGGACGAGGCCGCCCAGACGTTCCTCGACGAGGCCAACAACGCGCTGTCCCAGTAACCGCCCGACCAGCCCGCCTGACCAGCCCGCGCGACCCGGCCGCCGACCGGCCGGGCCGCGCGGGCCCCCACCTCCCTGGAGACCCCGCACCCATGCGATACGCCTTCGTCGGGCTCGGCCACCGGGCGCAGATGTACGTCGACGCGCTGCTCGGCGACTGGAGCGACACCGGCGAGATCGTCGCGCTCTGCGACACCAACCGGACGCGCCTGCGCTACTACCTCGACCGGATCGGCCGCGACGTGCCGTGCTTCGCGCCGGAGGAGTTCGGCGAACTGCTCGACCTCGCCGACGCCGTCGTGGTCACCGCCGTCGACGCCGTCCACGCCCGCTACGTGATCGCGGCGCTGGACGCGGGCAAGGACGTCGTCGTCGAGAAGCCGCTGTGCACCACCGCCGCGGACTGCGCGGCGATCGCCGCGGCGGCCGAGCGCAGCACCGGCAGGCTCGTCGTCACCTTCAACTACCGGTACTCGCCGCGCAACAGCGCCGTCCGCCGGCTGCTCGCGGACGGCGCGATCGGCGAGATCACCTCCGTGCATTTCGGGTGGGCGCTCGACACCATCCACGGCGCCGACTACTTCCGCCGCTGGCACCGGGACAAGGCCAACTCGGGCGGCCTGCTGGTGCACAAGGCCACCCACCACTTCGACCTGGTGAACTGGTGGCTCGACGACGCCGCCGCGTCCGTCTACGCCCAGACGTCCCTGCGCTTCTACGGCGCCGCCAACGCCCGCGCCCGCGGGCTCGCCGACCGGCCCGGCCGGGCGCGGCACGCGCCGGGGCTCGGCACGGACCCCTTCCTGCTCGACCTGTCCGCCGACCCCCGGCTCAGCCGCCTCTACCTGGACGCCGAGCACGAGGACGGCTACATCCGCGACCAGGACGTGTTCGGCGACGGCGTCACCATCGACGACAACATGTCGGTCCTCGTCCGCTACGAGCGCGGCGCGCTGCTCACCTACTCCCTCAACGCCCACGCCCCCGCCGAGGGGTACCGGGTCGTCGTCGACGGCACCGCGGGACGGCTGGAACTCGACGTCGTCGAGCGCGCGTGGACGCCGCCGCACGCCGCGATCGACCCGACCGCGTCCGGGAAGGAGCACGCCGCGGGCGCGTCCGAACGGCTCGTCCTGCACCGGCACTGGCGGGAACCGGAAGAGATCGCCATCGGCGGCGGCGCGGGCGCGCACGGCGGCGGCGACGTCCTGCTCCTCGACGACGTGTTCCGGGGCCCGTCGGACGACCCGCTCGCCCGGCAGGCCGGGTACCGTGCGGGCGTCGCGAGCGTGATGGTCGGCGTGTCGGCCGACCGGTCCGCCGCGACCGGACTTCCCGTCGCCCTCACGGCCGACGGCACCCGGCAGGCGAGCTGATGCTCGACGCGTTCCCGGACCTGGCGGAGATCGCCGCCCGGTCCCGGGGACTCTTCCCGCCGCCGGGCCCCGACCTGCCCGAACGGCTCCGCGACGCGCTGGGCGTCCTGGACCTGCGGCCCGCCGGCGTCCGGGTCGAGCGCCGCTGGACGGCCGGCGGGCTCGCGGGGGAGGAACTGTCGTGGACGGTCGGCTTCGGCCCCCGCACCCGCGCGTTCCTGCTCCGCCCCCGCGACGCCGCCGGGCCGCTGCCAGGCGTCGTCGCGATGCACTGCCACGCTGGCATGAAGTGGGCGGGCAAGGACAAGATCGCCGACGGCCCGGAGCCGCCCGCACCCGAGGTCGTCCGGCTGCGCGCCCGCCTCTACGACGGCCTCGCCTACGCGAACGAGCTGGCCCGGCGCGGCTTCGCCGTGCTCGCCCACGACGTCTTCGCCTGGGGCTCCCGCCGCTTCCCCCTGGACCCCGCCCCCGATCCCGGTCCCGAGCCCGGCCCGAGCGAGGCCGACCGCTACGACCGCGCCGCCCGCGACCACGAGCACGTGCTGGCGAAGGCGTGCACGCTGCTGGGCACCTCGTTCGCCGGCGTCCTCGCCGCCGAGGACCTCGCGGCCGCGGCCTACCTGCGGTCCCGCGCCGACATCGCCTCCGTCGGCACGCTCGGCCTGTCGGGCGGCGGGGCGCGCGCCGCCCTCCTGGGCGCGCTCGACGCGGACATCGCCGCCGTCGCGGTCGCCGCGATGGTCACCTCCTTCCGGGACCTCCGCGAGGAGCACGTGGCCGCCCACTCCTGGGCGCTGTTCCCGCCCGGCCTGACCCGCCTCGCCGACTGGCCCGGCGTCGTCGCCGCCCGCGCCCCGGCTCCCCTGCTCGTCCTCTACGGCACCGCCGACCCGCTCTTCCCCCTCCAGGGCATGCGGCGGGCCCACCGCGACATCACCGAGGCGTACCGGGACGCGCCCGGCCGCTACACCGGCACCTTCTTCGACGCCCCCCACCGCTTCGACCGCCCCATGCAGGACGCGGCGTTCACCTGGCTCGCGGACACCCTCGCGGCACGTCACGACTGACGCGTCCCGCAGCGATCGAGGCGTCCGGCCGCGATCGAGGCGGCGCGTCGCGATCGAGGTGCCCGGAACGCGTCCGCGAGCCGTCCGGGTGGGGCGCCGCGGCGGGGGCGCGGGAGCGGCGAACCGTCAGCGCGGCGGCATCGCCGCGATCATCGCCCTGGCGATCCGCGGGGCCTCCGCGCGGCAGTCCGCCCCGGTCCGGTTCCCGCCGAGGCTCACCTTCACCGTGAGGTTGCCGTCCAGGACGGACAGCTCGCAAATCCAGGTGCCAACCGCTGTGGGCTCGGGAGCGAAGTCCCAGAACGCGGCGTCACCGGCCCCGAGACCGTCCGCCGGTGTCTTGCCGACCGCGCGCTCGGCGAACTGCTTCTTCTGCAGCGCCGTCGCGTTCGGTCCGTCGCTCCGTTTCAGTTCCCACCGGACCCACGCGGTGGGGGCGTCCGGGGATCCCCAGCCGCACCCCGTCCACGCCTGGCTGGTGGCGTCGGTGTACCTGTCGTTCTCCGGGTTCCGGGCGGGCAGCGGCAGCGCGGAGGCGGCCTCCGAGCAGACCGGCATCGTGAGGTACCGGTCGGCCGGACCGGCGGCGGAGGGCGCGACCGCGCCCGCGGCCCCGGGCGTCCCGGTGGCCGCCGTTCCGGCGGCCGAACCGTCGCCCGGCCCCGCTCCCGTGCCCGTTTCCGCTCCCGGGACGGCGGCGGCCGGTCCTTCGCCCGCGGCGGCGCCGGCGTCCGGCCACAGGGCGTACGCGCCGCCGCCCACCACGGCCGCCACGAGCAGGACGGCCGCCGCCACCCCGCCGATCAGGACGGGACGGCGGCGCTCGAACCGGCGCAGGACGAGCGTGGGCGCCAGCCGGGTCGCCGGAGGGAGGAACGCGGGGGCCCGCCGCGCGGCGGGCCGGGAGGCCGGACCCTCCACGATCGTGCGGTCGGGGTCGCCGAGCAGCCGGTCGATCTCGGCGTGCTGCGCGGCGATCAGTGCGTGCACGGGGGGCGGCCACGCCCGGTGCGCGGGCGGGACCTCGCCGACGAGCTCCAGCAGCCGCGCGGGAGCCGGCCGTGCCTCGGGGTCCTTCGCCAGGCACGGCTCCACGATCGCGCGCAGGCCCGGCGGGAGGGCGCTCAGGTCCGGCTCGGCGTGCACGACGTTGAACAGCGTCTGCGGGACCGAGGTCCCGGAGAACGGGCTCCGGCCGGTCAGGGCCGCGGCCAGGACGGTCCCGAGCGCGAACACGTCACTGGCCGGGGTCAGCTCCCGCCCGTCGGCCTGCTCCGGCGACATGAAACCCGGAGACCCGACGACCAGGCCGGTGTGCGTCAGCTCGGTCGCGTCGCCGCCGTCGGCGGCCCGCGCGATCCCGAAGTCGATGACGCGCGGGCCGTCCTCGGCCAGCAGCACGTTCGCGGGCTTGAGGTCCCGGTGGATCAGGCCCGCCCGGTGGATCTCCAGCAGCGCCGTCGCCAGGCCCGCCGCCAGGCGGCGCACCGCCTCCGCGGGCAGCGGCCCGGCCGCCTCGACCGCGGCGCCCAGCGACGGTCCCGGGACGAACGCCGACGCGAACCATGGCGTGACCGCGCCCGTGTCGGCGTCCACGACGGCCGCCGTGAACGCCCCCGACACCTTCCGGGAGGCCGCCACCTCCCGCCGGAACCGCTCGCGGAACCCCTCGTCGGCAGCGAGCCGCGCGTGCACCTGCTTGACGGCGACCAGGCGCCCGTCGGGCGACGTGGCGAGCAGCACCCGGCCCATGCCGCCCCGGCCGAGCTCCGCGACCGCCCGGTACGGTCCGATCTCGCGGCGCGCCGCCGCGTCCAGCGGCCTCACCGGCCAGCCACCGCGGCCACCGCCGCCTCGCCGACCGCCTTGGTGGCGGGCTCGCACTCACCGGGCGGATACGCGGGCCCGCTGAGCTGGACGAACACGACGAGGTTGACGTCCCGCGCCCACAGGATGCAGTTTCCGCTGAGGTCCGGCTTCGATTTCCACAGGCCCTCTTCCGCATACCCGAGACGGAGGTCCCGCCTGGTGTCCTGGGGCCAGTAGGACTGCTCGAAACTGTGCTTCGCCAGCTCGGCGCCCGTCCCGGGGCCGTGCCCGGTGCGGTAGACGTCCCAGATGACGTTCAACTCGTCCCCCGACCGGGTCCGCCACACGCAGAGGGACTGGGTGCTGGTCGTCCCGAGGAGTTCTTCCTTGTAGGGCCCGTGCCCCGTGGGGGGCTGGAAGCCGTCCGGGACCTCCACCGTCTCGCCGGCCTTCTTGCACGCCGGCGTCTTCGCCGTGTACTTGTCCTTCACCTGTGCCAGCGGGGTGCCCCCCGGTGTGGGAGTCGGCCCCCTGGTGACGGGCGCGGCGGACGGCGCGGCGGACGGCGCGGCGGACGGCGGGCCCGTGGCGGCGGCCGCGCCGCCGTCCCCGCCGTCCAGCAGGAGGTTCAGGCCCAGCGCGGTGCCGGCGAGCAGGACCGTGGCGGCCAGAGCGAGCCCGGCCGGCAGCGGCCCGCGTCGCGGGGGCCGCCGCAGCGGGACGGCCGCCGCGGGCGGGTTCGCCGCGTGCGGGACGTTCGGCGCGGCGGGCGCCGGGTTCCGGGGACGGGCGCGCGCGGCGCCGACGTGGTGGGCGACCTGGGCCTGCCGGTCGGCGATGAGCCGGCGCACCTCGAGCGGCCACGGCCGGACGGCCGGCTCCACCGGTCCGACGCGCTCCAGCAACTCCGCCGGGGCCGGCCGCGCCTCCGGTTCCTTGGCCAGGCACGGGTCCACGAGCACGCGCAGACCCGGCGGGACGGTGCTCAGGTCGGGGTCGGCGTGCACGATCTTGTAGAGGACGTCGGGCATCGACCGTCCGGCGAACGGCGGATGTCCGGTGCACGCCGCCACCAGCGTCGCGCCGAGGGAGAACACGTCGGACGCGGCCGTCGGCTCCCGGCCGAGCGCCTGCTCCGGCGACATGGAGACGGGCGACCCGATCAGCATGCCGGTGCCGGTCAGCTCGGTCCGGCCGTCGTCCTCGAGGAGGCGCGCGATCCCGAAGTCGATGACGCGCGGACCGTCCTCGGCCAGCAGCACGTTCGAGGGCTTGAGGTCCCGGTGCACGAGGCCCGCCCGATGCACGTCGACGAGGGCCTGCGCCAGCCCGGCCGCCAGCCGCCGCACCGGCTCCTCGGGCAGCGGCCCGGCGGACGCCAGCACCTCGGCGAGCGACGGCGCCGCGACGAACGCGGACGCCAGCCACGGCAGCGGCGCGTCCGCGTCGGCGTCCACCACCGGCACGGTGCGGACGCCCGACACCTTCCGGGACGCCTCCACCTCCCGCCGGAAACGCGCGCGGACCCCGCCGTCCTCGGCGAGTTCCTCGTGGATCCGCTTGACGGCGACCAGCCGTCCGTCCGGCCCCGCGCACAGGAACACCCGGCCCATGCCGCCCTGCCCGAGCAGCGCCACAGCGCGGTACGGCCCGATCTCGTGCGGATCGGACGGTCCCAGAGCCTCCAACACGCCCCCTCAAGACGACTGAGGCCACCATATAGACGTAAGTGTCTTTTAGGATGCCGTGCGGGTGGCATGGGAAGGCTTGCCGCCAAGATTCACGGGAACTTCACGCCCTCGACCCTGGCGGACCGGACCGGACCGGACCGACCGGGCGTCGGGTGCACGCAGGCGTTCGTTCGGTCGTCTTCGGTACCGCGCGATCCGCGGCGCGGGCCCGGAACGCGGTGAGGGCGGCACCCGGATGGGTACCGCCCTCGACGTCGTGCGCCTCGTGAGGCGAGCGGAGGATGCGAGATTCGAACTCGCGAGGGGTTGCCCCCAACACGCTTTCCAAGCGTGCGCCCTAGGCCACTAGGCGAATCCTCCGCCGGACAGCCTACAGGTTGTCGGACAGTGGTCGCGCATCGATTACCGCACCGACCGGGATCGGGCCGTACACGTGCGGGAACAGCTCGTCCCCCGCGGGCTCGTCGCGGACGGGCGCGTCCAGGCGCGACGCGTCGATCACCAGAAGGACCAGGCCCGCGCGGTCGACGCCGGTGTAGAAGCGGTCCAGGACGCCGCGCACCTGGTCCATGCCGGACGAACAGTGCACGAAGCCCTCGTCGTCGAGCGTCCGGCCGAGGGTCGACATGGTGTACGACACACCCGCGTCCCGCGCCGCTTCCCAATGGCGTCGTTCGGCGATGTGCAGGAGCGTGCGCTGCGCTGGAGCGGTATCGGAGTCGGCCATGCGACGGAGACTACGGCGGAACGGTGCCAACCCCGTGGTCGGATGCCATAGACTCGAGGCAGACCCCTCGCACGGCGTCACCCTGTGAACCTCCCCAGGGCCGGAAGGCAGCAAGGATAAGCAGGCTCTGGCGGGTGTGCGGGGGGTCCTTTCGCTTCTGACGCTCTGCTCTTGAGGAGGGCGGACCTCCGATGAGTCTGGCTCTGTACCGCAAGTACCGGCCTGCGACGTTCGCCGAGCTCAAGGGGCAGGAGCACGTCGCCGAACCGCTGCAGCAGGCGCTGCGCAACGGCAGGATCAACCACGCGTACCTGTTCAGCGGCCCGCGCGGCTGCGGGAAGACGTCCAGCGCCCGCATCCTGGCCCGCTCCCTGAACTGCGAGAACGGCCCCACCCCCGACCCGTGCGGCAAATGCGACTCGTGCGTCGCGCTCGGCCCGACCGGCACCGGGCACATCGACGTGATCGAGATCGACGCCGCCTCGCACGGCGGTGTCGACGACGCCCGCGACCTGCGCGAACGCGCCTTCTTCGCGCCCGTCTCCGCGCGCTTCAAGGTGTACATCATCGACGAGGCGCACATGGTGACGCGGGAGGGCTTCAACGCGCTGCTGAAGCTCGTCGAGGAACCGCCGCCGCACCTGAAGTTCGTGTTCGCGACCACCGAGCCGGAGAAGGTCATCGGGACGATCCGGTCCCGGACGCACCACTACCCGTTCCGGCTGATCCCGCCGGGCACCCTCACCGAGCTCGTCGAGGAGATCCTGGAGTCGGAGAGCGTCCCGTACGAGGCGTCCGCCCTGCCCCTCGCCGTGCGGGCGGGCGCCGGATCCGCGCGCGACACCCTGTCCATCCTCGACCAGCTGCTGGCGGGGTCGGACGAGAACGGCATCACCTACGCGCGGGCCGTCTCGCTGCTCGGCTACACCGACTCGACGCTGCTCGACGAGGTCATCGGCGCCTTCGCGGCCCGGGACGGCGCCGCCGTGTTCGCCGCGATCGACCGGGTGATCGAGAGCGGCCAGGACCCCCGCCGGTTCGCCGCCGACCTGCTCGAACGGCTCCGCGACCTGGTGATCCTGTCGAACGTCCCGGAGGCGGCCGGGTCCGGACTGCTGAACGCGCCGCCGGACGAACTCGACCAGATGCGGCGGCAGGCGTCCTCGCTCGGTCCGGGAGAGCTGACGCGCGCCGCCGACCTGCTGCACACCGGACTGACGGAGATGCGCGGCGCCACGTCCCCGCGGCTGCTGCTCGAGCTGATCGCCGCGCGGATCCTGCTGCCGGCGGCGTACGAGGACGAGGCGTCGATGTTCGCCCGCCTCGACCGTCTGGAGCGGCAGGCATCCCAGGGACCCCAGGGACCCCAGGGGGGCTTCGGGGGGTTCGCCGGGATGGCCGGGCCGGGGGGTGTGGTCGCGCAGTCGGGGTCACATCAACCCCCGCCCGCCCAGGGGGGCGACCCCACTTCCAGTGTCGAACACCCCACCACCCCCGCGCCCGCCGAACCTCGTTCTGTGGATAACCCCCCACCTGCGGATCGCGGACCGAACGCGAGCCACGGCCACGGACCCGCAGCTCAGCCCCCGAATCAACCGACTCCGGCCCCCGCCCAGGCCCCCGCCCCAGCCCCGACCCCCGTGCCCGCGCCCGCCCCCGCAGCCCCGGCACCCGCGCCCCAGCCGGAGGCGGCCCCCGCCCCCGCGTCGCCGGGCGGGCCGGACATCGCGACCGTCCAGCGCTACTGGCCCGACGTCGTCGAGGCCGTGAAGCAGAAGAGCCGCGCCACCTGGATGGTGATCATGTCCGGGGTCCAGCCGGTCGCGCTCGACGGCAAGGTCCTCACCCTGGGCTTCGACGCCGACGGACGGCGCCTCGGCTTCGTCAACGGCGGCCGCGACGTCGTCATCCGCGAGGTCTTCAAGGAACGGATGGGCGTCGACTGGCGGATCGAGACCGTCGTCGGCGCGTCGGGTCCCCCCGCGGGCGGCGGACGTCCGGCCGGAGGCTTCGGCGGCCCGCCGGCAATGGCCCCCGCGGCAGCCCCCACGGCCCCCTCCCCGACGCCCGCGCCGCGCCAGCCCACCCACGGGCACGGCCAGGCGCCGACGCCGACGCCGGCCCCGGCGCCGCCCCGGCCCGCCCCCGATCCGCCCACCCACGGATCCGCCCCCGGACCCGCCCAGGGACCCGGCCAGGCGCCCGTCCGGGACCGGGACCGGGACCCGGGACCGCCCCCACCGCCGCCGGACGAGCCCCCGCCGCCGCCCGAACCCGCCCCGATGGACGAGAGCGACGAGGTGGACCCGGAAGGCGACGCCGACGCGGACGGGCTCGAGGCGGAGATGACCGGGATGGCGCTCATCCAGCGCGAGCTCGGCGGGCAGGTCATCAAGGAGATCGACAACTCCTGAACAGCAGTCGGCACAGCGCCCTCCGCACTTACCCCCGCGCGCCGCGAACCCGTAGTCTCGGGGGACGGACGTCCGGTGGTCGGCGGGTCACCAGAGAGAAGGCCCTCACCAGGGCCGGAAGAGGGAGTGCACCGTGGAACCCGGTGGTCAGTTGAACATCCAGGAGCTGCTCCAGCAGGCGCAGGCCATGCAGGAACAGCTCTTCACGGCGCAGCGCGAGCTGTCGGAGGCCGAGGTCAAGGGCACCGCCGGCGGCGGGCTGGTCACCGCGACCGTCAACGGCGCGGGGGAGATCACCGGCCTGTCGATCGACCCGAAGGCCGTCGACCCCGACGACCCGGCCGACACCGCGGAGACGATCGCCGACCTGGTGCTCGCCGCGATCCGCGACGCCGGCCGGGAGGCCCGCGAGCTGCAGCAGGAGAAGATGGGGCCGCTCGCGCAGGGACTCGGCGGCGGAGGCGGCATGCCCGGCATGCCTGGCATGCCCGGTCTCGGCGGCGGCGAGGGCGGGGGCGGCGGCCTGCCCGGCGGCTTCCCCGGCCTCGGCGGCGGAGGCGGCACCTCCAACCCCTGACACGCCCGAGCCCTGACATCCCGCCGCCGTAGCGGCGGCGGGCGCCCACCAGAACCCGAGCGGAAGGAAAGGTCCGTTGTACGAAGGGGTCGTTCAGAACCTCATCGACGAACTGGGCAGGCTGCCCGGCGTCGGCCCCAAGAGCGCGCAGCGGATCGCCTTCCACCTCCTGGCGGCCGACCCGGCCGACGTGGAGCGCCTCGGCAAGGCGCTCAAGGAAGTCAAGGACAAGGTCCGCTTCTGCAAGACCTGCGGGAACGTCGCGGAAGAAGAGGAATGCCGGATCTGCCGTGACGCGCGGCGGGACCCGCACGTCATCTGCGTGGTCGAGGAGTCCAAGGACGTCGTCGCCATCGAGAAGACCCGGGAGTTCCGCGGTACCTACCACGTCCTCGGCGGCGCGATCAGCCCGATCGAGGGCGTCGGCCCGGACGACCTGCGGATCCGCGAACTGATGCAGCGGCTCGCGGACGGTACCGTCACCGAGCTGATCATCGCCACCGACCCGAACCTGGAGGGTGAGGCGACCGCGACCTACCTCGCGCGGCTCGTCAAGTCCATGGGCCTGAAAGTCACCCGACTGGCCAGCGGCCTGCCGGTGGGGGGCGATCTGGAGTACGCCGACGAGGTCACGCTCGGCCGCGCATTCGAAGGACGGAGGCTGCTCGATGTCTGACACCAACAGCCCGCAGGAGTGGACGACCCTCGCCGAGCGGATCGCCCGGCACGTGGAGAACTACCTCAACGGACTGGAGGCCGTCGCCCGCGGTGACGGAGGCACCCAGACGGTGTCGCTGCTGCTGCTGGAGGTGTCGCAGATCATCCTGGCTGGCGCCCAGCTCGGCGCCAGCGCCGACGTGATCCTGCCGGACAACTGGGAGCCCGAGATGGGCGACGACCCCGACCTGGACGCCGTCCGGACGGGCCTCGCCGAACGCCTCGTCTCCGTCGACGAGTACGCCGAGGTGTTCGACCCCTACAAGGACACCGAGTCCACCGCGTACCGGCTCTCCGACGACCTCGTGGACGTCGCCAGCGACCTCGTCCACGGCCTGCGCCACTACCAGCGGGACCGTCCGCTCGAGGCCCTCTGGTGGTGGCAGTACTCGTACTTCAACCACTGGGGCAACCACGCGGGCGCCGCGCTGCGCGCCCTGCACGCCGTCGTCGCGAACGTCCGCCTCAACGTCGCCGAAGAGGTCGCCACCGCCGGTTGAAGCGCCCCCGCCGACCACGGGTCAACCGTGCGACCGCCGCTCGCCGGGACCGCCGGGGCTCGTGAAGTAGGCGGCGGTCTCGGCGTCCGCCGGGTAGTAGGTCTCGATCGAGACCTCGTCCAGCGTGATGTCCATCGGAGTGCCGAACGTCGTGATGGTCGAGAACATCCGCAGTTCCCTGCCGTCGATGCGGACGATCATCGGGATCACGACGTCGGCGTCGATCGTCCGGCCCGGCGTCGCGTCCTCGGCGTCCTCGCGCGCCAGGAGTTCGTCGTACAGCGCGGTCAGCTCGGGATCGGGGGCGGCGGCGAGCTGGCGCCCGATCCGCGAGCGGAACACCGCGCGCACGTCCGCCCTGTTGACGACGATCCCGGCGAGCCCGCGCGGGTCCAGCCCCAGCCGGACCAGGTTGACCGGCGGCCGCAGCAGTTCGGGATCCACGTGTGCGAAGAACGGCTCGACGGCACGATTGGTCATCCGAATGTTCCACCGGCGATCGAACGCGAGTGCCGGGAACGGTTCGTGCGCGCGGAGCACCCTGCCGACGGCGTCACGGGCCGCCGACAGCGCGTCGTCGTCGAGCGGACGCTCGGTATAGCGGGGCGCGAATCCGGCGGCGAGCAGCAGCCGGTTGCGGTCGCGCAACGGCACGCCGAGCTCCGCCGCGAGCCGGAGGATCATGTCGGCGCTCGGGTTGGACTTGCCGGTCTCGACCAGGCTGACGTGGCGGGCCGAGACATCGGCGGCGATCGCGAGGTCGAGCTGGCTGAGCCGGCGGCGGTGCCGCCATTCCCGCAGGAGCTCCCCGACCGTGTGCACGATCATCGAGGGTACTCATCGTGGCGCCGGACGCCATGAAATGCGATGTCATCGACAATCTCCGCGGCTCACGGAAACACTGCGCCCATGAGCGAAGAGAACAAGACCATCGTGAAACGGGCGCTCGCCGAAGTGGTCGGGACGGGCGACGTGGACGCACTCGGACGGTTCCTGAGCGACGGCTTCGTCCATCACCGGCCGGACGCCACGACGTCGACCAAGACCGAATGGCTCGCCAACGTTCGCGCGGCGCTGGGGCCGCTCGCGGGCATGCAGGTGGAGATCGATCACCTGCTGGCCGACGGCGACAACGTCGTGATGCACTCGCGGCGCCGGCTCCCCGGCGGCGGCCCGGAGATCGCGGTCGTCGACATCTGGCGGATCGACGCCGGGCTGATCGCCGAAGGGTGGGAGATCATCGAGCCGGTGGACCGGGCCGCCGAGAACCTAACGTGGTGGGAGCCCGCCGCCCCCTGACACCGTCCGCCGCCGGTCGCGGGCCCGTCCACCAGGGAACCGGGGGCGGGCCGTGGGAGTTGTCCGGGGGACGGACTTCAACGGCGAAGGGTGAGTCGGGCATGGCCTCCAGGTGGGCGCCCGCTCTGGCGGTCGTCGGCGCCACGGGCGCGGTCGGGTCGGCGATCCTCGAACTGCTGTCGACCCGCCGGGACGTCTACGGGGACGTCCGGCTGCTCGCGTCGCCGCGGTCGGCCGGGCGGACGATCGCCGTGCGCGGGACGGACGTCGAGGTCGCGGCCCCGGCGCCGGGGGCGTTCGACGGCGTGGACATCGCGATGTTCGCCGTCCCGGACGCCGTCGCCGCGCGGTGGGCGCCGGTCGCGGCGGAGCGCGGGGCGGCGGTCGTGGACGGGTCCGGGGCGTTCCGGATGCGGCGCGACGTGCCGCTCGTCGTGCCCGAGGTGAACCCGGAGGCGGTGCGGGAGCGTCCGCGCGGCGTCGTCGCGGGGCCGGGCGGCGCGACCATGGCGGTCATCGTGGCGCTGGGGGCCCTGCACCGGACGTACGGGCTGCGCGAGGTGGTCGTCGCGTCGTACGAGGCGGCGTCCGGTGAGGGACGGGACGGCGTCGACACCCTGCACGCGCAGCTGGAGAAGGTCGGCGGCGACCGCGCGCTCGGCAACCGCGCGGGGGACGTGCGCGGCGTCGTGGGCGATCCCGGGCCGTTCCCGGTGCCGCTGGCCATGAACGTCGTGCCGTGGACGGGCGGGCCGGCCGAGGGCGGCTGGACGACGCGGGAGCTGGGCGTCCGGGTGGAGACGCGCAAGGTGCTGGGCCTTCCGGGGCTGAAGGTGTCGGCGACGGGCGTGCGGGTGCCGGTCGTGACCGGGCATTCGGCGGCGGTCCACGCGGTGTTCGAGCGGCCGGTCGACCGCCGGGAGGCGCAGGACGTGCTGGCCCGTTCGCCCGGCGTGGTCCTGGCCGACGACCCGGAGGCGCTCGAGTTCCCGACCCCGTCGGACGTCATCGGCACCGACCCCGTCTGGGCGGGCCGCGTCCGGGTCTCCCCGGACGATCCGCACGCCCTCGACCTGTTCCTCAGCGGCGACAACCTGCGGGTGGGCTCGGCGCTGAACACCGTCCAGATCGGCGAGCTCATCGCGGCCGAACTGGGCGCCTGAGCCGGCGGCGGCCGGGCGCGCCGCGCGGGCACCGGCGCGTCCGGACGGTCGCCGCCTGACCGCGCGGCGTTCCGGGCCGTAGGGTGGCAGGCGTGACCGAGACGAAGGCGGTGAAGTCCGAGCAGACCCGGGCCCTGATCGTCCAGACGGCGCTGCGGCTCTTCCGGGAGCTCGGGTACGAGGCGACGACGATGCGCGCGATCGCCAAGGAGGCGGGCGTCTCGGTCGGCAACGCCTACTACTACTTCGGCTCCAAGGAGGAGCTGATCCAGGCCTACTACGACGAGCTGCAGGACGAGCACGTCGCCGCCTGCCGGGCCGTCCTGGAGGCGGAGACGGAGTTCGCGGCGCGGCTGCTCGGCGTGCTGAAGGCCCGGGTCGACACGATGGTCCCGTACCACCAGTTCGCCGGGAAGTTCTTCAAGTTCGCCGCCGAGCCGACGAGTCCGCTGAACCCGTTCAGCGCGGAGTCGGGGCCCGCGCGCGACTCGGCGGTCGCGATCTACCACGAGGTCGTGGACGGCTCCGACCTCAAGATCGACAAGGAGTTCCGCAAGGAACTGCCCGAACTGCTCTGGCTGTACTCGATGGGCATCGTCCTCTACTGGGTGCACGACAGCTCGCCGGGCTGCCGGAAGACGTACCTGCTCGTCGACCGGACCGTCCCGCTGGTGAACCGGATGGTCGCGATGTCCCGGATCCCCGGGTTCAAGTCGGTCACGAGGGAGCTCGTGGACATCATCCGCGATGTTCGCGCCTGACCGTCACGTGTAGGTGATGTCCCAGTGGTCGCTTTCGCGGGCGTAGAGCCCGCCTTGGGGTGACCGGTACAGCTTCGCTCCGTCGCCGCGGACGCCCTCGCGGTCGTAGCCCTCGATCTCGCCGTCGACGCACCGGTTCGGCGCGATGTCGATCTTGTAGCCGTTGTAGTGGCTGTGCGGGCCGGGTGCGTGCCCGCGCTCGGTCCCGCCGGTGACGACGATCCGGCAGCCGCTCTCGTCCGCGAACCGCAGCAGCCCCTCGAGCGTCGTCCAGCGAAGCCCGCTGAACGACGTGCACGTGGGCTTCTCGCGGTCGGAGCAGTTCCCGGTGGACCGCCACTCGATGTCCCGCGAGCGCAGGACGTTCGTGACGAACTCGTGCTCGAGCCGCATCGCCTTCGGCAACCGCGGCAGGTCCGCCTTACCGGAACCGGACGCGTCGCCGCGGGACGGTCCGGCGTCCTCGCTCGAGGCGCGCGGCTGTTCGGCCTTCCCGGATCCGGCCGCGGGCTCGAGGACGGACGGCGCCTCGTGGGCCCCCGCTTCCGCGATCCCCGCGGTCTGCGAGACGGGTTCGTCCCTCGCGGCCGCCCCGTTCTTCGCCGCCGCATCGTCCTTCCCGGGTGCCTGCAAGGACGCGGGCGGCGTCGAGGCGCCGGACGTCGGGAAGACGGGCATCGCCGGGCGCCCCATGGGCAGCGGCGGGTCGTTCGACGGCACCGGAGGCCCGCCGGGGGCCGGTGCCGGGGCGCCGGCGCCGGCCGCGGCCGCGGCCGTGGACGTCGTCACGATGATCGCCGTCGCCGCGAGCATCGTGCCCGCGGCCAGCACCACCAGCCGCGGCGCGGGCCGCCGCAGGGCGCCGCGCCCCGGTTTTCGCCGGTCGCCGTGCCCGTAGCGAACCCCGGCCATGCCGGCACCGGGGACGTCGGCGAAGGGATCGTCGGCCCCGGGAACGGCACACGCGCCCGCCTCCCGCGCGCCCGCGGCCCCCTCCGGGGCCGGGCGAGAACCGGTGCCGGACGTGCCGGCGACACGGACGTCCCCCTCGCGAGTCGAACGGGCGGCGCGGGTGGTGAGAGCGGCGCGGAGGCCGGCCCCGCGGGCATCCGCGCCGGGGACGGCCGCGTCCTGCGGACCGTCCGTCCGGTCGAGACCGAACCGGCCGAACGTGCGCCGCGCGGCGGCGCGGACCGACGCCCGTCCCGCCCGTTCCGTTCGGCCGGGCAGGTGGGCAGGGTGGTGGTGGTCGTGCGGCAGCCGTGCCATGCGATCCCCCCGATCAGCGATGTCAGAGCGCTGCGCCGCCGCATCGGGCGGTGGCGCCGGGGGCCGCCGGTCGCGGCGCGCGCGCATGCGCGCACGGACACGAACCGGCTGTTGCTCGCTAGCGGCCGACGGAGGGATGCCCCACCATCTGATCTTGTAAACGCGGGGACGTACGGATGATCCGCACATCCCCGCGAGAGATCACGACATACCGAGATGTTTCCGGGCGAAGTCGATTTCGGCCGCCATCTGGGTGATCCGTTCCTCGACGACCAGCGAGCCGTGCCCGGCGTCGTACCGGTACACCTCGTGCGGCCGGCCCAGCTCGCCGAGCCGTCCGAGATAGTTGTCGATCTGCCGGATCGGGCAGCGCGGGTCGTTCTCCCCGGCCAGGATCAGTACCGGCGCCTTCACCCGCTCCACGTACGTGATCGGGGACGACTCCCGGTACCGGTCCGGGACCTCCGCGGGCGACCCGCCGAACAGCGACCGGTCGAACGCCTGGAGCCCCTCCATCTCGTCCTCGTACGCCGACACGTAGTCGGCGACCGGCACGGCCGCGACGCCGACGCTCCAGTCGTCCGGCTGCGTGCCGATGCCGAGCAGCGTGAGGAACCCGCCCCACGACCCGCCGGTCAGGACGAGCCGCTCCGGATCGGCGAGGCCCGACGACACCGCCCAGTCGCGGACGGCCTTGATGTCCTCGAGTTCGGTGAGCCCGACGCGTCCCTCGATCGCGTCGCGCCACTCCGAGCCGTACCCCGTCGAACCCCGGTAGTTCACCCGGACGACCGCGAACCCGTGGTCGACCCACGCCGCGGCGGACGCGACGAACGAGTCGTCGTCCTGCGCGGTCGGTCCCCCGTGGACGTCGAACACCGTCGGGTACGGGCCCGCCGAGCCGTCGTCCGGCTTGCTGACCAGCGCGTGGATCCGCCCGCCCGGACCGTCCACCCACGCGTCCTCGACCGGTACCGACGGCGGCGCGGCCGGTCCGGGCGGCGTCAGCACCACCGCCCCGGACGTCGACCGGATCACCGGCGGCTCCGCGGCCGACGACCACGAGAACTCGACCGTCCCGTCCGGCCGGACGTCCGCGCCGCCGATCACGCCGCGCGGCGTGTCGATCCGCGTCAGCTCGTCCGTGCCCAGGTCGTAGCGGTACAGCTCGTCGCGCGCCTCGTGCGAGTGGGAGACCAGCAGCGCCGTCCCGTCCGGGTACCAGTCCGCGCCGACCTCGCCCGGCAGGTCCAGGACGATCTCCCGCTCGGTGCCCGCGACCGGGTCCCAGATCAGCGTCTCGTCGCGGCCCCGCCGCTCGTGGTTCACCAGCAGCCGCGCGTCCCCCGCGACCGGCGCGAACCCGGCGCCGTAGACGCCCTTGCCCGGCCCGTCCCACAGGTCCGCGACCGCCGACCCGTCCGGACGGACGACGCGCAGCGCCATGTGCCGGCTGTCGCCGTGCTCGCTGTGCCCGATCGCGATCAGCGTCTCGTCCCGCGACAGCGCCGCGACGTGCGCGTCCTCCGCGTGGTGGTACAGCACCTCGGGCTCCGCGCCCGGACGGCACAGGTGGATCGTGTTGCCCGCCTCCGTCGTGCGGCCGACGACCGCGAGCCCGCTCGCGCCCAGGCTCAGCCCGGACGGGTACGACGGCTCCAGCCCGGGAACCGCCGGGACGCTCCCGGCACCCCCGCCCCCGTCCTCGTCCGCGTCCTCGCCCGCGTCGAACCGGACGCGCTTCCACACGCCGAACTCGTCGCCGTCCGTGTCGGCGAACCACCACACCCACGTACCGGACGGGTCCACGCCGCCCATCCACGTCCCGTTCGGCCGGTCGGTCACCTGGCGCCGCGCGCCGGACGCCCGGTCCCACGTGTAGATCTCCCACGTGCCGGTCACGTTCGACCGGTAGACGCTGCGGTCGGGCGCGTCACGCGCCCATCGGGGCAGGCTGATCCGGGCGGCGCGGAACCGCGCCTTCCAGCGCTCTTCGTCGACCATGCCCCCAGTATGGCCGCCGGGGCGCGGGCTCAGGGGGCGAGCGGGCCCAGCAGCCGGTCGATCGCCGCCCGCACCTGGCGGTCCATCGCCGCCGCGAACCCCGCCTCCACGGTCACCTGCGCGCCCGGCCGCAGCCGCGCCAGCGTGTCCGTCAGCTCCCCGAGGTCCTGCTCCTCCAGCCGTCCCACGACGTGCGTCGCGATGAGCTCGACGAACATCGCCGCGAGGCCGTCCATGCTCTGCTGCAGTTCGCGCCCGGCCGACAGCACCGCGTCCAGCGGCACACCGGCCCGGACGAGCGCCACCGTGGCGTCGAGCTGCCGGCGGCTCCAGTGCGTCACGCGGTCGCCGTCGATCTCGATGAGCCCCAGGTCCAGGGCCCGCCGCACCGACTCGGCCCCGACCTCGCCGGGGAACAGCGCGGCCAGTTCGTCCATCGTCATGGTCACCGGCACCTCGGTGGACCACGGCGTCGTGACGGCCTTCTCCACGCCGAGCACGGTGCCGATGTCGCGGCCCTGCTCCCACGCCGCCAGCAGCTCCCGGATGCCCTCCAGGGTGTGCCCGCGCTCCAGCAGGTTGGCGATCATGCGCAGCCGCGCGAGATGCTCGTCCGAGTACAGCCCGATGCGGCCCTCGCGGCGCGGGGGCGGCAGCAACCTGCGCTCCTGGTAGTAGCGGAGTGTCCGCACCGGCACACCCGCGGCTTCCGCGAGCTCCCCGATCCGGTATTCCCGTACGCTCGGCTCCGTCACGGACTCATCGCTCACGGGCGTCAGCATAGTTCGCGCGGAGCCCGAAACCGCCCCCGCGCCGGAACGGCCGCCGCCCGGCGCACGTCTGAGCAGAGCCGCGCCCGCCGCCCCGGGGGGCTCGAGATCGAAAGGCGAGAATGATGACCAGAAGAGTCGCCCTCACGATGACCGTGGTGGTCGCCGCGTTCGGCCTGACGGCATGCGGAGGCGACGGGGACCGGTGGTGCGAGCACGACGCGACGGACACGCGCGTGAGCAACAGCCACTGCGAGAACAACGAGCCCGGCTACGAGTGGGAATCGGACGGCGACAGCGGCAAGAAGTCGAAGAAAAAGAAGAAGACGAACCACTAACGGCCGGCACGGCGGCAAGCGGCATCACCGGCACGCGCGCACCACCCGGTCGACGCGGCGGGACCCGGACCGGTCGGCCCGCCGCGCGCCGCCCCGGTCACGGGGCGGCGCGGGTGCGGCGGACGGTCATGATCCTTCGTTGCCGCCGCCGTCGCCTGCGGCTCTCGTCGTCGTCCCGCGGGTGCCCGGCCGGTTCGGTGGCGAGCAGGTCGCGCAGGCCCCGCGGGACGACGTCCTCACGGCGGTCGGTGAACGGCGAACGCATCGGGTTCATGTCCCTCTCCTTCGGGTTCACACGGTTCACGCGGGGGACGGTTCGCGCGGCGTCGGCGGGTCCCGGTAGGCGCGGGACACCGCGGCGAGGGCCCAGCGCATCCGGGTGAGGTAGGCGTCCGGGTGGTCGCCCGCCTCCTGCGCGATCTCCGCGAGGCACGCGCCCCGGTCGCCGCCGCAGGCGCCGAGCCGCGCGCCGACGGCCGTGCGGACGTCCTCGGCGGACGGGTGGTCGGACTCCTGCAGGGCGGAGCCGTACAGGAGCTGCGCGAGTTCTGTGGTGTTCATCGTGGTGAGGATCGAGGTATCGGACATCGTTGCCTTCTTCCTGCGGCCGGATCCCGTCTCCGGGCCGCGTCCCTCTACCGCCGGTACCGACTCTGCCCGGTCGATGGGCTCATCGCCATCCGGGAAAACCCTCAAGAAGGATGTGGATCACCCAAGAGGTCCCCTGGAGCGGGGTTCAGGGTGTATGGGCGGGGCCCGGGAGTCCTGGCGTGTCGCCGACCTCGCCTGTGGCCGCAGGGAGTGCCTCGGCAGGGAGGGACTTGATGTTCCGTGGTGAGAAACGGATGTTGTACATCCGAGCTTAGCCGCCGCCTGCAAATTCTTTGAGGGTGCCTTGGGGTCGTTCCCGCAGCGGGCGGGCCAGGGCTTCGCACCACGCGCGGACGGCCGGGTGCGCGCCGCTCCCCCTCCGCGTCGCGGTGAACAGCCGCCGCACATGCCCGGCCCCGCGCCCCCGCGGTAGCCGGACGAGCCGGACCGCCGGTGCTCCACCCGTCCAGACCAGGTCGGGGAGCAGCGCGGCGGCGTGCCCGCGCTCGACGAGCCGCAGGTGCAGCAGCAGGTCGGTCGACTCGTACCGGACGTCCGGCTCGAACCCGGCGTTCCGGCACAGCCGCGTCGCCCACCGCCGGGACGCCGTCCCCGCGGGCTCCATCACCCAGGGAAGACCGGCCGCCGCCGCCAGGGCCCCGCTCGGGTCCTCGGAGACCGCGGGCGGCCCGGGAAGCGCGAGCCGCATCTCGTCCTCCCCGAGGTCCGCGTACTCGATCCCGTCCGGGCGCGGGGTCGGCTCGTCCTGGTACTCCTCGGTGACGGCCACGTCGAAGTCGCGCGCGAGCAGCGCGGGCAGGGCGCTCTCCGGCTCGCACTGTGTGACCTCGACGCGCAGCCGCGGATGGGCCTCGGCGAGCAGGCCGAGGGCGTCCGGGACGAGCGCCAGCGCGGCCGTCTGGAACGCGGCGACCCGCAGCGTCCCGGTCAGTCCCGCCAGGGAGGCCGCGAGGTCGGCCTCCGCGCGTTCGAGCCGTTCCAGCACCGCCTCGGTGTGCGCGACGAGGATCTCGGCCTGCGGCGTCAGCCGGACGCGGCGCCCGACCGGTTCCAGCAGCGGCACCCCCGCCTCCCGCTCCAGGACCGACAACTGCTGCGAGATCGACGACGGGCTGTACGACAGGGCTTCGGCGACGGCGGCGAGCGTCCCGCGATGCTTCAGCTCGCGCAGCAGCCGGAGCCGGTGCAGATCCAGCATCCTCCGAGCCTCCCGCAACCCTTCACTTCTACTGACGATTATCGCTCGAAAACATGTGCTGGACCGAAGAAAGGCCATCACGAAAACCTGAACGCATGACCACGCTGACCGGCACCACCTGGTACACCCGGCCCGCTACCCGGGGCGGCCGTCCACCCGAGGCCCCGCCCCCCGAGATCGCCGCGTTCCACCGCACCCTTCCCGGCTACGCCCCGACCCCGCTGGTCGAACTGCCGTCGCTCGCCGCCGAACTGGGCGTCCGCCGGCTGTTCGTGAAGGACGAGTCGTCCCGGTTCGGCCTGCCCGCGTTCAAGATGCTGGGCGCGTCCTGGGGCGCGTTCCGGGCGCTGTCCCGGCACTACGGCGTCCCGCTCGCGGACGCGACGCTCGGACGCCTGCGTGCCCGCACCGGGGAGCGTCCCGTCCGGCTCGTGACGGCGACCGAGGGCAACCACGGACGGGCGGTCGCCGCGATGGCCCGCATGCTCGGCGCGCGCGCCCGCGTGTACGTCCCGTCCGGGGTCCACCCGGCCGCGGTCGCCGCGATCGAGGGCGAGGGCGCGGAGGTCGCGGCGGTCGCGGGCTCCTACGAGGAGGCGGTCGGACGGGCCGCGGACGCCGCCACGGCACCCGACACGCTGCTCGTCCAGGACACGTCCGTCCCCGGCCACGACCAGGTACCGCAGTGGATCGTGGACGGCTACTCCACCCTCTTCACCGAAATCGACGACGAGCTGAGCGCGCGCGGGGTCGAGCCACCGAGCCTGGTCGCCGTCCCAGTGGGGGTGGGGTCGCTCGCCCAGGCGGCCGTGGCCCACTACGGACGGACGTCGCCGCCCGCGGCACTCCTCACGGTCGAGCCGGACGCGGCGCCCTGCCTGCTCGCGAGCCTCGCCGCCGGCCGGCGCACGACGATCGCGACACGAACGACGATCATGTCCGGGCTGCACTGCGCGACGCCGTCCGCACTCGCCTGGCCCCACCTGCGGGAACGCGTGGACGCGGCCGTCGCCGTCAGCGACGGCGACACCGTCCGCGCCGCCCGCGACCTCGCGGCCCGCGGCGTCCACGCCGGTCCGTGCGGCGCCGCGTCCCTGGCCGGCGTCCGCGCCGCGCTCGCGCCCGGCCGCCGCGCGGCGCTCCCGCGCGGCCACGACCGCACGGTCGTCCTGCTCGGGACCGAGGGGGCCGCCGCGAACCCCCTGCCCTGACCCCCGGGACACAACTCCGAAACAGGGGGGACACCGGTCCTACGCGTCGGTAACATGCCATTACTCGCGGGTACGGACCTCACCGCGAACCCATCCCGGCCGGAGGTGACCGATGCGGACCACCGCCGCTCCCGTGACCAGGCGCCTCACCGACCGCCTCGACGAGATCGCCGTCGAGGTCGCCGGCAGCATCACCGCCCGCGTCCCCGCCTACGCGCACCTCCCCGACAAGGTCATCACCCGGGCCCTGCGCGACGGCCTCGTCGTCTGCACCGGCGCCCACGGCAAGGCCGCCGCGCTCGACTGGTTCCGCCGCCTCGGCGCCCGCTCCGCCCGCGCCGGCCAGGACGGCCGCCAGCTCGAGTCCGCGCTCCGCACCGGCGCCCGCGTCCTCGTCCGCGAACTCGCGGGCGCCGCCGCCCGCCTCTACCCGCCCAACGACGAGTTCGTCGCCGTCATGGAACGCGCCTTCACCGGCGAGGCCGAGATCATCGAGGCCACGCTGACCGCGCACCGCATCGCGCACGCGGCCGACGGCCGCCCCTGACGCGGAAGGTCACCCCTCCCCGAAGCGGTGCACGGCGCGCTCGTTCGGCACGCAGTGCGTCATCTTCAGCCCACCGACGTCCCGCGGACCGTTCTTGCCCAGCGCGCCCAGCCGCCGCCGGTCCTCGTCCGTCAGCGTCTGCCCGGGCAGCGGCTCCAGGTGCGCGACGGCGTCCGGCCCGATCCCGAGCCCGTCGCCGACCCGCAGGCCCAGCTCGTCCTCCACCAGCAGGAAGTGCCAGACCATCCGCTCCTGCACCGGCCTCTCGCACCGCGACAGCTGACCGACGAACGTCTCGACCAGCGCGTCGCGCTCCCACTGCTCCATGAGCAGGTAACGCTGCCCCGCCTGCACGTAGTCGTTCGTCCGCGCGATGCGCTTGCGCGTCACCCGGCCGCGGATCTCCGGACCCTCGTCGTCCTCCGTCGGGTACTGCGCCTCCTTCAGCCCGCCCGTGATCGACGGCTCGTAGTTCACGTGCGGGTTCGCGCCGCCGTCGTCCACGAAGAAGGCCATCTCCCCGTCCCGCTGGTTCGTCCGGACCGCCGCGCCCCTGGCCCGGTTGACCGGCAGCTGCAGGTAGTTCGGCCCCACCCGGAAACGCTGCGTGTCGCTGTAGGAGAACGTGCGCCCCACCAGCATCTTGTCGTCGGAGAAGTCGAGCCCGTCCACCAGGACGCCCGTCCCGAACGAGATCTGCTCGTTCTCCGCGAAGTTGTTCCGGACGTTCTCGTTCAGCACCATCCGGCCCACCGGACGCGGCGGGAACTCGTTCTCCGGCCACACCTTCGTGTCGTCCAGCGGATCGAAGTCGAGCTCCGGGTGCTCCTCGTCGTCCATCATCTGCACGACGAGCTCCCACTCCGGATAGTCGCCCCGGTCGATCGCCTCGTGCAGGTCCTTCGTCGCGTGCCCCAGCTCGTGCGCCTGCACCGCGGCGGCGTCCGACTCGGTCATGCTCCGCACGCCCTGCTTCGGCAGCCAGTGGTACTTGACCAGCTTCGTCTCCCCGGCCTGGTTCACCCACTTGTACGTATTGACGCCGAATCCCTGCATATGCCGGTAATCGGCCGGGATGCCGCGCGGGCTGAACAGGTTCACGAGCATGTGCATCGACTCGGGCGTCTGCGACATGAAGTCGAAGATCCGGTTGGGCTCCTGCCGGAACGTCACCGGATCCGGCTTCAGCGCGTGGATCACGTCCGGGAACTTGATCGCGTCCCGGATGAAGAACACCGCCAGGTTGTTCCCCACCAGGTCCCAGTTCCCGTCCTCGGTGTAGAACTTGACCGCGAACCCCCGCGGGTCCCGTGCCGTCTCCGCCGAGTCCCGTCCGCCGATCACCGTCGAGAACCGGATCGCCAGCGGCGTCCGCTTGCCCTGCTCCTGGAACAGCCGCGCGCGCGTGAAGTTCGCGATCGGCTCGTCGCCCCACCTGCCGTACGCCTCGAAGTACCCGAACGCCGTCACCCCGCGCGCGTGCACCACCCGCTCCGGGATCCGCTCCCGATCGAAGTGGCTGATCTTCTCGAGGAACTGGTAGTTCTCCAGCGTCGCCGGACCCCGCGACCCGACCGTCCGCTGGTTCTGATTGTCGTAGACCGGATGGCCCTGCCGATTCGTCAGCACCCCTCGATCGTCGCCCGGCTGCGCTCCCCTGCTCGAAACGTCGGTCACGACGCCCCCTTTCGCTGATCCCCTCAGCCGCACCTACCCGAGAGGCCGCGGGAAGAAGTCACGCCCGATCCGATCTAGGTGAACGCTTTAACCGACCGGGCGGAGCAGCCCCAGCTCGGTGAACACCTCCATGCACCAGGCCAGCGCGGTGTCCGCCGTCCGCCACTGCTCGTCGCCCGGCTCCAGATAGGGCAGGACGTACGGATCCGTGATCCCGTCCGGCAGATCCTCGGGGAAGCACGCGTACGGAGCGCCTCCGTAGTTCTCGCCGTGCACCCGCCGCGCCACCGGCTCCGCGGCGCCGTCCCAGACCGCCAGCCACAGGCGCCGCAGCATCGCCGGATGCGCCATCACGAACATCAGCCGCCCCACGTCCAGCGGCTCCGCCGCCGACACCACCCGGACCACCCGCCACCGCATCGCCTGCTCGACGCTCGCACCCGCCTGCAGCAGCTTCGCCGCGTCGAGGCAGGCCCGCGGCGAGAACATCACCGGCAGCCGCTTGCTCTCCGCGGTCGCCCGCAGCCGCCGCACCTCCGCGATCACCTGCCGCGCCTCCTCCTCTCGCGACGGCGCGTGCGCGAGCGCCACGCGTTCCTCCGGCTCCTCGTCCACCGGCACGTCCACGACGACGAACCGGTCGAGCGTGCTCGAACGCCCGGCGGAACGGCGTCCCGTGGTACTGGCCGTGCGCGTCGTAATACCCGAAGATCTTGCTCATCGGCGTCGTCGGGCCCAGCGACAGCGCGTGGAACTCCTGCCCGAACGCCTCCGCCGCCTGCCGCGCCATCATCGACTTCCCGGTCCCCGCGGGCCCCACCAGCAGCACGTGGCACCCGGCCCCGAGCGCCAACAGCACGTCCGGCAGGACGGCGTGCGCGTGCCCCGCCACCCGGACCTCGGGAGCCCCCGCCACCCGGACCTCGACCACCGGCGGCACCGTCCGCTCCGCCACCTCGGCGACGGCGCGGGCCGCCTCCTCCCGCGCGAACCCGCCCACCGCCCGCGTCAGCTCGGCCCGCGACTCCTCCAGCGCCTCCCACGCGTTCGCGAGCTCCTCCTCCACCGCCGCCCGCGCCCTCGGCGTTCACCCCGCGACCTGCTCCGCGGTGCGCGCCGCGGCGCGTTCCGCGACCTCCTCCGCCGTCCGGACGATCTCCTCGGCCCGCGCGACGCGCTCCCCTGCCACCGCGCGCGCGACCCGCTCGACCACGCGACGCGCCGTCGCCTCCATCGTCTCCTCGGCGTACGCCGTCCGCGCGAACGCGTCCGCGTGGTGCATCACGGTCTCGAACGCGACGCCCCCCGCGATCTGCCGGACCTCCGCCCTGAAACTCTCCCGCATGCCCCGAGCATCGCCCCCCGCCCCCGGGACCCCTCCCGCGAGGCACCGGCGGGGTCACACCAGGCGCTTGATCTCGCCGTAGGCGCGGTAGAAGCCGCCGCGTTCGGACGTCCGGACGCCCTCGACCGCGTACCTGGCGCCCGCCTCGCGGATCCCCTTCGGGAACTGCACGTTCCAGCCCTGCTCGAACCCCTCGCTGATGACCCGCACGCGCAGCCGCGGACCGTCCTGGTAGCACTCCACGAGGATCGCGTCCCCCGGCTGCGAGGTCGTCTCCAGCACCGCCACCGGCTCCGCCACCGGCAGCGACGCCGCCACCTTCACGTCCACGGGCTTCGGCACCGTGCCCTGCTGCGCCGCGCGGATCGCCGCCTCGGACGCGTCGATGCACACCAGCGAACCGTCCGTCGTGACGATGTACACCCGGTCGTCCAGGAACTGCATCGAGTAAGCCGACCCGTACCCCGAGCCGAGCTTCCACAGCCGGGTGCCGTCCGCGTCGAAGCAGTAGATCGACGAGTGGTTGTCGCCGGCGAAGACGTAGCGCCCGTCGGCCGACGCCGCGCAGGAGAACACCGCCGCGTCGCACTGGTACACCGCCTCGACCGCGCCGTCCGCCTTGGCCAGCCGGTACACGTCGTTCTGCCCGGTCGCCGCGTACACCGACCGCACGCCCTGCCACCCGAAGAGCACGTTGCCGCCGACCCGCGTCCGCCACACCTCCTTCCCGTCACCCGCCGCGTAGCGCGCCACACCGCGCGAATGCCCGTGGAAGACCGCGTCGTTCCCGGCGTCGCACCGCACCATCCAGGCCGAGTCGCCGTCGACGTCCCGCGACCACTGGAACTCGTCCTCGTGGTCGACGGCCGTCAGCCCGCCGTTCCGGTCGGACACCCCGAGGACCGCGTCGTCGATGTCGAGCCAGTAGATGTCGACGTCCGCGGAGATCTCGTACGCCACGTGCGGAACCTTGCCGCTGAGGTCGTACACCCGCCCGTCGTCGCACCCCGCGTAGATCCAGAAGTCGTCGGCGACGATGCACTTGACCCCGTCCGGCAGCCGGTACCGGCCCGTCACGGTGCCGTCGTGCGTGACGGTGTAGACGTCGCCCCGCTGGTTGCCGACCCAGCACCGCTCCTCGTCGACGAAGATCCCGAACGCCGCCGCGCCGCTCGCGAACCGCCACAGCACCGGCGCCCGGTTCGCCGTCGACCGCCTGCTCTCGATCGTCCGCCGGCTGACCGGCCGCGCGGCCCGCACGCCCCGCACCGCCGGCGCGTACCCCTTGCGGGCCTTCTCCGCGATCTTCTTCGCGGCCGCCGCCTCGGCCTTGGCCTCGGTCGCGAAGTCGGACACCTTCGTCTGACCGGACGTCCCGATCCGCCCGTAGGTGATCGTCACCCGCGTCCCGGATCGGACCACCTCGTAGAACTTGTGCGCGCTGCCGTCGTCCTCGGACAGTTCGAGGTAGGTGCGGTGCTCAGCCATGCCGGCCTCTCCGGTCGGATCGAAACTTCCGCCCTGAACGTACGAATCGGGTCCGACAATCCACCCGCATCCGGCGTGGACCAGGCGAAACCACACCCGGCCGTTCAGCGGGCCACGGCCAGCCGGTAGCCCTCGTCGGCGTCGAGCAGCTCCCGGTGCGTGCCCTCCATGGTGATGACGCCGTCGTCCAGCACGAGGACGCGGTCGGCGGCGTCCAGCAGGGCCGGGCTCCCGGTGAGCACGATGGTGGTGCGGCCCCGCCGCAGCTCGGCGACGTTGCGCGCGATGAGCTGCTCGGTGACGGCGTCGACCGCGGTCGTCGGATCGTGCAGGACGAGGACGTCCGTGTCGGCGGCGAGGGCGCGGGCCAGGCACAGCCGCTGGCGCTGCCCGCCGGACAGGTTCGCCCCCCGGTCGCGGACGCCGTGGTCGAGGCCCGCGCGGTGCAGGGCGACCACGTCGGTGAGCATGGACGCCTCGACCGCCTCGGCCACCGCCCGTCCGGTCCCCGAGGGGTCGATGTTCGTGCGGAGGGTGCCCGCGAAGATCTCCCCGTCGGACGGGTTGACCAGCATGTGCTCGCGGATCGCCTCGACCGACAGGTCCGCCGCCTTCTGCCCGCCCACCCGCACCACGCCCTCGTACGCGCCGGGCGGGACGTTGACGGCCAGGACCGACGCGAGGTCGGCCGCCGCGCCCGGCCGGTACGCGGCGATCGCCACGAACTCGCCGGCGGCCACCTGGAAGCTCAGCCCGCGCAGGGCCCCGTACCGGACGCCGTCGGCCTCCAGGCCGTCGCCCGCGGCCGGGCGCTCCGAACCGGGGGCCATCACCGGCGGCGCGGCCAGCACCAGCGCCATCCGGTCGGCGGACGCCCGCGCGGTCATCACGTACTTCGGCATCTCCGAGAACAGCTTGAGCGGTTCCATGATGAACTGCGCCAGTCCCACCGCCATGACGAGTTCCCCGACGCTGATCTGCTCCTGGAACGCGAGCCGTCCGGCCAGCAGGGTCACGGCGGTGGCGAGGACCGCGTTGAGGGCCAGCGCGGTCCCGGCGTACGCGCCGTTCGCCCCGGCGACGCCGATCGCCTGCCGCTCCGCCTCCTCGCTGACCTTCCGGTAGGACCGGAACGCCGCGTGGTTGCCGCCGAAGCCGCGCAGCGGGCGCAGCCCGACGATCAGGTCGGCGACCTTCGCGCCCGCCCGGGCCACCCGGGCCTGCTGCTCCCGGGTGGCGGCCCCGATCCGCCTGGACAGCACGCTCAGGGTCGACAGGATCGCGACCGTCCCCACGATCACCAGCAGCCCGAGCCGGACGTCGGCCATGGCCAGCGTCACCGCCGCGATCAGCACCGCGACCAGCGAGCTGATCAGCAGCGGCACGACCTCGATGATGTCGGCGGTCTGGTCGGCGTCCTCGGTGGCGACGGTGAGCACCTCGCCTGCCTTGAGATCGGTGTCCACGGCGACCGGCCGCAGCCCGCGACCGGCGACCGCCACCCGCCAGCGGTGTGCCTCGGTCGTCCCGGCCTTCTGCAGGATCCGCATCCCGAACCGCCACGAGAACGACACGGTCGCGGTGATCACGGCCAGCGCGACGATCGCCAGGCCGAGCGCGCCGGGGCTCCGGTCCCGCATCGTGTGCTCGACGATCAGCCCGAGCGCGATCGGGAAGGCGGTCTCCCCCGCCTGGTACATGCCCATGAGGACGGTGCCGCCGGTCATGGCGCGGGCGTTGCGGCGCAGCGTCGTCCGGAGGATCTCCGAGCCCGTCCGGGGCCCCGTGTCAGGAGTCGTCATCGCGACGGCGCGCCCTCCCGCCATGCCCGCCACAACCGCGCGTACCGGCCGTCCAGGGCGACCAGCTCCTCGTGGGTTCCCCGCTCCACCACGCGTCCCGCCTCCAGCACGGCGATGCGGTCGGCCGCCATCGCCTGGGTCAGCCGGTGCGCGACGAACAGCGTCGTGCGGCCCCGGCACGCGGCCGCGACCGCCCGTTCCAGCTCGGCGGCGCCCCGGCTGCCCGCCTCGGCGGTCGACTCGTCCAGCACCGCCACCGGCGCCCGTCCCAGCACCAGCCGGGCCAGCGCGACCTGGGTGACGCCGGTGGCGTCCAGGCGCTCCCCGCCCTCGCCGACCCTGGTGTCCAGCCCGCCCGGCAGGGCGTCGACCCATGCCCCGGCGCCGACCGTGCGCAGCGCGTCCAGCAGCTCGGCGTCCGTGGCCTCCGGCGCGGCCAGCCGCAGGTCGTCGGCGAGCGTCCCGGAGAACACGTGCGTCTCCTGCGTCAGGATGCTCACGAGGGCCCGCGCCCCGGCCTCGTCCAGATCGGCCAGGTCGGTCGACCCGATGCGGACCGATCCGCTCTGCGGGGTCCCGATCCCCGCGATCAGCGCGGCCAGGGTCGTCTTGCCCGCGCCCGTCGCCCCCACCAGCGCGAGCGATCCGCCGGCCGGGATCGTCAGGTCGACGTCCCGCAGGACCGGTCCGTCCGCGCCCGGATAGGCGAACGTCAGCCCCTCGACCGTCACCGGGTACGCCGCGACGTCCCCCGGCGCGGCCGCCGCATCGCCCACCAGCCGGCGCTCCGCCGTCTCGCCCAGCACCCCGACCAGTCGGGTCAGGCTCGCGCCCGACTTCTGCGCCTCGTCGAAGGTGAACATGATGGAGCCCAGCGGATTGAACAGCCGGTGGAACAGCAGCGGCGCCGCCGACACGTCGCCCAGGCTGGCGGCGCCGGCCTCCAGCAGGACGTATCCCATCGTGACGATCAGGGTCAAACCGATGAACTCCGCCCGGTTCTCCCTGCCGACGAACCGGCCGAAGAACCGGAAGACCTCGATGCCGAGGTCGCGCACCCGCCACGACTCGCGCGTGACCCGCTCGCGGAAGTCGTCCTCCAACCGGTACGCGCGGACGGTGTCGATCCCGTTCAGACCGCTGATCAGCGCCTGCGCCCGATCGGCCTGGGCCACCCGCTGCCGCTGGTAGAGCGGGGCCGACCGGGGGAGGTACCAGCGCAGGGCCAGCGCGTACGCGGGCAGCGCCCCGGCGCCCGCCAGGCCGAGCCGCCAGTCCAGGCCGAACATCCCGGCGGTGGCGATGGCGACCAGCACGCCCGCCGAGAAGACCGTGGGGACGGCCGTCCGGATGCCCTTGGACAGCACGGCGACGTCGTCGCCGACCCGGGAGAGGACGTCCCCCCTGCCGACCTGCTCGACCCGTGCGCTCGGCATTCCCAGCACCGCCCGGACGGCCCCCTCCCGCAGCCGCGCGAGCAGGTTCGCGCCGAGCCGTCCGATCAGGTGGGTCGACGCCGCGGTGGCCGCCGCGCCGAGCAGCGCGGCGGCCAGCATGAGGGCACCGGTCGTGACCAGGACGGACTGCGGCTCGTTCCGCACCACCCCGTCGACCACGCGGCCGAGCAGGAGGACCGGGAGCACCTGGAACGCCGCCCCGGCGACCGTGGTGAGCACGGTGGCGGCCGACAGCCACGGCAGCCCGCGGCAGTGCGCCACGACCCACCGGACGGCCTCACGTCCGGTCGCCGTGTGCAGGCTCGCCGTGCGCGGGGTCGGCGGGGCGGCGTCGGTGCTCATCTAGGCGACCGACTCGACCATTTTGTCGATCGCGTACGGCAGGGACAGCAGCGTGCTCTGGGACACCGCCGCTCCGACCGCCGGCCCTTCACTGTCCAGCAGGTACGACACCTTGCCCTCCTTGGCGGCGGGAAGGTTCGTGAACAGCTCGAACTTCTTCAGCGCCGCCTGGTCCGCCGCGTCGTTGATGACGAAGATGCGGTCGACGTCGATGAGGTCCATGCGCTCGGGGGACAGCGTGGTGAAGAACTTGCCGTCCGCGATGTCGTCGATCTGCGTGGCGCCCTTGAACCCCATCCCGGTCAGCAGCTGCCCGCGCACGTCGGTGGTGGTGAACGGCGCGACCGCGCCCTCGTACCAGGACAGCGCGACGGCGGTCTGCTCCGCGAACTCCGGGTGCGCCTTACGGGCGGCGTCCAGCTTGTCCTGGATGCCCTGCACCAGCTTCTTGCCCTCGTCCTCCCGGCCGAGCGCCTTCGCGATGTGCACCGCGTTGTCCTGCCACGGCGCGCTGAACGGTTCCTTCTCGGTCTTCGTCCGGCCCACCGTGGGAGCGATCTTGGAGAGCTTGTCGTAGGCGGCCTTGTCGATCTCGGAGTAGACCGCGATGATCAGGTCCGGGCGCAGCTCGGCGATCTTCTCGAAGTTGGGGCCGGAGTCGCCGTTGTTCATGACGACCTCCGGACGGGCGTCGCCCCACTTGTCCTTCACCCAGGGCCACTGGGTGTTGATGTCCGGGGACGTGCCGGGCGGGTTCGGGTACTGGTCGACCATGCCGACCGGCTTGATGCCGAACGCCAGGATGGCCTGGTCGTCGGTGTAGCCGACCGAGACGACCCGCCGCGGGGCCTCGGTGATCTCGGTGGAACCGAACGCGTGCTCCACGGTGACCGGGAAGACGCCGCCCGCGGCGGCCGGAGCCCCGTCGTCCGCCCCGTCCGTCGACCCGGAGCCGCACCCGGCCAGGAGGCCGGCGCCGAGGGTGGCGGCGGCCAGGACCGCCGCCAGTCTTCGCAGGGATCTCGTCGTGATCGTGCGCTGGAGGAGCATTCGAAACCCCTTGCTTCCGTGCGTCCCCTGCGAAGCAGGCGAACCCTATTGAAAGAAGGCAAGGCTAACCTAAACAAAGAGAACGTTCCATGCCGGGTTACAGCTGGCGAGGCTGGACATGGGCGCGGCCGACGGGCACGACGAGCGGCCGCCCGGCCACCGGGTCGTCGATCACCTCGGCGCGCAACCCGAACGCCTCGTCCAGCAACTCGGCGGTCACCACGTCACGCGGATGCCCCTGCGCCAGGATCGTCCCCGCCCGCATCACGACGAGGTTGTCGCTGTAGCGCGCGGCCAGGTTCAGATCGTGCAGCACCATGACCACGGTGCGCCCCGACTCGTGCAGGTCGTCCACCAGATCGAGCACGTCGATCGCGTGCGCCAGGTCCAGGTAAGTGGTCGGCTCGTCCAGCAGCAGCAGGTCGGTGCCCTGGGCCAGGGTCATCGAGATCCAGACCCGCTGGCGCTGCCCGCCGGACAGCGAGTCGACCGGACGGTCGGCCAGATCGGACGCCCCGGTCATCGCCAGCGCGCGCTCCACGACGGACGCGTCGTCCGACGACCACTGCCGCAGCCAGCTCTGGTGCGGGTGGCGGCCCCTGGCGACCAGATCCGCCACCGTCAGCCCCTCCGGCGCGACCGGCGCCTGCGGCAGCAGGCCGAGCTTCCGCGCGACGTCCCGCGTCTTCAGCTTGGCGATGTCCTCGCCGTCCAGCACGACCGTGCCCCTGGCCGGCCGCAGCAACCGCGACAGGGTGCGCAGCAGGGTCGACTTCCCGCAGCCGTTGGGGCCGATGATCGTGGTGACCACCCCCGGCGGGATCGTCACGTCCAGGCCGTCGATGACCATCCGGCCGCCGTACCCGACCGCGATCCCCTCGGCGGCCAGCCGTGCGTCTCGAGCGGCCACGGGATCTCCCTTCTCGCTGTTCACATCGCCTTCCTGAGATTTGCCCGCACCAGCAGGTAGACGAGGAAGGGCCCGCCGATCGCCGCGGTGACCACCCCGACCGGCAGCGTGACCGGCAGCGCCGTGCGCGCCACCACGTCCGCGCCGATCAGCAGCACCGCGCCCACCAGCCCGGAGACCACCAGCGGCGGTGTGGGACGGCGCGCCAGCCGCATCGCCACCTGCGGCGCCACGAGCGCGACGAACGGCACCGGACCCGCGGCGCTCACCGCCGTACCGGCCAGCAGCACCGCGCACAGCAGCATGACCGCCCGCACCCGCGAGTACCGGACGCCCAGCCCCGCGGCGACCTCGTCACCGAACTGCAGCGGCCGGAACTGGAACGCGGCCCCCGCGACGATCACCAGGAGCACGAGCGTGCAGCACAGCGCCGTCCAGACCTCGTTCCACGACCGTCCGTCCAGCGAGCCGACCAGCCAAGCCTGCGCCCGCGCGACGTCCCTGATGTCGGCCGTGACCAGCAGCCAGTTCGTGATCGCCTGCATCACAGCGCTCACCGAGATGCCGATGAGCACGAGCCGGAAGCCGTCGATCCCCCGCCGCCACGCCAGGAAATAGACCAGCAGCCCCGTGCCCAGACCGCCCGCGAGCGCCGCCGCCGACAGCCCCACCGTGTTGAGGATCGCCGCGCTCGTCCCGCCCGACACCGTCACCAGGAACACGGCGACCGCACCGGCGCCCCCGGTGATCCCCAGGACGTCCGGACTGGCCAGCGGATTGCGCGCCACCGACTGCGTGATCGCCCCGGACACCCCCAGCGCGATCCCCACGATGAGCCCCGCCAGGGCCCGCGGCATCCGCAGATCCATGATCACGAACCGGTCGACCCGCTCGCCCCGTCCGAAGATCGTCGCGACGACCCGGGGCAGGCCGAGGGAGAAGTCGCCGAAACTGATCGACAGGCAGAACACCAGGAACGCCGCCGCCGCCAGCACCAGGGTCACGAAGACGAGCCACGGCCGCCACACGAAGGACACGCGTCCGAGCCGCACACCGGGGTTCATGCGCTCCTGAACTTTCCGCGCCACACCAGGGCGGCGAAGAACGGGGCGCCGAGAAGCGCCACGACGATGCCCGCGTCCAGCTCGCCCGGCCGCACCACCACACGTCCCACGATGTCGCAGACCAGCAGGACGAGCGCCCCGAGCAGGCCCGCGCAGGGAACCAGCCAGCGATAGTCCGGCCCGGTCAGATACCTGCCCACATGCGCGACCATGAGCCCGAGAAAGGCGATCGGCCCACAAGCAGCCGTGGCCGCGCCCGCCAGCAAGGTGATCGCGGCGATCGCCAGAATCCGGCTCAACGTGACATTGACCCCGAGCCCCCGCGCCACATCATCACCCAGGTTCAACAGATTGATCGCGGGCAGCGTGGCCGCCGCCAGGAGCAACCCGACCCCGATGAAAACGGTCACCGGCCAGATGACGTCGAACTTCACCCCCGCCACCGACCCCGCGTTCCAGAACCGCCAGACGTTCAGCGCCGCCTGGTCCGACATCGCGACCGCGGTGGTCATCGCCGCCAGGAACACCGTCACCCCCTGCCCGGCGAGCGCGAGCGTCAGCGGGTTCCCGGCCCCCCGCCCGATGCTCGCCAGCCCGAAGACCACCAGACCGGCCACCGCCGCCCCGAGGAACGCGAACCACACGTACAGGAACGGATTCGTCAGCCCGAACACGGAGACCGCCGTTACCACCGCGACCGAGGCCCCCGAATTCACTCCCAGCAAGCCGGTGTCGGCGATCGGATTACGCGTGCACCCTTGGATCAGCGCACCACCGACCCCCAGAGCGACACCCGCCACCACCGCGAGCACCGTCCGGGGAACCCGCACCGTCTGCACGATGAGCCTGATCTCGGTGAGCCGCTGATCCGACCCCGGCTCCGCGAACAGCCCCCGCCAGACGTCCCCGGGACTCAACGCCCGCGCCCCCACGGCCAGCGACGCCACCCCCGCGACCACGAGAACCATCGCGAGCAAGCCCAACCCCGCGACCCGCCGCCGGCGAACCCCCGCGACCCCCACCGCAGGCCGCTTCTCAAGAACGGCGCTCATCCCCGGCCATCGAGTCCGACTAGCACCACATCTCCTCCGCCCCCAGCCAAATAAGGGCACCCTAACCCAACCACCCGCAAACCACCCGCTCACCCCAACCCGGACACACGCTCCCGTCGACACACAGCTCAGGAACGCGACAGGTCACCACAGCCGCGCATAACCGGCCGTCCGGCCGACCTCCACGGCATTCAAGGACGAGCGTTCAGCCCGTCCGCCGCGCCCGGTGCGGCAACAACCCGAATAACCGACCGTCCGCAATATCGAATGGCTCGATATCCCGGGTGGCATGCCCGCCCCGGCAACTAGCCTATCGATCAGTCTCGACGGTGTGGTGATCGAAAGGGAAAATGTGGACGCCACGGGCGTGGGTGAGAACCGCCATCGGATCGACATCATCGACGAGGATCCGCTACGCGCCCGCCGTGAGGCGCGTGAACTGCTCGGCGATCTCCTGGCGACCGACACGGGCGCCGAACTGAACGTGCGCCGAGAACGGACCATCGACGAGTCGAGCAAGGGCGAAGTGTCCGCGGACCTCGTCGGGGTGTTGTTCGGCGGCGGCTCCTTCGTCGCCGCCGCAGTGCAGATCTGGCTGGCCAGAGTGCCGCAGCGGACCATCGTCGTGACCCGGCCGGACGGCGCGACACTGCGCCTGACAGGCCGGGAGGCGAGGGCCGACGACGAGCTCATCGAGCGGTTCCTTCGCGGCGGCGACGAGGAGAGCACCGACACCGGCGGGGCGGCATGAGCGATAACGATCGGTACGCGATGCTCGTCGGGGTGTCCACCTACGACAGCGCCAATTATCACGATCTACCCGCGGTCCGCGCCGATCTGCACTATATGCAGGCGGTGCTGGAGAATACCCAGATCGGAATGTACAACGGCTGTGCGGTGGTGGCCGAGCCGACGCGCATCGAGATGTTGCACGCCGTCGAGTCCTACCTGGAAGAACGGCAGCAGAGCGAGACGGCGCTCCTCTACTTCAGCGGTCACGGGGAGTTCTGCGAGCAGGACAACCAGCTCTACTTCCTCACCCGCGACACCGATCCGGATGATCTCCCAGGTACCGCCGTCCCCGCCCAGTTCCTGGAACGGATGCTGCAATCCTGCCGCGCCGCGTCCAAACTGGTGCTGCTGGACTGCTGTTCCAGCGGTTCCGTGGTCCAGGGCTGGACGGCGAAGGGCGGCGACGCTCCGAGCGCCCGGGAGGACCTGGGCCGCAGCACCCTGCTGCATCCGACGGGCGTCTACTTCATCACCGCCTCCGACGCGCTGCAAGCCGCCTCGGCAATGGCTCCCCCCGACTCCACACTGGGCACGTCCCGGTTCACCGGGGAGATCGTCGAGGGCCTGCGCAACGGGCGGATCGCCAATGGCCCGTGGGTGACGCCGGACAACCTGTTCGACTACTTGACCAACCAGATGGCACGCAACGGGATACCCGAGGAGCAGCGTCCGACCCGGTCGATCATCCGGGCCACCCGCAGTCTGCCCTTCGCCCGTTCCGTCGCCAGCACCGTGCACCTGCCGCCCCCACCCGCCGAACGGGGGCCCGTCCAGGACACCCCCGCACTGCGCAAGGCCCGTGAGTTGGCCGAGCGAGAGCAAGGGGACGCCACAGAGTGGCAGAGCCTTCTGCGCTACTACGCCGACTGCCTCGGCACCCAGACGTCCTCCGGGATGACGCCAGATCGCCTGCAAGGGCGGAACAGAGAGTATTTCCTGATAGGCGATGGCGCCGAGACGCTCCAGTCAGGGCAAGGGCCGAGCCTGCCCGTACCGTCCGGACTGCCCCAGGAAAGCCCGGGAGACGCAGAGTACTGGTACGGCTACCCGGCGCTGACTCTCCCGTCGTCCGGGACGAGACGGCAGCTGCGGGCGGCGCCCCTGCTCCTCCAGCAACTGGAGCTGGTGCCGGACGAGTCGGGACGCGCGACACTGCGCCCGACCGGCGTGCCGTCGGTGCATGCGGGAGTCGTCAAGGAGTTCCTGCGCGACGAGGAAGCCGCCGACGTCATCGCGACCTGGCAGCCCACCTGGCAGGAGGGCAACGAAGCCCAGATGATCGGGGCCGTGCGGGAACTGCTGAAAACCCTCGGGATCAACGAGCTGGAGCCACTCGTGCCCGCGGCCCTCAGCGGGCAGTCCTTCGCGAAGACCCTCCGCCCCGGTGCGCACAACGCCGCCATGGTGCTGGCACGTTCGAGGAAGGCCCAGTCGGCGACCATCGGGCTGGAGGAGAACCTGCTCGCCATCTCGGCCCGCGCCGCCGAGATCCCCGGCACCGCGCTCGGCGCCCTGCTGCCCGGCGGTCCCATGCCGGCGGAAGCGGATCCGCGATGGCCGGTCGTGGCGGCCGGACCGTGCAACGAGAGCCAGGAGCAGGTCGTCGCGTCCGCGATGACCCGTCCGCTGACCGTGGCCACGGGCCCGCCCGGCACCGGTAAGAGCGAGGTCGTGACGTCCGTGGTCACGACCTGCGTGGCGGCCGGGCAGACGGTCTTGGTGGCGTCCACGAACAACGAGGCGGTGAACGTCGTCGCCGAACGGTGCGACGCCATCTCCCCCGGACTCCTGATGCGGACGGGCAACGTCGAGGCGCTCAAGGACGAGGCCGCGAAGATCGAGCGGCTGCTCCAGCAGGGCGTGCCCCGCCCCCCGCGCGCCTCGGCCACCGTCTCTGCGGAACTGCGGGACGTTCACGCACGGGCCGCGGCGCAACGGGCCGAGGCCGACAGCTTCGTGGACGAAGAAGAACGGCTGCGCGACCTCATCGAAGACCGGGAGGCCATGGCGGCTTCGCTGGAACTCCCGGCGGCGCTGCTCTCCCGTGCGTGGACCGGCCGGACGGCCCCGCTCGCCCGCTGGGAGACCCGCGCCCGCAAGGCCGCGGACGCCCGCCGCTGGTTCCCCGGCCTGCGCCGGGCACGCGCGCTGAAGGCCCTGGTCGCGGCGACACCCCAGGAAACGTGGCCCGCCTGGACGACCGAACGTCCGGTGCCGCCCGCCCGGTTGACCGAGCTGGCCCACGCGGTCTCGGCAGAGCGCAACATCCGCGAGCTTCTGCCACGACATCTCGAACGGGACGAGGAACAGCTGCGCCTCGCACGGCAGGGCGCCGCGACCCTGCTCTCACACCTGTCACACGAACACTCGCAGGCGACATCGGCGGAATCGGTGGCCCGAGCCCGCACACTGCTGGCCGACCGGCTCCAGACGCTGCGGGACCGCCGGGGCTACCGCCGCTCCCAGCGGAAACTGATGCGCGAGATCAAGGCGTGGGCCACCAGCACCCACTCGGTGCGCCGCCTCGAACTGGCGCCGAAGCTGTTCGACCTGGTGGTGATCGACGAGGCCAGTCAGTGCTCGATCGCCGCCGTACTGCCGCTGCTCTTCCGAGCACGCCGCGCACTGATCATCGGCGACCCGATGCAGCTCGGTCACATCGGAATATCTCCCCAGCAGGAACGGCAGGCCCGGCGCCGGGCCGGGCTCAGCGCGGCATACCTCGAAGACCGGCGGCTCGCCTTCCACGCGCACTCGTCGTACCACGCGGCCGAACGGCGCGTGGAGTCGACGCTCCTGCTCGACGAGCACTACCGGTGTCACCCGGAGATAGCCGACGTGGTGAACGGCCACTGCTACGCGGGCCGCCTGCAAGTACTGACCGACGTGCGCCGGCAGGTCCCGGCGGTCAACCTGTCGGGGGCCGCTCCCGTACTGGCCTGGGCGGACGTCCCGGAGAGCACGTCGATGCGAGGCCCCGGCCAACGCTCCTGGTGGAACCGAACCGAGGCCGACGCAGTGCGCCACGTCGTCGAGGTGCTGCTCGGCCAACTGCCTGAAACCGCAACGGTGGGAGTGGTGACACCCTTCCGCGCCCAGATGGACGAGCTGGCCCGAATGCTCCAACACGAGCGAATTCGCGTCGGCACCGTCCACGCATTTCAAGGGGGCCAGCGTGACGTCATGGTCCTCAGCCCGGTCGCGACGCACAACACCCCGGCGGGGACGGCCCACTGGGTGGCGAGCCAGATGAACCTGTGGAACGTCGCCATCACCCGGGCGAAGTCGCAACTGATCACAGTGGGCTCCCGCACCTTCTGGCAGTCGCAAGAGGGTCTGCCGACTCTCCTAGCAGAACGTTCGATCCCACTAGGAAAACCCACGGAAACAGTCGCCCCACCACCCAGCGGAAAGAGTCACAACCAAGAACTCGGCGATCGGCTCCAGCGATATCTGGGAACGCGCGGCGTCACGGACCTCGAACGCGACGCACTCGTCGGAGGCCAACTCGTCGACCTGCTCTACACCGCCGACGGAGAGAATGTCGCCGTGCTCATCGACCCGGGCCCGGAACCGGACCACGATCGAGCACGCCACCTGCGCCTGACCCACGCGCGAAGCGATCTGCTGACCGGCCTGCCGTCCGGAGGGATGGGCGCGAAAGAAGGCCCCGTCAACCGCACAGTACGAATCCCGGCCTGGCGGGCCCTGGCAGGAGACGAACACCTCGGCCCACTACTACCTTGACGCCCGACGGGCCCCAACACCCGAAGAACTCGGACCGACCTGACGTTTCCCCGCCGACGGACCAGAAGGACGGCTGGGAGGCATGGCAGGGACGGGAATACTGTCTCCTGCTCTCCGACCGGGACGCCACTGGACGCGGCCAACGTCCGGCGAGCGTTCCGGCTCATCACGCAGAAGGCAGGGAACGGGGAGAAGCGGACTCCCCGCGAATTGCGGCCCTCGTTCGTCTCGATCATGAATGACAGCGGCGCCCCGCTGGAAAGCATCGCCGACCTCTGCGGGCACTCGTCCACGGCGGTCCCAGAGGAGGTCTACCGGCACCAGCTCTAGCAGGTCATCAGGAACGGACGCGATCAACGTCGTGTCCGGTACGAACAAGTCCGCCTAGATCGGAGGACGTGGCGGCCCGTTTGACTCCTCACGGACGTGAAGATCGAAAAAGGGTTCCGGAGTGACCTCCGAAACCCCTTCTCACCTGGGACTGTTCTGTCGGGGTGGCGGGATTTGAACCCACGACCTCTTCGTCCCGAACGAAGCGCGCTGCCAAGCTGCGCTACACCCCGGTTGGTGGCTGCCCGGGAGTCGTACGTTCTCCCGGCGCCTTGACCACTGTAGCGGATGGCGAGGAGTGGTGCGTCCGAATTCAGCGGGGGACGAGCGTGAGGAGGGAGGCTTCGGGAGGGCAGCAGAAGCGCATGGGGGCCTTCGGGGAGGTGCCCAGGCCGGCGGAGACGTGGAGCCAGGCGCCGCGGTGGCGGTGCAGGCCCTTCACTCGGGGGCGGTCGATGCCGCAGTTGGTGGCGAGGGCTCCGTAGAAGGGGACGCAGACCTGGCCGCCGTGGGTGTGGCCGGCGAGGAGGAGGTCGTAGCCGTCGGCGGTGAAGCGGTCGAGGTTGCGGGGTTCGGGGGAATGCATGACGCCGAGGTGGACGTCGGCCTGCGGGTCGACGGGGCCGGCGATCTTGTCGTAGCGGTCGAGGTTGATGTGGGAGTCGTTGATGCCGCCGAACTCGATGTCGAGTTCGCCCACCTTGAGACGGCCGATGCGGTTGTTGAGGTCGAGCCAGCCGGCGGCCTGGAGGGACGAGCCGAGTTCGCGGTAGGGGAGGTCGGGCTCGCGCTTCTTCTTGGCGTAGTCGGACTTGCTCGTGCGCCAGATGTAGCGGAGGGGGTTCTTGAGGACCGGGGAGTAGAGGTCGTTGGAGCCGTAGACGAACACTCCCGGACGTTCGAGGAGGGGGCCGAGCGCGTCGAGGAAGGAGGGGATCGCGTCGCGGTGGGAGAGGGTGTCGCCGGTGTTGACGACGAGGTCGGGCTCGAGGGACTCGAGGGAGCGGACCCAGCGGATGAGGCGGGAGCGGCCGGGGGTGAGGTGCGCGTCGGAGATGTGCAGGATCTTCACCGGGGGGCGGCCGGGGGCGAGGACGGGGACGTCGAAGCGGCGCAGGCGGAACCAGTTCCGCTCGATCACCGAGGCGTACCCGAAGGTCGCGGCGCCCGCGCCCACGAGGGTGAGGGGCACGGAGTACTTCTTTTGCACGGCTCTCCCTTCTCAGGTTTCCATGCTTCCAGACGCGGGCGGCGCGCGGTAATCCCGATGAGGAGGTCGGGGTGGTGCGGGCAGAATGTGACCATGACCCTGAAGGAGAAGCTGGAGACCGACCTGTCCGTCGCGATGAAGGGCCGGGACGAGCTGCGCACGCGCACGCTGCGGATGGCGCTCACGGCGGTGAAGAACGAGGAGGTCGCCGGCAAGCAGGTGCGGCGGCTGTCGGACGACGACGTCGTCAAGGTGCTCACGCGGGAGGCGAAGAAGCGCCGGGAGGCCGCGACCGCGTTCGAGGAGGCGGGGCGCGCGGAGTCGGCTCAGGCGGAGCGGGACGAGGGGGGCGTCCTGGAGGAGTACCTGCCGGCCCAGTTGGGGGAGGCGGAGCTCGCGGCGCTGGTGGCGGACGCGATCGCCGAGTCGGGGGCCGCGGGGCCGCGGGCCATGGGGCAGGTCATGAAGATCGTGAACCCGAAGGTGGCGGGGCGGGCCGAGGGCGGTCGCGTCGCGGCGGAGGTGAAGCGGCAGCTCGCCGAGTGAGCCGGGGCCCGGCCGGGTGCCGGGCCCCTCCTTGCGTCAGCCCTGCTGGCCGTTGCTGACGTAGAGGATCACCGTGCTGCCCGGCGCCGCTTCGGCGTCGGCGGCGGGGGACGTCGAGACGGCCGTGTTGCGGGGCTTGTCGGAGTTCGCGGGTGCGATCTGGACCTGGAAGCCCGCATCTTCGAGGTTCGTGCGTGCGGTGCCGAGGGGCTGGTCCACGACGTTGGGGACCTGTGAGGTGTCGCCGAAGTCGCGGGTGGGGGCGTTGAAACCGGGAGCGGGCTCGCCCTGCAGGGCCTCGCGCATGCTGCGCTGCCAGATGGCGCCGGGGGTGTCGGCGCCGTAGACGCCGTAGACCTTGTACTGCCAGGGGCCGCGGAAGTCCCAGTAGGCGACGGCGGCGGCCAGGTTCGGGGTGAAGCCGGCGAAGTCGGCGCAGGTGTGCGCCTCGCAGGTGCCGGTCTTCGCGGCGGCCGGGCGTCCGATGCCGCGGCCCCTCGGGGTGCCCTTGCTCATGTTGGCGTGCAGGATCGAGGCCACCTTGTCCGCGACGTCCTGCTCGATGACCTGCTTGCACTCGTGCTTCGGCAGTTCGGTGGGCTTGCCGGCGCGGTCGACGATCTCGGTGACGGCGAGCGGCGCGCAGTACTTGCCGCGGGCGGCGAACCCGGCGTACGCGGCGGCGAGGTGCACCATGTCGACGTCGTTGACGCCGAGGACCTGGGACGGGACGGGCAGGAGCGGCTGGCCGTTGCCCAGCTTCATGCCGAACCGCTCGGCCATCTTGACCGAGTTGCACACGCCGACGCGCTTCTCGAGCTGGGCGTAGAACGTGTTGACGGAGCCCCAGGTGCCGGTCGCGAGATTGAAGGTGCCGGACTGGCTGTCGCCGGCGTTGGAGACCTTCCAGGGCGCGCTGCCGCCGCCCAGGAGCTCACCGTTGTACTTCTTGCCCTGGTACGTCCCGTAGTAGGGGCACGCCTGGAAGCCGCCGACCGACATCGTCTCGGGCGACTTGATGCTGGTGTTGACCGGGATGCCCTGTTCGAGGGCGGTGGCGAGGGTGAAGACCTTGAACGTCGAACCGGCGGAGACGCCGGTGCCGCCGCCGTGCGCGGAGTCCGCGGGCAGGTTGATCGTGGTCCTGCCGTCGCCGGGGCCGAAGTGCTTGCTCAGGCCGATGGCGCGGACCTTGCCGGTGCCGGGCTCGACCATGGCCTCGGCGCCGACGCGGTTGCCCTCGGGGTCGACCGTGCTGCGCAGGGCCTTGTCGACGGCCTGCTGCTTCTTCATGTCCAGGGTGGTGCGGACGGTGTAGCCGCCGCGGTTCAGCTTGTTGACGACGGTCTGCTGTTCCTTGGGCTCCATCTGCCAGTACTTGCCGCCGGAGAGGATGTTGAGGACGTCGTACTTCACGTACTCGCAGAAGTACGGTGCCTGGCTCGTCTGGCAGCCGCCGACCGGCTCGGTGGGGTTCAGCTCGATCGGCTTGGCGGCCTCCTTGTCGGCCTGGGCCTTGGGGATGTGCCCCAGCTCGGCCATCCGGTAGAGGACGACGTCGCGGCGCGTGCGGGCGTCCTTGGGGTTCTGGAGGGGGTCGTACGCGGTGGGGTTCTGGGTGATGCCGGCGAGCAGCGCGGCCTCGCCGAGGTCGAGCTTGGCGGCGGGCTTGCTGAAGTAGCGCTTGGCCGCGGCCTGGACGCCGTACGCGCCGCCGCCGAAGTACGCGATGTTCAGGTAGCCCTCGAGGATCTGGTCCTTCGACATCGTCTTCTCGATCTCGAGGGCGTAGCGCAGCTCGCGGACCTTGCGGCCGAGGGTCGGGGCGGTGACCTCCTCGTACTCCTCGTTCGTCTGCGCGCTGTCGACCAGCAGGTTCTTGACGTACTGCTGGGTGAGGGTCGAGCCGCCCTGCGTCTGGGTGGAGCCGACGTTGGAGGCGAGGGCGCGCAGCGTGCCCTCGAGGTCCATGGCGCCGTGCTCGTAGAACCGTGAGTCCTCGATGTCGATGATCGCCTTCCGCATGACGGGGGCGATCTGGTCGAGCCGGACGGACTCGCGGTACTTGTCGAAGAACGTGGCGAACGGCTTGCCGTCGACGTCGTACAGCACCGTCTTCTCCGACGGTGGTGACGTGTTGAGCTCGCTGTCCATCCCCTGGAAGTTGTTCGCGGCGTCGCGAGCGGTGATCCCCGCGCTCCCGACGCCCGGCAAGGCGACCAGGGCGACCAGCACGCCCGCGACGACGCCCGTCCCCACCAGCTTGATCAGCGTGGAGAGGGCCTTACCCCGATCCGTATTCGCAACGCGCACCGCTCTAGGGTACGCGGGACGACAGGTGCATACGGGACACGCCGCGTGGCGGGTGCGACGTCCGGCACGAGAAGTTCCGCCCGATCTGCCGCCATCGTGACAACCTGCGCCGTGTCTCGTGCGTCAACTAGAGGTAACTAGTCCGTTCCGGCGGTATGGCCCTGGAGGGCTATATCGAGAATGGGCCCATCGGGGACTGTTGAAACGTCCCTCGCTTCCGTAAGTTCTTCCCCACGGCTTTCGTTTGGCGGCCTGACGTCCGCGCCCGTCCGGCCAAGGAGCGCAAATCGACACAGACCCTAGGGGAGTGGGGCCAAGATGTGGATCACGGATTGGACCGCCCGCGCCGCCTGCCGTAACGCGGACCCGGACGCTCTGTTCGTGCAGGGTGCGGCGCAGAACCGGGCCAAGATCATCTGCCGCGGGTGCCCGGTGCGGACGGAGTGCCTCGCGGACGCGCTGGACAACCGGATCGAGTTCGGTGTCTGGGGTGGGATGACCGAGCGTGAGCGACGGGCGCTGCTGCGGCGGCGGCCGGACGTGCGGTCGTGGCGCGATCTGCTGGAGACCGCCAAGGAGGAGTACGAGCGGTCGGCGGACGCCGACGAGGAAGAGCTCGTAGCCAGCTGACGGCTCTTGGGCAGCCCCGAATCCGATGCTGATTCGGGTCATGCGGCTTTGCAGCGAACACGGCGGCGGGCCCGCACCGATGGCAGGTGCGGGCCCACCGCCGTGTTCGCCGTGTAGTGCGGTCGGTGGCCCGGTTGCGGGTCGGCGGAGATCGGCGATCAGTGTTCATCTTGGGCGCGGTGCGTTCTTTGTCGAGTTTCGGACGACCGAAATCGGGCGCGTGCTGTGGGCCGGTTGATAGCGCCTTTTCGGTGGTCACGTTCTCGCATGTCAGGACGTGTGGGAGATTGCCGGAGCCGGTGCGCCGCACGCTTGTTCGTCCGTCCGGTGTGGCCCTTTTCGGACGAACCTTTCGTGCGTCAGTGCGGGTACTGGCGCGGCGGACGGGTACGGGGCAGCTCCTCGCGGAACGCCGCGATGATCGAGTGGATCTGCCGCATCAGGCTGGTGTCCTCCAGCCGGTCGAGGTACAGGGAGCGGCGGGCGAGAGCGTCCAGGTCGACGGCGAAGTACATCGCCATGAGCGGGTTGATGAACAGCTCGCCGCCGCTGGTGCGGTCGGTGAAGCGGACGTCGCCGAACAGTCCCCGGACGGCCGCGGCGATCGACCCGTTCACGATGCTGGGGCGCGCCGGCGTCGAGGCCTGCGCGTAGTCGACCGCGTCCAGGTAGAGGGCCGCCTCCCGACTGTCGAACGGGATGGACACCGCACCCAGATACGCGTTCTCGCGGGAGAGCGCCGCGAGGTTCTCCAGTACCTGCGCGTGGTTCACGCCGTGGTAGGCGTCCACACCGAACCCCAGGCAGACGACGAGTTTCTCTGCGACGTCCAGGCCGTGCACGGCGGCGAGGCTCGCCATGTCCTCTTCGGGAGTGCCGAGCCCTGCCTCGTCACCGCGCATCAGGATGTCGGTACCGCCGTCCACCAGGACGACCGCGTCCAGCTCCAGCTTCTCGACCAGGCTCCGGTAGGCGGCGCGCAGCGGCCGGACGCCCACCTTGGGGAACGCGTGGACGGTCGAGGGCAGGCCGTGGCGGTCCAGCCAGCGCGCGAGGGCGCCTTCGGGGAAGTACGGGTCGGCTCCGACCGTGGCCGGTGTGACGGCCGCGAGGTCGGTGTCCGCCCAGACGTCGAGCGGCAGGCCGTCCAGGTGGCTGAACGACAGGTTCGCCAGATGCACCTCTTTGCCTTCGTCCCAGAGGGCGAGGGCGAGCGGCAGGCCGGCGAAGATGTCGAAGCCGCCGCCCGCACCGGCCACCAGGATGCGGTCCGCGTCGCGGAGGCGCGTGAACAGCGGGGGTTCCTTGAGAGAGAACACTCCGCGAACCTAGACGAAGGGGACGGCACGGCGAACCGATTTCCGGCCCGGCACTCTCGTTTTCCCTGTCGCTCGGCCGCCGGCCGCCGGCCCGCCGGCCCGCGGTCAGGCGGCGGCGGTGCCGTCGGGCGCGGCCAGGTCCGCGCCCACGCGGCGCAGGCCGTCCAGGTCATGGACGTCCTCGGCCTGCGCGGGCACGGCGGTGACCGGGACGGTCCGGTGCGTGGACGCGAAGTTGTCGCGCAGGCGCTCCTCGCGGGCGGCGAGCTGCATGCGGTCGGAGTGCAGCCGCAGCAGCGCGGCGGTGAGCGCGTGGTCGCCGCGCTCCTCGAGCGTCTCGGCGGCGGCGAGGCTGCGGGCGGCCGACAGGCCGTCGGCGGCGGACTCGTGCACCCGGTTGACGACCAGGCCCGCGAGCGGCATCCGCTCCTCGGCGAGCCGCTCGATGAAGTACGACGCCTCGCGCAGCGCGTCCGGCTCCGGCGCGGCCACGACGAGGAACGCGGTGCCGGGAGTCTGCAGCAGCTGGAAGGTCTTCTCTGCGCGCTCCTGGAACCCGCCGAACACCGTGTCGAACGCGGCGACGAACGTCTGGACGTCGCGGAGCAGCTGGACACCGATGACCTTGTTGACCACGCCGGTGAACATGCCGAACCCGGCGCTGATCACCTTGACGCCGAAGCGTCCGCCCGTCTTCGCGGGCGCCGCGAGCATCTTCATGAACCGGCCGTCGAGGAACCGGCCCATCCGCTCGGGCGCGTCGAGGAAGTCGAGCGCGTTCCGGGACGGCGGGGTGTCGACGATGATCAGGTCCCAGGCGCCGGACCGGTGCAGCTGGCCGAGCTTCTCCATCGCCATGTACTCCTGCGTGCCCGACAGGCTCGAGGACAGCGACTGGTAGAAGGGGTTCGCGAGGATCTGCTTCGCGCGGTCCGGGTCGGCGTGCGCCTCGACGATCTCGTCGAACGTCCGCTTCATGTCGAGCATCATGGCGTGCAGCTCACCGTCGCCGTCGACCTCGATCTTGCGCGGGTTGTTGTCGAGCTCGCTGAGGCCCATCGACTGCGCGAGCCGCCGCGCCGGGTCCACGGTGAGGACGACGACGTCGCGTCCCCGTTCGGCGGCGCGGACGCCGAGGGCCGCGGCCGTCGTGGTCTTGCCCACGCCGCCGGACCCGCAGCACACGATGATCTTGGTGCGCCGGTCGTCCAGCAACCCGTCGACGTCCAGCGCGGGCGGGACCTTGGCGGTGGGGCTCATCGTCTCGTCTCCCTCGTGCCGCTCACGCCGCTCCGCTCGCTCGGGCCGTTCACGCCGTTCACGCCGTTCATGCCGCGCCCTGCTCGCGCAGTGCGGCCGCCAGGTCGTACAGCCCGGCGAGATCCATGCCGTCGGACAGCAGCGGCAGCGTGTACCGGGGGCGGTCGACGGACTCCAGGCGCTCCTTCTCGCGGCGCTGCAGGGCGGTGCGGCGGGCGTGCTCGCCGGCCTCGGCGGCCAGCACCGCGGCGATCGGCTCGGCGTCGCGTTCCAGGCCGGCGGCCTTCACCCCGCGGACGATCTCGTCGGTGTCGAGTTCGCCGGACGCGGCGCGGGCGCGGTCGTCCTCGGACAGGACGGGCGCGTGCTCCATGTTCACGAACACCCCGCCGACCGGCAGGCCGACCTCGGTGAGGTCGCGGATGCCGTCCATCGTCTCCTGGACGGGCATCTCCTCCAGGAGCGTGACGAAGTGGACGGCCGTCTCGGGGCTGCGCACGACCTTCATGACGGTGTCGGCGTGGTTGCGGACGGGCCCGACCTTCGCGAGCCCGGACACCTCGTCGTTGACGTTGAGGAACTTGGTGATGCGGCCGGTGGGCGGGGCGTCCATGACGACGGCGTCGTAGAGGAACGACTTGTCCTTCTTGCGGCGCCGCACGGACTCGCTCGTCTTGCCGGTGAGGATGACGTCGCGCAGGCCGGGGGCGATGGTGGTGACAAAGTCGACGATGCCGAGCCGCGTCATCGCCTTCCCGGCGCGCTTGAGGTTGTAGAACATCTCGAGGTACTCGATGAGCGCCTCTTCGGTGTCGATGGCGAGCGCGTAGACGTCCCCGCCGCCGGGCGCGACGGCGACCCGGCGCTCCTCGTAGGGGAGCGGGGGGCAGTCGAAGAGCTGGGCGATGCCCTGCCGGCCCTCGACCTCGACGAGCAGGACCCGGCGTCCCTCGGAGGCCAGCGCCAGGGCGAGTGCGGCGGCGACGGTGGTCTTGCCGGTCCCGCCCTTGCCGGTGACCACGTGCAGGCGCACGCCGTCCCAGTCGGTGTCTCTCGCGCTCACCCGATCGACCATATCGTTCACCCGGCGAGGACTTTTAGAGGCCGTCGCGTCTCATGCAAGTGATCCCTGACACGATGTGCCTCCGTCCAAGATTCGGGCGTGGAACGTTGTGTTCCGGCGTGCCCGCGGGGTTAGGTTGAAAACGTGATACCGGCTCCCGGGCCGGCCGGTCCGAACCGGGGCGTCCGGTGCGTCCGCGCACCGGCGGGTTCGGGCGGTGTCGCCGGGCACCTGGGGGACGGCCCCGTGCGAGAGAGGTGCCCGATATGGGAGCGATCATCCTTATTGTGCTGCTGGGCATCGCCGTGGTCGGGCTGATGGTCGCGGGCTCGGCAATCCGGGTGGTGCAGCAGTTCGAGCACGGCATCGTGTTCCGGTTCGGACAGGTGCAGCGAGGCGGGCAACTGCGTCCGGGGGCGGTGCGAGCGCCCGGACTGACCGCGATCATCCCGGTGATGGAGCGGATGCAGAAGGTCAGCCGGCAGACGATCACGATGGACGTGCCCGCGCAGGAGGGCATCACCGAGGACAACGTGAGCGTTCGCGTGGACGCCGTCGTCTACTTCCGGGTGGTCGACCCGGTGAAGGCGATCGTGAACGTCCACAACTACGGGTACGCGGTGTCGCAGGTGGCGCAGACGTCGCTGCGGTCGGTCATCGGCCAGGCGGACATGCAGGAGCTGCTGGGCGAGCGCGAGAAGATCAACACCCGGCTGCGGCGGATCATCGACGAGATCACCCAGGACCCGTGGGGCATCCTCATCGAGCGCGTCGAGATCAAGGACGTGTCGCTGCCCGAGGGGATGAAGCGGTCGATGGCGCGGCAGGCCGAGGCCGAGCGGGAGCGGCGCGCCCGGATCATCACCGCGGACGGCGAGTTCCAGGCGTCCAAGCGGCTCGCCGCCGCGGCGGAGATCATGTCGCAGGACCCGGCCGCCCTCCAGTTGCGGCTGCTGCAGACGGTCGTCGAGGTGTCCGCGGAGAAGAACAGCACGCTCGTCATGCCGCTGCCGGTGGAGATCCTGCGGTTCTTCGACCGGATGACGGGAGACGCGAAGAAGATCGCCGGCGAGGGGGCGGCCGAGGAGAAGCCGGACCTCGGCGAGCGGCTCGCGAAGGCCGAGCAGGAGCTGGCCAAGGCGGCCGACGCGTCGTCGCCGGCGCTGGAGTCGCCCGAGGACGTTCCGCCGGTGATCGGCCTGGACGAGCCGGGATCCGCGCAGGGCGTCGCCGCCCCGCGCGCGGACGAGCGCCAGGGCCTCGCGGGCGGTGAGCCCGGGACGGCCGGCGGCGAGCCCGGCACGGCCGCGGGCGAGCGCCGGGAGCCGCCGCGCGACTGACCGCGATCCCGCGACCCCGCGATCCGCGACCCCGCGGCCGTGCGGCCGGGTGGGAGCGGTCCACGGGGCGGTGGGTTCGCGGGATCGGGAGGCGGACCGATCGCTAGGGTGAATCCCATGAAGAAGTGGGAGTACGCGACCGTTCCGCTGCTGGTGCACGCCACCAAGCAGATTCTCGACAACTGGGGACAGGACGGGTGGGAGCTCGTCACCGTGCTGCCGGGGCCGAACCCGGAGAACCTCGTGGCCTACTTCAAGCGCGAAGTGCAGTCGTAGGCCCGTTCGCAGTCGAGTCGAGTCGAGGAGGAGTGGCGATGAGCACACCCGAGGAGCGGATCGTCGAGCTCGGGCTGGAGCTGCCGGAGGTCGTGCCGCCGGTCGCGTCGTACCTGCCGACGGCGCGGACGGGCTCGCTCGTCTACACGGCCGGGCAGATCCCGCTGGTGAAGGGCGAGCTGGGCGCCACCGGGAAGGTCGGCGCGGAGGTGAGCGCCGAGGAGGCCAAGGCGCAGGCGCGGATCTGCGCGCTGAACGCCGTCGCGGCGCTCAAGGCCGAGGTGGGCGAGCTGTCGCGCGTCACCCGGATCGTGAAGGTCGTCGGGTTCGTCGCGTCCGCGCCCGACTTCTACGGTCAGCCGGACGTCGTCAACGGTGCGAGCGACCTGCTCGGCGAGGTGTTCGGCGAGGCCGGACGGCACGCGCGCAGCGCCGTCGGCGTCGCGGCCCTGCCCCGCAACGTGCCCGTCGAGGTCGAGCTGATCGCCGAGGTCGGCTGACACGCGTCGCGGGGTTCGGCGGTGAGAACGTCGCTCTCCTCGCTCGGATGCTGACTCGGGGTTGACGGAACGCCATTCGGTATGTCCGAATTGGCCGCCATGAGGATCACACGGCCGGCGAGGCGATGGTGAACGGGCTGAAGCTGCCCGCGGAGTTCGTTGCGCGCATCGAGGACCTCGGTGCCGGACGGGCGGAGCCGCCGCCCGCGCGGGACGCGGCGACGGTCGTGGTGCTGCGCGATCACGACCGGCACGGGCTGCAGGCGTTCATGCTGCGGCGGACGCGGTCCATGGCGTTCGCGCCCGGTGTCCACGTCTTCCCCGGTGGCGGGGTCGATCCGCGCGACGGTGAGGCGTCGCTCGCGTGGTCGGGGCCGTCGCCCGCCGAGTGGGCCGCCTCGTTCGGCGCGAGCGAGACGGTCGCGCGCGAGCTGGTGTGCGCGGCGGTGCGCGAGACGTTCGAGGAGACGCTCGTGCTGCTCGCGGGCCCGACGGCGGAGACGGTCGTCGACGACACGCGCGGGGACTCCTGGGAGTCGGACCGGCGGGCACTGCTCGACCGTTCCCTGTCGTTCGGCGGTTTCCTCGACCGGCGCGGCCTGGTGCTCCGGTCGGACCTGCTGCGCCCGTGGGCGCACTGGATCACCCCGACGGTCGAGCCGAAGCGCTACGACACCCGGTTCTTCGTGGCGGCGATCCCGGATGGGCAGCGCGCGCGCGACGTCAGCACAGAGGCCGACCAGGTGGCGTGGGTGCGTCCCGCGGAGGCGGCGGAGCGTGCGTGGGCCGGTGAACTGGCGATGCTGCCGCCGACCCTGGCGACGCTGACCGAACTGGCCGAGTACGCGACGGTCGCGGACGTCCTGGCGGCCCGCCGCGAGGTCGTCGCGTACGAGCCGACCGCGGAGATCGTGGACGGGGAGGCGTTCCTGGTGCTGCCCGAGGACGTCGCGCACTTCTACCCGACCGGGTGACGGTACCGCCGTGCGACGCCGGGTGCCGTGGACGAGCGCGTCCCGCGCGGGGCGGTCCCGCGCGGGTCCGTCCCGTGGGGGCCCGTCGCGTGCGGGGCTGTCGCGGGCCGTGCTGCTGCGGCTCGCCGGGACGTCCGCGTTGCGGCATCTCGACCGGTTCGGGTGGAACCCAGCGGGCCGTCCCGAATCCGCTTCGGGCAGGATGGGCCCCATGACCGAGATCGACGGTATGGGAACGGATCGGGCGTTCTGCGTGCTGGCGCCGAATCCGTCCGCGATGACCCTGGACGGCACCAACACGTGGATCATCGCGGAACCGGACGCCGACGAGGTTGTGGTGATCGATCCGGGGCCGAAGGACGGCGTCCACCTGCGGCGCGTCGCGGACACGATCGCCGCGCGCGGGCAGCGGGCCGGGCTCGTCCTGCTCACCCACGGGCATCCGGACCACTCCGCCGGGGCGGAACGGTTCGTGAAGCTGGCCGGCGGGGACGCGAAGGTGCGGGCGCTGGACCCCCGGCACCGGCTCGGCGACGAGGGGCTCGCCGAGGGCGACGTCGTCACGACCGGCGGCGTGGAGCTGCGGGTGATGGAGACGCCGGGGCACAGCGACGACTCGCTGACGTTCTGGCTGCCCGCGGACCGGGCCGTCCTGACGGGCGACACCGTGCTCGGCTACGGGACGACCGTGCTGGAGGGGAAGCTCGGGGACTACATGAGCTCGCTCGACCGGCTGCGCAGGTTCTCCGCGGACATGGCGGCGGCGACGATCCTGCCCGGCCACGGACCGAAGCTGGACGATCCGCTGGCGGCCCTCGACCACTACATCGACCACCGGCGGGAGCGGCTCGCGCAGGTCGAGGCGGCCGTGGCGGGCGGCGCCCGGACGGCGCGCGAGGTCGTGGAGATCGTGTACGCGGACGTCGACAGGACGCTGTGGCCCGCGGCGGAATGGTCCGTGCAGGCGCAGCTCGACTACCTGAACGAGCGGACCTGACACCCCGCAAGCGACGCGCTGGACGTGCCGGATGGACGCCCCGGGTGCCCCGGGTGCCCCTGCCGCCTCGGACGCGCCGGGCGTCTCGGGTGCCCCTGCCGCACCGGATGCGACTGCCGCACCGGACAGTCCGTCCGTCCGTCCATGACCGGCCGGCCACCACGCGGACCGGCCGGACCGGTCACTTGGAGCGCTTGCGGAGCCGCTCGATGTCGAGGATGACGACCGCGCGGGCCTCTATACGCAGCCAGTTCCGCTGCGCGAAGTCGGCCAGCGCCTTGTTGACGGTCTCCCGGGACGCGCCGACGAGCTGGGCCAGTTCCTCCTGCGTGAGGTCGTGGTGCACGTGCAGGCCCGCCTCGGACGGCTGCCCGAAGCGCTCGGCGAGGTCCAGCAGGGCCTTGGCGACACGGCCGGGGACGTCGGTGAAGACCAGGTCGGCCATGACGTCGTTGGTCTTGCGCAGCCGCTGGGCCAGCGCGCGCAGCAGCTGCACGGCGACCTCGGCGTGCCCGGTCAGCCAGGGCCGCAGCTGGTCGTGGCCGAGCCCGGCCAGCCGGCACTCGGTCACCGCGATGGCGCTGGCGGTGCGCGGGCGGGGGTCGAACAGCGAGAGCTCGCCGAACATCTCGCTGGGGCCGAGGACGCTCAGCAGGTTCTCCCGGCCGTCCGGCGCCGTGCGGGTCAGCTTGATCTTCCCCTCCACGACGACGTACAGGCGGTCGCCCGTCTCGCCCTCGTTGAACAGGGTCTGACCGCGGGCGAGCCGCACCTCGGTCACGTTGGCGCGCAGCGCCTTGGCCCCCTGCTCATCGAGTGCCTCGAAGAGCGGGGCTCTGCTCAGAACGTCCACGTCGCGGTCGGTCACGCTTCTCCTCCTCGAAACACCAGCATGCATAGTGTGACGTACGTCCCACCGCGTACGTGAAGGCAGGGCCACGGCGCGCCGTGACGCGGGGTCGTCACTACGCGGGATCTGCGCCACGACCCTGTTCGCCCAGTGTACGGACACCTGGGTGAATGCCATCACACCGGTCTCATCGCCCATAAACGGTCGTGCGGGTGCCGCCTGTTCCGCCGTCCGGGGCCTACCCTGGCGGCATGGCGACGAAAGCTGCCCGGCCGGCGGGCTCCCCCGCGGCCCGGCCCCGGCGCGCCGGGCGGCGCGGGCCGGAGACCCGCCTCGGGCTGGTGCGCCGGGCTCGGCGGATGAACAGGATCCTCACGGAAACCTACCCGGACGCGCACTGTGAGCTGAACTTCGGGACCCCCTTCCAGCTCCTGGTCGCCACCGTGCTGTCGGCGCAGACCACCGACAAGCGGGTCAATCTGACCACTCCGGCGCTCTTCGCCAAGTATCCGACGCCCGAGGACCTCGCCGCCGCCGATCCCGAAGACGTCGAGGCGCTGCTGAAGCCCACGGGGTTCTTCCGCGCCAAGACCAAGTCGGTGATGGGCCTGTCCGCCGCCCTGGTGGAGCGCTTCGGCGGCGAGGTGCCCGGACGCCTGGACGACCTCGTCACGCTGCCCGGCGTCGGACGCAAGACCGCGAACGTCGTGCTCGGCAACGCGTTCGACGTCCCGGGCATCACGGTCGACACCCACTTCGGGCGCCTCGTCCGCCGCTTCGCCTGGACGGACGAGACCGACCCGGACAAGGTCGAGCGGGCGATCGGCGAGCTGTTCCCGCGCAAGGACTGGACGATGCTGTCGCACCGGCTGATCTGGCACGGGCGCCGCATCTGCCACGCGCGCCGTCCCGCCTGCGGCGCCTGCCCCCTCGCCGCGACCTGCCCCGCGTTCGGGGAGGGCCCGACGGACGTGGAGACGGCCGAGGCGCTCGTGAAGCCGGGCCCGTTCTCCTGAGGCGGCGGCCGTTCGGTGAGGCCGGGGGCCGTTCTCCTGAAGCGGTGGTCGTTCGCGTGAGGCGGGGGCCCGTTCTCCTGACCTTGCGCCAGGGCATGTCCGGATCCGCCCAGGGCAGGACAGGGTCGGGAAGTAAAATGGCCGTCCCGGAGTTGAGATCAAGGTGACCGAGATCGCCTCCTGCCCCGCGTGGCTCGACCGTTTCCGCGCGCAAGCGACGCGGATGACGGTGCCGCCGCCGTTCCGCCCGGCCCCGGACGCCCGCGCCGCCGCGGTGCTGATCCTGTTCGGCGACGGGCCGGACGGTCCGGACGTCCTGCTCACCGAGCGTGCGGCGACCCTCAACAAGCACGCCGGGCAGCCCGCGTTCCCCGGCGGCCGCATCGACCCCGAGGACGACGGCCCGGTCGCGGCGGCGCTGCGCGAGGCGTGGGAGGAGGCGGGCGTCGAGCCGTCCGGCGTGGACGTGCTGTGCACCCTCCCGGAGCTGTACCTGAGCCGCAGCCGGCACCGCGTCACGCCGGTGGCCGGCTGGTGGCGCGAACCGTCCAAGATCGCGCCCGGGCATCCCGGCGAGGTCGCGACCGTCGCCCGCGTCCCGATCGACGAGCTCGTCGACCCGGCGAACCGGCTGACCGTCCGGCACCCGTCCGGTATGAACCTCGGCCCGGCGTTCCGGGTCGGCGGCATGCTCGTGTGGGGGTTCACGGCCGGGCTCCTCGGCGAGGTCCTCGCGGCCGGCGGCTGGGACCGTCCGTGGGACTCCGATCACGTCGAAGATCTCCCGCCGGACGTCCTCGACCTGGCCTCGCGCGGCTGACCGGCCCGCGCCGCGCGCCGCCCCGCGTCCCGCCCGTCCGCCGAACCGCAGGTCAGCGCACCGCCGCCGGAACGCGCACGGTCGGTGATCGTTCCGCATCGCCCTGCGCGGTCACCCGGGGCAGGGGAAACTGGTCCACCGAGGGGACGTGAGAAGGCGACCTCGCGCTATACGGTGAAGCGGTGCTGGACGACCACATGCTCGATCTGATCCTTCTAGGGCTCGTCGTGCTGTTCGGCGTCTCGGGCTACCGGCAGGGCTTCATCGTGAGCCTGCTGAGCTTCGCGGGCTTCGTCGGCGGCGGCGTCGCCGGGGTGCTGATCGCCCCGCCGATCGCCGAATCCACCGTGGACGGCGCCGCGCAGCAGGTGCTGCTCGCCATCGTCGTCGCGTTCCTGTCCGCGACGCTCGGGCAGCTCATCGCGTCCTCGGCGGGGGCCGTGCTCCGCAACCGGGTCACCGGGCTGAACGCCCGCACGGCGGACGCGGTCGGCGGCACGTTCGTCAGCGCGCTGTCGCTGCTGATCGTCGCGTGGTTCTTCGGCAGCATGGTCGCGAACTCGGAGTTCCAGTGGCTTCGCACCCAGGTCAAGGGCTCGACGGTCATCAACGGAGTCGACGGGGTGATGCCGCCGCAGGCGCACACCTGGTTCACCTCGTTCCAGGGATTCGTGAAGAACAGCGAGTTCCCGCAGGTGTTCAACGGGCTCGCCGGCGAGTCGGTGGTCGAGGTGCCGCCGCCGGACGACGCGGTCCTCGGGACGGGCGGGCTGCGGGACGCGCGCAACAGCATCGTCAAGATCGTCAGCACGGCGCCGCAGTGCCAGCGGCGCATCGAGGGCACCGGGTTCGTGTACGCGCCCGACCACATCATGACGAACGCGCATGTCGTCGCGGGCGCGCGCGGGCCGTCCACCGTGGCCAACCGCACGGGCGACACCGCGAAGGGCCGTGTCGTCCTGTACAACCCCAGCCGTGACATCGCCGTCCTGCACGTGCCGGGGCTGAACGCACGCCCGCTCGACTTCGAGATGGAGGCCGAGGTGCGCGACAGCGCGATTATCGCGGGCTTCCCGAAGAACGAGCCGTTCAGCGCGAGCGCCGCCCGGATCCGCGCCCGGCAGACCGCCAAGGGGCCCGACATCTACCACTCCGGGCAGGTCGCCCGCGAGATCTACGCGATCCGCGGCAAGGTCGAGCCGGGCAACTCCGGCGGGCCGCTGCTGACGCCGGACGGGCGCGTCTACGGCGTCATCTTCGCCGCGGCGCTCGACACCCCCTCCACCGGCTACGCGCTGACCGCCGAGGAGGTCGCCTCCGACGCGCGCGCGGGCGCGAGCCGCACCGCGCCCGTCGACACCCTGAGCTGCTCCGACTGACCTAGGGGTAGGCCTACTGGGCTCTGGCTCTGGCTCTGGCTCTGGCTCTGGCCCTGGGGCTGGCTCTGGTTTGGGCGCGCCTAGTTCTGGGTGAGCCTGAGGTCGACCGGGCCGTCCTCGGGCGTGTCCACGAGAGCGCGGGCGCGCTGCACGACGCCCTGGACGTCGATCGAATGCGGAGGGTCGGCGCCGTACGGCTCCAGGCGGTCCGCGGCGCGGCTCAGCAGCGCCCGCGCGCCGCGCGCGTTGCCGCGGCGCATGTGGGTGACGCCCACGGCGACCTGGGCCAGCCCCCTCCACAGCTCCCGTTCCGGCTCCGGAGCGTCCTTCCAGGCGGCCTCCAGCACTTCGTGCGCGTGGAAGGGACGGTCGGCGTCCAGGAGCCGCTGCGCCTCCCGCAGGGCCTCGGACGGCCGCATGCCGAGGTCGTCCGGCATCGTGGGGATCCCGGAGGCCCCGTGCGGCAGCGGACGCCCGTACGCGTCGCGGGGCCGCGCGTTGCGCGGGCGTCCCGATCCGTCCCGATCCCGCATGCCGTCCTGCATGCTCCCAGCGTACGGTTCAGCGGTCGGGTTCCGGATCGCCCAGCCAGCCGATCAGGTGCGAATCGAACTCCTCGGGCCGCTCCTGGTGGGGGAAGTGCCCCGCGCCTTCGATGAGCCGCCACCTGTACGGCGCGCCCACGTACTGCCCGGAACCCTGGGCGCTCTCCGGAAGCGTGCACCTGTCCAAGGCGCCGTGCAGCTGGAGCGTCGGTGCCTGTACTGGGGCGCGCATACGGTGTGCGTAGCGGATCCCGTCCGGGCGGGTCTGCGACCGGATGAACCACCGGTGGTACTCCAGGGCGCTGTGCGCGACCCCCGGAATCTGCGCCGCGCGCCGGACGAGCCGTTCCGTCTCCGCGTCCGGCCAGCCCGGCCCCGACCACTCGTGCAGGAGCCGTCCGACGAGCGCGGCATCGTCCCGCACCAGGCGGCGTTCCGGCAGGACGGGGACCTGGAAGCCGAACGTGTGCCGGGCCGCCCACCCCTGCCCGCGCGGGCTCTCCCGCACCGACCGCCGCAGCCGCAGCGGGTGCGGGGCGCCGACGACCGCGAGCCGCTGCACGATCTTCGGGTGGTAGACCGCCATCGTCCAGGCCAGCAGCCCGCCCCAGTCGTGCCCGACCACGATCGCGCCCGCCTCGCCGAGCGCCCGGATCAGCCCGGCGGCGTCCCCGGCCAGCGTCACCAGGTCGTATCCGCGCGGCGGCTTGTCGCTGCCGCCGTAGCCGCGCAGGTCGATCGCGACCGCCCGGTAGCCCGCCGCGGGCAGCGACACGAGCTGCTCGCGCCACGACCACCAGAACTCGGGGAAGCCGTGCAGCAGCAGGACGAGCGGCCCCTCCCCGGCCTCCGCGACGTGGAACCGCGTCCCGCCCGCGCTGATCGCGCGGTGCGTCCACGGGCCGTCGACCTCGATCAGCGACGCCTCATGACCGGCCATGGCCGTGCCCCCCTGCCCGCCGGCCCGCTCAGTCCGTCAGCGCGGGCTTGTCGGATCCGCCGCGGTGCCGCAGCGCGCCCGGAGTATCCTTGAGTGTCCGGCGTGTCCGCTTGGCTCCCTCGATCTTGCGGATGAGGCGCTGGCCGATGAAGCCCAGCACGAGGGCGAGCACCAGGTACACGCCCGCGACGGTCAGGAACGCGGCCCACGGCCAGAAGCCCAGGTCGATCAGCCCGAACGCCAGCGAGATCGACAGCAGGATCACGATGATCCCGGCGATCACCGCGGCGACGGTGAACATCACGCCACTGATCGCGCCTTTCTTCGCGTCCGCCTTGAGCTCCATCTTGGCCAGCTCCATCTCGGCCCTGACCAGGTCGGAGACGTTGCTGGACGCCAGCGCGACGAGCTCGCCGAGGGACCTGTCCTCGACGTGCTCGCCCGGCGTTGCCTCGGACATATCGCTCTCTCCTTCCAGCGCCCCCCGACCGCCACGGCGTCCCAGCCTGGCAGCCGGACGGCGCGTCCGGCCACCCGGGGTCACCGCCTCGCCCGGTCAGCCGGAGAGCAGCGCGCGTTCGCGCGTCCTCCGCCGGAAGATGACGGTGGCGGCCGCCGAGGCGAGCACGCTCGCGATCAGGACCGCAGTCGTCACTCTCTCCAATTGTGACGGGTCGGTATAGGCCAAACCGCCGATCAGCAGTGAAACGGTGAAACCGACCCCGGCGAGCATCGCGACACCCGCGATCTCCCGCCAGTGCAGATCCGCCCCGAGCGTGGCCAAACCGAACCGCACCGCGAGCCAGGCCCCGCCGAAGACTCCAACGAACTTACCGATCACCAGCCCGGCGATCACCCCCAGGGCGATCCGGTCGGTGAACACGTCCCCGAGTGCGGACGCGCTCAGCGTCACGCCCGCGGACAGGAACGCGAACACCGGCACGGCGAACCCCGCCGAGAACGGACGCAGGACGTGGTCGGCCCGCTCGGCGTTCGTCGGGCGCCCGTCCGGCGCCTGCCGGGGGCTGGTGAGCATCCCGAGCGCCACCCCGGCGACCGTCGCGTGCACGCCGCTCCGCAGGACGCAGTACCACGCCAGGACGGCCAGCGGCGCGTACAGCCACGGGGACCGGACGCCCCGGTGCTGCAGGAAACCGAACACCGCGATCAGCGCCACGCCGATCCCGAGCCAGCCCCAGCTCAGCGAGGACGAGTAGAACAGCGCGATGATCGTGATCGCGATCAGGTCGTCCACGACGGCGAGGGTCAGCAGGAACGCGCGCAGCGGCGCCGGGCACGCCGAGAACGTCACCGCGAGGACGGCCAGCGCGAACGCGATGTCGGTCGCCGTCGGGATCGCCCAGCCCTGCGACGCGCCGGGCGCTCCGGCGCTCACCAGGAGGAAGAGGGCCGCGGGAAGCACCACGCCCGCGGTCGCGGCGATCACCGGGAGCGCCGCGTCGCGGGGGTTGCGCAGCTCCCCGTGGGTGAGTTCCTCGCGCAGCTCCAGGCCGGCGAGGTAGAAGAAGACCGCCAGCAGCCCGCCGGACGCCCAGTGCGCCACGTCCATGTGCCCGATGTGCAGCCAGTGCGGGCTGATCTCGAGCTTCTGCAGGTCGTAGTAGGCGTCGGCCCAGGGCGTGTTGGCCCAGATGAGCGCGCCCACGGCGGCCAGGAGCATGATGATGCCGCCGACCGTCTCCAGGCGCAGGGCGTGGGCGACCTGCTGGCCGTAGCGGACGGTCGGGCGGAACGGCCAGACGGCCGCGACCGGACGGCGCTTGCCGCCGCCACGGATGCGGAAACGGTGACGAGGACGGGTGGACGGGCGCGGCAAGAGGACCCCCGAGGCGTTGGACGGCATGGCGAAGAGCCGCCCCGCGGGAGATCACGAGTCGGGCCCTGCCGACCAGACTTCCCGGCGCACCACATAGCACTCTACCTGCAGGTTCTTATGCCACTTGTCATCAAAGCGTGTCATATCGCCCACAACTCGCATTGTTGTATGGAGGGTGGTGAAGGTGCCTTAGGTTCGACATATCGGGGGATGTCGGGCGACGCGGGGAGGTGGACGCGGCCGGGCGGCCGCGGCCGGGCGGCGGACGCGGCGAGGGCCCGGCCGGACGGGTGCGGCGGTCGGTGGTCGCCGATCTATGCCGATCGCCGATCGCCGCCGCTCGTCCCGTCCGTCCGGGCCCTCGCCGCGTGCCGCGTTCCGCTCGTTACGCGCGTCCCGCGATCAGTCCTCGGGCTTGGCGCTCGGGAGCTTCTCGGAGATCAGGTCCATGACCGTGCTGTCGGCGAGCGTCGAGACGTCGCCGACGCCGCGGTTCTCCGCGACGTCCCGCAGCAGCCGCCGCATGATCTTGCCGGACCGCGTCTTCGGCAGCTCCGGCACGATCATGATCTGCCGCGGCTTGGCGATCGGCCCGAGCGTCCTCGCCACATGGTCGCGCAGTTCCTTCAGGAACTCCTCGCCCTCCACGTCACCGCCCGCGCTGCCGCGCGGGATCACGAACGACACGATCGCCTGCCCGGTCACCGGGTCGGTCGCGCCGACGACCGCCGCCTCCGCGACCTTCGGGTGCGCCACCAGCGCGGACTCCACCTCGGTCGTCGAGATGTTGTGGCCCGACACCAGCATCACGTCGTCGACCCGGCCCAGCAGCCACAGGTCGCCGTCCTCGTCCTTCTTGGCGCCGTCGCCCGCGAAGTACAGGCCCTTGAACCGCGACCAGTACGTCTTCACGTACCGCTCGTCGTCGCCCCAGATCGTCCGGAGCATCGACGGCCACGGCTCCTTCACCACCAGGAACCCGCCGCCCCCGTTCGGGACCGGATTGCCCTCGTCGTCCACCACGTCGGCCGCGATGCCCGGCAGCGGACGCATCGCCGCGCCCGGCTTGCCCTCGGTGACCCCCGGCAGCGGGCTGATCATGATGCTTCCGGTCTCCGTCTGCCACCAGGTGTCCACGACCGGGGTCCGGCTCGCGCCGATGTGCTCCCGGTACCAGACGTAGGCCTCCGGGTTGATCGGCTCGCCCACGCTGCCGATGACCCGCAGCGACGACAGGTCGTGCTCCGCCGGGATGTCGTCGCCCCACTTCATGAACGTCCGGATCGCCGTCGGCGCCGTGTAGAACAGCGACACCTTGTACTTGGCGATGATCTCCCACCAGCGGCCCTTGTGCGGGGTGTCGGGAGTCCCCTCGTACATCACGCTCGTCGCGCCGTTCGCCAGCGGCCCGTACACGATGTAGGAGTGCCCGGTGACCCAGCCGATGTCGGCCGAGCACCAGTACACGTCCGTGTCCGGCTTCAGGTCGAACACGGCGTTGTGCGTGTACGCCGTCTGCGTCAGGTACCCGCCGGTGGTGTGCAGGATCCCCTTCGGCTTACCCGTCGTCCCCGACGTGTACAGGATGTAAAGGGGGTGTTCGGCGTCCATCGGTTCCGGCGTGTGCTCGTCGCTCTGCCGCTCCACGACGTCGTGCCACCACACGTCCCGCTCGTGCGCCGCCACCTCCTGGCCCGTCCGCCGGACGACCAGGACGTGCGCGATCGACGGCGCGTCGGCGACGGCCTCGTCCACCGTCGCCTTCAGCCCGGACGGCTTGCCGCGCCGGTACCCGCCGTCCGAGGTGATCACGACCTTCGCTTGGGCGTCGTCGATGCGGGTGCGCAGCGCGTCCGCCGAGAACCCGCCGAACACGACCGAGTGCGTCGCGCCGATCCGCGCGCACGCCAGCATCGAGATCGGCAGCTCGGGGATCATCGGCAGGTAGATCGCGACCCGGTCGCCCTTGCGGACGCCCAGCTCCAGCAGCGCGTTCGCGGCCTTGGCGACCTCCCGCCGCAGCTCGGCGTAGGTGAGGGTGCGGGTGTCGCCCGGCTCGCCCTCCCAGTGGTACGCGACCTTGTCGCCGTTCCCGGCCTCCACGTGCCGGTCCACGCAGTTGTGGGCCACGTTCAGCTCGCCGCCCACGAACCACTTCGCGAACGGCGGGTTGCTCCAGTCGAGGACCTGGTCCCACGGCTTGGACCACGACAGCCGCTCCGCCTGCCGGGCCCAGAAGCCCAGCCGGTCGGCGGCCGCCTCCTCGTAGGCGTCGGCCTTGACGTTCGCCGACTCGGCGAGATCGGCCGGGGGGGCGAAGCGCCGCGTCTCCTGCAGAAGGTTCGACAGTGTCTCTTGGCTCTGGCTCAACGCAGTACTCCTTGCTTGCTGAGACGGGTCGCCCGGTATGCCCACTCCACCAGGAAGGTCCCGCTCCCACAAGCCGTGTTCCCGTGTGTCGAGGGCGCGGGCCGCCGGACGCGCCCGCCCCCGATGGTCGCTGTGACGATCGACACAGCCCACGTTCCCAGGTGGGCCGCTCTGGAACCGTCCGTTCCCGTCCGTTCCCGTCCTCCTGGACCCCGCCCCAGGCCGCCTCCCTGGCACCGGTCGCCACCGCATAGGGTCGGGCCGTGACCGATGCCCTTGCGCAACTAGCGAACCTCCCCGGCGTGACCGACGCCGTGAACGACGCGCGTAAAGCCGTCGACCGGCTGCTCGGTCACCGGATCCTGCGCCGCCGCAGCGCCGAGGTCTCCACGGAGTCCGCACTGCGCGGCGCGCGCGCGACGGCCGTCCTCGAAGGCGCCGACGTCGACCTCGAGGTCCTGCGCACCACCGACGACCCCGGCGACCCGATCGTCCACGGTGCGCTGCGCGTCTCCGCCGAACTGGGCTCGCTCGCCGAACGGTGGCGGCACGCGCCCCGGCAGGTCCTCGCGCGCCTGCACGTCCTGGCCGCGGCGGACGCGGTGGACGCCGCCGACCTCGGCCGCCCGCGCCCCGACGGCCGTCCGGTCGACGACCTCCTCAAGCTGGGCGATCCGCCGCCGGCCGCCGAGGTCGCCGCCCGGCTCGACGCGCTCAGCGACCTGCTGACCGGGACGACCAAGGCGCCGGCGCTCGTCGTCGCCGCGATCGTCCACGGCGAGCTGCTCACGCTGCGCCCGTTCGGCTGGGGCGACGGCATCGTCGCCCGTGCCGCCCAGCGGCTCACGCTCGTCGCGCGCGGCCTCGACCCCAAGTCCCTCGCCGCCCCCGAGGTCGGTCACCTGGAACTGGGCGCCGAGTACGCGGACGCGCTGCGCGGCTACGCGTCCGGGACCCCCGAGGGCGTGTCCGTCTGGATCCGGCACTGCTCGGCCGCCGTGGCGGCCGCCGCACGCGACTCGCAGGCGATCTGCGAAGCCCTGATGCGCGGCTGACGTGCCGCGGGACCGCGAGGGCGAGCGGTCCCGCGGCACGGGCGGCCGGCCGGCGCGCCGGGACGCGTCGGGCGTGACCGGACCGGTGTCCGTGGCGTATGTGAGCCTGGCCCTATGGCCGAACGGAAGGGCGGGCGTCCGGCACCGCCCACGGAGAGCACGATCAGCGGCGCCGACTGGGACTCGCGCGACCTGACGGGCGAGGAACACGAACGCGTCCTGTTCTCGGACGTGGACATGACCGAGGCGTACGGGACGGGCGCGAGTTTCGTCGACTGCACATTCCGGGGTGTCCGGTTCAACGTCTCAGTCCACACTGACACCGTCTTCATCAACTGCACGTTCGTGCGTTGCGGTTTCTTCGACTCGACGTTCAGCGGCTGCAAACTCCTTGGCAGCATGTTCGACGGCTGTACCTACGACCTGATGAAGGTGGAGGGCGGCGACTGGTCGTTCACCGGCCTCCCCGGCGCCGACCTGCGTCGTGCGTCCTTCAAGGACGTGCGCCTGCGCGAGGCGGATCTCACCGGCGCGTGCTGCACCGGGGCGACCCTTCGCGGAGTGGATCTGTCCGGCGCGTGGCTCCGGTCAGCCGACCTGACCCGATGTGATCTGCGCGGTAGTGACATTTCGACCATCGACCCGCGGACGGTCGAGTTGAAGGGCGCACGGATCGATCCGCACCAGGCGGTCATGATCGCCGAATCGCTCGGGCTCGAGGTTCGCTGAGGGTTCGGTGGGGTTCCGGAATGTTCGTCCGAGTCGTCCCCGGACGCGACGAGCGGCGCCTCGGCATGAGACGCCGCCGCCAGTCACGTCACACCGGGTTACCAGGCGTGCACCTCAAATCCGTCGGATCGGGTCAAGCCCGTCTCGACGCGCCTCCCGCGGCTGGTCGCGCGTGGGTTCCCGGCTGCCGTGCTCGGACACATGTCCGTACTCCTTGTGTACGCCTCATTCGCCCAGTTGACAAGGCCCGTTCGGGAAAATGACGACCGCTCGCCACCGGGGTGACGGGCCGGGAGTCGACCGGACCTCTCGGTCGACATCCACCATTCCGGACTAACCGCAACTATCACCAGGAACCGAAATCGATCACGTACGGTGATGATTGCTTTTTGGTTGCGAAGGCGGAGACGCCTTTGCCGTTCCGGTACGCTCCGTCTCCCGTCACGTTGCGCGCCAAGGCGTGCGTCGGGACGGGTGTGCTGTCTGCACAGTGCTTGATCGTTCTGACCAGACGAGAAAAAACGTCACCCTTCGGGCGAGTTCGCGACTCGACGGAACTCTCGGCGGTCGGGCAGCATATGTTGTATCCGCCTAGACTGGTGATGCGGGGACTTTGCCCGTCCTATAGGGCGGACTTACGTCCGGTTTAGCCTGATCTCCTGAATCTTTCTTGGGAAAGCGGACCGGCTCTACCCCCCCGGAGCCGGATCCGTTCGGCGACCCCCGCTCTCCCCCCCGGCGGGGGTCGCCCAATCTCACGCGGGCGGGCGCGCGGCACCCCCTCTGCCGCCGCCCGCCCGCGAGTTATCCACAGGCCCGCGAATCCGCGCGCGGCCGTCCTTCGCCGCCGCAGAGTGGAGACCTCCGAACCGAAGGAGTCTCCATGAACCTCGCGGCACTGATCATCACCGGTGATCCGGGCACCGCCGACGCCCTGCTCCGGCTCGCCGCCGCGGCCGACGCCCACGCGGAGGTCGCCCACGACGTCGGCGAGGCGCGCTCCGCATGGACGTGGCCGGCGCTCGTCCTCGTGGGCGCCGACGCCGCCGGCGACGTCGCGGCGAGCGGCCTGCCCCGCAGAGCGGGCGTCGTCCTCGTCACCGGCGCCGCCACCGCCGACGCCTATCGGACGGCCGTCCAGGCCGGAGCCCAGGACGTCGCCGTCCTGCCCGACCACGAAGACTGGCTGATCAGCGCGTTCGCCACCGCCGCCGAACCCGACGCGAACCGGGCCGTCGTCGTCGGCGTCGTCGGCGCCCGCGGCGGTGCGGGCGCCAGCGTCCTCGCCACCACCCTCGCCGTCACCGCCGCGGGAACCGGCCTGCGCACGCTGCTCGCCGACGCCGATCCCCTCGGCGGCGGCGTCGACCTGCTCCTCGGCCTCGAGGAGCAGGAGGGCGTCCGCTGGCCCGACCTCGCCGAACGGCGCGGCCGGCTCGGCACCGCCGCCCTCCGTGAGACCCTCCCCGGTGACGGCGACCTGTCCGTCCTGTCGTGGCGGCGCGGCGAACCGGTGCCCCTCACCGGGGAGGCGGTGGTGTCGCTGCTCGAGGCGGCCGTCCGCGGTTTCGACCTCGTCGTGGCCGACGTCCCCCGCTACCCCGGGCAGCTCGGCCGCGCGGCGCTGCGGGCCGCCGACGTCACCTACCTCCTCGTCCCCGCCGAGGTGCGCGCCACGGTCGCGGCCGACGGTCTCGCCGCCGCACTCCGCCGCGAGACCGCGGACCTCCGCGTCGTCGTCCAGGGCCCGTCGCCCGGCGGGCTCACCGCCGACGCCGTCGTCAAGGCCCTCGACCTCCCGTCGGCAGGTGGCTTCGAACGCGACCGGCGCCTTCCGGTCGCGATCGACGAGGGGGAGCTCGGCGCCGTGTCCCGCCGCGGCCCCCTCACCGACTTCTGCCGCCGCCTCCTGGACGACCTCTCCCTGCAGCCCTGCGCCTACCAGGAAGAGGCGGCGTGATGCGGCCGAGCGAAGCCCCGCACCGCGACTGCCCGCACACGGAGCAGCACCGGTCCGCTCTCAAGGAGCCGACATGACCAGACTCTCCGACGCCGTCCGCGGCCGGCTCGCGGACACCGGCGCCGAACCCACGGCCGGCCGGGTGGCCGCCGCCCTGCGCGCCGAGGAACGCCTCCTCGGCGACCGGGAGGTGCTCGCCCTCACCGACGAGCTGCGCGCGGAGTTCGTCGGCGCCGGGCCGCTCGAGCCGCTGCTGCGGTCCCCGGACGTCACGGACGTCCTCGTCAACGGGCCCGACGAGGTCTGGGCCGACGCGGGCGGCGGGCTCGTCCGCACCGACGTCCGGTTCCCCGGCGAGGGCGCCCTCCGCCGCCTCGCGCAGCGGCTCACCGCCGCGGCGGGGCGCCGCCTGGACGACGCGGCCCCCTACAGCGACGCCCGCCTGCCCGGCGGCGTCCGGCTGCACGCCGTTCTCCCGCCCATCGCGCCCGGTGGCACCTGCCTGTCCCTGCGCCTCCCCCGCCGCCGGGCCTTCACGCTCGACGAACTCGTCGCCACCGCGACCGTCCCGCCGGAGGGCGCCGCCCTCCTGGCGGCCGTCGTGGCCGCCCGAGCCGCGTTCCTCGTCACCGGCGGCACCGGAACGGGCAAGACGACCCTGCTGAGCACCCTCCTCGGCACGGCCTCCCCGTCCGAGAGGCTCCTGCTGGTGGAGGATTCCGCAGAGCTGCGCCCCGACCACCCGCACGTCGTCCGCCTGGAGGCCCGGCCCCCGAACATGGAGGGCGCCGGTGGCGTCACCCTGAACGACCTGGTCCGCCAAGCCCTCCGCATGCGTCCCGACCGCCTCGTCGTGGGCGAAGTGCGCGGCCCGGAAGTCGTGGTCCTCCTGCAGGCGCTCAACACGGGCCACGAGGGCGGCTGCGGCACCCTGCACGCCAACACCCCCGCCGACGTGCCCGCCCGCCTCGAGGCCCTCGCCTGCGCCGCCGGGCTCACCCGCGAGGCCGTCCACAGCCAGCTCGCCGCCGCCCTCGACATCGTCGTCCACCTCGCCCGAGCCCCGTCCGGCGCCCGCCGCGTCGCCGACGTGGGCGTCCTCCAGCGGGAGCCCGACGGCCTGGTGGCCGTCCGTCCCGCCGTCTCCTTCGCCGCCGGCGAGACCGTCCACCACCCCGCCGCCGAGGCGCTGGCGGCCCGCCTGCACCCGCACTGGCCATGACGACCGCGCTGACGGGCCTGTGCCTCGCGGCGGCCGTCTGGACGTTCCTCGCGCCCTCCGGGGCGCACAGGCGCGTCCACCGCCTCCTCCGCACCGGACCACCCGTCCGCCCGTCCCTCACCACCCACGTGGCGGCCTTCAAAGACAGGCGGACCCGCCCCCGCCGATGGCGCACCGCGGTGATCGAGCTCTGCGACGGGATGGCCGCCGAACTGGCCGCCGGCCGAACCCCCGAGGACGCCTTCACCGCGTCCGCCGCCGTACTCGACCCGGCGATCTCGAAGGAGCTGCTCGAATGCGACGCCCTGACCGACCTGGCGAGGACTCCCGGCGCGGAGGGCCTGCGCCTCCTCGAGGCGTGCCTGCGCGTCGGCGCCGAGCGCGGTGGCACGCTGGCCACCGTCCTGGACGGCCTCGCCGCCGCCCTCCGCGACGAGGAGGCCCAGCGGCAGGACGTCGCCGTCCAGCTCGCGGGCCCCCGGGCCACCGCCCGCCTCCTCGCCGCGCTCCCCGTCCTCGGCATCGCCATGGCGGCGGCCCTCGGAGCGCGTCCCCTGTCGTTCCTCTGCGGCACGCTGCCCGGCCTCGCCTGCCTGGTCGCCGGTGTCGCCCTCAACGCCACCGGCCTCTGCTGGACGACGCGCCTGGCGAGGTCCGCCGAGTCGCCCCGACCAGGAGGACGCTGAATGATCACCGGCTTCGCGGCCGTCCTCTGCGCGACGACGGCCGTCCACATCCTCACCAGACCGAGCGACTCCAGCAGGAGGCTGGCCCGATGCTTCCCCGCACCCCGCCGATCCAGAGGTTCCCCGGACGGCCTTCTCCGCCACATCGCGACGGCCGCCACGCTCGCCCTCGCCGTCCTCGTCCTCGGCCTCCCCTCGGGGTCCTGATCGGAGTTCCGGCCGCCGCGGCCGTCCGGTACTCCTTCACCCGCCTGGGCGCCGCCGAGCGTGCCCGCCACCGGGCCCGGCTCATCGCCGACCTGCCCGTGGCCGTCGACCTCCTCGCGGCCTGCCTGCGCGGCGGCATGCCCTGGCACGACGCGGTGAACGCGGTCGCGGACGCCATCGGCGGCCCGCTGGCCGAGGAACTCGAACGGGTGACCGTCCAGATCCGGCTCGGTGCGGACCCAGCCACGGCATGGCTCGCCCTCACCGGCGAGCCGACGCTCGCGCCGCTGGCCCGCGCCGCCGTCCGCGCGACCTCCGGCGGCGCCACCCTGGCGCCGTCCCTCGCCCGGCTGGCCCGAGACCAGCGACGCGTCGCCCGCGGCGCCGCCGCGGCACGCGCGCGGGCGGCGGGCATCCGCGTCCTCGCCCCGCTGGGCCTGTGCTTCCTGCCCGCGTTCATCCTGCTCGGAGTCGTCCCGGCCGTCGCCGGCATCGCCTCGACGATCCTCATCCCCTGAGTTATCCACAGCCCCGCGTTTCTCCGCCGACCCCACTCCCCATGCCAGAACCTGAAAACGAACCACGAAGGAGATCCCATGAACCTGACGAAGCGCTGGAAGAACAAGGACGCGGGCATGTCCACCGCCGAGTACGCCGTGGGCACCATCGCCGCCGCGGCCTTCGCGGGTCTGCTCTTCAAGATCGTGACCAGTTCGGAGGTGCAGGAGATGCTCTTACAGATCATCAACCGCGCCCTCCAGCTCGCCGACTGAGGGATCGGGGCATGGCCACGGCGGAGATCGCCGTGGCCCTCCCCAGCCTGGTCCTGGTCACCGCGATCGTCCTGTGGGGGATGACGGCCGTCGCGACTCAGCTCACCTGCAACGACGCCGCCCGAACAGGCGCGCGGGCCGCGGCCAGGGGAGAACCCCTGCCCGCGGTCCGGGAGATGGTCGCCCAGGCCGTCCCCGAAGGCGCCACGGTCAAGGTCACCCGCGACGCCGCCACCGTCCACGTGGACGTGTCCGTCCACGTGGAACCCCCGGCCGGACTCCCGGCCCTGACCGTCCGCGCCCACGCAGCGACCGCCACAGAACCGGGCGCCGCAGAACCGGGCGCCGACCGCCCGAGCCATCCCTGACGAGCACGATCGAATCCTCGGCGATCAGCCGGAAGATTCCCGGGCCGACGACACCCACGTCGTCGCCACGGCAAACGGACAAGGAGTCTTGATCATGCACCGGCACTTCCACCGGCCGACCGTCCCAGTGTTGCGACGCCTTGCACGGGGTGTCTCGTGGGTGCGGCACCACCACGTCGAGATCCGCCGACATCGTGCGCCGGTCGGTCCGCGCCCTACGGCCCCGGATCTCGGTCGGCCCAGTCGCGAACGAGGGCACCGGCGCGGTCTCGGGTGCCGAAGTCCCGAAGGACGACTTCCGCGCAAGCACGCGCAGCGCCGTGGCCGGTCCCCCACGTCCTTCCTCCACCGGAACGTCCGACCGCACCCCCGAAGACCGCACCCCAGAGGACCGCACCCCAGAGGACCAAATCCCGAGGGCCGCACCGCCCGATGACCGCACGCCCGAGGACCGCACGCCCGAGGACCGCACGCCCGAGGACCGCACGCCCGAGGCCAAATCCCGAGGGCCGCACCCAGGCATAGGCGGGGGATGGCTCTACCAACGGCCCATCCCCGCACGTGGTGAGAGTGCACCCGTGCACTCTCACCACGGTCGGCCTCACCACGGTCGGCCTCACCACGGTCGGCCTCACCACGGTCGGCCTCACCACGGTCGGCCTCACCACGGTCGTGGCGCCGCGGCCGGCTCCCGACGGGGTGACTTCGCTCCGGCACCGGCCCCGCTGCGGTCGGCTTCTCCGCGCCGGGGTCTGCCGCGCCGGGGTTTGCTGCCTACCAGCAGCTTGAGAACTCCCTGGTGCAGGCGCGCCAACGCGCACGATGGCGATGCATCCCGCGGTCGCGTTCGGGCTCAAGCTGCCCGTGCGGCCGTGGGGTCGCGCCGGGGTGCTGCTCGCGTCTGGGGGCCGCTGTAGTGGGTTTGGCGGGGTTGGGGTCGGTAGGGGGCGGGCGCGCTGCGGGGGCTCGGCGTGGGGGAAGGGCGGGCGTGGCGTCCCGGTGATCGAGGCGAGGTATGGCGCGGAAGGGGCGGGATGGAGCGGAGGTGTCGGGGCCTGGCGGCCGGGGGGTTCGGGCCGGGCGAGCGGGATCGGGGGGCGGGGACGCTGTGGGTGGTCGCGTTCATGGCGGTGATCTGGATGGGAGGTGTGGCCGCCATGGCGGTGGGAGGAGTGCGGGCGGCGCGTCATCGGGGGGACGCGGCGGCCGATCTCGCGGCGCTCGCGGGGGCGGCTCACGCGGCGGAGGGGCGTGCGGCGGCCTGCCGTTGGGCGCGGGAGATGGCGGGGGCGTCGGGAGCGCGCCTGGAGAGGTGCACGGTGCGGGGGGAGGTCGTGGAGGTGCGGGTGGCGGTGCGGGTCCGGGGACCGGGGGAGATCGGCGAGCTAAGGATCGTTTCGCGGGCCAGGGCTGGCCCTGTGGGGGATATGGGCGTAACCTGACGCGACGCAGTTCGTTGAACTGAACGTCAATAGGTCGCGCCCGGAGCCACTGCCATCACATTCGTCACTCATCTGTGACATTCGTTACCGGTTGGTACGTTACGCTGCCGTAAGCCCCCGCTCATCACTCGGCACAGTGAGCCCCGCGACAGGACGCAGTCGAAGGGATTGACGCCGTGACCATCATTCGCAGGATCGGTGCGATCGCCCTCGCGACGCCTCTTGCGATGAGCATCCCGGTCATCGCCGCGCCCCCGCCTCCGCGGAGACGGCGGTGATCGCCCCAAGGACGGCTCGGTCGTCACCAGCGGCTCGCAGCTCACCGCGACGGCGGACACCGACTTCCGGGCGGCCAAGGTCGAACTGCGGGTCAGCGGGCCCGGCGGCGACGCGCTGCTGGACGAGCACACCTTCGCCGCGGGCGAACTGACGGGTACGTTCCCGATCACGCGGAACGGGCCGTACAAGGTCTACCTGGGCCACTTCTCCGGGGAACTGGCGGCCAGCAACATCACGGTGAAGGTGCCGCCGGCGACGCCCGCGGGGGTGTCCGCCGCGGCGTCCGGGGGCAAGCTCGCCGTCAAGTGGGGCATGGGCGAGGAGGCCGATCTCGAGGGCTACACGCTCAGCGGGACCGGGGTGAAGCCCACGTCCGGGGCGGTGGGCGCCTTCTGCAGCGGGGGCCAGTGCTCCGCGAGCCTGCCGCTGACCCAGGAGAGCGGCACCTTCTCGGTGGAGGTCCGGGCCCAGCGGGCGGACGGCGCCGGCGGCTCGGTGTACTCCGAGCCGGCGACCGCGAGCGACGTGGTGACGGCGGCGAACGCTCCGTCGGCCGGTGGCGGATCGACGGCCTCCCTGCCGGTGACCGGATCGGCGCCGAGCACGACTCCGCTGACCCCGTTCAACGAGCAGTCGCCGATCACGCTGCCGTCCGTCCAGCCCGACGGCGCCACCCCCGGGCTCGTTTACCCGGCACCGGAGATCGCGGACGACGCACCGGTCGCGCAGAGCGTCGCGGCGACCGACCGGCTGCAGTGGGGCCAGAGCATCGGGATCGCGCTGGTGCTGCTCGTCGTCGCGGCGCACCTCGGCACGTGGACGCGGAGCCTGCGCGCCGCCTCGGTCGCGACCAGCTCGCGCGGGACGGCGGCGCGGATCGCGCGCGGCGGCACCGGGCGCAAGCGGGTCAGCAAGGCGCGGGAGCACATCGCGCGCGCCGAGGCCGTCGCCAAGACCGGTCCCGTGAAGCCCAAGGCGCCGGAGTCCGGCTCCGCTAAGGCGAAGTCCGCCGGGGGGACGTCCGCCAAGGGCGACGCCGCGAAGGCGCCCTCCGCGAAGGCGACGTCCGCGAAGACCGCGCCGGGTGCTCCGGCGACCACGGCGACCTCGCCGAAGGGGCGGGGGTCCAGAGGCGGGGCCAGGCGGGCGCCGTCCCGGAAGGACGCCAAGGGGCGGCGGCCCGGCGGTGTCGAGGTGAAGGTGGCCAGGTCACGGCGTAAGTGATCGGCAGGGGTGGCGACCGAATTGCCCGCGGTCTAGGCTGCGGTCCCAGTCGGACTCCCGGAGAGGAGAACCTCCCGCATGATCTTCCTGGGGCTGGTCCTTGTGCTGGCCGCCGTTCTCGCGGCGGTGGCGGTGGTGCTGGACAACACGGGTGACGCCGGTCTGACGGCGTTCGGGGACGCGCTCCCCGGAGTCACCCAGGAATGGCACGTGTTCATGGCGGGCGCCGTGGTCGCCGTGGTGTTCATGGCCGGGGTGATGGTGGCGGCGCTCGGGTTCAAGCACGCGATCGAGATGCGCAGGGAACTGCGTGATCTCCGGGACGAGCACGAGGAGTCCCTCCAGACCCTCGAGATGGAGCGGCGGAAGCTGCAGCAGGCGCTGGCCCAGGCCCGCCGGGGGATGGGCGACGAGCCGTCCGTCCCGGCCCAGCGCGTCGCTCCCTAGCTGTACTCAGCCACGAGGTTGGTGACACGCCGACCGTGGTGGTTGATCAATGAGAAGACCTCCGAGTGCGGTGGAGATGTCGGTCTTCACCCGTCTCGGAGGTCTTCATGGCCCACGCTAATGCACGCCTGACGATCCACGGCCGCCGTCTGCTGGTCCAGCGCGTCCGCGACCAGGGCCGCCCGGTCGCGCACGTCGCGAAAGAGCTGGGAGTGTCCCGCCAATGCGCGCACCGGTGGGTGCGCCGCCACGCCGCCGAGGGCGTGGCCGGCCTGCACGACCGGTCCTCCCGCCCCCACCGCACCCCGCCCGGACCTCGCCGCAGGGCGAGCAGCGGGTGCTGACCAGCGGCCCGGCTGCGCCGCGGCCCGGCGTTCATCGCCGCCGCGACCGGAGTCCCCGAACGCACCGTCACCCGCATCCTGCGCCGCCACCACATCCCGCGGCCGGCCGAGTGCGACCCCCTCACCGGGCAGCCGATCCGGGCCACCCGCCACACCACGACCCGCTACGAGCACGACCGGCCCGGCGCCCTGCTGCACATCGACGTCAAGAAGATCGGCCGCATCCCCGACGGCGGCGGCTGGCGCGCCCACGGCCGCGCCGACTCCCGCCTGGCCCGCCACAAGCACGCACGCATCGGCTACGACCACGTCCACGCCGCCGTCGACGACCGCACCCGCCTGGCCTACGCCGAGATCCACCCCGACGAGAAAGGCTCCACCGCAGCCGGATTCCTGCGCCATCGCCACCGCGTTCTTCGCCGCCCGCGGCATCACCCGGATCGAACGGGTCCTGACCGACAACGCCTGGTGCTACCGCCACAGCCGCGACTTCACCGCCGCCCTGGCCGACCTGGGCGCTCGACACAAGCTGATCCGCCCGCACTGCCCCTGGCAGAACGGCAAGGTCGAACGCTTCAACCGCACCCTGGCCGCCGAATGGGCCTACCGGCAGGTGTTCACCAGCAACACCCAGCGCACCGAACACCTGGCACCCTGGCTGGAGTACTACAACACCCGACGCCCGCACACCGCACTCGGCGGCCACCCACCGATCAGCCGCCTGTCACCAACGCCATGACCGAGTACACCTAGCGGCTTCGGGGCGAGCGCCGCCGACGCCGTGTCGCCGTCGGGCGCGCGGGTGCCGCCGGTCGGTCAGGGGGCGCTCTTCAGCAGCACGTCCAGGAGGACCAGGGCGCCCTCCTTGTCCAGCGGGTCGTTGCCGTTGCCGCACTTGGGCGACTGGATGCAGGACGGGCAGCCGGTGGCGCACTCGCAGGAGGCGATCGCGTCCCGGGTCGCGCGGAGCCAGGTGGCCGCGTCGGCGTAGCCCCGTTCGGCGAATCCGGCGCCGCCCTCGTGGCCGTCGTACACGAACACGGTCAGCAGTCCGGTATCGGGGTGCAGGGCCGTGGAGACGCCGCCGATGTCCCAGCGGTCGCAGGTCGCGAAGAGCGGCAGGAGCCCGATGGACGCGTGCTCGGCGGCGTGCGCGGAGCCCGGGAGATCGAGGTCGAGGCGTTCGGTCTCCTCCGCCGAGAGCGTCCACCAGACGGCGCGGGTGCGCAGGGTGCGGGGCGGAAGGTCGAGGGGCTTCTCGCCGAGCATCTCGCCGGTCTGCAGGCGGCGCATCTGGTAGGCGACGACCTGCCGGGTGACGTCGACGGTGCCGAAGCTCAGCGTCGCCTCGCCCCACGCGGACGAGCGGAGCCGTTCGACGATCGCGATGTCGGTGACGTCGCGGGCGGTGGTGGAGTGGTCGGGGTCCGCGGGTTCGACGAGGGCGACGGAGTCGTCGAGGTCGAGGGTCTGCACGATGAACGACTCGCCCTGGTGGACGTAGACGGCGCCCTCATGGACGGTCGTGTGCGCGGACGCCTCGTCGACGGTGCCGAGCAGCCGTCCCGTGCCGGACTCGACGACCTGGACGGGCGCGCCGCCGGCGCCGCGGATGTCGGCGAGCTCGACGGCCTTGTCGCGGCGCGTCCAGTACCACCCGGCGGGACGGCGCCGCAGGAACCCGCGGCGCACGAGATCGGGGAGGAGATCGGCGGTGGCGGGGCCGAACAGTTCGGCGTCGGCCTCGGTGAGGGGAAGCTCGGACGCGGCCGAGCAGAGGTGGGGTTCGAGGACGTAGGGGTTGTCGGGGTCGAGGACGGTCGCCTCGACGGGGGTTCCGAAGATCGCCTCGGGGTGGTGCACGAGGAAGGTGTCGAGGGGATCGTCGCGGGCGACGAGGACCGACAGGGACGCCTGCCCGGAGCGTCCCGCGCGTCCGGCCTGCTGCCAGAGGGACGCGCGGGTGCCGGGCCAGCCGCAGACGATGACGGCGTCGAGACCCGAGACGTCCACGCCGAGCTCGAGCGCGTTGGTGCTGGCGAGGCCGACGAGGTCGCGGGCGCGCAGGGCCGCCTCGAGGGCGCGCCGCTCCTCGGGGAGGTAGCCCGCGCGGTAGGCGGCGACCTGCCCCGGAAGCTCGGGGGAGACGTCGGACAGGGCGCGTTTGGCGCCGAGCGCGACGGACTCGGCGCCGCGGCGGGAGCGGACGAACGCGAGGGTCTGCACGCCCTCGACGACGAGGTCGGCGAGCAGGTCGCCGGCCTCGGCGGTGGCGGTGCGGCGCACGGGGGCGCCGCGCTCCCCGCGCAGGTCGGTGAGCGGCGGCTCCCAGAGCGCGAACGTTGCGGGCCCGCGGGGGGACGCGTCGTCGGCGACGGCGACGACGTCCAGACCGGTGAGCCGGGACGCGGTGGTCGCGGGCTCGGAGGTGGTGGCGGACGCCAGGACGAACGTGGGCGCCGCGTGGTACCGGGCGCAGACGCGGCGGAGGCGGCGGAGGATCTGGGCGACGTGCGAGCCGAACACGCCCCGGTAGCCGTGCGCCTCGTCGATGACGACGTAGCGGAGGCGGCGCAGGAACGAGGACCAGCGGGCGTGGGAGGGCAGGATCGACCGGTGCAGCATGTCCGGATTGGTCAGGACGTAGTTGGCGTGCTGCCGGACCCAGGTGCGGTCTTCTCTGGGGGTGTCGCCGTCGTAGGTGGCGGCGCGGATGCGGGTGAGCCGCAGCCCTCGGAGCGTGCGGAGCTGGTCCGCCGCGAGCGCTTTCGTGGGGGAAAGGTAAAGGATCGTGCCTTCGCGGTCTTCGTCGTAGACGGCCTCGACGGCCGGAAGGAGGTAGGCCAAGGATTTCCCGGACGCCGTTCCTGTGGCGATGATCACAGAACGTCCGGCACGGGCGTGCTCGGCGGCGGCGGCCTGGTGCTCCCACGGGGCGTCGATGCCCGCGGCGGCGAGGCGTTCCACGAGGAGGGGCGGGGACCAGGACGGCCACGGCGCGCGGCGGCCCGCCCGTGCGGGGACGCGTTCGACGTGCGTGATGCGGTCCCGGCGGGTGGGGTCGGCCAGGAGCCGGTCCAAAGGAGATCTCTGCGCGCCCATCAGGTTTTCAGTTTGCCAGCCTGGGCAAAACTACGGGAACGCCCCGGCGCCGTGGCATGCCTCCCCCTGCCCTCGCAGTGGATCAGCAGGTCAGACGGGCGCGGACTTTCGCCCGAGTGGGCGATAACGTGCGTACGCCGCGCCGGAGCGTGGTTGAATCACGGCGATGTCCCGCGTGACCGGCTCCCCGTCGGGTATGTGGGACCGGATTGTGCTGCACGGTGCTGGAGGATCTGTGGACCTGAAGGTGAACGACTACACCACCGACGATGGCCTCACCGTCATCAACGTGGAGGGCGAGATCGACGTCTACACGGCGCCGAAGCTTCGCGAGAAGCTCATCGATCTGGTCAACAAGGGGAAGTTCCACCTGCTCGTGGACATGGAGAAGGTCGAGTTCCTCGACTCGACGGGCCTCGGCGTCCTGGTCGGCGGGTTGAAGCGGGTGCGGGCGCACGACGGTTCCCTGGAGCTGGTGTGCACCCAGGAGCGCATCCTCAAGATCTTCCGGATCACCGGGCTGACCAAGGTCTTCGGCATCCACGACTCGATCGCCGACGCCGAGGAAAAGCGCAAGGGCGCCAAGTAGGCGGCTATCGGCAGTGGAGACCGTTGAACTTTCCATCAACGCGCGGCCCGTCCATGTCCGGACCGTCCGGCTGATCGTGACCTCCGTCGCGCGGCTGAACGGCGTCGGCGAGGAGATCCTGGACGAGGTCAGGCTCGCGGTCGGCGAGGCGTTCTCGCGGGCCGTGGAGGCGCACGTCCGGCACTGCCCGGACGAGCCGATCCGGCTGGAGCTGACCGGGGGCGAACGCCGCTTCGAGGTCACGGTGAGCGACACCGTGCCCGGCGACGACCCGGGCGGGTTCCCGGCGGCGCCCGACGCGGACGAACTCGAGTACGGCTTCGGGGAGGGCGCGGCGGAACTGGGCCTGGCCGTCATCGCGGGGCTCGCCGACGATGTGGACATCTCCGCGACGCCGAAGGGCGTCCAGATCCGCATGAGCTGGCCCGCCGAGGCCGAGCCGAACGTCTGACTCCGGTACTTCCGAAGGCCCCGCCCCCGGCGGGGCCTTCGCTTTGCACGGACGTGCACGGACTCGCACGGACTTCCGCGGGCGCCGGCGGGCGCGCGTCCGGGGATCTTGGTAATGGCGGGGCCGGATGCCCGCCGGGGATCTTGGTGTGAGATCGTCCTGACGCAAGATCGTGAATCGCGCGGGTTCCGGGCCGTTCCAAATGAGGGTTGTAGTTCGCCCTGAACAGGGTGGACGCGAGTGGTTCGTGTGCGGGGTGTGCCGGATGTCCGGTGTCAAGGTTGCTTTGAGGTAAGAGGATGCTTGCCTGGCTTGACCTGCGTCGATGCCTTGCGAATTCCGGTGAAGGTCAAATTCGAGAGTAAATTCCATTGCATGATGGTGACGCTCTCGTTAAGCCTCTTGTGCCCTTCTTGATCACGAGTCGCGTGCGTTGACTCATGGCACGCGCGTTGCCGCGGATAGGCGTTCGAAATCACGACTTGCGGGGTAAGCGGTAAAGATCGACTTTGAGGTCGAGATCGCTACGCCCCTGTCGAGGAGGACGGATGTCTGGGCTTACCGTGTCGAGCCCGGCCGGCGCCGACGTGGATCTCGGCGGCGGCGACCTGTCCCTGGTCGTCGTCGTCGCCGTGGTCGCGCTGCTGGCCCTGGCCGTCGCCGCGGGTCTGGTACGCGACGTGCTGGCCGCGGGCCAGGGCACCGAGAAGATGCAGGACATCGCGAAGGCGGTGCAGGTGGGCGCGGGCGCCTACCTGAAACGCCAGTTCCGCACGGTCGCGGTGTTCGTGGTGCTGATCCCGCTCGTGCTGCTGCTGCTTCCGGCCGACGGCGCGGGCGAGCGCATCGGACGGTCGGTGTTCTTCGTCATCGGGGCGCTGTTCTCGGCCGTGACGGGGTTCACCGGCATGTGGCTCGCGGTGCGCGGCAACGTGCGGGTCGCGGCGGCCGCGCGGGAGGAGGGCGGCGAGCGGACGGCGATGCGGATCGCCTTCCGGACGGGCGGCGTCGCGGGGATGTTCACCGTCGGGCTGGGCCTGTTCGGCGCCGCGGTCGTCGTGCTCGCCTACCAGGGGGACGCGCCGCGGGTCCTCGAGGGTTTCGGGTTCGGCGCGGCCCTGCTGGCGATGTTCATGCGGGTCGGCGGCGGCATCTTCACCAAGGCCGCCGACGTGGGCGCCGACCTGGTCGGCAAGGTCGAGAAGGGCATCCCGGAGGACGACCCGCGCAACGCGGCGACGATCGCCGACAACGTGGGCGACAACGTCGGGGACTGCGCGGGCATGGCCGCGGACCTGTTCGAGTCGTACGCGGTGATGCTGGTCGCGGCGCTGATCCTCGGCACCACGGCGTTCGGCACGCAGGGGCTGGTGTTCCCGCTGATCGTCCCGATGATCGGGGTGATCACGGCGGTGATCGGGATCTTCGCGGTGATGCCGCGGGCGGGCGACCGGTCCGGGATGACGGCGATCAACCGGGGCTTCTTCATCTCGGCGCTGTTCTCCGCGGTGCTGGTCGCCATCGCCGCGTTCACCTACCTGCCGGGCTCGTTCGCCGAGCTGGACGGCGTCACCAACTCCGAGATCGCGGGCATGGACGCCGACCCGCGCTGGATCGCGCTCGGCGCCGTCCTCATCGGGATCGTGCTGGCCAGCGCCATCCAGCTGCTGACCGGCTACTTCACGGAGACGAACCGCAAGCCCGTCAAGGAGGTCACCGGCAGCGCCCGGACGGGCCCGGCGACGGTCATCCTGTCGGGCATCTCGCTCGGCCTGGAGTCGGCCGTCTACACCGCGCTGGTGATCGGCGGCGCGGTCTACGGGGCGTTCCTGCTCGGGTTCGGCAACACGACGGTCGCGCTGTTCGCCGTCGCGATGGCGGGGACGGGGCTGCTCACCACGGTCGGCGTGATCGTGTCGATGGACACGTTCGGCCCGGTGTCGGACAACGCGCAGGGCATCGCGGAGATGTCCGGGGACGTCCAGGGCGAGGCGGCGGCCGTGCTGGAGCGGCTGGACGCGGTCGGCAACACGACCAAGGCGATCACGAAGGGCATCGCGATCGCGACGGCGGTGCTGGCGGCGACGGCGCTGTTCGGCTCGTACCGCGAGACGGTCGCGTCCGCGCTGGGCGACGCGTCGCAGGACGCGAAGGACGCGCTGGGCGACTTCCAGGTGTTCAGCCTGTCGATCGACAACCCGAACGTGCTGATCGGGCTGATCATCGGCGCCGCGGTGGTGTTCCTGTTCTCCGGCCTGGCCATCATGGCGGTCGGACGGGCGGCCGGCAGGGTGGTCGTGGAGGTGCGCGAGCAGTTCCGCACCAAGCCCGGCATCATGGACTACACCGAGAAGCCCGACTACGACCGCGTCGTGGACATCTGCACCCGGGACGCGCAGCGCGAGCTGGCCACCCCAGGACTGCTGGCGATCATGACGCCGATCGCGGTCGGGTTCGCGCTGGGGTACGCGCCGCTGGGCGCGTTCCTGGGCGGCGCGATCGCGGCCGGGGTGCTGATGGCGGTGTTCCTCGCGAACTCCGGCGGCGCCTGGGACAACGCGAAGAAGCTGGTCGAGGAGGGGCACCTCGGCGGCAAGGGCAGCGAGGCGCACGAGGCGACGATCATCGGCGACACCGTCGGCGACCCGTTCAAGGACACCGCGGGCCCCGCCATCAACCCGCTGATCAAGGTGATGAACCTGGTGGCGCTGCTGATCGCGGACGCCGTCGTGACCTACGCGGGCAACGTCCCGCTGCGCGTCGGCGTGACGATCGGGGCGGTGCTCGTCGTGGTCGCCGCGATCGTGATCTCCAAGCGGCGCGTCGACCCGATCGCCGAACCGCCCGTCGAGGGCTCCGGCCCGTCCGTCGGCGGCGGCGACGCGCAGGCGGTGCAGGGCCCGCCGCCCGAGGAGGCGCCGGTCGAGGCCGCGCCGCCCGCCGAGGGCGAGGAGTCGCAGGTCAACAAGGCGTGACGGGGCGAGGTGAGGGGGCCGGCCGGGTGGCCGGCCCCCTTCCGCGCGGGTGGTGTCGGGAGCACGGGGGACCGGCCATAGGCTGTAGGCGGATGCGGCCCGGCGGTCCGGGCGCGCACGAGGAGACCGGGAGGCGTGGTGGCCGGCGGCAAGTCGACGATGTCAGGGCCCAAGGGGTTCGCCCTTGTGCTCGCCGGGATGCTCGGGATCATGGCCGCGCTGTGGGGGCTCTCCGCGCTCGTCGCGCCCTGAGCCGTAGGGTTGCGGTCATGCCGACGCTGATCGTGCTCCGGCACGCCAAGGCCGAGTCCGGGCCGGGCAAGGCCGACATCGACCGTACGCTCGCCGACCGCGGACGCCGCGACGCCACCGCCACCGGCGAGTGGTTGCGCGCGCGCGGGCTCGTGCCCGGGTACGTCCTATGCTCCACGGCCGCGCGCACACGCGAGACCCTGGAGAGACTGGCGTTCGACGACGTGGACGCGTCGTTCGAGTCGCGGATCTACGACAACGACCCCGGCACGCTGCTCGACCTCGTGCGGGGCGCCCCGGACGGCGCGGCGACCGTCCTGCTCGTCGGGCACAACCCGTCGGTGCACCTGTTCGTCCACGATCTCGCGGGCGAGTCGCCGGACGGGTTCCCGACGTGCGCGCTCGCCGTCATCGACCTGCCGGACGGCTGGGCGGACGTCCGCCCCGGCGCGGGCACGCTCGTCACGTCCCGCACCCCGAAGGACTGACCCCGGACGGGCGTCAGCGGCGCCCCGCCCGGACGCCGGTCGCCGCGAACGACGCCTCGACGACCCGCCCGGCGTCGCGGCGCAGCGACCGGATCGCGTAGCGGGTGCCCGACACCTGCAGCAGCGCGTGCCGCAGCGGCGTGAACTCGTCCCGCCCGACGCCCGACCTGATCTCCGCGCGGCGCCGCCGGGTGATCGTCGACAGGTAGTCATCGAGGTCGGCGAGCCGCTCGCGGAGTTCCGCGACGGACGAGCCGTCCTCCTCGGCCCGCTCGTCCGGCGGGTCCTCCAGCACCGCCGAGGCCTCCTCCAGCTCGTCGGCGATCCGGTCGAGGATCTCGGGGATCGGCCCGGTCTCGACGGCCTCCTCCCGCGACATCCGCGACACCGCGATGAGGTGGTCGCGGACGCGGTGCGCGGCGCGCACGGCCGTTTGCAGCCGGGCGATCAGCTCGGTGTCGGGCACCCGTTCCTGCTCCAGCCGGTTCCGGGTCTCGGCGACGGCCTCGGCGGCCCGCTCGGCGGCGACGATCCTGTCGTGCGGCAGCCGGACGTGCTCGCCCGCGAGGACGTCGGCCGTGGACCGGACGAGCGCGGCGTGCGTGTCGGTGAGCCGGCCGAGCTGCACCGGCAGCCGTTCGAGGTGACCGGCCGGCCACAGCAGCCGGACGGCGAGGTAGGCGAGCAGCGTCCCGGCGATGGTGAGGACGACGCGTTCCCCGGCGGTGCTCCAGTCGGACGGGACGGAGAACTCGAGCAGCATCATCGTGAGGGGCGTGCCGAACAGGAACCAGTACGCGAAGTTCACCCCGCGCAACGCGAACCCGGCGAACGCGAAGGCCAGCACGACCAGCGCGATGGTGAACTGGCCGGGCGCGATCGTCAGCAGCAGCGCCGCGATGATCGACCCCACGGCTGTCCCGCCGACGCGCTGGAACAGCCGCTCGACCGTCTCGCCGTAGGTGGCGCGGAGGCTGAGCATCGCCGTCAGGGTCATCCAGTGGCCGTGCGGCAGTTCGAGCGCGGCGGCGAGCGCCATCGACACGACGGCCGTGAGCAGGACGCGCGACACCTGCCGGAACCGCGGCGAGCGGGTGGCGACGGCCGTGCGGACCTTCTCCCACACGGTCAGCGGGTTCGCCGCGGGCAGCCGCGGCGGCCCGAACCCGAGCCGCAGCCCGCCCGCGGTGATGCGCCGCGCGGACGCGACCTCACCGGCGATGCGGTCGATCGACCGGCGCACCTGCGCGATGAGCGCGACCGCGACGAGGTCCTCCTCGCCCGCGAGGCCCGCCCGGCGGACGCCCTCCGCCGCGCGTCCCATCCGGCGGACCGCCGCCGACTCCTCCCCGCCGAGCGGCGCCTCCCCGGACGTGGCGACCGCGCCCGCCAGCAGTCGCAGCCGGGCGGCGAGCGCGGAGATCGCGGTCTGCGCCTCCCCCTTCCACTCGCGTTCCGGCGGGTAGTTGCGGGCGGCCTCCACGACGGCCTGCAGCGTCACCGTCTCGTGCAGGACGCGCGCGAGCGCCTCGATGAGCCGCTCCGGCCGGGTCGGGTCGTCGCGTCCCCGGTCGGACCGGTACAGCCCGAACGTGGCGCGGGCGGCGGTGAGCGCCTCGGACGCGGCCCGCCGCCGCTGCTCCCAGTCGGGGAGGCGGGCGACGGCCAGCAGGTCCGGGTTGGTCAGCTCGACGGCGTCCAGCGGGGCGGGGTCGGGCGCGTCGACGTGCTGCGCGACGGCGTCGAGGGCTTCGGCGACCGCGTCGGCGGCGTCGCTCAGCGCGGTGTTCAGCGGCCGGAGCCGCCGCGCGGGCCAGGGCGCGAGCAGCAGCGCGGTCGTGCACGCCCCGCCGATCAGCTCCAGCAGGCCCACGTCCAGGACGACGTCGGCCTGCGGCGGCCGGATCGCGGCGAGCAGCACGGCGAGTCCGGCGGTCGGCCCGATCCGCGGTACCGCGACGCCGAGCGCGATCAGCGGCGGGACGACCGCGACGGCGAGCCACGTGTGCCCGGACAGCGTCCCGCCGATCGTCGAGCCGACGGCCACGACCACCACGGCGAGGCCCAGCTCGCGGGCGCGCGCGCCGTACGGGCCCTCGGGTGTCCGCAGCGCGACGAGGTACGCGCCGAGCGCGACCATCGCGCCCTGCGCCGCGTGCCCGGTGAGTGCCCCCGCGAGCAGCGGCACCGCGATCGCGAGCGCGGCGGCCACCCCGTACCAGGGCGCCGCCCGTCCTCCGGCCTGCGCGTACGCCTCGCGCACACGCTCCAGCACCGTTGCCCCTCCAAGATCACCGACCGCACCACCGGCCTACCCTGGTGATCAACGGTACGAACGGTGAACTCCCCCGCCGCCGCATTTCATTCCGCCGCGCCCAGGGGCGTGACCGCCGGCGAACCCCGCCGAAGCCGCACCGCCGGCGACCCCCTGGCGAGGGCCGGCGCCGCGTGTACGCGCCGGGCGACCGCAGCGCCTCGGCGGAGGCCGGACGTGCGCGACGGCTCGCGGCCGGGCGCGAGGACCGTCCGGCGCGAGGAGCGGGACGACCGGAGCGTGCGTACGACTCCCGAACGGAACGCCTTGCAACAGCGCGAGGATCGTTCCGCGACCAACGGGGGTTCCAGGGGGGCGCCCCCGGGTTAACGCGCCCCCCCGAGGGAATCCGCCGCGTCGGCGGCCACGACCTCCTCGCGGGAGATGCCGAGGAGGAAGACGATCGTGTCGAGGTAGGGCACGTTGACGGCGGTGTCGGCGGCCTCGCGGACGACCGGCTTGGCGTTGTAGGCGATGCCGAGACCGGCGGCCTGCAGCATGTCGAGGTCGTTGGCGCCGTCGCCGATCGCGACGGTCTGGGCGATGGGCACGCCCGCCTCGCGGGCGAAGCGCTCGAGGGCGGCGGCCTTGCCGGGACGGTCGATGACGGTGCCGACGACGCGGCCGGTGAGCTTGCCGTTCTCGATCTCGAGGGTGTTGGCGGCCGAGTAGTCGATCCCGAGGTCGTCGACGAGGGCGTCGGTGACCTGGGTGAAGCCACCGCTGACGATCGCGAACTCGTAGTCGAGCCGCTTGAGGGTGCGGACCATCGTGCGGGCCCCCGCGGCGAGCTCGAGCCGGTCGCGGACGTCGTCGATGGCGGACGCGTCGAGTCCGGCGAGGAGCGCGACGCGTTCGCGCAGGGAGCCCTCGAAGTCGAGTTCGCCGCGCATCGCGGCCTCGGTGACCTTGGCGACCTCGGCGAGGCAGCCGGCGTGCTCGGCGAGCAGCTCGATGACCTCGCCCTGGATGAGGGTGGAGTCGACGTCCATGACGATGAGCCGCTTGGCGCGCCGGGACAGCCCGCCGGGCTGGACGGCGACGTCGACCTGGCGCTCGGCGGCCTCGGCGGCGAGACCGGCCCGCAGGGCGTCGGGGTCGGCGCCGGAGACGTCCATCTCGATGCAGGTGACGGGGTCGCCGGCGAGGCGCTCCATGCGGTCGATGTTGGCGCCGTGCGCGGAGATGCGGCCCGCGATCCCGGCCATCGCGGCGGGGGTGAGGGGCGCGCCGAGGACGGTGACGTGCAGCCGTCCGCGCCGCTTCGGCGTCCGCGCGTCGCGTCCGGTGGAGAGTTCGGCCTCCATGTCGAGGTCGTTCGCGACGCGTTCGGCGGCGTTCCACACGCCGCCGATGTCGGTGTCGGCCGAGTAGGAGACCAGGACGCCGAGGACGAGTCGGCCGCGGATCACGACCTGCTCGACGTCGACGACGGTGATCGGGAACTCCGCGAGCGTCCTGAACAGGCGTGACGTCACGCCGGGGCGGTCGCGGCCGGTGAGTGTGATGAGCAGCGTGCGCTCTGCTGACCCGTCCATGCTGGGGTCCACGCTACCGGCTCGCGGTGCCGCACCCGGGTGTGACGTCCGCCATTCGAGACGGGCGGCGCGCCGGCGTCAGGGGATCAGGAGGTTGACGTCGCCGAACTCGTGCCACAGGTAGCGCTCGTCGAGCGCGGCGCGGTAGACGCTGGTGAGGAGGTCCTGACCTGCGATGGCGTCGAGCATCATGAGGTGGGACGAGCGCGGTTCGTGCAGTCCGGTGAGCAGCCCGTCGACGGCGCGGACGCCGGTCTCGGGCGTGACGACGTGGTTCGTCCAGCCCGTGGACGGCTCGACGCGGCCGCCGGTCGCGGCGGTCTCGAGGGCGCGGACGGCGGTGGTGCCGACCGCGATCACCCGGCCGCCCTCGGCGCGGACGTGCCGGACGAGCGCGGCGGTCGCGGCGGGGACCTCGTACCGTTCGGCGTACGGGGGCTCGTGGGCCTCGGGGGACGCGACGCCGGTGTGCAGGGTGATCGGGGCGATGAGGACGCCGCGCGACACCAGCCGCGTGACGAGGTCGGCGGTGAAGGGGCGCGCGGCGCTGGGCATCTCGGCGCCGCCGGTCGCGCGGTCGTGCGCGAAGACGGTCTGGTAGGCGGCGGTGGGCTGGTCGCGGGGGACGTACCCGTAGCGGATGGGGACGCCGTGGCGGTGCAGGTACGGGACGACGTCGGTGCTGAGCCGGGCTCGCCAGAGCCGTTCGGTGCGGCGGTCGACGAGGGTGAGGGTGGCGCCGCCGGGCAGGGGGATCCATTCGCCGGGGGTGCCGCCGGAGTAGGGGCGGGTGGTCTTGCCGGCGAGGCGGCGCAGTTCGACGAGCCAGAGCCGGTCGTCGGCGTCCGGGACGGGGGTGGAGAAGTGGACGCCGATGCGGTCGAGGCGGACGGCGGCGGGCAGCGTCGCGGAGGTGTTGACGACGAGGAGGTCGCCGGGCCGCAGCAGGTCGGGCAGGTCGCGGAAGCGGTGGTGCGAGACGGCGCCGGTGGCGCGGCGGCCGACGAGGAGCCGGACGTCGTCGCGGGCGCGGCCGCGCGTTTCGGGCGGTTCGTGGGCTTCGAGGTCGGCGGGCAGGGCGAAGTCGATGGTCATGTGCGGGCCTCCAGTCGGAGTGCGGCGACGACGCCGAGGGCGGCGACGGCGGTGAGGAGCGTTCCGGCGGCGGCGAGGCCGAGTTCGAGGCGGCCGGGGCCGAACGCGGCGACGAGGGCGCCGGCGATCCCCACGACGAGGGAGGTGCCGAGCATGTCGCCGATCTGCAGGGCGGAGGAGTTGATGCCCTGCTCCTGCGGGCCGGAGCCGTCCAGCAGGAGGACGCTGAGGCTGCCGACCGCGAAGCCCATCCCGGCGCCGCCGATGAGCCAGGCGGGGGCGGCGGCCCAGCCGCCGAGCTGGAGCGCGACGGTCACGGCGACGATGCCGGCGGTGACGGAGGCGGCGCCGAGCCGCACGAAGAACGCGCGGGGGCGCCGCGACCGTCCCTGGTACTGGGACGCGGCGGACCAGCCGAGCGCCGCCACGGTGAGGGCGATGCCGGCCTCGGTGGGGCTGAAGCCGTGCAGGGTGGTGAGGGCGAGGGGGATGAACACGTCGGTGCCCATGAACGCGCCCGCGAGCAGGCCGCGGGTCAGGACGACGCTGGGCAGGCCGCGGCGGAGCCGGAAGGTTCCGGCGGGCAGGAGGCGGGGCAACCCGAACACCAGCCCGGCCAGCCCGGCGGCGACCGCCGGGACGGTGATCCAGCCCGGCGCGTCGAGTCCGTAGAGCAGGACGGCGGCGCCGACGGAGACGGCGACGGCCGCGACGGCCCGGCCGCCGCCGGGTGTCCGGGGCGCGGCGGCGGGCGCCGCGGTGCCGCGCAGGGCGCGGACCAGCAGCAGGGTGGGCGGGATCACCAGGGGGATGAGCCCGAGGAACACCCAGCGCCAGCCGATGTGCTCGGCGAGGACGCCGCCGACGGCGGGGCCGATCAGCGAGGGCAGCACCCACGCGGCGGACTCGGCCGCGAACACCCGGGGGCGCAGCGATTCGGGATAGATGCGGGCGACCACGACGTACATCGCGACCATCGCCAGTCCGGTGCCGATGCCCTGGACGGCGCGGCCGATGACGAACTGCCACATCGTGGTCGCGACGCCCGCGACGGCGAGCCCCGCCACGAACGTCGCGAGTCCGATCAGGAACGGGCGCATCGGGCCGGACCGGTCGATCCAGCCGCCCGCGAGGACCGTGGACAGCAGCCCCGCGATCAGCGTGGCGCTGAACCCCCACGCGTAGAGGGACAGGCCGTTCAGCTCGGCCGCGACGACGGGCATGACGGTCCCGACGGCCATGGCCTCGAACGCCAGCAGGGGTGACGACGAGGACGATCCCGAACGTGGGCCCCCGGTAACCGGGGCCGAGCACGCGCGGCTCGTCCCGCGCCTTCGCCGCGGTGGGCTGCAGCACGGTCGTCATCACGCACCCGCCGCGGCGTCCGGGCGCAGGTCGGCGGCGCGGTACCGGCCGCTGGGCGGGCGGCCGTCGACGAGCCGGCGCAGCGCGGCGGCGGCCTCCTCGGGCGGCGGCGCGGCGTCGGCGTCCTCCCCGGCGGCGCGCAGCATGTCCGTGCGCATCTCGCCCGGGTCGGCCCACCACACGGCCAGGCCGGGCTCCTCCGCTGCCAGCACGTTCGAGAGCTGCTCCAGGGCGGCCTTGGACGACCCGTAGCCGCCCCACGTCGGGTAGTTCTCGACGGCGGCGTCGGAGGTGATGTTCAGGATCGCGCCGCCCCGCTTCCGCAGGGCGGGCAGCACCGCCTGCGTCAGCGCGAGCGGGGCGAGGACGTTCACGGCGTAGGTCTCGGCGAGGTCGGCGACCGGCTGGTCGGCGAGCCGGGGCAGCGGCGCCGTGCCGAGGGTGCCCGCGTTGTTGACGAGCAGGTCGAGCCCGCCGCGCACGGCGCGGGCGAGGTCGGCGCGGTGGCCGGGGTCGGTGACGTCGCCCGGGACGGCGGTGACGCGGTCGCCGGGCCCGGCGCCTCCGTCCTCGAACGCGGCGCGCAGCGCGTCCGCGTCCCGCGCGTCGACGACGAGGGTCCAGCCGTCCCGGGCGAGTCCGCGGGCGAGGGCCCGGCCGAGGCCCCGGGAGGCCCCGGTGATCAGTGCTGTTCGCGGTGCTGTGCTCATGCCCGAAACGCTAGGTATCGGCGCACGTCAGGGGCATCGGCCGCGGGCCCGGGCGGGGGTCGGCAGATGGTCGTAGGACCCTGGTCCCGGGCCCCGGACCGGGCGCGCGCGTCCGAACACGGCCGCACCTCCTTCCGGCGGCTGATTCGCGAGGACCCCGCGTGCGAGTACGGTGCATGTCAGGCGGGCGGCGGGCGAGCCGTTCCGCGCCCGGGACGAGGGCCGGACGAGAGGGCGGGATGCACGACGAGGACGGGCGCCGCGGCGAGCAGGGCGCGACCCTGCGCGCCGTCAGTTCCGCCGTGCTCGCGGTCACCCGGCACCTGTCGGTCCACGAGGTGCTGCAGGTGATCGTCCGGGCGGCGGCGCAGCTCCTGGACGCCCGCTACGCGGCGCTCGGGGTGCCCGACGACGAGGGCTCGTTCGCCGAGTTCGTCGTCGAGGGCGTCTCCGACGACGACTGGGAGCGCATCGGGCCGCTGCCCCGCCAGCACGGCATGCTGGCGGCGATGCTGCGCGACGCGGCCCCCAAGCGGCTCGCCGACATCCGGCGGGAGCCCGAGTTCGAGGGCTGGCCGCACGCGCACCCCGTCCTGAAGGACTTCCTCGGCGTCCCGATCCGTGACGGGGAGGACGTGCTCGGCATCGTCTTCCTCGCGAACAAGCGGCGGCCCGGCGGCTTCACCGCCGACGACGAGGAACTGCTCGAGCTGTTCGCCGCGCACGCCGCGATCGCGATGGCCAACGCCCGGCTGTACGAGCACAACCGGGAGCTGACGGTCGTCACCGAGCGCAACCGGCTGGCCCGCGAGCTGCACGACGCGGTCGCGCAGAAGCTGTTCTCGCTGCGCCTCACGGCCCGGACGGCGGCCGCGCTGGCCGAGCGGGACGCGGCGCGGACCGTCCTGGAGCTGGAGCAGGTGGAGCGCCTCGCGGCGGAGGCGCTCGCCGAGCTGCGCGCGGTGATCAACGAGCTGCGCCCGGCGGACCTCGCCGACGGGCTCGTCCCGTCGCTGCGCAAGCACGCCGAGGTGCTCGACCGGGCGCACGAGACGTCCGTCCGGTTCAGCGGCGACGAGGCGGTCGTCCTGCCGGAGGAGCACGAGGCGGTCGCGTTCCGCATCACCCAGGAGGCGCTCTACAACGCGCTCAGGCACGCGGGCGCGCGCGCAGTGCAGGTCCGTCTGGGCACGGAGTGCGGACGGGCGGTGCTGGAGGTGTCGGACGACGGTTCGGGCTTCGACCAGGGCGACGAACCGCAGAACGGGCTCGGGCTCGCGTCCATGCGGGAGCGGGCGACGTCGATCGGCGGGCGGCTCGACGTCGCGTCGGCCCCCGGGGAGGGCACGACCGTCCGGCTGGAGGTACCGCTGTGACGTCGCGCGGGGCCGGACGGGCGCCGATCCGGGTGCTGATCGCCGACGACCACCCGGTCGTCCGGCAGGGGCTGCGCACGTTCCTCGGCATCCAGGACGACATCGAGGTCGTCGGCGAGGCCGCGGACGGCGCGTCGGCCGTGTCACTGGCCGAATCCGCCGAGCCCGATATCGTCTTGATGGACCTCAAGATGCCGGGCGCCGACGGGCTCACCGCGCTGACGGAGCTGCGGGCACGCGGGGTCGCCGCACGGGTCCTGATCCTGACGAGCGTCACGGAACGCGGGCACGTGCTCCCCGCTGTACAGGCGGGCGCCGCCGGGTATCTCTACAAGGACGTCGACCCGCGGGCGCTCGTCCAGGCGATCCGGGCGGTGCACGACGGGCACGTCCTGTTCGCGCCCGACGCCGCCGAGGCGATGCTGGCCGAGCCGGCGTCCGGGGACGACCGCGGCCTGGCCGCGCTGACCGATCGGGAACGGGAGGTGCTCGTGCACATCGCGCGGGGAAGGTCCAACAGGGAGATCGCCCGCGCGCTCGTGGTCTCGGAGAAGACGGTCAAGACGCACGTCAGTAATCTGCTCATGAAACTGGGGGTCCAGGATCGGACACAGGCCGCCCTCTACGCGGTCCGGCATGGCGTCGGAACGGTTGGGGAAGGCGCTCGTGACTGATACAACTCCTCTGACAGGATCGTCATCGAAACTGATATGAACGTAGCAATCAGGTACGCAGCAGGCAGCGACATCGGATGCAACCGGGAGAACAACGAGGACTCCGGTTACGCCGGTGCGCGGTTGATCGCGGTCGCGGACGGTATGGGCGGTTATGCCGGTGGCGAGGTCGCCAGTTCGACCGTCATCGGGTCACTGCGCTCGCTCGACGCCGATGCGCGCAGTGACGACCTTGTCGACATGCTGGGCCGCGCCGTCGCCGAGGCCAACGAGAAACTCCGCATAGTCCGCGAGGAACGCCCGGATCTGAGCCGGATGGGCACCACGCTCACCGCGATGCTCTGGTCGGGTTCGTCGGTCGCGCTGGCGCACATCGGCGATTCGCGCGGCTATCTGCTGCGCGACGGCGAGCTTTTCCAGATGACCCAGGACCACACGATGGACGAGCTGCTCAAGGCGGAGGCCGAGCAGTCGGGGCAGACCCCCGACCCGGCCGAGACGTCGCGGCTGTCGCACGTCCTGTACCGGGTGCTGGACGGCCGGGACGACCGCGAGCCCGACCTGCGGCTGCGCGAGGCCCGGCTCGGGGACCGGTACCTGCTCTGCTCGGACGGTCTGAGCGGCCCCGTCGACGCGCAGACGATCTACGAGGTGCTCTCGGCCGAGGCCGACCCGCAGCGCGCCGTCGACCGGTTGATCGAGCTCGCCCGGGAGAACGGCGGCCCGGACAACATCACCGCGGTCGTCGCGGACGTGATCGAGTCCGAGCACGTCACCGAGGTGGACGCCGCGCTGACGGTCGGCGCCGCGGGGAACGTGTGACGAACCTGCGGCGGAAGCTAGGGACGAACCGGCAAAGAGCACGCACGTAGGCGGCGTTTTGTCCTACTCTTGCCCAGAGGCGTCGAGAACGCGATCCGCGTAACGGTCCCATCGCGGATCGTGATCAGGACTTGACCTGTCTCTGGGTGCACCCTGTATACGGGTCACTCACCTGATGTCATCGACTCGGAGGATCCGTTGGGGGGAGCGCCCGGGGCGGCGGTCACCGGCGCATCGCAAGGTGCACTCGGGGGAATCGTCAGCCGGACCCTCACCGCAGCGCGGCACGGCCCCGCGGGGACGCTGCTGCGTGTTGCGGCGATGGCCGTCGCGGCCGTCGGCGCGTCATGGATCCATCGTGTCAACGACCCCGGCGTGCTCTGCCCCTTGCGGGCGCTCACCGGCATTCCGTGCCCCTTCTGTGGAGGGACGACCGTGTTCATCGAGTTCGGCTCGGGCCACCCTGCCCGCGCCGTGCTCGCGAACCCGGTGGTCCTGACGGGCGCGATCGGCTTCGCCGTCGCGCCGCTGGGGGCGGGACGACGGTGGTGGGCACTCGCGCCGAGAACCCGCGGACGGGTTCTCGGAATCGCCCTCGTGGGGTCGGAGCTGTGGCAGCTCGTCCGGTTCGGTGCCCTGCCGGTTTGAGCCCGAGGTCCGTCCTCGGTCAGACTTGCGGAGCCCACCGGGTCCGGCGGGCGTCACATAACCACAGGGTCAATCAATAAGGAGCAAGTGTGGGTAACCCCTACGACCCGTACGGTCAGCAGCCGGGCTACGGTCAGCAGCCGGGCTACGGTCAGCAGCCCGGGTACGGCCAGCAGCCGCAGCCGGGGTACGGCCAGCCCCCGGCGCAGCCCGGCTACGGCCAGCAGCCCCCCGCCCAGCCCGGCTACGGCCAGCAGCCGCAGCCCGGGTACGGCCAGCAGCCCGCCCAGCAGCCCGGTTACGGCCAGCCCCCGGCGCAGCCGGGGTACGGCCAGCAGCCGCAGCAGGGGTACGGGCAGCAGCCCCAGGCCGGCTACGGCCAGCCCGCCGCGGAGGTGCACCACCACCACTACGGGACCCCCGGCGGCGGCCAGCTCGCCGAGTGGGGCTCGCGCGCCGGCGCCTACATCATCGACGGCCTGGTCATCGGCGCCCCGCTGCTGGTGCTGTACCTGCTGGGCGTCGCGCTCGCGGCGACCGGCGACGCCGGCGCGGTGATCGGCCTCCTGCTGATGGGTATCGGCTACCTCGCCGCGTTCGGGGCGAGCATCTGGCTGATCTACCAGGAGGGCACGACCGGTCAGACGATCGGCAAGCGGCAGATGAACATCCGTCTCGTGGGCGGGCAGACCGGGCAGCCGATCGGCTTCGGGATGGCGTTCCTGCGGAAGATCTGCCACGCCGCCGACAGCTTCGCGTGCTACATCGGCTTCCTCTGGCCGCTGTGGGACGACCGCAAGCAGACCTTCGCGGACAAGATCTGCAACACCCTCGTCGTCCGCCACTGAGGCACCGAGGCCGAGGCTTTCACGAACGGGACGTCCCCATGGGGCGTCCCGTTTCCGTTCCGGGACCGTTCCGACCGGGCGGGGCCGGGACCGGGCGAGGGGCTACGGGACGGGGTCGAACGCGCTGTTGCACGCGGCCACCAGCGCCCGCCGGACGGCCCGGTCGAGCAGCCGGAGCGCGTCGCCGCGGCGGTGCATCTGGTCGGCGGTGAGTCCCCGCTCGTCCATCCGGCGAGCCAGGTCGACGACGAGGGTCAGCCGGTCGGCGAGGGCGGCGACGCGGTGCGCGCGCTGCGGGTAGCCGGGGGCCAGCAGGTGGTCGCCGCGTCCGGGGTCGCGCAGGTCGACGAGCGCGTCGCCGATCTCCGGGGGGACGCCCGCGAAGTCGTCCACGGTCAGCAGCGCCTCGGTCGCGTCGCGCATCGCGAGGGTGAGCCGGTGGTCGGCCTCCGCGAGGGACGGGACGTCCGGCAGGTTCGCCGACGCGTCCAGCGTCGTCCAGCGGACCCCGACGTAGGAGGAGCCGCGCCGGTCCTCGGCGGGGACGAGCCCGATCGCGCGCTCGCCGAGGACGGCGACGACCGCGGCCGTCGCGTCGATCGCGGCGCGGTTGAACTCGGGCGGGCCGGTGAGCCCGAGCGGGTCGCCGGGGGCGGGGAGCGCCAGCCGGAACCCGGTCAGACCGCCGATGCGCAGGTCGCCGAGGCCGCGGCGGAGCGTCACCTCGGCCGGTTCGCCGCCGAGGATCTGCGGTCCCGCGGCCTTCTCCACCGCGTCCACCGCCTCGTCGAGGCCGACGTTGCCGGTCAGCCAGGCGTTGCCCCACGCCACCAGGGCGGTCGATACGTCCTTGATCATTGCCGTTCCCAACACGTCCCAATGGGCATGCGATCCACCATAAGCGTTCCCCCGCGCCGTGCCACCGGACGTAAGGGAGGTCTCCCGTCGCGGCTGCCGTCGATCCGGTGGCGTGCGGTCGCGCCCGTCGCCGGGTCAAGTCCATGGCTACAGATGGGTATTTATCCGTCTCAACGGCATTGTCGCGCAGGTGGGTCGGGCAGACCCACCGCACATGATCGGAGGAGGTCGCCCATGCGGGCCCTGCTGAACTCGCTGAACGAGGACGAACTGGCGCTCGTCCGGGAGGCCGACGGCGGCGAACTCGCCGCGATGGACGAGGACGGGCTCGTCGACCTGCACGAGCGCGTCCGGCGCGCCCGGAACAAGTACGCGCAGCTGTACCGGCGCACGGCGAGCGCGCGGGTCGAGGAGTACGGCGGCCGCGGCACCGCGCGGCCGAAGAACACGCGCAACGCGCAGCGGGCCGAGGTCTTCGAGGACGCGCTGGCCCGCGTCAGCTGGCACCTGGCGCGCGCCGCGCGGCGCAGCGCGGGCGAGCTGAAGGCGCGGCGGATCGCGGACGCGACCCCCGATCGCGCGCCCGCCCCCGGAACCGCCCCGCCGGACGCCCGGCGCAAGGCCGCGCAGACGACCCGGCGGAAGCGGCCGACGAGCGCGGGCCCCGCGGGCCGACAGCAGGCCGCGGCGTCCCGGGCCAAGGGGGCGCGGCGGCAGGGCAGGCGCGACAGCGGGTGACCGGGCCCGTTCCCCCGGCCCCGCCGCATCGCATAGGTTCTTGTGCGGGACACGGGATCACCGGATTGGGGACGAAGGCGCGCGATGACCGGCGAGGTACTTCAGCTCCGCGGAGTCGGGGTCAGGCGCGAGGGGGCGACCCTCCTTCGCGATGTGACATGGGGCGTTGGCGAGGGCGAACGGTGGGTGATCCTCGGCCCGAACGGCGCGGGCAAGACGACGCTGCTGCAGATCGCGGCGGCCCTGCTGCACCCGAGCGAGGGCGCGGTCGACATCCTGGAGGAGCGGCTCGGCCGCACCGACGTGTTCGAGCTGCGCACCCGGATCGGGTTCGCGAGCACGGCGGTGGCGGAGAAGGTCCCCTCCGGTGAGACGGTCATCGATCTGGTGCTGACCGCCTCGTACGCGATCCTCGGGCGGTGGCAGGAGGAGTACGACTCCACCGACGTCAGCCGGGCCGTCGCGCTCCTGGAGGCGCTCGGCTGCGCCGGGCTGCTGCGGCGCCGGTTCACCACCCTGTCCGAGGGCGAGCGCAAGCGCGTGCAGATCGCCCGCGCGCTGATGCCCGACCCGGAACTGCTGCTCCTGGACGAGCCCGCCGCGGGCCTCGATCTCGGCGGCCGCGAGGACCTCGTCGCCCGCCTCGGCGGCCTCGCCGACGATCCGGCGGCGCCCACGATGGTGATGGTGACCCACCACCTCGAAGAGGTGCCCGACGGGTTCACGCACGCGCTGCTGCTCCGCCAGGGCGAGATCATCGCGCGCGGCAAGGTCGACGAGGTGTTCACGCCCGAGCACCTGTCGAACTGCTTCGGGCTGCCGCTCGGCGTGGAACGCCGCGACGGCCGCTGGTACGCGCGGGCCGCCCGCTGAGACGTCCCGCCCGGCCTGTGGACGTCCGTCCCGAGTATCCCGGTATGGGGGACCCGGTGGAGGGCGCCCGCACGGACGGACTCTACGATCAGGGCCTCGTGGGGTCGGCGAGCACGGGATCGGCGAGCACGGGGACGGGGCGGACGTGAACCTGCTGGAGGCGGCCGCGGTGTTCGCGGCCGGAGTCGCCGCCGGGGGCATCAACACGGTCGTCGGGTCCGGCTCGCTGATCACCTTCCCGACGCTGGTGACCCTCGGGTTCCCGCCGGTGGTCGCGAACGTCTCCAACAACATCGGGCTCGTCCCGGGCGGGATGACGGGCGCCTACGGGTACCGCGCCGAGCTGGCGGGACAGCGCGGACGGCTCCTGCGGCTGGGCAGCGCGTCCCTGATCGGCGCGCTGATCGGCGGGTTCCTCCTGCTCGGCCTGCCCGCCGCGGCGTTCCAGGTGATCGTGGTCGCGCTGATCGTGATCGCGCTGGTCCTGGTGGTGGTGCAGCCCCGGCTGCAGGCCTGGGTGAAGCGCCGCCGCGAGCACCGGGAGGACCGCCCGCACGGCGGCCCGGCGCTCTGGCTCGCGGTGCTGCTCGCGGGCGTGTACGGCGGCTACTTCGGCGCGGCGCAGGGCATCGTCCTGATCGCGATCCTCGGCATCGCGCTGGCCGACGACCTGCAGCGCGTCAACGCGGCCAAGAACGTCCTGTCGGCGGTCGTGAACGGCTCGGCGGCCGTCCTGTTCATCCTGCTGTCGATCGTCGCCGACACCGTCATCGACTGGTGGGCGGTGCTGATGATCGCGCTCGGCTCGACCCTCGGCGGGCTGCTGGGCGCCAAGGTGGGCCGCCGCATCCCGCCACCGGTGCTGCGCGGCGTGATCGTCGTCGTCGGCCTCGTCGCGATCGTGAACCTCGTACGCTGACCTGCGGTTTCCTGGGGCTTCGACGGCCTTTCGAAGGATTCGCGGACGCCCGTCGCGGGTATAAGTCGAATATACGTTCGACGATCGCGCGGAGGTGGGCGCCGGTGAAGGGCGACAGGGTGGAGATCGTGATCGATGCCGGGGGCGAGGGGTCGCGGACGTACGAGGTCACGGCGACCCGCGCCGGGCGCCGCGTCGAGATCGCGACGCGGCGGGGCGTCGTCGAGGTCAGCGAGGTCACCCGCACGGGCACGGCCGTCCGCACGGCCCGCTTCATGTCCAGCCGCGTGCTCGCGCTCGTCGAGTACCCCATCGCCGACGAGTCTCCGGCGGACGGCGAGGGGCCGGATCTCACCCGCGGATGAGTTCCGGCGCCGGACCGACCGGTGAACGCGGACGTCAGGGCGCGCACGGCCGTCCCTGGTTCGTGCCGTTCCAGGGGAAAAGACGCACGGGACTGATCGACGGGTCGTCGGGGTGATGTCCGTTGTGAGGGATCCCTGCTTGGCGACGGCGTCGATGTGGTCAAATAGACACCTATGGCTGCTTCACTGCACCCCGACGATCCCGAACGGCTGGGACGGTACGAGCTGACCGGTCGCCTCGGGGAGGGGGGCCAGGGCGTCGTGTACGCGGGGCGCGGGCCGGACGGCGTGGAGGTCGCCGTCAAGCTGCTGCGCACCAGCGTCGCGCGCGATCCGCGGGCGCGCGAGCGGTTCGTGCGTGAGCTGGGGTTCGCGGAGAAGGTCGCCGACTTCTGCACCGCGCAGGTGCTGGAGGCCGATATCCACGGCGACCAGCCGTACATCGTCAGCGAGTTCGTGCCCGGCCCGTCCTTGCACGACCTTGTCCGCGCGGAGGGGCCGCGGATGGGCGCGGCCCTGCAGCGGCTCGCCATCGGGACCGCCACCGCGCTGGCGGCGATCCACCAGGCCGGAATCGTGCACCGCGACTTCAAGCCGCCGAACGTGCTGATGGCCGAGGACGGCCCGCGGGTCATCGACTTCGGCATCGCCAAGGCTTTCGACGGCACCTCCACCATGACGAGCCAGGTCGTCGGAACGCCCGCCTACATGGCGCCCGAGCAGGTGGGCGGTCAGGAGCCGGGCGCCTGGACCGACATGTTCGCCTGGGGAGTCACCATCCTGTTCGCCGCGACCGGGCGGGCCCCGTTCGGGAACGACACCGTTCCCGCGGTGATGCACCGCATCCTGCACGAGACCCCCGACACCAGCATGCTTCCCCAGCCCCTGGCCGGGCTGGTCGCCGCATGCCTGGCCAAGGAGCCCGCCCACAGGCCGACCGCGCCGCACGTCCTGCTCGCCCTGCTCGGTCTCGGTACGGCGCCCGGGGGCGACGATGGTCTCCTGGCGGCGGGCGCCACGGCGGTCGAGGGCGCCATGCCGCTGCCGCCGCCGCTGGCCCCGACGCTGCAGGCCCCGCCGCCGGAGGCGGGCCCCGCCCCCCACGGTCAGCCACCGCACGGCCCCGGCCCGTTCGCCCGGCACCCGTTCGGCCCGCACCCCTACGCGCCGCGTCCTCGGGCGAGGGCGAACGCCGCGGCGGCGGTGGTCGCCGGCAGCCTGGCGCTGCTCAACGCCTGCATGCTCGGCTGGTTCGCGCTCTACAACATCGGCCAGGTCGGCGGGCCGACCGGCCAATGGTCCGGCGTGGTGGTGCAGAACGTGATCGGCGGTGTGATCGGCGCCGGGTCCCTGCTGGTCGCGGCGGGGTTCACGTTCGCCCGCAGGATCTCCGCCGCCTGGACGCTGTGCGGGATGTGCGTGCTCTACGTCGTGGCGATGATCTCCCTGGTGCCGCTGCTGCACGGTACGCCCCTCGCGGCTCAGCTCGAGTTCCTCTTCGGGTTCGAGGGGAGCAACGGCGTCGCCATCGGACTGGCGATCATCTTCAGCGCCCTGACGGCGATCGTCGCGGCCGTCGCCGGCAGCCTGAAGTCCCACGGACCCGCTGCCGCCCCGCCCCGTCCGTGATGGAGCACCAGGAGGACCATCGCCCGCACGGGCCGGCGGCCCGGTCGGCTAGTACCAGTCGAGGCAGAGCACGACGGCGTCGTCCTCGAGCCCCCGGCCCTCGCGGTGGTCGATGAGGCTCGCGATGATGGACAGGGGCACCTCGGCGGTGTCCTGGAGACGGGTCCGCCGAATCTGGTTCTCCAGCAGCGACGTGCCGAAGTCGTCGCCCGCCGAGGACGTCGCCGAGAACACTCCGTCGCTCACGACCACCACGCGGTCACCGGGTTCGAGCTGGAACTGCTGGACCTTGTACTCGGTGTCGCCGAACATCCCCAGCGGCATCTGGGCTTCCAGGACGACCGGGGTCACCTTCGCGCCGCGCATGTGCAGGATTCGCGGGGACCCCGCGTCGACGACCGACACCAGGCCGTCGGCCCGGCTGATGCGCATGATCACCGTTTCGGTGAACTCCACACCCCGGTAGCGTGCGTTGACGATCTCGCCGGCCAGGCAGGCCTGCTCCACCACGTCACCGCCCGACCGCCGCGCGTTCCGCAGCGCTCCCACGGTCAACGAGGTCAGCAGCGCCGCCTGGATGCCGGTGCCGAAACCGTTGGTCACGGTCAGCGTCAGGTAGTCCCGTTCGGTGCACCAGTCGAAGTTGTCGCCGCCGATGGAATAGGCGGGCTCCAGATGTCCCGCGAGGCTGAACTCGTCTCCGGCGCATCCCTGACCGGGCAGCAGCTGCCACTGCAGTTCGGCGGCCAGGGTGAGCCGGCGCCTGCGCCGCACGCGCTCGTAGCGATCGGTATGGTTCCACGCGACCTTCAGCGCGGTGCCGGTCAGTTCGGAGATCTCGACCAGTTCCTCGACCAGCTCGTCCGGGTCGGGGAGCGCGGTGAGCACGCCGAGCACGCCCAGCCGCTCCCCGCGAGCCGAGACGGGGGTGAAGATCTGCCACGCGGGCCCGCCCGCCGGGTCGTCCGCCTCGACCACGACCGGGCGGCGTGAGATGAACGCCTGCCCGGCCGGGGTGCCATGGATCCGGAGCGCCGTGTCCTCCGGCTCGTCGCCGGTAAGGAGGAGGACGCTCAGGTGGTAGTCGGCCAGCATCAGCCGGACGTCCAGGACGCCGGGCAGGTGTTCCCGCAGCGCCTTCTCCAGAGCCTCGGGCACCGAATGCGCCGGAGCGGCTCGAATCGTGCGTTCCACCAGTGCGGGTCGATGCGACAAGCTCATCGCACCTCCATCTCGGTCGCTCTCAGCCATCCCGCATGGAACCCTCCGTGAGGGGTAAAGGCACGTCCATCGATCGGCGACGGCGGGGGTGCAGGGGAGCGATGACCGGCCTTGAGGACGCGGCGCCGGAGGCCATCACCGTCGACGTCATGCGGGCCACCGAGCATCTCGTGAGCCTGTGGGAGACGGTGCGTGCGGACGCCACACCGTTCACCTCGGGCTCCCAGTTCGACTGCCTCCGCGCCATCGACCGGCAGGCGGGCCTGACCCTCAACGAACTCGCCGACGCCCTGACCGCGGCGCCCTCGTCGGTGTCGCGCCTGTGCGATCGGCTGCAGGCGGCCGACCTCGTCACCAAGGAGACCCCGACCGTCGACCGTCGCAGGACCACGCTGTTCCTCACACACCACGGGCAGCAACTTCTCCATCAGATCGCCTGCCGACGCCGGCGCCTGCTGGCGGCCCTCGTGGCTCAGATGTCGACTTCCGGCCGCGTCGCTCTGCTGCACGGTCTCTCCGACCTTCAGTCCTGCCTCAATGCTACCCGGCTTCGTGATGTACCAGGAGATAACGGCCAAGTGTCGGCCTAGCGGTCCATAACGGACTAATCGCTTCCTGGGGGCGGCCGTCCGCACGGTTCGGTCATCACCGGTCCCGCGCCGATGACCTGCCGTCGCCACCGCGAACACCACCGCGAACACCACCGGTCGCCGATGTGTAACCATGGAGCCATGGCAGCCCCGCGGAGTGTCCGGACGCCTTCCGAGGAGGTGATGCGACTCGCCGACGCCATCGATGAACTCGCCGGGTCGTTCGTCTCCGTGTGGGAGGCACGGCATCTCGCGGCTCCCGTGCCGGCCACGCAACTGCGCGTGCTCTTCGCCGTGGAGCGCCAGGGCACGATCAATGTCACCGGTGTGGCGGCGGAACTCGACGCGCTGCTGTCGTCGGCGAGCAGGCTGTGCAGCCGCATGGAAACGGCCGGGCTCCTCGAACGGACCCCCGGCCCGAACCGGCGCGTCATCGCCTACCGGCTCAGCTCGCAGGGAGCGGCGATGCTGGCGGAACTGAGAAGCGAGAGACGCCGTGACCTGGCAGAGGTCTTGCTGGGCATGGAGGCGGACGACCGGCGCACGCTCCTGGACGGCCTGCGGTGCTTCCGCGAGGCCGGGGGCGCCCGCCCCGGCGCGTCCGCCGAAGTACCCGAGTCGGCCTGAAGAATCGTCCGTATCGGCGTCGAGAGCGCCGACCGCACGTCACCGGCGGCCGGTCAGGAAATCTTTCGCCGTACCGGGGTCCCATGTCAGGGCCTTCTCGAAGCGCAGCACCGCGCCGCTTTCCCCGCGGTTCGCCAGGACCAGCTTGTCCGCCAGCGCCTCGATGATCTGGAGACCGCGGCCGTGCTCGGCCGTCACCGGGGCGCCCGCTCCGGCACGATCCAGGATCGTCACGTCGAATCCGCGCCCCATGTCGGTCACCTCGATCTCGCACAGGTGCTCCGTCGCGCGTACCTGGATCTCGTACTCGTCGCCCGGATCCGCGTGCTGGATGACGTTCGCGCATGCTTCTCCGAGTGCGAGACCGATGTCCTCACGCGTTGACGCGGTGACGCCCAGCGCACCCAGCGCGGCGCCCAGCACTCCACGCGTGACGTGCACGGTCTCGGCGTCCCGCGGCAGGCACAATCGCAGTACGAGTTCCATGATTTTCCTTACCGGTAATGATGCTTCGGATTCGAGACCACGCCCTCATGCCTCCTCCGCGACCCCGATGGCCAGCGCGGCGATATCGTCCTCCCGCGCTTCGTCGAAGCCCTGGATGAGGCTCTCGAGCCGCAGACCGATGGACGCGGCGTCGCGCCGGGTGCCCGCGGCGACGTAATCCACCAGCGCCTCTTCGCTGAACCGCGTTCCCAGATGCAGGGCGTCGGTGAGCCCGTCGGTGTAGAGGACCACGGCCTCGCCCGGTCCCAGTGTCACACCGGTCTCGGTGAAGGCGGCGCCGGGAAGGCAGCCGATGATCGGTCCCGTCCGAGGGCAGGTCTCCACCGAACCGTCGGCGCGCAGCACGATGGCGGGCGGGTGACCGCCGCCGGCGATCGTCATCTCCAGGCGGCCCGGTCGCGGGACCAGCGTGGCGAAGACGGCCGTGCAGAACCACTCGTCCCCCGTTTCCGAGTCCGCGGCGATCGCCGCGTCCAGGACCGACAAGGCCTCGGCGGGGCTCGCGCCGGTGGCGGCCGCGGTTCGCAGAGTATGGCGGGCCAGCGAAGTGTACGTGGCCGCCCGTGGTCCTTTGCCGACGACGTCGCCGATGAGGAGTCCCCACCGCTCGCCACGGTCGATGGGGAACAGGTCGTAGAAGTCGCCGCTGACTTGGAACTCCGACGCGGGCCGGTAGAGGGCGGCCGTCGTGCAGTGCGGCACCTGTGCCAGCCGTGGCGGGAGCAGGCTGCGCTGCAGCGTGACCGCGAGCTCCTGCAGGCCGCGCTTCTGCTCTTCCAGCCGGTGCGCGTGGTCCTCGGCCGCAGCGCGCTGCATGCGCTCCATCCGCACCGCGCGGAGGCCGGCCAGCCGGAACTCCAGCTCGTCCATGACGACCCCCGCCAGATCGCGCAGCGTCTGGACGTCGCCGGTGGAGAGGAACCGGGGGCGCCGGTCCATCACGTTGAGGGTGCCCAGCCGGAGTCCGTCCGGCGTGGTGATCGGTGCGGCGGCGTAGAAGCCCAATCCCAGCCCGCCGTGGACGAGCGGGTTGTGCTCGGTACGCGCATCGGCGGCGGCGTCGTGGACGACGTACGGGGCGTCTTGCAGGACGGCGGACGCGCACAGGCCCGGCTCGCGCCCGACCTGCTCCAGGCCGTCCACCCCGTGGGCGGCCTTGAACCAGACGCGGTCCTGGTCGACGAAGGTCACGGTGGCGATCGGAGCGCCGATCAGCCGGGCCGCGAGCGCCGCCACCCGGTCGAAGGCGACCTCCCGGGGTGAGTCGAGGATCTCGTAGCGCCGCACCGCCCTGAGCCGCGCGATCTCGTCCTCCGGTCCTCCGGTGTCGGTCGTGTGCCGGGCCGCCGGAGCGATGGCGACACCGCTCGGGCCGTCCGGGCCTACCAGCTGGGCGTCGTTCATGTTCCTTCTCTCCGTGCGGGCGAGGGCGGCCGGGCTGAAGGTTGTCATGTGGCAATCTTTCCCGTTCGGCTGGACCCTATCTGACCGGTCAAGATCGCCCTGGCCTGGCACGATCCCCCTGCCGCCACGGACCGCGGCCCGGACCGGCCCTCGCCGGCCCCCTCGGCGCCGCGCCCGCCGTCGGGTCGGCGGTCCTCGCTGGTCGGGGGTGCCGTCGGCGCGGACTCCGCATCGAGGCGTCAGGTGGCCCGTGGTGGCCGCAGTCCGCAAGGAGGAGTGGTGCGTGTGTTTGGAGGTGATGCGGCCGGGCATTGTTGCCTCATGGCAACTATCTTGTGGCTCGTCGCCGTCGTACTGGTCTGCGTAGGCATCTACACCCTGGTCGCCCGGCGCGACCTCCTGTGGGGCGCGGTCCTGATCGTCGTCGGACTTCTGATCGGTCCGGGCGGAGTCAGCATCTTCGGCTAGCCGGGGCACGGCGGACCGGACGTGTGGGCGGGCGCTCGCACCGGGGGCCGGTTCCGCGTGCGGTCCGCTGACGGGAAGCGGCGGACGGGGTCGACGAGGGCTTTCCTCGCCCGCTGCGCCCCCCGGCACGGGCGGCCAATACTTGTCTCCAGTAAAGTATTGCTCGACAGCAACCGTACAGCATTACCATGAAGCCGGTGTCGTTCTACGGCCCCCGGCTCACGCGCCGGTGTCAGCCTAGGGGGCGGACCTGGAGCGTGCCGTTCTCGGTGACGCGCGACTCGAACGCGGGCTGGCGGCCGGTGGCCGGGCCGTGCACGACCGAGCCGTCGCGCACGCGGAACGTGCTGCCGTGCCAGGGGCAGACGACGCACAGGTCGGCGTCCTCGTCGCTGACGATGCGGCCCTGGTGCAGGGGCCCGGCGAGGTGGCTGCAGCGGTCGGCGAGGACGTGCACGTCGTCGCCGGTGCGCATCACGAACAGGCTGATGTAGCCGAGGGTGCGGTGGACGGGCCAGCCGTCGGGCAGCTCGTCGGCCTTGCACAGGTCGTGCCAGCCGAGCGTCACCAGGTGCGCGACCTGGTCGGCGTGGCTGGCGCCGGCGGCCTGCCGGAAGGCCAGGTGGCCGCCCAGGTAGCTGCCGGCGAGCAGTGCCGTGAGCCCGGCGAAGCCGAGCGCGCGGCCCGCGTCGTCCCGTCCCCGGTAGCGGGCCGCGAACGACGCCGTGTAGAGCAGGGTCGCGGTCGTCATCCCGGCGGCGTGCACGAGCCCGACCCGCTGCTGCCCGCGGTGCAGCGCGGACCAGTCGGCGATGCCGGTGAGCGTCGTCGGGATCGCCCCGGCGAGGCCCGCGGCGACCAGCGCCTCGGACGCGCGCCGGGTGCCCGGCAGCAGGTCCAGCACGGCCGCCGACATCCAGCAGCCCATCGGCACGTCGGTCAGCGGGGGGTGCGCCGGATGCCCGAGCGGGACCCCGTGCAGGGCGTCCTTCACCGGGCCGGGCCGCAGGACCCGCTTCACCCCGAGGGAGAGCACGCGGATCGTCCGGTCGAGGCCGCGGGCGTGCTCGATCTCGTCGGTGACGTCGGTGAGCCGTCCCGCGGCCTGCTGCCGGGACGTGCGCCGGAAGATGTTTCCCGCCCGTCGGTTCATGTCCCTCCTCGCAGCCGTGATCGGGACGCTCACCTGAGCCTACCTGTCGGGCGGTCCCCTAAACCGTGCCGGGGGAGGACCGGATTCCCGGTTGACGTTCGTAGTACGAACCAATATCGTTCGTGACACGTACAGTTCGTATCACGAACATTATGGTGGGGGTCGAGCTACATGGAACGCACCGTTGCGGTCGTCGGCGGCGGGTACGGCGGGGCCGCCGCCGCCAAGGCACTGGACGCGGACGCCGACGTCGTGCTGATCGAACCGCGGGACGCCTTCGTGCAGGCCGCGGGGGCGCTGCGCGCGCTCGTCCAGCCGGATTGGGCCGAGAACATCTTCTTTCCGTACGACCGGCTGCTCCGGCGCGGCCGGGTCGTCCGCGACCGCGCCGCCTCGGTCGACCCGCGCGGCGTGACGCTGGCCTCCGGGGGACGGGTGGACGCCGACTACATCGTCCTCGCGTCCGGTTCGGGCTACCCGTACCCGGCGAAGATCGAGAGCGACGACGCCGCCGAGGCGCTCGAGCGGCTCCGCGCCACGCACAAGGAACTGGCGGGCGCGGGCCGGGTGCTGATCGCCGGGGCCGGGCCGGTGGGGCTGGAGCTGGCCGGGGAGATCAAGGCCGTCTGGCCGGAGAAGGCGGTGACGATCGTCGACCCGGCCGCCGAGCTGCTCCCCGGGTTCCTGCCGGAGGTGCGCGCGGAACTGCACCGGCAGCTCGCGGAGCTGGGCGTCGACCTGCGGCTGGAGACGTCCCTCGCCGCGCCGCCGCCGGTCGGTCCCGCCGTCGCGGGGACCTTCACCGTCCGGGCGGGCGACACGGAGATCACGGCCGACATCTGGTTCCGCGCCCACGGCGTCAGCCCGAACGGCGACCGGCTCGGCGCCGGCCTGGGCGACGTGCGGACCGGGGACGGGCGGCTGCGCGTCACCGAGCGGCTCAACGTCCACGGGCACGACCACGTCTACGCCCTCGGTGACATCACCGACGTTCCCGAGGCCAAGATGGCGGCGCACGCGATGCGGCACGCGGACGTGATCGCGGCGAACATCGGCGCGCAGGTGCGGGGCGAGCCGCCGGCGGCGGTGTACGAGCCGTCGCCGGTCCGGTTCATCCTCCTGCCGCTGGGCCCGGAGGGCGGCGTCGGCCAGGCGCCCGGTGACGACGGCGCGCCGTTCCTGATGCCGGCCGCGCAGGTCAGCGAGTACAAGGGGCGTGCGTTGCTGACCGAGCGGTTCGCCGAGCTGTTCGGGACGGGCTGACGCGCGGCGACGGGAGCCCGATCGGCCCTCGCCGGCGAGCCCGGCGGGGGCCGATCGCGGTCCGCGGGCGGGTCAGGTGCGGGCGGGTCAGGTGCAGGGACCGGCGTCGGTCTCGAGGGGAACGCCGCGCGCCTCGGCGGCCAGCACGGTGACGCCGAGCAGGTCGGTGAGCCGGTCGCGGTCGGCGGCCTCGAGGTGCGCGGACAGGTCCTCGACGCGGCGGATCGTGTCCCGGTGGAAGACCTCGGCGAGCCGGCCGCCCGGCTCGGTGATCGCGACCTGCACCGCGCGGGCGTCCCGCGGGTCGGTCTCGCGGCGGACCAGGCCGTGCTGGGCGGTCCGGTCGACGAGGCCGGTGAGACTCGACTTCGCCAGGCCCAGCACCGCGCCGAGCTCGCGCATCCCGTAGGGGCGCTCCATGAGCACGCAGAGCAGTTTGCCCTGCTGCGGGGTCACTCCGTGCTCCCGGCTGACCTCGTTGTAGATGGAGTTCACCAGGAACGAGATCCGCACCAGCGCACTGCCGAGATCGATCCGCTCCCCAGTGGCCGTTTCCATACCGTCAGACTACGCGGCGGTGGGACGGGGCGTCAGCCCACGCGGGCGAGGGTGACGGGCACGCCGTTGAACACCGCGGTGCCCGACGCGGGGTCGATCTCCCGCTCGTCGGTCACCGCGTTGACGTTCACCCCCGCGTGCCGCCGCGCGACGCCCGTCCGGGTGCCGGGACGGTCGTGGCCCCAGCCGTGCGGGAGGCTGACGACGCCCGGCATGATCGCGTCGGTGGGTTCGGCGACCGCCTCGACCGAGCCCGCGCGGGACGTCACCCGGACGCCGTCGCCCGCCGCGACGCCGAGCCGGGCGGCGTCGTCGGGGTGCAGGTGCAGGGTGCAGGTGTTGGAGCCGCGCACCAGTTCGGGGACGTTGTGCAGCCAGCTGTTGTTGGACCGCAGGTGGCGGCGGCCGATCAGCACGGTCCCGGCGGGCGCCGCCGTCTCGAGCGCCGCCTCGAGCGCGTCGCGGAGCCGGGCGGCGTCGGCGGCGAGTGCGGGCGGGCACAGCTCGAGGCGCCCGGACGCCGTGCAGAGCACCTCGTCGAGGCGGGGTTCGAGGGCGCCGAGGTCGATGCCGTGCGGGTGGTCGGTGCGGAGCCGGTCGAGGGTGAGGCCGTCCGGGACGGCGCCGAAGGCGTCGCCGTACGGGCCGAGGCGCAGCATCATGTCGAGCCGCCGCTCGGCCGGGGTGCCCGCGTCGAGCATCGCCCGCAGCTCGCCGGCGTCGCGGCCGTGGACGGGCGACCCCTCGTGCGCGACGGCCTTCCCGAGGGTCGAGGTGATGATCATGTCGTCGAGGGCGGCGGGGTCGCCGTCGGCGCCGGACGCGAGCAGGGCGAGTCGCGCGAGGATCTCCGACTCGCTCGGGCGCCCGTCCAGGGGCAGGACCGGCGGGGAGTACCGGGCGTAGTTCCGGACGGCCAGGCCGGTGAGCGCGATGTCGTAGTGCGGCGTCTGGACGGGCCGGGGCGGCGGGAGGACGACGTGGGCGTGCCGCGTCGTCTCGTTCAGGTACGGGTCGATCGAGGCCATGAACTCGAGCCCGGCGAACGCGCGGTCGAGGCGCGCCGAGTTCGGTGCGGACAGCGCCGGATTCCCGCCGATGGTGATCAGCGCCCTGACCTGCCCCTCGCCGGGGGTCTCGATCTCGTCGGCGAGCGTGGCGACCGGGAGTTCCCCGTTGGCCTCGGGCAGGTCGCGGACGCGGCTGCGCCACCGGCCCGTCCGGAACGGCTTGCGCCGCCGGTACGCGGGGACGTGCGCGGGCTTGGGGAACATCGCGCCGCCGGGCCGGTCGAGGTTGCCGGTGAGCGCGTTGAGGACGTCGACGAGCCAGCTGTTCAGCGTGCCGAACGCCTGCGTGCAGGTGCCGATGCGCCCGTACACGGCGGCGCGCGGCGCGGCCGCCAGCTCGCGGGCCGTGCGGCGGACGGCGTCGGCGGGGACGCCGGTGATGTCCGCGACCCGTTCGGGCGCGAAGCCGGCGGCGATGTCGCGCAGCTCGTCGAGCCCGGCGGCGTCCGGCAGGTCGACGGCGAGGTTCTCGGCGAACAGGGTGTGCACCATCGCCATGAGGAAGTAGGCGTCGGTGCTGGGGCGGATGAACACGTGCTCGTCGGCCAGTGCGGCGGTGCGCGTCCGCCTTGGGTCGACCACGGTGACCTTGCCCCGCGCGCCTGGATCGCTTTGAGCCGTCCAGGGAAATCGGGCGCGGAGCAGAGGCTCCCGTTCGACTCCAGGGGGTTCGCGCCGAGCATGAGCAGGTGGTCGGTGCGGTCCAGGTCGGGGACGGGGATGGCGAGGGGGTCGCCGAACATGTGGCCGCACGCGACGTGCTTCGGCATCTGGTCGGCGGTGCTCGCCGTGTAGAGGTTGCGCGTGCCGAGGGCCTTGACGATCGCGCCCGTGTAGAGGGGCCCGGCGATCGAGTGGGCCGTGGGGTTGCCCACGTACACGGCGACCGCGTCCCGCCCGTACCGCTCGATCACATCGGCGACGCCGGCCCGGACGGCCTCGAACGCCTCGTCCCAGCTCGCCGGGACGTGCCCGTCGCCCTTGCGGACGAGCGGTTCCGCGAGCCGGTCGGGGTCGCCGTCGAGGCTGCCGAGGGTGGCGCCCTTGGGGCAGATGAACCCCTTGCTGAACGGGTCCCGCACGTCGCCGCGGACCCGGGTGACGCGGCCCGAGCCGTCCAGGGTGAGCTCCAGCCCGCAGAGGGCCTCGCAGAGCGGACAGGTGCGGTGTGCCGTGCGGTCGCTCATCGGGAACTCCAAACCGAATGGGACTCGGGTTCCCCATGATGACGTGCGATCCCGCGAAACTCCATGACCTTGGACGTAAAGGACACCCTGGAACGTTCGATCGGTGCGCGGACACAACGCCGTTATGACCCCGCACACCTCCGCACGGGCGCTGAGCAGGTGAAAGGGGCGGCCCCGGCGGGGCCGCCCCTTCCGGGCGGGAGGCGAACGGTCAGGAGCCGTTGACGCCGAGCCCCTTGGCGACGCGGTCGCCCAGGTCCTTCTGGACGTTCCGCCAGTACTCGGCCACGCGCTTCTTCATGTCGGCCGTGACCTCCGGCGCGTTGGCGTGCAGGAGGATGTTGTGAACCATGTGGTCGCGGTCGGTCTCGCCGAGGACCTTCTCCCACAGGGCGCGGGGCTGCACGAAGTCGTCGTCCTCGCTGTGCGGCCGGTAGGCGCTGCGGACGATCTCGCCCGCGACGTCGTAGGAGTCACCGGCCCACGGCTCGGGGTCGGCCTCGGGCCCGCCGGCCGAGTTCGGCGCGTACACCGGGTCGCCCGAGTTGGCGTACGCCATCGCGCCGTCCTTGTTGTAGGTGTGGACGGGCGAGTGCGGGCGGTTGACCGGGAGCTGCAGGTAGTTCGCGCCGATCCGGTACCGGTGGGCGTCCGGGTAGGAGAACAGCCGGCCCTGCAGCATCTTGTCCGGCGAGGCGCCGATGCCGGGGACGAGGTTGGCGGGCTCGAACGCGGCCTGCTCGATCTCGGCGAAGTAGTTCTCCGGGTTCCGGTTCAGCGTCCACCTCCCGATGGTGATCGGCGGGTAGTCGGCGTGCGGCCAGACCTTGGTCAGGTCGAACGGGTTGAACCGGTAGTCGGCCGCGTCCTCGAACGGCATGACCTGCACCTGCACGGTCCAGGACGGGTGGTCGCCGCGCTCGATCGCGGTGTAGAGGTCGCGGACGTGGACGTCCGGGTGCTGGGCGTCGGCCTCCTCGGCGGTGAAGTTCCGGATCCCCTGGTCGGTCTTGAAGTGGTACTTGACCCAGAACTTCTCGCCGGCGGCGTTGTACCAGAGGAACGTGTGCGAGCCGTACCCGTTCATGTGCCGCCAGGACGCGGGGGTGCCGCGATCGGTCATCAGCCAGGACACCTGGTGGGCCGACTCGGGCGAGAGCGTCCAGAAGTCCCACTGCATGTTGTTGTCGCGCAGGTGGTTGTCGGCGCGGCGCTTCTGCGAGTGGATGAAGTCGGAGAACTTCTGCGGGTCCCGGATGAAGAAGACCGGGGTGTTGTTGCCGACGAGGTCGTAGTTGCCGTCCTCGGTGTAGAACTTCATCGCGAAGCCGCGCGGGTCGCGGCCCGCGTCCGCCGAGCCGAGCTCGCCCGCGACGGAGCTGAACCGCACCAGCGACTCGGTGCGGGCGCCCTTCTGGAAGAGCTTCGCCCGGGTGAACTGGCTGACGTCCTCGGTGATCTCCAGGACGCCGTACGCGCCGCCGCCCTTGGCGTGGACGACGCGTTCGGGGACGCGCTCGCGGTTGAAGTGCGCCATCTTCTGGATGAGGTAATGGTCCTGCAGCAGCAGGGGGCCGTTCGGACCGACGGACTGGGAGTGCGCGTCGCTGGGGGCGGGGATCCCGGCGTCGGTCGTGGTGGTCGGCCTCTCGGTCATGGGCGCGTTCCTCTCTGCTCCATGGTGGTGGACGTGCTCATCGACCGTTCGTGGTCGTGGTGCCGGTGGTCGCGGCGTCCGGGGGCGCGGCGTCCGGGGGCGCGGCGTCCGGGCGGCAGCGGGGGCACAGGCCCCAGAACGTGACGTCGGCCTCGTCGACGTGGAATCCGGCGTCGTCGACCGGGTCCAGGCAGGGCGGGTGCCCGACGGCGCAGTCGACGTCGGCGACGGCCCCGCAGCTCCGGCACACCAGGTGGTGGTGGTTGTCGCCGGTGCGGCCCTCGAACCGGGCGGGGCTGCCCGCCGGTTCGATGCGCCGCACGAGGCCGGCCGCGGTCATCGCGTGCAGGGCCTCGTAGACGGCCTGCAGGGAGATGTGGCCCACGCGCCGGCGGACTCCCGCGGCGATCGCGTCGACGCCGAGGTGGTTCCCGGCGCGGACGGTCTGCAGGAGCGCGACCCGCGCCGCCGTCACCCGGAGCCCGGCGTCGCGCAGCTCCGCGGTGATGTTCGGCGTCTCCGTTGCGGTCATGCGAACCACCGTACCCTCAAAAACACGAACGATTCAAGAAAACGAACCATACAGGCTTGGGGATGGGGTGCGGTTCGCCGGGCGGGACCTGCGCGGGATGTCTCACCTCCATCACCATTTCGTCGAATCCGCAGGTCGCGGCACATGGCAGTGGCGCGCGCATGGCATGCTCGTCCCGTCACGCGGAGCCCCGAGCGGAGGCCGGTCCATGAACAAGGTGCGCGGGAACAGGCGGCGGAGTCGCGGCGCGAGCAGCGGGTTCGCGAGCAGCAGGGTCGCGGCCTCGGCCGCGGCGGGCGGGCTGCTCCTGGCCGCGACGGCGTGCGGGCTGACGGGCGGCGACACGCCCCCGGCCGAGGGAGCGGCCTCGCCGGCGAGTTCGGCGCCGCCGGCCGCCCCGCCGAGCCCGTCCGAACCGGCCAAGGAGCCGATCCTGCTGGCGTTCGGCGGCGACACGAACTTCGAGGCCCAGCTCCGCTCCCGGCTGGCCGAGCCCGAGACGGCGCTCGGCCCGACGGCGAAGACGCTGCGCAAGGCCGATCTCGCGATGATCAACCTGGAGACGGCGATCACCGAGGGCGGGACGAAGGCCCCGAAGACGTACGCGTTCCGGGCCCCCGCGTCGGCGTTCGCCGCGCTGAAGGCCGCCGGGGTGGACGTGACGTCCATGGCGAACAACCACGGCATGGACTTCGGCGTGTCCGGGCTGCGCGACTCCCTGGCGGCGATCAAGGAGTCCGGCTTCCCGACCGTGGGGATCGGGATGAACGCCGACGAGGCGTACAAGCCGTACCGGGTCACCGTGAAGGGGAACAAGCTCGCGATCGTCGGCGCCACGCAGGTCCTCGACGACAACCTCATCCAGCAGTGGACGGCGACCGACGGCAAGCCGGGCCTGGCGTCCGCCAAGGTCGTCCCCCGGATGGTGCAGGCAGTGAAGGAGGCCGCGCAGGGCTCCGACGTCGTCATCGTCCACGTGCACTGGGGGCAGGAGCTCAACCCCTGCCCGCTGCCGCGCCAGAAGGAACTCGCCCAGCAGCTCACGGCCGCCGGGGCCGACATCATCGTCGGCGGCCACGCCCACATCCCGCTGGGCGGCGGCTACATGGACAACGGCGCCTACATCCACTACGGCATGGGCAACTTCCTGTTCGCCTCCGCCCGGGGGCAGAGCGCGCGCTCCGGAATGCTGATCCTGAAGGTGGAGGACGGCAAGGTCACCGCGGACAAGTGGGCGCCCGTCAGCATCCAGGGCGGCGTCCCGATCCCGCTCAAGGGAGCGGCGGCGAAGGCCGAGGTGAAGCGCTGGAACGACCTGCGGGAGTGCACCGGCCTGAACGCCGAGCCGGTCGCGGCTCCCTGACCGGAATCCGGCCCGCGCTGGACTCTCCCACCGGGGGAGGCGCCAGGCTGGTGCCGTGAGCGACGATCTCCTGCCGATCGGGCGGTTCGCGCGGCTGTGCCGGCTCAGCGTGAAGCAGCTCCGGCACTACGACGACCTGGGCCTGCTGGCCCCCGCGCGGGTCGACCCGGCGTCCGGCTACCGGTACTACCGGTCGTCGCAGGCCCGGGACGCGCTGACCATCGGGATGCTGCGCGGCATGGACGTGCCGCTCCCGACGATCGCGCGCGTCCTGGCCGACGCCCGCCCCGACGCCCGTCCCGACGCCCGTCCCGGCGCCCGTCCCGGCACGCGGACGGGATCGGCCGACGGTACGGGTGCCGATACGGGTGGTAGTGCGGCACTGCGGGAGGCGCGGGAGCGGCTCGAGGCCGAGGTGGCCCGGCGCCGCCGTGCCCTCCGGCTCCTGGACCGGATCCTCGCCGAGGGCCTGCCGGGCGCCGAGGTGACGGTGGCCGCCGAGCCCGCCCGCCGGGTGCGGTCCGAGTACGCGGCGGCGACGCCCGAGACGATCGGGGCCGCGACGTCCGCGTGCGTCGCACGGCTGTGCCCGTCCGGCGAGACGCTCGTCGGGCTCTTCCCGCTCGACGTGCCGGACGAGTTCGTCGTCCGGGTGACCGCCGACTCGCCGGACGGCGGCGACGTCCTGCCCGGCGGGACGTTCGCGTCCGCCGTGCACGTCGGCCCCTACGACGAGATCCCGCTCACGGTCCACGGCGTGCTCGCGTGGTTCGGCGACCACGGGCACTCGCCCGCGGGCCCCGTCCGCGAGCTCTACCTCTCCGATCCCGCGACCACGCCCCCCGAACGCCTGGAGACCCGGGTGATGATCCCCCTGGAGGACGACGCATGAACTGGTACGAGGCGGCGGAGGAGCCGGAGATCGCGGAGTTCGGCCCGGTGTCGGGCCTCGCGGTCACCGGCCGCGGCGAGCCCGGCGGCGACACCTACAGCGCGGCCGTGGGCGCGCTCTACGCGGTCATGGGGGCGATCGGCGCGCCGATGGTCCCGCTGGAGGGCCGCTGGTGGGTCGAGGACGAGCGCGCCCCGCTCGAGGTCCCGCGCGGCGAGTGGTGGTGGCACCTGTTCCTGCGGCTGCCGGAGGGCCTCGACCCGGCGGCCGTCGACCGGGCGCGCGAGGAGGTGCGGCCGAGCGTGCCGGCGGTGGCGCGCGTCCAGCTCGTGACGTTCGCCGAAGGGCGCTGCGTCCAGCTCCTCCACCGCGGCGACTACGCCGACGAGCCCGCGAGCCTCGTCCGGCTGGCCGCGTTCATGGCGGCGGAGGGCCTGGTCATGAACGGGCTGCACCACGAGATCTACCTGTCCGACCCGCAGGAGACCGACCCGGAGAAGATGCGGACGATCCTCCGCCACCCGGTCCGCTAGGCCGTCCGGGCGGACGCGCGCCGCCGCAGGACGTCGAGGACCCGTTCGGCCCACCGGATGTTCTCCTGCTCGAACGCGATGCCCCCGAGGAGGGTCAGGTAGGGGCCGATCCGTTCGGCGTGCGCGAGGTGCTCCTCCTCGGTGCGTCCGTTCAGCAGGACGGCGCGGAGCCGTTCGTAGCGTGCGAGCTTGGCCCGCGACGCCGCCGCCCGCTCGGCGACGGCCCGGCCCACGGCGGCGGCGTCGCCCGCGTCGACGGCCTGTAGTTGGACGAGCAGTTCGTCGCGCATCGCGCCCGGACGGGGCGGCGCGGCGGTGAAGTCGTGCAGGGCGCGGCGCCCGTCGGCGGTGAGGGTGAACAGCCGCTTGTCGGGCCTGCGCTCCTGCCGGACGACGCGCGCCGCGACCAGCCCGTCGCCCGCCATGCGGTCGAGCTCGCGGTACAGCTGCTGCGGCGTGGCCATCCAGAAGTTCGCGACGGACGCGTCGAAGATCTTGGCGAGGTCGTAGCCGGACGCCTCGCCCTCCAGCAGCGCGGCCAGGATCGCGTGTCGCAGTGCCATGCCCGCCAACCTACCAACACCGTTGACTATGCAACGAGTTGACTAGAAGATAGTGTCGTTTGCACCTAGGCAACGAGTTGACTATGGAGGTGCGGCATGCATCCGTTCCGCAAGGCCGTCGAGGCGGCGGACATCGACGGCGCGATCGCGCTGCTCGCCGACGACGTCGTGTTCGTCAGCCCGGTCGCCCACAAGCCGTACGCGGGCAAGGCGATCACGGCCGCGATCCTGCGGGCCGTCTTCCGGGTGTTCGAGGACTTCCGCTACGTGGGCGAGTTCGACGGCGCGGACGGCCGGGGCCGGGAGCACGCGCTGCTGTTCAAGACCCGCGTCGGCGACCGCGACCTCGACGGCTGCGACTTCATCCGGCACGACGAGCACGGGAAGATCGCCGAGCTCATGGTGATGGTGCGGCCGCTGTCGGGCGCGAACGCCCTCGCCGAGGCCATGGGCGCCCAGTTCGACCGGATCGAGCGCGAAGCCGCCGGCGGCTGAACCGGCGTGCCGCCCGGCGCGGGCCGGCCCGGCGCGGCCGACGCGGTCGCCGGGGGCCGCGCGGCGGGTGCGTGGCCGCGGGGTCGGGCGCGAGGCGCCCGGCGACGACGACGCCGTACAGGACGTGGTCGAGCGCGACGGCGCCGTGCCACGTCGCGCGGCGGTGCCGGGCGTGCCGGACGCCCAGGGCGGGGCCGACGGCCAGTTCGTAGCCGAGCCAGATCGCCAGCCCGTACGCCGGACCGGCCGACGGGCGGCCGCGCAGCCGGTCCGGCAGCAGGCCGAACAGCACGCCGCCCGCCGTCCCGTAAAGCCAGTGGAATACCTCGATAAAAGCGTGGCGCTGCCGTTCCGTCATATTCCTGACGAAGGCCGGGGCGTGTTCATCGACAATGGCTTCGGGCGGGCTTTTCTGCTGCGGTCCCGCGGCGGCGGTGACCGTGCGCAGCCCGGTCATCGCCATGGCCGCCACGGCACCGCGCGCTCCGGCCCGCGCGACCCGCCCGTACCGCTTCTTCCTGCGCCTTCGCATCTCCGACCCCCGGACCACGGCATGTCGCGTAGCGCGATTACAGCACGCTGACGGGCCGCCCCGGTAGGTGCCGCGGTCACCTATCGGCGGGCGCCACTTACCCGGCTCGCCGCCTCGTTGCTATACCCGAAAAAGGGCGCGCGGGGCGTTCCGGGCAGTGGGAGAGAGGCGATGGCGGCGACAGGTTTCGAGGGCGTGCGGGCGGTGGCCGACGCGATCCTCTACGAGGGCTACCTGCTGTACCCCTACCGCCGCTCGTCGGGCAAGAACCGGGTCCGCTGGCAGTTCGGGGTGCTGGCGCCGCGCTCCTGGGCGGACGCGCACGGGCTCGACGACACGAGCGTCGCCGGGTCCGCCGAGTCGTGGTGGCAGCAGACCGAATGCCTCCTGGAGGCCCCCGAGGACGCCGCGATCACCGTCCGGCTGCGGTTCCTGCAGCTGCAGCGCCGGACGGTGCGTCGGCGCCGCGCCGGCGGGACGTTCGAGGAGGTCGGCGCCCTCGGGACGCACCTGCCGTTCGACGAGGCGGTGCCGCGGGAGTTCGACGTCGCCGCCCCGCTGGCCGACCTGCTCGCGGGCGGGCGGCGGTTCGCCGTCCGTGCCCCGGCGGGCGAGGAGCACGAGGACGTCGCGACGCCCGAGCACCCCGAAGGCGGCCGGATCACCCGGAGCCGCCTCGACGTCGACGCGGTCGTGACCGTGTCGGCGGTCCGCTGCGACGCGCCGTTCCCGCTGCACCGGCTGCGGGTGCGGGTCGAGAACGGCCATACCGCCGACCGCGCCGCCGCGCCCCGGGACGAGGCGCTGCGCTGGTCGCTGCTCGCCGCGCACACGATGATCGCCGCCGTCGACGGGGCGTTCGTGTCGCTGCTGGAGCCGCCGCGGTGGGCGGAGCACGCGGCCCGCGAGTGCGCCAACGTGCACACGTTCCCGGTGCTCGCCGGTCCCGAGGGCGAGCGCGGGATCGTCCTGTCGTCGCCGATCCTGCTGTACGACCACCCGCGGATCGCGCCCGAGAGCCCCGGCGACCTGCACGACGCGACGGAGATCGACGAGATCCTGTCGCTGCGGACGCTGACGCTGACGGACGCGGAGAAGCGGGAGGCGCGGGCCACCGACCCGCGCGCCGCCGAGATCCTCGACCGGGTGGACGGGATGCCGCACGAGGTGTTCGAGCGGCTGCACGGCGCCGTCCGCTCGCTCGGCCCGCTCGCGGAGCGGGCGGCGGCGGAGGGGGCGGCGGAGCCCGAACGGACGCCCTGGTGGGATCCGGGCGCGGACGCGTCCGTCTCCCCCGACACCGACGCGGTGACGGTGGACGGCGTCGCGGTCTCGCGGGGCAGCCGGGTGCGGTTGCGCCCGCGCGCGCACGGCACCGACCCCCAGGACCGCTTCCTCGACGGCCGGACCGCGGTCGTGGAGGCCGTCCTCCTGGACGTCGACGACGCGTGCCACCTCGCCGTCTCCCTCGAGGACGATCCGGCCGCCGAACTGAACCAGTGGTACGGGCGCTTCCGCTACTTCGCGCCGGACGAGGTGGAACCCCTCGCGGACGAGCCGGGCCCCGACGAGCCGGGCCCCGACGAGCCCGAGCCGCGTGCCGGCAGGCCGCGCGCGGATGAGACGCGCCTCGCCGGGACGAGCGTCCACGAGACGGCCGCGGCCGGGGCGAGCGCCCACGAGGTGCGCGCCGCCGCCGGGAGGAGCCCCGAGGATCCGGACACCGCCGGGGCGCTCGCGGACGAGGGGAGCCCGCGGTGACCGGGCTCGGCGGAACCGGCGGCGGCCGGGTGCTGGTCGCGGGCATCGGCAACATCTTCCTGGGCGACGACGGCTTCGGCGTCGAGGTCGTCCGGCGGCTGGACGCGCCGGGCCTGCCGGAGAACGTGGACGTGACCGACTACGGCATCCGCGGCGTCCACCTCGCCTACGAACTGCTGGACGGCCGCCACGACACGCTGATCATGGTGGACGCCGTCCCGCTGGACGGCGCGGACCCCGGCGAGCTGGCCGTCCTCGACGTGACCGGTGCCGCCGAGGACGCCGCCGCGGAACCGGACGCGGCCGAGACTCCCCCGGTGAACGGCCACGGCATGCATCCCCTCGCGGTGCTTCAGCTCCTGCACCGGCTGGGCGGCCGGATGGACCGCGTCCTCGTCGTCGGGTGCCGGCCCGCAGACGTGGGGGAGCGGATGGGGCTGTCCGACCCGGTGACCACCGCGCTGGACGAGGCCGTCCGGCTGGTGGGGCGGCTCGCCCGCGAGGAGGCCGCGCGGGTCTCCCCCGAGCTCGGCCGCAGGTCCGGCCGCAAGCCCGGCCGGAGGACCGGCCGGAGGACCGGCACCGCAACCGCGACGACCGGCACCGCAACGACCGACACGGAGGCCACCAGTGCATGAAATGGGAATGTGCGACGCGATCGTCGACGCCGCGCGCAAGCGGGCCAGGGGACGCCCGGTGAGCGGCGTGCGGGTGCGCGTCGGCGGCCACCCCGTCGACCCGGAGGTGATCGACCAGGGATTCCGGCTGGCGGCCGAGGGCACCGAGATCGAGGGCGCCCGCATCGACCTGGTCATGGAGCCGCTGGCGGTGCACTGCCGGGACTGCGGCGGCACGACCCCGGTCGGGTCGGCGGCGGCGCTGGCCGCGTGCCCGGTCTGCGGGGGCGTGGACGTCGAGGCGCGGGGCCGCGACGACGTGGTGCTGGAGTCGATCACCGTCGCCGCGCCGCCCGACGGCGCGCACGCCACCGCCGGGCCCGCCGGGGACGGCGAGCGGCCGGAGCACGGGCCGGAGCACGAGCCGGTACACGGGCCGGCGCGCGAACCGGAGGGCGAGCGGGGGAGCGCGTGACGGCGATGGACGCGATCGAACTGCTCAAGCACGACCACCGGATGGTCGAGCAGCTCCTCCGCGACTTCACCGCGGCGGCGTCCGACCGGCAGCGGTGGGGCGTGGTGGACATCCTCGTGCGCGAGCTGTCCAAGCACGCCGCCGTCGAGGAGCTGATCTTCTATCCGTTCGCCGGGAAGGCGCTGCGCGACGAGGCGCTGGTGCAGCGGCACCTGGCCGAGCACATGGCGCTGAAGGAGGCGCTGGCCGAACTGGACGCCCTGTCCCGGACGAACGGCCGGACGAACGGCCGGACGGACGGCCGCGCGGGCGGCCGCGCGGGCGGGCTCTCGACGGGCCGTCCGGGCGGGCGCGCCGGGGAGCTCGTCGAGCTGGTGCGCCGCGACGTCGAGGAGCACGTCCAGGACGAGGAGGGGGAGTTGATGCCGCGGCTCCGCGAGGCGGCGGACGAGGCGGCGCTGCACGAACTCGGCCGGAAGCTCGAGAAGGCGAAGGGGACGGCCCCGACGCGGCCGCACCCGCACGCGCCGGACCGTCCTCCGGCCCTCACGGTGGCGGCCCCGGTGGCCGCCGCCTACGACCGGATGCGGGACCGGATGCAGGGGAGGCCGCGGACATGACGCAGACGCGCGAACGAGGCGATACCACGACCCCGAAGGGGTTCGACGAAATCCACATCCTGTGGATATCCGAGGGGATGAGCTGCGACGGCGACACGGTGTCGGTGACGGCGTCGTCCCAGCCGGCCATCGAGGACGTCGTGAACGGCGTGATCCCGGGGCTGCCGAAGGTGAACCTGCACAACAAGGTGCTGTCGCCGACGCTGGGCGGCGAGGAGTTCCTCGCCGCGTTCCGGGCCGCGGCGCGCGGCGAGCTGGAGCCGTTCATCCTCGTCATCGAGGGGTCGATCCCGAACGAGCGGATCAACGGGGACGGCTACTGGACGTCGTTCGGCAACGACCCGGACACCGGCGAGCCGGTGACGCTGAACACCTGGATCGACCGGCTCGCGCCGCGCGCGTGGGCGGTCGTGGCGGCGGGCACCTGCGCGACGTACGGCGGGATCCACGCGATGGCGGGCAACCCGACCGGGGCCATGGGCCTAGCCGACTACCTCGGCTGGGACTTCAAGTCCGCGGGCGCGCTGCCGATCGTGAACGTCCCCGGCTGCCCGGTGCAGCCGGAGAACTTCATGGAGACGCTGACCTGGGTGCTGTACCACGCGGCGGGCGCCGCGCCGCCGCCGCCGCTGGACGAGATGCTGCGCCCGCAGTGGATCTTCGGCCGGACGGTGCACGAGGGCTGCGACCGGGCCGCGTACTACGAGCAGGCCGACTTCGGCGGCGACTACAACTCGCCGAAGTGCCAGGTGAAGATCGGCTGCTGGGGGCCGGTGGTGAACTGCAACGTCACCAAGCGCGGCTGGATGAACGGCGTCGGCGGCTGCCCGAACGTGGGCGGCATCTGCATCGCCTGCACGATGCCGGGGTTCCCCGACAAGTTCATGCCGTTCATGGACCAGCCGCCGGGCGGCGGCCTCTCCTCGACGCTGATCAAGCCGTACGGCTCCTTCATCCGCCGGATGCGCGGCATCACCAACCACGCGGCGAACCGGGAACCGAAGTGGCGCCACAACAAACCGGCGCTGACCAGCGGCTACGACCCCCGCTACCGCCCGTAGGGACGCCCGCGACACCGGAACGGAAAGAGGGAGCGAGCCATGGCGCACACCGCGCAGACGAAACCGGCACCCGCCGGGACGACCGGAGCCGAGCAGCTCGTCGAGATGTCGTGGGACCCGATCACCCGCATCATCGGCAACCTCGGCATCTACACCAAGATCGACTTCGCGAACCGGCGGGTGGCCGAGTGCCACAGCACGTCCTCGCTGTTCCGCGGCTACTCGGTGTTCATGAAGGGCAAGGACCCGCGCGACGCGGGGTTCATCACCAGCCGCATCTGCGGCATCTGCGGCGACAACCACACGACCTGCTCGGTGTACGCGCAGAACATGGCGTACGGCATCAAGACGCCGCCACTGGGCGAGCTGATCCTGAACCTCGGCGAGGCCGCCGAGTACATGTTCGACCACACGATCTTCCAGGACAACCTCGTCTTCGTCGACTACTGCGAGGCGATGGTCAAGGACACGAACCCGAGCGTGCTGCGCCGGGCTCGCGACACCGAGGCGCCTAACGCGGCCATCCACGGGTACCGGACGATCGCCGACATCATGGAGGCGTTCAACCCGTTCGAGGGCGCCCTCTACAAGGAGGCCCTCAAGGTCAGCCGCGTCACCCGCGAGATGTTCTGCCTGATGGAGGGACGGCACGTCCACCCGTCCACGGTCTATCCGGGCGGTGTCGGGACGATGCCGGAACCGACCCTGTTCACCGACTACCTGAGCCGGCTGGTCGGCGTCCTCGACTTCATCAAGCGGGCCGTCGCGATGAACGACGACGTGTTCGACTTCTTCTACGAGGCCCTGCCGGGATACGAGGAGGTCGGCCGCCGCCGCGTCCTGCTCGGCTGCTGGGGCGCGTTCCAGAACCCCGAGGTCGTCGACTACCGGTACGAGACGATGGACCGCTGGGGCCGCGCCATGTACGTGACGCCCGGCGTCGTCGTGGACGGCGAGCTGCTGACGACGAACCTCGTCGACATCAACCTCGGCATCCGCATCCTGCTGGGCAGCTCCTACTACAAGGACTGGGTGAACGAGGACCCGTTCGTCACCCACGACCCGCTCGGCAACCCGGTCGACATGCGGCACCCCTGGAACCAGACGACGCTGCCCGACCCGCAGAAGCGCGACTTCGACGACAAGTACAGCTGGGTGATGAGCCCGCGCTGGTTCGACAAGAGCACCGGCGACCACCTCGCCCTCGACACCGGCGGCGGCCCGTACGCGCGGCTGTACACCACCGCGCTCGCCGGGCTCGTCGACGCCCGGTACGTGAAGTCGACCGGCCGGAGCGTCCAGATCTCCCTGCCGAAGGGCGACTCGCTGCCGGAGACGACGCTCGAGTGGCGCATCCCGCCGTGGTCGAACGCCATCGAGCGCAACCGGGCGCGCGTGTACTTCGTCGCGTACGCCGCGGCGATGGCCGTCCAGTTCGTCGAGGAGGCGCTGGAGCGCGTCCGGGCGGGCGACACGAAGGTGTTCGAGGACTTCGACGTGCCGGACGAGGCGATCGGCTGCGGCTTCCACGAGGCGGTCCGCGGCGTCCTCTCGCACCACATGGTGATCCAGAAGGGCAAGATCGCGAACTACCACCCGTACCCGCCGACGCCGTGGAACGGCAGCCCGCGCGACAGCTTCGGCACGCCCGGCCCGTACGAGGACGCCGTCCAGGACATGCCGATCTTCGAGGAGAACGGCCCGGACGACTTCCGCGGCGTCGACATCATGCGGGCCGTCCGCAGCTTCGACCCCTGCCTGCCGTGCGGCGTCCACATGTACCTGGGCAAGGGCAAGCAGCTCGAGAAGATCCACTCGCCCATGTTCGGCGCGACCCATGGCTGAGGCCGAGCCGCGGCCGGACGGCGCGCCGCCCGGGGACGCGCGTCCCGGGGACGCGCGTCCCGGCGACGTGCGGCCGGAGGACCGGCGCCTCGGCGAGGGGGACGTCGCCGCGCGGCTGACCCGGATCGAGGAGGCGCTCGCCGCGCTGGAGCGGACGCCCGGCCGGACGGCCGAGAGCGCCCTCGACACGGTCGCGACGCTCGCCGAGGTCTACGGCGAGGCCCTCGCCCGCGTCATGGACCGCGCCGCGCACGACGCCCGGCTCGTGTCCGCGCTCACCGACGACGACCTCGTCGGGCACCTGCTCGCGCTCCACGACGTGCACCCCGCGCCCGTGGAGGAACGGGTGGCGCGCGCGCTGGCCGACATCCGGGAGCAGCTCGGCTCGCGCGGCGCGGACGTCGAACTCGACGGCATCGAGGACGGCGTGGCGCGCGTCCGGTTCCCGGACCGCGCGGACGGCGGCGGCTGCGGGAGCTGCGGCAGCACCTCCGCGAAAGGGGGCGCCGGCGCGGGCGGCAGCGTCGAGGACGCGGTCCGCGACGCGGTGCTCGGCGTCGCGCCCGAACTGTCGGCGATCGAAGCGGTCCCCGCGCCGGCCGCGCCGGCCGGGCGGCCCGCGGGCGCGTTCGTCCCGCTCGAGTCGCTGTTCCGGGACGCGCGGTGAGCGCGCTGGAGCGGCTCGTCGCGCGCGCGGCGGCGCGCGGCGCGGACGCCGCGGAGCGCTGCGACCTGTGCGCCGAACCGGTTCCGGACGATCACGGCGGCGGGCACGCGCACGTCCTCGACGAGCGCGGCGACGGCCTCCTGTGCGCGTGCCGCGCCTGCGCCCTGCTGTTCGAGCGGGACGCGGCGGGCCGGGACGCCGAGGGCCGCGGCCACTTCCGGCTCGTCCCGGGCCGCCGGACGCGGCTGACCGGCGTGCCGGTCGACGACCTGGGCGTCCCGGTCGGGCTCGCGTTCTTCGTCCGGCACGCGGACGGCGCGGTGACCGCGCACTACCCGAGCCCGGCGGGCGCCACCCGCTGCGACGTCGACGCGTCCGCCTGGACGGCCGCCGCCGGCCGGTGCGAGCCGCTGCGCTCGATGGCGCCCGAGGTCGAGGCGCTGCTCGTGCACACCGGCCCGACCCTGCGGTCCGCGCCCGAGCAGCAGTGGCTCGTGCCGCTCGACGAGTGCTACCGCCTCGTGGCGACCGTGCGCCTGTCGTGGAAGGGACTGTCCGGCGGCAAGGACGTGTGGCCCGAGATCGAGCGCTTCTTCGCGGAACTGGCCGTACGCGCCGGTGAGGCGTCGGGCGCGCGCGCTGAGGAACACCTGGCCGAGAAGGGAGTGACCTGACCATGGCCGAGATCAAGGTGGGCAAGCCCCACGTGAAACCGGACACGCCGTCACACACCAAGGGCGTGCCCCAGGGCAACGCGAAGGGCAACTACAAGAAGCAGACGGGCCACCACAAGGACGGCACGGCGGACGCGCGCCGCTCGACCGGGATCAGCCCGAAGAAGCACGACGCGATCCTGCCGATCATGCCGAACCTGCCGCCGGGCTGACGCCCGCGCCCGTCCGGGAAGCCGCCCGTCCGGGCGGGCGTCCCGTCCGGGCAACTGCCCGCATGGGCAACCGCCCGTCCGGGCGACCGCCTGTTCAGGAAGCCGCCCGTCCGGGCGAGCGTCCCGTCCGGGCGACTGCTCGGCCGGGTGACCGCTCGTCCGAGAAACCGACTGTTCGACCGAGAAGGGAACGACCGACATGCGACCGTGGAAGATCGTCGCCGCCGTGGCGGGCCTCGCGTTCTTCGCCCTCCTGGTGAAGGAGTACCCGTCGATGAAGCGCTACATCAAGATGGAGCGGATGTGACGGACGCCGCCGCCGGGAGCGGGGGGCGGGGCTGATGTGCCTGGGGATTCCCGGGGAGATCGTCGAGCTGCCGCGGGACGGGACGGACATCGCGAAGGTCGAGGTCGTCGGGGTGCGCCGCGCCGTGAACGTCGGGCTGCTCGACGAGGAGCGGCTCGCCCTCGGCGACTGGGTGCTCGTGCACGTCGGGTTCGCGATGTCGAAGATCGACGAGGCGGAGGCCGCGGCGACGCTGCGGCTCCTGCGCGGGCTCGGCGAGGCCTACGACGACGAAGTGGACGCGCTCGCCCGCTCGGACCTCGATCTCGACCTCGAACGCGAACTCGAGCGCGACCTCGAACGCGGACTCGACATCGACCTCGGACCGGACGGCGAAGCCGAACGCGAACCCGAGCCCGCACCCGAGCCCGGCCGCCGGGCCGGGCCCGGACGCGGCCGCGGCCGCGGTCACGACACGAACTGAAAGGCGGCCGACCATTGCGGTTCGTCGACGAGTACCGCGACGCGGAGCGGGCACGGGCGCTGTCGGCGCGCATCGCCGCGCTGTGCGAGCCGGGACGGCAGTACAAGTTCATGGAGGTGTGCGGGGGGCACACCCACACGATCTACAAGCACGGCATCGAGGACTACCTGCCCGAGACCGTGCAGCTCGTGCACGGGCCGGGGTGCCCGGTGTGCGTGCTGCCGATGGGGCGGGTGGACGACGCCATCGCGATCGCCCGCGACCACCCGGACGTGATCCTCACGTCGTTCGGCGACATGCTGCGCGTGCCGGGCGGCACCGGCTCGTTCCTGGACGCGAAGGCGGCGGGCGCCGACATCCGGATGGTGTACTCGCCGCTGGACGCCCTCAAGATCGCGAGGCTGAACCCGGACCGGCGGGTCGTGTTCATGGCGATCGGGTTCGAGACGACCGCGCCGTCCACCGCGATGACCGTGCTGCGCGCGGCCGCCGAGGGGATCGGCAATTTCTCGGTCTTCTGCAACCACGTGACGATCATTCCGGGCATCAAGGCCATCCTGGACTCGCCCGACCTGCGGCTCGACGGGTTCCTCGGCCCCGGGCACGTCTCGACCGTGATCGGCTGCCGCCCGTACGAGTTCATCACCGGCGAGTACGGCCGCCCGCTCGTGTGCGCGGGGTTCGAGCCGCTCGACGTCCTGCAGTCGGTCCACATGCTCCTGGAGCAGCTGGACGAGGGGCGCAGCGAGGTCGAGAACCAGTACGCGCGGGTCGTCCCGTGGGACGGCAACCCGCGGGCGCTCGACGCGATCGGGCGGGTCATGGAGCTGCGGCCGTACTTCGAGTGGCGCGGCCTCGGGTTCATCTCGCACTCGGCGCTGCGGATGCGCGACGCCTACGCGGAGTTCGACGCCGAGCGGCTGTTCGACCTGCCGGGGGTGCGCGTCGCCGACCCGAAGGCGTGCCAGTGCGGCGAGGTGCTGAAGGGCGTCCTCAAACCGTGGGAGTGCAAGGTGTTCGGTACCGCCTGCACGCCGGAGACGCCGATCGGGACGTGCATGGTGTCGTCCGAGGGGGCGTGCGCCGCGTACTACAACTTCGGCCGGTTCACGCGGGAGCGCGTGAAGGAGGCGAGCCGCACGTGACGACCGAGGACACGGCGACGGACGACATGACAACCGGGAACACGGCACCGGGACGGCCGATGGCTCCGCACGCGTCCCGCGAGGAGCAGGTCCTACAGCGCATCGAGCGCGCGCGCCGGCGCAAGCCTCGCGTGAAAGAGGACCGCATCACGCTGGCCCACGGTGCCGGCGGCAAGGCCACGCAGACGCTCGTCGAGGCCCTGTTCGTGGAGGCGTTCCGGCATCCCGCTCTGGAGGCGCTCGACGACGGCGCCGTCCTGTCCCTGGACGGTGGACGGCTCGTGTTCACGACCGACTCGCACGTCGTCTCGCCCCTGTTCTTCCCGGGCGGCGACATCGGCGAGCTGGCGGTGAACGGGACGGTCAACGACCTCGCCGTGTGCGGGGCGCGGCCGCTGTACCTGTCGGCCGGGTTCGTCCTGGAGGAGGGCTTCCCGGTGGACGATCTGCGCCGCATCGTCGCGTCCATGGCGGACGCGGCGGCGCGCGCGGACGTCTCGATCGTCACCGGCGACACGAAGGTCGTGGAGCGGGGCAAGGCGGACGGGTGCTTCATCACCACGTCCGGTATCGGCGTCCTCGACGGTGCGGGCGCGCGCGCAGAGCTCGGTGCGTCCGCCGTCCGCGCGGGTGACGCGGTCCTGGTGTCGGGTCCGATCGGGGACCACGGCGTCACCGTCATGCTGGCGCGCGGCGAACTGGACCTGGAAGCCGACGTCACGTCCGACACGGCCGCCCTGCACGGGCTCACCGCCGCGCTGCTCGGCGCGGTGCCGGGCGGTGTCCGGATGATGCGGGACGCGACGCGCGGCGGGGTCGCGACGGTGCTGAACGAGATCGCGGGGGCGTCCGGGCTCGGCGTCGTGCTGGACGAGGAGGCGGTGCCGGTGCGTCCGGCGGTCGAGGGCGCGTGCGAGCTGCTCGGCATCGAGCCGCTGTACGTGGCGTGCGAGGGACGGTTCGTCGCGGTCGTGGACGGCGCACGCGCGGACGCGGCGCTCGGCGCGCTGCGCGGGCACCCGCTGGGCGCGGACGCCGCGATCGTCGGGACCGTCCGCGACGACCCGCCCGGCCTGGTGCTGCTGCGGACGGCGTTCGGCGGCACCCGCATCGTCGACATGCTGGTGGGCGACCCGCTCCCCCGCATCTGCTGAGCCCCCGCCGCCCGCTCGCCCGGGACGCGGTCAGGAAGCGGCCGCGCCCCGGGCGATCCCGTCCCGGCCGGAGGGCGATCCCGTCCTAGGCGCGCCGGTCCCGGGCGAGCCGGTCCCGGGCGGCGGCGACGACCGCCTGGCCGAGCGCGATGCCGCCGTCGTTCGGCGGGACGCGCGAGTGCGTCAGCACCCGGAAGCCGGAGTCCTCGAGCCCGGCGACCGTCCGCTCCAGCAGCAGGACGTTCTGGAAGACGCCGCCGGACAGCGCGACGGTGCGCAGCCCGGTGCGGTCGCGCAGCAGCCGGGCCGCGCGGACGGTCGCCCACGCGAGCCCGTTGTGGAAGCGCGCGGCGATCGCGCCCGCGCCCGCCCCCGCGAGGACGTCGTCCACCGCCGCCCGCACCAGGTCGGTGCCCCGGACGACCAGGTCGTCGGTCACGGTCGCCCGGTAGGCGGCGCGCTCGTGCGGGTCGGCGGCCTGCTGCAGCTCGATCGCCGCCTGCCCCTCGTACCCGGCCGCGTCGCGCACGCCCGCGATGGCCGCGACCGCGTCGAACAGCCGTCCCGCGCTGGACGTGCGCGGCGCGCCCGCCTCCGGCCGGGCCAGCGCGGTGACGGCCGCCCACCGCTCGCGGTTGCGGCCGGCGACGGGAAGCCACGGCGCCTGCCCGCCGAACGCGGCCGCCAGGTAGGACGCCGCCATCCGCCACGGCTCCCGGACCGCCGCCGCGCCGCCCGGCATCGGCACCGCCTCCAGGTGCCCGGCGCGCCGGTACCCGGCCAGGTCGGCGACCAGCAGCTCCCCGCCCCACAGCGTCCCGTCGTCGCCGAACCCGAGCCCGTCGAACGCGATGCCGATGACCGGCCCGTCCGTCCCGTTGTCGGCGAGGCACGACGCGATGTGCGCGTGGTGGTGCTGGACGCCCACGAGTTCGACACCGTCGAGGTCGTGGGCGTACTTGGTCGACAGGTACTCCGGGTGCAGGTCGTGCGCCACGACCTCTGGCCGCACCCCGAACAACCGGCAGAAATGATCGATGCCCTCCTGGTACGAGCGCAGGGTCTCGTAGTTCTCCAGGTCGCCGATGTGGTGCGAGAGGAAAGCGTGGTGCGCGCGCGCCACGCAGAAGGTGTTCTTCAGTTCCGCACCGCACGCCAGCACCGGTCTCGGGAACTCCCACGGCGTCCGCAGCGGCGACGGGACGAACCCGCGCGAGCGCCGCACCGGCAGCGTCCGCCCGCGGAAGGACCGGACGACCGAGTCGTCGGCCCGCGTCTCGATGCGGCGGTCGTGCACGACGAACCCGTCGGCGATCGGGCCGAGCCGCGCCAGCGCCTCCCCGTCCCGCGTCGCGATCGGCTCGTCCGCCACGTTCCCGCTGGTCAGGACGATCGGACGGGCGAGGCGGGCGGCGAGCAGGTGGTGCAGCGGCGTGTACGGCAGCAGCACGCCCAGCTCGCGGTTGCCGGGCGCGACGGCGGCGGCGACGCGCGCGCCGTGGCGGCGCTCGGCGAGCATGATCGGCCGGGCCGGGGAGGCGAGCAGGGCCTCCGCCGCCGGGTCCAGGTGGACGAGCGCGCGGGCGCCCGCGAGGTCGGGCGCCAGGACGGCGAACGGCTTGTGCTCCCGGTGCTTGCGCGACCGCAGCCGCGCCACGGCGTCGGGGTGGCCGGCGAGCGCGGCCAGGTGGTACCCGCCGAGGCCCTTGACCGCGACGATCCGCCCGTCCAGCAGCCAGCGCGCCGCCGTCTCGACCGGATCACCGGGCACCTCCCGCCCGTCCGGGCCGACCGCCCGCAGGCGGGGGCCGCAGTCCGGGCAGCACACGGGCTGGGCGTGGAACCGGCGGTCGCGCTCGTCGCCGTACTCGCGGGCGCACGCGCCGCACATCGCGTACTCGGCCATCGTCGTGTTGTCCCGGTCGTACGGGACGTTCCGGACGATCGTGAAGCGCGGGCCGCAGCGCGTGCAGTTGGTGAACGCGTACCCGTGCCGCCGGCCGTCCGGGTCGCGCAGCTCCGCGAGGCAGTCGTCGCAGGTCGCGGTGTCCGGCGGGACGAGCGCGGCGGGCGGGGCGCTCGCGTCGCTCGGCACGATCCGGAAGCCCCGGTCGCCGAGCAGCGGCAGCGACTCGGTGAGGACGCGCTCGACGACGGCGAGCGACGGCGGAACCGGCACCCCCGCACGGGCCCCCGCGCCGCCGAGGTCGCCGACGAACCGGGCGAGCGCGGACGCCTCCCCCTCCGCCTCCGCGAACACCCCGGACGCGTCGTTCCCCACGAACCCCGACAGACCGTACGTCCCGGCCAGCTCGTGCACGAAGGGCCGGAACCCGACGCCCTGCACAATCCCCTCGACGCGGATCCGGATCCGCTCCCGTCCCTCGTCCACGTTCACGACAGGCCGTCCAACCGGCCGTCCAGGGCCCGCTGGAGCAGCTCCCACAGCACGTGGGACACGGTCGCCTGCGCCTCCTGGACGCGGTGGACCGACGCCGACGGAACCGTGAACAGGTGGTCCACCGTGCCCGGCTCCGCCATCGCGCCGCCCCCGTACCCAGCGAACCCGACGGTCGCCAGGCCCGCGCGGGACGCCGCCGCGAACGCGTTCAGCACGTTCGCCGACCCGCCGCTCGTCGAGAACCCCACCGCGACGTCACCCGGGCGCCCGAACGCGGCGAGCTGCCGCGCGAACACCGCCTCGAACCCGACGTCGTTCGCCAGCGCCGTCAGCGCGGCGACGTCCCCGGTCAGCGCGGTCGCCGGGACGGGACGCGCGCCGTCCGGCGGCCGCACGCACAGCCGCGCGAGATCCTGCGCGTCCGTGCAGCTCCCGCCGTTGCCGAACGTGAACAGCCGGCCGCCGCCGATGACGGACGCCGTGATCCGCCGGGCGCACGCCACCAGCTCGTCCGCCGCGTCCTCCGCCAGCGACTCCCGCAGCGCGGCGATCTCGGCCGCCTTCTCCTCGGTGGACCGGCGCACCTCCGCCAGCACCGCGCCGAGGTCCGACCCGCCCTCGTACAGGAACGGGTACAGCGTCTCGATCCCGCTCATCACGGTTCCACCGCACCCTCCACCGCGCTTTCCACGGCAAGTGCCTCCTTCGCGTGGACCAGCACCACGTCGCCCACCCGGGCGTCGACCAGCGCCACGCTCACCTCCTCCGGGCCGGCCTCGGTGTCGACGAGCGCGAGCCCGTCGCCGAGCAGCTCGCGCACCCGCACCCGGACGGCCGCGTCCGAGCACGTCACGCACACCCCGTCATGGCACTCCGGCGTGCCCGCGGGCTCCGCCGGGCTCACTTGGCGGTCTCCCGCCGCAGCGTCCCTGGATGCTCGAAGAAGACGTGCACCAGTTCCCACAGCACGTGGTAGACGGTCACGTGCACCTCCCCGGCGACGAGCGGGTCGCCGGTCCGCGCCCGCAGCACGTGGTCGGCGCCCTGGCCGGCGTCGCCGTCCCCGCCGGTCAGCGCGACCGTCAGCAGCCCCAGCTCGGCCGCCGCCGCCAGCCCGCGCCGTACGCTCGCGCACCGCCCGTCCGCCGACAGCCCGAGCGCGATGTCGTCCGGCCGGGCCAGCGTCCGCAGCTGCGCCGCGTACACCTCCGCGAACCCGTCCGCCTCGGCGATCGCCGTCAGCGCGGCGACGTCCCCGGTCAGCGCGAACGCCGGCAGCGCCCGCTTGCCCACCACCACCGGGTGCACGAACTCGACCGCCACGTGCTGCGCGTCCGTGCACGCCCCCGCGTTGCCGAACACGATCAGCCGCCCGCCCGCGTGGAACCGCACCGCCATCGCGTGGCAGGCCCGCGCGATGGCGTCGGCGTCGCCCGCGACCGCCCGGCCCGGTTCGGCCCGCCGGTCGAACGCCTCCCGGACCGCCGCCCGCGCCGTCACGTCCACGACACGGCCCGCGGTTCGCGCCCGCCGCCCGGCGCGGCCGGTGCCGCCGCCCGCGCCGCGGCGTTCCAGCGGGCGAGGAACGAGGTGATCACCTCGCCCAGGTGCGCCAGCTTCGGCGCCCACGCCTCCAGATCGGCGACGCCCCGCTCGGTCAGCTCGTAGCGGCGGCGCGCCGGGCCCGCCTCCGACGGCACCCACGTCGACTCGACGAGCCGTGCCCGTTCCATGCCGCGCAGCACCCGGTACGCGTGTCCCGGCTCGACGTCCGACACCCCGAGGCAGGCCAGCCGGTCGATGAGGTCGTAGCCGTGACCGGGCCGCTCGTAGATGAGCAGCAGCAGGTAGGGATGGAGGAGGCTGCGCGCTTCGCAACCGCTCATGGGGCACGTCTCCTCACGGACTCCACGCGGGTGATCATGCTGGTGCAGGGGCATTACCCGGGGGCCGACAGGGGAAACCCCAGCGTCACGTCATGATCACATGGCGTGACCGGGGTCGATGAGGCCGTCGGTCTCGGCGAGGAGCTCGAGCAGTTCCTCGTCGCCGGTCCGCTCGAAGGCCGCCCGGACGGCGCCGCCCGCCGGGCCGCCCGTCAGCCACCGGACGACCGCGCCTCCGTCCGTCCAGAACGCGTTCTCGAGCTGCGGGTGGGCGAGTGCCCAGGCGAGTTCGTAGCGCCGCGAGGCGAGTTCCTCGTCCGCGATCTCGTGCAGGTGCCGCACGGCGGGGCCGTCCACCCGCGCCACCGCCGCCTCCCACTCCCGCAGGCAGGGCCCGAGGTCGACGCCGGCCGCCGCGAGCGCGCGCAGCGCCTCCCCCGCGCCCGGACGGGACGGGAACCGGGCGAGCGTCCGCGTCCAGAACCCGGCGAGGAACGCCGCGACCGCCTCCGCCTCCGGCCACTCGCGCCACCCGGCCCGGGCGAGCGTGCCGAACACGATCTCGGCGTCCGGCCAGACGAAGGCGTCGTCGGCGGCGAGTTCGAGGAGTCGGGGCGCGAAGTACCGGACGTCCTCCGGCCCGCCCCACGTGTTCAGCGCCTTCGCGGCGAAGCGGGACAGCTCGCCGGCGGAGAGCGAGCGCGGGGGACGGGCGAGGAGCCGCGCGCCCTCGTCCGCGCCCACGCAGCAGGGACATCCCTCCACCGCGGCCGGACGCGGCACCCGCGCGAACGCCGCGTGCAGCTCCTCGAGCCGGTCCTCGTACGGGTCCGCGCTCATGCGGGATACGGGCTGATCATCGTGTCGAAGTATCCGTCCACGGGTTCCGCCAGGTACTCGTCGATGCCGTCCAGGAACTCGCGCAGCGGCGGGTACTGGCTGTGCAGGTCGAGGTCCTCCTGCGAGCGCCACACCTCGTACAGGAAGAGCCGCCCGTCCTCATGTTCCAGGGCCACCTGGACGAGCATTCCACCCGTCACGGGCCCCCGAGCACGCGGTAGCCCGCGTCGACGGGGATGCGGACGCCGGTCACGGCGGGCATCCCGCCGTCCGCCACGGCCGCGATCACCCGCGCGACGTCGTCCGGCTCGATCATGCGGCCGAGGACGGAGCGCTCCGCGAGCGCGGCCTCGGTCTCGGGCGTGCGGGCGGCGGCGGAGCCCTCGGTGCGCACCCCCGCCGGGGCGACGACGTTGACCGTCACCGGGCTCGCCTCCGCCGCGACGTGCCGGGCGAAGGCGTCCAGCGCGGCCTTGGCGGCTGCGTGCGCGGCGGCGCCCGGACGGGTCAGCTCGGCGCTCAGGCTGGACACGTAGACGATCCGCCCGTGCGGCGGCATCTCGGGCAGGACGGCCTGCGTGAGGTGGTAGGCGGCGGCCAGCTCGCCCTGCACCTTGCCGATGAACGCCTCCCACGGCATCGACAGGAGCGGTTCGAACGGCGGGGTGATGTTGGCGTTGCAGACGAGCACGTCCGGCGGGCCGCAGGCCGCGAGCAGTCCGGCGACCTGTGCCGGGTCGCGGACGTCGGCGCGCAGCGCGGTCCCGCCGGTCTCCGCCGCGACGGCCGCGGCCGCCGCGGCGTCCCGGTGGTAGTTGACGGCGACGCGGTATCCGCGGCGGGAGAGTTCCCTGGCGGTGGCGGCGCCGATCCCGCGCCCGGCACCGGTGATGAGTGCGACTGGTTCCATGGCGCCCACGTTAGGAAAGCAGCTAACTTATGGGAAGTACGTACCTTTGCGTAAGCCCATAACCGAAGGGTAAGTGCACTGATGGACGACGACGTCTTCCGGCGGGACTGTCCGGCCCGCGTGGTCCTCGACCACGTGACGGGCCGGTGGGGCGTGCTCGTCCTGACCGCGCTCGACGGCGGTGACCTGCGGTTCTTCGAGCTTCGGAACCGGATCGAGGGGATCAGCGAGAAGATGCTGTCCCAGACGCTCCGCACGCTGGTGCGGGACGGCCTGGTCGAGCGGACCGTCGAGCCGACCGTCCCGCCGAAGGTGACGTACGGGCTGACGGAACTCGGCCGGGGCATCGGCGTGCCGCTGCGCGGGCTGACCGGGTGGATCAGGGAGCACGCGGCGGCGATCGGCGCCGCACGGGCCGCCCACGACGCGGACCACGACGCGGACCTTGACGCGGACCACGACCGCGCCAGGAAGGCGGGCGGGGACGCGGGGGTCCGGGTGCGGCGGAATGGGGGGACAATGGCAGGGTGACCGAGATCCGCACCCCGCTCCGCCGCCGTCCCGCCCAGCGCCGCAGCGCCGAACGCGTGCAGCGGATGCTGGACGCCTGCGCGGAGATCCTCGACGAGGACGGCTACGACGGGCTGACCACGACGCGGATCGCGCAGCGCGCCGAGGTCGCGATCGGCTCGGTGTACCAGTTCTTCCCCGACAAGCGGGCGGTCGCGCAGGCCCTCGCGCAGCGGAACCTGGAGGAGTTCGGGCGGCGCATCTCCGCGCGGCTCGCCGAGGGCGGCTTCGCCGACTGGTCCGACACGGTCGGCGCGATCATCGACATCTTCGTGGACATGCACCGGACCGTCCCGGGGTTCCGGGTGCTGCGGTTCGGGGACGTCGCCGACGTCCACCTGCTCGACTCCGACGCCGACAACAACGCGGTGGTCGCCGACCGGCTCCGCACGCTGATCGTCGACACGTTCGGCATCCGCGACACCCCGGAGCTGGCGACCGCGCTGGCCATCGCGGTCGAGGCCGGGGACGCGGTGCTGAAGCTGGCGTTCCGGCGCCGCCCGGACGGCGACCCGGTGATCGTCGCGGAGGCGGAGCGGCTCATCCACGGCTACCTCGCCGCGCACATCCGGGAGCCCTGAGCCCGCACCGCCGGGTATGGCAGACTCCCGGGCCAAACGGAAGGGACGGGTGGTTCCGGTGGACGACGAGCGGTTCCAGGCACAGTCGCGATTGCTGATCCGGCAGCGGGTCCGGCTGATGGTGAACCAGTACGAGGTGCACGCCGAGGCGCCCGGCGGCGGCGAGGGCGAGCTGATGGCGTTCGCCCAGCAGAAGCGGATGGCCTTCAAGGAGCAGGTCACCCTGTACGCGGACGACTCCAAGTCCACGCCCATCCTCGGGTTCAAGGCCCGCAAGCGCATCGACCTGGCCTCGGCGTACGACATCACCGACGCGCACGGACGGCCGATCGGGCTGTTTCGCAAGGACTTCAAAAAGTCGCTGCTCGCCTCCACCTGGCACCTGGAGCAGCCGGGGCTGGGCGTGGCGACCGGCAGCGAGCGCAACAAGGCGGTCGCGGTGGTGCGGCGGGTCTGGCAGTTCATCCCGTTCGTGGACGCGATCCCGTTCGCGTGGCCGTACCACTTCGACTTCTACGCGGGCGACCAGGTCGTGTTCTCGGTGGAGAAGAAGATCGGCATCCGCGACCGGTACGTGGTGGACATCAAGGACCCGCGGCTCGACCGCCGCCTGGTCATCGCCCAGGCCGTCGCGCTCGACGCGCTCCAGTCGCGGTAACGGGGAACTCACCCGGGGGCTCCGGTCTGGGCCGGGGGTATAGATCTACCGGCGCTTTACATGTTACGAAGGTATGTAAAGCGGTGGGCGGAACAGACCCCAGCGCCGCGACGGCGCGGCGCGTCCCCCCGAGGAGGATCCCCCGGTGAGTTCCTACGATCTGTACACCGAGCCCGTCTCCACGGACACCTGGGACGTCCCGATGGCGGGCGACACCCGGTTCACCTGGGAGTACGACGAAGGCCGCGACCGGCTGCTGAACCTGTACCAGAAGGGCAAGGACAAGCAGTGGGACGCGCAGAAGCGCATCGACTGGGACCTCGAGGTCGACCCGGTCAACGTCGCGGGCCTGCCGGAGAACTTCAACCCCCTCTTCGGCTCCGAGATCTGGGACAAGATGACCCAGAAGGAGAAGGACGAGTTCGGCCGGCACCAGAGCTCGTGGCTGTTCAGCCAGTTCCTGCACGGCGAGCAGGGCGCGCTGAACGTGTCCGCGCGGATCGTCCAGTCCGTCCCTGACCTCGACTCCAAGTTCTACGCCGCGACCCAGACGATGGACGAGGCGCGGCACGTCGAGCTGTACGGCAAGTTCGTCCACGAGAAGATCGGGATGTACTACCCGATCAACCAGGACCTCGCGAAGCTGCTCGCGGAGTCGCTCGAGGACAGCCGCTGGGACCTGCCCTACCTCGGCATGCAGGTGCTGATCGAGGGCCTCGCGCTGGCCGCGTTCGGACTGTACCGCGACATGTCGACGAACCCGCTCGTCAAGCAGCTCCTCGCGTACGTCATGCAGGACGAGGCGCGGCACGTCGCGTTCGGGCGGCTCGCGCTCAAGGACTACTACGCCGAGCTGACCGACCGGGAGCGGGCCGAGCGCGAGGAATTCGTCGTCGAGGGCTGCTACCTGATGCGCGACCGGTTCAAGGCGCGCGAGGTGTTCGAACAGCTCGACATGCCGATGGACAAGTGCATGGAGTACGTCGACAACTCCGACATGTACACGCTGTACCAGTCGCTGCTGTTCAGCCGGATCGTCCCGTGCGTCCGGGACGTCGGCCTGTGGGGCGACAAGGTGAAGAAGGCGTACGACGACATGGGCGTCCTCGACAACGCCAAGGCCGATCTCGAGGCGCTGATGAAGCAGGACGAGGAGATCGCCGAGAAGGTCGACGAGGAGCGGTACGCCACCGAGCTGGCCGGTCGCCAGCGGGAGGTGGACGAGGCCATCACCCTCGGCGCCGGGGACTGAGCGGCAGCCGAAGAAATCACCCGAAGCGGGGGCATTCTGAAATGTCCCCGCTTCGGGTGAAATGTCATTGATGATGCTGCGGGTCGGCCTGGTCTTGCCGAAGTCCTCGCCCCCGCTTTCCGTGCGGTGCCCTCCAGGTGTACTAGCGTCCCCGATCAAGGTGCGTCCACATCGGGCGCACGAACTGCAGATCGAACACCTGACAATTTCCGGGGGGAACAATGAAACGGTCCGCCAGACGACTGCTGCGCGACTTCATCCTCTTCGTGCCCGTGGTCGGGGCGTCCGTCGTGCTGGCCGCGCCGGCGGCCCACGCCGCGCCCGCACCGCCCGCGCCGCACGAGGCCGACTTCGCGGGGCAGGCGAGCGACATCGTCGCGCAGCTCGACCGCGACTTCGGGCTCGCCGAGGAGCGGCCCGCTCCCGGCCACGCGGCCGAGGGCCAGGCCAGCGGCGGTCGGGCCGCCGAGGGCCAGGTCGTCGAGGTGCTGAAGGCCGACGGCGGGCAGGCGCAGGGGGCGCCCGGGCGCCGCTGAACCGGCCGGTACGGGGCGTTCCGCGACGGCGGAACGCCCCGTTCGCATTTGACCGCCGAACCACCGTGATACGCCCGAGATCATCTTCTCCATGCGGAGTAAAGACGATCTTGAAATGGGGTCACTCGGCGGAGTCGATCGACTTCCGAGGGCAAAATGGCGGGTGACAAAGCCCACAAATATCGGCCTTCGGTCTTGATCTATGCGGGACACGACGTACGGTCTTGGACTTGTGCGGCGCCATCGAGATCCAAAATGAAAAAAGTGACGCGCCGGACCTGTACGACGCCGACCGGGAACCTGCCCGGCCCGGCGCCGCGGGACCGGTGAACTCGCTGGGCCGCACCTGCCGGACGCCACACCCGCGTTGACGCGGGCGTGCCGTGAGAACGGCACGGGGGCGCGGGCGCGCATGACGCCCGCGGGAGGCGCGGAGATCGGGGACGTGGACGTCGCCGGACGCGCCAGAGCACGGCGGCGCGAACCGCCGGGCGTCCGGGGTCCTGTCCCCGAACAAAGGAAATGCCTGTGCGTGGCAAGCGTGCCCGTGTACGCATACCTCAGGTGCGGATCCGCACCCTTCTGATCGTTTCCGGGGCGGCCGTGGCCGTCCTCACGGCGGGCGCGTTCGCGTTCGTCAAGACCGGCGCCTCGACGGGCGCGGCCCAGGCGGCACATGGACTGCCGCAGGCCGAACCGTCCGCACCGCCCGGCGGGCAGAGTCCCGGGGCGAGTCCGCCGGGAAGGTCCTCTCCGAGCGCGACCCCGGAGAAGCCGAAGCGACCGGAGAAGCCGGCGCAGCGACCGGATCGGGACGACGAGCCCGACGCGGTCGCGGCGCGGATCGACCCACCGGAGCCGGAGCCGGAGGAGACCGGCAGGTCCCGGTCCGGCGGGTCGAGCGGGTCGGGCGGCTCGGAGAAGGTCCTCGACTCGGGCTCCTGCAAGGCGTCCTTCTACGGCGAGGGCCAGATGACGGCCAGCGGTGAGCGCTTCGACCCGAGCGAGCTGACGGCGGCGCACAAGACGCTCCCGTTCGGCTCCAAGGTGCGCGTCACCAACAAGAGCAACGGCGACTCCGTCGTCGTGCGCATCAACGACCGCGGCCCCTACGCGGGCGGGCGCTGCCTGGACCTGTCCGAGGCGGCGATGCGGGACATCGGCGGCACCTCCGCCGGTGTCATCTCCGTCCGCTACGAGGTCCTCTCGCGCGGCTAGCTACGCGCCGCTCGCGGCCTTGTGCCGCTCCACCGCGTCGCCCCGGGCGTCGCCGGGCTCCGCGCCCGCGGCCCCCGGGGCGTCCGCGTCGGTGGGGGCGTCCGCGTCGTCGGCGGTCGCCGCGAGCCGGTCCCGGAACCAGTCGGACAGGACGCCGTCCACCCGGACGGCCTCGGTGATCGGCGGGCGCGCCTCGGTGCCGGGCTCGGCGGCGAGCGCGTGCCCCATCCGGAACGTGACGGTCTCGGCCGCGGCGCCGTGCCGCCGCAGGGCGTCGCGCAGCCCGGCCAGCTCGCCGGACGGGACGACGCGGTCCTTCGCGCCGCCGACCAGCAGCAGCTCGGCGTCCCGCGCCGCGATGTCGGCGGCGAGCGCGCCGAGGTCGAGCCGGTCGGCGAGCGCGACCGACGCGTCCGTCCAGGCCCGGTCGCGGCCCGCGCGCTTCTCGACGGCCCGCGCGGCCCGGGACGGCGCGACCACCGGTGCGACCGCGGCGGTCGCGGTGACCGGGACGTCCCCGCGCGCCACCGCGAGCAGCGCCGCGGCGCCGCCGGTGCTGAACCCCGCGAGCGCGACCGGACCGGCCGCGACCGCCAGCTCCCGCCGCAGCCCGTCGACGGCCTCCGGCAGCCGGTCCGCCGCGTGCTCGACCGCGGCCCCGTAGCGCTCGATGCCGGCGTCGTCGAGGATCGCCGCGCTCCCCAGCCCGCCGGGCAGCTGCGCGGGCAGGTCCAGGTAGACGCGCCACACGGGGACGCCGGTCAGCGGTACCGATGCCGCCAGCGCCTCCGCCGTCCGCGGCGGGTCGAATCCCGGCCAGATCAGCATCAGCCGGGTCGGACCGGACGCGACCGCGTCGACGGCGGTCGGGGGCAGTGCGACGTACCGGGCCCCCGCGGCGGTGCCGTGCACGGGCCGGTTCGGACGATCGCCGCTCATCTGCGTCAGCTCCCTGCGGTGCTCGGCGGGCGGTACCGGTCGCGTCGATGCCGCGTCCATGTCACGTCGATGTCGCGTCGATGTCGCTTCCATGTCGCGTCGAGGGGAGCCGGCGCACCTCCCCGTGACACCATGCTCGCAGCGTGTGGCCGGACGTGCGGCCGAATTACCCGACTTTGACCTCCGGAGTGATGAACACCTCACCAACGGTCACGGACCTTCCGGTGAGGCCCGGGTCACAGCGGATCCGGGGGAACAAATCCGTCAGACATCACGTCATAGTTGAACGCGGGCGCCGCGGGGGCGCGCCCGCACCAAAAGCCCACCCCCGAGGGGAGCGCCAGTGGACGGAAAGCGCCGTGCGGCCGCCGCCGGCCAGGCCTGGCAGATCTACAGCGAGACGCTCGACCCCCAGGCCCCCGGCCTCTGGGAGCGGACCCGCGCCGTACCCCGAATGATCAAGGCCGTGCTCCGCGGCGACTACAAGGGGATGTCCTACGGGACGCTCGGGCTGCTCGCGCTCGGCGTCGTCTACATCCTGTCCCCGATCGACGCGATCCCCGAGATCCTGCTCGGGATCGGCCTCATCGACGACGCGGGCGTCGCGCTCTGGCTCGCCGCGTCCCTCATCAAGTCCGCGGGCGACTACGTCACCTGGGAGCGCGGCGGACGCCCCCGCGTCGTCGTCGGCGAACCCGTCGACCACGGCCCGTCCGGCAAGGCCTGAGGCGGCCGAGGCCGCCCCCGGGCATCAACCGATCGGTTGATGCCCGGATCAACCGTCCCGCTCCCCGCCCGGACGATCCGCCGGGCCCGCTCCCGCGTGATGCTCGAGTCATGCCAACACTTCGGGAGCCCGCCCTGCGCGCCGACGGTCTCCGCAGAACCTTCGGTGACCACGTGGCCGTCGACGACGTCCACCTCACGGTCCCCGCCGGATCCTTCTACGGCCTGGTCGGCCCCAACGGCGCGGGCAAGACCACCACCCTGGCCATGGTCGTCGGGCTGCTGCGCCCCGACGCCGGGCGCGCCGAGATCTTCGGCGTCGACGTGTGGCGCGAGAGCACCCGGGCCAAGAGCCTGATCGGCGTGCTGCCCGACGGCAACGCCATGCCCGAACGGCTCACCGGCCGCGAGGTCCTCACCTTCCTCGGCCGGCTGCGCGGGCTGCCGCCCGCCGCCGTCGCCGAGCGCACCGACGAACTCCTCCGGGTCCTCGAACTCGACTCCGCCGAGCGCACCCTGGTCATCGAGTACTCCACCGGCATGCGCAAGAAGATCGGCTTGGCCGTCGCCCTCCTGCACGCGCCCCGCCTGCTCGTCCTCGACGAGCCGTTCGAGGCCGTCGACCCCGTCTCCGCCGCCACGATCAGGACCATCCTGCGCCGGTTCGTCGACAACGGCGGCTCGGTCATCATCTCCAGTCACGTCATGGCCCTCGTCGAGCAGCTCTGCGACCACGTGGGCGTCATCGCCGGCGGCCGCGTCGTCGCCGCCGGGCCGCTGGCCGACGTCCGCGGCGCCGGAACCCTGGAGGACGCCTTCGTCGACCTCGTCGGCGCCCGCACCGGCGGAACGGAGGGGCTGGCGTGGCTCACGTCCTGACGCCGGGCCCGGCCGTCCGGCCCCGGCACATGATCCGGCTGCGGCTGGCGCTGCTGCGCAACTCGCTGCGCGGCGACGGCGCCGCCAACTTCTACGCCGGGGTCTCGCTCGGACTGCTGCTCGCGGCCGGGACGATCGCCGTGGCCGTCCTGTGGCCCGCCCACCTGCCGCTCGCCCTGGCCGCGTGGCTGTCCGGCTGGATCTTCGGCCCGATCTTCCTGGGAGGCGGCGAGGCCCTGCGCCCCGAGTACTTCTCGATGCTCCCGGCCCGGCCGCGCCGGGTCGCGGCGGCACTGCTCGCCGGAGCCTTCGCGGCCCCCGCGCCCGCGGTCAATCTCCTCGCGCTGCTGTCCCTGCCCGTGTACGGCTGGCGCTTCGGCCCGGCCGGGGTGCTCGTCGGCCTGGCGGCGGCCGTCACCACGCTCGTCACCATGGTGATGCTCTCCCGAGTCGTCGTGGCGCTCATCGGCCTGTTCGTCCGATCCCGCGCGACCGCGGTCGCCGTCGGCGTCGTGACCGGCACCGCCATCGCCCTGTGCAGCACCGGCTGGGCACCCCTGGCGGCGCTGGGCGGTGACGACACCGCCGCCTGGTCCCGGAGTCTCGTCCGCGCCGTGCCCTCCGGATGGGGCGTGGCGGCCATCGAAGCGTCCTGGCCCGTCGCCGTGGCCGTTCTCGCCGCCAACGCCGGCGTGATCGCCCTGCTCCTGGCCGCGTGGGCCGGCCTGCTGTCGCGGCGCGCCGTCTCGGCCGCCCGCGGCGGTGTGCCGCCCCGCCGCGGCGCGCCCCGCCCGCTGCCCGTCACCGGCGGCGCCCGCCTCGTCGCCGCCAAGGAACTGCGCGCCTGGTGGCGCGACCTCGTCCGCATCCAGCTCCTGGCGGCGGCGTTCTCCTTCGGCATCGTCACGCCCCTCCTGCTCGTCGCCATCGACGCCTGGATCATGGTCCCCTTCGCGGGGCTCCTCGCGATCGTGATGGCCGCCGCGTCGTCGGCCAACCTCCACGGCGCCGACGGGACCGCGCTCTGGCTCACCCTCATGACTCCCGGCGCGGAGCGCGCCGACGTCCGCGGACGCCAGCTGGCCTGGCTGCTGGTCGTCGGCCCGCCCGCCGTCGTGCTCTCCCTCGCCGGCACCCTCGTCAGCGGTGAGACGTGGGCCTGGCCGTGGGTTCTCGGCCTGCTCCCCGCCCTCCTCGGCGGCGGCGCCGGCGTCGTCCTCCTGCTCTCCGTCACGATGCTGGTCCCCGGCACCGACCCCCACGAACGCGGCGGCAATCCGCTCAGCACCGGCGCCGACGAATCCGCCGAGACCGGTCTCGCCTGGCTCGTCCTTCTCGCGGTCCCCGCCACCGCCCTGCCCGCGGCCGGCGTCATCCTCCTCGCCCCCTGGGCCGGCGTCGCCACCGGTGTTCTGACCGGCGCCCTCTGCGCCTGGGGACTCGGGAGGGTCGCCTACCGCAGCCTCGAGGAGCACGGCATCGATCTCCTCAACCTCATGAAGCACGGCCCGGCACAGCAGACCGGCAAACCCGCCACCGCGGACCTGCCCACCCGGCACCGCATCGGCGTCATGATCAGCTACAGCATCGCCTGGCTTCCCCTGTTCCCCCAGGGGCTGGCGCCCATGGCCATAAAGATCTTCGGCGTCGAGGACCGCGTGTGGTTCCTCGCCCTCTACCTCCGGCCGGACTGGCAGTGGCCCACCATCATGTTCATGATCGCCGTGGGGGTGCTCATGTACGGCTACGCCATCCTGATCCCCATGAGCCTAAACTCGTCCTCATCGGCCACTACCAGGTGAAACCGGCCATGCATCGAAGGAAGGGTGCTCGCCCCGGATGAACGACCCCTTCCCGCCCTCTGTCTGGGAACGCCGCTTCGAGCGCGCCGTCGAGGTGGCCCCCCACATCACGCTCGCCGCCTCCCTCGCCATCAGCCTGACCTCGCCCGACCAGCCCGACGGCGGGCCCCTCCGCACCCTCGCATTCACCGCCCTGGCGCTCGCCTGGATCCTCGGCTACCGCACCCTTCTTCCCGCCGCCGCGCGCGGGGGACGGCCGCCGTCACCGTCCACTTCGCCGGCGTGCTGGCCACCGCCGCGCTGCTCGCCTTCCACGACCCCATCTTCATCATCTACTGCATCTCCGGCTTCTTCCTCGCCGCGAACTTCGCTCCGTCCAGGTGGACCTTCGCGGCCGTCGCCGCCACCTCGTTCGTCCTGTACGGAGCGGCGCTCGACTGGACCCGGGCCGACATCCAGCTCATCGCCTTCCATCTGGCGATCGTCGCCGTGCAGACCGTCGCCATCGGCGGCGGCCACATCGCCGCCATCAGGATCGAGGGCCGGGAGCGCAAGTACCGGAAAGCGGTCGGCGACCTCCAGACCGCCCTGGAGGAGAACGCCGACCTCCACGCCCAGCTCCTCACCCAGGCCCACCAGGCCGGCATCCTCGACGAACGCCAGCGCATGGCACGCGAGATCCACGACACCCTCGCCCAGGGGCTCACCGGCATCATCATGCAGCTTCGCGCCGCCCAGCGCGTCGAGGACTCCGGCGCCCACATCGACACCGCGCTCGGCCTCGCCGGGGACAGCCTCAGCGAGGCCCGCCGCTCCGTCGCCGCCCTCCAGCCCGGCCAGTTGGAGGACAGCCACCTGCCCGACGCGGTGACCACCCTGGCCCGCGACTGGACCCGGACGTCCGGCGTCGACGTCCGCGTCGAGGTGACCGGCGACCGCGTCGCGCTCAGCACCGCCATCGAGGTCACGCTCTTCCGCGTCGCCCAGGAAGCCCTCGCCAACGTCGCCAAGCACGCGAGCGCCACGTCCGTCGGCCTCACCCTCTCCTACACCGGCCCCGCCGTCCTGCTCGACGTCCGCGACGACGGCACCGGGATCCGCGCCTCCGGCGGCGGCGAGGGGTTCGGCCTCAGCGGCATGCGGCAGCGCGTGCGCGGCGTCGGCGGCACCTTCGAGATCGAGAGCGCGCCCGGCGAGGGCACCGCCGTCAGCGCCATCGTCCCCGCACTCCAAGGAAGCCCCCGATGATCCGCCTCCTCATCGTCGACGACCACCCCATCGTCCGCGACGGTCTGCGCGCCGCCTTCGAGGCGGAACCCGACATCCACGTCGTCGGCGAAGCCGCCAACGGCCGCGAAGGCGTCGACCGCGCCGCCGCCCTCCAGGCCGACGTCGTCCTCATGGACCTGCGCATGCCCGAGATGGACGGCGTCGCCGCCATCACCGCGCTGCGCCGCTCCCATCCCCACATCAAGACCCTCGTCCTGACCACGTTCGACGCCGACTCCGACCTGCTGCCCGCCATCGAGGCCGGCGCCACCGGCTACCTCCTCAAGGACACCCCCACCGACGAACTCCTGCGCGCCGTCCGGGCCTCGGCCGTCGGCGAGCCGGTCCTGTCGCCCGCCGTGACCGGGCGCCTGATGGGCCAGGTGCGCCGGCCGGTCAAGGCCGCCCTCACCGACCGCGAACTCCAGGTCCTCGCCCTCGTCGCGGACGGCGCCTCCAACCGCCAGGCGGCCGCGAAGCTCTTCATCAGCGAGGCCAGCATCAAGACCCACCTGCTGCACATCTACGGCAAGCTCGGCGTCCGCGACCGCGCCGCCGCCGTCGGCGAGGGATACCGGCGCGGTCTGCTCGGCTAGCACGAGCCTCAGGACTCCGGGGCGCCGAGTTCGCGCGCGAAACCCGCGGCCGCGTCCAGCATGATCGGCACGACGTCCGGGACGGTCTCGCGGGTCAGCCGCCCGGACGGCCCCGACACCGACAGCGCGGTCAGCGCCGGGGCGCCCCGCAGCGGCACCGCGACGCACCGCACGCCGACCTCCTGCTCCTCGTCGTCCAGCGCGTAACCCCGGTCCCGCACCCGCGCGAGCTCCGCCACCAGCGCGTCCGCGTCCGTGAAGGTGTTCGGCGTGTGCGCGGCCATGCCCGTCCGGCCGAGGATCTCGCGCACCTTGCGTTCCGGCAGCTGCGACAGCAGCGCCTTCCCGACGCCCGTGCAGTGCGGCTGCACCCGCCGCCCGACCTCGGTGAACATCCGCATCGAGTGCCGCGACGGCACCTGCGCGACGTACACGGCCTCGTCCCCCTCCAGGACCGCCATGTTCGCCGTCTCCCCCACCTCGTTCACCAGCCGCGACAGCACCGGCCCGGCCCACGAGCCCAGCAACCGGCCCGCGCCCTCCCGAGCCGGATCAGCCGCGGGCCCAGCGCGTACCGCTTCGACGGCTCCTGGCGCACGTACCCCCGGTTGACGAGCGTCCGCATCAGCCGGTAGATCGTCGGCATCGGCAACCCGGACACCTCCGTCAGCTCCGACAGCGCCATCTCGCCGCCCGCGTCCGCCAGATGCTCCAGCAGCTCGAACGCGCGCTCCAGCGACCGCACGGACTCAGCCACCCGGTGTCTCCTCTCCCTCGCCGAATCCGCTCATTCTACGGAAACCTGCTTTCGCCTTCCGAAAGATGATCCAGGGCGGGAGTGAAGCACGCTACTCCTGGCAATAACCCACTACGCCCGGCGCCGTGCCGCCGACCCCCCGGGAACCGAAGAGCGAGCAGGAGGAGACCCGGTGGGGCGCCGCAGGATCAAGACGCGCTGGATCGCGCTCGTGGCGGGCACCGCGCTGCCGCTGGCACTGGCCGTCCCGACCGCCCGCGCGGGCGCGGACGTCCGCCTGCACACGCAGGTCACCGTGCGCGGCGGCGAGACCTTCGGCCACCACTACGCGATGACCTACACCGTCCGCGTCCACGCCACCGGCGGCACCGCGCACGGCACGTCCGTCCGGCTCTCCGTCGAACACCCCGGATTCTGGTCCCCGCTCGACTGGAAGTGCCACACCGCCGGCCTGCGGGAACTCCGCTGCGCGCTCGGCGACGTCGACGAACGCCCCAGATCGCGGCGCGCGACCCTGCAACTCCCCGTAGCACCCGAGCCGGAGGCCACGGCGGGGGAGCCGGGTGCTGCCTCGGGGGCGGGTGCCGGGGGCGGGCCGGGTGCCGGGGTTGGGTCGGCCGGGCCGGGTTCCGGGGCCGGGCCGGGTTCCGGGGCCGGGCCGGGTGCCGGGTCTGGGGAGCCGGAGGCTGGGTCTGGGTCGGGTGCCGGTACTGGGGCGGGTGCCGGGTCTGGGGAGGCGGGTGCCTCGCCTGGGTTGGGTGCCGGGTCTGGGGAGCTGGGAGTTGGGGCCGGGGCGGGTGCCGGGTCTGGGGAGCCGGGCGCTGCGTCTGGGGCGGGGGCTGCCTCTGGGTCGGGTGCTGGGGCTGCGTCTGGGGAGCCGGGTGCTGGGGCCGGGTCGGGTGCCGGGGCTGGGTCGAGTGCCGGGTCTGGGGAGCCGGGTGCTGCCTCGGGGGCGGGTGCCGGGGCTGCGTCTGGGGAGCCGGGTGCTGGGGCCGGGGCGGGCGCTGCGTCTGGGACCGGGGCTGCTTCAGGGGCGGGGGGCGAGACCGGGGTGGTGGTCGGGGGCGCGCGGGATCGTCTCGCCGTCCGTGTCGTCGCCACTGCCGAGAACGCACCGGCCGAGGTCACCCGCGCCGTGTTCGCACTGAACGGCGCGTGCGCCCCCTCGGCCTCCGGCGATGCCGGTGGTCCGGATGGCCGTCCCGTGTGCCCGAAGGGGGATGCGCCCTCCACAGTCTCGTGGTGCGTTGAGGGATCGTCTCCCGGCGGCGGGTCGATGGACGATGGCCCGCCCGCGAGCCGCCCGCCGTCCGAGGGTGCCGACTCTCCGGGGGGTGGAGTGGCCTCGAGTGGAGCCCCGACCGGCGACGGCCTCCCGAGTGATGGCGCGCCTGGTGGTGCCGGTTCCCCGAATGGTGGAGAGCCGTCGAGTGGTGCTGGGCCGTCCGGGGGTGGCGGAGCATCGAGCGGCGGCGGGACGCCGACGGACGGTGGCGCGCCGACCGATGGCGGGGCGTCCAGTGGTGCCGAGACCCCGACTGGTACCGGAACGCCGGATGGTGGAGGGACGGTCGGGGGCGAATGCGGCACCTCGGACAATCCCGGCGGTGAGTCTCCGGGTGGCGGGGCGCCGGACGGGACAGCGAACGGTCAGGGTGGCGGGGCCGACGGTGGCGCGGGTGATGGCGGCACGGGTGATGGAGGCGTGCCGGCCGATGGTTCGTCCGGCGATGGTCTCCCGGAGGGGCAGCCGTCCGGAGAGGGGCCCCGTGGTGACGCGCCTTCGGGCGGCGGCCCGGCCGGGGACGAGGGGACGAGCGGCGGCCCGTCCGGGTCCGGCGGGTCGAACGGTGGTCCGTCCGGCGGCGGCGGCCCGTCCGAGGGCGCGCCCAACGGGGACGGGACGTCCGGCGGCGGCGGTTCGTCTGGTCAGGGCGGTGCCGGTGGTGGTTCGTCTGACGGGGGCGGTTCGTCTGGCGGTGGCGATACGAGTGGTGGTTCGTCCGGCGGAGAGGGTTCGTCTGGTCACGGTGGTACGAGTGGTGGTTCGTCTGACGGGGGCAGTTCATCCGGTCAGGGCGGTGCGGGTGGTGGTTCGGCCGGTGGGGATGGTTCGGCCGGTCAGGGCGGTACGGGTGGTGGTTCGGCCGGTGGGGATGGTTCGGCCGGTCACGGTGGTACGGGTGGTGGTTCGGCCGGCGGAGAGGGTTCGGCCGACGGGGACGGTTCGTCCGGGGACGGTGGGCCTCGGGGTGGCGCGGCGTCGGGTGACGGGGCGTCCGGGCAGGACGGGACGGGCGGGGGCGCGTCCAGCGGGTCGTCCGGCGGGTCCGGCGGGGGCGGCTCGGCCGGGGGTGCGCCCGAGGTGGGCGGGTCGGGCGATGCGCCCGGCGGGGGTGCGCCCGGCGGCGGCTCGCCGGGGGGAGAGGGTCTCGGGGACGGGGCGTTGAACGGGGAGCCCGTCGTGCCCGAGGACGTGCCCGTGCCCGAGGGGTTGCCGATGCTGCCGCTGCCGCTGCCGTCGTCGGAGCCGATCGTGCTGCCGCCGCCGAAGGCGCCGCCGGCGGTGGCCGAGGCGGACGAGATGACGCTGCTGTCGCCGAGCGCGCTCGGCCGGGGGGACGGCCGGGACTGGGCGGTCGTGCTCGGGGTCGCGGCGATCGCGGAGCTGATGCTCGTGTGGGCGGCGGCGTGCGTGGGGCTCTGGCGGCGGCGGCTGGCGTGGACCCGGGCGGTGCGGTCCGGCGGGTGACGGCGCGTCCGGGCGGGGTGCGACGAACCCGGTCGTGCCAAATCGGTGACGGCGTCATAAGCTGACCCGCTGACGGCCAACACCGTCTTAACGGACAGGGGATCCGGTATGTCAGAGGCGACGATGCAGTGCCCGAAGTGTCCGACGAAGCTCGACACGCATGAACGTCACGGGGTCGTCATCGAGGAATGCCCGGGATGCCGGGGCGTCTTTCTCGATCGCGGCGAGCTGGAGCAGTTGATCGACGCCGAGAGCCGTTACCTGGCGGAACTTCCGGACGGGGAGAACCCGGACACGACGTACCAGGGGCGGCATCGCCGGGGGATCATGCAGCAGATCTTCTCGCGATGATCGAATCGCCGGGCACAGCGGGTGATCGGGCGTTTCCGTTTGTCATCGCGGTGATAAACGGCCCGTTCGCCAATGTGCCCGGCGGCTAATATCGCGCGGTGCCTACCATCGGGTAGCTTCACGATCATTCGCCGGTAGCCGGACGCCCCGCAGTCGGCCGTCCGGGCCCACCCCCGCGGGCGGCGCGCGCAGCTCTTGCGGCCCGCCCGGCCCGTCCCCCCGGGAGATCATCCATGGCACTGGGCTCGCTGCTCCCCGAACTCCTGCCCGGCGGCGCCGGGCGCACCCCGCTGATCGAGCGGATCGCGAGGTGGGCGAGAGAGAAGCCGGACGCCCCAGCCTTCACGTTCGTGGACTACTCGCTGGACCCGTCCGGCGTGCACGTCACCTACGACTGGGCCGAGACGGACCGGCGGGCGCGCGCGCTGGCGGTGCGGCTCCGGCAGGTCGCGGGGCCCGGGGACCGTGCGGCGCTGCTGCTGCCGCAGACCCTCGACTACATGATGACGATGCTCGGCGCGATGTACGCGCACGTGGTGGCGGTGCCGCTGTTCTCGCCCGACCTGCCGGGCCACGCGGACCGGCTGATCGGCGCGTACACCGACGCCGAGCCCGCGGTGATCGTCACGTCCCGGAACGCGCTGCCGCACGTGGAGAAGTTCCTCGCCGACCACGACGTCCCGCGGCCGCGGGAGATCGTGTTCGCCGAGGAGGTCGAGCCCGCGCTCGGCGAGGGCTGGACGGACGAGCCGTTCGGCTTCGACGATCTCGCGTACCTGCAGTACACGTCGGGTTCGACGCGCCGTCCGGCGGGCGTGGAGATCACGCACGGGAACGTGACGGCGAACGCGATGCAGCTGTGGGCGGGCTGGGCGCCCGAGAAGCCGGACCCGGAGCTGGTCAGCTGGCTGCCGCTGTTCCACGACATGGGGCTGATCGCGACGATGGCGCTGCCGCTGGTGCGGGGCGACCACGCGATCTTCACCGATCCGGTGTCGTTCATCATGAACCCGCTGCGCTGGATGCAGCTGATCGCGGAGCGGCCCGGCAAGAACGTGTACACGGCGGGCCCGAACTTCGCGTACGAGTACGTGGCGACGGCGGCGAAGCCGGAGAAGATCGCGGGGCTGGACCTGTCGGGGCTGACGACGTGCCTGAACGGTGCGGAGCCGATCCGGACGTCGACGCTGGCGATGTTCGCGGAGGCGCTGGAGCCGGCGGGGCTGCGGCCGGGCGCGCAGGCGCCGGGGTACGGGCTGGCGGAGGCGACGGTGTTCGTGACGGCGGCGGCCGACGACGCCCCGCCGAGGACGATCGCGGCCGACCGGGAGGCGCTGACCGGCGGCGAGCTGCGGCCGGACGACCGGGGGACGAGCACGCTGGTGTCCTGCGGGCGCCCGTGCGGGCAGTTCGTCGCGATCGTGGACCCGGAGACGCGGCTGGAGCAGCCGGACGGGCGGGTCGGGGAGATCTGGGTGCACGGCCCGAACACGGCGCCCGGCTACTGGCGCAACTCCGAGCGCAGCCAGGAGACGTTCGGCGGCGAGCTGGCCGAGCCCGGCGGGCTGCCCGCGGGGCCGTGGATGAAGACCGGCGACTACGGCGTGGTCCACGAGGGCGAGCTGTACGTGACGGGCCGCATCAAGGACCTGATCATCGTGGACGGCCGCAACCACTACCCGCAGGACATCGAGGTCACCGCGCAGGAGGCGCACCAGGCCGTCCGTCCGGACCACGTCGCGGCGTTCGCGCTGGCGGGGGCGGAGACGGAGCGGCTGGTCGTCGTCGCCGAGCGGAACCGGCGGGTGCCGCTGGGACGCCTCGACCCCGAGGAGGTCGAGGCGGCGGTGCGCGCGGCGGTGAACGTCGAGCACGAGATGAGCGTGCACGAGTTCGTGCTGATCGAGCCGGGCGGCGTGTCCCGGACGTCCAGCGGGAAGATCGCGCGCGCGGCGACCCGGCAGCGCTACCTTGACGGCGGGCTCCCGACGACCGCGGCGAAGCTCGCGTCGCGGAAGTAGCGGGCGACCCGACACACACCTGGAGGACCATGCTTGCGGGGCTGGGGCGGCTCATCCACCGGCGGCGCTGGGTCAGCCTCGTCCTGATCGTGCTGTTCACCGGGGCCGCCGGCGCCTGGGGCATCGGTGTGCTCGGCAAGTTCAAGGAGGGCGGCTTCGAGGACCCGGACGCGTCCTCGACGCTCGTCGCCGAGCTCGGCGCGACGTACTTCGGCAGCACGAATCCCGACGTGATCGTCCTGTACTCCAGCGACACCATGAAGGTGGACGACCCGGAGTACATGGGCAGCGTCGTCACGACGGCCGCGCGGCTGCCGAAGGCGCAGGTCAGCGAGATCATCACGTACTGGTCGCTGAGCGGGAAGGCCGCCGAGTCGTTCGCGTCGCAGGACGGGCGCAGGACGTTCATCGCGGTGAAGCTGGCGGGCGACACCGGCGCGGAGAAGCTCGAGAACTACGAGCTGATCAAGGACCGGGTGGCGGCGCCGGGCCTGGAGGCGCAGATCGGCGGCAGCGTCCCGCTGGGGCAGGAGTTCGGCTCGCAGGTCGTGGCGGACATCGTCCGCGCGGAGATGATCACCGCCGGGCCGCTGGTCATCCTGCTGGTGATCCTGTTCGGTGCGATGGTCGCGGCGATGCTGCCGATCGGCGTCGCGGTGTTCTCGATGATCGGCGGCTTCGCGGTCCTGCACGCGGTGACGTACGTGACGGACGTGACGTCGTTCGCGCTCGAGGTCGTCACGATGATGGGCGTCGGCCTCGGCATCGACTATTCGCTGTTCATCATCAGCCGGTTCCGTGAGGAACTGCAGCGCGGCATGACGAGAGCGGACATCCCGCAGGGCAAGCCGTGGAAGAGGGAAAAGGGCAGGCGCGCGCGCAGAGCCGCGAAGAAGGAGTACAAGAGAACCCTGCGGCCAATCCGCGAGGCGGCGCTGGCCGGGACGATGGCGACGGCCGGGCGCACGATCGTGGTGTCGGGCGTGACGGTGTCGGCGGCGCTGGCCGGGCTGCTGCTGTTCCCGCAGATGTTCCTGCGGACGATCGGCCTGGCGGGCATCGCGACCGTCATGGTCGCGGTGTTCGGCGCGACGGTCCTGCTGCCGACCCTGCTGGCCCTGCTCGGCACGCGCGTCGAGGGCGGCCGGATGCCGTGGCGTCGCCCGTCCGCCAAGCGCGCGCAGCGCGACCCGGAGAGCGGCTTCTGGTTCCGCCTCGGGCACAGCGTGATGAAGCACCCGCTGCCATACTTCGCGGTGGTGCTCGCCATCCTGGCCTTCATGGCCGGCCCGTTCCTGAACGTCCAGTTCGGCAGCATCGACGCGCGCGTCCTGCCGAAGGACAGCCCCACCCGCACCGTCGTCGAGACGATCAAGGCGGAGTTCCCGAACGGGTCCGCCGAGCCGATCGACGTGGTGGTGTCGGGGGATCTGATCCCGACGAACTGGACGCCGGAGGAGGGCGACCCGATCCCGCCCTACCTGGACGAGTTCCGCACGGAGCTCGCGGAGCTGCCGGGCGTCGTGTCGTCGGAGTTCACCGGCTATTCCGGGACGTACGGGGGCGTGCGGATCTCCGTCACGCACGAGTACGAGCCGATGGACGAGCAGGCGCAAGAGCTGGTCGAGACGATCCGGTCGATGCATCTGACCAAGGACGGGTACCCGATGCACATCGACGTCGGGGGCAGCACGGCCGCGCAGATGGACCTGATGGACAGCCTGATGGAGTCGCTGCCGAAGATGGCGGTGGCGGTCGGCGCGGCGACGTTCGTCCTGCTGTTCATGTTCTTCGGGTCGATCGTGCTGCCGCTGAAGGCGATCGTGATGAACGTCCTGTCGATCGGCGCGTCGTTCGGGGCGATCGTGTGGGGCTTCCAGTACGGGCACCTGGCCGGGCTGCTGGACTTCACGCCGACAGGCGGCGTCGAGGCGACCAGCATGATCCTGATCCTCGCGGTCGTGTTCGGCCTGTCGATGGACTACGAGGTGTTCCTGCTCAGCCGCATCCGCGAGGAGTGGGACCGGACGCACGACAACCGCACGGCCGTCGCGTCCGGCATGCAGCACACCGGCAGCATCATCACGAGCGCGGCGCTGCTGTTCCTCGTGGTCATCGGCGCGTTCGCGTTCGCCGGGATCACGGTCGTGAAGCTGATCGGCGTCGGCATGTTCGTCGCCGTCGTCGTGGACGCGCTGCTCGTGCGGTCGCTGCTCGTCCCGGCCACGATGCGGTTCATGGGGGCGGCGAACTGGTGGCTGCCGAAGCCGCTGCGCGGCCTGCACGCGAGGATGGACCTGCGCGAGAGCAGCGGGTTCCCGGCGGCGGCCGCGCCCGCCGGCGTGGCCCCGCCGCTGCCGAAGGAGCAGCCCGTCCCCTACACCCTGCACTGGGAGAAGCCCGCCCCCGCCGCCCCGCCGAAGCGGACCCGCAGGCCGAAGGCGCCCCCGCCCCCCGCCCCGCGCGGCGGCAACGGCTCCGCCGCGCCCAACGGGGACGGACGGCACGCGCCGTGGGCCCCGTGGGCGGACGGCCCCCCGGCGCCGCGCCGCCCGCGCCCGCCGCGCGCCAAGCGCGAGATCGTCCGCTCCCCGGACGGCACGGGCTGGACCTGGAAGTAGGGCCTCCGGAAACCGGCGGCGATCAGGCCGCGCCGCCGGTCCGTGGACCGTGGCCGCGGACGACGTCGGCGAGGGCGCGGACGAGATCGCTCTCCGACTCGGTGTGCCGGACCGGCGCGTACGGCAGGGCCTCGGCGTCGAGCAGCCGTCAGCGGAGCAGGGGCTCCAGGGCTTCCTGCGCGCGCGCGAGGCCGTCCTCGGCGTGGATGCGCCGGCCGAGGTGTTCGGCGCGGTCGGCGATGTCGGGGTCCTCGACGGCCGCGCGGATGCGGGCGGCCAGGCGCGGGACGGTGAGTGTCCGGAACGGCAGCGGCGGCGGGCCCGCGCCCAGCGCCGCGACCCGCTCGCCCCAGTACGGCTGGTCGCCGAAGAACGGGCAGACGACCGTGGGGGCGCCCGCGCGCAGGCCCGCCGCGGTGGTGCCCGCGCCGCCGTGGTGGACGACGGCGGCCGTGCGGGGGAACAGCCAGGCGTGCGGGACGTCGCGGACGGCGAGCACGTCGCCGTCCGAGGTGTCCGGGTCGCCCTGCACGATCCCGCGGACGCCCGCGAGCTTCAGCGCCGTCCGGACGATCCGGGCGGTCATCGCGGCGTCCTTCGGGACCATGCTGCCGAACCCGACGTAGACGGGCGGGGGACCGTCGTCGAGGAAGTCGGCGAGGTCCTTCGGCGGCGTCCAGTCGGGCTCGTCGAGGAACCAGTAGCCGGTCATGGTGAGGCTGCGCGGCCAGTCGCGCGGGCGCGGGACGACCTCCGGGCTGAAGCAGGCGAGGACCGGACGGTCGTCGCGCGCGTCGCGCAGCGGCAGCGGCGGCAGCCCGAGCGCCCGCTCGCGCCACGGGTTGATGAACGGGCGCGACAGCAGCCACGCGACCTGGTCGACCGCGTGGAAGCTCGCCCGGTTGGCGAGCGGGCCGAGCAGGCGCGCGCGCGGGACGAACGGGTGCGGGAACGCGCCGGTGGCCCGGCTCGGCTGGAAGTGGATCAGCGCCCACGGGACGCCGAGGTGCTCGCCGATGTGCCGGGGGAGCGCGCCGAGCGTCGGCCCGAGGATCAGGTCGGCGTCCTTGCAAGCGTCGAGGCATTCGGCGAGCAGCCGGTCGGCCATCGGCCCGAGGATCCGCCGGAACCCGCCGAGGAACTTCACCGGGTTGCGGCCGCCCGCGAGCAGCTCCTGCCCGGCGTCCGACTCGAGGATCTCGGTCGGGTCGGCGGTGAGCGGCGCGAGGCCGAGCCCGGCGCCGGCGGCGAGCGAGGCGTAGCGGGCGCTGGCGACGAGCTTGACGTCGTGCCCGCGCGCGCGCAGGGCGCGCCCGAGGGCGGCGCAGGGCTGGACGTCGCCGCGCGAGCCCGCGCCGAAGATCACGATGGTGCTCACGTGCGCCTCCTCACCAGGCGTCGTCGCGGGGGCCGGGCGGCGGGGACGGCGGGCCGCTCGGCGGGCCGTCGTCGGGCGTGTACGGCTGGTACCAGCCCTCGGGCGGCGGTGGCGGGCGGCGGGCGTCCGCCGGGTCCGCGACCCCGAGCGACAGGCCGTCCCGCACGGTGCCGGGCCGGTCGTACCAGACGTCGTCCACCGGTCCGGGCGGCGCCGCGGGCGGGACGGACGGGACGGGCGGGGCGGCGCTCGGCGGCGGGGGCCAGGCCGACGGGGCGGGCGGCGGCTCCTCCGGACCGGGGCCCGGGGCGGGCTCGTCCCAGTCGTTCCACCAGTGGGGCCCGGGGGTGGGGTCGGGCATGCTCTCGTCCTTCCGGGGGGAGGCGAGCGGGGGGCGCGCGGTATGGGGGGCGGTGTCGGGATCGGACGGTGCGGCGGAGGCCGCGGCGGACGGGACGCGCGACGGTGCGGCGCCCGCGCCCCCGGCGGCACCCGGAGCACCCGGGACGCCCGCGACCGCGCGGTCGTCCGCGGCGAGGCCTCCGGCGCCGACCGGGATCGGGTCGGGCGTGGTGGCGCGCGGGTCGGAGACCGGCGCGGCGGAGGGGACGGTCGCGGCGGACCGGGCGGTGCGGCGCGGCGGCGGGTCGGAGACGAGCGGGCGCTGCTTGCCGTGCTTGGGGCCGAGCCAGCCGCGCCTGCTGGGCAGCGTGAACCCGCCGATGAGGCCGCCGATCAGCACCAGCACCGCGCCGAGGATCAGTCCGGACGAGGCGCCCGACCGGAACTCCTCCAGCGCGCCGGCGCCCGCGCCCACGTCGGGGACCGTGTGGATGAGCAGCCCGACGATCGCGATGCCGAAGGCGCCGGACGACTCGCGGATCACGTTGATCACGCCGCTGGCGACGCCCGCCCGCCGCTCGGGGACGGCCTTGAGCACGTACATGACGAGCGGCATGCCGAGGGCGGCGCCGACGCCGACGAGCATGACGCCGGGCATCAGCTCGGCGTAGCCGTCGCCGCGCTCGAGCATCGAGAACAGCACCATCCCGAGGGCCATCAGCGCCATCCCGCCGCCGATCGCGGGCCGCGGGCCGATCTTGGCGGCGAGCAGGAACGCGACGGGCGTCAGCACCATGATCGTGATGGCCGGGGGGAGCATGACGAGGCCGGCCTCGGGCGGCGAGAAGCCGAGGAAGACCTGCAGGAACTGCGGCGAGTAGAACATCATGCCGTTGAAGCCGATGCCGTAGAGCATCTGCGACAGGAGCCCGCCGGTGAACACCCGGTTCCGGAAGAACCGCAGGTCGATCATGGGGTCGGGGGCCCAGTTCTCCACCATGACGAAGCAGACGAGCGCGATGGCGCCGAGGGCGAAGACGCTGAGCACCGAGGGGTCGGTCCAGCCGTGGTGGCCGCCGGTCTCCAGCGCGTAGGTGAAGGCGAACAGCATCGTCGCGGAGATCAGCACGCCGGGCAGGTCGACGCGGGCGTCCTTGTTCTCGCCCACGCCGGTGAGGACGAACAGGCCGAGCAGGATCACCAGGACCCCGGGCACGATGTTGATCAGGAAGATCCAGCCCCAGGACCACTGCTCGGCGATGAGGCCGCCGATCGTCGGGCCGAGGGCGGTGGCGCTGGAGGCCGCGCCGATCCAGACGATGTTGCCGATCGAGCGCTGCTTGTCGTTGCGCCCGACGGTGACCATGACCTGCGTGGCGGGCAGCGCGAGCGCGGCCCCGGCGCCCTGCACGATGCGCGCCAGGATGAGCACGTCGGTGCTCTCGGCGAGCCCGCAGACGGCCGACGCCGTCGTGAAGATCAGCATGCCGAGGGTGAACGGGACGCGGCAGCCGAAGATGTCGGTGAGCCGCCCGCCCGCGATCATCAGGCACGAGAACATCAGGATGTACCCGGTCGCGACCCATCCGGCGGCCGAGTCCGACATGTCGAGATCGGCCTTGATCGTGGGCAGCGCGTTGAAGACCACCGTGTTGTCCATGGTGATCATGAATGCGCTGACGGCGACGACCGCCAGCGCCCATCGGTATCTGCCCCGGGTCAACGGTGCACGCGGCGTGACCTCCCCCGCGCGCGGGAAATCCGCCGCTACCCCCTAAAATGTCTCGTCGGACTATTGTTACTATTGGTTCATTAGTGGTTACCCATCACATCTCCGGGATGGGTCTCTCAACTATCCCATCAGGCCACATTGGTTACTACCGAGTCTTGTCATCACCGTGACAAGTGACTCGGGAGAAAAGTGGTCTGGATGCGCATCCTGGGCCGGTCACAGTGGGACAAAGTGGGTCCCTGCTTCGATGAACGATCCCGTCATGGGGGGAACCCACCGCATGCAGAGCAAAGATCGTTCCGGAGCCGCGCGGGACATCCCGCAGGATCGGGCTCGGATCAGCGAGGATTCGATTCGCCGGCACCTGATCGAGCAGATCGCGCGTCGCTCCCGGACCACCGAAGACCAGATCGACCCCGACCGCCCGCTCGAGGAGTTCGGGCTCGCCTCCCGCGACGCCGTCGCGATCGCCGGTGAGCTCGAGCAGATGCTCGGCCGGTCGCTCCCCGCCACCCTCGTCTGGGAACACCCGACGATCGACAAGCTCTCGGTGGCCCTCGCCTCCGGCGCCGACCTCGCGAGCGCCGGCACCGCCGCCGGCGCGGCCGCGAGTGCCGGGCCGGCGCCGTCCGTCCCGTCCTCCGCCCCCGCCGCCGACGAGCCGGTCGCGGTCGTCGGCATCGGCTGCCGCTTCCCCGGCGGCGACCGCGACCTGACCGGGCCCGCCGACTACTGGCGGTTCCTCACCGGCCGCGGCGACGCGGTCCGGGAGGTCCCGGACGGGCGCTGGGACCCGTTCGACGACGGCTCCCCGAGGTCGGGGACCTGCTCGCCCGCACCACCCGCCTCGGCGGCTTCCTGGACGACGTCGCCGGGTTCGACGCGCAGTTCTTCGGGATCACGCCGCGCGAGGCGGCCGTCATGGACCCGCAGCAGCGGCTCGTCCTCGAGGTCGCCTGGGAGGCGTTCGAGCACGCCGGGATCGGCCCGGCGTCGCTGCGCGGCAGCCGCACCGGCGTGTTCGTCGGCGTGTCCGCCCCCGAGTACGCGGCGTTCACCGCGTCCGACCCGGCCGCCCTGGAGCCGTTCACCGCCACCGGCGCCGCGCTCAGCATCATCGCGAACCGGCTGTCGTACCTGCTGGACCTGCGCGGTCCCAGCATGATCGTCGACACCGCGTGCAGTTCGTCGCTCGTCTCGACGCACCTCGCGGTGCAGGCGCTGCGGCGCGGCGAGGCCGACGTGGCGCTCGCGGGCGGCGTGAACCTGCTGCTGTCCCCGACGGTCACGATGACGTTCGACCTCGCCGGCGGCACCGCCGCCGACGGGCACTGCAAGGCGTTCGACGCGTCCGCCGACGGGATGGTCCGCGCGGAGGGCTGCGGCGCGGTCGTGCTCAAGCGCCTCTCGGACGCCCGGCGCGACGGCGACCGGATCCTCGCCGTCGTCCGGGGCAGCGGCGTCAACTCCGACGGCCGCTCCAACGGGCTCGTCGCCCCCAACTCCGAGGCGCAGCGCGCGCTGCTCCGCGACGTGTACGCCTCCGCCGGGATCGACACCCGCGAGGTCGACTACCTCGAGGCGCACGGCACCGGCACATTCCTCGGCGACCCGATCGAGGCGAAGGCCGTCGGGGAGATCCTCGGCGCGGGCCGGTCCCCGGACGAGCCGCTGCTGCTCGGCTCGGCGAAGTCGAACCTCGGGCACCTGGAGTCCGCCGCGGGCGTCGCGGGCCTGATCAAGGCCGTCCTCGCACTGCACCACCGGACGATCCCGCCGAGCGCGCACTACAGCGAGCCGAACCCGCACATCCCGTTCGACGACCTGCGCCTCTCGGTCGTGGCCGAGGAGACGCCGTGGCCCGAGCGCGGACACCCGGCCCGCGCGGGCGTGTCCGGTTTCGGGTTCGGCGGGACGAACGCGCACCTCGTCCTCGAGGCCGCCCCGGCGCACGAACCGCGCTCGCGGCCCGCGGTCGTCCGCACGTTCCCGCTGTCGGACACCTCCGACGACCGGATCCGCGACCACGCGTCCGTCCTGGCCGCCTGGCTGGCGGAGTCCGGCGCCGAACTGCCGGACGTCGCCCGCACCCTGCACGGGCGCGCCGGGCGCGGCCGGGCCCGCGCCGCCGTCGCCGCCCGCGACCGCGCCGGGCTGGTCGACGGGCTGACCGCGCTCGCCGAGGGACGCCCCCACCCGGGCGTCGTCACCGGCTCGGCGCTCGGCAAGCCCGGCCGTCCCGTCTGGGTCTTCTCCGGGTACGGGGCGCAGCGCGCCGGGATGGCGCAGCGGCTGCTCGAGGAGGAGCCCGCGTTCGCCGAGGCCATCGACGACCTCGACGGGCTGTTCGCCGAGGAGGGCGGCCCCGCCCTGTGGGACCTCCTCGAATCCGGCGCGAAACCGGACGGCCCGGCCGAGACGATGCCGGTCCTGTTCGCGATCCAGCTCGGCCTCGCCCGCATGTGGAAGTCCTACGGCGTCACGCCCGGCGCGGTCGTCGGCCACTCGATGGGCGAGGTCGCGGCGGCCGTCGTCGCCGGGGCCCTCACCCCGCAGGACGGCGTCCGCGTCATCTGCCGCCGCTCCCGGCTGCTCACCCGCCTCGTCGGCGGCGGCGCGATGGCCGTCCTCGGCGCGTCCGCCGCCGAGGTCGACGAGCTGGCCCACGACCTGCCGCGGGTGTACGCGGCCGTCCATTCCTCTCCGAAGCAGACGGTCGTCACCGGCGACGCGGACGAGGTCGCCGAGGCCGTCCGGCGCGCCGAGGCGCAGGGCCGCCTCGCCCGGATGGTGCAGGCGGAGGGCGCGGGCCACTCCCCGCAGGTCGACCCGCTGCTCCCCGAACTGCGCGAGCGGCTCGCGGACGTGGGCGCCGAACCGGGCACGCCGCTCGCGGACGGCATCGTCCTCTACACCACGGCCCTGGAAGACCCGCGCGCGTTCACCGGAGCGGACGGGGGCGCGACGCTCGACGCCGAGTACTGGGCGTCGAACCTGCGCAACCCCGTCCGGCTCACCGGCGCGATCGCCGCCGCCGCCGAAGACGGCCACCGCACGTTCGTCGAGGTCAACGCGCACCCGATCCTCGCGCACGGCGTCGGCGAGACCCTGGAGGGCACCGGCGCGCTCGTCACCCACACGCTGAAGCGGGCGCCGAAGGGCCAGGAGACCGACGACACCCTGACCTTCCACGCGCGGCTCGCGTCCCTCGCCGCGCACGGCCACGCCGTGGCCGCGCCCGCCGACGGCGCGATCGTCGACGTCCCGTTCTCGCCGTGGCGGCACGAGCACCACTGGGTCGACCTGTCCGCCCGCGCCGACCGGGGCCGCGACGAGCACCCGCTGCTCGGCGCGCACGTCGAACTGCCCGGCGAGGACCGGCACGCCTGGCGCGCCGACGTGGGCCTCGCCGCCCGCCCGTGGCTCGCCGGCCTCGCCGTCCACGGCCTGCCGGTCCTGCCGGTCGCGGCGCTCGCGGAGATGGCCCTCGCCGCCGGGGCGAGCGCCCTCGGCACGGGCGCCGTCCGCGTCAACAGCCTGTGGATGGAGCGGCCGCTCGCGCTCGCCGAGAGCACGATCGTCACCACCACCTACACCGAGGACGAGCAGCGCGTCGAGATCCACGCCCGCACGCCCGCCGGCACCTGGACCCGGCTGGCCAGCGCGGACGTCGGCGAGGACCACCGCGCGCCCGCCGCCGGCCCCGCCGGGGACGTGGACGGCCTCGCCGAGATCGCCCCCGCCGAGCGCGGCAGCCGCCACTACCGCCTGCACCCCGAGGTCCTCGACCGGTGCCTGTCCGTCCTGTCCGCCGAGGCCGCCGCGGCCGCCGGGGAGGACGGCGTGTGGCTCGCCGAGACCATCGGCGGCCTGCGCGTGCACGGCCCGACCCACCGCGGGGGCCGCGCCCGCGCGACCGTCCAGCGGGGCGAGGAAGGCATGACCGGCACGGTCGTCCTGCTCGACGAGGACGGCCGCGTCCTCCTCGAGGCGACCGGCGTCGCGCTCCGCCGCACGAACCGCCCCGACGTCCCCGTCCCCCTGCATGACAAGCTCGTCGAACTCGTCTGGGACGAGACCGGGCTTCCCGAACCGTCGCCGGATGGGGACGGCCGGTCGTGGCTGCTGCTGGCGGAGGCGGACGACGCGCTCGCGGCCGCGACGGCGGCCGGGCTGGAGGAGCGCGGGCACCGGGTCATCCGGCACCTGCTGACCGCCGCCCCGCCCGACGGCCATCCGATGGACGAGGGGGACGTCGCGGGCGTCGTGCTCGTGCCGTCCGCCGGGCTCGTCGACGAGGCGCTCGTGCTCACCGTCGCACGGGTCAGCCGCACGCTGCCCGACGGGCCCCGCCTGTACGTCGCGACCCGCTCCGCGCTGCCCGTCCTGGACGGCGAGGCGGGCGAGCCCGCGCACGGGTTCGTCAGCGCGCTCACCCGCGTCCTGGCCTTCGAGCGGACGGTCCAGCGCGCGACGCACGTCGACGTGGACCGGCCCGCGGACCTCGTCGCCGAACTGCTGGCGGACGGGGACGCGCGGGAGGTCGCGTGGCGCGGCGGCGTCCGGTACGCGTCCCGGCTCGCGCCCGGTGCGGCGCTCGAACCGCCCGCGAAGCCGAAGAAGATCGTGCGGCGCGGCGGGGCGTACGTGATCACCGGCGGGTACGGCGGCATCGGCCTCGTCACCGCGCGGCTGCTCGCCGAGCGGGGCGCGGGACGGATCGTGCTGTCGGGCCGCCGCGGCCCGGACGACGCGGCCGAGAAGGTGATCGCGCGGCTGCGGGAGAGCGGCGTCGACGTGGGGATCGTCCTCGGCGACATCGCGGCGCCCGGCACCGCGGAGCGCCTGGTGCGGGTCGCGCAGGAGGGCGGCGTGAAGCTGCGGGGCGTCGTGCACGGCGCCGGCGCCATCGACGACCGCATGATCGCCGACCTCGGCCCGGAGGATCTCCACAGGGTGTGGACGGCGAAGGTCGAGGGCGCGCGGCGGCTCAGCGAGGCCACCTGGGACCTCGACCTCGACTGGCTGGTCATGCACTCGTCCGCGGCGGCCCTCCTGGGCTCGCCGGGGCAGGGCGCGTACGCGGCGGCGAACGCCGCGATCGACGCCCTGACGGCCTACCGGCGGGCGCACGGCAGGGCCGCGGCGACCGTCGACTGGGGCACCTGGTCGAAGGTCGGCGGCGCCGCCGACCTCGCGGTCGCGGTGATCGAGCCGATCAGCCCGGACGAGGGCGCGGAGGCCCTCGAGGCGCTGCTGGTGCACGACCGTCCGGCGACGGGCGTCCTGCGGTTCGACCCGGCGACCGCGGTGGGGCTGTTCCCGGAGATCCGGAACATGCCGTACTTCGCGGCGCTCACCGAGGCCGCGGGCGAACCGGCCGACACCGGCGACTGGCCCGGCGTCGACGCCGTCCGGCAGCTGCCGCCCGCCGAGGCGCGCAAGGCCATCGCGGCGCAGGTCAGGTGCCGGATCGCGGCCGTCCTCGGGTTCGAGCCGCAGCGCCTGGACCCGGCCGTCCCGCTCACCGACCTCGGGCTCGACTCGCTCGTCGCCGTCCGGATCAAGAGCGGCGTCGAGCACGACCTGGGCCTGACCGTCCCCGCGTCGGTGCTGCTGCAGGGCGCGAGCGTGAACGTGTTCGAGGAGTGGGCGGCCGGTGAGCTGGGCCTCGCCGACGCCCCGGCGCCCGTGGCGGCGCCCGCGCGGGCGGCGTCGAACGCCGAGGCCGGGTACGTGATGCCGCGCGACGACGCCGAACGCCTCGCGGTCCGGATCTTCGAGGACGTCCTCGGCGCCGACCGCGTCGGCGTCACCGCGGACTTCTTCGCCGACCTCGGCGGGACGGACGCGCAGGCCGACCGGCTCGTCGCGACGGTCGTCCGGGAGCTCGGCCCGCAGGTCGGCCGGGGCGGGGCGGACACGGCGGCCACCCGGGCCGAGCTGCTCGCGACGCCGACCGCCGAGCACGTCGCGGAGTTCATCCGCGCCGCCGACGAGGAGGCCGCGCGGCAGACCGTCCGCCCGTTGAAGGCCACCGGGTCGCGGCGCCCGATCTTCATCGCGCACCCGGCGGGCGGCACCACCGCCTGCTACCGGCAGCTCGTCGAGCTGCTCGGCGACGACCAGCCGGTGTACGGACTCGAACGGTTCGAGGACGCGCCGCCGGTCGAGGAGCGCGCCGCCCGGTACGTCCGGCACCTGCTGGAGGCGCAGCCCGAGGGCGCGTTCCGGCTCGGCGGCTGGTCGTTCGGCGGCGTCCTCGCCTACGAGACGGCCCGGCAGCTCGAGAAGGCGGGACGCGAGGTCGAGTTCGTCGCGCTGTTCGACGCGGGCCTCCCGCTGGAGGTGGACGACGAGTCCGACACGCTCGCGCGCCGGTTCTCGGCGTTCGCCGACTACATCAACGAGACGTACGGCCTGGACGTGACCCTCACCTACGAGGAGCTGTCCGGGCTGGACGAGGAGGCGCAGTTCGCGCTGGTCATGGAGCGGGCGGCCCCGCTGGTGGACCACATTCCGCCGGCGGCGCTGACCCACCAGCTCACGTCCCACCAGGACACCCGATCCCTGGAGGCGTACCGGCCCGAGCCGTACGACGGCCGCGTCATCCTCTACTACGCGCCCGAGGAGACACCCTGGGCGGTCCGGGACGCGCGTTACGTGCTCGACGGGACCAACGGTTTCGGCGGGCTCTGCTCCGATCTGGAGAAGGTGACGATCCCGGACGTGCACCACCTCAACCTGCTCGATCCGCCCGGCGTGCAGACGCTCGCCGCGCACCTGGAGGACCGGCTCGCCGGACGCGCGCCCGCGCCCGGCACCGCCGTGCACGATGAACAGCCGGCGGCCGCGGGCGCGGCCGTGCGCCCCCGGCCCACCCCGGCCCGCTGAGGGCTCGCCCCACCCCGTCGTTCCACGGAGGACACCCATGGCTCAGCCCGGCTCGTCCCACCCGCTCCTCGATGCCGTCCGCAACGGCGCGAGCGGCCCCGAGCTGCAGGAGATCGACCTGCCGACCCGCTTCCGCGCCGCCTTCACGCGCAAGGACGAGGTCGGGATCTTCGAGGGGCAGACCGACAAGGACGTGCGCCGCTCGCTGCACGTGGACGAGGTCGAGATGCCCGAGCTCGCACCCGACGAGTGCGTCGTCGCGGTGATGTCCGCGGCGATCAACTTCAACACCGTCTGGTCGGCGATCTTCGAGCCGGTCCCGACGTTCGCGTTCCTGGAGAAGTTCGGCCGCCAGGGCTGGTACGGCGCGCGGCACGACCTGCCGTACCACATCCTCGGCTCGGACGGCTCCGGCGTGGTCGTCCGCACCGGCGAGGGCGTCCGGAACTGGAAGGCCGGCGACAAGGTCGTCCTGTCGCCGTTCTTCGTCGACGAGGAGGACCACGGCTCCTACGACGACGGGATGATGAGCGAGAGCCAGCTCGCCTGGGGCTTCGAGACGAACTTCGGGTCGCTCGGCGAGTACTGCATCGTCAAGGCGAACCAGCTCATTCGCAAGCCGAAGCACCTGTCGTGGGAGGAGGCGGGCTCGAACATCCTGTGCGCGGCGACCGCGTACCGGATGCTCGTCGGCTCGCACGGCGCGCGGATGAAGCAGGGCGACGTCGTCCTGATCTGGGGCGCGACGGGCGGGCTCGGCTCGTACGCGACGCAGCTCGTCCGCAACGGCGGCGGCATCCCGGTCGCGGTGGTGTCGTCGCAGGAGAAGGCCGACATCGTCCGGTCGCAGGGCTGCGAGCACATCATCAACCGCAGCGAGCTGAACCTCGGCGAGCAGGGCCTGCGCCATCCGAAGGCGGGACGCGTGCTCGGCGAGGCGATCCGCGGGCTGGTCGGCGAGGACCCGGGGATCGTGTTCGAGTACCTCGGCCGCGAGACGTTCGGCGCGTCGGTGTACGTCGCGCGCCGCGGCGGCAAGATCGTCACCTGCGGTTCGTCGACCGGCTACAAGCACGAGTACGACAACCGCTTCCTGTGGATGCGGCTGAAGAGCATCATCGGCTCGCACGGCTTCAACTACCACGAGGCCGTCGAGATCAACCGGCTGATCTCGCTCGGCATGATCCACCCGACCCTGTCGCAGGTGTACGACCTGGACGAGGCGGGCGAGGCGACCCGGGCCGTGCAGACGAACGCCCACGTCGGGAAGGTCGCGGTGCTGTGCGGCGCGACCGGCGAGAACCAGGGCGTCGACGACCCGGCGATGCGCGAGCGCATCGGCGAGGCCAACCTGAACCGCTTCCGCCGCTGACCGCCCCCGCCGAGACCCCGCGTAGGGGTCCCGGCAACCCGCGAAGCCCGCAGAAACCCCACAGGACCCTCCCCCGCGGGTCCGGGCGGCGCCGCCCCCCTCCCCCCACCCCACCAGGCGCCGCCCGGACCCTTCACCTGTCCGGCGGGTTCAGGCGGCGTCGGTGAACTTCACCGTCAGCCTGGCCCCGAGGGCGTGGGCGATGCGGTCGAGCACGCCGATGGTCGGTGTCGGGCCACCGGCCTCCAGCCGAGAGAGGGCGGGCTGGGTCATACCTGCTCTTCGGGCGAGTTCGGCCTGCGACCACCCCAGTGCCTGGCGCCGCTCCCTGACCGCGTTGCCCAACTCGAAGGCGATGCGGGCTTCTTCCCGTCCTGCGCGCACCTCGTCGTTGTCTCGACCCGCGCCCGGCACCCAGCGCGCGTGCGGGCTCCCCTGCTCTCCCATGGCCTTACACCTCCCTGATGTAGTCCGTTCGTGCGTGGCCGTGCTCGGCGTGACACACCTTCATGACCCGACTCGCGCGCTCGATCTCCGCGACTTCACGCTCTTGCGTTTTATAGAACACTGTGAGAAGGATGACCCGTCTGCCTGGCGCGAGCCAGTAGGTGACGCGCGCTTGACGCGGGTGGAGATGGATGCGCAACTCGCGCAGTCCACCGCCGAGATGCCGTGACCACGGCTCGCCCAGCGTTTCGGCGTTCTCCGCGAGGATCTCGACGAACTGCTCGACACGGCCGTACTCGCGGTCGGTGAGCGAGTCCAGCCATTCCATGATCTCCGGCTCGATCTCAACGTCGTACAGCCCCATGCATCGGACGCTATATGCATCAGATGCTATCAGGGTGCGTGTTCACGAAAAGTGAGGGCCCGTCCACGTAGCGGAGATGTGGGAAGTCGTCGGGTGGGGCGGCCGATTCTGGTCGGATCTCGACCTAGACTTTCGCCCTGGTGGGTCCAGGGGTCATGATTTGCCCCACACAAGTCCCATAAGTAGTTAATTACCCCCGGTGTGCGGCGCGGAACGCAGGGGAACCGAGCGGCGGGGAGGGTATACGTGTCGGACGACGGTTCGAGCGCCACCACCGGGCGGCCCTGGGAGGATCTGCCCAGGGAGCTGGCCGATCACATGCGGCCGCACCTCGACGAGGTGGCGGACGACATGATGCAGGAGATCCAGACGCGCGTCCGCGAGTACGACCGGCCGAACGACGGGGCCTACTCGGGCACCCTGCGGCAGGCCGTGGAGCGCGTGCTGCACTACTTCGTGGACCGGGTGGCCGATCCGGGGCACGAGCCCGCGTCGGTCAGCGACTTCTTCCGCGCGATCGGCCGGGGCGAGGCCGGTGAGGGCCGCAGCCTGGACGCCATGCAGACCGCGATGCGCGTCGGCGGCATGGTCGCGTGGCGGCGGATCACCGAGGGCGCCGACGCGCTGCACGTCCCGGCGCGCACGCTCGGCGCGGTCGGCGAGGCGCTGATGCTGTTCCAGAACGAGCTGGCGCACGCGGCGGTGGAGGGCTTCTCCCAGGCCAAGGCCGAGGTGGCCGGGGAGATGCAGCGCCGCCGCAAGCGGCTGCTCGACCTGCTGTTCGCCGACCCGCCGGCCGGGGCGGAGGCCGTCGCGGACCTCGCCGCGGCCGCGCACTGGCCGCTGCCGCGCACGGTCGCCGCGGTCGCGCTGGGCCGGCAGGTCCGCGACGACCGGGGCACCGCGTTCCCGCCCGACGTGCTCGCCGACCTGACCCGCCGCACCCCCAGCCTGATCATCCCGGACCCGGACGGCCCCGGCCGCGCGAAGCTCGTGGACCGGGCGCTCGCCGGGACCCCGGCCGTCGTCGGCCCGACCGTCCCGGTGATGGAGGCGGGCCGCTCGTTCCAGTGGGCCCGCAAGACGCTGTGCCTGGTGCAGCGCGGCGTCATCGAGGCGGACGGCGTGGTGCGCAGCGTGGAGCACATGTCCACGCTGATCCTGTTCCAGGACGAGGGGCTCACGACGGCGCTCGCGGACCTGCGGCTGGCGCCGCTGTCGCACCTGCGGCCGTCCCAGCAGGACCGGCTCGCCGAGACGCTGCTGGCGTGGCTGCAGTCGGGCCGCAACGCCAACGAGGTCGCGATGCGGCTGCACGTGCACCCGCAGACCGTCCGGTACCGGCTGCGGCAGCTGGAGGAGCTGTTCGGCGACCAGCTCCTGGACCCGGACCTGCGGTTCGACCTGGAGATCGTGCTGCGCGCCCGCGCGCTGCTCGCCGCCGGGCCGGGCGAGCACCTGATCCCGTCCGGACGGGCGGCGGTCGGGGAGAGCGGCGAGGTGGTCAGCCTCCGGCGGACCTGAACCGGAGCCGCTCGGCGGTGGCGACCCGCTCCGCCAGCCGGGTCTGCGCGTCGCACAGCAGCCACAGCTCGCCCTCGTCGAGGGCGACGATCTGCTCCAGGCAGCCGTTCAGCAACTGGTAGTCCGACAGGGGCATCACCCGGGTGGCGCGCAGGCCACCGTCCGAGCGTTCGCTGTGCCAGCCGGGCATGCACATGGACACCGACATCACCGCGGACTCCTTGGTCGGCCTATGGTAGGACTACCGTAGGCCGCTGAGAGCCGTGTCACAACGTGTTCGGCAGAACACGGACAGAGATCGGTGGAGCGTCCAGGGTGGCGCCGGGGGTAGGTGAGACTGGCGTTACCCGCCACCTGGGCGGACGCGGTGTGAGATCGTGATGTCGACGCACCGCAGTTCGGAGCAGGATCTGGTATGCCGCGACCCCCCACGAAGGCGCAAGCGATCACCAGTGCGCTCGCCGCCCGGATCGTCGAGGGCGAGCTCGACCCGGGCGCGTGGCTGCCCTCCGAGCGGGAGCTGGCCCGCGACTTCGGCGCCGACCGCTCCACCGTCCGGCGGGCGCTGCGGATGCTCGCCGAGCAGGGCCTCGTCCGCGTCGAGCACGGCTCGGGGGTGCGGGTCCACGCGGCCGGCCGGATCCGCCGCGCGGCGTCCGACATCACCCGGCAGGTCGGCGGCTGGCGCGGCTTCCACGTGTCGGCGCAGGGCTCCGGCCGCACCCCCTTCACCCGGACGTCCGTCGCCGAGGTCGTCGCGGACGCGCGGCTCGCGCGGCGGCTCGCGGTGCCCGCCGGGACGCGGCTGCTGCGGCGCGCGCGCGTCCAGGGCGTCGAGGGCGAGCCGCCGGTGCAGACGGCGACGACCTGGGTGCCGCTGGACATCGTCGACCGGATCCCGGTCCTGCGGGAGGTCGACACCGGGCCCGGCGGGATCTACTCGCGGCTGGAGGAGGCCGGGTTCGCGATCGTGTTCGAGGAGACCGTGACCTGCCGGCTGCCGCGCGCGGAGGAGCAGGAGGCGCTGGAGATCGGCCCGGGGCAGCCGGTCCTGACGCTGTGGCGCCGCGCCCACGACCAGGACGACCGGGTGGTCGAGGTGACGCACCGGGTCGTGGTGGGCCACCGGCACGAACTCATCTACCGATACGGGGCGGAGGGCTGACATGACCGAGCCGGCCGGGGACGGGACGGCGGGGGACGAGCGGCCCGCCGTCCGGCGCGTCGCGTCGCGCGTCGTCTACGAGAACCCGTGGATGGTGGTCCGCGAGGACGAGGTCGAGCGGCTCGACGGCTCGCGCGGCATCTACGGCGTCGTCGACAAGCCCGATTTCGTGCTGGTCGTCCCGGAGGAGGACGGCGGCTTCCACATGGTGGAGGAGTACCGCTACCCGATCGGCCGCCGGACGTGGAGCTTCCCGCAGGGCGCGGCGCCCGGCCGCCGGGCGGTCGACCCGGTGGAGCTGGCCCGCCGGGAGCTGGCCGAGGAGACCGGCTTCACCGCCGGGCGGCTGCGCCGCGTCGGCTACCTGAACTGCTCGCACGGGACGAGCGGCCAGGGCTTCACGATCTTCCACGCCACCGATCTGACGCCGGGCGAGCCCGACCGGGAGGCCGAGGAGCAGGACATGCGGCAGCGGTGGGTGTCGCGGGCCGGGTTCCGCGAGCTGGTCGCGGCCGGCCTGATCACCGACGACTCCACCCTCGCCGCCTACGCCCTCCTCACGATGGACGGCCTCCCGGCGCACTGAGCGGCGGGCCGCCGGTCAGGGACGCGGGCTCGAGTACACACCGCCGTCCGGGTTCGACACCTTGTAGCACTCGTAGTAGTCGCCGTCGTCCCGCGCGACCGGCCGGTCGGCCAGGACGTCCCGCGCCCGTTCCCGCGCCAGGTTCGCCCCCATGGCCGGGTCGTCCCCCTCCAGCTTGCCGGAGATCTCGCCGAGCGCGCACGAGCGCTGCGGCTCCGGCAGCCGGTCCAGGGCCGGGACGGCGTCGGCCGACAGGTTCCGCAGGTACATGACGTCGATCTTGCCGGTCGCCTCGAACCGGTCGACGTTGCGTTCCGCGATGAACGCGTCCGGGTTGAGCGCGGCGAGCGCGAGCATCGCGGCGGCGGCGCTGCCCGCGACGGCGCGCGGCAGCAGCGCCCGGCGCCACCCGAACACCGCGCCGACCGCGCCGAGCACCACGACCAGCCCGAGCCACAGCTCGAACGCGTGCACCCACAGCCGCAGCCGCGTCCAGCCGAACTGCTCCTCGTACAGGTAGAGCCGCCGCAGCGCGACCGCGACGACCACCAGCGTCAGCCCGCACAGCAGCCCGAGCAGGGTCCGGACGGTCGCGCGGTCGGCGCGCCCGGCGGCCGGCGCCCACGTCATCGCCAGCGCGATGACGGCGATCACCAGCACGGTCACGACCACGAGCTGGAAGAAGCCCTGCCGTGCGTACTCGGCGTAGGTGAGGCCGGTCTCGGCGAGCAGCGCGTCCCGGTCGGCGGCCAGGAACACCCGGGCCTGGACGGCGCAGAAGGCGAGGAACAGCAGGTCGAGCGCGGCGATCGGGACGATCCACGACCAGCGCCCGGCCGGGGCGGGCCGGCGCGGGGTGAGCAGGTGCAGCGGCGGCGGCGCCTGCACGAGGTGGGCGCCCGCGAGCGCGGCGAGCAGCGTCGCGGCGAACGCGAACACGTAGACGAACACGTTGCCGCCCGACACGTCCGGGATCAGGCCGGACACCAGGTCGCCGAACGCCGCGTCCGCCCCCGCGAAGAGCGCGCCGAACACCAGCAGCAGCCCGGCCACGATCAGCCCGGTGCGGATGACCGGCCAGGTCACGCCGCGTCCGGGCGACGCCGCCCGGCCGACGCCGCGCGCCGCCCACGGCAGCATCCGCAGGCCGCTCACCGGGTACGCGAGCCCGCCGCCGATCAGCTCCGTCCAGGACCGCCCGCCCGCCGCCGCGTACGAGGCGACCGGCATCGCGAGCAGCAGCGCGAGCGCGACGAGCCAGTCGGCGTCGCGGACCGCGAACGTCCCGGTCAGGGCCAGTGCGAGCAGCGCGAACGCGGCGCCGGTGAGGTTGGCGCGGGCGAGGCCCCGGCGGCGGCGCGTCGCGGGCGCCACCAGCCGTCCGGCCCGCTGCGCGGCGGCGCCCGTCACGGCCGCGACGGCGACGGCGGCGATCGGCAGGCCCACGCCGAAGGAGCCCTCCCGCAGCATCGGGCCGACGGTGACCGCGCCGACCAGTCCGGCTCCGGCCGCCGCCGCCACCAGCGCCGGGCGCAGCGGCTCCGGCCCCTTCCAGCGCCGCAGCGCCTGCTCCAGCTTGGTCGGCCTGCGGAAGTACGGCGGCGGCATCGGCCCGTACACGACCGGGCGCCCGGCCGCGGAGGGCGGCGGGCCCTCGGGTGTTTTCTGCATCGACACCGGCGGATTGGTCATGGCGAACCTCCGGGGTTCGGGGGGATGACGACGCGGATGCGGCAGCCGGCGGGGACGTCCAGGACGGTGATCTCGCCGCCGTGCAGGTCGGTCGCCCAGCGGGCGATGGCGAGACCGAGCCCGGTGCCGCCACCGGGCGTTCCGGCGCGCGGGCCGGACGCGGCGCCGCGCGAGAAGCGTTCGAACACGCGGGCCCGCTCCTGCGGCGGGATGCCGGGGCCCCGGTCGGCGACCTCCACGACGAGGCCGCCGGACGGGCCCGCGGACCGTGCGGTGAGCGTGACGGGGGCGCCCGCCGGGCCGTGCCGGACGGCGTTGTCCAGCAGGTTCGCGACGATCTGGTGCAGCCGGTCGCGGTCGGCGACGGCGTGCAGGCCGGGCGTCACGTCCGTCTCGAACACCGCGTCCGGGTGCCCGGCGGCGGCCTCGGCGACGACGTCGTCGACGAACCCGGCGGCGTCCATCCGGGCCGGGTCGAGCGGCGTCGCGCCCGCCTCCGCCCGGGACAGCTCCAGCAGCTGGGTGACGAGCCGGCCGAGCCGTTCGGTCTGGTCGAGCGCCGACTCCAGCACCTCCGGCGACGCCGGGGTGACGCCGTCGGCGACGTTCTCCAGGACGGCGCGCAGCGCGCTGATCGGGGTGCGCAGCTCGTGCGAGACGTTCGCGACGAACTCGCGGCGCTGCCGCTCCACCTCGGCGAGGTCGGCGGCCATCCGGTTGAACGCCTCCGCCAGCTCCCCGACCTCGTCGCGGGACGTGGTGCGCACCCGGCGGCTGTAGTCGCCGCGCGCCATCGCCCGCGCCGCCGCCGTCATGGCGCGCAGCGGCGCGGTCATGCCGTGCGCGATCAGCTGGATGACGCCGAGGGAGATCAGCACGGTGACCGGCAGCGTCTCCCGCGCCCGGAACCCCAGCCGGTACCCCCACAGGACGGTCAGCACCGCGACCGTCGTCGTCACGATGACGACGACGCCGAACTTCACCCGGATCGAGCGGAGCGGGTCCAGCGGCCGGGGCAGCCGCGCCCAGAGCCGCGCCACCGTGTTCACGTCGCGTCCTCCAGGCTGTATCCGACGCCGTGCACGGTCCGGATGAGGCCCTGCCCGAGCTTGCGGCGCAGCGCTTTGACGTGGCTGTCGACGACCCTGGTTCCGGACGCGTCCGTCCAGTCCCACACCCGCTCCAGCAGGACGGCGCGGGTCAGGACGGTGCCGCGGTGGCGCAGCAGGCACGCGAGCAGGTCGAACTCGATCGGGGTGAGGTGCACCTCGCGGCCGTCCCGGCGGACGCGCCGCGCGTCCGGCTCGATCTCCAGGTCCCCGACGCGCAGCGGCTCGGGGCGCGCGGTCTCCGGCCCGGCCGGGGGGTCGGGTGCCGGACGCTCGACGCGGCGCAGCACCGCGCGGATGCGGGCGACCAGCTCGCGCATGCTGAACGGCTTGGTCACGTAGTCGTCGGCGCCGACGCCGAGGCCCACGAGCAGGTCCGTCTCGTCGTCGCGCGCGGTCAGCATCAGCAGCGGGACGGGACGTTCCGCCTGCACGCGGCGGCACACCTCGAGCCCGTCGAAACCGGGCAGCATGACGTCGAGGACGATCAGGTCCGGTGCCCACGCGCGCGCCCGGTCGACGGCGGCGGGGCCGTCGGCGGCGACCAGCACCGCGAACCCCTCCGCCGCGAGCCGGTCGGCGACCGCGCGGGCGATCGTCGGTTCGTCCTCGACGACGAGGACGCGCTGCCTGGGCGGTCCCTCGCCGCCGGTGCCGTGTTCTGTCACGGCACCAGACTCTAGAAGCCCGCTATGGAGGCCCTGGGGGTGAAATGTGTGGATCCTGTGAAGAAGCCGGGTGCTACGCCCCCAGGGACCACGTGTGGACGGGCTCGTTGCCGCGCATGTGCTCCGCGTACGCGCGCGTCATCATGCGCAGCGCGTCGTGCCTGGACATCCCCGGCGACGACCGCTCGATCTCCCGCACCGTCCCGATCTGCCACGCGGCGCCCGTCCGTCCGGTCACGCAGCGGCGCTCGATGATGCCGAGCAGCCGGTCCCGCCGCGCCGGATCGACGCCCCACCGGTCGAGGCCCGCGTAGGCCATCGGCAGCAGCTTGCGCAGCACCAGCTCCGCCGCCGGGACGTTGCCCACGCCCGGCCAGTACAGCGTCGCGTCCATCCCGTCGCGGGCCGCGCGGTGCAGGTTGTCCTCGGCGGTCGCGAACGACATCCGCGTCCACACCGCCCGGTCCTCCTCCGCCAGCGCCCGTACCAGCCCGTAGTAGAACGCGCCGTTCGCCACCACGTCGGCCGCCGACGGCCCCGCCGGCAGCACCCGGTTCTCCACCCGCAGATGCGGGCGCCCCTTGAACACCGCGTAGATCGGACGGTTCCAGCGGTAGACGGTCCCGTTGTGCAGGGCCAGCTCGCCGAGCTGCGGGACGCCCCCCGCGTCCAGCACCTCCACCGGATCCTCATCCTCGCACAGCGGCAGCAGCGCGGGGAAGTACCGGGTGTTCTCCTCGAACAGGTCGAACACCGACGTGATCCAGCGCTCCCCGAACCACACCCGCGGCCGGACGCCCTGCGCCTTCAGCTCGTCCGGGCGCGTGTCGATCGCCTTCTCGAACAGCCGGATCCGGGACTCGTGCCACAGCCGGTGCCCGAACAGGTAGGGCGAGTTCCCCGCCGTCGCCACCTGCACGCCCGCGATCGCCTGTGCCGCGTTCCAGTAGGCGCCGAACTGGTCCGGGCTCACCTGCAGATGGAACTGGACGCTCGTGCACGCCGCCTCGGGCGTGATGTTGTCGACGTGCATGTGCAGCGGCTCGGGCCCGTCGAAGTCGATGCGGAACTCCTCACCGCGCGCGGCGAAGATCTGGTCGTTCAGCATCTTGTACCGCGCGTTCGCCGACAGCGTCTCCTCGCCGATGTCGCTCCTGCGCAGCGTCGGCAGGATCCCGATCATCACCAGCCGCCCGTCCACCTCCCGCGCCCGCTCGTCCGCGTGCAGCAGGTGGTCGCGGACCTCCGACTCCAGCTCCCCGGCCCCCTCCCCGCCGAGCTCCCGGGGCGGGATGTTGATCTCCAGGTTGAACTGCCCCAGCTCCGTCGCCCACGCCGGATCCGCGATGGCCTTCAGCACGTCCGCGTTGCGCATCAGCGGATCGCCGACCGCGTCGATCAGGTTCAGCTCGATCTCCAGGCCGATGTGGGGGCGCCGGAAGTCGAACTGGGACTCGCCCAGCATGCGCGCCAGGACGTCCAGGCACCTGCGCACCTTCTCCCTGTACCGCCGCCGGTCCTCGCCGCTGATGTTGGCCGAGGTCACGTCCCTGCCCATGTGTCCGTCCTTGGTGCTCTGGGGGGAACCGTCATAAAACGGGATGTCCGGCTGAACAGCGCTGAAAACTCATCCGCGGGGTTTCGGCCCGCCGATTCGTGACCGCTCGGTAGCATGCGGGTCAAGCCCCGGTCTCGTGACAGTCTGTGATGGACCCGATGGGAGGGCCATGCAGCTGCGCCCCCGGTCGATCCGGGCCCGGGACACCATCGTCGCCGCCGTGATCGCCGTGCTCGTCTTCGGCGTTTCCGCCGCCGGAGTGGACGTCGCCGTCCGCACCACCGTCCAGGCCGACCTCCTCCAGCGGACCCAGGCGGACGCCCGCCGCGTCAGCGGCGGCCTCCGCGACGGCACCCTGCCCACCCCCATCCCGGACACCCGCGGCGACGTCGTCCTCCAGGTGGTCGAACCGGGCGGGCGCGTCCGGAACGCCAACCCGCCCGCTACGGACGGTCCCCCGGTGAGCACACTCTGGCCCTCCAGCAACATGCGGGTCCGCGACTACACCGAATGCCGCGGCGCCTGGCCGGACCGCGACTGCCGCGTCATCGAAGCCATCCGCGTCAGCACCGAGCCCGGCTCCCCGGTCGTCTACGCCGCCACGCCCCTGCCCGCCTACCTGTGCAACGGCCTCCTCGAAGCCCTCCTCGCCCTCGGCGTCCTCGCCCTGGCCGCGCTCGCCGCCTGGGTCACCTGGCGCGTCGTCGGCCGCACCCTCGGCCCCGTCGAGGCCATCCGCGCCCAGCTCGCCGAGATCAGCGCCACCGACCTGTCCCGCCGCGTGCCCCAGCCGCCCGGCGAGGACGAGATCGCCCAGCTCGCCCGCACCGCCAACGCGACCCTCGACCGCCTCGAGAAGGCGGTGGCCCGGCAGCGCCAGTTCGCCTCCGACGCCTCGCACGAACTGCGCACCCCCATCACCGGCCTGCGCGCGAACCTCGAGGACGCCGCCATGCACCCGGGCGACAACGACCTGCCCGCCGTCGTCGCCTCCGCCCTCCGCGACACCGACCGCCTCGAGTCGATCGTCACCGATCTCCTGCTGCTCGCCCGCATCGGCACCGGCGGGACCGTCGCCCATGAACCGGTCGACCTCTCGGCTCTCGCAGCCGCCGAACTGTCCCGGCGCTCCTCCGTGCACGAGGTGGTCACCCGCCTCCCGCGCGACGTCACGGTCTCGGGCGTCCGCATGCAACTCGTCCGGTTGCTCGGCAACCTCCTCGACAACGCCGAACGGTACGCCGACTCCCGCATCACCGTGGAAGCGGGCCGCACCGGCGCGTGGGCGTTCCTCACGGTCGCCGACGACGGCCCGGGCATCCCCCCGTCCGATCGCGAACGCGTCTTCGAGCGCTTCACCCGTCTCGACACCGCCCGCAGCCGGGGCGCCGGCGGTACCGGTCTCGGTCTGGCGATCGCCCGCGAGATCGCACACGCGCACTGCGGCACCCTCACGATCGCCGCGGCCGGCACCGGCGCGCACCTCACCCTCCGCCTGCCGCTCGCCCCGCTCCCCGACCGCCCGTGAACCGTTCGGGGCGGTTCCCGGCGGGGGCGTCCGGTGGGCGGTGACGGTGCCGTCCGTCCGTGAGAGATTGACGGTATGGCCGACCCCCTCGCTCCGTTCCGCTGGCTGGACGACCACGACGAGATCTTCTGCGTGTCGTTCTTCCGCGGCCTCGCCCCCGCGGACGTCCTGCGCCGCTTCGGCCCGGACGGGACGGTCGGCCGGGAGATGTCGCTGGACGAACTGTCGGAGGCGGTCGCGGAGTTCGTCGCGGCGACCAGCGGCGGCGAAGGCGGCGGGCACGTCGGCGTGATCCAGGCGGACGGGTGGAGCATCGCGATCGAGCCGTCCGGCTGGTGCGCCGTCCTGGCGGAGTACCGTACCCGCCTCTCGCGCGGCTGCGAGATGGTCGCGGTCTCCCGGCACGACTACGCCGAGGACGCGTTCGTCCACGCCGCCGACGGGGAGGCGCTCACCTGCTTCACGCCGCACAGCCCGACCGCGCGCTGGGGCAGCGACCCGGACGGCCTCAACCCCGCCATGCACAAGCTCGACCTGCCCACCGACCCCATGGACGACGACGAGTGGGAAGCCACCTGGGAGCGCCTGTACGAGGACAAGATCCCCCGCGCGTTCGCGCTCGCCGCCGAGATCACCGGCGTCCCCTTCACCCGGAACCTCCTGGACGTCCCGTTCCTGGTCGGCCCATCGCATGGAGGGCACGCGGACGGCTTCCGCCCGCACCACCGGTGAGTTCCGCGCCGCCGGACCGTCTGCATTGGTGACGAACTCGCCTTCCGCGCCTGCGGAGGGCCGGGGCCGACGAGGAGTGCACCGTGGATCAAGAGAACGTCAGCGCCACCCTGACCGTCGCCGTGCCGGTCGCGGGGGTGTTCGCCGTCCTGGCGGACCCGTCGACCCATGCCGCGATCGACGGCACCGGCTGGGTACAGGAAGCCCTCGACCGGGCGCCGCTGACCGGAACGGGGCAGGTCTTCCGGATGGACATGTATCACTCCGGCCATCCAGACGGCGGTTACCGGGTGGCCAACCAGGTTCAGGTGTTCGACCCGCCGAACGCCATCGGCTGGCTGACGGGGGAGGAGAAGGAGGACGGTCACCTGGAGTTCGGCGGCTGGCTCTGGCGCTACGACCTCGCGGCGCTCGGCCCGTCCGAGACCGGGGTCACGCTCACCTACGACTGGTCGGCGGTGCCGCAGTCCATCCGTGAGTACCTCCACTTCCCGCCGTTCGGCCCCGACCATCTCGCCGACTCGCTGCGGCACCTGGCCGAACTCGCCGCCTCGGCGACCCGGAACGGGACGCCGGGCCCGGTGGGGTGACGGGCGCCGGATGACCGGATGGCGCCCGCGCGCTCGCCGGCGGCGCGGTGACGGCCGGTTCGGGATCGGGAGGTCGTGCGGTGTCGCACGTGCGTGGGAGGCTGCCGTGCGTCTCCGGAGGAGGACGTGATGGCCGATCCCCTCGCCCCGTACCGCTGGGTCGACCGCCCCGAGAACGTGCTGGAGGAGGTCTTCAGCGTGTCGTTCTTCCGCGGGCTGACCCCGAGCGAGGTCCTGTTCCGCTTCGCTGCGCCTGACGCGGCGGGCGAGGAGGTGGCGTTCCCGGAGCTCTGGGACCTGGGCGATGAACACCCCCTGGAATCCGAGGGCGGTCATGTCGGCGTCGTCCAGGCGAACGGTTGGAGCGTTGCCGTCGAGCTGGGCGGCTGGACCGCCGTCGAGACCGGCCACGCCTCCGACCTGTCGCGGGGCTGCGAGATGGTCGCTGTTCTGCGGCACGATCACGCGACGGACCGTTTCGTCTACGCGGTGGACGGCGAGGTGGTCACCGGGTTCGTCCCGCCCTGGCCGCTGGGCGGCTGGGGAAGCGACCCGGGCAGGCTGAACGAGGCCATGCACCGGCTCGGCATGCCCACCGCCAGGCCGGTGGACGACGGAGCGGCGGACGCCCTCTTCCGGCGCCTGCACAGGGACAAGATCGCCCTGACGTTCGCGCTCGCCGCAGAGATCACCGGCGTCCCCTTCACCCGCGACCTCACCGGCTTCCCGTTCCTCGCGGCACCCGTGCGCGGACGCTAGACCGGCGGGACTCGGGCGGTTCGTCGCGGGTGGATCGGCGGCGCGTCCGACCTCTAGGCTGCGCGGGGTGACGGAGGTATCGGACAACGTGCTGCCCGGCTCGCTCTCCGACCGGGAACGCCGAATCATCGGCGAGGCCGGCCTGGCGCTGTTCGCCGGACGGCTGGTTCTGGACGCGCAGCCGCCGATCGACGACGCGGTGCTCGCCGCGGTGGCCGAGCGCTGCGCCGGGCCGCTGCCCGATCCCCTCGTCGCGTTGTGGCGCACCACCTTCGGTGGGCGGCTCGACTACGACCTGCGCACCGATCTCGACGGCCAGGACGTTCCGCTGTCGTTCGCGGAGCTGTTCTATCCCGGCAGTGGCGGCTACCACGACCTGTGGGGCTGGATCGATCACGAGTGCGAACTCGCCGGGGAGAGCCGACCGGACTGGTCCGGCCTGCTCGTCCACCTGCCGATCGGTGGTTTCGAGTATCTCGAGCGCGTCTACGTGCACACCGCCACCGGCCCGGACCATGGTGCCGTCGTCTGCTGGCGGCAGGGGCTGCCGCCCGGATGGGAGCTGTCCACGGGCGACCGGGCCGGTCGGCTCGCGGGCGACCTGCGTGCGCTGTTCGGACGGCTCGTCCTGGATCGGGATCCCTGGGAGACTCAGGCCGACACCGGCGCGGAGATGCGCGACGCCGTCGACGAACTGGGAAGCGGCGGCGACCCGGACGCCCGGTCGGCCGCGGCGAAGCTGCGCCGGCTCGTCCGGGCGACCGTGCTCGACTGGCGCGGCGCGCTGGACGAGGGCACGCTCGCCGCGCAGCGCCGGCTCCGGCGCCTGGCCCTGGAGCGGGCGGCGGCCGACGACGACGTCGCGCTGCTCGCACGGCTGGTGGAGGTGGGCTGCGATCCGGCGGAGGAGGTCGGTAGCGGGCTGAGCCCGCTCGAGGTGGCCCTGCTCCAGCGGTCCTTCGCGGTCGTCCCGTGGCTGCTCGCACAGGGCGTTCCGGTCGAGAACTCCCTGCGGGTCGGCGCGCACGTCGTCGACCTGGACCTTGCCCGCGACCTCCTCGACCGGGGCGCGGCGGTCGACGCGAGCGCGGTGGCGGGGGCGCTGGAGAACGGGGACGTGGAGGTCGTGCGACTGCTGTGCGGGGCCGTGCGGTCGGACGAGGACCTCGCCCGGCTCGGGGCGCGGCTGCGGACGCTGGCCGCCGAGGCCGTGACCGCCGAGCGTGCGCAGCGCCGGGCTTCGGTGCTGGCAGAGCTCGCGGACCGGTTCACACCCGACCGCCGCCCCTGACCTACTGGAAGCTGTCCGGCATACGAGGATGAGGTGGCCCATGCGCGCGATGGCTGACTCCGGATCCGTTCTGGCGGCGATGCCCTTCCAGCCTCCGTGGGACGTGTGGGACGTGGTCGGGGTCGCCGGCGTCACGTGGGCGATCGTGACCCTCGTTGCCGCGGCGGCCGGTGACCGTGGGTGCGGGACCTCGGTGGCCGCGGGCGCGCTGATGGCGCTGGCGGTGGCGCTCTGCATGATCGTCACGCGTTCCGCCTGGTGAGAGCGTGCTCAGGGTTGTGGCGGTTGGTCCGCCGACCAGATCCTGCGCAGCGGACGCAGTCCCTCTTCGACGTACTCGCCGATCGGGCGGACGCCTCCGTCGTCGAACCACGATTCGAGTGCGGCGAAGTAGCCGAACGCCACCGCGTTGGCCGCGACGCGCGCCTGTGACGGGCTCAGCCCGCCGTCGGTCGCCAGGTGCGGCGCGATCCGCCGGGCGGCGCGGTCGAGCGCCGCGCACGCGGCCATGCGGACCGACGGCTCGGTGAAGAAGTAGCGCACCCTGCGCCAGGGACCCTTTCCTCGCGTGCCGTCGGGCCCGGCAGGCTCGTCCGATCGGGACTCGTACCGGACGACCGCCTGGAGGAGGCTGCCGACCGGGTCGGCGGGGTCCATGATCTCCGCGATCGCCTCGGAGTTCATCGTGTCGAACTCGTCGGCGACGAGCAGGCCCTCCTTCGTGCCGAAGTACCGGTACACCGACGACGGCGACACCTCCGCGGCGGCGGCGATCTCCTCGATGGTGACCGCGTCGAACCCGCGCTCGTCGAAGAGGTCCAGGGCCCGTTCCTGGATGGTGCGCATGGCGTTGCGCCGCCACTGCTCGCGAAGCCCTCCCATGTGTCGAGCATAGCAAGTGACTGTCTGATTGAACTTGACTGTCAGTTCACCGTACGTACAGTGACTCTCGAAGAGAAAGTGACTGTCTGATCGTGCGTCCGGGGTGGTGCCCGTGCGGCGCGTGACGGGCGGCCCATCGACACGACGGGAGAGCTGAGATGACGGCACGAATTCCGGCGGCACGTACGACCTCGTGGCACCGGGCGGTCCTTCCGGCGATGTGGGGCGGGCTCGTCCTGACGATCGTCGCCGCGGTCTATCCGCTGATCGACCGCGCCACGACGCACGTCCTGGCCGACCACATCCGGGCGTCCTACCCCGCTTATGGGGAGGGGGAGGTCGACACGGCGGTCACGGCCTACCTGGTGATCCTGTCCGTGGTGGGCATGCTGGGGGTTCTCGGCTGGCTCGGGACGATGTGGGCGGTCCGGGCTCGCAAGAGCTGGGCGCGCTGGGCGGCGCCGGTCGCCTGGCTGGTCGCGGCCTCCGTCGCGCTCACCGGACTGACCGTGCGGGACACCTCGGGCGATGTCGGCCTCGCCCTGCCGCTGGCCTGGTTGCAGGTGCTGCCGTGCGCGGTGGGCCTGGTGGCGGTGGCGTTGCTGTGGAAGCCGCGGCGTTGACGGTGGGTGCCCACGGATGCAGGACTGCTGCCGTTCTCCGGCTTCTTGGTGCGGCGAAGCGTGTGCTGTATCGCGGTGGGCGCCCGTCCCGGCCGATGCGGTTGTGGAACCGTGTCGACGCGCTGTTGTACTCCACCGGCCGCGTGCGCCCGGCCCATACCGCCGTTCTGAAGGTGTCCGGACGGCGCTCCGGCCGGACGACGGGCGTCCCCGTCGCCGTCGCCGACCTCGATGGCGCGGAGTTCCTGGTCTCGATGCTCGGACCGGACGTGAGCTGGGTCCGCAACGTGGAGGCGGCGGGCGGCAGTGCCGTGCTGCGCCGTCGCGGTCGCGACGTCCCGGTCCGGCTCGAGGGTGTCCTGAGCCGCGAGCGGGCACCGATTTTGCGCCGTTACGTCGCCGTCGCGCCCGGTGCCCGTCCGCATCTCCGGCTGGGCCCGACGGCCCCGCTCGCGGAGTTCGACCGCATCGCCGAGGCCCACCCGGTGTACCGCGTGCGCGGACGCTGACGCGTGGGGCGCTAGACCAGCAGGGCGATGATGGCCAGCGCCATGAACAGGACGCACATGCCTGTGCCGATGAACGCGCCGTGCAGGACGCCCCGCGCGTAGCGGTCGGACGGGCCCCGATGGCTCCGTGGCGCGTGGACGGACGCCGCGTGCGTGCCCCGACCGCTCACGACTCCGTCACCTCCGTTGCCCACGTCACCCGGAACCACACGCGGATCTGGTTGCCGGAGATCCTCGCGATGCCCCACTGGTCGCTGAACGCCTCCACGAGGTCGAGCCCGCGCCCGCTCTCCGCGTCCGGCCCGACCGGTCCCCGGCGCCGAGGGCCGGTCGTCCCGTCCCGTATGCCGTTGGTGACGGACACCTCGATCGTCCCGTCCATGACCGCGTACTCGACCGTCACGTGCAGCCCGTCCCCGTGCAGGATCGCGTTGGTCAGTGCTTCCGAGAGCGATTGGAGCAGGTCCGCGATGGCTGACTGACCGACGCCGCCGTCTTGCAGCTTGGCTTGCAGCCATCGGCGTCCGATCGCGACGCTCTCCAGTTCCGCCGCGACACGCACGGACCCGTGTTCTGTGCGGTGTGGTCTTGCAGTGGACGATCCGTCCCGTGCGCCCATGGTGGTGGGCGTGCTCTCGTCGTCGGCGCGTTCGTCCGCGCGTCCGTTCGTCCCCGTGGGTGGACGCTTGCCTGCAAGCCCCATGGCCCCGCTCCCTCGCCTGGCGCGACGCGTCCACCTGATCCCCAAAGTGCCGAACACGCCGCGTATACCGTCGCTAGACTCAGAGTGTGCGTGACCTTCAATCGCCTGACAAGCGATTCGAGTGACCTAGTTCAAAAAATCGTCGTGCACTCGGCGGATGAAAGGTGCAGGTGGTCAGGATGGCGACGAAGCGGACGAGCCCCACGGTGCGGCGTCGACGTCTGGCGGCGATCCTGCGGCAGCTTCGCAAGGACGCGAAGAAGACGCGGGAGGAGGCGGCGGAGTTCGCGGGCATCAGTCCCGTCACCATCAGCCGCATCGAGGCGGCGGCGCACAACCCCAAGCCCGGGGACATCGCGATGCTCTGCAAGTTCTACGGGCTCGATGACCAGGTGACGGACGAGTTGGTGGCGCTGGCACGACAGTGCCGGATCAAGGGTTGGTGGCAACAGTACGACCTCCCCGACATCGTCAGCGCCTATACGGGGCTCGAGGAAGAGGCTGCGACTATTCAGCAGTACAGCGTCGACGTTATCCCTGGCCTTCTGCAAACAGAGGCGTATATCCAAGCAGTTGCCGCTGCAGAGTTGCGCGCGTACTCCGAGGAGGAGGTGAATCAAGCCGTCACCGTGCGTGTAACGCGGCAGGAAAGACTGGGCGTGCAGGACCCTCTGACGGCCTGGTTCGTCCTCAATGAAGACGCGATACGACGGCAGGTCGGCGGGACTGAGGTGATGCGTGGTCAGCTCCATCACCTGCTGACGATGTCGCGCGCCGATGGTGTAGAACTCCAGGTGCTGCCCTTTGACGCGGGCGCTCACCCAGCGATCGCCAACGGCGCCTTCACGGTCCTGGGATTTCCCGAGCAGGTTGACCCCGACGTTGTCTACATTGAGCTGCGTATGGGGAGCGTCTACTTGGAGAAGCCCGCGGAAATCGACACCTACCTCCAGTTGTTCAATCAGCTTCGTGCCCGGGCCCTTGGTCCTGGCGAATCACGTTCTATGATCGAAGAGGTCATCGCAAGCTTGACCTGATCGAGGTGCTGATATGGACCAGAGCAACAGGCTCATGTGGCGGAAGAGCAGCCGCAGCAACAACGGGGGTCCTGAATGCGTCGAGGTGGCCTCATGGCGGAAGAGTGGCCGTAGTGGCAGTGGTGGCGAGGCGTGCGTGGAGGTCGGGACGTGCGGGTGTTGTGGGACGGCCGTGCGTGACAGCAAGGACCCGGATGGGCCGAAGCTCGCGTTCAAGGTCGCGGCGTGGCGGGCCTTCCACGCGGACGTCGTCGCCGGACGGTACGACCTGACCTGAGGCCCTCGAAGGCCGCGGAGGCGGCGGGGCCCGACGCCCTGGCGCCGCGATGCCGCCGGGCGCGTCCCCGGCGGCATCTGGCGGCTTGGTGACCGGTTGCTCAGCCGCCGACCGGCTCGCCGCTCGTCCAGGACGGGTCGCGGCCGATGAAGCCGAGCAGTCGGGCCTGGACGTCGGCGCCGTCCGGCACCTCGACACGGGGGCCGTACTGGCCGGAGGAACGGAGAACCTCCTCCATCTGCTCCATTCCATCGAGGAGTTCGGCGCAGAGGTCGGGGTCCAGCCGGTCGTCCTGGCCGGTTGCCCGAGCCAGGTCCCAGGTGTGCATGAACACGTCGGCGGTGTAGAACCGGTCGATCGCGGTGGCCAGGGGCAGGGTGCCGATGTGCGGGTTGGTGAGTTTCCGGTGCGCGGTCTCGGGATCGTCCAGGAGCGCCTGCACGCCGTCGCAGTGCACCTGCCACGTGGCGGACGGGTCGTCGTCGGCCGACGGTCCGCGCGGCAGGTCGATGCCGGTGCCGGACGCCAGGAACGCGGGGAACCAGTCGGTCAGGTGACGGACGACGTCACGCGCGGTCCACCCGGCGACGGGGGACGGAGCGTCCCACGACCGGGTACCGCGCACCCGGTCGGTGAACAGTCCGGCGACCTGCCGGTGCCGCTCCGCCGGGTCGTCAGACAGCGCCATCGGCGAGCATCCTCTCCAGCTTGGCGTGGCCCTGCTCGACGCCGGTCTCCATGCCGCCGCGCAGCCAGGCGTCGCGGTCCTCGAAGCTGTCGACGAGCGACTGGGCCCGCAGCCGCGTCCGTCCGTCGCCGAGGTCCTCGAACCGCAGCGTCTCCAGCGCGACCTGGTCGGGCGCGCCCTCGAACGTGAAGGTCTGGACGAGGCGGTCCGGTCCGACCTCGTGGAAGCAGCCGTGGAACCCGTACTCGGTGCCGTCGTTCACCGAGACGTACCGCCAGCTCCCGCCGGTTCGGGCGTCCCAGTGCTCGATCCGGATGTCGCTGTTGTCGGGGCCGATCCACCGTGCGAACAGCTCGGGGTCGGTGTGGGCGCGCAGCAGTTGCGCGGGCGTCGCGGTGAAGTCACGCGCCGTTCGGATGATCGGCAGTGCCGGATCGGCCTCGATGGCCGTGTTCATGGTCGTCCTCCCTCATCTCGGCCAGGACGGTGTCGAGGCGGCGGTAGCGCTGCTCGACGCGTTCCCGGTGACGTTCGATCCAGGCGTCCATCAGGTCGAAGGCGGCGGGCTCAAGGCGCACCGTCCGGGGCTGGGGCCCGTGCGGCCGGCTGACGAGCTCGGCGTCCTCGAGCACCCGCAGGTGCTTGTAGACGGCCTGCAGCGACATCCGGTACGGCTCGGCGAGCCGGTTCACGGTCGCGTCGCCCTCCGAGAGCCGGGCGACCATGTCGCGCCGGGTCGGGTCGGCGAGCGCCGCGAAGACTCGGGACAGCGTGTCCGTGGCCATTCCCTCTCGCTTTCAACTCATCGGTTTAAAGGACTGTAGTGCGCGCGGCGGCCATGTGACAACCAAGTGGTTTAAAGTCCTGCTCAAGCCCGTGAATTCGCCGCTCGTCCGGATGGATGGACGGTCCCGGACGTCACGAGCCGGTCCGGCCCCGCGGCCCGGCGAGGTGGTGGGCGAGGAAGTCGAGCTGGGCGGGGAGCCGGGCGCGCCAGAACGCCGCGTCGTGGCAGCCCTCGGTCATCCGCCCCTCCGGGTGCAGGCGCTCGCGCAGCTTCCGGACCATCGGCGTGAACGCGTCGCCCGTCCCGCAGTCGACGCGCACCGGGACGCCGTCGAGACGGTCGAGGTGCCGGAGGACGTCGTGGCGTGCGAAGTCGTCGGCATCGTCGAAGGCGTGCCGGTTGGTGGAGCGCGCGTCCTCGTACGACTCGAAGATCGCCGGTGAGCTGCCGACGACCGCCGCCATGCGGGGCGCCCCGACCCGCCGGCCCAGGACGAGCGCCCCGAACCCGCCCATCGACCAGCCGATGGCGCCGAACCGGTCGGTGCGCGCGCCCTCGCGTGCGAGGTGGGGCAGGAGTTCGTCCAGGATCATCCCGAGCGGGTCGTCCCCGTCCGCGCGCGGATGCCAGTAGGAGTCGGCGCCGCCGTCCGCCGCCACCAGCGCGAACGGCGGGGCCCCTCGGCGGACGGCCTGGGTGAGATACCGGTCGAGTGCGAGGCCCGACACCGTTCCGGGGCCGGTGGCGCCGTTCCCGTGCAGCGCGACCGCGACCCGCAGGCCCCGCACCGAGCGGGTGCCTGCGGGCAGGACGATCGATGCCGCGACGTCCCGTCCACGCCGATGCGACCGGAACGTGCGGGTCTGCACCGATCCCGCCTCCGGTGGGGGCGCCGGTAGGTCGCCGCACCGTCCCAGCATCCGGTGGAGCCGCACCCGTCCCGGCAGGACGTCGTGCTCGACGAGGGCGACGCCGCCTCCGGCCGCCGCCAGGCCGCCCACGGCGGCCGCGCCGCCTCCGATGAATGCCCGCCGCGACAGCACCGTTCACCACTCCTCACCCATGCCGGTCGCTGGTTAGATCGTCGACCGGAGCCGGACGGTTCGGGCGAGAACGCGTTCGCCGGATCGTTCGAGCACGGCGCCGCGCGACGGCCGGCGCGGTGCCCGCTACCGCAGGGTGAGCGGGGTCTCGGTCTCGACGCGGGTCAGCTTCTCGGGGTTGCGGACGTAGTAGAGGCCGGTGACGCGGGCGCCCTCCGTACCGATCGCCATGATGCCGTCGATCTCGCCGTCCAGCCGGACGACGAGCGCCGCGCCGCCGTTGACCGAGGTGGGTTCGCAGTCCACCGTGGCGTCGGCCCTGCCGATGCCGCCGAGGATGAACCGGGCGATCTTCAGGGCGCCGCTGATCGGCCGCGGCGCCGCCTGCTTGACGCCGCCGCCGTCGCTGATCAGGACGACGTCCGGGGCGAGCACGTCGAGGAGGCGCTGCGGGTCCCCGCTCTCGAGCGCGCTCCGGAACGCCTCGACGGCCGCCCGCGCCCGGCTCGGGGAGACCGCCTCGCGGGGGCGGCGGGCGCCGACGTGGCGGCGGGCGCGGTGGGCGATCTGCCGGACGGCCGCTGGGGTCTTGCCGACGGCCTCGGCGATCTCGCCGTAGCCGACGTCGAACGCCTCGCGCAGGACGAAGACGGCCCGCTCGGTCGGGGAGAGCGTCTCGAGGACGAGCATGAGCGCCATCGACATGCTCTCGGCGAGTTCGACGTCCTCGGCCACGTCCGGCGCGGTGAGCAGCGGCTCGGGCAGCCAGGGGCCGACGTAGGTCTCCCTGCGGCGCTTCACCGTGCGCAGCCGGTTGAGCGCCTGGCGGGTCGTGATCCGGACCAGGTAGGCGCGCGGGTCGCGCACCTGCCCCAGGTCCACCTTGACCCATCGCAGCCAGGTCTCCTGGAGGGCGTCTTCGGCGTCGGCGGCCGATCCGAGCATCTCGTACGCGACGGTGAAGAGCAGGTTGCGGTGGGCCGCGAACGTCTCGGTCGCCGTCTCGGTGGCGTGGTCGCTCATGTCCCGCTCATTCCCCGTGCGCCTCCACCGAGAGCTCCTGCCAGTCGTCCCACGTCTTGAGCCGGTCGGCGTACGCCTGCCGGACCATGGGGTAGAAGCCCTGGCCGAACAGGACCCGCAGGGGCGGCGCGTCGGAGTCGACGAGCTTGAGGAGGGCGCGGGCGGCGGCGGACGGGTCACCCGCGGGCTGCCGCCCGGCGACCGCGCCGATCCGGCGGCGCAGCTCGTCGTAGGCCGGGTCGGTCCGGGCCATGTGGCCGTTCGCGAGCGGGTCGGGGTTCTTGCCGTTCCTGGTGGCGAAGCCGCCGGGCTCGACGATGGTCACCTTGATCCCGAACCCGGCGACCTCGCCGGCGAGGGCCTCGTTCAGGCCCTCCAGGGCCCACTTGGACGCGTGGTACGCGCCGCCGAGCGGCATCGCGATCACCCCGGCCGCGGAGGACAGCTGGACGATGTGCCCGGAACGCTGCTCGCGCAGGTGGGGCAGCGCCGCCTGGACGACCCACACCGCACCGAACAGGTTGGTCTCCATCTGCTCGCGCAGCTCCCCCTCGGTCAGCTCCTCGACCGCGCCGATCTGGGCGTACCCGGCGTTGTTGACGACGACGTCGAGACGGCCGAAGTGCCCGGCGGCCCGTGCCACGGCCGCGAACACGGCGGCCCTGTCGGTCACGTCCATCTCGAGGGCGAGCACCGCGTCGCCGTACGCGGCGGCCAGATCGTCGAGGTCGGAGGCGTTCCGGGCGGTCGCGGCCACCCGGTCGCCGCGGGACAGGGCGGCCGTGACGAACTCGCGGCCCAGGCCGCGTGACGAACCGGTGACGAACCAGACCTTGCTCATGACGGCTTCCCGTTCCCTCGCTGTGCGCTGACGACCACCAGACACCGGTGCGCCGATCCGTGTGACAGGGGCCGCCCTATGACCTGCGCCACAGGTTGGCTACAGCGCCGCGAGGCGGCGGGCGAGCCGGGCGGCGGCCTCCCGCAGCTCCGGGGGCTCCAGCACCTCCGCGTCGTGGCCGAGCCGGACGACGTGGACGGCGATCCAGTCGAGGTCGTCGCCGCCCGCGACGAGCACGCAGGTCCCGTCGCGGCCGTCCTCGATCCGTCCGACCTGGGGCGGGACGAGTTCGCGCACCTGTTCGGGCGGGGCGTGCACCCGGATCCGGGCGAGGTACCGGTACGGGGCCTCGGTCATCGACCGCTGCACGTGGGCGACCGGGTCCGGGTGCTCGCGCGGCCGGAAATGCCAGGTCGTCGCCTCGACCTCGCGCATCCGGTCCAGCCGGAAGGTGCGCCAGTCGTCCCGGTCGAGGTCCCAGGCCATCAGGTACCAGCGGTGGCTGGTGACGACCATCCGCACCGGCTCGACGGTGCGCTCCCGCTCGTCGCCGCGCGGGCGCGCGTACCGGAACCGGACCCGGACGGCGTCGCGGCAGGCCCGCGCGAGCGTGACCAGCAGCTCGGGGTCGACCTCGACGCCGGGGCCGACGAGGGTCTCGGTGGCGCCGTGCACCGCGCGCACCTCGGCGCGCAGCCGGGGCGGCATCACCTGGTCGAGCTTCGCGAGGGCCCGCAGGGCCGCCTCGCCCGCACCGGCGACCGTCCCGCCCGACGCCAGGCGCAGCGACACCGCCGTCGCGATCGCCTCCTCGTCGTCGAGGAGCAGCGGCGGGAGCCGGGTGCCCGCGCCGAGCCGGTAGCCGCCGCCGACGCCCGCCGCCGCGTGCACCGGGTACCCGAGGGTGCGGAGCCGTTCCACGTCGCGGCGGACGCACCGGTCGGTGACGTCCAGTTCGGCGGCCAGTTCGGCGGCGGTCCAGGACGGTCGGCGCTGGAGCAGCGACAGCAGGCGCAGCACGCGTTCGGTGGTCGCTTCGACGGTCATGAGTCCATCGTTCCGCAGATCACGGAACGATGCTGTCCGCTATTCGGGGAATGCTGTGCTCCATGACCGACCAGACATGGAATGCCCTGCTCACCGATCAGCTCACCTGGCACTGGGACAACCAGGTGCGCGCCCGCCTCGACGGCCTCACCGACGACGAGTACTTCTGGGAGCCGGTGCCGGACGCCTGGAACGTGCGCCCGCGCGGCACCGGCACCGCGCCGGTGCAGGCCGGGTCCGGGGCGATGACGATCGACTTCGCGTTCCCGGAGCCCGACCCGGTGCCGGTGGCGACGATCGCCTGGCGGCTCGGGCACGTGATCGTCGGGGTGCTCGCGATGCGCAACGCGTCGCACTTCGGCGGCACGCCCACCGACTACGAGTCGTTCGCGTACGCGGGCAGCGCGGCGGAGGCGCTGGACCAGCTCGACGCCGAGTACGCCGCGTGGGTGAAGGGCGTCGGGTCGCTCGGCGAGGAGGGGCTGGCGCGCCCGTGCGGGGAGGCGGAGGGGCCGTTCGCCGAGTCGTCGATGGCGCGGCTCGTCCTGCACATCAACCGCGAGATGATCCACCACCTGTCCGAGGTGTGCCTGCTCCGCGACCTGTACCTGCACACGCACCGGAAGGAGGGCTGACATGGCCCGGGACGTCCAGATCACCTTCGACTGCGCCGACCCGGCCGGGCTCTCGGCGTTCTGGGCCGAGGCCCTCGGCTACCGGCTCCAGGACCCGCCGGGGGACTTCGAGACCTGGGACCAGGCCCTCGACGCGCTGGGGATCCCGCCCGAGCGCCGCAATGACGCGTCGGCGGTCGTCGACCCGGACGGCGCGGGCCCGCGGCTGCTGTTCCAGCGGGTGCCGGAGGGCAAGCGGGCCAAGAACCGCGTGCACCTGGACGTCCGGGCCGCTCCGGGGCTGGAGGGTGACGCGCGGATGACGGCCCTCGAGGCGGAAGCCGAACGGCTCGCCGCCCGGGGCGCCACCCGGCTGGAGCGCCACGAGCCCGCACCCCCGCTCGCGTACGGGCACATCGTGATGACCGACCCCGAGGGCAACGAGTTCTGCCTCGACTGACCGGCGGGACGCGCCGTCCACAGCCTGTGGACGGGCGCGGCCCCGGGGACCGGCCGCGACCGGGACGCGTCAGTGCGGCGGGTTCTTCTCCAGCTTGCGGCGTTCCCAGCGGTTGGGGTGGCGCACGACCGAGCCGCCGACGCCGGCGTTCCCGGTGAGCCGGACCAGCGGCGTGCCCGCGAGCCGGTCGGGGGTCGTCTTGTCGGTGAGCCCGCCGAGGCCCGGCTCCAGGCCGGTGGTGTCCACCGCCCAGCCGTCGGGGACGACCAGGACGACACCGCCCAGGTCTCCTTGCACGACGATCTCGATCTCGGGCAGCGGGCACCGGGTCCGGGTGAAGTCGAGCTTGGCGCCGCCCATCCCGCCGTGGACGGTGATGAGCGCGGGCACCTCCCAGCGGCCGCCGCGCGTGACACCGTGCACCCCGCCCTTGACGACGAGCGGAGTGCTCGGGGCCACGGGCGGCAGGTCGGCGGTCAGCGGTTCGAGGTCGGCGTGGGTCCGGGCGGTGAGCGCGACGTCCAGCCGGGCCTCCAGCTCGTCGAGCTCGATCCGGCCCTCGGCGGCGGCCTCGCGCAGCCGCTCGACGACGGCGTCCCGCTCGGCGTTGGAAGCCCGCAGGCCCCCGCGTGCGGGCTGGTCCGGGAGGTCTGCGGTCATACCGGAATCATACGGACGGCCGGCGGGGCGGACGCGCCCGCTACCGGTCGGCGTCCGGGGGAGGCAGCGGGGTCTCCTTGGCGGGGCGCTGCAGCCATCCGTGCGCGGCGGCGGCGACCGCGGCGCCGGCGAGCGGGGCGACGATGAACAGCCACACCTGCGACAGCGCCCCGCCGCCCACGACGAGCGCGGGGCCGAGGCTGCGGGCGGGGTTGACGGACGTGCCCGTGATCGGGATGCCGACGAGATGGACGGTGGTGAGCGCGAGCCCGATCGCGACGCCGCTGACCGACGGGATCGCGGCCTCGCTCGTCATCGCGAGGACGATGAACACGAACAGGGCCGTCAGGACGACCTCGGTGAGGAACGCGCCGCCCATGTCGATGTGGATGAGGCTCTTCGCGCCCCACCGGTCCGCGCCGAGCCCGGTCACGGACCGGCTGTAGTCCGGCGAGTTGGCGAACGTCGCCCACAGCAGCAGCGCGCCGAGGATCCCGCCCGCGAACTGGGCGGCCCAGTAGCCGACGGCCTCGACCGGCCGCATCCGCCCGGCGAGGAGCACGCCGAGCGTGACGGCCGGGTTGACGTGGCAGCCGGAGACCGGGCCGATCGCGTACACCAGCACGAGCAGGACGAGCCCGAACGCCAGGGCCGTCGCGACCACGCCCGCCGCGGGGCTCGTGCCGAACAGTTCGAACCCGAACGACAGGGTCGCCACGCCCACCGCGAAGTAGACGAGGAGCAGCGTCCCCACCAGCTCGGCCGCGTACTTCCGCATCACGGTCCCCACCTCCCCAGGGGCCCGTCCCCCCGCGCCCGCAAGATCAACTCGACGGGAGCGGATCTGGCCGAGACTTGGCCGCTGCTTGGACGGCCGGTGGCGCGGGCACGCCCGGCGCGGTTCGACGGAACCGGCGCGGGCGGGCCGGCGCCTAAGGAGGCGTTCGCCCGAGCCGAGGAGTCCGTGCCGTGACCACCGAGATCGTCGTCAGCGACTTCCCTCGGAACCACATCGTCGAGTTCGGCGGGCTGCCGGTGCTGGACGCGGTGCCGTCGCGCGGGAGCCGGGATCTGCGGGAGAACGCGGCGGAGGTGCTCGAGCGGCGCGGCGAGCCGGTCCCGGCGGCGCTCGTGCCGGGCGAGGGGCCGGACGCGGCGCGGCTGCGGGCGGCGCTCGACGATCCGGGTTCGGTGGCGTGGTGGCTGCCGCTGGTGTCGTGGGAGGACGGCGGGTTCCGGTACGCCGGCGACCACCTGCGGGAGCTGGCGCGGCGGGTGGACGGCGCCGACGTCGTGGCGCTGGTGCTCGGCGGGACGGTCGACCACCGGCGGGTCGAGGACGACGCGGGACGGCCGGTCGCCGAGGCCCGCCCGCAGGTCTTCGTCGACCCGCCCGGGAACCCGTACATCGATGACGACGCCGCCGTGCTGTCCGGGGCCGTCGAGGCGATGACGGAGCTGGCCGGGGAGTTCCCGAACCTGCGGGCGCTGTTCGTCGGGGAGATCGACGACGCGCAGATCCACCTGGCGTCGGGGGTCGACGTGACGCCGCTGCTGGCGGCGCTGCCGGGGCTCACGGAGTTCGAGATGTGCGCCGAGGGCGGGCCGGAGATCGGGATTCGCGGGCACGACGGGCTGCGCCGGCTCGCGCTGAACGGTGCCGTGCACACGGACGCCCTGCACCGGCTCGCCGCATGCCGGATGCCCGCGCTGGAACGGCTGGAGCTGTGGTCGTCCGAGGAGTTCTCCGACGCGCAGGACCCGGACGAGCGCGCCGCGTTCGACGCGCTGTTCCACGGGGACGCGCACCCCCGGCTGCGGCACCTCGGGCTCCGCGACTTCACGTTCGTCGACGCCATGGTCGGGCAACTCGCGGGCTCGCCGCTGCCGTCCCGGCTGGAGGGCCTCGACCTGTCCCGCGGCGCCCTCACCGACCCGGGGGCGCGGATCCTGCTGGACGCCGGCGCCTTCCGCGGCCTCGCCCGGCTCGACCTGCGGTACCACTACATGACGGACGAGATGGCCGAGCGGGTTCGCGCGGCGTTCACCGGCGCCGGAGTGGAGGTCGACGTCCGGCACGGGCGGCGCCGGCGGTGATCCCCGTCAGACCGTGACGACGATCTTGCCGACCTGCCCGCCCGCCTCCATGTGCCGGTGCGCGTCGGCGATCTCGTCGAGGGGGAAGACGCGGTCCACGAGCGGGCGGAGCGCGCCGGTGCGCAGGCCGGACGTGACGAAAGCCTCCGCGCGGCGCAGCCGTCCGGGGTCGGTGGTGATCTCGAACAGGGTGTAGGTGCGCATGTTCAGCGCGGGCATGCCGAGGTCGAACCCCGGGTAGGGGGTCGGCTCGCCGCTCAGCGCCCCGTAGAGCAGGAGCGTGCCGCCGGGCGCGACGGCGCGCCCGAGGTCGCGGACGCCGGGGCCCGCGACCGCGTCGAAGACCAGCTCGGCGCCGCGCCCGCCGGTGAGGTCGAGCGTCCGGTCGGCGACGTTCTCGCGGCCGGTGACGACCACCTCGGACGCCCCGGCCCGCAGCAGCGTGTCCCGCTTGGCGTCCGTGCGCGTGGTCGCGATGGCGCGCGCGCCGATCCGGCCGGCGATCTGCAGGGCGGCGATCCCGACGCTGCTGGACGCGGCGGTCACCACGACCGTGTCGCCGGCCCGGAGCCCGGCGACCTCCAGCAGCGCCCCGTAGGCCGTCACGTACGGCATCCACACCGCCGCGCCCGCCACCGCGTCGAGCCCGTCCGGGCGGCGCAGGACGGCGGACGCCGGGACGATCGCGCGCTCGGCGTAGACGGCGTGGTCGTTCATCGAGAACGCGGGGATCACGCTGATCTCCGCGCCGGGCTCGAGGCCCGTGACGTCCGGCCCGGCGGCCTCGACCGTCCCGGCGGCCTCCGCGCCGAGACCGGCGGGGAACGCCCGGACCCGCTCGATGTAGTCGCCGCCGCGGAACAGCACCTCGGCCCGGTTGATCCCGATGGCCTCGACCCGCACCAGCACCTCGCCGGGGCCGGGGTCGCCCACCGGGACGTCCTCCAGCCGGAGCACGTCCGGGCCGCCGTACTCGTGGAAACGCACCGTCCGGGCCATCGCGCACCGTTCCTTCGGTCGGGGAGGGCTCCACACAAGCGTAGAAGTACGACGGTTGTCAAACTTTGATGGCGATCGTACTTTGATGGCTGCCGTACGATGGTGCGATGGCGACGCGACGGGACGAGCGGGACCGCGTCCCGCCCCATCCGGACGTCCGGACGGTCCCCCTCCAGCAGGTCCTCGAGGCGCTGGCCGACCCCGTGCGGCGCCGGATCGTCGGGGAGCTGGACGCGGCCGGGCGCGACCTGGCGTGCGGGGTCATCGACCTGCCGGTCGGCAAGTCGACCGCGACGCACCACTTCCACGTCCTGCGCGAGGCCGGGCTGATCCGCCAGTACTACGTCGGGACGTCCCGCATGAACGCCCTGCGCCGCGACGAGTTCGACGAGGCGTTCCCGGGCCTGCTCGCCGCGCTGCTCGCGGCCGAACGCCGCGCATGACGAGCCGCGCATGACGAGCCGCGCATGACGGGCCGCACATGACGAAGGGCCGCCCACCCCGCGGGTGGACGGCCCCTCGGCGCGCGGGAGGCGCGGGTCAGGCCTTGACGGCCTGGACCTCGAGCTGGATGTCGACCTTGTCGCCCAGCAGGGCCTTGTCGCCGCTCAGCGGGACGTTGAACTCGATGCCCCAGTCGCGGCGGTTGATCTGGGTGGTGGCGGAGAACCCGGCGCGGGTGCCGCCCCACGGGTCCTCGCCGACGCCGTTGAACTCGACCTGGAGGGTGACCGGGCGGGTGACGCCGCGGATCGTCAGCTCGCCGTCGACGTAGTGGTCGCCGCCCTCGGAGCGGACGCCCTTGGTGGCGAACGTCATCTTCGGGTGGTTCTCGACGTCCAGCACGTCGGACGAGCGGACGTGGCCGTCCCGGTCGGCGTTGCGGGTGTCGATCGAGGCCATCTCGATCTCGGCGGTCGCGGTCGTGTCGGCCAGCTCCGCGGCGACCTGGACGGCGCCGGAGAAGCCGGTGAACGAGCCGCGCACCTTCGACATCAGGTGCCGGATCGTGAACGTGACCTCGGAGTGGCCGGGGTCGATGTTCCAGGTACCGGTGGTCAGCTCGGGCGCGACGGCGGCGATGCTCATGAAAACTCCTAATGCTTGAAACTTCAACGACCTGCTCGCAGGTTAGTTGAGTGTTCAAACACTGTCAAACCCCGGGGTGTTCCCGGACGGCTCAGGGCCGTCCGCCGGCCCGCAGCACGTCGAGGAACGCCGCGTTCGACTCCGCGGCCCGCGCCGTCAGCTCCTCGCGCGCCAGCCGGACGGCCTCCAGCCCGAGATCGCCGGTGAGGTCGGGGTGCCCGGCGAAACCGGGGGACGGCTCCGCCGGGTGGGCCGCGCCGTCCACGGCGCGCAGGTACTGCTCCCACTCGCGGTGCGCCCGGACGGCGTCGTCGACCGGCTCCAGGTACGCGGAGATCTGCGCGATCACGCGCGCGTCGGCCCGCCGGGCCGCCGCGAGGGCCTCGGCCCGCGGCCGCGGCGCCGAGCGCACCCGGTCGGTCGCGGCGTTCGCGGACAGGCCGTCGACCTCGGCGGCGAGCGCCGCCCGGTCCCGCATGCGGGCCGCCATCGCCCACTCGGCCTCGTGCAGCGCGGCCAGGACGGGCGCCGCGCCGAACGCGGGCGCGAGCAGCCGGCCGGCCTCGGCGACGCGGCCCCGCGCGTCCCGGACCTCGGCGAGGCGGGCGCGCTCGACGGGCCCGAGGTCCGCGGGGTCGATCGCGCGGTCCCGTCCGATGACGTGCGTGGTGCCGCGGGTGCCGAACACGAGGAAGATCGCGAAGGCGAAGCCGTGCAGGATGCCGAACGGCGCGGTGACCGTCCCGAACGCCTCCGCCAGGACGATCGCCCAGACCGCCCAGATGCCGAAGAAGCACCCGATCAGCCCCGCGCTCGCCAGTGCCGTCGCGCGCCGGTCGGACGCGTTGACCGGCACGTACGCGAACGCGGTCGCGATCCCGGCGGCGGCCCCCCAGCCGGTGCCGCCCGCGCGCCGCGCCAGCTCCGTGGCGGCGACCGCGCAGCCGAACACGACCGCGCCGACCGCCAGGCGCTGCCGCAGGAACCGGTGGGAGCCGGGCTCGGTGCCCGGACGGTCGAGGACGAGCGCCCCCTCGCCCGCCCGCAGGCGCGCGAGCATCGCCGCCGGCAGCAGCGGGTCGAAGACCATCCCCGCGGGAACGGAGTCGAGGCTCCGGATCCCGGTTCGTTCCATGCGTCCCTCCGGGGCCGGGCACGTCCAGGCCGGGATCGCATCACGCGCGGGTGTGCGGCCGTGCAACGGCCGGTGAAGGGGATCTGACGCGACCGGGATCAGTCGGCGATCGTGATGCCGAGGGCGGCGGCGAGGGACGGCAGCGCGCTGCGGGCGTCGGACGGCGCCAGGATCGCGCCGCCCAGGCTCGCGACGCCCGCGACGTCCCACAGGTCGCACCCGGTGAACCGGGCCCCGGTGAGGGTGGCGTCGCTGAACTGGGCCCCGGCCAGCCGGCAGTTCTCGAACCGGACGCCCGACAGGTCGGCGCCCTGGAAGTTCGCCTCCTGGAGGTTGCAGTCCCGGAACACGACGTCCTTGAAGCGGCTGAACCGGTAGTCGCTGAGGTCGGCGCGGCACTCGTCGAACAGGACGTCGCGGAAACCGCAGTCCGTCCACGACATGCCGGTCAGCCGCGAGGTGCGGACGCGGGCGCTGAACGCGCGCGAGTCGAACAGCCGCAGGTTCGCGAGGTCGCAGCCGGTGAAGGCGACGTCCGCGAACCCGGCGCGGCGCAGCGTCCCGGCGGACAGCCGCGTGTCGGTGAACCTGCAGCGCTCGAAGTCGACGCTCTCGACGTCGTGGCCGACGAGGTCGAACGGGCCCCACTCGAGCGCGATGTAGGTCCCGTCGTCGCGCAGCTCGTGCTCCAGGGGATCGGCGGGGGCGAGCGACGCGGGGATCCGGGGTGCCTTCGGTTCCTTGAGCGTGGTGGTACGCGACGGCATGGCCGCGACCCTACCCGCCCCTCGCCGGCGATCAGGCCAGGGCGCTGAAGGTCGCGGTGGCCCGGTCGCGTTCCGCGGCCATCGTCCACGCGGCGTCGGCGATGTCGTCCGGGTTCAGCGTCATGCCCGAGATGTCGCCGTAGGTCTCCGGCTGCGAGGCCAGCATACGGTGGATGTCGCCGCGCTCGACCGCCCCGCCGATGACGAGCGACCCCGCGTAGACGTTCCGGTCGGCGAGGGCCGCGTGCAGCGTGAGCGCGTAGTTGTGCAGCGCGGCGGACAGGACGGCCAGGTTGCCGAGCACGGGCAGCGGCGTGACCGCGCTCAGCCCGGTGGCGAACAGCAGGGTGCCCGAGCCCCGCTCCAGCATGCCGGGCAGAACCTTCTGGACGACGTCCACCGCCGGGTACAGCAGCTCCATGCCGGCGCGGACGCTGTCCGCGCCCGCCTCGAGGATCGGCGTCGGCCACGACTCGGGGCCGGTCGCCGCGGGCCCGTAGTAGACGGCGTCGACGCGCCCGTACCGGTCGGTGATCGCGTCCAGGGCGGCCGCCAGCCGGTCGCGGTCGCGCACGTCGGCGGGGAACGACGCGGCGGCGGCGCCCGTCCCGGCGAGTTCGGCGATGTACCCGTCGTGCCGGGCGCCGGTGCGCGAGACGAGGGCGATGTCGTGCCCCGCGCGGCCGAGCCGGCGGGCGACGGACATGCCGAGGCCGGGCCCGGCTCCGATGACGACGGCGGTCTTGCGTGCGGACACGGTGGTGCCTCCCGGTGCTCGATTAACTTGAGGGTCTCCTCAAGTTCTGTCGTCGACGGTAGCACATAAGTTGAGGGTGTCCTCGATTTTGTAGACTGGCGGGCATGGCCACCGGAGACCCGCCCAGGACCAGGCCGCTGCGGGCCGACGCCGCGCGCAACCGCGACAAACTGCTCGCCGCCGCCTCCGCGGTGTTCGCCGAGCGGGGCCTGGACGCGCCGCTGGAGGAGATCGCCCGCCGCGCGGGCGTCAGCATCGGGACGCTCTACAACCACTTCCCGACCCGCCAGTCGTTCTGCGCGGCGCTCTTCCCGGACCGGATCGCCGACCTGGACCGGATCGCCGCCGGTGCCCTCGCCGACCCCGACCCCTGGCGCGGGTTCGTCACGTTCGCCGAGGGCCTGTTCGCGCTGCAGGCCGAGAGCCGCGCGCTCAACGACCTGCTCGCCTCGTCGTTCCCGGGCGGGGCCGACCTGGACGCGTGCGGCCGCGGGGGCGCCCTCGGCGCGCTCGTCGAGCGCGCCAAGGCGTCCGGGGCGCTGCGCGCCGACTTCGAGTTCCAGGACCTTGCGACGATGGTGTGGGCGATGTCCCAGGTCATCCGCGAGTCGATGGACGTCGCGCCGCAGGCGTGGCGGCGCTTCCTGGCGTTCTTCCTGGACGGCCTGCGCGCGGACGCGGCCCACGCGGTGCGGGTGCCCGCGCTCACGCCGGACGAACTGGACGAGATCGTCCGGCGTTCGGCGGCGCGCGGCTGATCGGAACCCGGCGCGTCCGGATGGCCGATTCCGGTCAGGTCGCGGGTGGGCGGAAGCCGCGTCATATGCCAGGGTGACGGCCTTTGGGTGCCGTTCGGGAGGTATGCGTGGGCGACTGGCGGGTCTCCGGGTTCACCGAGGTGCTGGAGCTCGGCCGCGGCGGGCAGGGCCGGGTGGTGCTGGCCAGGCACGACACGGCGGGAACTCCCGTCGCGATCAAGTACGTGTCGGCCGGGGACCGCGAGCCGCTGCGGCACGAGGCGCGGATGCTCGGGACGGTCGAGAGCCCGCACGTGGCGCGGCTGTACCGGCTCGTGGAGAGCGACGAGGGCGTCGCGCTGATCATGGAGGCGGTCGAGGGCGTCACGCTCCGGGAGGTGCTGGCCCGGCACGGGGAGCTGGCGCCGGAGGCGGCGCTCGTCGTGCTGAAGGGGTCGCTGCTGGGCCTCGCGGCGGCGCACACGGTCGGCGTCGTGCACCGCGACTACAAGCCGTCGAACGTGATGGTCCCGGCGGACGGCCGCAGCAAGCTGATCGACTTCGGGGTGGCGGTGGCCGCCGGGGCCGCGTCCGCGTCGGGCACGCCCGCGTACATGGCGCCCGAGCAGTGGCGCGGCGAGACGGTGACGCCCGCGACGGACGTCTACGCGGCGACGTGCGTGTTCTTCGAGTGCGTGACCGGACGGCGGCCGTTCGCCGGGGCGGGCGGGCACCTGTCGGAGGAGCCGCCGGTCGCGGACGTCGCCGAGCCGCTGCGCCCGCTCGTCGCGGCGGGGCTCGCGAAGGACGCGGCCGGACGTCCGGCGAGCGCGTCGGCGTTCGTCGAGGAGCTGGAGCGCGTCGCGGAGGAGACGTACGGGGACGGCTGGGAGGACCGGGGCGTGCGCGCCCTGGCGGGCGCGGCCGTCGCGCTCGCGGCGCTGTTCCCGCTGGCCGCGGCCGGGATCGGGACGGGCGGCGCCGCGGGCGGCGCGGCCGGGGCCGCCGCCGCTGCGGGCGGGGCCGGGGCCGGGGGCGGTGCGGCGGCCGGTGGGTCGGCGGCCGGGTCGGCCGGGTCGGCGTCGGCCGGGTTCCTCGCGAAGGTCGGCGGCGCGAAGGCGATCGCGGCGGCCGGGGGCACGGCGGCCGTCGTGGCGGCGAGCGGCGGCGTCGCCGCGTGGCAGGCCGGGGACGACGGGCCGCCGCCGCGCGCGTTCACGCCCGGCGAGGTGACGCTCGCGTCCGAGACGATCGGCGACCCGTCCGTCAATCTGGCCGAGGGGACGGTCCGGTTCGTGCGGGTCAGCGGTCATTCGGACCCGGCCGTCCAGCAGCGGATCAACACGGCGCTGCACGCCCCCGTCGACCAGGCGGTGGCGGACTACCGCCGCTTCCTGGCGCAGGCGGGCGGGCTCGGGAACCAGGCGGTACCGGGGCCGGCGCGCCCCATCGAGATGCGCTCGGAGGTCCTCTACCGGGGGCCTCGGCTGCTGTCGGTCCGGTACCTGGTGACCGTTCCCGTGTACGCCGGGGGCGGGCGGTACATCACGCCGAAGGCCGTCAACATCGAGCTGGCCACCGGGCGGGTGCTCGGGCCGGAGCAGATCTTCACCGCGGCGGCGCTGTCGGAACCGAAGCTGGCGGAGCTGTCACGGCGCGTCCCGCCGCCTCCCGCCGACCCGGCCGGCGGGCTGGAGTGCGATTACCGGACGCTGACCGAACGGACCGAGCTCGCGGCCGAGCCGCTGACCGGGGTCTCGTTCTCGCTCACGAAGGACCGGCTGGCGACGATGTTCACCCCGGACGAGCACTGCATCGCCTACGAGTACTTCAAGCCGAACGCCGTCCCCTACGCCCAGATCGAGGACCTGATCCGGCCCGAGGCGCTCGAACTCGCGACCGCGACGACCCCGCCGTGAGCCGCGCGCCCGCCGTGAGCCGCGCGCCCGCCCCGAGCCGCGCGCCCTGCCGGGCCGCTTAGGGGCTCGCGACCGTCTCGGCCGGAACCTCGGCGGGGCGGCGGTGCTCCAGGGCGACGCGCAGCTGGGCGCGGCCGCGGTGGATGCGCGAGCGGACGGTGCCGAGCTTGACGTTCAGCGTCGCGGAGATCTCCTCGTAGGTGAGGCCCTCGATGTCGCACAGCACGACGGCGGCGCGGTACTCGGGGGCGAGGCCGTCGAGGGCCCGCTGGATGTCGGCGTCGAGGTGCCGCTCGTCGTAGGCCTGCGCCGGGCTCGGCTCGCGGCCCCGCAGCCGCTCGGCGGCGTCGTCGGCGAGCGCGTCGAAGCGGATGCGCTGCTTGCGGCGTGCCCGGTCGAGGAACAGGTTCGTCGTGATCCGGTGCAGCCAGCCTTCGAACGTTCCCGGGCTGTACGAGGAAAGCGAACGGAAGACCCGGATGAAGACGTCCTGGGTCAGGTCCTCCGCGTCGTGCCGGTTGCCGGTCAGGCGGTACGCCAGCCGGAACACCCTCGTGGAGTGCTCGGTGACGATCTCCTCCCATGTCGGAGGCGTCCACGCCATTGCGCCTGGGCTCACCACTACCCCCGTCTGATGCTTAATCGTTACGACCAAGCATGCCGGTACCCGGATAAGAGGCGTGTAAGGCCGGGCGGCGTGGCCGGATCCGGGCGCGATCTGTGATCCATCTCATCGGACCCCGCCTCTCCCGGGTCATTGAGTACTTACCGGCGACCCGAGCATGATTCGGTTAGCCGTATCCACCCCGACCACCCCGACCACCCCGACCACCACCCCGAAAGGCGAGGATGGCCCATGGCGCGAAGCTACAACCTGGCCGACCTGATCGAGATCCTGGCGGAGGCGGGGCCGGACCGGCCGGCACTGGTGGCCGGGGACGAACGGCGCACCTTCGCCGAGCTGAGCGCGCGGGCGAGCCGGGTCGGCCACCATCTCGCGGACGCGGGCGTGCGGGCCGGCGAGCACGTCGCGATCCTCGCCTACAACCGGGCCGAGTGGATCGAGGCGATGCTCGGCGCCTTCAAGATCAGCGCCGTGCCGATCCCCGTCAACTACCGGTACGTGGCCGGTGAGCTGCACCACGTGCTGTCCGACTCCGACGCGGTCGCGCTGATCGGCGAGCGCTCGCTGCTGGCGCGCGTCCAGGAGGTCCGCGCCGACCTGCCGAAGCTGCGCCACGTCGTGGTCCTGGAGGACGGCGGGACCGGCGACGTCCCGGGCGCCGTCCGGTACGAGGAGGCGCTCGCGGCGGCCGACCCGTCCGACGACTTCCCGGCGCGGTCGAACGACGACCGGTACGTCATGTACACCGGCGGGACGACCGGGTACCCGAAGGGCGTCGAGTGGCGCTGCGAGGACATCTTCTTCGGCGCGCTCGGCGGCGGCAACGTCCTCGGCGACCCGGTGTCCAGCCCGGAGGAGCTGGCGGAGAACGCTCAGCAGGGCGGGCTGGCCGTGCTCGACTGCGCGCCCGTCATGCACGGCGCCGGGCAGTGGGTCGCGTTCATGGGGCTGTTCAACGGCGCCAAGGTCGTCCTCTACACCGACCACGCGTTCGACGCCGACAAGGCGCTGCGGCTGGTCGCGGACGAGCAGGCGAACGTGATGATGCTGGTCGGGGACGTCATGGCGCGCCCGGTCGCGCAGGCGCTCGGGGCCGCCGAGTACGACACCTCCGCGCTGCTCGGCATCGCGTCCGGCGGGGCGCCGCTCACCGAGGGCGCGAAGGCGGCGCTGCAGGAGCACCTGCCGGACGTGATGTTCCTCGACAACTACGGCGCGTCCGAGACCGGCGCGTGCGGGCCGTCCGTCGGCGGCAAGGAGGGCACCGCCCGGTTCATGATGAAGCCGGGCATCACGGTCCTGGACGACGACCTGAACGTCGTGGCGCCCGGCGAGATCGGGAAGCTGGCGCGCAGCGGCCACATCCCGCTCGGCTACTACAACGACCCGGAGAAGACGGCGTCGACGTTCTTCACCGACGCCGCCGGCACCCGCTGGTCCGTCCCCGGCGACTTCGCGAGCCTGGAGGAGGACGGCACGATCGTGCTGCTCGGCCGCGGCTCGCTGATGATCAACACGGGCGGGGAGAAGGTGTACCCGGAGGAGGTCGAGGTCGCGCTCAAGGACCACCCGGACGTCTACGACGCCGTCGTCGTCGGGCTCCCCGACGAGCGCTTCGGGCAGATCGTCGCGGCCGTCGTGGCGCCCCGTCCCGGCGCCTCGCTCACCCTGGAGGAGCTGACCGAGCACTGCCGGGGCCGCCTCGCCGGGTACAAGCTGCCGCGCCGCCTCACGGTCGTCGACGACGTCCAGCGCACGGCCGTCGGGAAGTCGGACTACAAGTGGGCGAGGAGCGTGCTCTCCGCCTGATCCCCGCGCCGGTCCGGACGGTCCTGCGGGACGGTCAAGGATTCATGGGGGTGCGCGGGGAGTGACTTGGGTGCGTTCCCGCGCATAACCTCCGCATGACCGAGGACCGTTCGGGGCGGCTCGCGCGGCGGTACCGCCTGCTCTCGGTGGTCGGCAGCGGCGGCATGGGCACGGTGTGGCGGGCCCGGGACGAGCTTCTCGACCGGGACGTCGCGGTCAAGGAGATCCGCCCGCCCGGACCGGCGACCGAGGCCGAGCGCGCGGCGCTCGGCCGCCGGCTGCTCGCCGAGGCCCGCGCCACCGCCGCGCTCCGGCATCCCGGCGCGGTCGCCGTCCACGACGTCGTCGTCGAGCGGGGCCGCCCGTGGATCGTGATGGAGTTCCACGAGTCCCGCTCGCTGGCCCGCCTCATCGACGAGCGCGGCCCGCTCGGCGTGCGCCGGACGGCCGAGATCGGCGCGGCGCTCCTGTCGGTGCTGCGCGCGGCGCACGCCGCCGGGATCGCGCACCGCGACGTCAAGCCCGGCAACGTGCTCGTCCGCGACGACGGCCGGGTGCTGCTGACCGACTTCGGGCTCGCCCTGCACACCGGACGCCCGCAGCACGAAGACATCCCGGACGCCCCGGACGCCCCGGACGGCGTGGAAGGCGGCGGGCCGGTCGCGGGCATCGAGGGGTCGCCCGCGTACCTGCCGCCCGAGCGGGTCCGCGGCGGGCCGGGCGGGCCCGCGGCCGACCTGTGGTCGCTGGGCGCGACCCTGTACGCGGCCGTCGAGGGCGAGCCGCCGTTCCTGCGGTCGCACGCGCTGGGGTCGATGGTCGCGGTGCTGCTCGGCGACTACCCGCCGCCGAGGCGGGCGGGGGCGCTGGCGCCGGTCATCGAGGGCCTGCTGCGGCAGCGTCCGGACGAGCGCATGCCGGCCGCCGAGGCCGCGCGGCTGCTCGAGACGGCGGCGGCGGGCGGCGGATCGCTCGTGCCGCGCCCGCGCCCGCCCTGGCGTCCGGGCGCGCCCGCGCCGCGGCGGCCGCGGTCCGGCGCCGTCGCGAGCGTCACGGCGCTCGCGCTCGTCGCGGCGGGACTCGGCACCTGGACGGCGCGCTGGACGTCGGTCGGCAACGGCGACGCGGCGGCGCCCGCGGCGGACCCGTTCGTCGAGCTGGCGCCCTACCGGGAGGCGGACGCCTACGCGGTGCGGGTCCCGGCGGGCTGGCCGGCGGAACGGCGCGGCGCGGTCATGCGGTGGCGGGACGGCGCGTCCGGGCGCGGGCTGCGCATCGCCCCGGCGCCCGGGGACCCCCTCGCGGGCCTGCGGGCCGCCGAACGGGCGGCCCTCGCGCAGGGGCGGCACCCCGGCTACGCGCGGGTGCGCCTGGGGCCCGGGCCGGGCCCTCGCGGCGGCGCCGAATGGGAGTTCACCTGGCGCGACGCGGACGGCGGACGGCACGGCGTGTGCACCCGCGTGGCGGGATACGAGCTGTGCTTCGCCACGCCCGAGTCGCGGTGGCGGCCCGATCGCCGCCTCTACGACCGGATCCTCGCCTCGTTCCGTCCCGACGGGGCGGACGGTGCGGACGCGGCGCCGGAACGCTGACCCCGAGCCCTGACCGCGCGGCGTCAGAGCGTCTGCTGGAGGCGGAGCAGGAACTCCGCGTTCGACGAGGTGCCCTTCATCTTCTCCAGGAGGTGCTCGACGGCCCCCTGCCGGTCGAGGCCGGAGAGCGCGCGGCGCAGCCGCCACGTCAGCTCGAGCTCCTGCGGCGACATGAGCAGCTCGTCGCGGCGGGTGCCGGACGCCTCGACGTCCACGGCCGGGAAGATCCGCCGGTCGGCCAGGCCCCGGTCGAGCTTCAGCTCCATGTTTCCGGTGCCCTTGTACTCCTCGAACAGGACGTCGTCCATGCGCGACCCGGTCTCCACGAGCGCGGTCGCGAGGATGGTGAGGGACCCGCCCTCCTCGATGTTGCGGGCGGCCCCGAAGAACTTCTTCGGCGGGTAGATCGCGGTGGTCGCGACGCCGCCCGCCAGGATGCGGCTGCTGGACGGCGCGGCCAGGTTGTAGGCGCGGCCGAGCCGGGTGATCGAGTCGAGCAGCATGACGACGTCGTGCCCCTGCTCGACGAGCCGCTTCGCGCGCTCGACGGCCAGTTCGGCGAGCGCGGTGTGGTCCTGCGCGGGCCGGTCGAACGTCGAGTGCAGCACCTCGCCCTCGACCGTCCGCTGCAGGTCGGTGACCTCCTCGGGACGCTCGTCGATCAGCACCACCATCAGGTGCGCCTCGGGGTTGCCGCGCGCGATGCCGTTCGCGAGGGCCTGCAGCATCATCGTCTTGCCGACCTTCGGCGGCGACACGATCAGGCCGCGCTGGCCCTTGCCGATCGGCGCGACGAGGTCGATCACCCGGGTGGCGAGGGGGCCGGTGTCGAGGCGCAGCCGCTCGTCCGGGAACAGCGGGGTCAGCTTGCCGAAGTCGGGACGTCCCGCGGCGTCGGCCGGCGGGCCCCCGTTGACGGTCTCCAGCCCGGCCAGCGAGCGGAACTTGTCGCGGCCCGACTTCGGCGGCCGGGCCGTGCCCGCGACGATGTCGCCGGGCCGCAGGTGGTGCGCCCTGATCTGGGCGAGGGAGACGTGCACGTCCTCGGGCCCCGCGAGGTAGCCGGAGGTGCGCACGAACGCGTGCTTGTCCTGGACGGCGAGGATGCCGCTGAACGGGACGAGCGGTTCGTCACCGGCCGGTGCGCGCCGCTGCCCGGCCTTGCGGGCGCCCTGCGCGGGCACGCCGTGCCCCCGCCGGACGTCCGTGCCGGGGGCGCGGCCGGTGCTCAGGGTGGAAGTGGACATTCGGGTCCCTTCTCCGGCGAACACGGAGGAAAAACCGCGTGCCGGGGGTCGATACCCCGCGTACGGCGGCGGCTTCCGCGGCGCGTACGCGAGAGAAATGTGAGAAAGCAGCTCGGTTCACCGGGCTGACGTCGGCTCCCTAAGTGCGGCGGTCCGGGCGATGGTGACCGGACGGTCGTTCACGGGCGCTCAGATGGCCCGGGCGGGGAAGAAAACGCCTCCGCCGCCTGCCTGCGGCGAACACTGGACGCTGCTTAGACATTACAGCACGCGCCGCCGCTTCCGCATTCCCGGGACCGCCCGAATTCTCGCCGGTCACCCCGGCTGTACCGACACCACCCGGAACCGCGCCCGGTCGATCAGCCCGTCCTGGAGGCAGCCCAGCATCCGTTTCAGCGCGTGCTCGCCCAGCGCGGGACGGACGACGATCGCGTACCGGCGCTCGCCCAGCGGGACCGCGCCGCCGCCCTCGACGTAGGGCCGAGTCGAGCCCCTGCAGTACTCCCACAGCCGCTGGACCAGCGGGTCCACGTGGGCCGCACCGGTGTCGCCGCGCGTGTCCGCCTCGATGACGAGCGTGCTCGCGGGCGCGGCCACCGGATCGTCCGGCCGGTCCTGCGTCAGCTCGGCGAGCTGGTACACGGCGACCCCCGCGAACAGCGCCCCGGCGAGCCCGAGCGCGATCGCGCGGGCCCGTCCGTCCCGTCCGTCCGGTTCGGGCGCGCCGGCGAGCACGCCCCCGGCCGGCGGCGCCAGCGCGGCGGGCGGCCCGGCGTCCCGGCCGAACGCCCCCGCCACCCGCTCGACCAGCGCCGCGAGCCCCGACACGACGATGCCCGCGCCGAGCAGGACGGGGATGAACACGCGGTAGGAGTCGCCCTCCAGCCACCGGAACCGCGGCGGCTCCTCCTCCCGCGACGTCGCGTACCGTCCGCGCGGCACCGGCGGCGGTTCGCGCAGCTCGGCGAGCCGCCGCTCGATCCGCGCGAGCCGCCGCGCGCCCGCCGCCGCGATGCCCACCACCAGCGCGATCAGCAGCAGCACCCCGGACATCAGGGCCCGCTGCCACTCCCAGCGCACCAGGTAGACGACCACGTACGCGGCCGTCCAGAAGATCGTCACGCCGAGCACGAGGAAGCCGAGCCGCCGCGCCGTCACGCGACCGACTCCTCACCGGCGCGGGCGCCGAGCGTCTCGACGCGCCCGGCGTCGCCGTCCACCAGCAGCCGCGTGCCGGAGGGGAACCGGTCGACCGCGCCGTGCAGCCCCACGACCGTCGGGACGCCCATCTCCCGCGCGAGGATCGCCAGGTGCGACAGCGGGCTGCCGGTCTCGGCGACGAGCCCGGCGAGCGCCGGCAGCCGGGACGCCAGCGACGGCGCGAGCGTCCGGACCACCAGCACCGCGCCGGGCGGCGGCTCGTCCGTCCCCGCGTGCACGAGCCCCGCGCCGCGTCCGCCGCCCGCCGGCGTCCCGTCCCCCGGCGGCGCCGCCTCGGCGACGATCCGCTCCCCGGCCAGCCGGAACGCCGCGGGCAGCGGCGCCGTCCGCGGCGGCGCGGGCCGCCGCTCCAGGTCGGCGGGCAGGGCGCCGCCGTAGAGCGCCGACACCAGCTCGTCCAGCCGCAGCGCCCGCACCAGCTCCGGCCGCGCGAGCCCCCCGGCGTCCGCGAGCCGCACCCCGGCCGTCCACGCGACCCGCGCCCCCAGCTCCTGCACCCACCGGATGCGCAACCGCAACGCCTCCCGGGGAGGCAGCTCCTCCGGCGCGGGCACCCGCGCACCGGGCGTGCGGCCGTTCGCGGAGGTGTCGGGCGGGGTCGGCGGGAGGGACGGGGCGGGGGCGATCGCGGGCGGGGCGAGGGTGAGGACGCCCGGCTCGGACGCGATGATCCGCGCGTCGTCGTGGCCGTGCGCGCGGCCGCGCGCGAGGGCGGCGAGCCCGTGCGCGGCGGCCGTCCCGGCGGGTCCGCCGTCCTCGACCAGGGTTCCGGCGAGGGCCTCCTGGCCGTGCAGGGCGGTGAGGGTCGCGCGCGTCCAGTGCAGCGCGGCGGCCAGCTCGCCGTCGGTGAGCTCGTGCAGGGACGGGACGGCGGCGAGGTCGGCGTCGACGCGGGCGGCGGTGCCGGCGGCGAGCGCGGGGAGTTCGGCGCGCAGCCGCCCGACCCGCCACGCGGCGCGCAGCCGGCGCAGCGGCGGCAGCGGGTTCAGCGGCTCGAGGCGGCGCCGGCGGGCCGGGTCCGCGCCGAGCCTGCGCAGGTCGGCGGCGGCGCGGCCGCCCACGGCCCGGACGGTCGGGGCGCGCCGCAGCGCCCGCCGCGACACCGCGCCCGCGGTGCCGAGGGCCTCGCCGAGGCCCCGGTCCAGCGGGACGAGCCAGAGGTCCTCCTCGAGCGGCGACAGCGGATCGGGGAGGGTCTCGGCGACCGGGCCGGGGCCCAGCAGGACGGCGCCGCGCGGCGGGAGCGGGGCGAGCGCGGTCACCGGGCGGCTCTGCAGCAGCCACAGGCGCCCGTCGTGCCCGAACGCGAACTCGACGTCCTGCGGGCCGCCGAACACCTGCGCCGTCCGCGCCGCCAGCCGGGCGAGGCGGCGGAGCTGGAGCGGGGTGAGGGGGCCGTCGTCGCGTTCGGCGCCGACGAGCCGCCCCCGCCGGGTGAGGTCGTAGCGGGTGCCGTCGACCTCGCCGCCGACGAGCGCCTGCGGCCCGCCCGGCGCGGCCGACACGATCACCCGGTCGGTGCGCCCGTCCACCGGGTCGGCGCCGAACATCACCCCGCCGGACGCCGCGTCGAGCTGCGGCTGGACGAGCACCGCCATCGTCCCCGGGCCGGTCGCGGACGCGGCGACCTCGTCGACCGCGCGCCGGAAGTCCGCCCAGCCCGCGACGTCCAGCACGGAGGTGAACCGCCCGGCCATCGAGGAGACCGCGCCGTCCTCGAGCGTGGAGGACGAGCGGACCACCAGCGCGCGCTCGCCGTCGCGGCTCAGCCGCGCCCACGCGGCCCGCAGGTCGTGGGTGTCGGCGTACCGCTCGTGCCGGCGGAGGCACTGGACCGGGATCACGAAGCCCGGGAGGACGGGCAGGTCGTGCGACGCGGCCCGCGCGAGGTTCGCCGCCTTGGCGCCGGCCCGGTCGGGCGCGGTCGCCAGGGGATCGTCCAGGCCGATCGTCGTGAAGGCGCGTGTCCCATGCACCACGGACTCCATCTCCTCGAAGGCCGCCCATATATAAGAATCCGCCTAACGGGGGCCGAATTCCTCCCTCACAGGGGGTGTCTCCAGATCCGCCTTGAGGGTGTGGCGCGGGAGTGAGGGAGTCCTTCTGGAGGTGGAGGGCGACCCTGCCGCCGGCCCGGACCGGAGCCCCTTCTACGATTCACGGGTGCTGCACTGCGAGGTCGCCGGGAGCGTCGGGACGATCACGATCGACCGTCCGGGCAAGCGGAACGCGATGTCGGCGGAGATGTGGCGCGAGCTGCCCCGGATCCTCGACGGGCTCGCCGCGGACCCGTCCGTCCGGGCCGTGGTGCTGACGGGCGCGGGCGGGAACTTCTGCGCGGGCGCCGACATCGGGGAGCTCGACGCGATCCACCGGGACGACGACACGCACCTGTCGACGGCCGCCGAGCGGGCCCTCGCCGCGTTCGGCAAGCCGACGGTCGCGGCGATCGAGGGGGTGTGCGTCGGCGGCGGCTGCCAGCTCGCGGCGGCCTGCGACCTGCGCTTCGCGGCGGCGGACGCCAGGTTCGGGATCACCCCGGCGCGGCTCGGCATCGTGTACCCGGTGGCGGCCACCGTCCGGCTCGTCGGCCTGGTCGGGCCCGCGTCCGCGAAGTACCTGCTGTACTCGGCGGAGCTGATCGGCGCCGACGACGCGCTGCGCATCGGCTTCCTGAACGAGGTCGTCCCCGACCCGCGCGCCCGCGTCGCCGAGTTCACCCGGACGCTCGCGTCCCGCTCCCTGCTGACCCAGTGCGCCACGAAGGACATCGTGGACGCGATCACCGCGGGCGGCGACGTCCGCGAGCGGGCGGCCCGCTGGCTCATGGAGATGGACGGCAGCGGCGAGCTGAAGGAGGGCGCCGCCGCGTTCCTCGAGCGCCGCACCCCCGACTTCCCGTGGACCCCCCGACCGTCCTGACCCGCCCGGCGGTCAGCCGTTGAGGTAGGCGAGGACGGCGAGGACGCGGCGGTTGCCGTCGGCGGTCACCGGCAGGTCGAGCTTGGCGAAGATGTTCGCGGTGTGCTTGGTGACGGCGCGTTCGGTGACGACGAGGCGTTCGGCGATGGCCGCGTTCGAGCGGCCCTCGGCCATCAGCTCGAGGACCTCGGTCTCGCGGGGCGTCAGCCGGGCCAGCGGCGTCCCGCGGGTGCCGCCCGCGACGAGCCGGGACACGACCTCCGGGTCCATCGCGGTGCCGCCCGCCGCCACCCGCCGGACGGCGTCGACGAACTGGGCCGCGTCGAACACCCGGTCCTTCAGCAGGTAGCCGATCCCGCCGCGGCCGTCCGCGAGCAGTTCGCGCGCGTACAGCTGCTCGACGTACTGCGACAGCACCAGCACCGGCAGGCCCGGGACGTGCCGGCGCGCCTCCAGCGCCGCCTGCAGGCCCTCGTCGGTGAACGACGGCGGCAGCCGCACGTCGACCACCGCCACGTCCGGGCGGTGGTCGAGCAGCGCCCTGCGCAGGGACGGCCCGTTGTCGACGGCCGCCGCGATCTCGAAGCCGTGCGTCTCCAGCAGGCTGACCAGGCCCTCCCTCAGGAGGGCGAGGTCTTCGGCGAGGACAACGCGCACGGCAGCTCCAGGGTCACGATCGTCGGGCCGCCCGCGGGGGAGTTGACGGCGAGCACGCCGTCGAATGTACCGATCCGGCGCTCGATGCCGCGCAGGCCCGTGCCGCCCGCGAGGGACGCGCCGCCGCGCCCGTCGTCGGTGACCGAGATCCGCAGCATGCCCCGCTCGTACCGGACGTCGATCCACAGCCGGGTCCCGCCCGAGTGCTTCGCGGCGTTGGTGAGGATCTCCGACACCGCGAAGTACGCGGCCGACTCCACCGGCGGCTGGGGCCGTTCCGGCAGGTCCACCGTGACCTCCGCGCGCATCGGGTGGTCGAGGGCGAGGGCCTTGACCGCGTCCCCGAGACCCCGGTCGGCCAGCACCGGCGGGTGGATGCCGCGCACCAGGTCGCGCAGCTCGTGCAGGGCCTTCGCGGACGACTCGCGGGTCTCCGCCAGCAGGAGCCGCGCCTTCGCCGGGTCCCGGTCGAGGAGGTGCTCGATCGCGCCGAGGGTCATCCCCATCGCGACCAGCCGGGCCTGCGCCCCGTCGTGCAGGTCCCGCTCGATCCGCCGCAGCTCCGCCGCCGACGCGTCCACGGCGTCCGACCGCGACTCCGCCAGGTGCCGGACCCGCAGCTCCAGCCGCGACTTCTCCGTCGGCCCGAGCAGCGTCCGCCCCCACCGCCCGTACACCGCGAGCATCCGCGGCCCGATGAGGAAGCCGACGGCGACGAACACGGCGGCGAGGGCGACGGTGGCGATGCGGGCGTTCTCGTCGGCGGGATAGTGGGGGCCGACGTGGACCCACCCGTACCAGTCGCTGCCACCGGCGTTCACGATCAGTTCGCCCGCGAACCCCGCGAGGACGAACCCCCAGATCCCGTACAGGATCATCCCGGCGGGCAGCGCCGCGGTGACGCCCACGACGATCGGGTCGGCGAGGAGCCACAGGTAGTCGCGCCAGGTCGCGGGGTCGTTGGCGCGGGCGAGGAACAGCCGCACCCGGCCCATGGCGCCGTCCTCGGTGATCTCCGGGTCGGGCAGGTACGGACGCTCGATGCGCGTGCCGGTCCAGCGTGCGATGAGCCGCCGGTACACGTCCGTCGTCGACCGCATCAGGTTCGTCGCGTTCGGGAACAGCAGCACCCCCAGCAGGCCGGTGATCATCGAGAGCACCGTGAGGAACCACAGCCCGACGACCATCGCGGGGACGCCCAGCAGCCCCAGCCCGAGCCCGCGCCACGGCGCCCGCCGGTGCGCCTCCCACCGGGTCTCCCGCACCACTCGACCGTCCACCGGATCCTCCATCGCCTCGGCGTCGTCACCGAGTCAAGTCTCCGGCGGACGCGCGCACAGCACAGTGTGCCCGCACCCCGAACGGGGGTGTACCTGAGTACACCCCTCGGCGTTCGGCGAGTCAGAGCGAGGCGAAGGTCAGGCCGCGCTTCTTGAGCTCCGGGACCGCCTTGCGCAGCGCCTTGATCGTCTGGCCGCGGTCGCCGCCGCCGTCGTGGCACAGCAGGATGTCGCCGTCCCCCGCCTCCAGCAGCGCGCGTTGGATGCGGCCGGTGCCGGGACGGGCCCAGTCGCGCGGGTCGATCGACCAGTCGATGGGCAGCATCCCGTACTCGGAGATCACGTCCATGATCCGCTCGGACCAGTTGCCGCCCGGCGCGCGGAAGAAGCCGGGCAGGACGCCCGTCGCGTCGGCGATGCGGTCGTGCGCCTCGGCGATCTCCGCGCGGACCTTCTTCGCCGGCATCCCGCCGAGGCTCAGCGGGTGGTGCATCGTGTGGTTGCAGATCTGGTGGCCGGCGTCGGCGATGCGCCGGGTCAGCGCCCGGTGCTCCCGCACCTGCTCGCCGATGATGAAGAACGTGGCGCGGACGTCGTGCTCGGCGAGCAGGTCGAGCATCTTCGGCGTCCACTCCGGGTGGGGGCCGTCGTCGATGGTCAGCGCGATCGTCTTCGGGGGCGGCGGCGGGGAGAGCCGGGACAGTTCGCGGACGGGTTCGTCGAGCGCCGCCAGCCGTCCGGGCGTCCAGCTCGCGGGACGCAGCGTCGGGTGCGGCGTCGGGGCCGGGCTCGGGTGCACGGCCGGGCTCGCCGGGACGGTCTCCGCCGTGGCCGTCCGGTAACCGTTCGGGGCGCGAACCTCGTCGGCCGCGAGGCCCAGTCCCGCGAGGGCCCCGAGCACCCAGAGGGCCCGACGGCGGGACGTCCCGGTCGTCTCGTCGTCCACCACGCGTCCAACGGTAGCGGCGCGCGGGCCCGGCGTGATCGCAAATGCCGCGATAGGCGAAGATGGGCCGCATGAACGCGGCACCCGAGATCGGGCCGGTCCTCGGTCTGGTGCTGGTGGCGCTCGCGGCGTCGGCCGCGCTGCTGGCCCGGCTCGGCGGGCTCGGTGTCGGACGGGACGTCGTGGTCGCGGCGGTGCGCGCGGCGGTGCAGCTCGCCGCGGTGTCGCTGCTGATCGCGGTGGTGCTGGAGAGCGCGGGCTGGACGGCGCTGTTCGTCGTCGGGATGGTCGCGGTCGCGGTCGCGACGGCCGGACGCCGCGTCACCGGGCGCCGGCTTGGGCCGGGCTGGTGGACGGTGGCGCCGATCGTCGCCGGGGTCGCGCCGGTGCTGGGCCTCCTCGTCGGCTCGGGCGTGGTCCCGTCCCGGCCGGTGGCGGTGCTCCCGATCGCCGGGATCCTGATCGGCGGCGCGATGACCGCGACCGGCCTGACCGGGCGGCGCGCGCTGGACGAACTGGAGACCCGGCGCGGCGAGTACGAGGGCGGGCTCGCGCTCGGCCTGCTCCCCCGGGACGCCGCGCTCGAGGTGTGCCGGTCGGCGGGGTCGCTCGCGCTGTTCCCCGCCCTGGACCAGACGCGGACGGTCGGCCTGGTGACGCTGCCGGGCGCGTTCGTCGGCGTGCTGCTGGGCGGCGCCGACCCGATCGAGGCCGGGGCGATCCAGCTCCTCGTCCTCATCGGCCTCCTGACCGTCGAGGCGGTCGCGGTGCTGATCACGCTGGAGCTCGTCGCCACCGGCCGCGTCCACCGCCGGGCGGCGTGAGCGCGGCGGTCCTCAGGTGGTCCCGGGCCAGTGCGGCGTGCCGTGGACGGGGAGGACGGACTCGACGCGGCAGCCCATGGCGTCGACCGCCGCGAGCAGCGCGGCGCGCACCGGGGCGTCCTCCCCCGGCGGGTAGGCGACCCGGATCTGGTGGCCGTAGGCGGTCTCGTAGGTCAGCCGCCAGCGGCCGGCGGCCGTGGCGAAGTGGTCCTGCCGGGCGCCGCCCGCGCCGGTGAAGCCGCCGCGGGCGCCGGTCGGTGCGAGGCTCCGGCGCAGGATGCGGAGCCGTTCCGGGTACGGCGGCGCACCGTCTACCTCCGTCAGCCGGAGGTAGACGTGGACGTCCCGGCGGTCGGGGTCGAACCAGGGGCCGTCGACGTCCGCGCCGCTCTCCGCCATGCGCGCCGTCAGGTCCTCGGTGAGCCCGGTGAGCACGGCGGCCGTGCCGCCTTCGGGGTACTCGAACTCGTCGTCGCGCGTCCAGCGGACGGTCGGCCAGCGGTCGGGGGAGCCGGCGGGCTCGGTCAGCCAGCAGAGCGCCCCGCCGATCGAGTCGGATCCCCACACCAGCAGCCCGCCGGGCTCGGGGTGGACGGGATGCGGGCAGTCCGCGCCGTCGTCCCGGAGCAGGAACCGCAGGTCCTCCAGCCGCCCGGGGTTCTCCTCGATCATCAGCTCCGGGGTGTGGCAGGAGAACTCGTCGCAGAACGTGCCGCGCCCGTACCGCCGGGCGATCTCGGTGAACTCGCGGGGGAGGGCGACCCCGAGCGCGTCCTCCGCCCGCGTCCAGCCGGCCCCGGCGCCCACCGGTGCGGCGGGCGGCGGGACGAGCGCGAGCAGCCGTTCGAGGTCCGTCACGATCGCCGACTCTAACCGCGCCGGGCCGCGCCCGTGCGTCAGCCGACGCAGGCGAGGGCGTCGATCTCGACGAGCATGGACGGCTGCGGCAGCTCGACCATGACCGTGGTGCGGCTGGGCAGGACGCCGCTCGGGCAGTTCTCCTTGACGAACTCGCCGTAGACCTCGTTCACCGCGGGGAAGTCGTCGCGGGTCGTGAGGTAGACGCGGAACATCAGGACGTCGTCGACGGACGCGCCGCCGGCTTCGAGGATCGCCTTCAGGTTCTCCAGGACGCGCCTGGTCTGCGCCTTGACGTCGCCCGCGTGCAGGTACTCGCCGGTCGCCGGGTCCTGCGGGCCCTGGCCGGAGACCTGCAGCATGGGGCCCTTGCGGACGCCCTGGGAGTACAGCCAGGCGGCGGCCGGGGCGTCCGTGGTGGTGATCTGCGTCTTGTCGCTCATTCCGGTTTTCCTTCCGTGTATCCGTAGTCGGTGGAGATGGCGCGGGCGGTGCCGAGGAGGTCGGGGAGCAGGCCGAGAACGGCCTCGCGGTCGAGGACGATCTCCGGCACCGAGATCGAGACGCCGGCGACGACGCGTCCGGTCGCGTCGCGGACGGGCGCGCCGACGCAGCGGATGAACGTCTCGTGCTCGGCGTCGTCCATCGCGTGGCCCCGCTCGGCGACGCGGTCGAGTTCGGCGAGCAGTTCGCGGGGGCCGGTGATCGTGTGCTCGGTGAACGGGGTGTAGTCGATGGACTCGGCGATGCGGCGGCGGCGCGGGGCGGGGAGGTCGGCGAGCAGGACCTTCGCGATGGCGGTGGCGTGCAGCGGCATCGGCAGTCCCACCTGCGAGTACATGCGGATCGCGTGCCGGGAGTCGTACTTGGCGAGGTAGATGACGCTGACGCTCGTCCCCGGGTCGCCTTCGAGGACGCCGAGGTGGATCGTCTGGCCGGTGGACTCGTTGAGCTTCGCCAGGTGCGGGGCGGCGACGTCGCGGATGCCGTGCTGTTCGAGGGACGTGCGGGCGAGCGCGAACATGCGCGACCCGAGGTGGAACCGGTGGTCGCCGTCGCGGTGGACGAACCGTTCCGCTTCGAGCGTCCGCAGGAGGCGGAGCACGGTCGTCTTGTGGACGCCCGCCGTCGCGGCGAGTTCGTCCAGGTTGCGGGGGCCGTCGCCGAGTTCGATCAGGATGCCGAGCGCGCGCGCGAGGCTCTGGCTCATGGGGTCGTCTCCTCCACCGGGCCGCTGATGCCCGAGGCGCGCACGGTGGTCGCCGCCCACGCGCCGGGTGACGCGGCGAGGAGGGCCTCCACACGGTCCGGCGGGGGCGGGGGGCCGTGGTCGCCGGGTACGACGAGCGTGGCGGCGGCGGCGAGGTGGCCGAGCCGCAGGCGGCGCCGCGGGCCGTACCCGCGCAGCGTACCGGCCAGGTATCCGGCGGCGAAGGCGTCCCCGGCGCCGACCGGTTCGACGACCTCGACGCGCAGCGCGGGCTCGGTGACGGCCGCGTCGCGGGTGATCGCCGTCGCCTGGTGGGCGTCGTCCTTGACGACGAGGACGGACGGTCCCGGGAGGAGTTCGCGCAGCGCGCCGGGTTCGGCGGTGCCGAGGACGGCGGCGGCCTCGTCGGCGCCGAGCATGACGATGTCGGCGGCGTCGAGGAGGGGCCGCAGCACGGCCGGGTCGCGGTGCCGCCACAGCGCGGGCCGCCAGTTCAGGTCGAAGCTGACCAGCCGGTCGCCGCGGGGGCGGTGCAGCAGGGCGCGGGTGAGGGCGAGCGCGGAGTCGGAGAGCGCGGCGGTGATCCCGGACAGGTGCACGAGCCGCGCGTTCGCGAGCATCGGCCCGGTGACCGGGGCGTCGAGCAGGTCCGGGCCGATCGCCGAGCCCGCCGAGCCGTCCCGGTAGTAGTGCAGGACGCTGCCGGACGGTCCGGCCTCCTTGACGTACAGGCCGGTGGGGCGCTCGGGGTCGGTCGAGGCGCCGCGCACGTCCACGCCGGCCGCCGCGAGTTCGCGGAGGGCGCGGCGGCCGAAGCCGTCGTCGCCGACGCGGCCGGCCCAGGCGGCGGGCACGCCGAGGGCGGCGAGCCCCCGCGCGACGTTGGCCTCCGCGCCGCCGCAGGAGTGCCGGAAGGACGGGACGTCCTCCAGCGGGCCGGGCTGCTCGGGGAGCAGGACCGCCATCGTCTCGCCCACACAGACGGCCGTCGGTTCCATCCGCCCTCTCCACTGTTGACCGGTTCCGGGCGGTGATGTTACAACCACAGCAGCACATAATGCAATGCACGTTGCATAGAGTGCAATGAGGGAGGTCGGGAATGGTGGACAGCATCGACGGCGGGGCCGTGGACGCGCTGGGAGGCGAGCGGCTCGACTGGCGCTTCAAGGCGGTACCCGCGTCCGCGGACGGCATGTCGGTCGCGGACGTCCGCGCCGCGCCGATCCCGCTGGACGCGTTCGGCACCCCGCTGCTGACCCTCGACGCCGGCGCCCTCGACCACAACATCGCCGCGATGGCCGCCTGGACGCGCGACGCCGGCGTGGACCTCGCCCCGCACGGCAAGACGACGATGGCCCCCGCGCTGTGGCGGCGGCAGCTCGACGCCGGCGCCTGGGGCGTCACGCTCGCGAACCTCCCCCAGCTCCGGGTGGCGCGCGCGTTCGGCGTCCGGCGGCTGATGCTCGCCAACGCGCTCGCGGACCCGGCGGGGCTCGCCTGGATCGGCGCGCAGCTCGACGCCGACCCGGAGTTCGCGTTCCTGTCGTGGGCCGACTCGGTCCGGACGGTCGAGCTGATGGACGAGGCGCTGCGGGCCGCGCGCGCGAGCCGTCCGGTGGACGTGTGCGTCGAGCTCGGCGGCCCGCACGGCCGCACCGGCGCCCGCACCGGCGCGGAGGCGCGGGCCGTCGCGGACGCCGTCCGGCGGGCGCCCACGCTCCGGCTCGCGGGGGCCGGCGGCTACGAGGGCGCGTTCGCGCACGACGCGTCCGCCGAGAGCCGCGCCGCCGTGGACGCCTACCTCCGCCGCGTCGCGGACCTGCACCGGAACCTGGACTACGAGACGGACGAACCGGTCGTGACGGCGGGCGGCAGCGCCTACTTCGACCAGGTCGTCGAGGTGCTCGGCCCGCTCCCCGGACGGACGGTCCTGCGCTCGGGCGCCTACGTGATCCACGACGACGGCTTCTACCGGGGCATCTCGCCCTTCGCGCGCGGCGCGGGCGCCTCGCGAACCCGGCTGAGATCGGCGATGCACGGCTGGGCGCGGGTCGTGTCGCGGCCCGAACCCGCGCTCGCGCTCCTGGACGCGGGCAAGCGCGACGTCCCGTACGACGAGGGCATGCCGGAACCGCAGCTCGTCCGCGGCAAGGGCGCCGCGCCCGTGGCCGGTGCCCGCGTCACCGCCGTCAACGACCAGCACGGCTTCCTGCGGGACGCGTCGGCCGAGGTCGGCGACGTCGTCCGGCTCGGCCTCTCGCACCCCTGCACCGCGCTCGACAAGTGGACGCTGATCCCCGTCGTGGACGACGCGGACGCCGAGCGCCCGCGCGTCGTCGACCTCGTCCGGACGTGGTTCTGATGGCGGGCACGACGGTGATCAAGGGCGCGACGGTCGTCGACGGCACCGGCGCGCCGGGACGCGTCGCCGACGTCCGGCTCGCCGGCGGCCGCATCGCCGAGATCGGCGAGCGCCTCACCGGTGGCCCCGGCCGGACGATCGACGCCGCCGGGCTCGTCCTCGCGCCCGGCTTCGTCGACATGCACGCCCACTCCGACCTGGCCCTGCTCGCCGAACCCGACCACCTCGCCAAGGTGAGCCAGGGCGTGACGCTGGAGGTCCTCGGGCAGGACGGCCTGTCGTACGCGCCCGCCGACGACACGACGCTCGCGCAGATCCGCCGCACCATCGCCGGCTGGAACGGCGACCCGGACGGCTTCGACTGGTCGTGGCGCACGGTCGGCGAGTACCTCGACCGGCTCGACCGGGGCATCGCGGTCAACGCCTGCTACCTCGTCCCGCAGGGCGCCGTGCGGATGCTCGCGATGGGCTGGGACGACCGCGCGCCCACCCCCGCCGAACTCGACCGGCAGCGCGAACTCGTCGCGGACGGCATGCGGGAGGGCGCCGTCGGGATGTCCAGCGGCCTCACCTACACGCCCGGCATGTACGCGGACGGCGACGAGCTCACCGAGCTGCTCCGCGTCGTGGCGTCCCTCGGCGGGTTCCACGCGCCGCACCACCGCTCGTACGGGGCGGGCGCCCTGGCGGCGTACGCCGAGATGGTCGAGCTGTCGCGGCGCTCCGGCTGCGCGCTGCACCTGGCCCACGCCACCATGAACTTCGGCGTCAACAAGGGCCGCGCGGGGGAGCTGCTCGACCTGCTCGACGCCGCCATCGCCGGCGGCTGCGACATCACCCTCGACACCTACCCCTACCTCCCCGGCTCCACCACGCTCGCCGCCCTGCTGCCGAGCCGGGCGTCGGCGGGCGGCCCGGACGCGCTCCGCGCCCGGCTCACCGACCCCGGCGAGCACGCCCGGATCCGGCACGCGATGGAGGTCGAGGGCTCCGACGGCTGCCACGGCGTCCCGTCCGAGTGGGAGACGATCGAGATCTCCGGCTCCCCCGACCCGTCGGTCATCGGACGGACGATCGCCGACCTCGCCGCCGAGTCCGGGCGCGCGGCGTTCGACGTCTACTGCGAGCGGCTCCTCGCCGACGACCTCGCGACGACGATCCTGCAGCACGTCGGGCATGAGGAGAACGTGCGGGCGATCATGCGCCACCCGTGCCACACCGGTGGGTCCGACGGGTTGCTCGCCGCCGCGAAGCCGCACCCGCGCGCGTGGGGCACCTTCCCCCGCTACCTCGGCCACTACGTCCGCGAGCTGGGCGTCCTGTCGCTGGAGGAGTGCGTCGCGCACCTCACCGGGCGGGCCGCCCGACGGCTCCGGCTCGCCGACCGCGGGTTCGTCCGTCCGAGGTACCACGCCGACCTCGTGCTGTTCGACCCGGACACCGTCCGCGACACCGCCACGTTCGACGAACCGCGGCGCCGTCCGGACGGCGTCCCCTACGTGTTCGTCGGGGGCACCGCCGTCGTCGACGGCGGCGCCCGCACCGGCGCGCTCCCCGGCCGGTCGCTGCGCCGCGCCCCGGACGGCGCGACCCGCTGACCCCGCCACTCGCTGAGCCGGCCACCCCTCCCGCCCCGAATCGGGATATGTCCGGCCACGCCCGGTCATGGAAGTGTTACGGTTGCGAACGCATCGGGGGCCGGACGTCCGCGCCGCGCGCGTGGCGGGACGGCCGACCGATCACGGCCCGGCGCAGCCGCGCGGTGACGATCCGTCCGGGCGGGACGACTCGCGGGGGCCGAACCGCTTCGGCGGGCGTGCGCCCGCGCCTGACCCCGTCGCCGGGCCCGATCGCCCTTCCGCGCGGTCGCGGGGGTTCCGCGGCGGCGTCACGGGAGGAGGCCGGCGCGCCGCGCCGCCGTCACCGCCTCCAGGCGGGTGTGGCTGTCGAGCTTGCGCATCGCCGACCGCAGGTAGCTCTTCACGGTCTCCGGCACCAGCCCGAGCCGCGCCGCCGCCTCCGCGTTCGTGCAGCCCATCGCCACGTACGACAGGACGTCCAGCTCGCGCGGCGTCAGCACCGGCCGCGGCGTGGGCCCGTCCGGGGTGGGCCCGTCCGGCGCGCGCCCGTCCGGGGTGGGCCCGTCCGGCGCGCGCCCGTCCGGGATGGGGCCGTCCGGGGCGCGTCCGTCCGGTCCCTCGGCCAGGCCCGCCGCCGCGAGCCGCAGCGTCGCCTCCCGGAGCCGGTCGCGGGTCACCGGGTCGTCCACCCGCTCGGCCAGCGCCCGCAGCTCGGCGTGCACCGCCCGGACCTCCTCCCAGCGCGCCGCCCCCGCCGCCGTCTCGCGCGGCGCGGGCCGCAGCCGGGCGAGCGCCTCGTCCGCCCGGTCCCGGACGGCGAGGTCCTGCTCGATGTCGCGGGCCGCCTGCATCGCCGCCCCGACCACCCGGTCGGCCAGCCCCAGCGGCTCCCGCAGCGCCCCGTACAGGACGCCCCGGACGCGCCGCCGCACGACGATCGGCACCGCCACGATCGACAGCAGCCCCTCGCGCCCGACCGGGGCGTCGTAGTCGTGGCTGATCGCCGCCGAGCGCGGGTAGTCGCTCACCCACGCCGGGCGGCCCAGCGCCATCGCCTTGCCGCCCAGCCCGTTGCCGTGCCCCACCACGAGCCCGTTCAGCGAGTCGGTGCGGCCGCCGACCAGCTCGGTGATGCGCAGCCGGTCCCGGCCGGTCAGCGCGCCGCCGAACACCATCGGCAGACCGGTCGAGCGGTGCAGCGCCAGCACCGCCGCCCGCACCGCGCCCGCGTCGCCGCCCCGCCCGGACGCCGGGGCCGGTGCCGGGGCCGCAGGGCGGCCTTCCGAAGACAGCGCGTCCATGAGACGAGCATGCACCGGAGAGAGTGCTCCCGTAACCCGGTTGACACCGATCGTTCAGACGTGTCGCCCGGCCGTCCGGTCAGGCGTCCGGTCGGGCATGCGGTCAGGCGTGCGGCGCCGACGCCGCCTCGGCGAGGCCCAGGATGTCGACGGCCTCCGCCCGCATCTGGACCTTCCGGACCTTTCCGGTGACCGTCATGGGGAACTCGTCCACGATGTGCACGTACCGGGGGATCTTGTAGCGGGCGAGCTTCCCGTCGCAGAACGCCCGCAGCGCCTCGGCGGTCAGCGGCTCCGCGCCCTCCCGCAGCCGCACCCACGCCATCAGCTCCTCCCCGTACCGCTCGTCGGGGACGCCGATGACCTGCGCGTCCACGATGTCGGGATGGGTGTAGAGGAACTCCTCGATCTCCCTCGGGTAGACGTTCTCGCCGCCCCGGATCACCATGTCCTTGATCCGGCCGGTGATGCCGACGTAGCCGTCGCCGTCCATGACCGCCAGGTCGCCGGTGTGCATCCAGCGCGCCGCGTCGATCACCTCGGCCGTCTTCTCCGGCTCCTCCCAGTAGCCGAGCATGACCGAGTAGCCGCGCGTGCACAGCTCGCCCGGCGTCCCGCGCGGGACCGTCACGCCCGTGGCCGGGTCGACGACCTTGACCTCCAGGTGCGGGTGGACCCTGCCGACCGTGGAGACGCGGCGGTCCAGCGCGTCGTTCGCGCGGGTCTGCGTGGACACCGGGGACGTCTCCGTCATGCCGTAGCAGATCGCGACCTCGCCCATCCCGAGCCGCTCGATGACCTGCTTCATCACCTCGACCGGGCACGGCGACCCCGCCATGATCCCGGTGCGCAGGCTCGAGAGGTCCGCGGAGCCGAGCGACGGCTCGCCCAGCACCGCGATGAACATCGTCGGCACCCCGTACAGGGACGTGCACCGCTCGGACGCCGCCGCCTGCAGGGTCGCGCGGGCGTCGAACGCGGGCGCCGGGATCACGACGCACGCGCCGTGGGTCGTCGCCGCCAGGTTCCCCATCACCATGCCGAAGCAGTGGTAGAAGGGCACCGGCACGCAGATGCGGTCCTCCTCGTCGTAGCCGCACAGCTCGCCGACGAAGTAGCCGTTGTTGAGGATGTTGTGGTGCGACAGCGTCGCGCCCTTCGGGAACCCGGTCGTCCCCGACGTGTACTGGATGTTGATCGGGTCGTCGGCGCTCAGCCCCGCCCCGATCTCCGCGAGCACCGCCGGGTCGGCCGCGCGGCCGGTCCGCAGCAGCTCGTCCCAGCCCTCGGTGCCGATCAGCAGCACGTCCGTCAGCCGCCGGCAGCGCGGCCGCACCTGCTCGATCATCGACCCGTAGTCGGACGTCTTGAACACCGGCGTCGCCACCAGCGTGCGGACGCCCGACTGGTTCAGGACGAACTCGAGTTCGTGCACCCGGTACGCGGGGTTGATGTTCACGAGGATCGCGCCGAGCTTCGCCGTCGCGTACTGCACGAGCATCCACTCGGCGCAGTTCGGCGCCCAGATCCCCACCCGGTCGCCCTTGCGGATCCCGCGCGCGTGCAGGCCGAGCGCGACCGCGTCGACGTCGGCGGCGAACCGCGCGTACGTCCAGCGGCGGTCGGTCGCGTACTCCACCACCGCGTCCCGGTCGGGATGCAGGTCGACGGTCCGGTCCAGGTTCGCGCCGATCGTGTCGCCGAGCAGCGGCGCGGTCGAGGCGCCGGAGGCGTACGAGAGCGTCATCGCAGGTCCTCCTCACGAAACTCGCCTTCGGGCCGGTCCCCGGTGCCCGGATGCTTGTCGATCTCGCTCATGCGCAGCTCCACCCGCCGGATCTTGCCGGAGATCGTCTTCGGCAGCTCGCCGAACTCCAGGAGCCGCACCCGCTTGTACGGGGAGAGCTGCGCCCGGCTGTGCTCGAAGATCGCCTTCGCGGTCGCCGCGTCCGGTTCCCAGCCCGCGGCCAGCGTCACGTACGCCTTCGGGATCGCGAGCCGCACCGGGTCGGGCGAGGGCACCACGGCGGCCTCCGCGACGGCCTCGTGCTCGATCAGCGCGCTCTCCAGCTCGAACGGAGAGATCTTGTAGTCGGACGCCTTGAACACGTCGTCGGCCCGCCCGACGTAGGTGATGTAGCCGTCGGCGTCCCGGGAGCCGATGTCGCCGGTGCGGTAGAAGCCGTCCGCCATCGCCTCGGCCGTCAGGGCCTCGTCGCCGTGGTATCCGGCCATCAGCCCGAGCGGCCGGTCCTCCAGCTCCAGGCAGATCTCGCCCTCGTCCCCGGGCTTGCCGGTCACCGGATCGAGCAGCGCCACCCGGTAGCCCGGCACCGGACGTCCCATCGACCCCGGCTTCACGGGCTGCCCCGGCGTGTTCGCGATCTGCACGGTCGTCTCGGTCTGCCCGAAGCCGTCCCGGATCGTGCGGCCCCAGGCGTCCTTCACCCGCTCGATCACCTCGGGGTTCAGCGGTTCGCCCGCCGCCACGACCTCGCGCGGCGGGGCGCTCAGCCGGCCGAGGTCGGCCTGGATCAGCATCCGCCACACCGTCGGCGGCGCGCAGAAGCTCGTGACGCCGCACCGTTCGATCGTGTCGAGCAGCCGGTCGGCGTCGAAGCGCGTGTAGTTGAAGATGAACACGCACGCCTCGGCGTCCCACGGGGCGAAGACGTTGCTCCACGCGTGCTTTGCCCATCCCGGCGAGGAGATGTTCAGGTGGACGTCGCCCGGCCGGAGCCCGAGCCAGTACATCGTCGACAGGTGCCCGGCGGGGTAGGAGGCATGCGTGTGCTCGACGAGCTTCGGCTTCGCGGTCGTCCCCGACGTGAAGTACAGCAGCAGCGTGTCGCCCGACATCGTCTGCCCGTACGGGACGACCTCCTCCGCGAGCCCGTACGCGTCCGCGTAGGGCACCCAGCCCGCGGCGGGTCCGCCCACCGCGATCCGCGTGAACCCGCCCTCCAGGCCGTCGAACTTCGCGGCGTGCTCCGCGCCCGTCACGACGTGCCCGGCCGCGCCGCGCGTCAGCCGGTCCTGGAGGTCGGCGGGCCCGAGCAGCGGCGTGCAGGGGATCAGCACGGCGCCGAGCTTCATCGCGGCGAGCACCGTCTCCCACAGCTCGACCTGGTTGCCGAGCATCAGGACGATCCGGTCGCCGCGCCGCACCCCGTGCCCGCGCAGCAGGTTCGCGACCTGGTTCGACCGCCGGGACAGGTCGGCGAACGAGTACTTCGCCTCCGTCCCGTCCTCCTCGACGATCCACAGCGCGGGGGCGTCGTTCCCCTCCGCGATCTTGTCGAACCAGTCGAGCGCCCAGTTGAACCCGGTCAGCACCGGCCAGCGGAACCGCTCGTACGCCACCGCGTAGTCGTCGCGGTTCGCGAGCAGGAAGTCGCGCGCCCCGCGGAACTCGACTGCCGGCATTGATCTCTCCTCGTGGCCGGACGAACACCTCAGGAGCATCGTTGGCCAACCAGCGTGACCCGCGCCACCCCCGAACGGGGGTAGTCGTACCCCCGTTCTCAGATCATGTCCTCATCCTCTTCCGTGACGCCCGCGGGTTCAACGGGCACGGCGTACAGCATGGTCTGGACGGGCCGCGCGTCCGGCCCGTCCGGCCCGTCCGGCCCGTCCGGACCGGCCGGGCTCGCGGGGTCCGCCGGGGGCTCGGCGTCCGTCCGGTAGCGGTCGAGCACCTCGGTCAGGTCGCGGCCGAGGGCGCGGAGCCGGTCGGGCGGCAGCCGCAGGGTGTTGCTCGACAGCGTGGAGACGTTGCGCCATTCCGGCGGGAGCCCGTGCCTGCGGTCGATGAAGGCCTCGACCGTCCGGGCGTCCCTGGCCGGCATCGTCCGGGCGAACGCGTCCGCCGTGGCGGGGTCCTCGCGGGGACGGTGGACGTACGAGGCGCGCCGCGGCGCGAGCCGCCACGGGCGCGCGCGTCCCTTCCCCTCGCCGGTCTCCTCGACGACCCCGTACCTGGCGAGGAGCTGCAGATGGTACGAGCACACCTTCGGCGTCAGGCCCAGGAGTTCGGCCGCCCGGCTCGCGGTCAGCGCCCCCTCCGCCTCCAGCAGGCGCAGCAGGTCCAGCCGCACCGGATGGGCGAGCGCCCGCAGCGCGCGCGGGTCGGTCTCCCGCCCGTCATCGGAAGGCATGTCCCGATGGCCGTGCCGTGCGGGCGACGGTGGCGACCGGCGATCGGGAAAGGTGGGCGCGGCTCCGGGGGATACGAGGATGACCACCCCCGAGACGACCCCGCTCCGCCTCCACGCCCTCGACCGCACGCTGCAACGGAACACGAAAGGCCCCCTATGGGTGACCCCCTCACCGCGGACCCGCCGGACGGCGTCCGCCCGATCCGGACGGACGACGCCGCCGCCGTCGTGCGCGCGTCGCTGGACGACCCCGAGCGGTTCGGCGAGATCTTCGACGCCTACTTCGCGGAGATCCACGGGTACGCGTCCCGCCGGCTCGGTCCGGACGCCGGTGCCGACGTCGCGTCCCAGACGTTCCTGGAGGCGTTCCGGGGCAGGCAGCGCTACGACCCGTCCAGGGCCGGGGTGCGGACGTGGCTGTACGGGATCGCGACGAAGCTCGTCGCCAAGCACCGGCGCAGCGAGGTGCGCGGGCTGCGGGCCCGCGAGCGGCTCGGGCCCGGGCCCGTCGGGGCGGCCGAGGGGCACGCCGACCAGGTGGACGCCCGGGTGAGCGCCCAGGGGGTGCGGGGACGGCTCGCGGGTGCGATCGCCCGGCTGTCGGCGGGGGAGCGGGACGTGCTGCTGCTCGTCGCGCTCGCCGACCTCGGGCACCAGGAGGTCGCGGCGGCGCTCGGCGTCCCGTACGGGACGGTCGGATCGCGGCTGAGCCGCGCGAGGAAGAAGCTGCGCACGTCGCTGGGCGGGACGAACCCGATGCGGGACCTGGAGAACGGCCATGGATGAACTGCGGATGATCAAGGACGCGTACGGGAGTCCCGCGCCGCCCGCGACGCGGGAGACGGCGGACGCCCGCGCGCGCATGTTCGGGGACGAGCGGGTGCCGCGCGCGCGCCGCGTCGGCGTCCGGTTCGGACGGCCGGTCAAGGCGGGGCTGGGCCTGGTCGCGGCGGGTGCGGCGGCGGCCGTCGCGATCGCGGTCGCCGGGACGGGCGCCGGGACGCCGCCCCCGGGCGGTTCGCGGGCCGGGGGGCAGGTGGACCTCGGCAAGCGGGCCGTCCTGGCGGCGGCGGAGAACGCCGCGAAGCAGAAGTCCGGCAAGTACTGGTTCTCCGACGAGATCTCGGGCCAGTCGTACATGATCCGGGCCGAGACCGGGTCCTACGCGATCGTCGGCGCGCACTTCGAGTACTTCCGCTGGGCCGGGGCCGAGCCGGGCATGGGCGAGGCGTCCTACGGCCGGGACATCCCGTCCCGGCTGCCGACACCGGCGGACGAGGCGGCGTGGAAGAAGGCCGGGTCGCCGTCGCGGTTCAGGGTCTGGTCGAACGACCACCACTACACCTACGACCTGTCGAAGACGGCCTGGCAGGCGGACGACCCGGATCCGGAGGGGGGCGGCAGGTGGCTGGGCGGCCGGACGATCGAGGAGGTCCAGAACCTGCCCGCCGACCCGGCGGCGCTCGGCGAGATGTTCTTCGGGCAGAACTGGACCGGCCCCTTGGGCGCTCCGCAGAAGGAGCAGGACCCCGCCGCCCGGAAGGCGATGGAGCGCAAGCGGCCCGCGCTCGACCGGCCCCGCCACAAGATCCTCCGGGCCGGGCGGCTCCTCCAGGAGGTACCGCTCCCGCCGGACGTGCGGGCCGGCCTCATGCTGGCGCTGGCCGAGCAGCCGGGGATCGCGGCGATCGGCACGGCCGTCGACCCGCTCGGCCGCGAGGGGACCGCGCTGGCGTCCAGCAGCACCGCGCGGACCGTCACCGGCGAGTACGGGGCCCCGAAGGCGGAGCAGGGCCGGTACGGCAGCCGCGAGGAGATCATCTTCGACCGCGGGACGGGCGCGGTGCTGGCGGTCCAGAAGGTCCTGACCGAACCGGGCGGCCCCTACCGGGACCGCGAGCCCGGGTTCGTCATCGACTACTCCGTCGTCCGTGACATGGGCTGGACCGATTCCCGGCCGAAGCCGCGCGTGGAACTGCCCTTCTGAGTCCGCGCTTCCAGGGTCCCCGTCCCGGCCGGGACGGGGACCCTGCCGGTCGGAGCGGGCCCGTTCGTAACGGCCCGTTTCAGTGCGGGCGTCGGGCCTCGATGCCGTCGAGGACGCACGCGAGCCCGAACTCGAACCGGCCGTCCAGCACCTCGGCGGTGTCGGCCGTCCACACCTCCCGGACGTGCGAGGCCAGGCGCGGGCGCTCCGCGGCGATCCGTTCGAGGTAGGGGCCGAGCGCCTCGATCCACGCGGCGGACGTCGTGCCGGACTGGCCGCTCCACCAGCTCGCCTCGCCGCCGGCCGCGCCGATCACGTAGTCGACGACGAGCGACCAGGCGTACTCGACGTCGAGGCCGTCGAACCCGGCGGCGGCGAACGCGGCGATGGCTTCGTCCATGGCGCGGGTCGCGTTGGGGCCGATCATCGGGCGGCGCCCGAAGAGCGTGACCGTCCACGGGTGCCGGTGGATCATCGCGCGGAAGGTCCGCGCGTACCCGGTGGCCGCCGCGCGCCAGCCGCCGGCCGCGCCGGGTTCGGGGACGGTGACCTCGGCCATCACGCGGTCGAGTGCGAGTTCGAGCAGTTCGTCCTTGTTCGCGACGTGCCAGTACACGGAGGTCGCGCCGGAGTTCAGGCGGGCGCCGAGCCGCCGCATGCTCAGCCCGTCCAGTCCCTCGGCGTCGAGGAGCGCCAGCGCGGCGTCGACGATCTGGTCGCGGCCGAGCGCGGGCTGCTCGCGCCGGGCCTTCTCCGGACGCACCCAGACGGACGCCGGTGTCGCCTTCGCCATTCGGTCCTTCCCCTCCGCCGAGCACGTCCATGGTACCGGGAGTTGAACGTCGTGCGAGCTCACTCGTACAGTGTGCGAGCCAAGTCGTACACCGTTCGAGAAAGGCCTTCCGATGGACGATCCGAATCCGACTCCGAGACCGCACCCGGGCCCCCACCCGCACCGGTGGCGGATCCTCGGTGTCCTCTGCTTCAGCCTGTTCGTGGTCGTGCTCGACAACACGATCCTCAACGTCGCGATCCCGTCCCTGATGACCGAGCTCGACGCCACGACGTCCGACGTCCAATGGGTGATCGACGCGTACTCGCTCGTCTTCGCCGGCCTGCTGCTCACCGCCGGCAGCCTCGGCGACCGGTACGGCCGGCGCCGCGCGATGCTGCTCGGCTTCGCGCTGTTCGGCGGCGCGTCGCTGCTCGCCGCGTTCGCCTCCGGGCCCGCGGCGCTCGTCGCGCTCCGCGCGCTGATGGGCGCGGGCGGTGCGCTGCTCATGCCCGGCACCCTGTCGATCATGGCCCAGGTGTTCGGACCGGACGAGCGCGCCAAGGCGTTCGCCGTCTGGGGCGGGACGAGCACGGTCGCCATCGCCGCCGGGCCCGCGCTGGGCGGGCTGCTGCTGGAGCACTTCTGGTGGGGCTCGGTCTTCCTGGTCAACGTGCCGATCGCGGTCGCGGCCGTCGCGGGCCTGCTGCTGCTCGTTCCCGAGTCGCGGGGGCCGCGCCGCCGCCCAGACGTCCCGGGCGCCGTGCTCTCGACGACCGGCACGGCGTCGCTCGTGTGGGCGGTGATCTCCGGTCCCGAGCACGGCTGGACGGGCGCGCGGGTGCTCGGCGGCCTCGCGGTCGCCGCCGCCGCGCTCGTCCTGTTCGCCGCCTGGCAGCACCGGAACCCCGAGCCGATGCTCGACCTCCGGTTGCTGCGCCGTCCCGAGTTCACCGGCGCCGCCGTCACGATCGCGCTGTTCGGCTTCGCGATCGCCGGGACGCTGTTCGCGCTGACCCAGCTGCTCCAGCTCGTCCTCGGGTACGGGCCGCTCAAGGCCGGGCTCGCGCTGATCCCGGTGGCGCTCACCGCGGCCGTGGGGAACGGGTTCGGTCCCGCGATCGAGGCCCGGATCGGCGCCCGCGGCACGCTCGTCGCCGGGTTCGTGACGGTCGCGGCGGGGCTCGGGCTCCTCGGCCTCGCCGGTCCCGGCGACGGGTACGGGACGCTCGTCGCGGGCCTCGTCGTCTTCGGAGCCGGCTCCGGGATCGCGATGCCCTCCGCCTACGGCACGCTCATGGGCGCCGTCCCGCGCGAGGACGCCGGCGTCGGCTCGGCGGTGAACGACGCGGGGACCGAACTCGGCAACGCGCTCGGCGTCGCCGTCCTCGGCAGCGCCGTCGCCGCCGCCTACGCCCGCGCCCTCCCGGACGGGACGCCCGACGCCGCGCGGCATTCGCTCGGCGACGCCCTCGCCACCGGCGACCCCGCGCTCGCCGAACTCGCCCGCGACGCCTTCGCCCGCGCCGTCTCCACCGGGTCGCTCGCCGCGGCGGGTGCGATGCTGGCCGCCGCGGTGTTCGCCGCGCTCGTCCTGCGGCCGCGCCCGTCCGGCGGCGGACGGAACGGAAAGCGAAAGCGGTTCGCGGAACCGGTGGAGTACCGGGTGACGACCATCCCCCCGGAGGAGTGACATGCCCGACGAACCCGGCCCGCGGACGGCCCCGTGACCGCCGCGCCCGAGATCGACGACGCCGCGCTCGTCACCGCGTCCCGCGACCGGCCCGACCGGTTCACGGACGTCTACGACCGGCACTTCCCCGTGATCCACCGGTACGTCGCGGGACGGCTCGGCGCCCAGGCCGCGGAGGACGTCGTCGCCGAGACGTTCCTCGCCGCGTTCCGCCGCCGGGCCACGTTCGACCCCGCGAAGGGCGACGTCCGGCCCTGGCTGTTCGGCATCGCGACCAACCTCGTCGCGCAGCACCGCCGCGCCGAGACCCGCCGCTACCGGGCGCTGGCCCGCCTCGGCGCCGAACCGGACGCGGCCGGCCACGAGGACCGCGTCGCGACGGCCGTGACGGCCGCCCGGATGCGGCCGAGCCTGGCGCGCGCGCTGGCCGGGCTGTCGCGCAAGGAGCGCGACGTCGTGCTGCTCGTCGCGCTGGCGGAGCTGTCCCACCAGGAGATCGCGGCGGTGCTCGGCATCCCGTTCGGCACGGTCGGATCCCGGCTGAACCGGGCGCGGCGGAAGCTGCGAGCGGCCCTCGCCTCGACGCAAGGAGAATGACCATGGACGAAATGCGGGCGATCGCCGAGATGCTGGACGAACCCCCCACCCGGACGGCCGAGGACGAGGGGCGCCGCCGCCTGCGGGCGGAGATCGCGCACCCGGGACGGGCGACGGGACGGGCGCCGGGACGCGCGGGCGGCCCCGCGCGGGTGCGCTTCGGATGGCCGGTCAAGGCCGGGCTCGGCGTCGTCGCGGCCGGTGCGGCGGCGGCCGTCGCGATCGCGGCCACCGGATCCGGGACGCCGGAGTCCCCGGGCGGCCCCGGCGGGACGCGGGCCGCGCCCGTCGACCTCGGGAAGCAGGCCGTCCTGGCGGCGGCCGAGAACGCCGCGCAGCAGGAGACGGGCAAGTACTTCTACATCCATTACACCGACGGGCAGTCGTACGTCGTGCCCGCCGGGACCGGCTCGTACGCGATCGCCGGTGCGCGCAGCGAGACCTTCATCGCGGCCGGGCTGGAGTCCGGCGGGAAGGTGACGTTCTACGGGCGCGAACCCGGCCCCCGGCTGTGGACGCCGCAGGACGAGGCGCTGTGGAAGAAGGCCGGATCCCCGCCGAAGCTCAAGGTGTGGTCGAGTGACAAGTGGCTCACCTTCGACATGGCGAAGAAGCCGCCGTGGACGCCGTCCGGCACCGACACGCACAGCGAGTGGCTGGGCGACTACACCATCGAGGGGCTGCAGAACCTGCCGGCCGACCCGCAGCGGCTCGCGAAGAGGCTCCTCGACGAGAAGAACTTCCCCGAGGCCGGCAGGGTCTGGGAGGCGGGAGCGCCCGTCACCGAGCAGATCACCCGGGAGCAGTTCATGGCGGGCACGAAGATCCGGGCGGTCGGCTGGCGCCTGGGCGGGCTGCCCATCCCGCCGAAGGTGCGGGCCGCGCTGATGAAGGCGCTGATGGCCGAGCCCGGGGTGCGGGCCGTCGGCGCGACCACCGACCCGCTGGGCCGCGAGGGCGTCGCGCTGGCGTCCGGGGACCGGACGGTCGAGGTCACCGGCGAGTTCGGCACGCCGCCGGAGAACCAGGGCACCTACGGCAGCCGGGAGGAGATCGTGTTCGACAAGGCGACCGGCGACGTCCTGGCCATGCAGAACGTGCTGACCAAGCCCGGCGGCCCCTACAAGGACCGCGAGCCCGGCTTCATCATCGACTACCAGGCCGTTCCCGACATGGGCTGGAGCGACACCGTGCCCGCCCCGCCCGAGAAACTCTCGTAGATCACGACGTCGGGTCGGCCGGGCGGGTGCCCGCCCTCGGTTCGGGAGACCGGGGCCGGGCACCCGCCCGGCGGGCGTCAGTCGGTGTGGACGGCGTCGCGGACGTTGATGGCCGCCGTCCCGAGCGTGGGGCCGTACTCCCACGCGTCGTTCCCGTAGTGCCAGGCGTTGTGCCCGATGATGTACCCCCAGCCCCGGGAGAGCGGCATCTCGGTGATCCAGGGCCCGCCGCTGGAACCGCCGCCCATGTCGCAGCCGATCCGCTTGTAGAGGGCGTCCGAGGCGGCGTAGCCCACGCAGAACCGGAGCTTGTTGGAGCTGATCCCCGAGCGCGCGGGGTGCGTGTTCTGCGGGTAGCCGAACGCCCGCGTGTCGTGGAACGTCGTCTCGTTGTAGCCCTCGCCGAACCGGTAGCCCTGGTAGCCGACCACGTCGCCGACCCGGCGGCCGTTGTTGAGGTTCAGCGCGAGCGCGCCCATGTCGTACCGGGAGTTCTTGCCGTCGAAGTAGCCGTTCGGCGCGGCCCACGACCGGGCCGTCCAGGTGCCGTGCGGGCGCTTGCCGTCGTGGAAGTCCGGGACGAACGTGAAGTTCGAGTGCCAGTTGCGCGCGCCGTCGGTGACGCAGTGCCCGGCCGTCCAGATCGTGTTGCGATTGGACGAGTTGATCGTGGCGGCCGAGCAGTAGTAGCCCTTCCCGTTGCGGGTGTAGTACAGCTTCCCGACGGTCTGGGCGGGAAGCCGTCCGTGGTCCGCCCAGATCTTCGAGATGGAGAAGTAGGTCAGCGCCTTGGTCCCGACGGCCGGGTCGCCGGAGCCGGCGCCCGGACCGGCGGCGGGCGGGATGTGCCCGTCGCCGGACTCGGGTTCGGCCACCGGTGGCTCCGCGGCGGCCGCCCGCGCGGACTCGGCGGCCTCGGCGGGCGACACCACGGGGGCCGGTGTCGGCAGCGCGGCGGCCATCCGCTCGGGGGTCCAGTACTCCTCCACCCGCGCCGCCGACCGCGCGGCCCCCGCGCCGGTGGCCGAGCCGGTGGCGGCGTCCCAGAGGCTTGCCGCGGGCGTCTCCCGCGGCTGCGCCGCGGCCGCCGGGCCGGTGGCCGTCGCCGCCACCGCGAGCAGGGTCGTTCCGAGGACGGTGAAACGTCGTGTCATCACGTGTTGATCTTCAACGTGATCGGCGGGGAAGTCCTTGCCCTGCGGTCGACGGTTCCTTGACGATCCGTCTACACGGTGTCGGCACTCCACGGTGTCCGCGTAGGTGTCCGCGCGCCCGCGTCCAGGGCCCGTTGCCGGTAGTCGCTCGGCGACATCCCGAACGCGTCGCGGAACGTCCGCGTGAACGCCGAATGGTGCGTGAACCCCCACATCGCGGCGATGCGGTGGACCGGGACGGCGCGCAGCGCGGGATCGGCCAGCGCCAGCCGGGCGCGTTCGAGCCGCCGCAGCCGGATCCACGCCGCGACCGTGCGGCCCTCCGCGCTGAACAGCCGGTGCAGGTAGCTCACGGAGACGTGGTGCGCGGCGGCGACGGCGGCGGGGGTCAGCCCCGGGTCCTGGAGGTGCCGGTCGATGAACTCGTGCGCCCGCAGCAGCAGCGTCCGCCCGCGGGCCTCGCCCGGCTCCCCGGCGTCGATCGCGTGGGCGAGGAGCGCCGACACCAGGTCGGTGAGGACGGTCGCGAGGCGCGGGCCGTCGGACGCGCCGTAGCCGCCCGGGGCCGCGATGATGTTCGCCAGCGTTCCCGCCAGCAGCCCGCCGACCCCGTCGCGGCCCGGCAGCGGCGGTCCGACCGCCCGGCCGATCTGGTCGCGCGGCACCGACAGCGGCCGCTTCGGGACCACGACCCCGACCGACGCGAACCGGCCGGAGCCGCCGGCGAGGCGGATCTCGGCGGGACGGGACGAGTCGTGCGCCGTCCACTGCCCGGGCCCGTACCGGAACTCCCGGCCGTCGCAGCCGACCTCGGCGTCCCCGTGCAGCACCAGCGACAGGTACAGCACCTCGGGATCGGACCGCCGGATCAGCTCCGGCGTCCGGCGGACGGTCGCCGCGCTCGTCGTGGTCACCAGGACGGTCACCGCGTCGGGGCCCGTGCCGAGTTCCAGCGCGCGCTCGGCCGCCTCGAAACGGTCGGGGTCGCCGGTCAGCTCCACCGGGGCGCGCGACCGGCTCACGAGCTCCCGCCAGTAGCCGATCCGGTCCGCGCGGGCCACGTCCGCCGTCCGGAACACCGTCTCGATCAACCGAACCTCCGTTCGCCGTCCGGGCGAACTCCCGCCCCGCCCGCCGGCGGGGGTCAGCGCGTCAGGTCGGCCGGGCGGGTGCCGGTCCCGGTCAGCGGCAGGCCGAGGCCGGCCCGCTCGGTCAGCCACGTGGACGGCCGGTAGCGCGGGTCGCCCGTGCCGAGCGACAGCCCCTCCAGGATGTCGAGCACCACCTCGGCGCCCACGTGGTCGCCCCACTCGAGCGGCCCGCGCGGGTAGCCGAGGCCGAGCCGGACGGCCGTGTCGATGTCCGCCGGGCGCGCGAGGTCCTGTTCGGCGATCCCGCACGCGACGTTCACGATCGAGGCCAGCAGCCGCTGCGCGACGGGCGCCGGACCGTCCCGGACGACGCTCACCGGGCGCCCGGTCGCCGCGAGCGCCGCGAGCGCCGACCGTCCGGCGGCCCGGTCGACGGCCGGGTGCACGCCGAGCGTGAGGCGGGTGAAGAACCCGCCGAGCGGGTCGACGCTCAGCGTCCGCTCCACCGGCAGGCCCGCCCGGACGGCGACCGCGCCGCCCGGCTCCCCGTACGGCGTCACCAGCACGATCGCCCGGTCCGACGGCGCGTCCCCCTGCTCGACCTCGACGTCCGCCGACGCCAGCAGCGCGCCCAGCGTCTCCCGCGCGCCCGGCTCGGCGCCGTCCTCGCCCGGCTCGCCCTGGTGGATCCACACGGGCCGCCGCTCGGCGTCCGCGGGCACCGGCGCCTCCGCGGGCTCCCGCTTCGCACCGTCCACGTAGGTGTAGAAGCCCGCGCCCGCCTTGCGGCCCAGCAGCCCGGCCTCCAGCCGGGCCCGCCCGACGCGGGACGGGCGGAGCCGCGGCTCCGTGTAGAAGCCCGTCCACACGCTTTCCATCACCGGGTGCGAGACGTCCATGCCGGTCAGGTCGAGCAGCTCGCACGGCCCCATCTTGAGGCCCAGGACGTCGCGGGCGATGCGGTCCAGGTCCACCGGTTCGGCGGCGCCCTCCGACAGGATCTGCAGTGCCTCCGTCACCAGCCCGCGCCCCGCGTGGTTCACCAGGAAGCCGGGCGCGTCCGGCGCCCGCACGGGCTCGTGGCCGAGCCGCCGGACGAGCGCGGCGAGCGCGTCCGGGATCCACCCGGCCGTCCGCGCGCCCGGGATCACCTCGACCAGCCGCATCAGCGGCACCGGGTTGAAGAAGTGCAGGCCCGCCAGCCGCGACGGGTCCGCGAGGGCCGCCCCGATCGCCGTCACCGGCAGTGAGCTGGTGTTGGTCGCCAGGACCGTCTCCGGCGGGCACGCCTTCTCCAGCGCGGCGAACAGCTCGCGCTTGACGTCCATGTCCTCCCGGACGGCCTCCACGACGAGCTCGCACTCGCCGAGCGGCGTCAGCGGCTCGCCCACCGGACGCAGCCGGTCCTTCGCCGCGGCCGCGTCGGCGGCGGCCATCCGGCCCTTCGCGACGAGCCTGTCGAACATCGCGGAGACGTGCTCGACCGCGTCCCGGACGGCGTCCTGCCGCACGTCCGCGAGCTCCACGGTCACGCCGCCCGCCGCCGCGAGCTGCGCGATGCCGCGCCCCATCGCCCCGGCGCCGATCACCCGGATCGTCCGCACGTCCCGAGCCCACCGCTCGGCGTCGCCCTGCACCATGCCGTCTCCTCGCCCGCGTCCGTCCGCACGATGCTACGGGCGTCCCCGATGCCGGACTCGTCCCGGTACGTGTTGCGTGGGGCGGGGCGGGCGTCGTGCGGAGCCGTCAGTAGCCGTTGCCCCCGTCCTCGTCGTCTTGCTCCTGCTCCTGTTCCTGGTCCTGCTCCTGGTCGCCGTCCTCGTCGCCGCCTCCGCCGCACCCGGCGGTCACGGCGGCGGTGGCGCCCAGCACCCCGGCCGCCGCCACCGCCGGCAGCGACGCCGGTGCCAGCGCGGTCACCACGGCGAGCAGCGTCTTGATCAGTTTCGTCGGCACCCCGGCCATCGAGCCCCCCAAATCCCGGTGAACGGCGGCGCCCCGGATCGGGACGCCACGGGGGTGCTACCCCGGGCGCCGCCCGTCTCACGCGTCCGGCCGGGGCGGCGGGCGCCGGCACCCGTGCGGCGCCGGCGCCCGCCCGGATCAGTCGTCGCCGGAGCCCTCGTCCCCGTCGTCCCCGCCGTCGTCGTCCCCGCCGTCCCCGTCGTCCTCGACGGCGCATCCGGCGGACGCGACGGCGGTGATGCCCAGCGCGCCGACCACGGCGACCGCGGGCAGCGTCGCCGTCGTCACCGCCGTCAACGCGGCGAGGAACATCTTGCGAAATTTCATCGGCAACCCGGCCATGGGTCCCCCAAAGGTGAGAGTTGACCGGCAAGGTAACAATGCGGGACGCCCGGCGGGAGGGGCGTTCGCGGCCCGCCCGGCTTCTTGGCCGAAGCTCCACTGGGCGGAAGCCCCCCGGCCACTCACCCGAAACGACCCCATAACCTGCGGAGTGCGCCGCCACTTGTCGAGTTGAGGAGCGTGCACATGCGCGAAGCGGTCATCTGCGAGCCGCTGCGGACCCCCATCGGCCGGTTCGGCGGGGTGCTGCAGCCGGTCTCGCCGGCCGAACTGGCCGCCACCGTCATCCGGGCGCTCGTCGAGCGCACCGGCCTGCCCGGCGACGCGATCGACGAGGTCATCCTCGGACAGTGCAACCCGAACGCCGACGCCCCCGCGATCGGCCGCGTCGCCGCGCTGGACGCCGGGCTGCCCGTCGAGGTCGGCGGCACCCAGCTCGACCGCCGCTGCGGGTCCGGGCTCCAGGCCGTCCTGAACGCCGCCATGCAGATCCAGACCGGCGTCAGCGACGTGATCATCGCGGGCGGCACCGAGAGCATGAGCAACGCCCCCTTCTACACGACGAAGGCGCGCTGGGGCGTGCGCGGCCCGTCCATCGAGCTGCACGACGCGCTCGCGCAGGGCCGCGTAACCGCGGGCGGCGTCGACCACCCGGTGCCCGGCGGGATGATCGAGACCGCCGAGAACGTGCGGCGCGAGTACGGCATCGGCCGGGAGGAGCAGGACGAACTGTCCGTGCGGTCGCACGCGCGGGCGGTCGCAGCCCAGCGGGACGGGCGTTTCGCCGACGAGATCGTCCCCGTCACGATCAAGGGCCGGAAGGGCGACACGGTCGTCGACACCGACGAGCACCCGCGCCCCGACACGTCCGTCGAGGGGCTCGCCAAGCTGCGTCCCGTCCTCGGCAGGAACGACCCCGAGGCCACCGTCACCGCCGGGAACGCCAGCGGGCAGAACGACGCGGCGGCCGCGTGCGTCGTCACGACGCCCGAGCGGGCCGCCGAACTCGGGCTGCGCCCGCTCGTCCGGCTCGTCTCGTGGGGGCGCGCGGGCGTGCCTCCGCGCACGATGGGCATCGGACCGGTTCCGGCGACCGCGAAGGCGCTGGCCGCCGCCGGGCTGTCCCTCGACGACATGGACCTGATCGAGCTGAACGAGGCGTTCGCCGCGCAGGTCCTCGCCGTCGCCCGCGAATGGGGGCTCAAGGACGGCGACTGGGACCGCGTCAACGTCAACGGCTCGGGCATCTCGCTCGGCCATCCCGTCGGCGCGACCGGCGCCCGCATCCTGGCGACGCTCGCCCGCGAGATGGACCGCCGCGAGGCCCGCTACGGGCTGGAGACCATGTGCATCGGCGGCGGCCAGGGCCTCGCCGCGGTCTTCGAACGGGTCTGACGGGCCCGCCCTTCTCGCCTGTCCCGCCGTCCCGTCCGTTCCGTCCGGGCCCCGGCCGCCGCTTCAGGTGGCCGGGGCCCGGCGCGCCGGGGGCGTGTACGCCGGGGTCCAGGACGGGTCGCGCCCGGTCATGGCGATCAGCCGGTCGAGCGGCGCCGTGCCGTCCGGCACCGGGACGGCCGGGCCGAACAGGCCCTCGATCGCCGCGCCGCCGCTCTCCTCGACGGCCGGGCCCACGAACGCGAGGCACGCCTCGACCTCGTCCGTCCCGGCCTCGTAGGGCTGGCCGGTGGCGCGGGCGACGTCCCAGCCGTGCACGACGATCTCGTTCAGCGCGACGTGCCCGGCGGCCTCGCCCGGCAGCTCGACGCCCCCGGCCTCGGTCATCCCCTCCCAGGCCGCCGGGTCCCGCCACGCCGCGGCGAGGCCGTCGAGCGCCGCGGGGATGCGGGCGCGCCAGTCGGCGGGAAGGCGCGACCCGTCGGAGTCCGGCGCGGAGGAGCCCTCGGGCCAGTCTTTGGTGGCGGCCCGTGTGAACGCGTCCGCCAGCCCGTGGACGTGGTCGAGGAGCGTGGCGAGGTCCATGTCCGCGCACGGCGTCGGCACGGCCAGCGCGGAGTCGGGGATCGCGGCGAGCAGCCCGGCCAGCCGGCGGGCGGCGGGGCCGTGGTCGATGGTCGGCGTCATGGTGCCTCCTGCGTGGACGGCGGGCCCGGCCGGCCGGCCGGTGTCCCGTTCTTCAGGATGCGGACTCGCGGACGGCGCGGAACTCATCGATCGTCGGAGCGGCGAATCCGGTGGCGGCGCGGAAGGCGGGGAAGAAGGAGGACGGGCTGTGCGCGCGCACAGATCCGTTGTGTCGGAACAGCGGAGATCTGTTCGGCCGTGGGCGATGTGTACCGGGGAAGGAGGCGCCGGGTACGCTCCGTCCGGGTCTGCGATGGTGCCGACCTGCGTGTGACGCATAAGCTACTACCGAGTAGTATTCGGGACCCGGATGAGGCGCAGTCTGTCACGAGCCCTACGCTGGCTGCCATCGCCCGTACCCAGGAGGACGGAACAGTGTACTGGATCACGTTGATCATCGGGCTCGCCGGACTGGCGGTCACGTTGGCGCTCGCGGGGCGGCGGGTGCTGTTCCTGTACAAGACCGCCATGGTCGGGCAGCCCGACCCGGAGCGGACGCTGCAGGTCAAGCGGGAGCCCAAGGCCGCGGTCGAGGGCCAGGCCGTCGAGGTGCTGGGGCAGCGCAAGCTGCTGAAGTGGACGATCGCCGGCGCCGCGCACTTCGCGGTGATGTGGGCGTTCTTCCTGCTCGCCACGGTCTATCTCGAGGCGGCCGTGCAGCTGCTGTTCGGGCTGGACGCGCACATCCCGTTCCTGCAGACGTGGGGCCCGATCGGGTTCGTCCAGGACACCATCGCGCTGGCCTGCTTCTTCGGCCTGGTCACCTTCACCGCGATCCGGTTCAAGAACTCGCCCAAGCGCATCGGCCGCAAGTCCCGGTTCTCCGGCTCGCACCTGTCGGGTGCGTGGATCACGCTGTTCATGATCTTCAACGTGATCTGGACGATGTTCTTCTTCCGGGGCGTGGAGGTCGCGCGCGACAACTTCGGCTACAGCGGCGCCGCGTACTTCTCGCACCTGAGCGGGAAGCTGTTCGAGGGCATGTCGGATGACACCCTGCACGTGCTGGAGGCCGTCGGGCTGCTCCTGCACATCGGTGTCGCGTTCGTCTTCCTGGTCTTCGTCGTCAACTCCAAGCACCTGCACATCTTCCTGGCCCCTTTGAACGTGATGTTCAAGCGCCGCCCGGACGGTCTGGGCGCGGTGCAGCCGATGATGTCGGGCGGCAAGCCGCTGGACTTCGAGGAGGCCGACCCCGACGAGGACGTCTTCGGCCGCGGCAAGATCGAGGACTTCACCTGGAAGGGCTTCCTGGACATGGCGACCTGCACCGAGTGCGGTCGCTGCCAGTCGCAGTGCCCGGCCTGGAACACCGGCAAGCCGCTGTCGCCCAAGATGGTCATCCTGGAGCTGCGCGACCACGCCCTGGCCAAGGCCCCGTACATGCTCGCCTCCGAGGACGAGCGCGAGAAGTTCACCGACGAGCAGAAGCTCGCCATGCAGGTGGACAAGGAGCTGGTCGCCGACGACGGCGTCATCCACCCCGACGTCCTGTGGTCGTGCACCAACTGCGGCGCGTGCGTGGAGCAGTGCCCGGTCGACATCGAGCACATCGACCACATCCTGGACATGCGCCGCTTCCAGGTGATGATCGAGTCCTCGTTCCCCTCCGAGGCCGGCGTCATGCTGAAGAACCTGGAGAACAAGGGCAACCCGTGGGGCATGTCGGAGATGAAGCGCCTCGAGTGGATCGAGGAGCTGGACTTCGAGGTCGAGGTCGTCGACGACAAGCTCCCGGAGGAGACCGAGTACCTGTTCTGGGTCGGCTGCGCGGGCGCCCTGGAGGACCGGGCCAAGAAGACCACCAAGGCCGTCGCCGAGCTGCTGCACATCGCGGGCGTCAAGTTCGCGGTGCTCGGCCCGATGGAGGCCTGCACCGGTGACCCGGCCCGCCGCCTGGGCATGGAGTTCGTCTTCCAGATGCTCGGCCAGCAGAACGTCGAGACGCTCAACGACGCCGGGGCGAAGAAGATCGTGGCGACGTGCCCGCACTGCTTCAACACCCTGGCCAACGAGTACCCGCAGATCGGCGGGGACTACGAGGTCGTCCACCACACCCAGCTGCTCGCGCACCTGGTCGAGGAGGGCAAGCTCACCCCCCTCGCCCCGATCGAGGAGAACATCACCTACCACGACCCCTGCTTCCTGGGCCGGCACAACAAGGTCTACAAGCAGCCGCGCGACATCATGGCGACCGTCCCCGGCGTCAAGACCCAGGAGATGCACCGGCACAAGGACCGCGGCTTCTGCTGCGGCGCCGGCGGCGCCCGGATGTGGATGGAAGAGCGCATCGGCAAGCGCATCAACACCGAGCGCGTCGACGAGGCCCTGGAGACCAACCCCGACACCGTCTCCACCGCCTGCCCGTTCTGCCTGGTCATGCTCGGTGACGCGATCAACGAGAAGAAGAACGCCGGCGACGCCAAGGAAACCCTCGAGGTCGTCGACGTCTCCCAGCTGTTGATCCGCTCCATCAAGGGCGAAGGCACCGCCCCCGAGAAGGAGCCCGTCGCCGCCGAGTAACGCTCGCAAAGGCGCACACGGCCCCGTCCCCGGCTCGTCCGGGGGCGGGGCCGTCCCCTTGCGGCGGATGGTCAAGCGTTCTGTAGCGGGCCATGGACGCGTGGGAAGGTGCACGCGGGTAGAGATCGGGCCATGGCCGTCCTGGTGTCCGTGCTCGCGTTCTTCATGGCGCTCGCGGGCGGCCTCGCCGCCATGCGCGTCCGCGACCACCGGCACCTCGTCCTCGGCCTCGCGGGCGGCCTCATGCTCGGCGTCGTCGCGTTCGACCTCGTCCCCGAGTCCCTCGAACTCTCGGGCGCGCACCCCCTCGGCGTCCCCGCCCCCATGATCGCGTTCGCCGCGGGGTTCCTGCTGCTCCACGTCGTCGAGCAGGCCGTCGCGATCCACCGCGCCCACGAGGACGAGTACGCCCCGCACGAGCACCCGGCCGGACGCCCGCACGGCCATGGGCACGGTCACGCGCCGGGCGGTGGCTCCAGCATCGGCCTCGTCACCGCGTTCGCCCTCGTCACCCACAGCCTCCTCGACGGCATCAGCATCGGGCTCGGCTTCCAGGCCGGGACGGACGTCGGCGCCGTCGTGGCGCTCGCCGTCGTCACCCACGCCTTCGCCGACGGGTTCAACACCTTCACCGCCGCGTCCCTGCGCCGCACCGACCGGCGGCCCGCCCTCGCCCTGCTGCTCGCCGGCGCCGTCGCCCCCGTCGCGGGCGCCGCGCTCACCACGCTCTTCACCGTCCCCGACGCCGTCCTCGGCACCTACCTCGGCCTGTTCGGCGGCATCCTGCTGTACCTGGCCGCCGCCGAGATCCTCCCCGAGGCGCACAGCCGGCACCCCCGCGTCCTCACCCTCTGCGCGACCGGCCTGGGCCTCCTCGTCGTCCTCCTCGTCGCCGGGCTCGCGCACTGAGCCGTCCGGGAACGGCAGAGGGCCGTCCGGTTCGCACCGGACGGCCCTCTGACACCGGCCGGACGCGCGAGCGCCCGGCGGTCCGCGATCAGCCCGTCATGGACGTCGCGAAGTTCGGGTTCGCCTTCAGCCACTCGTCCACGGCCTGCTCGGGCTTGCCCTTGTGCTTGTTCTCCATGAGGTCCTCGAGCGACCCCAGCTGCTCGTCGTTCATCTTGAACTTCTTGAGCCAGCCGGCGACCTCCGCCTGGTCCTCGCTGAAGCCCTCGCGCGCGACGTTGAAGATCCCGTCGGGCTTGCCCATGGCGCCCTTCGGGTCCTTCAGGTCACGGATGGGGAACTTCGCGTAGGCCCAGTGGGGACGCCACAGGGTCACGACGATGTTCTCCTTGGCCTCGATGGCCTTCTCCAGCTCGGTGAGCATCGCCGGCGTCGACGACGTCTTCACCGTCCAGTCCTCGTCGAGTCCGTACGCGGGCAGCATCTCCTCCGAGGACACCCGGTACAGGCCCGAGCTCTGCTCGATGCCGACGATCGTCCCGTCGTACTCCCCGTGCTTGCCCTTCAGGTCCTCGAGGGACTGCAGCGGCGAGTAGTCCGGCACGGCGATCGTCAGCGGAGCCGAGTCGTACCACGACCCGACCTTCTCCAGCTTGTCGCCGTACTGCTCCCAGTAGTCCGCGTGCGTGCCGGGCAGCCACGCGTCGAGGAACAGGTCCACGTCGCCCTGCGCCATGCCCGTGTAGAGCGGCCCGGTGTCGAGCGTCTTGATCTCGACCTCGTAGCCCTTGTCGGTCAGCAGCCGGTCCCACAGGTGCGTCGCGGCCTCGCCCTCGGCCCAGCCCGACACCATGCCGATCGTGATGCTCTTGTCGTCCCCGCCGGAACCGCCCTCTTCCGACCCGCACGCCGCGGTGCCGAAACCGAGCGTCAGAGCCATGGCCCCGACCGCGAGACCCTTGAATTTCAGGCGCATGCCCGTCCTTTCCTTGTGATGTGGTCAGCCGCCCGCGCCCGCGGCCGCCGACGCGCGCGAGACGCTCGAACGGTCACCCAGGGCACCGGTGACCCGGTCCAGGAAGATGGCGAGCACGACGACGGCGATGCCGCCCTCGAACCCGGTGGCGACGTCCACGCGCTGGATGCCCTGCAGCACCACCTCGCCGAGGCCGCCCGCGCCGACCATGCCCGCGATCACGACCATGGACAGCGACAGCATGATCAGCTGGTTGACGCCCGCCATGATCGACGGCATCGCCAGCGGGATCTGGATCCGCGTGAGGATGCGGCCCGGCGGCGTCCCGAACGCCTCACCGGCCTCGACCATCTCCGGGTCGACACCGCGGATGCCGAGCTCGGTCAGCCGCACGCCGGGCGGCAGCGCGAAGATCACCGTCGCGACCATGCCCGGCACCACGCCGATGCTGAAGAAGAAGATCGCCGGAATCAGATAGACGAACGCCGGCATCGTCTGCATGAGGTCCAGGATCGGCCGCGCCACCCGGCTCACCATGTCGTTGCGCGCCGCCGCGATGCCCAGCGGGATCGAGATGAGCACCGCCACCAGCGCCGACACCAGCACCAGCGCCAGGGTGTCCATCGCGGGCTCCCACAGCTCGATGCTGTCGATCAGCGCGAACCCGAGCAGCGCGAAGACACCCACCTTCCAGCCCGCCACGAACAGCCCGATGAGCGCGAGGACCGCGACCACCACCAGCGGCGGCGGCGCGAGCAGCCCCTCGGCGAGGCCCTCCACGGCCGCCTCGCCGACCGACCCGATCGAGTCGAACAACCAGTTCAGGTTGTCGGTGCACCAGTCCACGATCGTGGCGAACCATTCGCCGACGTCGAGGCGCGGCAGTTCCACCGCCTTACTCGCCGTCAACGTTGCCGCCCTCCTTGGTCAGCGCCAGCTCGTCGTCGACGACGCCCTGCACCGCCACGTCGTCCACCTGCGTGTTGATCGCGCCCAAGGCCGCCAGCAGCGTGACCCGCGGGATGACGCCCAGCAGCGTCCCGTCCTCGTCGGCCACCGGCACCGGCAGGTCGCTCTCTGCGCACCGCGCGAACAGCTCCGCCACCGGGGTGTCCGGCGACACCGGCTCCGGATCCTCCGCGTCGATCAGCCCGTCCAGCGTGTCCACACCGTCCTGCACCGCGTCGGCGATCCGCGCGGCGCGCACCCGCCCCCGCAGCTTGCGGTCTTTCGTCACCACGAACGCCGCGGACGTCTGGTTCTCCCGCATCGTCCGCAGCGCCGTCCGCGGACCCGTCGACGCGAGCACCGTGACCAGCGGCTTCTCCATGACCGACGACGCGGTCAGCACCCTGGTACGGTCCACGTCCGCGACGAACTGGGCCACGTAATCATTGGCGGGATCGGTGAGGATCTCCTCGGCCGTCCCGATCTGCACGATCCGGCCCTCGCGCATCACCGCGATGCGGTCGCCGATGCGCATGGCCTCGTTCAGGTCGTGCGTGATGAACACGATCGTCTTGCCGAACCGCGACTGCAGGTCCAGCAGCAGATCCTGGACCTCGCGTCGAATAAGAGGATCGAGCGCGCTGAACGCCTCGTCCATCAGGATGATGTCGGTCCCCGAAGCCAGCGCCCGGGCGAGCCCCACACGCTGCTTCATGCCCCCCGAAAGCTGACCGGGAAGCTTGCTCTCCCACCCCTCGAGTCCCACCAACTTGAGGAACTCGCGGCCCTGCTTCTCTCGTTCTTCCTTCGCGACGCCGCGCACTTCGAGCCCGTACGCGGCGTTCGCGAGAACCGTCCGGTGAGGGAAGAGCGCGAAGTGCTGGAAGACCATGCTGACCTTGTTCTGCCGCGCGGCCCGCAGGGCCTTCGGCGACAGTTTGGCGATGTCCTGGCCTTCGATCTCGATGCTGCCCGCCGTCGCCGGCAGCAGCCCGTTCAGCATGCGGATCAGCGTGGACTTCCCGGAGCCCGAGAGCCCCATGACCACGAAGATCTCGCCTTGATTGACCTCGAATGTGGCGTCGACCACAGCAGGCGTGACGCCGAGCTTGCGGACCTCCTCAAGGTCCGACCCGTTCGCGAGTCCCCGTTGTGCCACGGCCGCCTTGCGGCCGAACAGCTTCGTGACGCCTTCCGCGCGGAGTATGGACACGATCTCCTTCCGGGTTCCCACGTCCATCCGGCGCGGAAACGGGTCGCCTACACGTCCAGGCGCCCGGACTCGACGAGACTCATATAAAGAGCCTGTCAAGCGAACGCCAACTCTCTGCGTCGCTCGAAACTACCTGCTCAACGAACATGTTTCATCCTTTGGGGGGGTTCGTCACGTTAGGGTCACAGCTGGGACACGTTCACACCTTTGTCCGGTGGAAGTTCAGGTACGACCGCGACGGTGTCGGCCCCCTCTGGTCCTGGTAGCGCGACCCGTACCGCTTTGACCCGTACGGGTACTCCGCGGGCGAACTCGTCCGGAACAGGCACATCTGTCCGATCTTCATCCCGGGCCACAGCTTGATCGGCAGCGTCGCCACGTTCGACAGCTCCAGCGTCACGTGACCGTTGAACCCCGGATCGATCCACCCCGCGGTCGAGTGCGTCAGCAGCCCGAGCCGTCCGAGCGAACTCTTCCCCTCCAGCCGCGCCGCCAGATCGTCCGGCAGCCCGAACACCTCGAACGTCGACGCGAGCACGAACTCACCCGGATGCAGCACGAACGCCTCGTCCGGCTCGACCTCCACCTGCCGCGTGAGATCCCGCTGCTCGACCGCGGGATCGATGTGCGGGTACTTGTGGTTCTCGAAGACCCGGAAGTACCGGTCCAGTCGCACGTCCACGCTGGACGGCTGAACCATGCCCGGTTCGTACGGGTCGATCTTCACCCGTCCGGACTCGAGCTCGGACCTGATGTCGCGATCGGAGAGCAGCACGCAGAAAAGCTACCCGGTCCACACGCCCCCCGACGATCCGGTACGATGGCGCAAGCGCGGACGGCGACCCCGTCCCACGCGGGTGTAGTTCAATGGTAGAACTTCAGCTTCCCAAGCTGACAGCGCGGGTTCGATTCCCGTCACCCGCTCGCACGACGAAGGCCCAGGTCACTGACATGTCAATGACCTGGGCCTTGTCTCGTTCATCACCCGGCGTGCCCGATCCCTCGCCGGAGTCCTTCCGGCGCTTGCCCCGCTTCTTGGCCTTCTTCGCCTTCTTGAGTTGGTGCTCGACCATCTTCCCGAGCGTCGAGGCGATCTCGCGGTGACGTTCGCTGCGCGCGTGAAGGTAGACCTGCGCCGCCAGGATGGACGAGTGCCCCATGCGGTTCATCAGCTCGGCCAGCGAGGCGCCCACTCGGCCGCGTAGGTGTTGCCTGTGTGCCGGAGGTCGTGAATGCGGATCTGCCCGACCGGCAGGTCTGCCCGCTCCAGAGCGCGAGCCCACACCTTGGAGAAGTTGCTTCGCCGAAGTTAGTTGCCCCGGACGCCGACGAAGACGAACCCGTCCGGTCCTTGTTGGGCGTGCGCGTCCGAGTGCTTGCGCACCTCCGGGTTGATCAGGTCGGGATGGCGACGGTCCGCCGGCCCGCCTCCGACTTGGGCTTTCCCCGCACGAGCGGCCCGAGTTCGTACACCGTCTCGTCCACGCGCACCCTTCCGGTGTCGAGGTCGATGTTCCGCCGCCGGAGGCCCGCCAGCTCAGCCCACCGCAGGTTGCCGAAAGTCGCGAGGAGCACGAGCGCCCCGCAGCGAGGCGTGAAACCTCGCTGAGGCGGAAGACCTCGCTCAGCGCCGGTCGCTCTTGGTCACGCGGCCTCCACAGTTGCCGACAGTTCGGGGAGTTGGGTAGCCGCGTCAAGGCAACGCCGCTTCGCGCCGCCGCACGACCGCCGGGCCGCTATTGCCGACGAGTCTGACCCGCGCGCCAGTCGTCATTGATTACCGCGCCTGCCTCTGGCTTCACGCAGCGGTCAGCGTCAACTCGCCGTCGCTCCGCTCGTCCACGCTCACGTCGATCGTCGCATCTACGTCATCCTCGAACCGCAAGGTGAAATAGGGAGACAGCTCCATGAGGAGCACCCAAGCCTGCCGCTCTTCACTGGTCAGCGGGGAAACAATAGCTGCGGAGGCATGCCACCCCGAATCATCGCTAACGACGAGAACCTGCACGTCGACGGAGCCTAGGCACGTGTCCCGATTTGCCCACCACTCCAGCCGGGCCAGCGCCTCGTAGGTGTCCATGGAAGGAGTATTACAACCGTAGCGAGGTAGCAGCGTCGTCCGGCTGGCGGTCGCGGCGTGCACGGGCTCGAGCGTGCGCTTACCAGGGGGCTACGCGCCCCCACGGAACCCCGCGCGCCGAAGCGCTCGCTGTGCGATGCATGCTCACTTGACTACGTGGAACTCGGGATGGGTGAGCCAAGCCGCCATGGCCTCCGCATCCATGAAGTAGATCTCTCCAACTTGGAGGCACTGGTGTGCGTTGGACAGCCTTTCGAGCACATCTCCGGGCGCGTGGTAGAAATCCACCAACACCCACCCGTCGGTTCGTTGCGCCACGCGGTGTGCCATGCGGCCTAGAGCGGGCCTCCCGGCGATGTTGCTGACGAAGATGTGGAGCACGATGCCGCATCGAATCGTTACCCGAGTCGCCTGCTGGATCGCCTCTAGTTCCTCTGGTTCGGTTTCCTCGTCCGGCGATTGGACCTCGTAGGCGTAGGGCAGGCCATCGGCTGAATACCAGAAGTCCGGGTCCGACTTATCAGGAGTCAGCCCCTCGGCGATCATCTCTTCCACCACGATCGGCTCGACATGCTCAGGGATGTGGGGAGTTAGGACGAGCAACGCTGTTCCACCCATGGTGGTGAGTCAACAGCATCCGCTTTCGCTGCAGCTACCTGATCGGCACGAGTAGGCCCGCTGTCCCGCCGTCGTCATCGTCCGACGCGTCACGCGCACGCATGAGGGCATCGAGACCGTCCGCGAGCGCACGGTCGGCGTTGGCCGATCGGTGCTGGTAGCGGAGCGCGGCCCGTCGTGGACCCCGACGCTACGGTGTCCCGGGAGGTACTCCATGCCGCATACCGAGCGCCGCTCACCCCGACCGACCTCGCCGAACTCTGGCCCGCAGGACCGCCTATCGGTGGACCCGGAGGCCCTGTTCGTCTACGGCAGTCTCCAGTTTCCTGAGGTCCTGGTCGCCTTGATCGACCGTGTCCCTGAACACGAGCCGGTGAGCGCCGAGGGATGGCGAGTTGCCACCCTGCCCGGACGCCCGTACCCCGGCATCCTCCCCGGAGACAAGACCGCCCACGGCTACCTGCTCACCGGCCTCAGCCCCGAGGAGTGGCGCCTCCTGGACGCATTCGAGGACCCCGTGTACGAACTCGTCCGAGTCGACCTCACCGACGGCCGCCACGGCTGGACGTACGCATGCAACCCCGGCGCCGAAGTCGGAGACGACGACTGGTCCGCCGAGGAGTTCGAGGCCCGAGAGCTACCCGCCTATGTCGAGCGTTGCTCAGCATGGCGCCAGCGCTACGAGAGCCAACAGGCCAGCTAGAACCCCAGCCCCAGCACGGCGGGCACGCAGGCGCCGCAGGCCGGATGAGAACTTTCTTTACGTCTTCAAGGGCGCCCGCTACGCGGCCGCCGCCGGTCGGTCCGGGCCGGGCGTGCGGCCTCTCCGGGCCGACCCGCCCCGGCCGCCCGGCCACGCCACCCAACCGTGCAGTGCCGGACAGGCGTCATAGCGAGGAGGAGGCACCGCCAGGGGTCAGCGACAACGGGACACGAAGACGGAGCCAGACTCTGGCAGCACTGGACCGGGATGAGCCTCATGCGGCGGTGTCCACGTGGCGTGGCGAGTATCTGCGCCGCACCTATACCTGCCGTAGGATCGCTTGGCAGCCCGGTACGGACGGATCACTCTCGCCCCTCAAAGGACACTGAATGCCTGCGCCTTCCTCCCCGATAAGCCCTACGGTTGTCCCTGCCGGGTCCGTCCCGGAAGGGAAGGTGACAGACTTCCTCACCGGCAAGTTGGTCAGGGATACGCCCGAGGAATACGTCCGGCAGAACATTGAGAAAGCTCTCGTCAGGCAGTACAAGTACCCGGCGAAGGACTGTGAACCCGAGTTCGCTATAAAGATGGGCTCTGCGCGGAAGCGCGTGGACATCGTTGTATTTGAGCCTGGTTCGGAACACACCCAGGCCAATGCATTCATTTTGGTTGAAACTAAGAAGGCTGACGTCAAGCCAACACATAAGACAGAAGGTGTCGGCCAACTTCAGTCATACATGGCATCTTGTCTCAACGCCAAGTACGGGATATGGACGAACGGAGACGACAGATTTTGTTACGCCAAACGCCCAAACACTAAGGGTGGCTGGATCTTCGATGAAATCATCGAAATCCCTGCTTTCGGGCAAACCGAGGAGGAAGCTCAACGGCCCAAACGACGTGATTTGAAAGTTGCAACCGCCGATAATCTTCTTTTCGCGTTCCGGCGATGCCACAATTATATCGCAGCCCATGAGGGCAAACAGAAGACGGACGCTTTCTGGGAGCTTCTCAAGCTGATCTTCACGAAGATTGAAGACGAGCGGTCCCGTACTCTCAACTTCTATGCGACCCCCAGCGAACGGGAGAATTCGACCGTCGCGACGGCTGCCAAGAAGCGCATCCAGAATCTATTCAACGAAAAGGTCGTCAAGAAATATCCGACGATCTTCGAAGTTCGTGATCGTGAAATCGATCTCAGGCCCTCCGTCGTCGCCTACGTGGTAACCGAGTTGCAGGGATACTTCCTCCTTGCCTCGCCGGTCGATGTTAAGGGCGTCGCATACGAGGAAATTGTAGGCTCGAACCTTCGCGGAGACCGCGGCGAGTTCTTCACTCCTCGAAACGCTTGTCGTATGGCCGTGGCAATGATTAATCCGCAGCCTGGCGAAAGGGTTCTCGATCCTTCGTGTGGCACAGGCGGTTTTCTTATCGCTGCAATGAATCACGCCCTCAGTCACATTGAAAGCGCCGAGCGCGCAGAATGGATAAATCCTTCCAATGGGACCGATGTTGAGCGAGAGGAGTTGTTTCGCCGTCGCCAGGATTACCTCTCGCAGTGCGTCTTTGGGATCGACCTGAACCCAGCATTGGTGCGTGCCGCGAAGATGAACATGGTAATGAATAACGACGGCTCCGGTGGGCTGTGGCAGGCTAACAGCTTGAAGAACCCGCATTCGTGGCGGCCAGAACTCCGCAAAGCCATTCCGCTGGGATCCATCGACGTAATCGTATCCAACCCGCCATTCGGTACGAAGTTGCCAGTTGACGATGCGGACACTTTGTCGCAGTACGATCTCGCCGCCGTCTGGGACCAGGACGAAAAGGGCGACTGGGCGATCCGTCGGGACCGTCACGGCAACGCCGTACTACAGAAGTCACAACCGCCAGAGATCCTCTTCATCGAGCGAGCTATCCAGTTGCTTAAGCCAGGCACCGGGCGAATGGCAATGGTTATCCCCAATGGTATTCTCAACAACACAGGCTTGGCCTACGTCCGCTACTGGCTCCTTCGACACGCCCAAATCCTCGCGGTAGTCGATATGCACAGAGAATTGTTCCAGCCTAAGAATGACACTCAGACATCAATGGTCTTGATGCGCAGGCTCAGCGCCAGCGAGGTCGACCAAGCGGAAAGGAGCGGCCTTGACTATCCGCTGTTCATGGCTGTTGCAGAGAAGGTCGGTCATGATAAGCGAGGTAATGTGACTTATCGTCGCACGGCCGATGGCGAAGACGCGCTAGTTAGCCGCACCGAGACCGTGGTCGAGATCGACCAGACGAGTGGATCGGAGATTCTACGGGACGTTACGGTGACTGAGCGTCAGGTTGACGACGAGTTGCCTGAGGTCGCTACAGCCTACCTGCGTTGGCTTAGTGAGCAGCGATGATTGTCACTCCAATCAAAGCCGGGGAACTGCTCGCCAGTAACCGGCTAGATGCCAAGTACCACACGGCGCCGGCAGTGATGATCCGCAGCGCGCTCGCGAACCTTGCCAACGTCGAACTGAGGACCCTCAGCGATTACGCTAGTGTTCGGGCGCCGGGACGATTCAAGCGTACCTATGCCGCTGATGGCGAAGAGTTCGTCTCCTACCTGCGCCCGTACGACGTGTTTGATTACCTTCCGTTCGAGGCGGATAAACTCTCTCGTGCTCGCACAGAAGCTCTTGATGATTACCTGATCAGAGCAGGTGATCTCCTGCAGAGTTGCTCGGGAAGAAATCTTGGGCCGCTTACCATCGCTGATGCTCACCTTGCCAAATTCGCTCTTTCGCACGACATGATTCGTGTGTCGATCAACGACCATGCTGACCGGTTGTACACGCTTGCGTTCCTACGGACTCCGACTGGCCAGCACCTACTCAGGGGGGATCTCAACGGATCGGTCATCGACCACATCACCGTAGAGCAAGTTGCGGCAATATCCGTTCCCTTTGTGCGGTCGGTGCAACGTGACGTATCTGACCTCATGCGACACGCCACGGAACTTCGAGAGCGCGCCCGGATCAAACTCGACGAGGTCACACGCGGCTTTGCAGCCAGTCTGCCAAAGGCTACAGTCAGAGGCCGGCGTTCTTCGGGGTGGACACTTAGCGCTACAGGACTTAACGGACGTCTGGACGCTGCGTTTCATGACCCAGCTGTAGCTGACATCCGGGCTGCCCTCAAGGAGATTGGCGGGGTTTACGTCAAAGACGTTGCAGCATCTTCTATCCCTGGTCGGTATCGACGCTATTACGTCGATGCCGAGCATGGGCGTCCGATCGTTTCAGGTCGGCAGTTGCTGCAATCTCTTCCGATTAACCTCAAGTACATTTCTGAACGGTCATTTGACTATTCTGCTTACGAGTTGACTGAGGGCATGATTGCATTCGGTGCAGAGGGGCGCGCTGAGGAACGGATCGCCCAACCGGCCCTTATCTCTTCAGACAGGGCCGGGTGGTTGGCCAACAATCACGTAATGCGGGTACGGCCGAATCCTGGCGTCAATCCGGGCTGGCTTTACCTAGCCTTTGTGGTCCCTCAGGTTCAGATGCAGGTTAAGGCATGTTCTGCTGGTTCAGTTGTAGACGCGGTAAACGCGTCGGACCTCGGCAAAGTGATCCTTCCCCCGATGGACAATGTGCTCGGTGATACCGCGATCGACTGCTGGAACAGTTTTGCAGAGGCGAGCGAAACGGAAAGCCGAGCCATACAGATGCTCGAATCAGAAATCGCTACTGCGTCCCAGGTATTTGATTCACAGCCCAATCTTGGTTGATCGCTCCACCGGAGCGTGAGGTGGGCGAGGAATCTGGTTGAGCGGGAGCGAACCAGGGGCTGCGCCGCCCCCTGGACCCCTGCGAGCCGGGGCACTCGTTCGCGCGAGACGGTCTGTCACACCTTGCGCGCCGTTCGCGCGAACGAGTACCCCGGACCGGTTGCGGCTGGCCGTACGGGAGCCACCAATTGCCAGCCTGTGACTTCTGATGGTTAAGCGGGCCGAGTGTCGCTCATCGACTTTGCAAGTGAGCCCGTGTCGACCACGCGAGCGGCCAGTCTGACGATCGCGGGTGACGGCCTAAAGGGTGACGTCACTAGATGTCGCGCGCATGCACCGGGTCAGTTCGGCCGAGCCCTGCAGCCAGAAACCGAGCATTCCCGTATCTGCCCGTTAGGACGGGAACGGTGTGCCTCCCAGACTGCATTCATATCCAGTGTCCTCACCGCTTCCTTCATTATCATAAGTGCTTTGTTTGAGTACCGTGGAAGGTGTTGGGAACCGAATTCGAACTCATGGAGGCATGCCAAATCATCGTCGATGCCCAAATGTAGACGCAAGGCGGCGCTACGGACAGTGCTAATTCCGAGTTTCTCGGCGAGATCCGTTTTCGAAAGGTGATATTTGTGGTGCAGATCAACTTCCCGGATCGCCGCAGCGGGCACCGTTTCGTCTACCTCATACCGCACAGGCGGAGCATCAACATTCTTTGTAAAGTGGAGTTTGAGTGTGAGCCCTTCGCCGTCCGTCGAGGTCGAAAGATCGTGCAATTTAGGGAAGACTGTTTCTCTTGATTGCCCCTTTTTGATTCCTTTTTCTACCCGACCGACGTCTTTTTGAGATACGCGTGTCTCGGCTTCAACATGGGCCTCCATAGCCAAGAGTGTGCGGATCCGGGCGCGGGCCTCATGACCTGCCCGGCGGCCAGGCTGAAGAAGTCTGGCTATCTCGGCGTATTCCTCGTTCAAGATCAGAGCCACATCACGTGGTGCTTCTGCCGTCACGGGGAGCACGCGATGCGGAAGATATGAAGCCAGCCTCTCCTGAAAGACTAGATAAAGTAGATCGTCGAACAGAGTGACCCCCGCGCGTGCGTGTAGGTACAGGATTTGCTCGGATACCTGGGTATACCAGTGCTGTTCGTCGTCCCGCATGGCATCAATGGCGCGAAGTGTGCCCGCGTCAGAGGAACTGAGCTTGATGCTGGGATGTTGAGACGCCTTCTTCACGCAAGATTCAAAGCCTATTGAGCGACCAAGTTTTTTATCGAATACACTTTCACCTAGCTGCACTAGCATAGCCTTCAGTAGCATTTCGAAGGAATGCTGAAGATGGAGAAGAATATTCGTCGACCTACCCTCATCACGCGGTGAGTTGAACGCCTCCATGGCGTTTACGAGTGATGCGATTGCCTTCCCCTTAAGCACGCGGGCTTCCTGTTTAGCCATCGCACTACACTCCTTCGTTGAGGCTCCGCAAGGCTCATTAGGATATAGCGATCAACTACGGAGCAGGCCCGTCTCGCCGTTCGCGCGGGCGCACCGGGGCGGGTTGGTGTGCTAACGGCGGTGCTAACAACGGGGTCGGATGCCCCCTGGACGGGTGTGGACGGGCAGGAGGTTGCCGCGCTGGTCAGGGGACCTGTGGGGACGTTCCTGGACGGTCTTGATCTTGCTACGGATCAGATGGTGTCGTGACGACCGGCGCTGTCAACGCGAAGGTTCCTCGGAGCGGAGGTTAAGTTGCTGACGCGCCGCTTCCGGTGCTCGCTTCGCTGCGCTCCGGGTCGGCTTGTCCTCGGAATGGTCGGGTTTCCGCCGCGTGTGCTTGCGCGCGAGACCGGGCATCTGCGCAGGCCAGCAGGAAGGCGGCGGGCGATTAGCGGGCGATTAGGTAGGGTGACCAAGGGGCAAGAGCGGTCACTTGCGGGCAGGTGTTTGGGCAGGTGGGCCCCGGTGACGGGCGTGATCGGTTTGCTTCCCAAGCTGACAGCGCGGGTTCGATTCCCGTCACCCGCTCCGACGACGAAGGCCCAGGTCACTGACATGTCAATGACTCTGGGCCTTGATCGTTTCTAGGGCCGGAAGGCCCGCCGTGCAACCCGCGTGCAACTACCCGACCGGCACCGGGACGCCCGCCGTCCCGTCGTCATCGTCGTCCGACTCGTCTCGCGCACGCATCAGGGCATCGAGGCCGTCCGCGATCGCGCGGTCGGCGTTGGCCGATCGGTGCTGGTAGCGGAGCGCGGCCCGTTCGTTGTCGTGGCCCATCCGCGCCATGAGGTTTCGGAGCGAGACGCCCATGTCAGCGGCGAGGGTGTTGCCCGTGTGCCGGAGGTCATGGAAGTGCAGGTTCGGCACGCCGAGCGCCTTCACCACGAACGGCCACCGGGTGATCTTGTTGAAGCCGCTCCGGCGCATCGGCCCGCCCTTGACGCCCGTGAAGACCAGCGCTTCCGCGTCCGGCCGGACGTACTTTTCTAGGTGCGCCTCCAGATCAGGGACGATCGAGGCCGGTATCGAGACCGTACGCAGGCCAGCTTGTGACTTGTCGGCCCGAGGATCATCTCCCCGTTGGCCCGCTCGACGTACGCGGCCCGCACGCGGACGGTCCGGTTCACGGTGTCGATGTCGGCCCGCCGGAGCGCGGTCACCTCGCCCCACCGCAGGCTTGCGAACGCGGTGAGGAGGATGAACGCTCCACCGACGGCCGCCACGGTTGGACGTACGCATGCAACCCAGGTGCCGAAGTCGGAGACGACGACTGGTCCGCCGAAGAGTTCGAGGCCCGAGAGCTACCCGCCTACGTCGAGCGTTGCGCAGCATGGCGCCGGCGCTACGAAAGCCGACAAGCCGGCTAACCCGGACCAGAGCGCCAGGGAACGCCCGCCCGCAGGAGCTGAGATCCTGCAGTGAGGTGGCCATGGTTGGGGCTGACGTCCACGATGGGGCTATGCCGCAGATTCTCGTGGAGTACTCCGACCGTCTTGCCGACGCGTTCGACCGGCGTGGCTTCGCGTTGGCCCTGCACCCGGTTGCGGCGAAGTTGATCGGCAGCGCCCTACCTGACTTTAAGACTCGTTTCCGCCCGATTGCTGAGGCGGTCATCGGGACGGGCGAAGCCACCGAGGCGATGGTCCATGTGGATCTGGCGATCCTGCCCGGGCGTGATGCCGAACTCAGGGCCAGGTTGGGAGACCTGACGCTCACGATGCTGTGCGATCACATCAAGCCCGGATGCAGGCTCAACACGCAGGTCACGGTTGAAGTTCGCGACATTGCGTCGTATCACAAGCGCGTCCTGACGTCGTAGGCGGCAGCCGCCGGCGTGGCTCATCCAGCGTCGGCCCGCTCAGGATGATGATGCAGGTCAGAGCAGTCTTCGCAGGCTCGATGAGAACCTTTTGCGTCGCCCGCTACGCGGGGCGCCGGCCGGCCGCGCCCGGCACTGCGAGCCGGACCTGCGGGATTGTGTGCCAATCAGGTCTAAATGTCATCGTCGGAGATGCGCCCAAGTGGGGGATCTTGGCGCATGAAAAGATCTTGCAGTTGCTGGAAGAATAGTTCTACGAGAAGGTTATTTTTTGACTCGCTTTCACCGTATGCGAGTGCCAGCTCGAAGTGCAGTAAGCTGTCATTTTGCACTATCAGCGAAGAAGTTGGTGCGCCCTCAATCGTGTCGAGAATCGGACGATCGCTGCCTCGGATCAAGAACTCGTGGTCATTGATCTCGCTATACGGGATTGCTAGTCGCTTTCTTCCTGACCTCAAACGGATGCCCCACGTCGTGATGGCGATCCCCCGTGAAGGTAATAGCGTCCGGCGCCAACGATAGAATGCAATCAATTCCTCATCTCTCGCTGGAATTTGCTCCTCGTACACGCGCGTGACGTCCCTCTGTTGTGTTCCGCGATCACCGGGAAATTTGAATCCGCACCGTCTGGCCAGATCAGTGATCGCTGCGACCAGGCGGGGGTCGTTTCGCGGTACCGGGGAAACCTCTCGCGTGGACGCAGGGAACAGCGCTGGGTCGGCGACTCTCAGCGGCCGGTCTTCAGCCGTGTCTCCCCGTGGCGCCGGTGCCTGCTGAAATATCTGTCCTACGGCGGCCTCTCGCGATCCGCTCTGCGCATTGTTCCTGGCCAGGACGATGGTACCGCCGGCGCCGCGAGTACCGAACTGCGGTTCGGGTGCATCGGAAGACTGTCGCATTCGCTTCACGAGTTCCTGGTAGACGGCGGTCATGGTGAGGTACTCGCCACTCGACTCGAAGCCGTGTTCCAAGATGTCGATGAGCTCTCCCGTGAACATGGTGTACCTCCTTCCGACCGGCGCCAGCGATCTTCGGGTCGCGGCCGCCGAGGTCAGGACGCACACACCGTCTATCTCGGCTTTTTCGGCGATGCGCTGCTCGATGTACGGAGGGGGCGGTTCCGCCTCTGACATGTTATGCAGCAGTGCACGACCGCCGTAACAACAGTCCAGAATAACTACCGTCTTACCGGCGCGGCGCACACCCGGCGCAAGCCTCGCCTGGAGCTTCTCGTATGCCAGGCACTCGTCCCCCGCCTCCGCTCCTGGAATGGCCAAGTAGAGGTCTTCCTCTGGGCCAATCAGGAGACCATGTCCGGCGTAGTACACCAGCAGCGTGTCGGTCGCCTCGGCCGCAGCGTTCTGCACCTCGCGCAGCACCGTGCGCTCGTCCGTCGGCTGGGGCAGATATCTGCAGTGCTCCGCTGGGAGTGCCCAGCCCAAGTCGCCGGTCAGCAGCCGCCACAGCCCCTCAAGGTTTCCTTCGACCGAGGGCAGGTCATGCAGACCTAGTGCGGTGTCCAGAAATGTTCACCGGGTTCGTGACACGCCGGGGCGGGTCCGGGACGACTGGGACTGCGAGCACCACGCTCGACGGCGACGAGATGCCGTCGAGCGGGAGGAGCGCCGGTGGCCGAGCCGGTCAGAGCACGCAGATTGACCGAGGCCGAGGGACGCAGGCTGCAGCAGATCGTGCGACGCGGCAAACACGAATCGATCCGGGTGCGCAGAGCGATGATCATCATGGCGTCCGCGTCCGGCACCCGGGTCCCGGCGATCGCCCGGCTCGTGGCCGCCGACGAGGACACCGTCCGCGACGTGATCCACGACTTCAACCAGCGAGGACTGGCCTGCCTGGACCCTAACTGGGCGGGAGGCCGTCCCCGCCGCATCACCAACGACGACATCGCCTTCATCGTCTGGACCGCCACCACCCGCCCCACCAGGCTCGGACGCCCGTTCACCTGCTGGAGCCTGCGCAAACTCGCCGAACACCTCGCCGGCCACAGCGACCGCACGATCAAGATCGGCCGGGAACGGCTGCGGCAGATCCTGCACTCCCACGGCATCACCTTCCAGCGCACCCGAACCTGGAAGACCTCCAACGACCCCGACTTCGACACCAAACTCGACCGCATCGAGCACGTCACCGGCCGGTTCCCCGACCGGTGCTTCGCCTTCGACCAGTTCGGCCCGCTGTCGATCCGCCCCTGCCACGGCACCGCCTGGACACCGCGAGGCCGGCCCGACCGGCTGCCGGGCACCTACCGCCGCACCCACGGCGTCCGCTACTTCCACGGCTGCTACTCGGTGGGCACCGACACCCTGTGGGGCATCACCCGACGCCGCAAGAGCGGCACCAACACCCTGGCGGCGCTCAAGAGCATCCGCGCAGCCCGCCCCGACGGCGCACCCGTCTACGTCATCCTGGACAACCTCTCGGCGAACAAGACTCCCCAGATCAGAGCCTGGGCGGACCGCAACAACGTGGAACTGTGCCCCACCCCGACCTACACCTCCTGGGCCAACCCGATCGAGGCGCACTTCGGGCCGCTGCGCACCTTCGTGATGGGCAATTCCAACCATCCCAACCACACCGTTCTGGCCCGGGAACTACAGGCCTACCTGCGCTGGCGCAACGCCAACGCCCGCCACCCCGACGTGCTGGCCGCCCAACGCCGCGAACGCGCCCGCGTCCGCAGCGAACGACAACAACGCTGGGGACGTCCCCGCCCCAAAGCCGCATGACCAAACCCGGCGAACGTTCCTGGACACCGCACTAGCGCGGAACCGCCGGCGTACGTCCCGATCAACACCGCCCGGCTATGCGCCGGATCAGGCAGCGACCCGGTCACGAGCCGTCCTCCCGAGTCTGTTCCGCCGCACGCCTCAGCGCCTCGACGATACGGGCGATCTCCGCCGGATCGTTGCCGCGGACGACCTCGGTAGCTCCACCACATTCCAGCCGGACTTCCAATGCCTCCGACGGCCTGGGGCTTGCTGCCGGAGGCGCCGCTCGTCTGGCGCGACGGGTCTCCACGTACGCCGCTACCCCCGTCACGAGCCCTCCGAGCGCGATAACGTTGTCGAATACCGCCTGGATGATCTCGCCGGCGCCCATCTCGTGCGCCGCACCCGGCGCCACTGAGAACGTCACCTCGCGCGCCACCGGATCCATCGCTAGCCACGCCATCAGCCCGCGACCGTCCACATCACCGGAAGTACGGATCACGACCTGCAAATTTCCCCCAACCACACGCGGACAACTGTCGAACAGTCTTGCGGGGGGCCTACGAGCGAACCATCGGGTGACCAGGACCGGTCAGGTGCCCTGGAGCGCCCGACTGGACGAGTGCCCCACGCGGTTCACCAGCTCGGTCAGCGAGGCGCCCGACTCGGCCTGTAGGGGGTGCCTGTGTGCCGGAGGTCGTGAATGCGGATCGGCCCTACCGGCAGGAATGCCCGCTCCAGAGCGCGAGCCCGCACCTTGGAGAAATTGCTCCGCCGGAGCCGTCGCTGGGGGCTGGTGCGCGGGTTGCTTCGGCTCAGTCTGAATTAAGCGAGGGTTACTCGGTGGATTCAGGCTGAGTCATGCGTCTGGGAAGGGCACCTGGGTCAGTTCTTCGGAGGTTTGCCATACGCGTTGGGCTCGGTCGTTGTCGCGTAGGGGGTTGTAGAGCTTCTGGTGTGCGGGAGGGCCGCCCATGTGGCCGGGGCCGCGGGGGCCGTAGAGGCGGCCGTGTTCGGCGTCGGGGAGGTGGCGGCGTAGAGGGCCGGGAGTTTGGCGGTCTCGACGGTGCCGAGGAGGATGCCCCGTTCGGAGAGGGCCCGGATGAGCCGGCGGCCGGAGGTGTCGCGGTCGCGGCCGAGCTCGGGACGTGCGGCGAGGAGGTTGGTCGGGGCGACGCCCGGATGGGCGAGGTTGCTCGTGATGCCCCAGCCGCGTGCCCGGCTGCGCCGGTCGAGTTCGAGGCCGAAGAGCCCGAACGCGATCTTGGACTGGCGGTAGGCGCGCATGCCGTCGTAGGAGCGTTCCCAGTTCAGGTCGTCCCAGTTGACGGTGCCGCGGCTCGCGGCGACGCTGACCTGCGAGGTGACTCGGGCGTGCCCGGCGCGCAGCAGGGGCAGGAGGTGTCCGACGAGGGCGAAGTGGCCGAGGTGGTTGGTGCCGAACTGCAGCTCGAACCCGTCTGCGGTCGCCTGCCGGTCGGGCGGGGTCATGACGCCGGCGTTGTTGATGAGGATGTGGACTGGGCGGGCCTCTGCCTGGAGGGTCGCGCCCAGCGCGGCGACGGAGGCGAGGGAGGAGAGGTCGAGTTCGCGGAGCGAGACGGCCGCGTCCGGGGTCCGCCGGCGGATCGTGGTGATCGCGGCCTCGCCCTTGCGCGGGTTGCGGACGGGCAGGACGACCTCGGCGCCGGCGGCGGCGAGCCGGGCGGCGATGCCGAGTCCGATGCCGTCGCTCGCTCCGGTGACGACGGCGCGTTTGCCGGACAGGTCGGGGACGGTGATGTCGATCCGCTTTCGTGGCACGGGGTTCACTCCTGGAGGTCTCGGCGCTCCATCCACGTTCGCGGACACGGACGTTCCCATCCAGGGACTGTCGATCCGCTGATGACGGGCCTCGGCGGCCGCTAGAAAGGAAGCGGGACCACGGGAGGGACGGCATGGTGATCGATCGGGCGGGGCTGGCGGTGTTCCTCCGGCGCCGCCGGGGGGCGCTGCGGCCCGAGGACGTCGGGCTTCCGCGCGGGCGGAGGAGACGGACGGGCGGGTTGCGGCGGGAGGAAGTCGCCGGTCTGTGCCATATGTCGACCGACTACTACGCGCGGCTGGAGCAGGAGCGGGGGCCCCGGCCGTCCGAGCAGATGGTCGCCTCGATCGCCCAGGGGCTCCATCTCTCCCTGGACGAACGCGACCATCTGTTCCGTCTCGCCGGCCACAACCCGCCGGTCCGGGGCGCGGACGGCGAGCACATCGGCCCCGGCCTGCTGCGCATCCTCGACCGGTTGCAGGACACGCCCGCCGAGATCGTCACCGAGCTGGGCGAGACCCTGCGGCAGACCCCGCTCGGCGTCTCGCTGACCGGCGACGCGTCCCGGTTCACCGGCCCCGCGCGCAGCCTCGGCTACCGCTGGTTCACCGATCCCGCGAGCCGGCGGCTGTATGCGCCCGAAGACCACGCGTTCCTCACCCGGATGTTCGCCTCCGGCCTGCGCGAGGTCGCCACGCTGCGGGGGCCGGGTTCTCGGGCGGCGCACTACGCGGACCTGCTTTTGGTCGAGAGCGAGGAGTTCCGGGTCGTGTGGGGCGAGCATGAAGTCGGCGTTCGTCCCAGCGAGGTGAAACGCTTCGTCCACCCCGAGGTCGGCGCGTTGGAACTGAACTGCCAGATGCTGCTGGACCCGGAGCAGTCGCACCGGCTCCTCGTCTACACCGCTACCCCTGGCAGCGAAAGCCACGAGAGGCTGCAACTGCTTTCCGTCATCGGTGCTCACCCGGTCGGGGCCGTCTGACGAGGTGCTTCTGGGGCCCACCTGAGGCACGCACATGAGCGGAGAGTCCCGCACCGTCAGGCCCGCCTGCCGCTCGCGGACGGCGTCCCCCGATGGACCGCCTCGGTTTCGCGGTCCTGACCGGACGTCAGTGGCTTCCGGTGAGTTCGCCGGACAGGGTGCCGTGCATCCGGGCGCTGGGCTCGTTCAGGCCGATGATCTCGACGGTCTTGCCGCGCTGCTCGTACTTGGTGGTGACGGCGTCGAGGGCCGCGACGGTGGAGGCGTCCCAGATGTGGGCGTCGGTGAGGTCGATGGTGACGTGGTCGGGGTCGCCGGAGTAGTCGAACCGGTAGACGAGGTCGTTGCTGGACGCGAAGAACAGCTCGCCGGTGACCGCGTAGACGGCCCGTCCGCCGTCGGGGTCGGTGACGGACGAGACGTTGACCAGGTGCGCCACCCGGCGGGCGAAGATCACCATCGCGGTGATCGTGCCGATGACGACGCCGATGGCCAGGTTGTGGGTGGCGACGACGGCGGCGACGGTGACGGTCATGACGAGGGTCTCGCCGAGCGGCATCCGGCGGAGGGTGGCGGGCCGGATCGAGTGCCAGTCGAAGGTGCCGACCGACACCAGGACCATGACGGCGACGAGGGCGGCCATCGGGATGTCGGAGACGATGGGGCCGAACACGATGCACAGGACCATGAGGAAGACCCCGGCGAGGAAGGTGGAGAGCCGGGTGCGGGCGCCGTTCTTCACGTTGATCATCGTCTGGCCGATCATGGCGCAGCCGCCCATGCCGCCGAACAGGCCGGTGACGATGTTGGCGACGCCCTGCCCGATCGACTCGCGGGTCTTGTTCGAGTGGGTGTCGGTGATGTCGTCGACGAGCTTGGCCGTCATGAGGGACTCCATCAGCCCGACGAACGCGAGCGCCAGGGCGTACGGGGCGATGAGGGTGAGGGTGTCGAGGGTGAACGGGACGTCCGGGACGCCGGGGACCGGGAGCGTGGAGGGCAGCGCGCCCTTGTCGCCCACGGTCGGGACGGTGATGCCGGCGGCGACGGTGATGACGGTGAGGATGACGATCGACACCAGCGGGGCCGGGACGACCTTGGTGATGCGGGGGAACAGCACCATCAGCGCGAGCCCGGCGGCGGCGAGCGGGTAGACGGGCCACGGGACGTCCCGCAGCTCGGGGACCTGCGCGAGGAAGATGAGGATGGCGAGGGCGTTGACGAACCCGACCATCACCGAGCGGGGCACGAACCGCATGAGCCGCGCCACGCCGAGCGCGCCGAGGACGATCTGGAAGGCGCCGCCGAGGACGACCGCGGCGATCAGGTGGCCGAGGCCGTGGTTGATGGACAGGGGCGCGACGACCAGGGCGATCGCGCCGGTCGCGGCGGAGATCATCGCGGGGCGGCCGCCGACGATCGCGATGGTGACGGCCATGGTGAAGGACGCGAACAGGCCGATCTGCGGGTCGACGCCGGCGATGATCGAGAACGAGATCGCCTCGGGGATCAGCGCCAGCGCCACCACCAGGCCCGACAGGACCTCGACGCGGAGCAGCTTCGCGGTGACCGGCTGGGACGGTTTCATGCGGTTCGCCAGGACGGCAGGCAGAGACAAGGCACTCCAGAGCAGGGCATGCGGCACGGGAACGAAAGGGCCCGGCCACGCTGCCGGGAGAGAGAAGCGGGGAAGCGGGTGCCGGTCTACGGCATGCGCCATCTCCCCCGAATCTCGGCCGAACGAAGGGCTCGCCGGTGCGGTCGCGGCGGGCCTGGACGTGCGGAGCCGTCCGCACGCAACTCTACTCTAACGTGACGGGAGAGTTGTTCGTGCGGTTCGAGACGGCGGTCACAGCGCGGGACCCTAGTCGGGGGTTCCGGCGGCGAGCATCGGGGTCAGGGTGAGGTCGGGCTTGTCGCGCTCGATCGCGCGGACGCGCCACTTGTCGGGGAAGACGGCGACGAGGGCGCCGTCCAGCACGCGGGTGAGGACCTCGACGCCGCGCTGGGCGTCGAGGACCGGGGCGGAGGCGGCGTCGGTGAGGCGCGCGGTGGTGTAGTCGAGGCGGTTCAGGGTGACGGGGGCGCCGAACTCGTCCTCCATGCGGGCGGTGACGACCTCGAACTGCAGGGGTCCGACGGCCGCGAGGACCGGGGCGCCGTCGCCGCGCAGGTCGCTGCGCAGCACCTGCACGACGCCCTCGTTGTCGAGCTGGTCGATGCCGCGGCGGAACTGCTTGGCGCGGCCGTTGTCCTTCACGTGGGCGACCATGAAGTGCTCGGGGGCGAACGCCGGGATCGGGGGGAAGGTCACCGGCCGCCGGTCGTAGAGGGTGTCGCCGACCTTGACGCCGGCCGCGTTCGGCAGCCCGATGACGTCGCCGGGGTAGGCGGTGTCGAGGGTGGAGCGGTCGCGGCCGAACACTGTCTGCGCGTGCTTGGTGCCCATGGGCCGTCCGGTGGCGGCGTGGGTGAGGGACATGCCGCGCTCGAACCGTCCCGAGCACACCCGCACGAAGGCCAGGCGGTCGCGGTGGGCCCGGTCCATGCCGGCCTGCACCTTGAACACCTGCCCCGCGAAGGGCGCCCCGACCGGACGGTCCGTGCCGCGTTCGTCCGCGCGGGGGCCGGGGGCGGGCGCGAGCCGGCACACGGTCTCCAGCAGCGCCTCGACGCCGAAGTTGGGCAGCGCGGCGCCGAACAGGACGGGCGTGCAGGTCCCGGCGGCGAACGCGTCCATGTCGAGGACGGCGCCGATCTCGTCGAGCAGCGCGAGTTCCTCGGTCGCGGCCGTCCAGGCGTCGCCCTCCTCGGCGGCGGCCCGGTCGGCGGGGACGTGCTCGGCGACGGCGCGGGTGGCGCCGCCGGGGGCGCGGTGGAAGCGGGTGTAGGAGCCGTCCCCCCGTGCGACGAGGCCGCGGAAGTCGCCCGCGACGCCGACGGGCCAGTTCAGCGGTGCCGGACGCAGCCCGATGCGCTGCTCGACCTCGTCCAGCAGTTCGAGGGGTTCGCGGCCGGGCCGGTCCCACTTGTTCACGAAGGTGATGACCGGGATGCGGCGGTGGCGGCAGACGTCGAACAGCTTCAGCGTCTGCGCTTCCAGGCCCTTGGCCGAGTCCAGCAGCATGATCGCGCCGTCGACCGCGGCCAGCACCCGGTAGGTGTCCTCGGAGAAGTCGGCGTGCCCGGGGGTGTCGAGGAGGTTCAGGAGGGTCCCGCCGTACTCGAAGCGCAGGACCGACGAGGTGATCGAGATGCCCCGCGAGCGCTCCATGTCCATCCAGTCGGAGGTCACCCCGCGCCGTCCGGACTTGCCGTGCACCGCCCCCGCCTGCCCGATCGCCGACGCGTGCAGCGCGAGGGCCTCGGTCAGCGTCGACTTGCCCGCGTCCGGATGGCTGATCACCGCGAACGTCCGCCGCCGTGCCGCCTCCGCGAGCACATCGTCCGGGTTCGCCGTTCCCGTGGTCACGCCGCGTCTCCCTCTCACCGTCGCCGGGTCCCGCACCCCGCAACCCTACCTTTACGTTAGGGTGTGGTGACCGTACGAACGACCACCGGCGGGAACGGATCGCGATGGGGGCACTGTTCGAGGAGCTCGACTGGCGGCGGACGCCCATGGGCGCCGTCAGCCTGCGGCGCCGGCGCGACCCGGCCACGGGCGCCGACGTCTACGAGGTCAAGCTCGACGACGACTTCCTCATGTCGAGCCTGTGGACGGCCGGTGAGGTCGAGCTCGCGCGGCTCGGCCTGGCCGCGCTGGACGACGACGGGGCGGGCCTCGACGTCGTCGTCGGGGGTCTCGGGCTCGGCCACACCGCCGCCGCGGTCCTCGACGACCCGCGGGTGCGGTCGCTCGCCGTGGTGGAGGCGCTCGGCGAGGTGATCGAGTGGCACCGCGCCGGGCTTGTCCCGCTCGGCGGGCGGCTCTCGGGCGACGCCCGCTGCCGGCTGGTGCACGGCGACTTCTTCGCCATGGCGCGGACCGGCTTCGAGCCGGCGCCCGGCGGCCGGGTCCACGCCGTCCTGCTGGACATCGACCACTCGCCGCGGCACGTCCTCGACCCGCCGCACGCCGCGTTCTACCGGCCGGGGCCGCTCGCCGAACTGGCCGCGCGGCTCCACCCCGGCGGCGTCTTCGCCCTCTGGTCGAACGACCCGCCGGACGACGCGTTCACCGGCACGCTCGGCGAGGTCTTCGCGGACGTGGCGGCGCACGTCGTCGAGTTCCCCAATCCCGTCCAGGGCGGGACGTCGGCCAACACCGTGTACGTCGCGCGCACGCCCGCCGGGGGTCCGCAGCCGTGACCGGTCCGTTCCGGGAGATGGGATCATTGACCGACGGTAGGCGGCACCCGTCCCCGGTGTGACGATCCCGGAGGCGTGAGGAGGGTCCCGATGGACGGCAGGCACATGCAGATCGGCGAGGTCGCCGACCGGACCGGCCTGAGCCTGCGCACCATCCGGCATTACGAGGACGTCGGCGTGGCCCTGCCCACGGCCCGCTCCCAGGGCGGCTTCCGCCTCTACACCGACGACGACGTCGCGCGGCTCCTGGTCATCAAGCGGATGAAGCCCCTGGACTTCACCCTTGAGGAGATGCGCGACCTGCTGACCGTCCTGGACGAGCTGCGGTCCCCCGACACCGGCGCGGACGCCCGGGCCGGCCTCGCCGCACGGCTCGCCGCGTACCGCGCGCTGGTCGAGGAACGCTGCGCGAAGATCCGCGCCCGCCTGTCCGACGCCGAACGGTTCTCCGCCGAGCTCGCCGCGGAACTGCGCGAGCACCGCGCGTGACGCCGTTGCGCGGTGGGCGGAACGCGTGGGCGCGGCGGCGCCCCCGGCTTACGATGTGCGCATGGCCGAGACGACCCGACCGCACGCCGACGAGACGCCGACCGAGCCGGACGCGACGAGCCGTCCCGCGGAACCGCTGTGGCGCGACGAGCTCGGCCGGTGCCTGCGGCGCCTGCGCCTCGAGCGCGGCGAGATCCTGGTGGAGACCGCCCGCCGCGCGGGGGTCTCGCCCCAGTACCTGTCCGAGATCGAGCGCGGCGTCAAGGAGCCGTCGAGCGAGATGATCGCCGCGGTCGCCGGCGCCCTCGAGGTGACGCTCGGCGACCTGACGCTCGAGATCGCGACGAGCCTGCTGACCGTCCCGTCCAGGTCCGCGGCGGCGGGCCCGGCCTGCCGCGCCGCGTACGCCCTGGCCGCGTAGGCGCCCTACGCGGGGACCGGGTGCCGTTCCTCGATCACGTGGTCGATGAGGCCGTAGGCCCGCGCGGCGTTCGCGGTGAACACGCGGTCGCGGTCGGTGTCGGCGCGCAGCGTCGCGGTGTCCTGCCCGGTGTGCCGGGACAGGATGCTTTCGATGTCCGCGCGGACGCGGACGACCTCGTCCGCCTGCAGGATCAGGTCCGGGATCGCCCCGCGGCTCTGCCCGATCGGCTGGTGCAGGACGACGCGGGTGTGCGGCAGCGCGGCGCGCTTGCCGGGCGCGCCCGCGGCGAGGAGCACGGCGCCGACGGCGACCGCCTGCCCCACGCACGTCGTCGCGACCTGCGGACGGATGTAGCGGAGGGTGTCGTACACGGCGAGCATCGCGCTCGGGTCCCCGCCCTCGCAGTTGATGTAGAGCTGGATGTCGTTCTCGGGGCTGTCGGCCTCCAGGTGCAGCAGCTGCGCGACGAGGGCGTTCGCGACGCCCGCGTCGATGGCGGTGCCGAGGTAGATGATCCGTTCCGTCAGCAGGTGCGAGTAGACGTCCATGATCCGTTCACCGCGCTGGCTCCGCGCGATGACGTTCGGGATCGTGTAGGTGCTCATCGGCCCGCTCCCTCGGAGGCGGTGAGCCCGATCGGACGGTGGCGCACCGGGACGAGATCGTCGAAGTCGTCGACGATCGTGTCGATGAACCCGTACTCGAGGGCCTCCCGCGCGGTGTACCAGCGGTCGTGCAGCGAGTCCTCGAACACCCGCTCGAGGGGCTGGCCGGTGTCCTCGGCGATGAGTCCGAGCACGGTGTCGCGGGTGTGGCGCAGGTCGCCGGCCTGCAGCTCGATGTCGACGGCGGCACCGGCGATCCCGGCGGAGCCCTGGTGCATCAGCACCCGGGCGTGCGGCATGGCGCGGCGCTTGCCGCGGGTTCCGGACGACAGCAGGAACTGGCCCGCGCTGTAGGCGATGCCGAGCACCAGCGTGGACACGTCGCAGGGGACGAGCCGCATGACGTCGCGGATCGCGAGCATCGACGGCACCGACCCGCCGGGGGAGTGGATCCACAACGCGACGTCGGCCGCCGCGTCCTCCCGCGCCAGGGTGATCAGCTGTGTGGCGAGCAGCGTGCCGTTGTCGTCGTCCAGGGGCCCGTCGAGCACGAGGACGCGCTGCCGGTAGAGCTCGCGCCGGGCCCGTTCGTCGAACAGGGGCGCCTTCCGTTCTTCGCTCATGCCTTCACCTTGCGGCACCGCCCGTCCGGGCCGAAGCCCGTGCTGCTCTGGGCGGATCCGCCCAGAGCAGCACGCGAACCGGACGGCTGACCGGTCAGGTGATCAGGTCGACCAGATCGGCCAGGATCTCCGAGGCGGTGATCGCGTCCAGGTCGCCGAGGGTGCCCCGGTCGAGCCGGACGCGATCGATGCGCTGCTCGGGCCAGAAACCGAGGTCGCCGACGGCGATGCCCGGACTGATGTCGACGACGAGGGCCCGGCCGCCGGGCAGCTCCCGGAGGACGTCGACCTGGACGCCGCCGTCCTCGGCGCTCCCCCGCCGCCAGCCGCGCCGTTCCAGGCCCAGCAGCCCGCCGACCGGGACGGTGACGCCGTGGAAGCGCGCCAGTTCGGTGCCCGCGCGTTCCTCACCGGTCAGCGCATACGTAAATCGGTTCAGCTGCGGGAAGGGCTGGAGGATCTCGTAGTCGCCGAACACCTCGGCCCACGCCGCGAGGTCGCCGGACAGCTGGAGCGGGTGCGCCACCCCCACGCGGGACGAGCCGCCCAGGAGCGTCTCGTCGTCCCGGAGGCCGGCGAGCGTCCGGTCCTCGGCGACGCGGAACGTGCGGCCGTCCTCGGTGATCCACACCAGCCGCCGGGCGAGGTGCCGCACCAGCGGATGCGCGGTGATCAGCGTCCGGAACTCCTCGGCGGTCCACAGCTGCCGCGTGACCATGGCCTGCTCGAACCGCCGGAGCCGTTCGCCCGCCACGGTACGGACGTCCTTCTTCAGCGCGGCGAACCGCTTCTGGGCCGCCGGTGCCAGCTCCGGGTCGTCGCGGACGCCCGGCTTGGGCAGGGTCGCGCGCCGCCTGCCGGCGCCGTCCATCACGTACGGTCTGAGCAGTTCGTCGAAGCCCACCGTGAAACCGCGCGGCCCGTAGTCGAGGTACGTCCCGCCGTTGCCGTCCAGCCCGAAGTCCGGGACGAGCCGGTCGCCGAGCTGGTCGCCGCTCAGCCCGAGATCGCCGGCGAGGGCGTCGATCCGCTCCTGCGCCTTCCGCCTGAGGCCCTTGTACTTGAGGTCGGTGGCCAGGTTGTGGAGGTGCAGGAGCGCCACCTCGGAGCCGATCGCGAGCAGGACGTCCAGGCCCTTGACCGCCATGTGGTGGCCGCCGTCGCCCGGCCAGGTCCGGATGACCGGCGTGAGCCTGCGCACCGTCTCGTCGTCGCCGAGCAGGCCGAGGGCCGTCAGCGCCCAGCCGGTGCCGTCGGTGTCGTGCGGCCGCTCGCGCAGGCCCGACGACGCGAACAGCCGCCAGGCGAGTTCGGCCAGGTCGGCGGGCTCGCAGATCTCCTTGACGGCGGCGATGCCCGCGTAGGGCTTGTCCGGCGTGGAGATGGACAGCATCGAGACGAGGTGGCCGACCGCGTCGAGGGGAAGCGCCAGACCGTTCTCCCGGAGGACGACCTGGGGCAGGAGGTACGGATCAACCCAGACCGGCTGCCGGGGCATCGCCTGCGGCAGGTCGTCCAGGGGGTCGGCGGCGAGCAGCGCCCCGGCCGCCTTCGCGGCCGCGGCGCCGTGCTCGGCGGCGACCTCGAGGATCGCCGCCTCACCTTCGGCCGCCGCCAGGCGCCTGAGGGCGGCCTCCGCCCGGTAGCGCCGCGGGCCGACCTTCCCCAGCGCGAGGGGGACGAGGGCGCGGACGTCCGTCGCGCGCTCCGGCACGTCCGCGGCCGGTGTGATCCCCCGGACGGTCACGCGCCTGAACGCCGGACGGTCGCGCGTCCACGGCGGCTCGACCAGCAGCCGCGGCAGGGACTCGGCCGGGGCCTCCCGCGCCGATCCGGCGGCGACGGCACCGGTCTCGGGCGCCACATGGTCGCGCAGCAGCCGGGCGGCGTAGGAGGAGATCGGCGCGGGACCGGACGCGGCCGCCTCGCCGAGCAGCCGCCGCGCCCGTCCGGGGCAGCGGCGGGCCGCCTCGATCACGGCCGCGTGCGCGTGCGGCCGGTCGAGGCGGTCGACCAGGAGCCGGAAGGCCTCGTCGGTGGCCAGCACGCCGAGGGCCCGCAGCAGCCCGGACGGGTCGCGCCCGATGCCGGCCTCCTCGTCGGCGACCGCGGCCAGTGTCGGGGCCAGCGCCGGGCCGACGCCCTCGACGGCCGTCGCGAGCACGCCCGGCCTACCGTCGAGCCAGTACCACCCGTCGCGGCGGGCGAGGAGCGCGGCGAGCTGCCCGGCCGAACCGATCGTCCGCAGCACCATCATCCAGGTGTGGGGTCGCAGGTCGGGCAGGTCGCGGCAGAGTTCGTCGGACCACGCCGTCTCGGTCGGCACCAGGTACGCGGCGACCAGCCGCCGCATGCCGTCCCGGCGATGCTCGGCGAGCGTCTCGACGGCTTGCCGGTACTCCGGCTCGCTCGCGGCAGCGAGGAAGGCGCGGACGCGCGCCGCGACCAGTTCGAGGCAGTCCAGCCCGCGGTTGTAGCCGGGGTCATGCTCGTCCAGGCGGCGGGCGCGCAGGTGGCGGACGTGCTCGCGCTTCCGGTGCCCGTACCCCTCGACGAAGACGCCGCCGAGCTCGACCGCCGCCGCGGCGGCGAACGCCGGGCCGTGCTCGACGATCCACGCGTCCGCGAAGGTGGCGAACGGTTCCGTGCCGTACTCGTAGCCGTCCCGCAGCGGCCACTCCGCGGCGAGGACGGCCGCGAGCACGGCGGCGCCCCGGGGGTTCGCGTCGCCCAGCAGGTGCGCACGGGCGGGACGGGTCAGCGCTTCGTCGCTCAGCGGGCCGCCGAGCAGGTGGTCGATCTGGTCGCGCGACTCCCGCACCCACTCCTGGACGGCGGAGACGGCGTCCGGGACGAGTTCGAGCGGGGGAGCGGGCGTCCCGCCGCGCCGTGGATGTAGTGAGGTGCGCCAGTCGTCGGGAATGACGAGAAGATCCTCGTTCTCGGGCATGCGGAGCAACCTAGCGCCGCCGCCCGACAAGATCATGCGAACCGGCACCGCCGCCCGCCGCCCTGCCGGGCGATCAGCGTTTGCGGGCGACGCCGCCCGCGCAGGCCACCTCGGGAGGGTCGTGGTCGGTGGTCGCGTCCGGCCGCCACCGGGTCACGGTCACGACTCCCGGGTCGAGCAGATCCAGGCCCTCGAAGTACCGGGCGATCCGCTCGTGGCTGCGGGGGGTGTAGGGGTTGGCGCCGCTGTTGGCGTTGTGCCGCCGGATGGCGTCCACGTAGGACGGGACGGTGTCGGTGCCGTCGTAGACCGCGAGGTAGCTGCCGGACGGCAGCGCCGCCATCAGCCGCCGCACGATCGCCCGGGCCTCGCCGTCGTCCGGGACCAGGCCCAGGATGCCCATCAGCATGAGCGCGACGGGCCGGTCGAAGTCGAGCGTCGCGGCGGCCTCGTCCAGGACGGCCTCCGGGGCGCGCACGTCGGCCTCGATGTAGGCGGTGGCCCCGCCGGGGGCGCTGGTGAGGAGCGCCTTGGCGTGCCGGAGGACCAGCGGGTCGTTGTCGACGTAGACGATGCGCGCCTCGGGCGCGAGCCGCTGCGCGACCTCGTGGGTGTTGTCCATCGTGGGCAGCCCGGTCCCGATGTCGAGGAACTGGCGGATGCCCGCCTCGCCGGCGAGGAACCGCACCACCCGGGTGAGCATGTACCGGGAATGGCGGGTCATGTCGGCCATGCCGGGGAAGGTCTGGATGATCCGGTCGCCGGCCTGCCGGTCGACGGGGAAGTTGTCCTTCCCGCCCAGCAGGTAGTTCCAGATCCGGGCCGAATGCGGCACGGTCGTGTCGATCTCGGGCATTCCGCTCATGGCGGCTCCTGCGTTCCGGTGCCTGACGTCTCGCCAGACGATTTTACGTTCCGTCCCCGATCTCGCCTGGTCACAGGTGGTGGCGCAGGACCAGGTCCTCCGGGAAGGGGGCCAGGTAGGTCTGGTCGGCGACGTAGCTGAGCCCCTCGCCGTCGGCGTGGTGGCGGAGCAGGGCGATCGGGACGCTCAGCGGCGCGGTGCCCCGGCGGTAGGACTCGATCGCGGTGGCGAGGTCGCGGCGGCGCGTGGGGTCGAGCTGGTCGCCGAGGAACCCGAGGACGTGCTGGAGCGCGTTCGCGTGCCGGCCCCGTCCGGCCCGCACCGCGAGGGTCGCGTTGAACGCCCGGCGGTACTCGGCCTCGATCTCGTCGCGGTCGTCCCGTCCGGCGCGGGCGACGACGCGGCCGGTCTCGCGGTAGCCCTCGGGGTGATGGGCGAGCAGCTGCATCTTGTGGCGGCTGTGGAAGGCGACCAGGTCGCGCGGGCGCCAGTCGGTCTCGAAGAACGCCCGGAGCCGCGCGTGCGCGAATACCCGCTCGACGAAGTGCTCGCGCAGGACGGGGTCGTTGAGCCGTCCGTCCTCTTCGGCGGGCAGGTCGGGGAGGGCGGCGCGGACGCGGGCGGCGAACACGCCGGTGCCGCTCCGGTCGACGGGCTGGCCGTCGGCGCGCTCGTCCGGTCCGGAGGCGTAGCGGGGCAGCCGCTCCAGCCCGCAGCTGGGGGACCGGGCCTTGAACACGTAGCCGTCGAGGGTCTCCAGGTCGGGGACGCGGTGCTCGGCCAGCGCGGTCATCGCGGCGGTGTGGTCGGCGCCCTCCTTGGTACGGATCCGCCCGTCGGTGTGCAACCGCATCGTGGGGCGGGGCGCGCCGAGCCCGATCTCCATCTCCGGGCAGACGGGCACCCAGTCGACATGCCGCGACAGCGGCCCGGTGAGGAACCGGTCGCGGCTGTGGGCGCCGTTGTAGCGGACGGGCGCGCCCATGAGGCAACTCGACACCGCGAGCCGTGGTCGTGTGGTCATGACTCCCCACCCCTACCCGGCGCGACCAGGGCATACTCGGCTTCCGGTGCCGTTCAGGCGGGAGGACGGGGGCGGGGCCGGGGAGCGGCATCGGCGGCGCCGCCGAAGGAATCGGCGGTGTCGGTCCGGTAGGCGGCGGCCTGGAGGCCGTACAGGTCGGCGTAGAGCCCGCCCGCGGCCATCAGCTCGCGGTGGGTGCCGTGCTCGGTGACCCGGCCGCCGTCGAGGACGTAGACCCGGTCGGCGTGCCGGACGCTCGCGAGCCGGTGCGTGATCAGCAGGACGGTGCGGCCGTGCCGGGCGGCGTGCACGCGGATCTGCTCGAACAGGCGGTGCTCGGCGCGCGCGTCGAGCGCGGCGGTGGGCTCGTCGCAGATGAGCAGGGGCGCGTCGCGGTAGAAGCCGCGGGCGGCCGCGAGGCGCTGCCACTGCCCGCCGGACAGCTCGTGCCCGTCGGCGAAGCGCTTGTCGAGGAGCGTGCCGAGCCCGTGCGGGAGCTCGGCGACGACCTCGTCGGCGCCGGACGCGGCGGTGGCGCGGCCGACGGCGGCGCGGACGCCCGGCGCGTCGAGGTCGTCGCCCATGGTGATGTTGTCGGCGGCGGTCATCGGCCAGTGCGTGTGGTCCTGGGCGACGACGGCGATGGCGCCGCGGAGCACTTCGGGGTGCAGGTCGCCGGCGCGGAGGTCGTCCCAGCGGACCACCCCGTCCTGCGGCTCGTACAGGCCCGCGAGGATCTTCGCGAGCGTCGTCTTCCCCGATCCGTTCTCGCCGACGAGAGCGACGATCTCGCCGCGCCCGAGCCGCACCGACACCTTGTGCAGGGCGGGGCCGTCCGCGTCGGGGTAGGTGAAGGTGACGTCCTCGGCGGTGATCTCCCGGAACTCCCGCAGGGCGGGCGCGGCGGCGGCGCCCGCCGGGTCGGCGGGCTCGCGGTGCCGGACGCGCCGTTCGGCGGTCTCGCAGAAGGAGACGTAGTCGCCGAAGTACAGGCCGTCCTCGTAGCAGCGGTTGAGGGAGTAGACGAGGTTGATCAGGGACGTCTGGCCGGTGCGGATGGCGAGGACGGCCGTGCCCGCGACGGCGAGCGGCATGACGCCCCGCCACAGCAGGACGCCGAGCGCGGCGTACATGAGGGCGGTCGCGAGGCCCTTGAGGACGTCGCCCTGGGCCTGCGTGACGGTCTGCCGGCGGGCCAGCTCGAGGAGGACGTCGCGGATGTGGCCCGCCAGGACGGTGTGGCGGTGCAGCAGGAAGTCGCGGACGGTGAAGGAGCGCACCTCGGCGGCGTGTGCGCGCGCGGTCATGAGGTCGCTGAGGATCCAGGTGCGCCGCCGGGACTCCACGAGGTCGAGCGCGGTCAGGTAGCCGAGCCGGGCGGCGCGGACCGCGGCCCAGCCCTCGGGGAACGCGGTCAGCAGCAGGAGCGGCAGCAGGATCGGGTGCAGGACGCCGAGGGCGCCCGCCGCGGCGAGGACGCCGACGGCGGCGGTGAACAGGTCGACGGTGTTGTCGACCATGGACGGGGCCGAGTCGACGCCGCGCAGCCTGGCGCGGTGCATGTCGTCCTGGAAACCGGCGTCGTCGAACGCGGTGAGGTCGATCGCGGTGGTGAGCCCGAACAGGCGCTGCTCGGTGAGCCGCTGGACCTGCGGCCGCAGCCGGGCCTGCGCCCACTGGCCCGCCGCCGCGCACGCCGCGCGCGCGGTGATGGCCGCGCCGACCAGCAGGAGTTGCGGGGCGGCGGCGCGCACCCGGTCGGGGGTGGGGCCGGCCGACAGCAGCGCGGTGAGGACGCCGGTGGTGGCGAGCAGCCCGAACGCGGTGAACACCCCGGCGACGGCGTTGAGGACGATCGTGGCGACGAGGTCGCGCCGGGCGGCCCGCCACGCCAGCCGCATGACCTGGCCGATCAGCGCCGGGAGCCGGCGCGCCATGGTGAGCGTCCCGGTGTCGGCCAGCTCGGACGACTTGCCGTGCCAGGCGTGCTCGGCGAGCTTCGGTCCGGGGGGTGCTGCGCTGCGGGCGCGCCGCCGCGACTTCCTGATCCGCATCGAGCGTCCTCCAGCGTCCGGCCGGCGTGGTGCGGGCGACCGGTCCACCCTCGTGCCTCGCGGGGTCCGGGAGGAGGGGCCTTGGTGCCGTCCGGGACGCCACAGTTCTCCGCCCGACGGGTAAGTCGCGCGCGTTCCGTTTGCCTTCGGTGACTCCGGGTAGTCGTTCGCGGAGTCGGGAGGGGGAACGGCGTGCGGATCCCGGGGACGTCCGTGGCCGCGACCGTCGGCGCCGGGGTGCGCCGGGTGGCGGCGCTCGCCGCCGGGGGTCCGCGCCGCAGGGTGTGGACCGGGGACGGGCGGGCGCACATCCAGGTGCACGGCATGCCGGACGGCGGGGACGGCGCGGCGCACCGGCGGTACGCGGCGGCGCTGACCGGCGCGCTGCGGCGGCTGGAGGGTGTCGACTGGGCGGAGGTCAACGCGGTCACCGGGCACGTCCTGGTGGCGTACGCGGAGGACGCCGTGGACGTGCCGTCCCTCGTGGCGGCGGTCGCGGACGTGGAGGCGGCGCACGGCGCCGAACCGTCCGGCGCTCCGGCGGACACGGTCCCCCCGGACGACGACATGGCGTGGGCGGCGGCGACGTCGGCCCTGGTGGCGGACTGCGCGGGCCTCGTAGGCGCGGTGGCCGGGCGGCTGCTCGTCCGGCGGCCGCTGCCGAGCCCGGTGCGGGCGGCGGTGTCGGTGGCGGACTCGATCCCGCAGGTGCGCGGCGCGGTGGAGCGGCGCCTCGGGGTGCTGCGCGCGGACGCCGTGCTCGGGGTGGCCAACGCCGTGGCGCAGGGCGCCGGGCACGGTCTCGTGCCGGTCGCGGTCGACGCCGCCCACCGGGTGTTCCAGCTGTACGAGATCGCGGCGCGCCGGGAGGCGTGGCGGGCCCGTGAGCCGCGCCTGTGCGCGCCGGGCCAGCCGGTCGAGCCCGGTGCGCGTGCCGAGCGTCCGTGCCCGCTGCCGGACGGGCCGGTGGAGCGGGCCGCGGACCGGACGGCGATCGGCGACCTGCTCGGGGACGCCGGGGTGCTGGTCGGGACGCACGACGCGGCGGCGGCCGCCGAGCTGCTGATGGCGACCGTCCCGAAGGCGGCGCGGCACGGCCGGGAGGCGTTCGCGGCGGTGCTGGCGCACGACCTCGCGCGGCGGGGCGTGGTGCAGCTCGATCCGGGGGCGCTGCGGCGGCTGGACCGGATCGGCGCGGTGGTGATCGACTCGGCCGTCCTGTGCGACGGGGACCTGCGGCTGCTGTCGGCGGTCTCCACCGGGGACGCGCTGGACGACGCGGGCGTGTGGCGCGCGGCGGACGCGCTCCTCGCCGGGTACGGACCGGACGACCTGCGGGGCCCGGGACCGTGGCCGGGCGCGGACGGCCGGCGGCTGGAGCGCGCGGCGGACGCGCCGTCCGGCGGGCCCGCCGACGCGGACGGCGTCACGCTCGACCTGGTCGGCGCGGACGGTGCCCGGTTCGGCCGGGTGCGGGTCGGGGAGTCGCTCGACCCGCTCGCCGAGGGGCTGCTGGGCGCGGCGCACGAGGCGGCGGACGTGGTGGTGCTGTCGGAGCACGCCAGCACGCGGGAGCTGCTGGCGTGGGGGGACGACTCCCCCGTGGCGGCGGACGAGCTGGCCGGGTGCGTCCGCGACCTGCAGCGCGGCGGGCAGGGCGTGATGGTGATCGCGGCCGGGCGGGACGAGGCGCTCGCCGCGGCCGACGTGGGCGTCGGCGTGCTGCGCGGGGACGGCCCGGCCGACTGGCGCGCGGACCTCGTGTGCGGTCCGGGGCTGGCGGAGGTGTGGCGGCTGCCGGCGGCGGTGCGGCCCGCGCGGCGGGCGAGCGAGCGGGCCGCGCAGCTGTCGCTGAGCGCGTCCGCGCTGGGCGCGCTGCTGCTGGTGGGCCGGACGCGGCGGCGCGCCGGGGGCCCGCTGCGCCGGGTGCTCGGGACCTGGCAGGACGTCCCCCCGGTGTACGCGGCGTCGCTGACGGCGATGCTGGCGAACGCGGTGACGGCGCGGCGGCTGAACCATCGCCCGCCGCCGCCCCCGGTGGTCCGGGACGCCTGGCACGCGCTCACCGCCGAGGAGGCGTGGCGCCGCCTGGCCCGCACCCGCGCGCGCCGCCCGGACGGCGGGACCGGCGACCGGGCGGACGAGCGAACGGACGGGCGGACGGACGGGCACGGGCGGGGTGTCGCGGGGCCGGTCGGGTCGGGCCTCCGGCTCGCCGCGGCCGTCCGGCAGGAGCTCGACGACCCGCTGACGCCCGTCCTCGCGCTCGGCGCGGCGGCGTCGGCGGTGGTGGGCTCCAGCGTGGACGCGCTGCTGGTCGCCGGGGTCATGACGGGCAACGCGCTGATCGGCGCCGCGCAGCGGATGCGGGCGGAGCGCGCCCTCGAGGACCTGATGCGCGGGCAGCGGATCCACGCGCGCCGCCTGCGCGTCGCGCCCGGCACGGCGGGCGGTTTCGAGCGGCTGCGCGGCGCCCGGAGCGACCGGGTCACGGCGGACCGGCTGCGCTCCGGGGACGCGATCCTGCTGGGCGCCGAGGACGTCGTGCCCGCGGACGCCCGGCTGCTGTGGGCCGAGTCGCTGGAGGTGGACGAGGCGACGCTCACCGGCGAGTCGGTGCCGGTCGGCAAGAGCGTCGAGCCGTCGCCGGGGGACGACCCGGCCGACCGGCACTGCATGGTCTACGAGGGCACGACGGTCAGCGCGGGGACGGCGGTCGCCGCGGTCGTCGCGACGGCCGAGGCGACCGAGGCGGGCCGGGCCGCGGCGCTCGCGGGCCGCGCGGACACCTCGTCCAGCATGCAGGCGCGGCTGGCGGACCTCACGCACCGGGCGCTGCCCGCGACCGCGCTGGGCGGCGCGGCCGTCACCGCGCTCGGCCTGGCGCACGGCCTGGACCTGCGGCGCGCCCTCGGTTCGGGCGTCGCGATCGCGGTGGCGGCCGTCCCCGAGGGGCTGCCGCTGGTGGCGACCGTCGCGCAGCTCGCGGCGGCGCGGCGGCTGTCGCGGCTCGGCGTGCTGGTGCGCTCCACCCGGGCGCTGGAGGCGCTCGGCCGGGTCGACACCCTGTGCTTCGACAAGACCGGCACGCTCACCGAGGGGCGGCTGCAGGTCGTCCGGGCGTCCGGTCCCGCCCATCCGCTGCCGCTGACCGGGGACGACGGGCGGCGCATCCTGCGGGTCGCGGCCCGCGCGTGCCCGCCGCCGGGCGACGGGACGGCCGCGCACGCGACCGACCGGGCGGTGCTGGAGCGCGCGGAGAGCCTGCCGCGCGACACCGGGTGGCGGCTGGTGGAGGAGCTGCCGTTCGAGACGACCCGGGGGCTGTCGGCGTCCCTCGGACACGACGGCGACCAAGCGGTCATCGCGGTGAAGGGCGCCCCGGAGGTGCTGCTGGAGCTGTGCGCGCGGGTGCGCGGCGGGCAGCGGCGGCCCGACCTGCGGGGCGCCGCGCGCAAGGCCGCCGCGCGCGGCGGCGCGGCGGACGCGCCGCTCACCGCCGCCCGCCGCCGGTCCGCCGCCGCGACCGTGCACCGGCTGGCCGGGCAGGGCCTGCGGGTGCTCGCCGTCGCGGAGCGGACCGTCCCGGACGCCGGCGCGGTGCGCGGCGAGATCGCCGAGCACGTCGCGGACCTCACCCTGCTCGGCTTCATCGGGATCGCCGACACCCCGCGCCCCACCGCGCAGGAGGCGGTGCAGCGGCTCCGCGACGCCGGGGTGCGGGTCACCATGATCACCGGGGACCATCCGGACACCGCCGCCGCCGTTGCCGCCGAACTCGGCATCCCCGGCGCCGACCGCGTCCTGACCGGCGCCGAGATGGACGGGCTGCCGGTCGGCGCGCGGGTGAAGGCCGTCGAGGCGGCGTCCGTCTTCGCCCGCGTGTCGCCCGCGCAGAAGGTCCGCATCGTCAAGGACCTGCACCGGGCCGGACGGGTGGTGGCGATGACCGGCGACGGCGCGAACGACGCCGCGGCCATCCACCGCGCCGACGTCGGCATCGCGGTCGCCGGGCGCGGCTCCGGCGCCGCCCGCAGCGCCGCCGACCTGGTCCTCACCGCGCCCGACAACGCGCTGATCCTGGACGCCCTGCGGGAGGGGCGCGCGCTGTGGCGCAGCGTCCGCGACGCCGCGGCGATCCTCGTCGGCGGCAACTCGGGCGAGGTCGCCTTCACCGTCCTCGGGACGGCGCTGGAGGGCAACGCCCCGCTCAGCCCCCGGCAGGTGCTCGTGGTCAACATGCTCACCGACATGCTGCCGTCGCTCGCCGTGGCGATCACCCCGGCCGGGCCGGGCGGCGACCCCGCCGCGACGCTCGGCGGCGGCCCGGTGCGCGGGTTCACCGGCCGGGAGATGCAGCAGGTGCTCGCGGTCCGCGGCACCGCGACCGCCGCGGCGGCGCTGGTCTCCTGGCAGGCGGGCCGGGTCGCCCGGTTCCTGCCGGGCGGGGCGCGCCGCGCGTCCACGATGGGGCTTGCCGCGCTCGTCGGCGCCCAGCTCGGGCAGACGCTCATCGCGCGCTGGCACAGCCCGCTCGTCCTCGCGACCTGCGCGGCGTCGGCCGCCGCGCTGCTCGCCGTGGTGGAGACGCCGGGCGTCAGCCAGTTCTTCGGCTGCACCCCGCTGGGCGCCGGGGCGTGGACGGTCGTCCTGCTGGCGGCCGCCGGGGCGACTCTCGGCGCCGCCGTGGCCCCGCGCCTCCTCCCGTCCCCCGCCCGTCCGGACGGCGCCCGTCCGGACGGGCGGTCGTCGTCACCGGCGGATCCCCCGGCCGTCCCGTGACCGGGCCTTGAAGTGAACGGGGACGAGCGGGTATGAATGGGATGCAGCGAAGGGGAGTAGTCCTGTAACACCGCTGGTCGACATACTGGACGTCCGAGGATGTCCCGGCCATCGGGCCCGCGGCCCCCGCGGGCGGACGAGACCTTCGGCCAGGCATGATGCGGCCCGCACCTCCGTGCGGGGCGTCCCGTCGTGCCGGGCCGAGTGGTCCTCCCCGAGGTGCGGCGCTCTGCCCGGCCCCAGCAGAAAGCGCCGCCATGAGCCTCGAACCGCTGGCGATCCTCACCGCCTTCGGCCTCATCTTCCTCGCCGAACTCCCCGACAAGACGATGTTCGCGTCCCTGGCGATGGGCACGCGGATGCGGCCCCTGTACGTCTGGTTCGGCACGTCCACCGCGTTCGCCGTGCACGTGGCGCTCGCGGTGGGCGCCGGGAGCCTGCTGAGCCTGCTGCCGGGGACGGCCGTGAAGCTGGTGTCGGCCGCGCTGTTCGCCTTCGGCGCCGTCATGCTGTGGCGCGGCGGTGGCGAGGACGGCGAGGGGGACGCGGGAGGCAGGACCATGACCGCGTTCTGGCCCGTCTACACCGCGGCGTTCATGGCCGTCTTCGTCAGCGAGTGGGGCGACCTCACCCAGATCACCACCGCGAACCTGGCCGCCACCAACGGCTGGCTGCCGACGGCGATCGGGTCGGCCGCCGCGCTGATGTCGGTGTCGGCGCTGGCCCTGCTCGCGGGCCGGTTCATCGCCAAGAGGGTCCCGCTGCGGACCGTCCAGCGCGCCGGCGCCCTCTGCATGGCGGGCCTGGCCGCCTGGACGCTCGTCGAGGCGTTCACCGGCTGACCGCCGTGCGGTGACGGCCGCGCGCTGACGGTCGTGCGGTGACGGCCGCGCGGCGGCCGGGTCCGGCCCTGACATCGCCTTGACAGCGAGTGCGGCGCCGCGAGGATGGAGACGGACCCGGCTCCCCGCGAAAGGGCTGACGATGGGGCAGGCACGACCGCGGGCGGCGCTCGCGCCCGACGACATCGACTTCTCCGACCTGGACTTCTGGACCCGCCCCCTGGACGAGCGCGACGCCGCGTTCGCGCTGCTGCGGGAGCGTCCGGAGGCGCCGTTCTACGCCGAGACGATGGACGTCGGCGGCGGCGTGGGCCCCGGCTACTACGTGCTGACGCGGCACGCGGACGTCCAGGAGGCGAGCCGGCACCCGGAGGTCTTCAGCTCCGCGCAGGGCATCCGGATCGAGGAGCGGGCGCCCGAGTTCGTCGAGATCTTCAACTCGATGATCTCGATGGACGACCCGCGGCACGCGCGGCTGCGCCGGATCGTCTCGCAGGCGTTCACCCCGCGGATGATCCAGCGGTTCGCCGGCGACGTGGAGCGGGCGGCCGCCGAGGTCGTGGACCGCGTGGCCGAGCGGGGATCGTGCGACTTCGTCGCGGAGATCGCCGCCCGGCTGCCGCTGCGGATCATCTGCGACCTGATGGGCATCGACGAGAAGGACCAGGCGTTCGTGTTCGACCGGTCGAACGTCATCCTCGGTGCCGAGGACCCCGAGTACGTGGCCGAGCTCGAGGACGTGAGCACGGCGGTGATGGCGGCCGCGAACGAGCTCGGCGACCTCGTGGCCGACCTCGCGCGGGTGCGCGCCGAACGTCCCGCCGGCGACCTCACGACCGCGCTGATCAGCGCGAACCCCGACGGGGAGCGGCTGACCCGGCAGGAGATCGCGTCGTTCTTCGTGCTGCTCGTCCTGGCGGGCAACGAGACGACCCGCAACGCGATCTCGCACGGCCTCGTGCTGCTGACGGACCATCCCGAGCAGCGGGCCCGCTGGGCGTCGGACTTCGACGGGTACGCGCGGACGGCCGTCGAGGAGATCGTCCGGGTCGCGTCCCCGGTGGTCTACATGCGGCGGACGCTGACGCGCGACCACGAGACGGCGAGCGGGCAGCGGTTCGCCGAGGGCGACAAGGTGCTGCTGTGCTACTGGTCCGCGAACCGGGACGAGTCGGTGTTCGACGCCCCGGACCGGTTCGACGTCGGCCGCGACCCGAACCCGCACATCGGGTTCGGGGCCGCCGGTCCGCACTTCTGCCTCGGCGCGCATCTGGCCCGCCGGGAGATCACCGTGATGTTCCGCGAGCTGTTCCGGCGCGTGCCCGACATCCGCGCGTCCGGCGAACCGGACCGGTTGCGCTCCAGCTTCCTCAACGGGATCAAGCGGCTGCCCTGCGAGTTCACGCCCGTCCGCTGAGAATTTGGCGTCCTCTTTAGCCCTATTACGGTGCGTTTGATGCAGCTCTGGGGAAGTTACGGGCGGTTGTACACGATCGCCGACTTTCGAGGAGCCGAGCAATGGCGGCCGACCGCTCGACGAACACGACCCGTTCCAGCCAGCCGTGGCTGCACGTGGACGGCAGGGAGATCCAGGAGTTCGGGACCATGCGGATGTTCCCGCTCGGCCTGTCCCGGGACGCGCGCGAGTACTCCTGCCAGCGCCTCAACCAGATCCTCGCCGACACCCAGATCCTCTACAGCCACTACAAGAAGCACCACTGGCTGATGCGCGGCCCGACGTTCTACCAGCTGCATCTGCTGCTGGACAAGCACGCCGGGGAGCAGCTCGAACTCGTCGACACGATCGCCGAGCGCGTCCAGACGCTGGGCGGCGTCGCGATCGGGGACCCGCGCCACGTCGCGGAGATCACCGTCATCCCGCGCCCGCCGAACGGCGTCGAGGAGGTGCCGGCGATGCTGTCGCGGCTGATCGAGGGGCACGAGACCATCCTCGTCGCCTGCCACGACGCGGCGGCGCGCGCGCAGGAGATGGGCGACGACGGGACGAACGACCTGCTCGTCTCCGAGGTCATCCGCACCAACGAGCTGCAGGCGTGGTTCCTGATCGAGCACCTCGTCGACACCCCGCTCGTCGAGCGCCCGCAACGCTCCGCGCACACGCACAACTGACCCGTCCGGTAGTTTGACGCCCCGTCCGGACCGGAAGCGGGGCAGATGCACATCGAACTGGTGACGATCGTCGTCGACGACTACGACCCGGCGATCGCGTTCTTCACGGGCGTCCTCGGCTTCGACCTCGCCGAGGACGCTCCCGCGCGGACGAACGACGGCCGCCCGAAGCGGTGGGTCGTCGTCCGCCCGCCCGGCGGCGGGACCGGGATCCTGCTCGCCCGCGCGGACGGCGACCGGCAGGCGTCCGCCGTCGGGGACCAGGTCGCCGGACGCGTCGGGTTCTTCCTGCGCGTGGACGACTTCGACGCCGAGTACGCGCGGCTGGCGGGCGCGGGCGTGGAGTTCGTGACCGCGCCGCGCACCGAGCCGTACGGCCGCGTGGCGGTGTTCCTCGACGTGGCCGGCAACCGCTGGGACCTCCTCGGCCCCGCCTGACGCCCGCCCGGTTCCGCCCGAACCGGCCCCGCCGCGCCGTGCCCCCGCCCGCCCGGCGTGCCCGCGCCCGCCCGGCGCGCAGCCCTCCCCGGCCGCATCCGCGAGTCCGCGAAGCCCCCGCGGGCGCGGCGATGCGGCCGGATGCGGACGGTGGGCGGGCGGATGCGCGCGGCCGTACGCGAACCGTCCGTGAATGGTGGTAATCAGATGTCGAAGCGGGCGGCGGCGAGGGAGTGTCGATGGGGCTTCGCACGGACGTGCACGGTTCGGCCCGGGACGCCGGGTGAGGTTCGGGGGCGCCCCGATGGGCGCGGACCCGGTTCGCTGGGCGGCGATCGAGGAACTGGCGGTGCCGCTGGCCGACGCGGCCCGCGCGGCGTTCACCCAGGCCCGGGACGCCCATCCCGGCGAGACGTTCTACTGCTACGGGCTCTTCACCGGCCCGCTCCTGGAGTACATCCTGCCGACGTGCAGTTCGGAGGAGGGGCTGCGGGCGGTGGCGCGCGTGTACGCGGCCGAGTTCGGCGGCCTGGTCGGGGCACAGGCGGACGGCCTGCGGTGGAGCCCGGCGGACTCGCCGCACCACATGCTCGGCGAGCACCACTTCGGCCCGGTCGCGGACCTGCTGGCGCGCCGCGACGCGGACGCCGGCGAGAGCGACGAGGACGTCGAGGCGGAGGTGGAGACGCGGCTGGAGGCGTGCTTCCGCGCGCTGGCCAGGCTCGACCGCGAAGGGTTCTTCGGCGACGGGGACGAGCGCGAACGCGTGATCGTCACGGTGCTGCAGGGCGACCAGAGCGACCGGAGCCGGCTGGAGAACGCGCGGCGGCTGAACCCGCCCGCGGCGGTCGCGCGGCTGGCCCGCGGCCTGGTCGTGCGGGAACCGTCGTCCGGGGACGCCCGGACGTTCGGCTCGACGGGGGCGTACCAGGTCACGGCGCTCGCGTTCGCGGCGGAGGCGGGGCTGCTCGTGGCGTGCGGGTCGGGCGGCGAGGTGTTCGCGTGGGAGGCGGCGGACGGCCGGGAGATCCTGGCCGTGCGGCACTACGCGAGCTACTGGCGGGCCGCGATCTCGGCGGACGGCCGGACGCTCGTCCTGCGCGACGGGGGCGACCCGGTGCGCGTCTCGCTGCCGGGCGGGATCTGCCGCGCGGCGGGCTTCGACGACGCCTGGGACGTCGCGGTGTCGCCGGACGGCGCCGTCACGGCGGCCGCGGGCGAGACCGTCCGGGCGTTCGAGGCGGGGCGCGAGCGGTGGCGGGTGGAGCGTCCGGCGGCGGCGGTGCGGTTCGGCGCGGGCGGGACGCTGCTGGCGATCGTCGGGGACGGCCGGAAGAAGGGCGTCGCGGTGCTGGACGCGGCGGACGGGGCGGTCGTGGCCGAGCTCGTCCGGACGGGCCCGACGGTGCGGCACTGCGTGGCGTGGTCGGCGGACGGGACGCTCGTCGCGGTGGGCGACCCGGTGTCGGTCCGGCTGTGGCGGCGGGACGGCCGGGCGTTCGGGTCCGGCCGCTCGATGCCTTTTCCGGCAGGCACCGGACAGCCCGCCGACCTGGCGTTCTCGCCGAATGGAACGGTCCTGGCGACGGCCCACGAGGACGGCGACGTCCACGTCTGGGAGGTCGGCACCGGGCGGCACGTGCGGCGGCTGCGCGGGCCACAGGAGTCGATGAACGCGGTCGTCTGGCTGGACGACGAGCGGCTGGCGGCGGCCGGGCGCGACGTCGACTCGGGGCCGCCGGTGCGCGTCTGGAGGGTGTGACCGGGCGGTTCAGCCGTTCAGCCAGGGACCCGGGTGGGCGTCCCGGAAGCGGTCGAGGGTCTCCTGGTCGCGGGCGCGGACGGAAAGCATGCCGACGGCGTCGCACAGGAGCACGCCGGGCCCCGCGTAGAACGCGACCGTGTCGCCGGGGAAGGGCAGCGGCACGCGGGTGAAGTGCCGCTCGAGGTCGTCGCCGGCGTCGAGATCGCGGTGGTCGCAGAGGTCCTCGGACTGGGTGGCCTCGGTCAGGAGGATCTCCAGGCAGGCGACGGAGAACGTGTCGTACCAGGGCTTCCAGGGTTCGTCGTCCATGCTGATCCGGACGGGCGGGTCGGGGGCGCCCGCGTCACCGGCGTGCATGTCGGTGACGAGGACGCCCCATGTCGCGACGCCCTGGTGCTCCTCGCGGAACACGACTCCGCCCGCGTGCAGGTAGAAGTCGTCCGGTGCCAGCAGACCGTGCAGGTTGGTGTGCAGGTCGGGGCGGCGGCCGAAGAGCGCGTACGCCTCCCGCACGGCGGCGGGCAGCCGGACGCCGAGGTGTCCTTCGGCGGCGTCCAGTTCGGTGCCGGGGGTGCCGTCGCCGGGGCCGAGCGGGACGCCCCAGTGGGCGGCGAAGCCCCGGACGTACGTCCAGGCGGCCTCCCGGTCGTGGAGGGCGGCGGGGAGGTCGCGGACGATGTCGAAACCGGTCACGGGCGCGAACCTACCGGTCGCCGGGCGGTCTTGACCGCTCCTCCGTCAATGAGGTGGTCGGCGCGGTCGAGGCGAGCGGCGAGGCCACTTCTGTACGTAACGTACAGAGCGTACAGTTAGCCCCATGCGATTGCTGATGCTCGGAGGAACCGAGTTCGTGGGCCGTGCCCTCGTCGAGGACGCCCTCGCGCGCGGCTGGGACGTGACCGTCTTCAACCGGGGCCGCCACGAGCCGCCGCCCGGCGCGACGGCCCTCGTCGGGGACCGGACGGCGGACGGCGGCCTCGAACCGCTCGCGACCGGCGAATGGGACGCGGTCGTCGACACCTGGTCGTGGGCGCCGGTCGCCGTCCGCGACGCCGCCCGCCTCCTCGCGGACCGCGCGGAACGGTTCGTCTACGTGTCCAGCGCGTCGGTCTACCCGCTGCCGTCGGCGCCGGGCAACGACGAGGACGCGCCCGTCGCGCAGGGCTCCACGGACGACGCCGGCGCGGACGACTACGCGGCGGCGAAGCGCGGCGGGGAACTCGCCGCACTCGGCGCGTTCGGCGACGACCGGACCGTCCTGGTGCGGGCCGGACTGATCCTGGGGCCGCACGAGAACGTGGGGCGGCTGCCGTGGTGGCTGACGAGGATCGCGGCGGGCGGCCGCGTCGTGGCGCCCGGCCCCCGCGACCTCGGCCTCCAGTACATCGACGCCCGCGACCTCGCCGCCTGGACGCTGGACGCGATCGAGAAACGGCTGTCCGGCCCCTACAACCTGGTCAGCGCCCTGAACCACACGACGATGGGCGAACTCCTCGACGCCTGCATCCGGGCGACGGGCTCCGACGCACAACTCGTCTGGACCCACCCAGAACGGATCCTCGGCGCGGGCGTCGAACCGTGGACCGAGCTCCCCATCTGGGTGCATCCCGGAGAGTTCCACGACGCCATGCACAACACGAACGTGGACCGCGCCCTGGCCACCGGGCTGCGCTGCCGTCCCGTCGACGACACGGTCGCGGACACGTGGGCCTGGCTCCGGGCGATCGGCGGACGCGCGCCGCAGCGCCCCGACCGTCCGTCCCCGGGCCTGCCCCCGGGCAAGGAGGCGAGCCTCCTGAACCCCTGACGCCGGCGCCCCGCGCAGGTGCTCCGGCGCGTGCCCGCCGCCCCCGCGGTGCACGTCGCGGCGGGGGCGTCCGGGCGAGTGATCTCGGGTCGGGGGTCGCCGTTCCGGTGGACGCGGTGACCCATTGCCCGGTAGAGAGCAGGTATGACCGCTTTGGTACTCGGCCCCCACCTCCGGCACGTGAGCGCCCACACGGCGACGATCTTCGTGGAGACGGACCGTCCCTGCGAGGTCCGCGTCGTGGGCGAGGGCGTGGACGCCGCGTCGCGCACGTTCACCGTCCACGGCCACCACTACGCCATCGTGGAGGTCACCGGACTCGAGGCGGGCGCCCGCGTCCCCTACGAGGTCGTCGCCGGCGGGGACACCGTCTGGCCGCTCGACGCCGAGTCCCCGCCGAGCCTCATCCGGACCCTCCCGGGCGACGGCCGCCCGCTCAGCATCGCGTTCGGGTCGTGCCGCCGCTCGCCCGGCACCGTCGAGGAGTTCGGGCACGACGCCCTCACCGCGTTCGCCCGCCGGCTGCGCACGTTCGGCGACGGCGTGGAGTGGCCGGACGTCCTGCTGATGGTCGGCGACCAGGTCTACGCGGACGAACTCGGCGAGGAGATGCTCGAGTACATCCGCGCGCGGCGCGGCGACGCCGAGCCGGTCGGCGAGGTCGCCGACTACGAGGAGTACGTCCGCCTCTACGAGATGGCGTGGCGCGACGACGTGGACGTGCGGTGGCTGCTGTCCACGGTCCCGACCTTCACCGTCTTCGACGACCACGACATCCGCGACGACTGGAACACCTCCTACGCGTGGCGGGAGGAGATGTGGGCGCAGCCGTGGTGGCGGGCGCGCATCACCGGCGGGATCGGGTCGTACTGGGTGTACCAGCACCTCGGGAACCTGTCCCCGGCGGAACGGGCGGACGACCCGGTCCTCAGGTCCGTGCGGGAGGCGTCCGACGCGACCGGCGACGCCGCGGACGTCCTGGACGCCTTCAGCGAGCGCGCGGACCGCGAGCCGGAGAGCACGCGGTGGAGCTACGCGCACGACTTCGACGGCGTCCGGTTCATCGTCGTCGACAGCCGCTGCTCCCGCCTGCTGACGCCCGACCGGCGCGGGATGCTCGACGACCGCGAGTTCGCCTGGCTGGACGAGCAGACCCAGGGCGACGTGGAGCACCTCGTCATCGCCAGCTCCCTGCCCTTCCTGCTGCCGCGCGCCATCCACGACGCCGAGAACTGGAACGAGGCGATCTCGGAGGGCGCGTGGGGACGGCCGGGCGCGGCGCTCGGCGAGAAGATGCGGCAGGCCGTCGACCTGGAGCACTGGGCGGCGTTCGACCGGTCGTTCCGGGAGGTCGCCTCGCACGTCCTCGCGGTCGGGCGGGGCGAGCGCGGGTCCGTCCCCGCGAGCATCACGTTCCTGTCCGGCGACGTGCACTTCTCGTACCTGGCGCGGGTCGACGCCCCGGAGATCGACACGAAGATCGCGCAGATCGTCTGCTCCCCGCTCCGCAACCCGCTCGACGGGAAGATCCGCGTCGCCCAGCGGATCGCGTGCATGTGGGAGACGGCGACGCCGTTCCGGTGGCTCGGGAAGCTCGCGAAGGTGCCCGTGCCGCCGCTGAAGTGGCGCGTCACCGACGGGCCCTGGTTCGACAACGCGATCGCCACCGTGACGCTGGCCGGCCGCGACTGCGACGTCACCTGGGAGTCGCCGCGCAACGCGGGCACGCTCGTCGAGCTGGGCCGGGCCGACATCACCGGCTGAGCCGCCGCACGGGTGAACGCGCGGGGACGGCGCGGGGGAATGGCGCGGGGACGGCGCGGGGGATGGTGTGCTCGCTCCGCCCCCTCGCCGGAGCGAGCACACCCCCCGGTAGCGGACGAAGCCCCTCCGACATCGTCCGCGCCTCATCCAACGGCATCGCGACATGTCCATGACGTGACTCCCGCGAAAAAACCCGGTCTCGCCGAAACGAACGACAAACGGCCGCCAAAGCGGCAAGATGAGCGGGCGGGCGGCTGCGGTGCGTGGGCGCACCGCGACGGGGCGTGAGCGGCGCGGCGCGAGGGGGCCGGTGTGCACGAGGAGGAACCCGAGGCCGGGGACGCGGCGCTCATCTCCCGGGTCCGCGGCGGCGACACCGACGCCTACGGCACGCTCTGCGCGCGGCACGTGCCCGCCGCCCGGGGCCTGGCCCGGCACCTCGCCGACGGCGACGCCGCCGAGGACGCCGTCCAGGAGGCGCTCGCGAAGATCCTCGACCTGCTGCGGCGCGGCGGCGGCCCCGACTCCGGCTTCCGCCCCTACCTGCTCACCGCCGTGCGGCGCGCGGTGTACGACCGGTACCGCGCGGACCGCCGCGTCCACCCGACCGACCGGATCGACGACCTCGACCGCGGCACCCCCTTCGAGGACCCGGCGGTCCGCGACCTGGAGCGCTCGATGGTCCTCGGCGCGTTCCAGTCGCTGCCCGAACGCTGGCAGACCGTCCTGTGGCACACCGAGATCGAGGGCGCCCGGCCCGCCGAGGTCGCCCCGCTGCTCGGCCTCACCGCCAACGGCGCCGCCGCGCTCGCCTACCGGGCCCGCGAGGGGCTGCGGCAGGCGTACCTGCAGATGCACCTGGCGGCGCTGCCCGCAGGGCGCCGCGCCTGCCGCGAGGCGGTGGACAAGCTCGGCGCCTACGTGCGGGACGGCCTCGCCCGCCGCGACACCCGGCGGGTCCGGGGCCACCTCGACGGCTGCGCCGACTGCAAGGCCGTCCACGCCGAACTCGTCGAGCTGAACGGCGCGCTGCGCGAGGTCCTCGGCCCGCTGGTGCTCGGCGCGGCGGCGACCGCGTACCTGGCGGCGGGCGGCGGCGGGCTGCTCGCCTGGCTGGGGCGCCTGCCGAAGCGCGGGCGGCAGGCGCTCGGCGCGGGCGCCGCGACCGTCGCGTGCGCGGTCGCGCTGGCCATGGTGCTGGTGTCCGGCGACGAGCCGATGCCGGAGCCGAAGCCCGTGCCGCCGGTCGTCGCGCGGCCCGTCGCGCCGGCGGCCCCGCCCGCCGAACCGCCCGGCCCAGTGCCGTCCCGTCCGGTCGTGCCCGTCCCGGCGGCCGCCGTCGAGCCCGTCGCCGCCCCGGAGCGGGCGCCCGAACCGCCGCGCGCCGAGCCGGAACCGGAGCGCCCGGCCGCCCCGCCCGAGCCGGAGCCGGAGCCCGAGCCGGAGCCGGAGCCGGAGCCGGAGCCCGAGGCGCCGGTCGTGGAGGTCGACGCCGAGGTCGAGGTGCGCGCGCTCGTCCGGACGCGCGTGCGGGTGCGGGCGGGCGTGGACGTGCGCGTGCCCGCGGGGCCCGCGGACCCGCCGGGCGGCGCCCGTCCGCCGGCCGCCGGCGTCGGGGCCGGGACGGGTCTCGGGGCCGGCATCGAGGTGGACGTCCGCGTCGATGTCCGCGCGGAAGTCGCCGTCCAAACTGACCTGGAGGCCACAACTCCCTCACCCCGAGTGCGCCGCGTCGCCATGCGTTCGTGAAGGCGAGGTCGCGCCCTTCCCCTCCCGAACCGTTCACCTGCCCGTTCCCGTAAAGATCGGCCGGAAGCGCGGGGGCGGCCCGAAACGGCTGGTAGCGTCCGCCGAAGTCTCCAATTCGTTGTTACCGGAGAGTCGCGGACGGGCGGGACGCCGTGAAAGAGTGGCGAATCGCCGTATTGGCCTACCGGGCTGACTGGCTTCACTACGCTATCGAGCGCCCGAGGTCATTACGCCGCCCATTGTCTCCGACAGCAGGAAGGGCAGGCGCCGAACGATGGTCACGCTCGCCGGCCCGACCGCGGAGTGGGCACCCCGTGAGCTCCCATGCCAGAGGAAGGGCGGTGTCGCATGGATCGCTGCGCGCTGTTCGTAGACGCCGGCTACCTGCTCGGCGACGGCGCCATGGCGGTGCACGGCACCCGCCATCGCGACGCCGTCTCCTGGGATTTCGGCGGCGTCCTGCAACTGCTGAACGACCTTTCCAGGGAGCGCACCGGCCTGCCCCTGCTCCGCTGCTACTGGTACGAGGCCACCGTCGAGGGCCGCCGCTCCCTCGAGCACGAGTCGCTCGCCGACCTGCCCGGCCTCAAGCTCCGCCTCGGGCGCATCCGCCCCGGCCGCCGCGAGGGCGTCGACACCGAGATCCACCGCGACCTGATGACCCTCGCCCGCAACTCCGCCCTCGCCGAGGCCGTGCTGGTCAGCGGCGACGAGGACCTCTCCCAGGTCGTCGCCGACGCGCAGGACCTCGGCGTCCGCGTCACCGTCGTGCACGTCGCCGTCGACGGCAACTGGACGATCTCGCGGGTGCTGCGGCAGGAGTGCGACGACCTCATCGAGATCGGCGCCGGGCACCTGCGCCCGTACGTGAACCTCCTGACGGGCATGGACGGCACGAGTTCGTCCGGCGCGCCGTCCGTCCCGGCGTCCTCGTCGTCCTCCTCGTCGCCGTCGCCGGTGCCCTCGACCGGTTCGACGTCCTCGGCGCCCTCGCACGGTTCGCCGATCTCCTCGCCCGCGTCCGGCTCCGTACTGCCGGGCGTGCCGATCGGCTCGTCCGCGCACTCGGCGCCGCCCGTCCCGTCCGCGCAGTCGCCGCACTCGTCGGCGTCCGGGGCGAGCCCGCTGTCGAACGGGCACGGCAACGGCGCCGCGCTCGGCTCCCTGCAGCCGACCTCGCACAACGGGCCGCCGCCCGCGTCGCCCATCACCGGCCCGCCGCAGGGGACGGCGTCCACGGGCCCGTCCGCGATGCCGTCCGCGCCGCTGGGCGGGCAGTCCGCGACGGGGCGGACGCCGGCGCCCGCACCGCCCTCGTCCGCCGGGTTCGGCACCGGCGGGTTCGGCGGCAGCGCCCTCGACTCCGGCCCCCACACGGGTCCCGGCACGGGCTCCAGCACGGGCCCGAACGCGGGTCCCGGCACGGGTCCGCTCGGCGGCTCGCCGGGCGGCGGTGCGCTCGGTTCGAGCACGCTCGGCTCCGGCCCGTCCGGTTCCGGCGGGTTCGGCGCGTCGTTCAGCGGCGGCGGCGCCGCGCAGCCCGCCGCGCCCGCGCAGACCGGCACGCACGCCGCCCCGCCGCAGCCCGCCGGGCAGCAGTACACCGCGCCGCCGGTGCCCGCGCCCGCCCCGCCGTCCGCGCCGCAGGCGCCGCTCCCGGCGAACCGTCCGTCCGGGCCCTACACCGGGCCGCAGCAGCTCTCCCCGGTGCCCGCCCAGCAGCAGCACGCGCCGTCGCTCGCCGAGGCGGTCAAGGCCGCGCACCAGGAGGGGCAGGACTTCGGCGAGTCCGTCGCCCGGGACGCGCCCGCGCTGTGGCTCGAGGCCGTCCTCGCCCGCAAGCCCCGGATGCCCTCCGACCTGGAGGCCCGCCTGCTGCAGGGCTCGTCGCTGCCCATCGACTTCCTGCTGCACGACGAGGTCCGGCACGCGCTGCGCCGCGGGTTCTGGGACGCTCTCGAGCGTTCCCGCAGGTGAGCTGACGGGTACGCGGCGGTATTCACCGACATCCCAGATTCGCCCGCTTCGGCCGGGCGCCGACGGGTAGCGTTGAAGCGTGACGCATGTGACGGAAGACGACCTCGACGACCTGGAGTTCGACACCCTGCGCACGGGCGATCACATCGCGGCCGCCCGGCGTCTGGCGGAGCTGGCCGAGTCGGTGTCCGGCGGGGTGTCCCGCGCGAACGTGCTGCTGCGCGCGGGCGAGCAGTGGCAGCACGCGGGCGACCACGGCAAGGCCGCCGACTTCTACCACCGGGCCCTGGAGGACGGCGGCGAGACCTACGGCGATCCCCGCGCCTACCTCGCCGACGCGCTGTTCGAGCTGGGCCGCCCCGACGAGGCCCGCGCCCTCGTCGACCAGATCCGCGCCGACCGTCCCCGCGACCCCGAGGTGTACCGCGCGGTCGCCGAGGTCCTCTACGCGCAGGGCGACGCGACCGGTGCGCACGACTGGGCCACCAGCGGCGCCGACGTCGTCCTGGCCCTGCGCGACAGCGCCGTCGGCACCGGCGTCGGCGGCCCCGCCGAGACGGCCCCGGCCGAGTCCCTGACCCCGGGCCCCGACGACGTCGCGATCGCCGAGGACAGCCTCGAAGCCCTCCTGCGCCTGCGCTACCGGGCCCGCGTCGACCTCGGCCGCGGCGAGGACGACTACGACGCCCTCCTGGACGACCTGCTCAAGAACGCCTGACCGCGTCCGTCCGCCGCCGCCGGGTGTGGGGCGGGCGTTCCGTGTGCGCGCGGGGCCGGACGTCGCTCGCGTGGAGCGCTCGTCCGCTCGTCCGTCCGCCGCCGGTCGTCCGCCGTGCCCTCGGGACGGGCGGGCGTTCCGTGTGCGCGGGGGGCGGACGTCGTTCGCGTGGAGTGCTCGTCGGCCCGTTCTAGAACGCCCGCCTCGCCCGTCCGTCCGCCCCCGGGTGCGGGACGGACGTTCCGTGTGCCTGGGCCGGACGTCGCTCGCGCGGAGCGCTCGTCCGCGTCACGTGCGGGCCGGGCGGGGCGGACGCGCGCCGGGGGGCGGGCTCAGAGCGTCGTGAGGAGCTCGCTCAGGGACTGGGCCACCGCGGTCGGCGGTTCGTGTTCGGTGACGGGCCAGCCGCGCAGGCGGGCCTCTCGGACGGCCCGGTCGTGCTCCGGGGACGCGGAGCGGTCCGCGTGGGTGCGGAGGTACGCGCACGGGGCGTCCGGCCAGTCCGGCGGGGACGGGACGTGTTCGGGCGGGGCGGCCGCGCCCCCGTGCCCGTGCTCATGATCGTGGTCGCGGGCCTGCGCGGGGCGGGGCAGCTCGGCGTCGACGAAGAGGTAGCCGCCGACGGTGCGGTGGGCGGCGCGCTGCGCGAGGGCGATCGCGGGCAGCAGCGGGCCGGCGGCGCCGTGCGCGGCGAGGACGAGCGGGGTCGCGGGCGCGGTCGCGGCGATGATCAGCGCGGCGCGGGCGACGTAGCGGGAGCCGGTTCCCTCGGCGACGTCCGGGACGATGACGTCGAGCCCGTAGGAGCGGAGCGTCTCGGGGAGGTCGCCCCAGGCGGCGGAGCCGGTGTTCGGCGCGTGCAGGAGCACGAGGGATCCGGGTGTCATGTCCTCCTCCTCCCCGGCACCGTACACGGCGGGCGCGGGGCACGCGGGCGCGGTGAATAGGGTTTTCCCGTGAGCGATCGTGATGAACTGCTGGAACAGATCAAGGCCAAGGCGGTCGTGCACGGCGACTTCGTGCTGTCGTCGGGCAAGCGCGCGTCCTGGTACGTGGACCTGCGCAGGGTGACTCTGGACGGGGCGGCCGCGCCGCTCGTGGGGGCGGTGATGCTCGACGCGACCGCCGACCTGGAGTACGAGGCGGTCGGGGGCCTGACGCTCGGCGCGGACCCGGTGGCGACCGCGATGCTGCACGCGGCGGCGGCCCGGGGGCGCGCGCTGGACGCGTTCGTGGTGCGGAAGGCGGGCAAGGCGCACGGTCTGCAGCGCCGGATCGAGGGGCCGGACGTGGCGGGCCGACGGGTGCTGGCCGTCGAGGACACCTCGACCACGGGCGGTTCGGTGCTGACCGCGGTGGAGGCGCTGCGGGAGGCGGGGGCGCACGTCGTGGCCGTCGCGACGATCCTGGAGCGGGGGGCCGCGGCGCGGATCGCCGAGGCGGGGCTGGAGTACCGGCACCCGTTCGAGGTGGCCGATCTCGGCCTCGGGTGACGGTCCGGGCGGTCGATCGCGGGGGTGACCGGGGATCCGGTCAGGGGGTCAGGGGTTCTGGGGGACGGACCATTCGGCGCGGCCCGCGGGCTTCGGGTCCTGCGGCTCGCCGTAGATGGCGACCTCGAGCGCGGAGCCGTTGGCGGCGACGACGTCGAGCGGCGCCTCGTCGTAGCGGTAGGTCTCGCCGGTGGCCATCGTCCCCGTGAAGAGCACCTCCCCGGCGGGGATCCGCACGTAGACGTCCGTGGGGGGCCCGGTCACGCGGATCAGCAGCGCGGGCGCCTGCGACGCGGAGCCCGCCGACGGGCTCGGGGAGCCCTCCGCGCCGCCCGCCGGGGCGGAAGCGGAGGCGGAGGGCCCCGGTTGATCGGGCTCGCCGGAGACGGCGTTCACGAGGGCCATGCCGCCGACGACGAGCAGAGCGAGTACGGCGGCCACGGCCAAGGCCGCGAGCGCTATGCGTGCGAGACCCCTGGGGTCCGACCGATGACGTCCCACATGGGGAGGTTAGCGATAACTGTCACCGCTGAGCGACGGACGTGACTCTTCAGGGACATTCTTCTTCGCGACGTTGCCCGATTTGTTCCCCCGGCTCCGGATCTCACCGTCCGTGACGACGCTCGGTGCGCGAACGGGCGCGGCGCGGAAGGTCGCACCGCTCGTCCGGGCGCGGCGCGGAAGCCGGCCCCGCCCGTCCGCGTGCGGGGTCCCGGACGGCCGCGAGCCCGGCGCGATCGGGTGCCGCGCGGCGCGCGTCCGCACTGGCTCCGGGCGCGAAATCCGGGATACTGGCATGCGTGGCGCCCCCTGGTGAGCTGGGAGGGCGTCGCGACCTGGATACTGACCGTGGACGGCATGCCCGACCCGGCGTCCCCGCCCGTCCGGCGGGCGCCCGGGTGCTACCGCCCGGCCGGATGCCCGGCGGCACCGCTGCGTACGAAAGGACGCTGAAATGCCCATCGCAACGCCCGAGATCTACGCGGAGATGCTCGACCGTGCGAAGCGGGACGGCTTCGCCTTCCCCGCCATCAACGTCACGTCGAGCCAGACGCTGAACGCGGCGCTGCGCGGCTTCGCCGATGCCGAGAGCGACGGGATCATCCAGGTCTCGACCGGCGGCGCGGAGTACCTGTCCGGCCAGGCCGTGAAGGACATGGTGACGGGGTCGACCGCGCTGGCCGAGTACGCGCGGGTCGTCGCCGCCAAGTACCCCGTCAACATCGCGCTGCACACCGACCACTGCCCGAAGGACAAGCTGGACGGCTTCATGCGTCCGCTCATCAAGATCTCGCAGGAGCGGGTGGCGCGCGGCGAGGAGCCGCTGTTCCAGTCGCACATGTGGGACGGGTCCGCGGTCGAGCTGCACGAGAACCTGCGGATCGCCGAGGAGCTCCTCGAGGAGTGCGCGAAGGCGCGCATCATCATGGAGATGGAGATCGGCGTCGTGGGCGGCGAGGAGGACGGCGTCGCCAACGAGATCAACGAGAAGCTGTACACGACCCCGGGCGACGCGCTCGCGACCGCCGAGGCCGTCGGCGTCGGCGAGAAGGGCCGCTACATCCTGGCGGCGACGTTCGGGAACGTGCACGGCGTGTACAAGCCGGGCTCGGTCAAGCTGCGCCCGGAGGTCCTGAAGGAGATCCAGGACGCGGTCGCCGCGAAGCACGGCAAGGACAAGCCGTTCGACCTGGTGTTCCACGGCGGCTCCGGCTCGACGCTCGAGGAGATCCGCGAGGCCGTCTCCTACGGCGTCATCAAGATGAACATCGACACCGACACCCAGTACGCGTTCACGCGGCCGGTCGCGGAGCACATGTTCCGCAACTACGACGGCGTCCTGAAGGTGGACGGCGAGGTCGGCAACAAGAAGCAGTACGACCCGCGCTCGTGGGGCAAGGCCGCCGAGGCGAACATGTCCGCCCGGATCGTGGAGGCCTGCGAGAGCCTGCAGTCGGCCGGCAAGAAGCTCAAGTAACCCGGCACTTTCCGGCACTTTCCGGTACATCCGGCACTTAGCGGTACACCGAGCCTGGGACGGACACGAACCGTCCCAGGCTCGGGCGTTTCATCACGAAACTCCGCTACGCTCGATGGCGTGGCCCTGCCTCGCACCTACGACTCGCAGAACTGCTCGATCGCCCGCTCTCTGGAGGTCGTCGGCGACCGCTGGACGTTGCTGGTCATCCGCAGCGCGTTCGAGGGCGTCCGCCGCTTCGACGACTTCCAGGTCGAGCTCGGCGTGGCCCGCAACATCCTCACCGACCGGCTCTCCCGGCTGTGCGACGAGGGGATCATGCGGCGCGTCCCGTACCAGGTGCGCCCGGAACGGTACGAGTACCGGCTCACCCGCAAGGGCGTCGAGCTGTGGCCCGCGATGATGACCCTGCTGCTCTGGGGCGACCGCCACTACGCCCCGGACGGCGCCCCGGTGATCGTCGGGCATCGCGGCTGCGCCGGTTCCCTCACGACCCGCTTCACCTGCGACGCGTGCGGCGCGGCCCTCGGCCCGACCGACGTCGAACCCCGCCCCGGCCCCGGCTCGTCCTGAGGGCCGCGCCCCCCGTCACCGGTGTGCGGCCCGGTCGTCGTCGGCGGCGGCCCCGTCGTCCGGGGTTCCGGCGTCCGCTGCTCCGGCGTCCGGGGCGGTGGCCTCGGCGCCGATCGGGGGCAGGTGCCGCAGGGCGGTGACGGTGAGGACGGCCAGGCCCGCGAGCAGCGCGGCGCCGACGGCGGTGACGATGCCGAACCCGCCGAGGAACGCGTCCCGGGCGGCCGCGAGCAGCGCGGCGGCCGGTTCCGGCGGCAGGCCCTCGGCGGCGGCGACGGCGTCCTCGATCGAGTCGCCCGCGGCCCCCGGCGTGCCCGGCGGCAGGACGACCAGCGCGGTGTAGGCGGCGGCGCCCACGCTGCCGAGCGACGCGACGCCGAACGCGATGCCGAACTCGCCGGACGTCTCGGCCAGCGCCGAGGCCGCACCGGCGCGCTCGTCCGGGGCCGCGCCCACGATCAGCGCGATGCCGAGGGCGCCGACCGGGGCCAGGCCGAGGAACCCGAGCGTCACCCCGAACATCAGCGTCCCGATGCCGTCCGCGAACCCGGCGACCAGGAACCCGGCCGCCGCCGGGGCCATCCCGCCCGCGATCAGCAGGCCCGGACGGACGCGCCGCGCGGCGACCGGCGCCAGCAGCGAGCCCGCGACCAGCGCGATCGCCGGGAGGGCGAGCCACAGCCCGGACTCCAGCGGCGACAGCCCCTCGATCGTCTGCAGGTAGCGGCTGACGAACAGGTACAGGCCGCCCTGCACGACCATCGTCACCAGCAGGATGCCGAGCGCCGCCGAGAACGTCCGGGATCGCAGCAGCCGCAGGTCCAGCAGCGGGTCGGCCAGTGCGCGCTGCCGCCGGACGAACAGGTACCCGAACGCGATCCCGGCGGCGAGCACCCCGTACGCGGCGGGCCGCAGCGGGTCCTCGGCGATCTCCTTCAGCCCGTAGACGGCCGGGAACGCGGCGGCCAGCGACAGCGCGACGCTCGCGAGGTCGATGCGTCCGCCGCCGGGCGCGCGCGACTCGGGCAGCAGCGGCGCGGCGGCCAGCAGCAGCACCATGACCGGCACGCCGATCAGGAACACCGAGCCCCACCAGAAGTTCTCCAGCAGCGTCCCGCCGACCACCGGGCCGAGCGCCGCGCCGCCCATGAAGCAGGCGGTGAACACGCCGATCGCGAGCGTGCGCTGCCGCTCGTCCCGGAACATCGTGCTGATCAGCGCGAGCGCGGACGGCATCAGCGTCGCGCCGCTGAGCCCGAGCAGCATCCGGGCGGCGAGCAGCATCTCGGGGCTGCTCGCGTAGGCGGCGAGGGCCGAGGCCGCGCCGAACGCGGCCGCCCCGTACAGCAGCAGGCGGCGGCGGCCGATGCGGTCGCCGAGCGCCCCCATCGTCACCAGGAAGCCCGCGATCATGAAGCCGTAGACGTCCATGATCCACAGGAGTTGGACGGGGCCGGGGTCCAGGTCCGCGCTGAGGTGCGGCATGGCCAGGAACAGCACGGTGGTGTCGATGGACAGCAGCAGGGTGGGCAGCGCGAGGACGGCCAGGCCGATCCACGCGCGCGCCCCCGCCCGAGCGGGACGCTCGGGCGCGTCCATTGCGGTCATGATGATCCCCGTTCCGTTCGAAGGTGTCGCGCACACCCTGCGTCGTCGGTGTTATGGCCCGGTTCGGACGGGATTCCGGCCGGGTTCGGGGCCGGTTACGGTGAACCCATGCGCTTCGGGGTACTGGGCCCGCTGGAGATCCGGACGGACGGCGACCGGCCCGTCCGCGTCCCGGAGGTGAAGGTCCGGCTGCTGCTGTCGGCGCTGCTGGCCGCCGGGGGACGGCCCGTGCCGTCCGACCGGCTGATCCGCGACCTGTGGGACGAGGACCGCCCGGCCCGGCCCGCCGCCGCGCTCCGCGCGAAGGTCTCCCAGCTCCGCCGGGCCCTGGAGGACGCCGAACCCGGCGGGCGCGCGCTGGTGGCCGCGCGGGCACCCGGCTACGCGCTCGCGTCCGAGGCCGTCGACGCGCTCCGCTTCGAGGCCCTCGCGTCCCGCACCGAGCCCGCCTCCGCCGCGCGCGCGTCCGTCCTGACCGAGGCGCTCGCCCTCTGGCGCGGCCCCGCCTTCGCCGACTTCGCCGACGCCCCGTTCGCCGTCGCCGCCGCCGCGCGCCTCGAGGAACGCCGCCTCACCGCGCGTGAGGAACTGGCCGAGGCCCGCCTCGCGCTCGGCGAGCACCGCGCGATCGCCGCCGACCTGACCGACCTCGCCGCCCTGCACCCGCTGCGCGAACGCCTGCAGGCCGCGCTGATGCGCGCCCTGTACGGTTCCGGGCGCCAGCACGAGGCCCTGCAGTGCTTCGACCGCGTCCGGAACCGGCTCCGCGACGAACTCGGCCTCGACCCCGGACCCGACCTCGCCGCCCTGCACCAGGCGATCCTGCGCCAGGACCCGTCCCTGGACGCACCGGCGCGCGCGCCGCTCGCACCCCTCGCGCCCGCCCGTCCGCCCGCGCCCCGCACCGAACTGATCGGCCGCGACACCGAACCGGACGCCGTCGCCGCCGCGCTGCGCGAGGCCCGGCTGGTGACGCTGACGGGCCCGGGCGGCGTGGGCAAGACGCGCCTCGCCCTCGAAGTCGCCGCCCGCGCGGCGGCCCCCGGTTCCCCCGGCGTTCCCGGCGTTCCCGGCGCTCCCGACTTCCCCGACGGGATCGTCTTCGCCGAACTGGCGGGCGTCGCCCCGGACCGTGTCGCCGAAGCCGTGACCGCCGCCGCGGGCTTGCGCGAGCCGGACGGTCCGGACGCCCCGGACGCCCCGGACGGCACCGGCGCGCCCGACGGGCCGGTCGCCGCCGCCGGGCGGCTCGCCGGACGCCGCGCGCTGCTCGTCCTCGACAACTGCGAGCACGCCATCGACCCGGTCGCCGCGTTCGCGGACGCCCTCCTCACCGCGGGCGCCGAACTGCGGATCCTCGCCACCGCACGCGAACCCCTCGGCATCTCCGGCGAACGCCTGCACCCCGTCACCCCCCTCGAGATCCCGGAGGCCCCACCGGAGCACGACCTCGCCGCGCTGGCGCGGGTGCCGTCGGTGCGGTTGTTCGTGGCGCGTGCGGCGGCGGCGGATCCCGGGTTCGCGCTCGACGGGGCGAACGCGGCGGCCGTCGCCGCCGTGTGCCGCCGCCTCGACGGGCTGCCGCTCGCCCTCGAACTCGCCGCCGCCCGCGTCCGCGCGCTCGGCCCGGAGACGCTCGCCGCACGCCTCGACGACCGCTTCCGGGTGCTGCGCTCCGACCGCCGCGACGTCCCGCCCCGCCAGCGGACCCTGCTGGCCGCGATCGAGTGGAGCTGGGAACCGCTCGGCCCCGCCGAACGCGCCGTCCTGCGCCGCCTCGCCGTCCACGCGGGCGGCTGCACCCTGGAGGGCGCGGAGGAGGTCTGCGCGGGCGGCGAGGTCGAGCAGGCCGAGGTCATGGACGTCATCGTGCGGCTCGTCGACCGGTCCCTGGTCATGGCCGCCGACGGCCCCGGCGGCGTCCGCTACCGCCTGCTGGAGTCCGTCGCGGCGTTCGCCCTCGACCGCCTCGCCGACGCGGGCGAACGCGACGACGTGCAGGCCCGCCACGACGACTACTACGCCCGCGTCGCCGAGTGCGCCGACGCGTACCGGGCGGGGCACGCCCGCGTCCGCTGGCTCGCCCGCCTCGACGCCGAGGCCGCCAACCTGCGCCGCGCCCTGGAGAGCGCCGTCGGGCGCCGGGACGCCCACCTCGCCCTCCGGCTCACCGCCTCCCTCGCCTGGTACTGGATCGAGCGCGGCCGCGCCGCGCACGCGGGCCGCTCGCTCGGCGCGGCGCTCGCCGACGCCGCCGCCGTCCACCACCTCGACGGGCTCGCGTCCGCCCGCATCCTCGGCGACGCCCCCGCCATCGCGTCCGCCCTGGACGGCCTCGCCGGGGCGCGGCTCCTCGCGGGCCGCGCCGACCAGGCCGCCCGGCTGCTCGGCGCCGCCGCGACCGCCCGCGAGGCCGCCGGGCCGCCCGCGCCGCCCGGCGTGCTGCACGTGACCGTCCCGTCCCGGGAGACCGCGCGCCTCCTCGCCGCGGCCCGTACCGCCCTCGGCGACGCGTTCCCCGCCGCCTACGACGCGGGCCGCGCGCACCCTCCGGCCGAGGCGGCCGCCGGCCGCTGACCCGGCCTCACGGGCGCCCGGCGGGCAGGCCGAGCTCGGCCGCCAGGGCCTCCAGCAGTTCGACCTGCCGCTCCGGCGAGACGCCGAGCAGCGCCGTCACGACGTGCACCTCGTCGGCGCCGAGCGCGGCGGCCCGGTCGAGGTTCGCCAGCGCGGCGGCGGTGAAGTCGGCGGCCGGGACGTCCGTGCCGGGCGGCGCCGGGATCACGTTGACGACGACGCTGCCGGTGCCGCCCGCCGCCCGGTACCAGCCGACCTGCGTGCGGGTGTCGTCCCAGTCCACGGCGACGGTGACGAAACCGTCGCCGATCCGGGCCGCCCGCTCGATCGCCGGGCGGGCCGTCGCGCCGAACAGCAGCGGGATCCGGCCGCGCCACGGCTTCGGACCGACCTTGGCCGCCGGGACGCGGTAGTGCTCGCCGTGGAACTCGACGGGGTCGGGGCCCCAGCAGGCGCGCATCGCGGCCACGTGCTCGGCGAACCCGGCGCCGCGGCGCCCCGGAGAGACGCCGGCCGCGACGAACTCCTCGGGGATGTAGTGCGGGGGCAGCCGGGTGCCGCCGCCCTGCCCGATCCCGACGTACAGCCGTCCGCGCGACAGCCGGTCCAGCGTGGCGAGCCTGCGGGCCAGGGCGACCGGCGACTCGAAGATCGAGTTCAGGACGCCGGTCCCCACCCGGATCCGCCGGGTGTGCGCGGCGGCCCACGTCAGCACCTCCAGCGCGTCCCACGGGGTGTCGTCGGGCAGCCCGGCGTCGTTCGTCCAGTGCGGCCCGACGGGGACGAGCAGCCGGTCGGAGACCGAGACGGCGTCGAAGCCGAGGCGCTCGGCCGCCCGGGCCACGGTGACGATGCCGTCCGGTCCCGCGTGCGGCCCGAAGTGCTGAAGCGTGACCCCGATGCGCGGCAGGTCCATCGCGCGTCCTCCTGTTCGTCCGGTGCGCTCGCGAGCGCGGTTTCCCGGGGTGATCGGAGCCGGGCGCGCGTTCTCGACATCCTCCCCTCGCCTTTTCGCGGTCGCCCCGGCTGGACGTCCGGTACGTGCCGGGTGCAAGATCGTGTCTCGACACTCTGCCCGTACCCCGCATGACCGCAGATCGTGAGGTCTTCCATGCCGGTTTCCGACGACCCGGACGCGACGTTCCGGGAGTTCGACCGCGACGGGGACGGATACATCACCCGTGACGAGTTCGTGCTCGCCATGCGGGCGAAGGGCGAGGAGGTCACGCCCGCCGAACTCGACTCGATCTTCAAGGCCGCGGACGCCCGCGACGGCGACGCGGACGGGCGCATCTCGCACGCGGAGTTCCTGGTCGCCTGGAACGGCTGACCATCGGCACCTCACCGGAGCCGCACGGGCGCCCGCTCCACCCCGCTCGGCCGGAGGTGGTCGCGACGTACGCCGTCACCGTGCCGGACGAGGAGTCGGCACGGGCCGTCGCGGCGTTCCTGGTCGCGCGCGGACACACCGCCGTGCGCGTCCGCCCGCAGGGGGATGCGTGGACGGCCGTCGGGCTCGACGAGGGCCCGTTCCCCGACGGGGACGAGGGCTGGTGGCGGGCCGTCGAGCGGAGGATCGTCCGCACCGCCGCCGGGGAGGTCGGCGGCCGGGTCGGGGAGTCGCTCGCGCGCCCCGAGACCGCCCGAATGCTCCACCTGGACGGCGAGGCCGTCGCGGACCGGACGGTCGAGGAGGCGCGGCCCGCACGCCTCGGGGCGCTCGCCGGGGCGCCCGCACGCGCGCCCGTCCCGGAGATCGTCCACCGGCTCGGGGAGCCGGAGCGGACGGGCGAACTCGGTGAACCGGTCGTCCTGGACGGGCTGGACGGCGTCGACTGGGCCTCGCTGACCGGGGCGTACGGGCCCGCCGACGGCGTCCCGGAGATCCTCCGGGCCCTGGCGGCCAACGACGAGGGCTGGGACGAGGCGTCCTTCGAGTACTTCAGCGAGGTCGTGCACCAGGGCACCTGCTACACCTGCACCGCCCCGACCGTCCCGTTCCTCGTCCGGCTGGCACGCGCGCCGCAGCTCGTCTCCGAGTACCGGAGGAGCGTGCTGTTCGACCTGCTCTACCTGGCCATGCTCGACCCCGGCCCGGCGTGCGGCGAGGACGGCGGGCACGCGGGTCCGGCGACGCTCGCCTCCCGGGCGGTCCTCGGGCACCTCCCGGAGATCCTGGCCCGGTGGCCGGACGCGCCGCCGTGCGAGCGGGCCCTGCTGACCGTCCTGGCCGCCCTCTCCCCGGACGCCGCCGCCGACCGGCTGCCGGAGTTCCGCGCGTTCCGCCGGGACGGGGTGGACGGCCCGAGCCCCGCGCTCGATCTCGCGCTGGCGCTCGCGTCCCGCGACGAGGGCGCCGCGAGCGGCCTCACCCTCGACGCCGCCGGGTGGGACGAGCAGGTCGCGGAGCGCCTGGACGGCGACGAGCCCCTGCGGGCCCGTCACCTCGGCGTCCTCTTCCACCTCGCCCGACGCGAACTCGGGTCCGGCTGACCGCTCGCGTCTCCGGGCGGGGAGCGTGGCGGGAACCGGCGGCGTCCGGCCTTATCCACGGCTGAGCGGCTGGACGAGCGGGACGATCGCCGGGCCCCGGCGCCCGTTCGTGACGAAAAGCTCGCGGACGGCCCCGAATGCGTTCTCGATGATCTAGAGGCCGGGCGCGCGAAGCGGCCTCCGGGGTAATCGGCCGACCTCTCCGGCGCTATATTCGCACAGGAATTCGATAGTCCATCATGATCTTGCTGTTCGGGCAGGCAATCGTTCCTGCGCGGTAAGTCGGCGGGCCCGGAAGGCGGTAAAAGAGATGCCCGCGGGCACTGCACAGCGGGCCGATTCATGCTTCATAATTTGTGCATCACAAGTTGAAGCAGGCGGCCAGACCCCGCGGCCCGGGAGACGATGCGATGAGCGACACCGGACAGGTCCCGCACGGCGTGGACGCGTCCGTCCCCAGCCCTGCCCGCGTGCCCGGGGAGGGATCGTGAGGAAGCCGTCCGCCGCCGACCTCGGCGTCGACCTCGACGCCCTCGACTGGATCCGTTCCGAGGCCGCGGAGGGCGGCCTCGAGGTCGCCTTCGCAGGCGAGTGGACCCTGCTGCGCGCCGCCGGCGAGCCCGGCGCGCTCGTGTCGGTGTTCGACGAGCGCGAGTGGGCGTGCTTCCTTGACGGTGCGAAGAAGGGGGAGTTCGACCGGGTCGTGAACTGACCCGGACGATCTGCCCACGGATCGTCCCGGACGTCCCGGACGGCCGGGTGCGGGCAAGTGGAGGGAGACGCCGGTGAGCGACGCGTACGGGGCGACCATCGCCAAATGGACGCTGTCGCGGCGGCTGAAGGACCTCCGCCTCGCCTCCGGGTACACCGCCAACCAGGTCTGCGACCGCCTGAACTGGGGCCGCGGCAAGGTCGGGCGGTTCGAGGCGAACAACTGGGTCCGCCCGGAGCTCAGCGACATCCGCGACCTGGCCCGCCTCTACGAGGCCGGCGAGCAGGTCGCCGACGAGCTCGAGGCGCTCGCGCGCAGCGCCCGGCGCCGCGCCTGGTGGCGCGAGTACGGCGAGGTGTTCGGCAACGTCGAGTTCCCCGGCTTCGAGAACGACGCGTCCGAGATCCTCGTCTACACGCCGCTGCTGATCCCCGGCCTGCTGCAGACCGTCCCGTACCTGCAGACGCTGCTGTCGTACGGGTCCACGACGCCCGAGTGGCGGGAGCTCGCGCTCCGCGCCCGGCTGCGCCGCCAGCAGATCCTGGAACGCGACGAGGACAGCGCGCCCCGGCTCACCGCGCTCGTCACCGAGGCGGCGCTGCTGTACCGGTGGGGCGGCGACGGCGACGTGCGCGGCCAGTACGCGCACCTGCTCAAGATGGCCGAGCGGCCCAACGTGGAGCTGCGGCTGCTGCGCTTCGAGGACGGTTTGCACCCCGGCATGGCCACGGTCTTCCACATCTTCCGGTTCCCCGGCGGGGAGCCGCCCATGGTCTACCAGGAGACCGACGCGGCCATCCGGGACATCGATCCCGCCGACAAGGTGGAGGCGTATGAGCTGACCTACGAGCAGATCAAGGAGGCGGCGCTCGGCCCGGCCGAGAGCGCCGAGTACATCAGCAAACTCATGGCAACACTTGAGTGACCTCAAGGAGACGGAAGTGGACCTCTCTCAGGCACAGTGGTTCAAGGCCAGCGCGAGCGCGAGCAGCAACGGCGCGTGCGTCGAGGTCGCCGACCTCGACACCTCGACCGGCGTGCGCGACAGCGTGACGCCCGAGGCCGGCGCGCACGTCGTCGCCCGTCCGGTGTTCGCCGCGTTCCTCGCGGACGTCAAGGCGGGACGGTACGACCGCTAACCGCGGGCGCTGACCGGAACCCGGCGACGGACCCGCGGTTCGGCCGGTCCCGGGCGGAGACCGCCCGAACCGCACACGGGATTCCCCAGGGCTGCACCCCTGGGGGATCTCCCGTGTGGTCCCTCTCAGGCGTTTCCACGCTACAGCGCGTGCCCCGCTCGTCCCAGATGCCTGCCGTTACGCGTTCGTCCGGAGTCGGTCGCGCACCGTTCCGCCGGTGCGGACCGGTAATGGCGATCATCTCGATCGGCAACACATCTCCTTGCTCATGTTCGGCGCCTTGTCCGGCTCCATGTGCGACACTGAATCTGTGATTCACAGGTAGCGAGTCGGGAACTGCAGGGCTTATGTCGCGATTGTCGGAGTCATTTCGCCCGGGCCGTCTCCGGACCGCCTACCGCTCTCACGCGCCGGTGGGCGGTAGCCACGGAAGAACTCGATCGAATTCACCGAGGTGGCGACCATGACGAAGGCGGCGACGGTGTGCGGGGTCCCCTGGACGCTCGAGAACGGCGGCTGCACGGCCCTGCCTCTGCCCCCCGACGAGACGATCGCCTGTGTCGCGCGCGCACACGTCGCGAACCTGCTCCCCAAGGCCGGCGTCCAGGACGCCGACGACGTCACCCTGATGGTCAGCGAGCTGGCCACCAACGCGCTTCTGCACGGCTCGCCCCGCTCCGCCGACGGCAGCCGCAAGCCGTCCGACGGGGCCGAACTCTGGATCTACCGCCGCGGCGACGGCCGCGGCCGCCAGGAGCTCGTCGTCAAGATCTTCGACGAGCTCCGCTGCTGGCGCCGCCGCCGCAGTACCGTTCCGATGCCCGAGCACGGCCGCGGCCTCGACATCATCGACATGCTCTCCGCCGGACGGTGGGGCCACCACGCGTCCCGCTCCCGGCTGCGCGCCAGGCAGGTGCCGGGCAAGGTCACCTGGTTCGCCGTCCCCGTCCGCGCCCCGCGCGGCCGTCCCCTCTCCGCCGACCCCGACCACGCCCTGGAGGAACTGCAGGCCCTGCTCAGCGATCGCGGCCTCGACGCCGCGACGCCCGTCGCCCCGACCGGCCTCGCCCTCGGCGGCATCACGATCTGGTGCGAGCGCTCCACGTTCCACTGGTGCGACCTCGCGGGCGAACTCGTCCGGCTGCCCGTCGCCGACATCACCGAGGCCTGCGAGCAGATCGTCCAGCTCCACGAGAACGCCGGAGAAGCCGCACCCTGACTCGTACGTCCCGTCTCCAGGAGGGGTGAGACGGGGCGTACCCATGCGTTACGTTCGCCCCATGCGCTCCCACGTGGTCACCGGAGGCGGGCGCGGCATCGGCCGCGCCATCGTCGAGCGACTCCTCGCCGACGGCGACGCCGTCACGATCGTGGAGCGCGACCCGTCCGTCCTCGCCTGGGCCGACCGTCCGGGCCTGACCGCGGTGACGGGCGACGCCGCCGCCGAGGAGACCGCCGAACGGGCCGCCGACCTCGCGCAGCGCGCCGGGACCCTGTCCGGCTGGGTGAACAACGCGGCCGTCTTCCACGACCCCCCGCCGGTGCCCTCGGCCCGCGAGGTGCGCGACCTCGTCGCCCGCAACCTCGACCCGGCCGTCGCCGGCTGCATGACGGCCGTTCGCCGCTTCGTCGACGCCGGGACGGGCGGCGCGATCGTCAACGTCTCGTCGCACCAGGCGCAGCGCCCCGTCCGGGGCGCGCTCGCCTACGCGACGGCCAAGGCCGCCGTCGAGGGCCTCACCCGCGCGCTCGCCGTCGACTACGGCCCCCGCGGGGTACGGACGAACGCGGTCGCGCTCGGCTCGATCACGACCGACCGCTACGAGGAGTTCCTCGCCCTGTCACCCGACTCCGCCCGCATCGAGGACGAGATACGGCTCCTGCACCCGCTCGGCCGCGTGGGCCGCCCCGGCGAGGTCGCCGAGGCCGTCGCGTTCCTGCTGTCCGACCGCGCGGGGTTCGTCAACGGCGCGGTCGTCCCCGTGGACGGCGGCCGCGCCGTCACCGGCCGCGACCCCGAGGAGACCGCCTGACCGGGCCGTCCGCGTCCGTGCGTGTCCGTGCGTGTCCGTCCGCGTCCGTCCGCGGCCGGACGGACGAGCGCGCCGGGTCCGGCCCACCGCCACCCGCGGGCCGCACCCGGCGCGTCGCCGGTCTGTGGAGGGTCAGCTGCGGCGCCGGTAGACGCGGACGGCGAGCGGCGCGAACACCGCGAGGAACCCCGCCGACCACAGCAGCGTCGCGATCACGTCGCCGGCCACCGGGCCGCCGACGAGCAGGCCCCGGCAGGCGTCCACCGCGTGGCTCACCGGGTTGACGCCGACCCACGCCTGGAGCCAGCCGGGCATCGTGTCCTCCGGCACCGCCATGCTCGTCCCGAACGACAGGGGGAAGATCGCGACGAACCCCACCGTCGTGACGACGGTCTCCTCCTTGATCGCCACCCCGATCAGGATGGTGATCCAGCTCAGCGCGAAGCCCAGCAGGGTCGCGAGCCCGAGCGCGGCGAGCGCCGCCAGCAGGTTCGTCTCGACCCGGAAACCCATCAGGTAGCCGGTCGCGAACAGCACCGCCCCCGCGATGACGTACCGGGGGATGTCGCTGATGACGAGGCCGAGCAGCGGCGCGGACCGTCCGATCGGCAGGCTCCGGAACCGGTCGAACACGCCCTTCTTGATGTCGACGTTGATGGCGATGCCGACCGACACCATCCCCGCCAGCACCATCGTCATGACGAGCACGCCGGGGAAGATGAACTGGAGGTACTCCTGGGTGGAGCCGGCGACCGCGCCGCCGAACAGGTAGACGAAGAGCAGCAGGAAGATGATCGGCAGGATCAGCGCGTCGCTCAGCAGGCCCGGGTTGCGGCGTGTCTTGATCAGGCTGCGCCCGGCGAGGACCAGGCTGTGCCGCACCAGCGGGAACGGACGCGGCCGCTGCTCGGCCGCCCGCGTCTCCCGGCTGGTGTCGATCGCGGTGTCGGTCACTGGTGCACCCTCTCTACTCGGCTCTCCGCCGCGGCGCGCGACGTCACGCGGCCTCGTCCTTCTTGTGTGCGCCGTGGCCGGTGAGCGTGAAGAACACCTCGTCGAGGCCGGGCAGCCGCAGCGACAGCTCGCTGACGCCGATGCCCGCCGCGTCGAGCCGCCGGATGGTCTCGGCGAGCGCGTCCTCGTCGTCCACCGGCACCGTCAGGACGTCCCGGCGCGGCGACTCGGCCTCGCGGCCCGACACCGCGTTCAGGATCCCCGCGACCTCGATGAGCCGCGCCGGGTCCCGGGGACGCACCGTGATCGCCTGCCCGCCCGCGATCCGCTTGAGTTCGGCGGGCGTCCCGTCCGCGATCACCCGGCCCCGGTCGATGACCGTGATCTGGTCGGCGAGCGCGTCCGCCTCCTCCAGGTACTGGGTGGTCAGCAGGACCGTTCCGCCGTCCGCCGTCATCGCCCGGATCATCCCCCACACGTCCTCCCGGCGGCCGGGGTCCAGGCCGGTCGTCGGTTCGTCCAGGAACGTCACCTCCGGGCGCCCGACCATGCAGGCCGCGAGGTCGAGGCGGCGCCGCATCCCGCCCGAGTACGTCGATATCCGGCGGCCCGCGTCGTCGGACAGCTCGAACCGGTCCAGCAACTCGGCGGCGCGGGCGTTGGCGTCGGCCTTGCGCATGTCGAGCAGCCGCCCGATCAGCACGAGGTTCTCGGTCGCGGTGAGCTCCTCGTCGATCGACGCGTACTGCCCGGTGATCCCGATCCGGCGCCGGACCCGCGCGCCGTCGCGCTCGACGTCCAGCCCGCACACCCGCGCCGTCCCGGAGTCCGCGCGCATCAGCGTCGCGAGGACGCGCACGGCCGTCGTCTTCCCGGCCCCGTTCGGCCCGAGCAGGCCGAGCACGCTCCCCGGGGGCACCGACAGCGACACCCCGTCCAGCGCGACCGTCTTCCCGAATCGCTTGACCAGGTTCTCGGCCTGGATCGCGTGTTCCATACCGACGAGGCTGCCCGGCCCTCCTCACAAACCGCTGACAAACCGCTGACATCGCGTGCGTGGCGGTCGCGGGCTCCACCAGGTGAGGCAGCGCCAGAGCCACTCGAGCGGCCCGTACCGGGCGAAGCGGAGCCACAGATGGGCGAACGCCAGCGCGAGCAGGAAGACGCTCGTGCCCAGGGCGACGGCGGTCAGGAGGTCGGGCGAGGCACCGAGGCGGACGAACCGGTCGGCCGCGATGATCGCGAACGTGGCGCCGACGTAGCCCGTCAGCGCCGTCCGTCCGAGGGGCGCGAGTCCCCGCAGGAGACGCCCGGCCCGCGAGCGCAGGGCCAGCAGCACCGCTGTGCCGTAGGCGGACGCCGTCATGATGCCCGCCGAGTCCGCCAGGACGGAGCCGGGTGCGGCCGCCGCCAGAACCTGCCAGGCGTTCAAGGCCGTGGCGAGTGCGAGGCTCGCCAGGAACGCGGCCGCCAGGCGGCGTGCGGGGGTGGCCTGCAAGTTCTCGACGCCGTACCGGTGCAGCGCGAATCCCAGCAGGAAGAAGCCGGGGATGAGCGTGCTCCCGCCCACGGTGGCCGCAGCCGTCCCGGTGGCGGCGAGCCCGAGCGCCAGGAGGACGCGGCGGCCGGGCACGAACGACGCGGGAAGCAGGACGGCGATCCCGACCACGGCGTACGTCAGCAGCACTTCGCGGGGCTGGAACACCCGGTGCAGCGCGCCGATGGGGATCAGGAACCCCAGGCGGGCCAGCATGAGCAGCCGGGGGTTCGGCGTCCGGTCCCGGACCGAGTCGAGGAACAGGCCGAAGCTCAGCCCGAAGAGGAGCGAGAAGATCGGGAAGAACCTCTGGTGGAGCAGCGTCTCGTACGCCCAGTAGACGGGTCCGGGATCGGCGTCGGGTGCGGGCACGGGCATCCCGGTGATCCCCACGGTGTTCACGACCACGACGCCGAACAGGGCGAAGCCGCGGAGGACGTCCACCTCGGTGACGCGTGGGCGCGCCCCCGGCTCCTCGCGCGGGCGCTCCGCGGGGTCCGCGCTCGACCGTGACCGTGACCGTGCCGGCATGCCCCTCCCGCAGTCCGCCCCATCACACCATGACGCGGCGATGGGGGGCTTGGTCGTCGGTTGACCTTGATCGGTCGTCCTGGAACGGTTGTCGGCGATGGACGACTTGCAGACGGGGGACCCGCGATCGGTGGGCGGCTACCGGCTGCTGGGGCGGCTGGGCAGCGGCGGGATGGGCAGCGTCTTCCTCGGGCGCTCGCCGTCCGGACGGACGGTCGCGGTGAAGTTCGTCCACGCCGAACTGGCCCGCGACGCGGGCTTCCGGCGCCGGTTCCGGCAGGAGGTCGAGGCCGCGCGCCGGGTGAGCGGGCCGTGGACGGCGCCCGTCCTGGACGCCGACACCGACTCCGGCACCCCGTGGGTCGCGACCGGGTACGTGGCCGGGCCGACGCTGCAGGAGACCGTCACCGGGTTGTACGGGCCGTTGCCCGAACGGTCGGTGCTCGCGCTGGCCGCCGGGCTCGCGGGCGCGTTGCGCGAGGTGCACGGGCGCGACGTGATCCACCGCGACCTCAAGCCGTCGAACGTGATGCTGACGCTGGACGGCCCGCGCGTCATCGACTTCGGCATCGCGCGCGCCACCGACGGCAGCGTGATCACGCGGACCGGCATGGCCGTCGGCACCCCCGGCTTCATGTCGCCGGAGCAGGCGCGCGGCGAGCCCGTCACCCCCGCCGCGGACGTGTTCTCGCTGGGGGCGGTGCTCGCGTTCGCCGCGACGGGGCGGCAGCCGTTCGACACCGGCGAGGGCGGCGCGGCCGCGCTGCTGTACCGCGTCGTCAACGAGCCGCCCGCGCTGGACGGCGTGCCCGGCGACCTGCGCGGGCTCGTGGAGCGCTGCCTGGCGAAGGACCCGGCGGGACGGCCGTCGCCCGCGGAGATCGCGGCGGCGGTCGAGGCGCCGGACGCCGCCGGGTCGTGGCTGCCCGCCGAGGTCGTCGAGGTCGTGGGGCGGCGCGCCGTCGAGCTCCTCGAGCTGGAGCGCGGGGACGAACCGCCGGTTCCGGACGGGGCGCGTCCGTCCGGCTCCGCGAACGCGCCTTCCACCGCCCCGCTCGCCGGTTCGCCGCCCTTCACGGCGCCGCACGGGTACGGGCCCGCCGCTTCCCTCCCGTCCGTCCCGTCCGGGCCGCCCCGGACGTCCGGGATCGGGCGCGGCGCTGCGATGGTGCTGGTGATGGTCGGGGTGGCGGCGCTGAGCTTCGCCCTGTTCTTCGTCCTGGCGGTGCGGGGCCTGGGGACGGGCGGCGGGGAGCGCGCGCAGGAGACCGCCGCGTCGCCGACGGAACCCGCCACGCCCACGGAGGCCGCCTCGCCCACGGAGCCCACCTGGACGGGTGAGCCGACCCGAACGGCCGAACCATCCGCGACGGCGTCGTCGCAATCGCCACTGCAACCCGACGAGACCTCTTCCCCGACGCCCGCGGGTGAGGTCGGGGACGTCCCCGAGGGGTTCCTCGGCACGTGGACCTGGGAGGGGCGGGACAGCGACGGCCCCGTCTCCCAGCGCATGGTCATCTCGCAGGGATCCCAGGAAGGCCAGGTCATGACCGTCACCACCACCGATACCGACGGGTACTGCGAGGCCGTGGGCGAGCTGAGGGACGCCGCCCCGCACGTCATCGAGGTGACGGTTCGCGGGGTCCGCGACGTCGGCGGCGTGTCCGGGTGCGGCAGCCCCACCCGGCACGTGTTCAGCCTCCGGGAGGACGGGACCGCCCTCTACCGGGGCGCCGGGCCGTCCCCCCGCGTGTACCGGAAGGCCGACGGGTAGGGGTCAGATCGTTCCGGCGGTCGTGAGGCCGTCGAGGTCCCCGGCGGTGAGGCCCAGCAGGCCGCCGTAGACCTCGGTGTTGTGCTCGCCGAGGGACGGGCCGACGGCGCGGACCTCGCCCGGGGTGTCGGAGAGCTTCGGGAAGACGTTCTGCATGGGGAACTCGCCGAACTCGGGGTGCGCCATCCGGATGATCGCCTCGCGCGCCTTGTAGTGCGGGTCCGCGAGCATGTCCTTCGCCCGGTAGGTGAGGCCCGCGGGGATGCCGTTCTCGTGCAGGAGCTCGAGGAGGTCGGCCGAGTCCTGGACGGACGTCCACGCGCCGATGAGCTCGTCGAGTTCGTCGGCGTTCGCGCCGCGCGCCCCGTGGGTGGCGAACCGTTCGTCGTCGGCGAGTTCGGGACGTCCCATGAGTGCGGACAGCCGGCGCCAGATCGTGTCCCGGTTCGCGGCGATGAGGACGGGTCCGTCCTTGGTGGGGTACACGTTGCTGGGGGCGACGTTCGGGAGCACCGAGCCGGTGCGTTCGCGCTGGTAGCCGGCGATGTCCCATTCGGGGACGAGCGATTCCATCATCGCGAGGACGGCCTCGTAGAGGGCCGAGTCGACGACCTGGCCGCGCCCGGTGCGGTGCCGGGCGTGCAGGGCGACGAGCGTGCCGAGCGCGGCGAACGTCCCGGCCAGCTCGTCGCCGAGCGAGATGCCCGCGCGGGACGGGGGGTTCTCCGGGTCGCCGGTGACGTACCGGATGCCGCCCATCGCCTCGCCGATCGAGCCGAACCCGGCGCGCGGCGCGTACGGGCCGTCCTGCCCGTAGCCGGTGACGCGGGTGACGATGAGGCGCGGGTTCTCGGCGCGCAGCTCGTCCGGGGACAGGCCCCAGCGCTCGAGGGTGCCGGGGCGGAAGTTCTCGACCAGGACGTCGGCCCGCGCGATGACGCGGCGGGCGAGGGCCTGGCCCTCGGACGTGCGCAGGTTCAGGGTGACCGACTTCTTGTTGCGCGCGAGGATCGGCCACCACAGCGACTTGCCGTGCGGCTTCTCGCGGCCCCACTCGCGCATCGGATCGCCGGCGCCCGGCGGTTCGATCTTGATGACCTCGGCGCCGAAGTCGCCGAGGAGCTGCCCGCAGAAGGGGCCCGCGAGAAGCTGCCCCATCTCCACGACCCGCAGGTCACCGAGTGCGTTCATCGTCGTCGTCCTTCCGGCTCAGGTTGGCCGCGGCGGCGCGGATGTGGGCGCGCATCGCGGATTCGGCCCAGTCGGGGTCGCCGGCCGCGACGGCGGCGACGATCTCCCGATGGTGGTTCATGGAACGGTCCAGTTCGGCGCGGTCGTAGCGGCGGAACGTGCCGACGATCAGCGGGGCGTGCATGACGGACGTGAGCATGCCGGGCAGCCGCGTGTTCCGGGACGCGTCGATCAGCGCGGCGTGGAACCGCGAGTTCAGCCGGGCGAGTTCGCCGAGGTCGCGGGCGTCCGCCGCCCCCTCCATGGCGTCGCAGAGCGCGGTCAGCTCGGCGAGGACGGTCGCGTCCCGGCCGATGCGCGCGGCGCGGGCGGCGGCGTAGGGCTCGAGGAGCGAGCGGAGCTCGAAGATCTCCGCGAGGTCGTCGCGGGTCCACTCGACGACCCGGGCCCCGCGATGCGGCAGCACCTCCACGAGACCGTCCGAGCCGAGCCGCTGCAGCGCCTCCCGCACCGGGGTGCGGGACAGCCCGAGCGTCTCGGCGAGCTCGGACTCACCGAGCCGCGACCCCGCGGCGGCGTCCCCGGACAGGATCATCCGCCGTACCGCGTCGTAGGCGACGTCCGCCGCACGCGCCATGGCACCTCCTTGATTGCATGCAATATAGTCCACATTCGACGCGAAAGTCGCAAGTATGGAGGCAGATTGCATACAACGGTGGTGGAGGTCGGTCCCCGTGACGGCCTCCAGAACGAGGCTCGCGTGCTCACCCCGGACGACAAGATCGCGTTCATCGCGCGCTGCGTGGGCGCCGGGACGCGCCGTATCGAGGCGGTCTCGTTCGTCAACCCCGAGCGCGTCCCGCAGATGGCCGGGGCCGAGGAGGTCATGGCCGGGGTGCCGAGGGGCGAGGGCGTGTCCTACAGCGGGCTCGTGCTGAACCGGCGGGGCCTCGACCGGGCCCTGGACGCCCGCGTGGACGAGGTCAACGTGGTCGTTCCGGCGTCCGACACCTTCAGCGCCCGCAACCAGGGCGCGACCGTCGCCGAGATGCTGGACGCGTGGGACGGCATCGCCGCCGCGGCGGCGGAGGCCGGGGTGCCCGCGACCATGACGATCGCCGTCGCGTTCGGCTGCCCGTTCGAGGGCGAGGTCCCCCCGGAGCGGATCGCGAACATCGCGCGCCGGGCGCACGCGGCGTCGGCGTCCGAGATCGCCTTGGCCGACACCATCGGCGTGGGCATCCCCACCCAGGTGCGGGACCTCACGCGGCGCGCGCGCGAGGCCGCCCCCGGAATCCCCCTGCGGTTCCACTTCCACAACACGCGCAACACCGGCTACGCGAACGCGCTCACCGCGATCGACGAGGGCGTGACGGTTCTCGACGCGGCCGCGGGCGGCTTCGGCGGATGCCCGTTCGCCCCCGCCGCCACCGGCAACATCGCCACCGAGGACCTCCTCTACGCCCTCCACCGCGCGGGCGCCGAGACGGGCATCGACATGGAACAGGTCGCCCGGACCGGCACCTGGCTGGGCGACCTCCTCGGCGAACCCGTCCCTGCCCTGCTCGGACGCGCCGGGGGTTTCCCGGCGTAACGACCTCCTGCGGCAGGCTCGCCCGCCGCCGGGCCCGACCGCCGCCGGACCGCGCGTGCCGGACGGGCGGGCGTGTGCGCCGGGCCGGGCGGGCGGGTGTGGGTGACGGGCTTGGGGGTGACTGGGCGGACGGCCGTCCATGCAGGGTCCGTGCGCACCGGGCGAGGGCCGGGACGGTGAGTGCGGGTGCCGCATGCGAGTCCGTAAATCCCTGCGGCTGCGGCGGTCGCTCAGGTCCGGCCCTGGGCCTCCAGGGCGGTCATGTACCCGGCCAGGACGCGCTTGAGCTCCGCCACGAGCGCGTCCCGTTCGTCCTGCGTCCCGGCCGTCGCCACCATCGGGACCAGCGCCTTGAACACCTGGATCAGGACGCGCGCGCCACGCGTCCGGTCGTCACCTGCGAGGCCCGGCGCGCGCGCGGCGAGGATGCCCTCGACGCGTCCGAGCAGCGCGTCCTGGATGGGACGCGTGGCGGCGGACAGTTCGGGCGGCATGTCGGGCCGCGCGAACAGCGCCTTGAAGCCCGGGTTGGCGATGTTGAACGCGAGCAGCGGATCGACGATCCGGTCGATCAGCTCGGCGAGCGGCACCGCGCCCAGGTCGGCGGACTCGAAGGCCGTCCGGTGGGCGCCGCCCATCTGCGCGGTGAACCGGTCGGCGAGCGCCTCGGCGATCGCCTCCTTGTTCGGGAAGAACTGGTAGAGCGAGCCGGGCGAGATGCCCGCCGCCGCCGCGATCTTGTTCGTGGTCGCGGCCTCGTACCCCGACTCGGCGAGCACCCCGGCCGCCGCGTCCAGGATCTGCGCGATCCGGCGCTCGCCGCGCGCCTGCCGCCGCACCGTCCGTTCCGTGCGCCCTTTCTGCTGCGCCCGTTCCGCGCGCTCCGCCTGCTCGGTGTGCTCCGTCCGCTGCGTCCGCTCCGTTCCGGACGTGCCGTCCCCGCTCATCGCCGTCCTCCCCGCCGTGCCTCCGCGACCCGTCGAGTATTGCAAATACGAGTAAGTACTCGTATTATGCCACCAAACACGAGTCGACACTCGTATGTTACGTCGCCCCTGGGGGAGCACGTGTTCACACCGCACGGCCTCGGCCGGTTCGTCACCCGACGGGCCCGCCTGATCACCACGCTCGGCCTCGCCGCACTCGTCCTCGTCGGGATCGTCGGCGCCGGCACGATCGGCGCCCTGTCGCTCAACCGGTTCGAGGCGCCCGGCTCCGAATCGATGCGGGCCTCCGACGTCCTCGCCCGCGACCACGCCACCGGCAGCCCGAACGTCGCGCTCCTCGTCACGGCCCGCACCGGCACCGTCGACGACCCGGCCGTCGCTGCCGCCGGACGCTCGCTGACCGCCGAGCTCGCCGCCCGCGACGGCGTCGGCGACGCCTGGTCCTACTGGAGCCGCGGCGGCCCCGGCACGCTGCGGAGCGAGGACGCGCGGCACGCGCTCGTCCTCGCCTGGGTGCCCGGCGACGCCGACCACGTCCGCCGCGACGTCCTGCCCGGCCTCGCCGCCGACCTCACCCGCACCGGTCCGGCCGTCGAGGTCACGGTCGGGGGCGGCGACGAGGTGTTCCGGCACGTCATGGAGCAGGCCCGCGCCGACTTCGTCCGCGCCGAGCTGATCATCCTGCCGCTGACCCTGCTGCTCCTCTGGCTCGTCTACCGGCGCTTCGCCGCCGCGCTCGTCACCCTCGCGACCGGCCTGTTCGCCGTCCTCGGCTCGCTCGCCCTGCTGCGGATCCCGCTCGCGTTCACCGAGATCTCCACCTTCGCCTCCAACATCGCGCTCGTCATGGGCATCGGCCTCGGCGTCGACTACGGCCTGTTCATGATCTTCCGGTTCCGGGAGGAGCTGGCCGGACGGGACGGCGACGTGCGCGCGGCGGTCGTCGCGACCGTCCGGGGCGCCGGCCGGACGGTGCTGTTCAGCGGCGTCACCGTCGCCGCCGCCCTCGCCGTCCTGCTCGCGTTCCCGTTCCCGTTCCTCGCCTCGTTCGCCTACGCGGGCGTCGCCGTCGTCGCCGCGGCCGTCGTCGGCGCGACCGTCCTGCTGCCCGCCGCGCTCACCCTCCTCGGCGACCGCGTCGCACGCCGCACCCCCGCGCACCGGAGCGCCGCCCGCTGGCACGCGTTCGCCGCGGCCGTCATGCGCCGCCCGCTCGTCCTCGGCGGCACCGCGCTCGCGCTCGTCCTGCTGCTCGGCGCCCCGTTCCTCGGCGTCCGCTTCGGACTCCCGGACGACCGCGTGCTCAACACCTCCGCGCCCGTCCGGACGATGTACGACGAGATCCGCGCCTCGTTCGCCGTCGAGGAAGCCGACGCCCTGCAGGTCGTCCTGCCCGCGTCGCCGCCGGACTCCGCCGATCTCGGGCCGTACGCGGCCGAACTGTCGCGCGTCGACGGGATCGTCCGCGTCGACTCGCCGGACGGGTCCTACACCGGTGGCCGTCCCGTCCCCGCGCCCGCCGGCGCCCGGTACGCGTCCGCCGACGGTGCCCGGCTCGTCGCCGTCCCGTCGTCGGAGCGGCTCGCCGCCGACGCCGTCGGCCTCGTCGCCGACGTCCGCGCCGTCCCCGCGCCCGCACCCGCGCTCGTCGGCGGCTACCCCGCCGAGCTCGCCGACTACCGCGACGCCGTCACCGCCCGGCTGCCGCTCGTCGCGGGCCTCATCGTCGCCGTCACCGTCGTCGTCCTGTTCCTGATGACCGGCAGCGTCCTCGCCCCGCTCAAGGCGACCGTGCTCAACCTGCTGAGCCTGTCGGTCATGTTCGGCGCGCTCGTCTGGATCTTCCAGGAGGGCAACCTCTCCGGCCTCCTCGGCTTCACCCCGACCGGCTCCATCGAACCCAGCATCCCGATCCTGATGTTCTGCATCGCCTACGGGCTCTCGATGGACTACGAGGTGTTCCTCCTCTCGCGCATCAAGGAGGAGTACGACCGGACGGGCGACGCCGCGGCCTCGGTCCCGCTCGGTATCGCGCGCAGCGGCCCGCTCGTCACCGCCGCCGCGCTCATCCTCGCCGTCTCGTTCGCGACCTACGCCACCGGCGACGTCGTGTTCCTGCAGCAGCTCGGCATCGGGATGGCCCTGGCCGTCCTCGTCGACGCGACCCTCATCCGCGGCGTGCTCCTCCCCGCGTTCATGCGCCTCGCGGGCCGCGCCAACTGGTGGGCCCCGCGCCCGCTCCGCGCCCTGCACCGGCGCGTCGGCCTCACCGAGGACCCGCCGCCCGCCGCCCCCTCGCCCGGACCTTCCCCGGCCGCCGAAGAGGCCCGGGTGTGAACCCTTCGGCCCGGACGGGGGGAGTAGTTCCACGGGGCGGATTGAGTATCGGAGCGGATCCGCCGCGACCGTCACCGCCGGTTGGGTGGAGGCATGGACACGAACGCCCGCCGCTCGCCTGCCCCCGCCGCCATCGCCGCTCTGGCGCTGCTGCCGCCGCCGACTCTGGCCGCGGTGCTGCGGCTGGTGGGCCCCGAGTACATCACGACCGACGTGCACCCGGACCTGGTCCTGCTGTACTGGGCACCGCCCGCGCTCATGCTGGTGTCCGGCGTCGCCGCCCTGGCCGCCGGGTTCGTGCGGCGCGGACGGGGCGGTTCGGGGCATCGCGGACTGTGGGCGACCGGGGCCGCCGGTCTCGTCATGGTCCCGCCGATGCTGATCTTCGCGTTCGTCTGCGTGTACGGCGCGTCCGCGAGCGAGCTGGACGGCGGCTGGCTACCGGACGACACCGCGTACTGATCTCGCCGCGGAACCCGGCCGGACCCCGCGCGGGAAAGGCCGAGCCGTGCGGCCGCCGGGAGCGGACGGCCGCACGGCTCGGAAGGGCGTCCTACGCGTCGACTCTGACGGGGACGCCGGTCTCTCCGGCGGCCGGCTTCCCGTCGGCCGCCCCGTCGGCCGCCTCGTCGGAGGCGGCCTCCCCGGCGGCCGGCGGCTCCTCGGGCGCGGCCGGGCGGTTGCGCGACGGGCCGGTGCGGCCGTGCGTCGCGTAGAGCGTGAGCCCGACGAACGTGATCCCCCCGACGAGGTTGCCGATCACGGTCGGGATCTCGTTCCAGACGAGGTAGTCCATGATCGAGAAGTCGCCGCCGAGGATCAGGCCGGACGGGAACAGGTACATGTTCACGATCGAGTGCTCGAAGCCCATGTAGAAAAAGAGCATGATGGGCATCCACATGCCGATGACCTTGCCGGAGACCGACTTCGAGATCATCGCGGCGACGACGCCGGTGGAGACCATCCAGTTGCACAGGACCGCGCGGACGAACAGCGTCAGCATCCCGGCGGCGCCGTGGTCGGCGTAACCGACCGTCCGGCCCTCGCCGATCGTGCCGATCTGCTGCCCGACCTCGTTCGGGTCGGTGGAGAAGCCGTAGGTGAAGACGATCGCCATCAGGACCGCGACGGTCATCGCCCCGGCCAGGTTGCCCAGGAAGACGAGGCCCCAGTTGCGCAGGAGCAGGCGGAGCGTGACGCCCCGCCGCTTGTCGAGCAGCGCGAGGGGGACCAGGGTGAACACGCCGGTCAGCAGGTCGAACCCCATGAGGTACAGGAGGCAGAAGCCGACCGGGAACAGCACCGCGCCCAGCAGCGGCTCGCCCGTCTGCACCGTGATCGTGACCGCGAAGGCCGCGGCGAGCGCGAGGATGGCGCCGGCCATGAACGCCCGGATGATGGTGTCGCGGGTGGACATGAACGCCTTCGCCTCACCGGCGTCGACCATCGACCGGACGAGGTCGGGCGGTTTCACATAGGACACGAGTCACTCCTCTGCCGTGGAGGGCCCGGAAGAGTACCGACCCTTTCCGGGGTATTCGGACCGACCAGGAGAGTGTCGGCAGCGTTGATGCCCGCGGTATGACGGCCCTGAGTTAGCGGTGTTACGTTCGGCTCACAGGGCCGCCGGGCCGCTGTCAGGTCACCACCGGTAGTCGAGGAACTTGCCGTCCAGGGTGATGACGACGCGGTCCCCGTCGGGGTCGGCGCGGCGGTCGAAGTCGACGCGGAAATTGATCGCGCTCATGATCCCGTCGCCGAACTCGTCGTGGATCAGCTCCTTCAGCGCGGGTCCGTACACCGACAGCGCCTCGACGAAACGGTAGATCGTCGGGTCGTTCATGACCGCCGGGTCCGTGCCGCGGGTGGGCTGGAGCTGGAGACTCTCGGCGACCGCCGCGTCCAGTTCGAGGAACGCGCACACCCGTTCGGCCTGCTCGCGCGTCATCGGGTGCTGCCCTAGCAGGGCGGCGGTCGTCCACACGAGCGGGGCGCCGATCTCCTCGGCGATCCGCGCCCAGGACAGGTCGCGCCGCACCTTGGCGGACGCGACGTGGCGCGCGGCCTCGGACTTGCTCATGATCGGTGCCATTCGCACTCCTCGAAGTCGGTTGAGTTCCGTCAGGCTCCCGCTTCGGGAACCTTCCGGCAATTCGCCGGGGGGACCGAAATCAACTCTTAACTCCGAAGAAATCGAAACTTTTGGGACAGGCGTATCGGATTTACGCTGCGGAAACATATCCGAAATCCGGTGCTCCGCGCCCGGAAATCCTTCGGAGGCGGAGGCGGAGGCGGAGGCGGCGGAGGCGGCGGAGGTGGAGGCAGGTCCGGCGGCGTCCCGCGCGCGTCCGCCACCCTCCGGCGCTAAGCCGTCCGGACGGGCGGGCCAAGCCCCTTTCCGTCCCGTCCCGGCGCCCGGACGGGACGGACGGGACGGGACGGCGGTCAGCGGGCGATCTTGCGGAAGCGGCTGACGGACTCGCTCACCCCGACGGCGAGGACGACCAGCGCGACGGCGGTGTAGAACGAGTCGGGGGTCGTCCAGTCGTCGCCGTTGACCGCGGCCAGGAACTCGGGGTTGAAGAACTCCGCCCGGTACAGGAGCCAGGCGAGGGGGAGCGTGACGAGCGCCTGGGCGGCGGCGTGGCAGGCGGCCAGCGGGAAGGTCCAGCGGCGGCGCGCGACCCGCACGAGGTTCACGGTGATGAGGGCGGCGAACCCGGCGATGATCGGCCAGATCCAGCCGGACCACAGGTCCGGGTCGACGACCTGCAGGCGGGCGCCGTCGACGCGGTAGGGCTCGGCGGTGTGCTGCCAGACGAGCAGGAAGAGCAGCAGCGCGTCCCACACGATGGTCGCGCACGTCCCCCGCAGCCCCTCGTCCGGTCCGCGCTGCTCGGACAGGTCGTCGGGTGTCCAGGCGCGGGGGGCGACGCGGGCGCCGAAGCGTTCCACGGCGGCGAACACGACGGTGAGCCACGCGATCATCTGGGCGCCGACGGACAGCACCGTGCCGATCCCGGTGGCGATCACCTGGCCGACGTTCGCGCCGTCCAGGGCGTCCACCACCATCAGCGCGAGCGTCACGGCGGGCAGCACCCCGCCCAGCAGCAGCGTGAGCATCCGCAGGTAGGACGGGTACAGGTCGGGGCCGATGAGGGTGAGCGGGCGGTCGGCGTACCGGGCGGCGAGCCGGATCGGGTCGCCCATCTCGGTCAGCACGGCGCGCTCCGCCGCCGCGCCGTCCGGCTCGCCGTCCGGCTCGCCGTCCGGCTCCGCGTGCGACTCGGCGTGCGCGTCGACGGCGTCGGCGATCGTGGCGCGCAGCTCGCCGGCGATGTCGTCGCGCTGGTCGGCGGGGACACGCCGGACGACTTCCTGCACGTAGCTCTCGGTCAGGGCGCCGGTGCTCATCGGATCTCCTTGGTCAGGCGCGACATCGAGGTGACCAGGCTTTGCCATTCGTGCATCAGTCCTTCGCGTACCAGGGAGCCCTTCGGGCCGACCCGATAGAACTTGCGCGGCCGGGATTCGTCGGTGTTCCACTCGCTGGTGAGCAGTCCTTGCTTCTCCAGCCGGCGCAGCAGGGGGTAGAGGGTGTTGCCGTCGACCGTGACCCCGGCCTCGTTGAGCGTCTCCAGGAGCGCGTAGCCGTACTGCGCCTCCTCCAGCAGGGCCAGGCAGGCCAGGACGACCGTGCCGCGGCGGAGCTCCTGGGCCTGGGTGAGGATCAGTTCGTCTGAGGTCACGTGTCACACCATAGTGTGCGGCACACACTAATGTCCATGCCGAGTTGCCGTGCGGCACGCACCGATGGGCGCCGCACCCGTTGGACGGGCGGGGCGCGGCGGGTAGGTTCGCTGGGGCCGACGAATGCGTGGAGGTGCGATGACCGCCGACGACCGCCTCATCGACCGGGTGCCGCAGCCGCCGGACGTCCCGTCCCGGCTCGCCGGCCAGATCGCGTTCATCGTCGAGGTCGACCGGCTCAAGACCGTCCTGCGGCGCAGCGTCCTCATCGCGGACGACCGCAGGGAGAACGACGCCGAGCATTCGTGGCACCTGGCGCTGATGGCGGCGGTCCTCGCCGAGTACGCCGACGAGCCGATCGACGTGGGGCGCACGCTGCGGCTCGTCCTGCTGCACGACCTCGTGGAGATCTACGCGGGCGACACGTTCCTCTACGACGCGGAGGGCGAGGCGACGCAGGAGGCGCGGGAGCGGGAGGCGGCCGACCGGCTGTTCGCCCTGCTGCCGGGCGACCAGGAGACCGACTTCCGGGCGCTCTGGGACGAGTTCGAGGAGCGGCGCACGCCGGAGGCGCGGTTCGCCAAGGCGATGGACCGGCTCCAGCCCCTGCTGCTGAACTACAACAACAAGGGCGGAACCTGGCGCACGCCCGGCGTCACCGACGCCGACGTGCGGCGCCGCAAGTCCGTGATCGGGGACGCCTCGGCGGACCTGTGGGCGTACGCGCAGCGGCTGATCGACGAGGGCGCCCGCAGCGGATGGGTGCCGACCGCGCCCGGACCGTCCGAGCCGCCCGAGGCGCCCGAGGCGCGGTGACGCGGCGGCCGATCCCGGTCAGGACCCGTCGTCCTCGTCCTCGCCCTCGCCCGCCTCGCCCGTCCCGTCCGGTGCGGGCTTGTCGGGGAGGAAGACCAGGCTGAGCAGGTGCCGGGTGCGGCCGTCGCCGGGTGACGTGCGCGTGCGCCGCTCGACGGCCGCCTCGATCTCCTCGACCAGCGCGGCGAACTCGTCGTCGGTCACCCACACCGCACCCTGCCGGTAGAGGACGTTCTCGCGCGGGGGATCGGAGTCGTCGCGCGAGATATAGCGGTCGAAGTCGGCCATCATGGCGCCGCTGAACACGGCGAACGCCGCGCGGTGGTCGTCCTTGGTCATGGCGGCGCGGGCGTCCTCGTCGACGAGCGCCTCCTCCTGGCGGACGCGGTAGGTGCGCTCGACCGTGCCCCGGACGGGACGCTCGCGGACCACCTCGAGTATCCCGGCCCGTGTGAGCGTCGCCACATGCCGGTACATCGTGGCCGGTGACACGTCCGGGAGCCGTTCGCGCAGTTGAGCGGTGGTCATCTCGTCGGCGCCGACCAGGGTCTGCAGGATCCGCAACCGGACGGGATGGAGCAGGAGGTTCGCGTTCGCCATGCCTTCATGATCTCACACCTGATAACGTTCTCAGCGTTGATAACAATGAGAGGCGAACCCCCCGTGCCCGATACCGAGATGACGGTCACCGCCGACGATGGGACCCGGCTGGCCGGCACCCTGACCCTGCCGGCCGCTCCCGGCCCGCACCCCGCCGTCCTGCTGCTGCACGGCTCCGGCCCCCTGGACCGGGACGGCGGCACCCCGAAGCTCCCCATGAACCTCGGCCGTCCCCTGGCCGGCGCGCTCGCCGGACAGGGGATCGCGACGCTGCGCTACGACCGGCGCGGCGTCGGCGCCACCCCCGGCGACTGGCGGTCCGCCGGTTTCGCCGGCAACCGCGAGGACGCCGCGGCCGCCGTGCGCGCCCTGGCCGCGCACCCCGGCATCCGGCCCGGCGCCATCGCGGTCGTCGGCCACAGCGAGGGCGCGCTGCACGCCATGGCCCTCGCCGGGCGCCACGACGTGCGGGCGGCGGTCCTGCTGGCCGGATACGCCCGCCCAGGCGAGGAGGCCGTCCGCTGGCAGGCCCGCGCGATCCTGGCGAGCATGCCCGCGCCCGTCCGCCTGCTGCGCCGCCCCCTCGCGGGGATCGGCGAGCGGGCCCTCGCCCGGATCAAGGACACCCGGACGGACGTCGCGCGCATCGCCGGGCTCCCGGTGAACGCGCGCTGGATGCGCGAGAACCTCGCCCACGACACCCGGGACGATCTCGCGGCCGTCCGGGTGCCCGTCCTGGCCGTCACGGGCGACAAGGACATCCAGGTCGATCCCGCGGATCTGGACGAGATCGAGCGGCTGGTGCCCGCTGAGACCGAGATCCACCGCGTCCCCGGCCTCACCCACGTTCTCCGCCGCGACGGCGGAAAACCCTCCATGCGCTCCTACCGCCGCCTTCTGCGCGACCCGGTCGACCCCGACCTCCTCGCGCTCGTCGCGTCCTGGCTCACCCGCCGCCTCGACGCGAACCCTGGGGAGAAGCCCGCCGAGAAGAGCACCGCCTCTTCCTGACCCCCGGCCCCCGCCCACGCGAACCTCACCCCCGACCAGAGGGAGTCCCGGCATGACCTCACACGCACGCCCCGCCGTCCCCGGCACGTTCCGGAGCGACCTGATCCTGTTCATGACCATCGCGTTCGTCATGAGCTGGGCGGCCTGGGCCGTCGCGATCGCGCTCGGCGACGCGCCCGCGGCGACCGCCTTCCACGGCCTCGGCGCCTTCGGGCCGCTGGCCGGCGCCCTGGTGATCCGGCGCCGCCGCACCCGCCGCGGCGAGCCCGTCCCGGCGCGCGCCGTCCGGTACCGCCGGGCCGCCCTGGCCTGGGCGCCCGCGCTGCTGCTCCTGGGCTCGGCGACCGTCCTGGCGGGCGCCTTCCTGGCGCACGCCGCGGGCGGCCCCGGCCTCAGCCTGGAGCCCGGCATGGACATGATCGAGGCCAACCCCGGCGGGCCCGTCTCGTTCCTCGCCACCATGCTGCTGCTCGGCCCGGTGTCGGAGGAGCCGGGCTGGCGCGGGACCGCCTACCCGCGGATGCGCGCGTCGATGAACAGGTACACGGTCGCCCTGGTGCTCGGCCTGATCTGGGCCGTCTGGCACATGCCGCTGTTCTTCGTCCACGGCACCGTCCAGAACGAGCTGGGCGCGACGACCCCGAGCGGCGTGCTCTTCGCGGCCAGCTCCGTCCCGATGGCCATGCTGGTCTGCCACGCCTACGAGCGCGCCGGTGTCCTCGCGGCCGTCGCGACGCACTTCGCGGTCAACCTGACGATGGTGATGCTGGGCGTCGAGGAGCCCGTGACGCAGGCGATGATCATGGGCATCCAGGGCGTCGTCGCGGTCGCCCTGCTCGCCACCGTCCGGGAGGGGACGGCCGCGCCCGCCGCCCCGGCGCCCGCCCCGGCGGCCCGGCCGGACGGCGCCGCCCGCATCGGCTGACCCGCCCGGCCCCCCGGCCGCCCCGCCCGCAGCCCGCGGCCGGGGCGGCCGTCCCGTTCCGGCGGTCAGCGGTTCCGGAGCGCGGCGAAGAGCCGCCGCGCCGCGCCGACCGGCAGGTCGAGCGTCCCGGCGGCGGGCGCCTTCGAGTCGCGCACCCGGACGACGTCCCCCGAACGCCCGATCTCGACGCAGCAATGGGTCGGCGACGAGTGCCGCGACTTGCGGAACTCGCACTGTTCCCGGTCCTTCACGATCATCCTCCCGGTCACCTCACAGCTCTGCGATGGCCCGCTCGGTCTTGCGCGTTCCCGGATGCTCGGCGCCGAGTACGCGGCGCTGCACCGACAGCAGTTCTTCGAACGCCCGCCTCGCCGCCCTCTTCTTGCCCCTGGCGGCGAGAATGCCCGCCAGCACGGACTGGGTCGACAGGACGTCGCCGTGCTCCGCGCCGAAGAGGCGACGAAGTTCGGGGAGCACCTCCGTCAACTCCGCTTCGGCATCGTCGAGCAACTGCTTCTCCGCGAGCGCTTGCCCGATGTACTTCCGCGTGATCACGGTATCGGGATGGCGGGCCCCCAGCACGCGGCTTTGCGTCGCGTACACGTCGCGGAGCATCTCCTCCGATTCGTCCAGCCGGCCAAGGCGAACCGGCAGGCGGGCCAGCACGGTCAGGCTCACGAGGGTGTCCTGATGCTCCTCGCCGAGGACGTCGCGCCGGTCCGCGACGACCGCCCGGAGCACCTCCTGCGCCTCGGCGTGCCGGCCCTGTCCGGAGAGGCACAGCCCGACCTCGTGCCGAGCGTCCAGCGCGCTCGGATCCGTGGGACCGGACGAGCGGCCCCGGGCTTCGGCGACCTCCCGGGCGTGCGGCTCGGCGTCGGCCGGAGAACCGAGCAGGCGGAGCGCCATGGACAGGCGCAGGCGGAGCGTGAGGACCGCGGGGTGGCCGGGTCCCAGCGGCACGGCGGCCGACAGGGATTCCTCGATGAACGCGCGCGCGGTGAAGTACCGGCTCGTCCAGAGCAGAGCGAGGGCCACCCGCGCCGCCGTGCCGGTCATGCGCTCCAGCACCGGCTCGTCCGGACGGGACGCGGCCGCCTCCAGCAGTTCGCTCGCGTGCGGGACGAGCGAGGCCCACGCCGCCCCGTGCTCGGGGTCGCGCGGGTCCAGCCGTCCGGCGGCGGCGGCGAGCAGGCGCGCCGCGCTCGCCATGTGGTCGCCCGGCTCGTCGTCCTCGTGGCGCAGCACCTCGACGACGAGCGGGTGCACGGTGAGGGCCTCCACGCCGCCCTCGCCGTACAGCGCGAGCGTGATCATCCCGGTGTTGGCGAGGGCGCGCAGGTTCTCGGCGGCGCGGGCACCGATCGTCGCGTGGTCGAGCAGGTCGCAGGGGAACGGGGCCCCGCCGGCGAGCCGCGCGAGCACGTGCATGGTGCCCGCGACGTCCGGGCGCCCGCCGTCCGCGAGGGCGTCGAGGGTCAGCCGCCAGGTGCTCGCGACGACGGACCGGTCGTCGGTGCCGGCGCGCATCAGCTCGGGGAAGCGGTCGCGGAGCGCCATGGCGTACGCGGTGAAGGAGCGTTCGCGGTTGAACGGGGACGCGAGGTGCAGGCCCGCGTGGCGGAGGGCGAGGGGCAGCCCGCCGAGGCGTTCGGCCAGCGCGCGGGCCTCGGCGGCGGTGCCCGCCCCCGGCGCGAGGTCGAGCAGCATCCGGGCACCGGCCTCGGCGGGCAGCCATCCGATGTCGTGGACGACCGCGTGCCGCCCCCAGACGAGCGGGTCGACGGTGCGGCTGGTGACCAGGACGAGCCCGGAGGCGGCCGGACGGATCCAGCCGGAGCCGTCGGCGGCGGTCCGGCCGTCCACGGCGAGCGCGCCGGGGTCGTCGGCGTTGTCGATGACCAGGACCCAGTCCCGCTGGGCGTCGAGGACCTCCCACAGGACGTCGGCCGGGTTGCGGCGGCCGCGCGAGACGTCCTCGACGTCCTGCGCGGACGCGCCGAGGACCCGGGCGAGTTCGAGCAGGTCGGCGGCCAGCGCGCCGGGGTCGGCTCCGGACACCCACCAGACCCGCAGGCCGGCGTCCAGGCACGCCTCGGCCGCCCGCAGGGCGATGGTCGTCTTGCCGGTGCCGCCGAGCCCGCCGAGCACGTGCACGGTGCCGTCGGGCCGCCGCGCGGCGTCGTCGACGGTCCGCAGGACGTCCGCGCGGCCGCGCACGTGGCCGGGGAGCCGCCCGGTCGGCGGCCGCAGCACCGCCCGGGACCGGACGTTCTCCGGAGCGGGCAGCGCGCGGCCGGGGGCGGGCGTCCGGCGCAGCTGCGCCCACGCGATCGCCGCCGCGGTGGCGGTGACGACGAAGCCGGCCGCCCCGATCACCACTTCCGGATCCATGCCGTGATCATAGGTCGCCGCGGCTCCCCGGCCCTTTTCCGATCGGGCCGGATCACGAGAACCGGACGGCCGCAACCCGTTACGGCGGGGTGGCGAGGTGGCGGGGGTTCGCGACGGTGAGCTTGTCGACGACGGACGCGCGGACGGCCGCGACGACCTCGTCCGTCCGGTCGGCCAGCCGGCCCTCGCGGACGGCGGCGGCGAGCTCGGCGTCGTTCGCGCACCCGAGGGGCGCGAGCCGCGCCGCGTGGGCCTCGCGGTGCGCGTCGCCGAGCAGGAGTTCGCGGCGCGCGATGCGGAGCGCGGACGCGGCGACGCGCGCGTGGAAGCGGAGCCGGTCGTCGGCGTGGTCGGCCTCCAGGACGAACCGTTCGACGGCCTCCAGCAGGGCCGGGCCGGACGGACGGTCGTGCGGCGGGGCGGCCGCGCCCGTCCCGTCCTCCGACCCCAGCGGGTCGGGGACGGTGACCGGTTCGGCGAGCCCGAGGGCGAGGAGCAGGTCGTGCTCCTGCTCGCACACCTTGCGGCCGAGGACGGCGTACTCGATCGACGGGTCGGCGCCGCTCAGGTACCGCTCGGCCTGGTGGCGGCACAGGACCGTCCAGCGGAGCGTGCCGTAGACCTCCCACCAGTGCAGGACGTCCGGGTCCGGCGGGGTGCCGCCGCCGTCGGCGTACCCGGCGAGGAGGTCGGCGCGGGGGCCGAAGCCGCCGACGGGGTGCGGGGAGCCGAACCGCCACGCCTTCACGCACAGCCACCCGAGGTCCTCGGCGGGGTCCCCGAGGTGCGACAGCTCCCAGTCGAGGACGCCGGTGACGTCCGGGCCGTCGATCATCAGGTTGCCGTTGCGGAAGTCGCCGTGCACGACGGTGCGTCCGGTCGGCGCCGGGCGATTCGCGCGCAGCCACCGGAACGCGAGCTCGACGGCGGGGCGGGGCTCCTCGAACGCGTCGTAGTACTCGGCGAGCGCGTCGAGCGGGTCGGCGTCCGGCAGGTCCGGGACGGGCGCCATCGCGTGCAGGCGCGCGAGGATCGCGCCGAGCTCGCGCGCGAGACCGGGGCGCTCGGTGCGCAGCAGCCGGCGCGGGATCGTCTCCCCGGTCAGCCGCTCCATGATCAGGTACGGGGCGCCGTCGAGGTCGTCGCCGTGGTCGACGAGCGTGGGGACGGGGACGCCGGCGGCCGCGGCGGACGACAGCAGCGCCGCCTCGCGGGCCATCGCCGCCGCGTCGGGCGCGGCGGGCGGGTCGCGGCGAAGGATCAGCGGGCGGCCGTCGGCGATGAACGCCCAGGTCTCGCGGCTCGCGCCGCCGGAGAGCCGCTCCAGGCCGTCGATCCCGGCGCCGAGCCGGGCGGCGAGCGCGTCGCCCGGCCCGCTCATGCCCGCACGTCCGTGCGGGCGTCCGTCCGGGCGTCCGTGCGGGCGGCGCGCTGGGCGGCGGCCAGGGCGCGGAGGGGGTCGCTGCCCCGGCTGTCGGCGTACTCCTCGAGGCGGGCGATCCGGCCGTCCCGGACGGTCACGAACAGGCAGGCGTGCAGCTCGAAGGGCGCCCCGTCGGGGAGGGCGCCGCGCAGGACGTGCCGCTGCACGTACCCGTCGGGCAGGGCGTCGCGGCGCAGGACCTCGTAGCGCATGTCCCGCAGGTTGCGCGACAGCCAGCGGAGCGTCCGCAGGTTGTCGTCGAGTTCCTGGCGGCCGTCGTCGTTGTGCCAGATCGTCGCGTCGGGGGCGTACATGGTGCGCAGTGCGTCGGTGTCGCCCGAGGTGATGGCGGCGAGGAAACGGTCCGCGAGGTCCAAGGGGGGCTCCTAGGGGTCGAGGCCGAGGGCGCGGATGGAGAGGGTGTCGAGGGTGTCGAGGAGGCGGTCGTTGGGGCCCTCGCCCTGGACGAGCCACAGGTAGAGGGAGTGGTCGACCATGGAGGCGAGCGCGCGGGACGCCAGTTCGGGGTCGAGGTCGGCGGGGGCGAGGCCCGCCGCCTGCCAGCGGCGGATGGCCTTGGCGGAGCGGGCGACGGTGCCGGCGCGGTGCTTGCGGCGCATCTCCTGGAACTCGACGTTGAACGTCGAGACCTGCTCGATGATCGCCATCATCCTGGCGTTGCGCTGGTACGCCTCGTAGTAGGCGCGGTTGGCGCGGCGGACGCGCGCGGCCGGGGAGGGGCCGTCCAGGGGGACGAGGTCGTGCGCCGTCATGTCCGCGAAGAGGCGGTCGGCGACCTCCAGGAACACGGCCTCCTTGGAGGGGAAGTAGGTGTAGAAGGAGCCGTAGGCGACCTTGGCGTGCCGGGTGATGTGCGCGACGCGGGTGTCGAGGAAGCCGCGCTCCTCGAACACCTCGCGGGCGGCGGCGAGCAGGCGCTCGCGCGTGCGGGCGCCGCGTTCGGTCAGCGGCGCGGCCGGACCCGCGGCGCCGTTCGTCTCGCTCGCCATCGTCCTTCTTCCCTCGCTCGCCCGCCCTCTTGACAGCCGCATGGTCTCAGGTTCAGGATCCGAGCATCGAACGAAGATGACATGACTGTCAAGTCAAGTTTTGGAGGCCCGCCCCATGGCCGCTCGCGCGCCGGTACACCCATGCTGATCAGCGACATCGTCGAGTACGCGGCGCGCAAGCGCCCCGACCGGACCGCGCTCCGCTTCGAGGACGAGACGGTCACGTTCGCCGGGCTGCGCGACCGCGTCCGGCGGGCCGCGAACGCGCTGCGCGCCGTCGCCGGACCGGGCGACCGGGTCGCCGTCCTGTCCGGGAACCGCCCCGAGTACGTCGAGCTGTACTACGCCGTCCCGGCGGCCGGGATGGCGCTCACGTTCCTCAACCACCGGCTGCGCCCGGCCGAGATCGCCGCGCTCGTCGCGCACGCCGAGGCGTCCGTGCTGGTCGTGAGCGGCGAGTACGCCGAGGCGATGGCCGGGCTGCGGGACGCGATGCCGAGCGTCGAGCTCGTCGTCGGACTGGACGGCGACCGCCCGCACGCCGACCGGGCCTACGCCGACCTCGTGGCGGACGCCCCGGCCACCGAGCCGCCGCGCCCGGACGAGGACTCCGTGGGCTGGCTCGTCTACACGAGCGGCACCACCGGACGTCCCAAGGGCGTCATGCTCACCCACCGGAACCTGGTCGCGGGCGTCGCCGGGTCGGCGGCGGCCTGGGAGATCCCGGACGGCTCGGTGTTCCTGTTCTGCTTCCCGCTGTGCCACGTCGGCGGGTACGCGGTGCTGGTCAACCACCTGCGGGCCTGCACGGTCGGGATCGTCCGGTCCTACGACAACGAGACGTTCCTGCGGCTCGTCGCCGAGTGGAAGGTCACCCAGACGGGGCTCGCCCCGACGATGATCGCGTTCCTGTTGGGCCATCCCGGCATCGAGGACCGCGACCTCGGCACGCTCGAGGCGATCGGGTACGGCGCGTCCGCCATCCCCGCCGAGGTGCTGCGCCGGGGGATGGACGTCCTGGGCTGCGACTTCTACCAGGGGTTCGGGATGAGCGAGACGGGCGGCAACATCCTGTACTTCGGGACGGCCGAGCACCGCCGCGCCGCCGCCGGGGAGGCGCACCTGCTGGCCGCCGCCGGGCGCGCGATGGACACCGCCGACGTCCGGATCGTCGACGCCGCGTTCGCCGACGTCCCGGACGGCGAGCCCGGCGAGATGGTCGTCCGCTGCGACCAGGTGATGTCCGGGTACTGGCGGGAGCCGGAGCTGACCGCCGAGTCGTTCCGGGACGGCTGGCTGCGCACCGGCGACGTCGTCCGCCGCGACCCGGACGGCATGATCTACATCGTCGACCGGATCAAGGACATGATCGTCACGGGCGGGGAGAACGTCGCGTCCCGCGAGGTCGAGGAGGTCCTGTACCGGCATCCCGCCATCGCGGACGCCGCCGTGTTCGGCGTCCCGGACGCCCGGTGGGGCGAGGCCGTCGCCGCCGCCGTCGTCGTCCGCCCCGAGCACGCCGGGGCGGTCACCGCCGGCGACGTCGCCGCGTTCGTCCGCGAGCATCTCGGCGGGTACAAGGTCCCGCGGAAGGTCGAGTTCGTCCCCGAGCTTCCGCGCAACGTCGCGGGCAAGGTCCTCAAGAGGGACCTGCGGGCCCGCCACCACGAGATTCGGGAGGTGTCATGAACCGCGAATTCGAGCTCGGCGGCATCAACCATCTGGCGCTGGTGTGCTCCGACATGCGGCGCACCATCGACTTCTACTCCGGCGTGCTCGGCATGCCGCTGGTCAAGACGCTGGACCTGCCGGGAGGCATGGGCCAGCACTTCTTCTTCGACTGCGGCGGCGGCGACTGCGTCGCGTTCTTCTGGTTCCCCGACGCGCCCGACGGCGTCCCCGGCATCTCCGCGCCGAAGACGCGTCCCGAGGAGGGCGAGCTCCTCAGCGCCGTCGGGTCGATGAACCACGTCGCGTTCCACGTGCCGGTCGAGAAGTTCGACGAGTACCGGACGCGGCTGAAGGAGAAGGGCGTCAAGGTCAGCCCGGTCCTTAACCACGACGACAGCGAGTTCGGCGTCGCCCCGAAGATGCAGGACGGGGTGTTCGTCCGCTCGTTCTACTTCCAGGACCCGGACGGCATCCTCCTGGAGTTCGCGTGCTGGACGCGGACGTTCACCGATGCCGACGTCTCCCACACCCCGAAGACGGCCGCCGACCGGCGGCCCGCGAAGGAGAGCAATGCCGCGCCTGCGTGAGGTCCCCCGAGCCGAAGTCACCGACGAACGGATCCTGTTCTTCTACGACCGGCTGTTCGCGCCCGACCGCGACCCGGCCGTCGACCACGGCACCGCCACCGGCACCCCCGGCGACTGGTGGACCGTGTTCGCGCAGGACCCGGACGTCTTCCGGCACGCCGTCCGCGGCTTCGCGCTCTACCGGGGCGCCTCCCTCGACCCGGCACTGCGCGAGCTCGGCCAGTGCCGGGCCGGCTGGGCGCGCGGCAGCCAGTTCGTCTTCTCGCAGCACTGCAAGCAGATGCGGGCGCTGAAGATGCCCGAGGAGAAGATCGAGGCGATCCCGCACTGGCAGACGGCCGACTGCTACACGCCGCTGGAGCGGGCGCTGCTCGCCTACACCGACGGGCTCGTCCTGGACGGCGGCCGCGTCCCGGACGCCGTCTTCGACATCCTCCGCGAGCACCTGTCGGACAAGGAAATCCTGCAGTTCACCTACATCACCTGCATGTACGACATGCACGCGGTGATGTCGAAGGCGCTGCGCGTCGAGTACGACAACCGCGAGGAGCCGATCGTCGAGGTCGCCGCGCCCGAGGGCTACGGCGACCGGGACATCTCCGACGACCTCGCCGGGGGACGCTGATGCTGTTCCCCGTGCCCGGCCACGTCCGGGACGTCCGCGACTCCGTGCACGCGTTCGTGACCGAGCGGGTCGAACCGGCCGAGGACGTCCTGAACGCGGGCGGCGACGAGGCCCGCGCGGCCATCGGGCGGCTCCAGCGGGAGGCGAAGGACGCCGGGCTGTGGGCGCTCGGGCACCCCGCCGAGCTGGGCGGCGGCGGACTGCCGTTCCTCGACTACGTGTACGTCAACGAGGTGCAGGGCCGCAGCGAGTGGGGGCAGATCGCCCTCGGCACCTTCACGCTCCAGGACTCGCTGATGCTGCACAAGTACGCGAGCCCCCGCTGGCGGGACCGCTACCTGGCGCCGATGGTGGCCGGGGAGCTGTCGCCGAGCTTCGCGATGACCGAACCGGACGTCGCGGGCTCCGACCCGACCGGCATGGAGACGACCGGCGAACTCGACGGCGACCACTGGGTGATCCGGGGCCGCAAGTGGTTCACGACGAACGCCGCCGCGGCCGCGTACACGACCGTCATGTGCCGCACCGAACCGGACGCCGCGTCGCCGCACCGGGCGTTCAGCATGATCATCGTGCCGACGGACACCCCCGGCTACCGGATCGTCCGGGACACGCCCGTCCTCGGGATGGGCGGCGGCACCGGGCACGGCGGGCACTACGAGGTCGCCTACGACGACGTCCGCGTCCCGGCCGACAACCTGCTCGGCCCGCGCGGGCACGGGTTCGTCATCGCGCAGGACCGGCTCGGCCCCGGCCGGATCTTCCACTGCATGCGCTGGCTCGGCCAGGCGCAGCGCGCGTTCGAGCTGATGTGCGCCCGGCTGGACGCGCGGACCGCGTTCGGCGAGCCGCTCGCCGCCAAGCAGCTCATGCAGCAGCACGTGTTCGACTCCTACACCGAGATCCAGGCGGCCCGGATGCTCACGCTCCAGGCCGCCGAGCAGATCGACGCGGGCTCGCAGGCGCGCGTGGAGATCGGCGCGATCAAGGTCGTCGGGGCGAGGATGCTGCACAACGTCGTCGACCGCGCGATCCAGGTGCACGGCGCCGCGGGCCTCACCGACGACTTCCCGCTGTCGCGCATGTACCGGCACGCCCGCGAGGCGCGCATCTACGACGGCCCGGACGAGGTCCACGTGCAGAGCACCGCCCGCCGCATCCTCAAGGCGATGCGGTGAGGCGCCGGACGCTCCTCTCCGGGGCACTCGCCGCCGGCCTGGCCGTCGGCACCGGCGGACCGGCCGCGGCGAAACCCCGCAGGAAGGGCAGGAGAATGAAGATCACCACGCTGGCCGAGGGCCTGCTGTTCCCCGAGGGCCCGGTCGCGCTGCCGGACGGCGACGTCCTCGTCTGCGAGATCCACCGCGGCACCCTCACCCGCGTCCGCCCGGACGGCACGACGTCCGTCGCCGCCGAGGTCGGCGGCGGCCCGAACGGCGCCGCGCTCGGCCCGGACGGGCGCGTGTACGTCGCCAACTGCGGCGGTCTGCTCCGCTTCGAGGTCGGCGGGTTCGTGTTCGCGGGCGGGATCCCCGCCGACTACGAGACCGGCAGCATCCAGGCCGTCGACCTCGCCACCGGCGCCGTCGAGACGCTGTACACCGAGGCGGACGGCGCGCCGCTGCGCGGACCGAACGACCTGGTGATCGACGCGCACGGCGGCATCTACTTCACCGACTACGGCAAGAGCGACGGCGTCACCGGCGACAAAGGAAAGCTGTTCTACGCGAAGGCGGACGGCTCGTCGATCACGATGATCGCCGCCGGCATGGAAGGCCCGAACGGGATCGGCCTGTCCCCGGACGGCGACCGGCTGTACGTCAGCGAGACCTACACCGCGCGCGTCTGGTGGTGGGACGTCACGGGGCCGGGCGTCATCGAGGGCGGCCGGTCGCTCGGCGGCTCGGGCGGCGGCAACTTCCTCTACACGGCGCCCGACTACACGAACTTCGACTCGCTCGGCGTGGACGCGCACGGCAACGTCTGCGTCGCGTCCATGATCCACGCGGGGATCTCCGTGGTGAGCCCGCGCGGACGGCTGGTCGACTTCGTGGAGATCGACGTCGCGAACGACCCCGGCATCACGAACATCTGCTGGGGCGGCGACGACATGCGCACCGCCTACGTCACCGCGTCCAGCACCGGCCGCCTCCTCAAGATCGAGGAATGGCCGCGCCCCGGCCTGAAGCTCGAACACTCCGGCTGACGCGCCGCCGAGGACGTCCGCCCCGGCACTCGGCCCCGTTCGCGCGCGCGAACGGGGCCGAGCGCGCTCTCGGGGGCGTTCAGGGCTGGAGCAGGAACAACCGGCGGTCGACGCGGTCGAGGGCGCCGCGGCGGGCGAACACGAGGCCCGTCGCGAAGTCGACGAGCTGCTTGGCCTCGTCGTCGGGCAGGTCGCTCAGGTCCATCAGCACGGGAATGCCCTTGCGAAAGAAGTGCCCGACGTAAAGGACCTCGTTGTAGTTCTGCGGACGAAGCTTCTTGACCACGGCCCCAGTCTGCCCGGAGCGGCCGGTGCCCGCCAGGCACCCGCCCGCGACACGGCGATGCCGGGTACCGGCGCCGCGGCATCCGTCCCGAACCGTCCCGCCGCCGATTGGCGTGCTCATTAATGGTGAGGGAAGGAGAGCGGAAAGAGATTTATCGGCGGCCCCGTATTCAGGGCCGATGCGCCGGTTGCCGGGGGGTCGAGAGTTTCCCGTTGGTGCGTGTGGGAAATCTGGAGGGCAGAGGGAACGGAGGCGGTTGGCCATGGAGGTCGTCCTCGAAATGACGCTGCCGAGGAGCGCGGAGAGCGCGCCTCTCGTGCGGCGGACGCTCGACGCCTCGCTCCGCGGCCTCGGGGTCACCTCCGAGATACGCGCCGATATAGCGCTGGCGCTCGGAGAGGCGTGCGCGAACGTCGTGCAGCACGCGGCGGCGGGGATGGAATACGAGGTCCGGGCCCGGATGGACGGGTACCGGTGCGTCGTCGAGATCGTCGACGAGGGCGGGGCGGCGTGCCCCGCGCAGTGGGGCGGTGCTCCGGCGCCGCCGCTCGCCGAATCCGGGCGGGGCCTGCAGTTGATGCGGGCGTTCACCGAGGACGTCCGGATCAGCGACCGCGCCCATCGGGGCGGCGCGATCGTGCACTTCGAGAAGTCGCTCTCGGCAGCGGCCGAGGAGGCCGTCGAAGAGATGCCGGCGAGCTGAAAAGGCGCCGGTCGGAAAGGCCGGCGGAAAGGGCGGCCGGGGGCCGGACGAGTGGTCCGGCCCGGCGGCGGACGTGTTCGCGCGCCGCCGGGCCGGCGTCCGGTCAGCCCGTGACGGGCAGGTCGCGCCGCACCGGAGTGGGGGCGGGCGCCTCGGGCTGCTTCTTCTCGACGGTCTTCGCCGGGCGGCCGCACGTGGCGGACGCGACGCTCAGCGTCGTGGGCTCGGTCAGCGGCAGCGTGAGCTCCATCGCGGTGACGTTCATCCGGCCGTCGGGCATCCGGCGCTGCTTGTTCAGCGTGAGGGTCGCGTCGCCGACGCCCTCGATCTTCACCGGGATGCGGGTGTTCGGCGGCGGCGTCACGTCCAGCCGGCGGCCCGCGACGCGCGCGTCGGCGAGGTGCGCCGAGCCCCGGCCGCCGTCGCACTTGGCGGCGACCGCGCTGGCCAGCAGGTCGGCGGACGGGACGCTCAGGCGCGCGACCTTCGACCGGGCGCGGGCCGCCGAGGCCCGGACGTCCAGCACTTCGGCCTGCACGAACTTGTTGCCCTTCTCCCGCAGCAGGCTCTTCTCCACCTGCTCGCCGCCGGACGAGACGGCGGGCACCGGCGCGATGTCCAGCGGGCCCGCGAGGGTGAGGCCGTAGGCGGACCCGGAGCCCTGGTCGGCCAGGGCCGGGGCGGTGAGCGCGGGCGCGAGCGCGGCGCCGAGGCCGGCGGCGAGCAGGCCCGCGGTGGTGAGGCGTCTGAAGGAAACTCGCATGGAAGACTCCGATCGTGGAGCGGAAGGTCAGTCGTTGATGAGGACGAGCGTCCCGAGCGGCACCCGGGACAGTGTGCGCAGCGCCTCGTCCGGCACCCGCACGCAGCCGTGCGTGGCCGCCCGGCCGAACACCGACGCGTCCGGCCACCCGTGCAGCGCCACGGTGCCCGGACCGCCGCCGAAGGTGTCGAGCGTGTCGGAGTGCGCGCCGAGCGGCAGCACCAGCGGGCTCGGGCCCTTCCCCGGAGCCAGCTGGGCCATGACGAACGTGCGGCCGGTGGGCGTCGGCGTGGCGGCCTCGCCGATGGCGACCTTCCACCGTCCGACCGCCTCGCCCGACCGCCGCAGCGTGAGCCGCCGCTCGCCGAGGTCGACGGTGACGAGGTAGGGCGAGCGCGCCGTGCGCAGCCCGTCGCCGGAGATCCACCCGGACGCCCGGTTGGGGCGGCTGGGCAGCAGCACGCGCCGCCAGCCGCCGGAGCTCTCCACGACCGGGACCCAGGTGGGGCCGCCGAGCTGTTCGGTGGGGAGCGTGGCGACGGGGCTGCCACCGGGGCGGTCCAGCACCGGCAGCGGCTTCGTCGGGTGCACCACGAGGCCGTCGGTCGCGTCCCGGCCGGCGTCGGCGGGCGCGCCGTCGACGGTCGTGAACGTGGTGGACTCGGGCACCGCGGAATTGCCGGCGGCCGCCTTCCCGGACGTTCCGGCGGCCGTCCCGGCGGACGGTTCCGCGGCCGCCCCGCGGCCGGGCGCGCCCCCGCAACCGGCCAGCAGCAGCGCCGCGGCCGGGGCGAGCGCACTCACCGTGATCACTCGCATCCGGAGCGCAGTCATCGTCGCCATGGTGCGGGATGCTAGCGGTGGGAAGGGTGCGCGCAGAGGGAATTCGGAAAATGCCACGCCGGAGCGGTTGTTCCGCTCGTATTCAGGTGGCTATTTCTGTTTTGCCGGGGCGGAATGCGGTTAGGGAGGAAAGATGGCTTTCGGGGGGTGTGCCGTGGATCATGCGGGCATCGAGAACGAGCCGTCCGGCCCGGTCCGCCCGGCCGCGTCGGTGAACTGCGCCAGCCCCCACACCAGCGCGGCCCGCGCGGACGTCGGCATCGACGCCAGCACCCGCGCCAGCTCCTCCCGGCGCCGCACCCGCAGCCGGTCGAGCAGCTCCTCGCCGTCCGCGGTGAGCCGCAGCGTGACCTCCCGGCGGTCCCGGCCCGGATCGCGCATCAGCAGCCCGGACGCCTCCAGCCGATCGCACAGCCGGCTCGCCGACGACACCAGCGCACCGAGCCGGTCCGCCAGGCTGCTCACGTTCACCGGCCCCTGCTCCTCCAGGACCAGCAGCGCCCGCAGCTGCGTCGCCGGCACCGGGACGTCCGGCGCGCTGTGCGCCCGTGACCACACGGTCATCAGTGCGGCGGCGGCGTCATCGAGTGCGGCCGCGTCCACTGCGGCCCTCTCACCCGGAGCGGCGTCACTCGGCGTGCCGACCATGTTCTCTACTGTACTTATTGCAAGACCCTTGGCGTCAGGCCCCTGGGGGGGCCTTCCTTCAACGGGTCTTGCGTGCGATTGCTGCATCGCTTCGACTCGCCCTGGGGGCTCGCTGCGCGATCAGGTTCTTGCTTCGCTCGAACCTGGCTTCGCTCGCAATCGCAGTGGTTTCGGTCCGCTGTGGCTGGGGCTCGGCTGGGGTGGGTGGTGCCTGATGAGTGACGGGTTCGTGGGGGCTGCGTGCGATTGCTGCATCGCTCCGGCCCGCCCAGGGGCTCGCTGCGCGATCGGATTCTCGCTTCGCTCGAATCCGGCTTCGCTTGCGATCGCGGTGGTTTCGGTCCGTTGTGGTTGGGGCTTGGTTGAGGTGGGTGGGTGATGTCCGACGGGTTCGGGGAGGTCGTGCGGGCCGTTCAGGAGGCTCGGCCGCATGAGCTGGCGGCGGTCGCGGGGCGGGCGGTCGGACGGTACACGGGGGGCGGGGAGGCGCGGCTGCTGCTGCCCGACTACCGGCAGACGGTGCTCGTCGCCCCGGACGGCGGCGAGACGCCGATCGCCAACACCGCGCCCGGGCACGCCTTCGCCGCGCAGCGGACGATCCGGGACGAGACGGACGACACCCTGCACGTCCCGCTGACCGTGCACGGCGACCGCATCGGCGTGCTGACCGTCCCGCTGCCGCCCGGCGCGGAACCGGACCGGCTGGACGAACTCGCGGCCGTCCTCGCCCGCGCCGTGCGGCTCGCGGACGGCGGCACCGACCTGTACCGGCGGGTCCGGCGGCGGACGCGGCTCACGGTGGCCGCCGAGATGCAGTGGGACCTGCTGCCCGCGTCCGCGTTCGAGACGGCCGAGATCGGGTTCGCCGGGCGGCTCGAACCGGCGTACGCGGTGTGGGGCGACCACTTCGACTGGGCGGCGGCCACCGGCGGGTTCACGCTGGCCGTCACCAACGGGATGGGCACCGGCACCGAGGCCGCCGGGCTCACCCACCTGGCGGTCAGCGCGCTGCGCAACGCGCGCCGGTCCGGCGGCGACATCGCCGAGCAGGCGACGCTCGCCGACCAGGCCGTCTTCGCGCGGCACCGCGGCGCCCTGTACGTGTCGACGCTGCTGCTCGACTTCGACCACGCCACCGGGCGCGTCCGGACGATCGACGCCGGGTCCCCGCGCATCTACCGGCTGCGCGGGACGTCCGCCGACCTGGTCGAGTTCGACGCGCAGCTGCCCCTCGGCATGTTCGGCGACACCCGGTACGTGGTCGAGGAGTTCACCGTCGAGCCCGGCGACCGGCTCGTGGTCGTCAGCGACGGGGTGCACGGCGCGCGGTCGCCGTCGTCCGCCGAACCGTTCGGCGGCACCCGGCTGCTGAACGCGCTGCGCGACACGCGGCTGCAGGCCCCGCCCGAGGCCGTCGGCACCGTCGTCCGCAACTACGTCGCGTTCTACGAGGGCGAGGAACCGGCCGACGACGCGGTCGTGGTGTGCGTCGACTGGCGCGGCGTCAGCGGGGGAGCTTGACGACCGACACGAAGAAGTCGTCGATCCGGCGGACGACCGACACGAACCGCTCGAAATCGACCGGCTTGGTCACGTAGGCGTTGGCGTGCAGGCGGTAGCTGCGCAGGATGTCCTCGTCGGCCTCCGACGTCGTCAGGACCACCACCGGGATGCTGCGCAGGTTCTCGTCGTCCTTGATCTCGCTGAGCACCTCCCGGCCGTCCTTGCGCGGCAGGTTCAGGTCGAGCAGCACCAGGTCGGGGCGCGGCTTGCCCTCGTACTCGCCCTCCCGGCGCAGGAACGCCATCGCCTTCTCGCCGTCCTCGACCACGTGCAGCACGTTCTGCACCTTGTTGTGCTCGAACGCCTCGGTGGTGAGCAGGACGTCGCCGGGGTCGTCCTCGACCAGCAGCACCTCGATGGGGCGGGGTCCGTCAATCAGGCCGTCGGTCATCGGTCTCTCCCTCGGGAAGGGTCCAGCGGAACGTGGTGCCGGGATCGTCGCCGTCCCGCTCGTCGGTGTCGAGCCAGATGCGGCCGCCATGGTATTCGACGATCTTCTTGCAGAGCGCGAGGCCGATCCCGGTGCCGGAGTACTCGTCGCGCTGGTGGAGCCGCTGGAAGATCAGGAAGATGCGGTCGGCGTACCGGGGCTCGACGCCGATGCCGTTGTCGGCGCAGTGGAACTCCCACTCGCCGTCCCGGTGCTCGGCGGCGATGGACACCCGCGGCGGGACGCCCTCGCGGCGGAACTTGATCGCGTTCCCGGCGAGGTTCTGGAACAGCTGCGTGAGCTGGCTGCGGTCGCCCGGGACGGCCGGCAGTTCGCCGACGTCCACGGTCGCGCCCGTCTCCTCGATCAGCGCGTCCAGGTTCGACACGGCCTGCCGCGCGATCTCGTTCAGGTCGACCGCGTCCTCGATCCGGGACATCCGGCCGACCCGCGAGAACCCCAGCAGGTCGTTGATGAGGGCCTGCATGCGCTTCGCGCCGTCCACCGCGAACTCGATGTACTGGCGGCCCCGGTCGTCCAGCTGGTCGCCGTAGCGGCGCTCGATCATCTGGCAGAAGCTCGCGACCTTCCGCAGCGGCTCCTGCAGGTCGTGGCTCGCGACGTACGCGAACTGCTCCAGCTCGGCGTTCGAGCGGCGCAGCTCCTCGGTCTGCTCGTTCAGCCGGCCCGCGGCCCGGACGCTCGTGCCCCACTCGTCGAGGATCCGCCGCCGCATCGCGTCGATGATCGCCGCGAGCTCGTGCAGCTCCGCCGGGCCCGTCACGTCCAGGGGGTGCGCGAAGTCGCCCTGCGCCACCGCGCGGACCCCGCCGGTCATGGCCGAGACCGGTTTCAGCACCGTCCGGCGGATCAGCAGCGCCATCGCGGCGACCGCCGCCACCACGAGCGCGAGCGCGGTGCACGTCGCCCAGAGCGCGGCCTGCCCGCGGGAGCTGAGGGCGTCGGCCTTCTCTCCGTGCAGGGTGGTGAGCGCCTGCTGGAGGTGCTGGACGTCGCCCCGGACGGCGTCGTACAGCCGCCCGCCCTGCTCCTCCTGCTCTTCCGTCAGGCCCGAGCCCGGCCCGCGCTCGATGATCGGCTCGGCGAACCCGGTGCGCCACGCGGCGGCGTCCGCCGTCGTCCGGTCCAGCGGCGCCACGACCTCGTCGCCGCCCGACACCCCGGTCAGCAGCCGCCGCATCCGGGACGCCGCGGCCTCCTCCCGCTCCACCGCCGCCCGGAAGGCGGCGAGCGACTCCCGGCCGCCGTCCGTCGCGAACGCCCGGACGGCGGCGTCCTGCGCGTTGAGCGACGAGGTCACCTCGAACTGCTCCAGCGTCGCCTGGGACACCTGGCCGACGAGCTCCTCGCGCGCCTTGTCGTTCTCGTACAGCGCCGCCCCGGTGAGCGCGAAGGCGAGCGCCAGCAGCAGCGCGAGGACCAGCGCGACCGTCCGGTACAGGGTCCGCAGGCTGACCCGGCTCAGGCCGTGCGGCTCCGGGTACTCGGCGTGCGGCAGGACGACCGCCGGGCCGAAGGGCACGCCCTCGGCCGCGCCGCGCGTCCGGCTCTCGTCGGGGGCGTCGGGGTCGGGGGGCGGCTTGTCGGGGGTCAAAGTTCGCCTCGGCTGAGCATCAGTACCGCCAGATCGTCGGCCAGGACGTCGCCGTTCAGCCGCTCGGCCTCGGCGACCAGCCCGCCGACCAGCGTCTCGCCGCGCTCGCCGCGGGCGTGCGCCGCCTCCGCGAGTTCCAGCAGCCCTTCGAGGTCGAGCCGCTCGCCGTCGTCCCCGACGCAGCCCTCGATCAGCCCGTCGGTGTAGAGGAACAGGCCCCACGCGTCCCCGAGTTCGACGTCCTGCGCGGGCCACTCGAGGCCGGGCAGGAGCCCGAGCGCGGGGCCGCGCGGCTCCTCCGGGAGGGCCCGGACGCCGTCCGGGCCGAACAGCAGCGGGCGCGGATGCCCGGCCCGGTGGACGCGCGCGGTGCGGCGGTCCGGCGCGATCGTCAGCATGCAGAGTGTCGTGAAGATCTCCTCGCCCCACCTCTCGTGCTCCAGTACCGCGTCGAGGATCTCCAGGAGCCGCTGCCCCTGGTGCCCCGCGAGGACGAGCGTCCGCCACGCCATGCGCAGCCGCACGCCGAGGGACGCCTCGTCGGCGCCGTGCCCGCTGACGTCCCCGATGACCGCGTGGACGGTGCCGTCCGCGGTCTCCACCGTGTCGTGGAAGTCGCCGCCGAGCAACGCGCGGTCGCGGCCGGGCCGGTACCGGGTGTGGTGCCGCAGCGAACCGTCGTGCAGGATCGGGACGGGCAGCAGCCCCCGTTCGAGGCGGGCGTTCTCCTGCCCGAGCACCCGCGCCTCGACGAGCTGCCGCTCGGACTCGTCGGCCCGCTTGCGCTCGATCGCGTAGCTGATCGCCCGGCTGAGCAGCGCGCCGTCGACGTCCTGCTTGACCAGGTAGTCCTGGGCCCCGGCGGCGACCGCCTCCACCCCGACGTGCGAGTCGGCGAGGCCGGTCAGGACGAGGACGGCCGTGTGCGGCGCGTGGTCGAGCACCTGCCGCAGCGCGTCCAGCTCCTGGGCGTCCGGCAGCGACAGGTCGACGATGACGCACTGGAGCGCCGGGTGGATCGCCTCCAGCGCCTCGGCGAGCGTCCGCGCCACGGTGATCTCGACGCCCGGCCGGACCTCGGTCAGCAGCTCCTCGAACAGGAACGCGTCGCCCGGGTCGTCCTCGACGAGGAGCAGCCGGAGCGTGCCGGTGACGCCCAGGAGACGTTCGGCGCCGCGACTCGGGATCGCGGTCATGGCTCAGCTCCTTCGCGGGTGCCCTTCGAACGGTGCATTTGCTTGCAGTCGAGCAAATATTAGAGGCAGTCCGAGCAAGCCTTGCACCCACCGTGGCGGATCCGATCATCGTGCCGGGGAAATCGGGCCCCGCGGGTAACGATGGCGTTGCCCGCGCCACTACCCCGTGACGGAACACACACCTGGTGGACGGAGGAGCACACGGTGGCGGACGAAGCCCCCGATCGACCGGGCCCCGGCGGGGTCCCCGGCCAGCGGGCCCCCGACGAGCGGGCCGCCGATCGGCGCGCCGCGGACCAGCGGCGCTTCACCGCGATGTACGACGCGTGCCGGCAGCGCGTCTGGGCGTACGCGGCGAGCCGCGCCGGGCGCCAGATCGCGGACGAGGTGGTGAGCGAAACGTTCACGGTGGCGTGGCGCCGGCTGGCCGACGTGCCCGACCCGCCGCTGCCCTGGCTGCTCGGCGTCGCGCGGAACGTGCTGCGCGCCGGCGACCGGGCCGAGGCCCGGCGCGCGGCGGTCACGGCGGAGTTCACCGCGGACGCGGCGCGCCGGGCGCCGCGCCCCGGCGACGTCGCCGAGGAGGTCGCCGAGCGCCTCGCGGTGCTGCGCGCGATGGCGACCCTGTCCGAGGCCGACCGGGAGATTCTGATCCTCGTCGCCTGGCAGGGCCTGGCACCGCGGGACGCGGCCCGCGTCGTGGGCTGCTCGGCCGCGGCGCTGCGGGTGCGGCTGCACCGGGCGCGGCGGCGGCTGGTCCGGGCGGTCGAGGACGGCCCCGAACCGGGCCGGGCGGGACCGGAGGCGGCCGGGCCGGACGAGCGTCCACGGGTGGGGATCATCAAGGAGGAGTGGTCATGAACGACGTGCTGCGGACGCTGCGCGAGGCGCGCCCCGTGGAGCTGGCCCCGGACGCGCCGGTCGACCCGGAGGTGCGGCGCGCCGAGCTGGCGCGGGCGATGGCGGAGCGGCCGTCCGGGCCGGACGGTGCGCGGGCGCCGCGGGCGAGGCCGCGCCGGGCGCTGCCGGTGTGGGGGCTGGGCCTCGCGGGCGCGGCGGCCGCCGCCGCACTGGTCGCGGTGAACCTCCCCGCGGCGGACGGCACGCGGGGCGACGCGACGCCCGCCGCCGGTGCGCCGGTGCGGACGCTCGACGCCGGGACGGTGCTGCTCGCCGCCGCCGAGAAGGCGGAGTCGCGGCCCGCGGGGACGGGCGCGTACTGGTACGTGGCGAAGGTCCAGTCCGGCTACTACCGGGTGGGCGAGCCGGGGGCGCGCTACACGGTCGTCGACCGGTCGAGGCACGAGTCCTGGACGCCCCGGGAGCCGGGCGGCCGGGTCTGGGGCCGCGAGCGGCGGCTCGGGGCGCGGGCGGCGACCCCGGCGGACGCGGCGCTCTGGCGGCGCGCCGGATCGCCGTCGACGTTCACGCTGGAGGTGCCCGTCGCGCCCGGTGAGACGGGGAAGCTCAAGCCGATGGAGGCGTCCACCGCGCCGGGCCCGTGGCAGACGTCGAGCTCGCCGCTGGTCGACGGCGACAAGGTGTTCTGGCTGGGCCGGAACGTGACGATGGCGGACCTGCGCGCGCTGCCCGGCGACCCGGCGGGGCTCAAGGCGGAGCTGCTGCGCTGGTACCGGGGGCACGGCACGGAGGCGGCGAGCGAGCCGATGCCGGCGGACGCCTGGCTCTACCGCACGTCCGTCGGGCTGGTGACCGACATGCCCGTCACGCCGCGGGTGCGGGCCGCCGCGTTCCGGATGCTGGCGGGGCTCGCGCCGGTCGTGGGCGCGGGCGAGGTCGTGGACTCGCGGGGACGGACGGGCGACGCCGTCGCGCTCGACGAGCGGACGCCCCTCGGGACGATCCGGCACCGGCTCGTCATCGACCCGGCGACCGGACGGCCGCTGGCCGCCGAACGGGTGCTGCTCGAGCCCGCGTCGGGGGTGGACCGGCCCGCTGGAACGGTGCTGAGTTCCGCCGCCGTGACGGCGATGGAATGGACGGACTCGGCACCGCGCTGATCAGTTCGCGGGCGGCCGCGTGATCGATATGTGATCAGGCGCTCTTGGGGGTTCGAGCAGGGGTCCGGGCGGGGCGGCGGGCTGCTTTCTGCGCCGCCCTGCGCTGGGCGGCGGCGGAGCGGGCGCGGTTCAGGCTTTCCCTGACCTTGGCGGCGCCGGCGGTGGCGGTGGCGGTGTCGCGGACGCGCCCGGCGTACACCGCGAGCACCTCCGAGACCGGGGGAGGCTGCCATTCCTCCTTGGGGACGACGGGAAGCAGGGAGTGGGTCGGGAGTGCGAGACCGGTGTCGGTATTCGCGGGCACGGGGACGAGCGCGAGATGTGATCGGCAGTGCGGGCACTGCGCCCCCGGATGGGTGTCTCTGCTCATACAAAGAATGATTACCCGAGGGTCTGACAAAACGGCATACCAGTTTTAGGGACGGTCCGTGCGCGGGTGCGGGCGCCGATGATCGCTCGTGCTCGCGCGCGCCGTCCGTCCGGCACCGGGTCGGCGCGTGAACCGGCGTTCACGTTGCGCATCGGCGGCCGGCGGGCGGAGTGATCAACCGGAACCGCGGGCAGGATCCACGGTGTCCGGACCCATCGGCGACCCGTACGTTCGACAGCCGTTCATCTTGGTCAGGAAAAATGGGAACATGACCGTCAACCCAGGACACATCCCCCGTACCAGCGAGGCGCTGCCCGAGGACCGCTTCCTCGACCGGGAGGAGAGCTGGCTCCGCTTCAACCAGCGCGTTCTGGAACTCGCCGAGGACCCGACGCTCCCGCTGCTGGAACGCGTCCGGTTCCTGTCGATCTTCTCCAGCAACCTCGACGAGTTCTTCATGGTCCGGGTCGCCGGCCTCGCCCGCCGCATGGCGACCGGGCTGGCCGTGCAGTCGGCCAGCGGACGGCAGCCGCGCGAGGTGCTGGAACGGACCGGGACGGTCGCGCACGAGCTGATGCTGCGGCACGTCGCCTGCTTCCGCGACGAGCTGCGCCCCGCCCTCGGCAAGGAGGGCATCGACCTGCTGCGCTGGGACGAGCTCGCCGAGACCGAGCAGGAGCGGCTGCGAAGATTCTTCCGCGACCGCATATACCCCGTGCTGACGCCGCTGGTCGTCGACTCCGCGCACCCGTTCCCGTACATCTCGGGCCTGTCGCTCAACCTCGCCGTGATCGTCCGCGACCCGGAGACGGACGCGACGATGTTCGCGCGGGTCAAGGTCCCGCCGCTGCTGCCGCGCTTCGTCGAGGCGTCCCCCGACCGGTTCACCCCGCTCGAGGACGTCATCGCCGCGCACCTCGGGCAGCTGTTCGTCGGCATGGAGGTCGTCGAGCACCACGCGTTCCGCGTCACCCGAAACCAGGACCTCGAGATCGACGAGGACATCAGCGAGGGCCTGCTGCAGGCGCTCGAACGGGAGCTGCTGCGGCGCCGGTTCGGGCCCGTCGTCCGGCTGGAGGTCGAGGAGTCGATCTCCGCGGGCGTCCTGGAGCTGCTCACGACGGAACTGGCGATCGAGGAGGGGCAGATCTACCGGGTCGGCGGGCCGCTCGACCTCGGCGGGCTCGGCGCCATCGCCGACCTCGACCGGCCGGACCTGAAGTACCCGCCGTTCGTCCCGTCGAAGCAGGCGATCCCCGGGGACGCGAGCGTCTTCGCCGCGATCCGCGAACGGGACGTGCTCGTCCAGCACCCCTACGACTCGTTCACGACCACCGTGCAGCGGCTCATCGAGGACGCCGCCGCCGACCCGCGCGTCCTGGCGATCAAGCAGACGCTGTACCGGACGAGCGGCGACTCGCCGATCGTGGACGCGCTGATGAGCGCCGCCGAGGCCGGCAAGCAGGTCGTGGTGGTCGTGGAGCTGAAGGCCCGGTTCGACGAGCGCGCCAACATCGCGTGGGCGCGCAAGCTCGAGACCGCCGGGTGCCACGTCGTCTACGGGTTCGTCGGGCTGAAGACGCACTGCAAGCTCGCGCTCGTCGTCCGGCAGGACACCGACGGCGTCCTGCGCCGCTACTGCCACATCGGCACCGGCAACTACCACCCGAAGACGGCCCGCCTCTACGAGGACTTCGGGCTGCTGACGGCCGACCCGGAGGTCGGGGAGGACGTCAGCGCCCTGTTCAACCACCTCACCGGCTACTCGCGGCAGGGCTCCTACCACCGGCTGCTCGTCGCCCCGCACAGCCTGCGCTCCGGGCTCGTCCAGCGCGTCGAGCACGAGATCGAGAACCACCGGAGCGGGCATCCGGCGCGGGTCCGCGTCAAGTGCAACTCGCTCGTCGACGAGGTCCTGATCGACGCCCTGTACCGGGCGTCGCGCGCGGGCGTCCCGGTGGACGTCTGGGTGCGCGGCATCTGCGCGCTGCGCCCCGGAATGCCGGGACTGTCGGAGACCGTCCGGGTCCGCAGCGTCCTCGGCCGGTTCCTGGAGCACTCGCGCGTCTTCGCGTTCGACAACGGCGGCGACCCCGAGGTGTGGATCGGCAGCGCCGACCTCATGCACCGCAACCTCGACCGCCGCGTCGAGGCGCTCGTCACCGTCACCGACCGCGCGCAGCGGGACCGGCTGATCGAGCTGATCGACATGGCCATGGAGCCGGGCACGCACGCCTGGCGGCTGGACGGCGACGGCGCCTGGACGCGCAACACCCCCGAGCCCGGCGAGACCCTGCGAGACATCCAGACCCACCTGGTGCGGAGCCGCCGCTGGAGGACGGTCGATGGCTGAGGCCCACGAGAAGCCCGGAACGATTCGCGCCGCGGGGGGCCTGCTCTGGCGGGACGGCCCCGGCTCCGCCGGCCCCGAGATCGCCGTGATCCACCGCCCCCGCTACGACGACTGGTCGCTGCCGAAGGGGAAGGTCGACCCCGGCGAGCACGTGCTGCGCGCCGCCGTCCGCGAGGTCGAGGAGGAGACCGGGATCGTCCCCCGGCTCGGCCGCCGCCTCCCGTCCGTCACGTACCGGGCGCGGGGCCGGACGAAGGTGGTCGACTGGTGGGCGGCCCGGCCGGTCGCCGGCGCCGCGTTCGTCCCGAACGAGGAGGTCGACCGGATCGAGTGGCTGCCGCCCGCGCGGGCCACCGCACGGCTGTCCTACGCGCACGACGCCGAGCTGGTCGAGGAGTTCCTCGCCGGGCCCCGCGACACCCGTCCGCTGGTGATCCTGCGGCACGCCGACGCCCTGCGCAAGGACGGCTGGCCGGACCCCGACGAGCTGCGGCCGCTCGCCGCGGCGGGGCGCGCCGAGGCGGTCCGGCTGGCGTCGCTGGTGCCGGCGTTCGGGCCCGTCCGGCTGGTCAGCTCGGCGACCGCCCGCTGCGTCGAGTCCGTCCTGCCGCTCGCCCGCCGCGCCCGGACGACCGTCACCACCGACGGCGCGTTCACCGTCGGGGAGACGAGCCCCGGGCAGGCCGTCGAGCGCCTCCTCGAACTCGTCGCGGACGGCGTCCCGGCGCTCGTCTGCACGCACGGCGAGATCGTCGACGAGCTGGTCGCCGGGCTGTGCCGGGAACTCGGGGAGAAGGTCCCCGACGACCCGTGCCTCGCCAAGGGGGAGTTCTGGGTCGCGCACATCGCCGGGAACGCGATGCCGGCCCTGGAGCGGCACGCGCCCTGACGCCCGGGCGGCACGCGCCCTGACGCCCGGGTGGCACGCGCCCTGACGCCCGGGTGGCACGCGCCCTGACGCCCGTCCCCGCTCCCCGGCTAGAAGGACGGGCCCAGGGTGCGCGACCAGGTCACGGCGAGCCGGTCGCGGGCGGTGTCGGCGCGGCACTCCTCCCGCCCGTACAGGACGCCGAGCGCGAACGCGTCCTGCGCCGTCCTGGCGCGGCGCCTGGCCGCTTCCAGGTGCTCCAGGGCGACCACGGCGTCCTGGTGCTCGCCGAGCACCTCCTGGATGCGCTTGGCGTCCTTGGCGACCCGCTTGGCGGCCGCCCCCAGCACGGGCGTCGCCAGCTCGGCCGCGTAGCGCGCGCGCTTGGCGTCCTTGCGCGTCTCGTGGCGCGCGAAGTCCGGGTCGTCGGCCGTCCCGATCGACCGGTACTGCGTCGCCATCCGGTCCCACGCCCGCGACACCAGCAGCGGCAGTTCCTTGCGGGCCTTGCGCTCCGCGCGCTCGTCCAGCGGCGGGTCGGCGATCAGCGCGTCGAGCGCGTCGAGCAGCTCGAAGTACCGCGCCTCCTTCAGCGACGCGTTCATCCGCCGGTACGCGCCGCGCTCCCGCCGGGCGAGGTCGTCCAGGAAGAACCGCGGGCCGTCCGCGAACCGCATGCGCAGCACCTCCAGGTCGCGGACCTCGCCGAGCACGCCCGCCAGCCAGCGCAGCTCCGCCCGCAGCGGCTCCGTCCGCACCCGGTCGAGCACCGGCCGGTACGACTGCAGCGTGCTGCGCAGCCGCCGCGTCGCCACCCGCATCCGGTGGACGGCGTCCTCCTCGCCCAGCCGCGCCCGCGGGTCGTAGTCGATCAGGCTCTCCAGCTGCCCGGCCAGGTAACCCAGCACCGCGTCGCCCGCCGTCACCGTCGGCAGCTTCCCGTTCGAGGTCAGCGACCGCAGCCGCGCCCGGGTCGCGGCGCGCGCGGTCGCGCCGGGCGCCGCCGGGACGGCCCCGCCGAGCAGCCGGCCCAGCTTCGACGACGACTTCGCCCGCCGCGCGCCCGCCTTCCGCAGCCGCTTGCCCGCCGCCTTCAGCAGGTCCGGCCCGCCGCCGGCCAGCTCGACCTCGATCTCCCGCCACCGGCGCGGCTCGTCGCCCTCCTCCCGGTACGCCGACACCAGGTCGTCGGCGACCTCGGCGAGGGCCGCGCCCTCCGCGTCCCGCAGGACCACGACCGTCCGGCGGGTCTCCAGGACCGCGACGGGGCCCAGCTCGGCGCCGCGGGTGTGGACGGCGACGAGCCCGGCCAGCCGCGGCGGGACGACGCGCGGGCGGCCCAGCGGCGCCCGGTGCTCCTGCTTGCCGTCGGGCCCCGCCGGGACCTTCAGGTGCCAGCCGGAGTCGTCGCCGCCCCGGCGCCGCCGGAGGGTGATCCCGAGCGAGGCCAGCCGCAGGTCGGCGGTGTCGAAGTAGGTCGCGTGCAGCTCCTGGACGCGCGGCGGCGCGGCCTGCGACACCCCCGGCAGATCGTCCAGCGGCGGCAGTTCGAACTCCGCCTCGGCGTCGTACTTCTGCTCGATCTCCAGGTGCCGGTCGGCCACGGTGCGCCTCTTCCTATACCGAGGAAAATCCCACGTGACCAGCAAATCACGCGAAGATGAACAGGGATAGAACGCGCGTCGGTAGCGGCGGGCCCGATAGGTGATATATCCCCCGTCCCCGCCCCGGTGGGCAGGTCTCCCGGCCGGCGGTCGCCGGCAGGCCGGTGCGGAACCGCTCGACGAGGTCGGGGCCGCGAGCCGCCGCTCGCTCCGCTCCCGGCTCGCGAGCGCCCGGCGCGTGCGGGTTCATGGCCAGCGTAACCGGCCAGGACTCGCGCGAGTCGGGCAGGGGCTCGACGCCGGTGGAGGACGGCAGGCGGACGTACGCGAGGCCGAGCGCCCAGCCTCTGGAGGGCACCCCGCACCGCGCGTTCCGCCGACCCGTTTGGCAGGACGCCGGGACGCGTGCGAAGAATGGGTCCATGGATGCGGACGAGCTTTACCGGCGCTGGCTGTTCGACGCGTGGTCGGGCGACTACGGCGTCCTCGACGAGATCATGACGCCGGACTTCGTGGGGCACTGGCCCGCGATGGAGGTGCGCGGCGCGGAGGAGGCGGCCGACCAGATCCGGCACTCGCGCCACATGTTCTCCGACATCGTGAACACGCTGGACGTCGGGCCGGTAGTGGGCGGCGACATCGTCGCGGCCCGGTGGACGTTCCACGGGACGTACCAGGGCGGCGTGCCCGGCGCGACGGCCTCCCCCGGGACGCGCGTCTCGTTCGTCGGGCAGGACATGTTCCGCGTCGCGGGCGGGCGGCTCGCCGAGTACTGGGTGGTGTCGGACGGTGTGGGCCTGATGACCGCCCTGGGCGCCTTCGGCGACTCCTGACGAGCCCTGAACGAGCCCTGAACGCCCGGGGCCGGTGATCTGACCGAACGGTCCGGTTGACCTGAGAGGTCGGCGATGGCCTAATATCCTGTATTCCGACTTATCAAGTAGGGAAGGTGGCCATGCGCTCGTTCGTAGTGCTCGCACTGGTGGGGCTCGGCGCCCAGCTGGTGGACGGGAGCCTGGGGATGGCCTACGGGGTGACGTCGACGACGCTGCTCCTGGCGGCGGGGACGAGCCCGGCGGCCGCATCGGCCACCGTGCACCTGTCGGAGATCGGGACCACGCTGGCGTCCGGCGCGGCCCACTGGCGGTTCGGGAACGTCGACTGGAAGGTCGTGCTCAAGGTCGGCATCCCGGGCGCCTTCGGCGCGTTCGCCGGGGCGACGTTCCTGTCGTGGCTGTCGACCGAGACCGCCGCGCCGTTCATGGCGCTGGTCCTGCTGGCGCTCGGCGTCTACGTGCTCGTCCGGTTCACCCGGCGCGGACCGTCCACCGCGAACCTCGGCAAGCCGCTGCGCCGCCGCTTCCTCGCCCCGCTCGGCGTGGTGGCCGGGTTCGTGGACGCCTCGGGCGGCGGCGGCTGGGGACCGGTCGGGACGCCCGCGCTGCTGGCGTCCGGGCGGATGGAGCCGCGCAAGGTGATCGGCACCATCGACACCAGCGAGTTCCTCGTCGCGGTCGCCGCGAGCCTCGGTTTCCTGACCGGGCTCGGCACCGCCGGGGTCAACGCCGGCTGGGCGGCCGCGCTGCTGCTCGGCGGGCTGGTGGCCGCGCCGGTCGCCGCCTGGCTGGTGCGGCACCTGCCGCCCGCCGTCCTCGGCGCGGCGGTCGGCGGGCTGATCATCGTGACGAACGCCCGGACGCTCCTGCGCAGCGACTGGATCGACGCGGGCGACCCCGTCCGGTACGGCGTCTACGCCGTGCTGTACGCGGTCTGGGCGGGCGCGCTCGGGTACTCGATCAGGCGATACCGCGACGAGCGCCGCGCCGAGCGGGAGACCGAGGCGGCCGGGGCGGCCGGGGAGGCCGCGGTGCCGGAGGCGTCCGGCTGACCGGACGGCCCGCGCGGCTCAGGCGGCGTCGGCGTGCTCGGAGACCGAGGCATCGCCGCGGACGACGATGACCGGGAGCGGGCGGCGGGCGGGGGCGTCGGCGGTGCGGCGCAGGTGGCGGCGCTCCTCCGGGGTCGTCCCGCCCCAGACGCCGTCGGGCTCGCCGACGCGCAGCGCCCAGGTCAGGCAGTCGACCTGGACCGGGCAGTTGCCGCAGATCGCCTTGGCGGCCCGCTCCTGCTCCCGCAGGATCTCCGCGGAGTACCCGATCGGGAAGAACAGGTCGGGATCTTCGCCGCGGCAGATCGCGTGGTCGGTCCAGTGTTCCTCGTTGTCGTTGTGCATGGTGTCTCCCTGCGGCGGTCGCGGCCAGCCGCCGGCTTCGCGGGTCGAGGTACGGTGTCGTCCACCCAACGTAGTACTACAAACGGTAGTACTACAAGTCGTTGGGGAGAACACCGCAACATAGCGTTCGGATAGCCTGGTCGGTGTGCGTCGTGATCAAGAAGTGACCTTCCGTGAGGCGACGGCGGCCGATCTGCCGCGGATCGTCCGGCTGCTGGCCGACGATCCCCTCGGATCGACCCGCGAAACGGCGGGCGAACGCATCCCGGAGGCCTATTTCACCGCGTTCGCCGCGATCCAGAAGGATCCGAACAACTCGGTCGTCGTGGCCGAGATCGACGGCGAGATCGCGGGCACGCTCCAGCTCACCTACATCCCCGGCCTCACCTACGGCGGCGGCGAGCGCGCGCAGATCGAGGGCGTCCGCGTCGCGTCCGAGCAGCGCGGCCACGGCGTCGGCCAGGCCCTCATCGAGTGGGCCGTCGACCGGGCCCGCGCCCGGGGCTGCCGGCTCGTGCAGCTCACCACCGACCGGCAGCGCCCCGACGCCATCCGCTTCTACCAGAAGATGGGCTTCCGCCCGTCCCACATGGGGATGAAGTACCACCTGTCCTGATCAGGGGCCGATCAGGGGTCAATCAGGGGACGAGTGCGATTTTTCCCACGATCCGGCGGTTCAGTAGGTCGTCCAAAACCTTCGGGGCCGAGGCCAGCGGCTCCAACCCGGCCGTCTCGGGTGCCAGCGCGCCCGCCGCGACCATCGCGAGCAGCTCGTCCAGCAGCGCCCGCTGCTCCGGCGGGTGCGCCATCGACCAGGCGCCCCAGTCGACGCCGACGACCGTGCGGTTGCGCAGCAGCACCTGGTTGAGCGGCAGCGACGGGATGTCCCCGGACGCGAACCCGATCACCACGTACCGTCCGCCCTCCCGCAGCGCCCGCAGCGCCGGGCCGGCGAGCGTCCCGCCCACCGGGTCGTAGACGGCGTCGACGCCGCCCTCCGACCAGCCGCGCGCGCCGCCCTTCACGTCCGCGAGGTCGATCGCGGCCTCCGCGCCCGCGGCGACGGCCGCGTCCCGCTTCGGACCGGACGACGCCGCGGCCAGCACCCGCGCCCCGAGCGCCGCCGCGACCCGCACCGCCGCCAGGCCGGTGCCGCCCCCGGCGCCCAGCACCAGCACGGTCTCGCCCGCCCGCAGGCCCGCCCGGTCGCGCAGCCCGAACAGGGCGGTGCAGTGGCTCTGGGTGAACGTCGCCGCCTCCGCCGCCCCCAGCGCGTCCGGGATCGGCACCGCCGCCGCCTCGGGCACGACGACGTGCGACGCGAACCCGCCGAGCCCGCACATCGCCAGCACCCGCTCCCCGGACGGCAGCGTCCCCGCGACCTCGCTGCCCGGGACGAACGGCAGGTCGGGCTTGATCTGGTACCGGCCCTGCACGAACAGGGCGTCCACGTAGTTGACGCCCGCCGCCTCCACCGTGATCAGCACCTGTCCGTCCCCCGGTACGGGGGTCGGCGTCTCCTTGAGGGCGAGTGAACCGAGTTCCTCGCAGACCATCGCACGCATCCGATCAGCATGCCGCAACCAATTCGCGTGGATGTACGTTGGTCTGGTATGAGCTACTCCCCGGAGCGGCAACGCTCGAACGGCCTCGCCAAGCATGGAGCGCGCGCGCTGGGGTCGGCCGTGCTGGTCCTGTCCGTCACCGCGGTGATGTGGGTCCTGGAAACGGTCGACTATGTGGCGAACGGCTGGTTCGACCGGTTCGGGATCGACCCCTGGAACGTCAACGACCTGCCGGACATCTTCACCGCCCCGTTCATGCACGCGGGGTTCGGGCACCTGATCGCCAACACGGTGCCGTTCCTGATCCTCGGGTTCATCGCCGCCACCCGCGGCATCGCGAAGTTCCTCGTCGCGAGCCTGATCGTGATCGTCGTCGGCGGGCTCGGGGTGTGGTTCACCAGCTCGGCCAACACCCTCGGCTCCAGCATCCTGATCTTCGGGTTCTTCGGGTACCTGCTCGGCCGCGGGGTGTTCGAGCGCCGCCTCGTGGACATCGCGATCGCCGTCGGCGTCGTCGCCGTCTACGGGACGATGCTGCTCGGCGTCCTCCCGAGCGACCCCGCCATCTCGTGGCAGGGCCACCTGTTCGGCCTGATCGGCGGCGTCGTCGGGGCGTGGGCGCTGCGCCGCCGCCCGGAGAAGCCCGCCGTCGCGGACCTGCCGTGACGGCGGCGCGACGGTCGCGCGGCTAGCGCGGGCGGACGGTGATCTCGGAGACCACCGCGTCGCGCGGCGTCTCGAGGGCGGCGACGAGGACGCGCGCGACGGTCGCCGGGTCGGCGAAGTCGTCCGGGTCGTAGGCGCGGCCCTCCTGGGCGCGCACGCGCTGCTGCATGGCCGTCGCCGTCCGCCCGGGGAACAGGGTGGTGACGCGCAGGGACGGCTCCTCCGCGCGCAGCGAGTCGGCCAGCGCGTGCATCCCGAACTTGCTCGCCGCGTACGCCGCCCAGTTCGGGTTCGCGCGCAGCCCGGCGGTCGAGTTGACGAACACGATCTGGCCCTGCGCGGCGCGCAGCGCGGGCAGCAGCAGGCGGGTCAGCTCGGCCGCCGACACCAGGTTCGTCGACAGGTGCTCCTGCCAGGTGTCGACGTCGAGGTCGGCGACGGGCGCCAGCCGCACGGTCCCGGCGGCGTGGATCAGGCCGTCCAGCCGTCCGGGGACGTGGGCGGAGGCGAGGGACGCCTCCAGCCTGCGGGGCTCGGCGAGGTCGAGCGCGACCGTGGCGATCGACGCGCCGGTGCTCTGCACCGTCATCTCCTGCGGCGAGAAGATCTGCGTGTTGGCGTGGGCACCGGTCCGCAGCGCCGTGGTCAGCTCGTCGAGCCGGTCGGTGGACCGGCCGGTCAGGATGAGGTCGTGCCCCCGGCCGCGGAGCAGCTCCGCGACCGCCTTGCCGATCCCGCCGGTCGCCCCCGTGATCAGATACGTGCCCATGGCCCCCCATTGTGCCGGGTGGCGGCGCGTGGTCAGTTCGGCCGCAGCACCCGGGTGACGCCCGCGATCAGTGCGGTGGCCAGCACCCAGCCGGTCGCGACGAGCAGGTAGGCGACCCACCGCGACCAGCCGACCGGGTCGTAGGCGAGCTGCTGCCCGAACGTGTCGAGGGGGATGAGCAGGTCGAGGGAGTAGACGAGCGCGTGGAAGTCGGGCAGCTCGTCCGGCGGCCGGATCGCCTTCGGCTTCTCGGCGGAGAACACGGTGGTGCCCACGGCGAGGAGGAACGCGAACCACGCGAAGGCGAGCCACGGCCGGAAGCCGTAGCCGACCGTCCAGTCCAGGAGGTGGTTCCAGGCGCGCCCGACGACGTGCAGCTTGCGGCGGCGCGCGCGCAGCTTGGCAAGCTGCACCTTCCGGGCGAGGTCGTCGGAGCCGACGCCGTGGTACCAGGCGGCGAGCTGCTCGTACGGCTGGAGGTGGAACTGCTCGTCACGGGAGACCCAGTCGAGGCGGTCCTTGATGCCGCCGCCGCGCAGCGTGTCGTACACGAGGCCGTTCAGGTACAGCTCGTCCGGCCAGATCGACGGGTGGTCGTGGAGCACGCCCACGCGGGAGTACGACAGCGACACCCGGCCCTGGATCTTCTCCGACGGCCACAGCAGCAGCTCGTCGGCGTACATGTGGGACGCGTGCAGCGCCATCCGCCCCGGATCGCGGGAGTCCAGGATGCCCTTCGAGAACGACAGGATCCCGTTGAAGCGGGCGCTGCGCAGCCGGACCGTCCCGTTCGCACGGAACCCGGCGCTGAACTCGGCGGCGTCCTCGACCACCATGTTCTGCGCGTCCATGGCGAGCCGTCCCGGATTGGACAGGACGGTCCGTTCCATGAACAGGCCGCCGTTCATCCGGGCCCCGACGAACCGGACGCCGCCGGTGATCTCCGCGTCCCGGATGAACGTGCCGACGTCCACGACGAGCCCGCCGCTGAACAGCGCCCACTGGTCCGGGTCGGTCGCGGTGATGCGCGTCCCGTTCATCCGGAACCCGCCGGACAGCTGGGCGCGCGGCAGCCGCACCTGCCCCTCGATCGTCGAGCCGGACAGGCTGAGGTAGCCGTCCGCGCGCAGCCCGCCGCCGTCGAAGCCGGGCATCCGGCAGTCGGCGAACCGGAGCTGGCGGGTCTCGGCGTTGGAGAGGTCGGGCTCCTCCACCAGCAGGCACCGCTCCAGCCGCAGCTCGTGCTCGACGATGCCGCCGGACACGTCGATCTGCCCGCTGATGTACGCGCCGCGCAGCTTCAGCGCCGCGACCGCGCCGGGCTGCGTCTCCCCGGCGCCGAGCAGCAGCCGGGTGATGACGTGCGCGCTGACGGTCCGGTCGGGCAGCGGCTCTTCGGGCAGGTCGTCGCCGAGGACGACGGGGGTACCGGTGGGGAAGGCGGCCCACAGGCGCTCTTCGGCGGGGGACAGACCGGGGGGCGGAGTCACATGCACCATTTCTACGCGCCGATCCCCTCCACGATCAAGATCGCGGAGGGGATCGGCGCGGGCTCGGGACGGCCTGTTCCGGACGGCCTGTTTCGGACGGTGGGGTCCGGGACCTTAGAAGAAGCCCTTGCGGCGGCCGGCGTCCTGGAGGAAGCCGTTGAGCTGCCCCTCCCAGTCGGTGTTGCCGACGCTCGCGTAGTCCACCCGGAAGCGGCTGAACGAGTCGTGGCCCTCGGTGAACACGCCGCCGCGCTTGTCGAGCTCCAGGACGACGTCCATGGAGTCGGGGTAGGCGACGAACGTCACCTCCAGCTGCTTGATGCCGTTCGCGTACTGCGCGGGCGGCGCGAACTCGATCTCCTGGTAGAAGGGCAGCCGCTGGTCGACGCCGTAGATGCGGCCCTTCTCGCAGTCGGCGTTGCGGAACCGGAAGCCGAGGTTGCCGAAGGCCTCCAGGATGCGCTCCTGCGCGGGCAGCGGCTGCACGGAGATCGGGTCGAGGTCGCCCGGGTCGATCGCGCCCGCGACCTCCAGCTCGGTGGCGAGCCCGACGGTGGTGCCGAGGAGGGGGCGCCCGTACATGTGCGTGAGGGGGGCCTCCCACGGGATGGGGAACTCGAACGGGATGCTGTGCCGCGAGCCGTCGTCCAGCTCGAAGCCCCCGGCGAGGGACACCTTCGCGTACTCGAGGTTGCTGACGTGCTCGGAGTCGCCCGACTCGACCTCGACCCTGCTGCGCAGGGCCAGGTTCAGCGACTTGATGTTCGAGTCGTGCTGGCCGCCGATCAGGGTGACCTCACCACGGACGACGCCGCCCGGCTGAGTGTTCGGGTTCTGCAGGACCGTCTCGACCTGCGGGCCGCCGATGCCCATCGCCTGGCGGAGCTTCTTGAAGACCAAGGTTCTACCTCCCGTGGTGGTGCCTGGCGCCCCCTGGCGCTCTCGACACATAGACGCACATGTCGGGGTTCGCGTTCCAGCCTGGCAGGAAGGCCGACCTGGGGAAAGGCGAAGCGGCGCCGGAAAGCGGACGCCGCCGGTGCCGACCGGTTCCGGACCGGCGGCGCCGCGTCGGCGCCGCCTCGGCGTCCGGGCCGTCCGGGCCTTTCGCTCAGTGCCCCCCGCCCGCCAGGTTGAGACCGATGACGCCGACGATGATGCAGGTCAGCGCCCCGATCTTCAACGCGGACACCTGATCGCCCATGAGGATCATGCCGAGCGCGGCGGTGCCGACGGCGCCGATCCCGACCCAGACGGCGTAGGCCGTCCCGACGTCGAGCGTCCGCAGCGCCATGTTGAGGAGGCCGAAGCTGACCGCGGCGAAGCCGAGGAAGCCGAGGGACGGCCACAGTTCGGTGAAGCCCTTGCTGGCCTTGAGGCACAGGGCCATCGCGACCTCGAAGAGGCCGGCGACGATGACGAGGATCCAGGCCATGATCTGCTCCCGGTGGACGAGACGACTGCGGTGCCGCGTCGTCTTGTCGTACCGGGTACGGCGCACCTCGTCCGGGAGGACGCGCGTCGAGCGCCCTCGTGTCGGTCAACGCCCCGCCCGTCCTCCCTGTTCCCGCCGCGGGCGGGTCAGCGGAGCGCCGCGTCCAGCTCGCGGATCAGCGCGCCGACCCGTCCGCCGCCGGGCGGGGCGGCGGGATAGCGCCGCAGGACGTCCACCACGGCGGGCGGCGCGAGGATCCGCGACTGCGCGATGTGGCCGGCGCCGACCGCCGGGTCGTCGCCGGTCGCGAGTTCGAAGGCCCGCGCGGCGTGCGCGGCCGCGCCGAGGATGTGCTTGACCTGGGTGGACTTCGCGAGGGGGTGGAGGAACGCGGCACCGGCCGCGCCCACCGCGGCGCGCGCGGCGTCGCTCGCCGCGGCCCGCCCCGCGGCGCGGGCGTCCTGGTGGGAGCGCCACGCCGCCCACGCGCCGTCCCGGATCGCCCTGGTCCGCTCGCCCCCGTCGGCGAACGCCCGGGCGGCGTCGATCGCGGTCCGCGGGCGCCGGTCGTCCGGACGGTCCCGCTCGAAGATCACCAGAGCCGGACGGGCGCACGCCGCCGCGAAGCGGGCCACCTCCCGGAGTTCGGCCAGGCTGAGCTCGATCGTCGGGGAGTCGTCCGCCATGGCACCGTCCTCCTGCGTGGGGCGAAGTCACCTCGACCGTATCGTTGAACCTGCGGTTGAAACTTTTGCGCCAGTTCCGAGCGTACGACGGGGTGAACCCTCAAACGCGGGACCCACATGGAACCGGCGGCGGCCCGCTCCCCGGGAGGGAGCGGGCCGCCGCCGGTGCCAGGGGTGCCCGAGGTCAGCTGCGGCCGAGGGCGCGGTACTCCCAGCCCGCGGCGCGCCAGCGGTCGGCGTCGAGGGCGTGCCGGCCGTCGACGATCCGCTTGTGCCGGACGACCTCGGCGAGGGCGTCCGGGTCGACCTCGCGGAAGTCCGACCACTCGGTCAGCAGGACGACCACGTCGGCGTCCCGTGCCACGTCGAACGCGCTGTCGCCGTAGCGGAGCTCGGGGAACGCGCGGCGCGCGTTGTCGAGCGCGGCCGGGTCGAACACCCGGACGTGCCCGCCGAGCCCGTGCATGGTGCGGGCGACGTCCAGGGCGGGCGCGTCCCGGATGTCGTCGGAGTTCGGCTTGAACGCCGCGCCCCACGCCGCGATCCGCTTGCCGGAGATCCCGCCGAGCATCTCCCGGACGAGGTCGACGGTGCGGGCCCGGCGGCGGCGGTTGATGTCGTCGACCTCGCGCAGGAACGACACGGCCTGGCCGACGCCGATCTCCTCGGCGCGGTGCGCGAACGCGCGGATGTCCTTCGGCAGGCAGCCGCCGCCGAAGCCGAGGCCCGGCTTGAGGAACTTGCCGCCGATGCGGTCGTCGAGGGCGAGCGAGTCGGCGAGGTCCTTGATGTCGGCGCCGACGGCCTCGCAGACCTCCGCCATCGCGTTGATGTAGGAGATCTTGGTGGCGAGGAACGAGTTCGCCGCGACCTTGACCAGTTCGGCCGTGGCGAGGTCGGTGCGGACGACGGGGGTGCCGAGGTCGAGGACGGGACGGAACGCGGCCTCGAGCCGCTCGTAGGCCCAGTCGGACGCGACCCCGAACACGAGCCGGTCGGGCCGCATCGTGTCGTCCACCGCGAAGCCCTCGCGGAGGAACTCGGGGTTCCACGCCAGCTCGACGTCCGTCCCGGCGGGCGCGAGCTCGTGCACGATCCCGGTCAGCCGCTTCGCCGTCCCGACCGGGACGGTCGACTTGCCGACGACGAGCGTGCGGCGGTCCAGGTGCGGGGCGAGGGCCCGCACGGAGGCGTCGACGTAGGTGAGGTCGGCGGCGTCCGAGCCGGGCTGCTGGGGGGTGCCCACGCAGATGAAGTGCACGTCGCCGAACCGGCCCGCCTCCTCGAAGGAGGTGGTGAAGCGCAGCCGGCCCGACTCCAGGGCCTTGGTGAGCAGCTCCGGCAGGCCCGGCTCGAAGAAGGGGACCTCGCCGGACGCCAGTTTGCCGACCTTGCGCTCGTCGACGTCCACGCCGAGTACCTCGAAGCCCAGCACGGCCATGCAGATGGCGTGCGTCGCGCCGAGGTAGCCGGTTCCGATGACGGTGAGCCTAGGGGCGTCCGTCTGAGTCATGGCACTTCTCCTTCTCGATGTGACGGTAGAGCCCCTAAGAGCACTTCCCCGTGTTGAGCAGTTCGCCGCCCTCGACCCTGTTGTCGCAGGCGGCCGCGTTCCCGGCCGAGTCGAGCCGGATCCCCACGCCCTTGGCGCCCCCCAGGGCGATGACGTTGCGGCGGAAGACGTTCCGCGTGCCCCAGCCCTTGTACTCCTCGTGGGTCTGGAACCCGTCGGCGTTGGTGTGCGCGCCCCGGTTGTCCTCGACGACGTATCCGTTGCCCTTGACGTCGACCCACGAGTCGTTGAACCCGCCGGAGAGTTCCGAACCGTCGAACGTGTTGCCCGCGATGCGGCCCCCGGCGGTGCCCTCCTTGACGTCCACCGACTCCGCGGTGGCCTTGATCCTGTTTCCGGCGACGAGGTTGTTGTCGCTGCGGTCCGGCTGCCCCCCGGTCAGCGTCCCCCAGTTGTTGTGCGACGAGCCGAGGTAGACGCCCTCGCCGAACCGGGGGTTCTCGCGGCCCGTCGCCGATATCGAGTTGTACTGCACCGAGTTGCCGGTGCTGAACCGCCGCAGGTGCACGGCCTCGTCCCCGATGTTGCGGATCGTCAGCTCCTGGACGACCGACGCGCCCGTCCCGTCGAACATCACGCCCTTCTGGCTGTTCTGCAGCGTGAAGCCGATCAGCCGCCAGTGCGCGACGTCCTGCAGGTGGAAGCCGTACCCCTCGCCCGTCCCGCCGCCGTCCAGGACCGACTTCGGGGTGCCGCACACGAAGATGGGCCGGTCCGGCGTACCGGACTTCTGGCTGAGGAACCGCCCATCGAACGTGCCGGGGGCCAGCTCGATGACCGTGCCCGGCTCGGCGACGTTGAGCGCCTCCTGCAGCGTGACGGCGCTGTCCACGGTGACGGTCGCCTGCGGGCACGAGACCCGCTCCGGCGACGTCGGCAGCGGGAACCGCTGGGTGCCGCCGGTCCCGCCCGCCCCGGCCTCGGCGCCGGCACCGGTCCCGCCGCCGGTCCCGGACGGGACGGGCACGTCCGCCGACGGCGGCGCGACGATGTCACCGCCCGCGGGCGTGCCCTCCGTGTCGTCGCCGGACCCGGTGGCGAACACGACGAGCGCGCTGGTGGCGACCGCCCCGGCCACCAGGATCCCGGCGAACTTCAGATCGATCTTCACGCCGCACCAACTTCACCCCGTCCGCGCCGTCCGCGCGTCAGGAGCACTTCCCGTCCTTGGTGAGCTTGCCGCCGTTCACCATCTTGTTGTCGCACTTGATGATGTTGCCGCCCTTGGTGTCGGCGATCCCGACGCCGTTGCCGCCGCCCAGGTCGATGGTGTTGCCGGTGAACGTGTTGTTCTTGCCCCAGCCGTCGATGATCTCGTGCGTCTGGAAGCCGTCGTACGGCGTGCCGGTGCCCTTGTTGCCCTGGATCAGGTAGTTGTTGCCCTTGACGTCGATCCACGAGTCGTTGTGCTTGCTGCCGCCGGTCTTCGTCCCGTCGAACACGTTGTTCAGGATCTTCCCGCCGGACGTGCCCTCCTTGATGTCGATCGCCTCGGCGGTGGCCCGGATGACGTTGCCGCGCACCACGTTGTTGTCGCTCTTGTCGGGCTGCCCGCCGGTGATCGACTTGAAGTTGGACTCGGCGCTGCCCAGGTAGACGCCCTCGCCGAACTTCTCGCGGCGCAGGCCGGTGTTGTAGATCTTGTTGTACTGGACGGTGTTGCCGGTGGAGAACTTCCGCAGGTGGATGGCCTCGTCGCCGATCTCGTGGACGGTCAGGCCCTGGATGATCGAGCCGTTCGTGCCGTCCCCCATGACGCCCTTCTGGGTGTTGGTCACGGTGAAGCCGATGAGCCGCCAGTAGTTCGCGCCGTCCAGGTGGAAGCCGTAGCCCTCGTCCACGCCCTCGCCGTCGAGGATCGTCTTGGCGTCCCCGCACAGGTGGATCGGCTGCTGCTGGGTGCCGTCCGCCTTCGCGACGAACTTGCCCGTGTAGGTGCCCGGCCCCAGCTTGATGACGTCACCGGCCTTGGCGTCGCGCAGGGCGGCCTCCAGGCTCGCGGTGTCGGTGACCGTCTTGGTGGGGGCCGGGCAGTTGATCTTGCCTTCGCCCTCGGGGACGGGCAGCGTCAGCGCCGGGCCGGCCGCGTTGCCGCCCTCGCCGTCGCCCTCGTCGCCCTCTTCCTCCTCGCCGGGCCCGGTCGCGCCCGCTCCGGGCGCGACCGGCTCCAGCGACGAGTTCTGCGACGCGGTGCCGGGCTCGGGGTCGTCGTCGCCGCCGGTGAACAGGATCACCAGCGATCCCACCACGACGGCGCCGACCAGCAGGCCGGCGAGGAACTTGATGTCGATCTTGACACTCATCTGACGGTCTACTCCTTGGATCCGCTCTGGTGCGTCGTTGCCGTGCCGGTGCGCCGACCGGCCCGATGGGCCGGGCTAGTGGTCGACGCGTGTTCCCGCGGGCTGCCGTCGCTGCCCGTTCGGCGGCGCCGCGGGAGGGGTACGGCGGAGCAGGCGCACGGGGCGCTCCTCGAGCTTGGTCTGCTGCTCGTACGGGTGGGCGCCCCGCCTGCCGATCCGCAGCCCCGTGCCCCGCGAGCGGAACGCGGAGACGGCGACCAGCAGGAAGACGCCCGCCCAGATCACGTTCATGGGCTTCAACACGCGCTTGACCCAGGTCCAGAAACCCGCGGTCTTGTTCCAGCCCTTGATGTTGTTGCCGGTGTTCTTGTACTGGCCCTGCGCGCGGTCGTAGTCGAGGGCGCTCGACCCGGAACCGCTGATGGTGTTCCCGGCGATGACCGTCGCGGCGACGTCGCCGTTCAGCGTGACCCCGTGCCGGGACGCCGACTGCACGGTGTTGCCCTGCAGCGTCACCGACGAGTCGCGCACGTACAGGGCGGTCTGGGTGCCGTGGATGACGTTGCCCGCGACGCTGCCGCCCTCGACGCCGTCCCGCAGCACGATGCCCTGCCGCTCGGACCCCCGGACCTGGTTGCCCGAGATCTGCACCCGCGTCGCCATCTCGCGCGCCACGATGCCCATGTCGCCGCCGGTCACCCGGCTGTTCTGGATGGCGACGTTGTCGCCCCCGAGGATCTCGAACCCGTACCGCTCGTTCTCCTCGGCGTTGCTGCCGCTGATGAGGTTCTGGCCGAACGCCGTCGTGCCCTCACCGGACGCGGACGGCCCCTCGGCCAGCGGCTGCCCGTTCAGCGTGTAGCCGTTGCCGCCGTTGTCCTTGGACGTGCAGTTCGTGATCCGCACGCCCTCGGTGCCGCGCGACAGGACGAACCCGTCCCCGCGGCTCCGCGACACCGTCGTGTTCTCGATCACGGCGTTCTTCGCGAACCGGTGCAGCAGCACCCCGTTCACGAGGCTGTTGCTGATCGTGTTCCCGGCCAGCCGCGTCTGGTTCGACGCCGTCACGAAGATCCCGTAGGCGTTGCCGTCGAACGTCGAGTTCTCGATCGTCCCGCTCACCAGGCTCGCCTGCGGCACGTGGAACGAGGTCGCGCCGCCCGACCCGTCGGCGGCCTGCACCTCGATCTGGTCCCGGTTGCCGCGGGTCTGCTCCCGCGACCCGTCCGGCATCCGCACCTGGTGGGGCGGGCCCGGCTGGACCTGCTCGGCGGACGAGTCCGGACGGTCCGAGCCGGTCAGCGAGACGCCGCCGGTCCGGCCGCTCCAGAAGCCGAGGTGCTTCACGTTCGTGTACGTCATGCTGAACGAGCCGCCGATCGCCCGGACGTAGGCGCGGCCGTCGCTCACCTTCGTGTCCGGCGAGCGGGTCTCCTCGTTCCAGCTCGTGATGTTCACGGGGTTCTGCGCCGAGCCGTTGATCCGGACGCTGCCGCCCGCGCTCACGATCGAGGCGAACGAACCGGGCACGCTGCGCATCCGGATCGTCAGCGGGCCGGTCGAGCTCTGCAGGACCAGCTTGCCGCCCGCCGCCACCATGATGCTGACGTTGAGCAGGTACGAGCCGTCACCGAGCTGCTGGAAGTCCTCCCCGGCGAGCTTCTGCAGCTCCGACACGTAGTACGGTTCGCGGCGCTGCGGCAGCATCAGCGTCCGGCCGTTCGCGGACGACATCAGCCGCGGCTGCCGCGCCTGCACGGCCGCCGCGCCGCCGCCCGCGATGTCCGACTCCTGCTGCGCGCGGGTCTGCATGACCCGCAGGTCCTCCTGGTCGACGAGCGTCGACTGCTGCTGCGCGGCCGTCGAGGTCACCTCGTTCACGCCGGGCATCTCCGGCGGACGGTCGGCGTACACGCGGTACGCGTACGTTCCGCCGCCCGCCAGGCCCAGCACCAGGACTGTCGTCAGGATCTTGCCTCCGGCGCCCTTCTTCTTCGGCGGCGGCGCGGCACCGTGCCTCGGCCCGGGCGGGCTCGCGGGGCCCGCCGGGGCCGCCGGGGCCGGCGTACCGGACGGTCCGGGCGTGCGGGGCGGTCCGGGCGGTCCGGGCGTGTTCGCGGGTGCGTTCATCGCGGGCTCACCTCCGTTCCGGCTGCCGGACGCCGCCGCGCGGCGTCGGGTGCGGCGGCGTCTGGGGCGGCTGCACCGGCAGCGGCCCGGTCGTGTTCGAACCGTTCGGCGCGGCGTGCTGCGGGCCGCGCATCCGTCCGGTGGACGGGGCGGGTTGGGCGCGCGGGCCGGACGGCTGCGGACCGTTCGGCGGCGCGCCGAACGGCGGCGTCGTGCCGGTGCCGCGGCGCCCGGCGGCCGTCGGGATCGGCTGCGGCACCGGCGCGGCCGGGGCGGCGTGCCGCCCGGCGACCGGCTGCCCGGCGGGCGCGCCCGGCGGGGCCGCGCCGACCGGGGGGACGCCCGCGTGGGCGCCCGCCGGAGCGGCCGGCGGGGGACCGGCGGGACGGCGCGGCAGGCTCCACACCTGCCGCTTCTCCATCGGCTGCTGCAGCGCGTACGGGTGCAGCCCCGTGCGGCCGATGCGCAGCCCGCCGTTCCGGGCACGCAGCATCGAGAACAGCACCATGAGGAACACGCCCGCCCAGATCAGGTTCATCGGGGTCAGGTAGCGCCGGAACTTCATCCACAGCGACGCGGTGTCGGTCCAGCCGTCGGTGTTGTTGTCGTCCTCGACGATGTCGCCGCTCGACCGGGACGTGCTGACCGCGCTCGTCCCCCGGCCCTGCAGCGTGTTGTTGCGGACCTCGGAGCCCTCCGCGTCCCCGACGAACGTGATGCCGTGCGCGCCGGCGCCCTTGATCACGTTGCCGGTCAGCTTCCCGGACGAGTCGCGCAGGTAGATGCCGGTGCGGGCACCGACGATCGTGTTCCCGGCGAGGCTGGCGTCCTCGACGCCGTCGCGGACGGAGATGCCCTGCCGCACCTGCTCGGTGAGCTGGTTGCCGGAGATCTGCACCTCGGTGGCGCTCTCGCGCACCACGATGCCCATGTCCCCGCCGATGATCTTGCTGTTCTGCACCGACAGCTTGTGCCCGCCGAGCAGCTCGACCCCGTAGTGGCCGTTGCCCCTGGAGACGCTGTTGCTGATGGAGCTGCCGCCGAACGTCTGCAGCGACTCGCCGGACGCCGACGGCCCCTCGGCCAGGGCCGCCCCGTTGACGGTGAAGCCGTTCTGGCCGTTCCGCTCGGACGTGCTGTCGGTGATGCGGATCTTCTCGGTGGCCCGGGCCAGGACGAACCCGTCGCCGCGGCTGCCGGTCACCGTCGTGTTCGCGATGTTGGCGTTCTTGGCGAACCGGTGCATGACCAGCCCGTCCACCAGGCTGTTCTCGATCCGGTTGTTGGTGATCTGCGACTGGTTCGAGCCGGAGACGAACAGCCCGAACGCGTTCCCGCTGATCGTGGTGTTGTCGATCGAACCGGTGACCAGGTCGGCGGCCGGCACGTGCGTCGCCGTCCCGCCCGGCTCCTGGATCTCGATGTCGCCGGGACCGCCGCCACCGCCACGGTTCTTGTTGGCCTCGAGGCGATCTTCCTTGTTCTGCGCCCGCTCTTCCTTGGTGTAGCGCTTGTACTCGCTCTGCGGCCGGTCGGTGCCGGTCAGCGCGATGCCGCCGGTCCGCCCGCTCCAGAAGCCGAGCTGGGAGAACTTCGCGTGCTTCGCGTGGAACTGGCCCCCGACCGCGCGGATGTAGGCGCGGCCGTCCGCGGTCTCGGTGTCGGGACGGTTCGTCCGGGGGTCCCAGCTCGTGATCTGCACCGGGTTCCGGGCGGTGCCCTCGATGTTGATCTTCCCGCCGAAGCTGACGATCGACGCGAACGCGCCGGGCATGCTGCCCATCCGCAGGACGAGCGGGCCGTCCGGGTTCTTCAGCGTCAGCTCCGCGCCGTCGGCGACGTACACCGGGATGCCCAGCAGGAACGAGCCGTCCGGCAGCCGCTTGACGTACTTGCCGCCGTACTTGGCGAGGTCGGCGGCCGTGTACGCCTGGCCGATGTTGGGCAGCACGAGCGTCTTGCCGTGGCTGGAGCCGAAGATCTGCGGCTGCTTCCACTGCCCGGTGGCCTGGCCGCCGATCTGCAGGATCGCGGTCAGGACGGACCGGATCTGCAGGATCCGCTGGTCCTCCTGGTCGACGAGCGTGGCCTGCGGGCTCGCCGCCCCGGCCCCCTGCCCGCCCTGCTGCGCGGGCTGCTGGGCACCCGGTTGGGCCCCCTGCTGGGCCCCTTGCTGCGCGCCCTGCTGGGCGCCCTGCTGCTGTCCGTTCTGCTGACCGCCCTGGCCCGGTTGCGTGGGCTGCCCGGTCGGCTGCCCGCTGGGCTGGCCGGTCGGCTGGCCGGGCGTGGGCGTCGGTGCGGCGTGCGCGGGCGTCCCGCTCAGGACGGCGAGCGGGGCGAGCCCGAGGCCGAGCGCGAGACCGGCCGCCGCCGTCCGCGGGCCGCGCCGGCGCGGGCCGGGCGGACGCGCCGCGGGCGTCCGCGAAGTCGGGTCGGGAAGGGTCACCTCAGCCCACTCCCTGCAGCGAGCTCGCGCTCTGCCCGGCGCCGCCCACCTGGTCTGCGGAGCGGGTCAGCCAGCCCTGCTTGTTCATGGTGATGAACGCGTACAGCTTGATCGGCAGCGAGATCATGATGATCACGAGGGCGGTCAGCGGCAGCAGCAGGATCTCCTTCGGGTGGCGCTTGAGGTGCGACCAGCCTCGCACGCCTCGGCCGAACAGCACCCAGCCGATCGCCAGCGAGATGCCGACCGGGGTGAGGTTGTCCAGGATCCGGCTGAAGATGAGGTAGGCCAGCGTGACGCCCATGGTCACGGGGGTGAGCAGGATCTGCAGGACGGTGACCTTGGTGACGAACGGGGTCTTCCACAGCCAGCCCTTCCACAGGGCGGTGAGGTAGCAGCGGTAGGAGTTGCGGCTCCACCGGATGCGCTGCTTGAAGAAGGCGCGGAAGGAGTCGGGGAACATGGAGATGGCGCGCGCGGACGACTGGTGCACGGTCTTGTAGCCCTGCGACAGCGTCAGCCAGGTGAGGCGGCCGTCGTCGCCGGCGATGCAGCGGCGGCCCAGGAAGAACTCGTTCTCCAGGTTCTCCACGACGGGAAGGATCACCGCGCGGCGGTAGGCGGCCGTCCGGCCGGACAGGCAGGCCACGCCGCCCTTGGACCCCTGCGCCGGGACGTAGTCGTAGTAGCGCAGGTTGACCAGCCAGTCCGCGATCCGGCGCCACACGCTCGTCTCGCGCTGGAAGACGTTCTGCTGGGTGCCGACGCCGCCGACCTGCGGGTCCTCGAAGGGCATCTGGACGGCGTCCAGCAGGCCGGGCTGCCACCAGGTGTCGGAGTCGGCGAAGACGATGATCTCGCCCCGGGCGGCGCGGATGCCGACGCCGAGCGCCGACCGCTTGCCCGAGTGCTCGTAGACCAGGACGTGGACGCGCGGGTCGGTGACCTGCGCCAGCCGCCGGTGCCCCTCGGTGTCGGCGACGTCGATCACGATGATGATCTCGCTCGGGTTCTGGGCGAGCCAGCTGTCCAGGCACTGCATCATGATCTCGGGGTCCTCGCGGTACGACGGGACCACCACCGACACGGTCGTGCGGAAGTTGTTCACGACCGGCTTGTCCATGCGGGAGAGGATCACCCGGTAGAGCCAGAGTCCCCAGACCAGAAGCCCCGCGAACCCCAGCGGGATGAAGGCCCTCCAGTCACCGTTGGAGAACGCCCCCGTTACGGAACTCCAGGCGTCACTGAGCCACCCCGTGACAGACGACAATTCCCAGTCCTTCCTCTCCTCGGACTCCGGGGGAGAACCCGCAGACCCTTGTGACCCCGTGCCACCTCAAGTAAGAGGGACGAGGGGTCCTATTGGTTCACGTTTGCCAGATCCGGTCACAGGCGTCCGCAACGTGAGACGCCTTAGCAGGGCTACGAGTGATCCGTCAAGGGTTTGGTGAGGATCGTTCCGAAAGCGATGTCTCGTGTCGGTGCTCGTCGACCAGGGGACATGATTCTGAAACGCCCAACCATGAGTTGACCAGGCAGTTGAGGGCGAAAAGTCCGTTATGCACCGAAATGTTCGATTGTGTCTACCGATTGGTAACGCGCTTGCGCGTTGCATGTGAGTTGCGTCACCTTGTAGCCCCGATGGTAAGGCAAGTGTGGCCCGCATCCCGTACATGGTCTGATTTCGGTGGATCGGCACTGGTTACCAGCGGGTAGCATGATGTCGAGTTACCGACCAGTACGCAGTGCGGGGCCGTCGGCAGCCCGCCGAGCCGAACGGAGTCTCGAATGGGGCACTACAAGAGCAACCTCCGTGACCTGGAGTTCAACCTCTTCGAGGTGTTCAGGCGCCAGGACCTCCTCGGAAGCGGCCCGTACGCGGAGCTGGACGAGGACACCGCGCGCAGCGTCCTCGACGAGGTGCACCGCCTCGCGGAGGGGCCGCTAGCGGACTCCTTCGAGGACGCCGACCGCAACCCGCCGGTCTTCGACCCGTCCACCGGCACCGTCACGATGCCGGAGAGCTTCAAGAAGAGCTACCAGGCGTGGATGGACGCCGAGTGGTACCGGCTCGACCTCCTGCCCGAGTTCGGGGGCAGCGGTGCTCCCCGCTCGCTGACCTGGGCCGTCGCCGAGCAGGTACTGGGCGCCAACCCGGCCGTCTACATGTTCTCCTCCGGCCCCGGCTTCGCGCAGATCCTCTGGCAGATCGGCACGCCCGAGCAGAAGCGGTTCGCCGAGCTGGCCCGCGAGCGGCAGTGGGGCGCGACGATGGTGCTGACCGAGCCGGACGCGGGCTCGGACGTCGGCGCGGGCCGCGCGAAGGCCGTCGAGCAGTCCGACGGGACCTGGCACATCGAGGGCGTGAAGCGGTTCATCACCTCGGCCGAGCACGACATGTCCGAGAACGTGTTCCACCTGGTGCTGGCGCGCCCCGAGGGCGCCGGCCCCGGCACCAAGGGCCTGTCGATGTTCCTCGTACCCAAGTACATGGTCGACCTCGAGACCGGTGAGCTGGGCGAGCGCAACGGCGCCTACGTGACCAACGTCGAGAAGAAGATGGGGCTCAAGGTCTCCACCACCTGCGAGCTGACCTTCGGCGAGAAGCACCCCGCCGTCGGCTACCTCGTCGGCGACGTGCACGAGGGCATCAAGCAGATGTTCCTCGTCATCGAGTACGCCCGCATGATGGTCGGCACCAAGGCCATCGCGACCCTCTCCACCGGCTACCTCAACGCGCTCGGGTACGCCAAGGAGCGCGTGCAGGGTGCCGACATGACGCAGATGACCGACAAGACGGCCCCCCGCGTCACGATCACGCACCACCCGGACGTCCGGCGCAGCCTGCTCACGCAGAAGGCGTACGCGGAGGGCATGCGGGCGCTCGTCCTGCTCACGGCCTCCTACCAGGACGCCGTCCAGGTCGCCCAGCACGAGGGCCGCAAGGACGAGCAGGCCGAGAAGATCAACGACCTGCTGCTCCCGATCGTCAAGGGCTTCGGCTCCGAGCGCGCCTACGCCCTGCTCGGCGCCGAGTCGCTGCAGACCCTCGGCGGCTCCGGCTTCCTGCAGGAGTACCCGATCGAGCAGTACATCCGGGACTCCAAGATCGACACCCTGTACGAGGGCACCACGGCGATCCAGGGGCAGGACCTGTTCTTCCGGAAGATCCTCCGGGACAACGGCGAGTCCCTCAAGGTGCTCGCGGCCGAGATCACGGCGTTCACCGAGAGCGACGCCGGCAACGGCCGCCTCAAGAACGAGCGCGCCGCCCTCGCCCGCGCCCTCGACGACGTCCAGGGCATCCTGAACCCGATGATCGGGTGGGCGCTGTCGTCCATGGAGAACCCGAAGGAGCTGTACAAGGTCGGCCTGAACTCCAGCCGCCTGCTGCTCGCCCTCGGCGACCTGATCGTCGGCTGGCTGCTCTGCCGCCAGGCCGAGGTGGCCCTGGCCGCCCTCGGCGGCGGTGACGTCTCGGGCTCCGACGAGGCGTTCTACAACGGCAAGGTCGCCGCCGCGCAGTTCTTCTGCCAGACGGTCCTGCCGCGCCTGGCGTCCGACCGCGCCGTCACCGAGGCCACCACCCTGGACGCGATGGAGCTGGCCGAAGAGTCCTTCTGACGCCCGCCCCGCCCGCGCCCGGCCCCGCGCCCGGCTCCGCGCCCGGCCCCCGTCCCGGTACCCGCCACCGGGACGGGGGCCGCTGCGTGCCCGGTGCCCGGACCGCTACGGTAAGCCTTGACCTCCCGCTCCCCCCTCCCGACCGACCGGAGAGCAGATGCGCGCCGCAACGAGCGTCCCCCTCGCCGTGTTCCTCGCCGGGCTGCTGCTCGCGACCGGATGCTCCGACTCCGGCGACGCGGAGGGGAGCGAGTCTCCCAAGCCGACGGGCGAGGGGGCGAGCAGCCCCGCCGCGGCCCAGCCGGGCAAGCTGGTCAAGGAGGGCTGGTTCGGCGAGGCCGGGTTGCACGCGCGCGTCGAGATCAAGGGCGTCCAGCGGCAGGGTGCCACGTCCGTGCTGAGCTACACGGTGACGTCCCTGGACCAGTCGCCGAAGAGCGTCCCGTTCGCCGTCGACCTGCTCGACCCGGTCGGCCGGAAGCTGTACAAGCCGACCGCCCCGCCCGCCGCGCAGCAGTTCGCCCCGAACGCCCCGCAGCAGCTCACCGCCACGTACCCGGCGCTGCCGCAGAACGTCCAGCGGCTCACCGCCCTGACCCCCGGCACCGCCGGGGAGTTCGCGGGCGTCCCGGTCACCGGCGGCGGCGGCGCCCCGGCCGGCGGCGGGCAGGCGGCGGGCGGCAACCCCGCGTTCCTCTACGACATCACCGAGGGCGAGATCAAGGACGTCACGTCCAGCGGCTCCGACGTGACCGTCAACCTCCGGACGGACGTGCTGTTCGCGTTCGACTCCGCGGAACTGTCGGGCCGGGCCAAGCAGGTGCTCGACGAGGCCGCCGCGGAGATCAAGGCGAAGGCCGACCCGAACAAGCGGCCCCTCACGTTCAACGGGCACACCGACAGCAAGGGCGCCGACGACTACAACCTCAAGCTGTCCCGCCAGCGCGCCGAGTCCGTTATGGCGGAGCTGAAGAAGCGGCTCGGCGGCGCGTTCAAGTACTCTGCGCACGGCAAGGGCGAGGCCGAGCCCATCGCCAAGGAGGGCGGCAAGGACGACGAGAAGGCCCGCGCCCGCAACCGCCGCGTCGAGATCCAGTACGAGGTCCGCCAGGTCACCGAGGGCGCGAACGGCTCGACCACGGCCTCGGCCGACGGCCGCGGCGCCGCCGTCCCGCCCGCCGCGTTCCGCGCGTCCGACGGCGAGAAGGTCGCCAGCCGCTACGCCCGGTTCGGCGAGCAGAAGCGCCGCCTCGACGTCAAGCCGTTCTACCGGGACGGCGCCTACATCGTCGCCGTCTTCGACATCGTGAACGAGGGCCCGGCGGACACCCCGCCGAACGCCGCCTACCCCCACCGCGACTACCCGGGCGGCTTTTTCACCTCGATGGCGATCCAGGTGCCCGGCGGCACGGACACCTACCGGGCCGTCCGCGTCGGCAAGGCCGACCCCGGCAAGCCCGCCCCCTACATCGCCTCCGCCGGCGCCGCGTACCGCACCGGCGTGGAGGAGCCCGTCCGCGGCTTCGCCTACATCCCGGCCCCGCCCGGGAACGTGTCCACGGTGACGTTCGTCGGCGGCCCCTTCGGCAACACGAACAACGTCCCCGTGCAGTGAACCCGGGGGAAGTGAGCCGGTGAGATGAGCCGCGTCCGCGAGGCGAGCAGGGGGCCGGGGGAGACCCGGATCCTGCCCGCGCTCGCCGCGGGCCCGGCCGAGGTGCCGTTCACGATCCTGAGCTGGAGCGAGGAGTTCGCCCGCGACACCACGTGGAACGAGCACTCGCACCCGTTCCACGAGCTGCTGTGGAACGAGCGGGGCGCGTCCACGGCCGTCGTGGGGGCGCGGGTCTGGACGATCACCCCGACCCTCGGCCTGTGGATGCCGGCGGGGACGCTGCACTCCGGTTCGGCGACCGCCGGCACCTGGTGCCGCGCCGGGTTCTTCGGCTACGGCACCATGGCCTCGCTCTCCCCGGCGCCCGTCGCCGTCGAGATCACCCCGCTGCTCCGGCTGCTGCTGGAGCGGCTCGCCGGCACCGACCTGCCCGCCGGCTCCCGCACGGTGACCGAGGCGATGGTCCTCGACGTCCTCACTCCCTCGTCCCGCGAGCTGCTCCTGCAGATGCCGACGTCGGACCTGCTGCGGCCGATCGCCGACGCCGTCCGGGACGATCCGGGCGACCAGCGGACGCTCGCGCACTGGGCGTCCCGGCTGGGCGTGAGCGCCCGCACGATCACGCGCGCGTTCAACGCCGAGACGGGCACCAGCTTCGCGCGGTGGGTCGCGGCGGTGCGGGCCCAGCACGCGGTGACCTTGCTCACCCGGGGCTGGGAGATCGACGCGGTGGCCGAGGAGGTCGGCTACCGCTCGGCGAGCGCGTTCGGCGCGGCGTTCCGGCGGACGACGGGGCGGACGCCGGGGGCGTTCCGGCCGTCCTGATGTCCCGATCGCGATAACGGGTGTCCCAAAGGGGTGATTGCGACAAGTCGGTCATTCCTCTTATGGTTCCCACCAAGGCAAGCCTTACCTAAGAAGGTTTGGAGCTTGTGGCGGACCCTTAACGTGGAGTGCGGATTGAAACGTCCACCTGGCCTGCGCGTCTTCGCGGCGGCAGCCATCCTGCTGGGCACCCTCACCGGGTGCGGCGACTCGGCGGAGAGCACCGAGCAGAGCGCGAGCGGCGGCTCGGGGACGTTCCCCGTGACGATCGAGCACGCGCTCGGCACCGTCACCGTCGAGCAGAAGCCCGAACGGGTCGCCACCGTCAACTGGGCCAACCACGAGGTGCCGCTGGCCCTCGGCGTCGTCCCGGTCGGCATGGCCGCCGCCAACTTCGGCGACGACGACGGCGACGGCGTCCTGCCCTGGGTGGACGAGAAGCTCAAGGAGCTCGGCGGCGAACGGCCCGTGCTGTTCGACGAGACCGACGGCATCGACTTCGAGGCCGTCGCCGACACCCGGCCGGACGTGATCCTCGCCGGGTACTCGGGCCTCACCGAGGAGGACTACGCGACCCTCAGCGAGATCGCCCCCGTCGTCGCCTACCCCGACGCCCCCTGGGCGACGCCGTGGCGCGAGGTCGTCCGGATGAACAGCAAGGCCATCGGGCTCGAGGCCGAGGGCGAGGAGCTGATCAAGGGCATCGAGGCCGACATCTCGACGGCCATCGCCAAGTACCCGCAGCTCAAGGGCAAGTCGGCGATGTTCATGACGCACATCGACCCGAACGACGTCAGCGAGATCGGCTTCTACACCTCGCACGACACACGGACGCTGTTCTTCGAGGACCTCGGGATGACGATCGCCGGGAGCATCGCCGAGGCGTCCGAGGGCACCGACAAGTTCGCGCTCTCCCGCAGCGCCGAGCAGATCGACGTGTTCGACGACGTCGACATCATCGTCGGGTACGGCGACGACAAGCTCGCGAAGCAGATCCGCGAGGACCCGCTGCTGTCGAAGATCCCCGCCGTCGAGCGCGGCTCGATGTACCTGATGTCCGGCACCACGCCGGCGGGCACCGCCGCCAACCCGACCCCGCTGGCGATCTCGTGGGTCCTGGAGGACTACGTCAAGGCCCTCGCCGAAGCGGCAGACAAGGTCACATGACGACGGTCGACACCGACCGCGGGCCGGACGTCGCAGTGGTGCGGCGCCCGGCCCGCGTCCGCGTCCTGTGGCTGCTCGCCGCGGTCGCCGTCCTGGCCGCGGCCATGCTCGCGTCGGTCGTCCTCGGCTCGCGCAACGTCGCCTGGGCGGACGTCTGGGCCGCGCTCGGCGGCGCGGAGGACACCCTCGAGCAGGCCGCCGTCGCCAAGCGGATCCCGCGCACCCTGCTCGCGGTGCTGGTCGGCGCGGCGCTCGCCCTGTCCGGCGCCGTCATGCAGGGCGTGACCCGCAACCCGCTCGCCGACCCGGGGATCCTGGGCGTCAACATGGGCGCCTCCCTCGCCGTCGTCTGCGGCGTCGCGTTCCTCGGGCTCACCTCGCCGACCGCCTACATCTGGGTCGCGATGGCGGGGGCCGCCGCCACCGCCGTGTTCGTCTACACCGTCGGGTCCCTCGGCCGCGGCGGCGCCACCCCGCTCAAGGTCGCGCTCGCGGGCGCCGCGACCTCCGCCGCGTTCGCGTCCCTGGTCAGCGCCGTCGTCCTGCCCCGCGGGGACATCGCCGAAGGCTTCCGGCTCTGGCAGGTGGGCGGCGTCGGCGGCGGATCCTACGAGCGCATCGGGCAGGTCCTGCCGTTCCTGCTCGCCGGGTTCGCGATCTGCATGCTCTGCGCGCGGGGCCTGAACTCCCTCGCGCTGGGCGACGATGTCGCGGCCGGGCTCGGCGAGCGCGTCGCCGTCATCCGCGCGACCGCGTCCCTCGGCGCCGTCATCCTGTGCGGCGCGTCGACCGCGGTCGCCGGCCCCATCGCCTTCGTCGGGCTGCTCGTCCCGCACGCCTGCCGCCTCCTCGTCGGCGTCGACCACCGCTGGCTGCTGCCGTCCACGGTCCTCGTCGGCGCGTCGCTGCTCACCGTCTCCGACGTCGTCGGACGCGTGATCGCGCGCCCCCAGGACATCGAGGTCGGCATCCTCACCGCGATCCTCGGTGCGCCGTTCTTCATCCACATCGTCCGACGTCAGAAGGTGCGTGAGCTGTGAGCGCCCCCGCCGCCGTCCGGCCGTCCACCGCGGCGGCCGTCGTCCGCGGCCGCCGCCGGCGCGCCGCCCGGCGCCGCCTGATCATCGGGACGCTCGCCGCGCTCGTGCTCGCCGGATTCGCCGCCTCCCTGATGTTCGGCCGGTCCTTCTACCCGCCCGGCGACGTGCTCCGCGTCGTCCTCGGCGAGCAGGTACCGGGCGCGTCCTTCACGGTCGGACGGCTCCGGCTGCCCCGGGCCGTCCTCGCGGTGGCCGCCGGAGTCGCGTTCGGCCTCGGCGGTGTCACGTTCCAGACGATGCTCCGCAACCCCCTCGCGAGCCCCGACATCATCGGGATCAGCTCCGGCGCGAGCGCCGCCGCCGCCATCGCGATCGTCGTGTTCGGCCTCGGCGGCACCCAGGTGTCGGTCTTCGCGATCGTCGCGTCCCTCGTCGTGGCGCTGCTCATGTACGTCCTGGCGTTCCGGGACGGCGTCGTCGGGATGCGGCTCATCCTGATCGGCATCGGGATCGCCGCGATCGGCGACAGCGTCACCTCCTACGTCCTGTCCCGCGCCGGGCAGTGGGACCTGCAGGAGGCCACCCGCTGGCTGACCGGCAGCCTCAACGGCACCACCTGGCAGGAAGCGCTCCCGACCGTCGCCGCCCTCGCCGTCTTCGGCCCCGTCCTCCTGCTCCTCGCCCGCGACCTGTCCGCGCTCCAGCTCGGCGACGACACCGCGTCGGCCCTCGGCGTCCGCGTCGAACGCACCCGCATCGCCGTGATCGTCGCCGCCGTCGGGCTGATCGCGTTCGCCACCGCCGCCGCGGGCCCGATCGCGTTCGTCGCGTTCCTGTCCGGCCCCATCGCGGCCCGCCTGATCGGGACGGGCGGCAGCCTCCTCGTGCCCGCCGCCCTGGTCGGCGCCCTGCTCGTCCTCGTCGCCGACTTCGTCGGCCAGTACGCGCTCGACACCCGCTACCCGGTCGGCGTCGTCACCGGCGTCCTCGGCGCGCCCTACCTCGTCTACCTGATCGTCCGCACCCACCGTGCCGGAGGCTCCCTGTGACCACCTCGCACTCCCTCGCCGCCGAGGACCTCACGCTCGGCTACGGCGACCGCGTCGTCGTCGAGTCCCTCGACCTCACGGTGCCGCCCGGCGCGATCACGGTCGTCGTCGGCGCGAACGCCTGCGGGAAGTCGACGCTCCTCCGCTCGCTCTCCCGCCTCCTCGCGCCCCGCGCGGGACGCGTCGTCCTGGACGGCAGACTCGTCCACCGGATGCCCGCGAAGGAACTCGCCCGCACCCTCGGACTCCTCCCGCAGTCGCCGATCGCGCCCGAGGGCATCACCGTCCTCGACCTCGTCTCCCGCGGCCGCCACCCGCACCAGGGCCTCTTCGCCCGGTGGAACGCCGGCGACGACGCGGCCGTCGCCGCCGCCCTCGACGCCACCCGCACCACCGACCTCGCCGACCGCGCCGTCGACGAACTCTCCGGCGGCCAGCGCCAGCGCGTGTGGATCGCGATGGCCCTCGCCCAGCAGACCGACCTGCTCCTCCTCGACGAGCCCACCACCTTCCTCGACCCCAGCCACCAGATCGACGTCCTCGACCTCCTGACCGACCTGAACGCCGCCCGCGGCACCACGATCGTGATGGTCCTGCACGACCTGAACCTCGCCGCCCGCTACGCCGACCACCTGATCGCCCTCGCCGACGGGAACGTCCACGCGTCCGGCACCCCCGCCGAGGTCCTCACCGAGGACACCGTCCGCACCGTCTTCGACCTCGAGAGCCGCATCATCGAGGACCCCGTCTCCGGCCGCCCCCTCATGCTCCCCATCGGCCGCCACAACGTCCGCCCGGAACCCGCCAGGTCCCCGAAGAGTTGAGCGGCGGGCTCGTCAGCGGCGATGTGCCGTCGTTCACCGGCCGATCGTTCCCCGGCGAAGGGCCTCCTGCGGCTCGATCCGGGCGGCCCGAACCGAAGGGTAGATGCCGGCGACGAGTCCGACGCCCGCACCGATCAGTGGTGCCGGAAGCACGGTGCACGGGTCGAGGACGGCCGTCCAGTTCTTCGCCAGCGCGACGATCAGCACGGTCCCCACGGCGACAGCGGTACCGACCAGCCTGGGTGACCACCGAAGCTCGCAACTACTGCATCCGGCAGGGCATCATCAATGGGACCGAGATGGACAACAGCGACATCCCCACGGTCTGGCGCGAGCTGCACGAGGATTACATCCACAATGTGGATCCGTCGCCTACCTGACCGTCTACAACGCCGATCTTCTGGGAATCTCGCGACCGAGTGCGGGAACCGGAGATACCGACACGCAAGCCCGTCTCGCCCTCGCTATAACGGGACCGGCTACGCGGCGACCCAATATGGTGTGCAAGTGATGGGCCTGTATCGAGTCCTACAATCTTCTGCTGCGGAACAGGGAATAGTCGGCGTGTACGCGAACAAGGGACAAGCATGGAAGATTCCTGTCGCCCTTGGCATGAACTTCCTGCTCGGCATACCGGCGATCGTTCCGATCTGGCTGCTCTGGTACGTCGCGGCCAATTGGCCGCTGGCCGCGGTGGGCCTGACCCAGAGATCGCCCACCGAGAACGACGGAATGCTGCCGGCCCTCGTTCTCTTGGTCCCGATCGTCGGACTGTCCGTCTCGGTGTGGTGGCTCGCCAACCGTGCCGTCGCTCGGGGCACCCGGCTGCGCGGCCGGACCTACTGGACGGTCTGCGCGGTGGCGACGCTGCTTCCGACTGCTCTGTCCATGGTGGCTACAACTCTCCGCTGAAAGGAAGCGTCAGCATGCCAGACCTCACCAGACGCATTGTTGTGAAGGGCGCGGCGGCAATCGGCCTCGGGATGACGGTCGCCCCCGCGCTGCGCACCGGGGTGGCGTCGGCCGCCCCCTAGCAGAGCGAACCGAGGAAGCGCGCGATATCGGCGAACGGCTGGGAGGTGGAGGACCGCGCCCGCTCCCGCCCCTCACGGAGGTTCAGGTCGTGCAGGACCATCACGATCGTGGTGACGCGCGTGGCGTTCAGGCCGGTTCCCTGGACTGTCCTACATCCGCACGGCACCGTCCGCGACCGGCTGAGGTTCCTCAGAAGTCCATCGACGACTCGTGCGACGAGGCGACGCCGTGCCGCCGCCGCAGGTGGAAGCGGCGCGTGAGGCGGATCGTCGGACGCAGGAGGAAGAGCACGGACCCGACGACGAAAAGCCACGTCCCCTCGTACATGGTCGATTCGGAGAAGAACAGCACGCTTCCCGCCAGGAACAGCACCGCCGCACCGAAGTCGTTGACGATCGACAGCGTCTCGTAGCGTCGGCGGATCACCAGCTCGTCCGGCCCGAGGCGAATGTGGACGGCGGAGTCTCCCATGCCCCGAGAGTACGAGAAGAGGCCCCTCGCCCCCGCCCGATCCTCCGGCGCGTCGCCCGCGTCACGTCCGGCCAGTTCCCAAACGTCCAAGACCACACTGGCCGCCCGCCCCGACGATGGGCCGCATGACGCTAGGTATCCGCTTTTCTCCCCGCCTCATCGTGCCCGACCCGGATCGCGCTTCGGCCTTCTACCAGGACGCTCTCGGCGCCCAGCAGGTGTTCCGCGCCCCCGCGGGCGACGACGGCCGACCCAGCATGATCGATCACCGCATCGGTGACTCGTCCTTCCGGCTCTCGCCGGCCGTCTCCGAATGGGGATGGCTCTCGCCCGATGATCTCGGCGGCTCCGCGGTCCTCCTGGAGATCGAGGTCGAAGCCCCGGACGACATCGGCGACCGCATGGTCGCGCACGGCGCCGAGGTGGTCGTCCCGATCGAGAACCGCCCCTACGGAAAGCGCTCCGGCCGCATCCGCGACCCGTTCGGCCACCTGTGGATCATCACCGGCGAGCTCCGCTGAGCCCTGGCCGCCGACGTCCACCGGGCCCCGGTCCGTCGCCGGCGGGCCGCTCGCGGATCCGGCGCAGGCGTCCGGGTACGACCGCTTTCCGGTGACGGCCGGACGCCTGCGAACGGTCGGCGATCCGCTGGATTCGCCGACGGGTGTCACGCGACGGTGCGGGCGATCACGACGGCCGGGCTGACCTTGAACTCGCCGGTGAAGGTGATGTCCTCGCCGGTGGCGTCCACGCCCGGACAGCCGGTCGAACCGTCCTCGTTGGCGGCCGGATACGGGACGGCGGTCGCGCTGTCGTACTTCAGCGTCCGGGTGCTGTTCCTGTAGCTCGCCTCGATGCCGCTGAACGAGAACTTGCAGTTGTCCGAGAAGACCGTGATTCCCCACGGGGAGCCCAGGTTTCCCGTGAGGGTGGTCGTGCCCGTGGCGGCGTCGTGGCCGGTGGCGACGTAGTTGATGCGGCCGAGGTTCATCGCCTCGTAATTCCCGACGATGCTGGCGGCGGCCCCGTCGGGGCGCGTGCAGGGGGCTCCCGCGGTCATGTAGGCCGACCCTACGGTCATGGTCGTGCCGGTGGAGGTCGCGCTCGCCATCGGTCCGCCCTGCTTGACGGTGGAACAGGTGACCAGAGTCGCCCCCGCCGCGTTCTTGATGGTCAACGACCCCGTGGTTTCGGCGGTGTACCAGCCGTTCGCGGCGGGATTGACGACCTTCCAGGTGCCTGCGGCGGCGTGCGCGGGGAACGTCGGCGCGGCGAGGGCCAGGGGCATCGCGGCGGTCGCGGCGACAGCGAGGGTCCGGGAGAGACGCATGGGGGTGGCCGACCTCCTTCTGCCCGCCGGGGCGGGCGCCAGCGGAAGATCCACTGGGCGAGCGAGATCAACTTAACCCCCCCATCTCACCAAGATCAACGGCCGGATCCGGCCGCGGAAACCGGCTGCGGACCATGAAGACCGCCGCTCAGGTTCTGGGCTAGGTGTCCCGCCACATTCGGGCACACCCGTCGACCCGGTGGCGGCCGGTGCCGACACTGGCGGACTCGTTCGGCGGTGACCTGGGCGGTCACCCGACCAGGAAGGCGGTCGAAGTCCGGCGCACCCCCGATCCGTGGTCGGTGTGCCCCTTCGCCCGGCGATCGGGCCTACCTGATCACGGGCTGAGGTGGAGGCGGGCCATCTCCGGCAGGGGCGACGGTCAGGTGTCGCCCGCTGCTCGTGGGCGCGAGAGGAAGTACAGCACTCCCGCCGCGCATACAGCCACGGTTGCGCTGACAGGTGGCACGACCTGCCATGGGATATCGAGCATCAGCGCGGGGAGGCCCACTCCGAAAAAGGTCGCGAAGATGGCGAGAAGCAGCCTTTTACCGTATGGACTCCAGCTGAAAGACTTGTAGTCACGCGGCCGGGTGAGCCGTACCGCACCGAAAATGAAACTCTGGGCCGCGAAGAGCGCACCGATCGTGCCGAGCGCGGCGTTCGCCTGGAGTTCGTCACGAGGGGCGGCTGCAGTGTTCTGCCGGACGCCGTCCTTGCTCAGAACCACGATGTGGCGGCGCCAGATGGTGGCCGTGACCCGGTCGCCGGGCATGAGTCGCTCCAGAAGGGGGCGGCTGTCCCCGAAAGCCACGGTTCCCCGCCAAGAGTTCCCGTCCGTCAAGGACGCCGTGATGTTCCTGGGCTTGTTCACCGTCCGCACCACCGTGTACTGCCGAGTGGTGAGGCAGTCCGTCGTTCTCTGCTCCATCTCGCGCGCAGAGCATGCCTCGGCGGCCCGGTAGTCCAGGTGGCGCGCTCCGTCGTGGGGGAGCCACCAGGCGAACGTCGCGTAGCAGCCTGCCGCAGGTATCAGGGAAAGCAGGATCAGCAGCACACCTGAGATGCGGGCCCAGCCCGGCGTCAGCGGAACGGAGTGCGACCTGTCGGCGCCGTCAGGCTTGGCCTTGGTCCTTGTCATCGCGCAACCTGATATGCCGTTTGTTTTGTGGAGTCGTGTTGATGGACTTTATGGTGGTCGGCGGTTGGGCGGAGCGTACTCGACAGGGGTGCGCATCCCCAGCATCGGGTCGTCAATGTCCGGATACGGCAATTCGCCGTCGTCGTGCAGGACGCGCGAGCGCGGTTCGGCGTCGACCATGCGTTGGTCGAAGGAAAGAGCGTGGTGACCTCGTGGATCCAGGGCATGTCGCGGACCTGGCCGAATACGCTCGCGCGACCATCCAGAGTTCACTGGTGCGCGACCCCGCCGAAGTGCAGCGGCGGGTCGACTTCCGCATACACCGGCAGAAGATACTCAAGCATTGTTCGATCCCTTGCTCTGGACGGCGTGACCTGGCGGAAGTCGTCCCGCAGCCAGGGGCAGGGCGCCGACTGTGTGGAGCTGGCACGTGTTCCCGGGCTTGTGGGTGTTCGTGACTCCAGGGACGCCGGGGGCCCGTTCCTTGCCGTCGCGCCGTCGGTGGCGCGGGCGCTCGCTGTGCAGATCAAGCGGGGCGAGCACGACATCTGAGGGTCGCGGGTCTTGTCGAACCGGCCGGGAGCTTTGCTCCTCGGCCGGTTCTTTGCATTGCGGAAGCCGGTCGGGGGGGGTGGGGCACGAAATGGTCTGAACCGTGGTGGTTCGGGTGGAGTCCAAGGGTTTCGAGATCGCCACCCTGGGAGTTCGCTTGTCCGATTCCGAAACCGCTGGGTCGGGGCGTGGCGCGCTGGTCATGACGCTGGTCGCGCCGCTCGTGCTGGTGCTCGTGTTGGGCACCGCGTTCGGGGAGTTCACCTTGCCGGAGCGGGAGGCCGGGGGGATCGCAGAGGGGCCGCTGCTGAAGGCGCCGGCGGGTGCGGACGAGGTGCCCGCCGACCGGATCGTCGAGAAGGTCCCCCGGAACTGCGGAGTGTCGGAGGACACCGCCGCCAGGCTCGCGCCCGGGGGCGATATCGACGCCGAGGCGGGCGGCCTGTTCCGGGACGGCGGCCCGGGAAGCTGCAAGTGGTACTCGCTGGACGACGGCAAGGCCACGTGCGACTTCTGCCTGGGCGACTTCGCGAACGAACGCGTCCTCGATGTCGAGATCAACCTGGCCAAGGGAACCCGGCAGTCGCCGGTCACCGCGGCGATGGAGCTGCTGAGCGGGGGCGGACAGGGCGCGGCGGACGAACCGGGTGCCCCCCGGATCGTGGACGGGCTGGGCGAGGAGGCGGTCGCCCGCTATTCGGCGGCGACCGACCTGGAGGGTGCGAGCGTCGCCTTCCGGGTGGGGAACGCCGTGGTGACGGTCCGCTACCGGGGTTGGGACGACGCGGGCGGCGAGCGCCGGACGATCCCGGAGGGGGTCGCGCTGGACGGGGCGTTCGCCGCGGCTGCCGAGACGGCGAAGGCCATGGGCACGGCGGCGGGGCCCGTGGTGAGGACCGTGGAACGCCCTGCGGTGCCGCCGTTGCGGAAGGTGCCCAAGCCGTGTGACACCGTCTCCGGCGCCACCGTCGAGAAGGTCGCCCGTGGCGCCTACCGGCGGAGGGCGGAACCGTTCCTCGTCGCCAGGCCGGTTCAGTCCGGGATGTCCTTCGACGGTTGCGCCTGGCATGCCGCCACCGGCCGGTTCGTGAACCAGGGGGAGGCGCGCACGCTCACGGTGTCGCTCGCGGTCGCGGAGGAGCGGACGCCGGGATCGGCGGTGCCCGTGGCGACGCGCCATTACCTCGGGCTCCACCGGAACCAGCGGTACGGCAAGGCCCCAGGAAGCGGCGCGTTCAGCGGCTTCGAGCCGCTGGCCGGACCCGGTGATCGGGCGTTCGCGGTCACCATGGCCGGGAGAGGCGGGTCGCGGGGCGATGCGGGCCTGGTGGTCTTCCAGAAACGCAACGTGGTGGTCGAGGTGGCCTACGACGGGAGGGACGGCGACACGAAGCTGCGCGGGCGCGAATTGATCGACAGCGCGTACACGGTCGCGGTCGAGGTGGAGAGGGCTCTGGAGCTATGACGAGATCCGCGCGACCGCCCCGCCGGGATGGGATCGAAGCACCCGAGACGTTCGCCGCCGTCATGGTGCTCACGCTCAGCCTCGTCCTGCTGTGGGTGACGCCGAAGCCCGGGAGTCTCGAGCGGCTGCCCGATCCGCCGTCCGGGCCGGAGCATGTCGCGGCGGGGCCGGTCGCCGGAACGGTCCCGGCGGGCTGCGCCGTCTCGGCCGCCACCATCGAACGGCTGGTGCCCCGTCCGCGACTCCGCGACGACGGGGGCGGAGGGACGTGCGAGTGGTCGTCGGACGGTGGTGAGCGGCGCCTGCGCCTGACCGTCGAAGTGAACCTCGCCTCCGGGCGGACCGTCGCAGGGTACCCGGAGCTGTCGCCCGGACGATCGCCGGTCTCCGCGGCCATGGCGTCGTTCGCCCCCAAGTGGACCGACGCGCCCGCGCGGGTCGTGACGGGGCTGGGCGAGGAGGCGTTCGCGCAGTTCGCGCCGTCCCAGGGCGCGCTCGTCGTGGCACGGTCGGGGAACGCGGAGGTCGCCGTCCGCTACCACGAGTCCTTCACCCCGCTCCCCGAGGAGGAGGCGCGGTCGGGCGCCCTCGCCGCCGCGGCGGAGGTCCTGGCCGGTCTGGGGGCGCCCGCTTCCGCCGCGCTCGCGCCCGCCCCACGTGCGACGCCGGCGCGCACGATCCCCGACCCCTGCGCGTCCGTCTCCGGCGTGACCCTGAACCGGTTGGTGCAGGGGGACGACGTCGTCGGCACCTCGGCGCGTGTCAATGCGGTCGCCGTCACGGAGGCGGACGCGGAGCAGCGCGGCTGTAACTGGATGTCGGAGGAGCACCGGCTCAGGGCCGGGGTGACGGTACTGCCGGGCACGAAGCTGTTCGACGGCACCCGGCAGGCCGTCCGCGAGTACGCGGTCCGGTACCTGGACGCCCGCGCGGAGGAGACGCTCAGCGTGCACGACGAGAAGCGCTTCCACCCCGTAACGGGGCTGGGCGACGAGGCGTTCGCCGTGCACGTCCCGGGAGTCGTCCCGGCGACGATCGTCTTCCGGGACGGGAACCTGCTGGCAGGGGTGACCTACACCGAGGCGGACGAGCGCCGCCCCCTCGACGGACGGCTCGCGCTGCGCGGCGCGTACGCGGCGGCACAGGACCTCGCGGAGGCGGTGTCGGGCGACTGACGGCGGCCGGACCGGCAGGGCACACGACCAGGTCGGCGAGCGCATGCCCCGCCTGCTCCGCTCGACCTTCGTCGCGTCCGGGCGCCGATCTCCGAGCCCGGCGACCGGCGAACTCGGGTCGAATGTCCCTGCAACCGGCTAATATCCCGGCTCGGTTGCATGTCCCGAACGACCGGAAGTCGGTTCCATGCCGAACAGCGAGTACCTGCCGGAATTCACCGGCCTGGAGGTCGTCGAATTCCCGTCCCGGGAGGTGCTCGACACCAGGGTGCTGCGCGCCGAGAACGAGGCGCGAGAGGAGGGCCGGCCCGAGCCCGACTCGGCTCCCGTCGACGAGCGGCTCGCCGCCGGGAAGGCCGATCCGGGCGCGTTCGCGTGGCGGCTCCACCTGATGCCCTTCGGGGTCGAGGAGCACTTCCGGGAGTACCTCGAACGCTTCATCGGCGAAGTCGGCACCACGGCCGTCACCGCGCTCATCATCGGAGACTGCTGGAATCCCGCACTGGCCAACGACGATGTCGGCGGCGTCCGCGACGCGCTGATCGAGCACGCGGCCGCATTCCCCGCACTGCGGGCGCTGTTCTTCGGCGAGGTCACCTACCGGGACGCCGAGATGTCCTGGCTCGCGCAGACCGATGTCTCACCGCTCGTGGCGGCCTTTCCCGGATTGACCGAATTCGTCGTCCGCGGGACGGACCGCATGTCGTTCACCGGCGGGCGAACGTTCGAACTCGCATGGAACGTGGCACGGCACGAGAGCCTGCGCCGCCTGACGTTCCAGGCCCACCGGCTGGAGCCGGCCGTGGTCCGCGGCGTCCTGGCCTCCGAACTCCCCGAACTGGAGCACCTGGAGCTCTTCCCCGGCGACGGCGCCGAGCCCGCCGACCTGGCACCGCTGCTGTCCGGCTCGGTCTTCCCCGCGCTGCGCTCCCTCGGGCTGCGCAACGGCGCGAACACCGACGAGCTGGTCACCGCGCTGGTCGGGGCCCCCGTCACCCGCCGCCTGACCGCCGTCGACCTGTCCCTGGGCACCCTCACCGACAGGGGCGCCCGCGCGCTCCTGGACGCCCCGGTGTTCGGCGACCTGAAGCGGCTCGACCTGCATCATCACTACATGTCGGAGGAGATGACCGAGCGGGTCCGGGCCCACTTCACCGGCTCCGGAGTCGACGTCGACGTGGACGACCGGCAGGAACCCGACGAGGACGACGCGGCTTACTTCCACGAGTGGGAGCCCGACGAGAATTACTACTACCGGGCGGTCATCGAGTGAGCGGCGCCGATGTCCCGAGCGAGCAGGACGCGGGCGAGTGACTGCGGCCGGTCCGGCCGGGGGCGAGGCCCTCGGCCGGACCGGGCGGTTCAGCTCCAGGCGAGGGTGCGGAGGGGGTCCTCGAGCATGTCGCCGACGTCGCGGAGGACGCGCGAGCCCAGTTCGCCGTCGACCATGCGGTGGTCGAACGAGAGGGACAGCGTGGTGACCTTGCGGATCGCCAGTTCGCCCTCGTGCACCCACGGCATGTCGCGGACCTGGCCGAAGGCCAGGATCGCCGCCTCGCCGGGGGTGATGATCGGGGTGCCGGTGTCGACGCCGAACACGCCGACGTTGGTGATCGTGATCGTCCCGTCCGACAGGTCCGCGGGGGACGCCTTGCCCGCGCGGGCCTTCGCCGACAGGTCGTGCAGCGCCCGCGCGAGGGAGGGAAGGTCGAGGTCCTGCGCGTCCTTGATCTTCGGCACGATGAGGCCGCGGTCGGTGGCGGCCGCGATGCCGAGGTTCACGTAGCGCTTGACGACGATCTCCGCACCGGACGGGCCGTCCTCCCACGTCGCGTTCACCATCGGGTGGCGTGCCACGGCGGTGAGCAGCGCGCGCGCCACGAGGAGGAGGGGGGAGACCTTCACGTCCGCGAACTCGGGGAGTTCGCGGATGCGCTTGACCGCCTCCATGGTGCGCGTGACGTCGACCTGGAGGAACTCGGTCACGTGCGGGGCGGTGAAGGCCGAGCCGGTCATCGCGGCGGCGGTCGCCTTGCGGACGCCCTTGACCGGGATCCGCTCCTCGCGGGCGCTCGGAGCGGCGACGGGCGCCGACGCGGCGGGCGCCGACGTGGCGGCGCGGACGTCGTCGCGGGTGATCGAGCCGTTCGGGCCCGAGCCGGTGATCGTGGACAGGTCGACGCCGAGGTCCTTGGCCAGTTTGCGGACGGGGGGCTTCGCCAGCGGCCGGTTTTCCACAGGCTGTGGACGAGGTGCGGGCGCCTGCCGGGGGACGGACGGTGCCGCGCCGTTCGTCTTGCGGGGACGGCGGCGCGTCGACCCCTCCTTCACCCCGTACCCCACGAGGACGGGCGTGCGCTTCGGCTTGTCGGGGGCCGTCATGCCCGGTTCGTCCGCCGTGGGGACGGCGTCGGCCTCCGCGAGCGCCGCCGCCTGCGCGGGGGGCTCGGACACCGGGGTCGCGACGGCGCCGCCCTCGGCGCCGACGGCGATGATCGGGGTGCCGACGTCCACCGTCTCGCCCTCGGAGACGAACAGTTCGGCCACCACGCCCTCGAACGGGCACGGCAGTTCGACGATCGCCTTGGCCGTCTCGATCTCGACGATCGTCTGGTTGATCTCGACGGTGTCGCCGGGCTGCACGTGCCACTTGACGATCTCGGCCTCGGTCAGGCCCTCGCCGACGTCCGGCAGCTTGAACAGTTGCGGTTCGCTCACTCGGGTCACCACGCGAAGGTCCGGTCGACGGCGTCGAGGATGCGGTCGAGGTCGGGCAGGTAGTGGTCCTCCAGGCGGGACGGCGGGTAGGGCGTGGAGAACCCGCCGACGCGCAGGACGGGCGCTTCGAGCCGGTAGAAGCACCGCTCGGTGACGCGCGCGGCCAGTTCGGCCCCGTACCCGTTGAAGACGGGGGCCTCGTGGACGACGACGCAGCGGCCCGTCCGGTCGACGGAGGCGGCGACCGCGTCCATGTCGAGGGGGTTCAGCGAGCGCAGGTCGATCACCTCGAGGGACCGGCCGTCCTCCTCGGCGGCCGCCGCGGCCTCCAGGCACGTCTTGACGGACGGTCCGTAGGCCAGCACGGTCGCGTGCTCGCCCGGACGGACGACGCGCGCCGCGTCGAACGCCGTCCAGCCGGACGCGACGGAATCGACGTCGACGTCCGCCTTGTCCCAGTACCGGCGCTTCGGCTCGAAGAAGATCACCGGGTCCGGGGACGTGATCGACTGCTGGATCATCGTGAACGCGTCGAGGGGGTTCGAGCACGCGACGACGCGGAGCCCGGCGGTGTGCGTGAAGTACGCCTCGGGCGACTCGGAGTGGTGCTCGACGGCGCCGATGCCGCCGCCGCACGGGATCCGGACGACGATCGGGAGTTCGAGCGCGCCGAGCGAGCGCATCCGCATCTTCGCGAGCTGCGTGATGATCTGGTCGGCCGCCGGGAACACGAACCCGTCGAACTGGATCTCCACGACCGGCCGGTAGCCGCGCAGGGCGAGGCCGATCGCGGTGCCGACGATGCCCGACTCGGCGAGCGGGGTGTCGATGACCCGCTCCTCGCCGAAGTCCTTCTGCAGCCCGTCCGTGATCCGGAACACGCCGCCGAGCTTGCCGACGTCCTCGCCCATGATGAGGACCTTCGGGTCGTTCTCCATGGCCTTGCGCAGGCCGGTGTTGATGGCCTTGCCCAGCGTGAGGGTCTCCGCGGTCATGACGCGACCTCTTCCTCGAACGACGCCAGGTAGGCGGCGAACTTCTCCTGCTCCTCGGTCATCAGGGGGTGGCGTTCGGCGTACACGTGCTCGAACATCGACAGCGGCTCGGGGTCCGGCATGGCCAGGCAGCCCTTGCGCAGCTCGGCGGCGACGTCCTTCGCGTCGGCCTCGACGCCGTCGAAGAACGCGGCGTCGGCGAGGTCGCCGCGGGTCAGGTACGCCTTCACACGCTCGATGGGGTCCTTGAGCTTCCAGGACTCCTCTTCCGCCTTCATCCGGTAGCGGGTCGGGTCGTCCGTGGTGGTGTGGGCGCCCATCCGGTACGTGTACGCCTCGATGAGCATCGGCCCCTGGCCGGTGCGGGCGGCCTCAAGGGCTTTACGGGTGACGGCGAGGCACGCGAAGACGTCGTTGCCATCGACGCGGACGCCCGGGAACCCGTAGCCCTGGGCGCGCTTGTAGAGCGGGATGCGGGACTGCTTCTCCAGCGGCTCGGAGATGGCCCACTGGTTGTTCTGGCAGAAGAACACGATCGGGGCGTTGAACACCGAGGCGAACACGAACGCCTCGTTCACGTCGCCCTGCGAGGTGGCGCCGTCGCCGAAGTAGGCGATGGCCGCGCCCGCCGACGGCGAACCGAGGACGCCGTCCCGCTGGATGCCCATCGCGTAGCCGGTCGCGTGCAGCGTCTGGCTGCCGATCACGACCGTGTACAGGTGGAAGCCGTGCTCGGCCGGGTCCCAGCCGCCGTGGTTGACGCCCCGGAACAGGCCCAGCAGGTTCAGCGGGTTCACGTCGCGGCACCACGCGACGCCGTGCTCGCGGTACGTCGGGAACACCATGTCGTGCTCGGTGCACGCCCGGCCGGAGCCGATCTGCGCCGCCTCCTGCCCGAGCAGCGACGCCCACAGGCCCAGCTCGCCCTGCCGGGTCAGCGCCACGGCCTCCAGGTCGATGCGCCGGGTGATCACCAGGTCGCGGTAGAGCGCGCGGACGTCGTCCGCGGTCAGCTCCAGGGGATAGTCGGGATGGTCGACGCGCTCGCCCTCGGGGGTGAGCAGCCGGACGGGCTCTGGCTCGGCGGTCGCGGCGGTGGCCGGCGCGCCTCGCACGGAGTCGATCGTCATCGATGACACTCCTCGTTCGGGGCCGGAACGCGGGATCGCCGCACGCCGGCCTGGGTCAGAGACCTTTCCCCGGGTTAGGGGCGAAGGCCGCTGATGCCATCGTGGCAGACATCACACCGTGCCGTGCAAGTCCCGCCTGCCGGATTCCCTACCCCGAACGCGGCCGATGATCCGCGCCCGGTGCGGTCCGTCACCGCCGGTTCAGTCGCGGGACAGGACGCGCGTGACGCCGGCCGCGACCGTCAGCCCGAGGACGAGGCCCGCCGCGACGATGAAGTTCGCGATCCACTGGTAGACGCCCTTCGGCGCGAACACCGCCTCCTGCCCGAGGGTGCCGATCGGGAGGATCAGGTCGAGCGTGTAGAAGAACGGGTTGAAGTGCGGGCTGTCGTCGGCGTTCAGCTTCTTCGGGGCGCGGTCGCCGGCGAACACGATCGTCCCGAACACCAGCAGCGCGACCAGCCAGCTCGCCGCGCGGAACGGGCGGTAGCCGTAGCCGACGAGCCCGTCCTGCAGCCAGCCGACGGTCTTGAGGAACACCCCCTGCGTGCCGCGGCGGTCGCGGGCCTTCGCGAGCAGCACCGACCGTCCGTCCGCGTCCAGGCCGAGCGTCCGGTACGTCTGCGCGAGGCGCTCGTACGGCTGCGGCGCGTACCCGTCGGTGTCGCGGCGCAGCCAGCCCAGGCGCGCTTTCGCGGACATCGGCGGGTCGAGCGTCTCGTACTGCAGCCCGTCCAGCTGGAGCCGCTCCGCCCACGTGTCCGCCGCGTCCCGCAGCAGGTTGATGCGCGCGTACGACAGGTCCGCGACGCCGCGGATCGGCTCGGCGGGGCGCAGCAGCACCTCCTCGGCCTGGACGCGCTGGAGGCTCAGCGCCGTCCCCTCCGGGTTGATCAGCCGGGCCTCGCTCAGGCTGAGCTGGCCGGTGACCCGCGCCCCCGCGAACGACACGACGCCCTCGGCGACGAAGCCGTCCGAGCAGTACACGTCGTTCTCCACGCCGAGGTCGTCGCAGTTCAGCGCCGTCCGTCCCCGGTTCACCAGGCGGGCGCCGACGAACGACAGGTAGCCGCCGACGCGGGCGCCGCGCAGCCGCACCTCCCCCTCGGCGGTGAACCCGCCGTCGCAGAACACGTTCGCGGCGACGTCGAGGCGGCTCGCGGTCAGCGCGGCGCCGCCCGGGTTGTGCAGCCGCGCCTTCCGGAAGATCAGCTGCCCGCCGATGCGCGCCCCGGGCAGCCGCACCTCCCCGGTGGCGGCGAAGCCCTGGTCGCAGTACACGTTGGCCTCGACGGTCAGCCGGTCGGCCAGCAGCGCGTCGGCGTCCGGGTTGGTCAGCTGGACGCCCGACATGTTCAGGATGCCGGTGACGTTCGCACCGTCCAGCCACAGCCCGCCGGAGATGTGGCTGCCCTCCAGCCACAGGTGCCCGTCGACGCGGGTGCCGGACGCGACGAGCCCCGGCAGCCGGCAGCGCATCATGTGCACGCTGTTCATGCTCGCCCAGTACAGGTGCGGCGCCTCGTCGAACGCGCAGCCCGTCAGCGCCAGCGGCACCTCGACGGACGCGTGCCCGAGGTTCAGCGAGCCGAACACGCGGGCGCCGTTCAACCGCACGGCGGCGACGTGGCCGGGTTCGGGCGCGACGGCCCCGGCCAGCAGCGCGACCAGGACCTCGGCGCGGATCAGCCGGTCGTGTCCCCAGCGTCCCGCCTGCGCCGGGTCGTCCAAGGCCGGGTCCCCGGAGGACAGGTCGACGAGTTCGCCCTTCGGGAACGCCTCCCAGAGGCGGCGTTCGGAAGGCGTCAGGTCCTCGATGTTCATTGCTCGGCTCCGGTGGTCCGGGGGGACGGTGGGCTGTGTCTGCAATGGTGCCGTACGCTTCAGGTCGTCAGGAAAATCGCAGATCAGTGAGGGGGCGGTCGTGGCGCGTGTCGTCGTCGACGTCATGCTCAAGCCGGAGATCCTGGACCCGCAGGGGCAGGCGATCGCCCGGAAGCTGCCGCAGCTCGGGTTCGAGGGCGTCGTCGCCGTCCGCCAGGGCAAGCGGTTCGAGGTCGAGCTCGAGGGCGAGGCCGACGAGGCGGCGCTGGAGCGGGTCCGCAAGATCGCGGAGACGCTGCTGGCGAACCCCGTGATCGAGAACTTCGAACTCCGGGTGCTCTGACCCAGAATGGCGGAAATGTCGCGCCGGTGATCCGGACGTTGCGGCGCGTTCGAAATCCCGTGAATCATTGACCACGTCACCGAGGATTCACGGAAAGACCCGCCGGTGTGGCGATTACGCAAGTTTCCTCCGGGGGAGGCTTACCTGCGGCCGAGTCGTCGAACACGCTCCGGGGACGGGGGACGTCCGAGCGAGCCGGGGCATGACACGAGGTGTCACGGTGGATGTGACGTTCACCCTCGCGCTGCCCCGCGAGGCGCCGACCGTCCCGCTGATCAGGCGGCTGATCGGGGACGCGCTGCGCGGCCTCGGCGCCACCGACGACTGTGTCGACGACGTCCTCGTCGCCGCGTCGGAGGCCTGCACGAACGTGATCCGGCACTCCCGCGCGCCCGGCGACTACCGGGTCGCCGCGCGGGTGGACGAGTCCGTCTGCGAGCTGGAGATCGCCGACCGGGGGCGCGGCCCGCGGCCCGCGGCGGCGGAACGGGGGGTTTTGAGTGAATCGGGGCGCGGGATTAGGATCATGCGCGCACTGGTGGACGACCTCGACATCGACCACGTGCCCGACCGGGGCACCGTCGTCCACCTGCGGAAGCGGCTGACCTGGCGAGACGGGGCCCTGGTCCGCCGCCCGGACGACCGGCTCATCACCAGCGCCGGGTAGATTGGTACGCGCGCGGGGGATATGCGAGCGCGCAGCGGTGATCGACGGAGACCACCCGACCGTCCGCGGCCGCACCTCATTTCGGAGGAACAAAGAGATGGACGCTGCCCGGGTTGGGGTCATCACCTTCCCTGGTTCCCTTGACGACAAAGACGCAGCACGAGCGGTCCGGCTCGCGGGAGCCGAGCCGGTCGCCCTGTGGCACGGCGACCACGACCTGCAAGGGGTCGACGCCGTCGTGCTGCCCGGGGGGTTCTCCTACGGGGACTACCTGCGGGCCGGGGCGATCGCCCGCTTCGCGCCGCTGATGACCGAACTGGTCGCGGCCGCGAACGCGGGCCTGCCGGTCCTCGGCATCTGCAACGGCTTCCAGGTGCTCTGCGAGTCGCACCTGCTGCCCGGCGCGCTGCTGCCGAACGCCGGACTGCACTTCGTCTGCCGCGACCAGCGGCTGCGGGTCGAGAACACCGGCACCGCCTGGACGAGCGAGTACCGCCAGGGCCAGGAGCTGGTCATCCCGATCAAGAACGCCGACGGCCGGTACACCGCCGACCGGGAGACGCTGAACGAGCTGGCGGAGTCCGGCCGCATCGTCGCCCGGTACGTCGACCTGAACCCCAACGGCTCCCTCGACGACATCGCCGGGATCACCAACGAGGCCGGCAACGTGGTGGGGCTCATGCCGCACCCCGAACACGCCGTGGAGTCCCTGACCGGCCCGTCCACCGACGGGCTCGGCTTCTTCACCTCGATCGTCAAGAGACTGGTCAACGCATGAGCGAGCAACGGCACGAAGTTTCCGAGCGCAGAGCCCGGGACAACTCCGACGAGCCCTCCCTGGAGTGGCTCGCCGAGCTGAGCTCCGACGCCGACGACCCCGAGCTGCAGCCGGTGAACCCGTCGGTGACCCAGGGCTTCGCGGCCATCCTCGACGAGGACGACGCCGCCGCGCAGGACCCCGCCGACCCGGCGGAGCCCGCCGCGCACCCCGCGCCCCCCGCGGCGGCCGAACCCGGCCCCGCGCCCGCACCCGCGTCGGGTGCCGGTCCCGGCGCCGACCCGGCGGCCGGTGAGTTCGCGCGCGCTCTCGCGGAGGAGCAGTCCGGCGTGGTTCCCGGTGCGCCCGGCCCCGACCCGACCGTCACGATGCCCGACCCGGGCGGCGCCCCGGTCAGCAGCCGGACCGGCGGCTTCCCCGCCCTCGGCACCGGCCCGCTCCCGCGCGTCGCGCCCGGCACGGGCGGTTTCCCGGCCGTCGGCCCCGGGACGGGCCCGCAGGCGGCCGTCGGTTCCGGGACGGGCCCGCAGTCCCACGTCGGCCCCGGCACGGGCGGTTTCCCGGCGGTCGGCCCCGGCACCGGTCCGCAGCCGCCGGTCGGGCACGACGCCGGCCCGCTGGGCGACGGCGGCCCCGGCACGGGCCCGCAGCGCCCGGTCGGTCCGGGCACGGGCGGTTTCCCGGCCGTCGGACCCGCCCCCGGCCCGCAGTCCCACGTCGGCCCCGGCACGGGCGGTTTCCCGGCGGTCGGCCCCGGCACCGGTCCGCAGCCCGCCGTCGACAACGGTGCGAACCAGCAGTACACGGGCGCCGACGCCCTGTTCGCGATGGGGACGGGCGCCGCACCGTCCGGCGACGGCGGTCCGGGCGGTCCGGGCGTGAACGGCCCCTTCGAGTTCCCTCCGGGGACGGGCCTGGGGGGCGTGGTCGTGGGCCGCGGCTACGGGTCGTCCGATGACGGCCCGGGGACCGGCCCGCAGGACGCCGTGGAGCCCCCGCGCTACCCGGCCAGCCCGACGACCGGGTCGTTCCCGGCGACCGGTCCGGGCACGGGGCCGCAGGGCGCCGTGAGCACCGGGTCCGGGCCGTTCCCGGCGCTGGGGCAGGGCACCGGCCCGCAGCCCGCGGCCGCCGCCGGCACGGGCGGCGGCACGGGCCCGCAGGACGCGGTCGGCCCGGAGCCGGAGCGTCCGGTGAACGCGGGGCCGAGCCCGCTGCCCGCCGTGGGCGAGGGCACCGGGCCGTTCCGGGCCGTGGAGCCCGGGACGGGCCCGCAGAACGCGATCGAGCCGGGGACGGGCCCCCAGCAGGCGCTCGGGGCCGGTCCGCGGCCCGAGGTGCCCGCGGGAACGGACACGGTCGCGGTCGCGGCGGCGACGCCCGACCGGCCGCAGCCGTTCGCCGAACTCGGCATGAAGGACGAGGAGTACCGCCGGGTCCGGGACATCCTGGGCCGTCGCCCCACCGCGGCCGAGCTGGCGATCTACTCGGTGATGTGGAGCGAGCACTGCTCCTACAAGAGCTCGAAGGTGCACCTGCGCCAGTTCGGCGAGAAGGCGCCGCAGACGGACGCGCTGCTCGTCGGGATGGGCGAGAACGCGGGCGTCGTGGACGTCGGCCAGGGCTGGGCGGTCACGTTCAAGGTGGAGTCGCACAACCACCCGTCGTACGTGGAGCCGTACCAGGGCGCCGCGACCGGCGTGGGCGGGATCGTCCGCGACATCATGTCGATGGGCGCCCGCCCGATCGCGGTGATGGACTCGCTGCGGTTCGGCCCGGCGGACGCGCCCGACACGCAACGGGTGCTGCCCGGCGTCGTCGCGGGCGTCGGCGGGTACGGCAACTCGCTCGGTCTGCCGAACATCGGCGGGGAGACCGTCTTCGACGCGTGCTACGCGCAGAACCCGCTGGTCAACGCGCTGTGCGTCGGCCTGATGAAGCACGAGGACATCAAGCGCGCCGTGGCGCCCGGTCCGGGCAACAAGGTGATCCTGTTCGGGGCCGGGACGGGCCCGGACGGCATCGGCGGCGCGTCCGTCCTGGCGTCGGCGACGTTCGACGAGGAATCGCAGCAGAAGCGCCCGTCGGTGCAGGTGGGCGACCCGTTTATGGAGAAGCTCCTGATCGAGTGCTGCCTGGAGCTGTTCCGCGAGGACCTCGTGGTCGGCGTGCAGGACCTCGGCGCCGCCGGGGTGTCGTGCGCGACGACCGAGCTGGCCGCCGCGGGCACCGGCGGCATGGACGTCGAGCTGGACGCCGTCCCGCTGCGCGACGCGACGCTGCGCCCTGAGGAGATCCTCATGAGCGAGTCGCAGGAGCGCATGATGGCGGTCGTGACACCCGACAACGTCGACCGGTTCATGGAGATCTGCGGCCGCTGGGAGATCCCCGCGACGGTGATCGGCACGGTCACCGACACCGGCCGGCTGGTGATGCGCTGGCAGGGCGAGACGATCGTCGACATCCCGCCGGGCACCGCCGCCGACGAGGGCCCGGTCTACCGGCGCCCGCTGGAGCCGCCGCACGACCTGGGCGTCCTGCAGTCGGACACGCCGGGACGGCTGACGCGTCCGTCCACGGGCGACGAGCTGCGCCGGACCGTCCTGTGGCTGGCCGGGTCGCCGAACCTGGCGGGCAAGACGTGGGTGACGTCCCAGTACGACCGGTACGTCCTCGGCAACACGGTGCTCGCCATGCCGGAGAACTCGGGCGTGGTGCGGATCGACGACGAGTCGGGCCTCGGCATCGCGCTGTCGCTGGACGGCAACGGCCGCTACACGCGCCTCGACCCGTACTCGGGCGCGCAGCTCGCGCTGTCGGAGGCGTACCGGAACGTCGCCGCGACCGGCGCCCGCCCGCTGGCCGTCACGAACTGCCTCAACTTCGGCTCCCCGGAGGACCCGGGCGTCATGTGGCAGTTCCAGCAGGCCGTGCAGGGCCTGGCGGACGGCTGCCAGTACCTGGGCGTGCCCGTCACGGGCGGGAACGTCAGCTTCTACAACCAGACGGGCTCGACGCCGATCAACCCGACGCCGGTCATCGGCGTGCTGGGCGTCCACGAGGACGTCCGGCGGCACGTGAACATGTCGCTGACGACGGACGGCGCGACGATCGCGCTGCTCGGCGAGACGCGCGAGGAGTTCGGCGGGTCGGAGTGGGCGCACGTCGTCTACGGGCACCTGGGCGGGCTGCCGCCGCTGGTCGACCTGGCCGCGGAGCGGGCGCTCGCGACCGTCCTGCAGCAGGCCGTCCGGGACGGGCTGCTGACGACGGTGCACGACCTGTCGGACGGCGGCCTGTCGCAGGCGCTGGTGGAGTCGTGCCTGCGCGGCGGGCTCGGCGCCCGGATCACGCTGCACGGCGACCCGTTCACGGCGCTGTTCAGCGAATCGGTGGCGCGGGCGATGGTCGCGGTCGTGCCGGGCGCGGAAGGGAAGGTCCAGGCGCTCTGCGAGGCGCACGGCGTCCCGGTGTCGCAGCTCGGCGTGGCGGGCGGCGACGCCCTGAGCGTGACGCCCGCCGGGCAGGACGAGCTGTTCAGCATCCCGCTGCACGAGCTGCGGGAGTCGCACGAGCGCATGCTCCCGAGCTACGCCGACTGACGCGACCGCAGGTGCGCGAGGGCGCCTTCCCCGTCCGGGGAGGGCGCCCTTCGCCGTCCCACGGCGGTTCCGCGCCGCGTCCCACGGCGGTTCCGCGCCGCGTCCCACGGCGGTTCCGCCCTGCGGGACGGCTTCAGTGCGGGGCCCGGTCGTGGACCGGGTGGGCGGACTGGGCGGCCAGGCGCCGATCGGCGGTGTCGCCGATGCGGGTGAGGAGGTCGTCGAGCGCGGCGAACTCCTCCCACGCCGCCCGTCCGGCGGCCTGGGCGAGCCGGGCCACCACGAGGTCTTCCAGGTCCGGGACGCGCTTGCCCTTCCACACCTTGTCGGCCAGGCTCACCAGCAGGTCTTCGAGGGTGACGCCGGGCCCGGCCCAGGCCGCGTGCGTGGCCGCGAAGCGGGCGAGCGAGGCGTCGAAACCGTGCCGGAGCAGCAGGCCCCGGCCGGCCGCCTCGTGGTCCGAGCCGGGACCGGAGAGTTCGGCGGGGTGCAGGATCTTGCCGATGTCGTGGGTCGCGGCGCCGAAGGGCACCGCGTCCCGGTCGAGCGGGAGGCCGGGATGCCGCCGCCCGGCCCAGTCGGCGATCTGCCCGGCGACGTCGTGGACGAGACGGAGATGGGCGGCCAGCCGGGGCGGGCAGGCCAGCGTCTCCAGCAGGCCGGCGACGTCGCGCGGCAGCGGGCGCACCGGCGGCTCGAAAGGCCCGTTCAGGGCGCGCAGCAGCGCGGCGGAGGGCACCGGCCGTCCTCCTCGGGCAGGCGGCTCAGAAGACCGAGATGTGGACGTGGTCGTAGTGGTTCGCGGTCGCGCCGCCCCGGTTCTCCATCATGCGCCAGCCGGGGCTGCGCATGTCGTAGATGCGCTGCCGCCAGATGACGTACTTGATGCCGAGGGCGCTCGCGTTGGCGATGGCGTACTCGGCGGCCTGGTCGCCCTGCGCCTTGGCGCTGCCGGAGGCGGTGGCGCCGCCGGTCGTCACCATGAAGTCGCAGGCGTGGCCGGTGGCGTGGTCCTGGGGGTCGCCGCCGTAGCGCACGCAGCCGATCGTCGGGAACGGTCCGAATTCCACGTCGATCGTGTTCTTGGTCTTGAGCATGCGGGGGGTGACGCCGCCCATGCCGGTGGTCGGGGACTCCGGCTTGTACTTCTTGACGAGCTGCTTGATCTCCGCCTGGCGCCCCTTGAGCTCCTTGATCTCCTTCTCCAGGGCGGTGATCTTCTCCTCGGCCTTCTTGCGCGCCTGGTTCTGCTCGTCGATGAGCTTCTGGATCTGCTCGACCTTCCCCGCCTTGTTCTGGGCGAGGTGCGAGACGAGGCTGGCGTCGTTGAGCATGTCCATCTGGTCGGCGGCCGCCAGGAACTTGACGGTCGGGTCCTCACCGCCGGTCATGTAGCGGTTCGCCGCGAGCTGGGCGACGACGCCGCGCGCGGCCACCAGGTGCTTCTCCAGGGACTCGGCCCGCTTCATGGCCTTGTTGACCGCGTACCGGGTGTCCTTCAGCTTCGCCAGGTCGCCGCCGTACTGCTTCTCCAGCTTCTCGATCTGGTTGCTGAGCTGCTGGAACTTCTCCGAGTCGCCCGGGTCGGCCAGCGGCGCGGCGACGGGTGCGGCGGTCGCGGTCGGCGCCGAGGTGCCCGTCAGGGGAAGGGCGGTGGCGATGGCGAGCACGGCCACGGCGGCACGGCGTCCGCCGCGCCGAAGGGTGGTGGAGTTGGGGGTCTCCACGTCCTCTCCTCAGGTCAATGAACATTAAAGAACCGTCTGCCGCACGGCCAAGGCTAAACCCAAGTGGCGAGTGGGGCGGTCCGGGACCCGTGGCGCCCGGCGTCATGCTGGGAGCCGGGCCATCCTACGGGACCGGATTCACGGTCGCGGTCGTCAGCGGCGGCTGAGAGCCCCCTGGTAGCCGAGATTCGTGCCGGGCCTGGTCCAGGTGTACCGGATGGTCCCGTCGGGGGTCAGGGACGCCTCCACGGCTCCCGAGGTGCACGGTCTGGCGACTTCCAGGGCCAGCTTCAGGCTGCCGCCGGTGCCGCTCTCGAACGTGAGTGTGCCAGTGCACCCCTCCTTGGGATAAACGGCGCGAGCCGTGGTGGCGCCCTCCTCGAACGTGACCTCGAGGGGGAAGGACGCCTGGCTGTTGTTGTTGGTCATCGTCCCGGTCCAGGTCCCCGCGAACGACTGCGGGATCGCCGACACCGGGCGGGTGTCGGCGGAGGCGGGCGGCTCCGCCGTGTCGTCGCCGCGCAGCTGCGGCCACAGCACCAGCGCGATGATCGCGATGCCGACCGAGACGCCGATGAGCAGCGACAGCGCGACGCCCAGGACGTGGTTGCCGGGACGGCGCATCCGGGCGAGGGCGTCGAGCGCCGGGACGGACGGCGAGCGCCGCGGGGCGTCGTCGTCGGCGGAGCGCAGCCCGGGGATGAGGTGCCCCGCCGTCGTCGAGTCGCCGGACTCGGGCAGGTCGAGCGCGTCGAACGTGCGCGTCTCGCCGTCCCCGGACGGGACCGCGCCGAGTGCCGCCGTCCGGTCGTCCTGGACCGCGCCCATCGTGGTGGTCCGGTCGTCCGCGACGGCGCCGAACGTGGCCGTGGCCTCGAACGCGCCCGGGTCGAGGTCCGCGGCGGGCGGGGGCGGCGGATCCGGACGGTCGCGGCCGCGCGACAGCTTGCCCAGCAGCGTCCGTCCGGGCGTCTGCGGCGCCTGGGCGGTTGGCGGGACGGGCGGCTGATCGGTGCGGGTGGTCTCGGCCGGGGGAGGCGGCTGGGGGGCGGGACCAGGGACGGCTTGTTGCGGGGCTCCCTGGAACGGTGCAAGCGCGCGCGGGGGCGGTGGTGCGGCTCCCATGGGGGAGCCGCCGGGGGCGGCTGGGGAGCGCCCGGCGCCGGCGGCGCCGCCGCGGCCTGCGGCGGCGGAGGTTGCGCGGCGGGCGGCGGCGAGGGCGGCGCGGGGGACGCGGCGGGCGCGGGGGACGGGGCGGACGGCGCGGGGGACGGGGCGGCGGGGGCGCCGGCGGCCAGCGCGCGGCCCTCGTCCACCAGCGCGGCGGGCATCCGCGCGGCGAGCGGCCCGTCCGGGTCGAGGAGGCGCTCGAGCAGGCCCTTGGCGGTGGGGCGCGCGGCGGGGTCCTTGGCGAGCGCGTCCGCCAGCACCCCGCGCAGCGCCTCGGGCGCCGCGGACAGGTCCGGGTCGTCGTACATGATCTTCTGGACGGTCTCGGACGGCGGGCCGTCCCCGAAGGGCGCGGCGCCCGCCGCCGCGAACAGCAGCGTCGCCGCCCACGCGAACACGTCCGCCGCGGACTCGGCGCGCAGGCCGCTGAGCTGTTCGGGCGCCCGGTAGGACAGGCGGGACGGATCGCTCGGATCGGGCTCCCAGTGCGGGGCGCCCATCACGGCGTCGAGCGCGCCGTGCACGCCGATGTCGCACATCTTGGGGCCGTCCCGTCCCAGCAGGACGTTCGCGGGCTTGAGGTCGTGGTGCACGGCCCCCGAGCGGTGCACGGCGGCCAGGGCCACCGCCGTCCCGACGGCCAGCCGCTCCACGACGGCGCCGCCGCGCGGGCCCTCCTCGTCCACGAGTTGCTGGAGGGACGGGCCGTCCACGCACTCGCTGACGATGTACGCGCGGTCGCCCTCCACGTCGGCGTCCAGGATCGCGGCCGTGCAGAACCCGGAGACCCGGCGCGCGGCCTCGAACGCCGCGGTGAACCGCGAGCGGGCCGCGGGCTCGCCGCTCAGCCGCACGTGCAGCAGCTTCACCGCGACCGTGCGGCCGGCGGGGTCCGCCCCCAGGAAGACGGCGCCCTGCTCGCCGACGCCGAGCCGGCCCGTGACCTCGTACGAGCCGAGTCTTCGCGGGTCACCAGGCTGCAGGGGCAGCGCCTCGGGCATCTGACGAACCTCCGTGTCCTCCGGGGAGCGAGTCCGCCGCCTCCCCGTCCTGTCACTCCCCACCTGGCATACGGTCCTTTTTTACCGTGTATGTCGGGCGGCTCGTGTCGTTTGGAACGACCGGGGGCGCGACCGGCCGGTCGGGGCGCGGACGCGAGCTCCGAGCCGTCCGGCGGCCCGCGCCCGGATCGGGCGTTCCAGCCGCCCGGAGCGTAGGCGCACCGGGCGAACCGCGCAAAAACCCGGCCCGGGACATGCCGGACGGCGAGGGACGCTCCGGGCGGAGCCCGCACGCCCGCACCCGCCGCCCGCACCCGCCGCCCTCAGGCCCGCCTCTTGGGCCGCAGGCCCGCGCGCAGGCCCGCGCCCTTGGGCCGTAGGCCCGCGCCCTTGGGCCGCAGGCCACGGATCCGGTCACCGATCCCGGACGCGGTAGCTTCTGTGCGTGCCCCGGACACCGTTGACCGCCGCCGTCCTGAACGAGCGGCGGACCGCGCTCGGCCTGCCGCCCTACACCGGCGGGGACGACGCCGCCGACCTGCGGCGCGCCGCCTGGGAGACCGTCCTGGCGGCGGGCGACGGCGGGGCCGGGGAGCCGCGCCCGGTCGTCCGGGGAGCGGTGCGGCACCTGCTGGACGTCCTCGCCGAACGGGCGCCCGGACGGTCGGTGGAGGTGCGGGTCCCGCCGCACGCCGCCGTGCAGTGCATCGAGGGACCGCACCACAAGCGCGGGACCCCGCCGAACGTCGTCGAGATGGACGCGGCCACCTGGATCGCCCTGGCGACCGGACGCCTCGCCTGGGCGGACGCCCTCGCGGACGGACGCGTCCGGGCCGGCGGCGCGCGCGCGGACCTCTCCCCCTACCTGCCCCTGGAGGCGTGACCCCGATTCGGGCCTTGCCAGCGCGGCCGGGCGCTGGGAGCGTGGTCACCACCGGCCGATCGGGGGCATGGAGGTGACGCCATGCTCGTCGCGCACTGGACGTTCGACGTCGCGACCGTCGAGGGCCGCCGGGTCCACGTCGCGTCCGGCGCCGCACCGGACGCCGAACTGGACGAGGTCGCCGAGATCGTCCCCGGACGTGCGGGCGAGGCCCTGGCCCTCGGCACGCACGCGCGGGCTGTGATCCCTGCCGCACCCCAGCTCGTCTTCAGCCAGGTGTTCGGTTTCACGGTGGCCTTCTCAGTGAACGTGACCGAGGCGCCCACCGGAGAGTGGCGCAGCCTCCTGTACAAGCCGGTAGGCGAGAAGGACGCACGCGGGTTGGGCCTGTGGCTCTACCCGGACGCCATGCGGCTGCGGCTCCAGCTGTTCACTGCCAAGGGCCCGGACTACATGGACAGCCACGCGCGCCTGAACGTGGGCGAGTGGACCCACGTCGCCTTCGTCGTGAACGCCCAGGGGATGTTCCTGTACGTCAACGGTGAGCAGGACGTCGCAGAGTCCCTGGAGGACCCGGTGGTCACACCGGCGGGCCCCATCCTTCTGGGCAGCGAGCAGACCAAACCGGGGTTCGGCGGCCTGATCGACGACCTCCGCGTGTACGCGTCCAGCCTGGACGCCGGAGCCCTCCGAGACCTCGCGGGCCAGGGCCCGTCCTAACGCGCGCTCAAGACGCGCTCAGCGCGCTCGCAGCGCGTTCGACGGCCCTCACGGCGCGCTCACGGCGTGATCGTGGGACGGGCGAAGGGGAACTCGCGTTCGACGCAGCCGCGGCGATCGTCCGTACTCGGGTACCGGGTCTCGTCGCCGCACTCCGCCGCCTTGGCCAACAGGAAGTACAGGGCCACGCCGCCGACGACGAGCGCCGCCGCGGAGCAGACCACGCCGACCACGGCGGGCCACCGGTCGGCGTCGCGCCGGCGCAGGGAGACGGCCCCCAGGGCGAGTCCCACGAGCGCGGGCAGCACCCCGAGCAGGCACACCGCCAGCCCCAGCAGCCCCACGATCCCCAGGACCAGGGAGGCCCGCGCGAGCCCGCTGCGCGGGCGCGGGGCAGGGGGTGCGTGGGTCTGGTACCCAGGCAGCGTCATGCGTCCTCCTCTCTCGTGCCATACATTTCCGTGCGGTCCCTGAAGCCCGTGGTTGCGGGGGGTAAAGGTCTTTTAAGGAGATCCACCGATACGAGCAGGTGAACGTGGCATCTACACTGGCGGGCGTGCCTCTCCGTGATGGACGTCTGAGCCACGACATCGATCCCACCGACCGCCCCCCGCAGGACGCCTGCGGGGTGTTCGGCGTCTGGGTCCCCGAGGACCAGGCGACCAAGGCGGAAGTGAGCAAGCTCACATATTACGGTCTGTACGCGCTCCAGCACCGCGGGCAAGAATCCGCGGGCATCGCCGTGAGCGACGGTGCCCGTATCGTCGTCTTCAAGGACATGGGCCTCGTCGCCCAGGTCTTCGACGAGTCGGTGCTGAACACGCTGCGCGGCCACATCGCCGTCGGCCACTGCCGGTACTCCACGACGGGCTCGCCCACGTGGGAGAACGCGCAGCCGACGTTCCGTCCCACCGACGCGGGCGGGCTCGCGCTCGTCCACAACGGCAACCTGATCAACACCCGGGAACTCGCCGAGGACCTCGCCCCGGGGACGCTGACCGCCACCACCGACACCGAGGTCCTGACCGCCCTGCTGTGCGCCCGCGGGGGCGACCCCCTGGAGGCCGCGCGGCACGTCCTGCCCGCCGCTCGCGGCGCGTACTCGCTGGTCTTCATGGACGAGGGCACCCTCTACGCCGCCCGCGACCCCGAAGGCATCCGGCCGCTCGTCCTCGGCTCCCTGGAGGGCCACGGCGGCTGGGTCGTGGCGTCGGAGACGGCCGGCCTCGACATCGTCGGCGCCCGCTTCGTCCGGGAGATCGAGCCCGGCGAGATGATCGCGGTCGGCGGGGACGGCGTCCGCTCCGAGCGGTTCGCCGAGGCCCGCCCCAAGGGCTGCCTGTTCGAGTACGTGTACCTCGCCCGCCCGGACACCGCCATCGCCGGGCGCAGCGTCCAGGCCACCCGCGTGGAGGTGGGCCGCCGGCTGGCCCGCGAGCACCCGGTCGAGGCCGACATGGTCATCCCCACGCCCGAGTCCGGCACCCCGGCGGCGATCGGCTACGCCGAGGCGTCCGGCATCCCCTACGGGCAGGGGCTCGTCAAGAACTCCTACGTCGGACGGACGTTCATCCAGCCGTCCCAGACGATCCGGCAGCTCGGCATCCGGCTGAAGCTGAACCCGCTGCGCGAGGCGATCGAGGGCAAGCGGCTCGTCGTCGTCGACGACTCGATCGTCCGCGGCAACACCCAGCGCGCGATCGTCGCGATGCTGCGGGACGCGGGCGCCCTCGAGGTGCACGTCCGCATCTCCAGCCCCCCGGTCGCGTGGCCCTGCTTCTACGGCATCGACTTCGCCACCCGCGCCGAGCTGATCGCCGGGAACCTCTCGGTGGAGGGGATCCGCGACTCCATCGGCGCCGACTCGCTCGGGTTCATCTCCCTCGACGAGCTGATCTCCGCCTCGCAGATCGCCAAGGACCGGCTCTGCCGCGCCTGCTTCGACGGCGTGTACCCCATCGAGGTCGAGCGGGACGAGCGCGGCAAGCACCTGCTGGAGGCCGGTCGATGACCTCCTACGAGGCCGCCGGCGTCGACATCGCCGCCGGCGAGCGCGCCGTCGAGCTGATGAAGGCGCGGGTGGCGCGCTCCCGCCGTCCCGAGGTCGTGGACGACGCCAGCGGCTTCGCCGGGCTGTTCGACGCCTCGGCCCTCCGGCGCTACGAGCGGCCGCTGCTCGCCACCTCCACCGACGGCGTCGGCACCAAGGTCGACCTCGCCCGCCGCCTCGGGATCTACGACACCGTCGGGCACGACCTCGTCGGCATGGTCATCGACGACCTCGCCGTGTGCGGGGCCGAACCGCTGTTCATGACCGACTACATCGCCTGCGGCAAGGTCGTCCCCGAGCGGATCGCCGACATCGTCGGCGGCATCGCCGACGCGTGCGCCCTCGCGGGCTGCGCGCTCGTCGGCGGCGAGACCGCCGAGCACCCCGGCCTCCTCGGGCCCGACGAGTTCGACATCGCGGGCGCCGGCACGGGCGTCGTGGAGGCCGGCGATGTCCTCGGGCCCGAGCGCGTGCGCGCGGGCGACGCCGTCATCGCGATGGCCTCGTCCGGGGTGCACTCGAACGGCTACTCGCTCGTCCGGCACATCCTGGCCACGACGGACCTCACACTCGAGTCCCGCCCGGCCGACCTGGACCGGACGCTGGGGGAGGAACTCCTCACCCCCACCCGTATCTACGCGAAGGACTGCCTCGCCCTCACGGCCGCCGGAGGCGTCCACGCGTTCGCGCACATCACCGGAGGCGGCCTGGCCGCGAACCTGGCCCGCTCCCTGCCCGCGAACGTGGACGCCGTCCTGGACCGGGCGTCGTGGGAGGTCCCGCCGCTGTTCCGGGTGCTCCGGACGCACGGCGGCGTGGCGGAGCCCGAGATGGACAAGACGTTCAACCTCGGCGTCGGCATGGCCGCGATCGTCGCCCCCGATGCGGCGGACGCCGCCCTGCGGCTCCTCGCCGAACGCGGCGTCCCGTCCTGGATCCTCGGCGAGACCACCGAGGGGACGGGCCGGGCCGTCTTCGGCTGAGCGCCCGCCTCGTCGCCCTCGCCGACCTCGCCCACGGGTTCCGGACGTCACGCCCGGCGTTACGCCCGGAGTGAACGCGACCTGTCGCGGTCAGGGCTCACGGTGAAGGCGGCGGAACATAAACGACCGCCACGGCCGACACCGGGGTGCAGGCCGTGGCGGTCGTTCACGACGCGTCAGCCGGAGGAGTCGTCCTTGCGGTCCTCCGAGCCGTAGTCGTCGGCGTAATCGGCGTACTTCTCGGCGAGCTCGTCATAGGAGTCGTCGCCGGAGTCATTGACTCCGAGTTCGCTCTTCAGGCGGTCGAGGTCCGTGCCGCCGCTGTTGTACTTGAGCTGGCGGGCAACCTTCACCTGCTTGGCCTTGGCTCGGCCGCGACCCATTGGCTCGACCCCCTCGATGGTCAGGGCTTCTGTGGGCCCATCAACGCGCGCGTGTACCACACGAACCGATGCCTGATGAGCCATGCGTCAGTCACGGATACAACCGTACCCGTTTTGCGCCCGGCTCGGTACTTCGGCGGTACGTGGCGGCGCCCTTGTTCCGGGAACTCCAGTGTATCCGGTAGGTGCCGGTGGACCGACTTGACGCCATGTGACCGCCCGTTCCACCGGACCGAACGGAACGTCAAGCGCCCGAAAGGCCGCCGCGGGACGCGTGCGCGGAGGCGCACGGCGGCTCACGACGGCCGGCCGGGAGATCGTCCGGGATCAGACGAGAATGCCGCGCAGGCGGCCGATCTCGGACATCCGGCGCTCGGCGAGCCGGTCGGCGGCGACCGCGGGCGGGACGCCCTCGTCCGCGGCCAGCTCGAAGATCTTGCGGGTGGTGCCGTAGATGCCGGACGCCCGCGCCTTGGCCCGCTCGAAGTCGAACCCGGCGACCTCGTCAGCGACCTGGATCACACCGCCCGAATTCACCACGTAGTCGGGCGCGTACAGGATGTTCCGGTCGGCGAGGCTCTTCTCCACGCCGGTGTGCGCGAGCTGGTTGTTGGCCCCGCCGCAGACGACGCGGGCGCCGAGCACCGGCACGGTGTCGTCGTTCAGCGACCCGCCGAGCGCGCACGGCGCGTAGACGTCCAGGTCGGCGCGGACCATCGCGTCGCGGTCCGCGACGACCTCCACCTCCGGGTGCAGCGCGGTGACCCGCTCGACGGCGGCCCCGCTGACGTCGCAGACCACCACGTCGGCGCCGTCCTCGCGCAGGTGCTCGACCAGCCGGCGGCCGACCTTCCCGACGCCCTCCACGCCGACCCGCCGCCCGCGCAGCGTCGGCGTGCCCCACGCCGTCTCGGCGGCGGCGCGCATCCCCTGGAAGACCCCGTACGCGGTCAGGATGGACGAGTCGCCCGCACCGCCGTGCGCGACCGTCCGCCCCGTCACGTACGCGCACTCGCGGGCGACGAGGTCCATGTCCTCGCTGAAGGTGCCGACGTCGCACGCCGTGTAGTAGCGGCCGCCGAGGGACTGGACGAACCGTCCGTAGGCCCGCAGGAGCGCCTCGGTCTTGTCCCGGACGGGGTCGCCGATGATGACGGCCTTGCCCCCGCCGTGGTCGAGCCCGGCCAGGGCGTTCTTGTACGCCATGCCCCGGGAGAGGTTCAGCACGTCGGCGAGCGCGTCCTCCTCCGACCCGTACGGGTAGAAGCGGGTGCCGCCCAGCGACGGCCCCAGTGCGGTGGAGTAGATCGCGATGATGGCGCGCAGGCCGCTGGCCTCGTCCTGGCAGAAGACGACCTGCTCGTGTCGGGGTTCCGAGCCCTTGTGGGGCGACCCGAAGACATTAGGCACGGTAGTGCCCTCCTTCCTGTCCACGATCAGCCTAGGGCGCGCCGAGCCCCATCGGGAGGTAACGCCGCGGCCGCGCCGGGCTGTCGCCGCGACCGCCGGGCCCGTCTCGTGCCACGATGCGTTCGTGTTTCCGTACGCCGCGTACTTACGGGTATACGAACCGGTGACCGCCTTCCAGGAACCGGCGCGGACGTTGTGGACGGCCTACGCCGAGTCCAGGCGGCGCCCGCGCCGGATCCGCGCGCTCGGCGTCGAGCATCGCGACGCGGCCCACCGGCTGGCCGCCGCCCCGCTCGAGGTCGTCCCGGACCGGGAGAGCCGCGACGCCTACGTGCGGCGCCTCGACGACATGATCTACGTGTGCCCGTGGGAGACGCGGTTGCGCTCGTGGATCGCGTTCGAGCGGTTCCGGGACGAGCAGCCGCTGGGGGTCGCGTCCGCGTTCGTCCCGCCGCCGCAGGCCGAGCGCATCGCGCAGGCCTTCGAGCGCTGGAAGCGCGCCGGCCGTCCGCTGCGTCCGCACATCCTGACGAGCACCTGGCACGTCCCGCTCGACTGGTTCGTGCCGTTCGTCCGGACCGAGCGGTCCCTCACCCTGGGTGTCCCCGAACCGGACGACCCCGCGTGCGATCACGCCGCGCAGGGGCCCGCGACGGCCGCGCCCGCGCGCACACTGCTCTACGTCACGTCGATGGGCGAGGCCCGCCGCCGCGTGGATCACGCGCTGCCGGTCGTCCGGGAGAACCTGGGGGACGGCTCGGGCGATGTGTACCTGCTCTCTGCCGGACGCCTGGAGACGCTCTCCCGCTGGCTCGCGGAGTTCCACCCGCGAGCACTCGTCGAGCTCGACTACGGCGGTCTCGTCCACCTGCTGGACGACGAGGCCCTGCGGGCGGACGAGTCGGTCGCGGAGATGTCGGTGGCGCTGACCGGGATGCAGCGGGGCGAGGTGGAGCTGACCGTCGCGATGTACAAGCGGCTCCTGGCGCGCTGGCGGCCCGTCCGGGCCCTGGAATCGGCCAACTGACGGGTGTCACGGATGCCGGTCCCGTGGACGTACTGAACAAAATTCCCGAATCCGCGCGCGATACGACTATACGTGTCGCTAGAATCACGCTGCGTGACCCGATGTTCATCACCGATGCGCGGCTCGCGGCGTTCGTGGGGTTGTTCGCCCGCAACGTACGCCAGGAACTTGCTTGTTGCGCTCAGTGGTGGCAAGGTAACACGTTGTGATGTCATAGTGGCTCTTTCGGGCCATAGGGGACATCAGTGACCGCGCGAGGATCAATCGCAGGATCGCTGTCATCGGTCCATGGAGGAGAGGCCGCAAACATGTCAGCACGTACGCCAGAAGCCGAGCCCCTGCTGACGCCGGCGGAGGTGGCGACGATGTTCCGCGTCGACCCCAAGACCGTCACGCGCTGGGCGAAGGCGGGCAAGCTCACGTCCATCCGGACGCTCGGGGGGCACCGGCGCTACCGGGAGGCGGAGGTCCGGGCGCTGCTGGCGGGAATCCCGCAGCAGCGCTCGGAGTAGCCGCTCCGGCCGGCGCGCCCCGCATCGGCACGCCGGACGAAAACACAAGGGGGGCCGCGGAGGGCCCGGGACCACGGTCATCCGAGAATCGCGGTCCCGGACGCTCACGGTTCGGCCGGACGTCCCGCTCGCCATCCCGCGGGCGGGACTCCGGTGTTTCCCCGCGCACGTGTCTCCCGCGCAAGGCCGTGGCCGGTTGTGGTCACCGGTGTCCCGGTGGTCACACGCGCCCCGCGGCCCGCGCCCGTCCCGCGCGGACCGTCCGTCCCGCGTCAGATCGCGCGCGAGCCGGGCCGCGCCGGGCCGTCCGCGAGTCAGGGGCGCGAGTCAGATGCGCGTCCCGGCGGGGCGTTCCGGCGGTGCGTTCAGCGGGATGCCTGCCCCCCGGTCAGCTCCTCGTTCGCCAGGCGGTCGAACAGGGCCCCGGTGCCGGGGTCGTGCCGTCCCGCCACATGCAGCATGACGACCAGGTGGTCGACGAGGAGCCGTTCGAGGTCCGCGCGGGCGACGTCGCGGTTCTCCAGCCAGTCCAGGCCCGCGGTCTCGACGGCCGCCATCCACGAGCGCAGCGTGATGCGCAGCGTCGGCTCCGGCACGTCCACCGCCAGCGAGTGCAGGATCCGCGACAGCAGCAGCTGGCGGATCCCGTCGACGATCTCGCCGACCTCGCCCGACCGGTCGGCCGGACCGCCCCGCAGCAGGGCCGTGTAGCCCGCCGCGTGGCTCTCCACGAAGTCGAAGTAGCGCTCCAGCGAGACCCGCAGCCGCTCCAGCGGCTTGCCCTCGGCCGGGGGCTCCAGCAGCACCGACAGCTGCTTCGCCGCGCTGCCGAGCGCCGCGATGTACAGCTCGTACTTCCCGCCGAAGTAGTGGTAGACGAGCGCGCGGGACGCCCCCGCGGCGGCCGCGACGTCGTCGATCGAGACGTCCTCGGGCGATTTCGTGCTGAACAGCTGCAGGGCCGCCTCGATCAGTTCCTCACGTCGTTCGTCCACGCTGAGCCTGCGACGTCCCTGCCCGCCGCGCTGCCGGCTCCGCGCCTTCTCACCGGTCACCGCACGTTCTGTCACCTGCGCAGGGTATCCGAGCCCCGCGCCGGGGGCGCCGCACCGGCGCCGCGGCGGGGCGGCCCGTCACCGGGCCGTGATCCGCTCCGGACCCGACTGTGATCCGGGACACCACCGACCCGAACCCGGTTTGGCGGATGACCGTTACTCCCTGTTGCGACGGTTTGTGGGGAAGCCAAGGCATCATGGGCTCTCCTCCCGCGCGGAGGAGGCGCGCCCGCCGCTCCCTGAGGCGCGCCGGGACGGCAGGTCCTGCACGCCCCCTGGACGGAGTGCCATGTCAGCTGGTGAAGGAAACCCCCCGCACAAGACGCAGGAGGACATCGCGGTGCCCCGGCCGCGCCTGCCCGCCTCCGCCGCGCACGACGAGGGGAGGGCCGTGCCCGCGCCGAAGCCGACGATCCGCAACGTCGCCGAGCGGGCCGGGGTCTCCAAGTCCCTCGTCTCCCTGGTGATGCGCGGCTCCCCGCACGTCAGCGAGCGCCGCAGGCAGGCCGTCCTGCAGGCGGCGCGCGAACTCGGGTACCGGCCGAACGCCGTGGCCCGCAGCCTGGTCGAGGGACGGACGCGGCTGATCGGGGCGATCGTCGCCGACCTGCACAACCCGTTCTTCGCGGAGTTCCTGGACGGCCTGCAGGAGAGCCTGCACGGCGCCGGGCTCCGGATGCTGGTGGGCAGCGGCCGCTGGGACCCGATGTTCGAGGCCGAGGCGGTGGAGGCGTTCCTGGAGATGCGGGTGGACGGCCTCGTCCTGCTCAGCGTCGTCCCCGAGTCGCTGAAGGACGCGGCGGCGAGCGTCCCGGTCGTGGTCGTCGGAGAGCGCGACGTCGCGGGCGTCGACATCGTCGTGGACGACGACGAGCTGGGCGCGGGCCTCGCCGTCGACCACCTCGTCGGGCTCGGGCACCGGCGCATCGCCCACATCGAGGGCAGCCGCTCGACCGCCGCGCGCTACCGGCGCACCGGCTACGAGAAGGCGATGCGGCGGCACGGCCTCGCGGGCGAGGTCGCCGTGCAGCCGGGCGACTTCACCGAGGAGGGCGGCTACCGCGCCGCCCGCGAGCTGCTGCGCCGCGAGCCCCGCCCCACCGCGATCTTCGCGCCCAACGACCTGGTCGCGACGGGGGCGCTGTCGGCCGCGGTGGAACTGGACCTGCGGGTGCCCGCCGACCTGTCGGTCATCGGCTACGACAACACCCACCTCGCGGCGATCCGGCACATCTCGCTGACGAGCGTCGACCAGCCGCGCCGGGACATGGGCCGGCTGGCGGCCGAACTGCTCACCACCCGCATCGAGGACCCGTCCCGCGCGGCCCGGCAGAACTTCGTCGTCCCGCACCTGGTCGTCCGCTCCACGACGGGCCCGGCCCCGGTCGACTGACCGGCGGGCCGGCGGGCCGGCCGGGCGGGCCGCGGGGCGGCGGCGTCACGGGGTCTCGCCGGGCTCGACCATCCCGTGCTCGTAGGCCCAGATGACGGCGTGCACGCGGTCCCGGCAGTCGATCTTGGCCAGCAGCCGCGCCACATGGGTCTTGACCGTCGAGACGCTGAGGAACAGGGTGTCGGCGATCTCGGCGTTGGACAGGCCCCGGCTGATCAGCAGCAGCATGTCCCGCTCCCGGGCGGTGAGGTCGGGCAGCGGGCCCGCTTCCGGCCGGGACGCGCGGGAGGTGCGGGCGAACTCCCCGATCAGCCGGCGGGTGACGGCCGGGGCGAGGAGGCCCTGACCGGAGACCACGACCCGCACGGCCTGGACCAGGTCGTCCGGTTCGATGTCCTTGAGCAGGAAGCCGCAGGCCCCGCCGCGCAGCGCGGCGAAGACGTACTCGTCCAGGTCGAACGTGGTGACGATCAGGACGGCGAGCGGGTCGGCGACGTCCGGCCCGGCGAGCCGCTCGGTCGCGGCGATGCCGTCGAGCACGGGCATCCGCACGTCCATCAGCACGAGGTCGGGCCGGTCCCGCCGGGCGAGCCGGACGGCGTCCGCGCCGTCCGCCGCCTCCCCGGTGATCTCGATGTCGGGTTCGGCCTCCAGGATCGTGCGGAACCCGGCCCGGACGACGGCCTGGTCGTCGGCGATCAGCACCCGGACCGTCACCGCGTCCCCGCCCGCTCCGCGGGGAAGGTCGCGGTGACCTCCCAGCCGCCGCCGGGACGCGGGCCGGTGCGCAACTCCCCGCCGGCGTGCTGGACGCGTTCGCGCATCCCGAGCAGCCCGTGGCCGCGCCCGGGATCGGCCGCGGCCGGGCCGGGGGGACCGGGGACCCGGTCGGGCTCGGCGTTGCGGACGGTGACGCGCAGCGCGGCGTCGCCGAACTCGGCCGCCACGGTGACGGGCGCGCCCGGGGCGTGCTCCCCGGCGTTGGCCAGGGCCTCCTGGACGAGCCGGGAGACCGCCAGTTCGACGGTCACCGGGAGACGGCGCGGCTCGCCCGTCGTGCGGAACTCGACCGCCAGCCCGGTGTCGCGGGAGCGCCGGACGACCTCCTCCAGCCGGGCCGGGACCGGCTGCGGCGCCGGGAGACCGTCCGTCCGCCGGTCCGCCCGCTCGTGCTCGCGGATGAGGCCCACCATCGTCCGCAGGGCGGTGAGGGTGTCGCGGCCCTGCGCCCGGATGGAGCGCAGCGTGGCCCGCACGGCCTCCGGGTCGCGGTCCAGGAGCCGGTCGGCCGCGCCCGCCTGGACGACGATCGCCGACAGGTCGTGCGCGGCGATGTCGTGCAGCTCGCGGGCGATCCTCGCGCGTTCCTCGGCGACCGCGGCCGCGGCGCGCTCCTCGCGGTCGCGTTCGATCCGGGCCGCGGCCTCGGCGCGGTGGACGCGGCGGGTGCGGACCGTCAGACCCGCCACCGCGGGCAGCAGGTACGCGGCGGTGACCCCGGTCGCCATCGTCCAGGCGTCCCGGGGCGGCCCGCCCCAGAAGGCGGCCAGCCCGTCCACCGAGCCGCCCCCGGCCACGGCGGCGAGCCCGCCCGCCAGGTGGGCGGTGGCGGCGGCGCCGAGGACGGTCGCGGCCCGGGGCCAGGGCATCCGGGCGGCGACCGTGTAGGCGCAGAACAGGATCCCGAGACCGATCAGCGCGGGCCGCACGGGGAGCGCGGTGGTCGCCAGCGGCGCCGCCGTCGCCACGGCCAGGGCGGCCACCGGACGGCTCCGGCGCACCGCGATGGCCAGCAGGTCGGCGCAGGCGAGCAGGAAGGCGAGCGTGATCGCCCAGTCCGGTTCCGCCGGGTGCAGCGCCAGGACGTGCGGTATCCGCGCGAGGTTGGCCACCACCAGGACGGCGGCGACGAGGGCGTCGCCCCGCGCCGTCCAGCGGAGTGCGACTCCGCGGACTCCCCGTCCTGTCATGCCGCCCCGAGCTCCCTCCGAGCGCGGATCGGAAGCCGGCGCCAGTAGGTGACGCACCGCCACGCCCATTCCAGCGGACCGTAGCGGAACGCCCGGAGCCACAGGTTACTGAACAGCGCCTGGGCCGCCAGAATGCCGAGCCCGAGCAGCGCCGCCGCCGTCCACTCCGCCGAGTCCCGCAGGTCCAGCGCCGCGCCGATCGGCACGAACAGCAGTGCCGCGGTGACGTAGTTGGTCAGCGCCATGCGTCCCATCGGGCCGAGGACCCACGCCGGCACGAACCCGGCGGGGGTCCGGAGCGCCAGCAGGAAGAGCGCCGCGTAGCCGGTGGCCATCGACAGGGAGAACGCCAGCCCGAGCCGGATCTGGGCGATGTCGGGCAGGTCCATCGAGATGAGCGCCCAGGCCGCCGTTCCGGTCGCGGCCGCACCGAGCGCGGTCGCCGCCAGCGCCCGCGCCGAACGCGGCAGGCTCGCGTGCACGCCCAGGTCCGCGAGTGCGAACCCCAGCACGAACAGCCCCGGTAGCAGGCCGAGACCCCCGACCCCGGCCAGCACGCCGAGCACGGTCAGTGCGCCGCCGCTCACGGCCAGCGCCCGTCCCCGCACGTAGCTGAACGGGATGAGCACCAGCACTCCGGTCACGGCGAAGGGCAGCAGCACCTCGCCGGGCTGGATCAGGTGGAGCAGCGCCCCGGCGACCCCCAGCGCGGCGAACCTGCGCAGCAGCAGCGACCGGGGCCGGGCCGCGCGCCGCTGCGCCGACCGCAGGAAGATGCCGAACCCGATGCCGAACAGCAGGAAGAAGATCGGATAGAAGCGGCCCAGGAAGAGAACGCGCAGGACGTCCGGCAGCTGCCCGGCGTTGTCGAACATCTCCAGGGTCTGCGGAATGTTGATGAAGATGATTCCGCAGAGCGCGAGGCCGCGCAGGGCGTCGAGTTCGGCGATCCGCCGGCCCGCGCGGACCGGCGCGGCCGCGGTCCCGGACGGCTTCTCCGGTTCCGTCTCCGGCTGTCTGCGGGAGGTCTGGGAGGTCTGGGAGGTCATGCGAGCCATGCTCGTCCGGTTCGCTCCACGGCGCGTCGGCCGCGGGGACCGTCCCGGTTCGGTCGCAGGGCCCAACGCGCGTGCCTTGGGCGAGGGGCTCGGCCGTTCCCCTTCTTGGTGTGCGGCGGGTAAGGGACGGACCAAAAGTGCGGCATCCGGCGTACCGCGGCCCGTCCCCCGGTGGTTAATGGACTCCACCGTTCGGCGGGCAGGGGAATGCCGGCCCGGACGGCCCCGGCCGGGCGCCGCGCGGCCGTCCGGGCCGGACCGGCGCGCGGAGCGGGCACGGGAGGGTCGTGACGATCGGGGGATTCAGCCGTGCGTGATCCGGAGTTGGTGTCGTGCGCGCAGCACGCCGCGGGCGAGCTGGAACGGGCCTGGACGCGGTGGAAGCACGCGCGGGGGCTCGCAGAGCAGGTTTCGGAGTCGGTGGCGAGTTATGTGGCTCACTCCATCGACCATCCGTGGGGACGCCCGCGCGTGGTGCTGGGCCTTAATGCGGAGGAGGCGCGGGCGCTCGCGGCCCTGCTCGGCCGGGAAGATCCTTTGAACTGATCGGGAATGCCGTTCGCCGTGAACCTCGTTTGACGAACTCGATGCCACGTGCAGACTGGCATCCCGATAACGAACCAATCACGGAGGAATCGGCCTGTGCGCATCAAACGAGGCGGCCCTGTTGTCGCCGGTCTCGCGCTGAGCCTCGGCGCCGTCGCCGCTTGCGGCACGGGCGGCGGGTCCGGGGACGCGGCGCAGCCTCCGACGGCCGGAGCGACGTCCCCGGCGGGCGCCGAGCAGCAGCGTTCCGCGCCGTCCGAGGCTTCCCCCCTGGACGGCAAGGTGATCGTCATCGACCCCGGGCACAACGGCGGCAACGCCGACGCCCCGGCGGAGATCAACAAGCAGGTCAAGATCGGCAACGGCAGCAAGGCCTGCGACACCACCGGCACCAGCACGGACGACGGCTACACCGAGCACGCGTTCAACTGGGACGTCTCGAAGCGGCTGGAGAAGGCGCTGGAGGCCGAGGGCGCCGAGGTGACGCTCACCCGCGACAACGACGAGGGCGTCGGCCCGTGCATCACCGAGCGCGCCGCGATCGCCAACGAGCTGAAGGCGGACGCGTCCCTGTCGGTGCACGCGGACGGCACGTCGGCGTCCGGGCACGGCTTCCACATCATCGCCCCCAAGGCCATAGAGCGGAACGCCGAGATGGCGCCCGCGTCGCGCGAGCTGGGCACCGCCCTGCGCGACGCCTACAAGGACGGCACCGGCATCCCCTACTCGAACTACCTGGGGAAGCAGGGCATGGACTTCCGTGACGACCTCGGCGGGCTGAACATGTCGACCGTCCCGAAGGTCTTCCTCGAGGCGGGCAACATGCGCAACCCGGGCGACGCGGCGAAGATGACGGACGCGAAGTTCCGCGAGCGCATCGCCACGTCCCTCGCGCAGGGTTTCGAGACCTACTTCTCCTGAGCGAGGACGAACGCGCCGCCGCCGAGCGCGCACGCGCCGAGCACGGCGCCGAACACGGTGGCGCCGCCGGTCAGGCCGACGGCGTCACCGAGGTATCCGGCGGCGACCGGCAGCAGGCCGGCGGGCACGTAGCCGCCGAGGTTGAACGCGGCGTTCGCCTCCGCCAGCCGCCCCGGCGGCACGGACGCGTTCAGCAGCGACAGCCCGGCGAACTGCCCGAGCCCCTGCCCGGCACCGGCGAGGACGGCCGCGGCGAGCAGCGCCCCGACCGAGTCCGCCCGCACGGCGGCCACCAGCGACGCCATGGCGATCGCGGTGGCCGCCGCGCCCGTCGCGAGGATCGTCCGCCGGGCCAGTTTCCGGACGGCGAACTGCACCCCGGTCGCGGCGGCGAACATCGCGAAGGCCGTCCCGCCCGCGACCATCCGGTTCCCGGTGTGCAGCAGGCCGGACAGCAGCGACGGGCCGAGTGAGAGCACGAACGACGTCGCGGTGATGCCGGGCGCGAACACCGCGACGCCGAGGGCGAGGCGGCGCCCGTCCCCGCGCGGGACCCGCGGCACCCGGACGAACCCGCGCGCGCCCGGCGCGGGACGCCGTCCCGCCGGCATCCGCACCACCACGGCGACCGCGGCCGCGAGCAGGACGGCCTCGACGGCGAACACGGTCCGCGCGGGGGCGGGCAGCGTCTCGGAGAGCACCCCGGCCAGCAGGGGGCCGAGCCCGGCGCCGAGCACCATCGCCGTGGAGGCGAGCAGCGCCGCGAGCCGGGCGCGCGGCGGGCCCGCGACGTCCGTCACGGCCGCCATCCCCGCCGACACGATCGCGCCGACGGCGACGCCGGTGAGCAGCCGGGCGCCCATCAGCGCGGCGACGGACGGCGCGGCGGCGAACACCCCGCACGCGACGAGCGCGAGCCCGAGCGCGGGGAGCAGCACGGGTCTGCGGCCGAACCGGTCGGACAGGACGCCCGACACCAGCAGCGAGCCGAGCAGCCCGGCGATGTAGCACGCGAAGATCACCGTGAGCGTGCCGCCGGAGAACCCGAGCTCCCGCTGCCACAGCACGTACAGCGGCGTCGCCGCGTTCGACAGCGCGAACACGGCCGTCACCGGCCACGCCGCGAGCCACACCCACCGCATCGGCGCCTCCGCCGGCGCCCCCGCCGGTTCCTCCAGCGCCTCCCGCGCCCGGACCGTTTCCGGCATGACGACCTCCGATCTCAGTACGAATAAATTCGTACTTGTACGAACGGAGTCGAACTTAGCAGGCTGTACGATCAGACTCGTACTGATGGTGAGGAGGCCGTCCATGACCGACATCAAGGTGCTGCCGGAACCCGCCGGCCTGCCGTCCCCGCTCCCGGAGCCGGACGTCGCGGACCTGCGCCTCCCCGCGGTCCTCGGCGCGCTGAGCGATCCGCTGCGGCTCCGGATCGTCCGCAAGCTCCTCCTCGACCGCGAGGACTTCGACCACCCCTGCGGCTGGTTCGGCATCGACCGCCCCAAGTCGTCGCTCACGCACCACTTCAAGGCGCTGCGCGAGGCGGGCGTCATCCGGCAGCGCCAGTACGGCCTCGAACGCCGCAGCGAGGTCCGCATCGCCGATCTCGACGACCGCTTCCCCGGCCTCCTGCGCCTCGTTGCGTCCTGGACGCCGGACGACTGACCGTCCGTGCCGGGCCCGTGGCGGCGGCGGGAGGGGGCAGGATGGGGGGATGCCCGATCTCGCCGTGCCGCTGAGCCGTGTCCGTGACGTCTTCCTGGAAGCCGGGTACACCGTCGCCGGTGTGCGCGGGCTGCTGGGGCCGGTGGCGGGCGGGGCGCTGGCGCGGGACGAGATCGTGCCGGCGCTGCGGGCGACCGGGGGCGGGTCGCCGCTGGAGGTCCTGACCCGGCTGTTCTGGTTGCAGGTGCCGGTCCCCTCGGACGGGACGGCGGACGGGACGACGGACGAGCTCGTCCGCGCGGGTCTCGCGGAGGCGTCGGGCGGCGAGGTCCGCGGGCGGTTCCACATCGAGCCGCTGGAGGCGGTCGGCGGGGACGGGCACGCCGGGTACGCCGTGTCGGACCGCAAGGTGCGTCCCGGGGACGGGGTTCCGGCGCCCGATCACGTGGTCGGTGCGGGCGGCGCGTCGGGGAGTCTCGCGCGGCTGGTTGTCCACAGGCCTGTGGATAACGTGCTCGATGTCGGCACGGGATGCGGCGTGCAGGCGGTGCATCTGGGGGCGCGCGGGCAGGCGCGCCGGATCACCGCGACGGACGTGAACGCGCGGGCGCTCGAACTGGCGGGGATGAGCTTCGAGCTGTCCGGGACGGCGGGTGTCGAGCGGCTGGAGGGGCCGCTGTTCGAGCCCGTCCGGGGGCGGCGGTTCGACCTGATCGTGTCGAATCCGCCGTTCGTCGTCGCGCCGCCCGGCGACCGGCGGTTCACCTACCGCGAGTCCGGAATGCCGGGCGACGACTTCTGCAGGCGGCTCGTCACGCAAGCGCCCGATCTGCTGACCGACGGCGGATATTGCCAGCTCCTGGCCAACTGGCTGCACGTGGACGGGGTGCCGTGGGACGAGCGCGTCGGCGGCTGGGCGGAGGAGTCGGGGTGCGCGGCATGGGTCGTGCAGCGCGACGTCCAGGACCCGGCGGAGTACGCGGAACTGTGGCTGCGGGACTCGTGCGAGGCGGGGACGCCCGAGTACCGCGCGCGGTACGAGGCGTGGCTCGACCACTTCGAGCGGCACGGGGTGACGGGCGTCGGGTTCGGGTGGATCACGCTCCGGAAGGGCGCGGGGCCGGTGCGGGTCGAGGAGCTGCGGCACGCGGTCGAGGAGCCCGCGGGCGCCTACGTGGACGAGGTGCTCGACGGGTTCCGGAAGGGCGCCGAGTTTTCCACAGCCTGTGGAGAACCGCTCCGCGCGGCGGACGGCTTGGTACAGGAGCAGATCGGCCCGCCCGGCGCCGAGGACCCGGAACGGATCGTCCTGCGGCAGACCGGACGGCTGCGGCGCGCGGCCGGCGTAGGGACGGTCGAGGCCGGGCTCGCGGGCGTCTGCGACGGCACGCTGCCCCTCGAACCGCTCCTGGACGCGATCGCCCGCCTGACCGGGATGGACGAGGCCGCCGTGCGCGCCCACGCGGACGCCGTCCTGCCGGAGCTGATCGCGGACGGCTTCTTCCGCTGAGCGCGGCCGTCAGCCGCGCGCGTCCGTGATGGTCGCGAAGGCGCTGCCGCGCAGCCGCCGGGACAGGTCGCGCTGGACGCGCCGCGCCCACAGCGGCCCGCCGTAGATCATCCCGGTGTAGCCCTGGACGAGCGTGGCGCCCGCGCGCACCCGCTCCCACACGTCGTCGGCGGTCTCGACGCCGCCGACCGAGACGAGGACGAGCCGGTCCCCGGCGCGGGCGCGGAGGCGGCGCAGCACCTCGACCGAGCGGCCCTTGAGCGGCGCGCCGGACAGCCCGCCGGCCTCGGCGACGAGCGCCGGGTCGCTGCGCAGCCCGTCCCGGCCGATGGTGGTGTTGGTGGCGATGATCCCGTCCAGCCCGAGGTCGAGGGCGAGGTCGGCGACGGCGTCGACGTCGTCGTCCGCGAGGTCCGGCGCGATCTTGACGAGCAGCGGGACGTGCCGGGCGGCGGCGCCGTCGGCGGCCTCGCGCACGGCGCCCAGCAGCGGGCGCAGGACCTCGACGGCCTGGAGGTTCCGCAGGCCGGGCGTGTTGGGCGAGCTGACGTTGACGACGAGGTAGTCGGCGAACGGCGCGAGCCGCCGGGCGCTCGCGACGTAGTCGGCGGCGGCCTCGTCCTCCGGGACGGCCTTCGTCTTGCCGATGTTGACCCCGACGATCGTGGCCGCGGCGCGCCCGCGCAGCCGGTCCGCGGCGGCCTCCGACCCCGCGTTGTTGAAGCCCATCCGGTTGACGACCGCCCGGTCGAGCGGGAGCCGGAACAGCCGGGGGCGCGGGTTGCCCGGCTGCGGGCGCCCGGTCACCGTGCCGATCTCGACGTGCCCGAACCCGAAGGCGCCGAGCGCCTCGTAGGCGACGGCGTCCTTGTCGAACCCGGCGGCGAGACCGAGCGGGCTCGGGAAGTCGAGCCCGAACGCGCGGACGGCCAGGGCGGGGTCGCGCGGGGCCAGCAGGCGGCGCAGCAGCGGAGCGAGCCCCGGCACGGACCGGATCGCCCGCAGTGCCCGCATCGTCAGATGGTGCACGGTCTCGGCCGGGACGCGGGCGATGACCAGTGCGAACAGGAGTCGGTACATCGCCGGTAAGTATCCCAGGAAAATCCCTTCGACGATCCGGCGCCCTCCCGCATAACCTGGCGGCATGCTCATGAATGGCATCGCCACCGCATGGTGGCCCTTCCCGCAGCGGGTGTACCGCCCCCGCCCCGCCGACATGTCCGGACGGGACGTGCTCGGCGGCTGACACCCGCCGGTGCTCCCCGTGGCCGGGCGTGCTGGGATCCTGCAGTACACGAGAACCACGGGAGTGACCACATGGCCAAGGGCCGCAACAACATGCTGGGCGTAGGCGGCCAGCGCAAGAACATGTCGCGGCGCGACCTGCGCGGCGACGCGGCGCGGGCGTCCGGCAACGCCGACGAGCAGGCCGCCCGCAAGCGGGAGCTGCTCGCGAAGATGCGGGAACGCAACGAGCGGAGCTCCACGGAGGCCGACAAGAACGAAGAGTAGAGAACGCGCGCCGGTCCCGGCTCCGGGACCGGCGCGTCCGCTTCGCGCCCTTCGTCCCCTTCGTCCCCCTCGCGCCGCCTACGCTCCGCGGAACATGCGCCGGAGCTGGAGCCGGACGTCCCGCAACGCCTGCCGGACGGCCCGGTAGGGGATGCCCACGACGACGTCCCACACGGCGGCGATGCCGCGCCCGACGGGCCGCAGCACGTTCCTCCACAGCCATGTGCAGGGGATCGCGACGAAGATCCGCCACAGCCACGCCAGGAACCGGGCGGCGTACCCCCACGGCGTGACGACCAGATTTCTCCACGCCCAGGCGAGGCCGCGGCCGATGCCCATGAACATCTTGCCGAGCAGCACCAGCGGCGGGTAAAGGACGTACTTCCACAGGAACACGGCCGGGATCGCGATCAGCACGGTCAGGAGCCACACGAGCGGCCGCCACAGCACCAGGTCGAGCAGCCACCCGATCCACCGCAGCACCGCGGCGATCCCGTGCCCGAGCGGGGTCAGCAGGGCCCGGTAGATCCACCGCGCGGGGACGACGAGCAGGAAGTGCAGCGTCACCGCCAGCGCGCGCCCGACCGGTGCGAGGACGTACGTGTAGAGCACGTTCCAGAGACCGCCGAACATCCGGGCGAGGCCCTTGCCGATCCACCGGATCAGGTCGTAGGCCAGCCGGAACGGCAGGACGATGACGAACGCGATCGCCCGCAGCGGGACGACGAGCCACGCGGGCCCCGCCGGTTCCCGCGGTTCCGGCCGCTCGTCCGTCCAGTCCCGGCGGGCGAAGAGGGCCCCTTGCGGGTCGGGGGCGGCTCGCTCGCCGGTCTCCGCGGGCGCGTCGACCCGTTTCCTGGCCGTGTCCACCCGGTCGGCGGGGTCGCCACTGGTCACGATCTTCTCCCTCCGGCCCGAGCGGTGTGGGCGCGTCACGTGATCAGACCCGCCAGGGACTCGCACGGTTTCACCCGATTCCAGCCGGGTTCCGGCGTTCACCGTACGCCGTCCGGGGCCGGAACGCGGTCGCGGGCCGGTTCGAGGCCGAAAATTTTTCCGGCGAATGATCGCGTCAAGTGTCGCCGTGCCAGGTGGCGAACTGGAATATGTCCGCTAATGCGGCGGCACCTACCAGCACCTTTCTCCGGTGCTCCGGCGGCCAGATCCACATGTGCTCCGTGCCGTTCCGCCGGATGGCCGGATGCCACCTGGCAGTCTGCTTTCGACGCCCCGGAAAGCCCCTGGGAAAGGGCGGATCCGCATGTCATCCTACGTTTGGGAAGTGGGGGAGGAACAGGAGGAGGGCGCCATGGGGATGCCCGCACTGCCGTTGCCGTCCAGGAAACCGTTCCGATTCTTCAGCGTGCCGAAGTCGGCCTCCGGCGGCGCGTCCGTCCGTTCCATGCAGCCGCGGCTGATGTTCGGGGTCGACATCGAGAACTTCAGCGGGCGCGCCTCGGGAATGCAGGAGGACGCGCAGTGGAACCTCGCGCAGGTGCTGAATCGCGCGGCCCTCGCCACGGGCATCGATCCGCGCCGCTGGTTGCTGCAGCCGGGCGGGGACGGCGCCCTGATCGTCCTGCCTGAGGGGCTCGACTACGCCCGCACCGTCGGCCGGCTCCCCGCGAACCTCGAACGGGAACTCGCGCGGATCGCGCGGCTCGGGCGTCCGGGGCCCCGGCTGCGGCTGCGGCTCGCCTTCCACTACGGCGTCATCGTGACGCACCCGGTGTCGCCGTTCGGCCCGGCCGGGGACGCCGTGGTACAGGTCCGCCGGCTGGTCGACGCCGATCCGGTGCGCCGGCTGCTCGATGAGCGGCCCGGCCGCGACCTGGCGCTGATCGTCTCCGACGCCATCTACCGGGACGTCGTCGCCAGCGGCCTGTGCGAGCTGTCGGGCGCCGACTTCCGCCGCGTCGACTTGACGATCAAGAAGCGCGACTACCACGGCCACCTGCACGAACCGTCCGGTTGATCTTGTCTGGGAGAATCGGCGGATGTACGAACGCTTCGCGCGCGAGTACGCCGCGCACGCAGAGTCCAGCCCGTACAACGCCTACTACGACCGTCCGGCGGTGCTCGGGCTCGCGGGCGACGTCGCGGGCGCGACGGTGTTCGACGCGGCGTGCGGCCCCGGCCTCTACGCGGCCGAACTCCTGGACCGGGGCGCGCGCGTCCTCGGCTGCGACGCCAGCCCGACGTTCGTCGAGCTGGCCCGGGAGCGGACGGGCGGGCGCGCCGACCTGCGCGTGCACGACCTCGCCGAGCCGCTGGCCTGGGTCCCGGACGGCTCGGTGGACCTCGTCGTCCTCGCCCTCGCCGTCCACTACCTGGACGATCCCGTCGCGCTGCTGCGCGAGTGCCGCCGGATCCTGCGGCCGGCGGGCGCGGTCGTCCTGTCCACCGAGCACCCGGCGACGACGTGGCAGCGGCTCGGCGGCTCGTACTTCGCCGTCGAGCCGGTCGAGGAGTCGCTCAGCCCGACGCGCGACTGGCCGGTGCGGTCGTGGCGGCGGCCGCTCACCGACCTGACCGCCGCGTTCCGCCGCGCCGGGTTCCTCATCGAGGAGCTGCTCGAACCGCGCCCCGTCCCGGAGATGGCCGAGCACTACCCCGACGATCACCGGCGCCTCGCGACGTTCCCGGCGTTCGTCGCGTTCCGCCTCGTCCCGGACCCCCGGACCGGCGCTCAGTAGAGCTCGGGGCGCCGGTCGCGCAGCAGGTCGTTGCGGGGGCTCGCGGTCTTGTCCGCCGCGTCCGCGAGGTCGACGTCGGCGACCGCGACCCCGGAACGCGTGCCGGCCTCGGCGAGCGGCCAGCCGTCCGCGCCGACGATCACGGTGCCGCCCGTCCACCGGACGCCGCGCTCGTCGCCCGTCCGGTCGCAGCAGGCGACGAACATCCGGCTGGCGCGCGCGGCGGCCATCGCGAGCACCGCCTCGGGCGGCCGCTCGCCCGCCGGGCGGTCCACCAGCGGCCAGTTCACCGGCGCCGCGACGAGCCGCGCGCCGCCGCGCGCGAGGGCGCGCGGCATCTCCGGGAACTCCAGGTCGTAGCAGATCAGGACACCGATCGGCCCGGCCGTCGTGGCGACGACCGGGGCCGGGCGGTCGCCGGGCGTGAAGACGGTCTTCTCGGCGTCCCACAGGTGCGTCTTGCGGTAGACGGCGGCGACCGCGCCCCGGTCGACGACGGCGGCGCTGTTGTACAGGCGCCCGTCCGGTCCCCGCTCGCAGAACCCGCCGACCACCACGCGGCCGCTCGCGGGGCCGCCCGCCGCGTCCGCCCACGCCGCGAACACCGGATCGGCCGGGGTGACGGCGGCATCCGCCGCCTCGGCGGCGGAGGCGAACACGTACCCGGACGTCACCAGCTCGGGCAGCACGATGACGTGCGCCCCGCGCGCGGCGGCGTCCCGGACCGCGGCGACCGACCGCGCCCGGTTGCCGGCCGGGTCGCCGACGACCGGCGCGACCTGCGCGCACACGATCCGGGTCACCATGATCGGGCCGCCGGTCAGGCCGGGTCGTCGCGCAGGAGCTGGGCGAGGACGTCGAACTCGTTGAACAGTGTCCACTCCTCCACGATCCGGCCGCCGGAGAAGTACAGCTGCGAGATGCCCCAGAGGTGGACGCGGCGTCCGGTCGGGCGCCCGTACAGGCCGTGCCCCCGGTGGGTGCCCGCCGCCGTCCACCGGACGGACGCCGCGTACCCGTCGCGGTCGTTGCCCATCCAGTACACCTCGTCGACCTGCATCCCCAGGTCGGGGAACGTGGCGAGCAGGTTCCGCGCCATCGCGCGCACGTCCGCGCGCCCGTACCCGGACCGGTTCGACGTCCCGTGCCAGCGGACGTTCGGCGCGTACGCGCGGTCGATCGCGCTGAGGTCGCGCCGGTTGTAGGTGTCGTGGAACAGGGCGCGGACGGTGTGCTCCAGATCGAACCCGGCGCGCGGGTCGGCCGCCGGGTACGGCCGCGGGCGGCGGCCGCCGATCAGCCGCTCGACCTCGGTGACGCCGCGCTCGCCGAACGGCGCGGTGCCGCCCTCGTTGCCGTAGGTCCGGGCGGCCTCCCGCACGTCGACGCCGAGCTGCGCCAGCTTCGAGGCGGTGTTGTAGAGGACCCACTCCTCGTAGATCTCGTTCTCCCGGACGACGCAGTTCGCGATCACCCAGGTCTCGAGGCGGCGCCCGGTCGGCGGGCCCCAGCGCCACGGGCCGGTGTGGTGCCCGATGTTGATCGCGCGGTGCGAGGTGACGAACCCCTGGTCCTCGTCCCCGGCCCAGATCACGTCGTCGGCGTAGTGCCGCACGTCGGGGAAGGCGTTGATCCCCTGGATCGTTCCGCCGACGAGCTGCTCGACGCCGTACTTGAAGCCGGTGTCGTCGTAGAGGCGGCAGCCGGGGCTGTAGGTGTCGTAGATGTAGCCGACGTCCTGGTCCTCCCAGATGCGGTGGGTGATCCGCACGATGTAGTCGACGATGTCGGTGTAGGCGTCCTCGAACCCGCGCATCGGCTGCCTGCGCGCCCCGTGCACGGTGCCGGGGACGTCCGCGCCGTGGCCCGGCCGGACCGAGATCGCGAAGTCGGACGGCATGGTCCGCCGGACGGGCGCGGACATCGCGACCGCTGCCCCCGGCGCCCGGTCCGCCCCCGGGGCGCCGGGCGCGCCGCCGGTGCCGCCGTCGCCGTTCTGCTCGTCGCGGTGCTCGTCGTCCGCCATGTACGTCAGCCTCTCTTCTCGTTCGTGCACGGTTCAGCGGTAGCGGGCGAGCCGGAGCGTCGCGGTGGCGCCGTGTGCGGCCATACCCTCGTACGCGGAGATCACCTCGACCGGCTCGGCCAGCAGCGGGGTCGCCTCGCGCGCCGCGCGCTGGTAGGTCAGCGGCTTGAGGAACCGCGACACCGACAGCCCGGCGCTGTGCCGCGCGCCGCCCGCCGTCGGCAGCACGTGGTTGGTGCCCGCCATGCCCTTGTCGGAGTACGCGACGGTGCTCCACGGCCCGAGGAACGCCGACCCGTAGTTGTGTAGGGCGTCCAGGTACCGGTCGTCGTCGGCGGTGAGGATCTCCAGGTGCTCGGGCGCGAGGTCGTCCATCAGCGCCACGGCGGTCGCCTCGTCGGCGGCCCAGGTCACCGAGCCGTAGTCGCGCCAGGCGGGCCCGGCGATGTCGCTGGTCTTGAGGTCGGCGAGCTGCGCCTCGGCGGCCGCGACGACGGCCTCGCCGAGCCGCTCGGACGTCGTGACGAGCGCGGCCGGCGACTCGGTGCCGTGCTCGGCCTGCCCGAGCAGGTCGGCGGCGACCAGCTCGGCGTCGGCGGTGTCGTCGGCGAGCACCGCGACCTCGGACGGCCCGGCGAGCAGGTCGATCGCGACGGTGCCGAACAGCTGCCGCTTGGCCTCCGCGACGTAGGCGTTGCCGGGACCGACGAGCATGTCGACCGGCTGCTCGCCGAGCAGCCCGAACGCCATTGCGGCGAGCGCCTGGACGCCGCCGAGCACGAACACGCGGTCGGCGCCCGACAGGTGCGCCGCGTACAGGACGGCCGGGTCGGCGCTGCCGTCCGGACGCGGCGGCGTGCAGGCCACGACCGTCCCGACGCCCGCCGCCTTCGCGACGCCGACCGTCATGCAGGCCCCGGCGAGCAGCGGGAACCGGCCCGCGGGCAGGTACGCGCCGACGCGCTGGATCGGCACGTACCGCTGCCCGGCGATCAGGCCGGGCGCCAGCTCGGTCTCGAAGTCGGTCAGCCGGGCGCGCTGCTCGCGGGCGAACGCGGCGGTCCGCTCGACGCCGAGCGCGAGGGCGTCGCGCAGCTCGGGCGACAGGGCGTCGCCGCTGCGGGCCAGGTCGGCGGCGGGGATCTCGACGTCCGGGCGGTCCCAGCCGTCCAGCTCCCGCGCGTACCGCAGGACGGCGTCCATGCCGCCGGCCTCGATGCCGGCGAGCATCCCCGAGACGCGCTCGGCGACGGCAGGGTCGGTCTGCGCGGCCGGACGCGTGGAGCCCGGAGCCTTCAGGATCCGGTAGGACCCCTCGAGCTCGGCGAGCCGGGCGGGGGAGAAACGCATGATGCAACCTTTCGAAACGCGAAGTACGGGAAGGGGCGGTCAGGCCGGGTCGGACGGTTCGGACGGTTCGTCGCCGCGGGCGTGCGCGATCTGCGCGAGCACGGAGATCTCGTCGTAGATCCGCCACTCCCGGACGATGCGCCCGTCGCGGAACAGGAACTGCGACGCGCCGAGCACCTCGACCGGCGAGCCGGTGGGCGCCCCGTACCGGGGCGTCCCGCCGTAGGTCCCGCGCAGGAACCACACGACGCCGACCCGCACGCCGCCGTGCGGCGCCGACTCGTGCGCGGCGACGTCCCGGATCTCGATCCGCCCGTCCGGGAAGGGGGCCAGCAGGTCGAGCAGGGCGCGCTGGTAGCCGTCCGGGCGGATCACGTCGCGGTGCCCGGTGGTGTGGCAGGTGACGTCGCGGGCGACGAAGCCGGTGACCCGGTCGAGCCGCCGCCCGTTCCACACCTCCTCGATCAGCTCGAGGGCGTGCTCGCACTCGCCGCGCCGCGCCCCGCCCGCCGGGCGGGCCCCGGAGTCGCCGGCGGTCAGCGGGGCGGCGGGCGGGTCGCCGAGGATGCGGCCGCCGCCGGCGGGGAACGCGAGGCGGCGCGCGACGGCGTCGGGGTCCAGGCCGAGCTGCCGGACGACCGCCAGCTCGTCCCGCACGACCCACTCCTCCTCCATCACGCCGCGCCGGTACAGGCAGGTGGCGATGGTGCGGGAGACGAACGGGCGGTGCGTCGGCGGGCCGTAGCCGGACACGCCCGTGTGGGTGCCCGCGCTGAACACGCGGTGGGAGCTGACGAACGCGTCGTCGCCCCGCGCCTCCCACACGACGTCGTCGGCCTGCCCGACCCGGTCCGGGAACGCGCTGATCTTCTGCAGGGTGGACGACACGACGGGTTCGACGCCGCGCACGGTCCCGTAGGCGCCGTGGACGATCGAGTCCGCCGCGTAGTTCTCGCGGATCAGCCCGACGCCGCGCCGCACCCAGATGCGGTCGGTCCACTCGGTGATGAACTCCTCGGGGTCGCGGTACGGCGCGTACGCGATCTCCCGCAGGCCGCTCACGTCCTGGACGGTCTTGTGCGGGACGGTCTCGTCCGGGCCGGTCTCGTGCGGGTTCGATTTCGGTGCGTCAGCCACCGGTCTCCTCGATCTTCTTGATGCGGGCGGCGGCCGCGTCCAGCTCGGACCGGACGTCCCCGCCGTGCGCCATCCGGTTGATCGCGACCTCGAGGGTGTCCTGGAACTGCGGCCAGTTGATGGAGGTCGGGATGACGCGGCCGTTGCGCAGCGCCTCGTACTGCAGCTTCGGGATGCCGCCGTTCGCCGCGTTGACCTCCGGGTCGAGCATGTTCGAGGTGTGCACGGAGATGCTCGTGGCCTGGTCGGGCTTCGACTTGTCCAGCGCGACGGCGCGCTCGGTCTTCGCGTTGGACACCCACTTGAGGTACTCCCAGGCCGCGCCCTGCTTCTCCGAGCTGCGCAGCACGCCCATCAGCCACGTCATGCCGTACGGGACGCGCTCCTTGCCCTCCCAGCCGGGGATCTGCGCGGCCCGGACGTTCTCCGCCACCTCCGGCGCGACCTTGTTCGGGTTGGTGAAGTCGTCGTACTGCCAGGTCCAGGTCAGGACGGTGTCCGCGCGGCCCTGCTCCAGCGACTGGGTGGCGTCGGTCTCGTTCCAGTTCGCCGAGGCGCGCGGGCTGTAGCCCTTCCGGATCATCTCGATGTACTTCTCGGTGGCCTGGACGCCCTGCGGGCTCGTGAACGCCACGTTCCCGTCCGCGTCGAACAGCTCGCCGCCGTTGCTCCACAGCATCGACAGCCAGGTGAACAGGTTCTGCCCGCTGCCGCGCCCGTACTGCCCGGCGATCGGGTGCCGCGGGCTCGACTCCTTCAGCTCCGCGAGCTGGCCGAAGTACTCGTCCCACGTCTCCGGCGGCTCGAACCCGAACTTCTCGTAGACGTCCTGCCGGTAGTACATCGAGTACGCGTACCCCCGGAACGGCAGCCCGTACGTCGTGCCCGGGTCCCCGGCGGTCGCGGCCTCGCGGAACGGCGGCGGGTAGTCCTCGAGCGTCATCCCGGCCCGCTCCATCACCCCGTCGAGCGGCTGCACGCCGAGCCGGACGGACGCGCCGAACGCGTCCGTCCAGGCGACCAGGTCGTAGGTGCCGGTGCCGAGCGCGCTCTCCGCGACGATCTTCTGCAGGAACGACTCGTACGGGATGTTGGCCCACTCGACCTCGATCCCGGTCCGCTTCGTGAACTCCGCGCTCGTCCGGTCCTGGATGCCGAGGAACTGCGCGGTGGTGTTGCAGCAGATCAGCAGCCGGATCTTCGTCCCGTCGTAGGGCTTGCCGGTGCGCAGCCCGAGGTCGTCGACGGGCCCGGCGCGCACGACGTCGGCCAGCTCGTGGTCCTCGGCGGCGTTCCCGCACCCGGCGGCGAGCAGGACGACCGCGAGCGCGGCGGCGGCGCGGCGGGGCGCGCGGCGGCGCAGGAACCCTCGCTTCACTTGATCGCTCCCATCGTCATGCCCTGCGCGAAGTGCTTGCGGACGAACATCGACATCACCAGCATCGGCACCATCACCAGCAGCCCGGCGGCGGCCATCTGCCCCCACGCGACGCCCTCCGGGCGGACGAGCGTCATCAGCCCGACCGGCAGCGTCGTCGCCTCCTCCTTGGCGAGGAAAGTCGGGAACAGGAACTCGTTCCACGACAGCAGGAACGAGAACACCGCGCAGACGAACAGGCCCGGCGCGGCCAGCGGGGTCACGACCCGCCACAGCAGCGTGATCTGGCCGCAGCCGTCCAGCCGCGCCGCCTCCTCGATCTCGATCGGCAGCCCGTCCACGAACCCCTTCAGCAGCCAGGTGATGTAGGGGACGACGAGCGACAGGTTCACGATCACCAGGGACGCGCGGGTGTCGAGCAGGCCGAGGTCGTGGAACAGCGTCAGGAACGGCAGCGCGATCGCCACGCCCGGGATGAACTGGGTCGCGACCATCGCGAGCAGCATCGACTTGTGGCCGGGGAACCGGTGCCGGGAGAACGCGTACGCGGCGAGCAGCGCCATCGGCAGCGAGATCAGCGTGGTCGCGGTGCCGACCACGACGCTGTTCACGGCCGCGGCGGTGAGGTCGTTCTGCCCGCCGATGATCGCGCGGAAGTTCTCCAGCGTGGGCGCGAAGACCGGGGAGGTCGAGAACGCCTCCGCCGCCGGGCGGAACGCGGTGATCGCGAGCCACGCGATCGGGAACAGCACGAAGAACAGGATCGCCAGGACGGCGACCAGGTGCAGGCCGCTCCCGAGGGCCCTGCGGGCGGTCATCGCACCGCCCGTCGCACGGGTGGTCATTTCGCCTCCTGCCGGTTCATGGCGACCAGGTAGCCCGCCGCGATCACGCCGAGGACGACGACGAGGATCCACGAGACGGCCGAGGCGTAGCCGATGTCGAGGAACGTGAAGCCCTGCGTGTAGGCGTAGAAGTTGAGGGTCTCGGTGGCGCGCCCCGGCCCGCCGCCGGTGATCGTGACCACCTGGTCGAACAGCTTCAGCGAGAAGACCGCCTTGAGGAAGATCACGATCAGCAGCAGCGGCCGCAGCAGCGGGAAGGTCACGTGCCGGAACCGCTGCCAGGCCGTGGCGCCGTCCACCCGGGCCGCCTCGTTCACCTCGGGCGGGACGGACGCGAGCCCGCCGAGCAGCATCAGCGCGATCAGCGGCGCCCAGCCCCACACCTCGGTCAGGACGAGCACCATCTGCGCCCAGAACGGCTCCCCGAGCCAGTTCACGTCGGCGGCGAAGGGCAGCACGGAGTCGATCATCTTGTCGTAGACGCCGTGGTCGGGGTTCATCATGAACCGCCACGAGAAGCCCTTGAGCGCGGGCGCCACCGCGAACGGCAGGATGAGCAGCGCCTTGGTCAGCCCGTTCAGCGGGCCGCGCCGGTTGAGGATCAGCGCGATCGCGAGCCCGATCCCGACCGACAGCACCACCGACACGAACGTGAACCACAGCGTGACCATGACGCTGTTGAAGAACGTGTCGTCCTGGAACGCCCGCTGGTACTGCTCGAAGCCGACGAAGCCGCCGGGCGCCGTCGACTCGTTCAGCCGCCAGTGCCGGAAGCTCGTGACGAGCGCGGACACCAGCGGGTAGACGGTGGTGAGCAGGACCGCGGCGAGCGCGGGGGCGAGGTGCAGGTAGGGCTGCGCGGCCCGGCGCATCCGCCGCCCGCGGCCCGCGCCCGGCCCGGACGGACGTCCGGCGGGGGCGGCCCCGGACGCGGCGGAGCGCTCGGCCGTCGCCGTCACCACAGCACGTTCCATGCGGGGGCTGGGGACCTCGAATCCACTGCGGGCTCCTTCGCCATGAGGTGACGGGGGTCTCAGGTCCGGGCAGTGTATGCGTATTCACAGCGCCGGTTCAACACCTGTCCGCCCACTTTTAACCCGGCGGGACGGGCGCCATGTCCGCAGTATTAGTGCAGCTCAACATCATGGAAAGCGCTCGCATGTCCGGCGCGGCCGGAGAATCTGACGTTATGCATATCCGTATGCACGGCCGGAACGGGGTCCGGTGCGCGGGCGCCGCGGAGAGTGCGGCTCCCCGCCGAGGGTAAGCGAAATCGGATGAAACCCGACAAAAGGTAAATCAGAGGGTCGGGCGGGCGAGATCGCGGCGACGGGCGGGGCCCGCGAGGTCAGGCGGCGGGTCAGGCGGCAGGTCAGGTGGCAGGTCAGGCGGCGGGCGGGGCGGCGTGGGTGTGGCGCGGGACGAACTCGGATTCGAGCACGACCCGCGCGGGCTCGTCCCCGGCCTTGCCGCTGATCCGGTCGACCAGCAGCCGGACGGCCGTGGCGGCCATCTCCCCGAGGTCGTACCGGACGGTCGTCAGCTCGAACGACGCCCACGACGCCATCGGGATGTCGTCGAAGCCGATGACGGTGAGGTCGTCCGGCACCCGCACGCCGAACCGGCGCGCGGCGTCCAGGGCGCCGATCGCGATGACGTCGTTGCCGCAGAACACGGCGGTCGGGGGCTCCTCGGCGGCCAGCAGCCCGGTGAGCCCGGCGTAGCCGGTGTCGAACTCGAACGGCCCGCGCCGCACGCGCGACTCCGGCAGCCCGATGCCGGCCTCGGCGAGCGCGAGGCGCAGGCCGTACTCGCGGTCGCGGCCGGTGCTGGTGTCCTCGGGGCCGAAGATCCCGGCGATCCGCTCGTGCCCCAGCCCGACCAGCTCGCGCGCCGCGTACCCGGCGCCGCGCCGGTTGTCGACGACGACCGCGTCGCCGGGGGTGCCGCCCTCCCGGTTGAGGTAGACGAACGGCAGGTCGCGGCGGCGCAGCTCGGCGGGCAGGTCGGAGCCGAGCGTGGTGGTGGCGAGGACGACCCCGTCGATCGAGCGGTCGAGCAGCCGCTCGTAGGCGAGGGCCTCGTCGCTGCGCTCGGTGAACAGCATCATGCGGTAGTCGAGCCGGCCCAGCTCGTCGTGGAGCGGGCCGACGAGGTGCGGGTAGAACGGGTTGGTCAGGTCGGTGACCAGCACCCCGATGCGCCGGGACGTGCGGGTGGACAGGCTGCGGCCCGCCTCGCTCGGCACGTACCCGAGGGCCCGCGCGGCCTCGCGCACCTTCTCCCGCGTCGCGGCGGACACCCGCACGTCGCCGCGCAGCGCCCGCGACACGGTGGGCTGGGAGACGCCGGCCAGCCGGGCCACGTCGCGGCTCGTGATCCCCACCTGCTGCCTCCACGCCTGCGCACCTCGAACGACCCTGGCAAGCATACGTCTATGCAGCCGCGCGAGGGGGCCGATCACCGCCGGAACGATTGACAACACCGCACCCGGCCCGCGTAATGTGCATACGTATGAACACTCAGGACACCGACCCGCCCCCGGTCGTGGTGGACGCCGATGAGCTGGCCCGGCGGACGATCCGGCGGGACGACTTCGTCTCCTGCGACCAGGCGTTCATCGACTGCCGGACGCCCGGATCGGACCGCAAGGAGAACTACGCGATGATCGGCCCCGGGGTGAGCCAGAGCCCCGGCCAGGTGATCAACCTGCGCGAGCCGCACGGCTACAACATCGGCGCGGCGGCGATGCCGAACGGCGTGACCAACAGCCTGCACCTGCATTTCACCGCCGAGGTGTTCCTGTGCTTCCGCGGGGAGTTCCTGCTCCGCTGGGGCGCGGACGGCACGGACGGCGAGCTGCTGCTCCGGGAGGGCGACATCGCGTCCATCCCGACGTGGATCTTCCGCGGTTTCACCAACGTCGGGCCCGACGACGGCTGGCTCTTCACGACCCTCGGCGAGGACGACACCGGCGGGATCATCTGGGGCCCGTCGGTGCTCCGCGAGGCCGCCGACCACGGGCTGTTCCTCACCGAGTCGGGCGAGCTGATCGACACGGTCGCGGGCGAGGCGGTCCCCGAGGGCACGCGCACCGTCCGTCCGGTCTCGGCCGAGCAGATCGCCGGGCTGCGCTCCTATACCGCCGATGAGCTGCGCCGCCGCGTCGCCACCCCGGACGACCTGAGCTGGAGCGACGCGCCCTTCCTCGACTCCGGGCTGCCCGGCGGCGGCGCGCGGCTCGCGTCCGTGATCGGCCACGGCATGACCGAGGACCGTTTCCAGGAGCCGATCGTCCACAACCCGCACGGGCACAGCGTCGCCTGGCTGCGCGCCCGTCCCGGCGAGGGCGTGAGCCGGCACCGGCACGGCGAGTCGCAGGTCCTGATGGTCAAGGACGGCGAGTGGGAGGTCACGCTCAACGGGCCGGGCGAGGAACGGACCGTCCGGCTCGGGCCGTGGGACATGCTGTCCGTCCCGGCGTGGGCGTGGCGGACGATCCGGGGCGCCGGGGACGGCGAGGCGTCGATGGTCGTGGTGAACGGCGGCGACGCGCGCGTCCGGCTGGAGTGGGACGACGACGTCGTCAAGCGCGCCGCCGACGCCGGCGTCGCCCTCGACCCCGGCGGCTACCGCGCGCCGGCCGCCCTGCTCCCGCGATGACGCCGACACCGCCGCCGACGCTGCTCGTCCCCGGGATGCTCTGCGACGCCGACCTGTGGGCGGACGCGGACGTCCCCGGAACGCCCGTCGCGATCACCGAGCCGACGATCACCGGGATGGCGCGGGAGGTGCTCGCCGCCGCCGACGGCCCGTTCCGGCTCGTCGGGCTGAGCCTCGGCGCGATCGTCGGGTTCGAGGTGCTGCGCCTCGCGCCCGAGCGGGTCACCGCGTTCTGCGCGATCTCCACCAACGCGGGCGCCCCGACGCCCGTCCAGCTCGACGGCTGGCGCGCGATGTCCGCCCGGACGGAGCGCGGCGCGTTCGGCGACGTCGTCCGCGAGATCCTCCCGGCGATGTTCGCCGAGCCCGGCCACGACGACCGGTTCCTCGGCATGGCGCACCGGACCGGCCCCGAGACGTTCCGGGCGCAGCTCGCCGCGCAGGCGACCCGCCGCGACGCGTCCGCGCCGCTGGCCGCCGCGACGTGCCCGGTCCTCGCCGTCTGCGGCGGCGCGGACGCGCTGTGCCCGGTCGGGTTCCACCGGCACATCGCCGAGACCGCGCCGGCCGGGCGGCTGCGGGTGCTGCCCGGCGCGGGCCACCTGCTGCCGATCGAACGTCCCCGCGTCCTGGCGGGGGTCCTCCGCGAATGGCTCGACGAACAACCGACAACGAAGAGGAGGGCGTCGTGCCCCACGTCCTGAAGAAGCCGGTGCCGAAGGACCGCGTCGCGCGGGACCTCGGCGAGGTCCGCACCCGCGTCGAGGAGATCATCGCGGACGTCCGGGAGCGCGGTGACGCCGCCGTCCGGGCGTACTCGGAGAAGTTCGACGCCTGGACGCCGCCGTCGTTCCGGCTGTCGGACGCCGACGTCGAGCGGATCGTCGCGGGCGTCCCCCGGCAGGTCATCGAGGACATCGAGTTCGTGCAGGAGCAGGTCCGCGGGTTCGCGAAGCTGCAGCGCGACTCGATGACCGACTTCGAGGCCGAGACGCTGCCGGGCGTCCGGCTCGGGCAGCGGCACGTGCCCGTCGCGGCGGCGGGCGCGTACGTCCCGGGCGGCCGGTACCCGCTGACGGCGTCCGCGCACATGACGATCGTGACGGCGAAGGTCGCCGGGGTGCCGCGCGTCGTCGCGTGCACGCCGCCGATCCGCGGCGAGATCCCGGCGGCGACGGTCGCGGCGATGCACCTGGCGGGCGCCGACGAGATCCACCTGCTCGGCGGCGTCCAGGCGGTCGCGGCGATGGCCGTGGGCACCGAGACGATCGGCCGCGTCGACATGCTCGCCGGGCCGGGTAACGCGTACGTCGCCGAGGCCAAGCGGCAGCTGTTCGGCGAGGTCGGCATCGACCTGTTCGCGGGTCCGACCGAGATCCTGGTGATCGCCGACGAGACCGCCGACCCGTTCACCGTCGCGGTCGACCTGCTGTCCCAGGCCGAGCACGGCCCCGACTCCCCGGCCGTCCTGGTCACCACCTCCGCCGATCTCGGCCGGGAGGTGTCCGCGCACGTCGACCGGCTGCTGCCCGGCATGCCGACCCGCGACTTCGCCGGACCGGCCTGGCGCGACCACGGCGAGATCGTCGTCGTCGACTCGGTCGACGAGGCGTTCGAGGTCGCCGACGGGTACGCGTCCGAGCACGTCCAGGTCCTGACCGCCGACCCCCGCCGCGCCCTCGACCGGATGCGGAACTACGGGGCGCTGTTCCTGGGCGAGGGGACGTGCGTGTCGTACGGCGACAAGGTCATCGGCACGAACCACGTCCTGCCCACCCGCGGCGCGGCCCGCTACACCGGCGGCCTGTGGGTCGGGAAGTACCTGAAGACCGTCACGTACCAGGAGGTCACGGACCCGGCCGCGAGCGCCCGCCTCGGCGAGGTGTGCGGGCGGGCGGCGCGCGTCGAGCTGTTCGAGGGCCACGCCCGCTCCGGCGACGTCCGCGCCGCGAGGTTCGGCGACGCGTCCTTCCCGTGGATGGACGACGCTCTCGCCGGGGAGCCGTCGTGACGGTCGCGGGGCGGACGGCGCTCGTCACCGGCGGCGGCAACGGGCTCGGCGCGGCGATGGCGGGCGCCCTCGCCCGCGCCGGCGCCCGCGTGCTCGTCGTCGGCCGCGACCGGGCGAAGCTCGACGCGGTCGCCGCGGAACTGCCCGTCCCCGGACGCGCCGCCGCCTGCGACGTCGCGGACCCGGCGAGCGTCGCGGCGCTGGCGTCCGAGCTCGCGGACGAGGAAGTGTCGATCCTGGTGAACAACGCGGGCGTTCCGGGCCCGGTGAAGCCCCTGGTCGACATCGAACCGGACGAATGGGACGCGGTGTTCGACGTGAACGTGCGCGGCGTCTACCTGATGTGCCGCGCGTTCCTGCCCGCGATGGTCGAGCGCGGGACGGGCGACGTCGTGAACGTCGCGTCCGTCAGCGGCAAGCGCCCCCTCGCGGCCCGCACCCCGTACTGCGCGTCCAAGACGGCGGTGCTGGGGCTGACCACCACGCTCGCCGCCGAGGTCGGGCCGCTCGGCGTCCACGTCAACTCCCTGTCGCCGGGCCCGGTCGCGGGCCCGCGCATGGAGCGCAACTTCCGCCTCGAAGCGGAGCGCACCGGCACCGACGCGGCCGCCGCGGAGCGCGCGTTCGTCTCCCGCGCCGCCCTCGGCCGCATGGTCACCGAGGACGAGGTGGCGACCGCGCTCGTGTCGATGCTGGCGATGCCGGGGCTGTGCGCGGCCGACATCGACCTGTCGGCCGGGATGGTCGCGCGATGACCGGGCTCAAGCAGCGCATCCGGGCCGGGGACAAGACCCTCGGCGGGCTGCTGCGCCTCCCCGGCGAGTTCCTCGTCGAACTCGCCGGGGTCGCCGGCCTCGACCACGTGCTGATCGACCTCGAGCACGGCCCCGCCGACCTCGTCGCGCTCCAGCACCACATCGCGGCCGCCGAGGCCCACGGCCTGGACGTCCTGGTCCGGGTCGGGCCGGGCGACCCCGGGCTGGTCCTGCGGGTGCTCGACCTCGGCGCCACCGGGATCGTCGTCCCGCACGTGGACACCGCCGCCGACGCCCGCGCCGCCGTCGCCGCCGCGCACTACCCGCCGCTCGGCACCCGCGGCTTCGCCACCTACAGCCGCGCGGGCCGGTTCGGCGCGGTATCCGTCCCCGACCACCTGCGGCGATCCGCCGAACGGACGATCGTCGTCGTGATGGCCGAGACCCCCGAGGCCGTCGCGAACGCCCCGGAGATCGCCGCCGTCGAGGGGGTGGACTCGATCATGGTCGGGCCCGCCGACCTCTCGGTGGCGATGGGCCTGACCGGCGGCGCCGCCGAACCGGCCGTCCGCTCCGCCACCGAGGCCGTCCGATCGGCGGCGGCCGCCGCGGGCGTGCCGATGACGACGATCGTCAACGACCCGGCCCAGGCCGCCGCCGCACCACCGGGCCTCGTCGTCTACAACCTCGCGCACGTCCTCCTGCGCACGTTCCGGACCCTGACGGAGGTATAGTCGGTTTCTGATATCAGGGAGCGACTATGGCGCGAAGCGTGGACAACCCGCTGGCCCTCGCGGTTCTGGGCCTGCTGCTGGAACGACCGATGCACCCGTACGAGATGGGGGTGGTGCTCCGCGAGCGCGGGACGAACGTCCGGACGAACCGGGGCTCGCTGTACGACGTCGTCGCGGCGCTCGAACGGCAGGGCTGGGCCCGCGCTCGCGAGACCGTCCGGGACGGGACGCGCCCGGCCCGGACCGTCTACGAGCTGACCCCGGGCGGCCGCACCGCCTTCACCGCCCGGCTCGACGAGCTGATCCGGGTGCCGAGGCAGGAGTACCCGGTCTTCCTCACGGCCGTCGCCTACCTCGGGGCGCTCGGCCCCGAGGGCGCGACCGCCGCGCTGACCGAACGGGCCGGGCGCCTCCGCGACGACCTCGCCCGGCTCGACACCGGACTGGCCGAGGCCGACGTGCCCCGCCTGTACGTCATCGAGGCCGAGTACGCGCGCGCGCTCGTCCAGGCCGAACTGGCGTGGGTCGAGGGAGTCCTCACGGAGATCGCCGACGGAACGCTCACCTGGCCCGGCAGCGAGGAGGACTGATGGAGTTCGGCATCTATCCCGGCGGGATCACCGGCGACGACGAGGGCGGCCTCGCCACCGGCCCCGCCGACGACCCCGCGAAGATCCTCGAGGCCCTGCGGGCGCTGCAGGGCGACGGCCCGTTCCTCGTTCGCGGCTACCGCGGCTTCACCGACCCCGGACGCCCTCGCGTCGAGACGCCGCACGACGTCGAGCGGTACGCGGGGGACGGGCGCCGCCTCGACCTCGTCGTCCAGTACCAGTCGGAGTCCGGCGACGTGCCGGGCTACCTGGAGTTCGTCCGCGACACCGTCCGCCGCCACGGCCCGGCCACCGCGACGCTGCAGATCACCGAGGAGCCCAACGTCGCCGGAATCCCCACACTCGACGGCCACTACCCGGACGTCCGCCGGGCCCTCGTCGAGGGCGTCGCCGCCGCCCGCGCGGAGGCCGACCGCCTCGGCCTGCCCGACCTGCGCGTCGGCTTCAACACCACCCCGCTGTTCGGCCCGGCCGCCGGTTTCCTCGCCGAGCTGACCGACCTCGGCGGTCGCCCCTTCCTCGACGCGCTCGGCTACGTCGGCCTCGACTTCTTCCCCGACGCGTTCATGCCGGCCCCCGATCCGGGCGCCGCCACCGCCGGACTCCTCGAGATGCACCGCGACCTGATGACCTCGGCCGGGATCCCGGCCTCCGTCCCGCTGCACATCACCGAGAACGGCTGGCCGACCGGACCCGGCCGCGCCCCCGAACGCCAGGCCGAGGTCCTCGAAGCCGTCCTGGACGCGGTCGTCCGGACGAGCGGCGCCCTCAACCTCGGCGCGTACCTGCACTTCGCGCTCCGCGACGCCGACTCGTCCCGTGACGGCCTGTTCCACCGGTTCGGGCTGCTCCACGACGACTACACCCCGAAGCCCGCGTTCGACGTCTACCGGCGGTTCACCGCCGCCCCGTAGGCGGGTTGCCGTCCCCCGGTGAGGAACTCCCGCAGGCCGGGCAGGTCGTCGGTGTTGATGTGGTCGACACCGGCGGCCCGCAGCTCGGTCCAGACGGCGTCCCGCGCGGGACCCGGCGCGTCCGGGGTCGCCCAGAACCGGATGCGCTGCCCGGCCCGGTGCGCGGAGTCCACCATCTCGTGCAGCCGGGCGCGCTCGGCGGCGGGCATCGGGCCGACGCCCCGCCAGCCGAACAGGTTGTTCCAGTTGTCGCTGACCAGCGGCATCAGCCGGGCGTCGAGGGGGCCGCCGAGGTCGCCGGAGCGCCCGTCGTAGAACCCGTACCGCCGCTTCGCCGCCCGCATGGTCTCCAGCGGGCGGTTGCCGCTGATGACGGCCTGGACGGGCCCGCGGTGCACCTTCCCGCGCTGGTACCGGGCCAGGATCCGCCGGTGCTCGGCCAGTTCGTCCTCGACGGCGGCGTACGTGGACTCGGCCTCGGTCTTGATGTCCACCAGCAGCTGGAACGTCCCGTCCCAGCGGGGGTACACGCCGCGGCCCTTGCCCTTGACCAGGTTCGTGAGCGGGTCCAGGTACAGGTCCTCGAAGGTGCCCGCCTCGGGCAGCTCCCAGGCGTCGTGCGCCACGAGCAGTTCGCCGTCGACGAGCCAGACGTCGGCCTCGACGCTGGTGAACCCGTGCTCCAGGGCGTCCAGCAGCGGCCGCTCGTGGTGGTAGTCGTTGTGGGCGTGGGCCTGCGGCAGCGGGCGGCCGAGGTCGACGCCCGGCCGCGGCCCGGCCGCGGCGGGCGCCGCGACGGCCAGCGCGAGCACGCCGGCGAGGGCGGCGGCCAGGGGGGCGGAGAAGAGCGAACGCATGCGTCCCTCCTTGATCACGATGGGGGCGTCGTCGACCCCATCGCTCCCGGATGGACGCCGGGCGAACGGCTCGTCAGCGCGGAGCGGCCGCTGCACGAACGCACCGCTCACCGAGCCGCCCCGCACCCCGCTCCCGTCCGTAGGGCCGCCGCCCGCACGTCCCTCCGGTGGCCGCGGCTAGGTCGACGCATGCGTGCAGCCGCTCGGCGGCGGACGCCGGAGCACCCCGCCGCCGCGCGGACGCGCGAGCGTGTGCGGGGGGCGCGACTTTGTCAGCTGCCGTCAGCTGTCCGTCGCGCGGTGCTCAGGGCGATCGGCCCGTTTTCGGTGCGGACGGTGATCGAACGGGAGGCGGAGGGCCGCGTGGGGAGTTCGGTGCGGACGTCCCCGCTGTCGGTGGCGGTCGTGACCTTGTAGGCGGCGGGCGGGACCGTCACCCGCACCTCGCCGTTCTCGGTGGTCACGGCCACCTGTCGCGGCGGGGCGGCGAACGACAGGTCGACCCGGCCGTTCTCGGATGTCGCGGAGACCCGCGGTGACCTGGTCGCGGTGGCGCGCAGTTCGCCGTTCTCGCTGCGCAGGTCGAGCGGGCCCGTGGCGCCGTCGACCGTGATCGCGCCGTTGTCGCTGCGGATGCGCAGCGCGGCGCCGAAGCCGGTGGCCGAGACCGTCCCGTTCTGTCCCTCGATGGCGACCGCCAGGTTCCTCGGTACCAGCACCTCGTAGCGCACCGCGCAGCCGCCGATCAGGGCGCCGCAGTCGGTGGCCAGGGTGAGCCGGTCGCCGGCGAGCTTCCACGTGGCGGTCGGCTCGCCGCCGATCAGCAGCCACCGGTCGAACCAGCGGGTGACCTGCACGTTCTCGACGTCGGCGGGGCGGATGTCCAGGTCGCCCTCGTCCTTGGTGATGGTGAGCCGGGAGCCGGCGGGGAAGTCGCGCCTTTCGGGGGACGCGTCGTCGGCCGAGGCGCCGCAGCCGGTGAGGGACGCCAGGAGGAGCAGTGCCGCGGAGGTGAGGAAGCGCGGGCGGCGGGATGAGGTGGTCAACGGACCTCCAAGTCGATACCTAAAGTACTGAATACTTTGAGTATGCTACGGTCCGGTCATGACCGACAACCCAGGGCCCGCGAGACGGGTCCCACGTGCGGAAGTGCGGCGGCGGCTGCTGGCCGAGGCGGTGCGGGTGTTCACCGAACGCGGCTACGACGACGCCCGGATCGAGGACATCGCCCACGCCGCCGGTTTCACCAAGGGCGCCGTCTACTCCAACTTCGGCGGCAAGCAGGAACTGTTCGGCGCCGTCCTCCGGCAGGGAGCCGAGGACGAACTGGCCACCGTGTCCGCCGAGATCGACGGTGCCGACGCCGCCACGGTGATCGGACGGGTCGCCGAGCTGATCACCGCGCGGATCGTCGGGGACACCGGGCACGGCCAGCTGGGGCTGGAGTTCGCCGCCCGCGCGGCCCGGGACGAGCGGACGCGGGCGGTGCTGGCCCCGATGCGGCGCGCGCAGCGCGACACCGCCGCCCGCTCCGTCACCGAAGTGACCGAACGCACCGGCATCGCTGCGGCGGTTCCGGCGGAGTTGGCCGGGCTGATCCTGCACTGCCTCACGAACGGCCTGGTCAACGAGCACCTCGCCGATCCGGAGGCCGTCACCGCCGACGTCATCGAGCAGGCGTTCAGCGCCGTGCTGACCGCGCTCCTCCCCCCGACCGCGCGCACCTGAGAGGCCCCACGTTGGCGACCCTGCTCTACCGGCTCGGCCGGACCGCTTTCCGCCACCGCCTCCGGTTCCTCGTCGGCTGGCTACTGCTGCTGGCGCTGGCCGCGGGCGGCCTGGCCGCCTTCGGCTCGCATCTGGACAGCGAGGCCACCATCCCCGGCTCTCAGTCCCAGCGGGGCATCGACCTGCTGGAACGGTCCCTGCCCGAGGCGACCGGGGTCACGGCGCAGCTGGTGTTCGCCGCCCCGCCCGGGACGACCGTCGATGATCCGGCCCACCGGGCCCGCATCCAGGACGCGGTACGGGAGGCGGCCGCGGCGCCACAGGTCGCCGAGGCGACCGATCCGTTCGAGACCGGGAGCATCTCCGCCGACCGTCACACCGCGCTGGCCACGGTGCTGTACCCGATCAAGCGGGACGTGCTGGACGACTCCAGCATCGCCGCCCTCGAGGACATCGCCGCCGGGGCGCGCGCGGACGGCATGCGCGCGGAGGTTGGCGGGACGATCTACAGCACCGCCGGCATGCACGCGGGCATCGGCGAGGTGATCGGTGTCGCGGTGGCCGTGATCGTGCTGGTGCTCACCTTCGGTTCGCTGCTGGCCGCCGGGCTGACCCTGGCCACCGCGCTGGCCGGGCTGGCGGTCGGGCTGCTGGGGGTGCTGCTGGCCTCCAACGCCGCCACCGTCTCCGACACCGCTCCCAGCCTGGCGCTGATGGTCGGCCTGGCCGTCGGCATCGACTACGCGCTGTTCATCGGCTTCCGGCACCGCGCCCAGCTCGCGGACGGGATGGACGTCGAGGAATCGGCGGCGCGCGCGGTCGCCACCGCGGGCGGCGCCGTCATCTTCGCCGGCCTGACGGTGATCGTCGCGCTGGCCGGGCTGGCCGTGGTCGGCATCCCGTTCCTGACGGTCATGGGCCTGGCCGCCGCACTGGCCGTGCTGATGGCGATGGCCGTCGCGATCAGCCTGCTGCCCGCCCTGCTCGGCCTCGCCGGTGAGCGGCTGCGGCCCAAGCCGGGCTCGCGCGCGGCCCGTCCCGGACGCGTCGGCGCGGGTGGGCTGCGCTGGGCCCGCCTGGTCACCCGCCGCCCACTGATCACCGTCCCCGCGGTCCTGCTCGCCCTGGGCGCGCTGGCACTCCCGGCGCTACGGCTCGACCTGGCGATGCCCGACAACGGGACGGCCGACCCCGCCTCCACCCAGCGCAAGGCCTACGACATGATCTCCGACGCGTTCGGCCCCGGCCGCAACGGGCGACTGCTGGTACTGGTCCGGACGCGCGACGGCGACCCGGTACGGGCCGCCGCCGAGGTCGGTGCCGGGCTCGACCTGCCCCGCGTGGTGTCGATCAGCGCCCCCGAGCCCGGCACCGATGGACGGACCGCCGTTCTCCAGATCGTCCCCGAGCAGGGGCCGCGCAGCGCCGTGACCCGGCGGCTCGTCCGCGACATCCGGTCCCGCACTCCCGGCCTCGGCGCGGCCGCGGGCGCCGAGGTGCTGGTCACCGGCTCCACTCCGGCCGCGATCGACGTCTCCGACCGGCTCCGCGACTCGCTGCCGCCTTTCACCGCCGTCGTGGTCGGGCTCTCACTGCTGCTGTTGCTGCTGGTCTTCCGCTCGATCGTCGTCCCGCTGAAGGCCGCGGCCGGGTTCCTGCTGTCGGCGGGCGCCGCGTTCGGCGCGGTCGTCGCCGTGTTCCAGTGGGGGTGGCTCGCAGGCCTGTTCGGCGTCGCCACCACCGGACCGGTCTTCAGCTTCATGCCGATCGTCGTGATCGCCGTGCTGTTCGGTCTGGCGATGGACTACCAGGTCTTCCTGGTCTCGCGGATGCGCGAGGAGTACGTCGGCACCGGACGGCCGCGCGAGGCCGTTCTGGCTGGATCGCGACATGTCGCCCGGGTCGTCACCGCCGCCGCGCTCATCATGTTCGCCGTCTTCGCCGGCTTCGTCACGACCGACGACCTCACCCTCAAGCCCATCGCCCTCGGTCTGGCCGCCGGCATCCTGGCCGACGCCTTCCTGGTCCGGATGACGCTCGTCCCGGCCGTCCTCGCGCTGACCGGCGAGGGCGCCTGGTGGCTGCCCCGATGGCTGGACCGCCTCCTTCCCGACCTCGACATCGAGGGCGCCGCGCTGGAACACCCTCGCGCCTCGCACGCCGAGCATGCCGCGGAGCCGGTAACGCCCTCCCGATGAGCGCCGCCCGTCCCGGTCGGGTCCCGGCGGGTCTGGAGCAGCGAGAGCAGCGCCAGGAGTCGTTCTGCATGTTCTCGATTCTCCCGGGAGTAGCGGACATGTTCTGGCCGCTACTGCTGTGAAGGTGAGTGCCGAAGCCGAGAAACAAGGAGCCGATCATGTCCGTCAACGCAGTGGCCCACCTGAACTTCCGGGGCGACGCCCGCGAAGCCCTGACCTTCTACCAGTCCGTGTTCGGCGGTGACCTGGCCGTCATCACGTACAAGGACACCGGGAACGTCCAGGACCCGGCCGAGGCCGACCAGGTGACGTGGGGCCAGGTGGACGCCGACAACGGGTTCCGGGTGATGGCCTACGACGTGCCGTCCGCGATGGCGTGGGACCAGGGGCAGAACGCGTTCTTCGTGTCGGTCCGGGGCGAGACGGCCGAGGAGATCGCTGGGTACTGGGAGAAGCTGTCCGACGGCGGGAGCGTTGTGCAGCCGCTCGGGCCGTCGCAGTGGGCGCCGCTGTACGGGATGCTGAAGGACCGGTTCGGCGTCACCTGGGTCCTGGACGTCGCCGTCCGGTACGCCGCGTCCTGACCATCGCCGCCCGCACGAAAGCAGGGACACATGCAGGCGCACGCGCTCGCCGGGCCGCTCGACGTCTCGTACACGCCGCCGTCCATCACGGGCCCGCGACTCCGGCGGGGCGCATGACCGTCCTGGACGATCGCGCCCTCAACCGCGCCACGCTCGCCCGGCAGTCGCTGCTCGAACGCGCGGGGACGCCGGTGCTCGGCGCCGTCGCCCACCTCTGCGGCCTCCAGGCGCAGGAACCGCAGGAACCGTTCACCGGCCTCTGGTCGCGGCTCCGCGACTTCGACCCCGCGGTACTGGACGACCTGCTGGTGCGGCGGGGCGTGGTGCGGATCCACCTCATGCGCCGCACCGTCCACCTCGTCACCGCCGCCGACGCCCTGGCCTGGCGGGCCCGCCACCAGGCCATGCTGCGCCAGCGGGTCTTCGGGGCGTACCGCCGCGAACTGGACGGCGTCGACCTCGACGCGCTCGCGGCGGAGGGCCGGGCGGTGATGGCGGACGGCACCCCCCGCACCATGGCCGAGCTCGTGGCGGCGCTCGCCGATCCGGGGCCGGCGCGCCGGGCCGTCGGCGAGATGCTGGTCTCGGCGCTCGTCCCGATGGCGCAGGCGCCGCCGCGCGGGCTGTGGCGCACGAAGGCGGGGGTGCGCAACGTGCTGCTCTCCTCGTGGCTCGGCCGGGAGGTCGACCCGCTGCCCCCGGACGCCTCGGATCCGGCCGGGCAGGCGCTCGCGCGCCGGTACCTCGCCGCGTTCGGACCCGCGACCTCGTCCGATCTGCGCGCCTGGTGCGGCCTCGCCGGGCTGCCCGCCGCCGTCGCCGCGCTGCGCGGCGAGCTGGTCGCCTTCCGGGACGAGCGGGGCCGCGAGCTGCTCGACCTCCCGGACGCCCCGCGCCCCGACCCCGGCACCCCCGCGCCGGTGCGCTTCCTGCCCGCGTTCGACAACGCGATCCTCGGCTACCGCGACCGCACCCGCATCATCGACGACGCCCACCGCGGCATCTCGGTCGCCGGTGAACGCGCCGTCCTGGTGGACGGCCGCGTCGCCGCGACGTGGCGCACCGACGCGGGCACGGTCGAAGTCGCCCCGCTGCGCCCGCTCTCGGCGGCCGAGCGCGCCGAGACCGTCGAGGAGGGGGAGCGGCTGGCGTCGTTCCTCTCCGGCGACGGCACCGGCCGGGCCCGGATCGTCACGTAAGGGGGATTTGCGCTGGAGTGGACTCCAGCGCGTAGCTTCCCCGCATGGTCGAAGGATCCGTCGGCATCCGGGCGGTGTCGGAACTGACCGGGCTCAGCATGGACACGCTCCGCTGGTACGAGCGGGAGGGCCTGCTGCCGCTGGTGGAGCGGGATCCGGACGGTCGCCGCGCATACCCGCCCGCGGCCGTCCGGTTCGTCCGGCTCGTGCAGGCGTTGCGCGGCACCGGGATGCCGGTCGACGACGTGCGGGCGTTCGTCCGGATGGGGCCCGGGCTGGAGTGGCACGAGAAGCGCGCGGCCCTGCTGGAGGAGCACGCGGCGAACGTCGAGCGGCGGATCGAGCGGCTGCGCCGGGACCTCGCGGTGGTCCGGGACAAGATCGGGCACCACCGGGAGCTGGAGCGCCGGGGCCTGGACTGCGAGGACGAGATCGGAGCGGAGGACGGTCATGCGTGAGGTCACGGGCTGGGCGGCTCGGATGCCCGGAGCGGCGCTGGAGCGGTGGGAGTTCGAACGCCGGGAGTTGCGGGAGCGGGACGTGGCGGTGCGCGTGCGGTACTGCGGCGTGTGCGCGTCCGACCTGTCCGCGATCCGGCACGGCGACGGTCTCCCGCTCGTGCCGGGCCACGAGATCGTCGGGGAGGTCGCCGCGGTCGGGCCGGCGGTGTCCGGGTTCGCCGTGGGCGACCGGGCGGCGGTCGGCAACATCGTCGACTCCTGCCGCACCTGCGCCGCCTGCCGGGCGGGCCGCGAGAACTGGTGCGAAGAGGGCGTCACCCTCACCTACGGCGGCACCGACCGCGTCGACGGCTCGCGCACCCAGGGCGGTTACTCGTCCGAGTACGTCGCGGACGAGCACTTCGTGCACCGCCTGCCGGACGGGCTGGATCCGGCGGGCGCGGCTCCGCTGATGTGCGCGGGCGTCACCACGTGGGTGCCGCTGCGCCGCTGGGGCGCCGGACCGGGACGGACGGTCGGCGTCGTCGGCATGGGCGGTCTCGGCCACGTCGCCCTCAAGCTCGCCCGCGCGCTGGGTGCCGAGACCGTGCAGTTCACCACGTCCCCCGCCAAGGCCGAGGAGGCGCGCCGCCTGGGGGCGGGCGATGTGGTGCTGTCGCCGGACGGACGGGCGATGGCCCGGCAGTCGGGCCGCTGCGACCTGATCATCGACACGGTCGGCGCCCCGCACGCCCTCGAGCCCTACATGGACGCCCTGGCCGTCGACGGCACCCTGTGCCTGGTCGGCATCCCCGAAGCGGACCTCCGGGTGAACCCGATGAGCCTGATCGTCGGCGCGAAGAACCTCGCCGGGGCGGGCAGCGGCGGTGTGCGGGAGACGCGCGAGATGCTCGAGTTCTGCGCCCGGCACGGCATCGTCGCGGAGACAGAGGCCGTCCCGGCGCACGAGGTGAACACCGCCCTCGACCGCCTGGCCCGCAACGACGTCCGCTACCGGTTCGTCCTCGACATGGACGGCTAGGGTTTGCGGCCCACCGCGCTGTACTGGGCGACGTGCTCGGCCTCGCCCCACGGGCTGTCGACGCCGACGCGCCAGTGCGAGGTCGACACGATGCCGGGGTCGACGATGTCGAGGCCGTCCATCAGGCGTTCCACCCGGGCGTGGTCGCGGGCGCAGATCGGCAGGCCGCCCTCGGCCATGAACGTGTCCATGGCGTCCAGGACGGACTGGCCGTGGAAGTCGGCGGTGTCGTGCACCAGGACGAAGTGGCTGCCGGACGGCAGGGGTTCGACGAGCAGCCGGACGATCGACTCCGCCTCGGCGTCGTCCACGATGTGCTGGAGGATGCCGATGAGCATGACGGCGACGGGCTCGGTGAAGTCGAGGGTCTCGCGGGCCTTCTCGAGGATGGCTTCGGGCTCGCGCAGGTCGGCGTCGATGTAGGCGGTCACGCCCTCGGGTGTCGAGGTGAGCAGCGCGCGGGCGTGCGCGAGGACCATCGGGTCGTTGTCGACGTAGACGATCCGCGAGTCGGGGGCGGCGCGCTGGGCGACCTCGTGGGTGTTGTCCTGGGTGGGCAGCCCGGTGCCGATGTCGAGGAACTGGCGGACGCCCGCCTCGCCCGCCAGGTACCGGACGGACCGGCCGATGAACGCGCGGTCGTGCCGCGCCATCGTGACGATGTCGGGGTGGATGCGGGCGATCGCGTCGCCGACCTCGCGGTCGACGGGGTAGTGGTCCTTGCCGCCGAGCCAGTAGTTGGTGATCCGCGCCGAACTCGGCACGGTCGTGTCGATACCGGGAATGTCGTTCACGAGCCACTCCTACCGGGGCGCCGGAATTGTCGATCTTCATCGTGCCCGGTGGATCGCCGGGGAAGGCGCATTTGCGCCCGCCCCGGCGGGTCAGCGGGCCGTGGGGACGGGGACGGGCGGGACGAACGAGGCCGGGGTCGGGCCGATCGCGGTGACGTCGACCTCGAGGAAGTACGGTTCGCGGGCGGCGACGGCCTTCGCGAACGCCTCGCCGAACTCGGCGGCGTCCCGGACGCGCGCGTACGGCATCGAGGCGGCGGCGGCGACGGCCGCGAAGTCGGGCGTGAACAGGTCGACGCCCGAGCGCCGGTCCATGTGCCGGTCCTGCATGTTGCGCAGGACGCCGTAGCCGCCGTCGTTGAACAGCAGGACGACGAGCCAGGGGCGTTCCTGCGCGAGCGTCGCGATCTCGCCGAGGTGCACGGAGAACCCGCCGTCGCCCGCCATGACGAGGGTCGGGACGTCGGGGCGGGCGGTAGCGGCGCCGATGCCCATCGCGAGGCCCTGCCCGATGCCGCCGCCGAGCGGGAACACGTTCGTCGCGGGGTCGAGGATCGGCAGGAGGCGGTTGCCCCACTGGCTCGACGGGATCGTGACGTCCCGGGCGATCGGTGACGCGTCGTCCAGGTGCGTCCGGATGGCGTCGTTGAGGATGGCGTAGGGGCCGATGTCCGCCCGCAGCTTCGCGCGGACGGCCTCGCGGGTCTCGGCGGCCCGGTCGCGCCAGCCGTCCTCGACGGCGGTCCCGGACGGGACGAGCGCGCGCAGGACGGCCGACGCCTCGCCGCACAGGCCGAGCGTGGCCGGGTAGGCGCGGCCGATCGCGGCCGGGTCGACGTCGATCTGGACGTGCTCGGCGGGGAGCCGCAGCTTGTAGTGCTTCGTCTCCTGCGAGCGGAAGTGGGTGCCGATGCTGAGGAGCAGGTCCGCGTCCCGCAGCAGGGGTTCGGCGGCGGGGCTGGTGGCGAAGTTGCCGACGACGAGCGGGTGGTCCTCGGGGACGGCGCCGCGCCCGGCGTTCGAGGTGAGGATCGGGGCGCCGAGCCGTTCGGCGAGCGCCCGCAGTTCGGGGCCGGCGGCGCGGGCGCCGCCGCCCGCCCAGATGACCGGGCGGCGGGCGGCGGCGAGGAGCCGCACGGCCTCGGGGGCCGCGTCGCGCCACGTCCCGCCCGGTTCCGGGACGGCCGGACGCTCCGGGGCGATCGTCTGCGCCGCGTACTGGAGGTCGATGGGCCATTCGACGCTCGCCGGGCCCTGCGGGAGGGCGAGCGCCGCGCGGGCCGCCGCGCGCAGCACGCCCCCGGCGGAGGCGGCCGAGCCGACCGCGGCGGCGTGCTTGGAGACGGCGGCCAGCATGCCGAGCTGGTCCTTGGTCTCGTGGATGACGCCGCGGCCCTGCCCGAGGTACTCGCTGTCGATGTTCCCGGTGACGTGCAGGACGCGCGAGCCCGCGGTGAGCGCCTCGATGAGGGCGCCCGCGGCGTTGCCCGCGCCCGTCCCGGTGCTGGTCAGCGCGCAGCCGAGCCCGCCGGACGCGCGCGCGTGGGCGTCCGCGGCGTTGACCGCGGCGGCCTCGTGCCGGACGGCGACGAAGCGCAGGTCGCGGTCGACGGCCTCCACGAGGGGGAGGTTGTGCACGCTGACGACGCCGAAGACGGTGGTGACGCCGTGCTCGCGGAGGACCTGGACGAGCAGGTCACCGCCATTGGGGTCAGACATATCGGGCGACTCCTCCGCCGATGTCGAGGGACGATCCGGTGACGTAGGACGCGCGCGGCGACAGCAGCGCGACGATCGGGTGGGCGACCTCCTCGGCACGGCCGAGGCGGCCGAGCGCGATGCCCCGGTCGGCGGCGAGGTCGCCCGTCCACTCCTCGTAGGAGAGCGGGCTGCCGGACGCCTCGTACCTGCGGCGCCACTGGCCGGTGTCGATGAGGCCGAGGCAGACCGAGTTGACCCGGATGGGGGCGAGGTCGGCGGCGAGGGTCCGGGAGAGGTTGAGCAGCGCGGCGCGGGCGGCCGAGGTGGCGCCGAGCCGGGATTCGGGCTGCCGGGCGAGGATCGCGTTCACGTTGACGATCGCGGGCGCGTCCGACCGGCGCAGGTGCGGCTCGGCGGCCCGCACGGTGTTGAGCACGCCGAAGATCTTGAGGTCGAACTCGTCGCGCCACTGCTCGTCGGACGTCTCGGCGACCGGCGCGAGGAGCGAGCGGCCCGCGTTGTTGACGACCCCGTCGAGCCGGCCGAACTCGGCGGCCGCCCCGTCGACGAAGTCCGCGACGGCCGCGCCGTCGCGCACGTCGCACGGCGCCGCGTACGTCCGGGCGCCGCCCGCGCGGGGCAGCGGGTCGAGCGCGGCGCGGAGCCGGCCGGCGTCGCGGGCGCAGGCGGCGACGTGCGCGCCGTCGGCGAGCAGCAGCGCGGCGGTGGCCAGCCCGACGCCGGACCCGGCGCCGGTGACGGCGTAGACCCGTCCGGCGAGCCCGAGATCCATCGGTGGTCCTTTCAGTTGAAGACGAAGCCGCCGTCGACGACGAGCGTCTGCCCGGTGATGTACGAGGCGGCGTCCGACAGCAGGAACAGGACGGCGCCGGTGAGGTCGCCGGGCTCCTGCGGGCGTTCGAGGGCCCGGTTCAGCCGGTACAGCTCGTGCCGTTCGGCGGGGATGCGGTCGGCGGCGTCGCCGAGGGTGAGGCCGGGCGCGACCGCGTTGACGGTGACCTCGTGCGGCCCCGCGTCGCGCGCCATCGCGCGCGTCATGCCGACGATCGCGCTCTTGGACGTCACGTAGTGCGCGAGCCTGGGCGAACCGTAAAAGGCCGCGTCGGACGCCAGGTTCACGATCCGGCCCCCAGGACGTGCGAGGTGCGGCCAGAGCGCGCGCGAGACGAGCCACGTGCCGCGCACGTTCACGGTCAGGACGGCGTCCCACTGCTCGGGGTCGATGTCGTAGAACGGGCGCCCGCCGACGCCGTCGGCGAGGGCCGCGTTGTTCACGACGCCGTGCACGGGCCCGATGCGGGCGACCGCGCCGGCGAGCGCGGCGACGGACGCGGTGTCGGCGACGTCGGTGTCGACCCGGTGCGTCTCGACGCCCCCGGCGGTGAGGTCGGCGACGGCGGCCTCGGCGAGGCCGGGGTCCCGTTCGGCGACCACGACCCGCGCCCCCGCGAGCCCGGCGGCCCGCGCGATCTCCAGCCCGAGGCCGCGCCCGGCCCCGGTGACGACGACCAGGCGATCCGTCAGGTCCGGGCCGCTCACCGCCGCACCTCCGACCGGCCTTCGAGGACGTTCGGGGCGGATGGCCCGCCCGTGTCCGGCCCGCTCGTCGCCCGATCTCCGCACGCCCTTCGGGGACGGTCCGGGCGTGCGTCCGCGTACGGCGGCGTGTCCATGTCCGGGACGTCGGTCATCGTTCGGTCTCCGCGAGGAAGTCGAGGACGGTGCGGTTGAACTCGTCCGGGCGTTCCTGGTTGGCGGCGTGGCCCGCGCCCGGGAGGATCTCCAGCCGGGCGCCGGGGAGGGCCGCCGCGATGGCGCGGCTCTCGCCGGGCCCGGTGACGGTGTCGCGGTCGCCCGCGAGCACCAGGGCGGGCACGTCGAGCGTCCCGAGCACGGCACTGTGGTCGGTTCCGGCCATCGCGGCGGCCGCGAAGGCGTAGCCGGGCAGGCGGATCGCCCGCGCCATCGCGGACACCACCCGGTACACCAGGTCGGCGGGCGCCTCCGGGGAGACGAGCTTGCGGCCGCGCCGGGCCGCGAACTCCGCCGGGCCGAGGCGTTCGAGTTCGGCGCCGCGCGCCGCCATCGCGGCCCGGCCCTCGGGCGTGCGGCCGGAGCCGCGCGACGACCCGACCAGGACGAGCGAGCGGACGAGCCCGGGACGTTCGGCCGCGAGCCGGGTCGCGATCACGCCGCCCCACGACACCCCGACGACGTGCGCGGGTTCGGCGCCGTCGAGGAGCGCGGCGGCGGCCTCCGCGTATCCGGACATGCCGGGCGCCGAGTCGGGGTCGGGTGACGGCCCGTACCCCGGCGCGTCCCACGCCGTGACGCGGTGCCCGGCGGCCTCGAACGCCGGGACCTGGTCGTCGAACGACGCGGCGCAGCCCCCGATGCCGTGCAGCATCAGCACCGGCCCGGCGGTCACCGGAACACCCCGGTCCGGGCGGCGAGGTCGCCGACGGCCTTCAGCACCGCGTACGGGACGACCTCGCTGGTCGTCGGGTTGCGCGGGGACGGCCGGTTGCGGATCTCGAACCGGTACTCCCCGGCCGGGCCGGACGCCGTGATGACGTGCGAGGTCAGGGCCGCGCCCGGATCGGCCATCACGACGGCCTCGACGACGTCCCAGTTCCCGGCGGCGAGCGCGACGGCGGCGGCGACGTTCGTCGACTTCGGGAACGCGGCGGCGATCTCCCGCGCGGGCCCGCGCCGCACCTCCAGCGGCCCGGTCGCCGACCGGACGCGGTCGGCCTCGGCGGCGTCCATCCACGGCTGGACGAGCCCGGCGGGCTTCTTCGTCGTGACGATGCGGACGGCGTCCAGCGGGCCCATGCGGGCGGCGGCGCGCAGCATGTCGAGCCCGCCGATCGCGCCGGACGCGAGGTGGACGCGGCCCGTCCCCGCGCCGTTCAGCCGGTCGAGGAGCGCGTCGTCGGTGAGCGCGCCGATCGAGACGACGAGCAGGTCGGTGCCGGACGCGACGACGCGGGGGCCGAGTTCGGCGAGCGCCCGCTGCCCGGCGGCCTCGACGACGAGGCCGGCGGTGCCGAGCGCCGCGTCGAGCGAGAGTTCCGGCAGGCCGCCGGCCCCGGCGGGGTCGACGACCCCGGCGAGGCGGGCGTCCGGGACGTCCCCGTCGTGCAGGGCGCGGGCGACGATCGAGCCGATGGCCCCGCAGCCGATGACCGCGACGGACAGGGTCACTTCTCCCACCACCCTCCGTGGTCGGGGATCCCGGCCATGCGGGTGCGGACGTCCGCCGACGGCGGTCCCGCCGTCCCCCACAGGTCGGACAGTTCGGGTACGCGGCGCCACACCCGGCACAGCCACGCGTCCTCCTGGACCTGCTCGACCTCGGACGTGTACTCGCACACCAGGCCCGCCGGGTCGCCGAAGTACCCGAACGTGTTGTTGCCCGGCCCGTGCCGTCCCGGCCCCCACAGCGGGGTGACGCCGTGGTGGCGGAGCCGCCCGATGCCGCGCATGAAGTGGTCGATGGACGGCATCTCGTACGCCATGTGGTTCAGCGACGTCCACGGCGCCTGGTTGAACGCGATGACGTGGTGGTCGCTGTTGCAGCGCAGGAACGCCATCTGGTGCTCGGACCAGTCGGAGATCCGCATGCCGAGCACGCGGGTGTAGAAGTCGCAGGCGGCGTCGATGTCCACGGTGTTCAGGACGACGTGCGCGAGCTTGCGCGGGACGGCGTCCAGGCCGCCGGTGTCGCGCGGCACGACCGCCTCGACCTCCGTGGACAGTTCGACGAGGCGGTTCTCCGGGTCGGCGAACCGCAGCCCGTACCCGCCGCCCGCCTGGTCGAGGCGCCCCGGCGCGGCGATCAGCGGGATCCCGAGGGACTCCAGCCGGAACGCGGCCGCGTCGACCTCCCGGGGCGTCGCCACCGAGAACGCGATCTTGCCGAGCGCGTTCGCCTCCGCCTGCCGCACCTCGAGGATGTGGTGCTCCGCGCCCGTCCCGCGCAGCCACGTCACGCCCGTATCGGACTCGACCGGGTTCAGGCCCCAGACGTGCCGGTAGAACTCGGCGGCGGCCGCGGCGTCGGGCGTCCGCACCGCCACCGACCGCAGCGACCGCAGCCGCGCGATCGGTCCGGGGGCCGTATCGGGTGTCGTCCCGGAATGCATGGACATCGCCCGCTCCTTAGAGATCGAGAACGAGTTCGGGGGTGCGCGAGCGGGAGACGCAGAGCATCATCGTCGCGCCCGCCGCGCGCTCGTCGTCGGTGAGGATGTGGTCGCGGTGGTCGGGCTCGCCCGCCAGCACCCGCGTCTCGCAGGTGCCGCAGATGCCCTCCTCGCAGGACGACGGCAGGTCGACGCCGCCCGCGCGGAGCGTCTCGAGGATCGACGCGCCGGGCTCGACGGTGAACCGGTCCGCGCCGCACACGACGTCGAACGGGGCTTCGCCGTCCGCGTCCGTCCCGGTTCGCACCGGTTCGGGGGCGCGGAACCGTTCCGTGCGCAGCCGGGACGTGTCGTCCAGCGCGTCCTGGACGGCCCGGAGCAGCGGTTCGGGGCCGCAGCAGTAGACGAGCGCGCCCTCCGGCAGGCCGGCGAGGGCCTCCTTGAGGTGCGCGGCGATGTCGGGCGGGCCGCCGTGCTCGTCGTCGGCGTGCACGACGGCCTGCGCGTGCCCGGCCAGATCGGCCGCGAACGCCATCGACGTCCGCGACCGGCCGCAGTACAGCAGCGACCACGAGGCGCCCCGGCGGGCGAGCTCGTCCGCCATCGCCTTGATCGGCGTGACACCGATCCCGCCCGCGACCAGGACGTACGCGGGGGCCGGTGCGAGCGCGAAGGTGTTCTTCGGCCCGTCCACGTCGAGGATCTCGCCGACCCGCAGCCGCTCGTGGACGTGCGCGCTGCCGCCCCGCGAGTCGGGCTCGCGCTGCACCGCGACCGTGTACCGGGCGCGGTCGGCGGGGTCGCCGCACAGCGAGTACTCGCGGGACGGGCCGTCCGGCAGGTGCAGCGTCAGGTGGGCGCCGGGCTCCCAGCCGGGCAGCTCGGCGCCGGCGCCGTCGGCGCCGCCGGACGGGTCGGCGAGCTCCAGCTGCACGACGCCGTCGGCGAGCCAGGTGGAGCGCACGAGCCGCAGTGACCGCATGCTCAGTCCCGGGTGACGCCGTGCATCGGCGAGGTCGGCGGGTACGTCGGGAGCTCCGGCTTCCCGGTTCCGATGATCACGCAGAACAGCGCGTCGGCGTCGCCGATGTTGCGCAGGCTGCGCGGCACCCCGGCCGGGACGCGGATGAGGTCGCGGTAGCCGAGTAGGCGCGACGCCGTCTTCGTGCCGTCCTCGACGTCGTGGACGGTCACCTCCAGCTCGCCTTCCAGGACGAAGAAGACCTCCTCGACGTCGTGGTGGGTGTGCTCGGGGCCGATCGCGCCGGCGGGGAGGCGCATGTTGGAGAACGTGAAGTGGTCGGAGGGCAGGATCCGGCCGTCGGTCTCGTGGTTCCCGGTGGCGCCGGAGCCGATGTAGCGGATCTGCGCGCGGCGGAACTCGTCGCCGGCCTTGGCCTGGAAGCCGAGGGTGTCCCAGTCCTCGTGGCGCCCGTCGCGCGCGGCGATGCAGGAGTCGATCAGCGCGTCCAGGTCGGTCGCCGGTGCGGCCGCGGCGGGCTGCGCCGTGGGCCGCGCGGTGGACTCGGTCATGGGTCGCTCCTCTCCGAACGGAGACAGAAAGTTCAGCACTAAGGTAAGTACCGGAAAACGTTTTAGCACTTAAGGATTGGTCGGCGCAATGCCCCGGCTAGGATCCGTGCCGGGTTTCGGGCGACCTGTCCGTCCCACTTGAGCTGCGCGAACGGGAGCGGAGATGGCAGATCGGGAGAGCGGATCCGGCGCCGGACCGGCGGAGGTCCCGCCGGAGCCGAGGGCCGGGGCGGACGGTGCCGCGGGGGGCGAGCCGGACCGCACCGACGAGATCGTCCGGCAGTGGCGCGCGATGCGGCCCGACCTGGACCCCTCGCCGATCGCGCTCCTCGGCCGCCTGCACCGCGCCTACCTGCGCTACAACGCCCTCGCCTCCCGGCTGTTCGAGCGCAACGGGCTGAACGCCGCCGCCTTCGACGTGCTGATCACGCTGCGCCGGTCCGGGCCGCCGTACCGCCGGTCGGCCCGCGAGCTGGCCGAGGCGTCGCTGCTCAGCTCGGCCGGGGTCACGCTGCGGATGGACCGGCTGGAGAAGGCCGGTCTGATCGTCCGCGAGCGCGACGAGCACGACCGCCGGGTCGTCTACTCGCGGCTCACCGACCAGGGGTTCGAGCTGATCGACCGGCTGCTGGCCGAGCACCTGGACAACGAGCGCGCCATGATCGCCGGGCTCGCGGACGAGCAGGTGGCGCAGCTCACCGGCCTGCTGCGGGCCCTCGAACGGTCCCTGGAGGCCGCCGAGGACGCCGCGGAACGGGGCGACGGCGGCTCCGGGGGAGATCGTTGAAGCGACCGGCCGGAGATCGTTAGGCGCATAACCATTGACATCTAAGTATCTGGCCTCTTAACTAACTGCACCTGTGACGCCCCGCACGTCCGCGGCGTCCGCCGGTGACGTACCAAGGAGCCAGCCGTATGACGACAGCCCACGTCAGACCGACGCTGACCGCGGAGATAGCCGCGCGCGTCGAGCGATTGCCCATGTCCCGCTGGCACGTGAAGGTCCGCCTGCTGATCGGCATCGTGACCTTCTTCGACGCCTTCGACCAGTTGCTCATCGCGTACGTCCTGCCGGTGATCAGGGACGAGTGGAACATGAGCTCGTTCCAGTCGACCTTCGCGATCACCTCGGGCGCGATCGGGCTGCTCGTGGGCGCCCTGCTGTCCGGCTGGATCGCCGACCGGATCGGCCGCGTCCCGACGATCGTGGTCACGCTGCTGGTGTACGCGCTCGCCGGCATCGCGCTCGCCCTGGCGCCGTCACTGGAGTTCTTCCTCGTGATGCGGTTCATCCAGGGCGTCGGGATCGGCGGCCAGGTGCCGGTCGCCGCCACCTACATCGGCGAGATCACCAAGGCCGCCAAGCGCGGCCGGTTCGTGCTCATGTACGAGCTGATCTTCCCGATCGGGCTCGCCACCGCCGCGATCGTCGCGACGTTCGTCGTGCCCGCGTTCGGCTGGCGCTGGCTGTTCGCGATCGGCGCGCTCCCGCTGCTGCTCGTCCCGTTCCTGGCCACGATGGTCCCCGAGTCGCCCCGCTGGCTCGCCGGCCGCGGGCAGCGCGAGCGCGCCGAGGAGACGATGGCCCGCATCGAGCGCGACGTGGAACGTGCCACCGGCGAGCCCCTGCCGCCCGCCGACATCGCCGACGTCAAGGCCGACACCCTGCGCGCGGGCGAGGGGCGCGGCGGGATCCGCGAGCTGTTCGCCGGACGGTACGCGCGCCGAACCCTCACCCTGTGGGTGCTGTGGTTCAGCGCGTACTTCGTCCTGTACGGCATGAACTCCTGGATGCCGACGATCTACCACACGGTCTACGACGTCCCGCTGGACGACTCGCTCAAGTACAGCGTCGTGCCCCTGGTCGCGGGCATCATCGGCTGCCTGGTCGTGGCGCTGACGATCGACAGGTTCGGCCGCCGCCCGACCCTCGCGACCGTCATGATCACGGGCGGGCTGGTGCTCGGGCTGCTCGGCGCGCTCGGCGCGACGAGCGTCACCCAGGTCTTCGTGCTGATCAGCCTCGCCGCGGTCTTCATCAACGGGGCGAACCTGAGCCTCTACCTGTACACCCCCGAGCTGTACCCGACGCGGAGCCGCGCGCTCGGCGTCAGCCTCGGCGGCGTCTGGAACCGCGTCGGCGTCATCTCCGGACCGATCCTGATCGGGTTCATCTACGTGGACGGGACGGCCCCGGTGTTCGTGATGCTCGGCGCCGTCGCGATCGCGGGCGGCCTCGTCGCGGCCCTGTTCGCGCAGGAGACCGCGCGGCGCACGCTGGAGGAGATCTCCCCCTGACCGCGGGCGACCCCCGGGGCGGTCCCGCCCCGGGGGTCTTGCCGACCAAATAGTTAAGCGCTTAGGGTTTTAGTGCTTAACCTTCTGTCCGGAGAGAGCCCGATGAACCACACCCACCCGCCGACGCTCGTGTGCCTGTGCGCGGACGCCGCCGAGGCGTCCGCGTTCGCCGCGCGGGGCGAGGCCCTGGCCCCCGACCTGCACGTCGAGGCCCGCGTCGAGGCCCGCACGGCGCCGGGCGGCGACCCGGACGCGTCCGCCGAGGCCGTCCGGACGGCCGCCGCCGGACGTCCCGTGCACCTGCTCGGCCACGGCGCCGCGGCCCCCGCCGCCGTGGCCCTGGCCGCCCGCCGCCCCGGCCTCGTCGCGAGCCTCGTCCTCGCCGGCCCGGACCCCGTCCCGTCCGGCACCCCGCTCGGCGACGTCACCGTCCCCACCCTCGTGATCTGCGGCGACGGCGAGCGCGGCACCGGGCAGCCGTACGCGGGCGGGATCCGCGACGCCGTGTTCGTCACCGTCGACGGCGCCGGACGCCGCGTGCACACGGAGCGTCCCGACTCCTTCGACGCCTGGGTGCGGTCCTTCGTGCAGATCGCCGAGGGCCTGCCCCGCCGAGCCGAGAACCAGAGGAGAGCATCTTGACCGAGGACCTGTACCTGGAAGTGCACCAGACGCGCGACCGCGAACCCACCCCGTACGAGCGCAAGCTCGCCGGGGCCATCGAGGAGGTCTTCGCGACCGGGGCGCACGACCTGCCCGCGCTCGTCGCGGGCCTGCGCGAGCGCGGCATCACCGGACCGGACGGCGCGCCCCTCACCGAGGACGCGTTCCGCAGCGAGATGACCAGGCTGGGGGCTTGATCATGATGAGGACCGTGAAGACGACGCCGACCGCCGGGCACATCCTCGCGACCGGGCTCCGGAACCGCTGGTACGCGGTCTACCCGGCGCACCTCGTCCGTCCCGGCGAGATGAAGCGGCTGGTCCGGCTCGGCGAGGGCTGGCTGCTGTTCCGCGAGCCGGACGGCACCCCGCACATGATCGCCGACCGCTGCCCGCACCGCAGCGCCCGGCTCTCCCTCGGGCAGCACCTCGGCGACCGGATCGCCTGCCAGTACCACGGCGTCCAGGTCGACGGCACCGGCACCGTCGTGTCCGTGCCCGGCATGCCCGGCTGCGCCCTCGAGGGCAAGCAGGCCGTCCGCACCCTGCCGCTGCGCGAGGAGGCCGGCGCGATCTTCGCCTACTTCGGCGACGACCTGCACCCCGAACCCGTCGAGTTCGGGCTTCCCGACCGCCTCGCCGACCCGGACACGTCCCACTTCCTCAACTACGCCGAATGGCGGACGCCCTGGCGGTTCTACATCGACAACGTGCTCGACCCCATGCACGGCGCGTTCCTGCATCGGCAGTCGCACTCGATGGCGGGCGGCGACACCTCGGCCCGGTTCCGCATCCGCGAGACCGACCGCGGGTTCTTCTTCGAGAAGACCGACCAGCGCGGGGTCAACTTCGACTGGGTCGAGTTCGCCCGCACCGGCCTCGACTGGGTCGACCTCGAGATCCCGTACGCCGCGTTCGCCGGTCCCGGCGGTCCCTTCGGCATCGTCGGCGCCGCCACCCCGATCACCGCGACCGAGTCGGCCGTCTTCCACTGGCGCACCCGCCGCGTGCAGGGCTGGGAGCGGGACGTGTGGCGCTTCCTCTACCGGATGACGATCGAGGAGCGGCACTGGGAGGTCCTCGAGCAGGACCGCACGATGCTCGAGGTCATGCCGCCCGACGCCGACAGCGACGAGAACCTGTACCAGCACGACCTCGGCGTCGTCCGGATCCGCCGCATGTTCCGGGCGGAGGCGGAGCGGCAGGCCGCCGACCTCGCCGAGGCCGCCGCCGCGAAGGCCGCGCCGAAGGCGCCCGCACGGGGCGGGGCGGGGAACGGGGCGAGGGCCGGAGCGGGAGCCCCGTCGTGACCGGTGCGTCCGGGACGGCCGGGGCGTCCAGGACGGCCGGTTCCGCCGGGGCGGCCGGTTCGCCGGAGGAGACGGTCATGCTGACCGTCTTCCTCCGGCACGACCAGAGCAAGAACCTCCACGAGATCCAGGACACGCTGGGCGAACGCGAGTGGTGGACCCGCTTCCCGCCCGGACGGTCGGAGATCGTGTCGTGGGTCGTCGCGATGGGCATCGGCCAGATCGTCACCCTCCGCGTCCCGGCGAGCGAACTCAACCTCGTGAACGTCGAACTGGAGCGGAGCGCGTGGGGCGTCTTCGAGACCGACTTCTACCCGACGTACGACTTCGTCCCGGTGCGGGAACGGCTCACGCGGGAGTGGCTGGAGTCGCGGGACGAACCGGCGCGCGACCCCGTGCGGGCTCCCGAGGCCGCGCGGACGATCCGGGCGGCGTCCGTCCCGGAGGCGCCCCGGCCGGGGATGTTCAGCAACGGCAAGCGGGTCGGCGACCGGTTCGTCCTGTCCGGCATGCACGCGGGGACCGGACAGGGAAGCACCTACGAGCAGGCGCGACGCACCCTCGCCAAGATCCAGGCGCTCGTGGAGGCCGCCGGGGGAGCGATGGACGACGTCCTCGCCCTCCGCGTCTACCTGACCGACATCGCGGACAAGGCCGAGGTGGGGCGGGCCCGCGCCGAGTTCTTCACCGGCGACTTCCCCTGCTCGACGCTCGTCGAGGTGTCGCGGCTCGTCGAGCCCGGCCTCACCGTCGAGATCGAGGCGGAGGGCGTCATCGGCTCGTCCGCCCGCTGACCGCGACCCGCCGGCCCGCCGATCTCCCGGTCCGCCGCCGCACCCTCCCCGGTGCGGCGGCGTTCTCTTTACGCTAAGTGAAATACCGCCCGGTGCGCGTGCCGTCGCGAGGGACCGTCTAACCTGGACGGGCGGCTTCGTGACGGCTCATCCGGCGGATCGGGCCCCACCGTCCGCAAGCGCGGCACAACCGAAGACTTCCCTCACCCCTCAGGAGAATCCCGTGGCGTCGCAGCGTCCCTCGTCCGACCTCATCGATCTCGTCATCGAGCAGTGGGGCCGCGAGATGCCCGGGATGGACGTCGACAGCATCCGCGTCCTCGGCCGCCTGCACCGCTGCGACGTCCGGTACCAGGCGCTCGTCGCCGAGACCCTCGCGAAGTTCGACCTCACCACGCCGGCGTTCGACGTCCTGGCGTCCCTGCGGCGCAGCGGCCCGTCCTACCGGCGCACCGCCGGCGAGCTCGCGCAGGTCGGGCTGATCACCACCGGCGGGCTCACCCAGCGCATCGACCGGCTGGAGAAGGCGGGGCTCGTCCGCCGCGCGAAGGACGAGCACGACCGCCGCGTCGTCTACATCGAGCTGACCGAGGCCGGCCGCGACCTCATCGACCGGGTCGTCGAGGAGCACTTCCGCACGCAGGACCGGATGCTCGGCGCGCTCCGGCAGTCCGAGCGGCGCGAGCTGGCGCGGCTGCTCTCGCGCCTGGAGGTGTCCCTCGACGTGTTCGACCACCTGCGCGAGGACGACGCCGCGACCGCCTGACCCGGGCACCCGCGACCCCGTGATCGCGGCGCCGCTCCGTTCCGCCTCGCAACCTGACACGAGACGTCAGGTTTCGCGGCGAGCATGATCCCTCGGTCGGCGGCGGACGCGGGCGGGACGGCCCGCCCCCCGCCGCGCCACGAGAGGGAGGACGAGGGGCTTGACCGCATTCGCACGCGACGGGGCGGACACGGGGCACGGCACCATCGAGGTGGTGGGCGCCCGCACGAACAACCTGCGGGACGTGTCGGTGACCGTCCCCAAGGGACGGCTCGTCGCCTTCACCGGGGTGAGCGGCAGCGGCAAGACCTCGCTGGCCGTCGACACCCTGCACAGCGAGGCCCAGCTGCGGTACCTGGAGGGGCTGTCGCCGTTCGTCCGGCAGTACATCACCCAGCGCAACCGGCCGAAGGTCGACCGGATCCTGGGGCTCGGCGCGACCCTCGCCGTCGACCAGCGCCGCCTGAACCGCAACCCCCGCTCCACGGTCGCGACGATCACCGGCATCGACGGGCACCTCGGGCTCCTGTACTCGCGCCTTCCGGCGATCGGCGCCGACCCGGCGGCGGAGCGCGCGGACGGGCCGCTGACGACCGCGCACTTCGACCGCCACACCCCCGAGGGCGGCTGCGCGGACTGCCACGGGGCCGGTGGCCGGTGGCAGGCCCGGGAGGACCTGGTCATCACCCGGCCCGAGCGTCCCCTCTTCGAGGGCGGCTCGCACTGGTTCGCCAAGTGGCGGTCGGGCGAGCACGCGTTCGTCCCGGCGCTCGCGGAGAAGCGGGGCGTGGACCTCGGCCTGCCCTGGCGGTCGCTGCCGGAGGAGTTCCGCCGGTGCGTCCTGTACGGCACGGGTGACGAGAAGGTCGAGGCGACCGTCGAGATGCCGAACAAAAACGAGACGGCCGTGATGACCTACACGTCGATCCAGCCGCTGCGGGGCGCGCTGGCCGAGGTGGAGCGGCTGTTCGCGAACGCGCGGACGTCCGGTGCCAAGCAGCGCTACCTGCCGTACATGCGCAAGGCGCCCTGCGGCGCCTGCGGCGGCAGCGGGTTCGACGAGGCGGCCCGGTCCGTGCGGCTCGGCGGGCTGACCTACCCCGAACTGCTCGACGTCGAGGTGCGGGAGGTGGCGAACTGGGCGCGGCGCGTGGCGGACGGCCTGGACGCCCGGCGGCGCGAGGTGGGCGGACCGCTGCTGGACGACCTGGCCCGCAGGCTCGGCCTCCTCGACCGGCTCGGGCTGGCCCACCTCGGGCTGGCGCGCAGCGCGGCGACGCTGTCCGGCGGCGAACTGCAGCGGACCCGGCTCGCGGCGCAGCTCGGCACCGAGCTGAGCGGCATCGTCTTCGTCCTGGACGAGCCCGGGGCCGGGCTGCACCCGGCGGACAAGGCGCAGCTGCTCGACATCGCCCTGGAGTTGCGCGCGGCAGGCAACACGGTGCTCCTCGTCGAGCACGACCCCGAACTGATCGCGCGAGCCGACTGGGTGGTGGACATGGGGCCCGGCGCGGGACGCCGCGGCGGCGCGGTGCTCGTGTCCGGGCCGCCCGCCGCCGTGGCCGCCCACCCCGGGTCGCCGACCGGCCGGTACCTGGCCGGTGCGGGGCCCCGGCTGCGCCGGACCCGCCGCCCGGCCGGGGACGGCACCGGCTGGGTGGAGCTGCGCGGCCTGCGAGCGCACAACGTCACCGCCGACCTCGTGCGCCTCCCCGCCGGGCGCCTCACCTGCCTGACCGGGGTCAGCGGCAGCGGCAAGAGCAGCCTCCTCGGCGCGCTCGGGGCGGGCGCGGAGGCCGCCCTGACCGGCACCGCGACCGACACGGTGCGCGAGGTGACCGGCCTGGACGGTTTCGGCTGGGTCGCCGTCGTCGACCAGGAACCGCTCGGGCGGACGCCGCGCTCCAACCCGGCCACCTACAGCAAGGCGTTCGACATCGTCCGGAAGCTCTTCGCCGGAACCGCCGCAGCCCGCGAGCGCGGGGCCGACGCCTCCTGGTTCAGCTTCAACACCGCGGGCGGCGGCCGCTGCGAGGTCTGCGCCGGTCACGGCCGCACGCTGGTCGACATGCACTTCCTGCCGGACGTGTGGGTGGTCTGCGACGCGTGCGAGGGACGCCGCTACGGGCCGGAGGCCCAGGACATCAGGTACCTGGGCCTGACCGTCGACCAGGTGCTGGAGCTGACCGTCGCCGAGGCCGTCGAGCGGTTCACCGGACCCCCGCAGCTCGCGGAGACTCTGGAGGCCCTGCACCGCGTCGGGCTCGGCTACCTCCGGCTCGGCCAGAGCGCCACCGAACTGTCCGGCGGCGAGGCGCAGCGGCTGAAGCTGGCGTCCGCGATCCAGCGCGGCGCCGCGAGCCGCCGCGCCGGGCTCGTCGTCCTCGACGAGCCCGTCTCGGGCCTGCACCCGTCCGATGTCCAGCGCGTGGTGGACGCCCTCGACGCGCTGCTCGACTCGGGCAACACCGTCGTCGTGGCCGAGCACGACATCCCCGTCGCCGCGTCCGCCGACTGGGTGATCGACCTCGGCCCCGGAGCCGGACCGGACGGGGGCGCGGTGGTCGCGGCGGGCACCCCGGACGCCGTCGCGGCGGCCGGCACCCCGACCGCCCGCTACCTCCGCCGGTACGCGGCGGGCCTGCCGCTCCTGGGCGACTGAGGGGCGGCGCCCTGGGCCGCTATCCCGCGGCCCAGGGCAGTGGCGCCTCGTCCATCCCCCAGTACACCGACTTCTGCCGCATGTACGACTTGATCCCCTCGCGGCCTTTCTCCGTGCCGAGCCCGCTCGCCTTGTGGCCGCTGAACGGCGTCGAGATGCTGAACTGCTTGTAGGTGTTGACCCACACGGTGCCCGCGTCGATCCCCCGCGCGACCCGCCAGGCCCGGCGGTAGTCGGCCGTCCAGATCCCGCACGCCAGGCCGTAGTCGGTGTCGTTGGCCTGCCGGACGAGGTCGTCCTCGTCGGCGAACGGGAGGACGACCGCGACGGGCCCGAAGACCTCCTCCCGGCAGATCGCCGCGTCGTTCGTCACGCCCCCGAGCACGGTCGGGAGGTAGTACGCGCCCGCTCGCAGTTCCGGATCGTCCGGGATGGCCCCGCCGCAAAGCGCCTTCGCGCCCTGCCGCACCGCCTCGTCGACCATCCCCGCGACCCGATTCCGGTGCTCGTGCGTGACGAGCGGCGCCACCTGCGTTCGCTCGTCCGTCCCGGGCCCCACCCGCAGCGCCTCCGCCCGCTCGACGAGCCGCCGGACGAACGCGTCGAACACCGACTCGTGGACGAACACGCGCGAGCCCGCGATGCAGCTCTGCCCGCTCGACGAGAAGATGCCGAACAGGACGCCCGCGAGCGCCTGCTCGACGTCCGCGTCCGGGAAGACGATCGTGGGCGACTTGCCGCCGAGCTCGAGCGTCACGGGCATGATCTTCTCCGCGGCGGCCCGCCCGATCGTCCGTCCCGTCCCGGTTCCGCCCGTGAACGACACCTTGCCGACGAGCGGATGCCGGACGATCGCGTCGCCCACCGGCATCCCGGGGCCGGGCAGGACCGACAGCAGCCCCTTCGGGAGCCCCGCCTCCTCGCACAGCCGCGCCAGCAGCAGCGACACGCACGGCGCCCACAGCGGCGGCTTCAGCACCACCGCGTTCCCCGCGGCCAGCGCGGGCGCCGCCTTCTGCGCGTCGCTCGCGATCGGCGAGTTCCACGGCGTGATCGCCCCGACCACCCCGTAGGGCTCGTGCGCGGTCATCGTCAGGTACGGGCCGCGCGGCGGGGTGACGGCCTCCTCCATCGTCTCCAGCGCGGCGGCCATGTAGGTGAAGGTGCCGGACGCGCTCAGCGCGAGCGCCCGCGTCTCGGCCCGCGTCTTGCCGGTGTCGGCGGTCTGGACGGCCGAGATCTCGTCGGCCGCCGCCGCGATCCGCGCGCCGATCTCCCGCAGCACCCGGGCCCGCTCGTGCGGCAGCGCGTCCCGCCAGCCGCTCGCGTCGATTGCCGCGCGTCCCGTCCGGACGGCGTCGTCGACGTCCTGGACGGACGCGCCGTGCAGGCGCCCGAGCACCCGCCCGTCGGCGGGGTCGCGGGTCTCGATGAGCTCGCCGCCGCCACGCCGCCACGTGCCGCCAACGAAGATCGAGTCGTCCACGCGAACCCCCTTAGGTCGAAGACGCTGCCCTGGTGAGCGCGCCCGCCGCGTCCATCCGGACGCGGCGGGCCGACGCATACCAGACCACCACTGCAAGCGGCGCACCCACCTTATGAGATGTCTTAGTGCTTAATCAATCCCCCGGTGCTTCCGGTAGTGCCGCGCGACCCGGGCGCGGTTGCCGCAGCGGGCCGCCGAGCACCAGCGGCGGCGCGGATGGGCGGGCAGGAACAGCAGGACGCAGCCGTCGGCCTCGCACTGCCGCACCTTCGTGACCGCCGGGTCGGCCAGCAGCTCGGCCGCGGCCTCCGCGAGCGCCGCGGCCAGCGCCTCGGCGCCGGCGCGCCGCCGCGCGACGGCCACCGCCGAACCGTCCCACGTCACCTCGCTGATCGCGGCCGCCGCCCGCTGGGCGTCGTTGAGCGCCGCCAGGTCGGCCGCGTCCGGACGCTCCCCGTGCCGGACGCGCTCCAGCGCGGCGGCCGTGTGCGCGCGCACGGCCCGCACGGCTTCGAGATCCCCGCACGTCCCGTCCGGGAGCCGTCCCGCCTGGAGCTTCACCCAGGCGTGCAGGTCGTCGGGGGTGGCGAGCAGGTCGCCGGCGGCGGTGCGCGTGTTGACCAGGTCGAGGGCCAGGGGTTCGCCGGTCAGCGGGACGACGGTGCTCATGCGACTAACGGTACATCGAGGGGTTGACCCGTTAGGCCGTCGGTCGGTACTACTAATGCATCAATCAATCTGAAAGGCATTAGGCATGGTCGCTCGCATCGCCCACCGGCACCTCGACGTCGACGGCGTCCGCGTCTTCTACCGCGAGTCGCTCCCCGACCGGGCGGACGCGCCCGTCCTGCTCCTCCTGCACGGGTTCCCGTCCGCGTCGCACCAGTTCCGGCGCCTGATCGACGCACTCGGCACCCGCCACCGCCTCATCGCGCCCGACTACCCCGGCTTCGGCCGCACCGAGGCCCCGGACGGCTTCACCTACACGTTCGACCGGCTCGCCGACGTCACCGAGGGCTTCGTCGAACGGCTCGGCCTGTCCCGTTTCGCCATGTACGTCTTCGACTTCGGCGCACCGATCGGCTTCCGGCTCGCCGAACGCCGTCCCGAGTGGATCGCGGGACTGATCGTCCAGAACGGCAACGCGTACACCGAAGGGCTCTCGGACGCCGCGCGCGCGTTCGTCGCCCTGCGGCCCGGCCAGCCGGGGGCCGAGGAGACGATCCGCGGCCTGCTCACGCTCCCCGGCACGCGCGGCCAGTACGAGACCGGGGTCGCGGACCCCGAACTCGTCTCCCCGGACGGTTGGACCCTCGACCAGCACTTCCTCGACCTGCCCGGACGCAAGGAGGCCCAGGTCTCGCTGGCGTTCGACTACCACTCGAACGTCGAACGCTACGACGCCTGGCAGGCATGGCTGCGCGCCCACACGCCGCCCACGCTCATCACCTGGGGCGCCCGCGACCCGTTCTTCCCGGCCCCCGGCGCGCACGCCTACCTGCGCGACGTCCCCGACGCCGACCTGCACGTCTTCGACACGGGCCACTTCGCCCTCGAAGACCACCTGCCGCAGATCGCCCCGCTCATCGACACGTTCCTCGACCGCGTGCCCGCGCACGCCTGACCGGCGCCGGGACGGCACCGTCGAACCACACCTCGTCCCCGGCCGCCGTGACCGTGATCCCGAACCGCTCCATGCCCGGACGTCCCCACCGGACCCATCGCAGGTACGCGGCCTCGACCTCGTCCCAGAGATCGCGGTCACCGGCCTGCTGCACCTCGAAGTCGTTCGCGCCGGGCTCGTAGTCGACCGACGCCCACGAACCGCGGCGGTCGTCCCGATCGAGGACCCAGAGCGTCGCGCCGTCGGGCTCGGAGTAGAACCGCGAGATCACGCCCGGAACCTGCGCGGCCACCGCCACGTCCACGACCCCCGGTCCCAGCGGGAGCGACCGGGGGTCCAGGCGCGTCCGGCTGATCCGGACGTCCCGGTCCCCGGCCTCCGGCCATGCGCGGGCCGGGCCGCGTGCCGGACGCTGCGAGCGCAGCACCATGTAGTCGGCCGAACCGGCGAACCGCCCGACGGCCGTCCCGTCGCCGAGCACGTCCAGCCGGAGGATCGCGCCGCACCCGAACCCCGCGCTGTACGGCGCCACGATCACCCCGCCCGGCCGCGTCTGCTCGACCCACGCGTACGGGATCTCCGCGACGGCGCACGTCGCATGCACGCGGTCGAACGGGGCGCCGTCCGTCCGGCCCTCGGCGCCGTCGCCCACGACGATCTCCGGTTCGTACCCGGCGGCCTTCAGGCGTGCCCCGGCCTGCGCCGACAGCCCGGGGTCGATCTCGACCGTCGTCACGTTGCCCGCACCGACGCGTTCCGACAGCAGGCCCGCCGTCCAGCCCGCGCCCGTCCCGATCTCCAGCACCCGGTGGTGGTCGAACGGGTCGAGTTGCTCGAGGAACCGGACGACCATCGCCGGCATCGAGAGTGAGGACGTCGCGAGCCCTTCGCCCTCGGCGGCGCCGTCCTCGAACTGGGTCACGAGCGGCTGATCGAGTGCCACGACCCGTTCCCACTCGTCCGGATCGGCCCCACGGTCGATCCGTGCCCACGGGCCGGGCCCGAGGTCCGCCCACACCACTTCGGGCGTGAACGAACGCCGGGGCACCGATCGCATCACCTCGTGCCAGTCGGTCACGAACGCTTCCCGTCGTTGGAGTTGCCGTTCGTCTTGTCACCGTTACCGCGCGATCCGCCCTGCGGCCGGTCGCCGTCCGTGGGCGTCTTGCCGTCGCTGTTGTCCTTGTCGCTGTGCTTGCCCATGGTGCTGATTCCTCTCACTGTGCTCGCGCGGCCGGTCACCGCGCGGGGACACCTTCGAACGGAGGCGGAGCTTCAAGTGGTGACGGGCCCGCCGAACAGGCCCCGGAGCCATCCCCGCGGAGTCGGCGCGGCTGCCGTACGTTCGTCCGGCCGCCCCGCGTGGTGCGGGACCTGGCGGGACGTGCGGGCGGTGGGCTCGTGCGCGGATACGTGGGGGCGTGCCGTGGAGGGGGTCGCCACACGTCCAGTTCGTGCAGGTGACGAGCGAGTTCGGCGGGGGACGCGCACTCGATGAGCCGGTCGCGCCCCGCCCGGTCACGCACCATCGCCCACCAGCTCATCGTGTGCTGGCCGTACCAGACGGACGCGGGCGGGAACCGTCGCTCCAGTTCGGCCGTGAGCCGCGCGGTCACCGTTCCGTCCCGTCCGTCTCGCGGCCCCGTGCCAGGTAGCCGAGGACGAACGTGGTCGCCTCGACGATCCGGTCGGCTTCGGCGATCGGCTCGTTCCACGACGTCCAGAACCACTCGCGCCCGCCGTCGTCCGGTCGCGGACGGCACGTGATGACGTCGGCCGCCGCGTTCGCCTCGGCGCAGCACCCGGCGCCGTCCGGGTTCGTCACCCGCAACCCGCGCGCGGTCAGGTCGACGTCGAGCCGCCGAGCCGACAGATGCGCGCCCAAGCACGCGAGCGGATCGGGAGAGAACGTACGATCTTTCATGGGTCGGACCACCTCCGGCCAAGGCCCCGGATCCCCTGGCGTTGCCGCGCCAGGCCGGGGCCGCTTTGCATTCCACGACCATGCAAGCGCCGAGCCGGTTACCGTGGAAGGTGCTGTCCGCTGTCCATCAATGTGGACAGCACAGACAATGGGTCAAAGTAGGGCTGAACGGGCGAGGCTATGACCTTTGGTGAAAAACTGCGCGCTCTCATGGTCGAACGAAAGATCAGCCAACGCAGATTGGCCCAGCTCGTTCCGTGCGACAACGGCCATTTGTCGAAGGTCGCCAACGGACTCAAGAATCCATCGACCGAACTGGCCGAACGGCTCGACGTGGTGCTCGACGCGGGAGGCCGACTCGCCGCCCTGAGATCGCGGTCACCGGCACACCGGGCGAGGGAAGACCGCCTGGCCGATGATGTGGCGCCGGAACTGGGCGGAGCGCGTTTGCTCGCCGCGCGCGGGCGTCCAGCAGACGGTGCGTTCGTCGATGCGGTCCGCGAGACCTCCCAGGCGCTTGTTCGTATGGACATGGCCCACGGCGCGAGCGACATCCTCCCGTTGGCGCTGCGCATTTTCCGTGCTGTCAACCACAAGCTCGGCACCGGCGCATACCGGCCCGCCATCGAGCGTGATCTCCTCGCCGCAGCCGGCGAGGCAGGGGAGGTCGCGGCCTGGATCGCCCATGACGCCGACGAACAAGACGTCTCGCGGCGCGTCATTCACGAAGCGCTGATGCTGTCCCGGCAGGCCGGGGACCGCAGCTTGGAGTTGTTCGAGCTCACGCACCTGGCGATGCTGGCGATCCACCTCCGCCGCCCTGCCGAGGCGCTGCGCATTACCGGTGACCTTCTCGACGAGGACTTGCCGCCTCGCGTCAGGGCGTTACTCGACATCCGTAGAGGCCGTGCCTTCGCCCAACTCGGACATGATGGCCGTGCCCGCGATGCTCTGGGCCGTGCCCGTTCCATCCTCCAGGACGGCATCACCTCCCGCGACGCCTACTGGACATGGTGGCTCACCGACGCCGAGGTGCTGTGGCACACGGGGATGGCTCATGCCGAGCTTGGAGAATGGAGCGCGGCCGTTCCCCTGATGAGCGAGGCCGGGGAGTTGAGGATGGGTTACCAGCGGGCTCGCTTCAACGACCAAGTGCATCTGCTGAATGCGTTGGTGCATGTGGGCGACTGGTCGGAGGCGGAACCCGTCCTGGCCGAAGCGGCGGACGCAGTAGTGGACGTGAATTCCGTGCGAACCACGAATCTGCTTCGCCGGGTCACGGAGCGCATCGGGCGTGCCGGAGCCCCATCGACCGTCGCCGCCCAGGCCGACGACCTCCACCGTTTCATCGCCGATGCGTCGCCCCACGCCAGCGTGGTCGGCATGGGCTCGATCGAGAGAGGGGACGGATGACCTCCACACCGGAGAGGATGTCCAACCACTGGTGGTGGCGGTCGGGCGTGCGGCCCGGTCGGCGTCTGCTCGTCTGGCACATCCTTCCTGAAGGCCAGCCCGACGTCCATGACCTCGTGCGCCACTGCCAAGGCAAGCTCGGCGGATTGAACGGCCTGGACCTCATCCCCGTCGAGTGGCTGCACATGACTACGCAGATTGTCGGTTTCGAGGACGAGATCCCGGACGCCGAGGTCGGCGAAATGGTCGCAGGCGTGGCGGAGCGGCTCGTGGGCCTCGCGCCGATCGAAGTCGAACTCGGCAGGGTGTGGCTGCACAGCGAGGCGATCATGCTTGGGATCCGACCGCCGAAGTCGCTTGACCCCGTCCGAGAAGCAATACGCGAAAGCGCTGCGGGCACCGTGTGCATTCACCAGCTCGCCGACGAGCCGGACTGGACGCCGCACATTTCCGTCGCCTATAGCAACACCGACGGGCCCGCGAGCCCGGTTGTTGACGCCCTCTCCCACCGTCCCAAGCCTGTCCCCCTCCAGGTGGGTGAGGTCCACCTGGTCGCGCAGGAGCACATCGGGCGTTCGTACCAATGGGAACGGCGCGATGTGGTCGGATTGGGTGGATGAGGGCGACGAGACCCGTCCAGGCGGACTCCGGCTCGCGTTCGGCGAGGATGCGGCACTAGGCGTCCGTTCGGCGGGTCTGACGGCGGACGACGGCGAGCGTCTCGCGCTGATCTCCCAGCGGCCGGCGCGGCTCGACACGGACGCCCTTGACGCACTCGCCGCGGTGCTCGGAGCGCAGCGACGGTTGGAGGACGCGACCGGGCCCGCCGTCTTGCTCGGGCCGGTCGTCTCCCAGTTGGACGCCATCACCGGGATGTTGCGGGACGCGTCCGGGCCGCTTCGCGATCGGCTCGGCCGGATCGTGGCCGAGTGGACGGTCTTCGCCGGGTGGTTGCACGCGGCCGTCCGGCAGGACACTCGGGCACTCGCGCTGTTCGGGCGCGGCGAGGAGATGGCCGACGAGTTCGGTGACGGGACCATCGGGGCCGTCGCGACGAGCTTCCGCGGTTACGTCGCCCGGCGACAAGGCCGTCCGCGCACGGTGGTGCGTGCCGCGATGGCGGCCATGGCCACGCCGGGCGGGCACCCGGTCCAGGGCGTCTTCGACCGGTTGCAGGCCGCGCAGGGCTGGGCGGCGCTGGGTGAGGCCGACCGGGCGCGGCGGCTGCTGGACGAGGCCGCGGTGCGGGCCGCCGACCGGGTCGAGCCGCCACCGCCGGTGTACTGGTACTCGGAGCCGTTCTTCCAGCTCAACATCGGCCTGGTCCACCGCACCATCGGCGAGTACGCGGACGCCGCGGCGCTCCTGGAAGCGGGCCTGAGCGGGATCCCCGCAGACCAGGCCCAGGCCGAATGGCTCGGTGAGTACCGGGCCGCGCACACCGACGCCCAGCAACGATCATGACGAGGGGGAAGCGCGGCTCAGACGCTGCCGGCTGCTGATCAGCACGTGGGTCAGATCTGGCCGAGGTCGATCTCCACCGGGAAGGGGGCCGCCGCCTTGAGGACGCCGGTGAACACGTCTCCGTCCCGGTAGGTCTTCGTCGCGGGGTCGAGAACGTAGGTGTACACGAGAGGAACGCCTGTCGCGGCCTGCTCGATCCGCCAGTAAAAGCCGATACCTGCCTTGGCGTACTGGTCGACCTTCACGATCCGGTCGGTGGTCTCCGAGCCTGCCGACACCACCTCCGCGACCAGCAGCACGTGCTCGGGGCGGGTGGGGGTGATGTCGATCGTGTCTGCGCGGTACACGACGACGTCCGGTCGCCGGTTGGTGAGCGGGACGTCCTGAAGCCGGACGTCGAAGTCCGTGTCGGCGTTCCACTCCGCGCCCGCAGCGGCATCCAGGGCGTTCGCCACGATCCGGGCCGGCCGGTTGTGCCGCTTGGACGGACTCGGGCTCACGACGACCATCCCGTCCACGATCTCGATACCGGCACACTGTTCCTCGGACCAGGACTCGTACTCCTCCGCCGTGATCTGCTCATGCATCCACGCCGGGGCCATCATCTCGGCCGTCATGGAGCACCTCCCGGACACTGTGCCGCGGGCCCGATCCCGCTGGGTCAGCGTACTGTCCGGCCATCCTTCTGGCACGCTGTCCTGCTCACGCACGCTCCCCGTCTGCCGCGATTCGGCCAGGCCAGGGTCGATGTCGGACGCGGTATATCGTGCCGGGATGATCGAGACATCTCCCCGGCATGTGCTGTGCGTTCTCGGCTCCGAGGGCGGGCTCGGGCTCGCGGAGATGGAGCGGATCGCCGCGGACTTCGGCGGGTTCGTCCTCGACCGGGAGTACTCCGGGGCCGAGCCCGACCCGCGGATGCCGCGCGCGTTCGAGGCGGCCGGGGCGTCGTCGTTCGAGCAGGCCGACCGGGACGCGGTCGAGGCGCACGACAGCGTCGGCTACCTGCTCTCGATGCCGATGATGCGCGAGCTCGCGGCCGGCACCTCGCGGCGGCTGCTGGCGGCGACGGGCGCGCTGCTGCGGGCCGGCGCGGCCGCCGTGAAGAGCGAGAGCAGCGGCATTGCCCACGGTCGGGAGCGGTGGCTCGCGCTGGCCGACCGCGCGGACGGCGCGGCGGACGAGGAACTGGCATCCGCGCTCGTGTCCGCCTGGGTGCAGTTGCCGATCCGTGACGGCGAGGTCCTCTACAGCTGCGGCATGCACCTGCTCGGCGCGCCCGACGTCGAGATCGAGGCCGGCGAGGGGCGGCTCGCCGACGACCTCGTCCTGCACCTCGACGCGCTGGCGATCTACCTGCTGACCGATCCGCGCGCCGCCGAGATCGAGGACGGGGCGGGCTTCCGGCTGACGCCCGACGCGCCCCGCCGTCTGCTCCGCACCGGCCCGTGCGATCGCTACGACGAGGACGACCTGTTCTTCAATCCCTACGGATACGTGCGGCTGACCCGTCCCGTCGAGGACACCGCGCTCTGACCCGGCCACGGAGGAGTCCGCGAAAACCCGTTGGCGGGGCGGGGCGGCCGCTGCTAGCTTGCCGGAGGCCGTGCCGGAGAACGAGGAGGTGGTACCCGTGAACGTTTCGACATGGGTGCTCCCCTCCGGGGTCACGGTCGGGCGATAGGTCGTCCGGGAGCGCCGTTCTTGAGCACTCCCGAAAGGCACGACCGTGCGATTCACTTCCGAAAGCCGCCTCGACGACGGCGTCCTCGAACGCGACTTCACGCTCGGCGGCATCCCCGGCGTCCTGTGGACGCCCGGATCCGCGTCCGCACCGGCGCCGCTGATCCTGGCCGGCCACCCCGGTGGGCTGGACGGCATGCGCCCCCGGCTGGCGGGGCGGGCCCGGCACTCGGCGGAGCACGGCTTCGCCTCGGCCACCATCGAGCTTCCCGGGAGCGGTGACCGGCCCCGCCGGCCCGCCGCCGAACAGGCCCGTGCCGACCTGCGCCGGGCGATCGAGGCCGGTGAGCCGGTCGGCGAGGACATCGTCGACCGGCTCGTCCTTCCGCTGGTCGACGAGGCGGTCCCGGAATGGCGGGCCGCCCTGGACGATCTCCTCGCACTCCCCGAGATCGGCGGCCCGGTCGGGTACTCGGGGGGAGTGATCTCCGTCGGCATCCGGCTGGCGGTGGTCGAACCGCGGATCTCGGCCGCCGTCCTGTTCGCCGGGAGCTTCGTGCCTCGCGTCATGTTCGAGGAGGCCCGGCGCGTCACCATCCCGCTGCACGTCCTGCTGCAGTGGGACGACGAGTGGAACGACCGGCAGGCGGCCCTCGACCTCTTCGACGTGTTCGGCAGCAGGGAGAAGACGCTGCACGCGAACATGGGCGGGCACACCGGCGTCCCGCAGCACGCGGGGGACGCCGCGGCCCGGTTCTTCGACCGGCACCTGAAGTGAGGCCGCGCCGTCAGAGACGGTCGGCCTGGGCGTGCAGGTAGCGCTGCTCGATCTCGTTGCCGGTGAGGTCGGCCGCCTCGCGGTACAGGGCGGCGGCGCGGGCGGTGTCGCCGGTCATCTGCAGGAGGTGGGCGCGCACCGCGTGTTCCCGCTGCCGGGTGAGGGGTTCCTGGTCGAGGCGGTGCCGGTCGTTGAGGTCGTCCAGGAGGGCCAGGCCCCGGACGGGCCCGTACGCCCGGGCCACCGCCACGACGCGGCTGAGCCGGACGGGCCCGGTGGGGGTGAGGCGTTCGAGCCACAGGTACAGCATCGCGATCTGCGGCCAGTCGGTCTGTTCCGGTGACGTCGCGGCGGCGTGCACGGCGGCGATCGCCGCCTGGAGCCGGTAGGGGCCCGCGGCGCCGTGGTCCCAGACACCGTCGATCAGGTCGGTGCCCTCGCGGATCAGGTCGGGGTCCCAGCGGGTGCGGTCCTGCTCGTCCAGCGGGACGAGTTCACGGCCGTCGGTGCGTGCGGGGCGGCGGGACTCGGTGAGCAGCATCAGCGCCAGCAGTCCCGTCGCCTCGGCGTCGTCCGGGAGGGTGGCGTGGAGCATGCGGGTCAGCCGGATCGCCTCGCAGGTCAGGTCGACGCGGGCGAGTCCGGTGCCCGCGGTGGCCGTGTAGCCCTCGTTGAAGATCAGGTAGAGCACCTGCATGACGGCGGCCGTCCGGTCGGCCCGGTCCGCGTCGGCCGGGGGCGTGAAGCGGGCGCCCGCGCGGGCGAGCCGCTGCTTGGCGCGGCTGATCCGGGTGCCCATGGTGGCCTCGGTGACGCCGTGGGCGTGCGCGATCTCGGCGGTCGTCAGGCCGCCGACGGCGCGGAGCGTGAGCGCCACCTGGGACGTGGCGCTCAGCGCGGGGTGGCAGCACAGCATGAGGAGGGAGAGGCTGTCGTCGGTCTCCTGCGGCGGGCCGGGGCGGCGGGACGGTTCCCGCATGGCCAGTTCGGCCGTCCCGGCCTCGTACTCGCGGCGGCGCCGGGCCTGGTCGGAGCGCAGGAGGTCGACCATCCGCCGGTAGCCGACGCGGATCAGCCAGCTTCGCGGGTTCGCCGGCACCCCGTGGTCGGGCCAGTCGCGGCCGGCGGCCAGCAGGGCCTCCTGGACGGCGTCCTCGGCGATGTCGAAGCGGCCGAACCGGCGCACGAGCGCGCCGAGCACCTGTGGCGCCTCGCGGCGCAGCAGGTGCTCGATCTCGCCGGTCACGTCGCGAAGTCCGCGCCCATGATCGGCCGGATCTCGATCGGTTCGCCGAGTGCCGCGACGATCCGGGCGGTGATCTCGACGGCGCGTTCCCGGCTCGCCACGTCGATCACGGCGAAGCTGGCGAGGACCTCCTTGAGCTCGGCGAACGGCCCGTCGGTCGCCATCACGCCGTCCGGCGACGGGCGGACCGTGGTGCTGACGGCCGGATGGCCGAGGCCCTCGCTGGTGACGAACTCGCCCGTCTCGATCAGTTCCTTCTCGAACTTCTGGTACTCGGCGAACGCGGCCAGCGCCTCGTCGGAGGGCGTGTCGGCGGTCGCGGCGTCCCACGCGGCGGCCGGGGTGTAGCTGAGCAGCAGGTACTTCACGGGTTCTCTCTTCCAGTTCGGGTTCAACGGTAATTCAGGCGGCGCGGCGCAGGGACAGCGCCAGGACGGTCGTCCACGTGAAGGCGGCCAGCCCGTTCACCGCGATCTGGACGCTCATGTGGTCGGGCGACATGGGCAGCAGCAGGACGAGCGCGGCGGCGCCGTTCGCCAGGGCCGGGCGCACGGCCCGGCGCCGAGCATGCCGGACGGTCATCACCACCGCGGCGACGGCCAGGGCGGTGAACGCGACGGCGGCGGAGGCGGAGTGCGCGACGCCGTGCCACGACATCTCCGCGACCGGCTCGTCCGGCGTGCCGGCGGGAAACCCGTTCTCCGGGTCCATCGTGAACACCCCGGCGGCGACGAGGCCGAGCCCGAACACCGCGATGAGCGGGGCGAGCGCGCGCCGTCCGACGCCCTCGGTGAGCGTGGAGCGGACGGCCGCGGCGAGGGCCAGCGCGCCCAGTCCGGCGGCGACGAACGTGGCGATCTGGATCCAGCCGAGGTCGCCGGTGGAGAGCTGGCTGATGGGGTGCCGGGTGATGTCGAAGCCCTCGCGGGCGGCGATCTGGACGATCGCCGACGTGAAGAACACGGGCCCCGCGAGGGCGCCCGCGAGCAGCAGACGATCGGGGGCGGTGGTGACGGCGTCGGCGGTGACGGCCATGTTCTCTCCTTCGTGTGCGGGTTCTCGCCGGTACCTCGGGGCCGGGCCGGGCGTCTCGACACGAGCGAGAAGTGATCCATGTCACATGTGCGACGGGTCGAAGGGGGCGGGCCCGCTCCGAGGTACCGGCGAACACACGCACACGAAGGAGTGACGAGCATGTCCGAGACCCAGCAGCAGCCCAGCGCGGAACTCCGGGCCCTCGACCGCCTGGTCGGCACCTGGAAGGTCACCGGCGGCGCGGAGGGCACCGTCCGCTACGCGTGGATGCCCGGCGGCCACTTCCTGCTCCAGCATGTCGACCTCTCCCAGTTCGGCGAGCCCGTCACCGGCATGGAGGTGATCGGCAACCTGCGCCCGTTCGGCGAGCCCACCGGCACCGACGTGATGTCGCGGTACTACGACTCGGTCGGGAACACGTTCGACTACGTCTACGAGCTGACCGGCGACACGCTGATCATCTGGGCCGGGGCGAAGGGCGGCCCCGCGTACTACAAGGGCACCTTCAGCGCCGACGGCGCCACCGTCACCGGCGAGTGGACCTATCCAGGCGGCGGCGGATACTCCTCGGCCATGACCCGCGCCTGACGGCGCCGCCGGCCACCTGCGACGGCGGCCCGGGCGTTGCGCCGGGGCATGGGGGCGGGCGATGATCGCGCGGTGACGCGGGGATCTGAACGTGAACGGATCCGGGAGCTCGTGCCGTCGGCATCGGTGCGCCGCGAGTCGCCGGAGGATCTCGCGGCGCGGATGGCGGCGATCCCGGCGGACGCACTCGTCGACGCGGTGCTCGACGGCGACGAACCGTGGTGGCGCCGCATGGGGTGCGCGCGGGCACTGACCGGGCGCGTGCCGGACGGGCGCGCGGGCGAGCTGCTGGCGATCGTCCGGGCGGCCGAGGAGACGAGCGAGATCCGGGCGGCGCTGCTCGGGGCGCTGAGCGAGCCGGGACGCCCGCATTCCGCCGAGCTGCTCGACTGGCTTCGCAGGCGGGACGGCCGGGAGGACGAGCGGTGGATCCTCGCCGCCGCGGTGATCCCGGCGGCGCGGGTGCGGCTCGGGGACGTGAGCGCGGCGCGGAGCGTCGCCGAACTGGCCGCGAACCCTTGGACGTTCCTGCGGGCGCGGGGCGAACGGATCGTCGACGAACTGATCGATAGGTGCGGGCTGCCGGGCGTGCTCGCGGAGTTCGGCGCCGATTCGGTGGAGACGCTCGCGTTCCGCGGGGCGTCGGTCGAGGAGCGGCTGCTCGGCGTGCGGCTCCGGTGGCGTGCGGGCGGCGACATCGCCCCGGCGCTCGCGGACGGCTCGCGCACCGTGGCCCGGACGGCGCACGACCTGCTCGCCGACGCCGGCGACGCCGCCCCCGACACCGACGGCCCGCTCTGGCGGATGGTGCGCGACCGGGCCCCTGGACATCTGTGGGCACTCGCCGTCCTGCATCGGCGCGGCCACGACATCCGGGCGGCGTGGGAGGCCGCAGGGTCGCCGCGCGTCGAGGTGCCGGGCGTGCCGCCGGACGTGCGCGCGGCGATCGTCCGGCGCTTCGCACCGGGGCAGCGCGACACCGACCCCCGCTGGCTGATCGAGGCCGGGCTCGTCGAACCGGACCCGGACGGACGCGCGGAGGCCGACCTCGACCGCGCCGTCCGGGCACTCGCCGCCGCGGGCCTCGAGCCGCGGGAACCGCGGGGCGCCGGGCCCTTCCACGGGTCGGGCCACGGCACCTACCACGTCGTGGAGTTGGCCGAGGGCCGCGTCCAGGTGAGCGAGCTGGGGCCCTACTTCGCGTGCCTGCGGGACGGTCCGAGCGCGGTCATGCGGGCGGCGGGGTTCACCCGCATCGACGGCGACCTGGCCGAGACCGTGATCGACGGCCTGCACGTGTACTTCTTCGGCGACCGGGACCCGCTGCGCGTCCACGACCTCCTCTTCTACTGGCAGGACTGAGAATGAGCACCTTCTCATCCCGCTCTCATCGCAGGCGCAGGACGGTACGGCCGGACGCGGCGTCGTGCGCGCACACGACGAAGCGGGCGAGGACGGCGAGGGCCAGCAGGCACGCGCCCATCTCCATGCCCTCCTCGATCGTCGTGCCGATCGCGTAGATCTCCTCGGCGCCCCGCCGGTTCACCCAGCCGTTGAACGCCTCGACGACGAGCGCGCCGGTGATGTAGACCGCGAGCGCGCCGAGCAGGCCGAGGCGCTGGTCGCGGGGGAGGCCTCGCGCCCACAGCACGGCCGCGAGCACCCCGGCCAGCGCCATCGCGGCGCCCGGCAGGACCCACGCGTACGTCGGCACGGACATCCCGAGGCCGTCCGCCCACGCCTTCCCGACCCCGGTCAGACGCTCGTGGACCTGCACCGTCTCGTCGATGCTGAGCCAGGCCGTGACGGCGGCGAGCGCCAGCCACGTCGTTCGTCCCGGCCCGCGCCCGGCCGCCCCCCGCTCGGTGAGCAGCGCCGCCAGCAGCGCCGTACCCGCCACCGCGAGCAGCAGCAGGCTGTTCCACCAGGTCGCGAGGTTGCTCTCGGAGCCGATGTTGAACAGCCGCCGGAGGCCGGGGATCGGCTCGACGTACTCGTGGTAGGTGCGGAGGGCGAAGTCCGTGACGAGCAGGAGGACGGTCGTGCCCACGGCGATCAGCAGCGGGCCGCGGGGGTATCGGGGGGCGGCCTGCGCCGGGGGCCGGGGGGCCGCGCCGGTCAGCAGGCCGGTGTGTCCGTGGTCCATGGGCGGCGAAGCTAACGGCCGCCGATGAGAGGGCTTGCGGCTCAGACGGCGAACAGCAGCGCGGCGCTGACCAGGATGACGACGGCGGTCGCGAAGTGGATGCCGAACGCGACGGCCCGGGTGCCGCCGTGGCGCAGCACGATGACGGTGTCGCCCAGGGGCACGAGCGCGATGACCAGTATGAACAGGGCCGCGGCGTCGGCCTCGGCGAACGCGATCAGGGCGAGGCCGGCGATGCCGAAGGTGAGGTCGCGCAGGCCCTTGACGGCCAGGTACGCGGCGTCGCCGCCGGGCTTGGCGGGCACCCCGTAGCCGGCCGCCGAGGCGGTCGGCCAGAAGAGGAAGCGGACGCCGAGGAAGACGCAGAAGAGGGCGATGGCGACGGCGAGTCCGTAGGCGATCGGGGTCAGCATGACGTCTCCAAGGTTTCTAGCGTTGCTAGCGATGCGGTCGACGCTAGCAGAGCGTCGACCGGAAAGCTAGCAATGCTAGAGTCGTGGTCATGTCGATCCAGGGGCGCCGGGAGCGCGAGCGGGCCGAACGTGAGCGGCTGATCATCACCGCCGCGCGGGAACTGGTCGAGGTGGAGGGCTGGGAGGCGGTGACGACCCGCCGCCTCGCCGAGCGCGTCGAGTACAGCCAGCCGGTGCTCTACAGCCACTTCAAGGGCAAGGACGCGATCATGGCGGCGGTCGCCGTCGAGGGGTTCGCCGACCTGGCCGCCGAGCTGCGCGACGCCCGCGCGGGGGCGGCGCCCGGCTCGCTGGCCGAGATCGCCGCCGCCTACACGTCGTTCGCTCGGCGCCGTCCCGCCATGTACGACACGATGTTCAACCGGGCCGTCGACCTGCCGTTCGCGACGCCCGAGGCGCCGGACGTCCTGCACGCCGGGTTCGCCGAGCTGCGCGAGGCCGTCCGGCCGCACGCCGGTGACGACGCCCCGGAACTGGTCGCCGAGGTCTTCTGGAGCTGCCTGCACGGCCTGGTCACGCTCACCCGCGGCGGACGTCTCCCCCCGGCGGACCACGACCGGCGCGTGGACGCGCTCGTCCGCCGCTTCACCACGGCCCCGACCGCCTGAGCGGCCGGGGTCCATGCTCGCCGGGTGGCGCCCTGCCGGCGAGTTACCAGGGTGCCGGTTCGGCGTGATACCGGGGTGTCAGGGGGCCGGGTGGACGCGGCCCCGGACCTCGCCGAAGCCGAGCCGTCCGCCGTCCGCCGCCGGGGCCGTCGCCGACAGGACGACCTCGTCGCCGTCGATCAGGAACGTGCGGGGCTCGCCCGCGACGTCGAGGGGCTCCCGCCCGCCCCACGTCAGCTCGATGAACGCGCCCCGCTGGTCCTTCGCCGGGCCGGAGACGGTGCCGGACGCGAACAGGTCGCCGGTGCGGGTCGCGGCGCCGTTGACGGTCAGGTGGGCGAGCATCTGCGCGGGCGACCAGTACATCTCCCGGTACGGGGGCCGCGCGACGAGCTGCCCGTTCCACTCGACCGACAGTTCGAGGTCGAGGCCCCACGGGTCCTTCTCCCGCAGGTAGGGGAGGGGGTCGGGGTCCTGCGGCGGGGTCGGGACGCGGGCCGCCTCCAGGGCGGGGAGCGGGACGACCCAGGGCGACACCGAGGTCGCGAAGCTCTTGCCGAGGAACGGGCCGAGCGGGACGTACTCCCATGCCTGGATGTCGCGGGCCGACCAGTCGTTCACGAGGACGGCGCCGAAGACGCGTTCGGCGAACTCGTCCACCGGGACGGTCGTGCCGAGCGGGGAGCCGGTGCCGACGACGAACCCGACCTCGGCCTCGATGTCGAGGCGGCGGGACGGGCCGAAGCCGGGGGCGCCGTCGCCCGGGGCCTTGCGCTGCCCGGACGGCCGCACGATCGGGGTGCCGGACGGCACGACCGTCCCGGCGCGGCCGTGGTACCCGACGGGGAGGTGCTTCCAGTTCGGCATCAGCGGTTCGGAGTCGGGCCGGAACAGGCGCCCGAGGTTGGTGGCGTGGTGCTCGGACGCGTAGAAGTCGACGTAGTCGCCGACGTCGAACGGCATGTGCAGGGAGACGCCGGACACCGGGTGCACGGCGCCGGACGGCAGGTCGCCGGTGACGGCGTCGCGGACCCGTTCGCGCACCTCGGCCCAGCGGGCGTGCCCCTGCGCCATGAACGGGTTCAGGGACGGGCGCGCGAACACGCCGTCGCCGAGGGCCTCGGCGAGGTCGACGACCGCGTCGGCGACGCGGACGCCGACGCGGGGTGCCGTCCCGGGCGTCGAGAACACCCCGTAGGGGAGGTTGGCGAGCCCGAACGGGGAGCCCTCCGGAATCGCGATGCGCGTCATGCGTGCTCCTCGGTGAGCGCGGCCGGGAGGAGCCCGAGGTCCGCGAGTTCGGTCAGGGGTTCGGTGATGCTGCACGTGCCGAACGACACGAAGGCCGCGCGGGCGGCGGCCGTCCGGCCGGCGGGCAGGGACGCGACGCGCGCGGCGATCGACGCGGCGTCCCGGTCGGCGAGCAGCGCGGTGAGGGCCGGGACCGGGTGCCCGTCCAGCGCGGCGTCCGCCGCGAGCAGCAGGTTCAGGAATCCGTGCTGGTCGAAGCCCGTGTCGGGGTCGGTGTTCCGGACGGGATGGTGCAGTCCGGCGGTCGCCTTGAACGGGACGCCCGCGCCGACGGCCGCCGCGACGGCGGCGGCCAGCTCGTCCGGGTCCGGGTACAGGTCGGCGGTGACGCCGCCCGTGCGGAACTTGGCGCGGTGCCCGGACGCCGCGAGCGCCGCGACGATCGCGGGGCGGCGCTCGTCCCGCGGCACCTCGACGTGGATCGGGACGCCGGTGCCCAGCCCGTCCACCGCGCGGACCAGTTCGGACGGCGTCCACCCGGACGGGACGGCGATCTCGAGTCCGTGCAGGTCGACGGGCAGGTCGGCGGCGGCGGCGAGGGCGGCGGCGGCCTGCGCGGGTCCGGCGGGCGCGGTGATCGCGAGGTCGAGCCGGCGGTCGTCGCCGAGGAGCGGGGCGAGGTCGTCCAGCGCGGTGGCGGGCAGGACGAGCGGGCCGACGGCGGCCGCGTAGGGCGCGGCGCGGTGGCGGTGGTGGGCGGGGACGGCGTCGGCGAGCGGCGCGCGGCCGGGCGGGAACACGGCGGCGTCGTCGCAGAGCCCGGCGGCGAACGCGGGTATTCCGGTCACTGCCGCGGCCCCCGTCCGGCCCAGGTCCAGGCGTACGCGCCGTCGTCGCAGGCGGTGCCGCCCTCGCCGAGTTCGAGGGGGCGGAAGGTGTCGACCATGACGGCGAGTTCGTCGAAGAACTCGGCGCCGACGCTGCGCTCGTAGGCGCCGGGCTGGGGGCCGTGGGCCAGGCCGCCGGGGTGGACCGAGACCGAGCCGGGGCCGATGCCCGAGCCTTTGCGGGCCTCGTAGTCGCCGCCGCAGTAGAACATGATCTCGTCGGAGTCCACGTTGGAGTGGTAGTACGGCACCGGGATCGACAGCGGGTGGTAGTCCACCTTGCGGGGCACGAAGTTGCACACGACGAAGCCCGGCCCCTCGAACACCTGGTGGGCGGGCGGCGGCTGGTGGATCCGCCCGGTGATCGGCTCGAAGTCGGCGATGTTGAACGTGAACGGGTACAGGCAGCCGTCCCAGCCGACGACGTCGAAGGGGTGCCTGGCGTACGTCATGCGGGTGCCGGTGATGCCCCGGGACGTGCGGTGCTTGACCAGGACTTCGACGTCGGTGCCGTCGGCCCGGAGGGGCTCGGCGGGGCCGTGCAGGTCGCGTTCGCAGTAGGGGGCGTGCTCGAGGAACTGCCCGTAGCGCGACAGGTACCGCTTGGGCGGGGCGACGTGGCCGTTCGCCTCGATCGTGTAGAGGCGCAGGGGCCGGTCGCCGGTGGGCAGCCAGCGGTGCGTGGCCGACATCGGGACGATCACGTAGTCGCCCTGCCGGGCGTGCAGGGCGCCGAAGATCGTCTCGACGGTCGCGGTGCCGGACTCGACGTAGACGACCTCGTCGCCGGTCGCGTTGCGGTACAGCGGGGAGTCGGCGGCGCAGACCGCGTAGGAGATGCGGACGTCGCCGTTGCCCAGCACGAGCCGCCGCCCGGTGACCGCGTCGGTCCCGGCCCACCGGTCCTCGGGGAACAGGTCGTGCAGCCGCAGGTGGCGGGGCTTGAGCGGATGGTTCGGCGTCGTCGCCGCGTCCGGGACGTCCCAGGGCCGCGAGTCCACGATCGCCGAGGGGATCTCGCGGTGGTAGAGCAGCGAGGAGTCGGCGGAGAAGCCCTCCTCGCCCATCAGCTCCTCGTAGTACAGCCGGCCCTCGCCGTCCCGGTGCTGGGTATGGCGCTTGGGCGGCACGTCGCCGACCCGCAGGTAGTGGGCCATGCTCCTCGCCTCCCGACGATGGTCACAATGGTAAATGCATTAACTATTTTCTGCCGACACTACGGCCCTTCTCCGCCGCAGGGAAGACCTAACCGGACGGGCGGGACCGGACGGGCGGGACCGGACGGGCGGGACCGGATGGGCGGTCAGCTGCGCTCGCGGGCGCCGAACTCCGTGCGGCCCTCGATCAGCTTGTCCAGCAGCATGATCAGCATCTGCCGCTCGGTGCCCGTGAGCACGTCCGCCCACTGCCGCTCGCGCTCGTGCTGGGCCGCGAAGATCTCCAGCATCGCCGCGCGCCCCCGCTCGGTCAGCGACAGGATCACCGACCGGCCGTCCCGCTCGCCGCGCGCCCGCTCCAGCATGCCGTCCGCGACGAGCGTCTTGGCGAGGTTCGACACCGCCGCCCGGCTCATCCCGGCGAGCGTCGCGGCCCGCCCCGGCTCCAGCGGCCCGGCGAGCCACGTGACGAACAGCAGCCGGAACCCCGCCCACGAGTGGCCGCGCGGGCGGTGCACCGTCGACTCCAGGTCGTAGGTGACGATCGCCGACGCCCGGTTCAGCGTCAGCAGCAGCCGGGTCGCCTCGCGGTGCGGGAACCCGAACTCCTCGGCCAGCCGGGCGCCGGCGAGGTCGACGAAGGACCAGAAGTCCAGTTCGCCGGCCCCGCGGCCCCGGCCGTCGCGATCGTCCATGGCCGCAACCCTAACGGCGCCGGGACGGTTCACGCATTGATCACTTCTCGGTGGTCCCGGCGACGGCGGCCGCCGGTCCCGCGCCCGTCCCCGCGTCCGTCCCCGCGCCCGCGCGGCGGGGGTCGTCGCGCGGTACCCGCAGGAACGCGAGCATGGCCGCGCAGACCACCAGGCAGCCGATCGGGAAGTACAGCCCGACCGACACGTCGTCCGCCGTCGCGTTCTGCCCGATCACGTACGGGCCGAAGAACCCGCCCAGCGCGGCGATCGAGTTGATCGCGGCCAGCCCGACGGCCGTGTGCTCGCGCGACAGCACCCGCGCGGCCATCGCCCAGTACGGCGCCATGTACCCGAGCACGCCGATCCCGACGAGCGACAGGCAGGCGAGCGCGAGCGCCGGCTCGTGCCGGAACTGGATCGTCCCGAACAGTCCGGCCGCGGCGACGAGCATCAGCGCGACCACGTGCCACCGGCGCTCGCCCGTCCGGTCGGAGTTGCGGGCGACCAGCACCATCCCGACCGCGCCGACCAGGAACGGGATCGCGCCGAGGAAGCCGATGTTCGTCGCCGAGTACGACGGGTCCAGCTGCTCGACGATCTTCGGCAGGAAGAACGTGAACCCGTACAGCCCGCACGCGGCGAAGAAGTTCGCGACCGCCAGGTACAGCACCTTCCGGTCGCGGACGACCTTCAGTTCGTCGAGCGGCCCGTGCGACTTCCCGGGCGTGTACTCCTTCGCGATCTCGCCGTCCAGCCAGGCGCTCTCGTCCCGGCTGAGGAAGCGGGCCTTGCTCGGGACGTCCGGCAGGAGGAACAGGACGGCGACGCCGATCAGGATCGCCGGGGCGCCCTGCAGGATGAACACCCACCGCCAGCTGCTCATGTCGAGCCAGTGCACGTGGTCGAGGATCAGCCCGCCGGTGAGGCTGCCGAGGATCATCGCGACCGGCTGCGCCAGCGCGAGCCCCGCGATGGCCCGGCCGCGCTCCTGCGTCCGGAACCACAGCGTCAGGTAGAGCAGCAGGCCCGGGAACAGGCCCGCCTCCGCGATGCCGAGCAGGATCCGGGCCGCGTACAGCTGCGTGACGTCGTGCACGAAGCCGGTCGCGGCGGTCACGACGCCCCAGCTGATCGCGATCCGGGCCAGCCAGAGCCGCGCCCCGACCCGCTTCATGATCATGTTGCTGGGGACCTCGAACACGACGTAGGCGAGGAAGAAGATCGCCGACGCGGTGCCGAACACCGCCGTGGTGACGGCCAGCTCGTCCTCCATGCCGAGCTGGGCGTAGGAGATGTTGGCACGGTCCATGTAGTTGAACACGTAGAGCAGGCCGACGATCGGCATGATCCGGAGCGCCACCTTCCGGACGGTGCGCCGTCCGATGTCGGTGTCCCCGGGGACGGCGGTCGTGTGCGCCATGTCGTTCTCCTCGGTGGGGGTGGGGTGGTGCGGACGGCCGTCAGCCGGCCGCGGAGGTCGTCGAGGCGGTCGCGGTGCCGGCCGCGGTGCCGGTCGCGGTGCCGGTCGCGGTGCCGCCCGCGGTGCCGGTCGCGGTGGCCGTCGCGGCGGCGGTGCGGCCCGCGATGCGGCCCATCGTGAGCGCGCCGGCGACCGAGTTGCCGCCGCCGACGTAGCGGCGGCCGAGCACGCCCGCGCCCGCCTCGCCCGCCGCGAGCAGGCCGGGGACGGCCTCGCCGCGGGCGTCCAGCACCCGCGCGGACGCGTCGATCTCCAGCCCCGCGTGGGTGCAGACCAGCTCGGCGGGCAGGGTCCGGACGGCGTAGAACGGCGGCCGGTCGATCGGGTCGGGGTCCGCGCCCGACCCCTTGTTCGCGAGGGTGCGGTGCCTGCGGAAGTCGGGGTCGCGGCCGTGCGGCAGCGTGTCGTTCCAGCGGCGCACCGCCGCGAGGAGCGCGCCCGCCGGGACGCCGATCGCCGCCGCGAGGCCCTCGATCGTGTCCGCGCGCGCCGTCCGTCCGGCGTCGGCCTCCGCCGCGACGTTCCCGGGCGTCCAGTGCGCGTAGCCGGGCGGCAGCCCGAGCCGGGCCCGCTCGTCGAACACCGCCCACACCGGGCCGGGCTGCGCGTCGATGATGCCGCCCGACACCGCGTACGAGGCGTCCTCGTCCATGAACCGGCGGCCGTGCCCGTTCACGTGGATCCGCGACTTCGGCGGGAAGCCCGACTGCCAGTGGTGCAGCCGCTGGAAGTACGCGGTCGGCAGCAGCAGCCCCTGGCCGTCCCCGGCGACGGACGCGCCGACCTGCCGCCCGAACCGCAGGTGGTCGCCGCGGGCGCCGGGCGCCGCGACGACGAACAGGTCGTCGCCCGCCCGCAGCGCCGCCGGGTAGTACCGTTCGAGCAGTTCGGGGTCGTGGGCGAAGCCGCCGGTGGCGACGACGACCGCGCCCGCCCGCACGTCCAGGCCGTCCGCGACGACGCCGGCGACGCGGCCGTCCGCCACGATCAGCCGCTCGACCCGCGTGTTCGGGACGATCTCCACGCCGCCCGCGCGGCACGCCCGCAACAGGGCCCGGACGATCCCGAGCCCCTGGTCGCGCGGGACGTGCCCGCGCCACACGTCCTCGACGCCCGCCTGGCAGAGGCCGGGCATGTGCGCGTTGTGGGAGACGACGGCGGGGACCTCCACGCCGAGCCCGATCAGCCACTCCAGCGTCGGGGCGGCGTTCCGGCAGAACGCCATGATCAGGCCGGGGTTGAGCATCCAGTGGTTGAGGTCCATGTAGTGCTGGAAGAAGCGCTCCGGCGAGTCCTCGACGCCGAGGCCCGCCTGCACGCCGGTGCCCGCGGCGGTGAACATGCCCGCCGACAGCTGCGTCGAGCCGCCCGGCTCCCGCTCCGACTCCAGCAGCAGCACCGAGGCGCCCGCCTCCGCGGCGGTGGCCGCGGCGGCGAGTCCCGCCCCGCCGCCGCCGACGACGATCACGTCCGGGTTCATCCGAGGTCACCTCCGGTCTGTTCGGTGTCGGCGAGGATGCGGTGGTAGAGGCCGTTGCTGACGAGGCCGCCGTCCACGGTGACCTCGGCGCCGGTCAGGTAGGTCGAACGGTCCGACAGCAGGAACAGGACGGTGTCCGCGATCTCCTCGGGACGCGCCGTGCGCCCGGCGGGGACGCTCCGGACGGCCGCGGCGACGAACGCGTCCGCACCGTCCAGCAGCGTGGTCCCGACCAGCCCGGGGTGCACCGAGTTGACCCGGATGCCCCAGGCGGCGAAGTTGCCCGCCGCCGACTTAGAGAGGCCGGTCAGTCCCCACTTGCTCGCCGAGTAGGCGGGGGAGAAGTAGCCGATCTGCCCGGAGATCGACGAGATGTTCACGATGGATCCGCCGCCGGAGTCGCGCATCAGCGGGGCCGCCGCACGCATGCCGTGGAACGGTCCATGCAGGTTGACCCGCATGACCGTCTCCCACACGTCCTCCGTGGTGGCCATGAAGTCCAGCCGCCGCGAGATCCCCGCGTTGTTCACGAGGCCGCCCAGCTCGCCCCGTTCCGTCCGGATCTCCGCGACGACCCGTGCCCACGCGGCCGCGTCCGCGACGTCCAGTTCGTGCGCGCTCGCCGAACCCCCGGCCGCCCGGATCTCCCGCACGAGCGGCCCCGCGTCGGCGACGTCCGCCGCGCACACGTGCACGCCCCGCGCGCCGAGCGCCCGCGCGTGCGCCGCGCCCATACCGCCCGCCGCGCCCGTGACCAGCACCGTCCCCGGATACCGGACGGTGTCGGCGTGCACGGCCGCGGCGTGCACGGCCTCAGACATGCCGCGACCCGCCGTCCACCGCGATGCTGTGCCCCGTCACGTACCGGGCGCTGTCCGACAGCAGGAACAGCAGCGGCCCCACGACCTCCTCCGGCGACCCGAGCCGGTGCAGCGGGACGGCGTCCAGCGCGTGCTGCAGCGCCGCCTTGTCCTCCCGCACCCACCGGGTCATCTCGGTGTCGATGTAGCCGGGGGCGATCGCGTTGACCCGGATGCCCCGGTCGCCCAGCTCGACGGCGAGCGACTCCGTCAGGTGCGCGACCGCCGCCTTCGACGAGCAGTACGCCCCGCGCCCCCGCCGCACCCGCACCGCCGACACCGACGACATGTTCACGATCGCCCCGCCCGGCCGCATGTGCCGCGCCGCCGCCTGCGCCCCGAACAGCACCCCCTCGACGTTCACCGACAGCGCCGCCCGGATCTGCTCCGGCGTGATCGCGTCGACCTCCGCGAACGGGAAGATCCCTGCGTTGTTCACCCACAGGTCGAGCCGCCCGAACTCGGCGAGCGCGACCTGCGCGACGGCCTCGTGCTCGTCCGCCTTCGTCACGTCCGCCCGCGCCGCCACGACCCGTCCGGGCCGGACGACCGCCGCGGCCTCCGCGGTGATCTCCTTGGCCGTCACCGCCATCGCGTCCGCGTCGATGTCGGCGCCCACGACGTCCACGCCGCGGACGGCGAGCGCCGCCGCGAACCGCGCCCCCATGCCGCGCGCCGCACCCGTGACGACGGCGACCTTGCCGCGCAGGTCCGGGTACGCGGCCGTCACCGGGGTCCCGACGACGCGTCCGGGGCCGGCCGGTTCGGGGGTCTCGCTCATCGCTGCCGCTCCTTCGTGTCCTGCTCGCGCCCGGTGGGGGCGTTCGGGTGCCCGGCCGCCCCGATCGGGGCGGCCGGACCGTTCGGGTCGTACGCCGGCCGGCTCGAGGGTTCGGCCGTGCCGGTCGGGGGGTCGGTCGTGCCGAGTGCCGGTGGTGCGGCCGTCCCGTCCGGGCCGCCGTCGCGGTGGACGGTGCGGCGGCGGATCAGCCAGCGCCCGCCGTCCGGGCCGTCCGGGCCGTCCGGCCCGTCCTCGCGGACGAGTTCGTCGGTGACGACGGTCATCCGGTCCAGGTGCGGCTCGCCGCCGTCCGGTGTGCTCACTATCTGCAGGTATGCATGGACGAGGGCGGTTCGTTCGTCCGCGCGCTCCGCGTGCACGTTCGTCAGGACGTGCCGGACGGTGGCGCCCGCGGCGCGCGCGTCGGCGAAGAACCGTTCGGCGAACGCCGCCAGTTCGGCCGTCCCGACGACGGGCCGAGGGTACGTGGGCGAACGGAACTCGCCGTCCGGGGTGAAGGTCGCCGCCCACTCGCGCGCCCGGCCCCCGTCGATGAGGTGGCTCTGCGCCCCGTACAGGCGGTGCAGCGACTCGAACATGAACGAACCTCTCAATGTGTGCTATTATCGCACTCAACGTGCGAAGTACGGACACAGTATGTAGCGTGACTCACACGCGTCAAGAGGAGGCCCATGTCAGCGATCGGCGACGGTACGGTCCCCGGTGTGGCGGCCCCCGAGATCGACTCCGGAATGTCGAAGACGCTGCACAACGGCCTGCAGATCCTCGAACTGCTCGTCCGGCACCCGCGGGGCCTCACGCTCACCGAGATCGCCGAGGGCGTCGGCGTGCACCGCACCGTCGCGCACCGGCTCGTGCGCACCCTGGAGGCCCACCGGCTCTGCCGCCGCGACCGCTTCAAGCGGATCTCGCTCGGCGCCGGCCTCGTCGAGCTCGCCGAACCCGTCGAGCAGGACCTGCGCACCCTCGCCCGTCCGGTGCTGGAGGAGCTGACCGACGCGACGCAGGCCACCGCCCACCTGGTGGTGCGCGAGGACGACGGCCACGCGCGGATGCTCATGATCGTGGAACCGCGCCGCGCCCGGATGCACGTCGCGTTCCGGGTCGGCCAGGTCGACCCCGTCGACCGCGGCTCGGCCGGGCTGGCGCTGCTGTCCGCGCTCCCGCCCGTCCCCGGCGAGCGTCCCGAGGTGGCCCTCGCCCGCGAGCGCGGCTTCGCCGTCTCCTACGGCGAGATCGCCGCGGCGGTCACCGGCATCTCCGCCGTCGTCCCCGGCGCGCCGACGCAGACCAGCGTGGGCCTGTCGCTGTTCGAGGCGTCCGACGTGGACGAGCTGGGCCGCACCGTCGTGGCCGCCGCGGCCCGCATCGGGGCCCTCCTGCGCTGACGCCGCCGCGCGCGTGTCGTTCGTGATCTATCGGGCATCCCGTGCTCGGAACGTCACGCGAGTGCGGAGGAGGTCCGGTGCCGACGGTCGCCGAACAGTTCATCGAGGTGCTGCAGCGGGCGGGCGTCCGCCGGATCTACGGGGTCGTCGGCGACAGCCTCAACCCCGTCGTGGACGCCGTCCGCCGCACCGACGGCATCGACTGGGTGCACGTCCGCAACGAGGAGGCCGGGGCCTTCGCCGCCGCCGCCGAGGCCCAGACGACCGGACGGCTCGCGGTGTGCGCGGGGAGCTGCGGGCCCGGGAACACCCACCTCGTGCAGGGCCTCTACGACGCGCACCGGTCGGGCGCGCCCGTCCTCGCGCTCGCGTCGCAGATCCCGAGCACCCAGATCGGCACCGGCTACTTCCAGGAGACGCACCCCGAACGCCTCTTCGTCGACTGCAGCCACTACTGCGAGGCGATCGGCTGCCCCGAGCAGATGCCCCGGATCCTCCGCACGGCGATCCAGCACGCGATCGGGCTCGGCGGCGTCTCCGTCCTCACCCTCCCCGGTGACGTCGCCAGCAGCGAAGCCGCGCACACCGTGCGCGAGCACGACTTCCTCGTGCGCCAAGGCGTCGTCCGTCCTCCCGACGACCAGGTCGACCAGCTGGCGCGCGCGCTGAACGGGGCCCGCAAGGTCATGCTGTTCTGCGGGGCGGGCACACGGGACGCGCACTCCGAAGTGATGGCACTCGCCCACAAGACCCTTTCCCCGGTCGGCCACGCCCTCCGGGGAAAGGAGTGGATCCAGTTCGACAACCCCTTCGACGTCGGCATGAGCGGGCTCCTCGGCTACGGCGCCTGCTACGACGCCATGCAGGAAGCCGACCTCGTCGTCCTGCTGGGCACCGACTTCCCCTACGACGACTTCCTGCCCCTGAAGAACACGATCCAGGTGGACCACAACCCGTCCCGCCTGGGCCGACGCACACCCCTCGACCTCGCCGTCCACGGCGACGTCCGCGAGACCCTGCGCCTCGTCCTCGAACACGTCGAGCAGAAACAGGACCGGACGTACCTGGAGACGATGCTGCGCCAGCACACGCGCGCGCTCGAGAACGTCGTCTCCGCCTACACCCGCGACATCGCCAAGCACACGCCGATCCACCCCGAATACGTCGCGAGCGTCCTGGACGACCTCGCCGCCGACGACGCGATCTTCACCGTCGACACCGGCATGTGCAACGTGTGGGCCGCCCGCTACATCACCCCGAACGGGCGCCGCCGCGTGCTCGGCTCGTTCGTCCACGGGTCGATGGCGAACGCCCTCCCGCACGCCGTCGGCGCCCAGTACGGCGCCCCCGGCCGGCAGGTGATCTCGATGTCCGGCGACGGCGGCCTCGGGATGCTGATGGGCGAACTCCTCACCGTCCGCCTGCACCGCGTCCCCGTCAAGGTGATCGTCTTCAACAACGCGTCCCTCGGCATGGTGCGCCTCGAGATGATGGTCGACGGCCTCCCCGCCCACGAGACCGACCACGAACCCGTCGACTACGCCGCCGTCGCCGGAGCCGCCGGGATCGAGTCGGCCCGCGTCGAGCGCCCCGCCGACGTCCGTCCCGCCCTGGAACGCGCCCTCGCCGCCCCCGGCCCCTACCTCCTCGACGTCGTCACCGACCCGAACGCCCTGTCCATCCCGCCGCACATCACCCCGCGGCAGGTCAAGGGGTTCGCGCTCTCCGCGGGCAAGACCGTCCTCACCGGCGGCGTCGGCAAGATGGTCGACCTCGCCCGCAGCAACCTCCGCAACATCCCCCGCCCCTGACGGGCGGCCCCGTCACCCGTCCAGAATCGGATCGACCAGCCGCAGGGCGTCCCGCAGGAGCAGGGCGCGGCTGACGGTCCCGTCCCCGGCGACCCACTCCTCCACCGCGACGCGGAACGCGCCGTTGAGCGCGACCGCCCGCACGCGCACCTCGAAGTCGGTCTCCCGCCGGCCGGTGCGCTCGGCGAGGATGCGGGCGAACGCCGACTCGGCGTCCTGGTGGACCTGGAGCCAGACGGCGCGCAGGCCCGGTTCGGTCCGGGTGAGCAGGACGAGCGAGCGGACCGCCTCCGTGTCGGCGTCCCCGCCCCACGCGGGATCGTCGACCGCCTCGGCGAGCGGACGGTCGCGCGGCCAGGCGGACAGGTGCCGGACGGCCCCCTCCAGGCCCCCGGTCAGCAGCGGGGCGACGCAACTCTCCTTCGAGGGGAAGTAGCGCCACAGCGTTCTCGCCGAGATCCCGGCCGCATTCGCGATCTCCCGCCCCGACGTCGCCGCGACACCCTGGGCGGCGAACAGCCGGACCGCCTCCCGGGCGACCCGCATCCGGGTGGCGGCCTTCCGCCGCTCCGTGAGCGGCGGCCTGCCCGTCCTCCGCGAGCCGGTCGCGCCATCCGGTGCGGTGGTCATGGCCGGTGCCTCCGGTCGACGTGCGGCCGGCGCGGATCCGCGGCCGGGCTCCCCTGGGACGACTGCAAGCGTAGGCGGCGGGTCCACCATCGCACCGGGAACCCCGACGGGAATGAACGGCGGGCCCGCCGGGTTGCCGTGAGCGACCGAGGAAGGGGGCACATGATGTACGAGGACTTCCAGCGGGCGCGCAACTACTTCGACGCGAAGGACTACGCGACCGCCGCGCGGCTGCTGGCCCCGATCGTCGCGGACGTCCCCGGCGACCGCGCCGCCGTCGAGCTGCTGGCCCGCGCCTACTTCCACAGCGCCCAGCTCGCCCCCGCCGAGCGGACCCTCCGCCGGCTCGTCGAGCTGGACCCCAGCGACGGCTGGGCCCACGAGGCCCTCGCCCGCACCCTCGAACGGCAGAGCAGGCACGCCGAGGCCCGCCCGTTCCGGGCACTGGCCGACGCCATGGGCGTCACCCCGGCGGCCCAGGTCGACGTCTCCCTCACGGCTGCCGACCTGGCCTAAGGTGTCCGTCGTGGACGATCACTCCGTCGAGGAACTGCTCGACGAACTCGACGCCGTCGACGCCGACGGCTGGTACCCCGCCATCGACGTCGAACGGCCGTGGTCGACGGCCAACCCGCGGATCACCGGCGAGTTCGCCCGGCCGGACGCGATCCGCCCCTACCTGCGCCGCGAACTGTCCGCGCTGGCGAAGGCCGGGGCGACCGTGACCGTCCGGGCGTCCCGCCCCGCCCTGAAGTTCGACGACCCCGGCTTCTTCGACGCCCTCGACGAGGACCGCGTCGACCTGCGCGGCAAGAAGCTCTTCCTGTTCGGCCCCGAGCGGATGGCGCTCTCCCTCGACCGCCTGTCGCACTACTGCGGGACGCCCGCCGAGTACTTCCAGCGGCACATCCTGTTCACCAACTACGCGATGCACGTCGAGTCGTTCCGCGAACGGTTCCCGGGCGCCGAGGGCCCGTCCCGTCCGGGCGTCCAGATGCCCGCCTGGCACCACCGCGCCCCGGACGGCACCGGCGTGAGCCTCGTCAACATCGGCGTCGGACCGTCCAACGCCAAGACCATCACCGACCACCTGGCCGTGCTGCGGCCCGACACCATGGTGATGATCGGGCACTGCGGCGGCCTCCGCAACCACCAGGCCCTCGGCGACTTCGTGCTCGCCACCGCCTACCAGCGCGCCGACCACGTCCTCGACGAGGTCCTCCCGCTCGACATCCCCGTCATCCCCAACCACCGGCTCAACACCGCGCTGCTCGACGGCCTCGACGCCGCCCGCGCCCGCTACCGCCTCGGCGTCGTCCACACCACCGACAACCGCAACTGGGAGCTCAACCAGCGCCGCACCCTCGCCATGATGAAGAGCGCCCGCTGCATCGCCGTCGACATGGAGTCCGCGACGATCGCCGCGAACGGGTTCCGCTACCGCATCCCGAACGCGACGCTCCTGTGCGTGTCCGACAAGCCCCTGCACGCCGAGCCGAAGCTCTCCGACGGCGCGCGCTCCTTTTACGAGGCCAGCAAGCGCCACCACCTGGACATCGCGCTGTCCGCCCTCGACCGGGTGCGCCGCGAGTACCCCGACGGCCTCCCCAACCAGGAACTGCGCGCCGCCGACGAGCCCCTCCTCGGCGCCGAGGATCAGTCCGCGCGGTAGCGCAGCAGGACGACCCCGGACGCGAACGTCCGGTTCTCGACCACCCGCAGCCTTGGCATGCCGGTCGCGTCCTCGAACAGCCGCGCGCCCCGTCCGAGCACCACCGGGTAGACGAACAGCCGGTACTCGTCCACCAGCCCCGCCGCGATGAGCGCGTGCACCAGCGTGATGCTGCCCGTCGTCACGATGTCCTTGCCCGGACGATCCTTCAGCGCCCGGACATCGTCGAGGCCCCGCAGCACCGTGCTGTTCCCCCACGCCGGATCGTCCATCCGGGTGGACACCGCGTACTTCGCCACCCGTTCGAGGTACTCCCCGACGCCTCCCGGCACGTCCGCGTGCTCCGGCCAGTATCCCCGCATGTCCACGAACGTGTTCCGCCCGAAGACCACCGCGTCCGCCGCGTCGCTCTGCTCCCGCAGCGCCTCCGCGATGTCGGCGGCCTCCTCGTCGGCGACGTCGAACCAGTTCCCCGTCGCGTCGATGACCCCGTCGAGCGTGATGTTCTCGGTGACGATCAAGTCGCGCATGCGTCCTCCTCGCGTTCGTTACGAGGGCAGACTTCCCCGGCGGCCGGGACTCATCGCCGCGCGGCCCGCATGTGCTCGTCCAGTTCGTCCAGCAGCACGTCCGGCGGGCACGCCAGCATGCGGACCTCGACGAACAGGTGGGCGCCGAACACGCGGTTAAGCCTGCGCACCCGCCGTCCCCGCGGCGGCCCGTCGACACCGGCGCGCAGCGTGACGCCGATGAACGGCTGGCCGTCGATGTCGAGGAGCCGGATGGTCTCGACGTCCGTCCACGGCACGTTCATCCGGTTGGCGGGAGCCTCCACGCACAGCAGGCCGGGCGTGAGGGCCAGGTAGTGCGCGCGCCGCAACCGGCGCACGGTCGTCCGGGCCGGCAGCCCGAAGAGCAGCGCCCCCGCGACCCCCATCGCCGCGACGCCCCACATGCCGCCCGCCACCCCGACCGCCACGTAGGCGACCGAGCCCGCCAGCAGCGTCACCATGCAAACCGCCGCCGCCACGAACCGCCCCCGGACGAACGGGAACACGAGCGCCCGCACCGAGCCGCCGTCCACCTCGACCGGCCGCCGCTCCGGCTTCCCGTTCGGGTTCCCGGGGAGCAGCAGCCAGGCGCCCGCAAGGGTCAGCACGCCGAGCGCGGCGGCGATCCCGCCACCCCCGAGGTCTCCGGGCAGATCGTTCCCCGCGATGACGATCGCGACCCCGGCCGCGACGAACACCGCGCCGCACAAGGCGCAGAACACCGGCGTCACGTACCCGGCCGGCCGTCGCATCGGCACCACCCCTCACCCTTACGACGCCACCGCAGGAACCACCGTTCCCGGAACGGGGGCAGGCAAGGGGATCGGCGCGTATTCGCAGACGATCAAGGCCTCCCATCTTAATGTATAGCGCCCACCGGGACTTGCGGCAAGCCCCTGGTTATGCACCAGAATCACCGAGCGCACCTTCGCGCGAGAGAACATACATCGGAGGGGTCGGTAATGAAGTTCGCGGTAACCTATAATGGTGCCCTGTTCGGTGCCGATCCGGACCGGATCATCGCCTACGCGCAACACGCAGAAAAATGCGGCTTCGAGGGCCTCTTTCTACCCGAACGACTGGTCCTATCACCCGGAATGAAGCTGCACAACAACGACGTTTCCCTGACGCTCCCCTTTCTCGACCCGGTCGACACCCTCGCCTTCGTGGCCGCCGCGACCGAGCGGCTCCTGCTGGGCACGGGCGTCCTGCTCCTGCCGTACCGGCACCCGGTGGTGCTCGCGAAACAGCTCGCCACCATCGACGTGCTGTCCAATGGCCGGCTGCGGCTGCTGGCCGTCGGGCTCGGCGTCGTCCCGCAGGACGCGTCCGCGACCGGCGTCGACTTCCGCACCCGCGGCCGTCGCGCCGACGAAGCGATCGACGTCCTGCGCCTCCTGTGGGCGGGCGGCGAAGAGGGCGTCAGCTTCCACGGCGAACACTTCTCCTTCGACGACCTCGTACAGTTCCCGAAGCCGTACAAGGCCACGACACTGCCTCTCCACATCGGCGGTTCGAGCCGTGCGGCCGCCCGCAGAGCGGGCCTGCGCGGGGACGGCTATTTCGCGGGCGGCGCCTTGGACCCCCAAGAGCGCGAAGCGCAGTGGCGAACGGCCCGAGCAACCGCCGAGGAGGCCGGACGAGACCCCGACCGCCTCGAATACACCCGATGGAGCTCGATCGACCTGACCGACGACGACCTGGCGACCTTCGCCGCCCAGGGCGTCACCCGCCTGGTCGTCGGCGCGTCCGCCCAGGACCCGAGCGAGCAGCACGACCAACTGACCCGGTTCGCGGACCGCTTCATGGCCTGAGCCCCGAACGCCCGACGCGACCGTCCCGACGGTCGCGTCGGGCACCGGATCCGGCGTCACCAGGTGGCGGGGAACATGCGGTGCTTGAGGAGACGATCCACCAGTTCGGCGGCACCCTCGACATCATCGCAAGGACAGAAACGCCCCCGTCCGGCCTCGTAGTAGGCCCACCCGCCCCCGGGGACCGCCCGGACGCCGACCGCGACGCGCACGTGCCCGCGCGGCCCGAACGCGAACACCCACAGCAGCGCCGGCCGAACCGGAAGCTCGTCTGCGGCGTACAGCGCGACGCACTGGTAGCCCATCGGACGGAGCACGACCGCGAGCGCATCCAGATGGCCGACCGCCGTGGCCCGCCCCCGCCACGTCCGGCTGCTCAGAGCGCGCACCAGACGACCTTCCCCGTCTCGTACAGCGGACGGACGCCCCAGGCCCGGACGAGCCCGATGATCAGCGGCAGCCCGCGCCCGCCCGTCGCGTCGGGGTTCTCCGGACGGACGACGGGCAGCGCGTCCCCCTCGTCCCACACCTCCAACCGAACGGCCCGCTCCGGCTCGTCGAGAAGGACCCGAACGACGATAAGACCGATACCCACGTGCCTGTGCGCATTGGTCACGAGTTCCGTCACGACGAGGCGTCCCACGAAGTCATCGGCGACCCCGAGCGCCCGGAAGTGCTCGGAGATGAACCGCCGCGCCTGTCCGGGCGCCCGATCGGACGAAGCGAGGACGAGCGTCGGCGTCTCTGGTGCGAAAGCCGCAACGGACATCGAAAGGTCCCTCCCGCGATGGTGCGGCTGACCTCGGACACGCCTTCCATCTGGCCGGATCGCGCCAAAGTCACCCTGTGTGCCTGAACGACCACCATGAAGTCACGACGGGACGTAATCTCATCAGCGAGTCGCCGATTAGCCACATACGGGTAGCGGGTGTAACCGGGTTACTAGCAATGTGAGGTGGATCGACATGTCTCCGAGCAGCAGCGACCGGCCGAAGATCGATCCCGAACTCCTGGGGTTCGGGTCGGAGATCAAACGCTTCCGTGAGGCGGCGAACCTGAACCAGGAAGAACTGGCGAAGCGGGTCAACGTCGCGCGCTCCTACATCAGTCACGTCGAGTGCGGACGGACCAGGTGCCGGAGAGACTTCGCCGCCCGACTCGACGAGGTCCTCGACGCGGACAACGCGATCGTCGAAGCCTGGGACGTCCTGCTCGAGAAGATCAAGGTCGTCCGGTACCCGACGCACTTCGTCTCCTTCCCGAAGGCCGAGGCGACGGCGGACCAGCTGCGGGTCTACGAGAGCCACCTCGTCTACGGCCTCTTTCAGACCGAGGCGTATGCCCGTGTCCTGCTGGTCGACGATGACGCCGTGGCGACCCGGATGCGTCGGCAGGAACTCCTGAACCGCCACCCCCGTCCCATGATCAGCGTGGTGATGGAGGAGAGCATCCTGTATCGCGAGGTCGGCTCGAAGGAGATCATGCGAGAGCAGCTCAAGTCGCTGATCGAGGTTTCCCGACGGGAAGAGATCTATCTCCAGGTAGCCAGAACTGCCTACTATCGAGGTGTCCGATCGTCCTTCCACGTCGCCACCCAGGCCGACCGGAACGAAGTCGCCTACATCGTCAAAGCGAACGGCGGTGAAACCACACGGGACCCGTATGAGCTGGGAAAACTTGGCAAGGTGATGAACACGCTGAATACCCGGGCACTCAACACGGCCGATACGCGGACGTTCATTGGAAGGGTGATCGAGGACAGATGGACCTGAGTGAGTCGACCTGGCGCAAGGCGTCTCGTAGCCACGACGACGGTGACGCCTGCATCGAGGTGGCACCCGTCCGTGAACTCATCGCCGTCCGTGACAGCAAGCACCCTGACGGCCCCAAGCTCGTGGTGAGCCGCAGCGACTTCCGGCGTCTCGCGGAGACGATCAAGAACCTCTGACGCCCGGCAGTTGTCCACGGAGGACTGAGCAACTCGCGCGCTGGCCCGTTGGGCGGACGTCCGCCGCCCTGCCGCAACCAGATCCGCCAGGGCGGGGTTCCCAGTGTCGTAGTCGACGACGGGAGCAGGCGATGGCGACGGGAACACCGGCGGACGAGCGGCGCGTAGTCGCGGCCGACGAGGCGTGGGCGGTGATGGAGAAGTTCTATGCGGCCGAGGCGGCGTACTTGGCCGCAGGCGGGTACGGCAAGGCCGACTACGACCAGGTCGCCGCGTACCTCGATCCGGACGTCGTACTGCATCAGGCGCCGGGCCTGCCGTTCACCGGAACCGGGACGTGGCGCGGTCGGGACGGCATGGAGCGCTTCTTGGCGCGCTTCAGCGAGGTCTGGGAGTCGATGGAGTTCCTGGACCAGGAGCACTGGGGCGGCAACGACACCCTCGTCGTGCACAACCGGGTGCGGTTCCGCTCCCGGGCCACCGGCCGTGAGATCGAGACGCTGATCGTTCAACTGATCACCCTACGAGACGGCCGCATGCTCGAATGCCGCCCCTTCTACTGGAACCCCGCAGCCATCACCGAAACCTGCGATCACTCTCCGGTTCAGGAATGACCGGAGCCCGCAAGCGATCAGCCGACGGTGTCCGCTTGCGGGCTCCTGGAGTGAACGCGCGGGATGGCTCGCTCGTTCAGTCCGGCTGCTTTTCCATGTGGTCCGAGACGCGCCTGGTGAGCCGTGCGAAGGTGCTGAGCTGGTTCGGTGTCAGGGCGTCGATGAACAGGCGGCGGACGTGCTCGACGTGCATCGGCGCGGCCTCCTCGATCGCCTCGTAGCCGGCCGGGGTGGCGACGACGAACGCTCCGCGCCCGTCATCGGGGCATTCCTCCCTGGCCACGAGTCCGCGTTTGATCATCCGCGAGACCTGGTGGGACATTCGGCTCTTCTCCCACTCCACGCGTTTGGCCAGCTCCAGGAGGCGCATCCGGCCGCCGTCCGATTCGGTGAGATTGACGAGCACGGCGTAATCGGAAGCGGACATTCCAGAGTCGGCCTGAATGAGACGGGACAGCCGTCCGATGAGCGTCTCCTGCATGCGGATGAAGCTTTCCCAGGCGAGTTTCTCCTCCGGATTGAGCCAGCGTGGCGTCGCGTCCATGGACGCAGTGTAACGAGATGGTTGACACCTCACCCAATCGAGTGAGGGTGACCGGCAGGCGAGCCCGGTGAGGCGACGTCCGTTGTCACCGAGCCGCTGCGGCTCAGGCCCCGTCCCGGTGCAGGTGCCGGACGGCCGCGGCGCGCTCGCCGCCGGACGGTCATACGGCCCGGTCAATCATCGTCGTTTCCTTGAAGCGCAGGGGGCCGGTGCCACCGGAAGGGGTCGTCTTCCAGTGCGGGGCGGTCCCACTGTCCACGGTTCGCGGCGGCTTCGTAGGTGGTGTGGAGGAACTCGGCGACCGCGCGGTCCGGGTCGGGCGCGGCACGGGCGGCTTCGTACGGCAGCAGGAACTGCTGGAATTCGGTACTGAAGTACGCGCCCTCGGGGCCGACCGGCTGATCGGCGAATCCTTCGGGTTCGGGGTAGGCGTAGGAGTAGAAAGCGCCTTCCTCGCCACCACCGGGCCAGAACCCGCAGCTGGACAGTTCCCGGGAGTAGCCCTCGACCATGACCCAGTCGCCGCAGTTGGGCACTCCGCCCGGATGCGGCGGGGCCGACCGCCCGGAGAAGCGGGTGCAGGCGAGATCCATCCCTCCCCAGAAGAAGTGCACCGGACTGACCTTGCCGACGAAATGCGATCGGAACTCGCCGATCACACGGTTCGCCTGCAGCAGTTGCCGCCAGAACAGGGCGGCCGCCTCGCCGTCGTAGGAGGCGTGGTGGTGGTCCTCGGCAAAGGGAAGCGCCGGCTCGACCTCGTTGGGGTGCGGGCGGATCGGTGCCTCGATCCCGAGCTGGTCGAGCATGTCCAGGATCTGGTTGTAGAACTCGGCGACCGACATGGGTCGCAGCGGGAAGCTCCGCCCACCGCCGTCACTGCTGCGGATCTCGAGCCGGTGGCCGACGAAGTCGAACTCGATCTCGAAGACCCCCGCCCGGTACGGGATGGCCGAAGTCGTCAACCCGCGCGGGCTGACGTACAGGGTCACATGCCACCAGTGGTTGACCAGCGGAGCGTGGGCCATGCGGATCTTCCCCACGATCTGGGTCCACATGTGCAAGGTGTCGCGGGTCGGCCCCCACTCCGAGACCCGCAGGCTCGGCCAGGTCATCGTCGACGGATTGATCAACGGTTTCAGCCTCCATCGCATGGAACGAAGCAGATCGTGGTCGCCGGTCTGTCGGTCCCGCCGCACCCTTCATGGCGATCACGACGCCCGCGTGAGCGGTGCCTCGCGTTCCGCGAGGGCACGCGACGACCAGTGTTGTTGATACGTCATCCAGAGAATAGATGATAGGTCAACCTTTTTCACCACCCCGCGTGGCCGGGGATGGTGGGGGCGGGGTGAGCTGCTTGGTTGACGCGTCAAGTACCGAGCAGAGGGTGGTTGATGTATCATCTACTTGCCCGGCGTGGGCACGTGCGAGGGCATCGCCGGGGTCGAGATCGACGGCGGCCCGTCTGCGCCTCAGAGCAGGAATTCCGAGACGTTGATAGATCAACTCAATTGGGCAGTGCTGCGGCCTGCCCGACCGGCCCAGGAGGAGGAGGAGATATGGCGGTCGAAGTGAGCGACGTGCCCGAGGCGAAGCGCTACGAGGCCCGTGTCGACGGAGAGTCCGAGGTCGCGGGCATCGCGGAGTACATCCGGACGCCGGAACTCGTCGCGTTCGTGCACACCGAGGTCCCGCCGGAGTACGAGGGCAGGGGAGTCGGTTCCGCCCTGGTCCGCACCGCCCTCGACGAAGCGCGGGCCGCGGGCTTGCGGGTCCTGCCGACCTGTCCCTTCTTCGCGGGCTGGATCGCCCGGCACCCCGAGTACCAGGACCTGCTGTACAAGTCCCGTAGCAATGTCAGCGATTGAACGGTCGGACACGACGGTGACGGAGGCCGGTATGAGCGGTGGATCCGAAAAGAAGTCCTACAAGGGGCAGTCGATCACGGTCACCTTCGAGGCCGGGCGCTGCCGGCACGCCGCCGAATGCGTCCGTGGTCTGCCCGAGGTGTTCGACCCGGCCCGGCGCCCGTGGATCAGCCGGACGGTGCACCCGCCGATCGAGTGGCCGAGGTCGTGGAGCGCTGCCCCTCGGGTGCGCTCCAGTACCGACGCACGGACGGCGAGGCGTCGGACATGGACTCCGCCTGACACGAGAAAAGGGCGGGACGATCGTGCGGGATGTCGGGGCCACGCCCCGCAGCACACACGCCCAGAGCGTCGCCCGCTTGTGGGGAATTCCGTGTGCACTGGACCGAGGGCATCATCACGCTGCCCTCGCAAGGGCTTCCAAGGGGCCGAGGCTGCCGGGGCGTCGCAGCGGGCGACGCGCGCGTCACAGGCCGATCGCCGACTTGGGCCCCATGTAGGAGCCGGCGCCCGGCCAGCCCTGGAGGGCCAGCTCGATGAATCGATCGCTGAACCCCAGATCGGGCAGCTTGCCGAGTGGCACGAACTCCACGCCGCGGATCGGGCGGGTGTCGGCGCCGACCTTGACGTCCCCGACGGCGCCGCCCACCCGGCGTGCGTCGAACGTCATGTGCACGACGTGGGTGTCCTCGCCGGGAAGATGGTCGCAGACGTAGAGCAGCCGTCCCGGTTCGACGTCCAAGCCGGTTTCCTCCCGTGTCTCCCGGACGAGGGCGTCGGCGAGCGGCTCCCCGTGCTCGACCTTCCCTCCCGGAAGTGACCAGGCGCGACCGGTGTCGGTGTCCTGGTCGAGGAGCAGGAGCCGGCCGTCCTCGATGACGACCGCGGTGACTCTGACAGCGATGCGTGCGCCCATCCCGGCACCGTATGCCCAGAGCGACTCCGGTGGTCAGTGGTCAATCGAAGGCTCGGGACATTTCGTCGAGGTGTTCGTCCGCTACGACGGCGAGGGGGCGGCGCGGATGCTGCTCGATCCACGCGAGGGAGCCGATGCGGAGCGACGACATGAAGGCGCCCGCGAGGATCCGGGGACGCGGGCTGTCGGGGGGCGATCCGTCCCGTTCGGCGATGAGGGCGGCCAGCGAGCGTTCGATGTCGGCCCAGCGCGCGAGTTGGCGGGCCAGGACGGACGGGTGCGCGCGCGCCAACCGGGCCTGTGCGGCCCACTCCGGGTCCGGTTCGCCGATCTCCTCCATGAGCGCGTGCAAGGAGTTTCGTAGGGCGGGCCAAGCGCGTTCGGAGGGCGGCCGGGACTGGAAGGTTCGCATGAGCGACTGCATGCGTTCGGCGTCGCCGTAGAGGACCGCGTCCTCCTTGGCGGCGAAGTAGTTCGAGAAGGTGCGGCGGGAGACGTCCGCGGCGTCGGCGATGGCCTCGACGGTGACGTTGTCGAGCCCGTGTTCGATGGTGAGGCGGATCGCGGCCCGGTGCAGGGCGCGCCGCGTCGCCTCCTTCTTGCGCTCGCGCAGGCTCTCCATGTCCTCCAGCACCCTACTGTGTACGGGGAGTTGCACTCTGAGAAACTTTGCGCAGTGGGAATAAATTCCCGGTGGGCGGCCTTGAAGGTCTCGTTCCCACTACCTGTCCGGAGGCGTCCCTTGAGTGTGCCTGCCCCGTCGCCAGCGCCGATGTCGCGGCGGCAGATCCTGGAGGCCCTGAGCGGCCTGCTGCTGGTGCTGTTCGTCGCGATGCTCAGCGCGACGGTCGTGTCGACGGCGCTGCCGCAGATCATCGGGTCGCTGAAGGGCAGCCAGTCGCAGTACACGTGGGTCGTCACGGCGACCCTGCTGGTGTCGACGGCCAGCACCCCGATCTGGGGGAAGCTCGCGGATCTGTACAGCAAGAAGCTGCTGCTGCAGATCGCGATCGTGATCTTCATCGTGGCGTCGCTGGCGTCCGGGTTCGCGCAGAACACCGAGCAGTTGATCGCCGCGCGGGCGGTGCAGGGCCTGGGCATGGGCGCGCTGCAGATCCTCGTGCAGATCATCATGGCCGCGATGATCAGCCCGCGGGACCGGGGCCGGTACTACGGCTACCTGGGCGGGGTGATGGCGGCCGCGACGGTCGGCGGGCCCCTGCTCGGGGGACTGATCGTCGACACGTCGTGGCTGGGGTGGCGCTGGTGCTTCTTCATCGGCGTGCCGATCTCGGTGGTCGCGCTGGTGATGCTGCAGAAGACGCTGAAGCTGCCGGTGCTCGAGCGGGACGACGTCAAGATCGACTACTGGGGCGCGGCGCTGATCGCGGGCGGTGTCAGCACCCTGCTGATCTGGGTGACCTTCGTCGGCGGCAGCTTCGCGTGGCTGTCGTGGCAGACCGCGGCGATGGTGGCCGGGGGGCTGGCGCTGCTGGCGGTCGCGGTGTGGGTCGAGACGCGGGTGCGCGAGCCGATCGTGCCGCTGGACATCGTGGTGCGGCGCAACACCGCGCTGGCGATCGTCGCGAGCCTGGCGGTGGGCATGGCCATGTTCGGCGGGGCCGTGTTCCTCGGGCAGTACTTCCAGATCGGGCGCGGGTTCAGCCCGACGAAGGCCGGGCTGCTGACGTTCCCGATGATGCTGGGCGTCCTGGGGTCGTCGACGATCGCGGGGCGGCTGGCGACCAAGACCGGGACGGTCAAGCGGTACATCGTCACCGGGGCGTTCGTGCTCACGGCCGGGTTCGCGATGCTGTCGTTCATCGACCACGAGACGTCGCTGGTGTACGTCGGCGCGGGGATGTTCCTGGTCGGCGCGGGCGTCGGCATGACGATGCAGAACCTCGTGCTGGTCGTGCAGAACTCGGTGCGGCTGGACGAGATCGGCGCGGCGAGCGGCACGGTGACGTTCTTCCGCTCGCTGGGCGGGACGATCGGCGTGTCGGTGCTCGGGGCGGTGCTGGCGAGCAAGGTGTCCGACCACATCGCCGAGGGCCTCGCGAAGCTCGGGGTGCCGGCGTCGCAGCGCGCGGGCGCGGGCGGCGACCTGGACGTCGCGGCGCTGCCGGGCCCGGTGCAAGAGGTCGTCCGGGCCGCGTACGGGGACGCGACGGGGCACATCTTCCTGATCTCCACGGCCATCGCCGTGGTGGGGATCGCCGCCGCCGTGGCGCTGAAGCCGGTGCGGCTGCGGGAGAGCCTCGACCTGCCCGAGCCGGACGAGCCGGACGCGGCGGACGCGGGCGTCCCGGCGAAGCTCGGCGGCGCGTGACCTTGTCACCCCGCTGACAAGGCGGAACGCGAAGAGCTGGGTTGAGATAGAAGAAACCGGTACTTCCCCATCCGTACGGTCGGAAATTCCAACGACGATGGGGAGCACTCGATGAGCGGAGAGTTCGGGCGCCGCACGGCGTCGGTCGCGCGGGCGGGCGGGATGTTCGCCCGGAGCGGGCTGTGGCGTCCGGGTCCGCCGCTCCGGGTGGCCCGCCAGCTCGGCGCCCTGCGCAAGTGGGGCACCGTGCTCGGCGGGACGGTCGTGTCCGCCGCGGCCCGCGACCCGGACCGGGTCGCGATCATCGACCATCTCGGCGAGCTGACCTACGGGGAGCTCGACGCCCGGACCGACCGGCTCGCCGCGCAGGTGCGCGGGAAGGTCGTGGCGGTGCTGTGCCGGAACCACCGGGGGATGATCGAGGCGCTGGCCGCGTGCGGGAAGGCGGGCGCGGACCTGGTGCTGATGAACACGGGGATGAGCGTCGAGCAGCTCGTCGTGGTCGTCGCGGAGCAGCGGGTCGGCGTGGTGATCGCCGACGAGGAGTTCGCCGGGTTCCTGGAGGCGCTGCCGGACGGCGTCCGCGCGATCACCGACGCGGAGCTGGAGGCGCTCGTCGCCGCACCGGACGGCGCGCGGCTCGACCCGCCCGGCAAGACCGGACGGACGATCGTGCTCAGTTCGGGCACGACCGGCAGCCCGAAGGGGGCGGACCGCAAGTCGCGGCCGGGGCTGTCGCCGCTGACGTCGATCCTGTCGCGCATCCCGTACCGGGTGCACGAGCGCATGTTCATCGAGGCGCCGCTGTTCCACACGTGGGGATACGCGATGCTGCAGGTCGCGATCTCGCTGCGCGCGACGATCGTGCTGCGGCCCCGGTTCGACCCGGCGGAGACGCTGCGGACGATCGCGGCGACGGAGGCGACCGCGCTGGTGGCCGTCCCGGTGATGCTGCAGCGCGTCCTGGACCAGGAGGAGCGGCCGGACGTGCCGTCGCTGCGGATCGCGGCGGTCAGCGGGTCGGCGCTGCCCGCGGCGCTGGCGACCGCGTTCATGGACGAGTTCGGCGACGTCCTCTACAACCTGTACGGGTCGACGGAGGCGTCGTGGGTGACGATCGCGACGCCCGCGGACCTGCGCGCCGCCCCGGACACCGCGGGGACGCCGCCGCCCGGGACGCGGCTGGCGATCCTGGACGACGCGGGCGAACCGGTCCCGGCGGGGACGGTCGGGCGGATCTTCGCCGCGAACGAGCTGCTGTTCGCCGGGTACACCTCCGGCGGCACGAAGGAGATGCGCGACGGGATGATCGGCCTCGGCGACGTGGGCCGGATCGACGAGCGCGGCCGGCTGTTCGTGCACGGACGGGACGACGACATGATCGTGTCCGGTGGCGAGAACGTGTTCCCGGGGGCGATCGAGGAGGTCATCGAGGGCCTGCCCGAGGTGCGGGAGGTCGCGGTCACGGGAGTGCCGGACGAGGAGTTCGGGCAGCGCGCGGCGGCGTTCGTCGTCCTGCGGGACGGTGCGTCGCTCGACGCGGACGCCGTGCGGGCGCACGTCCGCGATCACCTTGCACGGTTCGCCGTCCCGCGCGACGTGCATTTCGTGGACGAACTGCCGCGGAACGCGACGGGGAAAGTCGTCCGGCGGCGGTTGTCCGGCGATCCTGAATCCGATTCACGAACTGTCACCTAGACGCACAAAAGCGCGAGCATCTCCGTGCTTCGCGGCGCATCGCCGTCCGGGATCCCCATGTCACCATCCGTTTAAGAAACGTTATCCGCCTGGTGAGCGGGAGTTCGGGCGCTTCGCGGCGATCCGGCCCCGCGGGAGCCGCGCCTCCGGAGGTGCGCCATGTACGCGGTCGTCCTCGCCTGCACCGCGCAGGCCGTCTACATCGTCGCCTTCGTCCTGTTCAAGACGTCCGTCGCGGGCATGGACCCGATCAGCGGGCGGCACCCGCTGCGCCTCGCGGCCGAGCTGGTGCGGCACCCGAGCTGGCTCGCGGCCGTCTTCCTGCTGATCGGCGGGTTCGCGCTCTCCGCCGCCGCACTGGTCACGCTGCCGGTGGTGGCCGCCCTGCCCGCCTACGGCCTCAGCCTGGTGCTGCTGCTCGCGGTCGGGATGGCCGGGTTCGGCGAGCGGCCGACGCCGCGCGAGTGGCGGGCGGTGCTGATCACGGTCGCCGCGATGGTGACGGCCGCGCTGTCGGTGCTGCCGGGACACGGCCAGTCCCTCGCCGATGCCCTGCACCGGACGGGCGGCGGGGACGCGGCGGGCGCGCTGCCGCTCGCGGCGGCGGCGCTGGTGTTCGTGCCGTCGCTCGCCGTGCCGATCTGGATGTTCAGCGTCCGCGACCGTCCCGTCGCGGGCCGCCACGCGCGTCCCGTCACCGGGATCGCCTACGGGGTCGGCGCGGGCGTCCTGCTCGGCGCGACCGAGGCGTTCGGGCTGGGGACGGCGATGCTGCTGGCGGACGGCGCGGGGTTCGGGGTCCTGGCCACGCCGCACCCGTACCTGTTCCTGCCGGCGGGCGTGCTCGGCCTCGGGCTGGTGTCGATCGGGCTGCAGCGCTGCCGGCTCACGATCATCGTCACGGTCGTGACCGTGACCGCGAAGACGCACCTGCTGCTGTCGGCGACGCTGCTGTTCGGCGAGCCGTGGCCGGGCGACACCGTGCCGTTCGCGCTGCGGGTCGCGGGCGTCCTGCTGGCCGTCCTGGCGCTGCTCGCGTTCCCGCGCCACGAGCGCCGCCGGATCGGCGGGGACGGGACGTCCGGGACCGTCGGGGCGCGGCGCGCCGTCCGTCCGGGTCCGGGGCCGGGGCCGGGCGTCCCGCAGAGCCCGCCGCCGGCGGGATGGCCCGTCCGCCCGGTCGCGGCGCGGCCCGACGGGCAGTGGACGGTCCCGCACGACCCGCGCGTGTCACGGTAGCGACCAGGCGGTCGCCTCCAGGCGCCCGGTGGTGCCGAGGTCGAGCCCGCCGGGGACGCGGACGGCGAGCGGGCCGCGGCCGTCCGCCGGGACGACCTCGAGGAACGCGCCGTTCACGTTCGTCCCGTGCGTCACCGTGTTCCGCCACGTCACCACGATCGACGCCGTCTTGCCGGGGCGCACGCCGATCGGCTTCGGGCCCGGATCGGGGACGGTCGCCGAGCCCTCGACGATCCGCACCTCGAACGGCTCCCGGTTCTCGCCGAGCACGCGCAGCGCCGGGTAGCCGTTCAACCGGACGGTCGCGTCGCCGCAGTTCACGAGCGTGACCCGCATCCCGCGCAGCCCCGTCGCCGCGTCCGGCTCCCGCGCCTCGAGCCGCACGCCGTCCGGCGAGCAGGCCGTCCGCTCGAACCGCGGGCCGCGCGGCGACGGGAGCGGTGAAACGGCCCCCGGCGACGCCGCCACGGTGGACGGGACGGGCACGGCCCCGCCCGCGTCCGGCGGGTCGTGGACCTCGGAGCCGCACCCCGCGGCGAGGGCGACGGCCGCGGCGAGCGCGGCCGTCCGGAGCGAAAACCGGGAGGAAAGGGACACCCGTCGATCCTCCCAGACCTCCCGGCCCCCCGGACCGGCGGTCAGCGGGTCCGGGCGGGGACGCCGCGCAGGTGCGCGGCGCGCAGCGCGACCTCGATGCCGAACCGGGCCTCCGGATCGGCCAGCTCGTCGCCGAAGGTCTGCTCGATCTTGCGCATCCGGTACCGGACGGTCTGCGGGTGGATGTGCAGCTCCGCGGCGATCTCGGCGGCGGTGCCGCGGGTGACCAGCCAGGTCCGCAGCGTCTCGGTCAGCCGGTCCTGCTGCCCGCGCGTCATCCCGTCCAGGATCCCGAGCCGCCGCCGGGTCAGCTGCTCGACCAGCGCCGGGTCGGCGAACAGCCACAGGGTGACCAGATGGTCCTCGCAGCGCACCACCCGGTCGCCGACCACGCCGTCCAGCGCGAGCGCGAGGGCGCGGCGGGCCCAGCGCAGCGAGTCGGCCGCCTGGTCCGGCGGGACGGTCAGGCCGATCGCGGCACGGCGGCCCGGCAGCGCCGCGTCCAGCATCGCGCGGCGCGCGGGCGTGCAGCGCCCCGGGACGAGCAGGTGCGGCGCGCCGGTCTCGAGGTCGGCGAGGACGTCGTCGGCGAGCGCCGTCCACACGCACCGCGACTCGGGTTCGACGGCGACGAGCGTCACCTCGTCCGGCATCGCCCACCCGGCCGCCTGCGCGGCCTGCGCGATCTCGGCGGCGTCCTGCGGGCCGCGGTCCAGGAGGCGGCGCAGCAGCCGGCGCCGCCGCTCGTCCAGCGCCGGGATCGGCCGCTCGCGCGCCTCCAGGTACCCCTCGAGGGACAGCGCCGCCAGCTCGTCGAGGAAGCTGAACAGCGCGTCGGCGAGCCGGGACATGACGGCCGAGGAGATGTCGTGCCGCGGCGCGACCTTCATCACGCGCCGCCACGCGACCTGCCCGCCGATCCGGTACGCGGCCTGCAGGGTGTCGAGCGTGCGGCCCTCGTGCGCCTCGTACTGCCCGAGCATCCGGGCCGTCCGGGCGAGTTCCCCCGCGGCGCCGGGCGCGGGCGCGGGCGCGCCGGGCGGCGCGGCGACGCGGTCGACGAACGCGGCGAGGTTGTGCTCCACGCTGAGCCGCAGCACCTGCCCGTACGGGCCGTCCAGCGGACGCGCGTAGTCGGGGATGCCGCGGCGGATCTCGGTGATGATCTCGCCGGCGAGGCTGGGCAGTTCGGGACGCATGAGCCGGGCGAGGCGCGGCGGGACCCGTCCCGCCCGCTCGGCGGGGCCTCCGGCTTCGACGGTTCTGGACACGGGCACCTCCGTCTCCGTTCCGGGCGGCCGGGGCTGGTCCGGCCGTGATCCCCGACCGTACGCACGGTGCCCGCGCCGTTTCTTTAGGGCGCGGGCACAAAACGCGAAGATCACTGCTCAGCCGGTTACAAGAAGGCGAGCAGCGATCTTCGCGCGGTCCCCGCCGCGGCGCGTTACGAGCAGAACGCCGCGTCGGCGGCCTTCGCGAGGCCGGCGCGGAACTCCGCGTCGTCCTCCAGCGCCGACTCGTTGTAGGTGATCACGGCCTGGCGCTTCCCGTCGGCGCTGGTGTAGGTCCAGGTGCGGTAGCCGGGGAAGCCGCCGTCGTGGCCCCACGCGGGGCCGCAGGAGAACGCGATCCGCGCGACGCCGAGGCCGTAGTCCTCGACGATCCCGCCGTCGTCGACGGGCCGGACGGTCGTCAGCTCGCGCATCTGCGCGCGCGGGAGCAGCCGTCCGGTGAACAGGGCCCGGTGGAAGCGCGCGACGTCGTCGACCGTCGAGACGATGCCGCCGGACGCCCGCGCGCTCGACGGGCTCACCAGCGTGCTGACGTCCCCGAAGTCGTAGTAGTAGCCGTGGACGTACGGGCCGGGGAACGCCGTGCTCGTCTCCGGGTAGGACGTATGCCGCAGCCGCAGCGGCCGGAAGATCCGGTTCTCGTACTCCTGCCCGACGGCGTTGCCGGTCACCCGCTCGATGATCATCCCGGCCAGGACGTAGTTGGTGTTCGAGTAGTTCCAGTCCGTGCCGGGCACGTAGTGCGGCGGGGTCTCCATCGCGATCCCGACCAGCTCCGCGGGCGTCCAGGTGCGGGACGGCTCGGCGAAGATGCGCGGATCGGACGTGTAGTCGTGCAGGCCGCTCGTCTGCGCGAGCAGCTGCCGCACGGTGATCTCCGAGCCGTCGTTGCCGTTGCCCCGGACCAGGCCCGGCAGCCACTCCTCCACCGTGTTGTCGAGGGACAGCCGGCCCTCGGCGGCGAGCTGCAGCACGACCGTCGAGGTGAACGACTTGGTGACGCTGGCGATGCGGAACAGCAGCCGGTGGTCCATGGGGCGTCCGGTCGCCTTGTCCGACACCCCGGCGGTGGCGTGCAGGACGTGCGGGCCCCGGCGGGTCATGATCGTCACGCCGGGTGCGCCGTCCGCGACGAGCCGGTCCGCCCACGCCTCGACCGTCCGGTCGTGCTGCCCGAGGCCGTGCCCATGCCCGTGCCCGTGCCCGTGCCCGTGGCCGGGGCGGTCGCGGGGCGGCGCGGCCTGGGCGGCGGGGACGGCGGCGGCGACGGTCGTGGCTGCGGTCGCGGCGGCGGCGACGGCCAGCGCGGCGCGGCGGATGCGGGACATGGGGCCTCCTGAGAGTCGGTCCGACGTGATCGACTCTTCCGGTGCGCCCCCGCGCCCGCACTGGGCCCAGGCACCGGCGCCGGGGTGTACCTGACGACACCCCCTCCCCGAAAGTTGTCTCCGGACGACAATTTCTCGAAGAAAGCGCTCGGCTCCCGCAAAGGTCATCACTCGGCTGCGGAATGCGGCCGATTTCTTCGTCGTGAACTCGATTTATCGGGCGGTCCGGTGCTCGTTACGGTCCTGAAACTCCCGGCCGGGCCGCGCCCCCGGCCGGGACCGTGGCGAAAGGTGGGCGACGACGTGACCGCCTCGGCAGCGCTGGAGGAGACCGGACCCGCGGCGGACGAGCCGTCGCCGGGCCGGGGCCGCCGCGTGCCGTGGTCCTGGCTCGGGCCGCTGCTGGTGTCGGCCGCCGCCGGGGCGCTGGTGCTCCACCGGCTCGGCGAGCCGCACGCGCTCGTGTGGGACGAGACGTACTACGCCAAGGACGCGTGGTCGCTGCTGCACTTCGGCGTCGAGCACAACTGGAACGTCGACCGGGAGGGCGCGCCCGCGAACGGGCACTTCCTCGCCGGGCACCCGGAGGCGGGGCTGGCGCGCGGCGGCGAGTGGGCGGCGCACCCGCCGCTCGGCAAGTGGGTCATCGCGGCCGGGATCGCGCTGCTCGGCGCGGGCCCGTCCGGGTTCCGCGCGGCCGCCGCGCTCGCGGGCGTCCTGACCGTGCTGATCCTCGCGCGCACCGCCCGCCGGATGACCGGCTCGACGCTCCTCGGCTGCGCGGCGGGCCTGCTGCTCGCCCTGGACGGCACGTGGCTCGTGTCGAGCCGCCTCGCGATGCTCGACGCGTTCCTGCTGCTGTGGATCGTCGCCGGGTTCGGGTGCCTGGTCGTCGACCGCGACCGGACGCGCGCCGCCCTCACCGGCGGCGCCGACCGGTTCCTCGGACGCCGGTGGCGGTTCGCGGCCGGGCTCTGCTTCGGCCTGGCCTGCGCGACGAAATGGTCCGCCGTCTACGTGGTGGCGTTCCTGTGGGTGCTGGTCCTGCTGTGGGACCGGCGGGCGCGCCGGGACGCGGGCGCGGCGCGCCCCTGGCGGGCGACGGCGAGACGCGACGTCCCGCTGTCGCTCGTCCAGTTCTGGCTGGTGGCGGGCGGGGTCTACCTGGCGAGCTGGTGGGGCTGGTTCGCGTCCGGGACGGGCCTGCAGCAGGCGATCTTCGGGCGGCGGGTCCCCGGCTTCCAGCGGGACTGGGCCGCGCACCACCCGAGCGACCTGTGGCCGTCGTTCCTCGACCCCCTCCGGTCGCTGTGGCACTACCACGCGATGACGCTCGACTTCCACGCGAGCGTCACCGAGCCGAACCCGACGCAGTCCTGGCCGTGGGACTGGCCGTGGCTCGGGCAACCCACCGCGATGTACCGGGCCGCGTCGGACGGCTGCGGCACCGAGTTCTGCGTCGCCGGGATCACCCACGTCGGGACGCCCGCGATCTGGTGGGCGTCGATCGCGGCGCTGATCGCCGTCGCCGCGCTCGTCCGGGGCCGGTGGGCCGGGGCCGTGGTCGGCGGCTACCTGGCGTGCTGGCTGCCCTGGCTGCCCGCCGCGCTCGACGACCGCACGATGTACTCCACGTACGCGCTGCCGATGCTGCCGTTCGCCGTCCTGGCGCTCGTCCTGCTCGGGCAGCGGATCCACGCCCGCCTGCCGAGCACCGCACGCGTCGCGGGGGCCGCGTACGTGCTGGTCGTGGCGGCGAACCTGCTCTACCTGCATCCGATCCTGACGGCCGAACCGCTCCCGGAGCCCGCGCGGCAGGCGCGCCTGTGGCTCCCCGGCCGGGACTGACCATGCGAGGAGACCGCCAATGACGCGCCGAACGCCGATCCGGGTTCGCGGGACGGCCGCGGCGGCGGTGGCCGCCGCCGTCGTGGCCGGTGCCGTGGCGGGCGGCGGCGCCGCGCCCGCGCGGGCGCTGGAGGCCGACGCGACGCTGCGGTACGCGTGCGCGTTCCCGGACGCCCCGGACGGGACGCCCGTGGGCGTCCGCGTGCGCGCGGAGTTCCCGGCGGGCGGGACGGCCGGGGAGCCCGTCCGGCCGGGCCGCGCGACCGTCACCGCGACGATCCCGGAGAGCGCCGTCCCGGAGGGCGCCGCGGCCGTCGCGGGGACGGCCGCGCTGTCGGTCGCCGCGGCGCAGAACGGCACGCCGGCGCCGGTGTCCTGGGCGGGCCTGGCCGCACCGGCCGCACCCGTCGAGCAGGGCGCGGACCTGGTGCTGGAGGCGTCCGGCGACGTCCCGCCGGTCACCCCCGCCGGGTCCGGCGACCTCACCTTCCGCGCGGGCGGACTCACCCTGAACCTCGACCCCCGGGACGCCCAGGGCCGGACGCCCGAGGGGGCGGAGCCGCTCGCCGTCACCTGCGAGCCGGTCGACGGGCAGGACGGCACGCTCGCGACCGTCCCGGTGGCGGCGGCGTCGCGCGCCCCCGAGGCGTCCGCCGCGCCGAGCGCGACCGCCGCGCCGCGGGCCGCCGCGCCGCCCGCCGAGGAGGCGCCGGGCGAGACGCCGGCGGAGTGCGGCACGTACGAAGGGCCGGACACGACCTGGATGTCGGGCTGCATCTACCTGTCCGGGTTCTCGAACGTGACGAAGCTGGACGGCGCCACGATCGTCAACGACCCCGAGTTCGCCGATCCCGCCCTCACCAACGTCATCTACAAGATCACCAGGACGGGCGCGGAGCTGCGGCAGCGGTTCGTCTCCCCGCTGCGGTCGCGGTCGACGTTCCTGACTTTCGGCCTGATGCCCACGACGGCGACGATGGAGTTGACGCAACGGCCGCTGGAACCGGGCGAACCGGTCTACGGCGCCGTCGAGGCGATCACCGACCTGGAGACCGGCGTGCAGACCGTCAACGCGCACATGAAGATGTCGATCCGCATCTACGACGTCAGCGTGAAGGGCACGCCCCTCGACGTCGGCGCCGACTGCCGCACCGAGGTCCCCGCAGACCTGGAGCTCACCGGCACGATGCCCAACATCCTCCAGGGCGGGACGCTCGACGGGACGTTCGCCATCCCCCGGTTCGAGGGCTGCGGCGCGGGCGAGGACCTCGACCCCCTCTTCAACGGGACGGTCGCGGGCCCGAAGAACCTGCTGCGCGTCACCCTCGGCTCCACCTGCATCCCGTTCGCGCAGATCAGCTGCCCGCCGGTGCTGCCCGAACCGTCCCGTACCGGGTCCGCCGCCGGCTGACCCGCCCGTCGTGAATGCCAACGCGTTAAGGAGGAACACCGTGGCCCCTCCCGTCGAGCAGTGGCGCCGCTGGATCGCCGAGAACCTGCTCCTGGGCAACCCGCCGGAGGCGATCCGCGCGGTGCTGGTGCGGAACGCGTTCACCGAGGCCGACGCCGCCCGCGAGGTGAACGCCGCCCTCGAGAGCCCGTACGTGCAGGGCGGTTCGCGCGTCGCCAACCGGCTCCGCAAGCGCGAATGGACCCTCACCGTCTACGGGCGCCTCGCCCGGATGCGGGCGAGCAGCGGCGTGATCGAACGGCGCGAACGTCCGTCCCGGGACGAGTTCTTCGAGGAGTACTACGCGCAGAACCGGCCCGTCATCATCACCGGAATGCTCAAGTCGTGGCCCGCCCTCGAGAAATGGAACCTCGGCTACTTCCGGGACCGCTGCGGCGACCGCGAGGTCGAGGTCCAGTTCGGCCGCGAATCCGACGAGAACTACGAGATCAACGGCCCGAAGCACAAGCGCGCCATGCCGTTCCGCGAATACCTCGACCTCCTCGAGAACGCCGGGACGACCAACGACTTCTACATGACGGCCAACAACGGCTCCCGCAACCAGGACGCGCTGGCCGAACTGTGGTCCGACATCGACCCGATCGACGAATACCTCGACGGCGACGCGCGCGACAAGAGCTTCTTCTGGCTCGGTCCGGAGGGCACGAAGACCCCGTACCACCACGACCTGACGAACAACTTCATGGCGCAGGTCATCGGCCGCAAGCACGTCAAACTCGTCCCGCTGCACGACACCGCGTACATCTACAACAACGTCCACTGCTACTCCGAAGTGGACGCGAGCGACGTCGACCCCGCGCGCTTCCCCAAGATGCGCAGCGCGCAGGTGCACGAATGCACGCTGGCGCCGGGCGAGCTGCTGTTCATCCCGATCGGCTGGTGGCACTACGTCGAGGGCCTCGACACGACGGCCACGATGAGCTTCACGAACTTCCGCCGCTACAACGACTTCGCCGAGAACTACACCACGTTCCAGCACCTCTGAGGCCGGGACGGCGGCGCCGCTTCCAGGACGTCCCGCAGGACGTCCGGACGGACGTCCGGACGGCCCGGCGGTCACCGGCTGCCGAGGCCGGTGATCCACGCGGACCGGCGCCGCCACACCGCCCTGTGCGGGTTCCGCTCACCTGACGGAACCCGCACAGGGCGTTGGGCGCCATGTTCCGTGCCCCGATCGACGGCCGCCCGTCCGTCCGTCCGTCCGGTACCGGCGGATGCTCGCGCGCCGGGCTCGTCGCCCGCGCCGCTCCCTTCGCGCGCCCGGACTCCGCCCCGGGCCCCGCGGAGAGACCCGGCCCCGGCGCTCGGTGGCAGGCCGCAACAGGTCATGCCTCCTGGTCGACGCGCCCCCGGTTCTGGAGGCGGCGTGAAGGCTTCGCCCTCCCGAGGACCGGATGCCCGGCCGCCGAGGGGACGCTCCCACCGGCCGAACGCGGTGCGGTGCGAGCCCCGACCGGTGGCGCCGGACGCAACGTCGGCGGTCCCGGCCCACTGCCACCTCCGCCCAGTAGACGCGGGCCGGCGCCGTGCGTGCTCTCGCAGTGACAAGTTCCGCCGCGTCCGGGCCGCCGCGCCTCTCCCGCCGCCCGATAATTGTCATCGGCTGAGCATCCTTCTCCCCGCTTGCATGCAGATTGCTAATTCTTGGCCCGGGCCGCCGGATTCGGAAACGCGGCGTATCTGTTGAAGGGGTTGAGTGAAGGGTGTGTGAATTTTGTCAACGGCCCGTACAGACACCCCGGTCGGCCGCTGAGTAGCTTACGGCAACGAATTCAGAACTTTCTCAAGGTCTGATTTTCGGGGGGCGTTTCGACTCTGCGGTGCGTCGACTGATGCACCGGGTCCGTCCAGAAAGGGCACAAAGTTGGAAGGCAAGCTCAGGAACCGCACGCGCCGCACCGTCAGCGGCCTGGCCGCCGCCGCCGTCGGCGGTCTCGGCCTCACCGCGCTCGGCATCGCCGGCGCCGCGCCCGCCATGGCGGAGCCCGTCCACCAGACGCTGAACTACCACTGCGTCTTCCCCCTGATCGGCAACCAGCCGCTCGTCGTCGACGTCCGCTCCGACATCCCGACGGAGATCGCCGTCGGCGAGCAGACGCCGGCGTTCGAGATCGAGGCCACGGCGCACATCACCCCGACCATCCACAACGGGCTGCGGGCCGTGCAGGCCGCCTCGCTGGAGGGCTGGGCCACCGCGCAGGCGACCCTGTCGGTGCCGGAGTCGCCGTCGCTGCCGGTCGCGGTGGACGCGATCTTCGAGACCACGCCCGTCCCGAACCGTCCGGGGGCCGCCTGGGACCTGGTCGCCACGGGCGCCGCGCCGCAGCTGGTCTTCACCCAGCCCGGTCCGGGTGAGATCCACGTCGGCGACATGACGCAGGTCATCAACCCGAAGCGCGCGGACGGCACCGAGGTCTGGCCCGGCGGCCAGGAGGTCCAGTGCACGAAGGACCCGGGCCAGGACGAGCCGTTCGCCACCTTCGAGATCGTCGACGGCACCCCCACCCCGACCCCGACCCCCACCCCCACTCCGACCCCCACGCCCACCCCCACGCCCACGCCGACCCCCACCCCCACGCCCACGCCGACCCCCACCCCGACTCCGACCCCCACGCCCACCCCCACGCCCACCCCCACGCCGACCCCCACTCCGACCCCCACGCCCACCCCACGCCCACGCCGACTCCGACGCCCACGCCCACCCCCACCCCGACGCCCACGCCGACTCCGACCCCCACCCCCACCCAGCACTTCGACTTCACGATCGCCGGTGAGACCTTCGTGAAGGCCCCGAACGGGACGGCGCCGCTGACCGGCACCGTGGGGGCCGACCTCAACCTCATGACCGGCGACGTCCGCGCGGACCTGGAGCTCGACCCGACCAAGGGCGACTTCCAGATCCTCGGGTTCCTGCCGGTGACCGGCGACATCGGGTTCGCGGTCCAGGGCGAGACGACCGGCGTCTACGAGAGCGGGCAGCTGACGACCGACACCTCGGTCATCACCAAGCTGTCGTCGTTCAAGGTGTTCGGGATGCTCCCGATCGGCGGCGGCGAGAACTGCCAGACCGCCGCGCCGTCGGACATCCGGCTGCAGTCCGCGGAGGGCGAGTTCTTCGACCCGAACGCGGGCGGCACGATCAGCGGCGAGTACTCGCTGTCGGAGATCACCGACTGCGGGCCCCTCACCGGGATCCTCAGCCTGTTCACCGCGGGTGACGGCAACACGATCGACATGACCCTCACCCCCGCCACCGAGGCCTGACCGAGGTCCGGGCGGGCCCGTCCGGGCCCCGCCCGGCCCGACCCACGGCGGCCGACCGGCGGCCCCCGTCGTACCCGCGGGTGCGGCGGGGGCCGTCCCCGTCGGACGGACCCACCCCGAAAGGCGAACGTTGACCAGGAAACGAAGAACGGGGCGGCGGGGCGCGCTCTGCGCGGCCGTCGCCGTGGCGGCGTCCGGCCTCGTCGCCGGTCCTGCGGCGGCGGCACCGGCGGCACCCGCGACCCTCGAACTCGACTACCACTGCACCTTCCCGCTGATCGGGCCGCAGCCGGTGCGGGTGTCCCTCGGCGCGGACGTCCCGGAGACGGTGCGGGTCGGCGAGGTGATGCCGGGGATCGCCGTCGAGTCGACGGCGACCGTCGGCGCCGCCTCGGCGCGGGCGCTCGCCGCGCTCGGCACCGCGACCCTCGAGGGCGGCGCCCGCGCCGACGCGAACCTGACCGTCCCGGAGATGCCCGGCGGCCTGCCCGTCCAGGTGGACGTCGGGCTGGAGCGGACGGACGTGCCCGCGTCCGGCGAGTTCACCGTGCGGGGGAGCGGCACGGCGCCCGACCTCACGTTCAGCCGGCCCGGCCCCGGGACGGTCGCCGTCGGGAACCTGGTGCTGACGCTGACGCCCCGGACCGCCGACGGCGGCCCCGGCGGCCTCGGCACGTTCGAGTCCGAGTGCGTGCAGGACCCGGGGCAGGACAACGTCCTCGCGTCCTTCGAGATCGTCGATGCGACGGGCGGGGGCGGCGACCACGCGTACGCGGCCGAGGGCTCGACGCTGCTCGCGGCCGCGGGCGCGACCGTCCCGCTCACCGGCGGGATGGCGCTCGCCCTCGGCGGGGACGGCGCCCGCGCCGACCTCGCGCTCGACCCGGCGACCGCGAACGTCTCCCTGTTCGGGTTCCTGCCGGTCACCGCCGAACTGCGGCTCGACGACGCGGGCGGCGGCACGGCGGAGTTCGCGGACGGTGTCCTCACGACGACGTCCGAGCTCACCGCCGCGTTCCCGGCGTTCCGCGCCTTCGGCGTCGTCCCGATCGGCGGCGGCGCGGACTGCCGGACGTCCGAGCCGGCCGAGCTGACGCTGACCTCGGCACCCGGCTTCGACCCGGCCGCGGGCGGCCGCCTCACCGGCGGCTACGACCTCCCGCCCCTCGCCGGCTGCGGCGTGCTGACCGGCCTGATCGGGGACGCGGTCACCGGCCCCGGCAACACCGCCGAGCTGACCGTCACCCCGGTGAGCACCCCGTGACCCCCCGGAGGAACCCCGTGCCCCGCGCCACCGTGACGTCCCTGCCGCCCGCCCGGCCCGTCCCCTCGACGGACGGGCGCGCGGACCGGCGGGCGGGCGGTGGCCGTGCGAGCGGTCCGGCGAGTACGGCGAACGGATGGGAGCGATGATGCCGATCTTCACCGCACGACGGCGCCGGCTGCTGCTCGGGGGCGCGGCGGCCGCGCTCGTCCTCGCGCTGGGCGCGGCCCCGGCCGTGCCCGCGAGCGCCGCTCCGGCGGCCCCCGCCGCGGCCGATCCGGGGCCGCCGGGCGACGCGTTCTACACGCCGCCGTCGCCGCTGCCCGCCGGGGAGCCGGGGGACGTGATCCGGGCGCGGCCCGCCAAGGCGGGGCCGCCCACCGCGCGGGGGCTCGCGGACGCCTGGCAGGTCATGTACCTGTCGACGGACGCGCTCGGCGAGCCCGTCGCGGTGACCGGGATGGTGCTCGTCCCGAAGGCGGGCGACCCGGCGTCCCTGCCGGTCGTCGGGTTCGGGCCGGGGACGAGCGGGCCGTCGTTCCGCTGCGCACCGTCCCGGTTCATCGACCAGGGCGCCTTCTACGAGCAGGCCGCGCTGAACGAGATGCTCGCCGCGGGCTACGCGGTCGCCGTCACCGACTACGAGGGCTACCACGAGAACCCCGAGACGACCTACGTCGTGCACTCGATGGGGAACGCGCTGATCGACGCGGTCCGCGCCGCCCGGGGGCTCGAAGGGGCGGGGCTGTCGGAGAGCGCGCCGGTCGCGTTCCGCGGCTACTCGCAGGGCGGCGCCGCCGCGATGTGGGCGGGGCAGAAGCAGCCCGCGTACGCGCCCGAACTGGACGTCGCGGGCATCGTGGGCGGCGGCGTCCCGTCCGACCTCGCGGCCGTGGGCATCGCGCTGGAGGGCGCCGACCCGTTCGGGTTCCTCCTCTACTCCATGGTCGGCATGGACAACGCCTACCCGGAGCTGGACCTCGAGTCGTACGTCAACGACGCCGGACGCGCGATGCTGTCGGCGTTCGAGACCGAGACGTGCACGCTGGAGCTGCTGCTCGACCACCAGGGCAAGACGGTGCCGGACTACTTCGCGACGAGCCCGTACGCGTCGGAGCCGTGGCTGGAGCGGGTCGCGCAGAACACGCTCGGCGCGGGCGCGCCCGGGGCGCCGGTGTTCCAGTACCACTCGCGGGCCGACGAGATCGTCGCGTTCGGGCAGGCCGAGCGGCTGCACCGCGACTACTGCGCGCTCGGCGCGCCCGTCACCTGGAAGGAGTGGGACGGCGTCGGCCACATCACGCTCGTCTACCGCGGCAACGAGGACGCGATGGCGTTCCTCGCGGACCGCTTCGCGGGCGAGCCCGCCACCTCGAACTGCGCGTGAACGAAGGAGAACGGACATGGTGCGGCGTGTGATCGCCGGGGCGGTGCTGGCCGGGACGGCCGCGCTCGCCGCCGCCGGCTGCGGAGCCGAGGAGAAGAAGGACCCGCCCGAGGTCGCCTGGGCCGGGAAGCTGTGCGGCATCTCCGCGAAGCTGCCCTCGATGGACGTGCCCCGGTTGCAGGGGGCGGACGCGTCGGCGTCGAAGAAGTCGCTGATCGAGCTGCTGGACGGCGTCTCGTCCCGGATGCGGACGTTCGAGTCGGAGATGCAGAAGCTCGGGAAACCGCCGGTGGAGGGCGGCGACCGGCTGTTCAAGGACGCGATGACGAAACTGATGCAGACGCGTTCGACGGTGACGACGGCGTCGATGCGGCTGGAAAAGGCCGATATCGAGAACCAGAAGTCGCTGCAGAAGGCCGTCGCCCAGATGGGTGACGCGTTCGGGCGGTTCCAGCAGTATCAAGGGCCCGAACAGGACTTCGCGAAGAACGCCGAACTGAAGGCCGCTTTCGCGAAGGCGCCGGCGTGCGGGAGCGGCACCGCGAACTGAGCGCGTGCGGCCGTGCGCCGCGGCCCCGCCCGTCCGACCGTCAGCGGACGGCGGACGGGCGGGGCCGCACGTGCGCCGGCCGCGTCCGGTGCGTCAGCCCTGCGGCGCGGCGGACGCCATGACCTGCATGCAGACGGCCATCGCGCGCTGCATCTCCCCGGACGGGGTCGCGGGCGGCTGCCACTGCCGGATGTCGGACGGCATGTCGACGCCCTTGTCCCGCATGCACTTGGCGAACGCGTTGACGGCCTCCGGGGGCGGGCCGGTGGGCGCGGAGCCGTTCGCTCCGCCGGATCCGCCGGAGCCGCCCGCGCCGCCGTCGGCCCCGGAACCCCCGGCGCCGCCCTGGCCGCCGCCACCGCCCTGCCCGCCGCCGCCGTCGGTGCCGGGCTGCTGCCCGGCGCCCGAGCCGGACGGCGCGCCGGCCGAGGGGTTCTGTCCGGCCGAACCACCGCCGCCGGAGTCGTCGTCACCGCCGCACGCGGTGAGGCTGAGCGCGGGGACCAGCAGCAGGGCCGCGAGATGGCGTCGGTTCACGGGAGTTCCTCTCGGCAGGGGTGGGGATCCGGCGAGGTGCGATCCGGACATTATGCGTCGCCCGGCAGGGGGCGGCTTTGTCATGTCGCACAGGATCATCGGCCGCGCGTTGTCACCCGCGTGACAACGGGCGGGGGCCGCCGGGGCGTCCCCCGGAAAATGCTCTGCCGCTGATGAAAAAGCGGGGTTCGGTGGAAGTCGAAAATATCACCGCCCGCTAGAAAAGGCGCCCCCTACGATTTGATGCGGCTCGATGCCTTGTCCGGGCAATTAACCGCCGAGTAACTTGAGCCGCCGACCGTAAAACCGGAAAGCGCGAAAGGAGGCCGGAGTCGTGCCGACGCCCGTCATCGAATACCCGCTGAACGCGCTGCGCGAGGCCGGCCGGATGTTCGCGCTCGGCGCGACCGTGCTCGGCATGGCGTTCCGCCGCCCGTTCCAGTTCCGCGAGTTCGTCGAGCAGTTCTGGTTCATCGCCAGCGTGACGATCCTGCCGACGGCGCTCGTCTCGATCCCGTTCGGCGCGGTCACGTCGCTGCAGGTCGGGTCGCTCACGCAGCAGTTCGGCGCGCAGTCGTTCACCGGCGCCGCGAGCGTCCTGGTGGTGATCCAGCAGGCCAGCCCGATGATCGTGGCGCTGCTGGTGGCCGGGGTGGCGGGCTCGACGATCTGCGCCGACATCGGCGCCCGCACGATCCGCGAGGAGCTGGACGCGATGGAGGTGCTCGGCGTCTCGCCGGTGCAGCGCCTCGTCGTCCCGCGCGTGCTCGCCTGCGTCGCCGTCGCGTTCCTGCTGAACGGCCTCGTGTCGGTCGTCGGGGTCGCGGGCGGCTACTTCTTCAACGTGCTCATGCAGGGCGGGACGCCCGGCGCGTACGTCGCGAGCTTCTCGGCGCTCGCGCAGCTCCCCGACATCTACGTCGGGGAGGCGAAGGCGATCCTGTTCGGGTTCGTCGCCGGGGTCGTCGCCTCGTACCGGGGGCTGAACCCGAAGGGCGGGCCGAAGGGCGTCGGCGACGTCGTGAACCAGTCGGTCGTCATCACGTTCCTCCTGCTGTTCCTGCTCAACCTCGTCATCACCGGGATCTACCTGCAGGTCGTCCCGCCGAAGGGAGGGTGAGCGATGGCCGTGCTCGGCACGCTGCGCGCCGGCCCGTCCCGCTGGTTCGGCTGGCTGGACGCCCCCGGCGACCAGGGCCTGTTCTACGTGCGGGCGCTGCTGTGGGCGCCGCGCGCCGTCCGCCGGTACTGGCGCGAGGTGCAGCGGCTGCTGGCCGAGGTCGCGTTCGGCAGCGGTGGCCTCGGCGTGATCGGCGGGACGATCGGCGTGATGGTCGCGATGACCCTCGCCACCGGCGTCGTCGTCGGCATGCAGGGCTACTCGGCGCTGCAGCAGATCGGGACGTCCGCGTTCACCGGGTTCGCGTCCGCGTACATCAACACGCGGGAGATCGCGCCGGTGGTGTCGGGGCTGGCGCTGTCGGCGACGGTCGGGGCCGGGTTCACCGCGCAGCTCGGCGCGATGCGGATCGGCGACGAGGTCGACGCGCTCGAGGTCATGGGCATCCCGAGCCTGCCCTACCTGGTGACGACCCGGATCATCGCGGGCGCGGTCGCGATCGTCCCGCTGTACGCGGTCGGGCTGCTGTGCGCGTACCTGGCGTCCCGGGCGGTGACGGTGCACGTCAACGGGCAGTCCGCGGGGACCTACGACCACTACTTCGGGCTGTTCCTGTCGCCCGTGGACGTCGTCCTGTCGTTCCTCAAGGTGCTGGTGTTCAGCGTGCTGGTGATCCTCTCGCACTGCTACTACGGCTACCGTGCGGCCGGCGGCCCCGCCGGGGTGGGCCGGGCCGTCGGCCGCGCGGTCCGCACCTCGATCGTCCTGATCAGCGTCAGCGACTTCTTCTTCAGCCTGGCGGTGTGGGGAACGACCACGACCGTGAAGGTCGCCGGATGAGCGCCCGGACGAGCGCCCGGACGAACGCCCGCCGGACGGCCGGACGGCGCCGCCGCGCGACCTCGCCCGTCCTCGGCAGGCGGCTCGCGGGCGTGGTGTTCCTGCTGGTCCCGGCGCTGCTGATCTGGCTGTCGATCGCGGTGTACGACAAGCGGTTCACCGAGGTGGCGTGGGTGACGCTGCGGACGGCGAGCGTCGGCAGCGAGATGCACCCGCACGCGGACGTGAAGCTGCGCGGCGTCGTCGTCGGCGAGGTCCGCGAGATCGACTCGGACGGGCGGGGCGCGACGCTGCGGCTCGCGATCGACCCGGAGCGGGTGCCGATGCTGCCCGCGAACGTGTCCGCGCAGCTGCTCCCCACGACCCTGTTCGGGCAGCGGTACGTCGCGCTGATCCCGCCCGCGCGCCCGGCCCGCGCCCGGCTGGTCGCGGGCAGCGTGATCACCCAGGACCGGTCGGCGAACGCGATCGAGCTGCAGCGCGTCCTCGACAACCTGTACCCGCTGCTCACCGCCGTCCGGCCCGCGAAGCTCGCCGCGACCCTCACCGCCGTGTCGACGGCCCTGGACGGGCGCGGCACCGAGCTCGGACGGACGCTCGTCGAACTCGACGCGTACCTGAAGGAGATCAACCCGAGCGTCCCGGCGCTGAACCGAGGCATCCGCGAGCTCGTGCAGGTCACGCACCACTACGAGCAGGCCGCACCGGACGTCCTGCAGGCGCTCAACGACTTCTCCTACACCAGCCGCAGCATCGCCGCGCAGCGCGACGACCTCGGACGGCTCTACGCGTCGCTCACCGACGCGTCCCGGAACCTGTCGGACTTCCTGCACGAGAACAGCGAGAACTTCATCCGGCTGACGGCCGAGAGCCGCCCGACCCTGGAGCTGCTGCGCGAGTACTCGCCCGCGTTCCCCTGCACCCTCGCGATGCTCACCGATTTCGTGCCCGTCATGGACGAGGTCCTCGGCGCGGGCACCGACCGTCCGGGACTGCACGTGAACGTCACGACCGTCCCGTCCAAGGGGAAGTACGTGCCGGGCCGCGACCGGCCCCGCTACACCGAGGCCGACGGCCCGCACTGCTACCCCGTCCCGTACGGGACGGGCGGCGGCGCGGAGCCGGACGGGGCCGCCCTGCCGGACGCGGGGGCGGGCGCCGCGACGCCCGTCGCCGTCGCGCCCGGCGCGCTCGGCCTGCCGAACTCGCCGCAGGAGAACCGGATGGTGAACGAGCTGGTGGCGCCGTCCGTCCAGGAGGTGCCGGAGGCGCTGCCCGGCTGGAGCAGCGTGCTCGTCGGCCCCCTCTACCGGGGCGCGGAGGTGACGCTGAAGTGAAGCGCAGGAGCCTCGCCGGGCCGCTCGCGAAGTCGCTGGCGTTCGTCGTCGTGACCGCCGTCGCGACCGGGATGCTGGCGCTGTCCATCGGACGGTTCGGCGCCCGCGACACCGTCTCCTACAAGGCGCGGTTCACCGACGCGTCCGGGCTGCGGGACGGCGACGGCGTGCGGATCGCGGGCGTCGAGGTCGGCCGCGTCGAGGACATCGACGTCGTCGACCGGCGCACCGCGCAGGTCACGTTCGCGGTCGAGCGGGGCCGCGAGCTGCCCGCCACCGCCACCGCGACGATCAAGTACCTGAACCTGATCGGGCAGCGGTACGTCGCGCTCGACCGCGGCACCGGCGCCGCCGGCACGCTGCGGCCGGGCGCGACGATCCCGGTCGAGCGGACCACGCCCGCGCTGAACCTGACGCAGCTGTTCAACGGGTTCCAGCCGCTGTTCCAGGCGCTGTCGCCCGGCGACGTCAACAAGCTCGCCGGGTCGCTCGTCCAGGTGCTGCAGGGCGAGGGCGGGACGGTCGAGGGGCTGCTGTCCACGATCGGGTCGCTGACCGGCGGGATCGCCGCGAAGGACCGGGTCATCGGGCAGGTGATCGACAACCTGAACGCCGTCCTCGGCACCGTCAACGCGCGCGACGACGAGCTCGGCACGCTCGTCTCGACGCTGCGCCGCCTGGTGTCCGGGCTGGCGTCCGACCGGACGGCGATCGGCGAGGCGATCGGCGCGCTCGACGCGCTCGCGGGCACCACCGCCGGGCTGCTGCGGGACGGCCGGGAGCCGCTGAAACGCGACATCGAGCAGCTCGGACGCCTCTCGGACAACCTCGCGGACGAGTCGGACACCGTCGAACGGTTCCTGGAGACCCTGCCCGTGAAGGCGGAGGCCATCGGCCGCGTCGCCTCGTACGGCTCGTGGCTGAACCTCTACATGTGCGAGGCGGCCGTCACGGGCGTCACCTACGAGCAGTACCCGGGCGAGGAGCACCCGCCGCCGTCCGGCGTGCCGCTGACGGACGCGAGGTGCGGCGCATGAGCGCGCGACCGGGCAAGGCCCGAACCGTGAGGCGGCGGCCGGCGGGGCGGCGGCGCCCGCTGGTCAGGCCGGTGCGGGAGCGGAACCCGATCGTGGTCGCCGTCGTGTCGATCACCCTGCTGACGGTCGCGGCGCTGCTCGCCTACAACGCCAAGGAGCTGCCGGTCATCGGCGGCGGCACCCGCTACACCGCCGACTTCGGCGAGGCCGCCGGGCTGCGCGCCGGCAACGAGGTGCGGGTCGCGGGCGTGAAGGTCGGCGAGGTCACGGCCGTCCGGCTGGACGGCGCGAAGGTCGCCGTGTCGTTCCGCGTCCGGGACACGTGGGTCGGCGACGCCAGCACCGTCGCGATCGCCATCAAGACGCTGCTCGGCGACAAGTACCTCGCGGTAGACCCGCTCGGCGCGCGCGCACAGGACCCGGGCGACCGGATCCCGCTCGGCCGGACGACGTCCCCCTACGACGTCACCGAGGCGTTCGAGGACCTCGCGGGGACCGTCGGGCGCCTCGACACCGCCCGCCTCGCGCAGAGCCTCGACGTCCTGTCCGGGACGTTCGACGACACGGCGCCCGAGGTCCGCGAGGCCCTGTCGGGCCTGTCCGCGCTGTCGAAGACGATCGCGTCGCGGGACGCCGAACTGTCCCGGCTCCTCGCGAACACCCGCCAGGTGACCGGGACGATGGCCGACCAGAGCGGGAACATCGAAGCGCTCCTGCGCGACGGCAACCTGCTGCTGGCCGAGATCCGCCGCCGCCGGGAAGCGATCCACAACCTCCTTGTCGGCACCCAGGAACTGTCCCGGCAGATCTCCGGTCTCGTTGCCGACAACCAAGAGCAACTCGACCCCACGCTGCGCGCGCTCGGCCGCGTCACCGACCTGCTTGAGCAGAACCAAGCGAACCTGGACCGCGCGCTGAAGACCGCCGGCCCGTACACCCGGCTGCTGGGCAACAGCCTCGGGAACGGGCGCTGGATGGACGGCTACCTGTGCGGGCTCGTCCCGCCCGAGTACCTGCCGGAGGGCCGCGAAGCCCCCGACGAGGGGTGCGTGCCGCCCCGGAAGGGCGGTGGCTGATGCTCCGCAGACTTCGGGGGCCGGCCGTCCTCGTCGCCGCCGGTGCCGCACTCCTGGTGGCGGCCGCGCTCGCGCTCGTCCGCGTCCAGGGCCCCGACGGCACCCGCATCACCGTGTACTTCCGCAGCGCCGTCGGCATCTCCGCGGGCTCGGACGTGCGCGTGCTCGGCGTCCGCGTCGGCGCGATCGACTCCGTCACGCCCGAGGGCCCGCGCGTCCGGACCGTCCTCACCGTCGACCACGGCGTGCGCGTGCCGTCCGGGGCGAAGGCCGTCGCGATCGCACCGAGCGTCGTCGCCGACCGGTACGTCCAGCTCACCCCCGCGTACACGGGCGGCCCGGTGCTGCGGTCCGGCGGCGTCATCGACGTCCGGGACACCGCGACGCCGATGGAACTCGACCAGGTCTACGCCGCCGTCGAACGCCTCGCCGGCGACCTCGGACCCGGCGGCGTCAACGCCGACGGCGCGCTCTCCCGGGCCCTCGAGACCGGCGCGGAGAACCTCGACGGCAACGGCCGCGACATCCGCACCACCACCGAACGGATGGCGCAGGCGGCCAAGACCCTCTCCGGCTCCCAGCACGACCTCTTCGCGACGATCCGTTCCCTGCAGACGTTCACGTCCATGCTCAGGGAGAACGACGGGCAGGTGCGGCGGGCCGAACGGCAGCTCGCCGACGTCAGCGAGTTCCTCGCCGCCGACCGGCACGAGCTGGACGCCGCGATCCGGCTGCTCACCCGCGCCCTCGCCGACGTCGAGGCGTTCATCCGCGACAACCGCCAACAGGTGCGGGAGAACGTGCACAAGCTGTCCGACATCACGCGGACGCTCGTGAAGCAGCGCCGCTCGCTCGCCGAGGCCCTCGACGTCCAGGCGATCAACGTCGTGAACGTCCTGGGCGCCTACGACCCCGCCACGAAGTCGCTGATGGGGCGGCAGAACCTCACCGAGCTGACCCCGCTGCCCGTCACCGGACGGCCCGTCCGAGGGGAGGCGCCGTGACCCGCCGGGCACTCGCGCTCGCGCTCGCCGCCGCGACCCTCGCGTCCGGCTGCGGCTTCGGCGGCCTCCAGGACGTCCCCCTGCCCGGCGGCGCCGACCTCGGCGACCACCCGTACACGGTGCGGGCCGAGTTCGCGGACGTCCTCAACCTCGTCCCGCAGTCCGCCGTCAAGGTCAACGACGTCGCGGTCGGCCGCGTCACCGGCGTATCGCTCCCCGCCGACGGCTGGACCGCCGTCGTGACCATGCAGGTCAACGGCGACGTCCGGCTCCCGGCGGACGCGCACGCGAACGTCCGGCAGTCCAGCCTGCTCGGCGAGAAGTTCGTCGAGCTGTCCACGCCCGGTTCGTCCGGTTCGCCGGGCGGTGGGCGGCTCGCGGACGGCGCCGTCATCCCGGCCTCCCGCACCGGCCGCAACCCCGAGGTCGAGGAGGTGTTCGGCGCCCTGTCGATGCTGCTCAACGGCGGCGGGATCGCCCAGATCCGCACGATCACCACGGAGCTGAACCGCGCCCTCGACGGCAATGAACCCGAGATCCGGTCGCTCCTGCACCAGGCCGAACAGCTCGTCGGCGCCCTCGACGCCAACCGCGAGGGGATCATCGACGCCATCGACGGGATGAACCGCCTCTCCGCGACCCTGCGGGCCCGCGACGACCAGATCGACGTCGCCCTCACCGACCTCGAACCCGGCCTGCGGGTGCTCGAGGAGCAGCGCGGCGCGCTCGTCCAGATGCTCGCCTCGCTCGACGAGCTGTCGGACGTCGCCGTGACCACCGTGAACCGGAGCAAAGCGGACCTCATCGCCGACCTGGAGGCCCTCGAACCGACCCTCCGCAAGCTCTCCGACGCCGGCACCGACCTCCCGAACGCCCTCGAGGTCCTGCTGACCTACCCGTTCACCGACGCCGTCCTTCCCGCGATCAAGGGCGACTACCTGAACGTGTACCTGACCGTCACCGCGGAGCCGGGCACCACGATCGTCCCGCCCATCGCCCCGCTCCCCGCCGTCCAGGGGGACTGATGCTCACCCTCGGCACCCGCATCAAGAACCTCGTCTTCCTCGTCGTCGGCCTCTACGCCGTCGCCCACGTCGGCCTCAACTACGCGGACCTGGGCAAGTACGTCGGCCTCGCCGACCACTACGTCATCGAGGCCGAACTCGGCGAGGCCGGGGGCCTGGCCGAGAACGCCGACGTCACCTACCGGGGCTCGTCCGTCGGACGCGTCGGCGAACTCCACCTGACCGCCGACGGTGTCGTCGCCGAACTCCGCATCGACGACGACGCCCCGCGCATCCCCGCCCGCACCGAGGCCGTCGTCGCGAACCGCTCCGCGATCGGCGAGCAGTACATCGACCTGCGCCCGGCCACCGCGTCCGGCCCGTACCTGGCGGCGGGCGAGGTGATCCCGCGCTCCGCCACCGCCACGCCGCCCCCGGTCACCGACCTGCTCACCAGCGTCAACGCGCTCGCCGAATCGGTGCCGACGGACGCGCTGCGCACCGTCGTCGACGAACTCGGGATTGCGCTCGCCGGGCAGGGCCCCAACCTGCGCGCCCTCCTCGACGAGACCCGCGCGCTGACCGACGCCGCCAACGCGAACGTCGTCCCGACGCGCACGCTGATCGACGACGCCGAGACCGTCCTGCGCACCCAGAACGAGGAGGCCGCGGCCCTCAAGACGTTCGGCAGCAACGCGCGCCTGCTCGCCGGACAGCTCCGCGAGTCCGACCCCGAGTTCCGCGACCTCGTCGCGACCGCCCCCGGCGCCGCCACCGAACTCCGCGCGCTCGTCCGCGACCTCGACCCCTCGCTGAGCGTCCTCGTCGCGAACCTCCTCACCACCTCCGAACTCCTCGCCCACCGCACCGACGGGCTCGAACAACTCATGTCCGAGCTGCCGGCCGCGGTCGCCGCCGGAACGTCGGTCGTGCGCGACGGCCGGCTCACCTTCGGAATGGTCACCACCTTCTTCGAGCCCCCGAACTGCACGGCCGGTTACGAGGGAACGAAGTACCGCAACGGGCTCGACACGTCCCCGGGCGCCCCGCTGAACGTCGCGGCGTCCTGCACCGCGCCCCCGTCGAGCGGCGTCAACGTCCGCGGCGCGGCGAACGTCCCGCGCCGCCCCGTCCCCGAACCCGCACGCGCCGGTTCGGTGCTCGACGCCGCCGTTCCCGACCCGTCGCTGCCCGGCGCGCTCGCACTGCCGGGAGTGCCGGAGGGGGCCGCGGGCGCGCCGGACCTGCGTGCTCTGCTCGCACTCCCGGAGGCCCGGCCGTGACCGGGCGCCGGGAGTCCGTCGCGGACGGGACGTCCGGGGGCGCCGGTGCGGACGACGCCGCGTGGCGCGGCGCGCTGCGCGCCGAGGACGGCGGCGAGCGCCGGGAGCGGACCTCCGCGTCGCGGGACCGCTGGCGCGGACGCACCCGGCGTGCCGGGAGCGAGAAGGGTGCACGACCGCCGTACCCGGACGGCGGCGGCGACGCGGACGGCGGCGAAAGCCCGAAGGGGCCGCCCACGTCGGCGGACCGGAAGCGCGGGGACCGGTGGCGCGCGGAACGGTGGCGCGGGGACCGGTGGCGTGGGGACGGGAAGCGTGGGGACGGGAAGCGCGGGGACCGGTCGCACGGGGAACGACCGCGCGGGGACCGGTCGCGCGGGGACCGGAAGTGGTCCGACCGGCGGTCCGACCGGCGCCGCGACGGCCGGGCGGGCCCGGGGACGCTGCTCGCCGGGTGGGGGCTCGTGGGGTGGTGCGTCGTGGCGGCGGCGGTCGTGTTCCTCGGCTGGTCCGCGTGGACGGTCTGGCGGGACGAACCGGCGGCCGGGCCCTCGGGGGGACGGGCGGTGGTCCTGCGGGCGGCCGAGCGGCACATCGGGGTGCTGAACTCGATGGACGCCGGCGACGTGGACGGGGGGTTGCGTGCGTGGCTCGGGGCGACGACGGGGGCGCTGCACGCGCACCTGCGGGAGGACGAGGCGGCGAACCGGCGGAAGATCGGGGAGTCGGGGACGGACGCCGCGGCGACCGTCACCGGCGCCGCCGTGACCTCGCTGGACGAGCGGGCCGGGAAGGCCGAGGTGATCGCGTCGGTGCGGGTGCGGCTGACGTTGCGGGGCGGGGAGCCGACGATGCAGCGCAAGCGGTTCGAGGCGGAGCTCGCGCGGACGCCGCAGGGGTGGAAGCTCGAGTCGCTCACGTCCGTCCCGGTGGGTGCGCGATGAGGCGGCTGCTCCGGTTGTACCGGCCGTTCGCCGTCGCGCTCGGCATCGTGCTGATCGGCGTCGCGCTGCGGCCCCTCGCGGACGCGGTCCGCGAGGACGAGCGGGTCGTGGCCGGCGGGGCGGCGGAGGCGGAGCTGACCGGGGCGGTGTCGCGCGGGCTGACGTCGGTGTTCGGGTACGCGGCGGGGGACGTCGCCGCGACCGAGCGGGCCGCGGCGGACGTACTGCGGGGCCCGGCGCTGCGGCAGTACCGCGTGCTGTTTGGCGAGGTGAAGCGGCAGGCGCCGGAGCAGCGGGTGACGCTCGTGACGCGGGTGGTGCGGACCGGGGTGGTGTCGCTCGACGGCGACGCCGCACGGGTGCTGGTGTTCCTCGACCAGACGGCGACGCGCGCGGGGAAGCCGGTGGGGACGCCCGCGGCGGCGCAGCTCGTCGTGACGGCGCGGCGGGACGGCGGGCGCTGGACGATCCACGACCTGCGGGCGGTCTGATGGACGAGGGCCCGGATCTCGTGCACCGGACGGCGGTCGCGCTGGCCGTCCTCGCGGCGGTGTTCGCGCTCTGGGGCGGCCGGTCGTGGTACGCGGCGGCGCACGACGACGCGGCCGCGTACTCGCGCGTCCGGACGGAGGCGCTGCGGGCGGGGGAGCAGTCGGTGCAGAACCTCAACACGCTCGACTACCGCACCCTGGAGCCGGACCTGCGGACGTGGCGGGAGTCGACGACCGGGGAGCTGCACGAGGAGATCACGCGGGGCCGGGCGGAGTTCGAGAAGCGGGTGCGGGAGGCGAGGACGGTGACGTCCGCGAAGGTCCTGGAGGCGGCGGTGGCCGAGCTGGACGCGCGGTCGGGGCGGGCGCGCGTCCTGGTGGCGGTCGAGATCACCGTGACGCCGCCCGAGGGCGACCCGGTGGTCAAGCAGGACCGCCTGGTCGCGCGGCTCGACCGGACGGGCGGCGGCTGGAAGCTGAGCGGGCTCGGCCGGGCGCTGCGGGACGCGCTGTGAACCGGCGCGCGACGGCGGTCCGGCCCGCCGTGCTCGGGCTCGTGGCGGTGCTGCTGGCGGCGTCCGGGTTCTGGGCGCGGCAGGAGGCGGCGGCGTTGCGGGACGATCCGGCCGTGCGGAACACCGCGCTCACCGACGGCGCCGCGACGAGCGAGGTGAAAGGCGCGGTCGCCGACATGATCGGGCGGTTGTTCTCCTACGACCACGCGGCCCCCGAACGCACCCGGAAAGCGGCAGAGGAGTTTCTCACCGGCGACGCGGCCGGGCAATACGAGGGCATCTTCGGAAAGGTGCGCGAGGAGGCGCCGAAACGCGAGGCGGTGCTGAGTACCCGGGTCACCGAGAGCGCCGTGGTCACGCTCGCGGACGGGCGGGCGCGGCTCCTCGTGTTCGCCGACCAGCGCACGACCCGGACCGGCGACGGCCGCAGCTCGCACGCGCCCGCGATGCTGGCGGTGGACGCCGTCCGCCGGGACGGCCGCTGGCGCATCGCGGGACTCGACACGTTCGGCTGAATTCTCCGCGCCCGCCCTTTGTCACCCGCCCCCAGGAAAACTCGTCCGACGAGTACCGTCCGGCACAACCGGAATGGCGCGGGATCCGCAATCCTTGGGACCGATGATCCTGAGGGGGAAACGGCGAATGGCATTGGACGTGTCCACGTTCGAGAAGGTTCCGAAAGAAATAACGGAGTGGCTGCGGGCCCGGGTGGACCGGGCGGCCGGCGAGCTGCTGCGCGAGCTGGGCGAGCGCGGTGCGGCGCCGGCGGCCGGGGACGAGGGGCGCCGGGTGCGGTCCGGGGTCGCGGCGGGGCTGCGGCACTTCTGCGACCTGGTCGACGACCCGGACGCCGGCTGGGACCGGGTGCGGGCGTTCTACCTGCGGGTCGGGCGCCATCTGGCGCGCGACGGCCGCGACCCCGACGAGATCGGGCAGGCGCTGCGCCGGTCCGCGCTCGCCGCGTGGCGCACGCTCGCGGCCGTCCCCGGCGGCCTCGACCTCGACCGCGCGGCGCTGGGGCTGGTGGTGGACGCCCAGTTCGCCTACATGGACGCGGTCGCCGAGGTGATCGCCGCCGGGTACCGGGAGGAGCGCGCCGCCGGGACCGACCTGGACGTCCGGCGCCGCTCCCGGCTGCTGCACCTGCTGCTCGCCGATCCGCCCGCCGACCCCGACCTGGTCGCGGCGCTCGCCCGCGAGGCGCGCTGGCCGCGGCCCCGCACCGTCGCGGCGGCGGCCGCGCGCCCCCGCCGGGACGGCGCCGTCCCGCCGCGCACGCCGCCGCCCGGCGCGCTCGCCGACTTCGGCGCCGCCGAACCCGCCCTGCTGTTCCCGGACGCCCCGGGCGGCGCCCGTCCCGTCCTGCCGGACGACCTCCTGCGCGACTGGGTCGTCGCGATCGGGCCCGCCGTGCCGCTCGCCCGCGCCGCCCGCTCGCTGCGGTGGGCCCGCGAGACGCTCGCCCTCGCGGGCCGCGGCGGCATCCCCGACAGCGGCCCGATCCGCAGCGCCGAGCACGTCCCGGCCCTGGTGATCTCGCGCGCCGGGGAGCTGATCGACGACGCCGCCGCGACGCGGCTCGCGCCGCTGCGCACCGTCCCGCCCGCCCGCCGCGACCGGCTCACCGAGACGCTGCTGGCCCTGCTGGAGCACAACTTCAACGCCGCCGACGCCGGACGCCGCCTGCGCGTGCACCCGCAGACCGTCCGGTACCGGCTGCGGCACCTGCAGCTCCTCTTCGGCGACGACCTGCGCGACCCGCGGCGCTGCCTGGAGCTCGAGCTGATCCTGCGGAGAACGTTGTCAACGGATTGATAACGCCGTTTCCGGATCGCGCGTCCCGCTGTATGGTGCGCGACGAGCACGGGGGGTGACACTCGGGGGTCATTCGTGTGACGAGGTGATGCGCGTGACCAGCAAGGCATTCGACTTCGACGTCATCGTGGTCGGTTCGGGCTTCGGCGGCAGCGTCGCGGCGCTGCGGCTCGCCGAGAAGGGGTACCGCGTCGCGGTCCTGGAGGCGGGCCGCCGGTTCGACGAGGACTCGCTGCCCAGGACGTCCTGGCGGCTGCGCAAGTACCTGTGGATGCCCCGCCTGGGGCTGCGCGGCATCCAGCGGATGCACCGGGTCGGCGGGAAGGCGGGCGTGCTCGTCCTCGCGGGCGCCGGCGTCGGCGGCGGCTCCCTCGTGTACGCCAACACGCTGTACGAGCCGCCGGAGCCGTTCTTCACCGACCGCGCGTGGGGTGACATCACCGACTGGCGGGACGAGCTGAGGCCGCACTACGACCAGGCCCGCCGGATGCTCGGCGTCGTGACGAACCCGCTGGTCACGCCCGCCGACGAGGCGATCAAGCGGGTCGCCGACCGGATGGGCGCCGGCGACACCTACCACCCCACGCCGGTCGGGGTGTTCTTCGGCGAGGACGCCGGGACCACCCACGACGACCCGTACTTCGGCGGCGCGGGCCCCCGCCGGACGACGTGCACCGCGTGCGGCTCGTGCATGATCGGCTGCCGGGTCGGCGCGAAGAACATGCTCACGAAGAACTACCTGTACCTCGCGGAGAAGGCGGGCGTCCGCGTCGTCCCCGACACGACGGTGACCGCGCTCGACCCGCTCGACTCCGGCGGCTACCGGGTGTCCATCGAGCGCACCGGCGCCCTGCGCCGCCACCGCCGGACGATGACCGCGGAGCAGGTCGTGCTCGCCGCCGGAACCCACGGCACGCAGACCCTCCTGCACCGGATGCGCGACACCGGCCGCCTCCCGGACCTGTCCCCGCGCCTCGGCGAGCTGACCCGGACGAACTCCGAGGCGCTCCTCGGCGTCGAGCGCATGACCGTCTGGCACCGTGGGAAGCACGTCGACCACGGCACCGGTCTCGCGATCACGTCCTCGTTCCACCCCGACGACCGGACGCACATCGAACCCACCCGCTACGGCACCGGCAACAACCTGATGGGGTTCATCCGCACGCTCCTCGTCGACGGCGGCGGACGGGCGCCGCGCTGGCTGAAGTTCCTGGGGCAGGCCGCCCGGCACCCGACGATCATCCTGCGGGGCCTGTCCCTCAAGGACTGGGCGAACCGTACCGTCATCGCCCTGGTCATGCAGACCGCCGACAACTCCATCACCGTCGGCGCCCGGCGCGGACGGCTCGTCGCGCGGCAGGGCGAGGGCGAGCCGAACCCCACGTGGATCCCCATCGCGCACAAGGCCGTCCGGATGCTCGCCGAGGAACTCGACGCGACCCCCGGCGGGACGTGGTTCGACCTGTTCAACATCCCGACGACGGCCCACTTCATCGGCGGCTGCGTCATCGGCGAGACGCCCGAGGCCGGCGTGATCGACCCCTACCACCGCGTCCACGGCCACCCCGGCCTGCACATCGTCGACGGCTCCGCCGTCACCGCGAACCTCGGCGTCAACCCGTCCCTCACCATCACCGCGCAGGCCGAGCGGGCGATGTCGCTCTGGCCGAACCGCGGCGAGAAGGACCCCCGCCCGGCGCCCGGCGAGCCCTACGCCCGCGTCGACCGGGTCGCGCCGCACGCACCGTCCGTCCCGGCGGCGGCCCCCGCCGCCCTGCGCCTGCCCTAGCCGATCTCGGGCGCCCCGTCCCGGCCGCGCGAACGGGAGGCGGTGTCCAACTTGACCTACAGACTCTTGGTCACTTTTTGTAATCGAGCAACTCCATAGTGCTATATGGTCCGACATATTGCACGGACGTCCGGGGTGATCACGGTCGCCTCCGGGCGCCGTCGGTACTCGTGACCAGAGGAGTTGGAAGCGCGCTATGGAGGGAGTCGTCCGTGGTGCGTGCGTCCAGATCCTCGCGCTGATCGTGGCGGTGCTGAGCCCGTCGGCCCACCCGCTCGCCCGCGTCGTCGAGCCGGTCGAGACCCGCGGCTGCCCCCTCGTCCGTCCGTCCGCGGAGACGCGCGGGACGGACCGCGCGCCCGAGGGCCCGCCGCCGCCCCTCCGTCCCCGGGCGATGGGCATGCTGGGGAAGGTCGGAGGCGCGGAGTTCAAAGTCAGTTTCTACCGCGGCCTCGGCGGCGGCCTCCGCGTCGTGAGCACGGACGGCGGGGTGGCGCTGACGTTCGAGGGCGGGGTCGGGATCGGCGGCTCGTTCTCCGCGGGGACGGCCGACCGGCTGCCGAAGGCCGGGGCCGCCGCGGAAGGGCGGGTCTCGCTGAGTTCGCGCTTCCTCCCCGTCCAGCCCCCGGACTTCGGCGCCACGCTCGACGACGGCGGGAAGCTGCAGGGCTACACCGACGTCAAGACGGGGAAGTTCCGCACGCGTTTCCACAGCGAGCCGTTACACCTGCTGCACGACGGCGACGGCGACGGCGACGACGAGGGCGGGAAGGACGCGCCCGTCGTCCGGCGCTCGTGGAGCCTCGGCAGCGAATTCAAGGTCGCGTTCAAGTACACCTTCCGGGGCGTGTGGGACGACATCCTCACCCTGCTGGTGAAACTGGCCAGGTACTTTCCCACGGCCGGCTTCCTGCACGTCCCGTTCGCCCGCCCCGCCGACCCGCACCCCGTCCACGCGAACCTCGACCACGACTGCGCCGTCCGGGCCGTGGACTTTCCGCCGGGCGGGGCCGCGTGCCGCGCCGCGCCGCCGCCCCGAGCGGGGAATGTGGGCCTGTTGATGTCGAGGTACGAGAAGAGGAGGCGCAACGCCCGCTCAAGGCGCACCCCGCGCCCCCGCACCGGCACCAAGCGCCGCCGCCCGGCCTGACCGGACGGGGCGGTCGCCGGGCCGGGGGCTCAGGTGAGGAAGGCGCGGATCTCGGTCAGGAGGTGGTCGGGGCGTTCCTCGGCCAGGAAGTGGCCGCAGTCCTCGACCATCGCGCCGGTGACGTCGTCGGCGTAGTCGCGCCAGACGTCCACGGCGTCGATCCCGGCGAGGAAGCTCGCCTGCCCCCACAGGACGCGGAGCGGCATGCCGATCTTCCGGCCCGCCGCGGCGTCGTCGGCGTCGGCGTCGTCCGGGAAGGACGCCCGGTAGTCGTCGAAGCCCGCGCGCAGCGCGCCCGGCGCGGAGAACGCCCGGACGTACTCGGCGATGTCGTCCTCGGGCAGCGGCCGGTGCGACCAGGCGTCGAAGAAGTGCCGCAGGTAGCCGGCGGTGTCCGCGCCGGCGAGCCGTTCCGGCAGGTCGGGCTGCAGGTGGAAGAGCCAGTGCCAGCTTCCGGCGGCCAGCCGGTGGTCCATCCGCCGCCACATCTCCCGGGTCGGGACGATGTCGAGCAGCATCAGCCGGGTGATGTCGTCCGGATGGTCCAGCGCCCAGCGGTGGGCGACCCGCGCGCCGCGGTCGTGCCCGACCACGGCGGCCGACTCGAACCCGAGCGCGGCGACGAGCTCATGCAGGTCCGCGGCCTTGGTGCGCTTGTCGTGGCCGCCGCGCGGCCGGTCGCTGCGGCCGTAGCCGCGCAGGTCGGGGGCGACGACGGTACGGCCCGCGGCGGCGAGCGGCGCCATGATCCGGTGCCAGCAGTGCCCGGTCTGCGGCCAGCCGTGCAGGAGCAGGAGCAGCGGCCCCTCGCCCGCCCGCCGGTAGTACATCCGGATCCCGTTGACCTCGGCGACGTCCGTGATCACGTCTAACCTCCTAAGACGGTTAGAGCGGAGTCTAACCCTATAATGCGGTTATGGGCGAGGGCTGGGTGTGGGACGGCGGCCGGTGCAGCGTCGATCTGCTGAACACCGTGCGCGACCGCGTCCGGGGCGGTCGCGAGACCCTGCGCACGCCCGGCGAGCTGGCGGGCTGGCTGGCCCGCGCGGGCTTCCCGGGCGTCGAGTCCGCGGATTCCGGCGACCTGGACGCGGCGCGGCGGCTCCGGGACGCGATCGACGCGGTGGTGCTCGCGGCGGCGGAGGGACGGCCGCTGCCCGGACCGGAGGTCGGGGTGGTCAACGAGGCGGCGGGCGCGGTGCCGCTCGCGCCGCGGCTCACGGTGGACGACGCGGGCGCGCCGGCGATCGTCCCGTCCGGGCCCGCCGTCGCCACCGCGCTCGCCCGGCTGGCGGTGGACGCGATCGAGCTGGCGGCCGGCCCGGAGGCGGGCCGGCTGCGGGTGTGCGCCGCGGACGGCTGCGCCCTGCGGTTCGTCGACCGCTCCCCGGCGCGCAACCGGCAGTGGTGCTCGATGCGCCGGTGCGGGAACCGGGCGAAGGCCGGACGGCACTACGCGCGGGGCCGTCGCTCCGGCGGGTCCTGACCGTCCGGGAGCAGCGGGTCGCACCGGCATCGGAGGTGGAAGATCGGTCAGGGAGGAACCATGGACGCGTGGGGCGCTCCGCGCCGTGTCGTTTCGGGCGCTCCGCGCCGTGTCGCCGTCGTCGGCGCCGGCATGGTCGGCCTGTCCACCGCCTGGTTCCTGCAGGAACGCGGCGTCGACGTCACCGTGCTCGAGCGGCGGGACGTCGCCGCGGGCGCGTCGTGGGGGAACGCGGGCTGGCTGACGCCGGGACTCGCGACGCCGCTGCCGGAACCGGCCGTCCTCGCGTCCGGGGTGCGCGCGGTGCTGAGCCCGTCGTCGCCGGTCTACGTGCCGCCGAGCGCGAGCCCGCGGCTGCTGCGGTTCCTCGCCGGGTTCGCCCGCAACAGCACCGCGGCCCGCTGGCGGCGCGCGATGGAGGCGCTGGTGCCGATCAACGGGCTCGCGCTGCCGAGCTTCGACGCGCTCGTCGAGGGCGGGGTCGCGGCGGAGACGCGGGACGCCGCCCCGTTCGTCGCCGCGTACCGGACGGCCGCCGAGCGCCGCGTCCTGCTGGAGGAGATCGAGCACATCGCCGCGGCGGGGCAGGACGTCGAGTGCGAGGCGCTCGACGGCACCGAGGCGCGCGCGCTGGCGCCGCTGCTGTCGGAGCGCGTCGGCGCGGCGATCCTGCTGCGCGGCCAGCGGTTCGTCGACCCCGGACGGTTCGTGCGCGCCCTCGCCGGCGCGGTGCGGGCGCGCGGCGGCGAGATCCGGACCGGGACGGACGTCGGCGGGCTGCGCGACGGCCCGGACGGCGTCGCCGTCGGTACCGAGCGGTTCGACGCCGTCGTGGTCGCGAGCGGCGTGCGGCTCGGCGACCTCGCGCGCCGGTTCGGTGTCCGGGCGGTCGTGCAGGCCGGGCGCGGCTACAGCTTCAGCGTGCCGGTGGAGAGCGTCCCGTCCGGCCCGGTGTACCTTCCGGCGCAGCGGGTGGCCTGCACGCCGCTCGGCGACCGGCTGCGCCTCGCCGGGATGATGGAGTTCCGCCGTCCGGACGCGGCGCTGGACCCCCGGCGGATCCGGGCGATCGTCGAGGCGGCGCGCCCGATGCTGCGGGGCGCGGACTTGGACGACCGGCGCGACGAGTGGGTCGGCTCCCGCCCGTGCACCCGGGACGGGCTGCCGCTGATCGGCGCGACCCGTTCGCCGCGCGTGTTCGTCGGCGGCGGGCACGGCATGTGGGGCATCACGCTCGGCCCGGCCACCGGCCGGCTGCTGGCGGAGACCGTCGCGACGGGCCGCGCCCCGGCCGAACTGGCCCCCTTCGACCCGCTCCGCTGACCCCGGACCCGGCCGGCGGGTCGCGTGGCGGGGCGGACGTCAGGACTTGAGGGGGGTCGTGGTGACCGGCTCGCGGTCGGTGGTGTTCGACCACTTCTCGAACGGGACCTCCCAGTAGCCCCAGCCGTTCCACCAGTCGAGCTTGCGGGCGGTGCCGGTGATGTTGACGATGTCGCCGCGGTACGACCAGTCGTAGAACCACCTGGCGTCGGCGGCGGGGGACCGCACGCAGCCGTGGCTGCAGTTGCGGTTGCCGAGGCAGGACGGGTCGTCCATGTTCTGGTGGATGTACTCGCCGCTGTTGGAGATGCGGGTCGCCCACGGGACCTGCTCGTCGTACCAGCCGGGGTCGCCGGGCTTCTTGCCGGGCGGGCGCATCCGCTCCATCCGGCTGCGGTCCATGGTGAGGTGGACGCCGCTGGTGGTGAGCAGGTGGTCGACCCCGTCCGCCCACACGTCGCCGCCCGAGCCGAGGCTGACGCCCCAGCTGCGGACGGTCTTCCCGTTCTTCTTCACGACGAGCCGGTGCGTCTTCGCGTCGATGTTCACCACGTGCGAGTCGCCGATCTTGAACCGGCGGGTGACGTCCTTGGCGCCGAACACGTCGTCGCCGATCTTCAGGCCCGCGTAGTGGACGGTGACGGACACCTCCTGGTGCGGCGCCCACGGCTTCTTCGGGCGGAACACCAGGGACGGGAGCCCGTTGAACGAGTGGCCCTTGTCGAGCCAGCGCCACGAGCCGGTGGTCGGCTTGGTGGAGGACAGCTCGACGCTCTTCTCGATCAGCGGCCTGGCCTGCTCGGGAACGTCCTTGTTGAACTGGATGAAGATCGGCATTCCGGTGCCGACGGTCTCCCCGGCGCTCGGCACGACGTTGTTGATCCGGGTGGCGGCGACGGCGGTGGTGGTGCGGAAGGCGCTGGTGGCGGTGGTCGTCTTCCCCTCCGGTGAGGTCGCGGTCGCCTGCACCTGGTAGGCGCCGCCGGGCTGGAGCGTCCAGGACGACCGCCACGCGGTCTTGTCGGCGGACAGCGAGCCCGGCACCGGCTCCCCCTTCAGCGTGACGGCGACCGCGCCGAGCGTCCCGCCGGACGCCTTGACGACGACGCCCTGGTCGGGCCGTGCGCGCGCGCTGCCGTTCGCCGGGGCGATCGTCACTTCGGGCTGGGCGGCCTCGGTCTTCTTGGGGGTGACCTCGCCGCCCCCGCCGCCGCACGCCGTCGCCAGTCCGAGGACCAGCGCCATGGCCAGGGCCTTCTTGCCGCGCACCGTTCTCCTCTTGTCAGGGGGATCGAATCCGATCAGCTGTGACGACGATTCTCCCGCGCGAGTTCGAGCGTCGTTAGGTATTTCCCGAAGCCGCCCCGGCGTTTCAGGTGAACATCTGCGAACAGTCGTGAATTGTCAGTATTTGCGCAGGTCAGGGCGGTAATCGATCTTCTGCTCAAGAGTGGGGAGTGCCTTGTTAAAGGGAGCTGACCGCGCCGCTCCGCCCTGCGAAGCTGACCGTGGCCACCTGCGCGAACGTCCTCGTCAGCGGCGGAGGGGACGCGCGCCCGTGCCAGTCGGAACCGGGCCCGCCGGATCGTCCGGTGAGGCTCCGGCGTGCCGAGTCTTCCGCATGAAGGGACGCGCCACATGAGTGCCCAGGGACTCAGTCCCTCCATCGACGACGCCGCCGGCGCGGATCTCGCCGCGGGCGGGAGCGCCGCCGCGCTCGCCCCCGGGATGCCGCTCGTCCCGTACCGGCGCCGCACGCCGGGGCCGCGCCTGCTGCCCGCGCTCTTCCCCGCCTGCCTCGCCGCCGCCGACGGCTGGGCGATGGCCGCCGCGGTGTCGGCCGCGCAGGCCGGACGGCCGGGCGGCGGGCTGCCCGCCGCCGCGGCCGCCGCGATCGTCGGGCTGAACGCGACCGGCGGGCTGTACCGGTCGCGGCGCGGCCCGTCGCTGCTGGCCGACCTGCGGGCGGTGCTCGTCCGGGTGCTGCTGGTGGGGACGGTCGCGGCGCTGCTCCTCGCCGCCCGCCCGCTCGCCTGGCTGTGGCTCCTCGCGCTGGCCGCGGCCGTCCCGGTCGCGTCCCGCGCGCTGGTGAACGGCGCGGCCCGCACCTACCGGTGCCGCCGCTCCCGGTCCCGTCCCGCCCTGGTCGTCGGCGTCGGCGGCACGTCCGGGCACCTGGTCGAGCTGCTGCGGACGCGCGGCGAGTTCGGGCTCGCACCGGTCGGGCAGGTCGCCGCGGGGCGCGGGGCCGCCGGGGCGGGCGAGGCGGACGAGGCGGACGAACCGGTGCTGCCCGTCCTCGGCGACATCACCGACGTGCCGACGCTCGTCGAGGAGCACGGGGTCGGCACGCTGATCGTCGTCGCGGAGGACGTCGCGCCCGAGCGGCTCGGCGCCGTGCTGCGCTGCTCGTTCGGCCTCGCCTGCGAGACGCTGCTCGTGCAGCCCCCGGCGGCGGTCGTCCCGGTGGCGCCCGGCCGCCGCGAGTACCTCGCGGGACTGCCGTGCGCGCGGGTGGACTGGCGGCTGCGCGAGCCCGCGCAGCGGTTCGCCAAGCGGCTGCTGGACGTCGCCGTCGCGTCCGTCCTGCTGGTCACGGCGGCGCCGCTGCTCGCCGCGTGCGCGGTCGCGGTGCGGCTGGAGGGCGGGCCGGGCGTGCTGTTCCGGCAGCGGCGGATCGGGCTCGGCGGCGAGGAGTTCGTCCTGCTGAAGTTCCGCACCCTGAAGCCCGCGGACGAGCGCGAGGCCGACACCCGCTGGACCGTGCGCGGCGACAGCCGCATGGGCCCGGTCGGCCGGTTCCTGCGCAACACCTCCATGGACGAGCTGCCGCAGCTGTGGAACGTGGTGCGCGGCGACATGAGCCTCGTCGGCCCGCGCCCCGAACGTCCCCATTTCGTCGAGCAGTTCTCCCGCACCTGCCCCGGCTACATGCTCCGGCACCGCGTCCCCGTCGGCATGACCGGATGGGCGCAGGTGCACGGCTTCCGGGGCGACACCAGCATCGAACTGCGCGCGCGCCTGGACAACCACTACATCGACCACTGGTCGTTCGGCGCCGACCTCAAGATCCTGCTGCTGACCGTCCGGGCCGTCCTCGGGAGGGACTCCGGATGACCGCGGCGTGGTGGAGGCGCCCGAGCTGGATCGCGGCGGCCACCGTCGCCTGCGTGGGCGTCCCGTCGGCCGGCCGGACGTTCGGGCCCGGCGTGCAGGTCACCGCCGGGGACGTCGCGAGCGTCGCGCTGGTGGCGACCGCCGCCGTCCTGGTGCTGCTCGGCCGGACGCGGCTGCCGCGCGCGGCGCTCGTCGCGTTCGGCCCGCTCGTCGCGGGGCTCGGGATCAGCACCGTCTGCTCGTCCGACATCGCGGCGAGCGTCCCCGGGTTCCTGCGCGACCTGCAGATCTTCGTGCTGGTGCCGCTCGCGGTCGTGCTGGTGTGCCGGGACCGCGCCGACCTCGGCATCGTCTGCGGGGCCGTGCTCGGCCTCGGCCTGGCGGAGGCCGCGTACGGGATCTGGCAGGCGGCGACGGGCAACGGCGCGTCGATCGACGGCGCCAACGTGCGCGCCGTCGGGACGTTCGGCGCGGTCGACGTCATGGCGATGTCGGTCGTCGCCGCGTTCGCGTTCCTGGTGCTGGCGGCGTTCACGCTCGCGGGGGCGCGGCGCGCGCCCTGGATCCTCCCGGCCGCGCTCGCCGGGCTCGCCGTGCTGGGCGCGGCGCTCGTCCTCGCGCTCAGCCGGGGGACGTGGCTGGCGCTCGGCGCGGCGGCCGTGCTGATGCTCGTGCTGTTCGACCGCCGGGTCGCGGCCCGGACGCTGGCGTGCGGCGCCGCGCTCGTCCTGCTGGGCGGGGTGTTCGCGGGCGGCTACACGTCCGCCGTGACGGCGCGCGCGCGGTCGATGGTGGGGTCCGTCGCCGATCCCGACCGGTCGGTGAACGACCGCTACCACCTGTGGGCCGCCGCGCAGGGGATGTGGCGGGACGATCCGCTCACCGGCGTCGGGGTGAAGAACTTCGCGGAGTACCGCGACACCTACGCGGGGATCGAGCTGTCGTCGGGCAGCGAGACCCACGACCCGGTCAACGGCTACCTGCGGCAGCCGCTGCTGTCCCCGCACAACCAGTACCTGCTGGTCCTCGCCGAGCAGGGCGTCGTCGGCCTCGCGGGGTTCGCGGCGATGCTCGCGGCGATCGTCCGCGGCCTGTGGCGGCGCCGCCGCCCGCGCGACCCGCTGTGGCTCGCCGCCACCGGCTGCACCGCGTTCCTGCTGGTCAACTTCCTGTACTCGGACCTCGGCGGCCCCACCACCGTGCTCACCGCGACCCTCCTCGGCGTCGCCGCGACCCGCGCCTTCGCCCTCCGCCGCCCCGCCCCCGCCCGCGTCGACCGGCACGGCTTCCGCGTCCACGAACTCCAGGCGGCGCCATGACCGCGACCGCGAGCGGGACGAAGCGGCCCGGCGCCCGCCCTTCCCGGACGTCCGGGACGTCCGGGAAGGGCGGGGGCGGGGTAGGCGGGTCGGTCGGGCGCGCGGCGGCACTGTCGGGGGTGCTGGTCGCCGCCGGCACCGGCCTGGGCTTCCTGCGCGACCTCGTGATGGCGCACCGGTTCGGCGCGAGCCAGGGCACCGACGCGTTCCTCGTCGCCTGGACGATCCCGGAGACGGTGTCGCCGCTGCTCATCGAGGACGCGATGGCGCTGCTGATGGTGCCGGTCGTGACCCGGCTGCTCGCCCGGGGGGACGGGCTGCGCGGGTTCGTCGGCCGGACCCTGCCGCGCATGGTCGCGGTCCTGGCCGTCGTCACCGCGACGCTCGCGCTCGCGGCCCCGGCCGTCGTCGGGCTGCTCGCGCCCGGCCTGCCGGGGCACGGGCCCGCGGTCCTGTGCGTCCGGCTCACGGCGATCACCGTGGTGACGTTCGGCATCGCCGGGTTCATGAGCGCGACGCTGCGGGCGCACCACCGGTTCGGGCCGCCCGCCGCGATCTACGCCGCCTACAACGTGGGGATCCTCGCGCTGATCGCGGGCCTGTCGGGGACCGTGGGCGTGACGAGCGCCGCGGTCGGCGTCGCGGCCGGCAGCGTGCTCATGGTGGCGGTGCAGGCGCCCGCGTTCGTCCGGTGCCTGCGGGACGCGCCGCCGTCCCGGCCGCCGGGACCGGACGAGCTGCGGCTCGGCCTCGCCGCCGTCGCGCCCGTCGTGGTGTACACGGTGACGCGGCAGGCGCAGGTGTTCGTGGAGCGGTTCATCGGCTCCGGCCTGGCGGCCGGGTCGATCTCGCACCTGAACTACGCGCAGAAGGTCGCCCAGGTGCCGATGATCATGTCGCTGCTGATCGTCACGGTGACGTTCCCGCGGCTCGCCCGCGCCTCGGCGGACGGCGACCTGCGCGGCGTCGCGCGCCGCATCCGGCAGGACCTCGCGGCGGCGGGCGCGATGGTGCTGTGCGCGACGGCGTTCCTCGTCGCGTTCGCGCCGGCGGTGGTCGAGGTGCTGTTCGAGCACGGCGAGTTCGCCGCCGGCGACACCCGCGACACCGCTGCGATCATGCGGGTGTACGCGCTGGGCCTGTGGGGGCAGATGGCCGTGGGCCTCTGCGCCCGCGCGTTCTTCGCGCGCGGCCGTCCGGTGTGGAGCCCGGCCGGGGTCCTCGCCGTCGGGCTGTGCGCGACCGCCGCGATCGGCGCGGCGTTCGCCGCGTCCGCCGGGGCGGTCGCGCTGGCCGCCGCGAACGCCGCCGGGATCACGCTCGCCGCCCTCCTGCTGCTGGGCGGGCTGCGGCTGCGGGTCGCGCCGGTCGCGCTGGGCGGCATCGCCGCCGACACCGGACGGCTGCTGCTCGCCTCCGCCGGGGCGTGCGCGGCCGGCCGGCTCGCCGCGAACGCGCTCGCACCGGACGCGCCCGCGGCGGCCGTCCTCGCCGCCGGCGGCCTCGTGACGGTCGCGGCGTTCGCGCTGCTGCTCGGCCTCGCCGGCCGGGACCTCGCCGCGCCCTGGCTCGCCGCCCGCCCGCGGCGGCTCGGGCGGCCGGGCGGCCGCCCGTCCCGGCGGGCGGGCGCGCGGGCGGGCGCGCGATCCACCATCCGGCCGCGGCTCGCCCGCCGCGGCCGCTTCGACTCGGGGGAGACCAGTGACACAGCCGACCGAACCGGTCCATCTGACGGGCCCGGCACAGCCACCGGAGACGGGGAGGGCCCGCCGGGCGCCGCTGGTACTGATGTACCACTCGATCGACCGCCGCGAGCATGACCCGCACCTGATCACGGTGTCCCCGCGCCGATTCGAGCGGCAACTGGCCTGGCTGCGCGCGCGCGGGCTGCGCGGCGTCGGCATGCAGGAGCTGCTGTACGCGCACGGCGCCGGGCGGGCGCGCGGCCTGGTCGGGCTGACGTTCGACGACGGCTACGCCGACTTCGCGACCCGGGCCGTCCCGGTCCTGCTGCGGTACGGGTTCGGCGCGACGGTGTTCGCCGTGTCCGGCCGGATCGGCGAGCACAACGCGTGGGACGCCGACGGGCCGGACGGGCACGGCCCGCGCAAGTCGCTCATGACCGCCGAGCAGCTCCGCACGGTCGCGGGCGCGGGCGTCGAGGTCGGCTCGCACGGCCGCCTGCACGTCCCGCTGCCCGACGCCGACGACGACACCCTGCGCGTCGAGCTGGCCGAGAGCAAGGCGGCCCTCGAGGAGATCCTCGACCGTCCGGTGAACGGGTTCGCCTACCCCTACGGGCGCGGGGGCGAGCGGGAGGCCGAGGCGGTGCGCGCCGCCGGCTACGGCTACGCGTGCCACATCGAGCCCGCCGACGCGTCCCGGCACGCGCTGCCGCGCACCTACGTCGGCGAGGCGGACGGCGCGCTGCGGCTGCGCGCGAAGGTGATCCGGCACGAGCTGCGCCGGCGGAGCCGGGTGTGACCCGCGTCCTGCACGTCATCACGGGGCTGGAGCACGGCGGCGCGGAGCGGCAGCTCGCGCTCCTGCTGCCGCACCTGCACCGGCCGGACGCCGGGCACCCGGCGGTGACGTGCGAGGTCGTGTCGCTGACGCGGGCCGGGACGGTCGGCGCGGAGATCGCGGCGACCGGCGTGCCGGTCCACGAACTCGGCATGCGCGGCAACCGCGACCTGGGGGCGCTGCCCCGGCTCGCCCGGCTGATCCGCCGCGGACGGTTCGACGTCGTCCACACCCACCTGTACCGGGCGTGCGTGTACGGGCGCCTGGCCGCGCGCCTCGCCGGGACCGGCCCCGGACGGCCCGCGCCGCGCGTCATCGCCACCGAGCACTCCCTGGGCGACGGGCAGATCGAGGGACGCCCGACCACGCGCGGCGTCCGTGCCCTTTACCTCGCGACCGAACGGCTCGGGTCGCTGACCATCGCGGTGTCCCCGACCGTCGCACACCGCCTGCACGCCTGGGGCGTCGCACCGGCACGGGTCGAGGTCGTCCCCAACGCCGTCGACGCCCCCGCGTTCGCGTTCGATCCCGCCCGCCGGGCCTCGACCCGCGCCGCGCTCGGCATCGCACCGGACGAACCCGTCGTGGGCGCGGTCGGGCGGCTCGTGTGCACCAAGCGCTTCGACCTGCTCGTCGACGCCCTCGCGCGCCCCGCGCTCGACGCCGCCCGGCTGCTGATCGTCGGGGACGGCCCGCAGCGGTACGCGCTCGAACGCCTCGCCGCGGCCCGCGGCGTCGCGGGCCGGGTGGTGCTCGCGGGCGCGACGGCCGACGTCCCGGGTGCCCTCGCGGCGATGGACGTCCTCGCGGCCCCGTCCGTCCAGGAGACGTTCGGGCTCGGTGTCCTCGAGGGCCTCGCCGCCGGACTGCCCGTCCTGTACACGGCCTGCCCGGCGCTGGACGATCTGCCTCCCGGCGAGGCCCCGGGCGCGTGGCGGTTGCCGCCCGTCGACGGCGCCGACCGCTGGAGCGAGCGGATCGCGGGCCTCCTCCCCTCCGGTGCGCGGGTGCGCGCGGCGGTGCCCCCCGCCGTCGCCCGCCACGCCGTCGCGGAGCAGGCGGCCCGGCTCGCCCGGCTGTACGCGGGCGGACCGGCCGGCGGCGCCGGCCGGGCGCCGACCACCCGGGAAGTCGTATCGACCTAATAGGGGGCATGTCATGTCGAAGCGTGATTCTGTGCAGCAGGCGGGGCGCCGCACCGGCACGCCGGCGGCGCTCGTCCGCGGCGCCCGGCGCCGCACCGCCGTACTGCTGCGACGGTACGCGGTGCCCGTCGCGTTCGGGCTGATCGGCCTGCTGGGCGGCTTCGCCTACACGCTGTTCGCCACGCCGAGCTACACCGCGACCGCGTTCGTCCTGGTCGTCGAGGACGGCGAGCAGCCGGCGGGCGGCACCGCCGCCGGCTTCGCGCAGGCCTACGGGCGGCTCGCCCCGCTCCCGGAGACCCTCGCCTGGTCCGGGCGCCCGCTCCCGAAGGCGCCGCCCGGCGCGCTGCACGAGCACGTCCAGGCGTCCACCTCGCCCGACACCCCGCTGATCAAGCTGACCGGACGCGCCGAGTCCGCGCGGGACGCCGCCGGGTTCGCGAACGCCGCCGCCGACGCGCTCGTCCGGTACGGCAGGTCGCACAGCGCCGACACCGGCGTGCGCGTCGCGCTGATGGGCGTCGCGCAGCCGCCGGGCGCGCCCGCGTCGCCGAACCCGCCGCTGAACCTCGCCGTCGGGACCGCGTCCGGGATGCTCCTGGCCGGGCTCAGCGCCGCCGTCCTGAACGGGCGCGCCGGCCGCCGGGGCCGGCCCGGCACCCCGCGCGCCCGGCACCGCCCGCCCGCCGCCCCCGCGCCCGCCGCCGAACCCGTGGAGGTCCGCTGATGCCGGTGCCCGGCCCGGTCCGGCTGCTCCGCGCGGCCGCCGCCGTGCCGCGCGCCCGCGAACCGCACGACGCGTCCGGCTGGACGGCCGAGGTCCGCCGCGACGGCGCCGCGCTCACCGCGCTGGCCGCCGACCTGCGCGACCTCTACACCCGCTGCCCGGCCGCGACCCCGTTCCAGACCTGCGAATGGCTCCGGCCCTGGTGGGACGGGTACGGGACGCCCGGACGGCTGCGCCTCGCCACCGTGCGGCGGGGCGGCCGCCTCGTCGCCGCCGCCCCGCTCATGCTCGTCCGCCGCGCCGGGCTGCCGGTGCTCGTCCCGCTCGCGGCGCCGCACAGCGACGTCACCGACATCCTGCTCGACCCCGCGCACGCCGACGGCGCCGCCCCGCGGCTCGCCCGCGCCCTGCGCGCCGACCCCGGCTGGTCCGTGCTCGACCTGCCCGAGGTCCCGCCCGGCGCCGCCGCCCACCGGCTCGCCCGGCACTGGCCCGGCGGCACCTGGCGGGCACCGTCCTCGATCTGCCTCGAACTCCCCGACGCCGACGTGGCCGGCCTCATCGCCCGCCTGCCCGGCCGCGCCGCCGGGAAGACCCGCGCCCGGCTCCGCCGCATCGACCGGTGCGGCATCACCGTCCGCGAGGTCCCGCCCGACGGCGTCGCGGACGCCGTCCGCGAGCTGCTCGACCTGCACGTCCGGCAGTGGCGGGGTCGCCCGGTCAACCCCGAGCACACCCGCGACCGGTTCCGCCGCCACCTCGCCGAGGCCGCGCACGGCCTCGCCCGCGACGGCCGCGCGACCGTCCTGCGGTACCACCGGGACGGCCGCCTCGTCGCCGCCGACCTCGTCCTCACCGGCCACCGCTTCGCGGGCGCCTACCTCTACGGCGCCGTCCCCGACCTGCGCGACCACGTCGACGTCGGCCTCATGCTGCTCCGCGAGGACCTCGCCGTCGCCGGCGGCCGCGGCCTCAGCCTGCTGCGCGGCGCGGAACCCTACAAGTTCAAGTGGCGCCCCCGCCCCGTGCGCAACGAGCGCCTCGTCCTCGGCCGCGGCGCCGCCGCCCCCGCGTACGCGGCCCTGGTCCGCGCCCGCTCCGCCCTCGCCGCCCGCCGCCACCCGGAAGCCCGGCCCCATGACTGACCACGGACCGAAGCCCGCCCGCACCGCCCGTACCGCGTGCGGCGGTCTGACCGGGCGCGGCACCGATCGCCGGGTGCGGGCCCATGACTGACGCCGGGCGCGGGGGCGGCGGGGTGCGGGTGCTGCACGTGAGCCAGCCGGGGGAGGGCGGGGTGGCCGTCTACGTCGGCGCCGTCGCCGAGGACCAGCGGCGGCGCGGGTGGGACGTGGCGGTCACGTGCCCGGCGGGCGGCGACCTGCCCGCGCGGTGCGCGGCGGCCGGAGTCCCGTGGCTCCGCTGGGAGGCCGGACGGGCGCCCGGACCGGGCGCGGCGGGCGAGGCTCTGGCGCTGCGGCGGCTCGTCGCCGCGTTCCGGCCCGACGTCGTCCACCTGCACTCGTCCAAGGCGGGCCTCGCCGGGCGGCTGCTGCGGGCGCCGCACCGGACGGCGGTGATCTTCCAGCCGCACGGCTGGTCCTGGCTCGCCGCGACCGGACGGCAGCGCGCCCTCAGCCTCGCGTGGGAGCGGCTCGCCGCGCGCCGCGCGGACGCGCTGGTGTGCGTCGGCGCGGGCGAGTTGGGGGAGGGCGTGCAGGCGGGGGTGCGGGGCGCGTACCGGCTCGTCCGCAACGGCGTCGACCGGCGCCGGTTCACGCTCGCGACGCCCGCCGACCGGACGGCCGCGCGGGCCCGGCTCGGGGTGCCCGCGGCCGTACCGCTCGCCGTGTGCGTCGGGCGGCTGACGCGGCAGAAGGGCCAGGACGTGCTGGTCGCGGCGTGGCCGGACGTCCTGGCGCGCTGCCCGGACGCCCGGCTCGCGATCGTCGGGGACGGCGAGGACCTCGACCGCCTGCGCGGGGCCGGTGCGCGCGGCGTCCGGTTCGTCCCGGCGGTGGCGGACCCGCGCGACTGGTTCGCGGCGGCCGACGTCGTCGCGCTGCCGTCCCGCTGGGAAGGCCTGCCGCTGACCGCGCTGGAAGCGATGGCCACCGGACGCCCGATCGTCGGCTCCCGCGTCCCCGGCATCACCGAGATCATCCGGGACGGGACCGGTGCGCTGGTGCCGCCGGACGAGCCCGCGCCGCTCGCCGCCGAGCTCGCGACGCGGCTGCTCGTCCCCGGCATCGCCGAGAAGGAGGGACGGGAGGCGGCGGAGGTCGCGGCGGACTACGACCTGACCGGCACGCTCGACTCGCTGGCCGAGGTCACGCGGGGCGTCGCGGAACCGGACGGGCGCGGCGCGGCCGGGGACGCCGGGGCGCCCGGGGACGCCGGCGGGCTCGGGCTCGGGGGCGCGGGCACGCCGCCGAACAGGTCCCGGTAGGCGTGCGACGAGCGCGGGTTCTCGCGGCAGCTCCAGACGCCGTGCGGGCAGTAGTCGGTGATCGTCTGGTAGACGACGTCGTGCGCCCTGATCCATTGGTGCATTCCGTGGATGTACTCGGGATTGTCGGAATTGCGGAACAGGCCCCATTCGGGGAACGAGATCGGCTTTCCGCGCGACGCCGCGAACTCCGCATGATCCCGCAACCCGTACGGTTCGTTCACGTATTCGTCGAACGTCGCCCCGTGCGGCTGGTCGTAGGCGTCGGAACCGATGATGTCCACGACGTCGTCACCCGGATAGCAGTTCGTCCACGCGATCGCGTCCCGGCCGCGCGTCGGAGTGAAATCGAACCGGAACTCCGCGTCCGGAACGGCCCGCATCGTTTCCACGATGCGCCGCCAGTAGGCCCGCCACGCGCCGGGGTTCGGCGCGCACTGGCCGGTGTAGCTGTTGCCGTTCATCTCCCAGCCGAGGACGAGGACCGCGTCCTGCGCGCCCGCGCGGACGAGCCGCTCCGCGAGCGTCCGGTAGTGCCGGTCGAATGCGCCCGCCGCCCCCCGCAGCAGCAGCAGCGACATGATCGGGTACGGGATCCACTGCTCGTTGCGCGCCATCATCGGCACGTTGAGCACCAGCATGCGGCGCGGGTCCGCGTTCGTCCACCGCGCCCACGGCTCGATGATCCCGGCCGGGCCCTCGATGGCCTCCCAGCTGTCGCCCGGCAGGTAGGTGTGGCCGACGGTCACCGCCGAGCCGAGCCAGTCGGCGAAGTGCGGGATCCGCCGGACGCCCTCCTCCCCGGAACCGAGGAACGCCCCCAGCGGAACGTATTTCTCCGTCGTCACCGATGACCGTGCCCGCAGAAATGTCGGGAGTGCCGGAAAAGGCGCCAAGGGCGGCAAGTTGAGTGCGATGAGCGCCGCGGTCGTGGTTAGCGCCACGTACAGCGGGCACAACGGTATAGGTCGTTTACGGGAACGCCGAGAATGGATATCCGTTGCTCGCATGCGTATCCTTATGCCCGGCCGGGCGTGACCCGAACAAACCGCAAAGCGTCCGATGGAAAAATTTACCCAGTGATAAGGAATAACTCCGTGCGCCCCGACCCGCTGGAAGCCCGTTGAACGGCGACGCACGCGGCGCCGCGCCGGAACTCGACCCCGGCCTGCCGGTCCTGCTGCTGCGCACCGACCACAACCACTTCCACCACGGCACGCTCGGCGCGATCCGCTCCCTCGGACGCGCGGGCGTCCGGGTCCACGCCATCCTGGAGAGCGACCGCACCCCGGTGGCCCGCTCCCGCTACCTGCACCGCGGCCACCCGTGGGCGCCCCCCGCCCAGCGCCCGGCCGCGCTGCTCGGCCACCTCCGCATGATCGGCGAACGCATCCCGGACGGCCCCGCGCTGCTCCTCCCGATGGACGACGCCGGCGCGATCTTCGCCGCCGAGTACGCCGACGCGCTCGCCCCCCGCTTCGTCGTCCCCCCGCAGGACCCGGACGTCCCCCGCCGCGTCGCCGACAAGGCCCGCCTCCTCGCCGCCTGCGAGGAGCACGGCCTCACCGCCCCGCAGGCCCGCATCCCCGCGACGCCCGGCGACGTCGACGACGCCGCCAAGGTCCTCGGGCTGCCGCTCATCGCCAAATGGGCGCGGCCCTGGCTGCTCCCGCGCGGGCTCCGCAGCACCACGCTCGTCCACGACCGCGCCGAGGTCCACCGGCTGTTCGCCGCGTCCGGACACGACGCGGGCCCGCTCGTCCTGCAGCGCCGCGTCCCGCCCGACGGCGGCGACTGGTTCTTCCAGGGGTACTTCGACTCCGCCCGCCGTTGCCTCTACGGCGGCGTCGGCCGCAAGCACCTCGCGCACCCGCCGCAGGCCGGGCACACCGTCGCCGGCGAATGGGTCGACGAGCCCGCCCTGCACGACCTCGCCGTCCGCATCGTCGGCCTGCTCGGCTGCCGCGGCCTCGTCGACCTCGACTTCCGCCGCGACCCCGCCACCGGCGAGCACCACCTCCTCGACTTCAACCCGCGCATCGGCGCGCAGTTCCGGCTGTTCACCGACGCCCGCGGCCTCGACCTGGCCCGCGTCCTGCACCTCGACCAGTCCGGCCGCGCCGTCCCGCCCGCCGACCCCGCGATCGGACGCAACCTGCTGGTCGAGAACCACTACCTCCGGCACGCGCCGCGCACGGGGGCCCTCCGCCCGCTGCGCGCCGCCGACGAACTCGCCTGGTATGCGGGCGACGACCTGCGGCCCTTCCTCGCGATGGGCCGGCAGAGCGCGCTGCGCGCGGCCGAACGCCTCCGCGACGCGCGCCGGGACCGTCCGTCCCGATCCTGAACACATAACGACCGACACGGGGGAACCACATGAGCGACTCGGCCATCGACGTCGTCATCGTCGGCGCCGGGCCCTACGGGCTGTCGACCGCCGCGCATTTGCAGAACATCGGCCTGGACGTCCGCGTCATCGGCACGCCGATGCAGTTCTGGGACGTCGGCATGCCGCCCGGCATGTACCTGAAGTCCGAGCCCTTCGCCTCCAGCCTCGGCGCGCCGCAGCCGGGCATGGGCTTCACCGACCGCAATCCCGGATGGCGCCTCGGCCAGCCCATCCCCCTGGAGACGTTCGTCGCCTACGGCCGCTGGTTCGCGTCCGTGTGCGCGCCCGGCACGACCCCCGGGGAGGTCGTGAACATCGAACGCGGCGGCCCCGGCTTCGTCGTCACGCTCGCCGACGGCGAGGAGATCCCCGCCCGGGCGGTCGTCGTCGCCGTCGGCGTCGGGCCGTTCGCGCACGTCCCCGACGCGATCGCCGGCATGCCGTCCTGGCTCGTCTCGCACGCCAGCCACCACAGTGACCTCGGGCTGTTCCGCGACAAGGACGTCGCCGTCGTCGGCTCCGGGCAGTCCGCCCTCGAGACCGCCGTGCTGCTCGCCGACATCGGCGCCCGCCCGCACGTCCTGGCCCGCCGCGTCCGCCTCGACTGGAACCCGCGCCCGAGCGAGCACCGCCCCCTGCTCGAGAGGGCCCGCGGCGGCCCCCGCTCCGGCCTCGGCACCGGCTACCGCACGTGGCTGTGGGCCGAACGCCCCGGACTCGTCCGCCACCTGCCCGAGTCCACCCGGCAGCGGCTCGTCCGCGAGACCCTCCCGCCGGCCGGCGCCTGGTGGCTGCGCGACCGCTGCGACGAGCGGGTCCGCATCACCACCGGCGTCCACCTGCAGAAGGCCATCGAGTCGGGCGACGGCATCGCCGTCACCACCACCGACCGGCACGGCCGCCGCGACGTCGTCGAGGCCGAGCACGTCATCGCCGCGACCGGCTACGTCCCCGACCTCGCGCGCCTCACCCTGCTCTCGTCCGACGTCCGCGCCCGCGTGTCCACCCGCCTCGGCTCGCCCGTCCTGTCCCGCGACTTCGAGTCGTCCATGCCCGGCCTCTACTTCGCGGGGCTCGCCGCCGCCGCCACGTTCGGCCCGGTCATGCGCTTCGTCCACGGCTCGGCGTTCGCCGCGCGCCGGATCTCCGGCCACATCATCCGCACCGCCCCGCGCGGCCGCACCCCGCTCCGCCGTCCGGGCGGGGTCCCCGGACCGGACGCGCTCCGCACCTGACGCACCGTCCACCGCCTCACCCGGCGATCTCGCCCCGCGATGCCGACGCGCCCCGTGACCCCGGCGCGTCGGCATCGCCGTCCGCGGCGGTCGGGAAGCAGGGATCGGGCTCCGATGGCGGGCCGCGTCCGTGTTCCCGGGAGCGGGTGGCGACATATCCCCCAGAATCGGACTAATGACGGAGGAATGGTGTGGTCGGGCCGTCGATGGGGGCGTGCGGGAAAAGGTGGACGCGGTTCCGGGGAATTTGCCGGGACACGCGTGATCGGAATTGAAATAGCACCGTGATCGCGCCGCGAAAGTGCTACGGTCGATCTCGACCGACAGGGAACCGGCGCCGAACGGGCCGGGCGACGCGGGCAAGGAGATATCGGACGTGAACGCGGCACCGATCCAGCGCGAGGCCCACGGCCTCCGCGGTCGGCGTGCCCGCCTCGCGCGTTCGGTGGCCCGGCTGCTCGCGGTCGCCGGGTTCGCGCTCGCGGGCTGGATCGCCCTGGCGGCGCTGAACCACGCGGCGACGGCCGACGACGGGACGTCCCGGAGCGGGACCCCGCGCGACCTCGCCGGACCGGCCGACCTCGCCGGACCGGCCGACCTCGCCGGGCCGGCCGGGCCGGCCGCCGAGCGGGGCGGGGCCGGGTCGAACGGGTGGAACGAGCCGGGCCTGGCCACGCTGCGGCACTTCAAGCTGCAGCGCGACTGGTCGCCTCGGGAGACCGCCGACGTCGTCGCCGGCGACGTGCACGAGGTGCGCGAGCGTCCGGTCGAGTACCTGCGGGAACGCGGGCGCGACGTCGCCCGCGACGGGGACGCCGCCGTCCGCGCGCTCGGGGACGCCGCCGGCGTCCGGTCCGAGCGGTACCGCGATTCGGGCTCCGAGGGCGAGACCCTCGGGACGCTCGTCCGGCAGGTGACCGGCACCGTCTCGCCCGCCCGGCCGGAGGGCGACGCGCCCGCGGCCGGGACGCGGCAGGACGCCGCGGCGCCCGACCGGCCGGGAACGTCCGAAGAGCCGGGGTTCACCGCGAAGCCCGTGCACGTGGCCGAGGGCAAGGTCGTCCCGGCGCCGTTCGCGGGTGCCTTCGACGCGGCCGACCTGACCGAACCGTCCGGGTGCGCCACGTGCCGCGGCGGGCACGGTCCGCTCGACGCGCCGCCCGTCCTCCCGAGCCAGGAGAACCCGCGGAGCGGGTCCGGCTCCGGCGGGCACCCCTTCGCACCGTTCGCCGATCTGGCGACCGCGGTCGACCCGGCCGCGCCCCTCGCCATGGACCTGCGCGCCTTCCGCCGCACGTCCCTGAGCGACATCGCCGCGCCGGGCCGTCCGGCCGTCGTCCCCGACTAGCGGTTCCCCCGCTCCCGGCGGCCGCGCGCGATCGCGCGTCCCCGCCGCGAGGCACCGGCGGCCGATCCCGCGCCGCCCCGGAAATCACCTGCCTCACTGCTTTCCTCATGACGCCCCGTTCGCCGGGGCCGGGCGAGGATCGCAATTCCGAATGAGCATCGGCCTCGTCCGGCCGTTGCGCGCTGCGCACATCCGGAAGATGTCGTGCAGCCGATCCACCGATTCATCGAATCGCCGAAAAGACAGGAGCAACAAATGCGCAAGTGGGCCAAGCACACCAGCCGCGCCGCGCTCGTCGCCGCGGGCGCCGTCGCCGTCGGCGCGAGCTTCGGTTCCGCCGGGGCCGTCGCCAACGCCGACATGCGGACGGCCGGGAACTTCTCCATCCTGGGCGGCAACCAGGTCTACCTGCCGATCTCGATCCCGGTCGACGTCAGCGGCAACGCCGTCTCGGTCCTGGGCGCCTCGCAGGCCGCCTCCAAGGGCGGCGCGAAGGTCGAGAACGGGCGGCACGGCAAGCGCGGCGGCGACATGAAGACGTCCGGGAACTTCTCCATCGGCGGCGGCAACCAGGTGAAGGCGCCGATCAGCATCCCGGTCAACGTGTGCGGCAACGCCGTCGCGGTCCTCGGCCTGTCGCAGGCGTACTGCAAGGGCGGCGCGAAGGTCGAGAACGGCCACAAGGGCGGCCACCACAAGCTGCCGCCGACCCTGCGCGAGGGCGGCCACCACGAGGACGACGGCTACCGCTCCGCGTCCTCCACCGACCGCTGGGACCGCGGGTACGGCCACGGCGGCCACGGCCGCGGCGGCGACATGAAGACGGCCGGGAACTTCTCCATCCTCGGCGGCAACCAGGTGTACGCGCCGATCTCGGTGCCCGTGAACGTGTGCGGCAACGCCGTCGCGGTCCTCGGCCTGTCCCAGGCCAAGTGCAAGGGCGGCGCCAAGGTCGAGCGGTCGGGCGGCAAGCCCGACATGAAGACGTCGGGGAACTTCTCGATCCTGGGCGGCAACCAGGTGTTCGCGCCGATCTCGGTGCCCGTGAACGTGTGCGGCAACGCCGTCGCGGTCCTCGGCGTGGCCGAGGCGGCCTGCAAGGGCGGCGCGTCCGTCGGGGACGGCGGCGACCACAAGCTGCCGTCGACCCTGCGCAAGGGCAGCGCCCGCACCGCGCCCGGGCCGGAGCAGGTCACCGGTGACGTGACCTCGACCCTGCAGTCCGTCGCCAAGGGCGCCGTCGGGCGGGTCGCCGAGCCCGTCGCGAAGCCCGCCGCGAACCAGCGCGCCGCGGCCCCGTCCAAGCGCGCCCGCGTGGGCGAGACCGTGCGGGGCCTCGTGCGGTCGCTGAAGCGGACCGCGCCGGTCACCGAGACCGTCGGGGCGCAGCCGGTCGAGCTGCTGCCGCTGGACCGGACGCCCGTCGAGTTCACCTCGCCGGCGATGCGCTGAGCGAGACCGGAGTGACCGGGTCCGGAACGGACGGGACGGTGCGGTGCGGCTCCGCGCCGTCCGGTCCGGGACCGGCCCGGTACTGACGATCCGCGGCCGGTGCGGCGGCGGACCGGGCGACCGGACGCCACCGCGGGGCGTCGGGCGGCCAGGTCACGCCGCAGCGTTCGCGGGTCGGACCGATCGATCGATCGCTCGGAGGGGACGGCAGACGTGCCGTCCCCTCCGTGCCGTGTGACCGTGCCGTGTGACCGTGCCGTGTGTCTGTGCCGTGTGAGCGTCCGGTAGTGAGAGGAACGAGGCGACATGCCCTTGCGCAGGTTCAACCCCGCGGCCGTCCCGATGGCGGCCGCCCTCGCCGTTTCCGTGCTCGGCGCCCCCGGCGCGCGGGCGGCCGCGGCGCCCGCCGCGCCCGGACCGCTCGCCGACCCGGTCGCGGCCGTGTCGTCGGTGACGTCGGTGCTGGAACTCGATCCCGGACGCGCGGAACGCGCCGGTCCGGCGGCCGCCCCGGCCGGGGCGCCCGGCGGGACGCCCGCCGGGGCGGCCGCCGGGGCCGAGGGCCGGACGGGCGCGGACCGTCCCCGGCCCGGCGAGCGGATCGCGAGCCTCGCCATCGACCGGATCTCGGTGAAGGCGAAGGTGTTCGCAGGGGTGGAGGAGCAGGTGCTGCAGCACGGCGTCGGGCACTATCCGGGCACCGCGCGCCCCGGGGAACAGGGCAACACCGTCCTGCTCGGGCACCGCACCACGCACCTGCACCCGTTCCTCGACCTCGACAAGCTGAAGCGCGGCGACGCGGTCGAGCTGCGGGCGGGCGGCAGGACCCACGTCTACCGGGTGCAGGACAAGCGCGTCACGATGCCCGACGACCGCTCCGCCCTCGAACCCGTCCCGTACCGTCCGTGGAGTCCGCCGGACGGCGCGTACGTCACGCTGATCACGTGCCACCCGAAGGGGTCGGACGCCCGCCGCCTGATCGTCGTCGCGCGCCGCGCGTCCTAGGACCGGCCCGTCCGTCTCCGCGCGGCCCCGGGGCACGGGCCCCGGGGCGTCCGGTCCGGTCAGCGGGTGCCGTAGAGGGCGATCAAGCCGTCGTAGTCGCCCGTGCCGAGCGTGGACGGTCCGTCGTCGCACGGGCCGATGCTCGGTGCCATCGTGAGGTCCGAGCGGCCGCCCCTGACGTGCGACAGCCCGAGGACGTGCCCGGCCTCGTGCGTCACGACGGCCTCCGTGGCGAACGCGCCGCTCGGGCAGGTGCCCGAACCGGACCACCAGTCATGGCCCCGCGACTGCAGGGCCATGTCGGTCTCGACCGTGGTCGGCCCGACGAACCACGAGCAGGTCGCGGCGAGGACGTTGCCCTCGGCTCCGCCCATCGCGAGCCAGCCGAAGGTGTTGGTGCCGTCCCGCCGTCCGCAGGCCGAGGCGTTCGTGAGGTTCGGGGGCCGCGAGGTCTGCCCGGCGTACCTCTCGTACACGTTCGGCAGCGGGTTGAACTGCCCGTCGCTGCGGCAGTCGGTGCGCGCGTCGAACATGTTGGACACGCCCGCGGCGACGGTGCTGCTCGGCCGTCCGGTGCCGCCCGCGTGGTACCGCCACTCGACGGTCGCGCCCTTCGGCCACTTGCTCGGCTGGGACCGGTACCGGCCGTCCCCGCACGCGCCGCCCGGGGCCTGGGCCCCGACCGAGGCCTGGGCCCCGCTCGGCCGGCCCTTCGGGGACCGCACGCTGCGGGTGCTGATGATGATCTCCCGCGTCCGGTCGTCGACCTCGATCCGCAGTTCGGCGACGCCGTCGGTGAAGATCGAGTGGGCGGCCACCGAGGTGCCGTCGCGGGGCACCGTCGCGGTGAGCCCGCCCGCACCGGTCACCGTGCGTCCGCGCAGGTCGCACTCGGCGATGTCGATGACGTCCGGGATCTTCCGGGCGGCCAGCGGGCCCCGTTCGGCGCACCAGTTCGGCGGCGCGGAGACCATGGACGCCGCGTCGTCCAGGTAACCGTCGGCCGAGTGGCCGTCTGCCGAAGTGCCGTCGGCCGAAGCGCCGTCGACCGAGTAGGTGTCGACGGAGTAGGCGTCGGCGGGGTGGCCGCCGGCCGGGTCCGCGGCGGCCGGGACGGCGGTCGCCGGGGCGGCGACCAGGGCCGCGGCCGACAGCGCCCCCGCGATCCGCAGCCGCCGGGCGGTGGCGGACGGGCGGCGCCCGCGTCCCGTGCTCGCCGAGGGTGCGGGTGCCGGTGAGAAGTCGTCCATACCAGATCTCCGATGTGTCGCAGGCGTCCTCGCGCCTCGATCACCGGGCGCTCCCGTCGACAATGTTGCGCGACACGTGAAAAAGGAAACCGACCCTTCATAAAATGATCTCCATCTGACGTTTTCTGGCCATCTATAAATGGCCGTTCGTCGCCTTTGTGAGACTTTGGTGGTGGTGACGGTCCGTGGTCGGTGCGATCTCGGGTGCAGGTGGGTGGAGTGCAATAATTCGGTAGATAGTCACTCGGGGTTAGGTAAACAGGTTTATAAGCGTCCTGTTCGGTTACCTCCCCAGGGAATCCGGCATTCGGTACAACCACAACGAAGGGCACCGGGGTCCGGCGCCGGCGCCCGACTCGGAACCGCCGCGGCCGAGTGACGCGGCCGGGGCGCAGCGGCGCACCGGCCGGGGCCCAGCCTCCCGCCATCCGGACGCGGTCACGGAAACAGAGGTGTTCAACGTGCAGACACAGACACAGGTGCGGGAGCTCATGGGAATGAGCGTCTCCGACACCAACGGGACCAAGGTCGGCACGATCAAGCAGGTCTACCTCAACGACGACTCCGGCTCCCCCGAGTGGATCACGGTGCACACCGGATGGTTCGGGATGCGGGAGAGCTTCGTGCCGCTGACGGGCTCGCACAAGGAAGCGGACATGCTCCAGGTCCCCTACGACAAGGAGACCATCAAGGGCGCGCCGAACGTCGACGCCGACGAGCACCTGTCCCACGCCCAGATCGTCGACCTGTACCGGCACTACGGGGTGCGCCCCCCGGCGGGCGGCCGCACCGGGGGCGAGACCGGCGAGAAGGCCGGGCGGGAGCGCCCCGAGACCCCGGCCGAGGGCCGGGCCGAAGGCCGCGCCGCACCGTCCGGGACCACCGGCGCCGCGGGCGCCGCGGGGGCCGCCGGGGCGGCGGGTGCCGCGGGCATGGCCGTCCGCCCCGACCGGACGAAGCGCGATGCCGGCACCGCGGCTCCCGACGCCCGGGCCGGTTCGGCGATGCCCGGGCAGCGCACGGGCACCGACCGGACGCGCACCGACCGGACGCGAACCGAGGCGGAGCGCGCGACGGCCGGGACGACCGCCGGAACGGGCGCCGAGACCCCGGTGACGGAGATCGTCCGCTGCGAGGAGCAGATCCATGTGGGCACCGAGCGGCACGAGGCCGGACGCGTGCGGGTGCGCAAGTGGATCGAGACCGAGATGGTGGAGCGGACGGTGCCGTGCGGGCACGACGAGATCAAGGTCGATCGGGAGCCGGTCGGCGAGGTGCAGCCGGGCACCCGCGTGACGATCACCGAGGACGACAAGGAGATCGTGCTCTACGAGGAGCGGCCGGTCGTGACCAAGGAGGCGGTCCCGGTCGAGCGGGTGCGGATCCGCACCGAGCGGGTCGAGGACGAGCAGACCGTGCGCAGCGAGCTGCGCAAGGAGCGCGTCGAGGTGACCCGCGAGGACGAGGCGCGCGGCGAGCAGCCCGCGCGGGGGAAGCGCTAGCCGGGCCCGGAGCCGGTGGACTGGTGGAGGCGGCCCGTCCGGGCCGCCTCCACCAGTCCACGCCCGTGTCCGGGAGGGCGGCGCGGCCGGGTGTGGCCACGCCGCCCCGCCGTTCGCGGGCGCCCCCCTTCTTGACAGATGATCTCCGTCCGGGTGACCTTCACGGTGACGCGGAGCCGGCACCGGGTGCACGGCCGTCCGGGCGAGCGAGTGCCCCCGGTCGCCGGCCGCGCGGTCCGTCCGGGCCGCGCGGCGTCGCGGAAGCGACCCACGGAGGGACGACTTGCGACACCCCCTCAGACCCGCCACCCGGATCGGGCGGATCATGATCGCGCTGGCGGTGACCACGGCGGTGCCGTCGGCCATCGCGGCCCAGCCCGCGGTGGCCCAGGAACGGACCGCCCCCTACCTCGACCCTCGCCGTCCCGTCGACGAGCGCGTCGACGACCTGCTCGGCAGGATGACGCTCGCCGAGAAGGCCGGCCAGATGGCGCAGGCCGAACGCGCCGCCGTCGCCGGGGACCCCGAGATGATCGGCCGTGTCGGGCTCGGCTCGGTGCTGTCGGGCGGCGGCTCGACGCCCGCCGAGAACACCCCCGAGGGCTGGGCCGACATGGTGGACGGGTTCCAGGCCCGCGCCGTCGGCACGCGCCTGAAGATCCCGCTGCTCTACGGGGTCGACTCGGTGCACGGCCACAACAACCTCGTCGGCGCCACCGTCTTCCCGCACAACATCGGCCTCGGCGCCACCCGCGACCCGGCGCTCGTGCGCCGCGCCGCCGAGATCACCGCCGAGGAGACCCGCGCGACCGGCCCGCAGTGGACGTTCGCGCCGTGCGTCTGCGTGTCCCGCGACCTCCGCTGGGGACGCACGTACGAGGCGTTCGGCGAGGATCCGCGGCTCGTCACGAGCATGACCACCGCCGTCGAGGGCTACCAGGGCCGCCGCCCGTCCCGTGACCTGGACGAGCGCGAGCACGTCCTCGCGACCGCCAAGCACTTCGCGGGCGACGGCGACACGAGGTTCGGATCGTCCACCACCGGCACGTACACGATCGACCAGGGCGTCACGGTCACCGACCGGAAGTCGTTCTGGAGGACGAACGTCGTCCCGTACATCCGGGCGATCAAGAAGTACGACGTTGGCAGCGTCATGCCGTCCTTCTCCAGCGTCGACTGGACCGAGAATGGCGAGGGCGACCCGCTGAAAATGCACGCCCACAAGGAACTGCTGACCGGGGCCCTCAAGGGCGGCATCGGCTTCGAGGGCTTCGTGATCAGCGACTGGGAGGCGATCAAGCAGATCCCGGGCGACTACCCGACGCAGGTCCGCACCGCCGTCAACGCGGGCGTGGACATGTTCATGGAGCCCTACAACGCTCCGCAGTTCGTGGAGACGCTGATCGCCGAGGTCGAGGCCGGACGCGTCGCGACGTCCCGCATCGACGACGCGGTGGGCCGCATCCTGACCGCGAAGTTCGAGCTCGGGCTGTTCGAGCGCCCGTACACCGACCGGACGAACGCGTCCCGGATCGGCTCCCGCGAGCACCGGGCCGTCGCGCGCGAGGCCGTCGCGAAGTCGCAGGTGCTGCTGAAGAACGACGGCCGGGCACTGCCCCTCGACCGCCGCGACGACATCTACGTCGCCGGGGTGAACGCCGACGACATCGGCAACCAGGCGGGCGGCTGGACCGTCACCTGGCAGGGGCAGTCCGGCGACATCATCCCCGGCACCACGATCCTGGAGGGCATCGAGGGCCACGCGGGCGACGTCACCTACAGCGCCGACGCGTCCGCGCCGACCGACGGCGCCGACGTGGGCGTCGTCGTGGTCGGCGAGACCCCGTACGCGGAGGGCGTCGGCGACGTCGGCAACGGCCACACGCTGAACCTCTCCGCGGCCGACCGGGCGAACGTCGAGAAGGTCTGCGCCGCCATCGAGACCTGCGTCGTCCTGGACGTCGCGGGCCGCCCGCAGATCGTGACCGACCTCCTGCCGGAGATGGACGCGTTCGTCATGTCCTGGCTGCCCGGCAGCGAGGGCGGAGGCGTCGCGGACGTCCTGTTCGGCCGCCGCCCGTTCACCGGGAAGCTCCCGGTCTCCTGGCCGCGCACCGAGGCCCAGGAACCGATCAACATCGGCGACCGCGACTACGACCCGCTGTTCCGCTACGGCCACGGCCTCCGCACGCGGGGCCACCACCGCTGAGCACGACCGCCGGGTGCCGTCCGTCCGTCCATCATCCGGCGGACGGGCGGGCCCGGCGGGGCGGCGGAAAATGGAGTGACCGGAGGGGGCGGCCCTTGGCTACAGTCGGCACCATGGCAGAAGACGGGTCGGTGCGGATCGACCTCTGGCTCTGGTCCGTGCGGCTGATCAAGACGCGTTCGCAGGCGACGGCGGCCTGCAAGGCCGGGCACGTCCGCGTGAACGACGAGCGCGCCAAGGCCGCGACGGCGGTGAAGCCGGGCGACGAGATCCGGCTGCGGCACGAGGGCCGCGAGCGCCTCGTCGTCGTCCGGAAGGTGATCCGCAAGCGGGTCGGCGCGCCGGTCGCGGCGGAGTGCCTGACCGACAAGAGCCCGCCCCCGCCGCCGCGCGACGCGTTCATGCCGGTGCGCAGGGACCGCGGTACCGGCCGTCCGACCAAGCGCGACCGCCGCGAACTCGACCGCCTCCGCGCCCTCAACGGGCAGTCGAAGGGCTTCACCGGCTGACCCCGTGCCCGGCGCGTCCGTCCGTCCGGGGCGACGGACGGACGGACGGTCGGTGCGCGGGGCCTCCGGGCGGGTCAGGCGGGCTGGTGGGTGCGCGCGGCCGCGACCGCGTCGCGCAGGTGCCGCTCGTCGTCGTCGGACAGGGAGGTCCGGACGTTCGGCGCGTCCGGTCAGCCGGCCCGCGCGCCGGGCGGCGGGGCGGTGAGGGCGTAGATGAGAAGGACGCACAGCGCGATCGTCAGCACCGACCACACCGGGAACGCCGCCAGGAAGGCCAGGTGCCCGATCGCGGCGAGGATGGCGAGGACGACGCCGGCCGCGCGGGCCCACATCCTGCCGCTCAGGATGCCCGCGCCCACGGCGATCTGCACGATGCCGGCGATGAGCCAGATCCAGCCCCACGTGGTGAAGTCGAAGATCAGGATCTCGTTCGCGCCGACGAGGTAGTACTCGTCGTTGAACAGGGCCACCAGGCCGTTGATGACGTTGAACGCGCCGAGCACCAGCGCCACCGTGCCCGCGAACGCGAGCCAGCCGGACGTGCGGTGCAGCCGCCGCGCACCCTGTGCGGGAGTAGAACCGTGGGTCGCTTTGGTCGTCATCAGGACTCCTCACGCGAGGCCGATCTCAACCGTGCGGAAATCATTCCGTCGCGACATAGCACGTAAACCGGTTCAAAATCGACTTGAATGGTGCTTAGTCAAAAATTGGCATTATCTACCCGGTCGGCGGGGTCCTCGATTCGTCGTCTCCGGTGTTATCGCACCCGAATCATCGCCCCGGAGCCGGGTATTCCGCTCGTCCAGGCCGGGGAGCGCCGGGGGCGCCGGAGCGGTCGGAGCCGGGGGGCGATATGGGCGAGGTCATCGGAGCGTTGCTGCCGCTGGCGGTGGGGATCGCCGTCAGCCCGATCCCGATCATCGCGGTGGTCCTCATGCTGCTGGCGCCCCGGGCGCGCGAGACGGGCCCGGGATTCCTGGCCGGCTGGACGGCCGGCGTCGTGGCGGCGACGACGGTGCTGGTGCTGATCGCCGATGCGATCGGGACGACCGCCGCGACCGGCGACCCGAAGACACCGGTCTCGGTGATCGTGCTGCTGCTGGGCGTGCTCGCGCTGGTGCTCGCGATCCGGCAGTGGACCGACCGTCCCCGCCACGGGGCCGCGGCCGACCTGCCGGGCTGGACGAGGACGATCGACCGCCTCACCCCGGCCCGCGCCGCGTCGCTGGGGTTCCTGCTGTCCGCGCTGAACCCGAAGAACCTGACGATGTGCGTCGCCGCGGGCGTCACCGTCTCCCAGGGCCGTCTCGGGGCCGGCCTCCAGATCGTGGCCGTCGCCGCCTTCACCGTGCTCGCGGTCTGCACCGTGGCGGCCCCGGTGATCGCCTACGTCGCGGCCCCCGACCGCATGCGAGGCCCGCTGGACGGCCTGCGGGAGTGGCTGGAGCGCAACAGCGCCACGGTGACGTCCGTGCTGCTGCTGGTCATCGGCGTCGTGCTGCTCGGCCGGGGCATGGGCGGCCTCATCGACTGACCCGCCGGCCCGCGGCCGGAGCCGGGTATGGCGGCCGCGTCAGACGGCGGTGTTCGCGCCGTCGCGCGTGCTGAGCGGGGCGGAGCGACCCAGTTCGGCGCCGTGTGCGTCGAGCGCGACGGCGACGGCGGACGCGGCCCGGTCGACCTTCGCGGACGTCTCGAAGCCGGAGCGCCGGACGGTCGTCGCGGGCGACAGCCGGGACGCGGACGGCCCGGTGAGGAACCGCCACGCGGCGACCTCGGTGGCGCCGTTCCAGCTCGCGTACAGCCGCATGCCGCCGGACACCGGACGGGACGCGACCAGCGGGGGCGTCTCGGGCCGCCCGGTCCACGCGTGCCGGTAGGCGCGGTAGGACGACTGGCCGGTCTTGAGCTCGTAGACGACGTCGCCGCCCGGGGTGTACTCGATCACGGAGGCGGTGGAGCCGTAGCCGAGGAGCACGTTGCCGCCGGGGAGGATCTGCATGTTCGCCATGTAGTGCGCGAACGTGACGTCGTCGGTGTACTCCCACACGAGGTCGGCGGTCCCGGCCCGCTCGTCGACCTTGAGGGCGATCCCGCGGGACGAGCCGGTCTCCTTCTCGGTGATCGCGTTGTCGAACAGCGTGATCGTCCCGTCGGGCCGGCGGCGCGCGTCGTGCTGCCAGTGGAACTCGACGCCCTCGCCGAGCTCGAAGTCGCCGTGGGTGCCGCCGAGCCGCCACCGGATCCGGCCGGTCCGCCGGTCGATCCGGTAGAGGGCGCTGGTGTTGCGCGCGGAGAGCAGGAGGGCGTCGCCGTCCGCCTCGACCGAGTTGACGTGCACGGGGTCGAAGGGCTTGCCGTCCGTCCCGTCGGCGTTGTCGGCGAGGGGGGTGACGGTCTCGGCGATGTCGATGTGCTCGAGGGCGCTCCAGTCGAACAGGACCCGGCCGGTCCGGATGTCGATCTCCTGCACCCGGTTGTCGAAGACGTGCCCGTCCCGCGGGCCGCCGACCGCGCGCATGTCGGCCCGGACCAGCGGATACGCGACGATCAGCGCGGTGCCCCGGTCGGTGAGCCGGAACTCGTGCAGGTCGACGTGGACGCCCGCGCCGCCGCCCGCGCGCACCTCGGCGATCTTCCGGTAGGAGGTGTCGAGGATGATCCCGTTGCCCCAGCCGTAGCCGCCGGTGCGCCGCTCGCCCTCCCAGTACGTCAGGACGGGACGGCCCTCGTACTCCTGCACGCGCAGGTCGGTGATCGTCAGCTGGGACGGCCGCATCCAGACGGGCTCGCCCTCGTCGTCGACGATCAGGCCGTCGGCGTGCGCGGTGCCCCGGAACGGGCCGACGAACAGCAGTCCCTTCTCGGGGACGCCGCCGCGCCGCGCGGACATCGCCGGGGGCCGCAGCTCCGGCATCGTCACGTACGGGCCGGTGGCGGGAGCGGCGGCGGGGGTCTCGGCTCCGCGCGGGTTCGCCGTCCCGCTGACGAGAGCCGCGCCGCCGGTGAGCCCGGCGGCGCCACCGAGGACGAGGAACCTTCGACGTGTGAGGCGCATGTATCCGGTTCTATGCGATGAGACTCAACAAAGTACGAGAAATGACCATGAAATCGTGATCAAATCCTGCCACACGCCGCCGTCCCGGTGGGGGAGGCGCGCTCGCGCGCGCCACCCGGTCGCGCCCGCCGGTCGAGCCCGCCGGACCGGGCGGGCGACTCAGATCGGATGGGCGACGCGGACGTGCTCCTTGAACGAGGCGAGCTCGAGCAGTGCCTGCTCGCAGCGCTCGCAGACCCAGACGCCGCTCGGCACGTCGACGCCGCGTCCCGCCGCGTCGTCCCGGGCGCAGGCGTGCAGGTAGGCCATGGAGACCCGTCGCCACGCCCGCCGTGCCGTCCGCCGGATCCTCGCTGCCATACCCGCTCCCTCTGGGCGTCGTGGGTCATGTGCGGCCCAGGATAAGGGAGCGGAACGGTAAATCCGACACGAGGCACCAAAGCGGACCCCGTGCCGCGGGTGGACCCCATGCCGCAACCGGAGGGGAGCGGCATGGAGTCGGGAAACGCGCGGCTCACTGGCCGATCTTGACGCCGGGCTGGCCGTAGCGGTACTCCAGCGGCCTGCTCGGACCGGGCCCCTCGGGGACGTACCTGCCCCTGCGGGTCTTGAACAGCGGCAGCACGGTCCGGCCGACGGTGTTCTCCATCATCATCGCCGCCGCCGTGTAGACCGCGATCGCCGCGGCCACCACGAACAGCCAGCCGCCGATGCGCAGCGGCCAGGTCGACCCCGCGAAGAACCCCGCGGCGGTGAATCCGGCGCCGACGGCCAGCGCCGCGAGCAGCAGCGTCAGCATCATGTTCCGGCCCAGTGCCGCCACCGCGCAGAACCCGGTGACGAGCGCCAGGACCACGAACCAGAACGCGAACGCCGGGCTGGTCGTGCCGAAGGTGGGAGCCAGCGCGACGGGGAACACGCCCGTGGCGATCAGCAGCCACATCAGCCCCCAGGCCAGCCAGAACGCCCCCCACAGGCCGTGCACGGCGGTGGCCAGGCCGTCCTGGGCCCGGTAGGACCACATGCCCGCCAGCAGTTGCGCGAGCCCCCCGAACGTGAGGACGAAGAGGGACAGCACCAGCGGCGTGGTCGGGTTCCCGTACCAGTCCGCCTGCCACGCACCGACCATCATGGCCGCGGCCGCGAGCCCGAAGAGCCCGAGGATCGACGGTGCGGCGACCGGCTGCAGGAACACCCGCGTCCGGTCCTCCCACACGCCGAACTCGTCACGCTCCAGCTCGCGGACCCCTGGAGCCGCGGACGCGACGGACTCCGCCCGGTGTCCCCCGGACTCCGCGCGGCGCCCCGCGGACTCGTCCCGCCGCACCGCGGGCTCTTCCCGGTGTCCCGCGGATTCTTCTCTCCGTTCCGCCATGACTTCCCCCTTCGGAATTGGAGAGCTTTCACCCCTTCTAACCTGGATTGCGCTGGTCAAACAGGTGGTCATGACGCTCGGTGAGCGCCCGTGCCGCGCGGCGCGGGGGCCGCGTGCACCCCGCCGATGACGAACCCGCTGCGGGGCCGCGTCGGGACGCGCCGCAGCGGGACGTCGAGGTCCTGCGGCGGCACGTGGTACCGCAGCCGGGCGAGCCGGACGGCGAGGACCTTCAGCACCTCGACGGTGATCCGCTCGCCCGGGCAGCGGTGCCCGGTGCGCGGATCGCCGCCGCCCTGCGGCACGAGGACGTCCGGGGCGGTCTCGGTGCCGCCGGCGGCGAACCGCGCGGGGTCGAACCGTCCGGGGTCGAAGCGGTACGGCTCGTCCCACAGGCCCGGGTCGTGGTTCTGCCCGAACAGGTCGAGCAGGACGAGCGCCCCGCCGGGGATCCGCTCGCCGCGCCAGCGCATGCTCCGGACGGCCGCGCCGCCGACGAACGGGGCGAACGGGTAGAACCGCCGCACCTCGTCCGCGAAGGCCGTCGCGAACGCGTCGTCCCCGGACGCGAGCCGCTCGCGATGCTCCGGCCACCGGTGCAGCGCGTGCGCCGCGAACGTGACGAACCAGGCGATCGCGACCGTCGGGCGGACGATGTTCAGCAGCTCGACCGCGGCCGTGCGGGGATCGAGCGGCCGCCCGTCCGCGTCCCGGTGCCGGGCCACCGCGGCGACCGCCGACCGCGCCGGCGGGCCGCCGTCCTGCCCGGACGAGCGCGCCCGCGCCTCGCTGACCAGGCCCGCGACCCACGCCTCCTGCCGCCGCCGCGCCGCCCGCGCCCGCCAGTGCCGGGGGCCGGGGGTGGCGAACCCGTCCACCATCGCCGTCACGTCGCGGGCGAGATGGTCGGCGTCGGCGTCGTTCAGCGGCAGGCCCGCCCACCGGCACACCCCCCGCGCGAGCACCCGGCTCGCCTCGTCGAACAGCACGACGCGCGAACTCTGCTCCCACGACCGCACCAGCTCGTCCCAAGCCGCCCGGACGTGCGCGACGAGCCCGTCGATGCCTTCCGGGTCGTCCAAGAGCGTCATGAACAGCTCCTTGCGGACCCGATGCGCGTGCCCGTCGAGCGTCTGCACGCTCCCATGACCGAAAAGGGTGCTGAGGACGGGTTCCGGGAGGGCGGTGCGCCGTTGCACGTGGCCCTCACCGTAGAAGAACCGCACGGCGTCCGGTCCGCGCAGCGCCACCGCGGGCTTCCCCAGCAGCCGGGTACGGACGACCTGCCGGTCGGTCCTCCGGAAGCGGGCGGGCAGCCACGCGTACCCCTCGGCCAGCAGGAAGAGCGTGTTGTCCGGGATCAGGCGATGAGGTCGACGCATGGGCGCCGCATCCCCGCAGCGCGCTGTCGCAAACGCCCCCGATTCGGGCAGTCCGAAACAGCCGCCCTGACGCGGCGTCGCGCTTGGAGTCGCTATTGTTCGTGAATGCCCGGAAAGAAGATCAGCCCCGTCTTCGTGGTCTGCGCCGCGATCGGCGTCCTCCTCATCGCCTTCGCCATGTTCGGGACGCTCGTCGCGGGTGCCAAGGTCGACGAGCCCGACGGCGACAAGGCGGAGATCCAGATCCAGCTCGCGACGATGCTGAACTTCATCGTCGCCGGGGTGGCGTTCGTCCTCATCGGCCTCGGCTTCCAGCAGGCGTCCGGCACCCGCGCCGCCGCGCCGCAGGTGCCTCCGGGAGGCTGGCAGCAGCCCGGCGGCCACCTCCCGCCCCCGCAGCAGCAGGCCCAGCCCCATCCCCAGCAGCAGCCGCACCCCCAGCAGCCGCCGCCCCAGCGCTGACCTCGTCCCGGCACCGGCCCGGCGGAACCCCCGGGACAGCGGGCCGCGGTGATCTGCCGCGATCCGGGCATGATCGACGAAGGGGGGCGCACCGCCCCGATGCGGTGAGCGCCATCACGCGGCGAGACGCCGCCGAAGTCCGCGACGCAGCCGGGCCGCCTCCCCGACACCGGCCCCGCCGACCGACCGGCCGCCGAAGCCGATCAGACGGGCCCGGACGGTTCGGCCGTCCGGGCCCGTCCGGGCTCGCCCTCGAGCCGCCGCAGGTAGCGCTCGACGATCTCGTCGGTCTCGGCGTGCCCGAGGGACATGCCGAGGGACTTCTCCATCGTGACCAGCCGCGACAGGCTCGTCAGCAGCGCGGACAGGAACGCCGCGGGGAACTCCCCGAGGTCGACCCCGTACCGCTCCGCGAGCCGCTCCATGGCCTCGGCCTGCATCGCCCGCATCCGCTCGGCGTAGCGGCCGATCTCGTCCCGCAGCCCCTTGCGGTGGTTGGCCAGCGCGACGTACTCCATGGTCAGCGCGGTCGCAGCCGGATCGGTGCTGAACGCCCAGAGCTCGCGCAGCGGCTGCTCGGCGGCGAGCGCCCGCGCCTGGTGCTCCACGCCCTCCTCGGCGCGGCGCCGGAACGCCTCCAGGAACAGCTCGTCCATCGTGCGGAAGTAGTAGTGGACGAGCTGCGGCTTGAGCCCGGCCCTGGCCGCGACCCGCCGCGACGTCACCGCCGCGTACCCCTCTTCGAGCATGAGCAGTTCCGCCGCGTCCAGCAGTGCCGCCCGGTTCTTGGCGTCCGGCGCGCCGATCCTGCGCGGCGATGTCATCTGTCCGACCTCCACGGGCTCTCGATCGACCCAGGCAATCGTAGTTGCCGCGTCAGAGAATCCCGTGCGCGCCATCGCGCCGGCCGTCCGGACGCCCGCCGCGCCGGACCCGCGTGAGCGGCTCGTCAGTCCCGCCGCCGCGGTGCGTCCTGCCGGTTCTTCCCGGCACCGGCACCGGCCTTCGGCCTGCCGAGGTGGAAGTGGCCCCGCTTGCGCTGCGCCGGGACGGCGGTCGCCTCGGAGTCCGCGTGCTCCCGCGACCGGTCGTCCCCGCGGTCCTGCAGGCGGTCGCGGTCGCCGACACGGTCGTCGGCGCGCCCGGGCAGGCGCTCGTCCCCGCGGTCGCCCACGGCACGCTCGGCCGCCGCCCGCCGGGCGTCGCGCACGCCGACCACCAGGAAGCGTCCGAGCGCCAGTGCCGCCAGCCCGATCATGATCGCGCCGAGGCCCTGGAAGAACGTGAGCTGCTCGGTGATCTGCCGCGCCTGGCCGCCGAGGCCCGTCCCCACGCCCATGTTCCAGAGCGCGGCGATGATGGTGCCGACGACGAACCACAGCCCGCCCAGTGCGGCCAGCCAGCCGCCGACCAGGGCGAAGGGCCGGTTCCTGGTGAACAGCAGGATCAGCCCGCCCAGCCCCACGGCGATCGCCGGGAGGACGGACAGGACCAGCCAGTCATTGCTCCAGACCCAAGCGTCGCTCGATCCGAAGCCGAAGTCGAAGTAGGGCCCGATGAACGGAATGAGCCCGCCCCACAGTGCGAGCAGCACCAGCAGAAGCCCGCTGATCATGCCCCGGCTGCGGGGGGCTCGCATCGTCCCAGTCATGAGAATCCCTCCGTGACCAGGTGATATACGAATATTTGTGGCAAGCCGTACCCGGCCTGCCGGGCTCCAACCGGACCGCCACGGCAAAGAAACGGTCGGCCGCGGCCCACGGCCCCCGAACCGGTCAGGAATCGAGAAGCGCAGGTCACGCGGCCGCGCCTAGCCTGATCGTCATGGACATCACCATCCACACGAGCTTCCTTCCGCACGACGACCCGGACGCCTCGCTGGCCTTCTACCGCGACGTCCTCGGCTTCGAGGTCCGCAACGACGTCGGGCAGGGCAAGATGCGCTGGATCACGGTCGGGCCGCCCGGCCAGCCGGACACGTCGATCCTGCTCGCGCCGCCCGCCACCGACCCCGGCGTCACCGAGGACGAGCGCCGCACCATCACCGAGATGATGGCCAAGGGCACCTACGGCTGGATCCTGCTGGCGACCCGCGACCTCGACGGCACCTTCGAGCGGGTGCGGGCCGGTGCGGGCGAGGTCGTCCAGGAGCCGACCGAGCAGCCCTACGGCATCCGCGACTGCGCCTTCCGCGACCCCGCGGGCAACCTGATCCGCATCCAGGAACTCCGCTGACCCCTCCGGCCGAAAGGACCCGTCCGATGTGCATGCCCGAATGGGGGCGCGCCCGCGCCCGGGCGCAGCGGCTCGGCGACCTCGCCCGGCTCCGCCGCGTCCGCGACCGGATCGACCGCGAGTACGCCCGCCCGCTGGACGTCGAGGCCCTCGCGCGCGGCGCGAACATGTCGGCCGGGCACCTGAGCCGGCAGTTCCGCAAGGCCTACGGCGAGTCGCCGTACAGCTACCTGATGACGCGGCGGATCGAGCGGGCGATGGCGCTGCTGCGCCGCGGCGACCTCGGCGTCACCGACGTCTGCTTCGCGGTGGGCTGCTCGTCGCTGGGCACCTTCAGCACGCGCTTCACCGAACTGGTCGGGGTGCCGCCGAGCGTCTACCGCCGCGACGCCGCCGGGCAGACCGCCCCGGTCCCGGAGCAGGGCATGCCGTCCTGCCTGGCCAAGCAGGTCACGCGGCCGGTCCGGGACCGGGAGCGGCGGCCCGCCGAACTCCAGCCCGCGTGACGCCTCCCTAAACCGTCGGACCGGCCTTCAACCAGTCGGCGTAGTCGATCTCGCCGAGGGCCGCGCCGTCGCCCGGCACGAGATCCCCGTCCCGCATCACGGCCCCGAAGTAGCGCGCGTCCGGGTCGGTGACGACCTCGCGCGGGTCGCCCAGCGCCGCGAGCGCCTCCCGGAAGAACTCGTCCATCCGGTACTGCCGCGGCCCGGCGATCTCGATCGCCGCGTTCAGCGGCTCGCCCGCCGCCACCCGCGCGACCGTCCGGGCGACCTCGCCGCCCGCGATGGGCCGGAACCGCACCGGCGGGATCCGGACCCGCTCCCCGTCTGCGGCCCCGTCGGCGATCCGCGGGACGAACTCGAAGAACTGTGTCGCGTGCACGATCGACCACGGGACGCCCGATTCCCTGATCAGCCGCTCCTGGGCGAGCTTCGCGCGGAAGTAGCCGACGTCGGGCCGGTCGCCCGTGCCCACCACCGACAGCGCGACATGGTGACCGACCCCGGCCCGTCTCTCCGCGCCCAGCAGGTTGCCGGTGGAGGTCTCGAAGAACCGCAGCACCGCCTCGTCCTCGAACGTCGGGGAGTTCGACACGTCCACCACCACCGACGCGCCCGCGAGGGCGCCGTCGAGGCCCTCGCCGGTGAGCGTGTCCACGCCGGTGCTCGGCGCGGCCGCCACCGCGTCGTGGCCGTGCTCTCCGAGCCACGCCACGACCTTCGACCCGATCAGGCCGGTACCGCCGACCACCACGATCTTCATGGGAGATCCTTCCTGCCGCCGGGGCCTCCGTTCACCGCCGGGGAAGGATTACCGCGATCGCCGAGGTCAACCCTCCTGCCGCGTCCGTCAGGGTGCGCCGGGTCGCCGCGCGAGGACGAGCCGGTAGCGCGGGCCGCCGTCCGCACGTCGGCCCAGGGCGGCCAGCGGGACGGTCTCCACGTCGAACCCGGCGGCCGCCAGATCGTCGCGGACCGCGCCCAGCGGGCAGGTGCGGTAGTACATGACGAACGGGGGACGCCACACGGCGTTCCGGACCCGCATGGCCAGATCGAATCCGAGCAGCGCCCAGTACAGGCCCGACGTGGGAGGCTGCGGCGCGCCGATGGGGAAGGCGAACAGCCCGCCGGGCCGCAGCGCGCGGTGCACCCCGGCGAACAGCGCGGGACGTTCGGACGGCAGCACGTGCCCGAGCGCCCCGAAGCTGACCGCGAGGTCGAACTCCCCGGCGAAGGACAGGTTCCGGACGTCCGCCCGGACCCACGCGGCGTCCGGATGCGCCTCGCGGGCCTGCGCGAGCATGCCCTCGCTGAAGTCGACGCCTGTGATCCGCCCCCGGCACACCGGTTCGAGGGCCCGCACGCCCGCGCCGGTGCCGCAGCACACGTCCAGCCCGTCGCCGAACGGGCCGAGCGGACGCAGCGCGCCGGCGGTCGCGTCGAGCACGGCGTCCGGGGTGCGGAAGGGCGTCCGGTCGAACTTCGGCGCGAGCAGGTCGTAGCCGTCCTCCACCGAGGACAGCGCCTGGACCGCCAGTTCGCGCAGCGACGGGCCGTGGGGCGAGAACATCGGCCAAGCGTACTGTCCGGACATGCCCGGAGCGGGCGGACTCGTCGGGGTGCCGGCTGTGATGAGGTGGAGGTTCGCCGTCCGAACCGGATACGGGAGAGCCGCATGCCACGCATCGCCACCGCCGAGCGCGTCGATCGTCCCGCGCTGCTGGAGTTCCTGAGCACCCGCCACCGCGGCGTGCTCGTCACCACCCGGACCGGCGGGAGCCCGCAGATGTCCCCGGTGAGCTGCGGCGTGGACGGCGACGGCCGCATCGTCGTGTCGACCTACCCCGACCGCGCCAAGGCCCGCAACGCCCGCCGCGACCCGGCCGCGTCGATCTGCGTGCTGTCCGACGACTGGGACGGCCCGTACGTCCAGGTCGACGGGCGCGCCGAGGTCCTCGACATGCCCGACGCGCTCGACGGCCTCGTCGACTACTACCGCTGCATCGCGGGCGAGCACCCGGACTGGGACGAGTACCGCGAGGCCATGGCCCGGCAGAACAAGTCCCTCATCCGCATCACGATCGAGCACTGGGGCCCGATCGCCACCGGCGGCTTCCCGCCCGGGTTCGCCACCACCTGACCGTTCCCGGAGCGCCATGCGTCAGTCCGCGTGCGCCCGCGCGTGCTCCCGCCGGAACTCGCGGGGCGAGACGCCGTAGGCGCCGCGGAAGGCCTGGCTGAAGTGCGCGGGGCTGCCGAACCCCCAGCGGGCGGCGATCGCGGCGATCGTCCGGGCGGCCATCCGGGGGTCGGCCAGGTCGCGGCGGCACTGCCGCAGGCGCCGCTCGCGGATCCACGCGGCGACCGTGTTCCCTTCGACCTGAAAGAGCTTGTGCAGCTGGCGCAGCGAGATGTGGTGCGCCGCCGCGATCATCCCCGGCGTCAGGTCCGGGTCACCGAGGTTCGCCTCGATGAACGCGTGGATCCGCACCAGCAGCGCGCGCCGCCGGGCGGGGGACGGCACCGCCCGCCGGGCGTCCAGCATGCCCGCCAGCACGGTGGTCAGCAGGTCGAGCGTCAGACCGGCCACGCGGGCTCCCTCGGCCGGGCCGAACTCGTCCATCCGCAGGGCCAGGTGCATCAGGAAGTTCGAGGCGAGCGCCCCCGCGGCCCGGTCACCCCGGATACGGACCGCCGTCAGGCGCCGCAGGTCCCGTTCGGGCAGCGGCAGCAGAGCGTGCGGGAACTGCAGGATCACCGTCCGCACCGCGGGGACGGGCGCCATCCGGCCCTGGTAGGGGCGCGAGGTGTCGCACAGGAGCAGGTCCCCGGCCCCGATGTTCGCCCATCGGCCGTCCTGGGTGAACATGTCGCGCCCGTACGCGCTGGCGCAGAGTTTGAACGCTTCGGGGTCGGACTGGCGGATCAGCTTGGGGGTTCGGTTCATCGAGTAAGGCGTCGTGGTCATCAGTGAAACTTCGATGGCCCCGAACTCGGCGGTGTTGACCTGGGCCTGGAACCGGCCCTCCAAGTGCGGGTCACAGCGCGCATCACTGGGTGCCCATGTCTTGGCGTTCACCTCGCGCCAGAAGGCGAACCCTTCCCGTGCCGGAACCCCGGCGGTACTGAAAACGTCCATGACTCTCACCCGATGTCGACGGTCGGTCATCATGCACATCCTCGGCACGCCCGCCCGCCTTGTCGTCCGACGCTCGACGCAGGTTCGGCTACTCCGCCGGGCGTACCGGCACCCGGCCCCGGTTTTTCTTAGGACGGGCTGTAACGCTCGAGGGGTTCGCGGCACTGAGACGTATGCACTTTGGCGATCTACGCGCGCTGTTCATCAACTGCACGCTGAAGAAGAGCCCGGAACGCAGCCATACGCAGGGGCTGATCGAGGTGTGCTCGGCGATCATGGAGAAGCAGGGGGTGGAGGTCGATCATCTCCGGGCGGTCGACCACGACATCGCCACCGGAGTCTGGCCGGACATGACCGAGCACGGCTGGGAGACCGACGCCTGGCCGTCGATCTACCGGCGGGTGCTCGCGGCGGACATCCTCGTCCTCGCGGGTCCGATCTGGCTCGGTGACAACAGCTCCGTCGCCAAGCTGGTCATCGAGCGGCTCTACGCCTGCTCCGGACTGCTCAACGACGCCGGGCAGTACGCGTACTACGGCCGCGTGGGCGGGTGCCTCCTCACCGGCAACGAGGACGGCGTCAAGCACTGCGCGATGAACCTGCTCTACAGCCTCCAGCACCTCGGGTACACGATCCCGCCGCAGGCCGACGCCGGCTGGATCGGAGCCGCGGGACCCGGACCCTCCTACCTCGATCCAGGGTCCGGGGGGCCCGAGAACGACTTCACCAACAGGAACGCCACGTTCATGACGTGGAACCTGCTGCACCTGGCCCGGCTGCTCAAGGACGCCGGCGGGATCCCCGCGCACGGGAACCAGCGATCCGCATGGGACGCCGGGTGCCGCTTCGACTTCGAAAACCCCGAATACCGCTAGAAAGGCAGAAATGACCGTCGAGACGATCCCGACCTGCGCTTTCCCGGGATGTACCAATCCCCCCGAAGCGCCGGCGCCCGGCGCACCGGCGCCCCGCTACTGCGAGCACCCGGAGCACAACGCGCTCGGGGCCTTCCGCAAGTTCCGCGCCAAGCGGCAGCAGCGCAAGGAGGGCAAGCGCCAGGCCGCCGCGGCGAAGAAGGCGGGCGACATGCCGGTCACGGCCGCGCCGGCCGCCGACTTCACGTCACCTCCGGTCGTCCCCGGTCCGGGCACCGCCCCCCGGCCCGAGGCCGTCCCGCCGGAAGCGGCCGGGATGGCTTCCGAACTGCTGGACAGCGCGATGGAGGCAGCGGCGGAGAGCGCGACGGACAACGCCGGCGCCCGCGACGAGATCGTCGCGCTCATGACCCGGCTGGCCACCGACCTGCCCGCCTATATCGAGGAACTGGCCATCATCACGGACTCGGCCGCCGCCGAGGCGCGCATCGAGGTCGTCACCAAGGCCTCCGCCCAGCGGACCCTGGCCGCCGAGCAGCGCGCCGCTCTGGCGGAGGAGGCCGCGGAGATGGCCGTCGACCGGCTGGACGAGGCCGAGCGGAACTTCGAGGAGGAGACGGAGCGGATCCGCACGGAGACCGCGAAGCAGGTCGCCGACGCCGATTTCGTGCGCGCCGAGCTCGAACGCTACCGCGAGCGGGTCGGGCAGCTCGAAGAGCGCCTCGACCAGGTGCGCGAGGAGGCCGACACGGCCCGCCGGGAGCGCGGTGACCTCGCCCTGGAGATCGAACGCCACCGCGCCGCGCACGGCGAGTAGTCGGGGGCAGTCCTCGCGGCGAGCGGCTCCCCGCTCGCCGCGAGGGCTTTCTCACGCCCCCCGGACGATCGTCACATCGCCGGTCAGAGTCTTGTGGACGGGGCAGCGGTCGGCGATCTCGTGCAGCCTCTCGCGCTGCTCCTCGGTCAGGTCGCCGCCCAGCTCGACCTCTTTGACGATCGTCTTCTTGTCCTGCATGCGCAGGGACACCGTGGCGCGCTCCAGCGGGATCCGCTTGGCGTCGGCGTACAGGCGCACCGTCATCGAGGTGCACGCGCCCAGCCCGGCGAGCAGGAGGTCGTAGGGCCCCGGACCGGTGCCGTCGCCGCCGGCGGCGGCCGGCTCGTCGGCGGTCAGCCGGTGCCGCCCCACCGTGATCGACTGCCGGAACCTGCCCGCCCGCGTCTCGGTCACGGTGACGTGTCCGGACTCGTCGGCGGGGTCGGGCGGCGCGTCCAGGTACCTGCTCGCCCACGAGGCCAGGACCTGGGCCACGTAGGCGGCGTCCTTCCTGTCGGTGAGCAGGTGGTCGGCGCCGTCCAGGGAGATGAACGACTTGGGGTGGCGGGCGGCGTCGTAGATCATCCTGGCGTTCTCGACGCCGACCAGCTCGTCGCGCGGCGCGTGCATCACGAGCAGCGCGCGGCGCAGGTCGGCGATCCTCTCCAGCTGGCCCTGCCGCCTGATGTCCTGCAGGAACTCCTTGCGGATCCGGAACGGGCGGCCGGCCAGGACGACCTCGGCTTCGCCCCGCGCCTCGATCTCGGCGCGCGCCGGGCCGAACAAATGCTCCACGTGCGCGGTGTCGGCGGGCGCGCCGATCGTCGCCACGGCCCTGACCTCCGGGACGAGCCGCGTGGCGGCGAGCACCGCCGCACCGCCGAGCGAATGGCCGATCAGGACGCTCGGCGCCCGGAGCGTGTCCCGCAGGTGGTCGGCCGCGCAGACCAGGTCGTCCACGTTCGAGCTGAAATCGGTGTTGGCGAAGTCCCCGCCGGACTTGCCGAGGCCGGTGAAGTCGAAGCGGAGCACGGCGACACCGTGCTCCGCGAGCGCGCGGGAGATCCTGGCGGCCGCGACCGAGTCCTTCCCGCAGGTGAAGCAGTGGGCGAACAGGGCGGTCGCCACGACGGGGCCGGTGGGCATCTCCAGCCGCGCCGCCAGCGGCTCGCCGAGTGCGCCGGTGAAAGTGTTCATGGGTGCTCTGTGCGCGCGGACCGTCCGAGCGTTACATGTAACGTTCGCCGCCCTTCCCGTAACTGCATCGAGCATGGAAACCAGAAAAAGGACCCTCCTGTGGACCGCGACCGGTGTGGTGGTCGTCGCGTCCGCCGTCGCCCTCTGGGCGTTCCAGCCCTGGCGGCTGTTCACGACCGTCCGCGTGGACGAGGCGTCCACCGGCGGGCAGCGGCTGACGGCGGGCACGTTCGTCTCGCACGAGCACGAGACCAGCGGGACGGTCGAGGTCCGGCGCTCGCCGGACGGCTCGGCGACGCTGCGCATCACCGACCTGCGCACGTCCGACGGGCCGGCGCTGCGCGTCTACCTCAGCGACCAGCCGGTCAGGCCGGACACGGGCGGCAACCTCGACGACGGCCGGTTCGTGGACCTGGGCGAACTCAAGGGCAACGAGGGCAACCAGAACTACGCCGTCCCGCCCCGCACCGACCTCGGCGACCTGAGCACGGTGTCGATCTGGTGCGAACGGTTCAGCGTGTCATTCGGCGCCGCGGCACTGCGGTAGCCGACGGGCGCCGGGGATCGCCGATCCCCGGCGCTCTCGAAGCGCAGCGCGCTTCAGCCCCGGCGCCAGCCCCGGAACGCGGACAGCAGGTCGCCGCGCGCTTCGTCGGAGATCGTCTCGGGCGGAAGCTCGCCGAGGGCGTCGATGGTGATGCGGAACTGCGCGAGATAGGCCTCGCAGTGCGGGCACTCCGCGAGATGGTCGACGAAGCGGCGCTCGACGTCCTCGGGAAGCTTCCCGCCGAGGAAATCGGTGACCAGCTCCACGAGATCCTGGCAATCCATCCGTTAACGCCCCCTCCCACCAGGAACTGTACTGAAGTAGTTCTCCAGCTCCCTGCGCACGGCCGCCCTGGCCCGGTGCAGAAGGACCCGCTGGTTGCCGGGTGAGATCTCCAGCAAATCACAGACCTCGTCGGACCTGTACCCTTCGACGTCCCGCAGCGTGATCACCGTGCGGAGCCGGGGCGGCAGTGCGTCGAGGGCGTCCGCGATGACCCGCTGGACCTCGCCGCGGAGCGCCTGCTCCTCGGGCAGCTGCCACGGCCGCGGCTCCTGCCCCGACGCCCAGTGCCGCGGCCACTCGTCATCCTGGCCCCGGAACCGCGACGGATCCACCGTGGGCCCCGAATCCTCCGGCAGCAGGCTCGCGAACGGCAGCGTCCGGCTCTCCCGGCTGCCGCGCGCCTTGGCGGTGTTGACCATGATCCGGTACACCCAGGTCTTGAGCGACGACCGCCCCTCGAACCCGTCGATGCCGCGGATGACCGCGAGCCAGGTCTCCTGGACGACCTCTTCGGCGGAGGACTTCGTCGACACGAACGTCAGAGCGAGCCGCATCAAGCCCGGACACCAGGCGTCCAGCAGCAGAGCGAAGATCTCCTCGTCCCCTGCCCGCAACCGTTCGACGATCAGTTCATCAGGCGGCAGTTCCACCGGGCCCCTCTCCTCGCCCCGCTGACCGCCGCCGAGTCTAGAGTCGCGCCCGGGACCAAAGTCGAGGAGTAGGACTATAAGCACCGATAACGAATCGCCCAGGCCTCCCTCCGGGCCACGAGGTCCCCGGCAGGGCGCCCTTGCGTGCTCCCGGACGGCTGTAGGGCCCGCCGATCATTAAGCTCGGATGGTGCCGGCCTCGGCGCGTACCGATCAAGCGCCCTGCCGGTACTCGCCACGGCTGCATGGGGCGTCGTACTCGTGATTGTGATCCGCACGGAGCATGGGGGCCGGCATCGAGGTTCCCTATATGATCCGGTCTGGCATGTCCGGGTTCGGGGGATGTGCCTGTCCCGGACGAGCGAAGTGAGACCTGCATGCCGACGCATGAATGGACGCTGGCCGACGACCGCTATGGCAGTGGTGGTCCGCGGAAGGGCAAGAAGGCGCTCATCGTCGCCCTGGCCCTCTCGGGTGCCGTTGCCTTGTTCATCGTCCTGTACCTGCTCATTCCCGGATCGTCCGCGCAAGGCGTGCCGAAGCTCGGCCCGAAAGCCTACGAGGCCCAGGTCGATTGCCAGGCGAACAGCTCAGGCAGTTCGGGGACGGTCACGATCAGTGGCACCATCAGCGGCGACTCGTCCCGTTTCACGGTGACCGTGGAGGTGCTCGATACCGCGACGAAGCAGAGGCTCGCGGAGCAGACATTCGAGGTCCGCGGCACCACGACGTTCGGCGGCACCACTCCGGCCCAGGCGCCGGTCAGCCCGGCCGGCATCGAGTGCCGGATCACCGAAGTGCTCTGAACGCCCACATAAGGCCGCGGTCAGAAAGCAACAGTCGAACCCCGCCGTTAACTAGACACACCCGAGCACGGTTCGTCCCGCGAAAGATTGAGGACTCCACGCGCAGGGTTCCTCTGCCGGGCCCGTCTCGCCACACGTTGTACGGGAGTTCGTCGGACGCAGTGCCATCGCGGTGACCGTGCACGTCTATGCTCACACGGCCTTGGACGAGAAGCCGACGGAGTTCGGGAATGCGCTCGGCTCATGCCCGTTGCTGTCAATAGACCCGGCGCCGAGGACGGTTCTGGGCCTTTCGGCTGTTTGTGAGGTGTGGGCCAGGGCGGGGGCGAAGCGCCGACCCTTGAGAGGAGCGCCGCTGCCGTGACAGATGTCGATGTCGGGCGGTGTTCAAGGTCGGCCGTGGAAGCCATCCTGTGTCGACGTCGCCGTCATCCGGTCGATGGTGTCAAGCGACCTTGATGGAGTGGGGGCCGACGCTGACGGTGATGTCCACGTGCCCGCCGAGGGCGGTGGCGTAGGCGCGGAGGGTCTCCAGCTCCATGGCTTCAAGGTCGCCGTTCTCGATCTGGGAGACGCGGGACTGAGAGACGCCGAGGATCTGGGCGACCTCCACTTGAGTCTTACCGATGGCCATGCGGAGTTCCTTGAGGTGGTGGCCCGCGACGTAGGCGTCGAGTTCGGCGCGTGCCTGGGCTTGGCGTTCGGGGGCGGCCAGTTCAGGGTTGCGGCGGTGCGCTTCGGCTTTGATGTCCTGCCAGCGGCGTCCGGTGCCCATCGTCGGGCCTCCTTGTCCTTCGCGGCCCGGTACTCGGAGTAGCGGACCTCGGCCAGGGGGATGGCTTCGTCATACCAACGAAACCACTGACCAGCCTTGTCACCGGCCACGAGGAAGATCGCGGCTAGGTCGGGGTCGAATACGAACAGCATGCGGATCTCAGATCGCCCACGGCTGCCGGGCCGCAGCTCCTTGAGGTTCCGTAGTTCGCTGTGTTCCAGGGGGTCGACGAGGAGCCGTCCCAGCGCCGGCCCGACCGCGGCCAACCTGTCGATGGCTTGCTCGATCAAGGCGGCGGTGTCCGTCTCGGACTCGCACAGCTTGAGGGACCAGCTTTCGACCGGTTCGAGGAAGAGCACACCAATATGACCCTGGACTCATATCGATGGCCGAACGTCCGCTCTCCCGGGACATAAGCCGCCGTCAAAGATAACGCCCCGGACCGTATGGCTCCGGGGCGTTTTCGCTGGTCTGTGAGGTGGGCAGGGGCGGGGTCGAACCGCCGACCTTCCGCTTTTCAGGTCACACCGCCTGAGCGCTGTGCTGACCTGCGAAAACCCTGGTCGCTCACGAGCGAGAAGCCGATAAGCGGATTGTGTTCCCGATCAAGCTACCACGTTGCGCTACATGATGACTACCCAGCGCCTGAACTGCTCAAGCCTCTTGGTCGGGCGGCCGGAGGCGTTCACATGGACCCACCACTTAGGTAGCACACCGCCGGTCTCAGCGACCCGGCCGTCGCCGGCGTTCCTGTTCGATCCACAGCTTGCCCTCTGCTGCGATCCCCTCCATGACATGCAGCGTGTGGCTTAGGCCGGCGGCGTCCAGTGCCGTCTCCGACACTGTCGCGAGGGTTTCGTCTACCTGGAGTTCTTCCATCGCCGGAGTCAACATTTCGGCCTTGACCAGTTCTCCGTTGACGAGAGCGAGTTCGAAACTGTGGTCGCCGTCGTCGGCTTGGCGTACCCGGACGGCTGCCACGGCCTCGTAGCGGTAGTTGGTGCGCGCCCGATTGTGGAAGGTACCCCGCTCGAAGTCGAGGTCAGCAGTGAGCTGGCGGACCCCGTCCTTGGTGAGGAGGAAGAGGAGCAGGCGGTAGCGCGTGTAGCGCGGGGGACCTTGGGGGACTCGTGCGCGCCTGGTGGGTGATCCGGGCGCCTCGATGAAGGCGTGCGCGATCACGTCGCTCATGGTGAGGCCGTAGTGGCGCAGGGCATCACTCAGCAGCACCTTCCGGTCGCGGTCCAGCCAGATTGCCATCTCCGGGTCGGTCGGCTTGTCGGCGAGCTTGCACTTCCAGCGTTCAAAGGCCGCCCAGCAGCCCTCCTCGATCCGGTGTTGCTCGGCGTCGTCCGCCGCGTACCGCCGGGTCTCCGTGACGATCAGCATCCGGGCGCGGACGGCGACCACCCCGGCCACGAGCGCCAGGAGCGCGGACACAACCGCGTTCACCGGTGCCGTCCACGCCGCGCCCGCCACCGCCCAGACCGTCCCGGAGGCGAGCGCGGCGAGGCCGAGGAGGGTCGCGGCCTTAGTGCTCAGCGGGACGGCGAGGTCGTGCCGGTAGTCCCACAGCGTGCCGTTCTCCCACTGCCGGCGGACCTCGCTCACCCGGTACCGGATCAGCCAGGCGATCTGCTCGACGCTGGTGCGCTGCTCCCGGTAGACCTCGACCATCTCGTCCCTGAGGCTCTTGCGGATGGCAGCCGTGCCGTTCAGCCAGGCCGGACGGCTCGCGTTGCGGGGCACGTACCTAGCGAAGTAGTGGTCGAAGCGGTGGTCCACCTTGCCGGCGAAGCCGGAGGGACTCGCCCGGGACGGGAACTCCCGCGGTGGCCTGAACTCCCTGTCCTTCGCGTGGAGCCTTTCGGTGAGGTAATGCCATTGAGTGCCCGCGTGGACGGCCCAGAATCCCCCGCCTATGCCCAGCGCGTAGACAAGTAGCGTGAGCACCTGAAGATCCCGAAGGAGCAGGTAGCCCAGGTTGAGCGCCGCACCGGCCAAGACGACCCCGCCGCAGACGGCCCGGCTCCGCGTGCCGGCCGGGATCACCCGCGGTCGGACTGGAAGGAACCGGGGGGCGACGGGGGTGGGATGGAAGTACTTCCAGACGCGTTCGCTGCGGTTGTCCGCCATCTGCTCTTCCCGCGCCTCGTCCAGGGCACGGTCCCAGACCTCGTTCTTCAACGGCCCTTCGAGGAACAGTTCGAGGTGCCGGAGGATCATGCCGCGCTGAGGTTCGGCGAGATTGTCGAAGTCCTTCAGCAGCGGTCTGAGGTCGGTGGTGGGTTGCGCGGTGGCGTCCATGAGCCGCAGTACGGTCTTCGCCCCGTCCGCCCAGGCGTCCCCGCTGCTCAGGCGGCAGAAGGACGGCGCCTGCCGCAGTGCTGCGGCGTCCGCCTCCGGCATCTCGTTCCACGCCCTCCCGCTGACGAGGGCGAGTTGCCAGTGGAAGCACACCCTGTTGCCAGTGAGACCGGCCATCACGGCCTCGCCGATGACTTCCCGGGCTTTGCCCGGTTGGCCGCCGTCGAGCAGCCTTACACCGATCTCGAACCTCTCCGTGGGTGAGGCAGTCGGTGGAGTCGAATAGATCGTGACGTCGCCATGGACGACTCCCGCCTGGATCCCCACATGGGAGTCGTCGTCGGCGTAGTTGAGCGTGGCCGCCTCCGGCCCGGTCATGACAGATCCTGGACGAGGCCGAGAACGCTCGCCACCTCGGCCGCCAGGGCGGCGACGTCCGCGACGAGCCCGCGCGCCTTCTTCAGCGCGAGCGTCACCGCGCCCGTGTCCCGAGGGGTCGCGTGCAGGGCTTCGCGGGCGTCGTCGAGTTCGGCGCGCGTAGCGCGGTACGTGTCCTCGTCGATGACTCCCGCGTCGCGCGCCTGCTGGAGTCGGGTGGTGAGGTCCCCGAGCGCCGCCGATGGGTCCGACTGCGCGGCCGTGTCGGTTGACTGATGGACGCCGCCGTGCACGTGGCCGGCCTGGACGCCCACTCTTGCGTTGTCCTTGGCGATGTTGCGGACCGTGTCTTCCATCCGTCGGCTCCCCGTCGTTCCGGTCGTCTCGGGCCGTTGGTGGTTTGCTTCGTCCGTCGTAAGGCTCTCCGCCAATGCGGCGGTAAAGGCAGCGGCGTTGCCCACCGCCCGCGGCTGCCAGCGCTCGCGGTCGGTGACCTCCTTGGTGCCGTCGGCCCGGTCGCTGACGCCCCGAACCACGACCACCGGGAGCGACCTGTTCAGGTGCGCGGCCTGTGCGACTCCGGCCCCCTCCATCTCGACCGCGAGCGCGTCGTTGTAGTGCCGCCGAATCCACTCGGCGTGCCCCGAGATGCTGGAGTTGAGCACCACCTCGCCGGCGGCGATGGGCCCGAAGTGCACTTCGGGCCGGTGGTGCTTCGCGTGCTCGCTCGCCGTCCAGGCGCGCTCGCGGGCGACGTGCCGGGCGATCTGGTCGGCGCCGTGGGAGACCTCCCAGACCCGGGGGCGGCTCTTGAAACCGTCGTCCTCGCTGGTCCCGCCGTGGAAAGCGTAGACATGGGTCGCCACGACGACGTCGCCGAGAGCGATGTGGGAATGCAGGGCTCCCGCTACCCCCACGAACAGCAGGGCGGTCGGGGAGAATTCGTGGATGGCGCGTTCGGCCAGGACCGCTGCGGACTGGTTCCCCTTGCCGACGAGCCCGAGCGCGATCCGGCAGCGACCTCCCTCAAGCCGGCCGACTTCGAAACGGGTGCCCTGCGCGTGCCGGTGCAACCGCGGGTCGCGCAGCTTCTCTCGGACGGCGTCGTACTCGACGTCCAGTGCCGTGAGCACGACGATCGTGCTGCCACTCATCCTTCTGGACCCCTCGTGTCGGGAGGTTCGGTCGGCCGGACCATGGGCGGATAGAGGTCCTTGCGCGGGCCGGCCTTGAACAGCCGAGCAGGCCGTCCGGTCGTGACCTTGCGATCGGTGTCCGCCGCGCTGATGAAGCCGCTGGACTTCTGGACCTTGCGATAGAAATTGCGGGGTTCGAGCGGCATCCCCCAGACCGCCTCGTAGACCCGCTGAAGGTCGGTGATCGTGAACGTCGGTCCGCAGAACGCCGTTGCCAAGGACGATCGCTCGAGCTTGGCTCGGGCGCGCTCGACGCCGTCCGCAACGATTTTCCGATGATCGAAGGCCAGCTCCAACTCCCCGCAGAGCACCTGATCCGTGCGCTGCCAGCGGGCGCCTGCCGCGTCCGTGCCTGCGGTCGGCTCCGGAAGCCCAGGGGCGATCGCCAGGTAAGCGACGGACACTACTCGCCCGCGTGGATCACGTCCTGGGGTGCCGTAAAAGTCCAGATGCTCCAGATGCAGCGTCTCCTCGTCCATGGCGGCCTCCTCCGCCAGTTCACGATGAGCGGCGGCGGTGAGGTCCTCCTCCGCGTGACTCAGAAAGCCTCCCGGCAACGCCCAGGCGCCCTTGTACGGTTCGACGCCACGCTCCACCAGCAGGACGTGCAGGTGCGAAGCGTGCAGCGTCAAGATCACCACGTCGACCGCGACCATCACGGGCGGCGGTGTCCAGTTGTCGTCGGTCATGTGGCGAGAGTAGCTTTTTGTCAGTTAGACAAAAAGGGCTTTCGGGGTGGCGCACCGGCTACTGCTCTATGGCGGATCAGCAATGCTCGTTGGGAGCGGTGTGAGGTGGACCGGCTGGTCGACCCGGTTGCCCGCCCGTCGGTGCGCTACCCGCATCAAACGACTCGTTTGCTTCACCGTCCTGGGACTCGCGGTGATCCCACGAGGCAAGCACCTTGAGGGCGGGAGCTTCATGTGTCCTTGGGAAGCCAGCGGCTCAGGCGGGCCCGCGGCACGCTTGCCGCGACGTGCCAGAGCTCGTGCCTCGGGTCCCACCTCGCCTGCACGAGATGCTTGGCCTCGTCCTTCTCGTCGTATGGCACGCGGAGATAGAGGCGGCCGTCGACCACGTCGCCGGGGGAGATCCCATTCGCGGGTGCCGCCTTCGCGGACCGAGGGGGCCCCGGGCGCCAAGTACGGGCGGGCCGGTCCATCCGGGCGCGGTCGACGATGTGCCGGACGCGTTCGCAGGCCGTCGGGTCGGTGATCCGCATCATCAGGTCGGTCGAGCCGCTGTGGGCCAGCAGGTTCAGGGAGCCGTGCCAAAGGACGGTGTCGTCGATGATCAGGACCTTTTCGTGCATGCGCTCGCGAGCCTCGATCTGGCAGCCTGCCGACCGCAGTGTCGCGACGAGGTCGGCATCCTTTGTGTCGGGTTCGTGCTGCCGGGTGTAAACGGTGACACGCGTACCGGCGGCGATCCGCGGTTCGAGACGCCGGAGCCAGTACCGCACCGGGTTCGCGGCCAGGAAGGCGCAGTAGATGTCGATGCTACGGCGGGCGCGCGTGATGTCCCATTCGACGGCGCGGGAGACCTCGTCGGCGGGGAAGAACGCGGGCCGTGCCAGTTCTTCGGGGGCCAGGCCGCCCAGGTCGGCGGCGCTGCGGACCGGGACGAGCTCCTCGACCGGGATCCGCTGTGCTTGCTTCTCGAAGTATCCGAGCATCCGGGCGGCCTCGCTCGTGGGGCTGAGCCCGCGGTGCATGAACGCGGTGTTGGCGACCAGAACGAGATGGTCCTGCGCGCGGCTCAGCGCGACGTTCAGCAGCCGGCAGGTGGCCGAGGACAGCCCGCTGCCCTCGTAGAAGAAGCCGAGCCGGTCGCCGGCTCCCGCAACGGTATCGATCACCACGAGCGGGCGCTGGCTTCCCTGGAAGCGGTGGACGGTGTCCACCACACCTTCGTAGGTCTCGCCGAAGCGGTGGGTCAGGCTCGTGTTCAGTGCCTTCTTCTGGTTCTTGTAGGGACAGATGACGGCGAGCCGGTCGGCCGGTCCTTCGCCTTCAGCGAGCCCGGTGTGCTTTCGGGCGGCCAGAACCGTGTCGTACTGCAACCCCCGGATCAACTCGTGGATCACGGCTTCGTGGACGGCGTTGACGGTGTGGGCGTTCCTTCTTCCCCGATCCGGGACCCGACTGGAGGTGTCGATGAGCACCAGCGGGCTGTCGATCAGGGGCGAAGGCGGCAGTCGCGTCCCCTCCTGGCGGCCGGTCAGCAGCGGCGCGTCCGGATAGGCGACCTCGTTCACCACCGCGCAGATCGCCCGGCGCATGCGGTACTGCTCGTTGAGCGCGACCATCCTGGGGTCGCCAACGCGGGCGCCGCCCTGCGAGTCGACGAGCCCGGCGGCGTGGAACGCGTCCCGGTCCATCCACAGCCGCGAGTGCTCGATGTCCTGCGCCGACGCCTTACGATTGTTCGAACCGCGTGTGACGGCGGGCAACTGCCGGAAGTCACCGGCCAGAACGACCCGCTTGCGGGCCAGGCCCGCCGCGTACCAGGCGGACGGCAGGTTCACCATGCCCGCTTCGTCGATGATCACCACATCGACCTCGTCCAGCAGCCGGCGGGTCTGAACCGCCTTGGACACGGTCGTGCCCAGCACTCGGCAGCGGCTACGCACGGTTTCCGCGATCTTCTGGCGCTGCTTCTGCAGGTCGTCGAGTTGCTGCTGTAGTCGGCCGGCGTCCTCGCGCAGCCGCGCGACCGGAGGGAGCCCCTGCACCCGGGCCAGGATGCCCGGCAAGGCCGAGTCGATGGCGGCCAGTTCGGATTCGCAACGCTGATGGTCCGCCCGAGTGACTCCAAGCCGCTGTTGGCCGGTCTCCCAGGCATGGCGATGCTGATACAGCTCGTTGTCGAGCGCGTCCAGCTTCGCCTGCTTGCGTCCGGCAAACATCCCGGAAGGGATCCCGATGTGGGCCATCTCCCCCTTGACCCGCGCGATCTGCCCGGCGGCAGCGTTCACCTCAGTTTCGGCGTCGAGGACGGACTGACCGGCGGCCGCCAGCTGCCGCCCGAGTTCAATGCGCTCGGTGGTGGCACGCGCCGCATCCTCGTGGCGGGCGATGTCCTTGCGTACCCCGGTGAGTTCCGTCGTGACCCGCGTGATCTCGGCGTCCAGTTCGCTCCCCAGCCTGTCGGCGATGCGGCTCCGGTCGATCTGCTCCCCGTACTTCGCGGCGAGTGACGGGACGGCGATGTCCCCGGCGCGCTGCACCAGCCCCGACTTGAACTGAGGTTCCCGGGCCAGCAGGTCGCACATCCGCAGCAGCGCCTGGTCGACCGCGACGTGCGTGGGCGCCAGAAAGAGCACGCGCAGGCCCTGCCGATAGCAGCCCTCCACGATGCTCGCGACCACTTCGGTCTTCCCAGTGCCCGGCGGCCCCCAGACGAAGGTCAGCTCGCTGTCGAGCGCCCGTTCCACGGCCTGCCGCTGCCGGGTGTTCAGCTGGCGGTTCCCATACCCCGGGACGAAGCGTTCCGTGTCGGCACACCGGCCCATCTTCGGTTTGCCCTGCCCGACCAGCCACCCCGCAGCGGTGAGGTTCGTCGCCGGTGTGCCGGGGCCCATCTGCTCCAGCCTCTCGGTCAGCGCCACCAGACCCGCGGTGTCGTCCTCGACCAGTTGAGCATTCGCGGGCTCGGTCCCCAGGTCCGCGTCGGTGGTCACCCGAATCTTGCCGTCCGGGGACCGCGTCGCCTCGGCGCGCTCCCACGGGCCGCGAGACCGCGACATCCGGATCAGCAGGTCTTTGCTGCCGAAGGCTTCTTTCCACCCCTTGCAGGAGAACAGATACTCCCGCTCGGAGCCGGACTGTCGAACGATTCGACCGTCACGCAGTGACACCTTCTCTGCATTCGTCATGTCGTCGTGCAGGATCGCTGCGATCTCCAGCTGCACCGCACGGTGCAAATGGGCTACGGGGTACGGCCCGGGTTGCCTCTCCGTCATCGATTCCTTCCCGAACACCGTGGAACGTGTCGAGCGCGACCGAACCGCGCCTTGTCGTGAGCTTAGAAGGGGCCGCCCGGCCCGACGTGCGCTCGCTGTCGCCGCGGCCCGTGGAACGTCATCGGTCTGTGCGATGGATGGCGGACGTGCTTGTGCATGCGCGTCTCCGGGCGATCGGTAATGGTCGGACCGATATCTGAGAAAGAGCCCAACGATACCCCCTGTACATGAGTCTTTGCTCGGTGTCGAACCGTTTGCAGTGTGCCAGAAGTGGAGCTTCATGCCGATGTCCTGACCGTGAGTTGACCTTGTGTCGAATGGGTGGTCCCGGTTTCATCGGTCGAGGACGGTCGGTGATCAAGCTCCGGTCGAGTGAGCCTGTCCCTGGGCGTCGTGGAGGGGAGCGGGTCGCGAGCGGCCAGGGCGCAATGCCACTTAGTACGGCAGCCCGAGATCGTGATCGGTGCCAAGAGGACGGCTCGTAACGCAGGACAGCCGCCCGGTGATCATGATGTGTGACGATCAACGATCTCGGGGCGGCTGCCGCTGCCATGGTAGAGGCTGACGCCGCCAATGAGGTTTTCCCAGCGAGCTTGATTCGGGCACCAGGGATTTAAGTGGCCGCAACAGGCAGGATCGGGCAGACTCGCGGACACGGCGACATGTTCGGAAGCAAGCGTGGCGCCCCCGGTAGAAGAGGTTTCACCACAAATCCTCGTCTGCCACCGAAAGGCGCCACGTGGTCACCTATCCTGCCATGCTCGACGTCCCACGCGAACTGATCCGCTTCGTCGCCGGACTGCTGCACGCCGAACGCCGCGCCCGCGGGACCAGGAAGGGCACACGTGCCCTGACCTGCTGGAAGCAGGCCGTGTACGTGATCCCGTGGTTCCGGGACAAGCCGAACATCACCCGCCACGGTCTGGCGTTCGGGCTGTCGCAGTCGACCGCATACCACTACCTCCACGAGGCCGTCGACGTCCTGGCCGACCGCGCCCCGGACCTGCACCAGGCCCTGGACAAGGCCGTCGCCGACGGGCTGCCGCACCTGGAGATGGACGGCAAGATCTTCGCGGCCGACCGGTGCCGCGCCAAGACCATCAGCGTGCAGGGCGAAACGATCGACGCCTGGTTCTCCGGGAAGACCGGAGGCTTCGGCGGCAACGTCCAGATCCTGGGCGAACCGGACGGCTTCCCGATCTGGTTCAGCGACGTCCTGCCCGGCGGAACCGTCGACATCGAAGCGGCCCGCGAACTGGTCCTCCCGACCGTGTACCCCTACGCCAAGACGATGCCGGTCCTGGCCGACCCCGGCTAACAAGGCGCAGGTCACGGCATCATCGTCCCCTTCAAGAACCCCGCCGGCGGCAACGTCCTGGCGGTCGACAACCGCTGCCGCAACCGCCTGCAGCGCTTCCTGCGCTGCCGCGGCGAACGCGGCTTCGCCCTGCTCACCGAACGCTGGACCGCACTCAAGCACACCACTCTCAGCCCTGGCAGAATCGGCGACCTCGTCCGCGCAGCCCACGTTCTCACGCTCTTCGAGTACCGCAGGATCAACTAAAGTCGCTGAGAAAACCTCAATGGGTGTCTGGATGACTTGATGGCCTTGATGGCGGGGTGTTTCCGCAGGTGGGAACCTCGCGTCTCGGCTCGGAAGTACGTGCGGGCGTTGATGAGCGACCTGCCGCGTAAGAACTGCTGGACGATCGCCGAGCACGCCGGCCACCCCACGCCCGGCAGGATGCAGCACCTGCTCGAGCACGCGAGATGGGACACCATGGCCGCGATGGCGGCCGTGCGCGCTTTCGTGTGCGAGCACCTCGACGACGGCGACGCCGTGGCGATCCTGGACGAGTCCGGGCAGGAGAAGAAGGGCAGCGGCACCGTCGGCGTCGAACGCCAGTACGTGGGCTGCGCGGGCCGGATCTCCAACGCCGTCAACGTCGTGTACTGCAGTTTCGCCACCACTGCCGGGCATGCGCTGGTCGGCGCCCGCCCCTACCTGCCGGCCGACTGGGCCGCCGACCCCGACCGGCGGGCCCGCGCCCGGGTGCCCGCCGGCACGGTGTTCGCGACCAAGCCGGAACTGGGCCGCCGAATCCTGGCCGATCTGCACGCCGAGGGCCGGCTGCCCGGCTGGGTGACCGGCGACGAGGTCTACGGCGCCGACCCCGGCCTGCGCACCTGGCTGGAGGACACCGGCACCGGCTACGTTCTGGCGATCTCCAAGTCCACACCGGTCGCCCTGAACCCCGCCACCGTGGTCCGCGCCGACGCGGTGCTCAAGACGCTGATCGCCTCGGACTGGGTCATCGATTCGTGCGGGGCGGGCTCCAAGGGCGAACGCCGCTACGCCTGGGCCTGGGCGGGCACCGCCGACCCCCGCCGCAACCTGCTCATCCGCCGCAACCTGATCCCCAACGCCAAAAGCGTCCGCGAGGTGGCGTTCTACCTGTGCTTCGCCCCCGAAGGGCGGCCGGTCACGCTGCGGACCCTGGTCAGGGTGGCCGGACGCCGATGGCCCGTCGAGGAGGACTTCCAGACCGGCAAGGACGCCTTCGGGCTCGACCACTCCCAGGTCCGCACCCATCCCGCGCTCCTGCGGCACCTCGTTCTCGCCATGGCCGCCCTGGCCGTCTGCTCCGTCACCGCCGCCCACGCCCGCACCACCACCGGCCCGCCGCCGTCACCGACGGGCCCCGGCGATGTCCCGCCCGTCGATCACGGACTGATCGGCCTGACCGTTGTCGAGGTGAAACGCCTGGTCAACCTCTTCAACCGTCAGTGGCACGGCATCGGGCATCATCTGCGCTGGCATATCTGGCGGCGACGTCACCAAGCCCGCGCCCGCTGGTTCCACCAGCGAACCCGTCTCAACCGACGATGACGAGATCACGATCTCGGACTGCCGTACTAGCCAGGTCGCCGAGTCGGCTGGCCAGAGTGTCGAGGTGCTGCTACGCGTCTACGCGAAGTGCATCGAAGGTCAGGACGAAACGGCCAAACGCCGCATCAAGGAAGCCCTGAGGTAGAAGGTCGGCCGTGGTGCCCCGTGAAGCGGCGGACACCACGGCCATCTTTGAGCTTCTGTCTGCACGGAAGCCCCACATGCACCAAGATGGAATAACTTAGTGACCCTCTGTAGTCGAAATTATGTTCGAAAAGCTGTAGCTTGACGGGTAGTCGAAGGAGGTTGGCATGGGTGATCGCAGCGCGATCGAATGGACCGAGACCACGTGGAATCCAACCACGGGCTGTGACCAAGTTACACGAGGTTGTGATAACTGCTACGCATTGGTGCTCGCGAAGCGCCTGAAGGCTATGGGGCAGGAGCGTTATCAGAATGATGGGGATTCGAGGACGAGTGGACCAGGTTTTGGTGTGACATGCCACCCTGACCTGCTCGCAGTTCCGTACTCTTGGAAAAAGTCGAGACTCGTCTTCGTGAACTCGATGAGCGATTTGTTTCATGCTCGCGTGCCGTTGAATTTTGTCCAGCAAGTATTTGAGGTAATGGCTGGAACGCCTCAACATACTTACCAGATTCTAACCAAACGTGCGCTGCGACTGAAGCGCGTTGCTGCAGAACTTCCTTGGCCGCCGAACGTCTGGGTGGGAGTCTCTGTGGAAGATGCAGATGTCATGCACCGCGTTGAATCTCTACGTGCGGTCCCTGCTGCAGTGCGTTTCCTGTCTTGTGAACCGCTGTTGGGGCCGCTCGATAACCTATCCCTAGAGGATATCCACTGGGTGATCGCTGGTGGCGAGAGTGGCAGGAATGCTCGCCCGGTGAATCCTGCTTGGGTGCAGGGCTTGCGTGACCAGTGCTTTGACGCAGGGGTCTCGTTCTTCTTTAAGCAATGGGGAGGGCGTACCCCCAAAGCCGGTGGACGAGAGTTGGACGGCCGGACGTGGGACCAGATGCCGGCCGTTAGCTCGGTGGCGAGCTAGGAAAATCGATAGTTACGCCCTTCGCAAACTGTTTCCTCCCCATGGGGCGGTTGACCTTGATGGCTCCTTCGCGCTCCAGTTTGCGAAGAACGGGACGAACGTGAGTCTCGCGATAGGGTGTACGGAGAAGGGTGTACCACTCCATCTCTTCTGCCGAAATGTTGCTCTTGCCAGTGTAATGAAGCATGAACTCGCGGCGAAGGGGCCTTAGGTCCGGTTCTGGAGTGAAGAGAACATCTTGACCGTCGAGGCGATCGGAGAACGTGTAGCCCCCACCGGGATCTATTTTCCACATCGCATTCTTCATCAGCTTGACGCCCTTCGGGTGTCGTGTGCCGTGGAAGAGGTAGTATCCAATGTTGCCGGTGCTGTTGATCATCGCGAAGGACTGTACGTAATCGAGGCCAATACGGTCTTGCAATTGTTTGCCGTACACGGCGCGTAGATGCTCCACGCGGTCGGCTTCGCGTGAGTGGCCATTTAGTACATCTCGCACATCCATGCCAAAGAGACTCCTCATCGCTGCCTCTTGGCTATCTCGCTCGATGAAGCGCTGGACGTGGCCCACCATAAAGTTTACGAAGACTTCTGTACGTGGGTAAGAGAGCAGCTCGGCAAGCAGATCCATAGGAAGTCCGCTGTAGCCGAACGGGTCGACGAACGCGAAGGTTGGTGCGAGGTTAGCCTTCTGCTCGCGTAGGTAACCGAGGATGGCGTTGGCCGTGGCATCGAATTTGGCGTTAATTACGCTGACTTTTACGTTGGCCGGCCATGGCGCGCGGGAAGTTTTGAAACTATCGATCTCCCACTCAAGTGATGTCGCGTTGTCCTCGTTGGCCTCGATGAACATGAAGACGAACTCTCGATGCATCATCTGAGGGAAGTAGTGGTGATCGATAAGCCGTTGGAGGGCAACGAGGGGAGAGCCTTCTGTCCCGTCGTTGTAGCGGCCGCGTCCGGCAAAGCCATCTAGGAAGAGGACGCGCCCGTTCCACGATGAGAGGATCGGATACCAGCCATCGAGATAGGACGCAAGCATGTCGTGCTTTGACTTGGTGTGCGGTGGGCAGTCCCACTTCGACGGATCGGCATCGCTCACCATGGTCACTCCTCCCTGTGTCCTGCTTGGGTGAGTATTTCACGATGCGCATGATCATGACGGCGAATAGTGACCGGAGTCGGACGCTCTGATGCCGGGGCGCGTCTGTTCCCTTCGGCGCGTATTCGGCACAGGCGGTCGCTGAGGGCCGGTGACGGTCAGACATGGCCGGACACAGACGAGAGAAGCGCCCGGACCTGTTCTTGCAGGTCGGACGCTTCTTTGCGGTGCTTGATCAGGTGGGCAGGGGCGGGGGCGAACCGCCCCCGCTTTTCAGGTCACACCGCCTGAGCGCTGTGCTGACCTGCGAAAACCCTGGTCGCTCGCGAGCGAGAAGCCGACAAACGGATTGTGTTCCCGATCAAGATACGTTCCCGATCAAGATACCACGTAGTGCTACGAGGGAGTTACCCAACGCTTGGGGGCAGCCTCACGGGACTCACCGCTTGGGCACGCAAGCCGCCGACGCGACCTCATGACCCTTTCCAACCTTGAGGACGAGTATCTGTGACTCACGATCCAGCCCCTGACCGGCCGGGGGCCGCTCCGGACCAATCGAAGCGCGCCGGGCGGGCAGCCCTCGGCGCGATGGGTTTACGGAAACCCGGCGAGTCGTGTGCGTGGGCGTTGGCAGACTGAGTGCCTCGTCAGACAGACGGAGGTCGAAGCAATGGCAACGACGTCAGCACCACTCCCTGAAGGCGTCATCAAGGTCGACGGCATGCTCTGGAAGCCGAAGCCTGGCGCGACCGCCACCGCCGAGGAGTTCACCGCAGCGCGGACGAGCTTCAGGGAGATCAACCGTGACGGCCGATGGAACCCTTGGGTGCTTGACGAGCGCCGCGCCGAACTCGATGAGGCGATGGCCATCATGGATCAGTGGACGCGGGCCGAACCCGGACACCGTCGGCTGACGATGAAGCAGATGGAAGCACGTTGGGAGCGCGAGGACCGCAGGTTGGAACGTGAGCGCGCCGCCGCCGATAAGCAGCGCGAGGCCCGCAAGAAGCACTACGACCCGGAGCGGGCGCAGGCACGGCTCTCGCTGCTCGAGGACCAGTCCTTTTTCGAGCATCTGCAGACGGAGTTGGTTGCGTTCCGGGACGGCTCGCGTTCCCCGGGCATGGAGTCGATCAAACGTCAGAAGGAGATGGCCGAGCTTGAAACCAAAATTGAGAGTGCCCAGAAGTCTGTGAAACGCCTTGAGGCTGAAGTGGGTGACCCGGAGGAGGTCATCGACGAAAACGGCTGGTTGCCCAGCGAGCGGCGTGATGACTTGCTTCTTCAGTACAAGTACGACCGGGAATTTGCGGTTCGGGACTTGCGGAAGCAGCTAGCCGAACTGCAGTCCGCCTACAAAGCCTCGAAGGACCGAAAAGAGCGCTCAGACCTGCGCTCCAAGATCAGCATATCCCAGCGTAAGATCGACGATCTGCTGGCGGTTCCTGAGCTTGCCGCCGAGCAGATGTGCAGCGAGTGCGCCACGCCGATGTTCAAGCACGGTTGGGTGACGCCGCCGTACGATGGCCCGTGCCCGGCCTGGCCAGGATGGGCGAAGCAGATACAACGGGCGCGGGAGATACTCAGAACTGCCGCCGAGGCGAACAAGCGGGATAAGAAGCCACCCGTACCGCCGCCTCCCAAGCCGGAACCTCTGGCCATTATACCGTCGGGGTTGCCTATCGCGGAGATCACGGCGCGCCTGACCGAGCTGCAAAAGCAATTCCCTGATGCCGAAGTGCGGCGCGGACGAGCGAACCGATGGGAGCTGTGGCCAGCGAAGAGGTAGACATGACGACCACCTGGCCGACTGCCTGGTTTAGGTGCAAAGCGCTCGCGTCAGCTAGTCTGCCTTGAGATTTTGTGCGAACGCAATTACCGAATAGCCGCCGTCTATAGGTGTACGACTTCGGTTCCAATGGCGAGGCGGCGGATGAAAGCAACGGCGATCGGCAAGTCTTTTTCCAGTGCTCGGGTGCTCGCTGCTTGCGCAATTGATTTTGAGTCGTGCTCGTAGCAAACAGTAGTTATTGAAGGTCAGCTATCCTCCGGTGGCGAAGGCGCCGATGTTGGGGATCGTCGGCTGGTAGCCGTCTGTGGTGTCGACGAGCAGGGTGGGGACGTCCATGCGGATCGGCTCCCAGGAGTCCAGCGAGTGCTGTCCGTTGGCGATCGCCTTGAGGAGATCGAGGTCGCCGTGGGCGGCTCGGTGGGCGCTCTCGCGGGCGCGTCGCGTGATCCGCTCATGGGCGGAGGCGGCGTTTACGGTGCAGCGGATGACGCGGAGATCGGCGAGGGCAGTGAGGGGCTCGAGGTTGGGCCGCCATAGCCGGTCTTGGAAGGCGGCTTCGGCGACGACGGTGACACCGGCGCTCAGCAGGGTCCTCAGCACGCTGAAGAAGGCGTCGAGGGTGGGGTGGTTGAGTGGGTCGTCGCCGCCTGCCTGGTAGCCGGGAGTGGACAGGACCATTCCCTGTTTGATCTCGTCACGGATGATCGCGGGGCATCCCAGGGTTTGGGCAAGTTCGTGGGCCAGGGTCGTCTTGCCGGTTCCGGGACCGCCGCTCACCACGGTCAACGTCGGAAGCGTCATGTGCAGATACTCCCACCGTGGACGGCGGCACGGGCAGAGGTCAGCATCTTCGGCGTGGATCACCGGTCAGCAGGTGGCCGTGGCCTTTGCGAGACGGTAGGCGATGAAGCCGGGTTCGCGGGTGAGCTTGGCGTAGTCGGATGGATGATGCTGGGACATTGTCCTCTGCGGCTGGTGCTCGACGAGGTTCTCGATCGCGAATCCTGCGGCGGTGAACTCCTCGATCCAACGCTCGAGGGGCTGGCGCCAGTACCAGTGTTTGAAACCGCGTGACCATTGCTGCTGTTCGTAGCGCTGCTCGAAATAGCCTCCGCCGCTGTCCAGCCAGTCGGCGGTGGGGTGGCTGGTGGACAGCACCAATCGGCCGTTGGGCCGCAAGACACGGTGCAGTTCACGCAGGGCGCCGACACGGTCATCGAGGTAGTGGATCACCAAAGCGGCCAGGACGAGGTCGACGGCGTGGTCGTCCAGCCAGTGCAGCGGTTCGTCCAGGTCGTGGCGTCGTAGATTTGCACCGGGACCGAGCCGTTGCCGGGCGGCGTTGATCATGTCGCTGCTCTGGTCGAAGCCGATCGTCTCGGCGCCTCTACGGTTCAGTTCGGCGAGGTAGAGGCCGGGACCGCATCCGGCATCCAGGACGCGTTTGCCGGCGACTTCGCCGAGCAGTTCGAGGACGGTCGGGCGGTCGTAGTGGGCGTTGTACGCGCTGACGGATGCCTCGGCGGCGAAGGTCTCGGCGAATCCGTCGTAGGTCGCTCTGCGGGCGCTGGTGGAGTGGTGGTTCGAGGACATGGCCGGTCATCCTTGCCGCTCGGTCGTGAGAGGGGCCCCTGGTGGCGGGATGATGCTGTCCAGGAGCGTGGGGTCTGCGGCTGCCCCATAGGTGAAGGCGGTGTACAGGGCGCGGATCGCGTGCTCGTACGCGTGGGCTGGGATCGGTTGCCGATGGGCGAGTCGTGCGTCGAGGCGAGCATCGAACTCGACGAACCAGGCACGGTAGGCGTCGATCTGTCGACGGTTTCTGGACGGTGCCCATTTGCGGTAGAGGGCCGCTCGGGCGGTGGTGAAGGGGGTGGGGCTTGTCTGGTAGGCCGTGGCAACGGCGCCGGAGGCGTGGGCGACCTGGTGGTACACGCTGGTGCATTCACCGAGGTGGGAGAACCGGTAGCCCAGGTCGTGGCGCAGGGCAAGCCACATGCCCCAGTCTTCGCAGTGGGTCATCTGCTCGTCGAACCGCACGGGAGTGTCGGCGAAGCTTCGGACCACGACTGATCCGGTGTGGATGTAGTTGGCGATGAGTAGGAAGTCGTCATCGAATGCGTAGTTTTTGCGGGGCAGGGCGGCGGTATGACGGGGGACGGCCTCGACCCAGCGCGGACTGACGAGCGCTCCACCGTAGACGACTTCTGCATGACCCGCCGTCAGTGCGCGGTGCGCGATTTCCAGGTGACGCGGAAGGAAGATGTCGTCGTCATCGAGGAACGCCAGGTATTCGCCGCCCGCTGTGGCCACGCCGAGGTTTCGGGCGTGGGAGACGCCTTTGCCGTCCGTCTCCAAAAGGCTCACGGGGAGTTCGTGTTTCCAGGAGTTGATGACCGCTTGGGGTGGGATGCCGCCATCGGCGATGACGATCACCTCGAAGTCGCGAGAGGTCTGGCGGGCCAGACTGCGCAGGGCCCGGTGCAGGGTGCCTGGACGGTTGCGGGTGGGGATGATGACGCTGATCACGGGCTGGTTCCTGCAGGGAGGGGTGCACGGTCAGTTCGGCACTGCACACGGAGCCATGCCAGGTGCCGGGCGTGGCTCGCGCCGCCGGACAGATGGACGGTCACGCCGGTGGGCGCCGCCGCGATCCGGTAGATCTCGCAGCGAGAGTTCGCGCTCGCCGACCGCTGGCGGGTGTGGATCTGAAGTGTCCAGGTGATGTGGCCGCCGCTCGTCACCTCGATGGCGCGGCCCGCCTGGGCATCGCTGATCAGGACGTTTCCGCTGGGAAGTCGTTCGCACCCGCCGGCCATCGGACTGAACAATGCCTGCGGTGGGTCTGCGGTGTACTGCCAGACGACGGCGCCGGTTACGGGGTCGAGCTCCAGGGGGCGGGAACGCCGCATCTTCTGCCCGTTGTCGAAGACGAGCAGGTTGCCGTTAGGGAGCGCGGAGGGCTGGTGCTGTGCTGACAACTCTTGTGGGCCCCACCACCAGCGCACTTGCTGTGCTCGCAGGTCCAGGACGGCAATCAGGTCGAGGTCGCGTAGGGAGACCAGTACGTCGCCGTTGTTCCACAGACCGTGAGGGTGGGTGTGCAGGATTTCGAGAGTGTTGGCGTGCAGGATGTCGCACGGGGAGCCCGGCAGGCCACGCAACATCCGCGAGGCGTCACGTCCTGTGCGGTCGCATAGGACGTCCAGGTTCGTCGGGGCGGTGGAACCGGGCGTCGTGATGCGCCGAGCGACTCGGCTGTCGATAAGCGAGCGGATGGCGGGTTGGGTGGTCAGCAAGTCGTAGAGGGAGTGGTTCTCCATAACGTTGCCCTCGGGACTGATGATGGTGATGAAGTTGTCTAGGACCACGTGTCGGCCACCCCTTCTGCGCACGGTGCGGGGCCGTTCGGTTAATGCGTAGATCTCCCCGCCGGGACCGAAATCCAGGTCATGATGCACCGGGAGCTCGGTCTTCCACGCGAGGGATGAGTTGGGTCGCAATTTCAGGAGGGCGTGCAGCGGAACCATGGCGTAAAGGCTGCCGTCGGCGGCGAGTTCTACGTGGTTCCAGCCGCGCAGGTAGGACGGCGGGTCGGTGGCGGGGTTGGGTTGGCCGGTGGTATTGCTCCAGGCGTGCACCAGGTCGCCGTCACGATCGACCAGGCACGCGAGCGGCCGGGGGTAGGAGGATGAGGGAGAGAACAGGAAGGCGTCCTGGGTGTTCGGCTCACCGTTCATCGGACTCGCCGAATTCCAGACGGACGGCGGCCGCCATTTCGTGAGCAACGCGCTCCGCGACCCGTTCGCCGAGGCGGGCGTCGGCTTCGGCGGCGGTGTACACGACGCCGGACTCGGTAGCGACATCGGTCGGGATCGGGAACATGTGATAGTTGATCCGGCGTGCTGGGGGTCGGGTGGGGGACGCTGGGGTGCGGTCGGGCTGGACGGCGTGCGGAGCGATGTGCATGACCAGGCTGGACTCCACCATGGCGGCGTGATGGTCGTCGGCGCGGTCCACGGCGGTTTCGGCGGCGAGACGATTCCGGAACTCCTCACCGACCACGTCCCACCAGTTCACGATCATCACGCGGGCGTCCGGCATATCACTTGTGAGAATGCGCGCCGACTCGCACAGGAAGCCGATGTTGTCGATCGCGGAGTTAACGATGACGAACTTGCGCATGCCGTGGCGAGCGAGCGCGGTCAGGACGTCGTTGATCAGGTGGGTGAAGGTCTGGCCGCTGATGTTGATGACTCCGGGGAAGTCGCCGCCGAGCCGTTGGGGCGGGGTGGCGACCCCGTATCCGATCGACGGTGTGACCAGTCCGTTGATCTGCTGAGCGAGACGGCCTGCGAAGTAGTCGCTGATCATCGTGTCGGAGGCCAGCGGCAGGTGTGGACCGTGCGGTTCGACTGCGCCCACAGGGACGACGGCGAAGGCATCGTGCGTGCGTGACTGTAGGTCGGGCCATGACATCTCGCCGAGCAGCATGAGCGTTCTCTCCAGGTCGGTGAACGATGGGGTTCTCGAGTCAGGCATCGGTCCAGCCGAGGCTCGGCACGTCGCGTTGGTACAGGTCCGCTGCGGCCTTGAGGTTCAGGAAGTCCTCCTTGTTGCAGCAGCTGCCGGCCGCGTCGCACGGCGCCCACGTCTGAGGACGGAGCCGGAGATCGAAATCGGGGTCCAGCACGTTGCCGTAGCAGTCGCGGTCCAGCGTTGAGTAGCGGGAGCAGCGGTAGGCGTTGCCGTGGATGTCGATGAACAGGTAGTCGTGCCCCGAGCGGCATGGACGTCCCTTCGGCGACTTCAAGCTCAGCAGTGTGACTCTCGTCAACTCCGGGTCTCCGCCCGCGGCGCTCACCGCATCGATCACCTGGGTTGCCGACCCGTGGTCGCGGATGGCCGGAACGGTGCGGGTCGGCTCGGTGGCGGAGGAAGTTCGCGATGGGGCGTACGGGTCGTAGCCCAGGTCGAGGTTGAACCGCAGTCCGGCTTGGTCGGCGGCGTCACTGAGTCGCTGAAGATCGTCGATGTCTCCGCTGGAGAACAGCAGGGCGTTGACGACCACGAAGCAGCCGTACGCGCGCTGGGCGAACTCCGCGGCGGCGATGAACTTCTCCATGCTCATCTGTGTTCGGTGCCAGGTGAGCCAGAGCGACAGCTTCCCGAGGTTCGCCGTCGACTCCATCGTCGGCAGCCGCCGCTGCAGCAGTGCGGCGTTGGACAGCAGCTCGACGAAACGGACGTTGGGTCGACGTGTCAGCCACGCTGCCTGTTGAAGGAAGAACGGGGAGGCGAACGGCTCTCCGAGGCTGCCCAGCCGAAGCGACACCTCGAAGGGGCGCGCTCCGATCCAGGACACGATCTCGGCGAAAGCGTCCCGGTCTGCCGGTGCCTCCCAGTCGTAGCGGCGGCTCTTCGACCAGGACCCGACGGACACGCAGTACGGGCAGTCGAGGTTGCACAGCCGTTGTGCCGCGACGTACCAGATTCTCAGCGGAGTCATGGGTACCCCTCGTCAGCCGAACGTCGCTAAGGGGCGGAAGTCGCGGCCCGGATAGTCGGGTTGTTGGTTGTGGCACCGGCGGCACAGGAAGTCGTCGTCGGCGTCGAGCACGCCGAAGACTTTGCGTCGTGCGGTGACCGCCATCTCGCTGGTCATGAGCTCGTCGATCGAGCCGTCCCGGATATGGCCGAACACCTCACGCTGGTGATAGTCGTTGCAGCACAGGAACAGGTCGCCGTCGACGCTGATGTTGGCGTGGTGCACCGGCCAGCCGCAGCCGGTCAGCCGCCCCGCCACGTGGACGTCCTGGAAGTGCTCGTTTCGTAGCTCGCCGGCTCGATCGCACGTCTGGCTCGCACACACCTGCGCCCCGAGAGGCTCGTAGCGGCGTCGGAGCGCATCGAGGTTTCGGGCAAGGCGTGCGCCTGCACCATTGACGACGATCTGAACGGGGAACCCGGCCTCCAGCGCCCGCTCCAGGTTCCGTGTGGTCTGCCGGTAGCTGCGCGAACCCGTCAGCTCGGCGAACTCGTCCTTATCGGCGCTCGGCAGGTTGACGATCAGATGCCGCAGGACGCTGTGCCGCCGCAGGCAATCGACCTTGTCGCCGGTGAGGGCCGATCCGTTGGTGTAGAGCGCGAGCTTCAAGCCGTACCGGGCCAGCACCTGCACCCGGTGGTTGAAGTACCGGTCCAGGGTGGGCTCGTTGAAGAACTGGAACGTCACGTACTCGAGCGTTGAGACGTCCGCGAGCTTGCCGATGACCTCCTCGAACAGATGCATCGGCATCGTCCGGCGGGGCTTGGGCTCTATGGACACCGGGCAGAAGCTGCAACCCCAGTTGCAATGGGAGGTGACCTCGATCTCCCCGGACACCAGGCGGTATTCACGGCATAGCTCGTCCGGTGCCTGCAGCCATCCACGCCGGACGGCCGAGGACACTCGTTCGGCACCGAATCTTCCGGCCAGCCTGGCCGCTCCACACGGTCGAGACGCGCACTCTCGGAGCATGTCCAGTACCAGTCGATCGGACTGCCAGACGATCGTGCGATCCAGTGCGACGAGCCCGAACAAGACGTCAGATCCGGGCGGCGCGCCGCTTGGGAACGTCGGCCCGAAGGTGTCGCTCATGTAGACCACCGGGGCCTCGTGGCCGGGCGTGACGTGGGTGAGGTACGGAGAGGTCTGCAGCAATCCAGGAAGGGACGACACTTCCTCGGCCGATCCTGGAGATGCTTCCGGGTGGGTGAATCCGTGCATGTTCGTCCGTCTCGGTCGGTAACGCGTAGGGGCGGCTCGCCCATCCCGGTTCCATCCGGTGCTATGGCGGAACTCGTTGCGGAGCCAGCGGTGAAGACGTTAGAACCTCGGCAAGGGATTCACCCGGAAAGAAAATCCGGGGTTGCTCACGGAGAATGATGATGTCTGATCACTTGGAACACCTTCCGCCCGGGCAACGTGTGGCCTGGCATCGCGTTCGGCGCGGCATGTCCCAGGAAGTTCTGGCCGGCCTGGTGGGGCGAACCGAGGACTGGCTCAGCAAGATCGAAAATGGGCGCGCGGTCCTCGACAGAGTCAGTGTGATCCGAGCACTCGCGGACGTACTGGGCATTTCGGTCTTCGAGATTATCGGCAATGAATCAGACCGATTCGATCGTTCGCAGTCCCGGCTATACCCCGATGTCAATCGGATTCGTTCCGCGTTGACCGACTACACGCAACTGTCACCCCTGCTGGCCGCATTGGAAGCCGCTCCCGGCCCGCCACCCCTGGACGTCCTGAGCGGCGACCTCGTCGCCGTGATGACCGCCTACCAACGGTCCGAGTACGGCCGCATGCTCCAGTCCCTCCCCGCGTTGCTCACGCAAACCCAATTGGCCACCCGGCATTGCCATCCCGAGCAGCGGCGCCGCGCCGACCGGCTCACGGCCTTGGCCGCTCAGTCCGCCGCGATGATCCTCACCAAGCTCGGCGAAAGCGACCTCGCCTGGATCGCCGCCCAACGAGGACTGGCCGCCGCAGAGCACTCCGAAGACACCGCCGTCATCGGATCGCTGCTCCGCTCGGTTATCCACGCGCTCCAGTCCCAAGGACGGCTGGACGACGCCAATGCAATGGCGGACCGGGCCATCACGTATCTGAGCCGGAAACTCGATCGCGACTCGCCCGGTCTCCTGTCGATCTACGGCACCCTGCTACTGCCGGCGGCCGTCGCAGCCGCGAAGGCCCAGGACCGCACCAGCGCCCAGGGGTACCTTGACCGAGCCGAAAAGACTGCCCGCGCGCTGGGCGGAGACGCCAATCACCTGTGGACGGCCTTCGGACCCACCAACGTCCAGATCCACCGCGTCACCACCGCGATGGCCCTCGGCGACGTACCCGTCGCACTCGAACTCATCCCCGGCATCGACACTTCCGGGCTGCCCACCGAACGCGCCATCCGTCACGCCCTCGAGGTCGTCAATGCCTACTGGGCGCGCAACAAGATCGATGAGGCGATCGGCGAGCTGCTCGCCGCAGAACGGCGGGCACCGGAGCAGGTCCGCACACACATAATGAGCCGCCAGCTCGTGATGAAGCTTCGCGCCACCACGCTCGGCCGCCGCAGCCGTCCGCTGGCCGACCTCGCTCACCGGATGAACGTCATCTGACGGATCTTCTACGCTCAACCCCGTGAGCGACGACCCAGCCGACAGCTTCACCCGCGCCCGAGCGGCCGCAGGCGTCCTGTTCTTCAACGACCGCGACCAGGTGCTCCTGGTCGACCCCTCCTACAAGAGCTACCGTGACATCCCTGGCGGCTACATCGAACACGGGGAAACACCCCGGCAAGCCGCGGGCCGGGAGGTCACCGAGGAGCTGGCCATCAACCCGCCCGTCGGCCGTCTGCTCGTCGCCGACTGGGCGCCGAACGACACCGAAGGCGACAAAGTCCTGTTCATCTTCGACGGCGGCACACTCGCTGACGACCAGCTCGCCGCCATCAAGCTCGACCCGAACGAGCTGACCGGTTACGGCTTCCATAACGTCGACCAAGCCCACGAGCTGACGATCAGCCGTCTGGCCCGTCGCATCGTTCACGGCCACGCCGCCAAACAGGACGGCACCACCCGCTACCTGGAGCACGGTGAGTGGTCGTGTTGACCTCCTGTCGACGAATCACCGGATCAGGCAGCCGCCGTGGCAGTGCGCAGGGCTCGACTTCTTGCTCACTGAGTGCTGGCGATTAGCTCGTCTGCCGCCTGCATGAGATCCCTGGCGGCCGAACGACTCTCGTGGGGCACCCGACTCCGAGACCCTCAGCACCCTCCCGGTGTTGATGAAGCAGGGCCCCATGAGGGCGGACGTGTATACGCTGCATGTTCCAAGTACGTGGCAGTCGGTGTTCTATGACGCGGGGTGGGAGTTGATCAGTCCGTACGTGCGTCGTCTGCGGCTTGCGGCGGAGTTGCGCGAGCTGCGGGAGCGGACCGGGGTCTCGGCGCAGGAACTGGCCAAGAGCTCCGGCGTGTACCGGCAGATGATCAGCAAGCTGGAGAACGCGCACGTCGCACCAGGCCAGGAGGACGTGCAGCGGCTCCTGGACGTCCTCGGCGTCGAGGGCGACGAATGGACCCAGCTCGTGCAGATCACCGCGGAGGCGGCGTCGCACGGCTGGTGGGAGTCCTCGGGGATCGGTGAGCGCCAGGCCAGGTTCGCCAACCTGGAGGCCGGCGCGAACGTGATCCGCGAGTACCAGCAGAACCTGATCCCAGGGCTGTTGCAGACCGAGGAGTTCATCTCCACGCGCTTGGCCAACACCGAGCTGCCGTTGCCGCCAGACGCCGAGGTCGCCGGTGTGCTGAAGGGACGGGTCGGTCGGCAGCGGATGCTGCACCGTCCGAACGGCCCGTCTTACGAGGTGATCCTGGACGAGGTCGTGCTGCGTCGTCGTTCGGTTCCGGCGGAGGTGTTCCGGCGCCAGCTCGGGCACATCGTCGACCTGTCGGCGCGGGACGATCGGGTGACGGTGCGGGTTCTGCCCGTGGACGCCGAGATCCCCGGGTACAACATCCCTGAATGTTCGTTTTCGATGTACACCTATCCCGACAGCGGTGACCCGAAGGTGGTGGCTCTGGAAGCGGTGACCACCGACCTCGTCCTCACCGATCCGGAGCAGATCGCGCAGTTCGAGATGGTGTACGGCGGTCTCGCCCGTGCAGCCCTGTCGGCGGAGCGGTCACGCGAGATGCTGACGGACGTCGCAGAGTCTCTCTCCTTGCACTAGGAAGATCATCATGAGTGGTCGCGAACGGTACGTCGGGTGGCGCAAGTCCTCGCACAGCGGAACGGGCAACAACTGCGTCGAGGTTGGGCGGGCCGCTGGGGGGCCGGTCGTCGGTGTCAGGGACACCGCGTCCGGAGACGCCGGTGCAGTGCTGGAGTTCGGCGTAGAGAGCTGGGCGGTGTTCTTGGCGGATGTCCGCGCGGGTGGGTATCGCCTGCGGTAGGCAGTCAGCCGAGCAGGGGGCCAGTAGGGGTCGGAGTGTCATACTTCGACCCCTTTCTCATGTTTGCGTAATGGAATTTATGCGGAGCGTCATCGAACCCCTTGCGATCGCTGTTGCGACAGTCGCATACTCGTGACAGTCGCAAAGCAAGGACAGTCGGCACCGATGTTCGTTGCCCTCGCGCAGCCGCATGTCGAACGGCACTTCCGTGAGCCGACTGTCGTCCGTTCGCAGGCTCATAGTCAGGAGCGACAAGCATGCCTGTGTCACCGACCGCGTCCCCGCTGCGCGCCCCTGCCGCTGTCAGCGCGAGCCCCCCGCGCCACGACGACGGAGATCGCAGGGCATGCGTGGGCTTGGCTGCCCTTCCGGCCGCGATTCCCCTCGTCCGCTCGTTCACACGAGCCAAGCTGTCGGCATGGGGGCTGGAGACCGAGTACGGCTGGGAGTGCCTCCAGGTACTGTCCGAACTCGTCACCAACGCCTTCGATGTCACCGGAGAACCGGTCCACGGAGACCTGCTCGCCCTAGATGAGCCGGCGCTGATCCTCATCCAGCTCCGGATCTCGTCCCGACACCTCGTGGTGGAGGTCCGCGACTCCGGGGACGGTCGTCCGTGCATCCCCTGCACTGGTCTCAGCGACGAAGGAGGGCGCGGGCTCCGACTGGCGACGATGCTCGCCGGAGAATGGGGCTGGTACCCCGTCACAGCACCGAGGACGGGCAAGGTCGTCTGGGCCTCGTGGCCACTCGGCGGAGAATGCGCCTCGTGAGGCTGTGGCTACGCCGACTCGTCCGGCGCCGGGCGGCCGTCCCGCTGCCCTTCGCGCTCATCCTCCCCGACGAGATGTCCGCGCTCGACCTCGTCGACAGCGTCGGGCTCGCCCTCGCCTGTTCCCGTGACGTCCTGGCTGCGGAGGCAGAGCAGGCGCAATCCCAAGCTCATGAGGAGGGCGACCGAGTACATCGCGCCTACCTGAGTGGTCGAGCGGACGCGCTGGCCGAGGCCGTAGCGCGCACCGACACCGCGATGGCGAACCTGATCGCCCGGTAGGTGCCGGGTCCTGACGGCAGGCGGCTCCCGAGCTCGGGAGCCGCCTGTCGGCGTTCCTGCCCGGTTGCGTTCCTGCCGTCGCCGCGCTCCGCCGCCGCGGGGCAAGAAATGGAAATCGTGCACTTATGGCTGCCGGACCGGGCGCGGTCCGGGCGGCGGACGGGATCGGGCGCGATCCCGGAGAGTGCGGACGGTGCTCGGCGAGCGCGGACGGAATCCGGCGGCGGCGCGGACGGTGCGGCGGCGAAGGCGGCGAGGCGCCGAACTCCGCACCGTGAACGGCTGGCGGACGGCCTTCTACCCTGCCGTGTGCTCCTGGGAGCTGAGACACGCCCGGAGAGGTGGAAGGAGGGCTACAGGGGCAGGGGCGTCTGCCGTGCGGTCGAGGTCTGCGACAGGAGACGGTCGGGCTCTTGCGACCGGAGCCGGTCTCGGATAACAGTTGCGGCCTTTAGATGCTCGACACGCCTGCTGGCTACTTTGATTGACCATGCGCCCATGCTTCGTGCATCGTCGCAGCAGCGACGCTCGTTGTCGTGTGCGGAGGTAGTTCGGTCCGTCGATATGAGGAGGTTGCCATCGCGGCGATCGACAAGCGGATCGCGGCGCTCGTCTCCTGGAGCAAGACGGGGGATCGGAAGAGGAGGACGAGACCGGCTCGGGATGCGTTTCTCGCCAGGTTCGAGCGGGAGGTCGACCCCGACGGGGTCCTGGCTCCGGAAGAACGGCGAGCACGGGCTGAGTTGGCGAAGCGGGCTTACATGCTGAAGCTGGCCAAGCGGTCGGCGCAGGCGAGGAAGAAGGGTTGAGGGGATGACCGAGGCCCCGGTGCGGATGCGCCGGGGCCTCTTGGCGGTTGTTAGTCGTCTTCCATGATGCGGTCGTAGGTGCGGCGGGCTCTTGTGCTGGCGGCGCTGCGGCCGTAGCGGCGGAGCATCTGGGGTGATGACCAGCCGTTGAGTTCCATGAGGTCGCCTTCGGCGCCGCCCTTGTCGAGCCAGGTGTGGGAGAAGTGGTGGCGGAACTTGTGCGGGTGGACGGCGACGCCGCATGCTTCGCCGCGGCGGACGACCATCTGGTAGATGCCGTTGGCGGTCATGGGCGGGCGGTTGTTGGTGCCCAGCCACAGGCGGCGGCTGGACGCGTACGTGTGCTTGTTGCGGATGCGGATGTAGCGGTCGATGGCTCGGGCCGACGGGTGGCCGAAGCGCACGATGCGCTGCTTGTTGCCCTTGCCGTGGACGAGGAGTTCGCGGCGCATGAGGTCGAGGTCGCTGCGGTCGGGTTCGTCGGGGTCGTAGGTGATGCCGGCGAGTTCGGACAGGCGCAGGCCGGTGGCCTTGAAGAGGGTGAGGATCGCGTAGTCGCGGCGTTGGGTGAAGTTCTTGCCCTCGCAGTGCTTGAGGAGCTTGGCGAGTTCCTCGTCGGTGAAGACCGGGACGACTTTTTCGCCGACCGAGGGCGGGCGGAGCTTGGCCATCGGGTCGGGGAGGTCTTCGTCGGTGGACCACCATTTGAAGAACTGCTGGAGGGCTCGGTACTGGTTGTTCGCGTAGCTGTCCGAGTACTGGTCGAGGAGGTGGACGATCCACGCGCGGACGTCGTCGGGTGTGACGTCTTCCCAGTCGGAGTGCTCGGTGTTGCGGCGGAGATGTGCGGCTGCGAACCATTGCGCCGATTCGGCGTAGGTTCGTACCGTCTTGGGAGACTTCCCCTCAGCGTTGAGGTGGAGGATGAACGAGTTGATCGCGGCCTGGAAGGTGCCTGCTCGGAGGTCCTTCGGACGCCGCGTACGGGCGGTACCCATCAGGAGAAAGTTTTCCTCTGTTCAAGCGGTATACACCGACGGTGATCAATCCGTTACCGGTGTTCTCGCTGATCAGAGGGTGAAGGTGGGCAGGGGCGGGGTCGAACCGCCGACCTTCCGCTTTTCAGGCGGACGCTCGTACCGACTGAGCTACCTGCCCATGACGTGCTGTCGCACGTCTGGCGGTCCTGACGGGATTTGAACCCGCGGCCTCCACCTTGACAGGGTGGCGAGCACTCCTAACTGCTCCACAGGACCTTGCGTGTCCGAGCCTAGTGGCTCGGGGGTGTGTCTTGACCGGTGTTCCGGTCTTTGGCGACGTCCGAGAGCATACGCGATGCCCGTGGGTGGCGCCAACTCGGTTATCGGGGGGAGGTGGGGAGGGCGGGTGTGCCCCGGGGCCGTATCCGCAGGGGCGTGGGATGATCCGGATGGACGGTCGGGGAGGCCCACGTGAGCCGCAGGAGCATGCTCGAGATACGTGTGCGCTGGGTCCTGCTGGTGGTCGTCGTGGTCGCGAACGTCGTCGGTGGGCTCGTGGTGCTGCTGTTCGCGACGTTCGTGGTTCCCGATCCGCCGCTGGACGATCCCGAGTACGTCCACCTGGTGAACGCGGTGGCGTTCTTCAGCTATCCGGTGATCGCCGGGCCCGGTGCCTTGGTGCTGGGGTTGTGGTTGTGGCGGCCCGTGGTGCGGCTGGTGCGGGACGGGGGTGAGCCCGACCGGGAGCAGAAGCGTGCCGTGTTGCTGGGGCCGCTCCGGTTGACGTTGCTGGTCGGGTGTCTGTGGGCTGTGGGGGCGGCCGGGTGGGCGCTGCTGGATCTGGTGCTGTTCACCGGACGGCTCGCCGTGAAGACCGGGCTGACGTGTTTGCTGGGCGCGGCGACGACGTGCACGATCGTGTACCTGTTGTCGGAGCGGTTGCTGCGGCCCGCGGCGGCGCTGGTGCTGGCGGCGGAGCCGCCGCGCCGGTTCCGGTTGCCGGGGGTGACGACGCGGGTGATGCTCGCGTGGGCGCTCGGGACGGCGATCCCGGTGTTCGGGCTGATCTGCGTGGCGATCGCCGCGCTGGCGGCTCCGGACATCGACGTGACGCAGCTGGCGGTGACGACGCTCGGGCTGGGCGGGGCCGCGCTGACCGCCGGGATGTACGTGACGTACATGGCGACGCGGGCGATCGCCGATCCGATCAAGTCCGTCCGGACGGGCATGGCGCACGTCGAGCGCGGGGACCTGCGGACGGTCGTGGAGGTGTACGACGCGAGCGAGGTCGGGCAGCTCCAGGCGGGGTTCAACCACATGGTGTCGGGCCTGCGGGAGCACGAGCGGCTGCGGGATCTGTTCGGCCGGCACGTCGGCGAGGAGGTCGCGGACCTCGCACTCGAACGGGACGTGACGCTCGGTGGGGAGGTCCGCGAGGTCGCGGTGCTGTTCGTCGATCTCGCGGGGTCCACGCGGCTGGCGCAGACGCGGGGACCGGACGAGGTCGTGGGGCTGCTCAACCGGTTCTTCGGGGGCGTGGTGTCGGTGGTGGGGCAGTACGGCGGGTGGATCAACAAGTTCGAGGGGGACGCCGCGCTCGCGATCTTCGGGGCGCCGAGCGAGCTGGAGGACGCGGCGGGCGGGGCGCTCGGCGCGGCGCGCGAGCTCGCGGTGCGGCTGCGGGCGGACGTGCCGGAGCTGGACGCGGGGATCGGCGTGTCGGCGGGTGAGGTCGTCGCGGGGTACATCGGCGCCGAGCAGCGGTTCGAGTACACGGTGATCGGCGATCCGGTGAACGAGGCGGCGCGGCTGAGCGATCTGGCGAAGGTGTCGCCGCGGCGGGTGCTGGCGTCGGGGACGGTGCTGGGGCTGGCGCATCTGGCGGAGGCCGGGCGGTGGGACGTCGGCAAGCCAGTGACGCTGCGGGGGCGGACGCGCCCGACGCGGCTCGCGGTGCCGCGGCGGCCGGAGGTGCCGGTGCAGCCGGGGCGGAGGCGGCGGGTGCTCGGCGCGTTCGTGCTGCTCAGGGGCCGCCGTCCGGAGCCCGAAGACGCGGAGTGATCTTTCCCGCGTGCCGGGCCGCGCGAGGCCGGTGCGGGATGTCACCGTCTGTACATGATCTGCTACCGAGCTGTCATGCCGCGGTCACACTGCGGGCTCAGTGTCGAGGACGGACGAGTCGCCCGGCTTCGAGAGGTGAAGATGTACGGACGGAAGCGACTGGTGATCGCGGCGGTCGTGTCGGCGGCGGTGGTCACCGGTCCCTCGGCGCAGGCCGTGGTGGACCCGAGCCCTGTTCTCTTCGGGGACCCGGCGGTGCTCCTGCGGGCTCCGGGGCCGGTGGGCGTCGCGCATCGCGGCGCGTCCGGCGCGGCGCCGGAGAACACGCTGGCGGCGTTCCGGACGGCCGCGCGGATGGGTGCGGACATGTTCGAGATCGATGTCCAGGAGACCAAGGACCACAAGATCGTTCTCCTGCACGACTCCACGCTCGCCCGGACGACGAACGTGGAGGAGGTGTTTCCCGGGCGGAAGCCTTGGCGGGTCTCCGATTTCACCTTGGCGGAGGTAAAGCGGCTGGACGCCGGATCCTGGTTCGGGGATCGCTTCTCGAAGGAGGGCGTGCCGACGCTGGCGGAGGTCATGCGGGAGATGCGGCCCACCGGCCTCGGGATGCTGGTGGAGCTCAAGGACCCGGCGCGGTATCCGGGGGTGGAGAAGCGCGTGGCGGCGGTGCTGCGGGGCGACAAGTACTGGACGGCCCCGGACTCGCGCGAGCGGCGGCTCGTCGTGCAGTCGTTCGACTGGGCGTCCGTGCGGCGCTTCCACAAGGTCATGCCGGACGTGCCGACGGCGCTGATCGGCAAGCCCAAGGCGTCGACGCTGGCGGGGCACGCCCGCTACGCCGACCAGATCAACCCGAACCACCGCGAGCTGACCGCGGCGTACGTCCGGAAGGTGCACGCCGCCGACATGGACGTGCTGACCTGGACGGTCAACGACGCCGCCGGCATGCGCAGGGTGCTGGGCCTCGGGGTGGACGGCGTGATCACCGACCGGCCGGACGTGTTCCGGAAGGTCGTGCGGTCCGGGGCGGCGGCCGCCTGATCAGTCGCGGCGCGCTCGGGCGGTGAGCGCTCGCGCGGCGGGGCTGCGGGGTCCCTCGGCGCGCCAGGCGAGCACGACCCGCCCGCGGAGCCGGGGCCGGACGATCGGCAGGACGTGCAGGTCCGCGGCGAACGCCTCGACCGCGGACGCGGGGACGACGGCGACGCCGAGGCCGCGCGCGGCGAGTTCGGCGAGGACGGGCGGTTCGGCGGCCTCGAACGCCACCCGGGGCCGGAGCCCGGCGGCCGCGCAGGCGCGGTCGAGGACGGCCCGCACGCCCGTCCCGCGCGGCAGGCTGATCAGCGCGTGCTCGGCGAGGGCGCGCAGGGGGACCGTGGCGCGTCCGGACAGGGGGTGGTCGCGGGCGGCGGCGGCGATGAGGTCCTGCTCGAAGACGACCTCGGTCGCGAGCCCCTCGGGCGGTTCGTCCCCGACGCTGAGGAACGCGAGGTCGACGCGCCCGGCGCGGAGTTCCCCGGCGAGGGTCGCGGAATCATGCTGGACGACTGTGATCTCCACGTTCGGGTGGTCGCGGTGGAAATCGGCGAGCATGCCCGGGAGGTCCAGGGCGGCGACCCAGTCGAACGTCCCGATCGTGACGTGGCCGCGCAGCAGGCCCGTCAGCTCGTCCACCGACCGGCGGGCCCCGTGGACGGCGGCGAGGGCGGCCCGCGCGTACGGCAGGACCAGCTCGCCCGCCTCGGTGAGCCGGACCGTCCGCCCGGACCGGTCGAGCAGCGGCTGCCCCAGTTCGCGTTCGAGCTGCCGGATCTGGGCGCTGACGCCGGGCTGGGCGACGTGCAGCCGGGCGGCGGCCCTCGTGAAACTGGCCTCCTCGGTCACCGCGACGAAGTACTCGAGCTGGCGCAGTTCCATGCGCCCGATGCTAAACACCCGGACGGTCGCGGCCGGCCGGTATCGGCGAGTCGGCCGCCGGTCGCGCGGCGCGGAGCCGGAACCGCTGGTCACGGCATGCTTCGGGTAACCACTTCTTTCGGGATCCTTTGCTGCGAGACGCCCCTTTCGAGGACTGGATCCGGTCCTGTGGGTGATTACCTCGCCTGCGGGAGGTCGGGTGTTCGGACGGCGCACATGGTCCATACGGGTGCGGACGACCGTCATGGCCGGGACGGTCACCGTCCTCATCTGCGCGGTCCTGGCCACGCTGATCGTCATCGGGGTGCGCACCCGGGCCGTGGACTACCGGCGCGAGGACGCCGCCGCGGCGGCGCTGCAGATGGTGTTCCTCGTCAAGCAGGGCCGGGTGCCGGCGGAGCTGAAGTCGCCGCGGGACGTGACGCTCCAGGTCCTGGACCAGCGCGGGGCCGTCGTCGCGGGCACGCCGGAGGTGCGCGGCGAGTCGCGGATCGCCCGGTTCGTCCCGGAGCGGACGACGGTCTACGCCGTCCGGGAGCTGTGCCCCCCGGCGGGGCTCGAGGGCTGCATGGAAGTGGTCGCGTTCCGCGTGTACGAGCCCGAGGGCGACTGGATCGTCTACGCCGCGGTTCCGGCGACGCCCTGGTACGTGAGCTCCAGCCTGGTCACCGTCCTGCTGAGCCTGTCGTTACTGGTCACCCTGCTGGCGTGCCTGCGGACGTGGGGGACCGTCGACCGCACGCTCGTCCCGGTGGACGCCATCCGCGCCGAGTTGACGGAGATCACGGCGAAGAAGTCCGGACGGCGCGTCACGGTGCCGGAGAACCGGGACGAGCTGCGGCGGCTCGCCGTGGCCGTGAACGCGACCCTCGACCGGCTGGACGCCGCGCTGGAGCGCCAGCGGAGCTTCACCTCCGACGCGTCGCACGACCTGCGCAGCCCCATCGCGGCCGCGCGCGCGCAGCTGGAGGAGGCGCTCATGTACCCGGAGGAGGTCGACTGGCCGGGGACGGGACGGACGGTGCTGCAGAGCCTCGACCGCCTCCAGGCGATCGTCACGGACCTCCTGGAGCTCGCGCGGCTGGACGCGACGGCCTGGCGGGGCGACGAGATCGTCGACCTGGGGGCGATGGTGACGATCGAGCTGGCCCGGTCGGAACGCTCCAAGCGGGTCGTCCCGCAGATCCTGGACGACGTGACGGTGCGCGGCGACCGGCTCCGCCTCGTCCGGCTCTTCACGAACCTGCTCGACAACGCCGAACGGCACGCCGAGTCGCGCGTCGACGTGCGCGTCCTGAGCGTGGACGGCGACGCGTGCCTGGAGGTGGTCGACGACGGGGCGGGCATCGCCGAACGGGACCGGGAGCAGGTGTTCGAGCGGTTCGCGCGGCTGCGGGCCGGGAAGGAGCGGGACCCCGCCGGCACCGGGCTCGGGCTGCCGATCGCCCGCGAGATCGCGCGGGCGCACGGCGGCGACCTGACGATCGAGGACAGTGACCGCGGTGCCCGGTTCGTCCTGCGCATCCCGGGAGCGAAGCGCGACGGCGCGCACTGAAACGCGGCGGAAGGGCATGGAAACGCAAAGAACCCCGCGACTTTCGCGGGGTCGTGGCCCGGGGGCCGGGCGGGGCCCGGGTGGGGCCGGGGCGGGCCCGCGCGGGGAGCGGGCGCCTGCCGGCCGGTACCGGGTCAGCCGCGGGGGCGCGGCAGCGGGCCACCGAGCAGGTTCATCCAGCCGCTGACCTCCGTCTCCTTCACCTTGCTGGTCATGGGTTCGTAGGCGGCGCGGTCGACGTGGCCGGGGCTGTGCGCGATCACCGACTCGTACACGAACGAGGACGCGATGAACCCGAGGTCGGCGCCGCTGTCCGCCAGCCGCTCCCGGAACGGTCCGGCGTCCAGCAGCCGGGCCGTCTGGATGAGCGGCCAGCCGGACACGCCGTGGCCGTCGGGCGTCACCGGCCCGACGTGCAGGGCGAGCCGGAGCTGGAAGCGGACCAGTTCGCTGGAGCGGCGGTTGTGCCGGTGCAGGCGGGCCGCCAGCCAGGCGATCAGCGGGTCGACGAGGGACGCCGTCGGCACCTCGGGCGGCACGACGATCAGGGCGCCGTCGCCGCGGTCCTCGTAGTAGCAGGCGTCCCACGGCACGTTCGACAGCGTGAACGCCTCCTGCAGCAGCCCGTACATGCTGCTCTTCACGTCGAGGCGGTCGTCGTCGTCGCGGTGCGCGCCGCTGTAGCCCGCGATGTCGGTGAACATGATGGTGCAGTTCTGCCCGGCCCAGTGCGGCGTCTCGCCGCGCCCCAGGGCGGGCTGTGGCCGCGGCCCGTACTGGTGCAGCACGGCATGGTGCGTTCCGTGGACGGGCCCGTGGACCGTCCCATGGCCGGAGGTGCAGCACGGCGGCTGCGGATACAGGTCGACCTGTGGTGCCTGGAGCGGCATGGCGTGGCCGTGCAGGCACACATGGCCCGCGCAGGACTGGATGGGCTCCGGTGCCGCTTCTCCTGGGGCGAGCCCAGGGACGAGCCCTGGAGGTTCGGTGAGCCGCTCGTAAAGCTCGTCTTCCAGGACGGTCAGGACCTCCGGGTGCCGGGTCAGGTAGTCGGCGAACTCGCGCGTCGTCATGACGACGGCGTGGACGTCCTCGAGCGCGACGATCGTCGCGGAGCGGCGCCGCAGGCGCAGCGAGGCGCGCTCGCCGATGATGTCGCCGGGCCCGCGGACGGCGAGTGGCCGCTCCCGCCCGTCCCGCCGGACGCTCACCCGGATCCGGCCGGACCGGATCACGACGACGTGGTCGGCGATCTCTCCCTCGTGCCAGAGCACCTCGCCGAGGGCGTAGCGGGCGGGCTCCGCCGCCGCGAGGAACCCGGCCTGCTGGACGGGCGTCAGGGAACCCCAGAAGTCGTGCCGGGCCATCGGGCCGGCGGCGGCGGACCGGACGGTGCGCCGTGGCCGATGCCGGACGTCCTTGCGGCGGCGTCCGGCGCAGGACGCGGGTGTCGTGCCGGGGGTGTGGTCGCGTACGTGCTCGTCCATCGGATCACCTGCCTCGGCGCCGCGGGGGCGCGGGACGCAGGAGCGGGACGGCGATGGCCGGGGGAAGAATCTTGTACCGAGTTGACATTTTTACCCCTCGAAGGGCGACTCCGTGGCGTTCGCCGGATTCGCTGGGGTGGCCGGGCGAGTCCGGTCGGCCGACGGAAGCCGCATCACCTATAGCCCGTACCGCGAGAGCGCGGTTAGACTGGGTGAGTCCGCAGGAAGCGTTTTACCAGGTCAGTACGGGTGTGTCCGCGTTATCGCAGGGCACCCTCGAGAACCGGTCGGGCGGTTCCGCGGTTCCGGGAGTCGCTCTCCACTTTCCGTCGATCCTCTTGGCTGCCAACCGGTGATCGGCGGGAAGTGGGGGCGACTCTTCTCGTTGTCACGTCTCGTGCGGTCGTTTCGGTCGTCCGAATTGCCGGGAATCGGCATCAACCTCCTCTTCTCTTGTGGTCCGTCCCTTGCGTGTAGATGCGTGTAGATGTGTGCGGATGATCGGGGAGTTCCGGCTCCGTGCCCTTGGCCGATGATCGCCGGAGGCTCACGCTGTGTTCAACTTCTCCTCAGGTCCTGGTCGCATCGTGGTCCATGTCAGTGCGACTCCTGCTAATCTGCTACCTAGCACGCTACAACATCGCGCGTCGACATGCAGCATGCTGCGAGTGGTCGATGTGGGGTTCGGCAACGTGGCAGGAATCCGTTCCATGCGCGTTACACCCTGGATCGCCAGGTCAGATGGCCGGATGACGGCAGGTGATTCGGCAGGTGGCGAGCTGCTAGGTGGCATTTGGACCGATGGCGTCGACTACACAGGGTGAACGATCCAGATGAGCAATGACCAGGGGCCCATCGTTCAGAGCGCGTTGCTGCGCAGCGAACTGGTCCGCCTCCGCAAAGACAAGGGACTGACCCAAGAGCAGGTGGCGGGGCGCCTCGAATGGTCCCCGTCGAAGCTCATCAGGGTCGAAGGCGGAAAGAACGCCATCACCAGAACCGACCTGCAGGCGTTGCTCTCGGTGTACGACGTCACCTCGGAGGCGCGCCAGGAGCGGCTGCAGGCCCTGGCGCGCGGCGCGCGCGAGCCCGCGTGGTGGAACGCCTACAAGGGCGAGTTCGGCGAATCCTTCCTCAACTTCGTGGGATACGCGGCCGGCGCGGCGTACATCCGGCACTTCCACGGAACGGTCGTCCCCGGGCTTCTCCAGACGGAGGAGTACGCGCAGGTGCTGTCGACCGGCATGGTGTCGAACCAGCAGCAGGCGTTCGGAGTCCGGCTGCGCATGCAGCGGCAGCAGGAGCTCGCCGCCAGGGAGAACCCGCCGCGGCAGTCCTACATCCTCGACGAGGCGGTGATCCGGCGCCACGTCGGGATCAAGGCCGACCCCGCGATCATGCCCGCCCAGCTCCGCCATATCGCCGACACCGCCGACCGGGACGAGTTGCTGAGCGTCCGGGTCATCCCCTTCAGCGGCGGTGCGCACCTCGGCATTCACGGACCCTTCTCGATCCTGGAGTTCGAGGGGGGCCTGAGCAACGTCCTCTACCTGGAGGGCAGGCCCGGCGCGGACGCGATGATCACCGGCGACGACCCGCGGATCGCCGACTATCTGGACAATTTCGAGCTTCTCCTCGAGGAGGCGCTGCCCGCCGACGAGTCCGTGGCGATGATCCGGCAGGCCGCCGAGGATCTGATGGCCTGATTCATTGCCCCCGCCCTGACCATCCGGAGGTGACGGCCGAATCCGGCGACCCCAAGGCCAGTAGTGCATACCGTACGCAACGTGACCTTGTGTTCCCGCTGTAGGCGGAATAACCGGGAGCGATTAGACTCGTGCTCGGGAAATTTTCCACAAGGTCGTGGTCTGTTGTGCCCTGCTACTTGGCTCTTGCCCGGTGGGCGCGCCCGCCCGATCGGCTCGTGAGGCGCCCGCCGGAGACGGATGGAGGGTTGCTGAATGGTCTACCGGTCGACGGCGGGGGCGGCACTGAACTGGCGCAAAGGGAGTGCCAGCCGTGAGGGCGGCGAGTGCGTCGAAGTGGCGGCCACCGGCGCCTCGATGCTCGTCCGCGACTCGCGCGATCAGGATTCCGGGATGATCGAGCTCGACCCGGCACAGTGGCGCGGACTCGTGCACGCCATCCGGAACGGGGATCTGGACGGCCGCTGAGTCGCGCGACCCAACCTCCCGCACTTTTCTGAGAATGAGCGAATACCACAATGGAGTGGCCGCTTTGCTGGCACATCTTGGTGAAGGCGGCGACAAACGGTCCGGGCCCGTCGCTTCCATGGCGTCCCTGAGATGCCCCTGACGGCACCCTGAACCGACCCTGAACCCCCTGTTCCCGCTCCCGCACCCCCGCCTAGCGTGATCAAAGTCCTCGAGCACGGGCGCCGAGTCCCGGCCTCCCGCGGGGACCGGCGCCGTCCCCGCAGGACGGCTCCCCCACGCGAAGGGCTGTAGTTCATGCTGCGCAAGAACAGGCGGGTCCGGTGGGCCGCCGGTGCCGCCGCGGGTCTCGTGCTCGCCGGCGGGGGCGTCCCCCTCGCGGGCCGCCCGGCCGAGGCCGCGCCCGCCCCGCCCGTCCCGCACGTCCCGCCACCGATCACCTGGACGGCGTGCGGCGACGACGGGAACGCCCGTTGCGGCACGCTCACGCTGCCCGTCGACCGGGACGAACCGGACGGCGCGACGTTCGGCCTCGCCGTCGCGCGCCGTCCGGCGCTCGACCCGGGCGCCCGCATCGGCACGCTCGTCTTCGGGCCCGGCGGGCCCGGCGACTCGGGCGTCCACCAGATCCTCGAGGGCGACCGGTTCAGCGACGCGCTGCGGCGGCACTTCGACATCGTCAGCTTCGATCCGCGCGGGGTGGGCGGCAGCGCCCCTATCACCTGCGCGCGCGACCTCGTGCGGGCGCAGCCGTCGCCGGTCATGGCGGACCAGGACGACTTCGACGCGACCGTCGCCCACAACGAGCGCCTCCGCGCGGACTGCGCCGAGCGCACCGGCCCGATCTACGGGAACGCCGACACGCTGAGCACCGTCAGGGACCTGGACGCGCTGCGCGAGGCGCTCGGCGAGTCCCGGCTGACGTTCCACGGCAGCTCGTACGGCACGCTCCTCGGCGAGCAGTACGCCGAGACGTACCCGCACCGGGTCCGCGCGATGGTGCTGGAGAGCGTCGTCGACCACAGCCGCCGCGGCGCCGGCGCGTTCCTGACGTCCCAGGCCGCCGCCGCGCAGGACTCGTTCGACGAGTTCGTCGAGTGGTGCGACCGGACGGACGCGTGCGCCCTGCACGGCCGGGACGTCCGCGCCGTCTGGCAGGGGCTGCTGGACCGCGCGCGCCGGGGCGACCTGCCGGGAATGTCGGAAGTCTCCCTCGTCGAGGAGGCCTACAGCGCGTTCTACGGCCCCCGCTGGGCCGAACTCGCGCGGACCCTCGCCGCCCTCGACGCGGGCGACCCGCCGCCCGCGACCTCCACCCCCCGCACCGCCGAACCGACGGCCGGCCCGTCCGACGAAGCCACCGTCCAGGACCCGTTCCTCGGCGTCTTCTGCTCGGACTGGAGCCTCCCGGTGCGCGACCACCGGCACTGGTCGCGGCTGATGCGCCGCGTCGAACGGGTCGCGCCGGACATGACGTACACGCGCCCCGTCCGCGCCGCCGCCGGGTGCATCGGCGCCCCGCGGCCGGTGGCGAACCCGCAGCACCGGCTGGACGTGCGCGGCCTGCGAACGCCGATCCTGCTGTCGAACGCCCGGCACGACCCCGCGTCCGGCCACAACTGGGCGACGAACGTGGCGCGGCAGCTCGGCCGCGAGGGCGTCCTGCTCACCTACGAGGGCGCCGGGCACGGCAGCTACAACCGGAGCGACTGCATGCGGCGGACGATCGACCGCTACCTCATCGACCTGGACGTTCCGGCACGCGGCACGACCTGTCCACCCGTCCCGGCGGGCTCGGCGGCCTGAGCTACGGGGCCGGGGCCGGACGGCCGTCTCGACGCGGGCCGCGGGACGTGCGGGTCAGGGGGCGGCCAGCCAGGCGTCGATCTCGGCGTGCAGCCGGGCCTTGGTCGCGGACGGCGCGAAGGAGGCGTCGACGCCGGTGCGGGCGAGCTCGGCGAGGACGGCGTCGTCGTAGCCGAAGGCGTCGCGGACGTGCGCGTACTCGGCGGCCAGCGGCGTCCCGATCAGGGCGGGGATGTCGGTGTTGAGCGTGACGAGGAGACCGGCGGCGCGCAGCGCGGGCAGCGGGTGCTCGGCGAGGGACGGGGCGAAGCCGAGCGCGACGTTGGACGACGGGCACACCTCCAGCGGCACGCGGCGCTCGCGGACCTCGGCGACGAGGTCGGGGTCCTCGAGGACGCGGATGCCGTGCCCGAGCCGTTCGGTGCGTCCCGGGCCGAGCGCCTGCCGGATGCTCGCGGGCCCCTCGCCCTCGCCCGCGTGGTGGACGACGTGGAGCCCGGCGTCGCACGCCGCGGCGAAGACGCCGGCGAACGGGTCGCCCGGGTGGGACTCGTCGCCCGCGAGGCCGATCGCGACGACGCCGTCGTGGCGCCGGGCCAGGTCGAGGGTGCGCCGGGCGCGCTCGACGGGCCGGCGCCGCGAGTGGTCGAGCAGCAGCCGGCACTCGACGCCGAACGCCTCGCGTCCCGCGTCGAGGCCCTCGAGGACGGCCGCCAGCGGCATGCCGAGATCGCCGAGGCGCTCGCCGTGCGCGGCGGCCGTGAACGACGGCTCGGCGTAGCGGGTGCCCTGCGCGGCCTCGTCGGCGCAGAACTCGTAGGCGATGCGGCGGAAGTCGTCCGGGCGCCGCAGGCACGCGCGGACGAGGTCGTTCTGCGCGAAGAACGCGTCGAACCCGCCGAACGCGCCCACGCGGTCGGGCACCCGGACGCCGTTGGCGGCGCCGATCTCGCGGAGGGTGTCCCACCGGACGGTGCTCTCCAGGTGGACGTGCAGGTGGGCCTTCGGCAGGGACAGCAGATCGCGCACCCGCCGCACGCTACGGCCCGCACGCACCGCGAAGCCACCGGATTTCCGCCGGGGCGGGGCGGGGTCAGGAGGCCGGCCGGTGCCTGACCAGAGTCGTCAGGTCGATGTCGATCGGAAAAGGAACGTCGGCCTTGAGGCGGTCACGGGCGATCGCGGTGGCGACGTAGGCGCCGGTCGCCTTGTCGAGTTCGAGAGTATGGAGGACCGGCCGCTCGTGCTCTTTCTCGACCAGCCAGTAGTGCTCGATTCCGGCCGCGGCGTACTTGGTGCGTTTGGTGTCGCGGTCCCGGTCTTCGGATTCGTCGGACACCACCTCCACGACGAGGATCACCTCGTTCGGGAGATAGAAGGTGCGTCGCGACCCTTCTTCGGGCACGTGGAAGATGACGATGTCGGGTTCGGGACGTTGACGTTCTCCCAGCTTGACGCTCATCTCCGTCTCCACGCCCAGGTCGGCGGGCGCCGCGTCCTCCAGCGCGTTGGCCAGGCGGCGGACGACCTGGCTGTGGAAACTCGTCTGGGGGGACATCATGATGAGCGCTCCGTCGATCATCTCCATGCGTGGAGCGCCGGGGGGCAGTTCGTCCAGATGGTCCGCCGTCCAACCTTCAGGTGGGGGACGCAGCCAATCGGGCACCTGATCCGCGATCATGACGCTCTCCTGGGTCATCGACTCGATTTTATAGTGACACACGCGGCCCAGGATGCGGTTTCGGGTCAGCCGGGGAGGGCGTAGCGGCCGTCGTCGAGGGGGTCGACGAGGCCGTCGGCGACGAGCGCGTCGAGGGCCCGTTCGCGCTGGACGGCGTCGGACCAGACGACGTCCAGCGCCGGCTTCCCGACCGGGCCGTCGGCGTCGCGCAGGACGGCGAGGAGGCGGCCGCGGCACTGCCGGTCGGTGCCCGCGTACGTCTGGCCGCGGCGGGGCGGGCCCGCGTGCGCGGGACGGCCGTCGAGGTGCCAGCGGCAGCGGTCCAGGACGGGGCAGTCGGCGCAGCGGGGCGAGCGGGCGGTGCAGACGAGGGCGCCGAGCTCCATGACCGCGACGGCCCAGCGCGCGGCGGTCGGCGCGGCGTCCGGCAGCAGCGACTCGGCGAGCCGCACCTCGGCCCTGGTCTGCGACTTCGGCGGGTACTCCTCGCCCGACACCAGCCGGGACAGGACGCGGCGGACGTTGGTGTCGAGGACGGCGTGCCGCTGCCCGAACGCGAAGCTGGCGACGGCCGCGGCGGTGTAGCCGCCGATGCCGGGGAGGGCGAGCAGGTCGGCGTGCGCGTCGGGGACCTCGCCGCCGTGCCGCTCGACGATCGCGCGGGCGGTCTCGTGCAACCGCAGGGCGCGCCGCGGGTAGCCGAGCCGGCCCCAGGCGCGGACGGCCTCGCCGGACGGTTCGGCGGCGAGCGCGGCGGGCGTCGGCCAGCGCTCCATCCAGGCGTGCCAGACCGGCAGGACCCGGGCGACCGGCGTCTGCTGGAGCATGATCTCGCTGACCAGCACGCCCCACGGCGTCGCGCCGTCCGCGCGCCACGGCAGGTCGCGGGCGTTGGCGTCGTACCAGGCGATGATCGAGTCGGTGTAAGAGGTCATGGCGGACGGCCATTGTGGCACGCGGCGGGTCTGCTCTTCTTTCCGTTTCGGTCCTTGCATACTGACCGCATGGAGATCGACACGGATGGTGATGACGGCGACCGGTACTGGCGCCGCCGCGCCGTGGCGCTCGCCGGGGTCCTCGGCGTCGTGATCATGCTGGCCTGGGGGTGCGTGGGCGGGACGGACGACGAGCCCGTCACCCGGACGGTCGCCGGGCCCGCGACGCCGCCGCCCCCGCCGACCGCGATGCCGACCGTCACCGTCACCGTGACGACGACCCCGACCCCGGCGGAGGACGGCGCCGGCTGCGCGGAGGACGACGTCGTCGTGACGCTCGACGCCGCGCGGAAGGCGTACGCGAAAGGCGAGAAGCCGGCGTTCCGGGTCACGGTCGTGAACACGGCCGGGAACGTGTGCGAGTTCGACGCCGGATCGCTGGACCTGCGGATCACGTCGGGCGACGACCGGATCTGGTCGTCCGCCGGATGCCGCGCGGGGGACGCGGCGCGGGTGTCGCTGCGCCGCGGCGTCCCCTACGTCCGGGAGATCGTGTGGGACCGGCGCCGCGGCTGCGACGGGACGGGCGCCCGGCCCGGGACGTACGTCGCCGACCTGCACGACCGGAAGGGCAAGCGGCAGGTGTTCCGGCTCCGCTGACCCGCGCCGGACGCGGGCGCCGGCCAGCGCCGGACGCGGTGTCGGCCAGCGCCGGACGCGGTGTCGGCCAGCGTCAGACGTAGCGTTCCAGGATCGACGACTCGGCCAGGCGGGACAGCCCCTCGCGGACGCTGCGGGCCCGCGACTCGCCGACGCCGCCGACGGCCTGCAGGTCGTCGATGCTGGCGGCGAGCAGCTTCTGCAGGCCGCCGAAGTGCTCGACGAGCCGCTCGACGACCATGCTCGGCAGCCGCGGGACCTTCGCGAGCAGCCGGAACCCCTTCGGGCTGACGGGCAGGTCGAGCGCGTCGGGCCCGGCGAAGCCCATCACCTCGGCGACCGTGGACAGGTCGAGCAGCTCGTTGGCCGACAGGACGTCGAGGGCGGCGAGGATCGCGTTGACGCCGCGGGTCCGGGTGTCGTCGGACGGGTAGTCCCGGACGATCAGCTCCCGGTCGATGTCGACGCCCGAGACCAGCTCGTCCAGCTGCAGGGACAGCAGCCGCCCGTCGGTGCCCAGCTCGACGACGTACCCCTCGATCTCGTCGGCGATGCGGCGCACCATCTCGAGGCGCTGCACGACCGCGCTGACGTCCCGGACGGTGACGAGGTCCTCGATCTCGAGGGCGGACAGCGTCCCGGACACCTCGTCGAGCCGCAGCTTGTACCGCTCGAGCGTCGCGAGGGCCTGGTTGGCCTTGGACAGGATGGCCGCCGAGTCCTCCAGGACGTAGCGGATCCCGTCGAGGTACAGCGCGATGATGTGCATCGACTGGCTGACCGAGATCACCGGGTGCGCGGTCTGCCGAGCGACGCGCTCGGCGGTGCGGTGCCGGGTGCCCGACTCCTCGGTCGGGATCGTGGAGTCCGGCACGAGGTGCACGGCGGCGCGCACGATGCGGCTGTTGCCGGTGCCGAGGACGATCGCGCCGTCCATCTTCGCCAGCTCGCGCAGCCGCGTCGCGGAGAACTCGACGTCGAGCTCGAACCCGCCCGAGCACAGCTCGGCGACCAGCTCGTCGTAGCCGAGCACGATCAGCGCGCCGGTGTGGCCCCGCAGGATGCGCTCCAGACCGTCCCTGATCTGGGTGCCCGGAGCCACCGCGGCGAGCGTGGCGCGGCGTCGTTCGTCATGGGACTTGTCGTGTGCTGGCACCTGGCCCCCGGAGGTCGCTGGACGGCGTCAGTTTACCGAGCGGCCCCGTTCGCCGGTTCCTCCCCTGGTCGCAACCGGGGGCCGCACCGGGTAATACTCTGGCGCTACCCGCGTCACGGCGCGGTAAAGGCGACTTGCAAAGCCTGCTGCAGGCTGTCGACCTCCATCACTTTCATCCCCTCGTAGCTGGAAAGCTGCGGGTCGGCTTTCTTCAACGGGGACCCGTCGGCCAGTTCCAGCGATCCGCGCGGCACCACCGCGTGCTTGAACCCGAGCCGCGCGGCCTCCGCGAGCCGCCGCTGGACGCCCGGCACCACCCGCGCCTCCCCGGCCAGCCCGACCTCCCCGAGCGCGATCAGGCTGCTCGACAGCGACTGCTCGACGGTCGAGCCCGCGACGGACAGCGCCAGCGCGAGGTCCACCGACGTCTCGGAGAGCCGCACGCCGCCGACCGTCGACACGTAGACGTCCTGCTCGTGCATCGAGATCTTGCAGCGCTGCGCGAGGACGGCCAGCACCATCGCCACCCGCGACGTGTCGAGCCCCGAGGTCGCGCGGCGCGGCGCCGGCAGGTGCGACTTCGCCACGAGCGCCTGCACTTCGGCGACGAGCGGTCGCCGGCCCTCCAGCGTCACGGTGACGCACGTCCCCGGGACCGGCTCCTCGCGCCGGGTGAGGAACAGCCCGCTCGGGTCGGGCAGCCCGACGATGCCGACCTCCGACAGGTCGAAGCAGCCCAGCTCGTCCGTGGGCCCGTACCGGTTCTTGACCGCCCGGATCATCCGCAGCCGCGAGTGCCGGTCGCCCTCGAAGTACAGGACGACGTCCACGAGATGCTCGAGCAGCCGGGGGCCCGCGATCGCCCCCTCCTTCGTGACGTGCCCGACGAGCACGACCGTGATGCCCCGCTCCTTCGCGACCCGGATGAGGTTCGCCGCGACCTCCCGGATCTGCGTGACGCCGCCGGGCGCCCCGTCCACCTCCGACGTCCCGATCGTCTGGATCGAGTCCACGACCATCAGCGTGGGCTCCACCGCGTCGACGTGCCCGAGCACCGCCGACAGCTCCGTCTCCGCCGCGAGGTACAGCTCGTCGGTGATCGCACCCACCCGGTCGGCCCGCAGCCGCACCTGCTCGGCCGATTCCTCGCCCGTCACGTACAGGACGCGCTTGGTCTCCCCGTCATCGCCCTTCTCGGACGCGAGGGCCGCGACCTCCAGCAGCAGCGTCGACTTGCCGATCCCCGGCTCGCCCGCGAGCAGCAGCACCGCCCCGGGGACGATGCCGCCGCCGAGCACCCGGTCGAGTTCGTCCAGCCCGGTGGGCCGGGACCGCGCGGACCGCACGTCGACCTGCCCGATCGGCCGCGCGGGCGTGCTGACCGGCCCGGCGCTCACCACCCGCGCGGGCGTCGCCGAGGCCCCCTCGATGACCGTCCCCCAGGTCTGGCACTCCCCGCACCGCCCGACCCACTTGGACGTCTGCCACCCGCACTCCGAGCACCGGTAGGCCGCCTTGGCCGCCTTCGCCTTAGCCATAAGGAGGAAGCCTAGAGCCCGCCACCGACACCGTTCGTCCGAGCGCGTCCATCCGGCCCGAAGCCGAGCAGAACCGCCCGACGTGCCCCTGCACGGCGCGGCCCGTCCAGGGCGGCCCGTGCCGCTGCGGGGCCATCCGGAGGCTGGGCTGCCGGCGGCTCAACCCCGCGCGGCCGTAGGGCGCCCCGCGCCCGGAGGCCGTGCGGGGAACGCCCGCGCGGTCTCAGGCGGTCTTTCGGGCGCGCTCGATGAGGTCGGCGAGGTGGTCGGCGACGATGGCGGGGCGTTCGAGCATGGCCATGTGGCCGGCGGTGGGGACGACCTCGAGGCGGGCGTTCGGGACGCAGTCGGCGATCTTGAGGCTGTGCTCGACCGGGGTGAGCATGTCGTTCTCGCCGCCGATGACGAGGGTGTCGGCGGCGCCGAGGCGGCCGCAGTCGCTGATGATCTCGGCGGTGATCATGGCGCGGAGGAAGTCGGCGAGGGCGTCCATGCGGGTGTCGGCCATCATCTGCTCGCCGAAGGCGACGGCGGCGGGGGAGGCGTCGGGGCCGAAGGCGAGGAGGTCCTCGACGAGCATGGACGCGGCGCGGCCGAGGTGGCGGACGCGCTCGATGGCGGCGGAGCCGGCGCCGGCGGCGTGCAGGGCGCGGGGCAGGACGCGCTGGGTGGTGCGGGCGACGAACGCGGGCAGCCCGAGGGTGACCTGGCCGAGGCCGCCGGAGGACGTGCACAGCAGGCCGGTGGCGACGACCTTGCGGCCGATGAGGTCGGGGTTCGCGTCGGCGAACCGCATCGTGGTCATGCCGCCCATGGAGTGGCCGACGAGGACGACGGGGGTGTCGGCGGGGACGGTCGCGTCGATGACGGCGCCGAGGTCGGCGGCGAGCTGGTCGAAGGTGTGGCGGTCGCGGGCGCCGCCGTCGGAGCGGCCGTGGCCGCGCTGGTCCCAGAAGACGAGCCGGCCGAGGCCGCGCAGGGCCTTGCGCTGGAAGTGCCAGGAGTCCTGGGTGAGGGTCCAGCCGTGGGAGAACACGACGGCGAGGTCGGTGCGGTCGCCGCCGTCGACCTCGGCGTAGAGGCGGGTGCCGTCGTCGGCGCGGACGGGGACCGGGCGGCCGCGCAGGGAGCCGAAGGGTTCGCCGGCGTGCGGGTCGGGACGCAGCTGGAGGCGGCGGACGGCGCGGCGCTGCGCGGCCAGCCCGGCGCCGGCGCCGGCCGCGCCGAGCGCGGTGGCGGTCAGGATGGTGCGGCTCGTCGTGGCGACTCGGCCCATGGCCGGTTCCTCCCGTTCAGGTCGCGCCCCCCGGACGGGGCGTGCGCCGATTGTTGTACAGGTCGTCCAGTAGGGCCAGGGGCGGCCCTCGAATGTGACCGACTAGTCAGTAACTCACGGGCAACGCCACCATAGATTGACGGCGTAGTCGACTTCGAGCCCCTCGTGCTCGGCCAGCGCGTCGGCGGCGAGGTCCGGCGGGAACTCGATGTGCAGGACGGCGGCGAGGTCGCGGCGGTCGTCGAAGCGCCAGCGGATCGTCAGCGGCTCGCGGGCGAACCCGCGGCGCGTCCAGAACCGCTCGACGGCGTCCGGGTCGTACTTCGGCAGGCCGCGCCGGAACCAGCGGCCGAACGTGGAGCGGGTCGCGTCGTTGTCGATGATGAAGATCGCGCCGCCGCGCCGGACGACCCGGTCCAGTTCGGCGAGCCCGGGTTCGCAGCCGGGCCCGAAGAAGTAGGCCCACCGCGCGTGCACGACGTCGACGGAGGCGTCCGGGAGCGGGAGGGCCTGGGCGGTGCCGACGCGGACGGTGACGTTCGGCGCGTCCCGGGCGCGGCGCGCGGCGGCCGCGGCGAGGGCCGCGTGCGGTTCGACCCCGACGACGCGCGCGGCGTCCGCGGCGAAGAACGGCAGGTGGTAGCCGGTGCCGCAGCCGAGATCGAGGACGGTCGCGCCCGTCCAGGGACGGATCGCGCGCATCGCCGCGGGCAGGATCCCGTCGGGGTCGACGGCGCGGTTCTCCAGCTCGTAGACCTGCGGGGAGTTCCAGATGTTGGGGCTCGGCACGGCGCCCGGAGCGATCTCGGCCACGTGGACAGAGCGTAGCCGGACGGGCGGGACGCGGCGGGGATCACCCGGGGCGAAGGTTTCAACGGGCCCGTCGGCGCATAGGCTTTCCGTACGAACACTGCCGAGCGATCACTGTGGCGAGGATGCCTTGACCCCGCAGCACAACGGCGCCTTCTCTCCGGCACTCCGGGTGCCCGACGCCCCGATCACGCTGTCCACGGCATCGGTCTACCCCGAGAAGGTGCCGAGCGCGTTCGAGATCGCCGCGCTGCTCGGCTACGACGGCGTCGAGGTCATGGTCTCGACGGACGCGTCCTCGCAGGACCTCAACGTCCTGCGCCGCCTCTCCGACTACCACCAGGTCCCGATCAAGTCGATCCACGCGCCCTGCCTGCTGCTCACCCAGCGGGTGTGGGGGCGCGAGCCGTGGGGCAAGCTGGTGCGCTCCAAGGAGGTCGCGGAGGAGCTGGGCGCCGAGGTCGTGGTCGTGCACCCGCCGTTCCGGTGGCAGCGCGACTACGCCCGCGACTTCGTCGGCGGCCTCGCCCGCATGCAGGACGAGACCGACGTCCTGTTCGCGGTGGAGAACATGTTCCCGCTGAAGGCGCGGGGCGCCGAGGCCGGCATGTACCTGCCCGACTGGGATCCGGTCGACCAGGACTACCCGTTCGTCACGCTCGACCTGTCGCACACGGCGGTGTCCGGTTCGGACGCCATCGACATGGCCGGGCGGCTGGGCGACCGGCTGCGGCACATCCACCTCGCGGACGGCGTCGGCATCACGAACAAGGACGAGCACCTCGTCCCGGGACGGGGCACGCAGCCGTGCGGCCCGATGCTGGAGACGCTCGCCGAGACGGGCTTCGGCGGGCACATCGTGCTCGAGGTCAACACGCGCCGCGCGTCCAACCGCGCCGAGCGCGTCGAGGACCTGGCCGAGGCCCTCGCCTTCGCCCGCCTGCACCTCGCCGCCGCCGACCGGACCTGGGAGGTCACCTCCGGCGGTGAGGTCAGCCGCCGGAGCACCCGGTGACGACGCGCGCGGCGCGCGGGCCCGGCCGGCGGCCGGGGCAGAGCGAGACGCGCGCGGCGATCCTCGGGGCGGCGCGCGAGCTGTTCGCCGAGAAGGGCTACGACGGGGCGTCGCTGCGGGCGATCGCGCGGGCGGCGGACGTCGATCCGGCGCTCGTGCACCACTTCTTCGGCAACAAGGAGGGCGTGTTCATCGAGGCCATGCGCTTCCCGGTGGACCCGTCCGTCCTGCTGCCGCGCATCCTGGACGCGCCCGCCGAGCGGCGCGGCGAGGCGATGGCGCGCGTGTTCCTGAGCATCTGGGAGGACCCCGAGCGCCGCGCGCCCCTGCTGGCGATGCTGCGCTCGGCGATGACGAACGAGCGCGCGGCGGCGCTGCTGCGCGAGTTCCTCAGCAGCGCCCTGTTCGCCCGCGCGGGCGAGGCGACCGACGTCCCGCGGCTGCGGCTGCAGGCGGCGGCCGGGCAGATGGTCGGCATGATGATCCTGCGGTACGTGGTGCGCGTCGAGCCGCTCGCGTCCGCCTCGGAGGACGAGATGGTCGAGCTGGTCGCACCCGTCCTGCAGCGCTATCTGGACTGAACCGGTCCCGGTTCCCTTGACCGGGCCGCCGCGCGGACTTAAATTCAACACATGATGAGTTCCACTCCGGCGGTGAGCGTGCGGGACCTGCGGGTCGCGCGCGGCGGCAGGGACGTCCTGCACGGGCTCACCTTCGACGTGCCGCAGGGATCGGTGGTCGGGCTGCTCGGGCCGAGCGGGTGCGGCAAGACGACGCTGCTGCGCGCCCTCGTCGGCGTGCAGATCGTCGCGGGCGGCGAGGTGACGGTGCTCGGCGAGCCCGCCGGGTCGCCCGGCCTGCGGCGGCGCGTCGGGTACTCGACGCAGACCCCCGCCGTCTACGCGGACCTCAGCGTCGCCGAGAACCTGCGCTACTTCGCGTCCGTCCTGCGGGCCCCGCGCTCCGACGTCGACCGCGTCGTCGCCGAGGTCGGCCTCGGCGGCAGCCGCGACCAGGTCGCCGGGACGCTGTCGGGCGGGCAGCTCAGCCGCGCGAACCTCGCCGTCGCGCTGCTCGGCTCCCCGGACCTGCTCGTCCTGGACGAGCCGACCGTCGGCCTCGACCCCGTGCTCCGGCAGGAGCTGTGGGAGCTGTTCCGCGGCCTGGCCGACCGGGGCACGACGCTGCTCGTCTCCAGCCACGTGATGGACGAGGCGGGCCGCACCGACCGGCTCCTGCTGATGCGCGAGGGACGGATCCTCGCCGACGGCACCCCGGACGGCCTGCGCGCCCGCACCGGCGTCGACGACCTCGAAGGGGCCTTCCTGCACCTGATCGCCGCGACCACCGGGAGCCCGGCATGAACCCCGCGATCACGCTGGCCACCACGCGCCGGATCCTCGCGCAGCTCCGCAACGACCGCCGCACGCTGGCGCTGCTCGTGCTGGTGCCGTCCGTCCTGATGATCCTGCTCCGGTACGTGTTCGACCGGCCCGAGCTGTTCGACCGGCTCGGCCCGATGCTGCTCGGCGTCTTCCCGTTCGTGATCATGTTCGTGGTGACGAGCGTCGCGACCCTGCGCGAGCGCACGAGCGGCACCCTCGAACGCCTGATGACGATGCCCGTCGGCAAGCTCGACCTGCTGCTCGGCTACGCGCTCGCGTTCGGGCTCGTCGCGCTCGTCCAGGTCGGGGTGGTGCTGGCGATCTCGCTGACCTGGCTCGGCCTCGACCTGACCGGCTCGCTCGGCTCGCTCGTCCTCGTCGCGGTGCTGGACGCGCTGCTCGGCATGGCGCTCGGCCTGTTCGCGAGCGCGTTCGCGCGCACCGAGTTCCAGGCCGTCCAGTTCATGCCCGCGTTCGTCCTGCCGCAGACGCTGCTGTGCGGGCTGATCATGCCGCGCGAGCAGATGGCCTCCTGGCTGGAGGCGATCTCCACCGTGCTGCCGCTGACCTACGCCGTCGAGGGCATGCAGGAGATCACGGGGGAGGGCGGCTTCACCGGGACGCTCGCCGCCGACGTCGCCGTCATCGCCGGGTTCACGCTCGTCGCGCTGCTGCTCGGCGCGGTCACCCTGCGCCGCCGCACCGCCTGAGCCGTCCGGACGGAACCGGACACTTGACCTCAAGTGCCCCGACTCGCCCGGTCCGGGCTGGTAGCTTCTGCGGTCATGACCCCCCAGGATGTGCCCGGCACCCCGGCGTCCCCGCAGCCCGACGGCCCGCCCCCGCAGCACGGGACGGCTCCGCAGCACGGGACGGGTCCGCGGAACGGGACGGGCCCCGCCGTGGAGAGCGACGCCGCGGACAACGACGCCTTCTGGGGGGCGGGGGACGGCGGTGAGCGGCGCCGCAAGAAGCGCTGGCCGCGCGTGCTCATCGCGATCGGCGTGTTCGTCGCGCTGGTCGTCGCCGGGTTGGGCGGCCTCGTCTGGCAGCGGCAGTCGGCCTGGAACGGCAACGTCGACCGGCTGCCGGGCGTCATGCCGGAGGCGGAGAACCGGCCCGGCCCGAACGTCGCGGGCACCGAGAACTGGCTGCTCGTCGGATCGGACCGGCGGTCCGAGACGCAGACGACCGGGCAGGGCAGCGACGGGTGGAAGCCCGGCGAGCAGCGCACCGACACGATCATGCTGATGCACCTGCCGGCCGACCGGAGCAAGGCGTACATGATCTCGTTCCCGCGCGACTCCTGGGTGGACGTCCCCGGCTACGGCAAGCAGAAGATCAACGCCGCGTTCTCCTACGGCGGCCCGAAACTGCTGATCCAGACGATCGAGGGCCTGACGGGCGTCCGGATCGACCACTACGGCGCGATCGACTTCGCCGGGTTCGAGTCGATGGTGGACGCGCTCGGCGGCGTCACCGTCAACATCAAGAAGAGCGTGTACGACCCGGCCCGCAAGGTGAACTGGCAGGCGGGCAAGCAGGAGCTGGACGGCGAGGAGGCGCTCCTGTTCGTCCGGCAGCGCTACAACCTGCCGAACGGCGACTTCGACCGGATGAAGCGGCAGCAGGCGCTGCTGCGGGCCCTCGCCAAGAAGGCCGCCGACAACGGGACCCTGACGAACCCGCTCAAGCTCGACCGGTTCGTCTCCGCGCTCACCAAGTCGATCAGCGTCGACGACGGCATGTCGGGCGGCGACCTGCGGTCGTTCGCCGTCGGCCTCCGCCACCTGCGCGTCTCGGACGTGACGTTCCTTACCGCACCCCACAAGGGCACCGGGATGGTGCAGAAGCAGAGCGTCGTCTTCCTCGACCCGCCGAAGGCGAAGGCCCTGTTCGACGCGGTGAAGTCCGCCGGGATGCCCGCGTACGTCCAGCGGTACGGCGGTGGGAGCGACCTCGGCACCGTCTCGTAACCTGAGGGGAGACGGGCGAGAGGGGAGACCAGTGATCCGCCGGGCGCTGCTGGCCGCGTCGCACTCCGGTGGCGCGCGGCGCGTCGTGCAGACCGCGCCGTTCGCCCGCGACGTCGCCCGCCGGTTCATCGCCGGGGAGACCGCCGCCGACGCCGCCCGCGTCACCGCCGACCTCACCGGCGAGGGGCTGCTCGTCACCCTGGACGTCCTCGGCGAGGACGTCCACGACAAGGGACGCGCCGACACGAACGTCGCAAAGTACTGCGAACTTCTCGATCGTCTCGGTACGGAGGGCCTCGGCGCGCGCGCTGAGGTGTCCCTGAAGCTGACCGCCGTCGGGCAGGCCCTGGACGAGGAACTCGCCCTCGAGAACGCCCGCCGCATCTGCGCCGCCGCCGCCTCCGCCGGGACGACCGTCACCCTCGACATGGAAGAGCACGAGCTGGTCGACCCGACCTTGCGCGCCGTCCACGAACTGCGCCGCGACCACCCGACCGTGGGCGCGGTCGTCCAGGCGTACCTGCGCCGCGCGGAAGAGTACTGCGCGGACCTCGCCTACGAGGGGTCGCGCGTCCGCCTGTGCAAGGGCGCCTACGCCGCCCCCGAGGCGATCGCCTTCACCGAGAAGGAAGAGATCGACAAGTCGTTCGTCCGCTGCATGAAGGTCCTCATGGCCGGCAAGGGCTACCCGATGCTCGCCACCCACGACCCGCGCCTCATCGACGTCGCCGAAGCCCTCACCCTCCTCCACGGGCGGGACGCCGACACGTTCGAGTACCAGATGCTGTACGGCGTCCGCCCGCAGGAGCAGCGGCGCCTGGCGTCCCGGGGCGCCCAGGTCCGCGTGTACGTCGCCTACGGCCGCGACTGGTACGAGTACTTCATGCGGCGGCTCGCGGAGCGGCCCGCCAACCTGCGCCTGGTCGCGCGCTCCCTGGTGTCGGCCCGGCTATAGGGTGGATCGGTCGTCGAAAGGTGGGCCGATGATCGCGATTCTGGGTGCCGGGAAGATGGGCGAGGCCCTGCTGTCCGGCGTGCTGCGGGCCGGGCGCCGCCCGTCCGAGCTCGTGGCGACCGCGCGCCGGGAGGAGCGCGCGACGCTGCTGCGCGAGCGGTACGGCATCGAGACCGTCTCGAACCCGCAGGCCGCCGCGAAGTCCGACACGCTCGTCCTCGCGGTCAAGCCCCAGGACATGGGCGCCCTCCTCGCCGAGGTCGGCCCGCACGTCCCGCCCGGACGGCTCGTCATCTCGATGGCCGCGGGCATCACGACCGGCTTCATCGAGGACCGGCTCCCCGAGGGCACCCCGGTCGTCCGCGTCATGTCGAACACGCCCGTCCACGTGGACGAGGCGATGAGCGTCGTGTCGGCGGGCCTGCACGCGTCCGAGGCGCACCTGCAGAAGGCCGAGGAGCTCCTCACCCCCGTCGGCAAGGTGCTCCGCATCCCCGAGTCGCTGCAGGACGGCGCCACCGCCCTGTCCGGCAGCGGGCCCGCGTACTTCTACTACCTCGTCGAGGCCATGGTCGACGCGGGGATCCTCCTCGGCATGCCGCGCGCCGCCGCGCTCGAGATGGTGATCCAGTCGGCCGTCGGCGCCGCCGTCATGCTCCGCGACTCCGGCGAGCACCCCGTCCTCCTGCGCGAGGGCGTCACCTCGCCCGGCGGCACCACGATCTCCGCGATCCGCGAACTCGAACGCCACGGCGTCCGCGCGGCCGTCCTGGAGGCCATCGAAGCCGCCCGCAACCGGGGCCGCGAACTCGCGGGCGGCTGACCCGGGCCGTCCGGCGCCTCAGGCGCCCGCGCCGGGCTCCCCGGCGGTGGAGGACGGGCCGCCCGCGCGCTCGGCGGCCAGTTCGGCGCGCAGCGCCCGGACCTCCTCGGCGAGATCGGCCACCTGCTTCTGCGTGGCCGCCGCGCTCTCCTGACCCTCGTTGAACATCTCCACGAACCACGAGGCCAGCGACGCGGTCACCACACCCAGCAGCGCGATCCCCGCGGTGAACAGCACGCCCGCGACCACCCGTCCGCCCAGCGTGACCGGGTACAGGTCGCCGTACCCCACGGTCGTCACCGTGGTGGCCGCCCACCACAGCGCGTCGGGGAAGGTCGTGATGACGGCCTCGGGCGAGCCGCGCTCGGCGTCGAGCACCGCCAGCGCCGCGCAGAACACGATCAGCAGCGCGGCCACGATCGCGTACCGGGAGACGGTCGCCCGCAGCGACCGCGACGCGTGCCGGTTGACCATGCCCAGCACCATGATGACCTGCACCAGCCGCAGCGACCGCAGCATCGGCGCCAGCAGCACCATCAGGTCGAACCAGTTGCTCCGGACGAACGCCCAGCGTCGCGGGGCCAGCCACAGCCGCACCAGGTAGTCGGCACCGAACAGCACCCACACCGCCGCCATCACGGCGTCGCAGGCCTCCCGCCCGAACCCGGGGAGCCCGGGATCGATGATCGGCCAGGCGTAGGCGGCCAGGAAGGCCGCGCCGGCCACCACCATGGGCACGACCGTCCGGGCACGCCACTCGTCCAGGCGCGCCTGGCTACGGGGCGGGGTCTCCATCGGGCCTCCTTCGTGCCGCGGTTCCGTGCCGCGGTTCCGTGCCGCGGTTCCGTGCCCCCGCCGTCCGGCGGGCACGTCTCGTCCAGCGCATGGCGAATCGGTCGGTGCCGAAAATACGTCAACCAGCATGGACGCGACCGTCGGGAGGGGGCGGTTGCCGGCCCTGGGGGGCGAAGTTCAATTTTGTACGAGGTGGGTTGAGCCGTAGGGCCCGTTCGTCCGTGTATGGGGGTATGGGACTCGTTATCCGTTTGGTCGTGGCCGCCGGACTGGTGGTCGACGCCGTCGTGCACTGGATGTACGCGCCGGACATGGCCTACGTGCAAGGGGGCTCGATCTCCGGGGAACTGCTGTTCCAGGTGCAGGCGGCCGTCGCGGGCGTGGCGGCCGTGATCGTCCTGACGTACGCGAACCGGTGGGCGTACGCCCTGGCCTTCATGGTGGCGGGGAGCGCGGTGGGGGCGCTGCTGCTGTACCACTACGCGGACGTGGGGGTGCTCGGGCCGCTGCCGGACATGTACGACCCCGTCTGGTACACGGAGAAGTGGCTCAGCCTCGTCGGCGAGGGGATCGCGGCGGTCGCGGCGGTCGCCGGGTTCGCGCTGGCCGGACGGGCGCGGGAGCGGGACCCCGAACCCGTCGGCTAGCCGCACTCGGCGCCGGTCAGGCGGCCGCGCCGGCGCGTGCGGGTTCGGTGACCGCGCCGATGAAGCGGGCGGCGTCGCGCATCGCGGCGCCCGCCTCCGGGAGGACCCGGTTCAGGATCTGGAAGACGTGCATCTGGCCGTCCCAGACCTGGAGTTCGCAGTCGGCGCCCGCGGCGGTCAGGGCGCCGGCGAGGGCCTCGGCCTCGGGGCGCAGCACCTCGGCGCCGCCGACCTGGATCAGGACGGGCGGCGTGTCCGTCCACGCGCAGGCGAGCAGGGCGACGCGGGGGTCGTCGAAGCCGTCCGGGCCGACGACGAGGCGCGCGACGCGGCGGGCGGACCGGGCGCTGATGTAGGGGTCGCGGGCCTCGGCCGCCGCGGAGAGCTCGCACGTGAGGTCGACCCACGGGGAGAACAGGACGACTCCCGCCGGGGACGGCAGGCCGGTGCGGCAGATCTCGCCCGCGAGGGCCGCCGCGAGGTGCCCGCCGGCGGAGTCGCCCGCCAGGACGATGCCGGCGGACGGGACGCCGCGCGCGAGCAGCCACCGGTAGGCGGCGACCGCGTCCTCGAGGGGCGCGGGGAACGGGTGCTCGGGCGCGAGGCGGTACCGGGGGACGAGCACGGGCAGCCCGGTGTCGAGGGTGAGGCGCGAGGTGATCGGGCGGTGCGTCCGGGGCGAGCAGAGCACGTAGCCGCCGCCGTGCAGGTAAAGGATCGCGCCGGGCGCGGTCCCGTCGCCGGGCGCGGTCTCGGCGTCGCGGGAGACGACCCACTCGCCGGTGACCGGGGGCTCGCCGGACTCGACGCCCGGGTCCTGGAGGGCGTGGATCCGGACGCGCTGGGTGTGCCGCATCAGGAGGGACGCGGCGTCCACGGTGGAGCGCGCGGTGCGGATGCTGCCCGCGTGGCCGGGGATGCGGTCCATGAGCGGGTGGACGCCGAGGCGGAGCGCGTTGCTGATCACGCGGCTGCGAACGCTCTGGTCCATCGCCCCTCCAAGGTTGTGGTCAGGTAGATATATGCCCAATAGCGGACAGTTAGCCACGTCACATGTTGGAAACGGAACCCCGTTCGGGTGTGAGCCGCACCATAGGAGCGTCGCGATACCGTGAGGTCATGAGCAGCCCCGCCCCTCCCGCGCCCGGTGCGCTCGGACCGTGCGAGCTCGAGATCCTCTGGGACGAGCGGCTCACTTCCTACGATTTCGGCCCCGGGCACCCCATGAACCCCGTGCGGGTCGAGCTGACGATGCGGCTCGCGCGCGAGCTGGGCGTCCTCGACCGTCCGAACGTGCGGGTCGTCGCGCCGAAACCGGCGGACGACGCGGTGCTGCGGCTGGTGCACGAGGAGCCCTACATCGCGGCCGTCCGGCATTGCGGCGCGACCGGCCTGCCCGAGCCGCGGTACGGGATCGGGACCGACGACAACCCGGTGTTCCTCGGCATGCACGAGGCGTCCGCGCTGGTCGCGGGCGCGTCGGTCGCGGCGGCCGAGGCCGTCTGGACGGGCGCGGCCGGGCACGCGGCGAACGTCGCCGGCGGGCTGCACCACGCGCTGAAGGGCGCGGCGAGCGGGTTCTGCGTCTACAACGACCCGGCCATCGCCATCGCGTGGCTGCTGGAGCAGGGCGCCGAGCGCGTCGCCTACGTGGACGTCGACGTGCACCACGGCGACGGGGTCCAGGCGGCGTTCGCCGACGACCCGCGGGTGCTGACGATCAGCCTGCACGAGACGCCGCGCACGCTGTTCCCCGGCACCGGCTTCCCGACCGAGACGGGCGCGGGAGGCACGTCGGTGAACGTGGCGCTGCCGCCGGGCACCGGGGACGCGCTGTGGCTGCGGGCCTTCGACGCGGTCGTGCCGCCGCTGCTGCGCCGGTTCCGGCCGCAGGTGCTGGTCAGCCAGCACGGTGCCGACGCCCACACGCTGGACCCGCTGGCCCACCTGACCCTCACCGTGGACGGGCAGCGCACGGCCGCGGCGGCGCTGCACCGGCTGGCGCACGAGACGGCCGGCGGCCGCTGGGTGGCGACCGGCGGCGGGGGCTACGAGGTGGTGCAGGTCGTGCCGCGCACGTGGACGCACCTGCTCGCGGAGGCCGCGGGCGGGCCGATCCCGCCGGAGACGGCGACGCCGGACGATTGGCGCGCGTTCGTCCGGCAGCGGACCGAGGAGATCGCCCCGCGCCGGATGACGGACGGGACCGACGTGGTGGAGGTGCACAGGTGGGGGAACGGCTACGATCCGGCGAATCCGGTCGACCAGGCGGTACTGGCGACGCGGCGGGCGGTCTTCCCGGAGCACGGCCTCGATCCGATGACGGACGAGTGACGGGTGCGCCCGTGATGGACACGCCCGCGATGGACACGCCGACGCGCACGGACCTGCGGGCCCACCTGGTGCGGACGATGATCGCCGGTGACGTGGCGACGCCGCGCCAGAACAACCTCTTGCACTTCCGCCGGATGGCCGCGGGGCATCCGTACTACCAGTTCGGCCTGCGGTTCAAGACGTCTTGGACCGAGCAGTCCGTGCTGGAGATGATGGTCGAGCGCTGCGGGGTCGACCCGGATCCCCGGCACATGTACGGGGACGACACCATCGACCCCGACATCACCCTGGACACGCTGGAGGCGATGGGGGAGCGCATCGGTCTCGCGGCGAGGCGCAAGGAGACCGTGGTCGTCGCCACCGGCCACCCGGCCACGCTCACGCCCCTTTACCAGGCGGTCGCGCGCGCTCTGCTGGACGCCGGGTGCACGGTGCTGACGCCCGCGCGCGGGTGGACGTACGAGATCGATACGGACTACGGCGGTGCGGACCTGCGGCGCCTGGTGTACGCCGAGCCGGGCGTGGCGATGCTGGAGAGCGAGGACGGCCGCACGCAGCACACGCACGACCCGCACCCGATGGAGGCGATGCTCCGCGAGCTCGCCGATAGCGGTTCGGGCGGCCCGGCGGGCGGTAAACAGGAATTGTGGCCGGATCTGGCCATCGCCGACCACGGATGGGCCGGAGCGGCCGGACAGGCGGGCATCGACACCGTCGGGTTCGCGGACTGTAACGACCCGGCGCTGTTCGCCGGTGCCGCCGAGGGCAAGATCGACGTGGTCGTCCCGCTCGACGACGGCGTGAACCCGCACCATTACGCCCCTTTGACCGCCTACATCCTGGGGCACGCGGAGCTGAACCGGACCGGCTGACCCCCGGCGTCCCGCGAGTTCCCACCCCGGTTCGTCACGCTGCGTGACGAACATGGCCGCACGGGACACATGTGCTCGTCCGGAATCGTCCGTGACGCATGAGACGCGGGTCGATTCGGGGTTTCGCTTCACATTCGACGGTCCCGTCACGCGCCGTGTCCGGGCGTGGCGGATCGTGCGTATCAGCACTGTGGCGGCGGGGCAAGGTCCGGGGACGGAAATGCGTGAAATTCCCTCTTGCGACGCGCGATACGCGATTTACGCTGGAGGAAGTACACGTGCGTGATCAAAGTCACCCGATGGGCCGGTGCGCGGCACGTGTGGAAGAGGGCGTCCGATGAGTTCAGGCGAGCGACCTCTGAGCGAGGTCAGGTTCCTGACGGTGGCCGAAGTGGCGGCGGTGATGCGGGTGTCCAAGATGACCGTCTACCGCCTCGTCCACTCGGGCGAGCTGCCCGCGATCCGCGTGGGCCGCTCGTTCCGCGTTCCCGAGCAGGCCGTGCACGACTACCTGCGCGAGGCGTACATCGAAGCCGGATGACGGGGCGGCGGCGCTGCGGGCGGCGAGCCCGGAGCCGCCGCCGGGCCGGCACCCGGCCGAGAAACGGGGAACCGGACGGGACCCCCGGCGGCGCGACCGCCGGAGACGGGAGGACACCGCACGGGACGGGCGTGCGCCCGCCCCCGCGGAGCGGACGGCGTCCGGTGCCGTGCCGAGCGCGCGGCGCCGGGCTCCGGCGCCCGCGCGCGGTGCCGCGGGACGTCCGCGCCTCCGCGCCGCGACGCGTCCGCGCCACGCCGACGCATGATCCGCGCCGGTACGGCGGTACTCTTGACCACTGGACCGTGCGCGCATCCTCGAGTGAGCCGACGAGCGACCTCGCCCGCGGCACGTCCGGACCGCACATCACCCGATATGCCGAGCGAGGTCTCGTGGGCTCTGTCATCAAGAAGCGTCGTAAGCGGATGGCGAAGAAGAAGCACCGCAAGCTGCTGAAGAAGACGCGCATCCAGCGCCGCAACAAGAAGTGAGCGCGCCGGCCGCTCGGCCGTAAGGGGTGGGGCCCACAGTGTCGTCCATGCCCGCCGCGGCCCGTGTCGTCCTCGTCACGGGCGTCTCCCGTTTCCTGGGGGCGCGGGTCGCGCACGCGCTGCAGGCCGACCCGGGCATCGAGCGGGTGATCGGCGCGGACACGGTGCCGCCCACGGCGCCGCTCGGCCGCACCGAGTTCGTCCGCGTGGACATCCGGACGCCCGGCATCGCGAAACTCATCGCGTCCGCCGGGGTCGACACGGTGGTGCACCTCAACCTGGTGACGTCTCCGTCCGTGCCGCGGGCGAAGGTGAAGGAACTCAACGTCATCGGCACGATGCAGCTGCTCGCGGCGTGCCAGCGCTCGCCGCACATGCGCAAGCTCGTCGTGCGGTCCTCGGCGGCCGTGTACGGCTCCTCGCCGAAGGACCCGGCGGTCTTCACCGAACTGGACCAGCCCGTCGAGGCCCCCTCCTCGGGGTACGCCAAGGACGCGGTCGAGGTCGAGGGCTACGTGCGCGGCCTGATGCGCCGCCGCTCCGACCTGACCGTGTCCGTACTGCGCTTCGCGAACTTCGTCGGCCCCGGCGTCGACTCGCCGTTCACCCGGTACCTGGCGCTCCCGGTCGTCCCGACCGTGCTCGGATTCGATCCCCGGCTGCAGTTCGTCCACGAGGACGACGGCGTCGAGGTGCTGCGCCGGATGACCGTCGAGGACCATCCCGGCTGCTTCAACGTCGCCGGGGACGGCGTGCTGCTGCTGTCGCAGGCGCTGCGCCGCGCCGCGCGGCCGTCCGTGCCGGTCCCGGCGCCCTCGATCTCCGCGGCCGGTGACATGGGACGCCGATTCGCGGGCATGTCCGGATTCTCGCCCGAACTGCTGCGCTGGCTCACCTACGGGCGGGTGATCGACACGTCCGGCCTGGCGGCCGAGCTGGGCCGGCGGCCCAAGCGCGACACCGAGGCGGCCTTCGCCGACTTCGTCGCCGCCCGGGGCCCGGGCCGCGGCCCGCTCGGCCGGCTGGCGGCCGCCCTGGGCTCCCATCGCTGAGCAGGGCATGAGCGAGGCTCGTGCCGGGGATGTCAGGGAACGTCCCCCACGGGGAGGAGGCATCATGAACGCTCACCACGAGGCGGAGGGCGCCCGGATCATCCCGCTCGCCACGGCACGGGAGCGGGACGGCGAGCCGTCCGGCGCCGGCGGACGGGACGCGCATCCCGCCGGCCGCGGGCCCGGCGCGGCACCCGCCGGAACCGGCTCGGCCGGTTCCATCGAGCGCCGCATCGCCGCCGGCCTGGCGTTCCTCAGCCGCCGGCTCACCGGCGACTACGAGGTCGACGAGTTCGGCTTCGACCCCGAGTTCAACGGCACGGTCCTGCTCCCGGCCGCGCGTGCGCTGTACGAGCGCTGGTTCCGGGTCGAGCTGTCGGGGGTCGGGAACGTCCCGTCCGAGGGGGGCGCGCTCATCGTGGCGAACCACTCGGGGACGCTGCCGCTGGACGGCCTCATGCTCTCGGTCGCGCTGCACGACCACGCGGGCCGCCACGTGCGGCTGCTGGGCGCCGACCTGATCTACCAGGTGCCCGTCCTCGGCCACCTGTCCCGCAAGGCGGGGCACACGCTCGCCTGCCGGGCCGACGCCGCCCGGCTGCTCGGCAAGGGCGAGCTCGTCGGCGTGTTCCCCGAGGGGTACAAGGGGGTCGGCAAGCCGTTCGCGGACCGCTACCGGCTGCAGCGGTTCGGCCGCGGCGGGTTCGTCGGCACCGCGCTGCGCACGGGCGCCCCGATCGTCCCGTGCGCGATCGTCGGCGCGGAGGAGACCTATCCGAAGATCGCCGACCTGCCGCCGCTGGCGCGCCTGCTCGGCCTCCCCTACTTCCCGGTGACGCCGACGTTCCCGCTGCTCGGCCCCGCGGGCCTCGTCCCGCTGCCGTCCAAGTGGCTGATCGCCTTCGGGGAACCGATGTACCTCGAGGACTACGAGGCCGACGACGCCGACGACCCGATGACGGTCTTCGAGATCACCGACGTCGTCCGCGAGAACATCCAGCAGATGCTGCACGAGACCCGCCTGCGCCGCGGGCCCGCGTTCTTCTAGGAGTCGCCGGGGGAGGTCAGGGCGGCGAGGTCGAGGGCCGGCTGCTCGACCGTCCGGGCGAGGATGCCGAGGGTGGCGCGCAGGCCCGCCTCGGGGATGACGGGGAAGACGCCCTTGCCGCGCCACTCGTCCGGGATCCGGCTCCAGTCGTAGTAGGACGTCACGAGGCTGCCCTCGGGGGCGGCCTCCACCCGGTAGCCGTAGAGGTGCTCGAGCGGCGGCTTGATCGCGCCCTCGACCGTCCACTGGATGTGGGCGTCCCGCTCGAACTCGGTGATGACCACCGTGACGTCGTACTTGCCGAGCGGGAAGTCGTTGAGGGACTCGCGGTCCATGTGGACGACGAACCGGTCACCGGCCCTCGCCACCCGGTCGCCCTCGGCCGACTGGAGCATCCCGGAGCTGTCGATCGCCACGTGGCCGCGCGGGTCGCTGAGCACCGCGAACACCGCCGCGGGCGGCGCGGCGATCGTCCGCTGAACCTCGAATCGCTCTTCCATGGTCGAACCCTTACATACCGGATGGGTCGCCGGTGCGTTCGGGGGCGGCCGGGAGGTAGACGGTCTCGCCGCTTTCGCGCGCGCGGCGCGCGGCGGGGACGCGGGCGGCGAGCGCGGGGCTGAGGCGTTCCGCGGCGTCCGCCCACGTGAAGAAGCCGAACGCGTCCAGCTCGTCCTCGCCCAGCCGGATCGCGGACGGGTCGGCGACCCGGCCGCCGTCGAAGGTGAAGTGGATCATCGGGCGGGGCATGTCGCCGTTCGGTGGGACGACGTCGACCACGAGCAGCCGCCGGGCGGCGACCCGCAGGCCCAACTCCTCGCGGACCTCCCGCTCGGCGGTCCGGTGCGGGGCCTCGCCCGCGTCCATCGCGCCGCCCGGGATCTGCCAGTACGGGCGGTAGTTCGGCTTCACGAGCAGGACGCGGCCGCGGTCGTCGGTCAGCAGGACCCCGGCGGCGACGTGCGCGGTCGGCAGCGTCGCGTACCACTCGCGGGGAGGCAGGTACGGCACGTCACGACCGGTAGTGCTTGCGCAGCGCCATCCCCGCCGCGACGCCTCCCGCGAGGGCGCCCGCCCCGGCGGCGGCGGGCAGCGCGACCATGGTCACCTTGCGTCCCGTCCGGAAGTCGTGGACGGGCCAGCCGTTCGCCTTCGCGTGGTCGCGGAGCGCGCTGTCCGGGTTCACCGCGTGCGGGTTCCCGACGGCGGTCAGCATCGGGAGGTCGTTGACCGAGTCGCTGTAGGCGGAGCAGCGCGACAGGTCGAGGCCCTCGCGCTGCGCCAGCGCCCGCACGGCCTCGGCCTTCGCGGGCCCGTGCAGCAGGTTGCCGACGAGGCGGCCGGTGTAGACGCCGTCGCGGGTCTCGGCGACCGTGCCGAGCGCGCCGGTGAGCCCGAGCCGGTGCGCGATCGTCCGGGCGACCTCGACGGGCGTGGCGGTGACGAGCCACACCTGCTGGCCGGCGTCCAGGTGCTGGAGGGCCAGCGCGCGGGTGCCGGACCAGATGCGGTCGGCCATCACCTCGTCGTAGATCTCCTCCGTGAGCCGCACGACGCCCGCGACGCGCTGGCCCGCGACGAACGAGAGCGCGGCCTCCTTGGCGCTGCCGATGTGCTCGGAGTTCTCGGTGCCGCGCAGCCGGAACGCCGCCTGGCCCCAGGCGAACATGAGCAGGTCGCGCGTCGTGAACAGCTTGCGGCGGGCGAGGCCGCGCGCGAAGTAGTAGATCGACGCGCCCTGCATCATCGTGTTGTCGACGTCGAAGAACGCCGCCGCGGTGGGATCGGGCTCGGGAAGCGGCTCGGGCGGGGCGGCCGCCTCGGCGGCCACCTTCCCGGCGCTCACAGGGTCCTGATTCTTGCCGCGCTGCCAGAATCGCCGCATGGGCGAAGCCTAGTCAACCGTGTCGTCGGCCCCGTCGTCCCGGGCGCGATTGCGACCGTCCTCACTCCGTGCCGCCGCGGACACGAGCCGCTCCCGCAGATCCGCCCGGAAGTCCGGGTCGGGGCCCGGGGCGCGCGCCCGCAGGTGGGCCAATGGGTTACCGCTACCGACGATCTTGGCTCGCCCGCTTCGCAATGACGCTCCCCTCCTGCCCCCACAACGAGCGGAGCCCGTCCCCGGTTACGCTCCCCGCCGCGCGCCCGGCCGCGCCGTCCCGCGCGTCCGGGCGTGTCGCCGGGGTCGGCGCGGGTTCGGCGCGGGGTCAGCGCGGGTCGTCGGGGAGCATGCGGGCCAGCGACCGGACGGCGCGGTACTGCAGCGCCTTGATCGCACCGGACTTCTTGCCCATGATCAGCGCGGTCTCGGCGACCGACAGGCCGTGCAGGAACCGCAGCACCACGCACTCCTGCTGCTCGGATCCGAGACGCCGGACGGCGGTGAGCAGCGTCCGGTTGGTCATCGAGTCCAGGACGGCCCGTTCCGGACCCTCCTGCGGCCGGTCGGGCTCCATCAGCTCGGCGGTGCAGACCTCCAGCCGGTACCGGCCGGACTTGAAGTGGTCGGCGACCAGGTTGCGCGCGATGGTCACCAGCCAGGCGCCGAAGTCCTTGCCCTGCCAGTGGAAGTCGCGGATGCGGCGGAGCGCGCGCAGGAACGTCTCGCTCGTCAGGTCCTCGGTGAGGGCGTGGCTGCCCACCCGGTAGTACACGTACCGGTAGACGAGTTCCACGTAGTGGTCGTAGAGGGACCCGAACGCCTCCGCGTCGCCGTCCCGGGCCCGCAGGACGAGCCCCTTGAGCGTCTCCGCGAGGGTCTCGGCGGCGGTATCGGCGGTGGTATCGGACGGGACGGCCGAACGCCGAGGAAGCGGGATGAGCCCGGCATCGAGGGTCAGGCTGCTCATGCAGTTCTCCTCGGGGCGTACGCGACCTCCGGCGGGATTTGTCACTCTAGATACCGAAAGGGGCGCCAGGCAATGGCCGGGACCTGCCACCCCCGTTCGTCCGCGCCGGCCGGGGGCGGGAGCGCGGGCCCGGGCGTTCGTGCTGGGCACGTGGCGGGTTACCCCTCCCGGCCCGGCATCGGGCACCATGGGGCCCACCATGGTCAGTGCTTTTCTCGCGCTTCTCGCGGCCGTCGGCGCCTTGGTCGCCACCTGGCTGCTGGTCTCGCGCGCATACAAGGACCGGCTGCTCTACCTGATCGCCTGGTCGTTCACCCAGGTCGGGCTGTCGCTCGCCCTGCTGTCGATGACCCTGGGCTTCCTGGCGGGGTTCAACGGCCCGTTCTTCCGCGTCGTCGAGATCGGCGCGGCGCTGCTGGCTCCGCTCTGGCTGATGCTGGGCATGATCGAGCTGATCGCGCGGATCGTCCAGGTGCGGTTCGCGGCGTGGCTGTTCACGATCTCCTACACGGTCGTCGCGGTCGTCATCCTGCTGCTCGACCCGCTGAAGGGCGAGCTGACCGAGAGCCTGCCGAAGCCGGGCGACACCTACGACGCGCTGCCGCTGCTGCTGATCGACGGCGCGCACATGGTGTCGACGGTGTCGCTGGTGGGCTGCACGGCGTTCACCGCGTGGATGGCGAGCAGGCAGGACCGCGAGGCCGGCGAGCTGCTGATCCCGGTCGCGCTGGTCGCGCTCGCCGGGGTGCTGGCGCTCACCGGCAGCCGCGGGTTCCTGCCCGGGCCGCTGGCCGCGATCCTGCTCGGCGGCGCCGCCGGCCTGGTCTGGTACGGCGCGATGCGCACGATCCCCGTCTACGACGACGAGGACGACTTCTACGACGACGACTTCGACGGGGAGTACGTGGACGAGCCCGCGACCGGCTACGAGGAGCAGGCCTACGAGGGACGGCGGCGGGTCCCGGCCGAGCCCGTTCCGGCCCCGACGCCGCCCGCCGACGGCCGCCCGCCGGGCGGCCGCCGCGGCGAGCTGCGGTTCCCCGAGCAGCCGTCCGAGGAGCTGCGGTTCCCCGAGCCGTCCGGGGGCCGTCCGCTGCCGGAGAACCCCGCCGGGGCGACCGCCGTCGATCCGCTCGACGACTCCACGCTGGCCGCGGCCGCCGCGATGGCCGCCGGCCGGCACTCCGGGGCGGGCGCGCCGGTGGCGCCGGTGGCGCCGGCCGCCGCCGCGGCGCCCGGCGGCGGCCTTATGGCCGCATGTGGCCAGATCACCGTCTACACGCTGCTGGACGGCCGCGAGGACGCGTTCGACCGGCTCGCCGCCGAGCTGGTGCGGGCGGCCGGCACCGCCGAGCCCGAGACCGTGGTCTGCGCCCTGCACGAGGTCGTCGGCAGCTCCACGCAGCGCATCCTGTACCAGCTGTTCCGCGACGAGGCCGCGTTCGACGCGCACCGGCGCCAGCCGCACCTGAAGCGGTTCCTGTCGGAGTCGCGGACGCACGTGCTGGCCACGAACGTGATCGAGCTGAAGCTCGGGGCGCACAAGGTGCCGGCGCCCGCGGTTCCCGAACGGCCCCGGAGGTGACGGTGGACGGGACGTCCGGGACGTCCGGGACGTTCGGTCGGTCGGGTGCGTCCGGCGGGGGCGACGTCGTCGTCACGCTGCTCGGCAAGCCCGGCTGCCACCTCTGCGACGACGCCCGCGCGATCATCGAACGGGTCGCGGCCGAGCTGGACGTGCGCGTCGAGGAGCGCGACATCACCGCGTCCGAGGAGGACACGCGGCTCTACTGGGAGCAGATCCCGGTCACGCTGATCAACGGCGTCCAGCACGACTTCTGGCGCGTCGACGAGAACCGCCTCCGGGCCGCGATCACCGAACTGCGCGCCCGCCGCTGACCCGCCCGGCCGCCGGCTTCGCCCGGCGGGGCGTGGCCGCGTGTGTCGCGGGAAGATCGCCGGGATGTCCCGGGAATGTCATCCGTCACACCCCTCGCCATGTAAGTGGTTACTGACGTACCCTGAAAGTGGCGAAAAGCCGCTGATGGCAGGCTTTCTGGTGGAGAGCTGGAAAAACGGTCCCGACCGCGAACCGGGGGGTGACTTTGTGCGCGTATTCACAAAGGCTTAACCTGGTTGACAGCCCTGGGGACGGTCGGGCCCGAAGCGAGGATCGGGTCCCGAGGACCGGCCGCGAGCCGGGGTCAGGGGAGCCCGCCCCGTCCCCAGCGTCGAGCCCCGAAGAGCAGGCCGTGACACCTCGACAGAACCGCGACCGCGCCGAGCGCGGCATCCCCGAAGCCACCGTGGCGCGCCTGCCCGTGTACCTGCGTGCGCTGACCGGACTGCAGGAGCGGGGAGTGGCGACCGTCTCGTCGGAGGAGCTCGCCGCGGCGGCCGGGGTGAACTCGGCGAAGCTCCGCAAGGACCTGTCGCACCTCGGCTCGTACGGGACGCGCGGCGTCGGGTACGAGGTCGAGTACCTCGTCTACCAGATCTCCCGTGAGCTAGGACTCACCCAGGACTGGGTGGTCGCCATCATCGGGGTCGGTAACCTGGGCCGTGCACTGGCCGGCTACGGCGGATTCGCGTCCCGCGGCTTCCGCGTGGCGGGCCTGCTCGACGCGGACGAGTCCATCGTCGGCCAGGAGATCTCCGGCATGACCGTGGCGCACATCGACCGGCTGGAGGACGTCATCGCCGACCACGGCGTGTCCATCGCCGTGATCGCGACGCCCGCCGCCGCCGCCCAGGGGATGTGCGACCGCGTCGTGGCCGCGGGCGTGACGAGCGTCCTGAACTTCGCGCCGGTCGTGCTGACCGTGCCGGACGAGGTCGACGTGCGCAAGGTCGACCTGTCGATAGAACTGCAGATCCTCGCGTTCCACGAGCAGCGCAAGGCGGGCGGACCGGACGGCCTCGGGCGGCTCGACGCCGACGAGACGCCCCCCGGTGCGACGCAGTACGTCGAGGCGGTGGACGCTTGATGGGCACGTACGCCGGAGCGGGACGATCAGGCGTGCGCCGGTTGTTGACAGAGCGGCGGGACGTTCGGCGCGGCGGACCGCAAGGGGGCGCGGCTCCGGCGGGAGCGGTGCGGAGCGAGTAGGGCGAACAGCGGAGTTCACATGAGTGTGTTGGTGGTGGGGCTGAGTCACCGGAGCGCCCCCGTGGCGATGCTCGAACGGGCGGCGGTGACCGGGGACGACCTGGCCAAGCTGCTGCATGCGGTGCACGAGTCCGGATACGTCGCCGAGGCGGCGATCGTGTCGACGTGCAACCGGGTCGAGGTGTACGCGGTCGTGGACCGGTTCCACGGCGGCGTGTCCGCGATCTCCGAGTTGATGTCCCTGCACTCCGGCGTCCCGCTGGAGGACCTGTCCCGGCACCTGTACGTCCACTACGAGGAGCGGGCCGTGCAGCACGCGTTCGCGGTGGCGTGCGGGCTGGAGTCAATGGTCGTCGGCGAGGGGCAGATCCTCGGGCAGCTGCGGCAGGCGTTCCGGCTGGCGCAGGACGAGGGGACGCTCGGCCGCGACCTGCACGACGTCCTGCAGCAGGCGCTGCGGGTCGGCAAGCGCGCCCACCACGAGACCGGCATCGACCAGGCCGGCGCGTCGCTGGTCAGCGTCGGCCTCGACGTCGCCGCCCGGCACCTCGGCCCGCTCGCGGGCGTCCGCGCGCTGGTCGTCGGCGCCGGGTCGATGAGCTCGCTGGCCGCCGCGACGCTGGGCCGCGGCGGGGCCCGCGAGGTCGTGATCGCGAACCGGACGCGCGCGAACGCCGTCCGGCTCGCCGAGTCGCTGGAGGTGCCCGCCCGCGCCGTCGACCTCGCCGACCTCGACGCCGCGCTCGCGGGCGCCGACCTGATCGTGTCCTGCACCGGCGCGACCGGCGTCGTCCTCACCGCCGAGCGGCTCGCCGCGGCCGGGGCGGGCGCGGACGGCCGCGACCGGTTCCTGCTCGACCTCGCCCTCCCGCACGACATCGACCGGGCCGTCCGCGAGCTGCCGGGCGTCGCCCTCGCCGGGCTGGACGACCTGCGCACCGCGCAGGAGGCCGCGCGGGCCGTCGGCCCGCAGGCCGTGGAGGCGGTCCGCCGGATCGTCCGCGACGAGGTCGCCGACTACCTGTCGGCCGCCCGCGCCGCCGCCGTCGCGCCGACCGTCGTCGCGCTGCGCACCAAGGCCGCGGGCGTCGTCGACGCCGAGCTGGACCGGCTCGCCGGACGCCTCCCCGAACTGGACGAGCGCGACCGCAAGGAGATCGCGCAGACCGTCCGGCGGGTCGTCGACAAGCTGCTGCACGCCCCGACCGTCCGGGTCAAGGAACTCGCGGCGGCGCCCGGCGGCGACTCCTACGCCGACGCGCTGCGCGAGCTGTTCGACCTGGACCCGAAGGCCCCCGAGGCGGTCGCGCGCGCCGACATGCGGCCCGGCGCGGAGGAGGACGGGCCGCGTCCCGTCCCGGCGGCCGGGAGCGGCACCGCCCCCTGGGGCGCCGCCGCGCGTACGGTGGAAGGGAGCGGGGCCGCGGCGCAGGCGCCCGCACCGGGGCCGACGGCGGCGGAGTGCGCCGAGGCCGACTGCGTGAGCGGCCCCACCGTGCGCGACGTGAACGCGCAGGCGGCGAGCGTCCGCGCGGTGAGCGCCGGGGACGCGGCGTCCGGCGACCGGAACGAATCGTGAGCGGAGCGAGGCATTGACCACCACCGGGACGGGTACGGGCACCGTGCACACGGGTCAGGTACGCCCGCTGCGCCTCGGCACCCGCAAGAGCCTGATGGCGATGACGCAGTCCCAGGGCGTCGCCGACGCATTGACGCGGCGCACGGGGCATGCCGTGGAGCTCGTCGGGGTAACGACGCAGGGTGATGTCTCCAAGGCGCTGCTCGCCCAGATCGGGGGCACCGGAGTCTTCGTCAACGAGCTGCGGGACAGGCTGCTGTCCGGCGAGGTGGACTTCGCGGTGCACTCGCTGAAGGACCTGCCCACCGCGCCGACGCCGGGGATCGCGCTCGCCGCGACGCCCGCCCGCGACGACCCCCGCGACGCCCTGTGCGGCCCCGCGAAGCTCGCCGACCTGCCGAACGGCGCCCGCGTGGGCACCGGCTCGCCGCGCCGCGTCGCGCAGCTGCGCGCCCTGCGCGGCGACCTCGAGGTCGTCCCGATCCGCGGCAACGCGCCCACCCGGCTGAGCAAGGTCACCGACGGCGAGCTGGACGCGGTCGTCCTCGCGCACGCCGGGCTGCGCCGCATCGGGCGGCTCGACTCGGTGGCCGAGGTGTTCGACCCCGACCAGATGCTGCCCGCCCCCGGGCAGGGGTCCCTCGCGCTCGAGTGCCGCGCCGACCGGCCCGACCTGATCGAGCTGCTCGGCACCCTAGACGACCCGCTGACCAGGGCCGCCGTGACCGCCGAGCGCACGGTGCTGGCGGTGCTCGAGGGCGGTTGCTCGGCGCCTGTGGGAACATACGCTGCCGAAGTTGAAGAAACGCTGCATCTGACCGCGACCGTCGCCGCCTACGACGGGACCCGGCAGATTCGGATGTCCGCAAGCGGCCACCCGGACTCGGCCGAGCAGATCGGACGCGACCTCGCGAACCGGATGCTCGGCCAGGGGGCCGACCAGTTGATGGGGGAGCGAGATTGAGCCCCGCTAGCCAGAGCCCCGCCCGCCCGGGCACCACGGCGGGCACCGCCGCCGGGGGCACCGCCGCCGGGGGCGCCGCCCCGGGGGCCGCCGCCGCGCGTCCCGCCGTCGCCGTGCCGGCCTCCCGCCGGACCATCGACCCCGGCACCGTCGCCATCGTCGGGATGGGTCCGGGCGACCCGGAACTGCTGACCCTGCGCGCCGCCGCCGAACTCGAGAACGCCGACACCGTCGTCGTCAGCCGGGCGCACTGCCCCGACACGGTGCTCGCGCACTGCCGTCCCGACGCCGAGATCGTCGACACCGCCGAGGGCGACCCCGTCAAGCTCGCCGCGCGCGCCGCGAAGGCCGGACGCCGCGTCGTCCGGCTGTTCCGGGGCGACCCGGGCCTCGGCTGCGGGCTGGCCGCCGAGGGCGGCGCGCTCGCCAAGGCCGGGGTGCCGTTCGAGGTCGTCCCGGGCGTGTCGGCGGTGACGGGCGTGCCGGGCTACGCGGGGATCCCGCTGACCGACCCCGACCACCGCGAGGTCCGCGTCGTCGACGCGTCCCACGGCGGCGTCGACTGGACGGCCTACGCCGACCCGGCCGCGACCCTGGTCGTCCTCGGCGCCGAGCACGCGGTCGCCGAGACCTGCAAGGGCCTGGTCGCCGCCGGCCGCTCCGACCGCACCCCGGCGGCGATGACGAGCCTCGGCACGACCACCGAGCAGGAGACCGTCGTGTCGACCCTGCACAAGCTCGCGTCCGAGGCCAAGGGCATGGAGGCCCCCGCGATGATCATCGTGGGGGACGTCGTCAAGCACCGCGACCGGCTGTCGTGGTTCGAGACGAAGCCGCTGTTCGGCTGGCGCGTGCTGGTACCGCGCACGAAGGAGCAGGCCGCGTCCCTGTCGGACCAGCTCCGCGGGTACGGCGCCGTCCCCGACGAGGTCCCGACGATCTCCGTCGAGCCGCCGCGCACCCCCCAGCAGATGGACCGTGCCGTCAAGGGGCTCGTGACCGGACGGTACGAGTGGGTGGTCTTCACCTCGACCAACGCGGTCAAGGCGATCCGGGAGAAGTTCACCGCCTACGGGCTGGACGCCCGCGCGTTCGCGGGCCTGAAGGTCGCGGCCGTCGGCGAGCAGACCGCCGCCGCGCTCGTCGAGTTCGGCGTCGTCCCCGACCTGACCCCCGAGGGGCAGCAGTCCGGCGAGGGCCTGGCCGAGGTGTGGCCGCCCTACGACGAGGACCTCGACCCCATCAACCGGGTGCTGCTGCCGCGCGCCGACATCGCCACCGACACCCTGATCGCCCGGCTGACCGACCTCGGCTGGGAGTGCGAGGACGTCACCGCGTACCGGACGGTCCGGGCGGCGCCGCCGCCCGCGCCGATCCGCGAGGCGATCAAGGGCGGCGGGTTCGACGCGGTGCTGTTCACCTCGTCGTCGACGGTGAAGAACCTCATCGGGATCGCCGGGAAGCCGCACAACGTCACCGTCATCGCCGTGATCGGCCCGCAGACGGCCAAGACGGCCGAGGAGTACGGGCTGCGCGTCGACGTCATGGCGCCCAGACCGTCCGTGTCCGCCCTCGCGGAGGCGCTCGCCGAGTACGGTGCCAAGCGGCGGGCGACGCAGGTCGAGAACGGCGACCCGCTGCGCAAGCCGTCCCAGATGCGCCGGGGCGCCCGCCGCCGCAAGTAGCGTCCGGCGGCGCTGCCGGGCCGCAGACCCGGGAGGGCCGCGAGCCCCAGGGAGAGATGATGACCGCACAGTTCCCCGCCGCGCGGCCCCGCCGGCTGCGCCGCACCCCGGCGCTGCGCCGGATGGTCGCCGAGACGCGGCTGAGCCCCGCCGAGCTCGTCCTGCCGATGTTCGTCAAGGAGGGCATCGACGCGCCGCAGCCCGTCGCGTCGATGCCGGGCGTGTACCAGCACACCCGCGACAGCCTCCGCAAGGCCGCGCACGACGCCGTCGAGGCGGGCGTGGGCGGGATCATCCTGTTCGGGATCCCCGCGGTCAAGGACGGCGAGGGCTCGGCCGCCGACGACCCGGCGGGCATCGTGCAGCTCGCGCTGCGCGATCTCGCCGCCGACCTCGGCGACTCGACCGTCGTCATGACGGACCTGTGCCTCGACGAGTACACCGACCACGGGCACTGCGGCGTCCTCACCCAGGCGGGCGAGATCGACAACGACGCGACCCTGCGGCGGTACGCGTCGATCGCCGTCGCGCAGGCCGCCGCCGGGTCCGCCGTCGTCGGCCCGAGCGGCATGATGGACGGCCAGGTCGGCGCCATCCGGGAGGCGCTGGACGGCGCGGGCTACCCGGACGTCGCGATCATGGGGTACTCGGTGAAGTACTCCTCCGCCTACTACGGCCCCTTCCGCGACGCCGCCGAGTGCGCGCCGCGGTTCGGCGACCGCTCCACCCACCAGCAGGACCCGGCGAACGTCGAGGAGTCCCTCCGCGAGGTGTTCCTCGACCTCGACGAGGGCGCCGACATGGTCATGGTGAAGCCCGCGGGCGCCTACCTCGACGTCGTCCGCCGCGTCCGCGACGCCGTCGACGTCCCCGTGGCGGCCTACCAGGTCAGCGGCGAGTACGCGATGATCGAGGCCGCCGCGGAGAAGGGCTGGCTGGACCGGGAGCGGACGATCATGGAGTCGCTGCTGTCGATCCGCCGCGCGGGCGCCGACATGGTCCTCACGTACTGGGCGGCCGAGGTGGCCCGCCGCCTCACCGCGTAGCCGTCCGCCGTAGCCGTCCGGCCGGGGCCGCCGGGGCCGGCGCGCCCGGCTCGCCGGGGCCGTTTCCGGGGGTTGCCGTGCGGGCCCCGCTCCCCGCGAGGCATCATCGGTACAGGAACTCGCTTTGGGGGGCGCTCATGCTGGCGGTGTCGGGCTACAGGCGGAACAAGGCGGCGCGCCAGGCCGCGCGGGAGCGGACGATCACGGCGGTCCTCGGCTACGCGGCGCTCGGCTGGCCCTGCGTACCCGGGGCGCACGCCCCCGTCGGCGGCGACCGCGCCTGCTCCTGCGACCGCATCGGCTGTCCCGATCCCGCCGCGCATCCCGTCTCCGCCACCTGGGGCCTGCAGGCCAGCGCGGACACGGGCGTCCTGAAACGCTGGTGGGCCGAGCGCCCGGAGGCCGGGATCATCCTCCCCACCGGCCGCGTCTTCGACGTCCTCGACGTCCCCGCCGACGCGGGCCGCCGCGCCCTCGCCCGCATCGAGCGCGACGGCCTGCCCGCCGGTCCCGTCGCCGCGGTCGGCGCCGAACGCGTCCAGTTCTTCGTCACCACCCGCGGCGCCCCCGCCGACGAGGACGAGTGGTGGTCCTGCCACCTCGACTGCTCCCCGGAGGACGTCGCCGAGACCCCCGGCATGCGGTGGCACTGCCGCGACAGCTACGTCGTCGCCCCGCCGACCGCGCTGCCGCACGGCCGCGCGTCCACCTGGCTCCGCCCGCCCCAGACCCCCCTGCCCGACCCCCTGAGGCTCCTGGAGGTCCTCTCGGACGCCGTCGGCTGACCGCCGCCCCGTCGGCCGGCGCCGGGGCCGGGCGCGCCGTGTTCCGGCCGTCAGGGCTCCAGCATCGGGACGAGGAAGCGCTCGGCGATCGCGGCCAGCTGCTCGTCGTCGTCGAGGTCGATGACGAGGCTGGGGATCGCGAGGAACGACGCCGAGATCCGGACCATCATCTCGGCCACGAGGTCGATGTCCAGCCCGTCCGCGACGTTGCCCGCGCGCTGCTCGCGGCGGAGCTGGCCGGCGACGAACTGCCGGACGGTCGCGAGGGTCTTGCCGCCGTCGCTGACCATGGACGGGACGAGCAGGTCGGGTTCGGCGACGATCAGGCCGCCGATCAGCGGGTTGCGCTGGATGGCGCGCAGCGAGCTCACGAAGCCGAGCACGACCCGGTCGGCGGCGGTCTCGGCCCGCTTTATGTCGATGAGGAACCGGTCGAAGTAGCGGCGCAGCTCCCGGCGCACCACGTGCTCGACCAGTGCGTCCTTCGTGGCGAACCGCCGGTAGACGGTGATCCGCGAGACGCCGGCGCGGCGGGCCACGTCCTCCATGGTGGATCGCTGGACGCCGAACCGGGCGAACTGCTCGTAGGCCGCGTCGAGGACGCGGGCTCGCGTCTCGTCCGGGTCGTCGACCCGTTCGACGGCGTCGGTGTACGCCTGTTCGAGCAACGACTCGGGATCCGAGACCGCTGTGAGGGCGGACGACTGATCAGAGTCCACGGCTTTCCTCCTGAGAGGGCTGATTCTACTTAGAGCGTCGGTAATCGCATCAAATCGGGTCTTGTTTCGGCTGAATCCGTGTGCTGTTATTGGTCTGCCACCGATGATACACAGATGCAAACCATGTATCAGCGTATCAACGGATGCTCACCCCGAGGAGGACACTGGCATGGACGAACTCAGCAGGCGGAAGATGCTGGCGGCGGGCGGCACGCTGGGCGCGCTCGGCGCGCTGAGCGTCGCGGCGCCCGCGAACGCGAGCACACTGTGGACCTGGTCCCCCAAGGGGTCGGTGGCAGGAGCGGGGGCGGGCGCCGACCCCAAGGGCGTGTGGGACGACGAGGCCGACCAGATCGTCGCCGAAGTGATCCGTGGCGGCCACGTGGACGCGGTCAACACCGAACTGCGCAAGTGGACCAAGAACGGCCAGCAGCTGTCGTCGGCGCTGCCGTCGGAGCTGCGCGCCTTCATGGAGCGGGCCCGCGCGCTGCCGTCGTGGGCCGACAGCGGCAAGCTCGAGACCGCGGTGGACTTCAACGAGAAGCGCGGGCTCTACCTGGGCGTCACCTACGGCTTCGCCAGCGGGATGATGAGCACGGTCATCCCCCGCGAGGCGCGGGCGGTCTACTACTCCAAGGGCGGCGCGGACATGCGCGACCGCATCACCAAGACCGCCAAGCTCGGGTACGACATCGGCACCGCCAACGCCTACGGCGACGACGGCGAGATGATCGTCACCTGCGTGAAGACCCGGCTGGCGCACGCGGGCGTCCGGCACCTGCTGCCGCAGTCCCCGCACTGGAACAAGGTCGCGGACGAAGCGATCCCGATCAGCCAGGCGGACATGATGGTCACCTGGCACAGCCTGCCGACGACCGTCATGCAGAACCTGAAGAAGTGGAAGGTGCCGATCCCGGCGAACGAGTCGGAGGCGTTCCTGCACTCGTGGCAGCTGTGCGCGCACATGCTCGGCATCAAGGACGAGTACATCCCGAACTCGTGGGCCGAGGCCGACTCGCAGGCCGCGCAGGTCCTGACGCCGATCCTGGCGGCGACGCCCGAGGGCATCAAGCTCGCGGACATGCTGCTGAACCTCGCCACGATCGTCCCGGGCGGGCCGCTCAGGTACGTCACCAAGCCCATCCTCGGCGCGCTCACCCGCTACGTGCTCGGTGACGAGATCGCCAACTCGCTGAACATCCGGCGGTACCCCTTCTGGGACACGGCCTTCAACGTCGCCTGGGAGCCCTTCATCCGGATCCGTGAGGGCATCCTCGAACTCGAGGACGCCCCGGGGATCGTCCAGCAGGTCTACTGGGTCTTCGACGAGATCCTGCGCCTCGCGGCCCTGCTCGTCCTGTCCGGTGCGGACTTCCCGATCAGCATCGAGATCCCCAGCATGAACAACCCGGACTACCCCGGCGGCGGCTGAGCCGTAGCCGCCCCCCGAAACGGCGGGCCCCGGAATCGCGCCGGATTCCGGGGCCCGCGGCATGTCCCGGCCGGGCCGAGCACGGAGCGGCGGGGCTCAGCCCGGCGCCTTGACGCTCTTGCGCCCCCAGTCGGCGTAGGTCGTCTGCAGCACGGCGTGCTTCGCCTTCGGCTCCCCGGCGCGCATCCACAGCGCGGCCGGACGGGCCTGCCCGTCGATCCTGATCGCGAACTCGATCGACGCCGCGCCGGTCGTCCGGGTGAGGGACGCGTACAGCGGTCCGACGCCCGGAGCCTGCGCGAGCGCCGCCGCGGGGGCCGCGCCCTTGTAGACCTCGCCGTCCTTGCGCAGCTCCGTGGCGGTGCGCAGGAGGGACGTCACGGTCGCCACCGAGGTGCCCTGCCGGACCTGCTCGGTCAGCGCGGCGTACGCGTTCCGCGCCGGCAGCGCGCGCCACTTGCGCGACACCTCGCCGTGGAAGCGGTCCCCGACGACGATCGTCTTGCCGGCGTTGCGCGTGTCGCCGGTGCCCCGGACCGTCATCGCGTAGGACGGCCGCGCGCCCGGCACGACCGCGAAGGTGCCCACCGCCCGGACGGCGCCCTCCCCGTCGCGCGCGAAGTCGAACTTCGCCCCCGGCGCGCGCGCCGTCGCCTGCTCGATCCGCGCGACGAGCGGCGCCGGGTCCACGCCGCCCGCCGGCAGGACGGGTTGCGGGCTGGTGCTCTGCTGTGCCGGGGTGGGCGGGGCGGCGACCGGCTCGCGCTTCTCGCCGCCGGTCAGCGCGGCCACGCCGGCCGCCGCACCGGCGATCACCGCGAGGGTGGCGGCGCCCGCGCCGATCCAGCGCGCCCGCGACCCCCGGGCGGGCCGCGCGGCGCTCGTCACGATCGCGTTCCGGCCGGTCCCGCGGGACGCCTTCTTCGGTTCGGGCCGCCGCGCCGCCTCGGCGGCCAGCTCGGTGAGCCGCCCGCGGCCCTGCGCCTCCCACGACGGCCCGTACGCGGAGATCGCGGCCTCTTCGAGCGCGACGATGAAGTCGGCCACCGACGCCGGACGGTCGGCCGGGTCCTTCGCGAGGCCCCGCCCCAGGAGGTCGCGGAGCGGTCCGGGGACCTCCTCGACGGGGATCGGCGCCTCCCGGTGCAGCCGGGCCATGTTGCGTCCGGCGAACGGCGGCCGTCCGGTGAGGCACTCGAAGAACACTGCGGTGACCGCGTACACGTCGGTGGCGACCGTCGCGGGCGCGCCCTCCCACAGCTCCGGCGCCGCGTACGGCGGGACGGTCTGCGCCTCGGTGCCCGGCGGTGCGAGCGCGAAGTCGCCCACCACCGCGTTGCCCCGCTCGTCCACCAGCACGTCCGACGGGCGGACGGTGCCGTGCACGACCTCGCGTTCGTGCGCCGCCGCGAGGCCGAGCAGCGTCCCGCCGAGCGTGGACAGCGCCGCGAGCGGGCCGACCGGCCCCTGCACGGCCAGGACGCGGCGCAGGCTGACGCCCTCGACGTGCTGCATCACGAGGGCCGCGCCCCCGTCACCGGTCACGAAGTCGTAGACGTCGACGACGTTGGGGTCCTCGACCCGCGTGAGCGTGCGCGCCCGCTCGCTGAACCGGGCCATGAACGACTGGTCGTCGACGAGCCTCCGGTCCAGGTACCTGATCGCGACCCGGGTGCCGGTGGTGTCGTCGACCGCCAGTGCCACCCTGCCGGACGCGCCGCCGCCCAGTTCCCGTTCGTGCGTGAAGCCCGGAACCGTCCAGCCGTCGACCACGTTGAAAGCCACTCCTCGATACGGCTGATCGCCGGTGAAAGGGGGAAGGCGCCGGAACGGGCGCCGATGTCGTCACTTGGTGGAATATAGGTCCGTGCCCGGCGAGGTCAAGGCAAGTCGCCGAACTGCAACTGACAGGATGGAACCGTGACTGGAACCGATCGCTCCCAGCAGTTGTTCGAGCGTGCCGCCGGGGTCGTCCCGGGCGGCGTGAACTCGCCGGTCCGGGCCTTCGGCGCCGTCGGCGGCACGCCCCGCTTCATGACGTCCGCGCGCGGCCCGTACCTGACCGACGCGGACGGCTACGAGTACGTCGACCTCGTGTGCTCGTGGGGCCCGATGATCCTCGGCCACGCCCATCCCGCCGTGGTGGACGCCGTGCGCGAGGCCGCCGGGCACGGGACGTCCTACGGTGCGCCCACACCCGGCGAGGTGGAACTCGCCGAGGAGATTGCCGCGCGCGCGCCGGTGGAGAAGGTGCGGCTGGTGAACTCCGGCACCGAGGCGACGATGTCGGCGATCCGCCTCGCGCGCGGGTTCACGTCCCGCCCGAAGGTGGTGAAGTTCGCGGGCTGCTACCACGGGCACGTCGACTCCCTCCTGGCCGCCGCGGGCTCCGGCGTCGCCACGTTCGGCCTCCCCGACACCCCGGGCGTCACGGGCGCGACGACCGCCGACACGATCGTCCTGCCGTACAACGACGTCGCCGCCGTCGAGCTGGCGTTCGACGAGCACGGCCACGACATCGCGTGCGTGATCACCGAGGCGGTGCCCTGCAACATGGGCGTCGTCCCCCCGCTGCCCGACTTCAACGCCCTCCTCAAGCGGCTCTGCGAGCGCTACGGCGCCCTCCTCGTCGTCGACGAGGTGCTCACCGGCTTCCGCGCGTCCCGGTCCGGCTGGTACGGACTGGAGGGCGTCGCGGGCGACCTGACGACGTTCGGGAAGGTGATGGGCGGCGGCCTGCCCGCCGCCGCGTTCGGCGGGCGCGCCGACATCATGGACCGGCTCGCCCCCGCCGGCCCCGTCTACCAGGCGGGCACCCTGTCGGGGAACCCCCTCGCCACCGCCGCCGGGCTCGCCACCCTCCGCAACGCGACCGACGACGTCTACGCCGCGATCGACACCGCCGCCGCGACCGTCCTGAAGGCCGCGTCCGAGGCGCTCGCGAAGGAGGGCGTCCCGCACCGCGCGCAGCACGCCGGGAACCTCTTCTCGATCTTCTTCACCGACGAGCCCGTCGGCGACTTCGCCGCCGCGCAGCGGCAGGACTCGAAGGCCTACGCGGCGTTCTTCCACGCCGCCCTGGAGCGCGGCGTGTACCTGCCGCCGTCCGCGTTCGAGGTGTGGTTCCTGTCCGCCGCGCACGGCGAGGAGGCGATCGGGCGCGTCCTGGACGCCCTCCCGCACGCCGCCCGCGCCGCCGCGAGTTCGACTGCATCCTCCTCGGCGTCAGGGCGCTAGGCGGCCTTCCTTCAGCGGACGATGCGTCGCCCGGGGGGCTCGCTGCGCGATCAAGTTCTCGCTTCGCTCGAACTTGGCTTCGCTCGCAATCGCAGTGGTCGCCGCCAGGGTCGGCCGCCGCCAGGGCGTCCTAGGGCAGCGCCGCGGCGAGGCGCGCCGACAGCGTCCGGACGTGCTCGACCAGCTCGGGCGGCCCGTGCACGGTGAACGGCGCGCCGAGCGTCCCCACGTACAGGACGAGCTCGTCGAGGGAGTCCGAGCCGCAGGTCAGCGTGCACGTGCCCGCGTCGACGGGCTCGACCGTGCCGGCCGTCGGGGCGATGCGCCCGGCCACGGCCGCGGCGGGCGCCCCGACGGTGAAGCGGCCCCGGTACCGGTACGGCGCGGTGGACAGGGCGCCCGAGACGTACGCCGCGAGGTCCTCTGCGGGCGGGTCGCGGGGCGCGAAGCGCGGGCCGTTCGGGGTCCGGAGCGCGAGCCGGTCCACGCGGAACGTCCGCCACCCGTCCCGTCCGGTGTCGTAGGCGACCAGGTACCAGCGGCGGCCGGTGGCGACCAGCCGGTACGGCTCGGCCGTCCGGTAGGTGGCGGTCCCGTCGTGGGCGCGGTAGTCGAACCGCAGCGTCTCCCGGTCGTGGCAGGCGGCCGCGACGGCGGTCAGCGTGCCGGCCGGGACGGCCGGGCCTGCGCCGGGCAGCGGGAGCGTCATCGACTCGAGCGTCCGGACGCGGTGCCGCAGCCGGGAGGGCAGCACCCGCTCCAGCTTGGCCAGCGCCCGCACCGACGCCTCCGCGATCCCCGCGACGGTGCCGGTGGCCGCGGTGCGCAGGCCGACGGCGACGGCCACCGCCTCCTCGTCGTCCAGCAGCAGCGGCGGCAGGTCGGCGCCCGCGCCGAGCCGGTACCCGGCGGCGCCGGGGGTCGCGTGCACCTGGTAGCCCAGCTCGCGCAGCCGGTCCACGTCCCGCCGGACGGTGCGCGGCGTGACGCCGAGCCGCTCGGCCAGTTCGGGACCGGGCCAGTCGCGGTGGGTCTGGAGCAGCGAGAGCAGTCTGAGCAAGCGGGCGGAGGTCTCCAGCATGAGTTCCATTCTGGCGACCAGCTAGGACCGAAGCCGTCCTAGCTGCCTTCTAGCGTTCCTTCCATGACGAACGAGATCCGTCCCTTCCGCATCGACGTCCCCCAGGCCGACCTGGACGACCTGCGCGACCGGCTGGCCCGCACCCGCTGGCCGAGCCCGATGGACGAGGGGGACTGGCGCCGGGGCGTGCCCGTCCCGTACGTCCGGGACATGGCGGCGTACTGGGCGGACGGCTACGACTGGCGCGCGTGGGAGGCCCGGCTCAACGCCCACCCCCAGTTCACCACCGAGATCGACGGGCAGAACGTGCACTTCCTGCACGTCCGGTCCGCGGACCCCGGCGCGCTGCCGCTGATCCTCACGCACGGCTGGCCCGGCTCGGTCGTGGAGTTCCTCGACCTGATCGAGCCGCTGTCGCGCGACTTCCACCTGGTGATCCCGTCCATCCCTGGCTTCGGCTTCTCCGGCCCCACCCGCGAGCCGGGCTGGACGACGCGGCGGATCGCGCGCGCGTGGGCGGAGCTGATGCGCCGCCTCGGCTACGAGCGGTACGGCGCGCAGGGCGGCGACTTCGGCGGCGGGATCTCCCGCGCGCTGGGCCTGATCGCCCCCGACCGGGTGGTCGGCGTGCACGTCAACGGCGGCACCACCTACCCGAGCGCGGCCGCGGACGACCCCACGCTGACCGACCGCGAACGGGCCCGCGTCCGGCGGATGAACACGTTCATGGACGAGGCCGGCGGCTACATCGCCATCCAGTCGACCCGGCCGCGCACTCTCGCGTACGGCCTCACCGACTCGCCCGCCGGGCAGCTCGCCTGGATCCTCGACAAGATCCGCGACATGACCGACCTGGCGAAGGAGCTGCCGCACGAGGCGATCGACCGCGACCTGCTGCTCACCGACGTCACGATCTACTGGCTCACCGGCACGGCGGGCTCCTCGGCCGCGCTGTACCACGAGGACGCGCGGGAGTGGGGCGAGGAGGAGGTCTCGGCGGTGCCGACCGCCGTCAGCCTCTTCACCGTCCAGGACATCGCGCTGCGCCGGGACGAGGAGAGGGCCAACAATCTGGTCGGCTGGGCCGACCACGACCGCGGCGGCCACTTCGCCGCGATGGAGGCGCCAGACCTCCTGCTCGCCGACGTCCGCGGCTTCTTCACCGGCCGCTGAGCCGGGACAGCGCCCAGGGCATCGACGGCCTGGCCGGGGCGCGCCCCGGCCAGGCCGTCGAGCGTCCCGACGTCCCCCGCGTTTAAGTACAAGCTAGACCTGCTTGAGTCCTCGCTTTAGGGTTGCTTCATGCTCGATCTGGAACGGCTGCGCGCCCTGCATTCCGTCGCGACCTACGGCTCGGTCAGCGCCGCCGCCGACGTCCTGCACGTCACCACGTCCGCCGTCTCCCAGCAGCTCGCCAAGCTCGAACGCGAGACCGGCCAGAAGCTCCTCGAGCGCAACGGCCGCGGCGTCCGCCTCACCGACGCCGCCGAACTCCTCGTCGCGCACGCCGAACGCATCCTCTCCCTGGTCGAGCAGGCCCAGGCCGACCTCGAGGCCCACCGCGGCTCCGTCGTCGGCCAGCTCACCCTCGCCGCGTTCCCCACCGCCGCGCGCGGCCTCCTGCCGGACGCCCTGCGCCGCCTCCGCGCCGACCACCCCGACCTGCGCGTCCTCCTCCGTGAAGAGGACCCCCTGCACAGCATGCCGCTCGTCCTGCGCGGCGACCTGGACATGGCCGTCGTCCAGGACTGGAACAACGAGCCCCTCCCGCTCCCCGGCGGCCTCCAGAAGGCCGTGATCTGCGAGGACGTCGCCGACGTCGCCGTCCCCGCCGACCACCCCCTGGCCGGCCGCGACGCCGTCCACCTCAAGGAGCTCGCGGGCGACCCCTGGATCAGCTCCTCGCCCGACAGCATCTGCTGCGACTGGCTCCTGCGCACCCTCCGCGCCGTCGACAGCGAACCCCGGATCGTCCACATGGCCTACGAGTTCGCCACCCAGCTCGCGCTCGTCGGCGCCGGTCTCGGCAACGTGATCCTGCCCCGGATGGGCCGCTGCGACGTCCCGCCCGGCGTCGCGATCGTCCCCCTCGTGGCCCCCCTGACCCGCAGCGTCTACGCCGTCTGGCGGGAGAAGGCCGCCCGCCGCCCCGCCATCAGAGCGGTACTCATGGCATTGTCCTGATCTCCAGGCAACGGTCGGAGGCAGCGGGTGTCCGAGTGGGCGGTCGACGGTTACACCGAGGTTCGGGAACTCGGCGCGGGCGCGCAGGGACGAGTCGTCCTGGCGAGGCACGACGAGTCCGGCACCCCGGTGGCGATCAAGTACCTGACGGGCGAGACGGAACGTGAGCGCCTCCGGCACGAGGCCCGGATGCTCGGCCGGGCGGACAGCCCGCACATCGCCCGCCTCCACCGGCTCGTCGAGGGCCCCGACGGTGCCGCGATCATCATGGAGGCGGTCGACGGCGTCTCGCTCAAGGAGGTCCTCGGCCGGCACGGCGCACTCGGCCCCGAGGCGTCGCTCGCCGTCCTCAAGGGCTCGCTCCTCGGACTCGCCGCCGCCCACGCCCTGGGCGTCGTCCACCGCGACTACAAGCCCGCGAACGTGGTCGTCCCCGCGGACGGCCTGAGCCGCCTCGTCGATTTCGGCATCGCGACCCCGGCCGGGCAGGAGGCGGGCGGGGCGGGCACCCCGTACTACATGGCGCCCGAGCAGTGGGACCGCCACACCGCCACCCCCGCCACCGACGTGTACGCGGCGACCTGCGTGTTCGTCGAGTGCGCCACCGGACGCCGTCCGTTCACCGGCACCCGCGCCGCGCTCATGCTCGCGCACCGCACGGGCGAGATCCCGGTCGAGACCGTCCCCGAACCGCTCCGCCCGCTCGTCGCCCGCGGGATGGCGAAGTCCCCCGCGGACCGTCCCGCCGCCGCGTCCGCGTTCGTCGAGGAACTCGAGGCCCTCGCCGTCCGCGCCTACGGCCCCGACTGGGAGCACACGGGCGTCCGCACCCTCGCCGCCGCAGCGGCGTCCCTGGCCGCCCTCTTCCCCATAGCGGCCACCCTCCTCCCCGGCGCCCAAACCGCGGGCCAGGCAACCGCCGACGGCGCGGGCCACGCCGTCGGGGAGGCGGTGGCACACGGTGCAGGGGAGGCGGTCGCGCAAGGCGCGGGCCAGGCAATCGCTGATGGCGCGGGCCACACCGTCGGGGAGGCGGTCGCACACGGTGCAGGCGAGGCGGTCGCGCAAGGCGCGGGCCAGGCAACCGCCGGCGGCGCGGGCCACACCGCAGGCGAGGCGGTCGCACACGGTGCAGGCGAGGCAGCCGGCCAAGGCGCGGGCCAGGCGGTGAGCGGGGGCGCGGGGAAGGCCGCCGCGGCGAAGGCGGGTGCCGGCGGGCTCAAGACGGCGCTCGGTATCGGTGCGGCGGCGTGCGGGACGGTCGTGGCGGTGGGCGGCGGCGCGCTGATCGCGATGCAGCCGGGCGACGAGGATCCCGCGCGACCGCAGGCGGGCCGTTCGGTGTCGGCGAGCCCATCGCGGACGGCCACCGTCGCGTCGGTCACGCACTGCGATCGAACGGGCCCCGGCGGCAACCCCATGCAGGAGACCCCGGGGGAAACGCGAGTCCAGATCCCCGCATCGGTGCGGCTGCCCCAGAACACGGGTGTCTTCCACATCGGCGGCCAGTACCTCATCGGGCCGACGGGGACGGAGTGCGGCGGCTCGGTCGGGGCCGCGAGCGGCGTGAACCAGGTCGGGGACGAACGCACGGGCGTGGTCCGGCACGGCTGGCAGGGGTCGGTCGGCGGGATCGCGATGGTCTACTGCTCGTACTTCCCGGACTCGCCGGAGGCGGCGGAGCAGCGCGAGATGGGCGAGGTCTGCGAGTCGGCGCTCGGCTCCCCGCGACGGCTCCCGACGGGCGGTCCGCTCCGCGCGGTGATCGGCACCGAGACGCCGCTGGGGGAGCGTCCGCCGTCCCCCTACGTGTCGGTCGTGCTGGCGACCGTCGGAGACGAAGGCGCGCCCGGAACGCTCACGTGCGTCATGCCGTGGGAGAGGGCCGACGTGTGCACCGCCGCACTGACGTACGCGTTCGTCCGCACGGCCGAGGCCACAGGCACACCCCCGGACGTCCAAGACCAGGCCGTCCGCACGATCGCAGACGTCGTAAAAACCGCCCGCCGATGACCGCACCCCGCGTCCCCACCAGGGCGCACCCGCCCCAGCCAGGCCCCAGCCAGAGCGGAGCGGAACCACTGCGATTGCGAGCGAAGCCAAGTTCGAGCGAAGCGAGAACTTGATCGCGCAGCGAGCCCCTCGGGCGAGTCGGAGCGATGCAGCAATCGCACGCAACGCCCGTTGAAGGAAGGCCGCCTCGCGGCCTGACGCCGAGGGTGGTGCAAGATGGCAGGTACCCTGACGTCGCCATGACTGAGAAGACGATCGTTCACCTGCTGCGGCACGGTGAGGTGCACAATCCGGGCGGAATCCTGTACGGGCGGCTGCCCGGCTACCGGCTCAGCGAGGACGGTCTCCTCATGGCCAAGGCCGCCGCGAAGTGGTTCTCCGATCGGGACGTCACGGCGCTGTTCTCGTCGCCGATGCAGCGGGCGCTGGAGACGGCGGCGCCCCTGGCGGACGCGTTCGATCTGCCGGTGACGGTGGACGACCGGCTGACGGAGGCGGACAACCACTTCGAGGGGTTGACGTTCGGGGTCGGGGCGGGGTCGCTGCGGCGGCCGGAGCACTGGCGGTACCTGCTGAACCCGTTCAAGCCGTCGTGGGGCGAGCCGTACGGGGAGCTGGCGGCGCGGATGCGCGCGGCGGTGATCCGGGCGCGGGATTCGTCGCGGGGGCACGAGGCGGTGTGCGTGAGCCACCAGTTGCCCGTCTGGGTGCTGCGGCTGCACGCGGAGCGGCGCAGGTTGTGGCATCACCCGGTGAAGCGGGAGTGCGGGCTGGCGAGTGTGACGAGCCTGACGTTCGAGGGGAACCGGCTCGTCGAGGTCGCCTACTGCGAGCCGGCCGGGGGGCTGGGCGGGGAGCCCGGTGTCGCGGGTGCCTGAGGGCGCCGGTAGATTGTTGTACTACGACCTGTAGTAGTAGGAGGGTCCGTTCGTGAACCCCCGTGTCTTCCGTGTGCGCGCCGCCGTGGCCGTCGTCGCCCTGTGCGGGCTGCTGGCGGGCTGCGCCGGGACGGACGCGTCGCAGGACGGCGCGGGCCAGAACCGGTTCGTGTCCGGCGACGGGAACGTGACCGAGTACGCGCCCGGCGACCGGAAGTCGGTCGGCGACGTCGCGGGGGAGTTCCTGGACGGGAAGGCGTTCGCGCTGGCGGACTACCGCGGCAAGGTCGTCGTGGTGAACTTCTGGGCGTCCTGGTGCGCGCCGTGCCGCGGTGAGGCGCCGTCGCTGGAGCAGGTGCACGCGGAGACGAAGGACAAGGGCGCCGAGTTCGTCGGCGTGAACTTCAAGGACTCGAAGCCGAACGCGCGGGCGTTCGAGCGCAACTTCGAGGTGTCGTACCCGAGCGTGTTCGACGCGGACGGGCGGGTGACGCTCGCGTTCCGCGAGGTGCCGCCGAACGCGATCCCGAGCACGCTCGTCCTGGACCGGCAGGGCCGGGTCGCGGCCCGGATCATCGGTGCGACGACCTACAGCAAGCTGAATCCGCTGGTCACCGACATGCTCGCGGAAAAGTGATCGCGGCGGCCGGGGTGAACGAGACGGTCGTCGGCGGCTCGCTGGTGGCCGCGGCGCCGCTGGCCGCGCTGGCCGGGCTGGTGTCGTTCGCCTCGCCGTGCGTGCTGCCGCTGGTGCCGGGCTACCTGTCGTACGTGACGGGCATGTCGGGCGCGGACCTGGCGGACGAGCGCAAGGGCCGGCTGCTCGCGGGCGTGCTGCTGTTCGTCGCGGGGTTCTCGGCGGTGTTCGTCAGCTACGGCGTCCTGTTCGGCGGCCTCGGGCGGTGGCTGCTGGAGTACCAGGAGACGATCACGCGCGTGCTGGGCGTGGTGACGATCGTGTTCGGGCTCGCGTTCATGGGGCTGATCCCGGGGCTGCAGCGGACGGTGAAGTCGGGACGGCTCCCGGCGGCGGGGCTCGCGGGGGCGCCGGTGCTGGGGGTGCTGTTCGGGATCGGCTGGACGCCGTGCATCGGCCCGACGCTGGGCGCGGTGCAGGGGCTGGCGATCACGGAGGCGAGCGCGGGACGGGGCGCGCTGCTGTCCCTCGCGTACTGCCTGGGCCTCGGGCTGCCGTTCGTGGCGGCGGCGCTGGCGTACCGGCGGGCGCTGGGCGCGTTCGGCGCGGTGAAGCGGCACTATCCGCTGGTGATGCGCGTCGGCGGCGGCATGCTGGTGCTGCTCGGGGTGCTGCTGGTCAGCGGCCTGTGGGGGGATATGACCATCGAGCTGAGGTCGTGGATCAGCGGCTTCGAACCGGTGATCTGACATGAGCGACACAGAGATCGAGAGCGGCACGGAGCCCGAGAGCGGCATGCGGGCGCCGGCGGCGCGGCAGGCGGCGCAGGACGCCCCGAAGCCGAAGGGGCTCGGCCCGCTGGGCTGGCTGCGCTGGGCGTGGCGGCAGCTGACGACGATGCGCACGGCGCTGATCCTGCTGTTCCTGGTGGCGCTCGGCTCCGTTCCGGGGTCGGTGTTCCCGCAGCGGGGGCAGGCGCCGGAGGACGTCGCGCTCTACCTGGAAGAGCACAGGACGCTCGGGCCGTGGCTCGACAGGTTCTCGATGTTCGACGTGTTCGCGGCGCCGTGGTTCGCCGCGATCTACATCCTGCTGTTCGTGTCGCTGGCGGGGTGCGTGATCCCGCGCGCCGCGAAGCACTACCGGTCGATGCGGGCGCGGCCCCCGGCGGCGCCGCGCAACCTGGGGCGGCTGCCGCAGTCGGCGTCGTTCGAGTCGGACGCGCCGGCCGAGGACGTCCTGGAGGACGCGCGCAGGGCGCTGCGGGGCAAGCGCTTCCGGGTGGACGTCTCCGGCGGCGCGGTGGCGGCGGAGAAGGGCTACCTCGGCGAGACCGGCAACCTGGTCTTCCACCTGGCGCTGCTCGCGCTGCTGTTCGCGCTCGGCCTCGGGAACCTGTTCGGCTACCGCGGCAACATCCTGCTGACCGAGGGCGACACGTTCGCGAACTCGCTCAGCCTCTACGACCAGTTCGAGCCCGGACGCGTGTTCGACTCCGACGATCTCCCGCCGTTCACCGTCCGGCTGGAGGACTTCGAGGCCGAGTACCACGAGGAGGGCGAGAGCCGGGGCCAGGCGACCGACTTCACGGCGCGGATGCACGTCCGGGAGGACCCGCGGGGCGCGGAGAAGCCGTACGACCTGAAGGTCAACCACCCGCTGACGGTCGGCGGCGCGAAGGTCTACCTGCTGAACCACGGGTACTCGCCGGTCTTCACGGTCCGGGACGCGAACGGGAACGTCGCGTTCAACGACGCGGTGCCGTTCCTGCCGATGGAGCAGCGCAACCTCACGTCCGAGGGCGTCATCAAGGCGCCGGACGCGCAGCCCGAGCAGCTCGCGTTCTACGCGATCCTGTGGCCGACGGCGGTGTCGACCGAGGACGGGAAGCAGATCGTGTCCGCGTTCCCGGCGCCGCTGCGCCCGGTCGTGACGATCAGCTCGTTCAAGGGCGACATCGGCCTGGACGAGGGCACGCCGCAGTCGGTCTACAAGCTGGAGGGCATCGGCGAGACGCTCCAGCCGATCCGGGACGGGCAGAAGGTGCTGGAGCCCGGCGACACGTTCGAGCTGCCGGACGGGGCGGGCTCGATCGAGTTCGAGGGCGTCCGGGAGTGGGCGAGCCTGTCGGTGAACCGGGACCCGGGACGGATCCCCGCGCTGGTCGCGGCGATTCTCGCGGTGGTGGGCGTCGTGGCGTCCTTCATGGTCCGGCGGCGCAGGGTGTGGGTCCGTGCGGCCGCCGGGAAGGGCGGGCGTACGGTGGTCGAGGTCGGCGGGCTCACGCTGGGCGGCCAGACCGCGGAGTTCGATGACATCGTGGCCGCGCTGCGCGGTCCCGAGCAGGACGGGTCCGGTGCGGGCCCGGATGACGGCGGACCCGACGCGGAGCCCGTGGACGACGGGCGGGGCGCCGAGCCCGACGCCGGCCGGGCGACCGGCGCGGCGGACGATTCGAAGGAGTGACGAGGGTGGGCGATGCCGACCTCGCGAATCTGAGCGACAACCTCATGCTGACCACGGTGGTGCTCTACATCATCGCGATGGTCGCGTACGCGGCCGATCTCGGTTTCGGGCGCCGCCGCAGGCTCGCCGGGGCCGAGGCCGAGGTGGAGGCCGAGAGCCGGGCGAAGGTGCTCGTCGGCGCGTCCGGCGCGGAGTCCGCCGACCCCGAGGCGCCCGGCATGCCCGCCGCCTCGGGCGGCGCGGAGGAGCCGGAGCGGACGCAGATCGAGCCGGGCCGGCTCGCGATCCTGCTGAACGTGCTCGGGTGGGGCGCTCACCTGGGCGTCCTGGTGTCGCGGGGCCTGTCGGCGAACCGCTGGCCGTGGGCGAACATGTACGAGTTCCTCACCGCGATCGCGTTCGCCGCCGTGACCGCGTTCCTCGTCGTGATGCTGCGGTACCGGGCCCGCTACCTGGGCGCGTTCGTGATGGTCGCGGCCGTCGTCGCGCTCGGCATCGCCAACATCTGGCTGTACGACGAGGTCGGCCCGGTGAGCCCCGCGCTCAACTCGTACTGGATCGCGATCCACGTCAGCGCCGCGATCGTCGCGACGGGCGCGTTCACGGTGGCGGGCGCCGCCACCATCCTGTACCTGGTCAAGGCGCGGGCCGAGGGCAGGGGGACGCTGCGCGAGCACGGCATCCTGGCCCGCATGCCGTCGGCGGACGGCCTGGACCGGCTCGCCAACGGCGTCACGATGTTCGCGTTCCCGATCTGGACGGCCGCGATCATCATGGGCGCGATCTGGGCGGACGAGGCGTGGGGCCGCTACTGGGGCTGGGACCCCAAGGAGATCTGGTCGTTCATCACCTGGGTGATCTACGCCGCGTACCTGCACGCGCGCGCGACCGCCGGGTGGAAGGGCCGCAAGGCCGCCGTTCTGGCGCTGATCGCGTTCGCCGCGCTGCTGTTCAACTTCTTCGGCGTGAACTACATGTTCTCCGGGCTGCACTCGTACGCCTGATGCCCCGGACGCCCGGTTTCGCCGTTAATTAGTCACCTGTGCACGCGTCATCCCCGAAAGTTTCCGTGACCGCCGGGGATGACGGGGTGTCGGGTTCCGGCTTACGCTTCCTCCGGGGACCCCCGCCCGCCCGAGATGTCCGCGGGTCCCTCTCGATTGAGGAGCCCGATGCGCTTCAAAGGCGTCCACCGCAAGCCCCGGGAGTTCCGGAACCGGGCGTTCTCCCGCGGCGGGCCGTTCCGCCCCGCCGACCGTGCCGCGGATCGGCGGGAGGACCCGGGCTACGCGCCGTCGCCGCCCGAGACGGGACGGCCGCGCGGGAACCAGCCCCGCGACCGGTTCGGCCGGTTCCGCAAGGCCGGACGCGACGACGGTTTCGCGCTCGGCCCCGGCGACGCCGCACCCATCGACACGGGCCTCGACACGGGCCTCGAAACGGGCGAGAGGTTCGGCGGCCGGTACGGGCGGCAGCCGGGGGCGGGGCGCCGTACCGGCGGCGACCTGTCGTGGCGGGACTTCGAACTGGACGACGCCCCGGCACGGGTGGAACCGCACCCGCCGGGCTCGCCGCACGCCGCCGACGGGCGCCGGCACTGCGGCGTCCTGGAGCGGATCCTGCACCGGCAGTGGGACGTCCGGGACGGGCCGCCCACGCCCGAGGTGATCCGTGCCGTGGAGAGCCTCGCCGGCCTGCCGGACGCGCTGAAGGAGCGGCTCGCGGCCGGGCTGGATGGGGTGTACGTGGGGCCGGGCGGCGTGCCGCAGCTCGACGACATGGGCCACCTGCGCGACCGTCCGCTCCCGTCGGGGCGGGCGACGTGGGACGTGTGCGCGGGGGCCTACGGCGACCGCAAGATCGTCGTGGGGGACCGGCCGTCCCCGACCCCGGACGTGATGCTGCACGAGGTCGGGCACGCGCTCGACGACATCGACGGCGGCACCGGCTGGACGTCGGACGGCGCGGCGTTCCGCGCGCTGTACGCGCGGTGCCGCCCGCACCTGGCGAGCGACTTCCACCGGCAGCCGGACGCGCTGGGCCGCCGCGAGTTCTTCGCGGACGCGTTCGCGGCCATCTCCTCGCGCCAGCGGCCCGCGCTCGTCGACATGCTCGGCGGGGACATCCGCACCGCGCTGGAGGTCATGCTCTTCTTCAATCGCACCTTCGGGATCTAGGGTGTGTGTTGCGCGGCACACACCAGAGGATCCCGTGATGGCAGACGATGGTGATCGACGATGTACGTGATCCGGCTCCCCGACGGCACGCTCCGGGTCCCGCACAGCGTGCTCGCCGAACCCGGCGGGGACGGGACGGGCGAGGCACTCGCCGAGGGGCGCGTCATCGCCGACGCCTACGTGGAGATCGGCCCGGACGACCCCGACTACGAGCGCCTGCTGGCGGAGTCGCTGACCGCGGAGGAGCTGGCGGAGCGGCGGCGCGGCTGGCGGGAGGGCGACGCGGAGCTGCTCCGCCGCTTCGAGGAGTGGAAGGCGGGCGAGGAGGAGGAGTAGCCGCGCGGCGCGGCGCCTCGCCCGCGCTGACCTGCGGAGAAGTCGAAACCGTGGGAATCCGGCCTGTGGAGTCGGCCTGCGAGAGGTGGTCGCCCGGGGCGACCGTCCGGAACCGGTTCCCCCGAGAACCGGCCGCCGTTCCTTCGGCGGGAGGGGCGACGGGCGCGGACCGCCGTCCCCCGCGCGGACGTCTTCGGGTCGAACGGACCCGGCCGGCGGGCCGGGTCAGTGCGCGGGGTGACTCCCCACCGGCTCCTCGCCGCGCAGCAGCGCGTGGACTTCCGACTCCCGGAAGCGGCGGTGGCCGCCGGGGGTCCGGATGCTGCTGATCCGGCCGGCCGCGGCCCAGCGGGTGACCGTTTTCGGATCGACCCGGAAGAGGGCGGCGACCTCTCCTGGGGTCAGCAGGCGCTCGCTCGTGCTCTCCACGTTTTCTCTCCCCCTTTGTCCCGCTCTCGGCGCGGGTGGACTGTTTACAGTGTGGCGGGTCAAGACCGATTTCTCCCTTGTTTTCGCAAAACATGACAGGGTGTAGTTCTGCGAGCTGGAGCGATGACGCCCGGTGACCGCGTCATGGGTCACAGGCGCCACCCCGACCCCGGTTGACCTGCCGTGTCACGGCCGTGACGTCCGCGTGAACGGGTCCGACGCAATAGTCTCCGAGGATGTCCGATCTTGTGACCCTGGCGGAGATCGAGCGCGCGGCCGAACGGCTCGCGGGTGTCACCGTCCGCACCCCGCTCGTCCCGTTTCCGGGCGGCCCCGGCGACCCGGCACTGCTGGTCAAGGCCGAGTCGCTGCAGCCGATCGGCGCGTTCAAGCTCCGCGGCGCCTACACCGCGATGACGCGGCTCCCCGAAGCCGAACGCACGCGTGGGGTGGTGACGCACTCTAGTGGCAACCACGCCCAGGCCGTGGCGTTCTCGGCCCGCGCGCTCGGAATCCGGGCCGTCCTGGTCATGCCGCACACCACCCCGGCCGTGAAGGTGGACGCGTGCGTTGCGCTCGGCGCCGAGATCGTCTACGTCGAGCCGAACTCGGCGGCGCGCGAGGAGACCGCCGGCCAGCTCGCCGCCGCGCACGGGTTCGCGCTGATCCCGCCCTACGACGACCCGCGGGTGATCGCGGGGCAGGGCACCTGCGGGCTCGAGATCGTCCAGGACCGCCCGGACACCGAGGTCGTGCTCGTCCCGGTGAGCGGCGGCGGCCTGCTCGCCGGGGTCGCCGCGGCGGTGAAGGCGCTGCGCCCGGACGCGCGGGTGTTCGGTGTCGAGCCCGAGCTGGCGGCCGACGCGCGCGACTCGTTCCACGCCGGGCACCCGGTCGGCTGGGACGCCGAGGAGACCGGACGGACGATCGCCGACGCGCTGCGCGTCCAGCGGATCGGCGCGCTGCCGTTCGCGCACATGCGCGAGCACGTGGACGGCGTCGTCACCGTCACCGAGGACGAGATCAGGCACGCGATGCGCCGCCTCGCCCGCGAGGCGCGGCTCATCGCCGAACCGGGCGGCGCGGTGGCGACCGCCGCGTACCTGTTCCACCGCGACGAGCTGCCGGAGGCGCGCACGTACGTCTCGATCCTGTCCGGCGGCAACGTGGACCCGGCCCTCTTCCAGGACGTCTACCGCTGACCTGCCGCAAGGTCGCGGGAGGGGGCCGGTAGAGTTGAGGTGCCATGAGTTCCGTAATCCTCTACACCATCGCGCGGTTCGCCATCTTCGCGGCGACGGCCGGGGTGCTCGCGCTCTTCGGCGCCCGCGGCTTCCTGCTGCTGATGCTGTCCCTGCTGGTCAGCGGCGTCATCAGCTACGTGCTGCTGTCGGCGCAGCGCGACCGCCTGTCCGCCGCGGTCGACGGCAGGTGGCGCAAGTTCCAGGCCGCCCGCACCAAGGAAGACGCCTGAGGTCCCGGCACTGAGACCCGGGCGCCCGCCCGTGTGACCGCCGGGCGCCGCGAGGGGCGCGGGGGACGCCTCTTAGGCTGGGGCCATGACCCGCGCCTCACTCGATAAGAAGCCCGCCGACGTCGCGGCGATGTTCGACGGGACCGCCGAGCGGTACGACCTGCTCAACACGTTGATGACCGGCGGTCAGGACCGCCGCTGGCGGCGCGAGGTCGTGCGGGCGCTGGACGCGCGGCCCGGCGAGCGGGTCCTCGATCTCGCGGCCGGGACCGGCACCTCGTCGGTCCCGTTCGCCGAGGCGGGCGCGTCCACGGTGGCCTGCGACTTCTCCCTCGGCATGCTGCGGGTGGGCGTGCGCAGGCAGGCCGGGACGGCGCGGCTGGGCTTCGTCGCCGGGGACGCGCTGCGGCTGCCGTTCGCGGACGCCGCGTTCGACGCCGTCACGATCTCGTTCGGCCTGCGCAACGTCGCCGACACCGGCCGGGCCCTGCGCGAGCTGCGCCGGGTGGCGCGGCCCGGCGGGCGGCTGCTGGTGTGCGAGGTCAGCCATCCTCCCAATCCGCTGCTCGCGTTCGGGCACAAGGCGCACCTGAAGGTGGGGCTGCCGCTGCTGTCACGGGTCAGCTCGAATCCCGACTCCTACCGATATCTGGCCGAATCGACGCTCGCCTGGCCGGACCAGGCGGCACTCGCACGCCTCCTCCAGGACGCCGGCTGGGAAGCCGTGCGCTGGCGGGACCTCACGTTCGGGGTGGCCGCCCTGCACCACGCGACCAACCCGGGATGACCTCCCGGGACCCCCGGACGACCGGGTGACCTCGGGACCGGTCCAAAACTGGAACGGCCCAGAAGTACCCACTGACCGTGATAAAGGAATAGACTCCCCACCGGAGACCTTGTGAAGTACTTCACAAGCGAACGAACGAAGAGGACCATCGTGACCGACTCCACCCGACACGCCGATGTCATCGTCGTCGGGGCGGGCCCCGCCGGATCGTCCACCGCGTACTGGCTCGCCCAGACCGGCCTTGACGTGCTGCTGCTGGAGAAGGCCACGTTCCCCCGCGACAAGATCTGCGGCGACGGGCTGACGCCGCGCGCCGTCCGCGCCCTGATCGGGATGGGCGTCGACCTCGACGACCCCGGCTGGGGGCGCAACAAGGGGCTGCGCATCTACGGCGGCGGCGTGAAGGTCGAGCTGCCGTGGCCGGAGCTCGCGAGCTTCCCCGACTACGGGCTCGTCCGCAAGCGCACCGACTTCGACCAGCTCCTCGCCGAGCACGCCGCGAAGGCCGGCGCCCGGCTGCTGACCGGCTGCAACGTCACCGGCCCGATCCTGGACGAGCGCACCGACCGGGCCGTCGGCGTCACCGCGAAGTACGAGGGCGAGGACGTCGAGTTCCGCGCGCCGCTGGTCGTCGCCGCCGACGGCAACTCGACCCGGCTGTCGCTCGCGATGGGCCTGCGGCGCCGCGACGACCGCCCGATGGGCGTGGCCGTCCGCCGCTACTTCCAGACCCCCCGCCACGACGACGAGTACATGGAGGCGTGGCTGGAGCTGTGGGACGGGCAGCGGCTGCTGCCCGGCTACGGCTGGGTGTTCGGGGTGGGCGACGGGACGTCCAACGTCGGGCTCGGCCTCCTCAACACCAGCAAGGCGTTCCAGAGCGTCGACTACCGGGGCATGATGCGCAGCTGGTGCGCGCAGATGCCGGAGGACTGGCAGTTCGACGAGGAGCACGCGACCGGCAAGATCCGGGGCGCGGCGCTCCCGATGGGCTTCAACCGGCAGCCGCACTACACCCGCGGGGTGCTGCTCGTCGGCGACGCCGGCGGCATGATCAACCCGTTCAACGGCGAGGGCATCGACTACGCGCTGGAATCCGGGCGGCTGGCCGCCGACATCATGGTGCAGGCCCTCGCGCGCCGCACCCCCGCGCAGCGCGAGCGGACGCTGCACGAGTACCCGCGCATCCTGAAGGACGAGCACGGCGGCTACTTCACGCTGGCCCGCGTGTTCGTGCAGGCCATCGGGGACCCGCGCGTCATGAAGTTCCTCACCGCGCACGGCCTGCCCCACCCCACGCTGATGCGGTTCACGCTGAAGCTCCTCGCGAACCTCACCGACCCCAAGGGCGGCGACGCGATGGACCGGGTCATCAACGCGATGCAGAAGGTGGCGCCGGCGGCTTGAGGTATCCGGGAGGCGCTCCATGAGCGCAAAGTTTCGGCAGGTGAGCGGGTTGTTTCGCCGTACCCGACCCCCTGAGGGGAGTGCTATTTGGTCACCTTGGCTAGGGTGACGGACCGTGCTCGTGACAGAAGTCACGAGCGTGTAAAGGGTCACGTCGCCCCGTACAGCGTCGTACGTTCCGAGGAGAGGCAGTAGAGACATGGATCTCTATGTACCGATCATTGTGCTGGGGGTGCTCGCGGCCCTCTTCGCGGTCGGCTCCGTGGCGATGGCCTCGCTCACCGGGCCGAAGCGCTGGAACCGCGCCCGCCTGGACGCCTACGAGTGCGGCATCGAGCCGACTCCGCAGCCGGTGGGCGGCGGGCGCTTCCCGATCAAGTACTACCTGACGGCAATGCTGTTCATCATCTTCGACATCGAGATCGTCTTCCTCTACCCCTGGGCCGTCGCTTTCGACCAGATGGGGATGTTCGCGCTCGTCGAGATGGTGCTTTTCATCGTCACCTTGCTCGTGGCGTACGCCTATGTGTGGCGGCGCGGCGGTCTGGAGTGGGACTGACATGGGTCTTGAAGAGAAACTGCCCAGCGGCTTCCTGCTGACCACGGTCGAGCAGGTCGCGGGATGGGCGCGGGCCGGTTCGACGTGGCCGGCGACGTTCGGGCTGGCGTGCTGCGCGATCGAGATGATGGCGGCCGGCGACCCCAAGCACGACTTCTCCCGGTGGGGGATGGAGCGTGCGGCGGGGACGCCCCGGCAGGCCGACCTGATGATCGTCGCGGGCCGGGTGAGCCAGAAGATGGCCCCGGTGCTGCGGCAGATCTACGACCAGATGACCGAGCCCAAGTGGGTCATCGCGATGGGCGTGTGCGCGTCGTCCGGCGGCATGTTCAACAACTACGCGGTCGTCCAGGGCGTCGACCACGTCGTCCCGGTGGACGTCTACCTCCCCGGCTGCCCCCGCGGCCGGAGATGCTCATCGACGCGATCCTCAAGCTGCACGACCAGATGCGCAACACCAAGCTGGGCGCGCAGCGGGCGAAGCAGATCGAGGAGCTGGAGACGGCCAAGCGCCGCCGGCTCCCTCTTCTCGGACAGGGGGCGAGCTAGGTGAGTTCGCAGAATCCGGAGCAGCAGGCCGAGCAGGCCGCGGACCGGCTCCCCGCGCACGCCGAGGACGAGCGCCGCGAGCAGCCGGTCGTCCGCACCGGCATGTTCGGCGCGAACACGACCGGCGACACCTCCGGGTACGGCGGCCTGGTCGTCCGGCAGGCGCCGAAGGTGTCGGCGCCGCGCCCCTACGGCGGGCCGTCCGGCACCGCCGAGGCCGGCGAGTTCGACGAGGTCGCCGACGCGCTGGAGCGTGCCTACCCGCGGTTCGGCGACGCGATCGAGCGCGTCGTCGTCGACCGCGGCGAGATGACGTTCTACGTGCAGCGCGAGCACCTCGCCGACGTCGCGCGGACGATGCGGGACGATCCGGCGCTGCGGTTCGAGCTGTGCTCGGGCGTCTCGGGGGTGCACTACCCCGACGACGCGGGCGCGGAGCTGCACTCGGTCGTCCACCTGCTGTCGATCACGCACAACCGGCGCGTCCGGCTGGAGACCACCTGCCCGGACGCGGACCCGCACATGCCGTCGCTCGTGCCGGTCTACCCGACGGCCGACTGGCACGAGCGGGAGACCTACGACTTCTTCGGCATCGTCTACGACGGGCATCCGGCGCTCACCCGCATCGAGATGCCCGACGACTGGGTCGGCCACCCGCAGCGCAAGGACTACCCCCTCGGCGGCATCCCCGTCGAGTACCGCGGAGCGGAGATCCCGCCTCCGGACGAGCGGAGGTCGTACACGTGAGCAGCACGAAGTACACCGAATACGACGCGTACGCCGCCGGGGAGGCGGCCGAGGGCCGCGTCTTCGACGTGGGCGGGCAGGACTGGGACCAGGTCATGTCCGGTGTCGAGGACGGCGGCGACGAGCGCCTCGTCGTCAACATGGGGCCGCAGCACCCGTCCACGCACGGGGTGCTGCGGCTGGTCCTGACCCTCGACGGTGAGACGGTCAACGACTGCCGGGTGAACATCGGTTACCTGCACACCGGCATCGAGAAGAACATGGAGTACCGCACCTGGACGCAGGGCACGACGTTCTGCACGCGCATGGACTACCTCGCGCCGATCTTCAACGAGACGGCGTACTCCATGAGCGTGGAGAAGCTGCTCGGCATCACCGACCGGGTGCCGGAACGGGCGCAGATCATCCGCGTGATGATGATGGAGCTCAACCGCATCTCTTCGCACCTCGTGGCCATCGCCACGTTCGGCCTGGAGCTGGGTGCGACGACGGTCATGCTCAACGGCTTCCTGGAGCGCGAGTACACGCTCGATCTCTTCGAGGAGATCACGGGCCTGCGGATGAACATGGCCTACGTCCGTCCGGGCGGCGTCGCCCAGGACCTTCCCAGCGGCGCGCTCAGCAAGGTCCGCGACTACCTGGACCGGATGCCGAAGCGAATTCAGGCGCTGCGGAAGTTGATGGACTCCAACCCCGTGTACCTGGCGCGCACGAAGGACATCGCTTACCTGGACCTTACCGGGTGCATGGCGCTCGGCATCACCGGGCCCGTCCTGCGCGCGACCGGCCTCCCGTGGGACCTGCGCAAGTCGCAGCCCTACTGCGGTTACGAGACCTACGACTTCGAGGTCGCCACGGAGGAGTCCGCGGACGTCTACGGGCGCTACCTCGTGCGGATGCGCGAGATGGAGGAGTCGCTCAAGATCGTCGAGCAGTGCCACGAGCGGCTGCAGTCGGTCAAGGGCCCGGTGATGATCGAGGACAAGAAGATCGGCTGGCCCGCCCAGCTCGCGATCGGCGCGGACGGCATGGGCAACTCGCCCCGGCACATCGCACACATCATGGGCACCTCGATGGAGGCGCTGATCCACCACTTCAAGCTGGTGACGGAGGGCTTCCGGGTCCCGGCGGGGCAGGCGTACGCGCCGATCGAGTCGCCGCGCGGCGAGCTCGGGGCGCACCTGGTCAGCGACGGCGGCACCCGCCCGTACCGGGCGCACTTCCGCGATCCGTCCTTCGTCAACCTGCAGGCCACGCCGGCGATGGCGGAGGGCGGCATGATCGCGGACGTCATCGCGGCCGTGGCCAGCATCGACCCGGTCATGGGGGGAGTGGACCGATGACGTACGAGCCGGACGTACTAGTCCAGCTGGAGCGGGACGCCAAGGAGATCATCGCGCGGTACCCGAAGCCGCGGTCGGCGCTGCTGCCGCTGCTGCACCTGGTGCAGTCGGTGGACGGGCACGTCACGCAGGACGGCATCGCGTTCTGCGCCGAGCAGCTCGGGATCACCGAGGCGCAGGTGACGGGCGTCGCGACGTTCTACACGCAGTACAAGCACGCGCCGGTCGGCGAGTACCACGTCGGCGTCTGCATCAACACGCTGTGCGCGGTGATGGGCGGCGACCAGATCTGGGCGGAGCTGTCCGAGCACGTCGGGGTGGGGCACGACGAGGCCACCGCCGACGGCAGGGTCAGCCTGGAGCGGATCGAGTGCAACGCGGCCTGCGACTTCGCGCCGGTGATGACGGTCAACTGGGAGTTCTTCGACAACATGACTCCCGCGAAGGCCAAGGAGCTGGTCGACGACCTGCGCTCCGGTAAGGAAGTCCTTCCTTCGCGCGGGCCGGGTGCGCTGTGCGGCTGGAAGGACGCGTCGCGCATCCTCGCCGGGTTCCCCGACGGCCGCGCGGGCGAAGGCGTCCAGGCCGGTCCGGAGTCGCTACGCGGGCTGGAGCTGGCGAAGCGGCGCGGCTGGGAGGCGCCGCCGTCGGACGTGGACGCGGCGCGGCCGGACGAGCCGGTGCGGCCGTCCGAGATCTCCGACCCGCCGCCGAACGAGCCCGGCAAGCCCATCGGCGGCGACGTGAAGCCGGGTACGCAGGAAGGGCGCAACGAATGACTGCGCAAACAGGGACGACGCTCACCCCGATCCTCACGAAGAACTGGGATCAGGCCGACTCGTTCACCCGCGCGGGCTACGAGCGCGAGGGCGGCTACAAGGCGCTGCGCAAGGCGCTGGCGATGGACCCCGACGACATCGTCCAGCAGGTGAAGGACTCCGGCCTGCGCGGCCGCGGCGGCGCCGGGTTCCCCACCGGGATGAAGTGGGGGTTCCTGCCGCCGAGCAGCCCGAACCCGCGCTACCTGGTGGTGAACGCGGACGAGTCCGAGCCGGGCACGTGCAAGGACATCCCGCTGATGATGGCGAACCCGCACGTGCTGATCGAGGGCGTGGTCATCAGCTCGTTCGCGATCAGGTCGAACACCGCGTTCATCTACGTGCGCGGCGAGGTACTGCACGTCATCAGGCGGCTGCACCAGGCCGTCGCCGAGGCCTACGAAGCCGGATACCTCGGTAAGGACATCCTCGGGTCCGGGTTCGATCTGGACGTCGTCGTCCACAGCGGCGCCGGTGCCTACATCTGCGGCGAGGAGACGGCGCTGCTGGACTCGCTGGAGGGGTTCCGCGGTCAGCCCAGGCTGAAGCCTCCCTTCCCGGCGGTGGCGGGCCTGTACGGCGGGCCCACCGTCATCAACAACGTCGAGTCGATCGCGTCGGTTCCCTCGATCGTGGGGAACGGGCCGGAGTGGTTCGCCTCGATGGGCACCGAGAAGTCCCAGGGCTTCGGGATCTTCTCGCTGTCGGGGCACGTCACCCACCCGGGGCAGTACGAGGCGCCGCTCGGGATCACGCTCCGCGAGCTGCTCGACATGGCGGGCGGGATCCGGGAGGGCCACCGGCTCAAGTTCTGGACGCCCGGCGGTTCGTCCACGCCGATCTTCACCGACGAGCACCTGGACGTCCCGCTCGACTTCGAGTCCGTCGGCGCTGCCGGGTCGATGCTCGGCACCCGCGCCCTGCAGATCTTCGACGAGACGACCTGCGTCGTCCGGGCCGTGCTGCGCTGGTCGGAGTTCTACGCGCACGAGTCGTGCGGCAAGTGCACGCCGTGCCGCGAGGGGACGTACTGGTACAAGCAGATGCTCAAGCGGCTGGAGGCCGGCAACGGCGAGGAGGAGGACCTCGAGACCCTCCTCGACCTGTCCGACAACATCCTCGGCCGTTCGTTCTGCGCGCTGGGCGACGGCGCGACGAGCCCGGTCGTGTCGTCCATCAAGCTGTTCCGGGACGAGTACCTGCAGCACTTCGAGCAGGGCGGCTGCCCGTTCGACCCGGCGAAGTCCACCCTCTGGGCAGGTGCCTGATGACTGTTACCTCCGACGACAAGAAGGACCTCGCGCCGGCCGAGGAGATGGTGCCGGTCACCATCGACGGGTTCGAGATCGAGGTGCCCAAGGGCACGCTCGTCATCCGGGCCGCCGAGCTGCTCGGCATCCAGATCCCGCGCTTCTGCGACCACCCGCTGCTCGACCCGGTCGGGGCCTGCCGCCAGTGCCTGGTGGAGGTCCCGGACATGGGCAACGGGCGCGGGATGCCGAAGCCCGCCGCGTCCTGCACCACGACGGTCATGCCCGGCATGGTCGTCAAGACGCAGCTCACCTCGCAGGTCGCCGACAAGGCGCAGCACGGGGTCATGGAGCTGCTGCTGATCAACCACCCGCTGGACTGCCCGATCTGCGACAAGGGCGGCGAGTGCCCGCTGCAGAACCAGGCGATGTCCAACGGGCGGGGCGAGACGCGGTTCACCGAGGCCAAGCGGACGTTCCCCAAGCCGATCCCGCTGTCCAGCCAGGTGCTGCTCGACCGGGAGCGCTGCATCCAGTGCGCCCGCTGCACCCGGTTCTCCGACCAGATCGCCGGGGACGCGTTCATCGACCTGTTCGACCGCGGCGCCAAGGAGCAGGTCGGCGCGGCGGACGGCAAGCCGTTCCAGTCGTACTTCTCCGGCAACACCGTGCAGATCTGCCCGGTGGGAGCGCTGACCGGCGCCGCCTACCGGTTCCGGTCGCGGCCGTTCGACCTCGTCTCGCAGCCGAGCGCCTGCGAGCACTGCGCGTCCGGCTGCGCGCTGCGCACCGACCACCGGCGCGGGAAGATCACGCGGCGGCTGGCCGGGGACGACCCGCAGGTCAACGAGGAATGGAACTGCGACAAGGGCCGCTGGGCGTTCACCTACGGCACCCAGCCCGACCGGCTGACGCACCCGCTCGTCCGGAACGGGAACGGGGAACTGGAGGCCGCGTCCTGGCCGGAGGCGCTGACGATCGCCGCGCGGGGCCTCGCCGCCGCCCGCGGGTCGGCCGGGGTGCTGGCCGGCGGCCGCGGGACGCTCGAGGACGCCTACGCGTACGCGAAGTTCGCCCGGATCGCGCTCGGCACCAACGACGTCGACTTCCGGGCCCGCCCGCTGTCGGCCGAGGAGGCGGACTTCCTCGCCTCGTCCGTCGCGGGCCGCTCGATCGAGGTGTCCTACGCCGACCTGGAGAAGGCGCCGGCCGTCCTGCTCGCCGGGTTCGAGCCCGAGGAGGAGTCGCCGATCGTCTTCCTGCGGCTCCGCAAGGCGTTCCGCAAGAACGGCGTGAAGGTGTACGCGGCGGCGCCGTTCGCCACGCGCGGCCTGGGGAAGGTCGGCGGGACGCTGCTGCCGACCCGTCCGGGCGGGGAGGCCGAGACGATCGGCGCGGTCATCGGGGACGGCTCGTTCGCTGACGTGCGGGGGCTGCTGGAGACGCCGGGCGCGGTGATCCTCGCCGGTGAGCGGCTCGCGACCAGCCCCGGCGCCCTGTCGGCGGCGGTCCGGCTCGCCAAGGCGACCGGCGCCCGGCTCGCCTGGGTGCCGCGCCGGGCCGGGGAGCGCGGCGCGGTCGAGGCCGGGGCGCTGCCCGGGCTGCTGCCGATCGGCCGTCCGGTGGCCGACGGCGCAGCCCGCGCCGACGTCGCGCGGGCCTGGGGCGTCGCCGAGCTGCCCGCGGCGCCCGGCCTGGACGCCGACGCCGTCCTCGCGGCGGCGGCGCGCGGGGAGCGCCGCGCGCTGCTGGTCGGCGGCGTCGACCCGGGCGATCTCGCGGACCCGGCGGCGGCGCTGCGCGCGCTCGAGGCCGCCCCGTTCGTGGTGAGCCTGGAGCAGCGGCCGAGCGACGTCACCGACCGCGCCGACGTGGTGCTGCCCGTCGCGACCGTCGCGGAGAAGTCCGGGACGTTCGTCGACTGGGAGGGCCGCGGCCGCCCGTTCGACGTCGTGCTGAAGTCGGCCGGGACCATGTCGGACCTGCGGGTGCTGAACGCGCTCGCCGACGAGATGGACGTCCACCTCGGGCTGCCCGGCCCGGAGGCCGCCCGCCGGGAGCTCACCGACCTCGGCGCGCACCGCGGCGGCCGGCCGGACGCGCCGAACGTCCCGCAGGCCGTCCCGGCGGACCCGGGCGGCGGCGAGGCGGTCGTGGCGACGTGGCGGCTGCTGCTCGACCGGGGCCGGATGCAGGACGGCGAGCCGTTCCTGGCCGGCACCGCGAAGGGCGCGGTGGCGCGGCTGTCGCCCGCGACGGCCGAGGAGATCGGCGCCCGCCCGGTCGACGGTGTCGGCTCGGTGACCGTCTCGACCGGCCGCGGGTCGGTCACGCTCCCGCTGGAGATCACCGCCGACCTGCCCGACCGGGTGGTGTGGCTGCCGACGAACTCGGCCGGCTGCGCGCTGCACCGGGACCTCGGCGCCGTCGCCGGGAGCGTCGTGCAGATCAACGCTGGAGGCACCGAATGAGCCCGCTCGCGGCCGCACCGCTCGCCGCACCGCTCGCCGCGCCGGCCGACCCCACGCTCGCCGACTTCGGCAAGGACCCGTGGTGGCTGATCGGCGGCAAGGTCCTGGTCATCTTCGTGTTCCTGGTGGTGACCGTCCTGCTGTCGATGTGGGTCGAGCGGCGGGTCATCGGCCGGATGCAGCTGCGCGTCGGCCCGAACCGGCACGGCCCGCAGGGCCTGCTGCAGGGCCTCGCCGACGGCATCAAGCTGGCGCTGAAGGAGGACATCGTCCCGCGCCAGGTCGACAAGGTCGTGTTCGTGCTGGCGCCGATCATGTCGGCGGTGCCCGCCTTCATTTCCTTCGTCATCATCCCGTTCGGGCCGACGGTGTCGGTGTTCGGGCACCAGACGCCGCTGCAGGGCACCGACCTCCCGGTCGCGGTCCTGCTGGTCCTCGCGATGGCCTCGCTCGGCGTCTACGGGATCGTGCTGGCCGGCTGGTCGTCGATGTCGCCGTACTCGCTGCTCGGCGGGCTCCGCTCGTCCGCGCAGGTGGTCTCCTACGAGATCGCGATGGCGCTGTCGTTCGTCGCGGTGTTCCTGTTCGCCGGGTCGATGTCGACGTCGGAGATCGTCGCGGCGCAGCACGACAAGTGGTTCGCGGTGCTGCTGCTGCCGTCGTTCGTCATCTACGTGATCACGATGATGGGCGAGTCCAACCGCATCCCGTTCGACCTGCCCGAGGGTGAGGGCGAGCTGGTCGGCGGCTTCCACACCGAGTACTCGTCGCTGAAGTTCGCGATGTTCTTCCTCGCCGAGTACATCAACCTCGCGACGCTGTCGGCCCTCGCCACCACGCTGTTCCTCGGCGGCTGGCGGGCCCCCGCGCCGATCTCCACCCTCTGGGCGGGCGCCAACTCCGGCTGGTGGCCGGTGCTGTGGTTCCTGGTCAAGATGTGGATCTTCATCTGGTTCTTCGTGTGGCTGCGCGCCTCGCTCCCGCGCGTCCGCTACGACCAGCTGATGAAGCTCGGGTGGAAGGTGCTGATGCCCTTCTCCATCGTCTGGATCGTGATGGTCGCCACCATCCGCGCCTTCCGCAACGAGGGCTACGACATGCGGCAGATCGTCATCGTGGCCGCGGTGGCCGCCGCGATCGTCCTCGTCCTCGGCGTGCTCTGGGAGATGATCCGGGGCGGCGGCGACGACAAGGAGACCGCCGAGCGCGCGCCCGGCGGGGCGGGCGGTCCCGCGCAGGGCGGTGCGACGGCGGCGACCGGATCGGCGGCCGGGCCGGCCGCCGGCGGGTTCCCGGTGCCGCCGATGGACGCGCCGCACTACCACGGCCGGGGCGACGCCGCGCGAGTCCAGACGCCGCCCGGGCCGTCCACGATCGAAACCCCTCCTGAGGAGGTCACCAGTGGGACTCACTGATTTCCTGAATCCGGTCAAGGGGTTCGGGGTCTCGTTCCACCAGATGTTCAGCAAGAGCGAGACCGTTCAGTACCCCGAGGTGAAGCGGCCGACCGCGCCGCGGTTCCACGGCCGCCACCAGCTCAACCGGTGGCCGGACGGGCTGGAGAAGTGCATCGGCTGCGAGCTGTGCGCCTGGGCCTGCCCCGCCGACGCGATCTTCGTGGAGGGGGCCGACAACACCGCCGACGAGCGCTACTCGCCCGGCGAGCGGTACGGCCGCGTCTACCAGATCAACTACCTGCGCTGCATCCTGTGCGGGCTCTGCATCGAGGCGTGCCCCACCCGGGCGCTGACGATGACGAACGAGTACGAGCTCGCCGACGACAGCCGCGAGAGCCTCATCTACACCAAGGAGATGCTGCTGGCGCCGCTGCGCGAGGGCATGGAGGCGCCGCCGCACGAGATGCGGCTCGGCGACACCGAGGAGGACTACTACCGGCTCGGCCTGCAGGACGACGCGGCCGCTGCACCGGCCGTCCCGTCCGAGGAGGGCGGCCGGGCGAGCGCCGACCAGGCCGTCGCGGCGGAGAAGCGCAAGAAGGCCCGCAAGGGCGGTGACCGCAAGTGAACGCGCACGTGCTCGCGGGGAACGTCCTCGCGGCGGAGGTCGCCGACCGGCAGGCCGGGGAGCCGTTCTTCTTCTGGCTGCTGGCCGTCGTGTCGGTCGGCGCCGCGCTCGGCATGATCTTCGTGCGGCGCGCCGTGCACTCGGCGCTGCTGCTCGCCACGGTGATGCTCTCGCTCGCCGCGATCTACGCGCTGCAGAACGCGCCGTTCCTGGCGTTCGTCCAGGTGATCGTCTACACCGGCGCCGTGCTGATGCTGTTCCTGTTCGTCATGATGGTCGTCGGGGTCAGTTCGACCGACTCGCTCGTCGAGACGCTCCGGGGACAGCGGTTCTGGACGGCGGTCGGCGCGATCGGGTTCGTCGCCCTGCTGGGCGTCGGCATCGGCAACGCCATGCTGGACGACTCCAGGGGCCTGGCCGCCGCGAACGCCGAGGGCAACCTGGTCGGGATCGCCCGGCTGCTGTTCTCCAAGTACGTGTTCGCGTTCGAGGCGACCAGCGCGCTGCTGATCACCGCGGCGCTCGGCGCGATGGTGCTGGCGCACCGCGAGCGGCTGGTGCCGAAGCCGACGCAGCGGGACCTGTCGGTGCGCCGGTTCGCGTCCGGCGAGCACCCGGGGCCGCTGCCCGGTCCCGGCACCTACGCCCGGCACAACGCCGTCGACATGCCGGCGCTGCTGCCCGACGGGACCCCGTCGCCGCTGTCGATCAACCCGGTCATCGCCGCCCGCACCGACACCATCGAGCGGCACGCCGACCTGCACGGCGAGACCGAGACCGAGGCGGCCGAGGCGGACGTCGCCGCCGTCCGGGCCGTCACCGACGAGGCCGAGGACGCCGGCGCCGAGTCGCGCGTCGTCAAGTCGAGCTCTCCGGCCGCGGGCGGTCCCGCCGGCGGCGGCGGGACGGCCCAGGGCAACGAAGGCGAGGCCGGTAAATGAGCCCGGAGCACTACCTGGCGCTCTCGGCGATCCTGTTCACCATCGGAGCGGTCGGCGTCCTCGTGCGGCGCAACGCGATCGTGGTGTTCATGTGCGTCGAACTCATGCTGAACGCGACGAACCTCGCGTTCGTGTCGTTCTCCCGCATGCACGGCAATCTCGACGGCCAGATCATCGCCTTCTTCGTGATGGTGGTGGCCGCCGCGGAGGTCGTGGTGGGTCTGGCGATCATCATGACCATCTTCCGGACCCGCAGGTCCTCGTCGGTCGACGACGTGAACCTGCTGAAGTACTGAGAGGGCGGGGATGCAAGCCGAAGGCATCCAGGCCGCGGCCTGGCTCCTGATCGCGCTGCCGCTCGCGGGCGCCGCGATCCTCCTCCTCGGGGGGAGGCGCACCGACCGCTGGGGGCACCTGCTCGGCGTCGCCATGTCGGTCGGAGCGTTCGTCGTCGGGGCGGCGATGTTCGCCCAGATGCTCGGGTACGGCGCCGAGGAGCGGCGCCGCACCCTGCACCTGTGGGACTTCATCGACGTCGGTTCGTTCCAGGTCGGCATGGACCTGCTGGTGGACCCGCTGTCCATCAGCTTCGTCCTGCTGATCACCGGCGTGGGTTCGCTCATCCACGTCTACTCCATCGGCTACATGGAGCACGACCCCGACCGGCGCAGGTTCTTCGCGTACCTGAACCTGTTCGTCGCCGCGATGCTGCTGCTCGTCCTGGGCGGCAACTTCGTCGTGCTGTTCATCGGCTGGGAGGGCGTCGGTCTCGCGTCGTACCTGCTGATCGGGTTCTGGCAGCACAAGCCGACCGCCGCGACCGCCGCGAAGAAGGCGTTCGTCGTCAACCGCGTCGGCGACATGGGGCTGATCCTCGCGATCGCCCTGCTGTTCAGCTCGCTCGGCTCGATCGACTTCACCGAGGTGCTCGGTGAGGGCGCCGAGAACGTGGGCCTCGCCGCGCAGCTCAGCACCGGGACGGCCACCGCCGTCGGGCTGCTGCTCCTGCTCGGCGCGTGCGGCAAGTCGGCGCAGCTCCCGCTGCAGTCCTGGCTGCTGGACGCCATGGAGGGCCCGACGCCCGTGTCGGCGCTCATCCACGCGGCGACGATGGTCACCGCGGGCGTCTACCTGATCGTCCGGTCCGGGCCGATCTTCGAGCTGTCGACCACCGCGCAGCTCGTCGTGACGATCGTCGGGGCGGCCACGCTGCTCGCCGGTGCGATCATCGGGTGCGGCAAGGACGACATCAAGAAGGCCCTCGCCGGGTCGACGATGTCGCAGATCGGCTACATGACGCTGGCCGCCGGGCTCGGCAAGGCCGGGTACGTCATCGCCATCGCGCACCTCATCGCGCACGGCTTCTTCAAGGCGGGCCTGTTCCTCGGCGCCGGGTCGGTCATGCACGGCACCAAGGACGACGTGAACATGCGCCACTACGGCGCGCTCCGCGGCGTCATGATGATCACCTACATCACGTTCGGACTCGGCTACCTCGCGATCATCGGGTTCCCGGGCCTGTCCGGCTGGTTCACCAAGGACGTCATCATCGAGACGGCCCTGCACAAGGGCGGCACGTCCGGGTACATCCTCGGCGGCTGCGCGATGCTCGGCGCCGCGATCACCGCCTACTACATGTCCCGCGTCATGTTCATGACGTTCTTCGGGGAGAAGCGCTGGGCGGACGACGTCCACCCGCACGAGTCGCCGAAGGTCATGACCGTCCCGCTGATCCTGCTGTCCCTCGGCTCGCTGTTCGCCGGCGGGTTCCTGGTCCTCGGCGGGTTCGGGCACTTCCTCGAGCCGGTCGTCGGCCACCCCGAGGAGGAGCACCACTTCAACCCGGTCACCGGGCCCGGCATCGCCACGCTGGTGCTGGTGCTGATCGGCATCGCCGTCGCGTGGCGGCAGTACGGCGCCCGCAAGGTGCCGCGCGAGCAGCCCGCCGGGTCGTTCATCACCGTCGCGGCCCGCAAGGACCTGTACGGCGACGCCCTCAACGAGTCGCTGCTGATGCGGCCCGGCCAGTGGCTGACCCGCCTCGCGGTCTGGTTCGACGGGCGCGGCGTCGACGGCGCCGTCAACGGCATCGCCGCCGGGGTCGGCGGCGGGTCCGGCCGGCTCCGCCGGGTCCAGACGGGCTTCGCCCGGTCCTACGCACTCTCGATGTTCTGCGGCGCCGCCGTCGTGGTGGCCGCCCTCCTGGTGGTGAACGTGTCATGAGCGACTTTCCCTGGCTGACCGTCCTCATCGCGCTGCCGCTGGTGGGCGCCGCCGTCCTCACGGCGCTGCCGTCCGGACGGGACGCGCTGGTCAAGCAGTTCGCGCTGGGCGTCTCGCTCGTGGTCGGGGTGCTCACCCTGGTCATGGCCGCGGCGTTCGATCCGGGCGGCGCCCGGTTCCAGTTCGAGGAGAAGTACGACTGGATCCCCGCGTTCGGGGTGCACTGGGCGGTCGGCGTCGACGGCGTCGCGCTCACCCTGGTCGTGCTCTCGGTGATCCTCGTGCCGCTCGTCATGCTGGCGTCCTGGAGCGAGGACGACCGGTCCGGCGGCGTCGACGTCCCGGCGAAGCGGTCCGTGAAGACGTACTTCGCGCTGCTGCTGACCCTCGAGGCGGCCATGATCGGCGTCTTCGCGGCGACCGACGTGTTCCTCTTCTACGTCTTCTTCGAGGCGATGCTCATCCCGGTGTACTTCATCATCGGGTACTTCGGCGGCGCCCAGCGCTCCTACGCCGCGGTCAAGTTCCTGCTGTACTCCCTGTTCGGCGGGCTGATCATGCTCGTCGCGGTGATCTGGCTGTACCCGCTGTCGGCGAAGCCGGAGGCCGAGGGCGGGCTCGGGCAGGGGACGTTCCTGTTCGCCGAGCTGTCGCAGCTGAACATCGACCCGACCACCGCCAAGTGGCTGTTCCTCGGCTTCTTCATCGCGTTCGCGATCAAGGCGCCGATGGTGCCGCTGCACACCTGGCTGCCCGACGCGGCGCAGCAGGCCCCGGCGGGCGCGCTCGTCCTCATCGTCGGCGTCCTGGACAAGGTCGGCACGTACGGGATGCTGCGGTTCTGCCTGGAGCTGTTCCCGGGCGCGGCCAAGTGGGCCACGCCGGTCGTGCTCGCGTTCGCCGTCCTCAGCATCATCTACGGCGCGGTCCTCGCGATCGGGCAGGTCGACCTCAAGCGCCTGATCGCCTACACGTCCGTCTCGCACTTCGGGTTCATCGTCCTCGGCATCTTCGCGATGACCTCGCAGGGGCAGTCGGGTGCGGCGCTCTACATGATCAACCACGGGTTCTCGACGGGCGCGCTGTTCCTGCTCGTCGGCTTCATGATCGTCCGGCGGCGGTCGGCCCGGATCGGGGACTACGGCGGCGTGCAGAAGGCCGCGCCCGTCCTCGCCGGGGCGTTCCTCCTCGCGGGCCTGTCCGGCCTGTCGCTGCCCGGCCTGTCCACGTTCGTGTCCGAGTTCCTCGTGATCGTCGGCACGTTCAGCCGGTACGAGTGGGCCGCGGTCCTCGCCGTCAGCGGCGTCGTCCTCGCCGCCATCTACATCCTGTGGACGTACCAGCGCACCATGGGCGGCCCGGCGACCCCCGCGGTCGAGGGCATGAAGGATCTCACGGCCCGGGAGAAGTGGGCCGTCGCGCCCATCCTCGCGATCATCGTCGCGATGGGCTTCTTCCCGCAGCCGGTGCTGAACGTCATCAATCCGTCGGTGGAGCAGACGCTGGTGCGCGTGGACCAGCGGGATCCGGCGCCCACCGTCGCCGAGAACGGAGCCCGCCCATGACCACGCTCGCGCAGGGCGCCGAGATCCCGGCGCCGCACATCGAGTACGCCGAGATCGCCCCGCTGCTGATCGTCCTCGGCGTCGCCATCGTCGGGGTGCTGGTCGAGGCGCTCGCCGGCCGCGCCTGGCGGCCCCGCATCCAGGCCCCGCTGGCGTTCCTCGGCCTGCTCGGCGGGTTCGTCTGGACGATCGGGCTCGCCTGGGGCGGCGTCCCGCACCACGTCGTCGCCGAGGGGGCCCTCGGCGTCGACGGCCCCACCCTGTTCCTGCAGGGCACCATCCTGGTGCTGGCGCTCGTCAGCCTGCTGCTGATCGCCGAGCGCGGCGGCGACCGGGCCGCCGGGGGCACTTCGCCGCGCAGGCGTCCGCGCTGCCCGGCAGCGAGGCCGAGCAGACCTCGCAGTCGGCGGGCGTCGTCCAGACCGAGGTCTACCCGCTGATGATGTTCGCCGTCGGGGGCATGCTGATCTTCCCGGCGTCCAACGACCTGCTGACCATGTTCGTCGGTCTCGAGGTCCTGTCCCTGCCGCTGTACCTGCTCTGCGGCCTCGCCCGGCGCCGCCGCCTCCTCTCCCAGGAGGCCGCGGTCAAGTACTTCCTGCTGGGCGCGTTCTCCTCGGCGTTCTTCCTGTACGGCATCGCGCTGCTGTACGGCTACGCCGGGTCGGTCACGCTCGGGGCGATCTCCCAGGAGATCAGCCGGGACGCGGGCAACGAGACCCTGCTCCTCGCCGGTGTCGCGCTCCTCACCGTCGGGCTGCTGTTCAAGCTCGGCGGCGTCCCGTTCCACATGTGGAAGCCGGACGTCTACCAGGGCGCACCGACCCCGATCACCGCGCTCATGGCGTCCTGCACCCTCGTCTCCGCGTTCGGCGCGATCCTCCGCGTCTACTACGTGGCGTTCGGGACACTCGAATGGGACTGGGAGCCCGCCATGTGGGGTGTGGCGATTCTCACCATGGTCGCGGGCGCGATCGTCGCGATCACGCAGACCGACATCAAGCGGATGCTCGCGTACTCGTCCATCGCGCACGCGGGCTTCCTGCTCATGGGCGTGATCGCGACGTCCCAGGACGGCCTGTCGGGCTCGCTCTTCTACCTGGCGGCCTACGGGTTCACGACGATCGGCGCGTTCGCCGTCGTCACGATGGTCCGGGACGCGGGCGGCGAGGCGGCGCACCTGTCCCGCTGGGCCGGGCTCGGCAAGCGCTCCCCGGTGGTGGCGGGCGTTTTCTCCCTGTTCCTCCTGGCGTTCGCCGGTATCCCGCTGACCAGCGGTTTCACCGGAAAGTTCGCGGTGTTCAAGGCGGCCGTCGAGGGCGGGGCGACGCCCCTGGTCGTCGTCGGCGTCATCGCCTCGGCCGTCGCCGCGTTCTTCTACGTCCGCGTGATCGTCGTCATGTTCTTCAGCGAGCCGGAGGCCGACGGCCCCGTCGTCGTGGCCCCTCCGGCCACCGCGATCGTCGTCGCGGTCGGAGTGACGGCTACTGTGGTACTCGGCGTGCTCCCGCAGCCGATCCTCGACCTGGCGGGAGATGCCACCACGCAGATGTTCGTCCGGTAGGGAGTCTTGGGTGAGCAACGCCTTCGCTGAGGAGTCCGGCGGGCCGGCCGTGCAGGCGACCGGCCCGTTCGGGCTTCCCGTGGACCCGGCGCTCGCGGCCGACAGCAGACGTTTCCTGGCCGCCGTCGAGGAGCTGCTCCTCGACTCGGTCCGCAGCGACAACCCGATGCTCGACGAGGCGTCCAAGCACCTCGTCGAGGCGGGCGGCAAACGGTTCCGGCCCATGCTGGTCTCGCTGGCCTCCCACTTCGGCGACCCGAACGCGGCCGGGCTCGTCCCGGCCGCGGTCGTCGTCGAGCTCACCCACCTCGGCACCCTGTACCACGACGACGTGATGGACGAGGCGACCGTCCGGCGCGGCCGGCAGTCCGCGAACGTCCGGTGGGACAACACCCGCGCGATCCTCACCGGCGACTACCTGTTCGCCCGCGCGTCCGACCTGCTCGCCGATCTCGGCACCGAGCCCGTCCGGATCCAGGCACGCGCGTTCGCCCGCCTCGTCCGCGGCCAGATCGAGGAGACCACCGGCCCCGCCGAGGGCGCCGACCACCTCAAGCACTACCTGCAGGTCCTCGCCGACAAGACCGCGTCCCTCATCGCCGTCTCCGGCCAGTTCGGCGCCCTGCTGTCCGGCGCCCCCACCTCGACCGTCGACACGGTCACCTCGGCGTGCGAGAAGATCGGCATCGCCTTCCAGCTCTCCGACGACATCCTCGACATCGAGTCCGAGACCGAGGAGTCCGGCAAGACCCCCGGCACCGACCTGCGCGAGGGCATCCGCACCCTCCCGATGCACCACGTGCTCGGCGGCACCGGCTCCGGGCCCGACGACGCGCGCCTGCGCGACCTGCTCGCCGCGGACCTCACCGACGACGCCCTCCACGCCGAGGCCCTCGCCCTCCTGCGCGCCCACCCCGCGATGGACCGCGCCCGCGCCGACCTCCACCGCGTCTCCGAGGACGCGCGCGCCGAACTCCTCACCCTCCCCGCCAACCCCGCCCGCGACGCCCTCACCGCCCTCTGCGACTACGTCGTGAGCCGCACGGGCTGACCCCTCGTCGCAGCGGGACTCCGCCCGTCCGGCGGACGCCCGGACGGCGGCCCGGGAACGGCACGCGAAGGCCCCGGGAATCCGGACATCGCCGGAGCCTCGGGGCCGTCCGCCCGGGTTCTCAGACCGGTTGTTCCTCGCTGAGGCCGCGTGCCTTCATGGCGTGCAGGACGAGGTCGATGAGGACCTCCCTGCACGAGTCGAGCTTGCGGGCGTCGCACAGCATGACGGGGACCTTCGGGCCCAGGTTGAGAGCCATCTGGATCTCCGCCAGGTCGTACTGCTGCGCGCCCTCGAAGCAGTTGACCGCGACGATGAACGGGGTGTTGCGGCGCTCGAAGTAGTCGACCGAGGGGAAGCAGTCGGACAGCCGCCGGGTGTCGGCGAGGACGACCGCGCCGAGCGAGCCGAGCGTCACCTCGTCCCACATGAACCAGAACCGCTGCTGGCCCGGCGTCCCGAACAGGTACAGGACGTACTCGTCCCGCATCGTGATCCGGCCGAAGTCCATCGCGACGGTCGTCGTCGTCTTGCGCTCGACGCCGGAGACGTCGTCGACGCCGACGCTCTCGTCGGTGAGGATCTCCTCGGTCCGCAGGGGACGGGTCTCCGAGACGGTCCCGACCATCGTGGTCTTCCCGACCCCGAAACCGCCCGCGATCACGATCTTCACCGCGGTGGGCAGCCGACGCGCGCGCACACTAGAGGGCCCGGAGACCATCGATCACCGCCTTGTAGAGCCTGATGTCGTGCATGTCCGCCTCCGGCTCGGGCTCCTGCATCATGACGAACCCCTTGTCGAGGAGGTCGCCGAGCATGACCCGGACGGTGGCGACGGGAAGGTCGAGGTGGCCGGTGAGCTCCGCCACCGACATCACCGACTGGCACAGCCGGATGATCGACAGGTGCTCGGGACCGAGGCCGATCGCGCCCTCGGGGTCCGGCCCGGACGCCACCACGAGGGTGATGAGGTCGAACTTGCCGCGGGCGGGTTCCATCCGCCCGCTGGTCATCACGTACGGGCGGACCATGGGGCCGGCGCGGTCGTCCATCAGCTCGGGCTCGGGGGTCGGCCGCGGTTGCGGTTGCGGCCGGAACTCCTGCCGCGGCTCGTCCGGCCACAGCTCGGGATCCTCGGGGGATACCATCAGGCACCCGCCTCGTTGCGCGATGGTGTCGTCAGGTGGTGCCCCATGCTGGTGACGAGCATCGCCATCTCGTAGGCGATCAGGCCGACGTCGGCCTCCTCCTCGGCCAGCACGGCCAGGCAGGCGCCTTTCCCGGCCACGGTGACCAGCAGGAAGGCCGACTGCATTTCGATGATCGTCTGCCGGACCGGGCCGCCGCCGAAACGGACCCCGGCCCCCTTGGCGAGGCTCTGGATCCCGGCCGCGACCGCCGAAAGGTGCTCGCCGTCGTCCTGGGTGACGCCTTCGGAGGACGCCATGAGCAGTCCGTCGGCCGACAGGACGACCGCGCTGCGGGTGTGCGGGAGCCTGCGAACGAGGTCGTCCAGCAGCCAGCCAAGGTCGGATGCGGACCCCGTCTTCTGCGTCACTGCTCTTCCTCGCCTTCCGTGTTGCCGAGGGTCGTGGCCGCGTCACTACGGCCCTGCCTGGTGCCGCGCTGGTAGGAGCCCATGATCCGCTTGATCTCCTCGGGGGAGCGGCCGGGGTCGTCGTCCTCGTCCGGTTGCGGGGCGGCGGCGGGTTCGTCGGTGCGCAGGGGTTCGGCAAGGTTGGCCTGCGGCACCCGGACGGGCAGTCCGGACGGTGTTGTCGAGATGTCGGGCACGGGTGGCAGATCCTCCGGCTCGATGGTCACGGGACGTTCCCCGGTGTCCGCCGGGGAGGCGGGCCGGGGGTCGTCCCCTGGGGAGCGTGTCTCGTCCACGGGGGCGCCGTCACCGGGCCGGGCCGCCCCGGCGGGGACGGCCGCATCGCTCGCGGGCTTCGGCCCGGAAACGCCGGGCACCGCGACGAGCGCGGGACCGGTACCCGCCACGGGTGCGGCGGCCGCGCCGACTCCGGCGGGCTGCCGGACCTCGAGGCCGTTCGGCGTGGTGGGCGCGTCCTTCACGGCGGTCCGCGGCGGCGCGGGCTGCCGGTCCTCCGGCTGGTCGACGATCAGTTCGCTGGGGATCACGACGACCGCGGTGGTCCCGCCGTACGCGGAGCGCTTCAGCATGACCTGCAGGCCGTAGCGCTCGGCGAGCTTGCTGACCACGAACAGGCCGAGCTGCACCGAGCTCTGCAGGTTGAAGTCGGGCGGGTCGACGATCCGGCCGTTGATCTCGGCGAGCTTCTCGTCGGTCATGCCGAGCCCGCGGTCCTCGATGTCGATCGCGAACCCGTTGCCGACGAGGTGGCCGCCGACCTGCACGACGGTGTCCGGCGGGGAGAACGACACCGCGTTCTCGATCAGCTCGGCCAGCAGGTGGGTGACGTCGCCGACCGCGCGTCCGGCGAGCCCCATCGAGCCGAAGGGCAGGACGCTGACGCGCGTGTAGTCCTCGACCTCGCCGACCGCGGCGCGGACGACGTCGACCATCGGCACCGGGTTGCGCCAGCCGCGGGCGGGGAGCGCGCCGGAGAGCACGATGAGGTTCTCGGCGTTGCGCCGCATCCGGGTCGCGAGGTGGTCGAGGCGGAAGAGCTCCTCGAGCTCCCTGGTCTCGATGTCCCGGCGCCGCTCCATCGTGTCGAGCATGGTGAGCTGCCGGTGCACGAGCGTCTGGGTGCGGCGGGCCAGGCTCAGTAGGACGTCACGGATGCCGCGGCGCAGCTCGGCCTGCTCGACGGCCGTGCGGATCGCGGTCTCCTGGACGACATTGAACGCGCGCCCCACCTCGCCGATCTCGTCGCTGCCGAACCGCAGCGGCGGGGCCTCGGTGGCGACGTCCACCTTCTCGCCGTGGCCGAGGCGTTCGACGACGCCGGGCAGCCGCTTCTCCGCGAGTTCGAACGCGGCCGCGCGCAGGCGCTCGAGCTGCCGGACGAGCGCGCGGGCCGTCGTGATCGACACGACGACCGACGCGATGACCGCGAGGAGGCCGAGGCCGCCGGCGAGGGCGAGCCGCAGGATGACCCCGGCGGCGATCGGGGTGGCCCGGTCGACCAGCCGGTCACCGGCGCCCTGGATCTTTGTGCGCATCTCGGCGAGGGCGGGTTCGGCGGCGGCGTTCCACTGCTCGGCCGTCACCGCGGGCTGCACGCCGCTGCGGGTCGGGCGGCCGATGCGGTAGCCCTGCATGATCTGGTTCTCGAGGGTGGCGATGCCGACGATCTTCTCGTTCTTCGTGAGGTCGGCGTAGACGGTGCCGTCCGATTCCCGGACGTCGTTTAGCGCGGCGTTCAGGTTGTGCCTGCGCGTCCCGACGAGCTGGGTGAATTCGATCATCTCCGCGTCGCTCATCCGGCCGGTCGCGAGGGCGCCGGCGAGCAGCGAGTCCTCCTGGGAGAGCAGTTCCCAGGTGCGGTTGAGTTCGAGGAGGAGCCGGGTGTCGCGGGCGAACGCCTCGTCGTCCAGGGTCGCGAGCGCGTCGTAGACCTCGAAGATGGACGAGATGACGTCGGTGTACTGGCCGCTCACCTGATCGCGCTCGCCGGAGCGCGCGTCGACGATCCGGCGGGAGTTCTCCAGCGACCTCAGCCGCTCGAGCATGTCGTCGCGGCGCGTTTCGAGGGTGTCGTCGGCGAACCAGTCGACGCTGCCGCCGGTGGCGAGCCCCATGACCTCGGTCCGGGCCTTGTCGGTCTCCTGGCGCTGGGCGGCGAGGGCGCTCTGCGTGGCGGTGTTCGGCCGCGCGAGCTGCACCATGGACAGCCGCCGCTCGCGCTGCAACTCGGCGATGAGCGGGTCCGTCGGCTGGGCGAGCGCGCTGTCGAGCGAGCTCACGCCGAGGAGGTTGACGCCCTCGCGCAAGGTGACCCAGGCCGCGAAAACCCAGAGCGCCGTGAGGGAAAGCAACAGGGCCGTGATCTTGGTTCTCAGGCGCGAGTTGCGGAAGCGCATTACTATCGCCCCAACAATTTGTGAATTGGCTCGCAACCGCCTCCGCCTGGTTTAGCGGCACGGTCCGCGGGAGGGTTCTGTGGGATGCAAGGGCGACCGCTAGTCACCGTTCCATACGGCGTAGAAGACTAGCAACATGACCATACCCCCTCAAGGTGAACCGTCAACGAGTACGGCTTTGCCGCATTTGAGGGTGCTGCGGGGCAAGTCGGATGTGGCGGAATTCACTTCACCGAAAGTCTTCTACCAGGGAAAGCGCCGCGATGACCGCGGCGCGGACGATCGCCGCGGGACGGTACAGGTCCTTGTCCTGCCACATCTGCGGCTCGTCGTCCGCGTCCGCGGGAGCGGCGAGCGAGCGCCGCAGATGCGGTCGTCCACGCTCCACCGCGCGGCGCACGTCCGCGTCGGCGGCCCCGCCGGCGGCCCCGCCGGCCGTCCCGCCCGTCGTCCCGCCGGTCAGCCCCAGCACCTGCACGGCGTACGCGGTCTCCTCCGCGGTGCCCTGCCAGCGTCCCCACGAGCCGTCCGCCCGCTGCGACGCCAGCGTCCAGCGCCTGGCCGCGGCCACCGCTCCCGCCGCCTCCGGGCCGCCGAACGCGGCCAGCGCGATCGACGCGCACGCCGTCGCGTAGAAGGGCGACGCGTGCCAGCGGTCGGACCAGCTCCCGTCCGCGTTCTGCCGCCCGCGCAGCCAGCGGGCCGCCTTCCGCGCGGACGCCGCGTAACGCGCGGCGGTCGCGGCGTCCAGCCCGTCCGATCGCGCGGCCAGGTACTGCCCGAAAGCCTCCAGCACGTGCGCGTTCGTCGTGACCGAGGCGCCGTCCTCGCCCTGCCACGTGCAGAAATGCGTGTCCAGTTCGTAGCGGTGCAGCGCGTCGGGCGGATGCGGCGCGCCCAGCAGCGCCAGCGCGTACAGCGCCCCCGAGGTCGTGTCGGCGTCCGCCGGCAGGCCGTCCGCCGCCGGGGTGCCCAGCGGGCCGAGCGGCGCGGTCAGGCTCAGCACCAGCTCCGGCGGCACCGCGAACGGGACGCCCGCGCGCGCCAGCCACGCGAGTACCCACCCGCGCTCGAACACCGTCAGCGGGAAGCCGCACGGCACCGGGCCGCCGTGCTCGGCCACGACGGTTTCCAGGTACCAGCGCGCCGGGTTGCTCGGCTCGCCCGGCTCGCCGCCCAGCCACGCCGCGGTGGCCGCCGGAGACGCGCCGATCGTGCCGGTCGGCTCCGGACGCAGCCGCGGCAGCCCGGCCGCCGCCTCCCCGGCGACCTCCAGCGCGTGCACGAGCTTCTGCGGCACGTCGGCTCCGGACGCGAACAGCGACCGGACGAGAGCGAGCTTCGCGCCGTCCAGACCCGCGGGGGCGTCCAGGCTGCGCCCCGCCCACGCCGCCAGCCCCGGCACCGGGCGCTCCCGGAGCGCCTGCAGCGTCGCGTTGACGCGCGCGACCAGCGCGGGCGCGATCAGCTCAATGGCGGGGAGGTCGGGCAGGTCGAGTCCCGCGGCGGCCGGGCCGCACATCCGGGCGTCGATCGCGCCAAGCGCGCGCCCGGCCGCCCGGGCGACCGCCGTGCCGTCCCCGGCCGGCTCCGCACCGGCCGCCGGCTCGCGGGTCAGCACCGTCAGCAGCGCGTCGGCCGCGCTCAGCGTCGGGACGAGTGCGTACCCGTCGTCGGGCGCACCCCACGTCCCGTCCGGGCGCTGGCTCGCCAGCAGGAACTCCACGCGCTCAGCGTGACCGCTGAGCCACGGCGCGAACGTGACGAGCCGTCCCGTCTCGTAAACCGAGGCCGAGGCCTGCCCCCACGGGTGCGCGACCAGCCCGTCCATCAGCTCGCGGGCCGCCGCGGCGAGCTCCGCGGCGGGCCCCGCGCCCGGGGGGTCGGCGGTCGGCGGCCCGGCGGCCGGCGGCCCGGCGGCCGGGGGCCAGGCGGACGTGACGGAGGTGCCGGCCGGCGGCCGGGCGTCGATGCTCACAGGGCGCCCCAGAAGTCGGTCACTCCGTAGAAGCCCGCGCAGAAGTCCATCTGCCGTTCCATGTATGCCGCCAGTTCCGGGGCGGACGCCCCCGCGCCCCGGAGCAGCGTGCGGGCCTCGGTGGTCAGCTCCCCGATGCGTTCCTCGACTTCCGCGCGGGTCCGGTCGAGCAGCAGCGCGTTGAGGTCGCCCCACTCCAGGTCCCGCTTGTACGTGCCGAGATCGTTCAGCAGCCGGACGACACGCTGGACCGCCCGGCTCGCCTCCCGCACCGCGGCCACGTCACCGCCGCCGCCGGAGGAGATCCAATGTGAGACGAGCACGAACGAGAACCCGAGGTTGTCGGCGTTCGCGAGGTACTCCTCGAACGCCGGACCGGCGCGCCCGCCGGTTCCGGCGGCTTCGCGGGCGGCGTTCCAGCCCCATTCCAGGGCCATCGCGTCGAGCACCCGGCGCAACTCGTCCAGCCAGACGTCGCCGAGGTCGCCGAACGCGGGCGCCCCCGCCAGTTCGTCCCGCACGTCGGCGAGGAACCGCAGCAGCTCGGCCTCGGCCACCGAGCGGCCGCGGCTCGCGGCCTCCGGCGGCGTACCGGCGGCCACCTCGACGCAGCGGCGGACGAGACCGTCCACCTCGGCGCGCGACGTCGCCGCGTAGTCGATCAGCCAGTCGAGTCCGAAGCACCACAGGCAGGCGCGGTTCGCCATCCGCAGTCCGTCGGCGGTCCGGCCCGGTCCGCTGAACGCCGCGGCCAGCGCCAGCGTGCTGAACAGCGCCGGGTCGAACGCCTTCGCGTCGTACAGCGCCGGAAAGTCCGCGGCCCAGGCGCGCATCTGCCGTTGCGACTGCCCCGCGACGGCGCAGATCGTCCCGGCCTCCAAGGCGGGGATGCCGGAGGGGGGAGACCCGGCGGACCGGTCCGGCGGCGCCGCCCGCGGTGCGGCGCGCATCAGCGTCCTTCCACGGGGTGGAGGAGCATGTGGATCGGCTGGTTCGGGCGGAGCGTGGCACCGATGCGGGGCTCGACCGGCCCTTCGGTCGGCTGCACCTGCGGCGTGAACCGGCTGATCACGGAGGTCAGGATCAGCTCCGCCTCCATGTTGAAGACGTGCCGGCCGATGCACTGGTGGGGTCCGCCGCCGAAGGGGAAGTAGGCGTAGCGGTGGTAGGTGCGGGCCTTGTCCGGCGCGAACCGTTCCGGCCTGAACTCCGCCGCGCCCTCCCACACCGACTCGAGGCGCTGAGTCAGGAAAGGGCTGATCAGTACGGTCTGCCCAGCCTTCACCCTTACCCCGCCGATCTCGGTCTCCTTGAGGGTGATCCGCGGGAAGATCCAGCCCACCGGATACAGGCGCAGGAGTTCCTGGACGACCTGCCGCACGTAAGGCAGCTCCGACAGGTGCTCCGGGCGGACGGCCTCGCCGGGCGCGACGACCGCGCGGACCTCGTCGGCGAGCCGGCCGGCCACGTCCGGACGCCCGGCGAGCAGGGGCCAGATCCAGGTCAGCGCCACCGTGGTGGTCTCCGTGCTGGTCGCCCACATGGCCAGCAGGTTGTCGCGGATCCAGGTGTCGTCGAGGCCGCTGCCCTCGGTCATCCGCGCCTTGCAGAGGGCGGTGAAGATGTCGTATCCCTCGCCGGCGTCGTACCTGAACCGGTCGACGAGTTCGAACAGCGTCTCGTCCATGGCCCGCAGCCCCTCGGCGAAGGCGCGGTCACCGGGCAGCGGGATCGATTTCGGGACGAACGGCAGCAGGAAGCGGAACGCGATGGAGGTGGCGAGCTGCTCCATCGCGGGGATCAGCCGGTCGGCCTCGGCCTGGCGGATCTTGTCGCCGAAAAGCACCCGGGTGACGGTGTCGTTGACGATCCGCCCCATCTCGGGCAGCACCTCGATCGGCCGGCCCTCCCGGGCCGGTCCGGCCAGCTCGCCGACCGCCTGGTCGATGGTCGAGGCCATGTGCTCGCTCAGCGACCGGATCGTCTTGGTCGACAGCACCGGCTGCAGAATGCGCTTGCTGACTTCCCACTCGGCGTACTCGGACATGATGCTGTCGCCGAACAGACCGTGGAGTGGCCGCCAGAACGTTCCATCGCGGACGAAGATCTCCGACTCGGTCCGCAGGACCTGCTGCACGTGGTCGGGGTGGGTGACGATGAACGGCCGGGACGCGCCGAGGTCCAGCCGTGCCACCTGCCCGTCGGCGGCGTTGCTGATCCGCTGGATCTCCCTCAGCGGATCCCGGACGAACCGGGTAAGCGTCTGGTAGAGCGGAAAGTTCTTGGCTTTTCGGGCGGGCGCAACACCGACGTCAACGGACACTTCCGACTGCCCCTCGATCTGGAGTTGGAACTGCTCGGTGTACGGCGGACGGGCCGCCTCCGGCGACCTCGTCCGAGATGGTCGTTGATGGGGCTTCTAGTCACCCTTGTGGGACTTGGGGTGTTTTGTGTCTTTCGCTGGGAGTATCACATGATCAATTACCGGCTTCAAGGGGCGAAGGGGAAGAAAGTTCGGCCAAAGCGGAGTGGCCTTTATCACTGACTGAACACCTTGTCTCAGCTCGCGAGACAGGTGCGCCACGTTCTCCCAGCTCAAGGCTGCACCGGAGGCCGACATTGCTCTCCGTGGTCAGATGATCGAGTGTAGTGAATGCGACAAATCAGACAAAAGCACCATTACTGAGTAGGTGGAGGATGGGTCAATTTTTCTGAAAAGCCGACCGTCTGATAGGGGCCGTTGCGTCGACATGATCCGGGCACTTCCCAACGAACCGGTCAGGTCCTAACATCTCGCGCGTCAGTGCTGAAGGCTCTTCACCTACGGGACGGTCATGGCTGCTCGAGACGACGCCGCGCTGCAGGACGTACACGAGAACGGCGTTCTGCGGATGGACAGGCTGCCCATGGCGGACGACCGGGGTGACGGCTACGCGATCCTGCGCGCCGCGGGACCGGTCGTCCGGTCCGACGCGGGATACCTCGTCACCACTCGTGAGCTGGCCGAACACGTCTTCAAGAATCCGGAGACGTTCTCCTCCGAGCGGGCCTTCGACACCCTCGGCAGCCCCGTCCCGCTCGTCCCCATCGCCTTCGACCCGCCCGATCACACCCGTTACCGGCGGCTTCTGCAACCGTTCTTCACGCCCCGCGCCGCGGCCGCGCTCGAGGACACCGTCCGGGCACAGGTCGTCGAGATCGTCGACGAGTTCGCCACCGGACGGTCGGCCGACCTTGTCGCCGATCTCGCCCGTCCGGTCCCGGCCAAGGTTTTCCTCAGCCTTTTCGGCCTGCCCCTGAGCGACCTCGACCGCCTCATGGACTGGCGCGAGGTCATCATCCGGATGGCCGATCTCTCCGGCGCCGGCGAGGCGCCCCCGGAGGCCATGGCGTCGGCCGCCGAACTCTTCGAGTACGTCAGCGCCCACGTCGCCGCCTCCCGCGCGGGCCGCGCGGGAGGCCTGCTGCGCAGCCTGTTCGACGACTCCGACTTCACCGACGAGGAGGCCGTCGGGCTCTGTTTCCTGTTCGTCCTCGCCGGCGTCGACTCCGTCACCAACGCCCTCAGCCTGATGTTCGCGAAGCTCGCGTCCCGTCCCGAGCTGCGCGGCCTCGTCGCGTCCGACCCCGCCGCGATCCCGGCCGCCGTCGAGGAGATGCTCCGCGTCGACCCCGCGAACGCCGTGGTCCCCCGTGTCGCCACCGAGGACGTCGTCCTCGCGGGCGTCCCGATCCCCGCGGGCTCACCCGTCGGTGTCGCCGTCGGCGCCGCCAACCGCGACCCGGCCGACCTCGACGACCCCGACGCCTTCGACCCGTCCCGCGACTACAACAACCTCACCTGGGGCAGCGGCCCCCACCGGTGCCTCGGGATCCACCTCGCGCGCACCGAGCTCCGCGTCGTCCTCGAGGAGTTCCACCGCCGCGTCCCCGAGTACGAGATCGCCCCCGGGCAGAGCCCCCGGGTGGACTGGCCGACCGGTGTGATCGGCGTCACCAGCGTCCCGATCGTCGTCACTCCGCGGGCAGCAGCGGCGGCCACGTGAGCCGGCTCGTCACCCGGAACTCGCCCGAGAACGCCCGGTCCCCGCACCGCACCCGCACGGTGTGGGTGCCGGACTCCGTGCCCGTCCGGACGATCGCCGACCCCGCGCCCTCGTCCAGCCGGACCCTCTCGAACGCCGGGGACGACACCGTCCCCGCACTGCACCCCGGCACGGAGACCTTCACCTCGTCGCCCGGCCGCGCCATCCCGGGATCCACCGTCACACCACCGCGCGCACCGGTCGTGGCCTCGCCCGCGGCGGGCACCGCCAGCCCCGCGGCGATGAGGACGCCCCCCAACACAGTGACGCTGAGCACGCGCAACGAAACTCCTCGGATCGGAATGTGACGCCCGGCACTTTAGCCGCTCCCGCGAATCCGCTCCAGAGGGGCCCATGACGTCCGGTCCGAAGAGCTAACCTGAAGACATGTTCGGCCTAGCCAAGACCCAGATGGTCTCCCCGGAGAAGGCGCTGCCCGGTCGGGACGAGCCCATCCCGGTGCCGCCGCGCCACGACGTCCTGGACGCCCCGCTCGCGCCGCCCTACCCGGACGGCGTCGAGATCGCCGAGTTCGCCCTCGGCTGCTTCTGGGGCGCCGAACGCAAGTTCTGGCAGACCCCCGGCGTCGTCTCCACCGCCGTCGGCTACGAGGGCGGCTACACGCCCAACCCCACCTACGAAGAGGTCTGCAGTGGCCTGACCGGCCACACCGAGACCGTCCGCGTCGTCTACGACCCGTCCCGGGTCACCTTCACCGACCTCCTGCGCGTCTTCTGGGAGGCCCACGACCCGACCCAGGGCATGCGCCAGGGCAACGACGTCGGCACCCAGTACCGCTCCGCGATCTTCCACCGCGACGACGCCCAGCGCGAGGCCGCCGAAGCCTCCCGCGACGCGTACCAGAACGTCCTCACGTCCGCCGGCTACGGCCCCATCACCACGCAGATCACGGGTGCCGGCGACTTCTACTTCGCCGAGGACTACCACCAGCAGTACCTCTCGGACAATAAGAACCCCAACGGCTACTGCGGCATCGCCGGAACCGGCCTGTCCTGCCCGGTAGGCGTGGCTCCGGCCGAGTAGCAGAGACCGCCCTCGGTTTGCTACTTGAGGTAGTAAACTGAGGGCGTGGCTGCGGAGGAGAAGGAGTTCGGCCTGGGCGAAGGCCCGGCCGTGAAGGCGAGCGTCTCGCTGCGAGCCGGAAACATTCGCGCTGTCCGTGAACGGGTGGGGAGCCGTGGCTTCTCCGCCTACGTCGATGCCGCCGTCGAGCGCCAGATAGAGCGTGACCTGCTCGAAGAGGCGCTGCAGGCCAATGAGAACGCTTCCGGGCCGATTCCGCAGGTGCTGCGCGATGAAGCCGCAGATCTCTTCCGTGCCGTCAAGGCCGCACCCGAGCTCCAGGAGGGTGCCGAGTGGGCCGGTCACGAAGCAGGCTGAGCGCGGGCACGCTCGTCCTCGACTGCGAAGGACTGGTCAAGTGGTGCCAAGCCGATCGACGCGTCACGGCTCTGGTCCGCGAAGCTCACGACAACGACTTCCGTGTAGTGATCAGTGCGCTCACTCCAGTAGAAGCCCAGGACGTTCGGACCAAGCCGGACAGGCTTCGCTGGTATCTCTCCAGGCTCCGCATCGAACCGGTCACCGAAGAGATCAGTACGGCGGCCATCGACCTGCTTCGTGCTCACCGGCTTCACGGGCACAAGTACGCCATCGACGCGGTAGTCGCCGCCACCGCACTCCAGGCTCCGAAGCCCGCGGTCCTTCTGACGTCCGATGAGGACGACATGACGACCCTCTGCGGGAAGTCCATCAAGGTGGTCGCCGTATGACTCGGTCAGCTGGCTCCAGGGTCGGCGGGTGCCGGTGCGGTCCGTAGGAGGCGGTTCGGACTTCGACACAGGGCGCGAGCGCCGGCGATGGATGGGGGTCTCCCCTCGTGGTGACTGAAGGCCGGACGAGAAGGGGCGAGACGGCACGGCTGGTCCGGGGGCTCACCGTCGAGGATCGGCAGGCGATCGCGGTTCTCGACCTGCAGAGGCTGGCGCGGGAGAACGCCGGGCGCGCGGTCCAGCTGTCCGAGCCCATCTACAGCGTCGTGAAGTGCCTGCGCCTCTGGGAGAACCTGATCTCTCGGATGGAGGCCGGTTGGCGCCGCCAGGACTACTACATGGTGTACGAGTACATGAACGTCCTCACCGTCAGGGACGAGATCGAGGAGTTCCTCGACGCGATGCCGCCGGGGACGCGCGCCAAGGCCGGCTGGTGTGCGGGGCGGCTCGACGCGCGCTACCGGGACGTCACCCACGAGGACGGCGGCGCGGAGTTGTCGAAGTACTGGCGCCCGCTGGCCGAGGGGCGGGAGATCCGCTGGTGGTGGACCCGGTGCCCTGACGAACTGCCGCCCGGCTGGTGAGGCTCGTGACCTCGGCGAGAGTTCTCTACGCGTTCGTGTGCGGGACGCCCGCGGCGTCCGGCATCGGGGCGCTCGTGGGGCCGGCGCAGGACGCGGGCTGGCATGTCCGGGTGATCGCGACCCCGATGGGGGCCCGGTTCCTGGACGTCGACCGGCTCGCCGAGCTGACCGGCGGGCCGGTGCGGACCGACTTCCGGGCCCCGCACGAGACGTCCAACGGGCTGCCCCCGGCCGACGCCGTCGTGGTCGCTCCGGCCACGTTCAACACGATCAACAAGTGGGCTCTCGGCATCACGGACACGGTGGCGGTCGGGATGCTCTGCGAGCTCGCGGGCATGGGGATGCCGATGCTGGCGGTCCCGCAGGTCAAACCCGAACTGGCCGCACACGTGGCGTTCCGGCGGAGCCTGGAGGATCTGCGTTCGATGGGGGTCCGCATGCTCTTCGATCCGCAAGCGGACATGCCGGGCTGGGAAGAGATCCTCGTGGAGTTGCACGGCATGCTGGACGGCTGACTCCGAGGCTGGACGGTCGACGCCCGCCACCGGGGCGGCGGTCGCTTCGGGCCGGCGGTCGCTTCGGGGCGGCGGTCGCGCCTCGGGTTCGGGATGGTCCGTGTCCCCGGGGACGGATCGTCCGCGAGCACCTCGGGTCTCACCGGCTCCCGCCGTCCGGGGCGGACGGCGCGGTGGGGAGGGCGTCGAGCCAACCGGCCAGCCGGGCGCCCTCGCGGGTCATGACGTCCGGGTCGCGCAGGGCGTTGGCCAGGAGGGACATGCCCTGGTAGCCGGCGACGAGGGTGACGGAGAGCCCGCCGGGGTCGGGCAGCCCCAGTTCGCGGAACTGGTGCTCGACCCAGCCGAGAAGGACGCGGACGACCTTCGCGGCCTCGAGGTCGAGCCCGCCTTCGGGGCGTTTGTCGAGTTCGGCGGCCAGGGTGCCGGTGGGGCAGCCGTAGCGGGCCGCGACGTCGCGTTGACCGACCCAGGCGTCGATCAGGCCCTTCAGACGGTCCAGAGGGTCGGGGAGCCTGTCCAGTTCGTCCGTGAGCCGGGTCAGGTGGACGGTGTGCTCGTGCAGGGCGGCCTGGACGAGGTCGTCCTTGGTCTTGAAGTAGTAGTACACGTTCCCGGTCGGGACGTCGGCGGCCCTGGCGATGTCGGCGATGGTGGTGCGCTCGACGCCCTGCTCGTGCAGCACGCGCGCGGCGGCGGCCGTCAGGCGGCGGCGCTTGGCGGTGCCCCGCGACATCGTTGAGTCGGTCACCCGACTCACTTTAGCCGGAACCGTGTGCTACGGTCCCGAGTTAGTTAGCCAACTCACTTAGGAGTCGACATGATCGTGGTGACCGGAGCGACCGGGAACGTCGGAGGGACCGTGGTGCGCCTGCTGACCGAGGCGGGCGAGAAGGTGACCGCCGTGTCGCGGCACATCGGCGAGGCGCCGGACGGGGCCGTGGCGGTGCGGGCCGACCTCGCCGACGCCGGGAGCCTGCGGCCGGCGCTGGACGGTGCCGACGCGGTGTTCCTCTGCCCGGCCGGCGACCTGCTGGCCGGGGCCGGGAGCCCGGACGGGCTCGTCCAGGTGATCGAGGCGGCGGGCGTGCGGCGCGTCGTGCTGCTGTCCTCGCAGGCGTCGAGGACCAGGCCGCGCGCGGTCTCGCACGCCCGGCTGCGCGAGTTCGAGGGCGCCCTCATGGGGTCCGGGCTGAACTGGACGATCCTGCGGCCGGGCGGGTTCGCGTCCAACACGCTCGCCCACGTCCCGTCGGTCCGCGCGGACCGGACGGTCGCCGCGCCGTTCGGCGACGTGGGGCTGCCGCTCGTCGACCCGGCCGACATCGCCGAGGTCGCGGCGGTGGCGCTGCGGGACGAGCGGCACGACGGGCGCACGTACGTGCTGACCGGACCGGCGCCGGTCAGCCCGCGCGAGCAGGCCGCGGCGATCGGCGCCGCCATCGGGGCCGAGCTGCACTTCACGGAGCTGACCCGCGCGCAGGCCATGGCCCGGTTCACGCGGGTGATGCCCGAGCCCGTGGCCGACGGCACCCTCGACATCATGGGGGCGCCGACCGGCGCGGAACTGGCGATCAGCCCGGACGTCGAGGAGGTCCTCGGCCTGGCGCCGCGCTCCTTCGCCGCGTGGGCCGAGCGCAACGCCGACGCCTTCCGCTGAGCGGGCCGCCGATCCGCCCGCCTCGCGCACACCTTCGCGGCGCCGCGATGGCGGGCCGGGCGGCCCTCTCCACGGTGGTCGCCGGGGTCAGCCGAGGGACGCGACGTAGGCGAGGCCCGCGAGGACGGCCGTGAGGGCGGCGGCGCGGGCGAGGGAGCGGGACGAGGGGCGCGGGGCGTCCAGGAGGGTGCGGACGCCGAGGGGGACGAGCGCGGCGGCGAGCCCGGTGGTGGCGGCGACCGACAGCGGGGTGGTGCCCTTGAGGACGCCGAGGGGCAGGGCGGCCGCGAGCGCCAGGGCGAGCGCGCGGGGCGCGCCGAGCACGCCGGCCCGGTGGGCGCCGAGGGCGAGCAGCGGCCAGCCGAGCATGATCGCGAACGACGCGTAGTGGAAGATGTGGAAGCCGGTGTAGGAGTCGCGGACGGCGGCGGTCGCGGCGGCGCGTCCCTGCACGTCGACGAGCTGGAACGCCAGGTGGTCGATGCCCGCGTGGAACGTCCGGGCGAACAGGCCGACGATCGTCAGGGAACCGCCGAGCGCGGCCGTCCGGTTGAGGCCGGCCAGGTGCAGGACGGCCGGGCACAGGACGACCGTGCCCGCGGCGAACGCGCTGTAGGAGGCGGTGACGAGGATCGGGTGGCCGTCGTACGCGGCGAGCTGGTCGGGAAAGAAGAACGGGAAGCGCGCGCGCAGCAGGACCCCGGTCAGGAGCAGGACGGGCCCGGCGATCAGGGATGCGGCGGTGAAGTGCGTCTTCGTCATGCCCCAACCGTCGTGGTTTCGTGCCGACGGCGAATCGGCCCGCTGTGGACGATCGCGATGTCGTCCCAGGGGGACGGTGTCGAGCGTTCGTCCTCCTTGGGGATGATCCACGGTGGTCTGATGTGCGAGGCCGGGCGTGCGGATACCGTTCGGCGCGTGGAAGGCCGCCGTGGATTCGCGCTCGATCTGGTCACCGCGTTCGTCGTGGTGGTCGTGAACGTGTTCGTGGCCGGGAACCTCCTCAAGGACCGGGACGACTTCACGCCGTGGTTCCTGGGGTCGGTGTTCGTGGCCCTTGGCCTCGGGTGCGCGCTCTGTGTGCGTCGTCGATGGCCCCTGGGGGCGCTGTACGTCGCTTTGGGGCTGTCCGGAGCCGCCACCGTCGCGGGGCTGCTGTGGGAGCCGTTCGTGGTGGTCGCGTTCGTCCTTTACCTGGTCGCCGTGCAGGGTGGGTCGAGGCGTGCCTTGGTGTGGTGCTGCGGTGTCGCCCTTGTTTCGACCGTGCTGGGACAGGCCGTCCGTCCTCGGTGGGAGTGGCCGTTCGCGGCCGGGTGGACCCTGGTGGGTGTCGGACTCTGCACGGCGATGTGGGCGATCGGACGGCTCGTCCGGGCGCGCAGGCGCAACGCCGAACTGCTCGAACGGCAGCGCGAGCACCAGATCGTCACGGACGAACGGCTGCGCATCGCCCGCGAGATGCACGACGTGGTCACGCACGGCATGGGGCTCATCGCGGTCAAGTCCGGCATCGCGAACCACATCGCGGCCGAGCGGCCCGCGGAGGCGCGGGAGGCGCTGCGGGTCATCGAGGCCACCAGCCGCGAGGCGCTCGGCGAGATGCGCAGGCTGCTGGGGGTGCTGCGAGACGGCGCGGAACCGCCCCCGCCCGGACTCGCCGGGCTCGCGGACATCGCCGAACGGGTCCGCGCGGCGGGCGTCCGGGTGGAGCTGTCACTGAAGTGCCCGGACGGCCTGCCGGACGGTGTCGGGCTCGCCGTGCACCGGATCGTCCAGGAGGCGGTGACGAACGTCGTCAAGCACGCGGCGCCCGCGCGGTGCGAGGTCCGCGTCCGCGACGATCGGGGCGTGGTGCGGATCGAGGTGGTGGACGACGGCTCCGGTGGGCGCGGCGGGGGCGGGGGGCACGGCCTGGTGGGGATGCGGGAGCGCGTCGCCGTGTACGGCGGCCGGTTCATGGCGGGGCCGCTGCCCGGCGGCGGCTTCCGGGTGGTCGCGACGCTGCCCTACGGGGCGGACGCGCCGCCCCGCGAGCCCGCCCCGGGGACGGACGCGTGACGGTGCGGGTGCTGGTCGCCGACGACCAGGCGCTGCTGCGCGGCAGCTTCCGCGCGCTGATCGAGACCGCGCCGGGCCTGTCGGCCGTGGGGGAGGCGGCGGACGGTGCCGAGGCGGTGCGGCGCGTCCGCGAGCTGCGGCCCGACGTCGTCCTGATGGACGTCCGGATGCCCGGCATGGACGGGATCGAGGCGACCCGCCGGATACGGACCGAGAGTGAGGTCCGTGTCCTGATTCTGACGATGTTCGACCTCGACGCCTACGTGTTCGCGGCGCTGCGCGCGGGGGCGAGCGGGTTCCTGCTCAAGGACGTCCCGCCCGCCGACCTGCTCGCGGCCGTGCGCGTCGTCGCGTCCGGGGAGGGGCTGCTCGCGCCCACCGTGACCAGGCGGCTGATCGAGGAGTTCGCGCGGCGCCCGGAGCCGGGACGGGCGCCGGTGCGCGGGCTGGACGGCGTCACCGCACGGGAGCGCGAGGTGCTCACGCTGGTCGGGCGCGGCCTGTCGAACGGTGAGATCGCCGACCACTTGCACCTGAGCCTGGCGACGGTCAAGACCTACGTGGGGCGTCTCCTGGCGAAACTGCATGCGCGGGACAGGGCGCAGCTGGTCATCGTCGCCTACGAGTCGGGCCTGGTTCCGTGATGCGAACCCCCTGGATGTTCGGGGATGCCCAGTAGACGCAGGTACATCGACGTCAGGTGGTCGACCGTCTCGTCGTAGCCGGAGGGGTTCGCCGCAACGTGGTGGGCGAACCGGGTGAAGATGCCGTAGGCGGCTTCGGCGATGACGCGGGGCGGGGCCGCGGGACGCGCCCGCCCCTGGACGGTCAGGCGCTCGATGTACCGGGACGTCCGGTGCATCGGCCGTTCGCGTATCTCGCTCCAGATCGCGTGGATGGCCGGGTCCGCGAGGGCCTGGTGCTCGATGACCGTCATCAGTTCGAGGTTGTCGGTGCAGGCCCGCAGGAAGGCCGCGCTGGACTCGCGGGCCAGCTCGTACGGGTCGTCCGCGTTCACGCCGGGGAGTTCGTGGGCGGCGAGGAAGGCGTCCCGGACGCGCAGGGCCACGGCCCCGAAGACGTCGGCCTTGGAGGCGAAGTAGATGTAGAACGCGGCGCGGGAGACCTCGGCCTCCCGCGTGATGTCGGCGATCGTGGTCCGGGCGTAGCCGAGGCGGCCGAAGACCCGGGCGGCGCAGTCGAGGAGCAGGGAGCGGGTCTCGCTGTCCCTGCCTTCGCGGACGGTGCGGGCCGCCCAGGGTGTCTTGGCCATGGCGATCCAGCGTATGCACCGGCCGCCGGCTCGGCGACGATCGCCTGCCGGAGCCGGTGATCCTCCTCCCGGTCGGTGGCACCGCGGTCAGGGACGGTTGCCGAACGACGGGCGTCCGGTCAGTTCGGGCAGCAGCCGGTAGGCGTCGCGGACCCAGTCGCACAGCAGCGCGCGGCTGTCGCGGGGGTCGATGAGGTCCTGGACGCCGAAGCGCTCGGCCGTCCGGAACGGCGAGGTGATCGCGGCGAGCTGCGCCCGGAGCCGTTCGAGCTCGCGTTCGGGGTCCGCGGCGTTCCGCAGGTGCGCGCGGAACGCCGCCTCGACGCCGCCCTGCACGGGCAGCGAACCCCAGTCGCCGGACGGCCACGCCCAGCTCCGTCCGGGCCGGTGCCGGTTCACGATCCCGGCCCCGCCCACGCCGTACACGCGCCGCAGGATCAGCTCCGCCTGCGGAACCCTGGCCTGGTACACGGCGGCGATGGCGCGCGCGCCGTGCCGGATGGTCGCGCGTCGCTCGGCGGACGACCCGATCGTCATCCCGGCCTGGTCGGTGAGGCTCACGACGGGCAGGTGGAACGTCTCGCACAGGTCCACCAGGCGGGTGACGGCCTGCGCGCCCTCGACCGACATCGTGGCGCCCCGGAACGGGTCGGCGGCGATCACGCCGACCGGGTGGCCGTCCAGCCGCGCCAGCGCCGTCACCGTCGCGCCCCCGTACTCGGCGTACCGGAACACCGAACCCGCGTCGAACACGGCGTCCAGGATGGGATCGATGCGGTACGGCGCGCGCGGGTCGCGGGGGACGGCCGTCAGCAGGTCGTCGGCGCGGCGGTCGGCCGGGTCGGTGCCGGGGGAGACCGGCGGGAGCTCGAACACGCTGCCCGGCAGGTACGACAGGAACCGCCGGACGACGTCGAAGGCGTCCTCTTCGGTGCCCACGAAGCGCTCGATCGCGCCGTTGCCCCGGTGGATCCCGGCGCCGCCCAGCTCCTCCTTGGTGAGGTCCTCGCCGGTGCCGCCGCGCACCACCGGCGGCCCCGCCGTGAAGAGCTGCCCGATCCCTTCCACCATGACCGACAGGTGCGACATGACGAGCCGGGCCGCGCCGAGCCCCACCGTCGGCCCGAGGCACGCCGCGACCACCGGGACCAGCGACATGTTGTCCACGACCGCGTCCCACGCCGGATTCACCGGCACGTACGTGAACCCCGCCTCCGTCGCCATCTTCACGCTGCCGCCGCCGCTCGCGCCGTCCAGCAGCCGCACCACCGGCAGCCGCATCTCCCGCGCGTACTCCTCGGCGTACACCTGCTTCGCGTGGATCGCCGCGTCCCCCGAGCCGCCCCGGACGGTGAAGTCGTCGGCCCCCAGCACGACCTTGCGGCCGTCGATCCGCGCCGTCCCGGCGACGAAGTTCGCGGGCAGCAGCGACGTGAGGCGCCCGTCGCCGTCATGCTCGGCGAAGCCGGTGAGCGAGCCGATCTCGGCGAAGCTGCCGGGGTCCGCGAGCAGGCCGATGCGTTCCCGGACCGTCAGCCGGCCGGACGCGTGCTGCCGTGCGACCTTCTCCGGACCGCCCATGCGCCGGGCGAGCTCCCGGCGCCGGTGGATCTCCTCGACCTCGGCGGCCCAGCCGTCGTCGGCCGCCTCCCGCTCCGCCGCCGCCGTGCCGGTCACGTCGGCGGGCTCGACGTAGAACAGCGGCGCGCCCTCGTCGACCAGATCACCCTTCGCCGGTACGACCTTCCGGACGATCCCGCCCGAACCCGCTCGGACCACGTGCTCCATCTTCATGGCCTCGAGGACCATCAGCCGGGTCCCGGGCGCGACGCGATCGCCCTCGGACGCCTCCAGCGCCACGACCGTGCCCTGCATCGGCGCGACGACCGCGTCCGTCCCCTCGGGTGCCTCCGGCTCCGTGGCCTCGGGCGCGTCCGGTTCCGTGGCCTCCGGTGCCGTTGTCGTGCTCTCCTCGGCGGGCCGTTTCTCGGGCTCGAAGTAAAGGCGCCGGTGATCGCCCCCGAGGAGTTCGTTCAGGTTGTCGGTGACGAACGTGGTGGTCCAGTTCCCTGCCGCGATGTCCGGATGCCGTAGGAGGTTCTGCAGGAGGGGGATGTTGGTCGGCACCCCTTCGACATGGAACTCGCCCAGCGCCGCGTAGGCCCGAGCCAGAGCCGCCTCGAACGTGCTCCCACGCGCGATGACCTTCGCGATGAGCGAGTCGTATCGCGTGCTCGTCCGGTATCCGGGGTAACCGTACGTGTCGACCCGCACGCCCGGTCCCGTCGGTGGGACGAACGCCGACAGCGTCCCCGCGCGCGGGCGCGGCGCCCCGTCGCCGGTGCCGCCGCTGTTGGCGTCGAGCGTCTCCAGGTTTACGCGGACCTGCACGGCGAAGCCGTCTGGGGCGGGTGCATGGTCGAGCCTGGTTGCTGTTGGGGTGTGGCCGGTTGCTGCCGGGGCGAGGCTGGTTGCTGCCGGGGTGTGGCCGGGCGTTGTTGGATCGAGGTCGGTTGCTGTTGGGGTGAGGTCGGTTTCTGTGGGGGTGAGGCCGAGTTCTTGCAGGGACGCACCCTCCGCGAGTCGGATCTGTGCTTGCACCAGATCGACGCCCGTGACCTCTTCGGTCACCGTGTGCTCGACCTGGAGGCGCGGGTTCGCCTCGATGAACCAGAACTCGTCGCCCTGCACGAGGAACTCGAACGTCCCGAGGCCCCCGTACCGGACTTCCCCCGCCATCCGGAGGGCCGCCTCCAGCAGCCGGTCGCGAACGTCCTCGGGCAGCCCGGGGCTCGGTGCGATCTCGACGAGCTTCTGATGCCTGCGTTGCACACTGCAGTCCCGGTCCCACAGGTGCCGGACCGTCGAACCGTCCCCGGCTATCTGCACCTCGACGTGCCGGGCCGACGTCTGCAGCCGTTCGAGGTAGAGGCCCCCGTTGCCGAACGCCTGCAGGGCCTCCGAACGGCACCGCTCGAACGCCTCGTCCAGCTCGTCCGGATTCACGACGGCCCGCATCCCGCGGCCGCCGCCCCCCGCGAGCGCCTTCAGCATCACGGGACCGTGCTCCGCCGCGAACGCCCGCGCCTCCGCGAGCGTCGCCGCCGTCCGCGTCCCCGGTATCACCGGCACCCCGAGCCTCGTCGCCAGCTCTCTCGCACGGGACTTGTCGCCGAACAGTTCGAGCAGTTCCGGGCGCGGACCGATGAACGTGAGCCCCGCCTCCGCGCACCGCCGGGCGAACCCCGCGTTCTCGCTGAGGAACCCGTATCCCGGATGGACGGCGTCGCAGCCGGTCTCCCGCGCGGCATCGACGAGCCGGTCGATGTCCAGGTACGCCGCGACGCCCTCGCCGGGAAGCTCGTGCGCCCGATCGGCGATCCGCGTGTGCAGCGAGCCCGCGTCGTCCTGGGGGTGCACGGCGACCGACCGCACCCCGACCTGGGCGGCGGCGCGCATGATCCGGACTGCGATCTCTCCCCGGTTGGCCACCAAGATCCCGTGCATACCGCCCCTCACCTGCGCGTTGACATTGACGTCAACGCGATCATCCGCCGCGTGCACCGCTCTTGGCAAGTGTGCGCGGATACACGATGGAGCGGCGCCGACTGTGCGGGACGCCCACGAACCCCGCCCGACCCCACCGCCGTCCCCTCGCCTTCGGACGGCCGCCTTCGGACGGCCGCCGTCGGGCACGCCATGGCGCGACTCGTCCACGCGGCGGGGCGCGACTACGAGGACGTCGCGATCCATGCTCCCGACCATCGCACCTCCCCTCGGGGGAGACGCAAGTGCGCGGACGTGCCTTCCGCAGGGGCGGCCGTCCGCGGTGCCCGGATGGGGTGCGCCTCCCAGGGAAACGTGCGTCAAGCCAGGTGAGAGCCCAGGAACGCCAGTTGGCGGGGAAGCATCCTCCGGCGGAACGCCGCGTCGTGACAGCCGGAATGGATGCCGCCCTCCGGATGACCGCCCGCATCGCGCACGGTGGCGAGGAGTTCCTCGGTCGGTCCGGCGAAGGAGTCATGGCTACCGCACCCGGCCCACACCGGGATCCCGGCCAGCCGCCGCCCGTACGCCCGTGCCTCGGCGTCGCCGATCGCCGGAGAGGTCGCCACCACCGCGGCCACCGGACCGCCGCCGTGCTCGGCCGCCAGCCGCAGCGCCCCGGCCCCGCCCATCGACCAGCCGAGCAGGCCGACACGCCCGATGTCCAGCCGTTGGGCTGCCAGGAACGGGAGCAGACCGTCCATGACGACACCATCACGGAACCATCGGTCCACGGACGCCACGGCGAAGGGCGGCGCGCCGCTGCGCACCGCGTCGGCCAGATATCGCTGGATCGCGTACTTGTCGAAGGGCGTGCGCGCGTCCCCGCCGCCGCCGTGCAGCAGCACCGTGACCGGCAGAGGTGCCCCGAGCTCCGCACCGGGCGGTCGGCCGATCACGACGCGCGCGGACTCGCCGCCCGTGCGCAGGGAATGCTCCCGGACGGGCCCCGGGCGTACCGGCGGCGGGGCGGGCAGATCGCCGCACAGTCCCATGGTCCGCGCGGCCCGTTCGCGGCCGGGGAGCGCACCCGCTCCCACCAGGGCCGCGAGGCCGCCTCCGGATGCCACCACCAGACCTCCGGCGGTCAGGAACCGTCGCCGTGATACGCCGCCCATCCCCTGTGACCCCCTCCCGAACCGTGCCGAAAGTAGATCACTCTGGTGAGTTCGGCGCTGGAGAACGCCTGACTGCGGCGGGGCCCGTTCCCCGTGACCGATGTGGCGCCGCGCGGGATTGTGAGCTTTGGAGGGGGCGGGGAGAATGATCGGATGGGTCTGGGTCTGGCACCTCACACGATCGTCCTCATCGTCGCCACCGCACTCGCCGTCGTCGGCGGGCTCCTCTACGCCATGAGGCAGGAGCAGGCCGACCGGCGGGCACTGGAGCGGGTTTCCGCCGAAGTGGGGCGGATGGAACTTCCCGAGATACGGCGGCTGGTCCGGCAGGGGCTCGTGGCGCCGAATCCGCAGTTCTGGCATGTGCTCGAGGACGGCCTGGTCCGCTTCCGTCCGGGGGACCGGGACGAGGAAGTCCAGCGGCAGCGGCTGCTGCAGGAGGTCCGGATGCGGCTGATGCCGTGAGATCGGCGGGTTTACGGGGAAAAGAAAGGGCCTCCCGGATAGGGAGGCCCTTTGATCTTTCGAAAGTCCATCAGTACGGCAGGAGGCGGCCGGAAGGCGTCCTGAGGTCGGGCTGGCTCGGTTGACGTGGAGGCTTGGGGCGTTTGATGAGCTGCTGCCGTGCCATAGTGATCATCTCCCCCGTAGGGCCGGCTTTAACCCGCCCATCGAGCTGATGCCGCATTCACCCCGTACGACGCCTACGGCGTGTGCGAGGTTCGGTGAGTGTATGCGACCACCTCTGCCCCTTCGACCGATTTTGTGGAAGTGACGGGGCGGAGAGTGATTTTCTGACAGCGGTACGTAATTTACGTGTGGCCGGACTTGGTCAGTTCAGGAGACGATGTCGCGGTTGCGGAAGCGGCGGAATGCGAGAGCGAACAGGACGAGGGCGTAGGACACCGAGATCGCCGCGCCCTTCGCCATGCCGGTCCATTCGACGTCCGGCTGGAGCGCGTCCATCCACGCGTACATCCAGTGCGTCGGCAGGAAGTCGCGCAGCGAGCCGAGGGCGGTGACCGCGTCGAGGATGTTGCTGACGATGACGAGGCCGACGGCGCCGCCGACCGCGCCGAGCGGGGAGTCGGTCGTGACCGAGAGCAGGAAGGCGAGGGCGGCCACCACGAGCTGGGCGACCAGGGAGTACCCGGCGATGATCGCCATGCGCTGGAGGGCGGTTCCCACCGGGACGGTGCCGCCCGTGGGGAGTTCGACGTCGCCCCAGCCGAACGCGACCGTTCCCGCGACCAGCGACATGAGGGGCAGGGAGAGGACGGCGACGACCGCGTAGCCGAGGGCGACGATCAGCTTCTGCCGCAGGAGCCGGTCACGGGGGACGGGCGCGGCGAGCAGGTAGCGCAGGGAGGACCAGCCGGCCTCGCTCGCCACCGTGTCGCCGCAGAACAGCGCGACCGCGACGACGAGCAGGAACCCGGTCGAGACGAACAGGGCGAAGAGGGCGAAGTTCAGCGCGCTCGAGGTCGCGACGTCCACCAGGCTCGGGACGCTGTCCGGTCCGGGATCGCCACCGATCTTGAAGGCGGCCACGAGCACCCAGGGAAGGAGGAGGAGAACGGCGAACGCGAACAGCGTCCGGCGGCGGCGGAACTGCCGGACGGTCTCGACGCGCAGCGGCAGCGTCCGCCTGACCTGGTACGTCACGAGCCCTCCCCGATGAGTTCGAGGAACGCGTCCTCGAGCCGGCGGCCGGTTCCGACGATCTCGGCGACGGGCCCGGCGGTGACGCGCCGTCCGCCCGCCATGACGACCGCGTGCGTGCAGGTCTGCTCGACCTCGGCGAGGAGGTGGCTGGACACGATCACGGTGCGGCCCGCCTCGGCGTAGCGGACGAGGACCTCGCGCATCTCGCGGATCTGCGGCGGGTCGAGGCCGTTGGTGGGCTCGTCGAGCACGAGGAGGTCGGGCAGGCCGAGCATGGCCTGCGCGATCGCGAGCCGCTGCCGCATGCCCTGCGAGTAGGTGCGGACGGCGCGGTCGAGGGCGGGCCCGAGGGCGGCGATCTCCAGCGCCTCGTCCATGTGCGCCTCGGCGCGCGGCCGCCCGGTGGCGCGCCAGTACAGGTCGAGGTTGTCGCGGCCGGACAGGTGCGGCAGGAAGCCGGGGCCCTCGACGAACGAGCCGAGCCGGGCCAGGACGGGCGCGCCGGGGGTGACGCGCCGCCCGAAGATGCGGATCTCGCCCGCGTCCGGATGGATGAGGCCCATCAGCATCCGGAGCGTGGTCGTCTTTCCCGCGCCGTTGGGCCCGAGCAGGCCGAGGACCTGCCCCTTCTCGACCCGGAAGGAGAGGTCGGCGACGGCCAGATGCCCGTTCGCGTACGCCTTCGTCAGCCCGGTGATCTCCAGCGGGACGTCGCCGTCCCCGGAGTCGGCGGGCGCGCGGCGGCGGACCAGCAGCCCGGCGGCGACGGCCAGGGCGGCCAGGGGCAGGGCCCAAACCCACGCGGGGAGCGGGGCGGACGCGGCGGAGAGTGCCGGGACGGTCGGGACGGTCAGCGGCGAGACGGCTCGGACCTCGAAGGAGGCGGCCTCGGGCGGTGTGGCGAACCCCATGTCGGTGGTGGAGACGACCAGTCGCAGCCGGTGGCCCCGGTCGAACCGGTGGTCCATCGCGGGCAGCGTGACCGTGGCCTCCCCGCCGTCCGCGGCGCGGAACGGTGCGGCGAGGCGGCGGGCCGGGGTCGCGCGCCCGTCCGGTCCGACGTCGTAGAGCTTGGCGAACAGCGGCACGTCGTCGCCCCCGCCGACCCGGAGCCGGACGGTCGCGGCGCCTGTGAGCCGCACGGGACGGTCCAGCGGCGCGGTGTCGAACGTCGCGGACTGGCCGGGCGGGTCGGTGAGCCCGCCGCCGCCGAGCGCGCCGAGGTCGAGCCCGCCGCCGAGCGAGCCGATCCCCGGCAGCGCGGAGATGCCGGCCGGGACGCCGCCCGCCGGGCGGTGGACCGTCTGCTCGCGGCCGGTCAGCGCCAGCGCGCGCGGGGCGCTCGCGAGCCCCGGGTAGCCGGGCGCGGTGGCCTCCTCGACGACGACGTCCCCGGTGGACGAGTCGAGCCCGCCCGACCGCGTCACCGTGAAGCCGGGGAGGTCGGCCGGTGCGCCCTTCAGGTGGGCGTCGAAGAAGTCGCCGACCAGGCCCCGGACGCGTTCGGTCTCCTCCGGGCCGCCGTCGTGGCCGCCCCGGTACCAGACGACCGAGACGGGCGCGCCGTTGCGGGCGACGGCGCGGGCGTTGGCGTCGGCGTGCGGCAGCGGGAACAGCGAGTCGGACTGTCCCTGGACGAGCAGCGTGGGGACGTCGATGCGGTCGGCGACCGCCGCGGGGCTGGAGCGCCGCAGCGTCGCGATGGCCTCGCCCGTGGGCCGTCCGGTCTCGGCCACGTCCTGGAACATCTCGCACAGGGACGGCAGGAACCGGCCGCAGGCCGTCCCGCCCGCGCCGCTGGCGAAGAAGATCCCGGCCCACAGTTCCTTGTAGACGCCGTTCGCGGGGCCCTCGCCGGACGCGTCGGGGAACAGCGCCTCGTCGAGTGCGTGCCAGGTGATCCGCGGGGCGATGGCGTCGATCCGCCGGTCGTACGCGGCGGTGAGCAGGGAGATCGCGCCGCCGTAGGACGGTCCGGCCATGCCCAGGCGCGGGTCGCCGGGGCCGTCGAGGCGGACCTCGGGACGGGACGCGAGCCAGTCGACGAGCTGCCGGGCGTCCTTGACCTCGTAGTCGGGGGAGTTGAGGGCGATCTCCCCGGTCGACTCGCCGAAGCCGCGCGCGGACCACGTCAGGACCGCGTACCCGTCCGCGGCGAGCGCGCGCGCCTCGCCCGCCGTTTCCCGCTTGCTGCCGCCGAAACCGTGCGCGAGCATGATCGCCGGGACCTTTCCGGCGTTCTCGGGCGTGTAGAACGAGACGTCGAGCGAGACGCGCCGGTCGTCCTCGGGTCCGTCCATGACGGCGATGCGCCGCTCCAGGACGCGCACGCCCGGTTCGGTGTCGGCGATGCCCCAGACCGTGCCCGCGCCCGCGATCAGGACCGCGGCCCCGGCCGCCGACCACCGCGCGCCCCGCCCCGTCCGTTTCCAGCGGTCGCGGAGCCGTCCCCCCAGCCTCATGGCAGCACCCTATGGGCGCCGGGCCGCCGCACGCTCCGCCCGGCGGCCGATCCGCGCTGCGCCCGCCGCGGTACGCGCCGCGCGGCCCCTACGCCTCGCGGACGAACGCGGGCGTCACGGGGCGGCGGGCGCGCGACGTCAGGGGGCGAGGGCGGCGGAGAACATGGTGGTGAGGCGCTCGGTGAGTTCGTCGGGGTCGGCCTCGCGGAGATCGTTGAGGCCGAAGAGCCTCCGGACGGGCCCGCCGCCCATGAGGATCGTGGACGCGAGCAGCGCGCGCGCACGCGGGTTGGGGCCGTCCAGCTGGGCGACCATCGGCTCGACGATGGAGTCCTCGAGGTAGCGCAGCAGGCTCTGCTTCACCTCGGGATGCCCGGCGGAGCGGTCGAGCAGCCGGGACACCGAGGTCGTCGAGCGGTGCTCGACCTGGTGGGCGAAATACTCGGCGAGCCGGCGGGGGAGGTCCTCGGGGCCGCCCGCGATGACGCCGCGCAGCACGGACTCGCCGGACAGGACCTCGGCGAACAGGTCGGCCTTCGAGCCGAAGTAGCGGTGGACGAGCGCGGTGTTCGCGTCCGCCTCGGCGGCGATCATCCGGATGGTGACGCCGCCGTAGCCGTGCTCGCCGAACAGGTCGCGGGCCGCGTCCAGGATGCGCTGCCGGGTGGCCTCCCGGTCGCGCTTGCGGACGGGCGGCCGCGCCTCGCCGCCGGTCCCGGGGTCGGTCCCGGTGCCCGGCGGGCCATCGACCTGTATCGCCTCCATCACATCAGTATCCCTCGAGTTGCAAGTAAACATGCGTCTACATAAGATACATGCTAAGCACAGGTAATTGAGTTCGATGGGGGCAGAGTGGCTCGAGGGAGCGCGGCTACGGCCGAACCTGAGCAAGAGATCCCGCAGTACACGCACCGTCAGGTCCTGAAGATCCTCTCCGGCCTGATGATGGCGATGCTGACCGCGATGATCTCGACATCGGTCATCAGCACCGCGCTGCCGACGATCGTCGGCGACCTCGGCGGGCAGGACAAGCTGGCCTGGGTGGCCAGCGCCGCGCTGCTGACGATGACCGCCTCGACGCCGCTGTGGGGCAAGCTGTCGGACGTCTTCGGCCGCAAGCTCGTGTTCCAGAGCGCGCTGCTCATCTTCGTCCTCGCCTCGGTGGGCGCGGGCATGTCGCAGAACATCGGCCAGCTCATCGTCGCGCGCGGGCTGCAGGGCCTCGGCGTCGGCGGCCTGTCCGCGCTGGCGCAGGTCATCCTCGGGGACGTCGTCGAGCCGCGGCAGCGCGGCCGGTACGCCGGCTACATGGGCGCGGTGTTCGGGGTCGCGACGGTCGCCGGGCCGCTGCTCGGCGGGTTCATCGTGGACGCCGGCGCCCTCGGCTGGCGCTGGTGCTTCTACGTGTGCGTCCCGCTGGCGATCGTGGCGTTCGTCGTGATCCAGAAGGTCCTGAAGCTGCCGAAGCGGCGGAACGACACGACGATCGACGTCTTCGGCGGCATCACCATCACCGCGGCCGCCGCGACGCTGATGTTCCTGCTGTCCATGGGCGGCGACCAGTTCGCCTGGAACTCCACGTGGACCTACGTCCTGGCCGGCGCCACGGTCGTGCTGACCGCACTCGCCGTCGTCGCCGAGCGGGTCGCGCGCGACCCGATCCTGCCGCCCCGCCTCTTCCGCGACCGGACGTTCGTGCTGGCGAGCATCGGGCTGCTGTGCATGGCCGTCGCCATGTTCGGCGCGATGATCTACATGCCGCAGTACCTGCAGATCGTCAAGGGGATGAGCCCGACCGCCTCCGGGCTGATGACGCTGCCGCTCGTCATCGGCATGCTGATCACCTCGACCCTCTCCGGGCAGCTCGTCACCCGCACCGGCCGGTACAAGGTCTTCCCGGTGGCCGGGATGCTGTTCGTGACCGGCGCGCTGCTCCTGCTGTCGCGCCTGCACGTCGACTCGTCCCGGTTCCAGATCGGCCTCGGGCTCGCGCTGCTCGGCATCGGGCTCGGGCTCACCCTGCAGATCCTGATCCTGGCCGCGCAGAACGCCGCCGCCCGCGCCGACCTGGCCTCGACCACCTCGGGGCTGTCGTTCTTCCGCAACCTCGGCGGCGCGATGGGCGTCGCCGCGTTCGGGTCGATCCTCACCAACCGGCTCGGCGACGAGATGGCCGAGGGCGCGCGCACCGCGGGCGTCCCGCTGCCGTCCGGCGGCGGCGGGCTCGGCTCGCCCGACCAGATCGCCGCGCTGCCCGAACCGATCAAGCACATCGTGCTGACGGCGTTCAACAACGCGGTCGAGACCGTGTTCCTCGTCGGTGTCCCGGTCGCGGTCGTCGGGTTCCTCGTGGTGCTCGGGCTCAAGGAGCTGCCGCTGCGCGGCTCCGGCGGCCCGGTCGCCGTCGCGCCCACCGCCGCCGGGGGCCCGCAGGACGGCGCGACCGTCACGGACGCCGTCCGTCCGGTGGCGCCGGCCCCGGCGGGACGGCACGAGCGGACGGACGGACCGCCGCGCGACGACCACGAACTCGTGGGCGCGGGCGCGGTCCCCCAGGGGAGCGCGGTGTCCGTCAACGAGATGTCGCACAACGCGTTCGGCCCGCCGTCCGGTGACGGCGCCCCCCGCTCCGCCGGAGCGGACACGAGCGGCACCGGCGCGGCCGGGGCGCCCGTCGCGGCGCCCCGGGCCGACGGCGCCCGGCCCGGCGGCGTGCCGGTCCGGGGCGTGGTCCGGACGTCCGAGGGCGCGCCCGTCCCGTCCGCCGCGCTCACGCTGATCGGCGTGGACGGCCACCAGCTGGCGCGCGCGCTGACCCTCGGCGACGGACGGTACGCGCTGCCGACCCCCGGACCCGGCACGTACGTGCTGATCGCGGCGACCGGGGAGCACGAGCCGCAGGCCGCGACGCTCGTCGTCAGCGACAAGCCGGTGGAGTTCGACCTTCTCCTGGCGGGCAGCGGGGGCCTCGCGGGGACGGTCCGCGGCGCCGACGGCCTCGCGGTGCCGAACGCGATGGTCGTCGTCACCGACGTGCGCGGCGAGGTCGTCGGCACCGGACGGACCGGCCCGGACGGGCGGTACTCGTTCGGCGACGTCGTGTCCGGCACGTACACGCTCGCCGTGAGCGCCGCCGCGCACCGCCCGGTCGCGCTGCCGGTCGAGGTCGGCGGCAGCGGGCAGACCGCGCAGGACGTCGAGATGCCGCCCGGTGCGCGGGTGCGCGGGACCGTCCGCACCGAGGCGGGCGAGCCCGTCGCGGACGCCCGCGTCACGATCGTCGACGCCGCCGGCAACGTCGTCGCCATGATGATCACCGGGCCGGACGGGGAGTACGCGTTCGCCGACCTGACCGGCGGGCAGTACACCGTGATCGCGTCCGGCTACCCCCCGGTCGCCACCGGGCTGTCGCTGTCGGGCGACGGGCGCGACGAGCACGACCTGAAGCTCGGCTACCCGCAAGAGTGACCGACACCGCCCGGACGGACCGGGACGAACGAGCACGAGGCTGGTCAATGGACGAGAGTCGGGGTCTGCGCGGCACGGTGCGGACGAAGGACGGCTGGGCGGTGCGGCACGCGATCGTCACCGTCACGGACCTGGCCGGGAACCAGGTGGCGCGCGAGCGGACCGGCGAGGACGGCGTCCTGGCCGCCGGCCCGCTGCCCGCCGGCACCTACACGGCGATCGTGACGGCGATGGGCTTCCAGCCCGCCGCCGCCACGCTGATCGTCACCGGTGCGGGCGTCGCCGACATCGGCGCGGTCGCGCTGGCGCGGGCGGGCGGCGCCGAGCTGCCGCCGCCCGGCCCGTGGACGATCGACCCGGCCCATTCGAGCGTCGGCGCCGTCGCGCAGCACCTCGGCCTCTCCAGCGTCCGCGGCCGGTTCGGCGCCTTCGCGGGACGCGTCGAGATCGCCGAGCCCGTCGAGGCGTCCCGCGTCGCCGCCCGCATCGACGCGGCGTCCATCGACACCGGCAACAAGCTGCGCGACGACCACCTGCGGTCCGCCGACTTCCTCGACGCCGACGAGCACCCGGTCATCGAGTACACCGGCGACCGCGTCACCGCCGCGGGCCCCGACCGCTGGACCGTCCACGGCCGGCTCACGCTCAACGGCCGCACGCGGCCGGTCGACCTCGACCTCGCCTACCTCGGGACGGGCGCCGACCCGTGGGGCGGCGTCCGGGCGGCCTTCCGTGCGACCGCCGAACTCCGCCGCCGCGACTTCGGCATCCGCTACAACGAGCTGCTGGAGGCGGGCGTCGCGATGGTCGGCGAGAGCCTCCGCGTCGAGCTGGAGATCCAGGCCGTCCAGGGCACCGAACTCCCGCAGGTCTAGCCGGGGCCGGCCGTCCTCGGGCCGCCCCCGGCCGTCCTCAGCGGCCCCGCAGCTCCCGGACCAGCCGCACCGCCGCCGCCCGGTCCTGCGTGCCGGTCACGATGATCTTGCCGTCCGTGATGGCCATGTCGACCCTCGGCAGGGTGACGATCTCGTCGCGGACCACGAACGCCAGGTCGCGCCCGACGGTCGAACGGGTGAGATCGGCGAACGCGTTCCGGTCGGCGGACCGCAGCGTCAGCGCGACGTCGTACCCGCCGTCCCGCAGCCGCGACGGCTGCACGTACAGCTCGGACACCTCGTGGATCGCGAGCCCCTGCTCCAGCCGGTAGCAGGCCGGGCCGCCGCCCGACTGCCCGGTGACCCCGCGCGTCCCGGCCGGGCACTGCCCCGGCGTCGTCTGCGTCACCGGGTAGATGTGCAGCGGATCGGCCAGCGGCACCGGCCGCGTCCGCATCGACGACGCGAAGAGCCCGCCGAGGACCGCCACCGCCGCGATCAGCACCCCCAGGATGATCACCATGAACAGCAGCGCCGACCGGTGCCGGTCGGCGGCCCTGGCCTGCGGCGTCGCCCGCGGCACGGGTCCCTGCCGGGACCTCGCGCGGCTCCGCTTGACCTCCGCGGCGGCCCGCCGCCGCTCCGCCGCGCGCGCCCGCCGCCGCCCGTCCGCGTCCCTCCCGCGCCCCGTGCGCGGCCCGCCGGCCGAACGCCGCTGCGGCTCCGACGGACCCGGCGGTCCCCAGCTCTCCTGCCCCAGCGCCTCCGCGGGATCCACCCACCCCGCGCCGCCAGGCTGCGCGCCGCCGGCTCCGTGGGGCGGCGGGACGGGACGCGTGTCCCCCGAGCGCACGTCGGGGCGCGTGGGGGCGCCCTGGGCGTCGTTCGGGAGCGGCGGCACCGGTCGCGTGTCGCCGGGGCGGACGTCGGGACGTCCGGATGCCCCCTGCGGGTCCTCTGCGCGCGCGCCGACGTCCCTTGGGGGCGGTGCCACCGGCTGTGTGTCGCCAGGGCGTGCGGGTGTCCCCTGAGGGTCCTGTGCGCGTGGCCCGGTGTTGCTGGGGGGTGCAGGTGGGGCGGGGGGTGCCTCGGTGCCGTCGGGACGTGCGGGTGCCCCCTGGGGATCCTCTGCGCGCGCGCCGACGTCCCCTGGGGGCGGCGGGATCGGCCGGGTGTCGCCAGGGGCTTCGACGGCCTCGCGCGGGGCCTGCGTCTCCGAGCCTTCGGGACGGGGCGTGCCCGGTTCGTCCTCGTCGAGCGTTCCGCCGAGGATCCGGACGTTCCGCGGGCTCGGCTCCTCGGGCGCGGGCGGCTCGGGCGGCGCGGACGGCGCGGACGGGCCGGGTTCGTCGGGCGATGTGCCCGTGACGGGCCGGGTGTCCTGGTTCTCCGGGGTCGGGGCGTCGTCCTTGCGGCGTCGACGATCCTTGATACGGCGCGGCACGACCCGCATCGTTACCTCCCCGGGGACAAGATCTCTCCAGTGTTCCAGGATGTGACGCCGTCCCGCACCGTGTCGCGTCCGAACCCGGCCGCTGTTCGCTGATCGCTCATCACGTGGAACGGTGCCCGTTCGACGGCGGTTCCATACGCGAGAAACCCGGCCCCGCAAGGCTTGGGGCCGGGTCTCCGCACCGGTGCGTCAGTCGATGCGCCAGGTGTCCCCGCTGCCGAGGAGGGCGGCGAGGTCACCGGCGCCCTGGCTCTGGACGGCCGCGTCGACCTGCTCGCGCATCAGCTCGTCGTAGGACGGGCGGTCCACGTCGCGGAAGATGCCGATCGGGGTGTGCTCGAACGCGGGCGAGTCGAGCCGGGACAGGGCGAACGCGTGGGACGAGTCCGGGTCGTGGGCGTCGTGCACCACGATCTCGGACGGGTCGACGTCGGCGACGTTCACGACCTCGAAGGAGCCGGTCCGGGTGCGCCGGAGGCCCTTCGAGCCGTCGGCGCCGAAGACGATCGGTTCGCCGTGCTCGAGACGGACGGTGACGTCGTCGCGGACGTCGGAGTCCTTCAGCGGTTCGAAGGCGCCGTCGTTGAAGATGTTGCAGTTCTGGTAGATCTCGACGAGCGCGGTGCCGCGGTGCTGGGCGGCGGCGCGCAGCACCGACTGCAGGTGCTTGCGGTCGGAGTCGATCGTGCGGGCGACGAAGGTGCCCTCGGCGCCGACGGCGAGCGAGATCGGGTTGAACGGCGAGTCCAGCGACCCCATCGGCGTCGACTTGGTGATCTTGCCGAGTTCGGAGGTCGGGGAGTACTGGCCCTTGGTCAGCCCGTAGATCCGGTTGTTGAACAGCAGGATCTTCAGGTTGACGTTGCGGCGCAGCGCGTGGATGAGGTGGTTGCCGCCGATCGACAGCGCGTCCCCGTCGCCCGTCACGACCCAGACCGACAGGTCGGGACGGGACGTGGCGAGGCCCGTCGCGATCGCGGGGGCGCGGCCGTGGATCGAGTGGAACCCGTAGGTGTTCATGTAGTACGGGAACCGGGACGAGCACCCGATGCCCGACACGAACGTGATGTTCTCCTTGCGCAGCCCCAGTTCGGGCAGGAAGGACTGGACGGCCGCGAGGATCGCGTAGTCACCGCAGCCGGGGCACCACCGGACCTCCTGGTCGGTCTTGAAGTCCTTCAGCGTCTGCTTCGCGTCGGTCTTCGGGACCAGGGAGAGCGGGCTGCGCCCGTTGCCGTTGACTTCACTCACTGTCGATCACATCCTGGATGACGCCCTGCAGCTCTTCGGCCTTGAAAGGCAGGCCGCGGACCTGGTTGTAGCCGATGACGTCCACCAGGTACCGGCCGCGCAGCAGCAGCGCGAGCTGGCCCAGGTTGATCTCCGGCACGATGACCTTGTCGTAGGAGCGCAGGACCTCGGGCAGGTTCGCGGGGAACGGGTTGAGGTGCCGCAGGTGGGCCTGCGCGACGTGCCGGCCGGTGTCGCGGACGCGCCGGACGCCGGCGGAGATCGCGCCGTACGTGCCGCCCCAGCCGAGGATGAGCACGCGGGCCGCACCGGACGGGTCGTCCACCTCGAGGGGCGCGATGTCGTTCGCGATGCCGTCGACCTTGGCCTGGCGGAGCCGGACCATCTTGTCGTGGTTCGACGGGTCGTAGGAGATGTTGCCGGACCCGTCGGCCTTCTCCAGCCCGCCGATGCGGTGCTCCAGCCCGGCGGTGCCGGGGATCGCCCACGGGCGCGCGAGCGTCTCCGGGTCCCGCTTGAACGGCTGGAACTCCTCGCCGGACGGTGCCGCGAAGTCCGGCTCGATCTTCGGCAGGTCGGCGACGTCCGGCAGCTTCCACGGTTCGGAGCCGTTGGCGACGTAGCCGTCCGACAGCAGGATGACCGGCGTGCGGTACTCGACCGCGATCCGGGCGGCCTCGATGGTGGCGGCGAAGCAGTCGGACGGGGACTGCGGTGCGATCACCGGGACGGGCGCCTCGCCGTTGCGGCCGTGCATGGCCTGCAGCAGGTCGGCCTGCTCGGTCTTGGTGGGCAGCCCGGTGGACGGCCCGGCGCGCTGGACGTCGATGACCAGCAGCGGCAGCTCGGTGGCGACGCCGAGGCCGATCGTCTCGCTCTTCAGCGCGAGGCCGGGACCGGACGTCGTGGTGACGCCGAGCGACCCGCCGAAGGACGCGCCGAGGGCGGCTCCCACGGCGGCGATCTCGTCCTCCGCCTGGAACGTTCTGACCCCGAACGGCTTGTGCTTCGACAGTTCGTGCAGGATGTCGGACGCCGGGGTGATCGGGTACGAGCCGAGGAACACCGGCAGCCCGGACTGGACGCCGGACGCGACGAGCCCGTACGCGAGCGCGACGTTCCCGGTGATGTTCCGGTACAGGCCGGCCTCGTGCTCGGCCGGCTTGATCTCGTACTGGGTCGAGAACGCCTCGGTCGTCTCGCCGTAGCTCCAGCCCGCCTGGAAGGCCGCGATGTTCGCCTTCATGATCTCGGGCTTCTTGGCGAACTTGCGCTCCAGGAACGCGACCGTGCCCTCGGTGGGGCGGTGGTACAGCCACGACAGGAGCCCCAGCGCGAACATGTTCTTCGCGCGCTCGGCGTCCTTCTTGGAGATGTCGAAGTCGGTGAGGGCGGTCACCGTCATCGACGTGAGCGGCAGCGCGTGCACCCGGTACTCGGCGAGCGAGTCGTCCTCGACCGGGCTGGTCGCGTAGCCGACCTTGGCGAGGTTGCGCTTGGTGAACTCGTCGGTGTTGACCAGGACGTCCGCCCCGCGGGGGAGGTCCCCGAGGTTGGCCTTGAGGGCGGCCGGGTTCATGGCGACCAGGACGTCCGGGGCGTCGCCCGGCGTGAGGATGTCGTGGTCGGCGAAGTGCAATTGGAAACTGGACACGCCGGGGAGGGTCCCGGCGGGGGCGCGGATCTCGGCAGGGAAGTTCGGCAACGTGGAAAGGTCGTTGCCGAACGCGGCCGTCTCCTGGGTGAAGCGGTCGCCGGTCAACTGCATGCCGTCACCGGAGTCCCCGGCGAAGCGGATGATGACGCGGTCGAGCTGCTGGACCTGTTTGGTCACAGAGGAAGACCTCCTCGACGCGCAGCATCCGACCTGGGGGAGGCACCCAGAATCGTGATGCTACTTAGGCTTGCCTTCATGGTATGTCCGGGAGGCGATGCTGGGATCGGGGGACGGATGAGTCACCGGACAGCACGGGTACAGAACTGGTCGAATCCCCCGCTCACCGCTGACACAGGCAGCTGTGCTGGCGGCAGAGGTCGACGTGCAGCCGCCGGACGAGCCTTTTGCGGTTCGCCGAGGAGCCGTCATCTCCCATGGGCACGGAGTTCACGTCCCGAAGTGTAGACAGGCCGAAAATCGTTCGGACCCACCGACCCCCGCGCGGACCCGCCCCGGCCGACTCCGGCCGCCTCGCGCGACGCGGACGGCGCGGGCGCCGTCCGGTCAGGGGCGCTGGGACGTCGCGATGCCCGGGGCGTCCGACGCCGTCGCGCCCGCGGACGCGGAGGCCGTCGCGCCGGGCGCGGCGGACGAGCCGGGCGCGGGCGCCGCGGCGGCCCGCACCAGCTCCCGCCGCTCGGCGTCGAGCTCGGTGAGCAGCTCCTGGACGTCCGCCGCCGCGAGCGCCTCCCCGACGACGCGGGCGCTCGCCTTGTACGGGTACGAGCCGGGGTTGTCGAGGGCGGCCCGCATCCACGTCCGCCACGTCCTGCCCGTGACCGTGCAGCTCACCGTGACCGTCCGGTCGTCCGGTACCGGCGCCGACCCGTGGCACGTTCCGAGCGCCCGTCCCTTCGAGGTGATCGATGCCCGCAGCGCCGCGCGCGCGTCCGGCGAGACCTTCCCCTCCCACGTGGACAGGGTCGCCGGGACCTGGACGGTGCAGCCGTTCATGTTCTGGTTGCAGTTCTTGAACGTCAGCTGGCCCGGAGCGAAGTGCAGCGTGGGATCGGTCGCGCCGCCCAGCTGCTTCACGCGCGCGCGCAGCTCCTTGAACAGCGGGGCCGGGCTCGCGAGCGGCTGCGCCGTGAGCGTCAGCGGGGTGCCTCCGGACGTCCGCACGCCCAGCAGCCGGTGCGGTGCGGCGACCGCGATGAGGTACTCGGCGTCCGCGGCGGGCACCACGTAGGCGGGGACGCCGCCGATCTGCTCCGTCTTCGGGTCGGCGGACGCCTTCGCCAGCTTCCGCGCCACCGATCCGGGCGCGAGCACCTTCGCCACGTCCACGCCGGGCAGCGCGAGCGGCGCCTTCGCCCATCCGCCCGCGTAGTACTCGGGATGCTCGGTGCCCGCCGCGTAGGCGCGCCAGAACTCCAGCCCGGCCTTGATGTAGGTGACGCCGTCGACCGTCGCGAGCAGCGCGGTCCGCTCGCCGGCCGTCAGCGTCCCGCTCGCCGAGCCCTCCGGGCTGATCCGCAGCTGCAGCGTCGCGGGACCGCCCGCGATCGTGAGCGTCCCCGCGTACCGCAGCCCGATCCCGCCGGTGAGCCCGCGGCCCGCCGCGAGCGACCACGCGGGCGGCGGGGTCACGCTCGGCTTCGCGACCGGCCCGGACGGCTCGTCGCCGGCGGCCGTCGCCATCGTGACGGCGCCCGCCGCCGTCGCCGCCATCGCGACCCCGGCGGCGATCAGCAGCATCCGGTTCCGCTTCGACATCGGCCGCTGCCGCCCCGGCACGATCCCGGGCGGCACCGGACCGTCGCGGCCCGGCATGGCTCGGCCCGGCATGGCTCGACCCGGCATGGTGTGGCCGGGCCCCGTGCCCCCGGGGGCCGTCGGGTGGCCGGGGGGTGCGGTGGGGTCCCACCGGGCCGAGCCGTCGCCGGACGGGTCCGGACGCGGCTCGTGCGCGGCTCGTCCGGCCACCGGGACGTCGCGCGGCGCGGCCGCGTGCCGGCCGCGCGGGCGGTCCGGCGGATCGGACGGGCGCCCGGGGGGTGTGTGAGGCGCGCCGGGATCGGTGGGCTCGGAGGTAGGGAAGTCCACGCCAACAAGAATGCCCGACGACACGAGTCCCCGGAGCGGGGACGGACGCGTCGCCGGGCATCCCGAAGCGGCCCGGTGCGACGGGCACGGCGCCTCACCTGCGGCGCCGTGCGCCTACTCGCTGTCGAGGCCGTTCTGCATGTCCTGCACCTCGCTCGCCGTGGCGCCGAGCACCTTGTAGTCGGCGTGCTTGTAGAACGTGCCGCCGGTCCCCTCGGCCCAGCTCGTCCATGCGGAGCTCTTGACCCGGCAGCTCGCCCACACCGGGGACTCCGTCTTGAACGTGATCTGGGTGGTGCACTTGCCGAGGTCCTTGCCGGTCAGCGTCCCCGCCGTCAGCGCGAACTGGATCTCGACGGTGACGGGCGTGCCGGCCCCGTACGGCGGCCGGATCTGGGCCTGGACGGTGCAGCCCGCGTCGTCCTGGCAGTTGCCCTTCTTCCACTCCGCGATCGTGGGGCGCGCCGACGCGTTGAACGAGTTCTTCAGCTCGCCCATGCTCGTGCGCATGGTCGAGACGACCGTCTCGCTCTGCGAACCGCTGTCGGGGCTCACGTCCAGCGCCACGCGCGGCGTGGTCGCCTCGTAGCGCAGCAGCTCGGGGTCGTCGGAGTCGCTGATGTAGAGGGTGGAGGAGAACGTGCTGACCTTGAGCGCCTTCGTCCCCTTCCAGCTGGTCTCGACCGGATCGACCGTCCCCCGGCGGCCGAGTCCAGCTTGGCCGCCAGCGCCGACGGCGACAGCTCCTCCTTGAACTTGAGGTCGAGCTCGTCGGCGCTCAGCCGGCCCCACTGCTCGCCGTCCTCCAGGTAGTACGGCGTCTCGGAGCCGGAGATCTGCTCCTTCCAGAAGGCCGAGCCGGCCTTGGCGAACAGCAGCCCGTCGGCCGCGAGCACGGTGACCTTGCTGTTGTTCCACGTCACCGAGCCGTAGGCGCGGCCGCCCTTGGTGACCGACAGCTCGCCGCGGATCGAGTTGGCGCCGCCGCCGAAGTCGCCCTCCAGCCCGACGGACGTGTCGGCGCCGATGTCGTCGGCCGCGGCGCGGAGCTTCTCCTCGGGGGTCATCCCGCCGCTCATGGCGATCACCACGGCCACCACGGCGACGAGGAGCACCACGACGAGCCCGCCGCCGAGCACCAGGGCGAGCAGCGGACCGTTGCCCCGCTTGGGCGGCGGGGGCGGCGGCATGCCCGGCCCCAGCGGGCCGCCGGGCGGCGGGGGGAAGAAGGGCGGCGGCGTTCCGGCGCCGCCGACACCGCCAGGACCACCGGGACCCGGCGCTCCGGGACCGGGTGCGCCCGGACCCATGGGCGGGGGCGGAGGCGGCCAGGACGAACCGCCCGGGGCGTCCCAGCCGCCCGGAGGCGGAGGTGGGTTGCTCATCTGGTCACGTCCTTCCAGGTCAACTGACCCCAATGCATCACTAGTGTGCAGTAAAAGGATGACACTGCGATCCTCCAGGGGGGAGGTACGTCGTCACACTCCCCGGGGCCGGTCCTCAGGGATACTTGGTCAGACGCACACCAGGAGGAATTCGTGCATAACTATTTCGACTCATATGCGCTCGTCCTGGCCCTGCTCCTGGTAGGTGGCGGCATCGTCGCAGGTGGACTCGCAGCGAACCGCATGCTGCGCCCGCATCGTCCCACGGCCGAGAAGCTCATGACGTACGAGTGCGGTGTGGACCCGGTGGGCGAGGGCTGGGCCCACTCCTACGTGCGGTACTACGTGTTCGCCTACCTGTACGTCGTGTTCGCCGTGGACGCGGTGTTCCTGTTCCCGTGGGCCACCGTCTTCGACGCCCCCGGCTACGGCTTCACCACCCTCGGCGAGATGTTCGTCTTCCTGGGGTTCCTCGCGACCGGCCTCGCCTACGCGGCCAAGAAGGGCGTCCTGTCCTGGGTCTGACGGCGCTGTGGGCCTGATCCCGATGCGCCCCGGGCTGTAACAATGAGGACGTGGGCACTGTCGATCTACCGTCACCGGGCGTGGGACCGCTGTCGCGGGTCGCCCCCAAACCGATCAAGTTCGTGCTCAACTGGGGCCGCCGGTACTCCCTGTGGGTGTTCAACTTCGGTCTCGCCTGCTGCGCGATCGAGTTCATCGCCACCTCGATGAGCCGGCACGACTTCATGCGCCTCGGCGTCATCCCGTTCGCGCCCGGCCCCCGGCAGGCCGACCTCATGGTCGTGTCCGGCACCGTCAGCGACAAGATGGCCCCGGCCGTCCGGCGCCTGTACGAGCAGATGCCCGAACCCAAGTACGTCATCTCGTTCGGCGCGTGCTCCAACTGCGGCGGGCCCTACTGGGACTCGTACTGCGTCACCAAGGGCGTCGACCAGATCATCCCCGTGGACGTCTACGTGCCCGGATGCCCGCCGCGTCCCGAGGCGCTGCTGCACGGCATCGTCCATCTGCAGGAGCGGATCGCCGCCGAGACGCTGGGCGACCGCTACGACGGCGACCCCGTGACGCCCCCGCCACCGCCGCGCCCGCTGTCCCCGACCGTCCTGCGCCGCCCGCTCCAGCCGCCCCCGGACCCCGACCCGCCGCGGCCGGACGCCGGGGAGGCGGGTGCCGCCGCGCCCGTCGAGGACGGACCGGCCGGGCCCGCGCCCGAGCGGGCCGAAGCGCCGGTCGGGCCCGCCGACATCGAGGCCGTGGAGGCGGCCGACGTCCGGACGCAGCCCGTCCCGACCATCGACGACGCCCCGGCCGCCGCCGAGGCCCCGGCGGTCGACGAGGCCCCGGCCGTCGACGACGTCCCGGCGCGCGAGCCGGACGGCGGTGCGAGCGACGAGACCATGCCGGTGCCGCCCGTGGCCGATCCGGCCCCCGCCCAGGAGCCGGACGGCAACCCGGACGCGAACGAGACGGTGCCCGTCGCGCCCGTCGACGATCCCGACGGCGACGAGACGGTGCCGGTGCAGGCGATCGAGGACGTCCCGCCGCGCCGCGGCCTTCCGGGACGCCGGGCCAGGGACCGGCGCGAGCACGACCCGACGATCATCCCCGGGCTCTCCCCGGACGGCCCCGACGAGACCGTGCACGACGAGATCGGGGACGGCGAGATCGGGGACGACGAGATCGGGCGCGACCGGTGACCGCCGAGGGCGGTGCCGCGCTCGACGGTGCCGGGCTCGACGGTGCCTGGCGCGACCGGTTCGGCGCCGAGGTCAGCACCGAGGCGACGCACGGCGGCCTCGCGGTCGGCGTCCCGCCGGAGCTGTGGACGGACGCGCTGACGTTCGCCCGCGACGACCTGGCCTGCGGCTTCTTCGACTGGCTGACCGGCGTGGACGAGCTGGAGGACGGCTTTGCCGTCGTCGCGCACGTGTACTCGCTCGAACGCCGGCACCACCTCCTCGTCCGCACGCGGGTGCCGCGCGACGAGCCGGTGCTGCCGACGGCGACGGGCGTGTACCGGGGCGCGGCGTGGCACGAGCGCGAGACGTTCGAGATGTTCGGCATCGCGTTCGAGGGGCACCCGCATCTCGTCCCGCTGCTGCTGCCGGACGGTTTCGAGGGGCATCCGCTGCGCAAGGAGTTCGTGCTCGCGGCGCGGGTCGCCAAGCCGTGGCCGGGCGCGAAGGAGCCGGGCGAATCGGGGCACGGTGCGCCGAGCCGCCGCCGCGTCCGTCCGCCCGGCATCCCCGACACGGGCCCGTGGGCGGAGGCGGCCGAACGCGCCGCCCGTCCGCCCGAGCGTCCCGCCCGTCCGCCGGAGAGGGACCCGGATGCTTGAGATCGTCGTCAAGCTCGCGCTCGTCGCCGCCGCGTTCGCCGTCCTGCCGCTCCTGGTGGGGCAGGCCGAGCACAAGGTCATGGCGCACATGCAAGGCCGCCTCGGCCCGATGTACGCGGGCCGGTTCCACGGGTGGGGGCAGCTCGTCGCCGACGGCGTGAAGTTCGCGCAGAAGGAGGACGTGGTCCCGGCGGCGGCGGACCGGTGGGTGTTCAAGCTCGCCCCGGGCGTCGCGCTCGTCCCGTACCTGCTGGTGCTGCTCGTCATCCCCGTCGGACCGGACGGCCAGGTCGCGCTCGACCTCGGCGTCGGCCTGTTCTTCGCGCTGGCGGTGATGGGCGTCGGCGTGATCGGCGCGATCATGGCGGGCTGGGCGTCGGCGAACAAGTACTCGCTGCTCGGCGGCATGCGTGTCGCGGCGCAGCTGATGTCGTACGAGCTGCCGATGGTGTTCGCGGCGTCGTCGGTCGCGATGGCGGCCGGGACGCTGTCCCTGCCGGGCATCGTCGAGGAGTGGCACTGGTGGTGGCTGCCGTGGCAGGCGGTCGGCGCCGCCGTGTTCTTCGTCGCTGGCCTGGCCGAGCTGCGCCGCCCCCCGTTCGACATGCCGGTCGCCGACTCGGAGATCATCTTCGGCCCGTACACCGAGTACGGCGGGCTGCGGTTCGCGCTGTTCATCCTCGCCGAGTACGCCGGGATCGTCGTGCTCTGCGCCCTGACGGCCGTCCTGTTCCTCGGCGGGTGGAAAGGCCCGTTCCTGAACGCCGAGCTGGGCTGGCTCTGGATGCTGCTGAAGGTGGCCGCGCTCGCGTTCTGCGTCATCTGGGTGCGCGTCGCGAACCCCCGGATGCGCGAGGACCAGCTCCAGAAGCTCGCCTGGGCCTGGCTGGTGCCGCTGTCGCTGGCGCAGCTCGCGCTCACCGGCGTCCTGAAGGTCGCCCTCTGAGCGCGAGGGACCGGACGGGACGGGGTCGAGCCGGGCGTTACGGGAGGAAGATCGTGAAGTCGGCGAGCTGGGGGAGGACGTCGGGCGGCAGGTCGGCGTCCACCACCATCTCCTCGACGGAGATGAACGGGCCCGTCTCCGCGCGCCGCTTGATGACCCGTTCGGCCAGCTCGGGCGTCATGCCCGGCAGCGCCGCGATGATGTTCGGCGGGGCGTGGTTGACGTCGACGAGGCCGCCGTCGTCGTAGGTGCGGGGCTCGTCGGGACGGCCGATGCGCAGCTCGCGTGCCAGGGCCGGGTCGTTCGCCGCGAGGGCGCGGGCCTCGTCGCGCAGCGTCCGGCGGAACTTGGCGACCTCGATGGCGTGCTCGTTCGCGAGGTTGCGCGGCGGCTCCTTCGGGAACACCCGCGACCGCGCCGCGAGCGCGTGGCCGGTGCCGCCGATCCACAGCAGCATCATCAGGAACGAGCCGATCGCGCTGAACAGCAGGCTGTCGAACCCGAAGGACGCCATCACGGCCATCAGCCCGGCGCCGTAGCCGGTGGCGGCGACGCCGAGCCCCACCGAACGCTGCTTCACCGCGGCGTACATGAACGAGAAGGGCGTCCCGTACCCGAAGGTGAGCAGCGGGATGAGCGCCCAGCCGACCCCGCGCGAGGCCGCCGGGGCCACGATCGGCACGGGCGGCGGGCCCGGCACCGGGGCCGGGGCCGCCGGGGAGTGCGGGGCGCGCCACGGCGGCGACCCGTAGGGGCGCGGCGGGCCGCCGTGCGGGACGCGCGGAGCGTGCGGCGGGCGGGGCGGGTGCGGGGGGCGCGGAGCGTGCGGCGGGCGGGGCGGGTGCGGGGGGCGCGGAGCGTGCGGCGGAGCGTCCCCGTTCCGTCCCGGTCCGTTTTCTTTGGGGCCGTTCGCGTGGCTCACCTGACCTCCTCGCCGCAGGCCGATCGCGGTACGGACCGGCGGTCCCACGTCTCGTACGACGAACGCGGCGGCCGTCGCGTTCCCCCACGCCCCTCAGTACGCAATCATGGGGCCGTGGGACGGCTACCAGGAGGCGGGCTGGCCAAGGGGCTGGCCGTCACGTTGCGGACGATGACGCGGCGTTCCATCACGCGCCAGTATCCGGAAGTGCAGCCCGATCTGCCACCGCGCAGCAGGGGCGTCATCGCCCTGTTCGAGGAGAACTGCACGGTGTGCATGCTGTGTGCCCGTGAGTGCCCGGATTGGTGCATCTACATCGACTCCCACAAGGAGACCCTCCCGGCCGAGGGCGGTGGGCGCGCGCGCACACGGAACGTCCTCGACCGCTTCGCCATCGACTTCGCGCTGTGCATGTACTGCGGCATCTGCATCGAGGTGTGCCCGTTCGACGCGCTGTTCTGGTCGCCGGAGTTCGAGTACGCCGAGTACGACATCGCCGAGCTGACGCACGAGAAGGACCGGCTGCGGGAGTGGATGTGGACGGTCCCGCCGCCGCAGGCCCCCGACCCGGCCGCCGAGGACCCGAAGGAGCTCGGCGCGGCGGAGAAGGCCGCCGCCCGCGCCGCCCGCAGGCCCCCGGAGGCCGGCCGGTGACCGGCCAGGAGATCGTCTTCACGCTGCTCGGCGTGGTCGCCGTGGGCTCCGCGCTGCTCGTGGTGACGACGCGTCGGCTCGTCCACGCGGCGCTGTGGCTGGTCGTGTCGTTCGGCGCGCTGGCCGGCGGCTACCTGGTGCTGACGGCCGAGTTCGTCGCGTGGGTGCAGGTGCTGATCTACGTCGGCGCGATCGTGGTGCTGCTGCTGTTCGGGATCATGCTGACCCGCGCGCCGATCGGCGACTCCGCCGACCTCGACTCCCCGAACCGGTGGGTCGCCGCCCTCGTGGCCGTCGCGACCGCCGCCGTCCTGGTCACCGTGCTCGTCATGGGGTTCGGGGACGAGCGGACGCCGCTGCGGGACGGCGGCGGCTCGGCCGAGGAACTCGGCTCGGCGGTGTTCCGCACGTGGGTGCTGCCGTTCGAGGTGCTGTCGGTGCTGCTGCTGGCGTCCCTGGTCGGCGCGATCGTGCTGTCGCGCTCGGACGTCCGCACGAAGGACGACCGCGACCGCGGCGAAGGCGCCGACCGCGACGCCGGCCGGCAGGACGGTCGCGAGACCGACCGGGAAGGCGAGCGCTGATGCACCTCGCCTATCCCACGGTCGTCGCCGCCCTGCTGTTCTCGATCGGCGTGTACGGGGTGCTGGCCCGGCGGAACGCGATCCTCGTCCTGATGTCGGTCGAGCTGATGCTGAACGCCGTGAACCTGAACCTCGTCACGTTCGACATCTGGCTCCAGGACCGGCTGCACGGCGGCCAGGTCCTCACCCTGTTCACGATCGTCATCGCCGCGGCGGAGATCGGGATCGGGCTGGCGATCGTCCTGCTCGTCTACCGCAACCGCCGCATGGTCGACGTCGACCGGCTCCGCGACCTCGCCGAGGACCGGACGGACGGACGTCCGGCGCGTCCGTCCGGCGAACGCGAGGACGAGCGCCAGAGCGAGCGACCGGACGAACCGGGCGGCTCCGGCGCCCGGGACGAGGAGGCCGCCCGGTGATCCTGCTCGCCTCCCTGACCGTGCTCCTCCCGTTCGCCGCCGCCCTCGCCGGATTCCTCCTCGGTCCCCGCCTGACCCGCGCGCTGCGCGGCGGCACGCCCCCGCGCTCGCCGCTCCGCAACGGGCCCGCGCTGATCGCGTGCGTCCCGGCGGCGGCCGCGCTCGTCCTCGCGGCGATCGTCGCGTTCACCGTCTGGCGCGAGCCGGGGACCCGGACGGGCGCACTCGCGGTCGTCGACACCGGCACCGTCCCGATCCGGGTCGGGCTGCAGGTGGACGGGCTGTCGGCCGTCGTCGCGCTGATGGTGTGCTGCGTCGCCCTCGCCGTCCAGGTGTACTCGGTCGTCTACCTCGACGGTGACCGCCGCTACTCGTCCTACGCCGCGTTCGTGTCGCTGTTCACGTCGGCGATGCTGCTCGTCGTCCTCGCCGCCGACCTGATCGTCCTGTACGTCGGCTGGGAGGTCATGGGCATCTGCTCGTACTTCCTGATCGGCCACCACTGGGAGGAGCGGGAGTACTCGCGGGCGGCGGTCAAGGCGTTCCTGACGACGCGGCTCGGCGACGCCGGATTCCTCGTCGGCGTCATCGTCCTCGGGGTGAGCGCCGGATCGTTCGAACTCGACGACGTCCTGCGGAGCATCGGCGGACTTTCGGAGACGACCCTCACCGTCGCCGCGCTGCTGCTCCTCGCCGGGGTCGTCGGCAAGAGCGCCCAGTTCCCGCTGCACACCTGGCTGCCGGACGCGATGGCGGGCCCGACGCCGATCAGCGCGCTCATCCACGCCGCGACGATGGTCGCGGCGGGCGTCTACGTCGTCGCCCGGCTGTTCGGCGTGTTCGCGGCGGCCCCGGCGGCACTCGCCGTCCTCGGCGTCCTCGCGGTGATCTCGATGGTCGGCGCGGCGCTCGCGGCCCTCGCGCAGGACGATCTCAAGCGCGTCCTCGCGTACTCCACGATCAGCCAGCTCGGCGTGATGGCCGCGGGCCTCGCCGTCGGGGCGCACACCCCCGCGATCTTCCACCTGCTCTCGCACGGCGCGTTCAAGGCGCTGCTGTTCCTCGCCGCCGGGTGCGTGATCGTCACGACCGGCACGAACATGCTCGCCCGCTACGGCGGCCTGCGGCACGGCATGCCGATCACGTTCTGGTCGGCGACGATCGGGTTCGGCGCGCTCGCGGGCGTCCCGCCGCTGTCCGGCTGGTTCAGCAAGGACTCGGTCATCGAGGCCGCCCAGCACTCCGCCCTGCACGGCGGCACGCTGTACGACGAGGTGCGGGGGCCGGGGCTCATGGTCGTCGGGTCCGTCCGGTTGTCGGAGACCACGGGATCGCCTCCCCACGTGCCTCTGACCCCGGCCATAAGCGACGCCCTCCTGAAGCTGGAGCCCACCTACGGTCAGAGCATCCCCACCGGCATCGCCTGGCTCGTCTACCTCGGCCTTCTCCTCACCGTGGTCCTCACCGCCGCCTACGCGGCCCGCACCTGGCTGATGACGTTCTTCGGCGAGCCGCGCGGGACGCACGACGTCCGCGAGCCCTCGAAGGTCATGTCGTGGACGGTCGCGGCGCTCGCCGTCCCCGCCGCGATCCTCGGGTTCTTCGGGCTCGGCGCGGACGAACTGCGGCCGCACCTCGGGTCCGCGCTCCTCGGCGCCGTCCTGACCGCGCTCGGCGCGGGTGCCGCGTTCGTCGTCTGGAACCGCGATCCCGCACTCGACCCGGCGCGCGCGCTGGGGCCCGTCCGTCCCGTCCTGGCCCGGGCCTTCTACCTGGACGAGCTGTACGCGGCGGCCATCGTGCGCCCGCTCCGCGCGCTGGCCCGGCTCGTCGTGACGGCGGACGCGCGCGGCATCGACACCGCCGTCGTCGAGACCGGGCGGTCGGCGCGCCGGATCGCCGGGCCGCTCCGCGTCCCGCAGAACGGCAACCCGCAGACGTACCTGACGGGCCTGGTCGCGGGCGTCGTCGTCATCGCGGCCGTGGTGGTGATCTTCCAGTGATCTTCGTCGTGATGATGGCGATCCCGCTCGTCGGGGCGCTCGCCCTCCTCCTCCCGCGCGAGCGGTTCCTCGCGACCGGCCCGGCCGTCCGCCGGTTCGGGGCGTTCACGTCCGGCGCGACGCTGCTCGTGGCCGTCGCCGCGCTCAACGCGTTCGACTACGGCGCCGCCTCGACCGTCCAGCTCGAGATCGACCGGGAGTGGGCGCCGGCGATCGGCCTGCGCTTCCACCTCGGCGTCGACGGCGTCAGCCTCCCGCTCGTCGCCCTCACCGCCCTCCTCACCTTCCTGTGCTTCCTGCACCTGCTCCGGCACGTGCCGGACGGCGGCGACGTGCGGCTGCTGACCGCCCTCCTGCTCGTCCTGGAGGTGGGGCTGCTCGGCACGTTCACGTCCCTCGACCTCGTCCTCTTCTTCGTGTTCTTCGAGGTCGTCCTGATCCCGATGTACGCGGTGATCATGCTGTGGGGCGGTCCGGGACGCCGCGCCGCCGCGGACAAGTTCATCCTCTACACCCTCCTCGGCTCCGGGCTGCTCCTCGCCGGGATGCTGCTGGTCGCCGTCGACGCCGGGACGCTCGACATGACCGAGCTCGCCGACCGGCACGGCTCCGGGCTCGCGCACGGCCTGCAGATCACCGCGTTCGCCCTGATGGGGCTCGGGTTCGCGGTCAAGGCGCCGATGTGGCCGCTGCACACGTGGCTGCCCGACGCGCACACCGAGGCGCCGACCGTCGGGTCCGTCCTGCTCGCCGGGGTCATGCTGAAGATGGGCACCTACGGGCTGGTGCGCGTCGCGCTGCCGCTCGCCCCGGACGGCGCCGCGTTCTGGGCGCCGGTACTCGCGCTCCTCGCCGTGATCGGCATCGTCTGGGGCGCGCTCGCCTGCCTCGCCCAGCGCGACCTCAAACGGATGATCGCCTACTCGTCCGTCGGGCACATGGGGTTCGTGCTGCTCGGCATCGCGACGCTGACGCCCGTCGGCGTCAACGCCGCGCTGTTCGGCAACATCGCGCACGGGCTCATCACCGGCCTGCTGTTCTTCCTCGCCGGCGCGATCAAGGAACGCTGGGGCAGCACCGACCTGGACGCCCTCGGCGGCGGGATGCTCGCGACGTCGCCGCGCCTCGCGTCCGTCCTGACGTTCGCGTCCGTCGCGTCCCTCGGCCTGCCCGGACTCGCCGGGTTCTGGGGCGAGATGATGGCCCTCATGGGCGCGTACCGGCCCGCCCCCGACCTGCCCCGCACCGCGTTCTGGATCTTCCTGGCGGTCGCCGCGCTCGGCGCCGTCCTCACCGCCGCCTACTTCCTGCGCATGCTCTCCAAGATCACCCACGGCCGCTCCGAACCACCGGACGCGCCGTCCGCGAAGAGCGCCGTCACCGTCCAGGAGTACGCGGCCTGGCTGCCCCTGGTCGCGCTCACCCTGCTCATCGGGCTGTGGCCGAAGACCCTGCTGGACGTGACGACCGCGCCCGTCCGCGCCCTGCTCGGAGGCGGCTGATGATCCAGAGCATCGACTACGCGGCCGTCGCGCCCGCGCTGATCGTCGCGCTCGCCGCCATCGGCGTCCTGCTCGGCGACGCGTTCGGCGTCCCCCGCCGCCTCCTCGGCCCGCTGTCGGCCGGCGCCCTCCTCGCCGCCTTCGCCGCCGTCCTCGCGCTCGGCACCGGCGACCGGCGCGCCACGTTCTGCCTGCCGGACGGCCTGCGCGGCGACGGCCCCGCGTCCTGCTCGTACGTCGCCGACGGCTTCACGCTCACCTTCCAGGGGGTCGTGCTCCTCGCCGCCGCGGTCGTCGTCCTGCTGTCGGCGCAGCAGATCACCGACGCCCGGATCCCGGCGGGGGAGTACCACTTCCTCCTCCTCGCGGCCGTCACCGGCGCCCTCGCCCTCGTCGCCGCCCGCGACCTGATCCTCCTGGTCGTCGCCCTCGAAACCCTCTCGCTCCCGGTGTTCGCGCTCGCCGGCCTGCGCCGCTACGACGGCACCGCCTCCGAGGCCGCGCTCAAGCTCTTCCTCGTCTCCGTGGTGTCCGCCGCGATCATGCTGTTCGGCGTCAGCCTCCTCTACGGCGCGACCGGCGCGATGCACCTCGACCGCATCGCCCCCGCCCTCGAGGAACTCCCCGCCGGACTCGACGCGGTCGCCGCCGCCGGGATCGTCCTCGTCCTCGCCGGGTTCGGGTTCAAGGTCGCCGCCGTCCCGTTCCACTTCTGGGCCCCGGACGTCTACCAGGGCGCCCCCCTCCCCGTCGCGGCGTTCCTGTCCGTCGTGTCGAAAGCCGCCGGATTCGCCGGGCTCGCGATCGTCCTGTCCCTCGGGTTCCCCGCCTACGCGCACGTGTGGGGCCCGCTCGTCGCCGTCCTCGCCGCCGTCACGATGACGCTCGGCAACCTCCTCGCGCTCCGCCAGCGCACCGCGATCCGGCTGCTCGCCTGGTCGTCCGTCGCGCAGTCCGGGTACATGCTGGCGCCGCTCGCGGTCGGCACCCGGAACCTGCCCGAGGCCGTCGCCGCCACCACCGCCTACGTCGCGTTCTACGCCGTCATGAACCTCGGCGCGTTCGCCGTCGTCACCGGCTTCCGCCGCCGCACCGACGAGCGCGCCCAGGCGATCGACACCCTCGACGACTACCGGGGCCTCGCCCGCCGCCGCCCCCTCACCGCCGCCGCCCTCGCGTTCTTCCTGATCTGCCTCGCCGGGCTCCCGCCCGGCGTCATGGGGCTGTTCGCGAAGGTCGTCGTGTTCCGCGGCGTCGTCGCCGGCGACGTCGTCTGGCTCGCCGTCGTCATGGCGATCAACACCGTCATCGGGCTGTACTACTACCTGCTCTGGGCGGCCCGCCTGTTCGGGACGCCCGCCGCCGCCGCACCCGACACCGTCCCCGGCCTGCCCGTTCGCGCCGCCGTCGCCGCGACCGCCGCGGGCGCGCTCGTCCTGTCCGTCGCGCCGCAGGTCATCCTGCAGACGGTGACCGCCGCGAGCTGACGGGAACGTTTCGCCAGGTCACCCCGTTCCGTTCATGGGTGGAGCAAACGGGGAGGCTTCGGAAAAGTGCAGTTCAACGGCATCAAAACCGCGGCACTCATCGCTGCGCTGTCGGCCTTGATGCTCGCCGTGGGCTGGGTGATCGGCGGCGGCGCCGGCCTCACGATCGCGCTGATCATCGCGCTCGGCACCAACGGCGTCGCCTACTTCTTCAGCGACCGCATCGCGCTGCGCTCCATGCGCGCGCACCCGGTCGGCGAGGTCGAAGCACCCGTCCTGTACCGGCTCGTCCGCGAACTGGCGACCTCCCAGCGCCGGCCCATGCCGCGCCTCTACGTCTCCGAGACCATGCAGCCCAACGCGTTCGCCACCGGCCGCAACCCGCGCAACGCCGCCGTCTGCTGCACCCGCGGCATCCTGCGCATGCTGGACGAACGCGAACTCCGCGCCGTCCTCGGGCACGAACTCTCGCACGTCTACAACCGCGACATCCTGATCTCCTCGGTCGCCGCCGCCATCGCGACCGTGATCACCTACCTGTCGCACCTCGCGATCTTCCTGCCGCTCGGCCGGTCCGAGGACGACGACGGCCCGGGCGTCCTCGGCGCCCTCCTCATGCTCGTCCTCGGCCCCGTCGCCGCCATGGTCGTCCAGATGGCGATCAGCCGGACCCGCGAGTACACCGCCGACGCCGCCGGGGCCCGCATCACCGGCGACCCCCTCGCCCTCGCGTCCGCGCTGCGCAAGATCGAAGCCGGCACCAGGGCGATGCCCCTGCCCCAGGACCCCGAGCTCGCCACCACGAGCTCCCTGATGATCGCCAACCCGTTCCAGGGCGCCGGCATCGGCAAGCTGTTCTCCACACACCCCCGACCGCCGAGAGGATCGCCCGCCTCGAACGCATGGGGCGCAACTGACATGGTCCGTACCCCCCAGACAGAGGAGCAGCGCGACCGGGGCAAGGCCCTCGGCCGGATCCTGCGCGCCGCCCGAGGCCCCCGCAGCGCCGCCGCCGTCGCCCACGACGCCGGAATCTCCCTCGACACCCTCCGCAAGATCGAACGCGGCGCCATCGCCGCGCCCGCCTTCTTCACCGTCGCGTCCCTGGCCCGCGTCCTCGACCTCGACCTCAGCGACCTCGCCCGAACACTCGACGAACTCGAGCGAACCACACCCGGCTCCGCGGCGTCATAGACAACGAGAGCGCGCCGGCCGTCTCTGCGGGGGAGACGGCCGGCGCGCTCTCGCTATCGATAGTTCACGAACTGCAGGGCGACATCGAGATCCTTGCCCTTCAGCAGCGAGATGACGTCCTGCAGGTCGTCCTTCTTCTTCGAACTGACCCGCAGCTCGTCCCCCTGGATCTGCGCCTTCACGCCCTTCGGGCCCTCATCGCGGACGATCTTGCCGATCTTCTTCGCGTCCTCCTGGGAGATGCCCTCCTTCAGCCCCACGCCGAGCTTGTAAAGCTTCCCCGACGCCTTCGGCTCTCCCGGATCGATCGCCTTCAGCGAGATCCCCCGCTTGACGAGCTTGTCCTTCAGCACGTCCAGCACGGCGTTCGCGCGCTCCTCGGTGTTCGCCTGGATCTCGATGGCCTCCCCGGACCACTTGACCCCCGCGTCCACGCCCCGGAAGTCGAACCTGTTGGCCACCTCTTTCGCGGCCTGGTTCAGCGCGTTGTCGACCTCCTGCCGGTCGAGCTTAGAGACGATGTCAAAACTACTGTCGGCCATCGGACGTCCCCTCACCAGCAACTAGCACGTCGACGAAGCGTATCGACCCTCAGTCCTCGGTCCACCCGTGCTTCCGCGCCACCCCCAGCAGGCTCTCGCGGATCTTCACGATCTGCCCGCCCGTGAGCTCGGGCACCTTGACCAGCAGCACGTCGGTGACCTCGTTGCTGAACTCCCGCGGCGACAGCACGTCGCACAGCGCGTCGTCCTCGAACGACTCGGGCCGCCGCACCGGCGGCTCCGCGTCCGGACGCGGCTCGAGCGCCCGCACGGCGAACGCCTTCGGCCCCCGCTCCCCCTGCGCCACCTCGAACTCGACCGACGTCCCGGGCGTGAACAGACCCTTGTCGTCCAGCAGGTCGTTGGCGTGGACGAACACGTCCTCGCCGCCCCCGTCCGGGACGATGAACCCGTACCCGCGGACATTGTCGAAACTGAAGATCGTTCCTGAACGCACCACAAACCTCACCACGTCAACACAGCTCAAGCGCAGACTAGCGCCTGCACCCGCGAACCTCACCCACCACCGATGTCACGTCCACTCGCACCGTCCGCTATTCTTTCCAGTGCCGTCGCCGAGCGCGACACCACGGCGGGTTGCCCGAGTGGCCAATGGGAGCGGACTGTAAATCCGTCGGCTTAGCCTACCCAGGTTCGAATCCTGGACCCGCCACACCAGCCTAGAACGGCCCCTGACCAGCTTCAACACGGTCAGGGGCCGTTGGCGTTCATGGACGTGCCGGGGAGGGGCCGGGTGAGTTTCCGGTTGGCGGCGTACGCCGTGTGCGTCGCGGACGGACGGGTGCTGCTCGCGCGTCACATACCGCCGGGCGGCACGTCCAACTGGACGCTTCCGGGCGGCCGGGTCGAGCACTGACCGCCGTCAGGAACCGTGGCGGGCGCGGGACTCGTTGATCTCCGCCTCGTGGGCCACGGCCCAGTCGGCGAGCGCCGACAGGGGGTCGAGCAGCGTGCGGCCGAGCGGGGTCAGGCTGTACTCGACGCCGGGCGGCACCGTCGGGTGCACCTCGCGCCGGACGAGCCCGTCGGCCTCCAGGTTCCGGAGGGTGCGGGTCAGCATGCGCTGGCTGATGCCGTCGATGGAGCGGTGGAGTTCGTTGTAGCGGTGCGGGCGCCCGCCGAGCAGGATCACCAGCAGCATGCTCCACTTGTCGCCCACGCGCCGGAACACGTCCCCGACGGGGCACGCGGCCAGTTCGTCGGCGGGCACCGGACGTGGCAGGTCGTGGGCCAGCACCGAAGGAACATCGGTGTGCGTACCGGACATGTAAGTGCCTTCTTTCGTCCGTTGGCAGGTCACCTCAGACTCGGACGTGCCGGTACGAGCCTAAGGAGACGTGCAGTGTCCGACGAATCGCCCAAGACCGTCATCATCAGCGGCGGGACCGCCGGCATGGGACGGGCGGTGGCCCTGGACCGGCTGGCCAGGGGCGACCGCGTCACCGTGATCGGCAGCAGCGAGGCGAGGGGCCGCGCGCTGGTCGATCAGGCCGCGAATCCGAACCTGCGGTTCCTGCGCGCCGACCTGTCGTCGATCGCCGAGGTCGAACGCGTCGCCGCGGAGATCGCCGAGCGGCACGGGGCCGTGGACGCGCTGGCGCTGTTCGCCAACCGCGTCCATCCCAGGCGCGCGGAGACCCCGGACGGGCTGGAGTCCACCTTCGCCCTCTACTACCTGAGCCGCTACCTGCTCGGTCAGCGGCTGCGCCCGCTGCTCGACGCCGCCCCGAGGCCCGTGATCATCAACGTGGCCGGGGTCGGGAACACCGCGGGACGGATCTTCTGGGACGATCCGCAGCTGACGCGCGGCTACCGGCAGGTGCGCGCCCAGCTCCAGGCCGGCCGCGCGAACGACCTGCTCGGTGTCGCGTTCGCCCGGCGGGCCGAGGGGCAGGTGCCCTACGTGCTCTATCACCCCGGATTCACCCGGAGCGGAGCGGACGCCCATCCGAACCCGCTCGTCCGGAACGCGATCAGGGTGCTCGCGAGGTTCTTCGCCCGTCCCGTCGGTGACGCGGTCCGGCCGGTCGTCGAGTGGATCGACCGGCCGCCGTCGAGCGCGCTGACGGCGATCGACCGGGGCGAGCCCGTCGACCCGTCCCTGCGAACCCTGGATCCCGGGGACGCCGAGCGGCTCGCGGCCTACACGCGGGACCTGCTGCGAGCGCTCAGCTGAAGGCGGCGACGCCCTCGTACTCGCCCTGGCTCGCGGCGCCGGCCACCTCGTACTCGAGGAGCAGCAGACCGTTCGGCGTGGCCTCGTGCCGGAGGAGGCGGAGGCCGGAGGGGGCGCCGGTGCCGGTCAGCAGCCGCTGGCCGGTCCGCAAGACGGCGGGGGCGACGACGAGGCGGAGCGTGTCGATCAGGCCCGCGGACAGAAGCGAGTCGCCGAGGCGGGCGCTGCCGTGGATCTGCAGTTCGCGGCCGGGGCGGGCCTTGAGGTCGCTGAGCGCGGGGATCGGGTCGCCCTTGAGGATGGTCGTGGGGTTCCAGGTTCCTTCGGTGAGGGTGTTCGTGACGACGTACTTCGGCAGGGTGTTCATCCGCTCGGCGAACGGGTCGGCGGGGTCGGTGATCTCCGGCCAGTCGCGGGCGAACGCCTCGTAGGTCCGGCGCCCGAGCAGCAGGCCGTCGGCGAGGTCGAGCCAGTCGGACGCGCGCCGGACGAACGTCTCGTCCATGTGCGGGACGAGCCAGCCGCCGAGGGCGAATCCGCCGGTGGTGTCCTCCTGGGGCGAGCCGGGGCCCTGGCTGACCCCGTCGAGCGTGACGAACTCGGTGAGGGTGATCTTCACGCCGTGCCCTCCGCGAGTGCGGCCAGCTGGGCGGCGACCGTGCCCCAGCCTTCGGCGAAGCCGAGCTTCTCGTGCCGGGCGCGAGCCTCCGGGTCGGCGTGCCGGACGACGATCCGGTAGTCCGTGCCGTCCGGGTGGTCGGCCAGCCTGATCTCGGCGGTCATCGCGACCGGGTCGGGACTCGCGGGGCCCCACGTGCCGTCGACCGCGTTGGTGAACACGAGCCGCTCGAGTTCGTCGACGGCGAGGAAGCACGCGTCCAGGTGCGGGACGAACGCCGCCCCGTCGTCGCTCAGCCGTGTCACGAACGCCCCGCCGGGACGCACGTCCAGGCGGTCCACCCGGCAGTGCGAGGGGGCCGGGACCCACCACCGTTCGAGCCTGGACGGGTCGGTCCAGGCCCGCCACACGGTCGCGCGGGGCGCGCGGATGATCCGGTCCAGGGCGAGGTCGAGGTCGGGGTTCATCGCGGGTTCTCCTTCGGGTCGGTGACGAAACGTTCGAGGCGGTCGGTGCGCTCCTCCCAGACGCGGCGCTGCTCCGCGAGCCAGTCGTCCACCAGGGCGAGCCGCTCGCGGTTGAGGACGCACGTGCGCACCCGGCCGGACTTGACCGTGCGGATCAGTCCGTTCGACTCGAGCGTCCGCACGTGCTTCATGAACGAGGGGAGGGTCATGGGGAACTCGCCCGCGAGGTCGCCGACGCTCGTCGGCCCGCTGCCGAGGCGCCGGACGACCTCGCGCCGGGTCGGGTCCGCGAGGGCGGCGAAGACCCCGTCCAACTGCGCCGAATACTGTGCCACATGGCTAAGTGTGGCAGCGGGGTGATAGTTAGCGCAAGGGCTAAGTGTTGGCCCGCGGACACCGCCGTGGGGACGACGGCCGTGACCCGCTGTTTCCGTGGGGTTCGCTTGGGGTGCGGCTGGGGCGGGCGTGCGTAGGGTCGGTGGGATGAGGCGTGGGGTGATCCTCTGCGGCCCCCCGGCGGTCGGGAAGGCGACCGTCGCGGCGGAGCTGGTCCGCCTGGACGAACGGTTCGTGCGGCCCCCGGAGGCGGCGGCGGGCGAGCTCGAGGAACTGCGGGCGGACGGACGGGTCGCGGTCGAGTTCCGGCGGGACGGGGAGCTCCGCGCGGTCGATCGGCGGGACGTGGAGGCGGCGGCGGACGCGGGGCGGGTTCCGGTCGTCCGGCTGGTCGAGGTCGCGGACCTGCAGCGGCTGAAGCTCGCGGTGCCGTTCTTCGGCTGGACGAGCGTGCTGCTGTGGGCGCCCCGGGAGGTGTGCGGGCTGCGTGCGCAGCGGCGGGGCGACGCGGACGCGCGGGGCGTCCTCGGGGTCTGGGACGGGACGCGGCGGGAGGTGCTCGCGCTCGAGGATCCGGTGTTCAACCTCGTGGTGCACACCGATCGGGCGGAGCCGGGGGAGGCCGCCCGCCGGGTGGTGGAGGCGCTCGACGGCGGACCGGTGCAGCCCGTGTCGGCCGTCGGCGACGTGGGCTGACGCGGGGCGACGCGGCTTGACCTTGACGCGACGTCAACGTTTTGAATGACCGCATGCGAATCGGAGAGCTCGCGGCCCTGGTGGGGGTGTCGACCCGGACGGTGCGGCACTACCACCGCGAGGGGCTGCTGCCGGAACCGGAGCGGCTCGCGAACGGCTACCGGGAGTACCGGATGCGGGACGCGGTGCTGCTCGCGCGGGTGCGGCGGCTGGTGGAACTGGGGATGTCGCTGGACGAGGTCCGGGACGTGCTCGCGGACGATCGGGGCCGGGACCTGCGGGAGGTGCTGCGGGAGCTCGACGCCGACCTGGCGCGGCAGGAGGACGCGATCCGGGCGCGGCGGGCGCGGCTGGCGCTGCTGCTGGAGGACGGCGAGCTGAACCCGGATTCGGCGGTGTCGCCGGAGCTCGGAGAGGTGCTGCGGGAGATCACGCGGGGCGACTCGAAGATCGCGGAGCTCGATCGGGGGATGCTGGCGCTGGTCGACACCGTGGCCCGCCCCGCGGAGCGCGCGTGGATGATCGAGACGCTGCGCCCGCTGGCGGAGCCGGACATGGCGGCCCGGGGGCGCGCCCTGTACGCGCGGCTGGACGAGCTGGCGGACGCGGACGTGGACGATCCGCGCGTCGCGGAGGTCGCGGCGGAGCTCGTGGCGTACATGCCCGAGGAGCTGCGGCGGGCCATGGCCGAGCAGGACGCGGAAGGGCCGTGGCTCGACGGGATGACCCCCGCGCAGGCCGAGGTGTTCCGGCGGGTGCGGCGATGGTGAGGGTCGCGCGGGCCGTGCTGTTCGGGCTGTTCCCGTTCGAGATCGTGCTGCTCGTCCTGCTGGTGTCGGGCGTGGCGGTGCCCCGTCCCGTGGTGGTCGCGGGGGAGGCGGTGGTGCTCGCGGCGCTGGCCTTGGAGGGGACGGTGGCGTTCCGGCTGTACCGGGCGGCGCGGCGGGACGCGGGACGGGCGGAGGCCGTCCGGCGCGCCTACCGGACGATCGTGCCCGTGCAGGTGCGCAGGGTCATGGCGTTCGACAAGGACGGCATGGTCAGCCTGGCGATGCTCGTGGCGCGCCGGCGGCACGGGGTGCCCGAGGGGGCGGTGGGCGTCCCGTACGCGGGGGCGCAGACGGCGACGATGCTCGCGTTCCTGGCCGCGATGGTGGTCGAGCTGGTCGTGGTGGAGGTGCTGCTGGGGGCGCTCGGCGTGCCGGCGGGGATCCGGCTGGCCGTGCTGATGATCGATCTGTACTCGGTCGTGATCGTGCTGGCGGTCATCGCGGCCTGCGTCACGCGCCCGCACGTGGTGACGGACGAGGAGGTGCGCGTCCGGTACGGGGCGTTCTTCGACCTGCGGATCCCGCGGGAGAAGATCGCCTCGGTGCGGACGGTCCGCAGGTACGACGAGAGCGGGCCGGTCCGGGTGGACGGCGAGCGGCTCGCGGTCGCGGTCGGGGCGCAGACGAACGTGCTGGTCGAGCTGACGGAGCCGGTCGTGGCCGTGCGTCCGCTCGGGAAGCGGGCGCGGGTCCGGTCCGTCCGGTTCTACGCGGACGACCCGAGCCTCGTGGCGTCCCGCACCCGGCGTGACGGGCCCGCCGCCCAGGGGGCTCCGCGGTGAGGATTCGGTGGCGGACGGTACCGGACGGACGTGCCGTGCGGGTAGATCTGGACGCGTGCAGGTGAGCTATGCGAGCGAGGCGACGCCGGGCAGGGAGAACGAGGACTTCGTGGCGGCCGGGCCCGGATGGGTCGTGCTGCTGGACGGGGCCACCGCGCCGCCGGGGGTGGACAGCGGGTGCCGGCACGACCCCGCGTGGCTGGTGCGGCGGCTCGGCGGGCGGATCGCGGCGGGCCTGGCGGTGGAGGGCGGGCGGCCGCTGCCCGACCTGGTCGCCGAGGCGATCAAGGTGACGGGGGAGGCGCACGCCGGGACGTGCGACCTCGACAACCCCGACAGCCCGTCGGCGACCGTCTCGGTGCTGCGGCGCCGCGCGGACGCCGTCGACTGGCTCGTCCTCGCCGACTCCCCGATCCTGTTCGAGTCGGCCGCCGGAGCCGGGGCCCCGCCGGACGTGCTCGTCTGCCGGGACGACCGGGTCGACCGGCTGCCGAGCTACACGCCGGCGGCCGTCCGGGCGGCCCGCAACAGCCCCGGCGGGTTCTGGGTCGCGAGCACGAAGCCGGAGGCCGCGCACGAGGCCCGGACGGGACGGGTGCCGCTGCGGGGCCTGTCGCGGGCCGCGGTGCTGAGCGACGGCGCGTCCCGTCTCGTGGAGCGGTTCGGGCTGCTGAGCTGGGCGGGGCTCCTGCGCGCGCTGGAGGAGGAGGGGCCGGCGGAGGTGCTGCGGCGCACCCGCGAGGCGGAGGCGGCGCGGCCCGCGGACGCCGGGGGGCGGGGCAAGCGGCACGATGACGCGACGGCCGTCCTCGTCCGCTTCTAGACGCCATCCTCGAATCTGATTCTAGAATGGCCGCATGGAGCCACAGGATTTCGATGACGTGCTGCAGTCCGTCCGCCGCTTCGTCCGCGACGAGGTGATCCCGCGCGAGGAGGAGATCGAGGAGACCGACACGATCCCGGAGGCGGTGCGGGCGACGTCCCGCGACATGGGCCTGTTCGGGTACGCGCTGCCGGAGGAGTACGGCGGCCTCGGGCTGTCCCTGAGCGAGGAGGTCCGGCTCGTCTTCGAGATCGGGTACGCCAGCCCCGCGTTCCGCTCGATGTTCGGGACCAGCAACGGCATCGCCGGCCAGGTCCTCGTGCACGCCGGCACGGACGCGCAGAAGGACCGCTGGCTGCCGCGCCTCGCGTCCGGCGAGACCGTCGGCGCGTTCGCGCTCACCGAGGCCGAGGCCGGGTCGGACCCGAGCACGCTGACGACGTCGGCGCGCCGCGACGGCGACGACTACGTCATCGACGGCGCCAAGCGGTTCATCACCAACGCCCCGGAGGCGGACGTCTTCATGGTGTTCGCCCGGACGGGCGGCGAGGGCTCGCGCGGCATCTCCACGTTCCTCGTCGAGAAGGGGACGGACGGTCTGGAGGTCGGGCCGTCCGACGCGAAGATGGGGCAGCGCGGGGCGCACACCGCCGAGGTCCTCCTCGACGGCGTCCGGGTCCCCGCCGGCGCGATGGTCGGCCCGGAGGGCACGGGGTTCCGCACCGCGATGGCGTCCCTCGCGCACGGACGGCTCAGCATCTCCGCCGTCTGCGTGGGGCTCGCCCAGCGCATCCAGGACGAGGCCGTCGCGTACGCGCGGGAGCGCGCCCAGGGCGGCCGGAAGATCGGCGAGTACCAGCTCGTGCAGGGGCTCATCGCCGACTCGCAGGCCGAACTGTACGCGGGACGGTCGATGGTGCTGGAGGCCGCGCGCGCCTACGACGCCGGCGAGGACACCAAGCTCGGGCCGTCCTGCGCCAAGTACTTCTGCTCGGAGATGGTCGGGCGCGTCGCCGACCGCGCCGTCCAGGTCTACGGCGGGATGGGCTACATGCGAGGCGTCGCCGTCGAGCGGTTCTACCGGGACGTCCGGCTGTTCCGCATCTACGAGGGGACGAGCCAGATCCAGCAGCTCGTCATCGGCCGCCATCTGCTGCGCTGACCTGCGGTCTCACTGCCCCGAGCGGGTGCGTGGGGAGGGCGGGGGTTTTCGGTTCGCAAGTGGTGCCCGGGCCGTGTATGGTTTTCACTGCGCGAACGACGCAAGCCCCTTTAGCTCAGTCGGCAGAGCGTCTCCATGGTAAGGAGAAGGTCTACGGTTCGATTCCGTAAAGGGGCTCCACGGCACAACGGCCGCCGTCCGGACTATCCGGAAGGCGGCCTTCGCCGTTCCAGGGCTCGCTCGAATCAAGCCGGGGCCGGGCCGGGGTCGGCCGGGTAGGGGCCGTCCCGTCCGGATTCGCCTCGTGACAGGGGCTGTGGTAGCGTCCCACCGGTTCCAGCGGGGCGATTCGCAGGTCATCGGCGTACCGGGTAACCTGTGAAGCGGCCCGAAGGGGCCACGTGGACATGCGTCCCCGACCACGGTCCGGGAAATGCTGTTCCGAGGTTGCGGTGGGCATCCGGTATCCTTGAAAACCGGTCCACACCGACCATCACGGCGGGGTAGCTCAGTCAGGCAGAGCAAGCGGCTCATAATCGCTGTGTCGCCGGTTCAAGTCCGGCCCTCGCTACTACCCAGGTCTCTCACCTCCTCCGGGAGGTGAGCAGGCTGGGTCCGAACCGCCGGCCGCCCGCACGGGCGGTCCCGGTCCGAAGTTCCTTGTCCCTAGCTCAGAAAGGCACTCCATCGTGGCTGCCACCGACGTCCGGCCGAAGATCACGCTGGCCTGCCAGGAGTGCAAGCACCGCAACTACATCACGCGGAAGAACCGGCGCAACGACCCGGACCGCCTCGAGATCAAGAAGTACTGCCCGAACTGCCGCACGCACCGTGCGCACCGGGAGACCCGCTGACCTCGTCCGCCTGAGGCGGAATCGGGGGATTTCGACTCGAGCGCGGTGGTGCCGCCCGCACCGTCCGGCGCGTCCGGGTGCGAGCGGCCGACCGCGTCTCCTCCCCGGGAGCCGAGCGGAGCGACTTCTTCGCGGCTTGCCCACCTGCACGTACAGCACGACGTCCAGCCCGTCCTCGCCGGTGAGACCCGCGAGGGCGGGCTGAACGTCATTCTGTTACCGTCCGTCCAGATGTTGAGGGACGGGTGCCCGGCGGCGCGGGCACCCGGGCGCGACGCCCCCCGTCGACCTGGAAGGACGGACTGCATGGCACTGAACCGGGATTTCATCGGGCGGAGCTTCCCGCCCAGCGAGCCCTACGAGATCAGCCGCGTCAAGATCCGCGAGTTCGCGGACGCGATCGGTGACGGCAACCCCATCTACCGCGACGCGGACGCGGCCAAGGCGGCCGGGCACCCCGACGTCATCGCCCCGCCCACGTTCCCGATCGTGGTGTCGCTCGGCAACCCCGGCCTCGCCGACCCCGACCTCGGCCTCAACTACGCGATGGTCGTGCACGGCGAGCAGCGGTTCGAGTACGCCCGCCCCGTCCGGGCCGGCGACGTCGTGACCTGCACGTCGACGATCACCGAGATCAAGTCGATCGGCAGCAACGAGAAGATGGTCGTGGAGACCGACGTCAAGACGGTCGAGGGCGAGCTCATCTGCAAGACCTACAACACGATCGTGGAGCGGGGGGCCTGAGGATGACCGCGAAGGTGAACTACGCCGACGTCGAGGTCGGCACCGAGATCCCGGCGCAGACCTACAAGGTCGACCGCGCGGACCTCGTCAAGTACGCGGGCGCGTCCGGCGACTTCAACCCGATCCACTGGCGCGAGTCGTTCGCGAAGGCCGTCGGGCTCCCGGACGTCATCGCGCACGGCATGTTCACGATGGCCCAGGGCGGACGGTTCGTCACCGACTGGGCCGGCGACCCGGGTGCGGTCGTCGACTACGGGGTACGGTTCTCCTCGCCCGTGGTCGTCCCCGACGAGGGCGGCGCGTCGCTGGAGATCAGCGGCACGGTGGAGGAGAAGCTGGACGACGGCAAGGTCGTCGTGGCGCTCACCGCCAGGTCGGCCGACCAGAAGGTCCTCACGCGCGCCAAGGCGGTCGTCCGTCTCGCCTGATCGGGCGCGCGCCCGCCCGCACCGGCCGGGGACGCCCGGCCGGTGCGGACGCGAACGTACGGAGGGATGGACGACGTGGCGGTGATCGCCGAAGAGGTGAACCTGGCCGGATACACCACGCTGCGGCTGGGCGGCCCCGCCCGGCGCTTCGTCGAGGCGACCACCGAGGAGGAGGTCGTCGCGGCGGTCCGGGAGGCCGACGACGCGGGCGAGCCGCTGCTGGTGCTCGGCGGCGGCAGCAACGTGGTGGTGGCCGACGACGGGTTCCCCGGGACGGTCGTGCACGTCGGCACGCGCGGGACCGAGCGCGTCGCCGCCGACGGCGACCGGGTGCACGTCCGCGTCCGGGCCGGCGAGGACTGGGACCCGTTCGTCGCCCGCTGCGTGTCCGACGGCCTCGCCGGCGTCGAGTGCCTCGCGGGCGTCCCCGGACGGGTCGGCGCGACGCCCATCCAGAACGTCGGGGCCTACGGGCAGGACGTCAGCGAGACGATCGTGGCGGTGCGGGCCTACGACCGGCGCGACCGCGCGTGGGTGACGCTCGACCGGGACGCGTGCCGGTTCACCTACCGCGACAGCGTCTTCAAGGGCCACAGCCGGTACGTCGTGCTGGACGTGACGTACGCGCTGCGCGAGTCGGAGGAGTCGCAGCCGATCGCGTACGCCGAACTCGCGCGCAAGCTGGACGTGCGGCCCGGCGAGCGGGTCTCGCTGAAGGAGGCGCGCGACGCCGTCCTGGAGCTGCGGCGCGGCAAGGGCATGGTCCTCGACCCCGCCGACCCCGACACCCGCAGCGCCGGATCGTTCTTCACCAACCCGGTCCTGGAGCCCGCGCAGCTCGCCGCCCTGGAACTGCGCGTCGCCGAACGGCTCGGCCCGGACGCGGCGTTCCCCCGCTACCCCGAGCCGGACGGGCGCACCAAGACGTCCGCCGCGTGGCTCATCGACCGCGCCGGGTTCGCGAAGGGGCACGGCACCGGACCGGCGCGCATCTCCGGCAAGCACACCCTCGCGCTCACCAACCCGGACGGCGGCCGCACCGCCGACCTGCTCGACCTGGCCCGCGAGGTGCGCGGCGGCGTGCTGGACGCGTTCGGCGTGGAGCTCGTGAACGAACCGGTCCTCGTCGGCGTGACCCTCTGATCCAGGGCCCCGGCCCGCCCCGGTCACGTGCGCCGAACGGGCTTCGGGTCCGCGGGCATCAGGACGCGCTCGCGCGGGCATGAACGAAGCGGGCCCTTCGACGTCCGCGGGGGCCGCGGCGGGGTCCGTTGGGGAGTGCACCGTGGCCGTCCCCCTGCCCCGGCACACGCCCGGCGCGCCGCCGGGCCCGCGACCGCCGCACCCGCGACCGGTGGATCCCCGGCCGGTGGATCCGCGCCCGCCGAGTTCGGGCCCGCCGAGTCCGGGCCCGGCCGGAACGCGCCTGCAGCTCGGTGACGAGGTCGCCGCGCGCATCCGCGAACTGATCGTGGACGGGCTCGTCCGGCCCGGCGAGCACCTGCGCCTCGAACGGCTGGCCGCCGAGTTCCAGATCAGCGTCACTCCCGTCCGGGAGGCGCTGAAGTCGCTGCGCAGCGAGGGCTTCGTCGTCCTCGAGCCGCGCCGCGGATTCGTCGTCGCGCCGCTGTCGAAGCAGGACGTCGCCGACCTGTTCTGGGTGCAGGCGGGCATCGCCGCCGAGCTGACCGCGCGCGCCGCCGCCCGCCTGGACGACGCCGCGCTGTGCGACCTCGACACGTTCCACGACGCGCTCGAGCACGCCCGGACCGTCCACCGCCCGGACCTGATGGAGCAGCACAACCGGGACTTCCACCGGCGGATCAACGTGGCCGCCGCGTCCCCGAAGCTGGCCTGGTCGATGGGGGCGGCGGCCCGCTACGTGCCGCGCGGGCTGTACGGGGGCGTGCCCGACTGGCCGCGCCTCGCCGTCCGCGACCACAGCCGGATCCTGGACGCGCTGCGCGCGGGCGACGGGCCCGGCGCGGGCATCGAGATGCGCGAGCACATCCTGCGCGCCGGCGACCTGCTGGTGACGCACCTGGAGCGGCGCGGGCGCTGGCACCCGGACGAGATCGGCGCCTGACCGCCCGACCCGACCCCGCCCGACCAGCCGGCCGCGACCGGCCGGGCGCGCTCAGTTCGACGGCGCGGCCGCGAGCCAGGCGTCGATGCCCGCGAGGAGCCGCCGCCGGACGTCGTCCGGTGCGGCCGACCCCCGGATCGACTGCCGCGCCAGCTCGGCGAGCTCGGCATCGGAGAACCCGTGCTCGGACCGGACGAGCTCGTACTGCCGGGCGAGCCGCGACCCGAACAGCAGCGGGTCGTCGGCGCCGAGCGCGATCGGCACCCCCGCCTCGCGCAGCGCCCGCACCGGGACGTCCCCGGCCGTCGCGGCGACGCCGAGGCCCACGTTCGACGCGGGGCACACCTCCAGCGTCACGCCGCGGTTCGCGATGGCCTCCAGCAGCCGCGGGTCCTCGACGGCGCGCACCCCGTGGCCGATCCGGTCGGCGCCCAGCGTCTCCAGGCACTCGCGGACGCTCGCGGGCCCGAGCAGCTCGCCGCCGTGCGGGTCCGACAGCAGGCCGCCCCGCCGCGCGATCCGGAACGCGCCCTCGAAGTCGTAGGCGCGGCCCCGCCGCTCGTCGTTGGACAGCCCGAACCCGACGACGCCCCGCCCCGCGTACCGGACGGCGAGCCGCGCGAGCGTCTTGGCGTCCAGCGGGTGCCGCGTCCGGTTCGCGGCGATGACCACCCCGATGCCGACGCCGCTCGCCGCCGACGCCGCGCGCGCCGCGTCCAGCACGAGCTCCACGGTCGGGGTGAGCCCGCCGAACCTCGACGCGTAGCCGCTCGGATCGACCTGGATCTCGAGCCAGCCCGACCCCTCGGCGGCCTCGTCCTCCGCCGTCTCCCGCAGCAGCCGCCGCAGGTCGTCCGGGGTCTGCAGGACCGACCGCGCGATGTCGTAGAGCCGCTGGAAGCGGAACCAGCCCCGCTCGTCCGTCGCGTGCAGCCGCGGCGGCCAGTCCTCCACGAGCGCGTCCGGCAGGTGCACCCCGTGCAGCCGGGCCAGTTCCACCAGCGTCGAATGCCGCATCGAGCCGGTGAAGTGCAGGTGCAGGTGCGCCTTCGGCAGCAGCGCCGTGTCCGGACGCGCGGCGCCGCGCGTGACGGGACCCTCACGGGCCGGACGGGCGGGAACGGTACGGGCCTCCATGGACCAATGTTGCCGGACGGCGCGCCGTCTTGAACGCCCGCCCCACCAGGATCACCACACCGGACTATCTCCCATGACACGCGGCGGCCATAACCACCCATGGACATGACCGAAAAAAATGTGATTTCCGTGCAACCCTGCTCACCGTCCGTGCGTAGACGAGGGGCGCAAGAGTAAAGCGGGGCAGAAGGGAATCACGATGATCACGCTGAAGGCCGCCCTCATCGCCGCGTCCGCCGTCGGGACGCTGTCCGTCGGCGGGGGCGTCACGTGGGCGATGACGGGCGCGGACGCCGGCACCGCCGCGACCGCGGGCGCCGCCGCGCCCGCCGAGGACGCGCGCGAGGCCGCGGCGGGCGCCGCGCCCGCCGCCGAGCCGACCTGCGTTCCGACCGGAGCGAAGCTCCCCGAGCCCGGCGCGGCACTCCCGGGAACCGGTGCCGTGCCCGGAACGGAGGGACTCCGCCAGAAGGACGTTCCGGACGTGGACCTCCCGACCGAGGCGGCCGAGGCCGCGAAGTCCAGGGCGAAGGAACTCGCTCGCAACGGCCTCCCCCAGACCGGCGTGCCGACCGACGTGCCGACCGGTGCGGCCGGCGGTGCGGCCGGCGGTGCGGCCGGAGCCGTGGACGGCGCGGCGGGCGCGGCGGGCGAGGCCGTCGACGGCGCGAAGGAGAAGGCGGCGGAGGCGCAGCGCAACGCGGCCGGACTGCCCGCCTGCCCGCCGGACGGCGAGGACGTCCCGGCGGCCGCGCGGTCGGGCGCCCCGAACGCGCGCGTCCCCGCGTCGCCCGCCCTCCCCGACGTGCCCGCGCCGCGGCTGGACTGCCGCGACCTCGACCCGGCCGTCCGGGTCGGCGGCCCGGCGGAGAAGGCGCTCATGCTCACCAAGGGGCTGCGCCACGAGGCGACGTCCCGCGCCGCCCGCGACCTCGGCGGCGAGAAGGTCTGCACGGTCACCCAGAAGTGGACGGGCGCGGCCGGGAAGTGGCTGAGCGTGCAGCGCCTCCAGACGCCGTCCGGCGTCACCGAGAAGGAGTTCCGCCAGGCGCTGAAGCTCCCGTCCGGCGGCACCCCCGTCACCGTCGCCGGGGCCGCCGCGTGGCAGCTCCCGGGCGGCCACGGCGTGCTCGTGTACGACCCGAGCGGCTACTCGCTGCACGTCCACGGCTCGCCCGCGCTCGGCCAGGTGTCCGACGTGGCCACCGCCCTGCGCGAGGCCCGCTGAGCCTCGGGCCCGAAGGACCCGACGGGCGGTCCCGACCGGGAACCGGGACCGCCCGTCCCCGATGACCGTTACCGCACGAGCCGGACGGAGCACAGTGGGGCGTCGAGACGACGAGTCGTTCGTGGAGTTCGTGGCGGCACGCGGCAACGCGCTGCTGCGCACGGCGGCGCTGCTGTGCGGCGCCGGGCAGGACGCCGAGGACATGCTGCAGACCGCACTCGAGAAGGCCTACCGGCACTGGGGCCGGCTCGACGCCGACACCGATCCCGAGCCGTACGTCCGGCGGATCCTGGTGAACCAGATGATCAGCCGGGCCCGGCGCTGGAAGGTGCTGCGCGAGATCCACATGGCCCGCCTCCCCGAGACGCCGGTCATGTCGCCGCACCATTCCGTCGAGCTGAGAGGGGCGCTGATGGACGAGCTGCGCAAGCTGGGCCCGCGCCAGCGCGCGGTGCTCGTCCTGCGCTTCTGGGAGGACCTCTCGGAGGCGGAGACGGCGCGGGTGCTCGGCTGCTCCGTCGGGACGGTCAAGAGCCAGGCGTCGCGGGGACTCGCCAGGCTCCGCGAACGACTCGACACGAACCTGGCGCCGATGGGGGGATGACGATGGACGTCGAGGACGAACTGCGCGGCGAACTGCGCCGGGCCATGGCCGAACGGGTCGCGGGCACGCGGGCGCCGCGGTCGCTGGCCGCGGACGTCCGGCGGCGGCACCGCCGCCGGAAGGCCCGCGCCCGCACCGCCGTCGCGGTGGCCGGGGCGTCCGTCGCGGCGCTCGCGCTGGTCCCGGCCTACCGGTCGATCCAGCCCGTACCCGCCGGGGCGCCGGAGACGACCGCGACCGCCCCCGGCGGTCCCGAGGCCGGGGCCCCCGAGCGCGGGCCCGCACCGGCCGCGCCCGGGCCGTCCGGGTCCGCGAGCGACCGCACGTCCCCGGAGCCCCGGACGGCCCGTCCGAGTGCCGGCACCCCGGACGAACCGTCCCCCGGGCGTCCCGGTGCCGGCGCGGGCTCCCGCCCGTCCGTCCCCGGATGGCTCACGTACCTGCCGGACGGTCTCGCCGCCGAGCGCCCGTGCGCCACCGAGCGCGGCTCCACCGGGACGGCGACCGTGTGCGCATGGCGCGGCGAGCCCGGATGGGTGCGGGTCCGGTTGGTCGAGGGGCCCGGCATCGGCGGCCCCGAGGACCTCGTACCGGTCGCCGGGGTGCCGTCCCGCACGTCCGTCCGCGGGATCCCGGCCCTGGCGGGCGCCGCACCCGGCGACGGGCGGCAGGTCTCCTGGCTGCCGCGCCCGGGCGTCGGCGCGACCGTCCAGGCGGGCGGCGCCGCCGCGGGCGACCTCATGCGCATCGCCGAGGGCGTCCGCCCGTAGGGCACGCGGAACGGGAAAAGGCCCCGAGCCGGAGCCCGGGGCCTTCCCGCCGTTCGCCGTCCGGCTCAGCTCGCCTCGGACAGCAGCTTCGCGACCCGCGACACGCCCTCGACGAGGTCGTCGTCGCCGAGCGCGTACGACAGCCGGAAGTAGCCGGGCGTGCCGAAGGCCTCGCCCGGCACCAGCGCCACCTCGGCCTCCTCCAGGATCAGCGAGGCCAGCTCCACCGACGTCTCGGGGCGCTTGCCGCGGATCTCCTTGCCCAGCAGCTCCTTGACCGACGGGTACGCGTAGAACGCGCCCTCCGGCTCGGGGCACAGCACGCCGGGGATCTCGTTCAGCATCTTCACCATCGTGTGGCGGCGCCGGTCGAACGCCTTGCGCATCTCGGCGACGGCGCCGAGGTCGCCCGTCACGGCGGCGAGCGCGGCGGCCTGCGAGACGTTCGCCACATTGGACGTCGCGTGCGACTGCAGGTTCTGCGCGGCCTTCACGACGTCCGCGGGACCGATCATCCAGCCCACCCGCCAGCCGGTCATCGCGTACGTCTTGGCGACCCCGTTCAGGACGAGCGTGCGGTCGGCCAGCTCGGGCACCACGACCGGCATCGAGCAGAACTCCGCGTCCCCGTACACGAGGTGCTCGTAGATCTCGTCGGTGATCACCCACAGCCCGTGCTCGTCCGCCCAGCGGCCGATCGCCTCGATCTGGTCGCGGGTGTAGACGGCGCCGGTCGGGTTGGACGGGGAGACGAACAGCAGCACCTTCGTCCGGTCCGTGCGGGCCGCCTCGAGCTGCTCGACGCTCACCCGGTACCCGGTCGTCTCGTCGGCGACGACGTCCACCGGCACGCCGCCCGCGAGCTTGATGGACTCGGGGTAGGTCGTCCAGTAGGGCGTCGGGACGAGCACCTCGTCGCCCGGGTCGAGCAGCGCCGCGAACGCCTCGTACACCGCCTGCTTGCCGCCGTTGGTCACCAGGACCTGGGACGACTCGACCCGCAGGCCCGAGTCCCGCGCGGTCTTCTCGGCGATCGCCGTGCGCAGTTCCGGCAGGCCGCCGGCCGGCGTGTACTTGTGGAACCGCGGGACGCGGCAGGCGGTCACCGCCGCCTCGACGATGTAGTCGGGCGTCGGGAAGTCGGGCTCGCCCGCGCCGAACCCGATGACCGGACGTCCGGCCGCCTTCAGCGCCTTGGCCTTGGCGTCGACGGCCAGCGTGGCGGACTCGGAGATCGCGGAGATGCGCTTGGAGATGCGAGGACGGTCAGTGCTCATACCCCTATCGTTACAGACCACGGACGGTGACCCGAGCGATATGTTCCGGCCGGTCGGGCGGTGTCCGGCGACCCGGACCGGACGATCTTCGCGGGTTTCGGTTCGACGCGGGGGCCGCGGAGACGTAGACTCCTGCTCCTAGTGACGCGTCACCGGCTACGAGGCTGTCCGCACGAGCGACCCTCGGGACGCCGTAAGCTGGTAACCGGCACGGGCCCGGCCATCCGGTCGGGCGGTTCTCCGGAAGCGGAGAATGAAGGGCAGTGGCTCAATTGGTAGAGCACCGGTCTCCAAAACCGGCGGTTGGGGGTTCGAGTCCCTCCTGCCCTGCGAGGTGCGGTGCGCGCACCCGTGCCGGCCGCGTCGCGGCGGCCGCCGTGACGCGCGAAGGCGTGAACGGCGGGGCGACCACGAGGTGGTCAGAACACGACCGATGAGGTGAACGGCGGCATGGCGACTGAGACGCGCGGCGAGCCCGAGGCCAGGGACGAAGGCAAGGGCAAGCGGAAGAAGGTCGGAAAGCGGACCTCCCCCGCGCTGTTCGTGCGCCAGATCGTCGCCGAGCTGCGCAAGGTCATCTGGCCCACCCGCCGGGAGCTGATCACGTACACGGCGGTCTCCCTGGTGTTCGTCCTCTTCATGGTCGCGCTCGTCTCCGGTGTCGACTGGGGTCTGCAGGAAGGCATCTACGCCGTCTTCGGCTGATCCCGACCCGCCGGGCCGTTCGGCGCCCGGACCCGGACGTCCGGGACGTTCGCGCGGCGTACGGCCGCCGGACGGACGCACCGCCGTACCGTCGTACAACCAGTCAGCGCAGACCGAGAGAAAGAGAAACCGTGTCCGAGTCCTCACAGCCCTACGACGAGGCCGTGGAAGAGGCCCAGTCCGCTGCGGCTGCTGCGGCCGGCCAGGCGGCCGAGCCCGCCGACGAGGCGGCCGAGGCGGCCGTCACCGCCGGGGAAGGCGAGCCCGCGGACACGAAGCTCGAGGGCGAGGAGCCCCCCGGCCCGGAGGTGGCCGAGGGCGCCGCCGACCTCGCCGCCGAAGTGCGCGCCGAGGACGAGGCCGACGTCGACGCCGAGACGGGTACCGAGGCCGCGGTCGCGGACGCCGCGGAGACGGGCGAGGACACCGGCGACGAGACGGGCGAGACCGAGGAGACCGAGGAGGCCGAAGAGGCCCCCGCCGGGCCGCCGGTCGACCCGTTCGCCGACTTCAAGATGCAGCTCCGGCTCCAGCCGGGCGACTGGTACGTCGTGCACACGTACGCGGGCTACGAGAACCGGGTCAAGACCAACATCGAGACCCGGACGCAGACCCTCAACATGGAAGACTTCATCTTCCAGATCGAGGTCCCGCAGCACGAGGTCACCGAGATCAAGCAGGGCAAGCGGCAGAAGGTCAACGAGAAGGTCCTGCCGGGCTACATCCTTGTCCGGATGGACCTGACCGACGAGTCCTGGGCCGCCGTCCGCAACACCCCGGGCGTCACCGGGTTCGTGGGCCTGCTGAACAAGCCGTCCCCGCTGAGCCTGGACGAGGTCGCGAAGCTGCTGGCCCCCGAGCCCGAAGAGGGCACGGGCGTGGCCAAGGCCAAGGAGCCCGCGAAGGCGCAGGCGACCGTCGACTACGAGGTCGGCGAGTCCGTCACCGTCATGGACGGCCCGTTCGCGACGCTCCCGGCGACCGTCAACGAGATCAACATCGAGGCCCAGAAGCTCAAGGTGCTGGTCAGCATCTTCGGGCGGGAGACGCCGGTCGAGCTCTCCTTCAACCAGGTCTCCAAGATCTGACCGACCCGCGCGCGGGTACGGGCGGAACATACAGCGGCTCCCACACGGCGGAATCGTCCCAGCCACCGTGTCGCCCGGATCTCCGGGAGTCGGAGCCACCAGAAAATGGGACACAAGGGGTAGCGCATGCCTCCGAAGAAGAAAGTCGCCGCCGTCGTCAAGGTGCAGCTCCAGGCCGGAGCCGCGACCCCGGCGCCGCCGGTCGGTACCGCTCTCGGTCCGCACGGCGTCAACATCATGGACTTCTGCAAGCAGTACAACGCTGCGACGGAAGCCCAGCGCGGCAACGTCATCCCCGTAGAGATCACCATCTACGAGGACCGCTCGTTCACCTTCGTCACCAAGACCCCGCCGGCCGCGCAGCTCATCCTGAAGGCCGCGGGCGTGGAGAAGGGCAGCGGCGAGCCGCACAAGACCAAGGTCGGCTCGGTCACCGCGGACCAGATCCGCGAGATCGCCACCACCAAGATGCCCGACCTCAACGCCAAGGACCTCGACGCCGCCGAGAAGATCGTCGCCGGCACCGCGCGGTCCATGGGCATCGAGGTCAAGTAAGTCCGTCACGTGGGAGGGCCGGGCGCGGCCCGTGACCACGAGGTTCCAGGAGGAACACAGAATGAAGCGCAGCAAGGGCTACCGCGCCGCCGAGGAGAAGATCGACCGCGACCGGCTGTACAGCCCGGCCGAGGCCGTGAAGCTCGCCCGGGAGACCGCGGTCACCAAGTTCGACGCGACCGTCGAGGTCGCCCTGCGGCTGGGCGTCGACCCCCGCAAGGCCGACCAGATGGTGCGCGGTACCGTCAACCTGCCGCACGGCACCGGTAAGACCGCCCGCGTGCTGGTCTTCGCCGGTGGCGCGAAGGCCGACGAGGCCCGCGAGGCCGGCGCCGACTTCGTCGGCTCCGACGACATGATCGAGCGGATCCAGGGCGGCTTCCTGGACTTCGACGCGGTCGTGGCGACGCCGGACCAGATGGGCAAGGTCGGCCGGCTGGGCCGGGTGCTCGGCCCGCGCGGCCTGATGCCGAACCCGAAGACGGGCACGGTCACCATGGACGTGGCCAAGGCCGTCACCGACATCAAGGGCGGCAAGATCGAGTTCCGGGTCGACCGGCACGCGAACCTGCACTTCATCATCGGCAAGGCGTCCTTCGACGAGCGGCTGCTGGTGGAGAACTACGCGGCGGCGATCGAGGAGATCCAGCGGCTCAAGCCGTCGGCCGCGAAGGGCCGCTACGTCAAGAAGGCGGCGCTGACCACCTCGATGGGCCCGAGCATCCCGGTGGACCCGAACGCGGTCCGCAACCTGACCGCGGAGCTCGAGACCGCCTGAGCGGTTCCGGCCGGCGCGACCGGCCGTTCGTGCTGATCACAGGGCGTCCCCGTGCGGGGGCGCCCTGTGGCGTTTCGTGGACGGAACGGGTGGATTACCGGAAATCGGGTCCGGAAATGGCCAAACCGATATCTTCAGGCCTTTGTTACCGGCGGGGAACCTGGTGTTGAATCGGGTCCGTGAAGCGTAGAACGGACCGGATCATCGCGATTTCCGCGCTCGGTGCCGTGGCGGTGGTCCCCACGGCCGTCCTGGCGGTGGTGAAGACCGGCGGCGGCTCCGGGCCGGAGGCCGGGACGATGCCGCCCGCCGCCGCCATGGCGGACCGGGAGGCGGCCGGGGAGGGACCCGGCGCCGGCACGCTGACGCCGTCCGGCGGCGCCGTCCCGGGGGCCGGGACGGGCGGCGGTCCGGGCACCGCGGCCGGTTCGGGCGCGGGCCCGTCCGGCACCGGATCGGGAGCGGGCGGGACGGGCGGCGGGAGCGCGGCCGCGAAGGCGGTGCTCCCCGACGAGCAGCCGAAGCCGAGCCCCGACCTGCGCGCGTTCGTCCGCAAGACCGACGTGAAGCTGGCGCTCGGGACGGCCGGCGACTACACGCACGCGACGGAGACCGCGCAGTTCACGCTTTACCCGAAGTTCGCGCTGAACGCGACCGGGGTCACCACCACGGTGAAGGACGGTCAGTCCTCCGAGGTGACCGAGAAGGTCATCGTGCAGGACGGTGTCCTGAAGGGGTACGACGGGCAGGAGTGGACGCAGTCCAAGCTGACCCAGGAGCAGTTGACGCGGCTGCAGACGGGATCGGATCCCCGGCAGTTCACGTACCTGATGGCGAGCCTGCCCGACCTGTTCGCGGAGGGGCCCGACGCGCAGGGCCGCACCCACTTCCTGGCCGACAGCGCGATGGGCGACCTGTACGGGCTGCTGCCGCAGAACGTCGCGGAGCAGGTCGGCCGGGTGATCCCGGGTGACACGGGCGTCGCCGTCGACCTGTGGGCGAACGCGCAGGCGCGTCCGACGTGGATCGGGCTGAAGGCGCAGGCCACGGGCGGTGCGCTGGACGGCTCGATGACGTTCGGCTCGTATCGCTGACACCCGCCCGCCACCTGGGCCCCGGGCCGCTCGTCAGGCCGTTCGTCAGGCCGCTCGTCATCCCGGCCGGTACCCCGCTGGTCGTACCGGACCGCCGAGCATTCGTACCATCGGGGGATGCCGCGTTTTCGCCGCGCCTACAGACTGGTGGAAACGAGCAGGGCGATCAAGGAGGCTGGAAGACCGATGAACCGACGACTCATGGTCGCCGCCGGTGGAACCGCCATGGGAGCCGCGCTCCTGCTGTCCGGCTGCGGCGGGGACGGGTCGGGCGGCACGGCGGCCAACGTGAACCTCAGCGCGAACGAGGCGCTGCTGGCCTCGTCCGAGCAGACGAGCAAGGCCGACACGTTCCAGGCCGACCTGACCGTCACCGGCGAGGGGGACGGCGGCGGGGAGATCCGCGCCAACGGGCAGTTCCAGCTGCGGCCGACGCTGAAGTTCTCGGCGCAGCTGGACGAGGCGACGCGGGGCGGCTCCCCCATCCCGGGCCTGCAGGGCCGCGCGATCTACACCGGCGACACCCTGTACGCGAAGGTCCCGCAGCTCGCCCGGTTCGTCGGCGTCGACAAGCCGTGGGTGAAGGTCGACGTGAACCAGGTGGCGCAGCGCAGCGGGTTCGACGTCCAGCAGCTCATCGACCAGGTGCGGAAGGTGAACCCGGCCGAGCAGACGAAGATGCTCACCGGCTCCGAGGACGTCCGCCGCGTCGGCACCGAAGAGGTCAACGGCGTCGAGACGACGCACTACGCCGGCACCGTCACCGTCCAGGACGCGCTGGAGCAGCTCGACGCGCAGGCCCGCGAGGAGGTGAGCCGCCACATGCCGAAGGACGCCGACGCGACGATGAAGTTCGACCTGTGGACCGACGGCGAGAACCTGCCGCGCAAGCTGGAGACGAACGTGCAGGGCGACCAGGGCCACGCCGGGAAGGTGACCGTCGTCTACAGCGAGTACGGCGAGCCGGTGTCGGTGAACCCGCCGCCCGCCGAGCAGGTCGGGACGCTGTCGCTGGAGAACCTCCTCGGCGGCAACTGACCGTCGCCTGAGAAAAACACCAGGCAGGGCGAACCGGACATACGTTCCCGGCGTCATGAGGATGAGGTAAAGAGCAGCCCGGCTTCGGCCGGGCTGCTTTGCAACGACGCAAGGAGACTTCACATATGATCCGTCGGTTCGCCGCAGGGACCGCGTTGGTCACCGGCCTGACGCTCTCGCTCACCGGTTGCTTCGGCGATACCGGCGACAAGGTGAGCCAGGCGGGCGAGAACCTCAAGCTGAGCGCCGCCCAGGTACTGGGCAAGAGCGCGGAGAAGACCGGCCAGCTCGACAGCTTCCAGGCCGACATCGACATGACCATGTCGGCGCCCGACGGGAACGTCAAGATGGCCGGCAGCATGCAGTACCAGCTGAAGCCGCAGCTGGCGTACAGCATGAAGTTCGACGAGATGTCCGTCGGCGGGCAGTCCATGGGCGGGATGGAGCAGATCCTCGTCGACCGGACCATGTACATGAAGATGCCGATGCTCTCGCAGCTGCCCGGGGGCCCGTCCAAGCCGTGGATGAAGATCTCGCTCGAAGAGGTCGGCAAGGCGTCCGGGATGAACCTCGACCAGCTGATGCAGCAGTCGCAGCAGATGGACCCGGTCGCGAACATGGAGAAGCTGACGGCGTCCAAGGACGTCCGCGAGGTCGGCAAGGAGAACGTGAACGGCGTCGAGACGACGCACTACGCGGGCACCTACCAGATGTCGGAGGCGATCGCCGAGCTTCCCGCCGACCAGCAGGAGGCGGCGCGCAAGTCCATCGCCGAGTCCGGCATCGAGTCGATGAAGTTCGACGTGTGGGTGGACGGTGAGAGCCTGCCCCAGAAGATGACGATGTCGACGCCGTCGTCCGCCGCGGGCGCGATGCAGATGACGATGACCTACCGCGACTACGGCAAGCCGGTGCAGGTCGCGGCGCCGCCCGCGAACCAGGTCACCGACATGGCGGAGATGATGCAGGCGATGGGCGGCGGCCTCGGCGGAAGCTGACGCCGCGGGATCCGAACCCGAGCCGAGGGGGCCGCGCCGGTGGGCGCGGCCCCCTCACCGTTGCGGGACGCGCCGATTTGGTTTAAAGGAGCATCCCCGCGTAAGCTGTTCCGTGCCGAAGACCGCCGGTCGCCGCCCTCACGGGCGGCCGAAGGACCCGAAGAGATTCGGGCGGCCCGCGTAGGTGAGACGAGAGCTACCGCATGACCTCCGCGTCATGTCCACGCCCCGTGCGCCTGCGCCGGGGCGTTCCTGTTTTCCGAGACCTTTTTCGCCCCGGCGGCTTCCCCAAGGTAATCGGAAGGAGGGCCATGGCCAAGGACCACAAGGATGCGGCCATCGCCGAGCTCAAGAACGAGTTCGAGAGCTCGAACGGCGCCGTGCTGACCGAGTACCGCGGGCTGTCGGTCGCGCAGGTCACCGAGCTGCGCGGCAACCTCGGCGAGGTCGCACGTTTTCGCGTTGTGAAGAACACGCTGACCAAGCGCGCCGCGAACGAGGCCGGTGTCGACGAGCAGTTCCGTGAGCTGCTCGAAGGCCCGTCGGCCATCGCGTTCGTCCGGGGCGACGTGGTCGAGGCCGCCAAGGGCCTGCGCGACTTCGCCAAGGCGAACCCGGCGCTGGTGATCAAGGGCGGCTACATCGACGGTGCGTCGATGGACGCCGCGCAGATCACCAAGCTGGCCGACCTGGAGTCTCGCGAGGTGCTCCTCGCGAAGCTGGCCGGCGCGATGAAGGGCTCCATGGCGAACGCCGCCGCGCTCTTCAACGCCCTGCCGACGCAGACGGCTCAGCTCGCCGAGGCGCTGCGCGCCAAGCGCGAGAGCGAAGGCGCGTCCGCCGAATAGGCACCCGCGGTCCCGTACACCCCAGTTTTTCAGCCATAGCGGAGGAAACATCATGGCGAAGCTCAGCACCGACGAGCTGCTCGACGCGTTCAAGGAGATGACGCTGCTCGAGCTCTCCGAGTTCGTGAAGCAGTTCGAGGACGTCTTCGACGTCAAGGCCGCCGCCCCGGCCGCCCAGGTCGTGGCCGCGCCGGGCGCCGCCGCCCCGGCCGAGGAAGAGGCCGCGCAGGACGAGTTCGACGTCATCCTCGAGGGTGCCGGCGACAAGAAGATCCAGGTCATCAAGGAGGTGCGCGCGCTCACCAGCCTCGGCCTGAAGGAGGCCAAGGACCTGGTCGACGGCGCGCCGAAGCCGCTGCTGGAGAAGGTCAACAAGGAGGCCGCCGACAAGGCCAAGGAGGCCCTGGAGAAGGCCGGCGCCTCGGTCACCGTCAAGTAACACGACGGCACGGACCTCACGCACCGGAGCCGTGCGGCTCGGCTCCACCGCGTACGGAAGGCGGTCACCCACCCGGGTGGCCGCCTTTCGCGTGTCCACCTTCGGACGATCCGCCGCCCGCCGGGGACCGGCCCCCGCCCTCCGCCACCGGTTCCCGCACGTTCCCGCGCGTCGGCCCAGGTCGGGCGTCCGGCGGTGAACGGGGGACGGACGCCGGGCGGCCGGGGCGGCCGGTGTTGTCGGAGGCTGCGCAAGGTGCCCGGTCAAGGGGTGCGGTTTTCTGTGCTCGAGTGATAAATGCCCGGTTCAAACCGTGTGCCACGACGGGTTGTGCGGGTCACATACCGGGGCGTAGCGTCCCGTTCTGTGGCTGTGGCCCCACCGGGCCGCTCCCGTAACGGCCGTCCGCCGGGCAACAGCGGGCGGCCGGGCCGTGACCCCCGGCTTGACCCCCCCGGCTTGAGGTGCCGGTTCTTGGACCACTAGTCTCATAGGCGCCGTAAGTAACGATTGTCTTACGACGTCGCATTTGGCCGCTGATCTGGTCCGGGACCTCTTCCATTTGCCCGGAAGGTCGCTACGGTAGTGGCACCCGTCACGGCTACCGGACGGTAGCAAGGGGACGGGCACACGGTGTGACGACAGAGCCTCGGTAAGACAGAGCCTGAGTACTACTCGCTCATTGGTTCGGGATTCCCCCCGGCCTGGACGAAAGGTGACGAGTGGGCGTCGAGATCAGAGTCGAGGGGCTGACCAAGTCCTTCGGCCGCCAGGTGATCTGGCAGGACGTGTCGCTGACCATCCCCGCAGGTGAGATCTCCGTTCTCCTGGGCCCCTCCGGCACCGGTAAGTCGGTCTTCCTGAAGTCGCTCGTCGGGCTGCTCAAGCCGGACCGCGGCCACATCTGGATCGGCGACCGGGACCTGCCCAACCTGCCCGAGTCGCAGCTGTACGAGACGCGGAAGCTGTTCGGCGTGCTGTTCCAGGACGGCGCCCTCTTCGGCTCGATGAACCTGTTCGACAACATCGCGTTCCCGCTGCGCGAGCACACCAAGAAGTCCGAGTCCGAGGTCAAGCGCATCGTCTTCGAGAAGATGGAGCTGGTCGGTCTGCTCGGCGCGGAGAACAAACTGCCCGGCGAGATCTCCGGCGGCATGAAGAAGCGCGCCGGCCTGGCCCGCGCGCTGGTGCTCGACCCCGAGATCCTGCTGGTGGACGAGCCGGACTCCGGCCTCGACCCGGTGCGGACCGCGTTCCTGAACCAGGTGTTCATCGACCTGAGCGCGCAGATCAACGCGACGTTCCTGATCGTCACCCACGACATCAACACCGCCCGGACCGTCCCGGACAACATCGGCCTGCTGTACCAGCGGAACCTGGCGATGTTCGGGCCGCGGGAGATGCTGCTGTCCAGCGAGGAGCCGGTCGTCCGGCAGTTCCTCAACGCCAGCAAGATCGGCCCGATCGGCATGTCGGAGGAGAAGGACGCCTCCGAGCTCGAGGCCGAGGCGAAGATGGGGCACGACCCGGGCAAGCTGCCGCCCATCCCGCCGCAGCAGATGCCGACGAACGGGCTGCTGCGCGCGGGCCAGCACGCGCCCGGCGCGTGGTGCGCCGCGCACGGCGTCGTCCCGCCGCCCGGTTCGTTCATCGACGACCTGGGCCGCAACTGGGTGGAGGAGTGGCCGCGGTACGTGGCGTCCCTCCAGCCGGTCGGCGGCGCTCCCACCGCTCCCGGCGCACCCGGCCAGTTCCCGGGTAGCCCGCCGCCCGGACAGTACGGGGCGGGTGCTGGGTACTGATGTCCACTCCTGGTGTCGGCGCGAACCAGGGCGGTGAAGACGAAGGATCGTCCCGCGTGTCGCTCCGCAAGATCGGCGACGGCGCGGCGAACGTCGCGGTGCGGGAACCGGGACGGTTCTTCGCACTGTGCCTGGACACCGGCCGCGCGATGTTCCAGTGGCCGTTCCAGTGGCGCGAGTTCATCCAGCAGGCCTGGTTCATCGTCAGCGTCACGGTCATCCCGACGATGCTCGTCGCGATCCCGTTCGGCGGCGTCCTGTCGCTGCAGGTCGGCGGGCTGATCCGGCAGCTGGGCGCGCAGTCCTACACGGGCGCGACGGCCGTCGTGGCGATCGTCCGCGAGGCCAGCCCGCTGGTCACCTCGCTGCTGATCGCGGGGGCCGCCGGGTCGGCGATCTGCGCCGACCTCGGCTCCCGGAAGATCCGCGAGGAGATCGACGCCATGGAGGTGCTGGGGATCAACCCCCTGCACCGCCTGGTGGTCCCGCGGATGCTGGCGTGCGCGTTCGTGGCGCTGTTCCTGAACGGGCTGGTCTCGGTCGTCGGCCTGATGGGCGGCTACGTCTTCAACGTCATGCTGCAGGACGGGACGCCGGGCGCCTACCTCGCGTCGTTCAACGCGATCGCGCAGCTGCCCGACCTGCTGCAGGCGGAGTTCAAGGCGTTCGTGTTCGGCATCACGGCCGGCCTGGTCGCGGCGTACAAGGGGCTGAACGCCAAGGGAGGCCCGAAGGGCGTGGGGGACGCGGTCAACCAGACCGTGGTCATCACCTTCATGCTCCTCTTCGTGGAGAACTTCCTGATCTCCACGCTGTACTTCCAGTTCGTTCCGTCGAAGGGCATGTGATGGCGGCCCCAGGCAAGACGGGGAAGGCCGTCTCCCGAGCGGTGAACGCGCCGCTCCAGCGACTGGACGACTTCGGCCATCAGCTGTCGTTCTACCTGCGGGCGTTCGCGTGGACGTTCCGCGCGCTGCGCCGGTACCGCACCGAGGTGATGCGGCTGCTCGCCGAGGTGAGCCTCGGCACGGGCGGGCTCGCGGTGATCGGCGGCTCGGTGGTGATCGTCGGGTTCATGACGTTCTTCACCGGCAGCCAGGTCGGCCTGCAGGGCTTCGAATCCCTGGACCAGATCGGGACGGCCGCGTTCACCGGGTTCGTCGCGTCGTACTTCAACACGCGCGAGATCGCGCCGCTGGTGTCGGCGCTGGCGCTGTCGGCGACGGTCGGGTGCGGGTTCACCGCGCAGCTCGGCGCGATGCGGATCTCCGACGAGATCGACGCGCTGGAGGTCATGGCCGTCCCGTCGATGCCGTTTCTGGTGACGACGCGGATGATCGCCGGGATGATCGCGGTGATCCCGCTGTACATCGTGGGCCTGCTGGCGTCCTACGGCGCGACGCGGATCGTCGTCACGACGTTCTACGGGCAGTCGACCGGCACCTACGACCACTACTTCGACCTGTTCCTGCCACCGAACGACATCCTGTGGTCATTCGGCAAGGTGATCATCTTCTCGATGCTGGTCATGCTGATCCACTGCTACTACGGCTACAACGCGAGCGGCGGCCCGGCGGGCGTCGGCGTCGCGGTGGGCCGGGCGGTGCGGACGAGCCTCGTGGTGATCAACGTGGCGGACCTGATGCTCGGCATGGCGATCTGGGGCACGGACACGTCCGTGCGGATCGCGGGGTGAGGGCGCGATGAGCGAACGTATGCGGCTGCGCCTGCTGGGCACGACGCTGATCCTGGTGATCGTCCTGCTGCTGGCGCTGACGGTGGCCTTCTACAACAAGGCGTTCACGCCGGTGGTGCACGTGAAGGTGGCCGCCGAGCGGGTGGGGCTGCAGCTGCTGCCGCATTCGGACGTCAAGGTGCGCGGGCTGATCGTCGGTGAGGTGCGCGACACCGAGGTGACCGACGACGGCGCGATCCTGCACCTGGCGCTCGAGCCGGACAAGGCGGAGCTGATCCCGCGGAACGTCCAGGCGCGGATGCTGCCGAAGACGCTGTTCGGCGAGAAGTACGTGTCGCTGGAGATCCCCGCGCAGGCGGGGGAGCGCGGCCTGACCGAGGGCATGACGATCCAGCAGGACCGCTCGCGCGCCGCCGTGGAGATCAACAAACTGCTGGACGACATGCTGCCGCTGCTGCAGGCGGTGAAGCCGGCGGAGCTGAACGCGACGCTGAACGCGCTGGCCACGGCGCTGCAGGGCCGCGGCGACCAGCTCGGGCAGAACCTGGAGCAGGCCGACGCGCTGCTGCAGAAGATCAACCCCGAGCTGGGGACGCTGGTCAAGGACCTGCACGGCCTGGCCGACGTCGCGGACGTCTACAACGCGGCGGCGCCCGACCTGCTGCAGACGCTGCGGAACCTGAACGTGACGAGCCGGACGATCACCGACAAGCAGCGGACGATCGAGGGGCTGATCCCCGCGGTGACGGCGCTGTCGGACGACGGGAACACGTTCATGCGGCAGAACGGCCCGAAGATCATCGGGGTGAACATCGCCAACCGGGACGTGCTCCAGCTGGTCGCGAAGTACTCGCCGTCGCTGCCGTGCGTGCTCGAGGGCATCATGGAGGCCAAGCCGGAGCTGGAGCGGGTCGGCGGCGGCGACGGCTCGAAGAGCTACAACCTCACGATCGAGATCGTGAAGCCGCGGCCGGCGTACACCTACCCGCTGGACAAGCCGGAGGCGCGAGACCACCGCAACCCGCGCTGCTACGGGATCCCGAACTCGAAGGTGCCGTTCCCCGACTACCTGGCGCTGGACGGCACGCAGGACGACCTGTGGTGGAAGAACCCGGACCCGGCGGACGCCGGCGCGGCCGGCGCCGCGGGGAACCGGGGCCGCGCGATGTCCAACGTGTTCGTCGAGCCCGGCGCGGGTGACGAGAACGAGACGATCAAGAACATCGTCGCGCCGCTGACGCGGACGCCGTCGTCCGAGCTGTCGGACATGTCGGCGCTGATGTTCGGGCCGCTGCTGCAGGGATCGGTGGTGACGGTCGAGTGAAGACCACGGGCGCGGCGGTGAAGCTGGGGATCTTCGTGGTCCTCACCTCGCTGGTCACGGGCGTGCTGGCGATGACGATCTCGAACCTGCGGTTCGGGCCGTCCGAGAACTACAAGGCGGTGTTCGCGGACGTCACCGGGCTGCTGGAGAACGACGACGTCCGGGTCGCGGGCGTGCGGGTCGGGCAGATCGAGGACATCGAGCTGCACAAGGGCACGCAGGCGCTGGTGACGTTCAGCCTCGACTCCGACGGGGTGTTCCGGGCGGGGCTGCCGGCGTCGACGCAGGCGCAGATCCGGTACCGGAACCTGATGGGGCAGCGGTACCTGTCCCTGAGCGACGCGGCGGGGCGGACGAACGAGTACCTGGACCCGGGCGACACGATCCCGCTCGCGCAGACGAAGCCGGCGCTGGACCTGACCGTCCTGTTCAACGGGTTCCGGCCGCTGTTCCAGGCGCTGGAGCCGAAGGACGTCAACACGCTCGCGATGCAGATCATCCGGGTGCTGCAGGGCGAGGGCGGGACGATCAACAGCCTGCTGCGGCACACGGCGTCGCTGACGAACACGCTCGCCGACCGCGACCAGGTGATCGGCCGCGTGATCACCAACCTCAACGAGGTGCTCGGCACGATCGACGCGCGGCACGAGCAGGTCGACAAGATGGTGGTGGACCTGCGGAGCTTCGTCGGCGGGCTGTCCCACGACCGGGAGGCGATCTTCGAGTCGGTCGAGGCGATCAACGGCCTGGAGTCGGCGACGGCGGGCCTGCTGCAGGACACCCGGCCCGACATCAAGAACGACATCGCGGGGCTGCGCGAGCTCGCCGGGACGCTCGACGACCACAGCGCCACGCTCGACAAGGGCCTGCAGCGGACGCCGCACCGGCTGGAAGAGCTGCTGAACATCTCCTCCTACGGGTCCTGGTTCAACATGTACGTCTGCGGGCTCGACGCGCGGGTGAAGCTGCCGGGGGGACCGGCCTACCAGACACCGGCGATCGTGAACGAGAACGCGAGGTGCAAGTAGATGAGGATCCCGTTCCGGGAGCGAAACCCGGTCCCCATCGGCCTCTCCGCGTTCGCAGTGATCATCGTGGCGTTGCTGGTGGCGCTGAACCTGGAGAGGATCCCGTTCGTCACCGGCGGGACGACCTACACCGCGGCGTTCAAGGAGGCCGCGGGCCTGCAGCCCGACGAGGAGGTCCGCATCGCGGGCGTCAAGGTCGGGGAGGTCACGGCGGTCGAGCTGGACGGCGACCACGTGAAGGTCACCTTCCGGGTCGACGACGGCGTGCGGCTGGGCGAGCGCACCGAGGCCAGCATCAAGATCAAGACGCTGCTGGGCGCGCACTTCCTCGGGCTCACGCCGAACGGTACGAAGCCGATGAAGTCCCACATCCCGGTGGAGCGGACGCACACGCCGTTCGAGGTCGTCCCGGCGATCAGCGAGCTGGGCGAGCGGGTCGGGCAGATCGACGTGCGGCAGGTCGCGACGTCGTTCGACGTGCTGTCGACGACGTTCGCGAACTCGCCGGACGAGGTGCGGGCGTCGCTGCAGGGGCTGCGGCGCCTGTCGAACACCATCGCCTCCCGCGACGACGAGCTGCACGAGCTGGCGGACCGGGCCCGCAGCGTGTCGGGGTTGCTCGCCAAGCGCAACGAGGACTTCGAGAAGCTGATCCAGGACGGCGACCGGCTGCTGGCGGCCGTCCAGGCGCGCCGGGAGGTCATCCACCGGCTGCTGGTGAACACCGTGCGGCTCTCCCAGCAGGTCAACGCGCTGATCCGGGAGAACGAGGCGCAGCTCAAGCCGATGCTGGACGACCTGGAGAAGGTCAACCAGGTGCTGCTGAAGAACCAGGAGAACCTCGACCGGATCCTGCAGCTGTTCGGGCCGTTCGCGCGCCAGTTCGCGGACGTCACGGGCACCGGCCGCTGGTTCGACGCCTTCCTGCAGAACCTGATCCCGATCCCGGCGTCCATCGACGACTCGGGCGCCGGGACGCCGCCGGGACAGGGCGGCGGCGGCCACGGCGGCGCCCAGAACGGCCAGACCACCCGCAACGGCCAGAACCAGACGGGCCAGAACCAGAACGGCCAGAACGGCGACCAGGGCGACAGCCCGCTTCCCTTCCTCCCGTGACAGCAGGCAGGTACCGGTAGTGCGAAACTCGGCAACGATTCTCCGCATCGGCGGCGCGATACTCGCCGTCGCGGTGCTGGCCGCCGCGCTCGTCCTGCTGTTGCAGGAGCCGAAGCAGCGGCACATGACCGCGTACTTCACCAAGACCGTCGGCCTCTACGCGGGCGCGGACGTCCGCATCCTCGGCATCAAGGTCGGGGAGGTGACGAGCGTCGACCCGGTCGGCGACTCGGTCCGGGTGAAGCTGAAGTACGAGGCCAAGTACAAGGTTCCGGCGAACGCGCAGGCCGTCATCGTGAACCAGACGCTGGTCGCCGACCGGTACGTCCAGCTCACCCCCGTCTACAAGAACGGGCCGGTGATGAAGGACGGCGCGACGCTGACCACCAGCCGGACGGCCGTCCCGGTGGAGATCGACTCGATCAGCGGCAGCCTGAACGACCTGAGCGAGGCACTCGGGCCGCAGGGCGCCAACGCGCCCGGCGCGGACGGCGAGGGCGCGCTGTCGCAGTTGCTGCGGGTCGGCGCGGCGAACCTCCAGGGCCAGGGCGACGACATCAACGAGACGATCAAGAACACCTCGGAGATGCTGAGCACGCTGAGCACCGACCGCGAGGACGTCGCGCAGACGATCGAGAACCTGCGCGTCATCACCGACGGCATGAAGGAGAACGACCAGCAGATCGCGTCGTTCACTACCCGGCTCAACTCCGTCTCCGGGCAGCTCTCCCAGGAGAAGGAGGAGTTGAGCGCAGCGCTGAACACGCTGGGGCCGACGCTGCGGAACGTGGAGAAGTTCGTCAAGGACAACCGCGGCCAGCTCTCCGACAACGTCGAGCAGCTCGCCCAGATCACCGGTGTCCTCGTGAAGGAGAAGGACGCGCTGGCCGAGATCCTCACGGCCGGTCCGCTGGCCATCAACAACCTGGCCCGCGCCTACGACCCGATCAGCGGCACCATCCACAACCGGGCCGACCTGCGGCAGTTCAACAACCTGGCCGACTGGGTCTGCTCCCTGGCGTACTCGGTGGGCACGCCCGCCGACCAGTGCCTCGACTTCGTCGAGCCGTACAACGGCATCGGCCAGGCGCTGGGCGGCCTGCACCTGGACCTGTCGTGGATCACGGCGCTGACCACGCACTACGACCCGGTGCCGATCCCGCCGGACGCCTACGGGCCGAACGACCCGGACAACCCCGCGAACGGCGGCTCGGGCTCCACTCCGGCGAACGCCCAGGGCGGCGCTCAGGGCGGCGGCGCCCACGCACCGCAGGGACTCTCCGCACTGCTGCCTGGAGGTGGCCGATGAGCAGGACAGGGCCCGCGCGGCGCGCGCGGCGCCGGGCGGGGCTGCTCGGCGCGGCGGCGCTGGCCGGCGTGACGGCGCTGTCGGGCTGCTCGTTCGACGGCGTGGCGTCGCTGCCGCTGCCCGGCGGCCCCGACCTCGGCGACGACCCGCGCACGTTCAAGATCGAGTTCTCGAACGTGCTGGACCTCGTCCCGCAGTCGGTGGTCAAGGTCAACGACGTGTCGGTCGGCCAGGTCGAGGAGATCGAGCTGGCCGGGGGCCAGGGCGGGTGGCGCGCGGTCGTCACGGTCGCCGTCCGCGAGGACGTCGAGCTGCCCGACAACGCCACCGCGCGGATCTCGCAGACGAGCCTGCTCGGCGAGAAGTTCGTGGACCTGGCGCCGCCGGCGAACGAGCCGCCGCGCGGACGGCTGGGCGGCGGCGACGTGATCCCGCTCGCCCGCACCGCGCACGGCACCGAGATCGAGCAGGTGCTGTCGGCGATGTCGCTGCTGCTGAACGGCGGCGGGCTGGAGCAGGTGTCGACGATCAGCCACGAGCTGCAGGCCGCGATGGGCGGCCGCGAGGCGACGATCAAGTCGGTGCTGGACCGGGTGGACGTGTTCGTCGGGACCCTCGACCAGAACCGGGACGCGATCACCCGGGCGCTCGACAGCCTGGACCGGCTGATCGGGAAGCTGTCGGACGAGCGGGAGACGATCCGGCAGACGATCGACGAGACCGGCCCGGCGATCGCGGTGCTGGAGCAGAACCGCGAGGACCTCACCGGGATGCTCGTCGCGCTGGACAAGCTCAGCCGCACCACCACGAACGTGATCAATCAGTCGCACGACGATCTGGTCGTCAACCTGAAGAACCTCGACACGATCCTCAAGAACCTGAACAAGGCGGGCTCCGACCTGCCGAACTCCCTGGAGACGCTGATCACCTACCCGTTCCCGGCGACGTTCGACAACGTCATCGAGGGCGACTACGGCAACGTCCACCTGACCGTCGACCTGGACTTCGAGAGCCTCGGGCGCAACCTCCTGGGCGGCACCGACCTCGAGGGCCAGCTCGGCAGCGGGCAGGACATGCGCACCATGCTCCAGGTGCCGAACCTGACGCTGCCGGACGCGCCGCTCGGCGTCCTCCCGCGGGACGGCGCCGGGGCGCGGACGAAGTCCGGCGGGGGGCAGAAGGCGCCCGGCACGCCCACGCCCGCCCCGTCCCAGACGCCCACCGGGAAGCAGACCCCCGGGACCGGCGGCGAGGACGAAGACGGCGAGGACAAGGACGGCGGGGACTTCTGGGACCTCTTCGGCGGCGGCGAGAACCGCCCGGGGGCGTTCGGTCAGCGCGAGAGCGGTCTGTCGACCCTGATGACGGGGGGCCTGTCGTGATCCTCAAGCGCGGCATCAAGATCCAGCTGCTGGCCTTCCTGGTCATCACGATCGTCGGAGTGACGGTCGTGTCGGTGAACTACATCGGCGTCGGCCGGGAGATGCTCGGCCGCCAGTACACCGCCTACGTCGACCTCACCGACTCCGGCGGCGTCTTCAGCAACGCCGAGGTCACCTACCGCGGCGTGCCCGTCGGACGGGTCGGCCCGATCACGCTGACCGACACCGGCATCAAGGTCGAACTGGAGCTGGAGCGCGGCGAGCGGATCCCGCGCGAGGGCCTCACGGCCATCGTCGCGAACCGGTCCGCCGTCGGCGAGCAGTACATCGACCTGGTGCCGTCCGGGAAGGGCGGCCCGTACCTGCACGAGGGCGACGCCTACACGATCCCCAAGGAGCGGACGAAGCTCCCCGTGTCCACGTCCCGGCTGCTGCAGAACGTGGACGCGCTCGTCAACTCGGTGAACACCGAGCACCTCGGCATCGTCATCGACGAGCTGAACACGGCGTTCTCCGGCACCGCCGAGGACCTCCAGCAGATCCTCGACGACACCGACCGGATCCTGGACACCGCCGACGAGGCGTACCCGGACACCAAGAAGCTCCTGGACAACAGCCTGACGGTCCTGGACACCCAGCGGCGGCAGGGCGCGAACATCCGGGGCTTCTCCCGGAACCTGAACGAGCTGAGCACGTCCATCCGGCGCGACGACAAGGCGCTGCGGCAGACGATCGACGCCGCGCCCGGCGCGGTGAACCAGACCCACCAGGCCATCAACCAGCTGTCCCCGACCCTGCCGGTGCTGCTGGCGAACCTGGCGACCACGGGCCAGATCATCACGACCCGCCAGGCGGGCCTGCGGTCGCTGTTCATCCTTTACCCGGTGACCGTCGCGGGTCTGCCCACGGTCATGCCAGGTGACGGCACCCAGCACATGGGCCTGGTGCTGAACATCAACTCTCCGCCCAACTGCACCAAGGGCTACGAGCAGGTCGAGCAGCGGTGGCCGCAGGACACCTCCCACAAGGAGCCGAGGCTCGACGCCGGCTGCGCGGAACCGCACGACTCCGAGCAGGCCGTCCGCGGCGCCCGCAACTTCCCGACCGAGGCCCTGGTGCCCGCGCCGAAGCTCCCCGAGGGCGCCACGGCCGGCGCCGGGTTCCCGGCGGGCGGCGCGTCCGGCTCGGGCTCCGGCGGCGGCTCGGGCTCCGGCGGCGGCTCGGACGGCGGTTCCGGCTCGGACGCCGCGTCCGGTGCGGGCTCGGGCTCGGGCTCGGACGGCGCGAAGGCGAAGCAGGCGGAGTCGTCCGGCGGCGCCATGCTGGCGAACGGCAACCTGTACATGTCGTATCCGGCGAATTCGGTGCAATTCGCTGGATACGATCCGACGACCGGCGCGGTCTACGGCGCCGACGGCAAGCAGTACGTCATGCCCCGCACCGCGGGCACGCGGGAGTTGGGAGAGGAAGCATCGTGGAAGTGGCTCCTGATGGGACCCCTGAGCCAGTGAGGCCGGTCCGGTGAGGCGCCTGTGGCCCCGGACGGTCGTCATCGCGCTGAGCGCGATCGTCGCCGCCCTCGTCGTCAGCACGGGGTGGCTCGGGTTCCGCGCCTGGCAGAACGACGCCGACGCCGACGACGCCGCCGCCGCCCGGCAGACGGCCCGGCAGATGGGTGTCAACCTCATGACCCTCGGCAGCGAGAACGCCCAGCAGGACATCGACCGGATCGTCTCCGGCATGACCGGCGACATCAAGGACGAGTTCGGCAGCCAGTCCAAGAGCTGGGTGCAGAGCCTGAAGGGCACCAAGGCCAAGTCGACCGTGACCGACGTGGAGGCGGGCGTCGTCTCCATCGACGACGACTCGGCCGAGGTGATGGTGTCGCTGAACACCACCGTGACCAACGAGAAGGTCAAGGACGGCGTTTCGTACCCCTACCGGGTCGTGATGCAGATGACCAAGGTCGATGACCGCTGGCTCGTGTCCAACGTGGAGATGGTCCCGTGACGATGCTCGGCCGGGGCAAGCGCTCCGCTGCAGACAAGTCCAGCAAGGACGCCAAGGACGCCAAGGGCGCCGAGGACCCGGAGAAGGAGCTGACCAAGGACGAGGCCGCCGAGAAGGCCCGGGAGGCCGAGGGCAAGGCCCGCCGCGCGGCCGAGCAGGCGGCCAAGGCCGAGGAGGCCGCCGAGGCCGCCCGGCTCGCCGAGGAGGCCGCGGCCCGCGCCAAGGAGGCCGCCCGGCTCGCGAAGATCGCCGCCGACGCCGCGTCCGCCGACGCCGAGGCGGACGCCGAGGCAGACGAGGGCGACGAGGACGGCGCCGAGCCGGACGAGAACCGTGCGGCCGCCACGACTCCGAGGAAGAAACGGGACGGCGGGGGAGGCTCCGACCTCGCGTCCGAGGGCGAAGAGGGCTCAGCGGACGAATCAGCGGCTCCTGCGGGCGTTTCCGTCGAGGACGGGACCGGCGCCGAGGAAGACGCTGAGGACGACTCCGACGCCGAGGAAGACGCCGAGGACGACTCCGACTCCGAGGAAGACGCGGAGGAAGACGCGGAGGACGAGCCGGGGGAGACCGGGGACGGCGAGGCCGCCGAGCCCGCCCGCTCGTCCGGGCGCTCGTCCGGGCGCCGCGGGAGCCCCGCCGTGATCGTCGGCGTCCTCACCGTGCTGGCCGTCGCGCTGGCCGCCGGCACCGTGTTCCTGGGCATGAAGTACCGCGAGCACCAGGCGATCGAGGAGGCCCGCGCCGACGGCGTCAGCGCCGCGTCCGACGCCGTGAAGGCGCTGTCGTCGTACGACTACCGGACGCTCGACAACGACCTGAAGTCCGCCGAGGCGATCACGACGGGCGACCTGAACAAGGAGTTCCCCAAGTTCGCCTCGCAGCTCAAGGCGCAGGCCCGGCAGCAGGAGGCCGTGTCGACCACCACGGTCCTGAAGGCGGGCGCCGTGAGCGTCTCGCCGGAGAAGGTCGTCGCGCTGGTCTACGCGAACCGGATCGCCGCGACGAACAAGGACACCCAGGCGCGCCTGCCGGAGCCGCTGCGCGTCAAGGCCACCATGGTCAAGGCGGACGGCGAGTGGAAGGCCGAGGACGTCGACGTCATCTCCTGAACCGGAGCGTCCCGCGATCGAGCGGCCGGCCCCGCCCGGGGCCGGCCGCTCGATCCGCTTTCCGGGACGTCGCCGCGCCCGCCGCACGGGCCCGCCGCACGGGCCGGCCGCGACCGTCCGCCGCACCCGTCACCCGGGCCCGTCGGGACCGCGCCGGGCAGGTCGTCGGGGCTCTGCGCAGGGCGTCCGAGGTGCCCGGAATCGCCCACTCTCAGGGGCCTACCGGCGGGTAGGCGACCGGATCCTAAACTATGGCCTTCCTCACTGCAGGTCAGGGCCTGAAAAGTCCAAGTCCGCTCTTGACTGCGCGGGCTCGAGAAGCGATGCTCCAAGGCAACGTGATGCATACTGCGGCGCTAGAGTTGCGAGCGGTGTGGCAGGTCGGCTACACTGCCCCTTTGCGCTGCCCTCTGACTATCCACGTGTGAGTGCACCCCTACGAGAGTCCGTTTTGGACCCTATCGCGTAGGTCTTGGACGTGGATCGTCTGGCGTGCGTGTCGTCAGTTACGCCGCGAGCCCTCGGAAGGACCACTCTTGGCAGCCTCGCGCAACGCCTCGAATACCGCAACCGGTCCGAACCGCGTCTCCTTCGCGCGCATCAAGGAGCCGCTCGAAGTCCCGGACCTCCTTGCTCTGCAGACCGACTCAGTGGACTGGCTGCTGGGCAACGAGAGGTGGAAGGCCCGGGTCGAGGCGGCCCAGAAGGCCGAAAGTAAGAGCGTCCCGACCCAGTCGGGCCTCGAGGAGATCTTCGAAGAGATCAGTCCCATCGAGGACTTCTCGGGAACCATGTCCCTCTCGTTCCGCGACCACCGGTTCGAGCCGCCCAAGTACTCCGTCGAGGAGTGCAAGGACAAGGACATGACCTACTCCGCCCCGATGTTCGTCACGGCGGAGTTCATCAACAACACCACCGGTGAGATCAAGAGCCAGACGGTGTTCATGGGCGACTTCCCGCTCATGACCCCGAAGGGCACCTTCATCATCAACGGCACCGAGCGCGTCGTCGTCTCGCAGCTGACCCGCTCGCCCGGCGTCTACTTCGACCGCGCCCTCGACAAGGCGTCCGACAAGGACATCTACGGCTGCCGGGTCATCCCGAGCCGCGGCGCCTGGCTCGAGTTCGAGATCGACAAGCGCGACAACGTGGGCGTGCGCATCGACCGCAAGCGCAAGCAGCCCGTCACCGTGCTGCTCAAGGCGCTCGGCTGGGACGAAGCGCGCATCCGCGAGCACTTCGGCTCCTACGAGTCGATCAACGTGACCCTGGAGAAGGACCACACCTCCGGCCAGGACGACGCGCTGCTCGACATCTACCGCAAGCTGCGCCCGGGCGAGCCGCCGACGCGCGAGTCCGCGCAGACGCTCCTGGAGAACCTGTACTTCAACCCGAAGCGCTACGACGTCGCCAAGGTCGGCCGCTACAAGATCAACAAGAAGCTCGGCCTCGACCTGGACATGAACCAGGGCACCCTCACCGAGGACGACATCGTCGCCACGATCGAGTACCTCGTCCGGCTGCACGCCGGTGAGGAGGAGGGCACCCTCGGGGCCGTTCCGGTGCCGATCGAGGTCGACGACATCGACCACTTCGGCAACCGGCGCCTGCGCACGGTCGGCGAGCTGATCCAGAACCAGGTCCGGCTCGGCCTCGCCCGCATGGAGCGCGTCGTCCGCGAGCGGATGACCACCCAGGACGTCGAGGCGATCACGCCGCAGACGCTGATCAACATCCGGCCGGTCGTCGCCTCCATCAAGGAGTTCTTCGGCACCAGCCAGCTGTCGCAGTTCATGGACCAGACGAACCCGCTGGCCGGGCTGACGCACAAGCGCCGCCTGAACGCGCTCGGCCCCGGTGGTCTGTCCCGTGAGCGGGCGGGCATGGAGGTCCGCGACGTCCACCCGTCGCACTACGGCCGCATGTGCCCGATCGAGACGCCGGAAGGCCCGAACATCGGGCTGATCGGCTCGCTCGCCGCGTTCGGCCGGGTCAACCCGTTCGGGTTCGTCGAGACCCCGTACCGTCGCGTCACCGACGGCGTCGTCACCGAGTCGATCGACTACCTGACCGCCGACGAGGAGGACCGGTTCGTCATCGCGCAGGCCAACTCCCTGCTCAACGACGACGGCACCTTCGTCGACGACCGCATCCTGGTCCGCCGCAAGGGCGGCGAGGTCGAACTGGTCCCGGCCCGCGAGGTCCAGTACATGGACGTCTCGGCCCGGCAGATGACCTCGGTCGCCACCGCGATGATCCCGTTCCTGGAGCACGACGACGCCAACCGCGCGCTGATGGGCTCCAACATGCAGCGGCAGTCGGTGCCGCTGCTGCGCAGCGAGTCGCCGCTGGTCGGCACCGGCATGGAGTACCGCGCCGCGGTCGACGCCGGCGACGTCATCACCGCAGAGAAGGCCGGTGTCGTCGAGGAGGTGTCCGCCGACTACGTCACCGTGATGAACGACGACGGCACGCGGACCACCTACCGCGTGTCGAAGTTCAAGCGGTCCAACCAGGGCACCTGCTTCAACCAGAAGCCGATCGTCGACGAGGGCCAGCGCGTCGAGGAGGGCCAGGTCGTCGCCGACGGGCCCTGCACCGACAACGGCGAGATGGCGCTCGGCAAGAACCTCCTCGTGGCGTTCATGCCGTGGGAGGGCCACAACTACGAGGACGCGATCATCCTGTCGCAGCGCCTCGTCCAGGACGACGTCCTCTCCTCGATCCACATCGAGGAGCACGAGGTCGACGCCCGCGACACCAAGCTGGGCCCCGAGGAGATCACCCGGGACATCCCGAACGTCTCCGAGGAGGTCCTGGCCGACCTCGACGAGCGCGGCATCATCCGCGTCGGCGCCGACGTCGTGCCCGGCGACATCCTGGTCGGCAAGGTCACCCCGAAGGGCGAGACCGAGCTGACCCCCGAGGAGCGGCTGCTCCGCGCGATCTTCGGTGAGAAGGCGCGCGAGGTCCGCGACACCTCGCTGAAGGTGCCGCACGGCGAGCAGGGCAAGGTCATCGGCGTCCGGGTGTTCTCCCGCGACGAGGGCGACGAGCTCCCGCCCGGCGTGAACGAGCTGGTCCGGGTGTACGTCGCGCAGAAGCGCAAGATCACCGACGGCGACAAGCTGGCCGGCCGACACGGCAACAAGGGCGTCATCTCCAAGGTGCTCCCGGTCGAGGACATGCCGTTCCTCGAGGACGGCACCCCGGTCGACATCGTCCTGAACCCGCTGGGCGTGCCCGGCCGGATGAACGTCGGCCAGGTCCTGGAGACGCACCTCGGGTGGGTCGCCAGCCGCGGCTGGAAGGTCGAGGGCGACGACGCCGACTGGAAGCGCGCGCTCAAGGAGATCGGCGCCGACGAGGCCGAGCCGTGGACCAACACCGCGACCCCGGTGTTCGACGGCGCCCGCGAGGACGACGTCACCGGCCTGATCGAGTCCACCCTGCCGAACCGCGACGGGCAGCGGCTCGTCGGCCCGGGCGGCAAGGCGCGGCTGTTCGACGGCCGGACCGGCGAGCCCTACAAGGACCCGATCTCGGTCGGCTACATCTACATCCTCAAGCTGCTGCACCTGGTCGACGACAAGATCCACGCGCGGTCGACCGGTCCGTACTCCATGATCACCCAGCAGCCGCTCGGCGGTAAGGCCCAGTTCGGCGGCCAGCGCTTCGGTGAGATGGAGGTGTGGGCGCTGGAGGCGTACGGCGCCGCCTATGCCCTGCAGGAGCTCCTGACCATCAAGTCCGACGACGTCCTCGGCCGCGTGAAGGTCTACGAGGCCATCGTCAAGGGCGAGAACATCCCCGAGCCCGGCATTCCCGAGTCCTTCAAGGTGCTCATCAAGGAGATGCAGTCGCTCTGCCTCAACGTCGAGGTGCTCTCGAGCGACGGCATGTCCATCGAGATGCGCGACACCGACGAGGACGTCTTCCGCGCCGCGGAGGAGCTCGGCATCGACCTGTCCCGGCGCGAGCCGAGCAGTGTCGAAGAGGTCTGATCAACTCAAGGGGTATACACGTTGCTTGACGTCAACTTCTTCGACGAGCTTCGCATCGGCCTGGCGACCGCCGACGACATCCGCCAGTGGTCCCACGGCGAGGTGAAGAAGCCGGAGACGATCAACTACCGGACCCTCAAGCCGGAGAAGGACGGGCTCTTCTGCGAGAAGATCTTCGGTCCGACCCGCGACTGGGAGTGCTACTGCGGTAAGTACAAGCGCGTCCGGTTCAAGGGCATCATCTGCGAGCGCTGCGGCGTCGAGGTCACTCGCGCCAAGGTGCGGCGCGAGCGGATGGGCCACATCGAGCTGGCCGCTCCGGTCACCCACATCTGGTACTTCAAGGGCGTCCCGTCGCGCCTGGGGTACCTGCTGGACCTGGCCCCGAAGGATCTCGAGAAGATCATCTACTTCGCGGCCTACATGATCACCAGCGTGGACGCCGAGCGCCGCGACCGCGACCTGCCGACGCTGGAGGCCCACATCTCCGTGGAGCGCCAGCAGATCGAGCAGGCCCGCGACGCGCAGGTCGAGGCCCGCCAGCAGAAGCTGGAGGCCGACCTGGCCGAGCTGGAGGAGGCCGGCGCGAAGGCCGACCAGAAGCGCAAGATCCGCGACGGCGCCGAGCGGGAGATGAAGCAGCTGCGGGACCGCTCGCAGCGCGAGATCGACCGCCTCGACGAGGTGTGGAACCGGTTCAAGAACCTCAAGGTCCAGGACCTCGAGGGCGACGAGCTGCTCTACCGCGAGATGCGCGACCGGTTCGGCCGGTACTTCGAGGGCGGCATGGGCGCCGCGGCCATCCAGGCCCGGCTGCAGAACTTCGACCTCGACGCCGAGGCGGAGAAGCTGCGCGACATCATCCGCACCGGCAAGGGCCAGAAGAAGGCCCGCGCCCTCAAGCGGCTGAAGGTCGTGTCCGCCTTCCTCAACACCCGCAACAGCCCGCTCGGCATGGTGCTGGACTGCATCCCGGTCATCCCGCCGGACCTGCGCCCGATGGTGCAGCTCGACGGCGGCCGGTTCGCCACGTCCGACCTGAACGACCTGTACCGCCGGGTGATAAACCGCAACAACCGCCTCAAGCGGCTGCTCGACCTCGGCGCGCCCGAGATCATCGTCAACAACGAGAAGCGGATGCTGCAGGAGGCCGTCGACGCGCTGTTCGACAACGGCCGCCGCGGCCGCCCGGTCACCGGGCCGGGCAACCGTCCGCTGAAGTCGCTGTCCGACATGCTCAAGGGCAAGCAGGGCCGGTTCCGCCAGAACCTGCTGGGCAAGCGCGTCGACTACTCGGGCCGTTCGGTCATCGTCGTCGGCCCGCAGCTGAAGCTGCACCAGTGCGGCCTGCCCAAGCAGATGGCGCTGGAGCTGTTCAAGCCGTTCGTCATGAAGCGGCTCGTCGACCTGAACCACGCGCAGAACATCAAGTCCGCGAAGCGGATGGTGGAGCGCGCGCGCCCGGTCGTGTGGGACGTCCTGGAAGAGGTCATCACCGAGCACCCGGTGCTGCTGAACCGGGCGCCGACCCTGCACCGCCTCGGCATCCAGGCGTTCGAGCCGCAGCTGGTCGAGGGCAAGGCCATCCAGATCCACCCGCTGGTCTGCACCGCGTTCAACGCGGACTTCGACGGCGACCAGATGGCGGTGCACCTGCCGCTGTCCGCCGAGGCGCAGGCCGAGGCGCGGATCCTGATGCTGTCCACGAACAACATCCTCAAGCCGTCCGACGGCAAGCCCGTCACCATGCCCACCCAGGACATGGTCATCGGCCTGTACTGGCTGACGACGGAGAAGGACGGCGCCGAGGGCGAGGGCCGCGCGTTCGGCACCGTGTCCGAGGCGATCATGGCCTACGACCGGGGCGAACTCGACCTGCAGGCCAAGATCGGCATCCGGCTGAAGGACGCCCCGCCGCCTCGCGGCTGGACGGCCCCGGAGGGCTACGACCCGTCGCAGCCGTACCGGCTGGAGACCACGCTCGGCCGCGCGCTGTTCAACGAGGCGCTGCCCGCCGACTTCCCGTTCGTGAACGCGGAGATCGGCAAGAAGCAGCTCTCGGCGATCGTCAACGAGCTGGCGGAGACCTACCCGAAGGTCACCGTCGCCAACTCGCTGGACGCGCTCAAGAGCACCGGCTTCCACTGGGCGACCCGGTCGGGCGTCACCATCGCGATCGACGACGTGATCACCCCGCCCGGCAAGCAGGACATCCTGGGCGGCTACGAGGCCCGCGCCGAGAAGGTGCAGCGCGAGTTCAACCGCGGCCTGATCACCGATGACGAGCGCAAGCAGGAGCTCATCGAGATCTGGAACAAGGCCACGGCCGACGTCGCCAAGAACATGGAGGAGGCGTTCCCGAAGGACAACCCGATCTGGATGATGATCCAGTCGGGCGCCCGCGGTAACCCGCTCCAGCTGCGGCAGATCGCCGGCATGCGCGGCCTGGTGTCGAACCCGAAGGGCGAGACGATCCCGCGGCCGATCAAGTCGTCGTTCCGCGAGGGCCTGTCGGTCGTCGAGTACTTCATCTCGACGCACGGCGCCCGCAAGGGTCTGGCCGACACCGCGCTGCGGACCGCCGACTCGGGTTACCTGACCCGTCGTCTGGTGGACGTCGCGCAGGACGTCATCGTCCGCGAGGTCGACTGCGGCACCGACCGCACGATCCCGTTCGAGGTCGGCGAGCGGCTGCCGGACGGCACGCTGGTCAAGCTCGCCACGACCGAGACCGCGCTGGTCGGCCGCACCATCGCCGAGGACGTCGAGGTGGACGGCACGGTGATCTTCCCGGCCGACACCGACCTGTCGGACTCGGTCGTCACGCGCCTGGTCGACGCGGGGGTGGAGAGCGTCCGCACCCGCAGCGCCCTGGTCTGCGAGGCGAAGATCGGTGTCTGCGCCGCCTGCTACGGCCGCTCGCTGGCCACCGGCAAGCGGGTGGACGTCGGCGAGGCCGTCGGCATCATCGCGGCGCAGTCCATCGGTGAGCCCGGCACCCAGCTGACCATGCGGACGTTCCACACCGGCGGTGTCGCCGGCGGCGACATCACGCACGGTCTGCCGCGTGTCCAGGAGCTGTTCGAGGCCCGCATCCCCAAGGGTGTCGCCCCGATCAGCGAGGTCGCCGGCCGCGTCAAGATCGACGAGACGGAGAAGGCCCGCAAGGTCGTCATCGTCCCGAACGACGGGTCCGACGAGATCGCCTACCCGGTGCCGATGCGGTCCCGCCTCCTGGTGAAGGAGGGCGAGGGCGTCGAGGTCGGCCAGCAGCTCATCGCGGGTGCCATCAACCCGCACGAGGTGCTGCGCATCCTCGGCCCGCGCGCCGTGCAGCTCCACCTGGTCCAGGAGGTCCAGGAGGTCTACCGGTCGCAGGGCGTGTCGATCCACGACAAGCACATCGAGATCATCGTCCGCCAGATGCTGAAGCGGGTGAACATCCTCGAGTCGGGCGACACCGACCTGCTGCCGGGCGACCTGGTGGAGCGGCCGATCTTCGAGGAGACGAACCGCAACGTCGTCGCCGAGGGCGGCCAGCCCGCCGCCGGCCGTCCCGTCCTGATGGGCATCACCAAGGCCTCGCTCGCGACCGAGTCGTGGCTGTCGGCGGCGTCCTTCCAGGAGACGACCCGGGTGCTCACCGAGGCCGCGATGCACGCCAAGAGCGACCCGCTGCTCGGCCTCAAGGAGAACGTCATCATCGGTAAGCTCATCCCGGCCGGTACCGGCATGCCGCAGTACCGCAACGTCCGGGTCGAGCCCACCGAGGAGGCGAAGGCCGCGGTGTACTCCGTCGGCTCCTACGACGACGGCGCCGAGTACGCCTTCGGGCAGGGCTCCGGCGAGGCCGTGCCGCTGGAGGAGTACGACTTCGGGCAGTACAACCGGTAACCTGCGGTTCTCCGGTTTCGCGCACTGACGACGCGCAAGGCGAGGCCCCTTCCGACCGACGTCGGAAGGGGCCTCGCCCTTTGCACGTGTGCCCTATCGGGGGCGGGCACCTCCGGCGCGGCTCGCCGGACCGCTGGAGGCGGTCCGGCGAGCCGGGCCTTTCCCTTGGGGCCGCGTCAGCGGCGCGGGGTGAAGGTGTCGGTCGATTCGGTGAAGTTGGCGTCACCCGCGTACCGGACGGTCACGTCGCCTGAGTCCGGAAGCGAGTCCGGCGAGCACGTGGCCGCTCCCTTCTCGATCGTCCCGGTGCACAGCTCCGTCCCGTCGGCCGCCTGGAAGACGACCGTGCCGGTGGCGCGCTCGTCCAGTTCGGCTTCGAGCGTCGCTCGCTCGCCGCGGGCGTCGCCGTCGCCGCCCAGGTCGGGGTCGGCCTTGGCGACGGTCAGCGTCAGCTTCGCCGACGACGCACCGTACTCGCCGTCGCCCGAGTACCGCGCCGTCACCTCGTAGGTGCCTGCGCCCAGGTCGGCCGGCGTACGGCAATCGGCCCGCCCGCCGTCGACCTCCGCGTCGCACAGCACCGTGCCGTCACCGGTGGCGAACTCGACCGTGCCGGTCGCGTCCTTGGGCAGGTCGCGGGCGCGGAGACGGGTGTCCCGGCCGAACTCGGTGCTCTCGTCCCGGACGGACAGCGACGTGGCGGTGCGGTTCTCGCCGGTGCTGAACGACCAGACGGGCGAGGTGGTGCGGTAGCCGTCGGCGTCGGTCGCGTCGACGTACCAGCTGTAGCGGGTGTCGGGCTTCAGCTCGCCCGCCGGGACCGAGATCTCCGATCCGGACTCGGCGTCCCGCACGGTTCCGACCGTGGTGGTGGTCTTCGCCGTGATGCCCACGTAGTCGGTGCTCACCTTGCGGGTGGGCGCCTCCAGGGCGAGCGGGGCGGTGAAGTTCTCCAGCTCGGGGTCGTAGTAGTGGTTCCCGTCGGTCAGCACGGAGAACGTCTCGTTGTCGACGGTCTGGTTCTCGGTGTCGAACCCGACGGTCCGCATCCAGCCGCCGCCCGCGGTGGGCACGCCCTGGTAGTCGGCCAGCACCTCGACGATCACCCGCTCGCCCTCGCGCTTGACGTTCAGCGCGACGCCGGCGACGTGCCCGGACAGGATCATGTCGACGTTCGCGTTCGGCAGGACCAGCTCGTCGAAGATCCGCTGGCCGGGGCCGTAGTAGGCCCCGCCGACCGTGATGTACTGGTGCGTCCCGATGACCACGTTGTGCTCGGGGTGCGCCTTGATGATCTTGTCGGCCCAGGCGACCTCGGCGTCGTCCAGGCTCCAGTCCAGGTAGAGGACCAGGTAGTCGGCGCCGGGGGTCGACACGATGTCGTAGTGCTGGACGTTGTCGTCCACCGTGCCGCCGAACCACGGCTTGTCTTCGTAGCGGGACTCGCCGAAGTGCGTGCGGTAGACCTCGTAGTGGCCGTTGCCGATGTCGTGGTTGCCGGGAACGATCCCGTACGGGAAGTTCGCGTCGTCCCACGTCTTCATGATCCGGGACGCGTTCGTCCACTCCTGGGCCTGGCTCGCCGTCTGCACGATGTCCCCGGTGTGGACGCCGTACCCGATGTCCTTCGCGTACCGGTTCTTGATCGCCCAGTCCACCATCTTCTGGTAGGTCTCGGGCTCGCGCTCGGAGTAGAACTGCGTGTCGGTCATCCACGCGAACGTCGCGTCCTGCTCGGAGATCACCGACGCGGCGACGTCCTGCACCATCACCCGCGCCTTGCCGCCGCGGACGGTGTCGTTGACGCTCGCCTGCCCGCTCAGCGCGAGCTCCTTGCCGCCCTCGCCGTCGGCGAGCAGCTGCCACTTCTGGTCGGCGTAGTTCCAGACGGACAGAGCCGCGCGCTGACCGGACGGGACCGTCCCGTTCCAGTTCACGGTGTACCGCTGGGCCGCCAGGTTCGACGGCACCTCCATCTCGAACTGCTGGAACGGGTACGCGCGGTCGCCCTCGGTCGTGGTGACCTCGCCGTCCTTGGCCTTCAGCGCCTCGTAGGCCGCCTCGTCCACGGCCTCCCCGGCCGCCCGCTCCGGCGTCGCCGCCGTCGACGAGCCCTGCGTCGCCGTGTTGTTCCCGGCTCCGTAGTCGCCCGTGTAGGCCCACTTCACGGCGACGTCCATGGCGTCGCCCGCCGGGTCCTCGACGGTCACGCCGAGCGTCGTCCCGCTCGGGGAGACGTCCGTCGCGCCGTTGCCCGGCGTGGGGCCGGAGGGGGCCAGCGGGTAGTTGCCGATGGTCGAGAACGTGATCTTCCGCTCGCCCTCGTTGCCGAGCTCGTCGACGGCCTCGGCGACCAGCGTGTGCTCGCCGTCCTTGAGGTCGTCGGCGGTGAGCCGGTCGCCGTTGCTCACGGGCTTCCCGTCCAGCGACAGCTCCAGCGACTCGACGCCGTGCGGGTCGTCCGCCGTCACGTCGATGACGAACGGCTTCTCCTTGTACCGCTGGCCGGCCACCGGGCTGTTGAACGTCACCTCGGGCACGGTGTTGTCGACGGTCACGGTCGCGGTCGCCTTGCGGACGCTGCCTTCCTTCGTCGCGACGACCTCGTGCGTCCCGTCGGCCACCTGGGAGCTGTCCCAGACCGCCGCGTACTCCGTGCGGTAGGAGCCCGGGACGTCGAGGACGAACTCCTTGTAGTACGCCTTCGGGGTGATGTTGTCGCCGACCGGGATGATCTGCGTCGGCGGGACCGACGGGTCGGTGACCGTGCGGCCGCCGCCGAACTCCAGCCGCGCGTTGCGGATCTTGAAGTCGTCGTTGTTGTTCTCGCCGGCCTCGTCCACCGGGTCGACACCGCTGCCGGTGCGGACCCGGATGCGGTTCTCGCCGTTCACGAACCTGTCGATCGGGATCGTCACCTCGACGTTCCCGTAGCTGTTGACCGTCCCGACCTCGGGCTCCGCGACGATCTCGCCGTTCAGCCAGACCGTGTTGCGGAAGCTGCCGGTCTGGTAGCCGTCGGCCTCGAAGACGAACGTCGGGTCCGCGGACGGCCGCGCCTCGGTCGGCAGCTCCGTCCCGTCGACGCCGATCTTCACCGGGCCGTCCGAGGCCGCGACGATCTCGCGGGCCCCGCTGACCACGGCACCGTCGGCCAGGCCCATGGTGACAGGGGCGCCGTGGTCCACGTGGACCTCGGCCTCCGCCTTGCGGTCGCCGTCCGACGACGTCGCCGTCACCGTGTAGGTGCCGGCCTCCAGCGCGGTCGTGTTCCACGCATAGGTCGTCTGCGCCAGCAACTGCTCCGCCGGCATGTCGATCGCCCAGTCGTGGGACGTCGACATGTTCGCGCTGTCGCCGATCCGGACGACCGTCGACGGGGACACCGACGGGTCCGCCGCGCTCGTCGCGTCCGCGAACTCCAGCCGGAGGTTCCGCACGTTGAAGTCGTCGTTGTTGTTGACGGGGTCGTCCGGCATCGTCTTGCTGCCGGTGAGCACGCGGACCGTGTTCCCGCCCGCCTTGAACGCCGACGCCGGGACCGACGCCCGGATCGAGGTGTAGCCCGACACGTCCCCGGGCGGCTGCGCCACCTTCGCGCCGTTCACCCAGACGGTGTTGATGTGCCCCGCGCCGGCCTGCCAGCCGTCGGCCTCGAAGACGACGTCGATCTTCGCCTCGGCCTGCGCGGTCTCCTGCTCGTCGCCGTTGATCGACAGCGAGACGGGCTCGCCGCCGCCCTCCCGGTCGGTCGCCGCCAGCGGGACCTGCCCGGTCAGGACGTCGCCGTCCTTCACCGAGAGCCAGATGCCGTCCTCGACGGTCCCGGTCGCCGCCAACGCGGCCCCGGCGCCGGTGAACGCCAGCGCCAGGCCCGCGAGCGCCGCCACGGGCGCACGGAGACGTCGCCACGTTCTGTGACGTGATCTCATTCCTTGCCTTTCTAGAGTGCCACCAGATTGCTCACCGCGACCGCGGTGATCGCGCAGCCGGCGATGGTGATGCCGGATGCCGCGAACAGGGGGGCCAGCCGGGACGCGAGTCGCACGGCGGCACGGGAACGGCCAACCCGCAGCACCAGGGCGCGGCCGTAGAGCGCGGTCAGGCCGACGGCGCACAGCACCGCCGCCATCCCGGCGCCGAAGATCATGACGAGCGTCAGCGCGAGGCCGGAGCGTCCGCTGAACAGGCCGGTGATGAGGACGAGGAAGGCCGAGGGGGACGGGGTCAGGCCCCCGGCCGCGCCGAGGAGGAGAAGGCCGGGACGGCTGGGGCCGTGGGTGTGCCCGTGCCCGTGCCCGTGCCCGTGGCCGTGGCCGTGGCCGTGGTCGTGCCCGGGGGCTCTGGTGAGGTGGCGGTGCAGCAGCCAGCCGCCCAGGACGACGACGGAGACGCCGACGACCACCTGCAGGCCGCCCGTCAACTCCTCCATCCGGATCACGTCCGAGAGGGAGAGGAACGTCCACGCGACCGCGATCACCAGGACCGACACCGTGTGCATCACCGCGACGCTCGCCCCGAGGTACGCGGCGTCGCGCACGCGCCCGTCCGTCCCGATCAGGTAGGCGGCCGCGAGGCTCTTGCCGTGGCCGGGTCCGATCGCGTGCAGCGCCCCGGCCAGGAACGCCACCACGATCGCCGCCGGAGCGAAGCCGGGCGAGTCGACGAACGCGACGAGCCGGTCGCCGAACCCGTCGCCGATCACGCCGCGCTCCGGCGGCGCCGCCACCAGAACGCCCCGGCGCCCGCCGCGGCCACGACCGCGATCGGGACGCCCAGCCGCAGCACCGTCCCCGGCGTCCGGGCCGCCGACGAGCCGTCCAGCGACCACGTGTGCGTCGGCTCCGACCCGGTGTAGGTGTGCCGCTCGCCGCCGTCGCCGCTGGCGAGCGTCCGGTACGCGGGATGCAGGTCGAGGAGCGTCCGCACGGTGACCTCGGCCGACGCCACCGCGGCCGGGCAGTCGAACTCCAGCCGGGCGCCGTCCTCGGCGAGGTTCGCGGCCGACACGAACCTGCCCGTGCACGCCGTCCCGCCCGACTTCACCTGGATGTTCTTCACCAGGTACTCGCCGAACCTCCCCGACTTCGCGAGCGTGACCGCGTCCGACTCGTCCGACTCCTCCGGTACCAGCGCGCCGTCCTTGAAGACGTAGGTCCGCTTGGCCTTCAGCACCCGCAGCGCGAGCGCGAGCGCCGTCAGGTCGTCGCCCGCCGCCCGCCAGCGCGCGTGCACGGTCGCCCCTTCGGCGCTCACCTCGAGCGTCTGCGGATCGCCGAACGGGTGCGCCCGAGCCGGGCTCGCGTCGAGAAGGGGCAGGACGCAGGCGAGGGCGATGCAGGCGAGCGCCGTCCGCAGGCGGCGGATCCGGGGCGTCGTCCCGTCCGTTCGAAGATCGCGCATGTGCGCAGACGCTAAGAAGGGCCGGAGTGCGTCACCCGATGGGAACGAAGATCCTTCGCGTCCGTTCGATGAACATTCAAGAATCTTGGAACTCGGGCGTGCGGCGGGGAGGGGTCAGTTCGGGGGGGGTGCCGGGCCGAACCGCGCTGTCGACCCGGCGCCACCAGAGATGATTACGCAGCGTAAGTATCGCTCACAGTGTCGCGTGAGGCACATGATGTATCGCCCGCGTGACACGGTTGTGCGACGTAGGCAACGATCACGCAGCGGGTAGGCCGGGACGGGCTCACCAGGGCAGGGGGCGGCCGTCGCGGAAGAAGCCGCCGGTGGGGCCGTCGTCGGGGAGGGTGGCGGCCCAGACGACGCCCGCGGCGCCGTCGGCGACGGGGCGCCCGCCGGGGCCGCCCATGTCGGTGGCGACCCACCCCGGGCAGACGGCGTTGACAAGGACGCGGTCGTGCCGGAGTTCGGCGGCGAGCATCCGGGTGAGGGCGTTCAGGGCGACCTTGGACGCGGTGTAGGCCGGGGTGCCGCCGCCCATGTTCGTCAGGGAGGCGACCTCGCTGGAGACGTTGACGATCCGGCCGTGCCCGCTCGCGCGCAGTAGCGGCAGCATCGCCTGGACCAGCCGCCACGCGCCGTAGAGGTTCGTCTCCGCGGCCTCCCGGACGGTGTCGAGGTCGGCGTCGGCGGCGCGCTGCCACGTGTCGTAGGTGATCGCGGCGTTGTTCACGAGGGCGTCGAGGCGGCCGTACCGTTCGCCGATCTCCGCCGCGGCCCGCGCGGCGTCGTCCGCGGAGGTGACGTCCAGCCTCAGCGGACGGACGTCCGCGGGGACGGAGCCGGGGGAGCGGGCGGCCCCGACGACGGTGTGCCCGCGTCCCGCGAGTTGCGCGCACACCTCCCGTCCGATGCCCCGGTTCGCTCCGGTGACCAGCGCGATCATTCTTCCGGCTCCTCTCGCCAGCGACGGGACGATCATGTGCCCGCAGGCGCTACCGCGTCCAATACCGCGCGTGATAACCGTTTGCCATGGACCGTCCACCTGCGCGTGGTCGCCCGCGAGGACCGCTGGGTCGCCCTCCGCGAGGACCACCGGCTCGCCGGACGCGACGCGGTGGACTTCGCCGAGCTCCTGGACGAACCGTTCCTCGCCCTCCCGGAGAGCGCGGGCCCGCTGCGCGACCACTGGCTCGGCGGCCCGCACCGCGGGGGCCGTCCGGCGCGGATCGGCGCGACGGTCGCCAACGCCGATGAGACCTTCACCGCGATCGAGGAGGGCAGCGGCATCGTCCTGCCGGCCGCCGGGAACGCGGCGATCTACCGCCGGCCGGGCGTCCGGGCCGTCCCGGTGACCGGCCTGCCGCCGTCCGAACTGGCCGTCGCGTGGCGCCGCGGCGACGACCGGACGGTCGTGCGCGACTTCGTCGACGCCCTGCCGGCGGCCCCGTGACCTGGGGAATTCGTCGTTTTCTTGACGTTTGACCGCGTTTTGCTCCACGAGGGGCCGGGGACTTACGTCATTGCCGACAAACATGCATTTCGGGGGAGGAAACGCATGAAGAGGGTCATGACTGGAGCCCTGGTCGCCGCCGCCATGGTCGCCGCGGGGGTGGTGAGCGGCACCGCCGCGGCCGCCCAGCCGCAGCAGCAGACGCAGCAGACCAGGGACTGCCGCACCTACGCGAGCACCACCGTGTGCGGCGATCTCCAGCTCAACGAGAAGCAGCGCGCGTGCGTGACCTCCAGCGTCCAGCTCGGCATGACCGAGCGCAGGGCCGAGGTGGAGTGCCGGGCCACCGGCTGAGGGCCACGTCACGGGCCCGCTCCACAGCCTGTGGGGCGGGCCTTCGCCCGTCCGGTCGCTCTGTGGACGGCGGCGCGTCGACCAAGGCCGGTCCGGTCCCGCGCTTTCGGCCGCCGCCTCGCGCGGAGCCTACGTTCGGTCGCATGTCGGTGATTCGGCGGAACGCCCCGGTGATCGGCCTCTTCCAGCTGGCCCCCTTCGTCGGCGAGTACCTCCTCGGCAACCTGTCCGCGAGCGAGTTGCCGTTCGGGCTCGTGCCGGCGCCGCTGTACGGCGGCGGCCGACCTCGCGGGCAACGCCGCCTTCGGGACGATCGGGGTCGTGATCCTCGTCATGGCCGGGCGCGCGGCGCGGGACGCCCGTGGCGGAGCCGACGTCCGGGGGCGCGAGGGGTGGTGATCGTCGCCGCGGCGATGCATTGTGGACTGGGCGGCACCCGTTTTCGGAGGGTGATTCCTAGCGCAGGGTGGTGATTTGCGATCGCACCGGCGAACGGGGCAGTCTGGGGACCGAGAATGCCCACGCGTGGCGAGACAGCTACGAGGGGAAACCGAGATCATGTCCGGAGACCGCGTTATGCGCCGCGCGTCTCCGGGCGCACCGGGAGCCGAGGAGCCCCGGGACGACGGCGCTGAAGGAGCCCGACGATGACCGAGAATGACGGCGCGCAGGGACCGCAGCGGCCGTTGCCGGAAGACGAGGGCCATGTCACGCCCCCGGAGGGGCAGGGAGAGCAGCCTCCCGCCCGTCCGCTGGGCGAGCGCACGGTGGTGTTCGGCGCTCCGCAGCTCGGCGGGCAGACCGCCCGCCCCGCGCCGCAACAGCCCGCGCCGCAGCAGCCGCAGCAGCCCCCCGCCCCGCCGCAGCAGCCGCCCGCCGGGCAGCAGCCGCCGCCCGCCCCGCCGCAGCCGCCGTACGGGCAGCCGCAGGGGGAGCGCCCGGTGGCCCCGCCCCCGCCGACCATGGTGGAACAGCCCGTCCAGCAGCTGGGCGAGCAGCCGCCGCCCCCTCCGCCGCAGCCGTACGGCCGGCCCGCGCAGGAGGCCGGCGGGTATCCGCCGCCGGAACAGCAGCAGCAGCAGTACGGGCAGCCTCCGCAGCAGCCCGGGTACCCGCAGCAGCCCGCATACGGCTCCCCGCCGGAGCAGCCGCCGTTCGGGCAGCAGCAGCCCTACGGGACGTCCACGGGCGGGTTCCCGCCGGTCGAGCCGCGTGGGCCGGAGGGCCCGCCGCCGTCCGAGCCGCCCGCTCCCCAGGCGCCCCCTGAGCAGCCGGAGCAGTCGCTCGCCGACCGGACGCAGATCGTCCCGGGCCCCGGCACGGGCGAGCAGGAGAAGCCCCGTCCCGTGGTGGACGACCAGGCGACCCTGCACTGGTCGCCCGGTACCGACATCCCGGTCGCGACCGGTCCCGAGCGCAGGCAGGAACCGCCGTCCGAACCGTGGCAGTCGCCCGCCCCGCCCGCGACGCCGGAACCGTGGTCGCCCGACGCGCACCAGTCCCAGCCGGGGCAGCCGCAGCAGCCGGGGCAGTTCGAGACCGACCGGACGCTGATGGTCCCGCCGCCCGGCGAGGGCGCGGGGCAGCAGCAGCCGCAGGGCCTCGGCGGTCCGGACGAGCCGCCCGCGACGGAGGCGTTCGACCCGTCCGGGCACGGCCGTCCCGCCGAGTCGGGCGGCGGCGGCCTGGCCGACCACACCGTGATGGACCTCGGCCAGCAGCAGTGGGGCCAGCCCGCCGGCCAGCAGCCGCAACAGCCGCCGCAGGGCGGTGCCCAGCAGTTCGGCCAGCAGCCGCCGTACGGGCAGCAGCAGTACGGCCAGCAGCAGCAGCCCTATGACCAGCAGTACGGTCAGCAGGCGCCCGGCCAGGCCCCCGGGCAGGCGCCTGGGCAGGCTCCGGGGCAGGGCACCGGCGAGCAGTACCCGCCGTTCGGACAGGGCGGTGCGCCGGACGAGCAGCACGGGGCGCTCCAGTTCGGTCAGCAGCAGCCCTACGGCCAGGCGCCCGGAGCGCCCGGCGCCCCCGGCCAGCACGGCCAGCACGGCCAGCCGGGCCAGTACGGCCAGCCGGGGCAGCCCGGCCAGTACGGGCAGCAGGCCGGGTACGGCGGCGGGGACGCCTCCTCCGGAGGCGGCAAGAAGAAGGTCGTCCTGATCACCGCGGGCGTCGGCGTCGTGATCCTCGCGGTGATCGTGCTGGCGGTGCTGTTCCTGATGTAGCGAGCCGGTCAAGTTTCGGGCACATCTTCCCCCGCAGGGGGTATGTGGGTCACAATGCCGACGGGACTCCCGCCTCCGCGGGCGGGAACTTCCCGTCGGCATTCGGCCGTTCTGTAGGCGAAATCGCCCACCGGGGCCCGGCGGGCTTGCGCCGGGGGACGTCCGCGCGGTAGTGCGCTGCTCGCTTTGCACTTTGGCGTCGCGGTCGGTAACCTCTTCACTTGTGCCCGCTGTGCGCGGGTCGCTATGCGTGCGCGTAGGCATAGCCCGTCAGGGCAGGGCCGGCCGCCGCATTCACTCCCCGGCTTGATTCGGCCCTTTTCGGGTCGGGCGGTCCGTGTCGGTTTCGGCGGGGTTCTCTCCGTGACATGGCGACACGCCCGACCGCGTGGGTCGGAGAGCGTCGGGAAACCGGCAGGTCACAGCCTCTCCTGAGGTGGTGATTGCACACAAGACTTACCGGCTCGGTACGAGGAAGACGGAGACGCGGTGCCCACGATCCAGCAGCTGGTCCGCAAGGGCCGCCAGGACAAGGTGACCAAGAACAAGACGCCCGCGCTGAAGGAGAGCCCCCAGCGCCGGGGGGTCTGCACGCGCGTCTACACGACGACGCCCAAGAAGCCGAACTCCGCGCTTCGCAAGGTCGCCCGTGTCCGGCTGACCAGCGGGATTGAGGTCACGGCCTACATCCCCGGTGTCGGTCACAACCTGCAGGAGCACTCGATGGTGCTCGTGCGCGGCGGCCGTGTGAAGGACCTCCCGGGTGTTCGGTACAAGATCATCCGCGGGTCCCTCGACACGCAGGGCGTCCGCAATCGCAAGCAGGCGCGCAGCAAGTACGGCGCGAAGAAGGAGAAGAGCTGATGCCGCGCAAGGGCCCCGCTGGCAAGCGCCAGCTGATCGCTGACCCGGTGTACAACTCGCCGCTGGTCACCGCGCTCATCAACAAGATTCTCCTGGACGGCAAGCGCTCCATCGCGCAGAACATCGTGTACGACGCCCTCGAGGGCGCCCGCGAGAAGACCGGCAACGACCCGGTCGTCACGCTGAAGCGCGCGCTCGACAACGTCAAGCCGACCCTGGAGGTCCGCAGCCGCCGCGTGGGTGGCGCGACCTACCAGGTCCCGGTCGAGGTGCGGCCCGCCCGCAGCACCACGCTCGCCCTGCGCTGGCTGGTGGTGTACGCCCGGCAGCGTCGCGAGAAGACGATGACCGAGCGCCTCATGAACGAGCTCCTGGACGCGAGCAACGGCCTCGGCGCGTCGGTCAAGAAGCGCGAGGACACGCACAAGATGGCGGAGTCCAACAAGGCCTTCGCCCACTACCGCTGGTAACCCGGCGGATCTGCAACGACGAGACGCAGCGAGGACGAAAGTGGCTACCAAAACCGGTGTAGACCTGGGCAAGGTCCGCAACATCGGGATCATGGCCCATATCGACGCGGGCAAGACCACGACGACCGAGCGGATCCTGTACTACACGGGCATCAGCTACAAGATCGGCGAGGTCCACGACGGCGCCGCCACCATGGACTGGATGGAGCAGGAGCAGGAGCGGGGGATCACCATCACCTCCGCCGCCACCACCTGTGAATGGCCCGTCGACGACGCCAAGCACACGATCAACATCATCGACACCCCCGGGCACGTCGACTTCACCGTCGAGGTGGAGCGCAACCTGCGGGTGCTCGACGGCGCCGTCGCCGTGTTCGACGGTGTCGCCGGTGTGGAGCCGCAGTCCGAGACCGTGTGGCGGCAGGCCGACCGGTACGGCGTGCCCCGCATGTGCTTCGTCAACAAGCTCGACCGGGTCGGCGCCGAGTTCCACCGCTGCGTCGACATGATCGAGAACCGGCTGAACGCGACGCCGCTGGTGCTGCAGCTGCCGATCGGCGCCGAGGCCGACTTCAAGGGCGTCATCGACCTGGTCGCCATGAAGGCCCTCGTGTGGAACGAGGAGGCCAAGCTCGGCGAGATGTACGACACGGTCGACATCCCCGAGACGCACGCCGAGGCGGCGCGCGAGTGGCGCGACAAGCTCATCGAGACCCTCGCCGAGAACGACGACGAGGTCATGGAGCTCTACCTGGAGGGCACCGAGCCCACCATCGAGCAGCTCCACGCGGGCATCCGCCGGGCCACCATCGCGGCGAACCTGACGCCCGTCACGTGCGGCACCGCGTTCAAGAACAAGGGCGTGCAGCCCCTGCTGGACGCGATCGTCCGCTACCTGCCCTCGCCGCTGGACGTCGAGGCCATCGAGGGCCACGCCGTGCGCGACGAGGAGAAGGCGCTCAAGCGCCTGCCGAGCGAGGACGAGCCGTTCTCCGCGCTGGCCTTCAAGATCGCCAGCGACCCGCACCTCGGCAAGCTGACGTTCGTGCGCGTCTACTCCGGCGTTCTGGAGTCCGGCACCGCCGTGATGAACTCCGTGAAGGAGCGCAAGGAGCGCATCGGCAAGATCTACCGGATGCACGCCAACAAGCGCACGGAGATCGAGCGCGTCGGCGCCGGCGACATCGTCGCGGTGATGGGTCTCAAGCAGACCACCACCGGTGAGACGCTGTGCGACGAGAAGGACCCCATCGTCCTCGAGTCGATGAACTTCCCGGCACCCGTCATCCACGTCGCGATCGAGCCGAAGACCAAGGCCGACCAGCAGAAGCTGAGCACCGCGATCCAGCGGCTGGCCGAGGAGGACCCGTCCTTCCAGGTCCGCACCGAGGAGGACACCGGCCAGACCGTCATCTCCGGCATGGGCGAGCTCCACCTGGAGATCCTCGTCGACCGGATGAAGCGCGAGTTCAAGGTCGAGGCCAACGTCGGCAAGCCGCAGGTCGCCTACCGCGAGACGATCTCCAAGGCCGTGAAGAAGGTCGAGTACACCCACAAGAAGCAGACGGGTGGCTCCGGCCAGTTCGGCCGCGTGATCATCGACCTGGAGCCGCTGGGCGGCGGGTCGGACGGCTACGAGTTCGAGAACAAGGTCACCGGCGGCCGCATCCCGCGGGAGTACATCCCGTCGGTGGACGCGGGCTGCCAGGAGGCCGCCGAGTTCGGTGTCCTCGCCGGCTACCCGATGGTGGGCGTCAAGGTCACCCTGCAGGACGGCGCCTACCACGAGGTCGACTCGTCGGAGATGGCGTTCAAGGTCGCCGGTTCCATGGCGTTCAAGGAGGCCGCCCGCAAGGCGTCCCCCACGCTGCTGGAGCCGATGATGGCCGTCGAGGTCACCACGCCCGAGGAGAACATGGGCGACGTGATCGGCGACCTCAACAGCCGCCGCGGCCAGGTCCAGTCCATGGACGAGCGGCACGGGATGCGCGTCGTCAAGGCGCTCGTCCCGCTGTCGGAGATGTTCGGCTACGTGGGTGATCTGCGCAGCAAGACCCAGGGCCGGGCTGTTTTCACCATGCAGTTCGACTCCTACGCCGAGGTTCCGGGGAACGTCGCGCAGGAGATCATCGCCAAGGCGCGGGGCGAGTAGCACCCGGCCTGCCACAGATCACCAGGACCAACACGAAGCGGTCGTCTAGGCGGCCGAGGATCGCAACAAGGAGCAACCAGTGGCGAAGGCCAAGTTCGAGCGGACGAAGCCGCACGTGAACATCGGCACCATTGGGCACATCGACCACGGTAAGACCACGCTTACCGCGGCGATCACCAAGGTGCTCCACGACAAGTACCCCGAGCTCAACCCCTTCACGCCGTTCGAGGACATCGACAAGGCGCCGGAGGAGCGCGAGCGCGGCATCACGATCTCCATCGCGCACGTCGAGTACCAGACCGAGTCCCGGCACTACGCCCACGTGGACTGCCCCGGTCACGCGGACTACGTCAAGAACATGATCACCGGTGCGGCGCAGATGGACGGCGCCATCCTGGTGGTCGCCGCGACCGACGGTCCGATGCCGCAGACCAAGGAGCACGTGCTGCTCGCCCGCCAGGTCGGCGTGCCGTACATCGTCGTCGCCCTGAACAAGTGCGACATGGTCGACGACGAGGAGATCCTCGAGCTCGTCGAGCTCGAGGTCCGCGAGCTGCTCTCGGAGTACGAGTTCCCGGGCGACGACCTGCCGGTCGTCCGCGTGTCCGCCTTCCAGGCCCTGCAGGGCGAGGAGAAGTGGACCGACTCGATCGTCGAGCTGATGAACGCCGTGGACGAGAACGTCCCCGAGCCCGTCCGCGACATCGAGAAGCCGTTCCTGATGCCGATCGAGGACGTCTTCTCGATCACCGGCCGCGGCACGGTCGTCACCGGCCGGATCGAGCGCGGCGTGGTCAACGTCAACGAGGAAGTCGAGATCATCGGCATCAAGGAGTCCTCGACGAAGACCACCGTCACCGGTGTCGAGATGTTCCGCAAGCTGCTCGACCAGGGCCAGGCGGGCGACAACGTCGGCCTCCTGCTCCGCGGCATCAAGCGCGAGGACGTCGAGCGCGGCCAGTGCATCATCAAGCCGGGCACCAACACCCCGCACACCGAGTTCGAGGCGCAGGTCTACATCCTGTCCAAGGACGAGGGCGGCCGCCACACGCCGTTCTTCAACAACTACCGTCCGCAGTTCTACTTCCGGACCACGGACGTCACCGGCGTGGTGAACCTCCCCGAGGGCACCGAGATGGTCATGCCGGGCGACAACACCGAGATGCGCGTCGAGCTGATCCAGCCCATCGCCATGGAGGACGGCCTGAAGTTCGCCATCCGCGAGGGTGGCCGGACCGTCGGCGCCGGTCGTGTCACGAAGGTCATCAAGTAACACCTCTCGTCGACGCGGCGGCCCGGCCGGGCACGCCTCCGGCCGGGCCGCCGCGTCACGACTCCTGAAGTAACAGCGGCACTACAGCAAAGGACACCGAGGCCACCATGGCGGGACAGAAGATCCGCATCCGGCTCAAGGCCTACGACCACGAGGTCATCGACACCTCCGCGAAGAAGATCGTTGAGACGGTGACGCGGACGGGCGCCAAGGTCGCGGGCCCGGTGCCGCTGCCGACCGAGAAGAACGTGTACTGCGTCATCCGCTCGCCGCACAAGTACAAGGACAGCCGCGAGCACTTCGAGATGCGCACGCACAAGCGGCTGATCGACATCATCGACCCGACGCCCAAGACGGTCGATTCGCTGATGCGCCTCGACCTTCCGGCCGGCGTTGACATCGAGATCAAGCTCTGAGGGACGCACCGAGAATGAGTGAGCAGAGGAAGGGCGTCCTGGGCGAGAAGCTCGGCATGACCCAGGTCTTCGACGATGAGGGCCGGATCGTTCCGGTGACCGTCGTCCAGGCCGGGCCCTGTGTCGTCACCCAGCTCAAGACCCAGGAGAAGGACGGCTACGCGGCGGTCCAGATCGGGTACGGGCAGATCGACCCGCGCAAGGTGAACAAGCCGCGGGCGGGGCACTTCGAGAAGGCCGGCGTCACGCCGCGCCGCTACCTCGTGGAGCTCCGGGGCGACACCGAGCTGGAACTCGGCCAGGAGATCACCGCCGGAGCCTTCGAGGCCGGCCAGAAGATCGACGTGACCGGCACGAGCAAGGGCAAGGGCACCGCCGGTGTCATGAAGCGCCACGGCTTCAAGGGCCTCGGCGCCTCGCACGGCACCCAGCGCAAGCACCGCTCGCCGGGATCGATCGGCGGCTGCGCGACCCCCGGTCGCGTCTTCAAGGGTCTCCGCATGGCCGGACGGCACGGCAACGCCCGGACCACCGTGCAGAACCTGACCGTGCACGCCATCGACGAGGAGAAGGGCCTGCTGCTCATCAAGGGCGCGGTCCCCGGTCCCAACGGCGGCGTGGTCCTGGTCCGCGACGCAGTGAAGGGGACGGGCAAGTGACCTCCAAGCTCGACATCGATCTGCCCGCCGAGATCTTCGACGCCAAGACGAGCGTCCCGCTGATCCACCAGGTCGTGGTGGCGCAGGAGGCCGCGGCCCGGCAGGGCACGCACGCGACGAAGACCCGCGGCGCCGTCCGGGGCGGCGGCAAGAAGCCGTACCGGCAGAAGGGCACCGGCCGCGCCCGGCAGGGCTCGACCCGCGCTCCGCAGTTCGCCGGCGGCGGCACCGTCCACGGCCCGCAGCCGCGCGACTACACGCAGCGGACGCCCAAGAAGATGAAGGCCGCCGCGCTGCGCGGCGCCCTGTCCGACCGCGCCCGCGCCGGCATGGTGCACGTGGTCGACAACCTCGTCGAGGGCGACGCCCCGAAGACGAAGACGGCGCTGGCGGCGCTGCGCACGGTCACCGAGGCCAAGCGCGTCCTGGTGGTCCTCGACCGCGACGACGAGCTGACCTGGAAGAGCCTGCGCAACGAGCCGAGCGTGCACGTGCTCGTCTCCGACCAGCTCAACACCTACGACGTGCTGGTGAACGATGACGTCGTCTTCACGCAGAAGGCGTACGACGAGTTCATCTCGCGCGCGGCGAAGAAGTAAGGAGGGGGACTGTGGCCAAGATCGCTGACCCCCGCGACGTCATCATCGCGCCGGTCGTCTCGGAGAAGAGCTACGGGCTGCTGGACGAGAACAAGTACACGTTCATCGTCCGCCCGGACGCCAACAAGACGCAGATCAGGCAGGCCGTCGAGGAGGTGTTCAACGTCAAGGTGACGAACGTGAACACCCTCAACCGTTCGGGCAAGCGCAAGCGCACCCGGTTCGGCTACGGCAAGCGCAAGGACACCAAGCGCGCCATCGTCAGCCTGGCCGAGGGCGAGCGGATCGACATCTTCGGCGGCACGGCCTGAGGCCGGACCCCGAAGCAGACAAGGGATGAACGAATAAGATGGGCATCCGTAACTACAAGCCGACCACTCCGGGTCGTCGCGGCTCCAGCGTGGCCGACTTCGTCGAGGTCACGCGCCGCGAGCCCGAGAAGTCGCTGCTCAAGCCGCTCCCGAAGAAGGGCGGCCGGAACAACCACGGCCGGATCACCACCCGGCACCAGGGCGGCGGGCACAAGCGCGCGTACCGCGTGATCGACTTCCGCCGGCACGACAAGGACGGCGTGCCGGCCAAGGTCGCGCACATCGAGTACGACCCGAACCGCACCGCGCGCATCGCGCTGCTGCACTACGCGGACGGCGAGAAGCGCTACATCCTCGCCCCCCGCGACCTGAAGCAGGGCGACCGGGTGGAGAACGGGCCGGGCTCCGACATCAAGCCGGGCAACTGCCTCCCGCTGCGCAACATCCCGACGGGTACCGTCATCCACGCCATCGAGCTGCGGCCCGGCGGCGGCGCCAAGCTGGCCCGCAGCGCGGGCGCGGGCGTCCAGCTGCTGGCCAAGGAGGGCAAGTACGCCACGCTGCGCATGCCCTCCGGCGAGATGCGGATGGTGGACGTGCGCTGCCGCGCGACGGTCGGCCAGGTCGGGAACGCCGAGCAGTCGAACATCAACTGGGGCAAGGCCGGACGTATGCGGTGGAAGGGCAAGCGCCCGACCGTCCGCGGTGTGGCCATGAACCCGATCGACCACCCGCACGGTGGTGGTGAGGGCAAGACCTCCGGTGGCCGGCACCCGGTGAACCCGAAGGGCAAGAAGGAAGGCCGCACTCGCCAGGCGAACAAGTCGAGCGACCGGCTGATCGTCCGTCGTCGCAGCAAGAAGAAGCGGTAGGAGTCGTTCGTCATGCCACGTAGCCTCAAGAAGGGCCCCTTCGTGGACGACCACCTGATCAAGAAGGTGGACGCCCAGAACGAGAAGGGCACCAAGAACGTCATCAAGACGTGGTCCCGGCGCTCCATGATCGTCCCCGACATGATCGGGCACACGATCGCCGTGCACGACGGGCGCAAGCACGTCCCGGTGTTCGTCACCGACTCGATGGTGGGGCACAAGCTCGGCGAGTTCGCGCCGACGCGGACGTTCCGCAGCCACGTCAAGGAAGACCGCCGCAGCCGTCGCGGCTGACTGCAGAGCAGAGATCGTAGGAGAGAGGGACAGCGATGGAAGCCAGGGCCCAGGCGCGGTTCATCCGCGTCACGCCCAGGAAGGCCCGCCGCGTGGTGGACCTCATCCGCGGCCTGCCCGCCGCGGAGGCTCAGGCGGTGCTGCGGTTCGCCCCCCAGGCTGCGAGTGAGCCGGTGGGCAAGGTGCTGGCGAGTGCCATCGCCAACGCCGAGCACAACTTCAAGCTCGACTCGGACACGCTGGTCGTCAGCCGTGCGTGGGTGGACGAGGGGCCGACGCTGAAGCGTTTCCGTCCCCGCGCCCAGGGCCGGGCTTACCGCATCAACAAGCGCACGAGCCACATCACCGTGGTCGTGGAGTCGCGCGACGAGGCTTCGGCCGGCAGCGGCGGTAAGAAGACGAGGAGGGCCCGGTAGTGGGTCAGAAGATCAACCCGCACGGGTTCCGTCTGGGCGTCACCACCGACCACAAGAGCGTGTGGTTCGCCGACAAGCTCTACAAGGACTACGTCAAGGAAGACGTCCAGATCCGGCGCATGCTGCAGAAGGGCATGGACCGGGCGGGCATCTCCAAGGTGGAGATCGAGCGGACCCGTGACCGCGTCGAGGTCAACATCCACACGGCCCGGCCGGGCATCGTTATCGGCCGCCGCGGTGCGGAGGCCGAGCGCCTCCGGGGCGACCTGGAGAAGCTGACCGGCAAGCAGGTGCGGCTGAACATCCTCGAGGTGAAGAACCCCGAGATCGACGCGCAGCTCGTCGCGCAGGGCGTGGCCGAGCAGCTGTCCAGCCGCGTCGCGTTCCGCCGCGCCATGCGCAAGGCGATCCAGTCGGCGATGAAGTCGGGCGCCAAGGGCATCAAGGTGCAGTGCGGCGGCCGTCTCGGCGGCGCCGAGATGTCGCGGTCGGAGTTCTACCGCGAGGGCCAGGTCCCGCTGCACACGCTGCGCGCCGACATCGACTACGGGTTCTACGAGGCCCGCACGACGTTCGGCCGCATCGGCGTGAAGGTGTGGATCTACAAGGGCGAGGCCGCGCAGACCCGCGCCGAGCGCGAGCAGCAGGCCGCCCAGCAGCGCGCCGCCGGCGGCGGTGGCCGCGGCGAGCGCCGGGAGCGCCGTGGCGGCGGCCGTGGCGGCCGCGGCGGCCGCGGTGGCGAGCGCGGCGGCGACCGCGGCGGCGCGCAGAAGCAGCAGCAGAGTTCCGAGCAGCCCGCGCAGGCGACCGAGGCTGCTCCGCAGGGTGAGGGGAGCTGAAGTAACCCATGCTGATCCCTCGCAAGGTCAAGCACCGCAAGCAGCACCACCCGAAGCGTCGGGGCATGGCCAAGGGCGGCACGCGGGTGACGTTCGGCGAGTACGGCATCCAGGCGGTCGAGGGCGCGTACGTCACGAACCGGCAGATCGAGGCCGCGCGTATCGCCATGACCCGTCACATCAAGCGTGGCGGCAAGGTCTGGATCAACATCTTCCCGGACCGCCCGCTGACCAAGAAGCCCGCCGAGACCCGCATGGGCTCCGGTAAGGGCTCGGTCGAGTGGTGGGTGGCCAACGTCAAGCCGGGACGCGTGATGTTCGAGCTCTCCTACCCCAACGAGGAGATCGCTCGCGCCGCGCTGATGCGCGCGATCCACAAGCTCCCGATGAAGTGCAAGATCGTGAAGCGAGAGGTGGGTGAGTCCTGATGGCCAAGGGTCTTACCGCCGTAGATCTGCGGACCGAGCCGGACGACGTCCTGGTCACGAAGCTGAAGGAGGCGAAGGAGGAGCTCTTCAACCTTCGCTTCCAGGCCGCCACCGGCCAGCTCGAGAGCCACGGGCGGCTGCGCATCGTGAAGCGCGAGATCGCGCGCATCTACACCGTGATGCGTGAGCGGGAGCTCGGCATCGTCGAGGTCTCCGAGGACGCCGTGGAGGGCGACGAATGACCGAGCAGCAGACGACGCAGCGGAACAGCCGCAAGGTGTTCGAGGGGCTCGTGGTCAGCGACAAGACGGACAAGACCGTGGTCGTGTCCGTCGAGGACCGCGTCAAGCACCCGAAGTACCACAAGGTGATCCGGCGGACCAAGAACTACAAGGCGCACGACGAGGCCAACGAGTGCGGCGTCGGCGACCGCGTCCGTCTCATGGAGACCCGCCCCCTGTCGGCCACCAAGCGCTGGCGCGTGGTGGAGATCCTCGAGAAGGCCAAGTAATTACCCGGTTCCACCAGGCTGCTCCGCGAAGCGAGCAGAACCGGTGTGACGAACAGGAGTCAACGTGATCCAGCAGGAGTCGCGACTCAAGGTCGCCGACAACACGGGTGCGAAGGAGATCCTTTGCATCCGGGTTCTCGGCGGCTCGGGTCGGCGCTACGCGGGAGTCGGCGACATCATCGTCGCGACGGTGAAGGACGCCCTTCCCGGCGCCGGCGTGAAGAAGGGGGATGTCGTCAAGGCGGTCATCGTGCGCACCCGCAAGGAGCGCCGGCGCCCGGACGGCTCCTACATCCGTTTCGACGAGAACGCGGCCGTCCTCATCAAGGACGGCGGCGACCCCCGGGGCACCCGTATCTTCGGCCCGGTGGGCCGCGAACTGCGCGAGAAGAAGTTCATGCGCATCATCTCGCTCGCGCCGGAGGTGCTGTGATGAAGATCCGCAAGGGCGACGAGGTCGTCGTCATCGCCGGCAAGGACAAGGGCGCGACGGGCAAGGTGCTGCGCGTCGACCCGCGCCGTGAGCGCGTCGTCGTCGAGGGCGTCAACCTCATCACCAAGAACATCAAGGCCGACCAGCAGCGGGCCGGCAAGGAGAGCGGTCGCGTGACGGTCGAGGCGCCGCTGCACGTCAGCAACGTCGCGATCGCCGAGGACGGCAAGCCGGTCCGGGTCGGATACCGCATCAACGAGGACGGCACGAAGGTTCGGATCTCGCGCCGTAGCGGTAAGGAGATCTGAGACTGATGACCGAGACTCTGTCCGACGCGCAGACCACCGAGCGTCCCGTCCCGCAGCCGCGGCTCAAGCTGCGCTACCGCGAGGAGATCGCGGGGCAGATGCGCGAGCAGTTCGGCTACGAGAACGTCATGCGGATCCCGGGCCTGACCAAGATCGTGGTCAACATGGGCGTGGGGGACGCGGCGAAGGACGCCAAGCTGATCGAGGGCGCGATCCGCGACCTGTCGGCGATCACCGGCCAGAAGCCCGCCGTGAACCGGGCCCGCAAGTCCATCGCGCAGTTCAAGCTGCGCGAGGGCATGCCGATCGGCGCGCACGTCACGCTGCGCGGCGACCGCATGTGGGAGTTCCTGGACCGGCTGCTGGCCACCGCCCTGCCCCGTATCCGCGACTTCCGCGGTCTGTCGCCGAAGCAGTTCGACGGCAACGGCAACTACACCTTCGGGCTGACCGAGCAGGTCATGTTCCACGAGGTCGACCCCGACAAGATCGACCGCTCGCGGGGCATGGACATCACGGTCGTCACGACCGCGAAGACCGACGACGAGGGCCGGGCGCTGCTCAAGCTCCTGGGCTTCCCCTTCAAGGAGAGCTGAGCATGGCGAAGAAGTCGCTGATCGCCAAGGCGGGGCGGAAGCCGAAGTTCGGCGTCCGCTCGTACACTCGATGCTCGCGCTGCGGGCGTCCGCGCTCGGTCTACCGGAAGTTCGGCCTGTGCCGGATCTGCTTCCGGGAGATGGCCCACCGCGGCGAGCTGCCCGGCATCACCAAGTCCAGCTGGTGACCGCCTCCCCCTCCGCGCGAGGGGGAGCGCTACCGGCGTGTAATAACCACCGGGCACCCGTTCGGGTGCCCACGACCGCGCCAAAGGTCCACGGTCCGCGCCGGGCCGAGGAAACCGTGGCGAGGAGGGCCAGCAGGCCATGACGATGACCGACCCGATCGCAGACATGCTGACGCGTCTGCGGAACGCGAATTCGGCGTACCACGACCAGGTGGCGATGCCGTACTCGAAGATCAAGGCGCACATCGCCGAGATCCTCCAGCAGGAGGGCTACATCTCGGGCTGGAGCGTGGAGGACGCCGAGGTCGGCAAGAAGCTCCTCGTCGAGCTCAAGTTCGGTCCGACCCGTGAGCGTTCGATCGCCGGCATCAAGCGCGTCTCGAAGCCGGGTCTGCGCGTGTACGCGAAGAAGGACAACCTGCCGAAGGTCCTGGGCGGACTCGGCGTCGCGATCATCTCGACGTCGTCCGGCCTGATGACGGACCGGCAGGCCGGCAAGCGCGGCGTGGGCGGGGAAGTCCTCGCCTACGTCTGGTGAGGGGAGGAACCTAACAATGTCGCGAATCGGACGTTCCCCCATCACCGTGCCCGGCGGCGTCGACGTCAACATCGACGGCCGGTCGGTCACCGTCAAGGGGCCGAAGGGCACGCTGTCGCAGACCGTCGCCGAGCCGATCGAGGTCAGCCTCGAGGACGGGGTCATCTCGGTCACCCGGCCGAACGACATCCAGAAGGTCCGGGGCCTGCACGGGCTCACTCGGACGCTGATCAACAACATGGTGGTCGGCGTCACGGACGGCTACAAGAAGACCCTCGTCATCCAGGGCGTCGGCTACCGCGTGGCGGCCAAGGGCAAGAACCTCGAGTTCTCGCTCGGCTACAGCCACCCCATCACGGTCGAGCCCCCGGAGGGCATCACCTTCACGGTGGAGAAGCCGACCCAGCTCGTCGTCGAGGGCATCGACAAGCAGCTCGTCGGGGAGATCGCCGCCCGCATCCGCAAGCTGCGCAAGCCCGACCCGTACAAGGGCAAGGGCGTGCGTTACGAGGGCGAGCAGATCCGCCGCAAGGTCGGAAAGGCTGGTAAGTAGTCATGGCAGGCACCAAGACCCTGGCCGGGAAGGCCACGTCGGCGCGGGCGAAGTCCCGCAGGCGCCGGCACCTGCGGGTCCGCAAGAAGGTCGTGGGCAGCGCCGCGCGGCCGCGCCTGGTCGTGACCCGCTCCAACCAGCACGTGTTCGTCCAGGTCATCGACGACGCCCAGGGCCACACGCTGGCCAGCGCGTCCACGATGGAAGCGGACCTGCGCGCCGACTCCGGCGACAAGACGGCCAAGTCCCGCAAGGTCGGCGAGCTCGTCGCCGCCCGCGCGAAGGAGGCCGGCGTCTCCGCCGTCGTGTTCGACCGGGGCGGCAACAAGTACCACGGCCGCATCGCCGCTGTCGCGGACGGTGCGCGCGAGGGGGCCTGCAGCTGTGACGGCCCTGACCACGAACGAGAAGAGGAACCACTGATGGCAGCGCAGAGGCGTGGTGGCGGTCAGGGTGGCGACCGTCGCGACGGCCGCCGCGACGACCGCCGCGGTGGCGCCGACAAGGGCCAGTCGTACATCGAGAAGGTCGTGGCGATCAACCGGGTCGCCAAGGTCGTCAAGGGCGGGCGTCGCTTCAGCTTCACCGCTCTGGTGATCGTCGGTGACGGCAACGGCACCGTCGGCGTCGGCTACGGCAAGGCCAAGGAGGTGCCGGCCGCGATCGCCAAGGGCGTCGAGGAGGCCAAGAAGCACTTCTTCAAGGTCCCGCGGATCCAGGGCACCATCCCGCACCTGGTGCAGGCGCGCGACGCGGCGGGCGAGGTCCTGCTGCGCCCGGCGAGCCCCGGTACCGGTGTCATCGCGGGCGGCCCGGTCCGCGCCGTCCTCGAGGCCGCGGGCATCCACGACGTGCTGAGCAAGTCGCTGGGCAGCGACAACGCGATCAACATCGTGCACGCGACGATCGCGGGCCTGAAGGCGCTGAAGCGTCCCGAGGAGATCGCGGCCAAGCGCGGCCTGCCGATCGAGGACGTCGCCCCGGCGGCCATGCTGCGCGCCCGTGCGGCGGGCAGCGAACCGCGGGCGGAGGTCGCGTCGTCATGACCCAGCTGAAGATCACGCAGAAGAAGTCCGTGATCAGCGAGAAGCAGAACCAGCGTGACACGCTGCGCACCCTCGGCCTGAAGAAGATCGGGCAGAGCGTGGTCCGCGAGGACCGGCCCGAGGTGCTCGGCATGATCCGGACGGTGGCCCACCTGGTCACCGTCGAGGAGGTCGACTGACCATGGCGGCTGATCTCGAGAAGAACGCCTCGGGTTCGGAGGGCACGCCTCTGAAGCTGCACGACCTGCGTCCGGCCCCCGGCGCCAACAGGGCCAAGACCCGCAAGGGCCGCGGCGAGGCGTCCAAGGGCAAGACCGCGGGCCGCGGCACCAAGGGCACCAAGGCCCGCAGCACCGTCCCCGTCGGGTTCGAGGGCGGCCAGATGCCGCTGATCCGCCGGGTGCCGAAGCTGAAGGGCTTCAAGAACCCGAACCGGGTCGAGTTCCAGGTCGTGAACCTGGACAAGCTCGCCGCGCTCTACCCCGAGGGCGGCGAAGTCACGGCGGAGGACCTGGCGGCCAGGGGCGCGGTGCGCCGCGGCCGTCCGGTCAAGGTCCTCGGCAGCGGTGAGATCTCCGTCGCGGTCCAGGTGAAGGTGCACGCCTTCTCCGGCGCCGCGAAGGAGAAGATCGCCGCCGCCGGCGGAACCGCCGACGAGCTGTAAGAAGGAACACCTTCATGCGAGGGGCCGTCTTCGCCTTGCGCCAGGGACCCGGGGGTCCGGGCGCCGGGCAAGGCGGCCCCGTTCGCATGTGCTGTTAGAGTCACACCGGCGAGGCGGCTAACGTGAGCTTGCACACGGCCGCTCCCGCCGAAACGCTTGGACCTGTAACCGGCCCCTTGGCGGCCATGTTTTCGTCAGTCGCGCAGGAGGAATGGTGCTGACCGCGTTCGCTCGGGCTTTCCGTACGCCTGACCTGCGTAAAAAGCTGCTCTTCACGTTGTTCATCGTCCTGATCTTCAGGTTGGGGTCCAACATCCCGACCCCGAACGTGAACGTGCAGGTGCTGCGCGAGACCGCCGATGCGGCCCGGGACAGCAGCCAGTTGTACGGCCTCGTCGACCTCTTCAGCGGCGGGGCGCTGCTGCAGCTCTCGATCTTCGCGCTGGGCATCATGCCCTACATCACCGCGAGCATCATCCTGCAGCTGCTGACGGTGGTGATCCCGAAGCTGGAGGCCCTCAAGAAGGAGGGCCAGGCCGGGACCACGAAGATCACGCAGTACACCCGGTACCTGACGGTCGCGCTGGCGATCCTGCAGGGCACCGGCATCGTGGCGATGGCCAGCACCGGACAGCTCTTCCAGGGCATCTCCGGCAGCGGCGACATCCTCTACGACACCGGCATCTTCCCGATCATCACGATGGTCATCGTCATGGTGTCCGGCACCACGGTGATCATGTGGCTCGGTGAGCTGATCACCGACCGCGGCGTCGGCAACGGCATGTCGATCCTGATCTTCACGCAGGTCGTCGCGGTCTTCCCCGCGCAGTTCTGGGGCATCTACAAGGCGCAGGGCGGGTTCGTCTTCGCGCTCGTCATCGCCGTCGGCCTGGCCATCATGGCCGGGGTCGTGTTCGTCGAGCAGGCCCAGCGCCGCATCCCCGTCCAGTACGCCAAGCGGATGGTCGGCCGCCGGATGTACGGCGGCACCTCGACCTACATCCCGCTGAAGGTCAACCAGGCCGGCATCATCCCGATCATCTTCGCGTCGTCGCTGCTGTACCTGCCGGTGCTCGCGACCCAGCTGTGGCCGGACACCGACTGGCTGCAGAAGGTCCAGCCGTACCTCCAGCAGGACAACCCGTGGCACATGGCGGTGTTCTTCGCCTTCATCATCTTCTTCACGTACTTCTACGTCGCCATCACCTTCAACCCCACTGAAGTTGCCGACAACATGAAGAAGTATGGTGGTTTCATCCCAGGTATCCGTCCTGGTCGGCCCACCGCCGAATACCTCGACTACGTGCTGACCCGGATCACCACACCCGGAGCGCTCTACCTGGGGATCGTGTCCCTGATCCCGATGGTCGCGTTCGCACTCCTGAACGCCACACAGCAGTTCGCCTTCGGGGGCGCGAGCATCCTGATCATCGTCGGCGTCGGACTGGATACCGTGAAGCAGATCGAGAGCAAACTCCAGCAGCATCACTACGAGGGTTTCCTCCGGTAGTGCGTATCGTCCTGGTGGGCCCCCGGGTGCGGGCAAGGGGACGCAGGCCCAGTTCATAGCAGAGCATCTGTCCATCCCGAAGATCTCGACAGGTGACATCTTCCGCGCCAACGTGAGCGGCGGCACCGAACTCGGCCGCAAGGCCAAGGAGTACATGGACCGCGGCGACCTCGTCCCCGACGAGGTCACCATCGCCATGGTGCGCGACCGGCTCGCCGAGGACGACGCGCGCGACGGCTTCCTCCTGGACGGCTTCCCGCGCAACGTCCCCCAAGCGGAGACCCTCAAGAAGATCCTCGACGAGTTCGGCGTCCGGCTCGACATCGTCCTCGAGCTGGTCGTGGACCACGACGAGGTCGTCCGGCGGCTGTCGGGCCGGCGCACCTGCACCAAGTGCGGGAAGATCTGGCACGTCGACTTCGACGACAAGCAGGACGACATCTGCGACGACTGCGGCGGTCACCTGTTCCAGCGGGACGACGACAAGGAAGACGTCGTCCGGCACCGGCTCGAGGTCTACCAGGAACAGACCGAGCCCATCGTGCAGTTCTATGGAGACGAGGGCATTCTGGCGCGCATCGATGCCGCCGGCCCGGTCGATGAGGTCACCACGCGCGCTCTGGGCGCGCTCCGTCCGTCCGAGCAGTGACGGCGGGGACGCCGAACCGCGCGGGCGACCGCGCTGGATCGCCGGGATCGCACTCGCGGTCCCGGCGAAGCCGTATGGGAGAGGGATGTTCAGACGCAGGCCCGCGATCCAGGTCAAGACCGCCGAGCAGATCGAGCTGATGCGGGTCGCCGGCCTGCTGGTCGGCCGGACGCTCGAACTCCTGCGGGAGGCGGTCAAGCCGGGACTCACCACCCTTGATCTGGACGCGATCGCGGAGGAGCACATCCGCGACAACGGCGGTGTCCCGTCGTTCAAGGGCTACCACGGTTTCACCGGGACGATCTGCGCGTCCGTCAACGAGGAGATCGTGCACGGCATCCCGCGCGCCGGGAAGGTGCTGCACGAGGGCGACGTCATCTCGATCGACTGCGGCGCGATCGTCGAGGGCTGGCACGGCGACGCGGCGATCACCGTCCCGGTCGGGGAGATCCCGGCCGACCTGGCGCGGCTGCTGGAGGTGACCGAGGCGTCCCTGTGGCGCGGTCTGGCCGCCGGAACCGCCGGGGCGAGGCTCACCGACATGTCGCACGCCGTCGAGTCGTACGTCCGCTCTCAGGGCCCGTACGGCATCGTCGAGGGGTACGGGGGGCACGGCATCGGCACCGAGATGCACATGGACCCGCTCATCCCCAACCACGGCGCCCCCGGCCACGGCCCCGTGCTGCGGCCCGGGATGTGCTTCGCCGTCGAGCCGATGGTGAACCTCGGGACGAAGCGGACCGTTGAACTGGACGACGGGTGGACCGTCATCACCACCGACGGGCGCGCCTCCGCGCACTTCGAGCACACGTTCGCCGTCACGCCCGACGGCCCCCGCGTGCTGACGGCCCTTGACGAGGGCCGGGAGTGGTTCGCCAAGCTTGGTGGAGAGACCGCGCCCTAGGGCGCTTCGGGAGGGAGCCGACATGGCGCAGAATCCGGACATGCGGGCGTCGGACACCGACCGCGACCGGGTGGCCGAGAGCCTGCGCGAGCACTGCGCCGTCGGCCGCATCACGGTGGACGAACTGCACGAGCGGCTCGAGGACGTCTACAGCGCCCGGACCCTCGGGCGGCTCGAGGAGATCACCGCGGACCTCCCCGAGGAGGACCTCTACCAGCTGCCCGTCCCCGCGGCGCAGGCCAAGAGCACCGAGCCCGCGCCCGTCCGGGCCGGCGGGGCGAGCGTCGAGCGCGCCGCGTGGGCCGGGCTCGCCGCCGTCGGCGGGATCACCTTCACCATCTGGCTGATCATCGGGATCACCGCGGGCTTCACCTTCCCGTGGTGGCTGTGGGTCGTGGGGCCGTGGGCCGCCGTCCTGCTCATCCGCACGATCATGGGTCCGCGGGACTGACTCACTCGACGTCCATCAGCGGGCGGTAGTTGCCCGTCGGGACGAAGTGGGTCGTCGCCGAACCGTGCTCGTCCACGAGATGGATCGCGAACCCGGCGGGCTCCCCGGTCACCGCCGCCCGTCCCGGGTGCGTCAGGTCGAGGAAGAGCTGCCGGTAGGTGCTCGGGCACGTCGTGCTGACCTTCCCCCCGACCGATCCCACCGACCCGCGATGCACGTGCCCGGAGATGATCCGGACGATCTGCGGGTGCCGCGCGACCACGTCGGTGAACCCGGCGGGGTCCACGAACCGCATGTCGTCGATGAACCGGATGCCGATCGGGAACGGCGGATGGTGCGTCGCGACGACCGTCGGCGTGTCGGGCGCCGCCGCGAGCGTCTCGTCCAGCCAGCGCAGCCGGTCCTCGTCGAGATGCCCGTGCGGGTGCCCGTCCACCGTGGTGTCGCAGCAGACGAGGCGCGTCCCGGCGACGTCCACCGCGTACTGCAGCGGTGCGTCCGGAGCGGTCCCGGTGGCCGCGACGGCGGGGTGGTCCTTGAACACCGCCCGCAGCGCGTCCCGGTCGTCGTGGTTGCCGGGCATGGGGTAGACGGCCATCGGCAGGGGCGACAGCAGGGCGTGCAGGCGGGTGTACTCGGCGGGCAGCCCGCCGTCGGCGAGGTCGCCGGTGAGCACGACGGCGTCCGGCCGCGCCGGCAGCGTGAGCAGGCTCGACACCGCGGCCCGCAGCGCGCGCACCGGCCCCGAGCCGTCGTCGACCACACCGTCCCGCCCGGCCGCCAGGTGGATGTCGCTCAACTGCGCGATGATCGCCATTGATCCTCCCCCTTGCCAAGAAAACCACGGACCCGCCGCCCGGACGTCCGGAGGGCCGCCGCCCGGCCGCACCGCCGGGCCGCCGCCGCCGGGACGATCTTGTCGTCAGTCGGCCGGGCTGTCGACTCGGCGAAATGAGAAGAAGATCACGACCCGGTCTCGACCCCATATCGGTGCAATCCCCACGCCCTGAACGGTAGCTGAAGGTCACCGTCGGCCCGCGCTCCGCAGGACTCCGCTCCGGCCGCCGAGACGCGGACTGCCCGGTTTCCCGGGGGAGCGGGGGCCTGCGTGCGGGACTGCCCGGTCGCCGGGAGGGGCGTCCCGGCTTCGCGAGGGAGGGGGCCCGCGCGTCGGCGTCGCATGGCGTCCCGCAGGCGGGTGCGGGGGTGCTCGGGGGCGGGGGTCAGGCTACGTGGGGGATCACCAGGGAGAGGGCCGAGGTGATCTCCTCGGGGGCGGGGGCCACGTCGGGGACGACGTCGCGGAGTGCGAGCCAGCCGTTGATCGCCTGGACGGTCGGCTTCGCCTCGACGAGCTGGGGATCGTCGAGTCCGTACCAGGCGGCGACCTTCGACCAGCGCCACAGCCGGTGGCCCGCCGTGGACATCTCCGACGCCGGGAAGCCGGTGGCGCCGCGGGCGCCCGTGATGGCGTGCCGGACGGAGTCGGTCGAGCGGCCGACGCGTTCGGCGATGTCGCGGATGGTGAGCAGCGGGTCGGCCTCCACCCGCAGGACGTGCAGGCCCGGGGCGCTCGTCTCGACGTGCTCGACCAGCTCCATGATCGCGGCGGCGAGGGTCGGGCCCTCCCAGGTGCAGGACGCGTTGCCGGTGCGGTCGGCGTGCTGGGGCTCGGTGATGATGGACACCGTGACCGAGCCGTGCGTGCGGTCGAACAGGGGGTCCAGCTCCTCCTCGTAGAGGGGACGGCTGAGGATCAGCGCGAAGTCATAGCTCGGCATGCTGACCCTCCTCGTACGTCTCTACTCCTGAAAGGTACCAACGCCCACGCAGGGTATGCTTGTGTTGGGAGCAGTCTCCGCCGCCGTATCATGCGATGATTTCGCATTTGGGGGCGCGGTGGCGTACACTCCTGTGTCGGTCCGTCGTCGACCGCCCGATTCCCCTTCTCGGCGCTGAAGCGCCGTGGCGCCGCCTGTCGGCGAGCGAGGATCGCATCGAAGGACGCCCCGGACCGTCGTCCAATGAGCCGATCAGTGAAGCGCGGAGGACATGCCCAAGAAAGAAGGGGCCATCGAGATCGAGGGCACCGTCATCGAGTCGCTGCCCAACGCCATGTTCAAGGTGGAGCTCGACAACGGGCACAAGGTGCTCGCCCACATCAGCGGCAAGATGCGGATGCACTACATCCGGATCCTGCCGGACGACCGCGTCGTTGTGGAGCTGAGCCCCTACGACCTCACGCGCGGTCGGATCGTCTACCGGTACAAGTGAACGCGCGCCGCGGGTCCCGCGAGGGACGCCTTCCGCGGTGCGAGTAACCCACTGGGGTTGCCTCCCTCGCGCGTGGCGGCGCGGGGGCCGACCCTAAAGCCTTAGGAGACCCAGTGAAGGTCAAGCCGAGCGTCAAGAAGATCTGCAAGAACTGCCGCGTCATCCGGCGGCACGGCCGGGTCATGGTGATCTGCTCCGACCCGCGCCACAAGCAGCGCCAGGGCTGACGGCCGCCAGGCCGGCAGACCCGCACGACAAGCGCATCGCAGTCTTCGCGCGTTCCGCCGTACGTCCCCACGGGCGTACGGCAGCGGCGTGTGGAGGGACCACCCTCGGATCGACGGAGGCCGAGGCCGCCACCCGGGCAGGGTGTGTGCGGAAGCGATGCGTCCATACCTCCGTGCAATGAAAGGAACTGCCCACATGGCACGCCTTCTCGGCGTCGACCTCCCGCGCGACAAGCGCGTCGAGGTCGCTCTCACCTACATCTTCGGGATCGGCCGTACCCGTGCGCTGGAGACCCTCGCGGGCACCGGCGTCAGCGGCGACATGCGGGTGCACCAGCTCGGCGACGACGAGCTGATCAAGCTGCGCGACTGGATCGAGGCCAACTACCGGACCGAGGGCGACCTCCGCCGGGAGATCCAGGCCGACATCCGCCGCAAGATCGAGATCGGTTGCTACCAGGGCGTCCGGCACCGCCGCGGGCTTCCGGTCCACGGCCAGCGCACGCAGACCAACGCGCGCACCCGCAAGGGCAAGAAGAAGACCGTGGCCGGCAAGAAGAAGGCCGGCAAGAAGTAGTCCGTCGCGGGCTCCGCCCGCCACGGTCCGACGACCTCGAGAGTAGAGAGAGCAGATGCCTCCTAAGAGCCGTGTCGGCGCCAAGAAGGTGCGCCGCAAGGAAAAGAAGAACGTCGCTCACGGGCACGCCCACATCAAGAGCACGTTCAACAACACGATCGTCTCGATCACCGACCCCAACGGGAACGTGATCTCCTGGGCCTCCTCGGGCCACGTGGGCTTCAAGGGCTCCCGCAAGTCGACGCCGTTCGCCGCCCAGCAGGCCGCCGAGGCCGCCGCCCGGCGCGCGATGGAGCACGGCATGCGCAAGGTCGACGTCTTCGTGAAGGGCCCGGGCTCGGGCCGCGAGACCGCCATCCGCTCGATCCAGGCGACCGGGCTCGAGGTGGGCTCGATCCAGGACGTCACGCCCGTCCCGCACAACGGCTGCCGCCCGCCGAAGCGTCGCCGGGTCTGAGGTCAGGAGATCTAGAACAATGGCTCGTTACACCGGTGCGGACTGCAAGCTCTGCCGCCGCGAGAAGATGAAGCTGTTCCTCAAGGGCAGCAAGTGCGAGGGCCCCAAGTGCCCGATCGAGATCCGTCCTTACCCGCCGGGTGAGCACGGCCGCGGTCGGCCGAAGGAGACCGAGTACCTGCTGCAGCTTCGCGAGAAGCAGAAGGCCAAGCGCATCTACGGCGTGCTGGAGCGGCAGTTCAGCAACTACTACGTCGAGGCGAACCGCCAGGACGGCAAGACGGGTGACAACCTGCTCGGCCTCCTGGAGCGCCGCCTGGACAACGTGGTCTACCGCGGGGGCTTCGCCAAGTCCCGCGACATGGCCCGCCAGCTGATCCGGCACGGACACATCCGGGTCAACGGCAGGAAGGTCAACATCCCGTCGGCGCTCGTCGGCGAGGCCGACATCGTCGACGTCAAGCCGAAGTCGCTGGAGATGACGCCGTTCCAGGTCGCCAAGGCCGAGTCGGGCGAGCGTCCGGTCCCGGCGTGGCTGGGCGTGGACGCCGACAAGATGCGGATCTTCGTGCACTCGCTGCCGGTCCGGCAGCAGATCGACGCTCCCGTCCAGGAGCAGCTGATCGTCGAGCTCTACTCCAAGTAAGGGCTCGGGGCCGCCGGGATCCCCGTACAGGTGGGGATCCCGGCGGAACGGGGAACACTCCCCGGAAGTACTCCGATCGCGGTCGTCAAATAGCGGGCACCGCGGGAAGAAGGCACAACCATGCTCATCGCTCAGCGTCCCACTCTCGCCGAAGAGCAGGTCGACGAGTACCGGTCGCGGTTCACCATCGAGCCGCTGGAGCCGGGCTTCGGCTACACCATCGGCAACTCGCTCCGCCGCACGCTGCTCTCCTCGATCCCCGGCGCCGCCGTCACCAGCATCCGGATCGAGGGCGTCCTGCACGAGTTCTCGACCGTGCCGGGCGTCAAGGAGGATGTCACCGACATCATCCTGAACCTCAAGGAGCTCGTCGTCTCCTCCGAGCACGACGAGCCCGTCGTGATGTACCTGCGCAAGCAGGGTCCGGGCGACGTGACCGCCGCCGACATCGCGCCGCCGGCCGGTGTCGAGGTGCACAACCCCGACCTGCGCATCGCCACGCTGAACGGCAAGGCGAAGCTGGAGATGGAGCTCACGGTCGAGCGCGGCCGCGGCTACGTCTCCGCCGCGCAGAACAAGCAGCCGGGCCAGGAGATCGGCCGCATCCCGATCGACTCGATCTACTCGCCCGTCCTCAAGGTCGTCTACAAGGTCGAGGCGACCCGAGTCGAGCAGCGCACCGACTTCGACCGTCTGATCCTGGACGTCGAGACCAAGCAGTCGATGCTGCCGCGCGACGCCGTCGCGTCCGCCGGCAAGACCCTCGTCGAGCTGTTCGGGCTGGCCCGGGAGCTCAACGTCGAGGCCGAGGGCATCGACATGGGCCCGTCCCCGACGGACGCCGCGCTCGCCGCGGACCTCGCCCTGCCGATCGAGGAGCTGAACCTCACGGTCCGCTCCTACAACTGCCTCAAGCGCGAGGGCATCCACTCTGTGGGCGAGCTGGTCGCCCGCAGCGAGCAGGACCTTCTGGATATAAGGAATTTCGGCGCCAAGTCCATCGAAGAGGTCAAGCAGAAGCTCAACGACATGAGCCTCTCGCTGAAGGACTCCCCGCCCGGGTTCGACCCGAGCGCGGCGGCCGACAACTACGGCGACGACGACCAGAGCTACGCCGAGACCGAGCAGTACTAGGAAACGGAACCCGGCGGCCGGGGGAGCGTTCCCCGGCCGGCCGGCTCGACTGACGCCGGTACCTGATACGGCCGGTGCAGGAAGGAAGCACCATGCCCAAGCCCACCAAGGGTGCCCGCCTCGGCGGTTCCGCCGCGCACCAGCGCCTCATGCTGGCGAACCTGGCCACGGCGCTCTTCGAGCACGGCAGCATCACCACCACCGAGGCCAAGGCCCGGCGGGTGCGTCCGCTGGCGGAGAAGCTGATCACGAAGGCGCGCAAGGGCGACCTGCACAACCGTCGCCTGGTCGCCAAGACCATCCGGGACAAGGGCGTCGTGCACGAGCTCTTCACCGAGATCGCGCCGCGCTTCGAGAACCGCCCCGGCGGCTACACGCGCATCACCAAGATCGGGCCGCGCAAGGGCGACAACGCCCCGATGGCCGTGATCGAGCTGGTGCAGGAGCAGCTGTCGGCCGCCCCGTCCACCGCCACCGCCGCGACCGCCGCCCCGGCGCCCGCGCCCGCGGAGGAGCCGGCGGAGGACGTCGCCAAGGCCGACGCCGACGAGGCCCCGACGGCCGAGACGGCGGAGCCCGCGGAGGCGTCCGAGGGCAAGGAAGAGTCCGGCAAGGAGTGACCCGGTAATATTCCGGGCCGCCGTTCTCGGTAAGACATTGAAACGGGCCCGCCGTCCGGTACAGGACGGCGGGCCCGAATCTTTGCCAGACTTGCGTTCATGGTCATGTTAGGAGTCCGCCGATTCAGCGAGGGCGGTGCCCGTCCCACCGGACGGGCGAGGAATGCGAGGGACAGGGTAGTTCGACCGACATGACCGCACTGGTACGACTCCGGCTCGACATCGGCTACGACGGGTCGGACTTCGCGGGCTGGGCACGGCAGCCGAACCAGCGGACCGTCCAGGGCGTCATCGAGGACGCGCTGGCGCGGATGCTGCGGCTCGACCCGCCCCCGATGCTCACCGTCGCCGGCCGCACCGACGCCGGCGTCCACGCGCGCGGCCAGGTGGCGCACCTGGTGGTGCCCGTCGCCGCGTACTCGGCGGTCAACGGCACGATGCCGCGCAGGCTCGCCGGGCTGCTCCCCCCGGACGTGCGCGTCTGGCGGGTGTCGGTGGCGCCGGAGGGGTTCGACGCCCGGTTCTCGGCGCTGGCGCGCCGCTACGTCTACCGGGTGTGCGACAACCCGAACGGCGTCGAGCCGCTGCGCCGCCACGACGTCCTGTGGCACCCGCGGCCGCTCAACCTCGACCGGATCAACGAGGCCGCGCGGCTGCTGGTCGGCGAGCACGACTTCGCCGCGTTCTGCCGCAAGCGGGAGGGCGCGACGACGATCCGGGAGCTGCTGCGGTTCGAGTGGGCCCGCGACGACCGCGACCCCTACCTCGCGCACGCCACCGTCGAGGCGGACGCGTTCTGCCATTCGATGGTCCGCGCGCTCGTCGGCGCGATGCTGGTGGTCGGCGACGGCCGCCGCGACGTCGACTGGCCCGCGCAGGTGCTGTCGGCGCGCGTCCGGGACTCGGCGGTCAACGTGGCGCCCGCGCACGGCCTGTCGCTGGAGGAGATCCGCTACCCCCAGGACGAGGACCTGGCGCGCCGCGCGCAGGAGACCCGCCGCGTCCGCACCCTGAACGCCGCTGCGGCCGTGGCCGCCGCGGAGGCCGCCGAGGCGGAGCTGGCGGAGGGCGCGGAGGCGCCGCCCGGCGGCGCGTCCTGAGCGGGACGGTCCGGGCGGCGCTCCACCCGCGTCAGCCGCGGGCCCTCGTGTCGAGGGGGCGGATGTTGTGGTCGATGAACTGCTGCGCGGCCTGCTTGGCGGCCTGGTCCCCGGGCTGGACGGGCCTTCCGTCGGTGCGCTGCACGTACGCGTACACGACGTACCGTCCGCGGACGGTCGTCGCCGCGTAGCCGCCCGCGCGGTCCATGCCGGCGGTGTGCTCGCCCGGCATGCCGCGGAACCACTGGTAGCGCGCGGGGTCCCCGGCCCGGCTGACGGTGACGGCGGCGTCCTTCGTCGGCATCACCGCGATCCCGGACGTGACCGCGATGGAGCGTTCGGGATCGAGGTAGGTCGCCCGGACGATCTTGCGGCACTGCTGCCGCTGCAGGGCCTGCAGCATCGCCCCGTTCGCCGCGTACTTCAGGTCGCGGTTGATGGACCGGCGGTCGAGCCGGTAGGCGTGCCCGCCGAGCGTGATCGTCGGAGTGGGGAAGACCTCGGTGAACTCGAGCGGCTTCGGGTCGGTCCGCTCGCCGTCGATCTTCAGCGGGCTCGGGTCGGGGGCGGGCGGCGGCGGTGCCTGCCCGCCCTGCGCGGGGGCCGGGGAGGTGGGGGTCTGCACCGGACGCTCGGCGGCCTCGCGGGTGGCGCCGTCGTCCGATGAGCCCGTTCCGCCGACGGCGAACAGTGCGATGACCGCGGCCAGCACGACCGCCGCGCCGCCGCCGATCAGCAGCGTCCGCCGTTTGCCGGGCCCCTTCGCGGCCTTGCCGCCGGCACCGTCCGTCCCGCCCGGAGGCGGCGGGGGGTCCGTGGCCGGTGCGCCCTGCTCGTGGTGGCCGGGCGTGCCGACCGGCGGTTCCTCCCCGCCGTCCGACCGCGGGTGCGGGCCGCTCTCCCCGCTCGGCGGAAGGACGCCGCGGGGCAGGATCGCGTCCGGGACGAGGACCGGCGCCGCCGACGCGGACACCTTCTCGGCCTCCCTGGCGCGCTCGAACGCCGAGGGTGCGGGCTCCGCGGGCGGGACGGGCTCGGGCGCCGCCTCCCGCACGGGGGCCGCGGGGGCCCCGTTCGGCGCGGCGACGACGGCCTGCGCCGGCTCGGGGACGGGCGCCGCCGCGGGCTCCGCGCCCGCGCGGGGCGGCGGGACCGCGTCGGGACGGACGGCCGGGATGCCGTCGGGGTCGGTCTCGGTGAACGTGGACGGCGCCGGCGGCACCAGCGGCTCGGCGGGCACGGCGCCGCGCGAGTCCACCCGCGGGATGCCGACCCCGGCGACCAGCGTGCCCGGCGGCGGGGACGCGGCGCTTCGCGGGCCGCCTCCCTCGGGCGCCCGCTCGCGGGTGGCCTCGCGGGTGGCGTCGTCCGTCACCGGTTCGGGTGCGGCCTCGGTGGAGTCGGACGCCCACCAGGGGGCCTCGAGGCCGAACGGGGGGAGCCGGGGGGCCGTGGGCGCGGGCGCCTCGGCCCCGTCGGCCGGCGGGACGGCCGGGGCGTCGGCCGTGGCGCCGGCCGGGGGAGTCGCGCCGCCGAAGGAGGGCGGCGCGGACGGGGCGGCGGCGGACGAGTCCGCCTCCTCGCCCGTCTCCCGGGTGTCTTCAGGTCCAGACATAAGACGAGAGGGTATTCAAACCGGTCACCGTTGGAGGAAGGTTCGAGGGTGCTGGTGTCCGAGGGGCGCGCGGGGTGAGGGGACGTGAGGCCAAGACTCACTCCCCCTCGCCGTTCTGGAACGGCTTGCCCTCGGTTTCTCTGTAGTGCAGGGCCAGCGAGAGGTTGCTGCCCTTGTAGATCTCGGTTCCGAAGAGCCGGACGGTGTCGTGGTGCTTCGTGGCGATGGTCTTGCCGTTGGGGCGCTGCACCCAGGTCATGACCAGGTAGTGGCCGCGGGCCTGGGCGGTGCCGAGCGCGAGGCCCTTGCCGTTCGTCTTGGTGATGCCCGTGCCGGGGAGGGCCAGCAGGTAGGCGTCGTCGGCCTGGGCCGCCTTCTCGGCGGCCTTCGCGTGCGCCGCGGACTCGAGGTTGAGGACGCCGAGCGTCCCGATGAGCGCGCCGCCGCTGATGGCGTACGTCGCGCGCAGGGCCTGGGTGCAGTCGCCCTTCTTCACGGCCGCGTCCAGCGCGTCTCCGCCGACGACGCCGTTGCACTCCTTCCCGGAGTGCCAGGCCGTGCGTGCGTACTTGTGGTCGTCCACCTCGAACTTGCCGTTGCCGAAGACCTCCTTGAGCGTCAGCGGCGCCGGGTCGGTGGTGCGGCTCTGCAGCTTCACCGGCGACAGCGCGACGGACGGGGTCGGCGTGGGCGGGGTCGTGGACGGGGCCGGGGACGAGGCCGCGGCCGGCTCCTCGGAGCCGCCCAGCGTCGATGAGAGGGCGACCCCGCCGCCGATGAGGACGAGGCCCGCGACGACGGCCCCGACGATGATCAGGCCGCGCCGCCGCCGTGGCGGCCCGCCGCCGTCGTCGTCGTACCGGTCGTACCGGTCTTCGCGGTCGAACCCGCCGCCGTAGGCGAACCCGTGGTCGTCCGGGCCGCCGTAGGGGGCCGGTCCCTGGTCGAACGGGCCCGGCGGGCCGTCGTAGGGGCCGTCGTGGGGGCCGTCGTACGGACGGTCGTCTCCGGGACCGTACGGCGACTGCGGCGGCCACGGCGAGCCGTGCTTGCGCTGATCACCCGGGTAACCCATGTCGTGGACCATACCGAACCCCGGACGCGTCACTTCCAGCCGAAGTTCTGCGTCCACAGCTTGCCGCCCGGGCCGTCGACCATCCCGACCCCGATCGCGCGGAGGTCGCAGTTGAGGATGTTGCGGCGGTGGCCGGGGCTGTCCATCCACCCGCGCACGACGGCCTCGGCGCTGCCGTACCCCTTGGCGATGTTCTCCGCTCCGGGGCTGGAGTAGCCGGCGGCCTCCATGCGGTCCCAGGGGGTGTCGCCGTTCTGGGAGGTGTGGCTGAAGTAATCGTTGGCGGCCATGTCGGCGGAGTGCTTCTCGGCGGCGGCCATCAGGCGCTCGTCCACGCGCAGCGCGGAGCATCCCGCGTCGGCGCGCTCGGCGTTCGTGAGCCGGACCACGGCGCTCTCGACGGAGGTCGCGCCGTCCGTCCGGAACGTCTGCGAGCCCTCCGAACCGCCCGAGCCCGCCGACCCGCCGGAGGACGATCCGCCGGACGGTGCGTCCTCGGTGGGCCGCGCCGGACGCGACGTGGACGGCGTGGGGGTCGGGGCCGGCGCCGCGCTCATCGTCTTGAGCGGCGGCGGCCGCTCGGACGCGGACGGCGCCGCCGCGTTCGCGGGGGCCTCCGGCGACGGAGCGCCGCCGGACCCGGACCCGGACGGGGCGGGCGCGGGCCGGTCCTCGGGCAGCGCGTCGGACGCGGCGGCCGGCTCGGGGGCCTGCGCGGGCAGCACGAGGCGGTCGAGCGCGACGCCGGTGCCGATGGCGAGCGCGGACGCGGCGACGGTGGCGCCGACGGTGACGACCGTGCGCAGCCGCCGTCGCGGGCGCTTGCCGGGCGCGGGCCGGCGGCCGGGCGGGACGGAGCCGGGGCGCGGTCGCCCGCGGGCGACCAGCGTGTCGTCGGCGGGGCCGGGACGCCGCGGCGGTGCGGCGCCCGGACGGGGGCCGGGCTGACTGGGCCGGCCGGGGCGGCCGTCGCCCTGGTGCTGGGGACGCCCGGCGGGGCGGCCGGGTCTGCGGGGAGTGGACAGCGGAGGCTCCCGGGGGCTGGCCGGCGTACGCCGGTACGCCGGCGGGGGACCGGTCGGCGGCACCTTACCTCGATATGTAGCCCTGAGTAAGGAGAATCCGGCAAAATGGCGTTTCCTGCACGTCGCGCACACGCTCCGCAACCGTCCCGTCCGCAACCCGTGCACCCCGCGGGCCGGCCCCCGGTCCGGAACGGGGCGGCGCGTGGGGCATACTGGTAGGCGGCTGGGAGACTGTCACGGCTACTCGCTTTGACCCGCGCCCGCGCGGCCGAGTATCCTGCGGGTTTGTTGTATGCGTCGGCGCCTGCCCGGGTGGCGGGATGACGACGGCATCCACGTGTCGGTGTGCCCCATGTGCGCTCGCACGGGCCCCGGCCTCCCGGAGCGCCCGATCGGAACGTGAACGAGCCCGATCGGCGCGAGCAGGAGATCCGCTCAGAAAGTCGACGAGAAACGAAGGCTGACGACCGTGCGCACGTACACCCCTAAGCCCGCTGACGTTCAGCGTCAGTGGTACGTCATCGACGCGACCGATGTCGTGCTGGGCCGTCTCGCCAGTCATGTCGCGCAACTGCTTCGGGGTAAGCACAAGCCGATCTACGCTCCCCACCTCGACACCGGTGACTTCGTCGTCATCGTGAACGCCGACAAGGTGTCGCTGTCCGGCAACAAGCTGGAGCAGAAGCGGGCGTACCGGCACTCGGGCTACCCGGGCGGGCTGCGTTCGGTGAACTACGCCGACCTGCTGGCCAAGAACCCCGAGCGGGCCGTCGAGAAGGCGATCAAGGGCATGCTGCCCAAGACCACCCTCGGCCGGCAGATGTTCCGCAAGGTGAAGGTCTACGCCGGTCCGGAGCACCCGCACCAGGCGCAGAAGCCGGTCCCGTTCGAGATCACGCAGATCAGCCAGACCGCCAAGTGATGAAGGTCCGGTCGGCCTCCGGGCGCGGGGCGCCCTGCAGCCGCCCGGTTCCGCACGCGCCCGCGCTCACGAGTGCGGGCGACCAGCAACCGGCTGGATACGCGCGCACCCGCGCCCGCGAGTGTGTGCGACCAGCGGTCGGCCGGTCTCGCACACACGAGTGTGCGACGGGCGACCTGTCGGCTTCGCGCACGCGAGTGTGTGCGGTCGGCGACCGGCCGGGGCCGCGCGTACGGGAGTGCGCGGGGAGCAGTCAGCTGGGTCCGTGCACGCGCCCGCGTGTGCGGTAAGGAAAGAGTGGCCGCCGGGGCACCCGATGATCGGGCCGGCCGCCCCGGCCAGAAGACCTAGGAGAACCGTGGACGAGTCCACCGGCACCGAGACGCCCGCCGAGGGCGTCGAGTTCGACTCGTACGAGGACGCGCCGTCCGAGTACACCACCGAGAGCCCCGAGGCCGAGGGCGAGGGCTTCCTCGGCCAGCCGGTCGCGACCGGCCCGGCCGCCGGCACCGGCCGCCGCAAGCAGGCCATCGCGCGGGTGCGCATCGTCCCGGGCACCGGTGAGTGGAAGATCAACGGCCGGACGCTGGACCAGTACTTCCCGAACAAGGTCCACCAGCAGATCGTGAACGAGCCGTTCGTCCTGCTCGGCCTGGAGGGCCAGTTCGACGTGCTCGCGCGGGTGAACGGCGGCGGCACCACCGGCCAGGCCGGTGCGCTGCGCCTCGGCATCTCGCGCGCGCTGCAGTTCGCCAACATCGAGCACCGCCCGGCGCTGAAGAAGGCCGGGTTCCTCACCCGCGACGCGCGGGTGCCGGAGCGCAAGAAGGCCGGTCTCAAGAAGGCCCGCAAGGCTCCGCAGTACAGCAAGCGTTGATCGACGGCACGAGCCGCCGCACCCCATGGCTTCTCCGTGGCCGACCCCCATGGTCGGCGCGCCGGGTGCGGCGGCTCGTCCGCTTTTTCCGGTTCGTTCGCTTTCCATGACCGCGCGGAACGGACGGGACGCCGCACGTCCCCGTCCCGTCCGGGCGGTCTTTCCGTCTATCCGGGAGTTGAACTGTGGCTCGTCTGTTCGGGACCGACGGCGTGCGGGGGCTCGCCAACCGTGACCTGACCGCCCGGCTCGCCATGGACCTGTCCGTCGCGGCGGCGCGGGTCCTCGGCGAGCAGGGCGAGTTCCGGGGGCACCGGCCGCTGGCGGTGGTGGGCCGCGATCCGCGGGCCTCCGGCGAGTTCCTCGAGGCGGCCGTCGTCGCGGGCCTGGCCAGCTCCGGCGTGGACGTGCTGCGCCTCGGCGTCCTGCCGACCCCGGCCGTCGCGTACCTGACGCACCAGCTGCACGCCGACCTCGGCGTGATGCTGTCGGCGTCGCACAACCCGGCGCCCGACAACGGCATCAAGTTCTTCGACCGGTACGGCCACAAGCTGCCCGACGAGACCGAGGACCGCATCGAGGGGCGGCTCGGCGAGGAGTGGGACTGGCCGACCGGCGCCGGTGTCGGCCGCGTCCGCGACGCGCACGGCGCCGTCGAGCAGTACGTGGCGCACCTCGTCGCGTCCGTCCCGGTGTCGCTGGACGGGCTGCGCGTCGTCGTCGACTGCGCGAACGGGGCGTCGTCGGACGTCGCGCCCGAGGCGCTGCGCCGGGCGGGCGCCGAGGTCGTCACGATCGGCACCGCGCCGGACGGGCTCAACATCAACTCCGGGTGCGGTTCGACGCACCTGGACGCGCTGCGCGCCGCCGTCCGCGAGCACGGTGCCGACGCCGGGATCGCCAACGACGGCGACGCCGACCGCTGCCTGGCGGTGACCGCCGCGGGCGAGGTCGTCGACGGCGACCAGATCATGGCGATCCTGGCGCTGGAGATGCGCGAGTCCGGGGCGCTCGTCAACGACACGGTCGTCGCGACCGTGATGTCGAACCTGGGCTTCAAGCTCGCGATGCGGGAGGCCGGGATCACGGTCGTGGAGACCGCGGTCGGCGACCGGTACGTGCTGGAGGCGATGAAGGCGGGCGGGTTCGTCTTCGGCGGCGAGCAGTCCGGGCACGTCATCCTGCTCGACCACGCCACCACCGGCGACGGGGTGCTGACCGGGCTGCGGCTCCTCGCCGCGATGGCGCGCCGCGGCCGTCCGCTGGACGAGCTCGCGAAGGCGATGACGCGGCTGCCGCAGGTGCTCGTCAACGTCAAGGACGTCGACAAGACCCGCGCGAAGACGTCTCCCGAGCTGGCCGCCGCCGTCGCCGCCGCCGAGGCGGACCTGGGCGAGACCGGACGGGTGCTGATCAGGCCGAGCGGCACCGAGGCGATGGTCCGCGTGATGGTCGAGGCGGCGTCGCAGGACCAGGCGCAGAGCGTGGCCGAGCACCTGGCGGGCGTCGTCCGCACCACCCTCGGCTAGGGCCCCGGGCCGTCCGCCCCGAGCCGGGGCGGACGGCCGGGCGGGGGCTCAGTGCTGCTCGATGTCGAGGCGGCCGACCTTGAGGTGCTTGATCTCGACGGTCCCCGCCTCCAGGTGCTCGACGATCGCGCTTGACGACGAGCCTGCCGATCGCGACGGCGCCGACGGCGATCGCCCCGAGCGCCATCGAGCCCATCGCGAGCGACCCGAACGCGTTGCCGAGGCGCAGGTCGAGCCCGGTGGCGGACGCGCCGGTGGTGGTGGCGCCGGTGGCGCGGGCGCCCACGGCGCGCTCCGTCCGGACGCGCGGACGCTCGTCCCGTCCGGCGGACTCCCGCTCGTCCCGCTCGCTGGATTCGCTCATGGGTCGAGCATAGGACGGGCGCGGTCAGCAGCGGTCGAGGAAGCCGTCGAGCGCGCGCTTGTCGGCGGCGGTGACGGGCAGGAAGGCCTCGGCGGCGACCCCGATGTACTTGATCGCGTAGTCGCACTGGTACGCCTTCCGGGGCTTCCACTCGCCGGGACCGGAGTCGCCCTTCTGCCCGTTGGCCACGCCCCACACCGCGAGCAGGTTCGTGTGGTCGTTGGCGAACTCCTCGCGCCGTCGCTCGGTCCACTCGGAGGCGCCCATCCGCCACGCGAGCGCGAGCGGGTACACGTGGTCGATCTGCACCTCGGCGGCGTCGGCCTTGGTGAAGGTGATCTCCTTGCCGGTGTAGGGGTCGTGCAGGAGACCGGCGACGACGACGCAGTCGCCGCGCTTGCGGACGTTCTCCAGATACCGGGCGAGGATGTCGTTGCGCTGGTCGCAGCCGTTGCGGTCGACGTCCTTCCAGCGCACGCCGAACTCGCCGCGCTCGTAGCCGGCGCCGTCGCCCTCCTCCGCCACGCGCAGCTCCGCGAGCGCCGCGCGGGCCTCGGCCTCCCCGCCGCCGGTCGTGGCGGACGGTGCGGAGGAGCCGGACGGCGCGGGCGTGCCGGCGTCCGAGATGCCCACGTCCGCGCTGCAGGCCGCCGCCAGGGAGGCGGCCAGCGCGAGCCCCGCCGCCGCGCTCGCCGTGCGTGCCATCGTCACCGTCCTGGGGGTTTCGGTGGATATACCCGTCATGCCGGATCTCACCGTACGCCGCCGCGAACCCGTCATGCGGGCGGCCCGTCCGGGGCAGGATGTGGGCGTGCTGCACATGAGAGCGATCGTCCCGCCGGACCGGACGGACGCCGCCTGCAAGGCGCTCGCCGACTGCGACGGGGCCACGAACATCGTGGTCGTCCGGGGCGCCGCGCTGGCGCCGTCCGGCGATCTGGTGACCGGGGACGTCGCCCGCGAGTCGGCCAACGAGGTGCTGGACGCGTTGCAGGCGCTCGGCGTCGACCGGGACGGCTCGATCGCGATGGAGCGGATCGACCTGTCGATGTCGCGGGTGGCCGCGCGCGCCGAGCGGCGCGCCCCCGGGCACGGCGACGACGCCGTCGTGTGGGACGAACTCGACCGCCAGGTCACCGAGGGTGCGGCGCTGACCTGGTCGTTCATCGCGTTCCTCGTGCTGGCGACGCAGATCGCCGCGGTCGCCGCGCTGATCGACTCGCCGATCCTGGTGGTGGGCGCGATGGTGCTCGGGCCGGAGTTCGCCGCCGTCGCGTCGATCTGCTACGGGATCGTCCGGCTGCGGCCGTGGCACATCGTCACCGCGGTGCGCACGCTGGTCGCCGGGTTCGCGGTCGCGATCGTCGCCACGTACGTGTGCGCGCTGCTGAGCCGGTGGGCCGGGGTGATCGAGATGTCGGAGCTGCCCGCGGAGCGGCCGCTCACCGCGTTCATCTACAGCCCGGACCGCTGGTCGTTCATCGTCGCGCTGCTCGCGGGCGCCGCCGGGGTGCTGTCGCTGACCGCCGGGAAGTCCTCGACGCTCGTCGGGGTGTTCATCTCCGTGACGACCGTGCCCGCGGCGGGCAACCTCGGGGTCGCGCTGGCGCTGAAGCACGTGAGCGAGATCGAGGGGTCGCTGCTGCAGCTCGTCCTCAATTTCAGCGGGATGATCATCGCCGGGACGGTCACGCTGCTGCTGCAACGGGTCGTGTGGGGGCTCGTGCTGCGCCGCCGCGAGCACGTCACCTCGACCGGACGGCCCGTTTCGTGAGCCTCGTGCCGGGGGCTGACTTTGGTCGATGCGAAATCAGACTCATGGCGCGGAGGTTCGTACCTAAGGGTGACGTGGGCGGACAACACAGGCGATAGGTTCGGCGCCATGCCGATCATCGCCACCCAGGGCCTCACGATGAGGTTCCCCCGGGTGACCGCCCTCGACGACCTGAACGTGGCCGTCGAACCGGGCGTCGTCGGGCTCGTCGGCGCCAACGGCGCCGGGAAGTCCACGCTCATCAAGATCCTGCTGGGGCTGCAGCCGCCCACGGCCGGGACGGCGAGCGTGCTCGGGCTCGACATCGCGCGCGAGGGCGTCCGCATCCGGGAGAACGTCGGGTTCATGCCCGAGTACGAGTGCCTGCCGCCGGACATCTCCGCGACCGAGTTCGTCGTGCACATGGCGCGGATGTGCGGGCTGCCCGCCACCGCCGCCCGCGAGCGCGCCGCCGACACGCTCCGGCACGTCGGCCTGTACGAGGAGCGGTACCGCCCGATGGGCGGGTACTCCACGGGCATGCGCCAACGGGTGAAGCTCGCGCAGGCGCTCGTCCACGACCCCAAGCTGGTGTTCCTGGACGAGCCCACCAACGGCCTCGACCCCGCCGGACGGGACGAGATGCTCGACCTGATCCGCCGCATCGGCGCCGAGTTCGGGATCAGCGTCCTGGTCACCTCGCACCTGCTGGGCGAGCTGGAACGCGTCTGCGACCACGTGGTCATTATCGACGGCGGGAAGCTGCTGCGCTCGCAGGCCGTCGAGGCGTACACCGAGGCGTCCGGCGCCCTCACCGTGGAGGTCGAGGAGGGACGGGACGAGCTGGGCCGCGTCCTGCGCGAGCACGGGGTGGACGCGCGGGACGAGGGGCGGTTCCTCGTCGTCGACATCGTCGGGGAGTCCACCTACGACCTCGTGCGGGACGGCGTCGCCGACCTGGGGCTGCGGCTGATCCGGATGGAGCAGCGCCGGCACCGCATCGAGGAGGTCTTCCAGGACGACCCGGCGGCGCTCGCCGCGCAGGCGCAGGCGCAGGCGCAGGCGCAGGCGCAGGCCGCGCCGGTCCCGCCGGAATCGCCCGTCCCGCCGGAGTCGCAGGGGGCGCCCCGATGAGCACGAGCACGATTCACGACATCGGCTACCGGCACTACGACGGCCGCCGCAACGGCCGCGGGTACGTGCTGCGGTCGCTGTACGTCCACAACCTGCGGGCGGCGTTCGGGCTGGGCCGTCCCGCCCGCGCCAAGATCATGCCGTTCCTGCTCGGCGCGATCATGCTGCTGCCGGCCGCCGGGTCGGTCGCCGCGTTCGCGCTCACCAAGCAGGAGGACGCGCTCATCCCGTACGCGACGTACGCGGTGATCATGCAGGTCGTCATCGCGATCTTCACGGCGACGCAGGCGCCCGTGCTGGCCTCGCGGGAGCTGCGCTTCCACGTCGTCCCGCTGTACTTCTCCCGGCCGATCGACCACCTGGACTTCGTCCTCGCCAAGATCGGCGCGATGGCGACCGCGCTGCTGGCGATCACCGCGGTGCCGATCACCGTGCTGTACGCGGGCGGGCTGGTCGCGCGGGCGCCCGACTCGGGACGCCAGCTCCTCGACTACCTGACGGCCCTCGTCGGCTGCGCGCTGTTCGCGCTCGTGCTCGCCGCGATCGGCATGGTGGTCGCCGCGTTCACGCCCCGCCGCGGGTTCGGCGTCGCGGCCGTCATCGCCGTGTACATGCTGTCGGTCGCCTTCGCGGCGATCGTGCAGACCCTCGCCGAGGTGCAGGGCAACTTCACCCTGCAGAGCTGGATGTCGCTGGCCGCCCCGTTCGACCTGGTCGACACCGTCCAGGTGCGGCTGCTCGGCGCGGACCCGTCCTACGCGGTGGCGCCGGGCATCGGCGGCGGCCTGGCCGCGCTCGCGCTGTGCTGCGCCCTCGTCCTCGGCTCGATCGCGGTCCTGTACCGCCGGTTCCGGAAGGCGGGCCTGTCGTGAGCGAGCTGAAGCTGGAGAACGTGTCCCGCTGGTACGGCAACGTCGTCGCCGTCAACGGGGTGTCGATGACGATCGGCCCGGGCGTCACCGGGCTGCTCGGCCCGAACGGCGCCGGGAAGTCGACGATCATCCACATGATGGGCGGCTTCCTCGCGCCGTCGTCCGGGGCGGTCACCCTGGACGGCGCGCCGGTCTGGCGGAACCCGGGCGTCTACCGGAACCTCGGGCTGGTGCCGGAGCGGGAGGCGGCCTACGACTTCCTCACCGGCGCCCAGTTCATCCAGGCGATGGCGAAGCTGCACAAGCTGCGCGATCCGGACGCCGCGGCGCGCCGCGCGATCGGGCTCGTCGAGATGGACTACGCGGCCGACCGCGCGATCGGCAACTACTCCAAGGGCATGAAGCAGCGGATCAAGATGGCGTCCGCGCTCGTGCACGACCCGCCCGTCCTGCTCCTGGACGAGCCGTTCAACGGCATGGACCCGCGGCAGCGGCTCCAGCTCATGGACCTCATCCGGCGGATGGCCGACGAGGGACGCACGATCCTGTTCTCCTCGCACATCCTGGAAGAGGTCGAGCGGCTCGCCGGGCACATCGAGGTCATCGTCGCGGGGCGGCACGCCGCGTCCGGCGACTTCCGCCGGATCCGCCGGCTGATGACCGACCGGCCGCACGTGTTCGTCGTCCGGTCCGGCGACGACCGCGCGCTCGCCGCCGCGATCATCGCGGACGGCTCGGCGCGCAGCGTCCAGCTCACCGACAAGGGACTGCAGGTCGAGGCGACCGACTTCCAGCGGTTCACGTGGCTGCTCCCGCAGGTCGCGAAGCAGGCGGACGTGCGGCTGTGGGAGGTCTCGCCCGCCGACGAGTCCCTCGAAAGCGTCTTCTCCTACCTGGTGGCGAAATGAACGCGACGATCGCGACGATCACCTTCCGGTCGATGCTCGGCCGCCGCCGCGCGCTGCTGCTGCTCGCGCTGCCCGCCGTCCTGGTGGCGCTCTCGCTCGGCCTCCGGATGACCGGCAACGACGACCTCGAGACCGCGACGCTCGTGCTGCAGCAGTTCGGGCTCGCGGCGCTGCTGCCGCTGCTCGCGCTGATCGCGGGCACCGGCGTGATCGGTCCGGAGATCGACGACGGCCAGATCATGTACGTGCTGACCAAGCCGATCCCGCGCCAGGTGATCGTGCTGACGAAGCTGGTGGTCGCGATCGTGCTGGTCACGGCGTTCGCGGTCGTCCCGACGCTGCTCGCCGGGATCCTGCTGGCCGGGACGACCGCGGGCGTGACCGTCTCCTACACGGTGGGCGTCCTCGCCGGCGGCGTCGCCTACAGCGCGATCTTCGTGGCGCTCGCGGTGGCCAGCCGCAACGCCGTCACGATCGGGCTGCTGTACGCGCTGGTGTGGGAGTCGCTGCTGGCGAGCTTCGCGCCGGGCGCCAAGTCCGCGTCCGTCCAGGCGTGGGCCCTGTCGGTGACCGACTCGCTGACCTCGGCGACGATGGTGGAGTCGTCGGTCGGCCTGACCCTGTCGATCGTCCTGCTGGTCGCGGTGACGCTCGCCGGCGCGTTCCTCGCGGTGTTCCGCCTGCGCGGCCTGTCGGTCGCGAGCGCCGAGTAGCCGCCGGGGCGCGACGGCCGCCGGGGCGCCCGGCCGGCGGCCGTCAGGGGCGGGGACGCAGGAGGCCGCGCTCCATCGCGACGACGACCGCGTGCGTGCGGTCGCGGGCGTCCAGCTTCGCGAACGCCCGCAGCAGGTGGGTCTTCACGGTGGCCTCCGCGATGACCAGCCGCCGCCCGATCTCGGCGTTCGACAGCCCGTCCGCGACCGCCCGCAGGACCTCCGCCTCGCGGGCGGTCAGCGTCGCCGGGTCGGGGCGCCGCAGCCGCGCGACGAGCCGCTGCGCGACGCGCGGCGCCAGCACCGTCTCGCCGCGGGCGGCGGCGTGCAGCGCGGCGACGAGCTGCTCGCGGGTCGCGTCCTTCAGCAGGTAGCCGATCGCGCCCGCCTCGACCGCGCTCTCGATCTCGGCGTCGGTGTCGTAGGTCGTCAGGATCAGCACCCGGGTGGGGGCCGGGCCCGCGACGATCCGGGCGGTGGCGCCCGCGCCGTCCAGGACGGGCATCCGCAGGTCGAGCAGCGCCACGTCCGGCCGCAGCTCCTCGACGAGCGCGACGGCGGCCCGGCCGTCGCCGGCCTCCCCGACGACGTCGAGCGTCGGCTCGGCCGCCAGCAGCGCGACGACCCCGCCGCGCATCACCGTGTGGTCGTCGGCGACGACGACGCGGACCTTCGGTTCGGTCAAGTCAGCCCTCCCGCTGCAGGGGGATCACGGCGAGGACGCGGGTGCCGTCGCCGGGTGCGCTGGTCACCGTCAGCTCGCCGCCCAGCTCGTCCAGCCGGCGCCGCATCCCGTCCAGGCCGAAACCGCGCGAGTCCGCGACGGCGAAGCCGCGCCCGTCGTCGGTGATCTCCAGCTCCACGGCGTCCGGGTGCCGCGCCAGGACGACCCCGACCGCGGACGCCGCCGCGTGCTTGCGGACGTTCGCGAGGGACTCCTGCGTGCAGCGCAGCAGCGCGATGCGGGTCGGCTGGTCGCAGTCGACGTCGGGCAGGTCGGCGGTGACGCGGACGCCGGTGTCCTCGGCGAACCGGTCGAGGACGCGGCGCAGCGTCCGCGCGGCCGACCCGGCCGCCGGGGTCGCCGAACCGACGAGGACCCGCGCCTCGGCGAGGTTCTCCCGCGCGGTCCGCTCGATGGACGCGAGCTGCCGCGCGCTCGCGTCCGGGTCGGCGGCCAGTCCGGAGCGGGCGGCCTCGGCGAGCGCGACGATCGACGCGAACCCCTGCGCCAGCGTGTCGTGGATCTCCCGGGCCATCCGCTCGCGCTCCTCGGCCGCGCCCTGCCGCTGGTGGGCCCGCGCCAGTTCCAGGCGCGCGTCGTCCAGTTCGGCGCCCAGCTCGGCGGCGCGCTCGTCGGCGCGCCGCGCGATCCGCTCGACCAGCAGGCCGCCGAGGATCCCGGCCGCGCATCCGATCAGCGTCATCACGGTGTTGCCGCGGACCACGGCGTCACCCGCCACCAGGTCGCCGGCGAGGACGGCCGCGCCCGCGGCCACCGTGAAACCGATCGCGCGGCGCGGGCCCCCGGTGAAGATCCAGAACTGCGGCAGCGACACGATGTACATCGCCGCGCCGCCGTCCAGGAGGTAGGAGTGCGCGCCCAGCACCGGCACCAGCAGGGCGAGGAACGCGTGCGGCGGGACGACGCGGTTGCGGGGGAAGGTGGTCAGCACCGCGTATCCGGCGCCGAGGACGGCCAGCAGCGCGAGCATCGTGGACTGGACGGCCCCCGCCTGGTCCCGCACGGCGATGCCGGGCGGGACCAGGCCGAGGACGATCCACGCGAGCGCGTACCACTGGTGGAGCCGGAGGCGGAACCGGTCGCCGGAGGGCCGCGCCCGCGCCGTACGCTGCGTCACGGTGGTCAGCCTACGGTTCCCGCCGCCGGTTCGACCCGGTCCGGCCCGTCCGTCGGATCCATCCGGTCCGTCTGGTCCGTCTGGTCCGTCTGTGCCCGTCCGATCCGGCGGGACGGCCACCAGGACCGGTCGCCGAGCAGCAGCATCATCGACGGCAGGATCATCACGCGGATGATCGCCGCGTCGAGCAGCACCGCCACCGCGAGCGCGAAGCCCATCTGCTTCATCTCGATGATGTGCAGCGACACGAAGCTCGCGAACACCGTGACCATCACGACCGCCGCGCTGGTCACGACGCTCGCCGAGCCGCCGACGCCGTCCAGGACCGCCTGCCGCGTCGGGACGCCGCGCAGTGCGGCCTCCCGGATGCGGCTGATCACGAACACCTGGTAGTCCATCGACAGGCCGAACAGGATGACGAACAGGAACAGCGGGACGCGCGACCCGATCGACCCCGTCGAGGTGAAGTCCAGGAGGCCCTCGGCCCACGTCCCCTGGAACACCAGGACCAGCAGGCCGAGCGCCGCGCCCGCCGAGAGCAGGTTCAGCACGAGGCCGATCGCCCCGAGCACCACCGACCGGAACGCCTGCACGGTCATCGCGAACGTCACCAGCAGCAGCGCCCCGATGATCCACGGGAGCTTGCCCTTCTGGTGCTCCGGGTAGTCGGCGTACCGGGCGACGTCCCCGGACACCGCGACGTCCGCGCCGAGCGAGCCGACCGCCGCCGGGACGAGTTCGCTCCGCACCCGCTCCAGCGACCGCCGCGCCTCGTCGGTGCTCGCGTGGTGCGGCACCTGGATCCGCAGGAGGCTGATCCGGGCGTCGGGGGACGTCCGGACCCGCGCCGGGCCCGCGAACAGCGGGTCGCCCTCGGCGCGCTCGGCGATCTCGGCGAGGGCCGCGCGCACCTCGCCCGTCCGCCCGGCGTCCGCCCGGACGACGACCTCGTGCATCGCCTTCAGTTCGGGGAACGCCGCGTTCAGCCGGTCGAACACCCGCATCGCGGGGATCTCGCGGGGGTGGCTGTCGCGGCCCATGTCGGTCAGGTTCAGGCTCAGCAGCGGGGCGGCCATCGCGAGCATCGCGGCGACCGAGACCAGGAGCGTCGCGCCCGGACGGCGGCTCACCGGACGCAGGATCGCGTTCGTGATCCGCCCGGCCCCGAGCTTCGGCGGCCTGCGCGTCCGGCCCTTGCGCGCCGCCCGCCGGTCCGCCCACGCGCCGAGCTTCACCAGCACCGCCGGGAGGACCGTCAGGGAGCTGACCACCGCGACCAGCGTCACCACGATCGCGGCGGTGGCGATCGACGCGAAGATCACGTCGTCGGCGAGGTACAGCGTCGCGCTCGACACGGCCACCGCGAGGCCCGAGATCACCACCGACCGCCCGGACGTCGCGGCGGCCAGCTCGACGAGCGCCCGCGCGTCCAGCCGTCCGGCCGAGCGGGCCCGCTCCTCCCGTTCGCGCTTCAGGTAGAACAGCGTGTAGTCGACGCCGACCGCCATGCCGATCAGCAGGATGACGCTCGCGCCCACGCCGGCGTCCGGGAACGCGTGGGACGCGAGCATCGACAGCCCGATGGCCGCCGCGATCGAGGTCAGCGCGAGGACGACCGGCACCACCGCGACCGCGATCGATCCGAACACGACCAGCAGCGTGATGAGCGTGATCGGCAGCGCGATCATCTCCGTGCGCGCCAGGTCGTCGTTGCGGAGTTCCCCCACGCCCTGGCTCACCGACGGCCCGCCGGTCTCCTCGATCCGCAGGTCCGGGTGCGCCTTGCGCACCTCCGCCGTCTGCGCGAGCAGCGCGTCGACGTGGTCCTGGGCCTCGCGTTCGGCGCCGTGCATCGTGACGTCGATCCGCACGGCCGTCCCGTCCCGTGACCACACGGGCGCCGACACGCGCTCGACCTCGGGCAGGCCCCGCATCCGGACGGACGCGTCGTGCGCGGCGGCCCGCGCCGCGTCCCGGTCGAGGGGGCCGGACCGCGCGGCGATCAGCACGTGCTCCAGGGGTTCGCGGGCCAGGCCGCCCTCGGCGGCCATCGCCTCCGCCCGTCCGGCCTCGCCGATCCGGTAGTCCTCGGTGGTCGCCGCGTTGCCGCCGACCGCGAGTCCCGCGCCGAGGCAGACCGCCACGAACAGGAACCAGGCCGCGATGCCGCGCCACGGGTGCCCGGCGCTCCACCGGGCCAGGCGCACAGGAAGGTTCGTCATGCCGTAGAGCCTCGTCGCGGGGCCCCCTCGCGCATGAGCCCCGGACGGCTGAACCGCCCGTCCACCGATCGGTGGACGGGCGTCAGGCGCCGGGGCGGACGATCATCAGGACGGCCACGACCGTCCACAGCAGGTTGAAGATCCCGGTGAGCATGGCGAGCCGTCCGGCCGCCCGCTCGCCGGGCACGTCCCCGGCCAGCACCCGCCCCTGCCCGGGCAGGACCGCGAACGCCAGCAGCGCCGCCGCGGCCGCGGTCAGGGCGATCGACGCGAGCAGCCACGCCTGCGTCAGCACGCCGAGCATCGCGCCCGTGGCGAAGCCGAACAGCGGGACCGCGACGCCGACCAGCGCGTAACCGCGGCAGATCCGGTGCAGGACCGCCATGACCCCCGTGTTGCCCTCGCGGGCGTAGGGCGGGAACAGCGACCCGGCGACCGCGACCGGCCCGATCGCCAGGAGCGCCGCGAGCACGTGCAGCGTCAGCAGCACCTCGGTCATCGTGAATCCTCCTGGATAGTCGGCAAGCAATATATTGGCTACCAATGCATAGCATGCCTACACGTCGAATGGGTAGGCTGCCTACGTATGAGGGGAGACGCGGTACGGGGACACCTGGACGCCCTGCTGCTCGCCGTGCTCGAAGCCGGTCCGCTGCACGGGTACGCGATCATCACGGCCGTGCAGGAGCGCAGCGGGGGAGCCCTCGAACTGCGCACGGGCACGGTCTATCCCGCGCTCAACCGGCTGGAGCGCGTCGGGCTCCTGGCCGGGAGCTGGCAGTCGGTCGGCGCGCGGCGCCGCCGCTGCTACGCGCTGACCGACGCCGGGCGCCGCACCCTCGCGGGGGAACGGACCGCCTGGCGCGAGTTCACCTCCGCGATCGGCTCCGTCCTCGAACCGGGGCCGGCCACGTGACCGCCGTCGACGAGCACCTCGCCGCCCTCGACGGCGCCCTGCGGGGTCCCGCCCGCACCAAGGCGCGGATGCTCACCGAGGTGCGGGACGGGCTGGCCGACGCGACCGACGCCCTCGCCGGGGCGGGCCTCGCGGCGGACGCCGCCGAGCGCCGCGCCGTCCGCGACTTCGGCGCCGTCGCGGACGTCGCGCCGGGCTTCCAGCACGAGCTCACGATCGCCCAGGCGCGCCGGACCGCCCTCGCCGCCGCGCTCAGCGCGCCCGTCCTCCTGCTGTGCTGGCAGGTCGCGGGCTTGCAGGTCGCGGGTGCCGATACGGGCGTGCTCCCGTACACCGCGCGTCTCGTCGGCGGCGCCGCCGCGGTCGCCGCCCTGCTGTCCGCGTGCTGCCTCGCCGCCACCGGCGCGTGGGCCCGCCGCCTCCCCGTCCCGCGCCGCCTGCCGGTGACGGTCGCGTGGGCCGGGACGACCGCCGGTGCGGCCCTCGGCGTCAGCGCGGTCGCCCTCACCGCCGCGTCCGCGCTGGCCGCGAACTGGCCGCTCGCCGCACTGGTCGCCGTCCTCACGCTCGCGTTCCACGCGAAGGTCGCCGGGTCCGCGCGGGCCTGCCGGCACTGCGCCCGCCTCGCCCCTACGTGATCTCGGCGGCCCAGGCGAGCAGCCGGTCCAGGTGCGGGTTCGGCGGCACGACCGTGCCCGCCCGCCCGGCGACGACCTCGCCGCTCGTCCCGTCGATCGTGACGAGGGCGCCGTCCCGCACGTCGAGCCCCGCCGCGCCGACGACGGCCGGACGGCCCAGCGACCGCGCGACGACCGCCGCGTGGCTCGTCGTTCCGCCGGCGGCCGTGACGACGCCCGCCGCGGCGGCCAGCCCGTGCATGTCGAGCGGGGACGTGTACGGACGGACGAGCACCACCGGCCCGCCGGACGCCATCGCGACCGCGGCGTCCGCGGTGGTCGCCGCCCGGCCGGTCGCGACGCCCGGGGAGGCGCCGGTCCCGCGCGCGAGGACGTCCGCCGGGGCGGCGTCGAGGCGCGGGGCGCGCGCGTGCCGCAGGTCGTGGGGGGACACGCGCCGGACCGCCTCGCGCCGGTCGATCACCCCCGCGTCGCACAGGTCGACCGCGACCCGGACGGCCGCCCGCCCGGCCAGGCCCCCGGCCCGCACCTGCAAGAACCACAGCTCGCCCGACTCGAACGTGAACTCCACGTGGCACGCGTCGCGGTGGTGCTCCTCGATACGGTGCAGCGCGTCGACGAGGGCCGACCACACCGCCGGTTCCCGGTCGGCCAGCTCCGCGAGCCGCGCCGGGCTCGTCCGTCCGGACACGACGTCCTCGCCCTGCCCGCCGAACAGCACCTCCCCGGACGGGACGGGCTCGCCGGTGCCCGGATCGCGGCTGAACGCGACGCCCGTCCCGCTGCGCTCGTCGCGGTTGCCGAACACCATCGCCTGCACGGTGACGGCCGTCCCCGCACCGTCCGCAATGCCGTTGATCGACCGGTAGGTACGGGCGCGCGGGGAGTTCCACGACGTCCACACGGCCCGGACGGCGAGGTCGAGCTGCCGCCGCGCGTCGTCCGGAACCCCCTTGCCGACCCGCTCCCGGATCAGCGCCTCGCCCGCGCGGATCCCGACCAGGCCCGGCTCGTCCCGCGCGGCGGCGGGATGTTCCGGGCGGAGGCCCATGGCCGCGGACGTGAGGTGCGGCGGGGCATGCCGGTGCGGGCCGGGTGCGGGCTGCGCGGCCGCGTCGAGGAGGTCCGGGGGGACACCGACGGCCGCCGCGAAGCTCGACAGGAACCGGCGTCGCGCGTCGTGGGCGAAGCGCGCGTCGCCCGTCTCGGCCGCGAGGCCCTCCGTCGCCCGCTCGGTCAGCCCCAGGTTCAGGACCGTGCTCATCATGCCGGGCATCGACACCGCGCCGCCCGACCGGACGGCGAGCACCAGCGGACGGTCCGGGCCGCCGAGGCGCCGTCCCGTGGCGTCCTCGAGCCCGGCGACGGCCGCCGCCAGTTCGGCGTCGAGACCGCCGGGGAACCGCCCGTCCCGCAGGAACGCGCGGCACGCCGCCGTGCCGACGGCGAACCCGGGCGGCACCGGCAGCCCCAGCCGCCGCAGCGTGACCAGGCCGCGCGCCTTCCCGCCGAGGACGGACGCGGGCTCGCCGCTGCCCGCCGCGATCGGGTGGATCCACGTCATCGCGGGATCCCCAGCGTGACCAGCAGGTCCTCGTGGAGCTGGAACCACACCGTGTGGTAGGAGGCGAGGTCGTTCGTCACGTACTCCCGCTCGCCCGCGCGGGCGCGGGCGAGCGCGCGGGCGAGCCGGTCGCGGTAGCGCCGGAAGCGGAGCAGCGCGCCCGCCAGCTCGGCGCAGACCGGGTCGGCCCGCAGGTGGAAGTCCGCCAGCGCGGCCAGCACCCGGGCGCGGTCGTCCGGGCGGAGCTGCCACGCGGTGAAGATGTCGAGCAGCTCCGGGTTCAGCACGAGGAAGTCGCCGTACGCCCTGGTCACCACGGGACGGGCGCCCGTCGCGTCCAGCTCGTCGCGGATCCGCGCGGCATCGGACGCCCGCCCGGCCTCGGTGAGGCTCCACCCGCCGAACTCGCCGGGCAGGCGCGTGACGAGGCCCGCCACCGCGAGGTCGATCAGCTCGGACTCCACGTCGGGCTCGGGCAGCGCCGCCGCCTCGGCCAGCCGCGCGGACCCCGCGACGCCGACGCAGCGCACGGTGTGGAGCACCAGCAGGTCGCTACCTGTCGCGTGCACGCTCACACCCGCGTCCCGTCGATGGACGCGACGGCGTGGCCCGCGCCCCGCCCGTCCGCCCGCGCGACGATCTCGCCCGCCCGGACGCGCACCGCGGCCTCGGTGTCGTCGCCCGGTCCGGTCACCCCGGCGGCGGCCGCCACGGCGCCGTCCTCGTCCAGGACGAGGCGCAGGCGCGGCCACGCGCCCGGTGCGAACGCGCGCCGCAGGCACCCGCTCATGTCGCCGGCCCGCAGCCGCACGAGCCGTCCGACCTCGGCCGGGTCGGCCGTCACCACGGCCACGGTGACCCGGTCGCCGGGCCGGGCGGCGCGGACCGCCTCCTCCGCGGCCCGCAGCCGTCCGGTGCCGAGGACCGCGACCACACCGTCCGCGCCGAGGTCCGCCGGGCGGCCGGTGATCTCGTCCGGCGGCCCCCCGGGCGGCTCCCACCCCTCCCGGACGGCCGTGGCCGGGACGGCGAACGGCAGGTGCGGCGGGTCGAAGGCGTCGTCGAGGTCGAGCCCGGCGAGGTGCCGGCAGGCGCGCGCGACGTCGAACGGGTCGCCGAACCCCGGCGCCGTCCCGGCGAGCCGTCCCGCCCCGTTCAGCAGCGTGAGCACCAGCTCGGCCAGCCGCACCCGCCGCACCCGCCGGGCGTCCGGCGCGTGCGCCTCCAGCGCCAGCCCGAGCAGCAGCGCCTCCAACCACGTGACCTGGGCGAGCGCGCCGCGGCCGCGCTCGTCGTCGAACAGCCCGGCGGCCCCGCGCAGCCGCAGCTCGGCGCCCGCGGGGGAGTCGCCGAGCAGCGGGAGGCGTTCGAGCCAGACGCGGGCGAACGCGCCCAGCGCGCCGTCCAGCTCGGTCGGAACGGCGGGTGCGGCGTCCGGCTCGGCCGCACCGGTGGCCGGGGCGCCCCACGTCGGGGCCGGCCCGCCCGGCGGGCCGGCCGTCCCGTCGCCGGGGGCGTCGAGCGAGTCGACCAGGACCGCCAGGTACAGCGCGCGCTTGCTCGGGAAGTTCGAGTACACCGCGCCCCGGGTCAGCTCCGCGCGCTCCGCGATCCGGTCGATCTTCGCGTCGGCGTAGCCGCGCTCGGCGAACTCCGTCCGGGCCGCGTCCAGCACGGCCGCCCGCGTCCGCTCCTGCCGCTGGACCCGCGTCAGCCTGACCATCGTCACCGTCCTTTGCTCCGTCGGCGGACCTAAGATACTTTCACCATCCAGATGATGCCAACATCTGAATGTCGGGAGCATGCGTATGAGCGAGCACGGTTTCGAGGCCGAGGGCCTGGTCAGACGGTTCGGCGCGACGACGGCGCTCGACGGCGTCGACCTGGCCGCCGGGCGCGGGCGCGTGCTGGGCCTGCTCGGGCCCAACGGCGCCGGCAAGACGACCGTCATCCGGATCCTGGCGACCCTGCTGCGCCCGGACGCCGGGCGCGCGGCCGTCGCCGGGTTCGACGTGGCCCGCGACCCCGCGCGCGTCCGGGAGCGGATCGCGCTGTCGGGGCAGCACACCAGCGTCGACGAGGAACTCACCGGACGGGCCAACCTGGTCATGATCGGGCGGCTCCTCGACCTGTCCCGGCGCGGCGCGGAGCGGCGCGCGGGCGAGCTGCTCGCCCGGTTCGGGCTGGCGGACGACGCGGACCGGGCCGTCGCGGGCTACTCCGGCGGCATGCGCCGCCGCCTCGACCTGGCGGCGAGCCTCGTCGGCCGGCCCGAGGTCGTCTTCCTCGACGAACCGTCCGCCGGTCTCGACCCTGGCCGGCGCGACGAGCTGTGGCGGCTGATCCGGGACCTGGCGGGCGACGGCGTCACCGTCCTGCTGACCACCCAGTACCTAGAGGAGGCCGACGCGCTCGCCGACGCGATCACCGTCATCGACGGCGGGCGGGTGATCGCCACCGGCGCCCCCGCCGAGCTGAAGCGGCGGATCGGCGGGCACACGATCGCCGTCCGGCTCGACGACCCCGCATGCGCCGGAGCGGCGGCGGCGATCCTCGCCGGGGTCGCCGGGCGCGCCCCCGACCTCGCCGGCACCGAACTCTCCGTCCCCGTCACCGGCGCCGACGCCCTCTACGAGACGACCGCCCGGTTCCGCGAGCACCGCATCGGCGTCACCGAGCTGTCCCTGCGGCTGCCGAGCCTCGACGAGGTATTTCACGCCCTGACCGACGACTCCGCGAAGGCGGCACGATGACGACCGCGAACCGTCCACTGCGCACCGTCCGGCACAGCCTCGTCCTCGCCCGCCGGAGCCTCGCCAAGACGAAACGCAACCCCGGCCCGATCGTCAACGGGGTCGTCTCGCCCGCCCTGTTCCTGGTGCTGTTCCTGTACCTGTTCGGACGGCCGGTCGCGGGCTCGACCGGCGACTACCTGCAGTACCTCTTCCCGGGCATCCTCGTGATGGGCGCCGCGCTGTCCGGGCTCGTCTCCACCGGGACGAACATCAACGTCGACCTCAAGAACGGCGTGACCGACCGGTTCCGGAGCATGCCGATCAGCCGCCTCGCGCCCCTCCTCGGGTCCGTGCTGGCCGATCTCGTCCGCTACCTGCTCGCCGTCGCGCTGCTGTTCGTCCTCGGCGTCGCGCTCGGCTTCCGCACCGGGGGCGGCGCCGGTGCCGCGCTGGGCGCCGCGGGGCTGGCCGTCCTGTTCGGGTTCTGCCTGAGCTGGGTCACCGTGCTCTTCGGGGTGCTGGTGAAGGACGCCGGGGCCGTTCTGGCGTTCAGCTTCATCACGTTCCTGCCCCTCCAGCTCGGCACGAGCCTCGCCACCCCCACCGGCTCGCTGCCGGGCTGGCTGAGCGCGTGGGCCGGGGTCAACCCCGTGACGCACGTCATGGACGCCTGCCGTGCCCTGCTCAACGGGACCCCGGTGGACGGCGCCGTCACCACCACGCTCGCCTGGTGCGCCGCGCTGTTCGCGGTGTTCTGCCCCCTGGCCGTCCGGGCCTACGGCCGCGCGCAGTGATCCCGGCGATCGGGACACATCGCCCGCGTCGATTTGCCTATACCCATTAGGCTGTAACAAAAGAACCTTCAGCAACGGGAACGGCGCACGAGCATGCAGACCTGGACCACCACCCCCATCACCGCGGACCTCCTGCGCGGTGCCCTCGACCTCGAGCGCACCGCGCGGGGCGTGCTGCCGCACCGGCTGCCCGCCCGGGCGCGCGCGCAGAACACCGACGGGCAGCTCGCCATGGCCGAGGCCCAGCCCGCCGGCGTCCGGCTGGCCTTCCGCACCCGCGCCACCGCCGTCGAACTGGACGCGCTGCCCACCAAGCGCGCCTACGCGGGCGCCCCGCCCCGCCCCGACGGCGTCTACGTGCTGCTCGTCGACGGCCGCCCGCACGACCTGGGCGTCCTGCCGGGCGGCGACACCCTCACCATCGACATGGCCACCGGCGCGGCCGAGCACCGCCCCGGCCCGGTCGGCACCCTCCGCTTCACCGGCCTGCCGGACCGCGCCAAGGACGTCGAGATCTGGCTGCCGCACAACGAGACCACCGAGCTCGTCGAGCTGCGCACCGACGCGCCCGTCGAGCCCGCGCCCGTCCGCGGCCGGACCTGGCTGCACCACGGCAGCTCGATCAGCCACGGCTCCAACGCCGACGACCCCACCGCCACCTGGCCCGCCATCGCCGCCCGCGGCGCCGGGGTGGAGCTGGTCAACCTCGGCTTCGGCGGCGGCGCCCTGCTCGACCCCTTCACCGCCCGCGCCATGCGCGACGCCCCCGCCGACCTGATCAGCGTCAAGATCGGCATCAACCTGGTCAACGCCGACGCGATGCGCCTGCGCGCCTTCGGCCCGGCCGTCCACGGCTTCCTCGACACCGTCCGCGACGGCCACCCGGACGCGCCGCTGCTGGTCGTCTCGCCGATCTACTGCCCGATCCACGAGGACACCCCCGGCCCCACCGCCATGGATCCCGCCGGCATCGCCGCCGGACGCCTGCGCTTCACCGCCACGGGCGACCCGGCCGAAACCGCCCTCGGCAAGCTGACCCTGAACGTCGTCCGGGACGAGCTGGCCCGCATCGTCGCGCAGCGCGCGGCCGACGACCCGAACCTGCACCACCTCGACGGCCGCGACCTCTACGGGGAGACCGACTTCGCCGAACTGCCCCTCCCCGACGACCTCCACCCGGACGCCGCCGCCCACGGGCGCATCGGCGAACGGTTCACCGCCCGCGCCTTCGGCCCCGGCGGCCCGTTCGGGTGAGCTCCGCCGCGGGTCAGGCGGCCGGCAGCGGGACGGCGGCGCCGTCGGGCGCGGCCAGCATGTCCAGGGCCAGCGCGGCCGACCAGCTGAAGTCGTGCGCCCCGCGACCGCTGCCGTCCACGGGGTCGAAGTACTCGCGGAAGCCCGACCGCCCCAGCAGTTCGAGGGTGGACGCGCAGATCGTCCGCGCGATGTCGTCCCGTCCGGCGCGCAGCACGCCGACCCACAGCAGCCAGTTGGTGTTCACCCACGTGGGGCCGCGCCAGTACCGGCGCCGCTCGAAGGCCGGGGCGCCCAGGTCGTACGTCGGGACGGGGTGGGGGCACCCGCCCATGAACGCCGGGGACAGCAGCAGCCCGAGCAGCCGGTCGCGCACGCCGGCGGGCAGCCACGGGTCCAGCAGCGGCGCGAACCCGGAGACCGTCGTCGCGGCCGCGCGGACGCCCGACCGGACGTCGCGGGCGACGAACGTCCCCCGCTCCTCGTCCCACAGCCGCGCCATCAGCCCCTCGTGGACGGCGCGGGCGGCCCGGCGGTGCGGCTCCGGATCGCGGCCGATCCGGCGGGCGATCTCGGCCAGGCACAGCTCGCCGTCCAGCAGGATCGCGTTGAACAGCGGATCCTCGATGGTGAACGGGTGCTTGTCCAGCAGCTTCACGTCGTCGTAGCCGATGTCGCGGTAGCGCTCGGCGAGCGCGATATAGGCCGCGTAGTCGGCGTCGCCGGGCCGCTCGTCCGCCGCGACGTGGTCCATGTCCCGCCGGACGAACGCGGAGCTCGGCACGCTGACCTCGGCGAGGAACGCGTCCCAGGCCGGGCTGTTGTCCGTGCCCGACTCCCACGGGTGCACGATGCTCGCCAGCCCGCCGCCGTCCAGGTCGCGCCGCTCGATGAGGTACCGGTGCTGCGCGGCGAGCCCGGGATACGCCTCGGCGAGGAACCGGCGCGCGGCGGCGCCGTCGGCGGCCCGCGCGCAGATGGTCAGCGCCGCGCGCGCGTGCACGGGCGGCTGGACGATCCCGGACGTGCGGACGGCGGGGGCGTCGGGGGCTCCGCGGCTGTCCCAGAACTCGGGCCCGGGGAAGTACGCCTCGCCCCCGGCGTCGCCGTAGACGATGTGCGGCAGGCGTCCGGAGGCCCACTGGGCGCGCAGCAGGCCGAGCAGCTCGCGCTGCGCGCGGTCCTGGTCGACGCGGGCCAGCCCGATCGCGATGAACGCCGAGTCCCAGCTCCACTGGTGCGGGTACTGCGTGCGGGACGGGAGCGTGGCGGTGCCCGTCCAGTTGGCGTCCAGCGTGCCTACGGCGGCCTCGCCCAGGCGGCCGTGGTCCATCGGGTGACTCCTCACAGCTCAGGGGGCATCGGGGGTGCGCGGGGGCTTCCCGTCCGAGAGCATCCGCTCCCATCGCCCACTGATTGCCATGCTATGACTCAACCTTGACATTTCGTCACCGAGAGTCGAATTTTTGCAATGCGCCGGGTCGGGTTCGGTCGTCCCGGACGAGCGTCGCGCGGCGCCGGAAGGCCGCCGTGATCAGCCTGGTCCGCTAGGCCGCGTGGGCGAGCGGCGCGCTAGCCGGTTGCCAGCGGGATGCGCAGGACCATGCAGGTTCCCGTGCCCGCGGGACTGTCGGCGATGTCCAGGGTGCCGTGATGCGCCCGGGCGGTCTGCCGGGCGATCGAGAGGCCCAGGCCGGTACCGCCGGGGTCGGCGCGGCGGGCGCCCGCGCCGCGGTAGAAGCGGCGGAAGACCGCCTCGCGCTCCTCGGCCGGAATGCCGGGACCGTCGTCGATGACCCGCACCACCGCCTCGTCCCGGTCGGTGCCGAGCGACACCTCGACGTCCGTGCGGGCGTGGCGGTCGGCGTTGGCCAGCAGGTTGCCCAGGAGCCGCACCAGCCGCGACCGGGAACCGCGCACCACGGCCGGACGGTCGACGTGCACGGCGACGGCGCACCTGCAGGACTGCCGCGCCAGCGTCTCCCGCACCACCTCGGTCAGGTCGACCGGTTCGGCGGCGAGGGGCTCGCCGCCGTCGAGCCGGGCGAGTTCGAGCAGGTCGGCGACGATCTCGCTCAACCATTCGGCGTCCTGCAGCGCGGCGTTCAGGACCTCGCGGGAGTCCACGTCGGGTTCGGCCAGGGCCGCCTCCAGGCGGGTCTGGAGCCCGGCGAGCGGATTGCGCAGGTCGTGCGAGACGGCGACCTCCTGCTGCTGCCGCTGGACGATCTCCTGCAGCGCGGCCGCCGCCCGGCGGTCCTGCACCTGCACGTCGCGGAGCCGCTGGTTGACCTCCCGCAGTTCCTGGGCATGGACGAAGAGCTCGGCCTCCGCGGCCTTCTGGCCCGCCGACGGCGAGGCGGGCAGGGTGCCCCGGTGGAGGTGCTCGATGAACACGGTGATGTCCTCGAGGCGGTGGATGAGCAACTCGACGCGTCCGTCACGGTCCAGCAGCGGTGTGGTGATCACGTCCCAGTACCGCACCTCGTAGTGACCGGGCCGGTCGGGGTCCTCGATGTCGTAGCGGGTCAACGGCAGGATGTCGGGCTCGCCCTCCGCCACGATGCGTTCGAAGAAGGGACGGATCGACTGCGCGTTCGGACCGTCCGGGCCCCCGGGGAACGCCTCGAAGAGATCGCGGCCGAGCAACCGGTCGCGCAGGCCCAGCATCCTCTCGAACGCCCGGTTCATCGCGAGGATCCTCAGATCGGGCGAGAGGAGCACGCACGGGGTGGGCATGGCCTCGAACACCTCGGCCATGTCGATGTCGACCATGGTGGCCATCTACCCAGATGCTCTGAGAACAGCGAAAAGAGCTGGTAAGCGCCCCATCTAGAACACCCGCCCGCCGTCCCGAGGCCGCCACCGGAGCCGCGTTCGTCGGCCCGGGCGTCACCCTCGCGGCCCGGCGCCGCCCCTCCCTGAGAACCTGTCGGTAGCCGACAGTGGGGAGCCACCGTGACCATCCGCCGCGCCATGCCCGACTTCCGCACCGGGGGCATGGACGAGAGCCGTGACTTCTATGGCCTGCTGGGGTTCGAGGAGGTCATGAACCTGGGCTGGGTGATGACGCTCGCGTCGCCGTCCAACCCGACCGCCCAGGTCACGTTCATGACGCACGACGCGACCGCGCCGGTCGTGCCGGACATGAGCGTCGAGGTGGACGACGTGGACGCGGTCCACGCGGCCGTGCAAGCGAGCGGCGCGGAGATCGTCCACCCGTTGCAGGACGAGGAGTGGGGCGTCCGCCGCTTCTTCGTCCGCGACCCCGACGGCCGCGTGATCAACGTCCTGAGCCAGCCGTAGGAGTTCCGTCCCCGTCGCGACCGGGCCGGTGCATACGCGACGGCCTACGAGGTGAGCCGGGTCAGGTCGTTGACGATCTCGGACGCGGCGACGGGATCGAGGTCGCCCCACGGCATCGGCTTCCCGGAGTACCGGCCGGGCAGCACGATGACGTCGCGGATCTCCTGCTCCGCGAGCTCCTCCGGCGCGTACACCCGGATGCCGGGGCTGAAGAAGACCATCACGTGGCGCCCGTCCCCCGTCATGTGCATGACCTGGCGGCGGAAGCCGCCGTCCTCCTTGTCGCCGAGTTCCCAGCCCCGCGACGTCATGCCGGTGATCCGGCCGAAGTGGACGGTCGCGCCGGAGTACCGGCCGAACCGGGTCGAGGCCCGCTCGCCGTCGGTCAGCCGGTGGACGGGACGGGCGAGCTGCTCGAACGGCTGCAGGACCGCGTAGTCGGCGAACACCTCCGTCCAGGCGTCGAGGTCCGGCAGGCGGAGCGGGTGCGGGAGCGTGATCGCGGCGTCCGGGGACGGGACGAACGCGTCGTCGGCGGCGTCGGCGAACGTGCCGTCCTCGGCGACGCGGAAGGCGTCCGGTCCGGCGGACCAGACGAGGCGGCGGGTGACGTGGCGGAGCAGCGGGTGCTCGGCGAAGAGCGTGCGGAACTCCTCGGGCGTCCACGACCGTCCGGCCACCATCGCCCGCTCGAGGCGCTTGATCTGCTCGGCGGCGACGGTCCGGACCTCCTTCTTGAGTCCGGCGAACCGCTGGTGCGCGGCGGGCGCGAGCGTGTCGTCGTCCTTCACGCCCGGCTTCGGGAGCGTCTTGCGGACCTTGCCCTCCCCGTCGGTGACGAACGGCTTGAGATGCTCGTCGAACCCGACGGTGAAACGGCGGCGGCCGTAGTCGAGCGTCAGCGTCCCCTCGGCGTCCAGTCCGAAGTCGGGGACGAGACGGTCGGCGAGCTGCTCGGGCGTGTAGCCGCGCTCGTCGGCGATGCGCTTGAGGGCGGATTTCGCGAACGGGCGGAGGCGCTTCTGGTCGGCTGCCTTCTCGGACAGCATGTGCAGGTGCCGTAGCGCGGTGGGGGTCCCGAGCCGGGTGAACAGGCGCAGTACGTTCGTCCCGCCCCTGTTCCAGGTATCCCAGTTGTCCCAGCGCTTGGCGATCGGGGCGACCAGGTCGGCGGCCCGGTCGTCGCCGAACTGCAGCAGCGCGGTCTGCGCGGCCGGGGACGCCCACTGCCCCGGATACCGGTCGGCGACGAAGACCGCGCAGGCGAACCCGGCGAGCGACTCGGGGTCGAGCGCGTCGACGACCGGCCGGTAGCCCGGGTAGGACGGCTGCACGTGCGCGATCGCCAGCAGCGTGAGGAAATGCCGGGTCGCGGACGCGGGCAGCGCGTGCTCCCGCCCGCGCAGCAGCACCTGCGGCAGTCGCTCGGGGTCGAGTTCCGCGGGCACGGCGGGCAGCGGGTCGGGGTAGAGGTCGAGCGGGTCCGTGCGCAGCGCCGCGATCGCGTCGGCGGCCTCGTCGCCGTGGTGCCGCGCGGCCTCGACGACCGCGCCGTGCCCGTGCTCCCCGGCCACGAGGCGGAGCGCCTCCTCGGCGCGCTCCCGCGTCGGGCCGGGCTTGCGCAGCGCGGCCGGGACGGTCAGCCGCGCGGCGTCCGTCCCGTGCAGCGCGTACCAGGTCCGGACGCGGTCCCCGTTCCCGTACGCCCCGACGTGCTTGATCATCACCTGCGCGACCTTGGCGTCGAGGAACGGTTCGAGGCCGTGGAACAGGCTCCGGTTCTTCGCGGCGTGCAAGACGAACCCGTAGGCGTCGAGTTCATGGCGGGCCGCGGCGCCCCGGTACAGCTTGTAGGACGAGTACGCGTAGTCCCGCCAAGCGGCGTACTTCCTGAAGTCGTCGTGGTACGCCTTGTCGAAGCGGTCTTCGACGTCCCGGTAGCGGTCGTCGGCGAGCAGCCGCTTCCCGAGTTCGGGCGGCGCCTGCATGACCAGGGCGATGAACGCCCGGTACCGGTCCGCCGGGTCGAGTCCGAGGGCCTCGCCGCTCGCGAACGTCTCGGCGAGCGCGTCCCAGTCGGTGCCGTCCGGCAGCGGCTCCGCGCCGAAGTGCCCGCCCTCGGGGTTCAGCCACTCCTCGCGCATCCCCGGCGCCCACCGCACGGTCGTCTGTTCCTTCGACGCCTTGAGCTTGAGGACGACCGGTTCGGCGGTGCGGGACGGGCGCGTCCACGGCGGCTCGGCGAGCAGGGGCGGGACGGCGTTCGCGGGGGCGTCGGGGACGCGGGGTGTCCGGGTCATGTCTCCTTTTTCGTGGTCGGGGGCGCGCCGGTCAGTTCCAGCAGCGCGGCGAGGAGTTCGGACACGGCGACGGGGTCCACGTCGCCCCAGCGGGCCTGCCGGCGCCCGATCAGCCGGAGGGCTCCGATCTCCTGATCCGCGTACCGGTCGGGGTGCCTGACATGGATGCCGGGCCCGAAGGTGACCATCAGCCGATGGCCGTCGCGCATGGTGAAGTGCATCTGGCGTTTGTGGACGAGCCTGTGCGGCGGCTCCGGGAGGCTCCATCCGCGGGAGGTCAGGCCGACGATCCGTTCCGTGGGCACGGTCGCGCCCTGGAACCGGTGCAGGGACATCGCGCGGCGCTCGTCGGCGGTCAGGACGTGCGCGGGACGGGCGAGCTGCTCGAACGGCTGCGCGATCCCGACGTCGGCGAGGACGCCGTCCCACGCCCCGGCATCGTCGAGGCGGACCGGGTGCGGGAGGGTGACGCGGGCGTCGGCCGGGAGGACGAACGCGTCACCGCGGACGTCGGCGAACGTTCCGTCCGCCGTGACGCGGAACGCGTCCGGACCGGCGCACCAGACGAGGCGGCGCGCGAGGCCGCCCATCAGCGGGTGCCCGCCGAACACCTCGCAGAACTCGGCCGCCGTCCACGAGCGCCCGTCGAGCATCGCCCGTTCGAGCCGCCCGGCCTGGTCGGCGATGACGGCCCGGACCTCGTCCTCGGGTGCGTCCGGCCCGAGGTCGGGGACGAGCCGGTCGGCGAGCCGCTCGGGCGTCAGCCCGCGCAGCATCGCGAGCATGTCCAGGCGGGCCCGCGCGTGGCCGCGCATCTCCTCGGCGTCCGCCGTTCGGGTGAGCCGGTCCAGCCGGCGCGCCGCCTCGTCCGGCTCGATCTCCGCCAGGACCGCGACGGCCGTGTGCCCGTCGCGCGACCGGACGAACGGCGCGTTCCAGCCGCCCATCGCGCGGGCGAGCCGCGCGGCCGTCCCGGCGTCGCCGAGCCGCTGGAGCGCGTACCGGACGTGCGGCGCGGCCCACGTGCCGTCCCGGCCGTCCTGGTTCTCGAACAGGGCCCAGGCGAGTTCGGCGAGCGAGGCGGCGTCGAGGTGCTCGACGACCTGATCGCAGCCCCCGTACGGGTCGTCGATCGTGGAGATCCGCAGCATCGTGACCAGGTTGCGGACGGCGGGGACGGGCAGGGCGTGCCCCCGGTCGCGCAGCAGCACCCGCGGCAGTCGGTCGCGGACGAACTCCTCGTCCACCTCCGGCAGCGGGTCGGGATACCGCTCCACCGGGTCGAGGCGCAGGGCCGAGACCCCCGCGGCGGCATCCTCCCCGTGGGCCCGGGCCGCCTCGACGACGCGCTCGACGCCGTGCTCGCGGGCGATGAGCGCGAGCGCCCGTTCCGCCCGAGCGCGGGCGGGGCCGGGCTCGCCCAGTGCCGCCGGGACGACGAGCGCGGCGGCGTGCCGGCCGTGCCACCGGAACCAGGACCGGGCGTCGTCGGCCCGGCCGGGCTCGTCCAGGGCGTCGAGCATGAACCGGGCGGTGGCGGCGTCCCGGAAGGGGGCCAGCGCCGTCACGAGCCCGCGGCGCCGGGCCGCGTGCAGCGCCACCGGGTGCGCCGCCAGGCCGTGCCGCGCGGCGAAGCGCATGAGGACGGCGTCGGCGTCCGCCGCTTCCCAGACGTCGAAGCAGCGCTCGTCCTGGAGCAGTTCGCGGGCGAGGTCGCGCGGGCCGCGCATGACCAGCCAGTAGAACTGCCTGCGGAAGCCGTCCGACACCGCCGCGCCACTGCGGAAGAGCGCCGCGAGCTCCGCCCAGTCGGTGTCCTCCGGCGGTACCGGGGCGAGGTCGTGCAGGGCCACCTCCGGGATCATCGACCACGACTCCCGGAGCCCGAACGGCCACGACTCGACCGTTGGCGTCCCCGGAGCCTCCAGCCCGCCCAGGACGACCGGTTCCCGGCGGGACGCCCGCGCCCAGGGCGGGTCGGCGAGCAGAGCCGGGACCGCGTCGGCGGGCGCTTCCGGGACCGGGTCCGCTGTGGTCATGGTTCGTCCTCGCGGGGGATCAGGTGGTGAGGCGGTTCATGTCGGCCAGGAGCGGCGGGACGGCCTCCCGGGGGGGCGTCCGGGACGGCGTGCCCCGCCGTCTCCGTCACGTCGCCTGCTCGGGTGCGCCGGTCAGTCTCGTCAGTGTCGCCAGTACTTCCGACGTCTGGACGGGCCCGAGTTCGTCGAAGGTGAGCTTGCCTCCGCCGTAGCCGGTGGTGCCGAGTCGTACCGCGCGGATCTCCTGGACGGGATCGTCGTCGGGGGCGATGACGCGGACGCCGGGGTCGAGGTCGATGACGAGGTACCGCTTCGCGCCGAGTTCGAGCGACACGTGCCGCTGGTAGCCGCCGGTCTCCCGCTCGCCGAACCGCCAGCCCGCGCGGACGAGCCCGTAGATCGGCCCGTTCGGGACGGTCGCGCCCTCGAAGCGGGGCAGCCGCGACGCCGTCCGCTCGCCGGGTGCGGGCTCGTGCACGGTCCGTCCGAGCTGGGGGAAGGGCTGCAGGATCTCGTAGTCGGCGAACACCTCCGTCCAGGCGTCGCGGTCCTTGAGCAGCAGGGGGTGCGGGAGCGTGATCGCGGCGTCCGGGGACGGGACGAACGCGTCGTCGGTGGCGTCGGCGTACGTGCCGTCCTCGGTGACGCGGAACGCGTCCGGCCCGGCGGACCAGACGAGGCGGCGCACGATGTGGCGGAGCAGCGGGTGCCCGGCGAGCACCTCGCGGAACTCGACGGGCGTCCACGACCGTCCGGCCACCATCGCCCGCTCGAGCCGCTTGATCTGGTCGGCCGCGACGGTCCGGGCTTCCTTCTTGAGGTCGCCGAACCGCCGGTGGGCGTCCGGTGCGAGGGCGGGGTCGTCCTTCACCCCCGGCTTCGGCAGCGTCGTGCGCCGCTTGCCGGTCCCGTCCAGGGCGTACGGTGCGAGCCGCTCGTCGAACCCGACCGTGAAGCGCCGCGGACCGTAGTCGAGCGTCATCGTGCCGTCCGCGTCCAGGCCGAAGTCGGGGACGAGCCGGTCGGCGAGCTGCTCGCCGGTGATGCCGCGCTCGCGGGCGACGCGGTCCAGCCGCGCCTGCGCGTGCGCGCGCATCCGCTTGGCGTCGGCCGCCTTGCGTGCGAGCCGGTCGAGGTGCAGCAGCGTGTCGGGCGTGTCCATCGCGATCAGCACGTCCAGCGCCCGCAGCCCGCCCGACCACACCCGGTTCTTGCTCCAGCGGCCCATCGCGGTCGCGAGCCGCGCGGCGGTCGTGGCGTCGCCGAGGCGCTGGACGGCGTACTCGGCGCCCGGCGAGGCCCAGGCGTCGGGGACGTACTCGGTCCGGTACATCGCCCAGGCGAGTTCGGCGAGCGAGGCGGGATCGAGGTGCGGGAACACCTGCTCGCAGCCGGCGTACGGGTCCTTGACCGACGAGATGCGGAGCATCGTCACGAGGTTGCGCGTCGCCGGGACCGGCAGGGCGGCCTTCCCGCCCCGCAGCAGGACCCGCGGCAGCTCGTCCCGGACGAACGCCTCGTCCGGCTCCGGCAGCGGGTCCGGGAACCGGTCGAGGGGGTCGAGGCCGAGGGCCTCCATCCCCGCGACCGCCCGCTCCCCGTACCGCCGTGCCGCCTCGAGGACGCACGCGCCGCCGTGCTCGCGGGCGATGACCGCGATGGCCTGCTCGGCCTGGGCGCGCTTGGGACCGGGCTTGCGGAGCGCCTCCGGCACGACGAACGGCGCGGCGGCCGGACCGTGCCAGGCCGCCCAGGCCCGCGCGGCGTCGTCCTCGCGGTTCTTCCCGAAGCACTTGATCATGAACTGGGCGGTGGCGTCGTCCAGGAACGGGACGAGCGCCTGCGCGCACGCGAGGTGCTCCTTCGCGGCGTGCAGGAGCAGCCGGTGCGCGGCCAGGCCGTGCCGCGCCGCGAACCGCTTGAGCGGCGTGACGTACACCCAGCCGGACCAGTCGTCGAAGTACCGCTCGTCGGCGAGGAGCTCGCGGGCCAGGTCGTCCGGGCCGTCCAGGACGAGCCACCGGTACCGGGCGCCGCGGTCCCCGCCGCGCGGGTCCTGCAGGGCGGCCCCGCCGCGGAAGTACTCCGCGAGCGCCGCCCAGTCGGGATCGTCCGGGGTCGGGGTCTCGTTCCGCCGCCAGGTGTCCGACACGTCCGCGAACTCCTCCCGCAGGCCGGGCGGCCACGACTCGACGGCCGGCGCCTTCGGCCGCTTCAGTCCCGTGACGACGACCGGTTCCGCGGGGCGCGGCGCCCGCGGGCGGGTCCACGGCGGTTCGGCCAGCAGGGGCGGGACGTCGCTCGCCGGGGCCTCGGGGACGCGGGGTGTTTCCGTCATCGCTTCCGTTTCATGGTCGGTGCCGGTGGCGACAACGTGAACAGGTGATCGCGCACCGTGGAGATCACGCAATCTATGACGGACCGGTGACATCAGATCGTTCCCGACACGAGGGACATGGGCATGGCAGCAGTGACGCGCCGGCAGGTGCTGGCGGGGACGGGCGCGCTCGGCGCGGGCATCGCGGTCGTCGGGGCCGTCGAGCATCTGTTCGGCGACGCCCGGTTCGGAGGCCGGGACGACCCGCGCACCGTCGTCGGCCCGGCGCGCGGCGCCGGCTACGGGCCGCTCGTCCCGGACCCGGACGGCCTGCTCGACCTGCCGCGCGGCTTCCGGTACCGGGTCCTGTCGCGCGAGGGCGAGCCGCTGCCGTCCGGGGAGGGGCCGGTCCCGAGCCGCTTCGACGGCATGGCGGCGTTCCCGGCGCGCGGTCGCGGCGTCCGGCTCGTCCGCAACCACGAGAACCGTCCGGACGCCCCGCACCGCGTGCCCGTCGTGCACGGCCTGACCTACGACCCCGAAGCGCTCGGCGGCTGCACCGTCCTGGACGTGGACGCCGACCACCGGGTGCGGGAGGAGCGCGTCGCCGTCGCCGGGACGGCGGTGAACTGCGCGGGCGGCCCGACCCCGTGGCGCAGCTGGCTGACCTGCGAGGAGACCGAGGACAAGGCGGGGGAGAACGGCTACACCGAGGACCACGGCTTCGTGTTCGAGGTCGACCCGTACCAGGAGGGCCGGACCGTCCCGGAGCCGCTCACCGCGCTCGGCCGGTTCCAGCACGAGGCGGTCGCCGTCGACCCGCGCGACGGGACGCTCTACGAGACCGAGGACGCCTTCGACGAGCCGTTCGGGCTGTTCTACCGGTTCCTCCCGCGGAAACCGCGCGGCGGGTTCGGGAGCCTGCGGGCCGGCGGACGGCTGGAGGCGCTGCGCGTCCCGGACGTGCCGGACCTCTCGGTCGTCCAGGAGCCCGGCACCGTCTTCGACCGCGTCGAATGGGCGGAGGTCCCCGACCCGCTCGCCCGCGAGACGCCCGTCCGGTTCCAGGACTTCGGCCCCGGCGGCGCCACCCACGCGCAGAAGCTCGAAGGCTGCTACTGGAGCGGCGACCGCGTCCACTTCACGTCGAGCTACGCCCGGACCGGGGAGGGCGCCGGCGCCGACCACTTCGGGCAGGTGTGGTCGTACGAGCCGCGCGCCGGGCGGCTCACGCTCGTGATCGTCTTCGGCCCCGGGACGGACGTCCGGACGCCCGGCGAATCGCCCGACAACATCTGCACGACACCGCAGGGCGGGCTGATGATCTGCGAGGACGGCGGCGGCGCCCAGCACGTGCTCGGCGTGACGCGCCGCCGGACCGTCTACCCGATGGCGCGGAACCGGCAGAACATCGGCGGCGGCAACGACCCGGCCTGGGGCGAGTTCGCGGGCGTGGCCTTCGCCCCGGACGGACGCACCATGTTCGTCAACGTCTACGAACCGGGCACCACGTTCGCCGTCACCGGCCCCTGGGACAGGGACTGACCGGTCAGATCCGGCGCAGCCGCACCCGCTCCACCGCGTGCTTCTTGTCCTTGTGCAGGACGAGCGTCGCCCGCGCCCGCGTCGGCAGGATGTTCGACACCAGATTGATCTCGTTGACGTCCCGCCAGACGCGCCGCGCGAACGCCGCCGTCTCGTCCTCGTCCAGTTCGTGCGCGTACTTGTGGAAGTACGAGCGCGGGTCGGTGAACGCGGTGCGGCGCAGCGCGAACAGCCGGTCGATGTACCACTGCCGGATGTCCTCGACCCGCGCGTCCACGTAGATCGAGAAGTCGAAGAAGTCGGACACCCCGAGCGCGCCCGGGGGCGGCGGCTGCAGGACGTTCAGTCCCTCGACGATCAGGATGTCGGGCCGCCGCACGGTCTGCACGGCGTCCGGGACGACGTCGTACTCCAGGTGCGAGTACACCGGGACCGTCGTCTCCTCCACGCCCGACTTGACCGACGAGACGAACCGGACGAGCGCCCGCCGGTCGTACGACTCGGGGAACCCCTTGCGCTCCATCATGCCGCGCTCGGTCAAAATCGCGTTCGGATAGAGGAAACTGTCGGTCGTCACCAGCTCCACGCTCGGATGCTCCGGCCAGCGGGCCAGTAGCGTGCGCAGCAGCCGCGACGTCGTCGACTTCCCGACCGCGACGCTGCCCGCCACGCCGATGATGAACGGTGTGGGCTTCACCTCACCGCCGAGGAACCCGCCGACGGTGTCGCGCAGCCGGGTGTCGGCCAGGAAGAACAGGTTCAGCAGCCGCGACAGCGGCAGGTAGACCTCCTCGACCTCGGTGATGTCGATCGGGTCGCGCAGCCCGCGCAGCGCGTCCAGTTCCTCTTCCGTCAGCGGCAGCGGGGTGCTCTCGCGCAGCCGGCGCCAGTCGTCGCGGGAGAGTTCCACGTAGGGGCTCGGCACGCTGTCCCATCCGTTCATGACCGTAACGTAACGGCCTGTTCAGGACCGTTCCGGGATTTCACCGGGCGTCCACGCTAGCGTCACCTCCTACGGCGGATGCGGGTAGGGCGGGCTCGACGCAGCGAATAGAGTTGCGCCCATGTGCGGAATCGTGGGGTACGTAGGCGCGCGGCCGGCGCTCGACGTCGTCGTCGAGGGGCTCGCCCGGCTGGAGTACCGCGGCTACGACTCGGCCGGCGTGGCCGTGCTGGCCGACGGGAAGCTGACGACGGCCAAGCGCGCGGGCAAGCTGGTGAACCTGCGGGGCGCCCTCGAAGAGGAGCCGCCGCCGGAGAGCACCCTCGGCATGGGGCACACCCGGTGGGCCACGCACGGGCCGCCGAACGACCGCAACGCGCACCCGCACGTGGACTGCACCGGCTCGGTCGCCGTCGTCCACAACGGGATCATCGAGAACTTCGCGGCGCTGCGCGCCGAACTGGCCGAGGCCGGGCACGGGCTGGAGTCCGACACCGACACCGAGGCCGTCGCGCACCTGCTGGAGGACGAGCTGAAGGGCGGCGGCGGCCTCGCCGACGCGATGCGCCGCGTCTGCCGCCGCCTCGAGGGCGCGTTCACGCTCGTCGCGGTCCACACCGGCGACCCCGACCTGGTCGTCGGCGCCCGCCGCAACTCGCCGCTCGTCGTCGGCGTCGGCGAGGGGGAGAACTTCCTCGCCAGCGACGTCGCCGCGTTCATCGCCCACACCCGCGACGCCATCGAGCTCGGCCAGGACCAGCTCGTCGAACTCCGCGCGTCCGGCGTCACGGTCACCGACTTCGAGGGCCGTCCCGCCGAGGTCAACGAGTACCACGTCGACTGGGACGTGTCGGCCGCCGAGAAGGGCGGCTACGACTACTTCATGCTCAAGGAGATCGCCGAGCAGCCCCGCGCGGTCGCCGACACCCTCCTCGGCCGCATCGGCACCGACGGGCGCCTGCACCTGGACGAGATGCGCATCAGCGACCGCGCGCTCCGCGAGGTCGACAAGGTCGTCATCGTCGCGTGCGGCACCGCCAACCACGCCGGGATGATCGCCAAGTACGCGATCGAGCACTGGGCGGGCCTGCCCTGCGAGGTCGAGCTCGCGCACGAGTTCCGCTACCGCGACGCGATCCTGTCGCCGACCACGCTGGTCATCGCGATCTCCCAGTCGGGCGAGACGATGGACACGCTGATGGCCGTCCGGCATGCCCGCGAGCAGAAGGCGAAGCTGCTCGCCGTCTGCAACGTCAACGGCTCGACCCTGCCCCGCGAGTGCGACGGCGTGCTCTACACGCACGCGGGCCCGGAGATCGCCGTCGCGTCCACGAAGGCGTTCCTCACCCAGCTCGTCGCCGTCTACCTGATCGCCCTCTACCTCGCGCAGGTGCGCGGCACCAAGTGGGGCGACGAGGTGTTCGCGATGATCCAGCTCCTCGAGCGCATGCCCGAGAAGGTCGACAAGGTCCTGGAGACGATGGGGCCGGTCCGCGAGCTGGCCCGCTCCCTCGCGGACGAACGGTGCGTCCTGTTCCTCGGCCGCCACGTCGGCTTCCCCGTCGCGCTCGAAGGCGCACTGAAGCTCAAGGAACTCGCGTACATGCACGCCGAGGGCTTCGCCGCCGGCGAGCTCAAGCACGGCCCGATCGCCCTCATCGAGGAGGGACTGCCGGTCGTGGTGATCGTCCCGCCGCGCGCCCGCGACGTCCTGCACGACAAGATCGTCTCGAACATCCAGGAGATCCGCGCCCGCGGCGCCCGCACCATCGTGATCGCCGAGGACGGCGACGAGTCCGTCGAACCGTACGCGGACATGCTGATCCGGCTCCCGGCCGTCCCGACCCTCCTGCAGCCGCTCGTGGCGACCGTCCCGCTGCAGGTGTTCGCGTGCGAACTCGCGACGGCGAAGGGCCACGACGTCGACCAGCCCCGCAACCTCGCGAAGTCCGTCACGGTCGAGTAGGCCCGGCGGAGCGGCATCATCGGAGTGGTCTGAACGCGGAGTCCCGGCTGCGGAGGCCGGGCCGAACAGACCCGGTCGAATGGTCCGGTGAAAGCCTGGAGGGCGGAGCCCGCGCGAAGCGCGGGCTCCGCCCTCCGCGATTTCGGTTGCAATTTACGTGCGCTGTGAGAATCTCTGCTCGGCGGTAATTTTCAATCTTGGTCGAAGCGGCCCCGCTCGACGTCGCCGACGAATCGGCGCCATTCGGCGACGCCGAACGACAGGATATCCGTCGCCTTCTCGGTGTCCCGTACGGATATCGTCCCGTGGTCGAGCCTGGCGACCTCAACACATCCCATGCTGGCCCCGCACCGGCGGCTCTTTCTCCATCGGACGGGCGGTGTCGCGTGGAAACTCATTCCGGGCTCCTGCCTCGAGGTGGGAACTGCCCGCGGCCGCGCTGCCGTGTTCAATCACACGGTAACAAGATCGGCCCGAACGCGTGCTCACGCCGGGCGGCGCGATGCCGCCGGGGCTCCCGTGGCGAGGAAGGCGCAGGGGGACGGGCGAGGGGGCGGACGGGACGGCGACGGGCCGGTTCCGCGTGGGATCCGGCCCGCTCGGTGCGGCCCCGCCATGCCCGGTCCGGGGTGGTTCGGGTTAAATGCCGCTTTTATAGCTATAGGTCGAATTCGCCCTGCTTGGTGCGCTCGACGAAGTCTTGCCACTCTCCCTTGGAGAATGCCAGAACCGGACTCTGTGCTCCGTGCTTCGCGTCACGCGCCCCGATCGGAAGGGGCGAACCGCCCAGCGCGGCCACTTCGACGCAGGTGTTGCTCGCCCCGCAGTGGGCGCTTCTCCTCCACTGTGGAGCAGGAGTGGCGAAAGGGGACACTCGGTGTGCCTTTCACAAGTAGGAGCCACCTTGCGGGATCCCTGCCTCCGCTCCTACCAGGAGTCCCTGGCCTCGATGATCCGCTGCCTCGAACGGGCAGGGTCGAGTGCCTGGCCGGCAAGGGTCGTATAGGCGAGCCGGTACATATAAGTCACCGACTCTTCCGCAAGATGGCTGATCGTCAGCGATTCCGTGTGGACGATATCATTGAAGACGACGTCATGCACCGGAGAGAATTCCAAGATAATGAATGTCTCGGCCAAGACCGAGTGTGCGACCCCGAGCGGCAGGATCTGCACCGTCACATTCGGGAGTTCGGTGAATGCGCACAGCCGGTCGAGTTGCGCGCGCATGACTTCCGCGTCGCCGATGCGGCGTTGCAGAACCGCCTCGTCCAGGACGACCGACAGTTCCAGGGGGCGCGGCCCGCGCAGCAGGCCCTGGCGGCGCATCCGGACCTCGACCCGGCGCCGCAGCTCCTGCGGCGGGAGGGTGGCCAACTCGCTCCAGCCGCCGATGACGTGGCGGGCATAGGCCTCGGTCTGCAGCAGGCCCGGGAAGACGGTGCTGCCCCACTCCCGGACGGCGGACGCCTCGGACTCCAGGGCGATGAAGTCGGCGAGGGGGCGGGGCAGGTCGCGGTAGTCCTCCCACCAGCCGCGCTCCTCGGCGTCGCGGGCGAGGGCCAGCAGGTCGTCGCGGCGGTCGCCGGCGACCTCGTACAGGTCGAGCAGCCGGCGGACGTCGACGATCTTCGCGCCGGTGCGGGCGTTCTCGATGCGGCTGACCTTGGCGGTGGACCAGTCGAGGCGGAGGGCGACGTCGTCGCCGGTCAGCCGTCTGCCCTCGCGGAGCCGGCGGAGCTCGGCGGCCAGCCGCCGCTGCCGGACGGAGGGACCTCGGGTGCCGCTCATCGCAGGGGCCTCTCCAGGCTGGAGGACTGCGCCCGGACGCACCGCGCCGCGCGAGGGGCCCGCGGCGCGAATACATCTGGACCGATGCGGAAGATTCTACGGCCGGAGATCCTTTCCCGCACATGACGCCGTAAGTTGCACTGCAACCATCGAAACGGTCGGAGGGCGGGTGCCGGGCGCGTCCGCGTGGCACGCTGAACCGGAAGATCGACTCGAGGAGCCGCGAATGAGGTATGCGCACGAGGTCGGCAAGGTGCGGGAGGCCGAGCGCGCCCTGATGGCGCGGCTGCCCGAGGGGACGCTGATGCAGCGCGCCGCGGCGGGGCTGGCGGCGGTGTGCGCGCGGCTGCTGCCCGCCGTCTACGGTGCCCGGGTCGTCCTGCTGGTCGGCGGCGGCGACAACGGCGGGGACGCCCTGTACGCGGGGGCCCGGCTGGCGGCGCGGGGCGCGCGGGTCATCGCCGTCCGGGCGGGCTCGAAGATCCACGAGGCCGGGCTCGCGGCGCTGCTGGCGGCCGGCGGACGGCTCCGCGAGGGCGCGGACGCCGACCGCGCCGTGGCGGACGCCGACCTGATCATCGACGGGCTCACCGGCATCGGCGGCACCGGCGGCCTGCGCGAACCGCACGCGCGGCTCGCGGCGCTGGCGTCCCGGTCCACCGGGTTCGTGGTGGCGTGCGACGTGCCGAGCGGCGTGGACGCGAGCACCGGACGGGTCGAGGGCGCGGCCGTGCACGCGGACGTCACGGTCACGTTCGGCACCTACAAGCCGGGGCTGCTGATCGATCCCGGTGCGGCGCACTGCGGCGTCGTCGAGCTGGTCGACATCGGTCTCGGCGGCGACCTGCCCGACCCGGACGTCGTCGCGGCCCGGCCCGCGGACGTGCAGCCGCCCGAGCCCGGTCCCGAGTCCGACAAGTACCGGCGCGGCGTCGTCGGCGTGCTGGCGGGCGGGGACGCGTTCACCGGGGCGGCCGTGCTGTGCACGGGCGGCGCGGTGCGCGGGGGCGCCGGGATGGTCCGGTTCGCGTCGGTGGCGCACCCGGTCGAGCTGGTGCGGCGGCGGTGGCCGGAGGCGGTCACGACCGTCCTGGAGCCGGGGACGCCCGGGGACAAGGCACTGGAGCAGATCGGACGGGTGCAGGCGTGGGTCGTCGGGCCGGGGCTCGGCACCGGGGACGCCGCGGAGTCGCTCGTCGCGGCCGTGCTGGCGACCGACCTGCCGGTCCTCGTCGACGCGGACGGGCTGACGATCGTCGCGCGGCGCCGCGCGCTGCTGCGCCGTCCCGCCCCGACCGTGCTGACCCCGCACGCCGGGGAGCTGGCGCGGCTGCTGGGCGCCGACCGGGAGGCCGTCGAGGCGCGCCGGCTGGAGCACGCGCGGCGCGCCGCGGCGGAACTGGGCTCGACCGTCCTGCTGAAGGGCTCGACCACCCTCGTCGCCGAGCAGGACCGCCCGGTGCGGGTGAACCCGACCGGGACGCCGCGCCTCGCGACGGCCGGGACGGGCGACGTCCTGTCGGGCCTCATCGGGGCGCTGCTGGCGGGCGGGACGTCCGCGCTGGACGCGGCGGCGGGCGGCGCCTACCTGCATGGTCTCGCCGGCCGCATCGCCGCGGCCGGGCCGGACGGGCGGGAGGCGCCGATCTCCCCGCAGGACGTCGTCGACGCGCTCCCCGCCGCGTTCCGGACGCTGGCGTAGCGGTCCGGCGCGCGACTCACCGTGATCGTGCCCGGTCATGGCCGGGTTGGCGGCACACTGGGTAACCATGAGGGTTCCAGCGGAGGCGCGCGTCAGCCTGGACGCCATCGGCCACAACATCGGGGTGCTGCGCGAGCACGCGGCCGGCGCCGAGGTCATGGCGATGGTGAAGGCCGAGGCCTACGGGCACGGGCTGGTGGAGGCCGCCCGCGCGGCGCTCGCCGGCGGCGCCGGCCGGCTGGGCGTTGCGAAGCTCGCCGAAGCGTTCCGGCTGCGCGACGCCGGCGTCGGGGCGCGCACGCTCGCGTGCGTCCTGGTCCCCGGGGAGCCGTTCGCGGACGCCGTCGCCCGCGACATCGACCTGACCGTCGGGTCGCCCGGCCTGGCGGGAGAGGTCGCCGCGGCCGCCGAGGCCGCGGGACGTCCCGCCCGGATCCACCTCAAGGCCGACACGGGCATGACGCGCGGCGGCGCCGCCGGGGAGGACTGGGCCGCCCTGGTGGACGCCGCGCTCAAGGCGGAGGCCGACGGCACGGTCCAGGTCGTGGGCATCATGTCGCACCTGGCCTGCGCGGACGAGCCGGGCCACCCGTCGGTCGCGCGGCAGGTCGCCGCGTTCACCGACATGGTGCGGCACGCCGAGCGGGCGGGGGCGCGGCCCGAGGTGCGGCACCTGGCGAACTCGGCGGCGACGCTGACCCTGCCCGAGGCCCGCTTCGACCTCGTCCGTCCGGGCATCGCGACGTACGGGCTCACGCCGGTGCCGCGGGCCGGGACGTTCGGGCTGCGGCCCGCGATGACGCTGGTGGCCGACGCCGCGCTGGTCAAGCGCGTCCCGGCGGGCAGCGGCGTGTCCTATGGGCACACCTACGTGACGGAGCGGGAGACGAACGTCGCGGTCGTCCCGGTCGGGTACGGGGACGGCGTCCCCCGGCACGGGTCGAACCTCCTCGAGGTGCTCGCGGGCGGGCGGCGGCGGACGATCGCCGGGCGGGTCTGCATGGACCAGTTCGTCATCGACCTCGGCGACGACGCCCTCGCGGCCGGGGACGAGATCGTCCTGTTCGGGCCCGGCGACCGGGGCGAGCCCACCGCGCAGGAATGGGCGGACGTCCTCGGCACGATCTCGTATGAGATCGTCACCCGGATCGGATCACGCGTGCCGCGGGCCTACCCCGGCCGCGCGCGGTAAGGGAAGGCGCGGGATGGAGAGCAGGACCAGGCGCAGGGTCGGCATCGCCGGCGCGGTGGCGGGCGTCGCGGCCGGTGCGGGCGCGGCGGCCGTCGGGCTGCGGCACTTCGCGGTCGGCCGCAAGCGGTGGCGGCCGGATCCGGACGCGGGCGAGCAGTTCGGCGAACTGCGCGGGCGGGAGGTGCCGGTGCGGGCCGAGGACGGGCTCGCGCTCCACGTCGAGGTGGACGGACCCGAGACCGCCGGCCTCACCGTCGTGTTCTGCCACGGCTTCGCCCTCGACCAGGACGCGTGGCACTACCAGCGCCGGGACCTGCGCGGGCGCGTCCGGATGGTGTTCTGGGACCAGCGCAGCCACGGACGGTCCGGGCGCAGCGCGCCGACGCGCGCGACCATCGACCGGACGGGCGCCGACCTGGAGGCGGTGCTCGCCGCCACGGTCGGGCCGGACGACCCGGTGGTGCTCGTCGGGCACTCGATGGGCGGCATGACGATCATGGCGCTGGCGCAGCGGCGGCCGGAGCTGTTCGCGCGGCAGGTCGTGGGGGTCGCGCTGGTCAACACCTCGTGCGGGGACATGAAGGAGATGACGCTCGGCCTGCCGATGGTCGTCGCGAAGGCCGTCCGGCCGCTGGCGCCGGGCGCCCTGCGCGGCCTCGGCGAGCGTGCCGACCTGGTGGAACGCGCCCGCGGCCTGGGCGCCGACCTGGCGTTCGTCGTCACCCGCCGGGTGGCGTTCGCCGACCGGCGCGTCAGCCCCAGCGTGGTCGCGTTCCTCGACGAGATGATCCGGAACACGCCGATCGACGTGATCGCGGAGTTCTACCCGTCGCTGATCGGCCACGAGAAGGCGTCCGCGCTGGACGTCCTGGCGAAGGTCCCGGCGCTCGTGCTGGTGGGCGGCCGCGACAAGCTGACCCCGGCCGCGCACGGCCGCCGCATCGCCGAGGAGCTGCCGGGGGCCGAGCTGGTCGAGGTGGAGCGGGCCGGGCACGTGCTGCCGCTGGAGTATCCGGGCGTGGTGACCGGCGGGCTGCGCCGCCTGCTCGGCCGCGTCCGGCCCGAGACCGACGGTGTGGAGGAGCGCACGGCGTGAAGGAACAGACGGTGATCGTCCCGACATCGGCGGACATGCACCGGCTCGGCGTCCGGCTGGCCGGCCGGCTGGGCCCCGGCGACCTGCTGGTCCTGTCGGGCGACCTCGGCGCGGGCAAGACGACGCTGACCCAGGGCATCGGCGAGGGACTGAAGGTCCGCGGGCCGATCACCTCGCCGACGTTCGTGATCGCGCGCGTCCACCCGTCGCTCGCGGACGGCCCTCCGCTGGTGCACGTGGACGCCTACCGGCTGGGCGGTTTCGCGGAGCTGGACGACCTCGACCTGGACGCGTCCGTCGCCGAATCGGTGACGGTCGTGGAATGGGGAGAAGGCCTCGCCGAGGGGCTCGCCGACGACCGGTTGGAAATGATCATTTCGCGGGGCGGCGGTACCGATGAGACGCGCGAAGTAAGGATCGTCGGGGTCGGTCATCGCTGGTCCGACCTGGAGTGGGACCTCCCGACCGGCTAACCTGAAAAGTTCTCACTTTTTGCCGGGATTAGTTGGTTCACTTTACGGTGACATGTCGTACTCTTTGCCGGAACAACCTCATTAGGCGACATATCGATTTCCTCGTGCGGGAGTGGATCCGGTGAGTGGTAGCCATCGCAGCGGTGATGACCGCGCGGACAGCTACCGCGGTCCGGGCGGTGGCCGGAGCGACGGGTACCGCACGGACGGCGGTGGGCACGGCATGGGCGGTTCCGGCGAGCGGGCCGCCCGTCCCGGCACGGGCGGGTACCCCGAGGACCCTCTCGGCTCTCCGGCCGGATCCCCGACGTCCGGATACCCGACGGCCCCCGCCACCGGTTCCGACACCGGCCGCTACTCGTCCGGCGGCCACTCGTCCGGCGGCTATTCGACGGGCGGCTACTCGTCCGGCGGCTATTCGACGGGCGGGTACTCGACCGGCGGCTACGCCACGGGCGGGTACTCGACGGGCGGGTACTCGCAGTCGGGCGGCTCGGGCCAGTACTCGTCCGGTGGGCAGGCTCCGGGCGGTTACGAGCAGGGCGGCGGCTACGGCCGGGACTCCGGCTCCGGCGGGTACCCGACCGGCGGATACCCGCGGACGGGCGGCGCGAGCGGCCACGAGGCCGATCCCGGACGGTACGCCGCGGGCCCCCCAAGCTCGGACGACCACGCCTACGCGCGAGGCTCGCAGGCCGCACGGACGCAGGGCCCACGGGACACGCGCGAGCCACGGGACCCGCGCGACACGCGCGACCCGCGCGATTCGTCCGGACGCGGCGGGTACCGGTCGGGGACCGGCAGCCACCGCGTCGTGCGCGAGGAGCGCCGCGGGCGGCGCTGGGGGATCGTCCTGGTCGGGGCCTTCGCGGGCATCGCGGCGTGCGTGCTCGCCGTGTTCGTGGTCGTGTCCGGGACCGGATCGGACGGCACGGACGGCACCGGGCGGATCGTGGGCAGCGGCGCGTCCGAGAGCGCGTCGGCCGGGACCTCGGAGTTCTCCGGCGTCCCGGACTCGTGCACGATCGTCGGCACCGACCTCATCGACCGGCTCGCGCCCGACGCCGAGCGCAACGAGGCCGACAACTACCAGGGCAACGACCGGCAGACGCAGTGCGTGTGGGGCGTCTACGCCGGCGACCAGAAGCGGCAGCTGACCATCGAGCTGCGCGCGATCGAGGCCGCGGGCGGCGCGACGGCCACCGCGACCGCGCAGCGGACGTACGCGTCCGAGCAGAAGGTCGACGAGGCGGGCGAGGCGCTGCTGGAAGGTCAGGAACTCGCCGACAAGCGGCGCCTGGACGGCGTCGGCGACGAGGGCTACGTCGTCTACAGCGTGGACGGCCAGCACGGGTCGGGCGAGGCGATCGCGAACGTCCGGCACGCCAACGTGCTCGTCACGATCCACTACACGGGGTCGGACGGCGAGGACCCGCTGAGCTACGAGACCGCCGGCGACGGCGCGGTCGAGGCGGCCGAGGCCGTACTCGCGAAGCTCAAGGAGTCCTGACGGCGCACGGCCTGCACTACCCTTGTAATCCGTGCTGGTCTTGGCTTTCGATACCGCGACCGCCGCGGTCACCGTGGCGCTGTACGAGTGGGTTCCGGGCGAGGGCGCCGCGTGCCGCGGCGCGGCCGGGGCCGTCGACCGGCGCAAGCACACCGAACTGCTCACCCCGTCGATCGCGCGGGTGATGGCGGACGCGGGCGCGGCGCCGGACGACCTGAGCGCGATCGCCGTCGGGGTCGGTCCCGGCCCCTACACGGGCCTGCGGGTCGGGCTCGTCACCGCCCGCGCCATGGGCGAGGCCCTCAAGGTCCCGGTGCACGGCGTCTGCACGCTGGACGTCCTCGCCTGGGAGACCGGACGCGACGAACCGTTCGTCGTCGCCACCGACGCGCGCCGCAAGGAGCTGTACTGGGCGCGCTACCACTCGGCTCGCGCGCGCGCCACCGGGCCCACGGTCGGCCCACCGGCGGACGTGGAAGCCGAAGGGCTCCCCGTCGTCGGCGAAGGGGCCGCGCTGTACTTCGGCGACGCCGCGCACGAACCGATGCTGCCGAACGCGCGCGCGCTCGCGGAACTGGCCGTCGCCCGGCTGTCCGGCCGCAGGGGCCCGGACCTGCTGCCACCCGAACCGCTCTACCTGCGCAGGCCCGACGCCAAGGAGCCGGGCCCGCGCAAGAAGGTGACGCCGGCATGAGCACCCCCGGCGACCGCCCCGCGAACGCCCGCCCCGAGGCGGACGGGCCCCGGACGGAGATCGTGCTGCGGGACATGACGGAGGCCGATCTGCCGACCGTCCACCACCTGGAGCAGCAGCTGTTCCCCGACGACGCGTGGACCGAGCAGATGCTCCGGGAGGAGCTGTCCGGGCAGCCCGGCACCCGCCGCTACGTGATCGCGGAGTCGCCGCCCGGCGAGGTCGTCGGCTACGCGGGCCTGGCGAGCGCGGGCGGGCAGGCGGACGTCCAGACGATCGGCGTCGTGCCCGGCCGGCGCGGCGGCGGGATCGGCGCGGCGCTGCTCACCGAGCTGATCGACGAGGCGGTGCGGCGCGGCAGCGAGGGGCTGTTCCTGGAGGTCCGGGTCGACAACGCCCCGGCCCGCCGGCTCTACGACCGGTTCGGGTTCGAGCAGATCGGCATCCGCGAGCGCTACTACCAGCCCGCGAACGTGGACGCGGCGGTGATGTTCCGCAGGCTGCGGCCCCGCCCGCCCGTGGGCTTCACGAGGGAGGAATCGTGATCGGGGACTCCGAGCCGCTGGTGCTCGGCATCGAGACCTCGTGCGACGAGACCGGGGTTGGCATCGTCCGGGGACGCACGCTGCTGGCGGACGCGATCGCGTCCAGCGTCGAGCAGCACGCCCGGTTCGGCGGCGTCGTGCCGGAGGTCGCGTCGCGCGCGCATCTGGAGGCGATGGGCCCGACGGTCGAGCGGGCGCTCGCCGACGCGGGCGTCACGTTCACCGACGTCGACGCGTTCGCCGTCACCGCCGGGCCGGGGCTGCCGGGCGCGCTGATGGTCGGGGTGGCCGCCGCGAAGGCGTACGCGCTGTCGCTGGGCAAGCCGCTGTACGGGGTGAACCACCTGGCCGCGCACGTGTGCGTCGACCAGCTCGAACACGGCCCGCTGCCGAAGCCGTGCGTGGCGCTGCTGGTGTCGGGCGGGCACTCGTCGATCCTGCTGGTGCCGGACGTCGCCTCGGACGTCCGGTCGCTGGGCAGCACCGTGGACGACGCGGCGGGCGAGGCGTTCGACAAGGTCGCGCGGGTGCTCGACCTCGGGTTCCCCGGCGGGCCGGTGATCGACGCGCGGGCCCGGGAGGGCGACCCGGCGGCGATCGCGTTCCCGCGCGGCAAGTACAACGACGGAACCTACGACTTCTCGTTCTCCGGCCTGAAGACGGCCGTGGCGCGCTGGGTGGAGGCCCGGCAGCTGGCGGGCGAGCCGGTCCCGGTCGCGGACGTCGCGGCGTCGTTCCAGGAGGCCGTGGTGGACGTCCTGGTCCACAAGGCGCTCAAGGTGTGCAAGGACAACGGCGCCCGCGACCTGCTGATCGGCGGCGGCGTCGCGGCGAACTCGCGGCTGCGGGCGCTCGCGGCGGAGCGGTGCGAGCGCGCGGGCGTGCGGCTGCGGGTGCCGCGCCCGAAGCTGTGCACCGACAACGGCGCGATGGTCGCGGCGCTCGGCTCGGAACTGGTGTCGGCCGGTCTGGCGCCGTCCGAGCTGGAACTCCCGGCCGACTCCAGCCTCCCGATCGAGACCGTCACGCTCTAGCCGCGCGGGCGGTCAGCCGTGCAGCTCCGGCAGCAGCGCGGCGAGGTAGTCCTCCAGGAGCGGGACGGTCTCCGCGTCGAGCGGCGCGCCCGTGACCTCGGGCAGCAGGTCCAGGACGGACCGGACGTCCCAGTACGGGTCGTGCGCGTGCCCGCCCGACACCATGTCGAACGTCGACCGGAACCGGTCGGCGACGGACGGCCCGTACCGGACGGCGAGGCAGCGCCGCATGTGCGCGACGTCGACCGCGACCGGCCCGGACGACGCGTCGGACCAGTCGACGACGCCGGTGAGCTTCCCGTACGTCCACAGCGTGTTGTCGGCGTGGTAGTCGCGGTGGATGAACCGGGCGGGCGCCTCGGGGGCGGGCCGGGACGCCGCCTCGAACACGCGCTCCCACAGTTCGGGGCGGAGCGCGTGCTCGGGCGGAACGCGCACGTCCAGCCGGTTGTGCGGGACGTACGGCGGCATCGTCGCCGCGCCGTTCACGCCGTGCACCAGCAGGAGCGCGGCGGCGAGCTGGATCAGGTACTCGGGGAGGTCGTCGGGGGAGGGGCGCGGCGGATGGCCGGGCAGCCGGGAGATCAGCAGCGCGGGGACGTCGCAGTACGCGCCGGCCGGGTCGGCGGCGACGAGCGAGGGGGTCGCGACCTCGGCGGCGGCGAGCAGCGCCAGCGCGGCGATCTCGCGCTCGGGGGAGAACTCGGTGTCGCCGAACGTCCGGCGCGCGGGCCCGCCGGTGCCGCCGGTGCCGCTCGCGGCGCTCGCGTCCGTGCGGGCGTCCGTGCGGGCGTCGGCGCCCGGCGCGTCCCGGGCCGTCCAGCGGCGCAGCACCAGCCGGTGGGCGCTGCCGGATCTGCTCTCCACCAGCAGCGCGTGGTTGGCGTGCGCGGTGCCGCCGGGGAGGGGGCGCACCATGCGCACCTCGGCGCCCTTCCCGAGGCACTGCTCGACCCAGCGCAGGGTGGCTTCGCCGGGCGGGGCGCCGAGCGGTTGGCTGAGAGCCTGAGTATGGGTCACGGGGTCCATGAAAACGGATTCCGAACGGTATTGGGAGTGATTTTGCGAAGACGGAACGTAACAAACAGCACGTCATCGCCGTCCCCTGCCGCCGGACTTTCGGGCATCCCACCCATTTAGCGGACGAACTTCTCAGATTCCGTTCGGTATCTGTCCGGTTCCGGACGGTGCTCGCCGGTGCCCGTCCCGGCCGTCCGGGCCGGCCCGGAAACGGGGACGGGCGGGGCCGCGCCGGCGGCCCCGCCCGTCGATCTCCGGGAAGCGCCCCGGTGCCCGGCCCCGCGCCGGTCGCCGCCGTCGGCCTCCGCCGTCAGTCCTTGCCGTCCCGCCGCGGGCGCAGCAGCGCCTCCGCCAGCGCCAGCATCGTCTCCTCCAGCGTCGACAGTCGCTTCAGCACGTCCTCGTGCACCGCGCCCACCTGCTTGGTCACGTCGTCGTGCACGTTCTCGACCTTGCGGCCCACCTCGTCCTCGACGTGCGAGAACCGCTTGGTGAACTCGGCCTGCACCGCTTCGGCGCGGCGCCCCACCTCGTGGTGCACGCCCTCCATCCGCCGGACGAAGTCGTCCTGGACGCCGCCGACCTGCCGGGCCACGTCCTCCTGCAGGTTCCCGACCTGCTTGGCGACGTCCTCGTGGATGCCGCCGACCTGCCGCGTGACGTCGTCGTGGATGTCGCCGAACCGCTTGCCGAAGTCGTCGTGCACGCCGCCGACCTGCCGCGTCACCTCGTGGTGCACCGACTCCACCTGCTTGGTCACGTCGATGTGCACCGACTCGACGCGGCGCGACACGATGTCGACCTGCGCGGTGAACTCCTCCAGCGCCCCGTCGACCTTCTTCGTGACCTCCTCGTGGATGCCCTCGATCCGCTTGCGGACGTCGTCGTGCACGTCGTCGAAGCGGCGGGTGAACTCGTCCATCCGGCGGGCGACGTCGCTGTAGGCCGTCTCGGCGATCTCCGCCATCGTCGCCTTGATCTCGTCGCGGTCGGGACGGGCCCGCAGCTCCTCGACGAGCGGGTCCACGGCCTCGGCGAGGTGCTTCTCCAGCGCGTCGAACCGGTCGCCGTGGTCGGGCGCCGGGCGCTGCACCAGCTCGGTGAGCATGCGGTGCACATCGGTGATCTCCAGCGCGTCCGGGAGCCGGGCGATGCGCTCGCCCACGCCGTCGATCCGTCCCTCGATGTTCTCGAACCGGCCGTCGACGCCGTCCAGCTTGCCCGACAGGCCCTCGAGCCGCCCGTCGACGCCGTCCAGCCGCCCGTCCAGCCCGTCCAGCCGGCCGCCGACGCCCTCGACCCGGCCGCTGACCGCCTCCAGGCCCTGCTCCATCCGCTCGGCCATCTCGCCGAGCGACTGGTCGACGCGCGCGGTGACGCCGTTGATCGAGTGCTCCAGCCGCTCCGAGCGGTGCCCCAGCTCCGCGAGCGACTTGTCGAGCCGGTTGAACCGGACGGACGCGGCCTCCATGCTGCCCTGCAGCTTGTCGAGCCGCTTGGTCATCTCGTCCATCCGCTGCGACGCCTGCTGCGTGACGTCGGTGATGTGCTGCGCGGAGTCGAGGACGGCCTGGAGGCGGCCCAGGCCCTCGTCCACGTGCTCGGCGACGACGCCGACGTCGGCCCACAGCGCCGGAAGCTCCGCGACCGGCTTGACCTTCTCCCCGACGGACTCGATGTGCAGGGCGAGGCCCTCGGCCCACTCGGGGGGCTTGCCCGCGAGGTCGTCCACCTGCCCGCGGACGCTCTCGATCTGCCCGGTCAGCCCGGTGAGCTCCCGCTCCCGGACCTCCCGCAGCAGCCACTCCATCCCCTCCAGCCGCTGGCGTATCTCATCCAGGACCTGACCCTGCGAGCGCTGTTCGTAGACGTGGTCCTGCGCCGCACGGGCGAGCAACTCCCGCATCCGATCCGAGACCGGTTGACCCCCTGTCTGCAGGAAGTTGTGATTCGTTTCCACCGGAGCTCCTTCGTGTGCCGACGCGACGAAATGGCGCACGGCAATGAATCGTGAAGCCGCCACTCTAGTGCGTGTAGAGCGCCGCTATAACGGGTAGCAGGGAACGTTGCGAGTTCCGTGGAATGCACTCGTTTTCCAAATGGCGAAGAAGGTCGGAATTCGAGATCATTGCCATGAAATTCCCGATTCACGGACCGGTGGGGCACTTGCCATCGTGTGATGGGGCCTGTCCGGCGGCACGGACGGGCGCGCGGGCGGGTGCCGTGTCCGTACATCTCGCCCAACATCGGCAGTTCGCGAGCCCCCGCCGGGCGCGGACGGCGTGCCCCGGACCCCGCCGCCGCGGCCGTGCGGCGGGCCGCCGCCGGGGCCGCGGGCGGAATTTTTCACGACCACGCTGCCGGTTCCTGAACAACCCTTGGCGTTTACCCGGCCGATGATCCGGACGCCGCGATTCGCGGGCCCCGTTACGGCCTTGCCGCGCGGCCCGCGGTCCCCTGGGGAACGCAATGCCGGAAAGCACCGATGATTTGCGCGGCCGTGACGCCGCGCCGGGACGCGCTTGGGCTCCCCGGGGTCCCCGGAAGATCTTTGGAATCGATTCCCGGGCGCCGCCGCTCCGGGCGGGTCAGCGCCCTTCCGGCCCGCCGGACGGACCCGCCGGGGGAGGGGCCGCCGGAGGGGGCCCCGAGGGGGCCAGCGGGCGCGCCAGCAGCGCCACCGGGTCCCGCCCGACGCGCGTCACCACGACCGTCAGCCCGACCGTCCCCCGCCTGCCCCGGCGCCCGCCGAACCCCAGGTCGCGGCGCAGCTTGTCCACGTCCACGGCCGACCCGCGCTTCTTGACCGTCAGCACCCCGACGTCCCGCCGCCGCAGCTCCGCGCGCAGCCGCTTCACCGAGAACGGCAGCACGTCCTCGATCTCGTACCCGGACGCGAACGGCGTCGCGTGCGCCTCGTCCGAGGTCACGTACGCGATGCGCGGGTCGGCGAGCCCGCCGCCGACCCGGTCCGCGACCTCCGCCACCAGGTGCGCCCGGATGACCGCGCCGTCCGGCTCGTACAGGTAACGGCCCCACGGCCGGACGTCCGGGTCGCCGAGCCCGCGCGGGAACAGCGAGCCCGCCACCGCGCCCGTCCCGTCCAGCAGCGTCGCGCGGCGCGGCACGCCGCCCGCGAGCCGCCCCAGCCACAGCGCGGCCTCCTTCACGTCCCCGCCGACCGAGATCCACTCGGCCTCCGCACCGTCCGGGACGGCCTCGTGCGGGACGCCCGGCGCGACCTTCACGCAGCCGGCGTCCGTCCGTCCGGCCAGGTCGAGGACGGCGTCGAGCGGCGGCTCGTACGCGCGCGGGTCGAACACCCGGCCGCGCGCCGTGCGGCGCCCGGGGTCGGCGAACACGGCCGCGTACCCGTCCGGGTCCTGCTCGACGGCGTCGCCCACCCGGACGGACGCGCGGTCGGCGACGTCCAGCGCGTCCACGTTCGCCTGCGCGACCTCCGCCGTCAGGGGGTCGAGCTCCACGCCGTCCCCGGAGAGCCCCGCGCGCGCTCGGGCGATGAGATCGGCGCCGATGCCGCAGCCCAGTTCCAGCACACGCGCGCCCGGAAGCCGGTCCTCGAACCGTCCCGCCCTGTACGCCGCCACGCTCGCCCTCGTCGACTGCTCGAGCCCGGCTTCGGTGAAGTACATCCGCTCGGCGTCCGCACCGAACTTGACCTTCGCGCGTTCCCGCAGCCGCGCCTGGGTCAGCGCCGCCGCGACCAGTTCGGGTTCGTGTCGTTCGCGCAGCCGCGCCGCCGTCGCGAGCAGCCCGTCCCCGCCGACGTCCGCGCCGGTCGCCGCGGCGAGAACGTCCTGGCCGGAGGGGGTCCGCAGCGCGCGGAACGAGACCGAGTCCATAGAGTGAAGTTAGCGGCCCGTGAACGCCGCGGAACCGTTGCCGGACGGCCGCCCCGGGCGTTCGCGTCCGTGTTGACGAGCCACCGGCCACGGCATAGTTTCTGTGTTGGCACTCTCCACGCTAGAGTGCCAACACAGCGACAAGGTCGGTCTGGCACCCGCGACGGCAGGCCGGTCCAGGGTCGCCTCTCTCTGTCACAGTTACCGGTCGGCCGACCATGGCCGGCCGAGGACCTATCGAAGGGGAGGTCAGATCGTGACGACCGCCACCAAGGTCACTCTCAAGCCGCTCGAGGACCGCATCGTCGTCCAGCCGCTCGAGGCCGAGACCACCACCGCGTCGGGCCTGGTGATTCCCGACACCGCCAAGGAGAAGCCCCAGGAGGGCACGGTCGTGGCCGTCGGCCCGGGCCGCGTCGACGACAAGGGCGACCGCGTCCCCGTCGACGTCAAGGTCGGCGAGGTCGTGCTGTACAGCAAGTACGGCGGCACCGAGGTCAAGTACAACAACGAGGAGTACCTCGTGCTCTCGGCCCGCGACGTGCTCGCGGTCATCGAGAAGTAACCGAGCGAGACGTGATGCGCCCGCCCCGGTCCGCGCCGACTTCGGCGGGGCCGGGGCGGACCGCGTGAAAGAGGAGAATCCGCATGGCGAAGATCCTGGAGTTCGATGAGGACGCTCGCCGGGCTCTTGAGCGCGGCGTCAACGCTCTCGCTGACGCCGTGAAGGTGACGATCGGCCCGCGCGGCCGCAACGTCGTCATCGACAAGAAGTTCGGCGCGCCGACGATCACCAACGACGGCGTCACCATCGCCCGCGAGGTGGAGCTGGAGGACCCCTACGAGAACCTGGGGGCCCAGCTCGCCAAGGAAGTGGCGACCAAGACCAACGACATCGCGGGCGACGGCACCACCACGGCGACCGTCCTCGCGCAGGCGCTGGTCCGCGAGGGCACCCGCAACGTCGCCGCCGGCGCGTCGCCGCTCGCCCTCAAGCGCGGCATGGACGCCGCCGCCCAGTTCGTGTCCGACCAGCTGCTGAAGACGTCCCGCGAGGTCGCCTCCAAGGAGGAGATCGCGCACGTCGCGACCATCTCCGCGCAGGACCCGCAGATCGGCGAGCTGATCGCCGAGGCGTTCGACAAGGTCGGCAAGGACGGCGTCATCACCGTCGAGGAGGCCCACACCATGGGCCTCGAGCTGGAGTTCACCGAGGGCCTCCAGTTCGACAAGGGCTACCTGTCCCCGCACATGGTCACCGACCCCGAGCGCATGGAGGCCGTCCTCGAGGACGCCTACGTGCTCATCGTGGACGGCAAGATCTCCAACGTGCAGGAGTTCCTGCCGCTGGCGGAGAAGGTCGCCCAGACCAAGAAGCCGCTGCTGGTCGTGGCCGAGGACGTCGAGGGCGAGGCCCTCGCGCTGCTCGTCGCCAACAAGATCCGCGGCACCTTCACCTCCGTCGCCGTCAAGGCGCCGGGCTTCGGTGACCGCCGCAAGGCGATGCTGGGCGACATGGCCACCCTGACCGGCGGCCAGGTCGTCTCCGAGGCCATCGGCCTCAAGCTCGACTCGATCGACATCGACGACCTGGGCCGCGCGCGCCGGATCACCGTCACCAAGGACAACACCACCATCGTCGATGGCGAGGGGTCCGCGGACGAGATCACCGCGCGGGTCAACCAGATCAAGGTCGAGATCGAGAACAGCGACTCCGACTGGGACCGCGAGAAGCTGCAGGAGCGGCTGGCCAAGCTGGCCGGCGGCGTCTGCGTGCTGCGCGTCGGCGCCGCCACCGAGGTGGAGCTGAAGGAGAAGAAGCACCGCCTCGAGGACGCCATCTCCTCCAGCCGCGCCGGCATCGAGGAGGGCATGGTCTCCGGTGGCGGCAGCGCCCTGGTGCACGTCGCCAAGGAGGGCTTCGACTCCATCGGCCTGTCCGGTGACGAGGCCGTCGGCGCCGAGGCGCTGCGCCGCGCGCTCGACGAGCCGCTCCGGTGGATCGCCGAGAACGCGGGCCAGGAGGGCTACGTCGTCGTCTCCAAGGTGCGCGACCTGCAGGCCGGCCACGGCTACAACGCCGCCACCGGCGAGTACGGCGACCTGGTCGCCCAGGGCGTCATCGACCCGGTGAAGGTCACCCGTTCGGCCGTCACCAACGCCGCCTCCATCGCGGGCATGCTGCTCACGACCGAGGCGCTCGTGGTCGACAAGCCGGAGGAGGAAGAGGAGCCCGCCGGCGGTCACGGCCACGGCCACGGTCACGGCCACTGATCGACGGCTCTGCTTGACGGCGCTGCTTGACGGCGCTGCTTGACGGAGCTGCTTCACGGCGGCGCCGAAAGGCCACGTCGGGCCGCGTGTCGCGCGGCGCCCGAGGTGCCGGAAAGGGCCCCCGTCCGTACGGACGGGGGCCCTTTCGCGCACCCCCCGCCGCAGAACTGTGACCATTCCGTTGTACGAGACGGTGGCGACACGCCCGGCGGCGCTGGGCATCATGCTTGACGTGACCCAGGGAAGCCACGCCCGGACCATGGCCGCGAGCGCAGCCGAGCTCTCCGGGGGACCGCCGCCCCCGCCCCGCGACACGGGCCGCGGGAGGCGGCGCACGGCGAAACCCGACGACGGTGATCTCAAGGAACTGACCGCGCTCGCCGTGCAGGGCGATCCCGGTGCGATCGAGGTGCTGATCGCCGAGGTCCGCCCCATGATCGTCCGGTACTGCCGGGCCCGGCTCGGCCGCGTCTCGGGGCAGTACCACATCGCCGACGACGTGGCGCAGGAGGTGTGCATCGCCGTCCTGTCGGCCCTGCCCCGCTACCGGGACATGGGCCGCCCCTTCGCGTCGTTCGTCTTCGGCATCGCCGCGCACAAGATCGCGGACGCGCTGCGCAGCGCGGTCCGCGCGGCCGTCCCCACCGAGGACCTGCCGGACGGCCCGGACGACCGGCCCGGGCCCGAGGAGACGGTGGTGCGGCACATCGAGGCGCAGCGCGCCCGCGACCTGCTGACGCGGCTGCCCGAGCAGCAGCGCGAGCTGGTGCTGCTGCGCGTCGTGGCGGGTCTGTCGGCCGAGGAGACCGGTAATGTACTGGGCATGTCCGCGGGGGCGGTACGGGTCGCGCAGCACCGGGCGCTGGCCCGGCTTCGGGCGATGGCCAGAGAGGAGTCGATCGCTTGACGGAGCGGAGCCCCGGCGCCCCGAATCCGGCCGAGCCTGCTCGCCCCCACGACGTCCCCGCAGCGGGGCACGGGCCATCGGCCCCCACCGACCTGAGCGCGGTGCGCCGTACCGACGCCATCATCGACGCCATGGCGGCCCGGCGCGCTGCCGGCTCCGCTGAACCGGGCGACCCCGACCCGGCCGTCCGGTTACTGAACGCGCTGATCAGCGACATCGAGGAACCCGCCCCGCCCGTCCCGGCCGGGCCCGGCCCGCGCCGTCGCGGCCCCCGCACCATCGTCGCGCTCGGCGTCGCGGGCGCCGTCCTGGCCAGCACCGGCGTCGCCGCCGCGGGCAGCGGGGTGACCGACCGGTCGTCCGCGGTCGCGCCCACCACTCCGGGTCCGTCCGGTCCGTCCGGTCCGCCCGCCGACGCCGACGACTCGGTCGCCGCCACGCACGCGAAGCCGGCGCCGCCCGCGCCGCGCCGGTCCGAGCCCGCCCGCCCGTCCGCGCCCGTCCCGGCGGCCTCGCCGGCCCCCGGCCGGGAGCGGGAGGCCCCCGAGCACATCGAGCGCGCCTTCCGGGAGCGGCTGGAGCGGCTCCTCGCCGAAGCCCGCGAGGACGGCCGCCTCGACGGCCGTCCGGACGGTCCCCCGGACGGGCCCACCCCGATGCCGCCGATGTCGGCGACCGGCCGGGACGACGACTCCGAACCGTCCCCCACCCTCGAGGACCTGCGCGACGAGGCCCGCGAACGCTGGAACCGCCTCGCCCGTCCCGACTAGCCCCCGGCCGGTCCCGGCTAGGGCAGGACGTCCAGCAGCGCCCGGATCGCCGGCTCGTACGCGTGCTCGGGCGGCGCGGCGTAGCCGACGACCAGCCCGTCGCCGCCCGGTCCGTCCGGTCCGTCCGGTCCGCCCGCGTCCGGATGCCGGAAGGCGCCCAGCCCGTCCACGGCGATCCCGGCCCGCGCCGCCGCGCGCAGCGTCGCCGCCTCCGTGCCGTCCGGCAGCCGCAGCACCACGTGCAGCCCGGCCGCCATCCCGGACACGCCGACGTGCGGCGCCCGCTCCGCCAGCGCCGCGGTGAGCCGGTCGCGCCGCCGCCGGTACCGCTGCCGCATCCGGCGCACCTGCCGGTCGTAGGAACCCGACTCCAGGAAGTCGGCGAGGGTGAGCTGGTCGAGCGAGCTCGCCCACGCCTCCCGCTCGCCCTTCACCGCGAGCACGCCCTCGACCAGCCGTCCGGGCAGCACCATCCAGCCCAGCCGGACCGCCGGGGACAGGCTCTTGCTCACCGACCCCGCGTACACCACGCGGTCCGGGGCCAGCCCCTGGACGGCCCCGACGGGCCGGCGGTCGTAGCGGAACTCGCCGTCGTAGTCGTCCTCGACGATCACCCCGCCGCCCGCCGCCCAGTCCACGACCGCCGCCCGCCGGCGCGGATGCAGCGGCCCGCCCGTCGGGAACTGGTGCGCGGGCGTCAGCAGCACCGCGCGCTCACCGCCCAGCCCGTCCACCCGCGCGCCGTCCGCGTCCACGGCCAGCGGCCGGGTGCGGACGCCCGCCCCGGCCAGCAGTCCGCGGTGGAACGGCAGCCCGTAGGCCTCCACCGCCAGCGGCCCTCGCAGCACCCGCCCGCCGAACAGCAGCCGGAGCGCGTGCGAGAACCCCGAGCAGACCACGATGCGCTCCGGATCGGCCCGCACCCCCCGCGTGCGCGCCAGGTACTCGGCCAGTGCCCTGCGCAGCTCGGGACGTCCCCTCGGGTCGCCGGGGCCGAACGCCTCGCTCGGGGCGGCGGTGAGCGCGCGCCGCGCCGACGCCAGCCACGCGGTCCGCGGGAACGACGCCGGATCCGGCTTGCCCTGCCCCAGGTCGTGCCGGGGCGGCGGGCGCGGCGGGCTCGGCCGGGGCGGCGCCGGCGGTCGTGCCCGCAGCGCGACCCGCGTCCCCGACCCCTGCCGCGCGGTCAGCCAGCCCTCGGCGACCAGCTCGGCGTAGGCGTCGGCGACCGTGTTGCGCGCGAGCCCGAGGTCGGCGGCCAGCGACCGGTACGGCGGGAGCCGCGTCCCCGGGGCCAGCCGTCCGGACCGGACCGCCTCCCGCAGCGCCCGGGTCAGCGCCGCCCGCCGCCCACCACCCGACGGCTCCACCAGCAGGTCGGCACCGATCCGCTCGGCCAGATTGACCCAGACTTTCGCCATGAGATTGCACCCTAACGAAGGTCTATTCCGTCCCTAGGTTGGCCATATGACCTTCGAGAACATCCGCGGCCGCGTCCTCCTCCCCGGCGACGCCGGCTTCGACGACGCCCGCCGCCCCTGGAACCTCGCCGTCGACCAGCCCGTCGCCGCCGTCGTCGAGGCGGCCGACGCCGCCGACGTCGCCGCGCTCGTCCGGCACGCCCGCGCGTCCGGCCGCACCATCACCACCCAGCCGTCCGGGCACGGCGCCACCGGCCGCACCGAGGACGCGATCCTGCTGCGCACCGGACGCCTCGACGGCCTGCGCGTCGACCCGTCCACCCGCACCGCCCGCGCCGGGGCGGGCGTGAACTGGGGCCGTGTGCAGGCCGCCGCCGCGCCGCACGGCCTCACCGGCCTGCCCGGCAGCTCCCCGGTCGTCAGCGTCACCGGCTACACCCTCGGCGGCGGGCTCGGTTGGTTCGGCCGCGCCCACGGCTGGGCCGCCGACTCCGTCACGGCCTTCGACGTCGTCGACGCCGGCGGCGCCGCCCGCCGCGTCACGCCCGCCGGCGATCCCGACCTGTTCTGGGCGCTGCGCGGCGGGGGCGGCGACTTCGCGATCGTCACCGCGGTCGAGTTCGCCCTGCACCCCGCCCCGGCCCTGTACGGCGGCCGCGTCCTGTGGAGCGGCGACCGGCTCCCCGAGGTCATGGACGCCTACCGCGAGCTGACCGCCGCCGCGCCCGACCATGTCACGGCCTGGCTGGACGTCCTGCACTTCCCCGGCTCGGACCCGCTCGTCGCGATCGACGTCACCGTCCTCGGCGACGCCCGCGACCTGCTGCGTCCCCTCGACGCGATCCCGGGTGCGCTCTCCGACGGCCGCCGGCCCATGTCGCCGGCCGACCTCGGCACGATCACCGCCGAACCCACCGCCCCCGGTGCCGGCCTGTCGCGCGGCGAACTGCTGACCGACCTCGACGACGGCACCGTCAAGACCCTGCTGTCCGACCCGATCGCCCCGCTCATGAGTCTGCAGATCCGGCATCTCGGCGGCGCGTTCGGCCGCCCGTCCGACACCCCGCACGGCCCGCTGACCGAGCCCTACGCGCTCTACCTGTTCGGCGTCCCGACCGGCCCCGAGTCGTCCGCCGCGATCACCGCGAAGCAGCGGGCTCTGGCCGGCGCCCTCGGGCCCCACTTGTCGGGACGCAAGCCCTTCACGTACCTGAACGCCGCGGAGACCGCCGCCGACGCCTTCGGCCCCGCGGCCCTCGGCCGGCTGCGCGACATCAAGCGGACCCGCGACCCGCACGGCGTCTTCCGCAGCAACTTCCCCGTCCTCGCCGACGGGTGAGGGGTGGTGTTCGGTGCTACTCGGGGGAAGGCCGGTTTCCGGGCCCGGCCGGGCCGGGTGGCCCCATCGGGGCGGCGGCTCCCGGGCCGCCCGGAAGGGTCAGTCGTCGCGGCCTTCCTCGCTGTCGATGACGCCGTCGACGTAGCCGCGGGCGTACTCCCACGAGACGTAGTCGACGGGGTCGGGGGACAGGGCCGGCTCGTGGACGCGGGGAAGGCCCTCGTCGAGGAGGTGCCGAAGGTTGCCGTGCAGGAGATCCCAGTCGATGTAGTGCGCCTTGCCGCAGTCGCCGCAGTCGACGGTGAGGCCGCGGACGCCCAGGGGTTCGAGCAGGGCGCGGAAGACCTCGAGGTCGGCGAGGTCGGCGAGGACGTCCTCGCGTTCGGTCACGCTGAGCGGGGCGGCGTCCTCGCCCGGATCGCCGAGCGACGCCGCCGGATCGTCCGGATCTCCGGCGAACGGGTCGAGCGGAGCGTCGTCGTGCACACCCCCACGCTACTGCCAGTGCCCCCTGGAGGTGCACCCCCCGGTCGGCGGTGCGTCGGAACGTCCGGCAAGTCAGGGGGTATGCGGGGTGTGTGTGGGGGGTGTGTGGGGGAATGTCGGGGCGGGTCGCGGTTGTTGGTCGGTGTCATCAAGCCCACGCGGGGACCGTCCCCAACCGCCCTTCGCGGCGCGGGTGCACGGCCTACCATGGGTACAGGGTCGCCGTGACCTGGCCGGACACCGCCACCAGCTACGAAAGGGCGTCATGAACCCCGCCGCCGAGCCCGCCAAGTTCCTTCCCCAGGGCCTCACCTTCGACGACGTCCTCTTGCTTCCCGGGTACTCCGATCTGCAGCCGGGGGAGGCCGACACCACGACGCGGCTGACCCGCGAGATCTCGCTGCGGATCCCGCTGCTGTCGGCGGCGATGGACACGGTGACCGAGGCCCGGACGGCGGTCGCGATGGCGCGGCAGGGCGGCATCGGCGTGCTGCACCGCAACATGCCGATCGAGGAGCAGGCCGACCAGGCCGACCGGGTGAAGCGGTCCGAGGCCGGGATGATCACCAAGCCGGTGACGTGCCTGCCGGACGCCACGCTCGCCGACGTCGAGGAGCTGTGCGCCCGCTACCGGATCTCCGGGGTGCCGGTCACCGACGTGCGGGGCGTGCTCGTCGGCATCGTGACGAACCGCGACATGCGGTTCGAGAACGACCCGGCCCGTCCGGTGCGCGAGGTCATGACGCCCATGCCGCTGGTCACCGCGCCGGTGGACGTGGCGCGCGACGAGGCGTTCGCGCTGCTGGCGGGCAACAAGGTCGAGAAGCTCCCGCTGGTCGACGGGGAGGGCCGGCTCCGCGGCCTGATCACCACCAAGGACTTCACCAAGAGCGAGAAGTACCCGGACTCGACCAAGGACGCGGACGGACGGCTCCTGGTGGCGGCGGCCGTGGGCGTCGGCGAGGACGCGGTGGCGCGGGCGCGCGCGCTCGTCGAGGCGGGCACCGACGTGATCATCGTCGACACCGCGCACGGGCACTCCAAGGGCGTCGCCGACACCATCGCGACGATCAAGGCGGGCGCCCCGGTGCAGGTGGTCGGCGGGAACGTCGCCACGTACGCGGGCGCGAGGCTGCTGGTGGAGGCCGGGGTGGACGCCGTCAAGGTGGGCGTCGGACCGGGGTCGATCTGCACCACCCGGATCGTCGCGGGCGTCGGTGTCCCGCAGCTCACGGCGATCTCCGAGGCGGCGCGGGCGGCGAAGGAGGCCGGCGTCCCGGTGATCGGCGACGGCGGCATCCAGTACTCCGGCGACATCGCCAAGGCCGTCGTGGCGGGCGCCGACACGGTGATGCTCGGCAGCCTGCTGGCGGGCATCGAGGAGTCGCCGGGCGAGCTGATCTTCGTGCACGGCAAGCAGTACAAGTCGTACCGGGGCATGGGTTCGCTGGGCGCGATGCGCAACCGGGAGCGGGGCGCCTCGTTCTCCAAGGACCGGTACGCGCAGGCCGACGTGAGCAGCGAGGAGAAGCTGATCCCCGAGGGCGTCGAGGGGCAGGTCCCGTACCGGGGGCCGCTCGCGAACGTCGCGCACCAGCTCGTCGGCGGCCTGCACCAGTCGATGTGGTACGCCGGGACCCGGACGATCCCCGAGCTGCAGGAGCGCGGGCAGCTGATGCGGATCAGCCCGGCCGGGCTGCGGGAGAGCCACCCGCACGACATCCAGATGACGGTCGAGGCGCCGAACTACCAGGGACGCTGAGGCGCGGGGCCGTCCGCGGGGCCGTTCGCGGGGCCGTTCGCGGGGACCGTTCGCCGGTCGTCCCGGCCGGTTCCTGGCCCTGTCCTGGCCTGACGTAAGCTTTGCGGGGCTTGTTTCCGCAGCGCGCGGGAACTCCGTGACGCAGAGGAAGGGCGCAGTGGCCGCAGACGTGGAGATCGGCGCCGGCAAGAGCGGCCGGCGGGCGTACGCCTTCGACGACATCGGCATCGTGCCGTCCCGCCGGACGCGCGATCCGGAGGAGGTCAGCGTCGCCTGGCAGATCGACGCCTACCGGTTCGAGATGCCGCTGGTCGTGGCACCGATGGACAGCGTGGTCAGCCCGGCCACCGCGATCGCCGTGGGTCGGCAGGGCGGGCTCGCCGTGCTCGACCTCGAAGGGCTGTGGACGCGGTACGAGAACCCGGAGCCGCTGCTCGCCGAGATCGCGTCGCTGGACGACGCCGCCGCGACCCGGCGGCTGCAGGACATCTACAACGAGCCGATCAAGGCGGAGCTGATCGGCCGCCGGATCCAGGAGGTCCGGGAGGCCGGGGTGACGGTCGCGGCGCGGCTGTCGCCGCAGCGCACCGCGCAGTTCCACAAGACCGTGATCGACGCGGGCGTGGACCTGTTCGTCATCCGCGGCACCACGGTGTCGGCCGAGCACGTGTCGGGCCGCGCGGAGCCGCTGAACCTCAAGCAGTTCATCTACGACCTGGACGTTCCGGTCATCGTGGGCGGCTGCTCCACCTACACCGCGGCCCTGCACCTCATGCGGACGGGCGCCGCGGGCGTCCTCGTGGGGTTCGGCGGCGGCTCGGGGCACACGACCCGCACGGTGCTGGGCGTCGCGGTGCCGATGGCGACGGCCGTCGCCGACGTCGCCGCCGCGCGCCGCGACTACCTGGACGAGTCCGGCGGCCGGTACGTGCACGTGATCGCCGACGGCGGCATGGTGAACAGCGGCGACATCGCGAAGGCGTTCGCGTGCGGTTCGGACGCGGTGATGGTGGGCTCGCCGTTCGCGCGGGCCACCGAGGCGCCGGGCCGCGGCTACCACTGGGGCAGCGAGGCGCACCACCCGGACATCCCCCGCGGCACCCGGCTGGAGGTCGGGACGATCGGGACGATGGAGCAGATCCTGCACGGTCCGTCGCACGTCGCGGACGGCTCGATGAACCTGATCGGGGCGCTGAGCCGCGCGATGGCGACGTCCGGTTACACGGAGCTGAAGGAGTTCCAGCGGGTGCAGGTCGTGGTCGCCCCGCGCCGCGTCGACTGACCCTCCGCGGACGCGTGCGTTCGAGCCCCGGGCCGTCCGGTCCCGGGGCTTACGCGTGCGCGACGGGGACGGGCCGAACGTGCGGCCGAACTGAGATCAGGCACACCCGGGGAATCACCCGAATCCGGGGTAGGTCCGTCCCTACTGTGGGGTAGGTACGTGGCGTATACCGAACCGTGTGTGGGGGGAATCGCGATGACGGGATCACCGGTGACCGGTCTGGGCAGCTCGCGCCTGGGGCCCGCCGAGCGGGCCACCGCCCTCGATCGCATGGCGCGCGAGGAATTCGACGTGGTCGTGGTCGGCGGCGGCATCGTGGGGGCCGGGGCGGCGCTGGACGCGGCGACGCGCGGGCTGTCGGTCGCGGTGGTCGAGGCCCGGGACTTCGCGTCGGGGACGTCGTCGCGCTCGTCCAAGCTGATCCACGGGGGCCTGCGGTATCTGGAGCAGTACAACTTCGATCTCGTCCGCGAGGCGCTGACCGAGCGCGGGTTGCTCCTTCAGATCATCGCGCCGCACCTGGTGAGGCCCGTCCCGTTCCTCCTGCCCACGACCCACCGCGTGTGGGAGCGGGCCTACTTCGGTGCGGGGGTGGCCCTGTACGACGCGCTGGCGTTCCAGATGGGCAGCACGCGCGGCGTCCCGCACCACCGGCACCTGACCCGCAAGGGGGCGCTGCGGCTGGCGCCGTCCCTGCGTAAGGACTCCTTCACCGGCGCGATCCAGCTGTGGGACGCGCAGGTGGACGACGCCCGGTTCGTCATGACGGCGCTGCGGACGGCGGCGGAGTACGGGGCGCAGATCGCGTCGCGGGTGCAGTGCGTCGGGTTCCTGCGGGAGGGGGAGCGCGTCACGGGGTTGCAGGTCCGCGACCTGGAGGCGAACACGACCGCGCAGGTCCGCGCGAAGCAGGTCGTGAACGCGACCGGGGTGTGGACGGACGACATCCAGGAGCTGGTCGGCGGGCGCGGGCAGATCCACGTGAAGTCGTCCAAGGGGATCCACCTGGTGGTGCCGAAGGACCGCATCCACTCGTCCACCGGCATCCTGCTGCGCACGGAGAAGTCCGTGCTGTTCGTGATCCCGTGGGGACGGCACTGGATCATCGGGACGACCGACACCGCGTGGGATCTCGACAGGGCCCACCCGGCGGCGTCCCAGACCGATATCGACTACGTGCTCGAACACGTCAACGCCGTCCTGACGACACCCCTCACCCACGACGACGTGGAGGGCGTGTACGCGGGACTGCGCCCGCTCCTCACGGGCGAGACCGAGGAGACGTCCAAGCTCTCGCGCGAGCACGTGGTGGCGCACCCGGTGCCCGGGCTGGTGCTGGTGGCGGGCGGCAAGTACACCACGTACCGGGTGATGGCGAAGGACGCGATCGACGCCGTCGCGCACGGGCTGGACGGCAAGGTCGCCGAGTCGTGCACGGACCGGATCCCGCTCGTCGGCGGGGACGGCTTCCAGGCGATGTGGAACGCGCGGCACCGGCTGGCGAACCGGTCGGGCCTGCACGTGGCCCGCATCGAGCACCTGCTGCGCCGGCACGGCACCCTGGTGGACGACCTGCTGCGGCTGATCGCGGAGAAGCCCGACCTCGGCAAGCCGCTGACCGGCGCGGACGACTACCTGCGCGCCGAGATCGTCTACGCCGCGTCGCACGAGGGCGCCCGGCACATCAACGACGTCCTGGCCCGCCGCACCCGGATCTCCATCGAGACGTGGGACCGCGGCGTCGGCGTCGCGCAGGAGGTCGCGGACCTGCTGGCGCCCGTCCTCGGCTGGTCGAAGAAGCAGCGCGACCGGGAGATCGAGTACTACCGCAAGCGGGTGGAGGCCGAGCGGGCCTCGCAGACCCAGGTGGACGACCAGGAGGCCGACGCGCACCGCCGCGGCGCCCCCGACATCGTCCCCACCGCCACCCCGTAGGGCGCGCGGGACGCGCCCCCCGGCCCGGGCCGGGGCCGGGGGGCGTCCGTCAGGTGGTCGCTCTGCGCACGCCGATGAGGCTCGCCGCGACCCGGAAGACCACGGCGATGGGCAGGATGAACACGTAGAAGAACATGTAGTACTCGCCCCCGGTGAAGATGAAGCCGAGGTAGACGCCGTACCCGAGCATGGCGAGCCCGGCGGCGGCGTACGCGATCCGCGCCCAGATCCCTTCGTCGGTGATGGCCGCCGCGAGGAGGATGAGGGGGCCGGAGAGGAGCAGGAGCACGACGTACCACGAGAACGTGGCGTCGGCGCCGAAGTCGATGTTCATGGAATTCCTGATGCGGGGGAGTGATCGTCGAACGGCGGGAACCTAGCGGATGCGTCCGACAGAGTGCCAGCGCTTTGTGGTGCGGTTCGGGGGTGGACGAGCGCGCGGGCGGTCTCGTAGAGGCCGGCGGGGACGCGGTCGGGGTCGAGGAGATGCTGGAACGCGAGCCCGACGTCGAGCGCGACGGCGAGCGCGGCGCGGTCGTCCGGGGCGATGCCGTCGGACTCGGGCAGGTCGCGGGCGAGCAGGGCGCGGCGCTCGGCGTACCAGTCGGCGATGCGCCAGCCGGCGGCGTAGTCGCGCATGCCGTAGAGCCAGAACTCCACCAGGAGGAGGGCGATGCGGCGGGGACCGTCCTGCGGGTCAGGTGCCTTACGGACGCGTCCCGTGCGGCCACCCGCATCCGGTGCGGGTTCCGGTTCGGGGTCGGGGGAGTGCAGGCCGTCGCGGAATCCGGCGCCGAGGCGGTCGCCGGTGAAGCGTTCCAGCAGGGCGAGCAGCAGGTCGGTCTTGCCGGTGAAGTTCGAGTAGACGGCGCCCTTGGTGAGCCCGGCGCCCGCGGCGACGTCGTCGAGGGAGGCGCCGTGGATGCCGCGCTCGGCCCACAGGCGTTCGGCGGCGGCGAGGAGCGCCTCGCGGGTCTGCTCGCGCCGCTCCCGCCGCGCCGCCGGGCCGCCGCCCGCGTGCCGCGGTGCGCCGTTCGCGGCGCGCCCGGGCGGGGCGTCGCCGTGGGCGTCGGTCATCTGGGGTCCCTTCGCGTCGGGGGCTCGCGTCGGCCGTGCCTTTTCGGAATACACCGGTCGAGGACGGTCAGTCCGGGAGTTGCGGAAGTCCGTGCGGGTTGGAACGGTCCGTTCGGGCGGGCGGGCGGTGAAATCGTCGTTACTTGCGGGTAGCAAAAATGGCCGGGCGGTCATACCCTCTTCTGCATGGCATCTCCGACGGTCCGTGCCGACGGTGCGGCAGCGCACGAGCTTCCCCCGAACCTCCTCGACCGGCTGGTCGCGCGCGTGGCGTCGGACGGCGCCGGGAGCGCGACCGTCCCGGCCCCCTTCACCGGCAAGCCGCTGGCGACCGTCCCGCTGTCCACGGCGGACGATGTCCGCCGCGCGCACGAGCGGGCCCGCGCGGCGCAGCGGGAGTGGGCGGCGCTGCCCGTCCGCGAGCGGGTCAAGCCGTTCCTGCGGCTGGCCGACACGCTCGTGGCGCGGCGCGAGGAGATCCTCGACGTCATCCAGCTCGAGACCGGCAAGGCCAGGCGGCACGCGCTCGAGGAGTTCCTCGACGTGGCGCTGTGCTCGCTCTACTACGCGCGGCGCGCCGCGAAGCTGCTCAAGCCGCAGCGCAGGCAGGGCATGATGCCGGGCCTCACGCGCGTCCAGGAACTGCGGCACCCCAAGGGCGTCGTCGCGCTGATCGCCCCGTGGAACTACCCGTTCGCGCTCGGCGCCAGCGACATCGCGCCCGCGCTCATGGCGGGGAACGCGGTCGTCCACAAGCCCGACACCCAGACGTGCCTGTCCAGCCTGTGGGTGCTCGACCTGCTCGTCGAGCTGGGCCTGCCGGAGGACGTGTGGCAGATCGTCGTCGGCGACCCGGCGGAGATCGGCGACCCGCTGATCGGCGAGGCCGACTACGTGTCCTTCACCGGCTCCACCCGCGGCGGCAAGGCCATCGCGGAGAAGGTCGCGCCGCGCCTGGTCGGGTACTCGCTCGAACTCGGCGGCAAGAACCCGATGATCGTCATGGCGGACGCCGACGTCGAGCGGGCCGCGCGCGGAGCCGTCCGGGCCTGCTTCACCAACGCCGGGCAGCTGTGCATCTCGATCGAGCGGATGTACGTGCACGAGGACGTCTACGACCGGTTCGTCCCGCGGCTCGCCGAGCTGGTCGCGGGCATGAAGCTCGGCACCGGCCTCGACTTCGAGGCCGAGATGGGCTCGCTCACCTACGAGCGGCAGCTCGACGCCGTGACCGCGCACGTCGACCAGGCCGTCGCGGCGGGCGCGACCGTCCTCGCGGGCGGGAAGGCGCGGCCCGACATCGGCCCGCTGTTCTACGAGCCGACGGTGCTCACCGACGTCACCACCGACATGGACCTGTGCGCCGGCGAGACGTTCGGCCCGGTCGTGTCGATCTACAAGTACCGGGACGAGGACGAGGTCGTCGAGCGCGCGAACGACACCGCGTACGGGCTCAACGCGTCCGTCTGGACGAAGAACGCCGCCGCGGGCCGCCGCCTCGCCGCCCGGATCCAGGCCGGGACGGTCAACGTCAACGACGGGTACGGCGCCGCGTTCGCCTCCTACGACGCGCCGATGGGCGGGATGAAGCAGTCCGGGGTCGGCCGCCGCCACGGCGCCGAGGGCCTGCTCAAGTTCACCGAGGTCCAGACGATCGCCAGCCAGCACTACATGGACCTCGAGCCGCCCGGCAACGTCGGCTACGACACCTTCGCCGGTTTCATGGCGAACGGGATCAGGCTGATGAAGAAGCTGCGGATCAAGTAGGGACACGAGTGAAGCACGACTACGACGTCCTCGTCGTCGGGTCGGGGTTCGGCGGCAGCGTCACCGCGCTGCGGCTCACCGAGAAGGGCTACAAGGTCGGGGTGATCGAGGCGGGCCGCCGCTTCGACACGAACCCGTCCGGCGCGCCCGGCTCCCGCCACCCCGAGCTGCCCAAGACGAACTGGCGGATCGCCCGGTACCTGTGGGCGCCCGCGCTCGGCCTCACCGGCATCCAGCGCCTGCACCTCATCCGCGGGACGAAGCAGAGCCGCGTCCTCGTCATGGCCGGCGCGGGCGTCGGCGGCGGGTCGCTGAACTACGCGAACACCCTGTACGTGCCGCCGGATCCGTTCTTCGAGGACCGGCAGTGGGCGCACATCACCGACTGGCGGGACGAGCTCGCGCCCCACTACGACCAGGCCCGGCGGATGCTCGGCGTCGTGCAGAACACCACGACGACCGCCGCCGACGAGGTGATCCGCCGCGTCGCCGACCGGATGGGCAAGGGGCACACGTTCGTCAAGACGCCCGTCGGCGTGTTCTTCGGGCGCGGCGCCGGGATCGAGAGCGCCGACCCGTACTTCGGCGGCGCCGGACCGCGCCGCCGCGGCTGCCTGGAGTGCGGCGAGTGCATGGTCGGCTGCCGGCACGGCGCCAAGAACATGCTCACCGAGAACTACCTGTACCTTGCCGAGAAGGCCGGGGCCCGCGTGATGCCGCTCAGCCGCGTCACGCAGGTCACCCCGTTGGACGGGGACGGCGACGGGGACGGCGACGGGGACGGGGACGGCCCCGGCGGGTATGCGGTCGAGATCGTGCGGACCGGGTCGTTCGGCCGCGACCGCAGGACGCTCACCGCCGGGCAGGTCGTGTTCGCCGCCGGGACGTACGGCACGCAGAAGCTCCTGCACAAGCTCAAGTCGACCGGACGGCTGCCGCGCGTCTCCGACCGGCTCGGCGCCCTCACCCGCACCAACTCCGAGGCGATCCTCGGCGGCGGTCGCCCGAACGGCAAGCCCGGCCCCGACTACTCCAGGGGCGTCGCGATCACCTCGTCGTTCCACCCCGCCCCGGACACGCACGTCGAGCCCGTCCGGTACGGGCGCGGCTCCAACCTGCTCGCGGGCCTGCAGACCCTCCTCGTGGACGGCGACCGGCCCGGCGAACCGCACGTCCCGCGGCTGCGCAAGTTCGCGCGGCTGGCCGCCCGCAGGCCCCGCGACCTGCTGCAGCTGTTCGACGTCCGGCACTGGTCGGAGCGGACGGTCATCGCGCTCGTCATGCAGACCCGCGACAACTCGATCACGCTGTCCCCGAAGAAGGGCCCGTTCGGCTGGGACGTCCGCGCCACCGCCGGGCACGGGGAGCCCAACCCCACGTGGATCCCCGAGGGGCACGCGGCGACCCGGCTGATCGGCGAGGAGGTCGGCGGCGTCGCGGGCGGCACCTGGGGCGACCTGTTCGACGTCCCGATGACCGCGCACTTCCTCGGCGGCTGCGCCATCGGCGACTCGCCCGCCACCGGCGTCATCGACGCCTACCACCGCCTCTACGGCCACCCCGGCCTGCACGTCGTGGACGGCTCCGCGATCTCGGCGAACCTCGGCGTCAACCCGTCCCTGACGATCACCGCGCAGGCCGAGCGCGCCATGTCGCTGTGGCCGAACGCGGGCGAGGACGACCCGCGCCCCGAACTCGGCGGCGCCTACCGCCGCGTCGACGCCGTCGCGCCGAAGAACCCGATCGTCCCGGCCGGTGCCCCGGCGGCGCTGCGGCTGCCGATCGTCGACGCGCGCTGACCCCGCCCGGACGTCCGGTGGCCGGACGGGCGGGGACGTCCGAGCCTCGGCGTAACGTGGCGGCCGTGGACGTCGAGGGGCAGGTCGCGCGGGTCCTCGCCGAGCTGCGCGACCGGGCGGATCCGGTTCGCGCGGCGAACGAGCGGCGCTATCTGAAGAGCGCGTTCGTCCACCTCGGCGTGCCCGTGCCGGCGATCCGCAAGGCGGCGGTGCCGGTGGCCCGCGAACTGCCCGATCGCGGCGAGCTGCTCGCCCTCGCCGGCGCGCTCTGGACGGTCGAGGACGCGGGACGCCCGGTGCACGAGGCCCGCATGGCGGCCGTAGAGGTGCTGGTCAAGAGGGTCGGGCTCCTCGAACCGGGGGACATCGCGGTCGCCGAGCGGCTGATCCTCGACTCGGCGAGCTGGGTGTACGTCGACAACCTCGCCGACCGCGTCGCGGGCGCGCTCGTCCTGCGCGAGCCCGGCCTCGGCGCCGTCCTGGACGACTGGGCGGCCGACCCCTGCATGTGGCTCCGGCGGTCGGCGCTGCTGGCGCTGCTGCCCGGCGTCCGGACGGGCGCCCCCGACCTCCCCCGGATCTCCCGGTTCGGCGACGCGCTGATCGGCGAGAGCGAGTTCTTCATCCGCAAGGCGCTCGGCTGGGTCCTGCGCGAGCAGTCGAGGAAGGACCCGGCGTGGGTCACCGGCTGGGTCGAGGCGCGCATCGCGGACGTTCCGGGCGTGACGCTGCGCGAGGCCGTCCGGCACCTGCCGGACGGCGACGCCGCCCGCCTCACGGCGGCCCGCAAGGCCGCTCAGCGCCGGTAGGCCGCCCACACCTTGTGCATGCGGTCGCCCTGGCCGTTCGTGAACGACGTCATGCAGGTGTCGTAGCTGTAGTTCATGAAGTTGTGGATCGGGTCCTCGCCGGGCTGCGGGCACGTGTCCTTGCCCTCCGGGCACCCGTCGGCCGGTCGGCTCTCCGCCGGGGTGTCGGCCACGCGGTCGCCGTGACCGCCGCAGCCGTCCTGGAACGTGTGGTACAGCCCGAGCCAGTGGCCGGTCTCGTGCGCCGCGCTGAACCCGCGGTTGAACTGGTCGATGTGTCCGCCCGGCATGCTGCCGTAGTTGATCGTGACGCCGTCCATCTTCGGCTCGTCGCGGTACTTCCACGGGAACGTCGACCAGCCGAGCAGATCGCCCTCGATGTAGGCGCTGTACAAGTTCAGCGTGCCCTTGCCGCCCTTGCGCAGCCGCGGCTTGTAAGAACCCTCGTACTGCTCGGGGTAGCGGAACCAGGCCGAGTTGTCGGAACGCGTGATGGCGCGCAGCCGGAACGACACCTCTGTGTTGTCGCCGCCGTACCGTCCTCCGTAGGCGGCGTTCATCACGTTGATCTGCCGCCTGACCGTCGCGTCGGACACGTTGCCGCGCGACCCGTCGTGCAGGACGTGGAAGTAGACCGGCACCGTGATCCGCGCCGCCGCCCGGCGCTCCGCCGCGTTCGCGTCCTGCGGCGCCTTCGGCCCGAGCGTCAGCCCGAGCCCGTCCAGGATCCGCCCGAGGTCCGACTCGACGGACTCCGACTGCGCGGGGCTCAGTTCGGCGTGGCCCTTGCCGTGCCCGTGCCCGCCGTGCCCGTGCCCGTGCCCGTCCGGGCCGGGCCGCAGCCGCGCGTTCGCCGGGACGCAGTCGTGCGGTGCGGCATGGCGCTGCCCGGCCGCCGCGGCCCGCGCCGGTCCGGGGGGCGTGACCGCGGCGGGGGCGGCGGCCGGGACGGCGGGAACGAGGGCGGCGAGCGCGGCGGCGGCGGCGAGCAGCTTCACGGGACTCCTAGGCGGGGCGGGCCGGACGGACGACAGGCGAACACAGTGCGTCATCAAGTGGTACCAGAGCGAAGTGCACGACCGCGTGTGATCAAGGTAAATGCATGCCGACCGTTACCGGGTGCGTGCCGACCGTCACGGGCGTGCTCGCGCGCGGCGAGGACGGTCGCGGCATCGGCGCAGGCCCGGGCCCGTAGACTGGGAGGTCCTTCCGGCCGTGCGAAAGGCGTTTTGTTGGTGGCCGCAGACCAGTCCTTCGACACCGTTCTCGTCGTCGACTTCGGCGCGCAGTACGCGCAGCTCATCGCGCGGCGCGTCCGCGAGTGTCACGTGTTCAGCGAGATCGTGCCGTCCACGATGCCCGCCGCCGAGATGCTCGCGAAGCGGCCCAAGGCGATCATCCTGTCCGGCGGGCCCGCCTCGGTGTACGAGGACGGCGCCCCCGCCGCGCCCGAGGGGCTGTTCGACCTCGGCGTCCCCACCTTCGGGATCTGCTACGGCCACCAGGTGATGGCCCGCGCCCTCGGCGGAACGGTCGAGAACTCGCACGTCGCCGAGTACGGCGGCGCGACCGTCGCGGTCACCTCGCCGGGCATGCTGTTCGACGGCCTGCCCGCCGAGCAGGCCGTCTGGATGTCGCACCGCGACTTCGTCAGCCGCGCCCCCGACGGCTTCACCGTCACCGCGAGCACCGACGTCACCCCGGTCGCCGGCATGGAGGACCCGTCCCGCGGCTTCTTCGGCGTCCAGTTCCACCCGGAGGTGCTGCACACCGAGCACGGCATGGAGATCCTGCGCCGCTTCCTCTACGAGGGCGCCGGCTGCCGCCCGAACTGGACGATGGTCAACATCGCCGAGGAGACGATCGAGGCCGTCCGCGCCCAGGTCGGCGGGAAGCGCGTCATCTGCGCGCTGTCGGGCGGCGTCGACTCCGCCGTCGCGGGCGCGCTCGTCCAGCGCGCCATCGGCGACCAGCTCACCTGCGTGTTCGTCGACCACGGCCTGCTGCGCAAGGGCGAGGCCGAGCAGGTCGAGAAGGACTTCGTCGCCGCGACCGGCGTGAACCTGCACGTCGTCGACGCCCAGGAGCGCTTCCTCGGCGCGCTCGACGGCGTCGCCGACCCGGAGGCGAAACGCAAGATCATCGGCCGCGAGTTCATCCGCGTCTTCGAGGAGGCCGCGCGCGAGATCGTCGGCGAGGACGCCTCCGAACCCGTCGAGTTCCTCGTCCAGGGCACCCTCTACCCGGACGTCGTCGAGTCCGGCGGCGGCACCGGCGCGGCGAACATCAAGTCGCACCACAACGTCGGCGGCCTCCCCGAGGACCTGCAGTTCAAGCTGGTCGAACCGCTCCGCACCCTCTTCAAGGACGAGGTCCGCGCGCTCGGCGAGCAGCTCGGGCTGCCCGCCGAGATGGTGTGGCGGCAGCCGTTCCCCGGCCCCGGCCTCGCCATCCGCATCGTCGGCGCCGTCACCCGCGACCGCCTGGAGATCCTGCGCGACGCCGACGCGATCGCCCGCGCGGAACTCACCCGCGCGGGCCTCGACCGCGACGTCTGGCAGTTCCCGGTCGTGCTGCTCGCCGACGTCCGCTCCGTGGGCGTGCAGGGCGACGGCCGCACCTACGGGCACCCGGTCGTCCTGCGCCCGGTGACCAGCGAGGACGCCATGACCGCCGACTGGGCGCGGCTGCCCTACGACCTCCTGCAGCGGATCTCCACCCGGATCACCAACGAGGTCCGCGAGATCAACCGCGTGACCGTCGACATCACCTCCAAGCCCCCGGGCACCATCGAGTGGGAGTGACCCCCGGACGGCCTCAGTGCCTCCGGGGCCGCGCGGCCCACGTCCAGGCGTTCAGCAGCCGCGCCGCCGAGCCGCCGATCGGACCCACCGCGTCCGCGAGCACGGCGGCGTCCGGCGGCCGTGCCCCGGCGACGGCAGGGACGGCCTCGCCGGCGGCGCCGATCGTGCCGGAGCACACCGACAGCAGGTAGTCCGGAACGGACAGGGCCGGGTCGGTGCAGCCCACCACCGGCGTGCCGACGGCCGCGACCAGCGGGAAGATCGTGCCGGGGATGCCGATCGCGGCCTCCGCGCGGGCGGACGCCCGCAGCGTGGGGACGTCGCTGATCTCGTACCGTTCCCACAGCGAGCGGTCCTCGCGCGGATGCAGGCCGACCAGGATCCGCTTCCCCGCCGCCCGCAACCGTTCCGCCGCCGCCAGCAGCAGCTCGGTGCCGGGGGCAGCACCGCCCGTCTCGTCCGAGCGGGTGACGCTGGTGATGACCAGCACGAGGCCGGGTTCCGGCGCGCGCTCGGGCAGGCCGTCCGTCTGCGGCGAGCCCACGACGTGGATCCGCCGCCGGGTGCCCAGGTAGCCGCCGAACGAGCGCGCCTCCGCCGGGGACGACGCGGTGATGAGCCGCAGCCGGTGCCGGATGCGGTCGGCGCCCGGGGCCTCCTCGGGCCCGAGATACGCGAGTGAACCGGCCGCGCGGGGGAGCCTGCCGAACCGTCGCGCGCACTCCAGCGGCCAGTCGTCCGCGCCCGTCACGACCAGGAGGTCCGCGTCGGGCGCGTCCCGCGGGGTGGCCACCGGGACCGTCTCGTCGGGATCGATGCCGGACATGTCGGGGACGAGCTGGGTGAGCCGCACGCCGCACCGCGCGGCCTCGTCCAGCAGCGGCCGGACGTGGTAGGTGCCCCAGGGCTCGTTGGTCGCGATGAGCACGCGCGGACGGCGCCGGAACCGCGGGGAGGCGTCGGCGGGCGCGGCGAGGGCGAGCGCCCCGGCCGTCCCGAGCGCCCCCGACAGCACCGCGCGGCGGCCGAGGTTTCCATGATCGTTCGTCATCCTCGCGACCGTAGACGCCCAGGCCGGACGGCGAGTGAACACGCAGCGAACAACCCCGCCGGGCACGCGGAAGGACGGGACGACCGCAAACAGGGGGGCCGCGCGAGGAAGCGGGGGCGCGAGGTATGCGAGGGACGCGTGGGAAACGACCGGCGCGGGCGGCGCGGCGCACGCGACGCCGGGTCGCGGCCGGGCCGGCCGATGCGGGACGCGCCGGGGCCCGGGTGCACCGCGCACCCGGGCCCCGACGCCGTGCGCGGCGCGTCGTCAGACGGTGGCGGGGGCGAGGGCCGCCTCGGCCTCCAGCGTCGCGGCCGCCGCGTTCACGACGGCGGCGATCCGCAGGGCCTCCTGCACCAGCTCGCGCGACAGGCCGCCCTCGCGGACGACCTTCTCGTGCGACTCCAGGCACCGGCCGCAGCCGTTGATCGCCGACACGGCCAGCGACCACAGCTCGAAGTCGACCTTGTCCACGCCCGGCTTGCCGATGATGCTCATCCGCAGCTTCGCGGGCAGCGTCGCGTACGTCTCGTCGCCGATCAGGTGCGTCGCGCGGTAGTACACGTTGTTCATCGCCATGATCGACGCGGCGCCCTTGGCGGCCTCGAACGCCTCCGCGGACAGGTAGTCCCCGGCCTCCTCGGCCAGTTCGCGGATGACGACCGTGCTGCGGGTGGCGAGCGCGCACGCCAGGACCGTCCCCCACAGCTGCTGGTCGGTGAGCTGGGAGGTGGAGGTCAGCGAGCCCAGGTTGAGCTTGGTGTCCTTGGCGTAGCCCGGAAGGGCGCTCTTCAGCGCGTCAACGCTCATGATCGAAAGGTCCTTTCATGCGAACGGCCGGCCGCGCGCGAGGCGACCGGCCGCCGGTCCGGACGGTCCGTGCGGACCGTCCGGCGGGTGACTGGGGCGTCCGAGACGGGCCCGGACACGGGACGGATCAGACGCCGGCGCCGGCCAGCAGCTTGTTCGCGTCGAGGGTGTCCTCGCCCTTGTTCCAGTTGCAGGGGCAGAGCTCGTCGCTCTGCAGGGCGTCCAGGACCCGCAGGACCTCCTTGACGTTCCGGCCGACGGAACCGGCGGTCACCATGGAGAACTGGATCTCGTTGTTCGGGTCCACGATGAACGTCGCGCGCTGGGCGACGCCGTCCGCGGTGAGGATGCCGAGGGCCTCGGACAGCTCGCGGTTGAGGTCGGCCATCATCGGGAACGGGATCTCGCGCAGGTCCGGGTGGTCCTTGCGCCACGCGAAGTGGACGAACTCGTTGTCGACGGACGCGCCCAGCACCTGGGCGTCACGGTCGGCGAACTCCTCGTTCAGCCGGCCGAACTCGGCGATCTCGGTCGGACAGACGAAGGTGAAGTCCTTCGGCCAGAAGAAGACGACGCGCCACTTGCCCTCGTACGACTTGTGGTTGATCGTCTCGAAGGCGTTGTCCGCGTCCAGCGAGACACAGGCGGTCAGCTCGTACTCGGGGAACTGGTCACCGACAGTAAGCACGCATGCTCCTTTTTGCGAGAACGGGAACGCCTCCGTCGAGGCGTGGGGAGGGTCGCCGGGACCGGCTCCGCGGCGACCGATGTCACTCAGCGTGCCCCAGGGTGGTCGAGAAGAGAAATCGATCTATCCCACAGCAACGATAAGGACTTCCTATCAGTTGCCCGTGAATGTGAGATGACCTGGGAAAACGTGCGGAGTTCGCGCGTCCCGAGCGCCTGCGAGTTGACCGAGATCACATGATGACGCCGGGTTCGATGTTAACTCTCCGTGAATCCCGTATCAAGCGCAACAAACTACATTCCGCCGAACCCGCCCGCCCGGGGGCAGCCGGACGGTCCGAGCTCCGGACCGCCCGAAGCGGACGTCCTGTGGATGCGGTGACCCCGTGCAACCTCCACCGAGTCTGGACGCATCAGTCAGGTGTGGAGAAGTCGAGAAGCGCCCGCGACGACGAGTTCACGGCGTACGTGGCGGCCCGAGGCCCCTGGCTCCGCCGGGTCGCGTACCTGCTGTGCCAGGACCGCCACCGCGCGGACGACCTGGTCCAGACGGCCGCCACCAGGCTGTACGTGAACTGGCGCCGCGCCTCGAAGGCGGACAACCTCGACGGCTACGCCCGGACCGTCCTCGTCCGCGCCTACCTCGCCGAGCAGCGCGGCGGCTGGTGGAAGCGCGAGCGCGTCATCCCCGACCTCCCGGAGGAGCCGGTCCCGCCGCCCGACCGGGCGGCCGACCTCGACCTGCGGACGGCGCTCGCGCGACTGCCGCCGCGCCAGCGGGCGGCCGTGGTGCTGCGTTTCTACTGCGACCTGTCGGTCGAGCAGGCCGCAACCGTCCTCGGCTGCTCCGCGGGAACCGTCAAGAGCCAGACGTCGCGCGGCCTCGACGCCCTGCGCCGGGTGCTCGAGGAGCCGGTGGGTTCGGAGGGGGAGAGATGAACGAACTGAGCGAGCGGCTCGCGGAGATCGCGGAGACGTCCGGTCCGGACGGCTCGGTGGACGCACCGGCGGCGATCGCGAAGGGCCGCCGCGTCCGCCGCCGCAGGCGATGGACGGCCGCCCTCGCGGCCGCCGGCATCACGGCGGCCGTCGCCGTCCCGATCGCGCAGGCCGCCCGCCCGGACGACGTGGACCGGCCGAGGGTCGTCGAGCCGGTGAAGTACCCGAACGTCCTGGTCGAGATGGCGGAGTTCGGCTGGCTTCCGCAGGGATACGCGCGGACGCGGATCGCGAGCGGCACCCCCGGGGGCGGGACGTTCGAGGTGTCGGCCGGGCGCGGCCCCGGCGGCGGGGGCGTCACCCTGACACTGCTGCGTCCCGGCCTGGAATTGGGCGCCCCTATGCTGCCCGGCGCCCGCAGGGGCACCCTCACGCGGGCCGAACCGGTCAACGGGCGGCGCGCCGACTGGCTGATCAAACCCGGCGACCCCGGCTCGCGGCAGATCCCGGCGGAGTTCCGCTTCAGGTATCGCGACGACGCGTGGGCGAAACTGCAGATCACCGACGCGCGGATCGCGGACGTCCCGACCGTCCGCCGCATCGCGGAAGGAGTACGGTTCGGCGGCACCGGGCCCGCGAGGTTCCCGGTGCGCGTCAAGGGCCTTCCGGAAGGCTTGAAGGTCTGGCGGGCGTGGGTCGAGGACGGGGCGGGGAACGCGACGTTCATGCTCGCCGGGCCCGGACGCGGCGAGTTGATGATCAGCGTGGGACCGTCCACCGAGGTGAGCAGGCGGCAGGCCGAACGGGACGCCAACACGACCCTCGACGGCCATCCCGCCTTCGACACCGATCGTCCGCACGACGGCCCGAAAGGCGACCCCGCGACCGCCGCGGCCGGGCGCATCCTCAACATCTACGACGCCGAGGGAATCGACGTCCGGCTGAACGTGCGCGGCGCGGAACTCCTGAATCGGCTGGAGAAGACCGGCGGCCTCACCGGCCTCTACCACCGGATCACCTTCCTGGGCCCGGACGAGTCGACGTGGACGACAACGCCCCTCGGCTGACGGCCGAGGGGCGTCAGTCCAGCCAGCGGCCGTCGCGCATCAGGTCGCGGCCGGGCAGTTCGTTCACTTCGCGCCACGCCTGGACGCGGCGCGGGGTGATGCGGAACCAGCGGTAGGGCGTGGCCAGGGCGCGCGGGTCGAAACCGGTGCGTTCGGCGAACAGGTCGCCGCGCGCCCGCGGGAGCGCGTCCATCTCGATGGGCTCGACCTCGCCGTCGATCACGGTCACGTCGCGGGTGGGGCCGAGGCCGAGCCGGACGGTCACGCCGGCGGCGAGGTTCCTGCCGGTCGGGCTGCCGGAGGGGGTGGCCACCAGCAAGGCCTCGCCGTCCCAGTCGAAGGACAGCGGCACCATGTACGGCGCGCCGTCCGGGGAGGCGGTGGCGACCCAGATGTCGACGTCGTGGCCGAGCCGGTGCTCGGTGTCGCGACGGCGCCGAGCGCGGGTACGGGGTTCGGTGTTCGCCGGTTCTGCCATGGTCGCTCCTGCCGTGGTTCGTGATCGCTGCTGCGTCTGGCCGCCGGACCCAGGTCCGGGCCCGGCGGCCGTCCGGTGGCGGTTCAGCTCACCGCGCGCTTCACCAGGGCGGCGATCCGCTCCTCGACCTCGGCCGTCACCTCGGTGAGGCCGAAGGCGGTGGCCCACATGTCGCCCTCGTCCAGCTTCGCCGCGTCGTTGAACCCGAGGGTGGCGTAGCGGGCCTTGAACTTCGCCGCGCTCTGGAAGAAGCAGACGATCTTGCCGTCGAGTGCGTAGGCGGGCATCCCGTACCAGAGCTTCGGTGCGAGGACCGGGGCGGCGGCGGTGACGACGGCGTGGACGCGCTCGGCCATGACCCGGTCGGAGTCCCCCATCTCGGCGATCTTCGCGAGCACGTCCCGTTCGGCCTCCGCCGCCTTCTCCGCCCGCGACGCGCGGCGGGCCGCCTTCTTCCGGTCCTGCGCGTGCTCCTTCATCGCGGCCCGCTCCTCGGCCGTGAACCCCTCGTAGGTGGCGGTCATGGTGACTCCTTCGTTCGGCGCTGTGGTCACAGCCTCTCCCGGCGGGGGTGCGGGCCGCCTCCGTGCCGACCACGGAAACCACCACGGAAAGGGATCGGTGCCCACAGCATTGACTGATCGACCATGTCGACTATCATCGCGATATGGCGATTGATTCTGATTGTGGAATGACATCACTGGAGGGGCTGGTCCCGGCCGCGGCGCTGTTCCACTCGCTGGCCGACCCCGTCCGGCTGTCGATCGTGCAGCGGCTGGCCCGGGGCGAGGCGCGGGTGGTGGACCTGACCCGCGAGCTGGGGCTGGCGCAGTCCACGGTGTCCAAGCACCTGGCCTGCCTGCGCGGCTGCGAGCTGGTGGACTACCGCGCCGAGGGCCGCCAGTCGTTCTACTTCATCGCCGTCCCCGAGCTGCTGGACCTGCTGCGCTCGGCCGAGCACCTGCTCGCGGCCACCGACCGCGCCGTCGCGCTCTGCCCCACCTACGGCACCGGCACCGACCGGACGATCGGAGCCTGCGCCCCCGAGGCGCGGGCATGACCGCGCTGTCGCTCGGGCCCCCGCCGCACCGGCGAGCCGTGCTGGCACGACGCGTCCGGCTGCTGGTGGCCGCCACGATCACCTACAACGTGGTCGAGGCCGCCGTCGCGATCACCGCCGGGACCCTGGCCTCCAGCGGGGCGCTGGTGGCGTTCGGGCTGGACTCGACCATCGAGGTCGCCTCCGCCGCCGCGGTCGCCTGGCAGTTCTCCGCGCACGACCCGGACGTGGTCGAGCGCCGGGAGAAGCGGGCGCTGCGGATCATCGCGGTGTCGTTCCTCGCGCTCGCCGCCTACGTCACCGCCGATTCGGTGCGCGCCCTGGTCAGCGGCGGCGAGGCCGAGCACTCCACCCCCGGCCTGGTGCTGGCGGCCCTCAGCCTGGCGGTCATGCCGTTCCTGTCGGCCGCGCAGCGCCGGGCGGGCCGCGAGCTGGGCTCGGCCAGCGCGGTCGCCGACTCCAAGCAGACCCTGCTCTGCACCTACCTGTCGGGCGTCCTGCTCGTCGGCCTGGCGGTCAACAGCCTGTTCGGCTGGTCGTGGGCGGACCCGGTCGCCGCGCTGATCATCGCCGCCGTCGCGGTCAAGGAAGGCCGGGAGGCCTGGCGCGGCGACGCCTGCTGCGCGATCCCCGCCGCGGCCGAGCCCGAGGCGGGCTGCGCGACCTGCGGGCCGGGCTGCGACTGCTGCTAGATTCCGATCTGGATGACCCCATGGCGATCAGCGCACTGGTCATATACCTGGTCTGACCTCGTAACCGGCGGCGCGCTCGCGCCGGTCCGCGACCCGATCTCGGCCGCTTGCAGCCCGGCGTCGGCCGCCTCGCTCCCGACGTCCGCGGCTGACTTACCGCGTACGGGTAGAGTGCGCCGGGAGGAAGATCCATGACCCCACCGACCGACGCCGACGCGCTGACCGAGCAGCCCCGGATCCCGCTGAGCCGGAGACGGGTGCTGCGCGCCGCCGTGGAGCTGGCGGACCGGGACGGCCTCGACGCGCTCACCATGCGGCGGCTCGCGCAGGAGGTGGGGGCCGAGGCGATGTCGCTCTACCACCACGTCGCGAACAAGCAGGCCGTCTTCGACGGCCTGGTCGAGGTGATCCTCGTCGAGATCACGGCGGCGGTGGACGAGGTCGAGGCACCGGCACCCGAAGAGGACTGGCGCGCCGCGCTGCGCGCGCGGATCCTCGCCGCCCGCAAGGTCCTCCTGCGCCACCGATGGGCCCCGCAGGTCCTCGAGTCCCGGCCCACCACGAGCCCGTCCGTCATCGCCTACTACGACGGCGTGGTCGCCCTCCTCCGGGCGGGCGGCTTCTCCTTCGACCTGACCCACCGTGCGCTGCACGTGCTGGGCAGCCGCGCGCTCGGCTTCACGCAGGAGCTGTTCCAGCCGGACGGCGGCGGATCCGCGGCCGACGAGGCCGCCGCGATGACGGAGCAGATGGCCGACCGGTACCCGAACATCGTCGGGATGCTCATGGACGCCGTCCACGACGACCCGGGCGGCACCCTCGGCTTCTGCGACGACCAGTTCGAGTTCGAGTTCGCGCTCGACCTGATCCTCGAGGGCCTCGAACGGCGCCGCGCCGCCGAAGCCGCCTGACCGTCCGTCCCATCAAGTCCGGTTTCACGCCAGCTCTTGACTTCCCTTACGCCGTACGACAGCCTTACGACGTACGAGAGCCTTACGGTGTACGACAGGAGAGGAAGGGTGCCGTGAAAGCCTGGACCTGGGACCGTTACGGCCCGCCGGACGTACTGACCCTCAAGGACATCGACGAACCCGAGATCGGCCGGGACGAGGTGCTCGTGCGGGTGCGCGCGGCGTCCGTCAACCCCGCCGACTGGCGCCGGCTGGGAGCCGACCCGAAGCTGGCGCGGCTGAGCCTCGGCCTGCGGCGGCCGAGGCCCGGCCTCGTCCTCGGCTCCGACCTCGCGGGCACCGTCGAGCGGGTGGGCGACGACGTGACCTCGCTCGCACCGGGCGACGAGGTCTTCGGGGAGGTCTCGCTCGGATCGTTCGCCGAGGCCGTCGCCGTCCCGCAGGAGAGGCTGGCCCTCAAGCCCGGCCGCCTCACCTTCGAGCAGGCGGCGTCGGTGTCGATGGCCGCGATCACCGCGCTGCAGGGGTTGCGGGACACGGGCCGGATCTCGGCGGGACAGCGCGTGCTGATCAACGGGGCGTCCGGCGGCGTCGGCACGTTCGCCGTCCAGCTCGCCAGGGCGTTCGGCGCCGAGGTCACCGGCGTGTGCAGCACCCGCAACGTCGAACTCGTCCGCTCCCTCGGGGCGGATGACGTCGTCGACTACACCAGCGAGGACGTAGCCGACCGGAAGGACCGGTACGACCTGCTCATGGACATCGTGGGCGACCGGTCACTCGCGGCGCTGCGGCGCCTCCTGACCTCCCGCGGGACGCTCGTGATCGTGGGCGGCGTGGCCGCGCCCCGCCACGGCCTGCTCGGCCCGGCGGGCCAGGTGGTCCGCGGGGCGATGGTCGCGCCGTTCGTCCGCCGGCGCATCGGCAGCGTCAGCTGGAAGCCGAACTCCGCGGACCTGCGATTCCTGGCCGAACTCATGGAGAAGGACGAGATCACCCCGGTCATCGACCGGACCTACCCGTTCACCGAGATCCCCGACGCCCTGCGCTACCTCGAACGCGGCCACGCCCGAGGCAAGGTCGCCATCACACTCTGACGGGCCGGTCCAGCGTGATCATTGATCGACGACCGCGCGGTGGGGCCGCTCGGCCGTCGCTACGGCGAACTTCCCCGACACACCCTCGACCCGGTGACCAAGGATGTCGACGAGGGACACGCCGGTGACGATGACCAGGTGGGGCCGCGTTGTCCGGTTCCCCGTGACCCATCCTGGACCGGTCCGGTAGTCCGTTTGGAGGAGCAGGGAGCTATTCCAGCCCGCTTGCGCAAAGTAGTCGCATGAGCGCGGCTAGTTTTCTTCCATGTCAACGACTCAGGAGCACGACGTCACCGCGGAGCTCTTCCGGTGGTCTCCGATGCTCGCGGCGGAGCTGCTGACCGAGATGGGCGTCTCCCTGCCCGCCGCGCACCGGGCGCGGGACGTGTCGGAGTCGTCCACCGACCACAAGACGCGCGAGTACACGGCGGACGCCGCCGTCGTCCTGGAGACCGCCGACGGCCGCGTGGCCGTGGTGGTCGAGGTGCAGCGCGCCAAGGACGAGGACAAACTGTGGACTTGGCCGCTGTACCTGGCCACGCTGCGCAACCGGCAGCGCTGCCCGACCGTCCTGCTGGTGATCGCGCCCGACCCGAAAATCGCCGCATGGTGCGGCACCACCATCGAGACCGGGCATCCGGGGGCCACCCTGACCCCGCTCGTGCTGGGCCACGAGCACGTCCCGTTGCTCAAGGATCCCGAACTGGTCGCGGCCGACCCCGCGATGGGCATCCTGTCCGCGCTGTTCCACGGCGCGGGAGAGCATCAGAGAGAGGTGATCCAGGTCGGGTTCGACAGTACGAACCTGATGGCGGCGCGTGGCGACGAGCGCACTCAGCGGTACTATAACCACATGGTCGCGGTCCTTCCCAGGGCTGCACGGGAGGCTCTGAGAATGAAGATGATGAGCGAGTCCAGGTACTACGACGAGTTCCTCCGCGATGCCAATTCCGAGGGCAAGGCCGAAGGGAAGGCCGAGGGCAAGGCCGAGGGCAAGGCTGAAGGGAAAGCTGAAGGGAAGGCCGAGGCGGTGCTGCAGGTTCTAGAGGCCCGCGGGGTCGTCGTCGACGGCCGGCAGCGGGCCCGGATCGAGACCTGCGGGGCTCCCGAGCAGTTGGACGTGTGGCTCGTCCGGGCCGTCCGGGCGACGACCGTGGACGAGCTCTTCGACTGAGGGTGAGCTTCGGTCGCCCCGGCACCGTTCCCGAAATGTGACGGTCACGTGTGCGGGTCAGGGTGCCGGGCCTGTTCGAGGTCTCGCGCGACGGCCAGTGCGTCGGCGAGTGCTTCGAGAGGTCGACGGCGGGCGGGGAGCCCTGCTCGCGGGTCAGTGCGCCGTCGGGGACGCGGGCCACCCGCCGGTGATCGCCCTTGGACTCACCGAGCATGATCGCGTTTTCCAGTGTCCTGGCGGGCCTGCTCCGCCCCGGCATCCATGGTCTTCGCGGTCCCTGCTTCCGGCGTTGGGAAGATGCGGATCCAGTTGCCGCCGGGGTCGATGACGTGAGTTGTTCTGGTCAGATGAGTGCCCGCTCGGCCAGGGTGGCCGGCTCGCGGCCGTTGACGAGGACATCGTCCGCGATGTGATCCACGCAAGCATGCAGCGAGGGCCGGCCTTGGCCGGGCAGGAGGCATGCCCCGCCGCATCGCCGACGACGAGAACGCGTTCATCGTCTCGATGCCACCACCCTGCGAGCACCTCGCCGACTACAGCGATCGGACGATCAAGATCGGCTCAGGAAGTGAGAACGATGAGCGGGTTCAGGTACTACGACGGGTTCCTCCGCGATGCCTTTCTCAAGGGGAAGGCCGAAGCCAAGGCCGAGGGGCTGGCCGAGGCGGTGGTGCTGGTCCTGGAGGCCCGCGGGGTGGTCGTCGACGGGCGGCAGCGGGCCCGGATCGAAGCCTGTGGGGATCTCGAGCAGTTGGACGTGTGGCTCGTCCGGGCCGCCCTGGCGACGAACGCGGACGAAGTCTTCGAGCAAGGGTGAGTTCCGACCGGCCCTCCCTGCTCGCCGTTCGGACGCCCACCCGAAGTCGTGACGTGCGCGTTTTGTGACGGTGACGAACTTCGGCGATGCTGAGGGCGTGTCAATGGAGACGGAAACCGGTGGCGCCGGGCTGCGCGCCTTCCTGCACGGGCTGCCCGGTGTCGACCGGGTGGGGGCCGAGGAGCGGGCGGCGCGGCTGGCGTCGCGGTCGATCAAGACGTCGGCGAAGGCCGCGGCGATCGACCTCGCGATCTCGATGGTGGACCTCACGACGCTGGAGGGCGCGGACACGCCCGGGAAGGTGCGGGCGCTGTGCGCGAAGGCCGCCCGCCCGGACCCGGACGATCCGAACGTCCCGAAGGTCGCGGCGGTCTGCGTCTACTCCGACCTCGTGGACGTGGCGGTGCGGGCGCTGGACGGGACGGGCGTCGGCGTCGCGAGCGTCGCGACCTCGTTCCCGTCCGGGCGGGCGCCGCTGGAGGCGAAGCTCGCCGACACGCGGGCGGCGGTCGCGGCGGGGGCCGCGGAGATCGACATGGTGATCGACCGGGGCGCGTTCCTCGCGGGCGACTACGCGAAGGTGGCCGACGAGATCGCGGCCGTGAAGGAGGCGTGCGGGCCCGCGCACCTGAAGGTGATCCTGGAGACGGGCGAGCTGGCGACGCTCGACAACGTGCGGCGCGCGTCGTGGCTGGCGATGCGGGCCGGCGGCGACTTCATCAAGACCTCGACGGGCAAGGTGGCCCCGGCGGCGACGCTGCCGGTGACGCTCGTGATGCTGGAGGCCGTCCGCGACTTCCGCGCGGCGACCGGACGGCAGGTCGGGGTGAAGCCGGCGGGCGGCATCCGCACGACCAAGGACGCGATCAAGTACCTGGTGCTGGTGAACGAGACGGCGGGGCCGGACTGGCTGGCGCCCGAGTGGTTCCGGCTGGGTGCGTCCAGCGTGCTGAACGACCTGCTGATGCAGCGCCGCAAGCTGGCCACCGGGGTGTACTCCGGTCCCGACTACTTCACGGTGGACTGATCATGGTTTTCGAGTACGCGCCCGCCCCGGAGTCGGCGTCGGTCGCGAACATCCGCGAGTCGTACGGGCTGTTCGTCGACGGCGCGTTCGCGCGGGGCGGCGGGGAGCCGTTCAAGTCGATCAATCCGGCGGACGAGACGGTCCTGGCCGAGGTCGCGTGCGCCGACGAGGGCGACGTCGACCGGGCGGTGAGGGCCGCGCGGAAGGCGCACGAGAAGGTGTGGGGCCCGATGCCGGGCGCCGAACGCGCGAAGTACCTGTACCGGATCGCCCGGATCGTCCAGGAACGGGCGCGGGAGCTGGCGGTGCTGGAGTCGATCGACAACGGCAAGCCGATCCGGGAGTCCCGGGACGTCGACGTGCCGCTGGTCGCCGCGCACTTCTTCTACTACGCCGGATGGGCCGACAAGCTGGGATACGCCGGGTTCGGGACGGCCCCGAAGCCGCTGGGCGTCACGGCGCAGGTGATCCCGTGGAACTTCCCGCTGCTGATGCTCGCGTGGAAGATCGCCCCCGCGCTGGCCTGCGGCAACACGGTGGTGCTGAAGCCCGCGGAGACGACGCCGCTGACCGCGCTGGTGTTCGCCGACATCTGCAGGCAGGCGGAGCTGCCGGCCGGTGTGGTCAACATCGTGACGGGTGCCGGTGAGACGGGACGCGCGCTCGTCGCCCACGCGGACGTCGACAAGGTCGCGTTCACCGGGTCGACCGGCGTCGGCAAGGAGATCGCCCGGACGGTCGCCGGGACGCGCAAGCGGTTGACGCTCGAGCTCGGCGGCAAGGCCGCGAACATCGTCTACGCGGACGCCGCGTTGGATCAGGCCGTCGAGGGGATCGTCAACGGGATCTTCTTCAACCAGGGCCACGTGTGCTGCGCGGGCTCGCGGCTGCTCGTGCAGGAGTCGATCGCCGACGAACTGATGGAGCGGCTCAAGGCGCGGATGGCGACGCTGCGGGTGGGCGATCCGCTCGACAAGAACACCGACGTCGGGGCCGTGAACTCGGCGGCCCAGCTGGAGCGGATCCGCGAACTGTCGGCGTCCGGGGAGCGGGAGGGCGCGACCCGCTGGTCGCCGCCGTGCGAGCTGCCCGACCGGGGGTTCTGGTTCGCGCCCACGGTGTTCACCGGCGTCGCGCAGTCGCACCGGATCGCGCGCGAGGAGATCTTCGGGCCCGTCCTGTCGGTGCTGACGTTCCGCACGCCGGACGAGGCCGTCGCGAAGGCGAACAACACGCCGTACGGGCTGTCGGCCGGGATCTGGACCGAGAAGGGTTCGCAGATCCTCTGGACGGCGCAGCGCCTGCGGGCGGGCGTGGTGTGGGCGAACACCTTCAACAAGTTCGACCCCGCGTCCCCCTTCGGCGGCTACAAGGAATCGGGGTTCGGCCGCGAGGGCGGACGCCACGGACTGGAGGCGTATCTCGATGTCTGAGCGGCTGGACGTGCGCAAGACCTACAAGCTGTACATAGGGGGCGCCTTCCCCCGATCCGAGTCCGGCAGGTCGTACGTGGTCACCGACGCGAAGGGGCGGTTCGTCGCGAACGCCTCGCACGCCTCCCGCAAGGACGTCCGCGACGCCGTCGGCGCCGCCCGCAAGGCGTTCGGCGGCTGGTCCGGCCGCACCCCCTACAACCGGGGCCAGATCCTGTACCGGGTCGCGGAGATGCTGGAGGGGCGCCGGGTCCAGTTCGCGGACGAGCTGCGCACCGCCGGGCTGTCGAAGGCCGCGGCGTCCGCCGAGGTGGACGCGGCCGTCGACCGGTGGGTCTGGTACGCCGGGTGGGCGGACAAGCTCGCCGCGGTCGCCGGGTCCGCGAACCCCGTCGCGGGGCCGTTCTTCAACTTCTCGACGCCCGAACCGACCGGTGTCGTCGGCGTCGTCGCGCCCGACTCTCCGCTGCTCGGGCTCGTCTCGACGGTCGCGCCCGCGATCGTGTCCGGGAACACGGTGGTCGTCGTCGCGGCCGAACCCGCGCCGCTCCCCGCGATCACGCTGGCCGAGGTGCTCGCGACGTCCGACCTCCCTGGCGGCGTCGTCAACGTGCTGACCGGACGCCGGGACGAGCTGGCGCCGTGGCTCGCCACGCACATGGACGTCAACGCGCTCGACCTCGCGGGCGCCCCGGCGGACGCGGTCGCGGACCTGGAAGAGAAGGCCGCCGGGAACCTCAAACGGGTGGTTCGGCCGGACGGTTCCGATTGGGGTGCGGAGCCGGGAACCGCCCGGATGACGGCGTTCCTGGAGACCAAGACGGTCTGGCACCCGGTTGGGGTCTGAAACCCGAATGACCCAGAGTGTGTAGACCTTCACCTTCTGTGGAATAGATCTCCCGATCATCACAGGGGGGAGATCGCATGCCTGCCAAGACAAGGGCGACCAGGTCGACCAAGGCCAGCACCTCGAAGTCCACCGCCGCGAAGTCCACCGCCGCGAAGTCCACCACCGCGAGGGCGGCCACGTCGCGGACCGCGGCGAAGAAGCCCGCCACGCGGTCGAGCGCCGCGACGGGCCGCTCGTCGGCGGCCGCCGCGACCCGGGTGACCAAGGCGGCGTCCGAGGCGAAGGCCGCGGCGACGCAGATGAAGTCGGTCGCGACGAAGGCGTCGTCGTCGGCGAAGGCCATGACGGCGATGACCGAGGCGATGACGACCGCCACCAAGGCGATGACCGACGCCGCGAAGGCGATGGACGCCGCGGCCAAGGAGATCACCAAGGAGGGCGCGAAGTCGACGACCACCGCCCGCGGGAGCGGGACGACCGCCCGCAAGAGCACGGCCAAGTCGGGCACGGCGCGCAAGACGACCTCGGCCGCGTCGCGCTCCCGGTCGACCACGACCGCCCGGGTGAGCCCGTCCCGCGCGAAGTCGAGCACGGCGAAGTCCGGCACGGCGAAGTCGACGGCGGCCAAGGCGGGCACGGCGAAGAAGAGCGCGCCGCGCGCCTCGACGGCCCGCCGGAGCACGTCGTCCCGCACGACCGCCGCGTCCGCCAAGGGGTCGGGATCAGCCGGCCGGAGCCCGGCCGCCCGAGCCGTCGCCGCCGCCCGGTCGGCCGTCGCGAGCGCGCCGCCCGCCGCGCCGTTCGCCGAGCCGCGGACGTCGCCCGGCGGGTTCCTCAGCGGGCTCACCGGCAACGGGATCGGGCGCGGGCGCTGACCGATGAGGGATGAGGACATCCTCGCCCGCATCGGCGAGTTCGTCGGCGAGGAGCAGGGACTGCGGGAACGTCTCCAGCGCGGCGAGCTGGACCGCGCGGAGGAGCACCGGCGGCTGCGCGACATCGAGGTCGCGCTCGACCAGTGCTGGGACCTGCTGCGCCGCCGCCGCGCGCGGCTCGACGCGGGCGAGAATCCCGACGACGCCAGGGCGCGTCCGCCGGACGAGATCGAAGGCTACCTGCAGTGACGCGGCGCCAGCTGCGGTTCGGGCTGTCGCTCGGCCCGGACTGCGCCGAACCGCTGATCCGCACCGCGCAGGACGCCGACCGGTTCGGCCTCGACCTGCTCGGCGTCCGCGACGAACCGTACCGGCGCGGCACCGCCGACGCGCTGACGCTGCTGGCGTCCGCGCTGGCCGTCACGTCGCGGATCCGGGTGCTGCCCGCCGTGGCGTGCCTGCCGCTGCGCCCGCCCGCCGCCCTCGCCAAGGCGATCGCGACCATGGACCGGTTCAGCGGCGGACGGGCCGAACTCGGGCTCGGCGCCGGCGCGTCCGCGGCCGGAGTCGAGGCGTTCGGCGGCCGGCGTCCGGTCGCGGGCGCGCTGGAGGAGGCCGTCCAGGTCGTCCGCCTGCAGTGGAGCGACCAGGGCGGCCTCACCTTCGGCGGCACGCACTACCGGTTCGCGGCGCCGCAGGCCGGTCCCGCGCCCGAGCGGCAGATCCCCGTCTGGCTCGGGACGGACGGTCCGCGCGGCCTCGACCTGACCGGACGCGTCGCCGACGGCTGGCTCGCGCGGTCCGCGCGCGTCCCGCCGAAGGGCCTGGCGGAGGCGCGGCGCCGCATCGACGCCGCCGCCGCCCGCGTCGGGCGCGACCCGGCCGACATCCGCCGCGGGTACGTCCTGGAGGGGACGATCGCCCGCGACTCGCGCGGGTTCCTGCACGGCCCGCCGCGCCAGTGGGTGCACGAGCTGTCCGAGCTGGCCGTGGGCCACGGCATCGACACGTTCCTGTTCGCGGGCGCCCCGGAGCACCTCGCGGTGTTCGCGCTCGAGATCGTCCCGTCCGTCCGGGAGCAGACGGCGCGGGAACGGACGGGCGCGCGCGGGCGGGCCCCCGGACACGCGCCCGGCCACACGCCCGCCGCCCGCTGAGGACCTACATGCGTTCCGGGGTGGGGACGCCGAGGAGGTGCAGGCCGGTCTCGAGGGTGCGGAGCGTCGCGGCGCAGAGCGCGAGGCGCGACGCCTTCGTGGCCTCGTCCGGGGCCTTCAGCACCGGGCAGTTCTCGTAGAACGTGGTGTAGGCGTCGGCGACCGAGTACACGTACGTCGCGAGCTTGTGCGGCTCGGCGGTGGCACCGGCCTGCTCCAGCGCGGCGCCGAAGCCGAGCAGCGTCAGCGCGAGCGCCCGCTCGGCCGGGTCGCCCAGGACGATCGGGCCGGTCGCGTCCTCCGGCGCGACGCCGCCCTTGCGGAAGATCGACCGGATCCGCGCGGCCGCGTACTGCAGGTACGGGCCGGTCTTCCCGTTGAACGAGATCATCCGGTCGAAGTCGAAGACGTACTCGCTGTCGCGCGCCACCGACAGGTCGGCGTACTTGACCGCGCCCATCCCGACGGCCCGGACGATCTCCGCGCGGGTCGCGTCGTCGAACTCCTCGACGTGCTCGATCTGGTCGAACGCGGCGCCGGCCCGCTCGACGGCCTCGTCCAGCAGCTCGACCAGCTTGACGGTGCCGCCCGCGCGGGTCCGCAGGATCTTGCCGTCGGTGCCGAGGACGTTGCCGATCTGCGCGTGCTCGGCCGCGACCTCGTCGCCGAGCCAGCCCGCCATCCGCGCGACGGCGAACATCATGTCGAAGTGCAGCGCCTGCGGGGCGCCCACCACGTAGATCATCCGGTCGACGTGCTCGGTGTCGACCCGGTACCGGACGGTCGCGAGGTCGGTGGTCGAGTAGTTGTAGCCGCCGTCGCTCTTGCGGATGATCACCGGCAGGGGTTCGCCCTCGCGGCCGGTGAAGCCGGGCGGGAACGCGCACAGCGCGCCGTCGCTGATGACGGCGATGCCCTTGTCCTCGAGCTCCTGGACGGTCGGGGCGAGCAGGTCGTTGTAGTAGCTCTCGCCCTTGATGTCGTCGTCGGTGAGGGTGACGCCGAGCCGCGTGTAGACCGCGTTGAAGTACCGCTTGGACACGTCCACCAGGACCTGCCACAGCCGCAGCGTCTCGGGGTCGCCCGCCTGGAGGGCGACGACCCGGTTGCGGGACCGGTCGGCGAACTCGGGATCGCCGTCGAACTTCTCCCGCGCCGCCTGGTAGAAGGCCGTGAGGTCGCTGACGGACGAGTCGTCCCGCGCGGCGGCCTCCTCGCCGAGGTCGAGCAGGTGCTCGATCAGCATCCCGAAGGGGGTGCCCCAGTCGCCGACGTGGTTGTCGCGGACGACGTCGTGCCCGAGGAACTCCAGGATCCGGGCGATGGCGTCGCCGACGATCGTGGTCCGCAGGTGGCCGACGTGCATCTCCTTCGCCACGTTCGGCGACGAGTACTCGACGACGACCTTCCGCGGCTTCGCGGCCGCCGGGACGGCGAGCCGCGCGTCCTCCAGGGCCCGCTGGGCCTCGGCGGCGATCCACCCGTCGGCGAGCGTCAGGTTGACGAATCCGGGCCCGCTCACCTCGACCTTCGACACGACACCCGTGACGTCGAGGTGCGACACGATCTCGTTCGCCACGTCTCGCGGCTTGCGGCCCAGCTTCTTGGCCAGCGGCAGTGCCACGTTGGCCTGAAGGTCGGCGAACTGCGACGGCCGGATGACCGGGTCGGCGTCCGCGTACGACGGTCCGAAGGCGGCGGCCAGCGCGGCCTGGACCCGGGCGGCGAGTACGTGTTGCGGATCGGGCATGCCCCAAGGCTATCGGCGCGGCGGGGCATCCTCGTCACCGTTTTCCACGCCGCCGTTTCCCGTGACGCGTCAGGCCTTCCCGCCGGGCGCCTCGACCCCGTCCGGGGCGGTGTCGTCGCCGGGAGGCGGCGGCGCGGGCACGGTACCGCCCGTTCTGCCGTCGTTCCTTCCACCGTCACCCGGCTCCGGTGGCCGCCCGTCCGCCGCCTCGTCCGTCCGCCCGTCCGTCCGCCCGTCCGGGCGCCCGTCCGCGCGGCCGTCCGGGCGCCCGTCCGTCCGCTCGCCCGGACGGTCGGCGCCGCCGTCGCCGGACCCGTGCGTCCGCCGGCCGAACCGGTGGCTGCGGGTCAGCGACACCTGCTCGCGGATCCGCTCCACGATGCGGCCCGCGGCCAGCCGGTGCGCCAGCTCGCACGCCGACGTGATCGCGCGCGCGCGGGACGCGCCGTGCGCGATCACGACCGTCCCGTTCAGGCCGAGCAGGACGCCGCCGCCGTAGGTGTCGGGGTCGAGCCGGTCGCGCAACCCCTGCATCCGGCGGCGCTGCAGCAGCGCGCCCATCCGGGCGGTGGTGGTGGACGTCATCGCGCTGCGGATCTCCGCGAACGCCGTCCGGATCGTGCCCTCCATCGTCTTCAGCGCGATGTTGCCGGTGAACCCGTCGGTGACGATCACGTCGACGCCGCCGCGGAGCAGGTCGTGGCCCTCCACGTTCCCGGCGAACTCGATGCCGTGGTTGCCGCTCGCGAGCAGCTCGTGCGCCCGCTTGGCGAGCTTGTTGCCCTTGCCGGGCTCCTCCCCGATGGTGAGCAGCCCCACCCGGGGACGGTCGGCGCCGAGCAGCACCTGCGCGTACGCGGTGCCGAGCGCGGCGAACTGCACGAGGCCCTCGGGTTTCACGTCGGCGGTCGCGCCGGCGTCCAGCAGGATCGTGGGGGCGGGCCGCGTCGGCAGCGTCACCGCGATGGCGGGCCGCATCACGCCCTGCTGGCCCTTCAGCCGCAGCCGGGACGTCGCCACCACCCCGGCGGTGCCGCCCGCCGACACCAGCGCCGACGCCCGACCCTGCTTGATCAGGTGGCAGGCGATCGCGATGGACGAGCGGGGCTTGCGCCAGCTCGCCAGCGCGCCCTCGCCCATGTCGAGGGCCTCGTCGGCGTGCACGATGGGGATCTCGCCGATGATCCCGTACCGGTCGAGCTCGCGGCGGATCCGGGGTGCCTGGCCGACCAGGACGAGCCGGACGTCGTGCTCGCGCACCGCGTCGACCGCGCCCGCGATGATCTCCTCGGGCGCGTTGTCGCCGCCCATCGTGTCGACGGCGATCGGCAGCGGGCGGACCGTCCGGGCCGTCCGGGCCGTCCCCGCTCGGCGGGCCGGCGCGGGTCGCGACGGCTCGCCCCTGCCGGACGTGCTGCCGGACATGGTCGCTCCAGACGGGTGAACGAGCACGGCGTGGAATGCGGTGCTCTGCGATGATGCAGCTCATCGCATGGTAGGACGTTCTTTCACCCGTTCTGACGACCCTCGCCCGGAGTGGCGATCCTCACGTGCGATCGCGGGTGCACGTGCAGTCGCCGGAGGGTCCGGTTTCCGGCCGACCGATTCGTCCTGCTCGCCCGGCTCGTCCTACTCGTCTTTCTCGCAGTCCTTGCCGATGCACGCGGCGTTCTCCACGACCGGCTTCCCGTCCACGAGGATCGTGTAGAAGGAGTCCTGCGTCTCCAGCTGCCCGCTGCCGAGGACCTCGACCGGCTTCTTGTCGGCCGTCGTCCCCGTGCAGGACACGCGCAGCCGCTGCTTCGACGCGCCCGGCGTCTCCTCGCATTCGAGCGGCCCCGCCAAGGTCACGCCGCGCGTCTCCAGCTCGGCGGCCGCCATCGACGGCATCGCCTTCTGCAGCTGCGCCTGCGTCTCGTAGGGCAGTTCCCTGCCTCCGGTCACCAGCACGATAGCGGCGGCGGCGACCCCGCCCAGCACCAGCAGGGCGGCTACCGCCGAGCCCATGATCGCGGCCTTCTTCCGAGTCATCTCCACGGAGCCGATATCGCCCTGTGTGCGGAACCATATGCGGTGAGTGGTCGGTTTTTCCTCGCCGTATGCGGATCCTTGGGCCGGGGCTAGGAGCAGTCGGGGCCGAGGCAGTCCGTGCGGAAGATCTCGCGCTCGCCCACGGTCACGACGTACAGCTCCCGCGGGCGCGGCGTGTCGGCGCCGTGCGCGACGCCCCGCACGGTGACGGCCTCGCCCGCCCGCGTGGAGGTCGTGCAGTGCACCCGGACGAGCGCGTCCGAGCCGGTCTCGGGCAGCTCGCAGTCGGGCCGGTCCGCCAGCTCGACGCCGCGCGCCCGCAGCTCGTCGGCCGTCCCGTCGCTGACCGCGTTGCGGTACGCGCCCTCGGAGATCCGCTGCATCGGCTCGCAGCCCGACACCGCCACGACCGCGAGCAGCGCCGCGCCGGCGACCCCCGCGCGCCTCACGCCGTCTCCTCGTGCCGGGCGGCCGGCGCGTCCGGCCGCGCGGGCGGTGCGTCCGGCGGTGCGTTCTGCGGGTCGCGGTGCACCTCGGCGACCGCGGCGGCGACGGCGTCCGGACGGTCGAGGTGGATCATGTGGCGCGCCTCGGGCAGCTCGACCCGCCGGCCTCGCGGGGACATCGCGACCAGGCGGGCGTGGCCGTCCGCCCAAGCCTGCCTGCACCCGTCGCGCCGGACGTCCCCCAGGGCCGTCAACACCACCAGGGGGACGGGCGGGAGCGGTCGGCGCGCGCGCAGAGCGGCGAGGTCGGCGGCCATCTCCCGGTAGGCGCAGTTCTCCGCGAGGATCGTGCCGAGGACCGTCCCCCGCCCGTACACCGACCGGACGTCCGAGTCCGGAGCGGGATCGCCCTCGCGGGTGGTGTGCCGGAGCACCGCGCGCCGTCCCCGCGGGCCCGCGACCGCCGCCGCGCCGGTCAGGTCCAGTAGCGCCCCGGCCGCCATGAAGGCCGGGGTCAGGACGGGCGAGAGCCGCATCCGCGCGCGGGCCGCGCCATGCTCGTGACTCGGGTCGACCAGGACGAGCGCCCGGACCAGCTCGGGCCGGACGCGCGCCAGCGCCTCCGCGCAGAACGCCGCCATCGAGTGCGCGACCACCGTGACCGGCCCGTCCCCGGCGCCCTCCGCGAGGGCCGCGGCCAGCGCGACGTCCCGGCGCAGCGACGGCGGCGCGGCCCCGGCCGGGCTCGCCCCGAGGCCGGGACGGTCGAACACGGTCACCCGGTGGGCGTCCCGGAGCAGGGCGGCCACGGGGTCCCAGTCGAACCACGCGCCGCCGAGCCCCGAGTCGAGCAGCAGCGGCGGCCCGTCCATCGGCCCCGAGCGGACCACGTGGACCTGCTCGCGCCCCACGTTCACGATCTCGCTCATCCCGACCCCTCCGGACGGACGTCGCGCGGTCGGCCCGCGTGCGCGCGGGCGGCCCGCGCTCGGTCGGCGTGCAGGGCCCACGCGATCGTCAGCAGGCCGAGGCACAGGATCCCGATCTGGAAGCGCTGCACGATGCCGAGCCACTCCCCGTGGTACATGGCCGCGAGCGTGACCAGGGCGAACATGGACTCGATCAGCGCGAGCATCCAACCCCAGCGGGCCAGCGGGGGCCACCACCCGTACCGGCGGGCGGCCAGCGACAGCAGCAGCAGCGCGGCGACGCCGCAGACGATCACGGCGCTGCTGGTCACGGAGTGGAACGCGTGCGAGAACGACACGTGCGACGACCGCTCCCGCAGCGCGCACGACGTCTGCAGGCTCGGCGCGCAGTCGAGCGGGAAGACCGCGTCCCCGACGGCGCAGAGCCCGAACAGCCCGAGGAAGGACCAGCCCGCCGTGGCCAGGGGGCGCCGCCGCAGCTTGCGCAGCGCGCCCGCGACGATCGCGAGCGTCAGCACGCCCGTGAGCGCGTCACCGCCGCCGTAGACGAGCCGGAACGGCTGGTCGGCCGCCGACAGCTCGCTGACGTACCCGTTCACGGTGTCGAGCCGGGGGCTGAACAGGTGCTCCAGCAGGAACGACGCGTAGCAGACCGCCGCCGCGCAGGCCAGCACGGCCATGTACCGGGGGGCCGCACCGGGCCCGTCCGGCCCGTCGGGCCCGCCGCGTCCGTCCGGGCCCGTCGCGCCACCTGCCGCACCGTCCGCCGTCGCGCCTCCCGCCGCCTCGCCCGCCGTGTCGCCCGCCGTGTCGCCCGCCGGGCCGGCCGTGTCGCCCGCCGGGCCGGCCGTGTCGCCCGCCGGGCCGGCCGTGTCGCCCGCCGGGCCGGCCGTGTCGCCCGCCGGGTCGGCCGTGTCGCCCGCCGGGTCGGCCGTGTCGCCCGCCGGGTCGGCCGTGTCGCCCGCCGGGTCGGCCGTTCCCCTGGCGTCCGCCGAGTCCACCGCACACCCCCTAGCACCGCACGGGTCACGACAGTATTTCCGAACATCGGGGTGGTGTGACCTGCGCCGCGTTTCCGGGGCCCGGCGAGGGCGCTCGCACGCGGACGCATGACGTCGCGTAGTCGTTTACAAGGCGCCTCCCGTCCACGATCATGGCCGGGTGATTTGTCGGGATCCTGACTGACCAGGCTTGCCCCGTACCGTGTGTGGGGTATCAATTCGGCAGGAAACGCCCGAGGACTGTTCAATGGGGGTGACTTGCCTGCCCTGTGCTCACAGTCCGTGACGGCGCGCCCCTCCGGCGCGTCGCGCCCGCCGACAGCAAGGAGTACCAGCACGTGACACTGGTGAACGACGCGGCCCCCGCCATGCGATCCACCGGTCGCAAGTTCCGCGCCTTCACGGCGAAGCACCTCGACGAGCTGACCGCTCGTGCCGGGCTCTCGCCCGCGGAGCGGCTCGCGACCCGGGCGGTCGCGACCGTCCTGCCGTTCCGGACGAACGCCTACGTCATCGACGAGCTGATCGACTGGACGGCCGCGCCCGACGACCCCATTTACCGGCTCGTCTTCCCGCAGGAGGACATGCTGCCGGCCGAGGACGTCGCGCACCTGTCGGACCTGCTCGCCAGGGAGGCGCCCAAGGCGGAGGTGGAGGCCGCCGCGCACGCGGTGCGGATGAAGCTGAACCCGCACCCGGCCGGGCAGATGGAGCTCAACATCCCGAGCTTCGGCGACGGCAAGATTCCCGGGATGCAGCACAAGTACGACGAGACCGTCCTGTACTTCCCCAAGCAGGGACAGACGTGTCACGCGTACTGCACGTACTGCTTCCGGTGGGCGCAGTTCGTCGGCGAGCCCGACCTGAAGATGGCCGGGGACGAGCCCGCCGCGCTGCGCGACTACCTGGTCGCGCACCCCGAGGTCACCAGCGTCCTGTTCACCGGTGGCGACGCCATGATCATGGGCGAGCCGGTGCTGCGCCGCTACCTCGAGCCGCTGCTGGAACTGGAGCAGCTCGAGTCGATCCGCATCGGCACCAAGTCGCTCGCGTACTGGCCGCAGAAGTTCGTCACCGACCCGGACGCCGACGCCATGCTCCGGCTGTTCGAGCAGGTCGTGGAGTCCGGCAAGAACCTCGCGTTCATGGCGCACTTCTCGCACCCGCGCGAGCTCGAGCCGCTCATGGTCACCGAGGCGTGCCGCCGCATCCGCGACACCGGCGCGATCATCCGCACCCAGGCTCCGCTGATCCGCACGATCAACGACGATGCGCGGGACTGGGAGACGATGTGGCGCGTGCAGACGCGCATGGGACTCGTCCCGTACTACATGTTCGTGGAGCGCGACACCGGCCCGCAGGACTACTTCGCGGTTCCCCTGGCCGACGCCTACGAGATCTTCCGGGACGCCTACAGCAACGTGTCCGGGCTCGCCCGGACGGTCCGCGGCCCGTCCATGTCCGCCACGCCCGGCAAGGTCTGCGTGGACGGCGTGCTGGAGCTGTTCGGGGAGAAGGTGTTCGCCCTGCACTTCATCCAGGCGCGCGACTCCGACCTGGTCGGCAAGCCGTTCTTCGCGAAGTACGACCCCGAGGCGGTTTGGCTGGACGACCTCGAGCCCGCCTTCGCGGACCGCTTCCCGTTCCAGGAGTGATCGTCCCGCCGTGGCGCGCCCGTCCGTCCATCCGGACGTGCGCGCCACGGCCGCGGGACGGGCTCGCCCGGGACGGCGCTCACGCCTGCGGTGCCCGCACGCCCGGCGTGTGCCCGTACTCCTTCGTGAACGCGGTGATGAACGCCGACGGGCTGGCGTAGCCGACGAGCGGCGCGACCTGCGTCACCGGGGTGAAGCACAGCAGCACGCGTGCGGAGCGCAGCCGCAGCTGCGTGCGCCACCGCGTGTACGGCATGCCGAACTCGCGGACGAAGTCGCGCTGCAGCGTCTTCACGCTCACGCGGAGCCGCTCGGCCCACTCGTCCAGGCGCGTCTGGTCCGCGGGGTCGCGCGACAGGGCCCGCGCGACGGTCAGCGCGATGCCCGTCCCGGACGGCCCGCGCCCCGGCGGCGCGCCCAGCCCGGCGACGATCCGGCGGCGCGCGGCGAGCGCGGCGGCCTCGTCGCAGTCCCGGCGCGCGAGCCGTTCGATCAGCCGCGCCGTCTCGCCGTCGATCGGCACCGGCCCGGCGCGCAGCCCCGCCAGTCCCGCCGGGACCTCCCGCAGGCAGATCCGGTAGACGGTCTGCCGGTCGCCCGCCCGCACCTCGTGGTCGACCGTGCGCCGCACCCAGTACGCCTCGACCGGCGCGGTGATGAACCCCTGGGACGTCCCGAGCGGCCCGTCCGGCGACCAGTACAGCTGGTGCAGGAAGTCCTGCCGGCTCCGGCCGAAGTCGATCCCGCCGGACGAGCGGTACTTCAGCACCAGGACACCGTTCGGGGCGCCGAGCCCGTACCCGTACTCTTCGCGGTCCTCCGGATCGTGACTCCAGGCTGGCACGGCCCCGTCCTCTCGCAGTCATGGCGAGGCACCAGCATCTCGCGGTCATCGAGGGGAAACAGCGGATCTTTCCGCAGGGCGGATGCCCGATGCCCGCCCAGGGGGGAGGCCCCCTGGGCGGGCATCGCGGATCAGCTGCCGTATTCGGGGGCGATCACGGCGCGGGCCAGGGTGTGGGCGGTGATGTTGAAGCCCACGACGGCCGGGGAGGTGTCGGAGTCGAGGCCGAGGGACTCGACGTCCAGCGCGTGCACGGTGAAGACGTAGCGGTGCGGGTCGCCGGGGGGCGGGGCGGCGCCGCCGTACGCCTTCACACCGAAGTCGTTGCGGGCGTGCACGCCGACCTTGGCGTCCTCGGTCCCGGCACCGGTCTGCAGCTCGATGACCTCGGCGGGGACGTCGAACAGCGACCAGTGCCAGAACCCGCTGCCGGTGGGGGCGTCCGGGTCGAAGCACGTCACCGCGAAGCTCCTGGTCCCGGCCGGGAACCCCGACCAGCGCAGGTGCGGGGACTCGTTGCCGCCGGAGAAGCCCCAGTCGTCGAACACGTGCGCGTCGCCGAGCCGCTCGCCGTCGGCGACGTCGTCGCTCGTGACGGTGAACGACGGAACCTGGGGCAGGAACTCGTGCGGAAGCGGCGGCTTGCCGGCCATCGCGACCTCCTCGTGAGACGGATCTTCGTGTCGGTCCATCTCTACCAGCCGCGCGCCGCTCCGGTGCGGGGTCCCGCCACTTGCCGGGCGGGTCCGCCGCTCACCCGGCCCGCTACTTGCCGGTGGCTTCGGTGTAGGCCGGGATGACCTCGTCCGGGGGGCCGTCCATGTGCATCTTGCCGTCGTCGATCCAGATGACCCGGTCGCAGGTCTCCTTCACCACGTCGAGCTGGTGCGCGACCAGGAACACCGCGCCGGCCTCATTGCGGAGCTCCTCGATGCGGCGCTTGCTCTTGGTCTTGAACTTGGCGTCGCCGGTCGCGAGGGCCTCGTCGATCAGCAGCACGTCGTGCGTCTTGGCCGCCGCGATCGCGAACCGGAGGCGGGCGCCCATGCCGGACGAGTACGTCCGCATCGGGTATTGGATGAACCCCTCCTTGAGCCCGGCGAAGTTCACGATCTCCTGGTACTTCGCCTTGGTCTCGGTGGGGGACATGCCCATCGCCAGGCAGCCGAGGACGATGTTGCGCTCGCCCGTGAGGTCCTTCATCAGCGCCGCGTTGACGCCGAGCAGGGACGGCTGCCCGTCGGTGTAGACGCCGCCGCGGTGCGGCGGCAGCAGGCCCGCGATGGCCTTCAGCAGCGTCGACTTGCCGGAGCCGTTGGTGCCGATGATCCCGACGGCCTCGCCGCGGTAGGCGACGAACGACAGCCCCTTGATCGCGTGGACCTCGGTCATCGTCGGGCGGTTCCGGCGCCGGATGACGCGGGAGAACGCGCTCGCGGCGTTGCCCTTGCCGCCCGCCCCGAACACCCGGTAGACGATGTGCAGGTCGTCCACGACGACGATCGGCTCGCGCGTCGGGTCGACGGCGAACTCTCCACGGACCTTGGTGTCAGCCACGGCCGTAACGCTCCTCGGCACGGTAGAAGAAGTAGAACCCGCCGATCAGCATGGCGACGGCCCAGCCGACCGCGTACAGCCACAGCTGGCCCATGGACGTCATGCCCAAGGTCGTCTCCACGTAGTTCCGGTACTCGCCCAGCAGGGCGTGCCTGCTCAGCTCCAGGAAGACGTACGCGGGGTTCGCCTCCAGGATCTCCCCGAGCCACGGGTGCTTCTCGAGCAGCTCGTTGCCGTTCATGAGCTGCGGCAGGCTGAAGATCACGCCGGACGCGTACAGCCAGGTGCGCATGACGAACGGGAGCAGCTGCGTGATGTCGCGGTTGAACGCCCCGAGCCGCGCCATCACCATGCTGATGCCCACGTTGAACATCAGCTGGAGCATCAGGATCGGGATGAACAGGAACATGTAGAACGTGAGCGGTTCGCCGAACGCCAGGATGATCGCGAACAGGACGACCAGCGCCAGCAGGAGTTGCTGCAGTTCGACGACCGCGATCGCGAGCGGCAGCGTCGCGCGCGGGAAGTGCAGCGCCCGGATCAGCGAGAGGTTGTCCCCGACGGACTTCGATCCGGCGGTGACCGACCGCTGCGTGAACCCGAACAGGAAGACGCCCGTCACCAGGAAGGGGATGAAGTCGGGGATTCCCCGGCTGAGTTTCAGCAGCAGGCCGAAGATCAGGTAGTAGACGGCCGCGTTCAGCAGCGGCGTCAGCACCTGCCACACCTGACCGAGGCGCGAGTCGCTGTACATCGAGATGTTCTTCGCCGAGGCGAAGGCCCAGATGAAGTTGCGCCTTGCCCACACGTCTCGGAGGTACTTGCGCAGCGGGGGGCGCGCCGCGCTCTGCCTCAGCCCATGCCGTGCGGCGTAGTCGGCCAGCTTCTCGTTCACGTGAGGAGGCTCCGCGATCGTGCCGACCGACTCGCCACCCGGGGAACCGAGCCGTTCCGGGTGACTCATGCCGGGAAGCTTATTGCAGTCGATGTTGTCCGAGTGACGTTCGCCCGCATGTGACCCCCGATTTGAGATCTTCCCGGAATCATGTCGGCGCCTCTGGGGATACCCGGAACATGCGCGTCAACCACTCGAGGGCTCCCTCCGGCCCGCCCGGAACCGCGCAAACCGCGTCCCGGCGCGTGTCCGCGGTCGAGCATAGACCCCCCCGCCGGCCCCCTCGCCACCGCTGGCCGTGGCTGCTGCGGCGGCTCGGCCGCGCGGACCGCTGGGCGTTCGACCAGGTGGCCGCCACGCACCTGCCCGGCCTGGAGTACGTCCTGCCCCGGCTGTCCCGGTTCGCCGACAACGGCGTGCTCTGGTTCACCACCGCGGGCGTCCTCGGGATCGCCGGACGGCCCGCGCTGCGGCGCGCGGCGCTGCGCGGGGCGATCGGGATCGCGGTGGCGAGCCCGGCGGTGAACATCATCGGCAAGCACGCGTTCCGGCGGAAGCGGCCGGTCGTGGACCTGGTGCCGCCGATGCGGATCCGCTGGAAGCTGCCGACCTCGCACGCGTTCCCGTCCGGGCATTCCGCGTCGGCCGCCGCGTTCGCGACCGGGGTGGCGCTGGAGGCGCCGGCCGCGGTCGCCGCGCCCGTCGCGGCGACCGCGGCCGCCGTCGCGTTCGCCCGCGTCTACACCGGCGCCCACTACCCGGGGGACGTGCTCGCGGGCCTCGGCATCGGCGTGCTCGCCGCCGTCGGCACCCGCGTGGTGTGGCCGCCGCGGCCCCCGGCGGCCCGCATCGCCCCGGGCGGCGCCGAGTTCGACGGCGTCCGCGTCGACCAGGAGGGCCGCGGAGTCGTCGCGGTCGTCAACACCGGGTCGGGCGACGGCCCGTCCGCGCTCCTGCCGACGTCCACCGACATGACGATCGGGCTCCTGGAGCGCGAGCTGCCGGAGGCCGAGATCGTCCGGCTCGGTCCGGACGACGACGTCGACAAGGTGCTCGGGGAGGCGGCGGAACGCGCCGACATCCTTGCCGTCGTGGGCGGGGACGGGACCGTGAACGCGAGCGCGCGCGCCGCACTCGTCCACGACGTCCCCCTGCTCGTCGTGCCCGGCGGCACGTTCGACCACTTCGCCCGCGCGTACGGGATCGAGAGCCCCTCCGAGGCGATCGCCGCCTACCGGAACGGACGTCTGGGCCGGGTGGACGTCGGGTCCGTGCAGAGCGGCAACGAGGAGCATCTGTTCCTCAACACCGCGAGCTTCGGCGCCTACACCGAGATCGTGGACCGCCGCGAGCGGCTCGAGGGGCGGCTCGGCAAGTGGCCCGCGCTCGCCGTGGCCGCCGCCCGCACCCTGCGCCACTCCCGGCCGGTCGAGCTGGACGTGGACGGGCACCGGCGCAACGTCTGGCTCGCGTTCGTGGGGAACTGCGCCTTCGGCTCGCCCGGCGCCGCGCCGGTCTGGCGGCGGCGGCTCGACGACGGCCGGCTCGACATCCGCATGGTCGCGACCGGCCACCGGGTGCCGCGCGCCCGCGCCGTCCTGGCCGTCCTCGCCGGTCACCTGCCCCTCATGCCGGGGTACCGGGCGTGGCGGGCCGGGGGCCTGGAGCTGTGGTCGCCCCCGGGCGGGCTCCGGCTGGCCCGGGACGGCGAGGTGTCGACGATGGCGGGCACCATCCGGTTCGGCAAGCACCCGCGGGCGCTCACCGTGTTCCGCCCCGCCGACCGGTGGGCGGGCTGACAGCCGGAAGGTCCGAATATCGGCGAGACGTCCGGGTAGGGGGCGGGAACGCCGAGAAAGAGAGGTATACGCGATGACGATGGGCGTCGACCCGCGGGAACTCCCCGACGACGATCTTTTCCGCGAGCTCGGTCACCTGTACGAGACCCGGTTCGAGACGCTCCGCCATGCGTCCGAGCAGGCGTTCGAGGAGCACACCCGGCGGACGAACGAGCTGGAGGGCGAGTACCTCCGCCGCCGCCCGGCCCGGGAGATCGACCCCAACCGTCTCCGCGAGGGCGCCCGCGCCCGCTGACGGCTCAACCGGGAGACCAACGCGCGCGTGCGGCGCGTTCGTTTTCCGGAGAGAGTTCCCGAACAGCAGGTAAAGAACGCCGGTTCGTCCCTCCCGCGTCAGGCAGGCTCCCGTCCCGGGGTCCCGACCGGGGATCCGCGGGGGGTGTGAGCTGTGGGACGGACCCGGCGCCGTCATTTCCGCCGATACCGCGCGGACCAGCGGGCGCTGCGCGACCACGTGCGGCGCTGGTGGCCGTTCGTCGTCGGCGTGCTGGTCGCCAACGGCTTCCTGCTGGCCACATACCTGTGGGCGCCGCGCGAGCCCGCCGCGACCGCCGTCTCCGCCCCCGACCCCGCCGCGCGGCGGACCGCCCCGGCGGAACGCCCGATGAGCACGTTCACGACCCGGTTCGACCGGGGCGAGCCGCGCGTCCGCAACATCGGGATCGCGGCCCGGCTGCTGGACGGCGCGGTCGTGCGGCCCGGCGCGACGTTCTCGTTCAACGAGGTCGTGGGCCCCCGGACCGAGGACCGCGGCTACGTTCCGGCACCGGTCATCATGGGCCCGCGCCTCGTGAACGACATCGGCGGCGGCATCTGCCAGGTCAGCTCGACCCTCTACAACGCCGTCTTCCGCGCCGGGCTCGACATCGAGAGGGCGCGCGCACACACCATGTGGATGCCCGAGTACCCGGACGGGCGCGAGGCCGCCGTCGCCTACCCCGACCTCGACTTCCGCTGGCGCAACGACACGACCGCCCCAGTCCGCATCGAGGTCGAGCGCACCGACTCGTCCATCACGGTCAGCCTGTGGGGCGAGCGCCGCTACGAGGTCCGGTCGGAGACGTCCGAGCGCTACGACCGCACCCCGTACGGCAGGGCCGTCGGGCGGGGGAGCAGGTGCGTGCCCACGACGGGCCGCGAGGGCTTCGAGATCGACGTCTGGCGCGTCCTGCTGGAGGACGGCCGCAAGGTGCGCCGCGAGAAGTACCACACCGAGTACCAGCCGCAGCCCGAGGTCACCTGCGTCTGACCGCTCCCTCGCGGTCCCGCACCAGGACCCCGGCGGCCGCCCCGGCCGTCGCCGCCGCGCCCGGATCGCCGTTCATCGAGGCGGACACGATGGCGCCGTCCACCAGCATCACCAGTTGCGCGGCCAGCGCGTCGTCCCCGACCAGCCCGCGCATGAGGCGGTGCAGGCGTTCCTTGTGTGCGCGGGCGGCCGCCGCCACCGGCGCGGACCCGTCGCCCAGCTCTCCGTACGCGTTGATGAACGCGCACCCGTGGAAGCCGTCGCTCGCGAACCACTTGCCGAGCCAGTCGAACACCGCGGCGACGGGGTCGTCGCGCCGCGCGGCGACATGGCCTTCGAGGTCGGCGGTCCAGCGCAGGTCCCGCCGCTCCAGGTACGCCGTCACCAGCGCCTCCTTGGAGGGGAACGTGCCGTACAGCCGCTTGAGCGAGACGCCCGACGCGGCCCGCAGGTCGTCCATGCCGACCGCCTGGACGCCCCGCCGGTAGAACAGCGCCTCCGCGGCGTCCAGCAGCCGCGTCTCGGCCTCCTGCCGGTCCATGCCCCCTCCTTGCGTTGAGAACGTACGTTCTCTAGGTTAGCGAGAGAACGTACGTTCTCGAGAGGGGAAACCACGATGCGCCCACCGCTGCCGCCGTTCACCGAGGAGACCGCCCGCGCCAAGGTCCAGGCCGCCGAGGACGCCTGGAACACCCGCGACCCCGAGCGCGTCGCCCTCGCCTACACCGAGGACTCCGTCTGGCGGAACCGCGACGAGTTCTTCACCGGCCGCGACGCCATCCGGGCCTTCCTGCGCCGCAAGTGGGACCGCGAACTCGACTACCGCCTCCGCAAGGAGTTGTGGGCCTACACCGGTGACCGCATCTCCGTCCGGTTCAAGTACGAGTGGCACGACGCGGACGGGCGCTGGTGGCGCAGCCACGGCAACGAGCAGTGGGAGTTCGCCGGCGACGGACTCATGCGCCGCCGCGAGGCCAGTATCAACGACGTCCGCATCGCCCCCTCCGAGCGCCGCCTCTCCGGCTGACCCCCCGCGCGGCACGGCGGTCATCGGCCGTCGGACGGGTGCGGTAGGTTCCAAGCCTTCATGATCGAAAGCCGATGGAGGACGCCATGTACGGGTCCGGCACGCCGCCCCAGCCGCCCGGCCCGCCCGGGCCGCCCGGACCGCCGCCGGGAGGGGGCTTCCCCGGCCCGCCGCCGCAGGCCCGGGCCAGGACGTCGCCCTGGGTGTTCGTGGTCGGGGCCGGTGCGGCCGTCCTGGTCGTCGCGGCCATCGTCGTGTCGGTCGTGGTGACCGCGTCGTCCGGGCCCAGCGGCCCCGTGCGGGCCGACCAGTGCATCAGCGTCCGGTTCGACATGGCGGAGAAGAGCAGCTCCTACCGGCAGATCCCGGTGGCCGACCGGGTCGGCTGCGACGAACCGGAAGCGAAGGGGAAGGTCGTCCGGGTCGTCGGGGCGAGCGGGACCGCCGGCGTGTCCGTGGCGCCCGACTGCCCCGCCGGGGTGGACGGCGTCGCGCGCGTCCGTACCGCCGAGACGGGCGAGGGAGCGCGGCCGACGGCGGTCTGCGCGCGCAACATCGACGGCCCGCACCCCGGCGACCCGGGCGCCGGGGGCGCGATGATCGACGTCGGCGACTGCGTGAAGTCGTCGATCACGATGGGCAGTGAGATCCCCTGCACCGACGAGGAGTCCTACGCGAAGGTCGTCGCGCGGGTGGACACCGCGAAGGAGTGCCCGTCGACGGCGCTGGAGACGATGGAGCTGCGGTCGTTCGGCGGCGGCGACCCGCCCCGCCCGGTGCTGTGCCTCGGTGACGAGGGGCTGATCGTGTCGGCCGGCGAGTGCATCCAGGACCCGGGTTTCGCGGTCGGCGGGCTGAAGACGGCGTCCTGCGAGTCGGCCCAGGCCATCGCCAAGGTGCTCGCCCGCACCCGGTCGAAGGCGGAGTGCCCGCAGGGGACGACCCACCACCTCGAGGCCGAGGAGAAGGAGAAGGCACTGCGGCCGATCATGTGCGTGAAGAAGCTGCGGCCCACCCTCGACGAGCGGATCAAGTCGCTCGGCAGCTGACCTCATATGTGCTTTCACCTGCGGCTTCTCGGTTATCGAGGGGCCGCGGGCCCTTCTCATCCCTGGGACGGGAGCGCACAATGAGGAGTGAGTGACGCCCGGCAGGGCGGGGGCGGAACAGTCTGTCGCCAACAGGTCCGCACCCCTCGCACCACGGCTCGACCCGGACGAGAGGGACGAGAATGACCACTCACATCGATCCCGGCCTGCGGACGGAGTTCGCGGGGGAGATGATCCTGCCCCGCGATCCCGGCTACGACGAGGCGCGGGCGCTGTTCAACGGGATGATCGACCGGCGTCCGGCGGTGATCGCGCAGTGCGCGAACACCGATGACGTGGCGCGGGCGATCGGGTTCGCGCGCGAGCGCGGGCTGGAGGTGTCGGTCCGCGGCGGCGGGCACGGTGTGGCGGGCAAGGCGCTGGTGGACGGCGGCGTGGTCGTCGACCTGCGGATGCTGAACTCGGTGACCGTCGATCCGGACGCCCGGACGGCCCGCGTCGGCGGCGGGGCGGTGATGGCCGACCTCGACGGCGCGACGGCGGAGTACGGTCTCGCGACCACCGGGGGACGGGTGTCCACGACCGGTGTGGCCGGGCTGGTCCTCGGCGGCGGGTCCGGTTGGCTGGAGCGCAAGTTCGGCCTGGCCTGCGACAACCTGCTGTCGGCGGAGCTGGTGACGGCGGACGGGCGGCACGTCCGGGCGAGCGAGGAGGAGAATCCGGAGCTGTTCTGGGCGCTGCACGGCGGCGGCGGGAACTTCGGGGCGGTCACCTCGTTCACCTTCCGGCTGCACCCGCTGAGCACGCTCGGGCTCGCGATGCTGCTGTGGCCGACCGAGGCGGGCCCGGACGTCGTGCCGGCCTTCCGCGATCTCATGGAGGCGGCGCCCGACGAGGTCGGCGGCGGCGCGCAGTACCTGCTCGCCCCGCCCGCCGACTTCGTCCCGGACGACCTGGCCGGACGGCTCGCGCTCGGCATCGTCGTCACCTGCGTGGCGACGGAGCCGGAGACGCGGGCGATGGTCGAGCCGCTGACGGCGCTCGGGCCCGCCGGCGGCATCGTCGCCGAGATGCCCTACGCGGCCGTGCAGTGCATGGACGACGACCAGTCCGGCCTCCGGAACTACTGGACGGCGCAGCACATCAGGAAGCTCCCGGACGAGGCGGTGGCCCGCTACTGCGCGCTGGCCGACGACATGATCGTCCCGTCCGGGTCCAGGCACACGCTGCTGCCGCTGGGCGGCGCCGTCGCGCGCGGCCCGGCCGACCACCCGATCCCCTGGCGGCACGACCCGTGGGTCGTGCACCCGCTGGCCCTGTGGGACGACCCGGCCGACGACGTCCGCGCCAAGACCTGGGTCCGGGACGTCCGCATGTCGATGGAGGAGTGGTCGACGGGCTCCCTCTACCTGAACTTCATCGGGGACGAGGGGGCCGAACGCTACCGGGAGGGCTGGGGCGACGAGAACATGCGGCGCCTCGCGGACGTGAAACGGCGGTACGACCCCGACAACGTCTTCCGCCACAACCAGAACATCGAGCCGGCCTGAACCGGCCGCTCGTCACGGCAGTCCTGTCAGCGGTCGCCGCCTCCCCCTCCCGCCGGCGGCCGGCAACGGTACGAGAGGGGGGCGCATGACCATCCACAAGGAAGCCGACCTGCGCGAAGGGTTCGCGGGCGAGGTGATCCTGCCCCGCGATCCCGGCTACGACGAGGCGCGGGCGCTGTTCAACGGGATGATCGACCGGCGTCCGGCGGTGATCGCGCAGTGCGCGAACACCGATGACGTGGCGCGGGCGATCGGGTTCGCGCGCGAGCGCGGGCTGGAGGTGTCGGTCCGCGGCGGCGGGCACGGTGTGGCGGGCAAGGCGCTGGCGGACGGCGGCCTGGTCGTCGACCTGCGGATGCTGAACTCGGTGACGATCGACCCGCGGGCCCGGACCGTCCGCGTCGGCGGCGGCGCGACGATGGCCGAACTCGACCGGGCCGCCGCGGAGTACAGCCTCGCGACCACCGGGGGACGGGTGTCCACGACCGGTGTGGGCGGGTTCGTCCTCGGCGGCGGATCGGGCTGGCTGGAGCGCAAGTTCGGGCTGGCCTGCGACAACCTGGTCTCCGTGGAGCTGGTGGCGGCCGACGGGACGCACCTGCGGGCGAGCGAGGAGGAGAACCCGGAGCTGTTCTGGGCGCTGCACGGCGGCGGCGGGAACTTCGGTGTCGCGACCTCGTTCACGATGCGGCTCCATCCGCTTCCCGCCGTCTCCGTCGCGCTCCTGCTCTGGCCGGAGGCGGCCGGCCCGGAGATCCTGAGGGCGTACCGCGACTTCATGGCCTCCGCCCCGGACGAGGTGGGCGGCGGAGCCCTGTACATGACCGCGCCGCCGGAGGACTTCGTCCCGGACGACCTGGTGGGACGTCGCGCGTTCGCGTTCCTGCTCACCTACACGGGAACGGGATCGAGGGCGAACGGGGTGATCGGGCCGATGACGCGGCTGGGGCACGCGGGCGGCCTCCAGTCGGAGATGTCCTACGCGGACCTGCAGTGCATGCTCGACGACCCGCCCGGCTACCGGAACTACTGGTCGGCGGAGCACCTGCGCGCGTTCCCGGACGACGCCGTGGCGCGCTTCTGCGAGATGTCGGCGAACATGGTGATCCCGTCACCGTCCCAGCAGGTCCTCTTCCCGGAGGGCGGGGCCGTCGCCAGGGGACCCGAGTACCCGATCCCCTGGCGGAAGGACCCCTGGGTCGTGCACCCGTTCGGGCTCTGGGACGACCCCGCGGACGACGCGCGCGCCGTCGCGTGGGCGCACGGCCTGCGCGAGGCCATGCGGCCGTGGTCCACCGGGGCCGTCTACCTGAACTTCATCGGGGACGAGGGGGCCGACCGCGTCCGGGAGGGGCTGGGGGAGGAGAACCTCCGGCGGCTCGCGGAAGTGAAGCGGCGGTACGACCCCGACAACGTCTTCCACCACAACCAGAACATCCGGCCCGCCGCCGCGTGAGCCCTATGAGCCGCGTGAGCGACCGCCGCCGCGTGGACCTCACGGCTCGACGGTCACGGTGTGGGTGGGGCTGTTCGGGTCCGCCCACACCGACAGGACACGACGCTGCGCGTCCCACCTGTACTTCCAGGTGCCCTCGGGGTCGGTGGACGTCACCACGGGGGAGTCGGTCGGGAACCAGATCTCGGTCGGCCCGGACGTTCCGCTGCGCGCGCGCCAGCCGACCTTGAGCGACGTCCCGTCGTAGGAGATCTCGGTGGGGGTGCCGGCGACGGCGCGCGGGTAGGGGCGCGCGAGGAGTTCGGCGAACAGCGTCGGGTTCCCGTCCCCGTCGGTCGGGCCCGCGCCGCCGGGGTCGCTGGACCAGTACGCCCAGCCGATGCCCAGGTCGTCCGCCATCTCCAGCCAGTCCCCGGTGAACTCGGCGGCTCCGGGAGCGCTCGCGGGCATGCCGCCGACCTCCCCGAGCCATATCGGCATGCCCAGCCGTCGCGCGGCGGCGGGCATGTTGCGCTTCCACAGCAGGAACTGCGCCTTGACCAGCAGCTCGGTGAACCCGTCGTACGAGCCGCCGATGTCCACGCCGCCGGGGTAGAAGTGCGGGGCGAAGACGAGCCGGGGATCCCCGGGCCGCGGATCGCCGATCGTCCCGAGGGACGTCTCGGCGCCCTCGTTCGGGCCGAGGGCCTGCGGCGCGACGAAGATCCAGTTGTCCCGGTCGACCTCCCGGATCGCGTTGACGATGCCCTGGTAGAACGGCGTGAGGATGGGCCCCTCGAAGAAGCCGAACTGGCGGGTGCCGCCGAACGGTTCGTTGTAAAGGTCGTAGCCCAGGACGGCGGGGTCGTCGGCAAAGCGCTGTGCCACGTGCCTCCACATGGCCGTGTACCGCTGCTTGAGTTCCGGATGCTCGCCCGTGTTGTTCCAGAAGTGGTCGTAGGCGCGGATGACGGCGGGCTGCACGTACGTCAGCACCCAGGGGGTCTGCGGGGTGCAGGGCAGGCCGTCGGTGTGCGTGGCCCAGGCGGGCGCGCCGTTTCCGGAGCCCTCGCAGGCGGCCGGGCCGTAGATGTCCTGGTGCATGTCCAGGATCACGTGCATGCCCTGCTCGCGGTACCAGGCGACGCGTTCGGCGACGTCGTCCAGGTACGCGTCGTCGTACCGGCCCGGCTCGGGCTCAATGTTCTTCCACTGGACGAGGTACCGGACGGAGTTCGTGCCGAGCTCGCGGGCTTCGCGGGCGACGTCCGCACGCTCGATCCAGGGGAGGCCGCTCGGGCCCTTCGCGCTGCTCGCGGTGTTGAGCCCGTGCAGGATCAGCGTCCTGCCCCGCTCGTCGACGATCGTCGGCGGGGCCGCCTCGTCCGCGCGTGCGGGCGGGGCGGGGAGCGTGGTGACGGTCGCGGCGGCGAGCGCGCTCGCCAGGACGGCCGTCAGGGCGATCCGGCCCCGGTTCCGCGCGGTGCGGGCGGTCCGTGCGCGCATGCCACCTCCAGAACATGAATTTTGTTCGGATATTAGGCGGCGTGCGGGGGCGGTGGAAGTGGGAGAAGTGCACAACGGCGGAGCGCGGGGAAGGCGTGATCTGCCGAACCGCACCCGGCGCCCGCAGGCCGGCGGCGTCCTGGGGGCGGGGGGCGGCCGGGGAAGTCAGCCCTGCTGCGGCGGGTACTGCTGCTGCTGGGGATGCGGCTGCTGCTGCTGGGGGTACGGCTGCTGCGGCCCCGTGGGGTACGCGGGGCCGGGCGGGTACGGCGGGCCGGGCGGGGCGTTCAGGTACCCCTGGTACGGCCCCGAGCCGTAGTTCGGCGGCGGCAGGAACGCGGGACGGCCCGGCTGGGGCGCGCTGAACGGCGGCGGTGCGGGCGGTCCCGCCGCGACGGCGCCCGGCCCCGGCGGCGGTCCGGCCATCGCCATCACGGCCGCCGGATGCGCGGCCGGCACCTGGACGGGCAGGCCCAGCCGGCGCATCCGCCGGGCGCGGCGCTCGGCCAGCCGCCACTGCTCGCGGTGCCGCCGCTCCGCCAGGACGGCCGACAGCATGATCTCCGGGCGGACGCCCGGCGGCGGGGGCGGGCTGACGACCGCGGCGACGTCGTCGGCGATCCGCTGCCCGAGCGAGTCGCGGATGTCCGTCCGCAGCTCCCAGAAGCGCGACAGGTACTGCCTGGCCGTCATCGCCAGCTCGTCCGAGAGCATCGACAGCTCCAGCGAGCGCGCCCACGGGATCAGGTGCGCGGGCATGACCGCGACCGGCCGGTACAGGCCGGACCCGGAGCGCTCCTGGATGACGACCGTGCCCGCGAACATGTCGCCGAGCCGCTTGCCGCGCCGGTTGCAGAACGACGCGATCAGCGCGGGCGAACCGTAGAACGTCCAGAACTCGATGAACCCCGCGAGGGCGCGCACGAGCGCCTGCCGGAACCGGATCGGGCCGCCGTCGTCGCCGACGACCCGCAGGCCCAGCGCCATCTTGCCGAGCGTGCGGCCCCGCGTCAGCGTCTCCGCCGCACACGGGTAGCCGACCAGCACGGTCACCGTCGCCAGCAGCCCCAGCCCGATCGCCCACGCCTCGTCCGCGATGATCGCGGTGGCGCTCACGAAGTAGAGCGCGACGTTGAGGATCGTGACCTGCAGCAGCAGGTCGATCAGCAGGGCGCAGCCGCGGCTGGCCAGCCGCGCGACCCGGATGTCGAGCGCGACGGCCTCGCCGGTGACGAGTTGGCCCATGTGCCGATCCTCCAGTGCAGGGGGCTGGTCATTTGCAGGGCTGGTCATTTGCAGGGCTGGTCATTTGCAGGGGCTGGTCCATTTTGCCGCTTCGGCGGGGGGACGCGTTAGTCTCCCCGGGTGGACGTCGACGCCTATGTGGCCGCGCACAACCCCGACTGGAACCGCCTCGAGCAGCTCATCAACCGGGGGCGGAAGCTGACCGGTGCCGAGGCCGACGAGCTCGTCGAGCTCTACCAGCGCACGGCGACGCACCTGTCGGTCGTCCGGTCCAGCTCGCCCGACCCGGAGCTGGTGGGACGGCTGTCGTCGCTGGTGGCGCGCGGACGGGCGGCCGTGGCGGGCGCCCAGGCGCCGATGTGGCGGGACGTCTCGAAGTTCGCCACCGTCACCTTCCCGGCGGTCGCCTACCGGCTGCGGTGGTGGTGGCTGGGGAACGCGGTCCTGGGCAACCTGCTGGCCCTCGCCCTGGCCATCTGGGTGGTGCGGAACCCGGAGGTCCAGGCCGCCGTGGGTGCCCCCGAGGAGATCCGGCAGCTCGTCGACGAGGACTTCGCGAACTACTACACCGAGCACTCCGCCTCCTCCTTCGCGTTCCAGGTCTGGATCAACAACGCCTGGGTGTCCGCAGTAGCGATCATCTTCGGGATCCTGCTCGGCATACCGACCGTGTACGTCCTGGTGCTGAACCAGGTGAACCTCGGGCTCACCGGCGGGCTGATGTTCGCCCACGGCAAGGGTGACATCTTCTTCGGACTGATCCTGCCGCACGGCCTGCTCGAACTGACCGCCGTGTACCTGGCCGTGGCGGGCGGCCTGAAACTGGGCTGGACGATCATCGATCCTGGGCGGCGCACCCGCGGCCAGGCCCTCGCGGAGGAGGGCCGGGCCGCCGTGAGCATCGCCATCGGGCTCGTCGGGGTCCTCCCGTGTCGGGCCTGATCGAGGGCTTCGTCACGGGCTGGGTGCACGTGACCTGGCTGCGCGTGTCGATCGGCGTCGTCGCCGAGCTCGCGTTCCTCACGTACGTGATCGTCCTCGGCCGGCGGGCGACACGGCGGGGCGAGACCGGCGACGCCGAGCTGCGGCCCGACCTCGCCCCCGTGGCGGGCTGACCCCGCCCCGGTGGCGGGCCGACCGCCGGCGACGGGCCGACCCTCGCGACGGGCCGACCGGGCCCACGGCCCGCTGAGCGGCACGCAGAGCCGCGGACGCAGCCGCTCCCTGCCCTTGTGCCGCTCCGGGAAGCCGGGGCGTCTCAGAGCCGTCCGGCGGCCTTGAGGGCCAGGTACGCGTCGGCGAGGGCGGGCGCGATCTCCTCGGGCGGCGCGTCCACGACCTCCACGCCGTGCCCGCGCAGCTCCGCGGTGAGCCGGCGGCGCTCCGCGCGCGCCGCTCCGCGGCCGCCGCGTCGTACACCGCCGCCAGGTCGCCGCGCCCGTCCGCCATCTCCCGGACCCGCGGATCCGCCACCGCCGCGATCATGACGAGGTGCCGGGCGGTGAGCTGCGGCAGCAGCGGCAGCAGGCCCTCCGATCGCCGCCGTGTTCAGGTCGGTCAGCAGGACGACCAGGCCCGCTGCCGCACGCGCGCGAGCAGCGTCGACACCATCCCGGCCGCGTCGCACTCGAGCAGCTCCGGCTCCAGCGGCGCCAGCGCGTGCACCATCGCGGGCAGCAGGTCCGTCCGGGACGCGCCCTCCACGCGGGCGCGGACCCGCCGGTCGTAGGCCAGCATGTCGACGCGGTCGCCCGCCCGGGACGCCAGCGCGCCCAGCAGCAGCGCCGCGTCCATCGAGCAGTCCAGCCGGGGGATGTCGCCGACGCGCCCCGCCGCCGTCCGGCCGGTGTCCAGCACGAGGTAGATCCGCCGGTCCCGCTCGGGCCGCCACGTCCGGACGACCACGTCGGCGCGGCGCGCGGTGGCCCGCCAGTCGATCGAGCGGACGTCGTCGCCGTCCACGTACTCGCGCAGCGAGTCGAACTCGGTGCCCTGCCCGCGGATCTGCGCGACGTGCGCGCCGGTCAGCTCCCGCAGCCGGGCGAGCTTCGCGGGCAGGTGGCGGCGCGACGGGAACGCCGGCAGCGCCCGCACCGTCCAGGGCGCCCGCCGCGAGAGCTGCCGCGCGGCCAGCCCCAGCGGACCCGCCGAGCGCACCACGACCGTCACGGCCTCCCGGTCGCCGCGCCGCGTCGGGGTGAGCGTGAGCTCCACCCGGCGCCGCTCCCCGGCGGGGACGTCCACGTCCGCCGTCCGGGGCGTCGCGCCCGCGCTCGGCGGCCACACGTCCCGCAGCCGGGCCTTCAGCCGCCGCCGGCCGAGGTTCTCCACCGTCAGCGTCACCCGCGCCGACTCGCCCAGCCGCACCCGGGAGTCGCCCGACCGGTGGAACCGCAGCGCTCGCACGTTGCCCGCCAGAGCCAGGTCGGCGGCCACGCCCAGCAGCAGTGCGCCCCACAGCGCGAACAGGGTCCACCAGCTCGGCAGCAGGATCGGGACGAGCGCGCCGAGCAGCGCCAGCAGCCCCAGCCGTCCGGTCAGCGCCATCAGCGCGGGGCGGGGACGTGGGCGAGGATGCCCTCCAGCACGCCGTCCGTGGTCGCGCCCTCCAGCTCCGCCTCCGGGCGCAGCTGCACGCGGTGCCGCAGCGTCGGCCGGGCGAGCGCCTTCACGTCGTCCGGCGTCACGTAGTCGCGGCCCGACAGCCACGCCCACGCGCGGGACGTCGCCAGCAGCGCCGTCGCGCCGCGCGGCGACACCCCGAGCTGCAGGGACGGGGACTGGCGGGTGGCGCGGCACAGGTCCACCACGTACGCGGCGACCTTGGGGTCGAGGTGGACGGCCCGGGTCGCGGCCCGCCCGGCGGCCAGTTCGTCCGCTCCCGCGACCGGCCTGACCTCCGACAGGTCGCGCGGGTCGAAACCGGACGCGTGCCGCTGGAGCATCGAGATCTCCTCGTCCCGCGTGGGGACGGGCACGGTCAGCTTGACGAGGAACCGGTCCAGCTGGGCTTCGGGCAGGGGGTAGGTGCCTTCGTACTCGATGGGGTTCTGCGTCGCGCACACCACGAACGGGTCGGGCAGGGCGCGCGCGGAGCCCTCCACTGAAACCTGTCGCTCCTCCATGGCTTCCAGGAGCGACGCCTGCGTTTTGGGCGGCGTCCGGTTGATCTCGTCGGCGAGCAGGAGGTTCGTGAAGACCGGCCCCTTGCGGAACTCGAACTCCGCGGTCCGGTTGTCGTAGATGAGCGAGCCCGTCACGTCGCCCGGCATCAGGTCGGGGGTGAACTGCACGCGCTTGAAGTCCAGTTCGAGCGCCCGCGACAGGGTCTTGATGAGCAGCGTCTTCGCCGTCCCGGGGACGCCCTCCAGCAGCACGTGGCCCCGGCACAGCAGCGCGATCACCAGACCCGTCACCACGGAGTCCTGCCCGACGACGGTCTTGGCGACCTCGCCGCGCAGCGCCGCGAGCGCGGCGCGGGCCGTCTCGGCGCGCCGCAGCGTCTCCTCGGACACCGGGGCGGCGCCGGTGCCCGGCGGGCCGTCGGCCACCGTCGCGGGCCCGTCGCCCGGCCCGTCGCCGGGCCAGTCGCCCTTTCCGAGGTCAACAGGGTGGTTCACGACTGGCGTACCTGCCTTTCCAGGTCGTCGAGGACGTCGGTGAGGGCGAGCAGCCCGGCGTCGTCCACGGGTTCAGGACCGTACAGGGCGCCGCCCACGACCGCCTCCGGGTGCGCGGTGCGGCTCGCGACGGCCGAGACGATCTGCTGCGCGGCGGCCGGGTCCTGTGCGGCCGAGCGCGGCAGCCCCAGCAGCGGGACGAGCCGTTCCCGGGCCCCCGCCCGCAGCGCGTCCGCCGCACGGTCGCGGGCGCGGCTCGCGCGGTACAGCCGGGCGCGGCCCTCGACCGTCTCGGCGGAGCGGACCACGACCGGCAGCGCCTCCGCCACGACCGGGCCGAGCCGCCGGGCTCGCCACAGCGCGACCAGCAGCACCGCGACGAGCAGCTCCAGGAAGAACAGCTTCACCCCGAACGGGATCAGCTCGATCAGCGACTTCCCTCCGGCCGCGGTGCCGGGCTCGGGAAGGTCGGGCATCAACCACACGGTGTGGGTGCCGGGCCCGGCCAGGTTCATGCCGAGCGCGGCGTTGCCCTCGTCGTCCAGATGCTCGTTGACGAGCGGGGCGGTCGACCCGAGAACGGTGACCGTCCTCCCGCGCGGCTCCTGCACCTGCACCAGGCGCGCACCGTTCACGTCCGCGTCCGGAGCCGCGTAGCAGGCGGTCGCGTCGCCCCGCATCGCGCCGGGGTCGGGGGCGTAAAGGAGCGATTCGTTGAACGACACGGGGCCCGCGAGGCGGGCGGCCCGGAGACCGCAACCGGGGGACTCCACACCGGAGAACGCGTTCCCCACCGAGTCGACGCCGGGGGCTAGGGCACGCAGCACGTGCGACGTGGGCTGGACGAGCACCAGGTTGGCCCGGGCCGAGTGTAGGAGGGCCACATCCTCATCGGTGAGCCGCTCGCTGTGCGTCACCACCAGTGTGGTGGCGGGGCCGTAGGCGAAGGGGGACGCGTCCACGTCCCGCGCGACGTCCACGCGCGTGCCGTTCTGCGCCAGGATCGCGGCGAGGGCCCGGCTGCCCTCCGGCTTCGGCGACTCCGGATCGAGCGACCCCGCCGAACTCGACGGCCGCAGCGCGGCCAGGATCACCCCGATCAGCGCCAGCGCGAGGAGCGCCACCAGGATCCCGCGGGACGCGCGCCAGCGGCGTCCCGCGACCTGCCGCGCGGACGGCTCGGCGGGCGCCCCCGTGCCCGTCCCGGCACCGGGGGCGCCGGGCGGTGCCTGCGTCACCATCGCGGCCCTCCGTCCTCGTCGTCGCCCCGCCCCGCCGGGACGGGGCCGTCGGACTCCAGCGGCGCCGGACGGGCCGCGCGCAACCGGTCGTCCAGGTCCCTGACCTGCGCGTACCCGTCGGCGGTGCCGGGCCGGTCGCCGTACCAGACGTCGTCGAAGATCCGCACGGCGGTGCGCAGCGCGTCCGCCAGTTCGGGCACCGCCGTGCCCGCCTCGGCCGCGAGCTCGTCGGCGGTGCGGCCCGGCCGCGGCCCGAGCACGGCGCGTTCCTCCAGGTCGCGCGCGACCGCGCGGAGCCGTTCCCGGATCGCCTCGGCCCACTGCCCGGCCGCCGCGTGCCGCTCGGCGGCGGCCCGATGGTCGAGCGCCGTCGCGGGCCGCGCCTCGTCCAGCAGCGCCCCGCGCCGCGACCGCGGGTTGCCGCGCCCCCACATCAGCCACACGACCAGCGCGATCGCCGCCGCCAGCACCAGCACGATCACCACGATCGACAGGATGCCGCTGCCGCCGCCCTGCGGCTGGCCGGCCGGCGACTGGTTCATCAGCTCGCGCAGCCACTCCGTGAAGTCGCTCCAGGTCCGTTCCAGCCAGGACGGTTCCTCCCGCTGGTAGACCTGCTTCTCCAGCTCGCGGCGGGCCATCTCGCGGGCCTGCTCGCGGTCGACCGGGCCGGGCGCGGAGGCGCCGGTCGTCGAAGGGGCGAACGCCGAGAGGGCGGGCGTCGGGGCGCCGAGCATCAGAGGGTCGCCCCCGTTCCGTCGGTCGGCCGCCACAGTGCGGTGAACGCCTCGTCGTCCGGCTCGGCGCCGCCTGGGGCGTGCGTGCCCCGGACGTCCTCCGGCGCCGTGGCGGACGGCGTCGACCCGGACGTCCGCCGCAGGCGCACCTCCAGGTCGAACCCCTCCCGGCGCATCCGCTGGTCCATGTAGAGCATCGCGATGACTCCCGCGTCGAACGGCAGTACGACCGACCACGCCACGATCCGTCCGACCGTGTCGACGGCGAGCGCGGCCACCGCGTCACTGCCGTCGCCGAAGAAGACGAGCTGGACCACGATGAACGGGATCCGCAGGGCGAAGAGCCCCATGAAGACCGTCACCAGCAGGGCCAGCACGAGCGCGCCGCACAGACGCCACCAGCGTCCCTTGGTGAGGGCCCGCGCGCGCTTGAGCGCGCCCCCCACGGTGCGTCGCTCCAGGACGACCGCAGGCACCGCCTGCACGAGCAGTACGTAAACCCAGACCATCAGCGCGAATCCCGCGGAGAACCCCAGGACCGCGGCCGACACGATCGCCGCCGGATGCGCCCCGGCCGCCGCCAGCAGGACGAACGGGACGGTCGGCAGCACACCCGCGAGCAGGGCCGCGCCCAGCACCACCGCGGCCGTCCCCAGCAGCCGGCCCGCCACCGGACGGACGTCGCGCAGCGCCCGCCGCGCGGGGATCGGCGCGCCCAGCAGCTCGCGGCCCAGCAGCGGCGCCAGCAACCCCGCGAGCAGCAGGATCCCGAACCCCGACAGCACCAGCAGCAGCCCGTTCAGCGTCGCCTGCGCACCGAACGAGCTCAGCAGCACGTCCGGCGTCACCTCGTCGCGCGCCTCGTCGCCGATGAAGAAGAACGCGCCGACGGAACCCGCCACCTGGATCACCGCCGCCACCGTCACCGACATCCCCAAGATCACCCGGGGCCGGCGCCGGATCCCGGCGATCACGCCGTCCAGCAGTTCCGAGATCGACATGGGGCGGAACGGGACGGTCTCCTCCGCGGCGACGTCCCGGCCGTCCGGTCCCGGCATGGCGGCTCCCTGCGATCTCTGCGGCGCTGTCTCGGCGATCTGTTTCGGCGACCTGTTCGGCGAGTCCGTGCGGCAGCCCGCCGCACGGCCCGGTCGGCACCGCGGACCCGGTGCCTCCCCGTGGTGCCCCTCCCGTGCGCGTCCGCCGCGTGCGTCCCCCGCGCGCGTCCGGTCAGGTCATCCTGTCATGGTCGCAATGCCGGGTTCACCGTGATCGCGCGTCCCGCACGGTGATCCGCTCCGCGACACGCCGGGACCGATGATGGAATCCGCCCGATTCCGGCCGTTTCCGCGCCGGATTCGGGCGTCTCGCTTGACAAGTCCTGCACTGTATAAAGAGCGCATAAGGCACTGCCCTGCTGCAATGCGGGCGCGATGCCGTGCGCCGCGCGACGTGACAACGTGCGGCCACCCGGCTCGGGGGAGTCATGTACAAGGCAAACGCAGGTAACCTGGCACGCCAAGGCATATCTCTCCGCGGCTAGGTGGTGACCGGAGCGCCGCGCCCCCACCACCGAACCCCGACTTTGCGATGAGGGCCATGAGAGGACGTGTACTGGTCGTCGACGACGACCTCGCGCTCGCCGAGATGCTCGGCATCGTGCTGAGGGGCGAGGGCTTCGAGCCCTCGTTCGTGCACGACGGCGACAAGGCGCTCGAGGCGTTCCGGGAGACCCGCCCCGACCTCGTGCTGCTGGACCTGATGCTGCCGGGCGCCGACGGCATCGACGTCTGCCGCCAGATCCGCGCCGAGGCGGGGGTCCCGATCGTCATGCTGACGGCCAAGAGCGACACCGTGGACGTCGTCCTCGGGCTCGAGTCGGGCGCCGACGACTACATCGTCAAGCCGTTCAAGCCGAAGGAGCTGGTCGCGCGCGTGCGCGCGCGCCTGCGGCGCACGGACGAACCCGCCCCCGAGACCCTGCAGATCGGCGACATCACCATCGACGTCGCCGGACACTCGGTCAAGCGCGGCGACCAGCACATCCCCCTCACCCCGCTGGAGTTCGACCTCCTGGTCGCCCTGGCCCGCAAGCCGCGCCAGGTCTTCACCCGCGAGGTCCTCCTCGAGCAGGTGTGGGGCTACCGGCACGCCGCCGACACGCGCCTGGTCAACGTGCACGTCCAGCGACTCCGCGCCAAGATCGAGAAGGATCCCGAGCGCCCGGAGATCGTCGTGACCGTGCGCGGCGTCGGCTACAAGGCCGGTCCCGCCTGACCCGTTGTCGTTCCCACGACAACGGGCCGGTCCGGGGCGCGTGTGGGGGCGTCCCCCGCACTGACCCGCCCGCCGCCGGTTCGACCCCCACCGGCCCGATCCCTCCGGTGACACGACGATGACCCTTCGTTCGTCCGGCAACCCGACCGCGCGACTCCCCGCGGCCTCCTCATGAACGTCTCCCTGAGGAGCGCGGGGCGGTTCGCGCGGCGGATCCTGCGCGCCCTCCGACGGCTCGTGCGCAGCGGCGTCCGGCAGGCCCTCACCCGCTGGCGCCGCTCCATCCAGGTCCGCGTCGTCACCTCGACGCTGTTCATCTCGGGCATCGTCGTCGTGATCCTCGGCGCGTTCCTCATGCAGCAGGTCTCGTCCGCGCTGATGGACAGCAAGGTCAGGGCCGCCCGCCTCCAGCTCGACGAGGGCCTGGCGCAGGTCCAGCGTGACCTGGGCAACTCCTCCGAGAGCGGCAGCAGGCTGGACGCCACGATCGACCGGCTGAAGTCGAGCAGCGGCCCGTCCGGGCTGTACGAGGTGTACATCCGGGACACCAACGAGCAGTACTCCGACGGGTACGCCACCAACGAACTGCGCCAGGGCAGCGTCCCGGAACGCCTCCGCGAGGAGATCGCGAACGCGCCCGCGGGCACCCGCGCCTACACCTACGGCGAACTGAGCTACCTCGGCGACCGCCCGTCCGAGCGTGGGCTCATCGTCGGTGGACGCACCGGGCAGTTCGAGCTCTACTACCTGTTCTCCCTGGAACAGGAGGAGGAGACCCTCACCACCGTCGAACGCTCCATGGCCGGCGTGGGCATCGTCCTGGTCCTGCTCCTCGCCGCCATCGCGTCCCTGGTGACGCGCCAGGTGGTCATCCCCGTGCGGCTCGCCGCGCAGGGCGCCCAGCGCCTCGCCGCCGGCCGCCTCGAGGAGCGCATGCGGGTCCGCGGCGAGGACGACCTCGCCCGGCTCGGCCGCTCGTTCAACGAGATGGCCGAGAACCTGCAGGAGAAGATCCGCGAACTCGAAGACCTCTCGCAGGTGCAGCGCCAGTTCGTGTCCGACGTCTCGCACGAGCTGCGCACGCCCCTCACCACCATCCGCATCGCCGCCGACATGCTCTACGAGAACCGCGACACCTTCGGCGACGTCGCCGTCGGCCGCTCCGCCGAACTGCTGCAGAGCCAGCTCGAACGGTTCGAAGCCCTGCTCGGCGACCTGCTCGAGATCAGCCGGCACGACGCCGGCGCCGCCACCCTCGACGCCGAGTCCCTCGACATGCGCGATCTCGTGCTGCGCACCGTCGGCGACATCCAGGGCCTCGCCGAGCGCAAGGGCAGCAAGGTCGTCCTGCAACTGCCCGGCGAGCCCTGCATGGCCGAGGTGGACCGCCGCCGGGTGGAGCGCATCCTGCGGAACCTGCTGGTCAACGCCGTCGAACACGGCGAGGGCGAGGACATCGTCGTGTCCGCCGCCGTCGACCGCGACGCCGTCGCCGTCGCCGTCCGCGACCACGGTGTCGGCCTGAAACCGGGGGAGGGCCAGATGGTCTTCGACCGCTTCTGGCGCGCCGACCCCGCGCGCGCCCGCACCACCGGCGGCACCGGCCTCGGCCTGTCCATCTCCCGCGAGGACGCCCAGCTGCACGGCGGCTGGCTCCAGGCGTGGGGCGAACCCGGCCACGGCTCCCAGTTCCGCCTCTCCCTGCCCCGCGCCGCGGGCGCCGAGCTCCGCGGCTCCCCGCTCCCGCTCGTCCCGCCCGGCGCGGGCGATCCCCGTCCCGTCTACGCGGAACTGGAGGTCGGCGAATGAACCGCTGGCTCGGCCTCACCGTGCTCTGCGCCGCCGTCCTGATGACCGGCACCGGCTGCGCCGGAGTGCCCAGCGGCGGCCAGGTCGTCACCGGACAGCCCGCCGAACGCGCCGAACGCGTCGACGACCCGTACGTCCGGCTCATCCCCGTCGGGCCCGACCCCGAATGGGGGCCCGCGGAGATCGTCTCCGGCTTCCTCGCCGCGTCCGCGAGCTTCGACGACGACCACCGGGTCGCCAAGCAGTACCTCGGCCCCAAGTCCCGCTGGGAGCCGGGGCCCCGCCCGTTCGTCACCGTCATCGCGGACCGGATCGTCAGCCCGCAGATCGTCCGGTCGGAGAACGGCCAGGCCACCGTCCGGATCAGCGGCGACCAGCTCGGCACGATCACCTCCGACGGCCAGTACACCGCCGCCCCCAAGGAGATCGACCTCGCCTTCCAGGTCGCCAGGACCCCGCAGGGCCTCTGGCGGATCACCGGGCTGCCCGGCGGCGACAAGGCCGGCCTGATCCTCACCAAGGACGACGTCGACCGCGCCATGCGCACCGTCAACCTGTACTTCTTCGCCCCCGATCGGCACACCCTCGTCCCCAACGGCATCTTCCTGCCGGTCGTGAACCGCCAGACGCTCCCCACCCAGCTCGTCCGGGCGGCCCTGGACGGCCCCACGTCCTGGCTGAACGGCGCCGTGCGGAGCGCCTTCCCCGCCGGAACCGAACTGCGCGGATCCGTCGACATCGACAACGACGTCGCGACCGTCGACCTCACCGAAGCCGCCCGCGGCGGCGACATCGAGCGCATGTCCGCCCAGCTCGGCTGGACGCTCCGGCAGCTGTCGGAGATCCAGCGCTGGCGGCTGCGCATCGGCGGCGAGACCGTCACCGCCGAGGGCATGGACGCCACCCAGTCCGTGTACGCCTGGCCGGAGAACTCGCCCGACGGCCCGGACGCCAAGAGCAAGGAGCACCAGAACGCCTACATGACCGGCGAGACGGGCGCCCTCGGCACCCTGCGCGGCGACCGGGCCCACCCCGTCGCCCCCGCCGTGAACCTCTCCCGTCCCGCCGTGTCCCCCGACTACAGCGAGGTCGCCGGACTCGGCTACGCCCACGACCAGGTCATCGTCGCCGCTCCCGTCACCGGCGCCGCGGCCCCGCGCGTCCTGCTGAACGCCCGGGAGGGCGGCCGCTTCACCGCCCCGTCCTGGAGCCCCGACGGCACCCTGTGGACGGTGGAGAGCACGTCCGAGGGCTCGACCCTCTGGGTGCGCCGCCCCGGCCGGTCTCCCGTCCGCGCCGCCCACTGGGGCCTCGGCGGCCGCGAGGTCCTGGCCTTCCACGTCGCCCGCGACGGGGTGCGCGCCGCCGTCATCGTCCGCGTCGACGGCCGCCCCCAGATCCAGATCGGCCGCATCGCCCACGCTCCCGACGGCACCCTGGACGTCGGCGCGTTCCTGCCCGTCAGCTCCGAACTGCAGGACGCCGTCGACATCGCCTGGCGCGACCACGGAACCCTCGCCGTCCTCGGGCGGGCCAACCGCGACGCCCAGACGCTCCCGTTCCTGATGCCCGTCAGCGGCAGCGCGATCACCTCCCTCGGCGTCGGCTCCCTCGGCGAACCCGAGACGATCACCGCGGCCCCCGGCGCGCCCGTCCTCATCGGCACCCGCGCCGCCGGCGAGCAGAAGGTCTGCCGCCAGCGCTCGCCCGCCAACACCTACAGCGCGTGGGTCTGCTCCATCGCGGGCCGCGACCCGTACTACCCCCGCTGACGAAGTTATCCACAGGCCGAAGAATCTCTGCGGCCCCCGGAGCCCGCCGGGCATCGTCGAGTGCATGAAAGCACTGACGACGATCCTCGACCTGATCTTCCCCGAGAGCTGCGCGGGCTGCGGGCGCCCGTCCGTCCTCCTCTGCCCCCTCTGTGCCCTCCCCCTCCAGGCACCCGTCCGCCGAGGGCCCGCCGTACCCGGCGTCCCTCGCCCCACGCGGTCACCCTGTACCAGGGCCCCGTGAAAGCCGTCCTGTCCGCGTACAAGGAGCACGGCCGCGTCCGCCTGGCCACCCCCTTGGGCGAGGCCCTGGCGACAGCCCTCAGGGCCGCCCTGCCCCCACCCACCGAAGACCCCGCGACGACAGGTCCGGCCACTCCACCGAACAAGCCGGACCCCGGCCGACCCGCTGGACCGGCCAAGCGAACGCCGGCCAAGCACGCCCAACCGGGCATGCACGCCGCGCCGGCTACCGGAGCCCAGCCCCGAACAGCGGGAAGCGGCGAACGGGCCAGACGGGACGAGCCGGCCACGCGCCATGGACGGGCCCCGCCGCCAGGAGTGGGTGCGGAGGTGTGGGTGGTGTGGGTGCCTTCGGGGCGGCGGGCGTTGCGGCGGCGAGGGCGGGACGCGACCGGGGAGGTGGCCGAGGCGGCGGTGCGGCGGCTGCGGGCGGAGGGCGCGGCCGTGAGGGCGGTGAACGCGCTGCGCCAGCGGCGACGGGTGGCCGACCAAGCGGGCCTGACGGCGGCGCAGCGGGCGGCCAACCTGCGGGGCGCGATCGAGGTGCGGGCGCCAGTCGCCGGACGGCGGGTCGTCCTGGTGGACGACGTGGTGACGACCGGAGCGTCACTGTCGGAGGCGGCCCGAGCCCTGCGCGCGGCCGGGGCCGAGTTGGTCGGAGCGGCCACGGTCGCGATGACACCGCGCCGGCGGCCGTGACACCGCGCCGATGGGGGTGAAGGCGAATGGTGACTTTCTTCACGTATGTCCGAAGGTTCGACAGGTAGTTACCTAGCGTGGTCGCCCTTCTGGAGGGACGGGGGTCGGTCCGGGCGCGACCGGCGTGAGACACGGCGAGGGGAGTAGATATCGCGCAAACTCACCCGTGGGTCAGGTCGATCTGACCTGCAGGGGAGCAGTGTGCGCGAAGCCCGTGCCCCGGGCGCATCACGGCTCGTGACGGCGCCGTGGAGGGCGCCTGGAACGTCGCTGCGGAGATCACCCATGACGGACCGTGAGTTTTTCCTCGCCTCACCCCCCTGACATTCGTGGCGTAAGGGGTTAGCGTTCCTGACATGGCACCCGCCCGGGTCCGTGGTTGCGTCGGATCGCAGCGTTCCTCGGGAACGCGGCAGACGATCCGGCTAGCCGATGCCAGGCGCAGGCGAAACGGCCCACGTAAGGCGACTTCTCGTCGACCGATCACGGTGCGCCTTAGAGGTAAGTCCTGCCCCGTCGGGGGATCCGACATCCCCCGAACCGGGAGAAGGGCAGTAGTGGCGAGAGCGCCGCGAGCCCCTCAGCAGGCGGATGTGGGGACGAAGACCAGGTCGGCCGGGCGGGTGCGACCCACCGTGCTGTGGCGCCCGAACCGGGGACGTCAGGGCCCCCGGTCAGGGCGAAGAACGCAACCGGGCGAAGGGGGGAGTCCCGCGTGGACATCACCGTGAGGGGCCGGCACACCGATGTGGGCGACCGGTTCCGCCGGCACGTCGACACGAAGCTGGCCAAGATCGAGCGGCTCAACCAGAAGGTCATCCGCGTGGATGTGGAGGTGTCGGAGGAGCACAACCCGCGTCTCGCCGACCAGCGCGAGCGAGTGGAGCTGACGATCCGTTCCCGGGGCCCGGTCATCCGGGCCGAGGCGGCGGCCGACGACCGTTACGGAGCGCTCGACCTCGCGCTGGACAAGCTCGAGTCGAGGCTGCGCCGCGACGGAGAGCGGCGCAAGAGCCACGGCGGCAAGGCGCGCGCCAAGCTCGCGACGATGGAACCGATCCCGGAGCCGCCGCCGCCCGCGCCGGAGCCGCCGCCGCGTGCGGCGCGCGCGGAGCGCACGGCCGTCCAGGAGCGGCCCGACCCCGGGACCCCGGTCTCGGCGGACGAGAACATCGTCCCGATCCCGATGGAGGGCGACGGGCCCGTCGTCGTCCGCGAGAAGTTCCACAAGGCCGAGGCGATGGGCATCGAGCAGGCGCTGTTCGAGATGGAGCTCGTCGGGCACGACTTCTACCTGTACCGGGACAAGGCCTCCGGTCACCCCTCGGTCGTCTACCGGAGAAGAGGCTGGGACTACGGAGTGATCAGGCTCGTCGAAGAGTGATTAGGCGCTCGCCGAGCGTCCGAACCATGTCATGATCTAGAGACCTACAGCCGGATCCGGGCGCGGTGGCCCGGACGGGAGGGTCCCCGCCCGCCCGTCCGAGCCACCGCCCCGTGTCGGCGCCCGGAGCGCGCGCCGGGAACCTCCTCGGGCCTCGCGGCAGTTCTCCGGGAGACACCCGACCGAAATCCCCTGGATCCGCCTTCGGACCCTTTAGGTTCCCGAGGACGACACAAACCGCAGATCCGATCGGAGGCGACCGCAACGGCTCGATTCCGGGATCAGGCCCTCCTCCGGGGCCTCCCGACCCCCGTCCGGACGCCGCGAGGCGCCCCGGACACCGACCCCCGGGCAGCCCCGGGCACGAACGCACTTCCCCGGGGGCGACCCCGGACCCCGCACGGTCCCGGGAGCGCCCCGGTACCGACCCTCCGGTAATCCCAGATCACCCAAAGTGAAGGGGGGAAGCGGCGTCTCCTCCACGCCGCGACTCAGGTGAGCGAGAATCCCGAGGCTCGCAGCTCCGCGGCGGCATCCCGAAAGGCCGGCGCCGGCGCGGCCCCCGCCGACCGGGAGGCGGCGCGGCCGGCCGATCCGGCCGACCCGATCCGGGTGCTCATCGTCGACGACCACGCGCTGTTCCGCCGCGGCCTGGAAATGGTCCTCCAGGAGGAGGACGACATCGAGGTCATCGGCGAGGGCGGGGACGGGCACGAGGCCGTCGAGATGGCGGGCGACCTGCTTCCCGACGTCGTCCTGATGGACATCCGGATGCCCCGCCGCAGCGGCATCGAAGCCTGCACCGCCATCAAGGACGCCGCGCCGAGCGCGAAGATCGTGATGCTGACGATCAGCGACGAGGAGGAGGACCTCTTCGAGGCCATCAAGGCCGGGGCGACCGGCTACCTCCTCAAGGAGATCTCCATCGACGAGGTCCCGCAGGCGGTCCGCGCCGTGCACGGCGGCCAGTCGCTGATCAGCCCGTCCATGGCCTCCAAACTCATCACCGAGTTCGCCTCCCTGGCCAAACGCAGCGAGGAACGCACCCAGCAGGTACCCGCCCCCAAGCTCACCGAGCGGGAGATGGAAGTCCTGCGCCTGGTCGCCCGCGGCCTCGGCAACCGCGAGATCGCCCGCGAACTCTTCATCTCGGAGAACACGGTCAAGAACCACGTCCGGAACATCCTGGAGAAGCTCCAGCTCCACTCCCGGATGGAGGCCGTGGTCTATGCCGTCCGCGAAAAGCTCCTGGAGATCACCTGACGGCGGCCTCGCACCACGGACCCGAGGGCGACCGGTAAACGCAGTTTGTCGGTGTCGTGACGTAGCATCGCGGGCGTGATCGAGCTCAGTGCGGACGAGGCGAGACGGCTGCAGTTGCGAGCCCAGGGACTGCTGGGGGCGCGGAGCCGGGGCGGGGTGCCCGCGATGCTGCGGCGGCTGGGCGCCGTCCAGCTCGACACGATCTCGGTGCTCGCGCGGTCCCACGAGCTGGTCCCGTACGCGCGCCTCGGGCCGGTGGGGCGCGGGCCGGTCGAGACGGCGTACTGGGGCAACGGGACGCCGACCGCGTTCGAGTACTGGGCGCACGCGGCGTCGGTGCTCCCGCTGGACGACTGGCCGCTGTTCGCGTTCCGGCGCCGCGCGTACGCGCGGCGCGGCTGGCGCTGGCACAAAGTGCCCGAAGGCGTGTGCGACGTCGTCCGCGAGCGGCTGCGGACGGACGGCCCGCTCACCACCCGGGAGCTCGGCGGTGCGAAGGCGAGCGCCGAGTGGTGGGACTGGAGCGACCAGAAGATCGGCATCGAATGGCTCCTGGATGTCGGCGAGGTCGTCTGCGTGCGGCGGGTCGGCTGGCGCCGGGTCTACGACCTCGCCGAACGTGCCGTCCCCGCGGAACTGCTCGCCCGCGACCCCGACGACGACGCGTGCCTGACGGAGCTCGTGGCGAGGGCCGGACGGGCGCTCGGGGTGGCGACGCGCGCGGACCTCGCGGACTACTACCGGATCCGGCAGGACGAAGTCGACCGCGTCATCGACGGGACGGGGCTCGTCCCGGTGGAGGTCGCCGGATGGGGCCGGCGCGCCTGGGCCGATCCCTCGGCGCTGGACGCCCCGGCCCGCGGACGGCACGTCACGACGCTGCTGTCGCCGTTCGACTCGCTCGTGTGGGACCGCGCCCGGACGTCACGGGTGTTCGGGTTCGATCACCGGCTGGAGGCGTACGTGCCGAAGGCCGAGCGGGTGCACGGCTACTTCACGATGCCGCTGCTGGCGGGCGGGCGCCTCATCGGCCGCGTCGACCCGGCCCGCGACGGCCGCACCCTCGTCGCCCGGCAGGCGTCGTTCGAACCGTGGGCGGTGCGGACGCCCGCGCGGGCGGAGGCGTCCGCGGCGGCGCTCGGCACCGCGCTGTGGCGCGCCGCCGCGTGGGTCGGCTGCGACGACGTCCGGGTGGAGCGCGTCGACGCCGACCCCGCCCTCGTGTCGGCGGCGGTGCGGCACGGGCGCTGACGGCGGGACGGTGCCGCCCCGCGGCGCACCGGACACCGGTGTCGAGTGGCAGCCGGTGGCGGGAACGGCGGAACGCTCGGCGGGGTACGGTGCCGTGCCGGCGGCCGTGCGGGAAGGTGCGGGCCGAGGGGCCCGGCGGTGCGCGGCCGCAGCCGCGAGTGCCGGGACCGTACCCGGGCGAGCACGCCCGGGTACGGCCGCCGGCACGGGAACAATCAGCCGTGCGGGGTTCGTTGAGGGTCCGTGGCGACGGGACGGTCGAGCGCCTCGCCCCGCGGGCCGCCGCGGCGCTTGTCCGTGCGGGAGCCGAAGAGCGAGTAGTCGACGATTTCGGGGATCACCCGGGGGGCGTCCACGACGACGTCCGCGAACAGGTGGACGAAACCGCTGACGATCATTCCGAGCACGACGATGCCGACACCGACCCAGAACATGATCCAGGCGGGGCCGATGCAGAGCGCCACGCCGCCGACGACGAACCCGGCGAAGATGATCGACACGGCGAGCCAGGATCCGGGGCGTCCGGCGTGCGATCCGCTTGCATCTTCGGACATTTGCGCCTCCCTCGGTCGTAAGGAAGATCCTCTCCGTGACCCGGAGGATCAAACGGGGCGCAACGATTGCGCCGCGGGAGTGAGCTAGACCATTCTGGGTCTCGCCTACGATGGGCATCGTACGTGTGGTGTGCGTGCCGCCGGGAGCGGCGGTCAACCACGATCTGCAAGGAGCCTTCGAGAGTGCCGCCAGTCATCGACAAGATCCTTCGTGCGGGCGAAGGACGAACCCTGCGCAAGCTCAAGAAGCTCGCGGATCAGGTCAACTCGATCGAGGAGGACTTCCTCGATATGAGCGACGCCGAGTTGCGCGAGCTGACCGACAAGTACCGGGAACGCATCGCCGAAGGCGAGAGCCTGGACGAACTGCTCCCCGAGGCGTTCGCGACCGCCCGCGAAGCCGCGAAACGAGTGCTGGGGCAGCGGCACTACGACGTCCAGGTGATGGGCGGAGCCGCGCTGCACCTGGGCAACATCGCCGAGATGAAGACCGGTGAGGGCAAGACCCTGACCTGCGTGCTCCCGGCCTACCTGAACGCGCTGGACGGCAAGGGCGTTCACGTGGTCACGGTGAACGACTACCTCGCCAAGCGCGACGCCGAGTGGATGGGCCGCGTGCACCAGTTCCTCGGTCTCGAGGTCGGCGTCATCCTCCCGCAGATGACGCCGGACGAGCGCCGGGCCGCGTACAACGCCGACATCACCTACGGGACGAACAACGAGTTCGGCTTCGACTACCTGCGCGACAACATGGCGTGGAGCCTGGACGAGTGCGTCCAGCGGGGCCACAACTTCGCGATCGTCGACGAGGTCGACTCGATCCTGATCGACGAGGCCCGGACCCCGCTGATCATCTCGGGTCCGGCCGAGCAGAACTCCAAGTGGTACGCGGAGTTCGCGAAGATCGTCCCCCGGCTGAAGCGGGCCGAGCTGGTCAGCACCGCCGGCCAGGTCGACGAGTACGGCCCGGGCGACTACGAGGTGAACGAGAAGAAGCGCACGGTCGGCATCACCGAGTCGGGCGTCGAGAAGGTCGAGGACTACCTCGGCATCGACAACCTGTACGACTCGGTGAACACCCCGCTGGTGAGCTTCCTCAACAACGCGCTGAAGGCCAAGGAGCTGTACAAGCGCGACAAGGACTACGTCGTCATGAACGGCGAGGTCCTGATCGTGGACGAGTTCACCGGCCGCATTCTCCATGGTCGCCGCTACAACGAGGGCATGCACCAGGCCATCGAGGCCAAGGAGGGCGTGTCCATCAAGGACGAGAACCAGACGCTCGCCACGATCACCCTGCAGAACTTCTTCCGCCTCTACGGCAAGCTGTCCGGGATGACCGGTACCGCGGAGACCGAGGCGGCCGAGTTCAACAAGACGTACCAGATCGGGGTCGTGCCGATCCCGACGAACAAGCCGATGATCCGCGAGGACGTCGCCGACGTCGTCTACAAGACCGAGCAGGCCAAGTTCGAGGCCGTGGTCGACGACATCGCCGAGCGGCACGAGAAGGGCCAGCCGGTCCTGGTCGGCACCACGTCGGTGGACAAGTCCGAGCGGCTGAGCAAGATGCTCAAGCGGCGCGGCGTCCCGCACCAGGTGCTGAACGCCAAGCACCACGAGCAGGAGTCGACGATCGTCGCGGAGGCGGGCCGCAAGGGCAGCGTCACCGTCGCGACGAACATGGCGGGCCGCGGCACCGACATCATGCTGGGCGGCAACCCCGACTTCCGCGCCGACCTGGAGCTGCACCAGCGCGGCCTGTCGCCGCTGGAGACGCCCGAGGAGTACGAGACGGCCTGGCCGGAGGCGCTCGAGAAGGCCAAGGAGGCCGTCAAGGGCGAGCACGAGGAGGTCGTCGAGGCGGGCGGCCTGTACGTGCTGGCGACCGAGCGGCACGAGTCGCGGCGGATCGACAACCAGCTGCGCGGCCGGTCCGGCCGGCAGGGCGACCCGGGCGAGTCCCGGTTCTACCTGTCGCTGGAGGACGACCTGATGCGGCTGTTCAACTCGGCCCGCGTCGAGGCGATCATGACGCGGCTGAACATCCCGGACGACGTCCCGATCGAGTCCAAGATCGTGACGAACGCGATCAAGTCGGCGCAGAGCCAGGTCGAGCAGCAGAACTTCGAGATGCGCAAGAACGTCTTGAAGTACGACGAGGTGCTGAACCGGCAGCGCAAGGTCATCTACGCCGAGCGCCGCAAGGTGCTCGAGGGCGAGGACCTGCACGAGCAGATCCGCCGGATGATCGACGAGGTCGTCGGCGGCTACGTCGCGGGCGCGACCGGCGAGGGCTTCGCCGAGGAATGGGACCTGGAGAAGCTCTGGAAGGCGTTCAAGCAGCTCTACCCGGTCTCGATGACGGTGGACGAGCTGGTCGAGGACGCCGCCGGCGGCGAGATCTCGAACCTGGACGCCGAGACGCTCGCGGCGAAGATCCGCGAGGACGCGCAGAACGCCTACGAGAAGCGCGAGGAGACGCTCGGCGCCGAGGTGATGCGGGAGCTGGAGCGCCGCGTCATCCTGTCGGTCCTGGACCGCAAGTGGCGCGAGCACCTCTACGAGATGGACTACCTCCAGGAGGGCATCGGCCTGCGGGCCATGGCGCAGCGCGACCCGCTGGTCGAGTACCAGCGCGAGGGCTTCGACATGTTCAACGCGATGCTCGACGGCATCAAGGAGGAGTCGGTCGGCTACCTGTTCAACCTCGAGGTCGAGGTGGAGGAGCAGCCGCAGGCACCGAAGGTCGGCGCCGCGCCGGTGTCGGTGGCCAAGTCGTCCCCGGCCGGGACGGCCGAGGACGAGGCCGCCGAGGAGGAGACCGAGGACGGCGCGAAGGCCGAGGAGGACACCGAGGAGGCCCCGGCGATCGTCGCGAAGGGCCTCGGCGAGCCGGACCGTCCGAAGAAGCTGGAGTACTCGGCCCCGACCGTCGACGGTGAGGGCGGCGTCGAGACCCACAGCGAGGAGCAGGACGACCCGTACGCCGGTGTGGGGCGCAACGACCCGTGCCCGTGCGACTCGGGCAAGAAGTTCAAGCGCTGCCACGGCGACCCGCGCGCGAAGAAGTAGGGAACGCTCACACGAGTCGGCCCCCGAGGGATCCCTCGGGGGCCGTTTCGCGCGTGCGGCTCCTACGCGGCCGTGGTCTCGACGGCGGTGCAGCGCCACCGGCCGCGCAGGTGCTCCAGCCGCAGCGCGAGCGCGTGCACGCGGCCCGCGACGACGATGACGGCGCCCGTCTCGGCCGCCCCGGGCGCGGGCCGCTGCAGCCACGTGGCGAGGACGCGCGGCGGGACGATCCGGCGCGCGGGCCGGGCCGGGCGGCGCGCGTCCAGCGCGTGGCACACCTCGGCGACGGCGATCAGCGACAGCCGGGTCGGCGGCCGGATCCCGGCGAGGGTCTCGGCCACCATCAGGACCGCCGCGCCGGCGACGCGGCGCACCTCGGCCTCCGCGTCGTCGCCGGCCCGCACCAGCCGCAGCGGGGTCTCGGCGGCCTGCACGCCCGGGACCCGCGCGAGCGCGAGGGCGCCGTCCGTCTCGGGACCGGGACGGTTCCGCCCGATGCGGACGACCGTGGACGCGTCCGGCCGGCGGTCCGTACGGGTACGGCGGCTCGGGTGCGGGCGATGGCTCATGGGGGGACCTCCTGCTCGGGTGCTGCCGAGACAGAGAGGCGCGAGAGCCTCCCGCTGATACGTGGTGGCCGGATGCGGCCGAGCATGTATGTCCCGCTCCCGGAGGCGCCCGGAAAGAGCGGCGGCGGGGCGCCCGGGTGGGCGCCCCGCCGCCGCGGGGTGAGTCCCGATGGGAGCTGCGGGAGCCGGGACTCGCGGGGCCGGACGGCCGATGGGGCGGCCGTCCGGGGATGGTTCAGCTGCTCGACGGGTTGTCCGGCGGCGAACCGGCGTCGCCCGAGCCACCGGACGAACCGGAGTCACCGGACGGACCGGAGCCACCGGAGTCGCTCGCCGAACCGGCGTCGCCCGTCGCGGAGTCGCCCGTCGCGGAGTCGTCCGTCGAACCGGGGTCGCCGGCGACGGCCGTCTGCGTGCTCCCGCCGTCGGCCGGCGGCGCCGTGCCGCCGCCACCCTTGCGGGCCTTGCCCTTGGCCTTGCCCGCGACGGCACCGGCCATCTCCGGGTCGGCGGCGGGGTCGGCGGCCACCGACTCCTCGTCGTCCGGTTCGCGGCCGGGTGTCGGGATGTTGAACCGCTGGATCATGAACCGGAAGATGACGTAGTAGAGGATGAAGTACAGGACGCCCATCCCGAGGATGAGCACCAGTCCTTCGGTGTTGTCCTTCCTCGCGTTCAGCAGCAGGTCGATGAGGCCCGCGGAGAACCCGAAGCCGAGCTGGGCTCCGGCGGCCTCCAGGATGGCCATCGAGATGCCGGTCAGGACGACGTGCACGCCGTACAGCAGCGGCGCGACGAACATGAACGCGAACTCGATGGGCTCGGTGACGCCGGTGACGAACGCGGTGAGCGCGGCGGAGATCATGATGCCGCCGACGGCCGGGCGACGGTGCTTGGGTGCGGCGTGCCACATCGCGAGGGCCGCGCCGGGCAGGCCGAACATCAGCACGGGGAAGAACCCGGCGAGGAAGCCGCCCGCGTCCGGGTCCCCGGCGAGGTACCGGTTGATCTCGCCGGTGGCGACGGTGCCGTCGCCCGTCTGGTACTCGCCGAACACGAACCAGATGAGCGAGTTCGGGATGTGGTGCAGGCCGAACGGCAGCAGGAGCCGGTTGATGACGCCGTAGATGCCGGCCCCGGCCGCGCCCGCGCCGGTGATCCACTCGCCGAAGTCGGTCAGCCAGCCGCCGAGGAGGGGCCAGGCGAAGCCGATGACGACGCCGAGGACGAGCGCGGCGCCCGCGGTGACGATGGGCACGAACCGGCGGCCGCCGAAGAAGGCCAGCCAGGTCGGCAGCTTGATCCGGTAGAACCGCTGGTAGAGCAGGGCGGCGATGAGACCGATGAGGATGCCGCCGAGCACCTGGGTCGGGTTCTTGGCGCCCCAGTCGATGGCCTGGGTCTCGGTGCCGTCGACCATCTTGGTGATGACGACGCTGCCCTGGAGTTCCTCGGTGTCCGCGAACATCACCTTGGTGACGCGGTCGAACACCAGGTAGCCGACCACCGCGGCGAGGGCGGTGGAGCCGTCGGACTTCTTCGCGAACCCGATCGCCACACCGACGGCGAACAGGAGCGGGAGGTTGTCGAGCAGGGCGCCGCCCGCGGCGGCGAACACTTCGGCGACGCGGTCCCAGCCGAGGCCGTCCGCGCCGAGCATGTCGGCCTGGCCGAAGCGCAGCAGCAGCGCGGCGGCGGGCAGGACGGCGATCGGCAGCATCAGGCTGCGGCCGATGCGCTGGAGCACCGCCAGCACGCTCGACCCTCGGCGTGGCGCCGAGTCCACGGTTGTCGCTGTCATCGGGGGGTTCCTCCTTGGGGGTTAGGAGTTCGGCGGGGGGTTTCCGAGGGCCGTGTGGATCTGGTAGCGATCCGCTCTGTAGGTCGACACGCCCAGTTCGGCGCACACGCCTCCGGTGTAGGAGCGGCGTTGCAGGAGCAGCACGGCGCTGCCCTTGGCGATCTGCAGGTGCTTGGCGTCGGCGGCGTCGGCGAGGCCGGCGTCGATGGTCTGGTCGCCGGCGTCGAAGACGATGCCGTAGACGGCTTCGAGCACGCCGTACAGGGAGCGGTCGGCGAGCCGCCGGTCGAGGAGGTCGGGGGCGATCGAGGCGAGGATGTGGGCGCGTTCGAGGGCCATCGGCTCGCCGTCGGCGGTGCGCAGCCGTTCGATGACGTGGATCGGGGTGCCGGGGTCGACGCCGAAGACGCGGGCGAGGTGCGCGTCGGCGGGGGCGGTGCGGCGGTCCAGGTCGACGGCGCCGGGGCGCAGGCCGCGGGCGAGCATGTCCTCGGTGAACGACACGAGCCGCAGCGGCATCTCGATCTTGGGGCGGGCGACGAACGTGCCCTTGCCGGGGACGCGGTAGAGGCGTCCCTCGGTGACGAGCTGGTCGACGCCCTGCCGGACGGTCATCCGGGACAGTTCGTACCGGGCGCACAGTTCGCGTTCCGAGGGGATCGGGGCGTCCACGGGCAGCTCCGCGCTCTCGATGAGGTCGAGCAGGATCGCGCGGAGCTGGAAGTACTTCGGGACGGGACTGTGCGGATCGATGGTCACGGGGGTCCTCGACGGCCGGAGCCGGATCGATGATCGTCGGATGTGTTCGGCTTCGTATTGGTTTCGGACTGGTCTAGGCCGGACTAGACCACAAGGCGGAAACGCATGTCAATGCACGAAAAGATAACGGGACGATCTCGGGACCGACCTCGGAAACGGCCTCGCAAGATCGATGTTCTCGCAGGTCAGCGAGCCCGTCGCGACGAGTCGTCCGGTCGGGATTCGGGCGGCGAGTCCTCTTCCGGTTCCCGCCCGGGCGTCGGCAGGTCGAACCGTTTGATGACGAAGGAGAAGATCGCGTAGTAGAGGAAGAAGTACAGGACGCCTACTCCGACGATCAGCCACAGGTGCCGGGTGTTGCTCTTGGTCGCGTTGAGCAGCAGGTCGATGAGCCCGGCCGAGAAGCTGAACCCGAGCTGGGCGTCCAGGGCCGCGAGGACGCCCATCGAGACGCCGGTCAGCACGACGTGGATCCCGTAGAGGACGGGCGCCACGAACATGAACGAGAACTCGATGGGCTCGGTGACGCCGGTGACGAACGCGGTGAGCGCGGCGGAGATCATGATGCCGCCGACGGCCGGGCGGCGGTGCTCCGGCGCCGCGCGCCAGATCGCGAGGGCCGCGCCGGGCAGGCCGAACATCAGCACGGGGAAGAACCCGGCGAGGAACGTTCCGGCGTCCGGGTCGCCCGCGAGGTACCGGTTGATCTCGCCGTGGACGACGTCGCCGTCCGGCTCCCGGTACGAGCCGAAGACGAACCAGATGAGCGAGTTCAGGATGTGGTGCAGGCCGAACGGCAGCAGCAGCCGGTTCGCGACGCCGTACAGCCCGGCGCCGACGGCGCCCGCGCCGGTGAGCCAGTCGCCGAAGTCGTTGATCCAGCCGCCGAGCGTCGGCCAGACGAACCCGAAGACGACGCCGAGCAGCAGCGCGCATGCGGCGCTGACGATCGGGACGAACCGGCGCCCGCCGAAGAACGCGAGCCACGACGGCAGCTTGACCCGGTAGAACCGCTGGTAGAGCAGCGCGACCATGATCCCGACGACGATGCCGCCGAGGACCTGCGTCGGGTTCTGCAGCCCGTACGCGACGGTCTCCTCCAGCGACCCGTCCTCCTGCCGCACCTCCTGGACGACCGACGCGCGCAGCTCCTCGGTGTGCGCGAACATCACCTTCGAGACGCGGTCGAACACGAGGTAGGCGGCGACGGCGGCGAGGGCGGTGGAGCCGTCGGACTTCTTCGCGAACCCGATGGCGACGCCGACGGCGAACAGGATCGCGAGGTTGTCGAGCAGGGCGCCGCCGGCGGCGGCGAACACCTCGGCGACGCGGTCCCAGCCGAGGCCGTCCGCGCCGAGCAGGTCGGGCTGGCCGAGGCGCAGCAGGATGCCGGCGGCGGGGAGCACGGCGATCGGCAGCATGAGGCTGCGCCCGATGCGCTGCAGCACGCCGAACGTCGCCGACCAGGCGCGGCGCGCCCCGCCGTCGCCGCCCGTATCGCCGTCGCCGGCCGCGGTCGCGGTGCTCATGCGCCGATGTCCTCCCCGAACGGGCCCGACGGGAGGAGTTCGGGCCGACATCTTTAGTTGCATCCGATTCGTGCAGTATGGTGCTGCTGGTCTAGTCCGGACTAGACCAGTCGCCGAGGCGGCGACCAGCGACCACCGCGTCACGGAGCGTGCGCAGAGATGTCACTACTGATCACGGCCGAAAGCATGATCACCACCCCTGGCGGGGGTACTACCCGCGTGCTCTCCCCGGGATACGTCCGGATCGAGAACGGCGTGATCGCCGAGGTCGGCGAGGGCCGCCCGGACGGGACGCCGGACGTCGAACTGCGCGACGGCCTGCTGGCCCCCGGCCTCGTCGACCTCCAGGTGAACGGGTTCTACGGCCACGACATGGTCGACGCCGGCGAGGACGGCTGGCGCACGGTCGTCTCGCGCCTCCCGGAGACCGGCGTGACGTCGTTCCTCCCCACGTTCATCACCGCGCCGGTCGCGACGCAGGCGGACGCGCTGCGCCGCACCCGCGACCTGCTGCCCCGGCTCCCGGACGGCACGCGCGTCCTGGGCGTCCACCTGGAGGGGCCGTTCCTGTCGGAGAAGCGCAAGGGCGCGCACAACGCCGCGTTCCTCACCGACCCGGCGCCTGCGGACATCGCGACCATCCTGGAGACCGGCCTGGTCAAGCTCGTGACCCTCGCGCCCGAACGCGACGGCGCGCTCGACGCGATCCGGACGTTCACGAACGCGGGCGTCCTGGTCAGCGTGGGGCACAGCGACGCGACGGCCGAGCAGGTCGCCGCTGCCGCGGACGCGGGCGCCCGCAAGGTCACCCACATCTTCAACGCGCAGTCCGGCGTGCACCACCGCGACCCGGGCGTCGCCGCGCAGGCGCTGGTCGACGACCGGCTCAGCCCGGGCCTGATCCTCGACCTGCACCACGTGTCCGCGACGGCCGCGAGGCTCGTGTTCCGCTCCGCCGCCGGACGGACCGTCCTGGTCACCGACGCGGCGGCGTCCGCCGGGATGCCGCCGGGCACCTACGACCTGGGCGGCGAGCCGATCACCATGCCCGAGCAGGGCCCGCCGCTGCGCGCCGACGGGACGATCGCGGGCTCGGGCCTGCGGCTGGACGAGGCGGTCGGCAACGCGATCGCGATCGGCGTCGACCCGGCCGCGGCGGTGGACGCCGCGACGCGCGTCCCCGCGGACCTGATCGGCCGCCCCGACCTCGGCCGCATCGCGCCCGGCGCGGCCGCCGACCTGGTGCATCTGGGCCCGGACCACCGGGCGCATGCGACCTGGATCAACGGGCAGAAAGTCTTCGGAGGGGATTCATGACCAGCCTCATGCGCGCCGAAATCGGCCAGCAGCCGGACGCGCTGCGCCGGACGATCGACGCGCTGCTGCCGCGCACCGCGGACCTCGCGAAGCTCGCGGCGGACACGCGGCGGGTGCTGTTCATCGCCCGCGGCTCGTCGGACAACGCGGCCGTGTACGGGCGGTACCTGGTGGAGGCGCACGCGGGCCGGCTGGCGACCCTCGCCGCGCCGTCGATCGCGACGACCTACCGGCGGCGCCTGGACCTGTCGGGCGTGCTGGCGGTGGCGATCAGCCAGTCCGGCAAGACCGAGGAGATCGTCGAGACGCTGGACTGGGCGGCCGACTGCGGCGCCCGCACCGTGGCGATCACCAACGGCGAGGGCTCGCCGCTGGCGGAGGCCGCCGAGGTCGCGCTGATCACCAGGGCCGGTGCGGAGAAGGCGGTCCCGGCGACCAAGACGTACACCACGCAGCTCGCCGCGCTGTCGGTCCTCGGGCTCGGTCTCGGCGCCGACGTCGCCGCCGACGACCTGCGCCGGGCGCCCGACGAGGTCGCGGGGCTGATCGAGGCCACCGAGGCGTCCGCGGCCCTGCCCCGGATCGTGGCGGAGCTGGCGGACGTGCAGGGCGCGGTGGTGTCGGGACGCGGGATCGCGTTCGGCACCGCGCTGGAACTCGCGCTGAAGATCAAGGAGGCCTGCTACCTGCACGCGATGGGCCTGTCCTACGCGGACCTGCTGCACGGCCCGATCGCGGTCGTGGACGAACGGACGCCCGCGCTGCTCGTCGCCGCCGACTCCGGCCCGACGCTCCCCGGGACGATCGCGCTCGCCGAGCGCGTGCGGGGCACCGGCGCGCCCGTGTACGGCGTCGGCGGCGGGGCGGGCCTGGCCGCCGCGTCCACGGCGGCGCTGCCCGGCCCCGGCCTGCCCGAGTGGGTGGCGCCGCTGGGCCTGATCGTCCCCGGCCAGATCCTGGTCGAGAACCTGGCGCGCCGGCTCGGGCTCGACCCCGACGTCCCGCGCGGCCTCAACAAGGTGACTCAGACGACCTGAGCGCCGGCACCCCCGAAGACCCGTTCACCACAGGGTCCATCCCACCGGACCGAGGAGAAGACGACATGGACAAGGCCGAGGCGATCGTCGCCGCGCTGGGCGGCGCCGACAACATCGAGGAGATCGAGCCGTGCGCGACGCGGCTGCGCAGCGAGGTCTCCGACCCCGGCAAGGTCGACGAGGCGGCGCTGAAGGCGGCCGGCGCGTTCGGCGTGATGAAGAGCGGGTCGGTCGTGCAGGTCGTGGTGGGCCCGGAGGCCGACACGATCGCCAGCGACATCGAGGACATCCTCGACTGACGACCCGTCCGGCGACGTCCCGACGAACGGCGACGGCTCGACGAACGGCGACGTCCCAACGAACGGCGCTCAACGAACGGCGCTCAACGAACGGCAAGGGGCCCCCACATGACCCGAGTACTGTCCCCGGTGTCCGGCCGCGTGGTCGGCCTGGCCGGGGTGCCCGACCCGGTGTTCGCGCAGGCGATGGTCGGACCCGGCACCGCGGTCGATCCGGAACGCGGTCCCGGGCGGGCGATCGCGCCCGTCACCGGCAAGATCGTGAAGATGCATCCGCACGCGTACGTCGTGGTGGACGACGAGGGGCACGGCGTGCTCGTGCACCTCGGCATCGACACCGTCAAGCTGAAGGGCGAGGGGTTCGAGCTGCTCGCCGCCGAGGGCGACGCGGTGACCGCCGGGCAGCCGCTGGTCGGCTGGAACCCGGCGGCGATCGAGGCGGGGGGCCGCTCGCCGGTGTGCGCGGTGGTGGCGCTGGACGCCGGCGACGGCGCGCTGTCGGACGTCGTCGAGTCCGGCGAGGTGGCGAAGGGGGCCGAGCTCTTCACATGGCGGTAGAGAGCAGGGCGCTGGAGCTCCCGCTCCGCGCCGCGGTGTTCGACCTCGACGGCACCCTGATCGACAGCGAACCCCGCAACCGCGTCATGTGGCGCAAGCTGTTCGCGTCGCACGGCGTGCCCCACGACGAGGAGCTGATCGCCTCGTTCGCGGGGCGCCGCGGCCTGGAGGTGCTGCGCGACCTGCAGCACATGTTCCCGGGCCGGACGGCCGAGGAGCTGTTCGAGGAGGCGATCTCCTACGAGTCGCTGCCGGGGATGCCGCCGCCCGAACCCGTCCCCGGCGCCGTCGAGCTCGTCCGGTCGCTGGCGGACGCCGGGCTGCCGCTGGCCGTCGTGACGTCCGGGCAGCGCGCGTACGCGGAGGGGCTGCTGGCCGTCCTCGGCATCCGCGACCTGCTGGACATCGTGCTGACCGCCGGGGACGTCGCCACCGGCAAGCCGCACCCCGAGGGGTACCTGGCGGCGGCCCGCGACCTCGGTGTCCCCCCGGCGGAGGCGATCGGTTTCGAGGACGCGCCGGCCGGGGTGGCGGCCGTCAAGGCGGCCGGGATGACCTGTGTCGGCATCACCACGACCCAGCCGGCCATGGCGCTCGCCGCGGCCGACCACGTGGTCGCCGACCTGAAGGAAGTGAACGTCGCGCCGGGGCCCGCGCTGAGCGTGCCCGCGTCCGGCGCGCGACCGTGAGGGACTACGCGTCCGGTGAGGAGTGTGCAGTGAGCGAGCGCAATGTGAGGATCGAGTCGAAGGTGGGCCTGCACGCGCGTCCGGCCGCGCTGTTCGTGCAGACCGCGGCGAAGGCCCCGATGGACGTGACCGTCGCCAAGCGCGGCGGGGAGCCGGTGAACGCCAAGAGCATCCTCGCGGTGCTGGGCCTGGACGCCCGGCACGGCGAGGAGGTCGTGATCTCCGCCGCCGGCGACGAGGCGGACGCGCTGCTCGACAGCCTGGAGGCGCTGCTGGCCACGCCGGAGCCCGAAGGTGCCTGAGGGCGTGCCGGGCGTGCTGCGGGGAGCGGGCGTCAGCCCGGGTGTGGGGTTCGGGCCGGTGCGCGGCATCGCCGGCGCGGTGCCGGAGCCGCCGTCCGGTGACCGGCACGGGGGCGACGCGGAGGCCGAGACCGCGGTCGCCCTCGCCGCGCTCGAGGCCGTCGCCGCCGACCTCGAGGAGCGCGGCGACCGCGCCGCCGCGGCGGGCAACACCGACGGGCGGGACGTGCTGGGCGCGCAGGCCATGATGGCCCGCGACCCCGGGCTAGCCGACGGCGTCCGCGCGAAGGCCGGCGAGGGGACGGCCGCCGCCCGCGCGGTGTTCGAGGCGTTCGGCGTGTACCGCGAGATGCTCGCGGGCGCCGGCGACTACCTCGCCGCCCGCGTCACCGACCTCGACGACATCCGCGACCGGACGATCGCGCGGCTGCTCGGGCTCCCGATGCCCGGCGTGCCCGAGTCGGACGAACCGTTCGTGCTCGTCGCCCGCGACCTCGCCCCCGCCGACACCGCCGTCCTCGACCCCGGCAAGGTCGTCGCGTTCGTCACCGAGGAGGGCGGCCCGACCAGCCACACCGCGATCATCGCCCGCACGATGGGCGTGCCCGCCGTCGTGGCCCTGCCCGGCGCGACCTCCCTCGCCGACGGCACCCCCGTGCTCGTCGACGGCGCCGCGGGCACCGTCCGTCCGGACCCGTCCGGCGCCGAGGTCGACGCCGCCCGCGCGGCCGCCGCGGCGCGCGCGTCCGCGCTGGCCGAGTCGACCGGGCCGGGCGCCACGAAGGACGGGCACCCGGTGCCGCTGCTGGCGAACATCGGCGGCCCGAAGGACGTCGATGCGGCGCTCGCGAACGGCGCCGAGGGCGTCGGCCTGTACCGCACCGAGTTCCTGTTCCTCGACCGGGCGGCGCCGCCGTCCGACGCGGAGCAGGAGGAGGCGTACCGGAAGGTGCTGGAGGCGTTCCCGGACGGCCGCGTGGTCGTCCGCACGCTGGACGCGGGGGCCGACAAGCCGCTCGCGTTCCTGCCGCCCCCCGGCGAGGAGCCCAACCCGGCGCTCGGCGAGCGCGGCCTGCGGATGGCGCTCGCGCACCCCGACGTGCTCGCCGCGCAGCTGCGGGCGCTCGCCCGTGCGTCCGCCGGGACGACCGCGAAGCTGCAGGTCATGGCGCCGATGGTGACGGACGCGGCGGAGGCGGCGTTCTTCGCCCGCGAGTGCGGCAAGGCCGGGATCGAGAGCGCGGGCGTCATGATCGAGGTGCCGGCCGCCGCGCTGCGCGCCCGCGACCTGGCGTCGGAGGTGTCGTTCTTCAGCATCGGCACCAACGACCTGACGCAGTACGCGTGCGCCGCCGACCGGCAGATCGGCAACCTGGCCCACCTGCAGGATCCGTGGCAGCCCGCCGTCCTCGACCTGGTCGCCCCCGCCGCCGCGGCGGGCGTCCCGTGCGGGGTGTGCGGGGAGGCCGCGGGGGACCCGGCCCTCGCGTGCGTGCTCGTCGGGCTCGGCGTGACGTCGCTGTCGATGAGCGCCCCGTCCCTGCCGCTGGTGCGGGCGGCCCTGGCCCGGCACACCCTGGACCAGTGCCGGGACGCCGCCGCTGCGGCGCGCGCCGGCCGCAGCGCCGCGCAGGCGCGCGACCTCGCCCGCGAGCACCTCCCCGGCCTGGACGAACTGGGCGTCTGAGGTCCGTCGTTCGAGGTCCGGCCGCCGGGGCGCCCGCCCCGGCGGCCGGCCCGTCTCAGCGGTAGCTCAGCCCGTGCCCGACCGGCTGCCCGCCCGCCGGGACCGGCAGCCTGCCGGTCGGCGCGGCGGTGCCCGCCAGCACCCGCGCGAGGCCCAGCACCGAGGGCGTCCCGGACGAGTACGCGGCCAGCGTCGCCGCCGCGCCGCGCGCCGAGTCCAGGTCGTACGGGCTGCCGAGCGCGGCCACGACCACCGGCTTCCCGCCGAGGGCCCGGATCCGCGCGGCGGTCGCCGACCCGGCGTCGTCCGTCGTCAGGACCGTGACGTCCGCCGAACCGGGCGCCGCCGTCCGGACGCCCTGGGCGCGCAGCGCTTCGGTGAGCGCCGCGGCCTTCGGGCCGGTCACCGCGACCGTCTTCCCCTTGAGCGGCAGCGTCCCGCCCTTGTCGGCGACGAGCGTGACCGCCCGCTCCGCGACCTGCCGGGCCGTCGCCTCGTGCTGCTCGCCGCCGATGACCGACGCGGCCTTCGCCGGGTCCGCGGGTGCCCGGCCGAACAGCCCGCGCCGCTGCTTGAGCCGCAGGATCCGGGTGACCGACGCGTCCAGCCGCCGCTCCGTGATCTTCCCGGACTCGACGGCCTTCAGCACCGCCCCGTACGCCTCGGGCAGATCGGGCGGCATGAGCAGCTGGTCGGCGCCCGCCTGCACGGCCCGCACCGCGACGGCCCCGTCGCCGTACTCCGACCGGACGCCCTGCATCCGCAGCGAGTCGGTCGTGATCACGCCGTCGTACCCCAGCCGCTCGCGCAGCAGCCCGGTCAGCACCGTCTTCGACAGCGTCGCCGGATCGCCCGACCCGTCGAGTTTCGGGACGACGATGTGCGCCGTCATGATCGCGTCCACTCCGGCGCCGACCGCGGCCCGGAACGGCGGCGCGTCGATCTTCCGCCACTCGTCCGGGGTGTGCTCGATCACCGGCAGGCCCGTGTGGCTGTCGGTCTCGGTGTCGCCGTGGCCGGGGAAGTGCTTGGCGACGGCCGCGACCCCCGCGTCCTGGTAACCCTGGACGGCCCCGGTCACCATCTGCGACACCCGTGCCGGGTCCGACCCGAACGAGCGGACGCCGATGACCGGATTGTTCGGGTTCACGTTCACGTCCGCGACCGGTGCGTAGTCGAGGTTGATCCCGACCGCGCGCAGCTCGGCGCCGGTGACGCGCGCGGCGGCGCGGGCCTGCGCCGGATCGCCGGTCGCGCCCAGCGCCATGTTCCCGGGGAACCGGGTGATGAACGGCGTGCGGGTGACGAGGCCCTGCTCCTCGTCCACGCCCAGCACCAGCGGGATCTTCGACGCCTTCTGCAGCGCGTTCGACTGCGCGGCCGTCTCGCGCGGCGAGCCGAAGTTCTCCGGGAAGTAGATCAGGCCGCCCACGTGGTACCGCCGGATGGTGCGCAGGGCGTCGGCGCGGCTGTAGAAGGTCGGGACGAACAGCTGCCCCACCTTCTCGCGCACGTCCATCTTCGCGACGTGCCCGGGGATCCAGGCGTCGGCCGGCGGCGAGGACGCGCGCGCCGGCGCGGACGCGGCGGCCCCGCCGCGCCCGTCCGTCCCGCCGCCGTCACTGCACGCGGCGAGCGTCGACGCGCCGAGCGCGCACGCCGCCGCGATCACGAGCGAACTCCGTGGAAAACGCACCTGACCAGGCCCCCGACATGGACTCGTCTCCGGTTCATGGGTCGTCACAGGGTAACCGCGCGCGGTGGGTGCGACGGGGCCGCGGCGCCGTCCCGGCCATCCCGCTAGACGGGCAGGGGATGCCCGAGCCTGCGCAGCGCCAGGCCCGCCGCGCCCACCGCGCCGTCGCCCGCGCTGCGCGGCGCCTCGGCGAACCGGTGCCGCAGGCCCGTGCGGACGGCGTCGGCGACCGGGCCCTCGCGCAGCACCGAGCCGTGCATGACGACGGGCGCGCGCGGGTCCGCCAGCGCGGGACGCACCGCGTCCACGTCCCGCAGCAGCGACGCGGCGGCCTCCTCGGTGATCCGCTTGGCGACCGGATCGCCCGCGGCCGCGGCGGCGGCGACGACCGGGCCCAGCCGGCCCAGGGCCGAGGCCGGACGGCCGTAGACCTCCTTGATGATCGCCTGCGCGAGCTGCGGGTTCGGCGGGGTGCCGGGATGCTCCGGATGGCCGGGCGGGCCGTCCGGCGGCGGGGGAGTCTCGTGCACCAGCACGGCCGTCCCGCCGCCGGACGGCAGCGTCGCGGGCTGCGGCAGGACGGGCACGCCCGCGGGGCCGTGCGGACCGTGCACCGCCGCGGATCCGTGCGGGACGTGCGGGGAGTGCGCGCGCGCCGCCGTCCGGTGCGCCCTGTGCTGCCGCCGCCGCGCCGCGTCGATCTCCGCGACGATCGACGGGCCGAGCAGCGCGCGCGGCACCGAGTCGGTGAGCAGGGTGGGGGAGCCGCGGCCGTCGTAGGCGGCCAGCGCCGCGCGGACGGCCTCCTTGCCGAGCCACACCGCCGAACCTTCGTCCCCGACGAGGAAGCCGTACCCGTCCGCGCGCTGCACGATCGTCCCGTCGCTGATCACCGCCGCGCCGGCGCCGGTGCCGGAGAAGACGACGATCCCTTTGGGGCGGCTGGTGCCGGCGGCGAACGCCACCGCGATGTCGGTCACCACCGCGGGGGCGCCGCGCAGGCCCAGCGCCTGCCAGGCGCGCCGCGCCGCGGCCACCGCCGCGGGCCGGCCGGCCGAACCGGCGCCGGCGATCCCGAAGACGCCGGTGAGGACATGGGTGCGGTCCAGGTCTCCGAGGGCCTCGCGCAGGGCGGTCGTCAGCGCCCCGGCGGTGTCTCCACCGGAGTTGGGGTTGGCTCCGGGGCCGGTGCCGGAACCGGCCAAGGCTCCCCCGAGAGTCAGTACGACACAGCGGGTCTTCGTGCCACCCGCGTCTATACCGACCACATACGGACCGGCCAAATGGGTCAACACATGGCGAACCGTAGCCTTTTCTACCGTTGACGCGACATTGTGCACGTAAGAAACTTTCTTCCATGAGGAAACCCATCGGACCCGAGCCGGGGGGCACGGGGGCGCCCGGTGCACCCGGGGACGAGGCGCCGGGCAAGGACCCGACGCCGCTCAGCACAGTGGTGCGGGTGCGCTCGCTGCTGCCCTCACTGCCCCCCGCCGAGCGACGGGTCGCGCAACGCGTCATCGACGATCCAGAGGGGGTCGCCAACTCCACCATCACCGAACTCGCACAGAACTGCGGGACGTCCGAGACCACCGTCATCCGGTTCTGCCGGGCGATCGGCTTCCACGGCTATCCGGAACTGCGGCTGACCCTGGCCACCGAGGCGGGACGCGCCCAGACCGCCAGCGGCGGCCGGGTCATCGGCAGCGACATCAGCCCGGACGACTCGCTCGAACAGATCGTGGAGAAGGTCACCTTCGCCGACGCCCGGGCCGTGGAGGAGACCGCCTCCCAGCTCGACATCAAGATGCTGGAACAGGTCGTCGACGCGGTCGTCGCCGCCGAACGCGTCGACGTCTACGGGGTGGGCGCCAGCGCGTTCGTCGCGGCCGACTTCCAGCAGAAGCTGCACCGCATCGGCCGCGTCTGCTCGGCGTGGGCGGACGCGCACATCATGCTCACCAGCGCGGCGGTCCTGGGCAGCGGCGACGTGGCCATCGGGATCTCCCACACGGGCGCCACGGTCGAGACGATCGACGCGCTCGAGGTCGCCAAGAGCAACGGCGTCACCACCGTCGCACTCACCAATTTCCCGAAATCACCCATCGCGGAGGTGGCCGATCTGATCCTCACCACTGCGGCAAGGGAGACCACCTTCCGCTCCGGCGCCACCGCCAGCCGGCTGGCGCAGCTCACGGTGGTCGACTGCCTCTTCGTCGGTGTCGCGCAGCGCACCTACGGGTCTACCCGCAAGGCCCTCGAAGCCACGTACGAGGCGGTCCGCGGCCGGACCGTGCGACCCGACCGGAGGCGTCGGTGATCGATTGCGAGCTCCCCACGGAGGGGCGGAACCCCCGGACCCTCGACGTCGACACGCTGCCGACCATGGAGGTGCTACGCCTGATCAACTCCGAGGACGCGACGGTGCCGATGGTCGTGGCGTCCGTCCTGCCCGAGGTCGCCCGGCTGGTCGACCTCGCCGTCGGCTCGCTGCGCGCGGGCGGGCGCGTCCACTACTTCGGCGCCGGCACCTCGGGACGGCTCGCGGTGATCGACGCCGCCGAGCTGCCCCCCACGTTCGGCATCTGGGGTCGCGTGGTCGCCCACCACGCGGGCGGGCCCGGGGCGCTGTCCCAGGCCATCTCCGACGTGGAGGACGACGCCGAACTCGGCAACCGGGACGCCCGCGACGTGCGTCCCGGCGACATCGCCATCGGGATCGCCGCGAGCGGCCGCACCCCCTACGTGGTCGGCGCGCTGCGCGCGGCCGCCGCCGTCGGGGCCCGCACCGCGCTGATCAGCTGCAACCCGCACACCCCCTACGGCGACGAGGTCGAGGTGCACATCGGGCTCGCCACCGGGCCCGAGGTGATCAGCGGCTCCACCCGGATGAAGGCGGGCACCGCGACCAAGCTGGTGCTCAACAGCTTCTCCACCACGCTCATGATCAGGATGGGGCGCACCTACTCCAACCTGATGATCAGCGTGAACGCGCTGAACGCCAAGCTGCGCGCCCGCCTGGTGCGCATCCTCACCGAGGCCACCGGAATGGACGCCCGGACGTGCGAGAACGCGCTGGCCGACGCGGGCGGCAACACCCGGGTGGCACTCGTCTCCCTGCTCGGCGAGGTGCCCGCCGCACGCGCCACGCTCGTCCTCGAGGAGACCGACGGCGGCGTCCGGGAGGCGCTGCAACGACTGAGATCCGCCTGACGAAGGCTCGGGCCCGGCCCGGCCGCGAGCCCTCGCGGTCATCCCCGCACTGACCGCTACCCCGTTTCGCCGGCAGCCACCGGGCGGAACAGGCCCGCCGGATCGCCCCCACGGGGCGATCCGGCGCGGTCGGGTGGTCCACCCTGTCAGCCGTACCGGCGGAGTTCCTGCCCGGCGACGGTCCGGACGTGCACCTCGTCCGGACCGTCGAAGATCCGCATGGCGCGCAGCCACGTGTACATGCTCGCCAGCGGCGTGTCGTCGGAGACCCCGGCGCCGCCGTGCACCTGGATCGCGCGGTCGACGACCTCGTGCGCGATCCGCGGCACCACGACCTTGATCGCCGCGATCTCCGACCGGGCGCCCTTGGCCCCCGCCCGGTCGATCAGCCACGCGGTCTTCAGCGTCAGCAGCCGCGCCTGCTCGATCGCCATCCGCGACTCCGCGATCTGCTGCCGCACGACCCCCTGCTTCGCGAGCGGGGCGCCGAACGCCACCCGGTCGAGCGCGCGCCGGCACATCAGCTCCAGCGCCCGCTCCGCCATCCCGAGCGCGCGCATGCAGTGGTGGATCCGTCCGGGGCCCAGCCGCGCCTGCGCGATCATGAACCCGTCGCCCTCCTCCGCGAGCAGGTTCGACGCGGGCACCCGCACGTCCTCGAACAGGATCTCCGAGTGGCCGTGCTGGTCCTGGTTGCCGAACACCGGCAGGTGCCGCAGCACCCGCACGCCCTCCGTGTCCCGCGGCACGAGGATCTGCGACTGCTGCCGGTGCGGCGCCCCGTCCGGATCCGTCTTGCCCATCACCACGAAGATCTTGCAGCGCTCGTCCGCCGCGCCGGTGATGAACCACTTGTGGCCGTTGATGACGTACTCGTCGCCGTCCCGGACGATCGACGTCGTGATGTTCGTGGCGTCCGACGAGGCCACCGCGGGCTCGGTCATCGCGAACGCGCTGCGGATCTCGCCGTTCAGCAGCGGCTCGAGCCAGTCCCGCTTCTGCTGCTCGGTCCCGAACATGTGCAGGAGCTCCATGTTCCCGGTGTCCGGCGCCGCGCAGTTCACGGCCTCCGGCGCGAGATCGGGGGACCGCCCCGTCAACTCCGCCAGCGTCGCGTACTCGACGTTCGACAGGCCCGAGATGTCGGGCAGGAACAGGTTCCACAACCCCCGCTCCCGCGCCTCGGCCTTCAGTTCCTCGACCACGGGCGGCAGCGCGTGCGGATCGTTGGCCGCGCGCCACGCGGCGTAGACGGGCTCGGCCGGATAGACCCGCTCGTCCATGAACTCCTGGAGTCTGTCCCGGTACTCCCGGGCCTTCGGGCTGAGTTCGAAGTCCATGCGCGCAGTCTTGCAGAACGCGATTCGGTTCCGGTGCGCGGGCCCGGGGGCACGCACCGGAGCGGACCGGGCGATCGCCTACCATCACCCCCGTGACCGTCAAAGCCGTAATCACCGACTGGGGAGGCGTCCTCACCTCCCCGCTGAACGACGCGATCGCCACCTGGCTCGCCGCCGACCGCATCGACGCCGACCGCTACCGCACGGTGATGCGCGCGTGGGTCAAGCAGGCCTACGACGGCGGCGGCCCCAACCCGATCCACGGGCTGGAGGACGGCACCCTCGCCCCCGCGGAGTTCGAGCGCCTGCTCGCCGCCGAACTGCTGACCGTCGAGGGCGAACCGGTCGCCGCCGCCGGACTGATCGCCCGCATGTTCGGCGCGTTCTCCCCGGTCGAACCCATGTACGAGGCGCTGCGCGCCGCCCGCACCCTCGGCACGCGCACCGCCCTCCTGTCGAACTCCTGGGGCAACGAGTACCCCCGCGACCTGTTCGCCGACCTGTTCGACGCCGTCGTGATCTCCTGCGAGGTCGGCATGCGCAAGCCCGACGAGCGCATCTTCCGGCACGCCCTCGACCTCCTCGAACTCGACGCCGCCGAGTGCGTCTTCATCGACGACATCGAGCACAACATCAAGGCCGCCGAGACGATCGGCATCCACGGCATCCTGCACACCGCGCCCGACACCACCATCGCCGAACTGCGATCCCTGAACCTCCTCCCGTAACCGCCCCGACGCCACCAGCTCAGCGGCCCCACCCGCCACAGCCCCCGCCCCGCCGGTGCCGGCGGGTCGGGCTGGATCGTCGTCGTGGGCGGTTTCGGTGGTCGGGGCCTCCGCGGCGGTCGCCTCGGATCGCCGACCGGCGGGTCGGTGGTGCGGAGTTCTCGCTGTGGTCGCCGCTACCGTCGGGGCCGGAGGTTCGGTGGTCGGTGGGGCGTTCTGCTGGGTCGGGGTGGGTCGTTGTTGTGGGCGGTTTCGGTGGTCGGGTTTTCTGCGGCGGTCGTCTCGGACCGTCGACCGGCGGGTCGGTGGTGCGGAGTTCTCGCTGTGGTCGCCGCTACCGTCGGGGCCGGAGGTTCGGTGGTCGGTGGGGCGTTCTGCTGGGTCGGGGTGGGTCGTTGTTGTGGGCGGTTTCGGTGGTCGGGTTTTCTGCGGCGGTCGTCTCGGATCGCCGACCGGCGGGTCGGTGGTGGGGAGTGCTCGCTGTGGTCGCCCGACCGGCAACGCGGGCGGCTTTGGCGGTCGGCGGGGACTCGGGCCGGCCGGTGGAGAGGATCGGTGAGGTCGGGGGCGGTGCGTCCCGTGGGGGAGCGGGCGGCCGTCTGGCACACTTGTCGGCAATCATGCGCGTCTACCTGCCCAGCACGCTCGCACTCCTCGCCGGCGTCCACGAATCCCGGGAGATCGGTCCCGCGCCGCTCCCCGCGCACGCCGTGACGCCCGCGCTGCGCGAGTGGTACGCGGGCGGCGACACCGAAGAGCTGGAGTACGCGGCGCTGACCGCCGCCGCCCGCGCGTCCCTGCGCCTACTCGCCGCGGACCCGTCCGCCCCGCGCCGCCGCGTCGTGCTGGCCGCCGAGATGCCCGACCGGGTCGTCGAGTGGAAGCCCGGCGGCGCGGGCCTCGACGGCGACGACCCGTCACTGGTCCGGCTGACGGCCCCCGTCCCGTGGAAGGACATCGCGTCCGGACACGTGGACGACGCGGACGCCGGGGCCGACGTCCTCGCCGCGGTCGACGCCCTTCCGGCCGCCGACGCCGGGGACGACGACGCCGAGTTCACCGTCGACGGCGCCGAGGGCCACGAACTGCTCTGGTACGCCACCCAGGAACTCCAGCACCTCCTCTGAGCGCGCCGGGGCCGGATCCGCGGATGCCGTCGGGGCGGGCAGAGTCGCGCGCCGCCGAATGACGTCTGCGCGGGCTCGCGGATGCGGTCAACGCGCGTCGGCCTTCAGCTCGTTCAGAACCAGCAGCAGCTCGGAGGCGGTCACCTCGTCGAGGTCACCGAAGCGCACCCCGGAGTCCGTCCAGACGCTGCCGAGGGTCTGCTCGGGCCACTCGCCCGGTGTCATGACCGGGAAGCCGGGCTGCGCGTCGAGGGTGATCGAGAGGCCATCCGGTACGGTCCAGACCATCTCCTCCTGCACGCCCGCGTCCTTCGCTTGGCCGCGCCTCCAGCCGCGCCGCTCCAGGCCCAGCACCATGCCGGTCCGCACGGTGACGCCGCGGACCCGGTCCAGTCTGTTCGCCGCTCGCTCGGCATCGGTCAGCGCATCGACGGGCCGGCCGAGCTGCGGGAACGGCTGCACGATCTCGTAGTCGCCGAACACCTCGGTCCACCTGCCTAGATCGTTCAGGTGCAGGGGATGCGCGATCCGGACGTCGCCGGTTTCGGGCAGTGTCAGGACGTCGTCGTTCTCGTCGGCGAACGTGCGGTCCTCGGCCGGCCGGAACGCGGTGGCCTTGCCGCCTTCCTCGTGGATCCACACCAACCGCTTCACGATGTGCCAGACCAGCGGGTGCCCGGCGAACAGCTCGCGGAACTCCTCGCCCGTCCACCGCCGCTGCTCACACATCGCCCGCTCCATCCGGCGGATCTGCTCCGGGGCGACCGTCCGCACGTCCTTCTTGAGCCCGGCGAAGGCGGCGTACGCGGCGGGCGCCAGCTCCGGGTCGTCCTTGACGCCCGGCTTGGGCAGCGTCTTGCGCGGCTTGCCCGCCTCGTCGGACACGTGCGGTACGAGGCGCTCGTCGAAGCCCACCACGAAGCGGCGGCGCCCGTAGTCCAGCGTCATGCTCCCGGCGGCGTCCAGTCCGAAGTCGGGCACCAGCCGGTCGGCGAGTTGCTCCCCGGTGAGACCGCGTGCCGCCGCGGCCTTGCGCAGGAGCGTGCCCGCCCGGTTCTTGAGCCGCTTGGGCTTGGCCTTGCTCGCGACCAGGTGCAGCTGGATGAGCGCGATATCGGTGTTCGCGCCCGCCAGTACGTCCAGCGCGTCCAGCGGAAGCCGGATGCCGTCCTGCCCGGTCCAGGAGCGCGCCATCGCGCCCAGCCGCCGCGCGGCCTCGTCACCGCCGGTCCAGCCGAGCTGTGCGAGCGCCCAGCCGGCCCGGTCGGTGTCCCCGGACGTACGCCACGTCCCCAGCAGCGTCCACCCGAACTCGAACAGCGATCGCGGCTCCAGGGCGTCCAGCGCCTCCTGGACGCGCGCGGCGGGCCTGCGGCGCGGAGTCGCCTTGGTCAGCGCTTCGACCAGTTGAACGGTCGCCTCCGCGGGCAGCGCCCGTTGCCCGTCCTTGAGCAGGACCTGCGGCAGCATCGCCGCCAGTGCCCGGTTCATCGTCGTGGCCGGCCCCGCCTTGCGCAGTGCCCTGGGCGTCTCGCTCGCGGAAGCCTCCCGCACCCGGGCCGCGCGGACGGCCTCGATCGTCGCCGTCACCGCGTCCCCGACGTCGACCGGCGCCGCGGACCGCGCGCAGTGATGCGCATCCAGCAGACCGGCCGCCATGCGCGCCCGTTCCGAGGTTCCGGCGGTCAGCTCCGCCAGGATCCGGTACGCCCGCAGGGGGAAGCGCTCGATCATCTCGAGCAGGGCGGGCAGCACGTTCCGGTGCCGGAGCCGCGTGGCCAGGTACCGGAACGCGTCGTCGGTCGGGATCACGGCCAGCGCGCCGACGAGCAGCCGACGCACCTCGGGGTCGGTCTCGTCGTCGAGGGCCCACCTCAGGCAGGGGGCCACGGCCGCGCCCGCTCCGTCGATCGCGGTGTAGATCACGCGCGGGTTCCGGGACCAGTCCCCGAACGAGGCCCAATTGCCGGCCGCCTTGACCTGGTCTTCGTCTCCGAGAACGCACCAGAGCAGTTCGGGCGCGGACGTCGCCGGTAGGGGATACGACGGCAGTTCCCGGCAGCACTCCTGCACCCAGTCCCGCTGGGACGGAACCAGGTAGGACACCACCAGTCGCTGCAACGGCTCACGGCGATGGCCCGCCAGCCCCGTGACGACCGCGGCGTGGTCGGCGTCCCCGGCCGCGGCCAGCAACGCCCGCATCCGCTGCCCGGCCGGACCCTCCGCCCACGGCGCCTGGCCGCCGGACCAGCCGTCGCGATCCACCGACCGGGGCCGGTCCGGCCGTTCGTCCCACCCGCTCCAGACCGTCCGTACTCCGTCGATCTCCGCGAACACCCGGGCGGCGAAGGCGAGGCCGTGCTCGGCGATCAGGAAGTCCGCCCAATCCGCATCCGCGTCGCGGAAGACATCGTCTCGGTTCAGGCGCCCCACGGATCTGTATCGCGGCCTCTCCCGGACGTCCGCCTCCAGTGCCGCGATCGCCGCGGCCCCCGAAACGTCGGCCTCCCCGCGCAGGTAGGCGCGGGCCGACTCGGCAAGCCCGACGTCGCTCTCCTCGTGGGCGAGCACCGCGTCGATGGCGGGCCGCGAGGCCGCCACGGCGGCGCGGACCGTCTCGATCGCGCCGGGCCGCAGGGCGGGCGGGAGGACGGGCGTACGGCCGCCGCGCCGAGGCAGCAGCGCCTGCCGCCACGCCTCGGGCAGGACCAGAACATTCTCGTCGGCGTCGCTGCTTTCCATACCCGCGAACGCTAGAGCGGTCGTCCGACTTTTCGCGTGAAGTATCCGAAGTTCGTCAGTCCTTCCCGTGCCTCGCCGCAGGAGTCGGGCATCGTCGCCGAGTACACCGGCCCGTCGCGGTGAGAGAGCGTCCGCGAGATGTTCCGCGCCGCGTTGTGGCGGTTCGCGTCGGCCGCGCGGCCCCCATGCCGGCGGGGGAGGGCAGGCGTTAGGGCGGGGACGAAGGGGTAGGTCCCGGCACATCGACGCCGTTGTCGGACTTCGCGGGAGCATCGCATGGACGCCGTCACCACCGTCCCCGTCCCGGTGAACGAGCCGGTCAAAGGGCACGCCCCGGGCAGCCCCGAACGGGTCGCCCTGGAAGCCAGGATCAAGGAGCTCGGCGGGACGGAGACCGAGCTGCCGATGACGATCGGGGGCGAGCGGCGGATGGGGGCGGGGGAGCCCATCGCCGTCGTGGAACCGCACGATCACGGGCACGTCCTCGGGCGGATGGGGGACGCCGCGGAGGCCGATGTGGCCGAGGCGGTCGCGGCGGCGCGGGAGGCCGCGCCCGGGTGGCGCGCCATGTCGTTCGACGATCGGGCGGCGATCTTCCTGCGGGCGGCCGACCTGCTGGCCGGCCCGTGGCGGTCGACGCTGAACGCGGCGACGATCCTCGGGCAGTCCAAGTCGGTCCAGCAGGCCGAGATCGACGCGGCGTGCGAGCTGATCGACTTCTGGCGGTTCAACGTCGCCTACGCCCGCCAGATCCACGAGATGCAGCCGATCTCGTCGCCGGGCGTGTGGAACCGGATGGAGTACCGGCCGCTGGAGGGGTTCGTCCTGGCCATCACCCCGTTCAACTTCTCCGCGATCGCGGGGAACCTGCCCACGGCGCCGGTGCTGATGGGGAACGTCGTCGTCTGGAAACCGTCGCCGACGCAGCAGCTCGCGGCGCACTTCACCATGCGGCTGCTCGAGGCGGCGGGGCTGCCGCCCGGAGTCGTCAACATGGTGACCGGGAACGGGCGGGCGGTGTCGGACGTGGCGCTGCGGCAGCCCGATCTGGCGGGGCTGCACTTCACCGGGTCCGTCCGGACGTTCCAGGGGCTCTGGCGGACGATCGGCGAGAACATCGCCGGGTACCGGGGATATCCGCGGATCGTCGGCGAGACCGGAGGCAAGGACTTCGTGGTCGCGCATCCCTCGGCCGATCCGGCGGTGCTCAAGACCGCGCTGGTGCGGGGCGCGTTCGAGTACCAGGGGCAGAAGTGCTCGGCGGCCTCCCGGGCGTACGTGCCGCGGTCGGTCTGGGACCGGATGCGCGACGGGTTCTGCGCCGAGACCGAGTCGCTGACGATGGGCGACGTGGGCGCGGACCTGTCGACGTTCATGGGCGCGGTCATCGACGACCGGGCGTTCGCGAAGCACCGTGCGGCGATCGAACGGGCCCGCGCGATCGACTCGATGAAGATCATCGTCGGGGGCGAACTGGACGACTCGCGCGGCTACTTCGTGCGTCCCACGGTGCTGGAGTCGGCCGATCCGACCGACGAGATCTTCACGACCGAGTACTTCGGTCCGATCCTCGGTGTGCACGTCTACGACGACGCCGACTACGACCGCGTGCTGCGGCAGATGGAGGGCGTCTCGGAGTACGGGCTCACCGGCGCGATCGTGGCCGAGGACCGGGCGGCGATCGCCGCCGCCACCGAGGCGCTCCGGTTCGCCGCCGGGAACTTCTACATCAACGACAAGCCGACCGGGTCGATCGTCGGGCAGCAGCCCTTCGGCGGCGCGCGGGCGAGCGGGACCAACGACAAGGCCGGGTCCGTCTTCAACCTGACCCGGTGGACCAGCGCGCGTGTCATCAAGGAGTCGTTCGTCCCGCCGACGGACCACCGTTACCCGCACATGGGGCCCTGACCGTCCGGTTGCCAGGAGCGCCCGGGAGGGCCGACGATAAGGGCGCCCACCGCGCCGGGCCCGCCCGAGCGCTCCTCCGACGATCATGGGAACGGGATGTCGACGCTGAACCGGCTGGTGCTGTGGAACATCGATCACACGCTGGTCGACGTCGGGCGGATCACCCGCGAGGCCTACGCCGAGGCGTTCCAGGCGACCGTCGGACGCTCGCTGCTGCGGCTCGCGCCCACCCCGGGGCGGACCGAGTCCGAGATCGTGTTCGAGACGCTCGCGTTCAACGACGTCGTCACCACCGACGACCATCTGCCGCCCTTCATCGACGCGCTGACCCGGGCGTTCGCGGCCCGGCGAGCCGGGCTGCGAGAGCACGGCCGGGTGCTGGCCGGGGCCCGGGAAGCCGTGGACGCCCTCGCGCGGACGCCCGGCGTCGTGCAGTCCGTCCTCACGGGGTCCGTCAGGGCGAACGCGGTGCTGAAGGTCACCGAGCTCGAGCTCGCCGGGTACCTCGACCTGGACGCCGGCGGCTACGAGGACGGCGTCTACAGCAAGGCCGCCCTCCTCGAACTCGCGCGGTCCCGCGCGGGCGACCGGCACGGCGTCGCGTTCCCGGAGCGCGCCACCGTGTACATCGCGGACTCTCCCCGCGACGTGCAGGCCGCGCGCATCGCGGGCTCGCCGATCATCGCCGTCGCGACCGGCAGCGCCACCGAGGCGGAGCTGCGCGCGGCGGGCGCCGACGCCGTCCTGCCCACGCTCGCCGACACCGCCGCCGTCATGAACGCCGTGGGAGCTTTGACTGGTTCCTGACATCCCGAGCCTCCTCTTCCGATGACCCCAGTGTCGGCGGCCCCGTTTCGCGCGGAACCGGAAATCGATCCTGTGGATAACCCCGGTGGTGGGCTGCGCGAACATGATCGGGAACGGCGGCGTGTGGGCCACCCGGATTGTGCGTGACCTGCGGCGAGACTGGCGGCGCTGAGGTTGCGCAGGTCGTGGCGCGCGACGAATATGGGGAGCGCCGTGTGGCCGGGACGCGGCGGAGAGGTGGAGAGATGTCGGGTGAGCACACCGTCGCCGAGGGCGCGCCGCTCTGGGAACCGTCCGAGCGGGTCGTCGCGAACGCGCGGGTGACGCACTTCGTCCACTGGCTGTGGGACCGGGGCGTCCTCACCGAGACCTACGACGACCTGTGGCGCTGGTCGGTCACCGAGGTCGACGCCTTCTGGGACGCGATCTGGACGTACTTCGACGTCGTCGGGGAGCGCGGCGACGGGCCCGTCCGCACCGGCGGCCCGATGCCCGTGGACGGCCTGCGCTGGTTCCCCGGCACGACGCTGAACTACGCCGCCAACGCCCTCCGCCGCGCCGGGGAGACCCCGGACGACACCGCGGTGATCTTCCGGTCGGAGGCGGGCGGGCACCGCGTCCTGTCCTACCGCGAGCTGGCGCTGCACGTCGCCGAGGTCCGCGCGGGCCTCGCCGACCTCGGCGTCGGCAAGGGAGACCGGGTCGCCGCCTACATCCCGAACATCCCCGAGGCGCTGATCTGCTTCCTCGCCACGGCCTCGCTCGGCGCGATCTGGTCGTCGTGCTCGCCGGACTTCGGATCGTCCTCCGTCATCGACCGGTTCGCGCAGATCGAGCCGAAGGTCCTCATCGCCGTCGACGGCTACGCCTACAACGGCAGGACGTTCGACCGCCGCGACACCGTCCGCGAGATCGAGGCCGAGCTCCCCACGCTCGCCGCGACCGTGCTCGTCCCCTACCTCGACCCGGCCGCGACGCCCGACGGCCTCCGCGCCGGCGTCCACTACGCGGACCTGCCGCGGTCCGGCCACGACACCCTCGAGTTCGAACCCGTCCCGTTCGACCACCCCCTCTGGGTCGTCTACTCGTCCGGGACGACCGGGCTGCCGAAGCCGATCGTGCACGGGCACGGCGGCGTCGTCCTCGAGCACCTCAAGGCGCTGTCGTTCCACCAGGACGTCGGGTCCGGCGACGTGTTCTTCTGGTACACGACGACCGGCTGGATGATGTGGAACTACCTGATGGGCGGTCTCCTCGTCGGGTCCACCATCGTCATGTACGACGGCGCCCCCCTCGACCTGTGGAAACTCGCCGCCGAAAACGGCGTCACCTATATGGGCGTCGGTGCCCCGTACATCACCGCGTCCGCGAAGGAGGGACGCCGTCCCGGCGAGGAACTCGACCTGTCGGCGCTGCGCGGCATCGGGTCCACCGGCTCGCCGCTCCCGCCCGAGGGCTTCGGCTGGGTCTACGACGCCGTGGCCCGCGACATCCTCCTCGGCTCGTTCTCCGGCGGCACCGACCTGTGCACCGGCTTCGTCGGCCCGTCCCCCCTGCTGCCGCTGCGCGCCGGGGTGATCCAGTGCCGCGGGCTCGGCGCCAAGGTCGAGGCCTACGGCGACAAGGGCGACCCCGTGATCGACGAGGTCGGCGAGCTCGTCATCACCGAGCCCATGCCGTCGATGCCGGTCTTCTTCTGGAACGACGAGAACGACGCCCGCTACCGCGACTCGTACTTCGACATGTACCCGGGCGTCTGGCGGCACGGCGACTGGCTCAAGATCCTCCCGGACGGCGGCTGCGTTATCTACGGCCGCTCCGACTCGACCCTCAACCGCGGCGGCGTCCGCATGGGCACGTCCGACTTCTACCGCGTGGTCGAGGCGTTCGACGAGATCACCGACAGCCTCGTCATCGACACCGGCCGGCTCGGCCAGGAGGGCCGGCTGCTCCTCTACGTCCAGCTCGCCCCGGACGCGGCCCTCGACGACGACCTGCTGAACCGGCTCAAGCGCGAACTCCGTTCGGCGCTCTCGCCCCGGCACGTCCCGGACGAGGTCCACGCCGTCCCCGGGATCCCCCGCACCCTCTCGGGCAAGAAGCTGGAGGTGCCGGTCCGCAAGATCCTGCAGGGCACCCCCGTCGAGCAGGCCGCCAACCGCGACTCCATGGCCAATCCGGAGGTCCTGTCCCACTTCACGAGCTGATCGCGGACGCGCGAGCCGAATGATCTCGCGGTGTGTCGGTGATCGGCACTAAGGTAAGACCCTGCTCATACGTGTCCGATCGGAAGCACTGGGCCAGAATGCACCGAATGCGGTCAACTTCCCGCCCGACTCGGACGTCACACTGACACGCCGGCCTGCGTCGATCGGCCGGCGGTCCGCCGCTCGACCCGGGCGATCAGGAGAGGGACGGTTCCACGCATGGAGATTGGGGCGCTGCGATCCGGTGATCCGGAGCGGCTCGGTTCCTACGCCCTGATCGGCCGGGTGGGCGAAGGCGGCCAGGGCACGGTCTACCTCGGCGAGGACGAGGACGGCCGGCAGGTCGCGATCAAGCTGCTGCACGCCGAACTCGAAGAGGACGACAAGGCGCGCGCCCGGTTCCTGCGCGAGCTCGACGTCGCCAAGCAGGTCGCGCCGTTCTGCACCGCCCAGGTGATCGACGCGGACGCGACCGGCGAGCGGCCGTACATCGTCAGCGAGTACGTCCCCGGCCCGTCGCTGAACCAGCACGTCCTCAAGGACGGACCGCTGGAGGGGGCGGCTCTCGACCGGCTCGCGGTCGGCACCGCGACGGCACTGGCCGCCATCCACCAGGCGGAGATCATCCACCGCGACTTCAAGCCGCACAACGTGCTGCTCGGTCCGGACGGCCCGCGCGTGATCGACTTCGGGGTGGCCCGCGCGATGGCGGGCAGCACCACCCTGACCAGCCGGGTGATCGGCACGCCGTCCTACATGTCGCCCGAGCAGATCGGCGGCGACGAGGTCGGCGCCCCCTCGGACGTCTTCTGCTGGGCGGCCACGCTCGTGTTCGCCGCCACCGGCGAGCCGCCGTTCGGCCAGGACACCATCCCCGCGGTGATCAACCGCATCCTGCACGAGGACCCCGATCTCGGCGATCTGGACGGCGCCCTCCGCGACCTCGTCGCCGACTGCCTCGGCAAGGAGCCGGAGCTGCGGCCCACGGCCCGGCAGGTGCTGATGCGGCTGCTCGGCCACGAGGAGGCCGCCGCGCCCGTCCCGGTCGCCGTGCCCGACGAGGCCGACGACCCCGAGGCGACCGCGATGCTCGCCGCCGGGTCCGTCCGCGCCGCCGAGGAACCGTCGGACGTCGCGGACGGCCCCGCGGACGATCCCGTCCGGACGGGCGATCTCGACCGCACCCAGGCCGTCCCCGCCTCCGCTGTCCCGGCCGCCGCCCCCGGCCGCGGACGCCCCACGGTGCGGCAGCTCGCCGAGCACTCCGGCCGCTCGGCCGTGCTGGCCGGCGTCGCCGCGCTGTTCGTGGCGATCGTGGTCGTGTCCTCGGTGATGATCTTCAGCTCGGGCGACAACGGCAAGGCCGGCGAGCATGTCGGCGACCCGACCGTCCCGCCGATGTCGGACAGCGGCACCCCGTCCCTGACGGTCCCGACGACGACGGAGCCCGTGGACCCGGCCCCCGAGAGCCCCACCTACGCGCCCGACCCGTCCTACGATCCGTCCTACCCCGGCTCCCCGACCCCGAGCGGCTCGCCGAGTCCCAGCGACAGCCCGACCCCCGACCCCACGCCGTCCGACGAGCCCACGGACACGCCGACGACCAGCGAGCCCCCGCCCAGCACCGGCGACCCGGACCCGCCCACCGACCCCGTGGACCCGCCGACCGAGGACACCGGCGACACCACCGGCGCCTGACTCCCGCCGTCCCCAGGACACCGGCCCGCCGCGGCACCCCGCTCCCGATCAGGCTTCGGACGCGCCTCCGACCGCCCGCTGGTCTCGCGCCCGAAGGCTCGACGGGACGGTCCCGAACGCCGTTCGCAGAATCTCGCCGCGTCCGGAACCGTCCTGTCCACCGCAACCGACGGGGCGAGGCCCGCGAACATCCAGCGACGTGCAAGCGGGGTGTAGTCGCGAAAAGCACGACCTTCACGAACCCCCTGGGGCACCCACCCCCGCCATCACCCCAACCGAAGCGGACCGGAACCGCTGCGATTGCGAGCGAAGCCAGATTCGAGCCTGCGAGAATCTGATCGCGCAGCGAGCCCCTAGGGCGAGTCGGAGCGATGCAGCAATCGCACCGCAAGGCCCGCCGAAGGAAGGCCGCCTGGCGGCCTGACGCCAAGGGCCTTGCAAACAAGCACGTGTGCAATGCCACGTTCGGGCAACGGGTTGGCAGGTCAACTTTGGGGTGTTTTCCTGGCTACGCTGGCGCGTGAGAAGCGCCACAACGGGGTGGCGGAGTCTCTAAGGGGAGTTGTTGATGGGCGGCAGGCTCGACCAGGCGAAGGACGATCTCCTCCGGAGGGCCGCTGAGACGTGCGTCCAGCGTCCGGGGGCCCGCGGGGGCGATGTTGAGGAGGCCCTCGCCTACCTCCGGCTCTACTACCGGCACGTGGCGCCGGAGGATCTGCTGGAGCGGGACCCGGCGGACGTCTGCGGCCCCGCGATGGCGCACCGGCTGCTCGCCGAGGAGCGGCCGCAGGGACGGCCGAAGGTGCGGGTGTTCACGCCGACGGTCGAGGAGCACGGCTGGGACCCGGGGCACACGGTCGTGCAGGTGGTCACCGACGACATGCCGTTCCTCGTCGACTCGGTGACGATGGAGCTCGCGCGGCACCAGCTGGCCGTGCATCTGGTCGTGCACCCGCTGCTCGGGGTGGACCGGGACGTCGCCGGGCACATGAACGGGTTCCGCGGGAAGCTCGACATGCCCACCGACATCGACGAGTCGTGGATGTACATCGAGGTGGACCGGACGAGCGACCGGGCGCTGCTGGAGGGGCTCGAGAAGGATCTGCTGCGGATCCTGCAGGACGTGCGGGTCGCGTTCGAGGACGGTCCCAAGATGCGGGCGCGCGCGGGAGAGATCGCGGACGCGGTCCGCGGGGACGGGCCCGAGCTGCCGGAGAAGGAGCTGGCCGAGGGCGTCGAGCTGCTGGACTGGCTGGCCGACGGGCACTTCACGTTCCTCGGGTACCGCGACTACACGCTGGTCGAGGACGGGACGGCGCTGCGGCCGGAGCCCGGGACGGGGCTCGGCATCCTGCGCGACGACACCCGCGAGTCCCGCAGTTTCGCGGCGCTGCCGCCGGAGGTGCGGGAGAAGGCCACCGAGAAGCGGCTGCTGGTGCTGACGAAGGCGAACTCGCGTTCGACCGTCCACCGCCCGCTGTACCTCGACTACATCGGGGTGAAGAAGTTCGACGCGTCCGGTGAAGTGGTGGGGGAGCGCCGGTTCCTCGGCCTGTTCACGCACGTCGCCTACAGCGAGTCGATCGCGCACGTCCCGGTCCTCAAGAGCAAGCGCGACGAGGTGTTGGACCGATCCGGGTTCCCGCGCGACAGCTACGACGGGCAGGACCTCATCGAGGTGCTGGAAGGCTACCCGCGGGACGAGCTGTTCCAGATCTCGGTCGACGACCTGCTGGGCATCGCGCTCGGGGTGCTGCGGCTGCGGGACCGCCGGCAGCTCCGGCTGTTCCTGCGCAAGGACATGTACGGCCGGTTCATGTCGTGCATGGTGTACCTGCCGCGCGACCGGTACACGACGAAGGTGCGGCTGCGGATCCAGGGGATCCTGAAGGAGGCGTTCGAGGGCGTCACCGTCGACTACAGCGCGAACGTCACCGAGTCGCTGCTGGCGCGCCTGCACGTGGTCGTGCGGGGCGAGCGGGGCCGTCCGCTGCCCGACGTGGACGTCGACGACCTGGAGGCCCGGGTGGCCGCGGCGACCCGGTCGTGGTCGGACGACCTGGCCGACGCGGTCGTCGAGCTGTTCGGCGAGGAGCGGTCGGGGAACCTGTCGCGGCGGTTCGCCGACGCGTTCCCCGAGGGGTACAAGGCGGACTTCCCGGCCCGGACGGCGGTCGCGGACCTGCGGTTCCTCGAGGAGCTCGGACCGGACGCCGACACGTCCATCAACCTGTACGAGCCGTTCGGCGCGGAGCACGGCGAGCGGCGGCTGAAGATCTACCGGCTGGGCGAGCCGATCTCGCTGTCGCGGGTGCTGCCGCTGCTGCAGAACATGGGCGTGGAGGTCGTCGACGAGCGGCCCTACGAGATCGGCACCGACGACGGCAACCGGTACTGGATCTACGACCTGGGCCTGCGGTACGCGCCGTCCCCGGACGTGCCCGAGGAGTCGGTCAAGGAGCTGTTCCAGGACGCCTTCCGCGCCCTGTGGCGCGGCGAGATCGAGAACGACGGGTTCAACGCGCTGGTCCTGCACGTGGGGCTGACCTTCCGGGAAGCGATGATCCTGCGCGCGTACGCGCTGTACCAGCGGCAGGCGGGCACGACGTTCTCCAAGCGGTACGTCGAGCAGGTGCTGCTGCGGAACGCGTCGATCACGCGGCTGCTGGTGCGGCTGTGGGAGAGCCGCCTCGACCCGTCCCTGGCGGGCGGGGAGGACGAGCGCAGCCTCGGCATCACCGAGGAGCTGCAGGGCAAGCTCGACGAGGTCGCGAGCCTCGACGAGGACCGGATCCTGCGCGCGTACCTGGCGATGATCCAGGCGACGCTGCGCACGAACCACTACCAGCGCCGGCCGTACCTGGCGCTGAAGCTGGACCCCGAGCGCATCCCGGACCTGCCCGAGCCGCGCCCGATGTACGAGATCTTCGTGTACTCGCCGTCGGTCGAGGGCGTGCACCTGCGGTACGGGGCGGTGGCGCGCGGCGGGCTGCGCTGGTCGGACCGCCGCGAGGACTTCCGCACCGAGATCCTCGGCCTGGTGAAGGCGCAGGCCGTGAAGAACACGGTGATCGTCCCGGCGGGCGCGAAGGGCGGCTTCGTCGGCAAGCAGCTCCCGGACCCGGCCGTGGACCGGGAGGCGTACCAGCAGGCCGGGATCGCCTGCTACAAGGACTTCATCTCCGGCCTGCTCGACGTGACCGACAACCTGGTGGACGGCAAGGTGGTGCCGCCGCCGGACGTCGTGCGGCACGACGGCGACGACACCTACCTGGTCGTCGCGGCGGACAAGGGCACCGCGACGTTCTCCGACATCGCGAACGGGGTCGCGGCCGAGTACGGGTTCTGGCTCGGGGACGCGTTCGCGTCGGGCGGGTCGGTCGGCTACGACCACAAGGCGATGGGCATCACGGCCCGCGGCGCGTGGGAGTCGGTGCGCTACCACTTCCGGTCGCTCGGCAAGGACACGCAGGCCGAGGACTTCACGGTCGTCGGGATCGGCGACATGTCCGGGGACGTGTTCGGCAACGGGATGCTGCTGTCGGAGCACATCCGGCTGGTCGCCGCGTTCGACCACCGGCACATCTTCCTCGACCCGGACCCGGACGCCGCCGTGTCGTTCGGCGAGCGGCGGCGGCTGTTCGAGCTGCCGCGCAGCACGTGGGACGACTACGACACGTCGCTGATCTCCAAGGGCGGCGGCGTCTTCCCGCGCACCGTCAAGTCCATCAAGATCACCCCGCCGGTCCGGGCGGCGCTCGGCATCGAGGACGGCGTGCTCGCGCTGACCCCGTACGAGCTGATCCGGGCGATCCTGCGGGCGCCGGTCGACCTGCTGTGGAACGGCGGCATCGGCACCTACGTCAAGGGCTCGCTGGAGACGAACGACTCGGTCGGCGACAAGGCGAACGACTCGGTGCGGGTGGACGGTGCGGAGCTGCGCTGCCGCGTCGTCGGCGAGGGCGGCAACCTGGGGTTGACGCAGCTGGCCCGGATCGAGTTCGCCCGCAGCGGTTCGAACGGGCAGGGCGGCCTCGTCAACACCGACTTCATCGACAACTCCGCCGGTGTGGACACCTCGGACCACGAGGTCAACATCAAGATCCTGCTCGACCAGGCGGTCCGCGACGGGGAGCTGACCGGCAAGCAGCGCGACACCCTGCTGTACGAGATGACCGACGAGGTCGGACGGCTCGTCCTGCGCGACAACTACGCGCAGAACGTCGTGCTCGAGGCGTCCCGCGCGCAGGCCCCGGCGATGCTGCACGTCCACGCCCGGCACATGCGGAAGCTGGAGCGGGACGGGCGGCTGAACCGGCACCTGGAGTTCCTGCCGGGGCACAAGGCGATCGCGGAGCGGCGGCAGTCCGCGCTGGGGCTGACCGGGCCCGAGTTCTCGGTGCTGCTGGCGTACGCGAAGCTGGCGCTGGACGCCGAGGTCATCGTCTCCGACCTGGCCGACGACCCGTACCTGGAGTCGTGGCTCGTCGACTACTTCCCGACGCCGCTGCGGGAGCGGTTCCGCCCGCACATGGACCGGCACCCGCTGCGCCGCCAGATCATCACCACCGCGGTGGTGAACGACCTGGTCAACAACTCCGGCTCCACGTTCGTGTTCCGGATGAACGAGGAGACGGGCGCGTCGTCGTCCGACATCGCCCGCGCCTACCTGGTGGCCCGCGACGTGTTCGACATGCCGCGGTTCTGGGCGTCGGTGGAGGGCCTGACGCGGCAGGTCGACCAGTCCACGCAGATCGCGATGCTGCTGGAGGCGCGGAAGCTGACCGAGCGCGGCGCCCGCTGGCTGCTGCACAACCGGCGGCCCCCGTTCGACATCCAGGAGACGATCGACTTCTTCGGCGGCGGTGCCGCGACGCTCAGCGCGCAGCTGCCCAAGCTGCTCACCGGGCAGGACCTCGCGGCGTTCGAGCAGCGCCGCGACGGGTTCGCCGAGCGGGGCGTCCCCGGGGAACTGGCCGAGCAGTGCGCGATGCTCGTCGCCGCGTACAGCACGTTCGACCTGGTGGGCATCGCGCACGAGACGGGACGCCCGGTCGAGGAGGTCGCCGGGGTGTACTTCGACCTCGCCGAGCGGCTGCAGCTGTCGCGGCTGCGGGAGCGGATCATCGCGCTGCCCCGCGACGACCGGTGGCGCTCGATGGCGCGGTCGGCCCTGCGGGACGACCTGTACGCGGCGCACTCGGCCCTCACCCGGGACGTCCTGGTGACGAGCGAGCCGGGCGCGCGGCCGGAGGAGCGGCTGGTGCACTGGGCCGAGAAGAACAGCACGGCGGTGGACCGCGCCCAGCAGATGCTCGGCGAGATCTGGGAGAGCGACAGCTTCGACCTGGCGACGCTGTCGGTGGCGCTGCGGTCGGTCCGCACGCTCGTGACCAGCAGTTCCCTGCCGCCCGCCGAGTCCTGACCCGCCGGGCGCGCCGCCCCGACGCTCCCGCGCAGGCCGGACGTGACGCGCCGTCCCGTCCGGCCTGCGACGGGACGGGACGGCGCGCACGGCACAATCGAAGGACCCGCCGGGTGCCGGACCGCTCCCGCTGCAGCGGTCGGGAAGAGCGGGACGGCCCGGCACCCGGCGGAGATCAGGGGCCGCGCGAGCCTGCGGCCGCGCGGCGGCCGGCCCTCGCGGCTCGGGTGGCGCCTGCGGTTCAGGCGCCCTTCGCGGCGACGGCCTTGCGGTAGATGCCGGCGACCATGGCGCGGCCGTCCGGCGGGATGACGGCCAGGTACTGCGTGAGGACCGTCGTCCTCAGCTTCGTCCTGACCGACCTGGCCGGGGCGAGCCCGACGAGATCACCGCTTACCGCCAGGCTGCCCCGTTTTGCGGCGGAGTATGCCTCATGCTGCTTCATCGCGTACCAGACGAGCGCGCCGCCGTCCTTCGTGCGCAGCGCGTGCACGCGGTACTCGGCCGGGGCGAACGTGGAGGCCAGCCGCACGCCCTGCCCGGCCAGCGACTTCGTGACCTTCTGCAGCGCGTCGTAGGCCCGCCCGGTGGTCGGACCGTCCGCGAGCGCCGCGGCGCCGGACGCGTCCGGCCCGTCCGTCATCAGCGCGGCGTGCGCCTTCGGGACCTGCGCGGGCGGGACGGGCAGGCCGCCCGCGTCCGGCGCGACCCGTTCGGCGAACCCGTCGTCGTCCAGCTTCACCCGGCCGAGCGCGCCGTCGCCGGGCGCCGGATCGGCGGCCAGGAGCCACGGGCCGCCCGCCCTCTCCTGCGTGAACAGCATCGCGTGGGGCCGCGCGCCCGCCCCCTTCCCGCCGCCCGCGCCCACGACGAACCAGCGCGGGTGGCCCTCCATGCGGGGGATGAGGAAGGTGCTCTTGGCGAAGTCGAGCTTCGGCGGCCGCTGCTCGAGCGCCCGGTACTTGCTGAACATCGCCGCGTCCATGGTCAGCTGGGGGTCGCTCTGGATCGCGGTCAGCGCCCGGCGGTCGAGCTTCTGCCCGGCCCCGTCGGCCGCGGCGGTGTAGGACGCCAGCACCTGTTCGGCCTGCGCCCGGCTCAGCGCCGGCGGCGCCGACGACGCGGCGGACGACGGGCTCTCGCTGCAGCCCGCGACGCCACCGCCCAGCAGGCACGGGACGGTCAGCGCGGCGACGGCCGCGCGTGGACGGGTGCGCGCGGACGCACGGCCGGGCGTGCGTCCTGTCGTGCGTCCGTGCGAGCGTGCGGGCATGCGGTCCCCCGGGTGGAATCGACGAGCTGAGTCCACCCGGAATCATCGCAGAGTGACCACCCGATCACTCTGGGAACGCGAGAAAAAGATCAGGTGCCGGCTTCCTGCTGCCGCATCCAGCGGATCTCGGCCTCGATGAACTCGTCGATGTCGCCGTCCAGGACCGACGTGGGGTTGCCCGCCTCGACGCCCGTGCGGAGATCCTTGACGATCTGGTACGGGTGCAGGACGTAGTTGCGGATCTGCGTGCCCCAGCTGCTCGTGCCCTCGCCGCGCAGGGCGGACATCTTCTCCGCCTCCTCCTGCCGCTTGCGCTCCAGCAGCTTCGCCTGCAGGACGTTCATCGCCGTCGCCCGGTTCTGCAGCTGGCTCCGCTCGTTCTGGCAGGACACGACGATGCCGGACGGCAGGTGGGTGATCCGCACCGCCGAGTCGGTCGTGTTGACGCCCTGCCCGCCGGGACCGGACGACCGGTACACGTCGATGCGCAGCTCGTTCTCGTCGATCTCGACGTGGTCGCTCTGCTCGACGACCGGGACGACGTCCAGGCCCGCGAACGACGTCTGCCGGCGGCCCTGGTTGTCGAACGGGGAGATGCGGACGAGCCGGTGCGTGCCGTGCTCGCCGCGCAGCGTCCCGTACGCGTAGGGCGCCTTGACCGTGAACGTCGTCGACTTGATCCCGGCCTCTTCGGCGTAGGACGTCTCGTAGACCTCGGTCGGGTAGCCGTGCCGCTCCGCCCAGCGCAGGTACATGCGCTGCAGCTGCTCGGCCCAGTCGGCCGCGTCGACCCCGCCGGCCTGCGCGTTGATGGAGACGAGCGCCTCGCGGGCGTCGTACTCGCCCGACATCAGCGTCCGGACCTCGAGCTGCTGGACGGCCTTGTGCAGCTCCTCCAGCTCGCCGTCGGCCTCCGTGCGCGTGTCGGCGTCGTCCATCTCGGCGGCCAGCTCGTACAGGGTCGCGGCGTCGGCGAGGCGCTGCCGCAGCCCCTCGACCTTGCCCAGCTCGCTCTCCAGGTACGACAGGCGGCGGGTCACCGACTGGGCGCGCTCCTGGTCGTTCCACAGGTCGGGGTCGGCGGACTGTTCGCGCAGCTCGGCGATGTCGCGCCGCATGCCGTCGAGGTCCAGCACCTGCTCGATGCCGGACAGGGTCGCGCCGAGCTCCTTGAGTCGCTCTTCCGGTTCCATACCTGCCACGCTTCCGAGCTTATCGCCGTCCCGGCAGTGCCGGGCGCGCCCGGCCAATACCCTGGGTGGCACAATCGGCGAACGGGGGGCCCGGCCGGACGGCCTGAACGGCAGGCGGAGGCGGGCCCGGGGGACGGAGCTTTGCACAGGATCGCGCGCGCGTTCGCGGCCATCGCGCTGCTGCTGCCGGTGACGGCCGCGGGCTGCGCCCAGCAGAGCGCGCCGGAGGTGCGGCCCACCGCCGCCATGCCCACGCCCTCCCCGCCCGAGCCCGTCGAGCTCACCCCGGAGGTCGCGAAGGAGACCTTCCGTACCTATGTCGTCAACGAGGACGTGGCCCGCGCCGCGGGCGACGAGCGGCTCGCGCTGACCTGGACGTCCGACGGGCAGTCCCAGCTCACCGCGGCCGAGTTCCGCAAGGCCGCCTACGACGGCGACCCCGTGCGCCGCTTCGACTACGGCAAGCCCGAGCTGTACGTGCCCAAGCTGCAGCAGGGCGGCTATCCGCAGTGGTTCGTCGCGTCGGTGGACCGCTCGGTCGTGGGCGAGACCGACGGCGCGCGGCGCGTGCTGATGTCGTTCATCCTGCGCGGCGCCGACCGCCGCTGGTCCCTCACCAACGCCGTCGTCGTCGACCGCGACGCCGACCTGCCCGCCGTCGCGATCGACGACGAGGGCTACGCCGAGGCGCTGAGCAGCGACGACACGTCCGTCCTGATCCGGCCGCAGGAGATGGGCGGCATCCACGCCACCATGGCCGCGGAGGGGGAGGGCAGCGTCGCCGCGAAGGTCATGGAGGCGGGCACCCGGACGAGCGGCTACTACGAGCGCGCCGAGAAGGCGAAGGAGCGAGCCGCCGAGGACGACCTGACGCTGACGGTCGTGCCGACCGCGACGTCCTTCCCCTACTTCGGGCTGCGCACCGAGGACGGCGGCGGACTGATCATCTACTCGCTGTACCGCAACACCTCGCTCATCTCCGAGGCGGCCGCCGACGATCCGGAGGCGCCCCGGCCGGAGATCCCCGGCGACGCGGAGCACCTGCTGGACGGGACCGTCGAGGGGAACAAGGTCGACACGGCCTCCACGCTGCACTTCGCCGCCTACGACCCGCCCCGCGCGGACGGCGAAGGCGGCGAAGGCGGCGCGGACGGCGAGGGGGACGGCGAGGGAGACGGCGAGCCGTCGCCGAGCGCGTCGCCGGACGGCGAGCGGCGGACCGAGGAGAACCGGGAGAGCGGGGACGGTGGATCGGGGGAGTCCGGGGCCGTCAAGGCGCGCGTCGTCGGGGACGGCGGCGCGGTCACCAGGGCGGCCACGCCGCCGCTGAAGAAGAACTGACCTGCCGGAAAGCGGCCGGAGTTCCCGGCGGCGGCGTTGGTGAGAAGCCTCTCAGCAGCTTCAGTACACGCGCTGTAGCACGAGCGCCACGAACAGCAGTGCCACCAGAACCGCGAGGACGAGCATCGGCGGCAGCGACGGGCCGTGCCGGTGCATCTGCGAGCGGGCGATCCTGCAGGTCGGGCAGCGTCCCTCGACGACCGGGTTCGAGCAGCGGGCGCAGATCAGATCTTCGCAGCTCATGGTGTCGCCCCCATCTGCGTGCTCGGCACGCGGGTCCGTGCGGATGCGTCGATCACCGACTTATTAGGCATCTTTCCCATCGTCCAGCCTAGCCGGACTGTATGGTCGTTCCGGCAAGTCCGGAATCTTGAACGGTACGAACCACCCGGGGACGGCCCCGGGCCCCGCACAGAGTGGGCGCGGTGAATCCCGCCGCGTCATCACCACCACGTCGAGTGGGACGAGGTAGTTGACTGTCCCCTCTACACTGCTCGCAGGCTCGTCGGCCCGTCCGGCCGCAGAGCCGGGCGGCGCAGGCCGAAAGCGACGGATCGGATCCGCCGCCGCAGGTCGGGCCGCTCCCCAACCCCTAGAGTGAACCGCCGTGATGCAGCCGTGATCAATTTCGACAACGTCACCAAGGTCTATCGGAGCCAGAACCGGCCCGCCCTCCAGCATGTGAACGTCGCCATCGACAAGGGCGAGTTCCTGTTCCTGGTCGGTCCCTCCGGATCCGGCAAGTCGACCTTTCTGCGACTCGTCCTCAAGGAGGAGCGTCCTTCCCAGGGTCACGTGCACGTGGCGGGCAAGGACCTCACCAGACTGAGCAACTGGAAGGTGCCGCACCTGCGCCGCAGGATCGGCTGCGTCTTCCAGGACTTCCGGTTGCTCCCCAACAAGAACGTCTTCGAGAACGTCGCGTTCGCCCTCGAGGTGATCGGCAAGCCGCGGCGCTTCATCGGCAAGGTCGTGCCCGAGGTCATCGACCTGGTCGGTCTCGAGGGCAAGGCCCACCGGATGCCGCACGAACTGTCCGGCGGCGAGCAGCAGCGCGTCGCCATCGCGCGCGCGTTCGTCAACCGGCCGATGATCCTGCTGGCAGACGAGCCGACCGGGAACATCGACCCGGCCACCTCCATCGGCATCATGAAGGTGCTGGACCGCATCAACCGGACCGGCACCACCGTCGTCATGGCCACCCACGACGCCGCGATCGTCGACGCCTTCCGCAAGCGCGTCGTCGAGCTCGAGGACGGACGGGTCGTCCGCGACCAGTCGCGCGGCGTCTACGGCCAGGCCTACTGAGCTTCCCGGCCACCCGACCGGCCCACTGACGGCTCCCATCTGAACCACCCGTTCCCGCCACCGCGACACCGCCGGGACGACGACAGGCGACCAAGGACAGCGAGGCATGCGCGTACAGTTCGTTCTTCAGGAGATCTGGATCGGTCTCCGCCGGAACCTGACGATGACGATCTCCCTCATCATCACGGTCGCCATCGCCATGGCGCTCTTCGGCACCGGCCTGCTGATCCGCGCCGAAGTCTCCTCCTCCAAGAGCTACTGGCAGGACAAGATCGAGGTCTCGATCTTCCTCTGCGCCCAGACCAGCTCGAACCCGGCGTGCCAGGGCAAGGACGTCACCGAAGACCAGCGCGCGCAGCTCGAGCAGCAGCTCAAGGGCATGTCCGAGGTCTCGGAGGTCACCTACGAGAGCAAGGAGGAGGCGTACCAGCGGTTCAAGGAGCGCTACGCGGGCTCGCCCGGCTTCGTGGAGAGCACCCGCGAGGGCGACATTCCCGACTCCTTCCGGGTCAAGCTCAAGGACGCCGAGGAGTACCAGTCCGTCGCCGAGGCCGTGCAGAGCCGCCCCGGCGTCGACTCGGTGATCAACGAGCAGGAGATCCTCGACCGGTTCTTCGGCATCCTCAACGCGCTGCAGTGGGGCGCGCTGGTGGTGGCCCTGATCCAGGTCGTCGCCTCGGTCCTGCTGGTCGGCAACACCGTCCGGCTGTCGGCGTTCAACCGCCGCCGCGAGACCGGCATCATGCGGCTCGTCGGCGCCTCCAACACCTACATCCAGCTGCCCTTCATCCTGGAGGGCGCGATCGCGGGCCTGATCGGCGGCGTGTTCGCCTCGATCATGCTGGTCGCGAGCAAGTTCCTGCTCATCGACCGGCTCGCCGACGACATCCAGCTCATCGCCAAGCTCGGCTGGGGCCAGGTGCTGTCGGTGATCGTGGTGTCGATCTGCTTCGGCGTCCTGCTGTGCGCGGTCGCCTCCTTCCTGACGCTGCGGCGATACCTGCGGATCTGAGCGGAACGCCGGGCCCGCACCGGTCCCGACTCTAGACTTGCGGCATGGTCCCCTCCGGTCGCCTGCTTCGCGGTGCCGTCATCGCGTCCGTCGTCCTGGGTGCCTACGGTCTGGGCGCGGTCAGCGGCCCGGGGCCCGAACGGCACGCCGCGGTCGCGGGCGGGTCCGTCCTGGACGAGGCCGCGGCGAAGATCGGCGGCAGCTCGGCGCACCCCGTCGGACGCGCCGACCTCGACCGGCACGCGATCGAGGGCATGCTCCGCGCGCTCGGCGACGAGTGGGCCCGCTACTACCCGGCCCGCCGGTACGACGACGTCGAGGGCCGCCTCAACGGCCACTACAGCGGGGTCGGGCTGTGGCTCGGCGCCGAGGGCGGCCGCGAACGGGTCCGCGTCGCGAGCGTCCAGCCCGGCACCGCCGCCGCACGCGCCGGGGTCCGCACGGGCGACGTCATCACCGCGGTGGACGGCGCGTCCACCGCCGGCTGGGACCTGGCCCGCGTCGCCGCGGCCCTGCGCGGACCCGAGGGCGGCACCGTCGACCTCACCGTGACCCGCGACTCCCGCGGCCGCACGTTCCGTCTCGTCCGGACGCCCGTCAGCGCGGGCGACGTGACCGTGACCGACGGACCCGGCGGCGTCCGGACCATCCGCGTCGGGGCGTTCACCCGCGGCACCGGCGACCGCGTCCGCGCGGCCACCGCGCCCGCGCCGTCCGCCGGGTACCTCCTCGACCTGCGCGGCAACCCGGGCGGGCTGCTGGAGGAGTCCGTCGAGGCCGCGTCCGCGTTCCTCGCGGGCGGGCCGGTCGTGAGCTACGAGCGGCGCGGCGAACCGTCCCGCGGCTACACCGTGGCCCGCCCCGGCGACGCGAAGACGCCGCTGGTCGTGCTCGTCGACGCGGGCACCGCGAGCGCCGCCGAGATCGTCGCCGGGTCCCTGCGCGACCGCGACCGCGCCGTCCTCGTAGGATCACGTACATACGGCAAGGGGTCGGTGCAGGAGCCGATCGAGCTCTCCGACGGTTCGACGATCGAGCTGACCGTGGGTCGCTACCGCACCCCGAGCGGCCGTAACCTCGACGGTGTCGGGGTCGAACCCGACGTGGCGGTCTCCGCCGACCGCCCTCCCGAAGCGGCCGAGCAGCGCGCCCGGACGGTGCTGCGCGGCCTGGACGCGACGCTGCCGGACAAGGACCGAGGCTGATCACGTGTCACGCGACACAGGGCGCAAGCTCATCGCCCAGAACAAGCGGGCCCGCTACGACTACCACATCGACGACACCTGGGAGGCGGGCATGGTGCTGATGGGCACCGAGGTCAAAGCCCTCCGCGCGGGCCGCGCCTCCCTGGTCGACGGCTTCGCCCAGGTCAGGGACGGCGAGGTGTGGCTGGAGAACGTCCACATCCCCGAGTACACCCAGGGCACCTGGACGAACCACGCCCCGCGCCGCCGCCGGAAGCTGCTGCTGAACCGGCGCGAGATCCAGAAGATCATCGACAAGACGTCGGATCCCGGCTGGACGCTCGTCCCGCTGTCGCTGTACTTCAAGGACGGCAAGGCCAAGATCGAAATCGGCGTGGGCCGTGGTAAGAAGTCCTACGACAAGCGGCAGGCCATCGCCAAGCGGGAGGCCCAGCGGGAGATGCAGCGCGCTCAGGCGGCCCGGTTCAGGAGACGGTGAAGGGTGTCGAAGACCAATCGAGGCCGGACGCGCCCCGTCCGGCGGGCGATCTCGCTGGCCGGCTGCGGCGTGCTCGTCGCGTCCCTGACCACCGGCTGCTTCGCCGAGCGCTCCGCGATGCCCGCCGTCCGCGACTTCCTGATCGCGTGGTCGGTCGGCAACTACGAGGCCGCCGCGGGCAACACCGTCGGCGCCGATGAGAAGCAGGTCGCGGACGCCCTCGGCAAGGTGAGCTCGCAGCTGGACGCCGCGTCCCTGCGGCTCTCGATCGGCGTGGAGGGCGCCGACCCCGGTGCCGAGGCGATCGTCAAGGACGGCGAGACCGCGCAGGCCTCGTTCTCCGTGAAGGTCGACCTGGGCGAGAACGGGAAGCCCTGGGACTACAAGGGCCACATGGACCTCAAACGGGTCGGCGGCCGGTGGAAGGTCGTCTGGAGCCCGTCGATCATCAACCCGAAGCTGCAGCAGGGCCAGCGGCTCGCGGTGACCAGCGAGGTCCCCGAGCGCGCGCTGATCACCGACACCAACGGCAACTCGCTGCTGAACCCCGTCCAGGCGTACCAGGTCGGGGTCACGCCGGGGCGGCTCAAGGACCCGAAGAAGACCCTGGACGCGCTCGCGAAGGCGACCGAGATGGACGGCGGCCGCCGCCTCGACGCCGAACGCCTCCGCGGTCGCGTCCTGTCGGCGCCGCCGCAGGAGTTCCTGCCCCTGATGACCCTGCAGACCAGCCTGCACACCCCGCTGATCCAGCGGCTCCACGGCGGCATCCCCGGCCTGCAGTTCGTCCAGGTCACCCTGCCGATCGCGCCGAAGGCCGCCCCCGAGCTCGTCGGCACCCTCGGGCCCGCGACGTCCGACCGCCTCCAGGAGGTCGGCGCCCCCTACCAGCCCGGCGACACCATCGGCGTCAGCGGCCTCCAGCTGCTCATGCAGCGCCGCCTGGCCGGCACCCCGACCGTCAGCGTCGTCGCGCAGGACCCGAACGGGCAGCGCACCTCGCCGCTGGAGACCTGGCGCGGCGAGCAGCCGCAGGAGGTCCGGACGACGCTCGACCCGGGCGTCCAGGTCGCCGCCGACACGGCCCTGAACAACCTGCAGTTCCCGGCGTCCCTCGTGGCCGTCCGGCCCAGCACCGGCGAGGTGCTCGCGGTCTCCAACCACGGCACCGGGGGCGAGAACCGCGCGTTCGAGGGCCACTACCCGCCCGGCATGACGTTCGGGATCGTCTCCACCGGGGCGCTGTTCTCCGGGGGCGGCGTCTCCCCGACCACCGAGTCGACCTGCCCCGGGCAGGCGAACGTCGGCGGCAAGGACTTCAGCACGCGGGGATACCGGGACGGCGAACTCAGCGACCACCTCGCCCTGTCCTGCAAGACCACCCTCGCGCAGCTCAGCGGCAAGATCGACGGCAAGACCCTGCTGGCCGAGGCCGCCCGCTTCGGCATCGGGCAGAACTGGGGCCTGGAGGTGCCCGCGTTCACCGGCTCGATCCCGGAGCCCCGCAACCCCGGCGAGCTGGCCGCCACCATGACCGGTGAGGGCGGCGTCGAGGTCAGCCCTCTCTCGATGGCCCTGGTCGCCGCCGCCGCGCAGAGCGGCACCTGGCGGCCCCCGTACGTCATCAAGCCCGAGTCGGTGACCAACCCCGAGCAGCGCGCGGCCCCCCAGATCCTCCCGCCCCAGTCGGTCGCCGACATCAAGACCGTCCTGAAGAACAGCGCGGAGAACGGCACGGCCCAGAGCGCCCACGTCGACGGCGACGTCGTCGGCGCCACCTCCTTCACCAGGTACGACCAGGACGGGAAGCCCAAGAACGTCTCGTGGTTCGTCGGCTCCAGGGGCGACGTCGCCGTCGCCGTCGCCGTCGAGGGCCAAACCAACGCCGCCGCGGTCGCCGGAGCCTTCTTCGGTCGACTTTGAAACACCTTTACGTCCTGACCGCAACCTGAGCCCACCTTCCGAGCGTCTTCCCTGGTGACTGAGAAACCGCTGGGGGTTGCGGACTCAGTCGCCGTGATGAGACCAGAGCCTCGTCTCGGGGGAGGCTCTGCCGTCCGGACCGGCCCGACCCTGCCGGTCGAACCCGGGCGGGCGCCACGTCGCCCGCCCGGGTTCCACGCGTCCACCGGGAATCACGTTGCCCGCCGGCGCGTTAACCTAGTAACGTCAAGCTGTGCGGCCTGCGGGTCGCTTTGACAACTCAACATGGGGGTGACCGGCTTCGACTTCGGTCGATCGAGCCAGGAGAAGCGGGTCGAGGGTTGCTGTCGTGACCTCGTAAATCCTGTGACAGCAAACCAATAACTGCCAACAAGAAGCAGTCCGAGTTCGCCCTCGCCGCCTGAGCGAGGAGCGAACTCTGTCAGCCCGGGTGAGTCTCCGCCCCGGGGTCTGGCATCATCAGGAGACTCCACCTAGCAGCCCGGTCGCGGGACTGTAAGGGACAGCTAACAGCGACTGAGCCCGTCGGCGACTAGCCTGCGTGAGCGCCGGGGCCGAGAAACCGCCTAGCAGGCTGCACCCGGAGAAGCCCTGACTCATCATCGAAGGACGCGGGTTCGATTCCCGCCACCTCCACTCGGGAGAAGTGTGCTCGTCGGCCTGCGGCCGACTTCGCCCACTCGCTCCGGTCCTCATTGGGGGGACGACCCCCCAAACCCCCCCGGTGTGGGGGCTCCGCCCCCACGCCCCCGCCACTCGTTGGGTGGGGGCGCTGTTGAAGAGCGGCACTCGGACGCCATGGTGTCGTCCATGGCCTACGTGATGCGCTCCGCATGCCGGGCGGCAGGTTTCAGGCGGCTCGGCGGGGGGCGAAGACGGCCGCGCCGCCGTCGGATCCGCCGTGCCTACGGCCCAGCGGGAACGTGTCCGGCTGGGCCGCTCGTGTTCTGGCTCGGCAGGGGCCTAGCGGCGGACCTTGAATTTCAGGTGCAGTACCCGGTCTCCCTGGATGACCACGTGGGGGTCCTCCAGTAGAAGCTGCCCGTCAATGCTGCCGAAGTAGCGTTTGCCCGCCCCGAACACCACCGGCACCACATCCATCGCGACCTCGTCGACAAGCCCGGCCGCGAGGATCTGGCCGCCCACGTCGCCGGCGTTCACGGCGACGATCCGCTGCCCGGCGAGTTCCCGGGCCTTGTCGATCGCGGTCGTCACGTCGTCGACGAAATGGTACGAGGCCTCGGGGTGCCAGCCTTCGGGCTTCGGCCGGTGGGACACCACGACCACGTGGTCGCCCGCGGGCGGTTGCCCCTCCCAGCCGTTCACCAGGTCGAACAGGGTGCGGCCCATCACGATCGTGCCGATCGACTCCCACATCGACCGGACGTACTCCGCCGATGCACGTGAGACCTTGAAGCCGGTTCCGGTCCCGGAATGGTCGTACCGCCGGTCGCCGCCTCCGGTGATCGGGGTGTCCCCGCTGAAGTACCACTCGTGGAGCGGCCCGACGTCGTCGTGCGCGTCGGCGATGAAGCCGTCCACCGACGCCACGTTGTGCATGATCACTGTGCCCACGGGTTCTCCTCCGGTCTGCTCGCCTCCGATCTTGCCGCCCCGAGGGGTGACCGGGCTTGTAAGAAATCAATCGGCGGGCATCGGACCGTCGTCTGGCGGGAACCCCTGCTCGGCGGGGCACCTCCGCCGCAGGGCCAGGTATTCCGTCGGGGTGTGGCCGGTGAAGTCCTTGAACTCTTTGCTGAAGTGGGCTCGGTCGAAGTAGCCCGCCGTATGGGCGAGGTCCGACCAGTCGACCGGACGCAGGGCGTCCACGGACAGGATCAGCCTCGCGAAGCGGTAGATCCGCGCCATCCGCTTCGGGGTGACCCCGACATGAGACTTGAACTGCGCGGCCAGGTGGTTGCCGCTCACCCCGGCGGCATCGCTCAGCGCACCGATCGAGAGTGCGCCGTGCGCGGTCTCCAACCGCCCGCCCGCGTGCTGGACCAGGTCGAGACCGCGCGGCGGAGCCGCGGCGAGCCGCGATCGCAGCTCCTCCTCCAAGGCCCGCAGCGCTTCGGTGGCCGAGGCGGTGTCGGCCACCTGGTTGCGAATCCGGTCTACGGAGCGTTGCCAGACGGCGTCGACCGGCACCCATCGGTTCCGTAGTTCGGTCACCGGCACGCCGACGAACGGCGCCATCCCCCAAGGCTTGAAATGCACCCCGACGAGCCGTACCAGCGTGGGGTACTCGACGAGAAAACGCCTGGTCCAGACGCCCATGAACCACCCATCGGTCAGCAGTGCCGACGGCACCGAAGGGTCGGAATCCCGCAGGCGGGCGGGTCCGCCCAGGTTGACGAACAGGTGCGCCGACGGCATCGGCGGCACGTTCATGCGGCGGTGCCGCGGCACTCCGGTCAGGCAGTAGATGTCGTCGATGAACTGATCGAGCGGAGGGGCGGGCACCCGGCCGACGTACTCCATCGGCTCAGTGTGGCGGACGAGGGCTCGGTTCGTCCGGGCAGGAAGCGCCTGCTGAGCTGTGGACGGTGGCCGTCTCCTCGTGTGACCCCTCAGGGCACGCGGTGGTCCACTCGGTCGCGCGGCTGCCCCTGTCTATGACGGCTCTGCGGGCGCGGTGCGGCGGCGTGGCTGTCGGACGGTGGGGGTGCGGGCCGGACGCTCCCCGGGGAGATGTCGAAGGTGCGTTTGAACGCCCGGCAGAACGCCGCTTCGGAGTGGTAGCCGAAGCGGCGGGCGACTGCGGAGAGCGGCTCTCGCGTCTGCTGCAAGTGGTTGCGGGCGAGCTGCATCCGCCAGTGGGTCAGGTAACGCATGGGGGGTTCGCCGATGAGATCGGTGAAGCGTGCCGCGAACGCCGACCGGGACATGCCGGCCTCGCGTGCGAGCGAGGTGAGGCTCCACTCCCGTCCGGGCGCCCGGTGGACGGCGGTGAGCGCCCGGCCGACCTGCCCGTCGCGAAGGGCGGCCAGCCAGCCCTGGCGTGCTTCCGGGGCCGTGTCCAGCCAGGAACGGATCGCTTGGATGACCAGGATGTCGGCGAGCCGGGTCAGGACGGTCTCCCCGCCCGGCCGCAGAGCCTGCGCCTCCCGGGAGATGAGTCGCAGTGCGCTGTGCAGCCATTCGTCGTCCCAGGCGTCGAGATGGACGACCGGGGGGAGTTGGGCGACGAGCCGGTTTCCGGCGGCGTGGTCGAAGCGCACCGCCCCGTAGGTGACCTGCGTGGCCTCGCCGCCTCCGCCGTGCCGCATGATCTCGTACCGTTCGCTGATCTGCTCGACCGGGATGTCGAAGAGCGCCTCGGTGGCGGCGTGCGGATCGCTCCGGAAACGGTGCGGCACGCCGTGCGGGAGGAGTGTCAGGCCGCCCGCCTGGAGGAGCCGGGGTTCGGCGCCGTCGACGTCGAGCCAGCAGTGTCCGGTGGTGACGACCACGAGCGTCATCAGTCCCGGTAGCGCCGGGACGGCGACTCCCCAGGGGGCGGTCAGCTCGGCCCGGCAGTAGAGCGTGCCGGTCAGCCGCAAGAGGTGGAGGGCCTCCCCGAGAAGGTCGGTGTGAGCGGGCAGCGGTCGGGCACCGGTCGGCATGCCGCCATCCTGCCTCCTCGGTCGATCCGTCCGCCAGTCTGGACGAACGGCAAAGAGGATCGGATCCACGATGATTGTTCGTCCGGTGCATGCCTTTGAGACTGGGTTCAGTCGTCCAGGATCAAGGAGCATCGCATGTCATCTCGTCCCATCCTCGTTATCGGGTCGACCGGGAAAACCGGTCGGCGCGTCGCCGGACTGCTCGCGGAGGGCGGTCAGGAGGTCCGCCGGGCCGGGCGGCGCACCGACCCCCCGTTCTCATGGGAGCGGCCGTCCACGTGGCCGGCCGTGTTCGACGGCGTCGGCTCCGCCTACGTCGCCTATGCTCCCGACCTCGCCGAACCGGGTGCTCCCGCGAGGATCGAGGCCCTGACCTCGTGCGCGGTCGATTCTGGTGTCGGGCACCTCGTGCTGCTTTCGGGCCGGGGCGAACGCAACGCGCAACGCTGCGAGCAGATCGTCCGCGAGTCCGGTCTGAGTTACACGCTCGTCCGGGCCGGGTGGTTCGCCCAGAACTTCAGTGAGGGCCCGCTGCTGGAATCGGTGCGGCGCGGTGTGATCGCCATGCCCGCCGGTCAGGTGGCCGAACCGTTCGTCGACGTGGACGACATCGCCGAGGTGGCCGTGGCCGCCCTCACCGACGACCGGCACGCGGGCCGGTGCTACGAGCTCACCGGGCCGCGGCTGCTGACCTTCGCCGATGCGGCGGCCGAGATCTCGGCGGCCGCGGGTCGCCCGGTCGAGTACGTCGCCGTCTCCTCGGAGGAGTTCCGCGCCGCTCTGTCCTCGGAGGCCGGCCCCCGGTACGCGGACCTGCTCACCGATCTGTGCGCCGAGGTGTTCGACGGGCGCAACGCCGATCTGGCCCACGGGCTGCAGGACGCGCTCGGCCGCGAGCCGCGAGACTTCGCCGACTTCTGCAAGGCCGCCGCGTCCGCCGGAGTGTGGGGGCGATGAGCACGCGGGTGGATCCGCGTTCGGCCGTCCTGTGCGTCGCCGGGCTGGTGCTCCTCGTCGTCGGCGCGGCGGGCCTGACCGTCCCGGCGGCCTTCCACGAGGCGAACGGCATCGACGCCGTTGCCGACGCCGGACTGCTGAGCGAGGCTCGTGCGGCGGGCGGCGTCCTGCTCGCCGCCGGTGCGTTCGTTGTGGTGGGCGCGTTCGTCGCCCGGTTCGCGGTCGCCGCCGCCTGGGTCGGTGCCGTGTGCTACCTCGCGTACGGGCTCTCCCGCCTTCTCGGGATGGCGATCGACGGGATGCCGGGGAGCGGGCTGGTGATGGCGGCGGCGGTCGAGCTGGCCTTGGCTGTGGCCTGCGGCTCTGTGCTCGTGCGCCGTGGCGGCCGGACGGCGCCCCAGGACGCCCACCGGCGGCCGGAGCCGTGATGAGCGGACGACGTCAGGATGTCTGACCTGCGCGAACGTGCGGGCGGCTGTTCCCCTTGGCGGGTCTCAAAGGGAAAACTCATCCGGGGGCAAGTCCGCTCTCAGCGTCGTCGTGAACGGTGAGTGTCGTCCTGATGTCACGGCAGTGGAGGAGTTCATGGACGAACGGCGGGAGTTCGAGGGCCGGCCGCTCGCGCGCCCCGGCGAGGAGATCGTCGACCAGGGGCTCGGGTTCGACATCGGCACCCTGGTGAGCCGGCGGCGGATGCTCGGGCTGCTCGGCCTGGGGGCGGCGGGCCTGGGGCTGGCGGCGTGCGGCGGCGACGGCGGCTCCGCCGCGGCGCCCGACGCGTCGTCCGCGGCCTCGGCGAGCACCGGCGAGATCCCCGATGAGACCGCGGGGCCCTACCCGGGCGACGGTTCCAACGGGCCGGACGTGCTGGAGCAGAGCGGCATCGTCCGCAGCGACATCCGGTCGAGCTTCGGTTCGGCGAGCGGGACCGCCGAGGGGGTACCGATGACGCTCGAACTGACCGTCTCCGACCTCGCCGGGGGCGGGGTGCCCTTCGAGGGCGTGGCCGTCTACGTCTGGCACTGCGACCGCGACGGCGGGTACTCCATGTACTCGGAGGGCGTCACGGAGGAGAACTACCTGCGCGGTGTCCAGATCGCCGACGCCGACGGCAAGGTGAGGTTCACGAGCATCTTCCCTGCCTGCTATTCCGGGCGGTGGCCGCACATCCACTTCGAGGTCTATCCCGATCAGGCGAGCATCACCGACTCCACGAAGGCGATCGCCACCTCGCAGGTGGCTTTGCCGAAGGACGTGTGCGACACGGTCTACGCCCAGTCCGGCTACGAGCAGTCGGTCAAGAACCTGGCGCAGGTCACGCTCGACGGCGACAACGTGTTCGGGGACGACGGTGGTGCCAAGCAGATGGGCACGGTGACGGGCGATGTCGGCGGCGGGTACGCCGTCGCGCTGTCCGCCGGTGTCGACACCGGGACGGAGCCGGCGGGCGGGCAACCGCCCGGCGGTCGGTCCGGTGGTCCGCCGCCCGGGGGCGTTCCGTCCTGAACTTCGGCCGTACCGCTACCCCTGGGCGGTGGGGCGGATCGTGATCTCGCCGATCTCCACGTCGTGGGGCTGGTCGATGGCGAAGGCGATGGCGCGGGCGACGGCCTCCGGCGCGATGGCGAAGCCGGGCATTCCCGCGGGGTCCCCGGTGAGTTCGGTGCGGACGTAGCCCGGGGAGACCGAGGTCGTCCGCAGGACGCCGTCGGTCGATTCCTGGCGGAGCCCTTCGAGGAGGGTGCGGACGGCGTTCTTGGTGCCGGCGTAGACCGCCTGGGTGGGCACGATCTTGAGACCGGAGGTCGATACCGTCGTGACGAGGTGGCCGCGGCCCTGGTGGCGGAACACCGGGAGCGCCGCGGCGATGCCGTTGAGGACGCCGCGGAGGTTGACGTCGATCATCGCGGACCAGCCGTCGGCGTCGAGATCGGACATGGGCCCGAGTCTGGCGATGCCGGCGTTGGCGACCAGCACGTCGAGGCGGCCGAACTCGTGGACGGCGCGGGCGACCAACCGTTCGAGGTCGTCCGGGCGTGTGACGTCCGTGGTGCAGGTGATGGCGCGCCCGCCGCGTGACCGGACGTCCGCGGCGAGTTCGTCGAGGCGTTCCGTGCGGCGGGCGCCGAGGACGACGGCGTCGCCGCGGTCGGCGAGCAGGCGGGCGGTGGCCTCGCCGATGCCGCTGCTCGCGCCGGTGATGGCGACGATCTGCATGGGTGCTCCTTCGCTAAAGTGGACACGTGTCCGCTTCGAACATTAGCGGACACGTGTCCGTTTAGGCGAATCGATCCTGGAGCGAACCGATGTCCCCACGCCGAGCCGACGCCACGGAGAACCGGGCCCGGATCATCGAGGTCGCCCGAACGTTGATCGCGGACTCGGGCGAGGTGCGGCTCAACGCGGTCGCCAAGGCGGCCGGAGTCGGGCAGGGCACCCTCTACCGGCACTTCCCGACCCGGGAGGACCTGCTCGTAGAGGTCTACCGGCGGGAGGTCGACGACCTGGTCGCGGACGCGAAAGCGCTGGTCGCCGAGCGCGAGCCCGTTGAGGCGCTGGCGCGGTGGTTCGCACGGGTCGCCGAGTACGCGCGGGTCAAGCGCGGGGTGTTCGCCGCGCTCGAGGCGGCGGTCTGGGGGGAGCTCGCCGCGCACAGCCTCGGGCCCATCGGCGACGCCGTGACGCTCCTGCTCGACGCGGGCAAGGCCGGCGGGACGATCCGGGCCGACGTCGACTCGCGAGACGTGATCCTGCTGATCGGCTTCCTGACCCGGCTCACGGAGGCCGAGTGGGACGCCCGCGCCCGGCACCTGCTCGACCTCGTGCTCGACGGCCTGCGCACCCGCACGTGAGAGCCCCGGCACTTCACCGGTCGCGGTGAGCGCCGCCCGGGGTCTCGCGGGACACTTCTCCGGCCGCCTATCACGATGGGGTTGTCCGGGGGGTGGGCGGGTGGTGGGGTGGGGACATGGAGACCAAGATCGCGATCGTGACCGGGGGGACATCGGGGATCGGGAAAGAGATCGCGCGCGGGCTGGTGCGGCGGGGGTTCCGGGTGGGGATCGTGTGCCGCAACGAGATGCGGGGGCGGGCGACCGTCGAGGAACTGGCGGCGGAGGTTCCGGAGGCCCGGGTGGAGATCTTCCTGGCCGATCTCTCCGTGCTGATGGACGTCCGGCGGGTGGCCGCGTCGCTGGGCGAGCGGTTCGACCGGGTGCAGGTGCTCGTCAACAACGCCGGGGTTCACCAGATGCGGGCGAAGGTCAGCGCCGACGGGTACGACCGGATGATCGCGACCAACCATCTGGGGCCGTTCCTGCTGACGAACCTGCTGCTGGGGCACCTGGAGAAGGCCGCGCCGTCGCGGGTGGTGGTCGTGGCGAGCGAGGCGCACCGGTTCGCCGGACGGCTGGACGTGGAGCGGTTCGCGGAACCCGGCGGGTACAGCAGGCCGGGGTCGCTGCGCGTGTACGGGCGGAGCAAGCTGCTCAACATCCTCTTCGCGCGGGAGCTGGCGCGGCGGATGGAGGGCAGCGGGGTGGTGGTGAACGCGATGTGCCCGGGGGCGGTCGCGACAGACCTCCTGCGGGAGGCGCGGGGGACGGGGCGGCTGGGATCGCTGCTGTCGCGCACCCCGGTGGTGCGGACGCCCGAGCAGGGCGCGCGGCTGGCGTTGCGGCTGGCGGCGGACGAGGAGTTCGCGGAGCGGAGCGGCGGGTTCTACAGCGCTACGCCCGGCGCGGGGATGCTGCCGGGGCCGGGGGATCCGGAGCTGGCACGGGACGTCTGGGAACGTTCGGCACGCTTGGTCGGGCTCCCGTAGGTTTGGGCGCGTGGATCATCAGTCGCGCTTCAAGGACCTGTTCAACGGCGCCGGGTACCTGCTCCGGGGGATCGGGTGGATCGCCCGGCATCCGCTGCAGTGGCTGTTCGGCCTCATCCCGGCCCTCATCGTGCTCGCCGTCTACGGGACGGCGCTCGGGTTCCTCGCGTTCCACCTCGACGACGTGGCCGCGTGGGTGACGTGGTTCGCCGACGACTGGTCCGAGACGGTGCGGAAGGCGACGCGGGTCATCGCGGGGATCGCGGTGCTGGGCGCGTCGCTCTTCCTCGCGATCCTGACGTTCACCGCCGTGACGCTGCTGGTCGGCGACCCCTTCTACGAGGCGATCGTGGTGCGGGTCGAGGACTCGCAGGGCGGCGCGCCGCCGGAGCCGGACGTCCCGCTGATGACGCAGATCGGGCGGGCGATCAAGGACGCGCTGCTGCTGGGGCTGGTCGCGCTGTGCTTCGCGGTGGTCTTCTTCGCGTGCGGGTTCATCCCGGGCATCGGGCAGACGGTCGTGCCGGTGGTCGCGGCGTGTGTTTCCGGTTACTTCCTGGCGGGCGAGCTGTCGTCGGTCGCGCTGGAGCGGCGGGGGATCCTGCGCAAGGAGCGGTTTGCCCGGATGAAGGCGAACCGTCCGTTGGTGATCGGGTTCGGGGTGGCGACGTTCGCCCTGTTCCTCGTGCCGCTGGGCGCGGTGCTGGCGATGCCGGGCGCCGTCGCGGGCGCGACGCTGATGGCGCGGGAGCGGCTCGGCGCGGACAAATGGCCCGGGGTGGAGCAGTGGCGGGAGGCGCCGGAGCTCCGGCCGGAGCAGTGGCAGCCCGGACACGACCGATAGCAAGCTGTGTCCTGCGCGTGATTACATCCGGGCCGCGTTTGATGATCTTCGCGTAACGTGTGCCGCATGTCCGATCAGGGGGAGCGCGATGCGCGCTGGACCGGTTTGAACGAGAGTGACGCCTCGCACGACGTGTGGGGCAAGGTCGAGTCGCCCGCCGAGTCGCCCGAAGGGCCGCCCGCCGAGGCTTCCGCGGACGTCTCCGATGTGCGCGTGGCACCCGAACCGGACGCGCCGCAGTGGGAGGGCGAGCTGTTCGAGGACGACGCCGCCGGGAGCGACCCCGGCGAGGGCGACTCGAACTACGTGCCGGCGGTCCCGACCGGGTCGGACCGGCCGGTGAAGTCCGGGAAGCCGAGCAGCGGCAACTGGCAGATGCCGGACTGGATGGCCGACGAGGCCGCGGCGGACGAGAAGCTCGGCGCGTCCGGCGACTCGCTGGAGACCGGCGGCCGGTCCCGGGTGGTGCTGTGGGGCGGGGTCGGGCTGCTGGTGGCGGCGCTGATCGCGGCGGGCGGCGTGTACTTCCTGAGGGGCGGCGGCGAGGAGAAGCCCGACGAGGCCGGACGGACGGGCGCGGCCGAGCGGTCGGTCGCGCAGGCGTCGATGCCGCCGGACGCGCGGCTGGAGGCGTTCGCGGGGACGCCGTCGCGGGTGCTGGGCCGGGTGAACGACGAGATGTCGGGGCTGTCGTACCCGCGGCTCGGCGCGCCCTGGCAGGTGCCGACCAAGGAGAACAAGCTGGGCACGCCCGGCTGGTCGGGTCAGCAGATCGTGGTGACCGAGCGGGCCGGTGACCAGATGTGGTATGGGCAGCTGCTCACCGGCACGCTGATCCCGAGCCTGCACAGCGCGTACAGCGGTCCGGAGAGCGTGAAGAACGTGGCCGGGCTCGCGGCGGAGGGATACATCGCGCAGTACTACGGCTTCCAGCAGGGCAAGAAGCCGCTGGCGTCGCAGGCCCTGGACGTGGACGGACGCAAGGGCTGGCTGGTCGCGTCGTACCTGACGTACGAGCGGCAGGGCGTGCGCGCGACGGGCGAGATCGTCGCGACGGCGGTGATCGACACCGGACGGGACGCGCCGGCGGTGGTGTTCGCGTCGCTGCCGAACACGCACAAGAAGCTGTGGCCGGACCTGAACCGGTTCCTGGCGAGCCTCAAGGTCGTCTGACCCTACCGAATGGCGTTCTAATAGGGTGGCCGCACCACGACGGAAGGTGCGGCCATGGCCATCGGAGTGACGGAGGAGCACGCGGCGTTCGCCGCGTCGGTGCGCGGGCTCGTCGAGCGGCACGCGAGGCATGGGCTCGAGCGGCACGCGGGCGATGGGCTCGAGCGGCACGCCGGCGCGGGGCTCTGGGAGGCGCTCGCCGAGCAGGGACTGCCGGGCCTGCACCTGCCGGAGAGCGCGGGCGGCCAGGGGTTCGGCCTGCTGGAGCAGGCCGTCGTGCTCGAGGAGCTGGGCCGGGCGATGGGCCCGGGACGGTACGCGCCCGCGGTGCTCGCGTCGGCGATCCTGCGGGACGGTTCGCGCACCGGGGCGGTCGGCCTGTCGGGTGGTCTGCAGGTGGACGGTTCGCGGGTGTCCGGCACGGTTCGTCCGGTCGTGGGGGCGGAGGACGCGGAGGTGTTCGTGCTCCCGGCCGGCGATCGCTGGGCCGTCGTCGAGCGGGACGCGTGCGAGGTCGAACCGCTGGAGTCGCTGGACGTGGGCCGTCCCGCGAGTGCGGTCACCGTGGACGGCGAGGCGCACTTCCTGGACAGTACGGACGGCCCGGGCGTGCGGGCCCTCGCGGTCGTGGTGTTCGGCGCGGAGGCGTGCGGCGTCGCGGGCCGGGCGCTCGACGAGGCGGTGGCGTACGCGAAGCTGCGCGAGCAGTTCGGCCGCCCGATCGGACAGTTCCAGGCCGTGAAGCACAAGTGCGCGCGGATGCTCATCGCGCTCGAGCGCGCGCGGGCCGCCGTGTGGGACGCGGCGCGCGCGCTGACCGAACCGGACGAGCAGCGCGGTTACGCGGTCGCGGTGGCCGGTGTGCTCGCGGCGGACGCGGCCGTCCAGTGCGCCGAGGGCAACATCCAGGTGCACGGGGGCATCGGCTACACCTACGAGCATGAGGCCCACCTTTTCTATAGGCGCGCCCTGACGCTGCGGGCGATCCTGGGAAGAGCGAGCGAGTACAGGGCAGAGGTGGCGGCGCGCGCGCTGAGCGGTGCCCGGCGCCCGATGGACATCGACCTGCCCGAGGAGGCCGCCGATCTCCGGGAGGCGGTGCGCGCAGAGGTCGCCGCGCTGGCCGCGCTGGAGCCGCTGGAGCAGCGGGCCGCGATGGCCGCCGGCGGCTGGGTGACGCCACACCTGCCGAGGCCGTGGGGACGGGACGCGGGGCCGGTCGAGCAGATCGTCGTCCGGCAGGAGCTGAAGGCGGCGGGAGTGCGGCCCGTGCCGCTGATGATCGCCGCGTGGGTGGTGCCGTCGCTCGTCCAGTACGGGAGCGAGGAGCAGAAGGAGCGGTTCCTGCCGCCGACGCTGCGCGGCGAGATCGTCTGGTGCCAGCTGTTCTCCGAGCCGGGCGCGGGCTCCGACCTCGCCGGGCTGCGGACGCGCGCCGAGCGGGCCGAGGGCGGCTGGAGGATCACCGGGCAGAAGATCTGGACGTCGCTGGCCCGCGAGTCGCAGTGGGCGATCTGCCTCGCCCGGACGGACCCGGACCGGCGCAAGCACGACGGCATCACGTACTTCCTCGTCGACATGGCGTCCGCGGGCATCGACGTCCGCCCGCTGCGGGAGGCCACGGGCGACGCGGTCTTCAACGAGGTGTTCCTCGACGGGGTGTTCGTCCCGGACGACCTGGTCGTGGGCCCCGTGAACGAGGGGTGGCGCGTCGCCCGCAACACGCTCGCGAACGAGCGGGTCGGGCTGACGACGTCGTTCCAGCTCGGCGGCGACGTGCCGAAGCTGCTGCGGCTGGCCCGCGACCTCGGCCTCGACGGCGACCCGGTCGTCCGGGACGGCGTGGGCGACCTCGTCTGCGACGAGCACGCGCTCGACCTGCTGAGCCTCCGCGCGACCCGCAAGCAGATATCGGGCACGGACCCCGGCGCGACGGCGAACGTCCGGAAGCTGGTCGCGATGGAGCACGGGCAGCGCGTCACCGAGTTCGGGTTCGGGCTGCTCGGCGAGCACGGCGCGCTGACCGGCGGGTGGAAGTCGGAGCTGCGCGCCCGCTGGACGCGGCACCTGCTGGCGTCCCGCGCGATGACGATCGGCGGCGGCACCACCGAGGTCAACCTCAACGTGATCGGCGAGCGGATCCTCGGGCTGCCCCGCGACCCCGAGCCGGTCGGGTAGCTTTCCGGCGATGACGGGACGCGCGCGGCACCTCGCGGCCGCACTGACCGGGCTGGTGCTCGGCGTGATCGTGGTGGGGCCGGGGCTCGCGCCCGGGTTCGTCCTGTCCTACGACATGGTGTTCGTCCCGGACCCGGCGTTCACCGCGATGACGTTCGGCCTGACCGGGACGGTGCCGCGGCACGTCCCGAGCGACGCGTTCGCCGTCGCGCTGGGCAGCGTCCTGCCGGGGGACGTCGCGCAGAAGCTCATCCTGCTCGCGATCTTCGTGCTGGCGTGCGCGTCGGCGGCGTCGCTCGTCCCGTCCGAGCGGCTCGTGCCCCGGCTCGCGGCGGGCGCGGTCTACGCGTGGAACCCGTTCGTCGCGGAGCGGCTGCTGCTGGGGCAGTGGGCGCTGCTGCTCGGGTACGCGGCGCTGCCGTGGGCGCTGGCGGCGGCGGCCCGCGCGGGGGAGCGCGGCGGGGGACGGCGGCTGGTGCGGGCGCTGCTCCCGGCGGCGGTCGGCGGGTTCGCGGCGCTGGCGGTGTCCGGGCTCGCCGCGCTGGTGGTCGCGCTGTTCGCGGGGCGGCGGGCGGCGGGGCGGGTGGTCGCGGCGGCGGCGCTGCTGAGCCTGCCGTGGCTGGTGCCGGGGCTGCTGCGGCCGGGCGGCGTGCCGGGGGACGACTCGGCCGTCGGGCTGTTCGCGGCCCGCGCGGACACCCCGTTCGGGACGCTCGGCAGTCTCCTGGCACTGGGCGGGGTGTGGAACGGCGAGACGGTCCCGGACGGGTACGGGGCACCGCTGACGGCGACGTTGTGGCTGGTCGCGGTGGTGGGCGCGCTCGCCGCGTACTGGAGGTGGACGCGGGACGAGCCGTGGCCCGCCACCATGCGCAACGGGATCGCGGCGGCGGGGGCGGCCGGGTTCGCGGTGGCGGCGCTGGGCGCGGTCGCCGCGCCGGTGCTCGCGTGGCTGATCGGGGCGTGGTCGGGGTTCGCGGTGCTGCGGGACGGCCAGCAGTTCGCCGCCCCGCTCGCCGTCGTGGTCGCGGTCGGGGCGGGCATGGCCGCCGACCGGGCCGCGGAGAAGCGGCTGCCGCTGGTCCCCGTGGGGGTCGCGGTGGTTCCCGTGCTGCTGCTGCCGACGCTCGCTTGGGGCGCGGCAGGCGAACTGCGAGCCGTCCAGTATCCGGACGACTGGGCGCGCGCGCGACAGATCATCGACGACGACCCTGCGGCGGGCGACGTGCTGCTCCTGCCGTGGGCCCAGTACCGGAGTTACGCGTGGAACCACGGGCGGCGCGTCCTGGACCCGCTGCCCCGCTACCTGGACCGGCGGGTGATCGTGAACGACGCGGTCACCGTCGGACGGACGAGCGTGGCCCCGGAGGATCCGCGCGCCGTCCGGCTGGCCCCGGCGGCGTCGGCCGGGAGCCCGCCCGCCGCGGCGCTGCGGGCGGCGGGCGTCCGGTACGTGGTGGTGGACGCGGAGGTCGACCGGTTCCGGCCGACGGGCGCGGAGCCGGTGCTGCGCGGCCCGGACCTGGCCGTCTACCGGATCGGCGGGCCGGTGGCGCGGGTGGACGAGCGGGTCGCCGCGGCACCCGTGGTGGTGGCGTGGGCCATCACGAGTGCGGGGGTTTTCTGGTCAATTGTTAGTCCAGGTACTAGCCTGAGCATCCCGTTACTCGGGAGTATCAACGCCCGTTCACCCCGCCGTACCCGACGAAGGGCCCCCTGATGCGGATCGCCATCGCCATTGTGGTCGGAGCTCTGCTGGCCGCCGGCACGTCCCTGGGCGCCGTGCAGCTCGCCAGCGCCTCGCAGGAGGACCCGGTCATCAAGCCGCTGTACAACTACGGCGAGCGCTGACCCTCCCGGCCTCATGGGGACCTGGTGCGCGGGCCCCGCGCATACGGCCGTCCCGCTGGAGATCGTCGTCCCGGCCCGCAACGAGGCCGGCCGGCTCCCGGCGGGCCTCCGCCTGCTGTGCGACAAGCTCGCCGGACTGCCGGTGCGCGCCGAGGTGATCGTCGTCGACAACGGCAGCACCGACGGCACGGCCGGGATCGCCCGTTCGTGGCGCGGGCCGGTGCCCGTGCGGACGATCCGGTGCGACCGGCCGGGCAAGGGCGCGGCCGTCCGCGCCGGGCTGCTCGCCACGCGCGGACCCTGGGTGGGGTTCATGGACGCCGACATGGCGACCGACCTCGCCGCGCTGGACGACGTCCTCGAGCTGCTGCGGGACGGGCGTCCGGTGGTGGTCGGGTCGCGGCGGCACGACCGGTCGATCGTGCAGGCGTACGCCCTGCCGTTCCGCAGGCTCGGCGCGGTCACCTTCAACCGGCTCGTGCGCGACCTCGCGGGCGGCGTCGCCGACACCCAGTGCGGGTTCAAGTTCTTCGCCGGGCCGCTGGCCCGCGCCGCCGCCGCCGACCTGCGCACGGCCGGTTTCTCGTTCGACGTCGAGCTGCTCGCGCACTGCGTGCGGCGCGGCGCCGAGGTCACCGCGATCCCGGTCGTGTGGCGCGACCGTCCCGGTTCGACGTTCTCGGTGCGGCGGCACTCGCTGCGCTGCCTCATCGACCTTGCCCTGATCCGGGCGCGCGCGGGCCGGCCCCAGGAGAACGTGCGTGTCCCGGAGCAGCCGTCCGCGCCGCCCGGCGAGCCGCCGGGCGCGGTCGCCGTGCGGGAAACGGCGCGGGAAACGGGCTTGCCCTCCTCCTCACATGCGGCGCCGGGCTTCGGGCGGGGATGAGCACCCGGCTCGCGGTCGTCAACTGGCGTGACCCCTGGCATCCGGCCGCGGGCGGCGCCGAACGCTACGCGTGGGAGGTCGCCCGGGGAATGGCCCTGCGCGGCTCCCGCGTCACCTACCTCACCGCCCGCGCGCGCGGGCAGAAGCGGAAAGAGCGGGTCGAGGACGTCACGTTCGTGCGTCTCGGCGGACGGTTCACCGTGTACCCGCTCGTCCTGCTGTGGCTGTTGCTGCACCGCCGTTCGTTCGACGCGGTCATCGACTGCCAGAACGGCATCCCGTTCTTCTCACCGTGGGCTTTGCCGCGACGCGTGCCGGTGTTCTGCGTCGTCCACCACGTGCACGACGACCAGTTCGGCTTGTACTTCCCGCCCTGGCTGGCGTGGGTCGGCCGTGTGCTGGAGGGGCCCGTGAGCCGCTGGACGTACCGGCGGCACGCTTTCGTGGTCGTCTCACCGTCCACTTTGCGTGCCGTCCGTGAACGCCTGGGCTGGACCGGTCCCGCCCACGTCGTCCACAACGGATCCGTGATCCCGGACCCCGACCTGGAGGACGCCCCGGGGGCGCGGGGCGATCCCGACCTCGTCTGCGTGACCCGGCTCGTCCCGCACAAGCGGATCGGTCTCCTCCTCGACCTCGCGGGACACCTCGCCGAGCGCCGTCCGGGCCTGCGCCTGCACGTCGTCGGGGACGGCCCGGAGGCGCCCGCGCTCGCCGCCGGCGTCGCCGCGCGCGGCCTCACCGGCGTGGTCGTCCCGCACGGCTACGTGTCCGAGGAGGTCAAGGCGGCCCTCGTCGCCCGCGCCGACCTGCACCTGTCGACGTCGCGGGGCGAGGGCTGGGGGCTCAGCGTGATCGAGGCCGCCGGGCTCGGCGTCCCGACCGTCGCCGCGGACGTCGACGGGCTGCGCGACGCCGTCCGCGACGGGGAGACGGGCTGGCTCGTCCCGTCCGGCGGCGACTTCCCCGACGTCGTCGAGCGGGCCCTCAAGGAGCTCGACGACCCGGACCGCCGCGCCGCCGTCGGCGCCGCCTGCCGCGCGTGGGCGTCGCGGTACGACTGGGAACGGACGACCGCGCGGCTGGCGGCGCTCGTCGCGGCGGCCGTCCACCGGTACGGTGACGCGACGGGCGAGGGCCCGGCGGGCGAGGGCCCGGCGGGCGGGAGTCCATCGGAAGCGGGCGCGGGGGAAGGGGATCGGCGGGACGATGGCCGTCGGAGAGGCTGACCCGCCTCGCGCGGGCCTCCGGCCAGGGGAGCGGCCGCCGGACCGGAACACCGCGGCGGACGCCGACGCGGCGGCGGCGCGGCTGCGCGACCGGCTGCGGGCCGTCGCGTGCTGCTGCGCGCTGACCGCGCTCGCCTTCTTCACCAAGCCCGGCCTCATCCTCGCCGACACCAAGATCGACATGGCGGTGAATCCGCTGGGGTTCCTCGGCGGCGCCCTCCACCTGTGGAGCCCCGAGCAGTTCGGCCAGCTCCAGAACCAGGCCGTCGGCTACCTGTTCCCGATGGGCCCGTTCTACGCGCTCGGCGACCTCGCCGGGATGCCGGCCTGGATCACCCAGCGGCTCTGGCTCGCCCTGCTGATGTGCCTGGCGTTCACCGGCACGCTCCGGCTCGCCGGACGGCTCGGCGTCGGCGGCCCGCGCTCCCGCCCGTTCGCCGCGATGGCGTACGCGCTCGCGCCGAACGCGCTGTCGACGCTCGGGCTGATCTCGTCGGAGTACATGCCGGTCGCGATGCTCCCCTGGATCGTGCTGCCGCTGGTGAGCGCGATCGCCGGGGACACCGGACGGCTGCGCGCGGCGGCCCGCTCGGGCATCGCCGTCGCCTGCTGCGGCGGCATCAACGCGACCGCGACCCTCGCGGTCCTGATCGTCCCGGCGCTCTACCTGCTGACCCGGCCGCGCGGCACGTTCCGGTTCCGGCTGGCCGCCTGGTGGTCGGCGGCGGTGGCGGCGGCGATCGCGTGGTGGCTGATCCCGCTGGTGCTGACCGGCACGTACGGGTTCTCGTGGCTGACCTACACCGAGAAGGCGTCCACGACGGCCGGTCCGACCGGGCTCGTCAACGTGCTGCGCGGCGCGGAGCGCTGGGTGAACTACCTGGTCGCGGACGGCCAGATCTGGTCGCCGGTCGGGTACGGGCTCGCGCTGGCGCCGCTCGCGATGCTGTGCACCGGCGCCGTCGCCGCGCTCGGGCTCGCCGGGCTCGTCGGGCGGCTGCTGCCCGAACGGACGTTCCTGCTGCTCACGCTGCTGTCCGGGCTCGCGATCCTGACGGCGGGCCACCTCAGCGACCTGCCGGGCCTGTTCGCCGGGGACGTCCGCGCGCTGCTCGACGGAGCCCTCGCCCCCTTCCGGAACCTGCACAAGTTCGACGCGGTGATCCGGCTGCCGCTCGCCCTCGGCCTCGCGCACGCGCTCGTCGCCGCCGCCCGATGGCTGCGGCGGCGGCGCCCGGACGAGGACCCGGAGATCGACTACCCGCGCCGGGGCGGCCTCGCCGGACGGTTCCGCGCCGCCGCCGTCCTGCCCGTGGTCGCGGCGGTCGCGCTCGGTGGCATCGGCCTGACCGGTGCGTCCCGGGGCCTTTCCGGCTCCGGGAGCTTCGAGCGGGTGCCCGGTTACTGGCAGGACGCGGCGTCCTGGCTGAACGAGCGCGCCGGACGGCAGGGCGTGCTCGCCGTCCCCGGCGCGGCGTTCGGCGAGTACCTGTGGGGCCGCCCGATGGACGACATCGTGCAGCCGCTGCTGGACGCGCGCTGGGGCGTGCGGCAGCTCGTCCCGGCCGGCTCGCCCGGCTACACCCGCGCGCTCGACGCGATCGACCTGCAGGCCAGGTCGGGCAAGCCGTCGCCGGGGCTGAGCGAGTTCCTCGGCCGGATGGGCGTCCGGTACGTCCTGGTCCGCAACGACCTGCGGCGGGAGAGCCTCGAAGGCGGGCACCCCGCCCGCGTCCACGAGGCGCTCGACGGTTCGCCGGGCCTGCGCAGGGTCGCGGAGTTCGGCCCGCCCGTCGGCCACACCCCGGCGGACGACGCCGTCTCGGCGCTCGACCAGCTCTACCCCGCGCTGGAGGTCTACGAGGTCGCGGGCGCCGCGCCCGTCGCGACGCTGGCCGGCGCCGCCGACCCCGTCCGGGTGCTCGGCGGCCCGGAGTCGCTGCTGACGATGGCCGACGGCGGCGCGCTGCCGGACGGGCCCGTCCTGCTGAACGGTGACGCGCCCGACCTCGGCGGCACCCCGGTCGTGAGCGACTCGCCGCGGCTCGTCCGGCGCAACTTCGGCGAGCTGCACCAGACGTCGCACACGCTCGCCGCCGGGCACCGCGGCGAGGCGTCCGACGTCCTGGACGACGGCTGGAAGCGGTACGCGACGCACGTGACCTACGGCGGCGGCGTCCGGGACGTGACGGCGTCGTCGGCGGCGTCCGGCGAGGACGGGGCGCCCGAAGGCCGGCTGCCCGGTGCCACCCCGTTCGCGGCGCTCGACCGCGACCCGTTCTCCGCCTGGCGCACCGGCGGGTTCGACGGGCCCGTCGGGCAGTGGCTCCGCGTCGACTTCGACCGGCCGCGCGACGTGCGCGACCTGGAGGCCGCGTTCCTGCGGGACGAGGCGCTCGGCCCGGCCGTCGCGCGCGTCGCCGTCGAGACCGAGCGCGGGACCGTCGAGCAGGACGTCGAGCGCACGGCGGACGCGCAGCCGCTCCGGGCGCCCGAGGGAGAGACCCGCTGGGTGCGCGTGCGCATCGCCGGGCTGGTCGCCGAGCCCGCCGTGCCCGGATTCGCGCGCGCGGGCATCACCGAACTGTCCGTCGGCGGCGTGAAACCCACCCGCACCTACACGATGCCGTCACCGGGCCGGACGGACGAACCCGCGACGTACGTGATGAGCCGCGTGCCCGGCGGCACGCCGGCGTGCATGCGGGGGAGCGCGCGCTGGGTGTGCTCCGAGGACCTCGGCGTCCGCGGCGAGGAGGGCGACGGCTTCGACCGGACGTTCACCTCCGCGACCGCCCGCGACGTGCGGCTCACCGGGACGGCCGTCCTGACCAGCGGCGACCTCGTCGCCGAGTACACCGAGGCGGAGGGGCAGCCGGTCGTCAAGGCGACCTCGGCCCTCACCGCCCACCCCGCGAACGGCGCCCGGTCCGCGTTCGACGGCGACCCCGCCACGACGTGGATCGCGAAGCCGGACGACCGCGCGCCCGCGTTCGCCGTCGACTGGGGGGTGCCCGGCGAGGTCGGGGCGATCGAGCTGCGGCGCCCGCCGGGCGCGTCCGGGCCCGTCCGGGTCCGGATCGAGGGCGATGACGGCGAGAGCCGCGAGGGCCTGTCGGACGGCGCGGGCCGGCTCTCGTTCGCGCCGATGACCACCGACCGGATCAAGGTCACGTTCCTGGACGGCGGCCGCGGGCGGTCGATCCAGCTCACCGACCTGGTGATCCCCGGCGTGCGGCCGATGCCGGATGTGCGCGGCGCCGACCTCGAACTGCCGTGCGGGCTCGGACCGAAGCTCCGGGTCGGCGGGACGACCGTGGAGACGAAGGCCGCGGGCACGTTCGGCGACCTGCTCGCGGGCCGTCCCGTCCGGTTCGCGGCCTGCGATCCCGCGCCGCTGGAGGCGGGCGAGAACCGGCTGACCGCCGTGCCGCTCGACTCCTACCGCGTGGAGACGGTGATCGCGGGCGGCGGGACCGCCGGAACGCGGGAGGCCGCGCCGCAGGCGGCGAAACCGGCGCCGGTGGAGGTCGTGCGCTGGGAGGCGGGCTCCCGCGAGGTGCGGGTGGACGCCGCCGCGGCGTCGTTCCTCACCGTGAACGAGAACTTCAACGAGGGCTGGCGGGCCACCGCGGGCGGTACCGAGCTGCGGCCCGTCCGGCTCGACGGGTGGAAGCAGGGGTGGATCGTCCCGGCCGGGACCCGGGGGACCGTCGAGCTGACCTACCTGCCGGACCGGGCGCAGCTCGCCTCCGTCGCGGGCGGGCTCGGCCTGCTCGTCCTGCTGCTGGGCGTCGCCGTCCGGCCGGTCCGGCGGCACCGGCGCGGCCGCCCGCCGCGCGGCCGCGCCCCCGCGCCCGTTCCCGCCGCCGGGCCCGGCTGGCCGGTCTGGGCCGCGATCCCGTTCGCCGCCGTGCTCGGCGCGTGGATCGGCGGCGTGCCCGGCGCCGCCGTGACCACCGCCGTCGCCGCCGTGTGCGGCTGGGCCCGCACGCGCCGCGCCGCCCCGCTGCGCGCGATCGCGTCGCCGTGGGTGGTGGCCGCCGCGATGGTCGCGGGAACGGCGTGCCTCGCCGTGGGCGTCCGCTGGAACCTGCTCGGCAACCCCGCGAGCCCGTCGGGCGCCCTCGGCGACGTCGTGCCGCAGGTCCTCGGGCTGGTGATCGTGGGCCGGCTGGCGATCGAGCTGTGGCGGCCGCGCCCGTCCGGCGGCGGTTCCGGGCGGGGGCCGATCTCGGTCAGCTGGGACGCGCCCGGAAGCGGCGCCGCACCGCCTGCATCGGACGTTCCACCAGGTAGAAGCTCAGCGCCCCCGCTGCAATGGACGCCGCGGCCAGCACCGGGAGATCCGTCAGGACGTTCCCGCGGAAGGCGCGGTCGAGCGCCTCGTACCAGGCGACGATGATGATCATCTGCCAGAGGAACACCCCGTAGGAGACGCGGCCGAGGAACCGCATCACCGGATTGCCCAGCGTGCGTTCCATGGCCGGATGGCCCGGCGGCGCCAGGGCCACGGGCGCCGCGAACGCCAGCCCGCACGCGCCGAGCACGATGAGGTGCAGCGTCGCGGTCCAGAAACCGTCGGGATCCGCGAGGGTGAGAGGGCCCGTGACGGGCGTGGCTCCGACGACGAACAGCATCGCCGCCGCCGTCCAGCACGCCGCCCACGAATCCGAGACGGCCCGGCACAGCGCCGCGACGGGGCGCCGCTCGTCCAGCCGTGCCCAGACCGTCACCACGGCGAGGGCCATGCCGATCGCGAACCAGACGAAGTAGCGGGGGAGCCACACGCCGGCGTGCGCGTTGTGCTCCGGGAAGAACGCGAAGGCGGTGAAGGGAAACGACAGTGCCCCGTACACGCCGATCGCGAGCAGCAGCCGTTTGGCGATGACACCCACGTCGCCCGTGCGCGCGCGCCGGGCGCACCAGCTCAGCACGGCCGCCGTGGCTGGCAGCGTGATGTACCAGGCGACCTCCACTGTGAGGCTCCACAGCGGAAGGAGATGGGAGGGACCGAGAACCGATGTCCACGCAGGATCGGGCACGTACGTTTGCGCGAGCGTCAGCAACGTCACCCACGAAAGCGGATCGCCGATGTACTCGCGCCCTGCCGTGACCATATAGATCACGACCACGACCCAGTACGCGGGCAGGATCCGCAGCGCGCGCTTGAGCAGGTACCCGCCCGCCCGGGGCGGAGGCCGTCCGTCCAGCGCCGCCGCCGCCCACGGCCGGTACAGCAGCAGCCCGGACAGCACGAAGAACAGCGCCACACCGACCTTGCCGCCGTTGAACAGCCAGCCCGCGTTCTCGCCCCGCGTGATCGTGCCCGCCGAGCCCGCCACGTGCACCAGCAGGACGGCCAGGGCCGCGATCGCGCGGACGCCCTCCAGCGGCGCCTGGAACCCGGTGATCTGCGGCGGGACGGGGCGGGCGGCCGCCCGTCCGTCCGGGCGGGAGAAACCGGTGGTCACGGGCCGCCTCCCGCCACCGCTCGCTTCCGCAGGACCAGCACGAGGTTCCAGGTGGCGACCTCCCGCAGCACCGGCACGCGGACGACGCCCCGCGCCCAGCCGGGGTGGTAGCGGGGCAGGACGTCCAGGACGTCCACGTCGTCGCGCCTCCGCGCCCACGCGAGCGCGCCCGCGACCGACACCGGATGCAGGCTGCTGCCGTACCGGTTCTTCGGCGGACGGCCGTGCCGCCGCTCGTACCAGCGCGCGGCCCGGTGCCCGCCGAGGTAGTGCCACGGGGACGTCTCGTGCCCGCCCCACGGCGACAGCCAGTTCGTGAACGACAGGTACACCGTCCCGCCCGGCCGGGTCACCCGCACCATCTCCCCGGCCATCCGCCAAGGCCGCGGGACGTGCTCCAGGACGTTCGACGAGAAGCACACGTCGGCGGCGCCCGTCCGGAACGGCAGGGCGAGCCCGCTGGCGAGAACGGTGTTCGGTCCCGGGGAGCCGTGGGCGCTCAGCTCACCGACGTCCGGATCGACGCCCGCGCAGTGGGCGCCCGCCCGCTCGAGGGCGCGGGCGAAGAACCCCGAGCCCGTCCCGACGTCGACGACCGTCGCCCCGTCCAGGTCGGCGTACGCCCGGAGCTGGGCGACCGTGTCACGTGCCAGCAGGTCGTAGAACCGCTCGGGGGCGCCGCCCTCGTGCCGGAACGCGCTGAACAGCCGCACCGAACGGGCCAGCGTCGCGCGGTTCGCGCCCGCGTCCAGGCGCACGGAGACCATCGCCACCTCGCCTCGGAGTCGGAAGGACACGGCGTCGGAAAAATACTCCGCCGAAAAGTACAGCGGGAGCTTACCGGCCGGTACACACGTGCGGGAGTCCTGTTAGCCTGACCCGACACACGCCGGAGACGGCCCCCCGGCCGCGACTGGACGGCACTCCCGGAGGTGTTCATGCGGCGACGGGTCGGTCTGCTCCTGATCTGCCTGGGAGCGTTCTTCCTCACCCTCGCGCCCCTCGTCCGGTTCTACGTGGCGGAGCAGGTCGTGCGCGCCCCGCTGAACCGGTACCAGGTCACGCACCTGGAGTCGCCGAACAGCACCTACTTCGACCAGGCCGCGCTGAAGACGCGGGAGAACGTCACGCTGCTCGCCACGAACACCGTCCGCGGCGACGTCCGGGCGAACAACGGCAACGACGACATCGCCGTCTGGGACTCGACGACGAACATCTACGACAAGGCGAACCCGGACAACCCCGTCCAGATCCAGGGGTTCCGCATCGCCTTCGACCGCCGCACGGCGGAGCTGGTCAACTGCTGCGGCGTCCACGCGGACGGCGACGGCAGCGTGCAGATGGCCGGGAGCTACGGGCTGCTGTTCCCCATCGCGAACGTCCAGAAGCGCGACTACCCGTTCTACGACCCGACGACCAAGCAGTCCGCACCGATGAAGTTCGGCGCGGTCGAGCAGGTCCACGGCATCTCCGCCTACCGGTTCACCCAGCACATCCCGCTGACGAAGACCGGCGCGGTCGACGCCGAGCTGCCGGGGACGATGCTCGGCCTCGAGGACGACGAGCCGCAGCGGGTCGACCGCTACAGCGAGGCCTACAACACGGTCTGGGTGGACCCGCGCACGGGCGTCCCGATCAAGCACCGCAAGAACATCCGCAGCACGGTCCGGACCCCGGACGGCCGCGGCGAGATGATCGTCGCGCAGGCCGACCTCGTCACCACCGAGGCCGACCAGAAGAAGGCCGTCGACCTCTCCGACGGCACCGCCCTGCAGATCGACATGGTGCGCATCTTCATCCCCGGCGCGGCCGTCCTGCTCGGCCTGCTCGGGCTGCTGATCGGCGGCCTCATGGGCCTGGGCCGCGACGAGTCGGCGGCGCCGCCCCCGCCGCAGGCCCCGCGCCGCTCCGACGGGAAGTTCGGCGACCTGTCCCCGCCGCGCCCGGCGAAGAAGCCCGACGGCAAGGCGGACGGGAAGCCCGGCGGCAAGCCGGACGGGAAGCCCGACGGGGAACCGGCGAAGCGGACCGCGAAGAAGAAGGCGCCGCCGCGTCCCGGCGGCCGCCCCGCGGCCGGGCGGAAGCCCGTCCGCAGAACCTGATCCCACCCGCACCGCCGCCCGGCCGTCGCCGGGCGGCTCCGCCATGCCCGTGAACCCGCCGCTTGATACCTGTTCTAGGGGGATACTCCCGTCCCCGCATGACGCTGAAATCCGCAACTAGAACCTGTTGCAGTTTCGTGGATTCGCGCCTAGGGTCGGGGCTGTGCGGACACGAGCAACCGAACTATTCGGCATCGAGTACCCGATCTTCGCGTTCAGTCACTGCCGCGACGTCGTCGCGGCGGTGAGCCGCGCCGGCGGCATGGGCGTCCTCGGCGCCCTGTACTTCACCCCCGAGGAGCTCGAACTCGAGCTCAAGTGGATCGACGAGCACGTCGGCGGCAAGCCCTACGGTGTGGACGTCGTCATGCCCGCCAAGTACGAGGGCGCGGACCTCGGCGACGCCGAGGAGATGCTCGGCAAGCTGCAGGGGATGATCCCCGCCGAGCACCGCAAGTTCCTCGACGACCTCCTCGCGGAGCACGGCGTCGAGCCGTCCACCGAGACCGCGCACCGCGCGCTGCTCGGCTGGACCGACCAGACCGCGCGGCCCCAGGTCGAGGTCGCGCTCCGGCACCCGATCGCGCTGCTCGCCAGCGCGCTCGGCCCGCCGCCCGCGGACGTCGTCGCCGAGGCGCACGAGCAGGGCGTCAAGGTCGCGGGCCTGGCCTCCAACGCCCGGCACGCCCGCAAGCAGACCGACGTCGGCGTCGACATCATCGTCGCGCAGGGCACCGAGGCGGGCGGCCACACCGGCGACGTCTCCACGATGGTGCTCATCCCCGAGGTCGTGGACGCCGTCGGCGACGACACGATCGTCCTCGCCGCGGGCGGCATCGGCCGCGGCCGGCAGATGGCCGCGGGCCTCGCCCTCGGCGCCGACGGCGTGTGGACGGGCTCGATCTGGCTGACCGTCGAGGAGGCCGACACCCCGAGCGCGCGATGCCGAAGCTGCTGCAGGCGTCGTCCCGGGACACCGTCCGGTCCCGCGCGTGGACGGGCAAGCCCGCCCGCTTCCTCAAGACCGCGTGGACGGACGCGTGGGAGAGCGAGGACTCCCCGGGCACCCTCCCGATGCCGATGCAGTTCATGCTGATCGCCGACGCGCTGCCCCGCATCGCCCGCTCCGGCGACGGCGAGCTGGTCACGTTCCCGGTGGGCCAGATCGTCGGCTCGATGAACCAGGTGAAGTCCACGAGCCAGGTCGTCTACGACCTCGTCGAGGAGTACGTCGAGTCGATGGAGCGGCTCAACCGGATCACCGAGGACTGAGATCGTCCGCCGCCGCGCTGGGGTGGCGCGGCGGCGGTCGTGCGGCCCGCCCGCCCGGCCTGCCCGCCGGGCGGCGGGCCGGCCCGAGGCGCGGGCGTCAGCAGGTCGAGTGGAACAGGCCCCCCACGGCACGCGAGGCGGCCAGCTCGTTGTAGACCCGGACCGCCTCGGTCGTCTCCTCGACGTGCACCTCGACGCCCGCGTCCTCCAGCGCCCGCAGCGTCTCGGGCATCGTCTTCAGCCGCAGCTCCATGCCCCGGCTGAGCACGACGACCTCGCACCCCGCGTCGAGGAGTTCGCGCACCTCGCCCGGCCGGATGCCCGGATCGTGCCGGGTGCCGTGCTCGTTCCAGTCCCATTCGCGGCCGCCGCCGGGGAAGAGCTTGAAGTCCTTCCCCGCCGGAAGGCCCTCGACCTCCATCCGCCCCCACGAAACGTGCGTGACCCGAGGCGACTTCTTCTCCATGGCCCGATGGTTTCACGCGCGTCCCGGAAAGTCCCCGTTCAGTCGATGACCGCGGTGGCCTCGACCTCGACCAGGAGGTCGGGCTCGGCCAGCGAGGCGACGCCGATCCCGGTGAGCGGCGGGAGCGCGGTGACGCCCAGCTTCGCGGCCGCCCGCGCGACCCCCTCGGTGAACCGCGACATCATCTCCGCGGGCAGGTCGCCGCGGTAGTAGACGGTCAGCTTCGCCACGTCGTCGAAGGTGGCGCCCGCCTCGGCGAGGGCGGTGGCGACGTTGAGGTAGCACTGCTCGACCTGGGCGGCGAGGTCGCCCTCGCCGACCCTGTTCCCGTCGGCGTCGCGGGCGACCTGGCCCGCGGTGAACACCAGCCGCGATCCGGTGGCGACCGACACCTGCCGGTAGAAGTCGGGCTTCGGCAGCCCCTCGGGGTTCGCCAGGGTGATGGCCATGCTGACTCCTCGTCGGGAAGGTTCGGCGGCTCGACGCCCGAAACCATAGCATTGCAATGCCATGTATTCTTTCCGCATGGCGAGGGCGAAGGATCCCGCGGTCCGCACGCTGCTCCTCGAGCGGGCCGCGCACATGCTCCGCACCCGCGAGCCCGTCACCCTGCGCTCGCTGGTGGCCGGGACGGGCGTGTCCACGATGGCCGTCTACACGCACTTCGGCGGCATGGACGGCATGTGGAAGGCTCTCCGGCAGGAGGGCTTCACCCGCCTGGCGTCCGGGTTCGGGGCGGTGCCCGCATCCGCCGACCCGGTGCGCGACCTGGCCGCCCTCGTCGCCGCCTACCTCCGCAACGCCCTCGACCACCCCGACCTGTACCGGGTCATGTTCGACGCGGGCTTCGAGCTCGAAGACCTCCCGGCCGCCGACGCCTCCCTCGAACATCTCGTCCAGGCCGTCCGCCGGGCCGTGGACGCGGGCCGCCTCCGCCCCGACACCGTCCCGCTGGACCTCGCGATCCAGAGCTGGACGATCGCGCACGGGCTCGCGTCCCTGGTCGCGGGCGGCCCGCTGCCGCGCGGGACGCTCGACCACGGCGTCCCCATGCTGGCCGCGCTGCTCGCCGCCGCGGGCGACGAGCCCGGCCGGTGCCGCCGCTCGGTCGAGGCCGGCTGGCGGCACCTGGACGGCGGGCGGCCGGTCAGCCCGGAGCGCTGACGAGCGCGACGGCGTCCGCGCCGTGCGACTCGGCGAGCTCGCGCGGGCCGTCGCCGCCGGTGTGGGCGGCCGCGATGAAGGCGAAGCGGTCGCCCAAGTCGGACGCCGCGGTCAGCGCGCCCGCGCTCCACCAGTGCAGGCCCTCGGGCACCCCGTGCCAGGGCATGCGCGACCGGGCCCGCTGGAGGTGGCCGTTGTGCGCGAACACCAGGCACGGCCCGCGCCGCGCCTCCGCCGCCGCGATGGTCCGCAGATGCTCGGCCATGAGGGAGTCGCGCAGCCCGAGCAGGGCCGGGAGCCGTTCCGGCGACGTGGACGCCAGGGCCGCGTGGTACCGCAGGATGCCCCGGGCCGTCCGGGCATGGGCGTGGGCCCGGAAGTACGCGACGTCCGAGGTGGCCCGCAGGAGGGCCGGTGCCTCGTACGCGTAGACGGCGAGGACGTCGTCCGCGAGCAGCCGCAGCGCCCGCGCCGCTTCCGTCGCGCCGACCGACTTCGCGGGGTCCGTCATCACCTCGGGATCGACCCACGCGCCGTCGTCGCCGAGCAGGGAGTCGAGGTCCCCGGCGTCGTACGGGACGCGCGGCAGGTGCTCGGCCAGGTAGGCGTGGGCCGCCGACAGCGCGGCGCGGGGGCTCGGGGCGCCGGTGATCTCGAACGGGCCGTCGAACCCGTAGAACCGGACCCGCTCCCCGGGGTCCCGGTCCGCGTTGTGCTCCCGCAGCCACGCGACCAGCCCGCGGTTGCCGGACAGCGCCCCGAACCCGTGGGTGAAGCCGGTGGCCAGGACGCCGTCCAGGTCGCCGATACCGTCGGTGACGTAGTCGTCCACGGCCGTCCCGGCGAGCAGGTCGCTCTCGACGGCGATGGATCGGTAGCCGTGGTGGTGCACCAGATGCCGGAACATCTCGTTCCGCAGCCGCGGGAACTCCGCCGCGCCGTGGGTGGGCTCGCCCAGCCCGAGAAGGGCGGGTGCCGGACGGAAGCCGTCCAGCAGCCGATCGAGCGCGGAAGCGAACCCGGCGGGGTCGTCGCCGAAGTGCAGGCCGATGTCGCGAACAGACACGAAAGCCCCTTTCGTGGAACGGTCGCACTTAACGCTATCGTTGAACAAACGGTTGAGGCTTTCTACGCGCTTGAAGTACTTTCAGCAGCCGAACCTTCAAATGAGGACATGACCCCGCGAATCTTGAGACCGGTCGATCTGGCCCGCGAGCACGGCCTGTCCGCGCAAGCCGTCCGCAACTACGAGGAGGACGGCATCCTGCCCCCGGCCGGGCGCAGCGCCAGCGGGTACCGCCGGTACACCGCCCTCCACGCGCAGGCCCTGCGCGCCTTCCTCGCCCTGCGCGCCGGGTACGGGCACCGGACGGCCGCGGAGCTCATGCGCGCCGCGGGCCGGGACGACGACGAGGCGCTCTTCCGGCTGATCGACCGGGCGCACGCCGAGCTGCTGCACGAACGCGACGTCCTCGACCAGGTCGCCGTCGCGCTCGGCGACCTGACGGCCGCGCCCGCCCCCGGCGACCGGCGGGCGGAGCTGCCCATCGGCGCGCTGGCCCACCAGCTCGGTATGCACCCCGCGTCGCTGCGCAAGTGGGAGGACGCCGGCATCCTGCGCCCCAACCGCGACCCGGTCACCGGCCGCCGCGGCTACCCGCCGGACGTCGTCCGCGACGCGCACGTCGCCCGCCAGCTCCGGCGCGGCGGCTACCCGCTCCGCCGGATCGAGCTGTTCGTCGGGCAGCTCCGCGCGGCGGGGACACCGCCGCCCTCGAGGACGTCCTCGCCGAATGGCGCGTCCGTCTCCGGCACCGGAGCCGCGCGATGCTCGCGGCCGGAGCGCACCTCGACGACTACCTGACCATCCGCGCGACCCGCCTTCCCGACACCGACCGTCCCCGCGTCCTCGCCGAGGACCTGCCGAAAGCCGAGAAACCCCGATGAACAAGTGGCTCCCCCTGGTCGCGGCGATCCTGATGGAGGTGACCGCCACGCTGTCGCTGCGCGCGGCGGTCGACCATCCCGCCTGGTACGCGCTGGTGACCGTCGGCTACCTCGGCGCGTTCGTCGCCCTGGGCGCCGCGCTGCGCGCGGGCCTCGGCGTCGGCGTGGCCTACGGCGTCTGGGCCGCCTGCGGCGTCGTGCTGACCGCCGTGCTGGCCGCCGTCATCTTCGACGACCCGCTCACCGCCACCATGGGCGTGGGCATCGCGCTGGTCATCGCCGGGGTCCTGTGCGTGGAGCTCGGCTCCCAGCACGCCGCGCGAAAGGAGACCTCCGCATGATCTGGCTCCTCCTGATGGGCGCGATCGTGTCCGAGGTCGCGGCGACCCTCTCCCTCCGGATGGCCTCCCAGCCGGGCGGGCGCAAGATCTGGTTCGCCGCGGTGGCCGCCGGATACCTGGCCGCCTTCGTGTTCCTGACGTTCGCGCTGTACGACGGCCTGGGCATCGGCGTCGCGTACGGCATCTGGGCCGCCTCCGGCGTCGCCCTGACCGCCATCGCGTCCCGCGTGCTGTTCAAGGAGGCGCTGACGCGGGTCATGGGCCTGGGCATCGCCCTGATCGCGGCCGGTGTCCTGTTCATCGAACTCGGCGCCGCCCACTGACGCGCCGAGCTCCTCCCCGGCGCCGCGATGGCGGCGAGGGCGACCCGGGGTGACCGGCCTCGGACCGGCGGACAGGCCGGTCGACCTCGCCGGCTCGACGGTACGGGCCCGAGCCGTAACGGCCGCCGGCTGTCACGCCACCCAGGACGGGACGACCTGGCCCAGCCGGGCCGGGTCGGTCAGCCCGTCGATCGCGGTGACGGCGCCGTCCGCCACGGTGAAGGCCAGCACCGTGACGGGCCGTCCGCGGACGGTGATGACGACGCCCGGCACGCCGCCCACGAGCGCCGGGTGCGCCCGCGCGTCCGGGCGCGCGAACATCGCCGCCTGCGCGGCGATCTCCCTCGCGCCGCGGAGCACGGCGGTGCCGTCGGGCCCCTGCGCCCGCAGCTCGACCCCGGGGGCCAGCACGGACAGCAGCCCGGCGATGTCGCCCCGGCCGGCCGCCGCGAGGAACGCGTCGACGACGCCCCGGGCGGCGGTGTGGGCGTCGGGGGCGGGGACGCCCGATCGCAGCCGCCCCCGGGCCCGGCTGGCGAGCATCTTCGTGGCCGCGGTGCTCCGGCCGAGGACGGCCGCGATCGCGTCGAACGGGACCTCGAAGACGTCGTGGAGGACGAACGACACCCGCTCCGCCGGGGTGAGGGCGTCCATGACCACGTACAGCGCGAGGCCGACCGAGTCGGCGAGCACGGCCTCCGACTCGGGGTCGGTTCCGGAGTCCGTCTCCCGGGGGAGCGCGCCGATCTCGAGTTCGAGCGGCCGCTCGCGCCGCGTCCCGCGCCTGCGGAGCGCGTCGAGGCAGATCCGGCCGGTCACCGTGGTGAGCCAGCCGCGCAGGTCGTCGATGCCGTCGCGGCCGGTCCGGGCGAGCCGCAGCCACGCCTCCTGGACGGCGTCGTCCGCATCGGCGTGCGAGTCGAGCACGCGGAACGCGATCGCGTGCAGGTAGGCCCGCTGGGTCTCGAACTCCGCGGCGAGATCGTCCTTGTCGGTCACGGTCCTCCCTGGCGTACGGCGGTGTCGTCATCAGGACGCGTCGCGCGCCGCAGAGGTAACGGCCGCGCCGACGTTACCTCCCGCCGGGGCCGCACGTCGTAGTGCCGTCCACCGATCCGAGGAGGAGAAAAATGACGGCACGCATCACGAACACGGCGGGCGGGGCCGGCGTCACGAAAGGCGTCCAGCACCTGTTCAAGGAGGTGTACGCGGGCGGGGTGCCGCCCCAGACGCTCGAGCTGGTGCATCTGCGCGCGAGCCAGATCAACGGCTGCAGCGCCTGCGTCGATGCGGGCGGCACGAGCGCGGCCAAGGCCGGTGTCGGTCCCGAGAAGCTGCTCGGCCTCGCCGCCTGGTACGAGAACCCGCTCTTCGACGACGCCGAGCGCGCCGCGCTCGCGCTCGCGGAGGCCGCGACCCGGCTCGCCGACCGTCCCGGCGCGGTCACCGACGAGATCTGGGCCGAGGCCGCGCGGCACTACGACGAGCGGCAACTCGGGTCCCTGGTGCTGATGGTGGCGGTCACCAACTTCTTCAACCGCATCAACACCACCTTCCGGGTGCCCGCCGGAACCGCCTGGGACTGACCCCGGACCGCGGCCGCCGCGCGTCCGTGACCGCCCGCGCGCCAACGAGGAAGCCCGGGCGGGCGGCCACGGGACGCGGCTGGCGACCTCGCTAGGCTGCGCCCGTGCCCGTCGACGGACGCGGGCGGCTTTCGGTCCAGGAGGCACGTGATGGCGGATTCCCGGCCCGATTTCGGTCTCACCGCGGCGGACTACGGCCGGCACCGGGCGGGCTTCCCCGCCGAGCTGATCGACCGGTTGAAGCCCTACGGGATCGGCGTCCCCGGGCAGGACGCGCTCGATCTCGGCACGGGCACCGGCACCCTGGCCCGGCTGCTCGCCCGGGCCGGAGCGACCGTCACCGGCATCGACCCGTCCGCCCCACTCCTCGAACAGGCTCGGCGACTCGACCGCGCCGCAGGGGTAAGGATCGAGTACCACCTCGGTACCGCCGAGTCCACCGGCCTTCCGGACGCCTCCTACGACGTGGTCACCGCCGGGCAATGCTGGCACTGGTTCGACGCGGCCCGCGCCACCGCCGAGATCCGGCGCGTCCTGCGACCCGGCGGGCAGGTCCTCATCGCGCACTTCGACTGGCTGCCGCTCCCGGGCAACGTCGTCAGCGCGACCGAGGCGCTGATCACCCGATTCAACCCCGCCTGGACGATGGGCGGCTCCACCGGACTCCACCCGAGCCGGCTGACCGACCTGGCGACCGGCGGATTCACGGACATCGAGACGTTCTCCTTCGATGTCGCCGTCCCGTACACGCCGGAGGCGTGGATCGGGCGGGTCCGGGCCAGTGCCGGTGTGGGGGCCGTGCTGCCGCCGGAGGAGGTGGCCGAGTTCAGCGAGCGCCTCGCCGAGACGATCCGCGCCGAACATCCCGGCGACGTCCTGCGAATCCCGCACCGGACGTGGGCGGTCCGCGCCGTCCTGCCGGATCCGGCGGGGCCGCGCGCCTGACCGCTCGTCCGTCCAGGTGCCGGACGACCGCCCCGGCGGTTTAGGGCCCACACGCACCGGTGACCACGGAGAGTAGTCAATCTACTTCGGGGAGTCGCTCATGAGCCCGGTCATCTTCGACCACGCCTGCACCGGACACCGCCTGCCGCACGCGCGCTGCCTCGCGCACGCCGCCGACCTCGCCTACAAGGACGACGCCGTGGTGGAGGCGACCGCGCGCGACTGGGGGTTCGACGGCGTGCGGACCTTCCGCGCCCGGACCGCCGAACCGTTCCCGATCCAGGACACCGAGGCGTACGTGGCGGCCGGCGACCAGATGATCATCGCCGCGTTCCGGGGCACCGAACCCGCCGAGGTCCGCGACTGGATCTCCGACATCAACGCCCCCCTCGTCGCCCACCAGGGCGGCGAGGGGATGGTGCACTCCGGATTCAGCCAGGCCCTCGACGCCGTCTACGCGGACGTGCGCGACACGATCGAGGAGTTCCGCACCAACGGGCAGTCGCTCTGGTTCACCGGGCACAGCCTCGGCGGCGCGCTCGCCATGCTCGCCGCCGCCCGGCTCTACTCCGAAGACCCGTCCATGCTCCCCGACGGCGTCTACACCTTCGGCCAGCCCCGGACGGGCGACGCCGACCTGGTCAGGGCCTACGACAAGGCGTTCGCGAACCGCATGTACCGGTTCGTCAACAACAACGACATCGTCCCGCAGGTGCCGCCGGAACCGCTCTACCGGCACGTCGAGAAGGTCATGTACTTCGACGCGCGGGGTCGCCTCCGCGAGGAGAAGATGTCCGTTCTCGGCGGCCTGGGCGACAGCCTCGCCGGGCACACCGCCGACCCGCTCTCGCCCGGCGCCGACGCCGTCCGCGACCACTTCATCCAGGCGTACCTGACGAACATGGACCGCGTGGGTGCCCGTTAGGCCCTCGGGGCGCCGCTGCTCGCAGAGCTCGGCGGTGTCTACCTGAAGGACGTCGACGTCTCACCGCTCGACACCCCGCGTCCGATCGACTTCGGGGCCGCCGACGACGTCCCGTCCGACGTCGTCCCGCACGCCGTCGACCCGGAGTCGGCCCGCCGGCTCTGGGACCTGAGCCTCCGGCCGCTCGAAGCCTGACGGAGAGCGCATCCCGAGCAGGACGAACGGGAGCGCGGCCGCGGCGAGGACGGCGCCGATCACGCACACCGACGCGAGGTCGGCGCCGCCCGCGAACGACGCGGCGGCCAGCACGGGCGTGAGGCTGATGCCGAGCTGGAACGCCGACACCGTCGTCGCGCCCGCGAGGGTCGGGGCGTCGGCCGCGATGGCGAAGACGCGCGCGTAGAGCGCGGGGTTCACCAGGAACGCGGCGACGCCCAGCAGGAACACCGCGGGCACGACCGCCCAGACCCGGTGGACGGCACCGGCCATCACAACCGACAGGACCGCGATCGCCACCGCGCCGGTGAGCAGCGCGGCGTGCGGCCGCCGGTCGGCGATCCGGCCGCCGATGGACAGCCCGGCGAAGGCGCCCGCGCCGAACAGGGCGAGGATCGCCGGGATCCACGCCTCGGGCACGCCGGTGACGTCGCCGAGCATGGCCGCCAGGTAGTTGAACGTGATCATGTACGCCGCCGTGGTCAGGATCGTGATCGCGTAGACGCCCCAGAGCCCCGGCCTGCGCATCGCGCCGAGCTCCCGGGACACGCTCGGACGCACCGCCGCGCCGGGGTCGGCGGCCGGGAGGCCGAGCAGGCAGCCGGCGATCCCGGCCGCCGTCAGGACGACGATGGCCCAGAAGCCGCCGCGCCACTCGGTGAAGTGGCTGAGCAGCGTGCCTACCGGGCCGCCGGCGACCATCGCCACGCTGAGGCCGCTGACGACGACTCCGGAGGCGCGCGCGTTCCGGTCCGGCGTCACCAGGCCGATCGCGGTCACCGCCGCGACGGCGAAGAACCCCGCGTAAGCGATCCCCGCGACCAGCCTGGTGAGCAGCAGGAGCCGGTAGTCGCCGAGCAGTCCGGCGGCGATGCTCGCCGCGAAGACGGCCTGCGTCACCACCAGCGCGGTGCGGCGGGGCCAGCGCAGGCTGAGGACGGCGAACGGCGGCCCGCCGACCACCACGCCGAGCGCGAACACCGTGATCAGGAGCCCGGCCGACGACAGCGTGATGTCCAGGTCGGCGGCGACCGCGGGCAGCACACCGGCGAGCAGGAACTCGGCGCTGCCCATCGCGAACAGGCTGAACCCCAGCAGGTAGACCCCGACGGGCAGGCGGGACGGCGCCGTGGTGCCCCTCATCGGCCCGCACCCGTGGCGCGCGCCGCGGCCGTCAGCTCCCGCTCCAGCAGCCAGGACGTCATGCCGATCGCGGCCGCCGACCCCGCGCCCGCCGCGGACACGATCTGCGCCCGCGGGCTCACCACGTTCCCGGCCGCCCAGAGCCCCGGGACGTCCGTGGCCCCCTGCGGGTCGACGGCGACGAACCCGCTCGCAGGGTCCCGGGCCGCGCCGAGCATGGACAGGACGGAGTCGTGGGGCACCGGGCGCGGCGCGACGAAGATCGCCTCGCACGCGACGGACCCGCCGTCATCGAGGTCGATCACGACCGGGTCCGGGCCCGCGCCCGTCCCGATCCGCGCCACTCGGCCGTCCACCAGGCGCACCCCGTACGCCTCGAGCCGCCGCCGCTCGGCGGTGCCGACGTCCGTCCCGTTCACGCAGTACGTGACCGCGTCGCTGTAGCGGCGCAGCAGCGCGGCGATGTGCCGCGACGCCGCCGCCATCGCCGCGCTGCCCAGCACCGCGATCGTCCGTCCCCGCACCTCGTAGCCGTGGCAGTGGGGGCAGTGGTGCACCTCGGACGCCCACCGCTCGGACAGGCCCGGAATGTCGGGCAGTTCGTCGGTCAGCCCGGTCGCCACCAGCACCGACCGGGCCCGCAGCACGCGGCCGTCGTCGAGCCGCAGCTCGAACGTCCCACCGGGTGCCCGTCCCGTGCCGATCACCGATCCCGGCACGAGCGTCCCGCCGAAGCGGGCGAGCTCGTCCCGTCCCGTCCCGAGGAAGTCGCGCGGCGCCATGCCGTCCCGCGACAGGTAGCCGTGCATGTGGGCGGCCGGCCCGTTCCGGGGCGCCCCGCCGTCGACGACCGTGACCGCGAACCGTGCCCGCGCGAGCACGACCCCGGCCGACAGGCCCGCCGCGCCGCCGCCGATGACGACGGCGTCCGCTGCTGTGTCCATTCGGATCACCTCCGCCCCCAGGGTCGGGAGAGCCCGCCGGTTACGGCAAAGAACCTTGCCGTTTCCGGGACACATTGGTTGACTGCGCCGCATGGACGACCAGCCGAGCGTCGACGCCGTGATCGAGCAGATCGCCCCCCGCCTGCGGCGCGCCCGCGAGAAGAAGGGCCTCAGCCTGGCGGACCTCTCCCGCGCCACCGGCATCTCGACCAGCACGCTCTCCCGGCTGGAGTCGGCCCAGCGCAAACCGAGCCTCGAACTCCTCCTGCCGATCACCGCGGCGCTCGGTGTCCCCTTCGACGAGATCGTCGCCGCGCCCCGGATCCTCGACCCGCGCGTCCCGCAGGAACCCACCAGGCGGGACGGCCGGGTCCTGATCCCGCTGTCCCGGCAGCAGGGCGAGCCGCGCGCGTACAAGATGACGATCCCGGGGCACGACGAGCAGCCCCACCTGCGGACCCACGCGGGCCACGAATGGCTCTACGTCCTGCGGGGCCGCCTCCGCGTCACGCTCGGCGACCACGACTTCCTCATGGGCCCCGGCGAGGCCGCCGAGTTCGACTGCCAGATCCCGCACTGGTTCGGCGCCGCCGGGCGCGGCAGCGTCGAACTGCTCAGCCTCTTCGGGAAGCAGGGCGAGCGCATCCACCTCCGCACCCGTCCGGCATCCCGGACTTCGCGGGATCCGCTGTAGCCTGTCGCGGCCCGTCCGCTCGATGGGCCGCGCGGACCGGGAGGTCAAGTGGACGAGTCGTCATTCCTGCTGCTCATCGGCATCTGCCTCCTCCTGATCGGGATCGTGCTGCTGGCCCGGGTCCGGCTGTTCCGGGCCCGCGCGGTGCGCGTCCCCGGCCGGATCGCCAAGCTCGACTACATCCCCGTGGAGAACGGGGCCAGCATCTGGGAAGCGACCGTCGAGTTCGTCACCGAGGACGGACGGCAGATCACGACCAAGGGCGGCGACATCGGCACACGGCGTCTGCGCGAGGGAAGCAAGGTCAAAGTCCTCTACCACCCCAGGAAGCCCACGGTGGCCTACGTCGAAGGCACGTCCATGCGCGGTGGCTGGGTCGGCGGAGTCTTGATCTGCTTCGGGGCCTGCTTCGCGCTCGTCTACGTCCTGTTCCTGCTGTTCGTCCAGTAGGTCACGGCGACCGGCGCTTGATCTCGTCCAGGAGGGCGGCGAACGCGGCGGACGTCAGCCCGAGGTGCCCGGCGTCCGGGGCCTTGGAGTCCCGGACGCCGATGCCCTGCACGAGCCGTCCCAGTTCAACGCACTGCTCGTCGTTCGCTCCGCCGGTGTGGCTGCTTTTGCGCCAGTGAGTGATCATGGCTGTTGTTGTGGGGCTTGCCTGATGGCGTTGACGAGCCCCGCGAACTCGGTCGCGGTGAGGGTGATGTGGCCGGCGTGCGGGTTCTTCGAGTCGCGCACGCCGATGCCCTGTACAAGTTGACCCAGCTCAACGCACTGCTTGTCTTCCACTCCACCGCTTTGGCTGCTCTTGCGCCAACGGGTGATCACGGCTGCTCCTGGGGGAGTCGTTTGATCCGCTGGACCAGCGTGGAGAACGCGCTAGGCGTGAGGGTGAGGTGCCCTGCATCCGGGGCTTTGGAGTCCCGGACGCCGATGCCCCGCGCAAGTCGTCCTAGTTCAACGCAGTGCTCATCGTCGGCTCCACCGCTGTGGGAAGACTTGCGCCACCGTATGATCATGAATGCCGCTCCAAGTATTGCCGGATGATCTCGCGAGAGGTGTCCAGGGACGCAGCTGCTGCGCCGATGCGATCGAACTTAACCGACAATTCCCGTACCTCGCCAGGCGTTTCGATCAAGCGCCCACCGTTCTGGGCGCCAGAGAAGGCGATGTCTCGGCTGTCCAAGCTGAGGACTTGGAGCGAGCCGTCGACACCGAGGTGTGCACCCGAGTCGAAGGGGACGACACGGATGCTCACCTGCGGAAGGTTCGCCATGCTGTGCATGTGGTGTAGTTGCTCCCTCATCACGTCACGCCCACCGACCACTCGAGCGAGCACACTCTCGTCGATCACGGCCCACAACTCGACCTCGGTGCCCCGCTCGAAGAAAAGTCTCTTGCGGGCGACTCGTCTGGCCATCGACGCATCGAAGTCTTTCGGCGACCCAGCCTGCACGTAGGACCACGTATATGCATCCGTCTGGAGTGCGAGCGGGATCACCTGGCCGTGGTAGACCTTGATCAGGTGCGCCTCCTCCTCGTACTTAACAAGTTGGCGGCCCCAGTCTGGGTCATGCATCATGCGGGCAAACCAGAGCAATAGTTGCAAGAGTTGCCCAGTGCCGTACGCCTCGTCCAGCTTGGCCATCTGGTAGTCCTGTGGGCGCTGGCGCCCTGATTCCATGTTGCAAACTGATGATCGTGCGACGCCGATGATCTTTCCTGTCTGGGTGAGGGACAGCCCTCCCCTCTCGCGAAGAAACCGCAGGTAGAAGGCCAGGAAATGCCACATGGACAGCTTGGGTTCGAGGGGTTCGCGGACGGTGGGCATCGGGTCCTCCTGTTTGGTTTTTATGGTTGTACAGGCCGACGGTAACTCGTGCCGGTGACCCTTGTCGCAGGAAATCGGAAACCAAGGCAAGGGTGGGGCGATGTCGATCACTGCGACGGGAGACCTGATCATTCCCCTCTTGGGGACGTCGACGGCCGTGGGACTCGCGCGGACGTTGGCGGGCGCGCGGTTGAACAATTGGGGCTGTTTTCACATTTCGGACGATGCACTTCTGATCGTCTCGGAACTCGTCACGAACGCGGCCCGGGAAACGCCGCACGAGGAGATCCGGTTCCAGTTCAGCCGGGACGCCTGCGGGATCATCATCGGCGTCTGGGACTCCAGCCCCGAGGTCCCGCGACGGCCGGAACCGGTCTTCGAGTTGACGTTCGACGACCTCGACTCGTCATCCGAGGCGGCGTTCGACGACAGCGGTGGCCGAGGGTTGGCGATCGTCCAGACGCTCGCCGCCGGGTGCGGCGTCACGAAGGACCCGAACGGGGGCAAATGGGTATGGGCGCGCGTGCGTCCCTGATCAGGCCGAGGCCGCGTCGAGCCGGTTCGCCAACGTCGTGTACGCCTCCGGCCACCCGCTGCTCATCGCGATCTCGCACAGCGAGCCCGTCGGGAGGAGCAGGTGGCGTAGGTCGGGCAAGCGGCTCGCGTCGCCGCGCCGGAGCCGGTCGGCGTGATCGCGCAAATCGCGGACGAGTTCGTCCTCGCTCGCGTAGCGCTCCTGCCACATCAGGTCCTGGGGTGCGGCCTGCACGATGGCCAAGATCGCCTCGACGGTCTCAAGGGCCGTGTCCAGCACGCGCGCGTCCATCCGCCAAGCATCGCCGACCCCTCGCCGCCACCGCCAGCCCGGCCGCGGAGGCGTCGGCGGTGCCGCTCGTCATGCCTCCATACCGATCGGTGGCCGCCCGTTGAACCAGACCGGCAGGACGTCCATGCGCCGGAACCGCCAGCCGTCGGCCGTCCGCACCGCCTCCGCGTCGAAGCGGCCGCCGACGTCGAAGTGCACACCGGGCTCCTCCCCCCGAGCCGCCGCCGTTGACGAGAGGTGGACGTGCACCATGAGCGCGTTCCACCGCACCACCGCCCGATCCCCATCGAGGTCCACGATGTGGTTGGACGCGAGATGCTGGGTCCGCTCGTACCGCTCCATGGCGACCCGCGTCGATTCCGCCAGGCCGTCCAGCCCGACGACGTCGCCCACCGGGGATTCCATCGTGAAGTCGGGCGTGTGGAACCGGCGCACCCACTCGTCGTCGAAGTTCCATTCGTCCAGGCTCACCATGAACCTGTCGGCCAGCTCGACGATCTCCATCCGGTCGATCAGCTTGCTCAGTTCATCCATGGCACGAAGCTATGGATCGATCGACCACCCGAGCATCTGCCAGGTGACTGGTAACTCGACGGTCGTCTCGCCGGACGGCCAGTCGGGCGGGCGCTCCAGGACACCGGCCGGGCGCGGCGGCGACGCCTCGGCATCGGGCCGTGCGCTGCGCGCCGGGAGCCGGGCCACGGTGGGGCTGGTCTCGAGCGGTTCGCGATCGCCCGCCCGAGGAGGTGCGCCTCTGCGGAGTAACCCCTACTTAAGTCGCTGGAACGTTCGGCTCCTCGAGTGATGCCCTGTCGATCTACCTCGGGCAGTGCTTCGGCAGTTCGGACATCCAGTAGTGAGGGAGTGTTATGACGGTGCAAGCGAGCAGGGGCGGGACGGTCGGCCTGGGGGGACGGCGGCGGGCACGGGCGCTGGCCGTGGTGGGGGCGACCGCGGCCGCTCTCGTGGTGTGGACGATCGGGGAACCGGTGCTGGGGCACGACCTGGTCGTCCGGCCGGAGGGGCAGGAGCCGCAGGACGTGGGGGCGGCCGCCTTCGGGATCTTCGCGCTGCTGCCGTCGCTGCTGGGCTGGGCTGTGCTCGCCGGGCTGGAGCGCGTGACCGCGCACGCGGCCCGGATCTGGACGGCCGGTGCGCTTGCGCTGCTCGCGGCGTCGTTCCTGCCGCTCGCCGGCGTGCAGGCGACGGGCGGCGCCAAGGTGGTGCTCGCGCTCGCGCACGCGGCCGTCGGTGCCGCCCTCATCCCCGTCCTCTGGCGGACGGCCAAGGCCCGGGACTGACGTTCTGCACCCGGTCGGCGTCCTGTCCAGGCGAACGTGTCGGTGTTCAGGGGTCGTTGTCGGAGCCCGCTCCGCAGTTGGCTGGGAAGGCGGAGAGTGTCGCCTTGTGACCAGGTTGCGCGCCGTACCTGGTGGGGTCGGGGAGCCTCCGGCGGAGGGCGAGTTCGAGGTCCGGTACGTCGCCGAGAGCGGGTTGCGGCGGGTGCCATTGGTGGAGGCATGGTGGGTGGCGTTCGAGGCGGCCTCACCGGCGCGCACGTTGGACATGAGTCCTGGCTGGAGCGCGATCCCCTGATGTTGCTGGACTTCGACCCGGCGGTGGTGTCGGCTCCGGGTCTTAGGATCGCCGGGTGAAGGTCCGATCTCTCATTTTTCGCACTGATCTGCTGCTTCGCCGTATGGCCGGCGGCTTCTTCGTGACCTTCTTGTGCAGCAGCCTCTTGGATCGCCTCGACGGTCTCGAGGGCGATGTCCAACGAGCGCGAGTCCTCTTGGGCCGTCTTCCGGGCGTCCTGCTGTCGGTTCTGCTCGGACGCGGACGTCCGCTGAGACGGGAGTCTCAGGTGGTGGCCGTGTCGGCTTCCGCCGGAGGACGGCCCAGCACGCGCGCCAGGAGATCGCGCAGGTGTCGCTGGTCGGAGCCGGGAAGTGCGAAGAGGGTACTGGCCAGCGCCTGACTGCTGGAGCGCAACCGGTCGCGGCGGCGCTCGCCCGTTTCGGTCAGGACGACGTGCTTGACGCGGCGGTCCCCTGCGGCGGGCCGGCGGGTCACCAGGCCGCGGCGTTCCAGGCCGTCGACGATTCCGGTGACGTTGGACGGCTCGCAGGACAGCCAGTCGGCCAAGTGACGCATCGGGGCGGGGGCGGACAGGTTCACCAGGACGAGTGCCTGGGCAGGGGGAAGGTCGAGTTCCGCCGCGGCAGCGTTGAACTGGGCACGCAGCCGCCCGGTGACCTCGAAGACCAGGCCACTCAGTTCGACCGCGACCTCGTCTGTTCCGGCGTCGGCTTGGGTGCTCATGTCCGCAGCCTAGCCGCCACTTCAGCCGCTCGACTGTTCAGCTCCTTAAGTAATGCCCTATGATCCGCACTGGAGAGATGCTTCAGCTTCTAAAATATCCAGCACCTTAAGGGGTGGCCATGACGTTGCACGCGGGCAAGGGCAGGACGGACGGCCTCGGAAGACGGCGACGCGCGCGGGCGCTGGCCGTGGTGGGGGCGACCGCGGCCGCTCTCGTGGTCTGGGCGATCGGCGAGCCGGTGCTGGGCCACGACATGGTCGTCCAGGCGGAGGGGCAGGAACCACAGGATCTGGGCGGCGCCGCGATCGGAGTCTTCGCGCTGCTGCCGTCGCTGCTGGGCTGGGCGGTCCTCGCCGGGCTGGAGCGCCTGACGGCGCACGCGGTGCGGATCTGGACGGCGGGTGCCCTGACGCTGCTCGCGGCGTCGTTCCTGCCGTTCATCGGCGTGGAGGCGACCGGCGGCAGCAAGACGGTGCTCGCACTCACCCACGTGGCCGTGGGGGCCGTCCTCATTCCGGTCTTCTGGTGGACGGCCACAGCCCGTCGGGCGAACCCGGGGGGCGACCGATGACGGCGTCCGGCGAAGAGATCTCCGACAGTCCCACGCCGTGGGTCGCCGATCACATCCGCGCCTACCTCGACACCGACGGCGAGCAGGGCCACCTTTATCAGGGCATGCCGACGCTGCTGCTCACCACGCGCGGTCGCAGGTCCGGCAAACTGCGGCGCACCGCACTGATCTACGGGCGCGACCGGGACCGCTACCTGCTGGTGGCGTCCAACGCCGGAGCCGCCCATCACCCCGCCTGGTTTCTCAACCTGACCGCCGATCCGCACGTGACGGTCCAGGTCGGAGCCGACACCTTCACCGCCCGGGCCCGCACCGCCACCCCGCAGGAGAAGCCGTCGCTCTGGCGGCGGATGACTGCGATCTTTCCCCTGTACGACACCTACCAGGACGGGGCCGAGCGCGATATCCCGCTCGTGATTCTCGACGACCACCGGCGCGCACCGGTCCGCTGACCCCCGTGTCCATGACCGGCAGCGGGCGCCACCGGCCCCGGTACTCCGGATCGCCGACCCCCTGCACGAAGGAGGCGCCGATGAAGCGGATGCGCACGCCGCCGCCCGTTCGTCCGATCCTGCGGAGCGACGGGGCCGGTCATGGACGGGACGCGACGGCGATGGCGTCGACCTCGAAGAGCATGCCCGGGAGTGCGAGCGCGGCCACGCCGGTGAGGGTCTGCGTGGGCGGCCGGGTCCCCCAGATGCGCTCGATCCGGGTCGAGAGGACGGCGAGCTTGTCGGTGTCGTGGTCGACGATGTGGGTGCGGAGCTGCACGACGTCGGCGTAGCCGAGGTCCGCGGCGGCCAGGGCGGTGCCCAGGTTGGCCAGGGAGCGGTCGACCTGCTCGGCGAAGTCGTCCGAGGTGACGTTCCCCTGCGGGTCGGACGCGTACTGTCCGGCGATGAACACCAGGCCGCCCGGGGTGCGGGCGACGTGGCTGTAGCCGAAGCCGGTCGGGTCGTGCAGGGTGGCCGGGTTGATGATGTCGTGCGACATGATTGCCTTTCGTTGCCGGTTGATCAGTTCGTGCGGGTTTTTGGGGACGCGCCGACGGCCGCGGCGGCCAGCAGCGCGAGGAGACCGGCGGCCCAGAGGACGCCGGTGGTCGTGGTGCGGTCGATCGTGGCACCGCCGATGAGGGCGCCCAGCGCGATGGACAGGTTGAACGCGGCGACGAGCAGCGAGGACGCCGCTTCGCTCGCTGTGGGCGCCGCCTTCAGCATCCACGTCTGCAGGCTCACCGACACCCCGCCGTAGGCGAGCCCCCAGGCGATCAGCAGGACGGACGCGGCGGCGGGGCCGGGGCGGAGCACGGCGAGCAGGGCCGTCGCGGCCGCCAGCCCGGCGCACAGCGCCATGAGAGTTCCGCGCAGGTGCGCCGCGATCCGCGTTCCGGCCACGAAGTTGCCCACGATCCCGGCGACGCCGTAGGCCATCAGCAGTGCGCCGATGAGCGTCTCGTCCACCCCGCCGACCTCGTCCAGGATCGGGCGGACGAAGGTGTAGGCGGTGAAGTGGCCGGTCACCAGCAGGAAGGTGGCGAGCACGCCGATCCGCACCCCGGTGTTGCGCCGCAGCAGGCGCGGCAGCTCCGAGAAGGCGATGGGGCCCCGGGAGGGCAGCGGCGGCACGAGGGCGAGCAGGCCCGCCAGCGCGACGAGCCCGAGGACCCCGACGGCGGCGAACGCGGCGCGCCAGCCGCCGAGCTCGCCGATCAGCGTCCCGGCCGGGACGCCGGCGACGGAGGCGGCGGAGACGCCGCCCAACACGATCGCCGTGGCGCGCGGAACGTCCTCGGCGGGAACCAGCCGGACCGCCAGCCCGCCCGCGACGGCCCAGAACCCGCCGACGCCCACGCCGATGGCCACCCGCGCCACCAGCAGGACGGCGTAGTGCGGAGCGACCGCGCAGACCAGGTTGGCGACGGCCATGACACCGACCAGCGCGGCCAGCAGCACCCGCCGGTCCACGCGGGCGGCGGTGACGGCGACGACCGGCCCCGCGGCGGCGGCGACCAGGCCGGGGACGGTCAGCATCAGGCCGGCCGTTCCGGTGGACACGTCCAGGTCGGAGCCGATCGGGGACAGCAGGCCCACCGGCAGGAGCTCCGAGGTCATCAGCGCGAAGATCCCGAGCGCGACCGCCGGGACCGCCGGCGGCGTCCGAGCCGGCGAACGGTTTCTGTCTACTACTTGACTAGGAAACATCCAGATTGCTCCCACGATGGGCGCCTCTGCGGCAAGAGGAGATAATCTGGACCTTATATGTCCAGATTAGCTCCTCGCAAGGTGCCCAGGGCCGGCATCTAGGTGTCGCAGGCGGTGCCGTCGCCGTCCCGGTCCAGGTCGTAGATGTCGCTGCCGACCACGCGGACGGGGCCCTGGACGTAGGCGGGGCCGTTGCCGCTGCCGCCCGCGCAGTCGACGTCGGACGCGATCGGCACGCAGGCGCCGCTGTAGTTCTCGTCGCACTGCGGCTCGGACTTGGTGCCGACCGCGACGATCCGGGAGACGGGCTTCTTCGTGACCTTCTTGTGCAGCAGCTTCTTGTCGGTCGCCTCGCCGCCGGTGTACGTGACCTCGTAGGTGTAGGTCATCACGCCCTTGGCCCCGCGACGCTTCACGCGGATCTCGCCCCTGTCGAGGGACGGGTCGTCCACCTTCTTGGTCGTGAAGGGGATCGCGCGCGTCTTGGTGACGGTGCGCTTCTCCACGGCCGGGGACGTCTCCGCTCTGGCCGGTGGAGTACCGGGAACCGCGACGAGGGTGGGTTCCTCGGCGGCGTGCGGGGCGGGCGTCGAGCCGCAGCCGGCGAGCAGCAGTCCGCAGGCCGCGATCGCGGCCGCAAAGGTGCGTGTCATCAATTCCCCCTCTTTGAGGGGAGAAATCATCGTGCGCTGCATCGTTGCTGGTCAATGCCGGTGTCCGCGTCCGGACGGCGGGACGGTCGGGGTAAACCGGGCCCCCGGTTCAGGGGTCGCGCTCGTTGTAATAGGGAGAATTCGACCTTGTAGTGGAAAAGCGGGCGACTATCGGGGGAATGATCGCCTACGATGTCGCGATGCCGCAGCTTCATGACGAGACTTTCGGCCCGCGGGCGTACATCGTCGAGGTCGGGACGGAACCGGCCGAGGCCGGTTCGCGGAACACCATCGGCGGGTCGCCCGTCCTCGCGGCCGGTCAGGCGTGGCCGTCCTGCTACTGCGGCGGGCGGATGGCCTTCTACTTCCAGGTCGGGATCCCGGCGGACGTGCCGACCTTCGGTGGTCACCAGTTGCTGGTGTTCCAGTGCCCCCTGCACGACGAGGCGTGTTTCTCGCCCGGCTCTCGCTCTGCGCAGCTTCCGGGGCGGTTCTGGGACGATCCGCCGGAGCCCAACGAGGGGGCGTTCTGGCGGATCCTGCTGCACGGTGGCGGTAACCCGGTGACCGATTCCGACCCGTTCCTCCAGCCGCGACGGCTGACCCTCGCCGAGACGCCGGACGAGCGCGGCAACGGCCGGTTCGAGTTCAAGGTGTCCGGGGTTCCCGCCTGGGCTCAGGATCCCGAACGCTACCGCTGCCCGTGCGGTGCCGACCTCGCCTTCGTCTGCCAGATCCCGGAGGACTTCGAGTTCGAGATGCTCCCCGGCCGTCCCGAGGACTTCGGCGAGCTTCTCTTCCTCGGCAACATGGTCTACATCCTGGCCTGCCCGGAGCGCTGCGATCCCGCCGCCGCGTGGCCCGTGAATCAGAACTGACACGTGCGGCGGGCGCGCCGCGCTCCGGCCGGTGAGTCCTACTTGCCCTTGTATTCGGGGGCGCGCTTCTCCTTGAACGCCTTCGAGCCCTCCTTGGCGTCCTCGGAGCCGATGACGGGCCAGCCGATCTCGTCGGAGATCTTGAGGGCGTCCTCCTCGGAGAGGTGCTCGGTCTCGCGGTAGGTGCGGAGGATGGCCTGGACGGCGAGGGGGGCGCACTCGGCGATCTGGTCGGCCAGCTCGCGGGCGGCGGCGAGCGCGGAGCCGTTCGGGACGATCTTGTTGATCAGGCCCATCTCGAGGGCTTCGCGCGGGGTGACCGAGCGGGCGGTGAGCAGGATGTCCATCGCGTTGGCGTAGCCGATCTGGCGGGGGAGCCGGATCGCGGAGCCGCCCATCGGGAACAGGCCGCGCTTGGCCTCGTAGAGGCCGAGGGTGGCGCCCTCGGCGACGACGCGCAGGTCGGTGCCCGTCAGGAGTTCGGTGCCGCCCGCGACGGCCCAGCCCTCGATCGCGCAGATGATGGGCTTGGTGGGGCGCGCCTCGCGCAGCAGGCCCTTCCAGTGCCAGTTCTCGATGGCGTCCATGCGCGCCTTGATCGCGGGGTCGGACGGCGGCTCGCCCATCGCCTTCAGGTCGGCGCCCGCGCAGAACGTCCCCTCGGCGCCGGTGAGGATCCCGACCCGGACCCCGGGCTCGTCGGACATGTACTGCCATGCCTCGGCGAGGCCGAGCAGCATGCTCCCGCTGAACGCGTTGCGCGCCTCCGGACGGTTCATCGTGACGATGACGACGTGACCGTCGCGCTCGACGGTGCAGTGCTCGGTGCTGATCGGCAGCCGTTCCACGGCGGTCCCTCCTGCAGGCTAAGAAACGAGAACAGATTCTAGTAAGAGTCTTCCCCGGCCGGTAGGTCTTGCCCTGCAAAACGAGAACGTGATCTACTTTGGCCGTTGGGCGTCGGAGTGTGACGGCGCTCACCCGTGCTCACGGAGGGAGACCCGATGGGGACGTTGGGCTTTTGGCGGTTGGCGCAGGCCGATCCCGAGTGGGTGGCCGCCGTCGACCCGGACGGAACGCGGTACACCGCGGGAGACCTGCTCGCGCGCTCGAACCGGCTCGTCCACGGGCTTCGCGGGCTCGGCCTGGAGAAGGGCGACGGGGTCTGCGGGCTCGTGCCGAACGGCGTGGACGGGCTGGTCCTGTACCTCGCGACGCTGCAGGCCGGCTGGTACTACACGCCGATCAACTGGCACCTGACGGGCCCGGAGATCGGTTACATCGTCGAGGACAGTGAGGCGAAGGCGTTCTTCGTCCACGAGCGGTACGCGGCGGAAGGCGCGCGCGCGGGCGAGGCCATCGAGGCGCACCGGCGGTTCGCGTTCGGTGACGTCGAGGGGTTCCGGCCCTACGCGGAGCTGGTCGAGGGGCAGCCCGACGGGCTTCCGGACGATCGCAGCAACGGCGCCACGATGCACTACACGTCCGGGACGACCGGGCGGCCCAAGGGCGTGAAGCGCGCGCTGATGGGGATCGACCCGGACGACAGCGCGGAGCTGATGACGTTCCTGCTGACGCTGTTCGGCATTCCCCCGGGGCGTCCGGCGGGCGGCGAGCCGCAGGCGCACCTGATCACGTCGCCGAACTACCACACGGCGGTCACCCAGTTCGGCGGGACGGCCTTGCACATGGGGCACACGCTCGTCTACACGGACAAGTGGGGCGCCGAGGACTGCCTGCGGGTGATCCAGGAGCACCGCGTCACGAACACGCACATGGTGCCGACGCACTTCAAGCGGATGCTGGCCCTCCCGGAGGACGTCCGGAGCCGGTACGACGTGTCGTCGATGAAGTGGGCGATCCACGCGGCGGCGCCGTGCCCGGTGCCGATCAAGCAGCAGATGCTCGAGTGGTGGGGCGACTGCATCTGGGAGTACTACGCGGCGACCGAGGGCGGCGGGACGATCGCGAGCCCCGCGGACTGGCGGGAGCACCCCGGGACGGTCGGGAACGCGTGGCCGATCAGCGAGCTGCTCATCGTGGACGATGACGGCGAACCCGTCCCGGCGGGGACGCACGGCACGATCTACATGAAGATGGCCGGTGCGGACTTCGAGTACAAGGGCGACAAGGAGAAGACGGAGAAGGAGCGCCTCAAGGACTTCTTCACCGTCGGCGACATCGGCTACCTCACCGAGGACGGCTTCCTGTTCCTGTCCGACCGCAAGTCCGACATGATCATCTCGGGCGGCGCGAACATCTACCCCGCCGAGATCGAGAACGAGATCACCATGCATCCCAAGGTCGCGGACGTCGCCGTGTTCGGCATCCCCGACGAGGAGTGGGGCGAGCAGATCAAGGCGGTCGTGGAGCCCGCGGAGGGCGTCGAACCGGGCCCGGACCTGGCGGCCGAGATCCTCGCGTCCCTGGAGGGCCGGCTCGCGAAGATGAAGTGGCCGAAGACCATCGACTTCATCGAGACGATGCCGCGCGAGCCGAACGGCAAGCTGCTCAAGCGCAAGCTCAGGGACCCGTACTGGAAGGACCGTGAGAGTGCCATCTGACGTGAACCACGTCGTCGAGTTCCCCGGCGGCTACACCCGCTCGGTCGGCCCGGTCATCGGCCGGTTCCTGAGCGAGCTGCGGGACGGCCGCATGGTCGGGGTCCGGACGAGCGGGGGCCGCGTGCTCGTGCCGCCGACCGAGTACGACCCCGACACCGGCGACGACGTGACGGGCGAGTTCGTCGAGGTCGGGCCGGTCGGGACCGTCACGACCTGGTCGTGGGTCGCGCATCCGGCGAAGGAGCACCCGTTCGACCGTCCGTTCGCGTGGGTGCTGGTCCGCCCGGACGGCGCCGACACCGCGCTCGTCCACGCGCTGGACGCCGGGGTGTTCGACGCGGGCGCGGAGGCGCCGAAGTTCCTCAAGACCGGGATGCGGGTCCGGCCGAAGTGGCGGGCGGAGCGCACCGGCACGATCGGCGACATCGAGTGCTTCCTGCCCGAGGTCACGATGATCAACCCGCAGGCGAAGCTGGAGTTCCGGCTGAGCGGCGGGCGGGCCCTGCACCGGTACCTGGAGGGGATCGCGCAGGGCCGCATCCTCGGCAGCCGCTGCCCGGTGTGCGAGGCGGTCATCGTCCCGATGAAGGAGACGTGCCCGCGCGACGGCGTCCCGACGACCGAGGAGGTCGAGCTGCCGGACGTCGGCACCCTCACGACGTACGCGGTGAACAACATCCCCGACCCGCGGGCCCCCGAGGTGCCGTTCGTGTCCGGATACGTCCTGCTGGACGGTGCGGGCGTCCCGCTGCTGACGCTGATCGCGGGCGTCCCGGCCGACCAGGTCCGGATGGGCATGCGGGTGAAGGCCGCCTGGAAGCCGCGCGAGGAATGGTCGCCGAGCGTGGGCAACATCAAGTGGTTCGAGCCCGTCGACGAGCCGGACGTCCCCTTCGACGAGATCAAGGACTACCTCTGATGCGAGAAGTAGCCGTCGTCGCCTTCACGCAGAGCGAGCACAGCGGCGAGGACCAGGGGGTCCTGGAGACCGAGATCCTCGCCCCGGTGATCGGCGAGATCAAGGAGCGGACCGGCCTGACGCGGTTCGGGTTCACCTGCTCGGGGTCCTGCGACTACCTGCAGGGCGCGCCGTTCGCGTTCGTGTCGGCGCTCGACACGGTCGGCGCGTGGCCGCCGATCTCGGAGAGCCACGTCGAGATGGACGGCGCGTGGGCGCTGTACGAGGCGTGGGTGAAGCTGCTGATCGGCGAGGTCGACACCGCCCTGGTGTACGGGTTCGGGAAGTCGACGCAGAACGACATCCGCGCGATCTTCACCCAGCAGCACGACCCGTACTACCTGGCGCCGCTCGGCGTCGACCACGTGTCGCTGGCCGCGATGCAGGCGCGCGCGTACATGGAGAAGTCGGGCGCCAAGGACGAGGACATGCGCGCGATCGCCGCGCGGTCGCGGGCGGCCGGCCGCGGCAACCCGTTCGCGCTCGACCTGCCCGACCCCGCGGACGACGCGGGCTTCGACATCGCGCCGCTGCGCCCCCACGACATCGCACCGCTGACGGACGGCGCCGCGGCGATCGTCCTCGCGGCGGGCGACACGGCGCGCGAGCTGTGCGAGCGGCCCGCGTGGATCACCGGGATCGACCACCGCGTCGAGCCGCACTCGCCGGGCGCCCGCGACCTGACCCGCTCGGAGTCGACGCGGATCGCGGGGGAGAAGGCGGGCGCGGCCGGCGTCGAGGTCGCGGAGCTGCACGCCCAGTTCAGCCACGAGGAGCTGATCCTGCGCGAGGCCCTCGGGCTCGGCGACGACGCCGCCGTCAACCCGTCCGGCGGGGCCCTCGCGGCGAACCCGCTGATGGCGTCGGGCCTCATCCGGATCGGCGAGGCCGCGGCCCGGATCCACGACGGGACGGCGTCGCGGACGCTCGGGCACGCCTCGTCCGGTCCGTGCCTGCAGCAGAACCTCGTGTGCGTGATGTCGGGAGAGAAGTAATGGCCAACTCCTGTGCGGTCATCGGCGTCGGGCAGACGCAGTACAAGACCAAGCGCCTGGACGTGTCGATGGCGGGGCTGCTGCGCGAGGCGGCCCGCCGCGCCCTCGACGACGCCGGGCTGACCTGGCGGGACATCGACGCGATCGTCGTCGGCAAGGCCCCCGACCTGTTCGAGGGCGTGGTCATGCCGGAGGTGTTCCTCGCGGACGCGCTGGGCGCCGCGGGCAAGCCGCTCATCCGGGTGCACACGGCCGGTTCGGTCGGCGGCTCGACCGCGATCGTCGCGGCGAACCTCGTCCGCAGCGGCGTCCACGACCGGGTGCTCACGCTGGCGTGGGAGAAGCAGTCGGAGTCGAACGCGACGTGGGCGCTGACGGTGAACTCGCCGTTCACGACGTCGCTGGTGGTGGGCGCGGGCGGCTACTTCGCCCCGCACATCCGTGCGTACATCCGCAAGTCGGGCGCCCCCGAGCACATCGGGCACCTCGTCGCCGTCAAGGACCGGGAGAACGCGCTGCGGAACCCGTACGCGCACTTGCGGATCCCCGGCATCTCCCGCGAGATGGTCGAGTCGACGCCGATGCTGTGGGAGCCGATCCGCTACCTGGACACGTGCCCGTCGTCGGACGGCGCGTGCGCGATGGTGCTCGCGTCCGAGGACGCGGCGAAGAAGGCGCCCGGCAAGCCCGCGTGGGTGCAGGCCACGGCGATGCGCTCGGAGCCGATGGGGTTCGTGCGCCGCGACAACGTCAGCCCGCAGGCCGGCAAGGACTGCGCCGCCGACGTGTACCGGCAGGCCGGGATCGCCGATCCGCGCCGCGAGCTGGACTGCGCCGAGGTGTACGTCCCGTTCTCCTGGTACGAGCCGATGTGGCTGGAGAACCTCGGGTTCTGCGGCGACGGCGAGGGCTGGAAGCTCACCGAGGCGGGCGCGACGGCCTTCGACGGCGACATCCCGTGGAACCCGTCCGGCGGCGTCCTGTCGTCCAACCCGATCGGCGCGTCCGGGATGATCCGCTTCGCGGAGGCGGCGATGCAGGTCAGCGACCGGGCCGGAGAGCACCAGGTGGACGGCGCCCGGCGCGCCCTCGGGCACGCCTACGGCGGCGGCGCCCAGTTCTACGCGATGTGGGTCGTCGGCAGCGAGAAGCCGTGACCCGCACGCCCCCGCACGGCTCAACCCCTCTTTCATCCCTCCCCACCTCAAACCCCCTTCGGAGGGTGTCCGATGGAGTACAACCACGCTGACCTGTTCGAGGGAGTCGCGGACGCGATCGGGGACCGGACCGCGCTGGTGTGCGGCGACCGGCGGCTCACCTACGCCGAGCTGGACGAGCACGCCAACCGGCTCGCGCACCATCTGGCGGCGGCCGGGGTCGGTCCCGGGCAGCACGTCGCCGTCCAGCTCTACAACGGCGTCGAGTACGCGGCGGCGCTGCTGGCCGCGCTGAAGATCCGCGCGGTGCCGATCAACGTGAACTACCGGTACGTCGAGGGCGAGCTCCGCTACGTCTACCAGGACTCCGAGAGCGTCGCGCTGCTGTACGACGTGGAGTTCGAGGAGCGGGTCGCGGCGGTCGTCCCGGAGGTCCCCCGGCTGCGGCACCTCGTCGCCGTGGGCGGGACGCCGTCCATCGACGGCGCCGTCCGGTACGACGACGCGGTGCGGGACGCCGACGGGGGGCGCGGGTTCCCGCCGCGCTCGGGCGACGACACCTACATCGTCTACACGGGCGGGACCACGGGGATGCCCAAGGGCGTCATGTGGTCCACCGAGCAGATGCTGTTCGCGTTCTGGAACCCGACGTTCCCGCGCCCCGAGCGGCCCGAGGACGTCGTGGAGCTGGCGCGCAACGCGGGCCCGATGGTGATGATGCCGATCGCGCCGCTCATGCACGGCGCCGCGCAGATGGCCACCTGGATCGCGTGGTGCATGGGCGCGACGCTCGTCTACACCCGCAAGTTCGACGCGGCGGACGCGTGGGCGACGATCGCGCGCGAGAAGGTCAACTCGGTGACCGTCACCGGCGACGCGATGGCGATCCCGCTGGCGGACGAACTCGCCACCGGGAAGCACGACACGTCGTCGCTGCTCGCGTTCGTCTCGACGGGGGCGATCCTCACCGGAACCGTGCGGGACCGCCTGCAGGCGCTCCTCCCGAACAGCGTCATCCTCGACCGTTTCGGCTCGACCGAATCCGGGTCGACGGCCGAGGCGGTGTCGGGGTCGTCCCCGGAGAAGGGCCTGCGGTTCGCGCCGGACGTCGAGAACGTGACCGTCCTGGACGACGCGCTGCGCCCGGTGGAGCCGGGTTCGGGCGTCATCGGCCAGGTCGCGCGGAGCGGGTACATCGCGCACGGCTACTTCAATGACCCGGAGAAGACCGCGCGGACGTTCCCCGTGGTGGACGGCCGCCGCTGGCTGCTCACCGGCGACATGGCGACGGTCGAGGCGGACGGCTCGATCGCGGTGTTCGGGCGCGGCTCGCAGGCGATCAACACCGGTGGCGAGAAGGTGTTCCCCGAGGAGGTCGAGGCCGTTCTCAAGGGCCATCCGGGGGTGTACGACGCGGTCGTGACGGGCATCCCGGACGAGCGCTGGGGCAACCGGGTCGCGGCCGTGATCCAGCCGGACGGGGACGCACCGCCCGCCGCCGACCTCGACGCCCACTGCCGCCGCGAGCTCTCCGGCTACAAGGTGCCGCGCACGTACGCGTTCGTGAAGGAGATGAAGCGGTCCCCGGCGGGTAAGGCGGACTACCGCTGGGCGAAGCAGATCGCGGAGGAGGCCCGCTGACCGGCCGTCCGGGACGCCCGCTATGGGTCGGCCCCGAGCCCTTGTGAGGATCGGGGCCTGCCTGGACCCCTTGTTAGCGGTCCTAACAAAAACCATGATAGGGCCGTCCGGATACTGGTCCCGGCGTCCCGGGCCATGACCTGACCCACACCACCGGACGACCGGGGGTTCAGCCGGCGAGCGCGGCGAGAAGTTCGTCCTCGGTTCGCTGCCCGGCCATCACACGCTCGCCGTCGAACCGGAAGGCGGGCACGGATTCGCGCACGAAACCGAGCCCCCGAACACGATCCAGTTCCCGTCGCACCTCCTCGGGACCGTCCGCGCCCGGCTCGACGCCCGCCTCGCGGGCCAGCCGGGCCAGCACCTCGGGGTCGGCGACGTTGACGCCGTCGGTGAAGTAGGCGCGGAACAGCCGCTCGGTCATGGCCTCGCCCCGTTCCTGCCGGACGGCCCAGGCGATGCGGCGGTGCGCCTCGAACGTGTTCGTGGAGACCACACGGGTGAAGTCGACCCGCAGGCCCTCCGCGGCGCCGAAGTCCGTGGTCGCCTGCACCTCGCGGGCCTCCTCCTCGCCGAGGAGGCGCCGGTGCGTCTCCACCAGCGGTTCGCCTCCGGGGTCGATGTCAGGCTGGAACCGGTAGGACAGCAGCGACGTCTCGACCTCACCCCCGTCCGCGCGGAACCGCCGCACGGCCCGCGAGTACCGGGTGAACATCAGGTACGAGTTGACGCAGGCAACGTCGAAGACGAACTCGACCATGCGCTTTTCGGACACGAAGAATTCCTTCCAGAATCGTGGGAGCTACCAGGGCACCGGACCGGCGGCCGCGAAGAACCCGCCCGTCGGGCCGTCCGCGCCGATCGAGGCCATCCGCACGATGATCTCGGCACCCTCCTCGACCGTCCGCGAACCGGCGTGGCCGTTGAAGTCGGTGGCGGTCAGGCCGGGGTCGACCGCGTTGACGCGGATGCCCGGACAGGCGTGGGCGTACTGCGCGGTCACCATGTGCAGCGCCGCCTTCGCTGAGGCGTAGTCGAGCGCGGGCAGCCAGGCGGGGACGTGCTCGGCGCGCGCCGCCGGGTCGGTGGCCGCCGCCAGCGAGCCCAGCCCGCTGCCGACGTTGACCACAACCGGCGCCGCGCCGCGCTCCAGCAGCGGCAGGAACGCCCCGAAGACCCGGACGGCGCCGAAGACGTTGGTGTCGTAGCAGGCCAGCATGTCGTCGGCGGTGGTGGCGGCGACCGGCTTGCGCGCGCCGATGATCCCCGCGTTGTTCACGAGGACGTCCAGCCGTCCCGTCTCGTCGCGGACGTGCTCGGCGGCGCGGCGCACCGACTCTCCGTCGGTGACGTCGATGCGCAGCGGCCGGGCGCCGAGGGCGCGGGCCGCGTCCGCCCCGCGCCGGGCGTCCCGGGCCCCGGCGAACACGGTGTGCCCGGCCGCCACGAGGCGGCGCGCGGTCTCGTAGCCCAGCCCCCGGTTCGCCCCGGTGATCAGTGCGATCGTCATGCACCGATCCTGCGCGCCGCGCCGCGACCGGGGGAGTACCCGTCGCTTCCTGGGAAAAGCCGTACCACCCGCGCCATCGCACCCGCTTCCTATAGTCGAGGACATGAGAGAACGCGACGGCGGATCGGCGCGGGCGAACGACCTCGGCGTCGCGCTGCGGACCTGGCGCCGCCGCGCCGACCCCGCCACGGCGGGCCTGCCCATCGACCGCGCCCGCCGCGTGGCCGGGCTGCGCCGCGAGGAACTGGCGCGGCTGGCCGGCATGTCGGTGGACTACGTGGTGCGCCTGGAACAGGGCCGGGCCGCGTCACCCTCGCCGCAGATCCTGCTCGCCCTCGCACGCGCGCTCCGCCTGTCGCCGGACGAGCGCCGCCACCTGTTCCTGCTGGCCGGACGGCTCGCGCCCGCCCCCGAACGGGTCTCGGCCCACCTCACGCCCGGCGTCCTGCGGCTGCTGGACCGGCTGGACGGCTCCCCGGTGGCCGTCTACGACGCCGCCTGGACGCCGATCGCCTGGAACCCGCTGCACGCCGCGCTCGCCGGGGACGGCGACGGCGACCTCAACGTCGCGTGGCGGCACTTCACCGGGGCGTCGTCCCGGGTGCGTCACACCCCGGCGCAGACGGAGCGTTTCGAGGCGGCCATGGTCGCCGACCTGCGGGCCGCCACCGCGCGCTTCCCCGGCGACGCCCGGCTCCGCCGGCTGATCGCCGACCTGCGGCGGCACAGCCCCCGCTTCGCCGGGCTGTGGGCGTCGCACGAGGTGGGCGCGCACGTCGCGGACCGCAAGACGATCCACCACCCGGACGTCGGCGACGTCCGCCTGGACTGCGACGTGCTGACCGTCCCGGACAGCGACGTGCACGTGGTGGTCTGCACCGCCGAGCCGGGCTCGGAGGCCGCCGGAAAGCTGCGCCTGCTGAGCGCCCTCACCGAACCGCCGCGAACCGGCCCGGCGCCGACCGCGCCGCGCCGGTGCGTGGCCGCTCGTTAGACTCTCCGCACGCTCTGCACGCGAGGAGACGGAGGTGGGTCGTGGCGGCCCCCGAGCCCGGACGGACGCCCGCCGAGCTGCTGGCGTCGGCGTTGCAGCGCAACACCATGTACACGGTCCTGCTGCATCACGCGACGGCGACCAAGTCCGGGATGAACGTCACGGACGCCCAGTGCGTCAACGCGCTCGCCCTCGACGGCCCGCAAACGCCCGGCCGGCTCGCGAAGCTGATGGGGATCACGACGGGCGGCGCCATCACCGCCGTCATCGACCGGCTGGAGAAGAGCGGGCACGTGCGCCGCACCCGCGACCCCGACGACCGGCGCCGCGTGATCGTCGAGCTGGTCCCGGGCGCCGCCGAGCGCGTCGGACGGTACTTCGAGCCGATCGCCCGGCAGTTCCACGAGCGGCTCGCGGACTGCACGGACGAGCAGATCGCCTTCCTGCTGAACTGGTTCGGCGGCACGAACGCCGCGCTGCCCGAGGTGATCGACGAGATCCGCCGGATGCGCTGACCGGTCGCCCGGCGGCCCGGGTCCGGCCGCGTGGCGAACGACACTATTGGACGGGCAGTCGCACATGGCAGACTGCCCGGCATGACGGAATCGTCCCGCGCGCACCGCCACCTCGCCACCTCGATGGCCGCCATCGGCACCCTGCACATGATCGCGCCGAAGCCGTTCGACGCGATCGTCCCCGAGCGGCTGCCCGGCAGCGCGCGGACCTGGACCTACCTCAGCGGCGTCGCCGAGCTGGCCTGCGCCGCCGCGGTCGCGCACCCGCGCACCCGCCGCGCCGGGGCGCTCGCCACCGCCGGGCTGATGCTGGCGGTGTACCCCGCGAACATCAAGATGGCCCGCGACTGGCGGCACCGCGCGCTGCCGCTGCGCGCCGCCGCCTACGGGCGCCTGCCGTTCCAGGCGCCGCTCATCGGCTGGGCCCTGCACGTCGCCCGCAAGGCCCGCTGAACGCCCGTCCCGTTCCGGCCGCGCGTGATCACCCGAAATGAGATCATGCCGGGCATGCGCGCACGACGGAACGGCGGCTGACCGTGGAGCCACTGCGACCGGAGGACCCCACCGCGATCGGCGGATACCCCCTGCTCGCCCGCATCGGCGCGGGCGGCATGGGGCAGGTGTACCTGGGCCTGACCGGTGCCGGACGGCACATCGCCCTCAAGGTGATCCGCGAGGACTTCGACGGCCCGCAGGCCCTCGCCCGGTTCCGCCGCGAGGTCGCGACCGTCGAGCGCGTCCGCAGCCGGTTCGCCGCCGCGATGATCGGCGCCGGGCTCGAGGCGCCGCCGTACTGGCTGGCGACCGAGTACGTGCCCGGCCCGACGCTCCGGCAGACCGTCGCCGAGCACGGGCCGCTGCCGCCCGCTACCTGCATGCGGCTGCTCGCCGCCCTCGCGCACGGGCTGCTGGAGATCCACCGGCAGGGCGTCCAGCACCGCGACCTGAAGCCCGGCAACGTGATCCTCGCCCCGGACGGGCCGCGCCTCATCGACTTCGGCATCGCGCGCGGCGAGGGCCAGACGCAGATCACCCAGACCGGCGCGTGGAACGGCACCCCCGGCTACGTCGCGCCCGAGGTCGTCCGCGAGCAGCAGCCCCTGCCCGCGTCCGACGTGTTCTCGCTCGCCGGGACGATCGCCTACGCCGCGACCGGACGCCCGCCGTTCGGCGGCGGCCGCATCGAGGCGATCATCCACCGCACCCTCGGCGGCGAGATCGACCTCGATGGCGCCGACCCCCGCGTCGCCGAACTCGTCGAACTGTGCGCGCGCAAGGACCCGGCCGAGCGCGTCACCCCCGAGCGGCTGCTGGAGACGCTGCGGGACGAGGCCGGGGACGGGCTCGCGTCCGACCCCGAGTACCGGCGCCGCGTGACCGGCCTCCCGCCGCTCCCGGCGAGCGTCGCCGACGCCGTCACGGCCGGGCTCGTCCCCCCGGACCGGACGACCGTCGGCGGGCCGGCGTCCGGGGGCCTGCTCGGCGGACGGCGCGGCCCGCTGGTCGCCGCCGCGGCCGCGGGCGTGGCGGTCGTGGTGCTGGGCGGCGCGTTCGCCGTCCGCGCCCTGACCGGCGGCGACGGCGGAACGGGCGGGACCGGCACCGGGACCGTCGCGGCGACGCCGAGCGCGTCCGGCGCGTCCGGGAACCCGGCGGGCGGGGGCGGGACCCCGGGGCCGGGGGCGGGCGGCGCGTCCGGCGACGCCGGGTCGCCCGGCGCCGGCGCGGGCGCCGGGGCCGCGGGCGGCCCTCCGCCGGACGAGCTGCTGCTGAAGCAGCCCACGGACGACTACCAGCAGATGAGCTTCTCCGAGAACGACCACCAGTGCATCCCGGCGCTCCGGCCCGAGGACTCGAACTTGCAGCGGCAGATGCAGGTCTCCGCGCCGCGGACGCCGCACAGCGGCGACACCGTCGATCTCAGCGTTCGCTACAAGTGGGAGACGCCGCCCGACTACTACGTGGCGGCCGAAGTGCGCGTGCCGCGCGGGGCGCAGATCGGCAACGCCGTGAGCGGCGCGGCCAGAAGCAAGCCGCACCTGCTCACCGGTAGCGAATGGGTCGAGCTGACCTACCCGACGGACTTCGAGTGGGCCGGGTCGGGCGGGGCGTACCCGCTGATCGAGGGCACCTGGACGATCGTGTGGCTGCACGTCCACGCCAACGGGGACGCCTACTACATCGGCTGCGACGGCTTCACGGTCGCGTAGGCACTCCCAGCGGACGGGGTCAGCGGACGGCGATCACGGCGGAGCCGTGGCCGAAGAGGCCCTGGTTGACGGCGATGCCCGCGCGCGCGTCCTCGACCTGGCGGGCGTCCGCGCGGCCGCGCAGCTGCCACGTCAGCTCGCACACCTGCGCGATGGCCTGCGCCGGGATCGCCTCGCCGAACGAGGCCAGCCCGCCGCTCGGGTTCACCGGCACGCGCCCGCCGAGCGCCGTCGCGCCCGAGCGCAGCAGCTCCTCGGCGCCGCCCGGCTCGCACAGGCCGATGTCCTCGTACCAGTCGAGCTCGAGGGCCGTGGACAGGTCGTAGACCTCCGCGAGCGACAGGTCCTCCGGCCCGATCCCGGCCTCCTCGTACGCGGCGTGCGCGATCGCCGACCGGAACGGGCGGTCCGGCGGTTCGACGGTCATCGCGGAGTCGGTCGCGAAGTCGGGCAGGTCGAGGACCGTCTTCGGGAAGGTGGGCGTCACCGTCGACAGGGCCGGGATGCGGACGGGGTCGGCGATGCCGTGCCGCCGCGCGAAGTCCGTCGAGGTGAGGACGAGCGCGGCGCCGCCGTCGCTGGTCGCGCAGATGTCGAGGAGCCGCAGCGGGTCGGCGACGACGGCCGACGCGCGGACGTCCTCCAGCGCGACCTCCTTGCGGTAGCGGGCGTTCGGGTTGTTCAGGCCGTGCCGGGCGTTCTTGACCTTCACGGCGGCGAAGTCGTCGAGCGTGGCGCCGTGCTCGGCCATGCGGCGGCGGGCGTACAGGGCGAAGTAGATGGGGTTGGTGGCGCCGAGGAGGCGGAACCGCAGCCAGTCGGGGTCGTCGGGGCGGTCGCCGCCGACCGGCTTGAAGAAGCCCTTGGGCGCCGCGTCCGCGCCGACGACGAGCGCGACGTCGCACAGTCCCGCGAGGATCTGCGCGCGCGCGGACGCGATGGCCTGCGCGCCGGACGCGCACGCCGCGTAGCAGCTCGAGACCCGCGCCCCGGACCAGCCGAGCGCCTGGGCGAAGGTCGCGCCCGCGACGAACCCCGGGTACCCGTTGCGGATCGTGTCCGCGCCGGCCACGTACTGGACGTCCGTCCACGCGAGGCCGGCGTCGGCGAGGGCGGCGCGCGCCGCCGCGAGCCCGTACTCGACGAAGTTGCGTCCCCACTTGCCCCACGGGTGCATCCCGGCGCCGAGCACCGCCACCGAACCGCTCACTGCACGGGCCTCCACATCCAGACGGTGTATTCGGCGTCGTCGTCCTCGTACAGGACGCCCTCGGTCAGCTCGACCTCCATGCCGACGGCCAGATCGTCCACCGTGCACTCCGGGACGACCTGTCCGAGGACGACCATGCGCTCGACGTCGAGCTCCACCGCGGCGACCGTGTACGGCCGGAACGGGTCGGGGGAGACGTACGGGGGCGGCGGCCGGTAGCGGGAGTCGGCGTACGACCAGATCCGGCCGCGCGCGGAGAACGCGTACTCGGCCAGCTCCGAGCCGTCGTGCGGGCCGTCGCAGCGCGGGTTCCTGCAGGCCAGCTCGTTGCGCGGGAAGTACGGCGTCCCGCAGGACGCGCACCGGGTGCCGAGCAGCCGGACGCCCCCGTCCCGTCCCGGCTCGTCCGGCACGGTGAACCAGCCGTCGATCGCCGGTCGACGTTCCTTCGTGGTGGACACGCGCGGCCTCCCGCCTTGATCGCCTACCGGCGCAGCCTAGCAACCAAGCGCCCGGTCAAGACAGGTCCGGTGGCGGCGAGCAGCGCGACCGCCAGCATGGCGAGGACGTACAGGCCCGTCCCGGTCCACGCGGCGCGCTCGAACGCGAGGCCCCCGGCCGTCCCGCCCAGGCTGCTGCCGAGGTAGTACGCGCACAGGTACAGGGCGGACGCCTGCGCGCGGTGCGCGGACGCGCGCGTGCCGACCCACCCGCTGGCCACCGCGTGCGCGGCGAAGAACCCGACGGTGAACACCAGCAGGCCGACCCCGACCAGCGGCAGCACGGGCGGGAACATCAGCACGAGCCCGGCCGCGGCGAGGACGAGCGCCCCGGCGAGGACGGGGCGCCGCCCGGTCCGGTCGGCGAGGACGCCCGCCCGCGCGGACGCGGCAGAGCCCGCCAGGTTCATCACCGCGATCAGGCTGACGAGGGCCATCGGCAGGTGGAACGGTGCCTCCAGCAGCCGGTAGGTGAGGAAGTTGTAGACCGTGACGAACCCGGCCATCGCCGTCAGCGCCACGAGGTACAGGCGGCGCATCCCCGGGTCCGACAGGTGCGTGCGCAGCCCCCGGTAGCCGACGCGGGCCGGACGGTGGAAGCGCGACGGCGGGAGCAGCAGCCAGAACGCGGCCGTGAACAGCAGGGCCAGCAGGCCGGTCGCGGCGAGCGCCCAGCGCCAGCCGCCGGCGTCCGTGACGACGCCCGGCACCACCCGCCCGAGCACCCCGCCGATGCCGGTCCCGGCCACGTACCGGCCCATCGCGGCGCCGAGGTGCGCGCCGTCGACCTCCTCGGCGAGGTACGCCATCGCCACCGCGGGCACCCCGGCCAGCGCGAACCCCTGCACGGCGCGCCCGGCCGCGAGCAGTGGGAACGACGTGCACAGCGGCAGCAGCAGCCCGATGACGGCCGACGCCGCCGCGGACACGAGCATCACGCGGGTCCGGCCGTACCGCTCCGACAGCGAGCTGACCGGGATCACCGCGACCGCGACGGCGCCCGTGGCGAGGGAGACGAGGAGGCTCGCCCGCGCGGGTGCCACGCCGAGGCTCGCCGACAGTTCGGGTAACAGGGCCTGCGTGGAGTAGAGGGACATGAACGTCGTCAGCCCGGCCGCGAACAGTGCCAGGTTCACGCGACGCAAGCCGGGCGATCCGGGTAGGTGTCGTTGGGGCGTCTCCAGCGTCACGGTCATTCGCCAAGATTCCGCCGGGAACGATCCATGCGTCCAATGACTCTTTACTCTGCGACCGATGCGCATTCATCATGAGTTACATGGATCTCCTCACCGTGCGGTGGTTCCTGGCGGTCGCGGATCTGGGGCATGTGACGAACGCCGCGTCCGAACTGCGGATCTCCCAGCCCGGACTGTCCCGCGCGGTCGCCCGCCTGGAGGCCGAACTCGGCTACCCGCTCCTCGACCGGGCGGGGCGCGGCGTCGCGCTCAGCCCGTACGGCCGGGTCTTCGCCGAGCACGCGCGCCGGCTCGTCGCCGCCGAGGACGCCGTCCACCGCGCGCTCGCGCAGGCCGCCGACCCCGAGCACGGCGAGGTGTCCCTCGGGTTCCTGCACACGCAGGGGCCCTCGTTCGTCCCGGACCTGATCCGCCGCTACCGCGACCACCACCCCGGCGTCGCGTTCCGGCTCAGCCAGGACCGCTCCGAGCGCGTCACGGCGATGGTCCTCGACGGCCGCGCCGACCTCGCGATCAACAGCCCCCGGCCGGACGACCCGGCCCTCACCTGGCACCCGCTCGTCACCGAGCGCCTGCAACTGGCCGTCCCGGCGGCGCACCGGCTCGCGGGACGGCGGCGCGCGTCCGTCCGGGACGTCCTGGACGAGCCGTTCGTCGCGCTGCGCGAGGGCGCGCACCTGCGGACCCTCGCCGAGGAGCTGTTCGCGACGGCCGGTGGCACGCCTCGCATCGCGTTCGAGGGGGAGGAGACCTCGACCGTCCGGGGCCTGGTCACGGCGGGGCTCGGCGTCGCGATCGTGCCGCCGCCGCGGCCGGGGGAGGAGTTCTCCGGCCTGCGCCACCTCGCCCTGACCGAGCCCGCCGCGACCCGCACGATCGGGCTGGTCTGGTCGACCGCCCGCACCCGCCCGCCCGTCGTGGAGGGATTCCGCCGGTTCGTCCTGGAACATGGTGGGGAAGGCCAGCTAACTGACTCGTCAGTCACTTGGGTACAGTGACCGAGTCGGATTCTGCTCGTGGAAGGAGACCGCGGATGCGGACTGGACTGGAAGGCAAGACCGCCCTGGTCACCGGGGCGTCCCGGGGCATCGGAAAGGCGATCGCCGCCGCGCTGGTGGCCGAGGGCGCCAACGTCGTGCTCTCCTCCCGCAAGCAGGAGGGGCTGGACGAGGCGGCCAAGGAGATCCTCGCCGCCCATCCGGACGCGCGGGTGCTGGCCAAGGCCGCCCACGTCGGCGACGCCGAGCAGGCCGCCGCCTGCGTGGACGCCACGATCGCCGAGTTCGGCGGGCTCGACGTCCTGGTCAACAATGCCGGGACGAACCCGTACTTCGGCCCGATGGTCGACATCGAGCCGTCCGCCGCCGCGAAGACCGTCGAGGTCAACCAGTTCTCCATCGTCTCGTGGACGAACCTCGCCTGGAAGCGCGCCATGCAGGAGCACGGCGGCTCGATCATCAACATCGCGTCCGTCGGCGGCATGGTCACCGAGCACGGCATCGGCTACTACAACGCCACCAAGTCGGCCGTCATCCACCTCAGCCGCCAGTTCGCCATGGAGCTGGCGCCGAAGGTGCGGGTCAACTGCATCGCGCCGGGCCTCGTTAAGACGCACCTGGCGCGCGGGCTCTGGGAGGGCAACGAGGAGGCGATCAGCAAGCACATGCCGCTCGGCCGCCTCGGCGTGCCCGAGGACATCGCCACCGCCGCCGTCTTCCTCGCCGGCGACACCGCCTCCTGGATGACCGGCCAGACCCTGGTCGTGGACGGTGGCAGCACCATCCGGCCCTCGATCGCCTGACCGCCGGCCGCCGCCCGCCCGCCGCCCCGCCGCCCCGCCGATAGGAGCCCACATGTCTCGCTGGGGACTGACCATTCCGCTTTCCGGGCCGCTGGCCGAGCAGCGCGAGATCATCGCGAGCCTGCCCGGCCTCGGCTACACCGACGCGTGGTCCGCCGAGACGAACGGCAGCGACGCGTTCACCCCGCTGGCCCTCGCCTCCCAGTGGGCGCCCGAGCTGCGCCTCGGCCCCGCGATCGTCCCGGTCTACACGCGCGGCCCCGCCCTGCTCGCCCAGCAGGCCGCGACCCTCGCCGGCCTCGCGCCCGGACGGTTCGTCATGGGCATCGGGACGTCGTCGGACACGATCGTCGAGCGCTGGAACGGCATCCCGTTCGAGGAACCGTACAAGCGCGTCCGCGACACCGTCCGTTTCCTGCGCAAGGCCCTGGCCGGTGAGAAGGTCAAGGAGGAGTACGACACCTTCGCGGTCAAGGGCTTCAAGCTCGAGAACGCGCCCGCGACCCCGCCCCCGATCGTCCTGGCGGCCCTGCGGCCGGGCATGCTGCGCCTCGCCGCCCGCGAGGCCGACGGCGCCATCACCAACTGGCTGGCGCCCAAGGACGTCCGGACGGTCCGGTCCGAGCTCGGCGACGACCCCGAGCTGATCGCCCGCCTGTTCGTCTGCCCGAGCGACGACGCCGCCGAGGCCCGCGCCATCGGCCGCTGGATGATCGCCGCCTACATGACGGTGCCCGTCTACCGCGCCTTCCACGAGTGGCTCGGCCGCGGCGAGGCCCTGTCCGCGATGAACGAGGCGTGGGCCGCCGGGGACCGCAAGAAGGCCCTCGAGGTCATCCCGGACGAGGTCGTCGACGACCTGATCGTGCACGGATCGCCCGCCGACTGCCGCGCCCGGATCCGCGAGTACGTCGACAACGGCCTCACGACGCCCGTCGTCGCGGTCGTCCCGACGAAGAGCGGCCCGTCCGTGCCCGACGCGGTGAAGGCCCTGGCGCCGACCGCCGGGTAGCGCGACCCGCACGACCGAGCGGGAGCCGGCCGCACGGCCGGCTCCCGCTCGCCGTTCGCCCTCGCCGCGCCCGATGTCACACTCGCGGGCGGCTCCGCCTCTCAGGAGGCATGAAGCTCACGATCATCGCCGCCACGGGCGGCACCGGACGGATCCTGGTCGACCTCGCCCTCGCCGCGGGGCACGACGTGACCGCGGTGGCCCGGCGGCCCCGCGACCTGCCCGACGAGGTACGGACCGTCCGGGCCGACATGCAGGACGACCCCGACCTGCGGCCCGCGCTCGAAGGCGCCGACGCGGTCTTCTCCTGCCTCGGCCCCCGCAGCAAGGCGGAGGCCGTGGCCCGGACCTGCGCGAAGGGGACCGCGGCCGCCATCACGGGGATGCGGGCCACCGGGGTCCGCCGGCTCATCGTGATCAGCTCGGAGTCGATGACCGTCGTGCCGTCGCCGGACCGGCCCAACCCGCCGAAGCACGACCCCGGCGAGGGCTTCCTCCTGCGCCACGTCGTCGGGCCCCCCGCGCGGAAGTACTTCCTGCGCGAGCAGTACGCCGACCTCGGCGTGATGGAGGACGCCGTCCGCGCCAGCGGCCTCGACTGGACGATCGCGCGCCCCGCCCTCCTCGTCGACCGTCCCCCGAGGGGCACCTACCGGACGGCCGTCGACCGCAAGCCCAAGGGCGGCTTCCGGATCGCCCGCGCCGACCTCGCCGAGTTCATGCTCGGGTGCCTCACCAGGGACGAGACGATCGGCCAGGCGATCAGCCTCAACTACTGATCGGTGTTTAGCGGCCGGGACGAGTGGGGAGGGAGGGCGGGATCCATGCATACGACGAGTAGGAGCTGATCGTGCTCACGCTGACTAGCGGCGCGGTGCAGGTCATCCGCAACGTGACCGCCAATCCCGAGCTGCCGCCCGAGACCGGGATCCGGATCGAGTCCGGCATCGACGGCTCGGACGCGCTGCGGCTGTCGGTCGCGTCCGCGCCGGAGGCCGGCGACCAGGTCGTCGAGGAGGAGGGCGCGAAGGTGTACCTCGAGCCGTCGGCGGCGCAGCTGCTGGACGACAAGACGCTCGACGCCCAGGTGGACCCCCAGGGCGACGTGGCGTTCACCATCGCGGAGGGAACCGCGACCTGAACGGATCGGCGACGGGCCGGGACGCGCGCCGCGCGTCCCGGCCCGTGCGCTTTCCGCGCGTCCTGCGAGGTCGGTGCGGCCGGGGCCGGTGTCAGGCCGCCGCGAGGAGCAGGACGACCGCGACGGCGGCGGCGATGGTGGTCAGCACGAGGAACGCCGCGACGATCGCGCAGCCGAGGCCGCGCGGCTGGTCGCGCCAGGTCCCGTAGCGGTCGCGCACCTGCCGGTCCAGTTCGTCGCGGTCCAGTTCGTCGCGGTCCGGTTCGTCGCGGCCGATCGCCTCGCCCTCGGGGTCGTCGGTCACGCGGCCCAGTGTGTCAGCCGAACGACGGGTGCGGGCCGAGTGCCCAGTATTCGAAGAGCCCGTGGCCGGTCGTCCCGTCCGCGTACTCGTAGCGGGCGACGGAGTCGACCATGCCCCACATGCGCGCGGCGTCGTCCGGGTCGCGGGTGTCGAGCGTGACGCCCTGCACCTTGAGGTCGGGCCCCTGGTACATGCCGTGCTTCCAGTCGGGTTCGAGGCCGTAGCCGGTGCCGACCATCAGGTGGACGGGCAGGATCGGCGTCGCGGTGACCGTGAACGGGGTGCCGTTCGGCGGCGCGAACGCGATCGCGGCGGTGACGACCTCGCGGGTGCCGGGCTTGTAGACGGGCCGGTACTCGGGACGTCCCAGGTACTCGGGCTCGCGGGACGGGTCCTCCCACACGCGCGTGGCCTCTTCGAGCACGCGGCGTCCCTGCTCGTCCTCCTGGACGATGCAGAGGATCGAGTGGTCGTCGAACTGCATCGGCGCGTACATCCAGTAGAACGTGCCTGCGTTCTTCGACTGGATGCCGGGCGGTTCGGGCTCGCCGACGGGACGCACGCCCCACGAGCGGTCGCGGGAGCCCTTCCACACGTCCGGGGTGACCTCGACGCGCTCGTGCTCGCCGCGTTCGTCCCCGATCGTGATGTGGCCCGTCCAGCGGCCGGTCTGCGCGATGCGGCGGGAGTCGAACATGACGCGCTCCTGCCAGCGCAGGTAGTGCGGGGGTTCGAGGGTCGCGGGGATCGCGCCGTCCCAGGTGAGGTCGAACGAGAGCCCGTGCTCGGTGGGGTCCAGGACGACGCGGAGCCGCTTCAGCCCCTCGAGGACCTCGACGCGGAACGGCCCGACGGTCGTGTCCATCCGGTCGGCGCCGAGTTCCCGCGAGGCCCGGACGACGCGGTGCAGCGGCCCGCGCCGGACGACGGCGAACGCGTCCATGACCCCCAGGTTCGGGTACTGGCCGATGCCGATGAGCATCATGAGGTCGTCCGAGGACGGGTGCACGTTGAAGTAGTAGCGGTCGTAGAAGTTCCGGTCGGACGTGGTGACGTGCCGCATCACCTCGGGTGCCTGGTGGACGGGGTAGTCGTCGAGCGGCGAGAGCGTCACGGCGTTCCTTCCAGGATGCGGCCGAGCAGGCGGGTGCAGTTGTTGTCGTAGGGGAACTCGCTGGTCTCGTCGATCCAGCCGAAGTCGATCATCGCCTGCCCGATCCGGGCCATGATCACCGAGAACTTGAAGCCGGACAGGATCTCGTAGAACGCGAGGTTCCGCATCGGACGGCCGAGGAGTTCCTCGTACCGGGCGACGGTGCCGGCGTACGACGGGAAGCCGGGCAGGCGGGGCACGCCGATGCCGTCGCAGTGGTGCCGGTCGATGAACATGAACCAGGCGAGGTCCTCCTCCGGGGCGCCGAGCACCGCGTTCTCCCAGTCCAGGACCGCGACGGGGGCACCCCGGTCGAACACGACGTTGCCGATGCGGGAGTCGCCCCAGAGCAGGACGGGCGGGTCCGGCTCGTCCGGCCGGTTCGCGCGGAGCCAGCCGAGGGCCTTCAGCGCGATGTCCTGCGGGCCCGGATAGGCCCAGTGCAGGTAGTGCTCGTAGTAGTTGAGCCGCTGGTCGAGGCCGGTGGCGCCCCACGCGGGCTGGTCGAGGAAGCCGAGGTCGAGGGCCCCGGCGTCCAGCCGGTGCAGCCGGGCGAGGACGTCGAGGGTCGACCACCACATCGCGGCCCGCTCGTCCTCGCCGATCTCGGTGACCCAGCCGTCCATGTGGTACGGGGGCATGTCGGTCGGGACGCGGCCGTCCACGCGGGCCATCACGAAGAACGGGGCGCCGAGGACGTCGGGGGACGGCTCCCACCAGTGGACGGCCGGGACGGGCAGGTCGGTGCGCTCCGCGAGAACGCGCATCAGGCGGTACTGCTCCTCGAAGCGCGGTTCGGGGAACACCTGGTAGTGGACGGGCGCGACGCGGGCGACGCACGGGTGCAGGGCGCCGTCCGGCGTCTGCGCGTCGAACATGAGCGTCTCGCTGGAGAAGCCGCTGGTCTCGGGTGTGTCGAGGTGGGGGACTCGGGCGCCGGGCAGGTGCCGCTGCAGCCACTGCGCCAGGGTGCGCCGGGTGGCCTCGGGGTCGCGCTGGGTGGGAACGGGCATGCCGCCTCCTGGCTCGCAACCAAAGTGGAACGTGTTCTATCAACGCTCCCGGGGGCGGTCAATGGGCGCTTCCCGGTGCGTGGGAAAATCGACCGATGCGCCTCACCAAGCTCGGGCACGCATGTGTCCAGATCAGCAAGGACGACCGCACGATCGTCATCGACCCCGGCGCGTTCAGCACCGGGGCGGAGGACGCCCTCGCGGGCGCCGACGCGGTCCTGATCACGCACGAGCACTTCGACCACTTCGACGCCGACGCGCTGCGCAAGGCCGTGGCCGCGCGCCCGACCCTGGAGGTCTGGACGTCCCGCGTGGTCGCCGAGAACCTCGCCGACCTGGGCGGACGCGTCCACCAGGTGGGTCACGGGGACGCGGTGACGGTCGCCGGGTTCGACGTCCACGTGTACGGCGAGGACCACGAGATCCTGCACCCGGACGTCCCGCCGATCCCGAACACGGGGTTCCTGATCGACGGGGAGATCTTCCACCCGGGCGACGCGCTGACCGTCCCGGGCGAGCATGTCCGGACGCTCTGCCTGCCGGGGAACGCCCCGTGGCTGAAGGCGCCCGAGATGTTCAACTACGTCCGCGAGGTCCGTCCCGACCGCGCGTACGCCATCCATGACGGCCTGCTGAACGACATCGGCCTCACGGTCATGAACAACAACGCGACCAAGGCGCTCGAGGAGATCGACAGGACGTACACCCGGCTCGCCCCGGGCGAGTCCGTGGAGCTGGACGGCGCGTGATCGAGCACCCCCCGACCCCCCGGACCGTCCAGGCCGTCTTCTTCGACATCGGGGAGACGCTGATCAACGAGGGGGAGATCTACGGGCGCTGGGCCGACTGGCTCGGCGTCCCCAGGCACACGTTCCTCGCCAAGCTGGGCGCGCTCCTCGCCACCGGCGGGACCCACCTGGACCTGCTGGAGTACTTCCGTCCCGGCTTCGACCTCGAAGCGGAGCAGAAGGCCCGGCGCGAAGCGGGCGTCCCCAACGGGTTCGGCCCGGACGACCTGTACCCGGACGCGCGCGCGTGTCTCACCGGCCTGCGCGAGCAGGGCCTGTTCGTGGGCATCGCCGGGAACCAGCCGGTCGAGGCCGCCGAGCAGATGGAGGCGCTCGGGCTCGACGCCGACGTCATCGGCATATCGGACGTGTGGGGCGTGCAGAAGCCGTCGCACGAGTTCTTCGAACGCTGCGCGCAACTCGCGGACGTCCTGCCCGAGCACGTCCTGTACGTGGGCGACCGCATCGACAACGACGTCCGTCCGGCCGTCGCCTTCGGAATGCGCGCCGCGTTCCTCAGGCGCGGCCCGTGGGGCCATATCCACGACGACGACCCCATCTTGCGCGAATGCCAATTCGTCCTGGACGACCTCGCGGGACTTCCTGACCTCGTGCACCGCGCCAACAACCCTTAAGGGACTCCCCCTACTCCGCGAGTAGGGGGAAGAACCGCTCCATCGGCTGATGTGGCCTCGCCGTCCGGTTTCTAGCTTGGTGAGTAACGGGCAAGGCGCCCGTGTTCATCAGTCGAGGAATCGGGGAGAGAGAACCCATGAACGGCCTTTACCGCCCGCGCAACCGCATGATCGCCGGTGTCTGTGCGGGGCTCGCCCGCAGGTTCGGCATGTCGCCCTTCACCGTGCGGCTGCTGTTCGTGCTGTCCTGCCTCCTGCCCGGCCCGCAGTTCGTCGTCTACATCGTGCTGTGGATCATGATGCCGAACGAGGACCGGCACATGGCCCGCAGCCACTGAAGGCGGCCACCGACAAGATCATCGATACGGCTCGACCGGCCCGCCCGGGTAGGTGTTAGATCGGTGGACACGATTCCACGGGCAGGGAGGGGACGGCCGTGTCGCAGGAGGGCCCGGTCCCCGCGCCGGAGCGCGAGCGCGCCGCCCGCCTCCTGAGCCGGCTGCGCGACCTGGCCCGCGCCCGCCGCGACCCCGCCGCGCACCGGCGCGTCCACTGGCTGGCCGAACTGCCCGGCGACGTCTACGTCGAGACCGACGCCGGGCCCGGCGACGTCCTGTTCAGCCTGCCGGTCATCCCGCTGACGCCCCCGGCGGTGCTGGCGGAGTTCGACGGCTGGCTCGCGCTCCGCCATTGGTACCGGCTGCTGCGCGACCTCGCCGAGGGCGAGGGCGACGACGAGGTCGTCCTCGGCACGGGCCTGCTGTCGTGGCGTCCCGCGCACGGCCCGCCCGTCCACGACCACCTGCTGTCCACCCCGGTGCGGATCGCCGTGGACGCCCGCACCGAGCGCGTCGACGTCGTCCTCACCGGCCCCGTCACGCTCCGCGACGCCGAGGTGCTCGCGGGCCGCCCCGGCTTCCGGGGAGCGCACCGGGCCGCGGGCGCCGTCCGCGACGGCCACGGGTTCGGCCTGCACGCCTCCGCCGCCGACGTCCTGCGCGAATGGTGCGGCGGCGCGCTCGTCGGAGCCGTCGACTTCCGCACCGGCTGGACGCCCGACGAGACCGGCACGCCCGTCCCGCAGGTCCGGCTCGCGCCCGCGCTCGTCGTCCGCCCGCCCGGCCGGGAGGCGGTCGCCCGCTACCACGAGCGGATGCTCGAACTGCTGGACGACGGCGTCCCGGCGGGCCTCGCGCGCTTCGTCACCCCGGGCCGGTCGCCGCAGGTCATGCGCGTCCCCGAACGCGCCCCCGGCACGGTCCCCGACCTGCTGGAGGGCCTGCTCGTCCGGGGCCGCCGGGTGCTGGTCGCCACGCCCGGCCGCACCGCCCTGCACGCCGCGCTCCCGCCCGGACTCGCCGCCCTCACCGCCACCGACCCCGCGGCCGCCCGCACCGCCGTCGAGGCCCTGCGCGCCGCCCCGCCCGACGACCTCGACGACCTCGCCGCCCGCGCCGAGAGCACCGCCCGCGCGGCCGCCGAACTCCGCGACCGCGACCTGCCCGCCCATCGCGAACCGCCCCCCGAACTCGCGTGGCTGCCGCCCCGCCCGGACCTCCCGCCGCCGCCGATCACCGCCCGCGAAGCCGCCGACCTCGTCGCGCTCCTCGCCGCCGAGACCCCCGAGCGGCGCGCCCGTCCCGAACAGCGCGACGCCGACCCCGCCGGGCTGCCCAGCGCCGCCTACGTCCGCACCCTCGTCGACGCCGAACGGGCCGCCGCCGAACGCGCCGGACGCGAGCACTCCGACCTCGCGCGCGTCCTCCGGGACGCCGACGTCACCCTCGTCGCCCGCCTCGACGGCGCCGCCGCCACCGTCGCCGCCGCGCTGCACGACCTCGGCCTCGACGGGCACCCCGGCGGCTGGAACCCCGCCGACCTGGCCGTCCGCGCCTTCGCCGACGCGCTCGCCGAGCGCCGCCCGGCCGTCTGGGCGCGCGTCACCGAGATGGCCTCCCGCGCCGGCTGGGCGGAACGCGCCCTCGCGGGCATGGGCGGCCGCCGCGTCGAACTCCCCCCGGGCGAACTGCACCTCCGGCGCCTCGCCGGCGTCGCCCAGGACCTCCGCACCTACCTCGCCGACGGCGGCACCCTCAAGCGCGGCCCGCTGCGCTCCCAGCCGCAACGCCAGGCGGAGATCCTCCTGCAGTACGCGACCGTGGACGGCGAACCGCCCACCACGCCCGAACTCCTCGACCTGGTCTTCACCGACCTCATGGTCCGGATGACCTGCCAGGAACTCCAGTACGTGTGGGAGGCCGCCGGGATCAGCTTCCCCGCCGACCTCCCGCCCGCCGAACGCGTCGACAGGTTCGTGCGCGCACACGCCCGCCTGGCCCGCCTGCACGAGATCCTGCCCGCGATCCAGGAGACGAGAGAACTCCTCGCCGGGCTGAACATCCCGCTGAACCACCCCCTGCAATGGCACGGGTACACGACCGCGCTCCGGCAGGCCCTCGAAGGACTCGGCGTCAACCGCGCCGCCGCCGACCTCGACGCCCTGCGCGACTCCATCGGCCCCCTCGACCCCGCCGACCCGCCCGAACTCGCCGCCGCGCTCGCCGCGATCGACGCCCGCGACGCCGACGCCTACGGGCACGCGCTCGCCGCGCTCGCCGAGGCCCGCCGCGAGCGGGCCCTGCAGGTCCGCTGCGGCGAACTGCTCGAACGCGTCCGCGCCGTCCACCCCGACCTCGCCCACCTCCTCGCCGCCACCGACGGCGACGAGGCCTGGCACGCGCGCGTCCGGCACTGGGACGACGCGTGGGCGTGGGCCCGCGGCGCGGGCCTCTCCCCGGCCGAGGAACGGCACCGCGCGACCCTTGCAGCAGCCGAACGGGACGCGACCCTCGCAGCCGCCGAACTCGCCGCCGCGCGTGCCCGCACGGCCGCCCGCGCGCGCCTGCAGGCCGCCTCCCCCGACCCGGTGGACGTCGTCCCCGCGTGGATCCTGCCGCTGTGGCGCATCCCCGAGGTCCTGCCCCCGCATGCCGACGCCTTCGACGCGGTCATCCTCGACGGCGAACAGGGCGCGGGCGCCGAGGCCCTGTTCGTCCTGTGGCTCGCACCCCGCACGATCCTCGTGGGCGAAGCCGTCCCCGAACTCCCGCCCCCCGACGCCCCCGTCCCCGAGGGCCCCCTCGTCGATGGGGCGCCGGACCTGCCGTCGGCGACGGCCCCGCTGTTCACGATCCTGACCGGCGAGCCGTCCGGGGGCCCGGCACCGCGCGAGGTCCCGGCGCCGCGCGCGGGGGCCGGATCCGAAGCGCGCGCCGCGTCCGAGCCCGATCCCGTCGGGCAACGCGGCGATCTCGCCGCTCACAGCAGCGCCGCCCCACGCGGGGGCGCCGCCCCGCCCGGACCCGTCACCCCACGCACGGCTCGTGAGCCGCGCGCGGGCGGCGACCCACGAGCGAGAGGCGCCCACCCGCCCGCAGGCGGCAACCCACGCGCGGGCGGCGCCGATCCACGCGCGGGCGCCACCCCACGTGCGGGTGGCGTCGAGCCGCGTGGGGGTGGTGAGCCGCGCGCAGATGGTGAACCGCGTGGGGGCGTCGAACCACGTGCGAGTGGTGCCGAGCCGGGCGCGGGCGGCACCCCACGTGCGGGCGGCGTCGAGCCGCGTGGGGTGGTGAGCCGCGCGCAGATGGTGAACCGCGTGGGGGCGTCGAACCACGTGCGAGTGGTGCCGAGCCGGGCGCGGGCGGCACCCCACGTGCGGGCGGCGTCGAGCCGCGTGGGGGTGGTGAGCCGCGCGCAGATGGTGAACCGCGTGGGGGCGTCGAACCACGTGCGAGTGGTGCCGAGCCGGGCGCGGGCGGCACCCCACGTGCGGGCGGCGTCGAGCCGCGTGGGGGTGGTGAGCCGCGCGCAGATGGTGAACCGCGTGGGGGCGTCGAACCACGTGCGAGTGGTGCCGAGCCGGGCGCGGGCGGCACCCCACGTGCGGGTGGCGTCGAGCCGCGTGGGGGTGGTGAGCCGTGCGCAGATGGTGAACCGCGTGGGGGCGTCGAACCACGTGCGAGTGGTGCCGATCCGGGCGCGGGTGACTCACGCGCGGGTGGTGACCCACGTGCGGGTGGGGCCGGCCCGGGGGCGGGTGGTGGATCACGCGGGGCTGGTGAACCGCGTGGAGGTGGTGAGCCGCGCGCGGAGCGGGGCGAGACGGGCGTGGGGCGCGGTGGGCCGGGTGCGGACGGGGGGCCGCGGGTTCGGCGGGGGCGGTCGATCGCGACGTACAAGCGGCCGGAGTTGCTCGAGATCATCCGGCATGTCGCGGGGCGGGAGCCGGACTTGGGCGACGATCAGCTCATCGAGTTGGTGGGGCGGCTGCTGGGGTGCCCGGAGGACGAGGCGCTGCTCGTCGGCGCGCGGTTGCGGTACGCGGTGGCGGCGTTCCGTGAGGAGACGTAGCGGGCGGTCGACCCTCACGATCGAGACGTTCGACCCGCTTCCGGGCGGATCGGCCGTCGAGGACGAGGCCGCGCGGCTGCTCGCGTTCGCCGCGCCGGATGCCGACCACGAGATCCGGGTCGCGCCGGTAGCCGGATAAATGCGATGTGCGCCGTCGGGGGCGGATGTCATGATCGTCCGCATGACGACGGAAGAGCTGGTCGAGGTGTGGCGAGGCGTCGTCCGGGGCGACCGCAAGTCCTGGGTGCTGTTCGAGCACGGGACGTGCGTCATCCTGATGGAGCCCGCGGACGACCTGGCCGCGCAGGCCACCGAGCTGCTGCGCGAGTTCGGTCCCGTCCACGCGGGCGGCCCGGCGGGGGACTTCGGCTCGATCGACCTGGACGCCGCGCCGGGCTGGGCCGTCTACGGCCACCACAACGACGTGCTCACCTACGTGGCGCCGGAGGAGCTGGACGAGCCGAGCGACCTCGCCGTGGGGCTTCTCGGGCGGTCCAAGCGGGACCGGGACGGCCGCGAGCTGACGGTCGTCCACGTCGAGGACAAGCGCTGATTTCCCCGATCGGGTCTGCCCCGTCGTAGGGGGAATGTAGAAATGTCCGTGTGATCGGCTGGGACGGGGACGCGCTGGCGCGGCTGCGCGCGGCCGTGGCGCGGGGCGACGGTGCCGCGGGGGCCGCGGTCCTCGCGGGGCGCCCCCTGGAGCCGGTCCTGCAGTACGCGGGCGACGCGCTCATCGCCGCCCTGGAACGGGACGTGCCCGGCGCGGGCGAGCGCGCCCGCGCGTGCCTCGCGGAACTCGGTGCGCGCAGGGGGCCGGGCGATGCCGAACTGGCCGCGGAGCTGGTCGCGGCGCTCGGCGCCCAGGAGTCCGGGCTCCGCCCCCTGCCGGTCGACCTGGGGGCCGTCGCCGCGGCGCTCGACGACCCGGACGGCGGACCCTGGCTGCTCGACCTCGAACGCGGCGACGTCCTGCCCGCCGACGAGGCCGTCCTCGACGGGGAGTGCGGCGGGGACGCGGGCCGGTGGGCGCCCGTCCCGCCGGTCGGGGCACCGGGCGGCGAGGACGAGCGCCGGGGCGCCGCCCGGCGGTGGCTCGCCGAGCAGGGTCTCCGCCCGGTGCCGCGAGGTCTCTAGGACCCCGGGCGGACGAGGGGGAACGGGATCGTCTCGCGGATCGTCCGGCCGGTGAGCGTGATCAGCAGCCGGTCGATGCCCATGCCCATGCCGCCCGCGGGGGGCATGGCGTACTCGAGGGCCCGCAGGAAGTCCTCGTCGAGGTCCATGGCCTCGGGGTCGCCGCCGGCGGCCCGCAGCGACTGCTCGGTGAGGCGGCGGCGCTGCAGGATCGGGTCGATCAGCTCCGAGTACGCGGTGCCGAGTTCGAGGCCGAACACGATGAGGTCCCACTTCTCCGCGAGCCGCGGGTCGTCCCGGTGCGGGCGGGTGAGCGGGGACGTCTCCGCGGGGTAGTCGCGGACGAACGTGGGCGCCTCCAGCCGTTCCTCGACGAGCGCCTCGAACAGCTCCTGGACGACACGGCCCTGCCCCCATTCGGGGTCGAGGTGCAGCCCGTGCCGTTCGGCGTACCCGTGCACGACCTGCCGCGGGGTGTCGGGGGTGACCTCCTCGCCGAGGGCCTCGGAGACGGAGCCGTACACGGTGATCTCGCGCCACGGTTCGGCCAGGTCGTGCTCGACGCCGTCGCGGACGACGATCGTGGTGCCGAGGGCCGCGTTCGCGGCGGCCACGACGAGGGACCGGGTCAGTTCGGCCATCGTGTCGTAGTCGCCGTAGGGCTCGTAGGCCTCCAGCATCGTGAACTCGGGGTTGTGCCGGTTCGACACGCCCTCGTTGCGGAAGTTGCGGTTGAGTTCGTAGACGCGGCCGACGCCGCCGACGAGGAGGCGCTTCAGGTACAGCTCGGGCGCGATCCGCAGGTAGAGCTGCATGTTGTAGGCGTTGATGCGGGTGGTGAACGGGCGGGCGGTGGCGCCGCCGTGGACGGGCTGGAGCATCGGTGTCTCGACCTCCAGGTAGCCGCGGTCGCGCAGGCCGTCGCGGACGGCGGCGATGGCGTCGCCGCGCATCCGCAGCATCCGGCGGGCCTCGTCGTTGACGATGTAGTCGACGTAGCGCTGCCGGACGCGCGCCTCCGGGTCGGAGAGGCCGGCCCGCTTGTCCGGCAGCGGGCGCAGGCACTTGGAGGTCAGGGTCCACTCGGCGGCCCGCACCGACAGTTCGCCGCGCCGGGACGCGACGACCTCGCCGCGCACGCCCACCTGGTCGCCGAGGTCGACGAGGGACTTCCAGCGGCCGAGGGAGTCCCGCCCGAGGGCGTCCTCGGTCAGCATGACCTGCAGGTCGCCGCTCTCGTCGCGGAGGGTGACGAAGATCAGCTTTCCGTGCTCGCGGGACAGCACGACACGCCCGGCGATCGCGACGTCCGCACCGGTCCGCTCGTCCGGGGGGAGGTCCGGGAAGCGGGCGCGGACGTCGGCGACGACGTGGGTGCGGTCGAAGCCCAGCGCGTACGGGTCCATGCCCGCCTCGCGGATCCGGTCGAGCTTCGCGTGCCGGACGCGCTCCTGCTCGGACAGGCGACGCTGCGGCGCGCGCGCGGCGTCGGCCTCCTCTTCTATCTTGCGGACGCTCTCGACGAGGTCGGACGTCGGGACCATCGCGGCCGCGCGGTCGAGCTTCGGCCGGTTCAGGCTCGGCAGGAACCCCTCCGCGCGCGCGTACGCCAGCCCCAGCCGGATCAGGTCGCGGCTCTGCGTGTAGCAGATGAACCGGGGACGCCAGCGCGGCATGTACTTGGCGTTCGACAGGTACAGCGACTCGAGCTGCCAGAACCGGGACGCCAGGGAGAGCAGCCGGTAGTACCCGCGCGCGACGGGGCCCGCGCCGATCTGCGAGCCGCGCTCGAACGCCGAGCGGAGCATCGCGAAGTTCAGCGAGAGCTGCTGCGCGCCGACCAGCGCGGCCTTCTCCGCGAGCTTGGCGACCATGAACTCGTTGAGGCCGTTCTCGGCGGCCCGGTCGCGGCGCATCAGGTCGAGGGACAGCCCGGTGCGGCCCCACGGGACGAAGCTCAGCAGGCCGCGCAGCTTGCCGTCCGCGTCGAACGCCTCGACCATCACGCAGCGCCCGTCGGTGGGGTCGCCGAGGCGGCCGAGCGCCATCGAGAAGCCGCGCTCGGTCTCCTCGCCGCGCCAGTCGTCGGCGCGGCGGGCGAGCCGGGTCATCTCCCAGCCGGGGATCTGCGCGTGCCGCCGGATCCGGACCGTGTACCCGGCGCGCTCGACCCGCCGCACGGCCTGCCGGACCTGCCGCATCTCGCGCCCGTCCAGGCTGAAGTCGGCGAGGTCGATGATCGCCTCGTCGCCCAGTTCGAGGGCGTCGAAGCCGTGCCGCCGGTAGATGTGCGCGGCGCGCTCGCCGACGCTGACCGCGCCGGGGATCCACGCGTGCGCGCGGCACTCCCCCAGCCACGCGTCGATCGCCTGGTCCCACGATTCGGGGTCGCCGAGCGGGTCGCCGCTGGCGAGCGAGACCGACCCCTCCACCCGGTAGGCGATGGCCGCCTTACCGTTCGGTGCGACGATGACGTCCTTGTCGCGGCGCAGCGCGAAGTAGCCCAGGGAATCCTGGTCGCCGTACTCGGCGAGCAGCGCGCGCGCCGACAGCTCTTCCTGCGGGCTGAGGACGGGGTCGCGGCGTCCCGGCTTGAACAGCGCCCAGAACGTGGCGAGCATGAGCCCGGTGCCGAGCACCCACAGGATGACGTCCACCCAGAACGCGACCGAGATGTCGATCGGCCCGCCGGTGACGCGGGGGCCGAGGACGGTCTGCGACACCGCGTAGACGGGATGCGTCCAGAAACCGCCGTTCTCGTCGCGGTCGGTCGCGGTGACCAGGCAGGTGCCGACACCGCAGGTCACGACCAGGAGGGAGGCGAAGACGAGCGCCGCGAGCCGCCGGTTGGCACGGTCCGGCAGCGTGGTGAACTCGCCGCGCGCCGCGACCAGCAACCCGATTGCCGCGAGGTACAGGACGGCCGCGACGGCCACGCCCGGCGGGACGTCCAGATCCGGGTCCAGCAGTTTCGCCAGGACGGCGGTGACGTGCAGCGCCGCGGGCAGGCACAGGACCAGCAGCAGGATCCGCCAGGCCGCCTTCTTGCGCCGCCGCACGCCCATCGACAGCAGGATCCAGACCAGGCCGATGGGGACGCTGGGGAACCAGCCGAGATAGCCGATCCACCGCAAGGCCCAGATGTCGGCCAGCTCAAGGATGAGACCATAGGAGGCCCAGGCGAGCAGTGACAGGATCCCGGAGAGTCGGGTGTACCAGAAGAAGATCGTCGGCGCGGCCTGGACGAGGCGGCGCCACTCGGCGGCCGGCCAGGCCGCGGCCCGTCGCCGGCCGGCCGCGCCGTCCCCGGCGTCCCCGCCGGGCGGGGCCTCCGGGCGGGCGCCGCTACCGTCCCCGGGCGGCACCGCCGGGTGTCCGTCCCGTTCCGGTCTCGTCCGCGGTGACACCTCAGTCGCCCTCCCCGGTCCTGCTCATCCGTGGGCGAACCCCGGCGCCGCCCCGGGCGTCGTACGGGTGGGGGGATGTGGCTTGCAAGCTTGGTCCAAGATTGTCAGCAAAAGTGGATATGGTCGCGGATATGCCAAATGAGCCCAACGGCGAGCGGTTGCTCGCCCGCCGCTACCGACTGGTGACCCAAGTCGGCCGAGGCGGCATGGGGACGGTCTGGCAGGCACACGATGAGGTCCTCGGTCGTGATGTCGCGGTGAAGGAGGTCATCCTCCCGCATGGTCTCACCGATGAGGAACGCGCAGTCCACCACAAGCGCACGTTCCGTGAGGCCCGCACCGCCGCGCGCCTCGGCCACCCCGGCGTCGTCACCGTCTACGACGTCGTGGAGGAGGACGAGCGGCCCTGGATCATCATGGAGCTCATCCGGGCCCGCTCCCTCGATCAGGTGATCAAGCACGACGGGCCGCTCGACCCGCTGCGCGCCGCCGAGATCGGCCGCCAGATGCTCGCCGCCCTCCACGCCGCGCACCAGGCCGGCGTCCTGCACCGCGACGTCAAGCCCAGCAACGTGCTCATCACCGGCACCGGACGGGCGGGCGAGCGCGCCGTCCTCACCGACTTCGGCATCGCCATCGCCGCCGGTGACGCCACCCTCACCCAGACCGGACTGGTCATGGGATCGCCCGCCTACATCGCCCCGGAGCGCGCGCGGGGCCGCAAGGCCGGGCCCGCGTCCGACCTGTGGTCGCTGGGCGTCGCCCTCTACGCGATGGTCCACGGCAAGTCGCCGTTCGAACGCAACGAGCCGATGGCCGCGCTCGTCGCCGTCATCTCCGAGGAGCCCGACCCGCCGGAGAAGGGCGGCCCGCTCGTCCCGGTCATCGAGGGCCTGCTGCGCAAGAACCCCGACCAGCGGATGGACGCGATCGAGGCCGGGGCGCTGCTGGACGAGATCGTCCGCCAGGAGACCATCGACACCCAGCACACGATGGCCGTCGACCCGGCCGCCGCCGAGCCCGCCCCCGGCCCCGCCTACGACCCGGACCCCGCCTACGACCCGGACCCGGCCTACGACCCGGGCCCGGCCCGCGACTCCGCGTCCCCCGGCGCGACCCGGGTGGCCGCGCCCGCCGGGGCGTCCGGCCACGACGCGGGGCGGGGCGGCGCCGGATCGGAGGACACCGCGCGCGACCCGTGGCGCGCGGAACCCGCCGCCCAGGGGACGGGCGGAGCGCAGACCAGGCTGTCGGGCATCCCCGGCCTGGCGCGCCTGCCCGGCAACCGGGCGCCCGCCGGCCGGCCGTCCGGGCCGGGCGGACCCGCCGCCAACCGCAACCTGCTGGTCATCGGCGTCGTCGTGCTGATCGTCATCCTCGTCGTCGCCGGGATCGCGCTCGCGAGCAGCGGCGACGACGAGCCCGCCCGCAACGAGAGCGCGAACACCGCGACGCAGGGCTCGACCGGCGGTCAGAGCGAGGGCGCCGCACCCGTCACGACGCAGCCGCAGACGCCGAGTCAGACCCCGAGCGAGACGCCGAGCACCGGCGTCCCGGCGGGGTTCCGGGAGCACAACGACGACAGCGGCTACAGCATCGCGGTCCCGGACGACTGGACCGGCCCCGAGTCCAAGCAGGGCGGCGACTTCTTCTACTCGCCCGACCGCGGCGCCTACATCCAGATCGACCAGACCGACGACCCCGGCGACAGCGCCCTCGAGGACTGGGAGAACCAGGAGCGGAACGGCCGCGACTGGCCCGGCTACGAGCGGATCAAGATGGCCCCGACCGGCGACCAGCCGCCCGTCCCCGACACCGGCGACGGCGACGAGTCCGCCGACTGGGAGTTCACCTACGACGGCTCGCGCGGCCGGATGCACATCCTCAACCGCGGGTTCGTCGCGAACGGCCACGGCTACGCCATCCTGCTGAGCGCCCCGCACGAGGGCTGGGACGACCTGTTCGCCGAGCTTCGGCCCGTGTACGCGTCGTTCACCCCGGCGGAGGACTGATACGTGGAGGGACGCGTGCTGGCCGGGCGGTACCGGCTGCTCTCGGTCGTCGGCCGCGGCGGCATGGGCACCGTCTGGCGCGCCACCGACGAGACCCTCGACCGCGAGGTCGCCGTCAAGGAGGTCGTGCTCCCCAACGGCCTCGCCGACGACGAGCGCGAGAACCGGCACCGGCGGACGCTGCGCGAGGCGCGCGCGTCCGCGCGGCTCGGCCACCCCGGCGTCGTCACCGTCCACGACGTCGTCGACGAGGACGGCCGCCCCTGGATCGTCATGGAGCTGGTCCGGGGCCGGTCGCTGCAGGACGTCATCGACGCGGACGGGCCGCAGCCGCCGGGCCGCGTCGCCGAGATCGGGCGGCAGGTCATCGGCGCGCTGCGCGCCGCGCACGCCATCGGGATCCTGCACCGCGACGTCAAGCCCGCGAACGTCCTCGTCACCGGCGACGGCCGGGCCGTCCTCACCGACTTCGGGATCGCGCAGGTCGCCGGGGACGCCACCCTCACCGGCACCGGCATGGTGATGGGCTCGCCCGCCTACATGTCGCCCGAGCGGGTGCGGGGCGACGGCGCCCTGCCCGCCTCCGACCTGTGGGCGCTCGGCGCCACCCTCTACGCGGCGTGCGAGGGGCAGGCCCCGCACCACCGCAGCGACGCCATGGCCGTCCTCGCGGCCGTCATGACGATGGACGCGCCGCCGCCGCGCAACGCGGGCCCGCTCGCGCCCGTCCTCGTCGGGCTCCTCGAACGCGACCCGGCCGTCCGGACCGACGCGGCGCGGGCCGAGGAGGCGCTCGCCGCGGTCGCCAACGGCAACGCCGCGGCGCTCGCGGCGGCGGTCGCCGACACGGCGGCCGACAGGGTCGCGGCGAGCGCGGGAGTGGCCGGATCCGGACCGGCCGTCGCGGGCGCCGGCGGCGGGCCGGCCCCCGGCACGGACCCGCGGGGACGCACCGGAACACTCCAGGCCCCCGGGCCGGGGCACTATCCGGGGACGGTCGAGCAGCGGGCCGGCGACACCGGGAACGGCACCGGGAACGGCGGCGGACGGCCCCGGACGCCGCTGGTCGTCGCGGGGGCGCTCGCCGGTGCGGCGGCCGTCGCGGCCGGCGCGTTCTTCCTGTGGCCCGACGGCGGCGCGCCGGGGGCCGGAACCGGCCAGGACCGGCCGCGGGGCCAGGAACCGATCGCGACCACCGGAGCGTCCCAGGCGTCCCCGCACAAGCCGGAGACCACCGCGTCGTCGCAGGTGACGGAGCCGCCGAGCGACCCGGGCCCGGCCGTGCTCCCGCCGAACCTCAAGCGGGGGACGGGCCCCGGCTACACGATCGGCGTCCCGAAGCCCTGGATCCGCAAGGAGCAGAGCCGCGGCGTCGTGTGGACCGACCCCGCGTCCGGCGCGTACGTCCAGGTCGACCCGACGCCGTGGCACGGCAAGCCGTTCCGGCACTGGCAGGTCTGGGAGCAGCAGGCCATCGCCGACGGCAATCTGCGCGCCTACGAGCGGGTTTCCCTCACCCACAGCACCGTCGCCGGGTACCCGGCGGCCGACATCGAGTTCACCTGGATCCGCGCCGGCGAGACCACCCGGGCCCGTGACCGGGGGGTGATCATCAACGGACGGTCGTACGCGATCGTGGTCGCGCTTCCGGCCTCCCAGTGGAACGAGAAGAGGACTCTCGTGAAGAATGTCCTCGACACGTTCCGTCCCACGGGGGTGGGATGAGCGACGGGGGGACCGTATCGACATGGCACAGGAACGGCTGCTCGGCAACCGCTACCGGCTCGAATCGGTGGTCGGGCGCGGCGGCATGGGCACCGTCTGGCGCGCCCATGACACGATGCTCGACCGCGCGGTCGCGGTCAAGGAGGTCGAGCTCCCGCCCGGCCTGACCGAGCCCGAACGCGCGGTCCTGTACGAGCGGACGCTGCGCGAGGCGCGGGCGTCCGCGCGGCTCAACCATCCCGGCGTCGTCACCGTGCACGACGTCGTGGAGGAGGCCGGGCGCCCCTGGATCGTGATGGAGCTGGTCACCGCCCCCTCCCTGCAGGACATGCTGGAGCGCGGCCCGGTCGGCCACCGCCGCATCGCCGAGATCGGCCTGCAGATGCTCGCCGCCCTCCGGCACGCCCACGAGAAGGGCATCCTGCACCGCGACGTCAAGCCCAGCAACGTGCTGATCACCGACATCGGACGGGTCGTCCTCACCGACTTCGGCATCGCGCAGATGGAGGGCGACTCCACCCTCACCCAGACCGGCCTCGTCATGGGCTCGCCCGCCTACATCCCGCCGGAGCGCGCGGCGGGGGAGCGCGCCGTCCCCGCCTCCGACCTGTGGGGCCTCGGCGCCACCATCTACGCGGCCGTGGAGGGCCGGTCCCCGTACGAGCGGCCGGACGCGATGGCGTCCCTGCAGGCCGCGCTGACCGAGGCCGTCCCGCCCGCCCGCAACGCCGGACCGCTCGCGCGCGTCCTCGAGGGCCTGCTGGCCCGCGAGCCCCGCGTCCGGATGACCGCCGCGCAGGCGCAGCCGCTGCTCACCCAGGTTGCGACGATGCCGGAGCCCCGGCCGCCGGCCCCGCGCCCCGCGCCCCGGCCGGCGCCCTCGCCGCCCTCGCCGCCCTCGCCGCCGTCGCCGCAGGCGCCCCCGGCGCGCTCCGGGCCGCCCGCGCGCCCGTCCGTCCCGTCCCCGCCGCGGACGCTCACGGACGAGACGGTGACCGACCGGCCGTCGAGCCGCTTCCTGCCGGGGCCCGCGCCCGGTCCCGTGCCCGCGCCGCACCCGGTGGAGGACGAGACGCGCGAGGACGCCGCCGAGACCGTCATGGACCCGCGCGTCCTCGACCCGCTCGAGGCGGAGGTCACCGAGGTCGACGACGAGCGGCGGAGCGAGCCGCGCACCCTCGTCGAGACCGAGTGGGCGCCCCCGCCGCCGCAGCCGTCGCACCGGCCGTCGCCGTCCACCTCGCAGCCGCGCCCGCCCGGACCGGGGCCCGTGTCGCCGTCGACGTCGCAGCCGCGCCCGTCCTCGCCGGGGCCGTCCTCGCCGGGGCCGTCCGTGTCGCCGTCACCGCCGCGCCCGGCGCCGCAGCCGGGACCGTCGCCGCGCCAGTCGGCGCCGCCGTGGGGCCTGCCGCAGTCGAACTGGCAGCAGCAGCCGCCCCCGGCGGTGTCGCGGCCGTCCCGCAGCACCCCGAAGGCGCGGGAGCGCCGCAAGACCGTCATCATCGTGGCCGTCGCGGCGGTGCTGGTGATCGCCGCCGTGGTCGTGGGCGCGCTCATCGTCCGCGACAGGCTGGGGACGGGCGCGCTGGATCAGGCGCGCGTGGAGCCGCCGAGCCCGTCGGCCGCCGCGCCGGCGGGCGGACCCTCCGGCGCCGTGCCCACCGTGACCGCGTAGGGCGGCCCGCCGATCGGACGGCCACGCCGCCCGCCGGGGCGGGTCAGTTGCCGGCGGAGAACGCTTTCAGCGCCAGCCGCAGCTCGGTCACGTGGTCGGCGAGGTCGTGCAGCGCCTCCGGCACCTCGGCCGCCGTCTCGTCCGGCCGCAGCCGCGCCACGTCCTCCTCGACCCGGCCGAGCCGCTCGTCCAGGGCCTCGACGAGCCGGTCGTACCGCGCCGACGTCTCCTCGCCGTCCTCGCCGAGGGTCCGCTCCAGCAGCGCCGCCTGCCGCCGCAGCTCCAGGTTGCGGCGGTGCAGCTCGATGAACACCGACACCTTGGCGCGCAGCAGCCACGGGTCGAACGGCTTGGTCAGGAAGTCGACGGCGCCCGCCGAGTAGCCGCGGAACGCCTCCTCGCCGGCGTCGCCCGCCGCGGTGAGGAAGATGATCGGGACGTCCCGGGTGCGAGCCCGGCCCTTGATGTGCGCGGCGGTCTCGAAGCCGTCCATCTCGGGCATCACGACGTCGAGCAGGATCAGCGCGAAGTCGCCGTCGAGGAGCTCCTTGAGCGCGGCCGGACCGGACGTGGCGGTCACGACCTCCACCGGCAGCGCGTCCAGCACCGCCGCGAGCGCGGTCAGGTTCTCCTCGCGGTCATCGACGGCGAGGATCCTCGTGTCGTTCGGCACCGGACTCCCTTGCTCGGTCACGGCGTCGCCGCGCGGCTCCCCCGCTTCCCATCGTGCTCGACCCACCCTGTCATGTCGGCTCCGCCGACAACAGTCAATCTCCAGGAAGGAGAATCTACGGCAGCCAGCCCGGCTTGACGATGCCGGACTCGTAGGCGAACACGACGAGCTGCGCCCGGTCGCGCGCGCCGAGCTTCACCATCGTGCGGCTGACGTGCGTCTTCGCCGTCGCGGGACTGACCACGAGGCGGGCCGCGATCTCCTCGTTCGTCAGGCCCTCGCCGACCAGGGCCATCACCTCGCGCTCCCGGTCGGTGAGCGAGTTCAGGTGCGGGGACGGGGCCGGCTCCTTGGCGCGCGCGGCGAACTCGGCGATCAGCCGCCGGGTCACGCTCGGCGACAGCAGCGCGTCCCCCGCCGCCACGGCCCGCACGGCGTGGATCAGCTCGACCGGCTCGGTGTCCTTGACCAGGAACCCGCTCGCACCGCCGCGCAGCGCCTCGAACACGTACTCGTCGAGCTCGAACGTGGTCAGGATGACGATGCGGACGCCGTCCAGCCGCTCGTCCGCGGCGATCTTCCGGGTGGCGGCGAGACCGTCCAGGCCGGGCATCCGGATGTCCATCAGGATCACGTCGGGGCGCAGCCGCCGCGCCTGCCCGACGGCCTCCTCCCCGTCGCTCGCCTCGCCCACGACCTCGATGTCGGCCTGCGCGTCCAGCAGCGCCCGGAACCCTGCCCGGACCAGGATCTGGTCATCGGCGAGCAGCACCTTGATCACCGCGCGTCCCTCCCGTCCGGCTCCTCCGGCGCGTCACGGGGGAGCGTGGCGCGGACCGCGAACCCGCCCCCCGGGCGGGCGCCCGCCTCGAACGTACCGCCTAGCGCCGCGGCGCGCTCCCGCATGCCGCGGATCCCGCTGCCCGCCGGACGATCGTCCAGCAGCGACACCCCGCGCCCGTCGTCCTCGACCCGCACCTCGATCTCCCGTTCACGGTAGGCGACGCGGACCCGCGCCGTCACCGGGCCCGGCCCCGCGTGCCGGGTCACGTTGGTGAGCGCCTCCTGGACGATCCGGAACGCGGCCAGGCTCGTCCCGGCGTGCAGCGTCCCCCGGTCGCCGGTGACCTCGGCGTCCACGGTGAGCCCGGCCGACTCGGCCCGCGCCAGCAGCTCGTCGAGCCGGTCGAGCCCGGCGGTCGGCGACCGCGGCGCCGTCTCGCCCTGCGCCCGCAGCGCCCCGATCACCGAGCGCATCTCGGTGAGCGCCTCCTTGCTCGCCTCCTTGATCGCCGCGAGCGCCGTCCGCGCCTGCCCCGGATCGTCGTCGATCAGATGCAGCGCGACCCCCGCCTGCACGTTGATCATCGAGATGTTGTGGGCCAGCACGTCGTGCAGCTCGCGCGCCATCCGCAGCCGCTCCTCGCTCGCCTGCCGCTTCTCCTCCTCGGCGCGCGTCCGCGCGGTCTCGGCGGCCCGCTGCGCGCGCATCCGCACGAGCTCCCCGCCGATCAGCACCACGAGCGCCCAGCCGATGAAGATCGTCATGCCCCCGGCCGTCGGTTCCTCCACCGGGAACGTCCGTCCGGGCTCCCCCCGCTCCGCGAGCGGGACCCCGATGACCGTGGTGAGGGCGAAGAACCCGGCCAGCCACAGCGCCGTCCCCGCCCACGCCGCCAGCCGGTGTCCCGCCATCACCGCGCCGAACGCCGCCACGCCCAGTGCCGTCGGGGCCGGCCCGTAGGTGTAGGCGCGCAGGAAGTACACGGTCGTCACGACGCCGACCGCCGCCAGCGTGAACACCGGATACCGGCGCCGGAGCAGCAGCAGCGCCGGACCGCCGGCGAGCAGCGCGAACCCGAGCGGATCGAGCGGCGTGCTGCCGATCTCCATCGAACCGTCCGCCCAGGGCGGCCCCTCCCGCGACCACGGCCCGCCCTTCCCCGCCCGCTCCGACGGCCCGTGCTGCGCCCCGATCGATCCCATGACCTGGAAGAGCGCCAGGAACAGGGGCACGACCCACACCGGCCACCCGCTCGGCCGCGGCCACTGCCCCCGAACCGGCGCGTGCGGCCGAGTGCTCATGCCTTGAACAGTAGGTCAGCCGCCGCGCACGCCACGTCGCCCACCGGGAGTCACCCCACCTACGCCCCCAGGCGTACCGGCTGCGCCCGGGTGTGCCGGGCCGGGTGTGCCGGGCCGTGCTGGGGTGTGGGCCCGCGTCCGGATGTGCCACCCCGCGCCCGGGCATGCCGGCCCGCACTCGGGTGTACCGGCCCGCCCCAGGTGTGCCGGCCCGCGCCCGGCATGAGCGCTCCCGTCTCTGTACCCGTCCACGGCCGGCACTCCGCTGCGGTGCTCACGGCCGCCCCATGGCCCGCCCGCCGGGCAGGCGGGTGCGGTCGGTGTCAGGCTTCGGCGAGGAAGGCGGTGATGGCGGCCGCGACGTCGCGGTAGCCGTCGCCGAGCCAGATCATGTGGCTGGACGCGCCACTGGTGACCAACCGGGCGTCCGGGATGGCCTCGGCCAGGGACAGGGCGTGGGAGTAGGGCACCGATCCGTCGTCGCGGGAGGCGATGACCAGGGTCGGCCGCCGGACCTCGGCCGCCGCCGCACGGCGGGCGCCGTCCGGTGCGGCCATGACGCGCACGTCGTTGCGGAAACCCGAGCCCGAGCGCATCCGGCCGAACAGCCCCAGCAGGACGTTCCGGTCGGCGTCGCCGAGCCCGGACAGCACCTCGCCCGTCGGACGGGACGTCAGGTCGGGCAGCAGCAGCCGGAGGGCGAGCCCGGGAGCGCGCCGGGCCAGCGTGCGGACGAGCGCCCAGGTGGCGGCCTCCGTGCGGGGATGGAAGGCCGCGGCGGCGGCCAGCCGGGTACGGCGATCGGGCCAGGGCGGCAGCCCGACGGCGCTCTGCAGGATGAGGCGCTCGACCAGGTCGGGGTGGCGGGCGGCCAGCGCGAGCGCGGTGGGGCCGCCCGCCGACTGGCCCACCACGGCGGCCAGCGAGCCGGTGCCGAGTTCGGCGCACAGGCCGGCGAGGACGTCCGCGAACCCGTCCGGCGTGGTGCCCGTGGTCACCGGGGTGCGGCCGTAGCCGGGCCGCGAGACGGCCAGGACCGTGCACCCGGCGTCGGCGAACACGTCCTCGCCCAGCGCGATCCCGGCGCGCATGTGGCCGCCGTGCAGCATCAGCACGGTGCGCGGCCCGCGTTCCTCGAGCCGGTACTCCACCGCCCCGGCGGCGAGGTCGAGGAGGCGGGTCGGCGGTTCGGTCGTGTGCGTGTCGGCCATCGCGGGGGTCCTGTTCGGCGGGCGTGATCTACGTCGAACCGTAGAACGGCGACGGCGTCCGCGAAGTGCCGCCCGCCCCGGTTTCCGGAGCGGGCGGCACTGCCGGGTGCGGCGGGCGGCGTCAGCCCGCGATCCACTCGCCCGTCTCGACGCTGACGAGACCGTGGCGGGCGGCTTCGATGACGGCCTCGCGCTGCGAGTGCACGCCGAGCTTGCTGAGGACGCTCTGGACGTGGCTGCGCGCGGTGCTGCGGGTGACACCCATGGCCTTCGCCAGGGCCTGGGTGGACTCGCCGCGTGCGAGGCGCGTGAGCACCTCCCTTTCGCGGGGCGTGAGGAAGCGGGCGACGCGTTCGGCGTCGCCGCGCGGGCGGGCGTCGGGGTGGCCGAGGCCCTGGTCGACGACGGTCTCGCCGGCCTCGACGCGGCGCAGGACGGCGAGGACGTCGCCGGCCTGCTGCCCCTTGTGCGCGAACCCGCGGACGCCCGCCGCGATGCCCGCGTCCAGGACCGGGCGTTCGAGGAAGCCGGTCAGCACGACGAAGCGGGTGTGCGGTGCGGCGGTGCGCAGGCGAGGCATCCACTCCAGCGCGGTGCCGGACGGGAACCGGAGGTCGATGAGGCAGACGTTCGCGTCGCCGGCGCGCAGCAGCGGGAGCGCGTCGGCGGGGGAGTAGGTCACGCCGACGACGGTGTGCCCGGCGTCGGTGAGGACGAGCGACAGCGAGTCGGCGAAGACCGCGTGGTCGTCGCAGATCAGCACTCTCATGGGTGGGGCCGCCAGTCGTCGCCGCAGGCCTCGGGGGCGGGGGCGGCGGGCAGCAGGAGGCGGACGCGGGCGCCGCCCATCTCGCAGGTGCGGATCTCGAGGCTGCCGCCGTAGCCGGAGATCAGGTCGTGCACGATGCCGAGGCCGAGGGACGCGAGCCCGCGGGACGCGGGGCCGCGGGAGCCGGCGGCGCCGAAGCCGGGCCCGTCGTCGTCGACCTGGACGGTCACCCAGCCGCGGTCGGCGGTGACGTGGACGTCGACGCGGCCGTTCGCGACGCGGCAGGCGTTGTCGAGGACGTTGCGGACGGCGCGCCAGAGGGCGACCGGGTCCATGCAGGCCCACGCCTCGTCGCCGGTGAAGCAGACCTCGTGCGCGGTGGACAGCTTGATCCCGGTGACGACCTCGGCGGCGAGTTCGTCGACGCGGACGCGCTCGGGGCCGGGGAGGTGGTCGTCGTCGTCGCCGTCGAGCCGGCGCAGGAGGTGGTCGAGCCAGCGGGTCTCGCCGAGCAGCTGCTCGACGCGGGCGCGGCTGGCCGCGCCGATGTCGTCGGCCACGGCGACGGCCGAGGCCAGCATGATGATCGTCCCCAGTTCGTGCCGGATGTCGTGCCGCAGGCGCCGCCGCCACAGCGCGTCGCCGCCGATTCCCTCGCTCCCGATCCCCTCCCCGCCGGACGCCGCCGCGTGCGGGCGCGCGGCGCGGGAGGCGAACTCCCGTACCTGCGCGCCGGTGAGCGTGGCGACGCCCGCGGGCGCGTCCATCGGAATTGCCCGAGACCGCCCGTCGTTCATGAAGGACCCCCGTCCGTTATCACCAGCACCGTATCGACGGTCACCCGGTGTACGCGTGGTGTCCAGTAATTTGGCCGCAACCGTCCTGTACCTGACCGGTAGTGGTCATACACATCTGCTGGTAAACGCGGGACATTGAGTCGGCGTCTCAGACAGGATTGTCGGTTACCTCTCTGGCATTTCCGTCATGCCTACGGCGTAGCCGCATTGCGCATTACGCCGGGTGCGGGGCGGCGGCCGGGGAGGGACAGTCGCGGTATGCCGACGGTCACTTTTCTCGGACATGCGGGCGTGTCGCTGGACGCCCGGGCGTTCCGCCTGCTCGCGGACCCCTGGCTCGCGCCGACGGGGGCGTTTCTCGGAGCCTGGCACCAGTATCCGAGAAACGATCATCTGGACGCCGACCGGTTGCTGGACGCCGACTGGCTCGCGGTCTCGCACGAACACCTAGATCATTTCGACCCGTGGGTCATCGGCCGGCTGCCGGCCCGGACCCGAATCCTCATTCCGCGCTACCCGGGTCCGGCGTTCCGCGAACGGATGGCGGCGGTCGCGGGGGACCGGCCGGTAATCGAGATAGAGCCCTGGGAGAAATTTCCACTTGACTCGCACGGGTCCTGGATGACCGTGATTCCGGAACTATCACCGATGTGTCATGACGCCGCTTTCCTGTTCGTCGCGGACGGTCGGTCGGTGCTGCACGGCAACGACGCGCGGCTCACCGCGGCGCAGGCGCGCCGCGCGAAGCACCTGGCGGGGGACCGGCTGGACGTCATGGCGCTGCAGGCGTCCGGTGCGTCCTGGCACCCGATCTGCTACGAGTACCCGGCCGCCGAGATGGCCGAGGTCTCGATGAGCAAGCGGACGTCGAAACTGCGGTCGGTGCAGCGGCTCGTCCGGCAGACCGCGCCCGAGCTGGCGGTGCCGTTCGCGGGCCCGCCCTGCTTCCTGGACGCCGAGGTGGCGCGGCTGAACTGGGTGCTGAACCAGAAGGACGGCGCGTTCTGCGACCCCGAGGCCGCGACCGACTGGCTGCGCGAGCACCTGCCCGCGCAGCGCTTCGACCACTTCAAGCCGGGCGACTCCCTCGATCTGGACACCGGCGCGACCGTCCGGGACCCGGTGTCGGCGGAGTTCTCCTTCGCCGACGCGGCCCGCGCCGAGTACCTGGAGCGGTACGCGGCCGACCGCGCCCCGCACATCGCGCGGGTGTTCGCCGAGAACCCCGAGCCGGCCCCCGGCCTGTTCGACCGGTTCGCCGCGCACTTCACATACCTCGGCGGGCTCAGCGACTACTTCCTGGAGCAGATCGCGATGGTGGTCCGCTTCGAGGTCACCGGCCCGAACGGCGGGACGTGGGACGTGGGGCTGTCACCGGACGGGGTGTCGGTCGGGCACGCGCGGCCCGAGGTGCGCCCGCACTACCGGATCACGACCGAGGGCCGCTGGGTCGAGGCCGTCCTGTCCGGCCGGATGGCGTGGGAGGACCTGCTGATCTCGTTCCGGCTCAGCCTGTACCGGGACCCGGACGTCTACAACGACCATCTCGTCGGGCTGCTCAAGCACGCGAACGCGCCCGCGCTGCAGGCCGTCGAGGAGTACGAGACGGGACGCGACTGGAGCGAGCGGATCACCGTCGACTGGGACGGGGGCCGCTACGACATCCCCCGCTACTGCCCGCACGCGGGCGAGGACCTGGCCGTCGGCGCGATCGTACGGAACGGGCTGGTGCACTGCCTCGCGCACAACTTCGCGTTCGACCTGGCGACGGGGGTGTGCGTCAACGCCCGCGCCGCGAACCTGACCAGCCGCCGCATCGGGTGACGGCCCGCGCGCCCCGGACCGGACCCCTTCCGTCCCGGGGCGCGCGCCGGCGCCGGGCCCGGATGCTCACGCGCGTGAGCATCCGGGCCCGGCATTTCCACTATCGTGGTGCTTTTGGTGATCGTTTGGGGGTTGGTAGGGTGCGCGGTTCGAACCGCACCAGGCTCGGCCTGCTCGTCGTCGGGTTCGTGGTCGTCATCGGCCTGCTGGAGTGGGCGGCGGTGACGCTCGGCTCGGTCGAGGTTCCGCTGCCGAGCAACGCGCCCGAGGGCGCCACCAACGGCGCCGCGGAGGCGGCCCCGTAGGCGGACCCGCGGGAGGACCCGTAGGCGGAGCCGCGGGCGGGCGTCACGGACGCCGGGTGTTGCGGGCCTCGATGATGCTCTGCAGGTCGGGATGGTCGCCGCCGGACGCGTCCGCGAGCGTGGGGCACGCCCACTCGTCCTGCTTCCCCCACGTGTAGGTGACCTCCAGTCGGGGGGCGGGGACGAGCCGGTCCCAGCGGCGGAGCAGGGCGCGGAACTGGTCCTCGGTCGGCAGCCAGTACTGCTTGTCGCCGGACGAGCACTCCTGCCCGAACGCCTGGAGGACGGGCGCGACGCGCTCCCGTTCGATGCCCGCCCGGTCCGCCATCCGGACCATCCGGTCGATCGCCCCGATGTCGCACTTCTCCTTCGGCTCGACCGCGCCCCGGCACGGGTACGGGTCGAGGCCCACGATGTCGACGTTCACCTTCCGCGGCGTCACCGGCCCCATCGGCCAGTCGGTGAGCGAGATGAACGAGACCTGCCCCGGCGCGTGCCGCTCGAGGAAGTCGGCGCGGCGCTCGATCTCGCGGGCGATCTCCGGGCACTCGCTCGTGTTCGGCTCGTCCGACAGGTACCAGCCGTAGACGCGCGGGTCGCGCCCGTACGTCCGGACGGCCTGGGCGAACGCGTCGAAGTCGAGCGTGAAGTCGTCGCAGTGGAAGTTGCCGACCCACATCATCGCCTGCATGCCGTGCGGTATCCCCGCGACGAGCGACGGGTCCGGGCGGATGTCCACCAGGTCGTAGCCGAGCCGCCGCAGCCTCGGGTAGTCGGCGGGTTCGGTGTTCAGCGCGATGCGGCGGGTCGGGTCCGGGTCGGCCGGGGAGGTGCCGGGCGTCGCGGGCGGCCCCGTGTACGGTTCGTACCGGTCCATCGCGCGCACCGCCGCGAGCAGCCCGGCCGTCGCGAGCGCGACCGCCGCGACGGCAGCCCCGATCTTGTACCGCACGTCCATCCGATCTCCCCCGAGACGATGTCGGCGGGCCGGCCGGTCACGCGGCCGGACCCGGTTCTTCCACCGGCCGCGCGGGCTCCGCGACCGGCCCCGCGGGCTCCGCCACCGGCCCCGCGGGCTCTGCCACCGGCCTCGCGGGCTCTGCGACCGGCTCCACAGGCGCCCGGCCGCCGGTCGCCGTGCCCTCGGCCGTCCGGTCGTCCGGCGGGGCCGCCGCGAGCGGCCGGGACGGCTCGTTCGCCGGGACCTCCTCGACGGCGCCGTCCGCGCGGACCTGCAGCGGCGGCAGCGTGAACCCGAGGATGTGCCGGACCGTGTCCCACAGCGCCCGGAACGTCGCCCGCATCGACGGGTCCCGCAGGTAGACGGCGTCGACCGCGACCCGCGCGGGCACGATCCTGCGGATGTAGCCGACGAGGTCGACCTCCTCACCGGGCGGCAGCACGTCGAAGTCGCGGAACCGGACCTCCGACAGGCCGGTCAGCCCCGGCCGGTGGTCGAAGATCCACCGGCAGTGCCCGTCGTAGTGCACGGCGAGGTCGTAGGTCTCCGGGCGCGGCCCGACCAGCGTCATCTGCCCGCGCAGGACGTTCGCGAGCTGCGGCAGCTCGTCCAGCGACCACTGCCGCAGCAGCTTGCCGACGCGGGTCAGCCGCGGGTCGCACGTCGCGGTCACGGTGAGGCCGCCGACACCCTGCCGCATCGTCCGGAACTTGTACATGGTGAACGGCCGCCCGCCCTGCCCGACGCGGGTCTGCCGGAACACGCCCGGCCCCTTGCTCGTCAGCCGGACGAGCAGGTAGATCAGCAGCAGCGGGACGCTGAGCAGCGCCAGCCCGGCGAGGGCGCCCGCGACGTCCAGCACCCGGCGGGGCCGGGACGGCGCGACGCCGTCGGACGGGTCGACCGGCCGGCTCTCGAGCTCGGCGCGGTCCTCGGTGCTTTCCTCGGACATGGGATCACCCCTTCTCCCCGGCCGCCCGCCCGTCCCGGGCGTCGAGATTCCTGACGTGCCGGAACCAGAGCAGCAGCGCGGCGGTGGTGGCGACGAACGAGAGGGACGTGGCGATCGCGGCGCCCGTCGCCCCGTGCGACGGGATCAGCAGCACCCCGAGCAGCACGACGACGAGCAGGCCGATGCCCTGCCCGGTGGACGCGGCGCCGGGCCGTCCGACCCCGTACAGGTAGGCCATGACCAGGCCGGTCACGCCGAACGTGACGACGCCCGCGAGGCGGATGTAGGTGGGGACCACCGCGTCGTCGAACACGTCGCCGAACACCCACGGCAGCGCCGTCCCCGCGATCAGCGCGAGCGGCAGCGCGGCCAGCGCGGACACGCCGAGCGCGGGCAGGATGAGGCGGGCGGTCCGCCGGGTGGCGGTCGCCCGGTCGTCCTTGGCGAAGTCGGGATAGAGGACGTAGTTGACGGCGAGCCCGGGAAGCTGCACCAGTTCGGCGAACTTGCTCGCGACCGTGTAGACGCCGAGGACGCTCGGCCCGGCGATGGCGCCGAGCAGCGCCATGTCGAACCGGAGCTGCAGCAGGTCGATGAGCTGCCCGACGTACCCGCGCAGCCCGAACCCGGCGATGCGGCGGCCGAGCCGCGCGTCCGGGCGTCCCCAGCCGCGGAAGAACCCGCCGCGGGCGAGCCGCCGGACGATCCACGCGGCGGCGGCGACGTCGGCCAGCACCAGCCCGGTGATCAGCGCGCCCGGCCCGTACCAGCCGATCAGGATGACCAGGTAGATCGGCAGGAAGACGAACTCCTCGACGGCGATGGCGAGGCTGGCGCCGGCCTGGTCGCCGGTGCCCTGCAGCAGGCCCTTGCCGACCGACACGAACGTCTGCGTGAACGCGGGCGCGGCGGCGACGAGCGTGATCCAGAACCCGAACGGCTGGAGGAACACCAGGTGGATCGCCGGGCTGAGGACGAGCCAGCCGGCGCCCGCGACGACCGCGCCGAGCACCGTCAGCGCGGCGAGCGTCGGCCGGACGCGGCGCTGGTCCTCGGCGTCGCGGGCGAGGAAGTACGGTGCGGCGCCCGGCAGGCCCGCCGAGGACAGCTGGCACAGCAGCCCCGGCAGGATCCGGACGAGCGTGAACGCGCCGACGAGCGCGGGGCCGCCGATCCGCGCGACCATGATCGTGGCGATGCCGAGCGAGGCGAGCGCACCGACCCGTCCGGCCATGTTGCCCGCGACGAGCGCGACGAGCCGCCGCCGCAGCCGTCCGCCGTCCGGCGCGTCCCCCGGTTCGGGCGGGACGGCCGGTTCGGGCTTGCGGGTGTCGGTCATCGGCCGCCCCCGGCCTCGGCCTCGGTGAGCGGACGGTCGGCGGCGCCGCGCCGCCCGAACAGGTGCAGGGCCGCGATCAGCCCGAAGATCGCCCAGCCGTGCCGGTAGTGCAGCGTCTCGTAGAACATCCCGGAGATCAGGAAGACGGCGACGAGCGCGCCGAACATCTCCGGGCGCGGGACGATCCGGGCGTACTCGCCGGTCAGCGCGCCGCGCCGCGCGATCCGCGTGCAGGTCAGCAGCAGCGCGAACACCAGCACGATCAGCGCGACGCCGCCGAGGAAGCCGCGTTCGAGCGTCGAGGCGATGTAGTCGTTGTGCGCCTCGCGCACGTACGTCTCCTGCCGGTCCATCATCGCGTTGACGGTCTCGCCGGGCCCGATGCCCCACGGGTGCGGCTGCTCGGCGATCATCTCGCCGGTCGTGGTGAACACGGTGCTGCGCGTCGCGGTGCTCGAGTCGGTCGTCCGGCCGATCGAGTCGCGCAGCACCGGGTGGATCGCGCTGATCCGGTCCAGGTACGGCTGGACGTCGACGGTCGTGACGGCCAGGACGCCGCCGCCCGCGACGACACCGGCGAGGCAGGCGGTCGCGACGGCCCGGTACGTGCGGCCCTCGCGGAACAGCCGGAACAGGTGCCCGAGGACGAGCGCGACGAGCAGCGACAGCAGCCCGCCGTTGGAGCCGGTGAGCAGCTCGGCGACCAGCAGGATCCCCAGCACCGCGTACCGCTTCCACGGCGCGTGCGGCGTCCGCGTGGCCCGGACGATGAAGAAGACGCAGATGAACCAGTTCGACGCGTAGTTCGCGTCGCCGAACGTGAACATGGCGCGCATGCCGTCCGGCTGCTTGCCCGACATCGCGTCGATGCCGAGCACGAACCCGGCGATCAGCACGACGGCGTAGAGCGTCCCGAAGCCGACGAACGAGCGGACGGCGACGCGCAGCAGCCGCGGGTCGCGGCACAGGTTCGCGACGCACACGCCCCAGAACAGGACGAACAGGTCCTTCGCGAGGGTGAGCAGCCCGGCCTGGTTGACGTACGCGGCGATGCCGCCCGCGATGATCGTCAGCAGCGTCGGCAGCAGGAACGGCCACCGCACCGGCACCTTCCGCTTGCCCGCCCACAGCAGCGTCGCGACCGTCAGGACGACGAGCACGAGGTCGGGCAGCCCGGTGTTGCCGGGGCCCGGCGGCAGCCCCGCCGGCATCAGCATCGGCAGCGACGCGATCCCGAGGGACAGCAGCACCGCCTCCGGCCGCCACCGGTTCCGCAGCGGCGCACGGCCCTGCCCGCCGGGGGCGCCGTCCGGCGCCGCCCGTACCGGCGGCCGATCGGTGATCGTGGTCATGGGCGCCGCGAGCTCCCTCGGTAGGTCTCGTCCAGCACGGTCCCGAGATGGGCGGGGGAGAACCAGTCGCCGACCCGGTCGCGGGCCCGCGCCGCCATCCGCGCGGCGGCGACCGGATCGTCCAGCAGCGCCGCGATCGCCGCCGCGAGCCCGGCCGGGTCCTCCGGCCGGACGAGCATCCCGGTCTCCCCGGCGAGCACGAGGTCCTGGTTGGACGGGACGGCCGTGGCGACCAGCGGGATCCCCGCGCCGATCGCCTCGACCAGCACGCACGGCAGCCCCTCCCACCGGGACGCCATCGCCATCGCGTCGAACGCGGGCAGCACCCCCGCGACGTCGTCGCGGTGCCCGAGCCAGCGCATCCGCCCGCCGATCCCGAGCCGCTCGGTCAGCCGCTCCAGCTCGCCGGCCATCGGCCCGCCGCCGACCCACAGCCCGAACACGTCGTCCGGCAGCCGCGCGATCGCCTTCGCGAAGATCTCCGGGCCCTTCTGGAACGTCAGCCGCCCCACCGACCCGACGACCTTCACCCCGAGCGGCAGGTCCAGCCGCCGCCGCGCCTGCGCCCGCGAGCCCGGCGCCGCCGCGTACGCCGCGACGTCCACCGCGGGCCACGACAGCCGCACCCGTTCCGGCGTCGTGAGCCCCAGCCGCAGCGCGGTCGTCACCGTCTCGGACCCGATCGCGAGGAACGCGTCCGTCCGCTTCGCCGCGACGCGCTCCAGACCTATATACGCGCGGCGCCGCGCCCACGACTGGAACTCGTTGAACGGGAACCCGTGCCAGGTGTGGACGATGCGCGGCACGCCCGCCCGCGCCGCCGCGACCCGCCCGATCACGCCGCCCTTCGCGCTGTGCGTGTGGACGACGTCGAAGCGGCCGTCGCGCAGCACCGTCTCCAGCGTCCGCAGCGCCGCCAGGTCGTCGCGCGGCGAGATCTGCGGGACGAGCGGCCCCACCTGCACGATCTCCATCCCCGCACCGTGCGCGCGCGGGGTCAGGTCGCCGGCCGCCGCGTTCGCGACCGCCGCGTCCCCGTGCAGCACCGGCTCGCGCCCGCCGCCGGACGCCCGGCTGTCGATGCCGACGCCGCCGGTGACGATCGCGCGCTCGTAGTCGCCGTCCGGCAGCGCCAGCATCCCGTTCAGGGCGACCTGCCCGGCGCCCCCGTTGAACCGCGTGATCACCGTGGCCACGCGCAGCTTCCGATCAGAACTCACGGGCACCTCACAGCCGAGGAGGGTCGGTACTCCGGCAGCAGCCGCCGCAGCAGCCGCCGCACGCGGCGGGCGTCGCCCGCGCCCGCCGCCGCCTCCAGCGCGTCCAGCAGGGCGGGAAGCCCGGCCGGAGGCGGGGCCGGCCGGGTCGCCCAGATCTTCGGATGGACGGTGCGGATCCGGCGCTCGGAGTCGGCGAACGCCTTCTCCGCGAGCTGCTCGCCGGGGCCGAGGCCGCTGAACCGGATCGTCACCTCCGGCAGCCGCAGCTGCTCGGCGTACCGGTGCACCAGGTCCACGACCGGGACGGGACGGCCGACGTCCAGCGCGAACGTCTCCGCCTCCTCCGCGAGCGCGGCCGCCTCCAGCAGCAGCCCCGCCGCCTCCTCCACCGTCATGAAGTGCCGCGTCGCCGCCGGATGCGGGACGGTCACCGCCTCGCCCGCCGAGATCCGCCGGGCCAGCCGGCTCAGCGGCGGCCCGGCGCCGAGGACGCTGCCGACGCGGACCGCCGCGAAGCACGTCGGGCCGCCCGTCGCCGCGTGCGGCAGCAGCTCGGCGAGCCGCAGCGTCGCGCCCAGCACCGACGCCGGGTCCGCCGCCAGCTCCGACGACACCAGCACCAGCCGCTCCACCCCGTGCCGGACGGCGCTGTCGACCGCGTGCCGGGTGCCGAGGACGTTCTGCGCGACGCCCCCGCACGGGTCCCGCTCGACCGCCGCGAGGTCCCGCCGCCCGGCCGTGTGGAACAGCAGTTCCGGGCGCGCCATCGCCACGACCCGGTCGACGCGGGCCGCGTCCCGCACGTCGGCCCGCGCGATCGTCACCGTCCCGTCCGGCAGCCCGGCGAACTCGCGGCCGAGCCGCTCCAGCCCGCCGCCGTCGACGTCGACCAGGCACAGCGCGGCCGGTTCGTACCGCCCGACCCGCCTGCACAGCGCCGCCCCGACCGTCCCGCACGCCCCGGTCACCAGCACCCGCCGGCCCCGCACGAGCCGCCGCCCGCGCGGGCCCGCCAGCGCGACCTCGTCCCGTCCGAGCAGCAGCGCCATCGGGCCGGCCGGTTCCGGGACGGCGGCCGGTCCGGGTGCGGCGGTCCCGGCCGGGCGGGGGGCCGGACGGCGGCGCGGCAGGAAGCGACGCACGGTCAGCCCCGGGCCCGCAGCGCCTCGGTCAGCGCCGACACCACCCGATCCACCTGGTCGGCCGTCAGCCCCGGGTACAGCGGCAGCGACAGCAGCTCCCCCGAGATCCGCTCGGTCACCGGCACCGACGCGCACTCGGCCGCGCCCAGGATCTCCTGGTACGCGGTCATCTGGTGCGCCGGGATGAAGTGGACGGACGTCGCGACGCCCGCCTCCTCCAGTTCGTGGCTCACCGCGTCCCGGTCCGGCACCCGCACCTGGTAGAGGTGCCACGCGTGCGTGATCCCGCCGAGGTCCCGCTGCGGCAGCACCAGCCCCGGCAGCCCGGCCAGGGCCTCGTCGTAGCCGGCGACGATCTCCGCGCGGCGCCGCTGCCAGCCCGGCAGCGCGGCGAGCTGCGCCCGCCCGATCGCCGCCTGGACGTCGGTCATGTTCGCCTTCAGCCCGACCGTCTTCACGTCGTAGCGCCAGCTGCCGCCCGGCAGGTACCGGCGCCAGGAGTCCTTGCTCATCCCGTGCAGCCGCATCGCCCGCACCCGGTCGGCGAACTCCTGGTCGTTCGACGCGACCGCGCCGCCCTCCCCGATCGGCATGTTCTTCGTCGCGTAGAACGAGAAGCACGCCGCGAACGACTCCGAACCGACCGGCGCGCCGTCCCGCGCCGCGCCCGGACCGTGCGCCGCGTCCTCGACGATCCGCGCCCGGTCGAGGCCCGCCGCCTCGGCGAGCGCCGGGACGTCCACGGGGTAGCCGCCCTGGTTCTGGACGATCATCGCCGCCGCGTCCACCCGCCCCGCCGCCGCCGCGACCGTCCGGGGGCTCGGGACGAGCGTGTCCTCGTCCACGTCGACCAGCACCGGACGGTGCCCCGCGTGCAGGATCGCGTTGATCGCGCCGCAGAACGTCAGGCTCGGGGTCAGCACCGCCGAGCCCGGCGGCAGCCCGAGCGCGCGCAGCGACAGCTCCAGCCCGCTCGTGCACGACGCCACCGCGACCACGTGCGCGGCGCCCAGGTAGTCGGCGAACTCCTGCTCGAACTGGCCCGTCTGCGGACCGGTGGTGATCCACCCCGAGTCCAGGACCTTGACGACGGCGTCGGAGACCTCTCCGGCCAGCGACGGAACGGTGAAGGGAACGGAACCCATCAGCACTACCCCTTGATCTTCCGGATACCGACGACCCCGAGCAGCGGCCAGCCGGACGCCGCCACCAGGTCACGAACCGTCTCCAGCCCCGACACCGCCGTGACCGGACCGACCACCACGACCACACCGGCGCCGGCGTCCGCCCCGGGGTCGACGTCCTTGAACGCGTGCACGTGGCACGGCTCCCGCGACGGCACCGGCGTCCGCTTGCGCTGCGCGACCTCGCTCGGCTTCTTCGCCATCACCGCCGTGCCCGCCCGCACCACCGACGTGCTCGTCTTCGGCTCGGCGGGCCCGGTGCTGTTCACCGACGGCCCGTCGCCCTCGCCGTCCGGCCCGTCCGGCTTCGTCCCGTCCGGCTTCGGCTCGTCCAGCCGGGCCTCCTGCGGCGCGACGAGCTTCGTCTCGTCCCCGTACACCGCCGACGCCACCGTCGACACCAGCTCGGCGGGCAGCGGGCCGGGCGCCCCGACGAGCGTGATCTGCCCGACGCCCTCCCGCCGGGCCGCCAGCCGCGTGCGCCGGCCGAGATCCGCCAGCTCCCGCGGCCCGCGATCGGCCCAGCCCAGCAGCGGGACGCCCAGCCGCCGCGCCACCCGGCGCTGCCCCGGAACCGTCGGCCGCAGCATCTCCGACACCACCGCGATCAGGATCGCCAGCACCAGCCCGACCAGCCCCGCGATCGCCGCGAGCATCACCATCGGGTTCGACTCCGGCGCCAGCACCGCCGGCTGCACCACCGACGCCGACCCCGCCGACGTCAGCTCCGACGTCAGCTCCGCCCGGCTCGACCGCAGGTCCGTCAGCTCCGCCTGGACGCGCTCCCGCTCGTTCATCGCCCCGACGTCGGGCACCGGCCCGGACGCCTCCCGCGCCAGCGGGGCCAGCTCCTTCTCCAGATCCCGGATCCGCTCGTTGATCTCGTCGATCCGCTCGTTCAGCGCGCCCCGGTTCGACTGGTTGATCTGACCGACCACCGCGCCGCCGATCGCGTCCGCCAGCTTCCGCGCCGTCTCCGGCTCGGCGTCCTCCACCGCCAGCTCGACGATCGTCGCCGTGCCGAGACCCGTCACCTCGATCTTCTTCGCGAGCTCCGTCGGCGACCGGTCGATCTTCTGCTGCTTCAGCACGCCGGTGAGCAGGTTCCGGCTCGTCGCGTACGCGCTGACCTGGCTCACCACGATGCTGACACCGGCGTCCCCGACGGCCGCGTCGGTCACGCTGCCGCTCGCCTCGATCCGGGTCTGCGCGACCGCGGGCGCCTCCCGCCCGCTCATCACGAACCCCACGACCAGCACCGGGGCAACCGTCAGGACCAGCAGCAGCGCCCAGTAGCGGCGACCCAGCCGCGCGGCGACTTCGTCGAGTTCCACGATCTTCCCTCCGCCTTCGTCAGGCCGAGCGTAAGAACGCAGTAACCGCGCGAAATCGCCCAAAAGACGACCCCGGCCTACGCCGTTTGCATCAGTCCCGCGGCCGCATCCCCGCCCGCATCGCGAGCGTGATCGCCTCCAGCGCCGAATGCATCCCGAGCTTGGCCAGCAGATTCTGCGTGTGCGTCCGCACCGTGTTGGCCGACAGCCCCAGCCGCTCCGCGATCTCCGCGCGGCCCAGGCCGTCCACCATGCACTGCAGGACCTCCCGCTCCCGCGGCGTCAGCTCCGGCAGCCGCTCCTCGTCGCCGTCGGCCGTCAGCCGGCGCAGCACCTCGCCCAGCAGCTCCGGCGGGATCCACCCGCCCTTCCGCGCCGCCGACCGGATCACCCGCGCCACCAGCTCCGCGCTCTCGGTCTTCGACAGCCACCCCACCGCGCCCCGCCGCACCGCCTGCACCAGCACGTCCAGCTCGCTCATCGCCGTCAGCACCACCACCCGCACGTCCGGCTCCGACTCCCGCAGCCGGTCCAGCACGTCCAGGCCGCTCTCCGCGCCGAGCGTCATGTCGAGCACCACGACCTGCGGACGTTCCGTCGCGGTGAGCGCCAGCGCCCGCCGCGCGTCGGACGCGATCGGCAGGATCACCAGGTCGGGCTCCCGGCCCAGCCGGGCGGCGAGGGCCTCGGCGAACAGCGTGTGGTCGTCCACGATGAGGACGCGGATGGGTCGCATCCCCCGACCATGCCGCTTTCACCGGCCGTCCGGATCCTGCAAACGCTGTACGCCGGGCCGTCTCGCGCGACCGGAACAGGAACCGTGCGCGGACGCCCCGCGAAGCCCGGCGGTTCACGCCCGTCCGAACTCGGACACCGGCGTTGACCGTCTCCGTAACCCTGCGGATTCTGTGCGTGTCCAGGCACTTGGCTTCAGGGGAATGCCATATGAAAGTCCTGATCACCGGGGGAGCCGGCTTCATCGGCAGCACCATCGCGTCCGTCTTCGCCGAGCACGGCGTGACGCCCGTGGTGCTCGACAGCCTCGTCACGGGCCGGCCCGAGTTCACCGAGGGAAAGATCTTCTACCAGGGCGACATCGGCGACGGCGACCTGATCGACACGATCTTCCGCGACCACGCCGACATCATCGCCACCGTGCACTGCGCGGCGCTCATCGTCGTCCCCGACTCCATGCGGGACCCGCAGCGCTACTACCGCGTCAACCTCGCCAAGACCCTCGACCTCGCGGGCCACCTCGTCCGCAACGGCGCCGACCGGATGATCTTCGCGTCGACCGCCGGGATGTACCGCCCCGAACCCGACCTGTCGGTCGCCGAGACCTCGGCCCTCGAACCCCAGAACCCCTACACCCGCTCCAAGATGATGGCCGAACTGCTCCTGCAGGACCTCTGCCGGGCCCACCGCCTCCGCGTCATCTCGCTGCGCTACCTCAACCCCATCGGCGCCGACCCCCAGCTGCGCTCCGGCCTGCAGAGCAGCAAGCCCACGCACGCCCTCGGCAAGATGATCGAGTGCTACGAGCAGGACGCCCCGTTCCAGATCACGGGCGTCGACTGGGACACCCGCGACGGCACCGCCATCCGCGACTACATCCACGTGTGGGACATCGCCCGCGCCTTCCACGAGGCCGCGACCCGCTTCGACTCGGTCATCCCGCCCCTGTCCGACCACCCCGGCTACGAGGTGATCAACCTCGGCACCGGCGACGGCACGACCGTCCGCGAACTCGTCACCGCCTTCCGCGAGGTCGTCGGTGACGCCTTCCGGGCCGAGGACGCGCCCGCCCGACCGGGCGACGTCGTCGGCGCGTTCGTCCGTCCGGACAAAGCCTGGGACCTGCTCCGCTGGAAGCCCGAGTACACGATCGAGGACGCCATCCGGCACTCCCTCAAGTGGTCCGAACACCGCCGCGCCCTCGCCGGTTCGTGAGCCGCCCGGCCCGTCCGGCGCCGCCGGACGGGCTCACAACTTCGCGAACCGCCGGACGACCACGACCAGGGCGACCGCCGCGGCACCGGCCAGCACGGTCCACCGGGCGACCTGCTCCGCGGCCGACAGCGGGACGAGCGGGTGCGGCCCGCGGAACACGAGCATCTCCAGGGCCGCACCCGCGGGAACGACGAGCCCCGCGAGCAGCCCGACGGGCCCGGGCCGTCCGATCCGGCTCCCGAGCGCGCCGAGTGGAGGCCCGGCTACGGCGGCGGCGATGCCCCAGAACAGCAGCGCGCCCGCGTGCATGCCGAACGGCTCCTGGCGAAGCACCGGATCGAGCACGTAGTACGCCGCCGTGGCCGCGAGGAGTGCCGCCGCTCCGGCGAGCGCCCCGTGGACGGGTCGGCGCGCGAGGCAGCCGACGGCCACCGCGAGCGCCGCCCAAGCCCAGCCCACACCCAGCAGCCGGCTGACGACCTGCAACACCGGCCCGGCGACCGTGTCGGCGAACGCCCCGCCGACGGCGGTGTAGGGGCTCGACAAGGCGTTGAGCAGCGACGTCGCGGCCCCGAACGCACCCCCGATCGGCAGGGCGACGAACACTCTGAACATGGGACGACTATCCCAAATCCCCGACCGGTTCCGTTCCCTCGGACGTCCGCCGCCCGAGCCGCTGCCCGTCCGGCTCGACGGTGAGCCCGAACGCCCCGACACCGGGCCGTCCGTGCTCGATCCACCAGGCGTGGGCCGCCTCGACGTCCGTCCAGACGTCCGAGGGCCCGCCGTACTCGACGCGTGCCGGGACGCGCGTCGACACCTTCGCCCACGAGCCGTCCGGCGCGGTGATCTGCGTACCGTCCTCACCGGGGAAGGCGTTGACGCCCGGTAGCCGGTGCCAGACCAGCAGCGACAGCCCCGGCGTGTGCAGCGCGCCCGCACCGACCTCGCTCGTCCGGCTCCGCACGGACGTCGCGTCGATGTGGACCACCTCCGGAATGCCCGGCCGCTCGACGCCGGTCCGGGCCGACATGAACCCCCAGGTGCAGTCGACGAGCGGCCCGCTCGCCGTGCCGTCCCCGTCCACGGTGAGCCGGGCCAGCGCGCCCGCCCAGGTCATGCCCCGTGGACGGACGTCGGCGAGGACGACCCCGCCCGGACGAACCTGCTCGATCCAGGCCCACGGGACGCGCTCGAACGCGACGGTCGCGATGACCCGATCGAACGGAGCCCGCCCCGGACACCCGAGCGCCCCATCACACGCCGCGAGGTGAGGCCGGTATCCCGCATCGGCGAGCCGCCCGCGCGCGGCATCCACCAGCGCCGGATCGATGTCGATCGACGTGACGTTCCCCGAGCTGACCCGCTCGCACAGCAACGCCGCGTTGTACCCGGTTCCCGTGCCGACTTCGAGGACGGTCATGCCGCCGGAGACGTCGAGAAGCTCCAGCATCCGGAGCATCAGACTCGGCCGTGTGGTCGAACTCGTGGACCACGCGAACCCGGGCTGCTCCGGATGCTCCATGCGCTGCGTCACCAGCGTGTCATCGTTGTAGACCGCGTCGAGCCACCGAGGATCACCGGCGCCGACGAGCCCGGACGCGTCGTCGTAGAACGCGGGGACGAACGCGTGCCGGGGCACCGACGCGACGACCTCACGCCACACGGGGTCGGTGATGGCACCCTGCCTGACGAGCCGATCGGCAAGATCACCCGCGCGGGCCCGCCAACCATCGAGATCGTCGGTCATGCGGCCACTCCCAGAAGCGTGCCGGCGATCGACCCTGCGATGGGCGCGCCCGTCTCGTCCTCCAGCCAGGCCCACTGCGAACCGGGCCCGCACTCAAGGAACCACCATGCACCGTCACCGGTCACGGCGAAGTCGAAAACGCCCAGCTCAAGTTCGAGAGCCTTCAGGTAGGCGTGGCATGCACGGGCCACCTCGTCAGGGACGTCGGTGCTCTCGTACGTCAGCGAACCGTATGCCACCCGGAAGTCTTGACGTCCGGACGGATCGTCCGTGCGGATGGCGACCCCATGCACTCGCCCGTTGCCCGTCGCGACCAGCCGGACGTCGTGCGACTTGGGCACGTTCGTCTGGAACAGATGCAGCGTCGTGGCGACCCGATCGTCGATCGCGTCCGCACTCACGGGCGTCGTGTAGATCAGCTTGACCCGCTCGTCCTCGCTGATCAGCTTGTGCATCGTCGCCTTGTACACGACACCCGAGCCCGAGCGGGCGAAGTCCCGAGCCTCGTCCGGACGGTTCGTGATGGTGCTCGCCGGAACGCGGAATCCGCACCGCACCGCCGTGGCCATCTGAAGCGGACGGTACTCGGCATCGGCCAGCCGCGCCGGGTGCGACACCCAGCGGGCAGGGAGCGACATGAACACCCCGCCGAACCCGAACCTCGCCTCCACAGAGGCGAACCGCCGCTCCGGCTCGCTCAACGTCCCCGGAAAGCTGAACGGCTGCGACTGGCGGTAGTACACCGCAGTGACGTCGTCCAGCCGGACGGCACCGTCCGGACCGGAGATCTCGCCGCGCCAGCCGTCGTCCCCAAGACGGACGGTCATGTCAGCTCGAACCGGAAACCATGCGGTGTCGAACCATGCGACACGCGCACCGCGCATCGCCAGCGCGTCCGAGACGTAGACGGCTTCGGCGTCGTCCCGTTCGGCGAGCATGAGCACCACAGGCGTGGGCATCAGTCGGTCACCGTCTCGGTGACCGTGTCCTTCCGGGTGACGCTGTCGTCGGTGTATGTGGTCGCCTTGGGGACGCTCTTGGTGCTCGTGGGCTTGCCGTGCTTCCCCATGGCACGGACAGGCGCGGGTACCACCGCACAGTCCATCCCCCACGGACGTTCGGTGGCCGAACGGGGCGCCGCGCTGACCGGTACGGCGTGCCCGGGAAGCCCGAGCGGGAACCGGTCACCAGGGTTGACCAGTGGATCGTCGTTCATCGGAAACCTTCCTTCCGCGCGAGGCTCACCAAGAGCCCGGGAACATTCGGTGCTTGAGCAGGGAGTCGACCCTCTCGGCCGCCGCCTTCGGATCCCCACAGGGGGACAGGTAGCCGTATCTGCCGCGCGCCGCTTCGTAGTAGCCCCACGTTCCGCCAGGTACAGCCTGGACACCCACGGCCACGCCGACATGATCGTCCGGCCCACCCGCAAAGACCCACAGCAGCGGCAGGGAAACGGGGAATTCGTCGGCCCGGTACAACTTGATGCACCGGTAGCCCCTCGGCTGGAGCGTGCTCGCGAGCAGATCCAGATAGCGGACGACGACGGCGCGGTTCCGATGCGTGGCTGTACTGCGGCGCAACCGATGCCACCCCACATGACCGCCCAGCGGACGCAGGCGTCCCATGGAGCCCCCTTCGGTGATCTAACGATGTGTTGAATCAGGACGAGATCCGCGACCACACCCACTTGCCATGCGGACGCGTCCTGTCGACGCCGCACTGGACCGACAGGGCTTCGACGATGGGCAGCCCACGACCACAGGTCCCGGCGTCGTGCCCGGCGTCGAGGGCGTTGCCGATCGGGGACGATGTCGTCCAGCGTGGGTTCCGTGATGCGCTCGGCCATCGGCAGTTCGTCCGATGAGTCCCAGACGCCCAGCAGGACCGAGCCGGGCTCTCGCGTGAGCCGGACCCGGATCTCCCTGTCCGGGGTGCACCGCAGCGCATTGGTGACGAGCTCGGTCATGACGAGCTGCACGTCATCCGCGATTCCGAGCAGCCTCCACTCCGTAAGCCGGAACCCCACGAGCGTCCGGACCTGCCCAGGAGTCGTCCGGGTGACGACACAGGCCATGTCCATGTCTGCGGCGGTCGTGAATCCGATGTTCACTCGTGTGTCCTTGTCTGATGTGACCTGGGGAAATCCCTCCAGTCCGGTGGCTGACACGGTCGTGGCGATCCGGACCCGCTATCGATCGCGGTCGCCGTAGGTTGGACGAGCATCATTGGAGGCTCCAGATCGCGTGCATGTGGTGCTCGCAGGCCCTGTGCCCAGGGGGTTTCTGCGTCTCACTTCCGACATGCCGGGTACGTCTGTAAGGTGCGAGCGATGACCTTGATCGAGATTTGCTTCAACAAATCTCGTCTGGGTTCATCGTGGCGGTAGCCTGCTGGTCTGTCAATAAGCTTCAACAATTAGATGCGATGGGGTGGACACGTGGGGGCAGCTCGGTACAACGAGATCGCCGATGATCTGCTGCGCCGGATCGATGAAGGTGAGTGGCAGGCGGGTGAGACGCTGCCGCAGATGGCCAAGCTGGCGAAGCATTACGACGCGAGTCGGAACGTGGTGGCACGTGCGGTCGGCAAGCTTGCGCAGGAGGGGCGTTTGGTCTCGGTGCCTCGTCGGGGCACGGTCGTCCGGCCGATGCATCGCAAGACCGTCATGCGCACCGACCTGGTCAGGCGGAACACCCGGCACATGAAGGACGGGCGGGAGTTCGCCGCCGGGTACAGCTTTCCGGCCGCGATGGGCAACGAACTGTGGGTTCACCATGTCGAGCCGGAAGTCGGTGAGGTCCCGATCGAGGACGCGCGCTTCGCGCACATGCTGAACGTGCCGGTCGGTGCGGCGGTCATGACGCGCGTGCGGGTGACGGGACCGGAGGGGGAGCCGGCGTTCCAGATCTCCACGACGTGGATCCACCCGCGTATATCCGCCGAGGTTCCAGAGGTTGCGGAGCCGCTCGGGACGGGACCGGGCGCATGGGTCGACGCGATCGAGGCCGCGGGGCACGGGCCGCTGGAATGGCTCGAACGTCGGCGGGTGCGGATGCCGACCGCGCGGGAGACGAAGCTACTGCTCATCCCGGCCGGGCTGCCCGTATGGGAGATCGCTCGCATCAGTTACAGCGCGAAGGATGAGAAGGCCGTCGATGTGACTCAGGTCGTCATCCCGGGTGACCGGATGGAGGAGGTGTCGCGGCTGCGGCGGGACGAGTCCGCGCTCTGGCCGCACGCCGCCGCCGGCCCCGACGGCCGTCCGGTGGCCCCCGCCGGTTGACGCGCGTCCGGGCGGGCCTGCGGGGGATTCGTCGGCCGGTCCGGGACGGCTCGGCTCAGGTGGGCGGGGGGTGGTTCGCCGCGCGGTCCAGGAGTTCGTTCATGAGGGCGCGCTCGCCGGGTGAATAGAGGTCGGGGGCCTCGTCCAGGACGGCTTGCAGGGCCACGGCGCGGTGGGCGATGGCGGGCGGGCCGGGGGCGGCGGCGGTGGTGATCGCCGCGATGACGGCCTGGCGCAGCCGGTCGGCGAGGGCGGGGTCGCGGTTCGCGGGCGGCGTCTCGATCAGGTTCATCGTGACGCCGACGCAGGCGGCGTGCATCATGCCGATGGCGGTGTCGACGCCGACGGCGAGGCGTCCGGCCGCGGCGATGCGTTCGACGAGCATGCGGAGCCGCCGCAGTCCCTGTTCGGCGGCGGGGGGCCGGTGCCCGACGGACCGGCCGTACATGAGCATGTAGTGCGCGGGGTTCGCCAGGCCGAAGTCGACGTGCAGGTCCCAGCCGCGGCGCAGGTCGTCCAGCGGGTCGTCGGAGAGTTCCTGGGCGTGCTTGCCGGCGAGGTAGCGCGCGAACCCGTCCTCGGCGACGGCTTCGAGCAGCCCGTTCATGTCGGTGAACAGGCGGTAGAGCGTCGGGGACTGCACCCCGGCCGCGGCGCTGACGGCGCGGGTGGTCACGGCTTCCCGCCCGTGGTCGTACAGCAGCCGGGTCGCGGCGTCGACGATCCGCCGGCGGACCTCTTCTCGATCACTCACGTGGCGATGCTAACAAAAAGTCGTTGCCATCGATTGTGTTGCCATCGATCCTGATTTAACGTTGGCGCTGACAACGGGAGGCGTCATGGATCGACGATCGAAACCGGCTCGGCTCGCCATCGCGTTCGTGGTGGCCGCGGGGCTCGGTGTGACGGCGTGCGGCCGCGGCGCGGAGCCGACCACCGCTCCCTCACCGGCCTCCGCGCCGGCGCTGGGAGAGCGCACCGAACTGGTGACGAGGCTGGAGGCGCCGTGGGGGCTCGCGTTCCTCCCCGACGGCTCGGCCCTGGTCTCCCTGCGGCTGTCCGGACGGATCGTCCGGGTACCGGCGGACGGTGGTGAGGCAGAGCCCGTCGGCACGGTCCCGGGGGTCCGGACGAGCTCGGAGGGCGGGCTGCTCGGCCTGGCCGTCTCGCCCCGGTTCGCCGCCGATCGCACCGTGTTCGCCTACGTGTCCGGCTCGCCCACCAATCGTGTGGTCGCGCTCCGGATCGCCGAGGACCACCGCTCCCTCACCCGGACGCGGGTCCTGCTCGACGGCATCCGGACCGCCGACCGGCACCACGGGGGCCGGCTGCGCATCGGCCCGGACGGCAACCTGTGGATCGGGACGGGCGACGCGTTCGAGCCCGAGAACGCCGCCGACGACACCTCGCTGAACGGCAAGATCCTCCGGATCCGCCCGGACGGCACGATCCCCGGCGACAATCCCTCCGGTACCGCCATCTACTCCAGCGGGCATCGCAACGTGCAGGGCATCACCTTCGGGCCGGACGGCACCATGTACGCCTCCGAACTCGGCCACCGCACCTGGGACGAGGTGAACGTGCTCCGGGCCGGCGCGGACTACGGCTGGCCGGAGGCCGAGGGCATCGAGGGCGACACCGGGGAGCCGCCGATCGCCACGATCCACCCCGACGACGCGTCCCCGTCCGGGGTCGCCTACGCGCGCGGCTCCCTGTGGATCGGGGCGCTCGGCGGGCAGCGCCTCTGGCAACTGCCCGTCCGGGGGAGCGCGCCATCGGCCGGCCGATCGCCCACCTGACCGGCGATTATGGCCGGATCCGCACGGTCGAGGCGGCACCGGACGGAACGCTGTGGATCGTGACGTCCAACACCGACCGCGCCACCTGGGGCGGCACCGACCCCCGCCCCGGCGACGACCGCATCATCCGCGTCCGGCTACCCGCCCAGGGCGGGTGACCGCACGACCGCCACGGCCCGCGGTTCGCGCGGCCGGTCCGCGCGGAGGAAGGAGACGAGCGCTTTGATTTACCACGGCATCCGGCTGACGTTCACACCCGAAGCCACACCGGAGCAGCGGACGGAGGTCCTCGAAAGCCTGCGCGAACAGGGCAGGGACGTCCCGTCGGTGCGATCCTTCGCCGTCGGCCGCGACCACGGCGGCGACCACGAGTGGGGCGCCGTCTTCGTGATCGAAGACCTGGACGGCTACCGCGACTTCCTCGAGCGTTCGGCGCGCCGCCGCACCGGCGAGGCCGGTCCGGTCGTGGACTCCGTGTCGTCCGTCCTGACCGACGACACCGACCCGGCGACCGGCGCGCGGATCACCGAACTGCTGGAGGAGGCGGGAGGGCACGGCGGGCCGGAGGCCCCCGCGCATACCCGGCGGACGGTGCTCAAGGCCATCGCGGTGACCGCCGCGGGCACGGCCGGGGCGGGGACGGTCGCGGCCCCGGCGGCCGCGGCCGAACCGGCGGCGGGCGGGAGCCCGGCCGGGTCCGCGCCCGCCATCGCCGGCGGGACGTCGGCGCGGGTGGTCATGTCGGTCAACGGGCGGCAGCGCGAGGTCGTCCTCGAGCCGAGGGTGACGCTTCTCGACGCGTTGCGCGAGCGGCTCGGCCTGACCGGCACCAAGAAGGGCTGCGACCGGGGCGAGTGCGGGGCGTGCACGGTCCTGGTCGACGGCGAGCGGGTCAAGTCCTGCCTGACGCTCGCGGTGATGCGGCGAGGAGCCGAGATCACCACGGTGGAGGGGCTCGCCCGCGGGGACGAACTGCACCCGGTGCAGGAGGCGTTCATCCGGCATGACGCGTTCCAGTGCGGCGCGTGCACTCCCGGCCAGATCATGTCCGCCGTCGCCTGCATCGACGAGGGGCACGCGGGTTCGGAGGCGGAGATCCGCGAGTGGATGAGCGGGAACCTCTGCCGGTGTGCGGCGTACCAGAACATCGTCGCCGCGGTCGCCGACGCCGCGCGGGAGGTGCGGCGGTGAGGGCCTTCGGTTACACGGTCGCGCGCAGCCCCGCCGAGGCGGTGCGGATCGCCGCCGCGACGTCCGGCGCGACGTTCGTGGCGGGCGGCACCGACCTGCTGAACCTGATGCGGGACGGCGCGGAGGTGCACGACCACCTCGTCGACGTCAACGCGCTCGGCATCGGCGGCGTCGACTTCGAGTCCGGACGGCTGCGCGTCGGAGCGGCGGCCAGGATGCGGGAGGTCGCCGAGCATCCCAGGGTGCGGCGGGAGTTCCCCGTGCTGTCGGAGGCACTGCTGGCCTCGGCCTCCCCCCAGGTCCGCAACATGGCCGCGATCGGCGGGAACCTGCTGCAGCGCACCAGGTGCGGGTATTTCCGGGACCCCGGCTCGGCGTGCAACAAGCGCGTCCCGGGCAGTGGCTGCCCGGCGATCACCGGGCACAACCGGGGGCACGCGATCCTGGGCGGCAGCGAGCACTGCATCGCCGCGCAGCCCTCGGACCTCGCGGTGGCGCTGACCGCGCTGGACGCTACGGTGCACCTGCTGGGCCCCGCCGGCGAACGGGCCGTCCCCATCGCCGACTTCTACCTCCTTCCGGGCTCCACGCCGATCCGGGAGACCGCGATGCGGCCGGGCGAACTGATCACCCGGGTGGACGTGCCGCGCACGGCCGCCGCCGCGCGTTCGCGCTACCTGAAACTGCGCGACCGGGCCACCTTCGAGTTCGCGGTGGTGTCGGTGGCGGCGGCGCTGCGCACCCGGGGCCGCCGGGTGGAGGACGTGCGGCTCGCGTTCGGCGGCGTGGGCACCCGCCCGTGGCGGGACGTCCGCGTCGAGGAGGCGCTGCGGGGCCGGCGGCTGACCGGGCGGACGGTCGCCGAGGCGGGGCGCGTCCTGGTCCGGGACGCCCGCCCGCGCGAAGGGAACGGGTTCAAGGTCGAGCTCGTGCGGCGGGCGCTGGAGAGCGTCCTCGACGACCTGGGAGGCGTTCGATGAGCGGGCTGGTCGGCAAGGGCGTGCGGCGGGTGGACGGCCGCGCGAAGGTCACCGGCGCGGCGCGCTACGCCGCGGACAACGAAGTTCCCGACCCGCTGCACGGCTTCCTGGTGATGAGCACCGTCGCCCGCGGCGAGGTCACGGACATCGACACGGCGGCGGCGCTGGCGCATCCCGGGGTTGTTGCGGTCCACACCCGCATGCCGGGGCTGGTGTTCCCGGGCTTCCCGTACAACCGGGGCTTCATCCCGCTGCAGGACTCGCGGGTCCACCACACCGGGCAGCCGGTCGCCTACGTCGTGGCCGAGACCCTCGAGCAGGCGCAGGAGGCCGCGAGCCTGGTGAAGGTCCGCTACCGGACGGAGGGGCCCGCCGTGCGGCTGGACGACGCCCTCGGCGAGGCCTTCCTCCCGCCCGAGTTCAACGGGGAACCCAACGAGTTCGTCGACGGTGACGCCGAAGCGGCCCTCGCGCGGGCCGAGGTGCGGATCGAGCAGACCTACACCAGCCCGACGCAGCATCACAACCCGATCGAACCGCACACCACCACCGCGGTCTGGGACGGCGACGACAGGCTGACGCTGTACGAGAGCGCGCAGGGCGTGATCTTCTCCCGGCTGGTCGTGTCGAGGGCCTTCGCGCTGGAACCGGGGAACGTCCGGATCATCTCGCCCTACCTGGGCGGGGGTTTCGGCGCCAAGGGCCCGGTCTATCCGCACACGCTGCTCACCGCGGCGGCGGCGAAGCTCGCCCGGCGGCCCGTGAAGCTGGTCCTGTCGCGGGCGCAGATGTACACGTCCAACGGCCACCGCTCGGAGTACCGGCGGAGCATCCGGCTCGGCGCCACCCGGCGCGGCCGGCTCACCGCCATCGTCGACACCTCGACGGCGCAGCTGACCCGCACCGACACGCACGTCTTCAACACGAGCGACTCGACGCTCCACCTGTACGACTGCCCGAACGTCCACGTCCGGCAGCTCGGCGTGCGGCTGGACCTGCCCACGTCCAGCTTCATGCGCTCACCGGAGACCACCGCGCACTTCGGCCTCGAGACCGCCATGGACGAGCTGAGCCACGAGCTCGGCATCGACCCGGTGGAACTGCGGACGCGCAACCACGCCGCCGCCGACCCCCGGACGGGACGGCCGCACGCCGACAAGCACCTGCTGGAGTGCTACCGGGCGGCGGCCAAGGCGTTCGGCTGGGAACGCCGCAACCCCGAGCCGGGGACGACCAGGGACGGCGACGAGTACGTCGGCTGGGGCATGGCCACCGAAACCCACACTTACGGCGCGATCCCCTCCCAGGCGAGCGTCACGGTCGGCGTGGACGGGCGGGCGACCGTGCGGGCCGCCACCCAGGAGATCGGCACCGGCACCTACACCGTGCTCACCCAGGTCGCCGCCGACGCGCTCGGCATGCCCCTGGAGCATGTCACGACGCGGCTCGGCGACACCGCCTTCCCCGAGGCGTCCCTGTCCGCGGCGTCGGCCACCATGTCCAGCGTGGTCGGGCCGGTCTCCGAGGGCGCGCGGGACGCGCGGGACGCCGTGGTCGCGCTCGCCGTCGCCGATCCCCGGTCCCCGCTGCACGGCGTGCCCGCCGGGGACGTCGTGGCCGAGGGCGGTCACCTCTTCGCCCGCGGCGACCGCCGCCGCAGGGACGGCTACCGCGCCGTCATGGCCCGCCACGGTCGCCCCGTCGAGGTCACCGGACGCCTGGACAACAGCCCCGGGCACAGCTACGGCGCGGTGTTCCTGGAGGTCCGGGTCGACCCGCGGCTCGGCGGCGTGCGCGTGAGCCGGGTCGTGACCGCCCACGACCTGGGACGGGTCCTCAACCGGCGCACCGCGCGCGGCCAGGTCATGGGCGGCGTGACGTGGGGCATCGGCTTCGCGCTGCTCGAGCACACGCTGGTGGACCCGAACACGGCCCGGATCGTCAATCCCGACCTGTCCGGATACCTGCTGCCGGTGAACGCGGACGCGCCCGAGTTCGAGGCCATGTTCGTGGACCGGCCGGCCCGGGACAGCAACGCCCTCCAGGCCCGCGGCTTCGGCGAGACGCCAGGAACCGGGGTGCCCGCGGCCATCGGCAACGCGATCTTCCACGCCACCGGCCGGCGGCTGCGGAACGTCCCCTTCACGCGGGACAAGCTGCTCTGATCGACCCCGGCCACCGGGGCGGCCACGGCCGGCAGGGCCGCCCCCGGTGCGCCTCCGGGGTTACCTCGGGACGTAGAGGCGGATGTCGTCGATGAGTGCCGAGCCCTCGTAGTAGTTGAGGTGCGGGTCGCCGATGATGAACGAGTCGGGGTAGGCCGAGCCCGCGGGCCAGGTGTGCTCGGTGGTGTAGGTGCCGGACGGGCCGGTGTGGGTGAGGCTCTGGTCGAACCGGCCGTCGTACTCGCCGGGCGTCTGGTTGTAGTGCCAGATCGGGCGGCCGTCCTCGACGAAGCCGTGGTGGAAGCGCAGCGTCGCCTGCCCGATGTGCCGGAACGGACCGCTCATCTCGATGGTGTAGCCGGTGGCGTCGCGTTCGACCGCGAACCGGTAACTCGCCTCGGGCAGCAGTTCCGGGCGGAGTTCGGCACCGGTCAGGAGGTCGCTGTAGGCGCCGTCCTCGCCGAACGGTTCGTCGCCCGACCAGTTCCCGCACGCCGTCTTGAAGTAGTACTCGTTGCTGACGTTGTTGTTCTGCGGACGGAACTTGTCGCCGCGCACGAAGATGGCGTTCACGCCGTTGAACGTGCCGTCCATCGTGCTGTAGATCTCGCCGGTCTCGGGATTGCAGATCCCGTTGCCCTCCGACCAGGTCTGGTTGCTGTTGTAGCCGTCCATGATGACCTTGCGGCGGTAATGGATGCCGGGGTTGCCGTGGGGTGCGGGCGTGGCGTGATCGAGGATGGTCATGTAGTAGAAGCCGTTCTCACGCTTGACGTCGCCGTATTCACAGCGCGTCTTGCCGGGCAGCGCGCCCTTGAACGTCCACGGGAACCCGGTCTTGCAGCCGTCCTCGGTATAGCCGTTGTACTTGCCGTCGTACTCGAAGCTCCCGTCGCGCTTTCCGCCGAAGTCGATGCCGCGCAACGTCATCTCTACGCGGTACTGCGGGGGCAGCGGCCGGGTCGGCCGGATCAGCACGCCGGCGTCCCAGCTCGGCTCGGAGATCCGCGCGACCTTCGCGCCGTCCGGGAGCCGGGTGGTGGACAGTCCCGGCTGCGAGTCGGGCCGGCCGTCCTTGTCCTTGTCGACGGCGGCGATCTCGGCGGTGAGCCACCCGCCGCGGCCGAACGGCACCCGCTTGCGGTACACGTCGAGCGTCTGGAGCCGTTCGGTGAACTCGGGGCCGCTGATCGTCTTCCAGACCTCGCCGTCGTCGTCGAACGGGCCGACGTGCCACGGGCTGTCCGGCCCGTGCGGATCACGCTGCCACCTGGCACGGTCCACCGTGAGCGGGCGGTGGAACCCCTCGTGGGCGATCAGCCGCCAGCCGTCCCGCGCGGCTCCCCGGTCGGGGCCGGCCGCGCCGGCGGGGGCGAGGACGGCGGGCGCGGCGGCGACGGTCGCGGCGGTGCACACCGCCGTGGCCGCTCTCCAGCGTCGTCTCATGACCTGCTTCCTTCCTCCAGCGCCCCCGGAGGCCGCGTCCCGTGAGGGACGGCCGCTGTATGCCGACGTGCGTGACCGAAACATCGACGGAACACCGGCCTGACAAAGTGGTAAAGACCTCTTGGGTCTCTCGGTGGGATGAGGGGTTCTTTCCTGGCCGGGACACGCGACTTCGGTCTTGATCGACGCTCACCATACGAACCGTCCGAACAATTGGTCAATACCAATCTCCCGATGCGTCGCCCGCGCCTCGCTCCGTCCCGAGTCGGGATGAGGCGCGGACGGGCGGGCATGGGGGAGCGCAGGGCACCGGTGTCGGGGGAGGTTGCCATGGCCGCGGGTTCCACCGGGTTCGATCCGACTCGAGTCGCGCATCTCGGCGGGCGGTTCGCGCCCGTCACCAGGGAGGTGGACGAGGCGGAGCTGAGGGTGGAGGGCGAGCTGCCCGCCGAGCTGGACGGCGTGTACCTGCGCAACGGCCCCAATCCGCGGTTCAGCCCCATCGGCTCGTACCTGTTCCCGATCGACGGGGACGGCATGGTGCACGGCGTGTGGATGAGCGAGGGACGGGCCCGGTACCGCAACCGTTTCGTGCGGACGCCCGCGATGCGCGCGGAGGAGAGGGCGGGACGAGCGCTGTGGGGCGGCGTCGAGTCGCTGATCACTCCGGGGCTCGACGAGGTCGGGCCGGACCTGGCGCACACGTTGAAGGACCTGCCGGACATCAACGTGGTGCGGCACGGCGGGCGGCTCCTGGCGCTCGCCGAGTCCGACAGCCCGTTCCGGCTGAGCCCGGACCTGGAGACGCTCGGCAAGGAGACCTTCGGGGGGCGGCTGCCCGCCGGGATCACCGCCCATCCGAAGATCGACCCGCGCACCGGGGAGATGGCCGTTTTCTGCTACGGCCTGGAGGCGCCCTACCTCACCTGGGCGCTGCTCGGCCCGGACGGCGAGGTCGTGCGGGGGCCGACGCCCGTGGCGGGCGCGGAGGTCCCGGTGATGATCCACGACATGGCGCTGACCGCGCGCTACCTCGTCATCGTCCTCGCCCCGGCCTACCTGGACCTGGCGGCGGCGATGCGGGGCGGCTCGTTCCTGGACTGGCGGCCCGAGGACGGGACGCGGATCGCGCTGGTGCCGCGCGACGGGGGGACGGTGCGCTGGGCGCACGACTCCGCGTTCTGGGTCTGGCACACGGTGAACGCCCACGACCTGCCCACGGGAGAGGTCGTCCTGGACTACGTCCAGTGGCCGGGCCCCGGGCTCGGCCCGCGCCCCGCCGGACCGGGCGGGGCGCCGCGCGGGCTCGCGCGGGCCGTCCTGGACCCGGCCGCCGGGACCGTCCGGCGCGAACTGCTGGACGACGCGCGCGTGGAGTTCCCCCGCGTGGACGACCGGATGCTCGCGGGGCCGCACCGCCGGATCGCCACGGCCGCCGGGACCGGACGGACGCCGGACCTGCTGCCCGGCGAGTTCGACGGGCTGCGCTGGTACGAGGTGCGGGACGGGGAGGTGTCCGCGCAGACGTGGGACGCGAACCCGCTCTCGGTCGGCGAGCCCGTGTTCGCGCCCGTCCCCGGCACCACCGGCGCGGACGAGGGGTACTGGCTCACCTTCGCCACCGACCGTACCGACCTGAGCAGCCAGCTGCTCGTCCTGCCCGGAGGGGACCCGGCCGCCGGGCCGGTCGCGCGCGTCCACATCCCCGTGCGCGTGCCGCTGGGGCTGCACGGAATCTGGCTGCCCGCGCGGGAGTGACGCCTCCGGATCAGTCGCGGCGGGTCAGGGCGCGGGTGCTGACCGCCAGGCCGAACGCGCACCAGGCAAGCAGGACGGCGAGGTCCCGCGGGCTCGCGCTGTGGACGTCCGACAGCAGGCCCGCGCGGAGCAGGTCGGCGGACGGCTGGAACGGGAGCAGTCCGTGGACGGACCGGAACCACTCGGGCAGGCGCGCGGCCGGAAAGGTGATCGGGGAGAACAGCAGCACGAAGAACACGAGGATCTGGGTGGCGAGCTGGGCGAGCAGCGGGGGCAGCAGGACGGCGACCGCGTAGCCGACCGCGGTCGCCGTGACGGCGGTCAGGACGGACGCGGCCGCCAGGAGCGGCCAGTCGAAGGAGTAGCCGAAGCCGTACCGGAGGTGGGCGACGACCAGCGCGACGGGGACGCCCGGCAGGGCGACCGCCAGCCACACGGTCACGTCGGCCAGCAGGAGGAGGGGGCGCGGCACCGGCAGGGCGCGCAGGTAGGTGAAGGTGCCCCCGGCGCGCGCCTGCGCGACGCCCTGGGGGACCATCACGAGGCCGACGACCACGAGCAGGACGGTGGGCGCGCCCGTCGACAGGAACCGGGCGGCCGCGGTGTCGATGCCGGGGACGAGGAAGCCGAACCCGACGATGACGCCCGCGGCCAGAAGGGACTGGACGACGATGACGAGCGGCAGTACCGCGCCGGTCTGGGCGATCGTCCAGCGCAGCAGGGTCGCGTAGGTCGCCCAGAGCCCGGTGCGCGGCGGGATCGCGACGGTCGCCTCAGGCATCGGCGGGCTCCCGGGTGGTCGCGGCGAGGTAGGCGTCCTCGAGGGTGGCGGGGGCCAGCGCGTAGCCCTCGATCCGTCCGGCGGAGCGGAGGGCGGCGGCCCAGGCGACGGCGGCTTCGGCGTCGGACGTGCCGAGGGTCAGCAGCACCCGGCGGCCGGTGCGGACGCGGCGGGCGACCGGGACCGGGGCGGCGCCGGACGGGTCGGCGCCGTCCGGGTGCAGGGCGAGTTCGAGCCGCAGGTCGTCGCCCCCGCGGAGCCGGTTCGGCGTTCCGGCGGCGACGACGCGGCCGCGGTCGAGGACGACGAGTTCGTCCACGACGCGTTCGGCCTCGGCGACGTTGTGGGTGACGAGCAGGACTCCGGCGCCGTCGTCGCCGAGCCGGCGGACGGCCCGCCACAGCCGGCGCCGCCGCGAGGCGTCGACGTCGTTGGTGGGTTCGTCGAGGACGACGAGCGGGACGGGCGCGACGGCGGCCATCGCGAACGCGGTCAGCCGGCGCACGCCGCCTGAGAGGCCGCCGCCCGGTACGGCCCGCCGGTCGAACCACTCGCCGATGTCGAGTTCGTCGGCGAGCGCGTCCGCGGCGGCCCGCGCGCCGGTGCGGGACAGCCCGCGCAGCCGTCCGGCGATCTCGATGGCCGTCCGGGGCGTCAGGCCGTCGAGCGGGGCCTGTGCCTGGGCCTGGAGCGCCACGCGGCGGCGGGCGGCCGCCGGGTCGGCGACCGCGTCCGCACCGGCCACCCGGATCGTCCCGGCGTCGGGCTTGAGCAGCCCCACGAGCTGCGAGACGAGGGTCGTCTTGCCCGCGCCGTTGTGGCCGAGCAGCCCGACGACCTCGCCCGCGCGGACGCGCAGGCCGATCCCGTCGTTGGCGACGACCGGGCCGAACCGTCTCGTGAGGCCGTCGATCTCCAGTACCGCGTCCATCGTCACTCCGAAATACCGTTGGTATTGAAGTACCGACGGTATCAGGATGCCAGTGGTACGTGAACTACGATGTGCGGCATGGATCGACGCCCCACGACGGCCGCACCGCGGGTGCGGCGGAGCCGCGCCGAGCTGAAGCGGGAGACGCGGGACGCGCTCGTCCTGGCGGGGCTCGTGGCGTTCACCCGCGACGGCTACCACGGAGCGAGCCTGGAGGGGATCGCGGGCGAGGCCGGGTACTCCAAGGGCGCGGTCTACTCGAACTTCGGCGGCAAGGCCGAGCTGTTCCTCGCGGTGATGGACCACAACCTGGAGGCGCTGCGGGGCGCCGACTGGGACCCGTTCGCGGCGCCGGAGCCGGACGGCGCCGACGACGGCGCGGCGGAGCTGGTGCGCGGGTTCGGGCTCGCGACGCTGGAGTTCATCGCGACGGCCGCGCGCGACGACGCGCTCGTCGACGCGCTGCGCACGCGGGTCCGGGCGCTGCTCGACGCCTACGGGCGGGTCGCGGCCGCGGGCCGTCCGGACGGCGAGGACCTCCCGGCCGGCGACGTCGCGATGCTCATGGCCGCGCTCGAGCAGGGGGCGTCGGTGCTCGCGCTCAGCGGCGTCGCGTCCGTCGAGGGCGGGCTGCTGCGCACCGGCCTGCGGCGGCTCGTGGACCCGGCGGGCGCGGCGGGGGAGCCGTCACCGGGACGGGACGGCCGCGCGTCGCCGGACGTCGAGCGTGTGCGGCGCCTGATGCGCGACATGCCCTGACCGCCCCGGCCTCGGACGTCCGGTCCTGCCGTCCCGGACGGCGGTAACCGGCGCGGTGACCCCGGGGCGTGGGGCGGCTCAGGGGGGAGGGCTTCGGCCGGCGCGTGCCACCCGGCGCGGTGGCCGCCGTCCTCGCGCATGCCTGGGGTCACGCCGATGGGGCCGAGATCGGTGTCACCGTCGCGCGCCTTCCCGCCGATGTTCCTCGCCCGACGACCGCGACGCTGCATTCTCGACCTTGCTTGAAGTCACCCTCCGGGGCGGACGGCGGTCACGAGCCATACGGAACCGCGGATCCGGACTCCGTCCGGGGTCTCGTAGGCCCGGAGTCCCGCCCGGAGATCCTCGCGGACGCGCGCGGCGGCGTCCCGGTCGATGTCCTTGAGGTTGAAGCGGACCGGGCCCTGGCCGAGGATGAAGTCCGCCGCGTCGGCGGCGTCGCGGCCGTAGTCCATCATCGCCTCGACCGGACGGACGCGCACCTCGAGCAGCCCCGCCTCGCCGAGCACCCCGCGGATACGGTCGGGGTCGACCAGCGACCCCATGCCCCGGGACGCGGGCGAAGGCGCGCGCATCAGCGGTGCGAGCGCGGCGGTGGCGCGGGTGTAGGGGCTGTCGGGGCCGCCCGCCCGCGGGGCGACGAACGCCAGGCGGCCGCCGGGCCGGAGCGCGCGGGCGATGTTGGCGAACGCGGCCACGGGGTCGGCGAAGAACATGACGCCGCCGCGGCTGATGGCGACGTCGAAGGCGTGCTCCTCGAAGGGGTGGACCTCGGCGTCCGCCTGCACGAACCGGACGCCGGCGACGCCCCGCGCGGACGCGTCGGCGCGGGCGCGGGCCAGCATCGGCGCGGAGATGTCCGCGCCGAGCACCCGTGCGGCCCGGCGCGCGGCCAGCAGGGCCGTCTGGCCCGTGCCGCACCCGACGTCCAGGACGCGGTCGTCCGCGCCGATCGCGGCGGCGGCCAGGAGCGGCTCGTTGAAGCCGCCCATCATCGCGTCGTACCGGGCGGCGCCGTCCGCCCAGGCCGCGCCCTCCCAGCCGTTCCACGCTTCCGCCTGCTGGGTGTTGGCGATCGTGTGCATCGGTCTCCTCCGGTCTCCGGGTGCGACGGCTCCCGGGCGGTGCGCCCGTCCGGCCATCTTTTTAGAGTCGAACTTTAGTGTTCGACTCTAGATATAAGCTCCCACCATGAACGACGTCAAGCGGACGGACAAGCGGACGGACGGGCGCGCCGAGCGCTCGCGCCGCACTCGGGAGAAGATCGTCGAGGCGGCGCGGGAGCTGTTCGTCGCGCAGGGGTACGGGGCGACGAGCCTGCGGGAGGTCGCCGACGCCGCGGGCGTGGCCGTCCAGACCGTCTACTTCGTCTTCCACAACAAGCGCACGCTGTTCAAGGACGTCGTCGACGCGGCCATCGCCGGTGACGCCGAGCCCGTGGCCACCATGGACCGCGCATGGTTCCGCGCCGCGTGCGCCGCGCCCACGGCGGCGGAGCAGTTGCGCGCGCACGTGCGCGGCACCCGGGAGATCCTGGGGCGGGTCGCGCCGATCATGCCGATGATCGCGGCCGCGGCGGCCACCGACCCGGAGATCGCCGCGCAGTGGCCGGGTGGCCCCGATCCGCGGTACACCGTGCAGCGGGCGGCGGCCGGCGCGCTCGCGGGCAAGCCCGACGCCGATCCCGGCGTCGACGTCGAGACGGCCGCGGACCTGCTGTTCGGCCTCCTCAGCCCGGAGCTGTACCTGATCTTCGTGCGGGATCGCGGCTGGTCGCCGGACGCGTGGGAGGAATGGGCCGGTGCGGCCCTGATCGCCCAGCTCTGCCGAGCGTAGTTCCCCGGCGCCACGTGCGTCGCACGGTTACCACGTGTCACTCTCGGTGTCCATGGCCGTGTCCGGTCGCGGTCCCTTCCTTTCGCGATAGTTACTTATCGTGTGCGCTCATGTGCGAACGGTGGCATCCTCTTGGTGGAATCGAGGACGTCGCGAGATCTTCGGGAGGCCGCATGGGCGTGGGGCAGTCGGCGGAAGGACGCGTTCCGTGGCGGATGCCGGGGCCGGTCGGGCTCGGCACCAGCGGGACCGCGGTGCCGAGGACCGCCCCGCCCTACACCCTCCGGACCTGGGGCGACGGCTCGGCGCCGGCGCTGTACGTCCCGGCCGTCGAACGCGTCGACGCGATCCTGGCCGCCGACGTCGAGGCCCGGCTGCGTGCCTGGGCGGCCGCCCTCGGGTTCAGCGACGACGAGCTGGACGCGATGGGCTCCGCGGGCTTCGGGCGCCTCGCGATGCTCACCCATCCGGACACCGACGACCCCGACGCGCTGCTCACGGCCGCGAAGCTGAACGCGAGCTGGTGGGCCGCCGACGACTACTACGCCGACGACACCGCGCTGGGCGCCGTCCCCGAACTGCTGCCGCCCCGGCTGGCCCTGGCCATGTCCGCGATGGACGGGCCGCCGGAGGCGGGCGACTTCACGCCCCCCTTGGACGCGGCCCTCGGCGACGACCTCGTGCTGCGGATGCTGCGGTCGGCCACCGCCCATCTCGCGGCCCGCGCGAGCACGGCCGTGGTGCAGCGCGTCTGCTACTCGACGTTCGCGATGTTCGTGAGCTGGACGGCCTACGCCGCCTGGCGCGAGACCGACCGGCACCCGCCCGCGTGGGAGTACCTCGCGGCCCGCCAGCACGACAGCTTCTACACCTCGATGACGCTGATCGACGCCGTCGGCGGCTACGAGCTGCCCGCCGAGCTGTACTACCAGCAGCGGGTCCGCGAGGCGCTCTTCCGGGCGGGCACCGCGTCCGTCCTGGTGAACGACCTGTTCTCGGTGGCGAAGGACGCGGCCGACGAGAAGCCGGTCTGCAACATGGTCCTGCTCGTGGCCGCCGACCGGGAGTGCTCCGTCGAGGAGGCGACCGCGGCCGTGGTCGACCTGCACAACGACTTCGTCCGCGGCTTCCAGCGGGCCCAGAACGAACTGGCGGTCGTGCCGTCCCCGCAGCTCCAGTGGTTCCTGCGCGGCGCGCAGGCCTGGATGGGCGGGGGCTTCGAATGGCACGCCACCAACGAGCGCTACCGGGACGCCTGACCGCCCGTCCGGCCCCGTCCGGCCCCCGTCCGAAACCCTGCCGAACCTGCCTGACCCATGCCACGAGGAGGAACCCCCATGTCCACGACCACCACGACCACCGCGACCACCGCGACGGCGAACGTGCTCAAGAGCCCCTACCAGCGTTCGGTCGCCGACTACTGGAACCAGGAGCGCAACCCGGTGAACCTGCTGCTGGGGGCGGTGGACGGCATCTACCACCACCACTACGGCATCGGCGAGCCGGACTGGTCGGTGCTGGAGGGGCCGCAGGAGACCCGCGAGCAGCGGACGATCGAGGAGCTGCACCGGCTGGAGACCGCGCAGGCCGGCTTCCTGCTCGACCAGCTCGGCCCCGTCCCGGCGGACGGGCGGCTGCTGGACGCCGGGTGCGGGCGGGGCGGCACGAGCCTGATGGCGAACCTGCGGTTCGGCTGCCGGGTGGAGGGCATCTCGATCTCCGAGGAGCAGGTCAGGTTCGCAAATGAGCAGGCTGAGCAGCGGGGCGTCGCCGACTCCGTGCGGTTCTCCTTCCGCAACATGCTCTCGACCGGGTTCGAGACGGGCTCCTTCGACGGCATCTGGAACAACGAGTCCACCATGTACGTCGACCTGAACGACCTGTTCGCCGAGCACAGCCGGCTGCTCAGGCGCGGTGGCCGCTACGTCACGATCACCGGCTGCTACAACGACGTCTACGGGCTGCCGTCGCGGGCCGTCAGCGAGATCAACTCGCACTACATCTGCGACATCCACCCGCGCAGCGCGTACTTCAAGGCGATGGCCGCGCACGACCTCGTCCCGATCGCGACCGTGGACCTCACCGAGGCGACCATCCCCTACTGGCGGATGCGCGCCCGCTCGCCGCACCTGGCCACCGGCATTGAGAAGGCCTTCCTCGAGGCCTACACCGGCGGGAGCTTCCACTACCTGCTGATCGCCGCCGACCGCGTCTGACGAAGGAAGGCCATGACCTCCGTTCCGCAGGACGTCCGTCCGGGCCCGCTCAGCCTGTCGACGGACGCGGCCCGCCTGCTCGCGACCACGACCAAGACCCGGCCCCAGATGCAGGCCATCTCCTCGCGGTGGCTGCTGCGCAAGCTCCCGTGGGTCGAGGTGTCCGGCGGGACCTACCGGGTCAACCGACGGCGCGTCACGACCGCCCGGCAGCGGCTGCTCGCGTTCCGGTGGGGGGCGTCCGGCGTCCACGTGGCACCGGACTCCCTCGCCGGGTTCCCCGCCCTGCACGGGCTCGCCCCGGACGTCCTCACCGAGCTGGCCGGACGGTTCACCGCCCGCGACGTCGAGCCCGGGGACGTCCTCGCCGCCGAGGGCGCCCCGGTGACGGAGGTGCTGGCCGTCGCGCGCGGACGGGTGGAGCGCATCGGCACCGCCCGGTACGGCGGGACGGCGATGCTCGGGGTCCTCACCGACGGGCGGCACGCGGGCGGCGACCTGCTCGCGGCGGACTCCGCGGACGCGGCGGACGCCGGGGAGTCCGGGCCCGTCTGGCGGGAGACCCTGCGGGCCGCCACGCCCGCGACCGTCCTGGCGCTGCCGCGCGAGGCGCTCGCCGAGCTGGGCGACGCGAGCCCGGCGCTGCGCGCGCACCTCGCGGCGTTCCGCGCGGCGGCGTCCGAACCGGCGAACCGGCGGGGGGAGGCGGAGATCCGGCTCGCGTCCGGGCACGGGGGCGAGCCGCCGCTGCCCGACACCTTCGCCGACTACGACGCCCGGCCGCTGGAGATCGAGCTGGCCGTCGCGCAGACCGTCCTGAACGTCCACACGCGGGTCGCGGACCTGTACAACGGGCCGATGGACCAGGCGGAGGAGCAGCTGCGCCTGGTGGTGGAGGCGCTGCGGGAGCGGCAGGAGTGGGAGCTGGTCAACAACCCGGAGTTCGGGCTGCTGCACCAGGCCGACGACGCGCAGCGGATCGCGTCCTGGTCCGGTCCGCCGACACCGGACGACATGGACGACCTGCTGGCGATGCGGCGCGGCACCCGGCTGTTCCTCGCCCACCCGAAGGCGATCGCCGCGTTCTTCCGGGAGTGCACCCGGCGGGGCGTCTACCCGGACCAGATCGTCGAGGGGGAGAAGCGGCTGCTCGGCTGGCGGGGCGTCCCGATCTACCCGTGCGGCAAGATCCCGGTGACGTCCGACCACACGTCGTCGATCATGGCCATGCGGACGGGCGAGGACGACTCGGGCGTGGTCGGCCTGCACCAGACGGGCCTGCCCGGGGAGTACGAGCCGTCGCTGAACGTCCGGTTCATGGGCGTCACCGAGGCGGCGATCACCCGCTACCTGGTGAGCGCGTACTTCAACGCGACGATCCTCGTCCCGGACGCCCTGGGCGTCCTGGAGGGCGTGGAGATCGCGGCGCCGCGCGCGTGACCGGCCCGGTACGTCCCCCGTCTTCCCAGGTCGGGGGCGTACCGGATCGGTCAGGAATCGAGAAGTGCGCATGACCGGCCCCCGCCTACCGTTACGGCCATGGACGTGCGGCCGAGCGGAGGGAGCGGATCGATGGCGGCGAACGAGAAGGCGGGCGGGAGCGGCGGGCCGGGGCGGGTGTCGCGGTGGATGCAGCACAAGGCGAACGGCCGGGTCACGCGGAAGATCCGTCGCGGGCAGGGCCGGGCGATGGGCATGGACGTGCTGATCCTGAACACGGTCGGCAAGCGGAGCGGGGAGGCCCGGGAGACGCCCGTGGCGTGGTTCGAGGACGGCGCGGACGGCCGGCTGGTCGTCGCGTCGGGCGGCGGGAGCCGGCACCCGGACTGGTACGTCAACCTCATGGCGCACCCCGACCGGGCGACGATCGAGGTGGCCGGCGCCGGCGCCGAGCCGGTGACGCCGCACCGGCTGGAGGGCGCCGACCGCGCGGACGCGTGGCGGCGCATCGCGGAGGCGCAGCCGCGGATCGCGAAGTACCAGCGCAAGAGCGACCGGGAGTACCCGGTGGTGCGCCTCACCCCGCGCTGAGCCTCCACCGCGACCCGCGGCCGGATGCGGCCACGCGGGGGTGTGCGGGGAAAGCGGCGGATGGCCGGAGACGGCCATGTGGGGGAGGGGACGGGCGGCCGGAGGCGGCCCCGAATCCGGGCCGATGTTGCGCTGGTCACACAGTGTGTTAGCGAAAAGTACCCCGGGAACCCCTTATAGAAAGCTGTGCGCAGGGCTAACGTCGTCCTGTATGTCACGTTCGTGGCTGACTGTCACAGAATGTGGTGATTAGCATGCCGAACGTGACGACGGTACGTGTTCAGTGAGCTACTGGAAGTCATATCGGGGGACGCGCGCACAGGGAGGCAGACCGATTCAGCGGCAAGATTTCGGCGAAAATCCGACTGAGGTCCGCGACACCAACCACTACGAGAAGGAGTACGTCCAAGGCTTCGTCGAGAAGTGGGACGAGCTCATCGACTGGAGGAGGCGCTACGAGAGCGAAGGCACCTTCTTCATCGACCAGCTGAAGGCACGCGGCGTCAAGCGAGTACTCGACGTCGCGACCGGCACCGGGTTCCACTCGGTGCGGCTCGTGCAGGAAGGCTTCGACACCGTCAGCGCGGACGGCAGTCAGGAGATGCTGCGCAAGGCGTTCGAGAACGGGTTCACCTACGGGCAGTACGTCCTCAAGGTGGTGCAGGCCGACTGGCGCTACCTGAACCGCGACGTGCACGGCGAGTTCGACGCCATCATCTGCCTGGGGAATTCGTTCACCCATCTGTTCTCGGAACGTGACAGGCGCAAGGCGCTCGCGGAATTCTACGCGCTGCTGAAGCACGACGGCGTGCTCATCATCGACCAGCGCAACTACGACTCGATCCTGGACAACGGGTTCAGCAGCACGCACTCGTACTACTACTGCGGCGAGGAGGTCACGGCCGAGCCCGAATACGTGGACGAGGGGCTGGCGCGGTTCCGGTACCGGTTCCCGGACGGAAGCGACTACGCCCTCAACATGTTCCCGCTGCGCAAGGACTACATGCGGCGGCTCATGCGGGAGGTCGGCTTCCAGCGGGTCGACACCTTCGGGGACTTCCAGAAGTCCTACCACGAGGACGATCCCGACTTCTTCATTCACGTGGCGGAGAAAATGTATCGGGAAGACGACTCCGGCGGCTCCTCCTACTCGACGGCGGTGAACACCGCCCGCGAGTACTACAACTCCGAGGACGCCGACGCGTTCTACCACTCCGTCTGGGGCGGGCAGCACATCCACGTCGGCGTCTACGAGGACGGCGACACGATCGACGCGGCGAGCGGCCGGACGGTCGAGCGGATGGCGTCGGGCCTGGAACTGACACCGGACGTGCACGTGCTGGACGTCGGCGCCGGGTTCGGCGGATCGGCCCGGCACCTCGCCCGCACGTACGGCTGCAAGGTCACGTGCCTGAACCTGAGCGAGGTCGAGAACGCCCGCAACCGCGCGGCGAACAAGGACCAGGGACTCGACGAGCTGATCGACGTGGTCGACGGCTCGTTCGAGGAACTGCCGTTCAACGACAACGCGTTCCACGTCGTGTGGTCGCAGGACGCCCTGCTGCACGGCGGCGACCGCATCCGGGCACTGGAGGAGATCGTCCGGGTGCTCAAGCCGGGCGGCGACTTCGTCTTCACCGACCCGATGGCCGCCGACGACTGCCCGCGGGACGCGCTGCGTCCCATCCTCGACCGGCTGCACCTCGACACGATGGGCTCGCCCGGCTTCTACCGCCGGGAACTGGCCCGCCTCGGGCTGAGCGTGCGGTTCGACGACCTCACCGAGCACCTCACCACGCACTACGGGCGGGTGCTGCGGGAGACCGAGGAGCGGGAGGCGGAGATGTCCGGGCAGATCAGCGCGGGCTATCTCGAGCACATGAAGACCGGCCTGCGGAACTGGGTCGACGGCGGCGCGAACGGCCGCCTGAAGTGGGGGATCATCCGCTGCAAGAACTGACCGGCTGCAAGAAGTGACCGGTTGCAAGAACTGACCGGTTCGGTCTCTCCGGGACGGCCCGGGCGGGACGGGCGCGAGCGCCCCCCGCCCGGGCCGTCCCGTTCGCGTGCCGCCGGTGCGCGCCGCGTCCGGACGGGCGGGACCCCGGCACCCGTGCCGCCGTTCGCGCAGGTTCCCGTTCATCCCCGTTCGACTCGTCCGTGTTCGACTCGTCCGTCCCGGCTCGCGCGCGGGCGTCAGTCCCACTCGCCGGCGGAGATGTCCATGAACGCCCCGGTCCACGGGCCGGCGAAGTCGCCGGTGAAGGGGTCCTCGCCGCTGCCGATCTCGTACGGCGGCAGTTCTCCGACGGTGAACGGCGTCCGGTCGACCTCCATGAGCTCCCGGGCGAGCCGCACCGCCGTCTCCATGAGGACGTCGTCCGCGTCCCGCTCGTCATCGGGATCGGCGTCGATCTGCTCCGCGTACTCCTGGCTGTAGTAATGCGTGTCGCGCTGGAGCGCGTACATGAAATACGCGAGGGCGTCGATTCCGCTGTGCATCGGCTGCGGGAGGACGTCGCCGTCGGGAATGAAGAAGACCTTTCCGTCGGCGCCGTCGAGTGCGACGTCACCGCCGAAGAAGCCGCCGAGCACGAAACACTTCTTCGCGTCGTCCGGAAGGTCCCATGTCCAGTGGCCGGCCGCGCTCTCGCGGGCGTGCGTCTCGGGTAGCGGCTCGAACTTCGCGAGGCTGAGGAAACTGCTCTTGAGGTCGGTCGGGATGCCGACCGTGGTGAGGAAGCGGCGCGTGACGGTGTGGACGACCTCGGTCGGGAGTTCGCCGTCGCCGAACCGGCGGACGTCCTCGTCGCCGAACGCATCGACGAGATCCTGCGTCGTCAACTCCGGAACCATGTGCATCCCCTCGTGCGGACCCCGAGCCGGTGAAGCTGTCGGTGGGGTCGGTACGAACGCGTGCGGCCGTCCGCGGGGGAGCGGCCCGCGCATGCGCTTCCGTGGCCCGGCGGCGAGACGGGCCGCGGATCGGTTCGCGGGACCCCGGGCATCCGGCGATCCCGTCGCGCCGATGCCGTCTTACGGGGCGATGAAGATGATATCGAATGTTCATGTATAACGGGATTTTCCCTGATGGAGAGTGCTTTTCTGGGCGGCGGGCGGGTCCGGCCCGGGCCGGGCGAGCGGGGGAAGATCGCGATACGGGACGATGTGCGGGACAATGGGCGCGCCGACAGCGAGGAGGCGTTGTGAGCGCGGATGTGCGGTTCACCGTCACGCGGACGCTGAGCAAGGATCAGCAGGCGCGGCGGGAGCGGCTGATCGACGCGGCGTGGACCCTGGCGGTGGAGGGCGGCTACCCGGCCGTCACCATGCACGACGTCGCGGACCGGGCGGGCGTCGCCCGCGCCACCGTGTACCGCTACTTCGCCACCAAGGACCACCTGCTCACCGAGGTCGCCGCGACCTGGGCGCACCGGGTCACCGACGACATCGACGCGCTCGCGGTCGGGGACACGCCGGTCGAGCGGCTCACCGCGCTGCTGGAGCGGATCGTGCGGGTCGCGGCCGACAACGTCATGCTCACTTCGGCGATCATCCAGGCGGTCACCGCGGACGACTCCAGCGTCGACGACTCCCGCGACGTGGTGTTCCTGTTCCTGCGGGACCGGCTGTCGGCGGCGATCGGCGATCCGGTGCCGCAGCGCGAGGACGTCGAGGTCGTCCTCGGGCACGTGCTGCTCGCCGCGCTGGTCAGCGTCGCGTCGCTGCACCGGCCGGCCGACGAGGTCGCGGAGATCGTCCGGACGTCCGGACGGCTCGTCCTCGCGGGCGCCCTCGCCGGAGGCGTGTGAGCGACCGCGCCGGAGGCGTGTGAGCGACCGCGCCGGAGGCGAGTAGCAGCCGGAGTGAATCGGGCGGAACGGGCGAACCGATTGTCATCGAGATGACAACCGCCCTGGCGCATTGCGTCTTCGATGGTAAAGCCGGTCCCGTGCGCGGTCGGTAGCTTCCAGAACGCCCCCTGGACACCGTAGGGGCGGGAGGTGGAACCGTGACCACGACCCTGGAGGAGCATTCGCCGCTCAAGCCGTGGGCGGGCGTGCCGAGCGAGCTGTCGGAGATCTTCCGGCCGCACCTGGACGGGCTGGCCGAGGAGATGATCGAGGAGATCCTGGCCGGGATCCCCGAGTACTCCCGCCCGCAGGACGAGGAGTACGCGCGGCTCGTCCGGATGGCGGTGGAGGGCGCGCTGCGCCAGTTCGTCGACCTGATCATGGACCCGAACAGCTCGTGGGAGCAGGTCGGGGCGGTCTACCGGGAGATCGGCTGGGCGGAGGCCCGGGAGGGCCGCAGCCTCGACATCCTGCAGACGTCGATGCGGCTGGGCGCGCGCGTCGCGTGGCGGCGGCTGGCGGCGGAGTCCGAGCAGTACAACGTGTCGCGGCACACGCTCGCCTCCCTCGCCGAGGCGATCTTCGCTTTCCTGGACGAGATCGCCCGCGCGGCCACCGAGGGGTACACCAAGGCCCGCGCGCAGGAGGCGGGCGAGCTGGAGCACCGCCGCCGCCGGCTCCTCGACCTGCTGCTGGCCGAACCGCCCGCGTCGGCCCAGGCCGTCGCGGACCTGGCGCGGCTGGCGCAGTGGCGGGTGCCGCGGACGGTCGCCGCGGTCGTCCTGTACGAGCGGGGGCGGCAGCCGTTCTCGCACCCGTCGCTGCCCCCGGACGTCCTGTCCGACGTGAACCGCCGCGAGCCGTGCCTGCTGGTGCCCGATCCCGAGGGGCCGGGCCGGGGCCGGATGCTGGAGTCCGGGCTGCGGAACTGGGTGGCCGCGATGGGGCCGACGGTCCGCACCGAGGACGCCGCGAAGTCGCTGCGCTGGGCGCGGGAGGCGCTGCCGCTCGCGCGCCGCGGCATCCTGCCGTCCGACCGGCTGATCCGGTGCGCCGACCACATGCCGATGCTGGTGGTCTTCAAGGACGAGGAACTGGTGCGGGCGGTCGCGGACCTGCGGCTCGCGCCGCTGCGGACCGTCCGGCCCCGGCACCGCGAGCGGCTGGTGCGCACCCTGCTGTCGTGCCTGCAGAACGGGTTCAACGCCACCGAGGTCGCCACCCGCCTGCACGTGCACCCGCAGACCGTCCGGTACCGGCTGCACCAGCTCGAGGAGCTGTTCGGCGATCGCCTGTACGAGCCGGAGGCGCGGCTGGAGCTGGAGATGGCGCTGACCGTCTGGCTCACCGCCCCCTCTCCATCAAGCGATTGACCAAATCCCGGCGGGCGGCTACCGTCGCCGCATGACCAGCGACTCCGGCCGGGAGCGCATCCTCGACGTCGCCACCCGGCTGTTCGCCGCCCTCGGCTACGACGGCACCTCCACCCGGCTCATCGCCGAGGCCGCCGGGCTCAACATCGCCACGGTCGCCTACCACGTCGGCGGCAAGCGCGACCTGTACCTCGCCGTCATGGAACGCGCCCACCAGGCCGAACGCACCGCGCTCGAGGACGCCGTCCGCGACCTGCGCGCCGCGGGCACGGGCGGGGACGCGGGCGCGGACGCGGGCGCCGCCGCGGCGCTCGGGCTCGTCGACCGGTACGTCGACTTCTGCGCCGCCAACCCGGCCGTCCCGGCGCTGTGGATGCACCGCTGGCTGTCGGACGCCGCCGACGTCGCCCACCTGGAGAGCCTCTACGTCCGGCCGCTGATGGACCTGGTCGTGGACGCCGTCCGGGAACTCGCCGGCGACGGCGTGGACGTCGAGTACGCCGTCTGGACCGTCATCTGGGCCACGCACGGGTTCGCGCGCGGCGGCGTCCTCGACGCGGACGGGCGGCGCCGCGGCATGGACGACCCCCGGGAACTCGCCCGGTTCCGCGCCCACCTGCACCGTCTCGTCACCGCCGCCCTGGACCTCCCCGGCGGTCCGCGATGACCGCCCCGGCCACCACGACCGCCCCGGTCCCGCTGACACGCGCGCGCCTGCTCGGCTACGGCGTCGGCTCGGTCGGCACCGGCGTGTTCAACGCCGTCCCCGGGCTGCTCCTGCTCTACTACCTCACCGACGTGCTCGGCGTCGGCGCGGCCGTCGCCGGTGCCGTCCTCGTGCTGCCCAAGGCCTGGGACGTCCTGCTCAACCCGGTCGTGGGCGCCGCCAGCGACCGCGAGGCCGTCCGGACCGGCCGCCGCACCCGCCTCCTGCTGCTCGGCGCCTGCACGCTGCCCGTCCTGTTCGCCGCGATGTTCGCCGTCCCGGTCGACTCGCCCGGATTCGCCGCCGCCTGGGCGGGGCTGGCGTTCCTCCTCGCCGCCAGCGCGTTCGCCTGCTTCCAGGTCCCCTACGTCGCGCTGCCCGCCGAGATCTCCGCCGACCCCGCCGAACGCGGCCGCGCGATGGCCTGGCGGGTCGTCTGCCTCACCGCCGGGATCCTCGTCGCGGGCGGTGTCGCGCCCGCCGTCACCGACGCCGCCGGGGGCGGCCGCGCCGGGCACGCGCTGATGGGCGCCGCCGTCGGGGCCGTCATTGCCGCCGCGACGATCGGCAGCGCCCTCGCCACCCGCTGGATCCCGTCCCGCCCCGGACCCCACGCGCTCGGCCTGCGCGCCGCGCTCCGCACCGCGCGCGGCAACCGGCCGTTCTTCGCCCTGCTCGGCGCGTACGTCCTGAACACGCTCGCCGTCGCGATCATGCTCGCGGGCGCCCCCTACGTCGCGACCTACCGGCTGGACGACTACGCCCTCACGTCCGCGATGTTCGTCTGCATGGTCGCACCGAGCGCGTTCGCCGTCCCGTTCTGGCGGGTGCTCGCCCGCAGGTTCGGTGCCGTGTCCTGCTACGTCGCCGCGGTCGTCGTGTTCGCCGTGGTGGTCGCCGCGCTGTTCCCGGTGGTCACCTCGATGCCGGCCGTTCTCGCGCTCAGCGCGGGCGTCGGTGTCTGCTACGCCGCGACCCAGTACCTTCCGCTCGCCCTGCTGCCCGAGACCGTCCACGCCGACTCCGGACGCACCGGGCACGCCCAGTCCGGCGCGTTCACCGGCCTGTGGACGGCCGCCGAGACCGGCGCACTCGCCCTCGGTCCCGGCGTGTTCGCGCTGATCCTCGCCGCCTGCTCGTTCCGCTCGTCCGACCTCGACACCCCCGTCGTCCAGCCGGACACCGCGCTGACCGGCCTCGCCGCCGGGTTCACGCTCGTCCCCGCCGTCCTGCTCCTGCTCAGCGTGCCGCTGCTGCTCGCCTACCGGCGGCTCGCCGCCGCCCACGCCACCGAGGACCCCGCATGACACTCCCCGAGGAAGGCCGCCCGGCCGCCGAACTGCTCGACCTGCTGGCCGGGCTCCGCGAAGCGGACCTCCCCGTCCGCGGCGGCAAGGTCACCGCGTACGTCTACGACACCGGGCGCGACGCCGTCCACGACCTCGCCGCCACCGCCTACCGGGAGATGCTCGAGGTCAACTGCCTCGACCCCACCGCGTTCCCCAGCATCCAGGTCCTGGAACGCGAGGTCGTCGGCGCGGTCGCCGACCGGCTCGGCGGCGGCACGGGCATCTTCACCAGCGGCGGCACCGAGTCGATCATGCTGGCGGTGAAGGCCGCACGCGACGCCCGTCCCGTCCCGGACCCGCAGCTCGTCGTGCCCGCCACCGCGCACCCCGCGTTCCACAAGGCCGCGCACTACCTCGGCCTCGAACCGGTGATCGTCCCGGTGGACGACGGGTACCGGGCCGACCCCGCCGCGGTCGCCGCCGCGATCACCCCGCGCACCGTCCTCGTCGTCGCCTCCGCGCCCTCCTACCCGCACGGCGTCATGGACCCGATCACCGAGATCGCCGCGATCGCCGAGTCCGCGGGCGTCCTGTGCCACGTGGACGCCTGCGTCGGCGGCTGGGTCCTGCCGTGGCTCCGCGAGGCCGGACGGCCCGTCCCGCCGTTCGACCTCTCGGTGCCGGGCGTCACCTCGCTGTCGTGCGACTTGCACAAGTACGGTTACGCGCCCAAGGGCGCGTCCGTCGTCCTGTTCGCCGACCCGGCGCTGCGCCGCCGCGCCTACTTCGCGTCCGCCGAATGGCCTGGCTACACCGTCATCAACTCCGGCGTCCAGTCCAGCAAGAGCGCCGGCCCCCTCGGCGCCGCCTGGGCCACCCTCAACGCCGTCGGCGCCGACGGCTACCGCGACCTCGCCGTCCGCGCCATGGACTCCGCCGAACGCCTCATCGCCGGACTCCCGGACGGGCTGCGGGTGCTCGGCGCACCGGCCGTCCCGCTCGTCGCCGTCGCCTCCGCCGACCCCGCACTCGACGTGTTCGTCCTCGCCGACGAGGCCCGCGACCGCGGCTGGTTCTTCCAGCCGCAGCTCTCCTACCGGGGCATCCCCGCCAACCTGCACTTCACGATCACCGGGGTGTCCGACACCGGCGCCCTGCTCGGCGCCCTCGCCGACGCCGCGAAGGCCGCCCGCGCCGCCGGGCCGCCGCCCGTCCCCGACGGCCTCGTCGACGCGATCGCCGCCCTCGACCTCGACAGCATCGACGACGCCGGATTCGCCGAACTGCTCGCGTCCGCCGGCGCCGGACCGTCCGGGGGGATGGCCGTCGTGAACGCCGTCCTCGACGAACTGCCGCCCCCCACGCGCGAGGCCCTGCTGGTCCGGTTCCTCTCCGCGCTCTACTCCTGACCGAGCCTGGTCAGCCGGTCGACGATCGCCGGGCCCTCGTAGGCGTCCGCGAGCTCCAGCGGCACCCGCGCGGCCCCCGCCGTCAGCGTCCCGGTGCCCGTGCCCGCGGGCGCCTCCGCGGGCGGATTGCCCTGCGCCGCGACCGCCACGGTCAGCCCCGACCAGCCCACCACCGTCACCGCCGATGCCGCCCGCACCGGCGTCGTCCCGCCCAGCCCGTCGTCCACCACCGCGACCCGAGCCCCCGCCTTCGCGACCGTCACCCCCGTCAGCGCGCTCTCCGCCGCCCGCACCAGCTCGCCCGCCGCCGTCACCGCGCCCGCCGCGCTCGCCGTCCGCTGCCCCATCACCGCGCCGACGATCAGCGTCGCGACCCCCGCGACGTCCTTGCGCGCCGCGAACACGAAGTTGCCGCCCGCCGCGTCCGTGAACCCGGTCTTGCCCCCAACCACCCCGGACTGCCCCAGCAGGAAGTTGCCGCCTTCCCGCAGCGGCCCCCCGTTCGCCGGGGCGTACGAGCGCTGGTTCACGATCTCCGCGAACGCCGGCATCGCCATCGCGGCCCGCAGCAGCTTCACCTGGTCCGCGGCCGTGCTCACCGTCCCCGCGTCGTAGCCGCTCGGATCCGTGTACGTCGTGTTCGTCATCCCCAGCTCGCGCGCCGCCGCGTTCATCTTCGCCACGAACGCCCGCACGCTGCCCGCGTCCCACTTCGCCAGCTCGTGCGCCACATCGTTCGCAGAGATGATCATCAACGCCTCGAGGGCCTTGCGCTGCGTCAGCCGCTGCCCCTGCGTGATCCCCAGCAGCGACTCCCCGCGCGCCCGGCGTGCCGGCATCTCCGCGACACCCTCCGGCGACACGGTCATCGTCGGCCCCGGCTCACCCGCCCGCAGCGGATGATCCCGCAGGTACACGAACGCCGTCATCACCTTCGCGACGCTCGCCGTCGGCGCGGGCACCGCACCCCCCGACGTGCCCATCATCCCGATCCCCTCGACGAACACCGCCGACTGCCCGGACCCCGGCCACGGCAGCACGGGCGCCGCACCGGGGAACGTGTGCTCCGCCGCGATCGTCAACCGCAGCTCCGGTTCCGGCACCGGCCGAAGCAGCTGCACCGTCACGACCGCCAGCACCACCGCGAGCGCCGCGACCAGCACCCACGGCCACGCGCGCCGTCCCGCCCGTTCGCCCTGTCCCGCCCGTCCCGCCGGTTCGTCCTCGGGTACCCCCGTGACCTGCGGGATGTCCTGCCGGGTCACGTCCCTCGACGCCTCGTACCCGACGAACCGGACGAGCCCCCGGTCGCCGCCGCCCGCGTCGCCGTCCGGAGCCGGGGCCGCGCGCCGGACCTCCGGCAGAGGCAGCGCGGCGGGGACCGGGGAGGCCGCGGGTGCCGCGGCGGCGCCGCGGTGCTCGCCGGGCGGGGTGTCGTGGCGAGGGCGCACCGCGGGGGCGGCTGCGGCCGCGTCGTGGGGCGTTGCGGGATGTGGGCCGGATTGGGGTGTCGGGGTGGGGTGCTCTTCGGGTGGGGTGTCGTGGCGGGGGCGCACTGCGGGTGCGGGTGTGACCGCGTCGTGGGGCGTTGCGGGGTGTGGGCCGGATTGGCGCGTCGGCTGTGGTGTCGAGGTGCGGTGTTCTTCGGGTGGTGTGTCGTGGCGGGGGCGCACCGCGGCCGCGTCGTGGGGGGGCGGTGCGGGGTGTGGGTCGGATTGGAGTGTCGGTTCTGGTGTCGGGGTGCGGTTCTCCTCGGGTGGGGTGCCGTGGACGGGGCGGGGTGCGTCGTGGCGCGTTGCGGCACGCGGGCCCGATGCGCGCGTCCGTTCCGGCGCTTCGTCGCGGTCCCCTGCCGCCTCGTCGTCACCGCCGGACGGTGCGTCGTTCGGCGGTTCCGTGGGCGCGGGAGTGCTGCCGGGACGCTCGCGGCGCGGTTCGGTCGCGGGGGCCGCGGCGTCGTTCGGCGGTGACCGTTGCGGCTCCGGCGCGCGCGTCGGCGTCGCCTTTCCGCCGTCGTCGGACGTCTCGCGCGGGCCGTCGGCCGGCGGTGCCGCGGGGCCGGGTGCGTTGCCGTCGCACAGGTCCGCCGGGGGGTCGTCGTCGGGGACCGGCGTCTCGCCGTCGCCGCCGCGCCGGGCGCCGGACGGGCGCGGCGCGGCGGGTGTTTCCGGCGCGGCCTCGGGTGCGGCGGACGCCTCGGCCACCGGCTCGTCCGCCGCCGCCGGGGGTTCGGCCTCGTGCGGCTTCGTCGCCTCACCGGGTTCGGACGGCTCGGGTTCGTCCGTCTCGCGGTCGGCGGGCCGATCCGAGGTCCGGGACGGTTCGTCCTCGGAGCCGCCCGTGGACGCGTCGTCCTCCTGCGCGTCCTCCTGCGCGTCCTCCGGCGGGTTCTCGCCCGTGGCGCCGGCCGGGCTTTCGTCGTAGGTGCCGTCCTCGCCCGCGTCCTCGCTTGCCTCCTCGGCCTCGTCGTCGGCCCCGTCGTCGGCAGGGACGGGCAGGGGGTCGGCTCGCGTGGAGGTGGTGCCGGGGCGCCGGACGGCGATGTCGTCGCGGGTCTTCGCGACGCCGGGGAGACGGAACTCGGCCGTGGGCGTGCGGGCGGGGGTGCGGTCGTCGTCCGGGTCCGCGGTCTTCGGGGTGTCCGGGGTCTCGGTCACGACCCGCTCCTCCTTGAGTTGTGTGCCGGTGTGCAGGCGGAGCGGTCGATCGTCGATGCCCCCGTGTACTGATGAGGATGCACCGCGGGGGCGCGCGGTTCGCATGAGTTTCGGAGAAATGGTCGATGGCCGTGAACTCTTTTGCGGGGACGCGGAGATACGTCGGCGACACTGCCCCCGCACGGGAAGGCCGGCGCGCATGCCATGGTTCCCACGATGACCGCACCCCCAGCGGTTCCGTTGATCGATGCCGAGCTCATAAGGTCTTCGCTCACCGACCCGGAATCGTTCGCAGAGCTCTTCGACCGCTACTCACCGATGATCTTCCGGTACGTCTCCCGCCGGCTCGGGCCCGAGGCGGCCGAGGACGTGGTGGGGGACACGTTCCTGGCCGCGTTCGGTGCCCGGCACCGGTACGACCTGTCCCGCCCGGACGCCCGGCCCTGGCTGTTCGGGATCGCGACGAAGCTGGTCGCGCGGCATCACCGGAGCGAGGCGGCGCGGTACCGGGCACTCCGGCGCAGTCCGGTGGACGGGCCCGTGGAGGGGCCCGCGGAGCGGGTCGCGGACGGGTTGACGGCGGCGGCGGTGCGTCCGGCGCTGGCGGCGGCGCTGGCCGCGCTGCCGCGCCGGGACCGGGACGTGCTGCTGCTGGTCGCGTGGGGCGACCTCGCGTACGAGCAGGTCGCGCACGCGCTGGGGGTGCCGGTCGGGACGGGCCGGTCCCGGCTGCACCGGGCGCGGCGCAAGGTGCGGGCGGCGCTCGGCGACAGCAACCCGATGCACGAGGAGGAGTGATCGTGGACGACATGGAGCTGATCCGCGGTCTCGGCCGGGATCTGGAGCACGAGCCGCCGGCGTCGCTGGTGCGGCAGCGGGAGCGGCTGCTGCGGGCGGGGCAGCGCCGGAGGCGGCTCCCCGGGCGGTGGTCGCTGCTCGGTGTGGTGGCGGTGGTGACGGCGGCGGCCGTCCTGGTGCCGGTGCTGTTCCTGCGCGGCGGGAAGGCGGCGGCGCCGGTGGCGGGGGAGCGGGCGGGCGCGTTCAACATGCTGCTGATCGGGTCCGATGCGCGGGGCGACGGGGCCGGGGCGCGGTCGGACACGCTGATGCTGCTGCACGTCCCGGAGGGCCGGGAGAGCGCGCGTGTGGTGAGCTTCCCCCGCGACCTGGTCGTGCAGATCCCGCGGTGCGGGGGGAGGTCGCAGGGCCGCAATGTGATCAACTCGGCGTTCTTGGCCGGGGGCGCGGCGTGCGCGGCGGAGACGGTCGGCCGGTTGACGGGCGTCCGGATCGACCGGTCGGTGACGGTCGGGTTCGACGGTTTCCGGACGGTCGTGGACGCGCTCGGCGGGGTCGAGGTGACGCTGCCGGAGGCGGTGCGCGATCCGAAGGCGGGGCTCTCGGTCCCGGCGGGGAAGAGCAGGCTGGACGGGAGGCAGGCGCTCGCCTACGTGCGTGCCCGGTACAGCCTCGGGGACGGCTCGGACCTCGCGCGGATCGAGCGGCAGCAGGCGTTCCTGGCGTCGATGGCCGGGCGGGTCGCGGAGCTGCGGAAGGATCCGGTGGCGTTCGCGAGGTTCGTTACGGCGGTCGCGGGTGCGGTCGAGACGGTTCCGGACCTGGACGCGGCGGGGCTGCTGGAGCTGTCGCGGAGCATGGCGAAGGTCGGGGCGGACGACGTCGGGTTCGGCACCGTGCCGGTGGTGCCGGCGGTCGACCATCCCCAGCGGGTGGAGCCGGACGGGCAGCGGGCGGAGGAGCTGTTCGCGCAGCTCAGGGGTGCGTGAGTGAGTCCGATTCTTGCGGGTAGGGGGCGAAACGTCCCGAGGTTCGGCAGGACCACCCGCGAGGTTCGAGGAGTACAGGGATGGCCAGGAAGATTCGCGACATCATGACCGGTTCGCCGACGTCGGTGTCACCGGAGCTCGACATCGTCACCGTGGCGCGCGCGATGCGCGACGAGGACATCGGGGCGGTGCTCGTCGCCGAGGGCGACGAGATGAAGGGGCTCGTCACCGACCGTGATCTCGTGATCCGCGGGCTCGCTGCGGGCGGCGACCCGAAGGACGTCAAGATCGGCGGGCTGGCGAGCCGTGCCACCGCGACGATCGGCCCGGACGACTCGGTGGACAAGGCCGCGCAGCTCATGCGGGAACGGGCGGTCCGGCGGCTGCCCGTCGTCGAGGACGGCCGTCCGGTGGGCATCGTGTCCATCGGCGACCTGGCGGTGGAGAGGGACACCGACTCGGCGCTCGCCGACATCAGCGCGTCGCGCCCGAACACCTGACGCGGGCGCGCGCCCGGCGGGCGGCGGCAGGCCCCCGCTGGGCGCGTCAGGGCAGGATCGCGAGCAGGCGGTCCAGCTCCTCTTCGGTGTTGTAGTAGTGCACGGAGGCCCGGACGGCCGCGGGGACGGCGTCCGGGTCGTAGCCGTGGGCGGCCGGGGTCGTGACATTCACGTTGATCTTGTGCTCTCTGGCGGTTCGCTGGATCGCCGCCGGTTCGTGCCCGTCCACGGTGAAGGTCACGATTCCCGACTTGTGCGTTCCCCGGTCCAGGACGGTCGTGCCGGGACGGGCGGCGAGCGCGGAGCGGAGCGCCGCCGCGAGCGCGGTGACCCGCTTCTCGATCTCGTCCATGCCGAGCGCGGCCGCGTGGTCGGCGGCGGCCGCGAGCCCGAGCTGCCCGGCGACGAACCGCTCCCAGGTCTCGAAGCGGCGGGCGTCCGGGCGCGGCTCGTACCCGTCCGGGGCGCGCCACTCGGCCGCCCGGAGGTCCAGGAACGGTGGCTCCAGCGTCCGGACGATCTCCCGCCGCACGTACAGGAACCCGGTGCCGCGCGGGCCCCGCAGGAACTTGCGGCCGGTCGCCGACAGCATGTCGCAGCCGATCTCGCGGACGTCCACGGCGAGCTGCCCGACCGACTGGCAGGCGTCCAGCAGGTAGAGGACGCCGTGCTCGTTGCACAGCCGCCCGACTTCGGCGGCCGGATTGATCAGCCCGTTATGGGTGGGGACGTGGTTGAGCGACACCAGCCGGACGCCGCCCTTCGCCAGCTCGGCCTCCAGCGCCGGGAGGGAGATCGCGCCGTCCGGGCCGTCCGGGACGACCTCGACGCGCGCGCCCCTCGCCGCCGCGACCTGCTGGTAGGCGATCGCGTTGCTGGAGTACTCGCCGGCCGTCGTGAGGATGCGGTCGCCCTCGGCGAACGGGATCGCGTAGAACGCCATGTCCCAGGCGCGGGTGGCGTTCTCCACGTAGGCGACCTCGTCCGCGCGCGCGCCGATCAGCCCGGCGACGGCGTCGTAGAAGTGCTCGATCTCGTCCGCCGCGCGTTCGGCGGCCTCGTAGCCGCCGATCGCCGCCTCCAGCGCGAGGTGGCCGGTCACCGCGTCCAGCACCGGACGCGGCGGCAGTGCGGCGCCCGCGTTGTTGAGGTGCGCCACCTCCGCGCATCCCGGCGTGTCCGCCCGCAGCGTCCCGACGTCCATGAACCGCACCTCCGCGAAATGTCGGACCCGCGCGCGACACTGGGCGCGGCGGCCGAACTTGACCTCAATCTTTCTTGAGGTCTGATGATGTTCCACGACGGAGCATCTCAGATACGGGGATTACGCATGGACATGGAAGTCACCGCGTGGATGTCGCTGCACCACGCGGCCAACGCCCAGGACCGCAGGCCCTTCAACCGGGCGACGCTGCGCCGGATCGGCGCGTTCGCCCGGTCCCACCGCCGGACCCTCACCGCGTTCCTGCTGCTCAGCGTCGTCCTCGCGGTGCTGGCGGTCGCCACGCCCGTGCTGGCCGGACGGGTCGTGGACGCGATCAACGAACGGGCGGCCACGTCCACCGTGGTGTGGCTCGCCGTGCTGATCGCCGTGCTGGCCGTCGCCGAAGGCGGGCTCGGCCTCGCCAACCGGTGGCTGTCGGCCCGCATCGGCGAGGGCCTCATCCTCGACCTGCGCACCGCCGTGTTCGACCACGTCCAGCGGATGCCGGTCGCGTTCTTCACCCGCACCCGCACCGGCGCGCTCGTCAGCCGCCTCAACAACGACGTGATCGGCGCGCAGCGCGCGTTCAGCGACACCCTGTCGGGCGTCGTCAGCAACCTGGTGATGGTCGCGCTGACGTTCGCCGTGATGATCGGCATCTCGTGGCAGATCACCCTGCTCGCGCTGGTGCTGCTGCCGCTGTTCCTGCTGCCCGCCCGCCGGATGGGCTCCCGGCTGGCCCGCCTCGAACGCGAGGCCGTCGGGCACGACTCGGCGATGAGCACGCAGATGACCGAGCGGTTCTCCGCGCCCGGCGCGACCCTGATCAAGCTGTTCGGACGGCCCGCGCGCGAGTCCGCCGAGTTCGCCGCACGGGCCCGCCGCGTCCGCGACATCGGCGTCCGCACCGCGATGGTGCAGCACGTGTTCATCACCGCGCTGACGATGGTGTCGGCGCTGGCCCTCGCGCTCGTCTACGGCCTCGGCGGCTACCTGGCGCTGCGAAACAGCCTGGACGCCGGTGCCGTCGTCGCCCTCGCCCTGCTGCTGACCCGCCTGTACGCGCCGCTGACCGCGCTGGCCAGCGCCCGCGTCGAGGTGATGAGCGCGCTGGTCAGCTTCGAGCGGGTCTTCGAGGTCCTGGACCTGAAGCCGCTGGTCGCCGAGAAGCCGGACACGCGGGACGTCCCGGACGGGCCCGTCTCGGTCGAGTTCGACGACGTCCGCTTCTCCTACCCCTCGCCCGAAAAGGTGTCCCTCGCCTCGCTGGAGGAGGTCGCGACCCTCGACACCCGGGGCGGGCAGGAGGTCCTGCACGGCATCTCGTTCAAGGCCGAACCCGGGCAGATGGTCGCGCTCGTCGGCTCGTCCGGCGCCGGCAAGTCCACGATCGCGCAGCTCCTGCCGCGCCTGTACGACGTCGACTCGGGCGCCGTCCGGCTCGGCGGCGTCGACGTCCGCGACCTGTCCTTCGCCGGCATCCGCGCGACCCTCGGCATGGTCACCCAGGACGGGCACCTGTTCCACGAGTCGATCCGCGAGAACCTGCTGCTGGCCCGCCCCGAGGCCACCGAGGACGAGCTGTGGAGCGTCCTGCGCCGCGCCCGCCTCGACGCGCTGATCGAGGGCCTGCCGGACGGCCTGGACACGATCGTCGGCGAGCGCGGCTACCGGCTGTCGGGCGGCGAACGGCAGCGCCTCACCATCGCCCGGCTGCTGCTCGCCCGGCAGCGGGTCGTGATCCTCGACGAGGCGACCGCCCACCTGGACTCGACGTCCGAGGCCGCCGTGCAGGAGGCCCTCGCCGAGGCCCTCGACGGCCGCACCGCCGTGGTCATCGCGCACCGCCTGTCGACCGTCCGCGCCGCCGACCAGATCCTCGTGGTCGAGGGCGGCACGATCGTCGAGCGCGGCACCCACGACGAGCTGCTCGCCGCCCGCGGCCGCTACGCCGACCTGTACCGCACCCAGTTCAGCGACGACGCCCCGCCCCTGGAGCCCGTCGCCTGACCGACGCCCGGAACGGAGCTCTGCGGAGTGGAGGGCGGCGGTCGGGCGACCCTTCGGGGGGTGTGGGGGTTCTCCCTCACAGTGATTGGTCTGACCGACGCCCGCAGCGGAGCTCTGCGGAGTGGAGGGTGGCGGTCGGGCGACCCTTCGGGGGGTGTGGGGGTTCTCCCTCACAGTGATTGGCCTGACCGACGGGGTGCGGCCGGGCGGTGGCGAGGATCCCCTCGCCGCCGCCCGGCGCGTGCGTCGTCCGGCAGGCGGGTGCGGCTGTCAGGGGGCCTTGCCTCTGGCGATGTAGACGTTCATCTCGGTGAAGTCGAGCGTGATGTTGAACGGCTTGTAGAAGGAGTGGAAGAACGCGGCCAGCACGTCGAACCCGGAGCGGCCGAGCGGTCCGTTCGGGTTCACCAGGGAGTAGACGCCCTTGGCGACCGCGCCGCCGAGGCGGACCTCCTCCGGGTAGCAGGGGTAGGTGACGGTCGGGTGGCTGTGGGCGAACGTCTCCAGCGGGCGGTCGTAGTCGGTGCGGACGCGCAACCGCTTGGCCGTCTCCTCGGACATGACCACGGCGTTCTCGCTCGTTCCGCCGATGGGCAGGCCCACCACCGCCGGGGCGGAGCCGGCGACGCTGCCCATGCTGTGCAGGTTGTGCTCGCGCGCGATCCACAGCGGCAGCGGCCGGGCCCCCGCGCGGGCGGCGTCGGCGCGGGCCCGGCGGGACGCTTCGGGCGTCGGGCGGCGCAGGATCAGCGACCGGCCCGCGTAGTCGAAGGTGGTCAGCAGGTGGTAGAAGACCCACGTGCCGATGATGCCGTCCCCGCCTCCGGGGGAGTCCTGGTCCGTGTCCGTCCACACCACGGGGACGTTGCGCAGTTCGATGCCGCCCAGCCTGAAGGAGTCCAGGACCCCGAAGTACTGCCAGGCGGTGCCGTCCAGGTAGTCGATCTGCTGCTCGGCCACCGGGGTCAGCCCGGCTTCCTCGGCCATCTGCACGGAGATGCCCAGCCACGGGGCGCCGGTGTAGGGCATGAAGAGCTTCGGCGGCCCGCCGTTGACGGAGCCCTCCACCAGCGGTGACGGGTCCGTCTGCCGCCAGGGCAGCCGCGCGGTGTCGCCGTGGATCTGGTACGGCTCACCGCGGATCGCCCCGAACCAGCGGGCGAAGATCTCCGTGCCGCCCGCCTGCCAGCAGGGGACGGAGAGCGCGAACTCATCCTGCCGGATGTAGCAGTCGGCCAGGAGCCGGTTGGTCTCCCGGTCGTCGGGCGCCAGGTCGAGGGCCGTCTTGAGGTACTTCTCCGCGTCGCGGAAGCTGTTGCTCAGCAGCCCGACGTGGCCGCGGCGGCGTGCCGCGTGCAGGTTCGCGGGGTCCGCTCTCAGGATCTCCTCGTAGGCGCGGCCCGCCTGCTCGAACTTCCCGGCCTTGAACAGCGCGTCCGCGTCAGCGGTGCCGGTGCGCGCCGCGGACGTCCCGCCCAGCAGCGGCGCCGTCGCGGCGGCACCGGCCACCACGGCGGCGCCTCTGAGCAGCGAGCGCCGGTCCCATCCTTCGCCGTCGGCCACGGTGTGCTCCCTTGGTGATCGCTTTCCGGAGCCGGGGCATCGCGCCCCCGGCACGGGCCGCCGCGGCCCGTGCCTCCACCGAAGCGGGAAGCTTGTTGCGGCGGCGTATGCGGATTCCGATACGCCCGCGATACGGCGCGATCCCGGCATCCGTCGCGCGGCGATCTATCGGGGGCGGTCGGGGGCGGTGGCGGCGGGGAGCCTCACGGTGGCGCGGAGGCCGCCGGCGGGGCGGGGGGCGAGGTCGAGGGTTCCGTGGTGCGCTCGGACGATGCTGTGCACGATGGCCAGGCCGAGGCCGACGCCGGCGTGCTCGTCGGAGCGCACGCGCCGCGTCCCGCGCTGGAAGGGTTCGGTAAGCGTCGGCACCAGTTCCGGCGGGATCCGGTGGCCGGTGTTCTCGACCCGCAGCACGCTCGCGTCGTGACCGGATCCGGTGTGGACCGTGACGGTGCCGCCGGCGGGGAGATTGTGGACGATGGCGTTCTGGACGAGGTTGGCCACCACCCGCGAGACGAGTTCGGCGGAGCCGAGGGTGTGCGCCGTTTCGCCCGTGACGTCGAGGGTGATGCCGCGCCGTTCGGCGAGGGGGAGCAGCGTCTCGGCGGCCTCCTCGGCGAGGAGGGACAGCTCGACGGGCTCGCGGGGAAGGCGCCGCGGTCGCCGCGGCCGAGCAGCAGGAGGCCCTCGGTGAGGTCGATCGCCCGGGCGTTGACGGTGTGCAGGCGTTCGAGGAGTTCGCGGTGGTCCCGGGCGGGGTCGTTGCGGGCGACGTCGAGGAGCGTCTGCGAGATCGCCAGCGGGGTGCGCAGTTCGTGGGAGGCGTTGGCGGTGAACCGCTGCTGTTCGCCGACGTGGGATTCGAGCTGCCCGAGCATGGTGTCGAACACGTCGGCGAGCCTGCGGAACTCGTCGGACGGGCCTTCCAGGCGGATCCGGTGGGACAGGGATCCGTCGGCGGCCATCCGCGCCGCGTCCGCGATCCGGGTGAGCGGCGCGAGCATCCGTCCGGCGAGGAGCCATCCGCCGAGGAGGCCGAACAGCAGCAGGAAGGCCATCGCCTGGGCGGCGCGGGGCGCGAAGGCGCGCTGGAGGTCGGAGCGGTCGGGGAAGAACTGCGGGGCGGGCGACCACTGCCGGCCGGCCCGCGGCCCGGTCACGAACGCGTCGTCGGGGACGTAGCGCAGCAGGAACACCCACACGACGGCCAGCAGGAGCGTCCCCGCGATGAGGAGGAATCCGGCGTAGCTGAGGGTGAGCTTCAGCCGGGCGCTGAGCCCCGGGCGCCTATCCATGGGCGCCGCCGGTGTCGATCCGGTAGCCGACGCCGGGCACCGTGGCGATGATCCACGGTTCGCCGAGCCGCTTGCGCAGGGCGGAGACGGTGATGCGGACGGCGTTGGTGAAGGGATCGGCGTTCGCGTCCCAGGCGCGCTCCAGGAGTTCCTCGGCGCCGACGACCCCGCCTTCGGCGGCGACGAGGACGTCGAGCACGGCGAACTGCTTGCGGGTGAGCGCGACGTGGCGCCCGTCGCGGTAGACCTCCCGGCGGAAGGGGTCCACCCGCAGGCCCGCGATCTCGCGGACCGGGGGCCGGGCGTGGGCGCGCCTGCGGTCCAGCGCCCGCAGCCGCAGGACGAGCTCGCGCAGCTCGAACGGTTTGGTGAGGTAGTCGTCGGCGCCGAGCTCGAACCCGGACGCCTTGTCGTCGATCCGGTCGGCCGCGGTGAGCATGAGGATGGGGACGCCGCTGCCGGACGCGACGATCCGCCGGGCGACCTCGTCGCCCGACGGGCCGGGGATGTCGCGGTCCAGGACGGCGAGGTCGTAGGAGTGGACGCCGAGCAGTTCCAGGGCGGTGTCGCCGTCGCCGGCGATGTCCGCCGCGATCGCCTCCAGCCGGAGACCGTCCCGGACGGCTTCGGCCAGGTAGGGCTCGTCCTCCACGATCAGCACTCGCATGTGGGCAGGTTAGGCGGCGCGGCATATCGCCCGCGTATGCGAAGCCCGCCCCGGCGGACGCGGTCAGGTGCGCGCGAGCGCGGCCTCCGCACCGGTGGGGCCGGGGACGGCGGCGGCGTCGACCAGGCGTGCGACGAGCCGCTCGCAGGGCAGTCCCGCCGCCGCGAACATGCGCGGCACCGGGCGGTGTCGAGGGGACCTCGCCACCGCCCGGTGTGCGTCGTCCGGCCGGCGGGTCTGTCCGGTACCGGCCGCCGGCGGTCGTCTCGTCGGCTCCCGAGTCCTGGTGATGTGGCTCGCCGTGACCAATGATGAGTGAGTATGAGCGGTCGTTGGGTATGGGGCGGGGCCACGATCACGGTGGCAGCGGTGGCGGGGCTCGCCGTGTACTACGCGGTGGTGGGGTTGGAAGAGGCCGACAAGCTGGGCAGCGTGGTCGGGTCGCTCGTGGCTGTCGTGGGCGTGGCCGTGGCGGCGTACGGGCTGGCCGGAGCGCCGGCTCCGGGGCGGCGGGTGAGCCAGCGGGCGCGGGCGACCGGGCGGGGCCAGGTCACTCAGGTCGGCGGAGATCAGGTTCCTCGCGGCGCCGCGGCGGCCGGTGGCGCCGGTCGGCCCGCCGCGGAGGGCGGGGAGCAGGTGCGGCAGAACGCCCGGGCCGACGAGGACGGCGCGATCCGGCAGATCGGCGGCGATCAGGGGCGCCGCTCCCCGTCATGAAACGCCCTCGGCGTGACTCCGGCGAGGTGCGCCAGGACGCCAGGGCCCGCGATGGCGGCGTTGTCCACCAGGTGGCCGGAGACCAGCACGTCCATCATCACAACCACCCTGAAGGTGCTGCACCGCAGGTCGAACGCATCGCCCGCTCCATAACCGATCCGTTCGACCGGGCACGGGCGTTGGGGGCGGTAGCGAAGGCGGAGATGACCGACCACCAGGAGCGGGCGCAAGCCCTGCTGGACGACGCCGAGCGCATCGCCCGCTCGATTACCGACCCCTATAGGCGGGCCACGGTATTGGGAACGGTCACGGACGTCGTCGCAGGACGCGCTCCGGAGCGGGCGCAAGCCTTGCTGGACGAGGCCGAACGCCTCACCGATTCCATCACCGACGCTGACCTCCGGGAACAGACGTTGATGTTCCTGGCGAGAGCCGCCGCCGGGTACGCTCCGGCCGAGGCCGAACGCATCGCCCGCTCCATCCCCGGCCCGACCTGCACATGGGCACTTAAGGGGGTGGCAGCAGTGGTGATGGAAACCGCTCCGGCCGAGGCCGAACGCATCGCCCGCTCGATCACCAATCCAACCGCTCGGGCACCGGCGTTGGGGCAGGTCGCGGGGGCGGTCTGGGAACTCGACCCCCAGCATGCCCGGGCGCTGCTGGCCGAGGCCGAACACATCGCCCGTACTCTCGTCCCCGGCTTCAGCCGGGCACGGGCGCTGAGCGAGATCGCGGGAGCGGTCGCGGGGCATGCCTCGTACCGTGCGCGGGGCTTGCTGACCGAGGCCGAGCGCATCACCCGCTCCGACACCAAGACGTTTCAGAAGTGGGCGTTGCCGGATGTAGCGGAGAACCTCGCTGCGCTCGACCCGGCCGAGGCCCAGCGCATCGTCCGCTCCATCGCCGACCCCTACGACCGGACAAAGGCGTTGGGAAAGGTCACCGAGACCATCGCCGGGTTCGACCCGGCCACGGCCGAACGTATTGCCCGCTCCATCCGCAGGCAGCACATCGACCGCTTCGTCACCAAGTTCTTTCCCAACAAGTGGAGGGTGGCCCAACCCCTGGAGTTCTACGGGGCACAAGCGTTGGCGGTGGTCGCGGGAGCCGTCCGGAACTCTGACCCGCAGCATGCCCTGGCCCTGCTGAACGAAGCAGAGCGCACCGCCCGCTCCATCACCTTCATCGACGACCGGGAAGAGGTCCTGCTGCACATCGTCCAGGCCATGACCCGTCAGCAGCCACGGAAACGATGACCTGGCCCGGCGGGACCCCCTGCGCTGCCTCGACTCGCCGGGCAGTGTCCCTCTTGAGCGGCGAGTCGCGACACCGAGGGCGCTCAGAGCCGGGGCATCTTGCGGTGCCGCGGGCCGCGATGAGTTCGGCGGGGCCGCCCGGTCCATATCGGTGAGGGCGGCGAGGGCGACGGAGGGAGTCGGGCATGCCGGACGAGCGTGGGCCGGATCGGGTGCGGCGGGTGCTGGACGGGCACATCGGGGCGGGGCTCGCGCCGGGCCTCGTCGCGCTCGTCCGGCGGGGCGCGGAGACGCGGGCGGTCGTGCTCGGGTCGATGGCGGCGGGCGGCGGCGCGCCGATGCGCCGGGACGCGCTGTTCCGCGTCCTGTCGCTCACCAAGCCGGTGACGGCCGTCGCGGCGCTGTCGCTCGTCGAGGACGGCACGCTGGCGCTCGACGACCCGGTGGACAGGTGGGTGCCCGAGCTGGCGGGTCCGCGGGTGCTGCGCCGTCCGGACGGGCCGCTGGACGACACCGTCCCCGCGGCACGGGCCATCACCGTCCGCGACCTGCTGACGTTCCGGCTGGGAACCGGCGCGATGACGGAGCCGTGCCCGCTCGGGGACGCGATGGCGGCCGCGGGCGTCGCCCCGGGCCCGGACCCGACGGAGCTGGCGCCCGGCGAGTGGCTCGGACGGCTCGGCGCGCTGCCGCTCGCGTACCAGCCGGGCGCGCGCTGGCTGTACGACACGGGCTCGGACGTGCTCGGGGTGCTGCTCGCCCGCGCGGCGGACCGTCCGCTCGCCGACCTGTTCCGCGAGCGGGTCTTCGAGCCGCTCGGGATGCGCGACACCGGGTTCCACGTCCCGTCCGGCGAGGCGCACCGGCTGGCCGCGTCCTACCGGCCGCCGGACGGGTCCGGCGTGCTGACGCCGCGGGACGACCCGCGCGACCGGCCGCCCGCGTTCCCGTCCGGCGCCGGCGGCCTGGTCTCCACCGCCGACGACTACGTGACCTTCTTCCGGACGCTGCTGGACGGCGGCGGCCCGGTGCTGTCGCGGGAGTCGGTCGCGGCGATGACGACCGATCGGCTCCGCGCGGCGGAGAAGGCGGGCGCCGGGATGTTCCTCCAGTCGGGCGGCTGGGGGTTCGGCGTCGCGGTCGAGACTCGCGACGACCCGCCGGAGTCCCGCGCCGGACGGTTCGGCTGGATGGGCGGCCTCGGCACGATGGCGTTCGCCGACCCGTCCGCCGATCTCGTCGCGGTGCTGTTCACGCAGGTCGAGCTGGGTTCGCCGGAGTCCGCGCGGGTGTTCGACGAGTTCCGCGAGGTCGCCTACGCCCCGGCGGAGTGACCGCCGCCCGGCGGGGCATGAGGACGGGACGTCATGGTTCCGGCCGAGGGGGACGGCGATGGGACGGCAGGGGTGGCCGCGGCTGCGCGTGGCCGACTGGCAGGCGACGCGCGACACGCTGCACATGTGGGCGCAGATCGTCGGCAAGGTGCGGCTGGCGCACGCGCCGCTGGTGAACCACTGGTGGAACGTGACGTTGTACGTGAGCCCACGCGGGCTGACGACGTCGACGATCCCCTACGGCACCGGCGCGTTCGACGTCGAGTTCGACTTCGTCGGGCACCGGCTGCGGTTGCGCGGGAGCGACGGGACGGACGAGGGGTTCGCGCTGGAGCCGATGACGGTCGCGGAGTTCCACGACCGGACGATGCGGGCCCTCGGCCGGCTCGGCGTCGAGACGCGCATCCAGGGGCATCCGAACGAGGTCGATCCGGCGATCCCGTTCGCGGAGGACGACGTGCACGCGTCCTACGACGCGGACGCGGCGCACCTGTTCTGGCGGCAGCTGCTGCAGGGGTCGCGGGTGCTGGGGGAGTTCCGGTCGCGGTTCGTCGGGAAGGTCAGCCCCGTCCACGTGTTCTGGGGTGCGCTGGACCTCGCGTGCACGCGGTTCTCCGGCCGGACCGCGCCCGACCATCCCGGCGGCGCGCCGAACTGCGGCGACTGGGTGATGGTCGAGGGGTACTCGCGGGAGCTGAGCAGCTGCGGGTTCTGGCCGGGCGGCGGCGAGGAGGGCGCGTTCTACGCGTACGCCTACCCGGAGCCGGAGGGGTTCGCGGCCCGTTCCGTGCGGCCGTCGGCCGCGTTCTACAGCGCCGAGAACGGCCAGTTCCTGCTGCCGTACGAGGCGGTCGCCGACGATCCCGACCCCGACGCGGCGCTGCTGGCGTTCCTCCAGGACACCTACGAGGCCGCCGCCGACCTCGCCGGCTGGGACCGGGACGTCCTGGAGGCCGACCCCGCCCGCTGGGCGCACAAGACGAACCACCGCGTGTGAAGGAGACGACCGATGGTGACCCGCGAACAGCTGCCCGCGCCCACCGAGGGGCTGGTGCTCACGCACTTCCTGACCGTCCGGGACGTCGCCCGCTCGCGCGCGTTCTACGCGGACGTGCTCGGCGGCGAGGTCGTCCTGGCGGAGAACCCGGCGATCGTGCGGGTCGCCAACACGTGGATCATCATGAATCCCGGCGGCGGCCCGACCCCCGACAAGCCGGACGTCACGCTGCGGGCGCCCGAGCCGGGGGACCCGGTGACGGCGTTCATGAACGTGCGGGTCGCCGACATCGCCGCGTTCCACGCGCGCGCGACGTCGCTGGGCGCCCGCTTCCTCACCGAGCCGATCGACCGCAAGGCCGAGATCCGCTGCTACATGGTGGATCCGGACGGCCGCCTCATCGAGGTCGGGCAGGCCACGGGCATGCTGCACGGCGTCTACGCCGACCCGCCGGCCTGACCGTTCAGGTCCGCCAGTGGCCGACCAGTTCGGCGTAGAGCGGGCTGAGGTCGAGCAGCGTGCGGTGCGTCCCGACGATCGGACCCGAGGAGTCGAGCAGCAGCACCCGGTGGGCCCGCTCGGCGGAGCTGATCCGGTGGGCGATGACGACGAGCGTCCGGCCCCGGCCCGCCAGCGCCCGCTCGGCGCGGGCCTCCGCGGCGGGCGGCAGGTGGCAGGTCGCCTCGTCGAGGATGAGGACGGGCGCCGCCGACAGGTACGCGCGGGCGAGCGTGACGAGCTGGCGTTCCCCGTGGGACAGCGACCCGCCGCCCGGCGGGACGGCGGCGTCGTAGCCGCCGAACCGGCGCAGCGTCTCCTCCAGGCCCACCGCGCGGGCGGCCTCGTCGAGCTGCGCGGTGGTGGCGCCCGGACGCAGGTAGGCGAGGTTCTCCCGCAGGGTTCCGGCGAAGATGTAGCTCTCCTGCGGGATGAGCGTCACGGCGGACCGGAGCCGGTCCCGGTCGACGTCGGGCAGCGGCACGCCGCCGAGCGTGACGGTGCCCCGCTGGGGGCGGACGAGGTCGGTGAGGACGTTCGCGAGCGTCGACTTGCCCGTGCCGCTGGGGCCGACGACGGCCAGGTGGGTGCCCGCCGGTATGCGCAGGCTCAACCCGGTGAGGACGGGCGCGGCGCGCGGCGAGTAGGCGAACGTGACGCGGTCGAGTTCGATGTCGGACGAGGCGGGGACGGGCCCCGGCCGGGCGGGGAGTGCGGGCGCGGTGCCGCCCGCGCCCGTCTCGGCGAGCCGGCCGAGGATCACCGCGAGGCTGAGCAGCAGGGTGCCGCCCGCGTCGACCAGCAGGACGATCCCCGGCTGCAGCCCGGTGATGAGGTAGCCGGCCGCGCCGGCGACCTCCCCGGTCGTGAGCCGCCCGCCGTCGATCAGGGACGGGGCCAGCGCGAGCAGCACCAGGAGCGGCAGGTGCACGCCGAGCGCCAGCACCGGGAGCCGGACGAGCCGGGACCGGGCGAACGCGCGCATCGCCGCCGCCTGCGCGTCGATGGACGCGGCGACCGTGCGGGCCGCCCGGTCCTCGGCGGCGCACGCGACGACGTCGCGCACCCCCGCGACGATCGCGGCGCCGGACTCGCCGATCCGTTCGGCCTGCCGCACGACGTCGCGGTACCGGCGGATCTGGACGCCCAGGAAGGCGGCGAACACGCCCACGGCGACGGCGACCGACAGGGCGATGGCCAGGGCGAGCGGCGGGGAGAGCAGCGCGAGCCCGACCAGTGCGGCGATCCCGGCGGCGAGCAGCTGGCGGACGTTGCGCAGCGCGGTGCCGAGCAGCACCCGGACGGCCTCGGCCTGCTCGGCGACCTGCGCGACGCCCGTCCCCGCCCCGCCCGCCGTCCCGTCCGCCTCGCCTCCCGTGCCGCCCGTCCGGTGCAGGGAGGCGGTGACGACGTCGGTGACCAGGGAGTCGCGGAGCGGCTCGACGGTGGTGGCCAGCCGGGGGTAGATGCGCCGGGTCGCCTCGGCGCCGCACAGGTAGAGGACGGCCAGGACGGCGAGCCACGCCAGGCCGGTTCCGGGGCGACCGGCGAGGAAGCCGTGGTCGACGGCGCGGGCGAGCAGCAGGCCCCCGGCGAGCACGGGCAGGCCTTCGACGACGGACCACGCGGCGAGCCCGCGCAGCGCCGGCCCCCGCCCCCGGAGGTGGCGGCGCAGCAGCCGGGCCGCGGGCGGGACCCTCATCCGCCGGGCCCCGGGGCGGTGCCGAACACGGCCCGGTAGTCGGGGTCGGCCCACAGTTCGGCGTGGGGCGCGAGCGCGCGGATCCGGCCGCCGTCGAGCCAGGCGACCAGGTCGGCGCGGGCCGCGGTGGCGGGCCGCCGCGCCACCACCAGGCTGGTGCGGCGGGCCAGGAGCCGCTGGAGCGCCCGCGTCACCTTCATCTCCGTGGCGGTGTCGAGGCTGCTGGTGGCGTCGTCGAGGACGAGGACGCGGGCGCCGGTCAGCGCCGCGCGGGCGAGCCCGAGCCGCTGCAGCTCGCCGCCCGACAGCGGCGCCCGGTCCAGCGGGGTGTCGTACCCGTCCGGCAGGGCGCGGACGAAGTCGTCGGCGGCGGCCGTCCGGGCGGCCCGGCGCACCTGCGCGCGGGTGGCCTCGGGACGCGCGTAGGCGATCGTGTCGTGCACGGTCGCGCCGAGCAGCGCGGGCCGCTCGAACGCGTAGGCGACGGCGCGGCGCAGCTCCGGCGGCGCGACGGCGGTGACGGGGACGCCGTCGAGTTCGACGCGGCCCTCCTGCGGGTCGAGGAGCCGCCCGACCAGCGACACCAGGACGCTCTTGCCCGTCCCGGACGCGCCGACGACGGCGACCCCGGTCCCGGCGGGGACCGTCAGATCGAGGCGGTCGAGGACGGTGCGGTCGCCGATCCGGACGGTGACGTCCCGCAGGCTGAGCCGTCCGGGGCCGTCCGGCAGCGCGACCGGGCGCGGCGGCGGCGCGACGGCCGGGACGGTGTCGAGCACCTCCTGCACCCGTCCGGCGCTGACCTCGCAGTTCAGCAGCGCGACGACGGTGTCGAACAGCGCGGCGGCGCCGACGGCCATCGCGGTGTAGGAGGCGGCGGCGACGAGCCCGCCGGGGGTGATGTCGCCGGTGGCGAGCCGCAGCCCGGCGACGCCGACGACCGCGACCTGCAGCAGCGGCGCCAGCAGCGCCAGCCGCCAGCCGACGCGGCCCTGCACGGCCCAGGTGCGGTGCCCGGCGTCGCGCAGCAGGGGGAGCGGCCGCAGGATCCGCGCGACCTCGCGGTCCGCGGTGCCGGAGGCGCGGATCGTCCGGATCCCCTGGTGCGCGTCCAGCAGCCGGGTCGCGACCGCCGCCTGGTGGCGCGCGTAGTCCGCGAACGGCTCGCCCGCGCGGGCCACGAACACGCGCAGCACCACGACGGCGGGCGGCACGCCGAGCGCGAACGCCAGCGCGAGCGTCCAGTCGATCAGGCCCAGCGCGACCACGGCGCCCGCGGTCGTCGCCAGGGTCGCCGCCACCGACACGAGCTGGACGGGGAACGCGGCGGGGCCGCTCGCGCTCTCGGTGAGCCGGGAGAGCACGTCGCCGGTGGGGAAGCGGCGGCGGCCGGGCACCCCGAGTTCGAGGACCCGCCCGATCAGCCGGTGCCGCAGCCACGCGGTGACGTGGCTGCCGCAGTAGGACCCCGCCAGGTCCTCCCCGGCGTCGGCCAGGGCGGCGACGGCGAGGACGACCGCCAGCCCGGTCAGGGCGCCGCCCGGCGGGCGGCCGGTGTGGACGGCGTCGATCGCGCGGGCGAGCATGACGGGCGTCGCGAGGGTCGCCAGGACGCGCAGCAGCGTGCACAGCACCAGCACGCCCATCAGGGCGCGGGTGCGGCGCATCGCCGCGCGCAGCAGCCGCCGTCCGCCGGCGCGCAGCACCGCCGGCGCGGGGGGCGCGGCGGGGGCTTCGGTGCGGGGCGCGGTCTCGCCGCCGGCGGGTTCGGTCCGGACCCTGCCTGTCACGCGGGTCGGCTCCCTTCCCTCCCGGCGGGCATTGGTTACAGTGATGGGTGGGTCCGGTCACGGATCGGCCGGGTCAGCCGACCGATCCGTGACCGGTGTCTACGGGCCGGGGTCAAGCTCTATTCCCGAACCGTGTCAGGGTGTTCGGCGTCACGCGCAGGAGACGCCGACGCACACGGTGTTGAGCAGCGTCAGCAGACCGGCGCACGTGCACGTGCCGCCGAGCTGGATGCCGTCGATCTCGATCGGGTCGGTCTCGGGCAGGTCCTGCAGCTCCGCGACCAGGTCACCGTCGAAGATGTCCATCTGTGTTCACCTCCTCTCCTTGCTCGGTACCAAGGTCCGCCCCGCGCCGAGGCAGAAGCGGACCACACTCGTCCGCAGGTCCGCGGGCCATGCCTGGACGACCGCGGTGTGGTCGTCGTCGACTTCGAGGTACTCGAAGCCGGGCCCTTCGGTCCTGCCGAGTTCGAGGAGGCGCCGGCGCAGCGCCCGGGACTGCCCGACCGGGACGACCTCGTCCCGGGTGCCGTGCGCCACGAGCAGCGGCGCGGTGAGCGCGCCGCACGCGGCCAGGACGTCGCGCCGCGCGTCCCGTCCGGTGCCGCCGGGCCGGTGCAGGGCCGCCACCCGGTCCCGGACCGGGGCGGCGGCGTCGCGGTAGAGGCTCGCGGGGGAGGTGAACGGCGCCAGCGCGACGCACGCCGCCCACAGGTCCGGGTGGCGGCACGCCGCCAGCAGCGCCAGCCACGCCCCGTAGCTGGCGCCGAGCAGGACCGGCTCCCGCACCCTGGCGCCGGTGCCGCGGCGGCGCTCGGCGATGCCGCGGCCCAGGTGGACGACGTCCGCCAGGTCGGGCCCGCCCCAGTCGCCGACGACCGCCCGCAGGTGCCGCTCGCCGTAGCCGGTGCTGCCGCGCTGGTTGGGGGCGACGACGGCGATCCCGGCGGCGGCGAGATGCTGGAAGAGCGGGTCGAACTCCAGCCGCCACGCGGCCAGCGGGCCGCCGTGCAGCGCGAGGACCACCCGGTCGCTCTCGTGCCAGCGGGCGCCGCCGTAGACGATCGCCTCGACAGGCCCGTCCGGGCCCGGCAGCTCGACCAGGTCGGCGCCCGCCCAGCGGGCGGCGGTGCCGGCCGGGCGGCGCGCGAGCGACCAGCCGGCGCGGTGCGCGGTCGCGAGCGTCGGCGGCTGGTGCGGCGCCGAGAAGCGCAGGTGGATCCGCCCGCCGGTCCAGGACGCGGGCGGCGACAGGACGCCGCGCGGCCCGGGCACCGGTTCGACGCGGTCGTCGGCCGGGGTGTGGATCAGGAGGCGGGACGTCGCGCCGACGTCCTCGCAGACGAGCAGGCGTTCGCCGCCGCCGAAGGCCAGCGGGGTGCGGGCGCGGCCGGGCCGGTTGAGGGACGCGGGGAACCGCACCCGGCCGCCGCCGGGCGACCACAGCCCGATCGCGGGGACGGCGCGCCCGGGGCCGCCGGTCGTCACGGCCAGCCGCCGCGCGGCCCGGTCGCAGGCGACGATGCGGTCGCTGGTCGTGTCGGAGACCGTCCAGATCCGGCGCCAGGACCGTTCGCGCAGGTCCACGACGATCCCGTCCGTCCGGTGCCCGTCGCCCGCGTGGTCGAGCGCCAGCGTGCGCCCGTCGTCGAGCCACACACCGCCCGACAGCACGCCGGGGATCCGGACGACCGGTTCCGGCGGGCCCGCGCCGTGCGGCAGGACCCAGATCCGGGAGTGCCGCTCGTCCTCGACGGTCACGACGACCAGCGTCTGGGGCGAGCCCGGACCGGCCAGCGGGTATCCGGCGAGCATCGGGGCGATCCGCCACGATCGGGCGGCCGCGCCGTCCGGGCCGTCCGGGCCGCCGGGACGCACCGCGAGCACGGTCCCGTGGCCGGCCGGCGCCCCGCCCGCGCCGGTCGCGGCCCGCGCCACGAGGACGCGGCCGTCGTCCAGCGGGATCGGGCGGCTGGTCCGGTCGACGGGGTCGCCGGCGGTGCCGACGGCCCGGCCGGACGGGACGGGGCCGGTGAGGTCCCACCGCTCCAGCGTCACGCGGTCCTGGACGGTGCTCAGGCAGGTGGCCCACCGGCCGTCGCCCGAGAACGCGAAGCCGAACCGGGACGGGATGGCGGGAAGGGCGGGGACGGCGGTCACGACGCCCCCCTCGCGGTGGTCGCGGTGGTCGGCGCGGTCGCGGCGGCGGCGTCGACCGTCCAGAGGCGCGGCGACCCGTACCGCAGCCGCAGCAGGAAGCCGAGCATCCCGCTGAGGCCGTCGCCCCAGGTCGCCGAGACCTCGCCCTGCTCGTCGGGGAGGACGAGCCGGCCGTCGCGGAGCGCGCGTGCGGCGACGATCGTCCGGGCGAGCCGCCAGGCGGCCGCCCGGTGCCGGTCGTCGCCGGTCAGGTCGGCCATGTCGAGCAGGAAGTCGCCGTTGCCCGACAGGCCGTGGCACTGCCCGAGCACCGCGCGCCAGGCGTGCTCGGTGACGGCGCGGGCGGCGCGGTCGGCGGCCTCGAGGAAGCGCGCGTCGCCGGTGGCGGTGCCGAGGCGGAGCAGGAAGCTTCCGATGCCCGACGCGCCGTGGCACCAGTAGGGGGCGGTCGGCGCGTCACCGGCTCCGGCCCCCCACATCGCGGTTCCCCGCTCGACGACCGCCGCGTCGAGGAGTTCCTCTCCGATGCGGAGGGCGAGCGCCCGGCAGTCGTCGCGTCCGGTCGCCTCCGCGCAGGCGACCAGGAAGTAGCCGACGCCCGCGATGCCGTGCGCGAACCCGTAGTAGGACCTGCCCGCGAGCTTGGAGTCGACGTCCGCGGGGGTGCTCCACATCAGCCGGCCTTCGCGGTCCTCGACCGTCCCGAGCAGCGCGTCGGCGGCGGCGTCCGCGCGCCGGGCGAACCGCGCCGAGCCGGTGCGGGACCACAGGTGCAGGGCGGTCAGGCCGAGACCGGCGGTCCCGTGGGTGATGTCGGGGCTGGCCACGGCGGTCGGGAGCCCCTCGGCCACGTCGGCGGCGTCGTCGACCAGGCGCTCGTCGCCGAGCGCCAGGCCCGCCTCCAGCAGCGACCACGACACGCCCGCCGTGCCGAAGTACAGGCCGGGCGGGCGGCTCGTCCCGTCCGCCAGCCGCGCGCGGATCCACCGGGCCGCCGCCGCGATCGCGTCCGGAAGGCGCGGATCGCCGGTCAGCTCCGCGTACCGCACCAGCGCGCCCAGGCAGCCGGCGGCGCCCTGCTGCAGGGTGCACGGGTCGGGCGCGCCGTGCACGCACGACACCGGCCACAGCGCGTGCGGCGCGTCCGGGTCCATGGAGGCGAGGAGTTCGTCGACGATCCCGCCGATGGCCCGGTCGACCGTCTCCCGCGGCCAGGGGGTCTCGGCGTCCCGGCCGCGCGCCCGTCGCGGGGCCCGCGCCGCGAGCGCCTCGCGTGCCCGGTCCGCCGTCCAGCGGTGCCGCGGATCGTCCGCCATGAGGCCGCGGAGCATCGCGCGCAGGTGCTCGGGGAAGTCCAGGTCCTGCGTCCGGGCGGCCAGCCACTCCTCCAGCCGTTCGGCCGGCGGCCTGCTCTCCGGGGACTCGTCCAGCAGGTAGGGCGGGGCCCCGGTGAACAGGTAGCAGAGCGTCGCCCCGAGGCTGTAGTGGTCGGCCGACGCGTGCGGCGCCGCGCCCCCGAGCTGCTCGGGTGCCCCGAACGCGGGCGTCCCCGCCTGGCGCGGGCCGTCCTCCCCGTCGACGACCGCGAGTTCGAGGTCGATGAGGACCGGAGCGCCGTCCGGGCGGACCATGATGTTGTTGGGGTTGAAGTCGCGGACGAGCAGCCCGGCGGCGTGCACGTCGCTCATCAGCTCGACGAGGCGGCGCGCCATGTCCGTCGCGGCCGGGAGATGCCCGCCCCAGCCGGTCTCGACGATGCGGTCGGCCGCCCACTCGCGCAGCGGACCGCCCTCGATCATCTCCTGCGCGAGGAAGAGGTGCCCGCCCTGCGGGAACAGCGCGACGAGCCGCGGGGCCAGCCCGGTGCCGGCCAGCCGCTCCAGCGCCCTGGCCTCCGCGCGCAGCCGGTCGCGGGTGTCGCGCCCGTCCATGTCGGCGGCGACGTGCGGGCGCCCCTCCTTGATCACGACCGGGTCCCCGGTGCGGCGGTCCACCGCGCGATAAACGCCGCCCTTGTTGGTATGGCGGATCGCCTCACGCACCGCGAAGTGTTCGCCGAGCATTATCGCTCCGGCTTCACGTGACCGCCGGGTGCCGTTCATGCCGTTGTCGGGGAAGGGGGATGTCACCCAGGAGGGAGGCGTGTACTTGCCGGTGCGCTGATCCTCGACGGGCTTCCCGTCCGGGTCGAGGATCGTCCACGTGTAGAACCCGTCATTGGTGAGGCGCCGCTCTTCGACGAAAGCGCCATAGCGGTAATGGACGAGGCTTCCGGGTGCGTACGGCCGATCGGAAAGGACGCGCGGGCCGGCCAGCCCTTGCGTCGCCTCGTGCAGTTCGCGGGCGATCCGCACGGCCTCCGTGTCGCTTTCGGGGTAGATTGTCATGAATTTGCCTGAATGGCCGCGCGAGGTGTTGCGCGCGTTCAGGGCGGCGACGAAGTCGACCGTCGCGGCGAACTTGAACGCCGAGCGCGCCTCGCCCGCGAGCAGCACCGGCAGTGCCCGTGCGAGCACCTCCGGCGCGGACGCCGGCGTGGCCGAGACGTGCAGCTTCCAGCCCTGCGGGCGTCGCGGCCCCTCCTCGGGGGCGGCCGAGCACCAGATCCCGGAACGGCCGATCCGCCACCGTCCCGGTGCGGACTCGATGGCGCGCGTGAGGGCGTCGACCAGAGGCGTCTCTTCCGCATCCGCGGCCGAGACGGCCGTGAAGATGCTGAATTTGAAATCCACCATGATGATCTCCGTCGCCCACATTCGGTTGGTGCCTGCGGCGCAGATGGATCGAAATGACTTCGACCATCCGCTCGCCTCGAGCAGGGCCAATGTAACAACGAAGCCGACTGGAATCTAGTGATCACTTAGCGTCGCCATGTCCACATCAGGACTGGCGTGGATCTTGACTCGACTTGTGATCTTGACATCCGAGTAATATCAACCGGACCGAAAATCGGGGCCGGGTGAACTGGGCGGACCTGCACTTCTCTGCCTGGTCGGCGATGGCGCGCCCGGTAGTGCCCGCGCGGGGCCGGTCCGCCGGTGGACGAAAAGTGGCATCCGGCGAGCACAAAACTGTCCAATTAGTCGGATGTGGCCGAAAAGTGCATTAAATGCGGCAAGTGGCGGTGTGCGGTGTGCGGTCGGCGGTCCCGCGTCAGCGGATCATCCGGGCCAGTTCGACGCGGGAGCGGATGCCGAGCCGGGTGAAGACGTTGCGCAGGTGGTGGTCGATGGTGCGCGGGCTGAGCAGCAGCCGGGCGGCGATCTCGCGGTTGGTGGCGCCCTCGGCGACGAGCCGGGCGATGTGCGCCTGCTGCGGGGTGAGCTCGCCGAAGCCGTTCGCCTGCCCCGGGACGGTACGGGACGGGACGACCGCCGCTCCGGAGACGGACGCGGGTCCGGCGGGCGCGGGCACCGCGAGCGGTGCGACGGTCTCCCCGGCGGCGCGCAGCTCGGCGCGGGCCTGCTCGGTCCAGGGGCCGGCGTCGTAGCGTTCGAAGATCCGCAGCGCGGTGCGCAGGTGCTCGCGGGCGGCGCGGGGCCTGCGGGCGCGGCGCAGCCGGTGCCCGTAGAGGAGCTCGGTGCGGCCCTGCTCGAACACCGCGCCGGCGGTCTCGTGCAGGCGCAGGGCCTCGGTGAAGTGGGCGGCGGCGTCGGCCGGGGTGTCGGCGAGCAGCGCCCGGCAGCGGTGCGCGAGCGCGCGGTGGACGGGCGTGCCGGTGGCCTCCGACCAGCGGCGGAAGGTGTCGAAGGCGGCCGCGGCGCGGGCCCGGTCGCCGCCGCGCGCGAGCGCCTCCACCAGGTGCGGGGCGGCCGCGAGCCGCACCCCCGGATGCGCGACGCCCGGCCCGGCGGGCAGCCGGAGCCGGGCGACGGCGTCGGACGGCCGGTCGGCGGCGAGGTCGAGGCAGGCGGGCGCCCAGCCGCCGAACGCGGCGGCGCGGACGAGGCCGCGGCGCCCGGCGGCCGTGGCGAGCCGGTCCAGGTGCCGTTCCGCCGCGCCGGAGTCGCCGTCGAAGGACGCGGCCAGGGCGAGGGTCGCGAGCTGCTCGGCGGCGTGGCCGTGCAGCCGGGTGGCCTGCGCGAGGCGGAGGCCGTCGTGCCCGGCGGCGACCGGTGCGGGCGGGCGACCCAGCAGCACCTCGCAGCGGGCGGCGACGGACAGCGCGTACGACTCCAGCGGAACGATCCCGGCGCGGCGGGCGGCCGCGACGGCGGCGGTGGCCAGCGCGGGCGCGAGCCCCGCGTCGCCGAGGTTGAGCGCCGCGCGGGCGGCCCACGCCAGCGCGGCCGGGTCGGTGACGGACGAGCCGTGCCGCGTCGCGCTCGCGAGCCGGCGGGCCGCCTCGGCGTACCGGCCCGCGTGCAGGGCGGCCGTGCCGGTGAGGTGGTCGAGCATCAGCCGGGTGCGGGCCTCGCGCCACGGCTCGTCCGGCAGCGGGAGGGCGGCGGCGCGCTCGGCGATCTCGGCGTGCGCGGGCACGTCCCCGGCGGCCTCGGCGGCCTCGGCGGCCCACAGGAGGGTTTCGAGGGCGAGGGCCGCGTCGTCGGCGGCGAACCGTTCGGCGGCGTCCCGCAGCAGCGGGAGGGCGGTGGCCGGATCCCCGGAGGCGGCGGCGATCTCGCCGCGCAGCCGGTCCGCGCGGGCGGTGCGGGCGCCGTCGCAGCGGAACGCGGCGAGCCGCCGCAGCATCGCGCGGGCGCGGCGGGGGCGCCCGCTGGCCCACGCGTCGGCGGCCGCCGACAGCAGCCGGTCGGCGGCGAGGGTCCGGTCGGTGGTCAGGGTGGACGCGCGCTGCCACATCCGCCACGAGTCGGCGTACCGGCCGGACCCCTGGGACACGACGGCGGCGTGCGCGAGCTCGGCGGCGGCCACGTCGTCGGTCCCGCCGGACATGGCCGCGCGGTGCCAGATCCGCCCGGTGTACTGCCAGTCGTGGACGAGTACCTCCGCGAGCAGCGCGTGCGCGGCGGTGCGCTCGGCGCGGGTGGCGTCGGCCCACAGCGACGACCGGACGAGCCGGTCCCGGACCGTCACCGCGTCCGTCTCGTACCGCAGCAGCCCCGACTCGCGGGCGGCCTCGACGTCGGCCGCGCCGATCCCGGCGGCGCCCGCCGCCCGGTCGAGCGTCCCGGCGCCGACCCACTCGTCGGCCACGACGAGCAGCACGAGCCGCTGCGCGCCGGCGGGCAGCCGCAGGTAGCGGTCGCGGTGCAGGGCCCGCAGCGGGCTGCCCGGCGGCAGGGCGCGCGGCGGCGCGGCGGCGCCGGACAGCTGCCCGGGGGTGAGCGCGGCGGCGAGGTCGCGGATGGCGCGGGGCCGCCCGTCGGCCAGGTCGACGATCGCGTCGGCGAGGGCGCCGCCGACCGCGTCGCCGATCGCGTCGCGCAGCACCCGCAGGCTCGCGTCCTCGTCGAGCGGCCCGAGCCGCAGGTGCGGGATCCCGGCGAGACCGGGACGGTCGTCGCGGGCGGCGAGCAGCACCGCGACCGGCAGGTCCTGGACGCGGCGCGCCGCGAACGCCAGCGCGTCCAGGGACACCTCGTCGAGCCACTGGACGTCGTCGGCGCGGCAGAGCAGCGGCCCGTCCCGCGAGGCCAGCGCGAGCAGCTCGCACAGCGCGGCGTAGAGGGCGAACGGCTCGGCGTGCTCCCGGCCGCCGCGCACGGCGGCGAGGGCCGCGCGGTGCTCGTCCGGGAGCAGCCGGATCTCCGCGGCCAGCGGGCGCAGCAGCCGGTGCAGCCCGGCGTACGGGACGCCCGACTCGCGGGCGACGCCGGACGCGGTGATCGTCCGGACGTCCGGTCCGGCGCGGCGCACGGCCTCCTCCAGCAGCGCGGTCCGGCCGAGGCCCGCGTCGGCGACGATGGCGAGCGCGCCGCCGCGGCCGCCGCGGGCCCGGTCGAGCAGTTCCCCGATGGCGTCCAGTTCGGGTACGCGTCCGTGCAACGGGTCTCGTCCCTGTGTCACTGTCATGCCGGTTCTCCCTGTAGGCGGGGGCCCATAGGTCAGCACGGCGTGACGGGACGGGTCCAGAGCGGCGTTCTGTTACAGGGCGCGGGTGCAATCACGGGAGCTTTGCATTGTGCAATGGCACAGTCCGCGCGCACGATTATGGTTTCGTGTGCGTTACGGATGGGACCATGATGCCCCCCGTTCGGTCCTGGAGGTGACTCCCGATGACGGCGGACGCTGACGGAGCGATCCTGCGCAAGGCCGTCCTCCGCCTGGAGGACCGGCTTCCCGAGCTCGCCGACCGCCTCGCCGCCGAGATCCTCTCCGGCGAGGACGGCCGCGACCGTCCCGAGGCGGTGCTCGGCGACATGTGGGAGGTGTGCCACACCGGGCTCGGGCACGGGTTCGAGGCGATCCTGGAGCCCGGCGGCGGCCGCGCCGACCTCGACTGGGCGCGCCGCCTCGGCGAGCGCCGCGCCCAGCAGGGCGAGCCGCTCGAGCACGTCCTGCGCGGCTACCGGCTCGCCGGGCGCGTGTTCTGGGAGGCGGTCGTGGAGGCCGTCGGCCGGCACGACCCCGAGCACATCCCGGCGCTCGTCCGGCAGGCCACCCGCACCTGGGACACCATCGACCAGCAGTCGGACGCCGCCGCCGACGCCTACCACCGCACCGAGTTCGCGCTGGCCCGCCGCAGCGAGGAGCGTGTCCACGCCATCGTGGACGCGCTGCTCGACGGGCAGGGCGCGGACGGCGGGCTGCTCGCGACCGCGGGCACCGTCCTCGGCCTGCCCGTGACCGGCCGGTACGCCGTCGCGATGCTGCGCGCGGACGGCGGGTTCGCCGCCGACGTGGACCTGCGGCCCGGCGAGGTCGGCGGCATGCGGTTCCTGTGGCGGATGCGCGCGAACGCGCAGGTGGCGCTGGTCGCGCTCGGTGCCGCCGACCTCGACGACCTGGTCGGCGCGCTCGAACCCTGCACGCGCGGGCACGCGGGCGTCAGCCCGGTCGCCGAGAGCCTCGCCGACCTCGGCACCGCCCGCTGGCTGGCCGAGCTGGCGCTGCGCACCTGCCACGGGCCCGGCCCGCAGGTCGCCCGGCTCGACCGGCGGCTCCCGGACGCGCTGGTGCTGTCGCAGCCGCGCCTCGCGGGACGGCTCGGGGACGTCGCGCTCGGCGGGCTCGGCTCCGTCGAGCCCGCCTACCGGGAGGTGCTGCTCGGCACCCTGGATACCTGGCTGGACTGCGGCGGCTCCGCCGCCCGCGCCGCCGAGCGGCTGTTCTGCCACCGCAACACCGTGCTGAACCGGCTCCGCAAGATCGAGCAGCTGACCCGGCGGCGGCTCGCCCGCCCGAGCGACCTGGTGGAGCTGGTGCTCGCGCTCAGCGCCGTCCGGCTGCACGGTTCCGGCGCGGACCCGCAGGCCGCCCCGCCGGCCGCCGCCCCGCAGGGCGCCGCACAGCCCGCCGCGTCCCTCCTCGGCGCCGCCCGGCCGCCCCGCACCCGCATCCCGTGACGCACCTCGTGACACGGCCCGTGACGCACCTCGTGACACGGCCCGTGAGGCACCTCGTGACACGGCCCGTGAGGCACCCCGTGGCGCGGCCCGTGACGCGGCCCGTGACGCACCCTGCAACGCGTCCGTGACGCACCCTGCGACGCAGCCCGTGACGCACCTCGTGACGCGGCCCGTGACGCATCCTGCAACGCAGCCTGTGACGCACGAGGCAACGCACCCTGCGACGCACAAGGCGGGGCCGCCCGCGCGAGGTGGCGGGCGGCCCCTGAGATGAGGTCGGGAGGGGGAGCGGGTTACATCGGGCAGGTGCTGCGGTACTCGGAGATGTCCGAGAACCAGCCGGTGTCGGGGCCGGGGCAGATGAACTGCGTGTAGCGGGTGTCGTTGTCGACGTAGCGCTTGAGCCACGCGATGCTGTACTTCGCGATGTCGGTGTTCGAGGTGTTGGGTGCGAAGTGCGAGGCGCCCGCGAGCTCCACGTACGCCTTCTCCGGCGGGAGGCTCTCGTAGAACGGCTCGGAGTGCGAGCCCACCGACGCGACCGTGTCGTTCTCGGCGCCGACGACGAGGGTCGGCACCTGGCTCTGGGACCAGTTCTTGCGCAGGTTCCAGCCGGTCAGCGGGATCGCGGCCTTCAGCGAGGGACGGTCGACGGACGCCTCGAGCGTGCCGCCGCCGCCCATCGAGTGGCCCATCACGGCGAGCCGGTTCGGGTCGATGAGGTCGGCCGCGTCGCTGTCCTCGACCATGTAGTCGAGGGCGGCGAGGAGCTGGTCGCCGCGGCTGGCGGGCTGGTCGAAGCGGCTGTTGGTGTCGATCGTCATGACGACGAAGCCGCGGGAGGCGAGCCGCGGCCCGTACCAGGACATGCTGCTCTGGCCGGCGGTGAACCCGGGCGCGATCGCGACGGCGCCGAACGTCTCGTCCGTGTCCTCGGGGTAGTAGACCGTGCCTCCGCCGAAGCCGCTGACGAAGAGGCCGGAGACGCTGTCCTCGCCGACGTCGTAGGAGCCGAGCGGCGCCTCGATGCTCGACTCGGTGGGGTCGGGGCCGCGCTCGTAGGGGTTCTCCTGTGCGAGGGCGGTGTGGGGGACGGCGCAGAGGCCGGCGGCGAGTGCGGCGCTCGCGAGCATCTGCACCGCACGTCTGGTTGCCTTCACGTCGATGACGCTCCTGTTCCGGGGGGGAGGAGCCCGAACGGCTCCCGGACGCGATCATTCTCCGCAGGCGGACGCCGCCTCCACATCGGTGAAATCACCCGTCGTTCACCCCGGCGCGGCCCAGCCGTTCACCGCGCCTCACCGGTGACCGGCGGGGCCGCCGCCATCCGCGCCGGTCCGCGCGGCGCGCGGTCAGCTCCCGGCGCGGTGCGACGGGATCGCGGCGCGGAGCGCGCCGGACGCGGCGCGCAGGGCGCTGTTGATGGAGATCTCGCCGCGCATGCCGGGCGCCGCGACCATGTCGCCCGCGAGGAACACGCCGTCCCCGCGGTCGATCGCCGGACGGTCGCGCCACGTCCGGCCCGGCAGGTCGAGCGCGCCCGTCCGGCCCCGCGCGGTCGCGGTGCGCGACCAGGTCGTCCGGTCGCCGCGGCCGGGGACGGCGGCGTCGGCGAGCGCGTCGAGGCGGCGCCGGGCCCCGGCCCCGCCCTCGCCCTCCCGCACGGGCATGCCGATCTGGAAGAGCGTCTCACCGGCCGGGACGGTGCTCGGGTCCTGCATCGAGTACGACTCGTGGAAGCCGCCCTCGTCCAGGTCGAACACGATGAACGCGTCCCGGCGGTCGTCGCGGACGGCGAGGTCCAGCATCGCGTAGTGGCCGCTCTCCCAGGTCAGGGACGCGTCGCCGAGCAGCGCGCGGGCGGACGCCAGTTCCGTCGCGACGATCGTGGGCGTGTCCGGCGGCGCGGTGACGCGGGACCCGAGTTCGACGCGGACGCCGAGTCCGGCGGCCCGCGCGGCGAGCCGGTCCAGGACCGCCTGCCAGCCGCCGATCGGCCAGCGGACGGCGGGCCGCTTCGGCGCGAACACGCGGCCGATCAGCTCCCAGACGAACGCGGCCGACAGCCGTCCGGTGTCGGCGTCGTAGGTGACGACCGAGATCGCGCTCGCGGCCCGCTCGGCGGTGCGCTCGCCGAACCGGGCGGACGCCCACGAGCGGAAGTCGCGGTCCACGGGCGCCCGCAGCAAGGGCGTCCGCCCCGCCATCCGCAGGAACCCGGCGGGCGGGACGCGGCGCAGCCGGCCGTCCGCGCGGAAGAACGTGTGCGTCATCATCCGGGTGTTGTACGTGCCGAGGGGGCCGGCGAGCCCGCGTTCGGTGAGCCACGACCAGTGCGGGCCGTCGGCGTAGAAGACGTGCGCGCCCTCGTGCGCGACGTAGGGCGCGGGCGTCGCGCGGCCCCGGCCGCCGAGGGTGCGGTGCGCCTCGTGCAGGGTGACGGACGCGCCGCCCTCCGCGCACGCGATCGCCGCGACGAGCCCGGCCAGGCCGCCGCCGATCACGGTGATCTCGTTGCTCATCGGAACCTCCGCCGTCGTGCGGTCGCCCGGGGGTTCCCGGACGTCGCACGAACGACGCGTCCGGCGGCGCGCCTGTGACATCTGCGTGCCGGCGCGAGGCGGCGAGCCGGGCTCGACTCGTGCGTCGAGGCCAGTAAATGGTGCTGTCGTATATGTCGGACAAATGTCGCCAAAAGGAATTCTGTCAAGAGTTCTTCCGGCTGATTTTCCCGACCGGACCTCCACGGGGACCATTCTCCTGCATCATGGTGGCCACCTCGCAGCGAGGGCCGCTCCCTGCGGTTCCGCATCGGTCCGGTCCCATCAGCCGCCTCGAAAAGGACATGATGGATGACATTTGACGCAGACCGTTCCCGCATTGAACGCGCCGCTCTCGAACGCGCGCTCCGATTCTGGCTCGTCGCGGTCATCGTCGGCGGCGCCGCCTGGCTCGCGGCCGTCCTGGCCGCCGCCCCGGCCGACCGCGCGCTGGTCGCCGCGGGCGGCGGCGGGCTGATCCTGGCGCTGTGCGTCGCCGCCGCGCTCGCCGTCTACTTCGCCGCGCTCGCCCGCCGCCTCGACGCCCACCTCGCCGTGGCCGAGGAGGAGGACGAGCGGCTGGCGCGGCGGCTGCGCGAGCTGGTGGACGGGCCGCTGCCGCTGCTCGTCGGCGGGCTCCGCGACTGCGCCGCGCCCGAGTCCGTCCTCGCCGACCTGCCCGAGACCCCCGACCCCGTGCTCGCCCGCCTGCTGCGCGTCGTCGTCGAGGGCGTCGCCGCCGTCCGCGCGGACGCCGACCGCGCGCGGGAGGAGACGGCCGCGCTGCGCGCGGACGCCGCCTGGCTGACCGGCACCGTCCTGCCGGAGCTGCGCACCCGGATGCCGGAGCGGATCGACTTCGTCCACGAGATCCTGGACGACCTCGACCGTCCCGCCACCGAGACGTTCCGGCGGCTCGCCCACGAGACGGGCCTCGCGATCGCGCACCAGCGGCGCTGGCAGTGGGGCGTCACGGCGAACTGCGCGCTCACCGCCGCCCGCATGCAGGCCGCGGTCCGGCGCGTGCTCCGGCGGCTGTACGAGATGGAGTTCCGCTACGACGAGACCGACGTTTTCTGGGAGATCATGGACCTGGACCACCAGGTCTCCCAGCTGGGACGCCTCGCCGACAGCGTCGCGACGATGTGCGACGGCCGGTCGGGGCGGCGCTGGCAGAAGCCGATCCCGATGGAGCGGATCGTCCGCAGCGCCATGGGCCGCTGCGACGACTTCCGGCGCGTCCGCTACATCACCGACCACGACCGCGCCGTCTGCGGCCCGCACGCCGAGGGCGTCATCCAGGCGCTCGCCGAGCTGATCGACAACGCGCTGATGTTCTCCCTGGACGACACCCCCGTGCACGTGTACGTCGAGAAGGAGATCTCCGGCGTCGTCATCACGGTCGAGGACGCGGGCATGGGCATGCGGCACACCGAACTGGCGCACGCCGAGTACCTGGTCGCCCGCCCCGACGACCGGACGGCCTGGACGGGCGAGGCCGTCGGGCTCGCGGTCGTGGGCATGCTCGCCGCCAAGCACGGGCTGAAGGTCAGCTTCCGGCCGTCCTCGCGCGGCGGCGTGGCGGCGGTGCTGTTCGTCCCGGCCGCGATCGTCACCCGGCCGGTGGAGCGGTGGCCGTGGTCGGACGACGGCGCGCCCGGCACCGAGGACGAGGAGGTGCCGAGCGACCGCCGCACCGCCGGGCTCGCGGGCATGCCGCCGATCCCGGACGGCCGGACGGTCCTGGCGCGGGAACGCGAGAAGGAGCGGGCGCGGGAACGCGAGAGGGAGCGGGCGCGGGAACGCGTGCGCGTCCGGAGCGGCGGCGCGGCGGCCGTCCCCGCGCCCGCGCCGCGCGAGCCGTTCGGCGGGCCGTCATGCCCGACCGAGAACGAACCGGGCGAACCGGCCGAGCCGGAGGAGGTCGTGGTGTGGGAGGGCATGGAGCTGCCCAAGCGCCGCCGCGGCGCCACCATCGGCCCGGCGGAATGGGCGCTGATGGGCATGCGGCCGCCGGAGCCCGAGAAGGAGGACGAGGGGGAGGCGTTCGCCGCCTTCATGGGGCCGCCGGGCGGCGGGGAGGCCGACGACACCGACCAGCCCGGCAAGCCCGGCGAGCCCGATGGAGGGGAACGTTGACACCCGAAACGCGCGGCCTCGTCCGGCTCCTGGACGCGCTCAAGGACAAGGTCCGCGGCGTCCGGCACGTCCTCGTGCTGTCCAGGGACGGCCTGCGGATCAGCCACACCGACGAGCTCGGCGACGACCGGGCCGACCAGCTCGCGGCGCTGGCGTCCGGGGTGCAGAGCCTGTCGCTGAGCGCGTCCGCCGAGTTCGGCGACGGCGGCGGCGCCGCCCCCGGCCGGTCGATGGTCGAGTTCCACGGCGGCGTCCTGCTGATCATTCCCGCCGGGCAGGGCGCCCACCTGGCCGTGGTGACCGAGCCGAACACCGACGTCGGGCTCGCCGGCCGCCGGATGGAGGAGCTGGCCCGGCAGATCCGCGGCGAGCTGTACGCCGCGCCGCGCCGTCCCGAGCACGACGCCCGGACATGAGCACGCACCCCGCCGACGGCGACGACCCCGACCGGCTGTTCGCGGTCGCCCGGGGCCGCGACCGGACGGGCGACGACCCGCCCGCGCACGGCCCGTCCGGCACCGCCCCCGCCCCCGCGCGGCGGCGCCGGACCCGGCGGGACGCGCCGCCGGACGTCCTCGACGTCGTCGCGCTGATCGTCGCCGAGGACGATCCGGGCGGCGGCCTGCCCGCCGAGCAGGTCGCGGTGCTGCGGCTGTGCCGCGGCCACCCGGTCGCGCTGGTCGAGGTGGCGGCCCGCCTCGAGATGCCCGTGCACGTCGCGCGGATCCTGCTGCGCGACATGCGCGACACCGGACGGATCACCGTCCGCGACCCGTCCGCGGCCGCCGCCCCCGCGCGCCCGGCCGACCTCGAAACGCTGAAGCAGGTCCTCGTTGGACTCGAACACCTTTGATCCCCCGCCCGTCGAGGCGCCGCTGCGGCGCACCGCCCGGGACGCCCTGAAGATCGTGATCGTGGGAGGTTTCGGGGCCGGCAAGACCACCCTGGTCGGCTCGGTCAGCGAGATCCGGCCGCTGAGCACCGAAGAGGTCATGACGGAGGCCGGGGAGGGGATCGACGACCTCACCGGCGTCCGCGCGAAACGCGCCACCACGGTCGCGTTCGACTTCGGCCGGATCTCGCTCGACGAGCGGCGCGTGCTGTACCTGTTCGGCGCGCCCGGCCAGGAGCGGTTCTGGTTCCTGTGGGACCGGCTGTTCACCGGCAGCCTCGGCGCGGTCGCGCTCGTCGACACGCGCCGGCTGTCCGACTCGTTCCACTGCATCGACCGGCTGGAGGCGCGGGCGATGCCGTTCGTCGTGGCCGTCAACCGGTTCCCGGGCGCGCGGCCGCCGCTCGACCGCGTCCGCGCCGCGCTCTGCCTGGACGAGCGCGTCCCGCTGATCGAGTGCGACGCCCGCACCCGCGACTCGTCCAAGGCGGTGCTGATCGCGCTCGTCCGGTACCTGACCCATCTCCGGGAGAAGGCGACATGACCGAGACAACCGAAACGACCAGGACAACCGGAACGACCAGAACAACCGAAACGATCGGGGCGGCCGCCGCGCCCGCGCCGGGGCCGCCGGAGGGCGCCGACCTGCTCGCCCGCAAGGCGGTCGTGCGGGTGACCGGCGCCGACGCGGGCGCCGACCCGGCGGAGTTCTACCGGTGGCTGCACCGCGAGCACGGCCCGGTCGTCCCGGTCCTGCTGGACGGCGACGTCCCCGCCTGGTTCGTCATCGGGTACCGCGAGCTGCACCGGGTCACGGCGGACGACGGCCGGTTCGCCCGCGACTGCCGCCGCTGGAACGCCTGGCACCTCGTGCCCGACGACTGGCCGCTGATGCCCTACGTCGGCTGGACCCCGTCGGTGATGTTCGCCGAGGGCGACGCGCACCGCCGCCGCGCCGGGGCGATCGGGGACGCGCTCGGCGCCGTCGACCCGCCCGTCCTCGCCGGGCTGTGCGCCCGCGAGTGCGACGCGCTCGTCACCGAGTTCGCCGGGGACGGGCGCACCGACCTCGTCGAGCAGTACTCGCACCGCGTCCCGCTGCGGATCATCGCCCGGCTGTTCGGGCTGACCGGGGACGAGATCCCCGCGCTGGTCCGGGACGTCGCCGAGTCGCTCGACACCGGCGACCGGGCGGCCCGCGCGCACGAGCGGATCCACGCGCGGATGCGCGCGCTCGTCGAGTCGCGCGGCCGCCGCCCCGCGCAGGACGTCCCGTCCGTCCTGCTGGGGCACGCGGCGGGGCTCACCCCCGAGGAGATCACCATCGACCTGCTGGTGGTGCTGGCCGCCGCGCAGCAGCCCACCGGGAACTGGATCGCGAACGCGCTGCGGCTGATCCTGGAGGACGACCGGCTCAACGCGTCCGTGCAGGGCGGGCGGCTCAGCGTCGACGAGGCGCTCCGGCGGGTGCTGTGGGACGACACGCCGACGCAGAACTTCATCGGCCGCTGGGCCGTGCGGGGCTGCGACCTCGGCGGGCAGCGCGTCGGCGCGGGCGACCTGATGGTCCTGGGGCTGGCCGCCGCCAACCTCGACCCGCAGGCGCGCCCGGCGGGCGGCCGCCGGGACGCGGCCACCCGCGCCTACACGTCCTTCGGGCACGGCGAGCACGGCTGCCCGTACCCGGCCCCGCGCCTCGCGCTGATGATGGCGCGGACCGCGATCGAGGTGCTGCTCGACCGGCTGCCCGACGTCGCCCTGGCCGCCCCCGCGGACGAGCTGGAGTGGCGGCCCTCGTTCTGGATGCGGGGCCTGCACGACCTGCCCGTCGTGTTCGACCCGACCGGCGGCGCCGGGCCGCCGGTCAGGGGACGGGCGTGAAGTCCATCCGCACCGCCGCCGGGCCGCGCGTGAACAGGCCCGTCTCGGCGGGCGCGAACCCGGTCGCGGGCCGCAGGTCCGGCATCGCGTCCAGCAGCAGGTTCGCGCCGACCTCCACCTCCGTCTTCGCGAGCAGCGCCCCGACGCAGAAGTGCCGCCCGAGGGCGAACGCCAGGTGGTCGGCGGCCGCGGAGAACGCGTTCGTGGTGGACAGGTCGTCCCGGAAGATGTCGAACCGGTCGGGCCGGTCGTAGCGGTCGGGGTCGCGGTTCGCGGCCCCGATCAGGCAGGTCACGGTGCTGCCCGCCGGGATCGTCCCGCCGCTCAGCCGCACGTCCGACGCGGGCTGCCGCATGATCATGTGGACGGGCGGGCTGTAGCGGAGCGTCTCGGCGAACGCGCGGGGGAGCAGGCTCCGGTCGTCCCGGACGGCCGCGAGCTGGTGGGGGTGCGACAGCAGGTTCGCGAACAGCGCGGAGATCGCCTTGTCGGTCGTCTCCCCGCCCGCCGCGAGCAGCAGGCTGACGAACGCCTTGACGTCCTCGTCGCTCATCCGCGTGCCGTCGATCTCCGCGAGGCACAGCCGGGACAGCAGGTCGTCGCCGGGCTCGGCGCGGCGCCGCGCGATGATCGGCAGCATGTACTCGGCGAGTTCGGCGCGCGTCCGCAGCCCCGCCTCGGCGACCTCCGGGTCCTGCGCGAGGTTGCCGAGGAACGCGATGATCGAGGTGTACCAGCGCTGGAACCGCGCGTGGTCGGACCGGTCGAGGCCGAGCATGTCGACGATGACGTTGATCGGGAAATGCGTGCTGAACTGCTCGACCAGTTCGACCGTTCCGGCCGTCCGGAATTCGTCGATGAGGTCGCGCGCGTTCCGTTCGATCACCGGCAGGAACGTCTCGCGCAGTTCGGTGCCGCGGAACGCGGGCGCCACCAGCCCCCGGCGGACGGCGTGCTCGCGCCCGCTGAGCTGCAGGATCGTCCGTCCGTGGACCGGTTCGAGCTGCCAGTCGTAATTCGCGGTGGTGAACACCGGGTCGCGGAAGGCGAGCTCGACGTCGGTGTACCGGGAGACGAGGAAGCTCTGCGTGGCCTCGTGCCAGAACAGCGGCGCCTCCTCCCGCAAGGCGCGGTAACCGGCGTACGGATCGGCGGCGAATTCGGGCGACAGGATGTCCGGAATCATGGTCGCTCCCGGTCGCGGTCATGGACATCCCGAGCTTAGGAAGCCGAATTCGCACGGTCCAGAGGCAATTCCGTGTGCTGCGGCGAAATGACGCCGATGCGAGGTTCGCTGCTTGTCGGTGTTCGGAACGCGGCCGCCGGCGCCGTCCCGGGTTACGCGCGGGTGCGGGTGCGGCCGCCGGTCAGGTTCAGCGTCTGGCCGACCATCGTCGGGAGCCGCGGGTCGGCGAGGAACGCCACCGACGCGGCGACCTCCCCGGCGGTCGCGGCGCTCCCCAGCGGCGTCGGCTCGCCCGGCGCGGCCGGCGCGACCGCGTTCACCGCGATGCCGAACGCCGCCAGCTCCCGGCCCAGCGACTTCGCCAGCGCTATCACGCCCGCGTGGGCCGCCGAGAGCGCGGTGGCGTCCGCGCGGCCGGCCATGCCCGCCTCCGACGCCAGCAGCACGATCCGGCCGCCGCCGTGCTCGGCCATCCCCGGCAGGACGGCCTGCGCGCAGGCGAACGCCCCGCCGAGCGCGGTGTCGACGACGTGCCACCAGTCGTCCAGGTCGTGCTTGGGCAGCGGCGCGGTCGTGCGGTGCGCGGCCGCGGCGACCAGGATCCCGACGTGCTCGCCGGCCGTCCGCTCCAGCCGTCCGAGCATCGCGTGCACGCCGTCCGGGCGGGTGACGTCGCCCGGCGCGGCGATCCCGCCGATCTCCGCCGCGAGGCCGCGCAGGTCGACGTCCGGGAGGTCGTTCACCGCGACCCGGTGGCCGCCCGCCGCGAGCATCCGCGCGATCGCGGTGCCGTACTCGCCGCCCGCCCCCGTGACGAGTGCGAGGGCCATCAGATCACCGCCCCGGCGTTCGGCGACAGCACCTCGCCGGTGCTGGCCGTCGCGGTCTCGATCAGGTGCGCCGCGGCGAGCGCGACCTCCCGCGGCGACGTCAGCCGCGCGGCGGGCACCGACTGCAGGTGCGCGGGCCGCCGCAGCATGGAGTCGTCCGGTACCAGCGGCGTGTCGGTCGGCCCGGGCGCGACCGCGTTCACCCGGACGCCGAACGGCGCGACCTCGGCGGCCAGCGACCGGACGAGGCCGAGCACCGCGCCCTTCGCCGCCGCGTAGTGCGCCTGGGCGTCCGCGCCGCCGACCGCCGACGACGCCGAGACCGCGACCACGGCCCCGCGGCCCCGGTTCACCATGTCGGGCGTGACGGCCCGGCACACGTTCACGACGCCCCCGAGGTGGACCCGCAGCATCCGCCGCCAGTCGTCCCAGTCCACGTCGGACGCCGGGACGATCGCGTGGTGCCCGGCCGCGCACACCGCGGCCTCGACCGGCCCCAGCTCCCGCTCGATCCGCCCGGCCGCCGCGCACACCTGCGCGGGATCGGACACGTCCGCCTCGATCGGCAGGTCCGCGCCCGGTGCCCGGCGGAGGTCGATCCCCGCGGTCGTCCACCCGCGGCTCGACAGCTCGTCCACCAGGGCGCCGCCGATCCCTCCGGCCGCCCCGGTGACGAGTGCGACTCTTCGTCGCATCACTCCTCCTCAGACATACAAACGCCCAGGCAAACCGACATATTGGCCGGTCGCAAGGGATATGACGAAGTTTTGAACCACGATCGACTCGGGGACGCCCCGGCTCGGGACCGGCGAGGCAGGGGCGGCGCCCCCGAACGCCGGAAGGCCGAAGTCCCACCGCATGGCCCGCCACGCGCCCGGATTCCGGGGCCTTCGACGGCCGCGCGGCACGCTCGTTCCCGGTGCCGCGCGCGCCGCGGGCGTCCGGCCCTTGATCCGCCGCCCGCGTCACGGCAGCGTGTCCGGCGACGCGACGGGAGCGAGGAGGACGCGCGATGGCGGAGCGGTCGTGGTGGGGCTGGGGGAACGTGGCCGACGCGGTGACGGGCCGGGAGGCCGAGGCGCTCACCGGCCGGGTCGCGGCGCTGCTGCCGGACGCCGACCTGACCCCGCACGAACCGCCCGCGATCGCCGACCTGCGCATCCCCCGGCCGCGGGTGCGGGCGCCGCGGACGCTCGAACACCTGGCGTCGGACGCCCCGCGCGACCGGGCGGCGCACAGCCACGGGCAGGCGTTCCGCGACGTCGTCCGGTGCCTGCTCGGACGCCTCGACCGCGCGGTCGACCTGGTCGTGCGCCCGCGCACCGAGCAGGACGTCGTGGACGTCCTCGACTGGGCCACCGGCGCCGGCGTCGCGGTCATCCCGTTCGGCGGCGGCACCTCGGTGGTCGGCGGGGTCGAGCCCCGGGACCTGGACGGCTACCCCGGTGTCGCCGCGCTCGACCTCACCGGGCTCGGCCGGGTGCTCGAGGTCGACCCCGTGAGCCGCGCGGCGCGCGTCCAGGCCGGGATCCTCGGCCCGGCGCTGGAAGGGGAGTTGCGCCGGGACGGGCTGACGCTGCGGCACTTCCCGCAGTCGTTCGAGTTCTCCACGCTCGGCGGCTGGCTGGCGACCCGCGCGGGCGGCCACTTCGCGACGGTCTACACCCACATCGACGACATGGTGGAGTCGATGCGGGTCGTCAGCCCGTCCGGCGTCGGCGAATCGCTCCGGCTGCCGGGGTCGGGCGCGGGCCCGTCGCCGGACCGGTTGTTCCTCGGCTCCGAGGGGGCGCTCGGTGTCATCACCGAGGCGTGGCTGCGGCTGCGCGAGCGCCCCCGGTGGCGGGCGGGCGCGGCGGTCGAGTTCGACGACCACGCCGCGGCCGTCACCGCGACCCGCGTGATCGCCCAGTCCGGGCTCTTCCCGGCGAACTGCCGGCTGCTCGATCCGGCCGAGGCGCTCATCAACGCGGGCTCGTCCGCGCCCGGCGGCGTCCTCGTCCTGGGGTTCGAGTCGGCCGACCATCCGGTGGACGCGCCGCTGGAGCGGGCGGTGGAGATCTGCCGCGACCACGGCGGCCGGGTCCCGGACGGCGTCACGCGCGGGGCGGGCGCGGGCGGCGCGGCGGAGACGTGGCGCTCGGCGTTCCTGCGGATGCCCTACCAGCGGGACGCGCTGGCCGCCCGGTCGATGATCGTGGAGACCTTCGAGACCGCCTGCACCTGGGACCGCTTCGACGCCCTCCGCGACGCCGTCCGCACCGCCGCCGCGGAGGCGCTCGCCTCCCTCGGCGAGACCGGCGTCGTGACCTGCCGGTTCACCCACGTCTACCCGGACGGCCCGGCGCCCTACTTCGGGATCTACGCCTCCGGCACGTGGGGGCGGACGGCCGAGCAGTGGGACGAGATCAAGGCGGCGGTCTCGGACGCCGTCGCGGCCCGCGGCGGCACGATCACCCACCACCACGCCGTCGGCCGCGACCACCGGCCCTGGTACGACCGGCAGCGTCCCGAGCCCTTCGCCGCCGCCCTCCGCGCGGCGAAGGCGGCGCTCGACCCGGCGGGCGTCCTCAACCCCGGCGTCCTCCTCGACCCGCCCGCCCGCTGACCCGCCCGCCCGCTGACCCGCCCGCCCGCTGACCCGCCCGCCCGCTGACCCGCCCGCCCGCTGACCCGCCCGCGGCGGGTCGTGGCGACGCGCGGGGACGGACCACGGTCGACACGGACCTCCCGGAATCCCGTTACTTACCATGTGGTAGAAAATCGGGACACGTCATGACGAACCCTGGAGGGGCAGTGCCGGCACCGATCCCGCTCCCGCAACACCTGACGCCCCTCGACGGCCCCGCCGCACCCCTCGGACGCCGGCTCCGCATCGCCGTCCCGTCCGAGTCCCTGCGCCCCCTCGGCGAGACGGTCGCCGACCTCCTCGCCCGCCTCCACGCCGCCGAGACCACCGTCACCGCCGGCCCCGACGGCCCCGACGGCGACCTCCGCCTCGCCTTGGGCACCCCGTCCGGCCCCGCCGCGATCCACCCCCCGCAAGGCACCGACCCCCGCACCGCCGCCTTCCACCCACCGGCCGCCGATATCCCCACCACCCCGACCGGCCCGGATGCCGCGGCCGCTCCGGCTGCCGCGGATCTCTCCGGTGCGGCCGGTTCGACCGCCCCGAGCCTCGCCCCGGCCGACTCGACCCCGGCCGGTGGGCCGACGCCCTTCGGGGGACGGGAGGGGTACGAGCTGGTCGTGGACGGTGACGGCAGGGCCACCGTCACCGCCGGGGACGCCGAGGGGCTGTTCCGGGGCGCGGTGACGTTCGCGCAGCTCCTCCAGGTGGACGCGGACGGGTTCGCCGTGCCCCGGGTGCGGATCGCGGACGGGCCCGCGTACGCGTGGCGGGGGCTGTCGCTCGACGTGGTGCGGCGGTTCTTCACCGTCGACCAGGTGAAGAAGGTCGTCGACCTGCTGGCCCTCTACAAGTTCAACGTCCTGCACCTGCATCTCAGCGACAGCCAGGCGTGGCGGCTGGAGATCGGCGCGTGGCCCCGGCTGACCGACCCGCGGACCTGGCCGGGGCGGGCGACGAACGCGGACGACGGCGTCCGCCCGTACTACACGGCGGACGACTACCGCGAGATCGTCGCGTACGCGGCGGCCCGCTTCCTCACCGTCGTGCCCGAACTCGACATGCCGGGGCACGTGCTGGCGGCCGTCCGCGCCTACCCCGAGCTGCAGGGACCGGACGAGCCGGTGCACAAGCTGCTCGCGTACCTGCATCCGCGCGGGGACGCGACGTTCGGGTTCGTCGAGGACGTCCTGGGCGCGGTGGCGGCGCTCACGCCGGGGCCGTTCGTGCACGTCGGCGGCGACGAGGCGTTCGGCATGCCGGACGAGCTGTACCGGGAGTTCGTGGCGCGCGCGCTGGAGATCGGGCGGGCGACGGGCAAGCGGGTCGTCGCGTGGCAGGAGGCGGCCCGTTCGGGCGCGCTGACTCCGGCGGACGTCGTGCAGGAGTGGGTGGGCGCGGGGGACGAGTTCGACGCCGACGCGGCCCGCGAGCGGATCCCGGCCGAGTACCACGCGCTGGTCGACGCGATGGCGGCGGCGTTCGCCGAGTCGGCGCGCGACGTCCCGGCCGCCGTCGCCGCCGGAACGCCGGTGCTGGCCTCGGCCAGCAGCGTCATGTACCTCGACCGCCGGTACGCCGAGGACTCGCGGGACGCGGCGCAGACCGCGCGGCGCACGGAGGTCGGGCACGAGTCGTACCCGCCGCGCACCTGCCGCGAGCTGTTCGACTGGACGCCCGGCACGCTCACCGAGATCCCGGACGGCGCGGACCTCGCGGGCGTCGAGGCGGCGATCTGGTGCGAGACGGTCGAGGGGTTCGACGACCTCGCGTTCCTGCTGCTGCCGAAGCTGCCGGGCATCGCCGAGAAGGCGTGGACGCCCGCCCGCACGGAGTGGGACGGCTACCGCGCCCGCCTGGCCTCCCACCCCGCGTGGTGGGAGGCGCTCGGCTGGCACGACCACTACCGCTCCACGGCGGTCTTCGGCGGGTAGCCGGACCGGCGGGTAGCCGGACCGGCGGGCGGCTCAGTCCGCGGCGCGCTCGAACTCCGCGCGGCGGGCGCGCTGCGCGGCGACGTCCGCGACGGGCGCGGCGAGCAGCAGGTTCCGCGTGTACGGGTGCCGCGGGTCGCCCGTGACCTGCGCCGCGTCGCCCGTCTCGACGATCTCGCCCCGGTGCAGCACCGCGACCCGGTGGCTCATGAACCGGACGACGGCGAGGTCGTGCGAGACGAACAGGTACGCGACGCCCGTCCGGTCCTGGATCTCCAGGAGGAGGTCGAGGACGGTGCGCTGCGTCGTCAGGTCGAGCGCGGAGACGGGCTCGTCGCACACGATCAGCTTCGGGCCGATCGCGAGGGCGCGGGCGATCGCGACGCGCTGCCGCTGGCCGCCGGAGAACTCGCGGGGCAGCCGGGCGGCGGCGTCGGACGGCAGGTGCACGCGTTCCAGCAGGTCGGCGACGCGGCGGCGCGCGTCGCGGCGGCCGGTGCCCTGGGCGAGGAGGGGCTCGGCGAGGGTGTCGCCGATGGCCAGGGACGGGTTCAGCGAGGTGTACGGGTCCTGGAAGACGACCTGGACGTCCCGGCTGAGCCGCCGCCGCCGCTTCTTCGAGGCGCCGTCCATGCGCTCGCCCGCGAACGTGATCGTGCCGGACTCGACGGGGGCGAGCCCGAGGATCGCGCGCCCGATCGTCGTCTTGCCGGAGCCCGAGCCGCCGACCAGCCCGAGCGTCTCGCCGGGCCGCACGTCCAGCGAGACGCCCTTCAGCACCTCGGTGCGCGGCGCCCGCAGGCCCTTGCCGGGGAAGGAGACCCGCAGGTCCCGGACGGTGAGCAGGGCCCCGTCCCGCATGTCGGTGTCCTTGGCGTCGGTGTCGTTCACGTCCGTTCCTTCCGCGCGGGGCGCCACGGTTCGCGGGCCGGGACGTCGTCCAGGACGGCCCCGAGCAGGCGGCGCGTGTACGGTTCGGTGGGCTCGCCCAGCACCCGCCCGGCCGGGCCCGATTCGACGATGCGGCCGTCGTGCATCACGTTGACGCGGTCGCACAGGTCGGCGACGACGCCGAGGTTGTGGGTGACGAGCAGGACGCCGAGGTCCCGCTCTGCCTGCAGGCGGCGGAGCAGCCCGAGGATCTCCGCCTGCACCAGCACGTCGAGGGCGGTCGTCGGCTCGTCCGCGATGAGCAACTCCGGGTCGCAGGACATCGCGCCCGCGATCAGGACGCGCTGCGCCATCCCGCCCGAGATCTCGTGCGGGTACGCGCGGAACGTCCGCTCGGGGTCCGCGATCTCGACCTGCCGCAGCAGGTCGAGCGCGCGGCCGCGGGCCTCGCCCTTCGAGATCCCCAGCTTGTACCGCATCGGCTCGACGAGCTGGGCGCCGATCGTGAAGGACGGGTCGAGGTTGCTCATCGGTTCCTGCGGGACGTACGCGACGACGCCGCCGCGCAGCGCGCGGTGCTCCCGCTCCGGCAGCCCGACGATCTCGCGCCCGCGCACGGTGACGCTGCCGCCGCTGACGCGGCCGCCCTCGGGCAGGATGCCGAGGACCGAGAACGCCGTCTGCGACTTGCCCGACCCCGACTCGCCGACGAGCCCGACGATCTCGCCGGCCCGGACGTCCAGGTCGATGCCGTGCACGACCTCGTTCGTCCCGTAGGAGACGGCGAGCCCGCGGACGGACAGCAGGTCCGCGCGGCCGGCGGCGTCGGCGGGCACCGCGGGCGCCGGGGCGCGGCGGGCCGGACGGGCGGCGCGGGCCGGACGGGCGGCGCGGGCGTCGCTCCGGTCCTCCAGCGCGTCGCGCAGCGCGCTCGCGAGCAGCACGAGGGACGCGCTGGTCAGCCCGAGCGCGAGGCCCGGCCACACGATCATGGTGGGCGCCTGCTGCATGTTCTGGAACGCCTCGTTCAGCATCGCGCCCCAGGTCGGGGTGTCGCCGCTGCCGATGCCGAGGAACTCCAGCCCGGCCTGCAGCCCGATCGCGAGCCCGGCGACGAGCGCGATCTGGATGATGATCGGCGCGCGGACGACGATGAGCACGTGCCGCGCGATGATCCGCAGGTCGGTGAGGCCCGACACCTTCGCCGCGTCCACGTACAGCTCGCCGCGGACGCCCGCGACGATGCCGCGCACCAGCCGGAAGAAGCTCGGCGCGACGAGCACGCCGAGGACGACCATCAGCACCCACACCGTGTTGCCGAGGATCGCGCGGGAGGCCAGCAGCACGACCATCGCGGGCAGCGCCATGACGAGGTCGACGGTCCAGCTCGCGGCGGTGTCGAACGGGCCGCCCCGGTACCCGGCGAGCAGCCCGGACGGGACGCCGAGCGCGAGCGCGACCGCCAGGGCGATGAGCGCGCCGCCGAGGGTGAACCGGCCGCCGTGCAGCAGCCGGGACAGCAGGTCGCGGCCGGCGGAGTCGAAGCCGAGGGGATGCCCGGCGGTGGCGCCGCCGAACGAGTCGGCGAGGTCGGCGGCGTTCGGGTCCTGCGGGCTGAGCACGGGCGCGAGCAGCACCGCGACGACGATCGCGGCGAGCAGCACGGCCGGGATCAGCCCGAGCGGGTTGCGCAGCAGCCTGCGCGCCGCACCGGACCGCCGGACGGCCGGTTCCGGCGCCTCGCGCACTACGGTTTCGCTCACGACGCCCTCGCCTTCGGGTTGAGCCAGCCGATCAGGACGTCCACCAGCAGGTTCACCGCGATGACGCCGACCACCGTGACCAGCACGATCGCCATGATCATCGGGATGTCGCCGCGGGTGGTGTAGGTGACGGTCATGCTGCCGATGCCGGGCAGCCCGAAGATCTGCTCGACCAGCACCGCGCCGCCGAGCATCCCGACGAACTGCAGGCCGAGGACCGTCAGCGGCGGCGCCGCCGCGTTGCGCAGCACGTGCCGGAACAGGATCCGGCCGGGCGGCAGCCCGCGGGCGCGCAGCGTCCGGACGTAGTCCTGGCGGAGCACGTCGATGACGGCGCCGCGCACCTGCTGGGAGACGCCCGCGACGGCCGCGACCGACAGCGACGCGATCGGCAGCGTGATCGTGGACAGCCAGCCGGACGGCGACTCGCCGAACCCGATGTAGCCGACGGCCGGGAACCAGCCGAGCCGCACCGCGAACACCACGACGATCACGAGGGTGACGAGGAAGCCGGGCAGCGCGTACCCGACCACGCCGAGGATCTGGACGAACCGGTCGACCGGCCCGCGCCGCACCCCGGCCCACACGCCGAGCAGCAGCGACAGGACGGCGCTGACCAGCGTCACCCCGGCCATCAGGCTCAGCGTGACCGGCAGCCGCGTGGAGATGGACTGCACGACGTCCTCGCCGGTGAACCAGGACGTGCCGAAGTCGCCGCGCAGTGCGTGCGCGAGCCAGTCGGCGTACTGGGCGAGGACGGGACGGTCGAGGCCCAGTTCGGCGTTCTTGGCGTCCACGAGATCCTGCGCGGCACGGTTGCCCAGGAGCTGGCGGCCCACGTCGTTGTCGGGGATCGACAGGAGCAGGTAGGACAGGACGGAGATGACGAACAGGAGCACGACCCCCGCCGCGGTCCTGCGCAGTACGAAGCTCAGCATCTGACTCGGCTTCTGTGGTGGGGAGGGCGGTTCGGGGGAAGCCGGACGGGAGCGGGCCGCCCGGCCTCCCGGGCCGTCATTCGGCCGGCGCGTAGTTGTAGATCGAGGGCAGGGCCATGCCGGACTGCGGCTCGATCGTCACGTCGCCGTCCGAGACGTGCAGGTAGGACAGCCGGTAGAACGGGACGAACCAGGCGTCCTCCACGAGGTGCCGGTTCAGCTCGTGGAGCTGCGGCTCCGCCTCCTGCGCCTGGGCGGCGGCGATCTGCGGCAGCAGCTTCCGCACGGTCCCGTCGGTGGTGCCGAAGAAGTTGAAGGTGCCGGGCAGCACCAGCTCGCCGATCGCGACCCAGTCGCTGGACGACTGGCCGATGTTCATGACCATGCCGGGGTACTCGCGGTCGGTGAAGATGCGCCGGACGGCCGACTGGTCCATGTCGTCCCAGGTCAGCTCGACGCCGATCGCCTTGAAGTACGTCTGCAGGGAGGAGGCGAGCGCGTCGGAGACGATCGCGGAGATCCGCGGCAGCTTGAGCTCGAAGCCGTCCGCGTACCCGGCCTCCTCGAGCAACTGCTTGGCCTTCGCCGGGTCGTAGGAGTAGTGGGAGTCGAGCTCTTCCTGGTAGGCGACGCTCTCGGTGCCGAACACCTGGCTCGTCACCTCGCCGCGCCCCTGCCGGATCTTGGCGAGCATCGTCGCGCGGTCGATCGCGTGGTTGAGCGCCTGCCGCACCTTCGGCTCGGCGAGCGCGGGCGCGATCTTCCCGTCTCGGTCGAACAGCAGGATGCCCTGGAAGTCGAACTCCTGCTTCTGCGTCTCGACGCCCGGGTCCTCCTCGATGCGGGCCTGCGCGTTGGCCGTCTGCAGGACGGCCGCGTTGACCTGCCCGGTCTTGAGCCCGTTGACGATCGCGGTCTCGTTGTCGAAGTACTGGAACGTCAGTTCCTTGTAGGGCAGCTTCGTGCCCCAGTAACCGGTGGCGGCCTTGTACACCCACTTGGTGCCGATGGCCGTCCGGCCGGAGTCGAGGTCGTAGGGGCCGGTGCCGTCCGGCTTCGTCTTCAGCGGGTCGCCCGCGTCGTCGAACTTCGCCGGGTTGGCCATGAGCCCGGCCGCGTCGCTCAGGTAGAACAGCATCGCCGGGTTCGGCTGCTTGAGGTGCAGCACGGCGTGCGTGGCGTCCGTGACCTCGATCTTCTCGACGTCCGCGAGCGTCTTGGCCATCCCGCCGCCGCCCTTGGCGAACCGCTCCATGTTGGCCTTCACGGCGGACGCGTCGAACGGCGTGCCGTCGTCGAACTTCACGTCACCGCGCAGGGTGAGCGCCAGCTCGGTGCGGTCGCCGTTGTACTCCCACTTCGTGGCGAGCATCGGGCTGTACGAGCCGTCCGGCTCGCGCTTGATCAGCGTGTCGTAGGCCGCCTGGAAGAACGGCAGCGCGCTGCCCGCCGCGTCCTTGGGGTCGAGGCTCTGCGGCAGCGTCATCGTCGCGACGGTGAGGGAGTCGGACGAGCCGCTCCCGCCGCCCGAGCCGCCGCACGCGGTGAGCGCGGCCGCCGCCGTGGCGCACGCCGCGAGGGCCGCGGCGCCTCTCCTGATCTTCTGCATCGTCAACTCCGTTCTCCGAGCACAACGGCTGTGCCACGTGCGGGGCGGCCGGAGATGCCGCCGGGGTGTCGGCGAGCATACATGCAGAACTAACCACGTGGTAGGTTTTGCTCGGTCGAAGGATGCGCTGAAGGATGACCCCCACCCAGCCCGACATCCCAGGAAGGCCCGCACCATGAGCGAACAGAGCCCGCGACGGGCGTCCGGCGGCCGCCGGACCCCCGCCCGCACGGGGTCCGCGGATCGCAAGAGGCCCACCAAGGGCGAGCGGACCCGCGCGACGATCCTCGACGCGGCCACCGAGCTGTTCTCCCGGTCCGGGTTCCACGCCGTCTCCCTGCGCGACATCGCCGCGCACGCCGGGCTCACCCACGCGGGCCTGCTGCACCACTTCCCCGGCAAGGAGGACGTGCTCGTCAAGGTGCTCGGCCGCCGCGACCGCGCCGACGCGGCACTGATGTTCGGGCCCGGCACCGACGAGCGTCCCGAGCTGCTGCTGGACGCGGTCGTCCGCATCGTCCACCGGAACATGCGGACGCCCGGCATGGTCGGCCTGTACGTCAAGATCTCCGGCGAGGCCACCGATCCCGAGCACCCCGCGCACGACTACTTCGTCCAGCGCTACCGGCTGCTCCGCGAACGGCTCACCAACGCGTTCGCGGAGCTGTTCGCCCGGCCCGACCCGCCCCTGCACCACGACGCGGGCATCGTCGCCGGGCAGTTCCTCGCCCTCATGGACGGCCTGCAGACGCAGTGGCTCCTGGAACCCGAGGCCGTCGACATGCACGCGTCCGTCGTCGCGTTCCTCCGCCAGCTCGGGCTCGCCCTCGAACTGTCCGCCGAGCCCGCGCCGCCGACGCCCGCGACGTCCGCGACGTCCGGTAGCGGCTCGCCCGAACCGCCCCTGTCCCCGCCCTCGCCCGCGTAAGGAAACGGATGACACAGACCGACCGCGACCCCGCCTCCCTCTCCCTGGAGGAGAAGGCGTCGCTCACCTCGGGACGCGACACCTGGCACACCGAAGAGGTCCGGGACGTCGTGCCCGCGATCACCCTCGCGGACGGCCCGCACGGCGTCCGGCGCCAGAACAAGGGGTCCGGAGACGCGCTCGGCCTGACCGACAGCGTCCCCGCGACCTGCTTCCCCCCGGCCGTCGCGCTCGGCTCGTCCTGGGACGCCGATCTGGCCCGCCGGGTCGGCGCCGCCCTCGCCCGCGAGGCGTCCGCGCTCGGCGCCGACGTGCTCCTCGGGCCCGGCGTCAACATCAAGCGGTCGCCGCTGTGCGGCCGCAACTTCGAGTACTTCTCCGAGGACCCGCACGTCAGCGGCGTCATGGGGGCCGCGCTCGTCGCCGGCATCCAGTCCCGCGGCATCGGCGCGTGCGTCAAGCACTTCGCGGTCAACAACCAGGAGACCGACCGGATGCGGGTCAGCGCGGACGTCGACGAGCAGACGCTCCGCGAGATCTACCTGCCCGCGTTCGAGCACATCGTCCGGACCGCCGCGCCCGCCATGGTGATGTGCTCCTACAACCGGATCAACGGCGTGTACGCCGGCGAGAACCGCTGGCTGCTCACCGAGGTCCTGCGCGAGCAGTGGGGTTTCGACGGCGCCGTCGTCTCCGACTGGGGCGCCGTCAACGACCGCGTCGCCGCGCTCGCCGCCGGGCTCGACCTCGAGATGCCGCCCACCCGCACCGACCGGGAGATCGTGGACGCCGTCCGTGCGGGACGCCTCGACGAGAGCGCCGTCACCCGCGCCGCCGATCGCGTGATCGGCGTCGTCCGGCGGGTGCGGGACGCCGAACGGTTCGAGGACTGGGACGTCGACGCGCACCACGAACTCGCCCGCGAGGCCGCCCGCGGCTCGATCGTCCTGCTGAAGAACGACGGCGTCCTGCCCCTGGAGGACCCCGGCCGCGTCGCCGTGGTCGGCGAGCTCGCCCGCACCCCGCGCTACCAGGGGCACGGCAGCTCCCACGTCGTCCCGACCCGCCTCGACAGCGCGTGGGACGCGCTCCGCGGGCGCACCGCCGCGACGTTCGCCGCCGGATACCGGCTGGACGGCGAGCCCGACGCGGCGCTCGCCGCCGAGGCCGCCGACACCGCCGCGTCGGCCGACGTCGCCGTCGTCTTCCTCGGCCTGCCCGACCAGGCCGAGTCCGAGGGGTTCGACCGCACGACCATCGACCTGCCCGCCGTCCAGACCGAGCTGCTGCGCCGCGTCGCCGCCGCGTGCCCGCGGGTCGTCGTCGTCCTCGCCAACGGCGGCGTCGTCTCGGTCTCCGGATGGCAGGACGCCGCGGGGGCCGTCCTGGAGGGCTGGCTGCCGGGGCAGGCAGGCGGTTCCGCCATCGCCGACCTGCTGCTCGGCACGCACAGCCCGTCCGGGCGGCTCACCGAGACGATCCCGGACCGGCTCGCCGACGTCCCGTCCCACCTGCACTTCCCCGGCGCGGACGGCCACGTCGTCTACGGCGAGGGACGGTACGTGGGCTACCGGTACCACGACACGCTCGGCACCGACGTCGCGTACCCGTTCGGGCACGGCCTCTCCTACACGCGGTTCGAGTACTCGGACCTCGACGCGCGCGAGACCGGGCCCAACGCGTGGACGGTCGAGGCCACGGTGACGAACGCCGGCGAGCGGACGGCGCACGAGGTCGTCCAGCTCTACGTAGCGTTCGACGAGGAGCGGCCCACGCGGCCCCGGCACGAGCTGCGCGGGTTCACGAAGGTCCGGCTGGCGCCGGGGGAGGGCACGCGCGTCCGGTTCGCGCTGACCGGCCGCGACATCGCGCAGTGGTCGGTCTCCCGCGGCGACTGGCGGATCGACGCGGGCGCCTTCACCGTCGAGGTCGGCGCGTCGTCGCGCGACATCCGGCTCCGCGCCGAGCTCACCACGCCCGGGGACGGCCGCACCGACGAGCTGGGCCGCATGTCCACGCTCGGGGAGTGGCTCGACCATCCGGTCGGGGCGCGGGTGCTCCGGTCGCGGCTGCGCGGTGCGGACGGCTTCACCGCGCAGGGGTCGCCCGCGCTGCTGGCGCTCGCCCGGGGGATCCCGCTGGCGAAGTTCGGCACGTTCGGCATCGGCCTGACCGGAGACGTCGTGGACGAACTCGTCGCCGCCGTCCGGTCGTCGGGGGAGACGCCGGACGGCACGCCGGGGGCCTGAGGGGACTCGGGTCCCGAGGGAGGGACCGGGGGCCGGTCGCACCGCGCCGTGGCCGGCCCCCTCCGGCTACGGCAGCGTGCCCGTGCGGGCGACCTCGCCGAGCCAGCGCGCGCTCGGCTTCACGGTGCGGGCGAGCGTGTCCCGGTCGACCGAGACGAGCCCGAACGTGTGCGCGTACGTCCCCCACTCGTAGTTGTCGAGCAGCGACCAGTGCAGGTACCCGCGGACGTCGGCGCCGTCACCCATCGCCGCCCGCAGGCCCTCGAGGGCGCCCCGCGTGTACTCCACGCGCTCGCCGTCGTCCGCGGTCGCGATGCCGTTCTCCGTCACGAGGATCGGCACCCCGGGGACCCGCTCCGCCGTGTACCGCACCGCGTTGCCGAGCGCCGCCGGGTAGAACTCCCAGCCGGTCTGCGTGCGCCGCGCGTCCGCGGGCTCGGGAAGCGCCCCGTCCGCGCCGATCCGCACCCGCGTGTACGCCTGCACGCCGACGAAGTCGTCGTCGCGCGCCGCGTCGAGGAACCGGTCCTCGCGCGACCACGCCCACTGGTCCCGCTCGGCCTCCGCGCCGCCGGCCGCCTCGAAGTTCTGGTTCGCGACCGTCCAGCCGGACCGCACGTCCGTCCCGAGTTCCGCGCGTGCTGCGCGGTGCGCGTCCGTCAGCGCGTCGGCGACGGCCGGGTCGGGAGGCGGCATGGCGCCCGGCGACGTTCTCGCTGCGCTCCCGCGCCGCCACCATGTTCGCCATCATCGCGAGCATGTTCGGCTCGTTGATCGTGCAGACCCACGGCACCCCGTCCAGGATCGGCCGCCCGCCCGCACGTACCGCCGGAACCGCTCGACCGCGCCGTCGCCCGTCCAGCCCCCGGCCTTCGAGAACCACAGCGGGCTCGTGAAGTGGTGCAGCGTCACGACGGGGGTCAGGCCCCGCGCCAGGCACCCCTCGACGAGGCGGCGGTAGTGTGCCAGCGCGGCCCGCGATACATGCCCCTCGACGGGTTCGATCCGCGCCCATTCGAGGCCGAACCGGTAGGCGTTCAGGCCCAGGTCGCGGACGATGTCGAGGTCGTCCGGCCAGCGGTGGTAGGAGTCGCACGCGTCCCCGCTGCGCTCCGGCAGGAAGCCGTCCGGCCGGTTCTCCAGCGCCCAGAAGTCGCTCGCGACGTTGTTCCCCTCCGTCTGGTGGGGGCTCGTCGCCGCCCCCACAGGAACCCGTCCGGAAAGCCCACGTTTCGTCCTCCTCGCGCAGCGTTGCCGAACAAAACTTACCATGTGGTTAGTTTTGCCCTCGGGTCTGGTCTCGCGCGCGAAGTGCGCGCGCGGCGCTTGACGCGGCGCCCGCCCGCCGGCCCGGCGCCGCGTCACCCGCCGTGTCGCCGCCGCGTCATCCGGGGGCGAGGGACAGCATCCGGTCGCGGACCCGCTCGCGGCGGGTCGTGGCGACGCGCAGGGCGGCGGCCGAGGCCCAGCGGATCCCCTGCGCCGGAAGCAGCCGCCCGCGCTCGTAGCGGCGCAGCGCCGCGGGCACGGGCAGGTCCCGGAGCGCCGTGCCCAGCACGACCGCGTCCACCAGGGCCTCGCCCGCCCCCCGGCCGAGGCTCGGTGACATGGCGTGCGCCGCGTCCCCGACGAGGACGGCCCGGCCGCGCACCAGCCGTCCCGGCCAGCGGGCCGCCCACAGGTCGTTGACCAACGTCAGCCCGGGGTCGGCGGCGGCGAGCACCCGGCGCACCGGCGCGGGATGCGCCGCGAACCGTTCGCGGGCCGCCGCCAGCGCCCCGGCCGGGTCGGCGAACCGCCGCTCCGGGACCGTGACGAACCAGTTCGTGCCCCCGCCCGGCCGGGGCGTCATCCCGAACAGCGCGTCCGGCCCCCAGTACTCCTCGAGCGCGTCCGGCGCCGCGGATCGTCGACCACGCCGCGGACGGCGGTCGCGCCCAGCCGCCGGGGAGCGCCCGCCCGTCCCCACCGGGCGCGCCGCACCGTGCTGTGCACGCCGTCCGCGCCGACGACGAGTGCCCCCGGGAGCGCGTCCGGATCGTCGACCCGTTCGCGGTGGACGATCACGTTCGCCGGGAGCCCGCCCCGGAGCAGCTCCACGAGGTCGGTCCGGGACACGAGCCACACGTCCCGGTCCTCCAGCCCCGCCAGCACCGTGCCGGAGCGGTCGTGGAACCGCGCCGAGTCCAGGTGCCGCCCCAGCGCCCGGACCGGTGCGGCGAGGCCGAGCGTGTCGAGGGCCCGCATCGCGGGCGGCCACAACCCGAAGACGGTCGGCACCGCCCGGGCGTCCCACGCCGACTCGTACAGGTGCACCCGCCGGTCCGCGGGCAGCAGGCGCGCCAGGGCGAGGCCCGCCACCCCCGCCCCGACGACGTTGATGTCGGTCTCGGGCATCAGCGGTCTCCCGCCGGGGCGGGAACGGGGTCCGCGCCGCGCTCGCCGTCCGGCGGCGGCCCGGCGGGCGGCCCCGCGATCCGCTCCAGCCGCCGGCCCTCGACATCCAGGTCGGGAAGCAGCCGCCCCAGCCACCCGGGCAGCCACCACGCGCGGTCGCCGAACAGGGCGAGGACGGCCGGGACGAGCGTCATCCGGACGACGAAGGCGTCCACGGCCACGGCCGTCGCGAGGGCGACGCCCATCTGGATGATGTCGCTGGAGTCGCCGAGCACGAAGCCGCCGAACACGCTGACCATGATGACCGCCGCCGCGGCGACCACCCGCGCGCCGTGCCGGAACCCGGCGCGCACCGCCCGCACCGCGGGCGTCCCGTGGACGTACTCCTCGCGCATCCGGGTCACCAGGAAGACCTCGTAGTCCATGGCCAGGCCGAACACGACACCGATGATGAGGATCGGCAGCGTGCTGATCACGGTGCCGGTCGGCGGCACGCCGATCGGTTCGAGCCACCCCCACTGGAAGATCGCCACGAGCGTCCCGAAGGTCGCGCCGAGGCTCAGCAGGAACCCGAGCGTCGCCTTCAGCGGGACGATCACGGACCGGAAGACCGCCATCAGCAGCAGGAAGGACAGCCCGATGACGATCGGGAGGTACAGGACGAGCGCGTCGCGCATCCGGTCGTTGAAGTCGATCAGGACCGCGGTGCCGCCGCTGACGGCCATGCCCGCGCCGGCCCGGTCCGCGACGGGACGCACGTCGGCGCGGATCGTCTCGACGAGTTCGGTGGTCCGCGCGCTGTCCGGCCCGCCCGCCGGGATCACGCCGAGGACGGCCGTGTCCCCGGCCTCGTTGAACTGCGCGGGGGCCGCGTCGACGACGCCGGGCGTCGCCGCCAGCGCCCGCCGGACGGCGTCCGCGGCGCCCCGCGGGTCGGGGCTGCCGGCCGCGTCGACCACGACGAGCAGCGGACCGTTGTGGCCCGGCCCGAACCCCTCGGCGATCGCGTCGTACGCCTGCCGCTGGGTGGTCTCCTCCGGGTAGGTCCCGTGGTCGGGGAACCCGAGCCGCAGCGCGGCCACCGGGCTCGTCACGACGCCGAGGGCGAGAACGGCCAGGGCGAGCGTGGCGCGGGGCCTGCGGGTGACGAGCGCGGCCCACCGCCCGCCGAGGCCCGGCCGGGACGGACCGTCCGCCCGGGGCGCCCGCCGCCGGTCGAGGACGCGGGGCCCGGCGAAACCGAGCAGGGCGGGCAGGAGGGTGAGGGCGACGAGGACCGCGATCACGACGGTCGCGGCGGCGGCGAGACCCATCTCGGCGAGCAGCCCGATGCCGACGACCGAGAGCCCGGCCAGCGCGATGACGACGGTGAGCCCGGCGAACAGGACCGACGACCCGGCCGTCCCGACCGCCACCCCGGCCGCGTCGTCGGGGGCGCGCCCGGCGGCGAGCTCCTCCCGGTAGCGGGACATGATGAACAGGGCGTAGTCGATGCCGACGGCCAGGCCCAGCATCAGCGCCAGGATCGGGGTGGTGGCGCCGAGGTCGATGAAGCCGGTGGCCGCGGTGATCCCGGCGACGCCGACGATCACGCCGGTGATCCCGGTGAGCAGCGGCATCCCGGCGGCCAGGAGGGAACCGAGGGTCAGCACCAGGACGACCGCGGCGACGACCAGGCCCGCGAGTTCGCCGCCGACCGCCCACTCGGGTTCCAGCGCGTCGCCGCCCAGCTCGACGGTCAGGCCCGCCCGCTCGCCCGCGCGCGCCGCCTCGTGCAGCGCCTCCTTCGATTCCTCAGCCATCTCCGGGAACCCGACCTCGTAGGACACCTCGGCGAGCGCCATCGTCCGGTCCGGCGAGAGCAGGCCTGCCTCGAACGGGCCGATCACCTCCTGGACCTGCGCGCCGGTGGCGAGGTCCCGCAGGATGCCCTCGATCGCCCGCCGGTCGCCGTCGACGGGCGCGCCGTCGCGGGAGGCGAACACGATGCGCGCCGACGCGCCGTCCATCGGGGTGCCGGGGAAGCGCTCGTCCAGCAGGTCGAGGGCCTCCTGCGATTCGGTGCCGGGGAGGCTGAACGATGTCACGGCCGGGCCGGACAGGGTGGCGGCCGCCGTGCCGGCCGCCAGCGCGACGGCCAGCCAGAGCAGCGCGACGAGCCGGCGGCGGCGGTGGCCGAACCGGCCGAGCCGGTAGAGGAGGGTGGACATCGCGGCCTCAGGCCGTCCGGGCGGCGAGTTCGGCCAGGCCGGGCGCGCCGGACGGGGCGCGCAGCGCGATCTCCCCGCCGTCCCGGGCGGTCAGCCCGATGCCGCGCAGCCCGGCCGGGCCCTCGACGAACCGCAGCGGGAGCGCGGCGAACGTCTCGGCGCCCACGTGCTCCTCCACCTCCCGCGGGTCGCCGCCCAGTTCCAGCCACGCGATCTCGCGCAGCGGACGCTCGTGCTCGGCGGGCGGTGCGGGGCGGTCGTCCTCGCGGAAGTACCAGTTGGGGAGTCCGCGCGCCCAGGTCACCGAGGCGTCGCCCGGCGCCATGACGGTGGTCGAGGTCGAGCCGTCCGGCCGCCGCGCTCCGGGTGCCGTGACCACCTCGCCGCCGAGCCTGCGGGCGACGTCCTCGAGGTCCGCGCGGGTGCGGGCCCGCAGGTTCCAGGTCATCCAGTGGTCGCCGCGCCGGGTCGTCTCCTCGAACCAGTCGCGGAAGGCGTCCACGCCCGGGGGCAGTTCGGCGTGATGGTCGATGACGGACTCGACGTTGATGTACGCGCCGCCCGGAAGCGGGACGGTGCGGTGGGCGGTCGGCATGACGTCCAGCCAGCCGCCCTCGTGGCTACGCAGGCCGGTCTCGGCGCGCAGCCGCTCGGCGCTCGCGTAGAGGTGCCGGACGCCGAGCGTGACGTGGTCCAGGTCGTGGACGGGCATGGGTATCCTCCAGGGAAAGCGTTTGCTATCAAATAGATTTGAAAGCAAACCTAAAGCGAGGGAGGGGCGATGTCAACGGACGGGCGCACCGTCGACCAGAGCGTGCGCGAGATGATCCTGCTGATACCGCGGCTGATGGCGCGGGCCAAGCGGATGCCGATCCCGGAGCGGCTGCGCGACTTCGCGCTCACGCCCCGGCACCTGTCACTGCTGGCACTGCTGCTCTACGACGAGTCCGCCACGGTCAAGGAACTCGCCGGCCGGCTCGAACTCGCTTCCACGACCGTGAGCCTGATGGTCGCCGATCTCAGCCGCCAGGGCGTCCTGCTGCGCCGCGAGGACGAGCGCGACCGGCGCCGCACGATCGTGAGCATCGCCGACGCGCACCGTCCCGCGATCGAGAGCTGGCTGGGCGCGGGCGCCGCGGCCTGGCGCACGGCCTTCGAGCCGATGTCGCCGGCCGAACGGGACCTCGTCGTGGAGGCCCTGCTCACCTACGAGCGGGAGACGATGGCGGCGACCCGGCAGCCCGACTGAGCCCGACTCCGGCGGTCAGCCGTCCGCAAAGCGCGACCGTAGGCCGCCCCAGAGCACGGCGACGCCGCCGCCGATCGTCAGCAGCGTGCCGACGCCGACCACGGGCTCGGAGTGGGCGATCCAGTGGTCGCCCACCCGCGACGCGGCGACCCGCTGCGGATCGTTCCGCCCGTCGTGCTCGACGAACATCAGCCTGGTCCGCTGCCGCGGCCCGGTGCGCGGGGCGTCCTCGCGCCGGGCGCCCGGCGCGGCCTGCGGGGCGCGGTTCGCGGCCTCGTCGTTCGCGCGCACCTGCTCGGGAGCCTCTCCGGTGCAGTGCCAGACCGACCCGCCCTTCACCTGCACGGCACCGCAGTCGATCCGGGTGAACACGCGGGTCTCCCAGCCGAGCGTCCCGCTCCCCGCGGAGACGATGCCGACACCGATCGCACCCGTCGCCGCTCCGACCAGCACCAGCCCAACGCCCACGCACCGCTCCCGCCCTGTCCACGTTCCCCGGTCGTGCGCTCAAGGTAGCGCTCGGCGCCGGTGTTCGGGGTCGCGCGCCTTCCGGGTGCCGTCATCCTTCCGCAGGGACACCCGACCGATCGAGCCCGTCCGGTCGCCGCGTGCGCGCCGCGTCCGGTAGCCGCCCCACCCGACGGCGGCGGCGCCGCCGATCGTCAGCAGCACGCCGGTGCCGACCACGTTGCCGGAGTGGGCGATCCACCGGCCGCCCACCCGCGACGCCGTCACCCGCTCCGGATCGTTCCGCCCGTCGTGGTCGACGAAGGTCAGGCGGGTCCGCTGCCGTGGCTCCCTGCGCGGGACACCTTCACGATGGGCGCGCAGCGCGGCCAGCATGGCGCGTTCCGCGGCCTCGTCGTTCGCGCGGACCTGCTCGGGACTCTCTCCCTTGCAGTGCCAGACGGTGCCGCCCTCGTCGGCCCGGACGGAGACGCAGTCGATGCGCGTAAAGGTGCGCGTCTCCAGCCCGAACGCCCCGGTCCCCGCGGAGATCACCCCGACGCCGAGCGCCGCGACCGCCGCCCCGGCCGCCATCAGCCCGATGCCCGCGACCAGCTCGCTCATCATGCCCGCCCCTCCGCCGTACGGCCAGGGTAAACGGAGGCCCCGTTGGGATTGGCCGATGCCACGGGGCGCCCGAGCCCGGTGAGCCACCCCGCCACCCGGTCCATCGGTCGCGTTCGGGGTCGCAGAGCTTCCAGGCCCCGCCCTCTTTCCGCAGGTACAGCGTCGCGGGCTCCTGCGACGGGCGGGTCGGCCGCACCTGGGCCGTTCCCCGGCGATCCGGACACCGGACGTCTCGACCGGCGCGGGCTTTGCCGTCGGCGAAAACTTGAACTAACGTACAACTTGTACGAAAGTTCAACTATCTCGCCGGAGGGTGCGCGGGCATGACGGAGACGACGGGCATGACGCGGTCAGGACGTGCCGGACGGCGGGCATGGGGCGGCCTCGCGCTCCTGGCGCTGCCGACGATGCTGCTGGGGCTCGACGTCACGGCGCTGTACCTCGTCGTGCCGAACCTGGCCGAGGACCTGGAGCCGTCCGCGACCGAGACGCTGTGGATCATGGACGCCTACGGCTTCTTCATCGCCGGCTTCCTGATCACGATGGGGACGCTCGGCGACCGGATCGGCCGGCGGCGCCTGCTGATGGTGGGGACGGCCGCGTTCGGCGCGGTGTCGGTGCTCGCGGCGTTCGCCCCGAGCGCCGGGTGGCTGATCGTGGCGCGGGCGCTGCTCGGCGTCGCCGGGGCCACCCTGATGCCGTCGACGCTGTCGCTGATCGGCGACCTGTTCGCCGACGCCCGGCAGCGGGCGCTGGCGATCGGCGTCTGGGCCACGATGTTCGCGCTCGGGATGGCGGCCGGGCCGGTCGTGGGCGGCGTGCTGGTCGGCGAGCTCTGGTGGGGCGCGGTCTTCCTCGTCGCGGTGCCCGTCGCGGTCGCGGTCCTCGCGGCGGCGCCCGCGCTGCTCCCGGAGTCGCGGACCCGCGCCGGGCGGCTCGACCCGCCCAGCGTCGCGCTGTCCCTGGCCGGGATGCTGCCGATCGTCTACGCGATCAAGCACGCCGCCGACGGGATCGACGCCGTGGCCGTGGCCGCGGCGCTGCTCGGCGCCGCCGCGACCGCCGTCTTCGTGCGGCGCCAGCTCCGCCTGCCCGAGCCGCTCCTGGACGTCCGGCTGTTCGCGTCCCGGACGTTCTCGGCGGCGCTGGCCGTCCTGCTCGTGGGACTGGTCGGGTTCGGCGGGACGATGTACCTGGTCACCCAGTACCTGCAGCTCGTCGACGGGCTGTCCGCGGCGACGGCCGGGCTCTGGATGGGGCCGCCCGCCCTCGCCATGCTCGCGGGCGCCATCGGCGCGCCCCTGCTGGCCCGCCGCCTGCCGCCCGGCGTCCTCATGTCCGCGTCCCTGGGCCTGTCCCTGGCCGGGTACGTCCTGCTCGGCACCGCCGGGACCGGCGCCCGGACGAGCGTCGTGGCCGGGTTCGCGTTCGTCTACTTCGGGCTCGGGGTCATCGCCGCGCTCGGCACCGACATCGTCGTCGGCGCGGCGCCCGCGGGGAAGGCGGGATCGGCCGCCGCGCTCTCCGAAACGGTCCAGGAACTCGGCATCGCGGCCGGAGTCGCGCTCCTGGGCAGCCTCACCACGACGATCTACCGGACCACGCTCGGCACCCCGCCCGGGATGGAGCCGTCCGCCGCCGAGTCGTACGGCGACGGCCTCTCCGGCGCCGTGGCGGTGGCGGACCGGCTGCCGGACGGTGCGCTCGACCAGGCGCGGGCCGCGTTCACCGGCGGGCTCAACGTGTCCGCCGCCGTCGCCGGAACGGCCGTCGCGGCCGCCGCGCTGGTCTGCCTGCTCCACCTGCGCGGGCCGCGCGCCCTCGCCGGCGCCCCCGACCCCGCCGACCCCGCCGACCCCGCCGGTCCCGCCGCCGCGGACGGGGCCGATAGCCTCACCTCGCACGGGCGAGGATGAGAGACGGGGCAGTGACGACCGACGAGAGCATCGGCGACGGCCGCAAGGCCAGGGGAGAGCGCCGCCGGGCCGCGATCATCGAGGCGACGCTGGCGATCGTGCGCCGGGACGGCGCCACCGGCGTCACCCACCGGGCCGTCGCCCGCGAGGCGGGCATCACCACCAGCCTGACGCTCTACTACTTCGCCACGCTGGACGACCTGCTGGTGGCCGCCCTCACCAGCGTCACCGATGCCTACACCGAGCGCATCCGGCGACTCCACGACGCGGCCGATCCGCTCGGCGGGCTCGCGCTGCTCATCGCCGAGTCGGCCGGATCCGGCCGGGGCCGGGCCCTCGCCGAGCGCGAGCTGTCGACCCTCGCCGCGCGGCGGCCCGCGCTGCGGCCCGCCGCGCGGCGCTGGCGCGACCACGTCGCCGAACTCGCCCGGACGCGCACCGACGCCCCCGACGCCGTCGAGGCGTTCGTGGCGCTGACCGACGGCCTGTGCACGACGCTCCTCCTCGACGACGGCGACGCCGATCCCCGGCACATCGCCCGACTCCTCGAACAGGCCCTGCCCGGGCGATAGCCCCGGCCCCCCGTGCAGGGCCGCCCGTGCAGGGCCGTCCGAGTAGGGCCGCCCGTGCAGGGCCGCCCGTCCGCGGAACCCGGCGCGCGCGGGGCCGGTGACCTGGGGCGGAGCCCGTGGCCGGCGGCCGGTCCGCGGCGGTGACGGAAGCGGAACCCTTGCCCGGAGATGGGCTTATTTCGGGTATCAAACGGCGATTTTAAGGGTGGACCGAAATCGGCGTACCCGGAAGTTGTCGTGGCAGCACAGTCACCTGGAGTCCCAAGAGACCATTTTGTTCCGTTTTGGTCAGTCTTGCCGTATATCACATTGTATGTTCCGATATTTAGCGCACTGTCCAAATTTTGGCGGGTAGCAGGTCGACCGTCGGCACCGCACCGCACCGTCCCCACTCCCCTCACGACGCATGCCCCTCGAGCGACAGCGGAGGTCCGGATGCGCAAGGAGACGCTGGAGAGCTTCGTCCTCGGCGACGTTCTCCGGTCGCAGGCGCAGAGACATCGCAGGCAGACCTTTCTCAGATTCCGGGACGGCGACATCAGCTACGGCGAGGTCGACGAGGCCGCCGACCGCATGGCGCGGGCCCTGTCCGGCGCCGGGGTCGGACGCGGCGACCACGTCGGGCTGATGCTCCCGAACTGTCCCGACTTCGTCCCCCTCGTGTTCGCGCTGGCGCGGCTCGGCGCGGTCGCCGTGCCGATCAACGTCGACTACCGCGGTGAACTGCTCCGGCACGTGCTGACCGGCTCCGGCTCGCGCTGGCTGATCATCGACGGCCCGTACGCCGAACGGCTCCTCGAGCTGGCCGGACGGCTCCCGGAACTGGAGGGCGTGCTCGTCCGGGACGCGGCGGGGGCCGGGGTGCTGCTCGACCGGCTCGGGAAACCGGCGCGGGAGCTGGCGAGCCTGCCGGACGGCGGGGACGGGCCGGTCCACGTCCCGGTCGGGTTCGGCGACCTGCAGGCGATCATGTACACGTCCGGGACCACGGGCCCGTCCAAGGGCGCGATGGTGCCGCACGCGCTCGCGCTGACCTGCGCCCACGACTCGCTCGACTTCCTCGACCGCTGGGGCAAGACGGTCTACTGCCCGCTGCCGCTCTTCCACGCGGCGGCCCTGTGGGACGGGATGCTGTCGGCGCTGCTCGGCGGCGGGTCGATCGCGATCGTGGAGCGGTTCAGCGCGTCCCGCTTCTGGGACGACGTGCGCCGGTTCGACGCGCAGGTGTGCATGAGCGTGTTCTCGATGATCCCCATCCTGCTGAACCGGCCGCCGACGCCCCGCGACCGCGACCACCGGCTCGAGACCTTCTACATGGGCAAGTCGAACCTGGACGAGCCGCTGCGCGAGCGGTTCGGCGTCCGGTCGGTGGAGACGTACACGAGCACCGAGGCGGGCATCGCGACCGGCAGCCCGTACGGGGAGTGGCGGACGGGCTCGTGCGGCCGGGCGCACGACGAGCGGTTCCACGTCGCGGTCGTCGACGAGCAGGACCGCGAGGTCGGTCCGGGCGAGCCGGGCGAGCTGGTGCTGCGGCCGAAGCAGCCGTTCGTCCTCACGACCGGCTACTACGGCGACTGGGAGGCGACCACCCACTGCTTCCGGAACATGTGGTTCCACACCGGAGATCGGGTATGGCGCGATGAGGACGGCTACTACTTCTTCCTCGACCGGATGAAGGACGCCATCCGCCGGCGCGGCGAGAACATCTCGGCCTTCGACCTGGAGTGCGAGATCAACAGGCATCCGGCGGTGCTGGAGTGCGCCGCGATCGGAGTGCCCTCCGTACTGGAGGACGAGGAGATCAAGGTGTCGGTCGTCGTCCAGCCGGACCTCGGGCTCGACCCGGCCGAGCTGGTCGCGTACTGCGAGGAGCGGCTGCCGCGCTCGATGGTCCCCCGCTACGTCGAGTTCGTGGACGCGCTGCCGCGCACCCCCACCGACAAGGTCGCCAAGTACCGGCTGCGCGCCGAGGGCGAGGGCGGCCTGACCGCCACCACGTGGGACCGGGAGGCGGACGGCCGATGAACTGGGACGACACACCGGAGCAGGCGGCGTTCCGCGCGGAGGTGCGGGCGTTCGTCCGGGACCGGTTCCCGGCGGGGTACCGGCCGGCGCGGGACGAGGAGCAGAGCCTGGAGCCCGAGGACGTCGCGGGCTACAACTGGCCCGTCGACCGGGTCTCGGACGATCCGGCCAGGCGGGACGGCGCGCGCGCGTGGGCCGACGTCCTCGCGGAGCGCGGATGGATCGCACCGCACTGGCCGTCCGAATACGGGGGCGCGGGCCTGTCTCCCCTGGAGGAGTTCATCCTGTACGAGGAGATGATGCGCGCGCGCGTCCCGACCGTGAACGGCATCGGCGCATTCCTCCTCGGCCCGACGCTGCTCGTGCACGGGACGGACGAGCAGAAGGCCGCGCACCTGCCGCCCATCGCGCGCGGCGAGCGAACGTGGGCGCAGGGGTTCTCCGAGCCCGGCGCGGGGTCCGACCTCGCGTCCCTGCGCGCCCGCGCCGTCCGCGACGGCGACGACTACGTGCTGGACGGGCAGAAGGTGTGGACGTCGCTCGGCCAGTACGCCGACTGGCTGTTCGTCCTCGCCCGCACCGACCCGGACGCCGAACCGCGCCATCGCGGCATCACGTTCCTGCTGGTCGAGGCGGACGCGCCCGGCGTGACGATCCGTCCCATCACCGACATCCGGGGCGCCGCGCCGTTCTGCGAGATCTTCTTCGACGGCGTCCGGGTGCCGGTCGCGAACCGCGTCGGCGAGGAGAACCGCGGCTGGTACGTCGCGATGACCGCGCTCGGCTTCGAGCGGGCCGGGATCGGCGCGACGATCAAGTACGAGCAGGCCCTCGCCGGGCTGGCGGCGTACCTGCGGTCACCGGACGGCGCGCGGTTCGCCCGCGCGGACGCCGGCCTGCGGCGGGAGATCGCGCGGCGGCACACCGAGATCCGGGTGCTCTACAACCTCGCCCGCTACACCGTGTCGCGCCAGGCCACAGGAGAGGAACCGGGCTACGAGGCGTCCGTCAACCAGCTCTTCGGTGCAGAACTGCACCAGCGCCTCGCCCGCACCGGCGCGCGCGCGTTCGGACGGTACGCCGACCTCTGGGACCGCGACGACGCACCCATGAACGCTTACTTCACCCACATGGTCCGGGACTCGGTGGCTTCCACCTTCCTGGGCGGCACCACCGAGATCCAGCGGAACGTCATCGCGACCAGGGGGCTGAACCTGCCCCGCTGACTCCACCGGGAGGAGCAGAAACGCATGTCCGACAGCGGATACGGCGACTACGAGACCATCGACCTGAAACTCGACGAACGGGTGGCCTGGCTGACCCTGAACCGTCCCGACAAGCTCAACGCGCTCACGCCCACGACCATGCAGGAGCTGAGGGACGTCTTCACCCGCGTCGACGACGACGAGGACGTGTGCGTCGTCGTCCTGCGCGGCGCGGGCGAACGCGCGTTCTGCGCGGGCATGGACCTGGCGTGGTCCGAGAAGCTCACCCCGCGCGAGCGCGTCGAGCAGGGACGCCTCGGGGAGAAGACGTTCGCGATGATGGAGCGCACGTCCGTCCCGGTCGTCGCGGCCGTGCACGGCTACGCGGTCGGCGGCGGCCTGGAGCTGGCGCTCGCCGCCGACTTCATCGTCGCGTCCGGCAACGCCAAGATGGGGCTCGTCGAGATCACCCTGTCCGCCCGCGCCCCGTACCGGCCGAAGATGACCGAGGACGGCGACCCCGACCAGCCCGAGTTCGGCGGTTCGGCGCCCGGCTGGGGCGGCGTCAAGCGGCTCCCCGAACGGATCGGCAAGGCCCGGGCGAAGGAGCTGCTGTTCACCGGCGCCCGCATCGACGCGGAGCGCGCGCTGCGGCTCGGCCTCGTCAACGACGTGTACGAGTCCAGCGAGTTCGACGAGCGGGTCGGAGAGCTGGCCCGGCGCATCGCGGCGATGAACCGCTACAACCTGCGCCTCGTCAAGGAACTCGTCACCGGCGGCTACGACTGGATCGAACCCCACCCGAGCTAGGAGGTACCCGTGCAGATCTACCGGATCGACCACGTCGCGCAGGTGACCACCGACCTCGACGCCCAGGTCGCGCTCCTGGAGGGGCTCTTCGGTTTCCGGCGCGCGCGCACATGGGACAACCCCGCCGAGGGCGCCCGTGGCGCACGCCTAGAGATCCCCGGAAGCCACGGTCAAGCGTGGGAGGTCGTGGCACCCGCCGGGGACGGCTCCGACCTGCAGACGTTCCTCGACGACCACGGCGGGCGCCCCGGCCTGCACCACGTCGGCGCCGAGGTCCCCGACCTGGAGGCGGCCCGCGCCGAACTCGAGGTGCGCGGCATCAAGCCCACCGCGGGCGAGCGCGGACGCTGGCTGGAGGCGTCCCTCAGCCCGCCCGAACACGGCCCCGGCGTGCTGTGGCGCCTGCGCGGCCCCGGCGGCCTCGCCATGTGCGGCGACACCCCCGGCGCCGCCACCGGCCCGTTCGCCGCACCGGACGGCCCGTCCCTCGGCATCGTCGCGCTCGACCACGTCTGCCAGGCGTTCCCCGACCGCGACGAACTCGCCCGCTGGTACCGCGACCTCGCCGGGTTCGTCCAGGTGTGGCGGACCGCCGACGACGAGCACCCCGACATGGCCGACCTCGTCCTCAACATCCCCGGCTCGCCGATCTGCTGGGAGGTGATCATGCCGCGCGGCGAGGACTCGTTCATCGAGAAGTTCTGGGACCGCAACGGCGCCGCCGCGCACCACGTCACGTTCGAGGTCGGCGACTGGGACCGCGCCATGGACGCCTGCCGCGACCGCGACACGCCCACGTTCGGCGAGAACGAGGGCTCCACCGACGGCGCCGCGTGGCGGGACGCGTTCATCCACCCGAAGCACACCGGCGGCGTGCTCGTCCAGCTGTTCTGGGAGGAACGGCCGGGCGTGTGGGTCCGCTCCGACAAGATCCCGCCATGGACCTGACCCGCACCGAGGAGCAGGAGCTCATCGCCGCGACCGCCCGCGAGCTCCTGTCCGCCCGCGCCGCGGCCGCCGGGGCGCGGGCGATGGACGGCGACCCGGCGGGGCACTCGGCCGACCTGTGGAAGGAGCTGACCGGCCTCGGCTGGACCGGCCTGCCGTTCGCCGAGGACGACGGCGGCGCCGGCGGCGACTTCCTCGACGCCTGCCTGCTGTTCGAGGAGCTCGGGTACGCGCTCGTCCCGAGCCCGCTCGCCGCGTCCGTCGCCGCGTGCGGCATGCCCATCGCCCGGTTCGGGACCCCCGGCCAGCGCGAACGGTGGCTCGGCGCCCTCGCCGCCGGGACCGTCGCGACCGCCGCGCCCCTCCCCTGGGACCGTCCGGGCGAGGGCCCGACCGCCGCGCGCGACGGCACCGGGTACGTCCTCGACGGTGTCGCGCCGTTCGTCCCGTTCGCCGCGTCCGCCGAGAACGTCCTCGTCGCGGCGCGCCTCGACGGCGAACCCCGCGCGTTCTGGGTCGACACCGCGTCCGTCACCCTGCACCCCGTGGGGACGCTCGGATTCGACCGTCCGTGCCACGTCGAACTCCGGGACGTCCGCGTCCCGCCGGACGCCGTACTCGGCGGCGACCGGGCCCCCGCCGACGCGATCTCGCGGTTCGGCGCGGCGGCGACGTGCGCGGAGATGGTCGGCGCGGCCCAGCGCGTGCTCGACATGACCGTCGCGTACGCGGGGGAGCGGCACCAGTTCCGCAAACCCATCGGGACGTTCCAGGCGGTCCAGCACCACTGTTCCGACATGGCCATCGACGTCCTCGGCTCCCGGTTCATCGCCTACGAGGCGATCTGGCTGCTCTCGTCCGGCCGGGACGCCTCCCAGGAAGTGGCGACGGCCAAGGCGTGGGTGAGCGAGGCGTACGAACGCGTGTGCGCCCTCGGCCACCAGGTCCACGGCGCGATCGGCTTCACCCAGGAGCACGACCTGCACCTGTTCTCCCGGCACGCCATGTCCACCGCCCTCGCCCACGGCGACGCGAACCTCCACCTCGACGACCTCGCGACCGCCCTCGACCTCCCCTGACCGTTCCGGGCCCGGACGGGACGCACCCGTCCGGGCCCTCAACCGTCCAGCCAGGTGTGCAGCGCCCACCACCAGCGCAGCGTGTCGAGCACCGTGCCCTCCGCGCCCGGCGCCGCCCCCACGACCTCCTCCAGCCGCCCCAGCCGGTACCGGACGGTGTTCGGATGGACGTGCAGCGCCGCGGCCGTCCGGTCCAGCCGCCGCTCGTGGTCCAGGTACGCCAGCGCCGTCGCCGCGAGCTGCCGGTGGAACGGGTCGCCGGCTTCCAGCGGCCCCAGCAGCGTCCGGCTGAGCAGCCCCGCCAGCGCGGGCTGCGCCGCCAGCGCCGTCTCCCCGGCCAGCCCGGTCAGCTCCCGCAGCCCGCGCAGCCCCCGCGCCTCCGCCGCCCCCAGCGCCGCCCCGCACAGCGCGTGCAGCCCCCGCGCCTCGTCCAGCCGCGCCGGCGGTGCGCACACCACCAGCGCGTCCCCCTCGATCTCCGCCGGCAGCCGCGGCGCCAGGCCCGACAGCCGCCCGTCCACCAGCCCGAACAGGCCACCGCACACCGACAGCCGCAGCTCCAGCTCCCGCGCCCGGACCGGATCGGTGACGTTCGAGGTCAGGCACCGGTACAGCCCGTCCGGACGCAGCCCCGCCCGCCGGACGTCCTCGTCCGGCGGGGCCTCCGCGGACCCGTGCAGCAGCCGCCGCAGCACCTGGAACCGGACGTCCCGCGCCGTCCGGGCCAGTTCCAGCTCGGCCGTCCGGTACCCGTTCACCACCGCCCGCTCCAGCGCCCCGACCCGCGGTTCGAGCTCCAGCAGCGCCGTGAGCATCGTCTCCTCCGGCACCCCCGCCGCCCGCCCCCGCAGCACCGCGATCCGCGCCGCGCGGCTCCGTCCCGCCTGCACCCCGTGCAGCAGCGCCGTGATCGGCACGCCCTGCGCCGCCCGGTCCGCGCCCAGCCGCGCCGCCGCCGCCGGATCGCCGTCCCGCGCGAGCACCACCGGCAGCACCAGCGCGACGTGCCGCCGCGTCTCCGCCTCCGGCAGCCGCGCCACCTCCGGCGACTGGGTCCGCGCCGCCCGGACGACCTCGTCGATCACCGCCGCGTCCGTCGCCATCTCGCGCAGCACCGAAGCGAAGTCCTCGTGCACGATCACCGCCGGTGTTGTGGGCCGGTTCCAATGGACGCGCGCCTTGTTGTCCGCCGCTCTCTACCGAGACCGGACGGTCGCTTGCTTTCCTGTCGGCTACCGAAAAGTAACACCCCGAGGAGCGGCCATGAAGCCCCGCACGATCGGCTGCGGTCTCGCCGCCGCCGCGCTCACCGCCACCCTCGCCGCGGCCCCCGCCCACGCGGACGGGCTCCGCGAGGTGATGTTCGTCGGCAACAACTGGGACGGCACCGCCCACGTCATCGAAGCCCGCGGCGACTTCGAGGCCGTCGGCCGCATCAACGTCATCCCCGACAAGGAGGAACGCCTCCAGGAGATCTACCGCGACCCCGTCAAGCTGATCTTCTTCCTGGGCGTCCGCTACACCGTCGGCGAGGGCCACGACCAGTACGTCGACGACATGTACTCCACCCCCGACGGCCGGTCCATGGTCGTCTCCCGCCCCAGCTTCGCCGACGTCGTCTCCATCGACCTCGAAACCGGCGACGTCAACTGGCGCTTCCCCGTCTCCGGCAACCGCGCCGACCACATGGCCGTCTCGCCCGACGGCGGCAGCGTCGCCGTCTCCGCCTCGACGTCCAACACCGTGCACGTCCTCGACATCGAGACCGGCGAGGAACTCGGCTCGTTCAGCACGGGCGACAAACCCCACGAGAACGTCTACACCGACAACGGCCGGTACCTCTGGAACATGTCGATCGGCGAGGTCAACAACGACTTCGACGCCCCGTGGCTCGACTTCGCCAAGGGCGACCGCCGCATCACGATCGCCGACACCACCACCTTCGAGGTCGTCCGCACCATCGACATGCGCGACCGCCTCGACGCCTTCGGCCGCGACGACCTCTCCGACGCCGTCCGTCCCGTCGCGTTCACCCCCGACGAGTCGACGCTGTACTTCCAGGTCTCGTTCTTCAACGGCTTCCTCGAGTACGACGTCGAGTCCGACACGATCACCCGCGTGAAGGAACTCCCGAAGAACCCCGAGACCAGCGACGACCGCACCACCTTCGTCAACGACTCCCGCCACCACGGCATGTCGATGAGCCCCGACGGCACGAAGCTCTGCATCGCGGGGACGATGGACGACTACGCCACGATCGTCGACCGCGCCACCTTGCAGGAGGGCCCGCTCGTCACGGCGTCCAAGCCCTACTGGGCCACCGTCAGCGGCGACGGGAAGTCGTGCGTCATCTCCGAGAGCGGCACCGACCAGGTCAGCGCGATCAGCTTCGCCACCGGCGAGCGGATCGCGACCGTCCCCGTCGGCGACCACCCCCAGCGCGTCCGCCTCGCCCACATCCCCGCGAACTGGACACCCCCGACGGGCTGATCAACGCCGCTCCAGCAGCGTGCGCACCCACACGGCGAGCCATCTGGCGAGCCACAGCCACCACGGCCGCGAAAGCCCGAGAACGATCGCGTCTCGGATCCGCCGCCGCGCCGGATCCGCCGCCGCCCAGCCCCGCACCAGCCCGATCATCGCGTCCGGTGCGGGACGGGCGGCGCCGACGAACATCCGGACGATCCCATCGCGCAGTCCGGGGTGCGCGAGAGCGGCGTCCAGCCAGAACACGGCAGGTTCTTCCCACCCGAGCGCCGGCTTGTCCGCAGTGACCGCCGCACGCCACGCCGGCTCGCAGGCGAGGGCGTCGACGAGTTCCAGCACGGCGGGTATTCCGTGCCCGGTGCCGTCCCCGGCCAGCCTGAGGAACACCACCGCGCCCGTCCGTGCCCGGCGGTCCCGCGCCGCCTCGGACAGCGACTCGTACGCGGGGGGACGGCACCAGCCGAGTACCGCCGCCAGGACTTCACCGCGATGCTCGGCCCGCGCGAGCTCCACCGCCGCGTCGGCGACCTCCTGCCGCACCTGGAGGTTGCCGCGCGTTGCCAGATGCTTCAGCCGGGTCAGCGCGATCGACGGGTACGCCCGCCCGAGCGGTTCGCAGACCCGCGCGACCGTCAGCTTCAACGTCTGGTGCAGGCCGCCGCTCTTCGACCACTCATAAAGTCCGCGTCGGACGCGCCCGCCCACGCGAGTGTGCAGGCACGTCCGTGACAGGACGATGTAGGCCGGATCGGGCAGATCGGCCTCGGCCCACGCTTTCGCCGCATCCAGAATCGCCCGCGCGTGCCCGTGCTCGGCGGCGAGATCCCCGAGAGTCTCCGCGATGCGGTTCTGGGTGCCCGGCCGCGTGAGGTCGTCCAGGACCAGGCCGGTCAACCATGCGAGCAGGTCGGCCCGCATGAGCGGATAGTCCGCCCAGGCGTGCCGCAGCGCGGATGGACCGAACCCGTGCCGCCGGAACGCGAACCGTCCGTCCTCGGCTTGAGTCTCCAGCAGCTCTGGCAGGCTCGTGGCCGGGTACCAGGCGAGCCCGGCACCGTTCACGTCGACCCGCAACCGCCCCGCGAGCGCCACGGCGGCCGAGTAGACGTCCTCCGCCGGAGCGGGCTCCAATGCGGCGGTGGAGAGCAGCAGCGTGCGGTCCTGCGGTGGCTCGTTCCGCGCGAACCACGTGCGCAGATGTTCCTGCCAGCCCTGATAGGAGCGTGCGACCTCCTCTTGGAGTGCTTCGATGCCCGTGTCGGACGCCCTGCCCTCGGCACGCGCGACGACTTCCTCGGCGATCTCCGCGAGCCGTCGAGCATCGCCGGGCAGCGCGTCCGCCAGCAGCAGCCGAGCCGTCGCCCAGCCCGCCCATGCCGCGAGGCCCCGCACGAGCATGCGGCGCCGGAACACCTCGACCGGGTCCGGTGGCAGCACTTCGACGAACTCGATCGGCGGTGCGAGCCTCCGCCACTGCGTCCCGTCCCCGATGACCGCGACGTATCCGCCCACCTCCCGGGCTGCGTCCAGGCACGCGCGCACCCCCTCGGGAGTCTCGTCGGCCGCCCGGATCAGGTACCCGCGAGGGCCACCGGCGCGAACCTCCTCGACGTCCTCGGAGTCGGCGGAGAACCGGCGGATCCGCACCCCCGGAAGCAGGTATCGCAACGCCGCGATGGCGCTCGTCTCCCGCCCGCAGCCGGGCGGTCCGCCCAGCATCACCGCGTGATCCCGTTCCAGCGACTTCACCACCAGCCCGTGATTACGCGCGGGAACATGGCACTCGACGCGATCGTCGATCTCGCTCGCGGGCAGGTACAGCGCGGGTCGTCCCCGGACGAACTGCTGGATTCGCTGGATGACGTTGCCGCCGACCCTCGCACCGACGAGGTTCTGGCCGTCGCCCGAGACCTGGAAGCCGGTGAACGCCTGACCGGTCATGACCGGTCCTGCCGGAGATCGCCGCTGATCTGGGCGCCCACGATGTTCTGCGCGCCTTCACCGTTGACCGTGAAATGCGAGATCGACTGCCCACCGGGCGGCGCCGGTGGGGTGGGCGGGGCAGTGCCCGCGTCCGGGCCGTCCTCCTCGTCCTCCCGGCGGGACGGCTTCGGGACGAAGAGGTACGCGGGGCGGTCGAACTGCTTCACCCGCGCCCGCACCTCGGTGAACTGGCTCGGCTTGAGATCCGTGTACCCGCCCTGGACGAACATCGCGAACGCCTCGGCGGACACGGCCACGGCCGCGAACGTGACGTCGGGGTCGCTCGTGTCGAGGACGTCTCGCAACGGCTCGCAGTCGAGCAGCCGGTTGACGTCGGTCGTCGCCGTCGAGATCCCCGGCGCCTCCGGGTGCTCGTCGTCGACCATCCCGATGTGCAGGGCGACCCGCATCCGCAACGGCCGCAGCCCCTTCCCCCGCATGCTCGGCGCCCCCTCGGCCAGGACGTTCTGCAACTCGTCGGCGAACGGGCTGATCAGTTGCGTCATCGCGGCGAGCGGTAGCGCCGCCAGCAGCCCGTCACCCGTGCTCTGCCGGAAGCGGACCCCCTCCCACATCTCACCCAGCCCGCCGCGCTCGCACGCGGACTCGACGGCCCGGCGGATCTCCAGGTGGACGCCCGGCAGTTCGGCGTCCCGATGATGGCTGAACTTCTCGGCATCGACGACGAGCAGGCTGCGAACCTCGCGCACGGCACCATCCCTTCGCTCTCGGACCTCCACCATCGAGCCGTCCGGGCGCGCGAACTGTCCGGTATCAGACAGTTCCGTGGCCCGACTCGGCCAACTCATGGAGTCCCGGACGATCGCCGAGGACGACCCGGCGGTGCGCCGTCGACACGAGACCGGAGTCGCGCATGCGGGCGAGTTCGGCGGCGACGCTGCTCCGCGACAGCCCGGTCGCCTGCCCGAGTTCGGTCTGCCCGAGGGCGACGTCGCCCGCATCGTCCGCGAACCGCAGCAGCGCACGTGCCAGCCGGGGCCCGGCCGGGAGCGCCGCCAGCTCGGCCCGCCACGCCTCGCCCTCCCGGAGCCGCGACATCGCGTGCCGCAGGAAGGAGCCTTCCAGCCCTTCCTCCCGCACCAGTTCGCGGAACCGTTCGGCCGTGATGGCGCGCGTCGTGCACGGTTCGACGGCCACCACGCTCGCCGAACGTCCGTCGCCGCCCAGCACCGAGACGTCCCCGAGCACCTCGCCGGGGCCGCGAACCGCCAGCAGCAGGACGTCCCCGTCCGGCGACGTGCGCAGGACCTTCACCCGTCCGGCGACCAGGACGAGCACGTACGCCGCCGCGTCGCCCTGCCGTAGGAGCACGTCACCGCGCCGGAACCGCCGCCCGCTCCCGGCCGACACGAGCCGCTCCCATGCCTCGGCCGGAACATCCACATCCCTTTTCTCCCACTCCCGGAGCGGGCCAAGGTTGCTCTGACCGATCATGGTCATCTGTGGCAACCGGCTTGTCAGGTCGGAGCAGGCGAGATAGCCGATCCGGCACGGGGTCCGGGGTGCCGGGATCACCCTGCCAGCGCAGGAACGCGTCCTGTACGGCGTCGGCGTCAGCGTCGGCGGCGGAGCCCGGCAGCCGGTAGGCCGGCGAGGCCAGCCGGTTCCGGCTGGCCTCGAACCGGTCGGTGGCGGGGCCGTCCACGCGGACCACCCTGAGCGGCTAGGTGGCCGGCTTCTCGGCGGACGCGGCCGCCTGTTCGGCGACCGCGTCCGGTGCGGCGGCCAGGCGACGCCTGCGCTTGGGCAGGCCGAAGGTCGGGTGCGAGGTGCTCCACAGCGCCCCCCGCTGAATGCCCGCCTTGACCCGCACGGCCTTCCGGCCGCCGATGTGATGCGGCTTCGCCTGCGCCGCGTCGTCGATCAGATGCAGGATCCCGTCCCGCCGTCCGAGGCTGATGGCGTTGTACCGGTGGACCAGCTTGATGTTCGCGATCTCGCGGCCGGTCAGGCGTCCCACGATCGCCTCGATGGCCTGCCGGCCGGTGTAGCCGGCCGACCCGCAGTTCATCGGCAGTTGCCGGCCGTTGTCGGCGAGGGTGTGGACGCTGTCGCCGACGGCGTAGACGTTCGGGTGCGAGACCGACCGCATGGTGCGATCGACGACGATCTGTCCCGCTTCGGTGACTTCGAGACCACCGGCCGCGGCGATGGGGCTGACCGCGAACCCGGCCGTCCACACGGTTGCGTCGGACACCAGGACGGTGCCGTCGGCGCACCGCACCCGCGTGGCCTCGACGGCTTCGACGCCGGTGTGCTCCAGCACGGTGATGCCCAGCCGGTGGCAGGCCCGCCGCAGGTGGTCGCGGGCTCCGGCGGAGAGCCGGGCGCCCAGCTCGCCGCGGGCGAGCAGCGCCACCGACAGGGCGGGTCGGGACTCGGCGAGCTCGGTGGCGGTCTCGATACCGGTCAACCCGTCGCCGACGACCAGTACCCTTCCGCCTTCGTCCCGCCTCTCCAGGCCGTCCAGGTGCTCGCGCAGGCGCAGTGCCGAGGGCCGGCCGGCGACGTCGAAGGCGTGCTCGGCCACGCCGGGAACGCTCTGGTCGGCGACGTGGCTGCCGAGCGCGTACAAGAGCGTGTCGTAGCCGAGTTCGCCGCCGCCGTCGGCGTCGGCCACGGCGACGACCCGGCGTTCGGGATCGACGGCGGTGACGCGGGCCAGGCGCAGCCGTATCCCCGTGCCCGCGAAGACGTCGGTGAGCTTCGGAGCCTCGATCTCCCGGCCGGCCGCAAGCTGGTTCAGCCGCTGCCGCTGGACGAAGTCCGGCACGGCGTTGATCACGGTGATCTCGATGTCCCGCGGGGACAGCCGGCGGGCCAGGTTCCCGGCCACATAGGCCCCGGCATAGCCGGCGCCGAGGACGACGATGCGGTGCTTCATGCGTTGCTCCTGTCGTTTCTGCTCTCGGTGATTGAGCGGAACGGCTCTCCGATCGCTGACAGAAGGACATGTGGCATGGGTCACAGGTGAGAGTGCCGCCCAACGGTGCCCGCGACGCCTCCCGGTTCGGGCCGCAGCCCGTCACCCGGCCGCCACAAGCCGCGCCCACGCCTCACCCGGAGCAACCAACACCCATTTCCTGGTACCCATGGCGCGCCGAGTGGCCGCGAGGTCGCCCCCGCTCCACCGAGAGCGAGGACGACCAGTAGTGCGGACGGCTGAATCTTGTGGAGGTTCATAGATGAGTGTCGAACCTGCTGACCCGGAGCAGGAACAGACGCCGACAGGGGGTTCTGGGCGTGTTCAACGCGGTGACCGGTGGTGTCGGTGCCGTAGTGGGCAGCCTCACCCATGACCTCTCCACCGGGGACGAGGATATTCGATCTCTTCTAGGCTCGTGGGGCCTTCTAGGCCGCTGTCAGCGCCGCCAGGGCTCGGTCCATCGCGGCGTTGAACTCTTCCGGCGTCAGCGGCAAGCGGGACTTGACGTCCCGGCTCCACTGGTCGGCGAGGACCTCGGCGGAGCCCGCCTCGACACCGTCGAGCGCCGCGTCGGCCAGGTCCGACGGCGCGATCTTGTCCACGGGCCAGCCCGCGGACATGTCGGTGTCGGCCAGGCCAAGGTGCACCGCCGTCACGAGCGTGCCCTGCTCCGCGAGCTCCAGGCGGACGCCGTTGGTCATGGCCCAGGCGGCGGCCTTGGTCAGGTGGTAGGCATTGGCGTTCTTGGTCCCGAACCACGACATGGCGGAGAGGACGTTGACGATCGCGCCCCCGCCGTTCCCGGCGAGCGCCGGTGCGAACTCCCGGATCATCCCCAGGTGGCCGAGCACGTTGGTCTCCAGTTCGTGCCGCACCGCGTCCAGCGAACCGGTCACCAGGTCGGTCCCCGTCTGGATCCCCGCGTTGTTGATGAGCAGCGAGACGTCCGGGGCGGCCTCGGCGGCGGCCCGCACGGATGCGGGATCGGCGATGTCGAGGGGCAGCACCTCGACCCCGGGCAGGTCCACGGTCTCCGGTCGGCGGGCCGTCGCGTAGAGCTTGCGGGCGCCCCGTTCGAGCAGGCGCTGGGCGAAGGCGCGGCCCAGGCCGCGGTTGGCTCCGGTGACGAGGGCAACCGAGTTGTTGATATCCATGCCCGGTACGCTAAAAGCTGACGTTAACGTCAGGGGCAAGGGCTGGTCGTCAAAGCCGAGGTGAGAGGAATCGCCTTGACCGTCACAGCGGCCGCGGCCGAGCGGCTGATCCGCATCGGCGAGGTGGCACGGGGTGCCGGCGTCTCGGTACGCGCCGTGCGCTACTACGAGCAGCAGGGGCTGCTCATCGCGGAGCGCAGCCCATCCGGCCAGCGCCTCTACCGGCAGGACGCCATCCCCCTGGTCCGCTTCTTCCAGCAGATGTACGCCGTCGGCCTGACCAGCCGAAGGATCAAGGAGCTCCTTCCGTGCTGGGACTCCGGGCACACCGACGCCGAGCAACGAGCCATGCTGCGCGCCGAGCGCGACCGCATCCAGGCCAAGGCCGACGACTTGCGGGCCGTCCTGGACCGCCTCGACGAGGTCATCGCGATCACGGACACGCACCCGTAGGCGCGGCCGGTCGGACGCCGCCCCGGCGATCTACGGCTGGAGTACCGGCGCGACTCTCCCGAGGGGCTCAGTGCGGGATGCCGTCGATCAGGTCCCGTGCCCCCATGCGCAGCAGGTCCCCTGCCACGTACGCGCCCAGGTCCGCGCCCTTGTCCGGTGGGGCCCACTCCTGCGCATGCACGAAGGCCGAGCCGTCTCGGGTGAAGACCATTCCGCGCATGCCCCGCGATCGGACTGTTGCAGTGCCCCCGCAACGCATGCAGCATCGCTCGTTCCGCCGCAACGCACCGCCGCGTGTCCCGGTCGTCCAGGAGCCGCACCATGCCGCCACGTCGGAGTCGGCACGGCGGCAGTCCACCGCCAGCACCCCTGCGCCCACCGCCGCACCGACGACGTTCCGACCCGCGCGCCCGGCGCCAAGTCGGCGAGCCGCTACACCTCGCTTGCCATGGGGAACAGCATCACGTCGGCGGTGTCGTCACGTTCTACGTAGGCGGCGAACGCCAGCCCGTTCGGGCGGGGCTCGTCCCCCGGAACGTCCTTGAGGCATGGACCGCGACGTCCACCTGTCCGGTGAGCAAACAAAAGGCCATCCGGGACACCGATGAACGGTGGGCGGCGTCCGGTAAGCCCGAAGCCTCGCGTTATGGCGTCACGGTGACCCCGGACGGGCAACGGATCTGGATCGATTCTCCGCATAATTCGATCGGTTGAGTCCGGCTGACCACTTGAGCGCACCGTCCGGGAGGAGGACGGTCGTGAACGTCGTCCCGGTCGTGATCCCGCCGGTCAGGCACCGGACGACGCAGCCGCCGGGGCGTGGGTCGACCACCTCGGCGACCGCGCCGTCCGGCCGGATCACCGCTTGATCGCGACAGCGCCGTGGTCGTCGACCTCGAGGGGTTCGTCCGCGAGGTCGGGGCGCCAGTCGGCGGTGGAGACGAGGCCGGGGGCGAGGAGGTCGAGGCCCGCGAAGAACGGTTCGAGTTCGGCGACCGTCCGCAGGGTGAGCTCGGGGGAGCCGCCGCCCTCGTTCCACTGCCGGACGGCCTCGTCCATGCGGGCGCCGCGGACGGCGTTCGTCGGGTGCGTGAGGACGAGGTGGCTGCCGGGCGGCAGTGCGTCCACGAGGCGGCGGACGATCGCGTACGCGCGGTCGAGATCCTTCACGAACTGCATGATGCCGACCATCACGAGCGCGATCGGACGGTCGAAGTCGAGGGTGGCGGCGGCCTCGCGCAGGATCTTCTCGGGCTCCTCGACGTCGGCGTCCAGGTACGCGGTCCGGCCCTCCGGGGTGCCGGTGAGCAGGGCCTGCGCGTGGAGGAGGACGAGCGGGTCGTTGTCCACGTAGACGATCCGGGCCGCGGGGTCGGCGCGCTGTGCGACCTCGTGGGTGTTGTCGGCGGTCGGCAGGCCGGTGCCGATGTCGAGGAACTGCGAGATCCCGGCCCCCTCGACGAGGTACCGGATCGCGCGGCACAGGAAGTGGCGGTTGCCCCGGGCGTTCTCGACGATCTCGGGGAAGAACTCCATGATCCGGTCACCCATGGCCTTGTCGGCGAGGTAGAAGTCCTTCCCGCCGAGCCAGTAGTTCCAGATGCGCGCGGAATGCGGGGCGTTCGAATCGATGCGGGGCCCGTCGCTCATGTGCGCGCTCCTTCGCATGGTGGGGCGATGCCCGACAAAACTACCGAGAATCTCACTCGGGCGGGTGGAGACCGGCGAGGGCCGCCTTGCGGAGGGTGTTCTCGGCGAGGCGCATGTGGGCGGCGTCGACGAGCCGGCCGTCGCGGCCGATCGCGCCGGTGCCGGAGTCGGACGCGCTGCCGTACACGTCCATCGCCTCGCGGGCCTCGGCGATCTCGTCGGGTGTCGGGGCGAAGACCTCGTTCGCGATCGGGATCTGGGACGGGTGGATCGCCCACTTGCCGTCGAAGCCGAGCAGGGACGCGTGGACGGCGGCGCGGCGGTAGCCGTCGGGGTCGCGGTACGCGGGGTACGGGGCGTCGATCGCGTCGACGCCGGCGGTGCGGGCGGCGGTCAGGACCTGGACGCGCGCGTGGTGCCAGAAGTCGCCCGGGTAGTCGCCGAGCGGGTCGAAGTTGCCGTCGACGCGGGCGTGCATGGACGCGGACAGGTCACCCGCGCCGAAGATGACGGCTTCGAGGCGGGACGAGGCGCGGGCGATCTCGGTCGCGTTCGCGAGGCCCTCGGCCTCCTCGATGAGGACTTCGAGGCCGATGCGCTTCCGCAGGTCCAGCTTCTCCTCCAGCTGGGTGAGCAGGACGTCCACCCACCAGACGTCGCGGGCGGTGCGGGCCTTCGGGACGATGAGGACGTCGAGGGCGTCGCGGGCGCCGGTGACGACCTCGATGACGTCGTCGTGGCACCACCGGGTGTCGAGCCCGTTCACGCGGACGGCGCGGGCGGTGCGTCCCCAGTCGTGCCCGGTGAGCGCGGCGACGGCGGTCGCGCGGGCGGCCTCCTTGGCGGCGGGGGCGCACGCGTCCTCGAGGTCGAGGAAGACGAGGTCGGCGCCGGACTTCGCGGCCTTCTCGCACATCCGCGCGTCGTTCGCGGGGGTCGCCAGCTCCGAGCGTCTCGGCCGCATCAGATGATCCCTTCGGATTCGAGGGCGTCGATCTCGCCGGGTGCGAGTCCGAGCAGGTCGCCGTACACGTGGGCGTTGTCGGCGCCGAGCGGGCGGCCGAGGTGCTCGACGCGTCCGGGGGTGTCGCTGAGCCGGGCGACGGGGGCCTGCACGGTGACGGTGCCGAAGTCGGGGTCGTCCACGGGCAGGAACGTGCCGCGGGCCCGGAGGTGCTCGTCGGCGAGCAGGCCGGGCGCGTCGTAGACGGGCGCGGCGGTGACCTCGGCCTTCTCGAACACCGCCATGGCCTCGTCGAGGGTGCGGTCCGCGATCCACGCGGCGACGAGGCCGTCCACCTCGACGGCCCGTTCCTGGCGGCGGACGGGGTCGACGTAGTCGGGGTCCTCGGCGAGGTCGGGACGGTCGATGGCGCGGAACACGCGGACGGCGATGCTCGGGGACGCGCTGGAGATCGCGAGCCATTCGCCGTCGGACGTGCGGTAGGCGTTGCGGGGGGCGCTGGCGTCGAGCCGGTTCCCGGCGCGGCGCTTGACGGTGCCGAGCTGGTCGTAGGTGAGGGTCGAGGTCTCCAGGAGGCGGGTGAGCGGCTCGATGAGGTTGACGTCGACGAGCTGGCCGGGGGCGCCGTGGACGTCCCGGTGGTACAGCGCCATCATCACCGCGTACGTCGCGGCGAGGCCCGCGACGCCGTCGGCGAGCATGAACGGGGGGAGCGTCGGCGGGCCGTCGGCCTGCCCGGTGAGGTGCGCGAACCCGCTCATCGCCTCGGCGAGCGTCCCGTACCCCGGACGGTCGCTCTTGGGCCCGCCGCGCCCGTACCCGCTGATGTGCGCGTACACGATGTGCGGGTGCGCGGCGTGCACGGACTCGTAGTCGATGCCCCAGCGGGCGAGGGCGGACGGCCGGTTGCCGACGACGAGGACGTCCGCGGTGCCGAGCAGCCGGTGCAGGAGGTCCTGGCCCTCGGCGCGGCGCAGGTCGAGGGTCGCGCACTTCTTGTTGCGGCTGATGGACTTCCACACGAGCCCGATGCCGTCGCGGCGCTCGCCCCACGTGCGCATCGGGTCGCCGGTGCGCGGCTGCTCGATCTTGATGACCTCGGCGCCGAACTCGCCGAGCGCGGTGGCGACCCAGGGGCCCGCGGCGAGCGTGGCCGCCTCGATGACCCGGACGCCGTGCAGCGGGCCGCGCCGCCCGGTGTCCTCCGGCGGTTCGGTCGCCTCGGACGACGGCGTGTGCCCCTGCTCACCGGCGTCCCCGGACGGTTCCGTTCCCGGTGGCATCTCAGCCCTCCGCCGCGAGCGAGATGGCCTTGGACTCCAGGTAGCCGTCGAGGCCCTCGGGACCGAGCTCGCGCCCGATGCCGCTGGCCTTCATGCCGCCGAACGGCGCCGCGGGGTCCATGCTGTACGGCTGGTTGACGCCGAACGACCCGGTGCGGACGCCGCGCGCGACCGTCAGGCCGCGGCCGGAGTCGGCCGTCCAGACCGAGCCCGACAGCCCGTACTCGGAGTCGTTCGCGATCTTGACGGCGTCGTCGTCGCCGTCGTGCGCGATGACGGACAGGACGGGCCCGAAGATCTCCTCGCGCGCGATCCGCATGGAGTTGTCGACGTCGGCGAACAGCGTCGGACGGACGTACCAGCCGCGGTCGAGGCCGTCCGGCATGCCGGCGCCCCCGACGACGACCCGCGCGCCCTCGTTCCGTCCCGCCTCGATGTACCCCCGGACGCGCTCCTGCTGGCGGCGCGCGACGAGGGGGCCGACCTCGGTGGCGGGGTCGGCGGGGTCGCCGGTCCGGAGCGAGGCCATCATGTCCGCGAGCGCGCCGACGTGCTCGTCGTACCGGCTGCGGGGGACGAGGATACGGGTCTGGGCCACGCACGCCTGCCCGCTGTTCATCAGCCCGGCGACCTTGACCCCCTCGGCGACGGCGGCCGGGTCGGCGTCGTCCAGGACGATCGCGGCGGACTTCCCGCCGAGTTCGAGGCTCGCCCGCTTCAGCGCGGCGCCGCACGCCTGCGCGACGTCCCGTCCGGCGGCGGTGGACCCGGTGAACGACACCTTGTCGACGCCGGGGTGCGACACGAGGTGCCGTCCCACGTCCGGTCCGGCGGGCAGGATGCTCACGACGCCCGGCGGGATCCCGGCCTCCGCGACGAGCTCGGCGAGCAGCAGCGCGTCCAGCGGGGTCTCCGGGGACGGCTTGACGACGATGGTGCACCCGGCGACGAGGGCGGGTGCGAGCTTGCCGACCAGCAGGAACTGCGGCATGTTCCACGGGACGATCCCCGCGACGACGCCGACCGGCTCCTTGCGGACGAGCACGTCCGCGCCGAACTTCCCGGGCCGGGACTGCTCCCACGCGACCGAGTCGGCGATGTCGGCGAACGCGTTCATCAGCACCATCGGCAGCGTCGCCTGCGAGAACTTCGAGAACGTGATGGGCGCACCCATCTCCGAGCTGATGAGCTGCGCCATCTCCTTGCGGCGCGCCTTGTACAGCCCGGCGAGCCGGCGGATCGCGGCGGCGCGCTCGGCCGGGTCGAGCCGGGGCCACGGGCCGTCGTCGAACGCGGTGCGGGCCGCCGCGACGGCGCGGTCGGCGTCGGCCGGGGCGGCGCCCGCGACGGACGCGATGACCTCCTCGGTGTGCGGCGACACGACGTCGATGACGCCGCTCGTGCTCGGGTCGGTCCACTCTCCGCCGATGAACAGCCGCTTCTGCTCGACCATGCTCCCTCTCCCTATTTCCCGGCGAGCCGGGAGACGACGGGCGCGAAGCGCTCCATCTCCCGCTGCTGGACGCTGATGTAGTTCGCGCCGTAGGTCTCGCGGCGCTCGGTGAGCCGGTCGGCGACCTCGTCCAGCGAGCCGACCAGCACGTTCGGGTGGTCGGGGAGGCCGTCCGGCGGCACCCCCATGACGTCGGCGACCCGCTTGACGGCCGCGTCCGGATCATCGGTGACGGCGGTGAAGAACGGCGACGCCTCGATCTCGATCTCCGAGAGCCGCGCGCCCGCCGCGTCCCGGACGAGGCCGAACCGGTGCGCGGCCTCCTGCGGCGGCGTCCGTCCGGCGTCGTTCACCGCGTCGAACGGGACGTTGTTGATGCTGACGATGTCGGCCTCGCGGGCGGCCAGCGACAGGACGCGCCGCCGCGCGCCGCCGATCATGATCGGCGGCCGGGGGCGCTGCACCGGATGCGGCAGGCCCGCGTAGCCGGCGGCGGTCGCGTGCTCGCCGTGCAGTTCGAGCGGCTCGCCGCTCCAGTGCGCCTTGACCAGCGCGACGACCTCCGTGAGCTTGTCGACGCGGCGGCCGGGCGCCGCGAACTCCAGGCCCATCGCCCGGTACTCGAGGGGGCTCCAGCCCGCGCCGATGCCGAACTCGAGGCGTCCGTCCGACAGCAGGTCGATGGTCGCGGCCTCCTTCGCGAGGACGGCCGGGACGTGGTAGTCCGCGCAGAACACGCGGCAGCCGACGCGGAGCGTGCGGGTCACGGCGGCCGCGGTCGCCATCGCGGCGATCGGCGCGAGGTGCTGCGGCGGCAGCCGCGACTCGCGGGCCGCCCGGCCCGGGCCGAGGTAGTGGTCGGACACGAACAGCGTCGCGTACCCGAGGTCCTCGGCCCTGCGGGCGAGGTCGCGCCACTCCTCGCCCGAGGTCGCCTTCGTCGCCTGGACGGCGAAGCGAAAAGGATGCATATTTGGCACCGTACATCAGAAGTTTGTCGCACAACAGGGAGAGGTCCCCGATGGTGAAGCGCGCCAGGTACGCCGAGTACAAGGACAGCTACCCGAACTACCGGTTCGAGCTGAGCGACGACGGCATCCTGCTCATGCAGTGCCACACCGACGGCGGCAGCCTCGTGTGGGACTGGAAGTCGCACGACGACATGGCGGACGCGTTCGCCGACGTCGCCGGCGACCGGGAGATCAAGCTCCTCATCCACACCGGGACCGGCGAGAACTACAACGCGGATTGGGGCCTGCTGCCGAACGGCGAGCTGCCCGACCCGCCGATCTACGACGCGATGCCCGGCGTCCGGGGCCTGCACAAGCTGGACGAGAAGGCCTGGTACAACCGCAACCTGCAGCTGAACGTCCTCGACGTCGACGTGCCGATGATCAGCGTCGTCAACGGCCCGTGCAACATCCACTCCGAGGTGCCGCTGATGGGCGACATCGTCCTGGCCTCGGAGGACGCGTACTTCCAGGACGTCTCGCACTTCCCGCGCGGCCAGGTGCCGGGCGACGGCCAGCACGTCATCTGGGAGCACGTCGTCGGCCCGACGCGGGCGCACTACCTGCTGCTGACCGGCAAGAAGCTGGGCGCGCGGGAGGCCCTGGAGTGGGGCGCGGTCAACGAGGTCCTGCCGAAGGACCAGGTGCTCGACCGGGCGTGGGAGCTGGCCCGCGAGCTGGTGAAGCGGCCCCCGCTCGTCCTGCGCTACACCCGGCAGCTGTTCACCCAGAACCTCAAGCGCGCCTACCTGAACGAACTCGGCCACGGGCTCGCCCGCGAGACGTACGCGCAGCAGGAGTTCTTCCCGTTCGGCGGCGGGATGGCGCCCCTCGACCGCGCCTGGGACGACAAGCCGTGGACGTGACCCGCGAACGTGCCCCCCGGACCGACCCTCGACAGAAAGCAATACAGAAGTTTGTTCTCAAGACGAAAAAGTGATTAGTATCGGCGGGACGCCAAGCCAAGGAGACAGGTCATGACGGAGCTGCAACAGCGCCTGGCCACGGGGAAGGGCAAGTTCACCCCCCTGTACGAGGAGCTCGACACCGGCCCGGTGTCCTACGAGGACTCGATCTCGCCCGAGTTCTTCGAGGCCGAGCGGGAGGCGGTCTTCCGCCGGTCGTGGCTGTACGTGGGCCGCTCGGAGCGGCTGCCGCGCCCGGGGACGTTCTTCACCCGCGAGCTGAACGGGCTCGCCTCGATCGTCGTGTCGCGCCGCAAGGACGGGGTCGTCAACGCGTTCCACAACGTGTGCGCCCACCGCGGCAACAAGGTCGTCTGGCAGGAGCACCCGCAGGAGGAGTCGAAGGGCTCCTGCCGCGAGTTCGCCTGCAAGTACCACGGCTGGCGGTACGGGCTGGACGGGCGCGTCACCCACGTCACGAACGAGGAGGAGTTCTTCGGCCTCGACAAGGACGCGCTGCGGATGCCGCCGGTCCACTGCGAGGAGTTCGCCGGGTTCATCTTCGTGAACCTCGCGGACGACCCCGTCCCGCTGCGCACCTACCTCGGCGACCGCCTCCTGGAACTGGAGGCGTACCCGTTCGACAAGATGACGCAGCACTACGGCTTCTCGGCGCCGATCCGCGGCAACTGGAAGCTCGCGGTCGACTCGGTCTGCGAGTGGTACCACCCGCCGTACGTCCACGCGCGGTTCATCGACAAGGACATCGCGAAGGCGGAGAAGATGGTTCCGCCGCCGGACTCCTACCACTACGACCTGTTCACGCCGCACATGCTCACGTCCGTGCCCGGCCCGCCGCCGCTCCCGCCGCGCGAGCCCGGGACGGCCGGGGCCGCCGCGCGCGACCAGAAGTGGGTCTACCGGCTGTTCCGGGCCGGCCTGTTCGGCCCCGACGACGTGCCCGACATCGGCCCGCTCCCCGAGTTCCTCAACAAGGGGAAGATCAAGTCGTGGGGTAACGACCAGTTCTGGCTGTTCCCGAACCTGTCGGTGCAGATCTGGGCCCGCGGCTTCTACATCACCTACACGTACTGGCCCGAGGCGGTCGACAAGCACACCTACGACATCGACCTCTACTTCGTCCCGCCGAAGAACGCCCAGGAGCGGCTGGCGCAGGAACTCATCGTCGACAGCACCATCGAGTTCGCCATGCAGGACGTGAACACGATCGAGGCCACCCAGCAGGGCCTGTCCACCCGCGCCAACCGGCAGTTCCACCTCAGCGACCAGGAGCTGCTCATCCGCAAGTTCCACAAGACCGTCCGCGACACCGTCGCCGCGCACCAGGCGCGCGACGCGAAGGAGAGCTGATGTCGGCCGTCACGTCCATCGGAACCGCGTCCACCCTGCCCGCGCGGTTCGCCGATCTCGAGCCGTGGGTCGCCGACTGGGCGCGTCCCACCCGGCAGGAGCGCTACGACATGCGCCTGTCGAAGAAGTACGGCGAGCTCGAGGAGTTCTACGACGCGATCGCCCCGCGCGCCGAGGAGGCGATCGAGTACCTCAACGGGCGCGACCTGGACGACCTCGCCGACGACGACGCGCGCCTGCTCCAGCTGCTCTACTCGATGATCCTCGTCTCGTACGCGGTCAACGTGTTCATGCAGCCGCGCATCCCCGACTCGGGCGCCGCGTTCTTCAACACGACGGCCGAACCGGCCGTCTGACCCGGGGGAGACGCATGCCGATCACCTCCACCCCGCTGGGGCCGACCACCGGACTGGAGATCACGGGCCTGCACGGCCGCGCGCTCGTCGACCGGGACGTCGCCGCCGAGTGCGCCGCCGCGCTGGAGCGGTACGGCGTCGTCGTCTACCGCGACGCCGACATCGCCGACGACGACCTCGTCGCGTTCAGCGCGCTGCTCGGCGACGTCGTCCCGCTCGCGATGGGCGGGCACGAGCGCAGGGAGATCCAGAAGATCACGCGGGACGCGTCGCAGAGCAAGCTCGCGGCGTACCGCGAGGCAACGTTCTTCTGGCACATCGACGGCACCACCGACAGCGTGCCGAACAAGTCGACGCTGCTCACCGCGCGGCAGGTGTCGGACGACGGCAGCGGCGACACCGAGTTCGCCAACACCTACGCGGCCTACGAGGCACTGCCCGAGCGGGAGAAGGAGGAGCTGGCGGACCTGCGCGTCGTGCACAGCTTCGCCGCCTCGCAGTCGCTGGTGTACCCCGACCCGTCCCCGAAGGAGCGGGCGGCGTGGGACAAGGTGCCCGCGCGCGAGCACCCGCTCGTCTGGACGCGCCGCAGCGGCCGCAGGTCGCTGCTGATCGGCGCGACGGCCGGCGAGATCGTCGGCCGTCCCGCCGCGGCCGGACGGGCGCTGCTCGACCGGCTCCTCGACTGGGCGACCCGGCCGGAGTTCACCGTCCGGCACCGCTGGCGGCCCGGCGACCTCGTCATCTGGGACAACACCGGCATGCTGCACCGCGCGCAACCGTACGCCGAGACGTCGCGGCGGCTGATGCACCGCACCAGCCTCGCCGGAGAGGAGGCCGTGGCATGAGCGGAACGGACACGGGCGGGAACACGGGCCCGAACGCGGGCGGGGCGCGGGTGGCCGTGGTCACCGGCGGCGGCTCCGGCATGGGACGGGCGATCGTGCACCGCCTCGCCCGGGACGGCCTGGCGGTCGCGATCCTCGACATCGACGCGGGCGGCGCGGAGAAGGTCGCGGCCGAGGTGCGGGACGCGGGCGGGACGGCGCTCGCCGTCGGCGACGCCGACGTCTCGGACCGGGCGAAGGTGGACGCGGCGATCGCCCGCGTCCGCGCGGAACTCGGGCCCGTGCTCGTCCTCGTGAACAACGCCGGGATCACCGCGTTCCGGGAGTTCATGTCGATCACGGAGGAGAAGTGGCGCCGGGTCATGGCGGTGAACCTGGACGGCCCGTTCCACTGCACGCAGGCCGTCCTGCCCGACATGATCGACGCCGGCTGGGGCCGGATCGTGAACATCTCCTCGTCCAGCGCCCAGGGCGGGCAGGAGTACATGGCCCACTACGTGTCGTCGAAGGCGGGGCTGATCGGGTTCACCAAGTCGCTCGCGCTGGAGTTCGGGCCGAAGGGGATCACCGCCAACACGATCCCGCCGGGCTTCATCGACACGCCGATGCTGCGCGAGTCGGAGCGGCGCGGGATGTTCGGCGGGACGGTGGACGACCACGCCGAGCGGACGCCCGTGCGGCGGCCGGGCACCCCGGAGGACATCGCCGCCGCGTGCGCCTTCCTCGCGTCCGACGAGGCCGGGTACATCACCGGCCAGATCATCGGCGTGAACGGCGGGCGCAACACCTGATGGGCGCCGTGGAGACGACGGACGCGGTGCCCGGGGCGGACGGGCTGGACGCGCCGGTGCGACCGGCCCGCGCGGATAGCCTTCCGGCGTGATGGACACCCAAGCGGAAGCCGCCGTCGAGAGCGCCGTCGGGACAGTCCTCGGGACCGGGGGCGAGGTCGCCGTGGACCTGCCGCGCGTGCAGGTCGGGTCGAACCCGCAGCACCTCGTCCTCGGGCTCTTCATGGACTACTGGCTCGACCGCGACGCGTACCTGCCGTCCGCGGCGATGGTCGAGCTGCTGACCGAGTTCGACAACACGGCGCCCAGCGCGCGCGCCGCGATCGCCCGCCTCGCCCGGCGGAACGTCCTGGAGGCCACCAAGAAGGGCCGCCGGACGTACTACCGGCTGACGGAGACCGCGGCGCGCCCGCTGGACCAGATCCAGGAACGCGTCGTCCGGTTCCGGGCCGAGGACCGGCCCTGGGACGGGGCGTGGACGACCGTCATGTTCTCCGTCCCCGAGGAGCGGCGCGACCTGCGGCACGTCGTGCGGACGCGGCTGCGCTACCTCGGCTACGCCCCGCTGTACGACAACGTGTGGGTGTCGCCGCGCGCCGACCGCGACCAGAGCGTCGAGCTGCTCGAGAGCGTCGGCGTGGCGGACGCGACCGTGCTGCGCTCGGAGGTGACGTACGCGGCGGGCGGCGGCGACCCGCTCACCGCCTGGGACGTCGACGCGATCGAGGCCCGCTACGCGGAGTACATCGCGAAGTTCGGGCCGCTGCTCGAGCGGGTCGAGCACGGCCGGGTGGGCGCGGCGGAGGCGCTGGTGGCCCGGACGGACGTCAAGGAGAGCTGGCGCGAGCTGCTGAGCGTCGATCCGGAACTGCCGGAGAGCCTGTTCCCGCCCGGCTGGCCGGGACGCCGTGCCCGGCGGATCTTCGCGGGCGTCTACGACGGTCTCGGGCCGCTCGCCGAGGCGCGCGTCCGCCAGCTCGTCGCCAAGCACGACCCGGAACTCGCGCTGCTGGCGCGGCACCGGACCACCACCGTCACGAACGTCTAGGCAGGAAAGGAAGGACGCCATGGAGTCCGGAAGCGAGCGGCTCGCCGGGAAGGTCGCGATCATCACCGGGGCGGGCGCGGGAATCGGGAGGTCCATGGCGACCCTGTTCGCGGCGCACGGGGCGCGGGTCGTGTGCGCCGACCGCAGCGGGCGGCAGGAGGACGTCGCGGCCGAGATCGGCGACACGGCCGTCGCCGTGCACTGCGACGTGTCGCGCTCGGACGACGTCCGGGCGATGATCGGGACCGCCGAGGACCGGTTCGGACGGCTCGACGTGCTGTGCAACAACGCGGGGTTCGGCGGCCCGCGCAAGCGGATCGTCGAGCAGGACGAGAGCACCTTCGACGACGTCGTGGCCGTGAACCTCAAGGGCGTGTTCCTCGGCATGAAGTACGGCATCGAAGCGATGCTGCGGACGGGCGGCGGCTCGGTCGTGAACACGGCGTCGTCGGCCGGGCTCGTGGGCTGGAAGAAGCACTCGGTCTACGCGGCGGCCAAAGGCGGGGTCGTGCAAATGACGAAGTGCGCGGCGCTCGACTACGCGGAGGACGGCGTCAGGGTCAACGCCATATGTCCGGGCATGACGTGGACCGACCTGGCCGGCGCCGCGGAGAACCCGGCCCCGCCGCCGGACGCGAAAATGCCGATGCAGCCGATGAACCGCTGGGGCCTGGCCTCGGAACTCGCCGCCGCCGCGCTGTTCCTCGCGTCCGACGAGGCGTCGTTCATCACGGGTACGGCCCTGCCGGTGGACGGCGGCTACGTCGCCCGCTGAGACGATCGGTGGAGAATCTCGGTAACTCCGACTCCGTTCATGGAATGGACTATTGGGGCATACGGGAAATTTTGGGACCGAACAAGATTCAGTTCGGTGTCGCGGTATGGCCGAATCCGGCCACGGCACGGGAGTGATCCCCGCACAAGGTAATCCGACCTAGACAGTCCCACTTCATGGCGCGAAAATCGCTCACCGTATCAGTCATGATCGGGAGGAACTCGCCGGATGGGACGCATCTTCGCGGGGAGCCGGGGCGCGTTCCGGCAATGGCGATACCCCCGGGAGTTCCGGATCGCGGCGCCGGCGTGGCCCGCGGACGTGCTCGCCGAGCTCACCGAGCTCGCGCGCCTGGAGGCGGCCGCCGCCAAAGCCGCCGCCGACGCCGCGGCGGCCGAAGCCGTCGCCACGCCCGCCGCCGACACCGTCACCGACGTGCCCGTCCCCGACCCCGTCCCGGAGCCCGTCCCCGAGCCCGCCGGGCTCACCGGACGGTCGCTCGCGGAGGTGGCGACGAGCCTGTGGCGGCTGAGCACGCGCATCCGGCGGATGGACGATCCGCCGCGCGCGCTCGTCCGGAACCTGGAGGCGGCCCAGGACGCGCTCACCGACGCCGGAGTCGAGATCAAGGACCACATCGGTGAGCCGTTCGACCTCGGGCTGGTGATGTCCGTGGCCGCCTACCAGCCCACCCCGGGGCTGCGCCGCGAGCAGATCATCGAGACCCTGCGGCCGGGCGTCTACCTCGACGACCGGTCGATCCAGGTGGCAGAGGTCATCGTGGGCACCCCGGAGCCCGCCGAAGAACCGACGACCGGGGCGATGGAGGAGACGCGGGGACGATGACCAGGACCACGATCGACTTCGGGATCGACCTCGGCACCACCAACAGCGCGATCGCGATGCTCGGCGGCGTGGGCGCGGAGGTCGTCAAGAACAACGACGGCCTCGAGACGACCCCGTCCGCGGTGATGCTCGATCCGCGGGGCCGCCTCCACGTCGGTTTCCGGGCGAAGGACCGCAGCGAGCACGATCCCGACAACACCTGCCTCGAGTTCAAGCTCCAGATGGGCAACACGGGGACGACCAAGGTGTTCGCGTCCGCCGGACGGTCGATGACTCCCGAGGAGATGTCGGCCGAGGTGCTGCGGTCGCTGCGCGGCGACGTCGCCCAGCAGCACGGCGAGGAGATCGGCGCGGCGGTCATCACCGTCCCGGCGGCCTTCGACCTCGGGGCCTGCGACGCCACCCGGCGTGCCGCCGAACTGGCGGGCCTGACCTTCGCGCCGCTGCTGCAGGAACCCACCGCCGCCGCGTTCGCCTACGGCTTCCAGGCCGACGACGGCAACGCGTTCCGGCTGGTGTACGACATCGGCGGCGGCACGTTCGACGCGGCCGTGATCAGCGTGCGGGACGGCGAGTTCACGGTCGTCAACCACCACGGTGACACCTACCTGGGCGGCAAGCTGCTGGACTGGGCGATCGTCGAGGAGCTGCTGATCCCGGCGGTCGTGGCGGAGTTCGAGGTCACCGACCTGCGCCGCGGGAACCCCGAGCAGCGCCTCAACATCGCCACGCTGAAGGCGGCCGCCGAGCGGGCGAAGATCCAGCTGTCCCGGGCGCCGGAGGCCGCGATCACGGTCGACGTCGTCGACGCGTCCGGCGCGCGGCGGCCCTTCCTCTACGACCTGGCGCGGGCCGAGGTGGAGCGGCTGATGGAGCCGCTCATCGTCCGCTCGGTCAACCACAGCCGCAAGGCGCTGGCGGAGAGCGGTCTCGGGCCCGGCGACATCGAGAAGGTCCTGCTGGTGGGCGGCCCCACGCTGATGCCGTACCTGCGCGAGCGGCTCGCCGACCCGCGCGAGGGCCTCGGCATCGCGCTGGACCACGGTCAGGACCCGCTCACCGCCGTCGCCCGCGGTGCCGCGATCTTCGCGGGCGCCCAGCGGATCGACGCCGCCGCGGCCGGCCCGCCCCCGCCGCCGCCGACCGGCGGGTACGCCATCGAACTGGAGTACCGCCCGGCCGGTCCCGACATCGAACCGTTCGTCGGCGGCAAGGTCACCGGCGCCGGCACGGCCGGCTGCTCGATCCAGTTCGTCAACCCCGACACCAAGCCCGTGTGGCGCAGCGGCCAGATCCCGCTGTCGGCGGACGGGACGTTCACCGCGACGCTCTGGGCCGAGAAGGGGCGCCTCAACACCTTCGAGATCGAGCTGATCACCGCGACCGGCGACCGCCGCCCGATCACGCCCGCGACGCTGACCTACCGGGTCGCCGTCGTCGAGACGCAGCCGCCGCTCACCCACTCGATCGGCATCGGCCTGGCCGACAACGAGGTCGAGTGGCTGTTCAAGAAGGGCACCCCGCTGCCCGCCCGCCGCCGGACGCGGCTGACCACGACCGTCGCGCTCAGTCGCGGCAGCGGGGAGGGCATGATCCGCATTCCGGTGGTCGAGGGCGAGCACCACCGCGCCGACCGCAACCGCCGGATCGGCCGGCTGGAGGTCGACGCCGAGCAGGTCACCCGGGACGTGCCGGAGGGCAGCGAGGTCGAGTTGACCATCGGTGTCGACGAGTCCAGGCTCGCGGTCGCGCGCGCGTACGTCCCGATCCTGGACGAGGAGTTCGAGCACGTCCTGAACCTGCAGAGCTCCGTCCCGGACGCCGCCGACCTCGGCCGCGACGTCGCGGCCGAGAAGAAGCGGCTGGCGGCGGTGCGCCGCCGTGCCGACGAGTACGGCGACGCGCGCGCCGCCGCGGTGCTCGCGCGGATCGAGGCCGAACGGATCGTCCCCGACCTCGACGCCGAGGTGGACGCCGCCGCCGTCGACACGGACGCGGCCACCGCCGCCGCCCGGCGGCTGCTCGACCTGCGGGCCGCGGTCGACGAGGCCGAGGACGAACTCGAGTGGCCCGAGCTCGCCCAGGAGGCGCACGACGCGGTCCAGATGGTGCGCGAGGTCATGCAGGAGGTCGCCAAGCCTGCCGACCGGCCGATGCTGCAGGGCGCCGTGGACGCCGTCCAGGAAGCGGTCACCGCGCACGACGCCGGACTGCTGCGGCAGCGCGTCGGCGAGGCGTACAGGCTCGCGGCACGGGTGCTGGACGAGTCCGGCGACCTCCCCCACATCATCTTCCGCCAGCTGGAGCCCCGGCAGCCGGACATGCGCGACCCGGACGAGGCCGCCAGGCTGTTCACCACCGGCCGGCGCGCCGCCGCCTCCGGCGACCTCGACACGCTCCGGCAGGTCAACGCGGCGCTCGACGAGATGCTCCCGACCCCGGTGTCCCCGCTCGCCACCAGCACGGTCCGGAGGGGCCGGTGAACGCCCCCGCGCCGGCGCCCTCGGCGGCGTCCCGGACGGTGCGCGAGGCGGCGCTGGCGCAGGCCCGCACGCTCGCCCGCGCCGGACGGTACGCGGAGGCCACGGCCGTGCTCGAAGGCGAGCACGGCGCCGCCGTCCTCGACCTGCGGGCCCGCATGTACGCGCAGCAGGGCCGGTTCGACGACGCCGACCGCTGCTGGGCCGAGGCCGCCGCCCTCGACCCGGGCGACGGCGACGCGGCGCGGGGGCGCGCCCGCATCGCCGAGCTGCGCGCGAAGCGGGCGTCCACCGGATTCGGCCGCGCCCTCACCGCGGGCCTCCTGCCGCGCGGGGGTGCCGCCGTCGCCGCGCTGCTCGCGATCGTCCTGGTCGCCGCACTCTGGCCGGGCGACGGCGAACCCGCGGCCCGTCCCGCCGTCCGCCCCGCGCCGCCGTCCGCCGCCCCGCCCCCGTCCGGTGCGCCGCCCGCCTCGGCCGACCCCCTGGCCGGGCTGCGGCTGGACGCCCCGGGGGTGCGGGCGGAACGCCGCGACGGCGAGATCGCGGTCACCTTCGCGGGCGGGCTCTTCGACGCCGGCGCGACGCTCACCCCGGACGGCCGGGCCGCCCTCACCGCGCTCGGCGAGCGGCTGCGCCCGCAGGGCGACCGGCTCGCGGTCGCGGTGATCGGGCACACCGACCGCACGGCCGTCCGTCCCGGCGGGGAGTACGCGAGCAACGTCGAGATCGGGATGATGCGGGCGACGGTCGCCCGCGAGGTGCTGCGCTCGTCCGCGCGGATCCCCACCACCCGGTTCACGCTGTCGACGCTGGCCGGGATGCTGCCGCCGCACGGCGGCGACGCGGACCCCGGCGACCCGCGCAACCGCACGGTCAGCCTGCGCGTCTCCGCCGCGGGGCCCCGATGAGGACGCGAGCGGCCTTCTTCGGCCGGGTCGACCCGGAGGTGTACCGGCGGAACCCCTTCCGGGTCGCCGACCTCCCCGTCCACGCGACGGCCCGCGACATCCGGCGCCGCGCGGAGGAACTGCGCGTCAAGGCGCGGCTCGGCGCGGACGCCGGGACCGGCTCGGCGCTGCTGCCGCTGGACCCGCCGCCCGATCCGGACGCCGTCCAGGAGGCGCTCCAGCGGCTGCGCGACCCGCTGCGCCGCCTCGAGGACGAGCTGTTCTGGTTCTGGCCCGCGCATAACGCGGCCGTCCGGGGTGCGCGGGACGAAGCCCTGGAGGCCCTGGGCGAGGGCCGGATCGAGGACGCCGAACGGCTGTGGACCGAGCCCGCGCCGGGCCGCGCCGCGGCCGTCGCCGCGCACAACCTCGCCGTCCTCGCCCACGCCCGCGCGCTGGAGGCGGGCTCCGGCGACGTCCGCGACCTCTGGGAGCCGGCGCTGCGGCACTGGCGGACCGTCCTGGACACCGACCCGTTCTGGGACCTGGTCGCCGCCCGCGTCCGCGAGGCCGACGACCCGCGGCTCGGCCCCGGCACGGCCGGCGAGCTGCGCGAACGGCTGCCCGCCGCGCTCATGGCGACCGCCGCGCAGGCGGCCGTGCGCGAGTACCGGGACGGCCGTGCCGAGCGGGCGAGGACGCTCAGCTTCCTGATGGACCACGTCGGCTTCGACGACGCCACCGTCGACACCGCGCTGCGCGACGCGGTCGCCCCCGAGACCGACCGGCTCCAGGCGCTGGCGCGGTCCGCGGTCGACCGGGCCGGCGCGTCCCCCGACACCGGCTGCGACGAGGCCGCGCGCGTCCTCGCCGAGGCCGAACCCGTACTGGACGGGCTCGGCGCCGTCCTGCCCCCGGACGAACCCCTGCTCGAGGGCCTCCGGGACGAGATCGCCGAACGCGTCCAGCAGTGCGCGATCATCTACGGGAACGAGACCAGGGACTGGTCGAAGCCCGAAGGGATCCTGAAGCGCGCCGAGGCCCTCGCGGCCACCGCCACCATCAAGACCCGGATCCAGAAGAACCTCGACACCGCCGAAGACAACCTCCTCTACGGCACGTGCTGGTTCTGCGACGAACGGCCCGCCGACGACGGCGCCGTCTACGAGAAGAAGATGTACGGCGACGTCACCCGGGAGTACAGCGGGTACGGGATCCAGATCCGCTGGCGGAAGCTGGCGGCCCCGGTGCCGCGCTGCACCGCCTGCGCCGCCGCGCACCGCGGCCGCGGCCGGACCGTGGCGCTGGCCGGCGGTCTCGGCTGCGCCGGCGGGCTCGCCCTCGCCGTCGTGCTGATCGCCGCGGGCGCCCCGTTCGTCGTCCCGTTCGGCCTGTTCTTCCTGACCATCATCGGCTTCTTCGTCGCCGTGGCCATGGGGAACGTCGACGGGCTGCCGAGGAAGGCGCACGCGACGGTGGGCGCGTGGCCGCCGATCAGGGAGAAGCTCGACGCGGGCTGGATGTTCGGCGAGAAGCCCCCCAACACCAACTGAGACCGGCCCCGATCCGCCGCCCGGTCAGGACGGCGGGTCGGACGGGCGGCCCGCGACGAGGTCGGCGAGGCCGGTCGCCGCGCGCTGCACGGGCCGCCGCAGCCGGGCGTCGCGGGACGCGGCCCGCTCCAGCTTGCGGTCCCCGTACCGGCGGCGCGCCCACGGCGACCCCGGACGGGCCAGGCGGACCGCGCCCACGATCGCCACCACGCCGACGAACAGGCCGACCAGTCCCGTCCACACCTTGCCCTTGGCCAGGGCGATCAGCGTGACCGACAGGTTGAACAGCAGCGTCAGCGCGACCGCCCACGCCGCCTCGTCCTCGCCGCGCTCGTCCCCGATGCCCAGCGGCCGCAGCCCCAGCAGCGCGAGCCCGCACAGCGCGATCGCGATGAACACGACCTCCACCGAGAGCTGCCCCTGCTGCGTCCAGTAGACGTCCTTCAGGTGCAGCACCAGCGCGAACTCGTCCAGGACGAGCGCCGTCCCGACCCCGAAGAGTCCCGCGAGCAGCGCGGCCGCCACCGACGTCCCGTCCTCCGCCAGCAGCCCGCCGATCCCGCCCACGCACATGAACACCAGCCCGAACACCACGTGGTGGATGTGGTGCCCTCCCGGCGTGACGTTCCCCGGCCACCAGCTCACCTGCGCCCGGATCATCCGCACACTGAACCGGATGAACAGGAACGCCGCGATGAACGCGAGCAGGAACACCAGCAGCCGCAGCCGTCCGGTGTCGACGATCTCCCGAGTGAACCAGGCCCCCATGCCCCCGGCATGCCCGGACCGGAGGCGGCCATCCCTGCGGCCGGGGCCGGGGACGCTCTATCGTGGGCAGATGGCCGAGTCACAGTCCCGCCGCCTGCCCCGCGGGCGCCACGCGCTGGCCCGCGAGGAGGTCCGGCGGATCCAGCGGTCGCGGTTGTGCACCGCGATGGCCGAGGTGATGGCCGAGAAGGGGTACGTGGACACGTCCGTCGCGGACGTGCTCCAGCGGGCGACCGTGTCGCGGCAGAGCTTCTACGAGCTGTTCGACTCCAAGCTCGACTGCTTCATGGCCGCGTTCGAGGGCGCGCGCGAGATCCTGCTGGAGCGGCTGTCCGCCGAGGTCGGCGTGGCCCCGGCGACCGGCGAGCCCGAAACCGGCAACGGCACGTCCGGCACGTCCGGCGCGTCCGCCGACCGGCTCGCGCTGGCCGAGCAGGTGATCGGCGCGTACCTGCGGGCGCTGGCGGAGAACCTGCCCCTCGCGCGGCTGTTCCTGGTCGAGGTGTACGCCGCCGGGCCCGAGGCCATCCACCGCCGTGCCCGCACGCAGGAGATCCTCACCGACGCGTTCGCCGACCTGCTGGGCGCGCGGGACGAGTCCGTCCGGTTCGCCTGCCGGGTGATCATCGCGGCGGGCAGCGCGCTGGTGACGCCGCCGGTCGCCGAGCAGGACGCCGACGCGCTGCTGGCGCTCGGCCCGCCGCTGATCGAGCACGTCCGCCGGCTGTGGGACGCCGGCGTCCTCGAACCCGCCCCCGCCGCGACCTGAGCCCCGCCGCGGGAGCGGGATACCGGAGGCCCCTCACATGACGTCGAAGACGTTGGGCCGTCCCGCACGGAAGCGCCGCGCGTCGAGGTCCTTGAGGCCGTCGAGTTCCGGCGGCCGGTGGAGCTTCCACATCTCGACCCGCTCCGCCGCGGAATCGGCCGCGTCCAGCAGCGCGTTGACCGCCGCGCGCCCGGACTCGTTGGCGCCCTCCATGGTGGCCAGGTCGACGCTCGTCCGGACGTAGTCGCCCGCCAGGAACAGGTTCGGGATCGCGGTCCGGGCCTCCGGCCGCTTCGCCCAGCTCCCGACCGTGTTCACCATGAGCGGTTCGTCGTTGACGTTGCCCCCGGCCGACGGATCCCACGTGATCGCGGGGTCGAGGAACCAGGAGTGCACCATGTCGTCGGGCAGGACGGACCGTCCGGTGTCCTCCAGGTGGTCCTTCATCTGCGCCCAGCACTCCTCGGCGACCTGGGCGCGTGTGCACTTCTTGGCCGGTTTCCCGTGCACGATCCCCGGGGTGTCCCAGTCGGAGACGTCCAGGGAGAGGCAGTCGGCGACCTGCCCGTCGCCGTAGTCGCGCGGGAAGCTGCGGTCCCACAGCCTGCTCTGCAGGACCGCGGTGAGCTGCCACGGCGAGTCCATGAAGTTGATCTCCTCGCCGAGGCCGGCGGGCGTGCGGCGCAGGAAGAACTGCAGCCCGTTCATCCACTCGGTGCGCAGGTCGTGCATCCCCTCCAGGCTCGGGTCGAGCGCGAGGACGGCCGGTGACAGCAGCGTCCGGGCCCGGTCCACCGGCATCGCGCAGACGAACCAGTCGGCCGTGGCCCGGCGGCGGTTCCCCGCCCGGTCCACGAGCCGGACGGAGCGGACGCGGCCCCCGCCCGTCTCCAGCGCCTCGACGGCCTGCCCGACCTCGAACCGGACGCCGCGCCCGCGCAGGTACCGCACCCACGGGTCGATCCACGCCTCGTTGGTGGGCGCGTTCAGCATGCGGGCGAGGCCGCCGCCGTCGGAGCCCAGGCCGAGCCCCGACAGCAGGAACGCCTCGCCCATCGCGCCGACCGTCCGGGTGCTGGCGATCGACTCCTTGACGGCCACGAGACCGCGCGTCAGGAACCGCGCGACGATCGCGCGGTAGTCCTCGGACGCGCCCTCGGCGCGCACGTACTCCCACCACGGGACGTGCTCCCACTGGCCGAAGCGCCGCTCGTCGCTGCTGGTCAGGTAGACGATGAAGCGGTTGACGAACAGTCCCAGCTCGGCGGGCGGGACGGCGGCGGCGTGCTCGACGAGCCCGGTCAGCGTCTCGCGGATCCCGTCCAGGTCCAGGCCGCCCGGGGCGTCCGGTTCGGGGACGGTGATGTCCGACCGGCCGCCGTTGCGGGCGATGCGCGGCGCCGTGAGGTCGATCAGGTTGCCGTGGACGCCCTCGGCGTTGCCGGGGAACGGGGTGCGGCGCATCGTGTCCGTCACGTGGCGGTAGAAGCCGGGGAAGAACCGGAACCCGTGCTCGCCCGGCAGGTCGTCCCGCCCGCCCCTGCCGGTGCCCTCGACGGGGATGCTGCGCGCCTTGCCGCCCAGCGACTTCCGCTCGAAGACGGTGACGGCGAAGCCCCGCTCGGCCAGCTCGTGGGCGGCGGCCAGCCCGGCCATCCCGCCGCCCAGCACGGCGACGGTCCGCCCGCGCCGCCCGGCCGCCGCGCGGGCGGCCGGCGCGGGCAGCAGCGCCGCCGCGCCCGCGGCCGCCGTGCCGTACAGGACCCGGCGCCGCGAGACGCCGCGCGAGGTCGTCGGACTCTCGTTGTTCATGGGAAGCCGCCTCCGGGGGATTGGGGGTCAGGACTGCGGCAGCCGCGCCCGCAGGGTGCGGATGTGCTCGATGAGGCCGAGCGAACCCGGGACGGTGCGGCCCAGCGACTCGGGCAGGGCGAGCAGGCCGACGTCCAGGATGAACGGGTCCACGACGTGGAAGCTCGTGCTGATGCCGGGCCGCTCGCCGACCAGGCCCTCCGGGGTCGCGAGCAGCGAGGAGTCGCAGTTCAGCGCGGTCGTCCGCGGATAGGAGAACAGGCCGGACACCCGCCAGTCCGACAGCTCGATCTCGGTCATGCACCCGTAGGTCTCCTCGGGCGTCACGCGTCCCACCACGCCCTGCCAGGTGCCGTCGCCCTTCACGACGCCGCCGAGCAGCGTCGCCGTCCCGTCCGGCTCGTGGGACACGCCCCACTCCCAGCCGGAGTAGCGCTGGTCGAGGACGTTGAAGTCGCCCCAGTTGTGGTCGTGGTAGCCGCGCCACCCGGACACGTCGATGCGGGCGGACGAACCGGGCGGCCGGAGCCAGCCGTTCACCCGGCTCGTCGCGACGGGCGCCGTCCAGTACATCGTCTGCCCGTCGTAGCGGATCGGCCCGCCCGTCACGCCCGGCAGCGCGTTGTCGAACCAGATGTCGGCCTCGGCGAACAGGCCGTGCCAGCGCAGCCGGTACGCGCCGCGCCCGCGGTCGTAGACGAGGCTTCCCGCGCTGCTCTCGACGACGGGCCCGTCCTTCGCGGTCACCTCCAGGACCGGCTCCGGCAGGACGAGCTTCTGGCCGTCCTCCGGGTACCAGAAGATCACCCCGGTCGGGACCGGGTCGGTGAACAGCATCGCGATGAAGGTCCGCCGCGTCGCCGGGTCCATCACGTGCGTGTACCACCACTCGGTGGTGGAGCCGGGGTGCGGCCCGTCGTCGGCGGGCTCGGCGAGCTTGCCGGGCACCTGCGTCAGGTCCGAGCGCGCGATGTCGGTGCGCGGGATCCAGGAGCCGTCCGCCCGCGCCGGCCCGGACGCGGCGGCGGGGGCGGCGGTGACCGCGATCGGAACGAGTGCGGCGACCGCGAGCGCGAGCGCCGCGGCGGCGCGGCGGACGGCCGGATGACGTACCACGATGAGCCTCCTCGGCTGAGCCCCCCGTGACGTCCGGCCCTCCCACCGGCGAGCCGTGGACCGAGTGTGATTCGGTTCCGGAACCCTGTCAAGCACTGTGTCGACACACTGTCCGATGACAGGCCGGACGCCCGGCGGTAGCCTGCGGCCATGTCGTCCACCACCCAGCCGCGCAGGAAGGTCCGGGAGCGGCGCGAGGACGTCCGGCGCCGGGTGCTCCGCACGACCGCGGAGATGATGGCCGACGGCACGCCCTACACCGAGCTGCCCGTGCAGCGCATCGCCGAGCGCGCCCGGGTCGCGCGCTCCACCTTCTACCTGCACTTCCCGGACAAGAGCCGGCTGCTGATCGCGCTCGCCGACGAGGCGGTCGAGGCGCTGTTCGGCGAGGCCGTCATCTGGTGGCGGGCCGACCACGCCGACGGCGTCGACGGCGTCGCCCACGCCATGCGGCAGATGATCGCCGCGTACCGCGAGCACCGCCGCGTGCTGCACGCCCTCGGCGAGGTCGCCGGGTACGACCCCGACATCGCCGACTTCTGGCGGCAGCGGATGCGGGGCTTCACCGACGTCGTCCAGGCACGGCTCGACGCCGAACTGCGCGCGGGCACCGTCGACCCGGACCTGGACGCCCGCACGACCGCCCAGGTGCTGATCTGGACGGTCGAACGGACCATCTCCGCGCACTGCCACCACGACGACGGGGGCGCGGGCGACGAGCGGATCGCGCGGACCCTCGCCCGCACGATCTGGCTCACGGTCTACGGCGTCCCGCCCCCGCCGCCCGCCGTCAGGACGGAACGCGCGGCGGGCGCTTGACGCCGTCGAGGGCGTTCGAGCGCGGCCGCGGCGAGGCGAACGCCGCAGCGCGCCACGACGGGTCGGCGGTCAGGCGTTTCGCGGGGGAGTTCAGGCGTCGTCCCAGATGTCGATGACCAGGCGGACGCAGTGTTCGGCGGTCGGCGGGTCCGGGCAGGGTCCGGCGCCCAGCATCGCCAGGCCCATGCGCGCGTGCATCTCCGCGATGTCGGCGAGCCGGTGCCTGCCGTCCGGGGAGTACCAGTTCGCGACACCGCTGCACATCTGCAGCAGCGCGAGCCGGGCGACGGCGGCGTCCGGGACCTGGAAGGCGCCCGAGGCCAGCCCGTCGCCGATGACCGACGCCCACAGGCCCTCGTACTCGTCGCGCAGCGCGACGAGGGGCCCGCGGCGCCCGGCCGAGAGGGAGCGCAGTTCGGTGTCGACGACGAGGGTCTCGGCGCGCCGCAGCGCGTGGGCCGCGACGTGCCCCTGCACGAGGCCGTTCAGCGCGGCCGCCGGGGACGGTGCGCGGTCCGTGATCTGCCCCGCCGCACGGATCAGCCGGTCGAGGCTCGTCCGCATGATCTCGACGAGCAGGTCCTCCTTGGTGCCCATGTAGTGGTACAGGGCGGCGGAGGACAGCCCGGCGGCGTCGGCGAGCTCGCGGATCCCCGTCCCGTGGAAGCCCTTGGCGGCGAACAGGGTCACCGCCGCGGCGCGGACGCGCCCGTCGGTCCCGGGCGGCCCGGTCACCGGGCGCTCCACCGGTAGCGGATCCAGCCGCCGACGGGCAGCGCGCCGAGGCTCCGGTAGAAGTCCTGCGCCGCGTCGTTGCCGTCCGCGACGTCCCATTCGACGCGCCCGTCCGTCAGCGACCGCAGCGTGTCGAGCAGCTCGCGGCCGAGCCCGTGCCGCCGGTGCTCGGGCTCGATGTACAGGTCCTCCAGCCAGATCCCGGGCTTGGTCGCCCAGGAGGAGAACGTGGGATACCACAGGGCGAAACCGGCGGTGGTGCCGGGCGCGTCCGGCGGCGACGCGATGTGGGCCCGGACGACCGGGGCGGCACCGAACAGGGCCGCGTAGGTCTCCTCCCGGTGCAGCCGCATCTGGTCGCCGGCGCCCTCGTGGGCGGCGTGCGCGAGCAGCATCGCGCAGATCGCCTCGAAGTCGTCCGGTTCGGCGGGGCGTACGGGCATCAGGGCAGGTACCTCTCGGTGAGCGCGCGGAACCAGGGGCCCCACGGTTCGGCGCCGGACGGGCCGACCTTGACGATGGTGCGGCGGCCGGTCGCGAACTCGGGCGTCCCGCCGGGGCCCGCGCAGCGGAACCGGTGCACCGCGCTGGTGGTGCCGGCCCGGTCGAGCCACAGCTCCACCCGCATGGGGCCGGGCGCGACGACCGGTGCGTGGAACTCGATCGTGAAGGCCCGCACGGCGTAGCGGAGGTCCTCGTGCCGCTCGTCCAGGCGCCGCCAGCCCATGCCCTCGGCCTCGTTCCAGGCCGACAGCGCGCGCTCGACGTGGACGGCGAACCGGCTGTTGTGCAGGGTGCCGTTGGGGTCCATCTCGTCGAAGAAGACAGGGCTGTCCCACACGAAGTGGGGCTCCGGGCCGCTCATCGCGCCGCCCGGTCGTAGGCGCCGCCGGGCTCGCGGGAAAGCTCGCCCTTGGCCACGCGCGCGGACGCCGTCATCGGCAGCTCGTCCCGCATCATCCAGTACCGGGGGACCTTGAAGTAGGCCAGCCGCTCGTCGCAGTAGGCGGCCAGGTCGGCGGGGGAGACCGCCCCGTCGGCGGCGACGTACGCCATGGCCTCCTCGCCGCGCAGCTCGTCCGGCACCGGCACCAGCGCCGCGGCGCGCACGGCCGGGTGCCCCAGCAGGACCTCCTCGACCTCGGCGGCGGAGATGTTCTCGCCGCTGCGCCGGATCATGTCCTTCAGCCGGCCCGTGTAGTAGACGCGGCCCCGCTCGTCCATCCTGCCCAGGTCACCGGTGTGGAACCAGCCGCGGCGGAACGCGCGCGCGGTCGCGTCCTCGTGGCCGAGGTAGCCGTCCATCAGGCCGATCCCGCGCAGGACGATCTCGCCGGCCGTCCCGCGCGGGACCGGCTCGCCGTCCGCGCCGACGATGCGGACGTCGCGGTGCGGGAGCGGACGCCCGATGCAGCCGGTGCCGACGGTCTCGTCGTGGTCGCCGGGGTCCACCCGCAGGTCGGCGCCGGTCTCGGTCATGCCGAACGCCTCGAACCAGGGCACGCCCCAGCGTTCCTCCAGAGCGCGGTGGAGGGTCGGCGGGATCGCCGAGCACTGGATCGCGCGCACCGCGTGGTCGCGGTCGTGCGGGCCGGGCGGCATCCGCAGCAGCAGCGGCGGCATGAGACCGAGGCAGTAGAAGTAGGTGACGCCGTACTCGCGGACCTTCTCCCAGAAGGAGGCCGGGTGGAACCGGTCCAGCACCACGAGGTGCGCGCCGGAACGCAGGCCCGCCAGGACGTTCCACTGCGGGTCGACGTAGGAGAACGGCTGGCAGGTGAGCATGACGTCCGTCCCGTCCAGGTGCGGGAAGGCGGTCACCATGCTGTCGGCCAGGGACGTCCAGTAGCGGTGCGGCAGCAGGCAGCCCTTGGGCAGCCCGGTGGTGCCGGACGTGTACTGGATGTTGAGCAGATCCTCCGGCCGGCTCCGGTCCAGGACGGCCTCGGCCTCGGGCGTCCCGTCCTCCGTGTAGTGCACGGGCACGCCGAGCCGCTCGGCCAGATCCGCGTGCGCCCGGGTCGTGACCAGCAGCTTCGCCCCGGAGTCGGACAGGACGTGCCCCGCGTCGTGCGTGCGGTAGTTGAGGTTGAGCGGCACGAGCACGGCACCGAGCCGGGCCAGCGCCAGCCACAGCAGGGGGAAATCGGGGACGTTGGGCAGCAGCGCCGCGACCCGGTCCCCGCGCCGGACGCCCAGCCCCGCCAGCCCGCGCGCCAGCGCGGCGCTGCGGTCGGCGACCTCCCCGAAGGTCAGCGTCTCCCCGGTCCCGTCGAAGGTCCACGCCGGACGGTCGGCCGCCCGGTCGGCGGCCCGCCGGACGAGCGTCGCCACATCCTCGATCGTCACCGGCCGCGCCACTCCTCCTGCGCCCGCTCCGCCTCACCGGCGTGCTCGGTCAGCTGGGCGTCGGCGACCTCGCGAGCGAGGGCCTCCTCGACCGTGCCGTCCACCCCCAGGTCGATGGTCCGTTTGGCCAGGGCGAGGGCGTACGGCGGCTTCGCGGCCAGGCCGGCGGCCAGTTCCCGCGCGGCCCGCTCGTGCTCGCCGTCCGGGACCAGCCGGGCGACCAGCCCGAGCCGGGCGGCCTCCGCCGCGCCGAACCGCTCCCCGACCAGGACCAGCTCCTTCGCCTTGAGCGCGCCGACGGCGGTGGTGAGCAGCCGGGAGATCCCGCCCGTGACGCTCAACCCCACGCCGACCTCCGGAAAACCGAACTGCGCGCCCTCCGCCGCCACGACCAGATCGCAGCCCAGGGCGAATTCGCACCCGGCGCCCAGGGCGTACCCGTGCACGGCGGCGATCACCGGGAACGGGGCCCGCCGGATCTCCCGCGTCACGTCCTGGATGCGCTCCAGCCGCTCGCGGCTCGCCCGCGCGTCCAGGACGGGCGGTTCGGCCTTCAGGTCGTGCCCCGCGCAGAAGGCCCGGCCGTTGCCGGCGAGCACGGCGGCCCGCACGCCCTCGCTTCGCGCCCGGACCAGGGCCGCCACGAGCTCGTCCACCAGTTCCGGCACGACGGCGTTCAGCCGGTGCGGACGGTTCAGGCCGATCCGTGCGACACCGTCCGTGACGGCGAACTCGACCACCGATGCCACCCGAACCTCCCTGCGGCGAGAATCTATCGATCGATCGATAGGCTAGGAAGCCCGCTCATCGATGTCAACGACCGCACGATGCGTCCAGGACGCGTGAAGGTTCGAGCGGTCCGACTCCGACCTGCGGGACTTCCATTAACCCGACAGTTTCGAACTGGCGGACAAAGGCGAAAGGATGGCCATCCGCCCCTGCGGTCAGCGGCGGAGTGCGAATTCGGCAGCGACCTTCTAGGCCGCCGAGACCGTAACCGAACGTAGTCGCCCAACGTCCCACCGTGGCAACAAACATGCCTGTTTCTTTAGGGAAGGCTTGCCTTATCATCGCAGGATGGACCTTTCCGAGATGCGTACGGTGACGACCGAGGCCGAGCTCCGCGAGATCGTGAAAGAACCGGCCCAGACCATCTGGGACAAGGACATCGCCCGGATCGACGAGCACGCGCGCACGATCATCGCCCACTCGCCCTTCGTGGCGCTGGCCACGTCGAACACGGACGGGACCTGCGACGTCTCGCCCCGGGGCGACCCGCCCGGATCGGTTCTGGTCCTGGACGACCGGCACCTCGCCCTCGCGGACCGGCCCGGGAACCACCGGGTCGACAATTTCCGCAACGTCCTGGACAACCCGCACGTCGGGCTGCTGTTCATCATCCCGGGGATGAACGAGACGCTCCGGGTGAACGGCCGCGCCACGCTCGTCGCGGACGCCCCGTTCTTCGACGACATGGTCGTCCAGGGCAAGCGGCCGCGGCTGGCCCTCCTCATCGAGGTGCAGGAGTTGTACATGCACTGCGCCAAGGCCTTCCTGCGCTCGTCGCTGTGGAAGCCGGAGACCTGGCCGGACCGCGGCACCTTCCCCACGCTCGGCCGGATCATGAAGGACCAGATGGGCATCAAGGGCGTCCCCGCCAAGGTGATCGACGCCGGACTCGACCTGGACGCCAGGAAGAACCGCTACTGAGCCACGCGCCCCTTCAGCGGCCGTCGCGCAGGGTGTCGAGCCCGTCGAGGAGGAGTTCCAGCCCGAACGCGAACTCCTCCTCGATCGGTACCGGGAGCGAGCCCGCGACGGCGGCGGTGGCGGGGAACAGCGTGGCGTCCGCGCCGCGCATCGCGGCGGACGCCGCCGCCTCCCCGTCCCGATCGGACGCACCGGCGAGCTGGACGGCGAAGCCCAGGACGTAGCGGGAAAGCATCGTGTAGGCGCGTGCCGCCGTCCCGGGCGGGAACCCGCCGTCCAGCAGGATCGCGAGGCAGCGCTCGCGCAGGGCCATCGCGTTCGGGCCCAGCGCCATCTCCCCGACCAGCAGCGGCGCGGCGTTCCGGTGGCGGCTCAGCACCTCGAACATGTCACGGGCGATGGCCCCGTACGCCTCCCGCCAATCCGCCCCCGCTCCGGGGGCGACCTGGCCGAACAGGTGATCCGCGAGGCCGGCGATCAGCGCCGCCCGGTTCGCGAAATGCCGGTAGAGCGTGGCCGTGCCCGAGCCCAGCCGCTGCGCGAGGGCCCGCATCGACAGCGCGTCCGCTCCCTCCTCGTCGAGGATCCGCAGCGCCGTGTCGATGATCCGATCCGGCGGAACGGGGGGCCGGCCCCGGGAGGGCCGTGCCGGGTCGTGTCGCTTCGCCACCGCACCAGTATCGCCCCCGTTGACACGCCCGCCGAATAACGGCAACACTGTTGCCACTATTCGAGCGGGAACCGGTGCCATGAAGAAACTGAAATCAGGGATCGCCGCGGCGGCGGTCGCCCTCACGTGCGTCACGGGCACGACCCTGGCCAAGGCGGACGGGGAGCCGGAACCGCGAAGCCACTCCGGCACCCTGCCGAGCGGCGCCTCGTGGATCGCGGACGTGCCGCGGCGGTGGAACGGGACCGTCATCCTCTACAGCCACGGCTACGGCGAACTCGTCGCGCAGAACGCGCCGGACGACGAGACCGGGGCCCGGCTCCTCGACGAGGGCTACGCCCTCGTGGGCTCGTCCTATTCCGGCCCCTCGCGGTGGGTGCTGGAACACGCCGTGGACGACCAGTTCGGCTCCCTGGCCGCGCTCGAGGACGAGATCGGCCCGCCGCGGCGGACGATCGCCTGGGGCGTGTCGATGGGCGGCTTGGTCAGCGCCCTGGAGGCGCAGGAACCCCGCGGCCGCGTCGACGGCGCTCTGACCACGTGCGGCATCGTCGCCGGCGCGCTGAACCTGAACAACGTCCAGCTGGACGGCGAGCACGCCCTGGCCCGTCTCCTCCTGCCCGGCCAGGGGGTACGGCTGGTCGGCCACGAAACCCCGGAGCAGGCCGAGGCGACGGCCCGGACGCTCCGTACCGCGACCGCCGAGGCGCAGAAGACCCCGCAGGGCCGCGCGCGCATCGCCCTCGCCGCCGCCCTGATGAACCTGCCCGTGTGGAGCCCGGACGAGGCGGCGCCCCCGGCACCCGGCGACCACACCGCCCGGCAGGAGCAGCAGTACCGGATCCTGGTGGACGGACGGTTCGCGCAGTTCGCCGACGGCCGCCGGCAGACCGAACTGGCCGCCGGCGGCAACGGCTCCTTCAACGCCGGAGTCGACTACCGAGCCCTCCTAAACGGCAGCGTCCACGCCGACCTGGTCCGCCACCTATACCGGCGCGCCGGCCTGGACCTGGCCGAGGACCTCGCGGCGCTCACCCGCGACGCCCGCGTCAGGGCCCACCCCCGGGCCGCACGGCACCTGGCCCGTACCTCGATGGCGACCGGACGGCTGGCGGTGCCCGTCCTGAACCTCCACACCACCGCCGACCCGATCGCCCCCGTGGAGAACCAGAACTGGTACGCCCGGAAGGTCGCCGAGGCCGGGAGCACCCGCTTGCTGCGGCAGGCGTACGTCCGGGGCGGCGGCCACTGCGCCTTCGAGCCCGCGGAGACCATCGCCGCCCTGCACGCCCTCGAACACCGGCTCGACACCGGCCGCTGGGACGACGCCGCGTCCCCGTCCCGCCTCAACACCGCCGCGGCGGCCCGGGGCGGCACACCGCGCTACACACGATTCACCGCCCCCCGCCTGACCGGCGCCCTCGGCGAACCCGGCCGGACGCGCGACCGCTGACGGCAGCTGGAACACACCCCCCGGCATACGGCATCGCACGGTGGCATCTGACGTCACCTGGCCCATGAACGACAGAAGCCGGTTTCCGCAGGTCAACTGCGGGAACCGGCTGATCGTTTGAAGGTGCCCCCTGCAGGATTCGAACCTGCGCACACGGCTCCGGAGGCCGTTGCTCTATCCCCTGAGCTAAGGGGGCGTGTGCCCCGTCTGGGGCGCGGTAGAAGGTTACCAGGGTTGGTGGGGTGACGCGCACCTGGAATGTTCGCCGTGCGCCGAGGGGTGGAGTGGGCTAACTTCGTGGCCGTGACCGAGCCACTGGGACGCGTGCTGGTCGTCGATGATGACGAGGTGATCCGCCAGCTCATCGCCGTGAACCTGCAGTTGGAGGGGTTCGAGGTGTCGACCGCGGTGGACGGGATGGACTGCCTCGAGAAGGTGGGCGAGGTCAGGCCGGACGTCATCACGCTGGACGTCATGATGCCGCGGCTGGACGGGTGGGTGACGGCGATCCGGTTGCGGGAGGACCCGGCGACGGCGCACATCCGGGTCGCGATGATCACCGCGCGGGCGCAGGAGCACGATGTCCGGCGGGGGCACGAGATCGGTGTCGACGCCTACGTGACGAAGCCGTTCGACCCGAACCAGCTGATCCAGACGGTGCGGAAACTCGCGGCGGTGTCCGGATAGTGGTCGGATAGTCTCGCGAGAGTGACTCCTGCCGATGTGAGCGCCGCCCTGGTGGCAGCGGTGCGCGACGCCGCGGCGCGGGGAGAGTACGCGGGGGGCGTGCCCGCGGACGTGCCGGTCTTCGCGCGGGGGCCCGGGGTGTTCGAGAGTCCCGTCGCGTTGCGGCTGGGGCTCGATCCGGAGGGCATCGCGCGGCGGGTCGGGGGAGTCGTTTCGCGCGGGTTGGTGCGGATCGTCGTGCCGGTGGGCGAACTGGTGGAGCGCGTCCGGAACGATCCCGGTTACGGGGTCGCCGACGTGCCGGAGTTCGCGTGGGACGAGTGGCCTCGGACGTTCGAGAATCCCGGGTTCGTGGTCCGCTACGCCTATGCGCGGGCTCGCTGGGCCGTCCGGTGGGCCGGGGAGCCGGACGTCGCGCGGACGGAGTACGGGGCCGCTGAGTCGGCGCTCGTGTCCCTGCTGGGAGACTTTCCCGGGCGCGCGGCGCAGGCGGAGCGGGAACGGGACGCAAGGCCGCTGGTGTTGTGCCTGGAGAAAGTGGCCTGGGCCTACCACGACGTGCACGAGCGCCCTGTGGGCCGGGTCGCCCTGGCCGAGGCCGTGTCCGTGGTGCTCGGGAACGGCCTGAACATGATCGGTGAGACCCCTAGAGAGCGAATATGAGCCGTGTACATCCTGCCGGTCCCCGGCACGCCGATGTCCTGCCCGAAGACCACCCGGCGGGGCCGGCGGAGGATCTGAACGCACTCGACGTGCGGGTGTGGCCCCGGAACTCCGCCCGGGAGGACGGTGTCGTGTCCGTGGGCGGCGTCGACGTGCGGGAGCTCGCCCGGGAGTACGGGACGCCGCTGTACGTCTACGACGAGGACGACGTGCGGAGCCGGATGCGCGAGTACGCGGCGGCCTTCCACGACGGGGACGTCCACTATGCGGGCAAGGCGTTCCTGTGCGGGGCCATGGTCAAGTGGTTGCACGAGGAGGGCCTCGGACTGGACGTGTGCAGTGGCGGGGAGCTCGCCGTGGCGTTGGCCGTGGGGTTCCCGACCGAGCGCATCACGTTGCACGGAAGCAACAAGGCCACGTGGGAACTGGAGCAGGCTCTCGACGCGGGTGTCGGACGGATCGTGCTCGATTCGTTCGAGGAGATCGCACGGCTGGGCCATCTGGCCCAGGAACGCGGGGTCCGGCCCAAGGTGATGGTGCGTGTGACCACGGGGGTGGAGGCACACACACACGAATTCATCGCGACCGCACATGACGACCAGAAGTTCGGGTTCTCGCGGAGTTCGGGTGCCGCGCTCGAGGCGGTTCGGCGGGTGCAGGCACTCGGGCAGCTGGAGCTCGTGGGGTTGCACAGCCACATCGGCTCGCAGATCTTCGACGTGGACGGGTTCGAGGTCGCGGCGCACCGGCTGGCGGAGCTGCTCGTGGCGATCCGGGACGAGCACGGCGTCGAGCTCCCGGAACTGGATCTGGGCGGCGGCTACGGGATCGCGTACGTGCCGGGGGAGGAGCCGCACGATCCGAAGTCGATGGCGGACGGGCTGCGCGAGATCGTCGCGCGGGAGTGCCGGGCTTACGAGCTGTCGATGCCGCGGCTGACGGTCGAGCCGGGGCGCGCGATCGCCGGTCCGGGAGGCGTCACGCTGTACGAGGTCGGCACGGTGAAGGACGTTGAGGGCCTGCGCACGTACGTGTCGGTCGACGGGGGCATGAGCGACAACCTCCGGACGGCTCTCTACGGCGCCGAGTACACCGGCGTGCTGGCGAGCCGGTCGTCCGATGCCCCGCCGATGCTCAGTAGGCTTGTCGGCAAGCACTGCGAGAGCGGCGACATCGTGGTGCGCGACCTGTGGTTCCCCGAAGATATTTCGGCGGGGGACCTTGTCGCGGTCGCCGCGACCGGTGCGTACTGTCGTTCGATGGCCAGTAACTACAACCACGTCCCGAAGCCCGCCGTGGTGGCGGTGCGGGACGGCAGGTCGCGCGTGATCGTCCGGCGGGAGGGCGCCTCGGACCTGCTGCGGCTGGATGCGGAGGTCGAAGCGTGAAACGCCGACTGCGGGTGGCGCTGCTGGGCTGCGGCGTCGTCGGCACGGAGGTCGTGCGGCTGCTGCACGAGCAGGCCGACGACCTGGCGGCGCGGGTGGGCGCGCCGCTGGAGCTGGCCGGGATCGCCGTGCGGCGGCCCGACCGGGTGCGCGCGGGCGTCCCGGCGGACCTGGTCACGACGGACGCGCAGGCGCTGGCCACGCGGGACGACGTCGACATCGTGATCGAGGTGATCGGCGGGATCGAGCCGGCCCGGACCCTGCTGCTCGAGGCGATGAAGTCCGGTAAGTCGGTCATCACGGCGAACAAGGCGCTGCTGGCCGAGGACGGCGCGACGCTGTTCGCGGCGGCCAGGGAGTACGGGGCCGACCTGTACTACGAGGCGTCCGTGGCGGGTGCCATCCCGCTCCTGCGTCCGCTCAGGGAATCGCTGGTCGGTGACCACGTGCAGCGGGTGCTGGGCATCGTGAACGGCACCACGAACTATGTCCTCGACCAGATGGACACGCATGGCGCGGGGTTCAACGACGCTCTGGAGGAAGCCCAGGCACTGGGCTTCGCCGAAGCGGACCCCACGGCGGATGTAGAGGGATTCGACGCCGCAGCCAAGGCCGCCATCTTGGCGCAGCTCGCGTTCCATACGCCCGTTACCGCGGCCGACGTGCACCGTGAAGGGATCACGGAGGTCAGCCCAGGCGATGTGGCGGGCGCCAAGGGGATGGACTGCGTCGTCAAGCTGCTGGCCATCTGCGAGCGCGTCCCGTCCGAGGACGGACGCAACGGGCGCGGGGTCTCGGTCCGGGTGTACCCGGCGATGATCCCGCGGTCGCACCCGCTGGCGAGCGTCCGGGACGCCTACAACGCGGTGTTCGTCGAGGCGGAGTCGGCCGGGTCGCTGATGTTCTACGGCGCGGGCGCCGGCGGCGCCCCGACGGCGTCGGCGATCCTCGGCGACCTGGTCGCGGTGGCGCGCAACGTCGCCGGGGGCACGCCGGGCCCGGTCGAGGTGACGTACGCGAAGCTGCCGGTGCTGCCGATGGGCGAGACCGTCACCCGCTACTACATCCAGCTGGATGTGGCGGACGAGGCGGGAGTGCTCGCGACGGTCGCGGAGGAGTTCGCCCGGCACGAGGTGTCGATCCAGGCCGTCCGGCAGGTCGGGACGGGCGAGGACGCCCAGCTCGTCGTGGTGACGCACCGGGCGCCGGACGCCGCGCTGTCGGCGACCGTCGAGGGCCTGCGGGAGCTGTCGATGGTCCGCGAGGTGGCGAGCGTCATGCGCGTGGAGGGCGAGGACTGACGCGGGGCGCGTCCGGCGTGCCGCGAACGCACTAGAATTCGGAAGACATCGCAGGTCGGTGCGGCTGCCCGGCCCGGGGCCGCAGGTCGGCAAGGAGAACGACGTGAACCCGAACGCCCGCGCGTGGCGCGGCCTCATCGAGGAGTACCGCGACCGGCTCCCGGTGACGGAGAAGACGCCCGTCGTCACGCTGCTGGAGGGCGGCACGCCGCTCGTCCCGGCCCACCGGCTGTCCCAGCTGACCGGCTGCGAGGTGCACCTGAAGGTCGAGGGCGCGAACCCGACCGGCTCCTTCAAGGACCGCGGCATGACGGTCGCGATCAGCAAGGCGGCCGAGGAGGGCGCGAAGGCGGTGATCTGCGCGTCCACCGGCAACACCTCGGCGTCGGCGGCGGCGTACGCGGTGCGCGCCGGGATGACGTGCGCGGTGCTGGTGCCGCAGGGCAAGATCGCGATGGGCAAGCTGGCGCAGGCACTGGTGCACGGCGCCCGGCTGCTGCAGGTCGACGGCAACTTCGACGACTGCCTCGAGCTGGCCCAGAAGCTCGCGGTGGACTACCCGGTCGCGCTGGTCAACAGCGTGAACAAGTACCGGCTGCAGGGGCAGAAGACGGCCGCGTTCGAGATCGTCGACGCGCTCGGCGACGCCCCGGACGTCCACTGCCTCCCGGTCGGGAACGCCGGCAACATCTCCGCCTACTGGATGGGCTACAAGGAGTACGCGGACGGCGGGCCGTCGTCGCGGCGCCCGCGCATGCTGGGCTTCCAGGCGAGCGGGGCCGCGCCGTTCGTGCACGGCGAGCCCGTCCTGAAGCCGCAGACGATCGCGACGGCGATCCGGATCGGCAACCCGGCGTCGTGGAACCTCGCGATCAACGCGCGGGACGAGTCGGGCGGCGCGATCGACTCGGTCACCGACCGGCAGATCCTCGCCGCGTACCGGCTGCTGGCCCGCGAGGAGGGCGTGTTCGTGGAGCCCGCGTCCGCGGCGAGCGTCGCGGGACTGCTGCAGGCGAGCGAGCGGGGCGGCGTCGAGCGCGGCTCCAAGGTCGTCTGCACGGTGACCGGAAACGGCCTGAAGGACCCCGACTGGGCCATCTCCGGGGCGCCCGCGCCGACGACCGTCAAGGTCGACGCGCACGCCGCCGCGTCCGCCCTGGGCCTGACCTAGATGGGGTGGCCGCAGGGGCCGGTGGCGGTACGGACGCCCGCGACCAGCGCGAACCTGGGGCCGGGCTTCGACTCGCTGGGCCTGGCGCTGGCGCTGCACGACGACGTCGAGGTCGCGGTGACCGGCGACGCGACGTCCATCGAGGTGGACGGCGAGGGCGGCGAGGTCGCCGACCGCGGCGAGCGGCACCTGATCGTCACGACGCTGCGGGCCGGTTTCGACCGGATCACCGCGCTGGGCGGGGCCGATCCCGGCCAGCCGAAGGGCGTCCGGCTGCGGTGCCGCAACCGGATCCCGCACAGCCGCGGGCTGGGGTCGTCGTCGGCCGCCATCATCGCGGGGCTCGTCGCCGCGCGCGCGCTGCACCCGGACGGTTCCGTCCTGGACGACGACGAGGTGCTCCGGCTCGCGACTGAGATCGAGGGGCACCCCGACAACGTCGCACCCTGTCTCGCGGGCGGACTGACCGTCGCCTGGACGACCCCGGACGGTCCGCGCCTGGTGCGTCTCGAACCGCGGATCGACCAGGTCGTGACGTTCGTCCCCGACCAACGCCTGGCGACCGAGCGCGCGCGCGGGCTGCTGCCCGAGACCGTCCCGCACGCCGACGCCGCCGCGAACGCCGGACGGTCCGCGCTGCTCGTCGCCGCGCTCACCACGGGGCTCGACGGCGCCCTCCTGGACGCCACGGAGGACCGGCTGCACCAGCGTTACCGGGCCCCCGCGATGCCGGAATCGGCGGCACTCGTGGCACGGTTGCGCGATGCCGGTGTGCCCGCCGTGATTTCAGGGGCAGGTCCTACTGTCCTGGCCTTCACAACTGCATCACGAGTTGATTCGATGGAGCTTGAAGTGGGTAATGGGTGGCACGAACACCCGTTGCAGGTCGCGGTCGGCGGCGCGCACGTCGTGGCCGGTGAACCGCCCGTCCGGTCCTGACCCCCGGCACCGCCGGAGCGCGCCCGCACACCGCTCCCGCCGGTACCGGATCCGGCGAGATCCACCGAGGTAAAATGCGAAGACGTCGACCTCTGGGGAATAGCAGTGCGCCCTGGTGATGTTAGGCTGAATGCCGCACCAGATGCCCCGTTCGGGGCAGCGTGCTCGTCAGCCGCGCGTCGCCAGATCGGCCCTTCGGCCGTGTCGGTCCCGCGTACTAGGCTTCCCGAGACCGTGACATCCCGATGTCAGGCATTCCAGCGAAACTTCGGACGTGGCGGGGCCCGGGACACGCACGAGCGAACCGTCCCGACCATCATCTGGCTGTGCCCAGACATCGCGACTCGCGACCCCATCGCGAGCCGCGGAGCCCGACTCGGCGCCCCCGCCGGGCCGCACTACCGGGTTGACCGGCCGAACGCCGGCCGACACCCGCTCCCTGGGAAGGACCCTTAGTGAGCGAATCCAGCGAACTCCTGACGGACGCCTCCGGCACGCCCGCCGCCGACGCGGCCCCGGCCGGCGCGGAGCCCGCCGCCGCCCCCCGGCGCCGCCGGCAGGGCACCGGCCTGTCGGCCAAGGTGCTGCCCGAGCTGAAGCAGATCGCGTCCGAACTCGGTATCACCGGGACGACCGGGATGCGCAAGAGCCAGCTCATCGCCGCCATCCAGGAGAAGCAGGGCGGCGGCCAGGAGCAGGGCTCGGCGGGCGGCGAGCAGGGAGCCGCCGCCCCGGCCAAGACCGAGCGTCCCCGGCGCACCCGCACCGCCGCCAAGCGCGACGCGTCCGATGACCAGCCGGCGGCCGCGGCCGCCGCCCCCGCGACCGAGCAGGCGCCCGCCGACAAGGGCGACAAGGGCGACAAGGGCGCGGAGCAGGCAGAGCAGCCGCAGCAGCCGCAGCAGCCGCAGAAGGCCGACCGGGCCGACCGGGCCGAGAAGGCGGACAGGGGGGACAAGGGCGACAAGGCGGAACGGTCCGCCGAGAAGCCCGCCGAGAAGTCCGAGCGCGCCGACAAGGGGGAGCGCGGCGGCCGGCAGAACGCGCGCGGGGGATCCGACGGCCGCGCCGACCGGCAGAACCGCGACGGCCGCGACGGCGAGGACGCCGAGTCCCAGGGCGGCCGCGACCGCGGCGAAAGCCGCGACGGCCAGGGCGGCCGCGAGCGCGGCGAGGGCCGCGAGGGCGGCGGCCGGCAGCGCCAGCGCGGCCGTGACCGCGACGGCCAGGGCGGGCGCCAGCGCGGCGACGGCCGGGACGGCGGGCGCGACGGCGGCCGTGACCGCGACGGCCGCGACGGCCAGGGCGGCGGGCGCCACGACGACGACGAGAGCGGCGGCAGGGGCCGGCGCGGGCGGCGGTTCCGGGAGCGCAACCGCGGCCGCGGCCGCGAGCGCTACGAGGAGCCGGTGATCACCGAGGACGACGTCCTCATCCCGGTCGCGGGCATCCTCGACATCCTGGACAACTACGCGTTCGTCCGGACGACCGGCTACCTGCCGGGTCCGAACGACGTGTACGTCTCGCTGTCGCAGGTGCGCAAGAACGGCCTCCGCAAGGGCGACGTCATCACCGGTGCCGTGCGGCAGGCCCGCGAGGGCGAGCGGCGCGAGAAGTTCAACGCGCTCGTCCGGCTCGACACCGTCAACGGGACGGAGCCGGAGCAGTCCAAGAACCGCGTCGACTTCACGAAGCTGACGCCGCTGTACCCGCAGGAGCGGCTGCGGCTGGAGTCCGACCCCGGCGTCCTGACGACCCGGATCGTCGACCTCGTGTCGCCGATCGGCAAGGGGCAGCGCGGCCTGATCGTGTCGCCGCCCAAGGCCGGCAAGACCATGGTGCTCCAGGCGATCGCCAACGCGATCACGAAGAACAACCCGGAGTGCCACCTGATGGTCGTCCTGGTGGACGAGCGTCCGGAAGAGGTCACCGACATGCAGCGGACGGTGAAGGGCGAGGTCATCCACTCGACCTTCGACCGTCCCGCCGAGGACCACACCACGGTCGCCGAGCTGGCCATCGAGCGCGCCAAGCGGCTCGTCGAGCTGGGCCACGACGTCGTCGTGCTGCTCGACTCGATCACCCGGCTGGGCCGCGCGTACAACCTGGCGGCCCCGGCGTCCGGGCGGATCCTGTCCGGTGGTGTCGACTCGACCGCGCTGTACCCGCCGAAGCGCTTCTTCGGCGCGGCGCGCAACATCGAGAACGGCGGCTCGCTGACGATCCTCGCCACCGCCCTGGTCGAGACCGGGTCCCGGATGGACGAGGTCATCTTCGAGGAGTTCAAGGGCACCGGCAACATGGAGCTGAAGCTCAACCGGCAGCTCGCGGACAAGCGGATCTTCCCGGCGGTGGACGTCGACCAGTCCAGTACCCGCAAGGAGGAGATCCTCATGGCTCCCGAGGAGCTGCGGGTCGTCTGGCAGCTGCGCCGGGTGCTGCACGCGCTCGACACCCAGCAGGCGCTGGAACTCCTCATCGAGAAGATGAAGGAGACGAAGTCGAACGCCGAGTTCCTGCTGCAGGTGCAGAAGACGACGGTGTCCGACGACCGCTGACGATCGCCCGCACTGCCCCCGTCCGGTCCGTCCGGGCGGGGGCGTCGCGCGTCCGGTGGCGCGTCCGCGACGGTACGGGCCGGGCGGGCGGGTGGTCCGCAGGTTCGAAGGTGGGGTAAACCCCACCCCGAAATTGCAGGTGGACATCATGGTGACCCGGCCCCCCGTCGACCACTCTTGAACCGTAGGCGGACGAGCCACGGAGGGGTTGACATGGGCGGGTTGAGCACGGTGCCGGGCGGCGCCACGACCGGCGGAGCCGGTCCGGGACGATCCCTCGTGCGAGCGTCATGGCGCCCGCTGGACATGGCGCGCTCCTCGCTCACCTGGCGCGCGGCGGCCTACCAGATCGTCGGCCTGGCGTTCGGCCTCGCCTGGTTCATGCTCCTGGTGACCGGAGTCTCGGTGTCGGTGAGCCTGATCACCATCTGGGTCGGGGTGCCGCTGGCCGCCCTGCTCCTCCTCCTCTGGCGGGGCGGCGCGATCTTCGAGCGGCAGCTGTTGAGGGGCGCTTTCGGCATCACCATCCCGAGCCCCTACCGGCCGCTGCCCGACGGGAACCTGCTCCGGAAACTGAAGGAGATGGCGGCCGACCCCGCCACCTGGAAGGACTTCGCGTACTTCGCGCTCCTGTTCCCCGTCACGCTCGTCGAGTTCGCCGTGTCGGTCCTGCTCTGGTCGGCCACCGCGGTCCTCCTCGTCACCCCGGTGATCGTGCTGCTCGGCGAGGACATGCGCATCCAGCTGGGCGACCTGCTCGTCTACCACCCGCAGACCGTCCTCGACGCGGTGCCCGCCGTCGTGGCCGGCTGCGCCGTGGCCGTCCTGGGGATGTACGTGACGCGCGTGATGGCGCTCGGGCACGCCCTGTACGCGGTGTTCCTGCTCGGCCCGAACGCCTCCCAGAGCGAGGCGCTCCGGCAGCAGGCCCGCGCCGACCGCCTGCAGGCCAGCCGCGCCCGCGGCGTGGACGCCGCCGAGGCCGAACGCCGCCGCATCGAACGCGACCTGCACGACGGCGCCCAGCAGCGCCTGCTGGCCGTCGCGATGGACATCGGCCGGGCCCGCGCCAGGCTCGAGGAGGACCCCGAGGGCGCCCGGGCGCTGATCGAGCAGGCCCACGCCGGCACCAAGGAGGCGATCTCCGAACTGCGCGACCTGGCCCGCGGCATCTACCCGGCCATCCTCACCGACCGCGGCCTCGACCCGGCCCTGTCCGGTCTCGCCGCCCGCGCACCCGTCCCCGTGGAGGTGGACGTCGACCTGCCCGAGCGTCCCCCGGCCGCGGTCGAGAGCATCGCCTACTTCATCGTCGCCGAGTCGCTGGCGAACATCGCGAAGTACGCCCGCGCGACGCGCGCGTCCGTCCGGGTGGCGCGCGAGGACGCCTGGGTCGTCGTCGAGGTCGTCGACAACGGGGTCGGCGGCGCCGTCGCGGTCCCCGAGGGCGGCCTGGCCGGCCTCGCCGACCGCGCCGCCACGATCGACGGGCTGCTGATCGTCGACAGCCCGCCCGGCGGCCCCACGATCATCCGCGCCGACCTCCCCTGCACCTGGTGACCGGTCACCCGCACCGCCCGCCGCGGTGAGGGGACCGGGGAGCCGCCGCCCCGCCGCGTCCCCCGACCGGAATTCCCGGCCGGAGGACGCGGCGCCCGGCGCGGGCCCCGGCTCCTCCCGCAGGGGCCCGGCGCTGAGGCCGGTCGGGCCGGCGCTGAGGCCGGTCCGGTCCGGCGCCGCCGGCACGGGCCGGATAATGGTGGGCATGCGGGTTGTGATCGCCGAGGATTCGGTGCTGCTGCGGGAGGGGCTCGTCCGGCTGCTGGCCGACGCCGGGATCGAGACCGTCGCGACGGTCGGGGACGGTCCCGGGCTGATCGGCATCGTCGAGGAGCACGCCCCCGAGCTGGCGATCGTGGACGTGCGGATGCCGCCGTCGTTCACCGACGAGGGGCTGCGCGCGGCCCTGGCCGTCCGCGAACGGTGGCCGGGCACGCCGATCCTCGTGCTGTCGCAGTACGTGGAGGAGCGGTACGCGACCGATCTGATCGGCGGCGGCGCGGAAGGCGTCGGCTACCTGCTGAAGGAACGGGTCGCGGACGTCGCCGAGTTCATCGACGCGGTGCGCCGGATCGCCGCGGGCGGCACCGTCATCGATCCCGAGGTGATCGGCCAGCTGCTGGGCCGCCGCCGCGACGGCGACCCGCTGGAGGGCCTCACCCCGCGCGAGCGCGAGGTCCTCGCGCTGATGGCGCAGGGCCGGGCGAACGGCGCGATCGCGGACGACCTGGTCGTCACCGAGGGCGCCGTGGAGAAGCACATCTCCAACATCTTCGCGAAACTGCGTCTGCAGCCCGCGCAGGGCGGGCACCGCCGCGTCATGGCGGTGCTCACCTACCTGGGCCGCACCCAGGGCTGAGGCCCGGGTCGAGCCGATGATCGGGGTGCTGGGCCGCGGCGGTGATCGGGAATGCCCGGTGACCTCGGCACGTTCGGGTATCTGGCACACTTGGAGTGCAACCGCTGCGGTACCGGTTCACGCCTCCCACCCTCTTCCATGGCCCGCTCTGCGAGCGCGGCCGTGCGCGGGCGGGGGACGCCCGGCGACCGCCTCAAGCGAGGAGAGACTCATGAAGGCCGAGATTCACCCCGAGTACGTGGTCACGACCGTGACGTGCACGTGCGGCAACACCTTCGAGACGCGCAGCACCGCCGCGAACGGTGTCATCCACGCGGACGTGTGCTCGAACTGCCACCCGTTCTACACGGGCAAGCAGAAGATCCTGGACACCGGTGGCCGGGTGGCGCGCTTCGAGCAGCGCTTCGGCAAGAAGAAGTCCGGCAAGTAGGACGAGCGCGCACCAGCGACCAGGGACGGTCCGGGGCCCGAGCGGTCTCCGGGCCGTCCGAAGCCTGCATCCGGAGGCCGCCAGGGGTCCCCGGGCCGGAGCGGCCAGGACACACCGTGAATCTCGACGATCTGATCAGCGAATACGCGGGCATCGAGCAGCGGCTCGCGGATCCGTCCGTGCACGCCGACCAGGGGCTCGCGCGGCGGCTCGGTAAGCGTTACGCCGAGCTGAAGCCGATCGTCGAGACGTACCGCGACTTCACCGCGACCGAGGACGACCTGGCGACCGCGCGGGAGCTGGCGGACGAGGACGAGACGTTCGCCGCCGAGGCCACCGAGCTGGAGAAGCGCCGCGAGGAGCTCGAGGAGCGGCTCCGGCGCCTGCTGGTACCGCGCGACCCGAGCGACGGCAAGGACGTCATCCTCGAGGTCAAGGCCGGTGAGGGCGGCGAGGAGTCCGCGCTCTTCGCGAGCGACCTGCTGCGCATGTACCTCCGGTACGCGGAGCGGATCGGCTGGAAGACCGAGATCCTGGACTCGCACCCGTCCGATCTGGGCGGCTACAAGGACGTCACGGTCGCGGTGAAGGCGAAGGGCTCCCACGAAGAGGGCGTCTGGACGCGCCTGAAGTTCGAGGGCGGCGTCCACCGGGTGCAGCGGGTTCCGGCGACGGAATCGCAGGGCCGGATCCACACGAGCGCGGTCGGTGTCCTGGTGACGCCCGAGGCCGAGGACGTGGACGTCCAGATCGACCCGAACGACCTGCGGGTCGACGTTTACCGTTCGTCCGGTCCCGGTGGGCAGAGCGTCAACACCACCGACTCGGCCGTGCGCATCACGCACGTGCCCACGGGCGTCGTGGTGTCGTGCCAGAACGAGAAGAGCCAGCTCCAGAACAAGGAGCAGGCACTCCGCATCCTGCGTTCGCGTCTCCTGGCCATCGCCCAGGAGGAGGCGGACGCCGCGGCGGCGGCGGAACGCAAGAGCCAGGTCCGCACGGTGGACCGCTCGGAACGGGTCCGCACCTACAACTATCCGGAGAACCGGATCTCCGACCATCGCGTCGGGTACAAGGCCTACAACCTCGACCAAGTCCTGGACGGCGACCTGCACAACGTGACGCAGGCGCTCGTCGACGCCGACATGGAACGCCGACTGGCCGAAGCCCAGGAATCATGACGCTGCTGCTCGACGAGATCGCCAGGGCCACCGCGCGGCTCGCCGAGGCGGGGGCCGCCTCCCCCCGCGCCGACGCCGAGGAGCTCGCCGCGGCCGTGCACGGCGTCAATCGTTCCGAACTGCACGGCGTCCCCGACGGTTCGTTCGACGCCCGGTTCTGGGAGTTCGTCGCGCGCCGCGAGGCCGGCGAACCGCTGCAGCACATCACCGGACGCGCGTTCTTCCGCTACCTCGAACTCAAGGTGGGCCCCGGCGTGTTCGTGCCGCGCCCCGAGACCGAGGTGATGGTCGGCTGGGCGCTGGAGACCCTCCGCGACATGGACGTCCGCGACCCGCTCGTCGTCGACCTCGGCACCGGTTCGGCGGCCATCGCGCTGTCGATCGCCCTGGAGGCGCCCCGCGCGCGCGTGCACGCCGTCGAGATGGACCCCACGGCGTTCGTCCACGCCACCCGCAACATCGAGGAACTGGACGAACGCGGCCGCGTCCGCCTGCACCTGGGCGATTTCGCTTCGGCGCTGCCGGAGCTGAACGGCACCGTCGACCTCGTCGTCAGCAACCCCCCGTACATCCCGATGAGCGAGTGGGAGTACGTCCCGCCCGACGTCCGCGACCACGACCCCGCGGCGGCCCTGTGGGGCGGCGGGGACGACGGGCTGGACGCCGTCCGCGTGGTCGAACGCACCGCCCGCCGCCTGCTGCGCCCCGGCGGTCATGTCGCCGTCGAGCACAGTGACCTGCAGGGCAACGCGGTCTACTGGACGTTCCCCGAGGAGAACGGCTGGCGCGACGTCCGCAACCGCCGTGACCTCACCGACCGGGACCGGTTCGTCACCGCCCGCATGATCTCCGACTGACGGGTCGGCGGCCCGACGTACACGACCGTCCGTGATCGTGTTCGCACTGAGCGTCGCGTCTCCTATATTTCTATCCGTAGTTGCTAAAATACGGAGAGTTGGCGAGATTCGGCATGCCGATGAAGGTCAGTGAGATCATAAGGCTGATCGAGGATGACGGCTGGTTCCTTGCATGCACGAAGGGCAGCCATCGGCAGTACAAACATTCGGAGAAGCCCGGACGGGTGACTGTGCCGGGGAAGCCGAGCCGCACCTTGCCCAGGGGGTTGGAGCACAGCATTCTGAAGCAGGCTGGGTTGAGCAGGCCCCAGTGAAAGGGGGAGCGATGAGCAGGTACGTCGTGATCATCGAACGTGGCGAGGATGGCGGATTCGGAGCGTATGCACCCGATTTGCCCGGGTGTGTGGCGCTGGGGGACACCCCGGAGGAAACGGTCGAGCTCATGCGCGAAGCGATCGAGTTCCACCTGGAGGGGCTGCGAGAGGACGGAACGCCCATTCCGGAGCCGTCCGCAGTGGAAGCCGTGATGGTCGAGGCGGCCTGAGCGGGAGGCCGGGCGTGGGAAACTGGGGTCGTGAGCCGACGTTATGACTGCGCTGAGCCGATGGAGCGGACGCGAGGGATCGCGGAGGCGGTCTCGGCGGTGCGGCGCGGAGAACTGGTCGTCCTGCCGACGGACACGGTGTACGGCGTCGGGACCGACGCGTTCACGCCCCCGGCGGTGGCGGCGCTGCTGAAGGCGAAGGGCCGGGGCCGGGAGATGCCGCCGCCGGTACTGGTCGGGTCGGTGCGGGCCGCCACCGCGCTCATCGAGGACCTCGGCCCCTACGGGCAGGACCTGATCGACGAGTTCTGGCCGGGCGGGCTGACGCTGGTGTGCCGCGCGAACCGCAGCCTCATGTGGGACCTCGGGGAGACCAAGGGCACGGTCGCCGTGCGGATGCCGATGCACGAGCTGGCGGTCGAGGTGCTCAAGGAGACCGGCCCGCTGGCGGTGAGCAGCGCGAACCTGAGCGGTTCGCCGGCCGCGCGGACCGCCGCGGAAGCCGAGGAGATGCTCGGCGACTCGGTCTCGGTCTACCTGGACGGCGGCACGACCGGACACGGCGACGCCTCGACGATCATCGACCTGACCGGCCCCGTCCCGCGGTTGCTGCGCGCGGGCGCCGTCCCGGTCGAGAAGATCCGCGCCGTGGTCGGCATCCTGCTCACCGACGACGAGGACGACAAGGACGGCAAGGACTCCGGGGACGGCGAGGACGCCGAGGCCGAGCCGGACACCCCGCCACCCTCCCTCACCAAGGAGACCTCCCCGAACGCCCGTGACGAGGACGGCGCCGCGCCGTCCCTCACCAAGGACTCGGGCGCCGGGGAGCAGGGGCCGCCGTTGACGAAGGACGAGCCCGCCGAGGTCGGGGACGGGCCCGCGGACGTCTCGAAAGCGGCCGGGCCCTCGGCTCCGGACGCACCCGCGGACGACGCGAAGAAGCCCTCCGACACCCCGGCGGCCGACGACAAGGGGTAGTCCGACCCCCGGCGGGCCTTCGGCGGGCACGACGGGCGCGAAGCCCCTCCGCGAACGTCGTCGAGGGGGACCCCCTCGGACGTCCGTGACGGATATCGTCGGGTCGGTCGAGGCCCGGCCATCGGGTGATGTCCGCCTCGCGCGAGCCCCGCGCGCCCCGCGAGCCCTCCCGAAGGCGCGGAGAAGAGCGCGGACGAACGGGGGCGCTGGGGCCACCCACGGGCAGGGAGACACCGGTTCCGTCCCGGGACGGGCGCGCTCACGGCGCCGCGAGGGGCCTCGAGGGACGCGAGGGACCCGGGGGGACACGGGGCTTACCGAACGGTGCGTCACCCGGCGGGATCCGCGCGTTGCCGCCTCGGGCGCCGGGCGGCGATGCGACCATGCTTGACGTGGGTGGCCGTGTCCGGGGGCCCGCGATCGGCGCGGGCGTGCTGCTGCTGGCGCTGCTGGTCATGGCCGCCGGGGCGGACCCGGCGGTGCGGGAACGGATCCAGACCTACGACGTCGTGCTGACCCTGCGTGCGGACGGCGTCCTGCACGTGCGGGAGACGATCACCTACGACTTCGCCGACGGCGGCCGCGGCATCGTGCGGCGGCTGCGGTACCGGGACGGCGACCGCCTGTACGGGGTCCGGGACGTGCGCGCCAGTTCGTCCACCGGTGCGCCCTCCCGCGTGCGGACGACGAAGCTGGGGCACGACCTGCGGATCGGCGTCGGCACGGGCGGGCGGGAGGTGCGCGGGCGGCAGGCGTACGTGCTCGAGTACGACGTGCTGCGGGCGTTCACGCCGCGCGAGGGGTTCGACGAGCTGGTGTGGGACGCGATCGAGTCCGGGTGGGACGTCCCGATCGCGCACGCGGTCGTCCGGGTGGAGGGCCCGGTGCGGCTCCGGGACGTGCGGTGCCGCGCGGGCGCCCCGGACACGCCCGGTGCGAGCGTCGTGTGCGCGCGGGACCAGGACGGACGGTACGCGATCGATTTCACGCAGAACGGACTGGCGGCCGGCGAGGGCGTGCGGGTCGCGGTGCGGCTGCCCGACCGGGCGGTCGCGGCGCCGCCGCCCGAGTACGCGCGCCCGCACTGGGCCGGGACGTGGCGCGGGACGGTGCTGCTCGCGTTCGCCGTCGGGGCGGTCGGGGCCGTCGCGCCGGCGGCGCGCCGTCCTCGCACGCGACCGGCCGTCGAGCCCGGCTCCGGCGCCGGGCTCGTGGCCGCGGGCGCACTGCTGATCCTGGGGGACGCGGCCGACGACGTCCTGGCGGGCGGACCGTGGGCGTTCTCGCTGGGAGACCCGTGTCTGGCGGGGCTCGCACTGCTGACGGCGGGGGCCGGAATCGTTTTCGCTCACCGGGTAGGTGAGGCGTAAGGGACGCGGGCGGGACCGAGATGGGATTACAGTTGGTCGGTCTCGGGGCGAACTGATCGCCCCGGACGGCCGTCTACGTATCGAGGGACCGTGCCGACGGACGCGCGCGGGACCGGCACGGGCGGCGCGAGTCAGGTGCCGCGTGGCGGCACGGAGGCGACGCCGGGACGGCGCGGAGGCCGGCGAGGGGAGGCGCAGGGGCGTGCGGGAGTACCTGCTGACCATGCTGGTCGCCGCTCTCGTCTCCTACCTGCTGACCCCCTCGGTGCGCAGGTTCGCCGTCTGGTTCGGCGCCCAGGCCGTCCCGCGCGACCGCGACGTGCACGTGATCCCGACGCCCCGGCTGGGCGGGCTGGCGATGTTCGGCGGGATGGTCGCCGCGCTGGTGGTGGCGACCGGGCTGCCGGAGATGCGCAAGGTCCTGCAGGACGGCGACATCACGGTCGCGAAGGCGCTGCTGCTGTCGGGCGGGCTGATCGTGCTGGTCGGCATCGCCGACGACCGGTGGGAGGTCGACGCCCTCACCAAGTTCGCGGGGCAGGTCGCCGCGGCCGGGATCTTCATCATGCAGGGCATCCAGATCTACGTGATCCCGCTGCCCAACGGGGAGTCGCTGTCGCTGCCGCCCGCCTACGGGGTGCCGCTGACGGTGTTCGTCGTGGTCGCGACCATCAACGCGGTCAACTTCATCGACGGGCTGGACGGTCTCGCCGCGGGCGTCGTCGGCATCGCGGCGCTCGCGCTGTTCTCGTACGCGTACCTGCTGTCGAAGGCCAACGGCATGACGACCCTGACGAGCGCGACGCTCACCGCGGCGGTGCTGTGCGGGATCTGCGCGGGGTTCCTGCCGCACAACTTCAGCCCGGCCCGGATCTTCATGGGCGACACCGGGTCGATGCTCATCGGGCTGCTGCTCAGCGCGTCGACGATCATGCTGACCGGGCAGTTCGACCCGGCCGTCCTCGCCAACGGGCTGTTCCCGTTCTGGGTGCCGCTGCTCCTGGTCCCGGCGGTGGCGGCGGTGCCGTTCATGGACATGCTCCTGGCGGTGTGGCGCCGCACCAACCAGGGCCGGTCGCCGTTCTCGCCGGACAAGCAGCACCTGCACCACCGGCTGCTGCAGCTCGGCCACTCCACCCGCCGCGCCGTCCTGATCATGTACTTCTGGGTGGGCCTGCTGGCGTCCGGGCTGGTCGGGATGGCGATCTTCGACGCCGCGTGGATCACGCTCGGGGTGACGCTGGTGGTGGCGATCGGCGGGGTGGTCCTGGTGCTGGCCGGACCGGGACGCGGACGGCGCCGCCGGCGCAAGGACGCGTCCGGGACGGGCGACGCCGGGGGCGGCACCGAGCCCGCGATGCGCACGAAGATGCCCGTCTGACGGCATCGGCCGGCCCCGCGAAGCACGTCGAGGTTCGCCGAGATTCATCCGGTTCGTCGCCGGTTCCGTGATTTGCGCCACTCTGAGGTGAACGGATTCCGCTGCCTTGCGGGCCGGAGGGCGACTCGCCGGTAACGATAGGACGCCCCCGGACATGTCACCCGGCGTGTTCGCTTAGAGTCGCTTCCGTCGGCACCCCCGTCCGCCCGTCCCCTCGCGGCGCGGACGTCACGGGCGGTGTCGGCGGCCGCCGGACATCGCATTACCTAGAGGGTAATTGCAGACATTCCGGACGCTTGTGATACCTTTCACGAACGAAACACGAACACTCAACGTGACCAGCCGGAGCCCTCATGCAACCTTCCGACGCCCGGATGCTCCGCGGCGCCGCGATCCCGACCGCCCTGGTCGGCGTGGGTGCCGTCCTGATCGGCCTGCTGACCGCGGGCACCAAGGGACTCTTCGGCGCGGCGCTGGCCGCGGTCGTGGTGATCGCCTTCTTCTCCCTCAGCGCCCTGGTGGTCACCTGGGCCGGGCGGATCTCCGCGCAGACGATGATGCTCGCCGCGCTGGCCAGCTACGTCGTGAAGATCCTCGTGGTGATGGTGCTGGTCACCCTCATCGACGAGGTGTCGATCTGGAACACCACGGTCTTCGGCTGGACGGTCATCGGGCTCGCCCTGACGTGGATCGCGGCGGAGTTCCGGGTCACGCTGCAGAAGGGCCGTCCCTACATTGACGAACCCGAGGGCGCCCTGGACCGGAGTCCGTGATGACGTTCTCACGGACGGTGTCGACATTCGGGCCGGCGCCGCGCCCGGTTCCCGGGGACTACTCCAATATGACCACCGCCATGATGGCCTGCTATCGTCCGGAGCGCGATGAGCGAGCAGAAGCGTCGGCCGGAGGACGGGCAACAGGAATTCGCCGACGTCGCCTGGTCCGTGCCCAGCTACCTCCTGTCCGGGATGGCCATCTGGGGTGGGCTCGGATGGCTGTTGGCCAAGTGGACGGGACAGGCGTGGATCACGCCGATCGGCCTGGTCATCGGCGTCGTGCTCGCCATCTACCTGGTCTACGTGAAGTACGGTCGCCATCCTGCCTGAGCGGCCCCGCCGCCGAGGAAGCCTTCGTGAACCATCGCCACATTGATGAAGGGAACGCCGCGTGAACGCGCAGACGGTCCTCGCCGCCCCCGGTGGGGGGAGTTCCAGGCCCCGGGGCCTGAGATCTTCGAATTCCCGCCCCTGTTCGCCGGCGGCCCCGAGTGGCTCACCAAGCCGGTCGTCCTCGCCGTCGCCGGCGCGCTGATCGTCTCCATCTTCTGCTGGAGCGCGTTCGCGAAGCCCAAGCTCGTGCCGCGGGGCGTGCAGAACGTCGGCGAGATCGGCTACGTGTTCGTGCGCGACCAGATCGCGCGCCCGTTCCTGGGCAAGAACACCGAGCGGTGGATGCCGCTGCTGATGTCGGTGTTCCTGCTGGTCTGGATCTGGAACATCTTCGCGGTGATTCCGGTGATCCAGTTCCCGGTCACCTCGCACATCGCCTTCCCCATCGTGCTGGCGCTGTTCATCTACTTCATCAAGATCTACCTCGGCATCAAGCACCAGGGGCCGGTCAAGTACTTCACGAACCTGATCCCCCCGGGCCTGCCCAAGCCCGTCTACTTCCTGCTGGTGCCGATCGAGTACCTGTCGACCTTCATCCTGGCGCCCTTCACCCACGCGGTGCGGCTCTTCGCCAACATGTTCGCCGGTCACATGATCCTGGCGTTCTTCAGCCTCGTCGGCTTCTGGTTCCTGATCGAGAAGCCCACGGCGCTCGGGTTCGGGGTGGGCATCATCGGCGTGATCGTCACCATCGCCATGACCGCGTTCGAGCTGCTCATCCAGTTCCTGCAAGCGTTCCTGTTCACGATGCTGGCCGCCATGTACATCCAGAGCGGCCTGCACGCGGACCACTAAAGGCCACACGGTGTCGCTCTGCCCCCGGCGGGGCGGCCCAAACAGACATCCTCGATAAGCCAGACCGGCGGACACTCCGCCGGCCGACAGAAAAGGAAAGAACCCATGACGGGAGTGCTCGCCGCCGTCGAAGGCAACGTCACCGCGATCGGGTACGGCCTCGCCGCCATCGGCCCCGGCATCGGTGTCGGCATCATCTTCGGCCAGGGCGTCAACGCGATCGCCCGCCAGCCCGAGCTGACCGGCGTCATCCGCACCAACATGCTGCTGGGCTTCGTCCTCACCGAGGCCCTGGCCCTCATCGGCCTGGTCGCGCCGTTCATCTTCCAGGGCATCTGATCGGGCCTTCTACCTGAGGAGGGGCTGTAGACATGATCACAGCGACTTCCGTCCTCGCGGCGGAGGAGAACAACCCTCTGCTTCCGCACTCGTACGAGCTGGTCGTCGGGATCTTCTCGTTCCTCGTCGTCCTCATCGTCGTCGGCAAGATCCTCGTCCCGCGCATCCAGCAGACCCTCGAAGAGCGGTCCAACGAGATCGAGGGCGGCCTCAACCGGGCCGCGGAGGCTCAGGCCGAGGCCAAGCGGACGCTCGAGGAATACAAGGCGCGGGAGAAGCAGGCCGCCGTCGAGGCGTCCGAGGCGCGGCGGAAGGCCGAGGAGCAGGCCGCCGAGATCATCGCCGCGGCCAAGCAGCGGGCTCAGGTCGAGGCGAACCGCATCACCGAGGCCGCCAAGGCCGAGATCGAGGCGGAGCGCCAGCAGGCCCTCGCGGCGCTGCGGGCCGAGATCGGCACGCTGTCGGTCGACCTGGCCGGACGCGTCGTGGGCGAGTCCCTCGAGGACAGCGCGCGGCAGAGCCGGGTGGTCGACCGGTTCCTCGAGGAGCTCGAGGAGCGCGCTCGCACGCAGGAGCAGATCACATCATGACCATCACGGGAGCGGTGAGCAGGGCGTCGCTGGCCGAGGCCGGGGAGCGGCTGGAGGCGGCCGTCGCCTCCGGCGGCGGCGACCTGGCCCGGCTGGGCGGCGACCTGTTCGCGGTGCTGCGGCTGATCGACCGCGAGCACGGGCTGCGGCGGGCGGTGTCCGACCCGTCGCGGGACGGCGCCGACAAGGCGCAGCTCGTCCGGATCCTGCTGGAGGGCAAGGTCTCGCCGGCCGCTCTCGGGCTGGTCGCCGACGTCGTCGCGCTGCGCTGGTCGTCGCCGACCGAGCTGGCGGACGCGGTGGAGGTCCTGGCGGTCACCGCCGAGGCCGCCCGCGCCGAGAGCGACGGCAGGCTCGACGACCTGGAGGACGAGCTCTTCCGGTTCTCCCGGCTCGTCGAGGGCGAGGCGGAGCTGCGCGCCGCGCTGACGAACCGCGCCCTGCCGGACGACCGGAAGCTCGGGCTGCTCGGCGCGCTGCTGGAGGGCAAGGTCACCGCGGCCACGTTGGTCCTGGTCACCGAGGTCGTTCTGCGTCCGCGAGGACGTAGCCTGGAGAGCGGGCTGGCCGAGTACGGCAGGCTCGTCACCCGGCGCCGGGAGCGGCTGGTGGCTCTGGTCCGCACGCCGGTCGAGCTGACCGAGCCGCAGCGGACGCGGCTCGCGGCGGTGCTCGCCGCCGCGTACGGCCACGACGTACACCTGAACATCGAGCTCGACCCGTCCACGATCGGCGGCCTGTCGATCCAGATCGGGGACGAGATCATCGACGGCACGATCGCCGGACGGCTGGACGACGTCCGCCGGCGGCTCGGCACCGGCTGAGGCCGGCAGAGCTGACCCCAAAGGGAGCAAGAGAGGAATCATGGCGGAGCTGACGATCCGTCCGGATGAGATCCGGAACGCGCTGGAGCGCTTCGTCCAGTCGTACGAGCCCGAGGCCGCCGCGCGCGAAGAGGTCGGCACCGTCGTCGATTCGGGCGACGGCATCGCCCACGTCGAGGGGCTGCCCTCCGCGATGGCGAACGAACTCCTGGAGTTCGAGGACGGCACCCGCGGCCTGGCTCTGAACCTGGACGTGCGCGAGATCGGCGCCGTCGTCCTGGGTGAATTCAGCGGCATCGAGGAGGGCCAGAAGGTCCGCCGGACCGGCGAGGTCCTCTCGGTTCCCGTCGGCGACGGCTTTCTCGGCCGCGTCGTCGACTCGCTGGGCAACCCGCTGGACGGCAAGGGCGCGATCGAGACGACCGAGCGTCGTGCCCTGGAGCTGCAGGCGCCCACCGTCGTGCAGCGGCAGTCGGTGAGCGAGCCGCTGCAGACCGGCATCAAGGCGATCGACGCCATGACGCCGATCGGCCGCGGCCAGCGCCAGCTGATCATCGGTGACAGGCAGACGGGCAAGACGACCGTCGCCGTGGACACCATCATCAACCAGAAGGAAGCCTGGGAGTCGGGCGACGAGAGCAAGCAGGTCCGCTGCATCTACGTCGCGATCGGCCAGAAGGGCTCCACGATCGCCAACGTGCGCCGCTCCCTGGAGGAGTCCGGCGCGCTGGAGTACACCACGATCGTGGCGGCCCCGGCGTCCGACCCGGCCGGCTACAAGTACATCGCCCCCTACACCGGGTCGGCGATCGGCCAGCACTGGATGTACCAGGGCAAGCACGTCCTGATCGTCTTCGACGACCTGTCGAAGCAGGCCGAGGCGTACCGCGCCGTGTCGCTGCTGCTGCGCCGCCCGCCGGGCCGCGAGGCCTACCCGGGCGACGTCTTCTACCTGCACTCCCGCCTCCTGGAGCGCTGCGCGAAGCTGTCGGACGACCTCGGCGCCGGTTCGATGACGGGACTGCCGATCATCGAGACCAAGGGCAACGACGTGTCGGCCTACATCCCGACGAACGTCATCTCGATCACCGACGGCCAGTGCTTCCTGGAGACGGACCTGTTCAACCAGGGCGTCCGTCCGGCCATCAACGTCGGTATCTCGGTGTCCCGAGTCGGCGGCTCCGCGCAGATCAAGGCGATGCGCAAGGCCGCCGGTTCGCTGAAGCTGGCGCTGTCGCAGTACCGCGACCTGGAGGCGTTCGCCGCCTTCGCGTCCGACCTGGACGCCGCGTCCCGCGCGCAGCTGGACCGCGGTGCCCGCCTGGTCGAGCTGCTGAAGCAGCCGCAGGGCAGCCCGTTCCCGGTCGAGCAGGAGGTCGTGTCGGTGTGGGCCGGCACGTCCGGCCAGCTGGACGACGTCCCCGTCGCCGACATCCGCCGGTTCGAGCGCGAGTTCATCGACCACGTCCAGCGCGAGGAGGGCGGTCTGCTGACCTCCATCCGCGAGACGGGGGAGCTCTCCGACGACAGCCTGGGCGCGCTCGAGCGCACGATGGCCTCCTTCAAGAAGGGCTTCCAGACCAGCGAGGGCGACCTGCTGGGCGCGGAGGAGCACGTCGAGGCGATCGACGAGGAGGCCGTCGGCCAGGAGACGATCACCCGCGTCAAGAAGGGCTGACGGGCGATGGCCCAGGTTCGCCAACTCCGGCAGAAGATCAGGTCGGTCAAGTCGACGGCCAAGATCACGCGTGCCCAGGAGATGATCGCCACCTCGCGGATCGTCAAGGCCCAGCAGGCGGTGGCGGCGTCAAAGCCGTACGCCGACCAGATCACGCAGGCCCTGTCCGCGCTGGTGAGTCACCACGTGGGTGTCGACCATCCGCTGCTCCAGGAGCAGCCGACCGACAACCGCAGCGCGGTGCTGATCATCACCAGCGACAGCGGTTTCTGCGGCGCGTACAACGTCAACGTCATCCGTGAGGCCGAGGCTCTGATCAAGCGGCTGCGGGACGAGGGCCGCGAGCCCGTCCCGTACGTGATCGGGACCAAGGGCATCACCTGGTACCGGTTCCGCGACCGGCACATCCAGGAGGACTGGTCGGGATTCACCGACCGGCCCGACTTCGCCTCGGCGGAGCGGATCGGGCGGCGGCTGACCGAGGACTTCCTGAAGACGGACGCCGAGGGCGGTGTCGGTGAGATCCACGTGGTCTACACCGAGTTCGTCACGCGGCTGACGCAGGAGGTCCGGGTCACGCGCCTGATGCCGCTGGAGCTCGACGAGGTCACCAGCGACAAGGTGCCGCCGGCGTACGACTTCGAGCCGTCGGCGCAGGCCGCACTGGACCTGCTGCTGCCCAACTACGTCGAGAGCCGCATCTTCCACATGCTCCTGCAGTCCGCGGCGTCCTACCAGGCGTCGAAGCAGCGGGCGATGAAGTCGGCGACCGACAATGCGAACGAACTGGTCGAGGTCTACACGCGCCAGATGAACCAGGTGCGGCAGGCCATGATCACCCAGGAAATCAGCGAGATCGTCGGTGGCGCTGACGCGCTCGCCGATTCTGGCGGGGAGTAGACAATGACTGCACAAGTAGAGACGGCGACCGCGACCGGGCGCGTCGCCCGTGTCATCGGCCCGGTCGTCGACGTGGAGTTCCCCGCCGACGCCATCCCGGAGATCTACAACGCCCTCCACGTGGAGGCGAACCTGGGCGGCGAGACCCAGACCCTGACCATGGAGGTCGCGCAGCACCTCGGCGACAACATGGTCCGGGCCATCTCGATGAAGCCCACCGACGGCGTCGTCCGCGGCGCGCCCGTCGTCGACACCGGCGAGTCCATCTCGGTCCCGGTCGGCGACGTCACCAAGGGGCACGTGTGGAACGCCCTGGGCGACACGCTGGACGTCCCGACGGCCTCCCTGGAGATCAACGAGCGCTGGGGGATCCACCGCAAGGCGCCGGCGTTCGACCAGCTGGAGTCCAAGACCGAGATGCTGGAGACCGGCATCAAGGTCATCGACCTCCTCTGCCCGTACGTCAAGGGCGGGAAGATCGGCCTGTTCGGCGGCGCGGGTGTGGGCAAGACCGTCCTCATCCAGGAGATGATCCGCCGTGTCGCCCGCAACTTCGGCGGCACCTCGGTGTTCGCCGGCGTCGGCGAGCGCACCCGTGAGGGCAACGACCTCTGGGTGGAGATGGACGAGGCGGACGTCCTCAAGGACACCGCGCTCGTGTTCGGCCAGATGGACGAGCCGCCGGGCACCCGGCTGCGCGTCGCGCTGTCGGCGCTGACGATGGCCGAGTACTTCCGCGACGTCCAGAACCAGGACGTGCTGCTGTTCATCGACAACATCTTCCGGTTCACCCAGGCCGGCTCGGAGGTCTCCACGCTGCTCGGGCGCATGCCGTCCGCGGTGGGCTACCAGCCGACCCTGGCGGACGAGATGGGCGTGCTGCAGGAGCGGATCACCTCGACGCGCGGCCACTCGATCACCTCGATGCAGGCGATCTACGTGCCCGCCGACGACATCACCGACCCGGCGCCGCACACCACGTTCGCGCACCTGGACGCCACCACGACGCTCTCCCGGGCCATCACCGAGAAGGGCATCTACCCGGCGGTGGACCCGCTCGACTCCTCCTCGCGGATCATGGACCCGCAGGTGCTGGGGAACGAGCACTACTCGGTCGCCCAGGAGGTGAAGCGGATCCTGCAGAAGTACAAGGAGCTGCAGGACATCATCGCCATCCTCGGTATCGACGAGCTCTCCGAAGAGGACAAGGTCACGGTCAACCGGGCGCGGCGCATCGAGCGTTTCCTGTCGCACCCGATGTACGTGGCCGAGCAGTTCACCGGCCAGCCCGGTGTGACGGTCCCGAAGGACGAGACGGTCGCGTCCTTCAAGGCCATCGCGGAGGGCAAGTACGACCACATCCCCGAGCAGGCGTTCTTCATGTGCGGTGGCATCGAGGACGTCGAGAAGAAGGCCAAGGAGCTGGAGAAGTAGTCCGCTCCGCCGCCGGCCGGTTCCCCGGCCCCGCACGCGGTGACCGTCACCTCGACCGTCGCCGCGCGCGGCACCGGGGGCCGGCCGGCCGGCGGAACCGCTCCAGTAATCGGAGGATTGTGACGTGGCAAACCTGAAGGTCGGGCTCGTCTCGCCGGAGCGCGAGATCTGGTCCGGCGATGCCAAGATGGTGGTCGCGCAGACCATCGAGGGCTCGCTCGGCATCCTGCCCGGGCACGCTCCGGTGCTCGGCGTCCTCCTCGACGGCAGCGTGGTGAAGGTCGAGCCCGCCGACGGCGGCGAGCCGATCATCGCGATGGTGGGCAGCGGCTTCTTCTCCGTCGCCGCCGACGAGGTGTCGGTGCTGGCCGAGCAGGCCGAACTGAGCCACGAGGTCGACGTCGACGCCGCGCGGCGCGCGCTCGAGGCGGCGGAGGGGTCCGGCGACGAGGACGGCACGGCCGAGCGGCGCGCCCGCGCGCGGCTGCGCGCGGCGGGCGTCGAAGCCTAGGATCGAAGCCCGAGCGGGGCAGCGGGGCTAAGCGGCCCGAGCGGGGCAGCGGGGCTCAGCAGCCCATGCGGGGTTTAAAGGCCCGAGCGGGGCCAGGGGGCTCGACGCCCCTAGCGGGGTTCAGCGGAACGGCGGAAACGGCGGGGGGAATTGGGCGAGCACCTGGCACTGGACGTCGGGGCGGTGCTCGCCGCCCTCGCCGCCGTGTGCGCGCTCTTCTTCCTCGCGATGGCGGTACGCCGCCGCCTGTTCGTGCGCGGCGGCGGCGCGGTCGAATGCAGCCTGCGGGAGTTGCCGGCCGAGGAGGGCGGCGCCCCAGGAGTGTGGCGCCTGGGCATCGGCCGCTACAAAGGCGATGTCCTGCACTGGCACCGCGTGTTCGGACTCAGCAGACGGCCCCGGCAGGTGATCCACCGCCGGGGCCTTGTCGTGTCCAACCGCAGGCGCCCGGACCCGGAGGAGGCCGAGGGCCTGCTGCCGGACGTGAGCATCATCGAGGTCCGCGACGGGGACCTGACCGTCGAGCTGGCGATGGGCGCGTCCGCGCTGACCGGCTTCCTCGCGTGGCTGGAAGCCGCACCCCCCGGTTTCCCCGTGGACCTGCACGTCCCGGAGTAGCCCGCGCGGACCGGGGCTGCGGTCCCAGGTGGCCCCCGGTCGCGCCCGGTTGCCCCCCGCCCCGCCGCGAACATGCACCCCGCCGCCGTCCCGAGCCGGACATACGGCTGCGTTCGTTCGGCTCACCTCCCGGTTCGGCACGGCCAGGGCCAGGGCCAGGGCCTCGGCCACGGCAGTGGCGCGGTTCGGCATGGACGGGTAAGGGCGCGGTATCGGTTCGGCCCGCGGACGGTCGTGCGGCTTGCCGGTGACGGTGCGTACGGGGATGATCGCTGCTGGTCAGCCTTCTCTTCCCGTTCGCAGGAGTCCAAGTGCGCAAGCTGCTCAGTGGTTCGGCCGTCGCGCTGCCCGCCGCGACCGTGTTCCTCCTGGCGCTGTCCGCGGTGCCCCCGGCGGGCGCCGCGCCCGCCGCGCCCGCCGCTCCCGACCTCGCCGACCTGGTGACGACCGGAGATGTGCGGCGGCACCTGGAAGCGTTCCAGCAGATCGGGGACTACAACGGCGGCAACCGCGCGTCCGGAACGGCCGGGTACGACATCTCGGTGAAGTACGTCGTCGGGCGGCTGCGCAAGGCGGGGTTCTCGCCGATCGTGCAGGAGTTCACCTACCCGTACTGGCTGGAGCGTTCGGCCCCGGTCATGGCGCGGACGGACGGCAAGAGCAAGAAGAGGTACAAGGCGGGCGAGGAGTTCGCCACGATGATGTACTCGGGCTCCGGTGACGTCACCGCCCGCGTGCTTCCCGTGGACATCCCGGACAAGGGCCGAGAGGGCACCAGCGGCTGCGAGGCGAAGGACTTCAAGGGGTTCGACAAGGGCGCCATCGCGCTGATGCAGCGCGGGAAGTGCACGTTCGAGACGAAGGCGGCGCGCGCGCGTTCCGCCGGTGCGGCCGCCGCGATCATCTACAACAAGCCCGGTGAGAAGGGCGTGCTCAACGGGACGCTCAGCAAGAGGTCGAAGCTGCCGGTCGTCGCCCCGACCCACGAGGTCGGCGCCGCGCTGGCGAAGGCGGCGGCCAAGGGCGGGCTGACGATGCGGGTGAAGGTCGACACCGAGCACGGCACCCGCGAGTCCAGCAACGTCATCGCCGAGACCGAGCGGGGGCGCGAGGACAACGTGGTGGTCGTGGGCGCGCACCTCGACAGCGTGGAGGACGGTCCGGGCATCAACGACAACGCGACCGGTTCGGCCGCCGTGCTCGCGGTCGCCGAGGAGATCGGCGAGCTCGGCGCGGAGGGGCTGCGGAACCGGGTGCGGTTCGCCTGGTGGGGCGCGGAGGAGGAAGGACTGCGCGGTTCGACGCACTACGTCGAGACGCTGGACCCGTCGGACCGGCGGAACATCGCCGTGAACCTCAACTTCGACATGCTCGGCTCCCCGAACGGGATCCGCGGCGTGTACGACGGCGATCACTCGCTCGGCCAGGGCACGACCCCGCCGGCCGGTTCGGCGGCGATCGAGAAGATGTTCCGCGAGTACTACGGGGGACGCGACCTGCCGACCGCCGAGTCCGAGTTCAACGGGCGCTCGGACTACGGCCCGTTCATCGAGCACGGCATCCCCGCGGGCGGCATCGCGACCGGTGCGGACGGCGTCAAGACGGCCGCCGAGGCGAAGGAGTACGGGGGGCGCGCGGGCAAGGTCTACGACCCGTGCTACCACGCGAAGTGCGACCGGATGACGAACGTGAGCATGAGGCTGCTGGACACGAACGTCGACGGGGTCGCGCACGTCACCCAGCTGCTCGCGGGCAGCACGGTCGCGGTGAACGGCGACGCCCGGCTGCGGCCGCCCGCGCGCGGCGCGGCGCCGCTGTGGAGCGGCGGTCACCTGGTCCGCTGAGCGGCCCGACCACGAGGGACAGGAGCGCGGGGCGGGGCCGGTCGGCCCCGCCCCGTTCGCGTCCCGCTCGCGTTCTAGCGTTCGCCGCCGGGCTTCCACAGGACGTCGCCGTGCTCGGCGTTCGCGACCCGGCAGAGGATGAACAGCAGGTCCGACAGCCGGTTCAGGTACTTCACGGCGAGCGGGTTGACGCCGCCCGCGGCGGCCTCGGGGTCGCCCTCGCCGGCGGTGCCGTGCTCCTCCACCGCCGCCCAGGCGGAGCGTTCGGCCCGCCGGGTGACGGTCCGCGCGACGTGCAGCAGCGCGCCGCCGGGCGTCCCGCCCGGCAGGATGAAGCTGCGCAGCGGCCGCAGCTTCTCGTTCTGCTCGTCGCAGGCGGTCTCGAGGCGCTCGACGTAGGACGGGTCGATGCGCAGCGGCGGGTACTCGGGATCCGGGACGACCGGTGCGCACAGGTCCGCGCCGACGTCGAACAGGTCGTTCTGCACGCGGACGAGGAGCGCGGCGACGTCGTCGGGGAGGGAGCCGAGGGCGAGCGCGGCGCCGATCGCGGCGTTGGCCTCCTCGACGTCGGCGTAGGCGGCCAGGCGCGGGTCGGTCTTGCGGGTGCGCGACGCGTCGCCCAGCGCGGTCGTCCCGTCGTCGCCCGTGCGAGTGTAGATCCGGGACAGGACGACGGGGTTCTCCCTGTTCTTCGCCATGTGGCTCACCTTAACGCCGGGCTCCGGCTCGAAGGACGTTCGGTAGTGTTCGTCCGACATCGTCCGCTCGGGAGGCGTCGTGTACGACTACATCATCGTGGGTGCGGGCAGCGCCGGATGCGTGCTGGCCGCCCGGCTGACCGAGGACCCGTCCGTCACGGTGCTGCTGCTGGAGGCGGGCCCGCCCGACGACGCCCCCGAGATCCACATCCCCGCCGCCGTCGCGTCGCTGATCAAGGGCCCCTACGACTGGGACTACGCGACCGTCCCGCAGGTGCACGCCGCCGGACGCAGCGTGTACTGGCCGCGCGGGCGGACGCTCGGCGGCAGCTCGTCCACCAACGCGATGATCTACATTCGGGGCGCCCGGCACGACTACGACACCTGGCGGGACGAGTACGGCCTCACCGGCTGGGGCTACGAGGACCTGCTGCCGTACTTCCGCCGCGCCGAGGACCAGCAGCGCGGCGAGAGCCCGCACCACGGCGTCGGCGGTCCGCTGCGCGTCGAGGACCTGCGGTTCAAGCACCCGCTCACCCAGGCGTGGGTGAAGGCGGCGAAGGCGCACGGGCTCGCCGCCAACCCCGACTTCAACGGTCCGGGCCAGGACGGTGTCGGCTTCTACCAGGTCACGCACCGGCGCGGGCGCCGCTGGTCGGCGGCCGCCGGGTACCTGCACCCGAACGAGGACCGCCCGAACCTCACCGTCGTCACCGACGCCCTCGCGACCCGCGTCCTGATCGAGGGCGGCCGGGCGGTGGGCGTCACCTACGAGGCGCGCGGGGAGTCGCTGACCGCGCGGGCGAACGCCGAGGTCGTCCTGTCCGGCGGCGCGGTGAACAGCCCGCAGCTGCTCATGCTGTCGGGCATCGGGCCCGCGGACCACCTCCACGAGCACGGCATCTACGCGCTCGTCGACTCCCCGGTCGGCCAGAACCTGCAAGACCACCCGTTCGTGAATGTCATGTTCGCCACGCCCCGGACCAAGAATCTCTGGGAGCAGGCGAACGCGCGCACGTTCGCGCTGCACTCCGCCTTGGGGCGCGGCCCGTACGCGTCGAACGTCGCGGAGGCGGGCGGGTTCGTCCGGACGTCCGAGGGGCTTCCCGCGCCGGACCTGCAGTATCACGTGCTGCCGACCCCGTTCATCGACCAGGGGCTCGTCGAACCGACCCAGCGGCTGCTGTCGGTGATGGTCACCGCGATCGCGGTCCGGAGCCGCGGGACCCTCACCCTCCGCTCCGCGAGCCCGCACGCCAAGCCGCTGATCGATCCCGCGTACCTCGCCGAGGAGTCCGACCTCGACATCCTCGTGGCCGGGGTGAAGCAGGCCCGCGCGATCGCCGACACCGGCCCGCTCGCGTCCCTGCTCGGCGGCGAGTTCGCCCCCGGCGAGCAGGCGTCCGACGACGCGGCGATCGTCGAGTTCGTCCGCCGCGAGTGCGCGACGCTGTTCCACCCGACGAGCACGTGCGCGATGGGCGCGGTCGTGGACGCCGAACTGCGCGTGCACGGGGTCGACGGGCTGCGCGTGGTCGACGCGTCCGTCATGCCGTCCGTCCCGCGCGGCAACACCAACGCCCCGACGATCGCGATCGCCGAGCGCGCGTCCGACCTGATCCGCGGCAAGGCCCCGCTCAAGCCCGCGGGCGCCTGACGACGCGGCGGGACGCGCGGCCGCGGCCCCGGTTCCCCGGCACGACGAGGAACGCCCCCGTCCGGGCGGACGGGGGCGTTCGGTGCGCCGGTCGAGCGGTGCGCGTTCGGCCTGCGGGCCGTCTCACCGCTTGAGCGCCTTCGCGATCCGGGCGCGGCGGGCCCGGCGGGCTTCGGCCCGGGCGCGGCGTACGCGGTCGTCGATGATGTCGCGGGTGATGTCCGGACGGATCATGGCTTCTCCTCGATCCCGCCGGGCCCTCGTGGCCCGACATCTACGAGGTTCGTCCTAAGGCGGCACCCGGCACATGGGGACGAAGGCTTATCTCCGCGCCCGGAAACCCCCTTAGGACGGTGCATTGCCTTACTCGTCCGGGGGAGGGGTCGTGGATAACCGGCATAAGGTGCTTTACTAGCGAGTACCCGAATGCAAGCGAACACTTACTGGCCCTCCCGGGAGGTTCCATGTCCGTGGCCACGGAGAGCACCGAGAAGACGTTCGCGTCGCTGAACCCGGCCACCGGCGAGGTCGTCGCCGAGCACCCCGTCCATGACGAGGCCGACGTCACCGCCGCGATCGACCGGGCTCGGGAGGCGTCCCGCTGGTGGGGCGAGCTGGGCTGGCGCGAACGCCGGCTGCGGCTGCTCAACGTCAAGGGGGCGCTCGCCCGCAACCTCAACCGGATGGCCGAGGTCATCCACCAGGAGACCGGCAAGCCGCTGGCCGACGCGCAGCTCGAGACGATCATGGCGATCTCGCACCTGGACTGGGCGGCGCGCAACGCCCAGAAGGTGCTCGGGCCGCGCACCGTCTTCCCGGGCATGATGGCGATCAACCAGAAGTGCACGCTGGAGTACCAGCCGCTCGGCGTCGTCGGCGTCATCGGCCCCTGGAACTACCCGATCTTCACCCCGATCGGCTCGATCGCGTACGCGCTCGCCGCCGGGAACGCCGTCGTGTTCAAGCCGTCCGAGTTCACCCCGGGCGTCGGGACCTACCTCGCCGAGCTGGTCGCCGGCGTCGTCCCCGAGCACCCGGTGCTGCAGGTCGTGACCGGGTACGGCGCCACGGGCGCCGCGCTCGCGTCGTCCCCCGACATCGGCAAGCTCGCGTTCACCGGCTCGGCCCGCACCGCCAAGAAGGTGATGGCCGCGTGCGCCGAGAACCTCACCCCGATCGTCGCCGAGTGCGGCGGCAAGGACGCCTGCATCGTCGACGCCGACGCCGACCTGGACGCCGCCGCGGACGCCGCGCTGTGGGGCGCGATGTCGAACGCCGGGCAGACCTGCATCGGCGTCGAGCGGATCTACGTCGTCGACCGGGCCTACGACGCGTTCCTCGGCAAGCTCACCGACAAGGCCGGCGAGCTGCGGCCCGGCTTCGACCGCGAGGCGGCCTACGGCCCGATCACGATGCCCGGCCAGCTCGAGATCATCGAGCGGCACATCAAGGACGCGATCGACAAGGGCGGCAAGGCGGTGGTCGGCGGGCCCGAGTCCGTCCGCAAGCCCTACGTGGAGCCGGTCGTCCTCACCGACGTCCCGGACGACTCGTCCGCCGTCTGCGAGGAGACGTTCGGCCCGACGATCACCGTGCACCGCGTCGCGTCGCTCGACGAGGCCGTCGAGAAGGCCAACCGCACCACCTACGGCCTGGCCGGGACGATCTTCTCCGGGAACAAGTCCCGCGCCATGGAGGCGGCCCGCGCGATGCGGTCCGGCATGACCTCCATCAACGCGTTCGCCGCGTTCGCGCAGGTCGCCGCGCTGCCGTTCGGCGGCGTCGGGGAGTCGGGCTTCGGCCGCATCCACGGCGCGGACGGGCTGCGCGAGTTCGCCCGCCCGAAGGCGATCACCCGGCAGCGGTTCGCGACCATGAACCTGACCTCGTTCGCCCGCTCCGACAAGGAGATGGCGCGGGTCCTCGGCCTGATCAACATGCTGCACGGCAAGCACTACAAGAGGTGATCATGAACGGCGGTCCCGCACCGGTGCGCAGCGGCTGGCGTGCCCCGCTGCGCCCGGTGCCGCCGCCCCCGGACGGGTTCCGCCCGTTCACCGACGCCGACCTGCCCGCCCTCGCCGCCCTCATGTGGGACGCCTACCGCGGCACCCCCGACGAGGGCGACGTCGGCGGGCCCGACGGCGCGCTGCGCGAGCTGCGGCTGACGCTCGCCGGCGAGTACGGGACGTTCCTGCCCGGCGCGTCGTTCGTCGCCGAACCGGACGGCCGCCCCGCCGCCGCCGCGCTCGTCACCGTCTACCGGGACGAGCCGCTGCTCGCGTTCCTGTTCACCGCGCCGCCGCACGCCGGCCGGGGCGTCGGGCGCGAGCTGATCCTCGCGGTGATGCACGCGCTCGGCGAGGGCGGCCACGACACCCTCACCCTCGCGGTCACCCGCCGCAACCGCCGCGCCCGGCTCCTCTACCACCGGCTCGGCTTCGTCGAGATCGGCTGACCCGGACGCCGGACGATCAGGCGTCCGGGACGTCGGGGTCGTCCGGGATCCAGCTTCCGTGGAACCCGGCCGGGACGCGCCGGGGCAGCCGGACGGACGCGGTGGTCCGGGACAGGTCCGTCGCGTCCATGACCACAAGGTCCGCTTCGGACGGGGCGGAGACGATCGACAGCAGCCAGCCTTCGTCCTCTGCGCGCGCGCCCTCGGCCGGGACGAAGACCGCCTCGCCGACGCTCACGTCCCCCTCGAACTCGCGCGCGGACGACGAACCGTCGCGCACGTCGTACTTCACGATCGCGTTGCCGGACACCGTGTAGAGGAACCGGCTCGGCAGGCCCGTCCGGTCGTCGTCATGGGTCGGGAACTCCACGCTCCGGTCGTCCAGCGGCTCCCCGGCGGCCTTCCCGGACGCGGGGTCGAGCGTCCAGCGGTGCAGGCGGGCCCTGTCGAGCGCCGCGGCCTCCCGGGCCGGGTCGGCGGATCCGCCGATCATCTTCCACGTGGCCGCGAAGTCGCCCGGGGTGTAGCGGACGGCGTCCAGGACGATCCGGCCGGCCGCGTCCTCGTGGGCGTTCCCGACGTGGAAGACGTAGCACGGATCGATGTCGAACCAGCGGACGTCCCCCGCGGCGTCCCGGGGCATGACGCCGAGCCGCGCCCCGTACGCGTCGTCCCACCGGAACGGCATGGACACCCCGCGCGTCGCCAGTTCGAGGTCGAACACGACGGGCAGGTCGAGCCAGACGACATGGTTCTCGGTGATGGCGAAGTCGTGCATCATCGTTCCGGCGGGCACCTCGATCTCGCGGCTCTCCACGAGCCGCCCGTCCGCCGACAGCCGGTGGTAGGTCAGGTGCGGCGGGAGGACGCCGTAGCCGAAGAACAGCAGCTCCCCGGTCGCCGGGTCCCGCTTGGGGTGCGCGGTCATCGCCGTGGCGAGCCGCCCGCCGAAGTCGACCGGTCCGGCCGTGCCGAGCTCCGGGGTGATCTCGTGCGGGAGCCCGACCTCGACGAGCGCGAGGATCCTGTCCCCGTGCGGCACGACATGGGTGTTGGCGGGGACGGCCACGAGGTCGAGCGTCCCGTCGTCCCGCAGGAACGGGGCGTCCTCGGTGAACTCCCTGGTCCGGACCCACCGGTTGCGGTACCACTCGGCCCGGCCCGCGCGGAGCCGCACGCCGTGGATCATCCCCGCGCCGGTGAACCAGTGCCCGCTCGGCCGCCCCGGCGCCGGATTGGGGCCGTTGCGGAAGTAGCGGCCGGTCAGCTCCGGTGGGAGCGTGCCGGTGACGGGGAGGCCCAGCGCCTCGATCTCGTCCGGGACCGGGGCGTAATGCCCGTCGAGCCACATGCCGGTGTCCTGCGTCATGGGGGGCCTGCCTTTCACGGGGCCGTCTCAGCGCACATTCCACTACAGACATGTCGAAGATAGACATTCCTAAACTGACATGTCAATGCTGAAAGATAAGCTGGACGCCATGAGCCTGCGACACGCCGTGCTGGGACTGATCGCCGAACTGGACGGAGCCAGCGGCTACGACCTGCTGAAGCTCTTCGAGATCTCGCTCGCGAACGTGTGGCCGGCCACGCAGAGCCAGCTCTACGGCGAACTCGGGAAGCTCGCCGACGCCGGGCTCATCCACGCCGCCGCCGAGGGGCCGCGCGGCCGCCGCGAGTACACGATCACCGAGACCGGCCGGGCCGAGCTGCACCACTGGCTGACCGAGGTCCCGCCCAAGCCCGCACGGCGGGACGAGACGCTGCTGCGGGTCTTCTTCCTGGGCGAGGTCGAACGGCCGGAGGTCCGGGACTACATGCGCGAGCAGTCGGACCGCCTGACGGCACAGCTGGACGATCTCGCCGACCTGGAGACGTCCGTGCGGTGGGAGGAGGACGACCTGGCGCGCTACGGCCGGCTGGTGTTGGAGTACGGTCGGCGTTCCATGACCATGCGTCGCGACTGGTTCGACTGGGCCCTCGCCGAGATCGAGTCGTTCGACGAGCCCGCCGGGTAGGGCCGATGGGGCGTTCCCGGGCCGCCACCCGAGGGGCGCCCTGCGGCGGTCCCGATCGGACGGCTCAGTCCTGCCAGAACTGGAAGAGGGCGTGGCCGATCGCGATCTGGAGTTCCTCCAGGCCGATCGAGTCGGTGATGTAGAAGACGAGGTTGAAGAAGCCCTCGTTGATGGGGCCGAGCCACAGCAGCGCGACCAGCACCAGGAACGCGTACCCCGCGTACTGGTTCGCCTGCCGCACCAGGCCGCGCGGCAGGTACGGTTCGATGATCCCGAAGCCGTCCAGGCCCGGGATCGGCAGCAGGTTCAGGATCGCGGCCGTCACCTGGAGGAACGCCAGGAAGGCCACGCCGACCCAGAACACGCTGTGCGCGTCGTCGGCGAGGGTGTTGATCAGGACGGCCAGCACCACGGCGAACAGGACGTTCGACAGCGGGCCCGCGGCCGAGATCAGGCTGTGCCGGATCTTCCCGCGGATCGAGTGCCGGTCGATCCACACGGCGCCGCCCGGCAGGCCGATCCCGCCGAGCAGGATGAACAGCACCGGGATCGCGAAGCTCAGCACCATGTCGGCGTACTTGAACGGGTTGAGCGTCAGGTAGCCCTTGGTCGCCACGCTGTGGTCGCCGGAGCGGAACGCCGTGTAGGCGTGCCCGAACTCGTGCAGGCACAGCGAGAGCACCCACCCGGCGAGCACGAACACGAACAGCGCGATCCGTGCCGGCTGGTCGGTGATCTGCCCGTACCGCCACGTGACCAGCCCGGCCAGCGCGGTCGCCGCCATGATCACGAGGAACACCGGGCTCGGCCGGACCGCCGAACCTCCCCGCGTGCCGTGCGCGATCTCCGTCATCCCGTAGCCCCTTCCACCGCGATGGCGGGCACGACGTAGGTGCGCAGGAAGCGGCGCAGCCCGTCGGCGTCCCGGTCGCGGTCCATCACGATCAGGGAGGTGATGATCCGGAAGAGGAACTCCACCGTGCCCTCCACCTCGATGTCCGGCCTGAGCGTCCGCTGCCGCTGCGCGCGCTCGAAGTAGGGCCGGACGTACTCGCAGCACAGGTCGAGCACGTGCTCGCCCGCCCCCGCCACCGCGGCCTGCATGTGCCCCGCCGCCTCGGGCACCAGGAAGTGCGCGATCGTCGGTGCGCCCCGGACGTACTCGACCGCGTCGAGCGTGCCCTCCACGATCGCCTCCGGGACCGACCGCTCGCTGCGGAGCCGGTCGGTCAGGGTGTCCATGAAGCGCAGCAGGTCGCGCACCACGACGGCGAGGATCAGCTCGTCGCGTCCCCCGGTGACGGCCCGGTAGACCGTCGCCCGGGACAGCCTCGCCGCGGCGGCGATGTCCTCGACCGTGGTCTTGGCCACCCCGAACCGGCCGAAGCACTCTTCGGCGGCGTCGATGATGCGCTCACGGGTGGCGTCGGAGGCGACCGGGGGCATGCCTGAACATTACCGGCACGCCGCCCCTGCCCGCCGCACGGGCAATGCGTAGGAGATTCCCTACGCTTGACGCGTAGGAAATCGCCTACCTATTGTGGTCCGCATGACAACGGACGTCTTCGCCGCCCTGGCCAGCCCGGTGCGGCGCGAGCTGACCGCCCTCCTCCTGGACGGCCCGCGCTCGGTGAACGACCTCGCCGCGCACTTCGCGATGAGCAGGCCGAGCGTCTCCGAGCACCTGCGCGTCCTGCGCGGCGCCGGGCTGGTCAGCGAGCGGCGCGACGGCCGGCGGCGCCTCTACACGCTCGAACCGGAGCCGCTGGCGGAACTGTCGCAATGGCTCGCCCCGTACGAGCGGTTCTGGCGCGCGAAGCTGTCCGACCTGCGCACACTGCTGGACGACGAACAGGACGGGAAGACCCCATGAACGAGCAAGCGATCGAGGTCGACGAGTTCCTGCCGCACCCGCCCGCGCGGGTCTGGCGCGCGCTCACCGACCCCGAACTCCTCGCCCGCTGGCTGATGCCGAACGACTTCGAACCGTCCGTCGGGCACCGCTTCACGTTCGTCACCCGGCCCATCCCGAACGTGGACTTCGACGGGAAGATCGCCTGCGAGGTCCTCGAGATCGACGCGGAGCGGCTGCTGCGCATCAGTTGGGGCGGGGGCGGCCTCGACACGACCGTCACCTGGCGGCTGGCCCCCGAGGGCACCGGCACCCGCTTGTTCATCGAGCACCGCGGCTTCGACCTGGACGACCCCGCGCAGGAGTTCGCGTTCCGGGGCATGGGCAGCGGCTGGCGCACGGGCGTCCTGCGGGCCTTGCGCGACACCCTCGCCGAAACCGGGTGATACCGGATCAGTCCGTGAAGTAGTGGCCCGCGCCCGACCGCGACCGCCTCGTGGTCGACTTCCGCGAGATCGCCCAGGCCCATTTCACCGGACCCGCCGAGTGACGAGCGGTCATACCCCTTCCGATATCGAATGCTGATCCATACCGGTATTGGACACGCTCGAAGGTCGGTGATCTTCTGGCTCGCATGACACGACCCGTCCGGCCGGTCCTCGCGGCGCTGACGTCCGCCGCCCTGCTCGGCGTCGCGGCCTGCGGGACCGCCGCCGCTCCCGCCCGCGTCGCCCGACCCGCCACCGACACGTCCGACGCCGCACTGCGAAAGACGTTGGCGGAACTGGAGAATTCCCACGACACACGTATCGGCGCGGTGGGCATCGACCTCGCCACCGGCGAGACGGTCGGCTACCGGGCGGGTGAACGCTTCCCGTTCAACTCGATGTTCAAGGTGTTCGCCTGCTCCGCCGTCCTGCACGAGGCGCGCACCGGCCGCCCCGGGCTGATGGACGAGGTGATCCGGTGGACGCCGGACGACATGGCCGCGCTGACCGAGAACTCGCCGGAGACCACCGAGTACACCGACACCGGCATGACACCGGCGCAACTGTGCCGCGCGGGCATCACCAAATCGGACGGCTTCGCGGGCAACATGCTGCTGAAGCAGATCGGCGGACCGTCCGGCCTGACGGCGTTCTTCCGTTCCACCGGCGACCGGGTGAGCCGCCTGGACCGTCCCGAGCCGTACCTGACCGAGTGGGAGCCCGGCCGGGTCCGCGACACCACCACGCCCGCCGCGTCCGCCCGCACCTTCGCCGAACTCACCACCGGCACGACCCTGCACCCGCGTGACCGGGCGCGGCTGGTCGGCTGGCTGGACGCGAGCCTGACCGGAGCCGAGCGGATCCGGGCCGGGCTGCCCGACGACTGGACGGTCGGTGACAAGACCGGCACCGGCGGCGCGAAGAACCACGGCTCCGCCGGCGACATCGCGATCGTCCGGCCGCCCGGCTCGACGGCGCCGCTGATCCTCTCCGTCCTCACGAACCGCAAAACCGACGACACCCCGAACGACAACGAGGTCATCGCACGCACCGCGACCGCCCTCGCCGAAGCCCTCGGGCACCTCTGACCTGGAGCCGGTCGGAACGGCACACCGGGACAAGCCTGCCGGCGAAGACGAGATCGACGCGCTCGTCGCGCGCGCGTGATCGACGAGTGCGGCACGTTGATCACCGCGGCCGGCGCACGCCGATGCTGGTCGACACCGAGCCGAGGTGGAACGAGCGGGTGTTCAGATCCGTGCAGCCCGCAGGTGCGGACAGGGCGCGCGGAACGCCCCGATCACGCCGCCGGGCTCCTTCGCCGATCGATCGTCTCGGGACGAATCCGGCGGACATCGAATTTCGGTGACGGTCGCTTTGTACCGTGACGGGATGGCGGACTTCACGATCGGCTGCATGTGGCGGGTGTTCATGCCGGTGATCGCGTGCGTGCTGATCGTGGCGGCGGTGAAGGACGCCCGTCCGGCGTACACGGCGCAGTTCGGCTCCGGCACACCGGGCGTCTTCACGGCCCGGGAGAAGGATTGCTCCTCTCGTGGCCCCTGCGTCTACAGCGGTGACTTCGTCTCCGACGACGGCGGCCTGGTCCGCGAGGACGTGGCGCTGGTTCCCGGTGGCGGGGTTTCGGGAGTGGGCGCTTCGACCGAGGCGGTCGACACCGGCAATCCGCGCGGCGTCTACCCCGCCGACGGGTCATCGGACTGGCTGCTCCTGACCGTCCTCGGCGGGGCGGGCGTCGTCGTGCTCGTCCTGTGGGCCATCGGCATCCTGCGTCTCTTCCGCCGACGAAAGCGCTCACCCCGCTGAAGCCGGTGCCGGACGAGGCTCTCGGCGAGGAACTCGCGGGACGCCGCCGCCCGGGCGAAGCCCGACCCGTGGACGCACGGCCGCACCGGCGGCCGTGCGTCCTCAGCCTCGGATGAAGCCGTGAACCACCATCGGCAGCGACGCGTCCAGGCCCGCGACGTTCAGGACGCCCTCGTCGCGCGGGTCCGCGATGGAGCGTCCGTTCGCGGCCATCGCCGCGACGACGACCCGTGCCGCGCCGTTCACCGACCGGCGATACGACGCCAGCTCCTGCGTCGGGTGCGACCGCCCCGCCCACGTCTCGCTGTCGGTGAGGACGACGATGCCGTCCACGTCGAGGCGCTCTTCCTGCGCCCACGCGAACGGCAGCGACAGGTCGGTGCCGCCGCCCGAAGCCCTCCAGCCGCCGATCTCCCGCAGGTTCGTCCGCGCCGTCACCTTCGAGGCGTGCACACTGGTGTCGACGTCGATGACGTGCACGTTCGAGCCCTCGATCCGGTTGAGGATCACGGCCATCGCGTTGGCGACCTCGTAGCAGGTGCCGAGCGGAGCACCACCGGAGTGGACGCTCTGCCACGTCATGGAGCCGGACGAGTCCACCGCGATCAGGAGACGCCGGCCGGACGGCCCGACGTGCCCGAACGACAGCTCGTACGCCTCCTCCAGCGCGTCGACGACCTCGGGCACCGGCGCCCACGTCTGCACGTCGGCGCGCGGGTTCGGCTGCGCCCGGCCCGCCTGATAGACGCGCAGCGCCAGGAACAGGTCCATCGGGTGGATCCGCGCCTTGGCGAGCGCGTCGGCGTTCGCGAGGCGCGCCGCCGCGCGGCGGGCCGCCCCGCCCATCGGGGTGAGGGTCCCGATCCGCGTCATCCGCGCGAGGTTCCGGATGAGAGCCGTCATGCCGATCGTGTCGACGAGTTCGTCCCACACGCCCGCGTCGCCGAGGACGCGGTCGGGCAGGAACTCCCACGGCACGCCACGGTCCTGGACGACGTCGATCGCCTCCACCGCGGTGGTGACGGCCTGCGCGGTCAGGAACGCGTCGATGGCGGGCACCCGGCCGCGGGCGTCGGCGTCGGAGACGTTCCCCGCGATCCAGCCGAACAGCGCCCGGCGGGCGGCGGAGTCGGCCTTGGGGTGCGCGATCCGCAGCGCGTCCCGCAGCGCGAACGCCTCCCCGGCGGGGGTCTTGCGCTGCCGCGCCTTGCACGCCCGCCACGCGACCCGGTCGACGTCACCGTCCTGGAACCAGGACGCGAGCGCGGTCCGCATCGCCCGGCCGACCACCGGCGCGGTGCCGCCAGGGGTGGTCTTGCCGCCGAGGTTCTTCCAGTACCCGAAGAACGCGCTGAGGTGGTCGGTGGTCCGCGCGACCTTCGCGAGCGACGCCTTCACGGCCTGCCGGGTGCCGGCGTCCCCGCGGGCCGCCGCCGCGGCGAGGACGAACAGCGCGGGCCGGTTCTTCGGCGCCCGCGGCGGGTGCGCGGTCGAGATGTCCGTCGCGAGCCGCACCGCGCGGACACCGTCCGCGGCGACCGCGTCGAACACGACCCGCGCGCCGTCGGCGGTGAGGTCGTCCTCGCGGACGTAGTACGTGCCACCGATGGTGCCGAGGATGATGAAGTCCTCCAGCCGCGTCCACAGGTCCTTGGCGAACCCGTAGCCGCCGGCGTTGTTGCGGACCTGCTCGGCCTCACGGCCGGGAACGGGGCGGGTCTGCGGCGTCGCGACGGTGGAGATCGAAGCGAGGGGGTCACGGGCCACGGTCGGCCTCCCAGGTGTTTCGTCCCGCCGCTCGGGCGGGTGCGGGGGAGTGGAGGCCGGACGGACGGGCAGGGCGGATGTGGTGACGCCTGCCGGGTTAGACAGATGCTCTCCCACTGAGCCACGCCAGGGACCTGGCCCCGGCGGCAGGGATCGAACCTGCGACCCTCTGTGCCGGTAACCGACGGACTTCGACCCGCCCTCCCGCACGTCCGGCTTGCTCGTCGAGCCTGGCGCCTGCACGGATATGGCAGCGACCACCGGAGGAATCTGTGCCAAAGAGATAACCGATGGTCTTCGACCCGTGCGGGCACCGGACCCGACGTGCACAACCGACGTTAACCGTCCGAATCGGCGACCGCGAATTGTTTATTCGGACCGCAGTGCCAGTTCCGTTCTGCTGAGGTCACCCGCCTTCGGCCACCACGGATGCCGCTGCAATCGCTCCGCGACACCGACCCGCCCGGCCCGCGCGATCCGGGCCAGGATGCCTGAGTGCTGGACGGTCGGTGACGCGACCGGCACCCGGCACCGGCGGCGCGAAAGCCCTCGCCCCTCCGTGGCCGCTTCAGGCCGCGTCACCTCGCGTATACGGGAGCGCGTCACCGCACGTCAGTGTTTCCGGCACCATGATCACATGGCGACTACCGCGACCGATTACCGGTGGATCAACGACTACCCGGGACTGACCGAGGCGTATTGCGTGACCTTGGTCCGAGGAGTGAGTGTGCAGCAGTTCCTGCAGGGGATGCGCGCCGAGCCTGAGGAGAGCATTCCCGGTTACAGCGCCTTCGAGGACCGGACCTGGGAGGTCTGGGGCGAGCATGACGGCGACCATTACCTGATCGGGGCCACCAGCGTCCCTGGGGACGAGGGCGAATGGGTGCTCGGCCTGGAGGTCAACGGCTTCCTGGGAACCGTGAATCAGTTGGTAGCACCGCTGTCGCACGATACTCGGCTCGTCTCCCATTTCTGCAACGTCAACGCGGTCGACAGGTTCCTTTGGTATGACGACGGTACGCTCCGGACGTCGTTCGAGCCGCTCTTCCCGACTCAGAGGGCGACGCCCGACCCTGACGGGCTCGTGGGACTGATGGAGGAGGTGGGCTTCGATCTGCGGGAGGGGGACGAACACGACTTCTCCATGCTTACCGAGGCCGCCTTCGCCCTGGCGGAGCGGCTGACGGGAGTTCGCGTCACCCCGGACGTGCTCGACGATGCGACTTTCGCTACCGGGCTCGTGCCGTGGAGCGCGGTCAGGAACTCCTGAGTCTCCGGCCCTTATGCCTCACCGAAGAACCGGGCCACCCGCTCCGCCGCGCCCGGCTCCGCCACGGCGAGCAACTCCAGCAGGCCGTCGCGGGACGATGCTGAGATGTGGACGCGACCGGTCGCACGCCAGACGTCGTCCCGGTCCCGCGTGATCGTCCACTCGGGGAAGATCCGCTGCAAGAACAGCAGGAGCAGGCCCTCGTTCACGCGGGCACCGGTTCGAGTTCGGCCCACACGACTTTCCCGCCCTCGGTCAGGGGACGAGTGCCCCACCGGCGCACGAGCGCCTCGATGAGCAGGAGCCCGCGCCCCGACTCGGCGGCGTAGTTCACGGGACGGACGACCGGCGGCACGTCCGATACGTCCCATGCCTCCAGCACGGCCGCCCCGTCGTCCCGCCGGTAGGCCCGGACGACCACGGGGTCGCCCGCCCGCGACCCGTGCCGGATGGCGTTGGTGGCCAGCTCGCTGATCACGGTCCGCGCGACGTCGTCGTCCAGCCGCCACGCCCCGAACGTCACCGCCACGAAGTCGCGCGCCTGCTTGATCGCCCCCAGATCCGCCTTGATCACGAGGGTTGCCGCTTCGGTCATATAACCGTCACCTCCGAATTTCCGTGAATCCAAGCACAGGATTCGCTCCGGTGCGTAGCGTCACCAGGGAAGTGACTGGTCACAAGAGCATCGGTGTCATGCACTCTCCCGGAGGTTCTCCATGGCTACGCGGAAGCCCACCCCCCAGACGCTCGGCTTCGGCGCAGAGGTCGCCCGTCTGCGCAAGGAGCGCGAGCTCTCCCGAGTCGAGCTGGCCAAGCTCGCGGCCGTCACCCGCTCGTACATCGCGCAAGTCGAGTTGGGGACGACTCGATGCCGTCAGGATTTCGCGGAGCGGTTGGACGAGGCCATGAAGTGCGCGCCGACCTTAGTGGATGCTTGGACCGATCTCCTGAGTTCTGCCGCCTACCCCAAGTTCTTCGTCGACTACCCCAAGGCCGAGGCCACGGCGGTCCTCCTGCGCGCGTTCGAACTCACGGCCGTGTACGGGCTCTTCCAGACCGAGGAGTACATGCGCGCACTCCTTGACACGGAACAGGCCGTCGAGGCCAGGCTCAAGCGTCAGGCGATCCTGAAGCGGCAGCATCCCCCCAAGGTCAGCGTCGTGCTCAGCGAACACATCCTCCACACTGAGGTTGGTGGTCCGGCCGTCATGAGTGAGCAGTGCAAGCGCCTCATCGAGGTCGCTGAGCTGGAAAACATCGTGCTCCAGATCGCTCCTACCGGGCGTTACTGGACGCTGGACGGTTCGTTCAACCTGGCGACTCAGCCGACAGGAGAGGAACTGGTCTACATGGCCGCTGCTCGGGGCGGGGTGACCACCAGTGATCCCGCCGATATCTTGTACGTGGTCAGCGCGTTCTCGTCTATTCAGGCGCACGCGTTGAGTCCCAGCGAGTCCATGGAGTTCATTCGGAAGGTGGCCACCCGATGGAGCTGATCAAGTGGCGGAAGGCCCGACGAAGTGGATCGCAGGGTGACGCATGTGTGGAAGTCGCCGCTCTGCCTGGTGGAGTCGGTGTCCGTGACAGCAAGGATCCTGGCGGCGGTCGGCTGACCCTTACCCCCGCTGCCTTCCGCAGGTTGGTTGAGCAGTGGAAATGACCCACTGGCGGAAGTCCCGGCAGAGCGACGCACAGGGGGATGCGTGCGTGGAGTTGGCGGCGCTGCCTGATGGGGTCGGGGTTCGTGACAGCAAGGATCCTGCTGGTGGTCCTCTGATGCTTACGCCCGCTGCCTTCCGCAGGTTGGTTGAGCAGTGGAAATGACCCGGTGGCGCAAGTCCCGGCGAAGCGAATCGCAGGGTGACGCTTGCGTGGAGGTGGCGGCTCTTCCCGCCGGGGTCGGGGTTCGTGACAGCAAGGCGCCCGATGGTGGGCGTCTCGTTCTCACGGCCGCCGCGTTCCGGGTGTTGCTGGACGGGCTCAAGCGTTAGGCGGCATGGCGCGGGGTGCGGTGGGGATCGAGGTGATCGCGCGGGCGGTCGTCCGGACGCCGGACGGGCTGCTGCTGGCGCGGATGCGCGGGGCCGACTGGTGGTTCCTGCCCGGCGGTCACGTAGAGCCCGGGGAGCCGGTGGTGGCCGCGCTCGTGCGTGAACTTGGTGAGGAACTCGGCCTGACCGTCCCGGCGCCCGCGATGATCGGGACGGTCGAGTCCGCCTACGTGGACGACGGGCAACAGCGGCACGAGGTGAACCTCGTGTTCGCGGTCGACGTCGCGGACGGTGAGTTCGTCGCGCTCGAACCGCACCTGGAGTTCGGGGTCGTGCCCGTCGAGGCGCTGGGGGACGTGGAGATCCGTCCGGCGACCTTGGGTCGGGCGGTGCGCGCCTGGCTGGACGACGCGCGGCCGTTCGCCGTCGTGCTGCCGGCGGGTCAGACCGCGTAGTTCCGCAGGTGCCGGAGGGCGAGGGCCGCGTCCGGGCCTTGGGCGGCGAGGGTCGATCGTTCGGCGGGGAGGCGGCGGGCGCCGACGCGGCAGAACTCGGCGGCGGGCCCGCGGATCACCGATGCGGCCTCCGGATCCCCGTACTCCCAGTGGTCGCCGTCCGGGCCGGTCAGCTCGCATCGGACGGGTCCGGCCTGCTCGCCCGCCGCGGCGAGCGCGTACGGCAGGGTGCGGTGGGCGAGCCACGCGACGTGCCGCAGCCGGGACGTGTCGGGGTAGGCGGTGCCGAGCGGGCCGGTGATGTCGAGGGCGTGCGCCCAGTGTTCGGCGATGCGTGTCGTGGCGAGCGTCCGGGGGGAGAGAGGGGCGGCCGCCCACAGGAGCTTCGCCTTGGGGTCGCGGGTCCGGAGCGCGTCGAGGGAGCCGTGCGCCGAGGTCCGCCAGCGGGCGAGCAGGTCCTCGGGTGCCGTGCCCCGGTCCTCGGCGACCAGCCGGTCCACCACGTCGTCCAGTGCGACACCGGGTTCGCGGTCGAACACCGAGTCGTGCCCGGCGGCGGAGGCGAGGACGAGTTCGTTGGTCTGCGCCAGGTGCAGGACGACGTCGGCGATCGACCATCCCTCGCATGCGGACGGACGGTCCCAGGCGGGGGCGTCAAGGCCCGTGAGGATCTCGTCGAGTTGGTCGAACTCCGCCGCCAGATCGTCGAAGACGTCCATGGCCGCCACGATACCGAATCGGGTTCGGTCAGTGGAAGAAGTCGCGGACGTACGGGTCGGTGCCGGCGGCGAGTTCGTCGGTGCCGCCCTCGGCGGTGATCCTGCCGCCGCGCATGAGCACCACCCGGTCGGCGGCGCGGCTCGCGGTGAGCATGGGCACGTCGTGCGTGATCAGCAGGACGGCCGCTCCGGCGGCGGCGTACCGGTAGAGGGTGGTCCACACCGCGTAGGCCGTGCCGGTGTCGAGGGACGCGGCGGGCTCGTCCGCGATCAGGACGCCGGGCGCGGGCAGGAGCGCGGCGGCGAGCGCGGCGCGCTGGATCTGGCCGCCGGAATGCTGCTTCGGGTAGAGGTCGAACAGGTCGGTGGGGTAGCGGGCGGCGGTGCAGGCGCGGTCGAGGGCCCAATGGTCGTGGCGCTTCTCCAGGTCGCGCAGTTGCGCGCCCACGGTTTGCGAGGGGTCGAAGGCCGTGACGCCGTCCTGTGGGACGAACCCGACCGTGCGGCCGCGCAGGCGGAACCACTCGCGCCGGTTGCGCACGGGCTCGCCGTCGACCAGTACCTGTCCGGTGCTGCGGGCGGGGGAGGGCAGCGACCCCGTGAGTGCCGCGGCGACCATCGATTTGCCGCAGCCGGATTCGCCCAGGAGCGCGGTGATCCGTCCGTCCGGCACGGTCAGGTTCACCGAGTCGAGCACCGTCTCGGCCCACCTGCCGGTGTCGATGTGGACGGTCAGGTCGCGGAGTTCGGCGCTCGGCATGCGGGCCAGCCTGCCAGAGCGGCCCGTGCGGGGTACGGGCCGTCCCCCTCGCTATGCCGCCGCGTACGGGGCGCCGGGCTGCGGGCCGGTGCCCTCCCGGGCGGCCACCCACGCGTCGTGCAGCCACATCTCGGTGCCGCGGCGGCCCGCCGAACCGTCCCAGCGCACGTCGCGCTCGTAGGTGACGACGCGTCCCGCGCCGTCCGCGATCACCCACGCGTACAGCCCGGAGTCGTGGCGCGCCTTGACCTTGGTCCCCGGGACGGTCCGGTCCAACCGTTCGGTTGGTGGGGGTCAGTCGTAGTCGGGGCCCACGACGCAGTCGTCGCTGCTCACGTCCGTGTCGTCGGTGGCGGTCGGTTCCCAGGACAGCGCGTTGGCCGGGACGTCCATGAAGGCGTAGGTCTCGCCCTCCTCGAGGCAGTAGTCGTGGTCCCGGCCGACCCGGACGCCGCCGAGGTCGGTGATGACGAACCCCCGCCGGGCGTCGAGTTTCACCTGAACGGTGAAGCCGCCGCTCCGGGAGTATCTGAACGGAGCGTTCTGCGGAATCACCCACATTTTCGAGTATTTCTGCTCGACCAGTGCGCGATCTCCGTAATCGCCGTCCTGGTCCCATCCGTCGATGTAGACGGTCGTGCCGGGCTGGATCTGCCGGAGCGCGTTCTCCGGTTGTTCCTGGCAGGCCGCGGTCAGAGCGAGGACCGGCAGCAGGGCCGCGGCCGATCGAAGGCTGGTGCGCATGGTGTCGTTCTCCGAGGGGCCGGGGGCGGACGGGACGGACGGGACGGACGGTCGAAGTCTCGTGGAACGGATCACGCACCGGCGGGCCGTCGGAAACCGTTCGCGGAATGGACGGGACGCGTTAACGTGCGGCGCTCGCCGGAAGGTGCGGAGCGAATTCGTGCAATGTCCGATCGACGGTCGCCCGCTTCACGGTTCGGGTCACGGGACCGAGTCCGGCACCCAGGACGATGAGCACGCACACGCCGAGGACCGGCATGTCGACACCGGCCAGTGCGAGCGTCGTGGACGGCAGCACGGCGATCGGCCCGAGGACGAGCGGCGTCGGGGCGGTGACGCGCGACCGCACGTACGACAGGTATCCGGCAGTCGGGGGACCGGGCCGGACACCGGGGACGAAGGCGTCCTCGCGCACGAGGAGGTTCGTCGTTCCCGGAACGTCGAGGACGCCTGCGGGGGAGACGGCCCTCGCGAGTGCGGCGAGTGCGAGCAGCGCGAGCAGGAACCGGGCGTCGTCGTGGCGGGGGGCGGTCCAGACGCCGTCGGGCACTCCACCGCCGGGCCACAGCCGCGCGGCGAGTGCAGGCAGGTGCAAGAGCACGAGGGCCGTGAGCACGGAACGCAGCCCGGAGCGGTGGAGCGGCACGGGAATGTAGGCCCCCTTGGGAGCGTGCAGCCGCACCCTCCTGCGGGCGTGCTGGACCGGCACGCGGCGTTCCGCCTGGGTGAGGGCGATCAGCGCCGCGACGGTGAGCAGTGCCGTGAGCAGGACGGCGGCGAGGGCGGCGATGAACGTGCCGGCGCCTCGGGTCTCGCGGACGTCCCACAGCAGGCCGGGGAACACGGCGCAGACCTGCGTGAAGAACAGGACGGCGAGGCCGTCGTCGAACCCGCGCGCGGAGACGAGCCGGATCAGCCCGGCGGTGATCGCCGTCCCGGCCGTCAGGGTCGCCGCGACCGCGACGGGGCCCGGACCGGTGAGGACGTCCCGCTGGGCGGCGGCGACGGCGACGGCCGTTCCGGCCGCGGCGCCGAGCGCGACGGCGAGCACCGTCGTGTACCGGCGGAGTCGCGCGGCGCCGCCGGTCTCCGCGGCGAGCGCGCGCAGCCGGGGGCTCGCGGGGACGAGCAGGCGCATCGCGGCGGACGCGGCGACGTGGGGGAGCACGCCGAGGCCGAGGACCGAGAGGTGCGGTAGGCCGCCGCCGGTGAGCAGGTCGAGCAGGGCGTACATCGGGTCGTCGCGGACGGCCGCCGCGGCGGCCTCGCGGAGCGCGGCGACGTCCACGCCGGGGCTCGGCACGTTCTGCCCGACCCGGTAGAGCAGCACGGCCAGGACCGTGAACAGCAGCTTCGTCCGCAGGCGGGGGATGCGCAGGAGGGCCCTCACCCGATCATAAATACACGAACGTTCATTGGAAGTCGGTGCCGCGCCCGTGAACACCCGTTGAAGTACTGGTGCCCGGGCCGGAGAGCCGTCCTAACCCCAGGGCCCAGTCCAGTTCCCACAGCCGGACGATGCCCGCCCGGTCGCCCGGAGGACGAACCGGCCGTCGGGCGTCGCGGGTCGCCCCGCCGCGTTCGTCCTCGCCGAGGACGCGCGGCCGCTCGCCCGTGCCGGCGTCCCACACGTCTCCGGGACGCCACTGCGGCGGTCCGCCGCGCTCGCCGCCATGCCCACCCCGTTCGCCGGGCCGTACCCGTACTCGACGGGCGGAAGTGCGGCAGACGGAGGTGTCTATACGAGGAACGTCAGAACAGGGTGCCCTCGTGCTCGATGCCGCGCAGCGCGTCGTAGTCGAGGGTGACGCAGTGGATGCCGCGGTCCGTGGCCAGGACGCGCGCCTGCGGCTTGATCTCCTGCGCGGCGAACACCCCCGGACGGGCGCGAGGTGCGGGTCGCGGTTGAGGAGTTCGAGGTAGCGGGTCAGCTGCTCGACGCCGTCGATCTCGCCCCGGCGCTTGATCTCGACGGCGACCGTCGCGCTGCCCGCGTCCCGGCAGAGGATGTCGACGGGGCCGATCGCGGTCGGGTACTCGCGCCGGATGAGGCTGTAGCCGTCCCCGAGGGTGGTGATGTGCTCGGCGAGCAGCTCCTGCAGGTGGGCTTCGACACCGTCCTTCTGCAGCCCCGGGTCCAGCCCCAGTTCGTGGCTCGTGTCGTGCAGGATCTCCTCGATCGTGAGGATCAGCCGCTCGCCGGACTTGCCGTGCGTGACCGTCCAGCGCGCGACGGCGCCGTTCTCGGTGTAGGGCTCCTCGCGCAGGGAGCACGGCGGGTTCATCCAGTTCAGCGGCTTGTAGGCGCGATCGTCGGCATGGACGCTCACGCTCCCGTCCGCCTTGATCAGGATCAGGCGGGGGGCCATCGGGAGATGGGCGGTGAGCTTGCCGGCGTAATCGACGCTGCAGCGGGCGATGACGAGACGCACCCGCCCAACCTTAGTGCGGACGGCGGGTGCGGACGTCCCGATCGGGGGAGCCGGCTCGGTGGCGCATCGGTGCTCGCGCAGGTCCGGCGGATGCCGGGCGTCCGAGCGCCCGGCAGCCGCCCGGACGTGCGGCGTTCCGGGTGCGGCTAAGGCGTCCGTGCCCGCGGAAGTAAGGCGTCGTGCCGATGTGGGGGCGGTCGCCTTAGGACGAACCTCTTGGATGTCGGGCCGGACTCGCGGCCCGGCGAACGGAGGGAACGTCGTGTACCACAACGACATCATGCGCGCGCTCATGCGGGAGCGTGCGCGGGACATGCGCACCGAGGGCGAGGCGGCCCGCGCCGGGTCCGTGGCGCGCCGCGCCCGCGAGTACTGGGCGGACCGGATGCCGGGCCCCGGCCGGGGCCGCCGCCCCCGTCCCGCGGCGCGCCGGGGCGGCGCCGCGCCCGCGCGGGAGGCGTAAGTCAGGGCGGCTGTCAAGCCTGGAATTTGCCGGAAGGCGTGATTAGCGTCGGTGAACGGTGTCATCCGTCTGCGAAAGGACCCTGGAATGTCCCTTGACGTGACCCCGGAGCTCCTCGAGACCGCCCAGCGCGGCGAGGTCGACGACGCGGCCTTCATCGAATGCATCAGGACGTCCCTGCCGTACGCGTGGGAGATGGTCAGCGGCCTGGTGGCCCGGCTGCAGGTGGACGGCGGCGACTTCGCCGACAACCTGACGCCGCCGCCGGACGAGCAGGCGCGCGGCCAGCTCCTGCGCGTGCTGGCCAGCGACGCGATGCGCGGCACCCTGGAGCGCTACTTCGGTGTGAAGCTCGCCTTCCAGAACTGCCACCGCCTCGCCGTGTTCCCGACCGGGGACACGGCCGCCTACGACAAGTTCGTTACCGCGCGCGAGCAGATCCTCAACCAGTCGCCCGAACTGCGCGACTGCTGATCCTCGCGATCCACCGCGAGCCGCCGTGACAGGACGGCCCCGTGCCCCGGCCGAAGCCCGGAGCGCGGGGCCCGTCCTCGTGCACGGGGGCCGGGGTCAGCGGAGGCGGGGGAGGACTTCGGCGCCCAGGCGCGCGATGTTGTCGAGGGTGGCGCGGCGGGAGCCGGCGGCCTCGACGAGCAGGATGAAGTGCTCGATGCCGGTGCGTTCGGCCGTCGCGGCGAGCGCGGACGCGCAGTCGTCCGGCGAGCCGACCGGGTGCAGGTCGCACATGCGGCGCGCGTAGCCGCGGGGGTCGCGGGACGGGCGCGGACGATCGTCCACCGGGACGTACCCGTCCAGACCGGGCCCGAGCCACGGGGGCATGCCGTCGAGGAGCGTCTTGACGGCGGCGTCCCGCGAGTCCGCGACCTGTGCGACATGCGTGGAGATGTGCGGGACGCCGGGGATCCCGTGACGCTCGACCGCGGCGGCCTTCTCCTCGTCGCCGACGTGCATGCCCAGCAGCATCGGCAGTCCACGGGACGCCGCCAGCCGTTCGGTCTCGGGCGACGTGCAGGCCACCGCGACCGGGGGCGGGGCAAGCGCGCGCGGGACGACCGGCACGTCACGGAACCGGAAGTGCTCGCCCGACCACGACACCCGGTCGGACCGGAGCCACTCCAGGAGGAGATCGAGGGATTCGGCGAAGCCGTGCTCGTACCGGGGGAGCCCGGTGCCGAACACCTCGAGGTCGCGCCACGGCCCGCCGCGCCCGACGCCGAGCCGGAACCGCCCGTCCGAGACGAGGGAGAGCAGCGCGGCCTGCTCGGCGAGCGCGACCGGATGCTGCGTGGACAGCGCGCTGACCGCCGTCCCGACGTGGACGCGCCGCGTCACGCCGAGCAGGTGCCCGGCCAGCACCGTCGCGGACGGCACCACCCCGTACGTCATGAAGTGGTGTTCGGCGAGCCACACGTCGTCGAACCCGGCCCGTTCGGCGGCGCGGGCCGCCTCGACCGTGCGGGCCAGGGCGGCGGCGTCGTCCTGACCGGGGAAACGGGCCGCGAGGAGGAAGATTCCGAAGCGCACGTCCCGGTCGTACCCGGCATCGGCCCCACCGGAGCGCTCTGCCAGACTGCGAACCATGACGAGTGGTTCGTTCAGCAGGGTCGGGGTCGTCGGACTGGGCACCATGGGCGCGGGCATCGCCGAGGTCGTCGCGCGCGGCGGCATCGCGGTCGTCGGCGTCGAGATCAACGCGGACGCGCTGGAGCGCGGGCGCGGCCACCTGGAGTCCTCGACCGGGCGCGCGGTCAAGCGCGGCCGCCTCACCGAGGACGGGCGGCGCGAGATCCTCGACCGGATCGCCCTGTCCACCGACTTCGCCGACCTCGGCGAGTGCGACCTCGTCATCGAGGCCGTCCCCGAACGGCTCGACCTCAAGCGCAAGGTGTTCGCCGAACTCGACCGCGTCTGCCGCGCCGACGCCGTCCTCGCCACCAACACCTCGTCCCTGTCGGTCACCGACATCGCCGCCACCACCGGGCGCCCCGACAAGATCGTCGGCGTGCACTTCTTCAACCCCGCGCCGGTCATGAAACTGGTCGAGGTCATCCGGACGGTCTGCACCGAGCCCGGCGCCGTCGAGCGGGTCGCGGCCCTCGTCGCGGGCCTCGGCAAGACGCCCGTCACGATCGGCGACCGCGCCGGGTTCGTCGCGAACCGGCTGCTGTTCGGCTACCTGAACCAGGCGGCGGGCATGCTCGAGTCCGGGCACGCCACCCGCGACGACATCGACACCGCGATGACGGCCGGCGCCGGGCTGCCGATGGGCCCGTTCACCCTGATGGACCTCATCGGCCTCGACACCTGCCTCGAAGTGCTCGAAGCCGTCCACGCCGAGTCCCGCGACCGCCGCCATGCCCCGTCGCCGCTGCTGCGCGAACTCGTCACCGCCGGGCTGCTCGGCCGCAAGACCGGCCGCGGCTTCTACGACCACGGCACCGCCGGGGAGCCCGCCGGGGACGCGCCCGCGAGCGCCGCACCGTCCGTCGCCGTCCTCGGCACCGGGCCGCGCGCCGACGCCCTCGCCGCCCGCCTCGGCGCGTCCGTCCGGACGCCCGCCGGCGTCGCGGGCCGCGACCTCGTCATCGAGGCCGCACCGGACGCCGCGACCGCCCGGGCCCTGCTCGCCGAGGCCGCCGCGAACCTCGAGGACGGCGCCGTCCTCGCCGTCACCTCCGCCGACGGCCCGATCATCGAGCAGGCCGTCGCGTCCGGACGTCCCGGCGACGTCGTCGGCCTGCACCTGCCCGAGGCCGACGGGGACCTCGCCGAGATCGCCCCGACCGTCGCCACCGCGCCCGGCGTCGCCGACCGCGCCGCCGCGCTGCTCGCCGCGCTCGGGCTCACCACCGTCCGCTGCCGCGACCGCGCCGGGTTCATCGTCGACGCGCTCCGCTTCCCCTACCTCAACGACGCCGCCGCCATGCTCGGCGCCGGATACGCCGACGCCGACGCGATCGACGCCGCGATGACGCTCGGCTGCGGCTACCCCACCGGCCCCATCGCCGACCTCGACCGGCTCGGCCCGGACCGCGCCGTCACCGTGCTGCGCGCCCTGCACGCCGAGACCCGCGAACCCGCCTTCGCCCCCACCGCGCTGCTCGTCGAGCACGTCACCGCCGGACGTCCGCTCCGCTGAGGCCCGGCCCTACCCTGGAACCATGAGCCCCCGCAAGAACCGCCGCCCCGCCCCCGGACCAGCCCCGCTGGGCGGCGGAATGTGGGCTCAGGACACCGAGGACGGGCCGGACGGCACCTGGATCGTCCGCAACGTCGCCGGGGCCGCCGCCGGGAAACCGTACCGCTGCCCCGGCTGCGACCAGGAGATCCCGCCCGGCGTCGGGCACGTCGTCGCCTGGCCCGCCGACGAGCGCGGGGGCGCCGACGACCGGCGGCACTGGCACCGGCCGTGCTGGCAGGCCCGCACCCGGCGCTCGCCCCGGATCCAGCGGGGCCGCGGCGCCCCGCGCCACTGAACGCCCCGCGACGCCGGACGCCGCTCCACCGAACGCCCCGCGACGCCGGACGCCGCTCCACCGAACGCCGCTCCACCGAACGAAGGAGACCGATGGCGGAGATCAGGGCCGCGACCGTCCTGCCGGCGCGCCGCGAGGACATCACCCTGCACACCTCCGACGGGCTGGAACTCGTCGGCGAGCTCGCGCTGCCGCCGGAGAACCCGCCGGTGGCCACCCTCGTCTGCCTGCACCCGCTGCCCACCGCCGAGGGCATGATGGACAGCCACGTCCTGCGCAAGGCGTCCTTCCGGCTGCCCGCGCTCGCCGACGTCGCCGTGCTGCGGTTCAACACGCGCGGCACCACCTCGGCGCGCGGTACCAGCCAGGGCGAGTTCGGCGAGGGCGAGACCGAACGCTTCGACGTCGCCGCCGCCCTCGAGTACACCGAGTACCACGACCTCCCGCACCCGTGGCTGCTCGGCTGGTCGTTCGGCACCGAACTCGCGCTCAAGTGGGGCCGCGACCCGCTCGTCGAGGGCGCGATCCTGCTGTCGCCGCCGTTGCACCGCGCCACCGACGCCGATCTCGACGCGTGGGGCGCCGACGGACGTCCCGTCCTCGCGCTCGTCCCCGAGTTCGACGACTACCTGCGCCCGGACGAGGCCCGCGAACGGTTCGAGCGCGTCCCGCAGGCGGAGGTCGTCGGCGTCGACAACGCCAAGCACCTGTGGGTCGGCGAACCCTACGTGCGGACCGTGCTGAACGAGATCGTCCGCCGGGTGGCCCCCGCCGCGCACCCCCTCCCCACCGAATGGTCCTAACCCGATCGGCCGAAGACGGCCAGACCTGATCATCTCGGTCGCCATCCGGGTAACCAATACCGGTAACCCGACACGAGGTGAGGACCCCCGATGACCGTGCAGCTCTACGCCAGAGACGTCGGTACCGGCACGCCGCTCGTCCTGCTGCACGCCTTCCCGCTGTCGTCGGCGATGTGGCTGGAGCAGCGGCAGGGCCTCGCCGGACGGTTCCGCGTGATCACCCCCGACCTGCGCGGCTTCGGCGGGTCCCTGCTCGGCGCCGACGAACCGTCCATCGACGCGATGGCCGACGACGTCGCCCGCATGTTCCGCGCCCAGGGCATCGGCCGCGCCGTCGTCGGCGGGCTGTCCATGGGCGGCTACGTGGCGATGGCGCTCTGCCGGCGGCACCCCGACCTCGTCCTCGGGCTCGTCCTCGCCGCCACCCGCGCCGCCGCCGACACCGAGGCCGCCCGCGCGAACCGGCTCCGGCAGGCCGAGGCGCTCGACGGCGGCGGCGTCCAGGTCCTCGTCGACGAGGTCCTCCCCGGACTCGTCGGGCCCACCACCATGCGGCAGCGCGCCCTGATCTACGGGCGCGTCCGCGGGCTCGTCCAGGCCACCCCGCCCCGCGCCGCGGCCTGGGCGCAGCGGGCGATGGCCGCCCGCCCGGACTCCTTCGACACCCTCCGCGAGCTGCGCGTCCCCACCCTCGTCATGATCGGCGACGAGGACGCCCTCGCCACCGAGGACGAGGCCCGCGCGATGGCGGACGCCGCCCCCGACGCCGAACTGCTCGTCATCCCCCGCGCCGGGCACCTGTGCGCCGTCGAGCAGCCCGACCTGTTCAACCAGGCCGTCGCCGAGTTCACCGCCGCGCTCGCCCGGACCGCTAGAGAGTCTCCTGACGGGGCAGGACGACCTCGCGGATGAGCAGCGACACCGCCGCCGCCGTCGGGATCGCCAGCAGCGCCCCCACCACCCCCAGCAGCGCCGCCCCCACCAGCGCCGCCACGATCGTGACCGCCGGCTGCACGTCGACCGTCCGCTTCATCACCCTCGGGTAGATCAGGTAGTTCTCCACCTGCTGGTACGCGACGTAGAAGATCACGCAGATGATCGCGTCCGTCGCCGACCCCGTCAGGAACGCGATCAGGCACACCACCACCGCCCCGATCGTCGCGCCCACCAGCGGGATCAGCGCCGTCACCGACACGATCAGCGACAGCGCCAGCGCGTACTTCACCCCCACGATCGACAGGAACAGGTACGACGCCACGCCCGCGATGAACCCGATCATGAACTGGCCCGCGACGTACCCGCCGATCCGGTCCAGGATCTCGTCGCCGAGCAGCGCCACGCGCGCGCGCCGCGTCCGCGGGGCCAGCTTGTAGAAGAACGTCTTGATCTGCGGCAGCGACCCAAGGAAGTACAGCGTCAGGATCAGGATGGTCAGCGTCTGGACCGCACCGTTTATGGCGACCCGGCCGATGCCCGTGGCCGCGTCCGTGACCTGCTGCTGGAAGTCCGCGCTGTTGACGAACGTCTCCGCTCTTTCCAGCAGCTTGTACCGCTTGTCCCATTCCGCGAGCTGCTCGTTGTTCTGCAACTGCGTGACGAACTGGGGGATCGACTCCCGCAGCTCGTTGACCTGCTCGGTCACCGGCTGGACCAGCGACGCGACGAACCCCGCGAAGAACAGCAGCACCCCGATGAACACCGTGCCGACCGCCAGGCCCCGCGGAAGCCCGAGCCGGCGCAGCCGCTCCACCGCCGGGTTCAGCCCGATCGCGAGGAACAGCGCCACGACGATCATCACGATCGTCGACCGCGCGCTCGTCGCGGCCTGCACCAGCAGCCACGCCGTGATCACCCCGAGCGCCGCCGTGAACCCGAACACGAACGGGTGCGCGCGGCCGAGCGGCTGCCCCGGCCGTCCGAACGGGAACCGCTGATCGACTCCCGCCTCCCGCCGGCGCTGCTCGAGGTCCATCGCGGGATCGGGCGTCACCGGGTGGCCCTTCCCCTGCTCCGCGACGAGCGCCCCCGCCTCCCCGGGCCTTGCAGGGGCCGAACCGGGGGTGGGGCTCGCAGGGGGTGTGCCGGTCGCGGTTGTTGCCGGGGCCGTGCCGGTGGCGGTTTTCGCAAGGGGTGTGTCGTCGAGGGGCGGCGAGTCGTCGAGGACGTCCGTGTCCTGAGGCCGCGTCTGCGTGGGCCCGGTGCCGCCCGGTCGGGCGGCCTCGCCCTCCGGGCCCTTCCCGCCCTCCGGGCCCTTCCCGCCCTCCGGGCCTTCCTCGTCCCGGGTGCCGGGCTCGGCGGGTGACTCGCCGGTGCCGGACGCGGTCGGTTCGGTTCGCGCGGTGGATTCCCCTTCGGTGGACGCGCCGTGCTCGTCCGACCTGCCGGGCTCGGTGGAGGTCCCGACGGTTCCGGTGGCCCGCTCGTCCCGTCCGGCGGGTTCGGTGGCGGTGCCGGGGGCGTCGGGTGTGTCGCGTTCGTCCTGTGGGACGGTTCCGGGGGACGTGCCCGAGGTGCCGGACGTGTCGGGTCCGGTCCGTGCCGCCGGTGCCCCGGCGGCGGGTTCGTCCTGTTCGCCGGTCGCGGTGGGTTCCCCGGCAGCGGTGGACGCGCCGGGTTCGTCCTCGGCGGCCGGTTCGGCGGAGCCGGTCGCCGAGGGCCGGGGGGACTTCGGCTCTCCGGGGGAGGGCGGGGCGGTGTCGTCGGGCGAGGGGGCGGGGGCGGGGACGCGGGCAGGGCCGGGCGGCGCGGCGGAACCGTCCTCGCGGGGGTCTCGTCGGGCACGCCGGTCTCCTCTGTCTCCTGCCGTGGTCGGCTGCGGGTGTTACGGGTGTGTAGACGACGGAAAGCCTAGAGGCGTTCGCTCGGCCCCTAGGCTTTCCGGACGGGTGACGCGCCGGGCGGGCGCGTCAGGCGGTCACTCCTGCCACCAGTCCTCGTCGTCCTCGTCGGACTTCTTGGCCTCGCCGCCCGCGGGCGGTGCGGCCTTCGCGGGGGCCGGCTTCGGGGCCGGCTTGGCGGCGGGCGGCTCCTCCTTGGGCTCGGCCGCGGGGATGGCGGCCTTCTCCGGCGGCGCGGCGATCTCGTCGGCGCCCATGCCCGGGGAGACGCCGCCGATGAGCTGGCGGAGCTGGTTGAGGTGGCTGGTGATGCTGTCGCGCTGGCGGGTGAGCTCGTCGACCTGGCGCTGCGCGTTGGTGCGGACGCGGTCGGCCTCGGCCTTGGTCTCGGCCAGCAGCTGCTCGGCCTGCGCCTTCGCCTCGGCGATCACGTTGTCGCTGTTCTTGCGGGCGTTCGCGACGAGTTGCTTGGCGTGCGAGTCGGCCTCGCGGCGGGTCTGGTCGGCCTGCTGGGTGGCCTTGGCGGCGCGCTGCTCGGCGGACGCGGCGCGCTGCTCGGCCTCGGCGACGAGCTTCTGGGTGGCGGCCTGCGCGGCGGAGTGCCGCTCGGCGTCCTGGCGGTCGGCCTCCTCGCGGCGGGCGGCGAGCTGGATCTCGAACTCGGCCTCCGCCTGGGCGCGCTGGGCCTCGCTCTCCTCGAGGATGCGCTGCGCCTGGGCGCGCATCTCGTCGGCCTGCCGCTTCGCGGTGGTGAGGATCTCGTCGCGCTCGCGCTTGGTGGACGCGCGCAGCTGCGCGACCTCGCGCTCGGTGGTGGTGCGGAGCTTGGCGATCTCCCGCTCGGCGGCGGCGCGCTTCTCGGCGACCTCGTGGTCGGCGGTGGCGCGCAGCTTGGCGACCTCGCGCTCGGTGGTGGAGGTCAGCTCGTCGGCCTCGCGGCGGGCGGACGTGCGCACCTCCTCGGCCTCGCGCTCGGCCGCGCCCCGCATGTCGTCGCCCTCGCGCTGGGCGGTGGCACGCAGCTCGGCGGCGTCGTTCTCCGCGGTGGCGCGCAGCTCGGCGGCGTCGACCTTCGCGGCGGCCTTGATCTCGTTGGCCTCGGAGCGGGCGGCCTGGACGAGCTCGGTGGCCTGCTCCTCGGCGAGCCGGAGCAGCTGCTCGATGCGGGCACCGAGACCCGAGTAGGTGGGGCGCTCCTGTTCCTGCAACTGCCGATGGGCGTCGGACAGCTCCCGCTGCATGGCCTGGGTCTGCTCGCGGGTCTGCCGGACCTCGTTGTCGAGCTGTTTGATGTGCTCGTCGACCTGGTGCCGGTCGTAGCCGCGAAGCACCACGTCGAACTCGCGTGGGGGCGTGTCTTCGAAGAAGTTGGTGAGCTGGGCGTCGATGTCGGACTGCATGTGGCTCAATCCTGATGTGACGGGGCTACGGGTGGTTCCGGGGACCGGTTGATCGCCTGGCGGGAACGGCGCAGCGCCCCAGACCTCTTCCGGCGGAAGAAGCCTACTCCCGAGACTGCCGTGTTGGGGGCTCATCTTGACGCACTGCGTGTTTTGTTCCGTTTTGGCATGTCGCTCCGTGAAGTCGCGGCTGCCCAGGTACGGGGGCCACAAATGCACCAGACGCGACCGAACAGTCACAGAGCGGCGGTTCGTGCCGGGCCCCCCGGTCTCGCGGTCCCGAAAGCGTCACGATCCGGTCACGGTGCGGTGCCGCTCCGTGACCGGACGTCCGCGGGCCCTCAGCGCTTCTCGACCAGCTCCGTCAGGACGCCGTGGCAGTCCTTCGGGTGCAGGAAGTTGATCCGCGAACCGAGCGAGCCCTTGCGCGGCTCGTCGTACAGGACCCGGACGCCCTTGCCCGCGATGCCCGCCGCCTCGTCGGCGACCGTGCCGTCGGTGCCGAACGCGATGTGGTGCACGCCCTCGCCGTTCTTCGCGAGCCACTTGGCGACGGCCGAGTCCTCGCGGATCGGCTGGAGCAGCTGGAGGTAGCTCGCGGCGCCGTCCCCGGTCTCGTTGATCTTGAGCATGGCCTCCCGGACGCCCTGCTCCTCGTTCACCTCGAAGTGCACGTCGGAGAAGCCGTACGTCGCCTTGTAGAACTCGACCGTGGCCTCGAGGTCGTGGCAGGCGATTCCGATGTGGTCGATGCGGGTCAGCATGGGCGGGTCTCCCTCGAAGGCGTGCCGATACTCCTGGGTATGGTGGCAAACGTCGGCGCAGCACCATTCTGGAGGGCCCCCTCATGACCGCCACTTCCGTGATCGTCGCCGGAGCGCGCACGCCCATCGGACGCCTGACGGGCTCACTCAAGGACTTCTCGGCGGCCGATCTCGGCGCGCACGCGATCAAGGCCGCGCTGGAGCGGTCGGGAGTGTCCGGCGACCAGGTCCAGTACGTGATCCTCGGGCAGGTCCTCCAGGCGGGCGCGGGACAGATCCCGTCGCGGCAGGCGGCGGTGAAGGCCGGCATCCCGATGAGCGTCCCCTCGATCACGATCAACAAGGTCTGCCTCTCCGGCCTGGACGCCATCGCCCTGGCCGACCAGCTGATTCGCGCGGGCGAGTTCGACATCGTCGTGGCGGGCGGCATGGAGTCGATGACGCAGGCCCCGCACCTGCTGCCGAAGTCGCGCGGCGGCTACAAGTACGGGTCGGTCGAGGTGCTCGACCACATGGCCTACGACGCGCTCACCGACGCGTTCGACGGCCTGGCGATGGGCGAGTCGACCGAGCGGCACAACGCCAAGCTCGACATCTCGCGCGAGGAGCAGGACGAGTTCTCCGCGCGCTCGCACCGGCGCGCCGCCGAGGCGATCAAGAACGGCGTGTTCGACGACGAGATCGCTCCGGTCGAGATCCCGCAGCGGCGCGGCGAGCCGGTGGTGTTCGCCACGGACGAGGGCGTGCGGGGCGACACCACCGTCGAGGGCCTGGCGAAGCTGCGTCCGGCCTTCAGCTCCGACGGGACGATCACCGCGGGTTCGTCCTCGCAGATCAGCGACGGCGCCGCGGCGGTCGTGGTGATGTCGCGGGCGAAGGCCGAAGAGCTCGGACTCGAGTGGATCGCCGAGATCGGCGCGCACGGCAACGTCGCCGGCCCGGACAACTCGCTGCAGTCCCAGCCCGCGAACGCGATCAAGCACGCGCTCGGCAAGGAGGGGCTGGACGTCGCCGACCTCGATCTCATCGAGATCAACGAGGCGTTCGCGGCCGTCGGCGTCCAGTCGATGCGCGACCTCGGCGTCGGCCCGGAGAAGGTCAACGTCAACGGCGGCGCCATCGCGCTCGGCCACCCGGTCGGCATGTCCGGCGCCCGCATCGCCCTGCACCTGGCCTACGAACTGAAGCGCCGCGGCGGCGGCACCGGCGCCGCCGGACTCTGCGGCGGCGGCGGCCAAGGCGACGCTCTTATCCTCCGCGTTCCGACCCGGCCCCTCGCCTAGCGGCTCGGCGCCGAGAGGCTCTGAGCCGCGCGGGCGGCCCGCTTTGTGACCTCTTGGGGAGGCCCTGGCGATCGGCTCTGCCGTGGTTGGCGTACCTGTCCGTAACGTAGGGACATCGGACGTCGGGGGGTGCGATGCCGGAGGCGGCGACCTACGAGATCGGCACGGCGACCTGGTTCGACCTGGGCAGCCCGGCCCCCGAGGCGTGCAAGCGGTTCTTCGGGACGCTGTTCGGCTGGGCGTCGTTCACGATCGCGTCCGATCTGTTCGGCGACTACGAGGTCTTCACGCTCCGGCCCGGGGACGTGCTGGGGGTGGCCGGGATGCAGGCCCTGGCCGACGAGGCGACGCCCCCCGCCTGGACGCCCTTCTTCCACGGCGCGGACGTGGACGCCACGGCGCGCGCCGTCCTCGCCGCCGGGGGGATGGAGCTTCTGCCGGCCACGAGCGCGTCCACCATCGGCCGCTTCGGCATCTACGCCGACCCGGAGGGCGCGGCGTTCGCCGTCTGGGCTTCGCGGGAGGGCGTCTCGCAGGGCCCGACCATGGTGGACGAGCCGGGCACGGTGTGGCGGGTGGAACTGGCGGTCCGCGACCTCGGGCGGGCCCGCCGCTTCTACGGCGAGGTTTTCGGGTGGCGCGCGGTCGAGCGCTCGCCCGTGCACGGCTGGTGGGAACTGGACGGCGGGCGGCCGGTCGCGGACCTGGTCCGGACGGACGAGCGCTGGCCGGCCGGCCGGGACGCGCAGTGGCTGCCCTACGTGCGGGTCGTCGACTGCGACGCGGTGGCGCGCACCGCCGTCGAGTCCGGCGCCCGGCTCCAGGTGCCGCCGGCCGACGGCGAGGCGGGCCGGTTCGCGCTGGTGGCCGGCCCGGCCGAGACTCCGTGCGGCGTGATCGCCCCGTGGTCGCCCGCCGGGGCGGGCGAGCGGGGCGTGGCGTCCCGCGCCTGACACCAGGCGCCCGGAGACTTGGCGAAGCCTTGGCCGTGTGCGGGTGCCCCGTCGAGGCGGCCTCTGCCGTGATTGGCGTACCGCTTCGTAACGTGGGTGCATGCCGGTTGTTGACAATTTCGGTTACAGGGTCGAATCCAGGGCCGTGAGCACTGAGAGTTCCTCACTGGGCCGGGGTGGCGAACTTGACGGACCGGAACCCGAGGGCCTTCAGCATGTTCGTCAGCATCGACTTCGTGTTGGCGTCGGCGCGTTCGCGGAGCCCGCTCTTCGCGGCGGCGTCCTGGATCTTCTTGCTCGCCAGGACGTAGAGCTGCTGCTGGTCGTTCGGGTTGCTGCTGAAGAAGTCGCCGAACCGGTCGAACAGGCCGCGTTCGGTGGCGTGGACGTAGCTGTTCTCGGTGTCCAGGTTCGTCTTCTCCAACTGCGCGGGCGGCAGCGTGATCGTCGCGGCCGTCCGGTCCGCGTTCACCTTGATCGCGCCCGAGCCGAGCTTGGAGAAGTCGACGTAGGCGCCCACGCTGCCGTTGCCGACGAACAGGGTGCGCTCGCCGCGCAGCGAACCCGGGAGGAACTTCGCGTCCTGCTCCAGGTCGACGATCACCTGGAACGATCCGCTGGCGGCCTCGTAGCGGCGCAGGTCCTGGATCGACTTCAGCAGCACGGGCCCGCTGCGGTCCTTCGTCTCCGTCGCGAAGGGGTTCGCCCAGTCGGGCAGCCCCACGCCGCGCAGGAGTTGCAGGCCCACCACCACGACGACCGCCGTCACCACGACCAGCAGGACGGGGCCGCGCAGGAACAGGAGGGGACGGAGGGATCGGGTGGGGGTGCCGGTATTCGATTTTCCGCTCGACATACACCCGGCATGCCCAGCAGAACCGATCGCTCACGCCACTTCTTGCTTGCCGGGCGATGTGATCAGCGCCATACCCCCGGCTGAAACCTCCGGCGCGTGAGGGGCGTTGACCGGACGTGGACATCGTTCGTGCTTTCCGGGTCGTCTCCATCGCGGAGGCGGTCTCGTTCCTGGTGCTGCTGCTCGTCGCCATGCCGCTGAAGTACATGGCGGACCTGCCGGCCGCGGTGTCGCTGGTGGGCCCGATCCACGGTGTCCTGTTCATCGCCTACGTCGGGGCGGCGGTGATCGTGCGTCAGCAGCTCGGCTGGAACATGACGCGGACGATCCTCGCGCTGGGCGCCGCGGTGCTGCCCGTCGCCCCGTTCTTCGTCGAGCGCCACTGGACCAAGCCCGCGCCGGTCGCCGAACCGGCGGGCCGGGCCTAGGCTCCTGCGCGGTCGCGCCGGGCTGGGGGTCCCGTCGCGGCCGCGCAGGGGAACCCCGCGCGCCGTTCCCCGCCCACGCGGGGGACGGCGCATCGTCGTGCCGCGGCCCGGTCGGGCGGCCCCGGCCTTCACCGCGGGGAACCTGGAACGTTCCCTGCCCCCGGGGCGATCGCCGCGCCCGACCCGTTCTCCCTGCCTGGAACGTTCCCCGCACCGGACGGGACGGACGGGTGGGCGCCCGTCGCGGCGCGGAAGTCGTTCGGGCCGAGCGTGCACGTCCGGTAGTCGGCGAAGTTCCGCCGCAGCCAGGCGCGGCGCCGCTCCTCGCTCCACGAGCCGAACGCGCGGGCGGTGCGGGCGTCGCCGATCGCGGGCGGCGGGTCGCCGGTCAGCCAGGCGTCCACCAGCGCCCCGTAGCCGGCGGGGACCGGGCACGCGCGCGGGTCGCGCAGGCCGTCCCGGATCCGCCGGACGGCCCGCTCCTCGAACCCCGGCGGCAGCGCGGCGTCCAGGTGGACGCCCGCGACGCCGTCCCGCACCCCGCCGGGGGCCCAGGTCGGGCGCTGCTCCACGCGGGTGAACGCGCCGGGCGTCCCGTCCAGCCGCGCGGCGAGGGGGATGACCGCGGCCGTCAGCGCGGGCAGCGCGTCGCGCAGCGCCGGATGCACGCACACGGTCAGCGGCCACTCGCGGCAGACCTGGTCGGTGCGGACGGGCGCGACCGTGCCGCCCGAGGTGCCGTGCAGCCCGACGGTCGCGGCCGCGGCGGCGGCGAGGGCCGCGGCGAGCGGGACGCCGACCAGCGCGCGCCGCGTCGCCCACAGCACGTACCCGAGGATCAGCGCGGCCGTCGCGCCGACCGCCCACACGACCTGGTCGGCGAGCACCTGCGGGCGCAGCGTGGTGAAGAGCGCGACCTGGTTCAGCGCGGCCGGGGGCAGCAGGCTCCACCAGGACATCCCGGGCACGCGCAGGGCCGACCACAGCCCCGTGGCGGCGAGGACGAGCGGTGCCGTCGCCCGGTGCGGCACGACCCGTCCGGCCAGGTATCCGGCCACGACGTGCAGGACGAGCGCGCCCGCGCCGGCCGCGAACCCCAGCGGGTGGGACCGTCCGGTCCCGCCGTGCAGCAGGGTGACGGCGACGATCACGGTCGTGACCGCCGCGTACGCGACGAGCGCGGCGGCCGACAGCAGCAGCAGGTCGAACAGCACGCCGGTGGCGGGGGAGCGGGCGGTGAGGTTGCGCAGGTAGTCCAGGGGGCGTTCCCGGACGGCCGCCCACGCGGCGAGCGCGGCGGCGACCGGGCCGAGCAGCCGCACCGCGTTGACCAGAGCGACGACGGAGTTGTCCCAGTACGCGTGCGGCGGGCACAGCGACAGCGCGGCGGCGGCGGTGCCGACGACGGTGAGCAGCGGCACCGCGACGAGCAGGGCCGTGCGGCGGGCGTCCAGCCGGAGCACCCGACCGAGGTCAGACACCGGCGGCGCTCCGCGCGGGCGTCCGCCGGGCCCGCGGCCGGGCCGGCTGCGGCAGCGCGGGCAGCGGCGGCCGCCGGCCGATGCGCCGGGGCCGGCCCGTCCAGGGCGCTGAGGACCATGGACGGACCGGCCACAGCCACCGGCGCGGCACCGGACCTTCGCCGCGCCGGTGATCGCCGGGCACCGCGTCCGGTCCGCCGGCCGCGTCGGGCCATCGGCGGTCGGCGGCGGAGCGGCCCCGGCGGGTCGTGGCCGAGCGGGTGGGCTGCTCGGTGAGTTTGCCGCGCGACAGCGTGAACAGGCGGTCGCACCAGCCGGTGAGCAGGTCGCAGCCCTCCGCGGTGATCACCACGGTCGGGGCGAGGGCGCGCAGCACCGGGATCAGCTCGGCGATCGTCGCGGCGGCGTCCCCGGAGCCGGCCGCGCCGCCGCCCGGCCACGGCTCGGCGGCCGCGCACAGGTCGCCGAACGGGTCGTCGAGCAGCACCAGGTCGGGTTCGTGGACGCACGCCGCGGCGAGGCCCGCGCGCAGCCGGACGTCCGGCGGCAGCAGGGCGAGTTCGGTCCCGGCGGCCTCGGTGAGGTCGAGCCGCTTGACGATGGCGCGCGCGGCGGCCGCGCTCGTCCGCTTGAAGTACGCCGCGTACTCGACGAACTCGCCCGCGGTCATGTGCTCGGCGCGGGCGAACCGGGACGGCAGGTAGCCGATCCGGGCCCGCGCGGCGCGCAGTTCCGTACCGTTCGAAATGTCCTTTCCGAGAACGTGCAGCGCGCCGGCGTTCGGCCGGCGCAAGGTCGCGAACGTGGCCAGCAGAGTGGATTTACCGACACCAGGTGGACCGGCAAGGCCGACCACGCCTTCGGCAAGGCCGAAGGTCACCGGGCGCAGGAGCCACCGCCCCCCGCGGCGGACACCCATTCCTCGGGCCACGATCGCGGAATACTCCGCGATCACTGTTTCCCCCCGTTGTTCGCCATGCGCTCGCTGCGGCCGTGACTGGCGCGCCGGTGGCCTCCCCCGTCACCACGCGGCGCCCGCCCGGCTCCCGGCGCCGGCGGAACCGGTGTCCAGGGCGTCCGGAGCTCTTTTGCCGCGGAACGATGCATCGACATCGCGACTATAACCGGGCTTGGCGATGGCTGTCAGCAATCTTTTTGCCTTTACTGCGGGACCGCTCGATCCTTTGCCTTGCCGCGTGACCTAGAACAAATCTAGATTTCTGGACAATCGGCATATGCCCGCCAAAAGGCATTTCGGAGGCCGAGTCGCGGTCCGTCCGCTGATCAGGCGATCGCCGGTTCCGGATCGGTCGCGCCGCACTCCGGATAGACGTCCGGCATGCGGCGCTCGGCGTCGTCGATGAGGTCGCTCAGAACCGTCCGGGACTGGACGACCGACTCGATGCACTCGTCCAGCTTGCGCAGGCGCGCGCGCAGAGCCTCCACGAGTTCCGGGCAGGGTTCCAGTTCGGGGCCCGAACCCGTCGCGCAGGGCAGCAGGTACTCGATCTCTTTCGTCGACAGCCCGGCCTCGAGCAGCCTCCGGATCTGGGTCACGGTCACCACGGCGCCGTCGGCGTACTCGCGGTAGCCGTTCGCGCCCCGCCCGGCTTCGAGCAGCCCCTGGGCCTCGTAGTAGCGCAGCTGGTGCGCGTTGACCCCGGTCCTCCTGCTCAGCTCCCCGATCAGCATCCCGCTCGCCCCTTGACCTTCATATCGGTATGAACGTTCAGGATTCTGCCATGAACACCGATTCGTCCCGAGTGGCGACGCCGGCCGGCACCGACCCCGGCCGCTCCCGTACCCGCACGCCCGTGACCGTCCTCGGCCTGGGGATGATGGGGCGCGCCCTGGCCGCCGCGTTCCTGCGCGACGGGCATCCGACCACCGTCTGGAACCGCACGGCCGCGAAGGCCGGCCCCCTCGTCGCCGAGGGCGCGACCCTCGCCGCGTCCCCCGCCGAAGCCGTCGCCGCGGCCCCGCTCGTGGTCGTGTGCCTCTCCGACCACGCGTCCGTCCGCGCGGTCCTCGACCCGGTCGGCGGCGCCCTCGACGGCCGCACCGTGGCGAACCTGAGCTCCGGGACGTCCGGCGAGGCCCGGGAGACCGCCGCCGCGCTCGCCCGGCACGGCGCCGCCTACCTCGGCGGCGCGATCATGGCCGTCCCCGAGACGATCGGGACCGCGGACGCCCTGCTCGTCTACAGCGGCCCCAGGGCGGTCTTCGACCGGCACGAACCGGTTTTGCGGAGCCTCGGCACGGGAACGTCGCACCTCGGCGACGAGCACGGCCTGGCGTCGCTGAACGAGATGGCCGTCCTGAGCGTGATGTGGCACGTGCTGAACGGTTTCCTGCACGGCGCGGCCCTGCTCGGCGCGGCGGGCGTGGACGCCGCCGCGTTCGCCCCGCTGGCGAAGGCGGGCATCGAGACCACCGCCGGCTGGGTCGCCGACTACGCGCGGCAGATCGACGACGGGGAGTACCCGCCACTGGACGCCACCATCGACACCCACCTGACCACGATGCGGCACCTCGTCGCCGAGAGCGAGGCCCTCGGCGTCGACGCCGCGCCGCCCGCGCTCATCGCGGCGCCGGCCGAACGGGCCGTCGCCGCCGGGCGGGGCGGCGACGGTTACGCGGCGCTGATCGAGCAGTTCCGCAAGCCCTCGGAAGGATGACCATGACCACCACGCAGTTCGACCCGCGCGCCCTGCTCGCCGAGACCCGGCTCGGGGTCCTCGCGACGATCAAGTCCGACGGCGGCCCGCAGCTGTCGCCCGTCACCCCGTACTACGACGAGGACGCCGGCGTCCTCCTCGTCTCGATGACCGAGGGGCGCGCCAAGACGGCGAACCTGCGCCGCGACCCGCGGGCCGCGCTGGAGGTCACCTCGTCCGACGGCCGGGCGTGGGCCACCGCCGAGGGCCCGGTGACCCTCACCGGGCCGGGCACCGACCCGGACGGGCCGGAGGTCGACGCGCTCGTCGACTACTACCGGCGCGCCGCCGGAGAGCACCCGGACTGGGCCGAGTACCGGTCGGTCATGGTGTCCGACCGGCGGGTGCTCATGACCATGACCATCGACCGCGTGTACGGGCAGCGGCTGGGCTGAACCGGCCGATCTCGCCGCCTCTTCCCCCGCCCCGCACTCCGCTGGGAGCGTACGGGCGCACAGGTGGTGCGGGGATGGGGCAGGATGGAGCCATGCCTTCTCGGGACTTTTCGTTGCACGGGGCCATCGATCTGGGTGCCCGCCAGGCGGCCACCAGGAAGCAGCAGGAACGCCGGGCGCAGGCGCAGGCGGGCGGCGGCTCCGCGCCCGCGGGCGCGCCCGGCGGCCAGTACGTCGTCGACGTGACGGACGAGACGTTCAACACCGACGTCGTGGAGCGCTCGCAGAGCGTGCCCGTCCTCGTCGACTTCTGGGCCGAGTGGTGCGGGCCCTGCAAGCAGCTCGGGCCCATCCTGGAGAAGCTCGCCGAAGAGGCGGCCGGGACATGGGTGCTCGCCAAGGTCGACATCGACGCCAACCCGCAGCTCGCCGCGTACATGCAGCAGATGGGCGTGCAGGGCATCCCGTTCGTCGCGGCGGTCGTCGCCGGGCAGCTGCTGCCGTTCCTGAACGGCGCCGCGCCCGAGGCGCAGGTGCGCCAGGCCATCGACCAGCTCTTCGACGTGCTGCGCAAGGAGGGCATCCTCCCGGACGCGCCGGAGGGCGAGGCGGCCGAGCCGGGCGCGGAGCAGCCCGCCCAGCCGCAGGTCGATCCGGTCTACGCCGAGGCCGAGAGCGCCCTGCAGCGCGGCGACCTCGACGCGGCCAAGGCGGCGTTCGAGCGGCTGCTGGCGCAGAACCCGCGCGACCCGCAGGCCAAGCAGGGGCTCGGGCTCGTCGAGCTGAGCCTGCGCGTCCAGGCCCTCGACCCCGAGCGCGCCCTCCGGGAGGGGCAGGAGAAGCCCGGGGACGTGCCCGCCCAGATCGGCGCGGCCGACGTGGAGATGATGTCCGGACGCGTCGACGAGGCGTTCGCGCGGCTCATCGCCGCCGTGCGGGCGAGCGCGGGCGACGACCGCGACGCGGCGCGCAAGCACCTGCTGTCGCTGTTCGACCTGCTCCCGCCGGACGACCCCCGCGTGGGCAAGGCGCGCCGCTCGCTGCAGTCGGCCCTGTTCTGACGGGCGCGTGACCGCGGCCGGCGGCGCGCCGCCGGCCGCCTGTCGGCTGCGCGCCTGTCGGTGCTGCGGGCCTTCCGTTCCGGCGGTGCGGGGACGGTGACGAGTGTGCGGAACGGGCATGAACCGTGCATGGCCGTACGTATCGTGACCATCTCCGCCGCCTTCGGCGCGGCGGGCGGGCTCGTCGGCCCCGCCGTCGCGGAACGCCTCCGGCTGCCGTTCGTCGACCGCGCGATTCCCGAGGTCGTCGCGAGCGAGATCGGCTGCACCCTGGAGGAGGCGCGCACCCACGACGGGCGGGCCGAGAGCGGCCTCGGCCGGATCCTCGCCGGGGCCGCGCGGCTGCCGGTCGTCGCGCTGGGCGGCATGGACGTCATCCCGAACCGCGACCTCGTCCCGCCCGAGGAGTTCAAGGCCCGCACCGAGGACGTGATCCGCCGCGCCGCCGACACCGGCTGCGTCGTGCTCGGCCGCGCGGGCGCGCTCGTCCTGGCCGACCGGCCGGACGCGCTGCACGTCCGGCTCGACGGGCCGCGCGAGCGCAGGATGGTCCGGGCGGCGGCCGAGATGCCCCCGAACAGGGACGCGAGTGCGCCGAGCGGGACGCTCTACCGCGATGTGGAGCGTATGCTCGTGGACAACGACCGCGCCCGAACGGCCTACGTGAAGCACTTCTACGGGGCCGATCCCGCCGATCCGCGGCTCTACCACCTCGTGATCGACACCACGAGGCTGCCCGTGCCCGCCGCCGTCGACCTCGTCGTCGCCGCGGCGGGCACGATCTGAGCACGCTGGGCCGTCCGGGCACGGCCCCGGCGTGCCGCGCCGACCGCGGGCACGTCCGGGACACGGACGTACTCGGGTACAGAGGGAGCAGTTGTCGTGGCGAGCGTGCCGAGCGTTTCCTACTCCATCACGGTCCGGCTGGAGGTTCCGGCCGGAGGCAGGGCGGTAAGCCAGATCACCCACGTGGTGGAGAACGCCGGCGGCATCGTCACGGCCCTCGACGTGAACACCGCTGGGCACGAGACGCTCCGCATCGACGTGACGATCGCGACCCGCGACACCCAGCACGCCGAAGCGATCGCCGGGGCGCTCGAGCAGCTCGACGCCATCAAGATCCACAAGGTCAGCGACCGCACGTTCCTGATGCACCTCGGCGGCAAGATCGAGATGTCGTCGAAGGTGCCGCTGCGCAACCGCGACGAGCTCTCGATGGCCTACACGCCCGGCGTCGCGCGCGTCTCCCTGGCGATCGCCCGCAACCCCGAGGACGTCCGGCGGCTGACGATCAAACGCAACAGCGTCGCCGTCGTCACCGACGGCTCCGCCGTCCTCGGCCTCGGCAACATCGGCCCCGAGGCCGCGCTGCCCGTCATGGAGGGCAAGGCCGCCCTGTTCAAGCGGTTCGCCGGGATCGACGCGTGGCCGATCTGCCTCGACACGCAGGACACCGACGAGATCGTCCGGACCGTCCAGATCCTCGCCCCCGCGTTCGGCGGCATCAACCTCGAGGACATCTCCGCCCCCCGCTGCTTCGAGGTCGAGGCCCGCCTCCGCGAGCTCCTCGACATCCCCGTCTTCCACGACGACCAGCACGGCACCGCGATCTGCGTCCTCGCCGCCCTGACGAACGCGCTCCGCGTCGTCGGCAAGGACCTGTCGTCCGTCCGCATCACGATGGCGGGCGCCGGGGCCGCGGGCAGCGCGATCCTCAAGCTGCTGATGCACGCGGGCGCCCGCGACCTGATCGTCTGCGACTACCGCGGCGCCGTCCACGGGGGCCGCGACGACCTGGACGACTCGCTCCGCTGGATCGCCGACCACACGAACTCCGACGGCTACGCGGGCGACCTGCGCGGCGCCGTCAAGGACGCCGACGTTTTCATCGGCGTCTCCGCCCCCGGCATCCTGACCGGCGACGACGTCGCGACCATGAACGACGACGCGATCGTCTTCGCCCTCGCCAACCCCGAGCCCGAGGTCTCCCCGGACGAGGCCCGCGAGCACGCCGCCGTCGTCGCCACCGGCCGCAGCGACTACCCGAACCAGATCAACAACGTCCTCGCGTTCCCCGGCGTGTTCCGCGGCCTCCTCGACGCCCAGGCCGACGGCGTCACCCTCGACATGCTCGCCGCGGCCGCCGCCGCGCTCAGCGAGGTGGTCACCCCGGAGGAGATCGGCCCGAACTACATCATCCCGAGCGTGTTCCACCCGGACGTGAGCTCCCGCGTCGCGGGCGCCGTCCGCGAGGCGGCCGGCGGCCGCCCCCGCACCGAGGCGTGACGCCCGGCCGGGACGCCCGGCGGGGCGCCTACTTCCGCAGCATCTTCTCCTTGCGGCGCGGCCACACGCCCCCGTACCAGAAGATGATCAGCCCGGTGACCAGGGCGGCGAAGGCGGTGGCGCCGCGCGCCCACAGCACCCCGTCGTCCTGGCCGGTGTAGGGCAGCTCGGACGGGTCGTCGCCGGGCGAGCCCGCACCGGTGCAGTTCGCCTCGACGGTCTCGGACGCGATCCGGTCGTTCGCCCACGCGACCCGCACCCGCGTGCGGCGGTCCTCGCGCACCTCGACGTCCACGGTCCGCGACTCGCCCGCCGCGAGCCGTCCGGGGATCGCCGCCGTGTCGTCGTTCTTCTCGACGCTGAAGTCGGCGGGCTTGCCCCCGGTGTTGCGTACCCGCACCGGCACCGTCCGCTCCGGGCACGCCACCGACCCGATCTCCGCCGTCAGCGCCGCGTTCCCCGAACCCGGCGGCCGGGGCGACGCGCTCCGCGACGGGCTCGGCGACGCCGGCTCCGATCCCGCACCGGACCCCGACCCGGACCCGGACGGCGACGGCGACGGCGAGGTCGTCTGGTTCGACGCGGGCGTCGCGTTCTCCGAGTCGTCCCCGACCAGCGGAGGGATGGCGATGAACGCCGCGAGCGCGAAGAACACGGCGGCGATGACGACCCTGGGCAACTGCATCGCTGTCCTCCCCGGGCCCGCGGGCGCGGGCGGCCGATGTCGCTTACTCATTCTTAACGCGTGCCCTCGGCCCCCGTCGACAGGAATGCTTGACTTACTGGCGGCCCGAGGGGTGAGACATTGCCGGACGAACACCGCGTCCGCGGACACCGACGAGAGAGGGGACGTGCCGCCGGAGGCCGGCGCACCGCATGATGGAACCCATGGAAGACGGCATCAGGGTGGGACTACTGCTCGTCGCGACCCCTCAGCTGGAGGATCCCAACTTCAGGCGCAGCGTGGTCCTGCTGGTCGAGCACGACGCGGACGGCGGCACGCTCGGCGTCGTCCTCAACCGGCCGACCGAGGTCCCGGTGGACCGCGTGCTCCCGCCGTGGGCCGAACTCGTCACCGGACCGTCCGTGGTGTTCCAGGGCGGGCCCGTGGCGCTCGACAACGCGCTCGCCCTGGCGCGCCTCCCCGGCGAGGACGAGCCGCTCGGCTGGCGCGCGCTCGACGGCGGCGCCGAGGTCTCCCGGGTCGGCCTCGTCGACCTGGAGGCCCCGCCCGGCCTGCTGGCCGCCGAACTCCTGCAGCTGCGGGTGTTCGCCGGGTACGCCGGCTGGTCGGCGGGGCAGCTGCACGCGGAGATCGAGGAGGGCGCCTGGTACCTGGTGCCCGCGGAGGCGGGCGACGTGTTCGCCCCCGACCCCGACCGTCTCTGGTCCGACGTCCTGCGCCGCCAAGGCGGCGACCTGGCGTTCGTCGCCACGTACCCTGAGGATCCGACCCTGAATTAAGGTGATTGACGTGAGCACGAAGATCCTTCCCGATGGCGACACCCAGACAGACGTACGGCCGGATCTGTCGCACGGTGACGGCGACCACGAGCGGTTCGCGCATTACGTGAAGAAGGCGAAGATCACCGAGAGCGCGGTGAGCGGCACGCCGGTGATCGCGCTCTGCGGCAAGGTGTGGGTGCCGAACCGCGACCCGAAGAAGTACCCCGTCTGCCCCGAGTGCAAGGAGATCTACGAATCCATGCAGTCGGGCGGCGACAAGAAGGACGACTGACCCCGCCGTTCCCCGCCGGCGTTCCGGGACGACCCGTCCGCGCGGGCGGCCCGGACACGCCGGACACGCCGGGGACGGCGGCGGGCGTGTCGGCTGGTCGCGGTGTGGATCGCGGCACAGGTCGGGGGCGCGGGGCGCGATCTGTCGGTGTTGGTATGTAGCCTGCTATCACCGTGAGCACCTTCGCCGCACCGAGCATGCCCCCCGCGTTCCCCGAACGGGCCGCCTGGGGGACGGCGTCGTCCCTGCGCGCCTGGCAGCAGCAGGCACTGGAGAACTACTTCGGGTCGGACGGGCAGCAGCCCGGCCCCCGCGACTTCCTGGCCGTCGCGACGCCCGGCGCGGGCAAGACGACGTTCGCGCTGCGGCTGGCGCGGGAGCTGATGGAGCGGCGGGCCGTCGTGGCCGTGACGGTCGTGTGCCCGACCGAGCACCTGAAGCGGCAGTGGGCCGAGTCGGCCGCGCGGGTGGGGATCAAGCTCGATCCCGAGTGGCAGAACAGCAGCGGGCCCGTCGGCAAGGACTTCCACGGTGTCGCGGTGACGTACGCGACGGTCGCGGCGCGCCCGGCGCTGCACCGGAACCGGACGGAGTCGCGCAAGACGCTCGTGATCTTCGACGAGGTGCACCACGCGGGGGACGGCCTGTCGTGGGGCGACGCGGTGCGGGAGGCGTTCGAGCCGGCGGCCCGGCGGCTGTCGCTGTCGGGGACGCCGTTCCGGACGGACATCAACCCGATCCCGTTCGTCGAGTACGAGGAAGGGCCGGACGGTGTCCGGCGGAGCCGCGCGGACTACACCTACGGGTACGGGCCCGCGCTGGCCGACGGCGTCGTGCGTCCGGTGATCTTCCTGGCGTACGCGGGGGAGATGCGGTGGCGCACCCGGGCGGGTGACGAGATCACCGCGACGCTCGGGGAGCCGCTCACGCAGGACCAGACGGCGCAGGCGTGGCGGGCGGCGCTCGACCCGAAGGGCGACTGGATCAAGCAGGTGCTCGCGGCCGCTGACCGGCGGCTGACCGAGCTGCGGCGGGCGATCCCGGACGCGGGCGGCCTGGTGATCGCGACCGACCACGAGACGGCGCGGGCCTACGCGAAGATGCTGCGCGCGGTGACGGGCGAGGGCGCGACGATCGTGCTGTCGGACGACCCGTCGGCGTCGAAGAAGATCAAGCAGTTCGGCGACACCGAGGACCGGTGGATGGTCGCGGTGCGGATGGTGTCGGAGGGCGTCGACATCCCGCGCCTGGCGGTGGGCGTGTACGCGACGTCGACCAGCACGCCGCTGTTCTTCGCGCAGGCGATCGGACGGTTCGTCCGGGCGCGCAGGCGGGGCGAGACGGCGTCGGTGTTCCTGCCGTCGGTGCCGACGCTGATGGGGCACGCGGCGGAGCTGGAGGAGGAGCGCGACCATGTGCTCGACCGCCCGGTCCGCGAGGACGGCCTGGACGACGACCTGATCGCCGAGGCGAACAAGAAGGAGGACACGCCGGACGTCGGGGAGGAGCTGCCGTTCGAGACGGTCGAGGCCTCCGCGACGTTCGACCGGGTCCTGTACGACGGCGGCGAGTTCGGCATGCACGCGACGCCCGGGTCGGCCGAGGAGGAGGAGTACCTCGGCATTCCGGGGCTGCTGGAGCCCGACCAGGTGTCGGCGCTGCTGCGCAAGCGGCAGGCGGAGCAGCTCGCGGGGTCGCGGCAGAAGACCGGCGACCCGCGCGCCGACCGGGCCGCCGACCGTACCGCCGCCGAGGACATCGCCGCCCTGCGGCGGGAGCTGAACGGCCTGGTCAACGCGTGGAACCACCGGACCGGGCAGCCGCAGGGCGTGATCCACAACGAGTTGCGGCGCAGCTGCGGCGGCCCGGCGGTCGCGCAGGCGAGCGCGGAGGAGATCCGGGCGCGGATCGCGAAGATCCGCGAGTGGGCGGCGCGGCGCCGCCACTGACCCCCGCGCCGCCGGCGCTCAGCGGTGCAGGTCCGCGCGGATCCGCTCGACGATCTTCTCGGGTGCCTCGTCGACGGGGACGGTGAGGACGTTCTCGTCCGGGTCGGGCCGCTCGTAGTCGGCGAACTGGCTGTCGAGCAGGCCGGGCTTGAAGAAGTGCCCCTTGCGTTCGCGCATCCGGGCGGCGATCGTGTCGCGGTCGCCGTCCAGCATGACGAGCCGGGCGGCGGGGCGGCCGCCGAGCAGGATGTCGCGGTAGGAGCGCTTGAGGGCCGAGCAGGTGACGACGCCCGGCTCGCCGGCGCGGACCCGCTCGTCCATCCAGGCGCCGATCTTGCGCAGCCAGGGCATGCGGTCGGCGTCGGTGAGCGGGGTCCCGGAGCGCATCTTGGCGATGTTCTCGGGGGAGTGGAAGTCGTCTGCTTCGGCGTAGTCCCAGCCGAGGCGTTCGGCCAGCAGCGTGCCGACGGTCGTCTTGCCGCTGCCGGACACGCCGCCGACCAGGATGATCTCGGGGGGATTCACGTCATCGGTCACGGTTCAGGATCTCACCACCGGTGCGCCGGAGAGCGCGACGCCCTCCCGCGCGAGTTCGTCCAGGGCCCGGTCGGTGGTCGGCGCGGCGACTCCGGCCGTCAGGTCGAGCAGGACGGACGTGCGCAGGCCGCCGCGGGCGGCGTCGACGGCGGTGGCGCGGACGCAGTGGTCGGTGGCGATGCCGACGACGTCGACGGTGTCGACGCCGTGGGCGGTGAGCCAGTCGGCGAGCGGGACGCCGTCGTCGTTCGCGCCCTCGAAGCCGCTGTAGGCGGCGGTCTCGCGGCCCTTGCTGAACACGGCCTCGATGTCGGCGAGCGCGAGGTGGGCGTGGAAGTCGGCGCCGGGGGTGCCGATGACGCAGTGCGGCGGCCAGGTGTCGACGAAGTCGGGCTCGGCGGAGAAGTGGGCGCCCGGGTCGAGGTGGAAGTCGCGGGTGGCGACGATGTGCGCGTATTCGGGGCGGTTGGCCGAGATGTGCCGGGAGATGGCGGTGGCGACGTCCGCGCCGCCCGCGACGGCCATCGAGCCGCCCTCGCAGAAATCGTTCTGCACGTCCACGATGATCAAGGCCTTCTTGCCCATGATCGCTCCGTCCCGGTTCCGCGTTGCCCCGACACCTTGGACGCTATCCCAGCCGGGGGCGTGCCGGAACCGCCGGTCAGGGGCGCGGGCCGGCGTCGACGAACTCGGTGGGCAGGGCGGGCTCGCCGCGCGAGAGCTGGACGGCGGGCGCGGGCAGTTCGGCGACGGCGCGGGCGTGCCGGTCGCGCGCGTCCCGCAGCGGTTCGCGGCCGACGATCTCGCCGTCCCGGACGAGCGGGACCTGCAGGACGCGGTCGCGGGGGCCGGGCGCGGGCTCCCCGACGGTGATCGTCTCGGCGTAGGCGGTGCCGTGGGCGTCGAGGCGGCGCACGGCGGACTTGCTGCCGCCCCGGCTGGGCTTGCCGGTCGAGCGCTTGGCGACGGGCCGCATCGGCGCGTCGCCGGCGGGAGCGTCGGCGCGGGCGACGAGCTTGTAGACGAGCGAGGCGGTGGGGGCGCCGGACCCGGTGACCAGGGACGTGCCGACGCCGTAGCCGTCGACGGGCGCGGCGGCGAGGGCGGCGATGCCGTACTCGTCGAGGTCGCCGGTGACGACGATGCGGGTGTCGCGCGCGCCGAGGGAGTCGAGCTGGTCGCGGACGCGGCGGGCCATCACGGCGAGGTCGCCCGAGTCGATCCGGACGGCGCCGAGGGCGGGCCCGGCGAGTTCGACGGCGGTGCGGACGGCCCGTTCGACGTCGTAGGTGTCGACGAGGAGGGTCGTGGATTCGCCCAGGGACGCGAGCTGGGCTTCGAACGCGTGCCGTTCACTGTCGTGCAGGAGGGTGAACGAGTGCGCGCTCGTCCCCGCGGTGGGCACTTCGTAAAGTCGTCCGGCCCGGAGGTTGGACGTGGTGGCGAAGCCCGCGATGTAGGCTGCGCGCGCCGACGCGACGGCCGAACGTTCATGTGCGCGGCGCGAACCCATCTCGATGAGGGGTCGGCCCTGCGCGGCCTGGACCATGCGGGACGCGGCGGACGCGATCGCGCAGTCGTGGTTGAGGATCGACAGCGCCACGGTTTCGAGCAGGACGGCTTCGGCGAACGTCCCCTCGACCCGCAGGATCGGCGATTCCGGGAAGTAGCAGTCGCCTTCGGGGTAGCCCCAGACGTTCCCGGTGAAGCGGTACTTCTCCAGCCATTGGGCCGTGGGTTCGTCGACGATGCCGTTCGAGGTGAGCCAGTCCAGTTCGTCCGTCCCGAACCGGAACGCCTCGATCGCGTCGAGAAGCCGGCCGGTGCCCGCGACGACGCCGTAGCGGCGCCCGGCGGGCAGGCTGCGGGCGAACACCTCGAACACGGCGCGTCGTCCGGCCGTCCCGCTGCGCAGCGCCGCCTGCAGCATGGTCAGCTCGTAGCGGTCGGTCAGCAGCGCGGTGCTCCCGCAGGTCGTTCCCTCACCAACGTCCACAAGTGGCACCCTAAGGCCCGGTGCGGGCACCATGGACCGGGCACCATGGACGTGGAGGCCGGTGCACCTAGCATCGGACGCGTTGGGCGGACCGATCTCGCGGGCGAGAGGGGGAGACGCAGGCCATGAGCGCCATGAGCACGGCGCCCGCACCGGTCGAACTGGAGCGGCCCGACGTCGAGGAGGACGTGCGCGCCGACCGGCCCTGGCTGGCGATCGTCTGGAACGACCCGATCAACCTGATGTCGTACGTCACGTACGTGTTCCAGACGGTGTTCGGCTACGCCAAGCCGAAGGCCGAGAAGCTGATGCTGGACGTGCACCACAAGGGCCGGGCGGTGGTGGCGAAGGGGACCCGTGAGGAGATGGAACGGGACGTGGAGATCCTGCACTCCTACGGGCTGTGGGCGACCGTGCGGCGGGACGACTGATGGCGGACGTGCGCAGGACGCGCGCGGGGGTGCGGGTGCGGCTGGCGGCCGAGGAGTCCGGGCTGCTGCGGTCGCTGATGGAGCAGCTGCTCGCGCTGATCGGCGAGCCGCCCGCGCGGAAGCCGGCGGACCCGGACGATCCGCTCTCCGCGCTCGGCATCGCCGAGGAGGCGGTGAAGCCGGACGACCCGGTGCTCGCGCGGCTGTTCCCCGACGCCTACGGCGATCCGGGGGCCGAGCCGGGCGGTGACGAGGCCGAGGCCGCCGACGACTTCCGCCGCTACACCGAGCTGGGGCTGCGGGACGGCAAGCGGGACGCGGCCGCGACGGTGCTGAAGGCGCTCCCGGACGCGGGCGGGACGGTCGTCCTGGACGGCGAGCAGGCGCAGGCGTGGCTGCGCGCGCTGAACGACGTCCGGCTGGCCCTCGGCACCCGGCTGGACATCAGCGAGGAGTGGTACGACGAGGCCGGTCACCTCGACCGGGACGATCCGCGCACGCCGATGTTCGCCGCCTACGACTGGCTCACGATGCTTCAGGAGGGCCTCGTCCAGGCCCTGCTGTGACGCGGCTCGCGCGGCGCTGGGAGAGTTGTCCACAGGTGCTGGAGGGGCGTGGGGCGGCCGCGGGCTGCGGGGTAGCCTGCGGGCATGCTGACGATCGAACGTTCCCTGGTCGACAAGATCGTCGCGCACGCGCGTGCCGACCATCCCGACGAGGCGTGTGGGGTCATCGCCGGCCCGATCGGGTCCGACCGTCCCGTCCGTTTCGTCCAGATGGTCAACGCCGAGCGCTCGCCGACGTTCTACCGGTTCGACTCCCTGGAGCAGCTGAAGGTGTGGCGGGAGATGGACGACCGCGACGAGGAGCCGGTGGTGATCTACCACTCGCACACCGCCACGCAGGCCTACCCGTCGCGCACCGACATCTCCTACGCCGCCGAGCCGAACGCCCACTACGTCCTGGTGTCCACCCGCGAGGACGCCGACCTGGAGTTCCGCTCGTACCGGATCCTGGACGGCGAGGTGACCGAGGAGGAGGTCGCGATCGTCGACGCCTACCCGGACGCCGGGCAGTCGTGACGGGCGCCACGGAGCGGGACGGCCGGGACCGGTAAAGTGGGCGTCATGTGGACGAGCGGGAGCAGAACGGGCGCGCGGCGCCGCGTCCCGTCCGCCGCGGTGCCCCCCGTGCAGAGCTTCCTGTTCGGGCACTCGCGCGCCGAGGTCGTCTACGACTGTTCGCCCGCGCGCTGATCCTCGCCTGGAATTCCCGCGTTCCCCGCCCTGTTGCAACGGCTTGGGCGGGGAGCCCCCGTACGACCAAAAGGAGATCATCGCGATGGCGATCGAGGTCCGGATCCCGACGATCCTGCGCAACCTCACCGGCGGCGCCAAGTCCGTGGAGGGCAAGGGCGGCACGCTGGACGAACTGTTCACCGACCTGGACTCGCGGCACGACGGCCTGCGCGCCCGGCTGGTGGACGACAAGGGCCTGCGCAAGTTCGTGAACGTCTACCTCAACGATGAGGACGTGCGCTTCCTCGGCGGCCTGGAGACGCAGGTCTCCGACGGCGACAGCGTCACCATCCTCCCGGCCGTCGCCGGCGGCTGAGCCGGTCCGGACGACAACGGAGACGACGAACGACATGCGTTTCGAGTCGCTGCTGGACTCGCTCGGCGGTACGCCGCTGGTCGGGCTGCCGCGCCTGTCGCCGAGCGAGGACGTCCGGATCTGGGCGAAGCTCGAGGACCGCAACCCGACCGGTTCGGTGAAGGACCGGCCCGCCTTCTACATGATCGACAAGGCCGAGAAGGACGGGCTGCTGACACCGGGCTGCACGATCCTGGAGCCGACGTCGGGCAACACCGGGATCTCCCTCGCCATGGTCGCGAAGCTGCGCGGCTACCGGATGGTGTGCGTGATGCCGGAGAACACCTCGGCGGAGCGCCGGCAGCTCCTGGAGATGTGGGGCGCGGAGATCATCTCCTCGCCCGCGGCGGGCGGGTCGAACGAGGCCGTCCGCGTCGCCAAGGGCCTGGCCGCGGAGCACCCCGACTGGGTGATGCTCTACCAGTACGGCAACGAGGCGAACGCGCTCGCCCACTACGAGACGACCGGGCCGGAGCTCCTCGCCGACCTGCCGACCCTGACCCACTTCGTGGCGGGTCTCGGCACCACCGGGACGCTGATGGGCGTCGGCCGCTACCTGCGCGAGCAGGTGCCCGGCGTGAAGATCGTCGCGGCGGAGCCGAGGTACGGGGAGCTGGTGTACGGGCTGCGCAACATCGACGAGGGGTTCATCCCCGAGCTGTACGACGACTCGGTGCTGACCACCCGGTTCTCGGTGGGCTCGGCGGACGCGCTGCGCCGCACCCGCGAGCTGCTGGAGCAGGAGGGCATCTTCGCCGGGATCTCGACGGGCGGGGCGCTGCACGCCGCGATCGGCATGGCGCGCAAGGCCGTCAAGGCCGGGGAGCGGGCCGACATCGCGTTCATCGTGGCCGACGGGGGCTGGAAGTACCTGTCCACCGGCGCCTACGGCGGCACGCTGGAGGAGGCCGAAGCGGCGCTGGAGGGTCAGCTCTGGGCGTGACCCCGCGGCTCCCGGGTCAGTGGCGTGACGCTACTCATATGGGCGGTCCGTCCGGCAACCGGTAGGGTTCGGTTTCGAACGCGATTCTAGAACCGTTGGAACCGGCCCGGCCGGGCGGACGCCCGCCGCCGCGCGGTGGAGCAGGAGTGCATCAATGAGCGTGTTCGCGGACGCCACCGCGGTCCGGCGCACCGGCGAGGGCCGGTACGAGGTCGACGTCCACCCCGGCTACTGCATCGGCGCGGCGCCCAACGGCGGCTACCTGATGGCCCTGCTCGCCCGCGCCGCCGTGGACGTCTCCCCGCACGCGCACCCCGTCGCGACCGCCACGAACTTCCTCCGGGTCGCCAAGGCCGGCGCCCCCGCGGAGATCGTCGTCGAACCGCGCAAGGAGGGCCGCACCGCGGCGACGTCCCTGGTCGGCCTCGTCCAGGACGGCAAGCGCATCGTGGACGCCCTCATCACGACCGGCACCCTGGAGGACGGCGTCGACCCCGACTGGGTCGGCGACCCGCCCGCCGTGCCGCTCCCGCCCCTCGAGGAGTGCACCGGCGCCCGCTCGCCCGGCGACACCGGCGGCTTCGCCGACCACGTCGACATGCGCTTCGACCGCACCACCATGGGCTGGCTCGACGGGAACCCGTCCGGCCGTCCCGAACTCCGCGCCTGGTTCCGGCTCCCCGACGGGGAGGAGCCCGACGCGTACGTCCTCGCCCTCGCCGTGGACGCGCTGCCGCCCGTCTCCCTGAACCTCGGGGCGAACGGCTGGGCGCCGACCGTCGAGCTGACCTGGCACATGCGCGCCGTCCCCGCGCCGGGCTGGCTGTCCCTGCACGGCTCCGGCCGGCTGCTGACCGGCGGCTGGTTCGACGAGGAGGTCGAGGTGTGGGACTCGGCGGGCCGGCTGGTCGCGCAGAGCCGGCAGCTCGCCCGCGTCCCCAAGGGCGGCTTCCGGTAAGGCCGCGATTTCCCCGGCGTTTCTCCTGAGAATTCCACCGGACCGGACGCGCGGCCATGAGCAGGTGAGTTTTCGGCCGTGTGGCGGTGTGATGTCCAACGCATGACGCACCCGTGGGTCCGTACGTCGCCTAGCCTTGATGACCATGTCAGATGCCGGTTCGCCGAGCGGGGACGAGCCCGCGCTCCTCCCGGCGGAGGCGCCTCCGGATCCGCTCGGAGAGTTTCCGCTGGACGCCCCCATCGGGGTCTTCGACAGCGGTTTCGGCGGCCTCACCGTGGCCCGCGCGGTCCTCGACCAGCTGCCGAACGAGCCGCTCGTCTACCTGGGGGACTCGGCCCGCCAGCCGTACGGGCCGCGGCCGATCGCGGAGGTCCGCGCGTTCGCGCTGGAGATGCTCGACGCCCTCGTCGACGAGGGTGTCAAGATGCTGGTGATCGCCTGCAACAGCGCCAGCTCGGCGATGCTGCGCGACGCCCGCGAACGCTACGACGTCCCGGTCGTCGAGGTGATCAACCCCGCCACCCGGCGCGCCGCCCGCGCCACCCGCAACGGACGCGTCGGGCTGATCGCGACGCGCGCCACCGTGCAGAGTCGCGCCTACGAGGACTCGTTCGCCGCGGCCCCGCACATCGACCTCGTCAGCGCCGCCTGCCCACGGTTCGTCGAGTTCGTTGAGGCGGGAGTGACGGCCGGGCAGGAACTGCTCGACGCGGCGCGGGAGTACCTGGAGCCGATCGTCGACGCCGGATGCGACACCCTCATCCTGGGGTGTACGCATTACCCGCTTCTAACCGGCGTCATCTCGTATGTCGTCGGAGACGGGGTCACACTGGTGTCAAGCGCCGACGAGACCGCCAAGGACGTGTACCGAGTGCTCCACGACCGGGGACTGGCCCGCGCCGAGGGGACGCCCCCGCCGCGGCACCGCTTCCGCGCGACCGGCGACCCCGAGGTGTTCGCCGAACTCGGACGCCGGTTCCTGGGACCGGAGATCGGCACGGTCGAGAGCACCCTCGATCGGGCCCTGACCACCGGATGACCACCTGATTCCTCGGGGGACGCAGAAGGAGGAGTGAGCGTGCGGGTCACTGTGATCGGCTGCTCCGGCAGTTTCCCTGGGCCGGACAGTCCCGCGTCCAGCTATCTCATCGAGGCCGAGGGGTTCGCCATGCTCCTCGACCTCGGCAACGGTGCGCTCGGCTCGCTGCAGCGCTTCCACTCCATGTACGAGATCGACGCCGTGTGCATCTCGCACCTGCACGCCGACCACTGCCTCGACCTCTGCGGGTACTGGGTGGCGCGCACGTACCGGCCGAGCGGCCCGCCGCCGCGCATCCCGGTGCACGGGCCCGAGGGCACGGCCGTCCGGATGGCGAAGGCCTACGACCTCGACCCCGATCCCGGGATGTCCGAGACGTTCGACTTCCGGACGCTGCCGCGCGGCCCGTTCGAGATCGGCCCGTTCCGGGTCACGACCGCGCTCATGCCGCACCCCGTCGAGGCGTACGCGTTCCGCATCGAGCACGACGGCCGCGCCCTCGCCTACTCGGGCGACACCGGCCCGTCCGACACCCTCGTCGACGTCGCCCGGGACGCCGACCTGTTCCTGTGCGAGGCGTCGTTCCTGGAAGGCCCCGCCCTCCCGTCCGAGCTGCACCTCACCGCCCGCGAGGCCGCCGAGCACGCCGCGCGCGCCGGCGCCGGACGGCTCGTCCTCACGCACCTGGTGCCGTGGAACGACGCGGACGTGTCCCTCAAGGAGGCCAGGTCCGCCGGCTACGGGGGCGACATCGAGCTGGCCCGGGTCGGCACCCGCTACGACCTGTGACGGGGCGGCCCGGGCAGGCCTTAGGGTGGTGCGCATGCCTCGCCCCGATGATCGTGCGCCCGACCGCCTCCGTCCCGTCCGCCTGCAGCGCGGCTGGCTCGACCACGCGGAAGGGTCGGTGCTCGTCGAGTTCGGCGGCACCCGGGTGCTGTGCGCGGCGTCCGTGGAGACCTCGGTGCCCCGCTGGCGGCGCGACAGCGGCCTCGGCTGGGTCACCGCCGAGTACGCGATGCTGCCCCGCGCCACCAACACCCGCAACGACCGCGAGGCCGTCAAGGGGAAGATCGGCGGCCGCACCCACGAGATCTCCCGGCTGATCGGCCGGTCGATCCGCGCGTGCATCGACTACAAGGCGCTCGGCGAGAACACCGTGCGGCTCGACTGCGACGTCCTGCAGGCCGACGGCGGCACCCGCACCGCCGCGATCACCGGCGCCTACGTCGCCCTCGCCGACGCCGTCACCTGGATGCGCGACCGCGGGCTCATCAAGCGCGACCCCCTCACCACCTCGGTCGCGGCCGTCAGCGTCGGCGTCGTGCACGGGGAGGCGCGGCTCGACCTCTGCTACGAGGAGGACTCGGCCGCCGGGACGGACATGAACGTCGTCTGCACCGGCGAGGGCAAGTTCGTCGAGGTCCAGGGCACCGCCGAGGGCGCCCCCTTCGACCGCGCCGAACTGGACGCGCTGCTCGACCTCGCGGCGGACGGCTGCGCCGAGCTGACCCGCCTCCAGGCGGAGGCCCTCGGCCGATGACCCGGATCGTGCTCGCCACCCGCAACCAGGGCAAGATCGCCGAACTGCACCGCATCCTGGACGGCATCGACGTCGCCGGCCTCGCCGAGTTCCCGGACGCGCCGGACGTCCCGGAGACCGAGCCGACGTTCGAGGGCAACGCGCTGCTGAAGGCCCGCGCGATCTGCGCGCACACGGGCCTGCCCGCCGTCGCCGACGACTCCGGCCTGTGCGTGGACGAACTGAACGGCATGCCCGGCGTGCTGTCGGCCCGCTGGTCCGGCCGGTTCGGCGAGGCCTCCGGCGACAAGGACGCCGCGAACCTCCGGCTCGTGCTCGACCAGCTCGCCGACGCCCCGGACGAGCGGCGCGGCGGCGCCTTCGTGTGCGCGGCGGCGCTCGTCCTGCCCGGCGGCGTCGAGCACTGCGTCGAGGGCCGGATGCGCGGGACGGTCGCCCGCACCCCGCGCGGCACCGGCGGATTCGGCTACGACCCGGTGTTCGTCCCGGAGGGCGAGACCCGTACGACGGCGGAGCTGTCGCCTGCGGAGAAGGACGCGATCAGCCACCGCGGCCGCGCCTTCCGCGCCCTGGCGGGCATCCTCCCGAAGGCCCTCTCCGCCGCCGGCCTGACCTGACCGGCGCGTCGCCTCGACCCGTCATTCTGGGGGGCGACCCCCCAGCCCCCCCGGCAGGGGCGGCCGCTGAGGCGCCGCCCTCCACTCCGCAGGCTCCGCTCCGGGCGTCGCCTCAACCTGTCATTCTGGGGGGGCGACCCCCCAGACCCCCGGCAGGGGCGGCCGCTGAGGCGCCGCCCTCCACTCCGCAGGCTCCGCTCCGGGCGTCGCCTCAGCGGCGGGCGCGGATCCGCACGAACGTCCCGTCCCAGCCCGTGCGCAGCTCCATCAGGTCGACCAGCAGGCGGACGGTCCAGAGGCCGAAGCCCGGTTGCAGGGCCGTGTCCGGCGGGATGAACCCGGTGAGGGGGCTGGGCGCGGGGCGCCAGCAGCCGTTGTCGCCGATCTCGCAGACGAGGTCTTCGCCGTCGGCCCACACCCGCAGGCCCGCCGGCGGGGTGCCGTGCTGGAGCGCGTTGGCGGCCAGTTCGTTCACGGCGGTGACGAGGTTGAGCGTCCGCATGCGGTCGAGGCCGTGCGCGTCGGCGCGGCGCTCGACGAACGTCCGCATCGCGTGCAGGTCGGCACCGTCGATGATCAGGTGGTCGGTGCCGGCCGGACGGTCGAAGGAGCGGGCCCGGTCGCATTCGGCGCCGAACACCTCGGGCCGTACGTACTGCGAGTTGGAGTCCGAGCGGCCGTCGCGCAGGACGGTCGGGTGCGTGCGGCTCGCCTGCCGCACGACCTCGGCGGGCAGCGTGGCCTCGTCGTAGGGGCACAGCGCCCGCGCCCCGGACTCGCCGAACACCACGTTGATCAGCGATTCGTAGCGGATCCACTCGCGGGTCTGCCGCTCGTCCCAGCCGTCCCACACCGGCTCGGCGAGCGCGCACACGCTGCGCGGGGCGCTGGCCTTCACGATCTCCTGGTAGTCGCGGAGGGTGTGGACGGGGTGCCGGTAGAACGCGGCCGAGTCCCGGAAGGTGATCGCGTCGCCGTGCTCGGCGAGCGTGTCGCGCAGTGCGGTCAGGTGGGGTTCGCGCGCGACCGCGACGACCGCCTGGCCGGCTTCCAGCCCCGCTTCCAGGAACGGGACGGTCGTCGACAGGAAGTCGTCGGTGCCCGTGTACACGAACGCCCTGTGCTCCAGTGTCATCAGGCCAGGTCCTCCGTCTCGGGCATCCGTCCGCGGCCGGGGGCGAGGCCCGGGAGCCGGTGCCAGCCGACCATCTCGATCACGTTCTCGACCTCGGGCTGCAGCCCGTCCAGGATCAGCGCGTCGTCGCCGTCCAGGGCGACGGCGTGCCGCACCAGCAGGTGCAGGCCGCGCAGGTCGATGAAGCGGAGCCGGGACAGGTCCAGGTGGACGCCGCGGCGCCGCCCGTCCGGTCCCCGGCTGACCATCGCGAGCTTCTCGGCGAACGCCGTGTGCCGCGCCGCGTCCAGCTCGCCCTCGATGCGCAGGCCGTCCGGTTCGAAGGTGCGGACGATCCGCAGGACGTTGTCCTCGTACTCGGGGTCGATCTCGACCAGCACCTCGTGGGTGTCGCGCAGCGCGGCGAGCTGCTCGGGCGGGCAGGCGTGCCGGTCGATCTGGCACACCGCCATCGCCATGGTGCTGGGCGAGACGGCGTCGCCCACGCGGTGCTCGCAGCCGAGGACGCGCGGCAGGTCGGCGGCGCCGGGGCCGTTCAGCAGCCAGCTGTAGTCGGTGGTGAGGCGGACCGCGCGGAACCCCTGCTCGAACGTGGCCTCCACCTCGCGGGCGATCGTGTCGAGCATCATCGCCGGCTCGAACGCGCCGCCGCGGTTCAGGCAGGCGTCCCGCCGCGAGATCACGCGCAGCTGGCGGGTCCGCTGGACGGCCGCCACGTCGACGGCGCCGTCGCCGAGGCCGGGCAGCCGGTCGGCGGGTGCGTCGGTGACGTACACGACCTTCTCGTTCGTCGCCAGCCCCTCGCGCACGAACGGGCCGATGACCCGGTCGCGCTCCTCGAAGCCGGTGTAGGCCAGCCAGCCGTGATCGCCCGGCCGGACTTCGCTCACGGGTCGCTTGGCGAACCAGGGTGTCTCCATGGCCTGCCCATCGAGGTCGTCGTGGATTCGTCCAGAGTACGCCGTTCGGCGGTGATGGGAAGCTCGATGCACGTACTTCATCACCCTCCGTCGCCGGATCCGGGGAGGGCCAGGCGCAGCCGCACCACGGTCCCCGCGGGGCCCGTCCGGATCTGGACGAGCGTGCACAGCAGCCGCACGGCCCACAGCCCGAACCGTCCGCAGGTGCCCGCCTCGTCCCGGCGGGGCGGGACGAGGCCGTGCCCGGCGTCCGGCGGCCACCGGCCGGAATCGGCCACCTCGCAGACGAACGCGGGGGCGCCGTGTGCGACGTCCGTCCACATGCGCAGCACGATGGGCGGGGCGCCGTGCCGTTCCGCGTTCGTGATGATCTCGGTGACGGCGACGAGGAGCCGCTGCATGTCCTCGTCGGGCAGCGGGGTGCGGCGGGCGTACTCGGCGACGTAGGCGCGCAGCCAGTACAGGTCCGGACGGTCGATCTTGAGTTCGTCCGCGTGGGCGGGCGGCGGCGGCAGGGGCTCGCGGTCGCACCGGTCGCTGAAGGCGCGGGGGTCGACGAACCCGGGGTTGCGGACGGTGCGGGCGCCCCGGGCGGTCTCGGGGTGCGTCCGGCGGCCCGCCGCGACGACGCCGGGCGGCAGCGTCGCGGCGTACGGGCACATGATCGCGGCTCCGGTGTCGCGGAACGCGATGTTCGAGATGGCCTCGATCCGCTGCCACTCCAGGACCTCCAGGGGCGCGCGCCGCGCCCACACCGGCTCGCCGAGCAGCCGCAGCCGGCGCCCTTCGCCGGCCATGGCCTCGGCGTCGCTGAGGCAGTCGGCGAGGGTGCGCGAGGGGTGCGCGTACCAGCGGGCCGCGTCGGTGAACTCGACCCGCTCCGCGTCGGTGCCCAGCGCGTCCCGCAGGAGGACCTCCAGGCCGAGCCCGCAGACCACCTGGACGCGGTCGCCCGACTCCAGGCCCTCGCCCAGGAACGGCACGGCGCCGTCGAGGAACTCGTTCACCCCGTCGTACGGCAGTACGCGATGAGTGAAGGTCGCGCTCACGGCGCCCCCAGCGAGTTGTCGATCACGGCGTCACGGATCCCTTCCAGGGTAGGACGCCGGGCCCGTCCGCGCAGGCCCTCTATTTCAGAAGGTGCGCGGCCGGCGGGGCGGGAAGAGGGCGAGGCGCAAGGGCGGGACGTGCCGGGCGACGAATTCATCGGTCGGCATCGAGGCGATCGGGTCGATCGCGAGGATGTACCGGGCGAACACGACCCCGGCGAGCTGGGTGCCGAACGCGGCGGCGCGCCCGGACGCGTCGGGACCGCCGACGTGCGCCGCGACGCGCTCGATCATCTCGTGCCACACGACGTCCTTGAGCAGCCGCGACAGTTCCGGTTCCTGGACGGCCGTGCGCACCAGGAGCGCGAGCGGCGGGCCGGTCGCGGGGTCGTCCCACGCGGCGAGCTGGGCCCGCAGGATCCGTTCGGGCAGGCCGGCGGGGTCGCCGGGCAGCGCGCCCGCCAGCACCTCGGGCGGGTTGGCCAGCAGCCCGACCACCGCGCCGAACAGGCCCTTCTTCGAGCCGAAGAAGTAGCTGATCAGCGCGGCGTCCACGCCCGCCTCGGCGGCGACGGACCGCATCGTCACCTTCGCGTAGCCGTCGGCGAGGAACCGCCGCCGCGCGACCGCGAGGATCTCGTCCCGGGTGTCGGGGAGCCGCGCCGCCGCCCCCGCGATTTATTCATCACGGTTGAAATATAGCCCCGCCGGGGGCCAGATTCGAGGTGTCGCAACGAAGGAGACCGTGATGCGAGCCAAAGAACCCGACACCGTGCACAAGGCCGTGCTGCCCGCCGTGATGCTCTCCCTCGCCACCGTCGTGTCGGCGGTGGCGTCCCTCAACACCGCGCTGCCGTCCCTGGCCCGCGACCTGCGCGCCACGCAGACCGAACTGGCCTGGATCATCGACGCCTACGCGCTGGTCTTCGCCGCCCTCCTGCTGCTCGGCGGCGCCATCGGCGACCGCTACGGCCGCCGCCGCGTCCTCGCGGCCGGGTTGGTGATCTTCGGTGCCGGGTCGGTCGCCGCCGCGTTCGCCGACGACCCCGCCTGGCTGATCGCGATGCGCGGCGTGCTCGGCGTGGGCGCCGCGCTGGTCATGCCCGCGACGCTCTCCACGATCACCGCCACGTTCCCCGCCCGCGAGCGGGCCCGCGCCGTGGGCGCCTGGGCGGGCGTCGCGGGGGCCAGCGCGATCTTCGGGCTGCTGGTCTCCGGCAGCCTCCTCGAACTGTGGTCGTGGCGGTCGGTGTTCTGGATGAACGTCGTGCTCGCCGCCGTCGCGCTCGCCGCCACCCTCGCCGTGGTGCCCGAGTCGGCGGAGCCGGACGCGCCGCGCCTCGACCTCACCGGCGCGCTGCTCACCGTCGCGGGCCTCGGCGCCGGCGTCTACTCGATCATCGAAGCGCCGATGGAGGGCTGGACGAGCGCGCACACCCTCGGCGGCTTCGCCGCGTCGATCGTCCTGCTCGCGGCGTTCGTCGGCTGGGAGACGCGGCGCCCGAACCCGCTGCTGGACCCGCGGCTGTTCCGCATCCCCGCGTTCTCCGCCGCGACCCTCTCGATCACCGTCCAGTTCTTCGCGTTCTTCGGGTTCGTGTTCATCGTCCTGCAGTACCTGCAGATCGTGAAGGGCAACGGGCCGCTGCTCGCGGCGGCGAGCCTGCTCCCGATGGCCGCGGCGCTGATGCCGTCCGCGCGGGTGATCGCGCCCCGGCTCGCCGACCGGCTGGGCCACCGCCGCGTCGTCACCGCCGGGCTGGTCCTGGTGAGCGCCGCGATGGCGACGCTCTCGCTCCTCGACGCCGGCAGCTCGTACTGGCTGCTGCTCACCGCCCTGATCCCGCTCGGCGCCGGGATGGGCCTCGCGATGACCCCCGCCACCGCCGCGATCACCGACGCCGTCCCGGCCGCCAAGCAGGGCGTCGGCTCGGCTGTGAACGACCTGGCCCGCGAGCTGGGCGGCGCGCTCGGCATCGCCGTCCTCGGCAGCGTCCTGCAGTCCGCCTACCGCGCCGACCTCGACCTCGCCGGCGTCCCCGCCCGCGCGGCCGAGCAGGCGGAGTCGTCCCCGGCGGTCGCCGCGCAGCTCGGCCCGCGCATCGCCGAGCAGGCCCGGGACGCCTTCGCGGCGGGCATCGGCACGGCGTTCCTGTACTCGGCGATCATCCTCGCGGTCACCGCCGTCCTCGTCGCGGTCATGCTCCGCGGACGCCCGTCCGGGGCGGCGGCCGGGTCCGGCGAGGCGCCCGCGCGGGACAACTCGATATCGGTGTGAACGTCCGAAGCGATAAGCTGAGCGCGCCCCCTCGCGGGGGCGCGCGGGCGTGGCGGAGTAGGTATACGCGGCAGGTTTAGGTCCTGTTGGTGGAGACACCGTGGGGGTTCGAGTCCCCCCGCCCGCACCCGGTTCCCTCACCGTCCCGGACCGTGACGAACGGGTCGAGCAGGCCCGGTGCGGCCCGGACGGCGAACGCCACGCTCGCGTCCCGGCCGATGTCGGGCGCGACGTAGCCGCCCTCGCCCGCCGCCGTCATCGCCGCGACCGTCCGCAGGCCGAGCCGGCGCTGCAGCAGGGACTCGCGGACCACGATCGTGCTGACGGCCGACCGCCGCAGCGCGGTGGTGGAGCGGGTCACGAGGCCGGAGCGGGTGACGAGGTAGGGGCCGCAGATCGCGTGGCCGAGCGACCGGTAGGCGACGGCGGCCGCGCCGAGCGCGCACGGCCAGAACGCGGCGGCGGCCCAGACCGCGGTGGCCGGGACGGCGCCGGTCGCGGCGAGCCGGGCCAGGACGAGCGCGAGGACGCCCGCGACGATGGTGGCCCACACGAGGCGGCGGCGCAGCGCGGCACGCGGATGGCGTTCGAGCGCGGTCTCCAGGGGGTTCGCCCCGGTGTCCGGCGCGCCGAGGACCCGGCCCGCCACCCGGCGGGCCACCGCCACGGGGCCGCGCGGCAGGATGTCGGCCGGTTGCGACATCGCCCACACCGACAGCCCCGTCGTGACGACGCGGGTGTCGCTGATCCCCATCCAGAGCCAGAGGATCGGCTGGGAGATCTGGGCGCCCCGGATCCGGTTCTCGTCCCGGTTGACCTCGCGGGTGGTGAACATCCCCCGCCGGGTCCGCAGCAGCGTGCCGTCCCGGCCCTGGACGCGGGCCAGCTCGAAGTTCCAGTAGTCGGTGAAGTACGTGACGGCGAGGCCGAGCACCCCGACGGCGCTGACGGCGGCGAAGGCGAGGACGATCGTCCGCAGCCGGTCGGCGCCCGTCCCGTCGAGCAGCCCCGAAGCCGAGCCGGCGACGTCCACCCCGAAGCCGCTCAGCAGCCAGCCGCCGCCCCAGGCGAGCCCGGCGACGATCACGTACGCCCAGAAGTTGAACATGTTGTAGACGACCCAGCGGGGTTGGAAGCGGGCGAACACCGCGATCGGGGCGTCCGGGTCGGGGGCCTCCGAGGGCTCGTCGTCCGTTCGCTCGGGGGGCCGCCGGGCTTCGGGGACGCCGGGCGCCGGGCCGTCCGCCGGGAGCAGCAGGCGCCGCAGCGCACGCGCGTCCGCGATGGAGACCGCGTCGAGCGTCAGGGCGGACTCGCCGGCGGCCGACTGCTGCCCGGCGCCGATCTTCACCACCCGCAGGCCGGCGAGCCGGTGCCGGATCCTGGCCTCGAGATCGACGCTGCGGACGCGGTCGCGCTGGATCGAGCGGTGCACGCGCTTGACCACGCCGGTCTTGAGTTCGACGTGCGACGGGGTGATCCGGTAGCGGGTGAACGCCCAGCGCAGCGCGTCGGCGCCCGCGCCGATCAGCCCGAACGCGGCGACGCCGAGCAGCGGCCACGTCCCGTCCGAGCCGGGGTCGACGCCGAAAACCCAGATGGAGACCGCGGCGGGCAGGAGCGACAGCACGCTGCGGGCGAGGTCGATCCAGGTCACCCGGACGTGCAGCCGCCGCCACTCGTGACCGGGCGCGGTCATGTCGCGTCACCCGGCGTGGCCTGGGCGATCCGCGTGAGCCGCTCGGCGACGCGGGCGGCGGTCTCCCGGTCCAGGCCGCCGATGTCGATGGCGCCCCGGGACGAGGCGGTCGTGACGCGCAGCGTCGAGAGCCCGAGGAGCTGCTCGATGGGCCCCTGCACGGCGTCGACGGTCTGTACCCGGGAGAGCGGCGCCACCCGCCACTCCCGCACCAGCCAGCCGGTCCGGGCGTACACGGCCTGGTCGGTGGTCTCCCAGCGGTGCACCCGGTAGCGCCACAGCGGTTCGACGAGCAGGCCCGCGAGCAGGAGGACCGCCAGGGCCCCGACGAGCAGGACGAGCCATGGACGCGCGGGCGTCCAGAGCGCGTACGCGACGACCGACCCGGCGAGGAGCGGCCCGGACACGGCGAGCGACTGCAGCATCCACCACCCGATGGCGCGGCGCTCGACCCGGTGCCGCGGCGGCCGCAGCGTGACCGCCCGCGCGTCCGCCTCCGCCGCCGTCCCCGCGTCGGCCCCCGCCGCCCGGGCGTCGGCCTCCGCCGCCCGCGCGTCGGCCCCCGGCACGTCCGTTGCCGGCTGATCCGTCACCGGTCGGTCGGTCATCGTCGGCCCCCGATCGCGTGGTCGATGAAGTCGAGCAGGACGGTGGTCTGGCCCGGCAGGTCGACGCCGTCGTCGTAGGCCCAGGAGGCGAGGACGCCGTCGGTGCTGCGCAGGATGATGTTCGCGACCCCGCGCGGGTCGAACTCGCGGAACTCGCCGTCCCGCTGGCCGCGGGCGAGGATCTCGGCGAGCGCGTCGACCTCCTCGGCCAGGTCGGCGGCGTAGGCGGGGGTCCCGTCCGGGTCGCGATGGCCGGCCACGATCTCGCTCATCGCCAGGAACTCCGTCCGGTGCGCGCCGAAGAACTCGAGCTGCGCGCCGATCCACGCCCGGACCTGTCCCGCGGCGGTGGTCTCCGCCTCGATCCGGGCCTCCATGTGCTGCCAGACCCGCTCGAAGAGGCGTGCCGTGACGAGGCGCAGGATCTCGTCCTTGCCGCTGAAGTGGTACGTGATCACGCTCTTGCTGATCCCGGCCTTCTCGGCGATCCGCGAGAACGAGGTGCTCGCGTAGCCGACCTCGGCGGCGACCTCGGCGGCCGCCGTCATGATCTGCTCGCGCCGCGCCTCCTCGATGAACGACCGCCGTTTCCGGTCGGCCGTCCCAGTTTCCGAACCCATGGGCTGATTCTAGTCCGATTGGACTAATATCCACACGCATGGACGGAAAACAGGGTGAACGTACGGCGGGGCGGGGCCGGGCGTGACCGCGGCGCTGTGGGCGGGGACGGCGGGTGCGTGGGCGTTCGTCGCGGTGTTCGTGCTGGACGGCTGGACGCGGCCCGGCTACCGGCCGGTGCGGCACCCGGTCAGCGCGCTCGCGCTCGGTTCGCGCGGCGGGGTGCAGGCCGCGAACTTCGTGGTGTGCGGCCTGGCGGTCATGGCGGGGGCGGTCGCCGTGGCGGGACGGCCGGACGGCGCCGTCCTCGCGGTGGCGATCGGGGTGTTCGGCGCCTCGCTCGTGGCGTCGGGGGTGTTCCCCATGGACGCCATGCGCGGCTATCCCCCGGGGACCCCCGACGAGACCCCGGAGGAGGTGTCCTTGCGCCACCGGGCCCACGACTGGGCGGGTGTGGCGGTCTTCACATCGCTGCCCGTCGCGGCGTTCGCGGCGGCGTTCGCCGTGCCGGATCCGGGCTGGAAGTGGTACTCGGGCCTGACCGGCGCCGCCCTCCTCGCCGGCTTCTTCGCGTTCGGGCAGGCGTGGGAGACCGACTCGCGGTACGCGGGCCTGGTGCAGCGCGCGGTGATCATCGTCGGCTGGCTCTGGCTGGGGATGCTGTTCGCGTACGCGGCCACGGCCGGGTGAGGGGCCCGCGGAGCGGCCGGGAGGTCAGACGGACAGGTCGCGGCGGAGGCGCTCCACGTGGCCGGTGGCCTTCACGTTGTAGTACGCCTTCTCGACCTTGCCTTCGGCGTCGATGACGAAGGTCGAGCGGATCACCCCGACCACGACCTTGCCGTACAGCTTCTTCTCCCCGTAGGCGCCGTAGGCCTTCAGCACCGCGTTCTCCGGGTCGGACAGCAGCGGGAACGTCAGGCCCTCCTTCTCCCGGAACTTCGCCAGCTTGGCGGGCTTGTCGGGGGAGATGCCGACGACGGTGACGCCCGCCGGCTCCAGCTCCTCGAGGCTGCTCTGGAAGTCGACGGACTCCTTGGTGCAGCCGGGCGTCATCGCGGCCGGGTAGAAGTACAGGATCACGCGCCCGCCGCGCAGCGACGACAGCGACACCGGGTTCTCGTCGGCGTCGGGAAGCTCGAATTCGGGGGCGTCGTCCCCCGGCTGCAGCCGCTCGGACACGTGATCCGCCTTTCGCTCGGGAAATGCCTCCAACCGTACCGGGTGGGTGTGTCGGGCGTTCGCGGGCGAGACCTGCAACACTGTTCGGATCATGCGTCGACCGACATGGTGAGGACACACGGCATGGCTGACAGGGGCCGCGACCCGGAGCAAGTGGAGCGGGAGATCGAGCGCACCCGCGCGGAGCTCGCGCGCAACATCGACGAGCTCGCGGACCGGCTCAACCCGAAGCACGTCGCCCAGCGGGGAACCGAGCGGCTGAAGGAGGAGGCCGGGATCGTCGCGCAGGCGATGGGCTCGCTCGTCCGTCCCGCCGAGGGCGAGGACGGCGAACCGGGCCGGATCGACCAGCGGGTCGTGCTGGCCGGGGTCGGCACGGCCGTCGCGCTGACCGCGCTGGTCCTGTGGCGCCGGAGCCGCAAGCGCCGCTGAACCCGCCTCCGGTCCCCGAGGCGCCGTCCGCCCCCGCGGCCGGCGCCTCTCGCTTTTCCGGGAGACCTCCGCCCCGCGTCAGCGGAACTGGGGAAGGTGCGCGCGGTGCGCGGCGAGGCCCTCGTCGAGGATCCGCTCGGCCGTGTGCTTGGACCGGACGAACGGGTGCGCCATCAGCGCCCGCAGCGCCGTGCGGCGGTCGCCGGTGACGGCCGCGTCCGACGCGAGCCGCTCGTAGGCGTGGATCGCCTGCGTGAGCCCGCGGACGGGCGCGGGCAGCGCGCCCATCGTGAGCGGGACGGGACCGGACCGGCCGACGATCGCGGGGACCTCGACGATCGCGTCGTCGTCGAGGGAGGCGACCGCGCCGCCGTTGCGGGTGTTGACGATCATGCGGCGGCCCTCGTCGCGGTGCAGGGCGCAGATGACGTCGACCGCGAACTCGCCGTGCTCGCCGCCGCCGCGCTCGCGGGACGGGTCGGGGTCCGGGCGGCGCGACTCGGCGTCGACCCGCTCGTAGTAGGCGGGGAGCGTCGCGAGGATGTCCTGGGCGCGCGTCGTCCCCTTCGCCCGGAGTTCCGCCACGACCTCGTCGTGGAAGAAGTAGTACTTCGCGTACGAGTTCGGCAGGAAGCCGAGGGCGCGGGCGAGTTCGGCCATCCGGGACGGGTCGCGCCACGGGGTGGCGCCGCCGCCCGGCACCGCCAGGCCGTCGAGCAGGGACGGCAGGTCGAGTTCGGCACCGTCGAGCCGGACGCGCGACGCCCACGTCGCGTGGTTCAGGCCCGTCCAGTCGGCTTCGAGGCGCTCGACGGGGAGGCCGAGGAGATCGGCCCACATCTCGGTGTCGCCGGCGAACTGGTCGCACAGGCCGATGACGCGGGCGCCCGTCGCGCGGGCGACGGCGTCGGTCACGACGTTCGTCGGGTTCGTGTAGTTGACGATCCACGCGTCCGGGGGCGCGGCGGCGGCGATCTCGAGGAGGACCGGGACGGAGCGCAGCGCCATCAGGAACCCGCCGGGCCCCGCGGTCTCCTGCCCGACGACGCCGTGCTTCAGCGGGATCGACTCGTCCAGGTGCCGGGCGGCGAGCCCGCCGGGCCGGAACGTCGTGAAGACGTAGGAGGCGCCGTCGAGGGCCGGTTCGAGGTCGGTGTGCGCGGTGACGGTGAGGGACGCACCGCGCGCGGCGAACATGTTCCGGGCGAGGCGTGCCATGACGTCCAGGTGCGGGGCGTCGATGTCGTGGCAGGCGAGCTCGGTGCCCGCGAGGTCGTCGGCGCGGTGCAGCAGGCCGCGGATGACGCCCGGCATGTAGCCGCTGCCGGCGCCGATGATGGCGATCTTCACGCGGGTCCCGCGTCCAGGTCGGGGGCGGTCGCGGTGAAGCGGGCCTCCACGGCCGCGCGGACGGTCTGCACGGCGGGTTCGAGGTCGATCGGCTCGGGCTCGCCGCCGGCTTCGGCGGAGCCGAACGCGGCGGCCAGCCGGACCGGGGCCGGACCGCCGGTGTCGGCGCGGCCGAGGCCCTCGTCCGACAGCTCGACCAGGCCGGTGAGCCGGGCGCCGAGCGCGTCCGCGTAGCTGCGCGCGCGGGCGACGGCCTCCTGCGCGGCCTGCCGGGCGGCCCGCGCGTACACCTCGCTGTCGCGCCGCAGGTCCCAGTCGGGGCCGTGGACGTAGGTGCGCTCGAGGTCGCCGAGCCGGGTGACCAGCTCACCGAGGACGGCGAAGTCGGCGACGACGGGCTTGATCCAGACGGTGCCCTGGTAGGCGCGGACGTCGCCCTCGCGCCGCTTGTACTTCAGCAGCGGGGTGATCGACAGGCCGCCGGTCTCGAGCCGCTCGATCGCGTCGCCGTAGGAGCGGATCAGCTCCAGGCAGCGCTCGTTGCGCTCGACGAGCCGGTCGAGGGCCCGGCGGCGGTCGCCCTCCTGCGACTGGACGTGCACCGAAAGCCGGGCGATCTCGGGCTCGACCTCCAGCACCGCCTCGCCGCGCACGCTGATGACGGGTGCGTCGCTCATACCCGCCAACCTAACCGCTCGGCGCCGCGACCGGTGCTAGAGGAAGGTGCGGCCCTCGCCCCGGTAGGTCGGGACGGTACGGACGAACCGGTCGCCGTCGATCAGGTGCACCGCGTCGAACCGCTCGCACAGCTCGCCGGCCTTGGTGTGCCGGAACCAGACGCGGTCGCCGATCTCCAGCCCGTCCGCGGCGCGGCCGAGCAGCGGCGTCTGCACCTCCCCGGCGCCCTCGGTGGAGGAGTACGCCAGGCCGGTCGGCAGGTAGGGGACGGGCAGCCGGATCGCGTCGCCGGGCCCGGACGCCAGGTAGCCGCCGCCGAGGCAGGTCACGACGCCGGGGCCGGGCCGCCGCACCACGGGGAGGGCGAACAGCGCGGCGGGCCGTCCGCTGAAGTTGGAGTACTGATCGAACAGGTGCGGGTGGTAGAGCCCCGACCCGGCGGCGACCTCGGTGACGGCGCGCTCGGCGACGGTCTTCTCGACGCTGCCGGTGCCGCCGCCGTTGACGAACTCCAGGTCCGTGAGGTTCCGGACGGCCCGGACGATCGCCGCGCGCCGCCGCGCGAGCTCCAGCCGGGACCGCCGCTGCATGGCGGCGATGACGCGGCCGCGCGCGGGGCGTCCGGGCGGCAGGTCGCCGACGCCCGCGATCTGCGACTCGTAGGCCATCAGCCCGACCAGTTCGAGGCCGGGACGCTTGAGGATCGTCTCGGCGAACGCGGCGACGTCGGCCGCGGTGCGCAGCGGGGAGCGCAGCGCGCCGATCCGGACCCGCGCGCCGAGCGGGCGGTAGGAGGCGTCGACGTCGATGCAGACGCGGACGCGGCGGTTCCCGGCGGCCCGCTCGATCATGTCGAGGTGCTCGGGGCAGTCGACCATGAGCGTGACGGCGCGGGCGGCGCGCTCGTTCGCGGCGAGTTCGGCGATGGCGGTGCGGTCGGCGGTGGGGTAGGCGACGAGGATGTCGTCGGCGACGCCCTCGGCGGCGAGCCACAGCGCCTCGGGCAGCGTGTACGCCATGATCCCGGCGAAGCCGTCGGTCGCGAGGACGTCCTCCAGCAGGGCGCGGCAGCGGACCGACTTGCTCGCCACCCGGATCGGCTTCCCGGCGGCGCGGCGGACGAGGTCGGCGGCGTTGGCGCGGAAGGCCGCGAGGTCGACGACGGCGAACGGCGCCTCGAGCGCGGCCGTCGCGGCGTCGTAGCGGTCCCGGAGGTTCATGGGGCCAACACTGCCATATCGGCGGGAAATGTGAAAACCTCTCACATCAAGTTCGTGGGCCTGGTCAGGCCGCCCGTCAGGGCACGGGCGGCCCGCGCGGCAGCCCGCGCGTCAGCCCGCGCGCGGATGGTCCGCGAAGAACTCCCACAACCGCTCGCTGGCGCCGGACGGCCACTCGTGCGTCCCGCCGGCGATCGTGCAGAACGCCACCGAGACCCCGCCCGAGCCCTTGCCGGTGCTCTCGCACTTCCCGTTGTCGCCGAGGCCGCCGGCGTCCTCGCGCAGCTCGGGCAGCCCGGCGCGCTTCCGCCAGAAGTCGACGGCCTCCGACACCGGCGGGAACGGCCGCTTGTCGTTGAAGTCGCGGTCGCCGCCGCCCTTGAACGGGACGTTCCCGTCCGCGGTGCCGTGCACGATCATCGCCGACACCGGCTTCGCGGGGTCGCACTCGGTGACGAGCGCGCCCTCGACCGCGCCGATCGCCGCGACCATGTCCGGCTTCTGGCAGGCGAACCTGTACGCCATCCCGGCGCCGTTGGAGAACCCGGTCACGTACACGCGGTCGGGGTCGGCGAGGCCCGCCTCCGTCAGCTTGGTGATCAGCTCGGACAGGAACTGGACGTCGTCGAGGTCGCCGACCTTCGCGGCGCCGCAGCAGTCGCCCGCGTTCCACGTGGTCATGAACCCGTTCGGGTAGGCGACGAGGAAGCCCTCCTCGTCCGACAGCCCGCTGAAGCCCGTCCGCTCCTCGGCCTTGTTCATGTCCGCGAGCCCGCCGTGCAGGGCGAGGACGAGCGGGGGCGGATCGGCGGGCCTGCCGTCCTCCCACTCCCCGTCGGCGACCTTCGGCGGAACGTGCAGCAGGTACTCGCGGTGGCCGAACGCGTCCACCTTGAGCTTCTGCTTGTGCGTGCCCGCGTCGGTCGGGACGCCGTCCACCTTCGCCGGGCGGCCGCCCTTCCCCGGCTCGCCGCCGTCGCCTCCGCCGTCGCCGCCGTCCGTGCAGCCCGACAGGACGAGGGAGACCGCCACCACCACGAGCAGGATTCGCCGCATGGCAGGCAAAGTAACCTTAAATCGCGGCAATAAACTACTAACGGGTAGTAATCTCTCGCGCCGCCAGGAACCGCACGGACCCGCCCGGACGCGCCCGGGACCTGCGGGGATCGGGTCCGGCCGGGGCCGCCCCCGCGTAAGCTCGGGACCGAAGCGCCGCATCGTCGCCGAGAGTGAGACCGTGAAGCAGTACGTCCTGACCCTGTCGTGCCCCGACCGGCCCGGAATCGTCGCCGCGGTCTCCGGGCTGCTCGCCGAGCGCGGGTGCAACATCGTGGAGAGCCAGCAGTTCGGCGACCCCGAGACCGGCACCTTCTTCATGCGCGTCCAGTTCGGCGCGCTCCCGGACACCGACCCCGACGAGCTGCGCGGCGCGTTCGCGTCGCTGGTGCCCGAGCTGGGGCTGGACTGGAAGCTGCACGACCTCGCCGAGCGGCAGCGCGTGCTGATCATGGTGTCGAAGGGCGGGCACTGCCTGAACGACCTGCTGTACCGGCACCGGTCCGGGCTGCTGGACATCGACGTCGTCGCGGTCGCCTCCAACCACCCCGACCTGCGGCCGCTCACCCAGTCGCACGGGATCGACTACCACCACCTGCCGGTCGGGTCCGGTGGCAAGGCCGCCCAGGAGGCCGAGATCCTCGCCCTGGTCGAGCACTACCGCGCCGACCTGGTCGTCCTCGCCCGCTACATGCAGATCCTCTCGGACGACCTCTGCGCCAAGCTGCCCGGCCGGATCATCAACATCCACCACTCCTTCCTGCCGAGCTTCAAGGGCGCCCGCCCCTACCACCAGGCGCACGCCCGCGGCGTCAAGGTGATCGGCGCGACCGCCCACTACGTCACCGCCGACCTGGACGAGGGGCCGATCATCGAGCAGGAGGTCGCGCGCGTCGACCACGCCCACAGCCCCGAGGAGCTCGTGGCCGTGGGGCGGGACGTCGAGTGCCTCGCGCTCGCCCGCGCCGTCCGGTGGCACGCGGAGCACCGCGTCCTGCTCAACGGCGACCGGACGGTCGTCTTCCGCTGACCCGGGACCGGCCCCCGATCGACGATCTTGCGCTGACGTGCGCAAATGTCGGCATGGCGTGTTTCACTCCCGGTGATGATCGGTCACGATGAGCTACGAAGTCCGACGTGGCTCACGGGGGTGGGTATGACCGAGACCCTGGTCAAGGACCTGATTCGGGAAGAGCAGAACGAGCGGCGGGCGCGGCGGCTCGCCGTCCGCGAGTTCCGGCCGCGCCGGGCCGTCGCCGGCCTCACCGCCGCGCTGCTGCTCACCGGGCTCGGCGGCGTCGCGGCCGTCGAGCTGCTGGCGGCGGCCCTCGGCTCCGGAGTGCACCCGATCCCCGGCGCGGGCGCCGTCGTGGACGCGCTGCACCGGCTGCCGTGGCGCGACCCCGTCGTGGCGGGCGGCGCCGCGGGGACCGCCGCGCTCGGGCTCGCGCTCGTCCTCGCCGGGTTGCCCGGACGGCTGCGCGCCGTCCCGCTGGCCGGTGCCGACGCCCGGCTCGCCGGCGGCCTCACCCGCGGCGACCTGCGGCGGACGGTCACCGACGCGGCCCTCGGGGTACCGGGCATCGAACGCGCGCACGTCCGCGGCGCCGGCGTCCTGCGGCGGCGGATGACGGTGCGCGTCGCGACGCCGTACCACAACCCCGCCAACCTGGCGGACCTGGTGGCCGACGCCGTCGGCGAGCGGCTGGACGCGATCGAGCCGATGCGGCGCCCGCCGGTGGACGTCCGCGTCGGCTACCGCCGGGGCTGAGGGAGGAACGCATGCGGATCGCGATCGCGGCGACCGGGACCGTGCTGCTGGGCTGCGGCGCGGCGGCGCTCGCCCTCGGGCTCGGCGCCTTCGGCCTGGCGGACTCGCCGCCCTTCCATCCGGCGCTGGTGGCGTTCGCCACCGAGAGCCTCTGGTTCCTGCCGGTGCTGACCGGCGTCGCGGAGGCGGCGGCGCTCGGCGGCCAGCTGTGGCTGATCATGCAGGTCCGGTCGGCCGTCCAGCAGTGGCGGCCCGACCTGGACGCCCGGACGCGCGAACGCGCGCGGGAGGCGGCGGGCGATCTCGTCGCCGACGTGCGGAGCCTGCCGGGCGTCCAGGACGTGCGGATCCGGCTGACCGGCAGCGTGCACCGGCCGCGGCTGCGGATGACGGTGGTGTGCGCGGGCGACGCCGTGCTGGGCGAGGTGTACGGGGAGCTGGGCGCCGGACCGGTGGAGCGGTACCGGCGGGCGGTCGGGATGCCCGACCTGCCCGCCGTGATCCGGTTCCGGCTGACGTTCCCCCGCCCCCGCCGGCGCCGCCCGCGCCTGGAGACGGCCTGAGCGTCAGCTCTTGGCGGTGCCGACGGCGGCCGTCTCCTCGCCGGGGGCGCCGCTCTCGGCGTCCGGCGCCCCCTGGTTCCCGGCGTCCACCGCGTCCCGCGCGGTGCCGCCGTCCGGACGGTCCCCGCCGCCGTGCCTGCTGCCTTGGCCGTCGCTGTGCCCGCCGCCGTGGGCGTCGTCGAGCATCGTCGCCTCGTCGAACGGGTCGTCCCCGGCGAGGACGCGGCGGGCCTTCACCGCGTCGAACTCGCGGGTCCACACGCCGATGACGACGGTCGCGACGGCGTTGCCCGCGAAGTTCGTCAGGGCGCGGGCCTCGGACATGAAGCGGTCGATGCCGACGATGAAGCCGACGCCGTCCACCAGTTCGGGCTTGTGCGACTGGAGGCCGCCCGCGAGGGTGGCGAGGCCGGCGCCGGTGACGCCCGCCGCGCCCTTCGAGGCGATGATCATGAAGAGCAGCAGCGGGATCTGGTCGCCGACCGACAGCGGCTGGTCCTGCGCCGACGCGATGAACAGCGTGGCCATGGTCAGGTAGATGGCGGTGCCGTCGAGGTTGAAGGAGTAGCCGGTCGGGACGGTGATGCCGACGACCGGGCGGCTGATCCCGAGGTGCTCCATCTTGGCGATGAGGCGGGGCAGCGCCGACTCCGACGAGGACGTCGACAGGATCAGCAGGAACTCGCGGGCGAGGTAGCGCAGCAGCGTGAACACGTTGATCCGCGCGACCGCCCACAGCACCGCGCCGAGGATCACGAAGACGAACACCACGCAGGTGATGTAGAAGCCGACCATGATGACGGCGAGGCTGCGCAGCGCGTCCCAGCCGCTGGAGCCGACGACGGCGGCGATCGCGCCGAACGCGCCGACCGGCGCGGCCCACATGATCATGGCGAGCACGCGGAAGACGAGCTTCTGCAGGTGCTCGATCCCGCGCAGGATCGGGGCGCCCGCCGGGCCGAGCTGCTGCAGCGCGAAACCGACCAGCAGGGCGACCAGCAGCGTCTGCAGGACCTCGCCCGTGGTCAGCGCCGACACGAGGGTCTCGGGGACGATCCCGAGCAGGAAGTCGACGGTGCCCTCACCGCCCTCGGCCTGCTCGTGCGCCGACGACACACTGGACGGGTCGAGGTGCATGTTCTCGCCCGGGTGCAGCATGTTGCCGACGACCAGGCCGATCGTCAGCGCGAACGTCGACATCAGCAGGAAGTAGCCGATGGTGATGACGCCGACCTTGCCGACGCTGGCCGCGCGGGCGACCGAGCCGACGCCGAGCACGATCGTGCAGAAGATGACCGGCGCGATCATCATCTTGATCAGTTTGACGAAGGCCTCGCCGATCGGCTTCAGTTCGACCGCGAAGTCCGGCGCCGCGATCCCGACGGCGGCACCGGCGACCACGGCCGCGATGACCGCGAGATACAGGTAGTGAATACGGTCCTTGCGCTTGGGGCTCGCTGGGGCGGGGGTGGTGGTCAAAACCGTCTCCTTAGTGCTCGACCGGCGGGCACACTATGCGCGCGGCCTGTGACCCCAGTCACGTTTGTGTACATTTCGTTCACGTGTCGGGCAGCGGAGGTTTTCGGAAGGTGAAGGCGCTGGCCTCGGCGTCGATCGGGCGCTGGAGCGTCGCGCGGCGCCTGCTCGTGCTGCAGGCGGTCGTCGTCGGCCTGCTCGTCGTCGTCGGCACCGCCCTGGCGGGGCTGGACGCGCGCCGCGCCGCGCACGACCGCGCGGAGCAGACCGTCACGGCCGTGGCCGAGAGCATCGCCGACTCCCCGGCCCTGCGCGCCGCGCTCGAGCAGCCGGACCCGACGCCGGTCCTGCAGCCCTACACCGAGCTGATCAGGCACGACACCGGCATCGACTTCATCACGATCATGGCGCCGGACGGCACCCGCTACACCCATCCGGAGCCCGCGCGGATCGGCGGCCGGTTCGTCGGCAACACCGGCCCCGCGCTCGCCGGGCGCACGTTCAGCGAGACCTACACCGGGACGCTCGGGCCGTCCGTCCGGACGGTCGCGCCCGTGTTCGGGGACCGGAACCGCGTGGTGGCGCTGGTCGCGGTCGGCATCACGGTGCGGGAGATCTCGGCGGAGTTCCGGGAGCGGCTCGCCTCGCTCGGCCTGGTCGCGATCGCGGTGCTGGGCGTCGGGATCGGCGGCAGCTACCTGATCTCGGCGCGGCTGCGCCGCCAGACGCGCGGCGCCGCACCGGACGAGCTGCGCGAGATGTTCGACTACTACGAGGCGATCCTGCACGCCGTCCGGGAAGGGCTCCTGCTCACCGACCGGGAGGGACGGGTCGTGCTGTACAACGACGCGGCCCGCGACCTGCTCGGCCTGCCGCCGCCCGGTGCGGTGCGCGGCCTCCCCGCGGACGGGATCGGGCTGCCGGACGCGCTGGCCGCGGCGCTCGTGTCGGCCGAGCCGCGGTCGGACGAGATCCACGTGGGGGACACGCGGGTCCTGGTCGTGAACACCTCGCCCGTCCGGTCCGGGAACGGGGGGAGCGACGGCGTGTACATGGGCAACGTCGTGACGCTGCGCGACCACACCGAGCTGCAGGGGCTCACCGGCGAGCTGGACACCGTGCGGGGGTTCGCCGAGTCGCTGCGCTCGCAGGCGCACGAGGCGGCGAACCGGCTGCACACGGTGGTGTCGCTGGTGGAGCTGGGACGTCCGGAGCAGGCCGTGGAGTTCGCGACGTCGGAGCTGGCGGCCGCGCAGCGGCTCACCGACCGGGTCGTCGGCGCGGTCGGCGAGCCGGTGCTGGCGGCGCTGCTGCTCGGCAAGTCCGCCGAGGCCGCCGAGCGCGGCGCCGAGCTGGATCTGGGCGCCGGGTCGGCGCTGGACGGCCCCGCGGGCGGGATCGAGCCGCGCGACCTCGTCACGATCCTCGGCAACCTGATCGACAACGCGGTGGACGCCGCGATCGCCGGGGCGGACCGGCGGCCGCCGCGCGTGACCGTCACCGTGCGGGCGGAGCCGGACGAGCTGGTGCTGACGGTCGCCGACAGCGGGGCGGGCGTGGACCCGGCGACCGTCCCGGACCTGTTCCGGCGCGGCTGGACGACCAAGGGCGACGGCGGCGACGCGGCCGGGCGCGGGCTCGGGCTCGCGCTGGCCGGGCAGGCGGTCCGGCGCAACGGGGGGACGATCGAGGTGGACGGCGGGCGTGCCGAGGGGGACGGCGGCGGGGCGGAGTTCACGGTCCGGCTGCCGGTCCGGGTCCGGACGGGGGAGAAGGTGCGATGAGCGGAGCGAACGGCGGCGCGGGCGGAGCGAACGGCGGCGCGGGCGGAGCGAACGGCGGCGCGGGGATCCGGGTGCTGGTGGTGGAGGACGAGCGCGTCGCGGCGGAGGCCCACCGCGTCTACGTGGAGCGGGTCCCCGGATTCGAGGTGGCCGGCGTGGTGCACTCGGGCGCGGACGCGCTGCGGTTCTGCCGCGCCGAGGCCGTCGACCTCGTCCTGCTGGACTTCTACCTGCCGGACACGCACGGCCTCACCGTGTGCCGCGCGCTGCGCGCCGAGGGCCGCGACGTGGACGTCCTCGCCGTGACGTCCGCGCGGGACCTCACCGTCATCCGGTCGGCGGTGTCGGCGGGGATCGTCCAGTACCTGCTGAAGCCGTTCACGTTCGCGTCGCTGCGGGAGCGGCTCGAACGGTACGCGCGGTTCCGGGACCAGACGGCGCGGGACGGCGAGGTCGCGGGGCAGGCGGACGTGGACGGGATGCTCGCCGCGCTGCGCACCCCCGGGCAGCCGACGCTGCCGAAGGGGATGAGCGGCGAGACGCTCGAGCGGGTCAGCGCGGCGCTGGCGGGGGCGGCGGACGGGCTCTCGGCCGCGGCCGTGGCCGACCGGACGGGCGTGTCCCGCGTCACCGCCCGCCGCTACCTGGAGTACCTCGCGGACAACGGACTCGCCGCCCGCCGCCCCCATTACGGGCAGATCGGACGCCCCGAGGTGCGTTTCCATCCCGAGCGGCGGCGGGCCACCGGGTAGAACGGGCGTGACTCGGGGTACCACTGGGAGCGAAGGTTCGTCAGTGCAACGACTTCGGGGGAGTTGTCGTGGGTGACGTGAACGACAGGACCGAGCGCAGGACCCAGGGTGAGGCGGTCGGCGACACCGCCGCCGAGGGCGAGGAGCGGACGCCGCGGGACGCCGCGAAGCGCCGCAAGGCCGCGCCCAAGCCCGGCGACGCCGCGCGCAAGATGCGCGCGATGTTCAAGGGGTAGGGCTCGGCGGACGCGTTCTCGTGGCGGGGGCCGGTGGGGTGCCACCGGCCCTCCGCACGCCGGGCAAAACCGTGTTGACCGGGTCTTTGTCCATTTTGGCGGTTTTTCTGGCCGGGGCCGAGCATCACCCTGACGTTACCGATGCATTGGGGGGACGTCGTGAGTCAGGACGACGGGCGCACCGGCCAGGGCGCGACGGGAACGATGCACAAGCCGCCGCAGCAGCAGTCGCGGCGGCCCGAATCGACGGGCCGTGGCGAGCTGGTCACGCAGGGCGGCAAGACCTCGATCGCCGACGTGGTGGTCGCCAAGATCGCCTCGATGGCGACCCGGCAGGTCGGCGGCGTGTACGCGATGGGCGCCGGGATGAGCCGGACGATCGGCTCGATGCGCGAGCGGCTGCCCGGCATGACGCAGGACACCACGCAGGGCGTGCAGGTGCAGGTCGGGGAGCGGCAGGCCGCCGTGGACATCGACGTCGTCGTCGAGTACGGCGTCTCCATCCCGGACCTCGCGAACGCCGTGCGGCGCAACGTGAGCAACGAGATCGAGCACATGTGCGGTCTCGAGGTCGTGGAGGTCAACATCGCCGTCGACGACGTGCACCTTGCCGGCGACGACGAGGAGCAGCCCGAGGAGCCGCGGGTCCGATGATCACGTGGACGAACGCGCCGGAGCGGTCCGCGGTGCTCAGGCAGCACGGGCCGTCGTCCGGCGCTCCGGCCGTGCCGGCTCCCGGCACCGCGTCGGACGCCCGGCCGGCCGCCGGATCGGCCGCCGCCGGGCACGCGGCCGAACCGGTCGCTCCGTCGCCCGCCGAGACCCTCGCCGGGCGGATCGCCGAACAGGTCATGACCTGCCCGGACGTCGCGGGACTGACGGCCGGGCCGAACGGCCGCGTCGCGACCTACCGGCCCGGGACGCCGTTCGCGGGCATCGCCGTACGGGACGGCGCGGTGGAGGTCGGGGTGGTCGTCCGGTACGGGCGCCCGCTGCCGCTGGTCGCCGAGGACGTCCGCGGGGTCGTCCGTCCGCTGTGCGAGGGGCGCGCGGTCGACGTGCTGATCGGCGACGTGCTGATCGGCGACGGCGTGGCACCGCCCGGGGCGAGCTGAAGGGGGAGAACCGGATGGACATGAGACTGCTGTGGCCCCTGGTCGGCCTGGCGTTCGGCGTCGCGCTCGGATTCGCGGGCGCGTTCGGCGGCTTCGGGGCGTTCTTCATCGTGCTGCTGCTCGGCGCGTTCGGCTTCCTGGTCGGCCGTGCCATCGAGGGTGAACTGGACCTCCGGCAGCTGTTCTCGATGAACGTCGGGAAGCGGCCGCGGTGACCGCCGCGCCCGAGGCCCCGGCGGACGCCCCGCCCGGGGAGCGCGGCGAGACGCGGATCAGCGACCGGGCGGTGGCCCGGATCGTCGCGCGCGCCGCCGGCGAGATCGAGGAGTCCGGCGGGCTCGGCCGCTCGCTGCTCGGCGTGTCGGTCCCCGGCCGCCGCGCGGCCCGCACCGAGGTCCGCGTGGACGGCCACATCGTCACCGCGCGGGTCGCGCTGTCGGTGATGTACCCGATGCCCGTCCGGGACACGGCGCGCCGCGTGCGCGAGAACGTGCGCGAGCGCGTCGAGGCGCTGACCGGGCTCACGGTCCGGCAGGTGGACGTGGACGTCGCGGAGCTGAAGCACCCGCCCGCGCACGAGCGGACCGTCCTGTGACCGCGCACGCCGGGCACGTCCGTCCCGCCCGCACCGGGCACGCCGAGCGGGCCGCCCGCGCCCGCAAGGCCGACCGCGCGGCGCGGCACGCGTTCCGGTCGCGGCGCGTCCGGATGGCGACGCTCGCGGCCGTGCTGCTGACCGCCGCGGCCGTCCTCACCGCCATCGAGGTGATCACCGGCCTACTCGACCGGCCGTGGCACCTGATCCCGTACGAGCGGGTCTCGGACGTCGCGTGGAACGACGCGAAGGCCCTCGGCATCACCGCCGCGCTCGCGGTGCTGGGGCTCCTGTTCCTGCTCGCGGGCCTGCTGCCGGGCCGCACCCGGATGGTGCCGCTGCAGGGCGACGACCCGGACATCATGATGGGCGTGAACCGCCGCGGCCTCAAGCGCGCCGCCGCGGCCGCCGCCGAGGACGCCCCGGGCGTCTCGCGCGTCCGCAAGGTGAAGCTGGGCCGCCGCAAGGTCAGGGTGCGCGCCGAGACGCCGGTGCACGATCCCGCGGGCCTCGGCCTGGGCGTCGCCACGTCCGTCCAGGACCGCCTCGACCGCCTGCGGCCGTTCCCGCCCCGCGCGGTCAAGGTCCGGCTCCGGGCCGAGGACGACTGATGGACCGCCACCCCGCCCGCACGAACCGCACCGGCCTGATCGCGCTGGGCGTCGTCCTGCTGGGCGCCGGTGGCGTGGGCCTCGCCCGCGGCGCGGGCCTGTTCGGGGACGAGACGGCGCGGGTGCTCTCGCCGGGCGTGCGGGCGTTCGCCGAGGACAACGCGTGGTTCTGGCCCGTGATCGCGGCCGCCGCCGTGCTCCTCGCCCTGCTGGGGCTGCTGTGGCTGATCGGCCAGCTCCGCACCCACCGGGTCCCCGCACTGTCGATGGAACCCGATCCGCACGACGGCAAGACGCGCCTGTCGGCGAAGGCCGTGACCGGGGCGCTGGAGCGGGAGATCGAGGAGTACCCGGGCGTCCGGCGCGTCCGGGCGCGCCTGCTGGGCTCGTCCCGCCGCCCCGAACTGCGCCTCAACGTCACCTACGGGCAGCGCGCCGACCCCGCCGAGCTCCGCCGCCGCATCCAGGAGGAGGGCGTTCCGCGCCTGTGCGCCGCCCTCGAGCGAGAGACGGTGCCCACGGTCGTCCGGCTCCGGCTGGTGCCGCGGGAAGAGCCCACGACCGTCGTGTGAACGGGTTTGACGCGACCTTGGAATGCCATTGGGTCCATTGTGTCGGATATGCGACTAATGTCCGAATACAGAACCTGACGTCGAGAGCACGAGGAGGCGCGCTTGTCCCACCACCCACCCACGGGCGGCTCCGAAAAGGGGCTCTTCGACGTATGGAGGGAACACACGGATCACGGCATGGGCCCCTTCCACTGAGCGGCCCGCCCGGCCCGGGGGTTGCGGCACTTCCCATTTCCACCGCGACCCCCGGGCCCTGCCATGCCCGGCCATCATCCGGACGGCGGGTCGAACGGCGCCGCCGGTCGCGCTATGCGCGATCTTCTCGACCCTGCTCGTGGTGGCGCCGCCGCGACTCCAGCCAGGTCTCCAGGGCCCGGACGATGGCCGTGTTGACGGAGACCCGGTCGGCCGCCGCCAGTTCGACGAGCTTGGCGTCGAGTTCGTCCGGGATGTGAACGGTGCGGATGACCATGGCGAAACGCTACTCGACAACGATCACGCCGCGTCAGCATTCGATGACGTTGACGGCGAGGCCGCCGCGGCTCGTCTCCTTGTACTTGTCGAGCATGTCCCGGCCGGTGTCGCGCATCGTCTTGATCGCCTTGTCGAGGGTGACGAAGTGGCGGCCGTCGCCGCGCAGCGCGATCCGGGCCGCGCTGATCGCCTTGATCGCGCCGACCGCGTTGCGCTCGATGCACGGCACCTGGACGAGCCCGCCCACCGGGTCGCACGTCAGGCCGAGGTTGTGCTCGATGCCGATCTCGGCCGCGTTCTCCACCTGGCCGGGCGTCCCGCCGAGCACCTCCGTGAGCCCGGCCGCCGCCATCGAGCAGGCGGAGCCGACCTCGCCCTGGCAGCCGACCTCCGCGCCCGAGATGGACGCGTTCTGCTTGAACAGCACCCCGATCGCTCCGGCGGCCAGCAGGAACCGGACGATCCCGTCGTCGTCCCGTCCGGGGACGAACCGGTCGTAGTAGTGCAGGACGGCCGGAATGATGCCGGCGGCCCCGTTCGTCGGGGCGGTGACGATCCGGCCGCCCGCCGCGTTCTCCTCGTTGACGGCGAGGGCGAACAGCGTCACCCAGTCCATCGCGTGCAGGGGATCGGCGGGCTTCTCCGCCAGGAGCTGGCGGTGCAGCTGCGGTGCGCGGCGGGGGACCTTCAATCCGCCGGGGAGCAGGCCCTCGCGGGCGCAGCCCCGGTCGACGCACGCGCGCATGACGTGCCAGAGTTCGAGGAGGCCCGCGCGGATCTCGGCGGTCGAGCGGCCGAACGCCCGCTCGTTCTCCAGCATCACCCCGGAGACCGACAGGCCCGTGGCGGCGCAGCGCTCCAGGAGTTCGGCGGCGGTGTCGAAGCGGTGCGGCAGGACGGTGTCGTCCGGCTTGATGCGGTCGGCGCCGGCGGCGTTCTCGTCCACGATGAAGCCGCCGCCGACCGAGTAGTACGTCTTCGCGCGCAGCTCGTCGCCCGAGTCGCCGAACGCGGTGAACCGCATCCCGTTCGGGTGTCCGGGCAGCGACTCCGTTCGCTCGAACACCAGGTGCTCGCCGACCTCGAACGGGACGTCGTGGTCGCCGAACAGCCGCAGCGCCCCGCCCGCGCGGACGGCCGCGACGCGTTCGTCCGCGGTGTCGACGTCCACGGTCTCGGGCTTGTCGCCCTGGAGGCCGAGGATCACGGCCTTGTCGCTGCCGTGCCCCTTGCCCGTGAGGCCCAGCGACCCGTACAGGACGGCCCGGACGGACGAGGTCTTCTCCAGCAGCCCGTCCCGGTGCAGGCCCCGGGCGAACCGGTGCGCGGCCGCCATCGGGCCGCCGGTGTGCGAGGACGACGGGCCGATGCCGATCTTGAAGAGGTCGAAAACGCTGATGGCCATGGGTGCCCCCGTCTCCCCTCCGCCGGGCCGCCGGGCCGGCGGCCCGGCGGAGGGAACGGCGATCTAGAGGTTCGGGTACAGCGGGTGCCGGTCCGCGAGGGCCTTCACCCGCGCCGCCAGCGCGTCCCGGTCGAAGGACGGCTGCAGCGCCAGCGCGATCACGTCGGAGACCTCGGCGAAGTCCTCGGTCGTGAAGCCGCGGGTGGCCAGGGCCGGGGTGCCGATCCGCAGCCCGGACGTCACCATCGGCGGGCGCGGGTCGTTCGGGACCGCGTTCCGGTTGACGGTGATGCCGACGTCGTGCAGCCGGTCCTCGGCGTCCCGCCCGGTCAGCTCGGAGTCCACGAGGTCGACCAGGACCAGGTGGACGTCCGTGCCGCCGGTCAGCACCTTCACCCCGGCCTTCGCGGCGTCCTCGGCGAGGAGGCGCTCGGCGAGGATCTTCGCGCCCTCGACGGTGCGCGACTGCCGGGCGCGGAACTCGTCCGAACCGGCGATCTTCAGCGCGACCGCCTTGGCGGCGATCACGTGCTCCAGCGGGCCGCCCTGCATGCCCGGGAACACCGCCGAGTTGATCTTCTTGCCGTACTCCTCGCGGGACAGGATCAGCCCGCCGCGCGGCCCGCCCAGCGTCTTGTGCGTCGTCGTGGTGACGATGTCGGCGTGCGGGACGGGCGAGGGGTGCAGCCCCGCCGCCACCAGGCCCGCGAAGTGCGCCATGTCGACCATGAGCAGCGCCCCGACCGAGTCGGCGATCTCCCGGAACGCGGCGAAGTCGAGCTGCCGCGGGTACGCCGACCAGCCCGCCACGATCATCTTGGGCCGGTGCTCGGCGGCCAGCGCCGCGACCTCGTCCATGTCGACCAGGCCGTCCTCGGCGCGGACGTGGTAGGGCACCACGTTCAGCACCTTGCCGGAGTAGTTCAGCCGCATCCCGTGCGTGAGGTGCCCGCCGTGCGCGAGGTCGAGGCCGAGGATCGTGTCGCCGTGCTGCAGCAGTGCGAAGTACACGGCCGTGTTGGCCTGCGCGCCGCTGTGCGGCTGGACGTTCGCGTGGTCGGCGCCGAACAGCTCCGTGGCTCGGTCGATGGCGAGCTGCTCGCTGACGTCCACGAACTCGCAGCCGCCGTAGTAGCGGCGGCCCGGGTAGCCCTCGGCGTACTTGTTGGTGAGGACGGAGCCCTGCGCCTCCAGCACCGAGGTGGGGGCGAAGTTCTCGGACGCGATCATCTCCAGCGTGGACTGCTGGCGCCGCAGCTCGGCGGCGACGGCCTCGGCGACCTGCGGATCGGTCTCGGCCAGCGATGAGTAGAGGGACACGGTCACGCCTCCTCGACGAGCTTGTCGTAGGCGGCCGAGTCGAGCAGGTCGCCCGGCGCCTCGGAGATGCGGACCTTGAAGATCCAGCCCTCCCCGTAGGGGTCGTCGTTGATCACGCTCGGCTCGTCCACCACGCCGGGATTGATCGCGGTGATCTCGCCGCTGACGGGGGAGTACAGGTCGCTGACCGACTTGGTCGACTCCACCTCGCCGCAGGGCTCGCCCGCCTCGACGGTGTCGCCTTCGGACGGCTGCAGCTCGAGGTAGACGATCTCACCGAGGGCGTCGGCGGCGTGGGCGGTGATCCCGACCGTGACGATGCCGTCCTCGGCGGCCTGCCCGGTGCCGTCGAGACCGGCCACCCACTCGTGCTCCTCGCTGTAGCGGAGCTGCTCCGGAACGCTCACGTTTCGTACACTCTCTCTTTCAAGCTCGGTCAAGGACGCTTGTAGAACGGCAGGGCGACCACGTCGACCGGTTCCGCCCGGCCGCGGACGTCCACGGCCAGATCGGACTCCCCGACGCCGGTGTCGAGGTACGCCATGGCGATCGGCTTGCCCAGTGTCGGCGACGGCGCGCCGCTCGTCACGACGCCGCACGGCGCGCCGTCGGACGTGAGGACCGCATACCCCTTGCGGGGCGCGCGACGCCCCCGGGCCACCAGTCCCACGAGCCTACGGCCCGCCGGGGTCCCCGCCTGCGCCGCCAGGGCGCTCTTCCCGACGAAGTCGACGGTCTTGTCCAGTTTGACGACGCGGCCGAGCCCGGCCTCGAACGGCGTGGTCCCGGCCGTCAGCTCGTTGCCGTACAGCGGCATCCCGGCCTCCAGCCGGAGGCTGTCGCGCGCCGCGAGCCCGGACGGGACGACGCCGTCCACGGCGGCGATCTCGTTCCACAGCCGGACGGCGTCGGCGGCGTCGACGAACAGCTCGAAGCCGTCCTCGCCCGTGTAGCCGGTGCGGGCGATCAGCGCGTCGACGCCCGCGACCCGGTCGGCGAGCACGGCGTAGTACTTGAGATCGTCCAGCGGGGCGCCGGTGAAGCGCGCGAGGATCCCCTGCGCGTCCGGGCCCTGCAGCGCGATCAGCGCGTACGCCGCCGAGCGGTCCTCGACGGTGGCCTCGAAGCCGCGCGCCCGCTCGGCGAGCGCGTCGTGGACGACGTCCGCGTTCGCCGCGTTCGCCACGACCATCCAGGTTTCGTCCGCGAGCCTGTACACGATCAGGTCGTCGAGCACGCCGCCGTCCGGCGCGCAGATCATCGTGTACCGGGCCTTGCCGACCTTCATCGGCGACAGGTTCCCGACGAGCGCGTGGTCGAGCGCCTCCCCGGCGCCCGGCCCGGCGAGGAAGATCTCCCCCATGTGGGACAGGTCGAACAGCCCCGCGCCGGTGCGGACGGCCCGGTGCTCGGCCGTCTCGCTCGCGTAGCGCAGCGGCATCAGGTAACCGGCGAAGTCGACGAGGTTCGCGCCGAGGTCCACGTGGACGTCGTGCAGCGGCGTTCGCTTCGCGGTCGGACGGGCGGGCGGGCGATCGGCGGGCATCGAATCGGCGGGCATGGGTTCGGCTCCTTCGTCACGGACGCGACGCGGTCGACGGAGTCGACGAGGTCGACAGGGTCCATCGTCCCACTCGCGCACCGGGCGTCTCGGTGCCTCCCCCTCTGTCATCGGCGCCTGAGAGCTTCACCACGCCGCGCGCGTGCGGCGGCGGGCTTTCACCTTCGGCGGGGGACCGGGGTCCCCGCTTTCCAGAGGTCGCCTGACCCGTGCGGTCCGTGGGCCTGAGAGGTTCCGGGGAGGAGTTGCTCCTTCGGCGTCCCGGGCCGGCTGCCGGGGACTCTCCCGCACGGGGTCGCTGGCTGCGCGCCAGGCTAGCAGCGGCGCCGCCGCCGCGACCAGCCCCGCGTCACCCGGCGGGCGGATCGGTGGAGAACTTCTTCACGCACGCCTCCATCGCCTTCCTGACCCGGTCGATCTGCTCCTTGGACGGCGTCGTGCCCGGTGTCGGGGTCGGGATCCGCACGCCCTGCCCGGCCATGCAGTCGTTGAACGCCTTGGTCGCCTTCGACATCGCGGGCGGCGCGCTCGGCGTCCCGGCGGGGGCGCCCCCGTTCCCGGACGGCGCCGCGCCGCCGCCGTCCGGTGCGGCACCGGACGGCGCGGACGTACCGGGCGCCGAGGCCGGCGCGCCCGCGTCCGGGGCGTCGTCCGAACCTCCGCAGCCGCCGGCCGCCAGCGCGACCGCCAGGACCGGCACCGCGATCAGAGTGCGTTTCACTGCCTTGCCTTCCGGTGGACGGACGGGAGCGCCATGATGCGCGCAACCGGAGCCGCCCGGATATCGACGCGGCTGCAAACCGACATGTCCTGATTTGCTCCTCGTGCGCAAAAACGGCGCCCGGAACGGCCGTTTCCGGGGGCATCCGGACGGCCCCGCGCATGACGTACGCTGAGTTGGTTGCTGGAGATCACCCCGGCGGGCGGGGGCGCGGACGACCGGAGGGTGACGCATGGGCTGGCTGGCCGGCGTACTGATCCTGTTCTTCGGCCTGATGGCGTCCATCGCCTTGCACGAGCTGGGGCACTTCTCCTTCGCCAAGCTGTTCAAGGTCCGCACGACCCAGTTCATGGTCGGTTTCGGGCCCACCCTGTGGTCCCGGCACAAGGGCGAGACCGAGTACGGGGTCAAGTGGATCCCCCTCGGCGGCTACATCCGGATGATCGGGATGCTGCCGCCGCGCAAGGGCGACAAGGCCGGCGAGGTCCGGCAGATCAGCACCGGCCCGTGGCAGGGACTGGTCGAGTCGGCGCGCGGCGCGGCCCTGGAGGAGATCCGGCCCGGCGACGAGGACCGCGTCTTCTACGCCAAGCCCTGGTGGCAGAAGCTGCTGATCATGTTCGGCGGCCCCGCGATGAACCTGCTGCTCGCGGTGGTCTTCTTCGGCATCCTGATCATGGGCCTCGGCACCTACGTCAGCAAGCCCACGATCAACCAGGTCTCCGACTGCATCATCCCCGCGAGCCAGGCCGCGAACGTCGACGGCTGCCCCGCGGACGCCGCCCCGACCCCGGCGCGGCAGGCGGGCCTGGAGGCCGGGGACCGCGTCGTCTCGTTCAACGGCACCCGCATCGAGGACTACGAGCAGCTGCAGCTGCTGATCCGCGACTCGGCGAACAGGTCCGTCCCGATGACGATCGAGCGCGACGGGGCCACCCGGCAGGTGACCGTCCCGATCGCGCAGAACCAGCTCACCAGCCTGGACGACCCGGACGAGGTCGTCACCGTCGGCTTCCTCGGCATCACCCCCACCCGCGAGCTGGAACGGCAGGGGCCCGGGGCCGTCGCCGAGCACATGGTCGACCTCACCGGCCGGACCGTCGAGGCGCTGCTCAACATGCCGCAGAAGATGGTCGGCGTCTGGGAGGCCGCGTTCGGCGGCGAGGAACGCGACCCGAACGGGCCGGTCGGCGTCGTCGGCGTCAGCCGGTTCGGCGGCGAGATCGCCGCGTCCGACGCGCTCACCGGGCAGGAGAAGGTCTCCTACTTCGTCATGCTGCTCGGCTCGCTGAACCTCGCGGTCGGCCTGTTCAACCTCGTTCCGCTGCTCCCGCTGGACGGCGGCCACATCGCCGGCGCCCTGCTGGAGGCGATCAAGAAGTTCTTCGCGAAGATCTTCCGCAGGCCCGATCCCGGCTACGTGGACGTCGCCAAGGCGCTGCCCGTCACCTACGCGATGGCGATCGTCCTGATCGTGATGGGCGGCCTGCTGATCTACGCCGACCTGGTGAACCCGATCCGCCTCATGTGATCCCGGACGCCCCGTCCGGCACCGACGCCTCGGGTGTCCCGTCCGGCCCGCCGTCCGGCAGGGCGCCCGTCTCGAGGAACCGCTCCAGCGCCGCCGTGTACGGCGCGATGTCGAGGCCCTGCGCGCGCAGCCACGCGTCCGACGCGTACGTCCCCGCGTACCGCTCGCCGCCGTCGCAGATCAGCGTCACCACGCTGCCCCGCTCGCCGCGCGCCCGCATCTCGCCGATCAGCCGCGCCACGCCCCACATGTTCGTGCCCGTCGACCCGCCCACGCTCCGCCCGCCGATCGCGCTCGTCCACCGCATCGCCGCGATCGACGCCGCGTCCGGTACCCGGATCATCCGGTCGATCACCGCCGGCAGGAAGGACGGCTCCACGCGCGGGCGCCCGATGCCCTCGATCCGCGAACCGGACGCCGTCCGGTCCGGGTCCCGGTCCGCGAACGCGCCGAAGAACGCCGAACCCTCCGGATCGACCACCGCCAGCCGCGTCTGGAACCGCCGGAACCGCACGTACCGGCCGATCGTCGCCGACGTCCCGCCTGTTCCGGCGCCCACCACGACCCACGACGGTTCCGGGTACCGCTCCAGCCGCAGCTGCTCGAAGATCGACTCGGCGATGTTGTTGTTGCCGCGCCAGTCCGTCGCCCGCTCGGCGAACGTGAACTGGTCCATGAAGTGCCCGCCGCACTCGGCCGCGAGCCGCCGCGACTCGTCGTAGATCGCGCCCGGTTCGTCCACCAGATGGCAGCGCCCGCCGAAGAACTCGATCAGCGCGATCTTCTCCGGGCTCGTGGACGCCGGCATCACCGCGACGAACGGCAGCCCCAGCAGCCGCGCGAAGTACGCCTCCGACACCGCCGTCGACCCGCTGGACGCCTCGATGATCGTCGTGCCCCGGGTGATCCACCCGTTCGCCAGCCCGTACAGGAACAGCGACCGCGCCAGCCGGTGCTTCAGCGACCCGGTCGGGTGCACCGACTCGTCCTTCAGGTAGAGGTCGATGCCCCATTCGGGCGGCAGCGGGAACACGTGCAGGTGCGTGTCCGCGCTGCGGTTCGAGTCCGCCTCCACCAGGCGGATCGCCTCGGCGATCCAGGCCCGCCCGCCCGGGTCACAACGCTCCACGATCCGGCCCACGGCCCCCCCTCGATCCTCCCCGATCGGCAGGGTCCCACGATATCGGTGCAAGTCACCGGGCATCATGGACCTCTCGGGGGGCTCATGATCCACTTGTTCGAACACCGCATCGTCGACGCCGGCCGCCTGCCGCTGTTCGGCTTCTTCGTCGCGTTCATCGTCACGTTCGTCCTGACGCGCGTGAACGTCCGGCTGATCCGCGCGGACGTCCGCTGGTGGTTCCGCAACGTCAAGGCGGGCGACGTCCACATCCACCACGTCGTCTTCGGCGTGGTCCTCATGCTGGTCGGCGGGGTCGCGAGCCTCGCCGTCCCGGACGGCCGCGTCGGGTTCGACCTCGCCGCCGCCGTCGTGTTCGGGATGGGCTCCGCGCTCGTCCTCGACGAGTTCGCGCTGATCCTGCACCTCAGCGACGTCTACTGGACCGAGAAGGGGCGCGCGTCGCTCGACGCCGTCTTCGTCGCGATCGCCGTCACCGGCCTGCTCCTGCTCGGCGTCAACCCGCTCGGCCTCGAGAGCTCGCCGCTGCCCTCCTTCCCCGGCGTCCGGATCGAGCTCGTCTCCGGCTTCTACGTCGCGTCCCTCGCGATCAACCTGCTGCTCGCGGTGCTCACGCTGCTGAAGGGCAAGATCTGGACGGGCCTCATCGGCCTGTTCGTGCCCGCGCTGCTGATCGTCGGCGCCGTCCGCGTCGCCCGTCCGGGCTCGCCCTGGTCCCGCTGGCGGTACGACGTCGACTCGCGCAAGTACGGGCGGGCCGTCCGCCGCGAGAAGCGGATCCGCCGGCCCCTCATCCGCGGCAAGATCTGGGTGCAGGAGTTCATCGCCGGACGCCACGACCTGCTCCCGCCCGAACTCCTGCACCGCCGCGGCACCGCCGAGCGCGCCCGCCGCCGCGAGGCCGTCCGCAGGCAGCGCCGCGCCGCCGCCCGCGCCCAGCGCCGCGCGGTCGCCCACGTCCGCACCCGCACCACCGCCCGCTTCCGCAAGCGCCGCGCCCACACCGACCCGCCCCGCCCCAGGAACCCCCGCCTCCGCCTGGCCCATCTCCGCCCGCCCCGGCCGGACGACCGCCCCACGCACCGCCCCACGCCCCGCCGCCGGGCCGCCGCCCCCGACCCGAGCCCCCCGGACACCCCCCACCCCGACCGAGGCCACGCCGAACCAGGCCCCCGCTGACCCGGCCGGGCCCGGCCAAGCCGCCCAGGCCCGTCCGGCCCGCCCGGGTGGTGCGGCCGGGCGGTGCGGCCGGGTGGTGCGGCCCGCACGTGCGGCCTGTCTGCGCCCGGCCCGGTCGTGCGGCCCGGTCGTGCGGTCCTGCCGGGCTGGGGACGGCCGGGCGGTGCGGCCTGCCGGTCCGGGCCGCCTGTGCGCTGCCTGGGGTGGGGGCGGGGCGGCGCTCGGGGCGGATGGTCAGTCCATTAGGGGGGCCACGGCGCGGACGGTGTCGATGGTGTCGGCCTCGGTGGCGGACTTGTCGGGGCGGTAGCGCAGGACGCGGGCGAAGCGCAGCGCGATGCCGCCGGGGTAGCGGGTGCTGCGCTGGACGCCGTCGAAGGCGATCTCGACGACGAGTTCGGGACGGACGTGCACCGTCCAGTCGTCCTCCCGCACGGCGAGTTCGCGCAGCCTGCGGGTCTGCCAGGCCAGGAGCTCGTCGGTGAGGCCCTTGAAGGTCTTGCCGAGCATGACGAACCCGCCGGACTCGGGGTCGCGGGCACCGAGGTGCAGGTTCGACAGCAGCCCGCTGCGGCGCCCGTGCCCCCACTCGACCGCGAGGACGACGAGGTCGAGGGTGTGCCGGGGCTTGACCTTGATCCAGCCGGCGCCGCGGCGGCCCGCCGTGTACGGGGTGTCGAGGGACTTGACGACGACGCCCTCGTGACCGCGCGCAACCGCCTCGTCGAACATCTCCCTCGCGGCCGCCGGGTCGCCGGTGACGAGCCGCGGCATCCGCAGCTGTTCGGGGACGATCCGGGCGAGTGCGGCGTTGCGGTCCGCGCCGGGCGCGTCGAGGAGGTCGGCGCCGTCCAAGTGCAGGACGTCGAACAGGTACAGGGTGAGCGGGACGGTCCCGGTGTCCTTCGCGGTGCGGGTGGCCGTGCGGGCGCCGGTCACCTGGAACGGGTGGGGGCGCCCGTCGGGCCGGAGCGCGATCAGTTCGCCGTCCAGTACCGCGTCGCGGACGGGCAGTTCGCGGACGGCCGCGACGACCTCCGGCAGCCGCTCGGTGATCTCGTCGAGGGTGCGGGTGAAGACGCGGACGCCGCCGTCCGACACGTGGACCTGCGCGCGGACGCCGTCGAGCTTCCACTCCACCGCGGCCTCCCCGGCGAGCTTGCCGAACGCCTCGTCGAGGGACGCCGCCGACGCGGCCAGCATCGGCTTCACCGGGCGCCCGATCTCGAGGGTGAACGCCCGCAGGCCCGCCGGGCCGTCGGCGAGCGCGGCGGTCGCGACGGGGCCGAGCGAGCCGCGCAGCATGAACGCCCGCCGGACGTCCGCCGCCGGGACGCCCGCGGCGGACGCGATCGCCTCGACCATCAGGCCGTCCAGGGCGCCCTGCCGCAGTTCGCCGGCGAGGAGCCGGACGAGGAAGTCCTGCTCGGGGCGGGTCGCGCGGGCGAGCAGCCCGGCGACCAGCTCCCGGCGGCGGGCGACCGACCCCTTCCCGGACACGGCGCCGATCCCGGTGAAGGCCGCGTCGACCTCGGCGACGGTCAGCGCCGGGACGTCCGCGGGCGGCGGGACGTCGCGCAGTGCCGCGTACCCCACGCCGATCTGCCGCTGCGGCAGCTCGCCCGACAGGTAGGCCACGACGATCGGTGCCTCGGCGGGCCCGGCCTCGCCGAGGCACGCGGCCAGCGCCGCCACCTTGGCCTTGCGGCCGGACGTCTCGGCGACCACCGCCGACGTGCGCGCGACCTCGATGATCCGCATGCCGTCCATGGTGACCGACCGGTCTGACAAACGGATCACCCGGGGGACCTGGTCAGGGCGGGCGTGCCTGACTACGTTGACGAGCGTGGGGCGATCGGGCACGGGCGCGGACGCGGCGAACCGGGAGGGCGCGGGCCTTCCGCGGCCGCCCGAGCCGTTCGAGCGCGTGTACTCGGCTCCGGACCCGCCCTCGCAGGCCCGCCGGCCCAGGCTTCTCGTGCTGCTGGCCGCCGTGGTGGTGGCCGGCGGCGTCGCCGGCGGCGCGGTGCTGGCGCTGCGGTCGGGGGGCGAGCCGGACGCGGCCGCGCCGCGGACGAGCGCGCCGACCGCGCCGGGGTCCGGGGCCGCGCCGTCCCGGTCCGCGCCGTCCCCGGCGGGCGGCGCGCCGATCGCGGCGCTGCCCGAGCCGTGCGGGACGGTGACGGACGGGACCGTCCGGCGGCTGATCCCGGACGCGCGGCAGCGGGACAGCGCGAACTCCACGCTGACGACGTGCACCTACGAGTCGACCGGCGGGGAGCCCCGCTCGCTGCTGGTGCAGGCGCACCTGTACGCGCCCGCCAACACGGACACGCCGGTGGAGGACGCGCGGCGGTACTTCGACGCGGGGTGGCGGCAGGCCCACGACGCGCCGGTCGTCCGGACGTTCACGCTGGAGCGGCAGCCGGGGATCGGGGACGAGGCGTACCGGTGGTTCAAGCGCGACGAGGGGCAGCCGACGGTGGTCGGGCAGCTGACGGTGCGGACCCGGAACGCCGTGATCACGGTGAGTTACAGCGAACCCGGCGAGGGGACGGAGCGGGAGCGGGAATGCCTCGACGCCGCGACCGGCGTGGCGCGAGAAGTTCTCACGTCTCTGCAATTCTGACCTGAATCGGCCGATCATGGCATATTTACTGTCAGTACCTTCTAAGGTTGTGAAGTCAAGGGGAGGGAGTGCGCCGACCGGGTCCCCAGTCCGTCATCGCGGTCGGTGCACTTGCGGACACTTCGGGAGGAGGAGGTCGACGACGTGACCGGGCCATCGGACGGAGTGTCCTGGGTGTGACATCCAGGCGGGCAGCATGTACGCGTCGACGGGCCGCGGAGTGGATCGCACTCCGCGGCCCTTTCCGTCGCCACCCCAGGGCCATTGCACGCGATTAGAGTGCCATTCGGTAATGTCATGCTCGACGTCAAGATAAAAGGCGTGATCAAGCGCAACCGCTCATGCCGCGCGGCGCCGCACCGGACGCGCCTCGGCCATGAGCCGGATCGGCTCCTCCCGCGCCTACGAGACGTGTCGTCCGCTCACCGCCGACGCGTTTCGAAGGCGCCTGAGCGTCCGAGGCGACGGCTACGCCGGCGGCAGGGGCTAGCGGAAGGGCGCCTCATGGTTGCACAGGGTGATGGGAACGAGGAGCCGGTCACCCCTCGGGGGTAAGCCTCGCCAGGTGATCATTTGGCGCCCGTCACGGGCGCGAGCAGGCCCGCTCGTTCCCAGACGCCGCGCGCGCGGCCGTCCAGGAGCCCGACTTCGTCGAAGAACGCGGTGCATCTGCGGAACGCCCACGTCAGCGTCGCCCGCCGGTGCGGGCTCTCCGCCGCCGCCCGCCGCGCGACCTTCGGGTCCAGCCCGATGGCCGTGTAGCAGGACGGGTGGATCGCCTGCGCGGTCATCACCCGCATCACCTGCGCCAGGCCGTACGCCACCGCGCGGCGCCGCACCGGGTTCGCCTCGGCCACGAGCCGCTTCAGCTCCTCCCGCGCGTACTTGATGTGCCGGGCCTCCTCGATCACGTGGATCCGCGTCACCTGCCGGACCATCGGCTGGACGTCCTCGTCGGGGAACGTCAGCCGCTGGAACGCGTCGGTGAACTCCTCGACCACGAGCGTCCCGGCGAACATCCCCAGCGGCTCGTACACGCCGCCGAGCAGCTTGGCCGCCTGGTACTCGACGAGCCGGGGACGGTGCGTGCGCAGCCCGCACGTCCGCACCATGCGCCCGAACATCTTCGAGTGGCGGCACTCGTCGGCGATCTCCGTGAGCGCGTACGCGACGTGCTCGCCGTCGTACCGGTTCCGGTACGCGTGCATCAGGAGCGCCTGCATCAGCATCATCTCGGACCAGATGCCGAACGAGGCGATGCTGCACACCTCGTGCTTCGACAGCTCGACGCGCTGCCGGTGGCCCAGCACGTCCCACAGCGGCGTCTCGTAGATCGACAGGAGCCGCGGTGGCATGTAGTAGGCGTCGGGGTCCTGGCGGGCGTCCCATTCGACGTCGGTGTCGGGGTCGAACGAGTGCTTGCGGGACGTCCGCAGCAGCCGTTCGGCCACGACCTCGCGATCGGTCAGTTCCAGCGTGTGGTCGCCGTCGCGGCAGCGGATCCGCGCGGTCCGGGTGTGCGGACGGTCGTCCTGGACGAGCAGCTCGGGGGGCATGCGTTCGGCTCCTCTCACCTGGGTGAGGCAGTCGTGGTGCCCCGCGTCCCCGGGCGCGCGCGAGCCGGAACGGACGGACGTCCGGTCCGGCCGCGCCTACCGGGGCGCGGGGATGCGGGCGATGAGGCGGGTGGCTCCCGGGGAGATCCGGGAGAGCGCGTGCAGGAGGTGGCCCTCGACGTTGACCGGGACGACGGCGCGGTTCTTGATGATCGCGTCGACGACCCGCTCGGCGACCTTCTCGGGCGGGTAGCCCCGCATGCGCAGGGCTTTCTGGCCGCGCTCGCGCAGCCGGGCGTGCCCGGCGGCGTCGCCGCCGACCAGGGTGGCGTTCCGCACGATGCCGGTGTCGGTGAAACCGGGGCAGACGGCGGACACGCCGATGCGGTGGCCGGCGAGTTCGGCGCGCAGGCTCTGGCTGAGCATGAGCACCGCCGACTTGGTGGTGCAGTACGCGGGCAGGGCGCGGGAGGGGGTGAACGCGGCCGCGGACGCGATGTTGACGATGTGGCCGCCGAAGTTCGGCTTGTCCGGCTTGTTGGGCAGCGCGGTGACGCGGTCGACCATCTGCTTGCCGAACAGGCGGGACCCGTGGACGACGCCCCACAGGTTGACGCCGAGGATGCGCTCCCAGTCCTCGACGCCGGTGTCCATGAAGGAGCCGGAGACGGCGATGCCCGCGTTGTTGACAACGATGTCGGGGACGCGGTGCGCCTCCCGGACCTCGGCGGCGAACGTCTCCATCGCGGCCCGGTCGGCGACGTCCACCTCGTAGGCGGCGCCGCCGGGGCCGAGCGTCTTGGCGAGCGTCACCGTGCGTTCGGCGGCGGGCAGGTCGATGTCGGCGGCGAGCACCGAGGCGCCCTGCTCGGCGAGGGCGAGGGCGACGGCCCGGCCGAGCCCGCCGCCGGCTCCGGTGACGACGGCGAGTGCGCCGTCGAAGTGCGCGAGTGGCATGCCTACCTCCGTGATCGACGTCCCGACGAGCAGGTCTAAAGGTACTCAGCCGGAGGACGCCTCCGCGATGACCGCGTCGACCTCGGCCTTGCGGTCGGCCTCCTCGGCGGCGAACCGCTCGCCGTCGAGCCGCTCGGCGATCTCCTCGTCCTGGCTCATGAGGGCGTCGAGGTCGGCCTTGGACATGTCGAGGACGCCCATCTCGTCGTAGGCCGCGCGGATGCGGTCGCTCCACAGCCCGATGTCCTTGACGCACGGGACGATCCGGCTGAACAGCAGGCTCTGGAACATCCGCATGTACGGGGACGCGTCCACCATCGCGTCGACCTCCGCCGCCGGGACGCCGAAGTTCTCCCAGATCTCGCGGCCGCGGATGCGGTCGCGCATCAGGTGGCAGCCCTCGATGACGAAGTCCTCGCGTTCGCGGAGTTCGGCGGGGGAGAGCTGCTTGTAGTAGTCGCGGAGGGCGAGCCGTCCGAACGCGACGTGCCGCGCCTCGTCCTGCATGACGTAGGCGAGGAGCTGCTTGGGGAGCGGCTTGGTGGTGACGTCGCGCATGACGCCGAACGCGGCTAGCGCGAGGCCCTCGATGAGCACCTGCATGCCGAGGTAGGGCATGTCCCAGCGGGAGTCGGAGAGCGTCTCGTCGAGGAGGTCCTGCAGCTTGGTGTTGATGGGGTAGACGAGGCCGATCTTCTCCTGGAGGAACTTCGAGAACAGCTCGACGTGCCGGGCCTCGTCCATCGTCTGGGTGGCGGAGTAGAACTTGGCGTCCAGGTCCGGGACGGACTCGACGATGCGCGCGGCGGTGACCATCGCGCCCTGCTCGCCGTGGACGAACTGGGAGAACTGCCAGGACGCCGAGTGCCTGCGAAGCTCGCCGAGGTCCTTCTTCGAGAACTTGTCCCAGTACTTGGTCCCGTAGATGGCGAGGGACTGGTCCGGGACGCCGAGGACGTCGTGCGGGTCGACCTCCAGGTCCCAGTCGATGCGCTTGACCGAGTCCCACTGCTTGTCCTTGCCCTTCTGGTACAGGGCGAGGAGGCGGTCGCGGCCGTCGTCGTACTCCCACGTGAACCGGGCGTTGCCGGCGATGGGGACGTTCCAGGTGGACGTGTCGACGGGTGCGGTGTAGAGATCATGGGTCGACATGCGTGCTCCCCCTCGAGGACGCTCACGTACGGTGTACGTCTCACGTACACTGTACGTACCGTGACACGGCCCCTCGGGGCTGTCAATGCAGAAGGGATGGACGGCGAACGTGACGCCCGGCACACCGGAGCCCGGCCCCCCGGAGCGGCGACCGCCCCTCACCCGGGGACGGATCGTCCGCGCGGCGATCGGGCTCATCGAGCGGGAGGGCGCGGACGCGCTGTCGATGCGGCGCGTCGCGGCGGACCTCGACGTCGCCGTGATGTCGCTCTACAACCACGTCCCGAACAAGGGCGCGCTGCTGGAGGGCGTCGCCGGGCACGTGATGTCCGGGATGGAGTTGCAGGACGACCCGTCCGCGTCCTGGCAGGAACGTGCGCGCGCGCTGGTGCGGGCCTTCCGGACGGTCGCGCACGACTACCCGCGCTGCATGACGGTCGTCCTGACCCGCAAGTTCGACACGATGGTCGGGCTGCGCCCCGCCGAGCGCGCCCTCGCCCTGGCCGACGCGGCCGGGTTCGACGGCGTGACGGCCGTCCGGATCACGCGGGCGCTGATGGCGTACGCGCTCGGCACGCAGCTGCGCGAGATCGGCTTCGGCAAGTGGCTGCACCATCTGGACACGAGCCCGGCCGCCGACTTCGCCAGGCTGGACGCCGACGAGTTCCCGCACGTCATCGCGCTGGCGGCCGAACTCTCCCGGCACGACCCGGAGGCCGACTTCGAGTTCGGCCTCGACCTGCTGATCTCCGCCCTGGAGGCCCTGCCCCGCGCCGAGGCCGGTTCCGGCTCCGGTTCCGGGCCCCTCAGCCGTCCCGGCCCAGGTACGGGCTGAGCCCGCTCCAGCAGAAGTCGGTCATGTACCGGGCGGCGTCCTCGGCGGACACGTCGGGCCGCCCGGTCTGCCACTGCGCGAGCCGCTCGCTCGCGCCCATGATGATCTGCGTGTAGGCGTCGATGACGTCGGCGGGCGCGTGCGGGGCGAAGGTGGCGAGGACGCCCGCGATGAGGGTGCTCTGCTGCGTGCGCGCCTCGTCCAGCGCCCGCATGGTCTCCGGCGGGCCGAACGGTTCGCGCAGGATCATCGCGAAGGACGCGCTGTGCGACTCGACGAACCCGAAGTAGGCGACCATGCCGCGCCACAGGATGTCGGCGGGGTCGCTCGCCTGCGCCATGGCCTTCTGCGTGACCTCGAACAGCTCGGTCTTGGAGCGGCTCATGCAGGCCAGCAGCAGGCCGTCCTTGGAGCCGAAGTGCTCGTACAGCATCGGCTTGGAGACGCCGCAGCGGTCGGCGATCTCGTCCATCGAGGTGGCCTGGTAGCCGCGCTCGCCGAACACCTGCTCGGCGACGTCCAGCATCTGCCGCCGGCGCTCGTCCCGGGACATCCGGCGCCGGTGCGGTGTGGCGGCATTCACAGGGAAATCCTATCTGTTGGACCTACCGTCAGTAACCTACTGCCGGTAACTTACCGATAGTAGGTAACGGGAGAGGACGGTTATGAGCGAGCGCGCACCGGCCATCGTCATCATCGGCTCCGGCTTCGCCGGGCTCGGCATGGCGATCGGTCTCAAGAAGGCCGGATTCCACGACTTCGTCATCCTGGAGAAGAGCGAGGCCCTCGGCGGGACGTGGCACGACAACACCTACCCCGGGTGCGCCTGCGACGTCCCCTCGCACATGTACTCGTTCTCCTTCGACCTCAACCCCGGCTGGTCCCGGATGTTCGCGCCGCAGCCGGAGATCCGCTCGTACATGGAGCGGACGGCCGACAAGCACCGGGTGCGCGAGCACATCCGGTTCGGCGCGGCCGTCGACAGCATGGAGTACGACGACGCGGCCAAGCGCTGGAACGTGACGCTCGCCGGCGGGACGGTCCTGACGCCGAAGGCCATCGTGTCCGGCGTCGGCGCCCTGCACATCCCGGCGTACCCGGACCTTCCCGGCATCGAGCGCTTCCAGGGCACCGCGTTCCACTCGGCCGAATGGGACCACTCCTACGACCTCGCCGGCAAGCGCGTCGCCGTCATCGGGACGGGCGCGTCCGCGATCCAGTTCGTCCCGCAGATCGCGAAGGAGGTCGAGCATCTCGCGCTGTTCCAGCGGACGCCGCCGTGGATCCAGCCGAAGCCCGACCGGAAGTTCCCGGCGCCCGTCCGCGCGGCGTTCGAGAAGGTGCCGGGCGCGGCGCGCGGATTCCGGAACGGGATCTACTGGACGCTCGAGGCGCGCGCCGTGGGCTTCACCATCGACCCGCGGCTGTCGGGCCCGATGGAGTGGCTCGCCCGCCGCCACCTGCGGCGGCAGATTCCCGACCCCGAGCTGCGCGCGAAGGTGACGCCCGACTACACGATCGGCTGCAAGCGCGTCCTGCTGTCCAACGACTACTATCCGGCGCTCGGCAGGCCGAACGTGGACGTCGAGACGTCCGGCGTCGCCGAGGTGCGCGAGCACTCGATCGTCACGGCGGACGGCCGGGAGTACGAGGTCGACTGCATCATCTACGGCACCGGCTTCAAGGTGACCGACGCGCTCGCCGAGCTGCGCGTCACCGGCCGCGGCGGCGTCAAGCTCCAGGAGCTGTGGGCGGACGGCATCGAGGCGCACCGCGGCACGACGGTCCCGGGCCTGCCGAACTTCTTCATGCTGCTCGGCCCGAACACCGGGCTCGGCCACAACTCGGTCGTCTTCATGATCGAGGTGCAGATCCAGCACGTGCTGAGCTGCCTGCGGCTCGTCCAGGAGAGCGGCGCGGACGCCATCGAGCCGCGGCCGGAGGCGGCGCGCCGGTTCAACGACCGGATGCACCGGCGGCTGCGGCGGTCCGTGTGGAGCGAGGGCGGCTGCCAGAGCTGGTACCTGGACGCCCAGGGCGTCAACCGGACGCTGTGGCCGGGCGCCACGTTCGAGTTCTGGGCGGGCGCCCGCAAGGCCAGGCTGGAGGAGTACAGCCTGCACCCGTGACGCCGCGGCCGGGGCGGCGGGGGCCGCTCCGGCCCCCGCCGGCGCGGTCACTTCTCCGGCGCGAACATCGGCCGGTACCCGGCGATGAGCTGCCGGATCACCGGGCGCTGCTGGGCCGGGGTCCGGCCGCGCAGGCCGTGGATCGGGTCCAGGCCGTCGTAGTAGGGGGCCAGCGCGAGGAACGGCAGCAGTGCCAGGATCGTGGTGGCGAGGACCTCGAGGTCGGCGTCCGCGCGGATCTCCCCCCGCTCCAGCCAGAGCTCCAGCGTCGGGTGGATGACCTGCAGGTAGTGCTGGTTGGCGGTGTCGCGGACGACCGACCGGACGGCGTTGTCGAGCTCGAACATCGTGGCCGCGGTGACGCCGCGCTCCAGCGGGTGCGTCTCCATGTACTCCGACCAGTCGCACATGACGTCGAAGAGCCACTCGTCGAACTGCTGGTCGAAGTCGATGCGCGCCATCCGGCGCTCCATCTCCTCGCGGATGCGCCGGGACGCCTCGTCGCAGACGAACGCGAAGAACTCCAGCTTGTCGTTGAAGTACTGGAACAGCGAGCCCTTGGCGATGCCGGCCTCGCGTGCGATGGTGTTGAGGCTGCCGGTCGAGTACCCGTGCTCCCCGAACTCCTTCATCGCCACCTCGAGCACGCGCGCGCGCTTGGCGACGTTCAGGCGGAACCAGGTTGACGTCGGCATGGACCTCTTCGACTTTCCGTCAGGGAGCGGTAACCCGAAGGTCAGGATAACGGTCCCGCGCGTCCCATGTGACCCGAACGCCCCCTACATGCAGACGTTTCCGCCGGTCCGGCCCCCATGTCCGGGCGGTTCGACTAGGTTCGCCGGACATGTGCGTATCGATGGCGGAAGCCGAATTCTCCGGAACGACCCTCTACGCCGGTCGCCGCCGGCATCCGCGCCACGGCGCGATCGAGGTGCTCGGCTACGAGAACACCGCGCTGAACCTCGCGGACGGCCCGAACGCGATGCTCCTGCACCTGCCGGCCCGCGCGATGGCGCCCGAGCAGTTCGTCCCGGTGGGGCGGCGCGGCGGGCGCGTCCTCGCGGCGATGGTGGACGCGGTGCGCCCGCTGTCGCGGAGCGAGGGCGCCTTCACCATGGACTGGATGAGTGCCGAGCCCCAGTCCGTCCAGGTGTTCGAGCACGACGTCTACACCGTGCTGCTGGCCGCGGACCCGACGCTGATCCCGGCCGCGCTGGGCCGCGTCCCGCACCACCGGCGGCCCCGCCTCGACCCGGCCCTGATGGAGTTCTACGCCGACCACTACCCGCTCCACTCCATCGCGGTCTGCTGCTTCGACAACGCCGACGCGCGCCGCGCCAAGCCGCTGCTGGTCTGGTACGAGCCGCTCGACCCGGACGTCCTCGCCGCACCGGCGCTGGACGCCCACACCGGCGGCCCGCCCGACCCGGACGCGCCCGTCGGCACCGACCACTGGGTGATCTTCGGCTCCGACGAGGCCCCGGACGGCTGGGGCGCGCCGGTCCGCTACGGGCGCGGGCTGCGCGACAAGGTGCGTGCGTTCCTGCCGGAAACGGTCATGGGAGCCCATTTCACTTCCACGATGCCGAACGGCGATTTCGCGATCGCCCATGACGACCTCCTCGCGGGCCGGCTCGACCGCATCGAGCGGCTCCGCCCGTCCGTCCGGTGACCGGGACGCGGCCGGAAACCCCGGCGGGGTGGCCGGTTCCGGCGCGTCCGCCCCGCCGAACCGGACGGACCGGAAGGGGAATGACGAGCGCATTCATGCGCACATCCTGACAATGCGTCAGCGGAAATCACGCGCCGCAGCGAGTAATCGGCAGCCGGGCGTTCGCCGCTCTTGTCCGGTCCATTAACCCCGTGCTTGGATTCGAGTCGGACAATTGTACCGATCGTCACTAGGCGGGGGAGGCGGACAGGTGCGTTCACGTTCGACCGGTGGTGTGCTGCTCGCGGGGGTCGGCGCGGCGGCCGTCCTCTCGGTGTCGGGGGCGGCCCCGGCGATGGCCGAGACGACGCCCCCGCCCACCCCGACCGACACGACGACGCCGCCGGAGACGCCCGCCCCCACCCCGACACCGACTCCCACCCCCACTCCGACGCCGACGCCGACGCCCACTCCGACACCGACCCCGACGCCCACCCCGACCGACCCGCCGACCGGCACGCCGACCCCGACGCCGACGGACACGACGCCGCCGCCGACCGGAACCCCCACGCCCACGCCGACGCCCACGCCCACCGATCCGGGCGAGCCGAGCGGGCCGAAGCGGCTGGCCGTCGAACTCTCCGCGACCGGGACGACCGTGCGGCCGGGCGGTTCGATCAAGGTGACGGCGCACTACTGGTCGTTCGGCGCCATCGCGAAGGGCGCCGTGCTGCGGGTGTCCGCGCCCGGCGCGACCGTCCGCCCGGCGCAGCGCGCCATCGGGACGCTCGGCGCGGGCGGCGGCAACTCGACGGTGACGATCGGCGTCCCCGCCGGTTCCGACCCGCGCGCCGTCCGGGTGACCGCGACGGTCTCCGCGCCCGGCGCGAAGGCCGCGTCCCGGTCCTTCGTCCTCGTCGTCACCGAGCCGTCGGGCGCCGTGCCCGCCGACCTCGCCGACCTGACCTCGACGCTCGCCCCGATGTCGCCGCCCCCCGGCGTGCCGACGGGGCTGCCGTCCTCGGTGCCGGGCCTGCTCGGCGACATCCGGGCGCCGGAGGTCGCGCTGCCGCCGGTCAGTTCGCCGCGGGTCGCCCCGCTGTCGAACGCGGTCGTGCCGATGTCGAACCTGCGGGCGCTGACCGACGGGTCGTCCACCACCGAGACGCTCGGCGCGCTGCAGGCGGGCGTGCTCGCCGCGCTCGGCTCGGCGGTGACGCTGGCGCTGCTGCGGATCCGGCTGGCGCGCCGCGCGGGCCCGCCGCCGGGCCGCGTGTACGGCCGGACGTACGGACGCGTCGACGGCCGCGGCCGCCCGTCCAAGCACGGGGTGCGCGTCGCGCTGCTGCCCGCGGACCCGAACCGCCCGCGCCCCTGAGCGGCCCCCGCCGTGCCGGCCCGCGACCCCGCCCCGACGCCCCGGGTGTCAGCGCGCGAGCCGGATGAGGATCCGGCAGACCTCTTCGAGGATCTCGCCCGCCTCGGCCTCGCCCTCGGCCGTGGCGATCTCCCGCCCGGCCTCGCCGATCACCGTGGTGAGGACGAGCCCGAGCACCTCCCCGGCGCGGCCGGTCGCGGCGGCGTCCTCGCGCCCGCGCAGCAGCTTGGTGTTCCGCGCGACCCACCGCTGGGTGCGGCTGCGGCGCATCAGCGACGAGCCGGGCGGGCCCTCGCCGCCGAGGAACAGCCGGGCCGCCTCGCGGCGCTCCCAGCACACCTGCAGGTAGGCGCGGGCGCCGGCGATGAACTGCTCGATCGGGTCGCTCCGGCCCTCCTCGCGGGCGGCGGACACGGCCTGCGCCGCGCGCCGCTCCTGCTCCCCGGTGAGCTCCTCCCACAGCGCCACGTAGAGGCCGGCCTTGCCGCCGTAGTGGTGGTACAGGCTGCCGACGCTGATCCCGGACCGTTCGACGATCTCGGCGATGCCCGCGTCGCCGTACCCGCGGTCGGCGAAGACCTCCTGGGCGGCGATCAGCAGCGCCTGGCGGGTCGCGTCCGCGCGCGCCCACTGCCGGCCGGGGCCGCCGCCCGCGGCCTCGCCGTTCGCCTCACCGGGCTGCCGTGCCCTGCTCGTCCGCATGCCCCCATGGTGCCAGGCGGGCGCCCGTGCCGCGCCGCGGCACGGGCGCCCGCACCCGTCGTCCGCGCCGGCGGCTCAGTACCAGCCGACGCTCTGCGAGTGGCCCCACGCCTCGCACGGGGTGCCGTAGCGGGCGTCGATGTAGTTCAGGCCCCACGCGATCTGGGTGCGGGCGTTGGTCTGCCAGTCCGATCCGGCGCTGGCCATCTTGGTGCCGGGGAGCGACTGGGGGATGCCGTAGGCGCCGCTGGACGGGTTCTGGGCCCGCTCGTTCCAGCCGCTCTCCTTGGTCCAGAGGCTCTCCAGCGCGGACCAGCAGCCGCTCCAGCCCTTGACGGCGTTCATCTGCTTGCCGATGGCCTTGTTCTCCGAGACGGACGTGTTGCCGCCGCCTGCGGGCGCGTCCGGGAGAGGACCGCCGCCGCCACCGACCGCGGCCTCGGGCTCCGGCTTGTCGAAGCTGCTCTTGGCGGTCTCGTCGCTGTTCTTCTCCGCCTTCTCCTGCTTCGCCGCGGCCTGCTGCTTCTCGTAGGCGCGCTTCTTGGCGCTCGCGACCGCGTCCGCCGCGATCGGGTCCATCTCGGAGCCGCGCAGCATCTCCAGCATCTCGTTGGCGGACATCCCCTGGGCGTCGATCTTCGGCGGCTCGGCGTCGTCCTCGCCGCCGATGGGGACGAACACCAGGAACGCCGCGACGGCCGCCAGGCACACCGCGGTGATCGTGACGTTGCTGGTGAGCACGCGCACCACCGTCCCGCGGTCCGGCTTGAACCGCTCGGCGGCCTGCCGCGCCGCGTCCCCCCGTCCGGGCACGGGGCCGGAACCGGGACCGGGACCGGGCTCGTGCGGTGCGCCGGCGTCGTCGGCGGGACCGGGACCGGGGCCCGGTCCGTAGGGGGCGCCGTCACCCTCGACGAAGCCGGGGGCGGGGCCGGGGCCGTACGGGCTGTCGGCCCCGGACGGGATGCCGGCTTCGTACGGGGCGTCGGCGCCGTACGGGACGTTCGCGCCGTACGGGTCGCCGGTGCCGTTCGGGTCTCCGGGGGAGGCCGCGGGGGCCTGGGGGCCCTGCTCGGAGGCGTCCGGCTGTGCCTGCCCGTCTCGCTTCCCGCGGGCGAAACGGGGGGACTGCTTGGGGCGTCTGCGGGTGCCGTGACTCTGGGGCATAGGAGAAGACTGCCTTATCGGCGGGGAGTTGTGTCCGGTTCGCCGATTTTACGGGTGTGCGGCGCCGTGCGGATCACCGTCGTCGGCGGCGGCGAAGAACTCCCGGTCCCCGACCGCGATGCGGGCCGACTGGAGGGCCTCGAACAGCTGCTCGTGGCCGTCCCCGGCGAGGCCGGAGAGCGGGCCGTGGGCCCCCAGCGCGAGGTTGGCCTCGTTGGCGCGCTCCCGGCCCCGGGCGGTGATCCCGACCAGCGTGGCGCGCCGGTCGCGCGGATGCGGGGTCCGCTCGACCAGGCCGTCCGCCTCCAGCCCGTCGACGGTGAGCGTCACCGTCGTGGTGTGGACCATCAGCCAGCGGCCCAGCGTGCTCAGCCGGGCCTGCCCGGAGCTCATGAGGGCGAGGGTGGTGAGGACGGCGTAGCCGGTGCGGCCGAGATCGAGCCGGCCGAGCTCGTCGTCCAGCGCCTTGCGCAGGAGCTGGTTGAGCCGGGCCACCGAGCAGATCGCCATGAAGGGGCCCGGATCACCGTGGAGGCCTTGCCCGTCCCAGTGCTCTCGGATGCCGGTGACCAGCGGGTCCACGCCGTCACTCCCGTTCAGGTCCGTGGTTCGTTGTGGCGGGTTTCGCACCCCGAGATCGTATCTTCGGACAAAGGTGCATGTAAGTACTCGATTCTTAGACCTTCTTCTAATAGAGTGCTCCAGATCACAGGTGGTGCCTGCGTGCTCTGAGGAGTGCGGGGTCCCCCTGTGGTACCGGATCTCGGCCGAGACCGGAAGGCGCGCGAGGAAAGAAGCAGGACGTCGCGCGCCCTTTTCCGGGTCGGCGGAGAGCCGGCGTATCGGATGAGCGCCGACGTCCGAGAACGAAGGAGGCTGGCATGACCCTTCGCCCCGTCCCCCAGGGGGAGGTCACCGGCTGATGGCCCTGAGTCTGACCCGGGCTCCGGATCTGGCGCGCAGGCGCGTCGAACGCACCCTCGACGAGACCGGGCTGCTGTGCGTCACCCTCCTGGAGGGGCTGCGCCGCACCTGGGACCTGCGCCAGTGGTGGGGCGAGTTCATCGAGCAGTGCTGGTTCCTCGCGCGGGTCACCGCCGTCCCGGTCATGCTGATCGCGGTGCCGCTCGGCGCGACGATCTCGCTGCAGGTCGGCGACATCGCGCGCCAGCTCGGCGCCGCGTCCGGCACCGGCGCGCTGCTCGTCGCCGCGATGATCCAGCAGGTCGCGCCGCTGGCGGCGGCGCTGCTGGTCTCCGGCGTGGGCGGCTCGGCGATGACCTCCGACATGGGGGCGCGCAACATCCGCGACGAGCTGGCCGCGATGGAGGTCATGGGGATCAACCCCATCCACCGCCTGGTCACCCCGCGGCTCTGGGCGGCGAGCACCGTCTCGGCGCTGCTGTGCTCGGTGGTGATCCTGGCCGGCGTCCTCGGCGGCTTCTACTTCAACGTCATCCAGCAGGGCGTCAGCCCCGGCGCCTTCTTCGACGGCGCCACGACCCTCCTGCAGTTCTCGGACCTGGTCGTGACCCTGTTCAAGGCGTGGGTGTTCGGCTTCGTGGCCGCCGCCGTCGCCTGCTACATGGGCATGAACTGCGACTACGGCCCGGTCGGCGTCGGCCGGGCGGTCAACCGCGCGGTGGTGGTCACCTCGATCGTGGTGTTCGCCATCAACTACGTGGTCGAGATGGTCTACCAGGTCCTCGTCCCCCGGAAGTTCTAGATGGTCGCCATTTCCCCCGTACGCAAGCTGGGCCGGGCCGTGCAGACGCGGACGGCGGGCCTCGCGGCCTCCGCCAACCTGCCGGTGTTCCTCGGCCGGGTCCTCTACCACCTGTTCTTCGACATCATCCTGAAGCGCAAGTACGGCAAGACGCTCGCCAAGCACGTCAGCGACATCACCGTCGGCGTCGGCGCGCTCGTCATCGGCGGCGGCATGATCTTCGTGATCGCCACGATGTCGCTGGCGACCGGCGCGATGGTCGGCCTGCAGGGCTACCCGGGGCTGGAGCGCATCGGCGCCGAGGCGTTCACCGGGCTGATCTCCAGCTACTCCAACGTCCGCGAGGTCACCCCGATCATCGCGGGGGTCGCGCTGGTCGCGCAGGTCGGCACCGGCTTCACCGCCGAGATCGGCGCGATGCGGATCTCCGAGGAGATCGACGCGCTGGAGGTCATGGGGATCAACTCCCTGGCCTACCTCGTCTGCACCCGCGTCGCGGCGGGCGTCATCGCGCTCGTGCCGCTCTACCTGGTGTCACTGTTCATGGCGTTCTTCGCCACGCGGTTCATCACGATCCAGTACTTCGGGCTGTCGCCCGGCATCTACGACTACTACTTCCACCTCTACCTGCCGCCGATCGACGTGTTCTACAGCGTGATCAAGGTGGCGATCTTCGCCTTCATCATCATGTTCGTCCATTGCTACCGCGGCTACTACGCCGCCGGCGGCCCGGTGGGGGTCGGTGTCGCCGCGGGCCGCGCGATCCGGGAGTCCACGATCCTGATGATCCTCATGAACCTGGTCCTGTCGTACATCTTCTGGGGCCACGGGAGCACAGTGGAGCTGACCGGATGAGCGACGAGACACTCTCCGCGCGCTCCCGGACGGTCTTCGGGCTCGTCGGCGCGGGCGTCCTGGCGGCGTCCGCGGCGCTGATCGCGGTCGGCGCGACGCAGTCCCACGCGGGGTCGACCTACTACACGGCGGCGTTCGGGACGGCCGGGCAGGGCCTGGACCCCGAGAAGTCCGAGGTGAAGATCCGCGGCATCGAGGTCGGCGCGGTCGCCTCGGCCGAACTGCGCGACGACGGGCGCGTGAGCGTCCGGCTCCGGCTGGACGAGGGCGTCCGGATCCCGGACACGACCGTGGCGGCCATCGAGCCGGTGTCGGTGTTCGGGCCCAAGGACCTCACGCTGGACCTCGGCGCGCACGAGCTGACCGGCCCCTACCTCGAGGACGGCGGGAGCATCGCGAAGACGCGGGACCCGCAGGAGCTCGCGGACACCGCGTGGCCGACCTACGAGCTGACGCAGGCGATCAACCCGGACGACGTCGCGACGCTGCTGCACACGTTCGGGGCCGGGCTGTCGGGGCAGGGCCCCGCGCTGCGTCGGACGATCGACAACGGCGCGAAGGTGATCGACGCGACCCACCGGAACCGGGAGGTGATCCGGTCGCTGCTGAACGACATCACCGGCGTCTCGCAGACGCTCGGCACGCGCGGGAACACCGTGGGCCGGCTCGCCGGTGACTTCAACGAGCTGTCCGGGGTGATCAACGAGAAGCCCGACAAGGTGGGACAGCTGCTGGACGAGGCGAGCGAGCTGGGCGACCGGGTCGGTGGCACGCTGCAACGGCAGGGCGGCAACCTCGGCGACATCGTCGACGGGGCCGCCGACGTCGCCACCGTGACGAACGGGCAGCTGCGCAACATCCCGGTCATGATCGACAGCCTGAACGGGTTCTTCCGGCTGCTCGCGCAGATCATCCGCATCCCGGGACCCGAGGGCACGATGGTCGCGCAGGCGTCCAACCGGCTGCCGCTCGACATCTGCGCGATCATCCGGGACCTGTGCCCGACGACGTCGTTCGAGACGTCCTTCGGCAACGGCGCGTCCGCGAACGGCACGGGCGGGAACGGGACGCGCTCCAACGGAACACAGGGATCGCAGGGAACGCAAGGGAGGCGGCCGTGAGCGGGCTGCTGCGCGGCAAGACCGCGCGCGGACCGGACTACCGGACGCTGCTGAAGTTCGTCGTGTTCGTCGCCGTGACGGGCGTGCTGACGTTCTTCATCGGCCAGCAGATCCTCGGCACCTCCTTCGCCGACCGGTACCGGCTGACCGCGACGTTCGACGACGTCACCGGGCTGGTGGAGGGCGACCAGGTCAAGGTCGCCGGCACCCCGGTCGGCCGGGTCGAGGGCATCGACCTCGTGCGCGGCAAGGCCGTCGTGGACATGACCGTCGACACCGAGCTGAAGATCCCGCAGGACTCCAGCGCCGCGATCCGCTGGCGCAACGTGATGGGCCAGCGCGTCGTCTACCTGGAGCCGGGGACGAGCAAGGAGATGCTGGACGACGGCGACCGGGTGCCGCACACGCAGTCGGTGGTGGACCTCGGGGCGATCGTCAACAGCCTCGGGCCGCTGACCCGCAACCTGGACCCGAACCAGCTCAACAAGATCCTCTTCTCGTTCTCGCAGGCCCTCGAGGGCAACGAGCAGAACATCTCGGTGCTGACGGACAACCTGGACGTGCTCCTGCAGACGTTCGCGTCCCGCAAGGACACCATCCGGAAGATGATCGACGACTACGAGACGGTCAGCGGCGCGGTCGCGACGCGCGACAAGCAGATCGCGGCGAGCATCGACAACCTCGAGTCGCTGGTGACGGTGTTCGCCGACAACCGGACGCTGCTGGAGAACGCGACCGTGCAGATCTCGGGCGTCACCACGAACCTGAACCGGGTGCTCGGCGGCAACGACGCCCAGCTCGCCCGGATCATCCGGAACCTGGGCGAGCTGAGCGAGACGTTCCGGCTGAACGTCGACCAGCTGGAGCAGATGGTGCAGAAGCTCCCGCTCACGCTGCGGCAGCTGTTCTCGGCCGCGAACGGCGGGCACTTCCTGCGCACCAACGCGCTGTGCCTGAACATCCAGATGGGTCCGTGCCCGTTCGAGATGGAGCTGCCGAAGGCCCCCGGAACGGACGAGCCCACGCAGCAGGAGCTCGACCAGCTGCGGACGATGCTGTCGAAGGGGGGCGAGTGATGGCGCTGAAGTCGCTGCGCGACGTCGACCAGAAGCTCGTCGCGATCGTCACCCTCGCGGTGCTCGGCGCGTCCGTGACGTTCGCGTTCGCCGTCGGGCAGCTGCACCTGTTCGACCGCGGCTACACGATGAGCGGCGAGTTCACCGACGTGTCCGGCGTCAAGCCGGGCGACGACGTGCGGGTCGCCGGGGTGAAGGCGGGCCGGGTCACCGGCGTCGAACCGGACTTCGACACCGGCAAGGTCATCATCACCTGGCACGTGAACGCCGGGGTCGACCTCGGGAAGCAGACCCGCGCGGAGGTCACCACGACGACGCTGCTCGGCGGCCGCTACCTGAAGCTGTCGGGCCCGGTCGCCGAGCCGTACGTGGAGACGCTGCCGGAGTCGCAGCGGCGGATCCCGCTGGCGCGCACGAGCGTCCCGTTCACGGTCCCGGACGCGCTGGAGGGCGCGCACGACATCGTCGGGAGCCTCGACCCGGAGAACATCGACCGGCTGCTCACCCAGGTCAACAAGATCGAGTCGCCGGGCGCGAAGAAGCTGAACCGCGTCCTGGTCAACCTCCAGGACGTGTCGCGGATGCTCAACGACCAGGCGCCGCAGATCGAGAAGCTGATCGACGACAGCAAGACGATCACGGGGACGCTGGCGAGCAAGGACCGGCAGCTCCGCGAGATCATCGACTCGAGCCAGGTGCTGCTGCAGACGCTGGTGCGGCGGCGCGACGAGCTGGCCGCCACGATCGGGCAGGGCAGCCGGACCGTGCGGACGCTGTCGAACGTCATCGACAGCAACCAGAAGGAGCTGGACAAGCTCCTCACCGACCTGCACCTGCTGACGACCCGGCTCGCGCCGAACATGGACGCCCTCAACACCGACTTCTCGCTGCTCGGGCCGACGTTCCAGCAGGTCGCGAACCTCAAGGGCCCCGGGCGGTGGATCGAGGGACTGCTCACCGGCCTGGGACCGATCCAGCCGCCCGGACCGATCTCCACCCGGCGTCCCGCGGACCAGGGAGGCAACTGATGACCCGCCGCTTCCCCCGCGCCATGGCGGGCAGGGCCAAGACGATGGCCGCGATGCTCGGTCTGACGCTCGCCGCGTCCGCCGGCGGCTGCTCGATCGTCCCGGCGGCCGACCAGGGCCGCACGATGACCGTCTACTTCCCGAAGGCCCGATCCTTCTACCCCGAGTCGAAGGTCAAGGTCATGGGCGCCGACGTCGGGCGCGTCGAGAGCGTGCAGAACGTCGGCGACAAGATCCGCGTGAGGTTCACGATCCGCGACGACGTGCCGCTCCCCAAGGGTGTGCAGGCGTCGATCGTCCCGCTGAACCTGATCGGCGAGCGGAACCTCCTCCTGCACCCGGCGTGGCGGCCGGGGCAGCCGAAGGAGACCGCCGACGAGATCCCGGTCGAGCGCACCCACGTGCCGGTGGAGGTGGACGACGCCCTCAGCGCGTTCACGAACCTGGCGGACGCGCTCGACCCGACGAAGATGCAGTCCGCGCTCGGCACCGCGGCGCAGACCGTCCAGGGCAACGGCCGCCAGTTCAACGCCACCCTGGAGCAGAGCTCCCGCCTCGTGGAGAACGTCGCCGGGCAGGACCAGGAGCTGATCGAGGTCGCCGAGAACCTGGACCGGCTCGCCGGCGTCGTGCGCGGGCGCGAGGAGGTGCTCGGCACCCTGATCCGCAACTTCGGCGAGGCGACCCGGGTGCTCAGCAGCGAGCGCGGCGAGCTGCAGGAACTCATCAAGGGGATGCTGGTGCTCGCCGAGAACGGCCAGGAACTCCTCGACAAGTACGAGGGGCAGCTCCCGTACGACCTGGCGGTGCTGACCCGCACCGCGCTCGTCCTCAAGGGCAACTCCAAGGAGATCGCCCAGCTCGTGGACGTCCTGCCGGGTATCAGCGACGCGCTCGTCGGCGGCTACGACCCGAAGACCAAGTCGCTCTACATCCGGTTCGCCACGGACGCCTTCGTGCGGACCTGGCTCAGGGGGCTCATGGACACCGACGAGGTCGGCTGCCCCCTGCCCCCGCCCAACTCGAACTGTCCCTGGGAGAACGGGGGAGGCAACTGATGCGCCGGTTCATCCTCGTTCTCGTGGCCGTCGCGGCGCTCGCGGTGTCCGGGTGCTCGTACCGGACGGCGGGCGCCCCGCAGGGCGACCTGACCCTGACGGCGAAGTTCGACGACGTGCAGGGCCTGGTCGCCGGGCACAGCGTGCAGATGTCCGACATCAAGGTCGGCAGCGTCATGAAGGTGGAGCTGGTCGAGGGGTACCGGGCGGAGGTGACGCTGTCGATCAAGGACGGCTACCGGGTGCCGCGCGGCACCCGCGCCGAGATCAAGGTGACGTCGCTGCTCGGTGAGAACTTCGTCGACCTGCAGATGCCGCCCGGCGCGAGTATGGACGCCGGGCCGTTCGTCGGGGACGGCGGGGAGATCTCCGACACCCGCGTGCAGCCGGCCTTCGAGGACGTCGTCGGGCGGGCCGGCCCGCTGATCCAGTCGCTCGCGGGCGACGACCTCGCGAAGGTCGTCAACGCGGGCGCGACCGCCCTCGACGGCAACGGCACGAAACTGAACGCGACCATCGCCAAGGCGTCGGACCTGGTGCAGGTGTTCGCCGACCAGCGGCGGGCGCTCGCGGTGTCGGTGGACCAGTTCGCCAAGCTGGGCCGTGACCTCGCCGCGAACGAGGACGCCCTGGCCGGGGCCCCGGAGCAGATCGAGCGGACGACGCGGCTGCTGGACGAGAACAAAGAGAAGATCATCCGTGCGGTGGACGAGCTGACGCGCGCCGCCCGCGAGCTCAACAACAAGGTGCTCGCGGGACGCATCGAACGGTTCCGCGGGCTGCTGCGGGACATCGACCCGGTGCTGGCGCAGCTCGGCGCCAGCCGCGAGCGGCTCACCGACCTGGTGGACGGCATGGTCGAGTTCGAGACGAAGATCCCGCTGGCGACCTACGACGGCCAGCTGCTGCTCTACCCGCTGCTGGACATCGTCTGGCCGGACGGGACCCCGGTGATCCCGGGCGCCGGCGGCGCCGGGGGCGGCGGAGGCGGGGGCGGCGGCGGTGGTTCCGCCGGTGGCGGGGGCGGCGGCAACTCCGGGTCCCCGCAGCTGCCCGAGGGGCTGGAAGGTGTACTGCCGGACCTCAAGAAGCTCCTGGAGCAGCGCCGATGAAGAGCCGCTTCGCGTTCAACCGCGTCACGATCAACCTGCTGGTGTTCGCGCTCCTCGCCGTCGTGATGGTGGTGTGGGCGTTCGGCAACGTCGTGAAGTTCGACTTCATCGAGCGCCCGTACCACATCTCCGTGGAGTTCGAGTCCTCGCCGGGACTGCAGCCGGGCTTCGAGGTCGACTACCTCGGCGTCCGCATCGGCAAGATCGACTCCGTGGAGCTGGTGCAGGACCGGGTCGTCGTCAAGCTCGACATCGAGCGCGGCGTCGACGTCCCCGAGGGCGTCACGGCCGCGGCGGCCCGCAAGTCGGCGGTCGGCGAGCCGGTCGTCGAGCTGACGCCCGGCCCGAAGTCGGCCGGCGCGGCGCCGCTGGAGTCCGGCGCCGTCATCCCGGTGTCGCAGACCTCGGTGCCGCCCAAGTACAGCGACCTGTTCGCGTCGGTGCTCGACACGCTCAAGGCCGTCGACCCGCAGGACGCCAAGGTCCTCACGCAGGAGCTCGCCGCGGGATGGCAGGGCCGGGAGACCTCGCTGCGGCAGATCGTCAACGGCTCCGACCAGCTCACCGCCACGTTCGCGCAGAACACCGAGCTGCTGGACGGGCTCACCAAGGACCTCGGCCGCATCACCCACGTGCTCAACCAGAACCGGGGGAGCCTCGGGGCGGGGGTCGACGACCTGGCGGCGCTGACGGCGGCGCTCGGGCAGGTGAAGGGGGAGATCGGCGAGCTGCGCGACCGCGGCCCGGTCCTCCTCGACACCGTCAACTCGCTGCTGGAGAAGACCGGTCCCGACTTCGAGTGCACGATGCAGTCGCTCGGCGACTGGGGCCTGAAGCGGCACAACCCCGAGATCCTGGCGGACCTGAACGACACGCTCGCGAAGGCCCCGCAGCTCGGCGTCGTCCTGGACAACATCATCGGCGGGCCCGAGGGCTCGCCCGTCCTGAACGTCGTGTTCATGCTCACGCTGCACGAGACGGCGGCGCTGGAGTACAAGTACCCGCTGCCGCAGCCGGCCGTGAACGAGGTCCCGACCTGCCCGGGCGGCCGGATGCCCGCGGACGCCGAGCAGGCGCCCTACAAGGCCAAGGACCCGGGTGAGACGATCCCGACGCACGATCCGTCGATCGGCCGGGAGGAGGAACTGCGGGCGCAGCAGGCCGCCGCGCAGGAGGATGCCGGGGGCGGTCCGCCGCCGTGGCTGATGTACGCGCCGCCGGTGATCGCGCTGATGGTGCTGATCAGGGTCATGGCGGGCTCGGTGCCCGTGGTGTCCCGGCTGTCCCGGCTGCGCCGCCGGGACGAGGACTGAGAGCCTAAGGAGTTGCCCCATATGTCGAGCAGGGACGTCGACGAGGTCGGCACGGACGAGGCCGCGGAGGCCGCCGAGGGCGCGAAGGCCGCCGAGGGCGCGAAGGCCGCCGAGGGCGCGGAGGCCGCCGAGGGCGCGAAGCCGGACCGTCCGGCCAAGCGCAAGCGGCGGGTGCGGGTCATCGAGGTCATCGACGACGAGGACCTCGACGAGGTGCTCGAGGCGCTCGACGCCGAGGACGCGGAGACCGGCGAGGAGGAGGCCGACGAGGCCCCCGCCGCGCCGAAGCCGAAGCCCAAGGCGTCCGCGACGTCCGCGCCGAAGAAGCCGAAGCCGCGTCCCGCCCGCCTCGAACCCCCGGCGGACGAGGACGACGAGGACGGCGAGGACGGTGAGGCGGCCGAGGACGGCGAGCCGGTAAAGGCGCGCGCGAAGCCGAGCCTCCGCAAGCCGGCCGACCCCGCGGCCGACCCCGCGTCCACGGCCGAGCCGACGTACCTCGGCATGAACCGGACGGCGCTGATCGCGGTCGTCGTCCTGGTGGCCCTGCTCGCGAGCCTGGCCATCTGGCAGTGGCGCAGCGCGAGCGGCGCGAACTCCGCGGCGGACGATCGCGCGGCCGTCGAGGAGGTCGCGTCCGCCTACGGCGACGTGGCGCTGAACTACAACGCGACCAACTACCAGGCGCAGATGGACAAGGCGCAGCAGCTCATGGGCGGCGACCTGCTGGAGAGCTTCAAGCAGAGCACGCTCCCCAACCTCGGCAACACCTTCAAGGAGAACCCGAAGCTGGCGCTGACGTCCAAGACGAACCAGGCGTTCGTCGGCAGCGTGAACGGCAAGTTCGCGACGGCGGTCGTGATGGTCGACATCGACGTCACGACGGCCGAGGGCACGACGCAGGCGCCCGGCACGCTGCTGCGGCTGTCCCTCGGCAAGATCGACGGCGAGTGGAAGGTCACCAAGCAGTACGCCTCGGGGACCGACGACTCGAACGCCGGTCAACTCCCCACGGGCACCCCCACCGGCGGCACGGGCGGCGGCACGGGCGGCGGGTCCGGCGGCGGGTCGGAGGCGCCGTCGCCCGGGACGAGCGAGACCCCCGGCAACTGAGGCGTCCGGTCGCGATCGCGCCCCGCACGGCGGAAGCCGTGCGGGGCGCGGCGCGTTCTGCTGAGAAACCGGACGAAGGCGGGCATGATGGCGGCGATGACGGAACGTGCGGGCGAGGCGCGGCGGACGGGCGAACCGGGCCTGCCCGAGGTGCCGGACGAGGTGGTCGCCGACTTCGGGGTGCTGCTGAGCACGGTCACGCTGCTGGAGCGCATCGCGGGCCGCGAGCTGGAGCGCCGCTGCGGCATCCGGCACGCGGCGTTCGAGGTGCTGCTGCGGCTGTCGGCCGCCGCGCCCGGCTGTCCCACCTCGATGGGCGAGCTGGCCGGGGAGCTGATCCTGACCAGCGGCGGGATGACCCGGCTGATCGACCGGATGGAGGCGGCGGGCCTAGTCGCGCGGCAGGCCGCGCCCGGGGACCGGCGCGGCCGGCTGGTCGAGCTGACCGCCGCCGGTCGCGCGAAGCTGGACGAGGCCCTGCGGGTGCACGCGGAGACGCTGCGGCGGCACTTCGCAAACCCGCTGACCGGCGAGCGGCGCCGCGACCTGGTGGAGTCGCTGCGCACGCTGCGCGCGCACGCCCGCGAGGAACTCGACCTGCGCTGACGCGCCGTCCGCGCCGCCGCGCGTCAGCGCGAGTAGTACTCGACGACCAGCTGCTCGTCGCAGACGATGGGGATCTCGCGCCGCTCCGGCAGCCGGGTGAGCTGCGCGGCGAGCGCTTGGTGCCGCACGTCCAGGTAGGGCGGGACGTTCTCGGTGTGCCCGCCCGCGGCGGCGATCTGGAACGCGTCCATGGCGCGGCTCCGCTCGGCGATCGTGATGACGTCGCCGGGCTTCAGCCGGTACGAGGGACGGTCGACACGGCGCCCGTTCACCAGCACGTGCCGGTGCACGACGAACTGCCGGGCCTGGTAGATCGTCCGGGCGAGGCCGGCCCGCAGGACGAGCGCGTCCAGCCGGCGCTCGAGGTCGACGAGCAGCGCCTCGCCGGTCTTCCCGCCCGACTTGGCGGCCTTGTCGAACGCGTTGCGCAGCTGCGCCTCGCGGATGTTGTACTGCGCCCGCAGCCGCTGCTTCTCGCGCAGCCGCACCTTGTAGTCGGACTCGGTCTTGCGCGCGCGGCCGTGGACGCCGGGCGGGTAGGGGCGGGCCTCGAAGTACTTCACGGCCTTCGGCGTCAGCGGGACGCCCAGTGCCCGGGAGAGACGGACCTTGGGACGGGGCTTGTTCATCGGGCCTCCGGATGGTTAGGTATTCCTAAGTTAGGTAAGCCTAACCAATATTCGCGAGGAGGCAAGGTGCGACGAGCGGAGACCGATCCGAAGGACAAAGGCGGCCCGCGCCCCACCGGCGCCGCGGACTCCGGGGCTCCCTCCGGGCCCACCCCGGCGGAACGGGCGCGGACCCTCGCGTACGGGATGGCGGACGGCGTGCTCGTCGCGCCCGGCGTCCCCTACGCGCCCGTCCCGGCGCACACCACGGACCTGGACGGGCGGCCGCTGCTGCTCCTGCCGGCGTCCTCACCGATCGTCGCCGCGCTCGCCGGCGAGCCCGACCTGCCCGCCACGCTGCGGATCTGCGACGTCGCGCCCGTCCCGCTGGCCGACCGGGTGCGCGGGCGCGCCTGGCTGCACGGCTGGCTCACCGAGATCCCGGCCGCCGAGCTGCGCGCCGCCGCGCTCCGGCTGTCGCGCCCGCACCCGCGCCCCGAGCTGCTCGACCTCGCCGCGCCCGTCCCGCCGCAGCGGGGCGCGGACGGCGGTGAGGCGGACGAGGGCAGCCAGTGGACGATCCTCGCCCTCGAGGTCGCGCAGGTCGAGATCGAGGACGCGTGGGGCAGCGCCACCCTCGAACCCGAGGAGTACGCGGCGGCCGCACCGGACCCGTTCGTCGCCGTCGAGGCGGGCATGCTCACGCACCTCGACGCGTGCCACCGCGCCGAACTGACCGGCCTGGTGCCCGAGTCCGTCCTGCCCGAGCCGGACATGGCGGGCACGGGCGCGGCGGGCACGGGCGGCGCGGGGGCGGGCGCGGACGCGGACGCCGGGCCGCGCGACACCGTCCGCCCGCTGGGCCTCGACCGGCACGGGCTGTGGCTGCGGTGCCGTATGCCGTGCTCGGACGGGTCCGTAACCTGCGATCTGCGCCTGCCGTTCCCCGAGCCGGTCAGGGATGTCCACGGTCTCCGGCACGCGTACCGCACCCTGTTCGCCCGCGCGAACCCGTAGCGGGCCGCGACCCCGTACACCGCGAACCCGTGCCGATGGCCGGGGTATCCCGGATGCGGGACGGGCCCGCGCCGGGCGATGCTCGACGCACCGGTCGCGGGCCGCGCGGACGCGGCCCGGCCGGGGCGGATCCGATCGCCTGCCCGTCCTCGCGGGGTGGGTGGGCGGGCGACGGTCGTCCGCGCCGGGCCGACCGGGTGCGGCCGTGCCCGCGACCGGCCTCTCCTCCGGCCGCTCGTCCGGGCCACCGGTTCCGATTGGCCCTGTCCGATCGCGGGCACGGCGCCGCACGCTTGGGGCATGGCCACGACTCGACCGCCGCACGACCCGCAGACCCGCGCCGTCCACCCGCCCGTCCCGATCCCCGCCGGAAGCCGTCCCCTCGGCGTCCCCATCTACCAGGGGCACCTGTTCGGCTTCGAGTCGGCGGGCGCGCTCGCCGCCGCGTTCCAGGGGCCGGACGAGGCGTTCTTCTACGCGCGGATGGGCAACCCGACCGTCCGCGCGCTGGAGGAGGCGCTCGCCGAGCTGGAGGGCGGCGCCCGCGCGCTGGCGACCGCGTCCGGGATGGGCGCCGTCAACGCGGTGCTGGCCGGGCTGCTGCGGTCCGGCGACCACGTGATCGCGCAGGCGTCCCTCTACGGCGGGACGCACGCGCTGCTGACCGACCTCGCCGACCGGTGGGGCGTCGAGGTCACCCGCGTCGGCGGCGACGATCCCGCCGAGGTGCGCGACGCGCTCCGCCCGGCCACGCGGCTGCTCTACCTGGAGACGATCTCCAACCCCACCACGCACGTCACCGACGTTCCGGCCCTCACCGCCGCGCTCGAGGGCACCGACGTCCTGGCCGTCGTCGACAACACGTTCTCCCCGCTGCTGTTCGCGCCGCTCGCGCACGGCGCCGACATCGTGATCCACTCGACGACGAAGTACATCGGGGGGCACGGCGACGTCCTCGGGGGCGCCGCGGTGTTCGCCGACGCGGCCGTGCACCACCGGGTGTGGGAGCACGCCATCGAACTCGGCGCGATCGCCGATCCGTTCGCCGCCTGGCTCACCGTCCGCGGCCTCGCCACCCTGCCGATGCGGATCGCCCGGCAGAGCGCGACGGCCCTCGACCTGGCCGGACGCCTCGCCGCGCACCCGTCCGTCACGCGCGTCCACTACCCGGGCGTCCCGGAGCACCCGCAGCACGAGCTCGCGGGGCGCCTCCTGCCGGACGGGCACGGCGGCGTCCTGTCGTTCGAGCTCGCGGGCGGGCGGGACGCGGGGCGCGTGTTCTCCGAGGCGGTGGAGCTGATCACGCTCGGCCCGTCGCTCGGCGACATCGCGTCCCTCGTGATGCACCCGGCGAGCACGTCGCACCGGCAGCTCGACGCCGCGGCCCTCGCCGCGGCGGGCATCGGCGAGGGCACGGTCCGGCTGTCGGTGGGGCTGGAGAGCGCGGACGACTTGTGGAGGGACATCGAGCAGGCGCTCGCGAAGGCGCGCTGAGCGGGCGCCCGCCCAGGCGTGCTGAGCGGGCGCCCGCCCAGGCGTGCTGAGCGGGCGCCCGCCGGGGCGCGCTGAGCGAGCGCCCGCCAAGGCGCGCCTAAGTCAGAGGCTGCACACGATCATGCCGCCGGCGGCGCCGCCGGCCCACCCGGCGAGGCCCCCCACGATCGCGCCCGGTCCGCCGAAAGCGCCGGCGAAGACTCCCGCGACGCCTGTCGCGATCGCGGTCTTGCCCACGCACTCGGCCCAGTCTTCGCTCTTCTGCAGTTGCTCTTCGTACTTCCTCCTCTCTTCCTCATCGCAACGACCGTCGTCGTTCTCGTCACAAGCCGAGATGGGGTAGTCGTCCAGCGCGACCACCGAAATCTTGGAGTGGGCTCCGGTCTTCAGCGCCGAAGACGGGTAGGTGCCGGGGCCCACGGTGACGACCGGCATGCTTTCCGTGCCCTCGATCGTGTCTCCGGTGGCGCCTTCGATCGTCTGCGTCACTGTGTTCCCGCTCACGGAGATGTCGTACTCGTGCGTCACGCCCTGGGTGTCGGTCAACTTCCCCGGCCGCATGGTCAGGATCCGGCTCCCGTTCAAATCGGTGATCTCGATCCCGTTCTCGTGCTCGGCCAGCCGGGTGCCGGGCGGAAGATCGAGGGTGGCGGTGACGTTGGTGGCGAAGGTCTGTGCGGCGGGCTCGCCGTCGTCCTCCGGAGGTGTCGCGCCGGGCGGGGTCGGGCCGGTGTGCGCGACGTACATGGTGCTGCCGGCCGGGGAGTCGACGACCGGAACCGTCACTGTGCCTTCCGTCGTCCAGGGGAAGCCGCCCCGGTCGAAGGTCCAGGTGCCGGTGACGTCCTTCGCGACCGCCGCGAAGTCGACCCATCCGTACTCCTGGGGCGGCACCATCGCCACTATGCCGTTGATTTCCGATTCGTCCGACTGGTACGTGACCGTCCCGCTCAGCTGGGCGGAGATCATCGCCTGGACCGGATTGGTGACGCCCACGGAGGTGGAAACGCCGGAGGTGAAGCTCTGGGACCAGCCACTGTGGTAGACGATCGTGAAGATCTGGCTGACGTTCTCGGAGGTGTCGTTGAACCAGACCGACGACGCCTTCTCGCGCGGCAGCGGCCTGGGCTCACCCTCCGACGTCTCCGTCCAGGAGCAGGTCGAGGTGTCGGTCGAGCACAGGTTCGCGTAGTACTCGGTGGCGAGCTCCATCGCCTCCGGCTGCTTGTCCGCCGGGACGATCCATTCCTGCGCGGTGCTGCCGTTGCAGCCGTAGACCTGCGTCCAGGCGTCCGAGTACTGGGCGTTCTGGACGATGTCGAGGCAGCGGTCGTTGTTGCTGCGGACCAGCATGAACGTGTTGGTCTTGCCGGTGACCGGGCGGAAGTGCCACTCCTGCGAGGCCCCGCCGCAGGACCGCTGCGTCATCGGGAACGTTTCGGTCAGGCACTTGCCGGTGGTGTTGTTCACGACCTGGAACTCGCCGTCGCCGAGCGGGGCGAGGCTCCAGTTCTGGTGATGGCCGGGCGTGTTGTTCGCGACGATGAACACGCCGTTGCCCGTGTTGCCGTTCTGGACGTCGAGCCGGCGTCCGTTCGCGGTGGCGAACGTCCAGCCGGTGTCGTCGTCGGCTTTGGCCGGTTGTGCCGTGGCGGCCAGGCCGGCGGCGAGCATGATGAGGGCGACGAGCGTTGCCGCTGTGCGGGTGAGAACACGTCTGCAGAGCGATTGCATGGCGTCCTTCTGTGACGGAGCCCTGACGGGACCAGTGCGAATACTGCGCAAGCGCGGCCTGAGCCTCACATAGACATGTGTGTCTGTAAAGGAGGATGTCCATGATCGGACAGATGATCCGGCGGGGAGGGGCGAGGGCGGGACGGGCGCGGGGGACGCCCGGAACGCGGAGCGGCCCCCGGCTCGGGTGAGCCGGGGGCCGCTCCGTGAGGGTGCCGGGTTACAGGGCGATCCTTGGGCGGCGTTTCCGACCGCCCCGCGACCCGGCGTCCGAGGGGTTCTGCCAGGCGCGCCGGGTCCTACAGGTAGAAGCCGGTGTCGGTGTCGGAGGCGCCGTCCAGTCCGGTGGGGCGGTGCTCGCCCTTGCGCAGCGCCGCGACCTCGGCGAGGGTCGCGCCCTCCGGGCCGACCTCCGCCGCGAGGGCGCCGTCCGGGTCGCCGGCGCCGTCCGGTCCGGCGAGCCACTCGGCGGACTCGTCCCGGGTGAGCCGTCCCACCTCGATCTGCGCGAGGCAGCGGCCCGGACGGACGACGGCGGGGTGCAGCCGCGCGAGGTCCTCGTTCGTGGTGATCGCGACCAGCACGTTGCGGCCCTGCCCGAGCATCCCGTCGGTGAGGTTCAGCAGCCGCGACAGGCCCTGGCCGGTGGACTGCTTGGCCTCGCCGCGGATCAGCTCGTCGCAGTCCTCCAGGATGAGCAGCCGCCACCGGTTCTCGTCGTCGTCCTCGCCGACGGTGACCTTCATCAGGTAGCTCGGGGTGCCGAACAGCGACTCGGGGTCGAGGACGCAGTCGGCGTCGCACCAGTCGTTCCACGCGCGGGCGAGCGCCCGCAACGCGGTCGTCTTGCCGGTGCCGGGCGGTCCGTGCAGCAGGAGGAGGCGGCCGGACACGTCGTCCGCGCCGACCTTCATCACCGCGTCGAGCTGCTCGGCGACGGGCGCGGTGTAGTTCACGCGGATCTCGTCCCACGGGTCGGCGGAGATCGCGCGCTCCTGCCGGACCGCGCCGTGCGGCGCCTGGTGCCAGAACCCCATCTCGACGCTGGTCTCGTCGGTCTTCGGCGGGTCGGTCGCGTCCTTCACCGACTGCTCCAGGACCGACTCGGCCAGCGCGTCGCTCACCGCCGACACCGCGACGTAGGCGATGCCGCTCGTCCACTTGTTGCTGAGCAGCGTCCACCCGTCGCCCTCGGCGAGCACCGACTCCTTGCCCTTCTCGTGCGCGACCCGCACCAGCCGGGCGCCGTCCGGGCGCAGCGGCGCCTCCGGACGGACGTGCGCCAGCCGGGTGGACCGGGACCAGGGCTGCTCGCCGGACGCGAACGGGCGCAGCGACAGCACGTCCATCACGTCGGCGGGGGAGTTGCCGTCGTTGAGGTTGAAGACCACGGGCAGGGCCGTTTCCGGCCCGGGTTCGGTGCCGCTCTCCCCGGGCTCTCTCGGCTCGATCAGGTGGACGACCTCCTGTGCGGATTCGTGCGACGTGGTCATGGAAACGATGATCTGGCCCGCCGGCGGACGCCGTCCACCGAATTAGCCGAACAGACTCGATCGACCGAACAGACTCGATCGACCGGATCGACCGGGCGGACCGGTCCGTCCCGCTGGTGACCGGTTCGTCCCGGACCGTGCCGCCGGACCGGGACGGGTCAGGCGCCGTCGCGCAGCTCGCGGGCGGCCCTGCGGTCCTCGGCCTCCTTGAGGTCGAGCTTCTCCGCCTCCTCCGGCGTCGGCGCGGTCCCGCCGAGGTGGGCGGGCTGCCACCAGCGCTCGCCGGCCTGCGGGACGTCGGGGTACTCGCGCTGCGCCTTCTCGAGCAGTTCCGACATCCGGGCGTGCAGCTCGGCGGTCACCGCCTCGTAGTCGTCGCCGCGCTTGGGGTGCATCGGCTCGCCGATCAGGATCGTGACCGGCACGTTGCGCTGGAAGAGGCGGCGCTTGTGGCCCTTCGTCCAGAGCCGCTGCGGGCCCCAGATCGCGATCGGGATCAGCGGCGTCTTGGACGCCACCGCCATCCGCACCGCGCCGGACTTGATCTCCTTGACGGTGAACGACCGGCTGATCGTCGCCTCCGCGAACACCCCGACGATCTCACCGCCCTTCAGCGCCTTCAGTGCGGCCGCGTAGGACGAGGCGCCCGCCTCGCGGTCCACGGGGATGTGATGCATGCCGCGCATCAGTGGCCCGGCGATCCGGTTGTCGAAGATCTCCTTCTTCGCCATGAAGCGCGCGAGCCGCCCGGCGGGGTGCACGGCGAGCCCGGCGAAGATGAAGTCCAGGTAGCTGATGTGGTTGCTGACCAGCACCGCGCCCCCGGTCGAGGGAATCTGCTCGGTCCCCTCCAGACGGAACTTGATGTTCAGCGCCTTGAAGACACCCTTAGCCGTCTTGATCACCGGCGGGTACACGTGTTCGGCCATGTCAGCACCGTACTTGAGGTGTTCATGATCGGCGACCGGGAGTGAGGAACCGCGATGCATCGCACAACCGGGGTCGTCTCTGAGAAGGTTGTGGTGTGACGTGATCCCGTGAACCGTGGAGGGGGATGAGCAATGGAACCGCTGGACGCGGCGGCCGACGTGCACGCGCTCATCCGCGATGCGCTGCCGGACCTCGCGCCGACCGCATGGTTCGACCCGGGTACCTCGGAGGTGGTGCTGCCCGTCGGGCGGTCCGAGGCGCGGGCGTCGAGCTGGACGGTGCTGGAGCGCTGCGCACGCGAGCCCCGCTCGGGCTGGCGGAAGGTCGTGGACGAGTGGGTGCGCGAGGTCGGGGATCGCGCGTTCCTCGCGGTCGGGGAGATGGAGTTGTTCGGGGACGTCCGCGAACTGCTGCGGCTGCGGATCGTGCCGAAGCTCGCGCCGGGCGAGCGGGAGGGGCTCGTCGTCGTCCCGGCCGGTGACCACTTCGACGCGATGGTGATGATCGAGCACCCGCGGTACGGGGGGCCGCTCACCAAGGCGCGGGCCGGGCTGCTCGGCCTGCACAAGCTCGGTTACGTGATGACGAACACGCATGACCGCGAGCTGGCCGACGTCGAGGTCCGCGTGCAGCCGCTGCTGCCGGGCCGGGACGTCCGCGTCGTTTCCAAGCCGGGCAGCCGGTACGTGTCGGCGCTGCTCAGCGAGGTCGACCAGTTCCTGCCGTGGCCGAACGAGCACGGCGCGCTCGTCGGCGTCCCGTGCCACAGCATGCTGCTGCTGTACCCGATCATGTCGGCGGCGGTGCTGGACGTGCTGCCGGTGTTCGCCGACGTCGTCCGCGAGATGCACGCCGACGCCGACGACCCGTGCGCGCCGGGCGTCTACTGGAGCCACGGCGAGCGCCGCCTCACCCCCCTGGACCCGGACGTCGTGCCGTCCGGGTCCGACGAGTTCGCCGCGCTGCTGCGCCGCCTCCCCGACGAGGACTGAACCGGGGACCGGAGTGCCTTACGGCAGCTTCCAGTCGACGGGCGCGGCGCCCTGCTTGGCCAGCAGCTCGTTGGCGCGGCTGAACGGGCGCGAGCCGAAGAAGCCGCCGTCGGCGGAGCGGGGGCTCGGGTGCGGCGACTCGATGCAGGGGACGCCGCCGAGCATCGGCTTGAGGTTGCGGGCGTCGCGCCCCCACAGGATCGCGACCAGCGGACGTCCGCGCCCGGCGAGCGCCCGGATGGCCTGCTCGGTGACCTGCTCCCAGCCCTTGTCGCGGTGCGAGCCGATCTTGCCGGGCATCACGGTCAGCGCGCGGTTGAGCAGCAGGACGCCCTGCTCGGCCCACGGCGTGAGGTCGCCGGTGGACGGCTCGGGGTGGCCGAGGTCGCTGCTGTACTCGCGGAAGATGTTGATCAGGCTCGCGGGCAGCGGGTGGACGTCCGGCGCGACCGAGAAGCTGAGCCCGACCGCGTGTCCGGGCGTGGGGTAGGGGTCCTGTCCGACGATCAGGACGCGGACGTCGTCGAAGGGCTGGGTGAACGCGCGCAGGACCATGTTCCCGGCGGGGAGGTAGCGCCGCCCGGCCGCGACTTCCGCGCGCAGCCAGTCACCGGCGGCGGCGATCGTCCCGGCGACGGGCTGCAGGGCGTTCGCCCAGCCGGATTCGACGATCTCTGAGAGGGGGCGTGCCGTCATGGCGCCTCACCCTAGCGAGATGATCTGACACGCCGCGGCTTGATGGAGCGGGTGAGCCGTTCTGACTCCGGCGGCGCGGAAGATGATCAAAACTTTCCAAAAACACGCTCAAAACCCCCCGAGGTGAGGGCGGAATGTTCAGTTAAGTCCTCATTTCTTCTCGCTCACAATGTTGACCTACCGCCCGGCCACCGCATAACTCCTAGAGGTAGGCAGGCGCACGACGAGCCACGAGCGGACGGAACGAGAGCATGAGCCAGCTGACCACCGTGGACGCCACCTTCCTCCACGCCGAGACCGGCACCACCCACGCGCACATCGCGGGGGTCGGCGTCATCGACCCCGCGGGCTGCGCCGGCGGGCGGCTCACCGTACCGCTGGTGGCGTCGCTGATCCGCGAGCGCGCGCACCTCGCCGCGCCGCTGCGGCAGCGGCTCGTCCAGGTCCCCTTCTCCCTCGACCACCCGTACTGGGAGGACGATCCCGACTTCAGGCCCGAACGGCACATCTCCGAGATCGGGCTGCCCGCGCCCGGCACCCGGCGGCAGCTCGCCGACGTCGTCGCGATGCTGCACGAGCGTCCCCTCGACCGCGCCCGCCCGCTCTGGGAGATCGTCATCATCCAGGGGCTCGAAGGGGGCCTCACCGCGATCTACGCCAAGGTGCACCATGCCGCCACCGACGGCGTCATGGCCGCCGAGACGCTCGCCGCGCTGCTGGACCTCGGCCCCGAACCCCGCGACGTCGACGTCGACGCCGACCGGGCGCCCGAACGGGCGCCCGCGCTCGGCGACATGCTCCGCACCGGCCTGCTCAAGGCCGCGACGCACCCCGTCAAGGCGGCGCTGTCGATGGCCCGCGCCGTCCCGCACGCCGACGAGATCCCGGGCGTCGCAGCGATCCCCGGTGTGGGCCTCGCGTCCGCGTTCGTCCAGGGCGCGCTCCGCCGCCAGGGGCTGCCGCGGGTGCCGCGCTCCAGCGCGCCGCCCACGCCGTTCAACCGTCCGATCGGCCCGCGCCGCGCGGTGGCCTGCGGCGAGCTGCCCCTCGACGAGATCAAGAAGATCGGCCGGGGGCTCGGCGGCAGCGTCAACGACGTCGTGATGGCGCTGTGCGCGACCGCGCTGCGGCAGTGGCTGGACAAGCGCGGCGAACTGCCCGACCGCCCGCTCGTCGCCGGCGTCCCGGTGTCACTGCGCGGCGGCCGGTCGAGCACCGACGCGTGCAACCAGGTCTCGATCATGACCGCGCCGCTCGCCACCCACATCCCCGACCCCGCCGTCCGGTACACCGCCGTCCGCCGCGACATGGCGCTCGTCAAGCGGCGCTTCGCGGTCACCTCCGGGAGCTGGGTGCAGGAGCTGAGCGGCCTCGTCCCCGCGCCCGTCGCCGGGCCGCTGACGCGGCTCGTCCTGCAGGCGGGCGCGGCCGTCTCGCTCCGCCCGATCAACCTGGTGATCTCCAACGTGCCGGGCCCGCAGTTCCCGCTGTACCTGTGCGGGGCGCGCGTCCTCGGCTACTACCCGATCTCCGTGGTCACCGACGTCAGCGGCGGCCTCAACATCACGGTCTTCTCCTACGACGGCACCGTCGACATCGGCATCGTGGCCTGCCGCGACCTGATCCCGGACCCGGCCGAGATCATCGACCACCTCGACGACGCGCTCGACGAGCTCAAGGCGCTCGCGACGGAGTGACCCGCAGGGCCCGCCGGTGGCGCCACGCCAGCTCCAGCGCGGCGGCACCGGCCGGTTGCATCGGCGCCGGCACCGTCCCGTCGAACGGCGCCCGCGACACCTCGCCCTCGTCGTTCACCTCGGCCACGGTCCCGAACAGCTCGGGGAAGGCGTCGTCGTCGAAGACCACGACGGTCAGCACGTCCAGCGCGAACGTCAGCGGGTCGACGCCGAGCCCGAGCAGGTACGCCCGCACCCGCCCGTCCCGCCGGGCGGCGGTCAGCGCCCGGTGGAAGGGCCACGCGTCCTGGTCGAATCCGGCGCCGTAGTCCTCGCCCCGCCCGAGCACCTCCTCGGCGTACTCGCGGACCATGCAGCGCACCAGATCCAGGTCGCGGAGCTCGTCCCCGGCGCGGAGCGGCTGGAACACCCCGACGGGCATCACCTGGTAGAGGCCGCCCGCGTGGGCGACCTTCGCCGCGTCCCGCCGGTGCAGCAGGTACGTGCCGGACGCCGTCACGGTCACGGTCGTGATCGCCGGGAGCGCCGTCCTGCGGGCGAGGTCGCACGGATCGCCGACCCGTTCCCGCAGGCCGCGCCGTCCGGCCGCCAGTTCGTGCGCGACCGCCTCGCCGACGTTGACGCCGTCGAAGTACCGCGCGGGCGCCAGCCGCAGGACGGGCGCGCCGGGCCGCCCGCCGGCGCCGACGAGCCGGTAGGCGGGCCGGTCCTCGAACACCTTCGGCGGCGCGAGCGCGCCCAGCGCCTCCGCGTACGTCCGGTATCCGGGCGGCAGCCCGTCCGGCGGGTCCGCGACGGCGGGCGGCGCGGGGTCGGTGTCCCACTCCAGCCGGACGTCGCCGAGCGGGACCGGCGCGTCCGGCACCCACCCGTCCCGGCACAGCAGGGGCGTGCCCGCGACGCGCGGGACGTCCGGGTACAGGCCGTCCGCGACCTCCCCGAGCCGCGCCCGCGCGCCGTCGAGCGCCGCCCGTTCGTCCCGCCACCGCGCCGCGCCGTCCATGCCCGCGTCCATGCCCGCCACCCTACGGACCCGGCTCAGGCGGCGCGGGCGGCGAGTTCGCGCGCGATCTCCTCCTCGATGAGGTCCATGTTGATCAGGCCGGCGGACCACACCGCGTCGGCGGCCGCGGTGATCACCTGGCCGGCCGGCTTGACCACGTTTCCCGCCGCCCACACGCCGGGGACGCTGGTCAGGCCGTACGGGTCGGTCTTCACCAGGCCGTCCTCGGTCAGTTCGCAGCCGAGGTCGGTCAGCGGGCCGGACCGGGCGACCATGCGCGGGCCGAGGAAGACCGCGTCGCACGGGACGGTCTCCCCGGCGGCCAGTTCGAGGCCGGTCACGCGGTCGTTCTCGACGGCCAGCCGCGCGGGCTCGCCGACGACGACGGTGACGCCGCGCGCGTCCAGCCGTTCGGCGTCCGCGCCCTCCGGCGCCTCGGCGGTGACGAAGGTGACATCCTTGGACCACTGGGTGATCAGCAGCGCCTGGTGCACCGACATGGGGCCGGTCGCCAGCACGACGATCTTCTGGTCGCGGACCTCCCAGCCGTGGCAGTACGGGCACATCTGCACCTCGCGCCCCCAGCGTTCGCGCAGGCCGGGGACGTCCGGGAGTTCGTCGGCGACGCCGGTGGTGACCAGCAGGCGCTTGCCCCGCAGGACGGTCCCGTCCCGCAGGGTGACCGCGAAGCCGTCCGGGGTCCGCTCGGTGCGCTCGACGGCCCCGTCGACGAACGCGCCGCCGTAGCCGCGGACCTCGGTGCGGCCGATCCTCCGCAGTTCCTCGGGCGGCAGGCCGTCCCGGGTCAGGAATCCCTGCATGTGCGCGACCGTCGCGTTGCGCGGCTCGCCGGAGTCGACGACGGTGACGGTCCGGCGGGCGCGGGCCAGGACGAGCGCCGCGCTGAGCCCGGCCGGGCCGCCGCCGATGATCAGTACTTCTCGCTGTTCGTTCCCCAGGTGTTCGCTCATGCCCCGAGGATGCGCGCCGCTCTGCGGATTTGACAAACATCGTTGCTGAAACTGCAATGCAAGCATGAGCGAACCGATCGAGGACGTGCTGGCGGGGGTGGGGGAGCGGCTCCGGCGGCTGCGCCGGGAGCGGGAGGTGACGCTGTCGGCGCTCGCGGAGTCCACCGGCATCTCGGTGAGCACGCTGTCGCGGCTGGAGTCCGGCAAGCGGCGGCCGAGCCTGGAGCTGCTGCTGCCGCTCGCGCAGGCCTACCAGGTGCCGCTGGACGAGCTGGTGGGCGCGCCCGAGGTCGGTGACCCGCGCGTCCGGTTGCAGCCCCAGAAGCGGGGCGATCTGATCGTGATGCCGCTGACGCGCCGTCCGGGCGGGATCCAGGCGTTCAAGATGATCCACCCGGAGCGCCGGGGAAAGCCCGTAACGGCGACGCACGAGGGCTACGAGTGGCTCTACGTCCTGAACGGGCGGCTGCGGCTCATCCTCGGCGACCGCGACCTGGTGCTGGAGCCGGGGGAGGCCGCCGAGTTCGACACCCGGCTGCCGCACTGGTTCGGAGGTGTCGGCGGGCCCGCCGAGGTGCTCTGCCTGATGGGGCCGCAGGGTGAGCGCATGCACATGCGCGCCCAGCCCAAACGAAAGTGACATACATTGGCTTTCCGTGCAGATCGCCCAAACCCCCCGGGAAGTAGAGCAACGTAAGACCGCCCCCATCGCGTGGGTGCTGTGGGGCGTGGGCGTCGCCGCCTACGTCGCGGCGATCCTGCACCGGACGTCGTTCGGCGTCACCGGCGAGGAGGCCCTGCACCGCTTCGGCGCGTCCGCCGGTGTCCTCGCCACGTTCACGGTCGTCCAGCTGCTCGTCTACGCGGGACTGCAGATCCCCGTCGGGCTGCTGCTCGACCGCGTCGGCCCGCGCCGGATGATCGCGGGCGGCGCGCTGCTGATGGCCGCCGGGCAGGCGCTGATGGCCGCCGCGACGTCCGTCCCGCTCGCCGTGACGGCCCGCGTCGTCGTCGCGGCCGGGGACGCCATGACGTTCATCAGCGTGCTCGGGATCGTCGGCGCCTGGTTCGCCCCCGCCCGCGTACCCGTCGTCGCCCAGTTCACCGGGGTGCTCGGCCAGCTCGGCCAGGTGCTCAGCGCGATTCCCCTCGCCGCCCTCCTGCACGGCCCCGGCTGGGGCGCGGCGTTCGGATCGGCCGCCGCCCTCGGCGTCCTGGTCGGCGTCCTCGCGCTCGCCGTCCTGCGCGACCCCCCGCGCGGCGCCGCGCGCACCGAGTCCCCGACCCCGCGGCAGATCGGCCGCGACCTGCGCGCCGCGTGGCGGCAGCCCGGGACCCGCCTCGGCCTGTGGAGCCACTTCGTCACCCAGTTCACCGCGAACACCTTCGCCCTGATGTGGGGGTACCCGTACCTGGTGTCCGGGCAGGGCATGGAGCCCGCGACCGCCTCCACCCTGCTCACCCTGTTCGTGGTCGCGAACATGGTGGCCGGCCCCTACATCGGACGGCTCGTCGCCCGGCACCCGCTGCGCCGCTCGTGGCTCGTCCTCGGCATCGTCGGCGTCAACGCCGGGGCCTGGGCCGTGACCCTCGCGTGGCCGCCGCCCGCGCCCGCGTGGCTGCTGGTGATCCTCGTGCTGTGCGTCGCGCTCGGCGCGCCCGGCTCGATGATCGGCTTCGACTACGCCCGCACCTTCAACCCGCCCGGCCGGCACGGCGCCGCGACCGGCATCGTCAACGCGGGCGGCTCGATCGGCGCGCTCGTCACGATCCTGCTGGTCGGGGTCGTCCTCGACGCGGCGTCGCCCGGCCGCGAGTACACGCCCGAGGCGTTCCGGGCGGCCTGGACCGTCCAGCTCCTCGTCTGGACGATCGGCGTCGCCGGCGTCCTGCGCACCCGCCGCCTCGCCCGCCGCGAGCTCGCCCGGCGGGAGCCGCTCGCGGCGCGATCGTCAGCCACCTGATTTTTGTGCGCCACTTAACCCCCCTTTTATGGGCTTTTGGTGCATTTGGGTAGTGGAAGGGCATGGCGGATGTGGATCTGGGCGAGGTGTTCGACGCCATGCCCGCGGCGTGCGTGGTGCTGTACCCGGACATGACGGTCGCCGCGCTGAACCGCGAGTGGGAGCGGCTGGTGGGCCTCGGTGCCGAGGTGGTCGGCCGCGACGTCTTCGACGTGCTGCCCCGGACAGCGGCCAGCGCGAACGCGCGGGCCTCGTTCGACTGGGTCCTCGCCGAGGGGAAGACCGACGTCATGCCGGTCTTCCGGTACGACCTCGAGAACCCAGCCCGGCCGGGACAGTTCGAGGAGCGGTACTGGAACATGGTCACCGCGCCGGTGTTCGACGGCGACGGGCGCGTCAAGCTGCTCGCCGTCCGCGCCGAGGACGTCACCTCGTTCGTCGATCGGCTCGGCCTGCGCCCGCCGTCCGGCGCCGGCTCGCCCGTGGAGCTGGAGACCGTGGGGGCCGAACTTTTCGTCCGCGCACGGGAGCTGCGGGAGGCCAACGAGCGGCTCCGCGAGACCCACCAGCGGGAGCGGCGGACCACCTCGGAACTGAAGGAGACCGTCCGGCTGCAACGGCAGGAGGTCGCCGACGTCTCGCACGACCTGCGCAACCCGATCGCCGGGCTCCAGGCGCGGGTGGAGTCCGCCCTGACCGACGAGCCGGGCACCGACCACCGCCCGGCACTGCTCGCGGCCATGCAGGACCTCGAACGGCTGAACGACATCGTCGCCGACCTGCTCGAACTCGCCCAGCTCGACGCCGGCGCCCAACTCGCGGTCGAACCGGTCGACCTCGCCCAGTTGGTCCGGGAGGCGCTGGTGCGGCAGCCCGTCCGCAAGACCCTCGCCACGCACCTCGAACGCCCGGCCGCGGTGCAGGGCTCCCGGTCCCGACTGCTGCGGGTGCTGAACAACCTGCTGGCCAACGCCGACCGCCACGCCGGTTCGGCGGTCGACGTGCACCTCACCACCGAGGAGAGCTGCGCGGTTCTGCGGGTCATCGACGACGGCCCGGGCATTCCCGCCGCCGAGCGCGAGGCGATCTTCCAGCGCTTCTACCGCCGTGCGGACGCCCGCCGCGCCGACCCCGGCGGCACGGGCCTCGGCCTGTCGATCGCCCGCCAGACCGCGCTCGCGCACCACGGCACCCTGTACGTCGAGGACCGTCCGGAGGGCACCTGCATGGTCCTGCGCATCCCGCTGGCGAGCGGCTAGCGCGCGGTCCCGGCGCGCAGCTCCAGCGTGCAGCACTTCGGACCGCCACCGGCCTTGCGCAGCTCCGACAGATCCACCGGGACCGGCTCGTACCCGCGAGCGCGCAGCGCGCCGATCAGCCCTTCCGCCTCGGCGTTGATCACCACGTTGCGCCCGTCGCACACGGCGTTCAGCCCGAGCACCGCCGCGTCCCGTCCGGCCGCGAGCACGGCGTCCGGGAACAGCCGCTCCAGCACCGCGCGGCTCCCCGGCGAGAACGCGCCCGGGTAGTAGGCCACGTTGCCGCCGTCCAGCGCGAACAGGGCCGTGTCGAGGTGGTAGAAGCGCGGATCGACGAGCCGGAGCGTCACCACCGGACGGCCGAGGAACTCCTGCGCCTCCTGGTGCGCGGCGATCTCCGTGCGAAACCCCGTCCCCGCGAGGATCACGTCGTCGAGCGTGAGGAAGTCGCCCTCGCCCTCGTTCACGTGCTCCGGTTCGCGGACGTCCGCGAACCCGTTCGCCCGCAGCCACGCCGCGTACGCGGGCCCCTCGGCCCGCCGCTCCGGGTGCGCGAACCGGGCCCCGTACGCGCGGCCCCCGACGACCAGCGCGCCGTTCGCCGCGAACACCATGTCCGGCAGCCCCGCGACCGGCTCGATCAGGCTCACCTCGTGGCCCAGGTCCAGGTACGCGGCCCGCAGCGCCTCCCACTGCGCCACCGCGCGCCCGGCGTCGGCGCCCGCCGCCGGGTCCATCCACGGGTTGATCGCGTACGAGACGGCGAAGTGCTCCGGGCGGCACATCAGGTAGTGCCGCCGCGTCGCGGTCCGCGCGGGTGCTGGCTCCATCGCCGGCATGACGGTCATGGCGTCTCCACAGGGCGTGCGAAGAGGGAATCGACTGATCGAAAGCCTAGAAAGCCGGCGCCCGCGAACCAATGCGCCGGCCTTGCGCCCACCTGGCGGTTCGTTGCCCCTTTCGCGCCCGGACGCACGGAACGTTGCGCGGCTCCCCGCGCGGAGGCGCGCGACGTCGGCCGACCGGACGCCGTCAGGTCACCGGGGTGCCGACCAGGTAGACGGTCGGGGACGGCGTCTCGCAGGTCGCCGTGGCGAGGTCATTCAGCCTTCTCGCGAACTTCGTTGGCACCGCCGCACGGAAATCCCCGGCCGCGGCGCTAGTCCGTTTCGTCGCGCAGGAGGCCCTTGCGCAGCAGCTCGGCGACCGCGTCGTCCCACCGCCGGAGCTGGTCGCCGGAGGCGAGCGGCTCGGGCAGGTGGCGGTCGAGCTGGGCGCGGAGGATGACGGTGCCGAGGACGAGGACGAGCGGGTTCAGCACGGCCCACGTGCGGTCGGTGCCGGGCGCGAGCAGGCCGTGGTCGGCGAGCTGGTCCCATTGGGCGGTGCTGACGGTGACGAGGCCGTCGAAGACCACGGAGGCGAACGCGTCGCCGTCGGCCAGGGCGCGTCCCACGTACCCGACCACCTCGGGATGGTCGGTCATGATCGAGGTGACGCGGTGGCCGAGTTCGGCGATCGGGTCCGCGGGCGGCGCGGGCAGCGGCTCGGCGGCGATCGCTTCGCCGAGGACCCGCAGGACGTGGTCCTCGACGGCCGAGACCAGGCGGGCCTTGGTGCCGAAGTGATGCTGGACCAGCCCGATGGACACCCCCGCGGCCTCGGCGACCGCGCGCAGCGAGGTGCCGGAGACGCCGCGGGTCGCGAAGCATCCCAGGGCGGCGTCCCGGATCCGGTCCACCGCCGACGGCTCGGCGGGGTCCGCCCGGTAAGGGAACAGCGACTGGGGATCCACGTCCACCACCCTAGACAATATGTCCATATTGTGCGACAGTATGTACGTATTGTCCAGTGGTGGAGGGGTGGACATGGCCACGGTGCTGGTACTCGGCGGCTACGGCGCGGTCGGACGCCCGGTCGTTGCGCTGCTGCGCGAGGGCGGCGACACCGCGATCACGGCCGGCCGCGACGCCGCGCGCGCCGACCGTCCGGTCGACCTCGCCGAGACCGGGCTGCGCTCCTACCTCGGCGCGCTCGCCGGAATCGACGTCGTGGTCAACGCCTCGGGCGCGGAGGACCCGCGGCTCGCCGAACTCGCGACGGCACGGGGCGCCGCGTTCGTCGACATCACCGCCACCGCGTCCTACATCGCCGCGCTGGAACGGCTGGACGCGCCGCGCCCGGTGCTCGTCAGCGTCGGGCTCGCCCCCGGGCTGACCAACCTGCTCGCCGCCGCCGTCCACGAGCGCGCGGCCGGCCCCGTCGACCTGGCCGTCCTGCTCGGAGCGGGCGAGAAGCACGGCGCCGCGGCGACCGAGTGGTCCTACCGGCTGCTCGGGCGCCGCTTCCGCGCCCACGGCGCCACGATCCGCAACTACACCCGGCCCGCGCCGTTCGACCTGCCCGGCCACGGCCGCCGGCGGCTCCGCCGGCTGGACTTCTCCGACCAGCACACGCTCAGCCGGGACCTGGGGACGCGGGTGCGGACCTACTTCGGGCTCGACTCGCGGCCGGCGAGCGCCGCGCTGGCCGTCCTGACCTGGATCCCCGGCGGTTCCCGCGCGCCGCGCGGCCTGCACCCGCCGGGCGGCGACGAGTGGCTCCTCCTGGCCCGGGGCAGCGACGGCACCACGCGATGGGCCCGCGGCCGCGGCCAGTCCCACGGCACGGCGATCATGACGGCCGTCGCCGCCCGCGCGGCGCCGGGGCTGCCGCCCGGCACCCACCACCTCCACCGCGTGCTCGCACTCGGCGACCTGCCCGCCGACCAGGGGATCGAGATCGCCCCGGCCGGGTGAGGCGTACCTCGCGACCGGCCTCAGCGCCCCGCGAGGAACGCCGCGAGGGGCTCGGTCTGCCCGAGGATCGCGTGCCCCGCCTCCGGCAGCAGGACGACGGTCGAGTCCGGGACGCATTCCCGCACGCGCCGCGCCGTCCCGCGCGAGTCGAGCATCGCGTCGCGCGCCCCGACGATCACCAGCACGGGCGTCTCCAGACCCCGCAGCGCCCCGTCCGGGAACACCGGTAGCCGCTCCATGCGCGGCTTGAAGTGCTCGAACGTCAGCGCGAGCCCGTCCAGGACCGGTCCATCCGCCAGGCCCGTGACGGACGCCGCCGACCGCCGCACCCCGCCGCGCCCCACCATCCGCAGGAGCACCGCCTTCACGAGCCAGCCCGTCTTCTGCCGCCCCAGGCCGCCGGGGCACAGCAGCCCCAGCCGCCGCACCCGGTCCGGGCGCCGGACGGCGTAGTCGAGGGCGATCCACCCGCCGAGGGACGCCCCGACGAACGCGGCGTCCGCGAGCCCGAGCCCGTCCAGCACGTCGTCGAGCCACAGCGCGGGCGCGTCCGTCCCCAGCACGGGACGCGACGGCGCGCTCAGGCCCGGCTCGCCGACGAGGTCGACGGCGTGGACGCGGAACTCCCGCGACCACGCGGCGACGTCGTCCTCCCACATCCGCGCGTTCGCCCCCGACCCGTGCAGCAGCACCACGGGCGGCGCGTCCTCGGGCCCGGACACCAGGACGAACGTCTCACCCTCGCGGGTGGGCACCCGCACGTGCTCGGCGGGCACCGGCCAGCCGTCCAGCGCCTCCCGGTACCGCCGCAGGAGCTCGCGCCCCCCGGCTTCCGACTTGTAGATCACGCTCATCCCGACCCCCTTGGTTGCGTCATCATGCAAACTACCTCATAGAAGTGCTTATAAGGCAAGATGGGGAAGCTTAGGTAATTAAGATGACGGCTCCCGAGACGCCGAGTTAGCGTCCCTGCCATGGACGATCACTTCGGCGAGGACGTCGCGGCCACCTACGACGACCCGTCGGGGGAGATGTTCGCGCCGGAGGCCATCGACCCCGCCGTGGACCTCCTCGCGGAACTCGCCGGCGACGGCCGCGCCCTCGAACTCGGCATCGGCACCGGCCGCATCGCGCTGCCGCTCGCCCGCCGCGGCGTCCCGGTCCACGGGATCGACCTGTCGGCCGCCATGGTCGCCCGGCTCCGCGCCAAGCCCGGCGGCGACGCGATCGGCGTGACGATGGGCGACTTCGCCACCACCCGCGTCCCGGGCCCGTTCGCGCTCGCCTACCTCGTCTTCAACACGATCGACAACCTGACCACGCAGGACGCCCAGGTGGCGTGCTTCGAGAACGCCGCGGCCCACCTCGAGCCCGGCGGGCACTTCGTCATCGAGGTCGGCGTGCCCCCGCTCCGGCGCCTCCCGCCCGGCCAGACGACCGTCCCGTTCCGCGTCGGCGAGTCGAGTTGGGCGTTCGACCGCCTCGACTGCGCCACCCAGGCGATGAGCTCGACCTACGTCACCGTCGAGGGCGGCCGCGGCGAGTTCCGCTCGATCCCGTTCCGGTACGTGTGGCCGTCCGAGCTTGACCTGATGGCCCGGATCGCGGGCATGGAGCGGCACGCCCGCTGGTCCACCTGGACGCGCGACCCGTTCACGCACGAGAGCGAGAAGCACATCTCCGTCTGGCGCAAGCCCGCGACGGCCTGAACGCCCGGACCTCGCATCAGCCGACCGTCACGACCACCTTGCCGAGTGCGCTCCCCTCGCCGACGTGGCGCAGCGCCTCGGGCACCTCGTCGAGCGTGAAGGTGCGGTCGATGTGGACGGCGACGTCGCCCGCGACGCAGAGGTCGGCGAGCGGCCCGAACCGCGCGGGCCCGGGGCGCACCACGAGCACTCCCAGCCTCCGCCCGGCGAGCCGCCCACCGATCGCCCCGATCATCGCCACGCCGAGCAGGACCGGCACGGGGCCGCCCACGCACCGGTACCGGCCGCCGCGGGCCAACGCCCGTCCGCAGGCGAACGGCGAGCGGGAGGCGACGAGATCCAGCACCAGGTCGTAGCGCCCACCCGTCCGGGTGAAGTCCCGCCTCCGGTAGTCGATCACCTCGTCGGCGCCCACCGACCGCATGAAGTCGAGCTTGGCGGCGTTGTCGACACCGGTCACATGGGCACCGGCCCGCTTGGCCAACTGGATCGCGAAGGAGCCCGTGCCGCCCCCGGCGCCGTTGATCAGTACCCGGCGCCCCGCTCCGGCGGTCCCTTGCAGCGCGATCGGGCCCGCCTGGGGAATCGTCGACGCCTCGGCGAAGGTCAGCCCCTCCGGCTTGCGTGCGAGGGCCGACTCCGGCGCCACCGCGAACTCGGCGAAGCCGCCCTTCAGGGCGAGGTTGTCGCCGTACACCTCGTCTCCCACGCCGAAGCGGGACACCCCCGGCCCCACGGCCTCCACCCGCCCGGCGATGTCCGAGCCGAGCGTCCTGCGCGCGGGCCTTCGCAGCCCGCCGATCCGCGAGTACAGCGGAGCGCCGCGCAAGGTCTCCCAGTCCGACAGGTTGACCGAGGTCGCCACCACGCGCACGAGCACCTGCCCGGAATCCGGCGTCGGCGCCGGCACGTCCTCCACCCGCAGCACGTCCGTCGAGCCGTACCTGTCGTAGACAACCGCCCGCATCTCGCCTCCCGGCTCCGCAGCGCCGCCCGAGCGGAGGGTAACCCGCTCCGCGCCGCCGGTCCACGGAGACGTCCGGTGAAGGCTCACGGCATGAGCGCCTACACGATCTTCCCGACCCCGGTCGAGGCCGGCCGGACGCCCGTGTCCTGCGCGTAGGCCGCGGGGGTGTCGCCGTGCGGGACTCCAAGGATCCGGACGGGCCGCGCTTGGGCTTCGGCCGCCGCGAGTTCGGCGGCCTGCTCGACCGCATCCGGCACGGCGAGTTCGACCGCTGACCCGAGGGGTCAGTCCGTGATGGCGGCACGGGCGCGGGCGACGCGGACGGCGGCCGAGAGGCTCGCGATGTCGTAGGCGCCGTGGTGGCGGCGTCCGTTGACGAAGAAGGTGGGCGTGCCGGCCACCGAGCTGAGGTCGGCCGACTCGACGTCCGCGGCGACGCGCGCGGCGCCCTTGTGGGCGTCCAAATCCCGTTCGAAGCGTGCGATGTCCAGCTCGGCGGCCGTCGCGTACGCGCGCAGTTGCTCGAACGGCAGGTCGCCCTGGTGCCTGAGCAGCAGGTCGTGCATCTCCCAGAAACGGTCCTGGCGCGCGGCGGCCTCCGCGGCCTCGGCCGCGAGCTGGGCGTTGATGTGCACGTCCGTCAGCGGCAGGTGGCGCCACACGTAGCGGACGTCGCCGAAGTCCGCGAGGAGTTCGCGGACGACCGGTTCCGCCTGCCCGCAGTAGGGGCATTCGTAGTCGCCGTACTCGACGATCGTCACCGGGGCGTGTTCGGGCCCTCGCACGTGGTCGACGTCCGGGTCGACGGGCGTGGCCAGGTCGATGATCGTCTCGGCCTTGCCCAGCAGCACCCGCAGGCGCAACGGCTTCGGCAGGGTGGCGATCACCGCGGTGACGAGGCGGGACGTCAGGAAGGACAGCAGCAGGGTGCTCAGCACGCCGATCTTGGCGTCCTCGAGGGCCGCGCCGGTGAAGGCGTGCGTCGCGATGAGCAGCGAGACGGTGAAGCCGGCCGCGGAGAGCGTGCCGCCGGCGACGAGGGCTCCCCAGCCGACCGGCAGCCGGACGCGGCCGCGCGACGCGGCGGCCGTCAGCGCGGACGCGGCGACGACGCCGACCGGCTTGCCGACGCCGTAAGCGATGAGGATGCCGAGGGTGATCGGCGAGGTGAAGGCGTCCGCCAGCCTGCCGCCGCCGAGCTCGATACCGGCGTTGGCCAGCGCGAACACGGGAACCACCAGGTAGCTCGTCCACGGGTGGTACATGCCCTGGTACCGGTCGTTGGGGGAGATGGCCGAGGCGATGCCGACCCGCACGTGCCGTTCCAGTTCGGGCGTGGGCTGCTCGCGGAACAGCCTGAACAGCCCGCTGGCCTGCTCTAGGTCGGAACGGCTCGCCGGGTAGGCGTAGGTGAGCAGGCCCATCGCCAGACCGGTCACGATGGGGTCGACCCCCGAATCGAGCAGGGCGCCCCACATGACGACGCCCAGCACCGCGTACACGGCGCCCCTGCGCACGCCGAGGCGCCGGACGAGCAGGATGACGGCGAACGCGGCGACGGCGACCGGCAGCGCGGGCACGGTGAGGCGGTCGCCGTAGAAGACGGCGATGACGCCGAGGGCCACGAAGTCGTCGACGACGCTCATCGTGAGGATGAAGACCCGCAGGTTCGGCGGTATGTGGCGGCCGACGACGGCGAGCAGGCCCAGGGCGAACGCGGTGTCGGTGGACATCGCCACGCCCCAGCCCTGCTCCGTCCCGTGCCCGGCGTTGACCGCCAGGTAGAGGGCGATGGGCACGATCATGCTGCTGAGCCCCGCGGCGAGCGGCAGCGCCAGCCGCCTGCGCTCGCGCAGCTCCCCCAGGTCGAACTCGCGGCGGGCCTCCAGCCCGACGACGAAGAAGAACAGCGTCATCAGACCGCTGTTGATCCACTCGCGCAGGTCGAGCGAGATCCCGTGCGAGCCGAGGCGGAGGGACAGGTGGGTGCCCCAGAACGACTCGTACGCCGAGGGCGACGCGTTCGCCCATGCGAGCGCGACGAGCGCCGCCGCCACCAGGACGGCGGCGCTTCCGGTCTCGGTGCGCAGGAAGTCCCGCAGCGGGGAGCGCGGCTCGGTGCCGCACTGCGTCCGTCCCGTGTAGTCGGCGTGCTCGGAGGCCATGGTCGGGTGCTCGTTCGATGTCGGATCGCGCTGGCGGAGAGGTACGTGCCCAGAACCGGACGAAGATCCCCTGCGCGGCGGCGCGCGGTCCTTCGAACGATGTACCCGCGAATCGTCACGCCGAGGGACGATTCGGGGCCGCTCGGCGCGCGACGCTGGAGAAAGCAGCCACGACACGGGAGCCACGATGGATTCATGGGCCGTCGACCAGGCGAGCGCCGACCTGCGGGCGTCCGACGCGGACCGCGACGCGGTCTTCGAGCGGCTCGGCGACGCCCTCGCCGAGGGCGCGCTCGACACCGCCGAGTACGACCGCCGGCTCGATGCGGCGTCCCGGGCGACCACGCTCGGCGTGCTCGCGCGCCTCACCGCGGACCTGCCCGTCTCCCGCGCCGCCGCCGCCCGCGAGACCGCCGCGCGCGAGGCCGCGAAGGCCCAGGCCGACAAGCGCGAGTGGGTCAAGGAATGGGGCTACTGGGGCGGCGGCGCCCTGATCATGTCCACGATCTGGGGGGTCAACGCCGTCCGCGAGGGGGAGTGGGAGTTCTACTGGCCGCTGGTGCCGCTCGCCATCTGGGCCGCCGTCCTGGTCTCCTACATCCTCTGGCCGAGCAAGGACGACTGACCGTCCGGCTTCCCTCCCGGCCGCGCGTCCAGGATCATGGTCCGCGCGAAGGAGGGCGATGCTGTACACGTGGGTCGAATCGGGTGGCGGGCCGCTGGTGGTCGTGCCCGGATCCCGGCTCGTCCACTGGGGCGGCGCGGAGGACTGCGAGGGCCCCGAGGAAACCGGTGACTACGGCCTGGCCTGCGCGGTCGAGGGATACATCGGGCTGGTGCCGGTCGGCGGCGGGCAGGGGCTGGTACTCGGCGACGAACCGGCGATGACGACCTGGCTGCCGGACGAGCGGTGCTTTCTGCGCTGGTCGGCGGCCGACTCCGAGGCCGGACTCGTGGACGCGGCCCGGCGGGCCCTGCGCTCGGACGTCGAGTGGGACGAGCGGCTCACGTGGGACGTGGACGGCCCCGTCGTCCTGTTCGACTCCGCGTGGCCCGGTGCGGAGCCCGGCAACCAGGTCGGCATCGATCTTGAGCCGGGCACCTACGACGTGCGGTCGGTCTACCGGGAAGACGACCGCAACTGGATGATCCTCGTGCACCTGCAGCCGGTCTAGGGTTCCGGCGTGGACTGGGTGGAGCGGGTCACGACGGTCAACCAGTGGCGGCGGGGCGGCAAGCGGGCCCCGCACAAGCCGTTGCTGCTGCTGTACGCGCTCGGGCACTTCCAGAACCACGGGGACGCGCCGATCGTCTACCGCGACGCCGAGGACCGGCTGCGGCACCTGCTGGACGAGTTCTGGCGCAAGGGCAGCAGCCCCGCGTACCCGTTCCACCACCTGACGAGCGACGGCCTCTGGGAGGTCCGGACGGACGACGGCGGCGGCAGTCCGGGCCCGAACGTGGGGCCGCTGCGGCGCGCGAACGCCGCCGGGCGGTTCGCGGACGACCTGGTGCGCGACCTGCGGGGCGATCCGGGCCTCGCGGCGCGGCTGGGCCGGGCGGTCCTCGACGCGAACTTCGAGCCGTCGCTGCACGCGGAGCTGTGCGCGGAGGTGGGGCTCGCGGTGGACGGGGCGCGCCGCCGCGACCGGGAGTTCCGCAGGCTCGTGCTGATCGCGTACGAGTACCGGTGCGCGTTCTGCGGGTTCGACGGCACCCTGGACGGGACGGCGGTCGGGCTGGACGCCGCGCACGTGCAGTGGTGGGCGTTCGGCGGGCCCGACGAGGTGTCGAACGGGGTCTGCCTGTGCGTCCTGCACCACAAGCTGTTCGACAAGGGCGTGCTCGGCATGGCCGGGGACACGATCACCGTGTCGACGGAGTTCGTCGGACGGGGCGAGGCCGCGCGGACGCAGGTCACGGGGCTCGCGGGACGTCCGGTGATCCCGCCGCAGGGGGCGTTCCCGGCCGTGGCCGCCGAGCGGGTGGCCTGGCACGGCCGGGAGGTGTTCCGGGGCGGGCCCCGCGCCGCCTGAGCGACGACCGGAGCGGAGCTCCGGCGGAGCGGAGGTCGGCGGTCAGGCGGCGGTTCGTTGGGGGGTGTGGGGGTCCGCCCCCACAATGAAACGCGTGAGCGGGGCGTGTCCGGCCCGGCCGGACACGCCCCCGCGCTCAGAGGTTGATCATGTGGCCGGCGAGGCCGTGCACGGCCTCCTTGACGGCCTCGCCCAGGGTGGGGTGGGCGTGGATGTTGCGGGCCACCTCGTGGACGGTGAGGTCCCACTGCTGGGCGAGCGTGAGCTGCGGCAGCAGTTCGGTGACTTCGGGGCCGATCAGGTGGGCGCCGAGGATCTCGCCGTACTTGGCGTCGCTGATGACCTTGACGAAGCCGTCGCCCTCGCCCATGCCGAGCGCCTTGCCGTTGGCGCTGTAGGGGAACTTGGCGACCTTGACCTCGAAGCCCTGCTCCTTGGCCTGCGCCTCCGTCCAGCCGAACGAGGCGATCTGCGGCTGGCAGTAGGTGGCGCGCGGGATCATCACGTACTCGAGTTCCATCGTCTCGGCGTCGGCGATGGTCTCGGCGGCGACGATGCCCATGGCCTCGGCGGCGTGCGCGAGCATCAGCTTGGCGGTGACGTCGCCGATGGCGTAGATGTGCGGGACGGACGTGCGGCAGCGGCCGTCGACGTCGATCGCGCCGCGCTCGGTGAGCTTGACCCCGGCCTTGTCGAGCCCGTAGCCCTCGACGTTCGGCTGGAAGCCGATGGCCTGCAGGACCTTGTCGGTCTCGATGACCTGCTGCTCGCCGGCCTTGCCGGTGACGGTGACCTTGACCTGCGGGCCCGAGTCGTCGATGGAGTCGACGCGGGTGGAGGTCAGGACGTCGATGCCGAGCTTGCGGTAGCGCTTGGCGAGCTCCTTGGAGACGTCGGCGTCCTCGTTCGGGACCATCCGGTCGAGGAACTCGACGATCGTGACCTTCACGCCGTAGTTGTGCAGGACGTAGGCGAACTCGACGCCGATGGCCCCGGCGCCCGCGATCACGATGCTGCCGGGCAGTTCCGAGCTGAGGATCTGCTCCTCGTAGGTGACGACCCGCTCGGACAGGGACGTTCCGGGCAGCAGCTTGGTGTGCGCGCCCGCGGCGACGATGCAGTTGTCGAAGGTGACGGTGTCGGACGAACCGTCCGCCTTCGCGACCTGCAGGGTGTTCGAGTCGGTGAAGGCGCCCCGGCCCTCGTAGGAAGTGATCTTGTTCTTCTTCATCAGGAACTGGACGCCCTTGACGAGCTTGTCCGACACCTGGCGGCTGCGCTGGTGGGCGACGCCGTAGTCGAAGGACACCTGCCCCTCGACGTTGATCCCGTAGGTCTTCTGCTCCTGGGTGAAGATGTGGGCCAGCTCGGCGTTGCGCAGCAGCGCCTTCGAGGGAATGCAGCCGACGTTGAGGCAGACGCCGCCCCAGTACTTCTCCTCGATGATCGCCGTCTTCAGCCCGAGCTGTGCCGACCGGATCGCGGCGACATATCCACCCGGGCCCGCGCCCAGGACCACGACGTCAAAGTGTTCGCTCATATCCGTTGACGATATTCCGCCGCGGGTGGTGCTCGCATCCTGGTCGCGCGGGGAGAGGCGCGTGGGACGAGCGGGGACGGGCGTGCGGCGTGCGGGAGACCGCGCCGAGTGATCGCTTCGGTCACGTACTGTTAGCGGAGGGCGGTGTGGAACAGGGCGAGCCCGCCCGGTCGTTGTCGGCAGATGCCCTTCCCGCCCGGAACCGGAGGAGAAGACGAGTGCGGATCCCCAAGCGCGTCAACGCCGTCCTGGACTGGATGGAGCAGCACTTGCGGGCGCTCGCGGTCGTGTTCGTGCTGGTCGTGCTGGTGCTCGTCCTCGTGGCGCTGGTCACGGCGCTCGTCCCCCCGGCGGTCGGGCTGCCGGTGGCCGGGTTCGTCCTCGGCGCGTCGGCGGGCGGTTACCTGATGCACAGCCGGATGTCGCGGCGGGTGGCGCGGGCCCGCCGGGAGGTGGACGACCTGCTGCGCGAGAACGGGGCGCTGCGGCACCGGTACAACGTCATGGCCAGCGGGGTGATCACCCGCGAGGCGCAGGAGACGCAGGCGATCGTCCCGATCCCGGAGGACGACCTGCTGTACGTGCCCGACGACCCGCAGCGGACGGTGAGCCTGCCCGAGCTGACCGACGAGCTGCTCGGCATGGGCCGGGACGACGCCGACGACGGGCGTGACGGCGGCGGGGGCCCCGGCGGGGACACCGCGGACCTGCGGGACGACGCCGTCGAGGAGTCTCGCAGAGCGTGACCGGGCGACCTCCCGGCGTTAACCCTGTCGATCTTCGGGCAGGGTCCCGCCCGGGAGGTGCCGATGAGCTCTGGGGCCGGAGCGGCGCCCGCGGAACCGGCGGGCGGCGAGGTGGAGGTCGACGAGGCGGACGTGCGCAAGGCCGTCATCGCCTCCGCGATGGGCAACTGCATCGAGTGGTTCGACTTCGGCGTGTTCAGCGCCGGGGTGATGACCGCGATCATCGGGGAGGTCTTCTTCCCGGAGGACTCGGCCGGCAGCGCGACGCTGCGCTCGTTCGCGCTGATCGCCGCCGCGTTCCTCGCCCGTCCGTTCGGCGGCCTGTTCTTCGGGCCGATGGGCGACAAGCTCGGCCGCAAGCGGGTGCTGGCCACCACGATCATCCTGATGTCCGGCGCGACGTTCGTGATCGGGATCCTGCCCAGCTACGAGGTGATCGGGATCGCGGCGCCGCTGGTGCTGCTGGGCGTCCGGCTGATCCAGGGCTTCTCGACGGGCGGCGAGTACGGCGGCGCGGCGACGATGATCGCCGAGTACGCGCCGACGAACAAGCGCGGGTTCTACGGCAGCTTCCTGGAGCTCGGCACGCTGGTCGGCTACATCCTCGGGGCCGGGCTGGTGCTGATGATGACGGTCGCGCTCGGCGACGAGGCGATGCGCGACTGGGGCTGGCGGATCCCGTTCCTGATCGCCCTGCCGCTGGGCGTCGTCGGCCTGTACGTCCGGACGCGGATCGAGGACACCCCGACCTTCCAGCACATGGAGGAGGCGGGCAAGAAGGCCGCCTCGCCGCTGAAGGAGACGCTGCTGCACTACAAGCGGCGGATCCTGCTCCTGATCGGCATCGTGTTCCTGCTGAACATCGCGGACTACACGATGCTGACGTTCATGCCGTCCTACCTGATCGACTACCTCGACTACGACGACACCTCGTCGCAGCTCGTCACGATCGGGGTGGAGGCGGTGATGATCCTGTTCATCGTGCCGCTGGGCGCGCTGTCGGACCGGATCGGCCGCAAACCGTTGCTGATCGCGGCGGCGATCGGGTTCTTCCTCCTGGCCTGGCCCGCGTTCGCGCTGATGCAGACGAACAACACGCTGGGCGTGCTGGGCGGGTACGCGATCATCGGCGGGCTGCTGGTGCTGATGCTGGCGGTGATCGGCTCGACGTTCCCGGCGATCTTCCCGACGAACGTGCGGTACGGGGCGTTCGCGATCGGCTACAACATCTCGACGTCGCTGTTCGGCGGGACGACCGCGGTCGTGGTCGGGTCGCTGATCAGCGTGACGGGGTCGAACTACGTGCCGGCCTTCTACCTGATGCTCGCGGCGGCGGTGGCGTTCGTCCCGATCCTGAAGATCCCGGAGACGGCGCGGGTGCCGATCGACCGGGTCGGGAACGAGGACACCCCGCAACTCGCGGGTTCCGTGGCGAAATGATCGAAAGCGACTGAAAGCGACTGAAATGGAAAGGCGCCCCGGAACCGGCGGTTCCGGGGCGAACTGACCGTTCAGTGGCCGTAGGTCGCCGGCCTCAGCGGGCGAAATGGCGGCGGGCCCAGCCCGCCAGCGTTCCTGCGATCACCAGTGCTGCGGCGGTCTCGATCGCCAGTGCGGTAACAACGATCACTGGGGGCCTCCTCTCGGGTCCACCGGGTCCCGCCTGCCGGGACCCGCTGCGCTTCTGGCACAACACCAGCATGCGGCCGGTCTTTCCCCGCCACGGCCGTCGAAACAGGTGATTTGTGCCACTTTGCGGTGCTCTGACCTGCGGCGAAACCTTCCCGGAAGGTCAAGCCCGCAGGTCGTCGCGCCGCGTTCCGGACGTCCGGACGTCCGTCCGGCGCGGCGCCATCACGGGAAGGTTCGACTCCTGTGACTCCGGGGTAAAGCAAGGGTGAAGGGCATCGCACGTTGCGCCCAAGCGATTACCCTCGGTAGCGTCACCGGTGGCCGAACGGACGGCGCGGCGGGAACGGCACGGTCGGAATCCGGCCTTTCCCTACGCGTTCGCTCGACCATTCCCGAAGCGAACGGCGACGAATCGGTGGTGTGCACGTGACGGAACAGCAGCTGAGCCTCGGTACCTCTGCGGCACGGAATCTGGCGACCACGACCAAGACCGTCCCGCAGATGCAGGGCATCACCTCCCGGTGGCTGCTGCGGCTGCTGCCCTGGGTGGAGGCGAAGGGCGGCGCCTACCGGGTGAACCGCCGCCTGACCTACACGCTCGGCGACGGCCGGGTGACGTTCGTGACGACGGGCGCCGACGTCCGCGTCATCCCCCGCGAGCTGTGCGAACTGCCCCCGCTGCGCGGCTACGACGACGACCTCGCCCTCGACGCGCTCGCCGGACGGTTCGTCCAGCACGAGTACGAGCCCGGCGAGGTCATCGTCGAGGAAGGGCGGCCGGTCGACAAGGTCGTCCTCGTCGCGCACGGCAAGCTCAGCCGCACGACCGCCGGCGAGTACGGCACCGAGGCGGTGCACGGGACGCTCGCCGACGGCGACTTCTTCGGCGACCAGGCGCTCCTCGGCGAGGAGGAGTCGCCCGAATGGGACAGCACCGTGAAGGCGGTGACGTCCTGCACGCTGCTCACGGTGAGCGTGACCGACTTCCAGGAGACCCTCGGGCAGTCGCCGACCCTCCAGGCGCACCTCGACGAGTACCGCAACACGCCGGATCGCCCGCACAACGCGCACGGCGAAGCGGCGATCGACCTCTCGGCCGGCCACATCGGCGAGCCCGCGCTGCCCGGCACGTTCGTCGACTACGAGGCCGCGCCGCGCGAGTACGAGCTGAGCGTCGCGCAGACGGTGCTGCGCGTCCACACCCGCGTCGCCGACCTGTACAACCATCCGATGGACCAGGTGGAGCAGCAGCTCCGGCTGACCATCGAGGCGCTGCGCGAGCGCCAGGAGAACGAGATGATCAACAACTCGGACTTCGGGCTGCTGCACAACTCGGCCCTGTCGCAGCGCATCCACACCCGCGGCGGCCCGCCCACCCCGGACGACATGGACGAGCTGCTCGCCCTCGTGTACAAGGAGCCCGCGTTCTTCCTCGCCCACCCGAAGGCGATCTCCGCGTTCGGCCGCGAGTGCAGCACCCGCGGCATCTACCCCGACAACGTCGACGTCCTCGGCCAGCGCGTCCCCGCCTGGCGCGGCGTCCCGATCTTCCCGTGCGACAAGATCCCGGTGAGCTCCCGCCGCACCAGCTCGATCCTGCTGATGCGGACCGGCGAGGCCGCCCAGGGCGTCGTCGGGCTGCACCAGACCGGGCTGCCGGACGAGTACCAGCCGGGGCTGTCGGTCCGGTTCATGGGCATCGACGACAAGGCCCTCATCCAGTACCTGGTCAGCGCCTACTACTCGGCGGCCGTCCTGGTGCCGGACGCGCTCGCGATGCTCGAGTCCGTCGAGATCGCCCACGGCGCGGGGGCGTGACACCCGACCCGACCGTCCTCCCCGCCGGGGGAACGCATCGCCGGACGCGCCGCGGCACGCCCCGCCGCGCGTCCGGCCCCGGGCCCGGCCGCGGGTGCGCCGTCAGGGGCGCGCATCCGCGGCCGGCCCCCGGCCCCGCGGCCGCCCGGCCCGCGGGTGTCCGGCCCGCGCCCGTCCGGCACGCGCCCGTCCGGCACGTCCAGCCCCCCGAGAACGCCCGCTGAGGGAAGGCCGCCATGTCAGTCTCTTCCTGGAACGACGCGCCGCCGCGCCCGCCCGCCGAGGTGCTGGCGTGGAGCCGGGCGCTGCTCGATCCGGCGCTGCGCGCGGCGGTCGACGACATGCCCCCCGCGACCCGCGCCGTCGCCGCGTTCCACTTCGGCTGGCGCGACGCGGAGGGGCGGCCGGCGACGGGCGACGCGGGCAAGGCCGTCCGCCCGGCGCTGGCACTGCTGTCCGCGGCGGCCGTCGGGGGGCGGCCGCCGCGGCGCTGCCCGCCGCCGTCGCCGTCGAGCTCGCGCACAACTTCTCGCTGCTGCACGACGACGTCATGGACGGCGACACCACCCGGCGGCACCGCCCGACCGCCTGGACGGTGTTCGGCTCGAACGCCGCGATCCTGGCGGGCGACGGGCTGCTCGCGGGCGCGTTCGAGGCCCTCACGAGCGGCCCGTGCCCGGCGCCGTCCGTCCGGACCCTCGGCCGCGCCGTGCTCGAACTCGTCGAGGGGCAGAGCGAGGACCTGTCGTTCGAGCGGCGCGCCGAGGTGCCGCTCGCCGAATGCCTCGCGATGGCGGGCCGCAAGACGGGCGCGCTGCTCGGCGCGTCCTGCGCGCTCGGCGCCGCGCACGGCGGCGCGGACGGCCTGCGCGCCGACCGGCTCGGCTCGTTCGGCGAACGCGTCGGGCTGGCGTTCCAGCTCGCCGACGACCTCCTCGGCATCTGGGGCGACCCGGAGACCACCGGCAAGCCCGTCCACTCCGACCTGCGCAACCGCAAGCAGTCGCTGCCGGTCGTGGCGGCGCTCGCGTCCGGCACCCCGGCGGGGGACCGGCTCGCCGAGATCTACGGGCGCGGCGAGCCGCTCGACGACGCGGCCGCCGCCCGCGCCGCCCGGCTCGTCGAGGAGGCCGGGGCGCGCGAGTGGGCGGCGCGCAAGGCCGCCGACCTGTGCACCGCCGCGCTCGCCGACCTCGACGCCGCCGACCCCGCCCCGGCCCCGGCGGGCGAGCTGCGGGCCCTCGCCCACCTGCTCACCCACCGCGACCACTGAGCGGGCCTCAGTACCGCAGGCCGTGACCGAACGGGTAGCGGTCCCCGATCGTGACCGGGAGGCGGCCGCCCGGCTGCGTCCCGAACACGACCTCGGCCGCGCCCTCGTGCATCGCCATCGACACGCGCTGCGTGCGGCCGGTCGTCCCGTACGTGGTGACGTAGGCGTCCACGTCCGGGTACGCGGTGATGTCGTACGGGAGCCCGGTCGCGACCGCCGCGACCGGCTTACCGGTCGCCCGCAGCGCCCGGACCAGCTTCGCCTGCCCGGCCGGGAGCGTCGCCGACGAGAACGTCGCCACGACGATCCGGTCCGCGCCCTCCGCCGCCCGGACGGCCGCGGCGATCTCCGCGTCCGACGGGTCGAACGACGACGCCTCCCAGCGCGCCACCGGACCGTCCGCGACGGCGTCCAGCGCCCCGGCGAACGGCTCGGTCTGCACGACGCCCGCGACGAGCGTCCGCTCCCCGGACCCGGCGTCGAACGGCAGCACGCCGCCCTCGTTCTTCACGAGCGTCGTCGCCGCGACGCCCATCCGCTCCGCGCGCCGCCGGAACAGCGCGTTGCCCGACACCGCCTCCGCCGCCTCCGGGTTCGCGAACCGGTGCCCGGCCACGCCGTACTCGCACTTCAGGTCGAGGACGCGCCGCACCGACTCGTCCACCCGCGACTCCGGCAGCTCGCCGCTGCGCAGCGCGCCCGCGAGCGCGTCCACCGCCTCGACGCTCGCCGCGTAATCGCCGGTGGACATGATGACGTCCGCGCCCGCCTTGATCGCCATCACGGTCGCGTCGCGGGTGCCCCAGTTCTCGTCGATGGCGTCCATCGCCATGCCGTCGGTGACGATCAGGCCGTCGAAGCCCATCTCCTCGCGCAGCAGCCCCGTCAGGACCTTCGGGGAGAGCGTCGCGGGCAGCTCGGGATCGATCGCCTCCACGATCACGTGCGCCGTCATGATCGCCGGGACGCCCGCGTCGATGGCCGCCGCGAACGGCGGCAGGTGCGTCCGCTCCAGCGTCGCCCGGTCGTACCCGACGGACGGCAGGCCGGTGTGGCTGTCGGTCTCGGTGTCGCCGTGCCCCGGGAAGTGCTTCGGCGTCGCGATCACCCCGGCGTTCCGGTACGCCGACACCTGCGTCGCGACGAGGTCGCGCACCAGGCCCGTCCGCTCGCCGAACGAGCGGACCCCGATGATCGGGTTCTCCGGCCGGGTGTTGACGTCCGCGACCGGCGCGTAGTTCCAGTGGAAGCCCATCGCGCGGGCCTCCGCCGCCGTGATCAGCGCGGCCTCCCGCGCCAGCGCCGGATCGCGCGCGGCCCCGAGCCCCATCGCGTTCGGCAGCGCCGTGGTCCCCTCGCGGACGTTGTGCGTCGTGCCGAACTCGAAGTCCCCGGACGCCAGCAGCGGCAGCCCGAGCCGCGTGTCGCGGGCCCACTCCTGCAGCCGGTTGTTGTACCGGGCCGCGAGGCCGGGCGTCCGCGGTTCCGAGGTGATGAACGAGCCGAGCCCCCGATCCTGGATCAGGTGGCGGGTCTGCTCGTTCGGCATCCCGTCCGGGCCGTCCAGCGTCACCGCCATGACGAGCTGCCCGATCTTCTCCTCGTCCGTCATCCGCGCCAGCGTCGCGTCCGGATCGCAGCGCTGCTGCCGCCGGTCGGACGGCGGCGCCTGCGCGTGGACGGGCACTTGCACGGCCGGGGTCAGCGCGAGTCCGAGGGCCGCGGTGACGACCGCGGGGAGCACCTTCATTTCGCCTCCTCAACTGGTCCGGTCTGGTATAGACCAGTTGATCGGTGGGGTGACCGTCAATGGGAAAAGTTGCCAAGATCACGCTGTCTCCTGACCGGACACCGGCAGAGACGGCCGTTCGGGTCGGCTCTCCCCGAGGTCAGGCCCCGTGCGGACGGACGGTCCGCGCCCGCTCGCCCGTCGGGCGCGGTGGGCGCGGTGGGCGGTCGGCGGTCGGCGGTCGCTCGCGAACGGGCGCCGCCGGACGTCCGTCCCAGGGCGGGGGGCGTCAGCCCTTGATCTCGGTCCAGGCTTGGGTCCAGCGGTCGTACGGGACGCACTCGGCGCCGCGGTCGTCGCCGCACTGCTCGACGGGTGTGCGCCAGAACGCGATGCGGTCGTAGAACTCCCGGTCGCCGACGCGGTAGGTGTCGCAGAAGCCCCGGGCGGTGTACCGGCAGGCCTTCGGGTTCGCGGGCGCCTCGCCGAACCACTGCCCGACCTGCGCCTGCACCTTGGGCGTCGTGATCCAGTTCATCCACCGGTACATGCAGGCCGGGTGCTCGGCCTTCGAGGAGACCATCCAGGTGTCGGACCAGCCGGTGGCGCCCTCGCTCGGGATGGTGGTCGCGACCGGCACGCCCTGGGATTTCGCGAGGTTCGCCGTGACCTGCCAGGCCGTCCCCGCGTAGTTGGCGCCGATCTCGAACGACTGGAGCTCGTCCAGGTAGTTGTGCCAGTACTGGTTGATGTGCGGCCGCTGCCGCTTCAGCAGGTCGACGGCCGCCGCGAACTGCTCCTCGTCCAGCGCGTACACGTCGTCGATGCCTAGTTCGGGACGGTGCGCCTTCAGGTAGAGGGCCGCGTCCGCGATGTAGATGGGGGAGTCGTAGGCCACGACGTGCCCGGCGGCGGGCGAGTCCTCCTCCCACACGACGCTCCAGGACTGCGGTGGCCGGGGCAGCTTGTCCGTCCGGTACATCAGGATGTTCGCGCCGTACCCGTGCGGGACGCCGTACATCTGGCCGTCGACCGAGTTGTACGGCTGATCCTTCAGGTACGGGGCGATGTCGCCGTAGTTCTCGAGCAGCCGCGTGTTGACGGGCGCGACGAGCCCCCCGTAGATCAGCCGCAGGCTCGCGTCCCCGGACGCCGACACCCCGTCGTAGCGTCCGGTCTCCATCAGCGCGACCATCGCGTCGGACGTGTCGGCGATCTTCGCGTTGACCTGGCAGCCGGTCGCCTTCTCGAACGGCGTCACCCAGTCGGTCTCCGGATCGTGCGAGCCGTCCTCGGCGTACCCCGCCCAGACGACCAGGTCGAGGCGCCCCTCGCCCTCGCCGATGTCCTGCCGCATCGGCAGGTCCGGCGGTGCCGCCGTCGCCGCGGAGTCCCCGCCGCCGAAGCACGCGCCGGTCGCGCCCACGGCGAGCGCCAGCGCCCCCGCCGCGAGTACGGTCCGGGTCCGGCGGCGGAGCGGGACCGCGGGACGGGCGCGCGGGACGTCCGGACGGTGCGGAGAGGGCTCACGGGGCTTTTCGGGCGTCACGCCGGATGATCGTAGACGTATTTTCGGTCGTCCGTACACACCTAACGTGATGATCTCGACACAGCGCCCGTCGCGTCCTAGGCTCTCGTGACGCTCCCCCCGAAGATCCCGTACAACCGAAAGTTCCTCCGAAAGTGGCACATCGAGGCGGTCCCGCGGCCCCCGTCGACAAGGCGGTCGAGGCCGTCCCGACCGATGCGGCGCCCGCGGCGCCTGCGAAACACGGCCCCAAGTCCGCACGCTTCCGGTCCATCCGCTTCAAGGTCGTGCTGATGGTCACCGTCTCGGTGGTCTCGCTGGCCGTCCTGTGGTCGTTCGCCGCGAACATCGCGCTCGGCGAGGGCCTGAACCTGCGGCACGTCGAGACCGTCCAGGACCACTACGCCTACCCGGCGGGCGCTCTCGGCAGCGCCCTCCAGGAGGAGCGGCGGCTCACGATGGTGTACCTGGGCAGCCGGGACCCGGGCGACGGCGCGGCGCTGGAGTCCGGACGGCTCGTCACCGACCGGCAGGCCGACCTGTTCCGCCGGCTCGCGCGCGGCGACGACGTTCCCGGACGGACCCTGCGGCTCGCCGACAAGATCCGGCAGGCCCTCGACGGGCTGGGCGAGCGGCGCCGCACCATCGACGCCCGCGGCATCGAACGGCCCCGCGCGTTCGCCGACTACACCACGCTGATCGGCGACGTCGGCGCCCTGCAGGGCTCGCTCGTCACCCTCGACAACGCCGAGGTCGCCCAGGACGCGCGCAGCCAGGCCGAGCTGACGAAGGCCCGCGAGGCCCTCGCGCAGGAGAACGCCTGGCTCGCGGGCGTGCTCGCCGCCCGGCGCATGACGGCCGCCGAGCACGCGACGTTCGTCCAGCTCGTCGGCGCCAAGCGCGTCCTGTACGAGCACGCGGCGGCCGACCTGCGCCCGGAGGACCGCGAGTACTACGAGCGGGTCGCGCGGTTCCCCGCCTACAAGCGCCTCCAGGTGCTCGAGGACCACTTCGTCGAGTCGCGGCGCGCCGCCACCCGCCCCGGCGAGGCCGGCCGGATGTGGAAGAGCACCGTCGACTCCAACATCACCCGGCTGCGCGGGCTCGAACTGTCGCTCGCCGCCAACGCCGAGAAGCGCGCCGAACCGATCTCCGACCGGATCATCACCCGCGTCGTCCTCGCCGGGGTCCTCGGCCTCCTCGCCGTCGCCGCGTCCCTGGTCATCGCGGTGTGGGTGGCGCGCTCGATCATCCGCGAGCTGGCCCGGCTGCGCCGCGAGGCGATCGACCTCGCCGACGTCCGGCTGCCCGACGTCGTCGCCCGGCTCCGCCGCGGCGAGGACGTCGACGCCGCCGCCGAGGCCCCGCCGCTCGCCTTCGCCGCCCGCGAGATCGACGAGGTCGGCGAGGCGTTCAACGCCGCCCGCCGCACCGCGATCGAGGAGGCCGTCGCCGAGGCGGCGCTCCGCCGCAACGTCAGCGAGGTGTTCGTCAACCTCGCCCGCCGCAGCCAGACCCTGCTGCACCGCCAGCTGAAGCTGCTGGACGCCATGGAGCGCCGCATCGAGGAGCCCGACGACCTCGAGGACCTCTTCCGCGTCGACCACCTCGCCACCCGCATGCGGCGGCACGCCGAAGGCCTGATCATCCTGTCCGGGCGGCCGCCCGGCCGCGGCTGGCGGACGCCCGTCGCCGTCGTCGACGTCGCGCGCGCCGCCGCGTCCGAGGTCGAGGACTACACCCGCGTCAACGTCGCCCCGATGACCGGCGCCGCCGTCGTCGGCCCCGCCGTCGCCGACGTCATCCACCTGCTCGCCGAACTGATCGAGAACGCCACCGTGTACTCGCCGCCGCACACCACGGTGCAGGTGCACGGCCAGGCGGTCGCGCACGGCTACGGCATCGAGGTCGAGGACCGCGGCCTGTCGATGGACGCCGCCGCGCTCGCCGCCGCGAACGAGCGGCTCGCGACCGCCGAGGAGTTCGACCTGTCCGACAGCGGACGCCTCGGGCTGTTCGTCGTCGGCCGCCTCGCCCGCCGGCACGGCATCAAGGTCACCCTGCGGACCTCCCCGTACGGGGGCATGACCGCGATCGTCCTGCTCCCCGAGGATCTCGTCGTCCGCCCCGACGAGCCCGAGGGCCCGCCCGCCATCACCACCCGCCGCGCCGAGGAGGCGCTCGTCCCCGCGGGCACCGTCATCGTCCCGCCGCTGCCCGGCGAGGACCGGGGCTCCATCCTCCGCCTCCCCGCCGCGGTGGTGGAGGAGACCGGCACACCGTCCGCCGACGCCGCGGGCCGCGCGGGCAGGCACCGCGCGCCGCTGCCGCGCCGCCGCCGCGGCGCCGAGCCCCCGGCGAGCTCCGAGGTCACCTCTCTCGACGTCCCCCGCCCCGAAGGCCCCGGCTCCGATGGCCCCGGCTTCGATGGCCCCGGTTCCGGTGGCCGCGGTTCCGGTGGTCCCGGTTGGGATGGCCGCAGCTCCGGTGGCGGTTCCGGTGGTCCCGGCTTCGATGGCCGCGGTTCCGGTGGTCCCGGTTCCGGTGGCCGCGGTTTCGATGGCCGCGGTTCCGATGGTCCCGGCTCCGAAGGGTCCGGTTTCGATGGCCCGTGGTCCGTGGTTTCCGCGAGCGACGCTCCGGAGTCCGAGGGCCCGTCGTCCGAGGGTTCGCTTGCCGAAGGTTCGGGTGCGGGCGGCTCGCGTGCCGAGGGCCCGTGGTCGGTGGCCTCGCCGAGCGACGGCCCGGAGTCCGAGGCCGCGTCGGCCGGTGGCTCCCCGTCCGCCGACTCGGGTGCCGACGGCTCGCACGCCGGTGGGGCGCGTGTGGACGGGCCGAGTGCCGAGGGCTCGCCCGGCAGTGGCCCGGGTGCCGATGGCCCGCGTGCCGATGGTTCGAGTGCCGAGGGCTTGACGTCCGGGGGCTCGGCTGCCGGTCCGCGCGTGGTGGATTCGCGCGGGGAAGGTCCGTCCTCGGTGGCCTCGTCGGGCGAAGCACCGGAGTTCGACGGCCCGTCGGCCGGGGGTTCGCCCTCCGAGGGATCGCAGGCCGAGGACTCGCCGTCCGACGGTCCGGAGACCGGCGGTTCGCGTGCCGGACGGGCGCAGGCGGACGGCTCGCGGCCCGAGCGGCAGCGGGCGCTCGGGGACGTCCGGCGGCGCAGGACCGGGGAGCAGCGGCCGCCGCTGCCCAAGCGGGTGCGGCAGGAGAACATGGCGGCGCAGCTCCGCGAGGACGAACCGGCGGCCCGGCCGCCCGCGTCCGACGCGGCCGAAGGCCCGGCGGTCCGGCGCACGCCCGAGGAGGCCCGCGCGATGATGTCGTCCATCCAGCGGGGCACCCGGCGCGGGCGCGCCGAGGTCGAGGACGGCGAGGACTCCGGATGAGCGAATGGCTCGACGACGAGGCCGGACCGATCGTCCGGTCGTACGCGCTGACCCGGGGCCGCGCCCGGCCCGCCGGCGACGAGCCCTTCGACATGATCACCCTCATCGCGGCGGCGTCCCGGCCGCGGGCCGGGACGCCCGGGATCGGCCCCGAGCATCTGCACATCCTCGACATGTGCGCCGAGCCGCAGCCGGTCGCCGAGGTCGCCGCGCGGCTCGAACTGCCCCTCGTCGTCGTCCGGGTGCTCCTGGGGGACCTGCTCGCCCAGCGGCTGATCACGGTCACCCGTCCCCGGCAGGAGAGCCCGCTCTCCAAGGAAAGTCTCCTCAGGGAAGTGCTGCATGGTCTCCAAGCCCTCTGAACCGGTCGCGGTGAAGATCCTCATCGCCGGGGGATTCGGCGTCGGCAAGACGACGCTCGTCGGCGCCGTCAGCGAGATCCGCCCGCTGCAGACCGAGGAGCTGCTGACCGACCGGGGCGTCGGCGTCGACGACATCGAGGGCGTCGAGCAGAAGACGACCACGACGGTCGCGATGGACTTCGGCCGCATCACGATCCGCGACGGACTCGTCCTGTACCTGTTCGGCACGCCCGGCCAGGACCGCTTCTGGTTCATGTGGGACGAGCTGTCGTCCGGGGCGCTCGGCGCGGTGGTGCTCGCCGACACCCGGCGGCTGCCGGACTGCTTCCCGGCCGTCGACTACTTCGAGAGCCGCGGGCTGCCGTTCATCATCGGGGTGAACTGCTTCGACGACGGCTACGACTACGGCGTCGAGGAGATCCGCGAGGCGCTCGACCTGGACCCCGGCACGCCCGTGGTGCTGTGCGACGTGCGAAGCCGCGCGTCCGGCAAGGAGGTGCTGACGAGGCTGGTCAAGCACCTGCTGGAGGTCAATGAGAGCGAGAAGACCGCCGCCCGGTAGCCTGCTGCGGTGTTCCGGACCCGTGCCCGCCTCAGCGACGGCCGAGAGATCGTCTACTACGACGAGAAGCCGGGGCGCGTGCCCGTCCCGGACCCGCGCGGGCTGCCGCCCGTCGAGCCGCTCAGCGAGACGCGCCGCGATCCGCTGACCGGCGACCCCGTCACGATCACCGCCCACCGGAACGCGCGCACGCACCTGCCGCCCGCCGAGGAGTGCCCGCTGTGCCCCGGCGGCCCCGCGTCGGAGATCCCCGACGCGGGCTACGACGTCGCGGTGTTCGAGAACCGTTTCCCGTCGTACGCCGCGGCCACCCCGCTCGTCCCGGCGGCCGTGGACGGCGTCCCGCTGTTCGAGCGCACCCGGGGCGCCGGACGGTGCGAGGTCGTGTGCTTCACCGACGACCACGACGCCGCGCTCGCCCGGCTGCCGGTGTCGCGCGTCCGGACGGTCGTCGACGCGTGGGCCGACCGCACCGCCGAGCTGTCGGCGCTGCCCGGCATCGAGCAGGTGTACGTGTTCGAGAACCGGGGCGTCGAGATCGGCGTGACCCTGCACCATCCGCACGGCCAGATCTACGGGTACCCGTTCGTCGCTCCGCGGACCCGGCGGATGCTCGCGACGGCCGCCGCGCACGACGGCGACCTGTTCGGCGACGTCCTGGCCGCCGAGCGGGCCGGGCCGCGGGTCGTCCGGGCGGGCGAGCACTGGACCGCCTACGTCCCGGCCGCCGCCCGCTGGCCCGTCGAGGTCCACCTGACCCCGCACCGGCACGTCCCCGACCTCGTCGCCCTCGACGCCGCCGAACGGGACGAGCTGGCCGTCCTCTACCGGGACCTGCTGCGCGGCCTCGACGCCCTCTACGGGACGCCGCTGCCGTACGTCGCGGGCTGGCACCAGGCGCCGATCGGGGAGGGCCGCGACCTGCTCCGCCTGCACCTGGAGATGTTCTCGATCCGGCGCGCCGCCGACAAGATCAAGTACCTGGCGGGGTCGGAGTCGGGGATGGCCGCCTGGATCAACGACGTCCCGCCCGAGGACGCCGCCGCGCGGCTGCGCGCGGTCACTGCCGGCTGAGCGTCCGCGTCACCCCGGCCGCGATCGTCGTCGCCAGCACCCAGCCCGTGCTGATCAGCGTGTACCCGAGCCACTGGTGCCAGCCCGCGGGCTTGAACGCCTTCTGCTGCCCGAAGTCGATGATCGGCAGGAGGAGGTCGACGGAGAAGAACAGCGGGTTGAAGTCCGGGTGCTCGTCGGCCTTGAGCGGCGCCGGATGCTCGAACCCGAACGCGACCGTCCCGGCGAGCACGAGCCCGGCGAGCCACGCCGCCGCCCACAGCGGCCGGAACCCGTACCCGACCGTCACGTCCTGCACGTAGCCCCAGACCCGCCGGTACAGGGGCAGCGTCCGGCGGCGCCGCCGCTGCTTCGCGAGCAGGACGTTGCGCGCCGCGATGTCGTCGCCCGCCCGCAGGTACGCGGCCGCGAGCTGCTCGTAGGCGTGCGGGACGAACCCCTCGACGTCCCGTTCGAGCATCGCGATGCGCGCCTTCGCCGGGAGCCGGGGGGCGAGCGACTCGTAGGTGAGCCCGTCCAGCCGGACGCCGCCGCCGAGCGCGCCCGGCCGGACGTGCAGCAGCCCGAACCGTCCGCGGCGCAGGTTCACCAGGCCGGTGATGCGTGTGTCCTTCAGCCACACTTCCCCGATCGTGGAGGCGCTCACGCGCAGGGCTTGACCGGACGGGTGCGAGATGCGGGCATGGCTGAAGGCGAGTTGCCCGGGGATCGTCGCGCCGCGCAGATCGACCTCGCCGTCGAACCTGCCCTGCCGTGCGCGTACGTCCAAGCCGACTGTGAGGTTCTCCGCCTCCAGGGCGCTTCCCTGGGGATGGGGGACGGGATGCGCGAAGTGCGCCTCGCGAAGCTCGAGGCTCAGGCCGATCCGCGCCCCGCGCAGGTTGACCTCGCCCTCCGCCCGCAGGCGGGTGGCCATCACGTTCTGCCCGACACTGACGCTCTCGGCTTCGAGCGCACGCCCTCCGGGGTTGCTGAGCACGGCGCCTTCGAGGTTCAGGTTGCCGGTGATGGTCGCGCTGTTCAGCCGGATCTCGCCGTGGGCCACGAGGCCCGGCGCCCACAGGTCGTCGTCCATCACCGAGTGGTTCAGGTGGACGATCTCGCCCTGGTCCGTCCCCGGAGTGCCGAGGCGGGCGCGTTCGAGGAAGATCGCCCGCGCGATCCGGACGCCGCCGAGGCTCATCCGTCCCGGCACCCGGCAATCGGTGAGCCGCAGCACCCCGTTCACGTGCATGGTGGCCGCGAACAGCCCGGGAAGGTACGACTTGCTGAGGTTGAGCTGAGTCAGGTGCGATCCGTAGAAGTTCGGGACCTCCTCGATGTGGCAGGCCCACAGCCGGATCGGGTGCTCGACCGTGGCGTACCCCAGCTCCAGCACCCCGACGATCCGCGCCCCGGACACCCGGAGCGCCGCGACCTCGCCGTCCTCCCGGGGGCGGAGCAGGAGCCTGCGCAGCACCCAGGCCCGGACGGTGCGCTCGGGCCCCCACGTTCCGCCGTCCTCGACGTCGTCGCCGTCCCGCCAGAAGTCGGCCTTCTCGCCCGTCCGGAACGCCCGCCACACCCGCCGTTCGGCGGCCGTCAGTTCGACCGGCTCCACGCGTCTCCTCCGCCGTCGCGATCACGTGATCAACGGATATACCGGACGTCTCCGCGTTCGTCACGCGACTTCCCGCTATGGTGTGTGAAGCGTCGCGTGCCGGTGGCGGACCGCGTCAGGCATGGAGGCGCCGAACCCGGAAGGTGGTCACGATGACCCTTCCTGCTTTCCCCACCCTTGGCTAGCGGCGACGAGAACAGGCTGGTCGCCTGGAACCGCGAGCTGGAGGCCGTACATCAGCGGCTGCGCGAGGCCCTGCGGATCGCGCGCGAGGAAATCGCCGCCGGGCACGGTGCCGACGCGGCGGCGTCGGCGAGCGCGAACCTGCTGCTGTACTGCCACGGGTTCTGCGCCGCGCTCGGCGGCCACCATGCCGGCGAGGACGGAGCGCTGTTCCCCGAGCTGGCGGAGCGGCACCCCGAGTTGCGGCCCGTCATCGCCAAGCTGGAGCAGGACCACGCGATGATCGGATCGCTGCTCGCCCAGTTCCAGCGGGCGATCGACTCGGGCGCCGCGCCGGAGGTGCTGTCGTCCCACCTGGAGGGGATCGCGGCGATCATGGAGTCGCACTTCCGGTTCGAGGAGCGTCAGCTTCTCGAACCGCTGGCGAAGCTCGACCTGGACGCGGATCCCCGCACCGTCTTCGGGCCGCTGTGAGGCGGGTCCCTCGGGGGCCCGGTCATGCCGGTCATGCCGGGCCCGTGAGCACTCGGCGGTACGGGGCGTGGGCCCGACCGGTGGCGTCGAGCGCGCCCGCGTCGGCCCACAGGTAGTGCCACTCGTTGTCGGCCGGGTCGTCCGCCCGGGCGAACACGCGCGCCGCGAGGGCCCGCAGTTCGTCGTCGGCGTCGAAGGCCAGGCCGTCCAGGTACTCCTTCGCGACGACGCCGAGCGGGACGGACGGGTCCGCGCGTGCGGCCACGAGGCAGGCGGCGGCGAGCGCCGCCGACATCTCGGGCATCTCCACGTAGTCCGTGCTCGCCACGACCTCCTCCATCGCCGCCCGCAGCCCGGCGGTCACCCCGTCCGCCGGGCCCTTGGCGAGGTCGCCGACGAAGTCCAGCGCCGAGTCGTTGTCGAACGGTCCGTGGTCCCACGCGCCCATGTGTCTCCTCCTCGGGTTCGCCTGGGACGTTAGCGGCCGGGGCCGACAGTCCACCGGCGGGCGGAGAGCGGGTGCCGATCGTCCAGGTAACGGGACGGCTCGTGCAGGAAGGATTCCGCGCGGACCTTTCCGTAGATGACGTTCAGCGTGCACAGCACGTACTGCTTGGGGCCGCAGCAGCCTCCGGTCCGATAGGTCCATTGGCGGCGCAGGGACCGGCCCGGCCGCAGCACCAGGGCCGGACGGTTCCCGAAATCGACGCGGAGACCGCCGGGCTCCTCTTCGGCGCCGATTCCCCTGGGGAGTTCGCGCTCCACCCAGGCGCGGGGGCGGAAGTCGTCCCACTCCATCATTTTCACCGTGTGGACGAACGGCGGCGCGTCGTCCGGCAGCGGGAAGGCGGCCGGGACCGAGTTCCGCCGCGCCGCCGCCTTGCCGCCCCGCGACTGCTTCGACCAGGTCGTCTCGATCAACTGCAGGGCGAAGTCCATGCCGCAATGGTCGGGAGAAGGCTCATCCGGGGTCAAGCGGATAAGGGGCCATGCCGGGCACCCGGCCGGTGCTTTCGACCCGATGGGCCGCGTAGCCGGCCGCCCGGCCGGCGCCGCGCGGACGGGCCGAGGTCCCCGCGCCCGTGCACGACTTCGCGCACGCGCCCGGCGGGACGCTCCGTGCTCGCGACCGGCGACGGCCTGTTCGGCGCCGGCGTCAGCGGGCGCGGAACCTGAACTCGAACTCGGACCGGTCGCCGCGCACCCCGACCGAGCCCGGACGGGCGATGGGCCGGTCGCGGCGGCCGTCGTCCACGGCCCGAAGCAGTTCGCGCCCGCCCTGCGCGACCGTGATGACGACCCGGGACGTGCCGGAGACGCGGACGTCGAACCGCTGCCACGCGCCGAACCGGTAGGGGTGCCGCATCTGCGCGAGGGTGAAGTACCGGCCGCCGTTGTCCGGCCCGCCGGTGAGCTTCTTCTTGATGACGAGCAGCCCGTCGCGCCGGTTGAGCGAGGCCACGTACAGCTCGGTCTCGTCCTGGCGGCGCAGCATCACGTGCACGCCGTCGGTGGCGCGCGCGTCGTCGGGGAGGAGGCGGAGATGCCGGAACTCCAGAGTGATGCGGGGGTCGCGGTAATCGGCCCGGTGCGTGTTCATCCGGAAGACGCTCGACCCGGTGCCGTTCGACGATGTCGCGTTCGGCGTCCGCGTGTCCGGCGGGCCCGTCCACAGGAGGCCGCCGCGGGTGAAGAGGGAACCGCTCGTCACGTCCCAGGTCGGGGAGCGTCGCGCGTCCCCGGCGTCCGGATTCCAGTGCGCGTACTCGTTGGTGACGAGGCGGCCGGGGGGAAGCGCGCCGTCCTCCGGGCGGGTGAGAGCGCAGCCGGCCCACACGACCGGGACGGCCCCGGCGACGGCGCCCGCGACGATCAGCCGGCCGCGCATCAGCCCGGCAGCGCCGTGCAGAACCCGCGCGCCCGCAGCCCGCGGATGATCGGCGGGAGGGCCCGGACGGTCGCGTCCGAACCGGCGACGCCGTCGTGCATCAGCACGACCGCGCCCGGCTCGGCGCGGGTGAGGACGGTCGCCGCGATCTCCTCCGGCAGGCGTCCCCGCCAGTCGTGCGTGTCGATCGTCCAGCGCACCACCCGCATGCCGAGCGCGCGCGCCTCCGCCTCCACCGTGGCGTCGCCGGCCCCGAAGGGGGCCGCAGCAACGTGGGACGGGGCGCGCCCGCCTTCTCGATCGCGGCGGACGTGTCCGCGAGCTGCCTGCGGACCTGCGCGGGCGTCAGGTCGGTGAGGTGCGGGTGGTTCCAGCTGTGGTTCTCGACGCGATGCCCCTCGGCGACGATCTCGCGGACGAGGCCGGGCCGCGCGGCGGCCTTCTCCCCGGTCACGTAGAAGACGGCGCGGGCGTCGTGCGCCCGCAGCACCTCGAGGACCTGCGGGGTGTAGGCGTCCGGGCCGTCGTCGAAGGTCAGCTCGACCCGCCCGCGCTCGCAACGGTTGGCGGTGCTCGCGGGCGCGAGCATCCCGGGGGTGAGGACGTCGCGGGCCTCGGCGGCGCGCGCGGGCGCGTCGCCGCCGCCCGGCGCGAACTCCTGCCAGGTCAGGGGGACGACGACGGCCAGGGCGAGCAGCCCGAAGCCCAGCTCGAGAAGGTGTCGGCGCACGATCATGCATCCAGGTCCGTGAGGGAGAAATCGTCGACGGTGAGGGTGCCGGTGCCCGGGAGCGCGACGCCGAAGCTGAGGTGCGTCGCTCCGTCCGGGATCGGCGGAGTCGTGACCAGGGATCGCTGCCAGGTACCAGTCTCGGCGAGCGCGGGCCCGTTCGTCCAGAACGTCCAGACACCACTGGCGGTGCGGTAATAGATGCTCATCTTCGCCCTCACAGTGCCGGGCCAGGAACCCTTGAACCAGACGCCGAGTTCGTACCTGTGTCCCGGTATGGCGGTGGGGGCGCACGTACCCGCGTCTTGGCGGGTGACGAGTTTCCGGTCGCCGGAGATACGCGACGTGACCTCGACCTGGTACGCGTATTGGCCGGTGCGCGCGTCCTGGGACCGCGTCCAGACGAAGGTGTTCTCGCCCCAGCCGCCTTCCTGGAAGCACGCAGGGACCCCGCTCGGCGGGGCTTCGAGTGACGGGTTCCGCACCTGCGCCGGCGACCCCGTGACGGGCGGCCGCACCGCGCCCCCGACGACCTCCCCGACCGTCCGCACGACCGTGCCGCCGGGCGCCCTCCCCTGCAGCCAGTCCAGGAACGCGTCGAGCGTCGCGGGCGTCACGGCGTACACGTCGCCGCAGCCGTCGCACACGTGGTGGAACACGAGCGGCACCCATCCGCCCCCGGACTGCTCGGCCTGCGTCACGTACCCCTTGAGCTGGTCGAGCGTCGTGCCCGTCCGGACCGATGCGGGCGTGCGGACGGCGTACGGCGCGGCGGGCGGGACCGTCTCGGCGCGGTCGCACCCGGCGCAGCCGCCCGGCGAGACGAGGCCCCCGACCGTCCGCGCGCTGTTGTACCCGCAGTGCTCCGCGACGTTCATCGAGTCCTGGTCCACCGCGCCGAAGGGGTAGGCGAAACTCCGCACCTCGAACCCCATGCCGAGCAGCGCCGCCCTGTCGTCGCACACCTGCCGCCGCTTCTCCGCCTCCGGCAGCGACGGCACGTTCGCGTGCGTGAGGGTGTGCCCGCCTATCTCGTGCCCGCCGGACGCGAGCGTCCGCATCTGCGCGAGCGACATGTAGCCCGGCACGTCCACGCGAGAGCTGTTGACGTAGAACGTGCCGTCCATGCCGTGCGCGTCCAGGATCGGACGGGCGACGTCGTACTGGTCCCGGTGCCCGTCGTCGAACGTGAGGGACACGACCGTGCCCGGCGCGCCGTGCGCCGGGACGGCGGTCAGCGCGGGGACCAGCAGGAGCGCGGCCGCGGCGGCGGCCGGGCGTCGGAGCGAAGGCATCGTCGCCTCTTTCGGTGAGTGCCGGGGCGGCGCGATCAGCGGCCCCGGAGCGGGACGAACGTGGGGTCGTGGAACGTCACCGTCCGGCCGCCGCGCGCCGTGATCCCGAGCACCACGCCGCCGCGGTCGACCGGCGGCCCCGTCCCGCCGGACAGGACGGCGCGCAGCGGCCCGCCGCCCTCGACGGAGACCGTCAGCCGGTCCCCGCGCACCTCGATCGCGACGTCGCGGGCCCCGTCGCCGCCGTCCCCGCCGTCCAGCCCGGTCCGGCCGAGCGGCACCGGGGCGCCGCCGATCCGCTGCCGCGCCACCACCGCGCCGTCGCCGACGACGACCTCGACGCGGCCGGGATGCCCGGCGCCCGCACCGTCCCGGACCGCGACGACCGCACCCGACCGGGGGGTCAGCCCCGAGATCGACGCGGTCACCCGGTAGTCCCTCCACCGCGCGGTGTTGGGACCCCCTTCGGCGGTGCCGCCCAGCACGCACGTGCCGTACCGCTCGCCGCCGACCCGCAGGTCGGCGCCGTGCCGCCCGCATGTCACGCCGTCCCCGCGCCAGGGCAGCGCCGCGAGGGCGTGCGGCGGGGGAGCGGGCACCGCGCGGCGGACCAGCTCCAGCAGCCCGGCCGCCGACGTGGTGTGCCGGACGCCCACCCGGCCCGCCCGGAGCGGCGGCGCGTCCGCGCCGATCGCGTCCACGTGCCCGTCCGGGACGCCCTCGCCCGTGAACGCGACCCGGAACCCGGCCTCCCGGAGCAGGCCCGGCAGCGCCGCGGCGGCGCGCCGGTCGTTGCCGGTCGCCTCCCCGAACGGGTACGAGAACGCGGCGACCTCGTGGCCGAGCGTCCGGCGGAAGAACTCCTGCGACCGCTCCAGATCGGCGCGGACGCGCGAGCGCCACGCGTCCAGGGTCTCCGGCCGCCCGCCCGCGACGATCCGGTTCGGCAGCGGCGCGCCCACGTCGCCCGGGATCCGGACGCGCTCGTGCAGCGCGTGCGTGTGCGAGCCGAACTCCCACCGGCCGGTCGCGGCGAGCGCCCGCACCTGCTCGGTCGACAGGTGGTACGACGGCGTGCCCGGTTCGACGATCCGTCCCGTCGGCAGGAACGCGGTCGCCGTGAACCCGTGCTTCTCGAGGACGGGGTCGGCGTCCGTCCAGTCGGTGATGCGCCCGTCGTCGAACGTGAGCAGGAGCGCGCGCGGGGGCAGCCGGACGGGCCGTCCCCGCAGGAGGTCTAGGACGTCCCGGAGGCGCACGGTCTCGTACCCGGCGGCGTCCAGCGCGGCCATGTGCTTCCCGAACAGCTCCCGCGTGAGCGTGCCCTGCGCGCCGTCGCGGTCGTCCACGCCGTGGTAGGTCAGCGCGACGACCGTCCCCGGGTGCGCGGGCAGCGCGTCGGCGGCCCGCAGGACGGCCGGGTCGAGCCGGACGGCCGCCGCCTCGGCCTGCCCGGGGTCGAACGGGCGGCTGATCGACACCCACGTCACCATCGCGAGCGCGAGCGAGCACAGGAACACGAACCCGAGGAGCGCCCGGAACCCGCGCGGCTGCTCCGGCGGCGGCCGCTCCCACGGCGCGGGGTCGCCCCCCGCGCCCGCCGTGTCCGCCGCGCCGGGCTCGTCCGGGGCGTCCGGGGTGTCCGCCGCGTTCGGCTCGACGGATCCGTTCGTCGGGTCAGCGGCGTCCGCCGGGTCGGGTTCGTTCGTCGGGTCAGCCATCGCCGCCGCCCGTCGCGCCATGGACCCGCAATGTGCGCGGGACGACCGGGGTCGGGGCCGGAGGCCCCGCGTCCTCGTCGCGGGTGCCCCACTTGCCGTCCCGGATCCGGGCGATCGCCCACAGGAGCTGGGGGGAGAACGCCACGTAGAAGAACGTCCCGACGAACGCGTAGATCCACAGGCCGTCGTTGCGCAGCATCCGGTACAGCAGCGCGTACCCCATCGCCACCAGGTACAGGCCGAGGAAGTACACCAGCGGGAACCGGCCGCCCGCGAGCGGCGCCAGCAGCCCGTACAGGACGACGAGGGGGCTGAGCATCCCGGCGATCGTCTGCACGGCGACCGACGGCAGCGCGCGGGTCCGGCTCCGCCAGATGTGCGCGAGCAGCAGCGGGCCCTCCCGGCTCCACGACTTCTTCCACCGGAGCTGCTGCCGGAAGAACTTGCGGTACCGGTCGGGCGCGTCCGTCCACGCCTCGGCCCGCGCGTCGTACCGGGTCGTCCAGCCCGTTTTGATCACCCGGTTGGTCAGCGCCCGGTCGTCGCCGTAGGTGCACTCGACGCCGAGGAAGCGCTGGTGCTCCCACTCGTCCAGCAGCGGCGCGATGGCCTCCCGCCGGTACGCCGCGAAGCAGCCGGAGCAGCACGTCACCGCGCCCAGCACCGACTCGGCGCTCTTGAGCAGCTGGAACGACACGTAGTACCGGGCCGCCTGCATCCGGGTCAGGACGTTGCGCTCCGCGTTGCGGACGTAGGTCAGCCCGGAGATCGCGCCGACCTTCGGGTCGGCGAAGCCCTGGACGAGGCGGCGCACCGAGCCGGGCGCGGGCATCGAGTCGGAGTCGACGAACACCAGGATCTCCGCCGAGGTCGCGCGGATCCCGGCGGCCATCGCGGCCCGCTTGCCCCGGTTCTCGCCGAGGTCCACGCACCGCACCCGTCCGTCCGGGTACTCCGCGGCGGCCTTCTCCATGTGCGCCCACGTGTCGTCGGTCGACCCGTCGTTGACGACCACGACCTCGAGCCTGTCCTCGGGGTAGACGAGGCCGAGGCAGGAATGGATCGTCCGGGCGACGGCCTCGCCCTCGTTGTAGGCGGGCACGACGATGGCGACCGACGGCGTGATGCCGGCGTCGCGCGGCGGCCGGTAGCAGGCGGCCAGCGCGAACCGGCTCAGCACGTACCCGCTGACCAGCACCGTGTATGCCGACAGCAGCAGGTCGCCGCGCAGGTAGGCCAGCTTCACGCCGACGTGCCAGGCGATCAGCGCGCAGATCGCGGTGACGCACAGCAGCGCGCCCAGCGCGGTGAGCCTCCCGGTCCGGGATCGGGCCGGGAGGCCGGGGGGACGCTTCACAGCGCCACGCGCCGGGACGCGCCGGGGAACCGGTAGGTCGCGTCCAGGACGAGCTGGTCGTGCGGCAGCGCGCCCGGATCGAGGCCGGGCTGCGGGGTGTGCGCGATGACGAGGTCGGCGGGCCGGGGCTCGACCGACGCCAGCTTCGTTCCGCCCCCGGTGACCAGCTCCGGGACGAGCGGGTCGTGGTAGGCGACGGCGGCGCCCGCCGCGAGCAGCCCGTCGATGACCTCCAGCGCGGGCGACTCCCGCAGGTCCTCCACGCCCGGCTTGTACGCGACGCCGAGCACCAGGACGTCCGCGCCGGCCAGCCCGCGCCCCGCGTCCGACAGCACCTGCCGGGACCGCTCGACGACCTGGCGGGGGCGCGCCGCGATGGCGTTCATCGCGGCCGCGACCACCGGCGGGTGCAGCCGGTCGCCGCGCAACTGCCACAGCAGGTAGTGCGGGTCGCAGGGGATGCAGTGCCCGCCCGCGCCAGGTCCGGGGAAGAACGGCATGTACCCGTACGGCTTCGTCGCGGCCGCCTCGATGACCTCCATGACGTCGAGGCCGAGCACGCCGGCCGCGTCCGCGAACTCGTTGACGAGCGCGATGTTGACCGCCCGGAACGTGTTCTCCAGCAGCTTCGTCATCTCCGCCGCCTCCGCGGACGCCACCCGGTGCAGCCGCTCGGCGTACCGTCCGAGCACCCCGGCGGCCCGTGCCGCGCACCTGGGCGTGACGCCCCCCACCACCCGCGGGACGTCCTCGTGGGCGTGCCGGTCGTTGCCGGGGTCGATCCGCTCGGGACTGAACGCGACGAACACGTCCGTCCCGACCCGCAGCCCCCGCGCGGCGAGCGGCGCCACGAGCATGTCGTGCGTCGATCCCACGTACGTCGTGGACGTCAGGACGATCGTCTGCCCGGGCCGCGCGTGCGCGACGGCCGTCGCGCACGCGGCGCCGAGCGCCCCGAGGTCGGGCACGAGGTGCCGGTCCACGGGCGTCGGCACGCAGATCAGCACCGCGTCGGCGGCGGCCGCCGCGGCGGGATCGTCGGTGACGGCCAGCGCGTCCCCCGCCGCGCGCAGCCGCTCGTGGTCGGAACGCAGCAGGTCGACCCGCCCGCCGCGGATGTCCTCGAGTCGCCCGGTGTCCAGGTCGACGCCGAGGACCCGCAGGCCCCGGGCGTGGAACGCGAGCGCGGTCGGCAGGCCTACATAGCCGAGCCCGATGACGGCGACGTCGTAGGTCGGAGCCTCGGTGGGCAGGGCGGCAGAGGGCATGTACGCAAGATCTCCCCGTGGTGGTGCTCCATGCGCGGAGCACGGCAAGCCGATGGCAAAGGCGTAGTAAATGCTCTTTGGCCATCGTTTGGCGGGGGACCGCACCGCGACGTATATCCCCTACGTCAGTTGCGGGGTGACGTGTTGCACATCACTCGCGATCATGCCCATGGGCCATGCCGGAACGCCGTGACCCGCCCGAGGGGGGCGGGTCACGGCGTTCCGGCGCCGGCCGGTTCAGAGCTCGGCCAGCTCGTCCTCGCCCGAGCCGGACGACTCGGCCGACGATACGGACGCGGTCACCCGCTCCGGCTCGGCGTCCGCGGAGCCCGCCGAGGGCCACGCGTCGAGCTGGGTACGACGAGGGTTCGCCAGAGGGCTGTCCATTTCTGCTTCTGTCCTCCCGTAGACGCTTCTCGGTGGCTCGGCCTACCGAAATAAGGAGATCTTCTCCGATGACCCACCCGGTTCGGCAAAATGGTCTAGACCTCGATCCGGTGGCGGATCATCCGCCTCCGTGATAACACGGCCATTCCATGATCAATTCCGTCCCGGGAAAACCGGTCGCCGCACCGCGTCCGTCCTGGCACTCTCGCCCCATGGACGTCCCCGAGTTGATCGCCCTGCAGCGGACCGGCGCCCGCCTGAAGTTCCTGTTCTTCTGGAGCCACCGCGGCCCCACCGGATGCCTGAGCCAGTGGCACGCGTCCCCCTTCACGGTGGACGGCGTCCGGTACGCGACGGCCGAGCACTACATGATGGCGGAGAAGGCGCGCCTCTTCGGGGACGAACGCGCCGCGGCGGCGATCGTGGCCGCCCCGCACCCCGGCGGCGCGAAGGATCTCGGCCGCCGCGTCACCGGCTTCGACGAGGCGGTGTGGCGCGAGCACCGGCTCGGCATCGTCGTCCGCGGCAACCTCGCCAGGTTCACCGAGCACGACGACCTGCGCGCCTACCTGCTCGGCACTCGCAGCCGGATCCTCGTCGAGGCGAGCCCGCTCGACCGCGTGTGGGGCATCGGTCTGGCCGCCGACGACCCGCGTGCCGACCGCCCCGACGCCTGGCGCGGCCAGAACCTCCTCGGCCAAGCCCTCATGACCGTCCGCGACACCCTGGCCTGACGGCCGGGAATATACCCCTGGGGGTATCCGTTGTCGCAGATGAAGACGATGAAGGGGAGCCCGATGGAGATGGATGCGACCGTCCTGGCCGATGCCCTCACCCGGTTGAAGCGGGCGCACGGCCAGCTCGGCGGGGTGATCGGAATGGTGGAGAACGGCGAGGACTGCGAGCAGGTCCTCATCCAGCTCGCCGCCGTCTCCAAGGCGCTCGACCGCGCCGGATTCAAGATCATTTCTACCGGGCTGGAGCAGTGCCAGGTCGCGCGCGAGCGCGGCGAGAAGCCGCCGATCACTCCGGAGCGGCTGGAGAAGCTTTTCCTCTCCCTGTCCTGACGAGCCGAACGACCCGGGGCCGCGCCGACGTGTGTCCCGCGGATACCCCCCGGGGTATATGAACGGAGGAACGATGACGATCCGGACCGAGGTGGTCGAGACCTCCTCCCTCGGCGACCGCAGCTACCTGGCCCACGACGGTCGGGTGGCGCTCGTGGTCGACCCGCAGCGCGACGTCGACCGCGTCCTGGCGCTCGCCGGACGGCTCGGCGTCCGCATCACGCACGTCGCCGAGACCCACCTGCACAACGACTACGTCTCCGGCGGGCTCGCCCTCGCGAAGGTGACGGGCGCCGCGTACCTGGTGGCCGCCGCCGACGACGTCCGGTTCGACCGCACTCCCGTCACCGACGGCGACGAGATCGCGGTCTCCCCGACCATGCGCGTCTCCGCCGTCGCCACACCCGGCCACACGTTCCATCACCTCTCCTACGTCCTGTCCGGACCGGACGGCCCGGAGGGCGTGTTCACCGGCGGCTCCCTGCTGTTCGGCACCACCGGCCGCACCGACCTCCTCGGCGAGCGGCACGCCCGCGACCTCGCCCACCGCCAGCACGCCTCGGCCCGCCGCCTCGCCGACCTGCTCCCCGACGGCGCGCAGGTCTGGCCCACGCACGGCTTCGGCAGCTTCTGCTCCGCCGCGCAGTCGGACGCGCCCGCGTCCACGATCGGCCGGGAGCGCGGCACCAACCCGGCCCTGCGCCTCGAAGCGGACGACTTCGTCACCGAGACCCTCGCCGGCCTCGACGCGTACCCCGCCTACTACGCCCACATGGGCGCGCGGAACACCGAGGGCGCCGGCCTGATCGACCTGACCCCCGCCGCGACCGCCGACCCCGCCGAACTCCGCGCCCGCATCGACGCGGGCGAATGGGTCGTCGACCTGCGCTCGCGCAAGGCGTTCGCCCACCGGCACCTCACCGGAACCCTCAGCTTCGGCCTCGACGGCCCCATGGCGACATGGCTCGGCTGGCTGATCCCCTGGGGCGCGCCCGTCACCCTCCTCGGCGACGGCCCCGAGCAGATCGCCGAGGCCCAGCGGGAACTCGCGCGCATCGGCATCGACCGTCCGTCCGGCGCCGCCACCGGCGACCCGCTGACCTGGGCGGACGGCGACCCGGGACGCACGAGCGGCCTCCCCGTCGCGACGTTCGCCGACCTCGCCGCCGCCCGCGCGGGCCGCACGCCCGGCGACCTGCCCGCCGCGGACGTCGTCCTCGACGTCCGGCTGGCCGGCGAGTGGCGCGAGAGCCACGTCTCCGGCGCCGTGCACGTCCCGCTGCCCGAACTTCCCGCGCGCCTCGACGACGTCCCGCCCGGCACCGTGTGGGTGCACTGCGGCTCCGGCTACCGCGCCGCGGCCGCCGCCGCCCTCCTCGCGCGCGCCGGACGCACGGTCGTCCACATCGACGACGCCTACGCGGGCGCGGCCGACACGGGCCTCGCCCTCGCCGCCTGAACGAAGCGATCACTCCTTCAGCCGACCAGCAGGGGCACGATCTTTCATCAGGGCTCACAGCCCAGGAGCGCATAGTGCTCACCCGCTGGCGGACCACTCAGGAGTCTGCCCGATGGCAACTCCCAAGACTGATCAGGAACGCACATGACCCTGGACACCGCCGCCCTGCGCCACCTCCTCGGCTCCCCGGACGCGCCGCACGTCGTCGACGTCCGCACGCCCGCCGAGTTCGAGAGCGTGCGCATTCCCGGTGCCCGCAACGTCCCCCTCGACCTGCTCCGCGAGCACGCCGCCGAACTGCGCGACCGCCTCGACGAGCGGACCGTCCTGGTCTGCCGCTCCGGCGCCCGCGCCGAGCAGGCCGCGCGGACGCTCGCCGACGCCGGCCTGCCCGGCCTGCGCGTCCTGTCCGGCGGCGTCGCCGCCTGGCAGGCCGACGGCGCGCCCGTCCTGACGGGCCGACCGCGCTGGGACCTCGAACGCCAGGTGCGGCTCGTCGCGGGCTCGATCGTCCTGACGTCGGTCCTGGCCAGCACGATCGTCCCCCGCGCGAAGTGGGCCGCCGGGGCCATCGGCGGCGGCCTGACGTTCGCCGCGCTCTCCAACACCTGCGCGATGGGCACGGCCCTGTCGAAGCTCCCGTACAACCGCGGCCCCCGCACCGGCATCGCCGACGTCCGGGCCGCCCTCCACGCAACCGGCGGCTGAACCGCCCGCGGAAGGAGTCCCGATGACGGTCGTCCTGTTCCTCGGTGCGCTGATCGGCGTGCTGCTCGGCCTGCTGGGCGGCGGGGGCTCCATCCTGGCGGTGCCCGCCCTGGTCTATGGTGCCGGACTCCCGCTGTCGGCGGCCATCCCGGCGTCCCTGCTGGTGGTGGGGATCTCCTCGGCGACCGCCGCGCTGCCGCGGATCCGCGCCGGAGAGGTCCGGTGGCGCATCGCGGGCGTCGTCGGCGGTGCGGGCGCGGCGGCGGCGATCGGCGGCGCCGCGCTCGGCCGGCTGCTGCCGGACCAGGCGATCATGTTCGGGTTCGCGGCGCTGATGGTGGCCGCGGGAGCGCGCATGCTCACCGGGGAGGCCCCGCAGGGCGGGGCCTGCGCCCTGCCGGGCGGCGGTGTGAACTGGCGCAGCTGCCTCCCGAAGTCGCTCGCCGCCGGGGCGGTCGTCGGGGTCCTGACGGGCCTGTTCGGTGTCGGCGGCGGGTTCCTCGTCATCCCCGCGCTCGTCCTCGGCCTGGGCCTGCCGATGGCGGCGGCCGTCGGCACCTCGCTCGTCATCGTGGCGGTCAACGCCGCCGCCGGTTTCGCGGTCCACGCGGGCGACGCCGCCCTCGACCCGTGGGTCGTGGGCGGCTTCACCGTCGCCGCCGTCGCCGGCTCGCTCGCCGCCGCACGCCTGGCGCACCGCGTGAACGCCGACCGGCTGCGCCGCGCCTTCGCCGTGTTCGTCTTCGTGGTGGCGGCGTTCGTCACCGTCCAGACGATCCTGTCCCCCGGAACCCTCGCGTCCTGACGACCGGGGACCGCCGGAGACCCCGGCGGGTCAGCCGCGGGCGGCCTGGGTGAGGAAGGCGCGGACGGCGGACGTGCCGAGGCCTGTGGGGCGCAGGTCGCGGGCGGGGACGGCGCGTTCGTCGTAGCGGTCGGACTCGCGGTGCCACTTGAGGATTCCGGCCATCCAGTCGCGGATCTCCTCGACGTAGGCGTCGAGGGCCGTGCGGGCGCGGCCGTCGAGGGCGAGGTCGTCGCACAGGGCGGGCAGGTCGTTGGCCACGAGGTGCTCGAACTGGCGGCGGCGGGACGTGATGAGGTCGTTCACGATCGGGAGGGCCTCGTCGCGGCCGCAGTCGAAGAAGTGCTGGACGGCGAGGAGACCGTTGTTCAGCTCGCCCTCGTACTCGATCTCCTTCTGGTACGAGAAGACGTCGTTCATGAGGCACGCGACGTCCATGGCGGAGACGTCGAGTTCGCGGAGCGTGCGGGTGCGGAAGACCTCGGCGGGGATCGCGGCGGAGTGCTCGATGCGGGAGAGGGCCATCGTCATCTCGGACCCGAACGTGTGGCGGCGCATCTCGACGTAGTCGACAGGGTCGGGGACGCGGCCCTGCAGGTGGTTGTTCAGCTCCCAGACCCAGCTCTCCACCATGTGCTCGACGGAGGCGCGGAACTCGCGGCGGCCGCGGTCGTCCATGGGGGCGGCGGTGCGGCGCCACAGGTCGGCGAGGCCCTTCTCGAAGGCGTTCTCGGGGGCGGGCGTGTCACCGAGGTCGAGGGGGAGGAGGCCGGGGACGCGCGCGTTGAACAGCTTCGCGCCCGCCATGTCGCGGTCGCGGTTGTAGACGGCGGGGAAGTAGTCGTCGCCGTAGGTGCCGACGGCGAGCCACTGGGTGGCGAGGTCGAGGGCGTCGGCGCTCAGGTCGGGGGAGATGGAGGCGGCGCAGATCTCCAGGGCGCAGCCCCGCAGCTTGTCGGGGTTCCAGATCGGGACGGGCAGGCGCGGGTGCGGCGAGAACATCCCCATCAGCCCGGCCCACTCGATGCAGTTCCGGCCCGCGCGGGCGCGGTGCGGGTTGACGCGCGCCCGGTACGGGACGTCGAAGTCGGGGAGGGGCGTCGGCCCCACCTTCTGGTGCGGGACGTGCGGGACGCTCAGGCGCGCGGACTTGACGATGGCGGGCAGGCGGGCCGCGGACATGCCGAGGGACCGCTTGTTCATGTACCGGCTGGACGACTCGTGCCACTCGTGCCCGCCGGACTGCCAGTCCTGCAGTCCCTTCACGTACGCGGCGACGGCGGCCCGTTCGGACGGGTCGAGGGAGGCCTCCTCGAAGAGTTGGGGGAGTTCGGTGAGGGTCGTGTTCTCGAACTGGCGCAGCCGGGAGGTCAGGAGGTCGTTGACGGTGTCGGCGGCGGTCTGCGGGGCGACGTCCAGGAAGCGCTCCATCACCAGGACGCAGTTGTTGATCTCGCCCTCGCGCTCGGTCTCGCGCTGGTAGCTGAAGATGTCGTTGCGCAGGTGGACGCCGTCGGAGAACGTGTCCTTCAGGACGCGCAGCGGCCGGGTGGCGACGACCCGTTCCGGGATCTCGACGCCGGCGGCGTGCTCGACGAGGTCCGCCGACCAGGGTGCCCCGCCGACCTTGCGGCGCATCTCGATGTACTCGACGGGGTTCGGGACGCGGCCGTCGCTGATGTTGCGCAGTTCCCACAGCGATTCGCGGAGCAGGTTGTCGGTGCTGACGGCGAACCGCTCGCGCCACGCGTCCGACCTGGACGGGACGGTCCGCGCCCAGAGATCGGCGAGGCCCCGTTCGACCGCGTTGGTGGCTTCGGGGGGTTCGAGCGACATGAACAGGGGGAGCCGGTCGAGGTAGGAGCGGGCGCCCGTGTGGTCCTGCGGCTTCTTGAAGACCTCGAGGAAATGGTCGTCGAAGTAGAACACCCAGACGTACCAGTCGGTGATGAGGTCGAGTTCAGGGCCGTCGCAATCGGGATGGGTGTAGGCGCACAGGAGCGGGTAGTCGTGCGCGTCGAGTTCGGCCTCGTCCCAGATGTCGGGGGTTCCGGGGTCGCGGGTCTCGTCCAGCATCCCCATGTCGCGGGCCCACGCCCTGCTGTGCACCCGTGTCGGCTCCAGATGCGGGTTCAGGCGCGCGGGGTACGGGAGGTAGAAGTCGGGCAGCTCGAACGGTTGCATCGACCGGCCTTTCATCGGGGACGGTCCGCAACTTACAGCACGCGCAAAGTTACCTAGGGTGAGAATTTGCTTCCCGGGCGAGCGGGCCGCGCGATCGGTGACTCGGGGGCGAATCCGGGTAGGGGGCGGGGCATGGACAGTGAAGCTCGGCCGGTGCACGCGGACGTCACCCTGACCGTGAACGGGAGCGAGCGGCGGCTGCGGGTCGACACGCGGTCGTCGCTGCTCGACGTGCTGCGGGAGACGCTCGGGCTGACCGGCTCGAAGAAGGGCTGCGACCACGGGCAGTGCGGCGCGTGCACGGTGCTGCTGGACGGCCGTCGCGCCAACGCGTGCCTCGCGCTCGCGGTCGCGCACGACGGCGCCGAGGTCGTCACCGTGGAGGGGCTGGCGGCGGACGGGCGGCTCAGCGCGGTGCAGGAGGCGTTCGTCGAGAACGACGCGTTCCAGTGCGGGTACTGCACGCCGGGGCAGCTGTGCTCGGCGACGGCGATGCTGGACGAGGCGCGCGCGGGCTGGCCGAGCGCGGTGACGGCCGACGTCTCCCGCGACCCGTTCCTGGACGACGCGGAGATCCGCGAGCGGATGAGCGGCAACCTGTGCCGGTGCGGCGCGTACGTCGGGATCGTCGCCGCGGTGCGCGATGTCGCCGGAGAGACGAACCGGGCGGCGCGCGACCCGGGTGCGGTGGCCGAACGGATCAAGGAGGCGTCCAGGACATGAGGCCGTTCGTGTACGAGCGTCCGGCGAACGTGGCGGACGCGCTGGAACTGCACCGGGACGGGGCCCTGTACCTGGGCGGCGGGACCAACCTGGTGGACCTGATGCGGCTCGGGGTAGAGGAGCCCACCCGGCTGGTGGACGTCTCCCGGCTGCCGTACGGCGAGATCGAGGTGCGCCCGGACGGGACGCTCGTCATCGGCGCGGCCGTCCGTAACAGCGACCTCGCGGCGGACCGGACCGTGCGCGAGACCCACCCGATGCTGGCGCAGGCCGTGCTCATGGGCGCGTCCGGCCAGATACGCAACCAGGCCACGGTGGGCGGCAACCTGCTCCAGCGGACGCGCTGCTCGTACTTCCAGGACGCGTCCAAGCCGTGCAACAAGCGCGAGCCGGGGACGGGGTGCCCGGCCAGGGAGGGCGAGCACCACAACCTCGCGATCCTGGGGCATTCCCCGGAGTGCGTGGCGACGCACCCGTCCGACATGGCGGTGGCGCTGGCCGCGCTGGACGCGTCCGTCCGGGTGCGCGGACGCGATGGGGAGCGCACGATCCCGTTCGAGGAGTTCCACCGGCTGCCCGGCGGCGAGCCCGAGCGCGACTCGAACCTGCGGGACGGCGACCTGGTCACGGCCGTCGAGGTCCCGCCGCTGGCGATGCCGTCGCGGTACCGGAAGGTGCGCGAGCGCGCGTCGTTCGCGTTCGCGCTGGTGTCGGTCGCGGCGGCGGTCCGCACGGTGGGCGCGACGGTCCCGGACGGGGAGGGCGGCGTGGTCCGGGACGTGCGGCTCGCGCTGGGCGGCGTCGCGCACAAGCCGTGGCGGTGCCGCCGGGCCGAGGACGTCCTGCGCGGCGCCCCGGCCGACGAGGAGACGTTCCTGCGGGCCGCCGAGGCCGAGCTGGAGGCGGCCGAGCCGCTGCGCGACAACGCCTACAAGGTGCCGCTGGCGCGCAACCTGATCGTCCGCACGCTGCTGGACCTGCGGGAGGCTTCCTGATGACGAGCCGGACGGAGAGCCGGGAGAAGGTCACCGGGGCGGCGCGGTACGCCTACGAGTACCCGGTCGAGGGCGCGGTGTACGCGGCGGCCGTCCAGGCGGCGGTGGGCAAGGGCGAGATCCGCTGGGTGGACGACTCGCTCGCCCGCGCGATGCCGGGCGTCCTGGACGTCCTGTCCTGCGAGAACGCGCCCCGGCTGGGGGACGCGGCGGACGGCGAGCTGGCGGTGTTCCAGTCCCGGACGGTCGCGTACCGGGGGCAGTTCGTCGCGGCGGTCGTCGCCGAGACGCTCGAGACGGCGGTCGAGGCGGCGCGGCACGTCCGGGTGGAGTACGCCGAGGAGGAACCGGACGTCCGGCTGCGCGACGACCATCCGGGCCTGTACCGGCCGGACAAGGTCAACCCGGTGTTCCCCGCCGACACCGAGCGGGGCGACCCGGACGAGGCGTTCTCCTCGTCCGTCGTGCGCGTCGAGGCCACCTACTCGACCCCGGCCGAGCACAACAACCCGATGGAGCCGCACAGCACGATCGCCCACTGGGACAAGGACGGCGGACTCGTCCTCTACGACTCCAACCAGGGCGCGTCCGCCGTGCAGTCCACGCTCGCCCCGATCTTCGGTATCGACCCGTCCCGGGTGCGCGTCGTGTCCCCGCACGTCGGCGGCGGGTTCGGGTCGAAGGGGACGCCGCGCCCGAACGCCGTCCTCGCCGCGATGGCCGCGCAGGCCGTCGGGCGCCCGGTGAAGTTCGCCGTCCCGCGCCAGCAGATGTTCGCCACGACCGGGTACCGCACCCCGACCGTCCAGCGGATCCGGCTGGGCGCCGACGCGGACGGACGGCTCAACGCGATCGACCACGCGGTGTTCGAGCAGACCTCGACCGTCAAGGAGTTCGCGGAGCAGACCGCGACGCCGACCCGCACGATGTACGCGGCGGAGCACCGCCGCACGTCCCACCGGCTCGTCGCCCTCGACGTCCCGACGCCGTCGTGGATGCGGGCGCCCGGCGAGACGCCCGGCATGTACGCACTGGAGTCGGCGATGGACGAGCTGGCCGTCGCCGCGGGCGTCGACCCGATCGAGCTGCGCGTCCGCAACGACACCGGCACCGAGCCCGAGAGCGGGAAGCCGTTCAGCTCCCGCAACCTGGTCGCCTGCCTGCGGGAGGGCGCCGAGCGCTTCGGCTGGGACCACCGCGACCCCGCGGCGGGCGTCCGCCGCGTCGGCCGCAAGCTGCTCGGGACGGGCGTCGCCGCCGCCACCTACCCCGCCTACCAGAGCCCCGGCAAGGCGATCGCCCGCGCGGAGCCCGACGGGACGTTCACCGTCCGGATCGCCGCCGCCGACATCGGCACCGGCGCCCGCACCGCGCTCGGGATGATCGCCGCGGAGACGCTCAAGTCCGACCTGGACGCCGTCCGGATCGAGCTCGGCGACAGCGCGCACCCCGCCGCGTCCGTCGCCGGCGGCTCGTCGGGCACCGCGAGCTGGGGGACGGCCGTCGTCCTCGCCTGCGAGAGCCTGCGGGGGAAGCTGAACGGCGCGGTGCCGCCCGAGGGGATCGAGGCGTCCGCCGACTCCGCGGACCTGCTGAAGGCCCGCGAGGAGTACGCGCGGCACGCGTTCGGCGCCCAGTTCGCCGAGGTCGAGGTGGACGTCGACACCGGCGAGGTCCGCGTCCCGCGCATGCTCGGCGTGTTCGCGGCCGGGCGGATCATCAACCCGACGACCGCGCGCTCGCAGTTCATCGGCGGCATGACGATGGGGATCGGCATGGCGCTGATGGAGGAGAGCGTCATGGACGCCGGGTTCGGCGACTACCTGAACCGCGACCTCGCGCAGTACCACGTGCCGTCCTGCGCCGACGTCCACAACGTCGACGCGGCCTGGATCGAGGAGATCGACCCGCATCTCAACCCGATGGGCTCCAAGGGCATCGGCGAGATCGGCATCGTGGGCGCGGCGGCGGCCATCGCGAACGCCGTCCACCACGCCACCGGGGTCCGTGTCCGGGATCTCCCGATCACCCCGGGCCGCCTGCTCCCGCAGCTTTGATCATGTGATCAACCGAACGGTCCAGGTTTTCCCGTCAGGTGAGGGCGCGGAGCCGGGGGAGGTGAGAACCTGGGACGTGCGGGGCCGCTCCGGTGGCGTCGAGCCGGTCGCATCAGGGTGGTGCGGGCGCCCCGCCCGAAAAGCGAGGAGCAGATGACGGTCTGGCGGATCACCGGCGGGGACTCCGAATCGGGCGTCCCGCGTCCGGAGCGGGCGTCGCCCCGCTACGACCTCGTCGAGCTCGACTCGCCGCTGCTCCACATCGCGGGCGGGAACGGCTCGCCGTGGCTGCGGCTCACCGGCGAGATCGACGTGTCCAACGTCCCCGACCTCACCCGGGCGCTGCGCGGCGCGCAGGCGCGGGCGGGCGGCGACGTCCACGTGGACCTCGCGGGCGTCCACTTCGTCGACGTCTCCGGCCTGCGCGCGTTCGCCCGCGCCGCCCGCGACCTGCGCGACCTCGACCGCCTGCTCGTCCTGCACTCGGTCTCGGCGCACATCGACCGGCTCGTCCGCCTCATCGGCTGGGACGCGGTCCCCGGCCTGGAGGTGCACTGCCGGTCCCGCGGCTGAGCGCCGCGCCCCGGCCGCCCAGGTGCGGACGGACTCAGGTGCGGACGGACTCAGGTGCGGACGAAGAGGACGTCGAAGTCCTTCCGCCAGGTCGCGCCCTCGTCCTCGGACGCCTCCCAGCGGCCGAGGATCCGGTCCTTCTCGACGTCGCCGACGAAGCGCTGGTGGAAGTCCGGGTCCTCGCGCAGCATCGTCCAGTGACCGCCCTCGAACGTCATCGCGAACTCGCGGCACACGCCCCGTTCGTCGTGGTACAGCACGACGTAGGCGTCGTTCGCGTCGCTGCGCCCGAAGACGCCGGTCGTCGTGGACCGTCCCTCGCCCTCCTCGAACGTCTGCACCATGGTCAGGAACGCCTCCCCGAGCCATTCGATGGTGGCCGTGCCCGGCACCTCCGTGCCTTCCAGCAGGAACGGGGCGTTCGACAGCGTCATCGCCCAGGTGCCGACGAGCCCGTCGAGCTTCTCGAGTCCGGTGTTGCGCATCGCGTCTCCTTCGTCCGGTCCGACACAAGGTAGACCGGCGGCGCCCGGCGAACTCATCGAACGGACGCACGCGCCGGAAAAATCGGTTGCCGGTCCGCCCGGGCGGACCGGTAGCGTGACCGGCATGTGCTGCCCCGCCGCCTCGGCGATGACGAGGTTCCGCCGCGACTAGCGGCGGTCCCTTCGCGTCCCTCGATCGTTCCGCCGCTCCAGCGAGTCATCGCCGGGCGGCCCCTGCGCGCTGCCCGGCTCCCTCTGAGCCGCGGAGATCCCTTGCGCACGCAGCGCCCCGGCCGGCACGAGCTCGGCCAGAACTTCCTCACCGACCCGAAGGTCATCGGCGCCTTCGTGGACCTGGTGGCCGCCACGGACGGCCCCATCATCGAGATCGGCGCCGGTGACGGCGCGCTGACCCTGCCCCTGCGGCGCCTGGGCAGGCCCCTGACCGCGATCGAGATCGACCACCGGCGCGCCGCCCGGCTGGCCCGCCGCCTCGACCGTCCGGCCGAGGTCCTGCGGGCGGACTTCCTGCGCTTCCGGGTGCCCGCCGCGCCGCACGTCCTGGCCGGCAACCTGCCGTTCCACCTGACCACCGCGATGCTCCGCCGCATCCTGCGGGCGCCCGGCTGGACCGACGCCGTCCTGCTCGTCCAGTGGGAGGTGGCCCGCCGCCGCGCCGGGGTGGGCGGCGCGACGATGATGACCGCGCAGTGGTGGCCGTGGTTCGAGTTCGCGCTCGCCGCCCGCGTCCCGGCGGACGCGTTCCGGCCGCGCCCCGGCGTCGACGGCGGCCTGCTGACGATGGCGCGCCGGGAGCGCCCGCTGGTGGACGCCGCGGACCGCGAGCCCTACCAGGACCTGGTGAACCGGGTGTTCACCGGGCGCGGGCGCGGGCTCGGCGAGATCCTGCCCGGTGCCGTGCGGCTGCCGCCGCGGCGGGTCCGGGACTGGATGCGGCGGCAGGGCGTCGGGCCCGCGGCCCTGCCCAAGAGCATGACCGCGGAGCAGTGGGCCGAGCTGTTCCGGTTCGCCCGCGCGACCTAACGGGCGTCCCAGCGCGCTTCCTCCACCGGGAACGAGACGGGCAGTTCGACGAGCGCCCGGTGGATCGGGCCGGGACGCCACTGCAGTTCGCCGACCGGGACGGCCAGTTCCAGGTCGGGCAGCCGGTCGAGCAGCGCCTCGATCGCCAGCGACGCGATCACCCGCGCCTGGCCCTTGGCCGGGCAGCCGTGGGGGCCCGCCGCGAACGCGAGGTGGGCGCGGTTGCCGGTCCGCTCCGCGGCCGCGCGGGACGGGTCGGTGGTCGCGGCCGCGTAGCTGATCACGACCGGGAGGTGCGCGGGCAGCCAGTGGCCGCGGAAGTTCAGGTCGCGGCGCGGGTAGGTGGCGCCGAAGTTCGCCATCGGCGGGTCGGTCCACAGGACCTCGTCGAGGGCGTCCTCGACCGGCAGGCTGCCGCCCGCGAGGTCGCCGCCGAACCGGTCGTCCGACAGCAGCAGCCGCAGCCCGTTCGCGATGAGGTTCTGCTCCGGCTCGGTGCCGGCGCCGAGCAGCAGCGTGAGCTGCTCGGCCATCTCCTCGTCGTCGAGCCCGGCGGGATGGCTCATCATCCACGACGCCACGTCCGCGCCCGGCCGTTCCCGCTTGAGCGCCACCAGGTCGCGGGCCGCCTTGCCGAGCATGACGTTCGCCTCCTCGGCGGTCAGCCCGTCGTAGGCGCCGTCGAAGATGCCGCTGACGGCGCGCAGCAGCCGGTCGCCGATCTCGCTCGGGCAGCCGAACAGCTCGTTGAACACCAGCAGCGGCAGCGGCCGGGCGTAGTCGGCGATGAGGTCGGCCTCGCCCTTCCCGGCGAACGCGTCGATCAGCAGGTTCGCGCTCGTCTCCACATACCCGCGCAGCGCGAACGTGTCGACCCGCGCGAGGCTGTCGGTGATGACCGTGCGGAGGCGGGCGTGCACCGGGCCGTTGGCCGACAGGGTGTTGGGACGGTCCATGAAGATCGGCAGCACCGGGCAGTCCGGCGGCAGGCTCGACTGCCACTCCAGGCCGCCGCGCGGGAACGTGCCGGGGTCGCGCATGACCTCCAGCGCCGCGTCGTAGCCGATGACGAGCGTCGCGTCCGCGCCCGGCGCCAGCTCCACCGGGGCCAGCTCGCCGTGCTCGGCCCGCAGCCGGTCGTAGATCGCGCCGGGATCGTGGGCGAACTCCGGGCCGTACAGCTTCGTCCGCTCCGGCGCGCCGTCCCGCTCGCTCACGTGGTGGCCTTTCGATCGAGGAAGAGCAGGTGGTCGACCAGCGAGATCAGGGCCTTGGTGGACGACGCGTGGTCGCGGGCGTCGCACGTCACCAGCGGCGTCTCGGGGGCGAGGTCGAGCGCCTCCCGCACCTCCTCCTCCGGGAACGACGGCGCGCCCTCGAAGTGGTTGACGGCGATCGCGTACGGCAGGCCCTGCCGCTCGACGATGTCCATGACGGCGAACGACTGGTCGAGCCGCGCGGTGTCGACGAGGATCAGCGCGCCGAGCGCCCCGCGCGCCAGGTCGTCCCACAGCCGGGTGAAGCGCTGCTGGCCGGGCGCCCCGAACAGGTACAGGACGAGGTCGTCGCTCAGCGTCAGCCGGCCGAAGTCCATCGCGACGGTCGTGGTGGTCTTGCCGCGGATGTCGGCGAGGTCGTCCACGGTCGCCCCGGCCTGCGTCATCCGCTCCTCGGTGCGCAGCGGCCGGATCTCCGACAGCGTCCCGACGTAGGTGGTCTTGCCGACGGCGAAATGCCCCACGACGAGGACCTTGACGGCCGTCCGGACGGAGTCGCGCACGTACCGTCCGCCCGTGTACGCGCCGCCGCCGGGCGGCTCAGAGGGTCGCGCGGAGTCCATCGAGCACCTCCTGCAGCAGCCGGGCCTGGGTCCGCGCCGCGGGCGCCGCGGCGCGGGTGCTGAGCTGGCCGTCGTCCACCAGGTCCGACAGCAGCACCTTCGTGACGCCGACGGGAAGCTCCAGGTGCCCGGCGATCTCCACGACCGACAGCGCGCCGCCCCGGCACAGCTCCACGATGCGGAGCTTCTCGGGGGACAGCCCGGTGAGCGGCAGGTCGCCGTTCGCGATGACCAGCGTGACCAGGTCGAACACGTTGCGGGTCGGGTGCGCCCGGCCGCCGGTGACGACGTGCGGGCGGACCAGGGCGCGCTCGTTGCGGCGGCGGGTCATGCGGTGCCGCCCGGGGCCCCGCCCGCGTCGGGGCGCGGCGGGCTCGTCAGCTCCTTGCCGAGCCGCTGCACGAGTTCCTGCAGCCGGAACGACACGGTCTCCATGTCGACGTCCAGGGCCGCCGACACCGCCAGGTAGGCGCCGGGCCCGGCCGCGACGAGGAACACGTACCCGTCGTCGAACTCGCTGACCGTCTGCCGCCAGGTGGTGCCCGCGTCCCCGCAGAACTCGGCGGTACTGCGGGCGAGCGACTGCAGGCCCGCCATCCCGGCCGCCTGCCGCTCGGCGTCGTCGCGGCCGATGCGCTCCGAGTGCGCCATCAGCAGCCCGTCGGCCGACAGCAGGATCGCGTACCGCGTCCCGGGCATTCGCAGGGCGTCGTCCAGCATCCAGCCGAGCCGGTTCACACCGTCGTCCATCGAGCCGTTCCACCCCTCGTTCTTGGCCGCGTTCATGGCCGCGCGTCCCCGTCCCCGGCGGCGCCGGCGTCCCCGGCGGCACCGGGCGGGTCGCCGGTGCGGCCGGACCGGGTCCCCCGCTGCCAGGCGCCGAGGCCCGCGGCGATCTCTCGTGCCGGCCTCGCCGGCGGTTCGGCGGCGCCGGCGGCCGCCGCACCCCTCGCGTCCCCCGCGCCGGAGGATCCGTCCTCGGCCGGCACCCGCTCGGCGACCGCGACCCGGCTGCGCTTCGGCAGCCCGCCCGCGGTGACCGTCCCGTCCCGGCTCCCGTCCCGCGCGGTGTCCCGGTCGGCGTCCCGGGGCCGTGCCGCGCCCGCCGGACGGGACGCGGCGGGTTCGGCGCGCGGAGCGTCCGGGACGGCGGTGAGCAGCGCGTTCGGCACCAGGACGACCGCCCGCACCCCGCCGTAGGGGGACCGGGTGTCGACCGACACCGAGAACCCGTACCGCGCGGCGAGCACGCCCGCGACCGCGAACCCGACCTGCGGCGGGTCGCCGAGCCACTGCACGTCGTCCGGCACCGCGCCCGACAGCCGCTCGCCCGCCCGCTGCAGTTCCTCGGGCGTCATCGCGACCCCGGCGTCGTCGATCATGATGGCGACGCCGTTGTGCGTGGTCTGGAAGTTGACCTCGACCAGGGTGTCGGGCCGGGAGTGCCGGGCGGCGTTGTCCAGCAGCTCGGCGATGGTCAGCACGACCGGTTCCACGGCCCGGCTCGTCACCGCCAGGTTCACCGGGTTCTGCACGTTGACGCGCAGGTAGTCGCGGATGCGGGAGGTGGCGCCGCGCACCACGTCGCTCAGCGAGGACGCCGACCGCTGCTGGCCCGGCCACGATCCGCTCAGCACCGCCATGGCCTGCGCCCGGCGGCCGAGCTGGGCGTTCATGTGGTCGATGCGCAGCAGCCCCTCGAGCACGTCGGGGTCGTCGTGCCGCTCCTGCATCGTGGAGATGGCGAGCTGCTGCTCGTTGGCGAGGCTCTGCATCGTGCGCATCATCGAGCGCCCCGTCGACCGGCCCGCCAGCGCGGCGTGCTCGATCACGCGCCCGACCGACCCGCCGAACAGGTCCATGATCTTCTGCATGTCCTGCGCGAACGCGGGCGCCCTGGCGTCCAGCCGCCGGTGCAGCGGGCCGCTCACCCGGACGGCCGAGTTCTGCAGGGACTCCATCAACTCGGGCAGCCGGACCGCCGCGAGGTGCGCCAGTTCCTTGTCGCGCAGGTCGAGGGCGTCCGACAGCTCGGCGTTGCGGTCGCGGAGCCCGGCGGTCGACCGGTGCTGCCGGGCCAGCAGGGCGGCGGCGACGGCGACCGCGACGGCCAGTGCCGCCGCCCACAGGATGTGCTCCATCGATTCCTCGTGCGCAGGGGAGGACGGCCGCGACAGGCGCGAGACGCCCGGGGCCGGGGTGGGTGGGGTATCGGACGGTGATGAAATGTCGCGATTTGGTGACCGTAGGACGGGGCGGGCCTGGAAGCTTGTGCGGGCACGCAGAAAACTTGCCGCCACGCGCACGGATGATCTACGGGCGCCGTAACGGAGTTACTTTCCGGTAGTTTGCCCCGGTTTCCGGCCGGGTTCCCGCTAGCCTGACCTGCGGCACTACGGCAGGTGAACAGCGGGAACGGGCGGAGGCGCGGATGGGCGACGGCGCCGCCTACCGGATCGTCCGGTACCGGCCAGGCGATCCCCCGCCGCCCCGGCGCTCCGGTCACCTGCTGCTCCCCGACGGCGAGGCCGTCCTCCTCCGGGACGGCGCCGAGACGCGGCTGCCTCCGCGGACCGCCGTCCTGCTGCCGCCCGCGGGCTCCGCGGGCTCCGTGCGCCCGGACGGGCACCTCCTCGGGCTCGCCGTGCCCCCGCGCGAACTGCCGCCCGCGGCGCGCGGCGGGGTCGTCCTCGTCGACGTGTCGGCGGGCCTCGGGGCGGTCGTCGCGGGCATGCTCCGGGTCGTGGGCGACGAGGCCGGCGCGCTCGCCGCCCCCGAGCTGGACGCGGCCTGCGACCGGATCGCCGAACTGCTCCGGATGGCCGTCGCGGCCGGCACCGCGCGACCCGCGGCCGCCCCCGGCAACCTCGCCGAGGTCGAGACGGTCGTGCGCCGCCACGTGCGGACCCGCGCCACCGACCCGGGACTCACCGGACGCGTGCTCGCGCAGGAGCTCGGCTGGTCGCTGCGGCAGATCCAGCTCGCCCTGCAGCGGGCCGGGACGACGCCGCGCGCCCTCATCCGCGAGGAGCGGCTGCGGCTCGTCCGCGACCGGCTCCGCGACCCCGCCGACCGCACGGTGTCGATCACCGAGCTCGCGCACGCCGCCGGGTTCTCCTCGGCCGGGGCGCTGAGCACCGCGTTCCGCCGCCGCTTCGGCGTCAGCCCGCGCGAGCTGCGGCGCGAGCAGAGCTGACGGCGTCGCCCCCGCCGGCCCCGACGCCGGCGGGATCGGCGCCGGCGGGATCGATGCCGGCGGGATCATGGGCGGCGGGATCGCGGGCGGCGGGATCGCGGGCGGCGGGATCCGGGTTCGCGCGGAGCGTCACGGTCACCTCGAGGCCGCCGCCCGGCCGCGGCCGCGCCGTCACCGTGCCGCCGTGCGCCCGCACGATCGACTGGACGATCGACAGCCCCAGCCCCGCGCCCTTCGTGTTCACGACCCGGTCGCCGTCGAGCCGCCGGAACGGCTCGAACAGCGCCGGCACCTCGTACGGCGGCACGACCGGACCCGAGTTCGCGACCTCCAGCACCACCCGCGGCCCCGCCGTCCGCGACGCGACCCGCACCCAGCCGTCCTCGCCCGAGTTGTGCCGGATGCCGTTCTCCACCAGGTTCTGCACGACCCGTTCGAGCAGCAGCGCGTCCCCCGAGGTGACGGCCTCGCCCGCGTCCGCCCGCACCGCCACGCCCGCCCGCGCCGCCTCGTCCCCGGTCTGCGCGGCGACGTGCGCCACGACGTCCCCGAGGTCCAGCGGCGCCCGGCGCACGATCTCGTTCTCCGACCGGGCGAGCAGCAGCAGCCCGCCGATCAGCCGCTCGTGCCGCGCGTTGATCTGCAGCAGCGTCTCGCCCAGCGCCAGGACGTCCGGGGACGCCGACCGGCGGTGCATCGCCACCTCGACCATCGCCCGCCCGAGCGTCAGCGGGGTGCGCAGCTCGTGCGAGGCGTTCGCGACGAACCGGCGCTGCCCGTCGAACGACCGGTCGAGCCGTTCGAGCATCGTGTCGAAGGTGTCGGCCAGCTCCCGGACCTCGTCGCGCCGCCCCCGCAGCGCGATCCGCTCGTGCAGCCCCCGGTCGGCGGCGGGCGCCGCCGCGATCCGCCGCGCCGTCTCGGTCACCCGGTGCAGCGGCGCCAGCACCTGCCCCGCGATCAGCCACCCGAACCCGGCCGCGACCCCGCCGACCAGCAGCAGGGCCACCGACCCCTGGGTGATGAACGAGGTGACGGCCGCGTCCCGCACCTCCTCGCGCTGCTCGCGCATCAGTTTCTCCATGGTGACCTGGAACGGCTCGTCCGTATCCGCTCCGGACGCCTCGCGCTCCGCGCCTTCCGCGCCGGGCCGCCGCTGCGGTGCGTCCGTCCCCGCCGGGCTCGGCGCGGCCCCCGGCGGAGGGTTGGTCACTTTGGCCAGGTACCGGGTGTCCCCTTGCCGGGACAGCTCCTGCGTGAACAGCGCGTAGGTCACCCCGAGCAGCACCAGCCCCGCCACGAGGAACAGCCCGCCGTACGTCAGCGTCAACCGCGCCCGCAGCGTGAGGTGCCGCGTCGCCCGCGCCCTTCCCGCCCGCCTCGTCCTCATGGGATCCGGTACCCCACTCCCTTGACCGTCTCGATCACCGGCGGGTCGGCGAGCTTGCGCCGCAGCTTGAGGATCGTGAGCCGCACCGCGCCCGTGAACGGGTCGGTGTGCTCGTCCCACGCCTTCTCCAGCAGCAGCTCGGCGGACACGACGCCGCCCTCGGCGCGCAGCAGCTCGGCGAGCACCGCGAACTCCTTCTTCGCGAGCGGCACGTACCGGCCGTCGCGGAACACCTCCCGGCGCGCCGGGTCCAGCGCGATGCCGGCGCGGCGCAGCGTCGGCGGCGCCGCCGGGCGGGACCGGCGGCCGAGCGCCAGCACCCGCGCCGCCAGCTCCGGGAACGCGAACGGCTTGGTGAGGTAGTCGTCGGCGCCGAGGCCGAGCCCGTCCACCCGGTCGGTGACCTCGGCGGCGGCCGTCAGCATCAGCACCCGCGCGGACGCGTCGGCCCGCACCATCGCGCGGCACACCTCGTCGCCGTGCGCCAGCGGCAGGTCCCGGTCCAGGACGACGACGTCGTAGTCGTTGACGTGGACGCGTTCGAGCGCCGCGGCGCCGTCGTAGGCGAGGTCGACGGCGTGCGCCTCGCCCCGCAGCCACTCCGCGATCGCGTCGGCGAGCAGCCGCTCGTCCTCCACCACCAGCACCCGCATGTGACGCCCTCCGCTCGCCGGAACAGCGCCATCGTGCACGGCGCCGCGTTTCCTTTCCGTAAGGAACGGAGGTGCGGGGACAGGAAACAGGGGGGAAACGCCCGGCCCGGTTGCATCGCCTCTCGTCCGGCCGGAACCGATCCGGCCGCGAACCGAGGAGACGAGACATGCGACTGCGGACCCGTGGCGTGCTCGCGACGCTGCCGCTGGCCCTCGCCCTGGCCCTGACCGGTTGCGGCGGGGACGGCGAGGACGGCTCCGGCGTGGCGTCGGCCGGTGGCGAGGCCGCCGCCGGAACCGGAGCCGGAGCCGGAGCCGGAGCCGGGAAGAGCCTCAGCCCGGAGGAGATGGGCGTGAAGTTCGCGCAGTGCATGCGCGAGAACGGCGTCCAGATGGAGGACCCGAAGCCCGGCCAGGGTCTCAAGATCACGTCGAAGGGCGCGGACCGGGCGACGATGGAGAAGGCCCAGGAGGCGTGCCGCGAGTTCAACCCGATGGCCGAGGGCGGCGGCGCGCCCGACCCGGAGGCCCAGGAGCGCGCCCGCAAGCACGCCGAGTGCATGCGGGAGAACGGCGTCGAGGCGTTCCCCGACCCCAAGCCGAACCAGCGCGGCATCCGGATCAATGCCGAAGTCGGTCAGGACCCCGACTTCGAGGCCGCGGAGCAGGAGTGCCAGAAGCTGCTGCAGGGCGGGAAGAAGAAGGGCGGGCCGCAGTGAGCCGCGGGCCCGCGATCGGCGGACGGCCGGACGGGCCGTCCGCCCCGCCGGGGGAAGCGCCGCCCCCGGACGGGGACGGGCCCGCCGCGCCCCCGCCGTCCCGGAGCCGGACGCGGAGGCCGTCCCGGAACCGGGCAAGAAGGCACGGAAGGGCGTGCGGAAGGGCGTGCGGAAGGGCGCGCGGAAGGCGGCGGAGGAGAGCGGCGGCGCGGCCGGGCGGCGGGCGGCGCGCCGCCGCCGGCCCCGGCTGCGGATCGCGCTCGCCGCGGCGGCCGTCACCGCCGCGGGCGGGGCCGTCGCGTTCGTCGCGCTGGACGGCACCGGCACCTCGGGCGAGGCGGCCGCGACCGGGCTGCCGCCGAACACGACCGAGGTGGCGCAGCAGACGCTCCGCGACACCGAGACCGTCGACGGGGAACTCGGCTACGGCCCGACGTACACCGCGACCGGCGGGGTGAAGGGCACGCTGACCGACCTGCCCGAGAGCGGGGCCGAGATCAAGCGCGGCCACGAGCTGTACGAGGTGGACAGCGACCCCGTCGTGCTGATGTACGGGTCGAAGCCCGCCTACCGGCCGCTGCGCACCGGCACCGAGGGCGCGGACGTGAAGCGGTTCGAGGAGAACCTGAGCGCGCTCGGCTACGACGGCTTCACGGTCGACGACGAGTACTCGAGCGCCACCGCCGAAGCCGTCCAGGAGTGGCAGGACGACATCGGCGTCGAGGAGACCGGGGTCGTCGAGCCCGGACGCGTCGTGTTCGCCCGCGGCGCCGTCCGGGTGGACAGCCTCCAGGCGGCCGTGGGCGCGCCCGTCGGCCCCGGCACGAAGGTGCTCGACTACACCGGCACCGCGAAGGCGGTGACCGTGGAGCTCGAGACCGCCGACCAGCGGATGGCGAAGAAGGGCGCGGCGGTCGAGGTCACGCTGCCGGAGAACGAGACGGTCGAGGCGGAGATCGACGAGGTCACCACCGTGATCGACCCCGGGGAGCAGGGCGCGGAGCCGACCACGAAGGTGGAGGTGACCGTGTGGCTCGACTCCGACGAGGCCGCGAAGGCCGCCGCGGAGTACGCGCTCGCGTCCGTGGACGTCACGTTCACCGCCGGGCAGCGGGAGAACGTCCTGACCGTGCCGGTGACGGCGCTGGTGGCGCTCAGCGAGGGCGGGTTCGGCGTCGAGGTCGTCCAGGGCGGCGCCTCGTCGTTCGTCCCCGTCGACACCGGCCTGTTCGCGGGCGGGAAGGTCGAGATCTCCGGACCCGGCATCGCCGCGGGCACGGTCGTGGGGATGCCCGAATGATCGCGCTGCGGGACGTGACGAAGGAGTACCCGGGCGGCGTCCGGGCGCTCGGCGGGGTGTCGCTGGACGTCGCGGCGGGCGAGCTCGTCGCGATCGTCGGGCCGTCCGGCTCCGGCAAGTCGACGATGCTGAACGTGCTCGGCACCCTGGACCGCCCGACGTCCGGCACCGTCCACATCGCCGGGCACGACGTGGGACGGCTCTCCGACGCGAAGCTGTCGGCGCTGCGGGCGTCCGCGATCGGGTTCGTCTTCCAGCAGTTCCACCTGGCGGCCGGGACGCCCGCCCTGGACAACGTCGCCGACGGCCTGCTCTACAGCGGGCTGCGGCTCGCCGCCCGCCGGGACCGCGCGGCCGCCGCGCTCGACCGGGTCGGGCTCGGGCACCGGCTCGACCACGAGCCGCACGAGCTGTCCGGCGGCGAACGGCAGCGGGTCGCGATCGCGCGGGCCGTCGCCGGCGAACCGTCCCTGCTGCTGGCGGACGAGCCCACGGGCGCGCTCGACTCGGTCTCGGGGGACGGGGTGATGGCGCTGCTGCGCGAGCTGAACGGCACGGGCACGACCGTCGTCGTCATCACGCACGACCGGGAGATCGCGGCCGGGCTGCCCCGGCGGGTCCGGATGCGCGACGGACTCGTCCAGTCCGACTCCGCGCCCGGTCCCGCCGCGCCGTCCGGTCCGGCGCAGGACCGTGCGGGGGTGGCCTGATGGCGGACGGGACGCCCCTGCAGCCCGCGCGGATGTGGCCGCGCGACGTCGTCCGGGTCGGCGCGGTCGGGCTGCGGACGCGGCCGATGCGGGCGTTCCTGTCCGCGCTCGGCATCGCGATCGGCATCGCCGCGATGGTCGCCGTCGTCGGGGTGTCGTCCTCGTCGCGGGCCGAGCTGGACCGCGCGCTGGACGCGCTCGGCACGAACCTGCTCACCGTCGCGCCCGGCAGCACCATGACCGGCGAGGAGGCGCAGCTCCCGCTGGAGGCCGAGTCGATGGTGGAGCGGATCGCGCCCGTCCGGGAGGTGTCGGCGATCGGCCTGCTGGACGACGTCGGCGTCTACCGGACCCGCGAGATCCCCGAGAACGACACCCAGGGCATCGCCGCGTACGCGACGCGCACCGACCTGCGCGCCGCCGTCGGCGCCGAGCTGGCGAGCGGCGTGTGGCTGAACGAGGCGACCGGCTCCTACCCGGCGACCGTCCTCGGCGCGAAGGCCGCCGAACGCCTCGGCGTCGGGCGTGCCGGACCGGACGTCCAGGTGCTGATCGGCGGCGAGTACTTCACCGTGATCGGCGTTCTGGAACCCGCCGAGCTGGCCCCCGAGCTGGACACCGCCGCGCTCGTCGGCTGGCCCGCGGCGCGCACCGAGCTGGGCTTCGACGGGCACGCGACGACCGTCTACACCCGGTCGCGGGACGCCTCCGTGGAGGACGTCCGCGGCGTGCTCGGCTCCACCGCGAACCCGGCGGCGCCGAACGAGGTCGAGGTGTCGCGCCCGTCCGACGCGCTCGCCGCGCAGCAGGCCGCCGGCGAGGCGTTCACCGGCCTGCTGCTGGGCGTCGGCGCGGTCGCGCTGCTCGTCGGCGGCGTCGGGGTGGCCAACACCATGGTCATCTCGGTGCTGGAGCGGCGCTCGGAGATCGGCCTGCGCCGGTCGCTGGGCGCGACGCGCGGGAAGATCCGCACCCAGTTCCTCACCGAGTCGCTGCTGCTGTCGGCGCTCGGCGGGCTCGGCGGCGCGCTCATCGGCGCCCTGATCACCACGATCTACGCCCTGTACCAGGGGTGGCCCGTGGTGATCCCGCTCTGGGCGGTCGGCGGCGGGATCCTCGCCACGCTCCTCATCGGCGCGGTCGCCGGCCTCTACCCGGCGATCCGCGCGTCCCGCCTCTCCCCGACCGAGGCCCTGTCGAGTTGATGGCGGCGAGGGGTGTCACGGCCCTGGGGGCCGTGACACCCCTCGCCGCGTGCGATTGCTGTTGTGTTTGCTTGCATCGCCCTCGGCGTCAGGCCCCAGGGGGCCTTCCTTCAACGGGCGCTGCGTGCGATTGCTGCATCGCTCCGACTCGCCCAGGGGCTCGCTGCGCGATCAAGTTCTCGCTTCGCTCGAACTTGGCTTCGCTCGCAATCGCAGTGGTTCCGGTGCGCTCTGGCTGGGGCGATGGCGGGCGTGGGCGTGCATGGAAAGGGGTGGGGTGGTGAGGTTGTGGGGATGGGGCAGCGGGAACCGGTGACGGTCGTGTTCACCTGGGACGTCCGGCCGGGGCGGGAGCGCGCCTTCGAGCGGTGGGCGGACGCGATCCACGACGTCGCGAGCCGGTACCCGGGGCACGCGGGCGCGATGTGGCTGCGCGCCGAGGGCGCCCGGCACCGGTACTACACCGTCGTCCGGTTCGACGACCAGGACAGCCTCGACGCGTGGCTCGACTCGCCCGAGCGGCGCGACCTGGTCGCCCGGCTCGACGGCCTCGCCGAGGAGCGCCTCCACCACACCACCGGCCTCGAGACCTGGTTCAGCCTGCCGGGCGAGGCGGTGCCCGCGCCGTCCAGGCTGAAGATGATCGTCGTGACGTTCTGCGCGGTCTACCCGCTCAGCATCCTGCTCCAGACGTTCGTCACGCCGCTCGCGCAGGACTGGCCGCTGCCGCTGAAGGCGGTGCTGTTCCCCGCGATCGTCGTCCCGGTGCTCACCCTGCTGATCATGCCCGCGCTGAGCCGGTTGCTGCGGCGCTGGCTGTACCCCGTGCGGCGGACGCACCGCGCCGCCCGCCCGGGGCACTGACCCGCCCGGCTCACTCCGCGAGCAGGTCGCGCAGCTCGGTGACGGCCTCGCGGAGCCGGTCGGCGAAGTCCGCCATCGCGCCCGCCACCGCACGGGGCGTGCTCAGGTAGACGTTGAACCGGTCCGGGAGCAGGACGTACGCGACGCCGATGCACTGCTCGCTCGTCGAACCGAACCCGAAGTACCGGATGTTCGTCGACGGCGCCGAGCTGGTGCTCAGGTAGTCGTCGCGCATGACGGTCCAGCCGGGGGAGTCGAACAGCGGCAGCGGCCCGGTGACGCCCAGCTCGTCCCCGCGCCGCCGCGCGATCAGCTGCAGCTCCCACAGGTGCTGCTCGGGCGCCTGCCCGGTCTGGCACTCCTTCGCGCGCCGGACGTGCGCGTCGGCCGCGGCCCGCAGCGCGTCCCGGCGCACGTCCGGGCTCGCGTCCGGATCGTCCATGGCCTCGACGAACCGCAGCACCTCGGGCGTCACGACCCGCATCGCCTCGGTGCGGCCCCGCCGGTACTGGCGGGTCGCGATCGACTCGTACGTCGCGCCGATGCGGCCCTTCGCGCGCTTGTGCGCGAGCTGGTAGGCCATCTGGACGAACGCGTCCGGCGACATCCGCAGGGCTTTCGCGTCCCGCGAGCCGAAGTCGTCGAACGGGACGCAGGCCGTCGCCGTCGCGGCGGCGTAGGCGGCGAACGCCGCGGCCGCGTCCCGGACGTCCGCGCGCAGGGCGTCGTCCAGGACGAACTCGACCGGCTCGGCCGCCGGGACGCCCTGGCTCCGGGCGCCCGACCGCCGCGACTGCTCGGCCGCGGGCTCGCCGAGCAGCGCGTCCACGAAGCCGAGGATCGTCGTGCCGTCCAGCTCGCAGTGCTCCACGTTGATGCCCGCCGAGCCGTCCCCGAAGACGACGAACGACACCGCCTTGTCGAACCACCGGTTGGCGCTGTCGCCGGCCAGCAGGTTGTCGCACGCCTCCTGCGCCGAGGCGGGGGCGAAGTCCTCCAGGCAGACGCAGAACAGCGCGGTCTCGACGGTGTCGAGGGCCCGCGCGTTGCGCTCGTCGAGCGCGAGCAGCGCGTCCCGGCTCGCCGCCCACTCCGCCCGCGCCTTCGTCGTCAGCGGGCCGGTGGACGGTTCCGCCGGCGGCTCCGCCTTCATGATCGCCTCGAGGCCGGCGGCCAGCTCGTCGAGCGTGTGGGGGTGCCCGTCCGGCCCGAGCACGTCCATCCGCGTCATGGTGCCGCGGAACAGCACGAGGACGTGCCGCGCCGTGGACGGCCCGCCCTCGGCGTAGGGGGCGCGGACGGTGTCCTGCCCGGCCCCCGGGATCCGCGTGGTCGAGAACAGGTACTTGTTCTGCTCCATCGTCTGCGGGCGCCCGCGCTGCTCGGCCGGCGGCACCCGCTCGGCGTCCAGCCGCAGCTTGAAGTCCAGCGCGCCCGCGATCAGCCCGGCGGCCCGCGCGGCCTGCGTCTCGTCGGTGTCGTGGAACAGGAAGAAGAAGTTCGCGTTCAGCGCGATGCGGTCGCGCCGCCCCAGGTACCGGTACGGCCAGAACGTGTCGAGCCAGCTGTGCACGCCCTCGCTCCGGTCGTACTCCTCGAGCGCCGCGTGCAGCCGCCGTCCCGGGCCGTCCGGGCGGACGAACTCGTCCAGCGCCTCCTGCGTGCGGGCGTGCTCGTCCGCGGTGAGCAGGGGCTCGCACCACCGCAGGAACCGGGCGGCGCTGTCGTCGAGCGAGGGCAGCGGCACCCGCGGCAGCGCGTCCTCGTTGGCGAAGGTGCGGGCGGAGGGCTCGTTCAACGTCGGACCTCGATTTCGGGGGTTCGGTTCGGGGGTTCGGTGTGGACGGCGGTCAGGGCCGGGGCCGCGACACGTGCAGTTCGGCGTAGTACCAGCCGTCGGACTCCAGACCGCTCGGGTCGATCCCGGCGTCCGCGAGCCGCAGCAGGACGTTCTCGCGTTCCTGCGGCGTGGCGAACCGGCGCTGCCGGAACAGGCCCTCGCGGCGGACGGTCTCGTAGCCGGCCGCGGCGAGCGTCTCGGCGATCGGGTCGAACGGGAACATCCGCAGGATGAAGTGCGCCATCCACGGGCGCCGGTCGCCGCCCGCCGCGACGAGGCGCGCGATCGTCCGCTCGGTGACGTAGCCGAGGCAGCCGGTGGAGATGACCAGGTCGGCCTGCGCGAGCAGGTCCCGCTGCGGCCCGGTCGGGTCGTCGCTCTCGAGGTCTGCGTGCACCGCGCCGTCCAGGAAACCGGCGTCGAGCGCGTAGGAGAGGGCGTCGCCGGAGGCGTCCAGGCCGAGGAAGCGCGCGGGAGCGGTGCGCGGGCCGCCGCGGGCCAGCTCCCGGTCGCGGGCCAGCAGCGCGTCCCGCGTCAGCGCGCGGGTGCCGGCGCCGCCGTAGCGCTGGTACAGCTCGCCCATCGTGATCCCGTACTTCAGCAGGGCCGCGTTGATGCCGTAGGAGCAGCCGAGGTCGAGGACCGTCGGGACCGCGACGCCCCGGGCCGCGCGGTACTCGGCGATCAGCTCGGCGAAGTGCGGCCGGGCGAGCTGCGGGATGTGGTAGTCGAGTTCCCGCAGCGTCGTGAAGTAGGCGCGGGGGTCGGGCTGCGTGTAGATGTGGTCGAGCGAGATCTTTCCGGACGTGTCGACGCGCACGGATCGCGGTCCTTCCGGGGGACTGGACGAACGGGCTCGAAAAAGGGGGACGGGCCTGGAACGGGTCAGTCGAGCAGCGCGTCCACCCGGACGGCGCGGCCCTCGGCCGCGAGGTGCTCGGGCCGCACGCGGCCGAAGAGCTGCCGGGTCCGGGCCACGCTGCCCACCACCCCGCGCCGCTCGCTGTAGGCGAAGATCGCCGTGTGCCGGGACGTCGCGCCGCGCACCGCGCTCACCCGGTGCAGCGAGTAGCGTCCCTTGAACAGCTGCAGGTCGCCGGGCCGCAGCGTCAGCTTCCGGACGAGGCCGCCGCCGTCGCCGGTGAGCACGCGCCGCACGTCGCCGAAGTTCTCCGCCTCGGCGGACCTGATGTTCGGGCAGTACTCGAAGGCGCCCCCGCCCTCTGCCTCCTGCGTCAGCAGGCTGACCGTGAACTCGTTGGTGTCGAAGTGCCAGGGGTGCTCCATCCCGGGCCGGACGACGTTCAGCACGAGCCCCGACAGGGGGTCGGCCAGCTCGTGCACCTCCGGCAGCCCGAAACAGCTCGCCACGAAATGCCGGAAATGGGGGCTCGAATAGAGCCGGGGCACGAGGTGGTGCGGCGGAAGGCGGTCCCGGGCGACGAACGCGTTACCGCGCTCGACCGTGAGCCGTCCCGGATGGCCGTCCGGCAACGGCGTGTCCACGTCGATGTTGTAGGCGTTCACCGTCTCGACGTCGAAATGCGCGTCCGCCTCGACGGACGCGCATTCGGCCCGCAGCCTCTCCTGCCATTCCGGGCGGACGAAGTCGGGCAGCACGCAGCAGCCCGTCCGCGCCAGTTCGGCACGGGTCGCGGAGACGACCGCGCCCCATCCGGCGCTCCCCGGTTCGCCCAGCGGATAGCGTTCGGCGTCGACCGCCCGTTCCGGTGGCTCCGCTGCGTCCATGGACGTCCTTCCGGCTCGGCGAACTCAAGACGGGTTTTTAGCACATCCCTTGCGCCAATTCGCGGCGTACATTTCTGTGACGATTTATCGGAAACTGATGAACGGGGGCGGTGACCTGTGCTTTCAAACGTTCCAAATGTGGGCGGGGCGTGCCCCCGCCCGGCCTCCCGTGTGGCCCATCTCACGCCTCGGCGGCCCTGCCCGGCTCGTCCGGCGACGGCGCGCGACCTGCGCCGTCGGGGGCTCCGGGAGCGGGCGGCACCGTGTTTTCCCGGTGGGAGGGGGTACACGGTGAGTGCGGCACCCGTACACCGACCCGGGGGGACGAGCGTGGACGGCACCGGTGCGCGGATGCTGAGCGATCTGATCACCGCCAGCCACGTGACCTCGATGGAGCAGCTGCCCGCCACGGTCGCCGACGTCGCGGGACGGGCCGGGCTGCGCGAGGTGCTCATCTATGTCGCCGACCTGCAGCAGACGGTGCTGCGCCTGCTGCCCGGACCGGACGAGGCGTCCCGCGACCCCGTCGAGCTGCGCATCGAGGGGACCCTCGCCGGGCGCGCCTTCCAGAACGTCGTTTCGGCGCGGGGCCATCTCGTCGGCGAGCACGAGGGCGGGCATGAGGGCGAGCACGAGCACGAGGGTGAGGGCGGGGGCGAGCGCGAGTGGTGGGTGCCGCTGCTCGACGGCACGGAGCGGATCGGCGTCCTGCACGTGGTGATGTCCGAGGACGACGCCACCGCGCTGCCGCGCGCCGAGGCGCTCGCCGGGCTGATCGCCCTGATGATCGTCAGCAAGGGCCCGGCCAGCGACACGATGGCCCGGCTGGTGCGGACGCGGCACATGACGGTGTCGGCGGAGATGCAGTGGCGGCTGCTGCCGCCCATGACCTTCGCCAACGACCAGATCGTCATCAGCGCGGCGCTCGAACCCGCCTACAGGCTCGGCGGCGACACCTTCGACTACGGGATGGCCGGGACCGCCGTGCACCTCGGCGTGTTCGACGCGATGGGGCACGACACCGGCGCCGGGCTGACGTCCAGCCTCGCCGTCGCGGCGTACCGGAACAGCCGGGTGGAGGGCGCCGGGCTCCCCGGCATCGGCGAGGCGATCGAGCGGGCGCTGCTGGAACAGGACTCGTCCGGCCGTTTCGTCACCGCCGTCCTGGCCTGCCTGCAACTGCGGACGGGGATGCTGTCGTGGGTGTCCTACGGGCACCCGGCACCGGTCGTCATCCGGGGAGGCCGCTGGGTGTCGCAGCTGAACTGCCAGCCCGGCACGCCGCTCGGGACCGACCTGGGCATCGAGCCGCAGGTGTGCGAGGAGCAACTGCAGCCCGGGGACCGCGTCCTGCTGTACACCGACGGGATCGTCGAGGCCCGCGACCCGGACAAGCGCGAGTTCGGCCTCGTCCGATTCGTCGACTTCATCATCCGCCGCAGCGCCGACGGCCTGCCGGTTCCCGAGACGCTGCGGCGGCTGATCCACGGCATCCTCAAGCACCACGCGGGCCGCCTCGACGACGACGCGACCGTCCTCGTGCTGGAGTGGCACGGGCCGAATCCCGCCGGCGACGGCACGGAAGCGATCCAGCGGACCTGACGGGACGGGCGGGGCGGGCAGGACGGGCGGGACGGGCGCGGGGTTCAGCCGCGCAGGGCCCGCATCAGCGCCGGGTACGCCTCGTGCAGGTCGCGCTCCCAGTACGGCCAGGCGTGCTGCCCGCGGTGGAACCGCGTGGTGACCGGGATCCCGTGGTCGCGCAGCCGGTCCACGAAAGCCCGGCTGTGCCGGTACGTCGCCGCCTCGATCGGATCGGTGAACGGCCACCCGCCCAGCGATCCGCGCCGCCCGTCGCCGCTCGCCACCCACAGCCGCACGCCCGCGAGCCGTCCGGCCTGGTCCGTCGGGTTGTGCGCGTGCCAGATGTCGGCCTGGTCGTCCGGGTCGCCCCAGACGCGCCGCCAGTCCGTCCCCGGGCAGGAGAAGGACGGGCCCCAGCCGGTGGAGTTCTTGCCCGGGGTGTGCCCGTCCAGGGTGTGCAGGTAGCCGCTGAAGGCCGCGGCGGCCGCGAACATGCCCGGGTGCCGCGCCGCGTACAGCATGGCGCCGAGCCCGCCCATGGAATTGCCGGCGATCGCCCGTTCCCCTCCGGCCCCGTAGTCGTGTTCCAGGATCTCGCGGACCTCGGTCATGTGGAACGTCTCCCAGCGGGGCGGGCCGCCGTCGGCGTGATTCCACCAGTCGGAGTAATTCCCGCACCGGCCGCCGTTCGGCATGACGACGATGACGCCGGAGTCCGCGGTGAGTTCCGCGACGTCGGTGTCGCGCGTCCAGGCCGTGTAGTCGTCGGCGCCGCCGTGCAGCAGCCACAGCGCCGGCCAGTCGCGGCGGGCGTCCCTGGACCAGCCGGGAGGGACGAGCAGGCGCACCTTCTCGCGCCGTCCCATCGCGGGCGACTCGATCGTCAGGTCCAGGGTGCGGGGAGCGACGAGGGACTCCTCGACGACGCGCGCGCGGGACGCCGCGTGCGCGGGCGGTGCGGTGCGGGAGAGTGCTGGCGAGAACGGCAGGAGAATCGCCGCGCATGCGGCGGCTGCGGTACGGCGGAACACGGCGGGAGACCTTTCGGGAAAACGGAACTTACTCCGAGTAGGTTCCCGTTCCGTCGATGAAGAATGTATTCCGCGAAAAGCGTATAAAATGCATTACCAATGGTTTTCTGTATTTTATACGGCCGGTCGCCCGGTCGCCCGGTACCGGGACGGGCGAGCGCCGGACGCTCACGGGCGTCCGGCGCTCGATACGGGGGCTGCGGGATGCGGGCTGCCAGGTGCACGTACCGGATCAGGCGTCCGGCAGCGGGCCGGTGGCCCGCCCCTTGCCCGCCGTCCGGTCGCGCACGCGGCGGACCGCCCACCGCAGCAGCAGGCGTCCGTACGAGTAGGTGATCAGCACGAGACCCGCGATCGGCAGCACGAGCATCAGTGCCTGCAGCACCGAGACGATCACGGCCACCGGCTCGCCTCCGGCCATGGCGTCCTCGAACAGCAACCCGATCTTGTCCCAGGCGAGACCGAGCAGGGCGGGCACCTGGGTCGCGATCAGCCCGAGCTGGATGAGCATCACGGGGAAGACCACGAGGACCCAGAAGGCGACGAAGACCTGCGGCCAGCGCTTCAGATCCAGCAGCAGCGCATCCGGGGGACGCCGCAGCAGGGTCCGGCGCAGGATCGGCTTGATGTACTTGAACAGGTCGGGGATGCCGGCCAGGTCGGACATGATGTAGTAGCCGTCGAACCGCATGGTCGGCAGGAGCTGCTGCACGATCTCCAGGTTCACGTAGAGCAGCGCGACCAGCAGCGGCTGGTATCCCGTCTGCAAGTACAGCAGGGCCAGCGCGACGACGAACACGCCGTTGAAGTAGACGCCGGCCAGGTCCGTGCGCAGCCTTCCGCCCCGCCCCAGGCGGTACGACTCGGTGACGTCGGTGTAGAAGGCGGGCCAGACTATGTAGATGCCGAACCCCATGGGGCCGGGCCGGACGCCCCCGTACCGGCAGGCGGCGGCGTGGCCGACCTCGTGGAAGGCCACCGACAGCATGCCGATGCCCATGGCCACCAGGATGCCGACCGGGTTCATGATCGAATACCGGAGCGCGTCGACGACGGACTGGGAGGTGAACACCCAGACCTCGCTGAGGACCAGCGCCGCGATCATCGGGATCAGCGCGAACGGGCTCAGCAGCCAGGAGAACATCCCGCCGAGCGCCGAGCTGACCGACTCCGGGATCACCGCGACCTTGAACTTCAGCGCGAGGAACGGGTTGGCCTTCACGGCCGACGGGGCGGACCCGTCGCTGTAGGTGGTGACCCCGAGCGGGGCCAGCTTGCGGTCGACCAGGTAGACGACCTGCTCGCCGGTCAGCTGCGCGCCCGCCTCCCGGGAGACGGCGGCGGCCACCCGCTCCAGGGCGATCCCGACGTCGGTCGTCCCGGCCAGGTGGCGATGCTCGTCGAGCGCCTTCGCGACCTGGAACAGCAGCGGCGGGAGCCGGACGAGCTGCCGGTTCGGCAGGCTGACGAGCTGCGGCGGCTCGCGATAGCCGGAGTTCTTGAATTCGCCGACCATCTCGACGCCGTCGATGAGCGTCGGCAGGGTGAGGACGGGGGCCGGTCGCCCGGCCCCGTCCATGATCGGCGTCGGGCCGGTGCTCATTCGCCTTCTGCGACGACGGCGGCCGGGACGCACGTCAGCGTGGAGTGCTCCGGTTGGGCCAGCAGCCCGGTGCCGAGAAGGCCCAGTGTGCCCGCCGAGTACGTCGCCTGGCAGGCGTAGAGGACGGTCGTGTCGCCACCACCGGCGGACAGCGCCAGCCGGTGCGGGAGGACCTCGCCCGCGAGCCGGTCGAGGTCGGCGTAGGTCAGTCGCTGAGGGTTCATGAACTCGCTTTCGGATTCGTCCTGGAACTCGGGGATCGGTCCCCGAGCACGACTTCAGGAGGGAAAGATGGGGGGAAGGGCTGGCGTAGGAACGCCAGCCCTTCCCGAGTGGGCCGAAGCCCACGACGTCAGAACTGAGCTCAGCCGTGGACCGCGGCCGGCGTGCAGATCTGCGAGTTGCCGGCGGGCACACCGTTGACGATGGTGAGCAGGCCGGTCGCCGGCTGGTTGCTGTTCGCCGAGCAGGAGCTGACGACCGTCGTGTCGTCACCGTGGCCGCCACCGACGAGAAGGGTGGACAGCACGGCGCGCTCCGGCAGAACTTCGCCGGCGAGCATGTCCAGTTCGGTGTAGCTGAAGGACTTCATGTGGTTCCTTTTCTCCTTGTCAGGCCCCGATACCAAGGTTGGATACCGGACGTCCCTGTCTCGCCGCGGGGTCGCAGCGATGTAGCTCTACGTATAGCACGCCTCACTCACAGTGCCAACCCTCTGTGTGATCGCCCGGCTACGTGGCGTCGTATCGCCCTCCCGCGCATGACCATGCCCTGCTGGGTAGGAGGGAGGCGTCACAGCCCGGCCGGCGCGGTCCGGCCGGCGAGATCGAACGGGGAGTGGGCATGGCCGACAACAGCTTCAGCATCGACGTGGCGGCGATCCGGGAGCGCGCCCGGCAGAAGATGGACGTGGGACCGGTGACCGACGGCTACGACCGGAGCGTCGAGCAGGTCATCTCCGTCCTCAACGACGTCGTCGCCACCGAGGTCGTCTGCTGGATGCGCTACGCCCAGCACGCGATCAGCGCGACCGGCATCAACCGGGCCCAGGTCGCCGACGAGTTCAACGAGCACGCGCACGAGGAGCGCCACCACGCGATGCGCGCCGCCGAGCGCATCAGCCAGCTCGGCGGGAACCCCGACTTCGACCCCGAGACCATCGCGCGCCGCTCGCACACCCAGTACAAGACGTTCAAGGACGACGACCTGCGCGGGATGCTCGAGGAGAACCTCGTCGCCGAGCGCATCGTCATCGAGTCCTACCAGGAGATCATCCGCTGGCTCGGCGACGGCGACGTCACCACCCGGCGCCTGATGGAGGACATCCTGGCCGAAGAGGAGGAACACGCCGACGACCTGATGGATCTCCTCGGCAAGTGAACGGCGACCGTGTCGCCCGTGTCGACCGGGTCACCCGTGTCACCCCGGACACGCCGGGTATGCGGAGCCGCATGGACTTCGGATACACGCTGCTCTGCGAGCAGACACCGCCGAAACAGCTGATCACCGACCTGGTGGAGGCGGAGGAGGCGGGCTTCGGCTACTCGGTCATCTCCGACCACTACTTCCCGTGGCTGGAGGACCAGGGCCACTCGGCCTACGCCTGGTCGGTGCTCGGCGCCCTCGCCCAGGCCACCCACCGCATCCCGCTGATGACCTTCGTGACGTGCCCGATCATGCGCTACCACCCCGCCGTGGTGGCGCAGAAGGCCGCCACGATGGGCGTGCTGTCGGACGGGCGGTTCACGCTCGGCCTCGGCGCCGGCGAGAACCTCAACGAGCACGTCGTCGGCCGGGGCTGGCCGTCGGTGGACGTCCGGCACGAGATGTTCGGCGAGGCCGTGGAGATCATCCGCGAGCTGTTCGGCGGCGGCTACGTCAACTACCGGGGCCGCCACTTCAGCGTCGACTCGGCGAAGCTGTACGACCTGCCGGACGAACCGGTCCGCATCGGCATGGCGGCGTACGGCCCCCGCGCGGGACGGCTCGCCGCCCGGTACGCCGACGTCCTGATCTCCGACCAGCCGGTGGGGGACGTCGTCTCGCTCTTCGACATCGAGGGCGGCGGCGGCAAGCCCGTCTACGGCCAGATCCCGGTCGCCTACGGCCAGGACTACGAGGAGTGCAAGCAGCGGGCCCACCGCGTGTGGAAGTTCTCCGCCCCGTCCTGGAAGGTCATGGCGGAACTGCCGGGCCCGGTCAACTTCGAGGCCGCCACCAAGACCGTCCGTCCTGAGGACGTGGCGCAGAACGTGCCGTGCGGGAACAACGTGAACGATTACCTCGAGGCGGTCCAGCAGTGGGCCGACGCCGGGTTCACGCACATCTCGTTCTGCCAGTCCGGGGCCGAGCACCAGAAGGACTTCCGCACCTGGGCGGAGATGGAACTGCTGCCCGCCCTCCGGGAGCGGTTCGGCTGAGACAGGGACCTGGGAGCCACGCGGGCAATGGCTCCCCGGCGTGGCGACCGTCCGGTGCCCGGGTTCGTAGGTTCGTGGCGAACCGAACGAACCCGGGAGGACAACGTGTTCCGACTGCTCTGCGCCCTCGCCCTCACCACCGCCGGCACGGTCGCGCTGGCCGCCTGCGACGTCTCGTTCGCCTCGTTCGGCCCGCAGGAGACCTTCCGGGACGAGGCCGCGCTCCCGTCCGGGATCACCGCCGTCCGCATCGACGTCCGCGAGGGGACGGTCACGGTGCGGGGCGGCGACGCGAAGCCGTTCCTGCACCGCACCGTCCGCTACCGGGACGACCGCCCGGACGGCGCGACGCACCGGGTCGAGAACGGCGTCCTGGTCCTCGGCGGCTGCGGCCGCGACTGCTCGGCGAGCTACACGGTCGACGTCCCGGCGGGCGTCCCGGTGCGCGGCGGCGCCGCGGGCGGCTCCCTCCACCTGCACGGGGCCGGCGAGGTGGACGTCGCCACCGCCTCCGGTGCGATCCGCCTCGCCGGGGTCACCGGCCCGATCGACGCCCGGACGTCCAACGGCCGCATCGTGGGGCACGACCTGAAGTCCGCGCGGATCACCGCCGAGACGTCCAACGGCGACATCACGCTCGTCCCGTCCGTCCCGGCGGACGTCGACGCCGAGACGTCCAACGGCGACATCACCGTCACCGTCACCGGCGGCCCGTACCGCGTGACCGCGTCCACCGGCAACGGAGACGAGCGCATCGGCGTCCCGACCGCCCCCCACGCCGAGCACCGCCTCGACCTCCGCAGCAGCAACGGCGACATCACCGCGACGACCCCCTGACCGGGGACGGACCCCGCGCCGAGGGCCTCAGACGGTGGTCTCGACGGCGGACGGGACGGGCGCCGCGGCCTCGGGCGCGCGCCGCCGCGTGCGCAGCCCGAACGCGGTGACGGCGGCCGCGAGCAGGACCGCGCCGAAGGGGACGAGCAGGGCCGTGCGCAGCGCGTCGAGCCGGGCCTCCACCGACTCGCCGTCGCCCAGCACCCCGACGTGCACGGCCGTCACCGCCGACAGCCCGAGCGCCATGCCGAACTGGATCGCGGTGTAGAGCAGCCCGCCCGCGACGCCGTGCTCGCGCTCGTCCACGCCGTCCGTCGCGGCCATCGTCAGCGGGCCGTACACCAGCGCGAACGCGACCCCGATCAGGAACAGGATCGGGAACATGAGGAGGTAGGCCCAGTCGATCCCGAGCGGCAGGAACAGCCCGTACGCCACGGCGGCGAGGACGAGCCCGCCGAACAGCACCCGCACGTTCCCGAACCGGTTCACCAGGCGGGGTGTGAGCGTGGGCGCCAGAGCGACGTCGGCGCCGAGGGCGAGCAGCGCGAGGCCCGTCTGCCAGGTCGTCCAGCCTCGCAGCTCCTGCAGGTACAGCGTCATCAAGAACTGGAAGCCCGCGAACGCCGCGAGGAAAAGGAGCGCGGACACGTTCGTCCGCACCAGCGCGCCCGACCGCAGGATCCCGAGCCGGACGAGCGGGCTGCGCGAGCGCCGCTCGATCGCGACGAACGCCGCGAGCAGCATCGCCCCGGCGGCGAACACCCCGGCCGTCAGCGCGGCCCCGTCGCCCGCGTGCTCCAGCCGGACGACCCCGTACGCGAGCAGCAGCATCGATCCCGTGACGGTGAACGAACCCGCGAGATCGAACCCGCCCGTCCGCGGTTCCCGCGCGTCCGGCTCCCGGACCAGCGGGACGGCCGCCGCCAGGATCAGCGCCGCGAGGATCACCGGCGCGAAGAACACCCAGCGCCAGCCGAGCGAGGTGAGCAGCCCGCCCGCGACGAGGCCGAGCGTGAAGCCGCCCGCCGCGGTCCCCGCGTAGATCCCGAGCGCCTTCGTCCGCGCGGGGCCCGCGGGGAACGCCGCGGTGATCAGCGCGAGTCCGGCGGGCGCCATGAACGCCGACGCCACCCCGGTCACGAACCGGGAGAGCAGCAGCATCCAGCCCTCGGTGGCGAACCCGCCGAGGCCGGAGAACATCAGGAAGACCACGAGCCAGGTCAGGAAGACGCGGCGGTGTCCCAGCAGGTCCGCGGCGCGCCCGCCCAGCAGCATGAAGCCGCCGTAGCCGAGCACGTACGCGCTCACCACACCGCTGAGCATCCCCGTCGACAGCCCGAGGTCCGCCCGGATGGACGGCAGCGCCACGTTCAGCATCGCGACGTCGATCCCCTCGAGGAAGATCGCGCCGCACAGCACCATCAGCATCGCCCAGGTGCGCCCGTCCATGCGGACGGCAGAAGTGGACATGACCCGTTCCCTTCACACCAGCGGGACCGGTTCCCCTTGTGGATGCCGGTTCCCTCTTGTAACCGGCCCCATCTTCGGGAACCATCGGGTGCCATGGAAGAAGGCACTTTCGAGTCCCCCGGTTACTGCGGGGATACCTTCGGCGACGACGACGTTCTGCAGTGGTACACGCGCAACGACTGCGAGGTCCGCCAGATCCTCGACCGCATCGCCGACAAGTGGTCGCTCCTGGTGATCGCCCTCCTCAACCAGCGGTGCAGCCTCCGGTTCACCGAACTGCGCCGCAACATCGACGGCATCAGCCAGCGGATGCTCACCCGCACCCTGCGCCACCTCGAACGGGACGGGCTCGTCCGCCGCACCGTCCATCCGACCGTCCCGCCCCGCGTCGACTACGAGCTGACGCCGATGGGCGAGACCCTGCACTCGACGATCCGCGCCCTCGTCACCTGGACCGAGGAGCACCAGAACGCGATCGCCGCCGCCCGCACCGCCTACGACGCCCGCGTCGCCGCCGAGCAGGAGGACGCCCGCCGCGACGCGGACCGGCGCGACACCGTGGCCCGCGCGGCCCTCCCTGCCCGCCGCTGACCCCGGTGCCCGCCGTCGAGGGGGACGATCCCGGACGTTCCGGCTCGAGCGGCTCGCCGACCTGGCCGGCGAGACCGAGCGGCGCGCCCATCCGCCGCACGTTCGCCACGCCGACCGCCCCGCACGTCCGGTCCGGCCTCGCCCGGTTCGCCGTGGCCCGACGGCCGCGCCCGGCCCCGGTACGGCCGGGGCACCGCCCACAGCCGACGGGTGTGCCGGGTCGTCCGCCCCCGGCCGATATCACCTTCCGTGGTCGCAGGGTTGCCCGGTGCTTGGCCGGGAAGGCTTCTCGCGGTCCGGCGGTCGGCCGGTCCGGGGGCGCGGGAGGTTCGGAGGTCCGGGTTGGGGGAGATGGCGACGCTGCCGTCCACGGTCGTTCGGCCGGGGGACAAGCGGTACGGGGGGTTGAGCCGGGGGGTCAACCAGCGGTGGGTCGGCGAGCCCGAGTACGTGCGCCTGGTCCGGACGGGCGAGGAGGTGCGGGCGGCGCTGGAGCAGGCGGTGAACGAGACCCCGGCGGATCCCGCGCGGTCGCGGATCACGGTGCGGGCGGGCGGGCACTGCTACGAGGACTTCGTGTGCGGCAAGGACGTGCGCGTGATCATCGACATCGGCCCGATGTGCCGCATGTACTACGACGACGTGATGAAGGCGTACTGCGTCGAGGCGGGGGCGACCATTCGGCACGTGTACGGGCAGCTGTATCCGGTGAGCGGGAAGGTGCTGCCGGGCGGGTCGTGCCTTTCGGTGGGGCTCGGCGGGCACGTTCCGGCGGGCGGTTTCGGGCCGCTGTCGCGGCAGCACGGCCTGACGGTCGACTACCTGTACGCGGTCGAGGTCGCGGTGGTCGACGGCGACCGGAACGTCAAGCTGGTGGTGGCGCGGCGGGACGATGACGACGCGGAGCGCGCCGGGCTGCTGTGGGCGCACACCGGGGGCGGCGGCGGGAACTTCGGGATCGTCACGCGGTTCTGGTTCCGCGGGCTGCCCGAGCCGCCGCGGAACGTCCTGCTGGCGGAGCTGGCCTGGGCGTGGGACGGCTTCACGCGGGACGACTTCGGGGGGCTCCTCGCGGGATTCGGGGAGTACTTCCGCGACCACCAGGACCCGTCGGAGGCGTCCGGCAAGCTGTTCGGCGTGCTGCGGCTGAACCACCGGAGCAACGGGCGGATCGAGCTGGTGGCGCAGATGGACGCGGACGACGAGGAGGGCCCGGAGGCCGTGCGGGAGTTCACGTCGGCGCTGGACGGCCGGATCCGGCCGCGGCCGGTGTCGGTGAGTGAGCCCGGCGCCGCGCAGGTGGTGCCGTGGCTGGCCGCGGCCGGGTCGCTCGACGCGGGTGTGGGGAACCGCTGCGGCAAGCACAAGTCGGCGTACCTGCGCGAACCGTTCACGGAGCGGCACATCGATGCGATGTGGGCCTATCTGGGTAATGCGCAGTACGCGGACTATGAGAACGCGCGGGCGCTCATCCAGGTCGACTCTTATGGCTCGGCCGTCAACCGCCCGCTCCACGACACGGCGGCCCGGCAGCGGGATTCCATCCTGAAACTGCAATACCAGGTGTACTGGACGCGGCAGGACCCGGACGAGGACCGGCATCTCGCCTGGATCCGGGACGCCTACCACGCGACGTTCGAGGACACCGGGGGCGTGCCGGTCGTGGGCGGTGTCACGGACGGCTGCTACGTCGGCTACCCGGACACCGACCTGAACGTCGACCGGTGGAACGGTTCGGGGCAGACTTGGGCGACCCTGTACTACAAGGACGCCTACGGGCGGCTGCAGGATGTCAAGCGGCGGTGGGATCCGCTGGACATTTTCCGGCACGATCAGTCGGTCCGCCCGGACGGGCCGCATGAAGTCACCGTGAGTCACGGGCCCGCGTAACACTGCTATTGCATTCTTTGCCAATACTTGCGAATGGGACGTCCGGGACAGTAGTTTCATCCGCGAGTGAGTAGCGGGCCGGAGCGCGGAGCACAGTCGGCCTGACCGGGCTGGGAAGCCATCGGCCGCTGGGGAGCCCATGAAGAAGCGTACCGACCGGAAGATCGCCGTCATCGGCACCGCGACGGCCGCCGTGCTGCTGCCGGCCCTCATGGTGGGCCTGGCGCAGGCGGGGGTGGGCGTGCCCCTGAGGGAGTCCGACAACGCCGGGGCGTCGAACCCCGTGCCGTCGTTCGGCCCGGCGACGCGGCCGGGCGCCCCCGGGACGCCGACGGGCCCGGGCTCGGGTTCGCCCTCGCCGACCGCGTCGCCGATCCCCGAGGTGCCGACGCGGCCGATGTCGTCCGACCCGTTCAACACGGGCTCGGGCCGCCCGGCCTCGAACGACCCCGACAGCAACGCGTCCAACCACGGCAAGAAGCCGCAGCTGCCGGAGGGGGCCGGGTCCAGCAAGCACGTCAAGGCCCCGGACGGCGCGGCGATCACGGGCGTGAAGAAGGTCGGCACGCGCATGTACGACGTTTCCATCGCCTCCCCGGCGCTGGGAACGACGGTCAAGACGCGGATGCTGATGCCGAAGGGCTGGAAGGCCGGGGCCAAGCGGACCTGGCCGGTCGTGTACGCCTACCACGGCGGCAACAACAACTACCAGTCCTGGACCAAGGACTCGCAGATCGAGCAGGTCGTCGACGACTACGACGTGATCGTCGTGATGCCCGAGGGCGGCTGGCAGGGCTCCTACAGCAACTGGTGGAACGACGGCAAGGGCGGCATCCCGATGTGGGAGACCTTCCACATCAACGAGGTCATCCCGCTGATGGAGCGCAACTTCCACGCCGGGACGGCCCGCGCCGCGATCGGGCTGTCGTCCGGCGGGCAGGGCGCCGTCACCTATGCCCAGCGCCACCCGGGGACCTTCAAGTACGTCGCGTCCTACAGCGGCGCCCTGAACATCACCGCGCCGGGCGTCCCGGCCTTCCTCGTCTCGATCAACAAGGAGGCGGGCACCAAGATCTGGGGCGACCCGATCATGGACCGGGGCAACTGGCAGAAGCACGACGCGGCGGTGATGGCCGGGAAGCTCAAGGGCGTCGGCGTGTACGTGTCGTGCGGCAACGGGGAGCCCGGCCCGCACGACAACCCGAACGCGGCGATGTGGGACGCCGGACGGGTCGGGGAGCGGCTCGCCTACCGGATGAACGTCAACTTCATCGAGGCCGCGGAGAAGGCGGGCGTCGAGGTCACGTCGAGCCTGTACGGCAAGGGCATGCACAACTGGAAGTACTGGCGCCCCGAGCTGGCCAAGAGCTTCCCCCTCGTCGCGGGCGCGATCGGCGCGAAGAAGCTCTGACCGCGTAGGCCGGAGCCGGGCCACGGCCGCGCGCCGGTTGGCGAAGCCTTGACCGCGGGGGTGCGAACCCCTGAAGGTCATCCCGGTCGGGATTGGCGTCCGCGTCCGTAACGTGGAGCCATGTCCACCGTGAGGGGCCGCCGATGCCCGAGGTGACGGCCTACGAACCGGGGATGCCGTGCTGGCTCGACCTCGCCAGCCCGGACCCGGTGACGTCCAAGCGGTTCTACGGCGAGCTGCTCGGCTGGTCGTCGTACACGCTGTCCGTCGACCAGCTGGACGACTACGAGATGTTCACGCTCGGCGGGGTGAACGGGCCGGCGGTCGCCGGGATGCAGCGGCTCGCCGACGACGCCCAGCCCCCGTCGTGGACGTGCTACTTCCGCGTCGAGAACGTCGAGGACGCCGCGCGCCGGGTCGTCGCGGCCGGCGGGACGGAACTCGTCCCGCCGCTGCGGATCGCCCACCTCGGCCGCCTCGGCATGTACGCGGACCTCCAGGGGTCGGACTTCGCCGTCTGGGAGCCGTACGAGCGGGAGGGCGCCGACGTCGTCTTGGAGCCGTCGGCGATGTGCTGGGTGGAGCTGGCCTCGCGGGACGTCGAGAAGTCCCGCGCCTTCTACGGCGAGGTCTTCGGGTGGCAGGCGCTGGACCGCCGCTACTACCGCGACTACACGTACACGAACTGGCAGGTCGGCGGCTGGTCGGTGGCCGGGATGGTCTACATGGACCACACCTGGCCGGACGAGTGGCCGGGGGACTGGATCCCGTACTTCCAGGTCGTCGACTGCGAGGCCGCGGCCGAGCGGAGCTCCGAGCTCGGCGCGACCGTCACCATCCCGCCGGCCGACATCGACCCCGGCCGGTTCGCCGTCGTCATGGACCCGACCGGGGCGCGGCTCGGGCTGCTCACCCCGCGGTCGCCCCGGTAGCGGCCCGCGTGCGCGCCGTGCCCGTGCCCGTGCCCGCCACGCTCGCCGAAGGGGGCTGCGGATGCCCGAGATGACGGAGTACCGGCCGGGGGAGCCGTGCTGGCTCGACCTCGCCAGCCCGGACGGCGCGGTGTCCAAGCGATTCTACCGCGAGCTGTTCGGCTGGTCGTCGTACACGCTCACGCAGGACGCGTACGGCGACTACGAGGTCTTCACGCTCGGCGGGCCGGACGGGCCCACGACCGCCGGGCTGCAGATGCTCGCGGACCCGGACCAGCCGCCGACCTGGACGGTCTTCTTCCGCGTGGACGACGTCGAGGAGACCGGGAGCCGAGTGCTCGCCGCGGGCGGGCAGGAGGTCATGCCGCCCATGCAGGGCATGCATCTCGGGCGCGTGGCCATGTACACCGATCCGGAGGGGGCGGACTTCGCCCTGTGGCAGCCGTTCGGGCGGGAGGGGATGGAGGTCCTCCGGGAACCGGGGGCGATGTGCTGGGTGGAGCTGGCCTCGCGCGACATCGAGGGTGCCCGCCGGTTCTACGGAGAGGTGTTCGGCTGGCGGCCGGTCGACTACGAGTACTACCGCTCCGCCCCCTATACGAACTGGGAGATCCACGGCGATCACGTGGGCGGCATGGTGTTCATGGACGAGCGCTGGCCGCCGCACTGGGTCGCCCACTGGATCCCGTACTTCTGGGTGACCGACTGCGACGCGACGGTGTGGAGGGCCGCCGACCTCGGCGCGCGGGTCACGATCCCGCCGACCGACATCAAGCCGGGACGGCTCGCGACGCTCGCCGACCCGACCGATGCGCGCTTCGCCGTGATCACCCCGGATCTCACTTTCGAGGGGTGACGGCCGCCGCCCCGGCGCGCCCCGTTCCGTCCGGTGGTTCAAGGGCCGGGCCTCGGGCAGGGCACTTCGATGCGAGCGGGATACCTGGCGCGGCGCCTCGCGCCCCGGATGGACCGCCGGTCCTGGGAGGACCGGCTCAAGATCACGGTCAAGGCCGTCATCGCGGCGGTCGCGGCCTGGCTCATCGCCAAGCACCTGGTCGGGCACGCGGTGCCGTACTTCGCGCCGCTCGCGGCGCTGCTCGGGGTGTACCCGACGGTGGCGCGCTCGCTCCGGGAGAGCGTCGGCTACGGCGCCGGGTTCCTGGTCGGCGCGGGCCTGGCGGTCCCGGTCGGGATCTACATCGGCCCCAACGCCGCCGGGATCGCCGTCGTGCTGGTCATCGGGCTGCTGCTGTCGACCTGGCGCGGGTTCGGCAACCAGGCGGCGCAGGTCGCGTTCACGGCGCTGTTCGCGCTGCTGGTCGGCGGCCGGGAGGTCGCCGCGTACGTCCGCCCGCGCCTGGACGACGTCGTTATCGGCCTCGCGGTCGGACTCATCGTGAACATCACGATCTTCCCGCCGCTGTTCCTCCGGCGCGGTGAGGAGGCCGTGCGGCAGGCGCGCGAGTACGTCAAGGAGGCCCTGGAGGTCCTGGCGCGGAGCATCACCGCGCCGGACGGGGACTGGCGGCCCGGATGGGACGAGGAGGAGGCGCGCCTCGGGTTCATCATCGACCAGGCGCGGTACGCCACCGAGCAGGGACGGGAGAGCCTGCGCGGCAACCCGCGGGCGCTGCTCTGGGGATTCCGCCCGTGGTCCGCGCCGCGCAGCGGGCTGCGCGGCTTCCGGCTGCTCGCCGACCCGTCCGGGCAGTGGGCCGCGCCCCGCCGGATGACCACGCTCGAGAACACCGCCGCGTACCTGCGCTCGATCGCCGGGACGCTGCGCGAGGCGACCGAGACGGGCAGCGGGGAGGTCCGCCTCGCCGGGCCGTTCCGCGAGCGGTACGCCGGGCTGCTCGGCGTCCTCGCCGAGCTGGTCGGCTGCGCCGACGGCGCGGCGGAGGAGGAGGAGATCCGCGCCCGCGCCTGGGAGCGGCAGCGGGAGCTGGAGCGGCCGTTCGCCGAGCCCGGCACCGATGTGGCCGGCATCTGGGACCCGCACAAGGAGCTGCTCCGGCTGTCCCGGCTCACCCTCACCGCCCTGTCGCCATAATTGTTGACAATTTGGGTTACAGGGACGAATGTAGGTGCCATGAGCACTGCGCATTCCTCCGGGGCCCTCCTCGTGGTCAGCGCCCACGCGGGCGATTTCGTCTGGCGCGCGGCGGGCGCCATCGCGCTGGCCGCCGAGCGCGGCGACCGCGCCCGGGTCGTCTGCCTCAGCTACGGCGAGCGCGGCGAGTCCGCGCGCGCCTGGCGGGAGGGCAAGAAGCTGGACGAGATCAAGAAGATCCGCCGGGGCGAGGCCGAGGCCGCCGCCGCCGAGCTGGGCGCCGAGATCGAGTTCCTGGACGCCGGCGACTACCCGCTGATCGAGAGCCACGAGCTGGTGGACCGGCTGGTGCGCGTCTACCGCGAGGTCGAGCCGTCGGTCGTCCTGACCCACCCGCTCGCCGACCCCTACAACGGCGACCACCCCGCCGCCGCGCGGATGGCGCTGCAGGCGCGGGTGCTGGCGCAGGCGATCGGCTACGACGCCCCGGGCGAGCCGCTGGGCGCGCCGCCGGTGTTCTTCTTCGAGCCCCACCAGCCCGAGCAGTGCGACTTCAAGCCGAACGTCCTGCTGGACATCACCCCGGTGTTCGAGCGCAAGAAGCGCGCGATGGAATGCCTCCCCGCGCAGCAGCACATGTGGGAGTACTACACCGCGCTCGCGAAGCGGCGCGGCGTCCAGCTCAAGCGGAACGCGGGCCCGAACCTGGGGCTGCCCGTCGAGACGCTGGCCGAGGCGTACGTCCGGCTGTACCCGCAGACGACAGGGGAGCTGGCGTGAGGACGGTCGTGGTCACCGACCCGCCGCGCGCCGACTTCGCGCAGGTGGACGTGCTCGCCGCGTTCGGCGTCGCCACGGTGCACGAGGCGCTCGGCCGCACCGGTTACCTCGGGCCCGGCGTCCGCCCCGTCCACCTCGGGTCGCGGATCGCCGGGACGGCCGTGACGGTGCTGTCGTGGCCCGGCGACAACCTGATGATCCACGTGGCGGTCGAGCAGTGCCGTCCCGGCGACCTGCTGGTCGTGACGACGACGTCGCCGTCCACGGACGGCATGTTCGGCGAGCTGTTCGCGACGGCCCTGCAGCACCGGGGCGTCCGCGGCCTGGTGATCAACGCGGGGGTGCGGGACGTCGCCGAGCTGCACGCGATGGGGTTCCCGGTGTGGTCGGCGGCGGTCAGCGCGCAGGGCACGGTGAAGGCCACGCCGGGCGCGGTGAACGTCCCGGTCACCATCGGCGGGCAGGTCGTCCGGCCGGGGGACGCGATCGTCGCGGACGACGACGGCGTCCTGTGCGTCCCGCGCGAGCGCGTCGCGGACGCGGTCGCCGCCTCGCGCGCGCGCGAGGAGAAAGAGGAGGCGACGCGGGCGGCGTTCCAGCGCGGCGAGCTGGGCCTCGACCGGTACGGGCTGCGCGACCGGCTCCCGGGGATGGGCATCGAGTACGTCTCCCACGCCGAGTACGCGGCGGGGGACGGGGGCGGCGCGTGACCGAGCCCGCCCCGGACGCGGGCGTGCGCTGCATGCTGATGCGGGGCGGGACGTCCAAGGGCGCCTACCTGCTCGCGGACGACCTGCCGTCCGATCCCGCGGAGCGCGACGGCCTGCTGCTGCGCGTCATGGGCACCCCCGACCCCCGGCAGATCGACGGGATCGGCGGCGCCCACCCGCTGACCAGCAAGGTCGCGGTCGTGTCCCGGTCGGCGGACGCGGGCGCGCCGGGCGGCGCCGACGTCGACTACCTGTTCCTGCAGCTCGGCGTGGACGAGCCGGCGGTCTCCGACCGGCAGAACTGCGGCAACCTGCTCGCCGGGGTCGGCCCGTTCGCGGTCGAGCGCGGCCTCGTGGCGCCGGGCGACCCGGAGACGCGCGTCCGCGTCCGGATGCTGAACTCGGGGAGCGTCGCGACCGCGACGTTCCGGACGCCCGGCGGGCGCCCCGAGTACGCGGGGGACACCGCGATCTCCGGGGTGCCCGGGACGGCCGCCCCGATCCTGCTCGACTTCGAGGGCACCGCGGGCTCGGCGACGGGCGGCGCGCTGCTGCCGACCGGACGCGTCCGCGACGTGATCGACGGCGTCGAGGTGACCTGCGTCGACAACGGGATGCCGGTCGTGGTCGCCGCCGCGTCCGACTTCGGCGTCACCGGCGAGGAGCCCCCCGCCGAGCTGGAGGACCGGCTGCGCGACCGGATCCAGTCGCTGCGCCTGCGCGCCGGGGAGCTGATGGGGCTCGGGGACGTCGCCGCCGCGTCCGTCCCCAAGACCACCCTCGTCGCCCCGCCCCGCGCCGGCGGGACGATCGGCACCCGCACCTTCATCCCGCTGCGCGCCCACACGTCCATCGGGGTGCTGGGCGCCGTCACGGTCGCGACCGCCGTGCTCCTCGACGGCGCCGTGGGCCACGACCTCGCCGAACTTCCCGCGCCGGGCGAGCCGATGGGCATCGAGCACCCCACCGGACGCCTCGACGTCGACATCCGGCTCGACCCCCGGCGCGACGGGGCCGGGGACGGCGGCGTCCCGCGCGTCCGGCGGGCCGCGATCGTCCGCACCGCCCGCAAGCTGTTCGACGGCACCGCCTTCCCCCGACCTCCCGGAGACCCCCATGGATCCTGACCGGCCGCCCGCGCACGAGATCGCGCACGTGGGCCACGTCGAGCTGCTGACGCCCGAGCCGGAGAAGAGCCTGTGGTTCTTCACCCGCGTCATGGGCCTCACCGAGAACGGCACCGAGGGCGACTCGGTCTACCTGCGCACGTGGGACGACTACGAGCACCACTCGCTGAAGCTCACCGCGCACGCCACGTCCGGGATCCGCCGCACCGGGCTGCGGACGTCCTCGCGGGAGGCGCTCGACCGGCGGGTGCGGGCGATCGAGGACGCCGGGCTCGGCATCGGCTGGCGCGACGGGGACCCCGGACTCGGGCCCACCTACGTGTTCCGCGACCCCGACGGGCACGAGCTGGAGCTGTACTGGGAGTCGGAGTGGTACGAGGCGCCGCCCGAGCTGGCGCCGTCGCTGAAGAACCAGGCGCAGGCGTACCCGGCGCTCGGGGTCTGCGTACGGCGGCTCGACCACGTCAACTTCCTCGCCGCCGAGGTGGAGCCGAGCACGGAGTTCCTGCGGGACGTCCTGGGCGCGCGGCCCACCGAGCAGATCAGGCTCGACGACGGCGCGATCGCCGGTCGCTGGATGACGTTCACGAACAAGTCCTACGACCTCGTCTACACGCGCGACCGGACCGGCAGTAACGGGCGGCTGCACCACATCGCGTTCGCCACCGACACCCGCGAGGACATCCTCCGCGCCGCCGACATCTTCCTCGACAACGGCGTGTTCATCGAGACGGGCCCGCACAAGCACGCCATCCAGCAGACGTTCTTCCTGTACGTCTACGAGCCGGGCGGTAACCGGATCGAACTGTGCAACCCGGGCGCCCGGCTGATCCTCGCCCCCGACTGGCGGACGATCACCTGGACGGAGGCCGAGCGCGCCAAGGGGCAGGCGTGGGGCCTGCGGACCATCGAGTCGTTCCACACCCACGGCACCCCGCCGGTGCCCTGAGCGCCCGCGTCACTTCTCCGATTTCTCCGCGGCGAGCCGGTCCAGCAGGTCACGGCTCGCCGCGGCCATCACGTTCGGTACGTCCAGTTCGTCCAGCATGTCCGCCGCCGCGCGCATCTCGTGGGCCCGCCGGACGGCGTGCTTGTGCGTCCCCTCGACGAGCCGGTCGACCGTCGACTCGCCCGCGCGGACCAGCTCGTCCACGATGTCGGCGCGCAGCCACTCCTCGCAGCCCGCCGCCCGCGCGGCCTCCAGCGCCTCCACCACCGACGCCGCCAGGCCCTTGAAGAACACGCTGCGCAGCAGCTTGCGGCCCGCCGCGCTCCCCGCCTCGCCCGGCAGCACCGCCACCTCCGCGCCCAGCGGCCCGAGCAGTCCGGCGACGTCCTCCGCCGCGTCGCCGCAGGCCAGCAGCGGCGTGCGCAGGCCCCGGCCGGGCACCGGCGCCATGATCGCCACGTCCGCGAACCGGACGCCGCGCGCCGTCGCCAACCCGTCGAGTTCCCGCTTGAGGCTGGGCGGCCCGGTGTTCAGGTCGGCCCAGATCGCGCCGTCCGCGACCCCGGCGGCCCCGTTGCGGAACGCGTCCACGGCGTCGTGGGCGCTGTTGACGCTCAGCACCAGCGCCGCCCCCGCGACGGCCTCGGCCTCGCTCGCCGCGGGCGCGACGCCGTCCGGCGCGGCGACGGCCGGATCGTAGCCGCGGACCCGCGCGCCCGCCGCGACCAGGTCGCGGGCGAACGCGCCGCCCGCCTCGCCGAGGCCGAGAACCGTGATGACGGAGTCGCCGGACATGTGACCGCTCCCTGCTGGGCGTATGTGTCGTATGTGCTCGTCTCCGGATAGGCTAGGTCATCAACAAAATTGGCGACAATCTGGAGGGTCCGTGCCGGAGTCCAGCCCGACCGCCCCGGTGGCCGCCCGCATCCGGGAGGCGATCCTCGCCGGCGAGTTCGTCCCGAACCAGCGGCTCATCGAGGCCGACCTGTCCGACCGGTTCGAGGCCGGACGCGCCGCCGTGCGCGCCGCGCTGCTCGAACTGGCCAACGAGGGCCTGATCGAGCGCGTCCAGAACCGCGGCGCCCGCGTCCGGGCCGTCTCCCTGGCCGAGGCCATCGAGATCACCGAGGTCCGGATGGTGCTGGAGGGGCTGTGCGCCGCCAAGGCCGCCGAGCGGGCCACCGACGCCGACATCGCCGACCTGCAGGCGATCGGCGAGGACATGCGGGCCGCCGTCGCGTCCGGCGACGTGTTCGGCTACTCGGGCCTCAACCAGCGGCTGCACGCGCGCGTCCGCGAGATCAGCGGCCAGGGCACGGCGTCGGACGTCCTCGAACGGCTCCGCGCGCAGAACGTCCGGCACCAGTTCCGGCTCGCCATGCACCCCGGGCGCCCGCAGACGTCCCTGCCCGAGCACCTCGCGATCATCGACGCCGTCGCCGCCCGCGACACGGCCGGGGCCGAACGGGCCGCGCGGGCCCACCTCGAGAGCGTCCTGGAGACCCTCCCGAAGGTGCTGCCCGAAGACCGCCGCTGACGCCCCGCGACGGGTCCTGCGGCGGAAAACCCGTCGCTTTCCGATCATCCCTCCCGTTACGGTCACGGAGCCGCGATGCGGCGTACCCGCGTGCGCGGCAGGTCGTCGTTCCCGAGACCCGGAGGAGGGCAGATTTCGATGACCACAACGTTCCTGGGTGCGGCCGGTGTTCGCAACATCGGGATCATGGCCCACATCGACGCCGGGAAGACCACGACCGCCGAGCGGATCCTCTTCTACACCGGCGTCTCGCACCGCATCGGCGAGGTGCACCACGGCGCCGCCGCGCTCGACTACATGAAGCAGGAACGCGACCGCGGCATCACGATCGGCTCCGCCGCCACGACCTTCCACTGGTCCGTGGACGGCTCCGACCACACCGTCAACCTCATCGACACGCCCGGCCACGTCGACTTCATGATCGAGGTCGAGCGCTGCCTGCGCGTCCTCGACGGGGCCGTCACCGTCTTCGACGGCGTCGCCGGGGTCGAACCGCAGTCGGAGACCGTGTGGCGGCAGGCCGACCGGTACCGTGTGCCCCGCGTCTGCTTCGTCAACAAGCTCGACCGCGCGGGCGCCGACCCGCACCGCTGCGTCGAGATGATCGCCGACCGGCTCGGCGCCGTGCCGCTGCTCCTGCAGTTGCCGATCGGCGCCGAGGCCGGATTCGCGGGCGTCGTCGACCTCGTCGAGCTGCGCGCCCACGTCTGGACGGGCGAGTCGTACGAGGTCACCGGCGTCCCGGACGGCCTCGCGGACGACGCCGTCCGGTGGCGGGCCCGGCTCGTCGACACGATCGCCGAGCACGACGACCGGTTCCTGGAGCAGTACCTGGAGGGAGAACCGACCCACGAGCAGATGCACGCCGCGATCCGGCGCTTGACGATCCGGCGGGGCGACGTGACGGTGACGCCCGTCCTGTGCGGCAGCGCGTTCAAGAACAAGGGCGTGCAGCCGCTCCTGGACGCGATCGTCCGGTACCTGCCCTCACCGCTGGACACCGGGGACGCGGACCTCGCGGAAGCTCCGGAGGACGCGCCGCTCTCGGCGCTCGTCTTCAAGATCACGAGCGACCGGCACCTCGGGCGGCTCGCCTACGTCCGCGTCTACACTGGCCGGCTCGACTCCGGCGCGACGGTGCTGAACAGCGTCAAGGGCCGCCGCGAGCGGATCGGCAAGGTCTACCGGGTGCACGCGGACGAGCGCCGCGAGATCGACGCCGCCGCCGCGGGCGACATCGTCGCGGTCATGGGCCTCAAGCGGACCACGACCGGCGAGACGCTCTGCGCCGAGGCGCACCCGGTCGTGCTGGAGTCCATGGACTTCCCCGAACCGGTCCTCGAGGTCGCGATCGAGCCCCGCTCGGCGGCCGACACCGACCGGCTCGGCACCGCGATCCGGCGCCTCGCCGAGGAGGATCCGTCCTTCCGGGTGCGCGCCGACGCCGCGACCGGCCAGACCGTGATCGGCGGCATGGGGGAGCTCCACCTGGAGGTCCTCGTCGACCGGATGAAGGAGGAGTTCCGCGTCGAGGCCACCGTCGGACGGCCCCGCGTCGCCTACCGCGAGACCATCCGGCGCCCGGTCACCGGCGTCGAGCACCTGCACCGCAAGCAGACGGGAGGAAGGGGCCAGTACGCGAAGGTGAAGATCTCGGTCGAACCGATCCCGGACGGCTACGAGTTCGTCAACCGCGTCACCGGCGGGCGCGTCCCGAAGGAGTTCGTCCCGTCCGTGGACGCGGGCTGCCAGGAGGCGATGGGCGCGGGCGCGCTCGCGGGCCACGAGCTGACGGGCGTGCGCGTCACGCTCGTCGACGGCGACTTCCACGTCACCGACTCGTCCGAGCTCGCGTTCAAGGTCGCCGCCGCGCACGCGTTCGGCGAGGCCGTCCGGCGGGCCGCGCCCGTCCTGCTGGAACCGGTCATGGCGGTCGAGGTCACGACCCCGGACGAGCACATGGGCGCGGTCATCGGCGACCTCAACGCCCGCCGGGGCCGCGTCGAGGGCACCGCCGAGCGCGGCGGCGCCCGCGTCGTCCGGGCCCTGGTGCCGCTGGCGGAGATGTTCGGGTACGTCGGCGACCTGCGCGGCATGACGGCCGGCCGCGGCGTCTTCACGATGGAGTTCGACTCCTACGCCGAGGTCCCGAAGGCCATCGCGGACGGCATCACCGCCTGACGCCCCCGCGGCCGCACGGGCCCGCCGCCCGTGCGGCCTCGTGGCGCGGCCGGGCGCTCGCTAGGGTGGGCGATCCGGGCGCGGACGTGCTAGCAGGGAGGTCCGGATGGACGACGTGATGCGGGCGAACATCGACGCGTGGGAGCAGACCCTCCGGTCGTCCCTCGCACTCGCGGCGACGCTCGACGCCGCCGACTGGGACCGGCCGACCGAATGCCCGGGCTGGACGGTCAAGGACCAGTTCTCCCACCTCGTCGGCGTCGAGCGCGGTTTGCTGGGCGACCCGGAGCCCGAGGTCGAGGTGCCCGCGTTCGACCACGTCCGCAGCGACTTCGGCGCGTACCTCGAGGCCGCCGTGCATGTGCGCCGCGACGTGCCCGGCCCCGAGGTCGCGGCCGAACTCGCCGACGTCCTCGAACGCCGGCTCGTCCAGCTCGAGGGCATCGACCCCGACGGGCCGCTCCTCCTCCCGAACGGCAAGGAGGGCGTCTACCGGCGGATGATGGTGTTCCGCGCGATGGACTGCTGGACGCACGAGCAGGACGTGCGGCGCGCGGTCGGCCGTCCGGGCAACCTGGACGCCCCCGCCGCGCACTGCCTGTGGAGCATCCTCGGCTCCGGGCTGCCGATGGTCGTCGCGCGCCGCGCGAAGGCCGGGCCCGGCGAGTCCGTCCTGTTCACGATCGCGGGCCCGCCGTCGTTCCGGTCGGCGATCACCGTCGGCGCCGACGGCCGCGCCGTCCCCGCCGACCCCGAACCGGCGGAGTTCACCACCGAGCTGGCGATGGACCTGGAGACCTACGTCCGTCTCGCCGCCGGCCGCTGCACGCCGAACGCCGTCACCGTCGAGACGAGGGGCGACCGCGACCTCGCCGGCCGCATCCTCGCCACCATGCCCCTGACCACCTGACCACCTGCCCCCGGGCTCGGGCGTCAGTCCGGGAAGGCGGCGGACAGGAGGGCGGGGGATTCGGTGCGGCCGTCCAGGACGCGGTTGGTGCGGGTGACGGCGCGCCAGCCGGACGGGGTGCGGCGGAGCGTCCAGCGGTTGGCGGTGGCGCGGCGCAGCACGAAGCCGTCGGGCGAGTTGACGATCATGAGGGTGTAGCCGACGGCGGTGGCGTCGTCGCCGTCGACGGTGACGTGCGGCGGGCCGGCGAAGTGCGCGCAGCCGCCCTCGATCCAGCGGCGATGGTTCGCCGAGCCGACCATGGCCTCGATCTCGGCGGGGCTGCGCATGAGGATCTCGTCGACGTCGTAGACGCCGTCCTCGTCCCACAGGGCGGCGACCTCGGGGGCGCGGCCGCTGTCGACGAGCGGTGCGTAGGACAGGATCAGCCGGACGATCTCGCGTTCGTCCTCGAGCGCGCGAAGCCGGGCTTCGAGGTCGGCGCTACGGGCCTCGAGGGCCGCCACGCGGGATTCGACGCCGGTCACCGCACGTCTCCGAAGGTGAGGCCGCAGTCGAGTTCGCGCAGGGCGGCGAGTTGCTCGCGGTAGTGGCCGGGGGAGTCGGCGGCGAGGCGGACGCCCGCGACGGTCGCGCCCGCGTCCCGCAGGCGGCGCAGGGCCGCGGCGGCGCCGTCCGGGTCCTTCGCCGGGTCGAGGGGACGGGACGGGGCGAGGACGACGTCGAACCCGTCGGGCACGTCGGCGCCGGCGAGCATCGTCGCCAGGTCGTCGAGGGCGAGTCCGAAGGGGACCCAGCCGTCGGCGGTCAGGGCGCGGCGGAGGGAGCGGGCGGTGCGGCCGCCGATCCAGATGGGGACGTGCTCCTGGACGGCGTGGGGTTCGACCACGAATCCCGAGTAGTCGTAGTGGGAGCCGTGGTACTCGGGTGTGCGGCGGGACAGGGACGCCTGTAGCGCGGCCAGCGCGTCGTCCGCGCGCGCGCCGCGCTCGCTGAACGGCACGTCGAGCAGGTCGAACTCCTCCTGCAGGCTGCCCACGCCCAGGCCGAGCGTGAGGCGGCCCCCGCTGACCAGGTCGAGCGTACCGTAGCGCTTGGCGATGGCCAGGGGGTGGTGGTAGCCGAGCACCAGGACCTGGGTGGCGAGGCGGATGCGCGCGGTGCGGGCGGCCAGGTAGCCGAAGGTGGCGAGCGGGTCCCAGTAGACGCCGCCGCGCTGTTCGGCGGCCCCGGCGGGGACGGCGACGTGCTCGCTGCACGTGGCGTGGTGGTAGCCGAGGCGGTCGGCCGTCTCGACGATCCGGGCGAGGTCGTCGACGCTCGCGTCGCGCTCCCAGGCGGCGTGCCCGGGGGGCGGCTGGGCCACCACGGGCGTGACGATGCCGACGCGCATCGGGGGCTCCCTTCGGTAGGAAAACGTTCTAGCTTGGAGGCGGAGAGCGTCCCCGGTCTGAGGATCGATCCACAAGTTTGCCTGACCTGCTCTTACATGACCCCTTCCGTTGTCACCCAGCGCTTGCTACATTCACGTTAACAAGAATTCATTTCAGTCTTGTGCCCTGGGAGGTGCGATGGCCGAGCTCATGGCGCCCGGGCGGCGGGAGACGCCGCCGTCGATGGTCGAGCGGATGACCCTGATCCTGGACGCGTTCAACGGCCCGTCCGCACGGCTGACCTTGGAGGACGTCGCGCGCCGCACCCGGCTGCCGCGCTCGACGGCCCACCGGATCCTGGACCAGCTCGTCCGGCAGCGCTGGCTGTCGCACCACTCGTACGGGTACGGGCTCGGGCAGCGGGCCCTCGGGCTCGGCGGCCGGGACGGCGGGCACGGCAAGATCCGGGAGGCGGCGGCGCCGCTGCTGCACGAGCTGCAGGTCACCACCGGCCTGGTCGCGCACCTGGCCGTGCTGGACGGCGCCGAGGTCTTCTACCTGGACAAGCTGGGCGGGCGGCTCGCCACGTCCGTGCCGTCGCGGGTCGGCGGCCGGGCCCCGGCGCACTCCACCGCGCTCGGCAAGTCGATGCTGGCGTGGCTGGAGCCCGAGCAGGTCGACGCGCTGCTCGGCTCGGAGATCGCCCGGATGACCAGCCGCACCATCGGCGAGCTGGGCACGCTGCACCAGGAGCTGCACCGGATCCGGCAGCGCCGCGGGCTGGCGTTCGAGCGCGGCGAGTCGTTCCCCGGCATCGCCTGCGTGGCCGCCGCGATCCGCGGCGCCGAGGGCCCGGTCGCGGGCATCTCGCTGGTCGGGGACGTCCGCGCGCCGCTGGAGAACGTCGCGCCGCTCGTCGTCACCGCCGCCCGCGAGGCCTCGCAGGTGCTGTTCCCCGGCTCGGCCCCGTCCCGTCCGGACGGGACGCCGCGCGCGCGCAGGCCCGCGGCGGACCGGACGGGCGAGCGGGAGTGCTGGTCGGCCGAGACCATGAACCGGCTGCTCGCCGTGGAGGGCCGGGGCGACTGGATGTGACGCCACCGGGAGCGGAGTCACATCCAGCCCCACTGCCCGCTCCACCAGGCGTCCGGGGCGTCCGCCGACTCGGGGTTCTCCGGCTCGTCCACGCCGAACCGGCTGCGGAAGAAGACCATCGGGCGGTCGAGGCGGTCCTCCGGGCGCCGCACCCCGAGGACCCGGCCGATCACCACGTCGTGGTCGCCGGCGCGGTGGACGTCCCGCACCTCCGCGTGGACGGCCAGCAGGACGTCCCGGAACTCGGGCGTGCCCCACGGGGAGACGTCCCAGGCGAGCTCCTCGAACTTGCGCCCGCGGCTCGACCCGAACCGCTGGCACAGGTCGCGCTGGTCCTCGCCGAGCACGTTGACGCAGAACCGCCCGGCGGCGCGGATCCGCGGCCAGGACCGGCCGCGGACGTCGGCGCAGAACAGCACCAGCGGGGGCTCGAGGGAGACCGACGTGAACGACTGGCAGGCGAAGCCGATCGGTTCGCCGCCCTCGATCGCGGTGACGACGGTGACGCCGGTGGCGAACTCCGACATCGCCCGCCGGAACTCGGCGGGGGTCGGTTCGCCGGCGGCCGGGTCTTCGGTGGGCTCGGTGTGCGGCGGCGTGGTGAGCGCTGGTTCGGCTGGCATCGATGCACCTCGGATCGTCGCTGGTCTGGTTCGGAACGTAAGCGCCGCCGGTGCGCGGGCGTGCGTCCGATCCCGTTGAGCGGAACGGGGTTCGGGACGGACGGCGCCGGGCGGTGCGGGCGGGGATGTCCCGCTGATCGGGATCCGGGGCGGTGCCCGCGCGGCGCGCAGGCATACGTTCCGGACAAGCCACTGTGAAGGACTGAGAGGCCATGCCGACGGAGTTGACGTACGACGCGACGCTGCGCGAACTCGCCACCGAACAGGGCGTCCTGCGCTACCACGAGGCCGGTGAGGGCCCGCCCCTGCTGCTGCTGCACGGCTCGGGTCCGGGCGTGACGGGCTGGCGGAACTTCCACGACAACCTGCCGCTGTTCTCGAAGTACTTCCGCTGCCTGATCCTGGAGTTCCCCGGCTTCGGGGTGAGCGACCCGACCGACCAGCACCCGATGGTGGCCGCGCCCGCCGCGGTGGCCCGGTTCCTGGACGGGCTGGGCCTCGACCGCGTCGACGTGATCGGCAACTCGATGGGCGGCATCATCGGGACGCGGTTCGCGCTCGCGCACCCGGACCGGGTCGGCAGCCTCGTCACGATCGGCGGCATCGGCCGGAACATCTTCAGCCCCGGCCCCGGCGAGGGCATCAACCTGCTGATGGAGTTCACCGAGAACCCCACCCGCGAGGCGCTCGTCCAGTGGCTGAACTCGATGGTCTTCGACCCGCGGCTGGTGACCGAGGAGCTCATCGAGGAGCGGTGGAAGCAGGCCACCGACCCCGACACGCTGGCCGCCGCGCGGCGCATGTACGGCAAGGCCGCGATGGCCGCGAACTTCAAGATGCAGGCGAAGTCGGACGAGCCGCCGTACTGGGCGATGCTGCACAAGCTCAAGGCGCGCACCCTCGTCACCTGGGGGCGGGACGACCGCGTCAGCCCGATGGACATGGTTCTGGTGCCGATGCGGACGATCCCCGACGTGCAGGTCAACATCTTCCCGAACTGCGGGCACTGGGTGATGATCGAGCAGAAGGCCGCCTGGGAGAGCGCGGTGCTGGCGTTCCTCACGCGCACCGGCGAGCAGGCCGATACGCGCACCGGCGGCGAGCGGGGCGGCGCGTGAGCGCGGCGGCCGGCGGGACCGGCACGGACGGCCGGGCCCCCGAGCAGGGCTTCGACCACGAGTACGACCTGGTGATCGTCGGCAGCGGCGGCGGCGGGATGGCCGCGGCACTGACCGCGCACGACGCGGGGCTGAGCGTCCTCGTCGTGGAGAAGGGCAAGAAGTTCGGCGGCAGCACCGCGCTGTCGGGCGGCGGGATCTGGATCCCCAACAACCCGATCCTGCGGGCGCGCGGCCACGACGACAGCCGCGAGTCGATCCGCCGCTACCTCGACCTGCTCACCGAGGGCCGCGTCCCCGCCGCCCGCCTCGACGCCTACGTCGACAACGGCCCGGCGGCGATGGAGCTGATCTGCCGCAGCAAGTGGATGCAGTTCTTCTGGACGAAGGGCTACGCCGACTACCACCCCGAGCTGGAAGGCGGACGGCCGCTGGGCCGGTCCATCGAGGCCAAGCCGTTCGACACCCGCAAGCTCGGCGAGGACGAGAAGTACCAGCGGCCCAACAACATGAAGGGCCCGCTGGGCCTGTGGATCACCGCGAAGGACTACCACGACCTCGCGATGGCCAAGCGGACGTGGGCGGGCCGCCGCGCGTCGATGGTCGCGGCGTGGCGCGTCTCGTCCAACCTGGTCCGCCGCCGCCACATGTCGACCGGCGGGCGCGCGCTCGTCGCCCGGATGCGGATGGCGCTCAAGGACGCCGGGATCCCGCTCTGGCTGAAGACGAAGATGACCGACCTCGTCACCGCCGGGGACGGCACGGTCACCGGCGTCGTCGTGGAGCGGGACGGCGAGACGCTGCGGCTGCGCGGGCGGTGCGGGGTGCTGCTGGCGACCGGCGGGTTCGACCACAACCGGGAGATGCGCGAGACGTACCTGCCGGAGGGCGGCCGGGAAGACTTCGCGATGGGCGCGCGGGAGAACACCGGCGACGGCATCCGCCTCGGCGAGGGGCTCGGCGCGGCGCTGGACTTCATGGACGACGCGTGGTGGATGCCCGCCGTGCGGCACCCGGCCGGTGCGACGATCCCGCTGGTGTCCGAACGGGCCATCCCGCGGATGGTGATCGTGTCCCCGGAGGGCAAGCGGTTCACGAACGAGGCGGCCCCGTACGTGAACTTCGTCCACGACCAGCTCGCGGGCGGGCACGTCCCGTGCTGGTTCGTGATGGACGCGAAGACGCGCGCGCGCTACCCGTTCGCGCAAATCCTTCCGGGCGCGCCCATCCCCAAGGCGTTCTACGACAAGGGGATCGTGTTCAAGGCCGACTCCCTGGACGAGCTCGCGAAGCAGATCGGGGTCCCGGCGGACGCACTGGGCGAGACCGTCCGGACCTTCAACGAGTACGCGCGCGCCGGCAAGGACCCGGAGTTCGGCCGCGGCGAGAGCGCCTACGACCACTACTACGGCGACCCCAACCTCAAGAACCCGAACCTGGACGCCATCGAGTCGGCGCCCTACTACGCGTGGAGGCTCGAGGTCGGCGACCTGGGCACCAAGGGCGGCCTGGTGTGCGACGAGCACAGCCGCGTCCTGCGCGCGGACGGCTCGGCGATCCCCGGCCTGTACGCGACGGGCAACACGTCCGCGTCGGTGATGGGCAACGAGTACGCGGGTCCGGGCGCCACGATCGGCCCGTCCATCGTGTTCGGCTACATCGCCGCCCGGCACGCCGCGGCCCGGGACGAGACCGGGGCCGGGGGCGAGCGGGGCGCGGCCGGGACGGCCGCCGCGGCGGAGCGGCCATGACGGGGTTGAAGGCGCGGGTCGTCGAGGTCGTCCGGGAGACGGCCGACGCGCACTCGCTCGTCCTGGAACCGGCCGACGGCGACGACCGCGACCGGTTCCGGTACAAGCCCGGGCAGTTCCTGACGGTCCGGGTGCCCGCGCCGGACGGCTGGGCGGCGCGCTGCTACTCGCTGTGCAGCTCGCCGGTCACCGACGACCGGCTCAAGGTGACGGTGAAGCGGGTCGAGGGCGGGCTCGGCTCCAACTGGATCTGCGACAACGTCACCGCGGGCGACGTGCTGGAGGTGCTGCGGCCGTCCGGCACGTTCACGCCGCCGTCGCTGGACGCGGACCTGCTGCTCCTCGCGGGCGGCAGCGGCATCACCCCGGTCATGTCGATCCTCAAGTCGTGCCTGGCCGGAGGCTCCGGGTCGGTCGTCCTCGTCTACGCGAACCGGGACGAACGGTCCGTCATCTTCGCGGACGAGCTGCGGGCGCTCGCGGCGGAGCACGGCGAACGGCTCACGGTCGTCCACTGGCTGGAGTCGGTGCAGGGGCTTCCCACGGAGCCGGGCATACGCGCGCTGGCGCGCGCGCACACCCACCGCGAGGCGTTCGTGTGCGGGCCCGGCCCGTTCATGGACCTGACGGCGTCGGCGCTCACGGGCCTCGGCATGAACGTCCACATCGAACGGTTCTTCTCGCTCGCCGCCGACCCGTTCGAGACCCCCGAGGGCCCCGACCCCGAGGAGGCCGCGGACGGCGACGCGGGCGAGCCCGGCGAGATCGAGGTCGAGCTGGACGGGGAGACCCGCACGCTGCCCTGGCCCCGGTCCGAACTGCTCCTCGACACCCTGCTGCGGGCCGGGGTCGACGCCCCGTTCTCGTGCCGCGAGGGCTCCTGCGCCGCGTGCGCCTGCGTCGTCCTGGAGGGCGAGGCGGTCATGGACGCCAACACCGTCCTCGACGAGCGGGACCTCGCCGACGGGCTCATCCTCGCCTGCCAGGCGCGGCCGGCCGGCGACCGGCTCAAGATCACATACGACGGCTGACCGCGGCGCCCCGGCACCGCGCACGACACCACGGGAGACAGGCGATGACGAACCGCGTCCTCGACACGATCATGGAACGGGCGGAGGAGATCCGCGAGCTCGGCCCCGTCAACGAGCGGCTCGGCAAGCTCGACGACAAGGCCGCCAAGGTGCTGCGCGACGCCGCCGTGATCAGGATGCTGCAGCCGGCGGCGCACGGCGGGCTGGAGGCGCACCCGCGCGACTTCGCCGAGACCGTCATGGGGATCGCCGCCCTGGACGGCTCCACCGGCTGGGTCGCCGGGATCGTCGGCCTGCACCCGTGGGAGATGGCGATGGCCGACCCGAAGGTGCAGCAGGAGATCTGGGGCGACGACCCCGACACCTGGATCGCGTCCCCGTACGCGCCGATGGGCGTGGCCCGTCCCGTGGACGGCGGCTACATCTTCAACGGCCGCTGGCAGTTCTCCTCCGGCACCGACCACTGCGACTGGATCTTCCTCGGCGCGATGCTGGGCGACAAGGACGGCAAGGTCGCGCAGCCGCCGAACTCGCTGCACATGATCCTGCCCCGCTCCGACTACGAGATCGTCGAGGACTCCTGGAACGTCGCCGGGCTGAAGGGCACCGGCAGCAAGGACATCATCGTCCGCGACGCATTCGTCCCCGAGTACCGGACGATCCCGTTCAGCAAGATCATCGACGGTACGGCGCCGCGCGAGGCCGGGCTGACCAATCCGACCTTCCTCGTGCCGTTCTCCTGCGCCTTCCCCCTCGGCATCACCTCCGCCGTGATCGGCATCGCCGAGGGAGCCCTCGCCCACCACCTCGCCTACCAGCGGCAGCGCGTCCAGATCACCGGCACCAAGATCAAGGACGACCCGTACGTCCTCTACGCGATCAGCGAGGCCGCCGAGGAGATCAAGGCGTCCCGCACCGCGCTGATCGACAACGCCTCGCGGATGTACGACAAGGCCGCGGCGGGCGAGGAGTTCTCGTTCGCGGAGCGCGCCGCCGGGCGCCGCACCCAGGTCCGCGCCGCGTGGCGGGCGGTGCAGGCGATGAACGAGATCGTCGTCCGGTCCGGCGGGAACGCGATGCGCACCGACAACCCGATCCAGCGATTCTGGCGGGACGCGCACGTCGGCCTCGCGCACGCCATCCACGTCCCCGGCGCCGTCTACCACGTCTCCGCCCTCACCGACCTGGACATCGAGCCCCCACAGGGCCCGATGCGCTCGATGATCTGAGCCCCCGGATCCCCCGCCCGGCCGGACGGCCGGGCGGGGATCGCGCCTGCCCGGCGCCTCCGGGCGGGAGCGCGACAGGGTTCTCACTGAGCGGGAAAGCGCCGCGCGCGCGGGCGTTCGCTTTGACACTTTTGCGCTTGGACACGTTGGCCCGGGACGGCCGTCGCAGGTCGTGGACGGCCGGCGCGGGGCCGCGACTTCGAAGGGATCGAGGACAGTGACGCACATCCGTGGGCTCGGATATCTCAAGGTCCAGACGCAGCACATCGAGCGGTGGCGCGAGCTGACGATCGGCGCGCTCGGGTTCGCCGAGGGCTCCGGCCCCGATCCGGACGGCCTGTACCTGCGCATGGACGAGCGCCGGCACCGGCTCGCCGTCCTGCCCGGCGACACCGACCGGGTCCTCGCGATCGGCTGGGAGGTGCGCGACCAGTTCGCCCTCGCCGCCGTCCGGGAGGACGTCGAGAAGGCGGGGGTCGAGGTCACCGAGCTGTCCCGGCGCGAGTGCGCCGACCGGGGCGCCGAGGCGGTCATCGCGTTCCGCGACCCGGGCGGCACCCCCGTCGAGGTGTTCTTCGGCCCGATCCTGGACCACTCGCCCGTCCGCACCGGCCAGGCGCAGAAGTTCGTCACCGGCGCGCAGGGCATGGGCCACGTCGTCCTGCCCACGCCGCGCCAGCCGGACGCCGTGAAGTTCTACACCGAGGTCCTCGGCTTCCTGCCGCGCGGCGCGTTCAACGCCAGCCCGGACCCGGAGGCGCCGCTGCGGATCCGGTTCATGGGCGTCAACCAGCGCCACCACAGCCTGGCGATCGCCCCCGCCCCCCACGACGGCGACCCCGGCCTCGTCCACCTGATGGTGGAGGTCGACACCCTCGACGCGGTCGGCCGGGCGCTCGACAACGTCGCCAAGAGCGGCTTCTCCATCTCCTCCACGCTGGGCCGCCACACCAACGACAAGATGGTGTCGTTCTACGTGCGCGCCCCCGGTGGCTGGGACATCGAGTACGGCTGCGAGGGCATGCTCGTCGACGAGACGTACTACACCGCCGAGGAGATCACCGCGGACAGCTACTGGGGCCACGACTGGTCCGGTTCCGAGCCGCTCGCCGCGTTCGCCCCGAAGGGCTCGTGACCGGGTGAGCGACCGATCGTCCGTCGAGCCCGTCGCCGCCTCGGCCGTCGGCGGGTTCGACCACGAGTGCGACGTGCTCGTCGTCGGCTTCGGCTGCGCGGGCGCGGCGGCCGCCTACGAGGCCGCCGCCGCGGGCGCGGACGTCCTCGTCCTGGAGCGCGCGAGCGGCCCCGGCGGCTCGTCCGCGCAGTCCGGCGGCGAGCTGTACCTCGGCGGCGGCACCGAGATCCAGAAGGCGTGCGGCTTCGACGACACGCCGGACGCCATGTACGCCTACCTCGAGGCGGCGATCGGCCCGAACGCCGACACCGAGAAGCTCCGGCTGTACTGCGACGGGAGCGTCGAGCACTTCGAGTGGTTCCGGGCGCGCGGCGTCCCGTTCAACCCCACCCTCCACGAGACGCCGGTCTGGATGCCGATGACCGACGACGGGCTGATGTGGCTGGGGGAGAACTCCTGGCCGTACAACACCCTCGCCGAGCCCGCCCCGCGCGGTCACCGCCCGGCCGCGCCCGGATTCGCCGGGGGGATCCTCATGGAGCGGCTCGCCGCCGCCGCCACGGAGGCGGGCGCCGTCACGCACACCGACACCCAGGCCGCCGCGCTCGTCCTCGACGGAGGCAGGGTCGTCGGCGCCGTCGCCCGCAGGTACGGGGAGCGGGTCGCCTACCGGGCCCGCCGGGCCGTCGTGATCACCACCGGCGGGTTCGTCGACAACGAGGAGATGCTCGCCCACCACGCGCCCCTCCTCCTCGGGCACGGCAAGGTCAGCGACGGCCTCGACGACGGCTCCGGCATCCGGATGGCCACCGCCGCCGGCGCGGCCGTCCGCCGCATGTCCGCCGTCGAGATCGCCCTCACCGCGCTGCCCGCGCTGGCGGTCCGCGGGATGCTCGTGGACGGCCTCGGCCGCCGGTTCATCAACGAGGACGTCTACCCCGGCCACTTCAGCGTCCACGCGGTCAAGCACCAGCCCGGCCCGTACTGGACGATCATCGACGAGGAGGGCTTCGAGTCCGTCCCGGAGGCCGACCGGTGGGGCCAGCGGCCCGCGCACGCCGCGGAGACCCTCGCCGAGCTGGAGCGGGAACTCGGGATGCCCGCCGGGTCCCTGGAGGCCACGGTCGAGACCTACAACCGGCACGCCGAGAAGGGCGAGGACCCCTACTTCCACAAGGACCCCAGGTGGCTCCGGCCGCTCAAGCCGCCGTACGCCGCGATCGACCCGCGCGCGGGCTTCTTCGACGGGGGCGGCGGCAAGGGCAGCGGCGCCGCCGGTTTCACCCTCGGCGGGCTGCACACCACCGTCGACGGGGCCGTCCTGAACAACTCCGGCGACACGGTCCCCGGACTGTACGCGGCCGGCCGCGCCTCCTCCGGCATGCACGGCGAGGGCTACATCAGCGGGACGTCCCTGGGCGACGGCACCTTCTTCGGGCGCCGCGCCGGGCGGGCCGCCGCACGGGCCGCCGCACGAGAGGAGAACGCGTGAGGTACGCCGTCCTGGCGCCCGTCGCCGCCGGTGTCACCGCCGACCCCGCCTGGATCGGCGCCTACGCCGAGCACGCGGACGCCTGCGGGTTCGAGTCGATCGTCGCCGTCGAGCACGCCGTCGTCGCGAGCCGGTACGACAGCGTCTACCCGTACGACGCGTCCGGGAAGATGGAACTGGCCGACGACCTCGACATCCCCGACCCGCTGGACCTCCTCGCGTACCTGGCGGGCCGCACGTCCCGGATCGGCCTGGCCACGGGCGTCCTCGTCCTGCCGAACCACCACCCGGTCGTCCTCGCCAAGCGCCTCGCCACGATCGACGCCCTCTCCGGCGGACGGCTCCGCGTCACGGCCGGGATGGGCTGGATGCGCGAGGAGATCGAGGCGTGCGGCGCCGCCTTCGACACGCGCGGGCGCCGCGCCGACGAGCAGATCGCCGTCCTGCGCGCGCTCTGGGCCGACACCGCGCCCGAGGGCGCCACCCACGACGGCGAGTTCTTCAGCTTCCGCAACGCGATGAGCTACCCGAAGCCCGTGCGGAAGGGCGGCGTCCCCTTGCACATCGGCGGGCACAGCAAGGCCGCCGCGCGCCGCGCGGGCCGTCTGGGCGACGGGCTCCAGCCCTTGGGCGTCGCAGGAGACGAACTCGAAGCGCTGGTCAAGCTCATGCGCGAGGAAGCCGAACGCGTGGACCGTGACCCCGACGTCCTGCAGTTGACCCTGGGCCACAGCCTTGCGAAGGTCACCCCGGAGAAAGCGGAGAAGCTCGCAGACCAGGGCGCCGACCGCCTGGTCCTGCGCGCCACCACCACCCAGGACCTGAGGGAGGCCAAGGACGAGCTGTCGTCCTGCGCCGAACGCCTCGGCCTCTCGTGACCGTCCTCGCGGCGGGCGACCGGATCGACCTGCGCGACCTGGTCGCCCGCTACGCGTTGCTCGCCGACCGCCGCGACCTCGACGCCCTCGCGTACCTGTTCACGCCCGAGGCCACGCTCGTCCTGCCGGATCCCCCGCGCAGCTTGGGCCGTCCCGCGCGCACACGGGACGCGACGCGATCGTCCGGGCGCTCTCGACGCTCGAGGCCGTCCCCGTCACGTCCCACGAACTCGCGGGCGAGGTGTTCGACGCGGGTGACGAGCCCGGCACGGCGTCCGGGTACGTCACCTGCGTCGCCCACCACATCACCGAGCACGACGGCAAGCGCACCGACCTCGCCTGGCACCTGCACTACACCGACGCCTACACCCGCCACGACGGCATGTGGCGGATAGCCCGCCGCGCCTTGCAGATCGACTGGATCGAGACCCGTCCCGTCCGGAAGGCACGAACGTGACCCGAGACAGTGTGGTGACCGGAGGCGCCCTCGGCATCGCGGCGTCACGAGTGATGTCACGATGCAGTCGTCCGTGATGTCACCACCACGTCACTTCGGTGCGACGCCAACTCGCCCGCACAGGTGCGGCGCGCCGATCGGAAGAAGCGACGTCAGCTCCGAACCCACTGACGCCATTCGCCGTCGGCTCGATGACCTGCAAGTTCTCCAGCTTTCCTCCGGTCGTTGACGGGCGTCGGAGCAAGGTGCGGCAGTCGCCTTCGGCTGTGACGTCACGCGCAGACGGCAGCCGACTTGACATGACGTCACTGATGACGCCATGATGACGTCATGGATATCGCGACGTACGTCGACAGCCTTCGGCGCGAGCTCGCGGTCGCCGCCGAGGCCGGAGGGGAGGATTCCCGCGCCCTGGCGGAGCGGCTGACCTCGCCCCTCGAGGCGGCGGTCCGCCTCGTCCTGCTCGAGGCGCTGTCGGACGCGGCCGACGAGATCACGCGGGACCTGGCGCCCGGCTCGGTCGAGGTCCGGCTGCGCGGCCGCGACCCCGACTTCGTGGTGACGCCGCCGCCCGCGGAACCGGCCCCCGCGGAGGCGCAGCCGGGCGGCCTCCGGCAGGCGCTGGCCGGTGCGCTGGAAGTGTCGATGGGCGTCCGCGCGCCGGTCGCCGAGCCCGAGGAGGGCGGCGGCACGTCGCGGATCACGCTCCGCCTGCCGGAGCACCTCAAACCACTGATCGAGGAAGCGGCGGGCCGGATGGGCCTGTCGGTCAACGCCTGGCTCGTCCGGGCCGTGACCGCCGCACTCGAACCCGGCGGCTCCCCGCAGGACAGAGGCGAGGGACGGCCGATCGGGCGGAACTACACCGGATGGGTGCGCTGACGACATGCAGACCGGATCCCAGGGACGTCGCGAAGACGTCCACGAGTACACGTTCGAGACCCCCGGCCCGATCGTCGCCGCCGTCGAGACCACGGGGGGCATGGTCCGGCTCCGCGCCGGGGACCGCGCCGACACCCTGGTGGACGTGCGGCCGAGCGACCCCGCGCGCGACCTCGACGTGCAGGCGGCCGAGCACACCCGCGTCGAGTTCGAGGCGGGGCGGCTGTCGGTGAAGACGCCCCGCTACAAGGTCCGCTCGCTCGTCGGCGCCCCGCCGTCCGTCGAGGTGACCATCGACCTGCCGGCCGGCTCCCGGGTCGACGGCAAGGGCGGCGGTCACTTCCGCGGCGAAGGCCGGCTCGGCGACACCGACCTCGACACCGCCGCCGGATTCGTCCGGTTGCAGCAGACGGGACGGCTGAAGGTGCGGGCCGCCGTCGGGGAGATCTCCGTCAACCGGGCGGTCGGCGGCGTCGAGGTGGTGTCGTCCACGGGCAAGATCTGGCTCGGCGAGATCGACGGCGCCTCGTCGGTGAAGACGTCCAACGGCGACATCACCGTCGGCGAGCTGGCGGGGGAGGCGCGCCTGGTCACCGCGAACGGCGACATCCGGGTCGGCCGGTCCCGCGCCGAACTCGACGCGAAGACCGCGCACGGCAGCGTCCGGATCGGCGAGGCGATCAGCGGGAGCGCCACGCTGGAGACCGGCTTCGGCGAGGTGGAGATCGGCGTCCCCGAGGGGACCGCGGCCTGGCTGGAGGTGAGTTCCGAGCACGGCAACGTGCGGAGCGAGCTGGACGCCGCCGACGACCCCGGCGGGTCCGTCGAGCTGGTCGAGATCCGCGCCCGCACCCGCTTCGCCGACATCCTGGTCCGCCGCGCCTGACCCACCCACCGACCCCGGCACCCGACCCACCACGACCGCTCGGCGCGACCGCGCCGTCCCCGGCGTCCATCGAGGGCACCCCACGCCCGGCTCCTGAGGACGACCGCCCGCCGGCCCCCTGAGCCGCACCGGCACCACCCGACCCACCGACCGTCGCGAAGCGTGCGCTCCGCGCCGCCCGGCGCCCCGGCACGCCCCACCTCAACTACGGAGAGTAATCATGATGGAACCGGCCATCACCGTCACCGGCCTGCGCAAGTCCTACGGCGACAAGATCGTGCTGGACGAAGTCGACCTGCGGGTCGCCCGTGGAACCGTCTTCTCGCTGCTCGGCCCGAACGGCGCGGGCAAGACGACCATGGTGAAGATCCTTTCCACGCTGATCCCCGCGGACGGCGGTGCGATGACGGTCGCCGGGCACGACCCCGCCGCCGACCCCGACGCCGTGCGCGCCGCGATCGGCGTGACCGGGCAGTACTCGGCCGTCGACAACCTGCTCACCGGCCGGGAGAACCTGGCCCTGATGGGCGACCTGCAGCATCTCGGGCGGGCCGCGTCCCGGCGCCGCGCCGACGAGCTGCTCGAGCGCTTCGACCTGGTCGAGGCGGGCCGCAAGCCGGCCGGCACCTACTCCGGCGGGATGCGCCGCCGACTCGACCTGGCGATGACCCTCGTGGGGAACCCCGCCGTCATCTTCCTGGACGAGCCCACCACCGGCCTGGACCCCCGCAGCCGCCGCACCATGTGGCAGGCCATCCGCGACCTCGTCGCGGGCGGTGTGACGATCTTCCTCACCACCCAGTACCTGGAGGAGGCCGACCAGCTCGCCGACCGGATCGCGGTCCTCGACCACGGCCGCCTGATCGCGGACGGCACCGCCGACGAGCTCAAACGCCTCATCCCCGGCGGCCACATCCTGCTCCGCTTCACCGACCAGAACGCCGTCTCCACCGCCGTGCACGCCCTGACCGACGCCGCCCTCGGCGAGGACGGCCTGTCCCTGCGGATCCCGAGCGACGGCGGCGTCCGCTCGATGCGCGACCTGTTCGCCCGCCTCGACGACCTCTCGATCGAGGTGGCGGAGATGTCCGTGCACACCCCCGACCTCGACGACGTCTTCCTCACCCTGACCGGCCGCCCCGAAACGGAGCCCCAGCGATGACGACCGTGACCCACTCCCTCACCGACTCGGCGACGATGCTGCGCCGGAACCTGCGGCGCATGCTGCGCTACCCGTCGATGACGGTGATGCTCATCGGCATGCCGGTGGTCTTCCTGCTGCTGTTCGTCTACGTCTTCGGCGGCACCCTCGGCAACGGCATCGGAGGCGACGGCGGCCGGCGGGCCTACATCGACTACGTGACGCCCGGCATCATCCTGATGGGACTGGCGGCGACCGCGCAGGGCACCGCCATATCGGTCGCCATGGACATGACCGAGGGGATCATCGACCGCTTCCGCACGATGGCGGTCTGGCGCCCGTCGATCCTGACCGGCCACGTGATCGGAAGCGTCATCCAGGCCCTGCTCAGCATCGCGGTCGTCATCGGCGTCGCCCTCGCGATCGGGTTCCGTCCGGACGCGTCCCCGCTCGAGTGGCTCGCGGCCCTCGGCCTGGTCACCGGCTTCGCGCTGGCCCTCACCTGGATCTCCGTCGGCCTCGGGCTCGCCGCCAAGACCGTAGAGAACGCCAGCAACTCGCCGATGATCCTGATGCTCCTGCCGTTCTTCGGCAGCGCCTTCGTCCCCACCGACACGATGCCCACCGCGCTCCGCTGGTTCGCCGAGTACCAGCCGTTCACGCCCCTCACCGAGACCCTCCGCGGCCTTCTCCTGGGGGCCCCGATCGGCGACAGCGGCGTCCAGGCCGTCGCCTGGTGCATTGGCCTCACGACCGCCGGCTACGTCTGGTCGGTCTACAAGTTCAGCCGCACCACCAACTGAACCGGCACGGCGCTCGCGCTCCCGGCCCCGCACCCCCGGTGCGGGGCCGGGAGCGGTCCTCGTTGCCCGCGGACGGCTGCGTCCGGCGGCGCACCCTTCGCGCGACGTCGGCCTTCGGGCGCGAGTTCCGCGCCCGAAGTACGCGGGGGCACCGGGCCGTCAGGTGTGGTGGCAGGCGATGTGGTGGGCGGGGGCGTGCTCGCGGAGTTCGGGTTCCTCGGTGGCGCAGCGGTCGGTGGCGAGGGGGCAGCGGGTGCGGAAACGGCAGCCGCTGGGCGGGGCGAGAGGGGACGGGGGATCGGTGTTCGCCACGGCGTCGGTCGTGCCGGACGCCTCGGGGACGGAGTCGAGGAGGAGCCGGGTGTAGGGGTGCCGGGCCGAGCCGGCGAGTGCGGCGGACGGGACGACCTCGCACACCTTGCCGAGGTACATCACGAGAACGCGGTCGCTGATGTTCTTGACCACCGCGAGATCGTGCGCGATGAAGACCATGCTCAACCGGCGTTCGGCGCGGGTGCGTTCGAGCAGGTTCAGGATCTGCGCCTGCACCGAGACGTCGAGGGACGAGACGGGTTCGTCGCAGATGAGGACGTCCGGGTCGGTCATGAGCGCGCGGGCGATGCACACGCGCTGGCACTGGCCGCCCGACAGCTCGTGCGGCCGCCGGTCGCGGACGGTCGCGGGGTCGAGCCCGACGGCGTGCAGGATCTCGTCGACCCGTTCGGCGGACGGGCGCGTGCCGCGGATCGTCGGGCCCTCGGCGACGAGGTCGCGGACGCGGCGGCGCGGGTTCAGTGCGGCGACCGGGTTCTGCAGGATCATCTGCAGGCGTTCGCGGTGGTCGCGCAGGCGGGCGCGGGGCAGCCCGGTGAGTTCGGTGCCGCCGAGGCGGACCGAGCCGGACGTCGGCGGGGGCGCCTGCAGGACGGCGCGTCCGGTACTGGACTTGCCGCAGCCGGACTCGCCGAGGATGCCGAGGGTCTCCCCGTCGAGGAGGTCGAAGCTGACGCCGGAGACGGCGTGCACGGTGCCGCGGCCCGCGGGGAACTCGACGGTGAGGTCGCGGACGGTGAGGACGGGGTCGGACTGCGGGCGCAGGTGCGCGGTGCCGGTGCCGGCCATCAGGCGCCTCCTCGGGGATGGTGGCAGGCGAACGCGCGGTCGCCCGCCGGGACGAGCGGCGGCGTGTCCGCGCGGCAGACGCCGGTCGCGTGACCGCAGCGGGGCGCGAAGCGGCAGCCGGGCGGTGGATCGGCCATGTTCGGCGGGGCGCCGTCGATCGTCCGCAGGGTGGTGTGCGGCGGGTCGTGCAGGTGGGGGATCGAGGCGAGGAGCGCCTCGGTGTACGGGTGGCGGGGGTCGTCGAACAGGGGGCGGGCGGGCGCGAGTTCGGCGAGGCGGCCCGCGTACATGACGGCGACGCGGTCGGCGCGGCCCGCGACGACGGCGAGGTTGTGGCTGATCAGGACGATCGCGGTGCCGAGTTCGGACTGCAACCGGCCGAGCAGGTCGAGGATCTGCTTCTGCACGGTGACGTCGAGGGCGGTGGTGGGCTCGTCGGCGATGAGCAGGGCGGGCTCGCCGGCGAGGGCCATCGCGATGACGACGCGCTGCCGCATGCCGCCGGACAGCTCGTGCGGGTACTGGTCGAGGCGGCGGCGCGGTTCGGGGATGCCGGTGAGGCGGAGCAGTTCCTCGGCGCGGGCGCGGGCGGCGGCGCGGGAGTGCCCGTGGCGGCGCAGGCCCTCGGTGAGGTGCCGGCCGACCTTCTTGACCGGGTTGAGGGCGGTTCCGGGGTCCTGGAACACCATGCCGACGCGGGCGCCCCACAGCTTGCGGCGTTCGGCGGGGGCGAGGGCGTGCACGTCGGCGCCGTCCAGCACGACCCGTCCGGACACGGCCATGTCCGGGCCGGTGGTGTAGAGGCCCATGACGGTGCGGCCGAGCACCGATTTGCCGGAGCCGGACTCGCCGACGACGCCGAACATCTCGCCCGCGCCGACGGTGAAGGACACGCCGTCCACGGCCTTGAGCGGCCCGCGCGGGGTGGCGATCTCGGTGTGCAGGTCCTCGACGGTGAGAAGGGTCATCGGGGGCTCCTAGAGCTTCGCCTGCCGGGGGTCCCAGCGCTTGCGGGCCTTCTCGCCGACGAGGTTGAACGCGAAGACGGTCAGGAAGAGGGTGACGCCGGGGACGAGCACGATGTGCGGGTGGTCGGTGAACGCGTTGTTCTGCTCCCCTTCGGCGATCATGTTGCCCCAGGACGGGTCGGGCGGCTGGACGCCGAGCCCGAGGAAGCTGAGCGACGCCTCCGCGACGATCAGCACTGACACCATGACCATGCCGTAGGACGCGAGAGGCGGCACGACGTTCGGGAGCAGCTCGCGGGTCGCGATGCGCCACCGGGACGCGCCGAGCAGGTCCGCCGCGAGGACGAACTCGCGCTGCGCGAACGCGAGGGTGTTCGCCCGCGCCATCCGGATCATCCCGGGGATCGCGAGGAGGGACAGCGCGACGGCGATGTTGGTCAGCGTCGGCTCGAGCACGGTGCCGAGGGCGATCAGCAGGATCAGCGGCGGCACGGCCAGCAGCGAGTTGGTGAGGACGCCGACGGGCGGGTCGGCGCGCCGCAGGTAGCCGGCGGCGATCCCGGCGGCCCCGCCGACGACCATCCCGATCAGGACGGCGCCGAGCGACACGACGAGGGAGGACCGGGCCCCGTGGATCAGGCGGGACAGCAGGTCGAGCCCGAAGTTGTTGGTGCCGAGCGGGTGCGCGGTGGACAGGTCGGGGACGGCCATGCCGGGGGAGTCGAGGGTCGCGACGATGTCCTCGTGCTCGCCGAGCGGCAGCAGCGGCGCGAGGAGCGCGGCGGCGACCAGCACGGTCAGCCAGGCGGTGCACAGCCAGAACATCAGGTCGAAGCCGGGACCGAACAGGGCGCGGCCGGTGCGGTCGAGGCCGAGGTAGGACGCGGCGAGGCCGGTGAGGACGGCGCCGAGCTGCCACCATCCGGTGCCCGCGAGCACGGTCACCGACGCGCCGAGCACGGCGAGGCCGAGCACGGCGAGACCGGCGGCGGCGGCCGGACCGGTCCGGCGTGCGGGGGACTTCGCGGCGTCAGACATGGGCCCGCCTGATTCGTGGGTCGAGACGTCCGTAGGACACGTCGATCAGCGCGTTCGCCAGCACGTAGATGAGGGCGATGACCAGCACCGCGCCCTGCACCGTGGGGACGTCCCCGGCGTCGGCCGCGCCGATGATCAGCGTGCCCATGCCGGGCAGCGCGAACAGGTGCTCGACGATCACGGTGCTGCCGATGAGCCGGCCGAGGCTGACGCCGAGCAGCGTGACGAGGGAGAAGGAGGACGGGCGCAGCGCGTCGCGCACCAGCACGTGCACGGGCGGCATGCCCTTGGCGCGGGACGCGAGGATGAAGTCCTCCCGCAGGGTGGTGATGAGGTCGCCGCGCAGGACGCGCGTGAACGTGGCGACCTCGACGAGCGCGATCGTCAGCGCGGGCAGGAACGCGTGGTAGAGGTTGTCGCCGATCCCGTCGGACAGCCGCGCCCATTCGAGCCGGGGGAACCAGCCGAGCCGTTCGGCGAACAGCGCGATGAGCAGCATCCCGGCGAGGAAGCTCGGCACCGACAGGATCGCGAACGTGCCCGCGCTCACCAGCCGGTCGACCCGCCCGCCCGCGCGGTACGCCGACCACAGGGCGAGCGGCACCGCGACGGCCAGCGCGATCAGCAGGGCGAGGACGGCGAGTTCGACGCTGACCGGCAGGGCGGCGCCGATCCGGCCCGCGACGTCGTCGTAGGGCGGGACGAACGAGGTGCCGAGGTCGCCGGTGACGGCGTCCCCGACCCACCGGGCGTACCGGGCGGGCAGCGGGTCGGTGAGGCCCATCTCCTCGCGCTGCGCCTGGTACTCGGCGGGCGTGTGGCCCTCGCCGAGGACGGCCACGGCGGGGTCGCCGGGCATCAGGTCGACGAGCGCGAAGGCGCCCATGCTGACGACGAGCAGGACGAGCACCAGCTCGACCGGCCGCCGCACCGCGTCGCGCACGTTCACCTCCGGCACCTCCGTGACCTCCGGTTCAGTCCCGCGCGAGCCACGCGTCGTCCAGCAGGACCATGCTGTTGACGGTCCCGGCGACGCCGCGGACGCGCTCGGGCCACGCGATCAGCTCGGGCTGCGGGCCGAACACCAGCGCGGGCACGTCCTCGTTCCACCGCTCCTGGATGCGTCCCATCACCGCGCGCTGCGCCTCCTCGCCGTCGGCGCCGCGCAGTTCCTCGATGAGCGCGGACATCTCCGGGGTGGTGGCCATGCCGACGGTGAGGTTGCCCTCGCCGTGCAGGGTGGCGTACATGCGGGCGAACGGCCCGGCCTCGCGCCAGCTGATGCCCCAGCCGGAGACGTCGTAGGTCTTCTTGACCGACACCTTGGTGATCTGGTCGGCGATGGACCGGACGAGGTCGAGTTCGACGTCGAACCCGACGCTCTCCAGCATCGCCTTCGCGGCGAGGGCGGTGGTGCGGGACGCGGGGTCCTGCGCGTCCAGCCAGGTGACCTTGCCGTCGTAGCCGTCGGCCTTCGCCGCCGCGAGCAGTTCGCGCGCCCGGTCCGGGGCGTAGGGCAGCGGCTCGGCGGCGGTGTGCCAGCGGGAGAAGCCGGGGAACAGCGCGTTGCTCGCCAGGCCCGTTCCCGGGTAGGCGCGCCGGTAGATCACCTCGGGCTGGATCGCGAGGTGCATGGCCTTGCGGACGCGCGGGTCGGCGCCGGGGTGCCCGGCGGTGGCGTTGATGACGGCGACGTTGCCGAGCGCGACCATGTTGAGGAAGCCGGAGTGGCCGGCTTCGAGGGCGTCCCGGACGATGACGGGGTCGCGGAGGAACGCGGCCTGGATCCGGCCGCTGTCGAGGGTGGCGAGGGCGGCGTCGGGGTCGTCGACGTAGACGAGCCGGACGCGGTCGAGGTGCGGGCGGCCGTCCCAGTAGCCGTCGCGGGCCTCGAGGACCATCTCCTCGTCGGGCGCGTACCGCGCGAACTCGAACGGGCCCGCGCCGACCGGGCGGAACCGCTCCCCGGCGTCGGACGACTTCGCGACGATCATCCCGGGCCCGCCGGCCAGCATGAACGGGAAGGACGGCCAGGGGTGCGCCAGCTCGAACACGACGGTGCGGTCGTCAGGGGTTCTTACGGCTCGGACGTTCGCCTTCCAGAGTGCGGCCTCGTCGGCGCCCTTGCGCACGTACCGTTCGATGCTCCACTTCACGGCGGCCGCGTTCAGCTCCGTCCCGTCGCCGAACTCGACGCCGTCGCGGAGCCGGAGCGTCCAGGTCGTATCGCCGTCGCCGCTCTCGAGGCCCTCGGCGAGCTGGGGGACGACCTCGCCGCTCGCGGGGTCCCAGCGCATGAGGACGTCGTAGATCGCGGCCATCTCGACGCCGCCGGTGGACCCGGCGACGATCGTCTCGGCGGGGTCGAGGAGCCCGGTCTCGGCGTAGGCGGCGAACGTGAGGGTGCCGCCGTCCACGGGCGTCCCGCCCGGCTCCGTTCCGATCATCCCGACGCGGTACTCGGCGGGCCGGGCGTCCCGCTGGATCGTTCCACCGTCGGACTGCCAGGCGCACGCCGTCGCCGCCGTCGCGACGGCGAGGATCCCGGCGGCGTGCCGGAACCGTCTGCTCGCGATGGTGCGCACATCCCTCCCCGGGGCCGCCGTCCGGCCGCGTTTTCGGGACGGACGCCTTGCAGGTCCGAACGAGGAAAACAGCGCGTGCACCGCCGGACGGGACGAGTCCCGCTCAGTGGGATCGGGCGGCGCCGCGCCCGGCCGTCCTGCCGGACGCTGCGTGGACGCGACGGAGGAGGAGCATGACCGAGGACAGGGCACCGCACGGTGGCGGGGTGCCGGACGGTGGCGGGGTGCTGGGCGACGACCGTCCGGCGGACGACCCGACGTTCGCGGGGCTGGTCGCGGCGCGCGGCGGCGACGACCGTCCGGGGCTGTCGTTCGAGGACCGGTCGTGGACGTGGCGCGAGGTCGTCGCGGAGGCGCGGCTGCGGGCCGGACTCGTCCGGGACCTGTCGGCGCCGGGGCCGGAACCGTGGCACGTCGGGCTGTTCCTGGAGAACGGGCCGGACCACCTGTTCTGGCTGCTGGGCGCGGCGCTCGCCGGTGTCCCGGTGGTGGAGCTGAACCCGACGCGGCGCGGCGCCGAGCTGGCGCGCGACATGTCCCACACCGACTGCGGCGCGGTCGTCACCGAGACGGCCCGCGCGGAGCTGCTCGACGGGCTGACGGACGTGCCCGTCCTGGTCGTCGACACCGCCGGGCACGCGGAACGCCTGGCGCGCGCCGTCCCGCTCGAGGGCGCCCCCGGCGACGACCCGGCGACCGTGTTCTGCCTGATCTTCACGTCCGGGACGACGTCCGCGCCGAAGGCCGTGTTGTGCGGCCAGGGGCGGCTCGGGCGCATCGCCCGGCAGCAGGCCGCGCGGCGGAACCTCGGCCGCGACGACGCGTTCTACGTGGCGATGCCGATGTTCCACTCGAACGCGCTGATGGCGGGCATCGCCCCGGCCGTCGCGACCGGCGGGCGGCTGGTGCTGCGGCGCCGGTTCTCCGCGTCGGGCTTCCTGCCGGACGTCCGGCGGTACGGCGTCACGTTCTTCAACTACGTCGGCAAGCCGCTCAGCTACATCCTCGCGACCCCGCCGCGACCCGACGACGCGGACAACCCGCTCCGCATCGCGTTCGGCAACGAGGCGGCGCAGCGCGACATCGACGCGTTCGCCGAGCGGTTCGGGTGCACGGTCATCGACTCCTACGGGTCGAGCGAGGGCGAGATCCGCATCGGCCGCGTCCCCGGGACGCCGCCGGGCTCGCTGGGCGTCGCCGAGGACGGCGTGATCGTCGCCGACCCGGAGACCCTCCGGGAGTGCCCGCGCGCCGAGTTCGACGAGCACGGCCGGCTGGCGAACGCCGACGAGGCCGTCGGCGAGATCGTCGACACGCGGGGCGCCGCGAGGTTCGAGGGGTACTACCGCAACCCGGAGGCGACGGCGAAGCGCGTCCGGAACGGCTGGGTCTGGTCGGGCGACCTCGCCTACCGCGACGCCGCCGGGTACTGGTACTTCGCCGGTCGCGGCGACGACTGGCTGCGCGTGGACGGCGAGAACTTCGCCGCCGCGCCGCTGGAGCGGCTGCTCGCGCGCTACGACGGGTTCGCCGACGTCGCCGTGTACGCCGTCCCGGACGAGCGCGTCGGCGACCAGGTGATGGCGGCGGTGACGCTCGCGCCCGGCCGCCGGTTCGACCCGTCCGGGTTCGCCGCCTTCCTGGCGGGGCAGCCCGACCTCGGCACCAAGCAGGCGCCCCGGTACGTGCGCGTGCTGGCGGAACTGCCCCGCACCCCGACGAACAAGGTCCTCAAACGTGTGCTGCGGGACGCGGCGTGGAACACCGGCGACCCGGTCTACGTGCGCCGGTCGGGCGGGTTCGTCCGGCTGGCGGCGTCCCCGGCGGCGTCCCCGGAGGGGAACTGACCGGCGCGCCGCCGATCAGTTCCCGGCGCCCGCGCCGGCCTCGGCGGGCTCGAACGTCCAGAGCTGGTGGTCGTGGTCGCTCCGCTCGGGGACGAGGTAGGCGTGCCTCTCGCTCTCGTGCCAGGTGAGCAGCTGCCCGTCGCTCGCGAGCGAGATGACGTAGTAGCCGTCGGCGACGCGGGTCGCGTACCAGAGCGTCGGCTCCTTCTCGCAGGAGCGCCACGCGACGTTGCGCGGCCACCCCTTGCGCGGGGACACGCCCAGGCAGTCGTCCGTGGCGGCGCCGTCCGGGGTGGCGCGGACGATCTCGATGCCGTCCGACATGAGCCGGAACCGCCAGACCGTGCCGCACGGCCCGACGGTGCCGCGCGCGCCGGCGTCCGCCGGGCCGTTCAGGCAGCGGCCGCCGTGGTCGGTCATGATCTGGTATTCGCCCGGCGGGTAGGGCTCGGCGGACGCGGCCGGGCCCGTCAGGACGAGCGCGGCGGCCCCGAGACCGGTGGAAAAGGCCGCGGCGACGGCCGTCGAAACGGTTGCGGGCAGGCGAGAACGCATGGTGGTACCTCCGGAATGGAATAGCTGATCACCCGAATCACATCCCGGAGCGACCTCGAAGTCAACACTCTTCGTGGTCAACCAATAACGGTAAGTGCGCGTCTATGCGCCGCCTACTTTCCGGATTCTTTGGGGAGCAGCCGCTTCATCGCCTCGTGGGCGCCCGCGACCTTCTCCGCGCGCGGGAAGCCGCTGCGCTTGCGCGCGGCCTCGTAGTTGCCGCCCGCGACCCAGAGCGGCCCGTCGCCGAGGTGCTCGAGGCCCTCGCGGGCGACGTCGTCCGCTTCGGCGACGTTCAGGCCCGGGATGTCCATGTCGAGGCCGGCGCGTTCCATCGCGGGCGTGCGGGTGACGCCGAGCACCAGCTCCAGGACGTCCACGCCGTGCTCGCGCAACTCCAGCCACAGGCCCTCGGCGAACACGCGCCCGAACGCCTTGACCGCCGAGTACACGCTGATCTGCGCCTGCCCCATGTACCCGGCGAGCGACCCCACGAGCAGGATGCCGCCGCGCCCGCGCTCCTTCATCGGCGCGGCGAAGTGGCGGGTCAGCGCGAGCTGCGCCGTGATGTTGAGGTCGATGACGCCCTGGAAGCGGTCGAGGTCGCCGGTGACGAACTCGTGCCCGTAGCTGTTGGCGCCCGCGTTGAAGATCAGCAGCCCGACCTCGATGTCGCCGGTGACGTCCCGGACGGCCTTCAGCGGGTCCGGCGCGACGAGATCGAGTTCGAGCGTCCGGACCTGCACGCCCTTCGCCCGGACGGACGCGGCGGTCTCGGCGAGCGGGCCGGGCTTGCGGGCGATCAGCACCAGGTTGACGCCCGCGTCGGCCAGCCGGTGCGCGAACGCCGACCCCACGCCCTCCGAGCCGCCCGCGATGACGGCCCACGGCCCGTACCTGTCGATCATCCTTCTCCGTCCAGTCTGAGAGCGACCCCGTCGATGTGCGGGCCCCCGTCCACGTCAGTCATCGAGGACCGTGATCTCGCCGTTCAGCGCGGCCTCCTGGATCGCCGAGCGCAGCGCCGGGCACGTCCCGTGCTCGTCCTCGCCGATGCCGGTGCACGCGGCCCGCGCCTCGGCCGACCACTGGATGCTCGTCTGCTCCCAGCTCGACTTGCGCGCCAGCACTCGCGCGGCGCAGCGGCGGCAGCGGACGGGACGCATCGGCGTCCCGTCCAGCCGCTCGTCGGAACGGACCGTCACGCCGAGGCCTCCGCGGCGTCCAGGCGGGCGAGGTTCTCCTCGACCTCCTTCTTCCACGACTCGACCGGGCGGGTGGTGTCGATCTCGTACTCGAACCGGTCGTTCATCTCCGGCGTGACGTCGGCGACGTCCACGTAGAACTGCTCGTACCAGCGGCGCAGCTGGTAGACCGGGCCGTCCTCCTCGCACAGCAGCGGGTTGTCGATGCGGGTCTTGTTCTTCCAGATCTCGACGTCCTGCTGGAAGCCCGTCAGGATGAACGACGAGAGCTTCTCCGCGGTCGCCTCGGCGGCCGCGGGCGGCAGCGCCTCGCTGTGCTGGACGATGATCCCCGAGTGCAGCGAGAACGAGTTCTCGTCGATCGGGTAGTGGCAGTTGATCAGGACGGACTTCAGGTCGTAGCCCTCGTAGTGGTACGTCAGCTCGTCGATCATGAACGAGGGGCCGTGGTAGGTGGCGACCGAGGTGTTGCCGAGCATCCGCGGCCCGCCCCCGCCGCTGCCCTCGCGCTGCCGGCGGGAGTCCTCCCGGGTCACGCCCTTCATGATCTGCGTCGCCGTCGTGCCCTCGAAGACGTTCTTGAAGTACGTCGGGAACGACTGGTGGATGTAGAAGAAGTGCGCCATGTCGACGACGTTGTCGATGACCTCGCGCGCGTTCGTGTGGACGACCTGCTCCGTCCAGCGCCAGTCGGTCCAGTCGTCGCGGGTGGCGCCCTCGATGACGGGGATCGTCACGTCCGCCGGGGGCTGCTTGCCCTCCGGGTCGTTCCAGACGAACAGCAGCTTGTCCTGCTCCATGGTCGGCCATGCGGCCGTGCGCGCGCGCAGCGGGACCCGGCGCGAGTACGGGATGCCCTTGCAGCGGCCGTCGCCGCCCCAGCGCCAGTCGTGGAACGGGCACGCGATCGTGTTGCCCTTGACGGTGCCCTGCGACAGGTCGCCGCCCATGTGCCGGCAGTAGCCGTCCAGCACGTTGATCGTGCCGTCCTCGCCCATGAACACCACGAGCTTCTGGCCGAACCCGTTGATGGTGTGGGGCTTGCCGTCCTTGAACTTCTCGGCGAGGCCCAGGCAGTGCCATCCTCGGGCGAACCGGCTGGAAATCGCCTCGGCCTCGATGCGGCGGATCGCGTCCGACTCGGCAGCGGTCACGGTGGATCATCCCTTCGGCTATGGACGAGATGTTCGAACGCTATGTCGCAGGTCACGCCGTCCGGGGGCGGGTCCCGCTGGCCGGGACGCCTCCGCACTCCCCTCCGGCACGCGTGGTCTGCTGCACGAACCGGACGAGCGGGAGGGGAACGGGCGGATGAGCGGTGAGGTTCTGGACGGCGTGCGCGAACTGCTGCCGGGCATCGCCGAGCGGGCCCGGGCCGTCGACGACAAAGGCCGCATCCCCGCCGCGACCATCCGCGGGCTCACCGAAGCGGGCATGTTCCGGCTGCTCCAGCCCGCCCGGCACGGCGGCGCCGAGGGCGACCCCGTCGAGTTCTACGCCGCCGTCCGGGAGATCTCCGGCGCGTGCGGCTCGACCGGCTGGGTGACGGCCGTGCTCGGCGTCCACTCCTGGCATCTCGGCCTGTTCCCCGACGCCGCGCAGCGGGAGGTGTGGGGCACCGGCCCGGACACCCTCGTCGCGTCCTCCTACGCCCCGATCGGGCGGCTCACCCCGGTCGAGGGCGGCTACGAGATCTCCGGCCGGTGGGCGTTCTCCTCCGGCTGCGAGTTCGCGTCCTGGGTGCTGCTCGGCGGGCTGGTCGTCGGCGCGCAGGGCCGTCCCGTCGACTTCATGACCGTGCTGCTGCCCCGCGCGGACTACGAGATCCGCGAGGTCTGGGACTCGATGGGCCTGCGCGGCACCGCCAGCGACGACATCGTCGTCGAGCGCGCGTTCGTCCCGGCGCACCGCGCGATGCGCAACTACGACCAGGCCCGGCTGCGCGCCCCCGGCCTCAAGGTCAACCCCGGCTCGCTGTACCGGATCCCCTTCGGGACGATCTTCACCACGACCGTCTCGTCCAGCGTGATCGGGATGGCCGCGGGCTGCTACCGCTCGTACGTGGCGCAGATGCGCGACCGGATCCGGCTGAGCCTGGGCGGCGGACGGTTCGTCGAGGACGAGTTCGCGCAGGTCGCCGTGGCCCGCGCGGCCTCGGAGATCGACGCGGCCGTCCTGCAGACCGAGCGCAACATGCGGGACGTGCACGCCTGCGCGGTGCGCCGCGAGGAGATCCCGATGGAGCTGCGCCTGCGCGCCCGCCGCGACCAGGTGCGCGGCACCGAGCGCGCCATCGAGGCCATCGACATCCTGTTCCGCACGGCCGGCGGGAACTCGCTGCGCCGCGGCCACGTGATCGAGCGCGCCTGGCGCGACGCCCACGCGGGCAGCGTCCACGTCGCCAACGACGTCGAGCGCGCCCTGTCGATGTACGGCCGCGGCGAGTTCGGCCTCGCCGTCGAGGACAACCTCGTCTGACCCGCCCCGCACGAGCGTCCGCGCGACGGGCCGCCGGAGTCGGGTTCGTCACAGCACCGGAATGTCTTTCCTTGTCGCGGGTAAAGCGTTGCCAGATGTAAGCAACGTTGAAAAGGGGCGAGACCATGGCGATCGTTGCCATCGTGGCTGTTTGCGCGGTTCTGCTGGTGCTGGCGTTCCTGCTGCCGAGGCTGTCGCGGCACCCGCAGCGGGGCACCCAGCGGGCGCTGGGCGCCGGATCCCGGGCCGGTTCGTCGGCGCCGGGCTCGATCGGGCGGCTGCTGAGCAAGCCGTTCCGCAGCTCCTCGCGCGCCGTCGGCCGCAGCGGATCGGCCGGCCGCCGCGCCCGCGGCCGCCTCCCGTTCTGACCGTGCCCGTTCCGATCATCCGGAGGGTGGAATGACCTCTTTGGCTCCCGGCCGCGCCACCGGGTCCGGCGACCCGGACCCGGTGGCGGAAGGGGACCGGCTCCGGCGGCGCCTGGAGCGGCTGCTCGGCGTCGCCGCCACCGAGGGGAACACGGTGGAGCCGTTGCGCAACGGTGACGAGATCTTCCCCGCGATGCTGGAGGAGATCCGCGCCGCCGAGCACACCGTGGACATGATGACCTACGTGTACTGGCGGGGCGACGTCGCGCGCCGGTTCGCCCACGCGCTCGCCGAGCGGGCCCGCGCGGGGGTGCGGGTACGGCTGCTGCTGGACGGCTTCGGCAGCCACCCGATCGAGCGGGAACTCCTGGACGCGATGGACGACGCGGGCGTCACGGTGGCCTGGTTCCGCAGGCCGCCGTACCTGTCGCCGTTCAAGCAGAACCACCGCTGCCACCGCAAGGTCCTGATCGTGGACGAGCGCACCGCCTACACCGGCGGTGTGGGCATCGCCGACGAGTGGAAGGGCGACGCCCGCAACAGCGGCGAGTGGCGGGACACCCACGTGCGGGTGCGCGGCCCGGCCGTGGACGGCATCGCGGCCGGATTCGCGCAGAGCTGGGCCGAATGCCACGCCGAACTGTTCGACGAACGCGACCGCTTCGTCCCGCAGGACGAATGCGGTGACGCCGTCGTGCAGGTGGTCCGCGGGTCGGCCAGCATGGGCTGGCAGGACATGCAGACGCTGATCCGGGTGGTGCTGGAGTCGGCGCGGCGCCGGGTGCGGCTGGCCACGGCCTACTTCGCGCCGGACGCCTACTTCACCGAACTGCTGTGCGACACCGCCCGTCGCGGTGTGGAGGTCGAGATCGTGCTTCCGGGGCGGCACGCCGACAAGCGTGTCAGCAGGCTCGCCGGGCAGCGGCACTACGGCGAGCTGCTGGAGGCCGGGATCCGGATCTCGCAGTACCGGCCGACCATGCTGCACACCAAGATCATCACGATGGACGGCGTGGCGTCGCTGATCGGGTCCACCAACTTCAACCGCCGGTCCCTCGACCACGACGAGGAGATCATGCTCGCCGTCATCGATCCGGCGGTGACCGCCCGGCTGGACGAGGACTTCACCCGGGATCTCGCGGCCAGCGAGCGGATCGACCCGCGGCGCTGGCGGCGGCGGCCCGTCCGGCAGCGCGTGATGGAGGCCTCGGTCCGTCCGATCCGGCGCTTCCTGTGACCACCGGGACGGGGCCGGGCGGCTGTACCCGCCCGGCCCCGGCCGGCCGCTCGTGCGGTCAGCAGTCGGACGGTGGGGTGCGGCCCTTGCGCAGGTTCTCGACGTAGCTCAGGCCGTCGGTGAACGACGCGTCGAGCAGCTCGCGGTGGTCGGCGCCCTCGTACTCCCGGTACGCGATCGTGTCGTGGCGCTCGCACAGATCGTCCGTCAGCAGCTTCGTCGCGGCGGGGGAGACGAGCGTGTCCGCGGTGCCCTGCAGGACGAGCGTCGGCACGCGCAGGCTCAGGCCCGCGGGCTCCTGCGAGCGCAGGTACGCGGTGAGCGGCTCCAGATCGGCGTCCGGCTCGAACACCTTCGTGGGGTCGAAGCCCTCGGCCATCCGCCGCAGCCCGAAGGTGCACGCGGACGTGCGCGCGGCCTCCAGCATCGGGAGGGCCTCGGCGGTCAGCAGGTCCTCGGGGACGATCGACGGCTCGGCGGCCTCGGCGCCGGTGAGCAGGACGAACAGGAACGGCATGGCCGCCTCGGCGCCCGGGAGCCCGGACCGGACGTACTCCGGGGTGGCGCTGGTCTGCGAGCCGGGGGCGAGCGCGAGCGCGCCGCGCAGCCGCACGTCGCGGGGCCGCTGCCGGGCGGCGGCGGTGAACACCGCCGCGTGCCCGCCCTGGCTGTGCCCGGCGACGTACCAGTTCCGGCCGATGCGGCGGTCGAGACCGCGGGCGGCGCGGACGATGTCCACGACGGCGTTCGCCTCGCTGCGCCCGTGCATGTACGGGTGGCCGCCCGGAGTGCCGAGGCCCTCGTAGTCGGTCTGCACGACCGCGTAGCCCCGCGCGACCCACCGGTCGAGGTACCGCTCGGTGACCGACAGGTAGTCGTGCGCCGGGCCGTCCGCGGTGTCGGCGGAGGGGGCGCACACGTCGGCGGTGCCGGTGGTGCCGTGCGCCCAGCTCAGCACCGGCCAGCCGCCGCGCGGTGGCCGTCCCTCCGGGACGGCCACGGTGCCGGTCACGACGATCTTCCGGCCGTTCGCGCCCTGCGAGGTGTAGGCGATCGTCCGGTTGGCGGCCGCGCTCGGCAGCGCCGCCGTCCCGGCGACCGGCCACGTGTGCAGCAGCCGCCCGCGCTGCCCCGGCGGGACGTGCGCCTGCGCGGGTACGGCCGTGAACGTCGCGGCGCCGACGGCGGCCGCCGCGGCGAGCGCGGCGGCCCGCGTCCTGATCGATGTCATGCCCGCTCCTCGGAATCCATGTGCTGGACGGCCCGGTAGGCGAACGCCATCCCGGTGCCGATGGGGACGCCCGGTCCCGGGTAGATCGGGCCGGTGAACGACGCGGTGGTGTTGCCCGCCGCGTACAGGCCGGGGATCGGACGGTCCGCCGCGTCGAGCACGCGGGCGTCGGGGTCGATGCGGAGCCCGCCCTTGGTGCCGAGGTCGCCGACCGCCATCCGGGCCGCGTAGAACGGGCCCCGGTCGACGGCGACGAGGCCGTGGCCGCCGCCGGTGAAGTACCGGTCGTAGCCGTCCTCGCCGCGGTGGAAGTCCTCGTCGGCGCCCTCGGCGGCGAACCCGTTGAACCGTTCGACGGTCGCGGCGAGCGCGCCCGCCGGGACGCCGATCGCGGCGGCGAGCCCGTCGAGCGTGTCCGCCCGCACCCACGTTCCGGCGGCGAGGTGCGCTTCGGGGTCGGCGGCGGGGATCGTGATGGCCGGGGCCGTGCGCGACTTCGCGTCGAAGATCAGGTGCAGCGGGCCGGTCGCGGCGGCCATCGCGCGGCCCATCCGGTCGTAGGGGAGGGACTCGTTGGCGAACCGGCGGCCCGTCCCGTCCACGATGAGGCCGCCGCGGAAGCCGAGCGTGAACGCGGCCCGCCCGTCCGGCCCGACGAGGGCCGGGCAGAACCAGGCCTCGCCGAGGTTGCCGGTGGCCGCACCGGCCGCGACGGCCGCCGCGATGGCGTCGCCGGTGTTCGCGCCGTCCGGGGCCATCGTCCACTCCGCCGAGCCCGCCACGCCCCGCTCCTCGCGCAGCGCGGCGGACGCCTCGAAGCCGCCCGCCGCGAGCAGCACCCCGTGCCGTGCCCGCAGCCGCACCGGCCCGTCCGCCGTCTCGGCCGCGACGCCCGCGACCCGTCCGTCCTCGACGATCAGCGAGGTCAGCGCGGTGCCGGTGCGGACGTCGCCGCGCCCGGTGCGCGTGAACGCCAGCAGCAGCCGCCCGATCAGCGCGCGGCCCTGCGCCAGCGGGACGGACGGGTCGTGCGGCAGCCCGGCCCGGTCGCGGTCCACCGGCGGGCGGACGAGCGCGGCGAGTTCCCCGAGCCGTTCGGCGGGCAGCGGCAGCGGGACGATCGAGCGCCCGCGCGCGGTGCGGCCCGGCGCGTCGTAGTACTCGGGGAACGCCTGCCATTCGAACTCGATGGCCGGGTCGCTCTCCAGGAACTCGACGACCCGGGGCGCGGCGTCGAGGAACGCCTCCCGCAGCGCGGCCGGACCGTCCCCGAGCAGCGCCGTCAGGTAGGTGCGGGCCGATTCGACCGAGTCGTCGCCGATCCCGGCGCGCTCCTGCACCCGGCTGCCCGGCAGCCAGATCGACGCGCCCGAGTACGCGCTCGTCCCGCCCAGCAGCGCCGTCTTCTCCAGGACGGCCGTGCGCCGCCCGCCCGCGGCCGCGGCGAGCGCCCCGGCCAGCGCGCCCGCGCCCGAACCGGCCACCACCACGTCGTACTCGTCCGTCCATTCGCCCACGTGACGTCCCCTTCGCGATCTCGGCGCGACGAACGTAAGCGCGGCGCGGCCGTGCGGGCCGCCGGGTCCCACTGAGCGGTATCGGCGTGCGCCGACCTCTCCGGGGGGCTGGATATTGTCGTGCCAGGACAGGAACCGGAGGGGGAGACCGTGGCGAGGATCGCGTCGGCGCGGCTGTCGGCCGAGCCCAGCTCGCCGGAGCAGCACGACAGGCGGCAGCGCATCCTGCGCGCCGCCATGCGCATCGGTGGTGAGAAGCCCCTCGAACGCGTGCAGATGCACGAGGTCGCCAAGGCCGCCGGGGTGGCGATCGGCACCCTCTACCGGTACTTCCCCTCGAAGGTGCACCTGTTCACCGCCGTGATGGCCGCGCAGGTCGACCGGTTCGGGGAGGGCGTCGGGCCGCCGCCGCCCGGCACCGACCCGGAGGACGCGGTCGCCGACCTGCTCGTCGCCGCCAGCCGCACCCTGATGGCCCAGCCGCTGCTGTCGGCGTCGATGCTGCACGCGGCCAACAGCGCGAACGTCGCCACCGTCGTCGACACCGCCAAGATCGACACCACGTTCCAGGAGATCGTGCTGCTGGCCATCGGCATCGAGGTGCCGACGGCGCAGGACGTCCGGCTCGTGCGGCTGCTCATGCAGTGCTGGTACGGGGTGCTGCAGATGAGCCTGAACGGCCGCGCGTCCATGGCGGACGTGGAGAGCGACATCCGGATGGCGTGCCGGCTGCTGCTCGCGCCCCGCTCCAACGCGCCCGGCTGACCCCGCCTCCCGCTGGCCGGGACGCCACCGCCGGAGCCGCTCCGGGCCCCGCTACGGTGCGGTCATGAAGCGCTATGACGGGGTGAAAGTGCTGCTCACGGGGGCCGCGTCGGGCATCGGGCGGGCCACCGCGCTCCGCCTCGCGAGCGAGGGCGCGGCCGTCTACGGGGTGGACCTGTCCGCGGACGGGCTCGCCGGGACGGCCGCCGCGATCACCGGCCCCGGGACGATCGCGACGGGCGTCGCCGACGTCACCGACGAGCCCGCCGTGATCGGCGCCGTCCGGGACGCGGCCGCCGCGCTCGGCGGCATCGACGTGCTGGTGAACGTCGCGGGCGTCCACAAGACGACGCCGCTCGCCGCCCTCACCGTCGCCGACCTCACCCGCCTGTTCCAGGTCAACCTGGTCGGGACCGCGCTGTTCTGCCGCGAGGCCGCCCCGCACCTGCCGGACGGGACGGGCGCGATCGTCAACGTCGCGTCCCTGTCGGCGGTGCAGGGCAACCCGTACATGTCGGCGTACTCGGCGTCCAAGGGCGCGGTGCTCTCGTTCTCGCTGAGCCTCGCCGCCGAGCTGAGCCCGCGCCGCGTCCGCGTGCTGTCGGTCTCGCCCGGCGGTGTCGACACCCCGCTGACCAGGGCGCCCGACATGTTCCCCGCGGGCGTCGACCCGACGTACTTCGGCCGGCTCGCGCCGCCGTTCGGGCAGGGGCGGGCCGACCAGATCGCGGCCGTGATCGCGTACGCGGGCTCGTCCGACGCCGCCTACCAGACCGGCGTCGACCTGCGGGTCGACGGCGGCTCCCACATGTGAAGGAGACCGACATGCCCCTTACGAGCACGGGACGCACGATCGCGATCAGCGGCACCGCCTCCGGCATCGGCCGGACCCTCGCGGGCCTCCTGCGCGACCGCGGCGACGCGGTGGTCGGCGTGGACCTGCGGGACGCCGACGTGTGCGCCGACCTCGGCACCCCCGAGGGGCGGGCCGCCGCCGTCGCGGGCGTCCTCGACCGGACGGGCGGGACGCTCGACGGCGTCGTGGCGTGCGCGGGCGTGTCCGGCCCGACGCCGCTCACCGTCACCGTCAACCACTTCGGCGCGGTCGCCCTCCTGGACGGCCTGCGCCCCGCGCTCGCCCGCGCCGAGCGTCCGCGCGCCGCCGTCGTCGGGTCGATCGCCGGGACGCAGCCGCTGGACGAGGACGTCCTGCGGGCCTGCCTGGACGGCGACGAGCCCGCGGCGCTCGCGGCGGCGGCGAAGGTGATCGAGCGCGGCGAGGGCAACCGGCTGTACCCGTCGTCGAAGTCGGCGCTGGCCCGCTGGCTGCGCGCCGCGTCCGTCGCGCCGGAGTGGGCGGGCGCGGGCATCCCGCTGAACGCGGTCGCGCCCGGCGTCGTCCGCACCGCGATGACCGAGCCGCTGTTCGCGGACCCGAAGATGCGCGAGGTCATGGACCGGGCCGTGCCGATGCCGCTCAACGGGTACGCCGGGCCGGAGGTCATCGCGGAGGCCCTGGCCTGGCTGATCTCGCCGGCGAACTCGCACATGGCGGGGCAGGTCGTGTACGTGGACGGCGGCGCGGAGGCGACGCTGCGCGGCCCGGACGCGTACTGACGCGCGAACGGCCGGACGCGCGAACGGCCGCCCCCGTCCGCGTCGCGGGGGCGGCCGTCCGGCGGCGCGTCACCGCGGGGTGTTCGTGCCCGTCGTGTCGAGCGCGGCGACGTCCCACGCGGCGTACGTGCGGTGCGCCTCGCGGTCCTCGAAGTACGGCGTGACCTGCGCGGCGAACTCCTCGGGGGAGAACACCCCGCTGTCGGCCGTGAACTTCCGCTCGACCGTCGGCGCGGCCATCAGCGCGACCATGTCGCCGTACACCACGAACACCTGCCCGCTGATCTTCTCCGCCGCCGGGGACGCCAGGTAGCCGACGAACGTCCCGACCCGCTCGGGCGCCATGGCGTCCAGGCCGCCGGGGGAGGTGCCCTCGGCGAACGACGCCTCGGTCATCGCGGTGCGGGCGCGCGGGCAGATCGCGTTCGCGCGCACCCCGTACCGGCCGAGGCCCTGCGCGGTGGACAGGGTCAGCGCGACGATCCCCGCCTTGGCCGCGGAGTAGTTCGGCTGCCCGGCGGAGCCGAACAGGAACGCCTCGGACGCCGTGTTGACCACCCGTCCGTACACCGGCCCGCCCGCGGCCTTGCTCGCCGCCCGCCAGTGCACGGCGGCGGCGCGCGACACGGCCGCGTGGCCCTTCAGGTGGACGCGGACCACGTCGTCCCAGTCGGACTCGGACAGGTTGAACAGCATCTTGTCGCGCAGCACGCCCGCGTTGTTGACCAGGACGTCCAGGCTCCCGAACGTCTCCACGGCCGTCTGCACGAGCTTGTCGCCGAGCGCCCAGTCGCCGACGTCCCCGGCGACCCCGACGGCCCGGCCGCCCCGCTCGCGGATCTCCCCGGCGACCTCCTCGGCGGCCGGGCCGATGTCGTTGACGACGACGGCGGCGCCCTGCGCGGCCAGCGCGAGGGCCTCGCTGCGGCCGAGCCCGGCGCCCGCGCCGGTGACGATGGCGGTCCGCCCCGCCAGGGTGAGGTCAGCGTTCATCAGGAGGCTCCCGTCGGTGTGCGGTGACGCCGACGAGGCTAGTACGAATTCTATTTCTCGGCCGCGCTGATCCCGTTCAGTGGACCTCGCCCACCTGCTGTGGTCGCCGGGAACCGCTCAGTGGGACCGGCCTTGTCCGTTGACGAGAATCAATTCTAACTTCTGGCTCGGGACGCCTCATCCGGCGGTGCCCCGCCGCACCCGCGCGTCCTGACCGGACAGGAAGGAACCACCCGTGCCTGAAGCCGTCATCGTCGACGCCGCCCGCACCCCGGTCGGCAAGCGCCACGGCGCTCTGTCGGGCCTGCACCCGGCGCAGCTCCTCGGCGCGACGCAGAAGGGGCTGCTCGCCCGGCTCGGCGTCGACCCGTCCACGGTCGGGCAGGTCGTCGGCGGCTGCGTCACCCAGGCGGGGGAGCAGGCCAACAACGTCACCCGCAACGCCTGGCTGTACGCGGGCCTCCCGTACACGACCGCCTGCACCAGCATCGACTGCGCGTGCGGCTCGTCCCAGCAGGCCGTCCACCTCGTCGCGGGCCTCATCGCCGCCGGAACGATCCACACCGGCATCGGCTGCGGCGTCGAGGCGATGAGCCGCGTCTTCCTCGGCCAGGCCCTCACCCCCGGGACCGGCGGCCCCATGCCGGACGGCTGGGACTTCGACTACCCCGACCAGTTCACCGCCGCCGAGCGCATCGCGAAGAACCGGGGCGTCACCCGCGCGGACGCCGACGCGCTCGGCCTCGCGTCGCAGCGCAAGGCCGCCCGCGCCTGGGCCGAGGACCGCTTCGCGGGCCAGATCGTCGAGATCGACGCGCCCGTCATGACGAAGGAGGGCCCGACCGGCGAGACCGCCACCGTCACCCGCGACCAGGGCCTCCGCGAGACGTCCCTCGACAGGCTCGCCACCCTGAACCCGGTCGTACCGGACGGTGTCCACACCGCCGGGAACGCGTCGCAGATCAGCGACGGCGCCGCCGCCGTCCTGCTGATGTCGCGCGAGCGCGCCGCCGAACTCGGCCTGCGGCCGCGCGCCCGCATCGTCGCCTCGACCATGGTCGGCTCCGACCCGTACTACCACCTCGACGGCCCCATCGACGCGACCCGCGACGTCCTCGACCGCGCCGGGATGAAGCTGCCCGACATCGACCTCGTCGAGATCAACGAGGCGTTCGCGTCGGTCGTCCTGTCCTGGGCGGGCGTCCTCGGCGCCGACATGGACCGGGTCAACGTCAACGGCGGCGCCATCGCCCTCGGCCACGCCGTCGGCTCCACCGGCGCCCGGCTGCTCACCCAGGCCGTGCACGAGCTGGAGCGCGCCGACCGCTCCACCGCCCTCGTCACCATGTGCGCGGGCGGCGCGCACTCCACCGCGACCATCATCGAACGGATCTGACGCATGACCATCGGACTGACCGAGGAGCACCGCGACCTCCGCGACGCCGTGCGCGCCTTCACCACCCGCCGGGTGACGCAGGCCGCCGTGCGCGCCGCCGTGGACGCCGGCCGGGAGAAGATCCCGCCGTTCTGGGACGACCTCGCGGGCCAGGGCCTGCTCGGCCTGCACCTCCCCGAGGACGTCGGCGGCGCCGGCTACGGGATGCTCGAACTCGCGGTCGCGCTCGAGGAACTGGGCCGGGCCATGACCCCCGGGCCGTTCCTCCCGACCGTCCTCGCCAGTGCCGTCCTGCACCGCGCGGGCCACCGCGACCACCTCGAGGGACTCGCGTCCGGTAGGACGGTCGGCGCCGTGGGGCTCCGTCCCGGCGGGCTCGAACTGCGCGCGGATGGAACGTTGCACGGCACGTCGGAGCCCGTCCTCGGCGCGCACCTCGCGGACGTCCTCGTCGTGCCCGCGCGCGGTTCCGCGGGCACCGCGTGGGCCGTCGTCACGGGCGCGTCCGCCGACGAACTCCCCAGCCACGACCTGACCCGCCGCCTCGGCCGCCTCACCCTGGACGGCGTGACCCCGGACGCGATCCTCGACGTCGACGCGCGGACCGTCCACGACCTCGCCGCCGTCCTGTTCGCCGCCGAATCCTCGGGCCTCGCCGACTGGGCCACCGCGACCGCCGCCGGATACGCGAAGGTCCGCGAGCAGTTCGGCCGTCCGATCGGGCAGTTCCAGGGCGTCAAGCACCGCTGCGCCCGGATGCTCGCACACGCCGAGCAGGCCCGCGCGTGCGCCTGGGACGCCGCCCGCGCCCAGGACGAGGCCCGCACCGCCGAGGCCCGCACCGCCGAGGCGTCCCTGGCGGCCGCCGTCGCCGGCGCGACCTCCCCGCACGCCGCCCTCACCACCGCGAAGGACTGCATCCAGACGCTCGGCGGGATCGGCTTCACCTGGGAGCACGACGCGAGCCTCTACCTGCGCCGGGCCCAGACGCTCCGCGTCGTCCTCGGCCCGACGGGCGAGTGGCGCCGCCGCGTCGCGCACCTCACCCTCGACGGCGTCCGCCGCGAACTCTCCGTCGACCTCCCGCCCGAGGCCGACGAGATCCGCACCGGGATCCGCGCCGAACTCGAACCGGCGACGGCCCTCACCGGCAAGGAGCGCGTCGACTACCTCGCCGACCGCGGCTACACGTCCCCGCACCTCCCGGCCCCGTGGGGCAAGGGCGCGGACGCCGTCACCCAGCTCGTCATCGCCGAGGAGATGCGCCGCGCGGACCTGCGCGCGCACGACATGATCATCGGCAACTGGGTGGTGCCGACGCTCATCGCGCACGGCTCGCCCGCCCAGCACGAGCGCTTCCTGCCGCCGTCGCTGCGCGGCGACCTGCGCTGGTGCCAGCTGTTCAGCGAGCCCGGCGCCGGGTCCGACCTCGCCGCGCTCACCACCCGCGCCGAGAAGGTCGACGGCGGCTGGAAGATCAGCGGGCAGAAGGTGTGGACGTCCATGGCGCGCGAGGCCGACTGGGGCATCCTGCTCGCCCGCACCGACGCGTCCGTCCCCAAGCACAAGGGCCTGTCGTACTTCCTCCTGGACATGGAGTCGCCCGGCATCGACATCCGCCCCCTGCGCGAGCTGACCGGCGACACCCTGTTCAACGAGGTGTTCCTCGACGGCGTGTTCGTCCCGGACGACCTCCTCGTCGCGGCGCCCGGCGACGGCTGGAAGCTCGCCCGCACCACGCTCGCGAACGAGCGGGTGTCGCTGTCGAACGACTCGTCCCTCGGCAGCGGCGGCGAGGCCCTCCTCAAGCTCGTCCCGGCGGACGACGGCGAGCGCCTCACCACCCTCGGCGGCATCCTCTGCGACGCGCAGTCCAGCAGCCTGTTCGGCCTCCGCACCACCCTGCGGTCGCTCGCCGGCGGGCAGCCGGGCGCCGAGTCGTCCATCGGCAAGCTCATCGGCGTCGAGCACATCCAGCAGGTCTGGGAGACCGCCGTCGACTGGATCGGCCCGGACGCCCTCACCGGCGAGGGCCCCGGCGGCATGCAGGACCCCACCTGGATGTTCCTGAACTCCCGCAACCTGTCGATCGCCGGGGGCACCACCGACGTCCAGCTCAACATCATCGGCGAGCGCGTCCTCGGACTGCCGCGCGACCCGCAGCCCACCGGGAGGCCCGCGTGACGATGGACCTGCACGCGTCCGCGCGGTCCTGCGGCGTCGACGCCGCCTCCGCCGCCGCCCGCCGCGTCATCGCCGCGCTCGTCCGCGCCGGGGACATCGGGACCGCCGACATGGCGGACGTCGCCGACCGGCTGAACGCCGTCGCCGACGACCTCGAGGCGTCGGCCCCGCCCCTCGGCGACCGCCTGGTCGACATGTGGCGGGGCGACGGCAACACCCGCCACGACCCCGCCACCGGCCCCGAGAACCCGATCGCCCCGCCGCTGGAGTACGAGCCCGCCCCGGACGGGGGCATCACGGCGACCGCCGTCCTCGACCTCCCGTACCAGGGGCCGCCCTCCAGCGTTCACGGCGGCGTCTCGGCGCTCCTGCTGGACCACACGCTCGGCGTGGCGAACGGCTGGGCGGGCGTCTCGGGCATGACCGCCGAACTGACGCTCCGCTACCACCGGACCACCCCGCTGTTCGAGCCCCTGACGATCTCCGCACGCCAGGTCTCCGTGGACGGCCGCAAGATCCGGACGGTCGGCGCCATCCGGCACGACGGCCGGGACTGCGTCACCGCCGAGGGCCTGTTCATCGCGAAGTACCCGCCCCGTCCCCGCTGACGCCCGTCCGGGCCGCGCCGCGAGCGCGGCCCGGAGGTCCGCTACCGGACGGGTTTGCGGGCGTCGACCAGCAGGCGCGTCGAGTGGGCGACGAACGGGCCGTCCGCGCGGATCTCCGCGTCGAGTTCCCGCAGCCGCTCCCGGTACCGCTCGACGGTGAACCCCGGGACCGTCCACACGACCTTCCGCAGGAAGTGGACGACGGCCCCGACGTCGAAGAACTCCATGCGGAGCCGCTCCATCCGCAGGTCGACGACCTCGAGCCCCGCGGCCTCGGCGCCGGCCCGCTCGACGTCCGGGTGCCGTTCGCGCTTCGCGTCCGGCTGCGGCCCGAGGAAGTACTCGACGAGCTCCCACACGGTTCCGGGCCCGACGTGCTGCGCGAAGTACGTCCCGTCCGGCCGGAGCACCCGCGCGATCTCGTCCCACTGCACCGTCGCCGGATGCCGGCTCGTCACCAGGTCGAACGCTTCGTCGGCGAACGGCAGCGGCGGCTCGTCCGGATCCGCCACCACGACGACCCCGCGCGGATGCAGCAGCCGCGTCGCCTTCTCCACGTTCGGAGGCCACCCCTCCGTGGCCACCATCGTCGCCGGGAACGCCGCCGCCCCGGCGAGCACCTCGCCACCGCCCGTCTGCACGTCCAGCGCGGCGCCGGCCCGGCGCAGCCGGTCGCTCATCGACCGCTGGTACCCCCACGAGGGCCGCTCCTCGGTGGCCCGTCCCTCGAACCACGAGAAGTCCCACCCCGCCACGGGCGCCGCCTCGGCCTCCGCGACCAGCTCGTCGAACTCGCGCATCTGTCCATGATCGGTGCGACGTCCCCGGAGCGGCAAACCGAAATCGCCCGGGCGGCTCAGCCGGATTCGGCGTCGAGGGCGGGCCCGGCCGGGCCCCGGGCGTGCACCCATGCGGGCAGCGCGGTCAGCGCCGCGACCGACAGCAGCAGGACGATCGCGGCGGCGAGCAGCCACGACCACGGCGGCGTGACCAGCCTGGGGCTGAAGAACCACATCAGGACGATCCCGGCCGGGGCGCCCGCCACCAGCGCGGGCACGGCGGGCAGGAGCTGCGCCGTGCAGATCGCCGCGACCACCTGGCCGGGCGTGGCGCCGAGGGTCCGGGTGATCGCCAGGGCGCGCCGGGCCTGGACGGCGGCGCTCCAGCCGAGGAACACGGTGTTGAACGCCGACAGCGCCGCCAGCGCGACCGTGACGCCGAGGATCACGTGCGCGTTCCGGGCGTTCACGGCCTCCATGGCCGCGGCGGTCAGCCCGGTGCCGGGGTCGGTGTCGACGGCGGTGCGGTAGACGAGCAGCGCGGTGACCGTGACGGCGGTCGCCGTCAGGCCGACGAAGGTCAGGAAGGCGCGGCCCGGCCGCCGGATCAGCAGCCGGACCCCGACCAGCAGCGACGTGGGCAGGTAGGCCGTCACGGCGGTCAGCCGCGGATGGTGCGCCTGCGGGTGCGCCGGGGCGTCCAGCGCGCCGACCGTGGTGGTGCGGGCGGCGCGCAGGACGGGGGCGAGCGTCCCGGCCAGCGCGACGAGGACGGCGAGCACGACCGCGGCGACCGCGACGGCGGTGCTCGGCGGCCCGGCGGTGTTGAGGAGCCCGGCGCTGGGATCGGCCAGTTCGGGCGCGGCCAGGGACCCCGCGGCCAGTCCCAGCACCGTCGCCACGGCGGTCAGCAGCAGGTACTGCGCCAGCAGGACCGCGGCGACGGTGCCGGGCCCGGCACCGACGGCCTTGAGCAGCCCGGCCCGCCGGTTGTCGCGGGCGGCGCGCACGGCGGCGAGCGCGGCGAGCGTGACGGTCGCCGCCACCGCGAGCAGCCACCCGCCCACGACCAGCGCGGGCTGGGTGCTGTGGATCATGTTCATGTCGTCGTGCAGGATGGTCTGCCAGTCCCGGACGTTGGTCCCCGCGACGCCCCGGCTGTCGGGCGTGAACACGGTCTCGCGCCATCGGAACACCGCGTCGGCGTCGGAATCGGTCAGTTTGATGTGGACCAGATGGACACCCGTCTCGTCGCCCGCGGCCGCGCGGGCGTCGGCGGTGGTGAACCAGATCCTGCCGCCCCTCTCGCCCGGCCCCACCTGGGCCCAGTTGCTCCACGGATGCACCGGGGTGGCGGCGCTGACCGCGATCCCGACCACCGGGTAGCCGCGACCGCCGATGGTGACGCGGTCGCCGACGTCCACGCCCAGCGCCCGCGCGAAGCCGCGCTCGACGACCGCGCCACCGGACCGCACCCACGTCCCGGACGTCACCAGCGGCCGGTCCACCGCGGACGGCGCGCCGTCGCGTCCCTCGACCGAGGTGGACGCGGTACGCCCGTGCGCCCGGACGTCGGTGTCGAAGGCGAAGATCGGTTCGCTCCGCGCGGCCACGCCGGGAGCACGGTCGACGGCCGCGGCCAGCGGGGACGGATCCGCGGCGGGCACGATGGCGGTGACGTCGGGTCCGGCGGTCGCCGCACGGGTCTTCATGTACCCGGTGACCACCGCGTTGTTCGCCGTGAGCCCGAGCGTCAGGAAGGCGGTGGCGGCGGTGACGGCCACCAGGAACATGACGGCCTCGCCCGGACGGCGGCGCACGTCCGACGCGACCAGCCGCCACATCAGCAGCAAGCGTCCCACCTTCACTCCTCCCAGTTCAGCAGCGCCCCGAGCCCGGTGCGACGGTCGTCCGGACGGTGGTGGGGCCGGTCGTCGCCGGCCGTCCGCCCGTCCCGCAGCGACAGGACGCGGTCCGCCGTCGCGGCGACGCGCTCGTCGTGGGTGACCACGACCAGCGTCTGGCCTCCCGCGCGCAGCTCGCCGAACAGGCGCAGGACGTCGCGGGTCGCGGCGCTGTCGAGGTTCCCGGTGGGCTCGTCCGCGAACACCACCAGCGGCTCGTTGACCAGGGCTCGCGCGATGGCGACCCGCTGCCGCTGCCCGCCGGACAGCTGCGCGGGCCGGTGCCGGACCCGGTCGGCGAGCCCGACCCGGTCCAGGAGCCCGGCGGCCCGGCGCCGCGCGGCGCGCGGCGCGGCCCCCGCGAGCAGCGCCGGCAGTTCGACGTTCTCCGCCGCCGTCAGCTCGTCCATCAGGTGGAAGGACTGGAAGACGAACCCGACCGCCCGCCGCCGCAGCCGCGCCAGCGCCCGTTCGCCCAGCCGGTCGATGCGCCGCCCGCCGAGCCACACCTCGCCGTCGCTCGGCCGGTCGAGCCCGCCCAGCAACTGCAGCAGCGTCGACTTTCCGCACCCGCTGGGCCCGGTCACGGCGAGCGTCTGCCCGGCGGGCACGTCGAGGTCGACCCGATCGACGGCCCACACCAGGCTCTCGTCCCGTCCGTACGCCCGCGACAGGCCCGCCGCCCGCAGCACCGGCGCGTCTCCGATCATTCCTTCAGCCCTCTCCACGTGGGGCGCGGGCGGACCAGGTCCGCTCGCACGCCTCCAGCCAGCGCAGGTCGGCCTGCAACCGGAGGGCGACGCCCTCCAGCAGCAGCCCGGCCTCGGAGTTCGCGTCGTGAGCGAGGACGGCCCGCTGCGCCTCGGCGAGGTCGCGCATCAGCTCCCGCCGCCGCGCGTCCACGAGCGCGAGCGGATCGGCCAGGCCCGACTCGGCGGCGGCCACCAACTTGAGGTGGAACTCCGTCACGTCCGCCCTCGGGCCGACACCCTCGGCGAGCCACGCGGCCACCCGCTCCCGCCCGGCCCCGGTCAGCGCGTACACCTTCCGCCGCGGGCCGCGCACCGGCGCGTCCTCACGCTCCAGGACGACCAGTCCCGCCTTCTCGAGCCGGGTGAGCGTCACGTAGACCTGGCCCGCGTTCAGCGACCCGCCCAGCGGCCCGAGCGCCGCGACCAGCCGTCCGCGCAGGTCGTACCCGTGCGACGGCTCCCTGGTCAGCAGCGCCAGCACCACGTCCTGCACGGACCACCCTCCTCGACGACCCCCAATAGATAGCGGTTAAGTAATTGACCGTCAATCGGCCGTTCCTCGACGAACGTCCACGATCCGTCCGGCGCGACCCCGACGCTCACGCCGACCCCGTCCGCCGGGTCGTGCGCGAACAACCACAGCAACGGCGGACGAACGTCGTAGAACTTGACGCACCGCCATCCCCGAGCCTTCGCCGCCTCCGCGAACGCGTCCAGGTGCCGCACCGCCCGCCGCCACCGCACGAACCGCCGCCTCATCCCGCGGGCACCCGGGCCCAGACCCACTTCCCGCACGGCTCGGTCTTGCAGGCGCCGCACTCGGACGCGAGCGCCCGCACCAGATGCAGCCCGCGCCCGCCCTCCACGTGGCCGGGGTCGAGCGCGGCGGCGTCCGGCGGGACGTCCGGGACGAGCGGCCGCACGACCGGCATCGCGTCGGCCGGGTCCCACACCGCGAGCAGCACGCCACGGTCTTCCCGCGCGAACCTGACCCGGATCTCCGAATCCGGCGTGCATCGCACGGCGTTGGTGATCAATTCCGTGAGCACCAGCAGCACTTCGTCGGCGATTCTCCGCAGACCCCACTCGTCCAGCCGGAACCCCGCGAGCGTCCGCACCATCCCCGGCGTACTCCGTGCGGCCAGACACGATATGTCCAGGTTGTCGAATTGTGTCGAATTCATTCCGATGGCACCTGCCTTTCGTCCCTCTGTTCTCGAGACAAGAGTGCGTGCGACGGATTACCTTGTCGTCGTTGCTGGATACTTTGGCAACTCTCTTCCGCTCGCCTGGAGGGTGATCATGGTCAACCCGCCCCCGGACCCCACGCTCTCGCTTTACGCCTTGATGGCTCACTACCTGCGGTTTCTGCGCCTCAAGCACAAGATGACCCAGGCTCAAGTGGGGGAGGTGATCGGCTGTACCAAGGGGCAAGTTTCCAAGTACGAGGCCGGGACGCGCCAGTTGGACGAGCGTGAATGCGCCGCACTCGACGCGGCATGGGATGCGGGCGGCCTATTCGTGATCTTGTTGCGCTACGCCAAGATGGGCGTGGATCCCAACTGGCAGGAGAAGCTGCGCAATTACCAGCGGAATGCCACAACCCTCCGACTGTTCTACAACAACGTCATACCGATGCCCTTCCAGTCGGAGGGCTATGCCCGCGGGCTCTTGGAGGCAGGGCACACGGCACGACGCGTCGGTGACGTAGAGGTCGAGGTCAAGAACCGCATGAAGCACCAAACGGAGATGCTTGCCGGAGAGCCCATGGTGTGGTTGCTCCTTGACGAGGTGGCCCTTCGTCCCATGGGCGGCGCCGCGGTCATGGAAGAGCAGCGCGATCTGCTACTTGAGTTGGGCACACACCACAACGTGTCGATCAGGGTTTTGCCCGAGAGTGCCGCTCCGCATATCGGGATCGACGGTTCGTTCACCTGTTTCGAGTTCGGGAACGGGCGTGCTGCGGCATTCGCCGGCACCAGTCTCGATGTCGGACGCGTCATAGAAGATCAGGATGAGGCGGCCGATGTGGCGATACGCTTCGAACGTATCGCCGCTCGATCATGGAGCGAAGATCAATCTCGCGAGTGGATAGCAGGGATGCGGACATGACGGCTTGGCGCAAGAGCAGCTACAGCGGTGCAGGCGGCACGGACAACTGCATTGAGCTCGCGCGGATCACGGAGGCCGTCGGCATCCGTGACAGCAAGGACCCGGATGGCGGTCACCTCGCCCTCGGACATGCGGCGTTCGCCGACCTCCTCACGCGCGTGAAGCGCGACGAACTCGCAAGTCGGTGACGGTCTGGTGACCGCTTGGCGTAAGTCCAGCCGTAGCGGCAGCACTTCAACCCAGTCGGATTGCGTTGAAGTCGCAGGCCTCACGGTCGGTGTTGGCATTCGGGACGGCAAGGATCCGGATGGCGGTCACCTCGAGCTCGACCGTGCGGCGTTCGCCGACCTCCTCGCGCGTGTGAAGCGGGACGAACTCGCAGGCCGGTGACGGGACTCGGCCACGCGAAGGTCGGCCCCGGGGACTACGCCCTTCCCGCCGTGATGGCCCGGGGCGACGGCTCCGGCGCCATCACGACGTGGACGCCGCTCAGCGGGGGGCGGCGCAGGCATCGCAGAGGGTCTTGAGCCAGGCGCGCTCGCGAAGCACGCCCGGATTGCCGCAGGACTCGCACGTCCTGGCCGACTCCTGCTCGGCCGCGCGGACGAGGGCCCTCGCCGCGTCGTCCTCCACCTCGTAGCGCGCCGCCTGGTCGGAGTCGGGCCAGTCGCTGTTGCCCTTCTCCAGGTGGCGCAGCATGCCGGTGAGGAGGTAGACGCGCAGGGTGCCGTACTTCTCCTTGACCTGCTGGACGCTGTAGGTGGGGCTGACGGCCAGCAACTCCGTGTGCAGCTTCTGCAGCAGCGGATGCCAGCCGGAGCCGACGAAGTCGAGGTGATCGGGAATCTGTTTCGGCATGGGTTCATGATCGGACAAACCCGGGCGGACGGTCATCCCGTTCGCCGGGAACGGGGTCACTCGTGGGTGACGCGGAGGCGGGCGAGTCTGGCCGCGTCCTCGGTGTCCGGGCGGGCGGTGTAGACGATGATCCGGAGGTTCGAGTCCAGGGTCGTGAGGACGTCGCAGTCGAGGGTGATCAGGCCGACCGACGGGCTGTCGATCGTCTTGCGCTCCGGGTCGCGCGGCGCGATCGTGAAGTCGTCCCACCGGTCCGCGAACGCCGGGCTGGATTCGCGGAGGTCGGCGACGAGTGCCGCGAGGTCGCGGTCGTCCGGGTAGTCCGCGCGGGCGCGGCGGAGGTCGGCGGCGAGGTGCCGACCGAACCGGTCGTGCTCCTCGGCGGTGTGCACGACGGGGTTCGGGGCGCCGGTGAAGTGCCGCCACACCAGGTTGCCGGAGCGGGCGGACGTCCCGGTGACGCCGAGGAGCGCGCGCCACGGCGGGTTCGCGCGGACGAGGTCCCAGCTCGCGGTGAAGACGGCGACCGGGGTGTCGGCGAGCCGCTCGAGGATGCGGGCGGTGCCGGGACCGATGTGCCGGGGGACGACGCCGGCGGCGGGCGGCCGGGCGCCGGCGGCGCGGTAGAGCACGTCGCGTTCGGCGGCCGAGAGGCGCAGGGCGCGGGCGAGCGCCGCGAGCACCTGCGTCGAGGGGTTGCGGGCGCGGCCCTGCTCGAGCCGGACGAGGTAGTCCACCGAGACCCCGGCGAGTGCGGCGAGTTCCTCTCGGCGCAGCCCGGAGGTACGCCGGAGTCCGGCGTCGGGGAACCCGACGTCGGACGGGTGCACGCGGCCACGCCACGAGCGGAGCGCGCGGGCGAGTTCGGCGGTCGCCATGCCCCCAGGATCGCACCCCGCCCCGCGAGCCGGGTGGTACCGCCGGTACCTGGGACCTTCGGCCGCCGTGCCGGAGGGTGGGGGCATGCCAACGAACGAAAGAAGCGGCGAACTCGCGGTCGTGACCGGCGCCAGCGGCGGGATCGGGGAGCAGATCGCGGCCGGTCTCGCCCGCACCGGCGCGACGGTCGTCCTCGTCGCCCGCGACCGCACCCGGCTGGACCTCGCGCGGGACCGCATCCGCCGGGCCGTCCCGGGCGCCGACCTGGAGACCGAGGCGGTCGACCTCTCGAACCTCGCCGGGGTGGGGGCGCTCGCGGACCGGCTCGGCGAGCGCGCGCCGTCGGTCGTCGTGAGCAACGCGGCGGTCATCGCGCCCCTCGACGACCGGACGCCCGACGGGATGCACCGGTCGCTCGTCACGAACCACCTCGCCCCGTACCTGCTGCTGCGCCGCCTCGCCGAACGCCCCACGGACGCGCCGCGCCGGTTCGTCGTCGTCGGCGCGTCCCCGACCGGCCTCGCGCGCACCCCGGTCGACCTGGACGACCTCGACCCGCGGTCCGGCCGCGGCCTCGGCTGGCCGCCCAGTTTTCGCCCGTTCGTCGCCTACGCGCGGACCAAGAACATGAACGCGATGTTCGTCTACGCGCTGGCGTCCAGGCTCGCCGGCACGGCCACGACCGTGAACGGCGCCCATCCGGGGATCATCAGGGGCGACCTCGGCCGGGACACGCGCGGCGCGCTGAAGGCGTTCGGCGCGCTCTGCGGCGTGTTGGCGGCCGACACCGTCACCGGCGCCGACACCCCGGTGTGGCTGGCGACGTCCCGCGAGGCCGAGGGCGTGACGGGCGAGTTCTTCGTCAAGCGCCGAGCCGTCCGGACCGCCCCGCACACCACCGACCCCGAGCGGGTCGAACGCCTGTGGCGCGAGAGCGCCCGCCTCGTCGGCCTCCCCGCCGAGCACGTCCCGTCCCCTGGACCGCACCCGACCGGATCGTGAAGCGCGACGATCTCGCACGCCGACCGATCCGAGGCGACGGACGGTCGCCTCAGGCGAGGTCTTTGCGCATGACCGTGCACACCGTCTCGTAACGGCGGACCGATCCGTCCGGGCCGGACTCGTCCCACGACTCCGGGCGGCGGTCGAACGCGACGTAGCCCAGGCGGTCGTAGAGGGCTCGCGCGCGGGGGTTGCTCTCCTCCACGCTCAGTTCGGCCCACCGAAGGCCGCGATCCCTCACCCGCCGCTCGGCGGCGTGCACCAGGAAGGTACCGATCCCGCACGAGTGCAACGCGGGGTGAACGGCGAGCTGCCACAGGGTGCCGGCGCCTTCCCGGGCCCGGTAGTCAACACCGCCGATCGCCACGGGCAGGTCCGAGGGCGGGCAGATCGCGAGGTAGTCGACCTCACCGAGCCGGGCCCGGTGCAACTGCCGCGCGACGGAGGCGAGATGCGGGGCGGAACCCGCCCACTCGCACGACACCAGGTCATCGGGCGTCAGGTCGCGGGCCGACAGTTCCAGCACCACACTGGCCATCCGTGCTCCTCGTCGACCGGTCACGGGTTCCGGCGGTCGTCCGGGCGCGGACGGTGGTGTCCGCGCGTGTCCGCGACCTTACTGATCACGGACGAACCGGGCGCGGTGAGGCCGCCGATCCGGTTGTACGGGGACTCCTATTGGCGAACCGCCAATAGGGTCTTCCGGGGGTGCTCTCCGGTGTGTCATGCTGCCCAACGTGCGTAAGTAGACAGTTACGTTCGATCGATCGCACCTCGGCGCGGGTGCCGGGAGGGCACTATGGAGCACGAACCGGGCGAGGGGCTGCGGCGCCGGAGGTTCCTCGGCTATCTGGTCGCGGCGCCGACGCTGGCGGTGGCCGTGCAGGTCACCGGGGAGCGGACCGCGGCGGCGGGCCCGACCCCGAAGCAGCCCGAGGAGATCTTCGACGTCGGCGACCTGGTGAAGCTCGCGGCGGCGCCGACGTCCGGGCTGGTCGCCGTGCAGGTGCACGAGGACGGGACGGCGTCGTTCGCGGTGCCCCGCGCGGAGGTCGGGCAGGGCATCACCACGACCGTCGCGATGCTGATCGCCGAGGAGCTGGACCTGCCGCTGGAGAAGGTCGCGGTGACCCTCTCCGACGCCCGGCCCGAGCTGCTGTTCAACCAGTTCACCGGCGGCTCCACGTCCGTCCGCTCGCTCTACGGGCCGGTGCGGACGGCCGCGGCGATCGCGCGGGAGCGGCTGGTGGCCACCGCCGCGCGGGCCTGGAACGTGGACGCCGCCGGGCTGACCACCGAGAACGGCGCGGTGCTGGGCGGTGGGAAGCGCGCGACCTACGGGGCGCTGGCGAAGGCTGCGGCGGTCGCGCGCACCACGCGGGCGTCGGCGTCGCCGAAGGACCCGTCCCGGTTCGCCCTCGTGGGCCGCCCGGCGAACCGCGTGGACGCACTCGCCGCCGTGACGGGACGCAAGAAGTTCGCCATGGACCTGGACGTCCCGGACGCGCTGCCCACGATGGTGCGGCGCGCCCCGACGATCGACGGCACGGTGGACTCGGTGGGCAACGCGGCGGCCGTGGCGGGGATGCCGGGCATCACCGACGTCGCGGTGCTGGAGCACGGGGTGGCCGTGCGCGGACGGACGTTCGGGCAGTGCATCGACGCGCTGCGGGCGCTCGAGGTGACGTGGCGTCCGGGCCCGGTGGCGGGGGAGTCGGACGACACGGTGCTGGGCAAGCTGCGCCGGAGGGTGCCGCGGGTGAGCAGTCCGCCGCTGTTCAGCAAGGCGATCGACGCCGAGTTCACGTTCATGTTCGCCAGCAACTCGCCGCTGGAACCGGACGTCGCGGTCGCCGACGTCCGGGACGACGGCGCCGAGGTCTGGTCGAGCCTGAAGGTGCCCGGCGACGCGCAGGCGGAGATCGCCAAGCGGCTGGGCCTGCGGGTGTCGGCGGTGAAGGTGCACGTGGTGGAGGGCGGCGGCTCGTTCGGGCGGCACCTGCACCCCGACGCGGCCCTGGAGGCGGCGGAGATCTCCAGGAAGATGGGCAAGCCGGTCAAGCTGTCGTGGTCGCGGACGGACAGCGTCCGGCAGGGGCGCGCGCATCCGATGTGCGTGTCCCGCGTGCGCGCCGCCCACCGCGGCGGCGACGTGGTGAGCTACGAGCAGCGGCACGTGAGCACCGAGACCAGCTTCAGCCACGGGTTCGGCGACATGGTCACCGCCAACGTCGCCGACATCCCGATCGTCGTCAACGACGCCATCGCGCAGGTCTTCTTCCACCTGAGCCAGTCGTCGCCCTACAAGTTCGGCCGGACCAAGCAGACGCTGACCGAGGTACCGCTGAAGTTCAAGACCGGCAGCATGCGCAACGTGTACTCGCCGAACGTCGTGTGCGCGCGGGAACTCGTCGTGGACCGGCTCGCCGCCGAGCTGGACAAGGACCCCCTCCAGTTCCGCCGCGAGTTCCTGGACGACGCGAAGCTGCGAGCCGTCCTGGACAGGGCGGCCTCCGAAGGCGAATGGGGACGGTCGCTGCCCGCGGGCGTCGCGCAGGGCGTCGGCCTCGCCGGTGAGTACCGGTCGGCGTGCGCGGTGCTCGTCGAGGTGGACTGCCGCCCCGAGACCGTGCACCGCCCGATCCGCAACGGCGTCACGGGCCCCCGCGTGACCCGCGCGACGATCGTGGTGGACGCGGGCCTGCCGATCAACCCGCGCGGGCTGGACGCCCAGATGATCGGCGGGCTGAACGACGGCATCGCGATGGCGTTCACGTCCAGCCTGCACATCAAGGACGGCATCCCGCTCGAAGGCAGCTGGGACAACTACTTCTACACGCGCCAGTGGAACACGCCCCTGGAGACGCGCGTGGTCGTCATGCCGCCCAGCGGCGACGAGCCCGGCGGCGCCGGAGAGCTGGCGGTCGCTCCGGCCCTGGCGGCCGTGGCCTGCGCGTACGCCCGCGCCACCGGGACGATGCCGACGCGGTTCCCCATCAACCACGCGACGCTCGGCTTCGAGCCCCTGCCCCTGCAGCCGTCCACCCCGCAGTCCCCGGTCGACGGCCTGGACCGCGCGTTCTAGAGGAGTCCGACGTGCCGAACCACACCTTCAGGCTCAACGGCGAGCAGATCACCGTCGAGGCCGAGGACGACGTGCGCCTGCTGTGGGTGCTGCGCGACCTGCTCGGGGTCACCGGCCCCAAGTACGGCTGCGGCATCGGCGTCTGCCAGGCGTGCACCTCCCACGTCAACGGCAAGGCGGTCAACGTCTGCTCGGTGCCGGTCTCCCGGATCGGCCCGGACGACGAGGTCGTCACCATCGAGGGCCTGCCCGCCACCGTGGGCCGCGACCTGCACCCCATGCAGGAGGCCTGGCTGGAACACGACGTCGCCCAGTGCGGCTACTGCCAGCCGGGGCAGATCATGTCCGCGGTGGCCAAGGTCCGCCAGGCCCGCGCCGAGGGGCGCGACGTCACCGACGCCGACCTGGACGAACTCCGCAACATCTGCCGCTGCGGCACCTACGCCCGGATCCGCGACGCCATCAGGACCGGCGCCGAGAACATGTGACGTCAGTTCTCGAGCGGGAGCAGCTCGGCGGCGAAGGCGTCGAGGAAGTCCCGGCGGGACGCCACCCGGCCCGCCGGGCGCACGACGAACTTCGACAGGCCCGCGTCCACGAACCGGCGGACGTGGTCGCGGGCGCCGTCCCACCCCCGGCACAGCAGGTCGCGGGGGTCGTCCACGTCAGGCCGGTCCTTGCGGAGCCGCGCCAGCAGCGCGTCGACCGTCCGCTCCTCGGTGCCGTCCTGGACGACCGTGAGGTAGGTGCCGTAGTGGTCGTCCTCGATCGTCCGCCCGGCCCGCTCGGCGGCGGCCACGATCCGGGCCCGGCACGCGTCGGCGTCGGCCGGGGTGACGGACGCGCCGAGCCAGCCGTCGCCGAGCCGTCCGATCCGGTCCATGGCGGCGGGGATCCGGCCGCCCAGCCACAGGTCCAGCGGCTTGGCGGGCAGCGGCGCGACCGACGCCTCGTCCAGGTGGAAGTACCGGCCGTGGTGGGTGACGACCGGTTCGGTGAGCAGCGCCCGCACCACCCGCAGGGCCTCCTCGAACACCTCCGCGCGGGGCCCGTCCGGGACGGGGAAGGCGGGACGGTCGGCGCGCCGCGCGGGCCGGACGCCGAAGACCGGCAGGACGCGCCGGGGCGCGAGCGCCGCGAGCCCGGCGAGCTGCGCCGCGACGACCGCCGGGTTGCGGCCCGGCAGCACCAGCACGCCCGTCCCCAGCTTGAGCCGCTCGGTGCGGCCCAGGGCGTAGGCCATGCCGATCAGCGGATCGACCGAGTCGGGCGCGGACACCAGGTCCGACAGCCACAGCGAGTCGATCCTGCGCGCCTCCAGGTCGGCCGCCAGGCCGGCGAGCCCGGGCTCGTCCCGCGCGCCGCGTTCGGGCACGTCCCCCACACCGATGCGGATCTTCACCCGGCCATCAGATCCCCGCACGCGCCCGCCGTCAAGGGGCGGTCGAGGCCGGTCAGGGCGCGGTTCCCGTGGTGAGGCCGCGCAGGGCCAGTTCGACCCAGCGGCGGCGGGCCGGCTCGGGGACGTCGTCGTCCGGCAGGGTGCTCATCAGCAGCACGACGTCGCCGACGGTGACGTCGGGGCGCAGGGTGCCCTCCCGCTGACCCGCCGCGACGATCCGGGCCAGCCCGCCGAGGGCGCGTTCCTCCAGGTCGGGACGGTCGGCCATGCCGAGGTTGCGCAGGGCGGCCTTCACCCCCCGGTCCTGGCCGGCGGCGTCGGCGGCCCATTCGAACAGGGTGGTCAGCTCGGCGACGGCCGCGCCGCCCGCGTCGACGCGCTCGACGGCGCCGTCCAGCGCCTCGAACATCCGGGCGGACATCTCGTCGACGATCGCGCCGACCAGGTCGGCCTTGGTGGGGAAGTGCCGGTAGAGGGTGCCCACGGCCACCCCCGCCTCGCGCGCGATGTCGTCCATCCCGGCCCGCTCGCCGCGGGCGGCGATCAGCGTGCGCGCGGCGCGCAGGATGTTGGCCCGGTTCCGGGCGGCATCGGCGCGCAGCCCCATGGAACTCACCGTCCCTTCACGGTCGCACTCAACATGAGCTATGGTTCACCATAGATGGTGAACCGAGGTTCATGTTAGGAGCGCCATGCCCGAATGGAGCCCGACCGGCATGCCCGCCCTCGACGGCCGCACCGCCGTCGTGACCGGTGCCAACACCGGCATCGGACGGGCCGTCGCCGAGGCGCTGGCCCGGCGCGGCGCCCGGGTGGTGATGGCCTGCCGGGACCGCGCGAAGGCCGAGGCCGCGCGCCGCGCGATGCTGGACGGCACCGGCCTCGACCCCGACCGGCTCGCCGTCCGGCACCTGGACCTGGGGGATCTGTCCGGGGTCGCCCGGTTCGCCGGGGAGTTCCTCGGTGCCGCGGACCGGCTCGACCTGCTCGTCAACAACGCGGGGCTGGCGTTCGTCGACCGGAGCCGCACCGCGGACGGCTTCGAGACCCACTTCGGCGTGAACCATCTCGGGCACCTGGCGCTCACCTTGCGCCTGCTGCCCGCACTCGTCGCGACGCCGCACTCCCGCGTCGTCACGGTCACCAGCGTCGGGCACCGGCTGGGCCGCATCCGGCTCGCCGACCCGTGCTTCGCCGAGGGAGGCTACGGCCGCACCCGCGCGTACACGCAATCCAAGCTGGCCAACGTGCTGTTCACCGCCGAACTGGCGCGGCGGCTGGACGGCGCCGGGCACGGCACCCGCGCGCTGTCGGCCGACCCCGGCGGCGCCCGCACCGAGCTGGGCACCAAGCAGAACGGCGGCGTGATGCGCGCGGTGGCCCCGCTCTCGCGGCTCGTCCCGTCGCAACCGCCCGCGGGCGGCGCCCTGCCGATCCTGCGCGCGGCGACCGACCCGGCGGCCCGCAACGGCGACCTGTACGCGCCCCGCCGCGGCATGCGCGGGGAACCGGCGCGGCGGGAGCCGGGCGCGCGGGCCCGCGACCGCGAGATGGCCGAGCTGCTGTGGCATCTGTCGCTGGAGATGACCGGCCTGGAGGAGCCCGCCGAACTCGCCCCGACCAGGACCCGCTGACCCCTTCCCTAAAGCCCTTCGAAAGCAATGCTCGCTTTCGCATGCCCAAAAGAGGAGAACATGTCCGCTCTCGCGCGCTGGTGCTACCGGCGGCGGCTCGCCGTCGTCCTGTTCTGGCTTGCGGTGCTCGCCGGGTTGGGCGTCGCGTCCCAGTCGGTCGGCACCTCCTACAGCACCGACCTCGCCCTCCCCGGAACCGAGTCCAGGACGGCGCTGGAACTGCTCCAGCGGACCTCGCCCGCCGAGTCCGGCTCCACCGCAACCGTGGTGTGGCAGGCGGAACGCGGGTCCGTGCGGGACGCCGCCGTCCGGCAGGAGATGACCGCCGCCCTCGACCGGATCGCCGGGCTCCCCGGCGTCGGCGACGTGCGCGGCCCGTACGCGCCCGAGGGGGCCGGGCAGGTGAGCCGGGACGGCCGCACCGCCTACGCCCACGTCGCGTTCGGCGCGCAGACTGAGGCGCTCGACCCCGACGACGTCCAGCGCGTCGTCGACACGGCCCGGGAGGGGGCGGCCGACGGGGTCCGCGTCGAACTCGGCGGCCCGGCCGTCACGCGGATCAGCGAGCCCGGCACGCACACCGCCGAACTGATCGGCGTCATCGCGGCGGCCGTCGTGCTGTTCCTGGCGTTCGGATCGCTGCTCGCCATGGCCGTCCCCCTCGTCACCGCCATCGCCGGGATCGGCACCGCGATCCTGACGATGGGGCTGCTCAGCAACGCCTTCACGCTCGCCGACCTGTCGCCCACCCTGGGCACGCTGATCGGGCTCGGCGTCGGCATCGACTACGCCCTGTTCATCGTCACGCGGCACCGCGCCGGGCTGAAGGCGGGACGCGGCGTGGAGGAGTCGATCGTCGCGGCCGTGCACACGTCCGGACGGGCGGTGCTGTTCGCGGCCGGGACCGTCGTGGTGTCCCTGCTCGGCATGCTCGTCCTCGGGCTCTCCTTCCTGAACGGCGTCGCGATCACCGCGGCGATGACCGTCGGGCTCACCGCCGTCGCGTCCGTCACGCTGCTCCCGGCGCTGCTCGGCCTCCTCGGGACGCGCACCCTGAGCAGGCGGGAACGGCGCGCCCTCGCCGCGCACGGCCCCGTCGCCGAGGACGGCGCGACCGGGCTGTGGGCGCGCTGGGCGGCCACCGTGCGGCGGCGTCCCCGGGCGCTGTCCGCCGTGGCGCTGCTCGTCATGGTCGTGCTGACCGTCCCGGTCTTCGGGATGCGGCTCGGCTCGTCCGACCAGGGCAACGACCCCGAGTCCAGCACGACCCGCGCGGCCTACGACCTGCTGGCCGAAGGGTTCGGGCCCGGCTTCAACGGGCCGCTCTACCTGGTCGCGGAGGTGCCGGGCGCGGCCGAGCGGGCGGCGCTCGGCGCGCTCGCCGACCGGGTGCGCGGCGCCGAGGGGGTGGCGGGCGTCACCGCCCTGCCGATCCCGGACGGCGCGGCCGTCGGCGTCGTCGAGGTCGTCCCGGACAGCTCGCCGCAGTCCCCGCGGACGTCCGAACTGATCGAGCGGCTGCGCGCGGACGAGGTCCCGGCCGCCGAGGACGGCACCGGCCTGCGCGTGCACGTGGGCGGCGAGACCGCCGTCAACGACGACTTCGCCGACGTGCTCGCGGGCCGGATGCCGCTGTTCGTCGGGGTGATCGTCGCCCTCGGCTTCCTCCTGCTGCTCGCCGCGTTCCGCAGCCTGCTCGTCCCGGCGACGGCCGCGGTGATGAACCTGTTCGCGGCGGGCGCCTCGATCGGCGTGATCGTCGCCCTCTTCCAGTGGGGGTGGGCCTCGGAGCCGCTGGGCCTCGGCACCGGCCCGGTGGAGACGTTCCTGCCCGTGCTGATGCTGCCCGTCCTGTTCGGCCTCTCCATGGACTACCAGGTGTTCCTCGTCAGCCGGATGCACGAGGAGTGGACGCGGCACCGCGACAACGGGCGCGCCGTCATCGTCGGGCAGGCCGCCACCGGACGCGTCATCACCGCCGCCGCCGCGATCATGATCGCGGTGTTCGGCGCGTTCATGCTGGGCGGCGAGCGGGTGCTCGCCGAGTTCGGCGCCGGCCTCGCCGCCGCCGTCGCCCTGGACGCGTTCATCCTGCGCACCGTGCTCGTCCCCGCCGTGATGCACCTGTTCGGCCCCGCCAACTGGTGGCTGCCGCGATGGCTGGACGCGCGCCTGCCGCACCTGTCGATCGACCCGCCCGCCGCCCCGGCCGCCGCACCCCGCAAGGAGGTCGAGCCGCAGGCACAGAGCTGACCGGGTGTCCCGTGCGTAGGCTCGGCGGCGTGACCGACTTCTTCGCGGGGGACACCCGCACCAACCGTGAACGGATGCTGGCCGGTGACCCGTACATCGCCGACGATCCGGACCTGGAGGCCGCGTCCAAGCGCGCGATCGCCCTGGCCCACCGGTACGGGGAGGTGTACGTCACCGACCAGGACGCCGCCCGCCCCATCCTCGAGGACCTGCTCGGGTCGATCGCCCCCGGCGCGCACATCCGGCCGCCGCTGTACGTCGACTACGGCTCCCACATCACCGTCGGCTCCGGCACCTTCGCGAACTACGGGCTGACCGCGCTGGACGTCGCGCCGATCACGATCGGCGACGACGTCCAGATCGGCCCGAACGTCCAGCTCCTCACCCCCACGCACCCGCTCGACCCCGAGCGGCGGCGCGCCAAGATCGAGGGCGCCGAACCGATCGTCATCGGGGACAACGTGTGGCTCGGCGGCGGCGCGATCGTCCTCGCCGGGGTGACCATCGGCGCGAACAGCGTCATCGGCGCCGGCTCGGTCGTCACGAAGGACGTCCCGCCGGACGTCGTGGCGGTGGGCACCCCGGCCCGGGTGATCCGCTCCCTGTGACCCGGGGAGGTCACCCCCGGAAGGCGCGCCCGTCCGCGCCGAGCGCCTCGCGGAGGATCCGCACGGCCTTCGGGCCGACCCCGTGCATCGCCCGCAGCTCGGCCTCGGTCAGCTCGGCGACCCGGGCGAGCGTGGTGACCCCGGCGGCGGCGAGCGCCCGCGTGGCGGGCCGTCCGATCGTCCCGGGCAGGTCGCCGACGCCGCCGGCCGCCGCCGCGTCCGCGGCGGCGGCCCGCGCCGCGAGCCCCTCCGGGGCCGCCGCGAGCCAGGCGCGCCGCACCCAGTGGTTGAGCCGCTGCCCACCGATGTCCCCGAGCGCCACGCGGGCGCCGACGGTCCTCCCGTCACGCGTCAGCGGCTCGGCGCCCGGCTGCCCGGCGAGGAACTCGTCCGCCTCCCCCTCGGGCAGGTGCAGCAGCGCGCCGCCTTCCCCGTCCGCCGAGGCGAAGCGCGTGCCGTGCACCGTGAACACCGCCGTGCCGGAGCGGCCGCCCTCCTCGCCGGTCTCCGGGAGGGACAGCGCGGTCTTCCGTAGCTGGGCGAACGTCGTCACGAGACCCCCTTCGGTCACACGGTACGACCACTCGCAGAGGCGGAACTCATCGCCCGCGACTGTCGGTGCCGTCCGCCAGACTCGCCTCGGACGAGAGGAGAGCGGCGATGACGGCGTGGCCGGACCCCTGGGCAAGGGAGTGGACGGACGTGGACAAGGTACGGGCGGAACTCGACGCCGGGGCCGATCCCCTCGGGGACCTCGGGTACTACGGCAAGGCGCTGCACGTCGCGGCGGAGAGGGGCTCTCCCGAGGTCGTCGCGGAACTCGCCCGGCGCGCGGCGGACGTCGACGCCGAGGTCCACGGGCGCACCGCTCTGTGGGTGGCGGTGTGCCATCGCCGCCCGGACATGGCCCGCGTGCTGGTCGAGGCGGGCGCCGATCCATGGCGGCCGATGATGGGCGGCTGGTCACCCGGACGGCTCAGCCTCGCGGGCCCGACGCCGGACCTGTTCGACGTCCCGGCGGACGAGCCGGGCCTCACGGAGGACGAGGCCGTGCTGGTCTCGATCGCCCCGCGGCTGAACGAGCTGTTCGCCCCCGGAGCCGACGAAGGCGCGGGCCTGGCGTGCGTCACCGGCATCGATGCGGACGAGGCCGTGCGGCGGCTCGACGGCGTCCTGCTCGACGCTCGCCAGGTCGACACGGCAGAGGACGACATGGACGACGACATGGACATCGTCGGAGTCACCGACGTTCCGGGCGGCTGCGTCGTCGTCCAGCCCTGGGGTTACGCCCCGCAGATGACGGGCGTCGTCGGGCGCCTCTCGGCGGGCACCGTCGCCTACGGGATGTACGCCAACCCCAAGAGCGGCGGCCAGGGAATCCTTGCCGAAGAAGGCGTCATCGTCGGGTCGGACCTGTCCCCCGGGGGGCCCGACTTCGGCGTGACCTCCCGCGATGTCCTCGCGGCCTACCTGACGCCGGACAGGCCCGTGGCCCACTGCTTCGTGCATACCGGCCTCACCCCGGCCGACGCACGGGCGATCGAAGGGCCGCCCGACGTCTGGATACGCCTGCCCGCGCGCGACTGGTGGGAGTGGTCGGCCTGGGGGGACGGCCGCAGGTGGCCGGCTTAGAGGGCGCCGCCGCGCGGGAGCGGCCATGGACGGATCCGTCCGCCGCCGATCGGGCTACCGGGGCAGGGTGTCGCCGACGGCCGCGAGGAGCTCGATCGGGAACTCGGGGTCGGCCTGGCCGACGGCGAGGCCGAACCACCGGGCGGGGGCCGGACGCCACAGGAGCATCGTCGTCGTGAGCTGGCAGAGCTCGTCGATGGGTTCGGGGGCCGGGTCCTCGGCGAACAGGTAGGGGCTCAGATCGAACGGTTCGGGGCCGCCCCAGCGTTGGGAGAGGGCGGCGGCGAGGGCGTCGTGCAGGGCGTCGATCTCGGCCTGGGCGGGCTCGACGACCTCCGGGCCGCGCTCGTCCCAGAAGTCCCGCGTCCGGTGCAGGACGTGCACGTGTCCCTGGGAGCCCTCCGGGATGGGGCGGGCCAGCAGGTCGTCGATGATGGCGAGCCGGTCGTCCATGCCGGGAGCCTAGCCGCGCGCGGCTAGGCTCCGGCGACGGTCAGGGCGGTGAGGGAGACGGTGCTCACCAGCAGCGTCGACAGGGCGCCGAGCGCGAGGCCGCGCCGTCCCGTCCGCAGGAGGGTCCGGACGCGCACGGACGAGCCGAGCCCGAACATCGCGGCGGCCAGCAGCACCGTCGAAACGTCCCGCGCGCCCGTCAGGACGGCCTCGGGCACGGTGTTCGTGCTGCGCAGGAGCATCGCCAGCAGGAAGCCGACGACGAACAGCGGCACGATCGGGGGGCGCGGGCCCGCCGCGTCCCCGGGCCGCCGTTCGAGGGCGCCCATCCCCGCGACCATCGGCGCCAGCAGCACCACGCGGGTCAGCTTCACGATGACGGCCGTCCCCACGGCCGCCGCACCGGCCGGGGACGCCGCCGCCACCACCTGCGCGACCTCGTGGACGCTCAGCCCGGCCCACATCCCGAGCGCCTCCCCGTCCAGGCCGAAGACCCGCGTGCCGAGGAACGGGACGAGCGCGATCGCCGCGCTCCCGTAGATCGTCACGAGCGTGACGGCCGTCGCGACGTCCTCCCGGTCGCGGCGCGCGACGCCGTCCATCGCGGCGATCGCCGACGCCCCGCAGATCGAGAATCCCGTCGCGACCATCAGCCCGAGGCCCCGCGAGACCCCGAGCAGCCGTCCGAGCGCGATCGTCCCGGCGAAGCCGGCCGCCACGGTGACGACCACGGCCGCGAGCGTCCCCGGCCCCAGCCGCAGCACCTCACCGAGGCTGAGCTGCAGCCCGAGGAGCACCACCCCGACCCTGAGGAACGTCCGGGTGGTCCACGCCAGGCCGTCCGCCGTCGCCGCGGGCAGCGCGCCCCCCATCAGGACCCCCAGCAGCACCGCGACGGTCAGGGCGCTCAGCGCGGGCACGAACCCGCTGACGACCGTCGCCGCGCCCGCAGCGGTCACCGCGACCGAGACGCCGGGCCCGGCCGAGGCCCACCAGCCCCGCACGCGTCCCCCGGCGGCGCGCACGGGATCCGCGTCCGGCGCTTCGGGACGTTCGGGTCCGGCGTGAGCGTGCTCGGGGTTCATGCTCCGAGCCTTCATCCGTCCGGAGGATCCCGGTACCGGGCGGTTCGGCCTCACGTCATAGCCTGAGGGCATGACCGCGCCGCCCGACGTCGAATCGCTGCGGCTGCTCGTCCTGGTCGCCGAGCGGGGCAGCCTCACCGCCGCGGCCGCCGAGCTGCGGATCAGCCAGCCGTCCGCCAGCAAGCGGCTGTCCCGGCTCGAACGGCGGCTCGGCCTGCACCTCGTCGACCGCACCCGGCGCGGCTCCGCCCTCACCCCCGCCGGACGGGTCGTGACCGGGTGGGCCCGGCGGGTGCTGGACGATCTCACCGCGCTCACCGACGGCGCCGAGGCGCTCCGCCGGGAACGCACCGGCCGGCTCACGGTCGCGGCGAGCCTCACCGTCGCCGAGCACCTGCTGCCCGCGTGGATCGGTGAACTCCGCCGCGACGACCCCGACCTGCACGTGGGCATGCAGGTGACGAACTCGTCCCGGGTCTGCGAACTCGCGCGGCACGGCGACGTCGACATCGGCTTCATCGAGTCGCCCGGCCGTCCGTCCGGGCTGCGCAGCCGGGCCGTCGCGGGCGACCGGCTGGTCCTCGTCGCGCCGCCCGGTCACCGCTGGACGCGGCGCGGCCGTCCCGTGCCGCCCGCCGAGGTCGCCGCCACCCCGCTGATCAGCCGCGAGGCGGGGTCGGGCACCCGGGAGGCCGCCGCCCAGGCGATGGCCGCCCGCGGCCTCGAGCTCGCCCCGCCGCTGCTCGAACTCGGCTCCGGCACGGCCGTCCGCAACGCGGTGGCCGCCGGTGCCGGGCCCGCCCTGATCAGCGAGCTCGTCGTGGGCCCCGACCTGGCCGCCGGGACCCTCGCCGAGATCCCCATCGAGGGCATGGCGGTGGAACGCTCCCTGCGCGCCGTCTGGCGGACCGGCACCACCCCCGCCGGCCCCGCCGCGGCGCTGCTGGCCCGCGCCGGCCGCCGCCCCGCCGCCGGAACCTGAGCGTCGGCCCCGTATGCCAGGATCGCGCCCATGGTGTTCTGCGACTACTTCGCGGCCCCCGACGACCTCGCGGCCGTCGCCGTCCTGGACGAACCGGGCGGCCCGGGCGCCGCGGCGTTCGACGCCGTCCCGCTGAAGGGCGTCGACCCGGTCGTCGTCATCGCGCGGCTGGAGGCGATCCTGACCGGCTGCACCTACGGCGAGGCGGCGGAGCGCCCGCGCTCGGGGACGCTGCTCTCCCCACCGGACGCGGAGAGCGCGTTCGTCGTGGCCGTCACCGACACCCTGCGGGACGCGCTGGCGTCCGCCGCCGAGGCCGCCCTGCGGGAAGCCGGACCGGCCTGGGCCGGGACGGACGAGATGCGGGCCGACGGGGTCTCGGCCGAGGGAGCGACCGAGGCGGCGATGCTCCTCGCGGACCTGGCCCGGCGCGCGACGTCGAACGGCATGCGCCTGTACTGCTGGTGGGCGCTCTGACCGGCCCCGATCAGGGCTTGCGGGCGTGGCCTAGGTAGGTGACGACGGGCGGGCCGTCCGGGTCCAGGACGAACCCGGCCATCGGCGCGACGTCGTCGTCGCCGATCTCGCCGCGGCGGCGGGCGCGCACCGCCGCGACCAGGCCCGCGATGCTCGCGGGCTTGAAGCCGCAGACGTCCGCGGGCCGCAGGCCGTGCCGGGACAGGGCGGCGGCGACCTCGGACGGGCGCCGCAGCCGGTCGCTCGCGTAGCGTCCGGCCGGCATGATCCGGGTCCACGGGAGCCGCTGGAAGGCGCCCAGGTAGACGAGCTTCGCGGGGACGGTCCGGTTGACGGTGTCGTAGGCGAGGGCGCCGCCGGGCCGGACGGCTCGGGCGGCGCGCTCCACCACGCGGTCCAGGTCGCCGGTGATCTCGAAGGTGTCGGCGACGTACACGAGGTCGAACGAGCCGGGCGGCACGTCGGCGTCCTCGGCGCGGGCGGTGCGGTGCTCGACGGCCAGGTCCTCGGTGGCCGCGGCGTCCCTCGCCATCCGGGTCGCGGCCGGTGACGGGTCGAGCGCCGTCACGTCCAGCCCGGCCCGCGCGAGCCCGCGCGGCAGCACGCCGGTGCCGCCGCCCAGGACGAGCGCGCGCCCCTCGGCGAGCCCGTGCTTCGCGAGGTACTCCATGCGCACGTCCTGGAAGGCGACGGCGCGCAGGCGGCGCCCGTCGATGGCTCCCGGGCGGGGCGAGTCGAGTTCGATGAGCGGTGCGGTTCGCATGCCGGACGTCCTCCCGATCGGCGAGTTCCCTAAGAATACCGACTGAGTTCCCTGAGGGAACTTCGGGTACCCTGCCGGGCATGACCCGCACCCCGCTGTCCGACGCGGCCTGCTCGATCGCGCGCGCGACCGACCTGTTCGGGGACGCCTGGACGGCGCTGATCATGCGCGACGTGCTCGCCGGGATCACCCGGTTCGACGACCTGGCCCGCGATCTCGGCATCTCCCGCAAGGTCCTCGCCGCCCGGCTCGCCCGCCTGGTGGACGAGGACGTCCTGGTCCGCGAGCCGTACCAGGAGCACCCGCCGCGCGTGCACTACCGGCCGACCGACAAGGGCAGGGAGCTCTACCCCGTCCTGCTCGCGCTGATGAGCTGGGGCGACCGCTGGTACGCGGGGGAGGCGGGACCGCCCGCGCGCGTCCGGCACCGCGACTGCGGGCACGACACCACGCCCGTCCTGGCGTGCGCCCACTGCGGGGAGCCGCTCACCGTGGACAACACCGACCAGCGCCCCGGCCCCGGCGGCCGCGTCGGCCCGGCGACCCGCGTCCTCGGCCCGCTCCTGCAGGCCCGCGAGCGCGGCGAGGGGCACCCGTCCCAGGGATGATCCGGCCGCGCCGGGCTCTGGTCCCTCGGCATGACCCGGCCCCGCCTTTGGTCGGTGTCCCGACAGGTGGATCAGCCTTTCGGCCGAGAACGAACCTCATCATCCCGGCCGATTCGGACAGGCTCGTCCGCGCGGACGATGGGGAGAATGGAGTGGGTCACTGAGGCGGTCCGGGGGCTGAGCGACCTGCCCTTCCCATTGCTGCTGGCGGTGGCGGGGGTGCTGGCGTTCGCCGAGTCCGGCCTGGGCGTCGGGTCGGTCGTGCCGGGGGAGACGGCCGTGGTGATCCTCGGCGCCGCCGCCGCCGACCCCGTCCGCTACCCGGCGATGCTCCTCGTCGTCGCACTGGGCGTGACGGCGGGCGACCACGTCGGGTACTGGCTGGGACGCACGAACGGCGAGCGGATGCGGGAGACGCGCGCCGTGCGCCGGCTCGGCGTCCGGCACTGGGACCGCGCGACGGCGGCCCTGCGCCGGCACGGCGCGGCGGCCGTGTTCGTCACCCGGCTCGTCCCGGTCGTGCGGACGCTGACGCCCGCCGCCGCCGGGGTCGCGAACGTCCCGTACCGCCGCTTCCTGCTCGCCTCGCTCTCCGGTTCGCTCCTGTGGGCGGCGGTGTTCGTCAGCATCGGCGCTTTCGCGGGCGCGTCCGCGTCCCGTCTCGAGCAGCTCCTCGGCTGGGGCGCCTGGATCGTGTTCGGCCTCGCGGCGGCCGTGGCCGCCGCGGTGGCCGTCGTCCGCCGCCGGACCCGCTCGTCCCGCGCCGTCACCGCCGAGGCCGGGGAGCCCGCCGAACCGGACGTCCAGGTCGAGGGCCGCTGCTCGGACGCCACGCCCGCCTGAGGTGACAACCCCGTAGCCCACGGGTGCGCTTGCCCGGACCGGTCGGTCATAGAGCCATCGCGAACGCGCAGCGTAGCTTCTCCGTTGCACGTGGTGATGCGACGGGAGGCGACCGATGACGAACGGTGCGACGGACACGCGGCTCAGCCTGGGAACGGACGCCGCGCGCAACCTCGCGACGACCACCAAGACGCGCCCGCAGATGCAGGGCATCTCGTCGCGGTGGCTGCTGCGGGCGCTCCCGTGGGTGCAGGTGTCGGGCGGGACGTACCGGGTGAACCGGCGGCTCGCGTACCAGGTGCAGGACGGGCGGGTGACGTTCGTCAACACGGGCGCGCAGGTCCGGGTGATCCCGGCGGAGCTGGCGGAACTGGCGCCGCTGCGGGGGTTCGCGGACGAGCGGGTCCTCGACGTGCTCGCGGGACGGTGCGTCCAGTCGGAGTACGCGGCCGGCGACGTGATCGCGGAGGCGGGGCGCCCGGCCGACCGGGTGCATCTGATCGTGCACGGGAAGGTCGTCCGGCTGGGGGACGGCGCGTACGGGACGCCCGCGCGGCTGGGGACCCTGGCCGGCGGAGAGTACTTCGGCGCGGAGGCGCTCACCGACGCGGACGCGACGTGGGGCGCGACGGCGAAGGCGGTGACGGGCTGCACGGTGCTGTCGCTGACGCGGGAGGCGTTCGCGGAGGTCGCGGGGAACTCGGCGGCGCTGCGGGAGCGGCTCGCGCGGTTCGCCGAGTCGGGGCCGCCGAAGGTGAACAAGCGCGGCGAGGCGTCCGTGGACGTCGCGGCCGGGCACGCGGGCGAGCCCCGGCTGCCCGGCACGTTCGTCGAGTACGAGGCGGCGCCCCGCGAGTACGAGCTGAGCCTGGCGCAGACGGTGCTGCGCGTGCACACCCGCGTGGCCGACCTCTACAGCCGTCCGCAGGACCAGGTGGAGCAGCAGCTCCGGCTGACGATCGAGGCGCTGCGGGAGCGCCAGGAGCACGAGATGATCAACAACCGGGACTTCGGCCTGCTGCACAACGCCGACCCCCGGCAGCGGCTCACCACCCGCGGCGGCCCGCCGACCCCCGCCGACCTGGACGAACTCCTCGCCCGCCGGCGGGGGACGCGCGTCCTGCTCGCGCACCCGAAGGGCATCGCGGCGTTCCTGCGCGAGTGCACCCGCCAGGGCGTCTACCCGATGCAGACGGAGGTGGACGGCACCCGCGCGACGGCCTGGCGGAACGTGCCGCTGCTGCCGTGCGACAAGATCCCGGTGAGCCGCTCGGGCGTCAGCTCGATCATCGCGATGCGCACCGGCGAGGACGACCAGGGCGTCATCGGCCTGCACAAGACCGGCATCCCGGACGAGCGCGAGCCGGGGCTGTCGGTCCGGTTCAAGGGCGTCAACGATCAGGCGATCAGCTCGTACCTGGTCGGTGTCTACTTCTCGGCCGCGGTCCTCGTCCCCGACGCGCTCGGCGTCCTGCACGACGTGGAGACCGCCCGCTGACGCCCGTCCCGGGCGTGCCTAGGCGTCCTCGCAGAGGGCCGCGTCGAAGGCGTCCTTGACGCGCTGCTCCCCGGCGTCGCTCAGGCCCGGCTTCAGGTTGACCATGACGGTCGCGCTCCGGCCGTCGCGGGTGGCGCCGGTGACGGTGCTGAAGCCGATCATGTCGCCGGCGTGGCCCCAGACGGGTGCTCCGCACGTTAGTGAAACCCGCCGGAGGCCGAGGCCGTAGTCTCCGCTGACCTCCGTGGTCCGCTGCATCTCGCGCAGCGTCGCGGGGCGCAGCACCCGGCCGCCGAGCAGGGCGGCGTAGAACCGGTTGAGGTCGGAACCGCCGGACACCAGGTCGCCGCCCGCCCAGGCCACGGACGGGTTCAGCCGCGTGCGGTCGAGCAGAGCGCCGTCGGGGGTGCGGACGTACCCGCGGGGGTGCGGCCCCGGCAGGTCGGGGGAGTCGCCGGGGACGACGGTGCCGTCCAGGTTCAGCGGGCCGAGGACGCGCCGCTCGATCTCGTCGCCGAGGGAGCGGCCGGTGACCTTCTCCACGATCATCCCGGCGACCAGGTAGCCGGTGTTGGAGTACGCCCAGCCGGTGCCGGGGTCGAAGCCCGGCCGGTGCTCGAGGGCCAGGGCGAGCAGGTCCTCCGGCTCGTGGTCCTCGAGGGGGTTCTCGACGACCCGGTCGATGCCGAGCAGGCCCAGGAAGTCCGGCAGGCCGCTGGTGTGCTGGAGCAGGTGCCGGACGGTGATGTCCCGCCCGTCGTTGCCGTTGCCGCGCACCACCCCGGGCAGGTACCGCTCGACCGGCGCGTCCAGCTCGATCAGCCCGTCCTCGACGAGCAGCAGCACCGTCGTCGCGGTGAACGTCTTCGTGACGCTGCCGATGCGCCAGTGGCCCCGCTTCGGCATCGGGGCGCCGGTCCGGACGTCGCCGACGCCGTCGGTGATCACGGTCCGCCCGTGCCGGTCGCGGATCTCGGCCAGCGCGCCCGGCGACCCGTCCGACGTCGTGAGCGTGTGCAGCAGCCGCCGGAGCTCCGGCCGGTGCTCGTGGGCGGCCGCGGGCGCGGCGGGCACCGCGGTGCCCGCGGCGGACAGCCCCGCGAGGCCGAGCACCGCGATCGTCTTGCGCAGCATGTGTCGTCTCCTTGGGAAGGTCGGCGGTTCGGGAGATCGTCACGCTACGAGCGGCCGGTGCGGACGGTCGTCCCGCCCGGGTACCGACCCGCACCTCCCCCGCGCGGACGGCACCGCACGTCCCGTCCGCCCCGGCGGAGCCACCGCGCCCCCACCGCCCGGGGCGGAGGACGCCTCGGGCGGGCGTCAGGTTCCGCGTTCGGTGCGCCAGCGGTCGATGAGCGCGGGCAGCTCGCGGAACATGTAGCCGTAGAAGTCGCGCATCTCGTGCAGGCGGCGCGCGGCCGGGCTGTCCTCGCCGGTGGCCTCGATGCCCTCGTCGGCGGCCTCGAGCATGGCCCGCACGGCCGCGTTCTGCGTCGACATCAGGGTGGCCCAGGCGCCGTCGCGCATCCGGTGGTGCTCGCGGCGGCTGCCCGGGGCGGGGGCGCGCTCGATCAGCCCGACGGTCGACAGCATCTTGATCGCGCCGGACACCGAGCCGGAGCTGATGCCGAGCCGGTCGGCGAGCTCCCCGGCCGTGACGCTGTCGGTGTCGGCGAACATGAACGCCGCCAGCACCCGCGCGGTCGACTTCTGCAGACCGCCCTGCGTGAGCACCAGGGCCAGCCGTTCGGCCGCCTCGGTCGTGTCCGCCACGGTCGTCCCCCTCGTCGTCGGCGTATACGGAATCTTAACAGCTCCGAATCTTCAGAAATCTCTGAAAACAATGCTACCGTCGAAGGCATGGACACGGTGATCGACATCGACCGGCTGACCAAGACCTACGGTCCGCGGCGCGGTCTGGACGACCTGACCCTCCAGGTGGGCGCGGGCGAGGTGTTCGGCTACCTCGGGCCGAACGGCGCGGGGAAGTCCACGACGATCAGGCTGCTGCTGGACCTGATCCGCCCGACGTCCGGGACGGCCCGCGTCCTCGGCCTCGACCCCCGCGCGGACGCCGTCGAGCTGCACCGCCGGACCGGCTACCTCGCGGGCGACTTCGTCGTCGACGGGCGGCAGAAGGCCGGCGAGTGCCTCACGTTCCTCGGCAACCTGCGCGGCGGCGTCCCGGCCCGGCGGATCACCGGGCTGGCCGAGCGGCTCGACCTCGACCTCGGCGCCCGGGTGAAGAGCCTGTCGAAGGGCAACCGGCAGAAGGTCGGCCTGATCCAGGCGTTCATGCACGATCCCGAGCTGCTGATCCTGGACGAGCCGACGTCGGGCCTCGACCCGCTCGTGCAGCGCACGTTCCTCGACATGGTCGGCGAGGCGCGGGCGGACGGCCGGACGGTGTTCATGTCGAGCCACGTCATGAGCGAGGTCGAGGCGGTGGCCGACCGCGTGGCGATCATCCGCGAGGGACGGCTCGTCGCCCTGGACACCGTCGACGACCTGCGCGCCCGCTCCTACCTGCGGGTCCGCATCGCGTTCGCCGCCCCGGTGGACGCCGCCGAGTTCGCGCTGCCCGGCGTCACCGACGTCCACGTCGACGGGACCGTCCTCACGTGCACGGTCGAGGACACGCCGGACGCGCTCGTCAAGGCCGCCGCCCGGCACACCGTCACCGGCCTCGGCGCCGAGTCGCAGGACCTCGAGGAGCTGTTCCACACCTACTACGCGCGGGGCGAAGCCGCCCCCGCCGCCTGAAGGGCACGACGATGACCACCATGGCCGACGCGTTCAGCCGCTCGATGTTCGCCAAGACCCTGTACGACAACCGGCGGGTCTTCGCCGTGTGGGCGCTGGCCACGGCCGCGCTCGCGACGATGTACGCGGCGTTCTACCCGCAGATCACGGCGGACAGTGCGGCCTCGGTCCCGGACGCGATGAGGGGCTTCGGCCTGGACGACATGTCCTCGGCCGCCGGATACCTGCAGGGCCCGGTGTTCGGCCTGCTGGTCCCGCTGCTCGCGGTCTTCTACGGCGCCGCCACCGGCGCCCGGATGATCTCCGCCGACGAGGAGAGCGGCCACCTCGACCTGCTGCTGGCCCACCCGATCGGCCGGACCCGCCTGCTGCTCCACCGGTTCGCCGCGCTCGCCGCGGGCGCGGCGCTGATCGCGGCGGCCGTCCTCGCCGGGCTGCTCGCGGTCCGGACGGGCGCCGGGCTCGACTCCGTCGGCCCCGCCGAGTTCGCGGCGCAGGCCGTCCACCTCGCCCTGCTCACGCTGCTGTTCGGCGGCATCGCCACCGGGATCGGCGCCGCCACCGGTAAGGGACGTGCCACGGTGTTCGGGATCACCGCCGGGATCGGCGTCGCGGCCTACGCGGTCAACGGGTTCGCGCCGCAGATCGGCGCCGAGTGGCTCCGCGACCTGACGCCGTTCGCCTACTACATCGGCGGGGAGCCGCTGCGGAACGGCTTCCGGCCGGCCGACGCGGCCGTCCTCGCCGCCGCGACGCTCCTGGTCATGGCGGTGGGCGCGTGGCGCTTCACCCGCCGCGACCTCGCCCGCTGACGGCACGCCCGCCGACGGCACGCCCGCGCCGCCCGGCGCGGGCGTGCCGCCGTGCTCAGGCCGGGCTCCACCGCGGGTCCCGGCCGGACGCGGCGAGCGCGCGCTCGAACGCGGGGGCGTCCGCGGCCACCGGCACCGGGTCGGCGAACCCGTCGTACTTGCGGTACAGCTCGCCGTGCTCCTCGACCACGCCGAGGACGAACTCGCCCGCCTCGGGCGACACGGTGATCTCCGCCCCGATGGACCGCGCGACGTCCCAGCCGTGCACGGCCATCTCCTTGACGACCATCGACGCGACGTCGACGGCGGGCGCGGCTCCGCCCCCGAAGTCGATGTCCCCCTCCCAGACGGCCGGGTCGGCCCAGGCCGCGACGGCCCGGTCGAGCTGGGCCGCGTACTCCTGCGCCCACGCCGCGCCGGCCGTGAAGTCCCGTTCGGTCATCGCGTCCGGGAGCGGCGTGCGCAGCGCCCGGTGCTCCAGGCCGTACGAGGTGTAGAGCACCCAGTGGTTCACCAGCGTCCGCAGGTCGAAGTCCGCGCACGGGGTGGGGTCGCCGAGACGGTCCGGACCTGCGGCGGCGACGGCGCGCGCGACGCGCGCGGCCTCGGCCGCGCACTCCTTCATATGGGCATGGAAGCGCTCGATGTCCTTTTCGTTCATGTGTTCGAGGCTAGGGTCGCCGCTTCTCCCGGCTCTTGGAGAAAACCGCCAATATGCTGGGCACATGGACGAGTTCGGGCGCGGGGTGCTGTACCCGCGGAAGCAGGCGTCCATCGTGGATCTGGAACGCCGCCCGCCCGGTCCGGAGCTGCGGCCGTTCGTCGAGCACTACTGGCACGTCCGGTGGCGGACCCCGGAGCCCTACGACACGAAGGTGCTGTCGCATCCGAGCGTCCACCTGGTGTTCGAGGAGCCGGAGCCGCTCGTGTACGGCGTCGACCGCGACCTGTTCGTCCGCCGCCTGGAGGGGGCGGGGCAGGTCCTCGGCGTGAAGTTCCGGCCGGGCTGCTTCCGGGCGTTCGCCGGACGGCCGGTCGCCGAGCTGGCGGACGGCAGGTTCCCGGCCGCGGAGTTCTTCGGCCCGCGGGTGCGGGAGGCGTCCCGCGAGATCCTCGGCACGGCCGACACCGACGTGATGGCGAAGACCGCCGGGGAGTTCCTGCTGCCCCGGCTGCCCGCGCCCGACCCCGTCGCCGCCGAGGTCGCGGAGATGGTCGCGCGGCTCACCGCGGCCCCGTCGGTGTTCCGGGTCGGGCAGGCCGCCGAACTGCTGCACGTCTCGTCCCGGACGCTCCAGCGGCTCTTCGCCGAGTACGTCGGGGCGAGCCCGAAGTGGGTGCTGCGGCGGGCGCGGCTGCACGAGGCCGCGACGCGCGCGGACCGGGGCGACCCGGTCGACTGGGCCGCCCTGGCCGGCGAGCTGGGGTACTACGACCAGGCGCACCTGGTCCGCGACTTCACGGCCGCGGTGGGGGAGCCCCCCGCCCGCTACGCGCGCTGATACCGGGGACGGTCAGAGCGTCGCCTCGACCTCGCGGCGGACGACCTTGCCCGTCGCGTTGCGGGGCAGCGGCTCGGTCGTGAGGCGCCAGCGCGACGGCACCTTGAAGTACGAGAGCCGCTCGCGGGCGAACGCCGCGATCTCCTCCTCCGCCGGGACGGGCGCCGCGAAGACGACCACGGCCATCACCTCCTGGCCCAGGTCGGCGTGCGGGACGCCCAGCACGAGGCACTCGCGCACGCCGGGGAACTCGGCGAGGACGTTCTCGATCTCCGCCGGGTACACGTTCTCGCCGCCGCGCAGGATCAGGTCGGAGCGGCGCGTGGTGAGCCGCAGCCGCCCGCCCTCGATCATGCCGATGTCGCCGGTGTGCAGCCAGCGGTCCGCGCGGATCGCCCGGTCCGTGGCTTCCCGGTCCTGCCAGTAGCCGAGCATGGTGTAGGCGCTGCGGACGCACACCTCGCCCTCGGCGCCCTCCGGCAGCGCGTTGCCGTCCGGGTCGCGGATCTCCAGCCGGACGCCGATGGTGGGGCGGCCGAGCGTCCCGGGGTCCTCGGCGAGGTCGGCGGGCGTCGCGACGGCGACGCCGGTGCACGACTCGGTGAGCCCGTAGCTGTCGGTGAGCGCGTTCTCGGCGGGCGGGAACACCTCCCGCAGCCGCGCCTTGAACGCGGGCGACGACGGCGCGGTGGCCAGCGCGAACGCCGTCAGCGACGACAGGTCGTACTTCGTCGCGGCGCCGTGCTCGACGATCCGGTTCGCCATCGTCGGCACCGCGCCCCAGTTCGTGACGCGCTCGCGCTCGATCAGCCCGAGGACGGCGTCCACGTCGAACCGTCCCTCGTGCATGATCACGGCGGAGCCGGTGGCCAGCCGCGGGACGGCCAGGTTGTGCAGGCTCGCGATGTGGAACAGCGGCAGGACGAGCAGGTAGCGGCGGTCGGCGGGGTCGCCGGGGACGCCCATCGCCGCCATCATCGCGTCGTTGAACCGGTGGTACTCGATCACCGAGGTGAGGTTGCGGTGCGAGTGGACGGCGCCCTTCGGCCGTCCCGACGTCCCGCTCGTGTAGAGGATGACGGCCGGGTCGTCCTCGGCGGGCGCCGGCACGTCCAGGTCGTCCGGCGTGGCGTCCGGGTACCGGGCGGCCAGCGCGGGGACGTCGTCCTCGACCGTCAGCACCGGCACCCCGGAGGTCCGCGCGGCGCGCTCGGCGTCGGCGATGACCAGCACCGGCGCGGTGTGGCCCAGCGCGTAGTCGATCTCGGCGGGCGTCCACCAGGCGTTGTAGGCGACGACGATGCCGCCGGCGGCGAGCACGCCCCAGAACGCGATGATCCACTCCGGGGAGTTCGCGGCGTTGATCGCGACGCGGTCGCCGGGCCGCACGCCGTGGTCGTCCCGCAGGGCCCTGGCCAGCGACGCGGCCTGCGCGGCGTGCGCGGCGAACGAGATCCGGCGGGTCGCGGTGACGATGTAGTCGCGGTCGCCGTGCGCGGCGGACGCGGCGAGGACGGCGGGGAGGCTGCGGGCCCGTCCGGCGAACACCGGCAGCCGGACGCCCAGCACGTCCTCCTCGCGGAGTTCGAACTCGCCGCCGGGGCCGGTCAGCCGCTGCACGATCTCCATCGCCGTCATGGGTCCTCCTCGCTCGCGTCGCCGAAGATTCTCATCCGTGTGACCGGAGGCACCAGGCCATTCCGCTGAGCGGGACCTGCGGGTTCGCGGGTCCCGGACGGCCATTCCCGGTGAGCGGGACTGGCGGGCCCGCGTGGGCCGCGTCACATCACGATGGCCGCTACCAGGGCCGTTGCCCGATCCCGAGTGGCGGCCGGAACCGCCCGTCACCTGGGAACGGGCTGTCAGAACCAGTGTCGACGAACCGGGAGAAACATGGGAACCCTCGACGGCAAGGTCGCGATCGTGACGGGCGCCGGGCAGGGCGTGGGCCAGGGCATCGCGCTGGCGCTCGCCTCGGCGGGCGCCGCGGTCGCGGTGCTCGGACGGACGGCGGCCAAGCTCGACGCGACGTGCGACCTCGTGCGCGAGCGCGGCGGGCGGGCCGAGCCGTTCGAGTGCGACGTCGCCGACACCGCCGCGATCCCCGCGCTCGTCGACGCGATCGCGGAGCGGCTCGGCGGCATCGACATCCTGGTCAACAACGCCTACTCGGGGAAGTACGGGCCGCTGCTGGAGATGAGCGACGCCGACTTCCAGAAGGGCTTCCGGACCGGGCCGTTCGCGGCGTTCGCGTTCATGAAGGCGGCCCATCCGCACCTGAAGGCGCGCGGCGGCGGCAGCATCGTCAACCTCGTCACCTCGGCGATGGTCCGCTGGGACCCGACGACCTACGGCGCCTACGCGTCCGCCAAACAGGCGCTCCGCTCGCTGACCAGGACGGCCGCCGCCGAGTGGGGCCCGGACGGCATCCGCGCGAACTCGATCGCGCCGCACGCGCTCTCGCCGGGCCTGAAGCGGTGGGCGGACGCGTTCCCGGAGGCCGCCGAGGAGTTCCGCAAGACGATCCCGCTCGGCTACATCGGCGACTGCGAGCAGGACATCGGCCGGGCGGTGCTCGCGCTCGTCCAGCCCGACCTGCGCTACCTGACCGGGGCCACGATCCCGCTGGACGGCGGCCAGGCCTTCTTCGGCTGAGCCCCCCTCCGGCCGGGCGCTCCCGGCGGCCTTCGGCGGCGGGCCCGCCGAGGGTTCCGGCGGCATGCCCGCCGGACGTCGACTCCGCCCCCCGCCACACCACCCCATCCATCCCAAAGGAGACGACCGATGAAGGTCGACAAGATCGGGCGCCTCGCGGTCGGCGCGCTGGCCGTGGCGCTGGTGGCGTCGTGCACCAGCGAGCGGTCCGGCACCGCGCTGGTCCAGGGCGGCACGGACGGCGGCGGGCAGGCCGCCGCGTCCGCCGCGAAGTTCGGGACGCTGGAGTCGCCGTGCGGGCCCGGCGACGCGAAGGGCGCCACCGACCAGGGCGTCACCGACGACGCCATCACGATCGGCTTCGGCGACGACCGGGGCTTCGCGTCCGCGCCGGGCCTGTCCAAGGAGATGGGCGACGCGGTCTCCGCGATGATCGACTGGTGCAACGAGCAGGGCGGCATCAACGGCCGCGAGCTCAGGGGCAACCAGTACGACGGCGCCTACATGCACGCCGCGAAGGTGGTGCAGGAGTCCTGCGAGCAGGACTTCATGCTCGTCGGGCAGGGCTTCGCGATGGACGACGCCGCCGAGCAGTACCGGGTGGCGTGCAAGCTGCCGACGGTCGCGGGCTTCACGGTCGGGCCGAACGCGGCGATGGGCCCGATGAAGTACGAGGCCGTCCCGTACCCGGTGGACCGGATGAACATCGGGTCGATGCGCATCGCGCAGGAGATGTGGCCGGACTTCGACGAGAAGACGGACGTGCTGCTGTCGACGTCGCCCGCGGTGACGACCGGGACGAACAAGGTCAAGTCGGCGATGAAGCAGATCGGCGTGGAGCCGGTGGAGTGCGGCGTCCGGCTGAACGACGCGGGCGAGAGCAGTTACATGCCGTTCGCGCAGAAGATCAAGGAGTGCGGCGCGGGGTACCTGTGGTCGTCCGACACTCCGGACCCCGGCCAGTTCAGCCTGCTGGAGTCGGTCAAGCGGGCGGGCGCCGAGCCGAAGTACCTGATGGAGGCGACCTGGTACAGCACCAAGGTCTCCGAGTGGAACAAGGGCTCGGGCGCGGGTGACGCCCTGCACGCGGGCATGGCCTTCCAGCCGTTCGAGAACGCCGAGCACGTGCCGGCGGTCAAGAAGTACATGGAGCTCGTCGAGGCGAAGAACGGCAAGATCGCGCTGCTCGGGATGCAGGCGACGTCGGCGTTCCTGCTGTGGGCGACGGCCGCCGACGAGTGCGGGTCCGACCTCACCCGGCAGTGCGTGGTCAACGAGCTGTCCAAGGTGCACGAGTGGACGGGCGGCGGGTTGCACGCCCCGACCGACCCGGGCGCCAACCGGCCCGCGAACTGCGCGCTGCTCGTAAAGCTGACCGGCGAGAAGTGGGAGCAGGTCTTCCCGGAGGAGGCCGGCGAGTTCTCCTGCGGCGACGACTACGTGGTGGAGACCGACCCCAAGACGTGGGGCACCGAGCTGAACGACGACCGGATCTCCACGAAGTTCCTGACGGACGACGTCATCAAGCCGCAGACCTCGTGAACCGCCCCACGGCACGCCCCGCGCCACGACCGGCGGCGGGACTGGGCGGCACGAACGGAAGCAGGACGGGAGGGACTCGCGGATGACGACGTTCCTGACCTACACGATCCTGGGGCTCGTCCTGGGCGCGGTGTACTTCATCGCGGCCTCGGGGCTGGTCCTCACCTACAACACCTCGGGCATCTTCAACTTCGCGCACGGCGCGCAGGCGATGTTCGGAACGTTCCTCTACTGGCAGTTCACCAACGTGTGGGGCTGGCCGGTCTGGCTCGCGCTGGTCATCGTGGTGGGGGTGGTCGGCCCGGCGATGGGCGCCGCCCTGTACGCGGCGATCATGAAGGGGCTGCGCGGCACCGCCGAGGTCACGAAGATCATCGTGACGGTGGCGGTGCTCCTTGGAACGGTCTACCTCGCCCAGTGGGCGTGGAACCCGGACGAGGCGTACACCGTCGACATGTTCTTCGGCGGCGGCGCCAAGATCACCGTCGCCGGGGTGGAGATCCGCTGGCACGAGATCGTCTGCCTGGCCGCCGCGGTGGCCATCGCCATCGGGCTGCGGGTCCTGTTCACCCGCAGCCGGACGGGCGTGGTGATGCGGGCGTCCGTCGACGACCCCGACCTGGTGCGGCTGAACGGCCACGACCCCGAGCGGGCCGCGATGCTCGCGTGGGCCCTCGGCTCCACGCTGGCCGTCCTCGCCGGCGTCCTGATCGTCCCGATCAGCGGCGGCGGGCTGGACGCGAACATGCTGACGCTGCTGGTGATCGACGCGTTCGCGGCGGCGATGTTCGGACGGCTGCGCAGCATCCCGCGCACGTTCGCGGGCGCGATCGTCCTCGGCCTCGCGGCGAACTACGTGCTCGCGTACCTGCCGTCCGCCGGGACGTTCGCGGGCAACCTGCGGGTCTCGCTGCCGATGATCCTGCTGTTCGTCGTGCTGGTCGTGCTGCCGCAGGACCGGCTGCGCGGCGCGGCCGTCCGGACCCGCGAGCGGTACCGGCCGCCGACCGTCCGGTCCGCGGCGGTGTGGGGCGCGGTGCTGGTCGCCGTCGTCTACCTGTACAGCCGGCTGCTGTCGGACGGCGGTGTCTCGACGCTCGCGCTCGGCATGTCGTTCGCGATCGTCGCGCTGTCGCTGACCGTCCTCACCGGCTACGCGGGCGAGCTGAACCTCGCGCCGCTGGCGTTCGGCGCGGTCGCCACGATCGTCGCGTTCCACTTCGGCGTGCAGGGGAGCGGTCTCGCGGCGCGGCTGGGCGTGCACGGGGTGCTGCTGGGCGTCCTGGCGGCGGCGGTCGTCGGGGGCCTGATCGCGCTGCCCGCGCTCCGCCTCCGCGGCCTGTACCTCGCACTCGCCACGATGGCGTTCGGGGTGTTCCTGTCGAACATGGTGCTGCGCGACACCACGCGGCACGAGCTGTTCGGCGTGGAGTTCACCCTGTTCCCCGGCGGTTCGCTGGTCGTCCCGCCGCCGAAGCTCGGGCCGGTCGACCTGCGGGACGGCACCACGTTCCTGATGGCCGCGACCGTCCTGTTCGCGTTGATCGCGATCGGGCTGGCCGCGCTGCGCGCCGGCGGGTACGGGCGGCGGCTCGCCGCGATGAAGGACAGCCCGGCGGCGACGGCGATGCTCGGGCAGGACCTCGTCCGGCTCAAGCTCGGCGTCTTCATGATCTCCGCGGCGATCGCGGGGCTCGGCGGGATCCTGATGTCGGCCGCGACCGGCACCGTCGCGCAGGAGAACTTCACCTTCACGGTGAGCCTCAGCCTGCTGATGCTCGTCGTCGTCGCGGGCATCGGCTACATCAGCGGCGCCCTGTTCGGCGGGCTGATGGCCGGGGTCGGCGGCGCGGTGCTGACGGGCACGTTCAGCGACCTCGCGCTGCAGCACCCCGGCCCGGCGGACATCTTCACCGCGCTCGGCCACCTGGTCATGGTGCTGACGGCGCTGGTCGGTATGGGCGTCGGCCGGAACCCCAGCGGCGTCGTGCACGACATCGCCGAGGGCTACCGGGCGATGCGCGGCGCGAAGCCCGTCCTGTACGGGGCCGGGGCGTTCGGCGCCGTCCTGTACGCCCTGGCCGTGACCGGCGTCATCGGCTCGTGGACGTTCTCGCTCGTCGCCCTCTGCGTCGTCATGCTCCTTCCGGTCGTGGGCCGCATGTACCTGGAGGAGGGCCGCAAGCGGGAGACACCGCTCGAACTGCTCGGCGTGGACGAGCCCTACACCGACGAACTGCGCGCGCGCCTGGACCGGGAACTCGGGCTGCCCGTCACCGGCGGCGCGTTGAAGGGGGAGGCCAGTGTCACCGCGTGAGACACCCGCACCCGGAACACCCGCACCCGGAACACCCGTTCTCGAGACACCCATTCTCGAAACAAGGGGCGTCACCGTCAGGTTCGGCGGCAACACCGCCGTGGCGGATGTCGGCCTCGCCGTCGCCGAAGGGCGGATCACCGGGCTGATCGGCCCGAACGGCGCGGGCAAGACGACGATCTTCAACACCATCACGGGCCTGCAGAAACCGGCGTCCGGTCAAGTGCTGCTGGACGGCGCCGACATCACCAAACTGCCCCCGGCCAAGCGCGCGCGGCGCGGCATGGCCCGCACGTTCCAGCGGCTGGAGCTGTTCCTGTCGCTGTCGGTGCGCGACAACGTGCGCGTCGCCGGGGACGTCCGCCGCAGCACGGGCCGTCGCGGCACGGGCCGTCGCGGCACGGGCCGTCGCGGGCGGTTCGACCTGGAGGCCGAGACCGACCGGATCCTCGAGCGCACCGGCCTCACCGACATCGCCGGCCGGGAGGTGTCGGACGTCCCGATCGGACGGGCCCGCGTGGTCGAGGTGGCGCGGGCGCTGATGACGTCCCCGCGCGTCCTGCTGCTGGACGAGCCCGCGTCCGGGCAGACCGAGCAGGAGACCGAGGCGTTCGCGGAGATGCTTATCGGCCTCGCCGCCGACGGCCTCGCGATCTGCCTCGTCGAGCACGACCTGCCGCTCGTCATGGGGCTGTGCTCGACGATCCACGTCCTCGACTACGGCGCCCTGATCGCGTCCGGCACCCCGGCCGAGATCAAGGAGTCACCCGAGGTCATCGCGGCCTACATCGGGACGGAGGAAGCGGCGTGAGCGCCGAGACCGAACCCCTGCTCGAACTGCGCGGGGTGCACGCCGCCTACGGGGCCATCGAGGTGCTCCACGGCGTGGACCTCGCGCTGCGCCCCGGCTCGCTCCTCGCGCTGCTCGGCCCGAACGGCGGCGGCAAGTCGACGACGATGCGGGTGTGCGGCGGGCTGCACGCGCCGTCGAGCGGGGAGTTGCGGTTCGCGGGCCGGAAGATGAACGGCGTCACCGCGCAGCAGGCTGCCCGCCTCGGCGTGTGCTCGATCCCGGAAGGCCGGGGCATCTTCCCGAACCTGACCGTGCGGGAGAACCTGTGGGCCGCCACCGGGACGGGCGCCCGCCGCGCGGACGTCGAGGAGAAGGCGTTCGCGCGCTTCCCGATCCTGGCGGAGCGCCGCGACCAGCTCGCCGGGTCGATGTCCGGCGGCGAGCAGCAGATGCTGGCGCTGTCGCGCGCCCTCGGCACCGAACCGGCGGTGCTGCTGCTGGACGAGCTGTCCATGGGCCTCGCGCCCATGATCGTCTCGCGGATGTACGAGACGGTCGCCGAGCTGGTCGAGGGCGGCCTCTCGGTCCTGGTGGCCGAGCAGTTCGCCCGCGCGGTGCTGCCGATCGCCGACACCGCCGCCCTCATGCTCCACGGACGGGTCGTCGCGGCCGGCGCGCCCGCCGACATCGAAGACCGGCTGTCCAGCGACTACCTGGGAGGTTGACGGAATGCTCACCGAGGAACGACGCGAGCAGTTCAAGAAGGACGTGGCGGGCGAGCGGCTGAAGACCGACCAGTCGCGGCACGACGGCGTGCTGCGCATCATCGGCGCGCTGCTGATGGTCACGGGGGTGGTCGGCGCGTTCGTCTGCTACAACATCTCGCTCGCGCAGGACGACATCCGCAACGTCGGGTCCCTGCACATCATGGCGACCGGCTTCGTGGGGGTGACCGTGCTCGGCGGCGCGCTCTACGTCGCCGCCGCGCTCGCGCGCGTCCTGCGCCTGTGGCTGCTGCGCCAGCTCGTCGAGTCACAGGCCCAGGCCGACCGCCTGACCGCCGCCCTCGACCGCTGACCGGGCGGTAGCCCGTCGCCCCCAGTGAGCCGGATGCCCGAAACGCGTGGGCATCCGGCTCATTCCGGCGCGCCGGGGCGGCCGACGCGTCGAGAGGAACCCAGACCGGCTCTGGCCACGACGGAGCGCCCGCTGACGACATGGTCAGCGGGGGCGCTCGGCGCGTAGGCGCCTCAGTTCACGAGAGGTCGAACCGGCCGTCTCGCACCTGGGCGACGAGCACGGCCCACGTGTCCGGAGTCAGGGAGAGATGTCCCATCTCCGGGGCCTTGCTGTCGCGCATCCCAACGTTCGGCGTGAGGTCGGCCACCTCGACACACTCACCGTTGCCACTGCTGTGGCTGCTCTTGCGCCATGCGGCACGGGGCGCGCCGAGATCATCCATCCCGAGTTCCTTCCAGTTACGTCAGGTCGTAGCGGCCGACCTTCACCTGCCGAAGAAACGCCCCCCACTCGTGCACCGGGAAAGTTATTGCGGGGTTGGCAGGGCGTTTGCTGTCTCGGACGGCGATGACGGCCTGCACGCTGGCGACCTCGACGCATTGGCCGTTGCCGCTGCTGCGACTGCTCTTTCGCCACTGGGCACCCGTTAGGTCGTGCGCGGTGGTCATCATGCTCCTCTGCCTGGACGCTCATCTCGCGCTGCCGCTGCGATCAACTCAGCGGACGCACTCGGGCTGAGCGCTCCAGCACGAAGGTGTGTGAACACCAGGTTATACCTGGAGATGTCGGCTTCCTCCTCCAGGAAGAGGTCTCCGGCCTGACTGTCGATGTAGACGATGGCCGGCCCGATCGCCTCGGCAAAGTCCATGACGACGAAGGAACCCGGCATGCCTGGATGCGCACCCGCATCAAAGGGGATCACCTGAAGATTCACGGTTGGCAGCTCCGTGATGGCGGACAAGTGTTGCAACTGCTCTGCCATGACTGCGCGGCCTCCGACAACACGGCGGATGGCGGCTTCGTCCACGATCGCCCACAGCTTCAATGGTTGCTCTCTGGTGAGGGCTGCTTGTCGCTGCATCCTTGCGTCAACTCGGCTCTCAATCTCCTCACGTGTGCACTCTGGGAGCACAGCGCTGATCGCGGCACGTGCGTACCTCTCGGTCTGGAGCAAGCCTGGGATGAACAGGCACTCGTAGTTCAACACCTCGCGTGCTTCGGCCTCGAACTCGATGTATGACGTGTACCGCTCTGGAAGGTCGGACGAGAAGGTATTCAGCCAGCCGCGATGCGCGGACTGCTTGAGCAAGGTCATCAACTCGGTGCGCCTCGGCTCGGTCACTTCGTACACGTCCAGGAGGCTCGCCAGGGTCCGTGCCTGGGGTCGGGCGCGTGCGGTCTCGATGCGATAGAGCGTGGCCTCGTTGATGCCGGTTCGTTCGCTGATCCCTTCACGGGTGAGATCAGCAGCCTTGCGGAGCCGGCGTAGCTCGGATGCAAGTCGCCTCATACGCACCGTGGGTGCTGGCATAGATGGTTCTCCCTGGTCACGGCCCTGACGAACGTTTCTTGGGGCCTTCATGCACACGCAACTACGATCAAGCGTACGCAATCAAAGCGAACGCATACCTTGCATTGTTGCAGTATGTGAGGGCATGCTTTGCGTAGCGTGACACAGGCCGCTGGCCACATGCAGGGAGACGCAGGAAAACGAAGCGGCCCCGGGCCGGTGCTCCAACACCGGGTCCCAGGGCCTTGGCCCGACTGCGAAGGAGTCGAACCCGTGAACAACGTATCGAATCCCCCACCCTCTTCGGGTGGTGAGGGCCGGTGGCGGGCGGCGCCGGACGTGATCGTCCGGCGGGTGGGGCTGCTGGCTGATTTGGCTGCGGCGCTGGTGGTGCTGGGGTTGGCCTCGCGCTTGGTGCTGGAGGTCAACGGCGGGGTCGCGCTGTCGGCGCTCGTCGGCCGCCGGATCGTGACGGTGGCGGTCGTGCAGGACGAGCGGGGTGGGTCGGCGTACGTGTGGGGCCGGTCGGCGCGGTTCCCGGCGGGTGCGGGCGTGGAGATGACGCGGCGTGCGGCGGCGGCGCTGGCGGCGGGTGTGCGGTGATGCTCTGGGACGGCGGGAGCGTCGAGCGGGTCACGGGCCGCGACGGTGCGGGTGTGGACGTGCGGGAGGTGCGGCGCCGGGTGCGCCGCGAGGTCGAGCGGCACGGCGCGGCCCCGGTCGACCTGGGCGACGTTGACCTGATGGTCAGCGAGATCGCGACGAACGCGCTGAGGTACACCGCGTCCGGACACGAGGGCGGGGGTGTGCGGGTGGCCGTGCGGTCGGTGGCCGATCGGTTCCGGGTCGAGATCACCGACGACGGCGGGGCGGTGACGCTGCCGGTCGTGAAGGCGGTGGCGACGGACGAGTGGACCACAAGCGGGCGGGGGCTGGCGATGGTGGCGGCCCTGTCGGACTGCTGGGGGTTCGATGGCGCCGCCGGGGGGCCGGTGACGGTCTGGTTCGAGATCGAACGACAGAAGGGAGCGGAGTGACGCACGTGTGGACGCGGCGGGCGGCCGTGATGTCGGCGGCCGTCCCGCTGCGGGTGCGGACGCGGTTCGGGCGAGGCACGGCGGCGCGGAATCTGCGGTTGCTGGAGAGGGGGCTGATCTATAAGGGATGGCACTGCCTGCGGCTGTACGCACCGGCGGCGGGGCCGTTGATGTGGGTTTACGCCGGTTCCGGTGCTCGGGAGGTCGGAACGCTGGTGACGGTGCGGGCCGCTGCGGACGGGGGCTGGTGGTTCTACCGGTCGCCGGACGGGCGCGGGCGCGGGGTGCGGCTGGCGTCGTGCGGGGACGCGGCGGCGGCGGCCGAACGGCTCGACGTTCACCTGAAATCCCGGCTCTACCCGGGCACCTTCCCCCGAGTGCCGGGGCACGGCGAAACATGGAGTTGAGCGGATGAGCGAGGAAACGGCGAGTGTTCTGGCTAGGGTCTCGGCCGTGACGGATCTCGTGCCCACGGGGCAAGGCGCGGTGGAACCGGCGTTCTCGTGGTCGGGTGGCGGTGGGACGCTTCGGCTGGGCACGCGCACGTCTCCGCTGGCGATGGTGCAGGCGCGCGCGGTGGCCGAACGGCTGGAGGCCGTCGCGGACGTCCGCGTCGAGGTCACCGGGATTCAGACGGCGGGCGACCGGCATCAGGGCGACCTTGCGGAACTGGGGGGTAAGGGCGCGTTCATGCGCGAGATCGACCGCGCGCTGATCACGGGCCGGGTGGACGTGGCGGTGCACTGCCTCAAGGATGTGCCCGGCGACGTTCCGCGACCGAACGGGCTGGTCTTCGCCGCCTACGTGGCCCGCGACGATACCGCCGACGTGATGCTGTTCCCGATGGCGAGCAGGGTTCAACGGCTGGCGGACCTGGCACCGGGTGCGCGGGTCGGCACCTCGGCGGTGCGGCGGCGCGCCCAGCTCGGGCAGATCCGGCCGGACCTGTGTGTGCAGTACCTGCGCGGGAACGTCAATTCGCGGCTGGGGCGGCTGGACGCCGGTGAGGAGTTCGACGCGATCGTACTCGCGCGGGCGAGCCTGGGACGGCTGGGCATCGACCGTCCGGGCGAGGAACTCGACATCATTCCGGCGGTGGGCTCGGGCGTGCTGGCGGTGGACTGCCGCAGCGTCGATTCCGACATCGTGGAACTGGTGCGGCTGCTGGACGATCGCGAGACCCGGCGGTGCGTCGCGGCGGAGCGGGCGATGCTCCACGCATTGCGAGGACACTGCAACAGCCCGATCGCCGGGCACGCGCGGCTGGAGCGGGACGGGCAACTGAGCCTGCGCGGAATGGTCTTCACCCGCGACGGCTCGCGGTTCGTGCACGCGCAGGAATGGGCGCCGCCGGACAAGGGGCCGGACCTGGGGGCGTACGTGGCGGGTGATCTCCTGCGCAAGGGCGCACGGGACCTGATCGACGGCATTCCGCACTGAGCGGTTCATCGGGGGAGTCGCGGCCTGGGGGCGCGGCTTCCTTGCTCCAAGCCATGAGGTAGTTCCGTCGCTCCCAGTGAGCGGGATGTCCGGAGCGTCCGGGCATCCCGCTCATTACGTTCGTGCCAGAAAGTGAACGCGCAGACGGAGGACCCCATGACATCGCAAGTTCCCGACGTGCTCGCCCCGGCGAAACTGGGACCCGTCACGCTGCGCAACCGGATCGTCAAGGCCGCGACCTACGAGGGCCTCACCAAGAAGGGGCAGGTCACCGATCCGCTGATCGACTTCCACGTCCGGCACGCCCGCGGCGGCGCCGGGATGACGACGGTCGCGTACTGCGCGGTGGCGCCGGAGGGCCGCACCGACTCGCGGCAGATCCACTGGCGGGACGAGGCGATGCCCGGCCTCCGCAAGCTGACCGACGCCGTGCACGCCGAGGGCGCGGCCGTCCAGGCGCAGATCGGGCACGCGGGGCCCGTCGCCAACCCCAAGAGCAACAAGCTTCCGGCCCTCGCGCCGAGCCGCCACTTCCACATGACCACGCAGACCGTCGCGAAGGCCGCCACGCAGGCCGACCTGGACCGCATCGTCCAGGCGCACGGGTACGCGGGCAGGATGGCCATCGAGGCGGGTTTCGACTCGGTCGAGATCCACATGGGGCACAACTACCTGACCAGCTCGTTCCTCAGCCCGAAGATCAACCACCGCAAGGACCGGTACGGCGGCTCCCTGGAGAACCGAGCCCGGCTGGCGCGCGACATCGGCCGCGCCGTCCGGGACGCCGTCGGCGACCGGATCGCGATCACCGCGAAGCTGAACATGGACGACGGCGTCCCCGGCGGGTTCTGGATCGACGAGGCCATCCAGGTCGCGCGGTGGCTGGAGGAGGACGGCTCGGTCGACGCCCTCCAGATGACGGCGGGCAGCTCCCTGCTCAACCCGATGTACCTGTTCAAGGGCGACGCGCCGCTGCACGAGTTCGCGTCCGTCATGAAGCAGCCGACGAAGCTCGGTATCAAGCTCATCGGCAAGCACTTCCTCAAGGCCTACCCCTACGAGGACCTGTACCTCCTCAGGGACGCCCGGCAGATCCGCGCCGCCGTGAAGCTGCCGATGATCCTCCTCGGCGGCGTCACCGACCGGGCGTCCATGGACACCGCCATGGCGGAGGGGTTCGAGTTCGTCGCGATGGCCCGCGCGCTGCTCCGCGAGCCCGACCTGATCAACCGGATCAAGGACGACCCCGCGACCGGGTCGCTGTGCATCCACTGCAACAAGTGCATGACCGCGATCTACGGCGGCACCCACTGCGTGCTGTCCACCGAGCCGGCCTGGGGGAGCGCCCGTGCCTGAGGCCACGGGGCGGGACGAGACGATCGCCGGGCTGCTGCTCGCGCGCCTCGGCGACGACCGTCCCGGCCTGCGCAGCCGCGACCGGACGTGGACGTGGGACGAGGTCGTCCGCGAGAGCGCGGCCCGCGCGGGCCTCGCCCGCGAGCTGCGCGCGGACGACCGGCCGTTCCACATCGGCGTCCTGCTCGACAACGTGCCCGAGTACGTGCTGTGGCTCGGGGCCGCCGCGCTGGGCGGCGCGACGATCGTCGGCATCAACCCGACCCGCACCGGCGCCTACCTGGAGCAGGAGGTCCGGCACACCGACCTCCGGTTCGTCGTCACCGACGCGGCGGGCGCGGAGCTGCTCGACGGCCTCGACATCGGCGTCCCCCGCGACCGGTTCGTGCTGGTCGACGACGCCGGGTACGCGGGGCGCGTGGCCGCGCACGCGGCCGAGCCCGCGGCCGACCCGTCCGTCACCCCGCTGACGCAGATGCTGCTGCTGTTCACGTCCGGGACGACGGGCGCGTCCAAGGCGGCCCGCTGCTCGCAGGGGCGGCTCGCCGAACTGGGCCGGAACAACGCCGCCAAGTACGACGTCAAGCGCAACGAGATCTCGTACTGCCCGATGCCGCTGTTCCACGGCAACGCCCTCATGGCGCTCTGGGCGCCGACGCTCGCCGCCGGTGGCTGCGTGTGCCTGACGCCGAAGTTCTCCGCGTCCGGGTTCATGCCGGACGTCCGGTTCTACGGCGCGACGTTCTTCACCTACGTCGGCAAGGCCATCGGCTACGTCCTCGCGACCCCCGAGCGGCCGGACGACGCCGAGAACACGCTCACGCACGGGTTCGGCACCGAGGCGTCCCCCGAGGACAAGGCCGAGTTCCACCGCCGCTTCGGCGCCCGGCTCGTCGAGGGCTACGGCTCCAGCGAGGGCGCGGGGATGATCCGGCGGGACCCGGCCGCGCCCCCGACCGCGTTCGGCAGGCCCGCTCACGACGGCGTCCGGATCGTCAACCCCGACACCCGCGAGACGTGCGAACCGGCCGTTCTGGACGAGCACGGACGCGTCGTCAACGCCGAACGCGCCGTCGGCGAGATCGTCGACGTGCACGGCGCCGCGAAGTTCGAGGGCTACTACAAGAACCCGGAGGCGGACGCCGAACGCGTCCGGCACGGCTGGTACTGGACCGGCGATCTCGGCTACGTCGACGCCGACGGGTTCCTGTACTTCGGCGGCCGGTCCGGCGACTGGATCCGCGTCGACTCCGAGAACATCTCCGCGCTGCTCACCCAGCAGATCATCCGCCGCCACCCGAAGATCGTCGACGCCGTCGCCTACGGCGTCCCCGACCCCCGCTCGGGCGACCAGGTGATGGCCGCGATCGAGATCCCCGAGGGCGTGGAGTTCGCCGACCTCGACTTCGCCGCGTTCCTGGCCGCGCAGGACGATCTGGGCACGAAGGGCGCGCCCCGGTTCGTCCGCGTCTCGCACTCCCTGCCGACCACCGGCTCCGGGAAGCTGCGCAAGAAGGAGATGCAGCTCGAAGGGTGGCGGACCACCGACGCCGTGCACCGCTGGACCGGGCGGGGCGCGCCCGCCTACGCGCCGATGACCGACGACGACAGGACGGCACTGCGCGAGGAGTTCATCGCCAACGGCCGCCGCCGCTTCCTCCCCTGAGAAAGAGAGCCGCTGATGGACCTGCGCGAAACCGCCGAACACGGGAAACTGAGGGCCGAACTGCGGGCGTACTTCGCGAACCTGCTGCCGCCCGACGTCCGCCGCCGCGCCGGTGAGGAGGGCGTGGGCGGCGACCGGTTCCGCGAGATCGTCAAGCGGCTCGGCGACGACGGCTGGCTCGGCTACGGGTGGCCGAGCGAGTACGGCGGGCAGGGCCGCTCGACCGCCGAGCAGTACGTCTTCTTCGACGAGGTCCAGCGGGCCGGGCTGCCGTTCCCGTTCGTCACCGTCAACACCGTCGGCCCCACCCTGATGCGGTTCGGCACGGACGAGCAGAAGAAGGCGTACCTCCCCGGCATCCTGTCGGGCGACGTCGTCTTCGCGATCGGCTACACCGAGCCCGACGCCGGCACCGACCTCGCGTCCCTGCGCACCCGCGCCGTCCGCGACGGCGACTCCTACGTCGTCGACGGCAGCAAGATCTTCACCAGCGGGGCGAACACCGCCGACCACATCTGGCTCGCCGCCCGCACGAACCCGGACGCGCCCAAGCACAAGGGCATCTCGATCCTGATCGTGCCCACGGACTCCGACGGGTTCTCGTGGAGCCCCATCCAGGCCGTCGGCGGGATGGTCGTCACCGCCACGTACTACAACGCCGTCCGGGTGCCCGCGTCCGCCGTCGTCGGGGACGTCGACGGCGGCTGGGGCCTCATCACCACCCAGCTCAACCACGAGCGCATCGGCCTCGCCGCGCTCGGCGGCCGGATGATCCGCCTCTGGGAGGACGTCGCCGCGTGGGCCCGCGACGAGGGCGTCCTCGACGTCCCGTGGGTCCGCGCCGACCTCGCCCGCACGCACGCCCGCCTTGAGGCGATGCGGCTGATGAACTGGAAGATGACGATGGCCGTCGAGCACGGCACCCTCACCGGCGCCCAGGCCGGCGCCGCGAAGGCGTACGGGACCGAGACGCACATCGACGTCCAGCGCACGCTGACGAACGTGCTCGGCGCCGCGGGCCGGATCCGTCCCGAATCGCCGGGAGCCGTCCTGCACGGGCAGATCGAGCAGCTCTCCCGGCAGGGCATCGTCAACACGTTCGGCGGCGGCGTCAACGAGGTCCTGCGGGACATGGTCGCCGTGCAGGGCCTCGGACTCCCCAGGGGGAAGCGCGCATGAGCGAGCCCACCGATTACGAAGCCCGGCTCCAGGCGTTCGTCGGCCGCGAGCTCGTCGCCCGCCGCCCGGGCCCCGACCCGGTCAACGTCCCCATGATCCGCCACTGGGTCGAGGCCATGGAGGACGGCAACCCGATCTACCTCGACGACGAGGCCGCCCGCGCCACCGGACGGGACGGCGTCGTCGCGCCCGCGTCGATGATGCAGGCCTGGACGATGCGCGGGTACGCCGCGTCCGTCCGCCCGGACACGGCCCCGGCGGGCCCGTCGGCGTCCGACGACCTCACCGGCCTGCTCGCCGAGGGCGGCTACACGTCCGTCGTCGCGACCGACTCCGACTTCGAGTTCGTCCGGGAACTCGTGCCGGGCGACCACGTCAGCGTCGAGGAACGCGTCGAGTCGATCTCCCCGGAGAAGAAGACCGGGCTCGGCACCGGGCGGTTCATCAGCACCGTCAAGACGTACCGGGACGCGTCCGGCGAGGTCGTCGCCACCCAACGGTGGCGCATCCTCCGGTTCCGCCCGGCCGAGAAACCCGCCCCCAAGCCCGCGCGCCCCCGCCCGGCGATCAACCCCGACAACGCGTTCTGGTTCGAGGCCGCCCGCGAGCACCGCCTCGTCGTCCAGCGCTGCGCCGACTGCAAGTCCCTGCGGCACCCGCCCGGCCCGGCCTGCCCGCAGTGCGGCTCGTTCCAGTGGGACACCGCCCGGTCCTCCGGCGACGGCCACGTCTACACGTTCACCGTCAACCACCACCCCCGGCACCCGGCGTTCGACTACCCGCTGGTCGTCGCGGTGATCGAGCTGGCCGAGGGCACCCGCCTCATCGCGAACATGACGGGCGTCGCGCCCGCGGACGTCGAGGTCGGCATGCCGGTCGCCCTGGACTGGCTCGACGACGGAGACCTGTCCCTGCCGATCTTCCGCCCGAAGGAGAGCTGATGGACTTCACCCTTGGCGAGGAACTGGAAGCGGTCCGGGACCTGGCCCGGCGGATCCTCACCGACCACGCGACCCCCGAGCGCCTCCGCGCCGCCGAGGAGACCGGCGTCGACGAGGCGCTCTGGAAGGAACTCGCCGCCGCCGGGCTGCTCGGGGTCGCGCTCCCCGAGTCCGCGGGCGGCGCCGGCCTCGGGCTGTCCGGCCTGTGCGTCCTGCTGGAGGAGCAGGGCCGCACGGTCGCGCCCGTCCCGCTCTGGCCCGCGCTCGTCGCCGGCCTGACCCTCGCCGGGCACGGCACCTGCCCGCCCGAGATCGCGGACGGCACCCTCCGGTACACGCTCGCCCTGGAGGAGTTCGGCCCGCACGACCCGGCCGATCCCGCGTGCCGCGCCGTCCCGGACGGCGGCGCGTGGCGGCTCACCGGGACGAAGGCCGCCGTCCCGTCCGCGCCCGCCGCCCGCCGGATGCTCGTCTCCGCGGCGTCCCCGGACGGCCCGGCCCTGTTCGCCGTCGACACCGACGCGCCCGGCACGTCCTGGGAGCACCCCCGCACCACCGCGCACGACGTCGCGGGCACCGTCGTCCTCGACGGAGCGCCCGCCGAACGCCTCGGCGGCGGCGCCCTCGCGACCGCCCTCCGGCTCGCGCGCCTCGCGCTCGCGGCCGTCCAGCTCGGCGTCGCCGAGGGCGCGCTGCGGATGACGGCCGACTACCTGTCCGCCCGCGAGCAGTTCGGCCGCCCCCTCGGCACCTTCCAGGCCGTGCAGCACCAGCTCGCCGACTCCTACATCGAGATCGACGCCCTCCGCGTCTGCCTCTGGCACGCGATCTCCCTCAGCGCCGCCGGTGAGGACGCCGAGCAGGCGACGCTCGTCGCGAAGTGGTGGTCGGACGAGGGCGGCCTCAACGTCGTGCACCGCACCCAGCACCTCCACGGCGGCATCGGCGTCGACGTCGACTACCCGATCCACCGGTACTTCCTGTGGGGCAAGCAGATCTCCGGCACCCTCGGCGGCGCGTCCGCCGACCTCGCACTCCTGGGGGCGACCCTGTGAACGTGTCCGTCGGCGACGAGCTGCCGCCCCTGGACGTCCCGCTCACCCGCACGATGATCGTCGCGACCGCCCTCGCGAGCCGCGACTACCAGGACGTCCACCACGATCCGTCCCTCGCCGTCGAGCGCGGCTCGAAGGACGTCTTCATGAACATCCTCACGACCAACGGGATCGTCGACCGCTACGTCACCGCGTGGGCCGGACCCGCCGCCGTGGTCAAGGCGATCCGCATCCGCCTCGGCGCGCCGAACTACCCGGGCGACACGATGCGCCTCACCGGCACCGTCACGTCCCTGGACGGTGACGACGTCGAGATCGCCGTCAAGGGCGTCAACGGGATCGGCCCGCACGTGACCGGCACGGTCGTCGTCCGAATGCGAGGGAACAGCGAATGAGCGTGCTGCCCGGAGCCGCCGCGATCGCGGGCATCGGCGCCACCGAGTTCTCCAAGGAGTCCGGCCGCAGCGAGCTGCGCCTCGCCTGCGAGGCCGTCCTCGCCGCGATCACCGACGCGGGGCTGCAGCCGTCCGACGTGGACGGCATGGTCACCTTCACCGCCGACACCAGCTCCGAGATCCACATCGCCCGCAACCTCGGCATCGGCGAGCTGAAGTTCTTCTCCCGCATCGGGCACGGCGGCGGCGCCGCCTGCGGCACCGTCCAGCAGGCCGCGATGGCCGTCGCCACCGGCGTCGCCGACGTCGTCGTCTGCTACCGGGCCTTCAACGAGCGGTCCGGCACCCGCTACGGGCTCGGCCAGGCCGACCGCCCGATGGACGTCAGCGCCGACCGGGCCGCGTACTCGTGGATGACCCCGTTCGGGCTGAACACCCCCGCCCAGTGGGTCGCCATGTTCGCCCGCCGCTACATGCACGAGTACGGCGCGACCAGCGAGGACTTCGGCCGCGTCGCCGTCGTCGACCGGAAGCACGCCGCGAAGAACCCGGCCGCGTGGTTCCACGACCGGCCCATCACGCTCGCCGACCACCAGGCGTCCCGCTGGATCGCCGAACCGCTCCGGCTCCTCGACTGCTGCCAGGAGAGCGACGGCGGCCAGGCCGTCGTCGTCGTGTCCGCCCGGCGCGCCCGCGACCTGCCGCACCGTCCCGCGCTCATCTGGGGCGCCGCGCAGGGTTCCGGCAACGACCAGCACATGATGACGAGTTACTACCGCTCCGAGATCTCCGGCATTCCCGAGATGGGCCTTGTGGGCCGCCAGCTCTACGCGCAGAGCAAGCTCACGCCCGCCGACATCCAGGCCGCGATCCTCTACGACCACTTCACACCGCTCGTCCTGCCCCAGCTCGAAGAGCTCGGCTTCTGCGCCAAGGGCGAGGCCAAGGACTTCATCGCCGACGGCAACCTCGAAGTCGGTTCCCGCCTACCGGTCAACACCCACGGCGGCCAGCTCGGCGAAGCGTACATTCACGGCATGAACGGCATCGCCGAAGGCGTGCGGCTGCTGCGCGGGACGTCGCCGAACCAGCCCGGCGACGTCCACAACGTCCTGGTCACCGCCGGCACCGGCGTCCCGACCAGCGGCCTGATCCTGGGAGCCGACGGATGAACGACTGGCGCGGCCGGACCCTCGGCACCCGCACCGCCACCTACGACGAGGCCCGCGCGATCCTGTACGCCCTCGCCGCCGGAGCCCCCGCGACCGCCCTCGACCTCGTGTTCGAGCGGGACCTGCGCGTCCTGCCCACCTTCGCGCTGACCCTGGCCCAGTGGGCGCCGGACGAACTCGGCCCCGCGGGCGCGTTCGACGTCTCGACCGCCGTGCACGGCTCGCAGCGCCTGCGCGTCCGCAAGCCCCTGCCGCCGTCCGGCACGATCGCGATGGAGGCCCGCGTCGGCGAGGTCTGGGACAAGGGACGCGCGGCGGTCTTCGAGGTCGTCGTCGAGAGCGAGTACTTCGACGCCACGTGGTCGATCTTCGCGCCCGGTTCGGGCGGTTTCGGGGGTGAACGTGGGCCGTCGTCGCGGCGTCGTCCGTCCGCGGATCCCGCCCGGACCCTCACCCTGCGGACGTCGCCGAACCAGGCGGCGCTCTACCGGCTCCTCGGCGACCGGCACCACATGCACATCGATCCCGAAGCCGCGAAGGCGGCCGGAATGCCCCGCCCCTTCATGCACGGCCTCTGCACCCTCGCCGCGCTCACCCTCCCGATCGCCGAGGCGCACGAGGCCCACCCCGCCGACCTGGCCGAACTCGACGGCCGCTTCGCCGCCCCCGTCTTCCCCGGCGACGAGCTGACGATCGAGACGTGGGACGACTCCGGCGCGATCCTGTTCGAGGCCACGACCGGCGACCGCACCGTCATCTCGGGAGGCCGAGCGGTCTTCGGGTGAGCGTCGTTAAAAAGACAAGTCTGTACCCTAGTATTCGGGCATGGTCGGCAAACCCCCGAGCGCATGGTTCGTCGGCATCATGCTCGTGCCCGGCATCGGCTGGCTGGTATCGAACCGGTTCGCCGAGGACGGGTCGGACGTCCGGTTCATCCTCGGGCTGGGCGCGATCCTCGCGATCCTCGTCACCCTGTCCCGGGTGACCCTCACGTTCGTGCCGCGCATGCTGGGCGCGGCGCCCAGTATCGGGTTCATCGGCGCCGCGGCGGCCGTCTACGTCAGCCTCCTGGCGTCCGATTGGTTCGTGGCTGTGGAGAGGACCTTCACGTTCATCGTGCAGCTGGCGGCCTTCGTCACGGTGATCGCCGTAATCGTGCGAACGACCTTCGCGTTCTCGACGCCGCGCCGCGAGGCCAAGGCGTTCGAGGTGCGCGCGTGCGCCCCCGCGATCTTGACGGTCGCCGTCCTCTTCGTCCCGGCGGTGTATTCTCCCGGCGAGGTGCGGCTGGAACTGTCGCGCGGCGAACTCGACGAGTACGCGCGCACCGTCAAGGACGGCGAGCATTGTCACGAACCGCGCTGGGTGGGGTTGTACAGGGTCACTTGCGGAGCCCGCTTCGGCGGCACCGTGAGCCTGGAAATCGATGAGCCCCTGGTCCCGACGGACGGCCGCCCGTGGCTCATCAGCCCCGACTTCCGGACAACCTGGCTCCAGGACTGACAGCCGTCAGCCCGCCACGTCGCCCGGAGCCGCGCCCAGGACGCGTAGCAGGGTGACCCGGAGAGCCCCCTCCGCCTCGCCGTCCGTCATCCGGCCGGCGGACTCCTCCTCGCCCGCCGCATGAGCGAGCTTGATGACGACGGACACCAGCCAGCCGGCCGGGAGCCGGTCGTCGAACTCGCCCGCCTCCTGGCCGCGCCGGATCACCCGCTCGATCCGCGCGGCGACGGAGGCGTGCTGCGCCCGCTCGGTCCGCGGGCTCGTCGGCAGCGCGCTGATCTGCTGCACCAGGGCGGGGTACCGGCGGGCGACCCGCCCGCTCGCTTCCAGTAGCCGGAACAGGGCGTCGGCCGCGGGTCCGGAATCGGGGTCGGTGGCGTCCATCGCCGCGACGGACTCCTCGGTGATGCGATCGACGACGGCCGAGAGCAACTGCTCCCTGGACGCGAAGTGGGCGTAGACGGTCTGGCGGGTCACGCCCGCGTCGGCGGCGACCGCCGCCAGACCGGCGTCGGGCCGTGCCTCGAGGACCCGGACGGCGGCGTCCAGCACGGCGGCCCGGCTCCGCTGGGCGTCGGCACGGCGGTTGCGAGGACTCAACTCTTACACCTTGTCAAAAATAGCTCAGGCTGGATATCTTACAGAGCGTCAAAGATATCCGGTTTCCCTGGAGCGTCATGCAGCCACCGAGCACCGCCGACCCGAAGCGGTTCATCGCCGACTTCTTCACCTCGTTCAACGAGGAGCTGATACGCGGCGACGACGAACCCGCACAGGTCGTCGACCGCTACCACACCGCCGACATCGTCCAGGTCGCCGACGGGCGCCGGATGGACCGGGAGAAGCTGATCGCGCACGTCCGGCCGTTGCGCAGGAACCGGCCGGAAGGCCGGATCGAGGTGCACGAGGCCATCGCGGACGGCGACCGCATCGCCGCCCGTTACACCCTCCACGTAAAGATCCGGGGGAAGGAGCTCTCCATCGAGGTCTGCTTCTTCGGCCGGTTCGCCCCGGACGGCCGGATGTGCGACGCGCACATGCTCACCCGCGACGTTCCGCAGCCCGACGAGGGTGAGGAGCCCGCATGAGCGAGAGCGAGTACCGCGTCACCGGCATGGTGTGCGGCCACTGCGCCGCCTTCGTCACCGAGGAGATCGAGCGCATCCCGGGCGTCACCGGCGTCACGGTCGACGTCGAGGGCGGACGGGTCACGGTCGCGAGCGACGGGGACCTCGACGTCGCGACCGTACGGGCGGCCGTGGAGGAAGCGGGATACGACCTCGCGAGTGACTAGCTCCGGCCGAGTGCCAGCGCCTTCAGGTCGGCGAGGCTCTCCCGGTAGGCGTTGACGTCGCAGCGGCCCGAGATGCCCTCGACGGTGCCGCTCGACGAGAACTGCAGGATCGAGATCGGCTCCCCGCCGAACTCCGTCCACCACGAGTCCTTGACCTTCTCGTACAGCGACTCCGGCGAGCCCGACCCGTTCACGTAGTGGGACTGCCAGATCGTGTCGAAGAAGCCCAGGTCGGGGCTGCCGGTCTGGTTCCAGTACCAGCGCGGGAAGTAGCCGAACACCGGGTGCCCGTCCGTGCGGTCCTTGAACTCCGACACCCAGTCGCGGGCCGTCGCCGCGTCCGCGCCGGACGCCTCCACGTCCAGCGCGACGGCGAGGTCGGAGACGTCGCCGGCCTTGTCGAGGAAGTACCGCGCCTGGTCGGCGCCGTCACCGCCGTGCAGGAAGTGGTAGGTGCCCGGGAGGAAGTCGTCGCCGAGGGCGGCCATCTTGTCGCGGTTGTGGCCCCAGGTTGGATTCGTGTACCCGGTCCCCTCGGTGACCTTGGAGAAGGCGAACTTGATGCCGTCGCCGTGAACGGCCTCCCAGTCCGGTTCTCCCTGATAGCTCGCTACGTCCACTCCGAATATCAACGGTGCCTCCTGGGGGTGAGGGGGGCGGCGTCACAGGCGCCCTGTTACTTACGGTAGTTACCCAGTTCGTCTGTGTCGCTGTGGTTAGGTTCTCGTTGTGCCCCGTCCGCGGGATCTGGCCGTTCATGCGCGAGGGCCGGTGTAGCGCAGGATCCACAGGCCCTGGTTCTTGTCGGAGATGTAGATGTAGCCCCGGCGGTCCACGACCACGTCCTCGGTCTGCGCCACCAGCGCGTCCTCGGGCATCGGCCCGTACCGGCGGGTCGGCTCCGGCGGGACGAAGTAGCCGACCTCGCGCGGCAGCCGGACGTTCGAGACGTCGTAGACGCGCAGCCCGGCGTTGAAGTGCGCGATGTAAAACAGGTCGCCCTGCCGCTGCACGTCCGGGTGGTGCTGGTGGTGGTTGATGTTGTGCGGGCCGCTCCAGCCGCCCCGCGTGGCGAAGTCGTCGTAGGGCGCGTCCGCCGGTGGGACCGGGGCGGGCAGCGTCGACAGCAGCCAGGGCTCGGCCGGGTCGGAGATGTCGACGATGGACGCGTGCGGCGCCGGGCCCGCACCGTAGGAGACGTCCTCGGAGTTGGCGAACGCGATCTCGCGTCCGGGCACCGGCAGAACCCCGTGCACGCCGAACCTCGAATGGAACGGCGGGCTGAAGCTCAGCCCGCCCACCCGGCGCGGCCGCGAGACGTCCGAGATGTCCAGGACGACCATGCCCGCCCCGCCGTACGGCAGGTAGACGTGCCTCCCGGCCGGGTACGCGGGCCCGTGCAGCGACACGTCCCCCGCGTTGCCGCAGCAGAACCCGTGCGAGTGCGGTTCCGCGTCCGTCGGCTCCCCGGCCTCCCCGTCGCGCTGGCCCGGCACCCACCAGCGCCCGACCTCGCGCGGACGCCGCCGGTCGCCGATGTCCAGGATCACGTAGATGTTCCCCGAGAACCCTTCGAGGCCCGCGGCCAGATGCACGTACCGTCCGCCCGGATACAGGTTGCGGTGCGTGCCGGTCCCGCCCGTCCGGTAGTGGCTCAGCCTGCGGGGACGCACCGGGTCGGCGATGTCCCAGATGTAGACGCCGTCCTCGAAATCGGCGGACGGGTCGCCGCCGAAGTTGGGGAAGACCCGCTCCAGCGCGGTGACCATCGTGTCGCCCGACAGGTCCACCTGGAGCGTCCAGGTGTCGTCCGGTCCGGGGACGAACTGCACCACCTCCGGCCGGCGCGGGTCGGTGACGTCGACGACGCTCCACCCGCTGTGCCAGAAGTGGCCGGTGTAGAGGTACCAGCGGCCCCGCACCTGACGCACCGCCATCTTGAACGCGGGCCGGTGATCGAGGTCGCTGTACCCGACCGCCTCCACGTTGTGCGCGTACGCGCCGCGCGGCGGCCGGGGCGTCGACGCCGCCGCCGGCCCGATCCCGCCCACCCCGAGCGCGGCTGCCCCTGTCAGCGACGCCTGCAACGCGCGCCGCCGTCCGATCTCCCTGGTCATGATCGACCTCCTCGGAGATCATCGAAGAGGGCGTGCCATAAAGCCGCTTTAAAGGCCTCCGAGAGTGCCGTTTTCGCTTGATGCTAGGTTGATTTCCGATGGTGGCGCCGGACGGGCTGGAGCGGGCATGACGGGATCGGCCACGGACGTGTGGACGGTGATGTCGACGGCGCGGACGATCCGCCGGTTCACCGGCGAGCGCGTCGACGACGCGACGCTGCGGCGCTGCCTGGAGGCCGCGACGTGGGCGCCGTCGGGCGCGAACGCGCAGGAGTGGCGGTTCGTCGTGCTCCGGTCGCCGGAGTCGCGGGCCGTCGTCGCGAAGGCCGCCGAGCAGGCGCTCCGGGTGATCGAACCGGTCTACGGGATGAGCCGCCCGGACGACGCGGACGACAGCCGCCGCGCCCGCGCCAACCGCGCGACGTACGAACTGCACGACCGCGCGGGCGAGTTCACGTCCGTCCTGTTCACCCAGAAGCGCTTTCCCACGGCGTCGGAGCTGCTGCTCGGCGGGTCGATCTTCCCCGCGATGCAGAACTTCCTGCTCGCGGCGCGAGCCCAGGGGCTCGGGGCGTGCCTGACGAGCTGGGCGTCCTACGGCGGCGAGCCGCTGCTGCGCGAGACCGCCGGGGTGCCGGACGGCTGGATGCTCGCCGGGCACGTCGTCGTCGGCTGGCCGCGCGGCAACCACGGCCCCGTCCGCCGCCGTCCCGTCGCGGACGTCGTCTACCTGGACCGCTGGGGAGAACCGGCGGACCTGCCCGCCGCGACCTGACCCCGGTGGGGACGCCGCCCGAAGCCGGACGGCGCCCCCGGACGGTGTCAGACCCCGAACGCCGCCGGATAGGCGATGGTGCCTCGGGGCACCGGGCGGGCGTCGTCCAGCGCCATGGCCATCATCGCCTCGTCCGGCGCCTCGAAGGGCGCGCGGATGCCGAAGCCGGACGCGGGGGCGAACCCGAACCGCGGGTAGTAGTCGGCGTGCCCCAGGACGACGACGAGGTTCTCGCCCATGTCCCGTGCGGCGTCGAGGCCAGCGCGGATCGCGGCGGATCCGGCGCCCGTCCGCTGCACCGGCGGCAGCACCGCGCACGGGGCCAGGGCCAGGGCGGGTTCGCCGCCGACGTGGCAGCGGGTGAGCAGGGCGTGCCCGACCACCGCGCCGTCCGCGTCGACGGTGACCGTGGACAGGCCGCCGATCCACGCCGCCGGGTCGGCGCGCAGCGCGTCGACCAGGTCGGCCTCCTCGGCGGACGGGAAGGCCGCGAGGACGACCTCGCGGATGGCGCCGACGTCGCCGGCGGTCTCGGGACGCGTGGTCCAGTTCATGGCGGCGGAGGGTGAAGAAGTTGGCAACGTAGAGACCCTTGAACAGGGGCCCCGATACAGCGTGGAATCAGCTCAGAGCGGGGCCCGGGACGTGAGGATGGTCCTGCGGGCACTGCACGCGGCAATGGCGTCGCCGACGTTCATCGACTCACCTCCCACTCGTCTCGTCTCGTCCGTCTCTACGACGCCCAAGCTAGCACGGCGGGTCGAGCCGGGCGATGGCCCGTTCGACCTCGCCGGGATCCTGCATGCCCGGCGCGGCGTTCAGGAGACCTTCGGCGCGGCGCGCATGCCGATGTATACCGCCGGGACGTCCCCGGCGGGCGTCGCGAAGACGACGGGCATGTAGTCCTCGCTGAACGCGGCGCCGACGCCGGTCCCCGCGAACACGGTGGGTGAGACGGGGATCAGCGTGATGTCGAGCGGCGGCGAGAAGTCCTTCATCCCGTCGACGAACTCGTACACCAGGCGGGGACGCCCGTCCCGCACCGATGCGGTGATCAGGACGCCCTCACGCTTGTGGGTCCCGATGAACGGCGTGAAGTCGACGTCGGCCGGGGTGGCGGGCGGCGCGAAGGCCGGTGGCATGGTGACGTCCGCGAGCTCGGCCAGCAGCTCCTTCATCAGCGCGGTGTACAGCGGGCGGGCACCGCCGCCGTTGGTGCACAGATCGCCACTCCCGCCTGCGGGGCGACGCGCAGGTAGGCGTACTGGCCGATGGACGCGCCGTCGTGGCCGTAGCCGGGAACGCCGTTCGTCCAGCCGGGCCTGCCAGCGGTCGCGGTCGAAGTCGCGTCCGGCGGAGTCGCGGACGCCCCACGCCCCCCGGCTTCCCGGTTGCCTGCGGCGTCCCAGGTGAGAGTGTCGGTCATCGTGGTGTCTCCTCGATGGTGTCAGTGGCTGGCGCCGACGAGCGGCGTGCCGGGTTCGGCGGGGGCGGTCGGGACGGGCGGGGCGGGCCTGCGGCCCCGCATCAGGAACAGCGCCAGGACGGCCGCGGCGAGTACTCCGGCGGCGGCGCCGGTGAAGGCGGTGGACATGGCGGCCCCGTAGGCGTCGCGGGCGGCGTCCGCCAGGGACGGGTCCGCGACGGCGATGGAGTGCTTGGCGGCCTCCGGCGCGTCGGCGGGCATGGCCGCGGCGTAGGCGCCGGTGGCCAGACTGCCCAGGGCGACGACGCCGAGCGCGGCACCCGCCCGCGGGATGGCGTCGTGCAGCGCCGATCCGCCACCCGCCCGCTCGGTGTGGATGGCTCCCATGAGGGCGGCGACCGCGCTGGGCATGGCGAGCCCGCCCCCGGCGCCGAGGACGAACTGGGCCGCGGCCAGCGTCGCCGGGCTCCCGGAGGAAGCCGCGAGGATGCCGAACCCGGCTGCCATCACGACCATGCCGAGGGCCGCGACGGCGCGGTTGCCGATCCTGCCGCCTAGAGCGGCGCCGACCCCGTTGGAGATCAGTGAGGCGAGCGCCATCGGGATGAAGGCCAGCCCGGCCTCGGTAGGGGTGTGGCCGAGCCCGAACTGGAGGTACCGGGTCAGCACCAGCAGCAGGCCGCCGTTGCCGACCTGGATCAGGGTGAGCGACAGGCTGTCCCCGGCGAAGTCGCGGTCGCGGAAGAGGGAGAGCGGCACCATCGGGGAGGGCGTGCGCAGCTCCCAGACCACGAACGCGGTGAGTGCGGCCACGGTGAGGGACAGCGCGGGCCAGGAGACGCCGTGCGCGAGCCCGTTGACCGTCCACACCAGCGCGGACATGCCGACGATCGACAGCACCGCGCCGACCGGGTCGGGCCGGGTGGCGGGGCCCTTGGACTCGGGCATCAGCGCCAGCGCGGCGACGACGGCCAGCGCCGCGATCGGCACGTTGATCAGGAAGATCGACTCCCAGCCGTGGGAGGCGATCAGGACGCCGCCCAGGACCGGGCCTCCGACCATGCCGAGCATGGCGACCGCGCCCCAGGCGGCCATGGCCCTGCGCCGCTCGCTCGCGTCGGTGAACACGGTGATGAGGATCGACAGGGTGCCGGGCATCACCAGCGCGCCGCCCACGCCCATCGCCACGCGCGCCGCGGTCAGCGCCCCGGGGCCGGTGACCAGGGTCGCCGCCAGGGAGGCCGCGCCGAACAGCACCAGCCCGACGACCATCACGCGGCGCCGTCCGTACCGGTCCGACAGCGAGCCGGCGGTCAGCAGCAGCCCGGCGAACACCAGCATGTAGGACTCCAGGACCCACTGGACGTCCTGCGGACTCGCGCCCAGGTCGGCGGCGAGCGACGGCACCGCGACGGTCAGCGCCATGTTGTCGACGACCAGGACCAGCGTGCTGAGGCAGAGGACGACGAGGATCAGCCAGCGGCGCGGGCCGTACTGCGGGACACTCATGATGGGTGACTCCTTGATGACTGTGTGTAGTTTGCTGCGGGCGTGGTCATGCGGGGAAACGGGCCCCGGGCATGAGAGGTCAGGCGCCCGCGGGCGCGACCCACTCCACGAGTTCGATCTCCAGGCCGTTGGGGTCGACGAGCCGCAGCGACCACTCGCCCCACGGCCACCGCCGCAGCGGTGCGGACATGGCCGCACCCTCCTGCCGCAGCCGGGCGTGCTCGGCGACGATGCCGGTGACGGTGAAGGTCACGACCGTCGGGAGGTGCGGCGGCTCGGCGGGCGGGCACCGCCGCAGCATGATGTCGGCGGCCCCGTCGTCACGCGTGAGCCAGACGAGTTCGTCGGTCACCAGTTCCTCGCGGAAGCCGAGGTGGGCGCTGAGGAACCGCCGGGAGGCGTCCGGGTCCGCGACCGGCACCGCCACACTGGTGGCGACGACGTTCATGGCGTTCGTCCTCCTTGGGATAATTGCGGCGGGAATCGAGCGATGTCGCCAAGCGTGCCCGTACGGCCGGCCCGGAACAACGGCGCATGTCGCAACGATCCGTTTACTGACGATTCATGGTGGAGTGGGCGTTGGACCTGCGTGAGATCGAGATCTTCCTGACCCTGACGGAGGAACTGCACTTCGGCCGCACCGCCGAGCGGCTCCACCTGTCGGTCGCCCGGGTCAGCCAGGCGATCAAGAAGCAGGAGCGCGCCGTCGGCGCCGCGCTGTTCGAGCGCACCAGCAGGTCGGTCCGGCTGACGCCGGTCGGCGAGCAGCTCAGGGACGACCTGGCGCCGCACTACCGGGGGCTGGAGGAGGCCATGAACCGGGCCGTGCTCGCCGCCCGGGCGAAGACCGAACTCCTGCGGGTCGGCATGATCGGCGGCGGCAACGCCCGCGACCTCAAGCCCCTCCTGGAGGCGTTCGCCGACCGGAACCCCGGCACCGAGCTCCAGATCCGCAGCCTGACCTTCGGCGACCCGTTCGGTCCGCTGCGCAACGGCGACGTCGACGTCGCGGTTCTCTGGCTGCCCGTCAAGGAACCTGATCTGACGGTCGGGCCGATGGTCTTCACCGAGCCGATCGTCCTGATGGCCTCCAGCGACCATCCATTCGCGGACAGAGCCCAGGTCTCCTACGAGGACCTTGCCGGCCAGGTCGTCGTCGACCCTCCGAAACCCAAGTACTGGGGCGAGACGCTCATCCCCGCCCGCACGCCCGGCGGCAGGCCGATCCGGAGGGGCCCGAAAGCGGGCGAGATCCTCGAAGTGATCGCGGCGGTCGCCTCGGGCCAGATGGTGACGCCCGTGCACGCCCAGACCGCGCGCTACTTCGCCAGGCCGGACATCGTGTACATCCCCATCGAGGATGCACCGCCGGCCCGGTGGGCGCTCATCTGGCGCAACGACGCCGAGGCCGAGGCGGTCCGCGCCCTCGCGCGCGTGATCGCCGAACACGGCCCCCTCGAGCTGTAGGCGCGTGCGGTCACGGGCCGAGCCGCCGGACCGCCCGCGACACCCCGCCGGGATCGGCCGCGCGGATCGCGTCGACCAGCCCGTCGACGGACGAGGCCGTCACGTGCGTCCGTCCGGTGGCCCGCCAGACCCCGTGGACGTCCCGCGTGATCGTCCATCTCGGGAGCAGGTGCCGGAGGAACAGCAGGAGGAGTCGCTCGTTCACGCCGCCGGGAGCTTCGCCCACGTGATCTTGCCGCCCTCGTTCAGCTCCCGGACGCCCCACGCCTGCACGATCTCGGACATCAGCAGCAGCCCGCGTCCCGACGTCGCGGCGTAGTTCGCGGGCTGCACCACGGGACGTCCCGCGCCGCCGTCCCAGACCTCGATGACCACGAGCCCGTCGCGCTCGTCCCGGAACACCCGCACGACAATCGGCCCCTCGCCGTGCCGGAAGCCGTTGGTCACGAGCTCGCACACCACGAGCCGTGCGCTGTAATCGTCGGCAATGCCCCATTCGCGCAGTTTCTCGGCCACGAACTTCCGCGCCACCGACGGCGCTCGCTCATTCGATTCGAGAACCAGCGTCGGAATCTCCGGTGCCAGTGCTGCTGATGACATGCCGTGCCCCCTCGGACGTTTCCTTCGTTGTTCGCCTGACCAGCGTGCACGCTCCGCGTTAGGCTCGCTACGTTCCGGAATGGTTCGCAACAAGCCGGGGGTAGCCATGTACGCACGGGAAGCTCTTGACCCCTCGAGATCCTTTTGGCACTTCATAGCGGTTCACCTGCGGCGTTACCGCGAAGCGCACGGCATGTCCGGGCAGGCGCTCGCCACCGCGCTCGACTGCGATCGCTCGACGGTTTCCAGATACGAGTCCGCGACCCTCAAGATCAGGCCAGCACACGCGGAGATCGTCGACCGCCTGTGGGAGACGAACAACATGTTCGCGAACCTGATCGGATTCGCGGACCGGGCCGACGAGGGGGACTGGCTCCTCTCCCTCGCGGAGTTCGAGCGCCGCGCCACCCGCATCCGGATGTGGGAGTTCGCTGTGGTGCCCGGTCTGCTCCAGACTTCGGACTACGCACGTGCCGCGCTCTTGGCCGGAGCCACGAACGACCTGGAGGCCGACCTGGATCGGCGCATGTCGCGCAAGAGCGCGGTCTTCGACAGGAAGGATCCGCCGCGTATCACCGCGTTCCTCGGGTGGGCTGCGCTGCAACAGTTGGTCGGCTCACGCGAAATCATGCGGGCCCAGGTCGCTCACCTGGTCGAACTCAGCGAGTTTTCGCATGTCAGCATCCGTGTGCTCGAGAACGAAGCGGGGGCGCATCAGGGCTTGGAGGGCCCGTTCATGCTCCTTACGGTCGACCATCGCGACCTCGCGTACATTGAGGCGACGACCCGAGGGTGTTTCCTGACAGACCCCTTCGATGTCCAAGAGGTGGAAGTAAGGTACGAATCGATAAGCGACCGTGCTGCCCCAGTGGCTCCGTCTCGGGCCATTCTGCAGGCCGAACTGGAGAACCTCTCATGATCGAATGGCGGAAGTCGAGCCGCAGCAGTACCAGTGGACAGTCCAACTGCGTGGAAGTTGCCAACCTCCCTGGAAGCGTGGCCGTCCGAGACAGCAGAGATCCGGACGGGCCGATGCTCGTCGTCCGTCGGGACGTCTTTGCGGTGCTGGTCAAGGAGCTGAAATGATCGACGTCACCTGGCGTAAGAGCAGCCACAGTGCAGGCACGGGGGGCGAGTGCGTCGAGATGACCTCGGCGTCCGGCCATGTCGCCGTCCGGGACAGCAAGGATCCGGACGGACCGGTGATCGTCGTCCGTCGGGACGTCTTTGCGGCGCTGGTTGCAGAGTTGGAATGACCCACGTCGTGTGGCGGAAGGCGAAGCGCAGCACTGCACAAGGGGGTGACTGCGTTGAGGTTGCGGATCTTTCCGGAAACGTGGCCGTCCGAGACAGCAGAGATCCGGACGGGCCGATGCTCGTCGTCCGTCGGGACGTCTTTGCGGCGCTGGTTGCGGAGGCGAAATGACCCACGTCGTCTGGCGCAAGAGCACCCACAGCGGCGGCACCGGAGGCGAGTGCGTCGAGATGGCTTCGGTGTCCGGCCATGTCGCCGTCCGGGACAGTAAGGACCCGGACGGCCCGAGACTCGTCGTCCGTCGGGACGCCTTCGCGGTGTTGGTCGCGCAGTTGAAGTAACCCACGACGTGTGGCGGATGGCGAAGCGCGGCACTGCACAAGGGGGTGGCGCGCACGTCCGCACCTGGGGCGTTGGTCGACGCAGACCGCACCAGATCCGGCTCCTGCACGTTCCTCGTGCTCGGAAGCCGGATCAGGTCGCGGTGAAGATCACCGCGCGTCCGCTCTCGGCCGCCCGCTCGTAGAACTTCCGCATGTCCACGAAGTTCTCCCACGTGTAGTCGAAGTCCTCCTCATCGTGTGGCCCGTTGTAGTCGGCGGCGTCCATGGCGTCGAATCGCTGTCGCAGCCACACCCGGTCCACCCGATTCAGCGCCTCGGCCACCTCCCGCACTTCGGCAGCGGTGATATGCACCACGTAGTACTCCTCGTGAAGGTGCCGACCGCCGAGGACGGCGTGCGACAGGGGATACTCGCCGCCGTCGGGGTCGAGAGATCCATCGCCGAGGCAGCGATGGATCGCGTCCCACGCCTTGTCGCTGGAAACCGCCAGGCCGTCGTCATCGCGGTTCTCTTCAAGGTCTTCGAGGACGTCCCCGACCTCGATGTCGCTCTCATCCTTCACTGAGAGCAGGAACCGCTCCTGCTCGGCGGTGGTGACGGCGAAGTGCACTCCAAGCATGCCCGGAGATGCTAGCTGCGCCAACGAACCCTGATCATTCCTAACGTTCGGTCGTCTCCCGGTCGATCTTCGCATTGTGAGAGAGTTGCTCCGCAATGTGAGGCAGGTGGATCCGGAGTCCGGGTCCGTCGAGCACGGCCGGCCCGACGAGGAGACGACGACATGTCCGAGCCCGCGCGCAGGCGCAGCGGTGCCGAGAGCGCCCGCAAGGTCCTCCAGCTGCTGCTGGAGTTCGACGAGGAGCGCCCCACGCGCGGCGCGGCCGACCTGGCGGGCGCGCTCGGGATGCCCGCCAGCTCGATGTACCGGTACCTCTCGGTGCTGCGGGAGACGGGCATGATCGAGGAGGTCGGGTCGGGCGAGTACCGGCTGTCGTGGGTGTTCGTGCGGCTGGCCCGTGCGGCGCGCGCGGGCGGGCGGAGCCTGGAGGAGGCGGCCCGGCCGGTGCTGGAGTCGGTCGTGGCGGAGTGCGGCGAGACCGCGCTGCTGATCAAGCGGGTCGGGTGGAGCGCCGTGTGCGTCGACCGGGTCGACTCCCCGCACGCCGTGCGGTTGCAGTTCAGCCCGGGGGAGCCGATGAGCCTGCACGAGGGGTCGGCGGCGCGCGTTCTGCTGGCCTCCATGCCGCTCGCGGAGCGGCGGCGCTACCTGGCGTCGGTGCCGGAGCTGACCGAGCCCGTCCGCGACCAGCTCCAGACCGACGTGGAGACGATCGTCCGGATCGGGTGGACGGAGAGCTTCGGCGAGGTCGACGACGGGATATGGGGGGTCTCGGCGGCGATCCGCGACCAGGGACGGGTCGTCGCGGCGCTCGGCGTCGCCGGGCCGCTGTACCGCCTCCAGCAGAGCGACCGCGCCCGGACCATCCAGCTCGTGATCTCCGGCGCCGACGAGATCACCGCCGCCCTCGACCAGGGCTGAGGCACCGGACGGACGTCCGCGCGTCCGCCCGTGGCGCGATGTCGGTGGCGGGTGCTTGGGTGGCTTCCCATGGACCGCGAGGAACTGCTGTCGACCGTGTTCCGCCTCATGGAGGCCGAGACCGGTGACCTGACGTGCGAACGTCCCGGGCATGCGGACGGGCACATCTGCCTGCCGGTCGCCGATCACGTGGTCGTCCCGGATGACGTCCTCCGCAGCCGGTACCCCGGTGTGTACTGGAGGGACGAGACGCCCATGGCGCTTCCGGACGGGCACGACTGGGACCACGCGTGGGCGCACGGCATGCGGGCGGTCGCGGTCGGGCAGGACGCGGACGGCGGGTCGGTCATCGCCGTCGCGGAGCGGACGATTCCGGGGCCCGTCGAACTGCCCGCGGACATGTCGTGGGTGGAGCGGCTGGTCGCGATCACGGGCGGGCCGCCGTCGCCCGTCCCGGCACCCGACTGGGCTGCGGTCGAGTCGCGGCTGGGCACGCCGCTGCCGGGCGACTACAAGCGGCTCGTCGAGGCGTTCGGCTGCGACGGCACGTTCAACGGGTTCTTCGATGTCTTCAGCCCCGACGAACTGATCTGGCACACCGACTACCACGCCGGGGGCGACCTGGCGTACGGGGAGGAGCATCCGCCGTTCCCGGCGCCGGGCGGGCTGATCCCGTGGGCGAACAACGAGCACGAGCAGAACTACCTGTGGATCACCGAGGGCCCCGATCCCGACCGGTGGCCGGTCTACGCCGTGGACAGCCTCGACGAGGGCGGCCGGTTCGAGTGCACGGCCACGGAATTCCTCTTCCGCCAGATGACCGACCAGAAGCACCCGTTCCACACCGCCGCGGAGAACTCCCGCGGGCACTGGTTCCAGAAGCTCCCCTCCCGGAATTCCTGACGCGCATGCCCGACGGAAACGCGTTCACGGCCGGAGCCGCTTCGACACTATGTCCCCTATGCCATACACGTTGCCGCTCGTCCTTCCCGACAGCCTTGTGGACATCCACCGGATCGATCTGGCCGCGCCCTACTCCGTACGGACCTCGGGCGGTTGGGGAGTCGAGCCCCTCGACGTCGCGGCGGCTCCCCGCGGCGACGTCTATGCGCTGTACATCCTGTACCGGTACACGCCGGGCGTCGAGGACGACGAGCCCGACCCGGCCGTGGGGAACTTCCGGTACCGGATCATCACGCGGTACTCGCCGGACGGCGTTCCGCTGGCCACCGCATTGTGCTGCCCTTCCCACACCGGTCACTGGACGTCGGCGGTGGCCGACGGTAACGAGATGACGTTGTGCGTCCTGCCCGACGGCGTGCTCTCGGTGAACTCCCACCCCGACTGCACCACGCTCATCGCGCCCGATCTGAGCGCGGTGGCGGCCACCTACCGGACGGAAGGTCGACGGGCCTTCGAGGAGTTCGTGCCGGGCGATCCGTTCGCCTGCTCGATCAGTGCGACCCCGTCGGGACGGCTGCTGTGCATGACCACCGAGTACGGGGTGCAGGGATACGGCAGCAGCCTCGCCAACATCGTCGGTGTGGCGGACGGCCCGCTGACCGCGGACCACAAGCCCTCCATCCGGGCGGTGGCCTCGTTCGATCCGGAGCCGGACCGGCAGACCGAGGATGATCTGCGCCCGCACGTCCGGTTCGGCGGGCGGGCGGTGGGGTTGCGGAACCGACCGCGTCCGGCACTGCGGGAGATCTTCGAGCCGGGGGCGGCCCGCAGCAAGTGGGCGCTGTCGGAGATCTACCGCCCCGTGGCGATGTCCGACGACCTGTTCGTCGTGCCGATGCGCGCCCGCCGCGGTTCCCGGGGCGGTGCGTTCGCGTTCGCGCTCGTCAACGACGAAGCGGAGTCGACGGGACGCCTGCAGGGGATGGACCCGTGGAAGGACAGCCCCTTCACCGGTGAATGTTTCAACGTGGCCGCCGGGGGCGGGCGCGCGTTCCACCTCAACAGGTACGGCCTTTTCGTGTGGAACGCCGATGGAGAGTTGGCGGTCAATCTGAGCACGGATGACAAGGCATTCCAGCCCCTGAAGAACTTCACCTTGACGACCTGCTCACCCGCCAACGAGCTGCTCCTGGTGCACGCCAGGCAACACCTGATCCTCCGTGTTCCCGTGCCGGAGGATCTCGCCGGGTTGGGCACGTCCGTGGAGGCCGCGCTGGCCGCTTATCGCAAGGAGCGTACGGCGCTCAAAAAGCAGTGGGCGCCGATCGAGTGGCATTGGGTGCAGGACGGCGCACAAGTCCACCGGCTTTGACCCAGGCCCCTTCCGGCGGCTGCCGCGCCTCACATCTCCGCCGGAGGTCTTTCGGGCTTCTTTATGCGGGCCTCTGTAGGAAGGGGACACTCGCGCATAAGGAGGGGACGCATGCTGGCGACCATCGGGTTCCTCGTGCCGGTCGGCACGCTGGCGCATCACGGGGGCGGCGGCGACTATGACGCGAGCCGGCCGCTCTACCTGCGGGGGCGGGTGGTCCAGGCGCGGTACGGGTTCCCGCACGCGCGGCTGCGGATCGAGGTCCCGGCGGGACTGACCGTCCCGTCCCGGCTGCCGGGGGCCGATCGGCTGCGCGGGCACGACGCGTGGGCCGGGCCGCCCGTCCCGGAAGGCGCGGGACGGGTCCGCGAGCTGCTGCTCCCACCCGACATCACCGGCACCCTGGGCGGTCAGTCCGGACGTCCGGACGTGGGGGACGAGGTCGCGGCGATCGTCTACCGCCGCTGCGACGCCGAGGGGGACGAGTACGCGGGCGAGCTGCGCGTCCAGATGATCTACACGGCCCAGGGGGCCCACCGGTACCGGGGGAGCGTCACCCGCATCGTGGACCGCTGCCTGGACGCGGCCCGGCCCCGGTCCGGCGCCCCGGCGGCCGGTGCTCCGGCCGGCGACGAGCCGCCGGTGTTCCTGCTGGGCGGCGGTGCGCTGGTCGCGGCGGGCCTGGTCGCGGGCCTGATCCGGCTCCGCACCCGCCGGTCCGGGCGGTGAGCCTGGACGGTGTCCTGGCCTGGCTGGAGGGCACCGCACCGGCTGCGACGGTGCGGGACGGGCGGTGGACGTACGCGCTGACCGGGTCGGCGCACCTCATCGGCCTGGCGGTGATGGTCGGCGCCATCGCGGTCTTCGACCTGCGGCTGCTGGGCGTCTCGCGGCGGCTGCCGGTCGGCGCCCTGGCCCGGCACGCGCTCCCCTGGTCCCGCGCGGGCTTCGCGCTGACGGCGCTGAGCGGGGCGCTGCTGTTCTCGGCCAACGCCACGCAGGTCGCGTACAACACCGCGTTCCAGGTGAAGATCCTGCTCATCGGCGCGGCCGGCCTGAACATCCTGCTGTTCCACACCGGCGTGTTCCGCACCGTCCGGGACTGGGACACCGCGGCCCGGCCGCCGCCGTCCGCCCGCGCGGCGGCGCTCGTCTCGCTCGCCACCTGGCCCGCCGTGATCGTCTGCGGACGGCTGATCGCCTACGTGTGACGCCCGGTGCGGTCGGGCGGGGCGTGCAGGACGGGGCCGAGCCAGCGGCGCAGGTAGGCGCGGAGCTGGTCGGGGGCGCGGGGCGGGTGGCCGGGGTCGGTGAGGAAGGACGCCATGAGCCGGAGGGTGAGTTCGGCGAGTTCGTCGAGGTCGTGCGGGGTGTAGCCGCGGGCGGCCCAGTCGATGGGGAAGCGGTGCAGGATGGCGCGGGCGAAGTCGAGCGCCTCCGGTGAGGTGATGTTGCCGGTGATGGTGGCGGTGTGGCCGCCGGCCAGCAGGATCCCCAGGTGGGGGTCGTCGGGCAGGGTGTGCAGGGCGTGCGTGAAGGCCTCGGCGAGGATGTCGGCGGGGTCGGTGAGGCCGGCGACGTGGGCGGTGAGCCGGTCGAGGAAGGGGCCGGCGGCGCGCGTGGCGGTGGCGATCAGCAGGGCGTGGGTGCCGGGGAAGTAGGCGTAGACGGTCTGGCGGGTGACGCCGAGTTCGGCGGCGACGTCGGACAGGCCGGTCTTGGGGCCGAACCGGTCGATGCACGCCGCCGCGGCCCGCAGGATCCGTTCCCGCGCCTCGGCCTCGTCGTGCGGCGGGTTCCCGCCCCATCCACGCGTCCTGGCCACCCGGCCACCATCCCATCCCGTCCAGCCACCGGCTCGCGGCGCCCTGCCGCCGACGATCATCATCCACCGGTCGTACGTCTAGACATTTCTGTCAAAGTGTATGAACGTGGATGGGACAGCCCCCGCGCAGCGAGGAGTCGCGGCATGACCACCAGCGCCCTGCCCGAGGTCGACCTTCCCGGCGGTACCACGGCCGTGCACGACGAGGCGGCGGAGGAAGCGTTCTGGGAGGTGATCGCCGATCCCTCGGCGGACGACCCGTACACCGGCTACCGGCTGATCCGCGAGCGGGCTCCGGTGCTGCGCACCGGCGACGGGACGCTGGTGCTCACCGGGCACGCCGGGTGCGACGCGGCGCTGCGGCACCGGGCGCTGGGCAAGGGCCCGCAGATGTTCGAGCTGCAGTTCACCGACCTGCCGCCCGACCAGCTGAAGCGGATGCTGGACCGGGTCGGCGACAGCATGCTGATGGCGAACCCGCCCGAGCACACCCGGCTGCGCCGCCTGGTGTCGGACGCCTTCACCCCCCGCCACGTCGCCGACCTCACCGCCGCGGTGAACGCCCGCGCCGAGCAGTTCCTCGACCCGCTCACCGAGGCGGGCGGCGGCGACTTCATGCGGGTGTTCGCGATGGCCTTCCCGATGAACGTGATCGCCGACCTGCTCGGCGTCCCCGACGGCGACCGGGACTACCTCACCCCGCTCCTCTACACCGCCACAGCCCTGCTGTCACCGGGCATCGACCCGGAGACCGCGGCGTCCGCGCTGAACGCCCAGGCCGAGGCCACCGACTACTTCACCGGCCTGCTGGCCGACCGGCGCGCCCGCTCGGGCGACGATCTGCTGTCGCGCCTGGTGCGGAGCAGGGAGAGGGACGCCCTCACCGACGAGGAGACGATCTCCACCGCCCTGATCCTGTTCGGCGCCGGATTCGAGACCACCACCAACCTGCTCGGCAACAGCTTGCACGCCCTGATGCACCACCCCGGCCAGCTCGCGCGGCTGGCCGCCCGGCCGGACACGATCCCCGCCGCGGTCGAGGAGTTCCTGCGCTACGACCCGCCGTTCCAGCTCGACGTCCGGATCGTCCTGGAACCGCTCGCCTTCGCCGGGGCCCGCTTGGAGCCCGGCCAGATGGTCATCACCGTCCTGGGCGCCGCCAACCACGACCCCGCCGTCTACACCGACCCCGAGAGCCTCGACACCACCCGGTACCTCACCACCGGGACGGCGGCGGTCCCGCACATGTCGTTCGCGTCCGGCATCCACTACTGCCTGGGCGCCCACCTCACCCGCCTCGAACTGGTCACCGCACTCACGCGGCTCCTGGCCCGCCACCCCGCCCCGCGCCCCGCGGCGCCGCCCACGCGTCGCCCCGGGCTCGCCCTGCGCGGGTACAACCACCTGCCCGTCCGGCTCGATCCCGCCTGAGGGCACCCGGCGCGGTCAGGGGGCGGTGGCGCGGGCGCCGGTCAGGACGAACTCGGCGAGGCGTTCGAGGTGGGCGTCGTCGAGTTCCTCGCCGAGCATGAGCCACCGGAAGTAGAGCGGGCCCGAGATCACCTCGATGAGGAGGTCGAGGTCGGTGCCGGCGGGCAGTTCGCCGCGCTCGACGCTGCGCGCGAACATCTCCCGGGACGCCTTGTAGCGGGCGGGCCAGAACGCGTCGAGGAGCCGGTACAGCTCGGCGTTCCTGTCGGTGCGGGGCCCGGCCTCGCGGACGAGCGCGGCGATCCAGGGGGTCCGGAGCCCGAGCCGGATCCCCTTGAGGAGTTCGAGGACGTCGCCCCGCAGGGAGCCGGTGTCGGGGGGAGGGGCCAGGTCGCTGCGCCGCTCGATGAGGGCGTCGGAGACCAGGCCGGCCTTGTCGCCCCAGCGGCGGTAGATCGTTGACTTGTTGACGCCGGCGCGTTCGGCGACGGCGTCGATGCGCAGGGCGGTGTAGCCGGTCTCGCTCAGCTCGGCGAGGGTCGCGTCGATGACCGCCTGGGCCGTCCGGGCGGTCCGCCCGCCCGGCCTGGCCACCGCGGCGTCCGTCCGCGCCCGGTCGACCTCCTCCATGTGCACAACGTACGGGCCGGCCCGATGTGCGTGCAACGCGTCGACGCGTTTAGGGGGAACTTAATGCGCCAAGGTGTTGCATTAGGGGTGGGGCGGCTCTAGCTTCTTAAGGCAACGGATCGTTGCATCAAGCGAAGGAGTCCGCATGATCTACCACCAGGTCCGGATGGCCGTGAAGCCGGACGCCCCGAAGGAGCGGGTCGAGCACGCACTCGACCTCATGCGGCGGCTCGGCCGCGAACTCGACGTCGTCGAGTCCTTCCTGGTCGGCCGCGACTTCGGCGGCGAGTTCGACTACGGCGCCGTCTACGCGCTCAAGGACATCGACGCCTACCGGACCTACATGTACGCGCCGCTGCACAGGGAGATCGACTCGGCCGGCCTGCCGCTCGTCTCGAACATGGTCTCGCTGGACCTGACCGACGACGCGGACCCCGAGATCGGGGACAAGATCGCGCAGGTGCACACCGACCGGTTCAAGGACCACCCCGAGCTGGCCGGCCTGATCGACGACCTCGGGACGTACGAGGGCAGCGGCGTCCCGTCCCAGACCCCGGAGAACGCCGGATAGGCACCGTCGCCCCCCATGACGGGCACTCGCACGACCTTTCTCGTGCTCGCCGCCGGATGCGCCGCGTTCGCGATGCTCCAGTCCCTGGTCGCTCCGGTGCTGCCGACGCTCCAGGACGAGCTGGGCACCTCGCGGAACGCCGTCACGGGGGTGATGACCGCCGACCTGCTCTCGGCCGCGATCTGCATCCCGATCCTGGGCCGCGTCGGGGACGCGGTCGGGAAGGACCGCGCCCTCGCGGCCGTCCTGGCGGTCCTTGGATCCCGATGGTGCTCGCGGCGGCCGCCGCCGTGGCCGCGCGCCTGCTCGTCCCGGCGTCCCCGGTGCGGACGGGCGCGCGGTTCGGCGGGACGGCCGCGCTGCTGCTGTCGGGGTGGCTCGTCGGCCTGCTGCTCGCGGTGGGCAAGGGGCCCGAATGGGGCTGGGGCGGGGCGCAACTGGCGACGAGGAGTGGCAGGTCGCGGTCGCGGCGGCCGTCTTCGGCGCCGGTCTCGGCCTCGCCCTGCCCGCGCCGGCCGGGCTGATCGTCGGCGGCGTCCCGGCGGACCAGACGGGCGCCGCGTCCGGGATGAACGCCAACGTGCGCACCATCGGCGGAGCGATCGGCACGGCCCTCGTCGGAAGCATCGTCGTCTCGCCCGCGACCGTGCGCGGGTACCCGCCCGAGTCCGGTTGCACGTCCGGGTTCCTGCTGCTCGCCGGGCTCTCCGCCGCGGCGGCGGTCGCGGCGCTGCTCGTCCCCCGCGGGACGGCCGCCGCGGGCACCGTCGCGGACGGGCCGCGGCGCCGGACGCGGTGGATGTGCGGCGCCGTGGGCAGAGGCTAGGCGGTCGTTCGCGACCGGGCATCGGCGGCCCAGTGGGGTGCGTTCCAGTGGTCGGCGATGGCGGCGGCCTGGGTGAAGTGGGCGGCGGCCTCGTGGTCGCGGCCGAGGAGGACGGCCAGCTCGCCGAGGATGTGGGCGACCGGGCGCAGCGCCACCGCCAGGCTGGTGGCGCCCGCCGGGGGGCCGTCGCGGTGCGGAAGCAGCGTGGCGTAGATCTCCTCGGCGGCGTCGCGGTCGTTCAAGGCGACGATGGCCATCGCGCGCAACGTTGTGAGGAAGGTGAAGAAGAAGTCGGGACGGATCGGGCCGGGTGACGCGCGGACTTCCCGGGCTTCGGCGTCCAGGCCGTTCGCGTGGAGGGCGAGAGCAAGCAGGTCGGAGACCATGGGGCCGAGCGTGGCGTGGAGGGCGCGCACGTCGTCCAGGTGCGCGCCGAGCGTGCCGTCGTTCAGCCAGATCGTTGCCAGGGCGAGTTGCAGAAAGCCCGTGGCGTGCACCGACCCGGCGCGCCGCATGCCCTCATCGGCTTTGAGGTAGAGGAGTTCGGCGTCGGCGAAACGGCCTTCGATGAGCGCCAGGGCCGCCAGCGTGATCTCGGCGACGGCGATCGCCTCGCGCATTCGGTAGGCGCGCGCGAGTTCCAGGGACTCGGTGGTCACCTGGTGCATGGTCACCGGGTCGTTGGCGGCGGCGGCGACGCCGGCATGGGTGAGCAGCCCGGTGATGCGGTAGACCGGCAGGTCGTGCTCGGTGCCGATCTCCACGAGCTCCCGGCAGAGCTCGGCGTCGCCGTGGCCTTCGGCCAGGATCTGGAGTGCCGCGGCCCGCAGCCGGGGTCCGGTGGCGAGGTCGCGTGCCTCCCGCGCCGCCTCCAGGACGGTCGGGTCGTCCTCGCCGACCAGTTCGTTGGCGTACGCCGTCAGCAGCCGGGACCGCACCGACGGGGGCAGTTCACGCTTCAGCAGGCGGCTCAGGCGGTCGACGATGGGCCGGTCCACGGTGCCGTACGTACGGGCCTGCCAGGGGGTCGGCTCTGTCCACGCGGTGAACGCGGCGATCATCAGGTCGTCGCGGCCCAGGTACTCTGCGTACTCCACGGCTTCACGGCGGGTCTCGCGGGCGGCTGCGACGGCTCCCGCCCGGATCTGCGCGCGCAACAGCCTACCGAGCAGTTCGACGCGTTCGTCCGGTCCGGTCGAGTTGGTGACGGCGTCGGTGAGGAGGTCGGCCGCCACGTCGTGGGCGTAGCGGGCCTCGGCGAGCTCGGCGGCCTGGACGCAGTAGCCGACGGCCTTCGGTGAGCCGGCGCGCGCGTAGTGGTGGGCCAGCGCCGTGATGTCGTCGGTGCCTTCCATGGCGTCGGCGATCCGGGCGTGCATCCGGGTGGCACGCAATCTGCTGAGGTCGGCGATGAGCGTGTCCCTGACGAGGGCGTGGACGAAGCGGATGCGACCTGGGCCGGGCTCGTCGAGGAGCCCGGCGATGACGCCCGCGTCCAGCGCGTCCAGCACGCCGTCCTCGTCGGTGTCGGCGGCCTTGACCAGGACGTCCACCGAGCTTTCCCGGCCTGCGACAGCGGCGAGCCGGAGGATGGACACGCCTCCCTCGGGCAGCCGCGCGAGCCGGCGGCGCAGGACGTCCCGTACGCCCTCGGGGACCTCGGAGAGGGCGACCAGCGCGCCTTCCCCGTTCAGCAGCCGGGCGCTTTCGCGCACGTAGAAAGGGTTGCCGCCGGTGCGCTCGGTGATCGCCGCGATGGTCTCCTCGTCGGCCTCGCATTCGGTCCGTACGAGCTTCGCGACGGCCTCGTCGTTCAGCCCCGGCAGCGCCAGGCGGAGGGGCGTGGCGCGCGCGAGGGAGGCCAGCGTTTCGGTGAGGTGCCCGCTCTCGTCCGCGCGGTACGCCGCCACGACCAGGATCGGGGCCCGAATGCCGAGGCCGCCGCCGAGCAACTCCAGCGTGGCGGCGTCCGCCCAGTGCAGGTCGTCCAGCACGACGGCGACCGGGCGTTCCGTGGCGACCGCCGCCAGCCATGTCCACACGGCCTGGCGCAGCCGGAACCGTCCCGCGGTGGCGTCGGCGTTCACCGGCTCGGTGTCGGTGAGCAGCGGCGCGAGGTCGTCGGTGAACTCGCCCGGGGACGTGGTCGCGGCGACGGTTCTGAGCGCCTCGGTCCAGGCCCACGCGGGCGGCGCGCTGTCGACCTCGGGGCAGTGCCCGGCGGCGACCAGCCATCCGTCACGTTCGAGCCGCCTGCCGAGGTGTTCCAGCAGCGTCGACTTGCCGAGCCCGGCCTCGCCGGTGACGAGGGCGATGCGGGTGCCGTCGCCGGCGGCCTCCGCGGCGGCCGTGACCAGTGCCGACAGCTGTGCCCGGCGTCCGACGAACGGCGCCTCGATGATCGGAGCCGGCCGCGGCAGCGGCGCGGTCGACGGTGGCGGGGGCAGGGTCTCGCGCATGGCGTCCGTGCGCTGGGTGAGGATCGCCTCCTCCAGCGCCGTCAGGTCCGGGCCAGGGTCGAGCCCGAGCTCCTCGGCGAGGATGCCGCGGGCGCGGCGGAGCGCCGCCAGCGCGTCGGCCTGGCGGCCGCTGCTCCACAGCGCCAGGGCGTGCAGCCGCCAGCCCTCCTCACGGAGGGGCTCGTCGCGGGTGAGCCGCTCGGCCTCGGGAACCACCGCGGCGGGGTCACCGATGCGCAGCCCCGCCGCGACGTGCAGTTCGGTGGCGACCAGGCGCAGCTCGTCGAGCCGCGCCGTCTCGGCGGTGGCCCACGGTTCGTCGGCGACCTCGGCGAACGCCGGTCCCTGCCACAGCCCCAGCGCCTCGGCGAGCCGAGACCGGGCGGCGCGCGGGTCGGTGACCGTACGAGCCCGGTCGAGCAGGCCCTCGAACCGCCACGCGTCCACCGACTCCGGCGGCAGCCGCAGCGCATAGCCGGGCGACGCGCTCACCAGCAGCCGGGCCGGCGTGCGCGGCGGACGCCCGGGCTCCAGCAGCCGGCGCAGGTTGGACACGTACGCCTGCAAGGACATCAGCGCCCGCGCGGGCGGCTCCCCGCGCCACAGATCCTCGATCATCCGGTCGACCGGCACGACCTGCCCGCGCGCCGCCACCAGCAACGCCAGCACGCCCCGCTGCCGCGGCCCGCCGAGGTGCACGGACTCACCGTTCACCTCGGCCGCGAACGCGCCCAGCACCCGGATGAAGACCATGATCCGCACATCGTACGTGGACGGTTCCAAATCAACTCCAAGTCCCCTCCAAACACCGGGGAGCAGCCTGAACACGTCGCAACCGATGAAGGGCAAGGAACAGATGAGCGTCGACACCCAGGACATGGAGATCGTCCACCGCGTGCTCCGCCGCGAGTCACGGCTTCTGGTCGAGCTCGTCGCGGCCGTCGCCCCGGGTGACACCGCTCGCGCCAAGGTGATCGCCGACCACTTCCGCATCTACCGCACGGGCCTGCACAACCATCACGAGGGCGAGGACGAGCTGCTGTGGCCGCCGCTGCTGTCCCGGGTGGACCTGGAGGCCGACATCGTCCTGCGCATGGAGGCCCAGCACGAACGCATCGCGGCCACCCTGACCAGGCTGGACGCCGCGGTCCCCGCCTGGGAGGCCACCGCGGGCGCCGACGAACGCGACACCCTCGTGGCCGCCCTCACCGAGCACCGCGCGGTCCTGCTGGAACACCTCGACGACGAGGAGGCCACCCTCCTCCCGCTCGCGGCCAAGCACATCACCGAGCAGGAGTGGGCCTCCCTGGGCGACCACCTGGTGAACAACACCCCCAAGCTCACCCTGCTCACGCTCTTCGGTGCCGTCCTGGAAGACGCGAACCCGGCCGAGCGCACCCTCGTCCTGCGCGGCCTCCCCGCCCCGGTCCGCGTCATCTGGCACGTCATCGGCCGCCCCCGCTACGCCCGCCACATCCGGCGTGTCCGCGGCTGAACCCCGCCCCGATCCGTCTGAACGTCAAGGGAGAAGAACCATGTCGCTGAAGAACATCAACACCGTCCTGGCCACCGCCAGCGTCCTGTTCACCCTCTACCTCGGGATGTCCTCCGTCCTGCCCATCGAGTCGTCCTTCCCGGGCCTGCCGAACTGGCCCTCTGGCGACGGCGGCTTCCTCATGGTGAAGGGCAGCCGCGAAATCGCGATGGGTCTGGCCATGGGCGTCCTGCTGGTGACGGGCCACCGCCGCGCCCTGGGCTGGGTCCTGCTGATGGTGGCCGTCGCCCCGTTCGGCGACATGATCAATGTCCTGGCCCACCACGGCTCCGCCGCCGCCGCGTTCGGCATCCACGGCCTGACCTCGGCCCTGATCGCGGTCACGGGCCTGCTGATCCTCCGCGAGACCCGCAAGGCCCGCAAGGCCACTGCCCCAGCCCCCACCGCGCAGCCCGCCTGACGTCTGCACGCCCCGACGGGGTGCACGGTATTCCTTCGCATCTTCTGAGAACTCGAAAAAGGGAGACGACGATGACGATCAACGATCTGCGCGGTGTACTGAAGGGGCGTGTGCTCCTGCCCGGTGACGACGGCTTCGAGCGGGCGGCCACCGCGTGGAATCTGACCGTCAGGCAGCCGGTGGCGGCCGTGGCGGAGGCCGCGGATACCGATGACGTGGCGGCGCTCGTGCGTTACGCGCGGCGGGCGGGTATGACGGTGACCGCGCAGCCGAGCGGGCATGGCGCCTCCGGTGATGTGGAAGGCCTGATCCTGTTGCGTACCGGCCTGCTGAACGAGGTGGAGGTACGCGCGAAGGAGCGCGTGGTCCGGGTGGGCGCGGGCGTGAAGTGGGGGCAGGTGCTGGCCGCGGCCGGTCCGCTGGGGCTGACCGGCCTGGCCGGCAGCGCGCCGGGGGTCAGCGTGACCGGCTACACCCTGGGCGGTGGGGTCGGCTGGTTCAGCCGCAAGTACGGCTTCGCCTCCGGCAGCGTGCGGGCCATCGACATCGTGGACGCCGATGGCGAGCCGGGCCGGGTGACCGCCGAGTCCGATCCCGAGCTGTTCTGGGCGCTGCGCGGCGGTGGCGGGGACTTCGCGGTGGTGACCGCCCTCGAACTCGAACTGTATCCCGCGCCGGTCCTGTACGGCGGGCGCGTGATCTGGCCGGAGCACCGGGCCGGCGAGGTGTACGACGCGTTCTTGGAGATCACCGCCGAGGCGCCGCGTGAACTCAGTGTCTGGATCAACCGGCTCCAGCCACCCGGCGCGCCGCCGATGGTGACGCTGGACCTGGCCTACCTGGGTGAGGCGGCTCAGGCGGAGGACCTGCTGGCGCGCATCGACAAGATCGAGGGCGCGATCTCCGACAGCCGCGGCGTCGTCCCGGTCGCCGACCTGGGGGACATCGCCGCCGAGCCCACCGATCCGGCCCCGTCCATCGCTCATGCGGAGCTGCTCACCGGCCTGGACGCGGACGCGGGGGAGCTCCTGCTCGCCAAGCCGATCGAACCGCTCATCAACGTGCAGATCAGGCACCTGGGCGGGGCGCTCGCCGAGCCGGGCGGCGGGGCCGGTGCGAGCGGCGCGCTGGCTGAGCCGTACCTGCTCGGCCTGGTGGGCCTCGGTCTGCCGCACGCGGCCGACGCGACGCGCGCCAAGCAGGCCGAGGTCGTGGCCGACCTGGAGGCCTACATCAGCGGCCGCAAGCCGTACACCGTGCTGTCCCCCGGCGACACGGCGGCGAAGTCCTTCTCCGGCGGCGCGCTCGCGCGGCTGCGGGAGATCAAGCGGGCCCGTGACCCGCACCAGGTGTTCCGTGCGAACTACCCGGTGCTCGGATAGGTCGGTTCCCAGCAGGTCACGTCCCCGCCCGGGTGGCGCACGACCAGGATCGCCTCGACGTCCCCGGACGGCGCCGCGTACAGGTGCGGGACGTCGGCGGGCCACCGCGCGTGCCCGCCCGGCCCGACCGTCCGGGGCTCGGCGGCCGTCCCGACCCGGGCCGTGCCGGCCAGCACCACGATGTGCTCGGCGGTGCCCGGGGCGTGCGCGGCCGATTCCTGCACCGCCCCGGCGCGGATCCGGATCCGGTACACCTCGCTGACCGCCGTGCCGTCCGCGAACCGCTCGGTCAGGACGGCCTCGACCGCGTCCCCGCTGATCGGGGCGTCCATCGGCACGCTGAGGACGGAGCTGAGCGGGACGCCGAGCGCGGACGTGAGCGCGTACAGGGTCTCCAGCGTGGGGTTGCGGCGCCCGGCCTCCAGCTCCGACAGCGTCCCCTTGCCGACCCCGGAGCGCCGGGCCAGCTCCGACAGCGACATCCCCCGCCCGGTGCGCAGGTCCCGCAGCCGCCGCCCCACCTGCCGAGCCGGTTCCATGCCCCTCCCGCCGATTGACCGATCGCGCGACGCCGACCTAGTGTTCCACATACGGAACGCGTTCTGTTTACGGAACGAAGGAGGGTTCGGCATGAGCGTGTCGCGGCTGCGCCACATCCCGGGGATCGGTGTGGACGAGGTGGGGGACGCGGCCGACGCCGCCGCCGACCCCGAACTGCTCCGGCTGGAGAACCTGGACACCGACGTCCGCCCGCCGCGGATCGCGCTGGACGTCACGCGCGCGGCGGTCGACGACGACGCCGCCAACAGCTACCTGCCGTTCCAGGGGCACCTGTCCCTGCGGGAGGCGGCGGCCGCGCACGTCGGGCGGCTCGCCGGGCGCGCCTACGACCCGGCCACCGAGTGCGTGAGCGTGGCGGGCGGCCTCAACGGCGTCCTCAACGTGCTGCTCGCGACGGTCGAACCCGGCGCGGAGGTCGTCGTCTGCGATCCCGTCTACGCGGGGCTGGTCAACCGGATCCGGCTGGCGGGCGGCGTCCCCCGGCACGTGCGGTGCGCGCCCGGCCCCGGCGGCTGGCGCGTCGACCCGGGGGAGCTGGCGGCCGCCGTCGGCCCCCGGACGGCGGCCGTCCTGGTGATGTCCCCGGCCATGCCCGCCGGAGAGGTCCTGGACCGGACGCACTGGGACGCGCTCGCCCCGGCGGTGGAGACGCACGGCTGCTGGGTGCTGTACGACGCGGCGATGGAGCGGATCCGCTTCGACGGCCGGGCGCCGGACCATCCGGCCGCGCACCCCGGCCTCGCCGCCCGCACCATCACCGTGGGGTCGGCGTCCAAGGAGCTGCGCCTCATCGGCTGGCGGGTCGGCTGGGTCACCGGCCCGGCACCGATCATGGCCGACATCGCGCTGGTCGGCATGGCCAACGTCGTGTGCCAGGTCGGCATCGCGCAGCGCGCCGTCGCCGCCGCCCTCGCCGACCCGGACGGCGACGCCGACGTCGCCGCCGCCACCGGCGTGTGGCGCGCGCGGTGCGAGACCGTCCTCGACCGGCTCGCGGACTACCCGTGCGTCCGCCCGCACGGCGGCTGGTCGCTGCTCGTGGACACCGCCGCGCTCGGCCTGGCGCCCGCGACGGCGTCCGAGCGGCTGTTCCGGCGGGGCCGCGTCGCGGCGACGCCGATGACCGGGTGGGGACCGAGCGGCGACCGGTACCTGCGCCTGGTGTTCGCCAACGAGCCCACCGAGCGCCTCGACGACCTGCGCGACCGTTTCGCCGCCGCCTTCGGCTGAGCCGTCACGGGCCGTCGTCGGGGGTGATGCCGCAGACGGCGAGGAAGGCGGACGTCGCCGGGGTGCGGCCGGACCGGCTCCACACGGCGTACTCGACGCGGGCGGGCGCGTCGGTGATCTCGATGGTGGTCACGCCGGTGAGCCGGGGCGCGTACCCGGCCGGGAGCATCGCCACGCCGAGGTTCTCGCCGACGAGCCGGTCGATGAACTCGGCGCTGGTCACCTCGAAGGCGACGTCGCGGTCGAGGCCCGCGGCGGCGAAGGCCAGATCGGACTGCGCGCGTCCGGCCGTCCCGGCGGGCAGGTCCACGAACACCTCGGACGCGAGGCGGCGGAGGTCGACCGACGGTTCGCCCGCGAGCGGATGGTCGGGCGCGACCACGGCGACGAGGCGGCCGCGGGCGAGTTCGTGGACGGCGACGCCGTGCGGCCGCGCCGTGGTCGGGAGCCCGAGGAACGCGACGTCCAGGGCGCCCTGCCCGACCTGCTCGGCGAGTTCCTCGCTCGCGCCGACCCGCAGGCTGACGCGCACGTGCGGGTACCGCCCGCGGAAGTCGCGCAGCGCGGCCGGGACGTCGACCGCCGCGACGGTCGGGATCAGCCCCACCGCCAGCCGTCCGCGGATCTCGCCGACCGCCGCGGCGACCTCGGCCGCCGCGCGCTCGGCGGCGTCCAGGCACTGGCGGGCGGCCGGGAGGAACGCCTCGCCCGCCGGGGTCAGCCGCACCCGGCGGCTCGTGCGCTCGAACAGCCGCGCGCCGAGTTCCCGTTCGAGCCGCGCGACCTGGTGGCTCAGGGCGGACTGGACGACCAGGCACCGTTCGGCCGCCCGGGTGAAGCTGCCCGTCTCCGCGACGGCGACGACGTAGCGCATCTGCTGAAGCTCCATGCGACGAACCTAGAGGTGCCGCGCGGACGACCCGCGGCCGCCGCTCAGACGATGTCCAGCCGCCCGAGCGCGAACGCCACCCCGACGACGGTGACCAGGAACAGCGCCGCCAGGTCGCTGCCCTGGACCAGCAGCACGACGAACGTCACCGCGCAGACCAGCGTGAGCACCACGAGCGCGCCGACCGCCAGCCGGACGGCCCGCGACGGCGTCCGCGCCCGCGCGGCGAGCGGGACGACCTCGACCGCCTCGCCGTCCGCGACGGCGAACGCGACGCGCTCACCGTCCTCCAGGTCGCCGCCGCCCGGCCGGACGTTGCCGGACCGGACGCGCACGTCCGGTCCGCCGTCGTCGGGCACGATGAAACCGTAGCCGCGCTCGCTGTTGAACCATCTGATACTGCCCTCGGCCATTCCACCACCCCCGACGTTTCCCGCCGACGGTAGCGGCCCGTTCGGTATCACCCAGGGCGATGAGGTGGACGCGCAACGGCGCGCGAATTGCGACTCGGTGACGCGGCGTCAGGGCGCGCGCTTCTCCGCCCGCAGCGCCAGCACGCCCGTCGCCGCGTATGCGCCGGTGATGGCCGCCAGTCCCGCCGCGGTCGCGCGTGGCACGTCCCCGCGGACGACGTGAACGGCACCGGCCGCGGTGTCGCAGACGTCCACCACGAGGCACAACCGCCGCCACCGCCGGCGCGCCTGCTCGTCGCTCATGAGGTAGCCGAGGCCGAGGGCGAGCGCCCGGCTGCCGAAGACCCGGATCAGGTACCTGAGTTCGGGGGTGTCGCGGTCGCCGATGCCCGCGAGTTTCAGATTCAGGCCGGGCGCCGCCAGCGCGAGCGTCCCCCACAGCACGCGTCCGCCCGCCGTCACTTCCAGTGCGCGTTCCATGCCGCCGACCCTGCCACCTCGGCTTCCGCGCCTCGATTACCTCCGAGGTAACGGGCCTCAGCCGAGCCCGAGGAGCAGGCGGCGCCGGACGCGGTCCACCTCGCGCACGACGACCGCGAGGGACTCGCCCTCCCGGACGGTCCCGACCAGTGCGGCGGCGCCCGGTTCGTCCTTGTGGACCAGGCCCTCGATGCCGTCCGCGACCTCGACGAAGACACCGAACGGGACGACCTTCGCCACCCGGCCCGCGAACCGCTGCCCGGTGCCGGTCTCGTCGGCGAACGCCTGGAACGGGTCGGGCAGCAGGGCGCGCAGCGACAGCCGGGCCTCGCCGTTCCACGTATCGAACTGGAGGAACTCGCCCTCGACGTGCTCGCCGATCCGGACGACGTCGGACGTCGAGCGGAACCACCGCCACGACAGCTCCGGGATCGTCACGAAGCCGACGCCCGGATAGACCGGGTGCGGCGGGCCCTCGTCCAGCGCCACGAACACGCCGAAGTTCCGGATGTCCGCGACCGTGCCGCCGAGCACGTCGCCCCGCCGCTTCCCCTTCAGGAACGCCCACAGCTCCGGGTGCTCGGCCGAGGCCCTCGAGAGCCCGATCCGCCCGTCCCGCGCGTTGACGGAGACCACCTCGGCGGTGATGCGCCGACCGACCCGGAAGGCCCCTTCCCCGCGCCGGGTCCAGGACATGTCCAGGCTGTCGATCTCCGCCGGAGCCGGAGCGAGGTCCCCGTCGAGCCGCACCTTGACCTGACGGCCGGTCTCCACGACCGTGCCCGTGACCGTCTCTCCCACCCGCACCGAGGCTCGTCCGTCCATGCCGGACAGCCTCCCGCGACCGGGGCCCCGGGGGAAGCCGTCAGGATGCGGCGGTGCGTGCGGCGGTGACGACGGCGGCGGTGTAGCGCATCGTGAAGCCGCCGCCCAGCGCGTCGATCGCGGCTCCGGTGCCGTCGAGCACCCGCGCGAGCGCGTCCGGCGGGAGGCGGGTGTAGGCCCCCTGGGTGGGCAGCTGGTCGAGCCACTCGTCGCGGGTATAGGGGCGCTCCCAGTCGTAGCGCCACTCCTCGACGTCGCCGAAGCCGTCCGTCGCGCGGATGCCGTCGGCGGCCCTGTCGAGGATCGGCCGGTAGCCGTCCACGCCGCCCCTCGCGACGGCGTGGAAGTCGATCGGCGAGTCCGGCATGACCCGGAGGCAGACCTCGGCGGTCGCCTTCGCCACCTCGGGCGGCAGTGCGAACACGTTCCAGAACGCCGCGAACCGTCCGCCGGGGCGGAGCACCCGCGCCGCCTTGGCGGCGCCGGCGCGGGGGTCCACCCAGTGCCAGGCCGTCCCGGCGATGACGGCGTCGAACGACCGCCCGGCGGGGTCCCAGTCCTCGAACGTCGCCACCTCGACGTCGAGATCGCGCCCGCGCGCGTACGCGGCCATCCGCGCGTCCGGTTCGACGCCGAGGACCCGGCGGCCGGACGCGGCGAACTGGCGGGCCTCGATGCCGGTGCCGCAGCCGACGTCGAGGAGGTCCGGGCCGGGGGAGGCGGCGACGATCGCGGCGACCATGGCGTCCGGGTAGCGGGGGCGGGTCCGGTCGTAGCGTTCGGCGTCCGCACCGAACGACTCGGCCATCTCGCGGGCCCGATGGGGCTCCGACGGTAGAGTGGGCATGTGCCCACCTTAGTGGGCAAGTGCCCACTCGGGCAAGATGCGGGGGACCGGAAAGGGGGTGGGCGGTGCCGACGGGTGTGGCCATCCGGGACGTGCGGCGGCAGCTGTTCGACGCGGCCGAGCGCGTCCTGCTCAGGGACGGGCCGAGCGCGCTGACCAGCCGCGCCGTCACCACGGAGGCCGGCTGTGCCAAGGGCGTCCTGCACCGGCACTTCGCCGACTTCGACGACTTCCTCGCCGAGCTCGTCCGGGACCGCGTCGCCGGGATCGACGCGCAGGCCGCGGCGCTGCGCGACGCGGCGGGGACCGGCACCGTCGCCGGTCACCTCACCGCCGCGCTGACGGACCTGTTCGGGACGGTCGCCGTCGCGATCGTCGGCCTCGTCACCTCCCGGGACGAGCTGCGGGCCCGGCTGCGCCGGGACCGTCCGGCCGGCGTGCCGCTCCTGGCCGAGGCCACCGCGATGATCGCCGGCTACCTCGCCGCCGAGCGCGACCTGGGCCGCCTCGCCGCCGGCGCGGACGTGGACGCGCTCGCCCCCACGCTGATCGGCGCCGGGCACCTGCTGTTCGCCGACCGGACGAGCGCGCCGCCGGAGCCCGCGGCCGTCCGGAAGGTCGTCGCCGCGGTCATCGCGGGCGCGGTGTGACCGGTGGCACGGCGTCCGTCCGGTCGCGGCGGGGGAGCAGGAAGGGCGTGGCGAGGGCGGCGAGTCCGGCGAGCGCGATCCCGGTCCGGGGGCCGGTGAGCCCGGCGAGCAGCCCCCACAGCGCGGTCAGCGCGGCGGTCGCGAGCTTGCCGCTGACCGTCCACGCCGCCAGCGTCCGGACGATCCGGTCCGGCGCCGTCCGCTCCAGCCGGTGGGTGGCCGACACGGGGTTGAACACCCCGATGCAGATGATCATCCCGAGTTCGACGACCATGACCAGCAGGAGCCCGCGCGCGCCGGGCTGGACGAACGCCAGGCCGGGCAGCCAGCAGGCCCGCAGCGTCCCGGAGACGAGCAGGACCCGGTGCCGCCCGAACCGGGCGACGAGCCCGGGGGCGAGCCGGGAGCCGATCAGCCCGCCGACGCAGGGCAGCGCGAACACCAGGCCGTACTGCCAGGGAGCGAAGCCGAGATCGCCGATCATCAGGACGGCGAGCAGCGGCGCCACCGCCATGATCAGCCCGTTGACGAGCACCGTGTTGAGGAACAGCGGCCGCAGCTCCGGGTGGTTCAGCAGGTGGCGCCACCCTTCGAGCAGGCCGGAGAGCCGCGGCGCCGCCGCGTCCGGGCGGGCGGGGCGCGGCTCCCGCCCGCCGATCGCGCCGATCCCGGCCGCCGACAGCAGGTGGCCGGCCGCGTTCGCCAGCACGGTCGTGACCGGGCCGAACACCCCGATCGCGGCGGTGCCGAGCGGCGGTCCGAGCGCGGTGGCGACCCAGGTCGTCGACTCCAGCCGCCCGTTCGCCACGAGCAGCGCGCCGGGCGGGACGAGGGCCTTCAGGTAGGCGCCGCTCGCCGCGCGGAACGCGACGTCGGCCGCCCCGGTGACGACCGCGACGGCCACGAGCTGGACGAACGTGAGCCGCCCGAGCGCGAACGCGGCCGGGACGCTCAGCAGCGCCGCCGCCCGGACGAGGTTCGTCGCGACCAGCACCGGACGCCTGCGGCGGTGCTCCACCCACGGGCCCAGCGGCACCGCGGCCACCGCGCCCACGGCCGCCCCGGCGGCGGCGAGCATCGAGACCTCGGTCGGCCCGGCGTGCAGCACGAGGATCGCGATCAGGCCGAACGCGTCGAACGCCAGGCACGTCCCGAAGACGCTCGCGGCGTACGCGGCCCAGAACCGGCCGAAGCCGCGCCCGGCGGACCGATCGTCCATGCCCGCCCCCGTCCGTCCTCGCACCAGCGAGATCCAAGCAGGGCGGGAGGCGGCGGGCGAACAACCGATGCGGGCCGGGCGACAACGGGCGGTTGTGGGCGCCGGTCAGTTCAGCACGAGGATGATCTTGCCGAGGTCGGACGCGTCGACGACCTCGTCGTCGAAGTCGACGAGGCCGCCGTTGCCGGTGCCGTCCGGTGCGCCGTACTCGATCGACGTCGTGGGCTCGGGCTCGGACTCGGAATCGGCGGCGAGCTCGGAGGCGAGCGCGGCGGGCACGGGATCGGCGGCGGCCGGCGGCGCGGCGGCGAGTAGCGCGCAGGCGGCGGCGCCGGTCGTGGCGAGCAGCAGGATGATCTTGCGCATGCGGGGGCACCCTTCCAGGCGAGCGGGGCTGAACGGGCGAACTCCCGTCCACTACTCAATGTAGTCGATTGGCCGCCCTTTGTGTTCGCGTTTGCGGTCCGGTGCTGTCGCGCTTGTGCCGGGCGCACCGTCCGCCGGTGCGCCGCCGGTGCGCCCGTCCAACGGACGCCTCGGGTCCGTGTGCACGAGCCCGGAGGCCACTAGGGTCAGAATCCCATTCGGGAAGGGAGGGTGACATGGCGGTCGATCCGAGCGGCGACGGACTGAAGCGTTTCCTCGCGGAGGACCCCGGCGGTCCGGTGGTGATGCTGAACCTGCTGCGGTTCCGCGAGGGCGGCGAGAAGAGCTACGCGCGCTACTCCAAGACGGTCGGCGAGCTGATCCTCGGACGGTACGACTCCGAGGTACTCTACTACGGCAAGGGCTCGACGGCGCTCGTCGCCGAGGACGGCCAGGCGTGGGACGCCGTCCTGCTCGTGCGGTACCCGTCCCGCGAGGTGTTCGCGCGGATGGTCGCCGACCCCGACTTCCAGGCCGTCGCGCACTTCCGCTCCGAGGCGCTCAGCGAGGCCGTCCTCCAGGCGACCGTCCCCCTCACCTAATCCCGCCGCCCCTACGTGCCGGCCCCTTCCGCGCGGGTCCACATGCGCAGGTAGGCCTCGGCGCCGCGGGCGAGGTCGTCGACGATCTCCCGGCCGCCGACGTTGCCGACGTCGGTGAGCCAGTCGGGGACGAGGCCGTAGTTCGCGACGCCCTCGGTGTTGAGGTCCCAGGTGCGGGTGCCGGTGCGGAGGCGGTCGAGCTTCACCGACGGGTCGAACGGTGACGTGAACGGGTACTCGAGGGGGGTCGCCGCGGCGTTCTCGCGGGGGCGGGGCAGCGGGCCCATGCCGTTGGCGTCGAGGCCGTAGCCGTAGCCGAAGAGGCGCCGGGGGTCGCGGGAACGCTTGTTGCGCGCCCATTCGGCCACGAAGCCGTCCGCCGGGGAGCCGTACCCGGTGACGAGACCGCCGAGCCGGTAGACGCGGCGCACGTAGCTCTCGTCCGTCCAGCTGTGGGACGACACGACGCCCGGATGGCGCGCCGCTTCGAGCAGGTCGAGGGTGCGGTCGGCGGCCTTGACGCTCATGTGGTCGATCTCGACGATCATGCCGCGGTCGATCATGCCCTGGACCATGTGCGCGCCGAGGTCGGTGAGGCCGCGGACGTTGCAGTGCGGCGGGCTCGGATACAGCGGGCCCGTGATCGTGTTGTCGTGGGCGGGGCCGGTGCACGTCTCGGCCTGCCAGAATCGTCCGGTGCCGAGGAAGTTGCCCGCGTTGACGGCGACGCCCGTGGCGCCGCCGTCGAACCGGACGCCGCAGAGCGCGTTGTCGAACTTGTGGCACAGGAACATGGACGAGACGCCGAGGTCGCGCATCTCGTCGAGCCCGCGGTCGATGTCGGCGCGGGTGCACTGCGGCTCCCCGCCGATCGTGCGGCAGCCGAACGGCTCGGACGTCTCGACGCCGAGGACGACCGCGAGCTTGCCGGCCTCGATCACCCGGCGGGCCTCGGCGGGGCCGGTGACGATCCGGAACCAGCCCTCGCCGGGGCCGCCGCTCCGCTCGTCGATGTAGGACTCCATCTCGCGCGTCCGCCGTGCCTGCAGGCGGATGACGTCCATCTCGTCGCACGCGTTGCGCTTGAGCGGATAGACCTCGCACAGCTGCCGGTTCGCGACGAGCTGGTTCACCAGGACGCGCTGGCCGCCGCGCCAGGAGCGCTCCAGCCAGGTGTGGTGCGCCTGCTGGTGGGTGCGGGAGTCCCAGGCGGGCCAGTCCGGGAAGGACGGCCAGCCGGCCGGGTCGTGGGTGCCGACCGGGGTGCCGTGCCGGGTGAGGTTCTCGAACCAGGCGAAGGCGCCGTTCGGGCGGTGGTCGGGGCAGTCGCGCAGGGCCGCGGCGATGCCGTCCGGGTCGAACGGCTTCCCGCACATCAGCCTCCCGCCGAACGCCTCGTACGACATGAGGTGGCTGTGCGCGTCGAGGTAGCCGCGCACCTCCGCCGGACGGGACGCGGCGCGGGCGGGGGCCGACAGGCAGGCGGCGAGGAGGGCGAGGACGAGCGGGACGGCGGCGTGGCGGAGGGCGGGGCGACGGGGCTGGCGGAGGACGGGCATGGGGCACCTCGGCCGGGGAGTGGTCCACGGTTCCTTTTCCGGAGTGAACCACCGGATCGAGGAAAAGTGAATGAGGCTCACGTCCCGGGTTCTGGCGAACGTGACATTTGTTCATGTTTAATGGGTCGCCCGGTCACGTCAGGCGGGGAGGGTTCCATGGACGAGGTGCCCGCGGGGTTCCTGTGGGGGACGGCCACGGCGGCCTACCAGATCGAGGGCGCGGTGGCCGCGGACGGCCGCGGCCCGAGCATCTGGGACGCCTTCACCGCCGAGCCCGGACGGGTGAAGAACGGCGACACCGGCGACGTCGCCTGCGACCACTACCACCGGTGGCCGGAGGACGTCGCGCTGATGGCGGACCTCGGCGTCGGCGCCTACCGGTTCTCGGTGGCCTGGCCGCGGATCCAGCCGGACGGGCGCGGCCCCGCCAACGCGAAGGGGCTCGACTTCTACGACCGGCTCGTCGACGCCCTCGCCGAGCGGGGCATCGCGCCCGTCGTCACCCTCTACCACTGGGACCTGCCGCAGGCGCTGCAGGACGACGGCGGTTGGATGAACCGCGACACCGCGCACCGCCTCGCCGAGTACGCGGCGATCGTCGCGGACCGGCTCGGCGACCGCGTCACCGCCTGGCTCACGCTGAACGAGCCGTTCGTGCACATGACCGAGGGGTACGGCATCGGGACGCACGCGCCCGGCGAGGCCCTCCTCCTGGACGCCCTGCCCGCGGCCCACCACATGCTGCTGGCCCACGGGCTCGCGGTCCCGGTCCTGCGGGAGCGCTCGGCGGCGCCCGTCGGCCTGACGAACAACTACAGCCCGGTGTGGGCCGCGAGCGGCGCGCCCGAGGACCGGGCCGCCGCGGCCGCGTTCGACGTCCTGCAGAACCGGCTGTTCACCGACCCCGTCCTGCTCGGCCGCCTGCCCGACATGAGCGCCTACGGCGTCGCGGCGGACGGGCTGCCGTTCGTCCGCGACGGCGACCTCGCCGCGATCGCCGCGCCCATCGACCGCCTCGGCGTCAACTACTACAGCCCGACCCGCGTCCGCGCCCCCCACGGGACGCCCGCCGCCCCGGAGGGGGGCGGGTCGGTGCTCAGCGAGGCCGGCGCGCACATCGAGGGCGCCGGGCTGCCGTTCGAGGACGTCCCGATCGACGGGCACCCGCTCACCGGGTTCGGCTGGCCGGTCGTCCCGGACGGGCTGCACGAGCTGCTGACCGGCCTCCGCGACGCCTACGGGGACGCGCTCCCGCCGATCCTCGTCACCGAGAACGGCTGCTCGGCGCCCGACGACGACCCCGGCCGCCGCGACCAGGACCGCATCGACTACCTGGACGGCCACCTGCGCGCCCTGCACCGCGCGATGGACGACGGCGTGGACGTCCGCGGCTACTTCGTGTGGTCGCTGCTCGACAACTTCGAGTGGGCCGAGGGCTACGACCAGCGCTTCGGGCTCGTGCACGTCGACTTCGCCACGGGGACCCGCACGCCCAAGGCGTCCTACCACTGGTTCCGGGAGCGGCTCGCCCGGTACCGCTGAGCGGGACGGCCCGGTACCGCCGGGCGCGCGGCGGGGCGACCATGGACGGTCATGAGCGAGTTGACGATTCCCGGGGTGCTGGCCCGGGCCGCGGCGACGTCCCCCGACGCGGAGGCCGTCGTCGACGGGGCCGCCCGCGTCACCTACGCCGAGCTGCGCGATCGGGTGCGGGCGGCGGCGCGCGGGTTCGCCGCCGCCGGCGCCCGGCCGGGCGACCGCGTCTCGATCTGGGCGCCGAACGGGCTGCAGTGGATCGTGACGGCACTGGGCGCGGTGTCGGCGGGCGCGGCACTCGTCCCGCTCAACAGCCGCTACAAGGGCGACGAGGCGCGCTGGCCGCTCGAGAAGGCCCGCGTGAAGCTGCTGTTCGTCGAGGACGGCTTCCTCGGCATCGACTACCCGGGCCTGCTCGGGCAGGACGCGTCGGGCGCCGTCCCCGGGCTGCCCGACCTGCGGGGCATCGTCACGTTCAACGGCCCGGAGCGGCCCGGCGTGACGTCGTGGGACGCGTTCCTCGGCGCGGGCGCGGCCGTCCCGGCGGCCGACGCGGACGCGCGGGCCGCCGCCGTCGCGCCCGGCGACATCGCCGACATCCTCTTCACGTCCGGCACCACCGGGCGGCCGAAGGGCGTGCTGTGCACGCACGAGCAGAACATCCGGACCTACCGGGCCTGGGCGCAGCGGACGGGCGTCGGCGCGGGCGACCGGTACCTCATCGTCAACCCGATGTTCCACACGTTCGGGTACAAGGCGGGCGTGCTCGCGTGCGTGCTCAAGGGCGCCACGATGGTGCTCCAGCGGGTCTTCGAGGCCGCGGAGACGCTGGAACTGATCGAGCGCGAGCGGATCACCGTCCTGCCCGGCCCGCCCACGATCTACACGACGCTCCTGGACGCCCCCGGCCGCGAGGACCGCGACCTGTCGTCGCTGCGCCTCGCCGTGACGGGCGCCGCGGACGTCCCCGTCGCGCTCGTCCGCCGCATCCGGACCGAGCTGTTCCCGCAGGTCGTCACCGCCTACGGGCTCACCGAGTCGTCCGGCACGGTCACCGCCTGCTCGGTCGACGACGACGACGAGACGATCGCGACCACCTGCGGCCGGGCCATCGACGACGTCGAGGTCGTCGTCGCCGACGGCGCGGGCGAGCCCGTCCCGGCGGGCGAGGACGGCGCGGTGCTCGTGCGCGGCTACAACGTGATGAGCGGCTACCTCGACGACCCGGAGGCGACCGCGGCGGCGCTGCGCGGCGGCTGGCTCGACACCGGCGACCGGGGACGGCTCGACGAGCGCGGCAACCTGCGCATCACCGGCCGGACGAAGGAGATGTTCACGGTCGGCGGCTTCAACGTGTACCCGGCCGAGATCGAGAACGTCCTCGCCCGCCACGACGCGGTCGCCGAGTCCGGCGTCATCGGGATCCCGGACGCGCGGCTCGGCGAGGTCGCCCGCGCCTACGTGCGCCCCCGTCCCGGCGCGTCCGTCACCGCCGACGACCTGATCGCGCACTGCAAGGAGCGGCTGGCGAACTTCAAGGTCCCCCGGGAGGTCGTCTTCCTCGACGACCTCCCGAAGACCGCGTCCGGCAAGGTCCACCGCGCGAGCCTGCCCCGCTGAGCCGGGACGGCTACAGCGACGCGGCGACGCGGGCCCGGTGCTCGGCCGGGGTGCCCCACGCGGAGTGCAGCGCCCGCGCCTTGCGGATCCACAGCGACGGGTCGTACTCGTCGGTGTAGCCGATCGCGCCGTGCACCTGCAGGGCGATCTTCGCCGCGCCGTAGGACGCGTCGGACGCGGCGACCTTCGCCGCCGCGACGTCCCGCCCGAACTCCGGCGTCCCGTACGCCAGCGCCGCCCCGTACAGCAGCGGCCGCGCGAACTCCAGCTCGACCATCGCGCCCGCCAGATGGTGCTTGACCGCCTGGTACTCGCCGATCGGGCGCCCGAACTGCTGCCGCGTCCGCGCGTACTCGACCGTCACGTCCAGCAGTGCCCGGCCGAGCCCGAGCTGCTGCGCCGCGCACATCAGCACCCCGAACTCGGGCGTCCCGTGCTCGTCGCCGGCCTCGACGCGGAACAGCCGCCGCGCCGGGTCGAGCGAGGTCAGCGGCCCGCCGGAGGACGCGCGCTCCGTCCCGCCCGGAGCCAGGACGAGGTCGGCCGCATCGGCGTCCAGCGCGTGCGGGACGCCGATCGACACGAGCGCGTCGCCCGCGGCGATCCGGGGCAGCCACACCGTGTCGCCCGCCCGGCCCAGCAGCTCCGCCGCCGCCAGCGTCTCCACGTACGGGCCGGGCGCCGCCGCGCGCCCGACCTCCTCCATCGCCGCGACCAGCTCGACCGGCAGGAAGCCGGCCCCGCCGTGCTCCTCCGGCACGGCCACCGCGAACAGGCCCGCCTCGGCGAGCGCCGACCACAGCCCGCGTCCCGGCGCGTGGTCCCCGGCCGCCCACGCCCGGACGATCTTCGCGGTGCCGGCCTCGGCGAGCAGCCGCCGCAGCGTCCCGGCGAACATCCGCTGCTCCTGCGACAGGACGAACTTCACCGTGCCCCCCTCGGCAGGCCGAGCAGCCGCTCGGCGATCACGTTCCGCTGGATCTCGTTGGTGCCCGCGTAGATGGGGCCGGCGAGCGAGAACACGTAGTTCTCCAGCCACTCCGACTCCAGCTCGCCGTCCGCGCCGAGCAGGTCCAGCGCGGTCTCGTGCAGCGCGACGTCCAGCTCCGACCAGAAGACCTTGTTCAGGCTGGACTCGGCGCCGATGTCGTCGTCGCGGGAGACGGTCTCGAAGCCCTTCAGCCGGTACGCGCGCGACCGGATCCACGCGTCGGCGACCCGGTCGCGCAGCGCCGTGTCCGCCGGGTCGGCCCGCTCCTTCCACAGCTCCACGAGCCGCTCGGTGGCGGCGGTGAACCGGCCGGGGGAGCGCAGCGTCAGCCCGCGCTCGTTGCCCGCCGTGCTCATCGCGACGCTCCAGCCCTTTCCGGGCTCGCCGATGACGTCGGCGTCCGGGACGAACACCCCGTCGAGGAACAGCTCGGCGAACGCGGGCTTGCCGTCGAGCCGCCCGATCGGCCGCACCGTGACGCCGTCGGCGTCCAGCGGGAACATCAGGTACGTCAGGCCCCGGTGCCGCTCGCTCTCGGGGTCGGAGCGGAACAGCCCGAACCCGCGGTCGGCGAACGCGGCCCGCGAACTCCACGTCTTCTGCCCGTTCAGCAGCCACCCGCCGTCCGTCCGGGTCGCCGTGGCCCGCAGCGCGGCCAGGTCGCTGCCCGCGCCCGGCTCCGACCACGCCTGCGCCCAGATCACCTCGCCGGCGGCCATGGGCGGCAGGACGCGCGCGAGCTGCTCGGGCGTCCCGTGCTTCAGGAGCGTCGGCGCCAGCAGGTTGATGCCGTTCTGGCTCACCCGTCCGGGCGCGCCCGCCGCGTAGTACTCCTCCTCGAACACGAGCCACTGCAGGACGGACACGCCCCGGCCGCCGTACTCCTCCGGCCACGACACCACCGACAGCCGGTCGGCGCCGAGCGCCCGCTCCCACTCCCGGTGCCGGGCGAAGCCCTCCTCGGTCTCCAGCGACGGCAGCGGCTCGGCGGGCACGTGCTCCGCCAGCCACGCCCGCACCTCCGCGCGGAACTCCTCGTCCGCCGTCCCGAACTCAAGATCCATTCGAAGCCCCCCGGGAAGCCGCCTTCATGCTCCTGGCGTCCTGCCCGGCCAGGGAGTCCGCGCCGGTCTCCGCGTTGTGCGCGTGCGCGAGGTGGTGGAGGCCGAACACCGAGTCCATCCCGGACTGCATGCCCTGCAGGTCCTCGGCCTGGTTGACGGCCTTCTTCGTCAGCGCGAGCCCCATCCTCGGCATGCCCGCGATCCGGTCGGCCAGCGCGAACGTCTCGTCCTCCAGCGACTCGCGCGCCACCACCCGGTTGACCCAGCCCAGCTCGTGTGCGCGCGCCGCGGACATGCGTTCGCCCGTGTAGAGGAACTCCTTCGCGATGCGCGGCGGCATCACCCACGGGTGCGCGAAGTACTCCACGCCCGGAATGCCCATCCGCACCACGGGGTCGGCGAAGAAGGCGTCGTCGGAGGCGACGATCAGGTCGCACACCCACGCCAGCATCAGCCCGCCCGCCACGCACGCGCCCTGCACCGACGCGATCATCGGCTTGGGGATCTCCCGCCAGCGGCGGCACATCCCGAGGTAGACCTCCGACTCCCGGGCGAACCGGCTCTCCGCCCCGGACTTGCCGACGTGGTCCCACCACAGCCCCGCCCGGCGCGGGAAGCTCCGGTCGGCGTCCCGGCCCGGCGTGCCGATGTCGTGCCCGGCCGAGAAGTGCGGCCCCGCCCCGGCGAGCACGATCACCCTGACGCCGTCGTCCTCGGCCGCCCGGTAGAACGCCTCGTCCAGCGCGTAGGTCATCGCGGAGTTCTGCGCGTTGCGGTACTCCGGCCGGTTCATCGTCACCACCGCGACGTCCCCCCGCAGCGCGTACTCGACCACCATGATCGCCTCCCTTCTTTCTAACAACTGTTTGGTAGAGTAACCGCTCGCCGCAAGGACCGGACCGCCCACTCCCGCCCACCGAGAAGCCGCGCGCCACGACCCGGCCGCATGACGCGCCGAGGGCAGGCCGGAGCACCGCGAGACGACGTGACGGGACGTGACGTTCGCGGTTCGGCCGGCGGGGGCGGTCCTAGAAGTCGGGGCCGTGGTCCTTCTGCCAGAACCTGAGCTTGTCGCCCAGGCTGCGCTGCGCCTCGTCCCCGCCGTCGTGGGCGTTCTCGTAGCGGCTCGTGGGGGCGGGCGGCCAGGAGTGGCGGGCGAGCGCGTCGTCCACCACCCTGCGAAGGTCCGCGGAGAGGTAGGTCGGTGTCGTCGCGCCGAGGAAGCCGCGCAGGAAGACCTCGACCAGCAGGTCCCGCGCGTCCGGGCCCCGGTACAGCGACAGTGCGGCGAGAAGGAGGGGCGGCCGCGGCGAATTCGGACCGCCGCCCTGGAGGATCCTCGCGAACTGCTCGCGGTTCAGCCACCCCCCGTAGACGGCCGAGAGCAGCTCGCGCAGCGCACCGGCCTGCTCGTCGATGCCCGCGTAGAAGCGCTCGACGGGTCGTGCCAGGTGGCCGTGGGCCATGAGGGCGTGCACGACGGGCGTGGCATGGTCGTCCCGGGAACGCCTGCGCAGTTCCGCGAGGACGGTCCTCAGGACGTCCCCGCGCTCCTCATTGACGGCGAGGTGGACGAGGGCGTTCGCGTCGACGTTGCGCACCAGGCCCGTCACGTCCCAGCCGAGCCGGATCGCGATCGCCAGGTGGGGGGACCTCTCACCGACGGCGAGGCGCGCCATGACCCGCAGCAACTGGGGCGGAAGGTCGGTGCCGAGGTCGTTCTCGATCTGATGGACGTTGTCGAGATCGAGCGCCGTGCCGTAGCCGAGCCGCAGGCACGCCTCGTACAGCTCGTCGAGTTCCGGGTCGTCCTCGGTGGACGACGGCAGGCACGGCAGCCCCGCGTCGACGGCGATCTCCCAGAGGCGGCGGCGCTCGTCCGCGGCGAACCCGGCGTTCTGCAGGCGCCGCAGCCGCGCCACCGCGGAGATGAACGTCGTCCTGTGGATGTGCACGACGGCGTGCCGGCAGGCGTGGAGGGCCTCCGCGGCCGCGACGAAGTCCGCGCCGTCGCCCTGCGACGTTCCCGCCGGACGCCTGGGGCCGCGGACCTGCGCGCGCAGCAGCTCCAGCGACCGCCGGGCGTCGGACGGGGTGAAGCCCATCGGCTCCCGCTGCGCGGCCAGCCCGCGGATCAGCTCGGCCGCCCGGTCCTCGGTGCTCGCCACGTCGCCCAGCAGGTCGGCGTACGCGTGCGCGATCGATTCCCACCTGCCGGCGAAGGACGGCGTGACGCCCCACCGCACGCCCTGCGCGTCCTCGCCCGCGTGCGCGGTGAACGCCAGCCGGATGCGGTTCTGCGACGTGCTGCTGACCCAGGTCGCGGCCGACAGCCTGGTCCGCAGACCGTACGGGAGCAGCGCGGCGACGACGTCCAGGAACTGCAGCCGTTCCAGGTAGGTCGGGACCCTGCCGGACGGGACGATGTGCACCGGATCGAGCGCGAACAGCAGCCCGGCTACGCCCAGCGCGTACTCGTCGACGCGCGACGCCAGCGCCTCCGGGGACAGCACCGGCAGCTCCATGGCGGCGGGCGCGTCGTCCGGGGGCGGCTCCCAGTCGGTGAGCGCATGGAAGACCGTCTCGTACGAGACCGCGTCCGGGAGCTGCGAGTACGGCAGCGCGCAGTAGCGGGTGATCGCGATCTTGCGGCCGGTGTGGTCGCGGTCCTGGGCCCAGCGCTGCACGGCCAGGCCGATGTACTGCTCGTTCTTCGCGCGGTCGCGCGCCCAGTTCAGCGTGACCTGCGGCAGGTGGCTGTGCGTGCCGGTGGAGTGGTGCTGCATGATCTGGGTGAAGTCGGCGCTGCTGAGGCGCCCGTCGCTGCACCGCAGCACCCGGTAGGACAGTCCGTTGGGCTCCTTGCCCCACAGCGCCCATTCCGGGACGACCTGGATGAGGTCGCTCATCGCGCCGCTCCGGCGGCGGGGCGCGGCTCGGCCGCCCGGCCGTCCGCGAGCTTCTCCGCCAGCCACAGGACCGGTTCCATCACGTTGATCGGGTGCACGCTCGTCCGGATGCGGAAGCCGCGCTCGGAGTCGGCGTCGGGCACGACGTTCTGGAAGTCCCGGAGGTTGAACCGGCCCGCGCGGGGGTCGAGGTGGAACCCGACCGCGGACGTCACGAAGAACCGGATCCGGTCCTCGTCGAAGTAGCGGGTGAGCTTCTTCAGCACGAGGTCGGCGGTGCCGCTCGCCGACACCGAGCACAGCTCGCGGAACAGCTCCCGCGCGTCCTCGTCGTGCACGATGCGGGGGAAACCGCGCTCGTCCTCGTCGAAGTCGAGCAGCCCGAGGTGCTCGGCCGTCTGCAGGACGCGCACCTCGTCGAACTTGGTGGTGCAGACCGCGACGTGGTGGGGGAGGCGGCCGTCCTCCGGCGCGTCCTCGGAGTTCAGCACCACCTGCGCCAGCCGGGCCAGCATGCCGTCGAGGCTGCGGTACGCGTCGCCGACCTTGAACTCGCGGATCGGGTCGAACAGGTAGACGATGCCGCGGCTCCTGGCGAGGCTCTCCACCATCGGGCCGTGGTCGCCGATGAAGTCGTTGCTGAACAGCTCGCCCTCGGCGTCGTGGACGTCCAGGCCGATGGAGTGCCCGCGCTTGACCCGGCGCCGGTTCCAGAACCGTCCCTCGCGCCGTTCGGTCTGCCCGATCAGCCGCCACCGGTACTGCTCCATGCCGCTGGTCGCCTCGGGGAAGGCGTTGTCGTTGACCAGCGTGCCGGACAGCTCCACGAGTTTGTCCGTGGACGCCTCGTTGGCGCCGATCACCCGCCAGTCGACGTGGTCCGCCCGGTTCAGGGCGATGTCCAGCGCGGCCAGGAAGGTCGTCTTGCCGGAACCGGTGGCCCCCCACATGGCGATGTTGTGGTCGGGGGACGGCAGTGGCGCTGCCATGCTCGGGTTCGCTCCATCCGTCGGTCGGGTCGGGGGTCTCGTCGGCGGGGGTCTCGTCAGCGTGTCTCGTCGAAGGGGAACGGGACGTGGCGCGGTTCGGCGGGGCCGAGGCCGAGCCGGGCGCCGAGGCGCGGCACGTCCACCGCGTCCTGCCCGGCGAGGGCGTCCCCGGCGAGGCGGGTCCAGAACGGGGCGGCCCGGCGGGCCGGACGGTCGGTGACCGCGCCGCACGCGAATCCGGGGCGGCGCCGCAGGTTGCCCAGCGCCCGCTCCCAGTCCGCCGCGGCGGGGCACGGCAGGACCTCCGACGGGGACACCGCCGCCGGGTGCGGCGGCCGGTCCCCGATCAGCAGCAGCGCGGGCCGGGCCGGGTCCGCGGCGGTGAGCAGCCGCTCGACCTCCGCGAGCGCGCACTCGACGGCGGCGGCGCGCGGGTAGCCGGGGTCGCCGGGCTCCCGGTCGCGCAGCGCGTCCAGGGCCCGCTGGACGTCCTCGGGGGAGCGCCGCTCCGCGATCACCCGCACCGCCGGGGGCGGGCGGCGGACGAACGCGTGCGGCCCGTAGCCGACGAGGGACACCGTCAGGCCCGCGCCGCCCGCCGCCGCGGCCCGCACGACCTGGCCGGCCCGGTCGAGGCGGGCGGCGACCCGCTCGGGCGGCCCCGCGGTCTCGACGGCGCACACCAGGTGGACGTCCGGCGGCGCGGGCGGCAGCCGGTCCGGGACGGACGCGACGAGTTCGTCCCACGTCCGGTCGTCGCGGACCGGCTCGTCCGGCAGCCCGTGGAACCGGACGCGGCCCGGCCGGGCGAGCTCGGCGACCACCTCGTACCGTCCGGGCGGGACGTTCGCGCGCTGCACCGACACGAGCCGGAAGCGGCGGTCGGACCAGGAGACGACGGCGAGCGCGGCGCCGAGCTCGCCGGTCGGCAGGAAGCGCAGGTCGAGGGGGACGGTGTCGTGCCGCCGGGAACCGACGGGGAACAGCACGCGGCCGGTGAAGCGCAGCCGCCCGCCGGGATCGGCGGTGAGGGTGACCAGTTCGTACAGCCGGGTGAGCGGCTCGGCGTCGATCGCCCTGCGCAGCAGCTCGCCGATCGCGGCGCCGGGCGCGACGCAGGTCTGCGCGTCGGGGACGGCCGCCTGCAGCCACGCGACGGCCTGCGCGGGCTCGGCGCCGTCCGGGAACGTGCAGGCCAGCAGCGTCGCGGCGGCGGGGTCGAGGCGCGCGGCCGCGACGACGCGGTCCTTCACCGGTGCGCCGTCGGCCGACAGGTCCTCCCACGTCCGGTGCCAGAAACGTCCCGCGGGCACGCCATTGGCGTCGCGGGAGATCTGGTACGCGTTGATCCCGTCGGCGGCCGCCTCCACCACGATCAGCCGGTGATGTCCGGAAAGTCCCCTGATCAACTTGGTGAGGGATTTCTGTAGTTCCTCACCTGGATCGGCCAACTGCGGCTCCTGTCGTTCTCCGGTCCCCCTGTGCGCCGGACGGGGCCCGCGCACACCCCGCAAGATTGTCCCGGCACCGTCCCGACAGCTGTCGATTATGGCCTGATCCGGCCACCCGGAATACCCCCTCGGCTCCTTAATCGGGCGCGCGCGGCTAAACTTGGCCGTCGTCTGCCGGGGGCGCGCGAACGTCCCCTGCTCGGAACGGGCGAGAGGGTTTGGATGCGGCGTTTTCTGATCTCCCTTTCCGGGGCCCGACCGGAGATCCTCCGCCGCTGCCCGTCCGAACGCGCGAAATACGAGGGCATCGGCGGCGCCGTCCTCACCACCAGCGTTCTCGCCGCGCTGTCGATGTGGTTCGCCATGTACAGCGCGCTCGGCGTGCACCCGCTCCTCGCCGCGCCCATCGCGCTCGCGTGGGGCGCCGCGATCCTGAGCCTCGACCGCTGGCTCGTCACCTCCATCCCGGCGGAGGGACCCCGGCTCAAGTTCGCGATCCCGCGCATCATCATGGCCGTCATCCTCGGCGCCGTCGTCTCCACCCCGCTCGTCCTGCAGATCTTCAAGTCCGAGATCGACGCGCAGATCGTCGAGATGAAGCAGGCGCGCAGCAACGAGTTCACCGCCGAGCAGCGGACGGGCGAGGTCGGCAGGCAGGTCGCGGCCCTGCAGAAGCAGGTCGACACGCTGCAGAAAGTCGTCCGCTCGCGCGGCGACGTCCCGCTCGACCCCGCCGCCGACCCGGAGATCAAGACGCTGGAGCGGCAGCGGGCCGAGCAGCAGAAGGTCGCCGAGCAGCACTACGACGAATGGCAGTGCCAGCTTTACGGCGGACGGGACTGCCCCCGCCAGGGGGACGGGCCGCTCGCACAGGAGAGCGAAGAGGCCTACAAAAAGGCCCGGGGGCAGGTCAACGAGCTGAACGGGCAGATCGAGGCCCGCAAAAGGGAACTGGCCGCCGACAGCGAGGCGGCCAAGAGCACCCGGTTGCAGCAGGCCACCGGCGAACTCCCCAAGGTGCGGCAGCAGCTGGAGGACGCCCGGGAAAGGCAGCGGACGCTGCAAAGCCAGTTCGATTCGGAGAACGCCGAAACGAACGGCCTGCTCATCCGGCTGGAAGCGCTGGGCGAGGTGTCCGCCAACGACTCCACGCTCGCCGGGGCGCGGCTCCTGCTGTTCCTGTTCTTCCTCCTGATCGAGTGCCTGCCGGTGTCGGTCAAGCTGATGATGAAACCCGGCAACTACGACCGCATTCTCGCGCTGGAGATCAAACGGGAGATGCGCGAGGCGCGGGCCGGTGCCCGGCCCGGCCCGGCCGGGCTCGACTTCGGCACCGCCCGGCCGTCCTCCACCCAGGCCATCTGGGCGCGGCGGGACGAGGAACGCGGCGACGGCGACCCCGCGGACCTTCTCGACGACCCCGGCGAGGCCCCCACCGCCCGCTTCGATCCGCGACCGCCGCACTCCGACGGGGGCACCGGCACGGGCCCGCAGCCCGCCGAGGCCCCCGACGACGAGGCCATCCGCCGGATCGCCGACACCCGCACCATCGTGGACACCCGCACGGGCACGGACCCGGCCCGCGACTCCGACGGGCAGCCGCTGTACGACGATGACGACTACTGAGATGACGACGACTGACCCGTCGCCGGGCGGCGGCCCGCGGGGCGGCCGGTACGAGGTCCTGTCGGCGGTCGCGGGCGGCGGCATGGGCGAGGTGTGGCTCGCCCACGACACCCTGCTCGACCGGCGGGTGGCGCTCAAGTCGCTGCGGCTCGGCGTCCTGCCCAACCGGGAACTGCGCGGCCGCGCCTTCCGCGAGGCGAAGGCCCTCGCGCGCGTCGCGCACCCCGGCATCGTCGGCATCTACGACGTCTTCGTCGAGGACGGCGACCCGTGGCTCGTCATGGAGTACGTCGAGGGGCGCACGCTCGCCGAGGTCCTCCGGGCGGACGGCGCGCTGCCGCCGCGGTCCGCCGCCGGGACCGCCCTCGCGCTGCTCGACGCCCTCGACGCCGCGCACCGCAACGGCGTCGTCCACCGCGACGTCAAACCGGCGAACGTCCTGGTGGAGGAGGACGGCCGGGTCCGGCTCGTCGACTTCGGCATCGCGCTCGTCGGCGACACCGCCCGCTTCACCGGCACCGGCCTGGTCGTCGGCACCGCCGAGTACATGGCCCCCGAACGGTTCAAGGGCGCCGACGCCGGGCCGCCCGCCGACCTGTGGTCGCTCGGCGTCCTGCTGTTCGAGATGCTCGAGGGCTTCTCCCCCTTCCGCCGCGGCGAGGGGGCCGACGCGCACTCGGCGACCCTCTACGCCGTCATCCACGAGGCCCCGCCCCGCCCCGTCGCGTCCGGGCGCCTCACCGAGCCCGTCCTCCGGCTGCTGGAGAAGGACCCGGACGCCCGGCTCACGAGCGAGTCCCTGCGCCGGACCCTGCGAGCCGTCCTCGACGTACCGTCCGATCCCGGCCCGATCATCGACCGCCCCCACTTCTGCGGGGGCGTCGTCCACGACCAGCCCCGCGACGTCCCGGAGACCACGACCGGCCCCCGGCGCCCGAAGCCCCCCGCGACCGGCCGCGACACGAACCCCCGCCCCCCACGCGACCCCCGCGAGGAGCCCCCACGCGACCCGGACGAGGCGGCTGTGCTGCTGCGCGACCTCCCGCCCGAGGCCGTCCGGGACGCGCTGGCGGGCATGGGCACGCGCGCCGCCGGGGCGGTGCTGCGCCGCCTGCCGGGCGAGCGGGCGGCGCAGGTGCTGGCGGCGGTGCCGGTCCGGACGGCGGGCGCGATGCTCACCGCCGTGCTCACCGGCCGGGAGACGGACGGACGGGCGGCGCCGCACGCCGCGGCCGTCCTGCAGATGCTCGGATCCACTCAGGCCGGGGGGACGGTCGGCGGCCTGGCCCCGGAGACCGCGGCGGCCGTCCTGCGGGTGATGCCACCGGACGAGGCGGCCCGGATCCTTTCGCGCGCGGAACCGCGTGCCGCGGCGGGGATCATCGGGGCGCTGCCGGTCGCCGCGGCGACCCGCGTGGTGGACGCGATGCCCGTCCGGCCGCTGTGCGCGGCGCTCGGCTACGTGCCGCCCGCCGTCGTCGCCGACCTGCTGCGCGGGGGGCGCCGCACCGACACGATCCTGCGCGACCTCGACCGTCCCGTCCGGGAGCAGGTCCGGCGCCGCCTCTGACGGTCAGGAACGGGCCTTGCGCGTCCTGCTCTTGTTGGCCTTCTCGATGGCCTTGACCAGCTCGTTCTTGTTCATGTTCGAGCGGCCCGAGATGTCGAGGCGCTTGGCGACGTCGTAGAGGTGCGACTTCGAGGCGTTCGCGTCGACCCCGCCCGCGGTGGGGCGGGAGGTGCGCCGGCCGCCCTCCGCCTGCCGGTCGGACGGGCCCTTGGCGCCGCCGGCCTTCCGCTCCCAGTGGTCGCCGATCTTCTCGTAGGTGCGCTTCAGCGTCGCGTAGGCGGTCTGGTGGGCGCGGCGCCCCTCGCCGTACTCCTCGGCCGCCGAGTCGTGCGCCTTCGCGAAGGTCCGCTGGGCCCGGGCGTCCGAACGCTTGATGGTGTCGGGCAGTTCCTCCTTCTTCACGCGGCCCCGGCCGGTGGTCATGGGCATCGTCCTGCTCCCTTCCGATCGCTTTCCAGTGGGTCGATACCCGACGAACCAGGACAATCACGCGTGACGCGCGTCTCGCTGGAAGCGGACGTTTGCGACACCCCCATCGGGCAGGGGTCGGGTAGGCGCCATGGAGAGGGGGACCAATGGCCAACGTCTTCGAGGTGCTCGGCCGGGACCACGATCGCGTCAAGGAGGCCCTCGCCGAGCTGGAGGCCGGTGCCGGACGGACGGCGCCGGACGAGCTCGCCCATCGCCGGAAGCTGATCGAGCGACTGGTCATGGACGAGTCCGTGCACGAGGCCGTCGAGGAGGAGTACTTCTGGCCGGTGGTGCGGCGGACGGCGCTGGGCGGCGACCGGCTCGCGGACCACGCCGTCCGGCAGGAGCAGTCCGCCAAGTACGTCATGAGCGACCTCATCGGGATGGAGCCGGGCGACGAACGCTTCGAGGAGTTGCTGCGCACGTTCATCGCGGACGCGCGCGAGCACATCGCCTTCGAGGAGGACGTCGTGTGGCCCGAGCTGTACGAGCTCATCGGCAAGGAGCACGCGGACGACCTGGGCCGCAAGATCGCGGAGGGCAGGAAGCGGGCGCCGACCCGCCCGCACCCGCACACGCCGCCCAGGCCCGGGATCCTGAAGGCCGCCGGGCCCGCGATGGCCGTCGCCGACCGGCTGCGCGACCGGGTCGCCCACCGCGGGTGACGCGGGGCCCCGCTAGAGGTAGCGGAGCCACAGGTACGGGGTCGCCAGCGCGATCATGATGATCGTGACGACGATCCCGTACTTGGTGAAGTGCCAGAAGCTGATCGGCGTCCCGTTGCGGGCGGCGATCCCGAGTACCACGACGTTCGCGCTGGCCCCGATCGCGGTGGCGTTGCCGCCGAGGTCGGCGCCGAGCGCGAGCGCCCACCACAGCACCTGGCCGTCGTCGCCCGGATAGCCCCGGACGAGGTCGGCGACGATCGGGCTCATCGTGGCGACGTACGGGATGTTGTCGACGATCGCCGACAGCCCGGCCGAGCCCCACAGCAGCACCATCGCGGCGAGCCCGAGCCGTCCCTCCGTCGTCTCGGCGGCCAGCGACGACACCTCGCCGATGACGCCCGTCTCGACCAGCCCGCCGACCATCACGAACAGGCCCGCGAAGAACACCAGCGTGGGCCACTCCACCTCGCGCAGCGCGTCCTCGGTGCTCACCCGGGTGGCGGCGACGAGCAGGCCCGCGCCGAGCAGCGCCACCACGGACGGCTCGTAGTGCAGCACCGGGTGCAGGACGAACGCGACGACGACGACCCCGAGGACGGCGAGGCCCTGCCAGAGCAGCCGGCGGTCGGTGATCGCGTCCCGCTCGTCCAGCGCCATGACGTCCTTCGCGCGTTCCGGGTCGTACCGGAACGCGGAGCGGAACAGCACCCGGCACAGCAGGCAGAACACCGCGAGCAGCACCAGGACGAGCGGCGCGAGGTGGACCAGGAAGTCGTTGAACGACAGCCCGGCGCGGCTGGCGATGATGATGTTGGGCGGGTCGCCGACGAGCGTGGCGGTGCCGCCGATGTTGGACGCCATCACCTCGGCGATCAGGTACGGGACGACCGGGAGCCCGAGCCGCTCGCAGACCAGGAACGTCACCGGGGCGATCAGCAGCACGGTCGTCACGTTGTCCAGCAGCGCGGACGCGAGCGCGGTGATGAGCACGAGCATCACCATCAGCCGGTACGACTTCCCGCGCGCCCGCTTGGCCGCCCAGATCGCGACGAACTCGAACACGCCCGTCCGCCGCAGCACCGAGACGATCACCATCATGCCGAGCAGCAGGAAGATGACGTTCCAGTCGATGCCGGACTCTTCGGAGAAGAACGCCGCCTCGGCGTCGGTGACGTGCAGCAGGAGCATCAGCCAGGCGCCGCCGAGCGCGACGGCGGTGCGGGGGATCTTCTCCGTGGCGATCAGGGCGTACGCGACGACGAAGATCGCGATCGCGGCGGCGGCCAAGGCGGCTCCTCCCCTCCGGGCCGTTCACACCCGGGGGGAGGGCGAAGGTCACAGCGACCAGTTGATCACACGGACCGGTCCCGGGACGCGGGCGGGGCACCGCCGCCCGGCCCGCCCGCGGAACCGCCGCCTGTGCCGTCGCCTGTGCCGTCGCCTGTGCCGTCGCCCGTGCCGTGGTCCGGCTCGCCGTCCGAGCCGCCGTGGTCCGGGACCTCCACGGGGCCCTTGTCCCGGGCGTCCTTGCGGAACCAGGCCGGGACCTCGTGCACGTCGTCGAAGCCGCGGGCCACGACGATGTCGGTGGACGAGTGCGCGAAGATCGACAGCATGATCGTCACCGCGACGAGGTGGAAGATCTCGTCCGCGTCGGCGATCTGGGATTCGAGCACGATCAGCCCGTAGACGACGGAGGCGAACCCCTTCGGGCCGAACCACATCACGGCGCCCTGTTCGCGGGCGGTGAGCCTGGAGCCGAGGAACGACACCCAGATCGCCGCGGGCCGCGCGACGATCAGCGCGAGCACGGCGAACACCCAGCCCGTCCAGCCGACGTCGCCCAGGAACGTCGGCGACAGCAGCGCGCCGAACACCAGCAGCGCCGCCAGCTTCAGCAGCTCCGCGACCAGCTCGCCGAACTCCTCGAACGCCTCCTGGAACTGCTCGCCGACCGTCGCGACGGTGACGCCGGCGGCGAACGCGGCCAGGAACAGGTTGCCGTGCGTGGCCTGCCCCAGCGCGAGCACCAGCAGCCCGATCGCGACGGCGTTGAGCGGCGCGTACTTCGGGGAGACGGCGAACCAGCGGGTCGACTCCAGCTTGAGCGCCGCCCACGGCACCACCACGCCGATGACGAGCCCGATCGCCAGCTCGCTCGCGAGCGCCTTGATGTGCAGGTCCTCGGAGCCCGCCGCGAGCGCCAGGAAGATGAGGACGAAGGGCAGGATGAGGCCGTCGTTGACGCCGGACTCCACGTTCAGCAGGTGGCGCAGCCGCGGCGGCACCTTGTCGTTGCCGACGAGCGCGGCGGCGAACACCGGGTCGGTCGGGGTGAGCACCGCGGCGATCAGCAGCGACTCGATCCAGCCCAGCCCGACCACGTAGTGCGCGAGCAGCGCGGTGATCACCAGCGTCAGCGGCAGGCCCCAGCCGAGCGCGCGGCCGGGCAGTCGCCAGGCGCTGCGCAGGTCCTTCCAGCCGGCGTGCATGCCGTCGGTGAACAGCACCGCGAACAGCGCCAGCTCCGCGAGCGTTCCGACGACCCCGTCGCTGGGCTCCAGGGAGATCACGTCGAGGACGCCGTCCCCGAGGAGGAAGCCGCCGACCAGGAACAGCACCGCCGTGGACAGCACCGTGCGGTGCGCCAGGTTCGACAGCAGCACCGCCATCAGCAGCATGGCGGCGAACGCCAGCAGCAGGTTCGACATCATCAGGACTTTCGCGTTCGACGGACATCCGCGTTCGACGGACGGAGCAAGTGCCGGCGCGACGCTGCCCCCGGCCCACCAGAGGACGACCTTAACGGGATCGATCAGGCTTTTCCACGCCGGGTGCACAGGTCACGGCACGTGAACCCGCTGGTGGTCTCGTATACGGTCGAGGTGTGCGCGCCCGCGACCTCGCCGTCGAGTACCCGACCGTCACCCTGGACGACAGTGCTCTGGACGCCGCGTGGCTGCTGGCCGAGCACCGCTTCCCCGGGCTGATCGTCGTGGACGCCCGGGGCGGGCCCGTCGCGGTGCTGCCCGGCGCGCAGCTGCTCCGCGACCTCATCCCGGTGTACGTGCGCGAGGACCCGAACCTCGCCCGCGTCTACGGCGAGCGGCACGCCGACCGGCTCTGCGGGCCGCTCGCCGGGCGGCGCGTCGCGGACCTCCTGGCCAGGGACAAGCGGCTCCTGCCGGTGGTCGACGGCGACGCGACCGTCATGGAGATCGCCAGCGTGATGGCCGAGCACGGCAGCCCGCTCGTCGCGGTGTCCGGCGGCGACGACCGGCCGATGCTCGGCGCCATCGCCGTGCCGCACCTGCTCGCCCGCCTGCTGCCCCCGCGCGAGAAGCCCTGACCGAGCCCTGACCGCCGCCGCGGCGCCGGCCAGGCCCCGTCAGGTCCCGGTCAAACTCCCACGCCGAGCGGAACCAGCAACAGCAAGGGCGGGAGGACGGACGCCGCGACGAGCGAGATACCGAGCAGCCAGCGGAACACCCGCGGGTTCTCCTCCGGGCTCGTGTTCGCGAGGACGAGCCCGCCGCCGAGGTGCATCGGGCTGATCCCGGCCGCGCCGATCACCCCGCAGATCGCGATGAGCAGCGCGGTGAACCCGGCGGGCGACTGGTCCGGCAGGGCCGTCGCGGTGAGCGGGACGATCACCCCGAGGACCGCGACCGTCGAGGACTCCACCGTCGCGAACAGCGCCGCCAGGTAGGCGATCGCCAGCACGGCCAGCAGCACGGTGTCGATCCCGCCGAGGTGGCCGGCGAGCGTGTCGAGCGTCCCGACCCGCTCCAGGACCCCCACGTACACCAGGACCCCGGCGGTCAGCACGATGACGCCCCACGGCAGGTCCCCGATCACCTGCCGGGTGTCGGGCTTGAACACCAGGTGCAGGACGAGCCCGACCAGCAGCGAGGCGAACAGCGGGTTCATCCCGAACGCCAGCACCATGACGAGGAACGCGCCGATCCCCGCCGTGGCCCCGAGTTCGTAGCGGCTCATCGGTGCGGCGGCCTGCGCGGCGGCCTGGTCCGCGGTCTGGTCCGGGGTTCGCGGTGCGGGGGCGGCGGCGCCGCGGCGGACGAACCTCTTCAGCAGGAAGTACGTCAGGATCGCGGTGCAGGTCTTGATCGCGGCGAGGCCGAGGAAGAGGCCGACGGGCGAGAAGTCGGCGCCCTGCTTCTCGGCGAGCCGCTCGACGATGGCGCCCCAGGGGGACAGCGGCGAGAAACCGCCGACGCCGGCGCCCGAGCAGGCGACCACCGCCATGACGACGGGGTCCATGCCGCGGTTGCGGGCGAGCCGCATGGCGATGGGCAGGACGATCGCGACCGTGGCGCTCGGCAGGGTGCCGATCGCGCTGAGCACCGCGCCCACCAGGAACATCGACCACGGGAGCATCCAGTCGCGCCCGCCGGACGCGCGGACGACGAGGTGCACCAGGCGGTCGATCGCCCCGCTGCGCTGGGCGTGGCCGAACAGGTACATCACGCCGATGATCAGCACGGCGATCTGGACGGGGAAGGCGGCCAGCGCCTGCTCGCCCGGCACACCGGTGATCTTCGCGAGCAGCAGCCCGGCGGGCAGCGCGACGAGTCCGACGTTGACGTCCCGCCAGATCGCCAGGCCGAACACCGCGAGCAGCAGGACCAGGGACAGGATCTCGTCGGCGGTCATGGGGTCATCACTTCTCCAGACACGGGCCGATACTGAACAAAGTGTTCAGTTACGTTCAAGGTGTCGGGCAATCTACGTCACATTCTGCGTGCCCTCAAGGGGTGCCGGGCGCGAGAAAGCCCCCGGCCGGGACCGGCCGGGGGCTCGAAAGGCCCTGCGGGAAGGGGTTCGCGGGATCAGGCGGGGGAATCGAATCCGCTGGCCCAGTACCGGCCGTGGACGGCCAGGTCGAGCAGCATCCGGGCGACCTCCTCGGCCGGCGGCCGGGGGTCGTCGATCTCCAGCCACCACTGCAGGACGGCCGTCTGCTCGCCCACCCAGGCCCGCGCGAGCAGGCCGGGGTCGATGCGCGGCGCGACCGCGTTGCGCTCGGCGCGGCTCGCGAACTCCTCGGTGGTCACCCGCACGCAGCACTCGACGAACATCCGCAGCGGCTTCCCGTCGCCCTCGCCCCGCAGGATGATCCGGTACAGGTCGCGCTCCTGCTCGGCGTGCCGCAGCAGTTCCAGGACGGGCTTGCCGGTGAAGCCCACGGCGTTCTCGGCGATCAGCGGCCGCTGCCGCGCGCCGAGCTCGTCCAGCAGGTCCCGGGTGAGCCGGGTGAACAGGTCGTCCTTGTCGCGGCAGTGGCTGTAGAAGGTCGCGCGGGCGATGTCCGCCCGCTCGGTGACGTCCTCGACGGTGATCGACGCGTAGCCGCGTTCCAGTACGAGCCCCACCAGGGCGTCGCGCAGCGCCTTGCGCGTCCGTCGTGTGCGCCTGTCCTCGGCCATCGTCGTCCTTCCCGCCCGCGAGCCCCCAAGTCTAGAGACCTCTTGACAAGCGGGAACTTACTGAACACTCTGTCTGCTATTGGTCTAACAGTATGGAGAGAGTGCATGAACCTGGGGAGCTACGCGACCCGTGCCGCCCGGTACTGGCCGGACGAGCGCGCCGTCGTCTGCGGCGAGCGCGAGTGGACGTTCCGGGAACTGGAGGACGAGGCGAACCGGCTCGCGTCGGCACTGCTCGCCCGCGGGCTGCGGCCCGGCGACGCCGTCGCGTCGCTGGCGTGGAACCGCGGCGAGCTGGTCGTGGCCGAGTTCGCCCTCTACAAGGCCGGGCTGCTGCGGGCGCCCGTCAACGCGCGGCTGGGCCGCGGGGAGATCGAGCACGTCCTCGACTACGCGGGCGCGAAGCTCCTGCTGTTCGACGCCGCCCACGCCGGCGACGCGCTCGCGGCCGCCCGCGCGGGATGCGAGCCGGTGGTGTTCGACCCCGGAAACCTCACCGGGGAGGCCCGCCCGCTCACCTACGCCGAACTGCTCGAGGACGGGACGGCGGAGCCGGTCGCGGTCGAGGTCTCCCCGGACGACCCCTGCACGCTGCACTTCACGTCCGGTTCGACGGGCAAGCTGAAGGCCGCGACGCAGACGTTCGGCAACCGCCGCGCCAACATGCGCAAGCAGATGATGAGCGACGACTCCCGCGCGCGGCCCGGCGTCCGCTACCTCGCGTGCGGCCCGATCACGCACGCCCCCGGGATGGGCCTGCTCGCGGGCGTGTTCGGCGGCGCCACCGCGCACATCCTGCCCGCGTGGGACACCGGCGCGTTCCTCGACACGGTCGAGCGCGAGCGGATCACCGCGACGTTCATCGTCCCGGCGATGCTGAACATGCTGCTGGCCCATCCGGGGATCGCCGACCGCGACCTGTCCAGCCTGGCGAGCCTGCGGATCGGCGGCGCGCCGGTCTCCCCGCAGCGGCTCCGCGAGGCGGTCGCGACGTTCGGCCCGATCGTCGCGCAGGGCTACGGGCTCGGCGAGACGACCAGCGTCGTCGCCGGGCTGGGCAGCGCGGCGCTCGCCGACGCCGTCGAGAACGACCCCGAGCTGCTCGCGTCCTGCGGCCGGGCCGCCTACGACACCGAGATCCGGATCGTCGACGACGCGGGCCGCGAGCTGCCGCCGCGCGAGATCGGCGAGATGGTCGTGCGGGGCGAGGACTGCGTCCGCGAGTACTGGCGCGAGCCCGAGCTGTCGAAGGAGACGTTCCGGGACGGCTGGGTGCACACCGGCGACCTCGCGTGGATGCGCGAGGACGGCTACCTGTTCATCGTCGACCGCAAGAAGGACATGATCATCTCGGGCGGGTTCAACATCTACTGCACCGAGGTCGAGTCGGCCCTCTACGAGCACCCGGCCGTCCGCGAGGTGTGCGTCGTCGGCGTCCCGGACGAGCGGTGGGGCGAGGCCGTCAAGGCCGTCGTCGTCCGCGACGGCGGGACGGACGTCGCCGCGGACGAGCTGATCGAGTTCTGCGCCGAGCGCCTCGACCGCTACAAGAAGCCGCGCTCGGTCGAGTTCGTCGCGGAGCTGCCGGTCAACCGCAACGGCAAGGTCGACCGCAAGGCCGTCCGCGAACCGTACTGGGCCGGCGTCGACCGGCGCGTCAACTGAAGGGGACGCCGATGAGCTTCACGACCTTCACCCTGCGGCCGTCCTACGACGACGACCCCGAGCTGAACGCGCTCGTCACCTCCCTGCGGGGCTACCTCGCCGGGGAACTCGCCGACTACGAGCGCGAGCACGGCATCGACCGCACCACCCGGCTCACCCGCGGCGTCCTCGAACCGGTCTGGCGCCGCAGCCGCGAACTCGGCTTCTACGGGATCCACCTGCCGGAGGAGTACGGCGGCCGGGGCCTGTCGCACACCCGGCTCGCCGCGCTGAAGGAGGAGATCGCGGCGGGCGGCCGGGTCCTCGGGCACAGCGTGCTCGGCGAGATGGGCGGCCCGCTGCGGGCCGGCGACATCTTCCGGCACGCCACCGAACGGCAGATCGAGGAGTACCTGCTGCCGGTCGCGCGCGGCGAGCGGGCCTGCTGCTTCTCGCTGACCGAGGCCGACGCGGGCTCGGACGTCCGCGCCATGCGGACGGTCGCGGTGCGCGACGGCGACGGCTACCGGCTCACCGGCCACAAGGTGTTCAGCACCGCCGGGCCGTTCGCCGACTTCGCGATCGTCATCGCCCGCATGGACGGCACGGAGAACGCGTACTCGGCGTTCTTCGTCGACCTCGACGCCCCCGGCTGCCGCGTCGCCGACGGCGCGACCCCGATGTCGGGCGAGCACATCGAGGCCGACGTCGTCCTGGACGGCTGCCGCGTCCCGGCCGCGAACCTGATCGGCGCCGAGGGCGAGGGCATGCGCATCGGGCTCGGCCGCGTCACCGTCAACCGCCTCCTGCACTGCCCGACGCTGCTCGGCATGGCGCGCCGCGCGCTCGAGCTGTCCCTCGTCCGGGCACGGACCCGGATCGTGCACGGCGCGCCGCTGCTGGACCTGCAGGCCATCCAGCACAAGCTCGCCGACATGGCCACCGGGTACTACGCGGCCCGGTCGATGACCTACGGCGCGATCGCCGCGCTCGACGCGGGCACGCCGCCCCGGCTCGAGGCGTTCATGTGCAAGCTGCACGTCGCCGAGACCACGTTCGGGATCCTCGACGAGGCGGTGCAGATCCACGGCAAGGAGGGCCTCACCCAGGGGTCCGAGGTCGAGTACCTGTTCCGGAAGGTCCGGATGTTCCGGGTCCTCACCGGCACGTCGGAGATCCAGCGCAACGCCGTCGCGAAGGGCCTGTCGATGTACGCCGAGGCCCTCGCCCCCGCGACCGCCGAGACCGCCGAGACCGGGGAGACCGCCGAGACCGGGGAGAACCGTTAGCCGAGGTCGTCCAGGAGATCATCCAGAAGGTCGTCCAGGACCAGTTCCTCCTCCACGCGGACACCCCGGTCCGTCATCGCCGCGGCCAGGCCGGGGTCCCAGGGGGAGGGGACGGGACGGCCGGTGAGCGGGGCGTCCCGCGCCCCGGCCGCGGCGGCGGCGCGGTAGTCGGCGGCGCCGTACCGCCAGGGCCGCCAGCCGATCCGGTCGTGGACGGCGGCGGCGATGCCGAGCCCGCCCCAGTCGAAGTCGCCGTGGTAGGCGAACGCGGCGCCGCCGTCGCCGAGCAGCTCCAGCAGCCGCCTTCGCCTTCGCGAAGGCCCGCAGCACGTCACCGTAGAGCGCCGCGTTCGGGGCGCTCAGATACGCGAACGGCTGCGGACCGCCCTCCCCAGAGCCAGAGTCCGCCACCCGTCCATTGTCACGGACGGAGGGGCCTGCCCGGTCCGATTCCGCCGGACGGGGGAGCGCGTCAGGAGCCGAGCGTGAGGGCGACCTTGACGTCGTCGGGGCGCGAGTCGAACGCGTCGGCGAAGTCGGCGAGCGGGACGCGGCGGGTGACCAGGCGGCCGAGCCAGTCGAGGTCGGCCTTCGCCAGCGCGTCCGCCGCCGCCGCGTAGTGGCCGAGGTTCGCGTTCACCGAGCCGACGATCGCGTCGTTCTCCAGGACGATGTCGCGGTTCAGCGTGCCCGCGTCCACGCTGAGGTGCCGGCCCGCGGGCGACACCCCGGTCAGGCACACGATGCCGTAGGTCGCGGTGGAGCCGATCGCGCCGAACACCAGCTCCCCGACGCCCGTCGCCTCGATCACCACGTCCGGCCGCGCCGCCCGCACCGCCGCGTCCAGGCCGTCGTGGTGGTAGGTCGCGCCGAGGTCGGCGACGAGGCCGGGCTTGGGGCCGCCGGTGACCTGGTCCAGGACGTGCACGTCCAGGCCCCGCTGGACGCCCAGCAGTGCGGCGAGCAGCCCGATCGAGCCCGCGCCGGTCACCAGCGCCGTGCGCGGCTCGAACCAGGAGCGCGACCCGACCTTCTCGACCTGCTCCCAGGCCTTCGCGACGATGGTCGCCGGTTCCATCAGCATGCCGACGTCCGCGAGCCGCGGGTCGAGCGTCACCGCGTACCCGGTCTCGACCCGCCACAGCTCGCTCGCGTACCCGTCGACCTCCTTGATGCCCCGCTCGGTGTAGCGGCCGTTGCGGCACATGTCGAACTCGCCGCGCGCGCACGCGCCGCACGGTTCGGGGTCGGGCCGCCGCACCACGCCCACCACCAGGTCGCCGGGGGAGAAGCCGGAACCGGACGGGGCGTGCCGCACCCGGCCCAGCGACTCGTGCCCGATGACCAGCCGGTCGCGTCCGGGCGGCGCCTCCCCGTACCCGCCGGCCGCGATCTCCCCGTCGGTGCCGCACACCCCGACGGCTAGGCCCTCGACGAGCAGGTCGTCCGGGCCCGGTTCCGGGTCGGGGACGTCGGTGACCGACAGCGAACCGGCCCGTCCCGGCAGCACGGTCAGTGCGCGCATCGCTCCTCCTTCATTGGGGGTCCTTCGCGCCGCTCAGATGCCGGGCCGTGTTCACCAGCCCGACGTGCGAGTACGCCTGCGGGGTGTTACCCACCTGCCGCCGGGCTACCGTGTCGTATTCCTCGCTGAGCAGTCCCACGTCGTTGCGGAGGTCGAGGAGCCGCTCGAACAGCTCCACCGCGTCGTCGTGGCGGCCGATGCCGTGCAGGGCGTCCGCGAACCAGAACGTGCAGGCCAGGAACGCGCCCTCGTGGCCCGGAAGCCCGTCCACCCCGGCGCTCGTGTCGTAGCGCAGGACGAACCCGTCCCGGTAGAGGTCCCGCTCGACCGCCTCGACCGTCCCGACGACCCGGCGGTCGTCCCACGGCAGGAACCCGACCCGCGGGATCAGCAGCGTCGCCGCGTCCAGCGCGTCCGACCCGTAGAACTGGGTGAAGGTGTTCCGCTCGGCGTCGTAGCCGTTCTCGCAGACGTCGCGGTGGATCCGCTCCCGCAGCGCCTTCCACCGGTCGGCGGGCCCGTCCAGGCCGAACTGCTCCACCGCCTTGACGGCCCGGTCGACGCCCGTCCACGCCAGCACCTTCGAGTGGACGAAGTGCCGCGCGTCGCCGCGCACCTCCCACAGGCTGACGTCCGGGTCGCGCCAGTGGCCTTCCAGGAAGTCGAGCAGGGCCCGCTGGACGTCCCACGCGGTCTCGTCCGCCTCGATCCGCGCCTCCCGCGCGTAGTGCAGCCCCTCGAGGACCTCGCCCCACACGTCCAGCTGGAACTGGCCGGACGCCTCGTTCCCGATCCGCACCGGCGCCGCGCCCTCATAGCCGCCGAGCCAGTCGAGCTCGTACTCGGGGAGCCGCCGCGTCCCGTCGATCCCGTACATGATCTGCAGGTCGGCCGGGTCGCCCGCGACCGCCCGCAGCAGCCACTCCCGCCACGCCTTCGCCTCCGCGACGAACCCGGTCCCGAGGAGGGCCTGCAGCGTGAACGTCGCGTCCCGCAGCCAGCAGAACCGGTAGTCCCAGTTGCGGGGGCCGCCGAGCTGCTCGGGCAGCGACGTCGTCGCCGCCGCGACGATCCCGCCCGTCGGGTGGTACGTCAGCGCCTTCAGCGTGATCAGCGACCGCCGGACGGCTTCGGGCCACCGGCCCTCGTACCGGAAGCCGCCCATCCAGTCCGCCCAGAACGCCTCGGTGTCGGCCAGCGCCCGTTCCGGATCCACCGGGTGCGGGTGCGGTTCGTGCGACGGGCGGTACGTCAGGACGAACGGCACCCGCTCGCCCGCCGACACCGTGAAGTCGGCGTAGGTCGTCGCGTCGCCGCCCCGGAGTTCCACCGGGGTCTCGAGCCACGCCGCGTCCGGTCCCGCGATGGCGTTGAGCTGCCCGTCCCGCCGCCGCACCCACGGGACGATCCGCCCGTAGTCGAACCGGAGCCGCATCGCCATGCGCACCGGCACCCGGCCGCTGACGCCCTCCACGACGCGGACGACGTCCGCCGCCTCACCGCGCCGCGGCATCGCGTCGATCAGCCGGACCGTCCCCTCGGGGGTCTCCCACTCGGTCTCGAGGATCAGCGAGTCCCCGCGGTACCGGCGCCGCGTGCAGTGCCCGCCCGCCGCGGGCGCGATCCGCCAGAACCCCGCGTCCTCGTCGCCCAGCAGGGACGCGAAGCACGCGGGGGAGTCGAAGCGGGGCAGGCAGAGCCAGTCGATGGATCCGTCCCGGCCCACCAGCGCGGCGGTCTCCAGATCGCCGATCAGTCCGTAGTCCTCGATTCGCAACGCCACAATTCACTCCTCGGACGAGATCCCACGGGCATCTACCCGCGCCGCGCGGTCCATGCACGGCGGGATCCGCGTCCGTCCACGGCGCGCCACGCGAGTGTGGCGCGGGCGTCGCCGCGGAGCGTCCCGGCCCTCAGATCAGCGAGAGCAGGAGCAGGAGGCCGAGGAGCAGCGCGACCCACAGCACCATCACGTCGGTCGACCACGGCACGCCCAGCCAGCCCCGCCCCCGCAACGGCCGCGCGGCCGTGGACAGCGCGAGGTCCGCGCGCTGCCGCAGCGGCTTGGCGAACGCGGTCCGCACGTGCGCGGCCGTCCGCACGCCCGCGTCCCAGGCGCGCGGGAGCAGGCGGCGGTAGACGACGTCGGCGTCCAGGTTCACCGAGGGCAGCTCGGGCGGGTAGAGGCCGGTGCGCATCAGCAGCGTGAACGCCAGCGAGGCGAACAGCAGCAGCTGCACCTGGTTGACCACGTGCGGGACCGTGTAGGCCGTGTAGTCCATGTCGTACGGCAGCAGCCCGTACAGCAGGTCCGGGGCCACCCCGATCGCGATGCAGCCGGCCGCCGCGATGCCCATCGCGAGGCGCATGTTCAGCGGCGCCTCCTTGACCCGGTACCCCCGGTCGTGGGCGAAGAAGGCGAAGAACGGGATCTTGATCCCGGCGTGGTGGAAGACGCCCGCGGACGCGAACAGCAGCAGCAGCCACACCGCCGTGCGATGCTCCTCCGCGAACGCCTGCATGATGATCGACTTCGTGGCGAACCCCGAGAACAGCGGGAACGCGGAGATGGACGCGGCGCCGATGATGCACAGCACGGTCGTCTGCGGCATGGACTTGTACAGCCCGCCCAGCTCGGAGCCCTTGACCGTCCCGGTGCGCAGCAGCACCGCGCCCATGCTCATGAGCAGCAGGCCCTTGAACAGGATGTCGGCGAACGCGTGCGCCGCCGCGCCGTTGACCCCCAGCGCGCCGCCCACACCGACGGCGGCGACCATGAAACCGAGCTGGTTGATCATGCTGTACGCCAGCACCCGGCGCAGGTCGTTCTCGATCACGGCGTAGAAGATCGGGAAGCACGCCATCGCGACGCCGACCCACACCAGCGCCCCCGTGCCGGGGAAGCCGCGCGCCAGCACGTACACCGCGAACTTGGTGGTGAACGACGACAGCACGACCGTGCCGACGACCGTCGCCTCCGGGTAGGTGTCCTGCAGCCAGGCGTGCACGAACGGGAACGCGCACTTGATCCCGGCGGCGAGCAGGATCAGCACCCCGCCCGCGGAGTCCGCGCCGATGAACCCGAACCCGGTACCCGCCCCGGACTGCACGTGCAGGACGATCCCGCCGAGCATCAGCAGCCCGGACGCGACCTGCGCGACCAGGTAGCGCATCCCCGCGCGGTTGGCCCGCTCGGTGCGGCGCGCCCAGATCAGGAACACCGAGGACAGCCCGGCCAGCTCCCAGCACACGAAGAGCGTGAGCAGGTCCCCGGCGAGCGCCCCGCCGACCGCGGACGCGGCGTAGACGGGGATCACGATCTGCTGCATCCGGTCGTCCAGATGCAGCGCGTACACGGCCGCGATGAGCGCCGCGAGCAGGAACGCCGTCGCGAACACCAGCGCGAGGGAGTCCACCCGCAGCGGCTGCACCGCCAGGCCGAGCACCTCGAATCCGCCGTACACCCCGTCGGGCAGCATCCACAGCAGCGCCATCGCGGCGAGCGGGAGCAGCGTCAGCCACGCGCCCCGCCACCGGCCGCGCAGGAACGGGACCGCGAGCGCGCCGAGAAGCAGCAGCAGCGCCGGATTGAGCAGTGCCGGGTCGATCACGGCCGGATCAATCGTCATCGTTCCCCCGCTCCGGCCCCTCGTAGTAGTCCTCGCCGCGCATCAGCACGCGGCGCAGCTGCTTGGCGACCAGCACCAGCGTCACGCTGCCGATGAACCCGTAGATCGCGTAGAAGCCGAAGAAGCTCTCCATGTCGAAATGCGGGTGCTTGGTGTAGAGGAGGTCGGCGAGGAACCACAGCCCGCACAGGACGTACAGGCCGTAGACGATGCGGTTCACGGTGCGGGGGTCGTCCAGCCGGCGACGTTCGTCCTTCAAGGTAGCTCCAAGACCTCGTTGAGGGGCGCGATGACCGCGTCGACGCCGAAGAACAGGGCCACGCACGCCACGGCGGTGAGGACCAGGGGCACCACCAGCGTCCACGGCGCCTCGCCCTCGCCCGTCCGCGGGGCGGGCGGCCGCAGGAACGCCCGCACCGGGATCGGCAGCAGGTACGCCACCGCCAGCAGCGACCCCACCAGCAGCACCGCGAGCATCACGGTCTGACCGGCGTCGGCCGCCCCGAGCAGCAGCAGCCACTTGCTCCAGACGCCGCCGAGCGGCGGCAGCCCGACGATCGACACAGCGGCGACGAGGAACGCGCCGAACGTCCAGGGCATCGTGCGGCCCAGCCCGTCCAGCTCGCTGACGTGCGTCAGGTTCGCCGCCGTGTAGATCGCGCCCGCGCAGAAGAACAGGGTGATCTTGGCGGCGGCGTGCGTGACGATGTGCAGCGCGCCGCCCGCCGCGGCGATGTCGTTCGCCAGCGTCGCCGCCAGCACGATGTAGGCGAGCTGGCTCACCGTCGAGTAGGCCAGCCGCTCCTTGAGGTTGTCGCGGGTGATCGCGATGACGCCCGCACCGAGCAGGGTGATCGCCGCGACCCACATCATCGGTTCGGCCGCGCCGGACGCGTCGAGCGTGTCGATGCCGAAGACGAACACCGCCACCTTCAGCACCGCGAACGCGCCCGCCTTGACGACCGCCACCGCGTGCAGCAGCGCCGACACCGGCGTGGGCGCCACCATCGCGGCGGGCAGCCACCGGTGGAACGGGAACAGCGCCGCCTTCCCGATGCCGAAGAGGTAGAGCGCGAAGAGCACGGTCAGGGTGGCGGTGCCCGCCTCGCCTCCCAGCAGCCCGCCCGGCGTGAACTCCGTGCCGTCGGCGAGGACGGCCGTCCAGACCACGGCGGGCAGGAACAGGCCGATCGAGGTCGTCAGCAGCAGCATCAGGTAGACGCGGCCGCCGTGCTTCGCGTTCTCGTTGCCCGAGTGGGTCACCAGTGGCCACGTCGCGAGCGTCAGCAGCTCGTACCCGATGAACAGCGTCACCAGGTTGCCGGAGAACGCGATCCACAGCGCCGCCGCGATCGCGACGGCGAAGAAGAAGTAGAAGCGCGTCTGGTGGCGCTGCGCGTTGTGGCGCATGTACCCGATGGCGTACAGCGCCGTCACCGGCCACAGCACCCCGGCGACGGTCGCGAACAGCAGCCCGAGCGGTTCGAGGGCGAACGTCAGCGAGATGCCCGGCAGCCACTCCCACAGCCGGAACCGCAGCCCGTCGTCCACCGCCGGCCACAGCGACAGCACCAGCGCCGCCGTCGCCACCCCGGCCAGCAGCGACGCCGCCTCGCGCAGCTGCGGATGCCGGCGGAGCGCGACGACGGCGGCCGCGCCGGCCAGCGGAACGGCCGCGATGACCGGCAGGGCCAGCGCGTTCCCGGACGTCACCCAGCCGGCGCTCACTTCGCGGCTCCCAGGAGAGCGTCGGCCGCGCCCTCGGCGAGGCCGGTCGGCCAGCCGGGGACGAGGCCGAACAGGACGGACAGCAGGACGAGCGCCCACGCGGCCGCGACCATGAACGCCGGCGGGCGCTCGACCGTGACCGTTTCGTCCGGGCGCCGGAACCAGCAGGCCTCGACGACGCGGCCGACGTACACCAGCGCCAGCAGCGAGCTGACCAGCATCACCGCGAGCACCGGCCAGTACCCGCTCTCGATGAGCGCCCCCGCGAGCGCCCACTTGCTGACGAAGCCCGCCGTCGGCGGCACCCCGACCAGCCCGAGACCGCCGATCACGATGGCGGCGAACGTCCACGGCATGGTGTGGCCGATCCCCGCCATGTCCCGCAACCGCGTCGATCCGATCCGCAGCAGCAGGATCCCCGCGACGGCGAACAGCGCGCCCTTGATCACCGCGTGGTTGATCACGTGCAGGTACGCGGCGGTCAGGCCGTCGGCGGTCGCGAGGCTGAACCCGGCGACGATGTACCCGACCTGCGCGATGCTCGACCAGGCCAGCAGGTACTTGAAGTCGGTCTGGAAGCACGCCACCGCGGACCCGGCGAGCATCGCCACGCAGGCCAGCAGCAGGCCGATCTCGGTGATCGGCATCCGCTCGAACACCAGCGCCGCGCCGAAGATCCCGAACGCGAAGCGCAGGAACGTGTAGATCGCGACCTTGGTGCTCGTGGCGGACAGGAACATGGAGACCGCCGACGGCGCCTCGGCGTAGGCGTCCGGCAGCCAGGCGTGCAGGGGGAACAGGGCCATCTTGATGGCCAGGCCCACGAACACGAAGATGACCGCCGCCGTGAGGGCCCGGTTCCCGTAGACGTCCGGGAGCCGCTGCGCCAGGTCCGCCATGTTGAGCGTCCCGGTCACGGCGTAGGCGAGGCCGATGCCGATCAGCAGGAACGTGGCGCCGATCGTGCCCACGACCAGGTACTTGAACGCCGCCAGCAGCGCCCGCCGCCGCCGTCCCATGGCGATCAGCGCGTACGACGACAGCGAGGTGATCTCCAGGAAGACGAACGCGTTGAAGGCGTCCCCGGTGGCGGCGATGCCGAGCAGGCCGGTGAGGTTCAGGCAGAGGCACGCGTAGAACAGCGAGGTCCGCGGCTTCTCGACCTCCGCCGCGACGCTGGGCCGGGCGTAGACCGCGACGGCCACCCCGATGGCCGACACGAGGATCAGGATCGGGACGTTCGCCCGGTCGATCACGTACTCGATGCCGGCCGGGGGCTTCCAGCCGCCCATGGCGTAGCGGAGCACGTCGCCGTCGGCGACCTGCCCGGCCATCACCGAGGCGCAGACCAGGGAGACCGCGGCGGCGGCCAGGAACAGCAGCCACGCGACCGTCCGGGACCGGAGCAGCACGCACAGCGGAGCGCAGAGCAGGGGGAACACCACCTGCAGCGCGGGCAGGTGTCCGGTCACGAAGCCGACCCTCCCCCCGCCGCGGGCCCGTCTTCCGGGTCGTCCTTCGTCTTGGGGGTGTCGGTCTCGGGGGTGTCGGAGTCGGGGGTGCCCGTCTCGGGGGTGTCCGTCCGGGGGGTGTCCGTCGGCCGGTCGTCCGGGTCGGCCGTCATCGGTTCGTCCGCCGCCGGTCCGCCCGCGTCCTTCGCGGCGTTGTCGCGCTCGATGACCTCGTCCTCCTCGATCGTCCCGTACGCCTCGAAGATCCGCACCACCAGCGCCAGCCCCAGCGACGTGGTGGCGACGCCGACGACGATCGCGGTAAGGATCAGCACGTGCGGCAGCGGATGGGAGTACGTCTCGACGCCCTCCTCGATGATCGGCGCGTTCGCGTCCTCGACGTTCCCGAGGGAGATGTAGAACATGAACACGCCGATCTGGAACAGGTTCAGCCCGATCAGCTTCTTCACCAGGTTGCCGTGGCTGATCACCGTGTAGAGGCCGATGACCATCACGATGAAGGCGAACCAGTGCACGTAGTGGTCGGCGATCATCGCGACGCTCCGCGCGTGGTGAAGCTGTAGAAGATCGCGATCAGCACGGCCGCGACCGTGATGCCCACGCCCGTCTCGATGAGCAGGATGCCGTAGTGCTCCCCGTCCTTGGGATGGTCCGGCACCAGGGTCCCGTAGTCCAGGAACGACCCGCCCAGCGCCATGTTCAGGACGCCGACGCCCGCGTAGAGCAGGACGCCGACCGGCACCAGCGCCAGCATCACCGGCCAGGGCATGACGCGTTCGACGCGTTTGACGCCGAACACCAGCCCGTAGAGGACGAAACCGGACGCGAAGATGACGCCCGCCTGGAATCCGCCGCCGGGCCCGTAGTCGCCGTGGAAGAGGATGTAGAAGGCGAAGATGAAGACGAAGGGGAGCAGGATCTTGCTGGCGACCCGCAGCACGAGGTACTCGCTCAGCAGGGCGTCCCGCTTCGCGCTGCGCTCGGCGCGCCGCTTCGTCCGCATCAGCAGCAGCGGGATGGTGACGCCCGCCGTGAAGATCACGACCAGTTCGCCCAGCGTGTCGTAACCGCGGTAGCTGGCCAGGACGGCGGTGACCGTGTTGGGGATGCCGATCTCCTTCTGCGAATCGTGGAGATAGGTCTCGGTGACCGGGTGGGTCTGCACGGGGGTGCCGGGATCGGCGAACGGCGGCAGGTCCTGCCCGGCGTACAGCAGCGTCGCGCCCAGCAGCACGGCCACGGCCGCGCCCGACCAGAGCCTCCGCCGGGGGGTGACCGCCTCCCGGGAACGGGTGAGGGCCAGCACCCCGAGGAACAGCACCGTGCTGATCCCGCTCCCGACGGCCGCCTCGGTGATGGCGACGTCCAGCGCGTCCATCGACACGAAGAGGCTCGCCGACAGCAGCCCGGCGAGCGCGGTCAGCATCGTCGCCTCGTACAGCGCGCGCAGCCGGCTGATGGCGAGCAGCGTCGCCACGAGGAGCGCGAACAGCGAGATGTTCATCAGCAGCGTGGACATCAGGGGCGCCCTTCGTCGTCGGCGGCGGGACCGTCGGCGGCGGGACCGTCGGCGGGGCCCTCGGCCGCCCGGCCGTCGAGCACGGCCCGTTCGCCGTCCCGGCGCGCCGCCTGGGCGAGGGCGTGCGCTGCGGTCGGGCCGGTCAGCATCATGAAGAACATGATCAGCACGAGGCGGATCACGCTCTCCGGACCGTCCGCCTGGAGGAGCAGGCCCAGGATCACCAGGCCGGCCCCCGCGGTGTCGGTGAGGCTGGCCGCGTGCGTGCGCGAGTAGAAGTCCGGGAAGCGGAGCAGGCCGACGCCGCCGGAGATGACGAGCACGCACCCGCCCAGCAGCAGGGCCCCGGTCACCACGTCGAGGATCAGGGAGATGGTCACCGCGCCTCTTCCTCGTCCATGCCGACCAGCAACTCGTCGAGGTGCGTCAGCCGCAGCACGGCGACGGTCGTGACGAAGTTGACCAGCGCGTAGAGCAGCGCGATCTCGAAGAGGTAGGGGCGCCCGGAGATGACGCCGAGCACCGCGATGAACAGCACGGTCTTCGTGCCGAACGTGTTGATCGCCAGGATGCGGTTGTAGAGCCGCGGCCCGAGGAACGCCCGCGCGAGCGCGAGCGCCATGGAGACGAGGACGGCCGCGGCGGCTGCGATGAGCATCAGCGCGGCTCCAGGCGCCGGACCCGCTCCAGCATCGCGCCTTCCTGGAACGCCTCGATCTCCTCCCCGCGCAGCGCGTGGACCTCGACGACGTCGTCGTGCAGGGCGAGGGAGAGCGTGCCGGGCGTCAGGGTGATCGAGTTCGCGTAGACGACCTTCGACACGTCCGACAGGTCACCGGTCGGCGTGGTGCCGATCGCGGGCGCCGGCACGCGCCGCGGCGACCACACCAGCCGCAGCACCGACCACGCCGACAGCATGATCTGGCCGCCCAGCCACAGCAGGTAGCCCGGCAGCCGGGGTACGAGGCGCAGCGGGAGCCCCTCCTCGTCGATGACGTCCATGCGGAGGACGACCCAGCCCGCGAGAACGACGGAAAGTGCCCCGAGCGAGAGCAGCAGCGGAGTATAGTGACCGGACACGAGCAGCCAGAAGGCCGCGAGCAGCGGCATGATCTTCAAAGCGGTGGCGGGGCGCAGCCCGAGGTGCTCAGAATCGTGCGGACGTGCGGAAGCCGGTTCTTGCGAGTTCCTTGCTGACATCGATCTCCAAACCGCGGCACGGGGCGAAGGACAGGTGATCCCCGCGTAAGGGCGGCGGGTCCCCGGAGCGCCGCCGGAAGGCGCGCGGCGCGCGGCGGACCGTGCGACGGAACGGATGCGCCGTCACGTGTTTCCGGGATGGTCGCAAGGAATGCGGCCGCGGTGGACCGCCGGTGCGGTAAAGGTCAGCACAGAATCCTTCCAAGTGGCATGGCGATTACCCATGCCGACCAGGCTTCCCGGCTCACCAGGCGGCATACTACCGGCGATCCCCGCGATGTACACCTTGGGGGGCGGGCGGGACCGGTGGGACGTGCCGTGACCTATGGGCCGAAGTGGGCGAACGGGACCCAGCCCGCGAGGTCCGGGGACGACGCCGCGCGCAGCTCGCGCGTCGCCGCGTGCAGGGCCGCCGCCGCGTCGCCCGGACGGAACGCGCCCGTCCCGGTGAGGCCCTCGTAGACGGAGTCGACGACCCACAGGGCGGCCCCGTCGGGGACGGACCAGAGCGTCGCGACGACGTGCCGGTAACCCGTGTACTGCAGGGCGGCGGCGAGCGTGACGGCCTCGTCGGGCAGGGCGGTGCCGCCCGTCGCGGTCTTGCACGCCGACAGGAACGCGAACTCGCCGCCGTGGGCGCGGGCCGCGATGTCGGCGACGGTGAGCGCGCCGTCCGCCAGCAGCAGGCCGCCCTCGGCGGGACGGTCGAGGTTCTGCTCGCCGTGCGTGCAGAAGTGCGCCCACCGGTGCCCGGCCAGGGCGTCGGCGACGGCCGCCCGCGTCGCCGCCGCCCCCTCCAGCGGGGTGTGCGCGCCGGGGAAGTACTCCTCCAGCAGCGCGCGCTCGCGGGCCGCGCCGGGCAGAACGTCCTGCCCGGGGGTGTGCGGCATGGCGACCACGAGCATCCGCGCCGGCGCGAGCGGACGGGCCGCCGGTGCGGCGCCCAGCGCGCGGAGCGTCGGCGTGTACGACGAGACGGCCCGGTCGATCACCGACCGGCCGGGCTCGCCGTGGATCCCGGCGGCGTGCAGCGGCAGCAGCGTGAGCAGCCCGGTCGGGCACCACCAGACGCGCGGCGGCGGCCCGGCGGACGGCCCGGCGGGCGGCCCGGTGATGCCGAGCGCGTCGAGGACCGGTTCGGCGACGGCCTCCCACAGCCACGCGAGCGTCTCGGCCAGCACGTCCTCGGTACCGCCCTCGTCCGGGGCGGCGTCCGGGGCGGCGTCCGGGGCCCTGGCGCCGACGGCGCGCAGGTAGCGGGCGGTGCGCTCGGCGACGCCGGCGACGGTGAGCGCGGGCAGCGGGATCGACCGGACGGTGCCGTCCCGGACGAGCAGCGCGTCGCAGCGGGCGCGCCCGACGTTGACGACGACGGCGGCGTCCGGGCTCGCGGGGGACGGCAGGTCGGTGACGGGCGGCGGGCGCAGGAAGTCGCGGAAGCCGTCCAGCTCGCGGACCCGGGCGACGAGGTCGTCCCATTCGCGGGCCAGCGCCATCCGGCGGTCCACATAGGCCATTCCGCCTCCCCGTCCGATGCCGGACAATACCGTCGGCGGCGCGGGGCCGCCATCGAGGAGGCGGCCATGCCCGACGGGGACCGCTACGACGAGACCGCGCAGGCCGCGATCGACGCCGCCTACGGCATCGCCGGGGCGGCGGGAGCGGACGCGACCGGCTGCGACCATCTGCTGTGGGGGCTGCGCGCCGGGGACGGACGGCCCGCGCGGATCCTCGCGGACGTGCTCGACGGCCCGCCGCCGTCCCGCGCCCCGGCCGGGTACGCGCCGCTGGGCCCGGACGCGCGCCGCGCGCTGCACGTCGCGGCGTCCGTCCGGGACCGGCTGCGGCACCCGCTGATCGCGGACGCGCACCTGCTGATCGCGCTGCTGGAGGAGGGCCGCCTCGACGTCCGGCACCAGCGGCGCGCGCTGACGCTCGCGTCGCTGATCGACGGCCTGGGCGGTACGGCCGAGCGGTGCGGCCCGGACGTGCGGCGGGTGGTGGTGCGCGCCGCCGACTTCGCCCAAGGACGCGGCGGGACCGAGGTGGAGCCGGACGACCTGCTCCTCGCCCTCGCGGACGACCTGGACGCGCTGTCGCTCCTGCCGGCGCATGCCGCCCCGCGCCCCGCCGGGACGACCCTCGGGCTGTCGGACGGGTCGTGGCGGGCACTGGCGCTGGCGGTGTACCACGAGGCCGGAACGGGCATCGACCCGCCGCCCGGGGACCCGGCGGGCAGCCTGGGCACCGAGCACCTCCTGCGCGGGCTGCGCACCGAGTGCGCGGTCTCGGGCACGGCGCTGGCCGCTGCCGCCGTCGGAACGCCCGCCGCCCGGCTGGCCGAACGCCTGCGCGCCCGGCGCCCCGAGCCCGGCGGATCCGCGGCGTCCCCGCCCGCCCCCCGGCTGCGGTGGACGGAACGGCGGACTGCGCGGACCCTCGCGGACGCGGTCCGGCTGCTCGGGGACGCCGCGCGGACCGGCGACCGGGCGGGCGGCGACCGGGCCCGGGACCTGTTCGAGCAGGTCGTCTCCGCCACCCCGCACGGCCACCCGGAGCGCCCGATGCGGCTCGCGGCCGCCGCGCACGCCCACCTGGAGGCGGGCGGCGAGGGACTCGTGCGGGCGGTCTGGTACGCGGGCCTCGCCGCGCGGGCCGTCCCGCGCGACCACGCGTTCCGGCCCGCGGCGCTCGTCCTGTACGCGACGGCGCTGGTCCTGCAGGCCGACGCGCACGGCACGGCGGACGACCTGCCGGAGGCGGCCGCGGTGGCGCGCCGCGCCGTCCACCTGGCGCGCGCGTCGCTCGGCGACCGGAGCGACCTCCCGCCGGACGAGGACGTCCTGTCCGCGGCCCTCGACGTGCAGGGCACGGCGCTGCGGCTGTGGTTCGAGGCGACCGGCGCCCGGCAGGCGATCGACCTGGCCGTCGCGGCGGGGGAGGAGGCGACCGCCCGCATCGGCGCGGACCACCCGAAGGCCGGCGTGCTGCTGATCGACCTCGCGCTGGCGCTGGCCGGACGGGCCCGCGAGGTGACCGGCGGCGGCGCCGACGCGCGCCGCGCCGCCGAGCTGGCCCGCCGGGCGGTGCGCGCCGGGGCCGGGCCGGGCGACGGGGCCGCCCTGGCCGCCGGTCTCGCGGCCGTGCTCGTCGACCCGGTGGCGGACGGCGTCGCGGACGGGACCGCGGCGGCGGAGGCGGTGGCCGCGTGCGAGGCGGCGGTCGCCGCGGGCGGTGCGGACGGGCGCCGCCCGGTCCGGCTGGCGAACCTGTCCATCGCGCTGCGCGGCTGGGCGGGCCTCGGCGGTCCGGCGGACGCCCTCGGCCGGGCCGTCGAGGCCGCCCGGGAGGCGGTCGAGGGCGCGGGGAGCGCGGGACGGCCGCGGTCGGGGCGCACGCCGCGCTCGCGGCGGCGCTGCTCGACCGGTACGACCGGTGGGGCGAGCCGTCCGACGCCGACGAGGCGCTCGTCCATGCCGGGCTCGCCGTGGAGCTGTGCCCGGAGGGCCACGCCGACCGGCTGCTCTACCTCGGGCACGCCGAGACCGCGTACGCGCGGATGCACCGGCGCACCGGCGACCCGAAGCTGCTCGACATCGCGCTGGCCTGCAACGACGCGGCCCTGCGGATCGTCCCGGAGTGGCACCGCGCCCGCGTCTCCACCCTCGCCCACCGCGCGCTGCTCCTCCGCGCCCGCCACGAACTCGGCGCCGCGGACGGGACGGACGGGGCGGACGGGGCGTCCGTCCTCGACGAGGCGGTGGACGTGGCGGCGCAGGCGGTGGACGCGGCGACGGGGCATCCCGCCGACCGAGCCGGGTGGCTCGTGAACCTCAGCTCCCTCCTCACCGCCCGGTACCGCGCCACCGGGCACGCGCCCGACCTCGAACTCGCCGTCGAGGCCGCCGAGGAGGCGGCGGCGTCGGTGCCCGCCGGGGATCCCCGTGCGGTTCCCGCGCTCGACCGGCTCAGCAGCGCCCTGCGCGACCGGGGCGCCGCCACCGGCGCCGAGGACGACCGGCTCGTCGCGCTCGCGCACGCCCGGACCGTCGTCGCCGCCGCGACCGCCCCGGTCACCATGCGGGTCGGCGCGGCCGTCCGCTGGGGCGTGCTGGCGACCGCGCTCGGCGACGCCCGCGACGCCCTCACCGGCTACGCCGCCGCCGTCGACCTGCTGCCGACGGTCGCCTGGCACGGCCTCCACGGCGACACCCGCCGCGACCGGCTCGAGGACTGGCCGGGCGTCGGCTCGGACGCGGCGGCCTGCGCGCTCGCGGCCGGCGATCCCGCGCACGCCCTCGCGCTCGCCGAGCGGGGCCGCAACATCGTCTGGTCGCAGCTGCTGGACGCCCGCTCGGAACTGCACGAGCTACGGGAGGCGCACCCCGAGCTGGCCGAACGCCTCGCCGCCGTCCGCGCCGCCCTGGACGACGGCTGACCGGCGGTCAGCCTGCACCCCGGGTGGCGGCCGCCTCGCCCCGCGGGTGGGGGCGGGACGGCCGCTGGTCTCGGAAGGTACGGGCAGGTCAGGCGGGGAAACCGCGGAACTCGTCGTAGTAGACGGTCTCGGCGACCTTCAGCATCGCGTAGAAGCGCACGAGGCGCGCCGCGCGCTCCCGGTTCACGGTGTTCGCCGCGAGTTCGGCGAGGACGGCGTCCATCCGGTCGAGCTCGGCGGTCGGCTTGGTGGTGACGTACTCGCGGATGGCGTGGTAGGCGGTCGTGTCGTCCATCTTGAGCCAGTTCTCCACGACCACGGCGAACGCGGTGGTCGTGAGCACGTCGGTGGCGATGCCGGCCCACTTGTTCCAGTCCACCATGCGGCGGCCCCCATCTCCTGGTGTCGACCCGCCAGTTCGGGCCGATACCAGGAGAACCGGGGCGCCGCTTCCCCGGAAAGAGACGAAAGCGCTCCGTTCCGCTTCCAGACCGCTTCCGTTCCGCTTCCGGCGGTCCCGGCGCGGTCAGCTCTGCGGGTGGGTCGTGGGGGAGGTGAGGGTTCCGGCGGTGAGCCAGTCCTGACCGCCGCCGACCGGGCATCCGGCGGCGCGCAGCCGGCCGCGGATCTTGTCGCGGCACTCCGTCCCGTCGGAGAGCCGGATGAAGTTGCGTCCGCCCAGGTCGGCGATGGGACGCTGCGAGCCCGCGTGGAGCAGGATCGTGCGTTCCGGGCACAGCGCGAGCGCCATCCCGAGCTCCACGAGCACGTTGGGGCGGGCCTGCCCGGAGAAGCCGAGCTCGAACGGGTCCTCGTCGGGGTTCCGCAGCCGGGGGTCGAGCCGGACGCTGTCGTCCGGTGTCAGCAGGACCACGACCGCCTGCGCGCGGGCGATGCCCTGGACGACGACCTCGCCGAGGTACGGGCCGGTCTCGCCCGTCCGCGCGACGAGCGTCTCCCACTCGTACGGTTCGAGCCCGCAGGCGCGCAGGAACGCGAACATCCCGTCCCGCACGCGCGTGTCCCGTCCGTGCACGACGAACACGCCCCGCGACGCGTCCTCCGGAGGACCGGCGGCGGGCGTGCGCGGGACGTCCTCGACGGCGGGCGCGGCGGGCGGCGGTGCGGCGGCGGCGGGCGCGGCGGGCGGCGGTGCGGCGGGCGGCGGTGCGGCGGCGGCGAGGTGGTCGGCGCGGTCGGCGGCGGCCTCCAGGTAGCCGGACGCGTCGTCGAGCGAGTCGAGGAGCCAGCGCGCGAGGTCGCGGTCGTCGGCGAACGGGCCGGCGGTCGCGGCGCCCGCCGCGTCGAGGGCGCGGCCCATGTTCGCGTCGGCGATCTCGACGGTCCGGCGCAGCGCCCGCAGCTCGGCGACCGCCGCGCGGGCCCGCGCGCCCGCGACCGTCCCGTCCTCGACGGCGGCGAGCAGCTCCCGGACGCGGCCGTCGCGGTTCCACACGCGCAGCTCGTACCGGAGCTTGGCGGCGTGCAGCAGGTACCGGCCGAGCGGCGGGACGGCCGGGTGCCCGGCGGACCAGGCCAGGGCGCTCAACTCCTCCCCGGCGTCCGGGCCGCCGGTGACCAGCAGGTCGCGGCGGGCGCGGTCGTCGCCGCCGGCGGAGAGGTCCCACACCCCGAGGCGTTCCCGCACGGTCGCGCCGGGCCCGGCCGGACGGCGCGTCCCGGCGTCCGGCGGCGGGAGGGCGGGCGCGGCGGCGGGGTCGAGGCCGGGGCCGGTCGCGAGGTACACGCGCGCCTCGCCGAGCAGGTCCCCGGTGCGGCCCGCCGCGAGCGCGCTCCACCAGCGGTCGAGGTCGCCCCAGCCGGGCGCGTCCGCGGCGGGCCCGCCGGTGCCGCCGAGCCGGGGCGCCAGCGCCACGGACAGGACGAACGCGTCGTGGTGGCGGCGCAGGACGGCCTGGTAGTCGTCGTCGGGGTTCTCCCGCGCCGCCAGCGGCCGCTCCCCGCCGGTGGACGCGTCGTCCGGCGGGTCGCGGGGGAGCCCGGTGCCGGGGATCGGGTCGTCCATGCGGAACAGGTGCCGGGCGCCGTCCCACAGGTCGCGCAGCGCGCGGAACGCGTGCGGGGCGCGGGGCCCGTCGGCGGGCGCGAACAGGTGGACGACCAGCTCGGCGTGCACGTCCGGGGGCATCGGTCAGCGCTCCCGGGCCCCGCCGGGCGCGAATCCGGGGCCCGCGCCGCCGTCGGCGCCGGGGACGGCCGGGGCCTCGTCCCAGCGCGACAGCTCGTGGACGAGCACGTTCACCCGCTCGCGCACGGCGGGCGGGCACGGGACGGGCGGGTCGCCGCCCCGGATCCGGGTGACGCGGGGCGCGGACGCGGCGGCCAGCCCGGCGGCGGCCCGCAGGACCGCGTCCGGGTCGGGTCCGCCGAGGGCGCGGCCGAGCGCCTCGACCAGCTCCGCGACGCGCGGCCAGGCGTCCGCCGGAAGCTCCCGGCCGGGCACCTCCCGCAGCACCATGTCCGCTTTGCGCCGCGCCCTGCGCGGTCCCGCCGTGGACGGCACGGGCGATCACTCCCTCTCGGTCAGCCGGCCCGGTCGGCCGGCCCGGTCACGGCGTGCGGCCGGTCGGGCAGGGCGTGCAGGTACGCCGCCATGCGCTCGAGCGGGTACCGCTCCACGTCCGCGGGCGGCACCACCACGCGCAGCTGCGACGCGATCGGACCGTTCCGGGACGCGTCGAGGAACGAGTCGACGAGCGCGGCGAACAGCTCGTCGAAGGGACGGTCGACGCGCGACAGCCCGGTGCCCGGCAGGGCCAGCGCGACGGGCCGCCGCTGCCCGTGCGTCTCGACCGCCGCCCACAGCCGCCGCAGCGCCGCCCGCAGCTCCGGCAGGCTCGACCGGGCGACCAGGTCGTTGCCCATCCGCGCGTAGGCCGCCGCGAACACCAGCCGTCCGCCGCGCCGCAGCGGCACGACCGTCCCGAGCGGGTAGCGCGCCAGCTTGCCGTGCCGCTTCGCGGAGCGCTTCTCGACCGCGACGGGCTCCAGGCCGTGCAGCGCGCCGCGCAGGTCGCGGTCGAGGCGGGTCCGGTCGCCGCCGTAGAGCCGGTGGAGGAGCTGGCCCTGGACGCTTCCCGCGTTGATGACGAGGTCGCCGTCGGTCGCGGTGTCGAAGGTGTCGGTGAACCCGGCGACGAGGTGGGCGTCGTCCTCGGTGAACAGGTCCCCGGACGTGACGACCACCGACGTCGGCGGCGCGGCGAAGTCGCGGCGCAGCAGCCCGGCGGTGCGGGCCCGCAGCCGCCCGCGCAGCGCCGCGACGGTCGCGGCGAGTTCGGCGTCGTCGGGGCGTTCGGCGGCGAGCGGGACGGCGACGTCCAGCGCCGCGCGCGGGCGGCCGAGGTCGGCGTAGACGTCGACGAGGTCGCGGCGCGCCGACCCGTGCCACAGGTGCAGCCGGCGGATCGGCTCCGCCGCGAACGCGCGGTCCTCGGCGTCGAACAGCGGGCGCCCGCCCCACAGCGACAGCGCGCGGGCGAGCAGCTCGGCGGCGGTCGCCGCGTCGGTGTGCTGCGCCCGCCGCACCAGGTCGTGGAACTCGAGCACGTCGACCTGCGCGGGCGCCAGGTGCAGCCGGTACGCCGAGACGCGGCCGCGCTCGGTGCTCAGCACCGTGGACGTCTCGCCGGGACGGCCGGGGTCCAGCAGCCGCCGCAGCTCCAGGATGCGCTTCTGCACGCTGACCCGGTCCTCGCGGCGGACGGTCCGCGCCGCGGGATCCCACACGTCGCGGTACAGCTCGTCCACGGTGACGGCCTCGTCGCCCGCGACGGCCAGCCGGATCAGGACGGCGGCGGTCAGCGGCGCGGGCCGCACCCGGCGCCCGCCCGCCTCGACGACCGTCCGGCCGAGCAGTGTCAGCCGGAACCCGCCCGGCTCAGGTTCGCTCATTCGACCGCCCGCTCTCGCCCGACGCTGCTGCCCGACCCTGCCCGCACGTAGGCGGACAAGCCTAACGAAACCGCATGATCGACTACAGCGTTCCCGTCAGGCGTCGTGGCCGCGCCACCGGGCGAGCGCGTCGAGTGCGAAGCACAGGTGCGGGCGGGCGAGCCGGTCGGCGTCCCGCGCGAGCAGGGCGGCGGCCGCCGCGGGGTCGAGCAGCCCGTCCAGCCCGCGCCCGGCGCGCCGCACCGCGCCGTCCGGAACCGGCCCCGCGAGGAACGCGGAACGGTCCACGTAGAACGGGCCTTCGGGCGGGCGCGGCCCGCGCGTCCGGTACCGGACGGGCGGGCGCCGCGCCGTCCGGGCCCCGTACCCCTCCTCCGGGTGGTCGAGCAGCCGCGGGCACAGCCGTCCGATCGCGTACCGGTGCCACCGGTCGCCGAGCCGCCACCGGTACGGCAGCGCGGCGACGGCGCCGGTCCAGGCGGGGTCGAGCAGCGGCACCCGCCAGTGGACGCGGTCGCCGAGGGCGGCGAGGTTCGCGCCGATCTTGTGGTGGCCGTACTGGGCGCGGAAGAACTCGCCCGCCGCCGCGCCGAGGCTCCCCCGCGCGGGCAGTACGGCGGCGAGCCGGGCGCGGGCCGCGTCCGGGGCGAGGGCCGCGCCCAGCTCCGGGACGAGCCGGGCGTGCTCGGCGGGCCGGAACGGGTCGGGGAAGCGGCGCGCGAGCAGCTCCGCGGCGTCGCGCGCGGGCCGCCGCGCCGCCCGCGCCGCCGCCCGTCCCCGCGCGGGCAGGTAGTACGGGCGGGCGTACTCGCCGTGGTAGCCGAGCAGGACGGGCACGTCCGGCGGGTCCTCCGCCAGGTGCGCCATCCCCGCCCAGTTCGTCACGGGCAGCAGCCCGCTCGTGCGCCATGCGATCCGGTCCGCGCCCGCGTCCAGCGCCGCCGCCGGCACCGCCCGCACCGTGTGCGGCAGCCCGAGCGTCCGGGCGATCCCGGTCGCGACCTCCCGGTCGAACGAGCCGGGCACCCCGGAGATCAGCAGGTGCGGCCGGTGCCCGCCCGCCAGCAGCGCGGCGAGCAGCAGCCGCGCGTCCAGCCCGCCCGACATCGACAGCGCGCACCCGCCCGTCCCGGCCGCCCGCGCCACGGCGCCGCGCAGCGCGTCCACCGCCCCGTCCGGGGAGGGCTCCGGCGCGGGCGGCGGATCCGGGACGGCCACCCGGTGGCCGTCCCGGGTCAGCGTGACGACCGCGCCCGCCGGGACCGTCCGCAACCCCGCGTCGAGCGACGCGTCACCCAGCAGATGGCCGAACCGCAGGTAGTCGGCGACCGCCTCGACGTTCCACCGCAGGCCCCGCCCGGCCGCGTCCAGGGCGTCCCCGACGCACCCGCCGTGCGCGAGCGTCCCGCACGTGTCGTACACGTGGACGACCGCGCCGGACCGTCCGGCGATCAGCGTCACCCGGTCGTCCTCGTCCACCGCGATCACGAACTGCCCGTGCGCGCCGGTCAGTGACCCGGCCCGACCCGAGCGGACGATCGCGGCGATCCGCTCCTCCGGCACCTCGCACCAGCCGTGCACCGTCACCCGCATCGCGTCGGTCACGCGGGCTCGAGTCCGTCCAGCACCACGTCCGCGACCGCCTTGACGGCGAGCGCGCAGAACGCGGTGTCCGTGCCGGTGAACGAGCCGTGCTCCGCCCACTTGTTCGCGGGCGCCCCGCCCCCGCACAGCGCGAAGTACTCGCACGTCCGCGCGCAGTTGCGGCGGCCCCGCGCCACCTCCGCCGCCAGCCGCGCGAACCCCGGCCGGACGCGGTCCAGGTCGAAGCCGTCCTCCAGCACGTTGCCGAGCACGAAGTCGCCGTGGTCGCCGCTCCTCCAGCCCAGCAGCTCGGGGAGAACGACGCGACGTCGCCGCCCGCCCCGACCGTCAGGATCGCGTACGGCTCGCACTGCGTGTTCCCGACCGGCAGGTCGTGGACCAGCACGTGGTCCCGCATGTTCACCAGCTCCCGCACCGGCACGCCCGTCCCGTCCGACCAGGCCGCCACCGCCCGCAGGAAGTCGCGGTACCCGGCCCCGAACCCCGCCGAACCGTGCAGCGTGGACACGTTCCCGCCCTCGGTCTCCTCCGGGTTCAGCCCCACCGAGCGGGGCCGCAGCCCGGCCATGAACTCCAGGTACGCGTCCCGGTGCGCGAGCGTGACGGGCGTGATCACCGAGATGACGTCGAACGGGATCCCGGCCTCCGCCAGCCGCGCGACGCCCTTCATCGCCCGCGCGTGCGTGCCCCCGCCCGCGCGCGTCCGCCGGTACGCGTCGTGCACGATCGCCGGACCGTCCAGGCTCACCCCGACCCGGACGCCCTCGCGCGCGAGGAACCCGCACCACGCGTCGTCGAGCAGCAGCCCGTTCGTCTGCACGGAGAACCGCAGCTCGGTGTCGAGCGTCTCCCGCAGGATCTCGTTGGCCGTCGCGTAGAGGGCGCGCGGCGCGGTGAGCGGCTCGCCCGCGTGCCAGCGCACCTCCAGCTCGTCCCCGAGCCGCCCGGACGCCGCGAGCGCGCGCGCCGTCGCGGCCACGACCTCGGGCGTCATCAGCGTCCGCGTCGACCGGTCGGGGAGGTAGCAGTACGCGCAGTCGATGTTGCAGAACCCGGTGGCCTGCAAGACGAGCTGCCGCACGATGCCGCCGGGACGGTCGGTGGGGTGGTTTGCCGGGTGGTTTGCCGGGCGGTCGGTTGGGGGGTTTGCCGGACGGTCGGTCGGGTGGGCTGGGGCGCGGCTCGGTGGAGGGGGCGTCGGGAGGTCCGTCGGCCGGACCGTCGGAGGGGGCGTCGGGGGAGCGGCCGGACGGTCGGTCCGGGGGTCCGCCGGGCGGCTCATCGGCGGGCCGCCGAGAGATCGTTCGACATCAGCAGCGACACGTCCGGCATGCCCTGGTCGTTCGTCGCGCCGTCGTGCAGGACGTCCTGTGTGTTCACCAGGTACGCCTGTCCGGGGCGCAGCGTCACGCGCAGCACCGGGTAGTCGGGGCAGGCGTCGAAGAAGGCGTTCTTCAGCGCGCGCGCCGTCTTCGGGACCTCGCGCCCGGACTTCTCGACCATCGCCATGAGGTCGCGCACCCGCAGGTTCACGAACTGCAGGTACCGCTCGCGGAAGCCGATGTTGACGGACGCCAGCAGGAACGACCGGTCCCGCTCGTCCAGCGGGAGTGCTTGCTGGTTGTCGATGTGCAGGCCCATGTAGACCCCCTCGTCGTAGTTGAACGCCGTCGACGGCCGTCCGGGCGCGTGCACCACCGCGTCGGCCGTCCGGACCCGGTCGCAGACGAACCCGGTGCGGCGCGTCAGCACCTCCAGCACGCGGTCCCGGGACGTCCGGACGGCCCCCGCGAGCGCGTCCGGTCCGTCCCCGGCGAGCGGCGGCAGCACCTCCGCGCGGCACGCCGCCAGCGTCGCGGCGCCGATGTCGAACACCGTGAGCCGTTCGTGCGGCGCCCCGACGTGCGGCACCGCCGGGCGGAGCGTCGCGGTTTCCCGGGGGGTCAGCGGGCGCCAGGACGGACGGGCCGTCCGGGCGGTGCTCGCGGCGGGGGCGCCCGGGGCGTCCGGCAGGCGGCGGACACCCGGGCTGATCTCGAGGTCGGAGGGCTGGAACAGGTCGGACTCGACGTTCAGGGTGAGGCCGGGCAGAAGCATGGACGACCACCGTTCTCGATCGGTGCGGGACGCCGCGGCCGGGCGGCCGCGGCGTCCCCCGGAAGCCGGGAGTCGGCGCGCACGGAGGCGCGGGCCGGCGAGACCCCCGGCTTCACGGACGTGCGGCGGGTCAGTCGCTCCAGCTGTTCCACGGGCTGCTGCAGGAGCCGCGGCCCCGCTCGGGCGCGGCGGCCCGGACGCCGCGGACGCGGTCGGCCACCGACCGCGCCTCGCCCGTCTCGCCGGACACCGTCAGCGGGGCCGCGCCCGCCGCGGAGACGGCGAGCAGCCGCGCCGCCAGGTCGTTCTGCCGCTGGTCGTTCATCGGTTCCTCCCAGATACCGGGGATCGTTACGACCAACAGCAGACCGGCGGGCCGGCTTACGCCGAAAGCACGAAACCGCTTCCGAACCGCTTCCGGCCGCCGGTGGACATGGAAAAGCCGCGGGCGGCCGCCTCGCGGCGGCCGCCCGCGGCGGGTGCGACCCGTCAGCGGCGGCGGGTCACGCGGGACGGCAGGGACTCGAACCCCCGGTCGTTGGACGAGCGGACGCGCCGGGCGTTCGCCTCGTCGATCTCGAAGTCGGCGACGAGCCCGGTGATCTCCTCGAGGGCGATCCGGGCCTCCAGCCGTCCGAGGTTCGCCCCCAGGCAGTGGTGGCGGCCGTTCCCGAACGCCAGCGACGCGCTCGTGTCGCGGTCGAGGTCGAACCGATCGGGGTCGTCGAACACGCGGGGGTCGCGGTTCGCGGACCCGGTCAGCAGCAGGATCCGCGCGTCCGCCGGGATCGTCGTGCCGTGCAGCTCGACGTCCTCGGTGGTCGTCCGCGCGATCGCCTGCGTCGGGGAATCCCAGCGCAGCGTCTCCTCGATCCAGTCCGGGATCCGCCCGCCGAACGCCGCGGCCCGCGCCTCCGGGTGCCGCCACGCCGCGTGCCACGCGTTGCCGAGCAGCAGCATCGTCGTCTCGATGCCCGCCCCCACCAGCAGGATCAGCACCCCGACGATCTCCTCGGGGGTCAGCCGGTCGGCGCCCTCGGACGCGTCGAGCAGGCCCGACAGCAGGTCGTCCCGGCGCTCCCGGCCCCGCTCGATCGTCAGCTCGGTGTAGTACCCGACGAGCGCGCCGATCGCCTGCAGCGCCTCCGGCGGCAGGTCGTCGCCCTCCTCGGCCCGGTACATGATCGCCATGCCGAGGTCGCGGACCTTCCCGCGGTCGGCCTCCGGCACCCCGACCAGCTCGGAGATCACGTCCGTGGGGAACCGCGCCGCGAAGTCGGTCATCATGTCGAACGTGCCGCCCTCGACGTGCGGGCGCATGCACTCCCGCGCGATCTCCCGGATGCGCGGCTCCAGCTCCTGGACGCGCCGGGCCGTGAACGCCCGCGACACCAGTCCGCGCATCCGGGTGTGCCGGGGCGGGTCCATCGCGACGAACGAGAAGAACCGCTCCGCCTCCGGACCCCAGAAAGCGGGCTCCAGCCGCAACCCGTTAACGCTGGAGAAACGATTCGCGTCCTTCAGCGCCGTAATGACGTCCACATGCCGGGACAGGGCCCAGAAATCGTCCTTGTCATTCCGGTATACCGGCGACTCTTCGCGCAGCCGCGCGTACACCGGGTAAGGGTCGTCCTGGATCGCGAAGTCGAACGGGCTGTAGAAGGTGTCCACGGCGTTGTCTCCCGGCTCGTCGGCGCCCTGCCGAGACGATCTTGCCTGGTCGGGGACGGGGCCGCCACCATTTCCCGACATCCGGGTGCCGGTCGTGCAGTCGGGCAGAATAAAGTGGTCCAAAACTCGCGGGAGGCGCCCATGGAACCGGTTCCACCGGGGATCGATCCGACGAAGGCTCACCCTTCGCGCCGGTACAACTACTGGCTGGGCGGCAAGGACAATTTCGCGGTCGACCGGGAATCGGCCGACATGGTCGCCTCCGGATTCCCGACCGTCGCCCTCGCGGCCCGGGAGAACCGGCGGTTCATGGCCCGCGCCGTCCGGTACCTCGCCCGCGACGCCGGCATCTCGCAGTTCCTCGACATCGGCACCGGTCTCCCCTCGGCGGGCAACGTCCACGAGGTCGCCCAGTCCATCGACCCGGCGTCCCGCATCGTCTACGTCGACAACGACCCCGTCGTCCTCGTCCACGCCCGCGCCCTGCTCACCAGCGCACCCGAGGGCCGCACCGCCTACATCGACGCCGACCTGCGCGACCCCGAGAAGATCCTCGCCGCCCCCGAACTCGCCGCGACCCTCGACCCGTCCCGTCCGGTCGCGCTGATGCTCGTCGCGATCATGCACTTCATCACCGACGACGAGGACCCCTACGGTCTCGTCGCACGGCTCGTCGACGCGCTCCCGGCCGGCAGCCACGTCGTCATCACGCACGCCACCGGCGACTACCTCACCTCCGAGCAGCACGCCGAGGCCGACGAGACGAACCGCCTCAGCGGCGTCCCGTTCCGCCTCCGCACCCGCGAGGAGTTCGCCCGCTTCTTCGACGGCCTCGACCTCGTCGATCCCGGCGTCACGTCCGTCGTCGACTGGCGGCCCGACCTGCCGCCGGAGAACCGTCCCCGCGTGGAGGACGTCTCGATGTACTGCGGCGCCGCCCGGATCGCCTGATTCGCTCACCCGTGCCGGGGGCATGCTCCCGGTGCGATGCTGCGCCGACTCGCCGAACGGACGCCGCCGCAGCGAGACCGGTGGGTCGACCTGGTCCGCGCGGTCGCGATCGTCCTCGTCGTGATCGGGCACTGGCTCGCCGTCGTGGTGACCTACGACGGCGGCCTCGGCGGCGAGCACGTCCTCACCGCCCTCCCCTGGACCCGGTGGCTCTCCTGGGCGTTCCAGGTCATGCCGGTGTTCTTCCTCGCCGGCGGCTTCGCCAACGCCGCCTCCCTGAAGCCCGGCGTGCCCCGCCGCGACTGGCTACTCGGCCGCGCCGACCGCCTGCTCCGCCCGACGACCCTGTTCATCGCCGTGATCGCCGCCTCCGCCGCGGTGGCCCGCGCCCTCGGCGCCGAACCGGACCTGATCGGGACGGCCGTCTGGCTCGCGACGATCCCGCTCTGGTTCCTCGCCGCCTACCTCCCGATGATCGTGCTCACCCCGGTCATGCACGCGCTGCACCGCCGCTGGGGCCTCGCCGTCCCGGCCGTCCTGCTCGTCCTGGTGGCCGCCGGAGACGCCGCCGTGTTCGCGGACGTCCCCCACGGCGGCACGGCGAACTACCTGCTGATGTGGCTCGCCGTCCACCAGCTCGGATTCGCCTGGCACGACGGACGGCTGCCCGCCCGGACCGGGCCGCCGCTGATCGCCGCCGGACTCGCCGGACTCGTCCTGCTCACCACGGCCGGTCCGTACCCGGTCAGCATGGTCGCCGAGCCGGGCGCGCAGATGCAGAACACCGCCCCGCCCAGCCTCGCCCTCCTGTCCCTCGCGATCGCCCAGACGGGCCTGGTCGTCCTCCTGCACGACCGGGGCAACCGCTGGCTGCAGCGCCCCCGGCCCTGGACGGCCGTCGTCGCGGTCAGCACCGTGATCCTGACCCTCTTCCTGTGGCACATGACGGCCGTCGTGATCGCCGCCGCCGCGCTCTACCCCACGGGCGTCTTCCCGCAGCCCCCGATCGGGACGTCCGAGTGGTACGCCCTCCGCGCCCCGTGGGTGGCGTGCCTCCTGGCCGTCCTCGGCGTCCTGCTCGCACTGTTCGCGCGCGCCGAACGCCCCGCCCGTCCGTCCTGGCGGAAGGCCCCGACCGCCCTGACCGTCATCGGTGTGGCCTGCGTGCAGGCGGCCCTGATCGGCATCGCACTCGCGGGCCCGGACTTCCACGCCCCGGCCGCCCTGCCCGCATGGGTCCTGGCGACCTACCTGACCGGGGCCGCCGCCCTCCACCTCCAGCGGGCCCGGCCGGTCAGGGGTCGAGCCCGGTGATCCCCTTACCGGTCACCACGTCGACCGGCACCGACACCTGGTCGTGCGCGATCAGCCAGGCGCCGCCGATCCTCCGGAACCCGAACGTGACTCGGACCCACATCCCGTCCGTCGCCTGCCCGGTGCCCAGCGTGCCGCTGAGCCGCCCGAAGCCGTGCCCGAACGCGACGTCGCCGCCCACGGTGAACGTCAGGTCCCGGAGCTCGTAATTCACGTCCTCGAAGATCGCGAACACGTTCGCCCAGTTCTTCAGCTTCGCCTCGACCCCGGAGTGCTGCAGCGGCGGCTCGATGTCGAACGACACGAGGTCCTCCGCGTAGAGCTCCCGCAGGGCTTCGAGATCCTTGCTCCGCAGCCCCTCGACCAGCCGGTCGATCCGCCGCCTGATCTCGGCCTCGTCCGTCTCGGCTCGTGCGGTCATCGTCTCCCCGTCCCTTCGGTGCGTCTCCCGGCTTCTCACGGGTGATGACGACGCAGCCACCCGGAATGTGACGCTCACGAGCGCTGAAGCAACGGCAACCGATCCCCAGGCGCGGGCGAACGCCGCTCCTCCAGGAAGAAGAGATAGACCCGCAGGTGTGCGGCGAGTTCACCGTCAATGTATGCGGCGTAATTTCGGGCAGCCGCGGCCGTTCCCTGCCCGGACTTCGCGTCGTCCTCTTCCCACACATGCTGGTGGTCGGCGAGATACTCCCGGATTCGGCCCCGATTCCGCCACCATTCCCGGACCGCCGCCGGTGTCCAGTGCTCGTCGCCGTCACGGCCGTAGCCGGCGAACACCTCCTCGTCAGCGGCGGCGACGAGATGCCGGAGCTCTTCCGGTGTCCGGGGCTGGCGGTAGACGTACTCGGTGAAATGCTCCGCTTCATAGAGCACGAGCTCTGGGGCGTGGAGTCGTCCGGTACAGCAGTTGTCGGTTTCGGCCCCGTAGAACGGTCCGGGCACGTTGAGCCACGTCCGGTCGTCCCATCGCCCGAGGAACGAATCCCGAACGTCATCGATCAGCGGCACCGGATCGAAGTACAGGTCCACAACGGGAGGGTAGCGACGGGGCCGGTGCACCTGAGCGCCCGGAGCCCGTGCCGCGACCGTGGCGAGGTGGATCTCTTCTCGCGCCCCTGGACGGCACTGCGTGCGGCGGTCGCCGAACTGCCGGACGACGACTTCGCTCGTCCGTCCGGCTGTACCGGCTGGCGGTCCGCGACCTGGCGTGCCACCTGGTCACCGACGCGCAGGGACGTCCTGATCACGCTGGTCACGCCCGCCGACTCCGAACCGACCGTCGACGCGGTCACCTACTGGAAGCTCGTCGAGCGATCTCGCGGACGCACTCCCGCTCGTCCTCGGCTGGCCCCGGGCCCGCGTGCGGACGCTCGCACCGTCCCGACGTCCGGAGACCCGAAGCGTCCGGCCGCGTGGGACGCAGCGGGAACGGTCAGAAGTCGAGCTCACCGCGCTTCACACGCGCCACCAGCTCGGCGAGCTCCGCAGGTGACAAGGCGAGATGCCCCGCCTCGGGCGCCTTGCTGTCCCGGACGCCGACGGACGGGGAGAGCCGGGCCAACTCGACACAGCCCTCTTGTCCGGAATCGGCGCTATGGGTGGATTTTTTCCACTGGGTCACTGTTGGGCCTCGGTCATTTCTCGAAGTTTGGCGCGGGTGGCCTCTGGCGAGAGTGCGCGCCCGCTCGTGCGATCGAACGCGACGGCAAGTCTACGCAGGTCACTTATTTCGGTCACCAGTCTGCCGCGTGCGGGGGTCTCGACGAACCCGACTTCTCGCTCTGGGGTGCTGAACAGGTGAAACGTGCCTCCGAGTCCTTCCTGAGGGCCTGCGTCGGTCATCAGCAGTCGAAGTGAGACATGCGGTAGTTCGGCGATCTTCTCCAACTTCTCGAGTTGCCCGAGTCTGACGGCTTGCGGGGCGAGGAGGAGGGCGACCTCTGATAGGAGAACCGAGATGTACGGCGGGTCGGGTCGAGTGAAGATCGCCTGCCTTGCCATCCGCTGCTCCACCTCCGCCTCCACGTCGGCGGCCCCCGCAAGGGTGAACAGTTCCCGCGCATACTCGGACGTCTGTAGCAGGCCAGGGACGAACGTCACCCCGTTCATCCGGATCATGGATGCGAGGGCCTCGTACTCCGCGAAGGCGAGGAACTGGGCCGGGGCCTGCATGGTCTTGGCGTAGTGGTTGAGGGCCTCCAGGAGCCCGCCCGTCCTCCACTCGGCATCGAGGATCCGGAGGGCTTCGATCGGTGGATGGTTCCGACCGGCCTCCCAATTCGAGATGGTCTTGTGGTCGGCGGCGACGATCCGTCCGACGGCGGCTTGCGACAGACGCTGCTGCTTTCGTAAAACCCGCAGCTCATGGGCCAGAAGAAACCAGAGCCCGCCCATCGGGTCGATCGACTCGGCGGTGGTCGCCATCGCTCCTCCGTGACTCTCGGTCCTCTCGCGAGACATCACGAGGCTAATGCGCGACGTGTGAATCTGTGACGGAAAGCGAAGAAGTCGTCACGGAGAGGTGATCATTATGTCGACGGCCGCCACGGAAACCTGTCTCGATATGACCTTCCTCGCCGCCGGGACGGCCGCCGGGCAGGTGCGGACCCTCGTCAAGTTCCGGCTGGCGGACTGGGGCCTGGCCGGGATCGCGGACGACATGTGCCTCATCGTCGGGGAACTCGTCGCCAACGCGGTGAAGAGTACGCCCGACGGTGAGATCAGCGTGCGGCTGACCCGAGAGCCGCGCGGCGTCCTCTTCGGGGTCTGGGACTCTTCCGACGACCTCCCCGTGGCCAACCCGCCGCCAGACCTGTCACTGGACGACATCACCCCGGATCCCGAGGCTCTCGACCCGGGCCACGACGAGGGGACGTGCGGGCGGGGCCTGCCGATAGTCCAGGCGCTCTCGTCCCAGTGCGGCGTGGACAGGACCGACCCACACGGTAAGTGGGTTTGGTCGCGCATCACCGTCTGAGGAGTGCCAATGGACTGGCGAGGAAGGCCGAGGCCGCTGCTCCGGCTGCGGACGCGCCTCGGACGTGACGTGGCGGAGCGACATCTTGAACTGCTGGTCGTGGCGCTCCAGCCGATCGGCTGGAGATGCCTCCGGCTGTACGAACGGAACGAGTTCCCGCTCCCGTCCCCCTTGCTGTGGGTGTATGCCAGCGGGGCGGCCGACGATGTGGGGATGCTCATCAGTGTCCTCGCCGCTCCTCACGGTTCATGGGCTTACCACGATGCTCAGCGGGGACGCGACGGCTTCCTTTTTCCGTGCGGGGACGCGAAGGGGGTGGCCGAGATCGTGGACAGGGTGCTCAAGCACCGGATGTTCCCCGGAACCTGGTGACGCCGCGCGCTCACCGCAGTTCGGAAGTGTGGGCCTTCAACTCGGTGAGGAAGGCGGCCGCGAGAGGGCTCTGGTGGCCGTCCCTCCGGCGGACGGCCACGACGGGGAGTTCCGCCGCGAGGCCGTGGACGTCGATCGTGCGGAGGCTGCCGATGCGCAGTTCCTCGCGGATGGCGCCGACGGGCATGAGCGCCACCCCGAGTCCCGCCTCCAGCAGGCGTTTCTGCGCGGTGAGGCTGTCGATGAGGGTGATGGACGGGTCGGCGACGCCGGCGGACGCCAGCAGGCGCCGGAGGAGATGGCCGAACGAGTCGGGCTGGTGCCGTTCGGGCGGGAAACCGAGCCAGCGTTCGTCCTTGAGCGGCCCCAGGTCCGGGAGGTGCCGCTCGGTGATCTCGTGCGAGGCGGGCGCGACGATCGCCAGCCGCTCCGCGCCGAGCGTGACGGACTCCAGCGCTGGATGGACGTCGGGGAAGTAGCGCAGGCCCACGGCCGCCTCACCGGTGCGGACCAAAACGCTCACTTCGCGGCTGGTGGCCGTCCGCAGGTCGACGGGGGTTTCCGGGAACCGGGCCTCGAAGGCGCGCAGCGCGTCGACGACGTGCGAATCGGCGAGGGTTCCCACGACGGCGACGCTCAGGGGCCGGGGCTCGCCCGCCAGGTCCCGGACGGCCCGTTCCCCGTCGCGGGATCGCGGCCAGCGCGGCCTGGGCGTGGGGCAAGAGCACCTTCCCGGCCTCGGTGAGCGTCACGCGGCGGCCGGTGCGGTCGAACAGCCGCGCGTCCAGGGAGCGTTCGAGTTCGCGGATCCGTCGGCTGATCGCGGGCTGCGACCTTCCGAGCCGTGCGGACGCCTCACTGAAGCCGCCCAGTTCGGCGATGCGCACGAACGCCTCGATCTCGTCGAATGTCATTTGTTTTCCTGATATCCAGCATTTCTATTATGCATTTGACTTATATCAGATGCGCTCGGAAGGCTGGGTCCATGAGCGATCGAGCCAAGGCGGCCAGGTTCCAGGAGCTGCACCGGCGGCCGGAGCCGTTGCTGCTGCCCAACCCGTGGGACGTCGGGACCGCGCGGCTGCTGGCCGGCCTCGGGTTCGAGGCCCTGGCCACCACGAGCCTCGGAGTGTCCAACACGCACGGCCGTCATCGGGCGAGCCGACAGGAACTCCTGGACAACTGCCGAGCCATCGACGCGGCGACCCCTCTGCCCGTGAACGCGGATCTGGAGAACTGCTTCGCCGACGACCCCGCCGACGCGGCCCGGATGATCGAGGACGCCTGCGCGCACGGGGCGGTCGGCGCGTCCATCGAGGACGCGACGGGGGGCCGGCGCGCCCCGATCTACGACTTCGGACTGGCCGTCGACCGGGTGCGGGCCGCCGTGGAGACGGCCCGCACGCTGCCCGTCCCGTTCGTCCTGACTGCCCGGGCCGAGAACCTGCTGTACGGGGTGGACGATCTCGACGACACGATCCGGCGCCTGCAGGCCTTCGAGGAGGCGGGCGCCGACGTCCTGTACGCGCCCGGCCTGCGCACCCTGGAGCAGATGCGGACCGTGGTCGCGTCCGTCACCAAGCCGGTGAACGTGGTGATGGGGTTCGCCGACCCCTCGATCACGCTGGACCAGCTGGGCGAGATCGGCGTGCGGCGGGTGAGCATCGGTGGCGCCCTGTCCAGGCTGGCCCTGCGCTCCTTCATGACCGGCGCCCGGGAGATGCGCGAGGGCCGCTTCGGCTTCGTCGCGGACATCGCGCCCATGTCCGACCTGCTCCCCGCGTTCAGCCGGTGATCTCGTCCCCTGAGGCCCGTGACGAGTTCGTCACCTTGTCCGGACGGGGCGACGGGACGGCCTCGGGCGGGGCCGGTGTGGGGCGGAGGCGCCGGGCGATCGGCAGGGTGAGGAGGGCGAGGGCGGTCATGGTGAGGAAGACGTCGGAGTACGCGGCGCCGTCCGGGCCGCCGAACAGGGGGTTGACGGCGCCGGTCTCCCGCCGGGCGGTCAGCAGGACGCCGAACAGGGCGGGGCCCGCCCCGGCACCCAGGAACTGGGCGCCCTGCAGGATGCCGACGCCCACGCCGACATGGTCGCCGGGGAGGGCGGTCGCGGCGGCGGTGATGACCGCGTTCATGACGAGCATGAACCCGACGCTGAGGCCGAGGATCCCGATTCCGGCGGGCAGGACGGACGTGCCGCCGGTGAACGTCGACAGGTGCAGGGAGGACAGCGCGACAGCGGCGAGGCCCGCCAGGACGAGCGGGCGGGTGCCGATGGTGTCGGCGAGGCGTCCGGTAAGGGGTGCGACGGCGGCGGCGGCGACGCCCGCGGGGATCATGACGAGCGCGCCCGCGCCGGGCCCGAGGCCGTTGACGTCGATGAGGAGGAGGGGCACGAACACCATCCCGCCGAGGTAGACGGTCATGGCGAGGAAGGCGACGGCGACGGCGGTCCGGTAGACGCGGTCGGCGAACAGGGCGGGTGGGACGAACGGGCGCGGGGAGCGGACGGTGCGCCGTGCGAACAGCGTGAGCGCGACGGTGGCCCCGAGGAGGCTGCCCCAGGAGGCGGGGGAGGACGCGCCGGCGGTCTGCGCCTGCGTGATGCCGAACAGCAGGAGCCCGCTGCCGAGGCCGAGGAGGATGCCGCCCGCCAGGTCGAACGGGCTCCCGCCCGCCGGGGGGCCGGGTGGAAGGACGCGCATCGCCGCGGGCAGCAGCGCGAGGGCCAGGACGAGCGTCAGCCAGAAGAGCGCGGGCCACCCGAGGGCCTCGCCGGCGCCGCCGCCGACGGCGGGTCCGACGGCGGTGCCGATGCCCGAGCCCGCGGAGACGACGCCGATCCCGAACCCGCGGCGGCCGGCGGGCATCAGCAGGGTCACCGCGATGATCGACAGCACCGGGATCGCGGCCGCGCCGGCGCCCGTCACGATGCGGCCGAGGACGAGGACGGGGAGGTTCGGGGCGAGCGCGCTGAGCAGGCTCCCGGCGGCGAAGGCGAGGAGCGCGAGGCAGAAGAGGCGGCGCAGGCCCACGCGGTCGGCGATGCGCCCGTAGAAGGGGATGCCGACGGAGAAACTCAGCATGAAGCCGGTGACGACCCATGTGGTCTCGGCTTCGGTGGCGCCGAAGTCCGCGCCGATGTCGGGGAGCACGAGGTTCACCATGTCGCCCGCGATGACCGTGCCGATCATCGCGGTCAGCAGGACGGCCAGCAGGGCCGGGACGTTGCGTTCGGTGCCGGACACCGTGGTCCTTTCGGTCAACTGCAACCAATATGGTTACAGTTAGGGCGAGAAAAACGGCGGAGGCCGTCCTCCGCCGCGGCTACCGTGCGAGTTCGCGTTCTCTGTTCAGCACTTCCTGGTGCAGGTCGGCGATGGTGGTCCGGTCGAGCCGTTCCTCCAGGGCCCGCTCGGCCTCCCGGAACTCGGTCTCGAGCAGGGACATCATGTGCCGCCCGACCGCGCACGCGTCGCTGGGCGGATGGCTGTGCCGGGCGAGGACGGGCCCTTCCTCGACGGCGGTGTAGGCGTCGAGGAGCGTGATCTCGCGGGCGGGACGGGCGAGCCGCCAGCCGCCGCCCCGTCCCTCGGCCGACCACACGATGCCCGCGTCCCGCAGGGCGCCGAGGACGCGCCGGACGAGGACGGGGTTGCTCGCGAGGCTGTCGGCGATCTCGGCCGAGGTCATCGGCGTGTCCTCGCGGCGGGCCAGAAAGGTCAGCCCGTGGATCGCGACCGCGCTCCTGCTGCTGAGGGCCACAGTGCTCCTCCCGGAAGTAACTGCAACGAAAGTAGTTGCAGTTAAGGTGGACCGTCAAGCCGGGCCCCGTTCCTGCCGCGCCGGAAATGAGATGGTTTCGTGTCTGGACGTGAAATCTGAGCGTCATCTAGGTTTCGGCCATGCGCTCCAAGATCGCGGCCGTGACGGCCGGAATCGTGCTGCTGTCCGCCGTTCCCGCCGCCGCCGACGAGGCGTCCGGGCGGCGGACGGTCGAGGTCGCGTCGTTCGACGGCACGAAGATCGTCACGAACTTCTTCCCGGCCCCCGGGCTGGAGGTGGGCGAGCGCGCGGAGTCCGTCCTGCTGGGCTCGGGCTTCGGCGGGCGCGGCGCGACCGACCCCGAGTCGGGCGAGCTGGGCTACCTCCTCGGCGCCGGGTACAACGTGATCACCTGGAACCCGCGCGGGTTCGGGTCCGCGGGCGAGGTGCAGATCGATCACCCGGAGGTCGAGGGCCGCGACGTTCGGGCGCTGATCGACTGGATCGCGCGGCAGCCCGAGGCGGAGCTGGACGGCCGGGGCGACCCGCGGCTCGGCATGGCGGGCGGCAGCTACGGCGGCGCGATCCAGCTCGTGACGGCCGGGCTGGACGACCGGGTCGACGTGATCGTCCCCGGCTACACGTATCACTCGCTGAACGACGCCCTGTACCCGAACCGGACGATCAAGGCCGGATGGGCGTTCGGGCTGTGCTCGGCGGGCCTGCAGAACGGCAACCGGTTCCACCCGCGTGTCTCGACGATCTGCCTGCGGGCGCTGACGAGCGGGACGGTCACGAAGCCGGACGAGACGTGGATGCGCGATCACGGCCCCGACTTCCTCATCGAGAACATCGACATCCCGACGCTGTTCGTCCAGGGCGTGACCGACACCCTGTTCCCGGTGAGCCACGCGATCGCCGGCTACCGGACGGTCAAGGCGAACGGCGCCCCGGTGAAGATGGTGTGGACGTGCGGCGGCCACGCGAGCTGCATGGACGCCGAGCACGACGGGACGGTCGACCGCGAGGCGACGCTCGCGTGGTTCCAGCGGTACCTGCGCGAGGACGCGAGCGTCCGGACGGGCCCGGAGTTCACGTACCCGGACAACACGGGCGCCCGGCACGCGGCGGCGGCGTTCCCGCCCCCGGCGGCCGAGCCCGCGCGAGGCACCGGCAAGGGCACGACGCTGTTCAGCCCGGCCGACAACTCCGGCGCCATGTTCACCGGCGGGTACTCGCACAACCGCATCGAGATCCCGCTCGACGCGCCGTCCGGCGGCCTGCTCGTCGGCGCGCCGAAGCTGACGATGAAGTACCGGGGCCACGCGACGGACGCGACGACGTCCGTCTACGCGCAGCTGGTCGACGCGAGCGTCCCGGTCCCCGGCGACCTGCCCGCGTCGGTGCTCCCGCCGCTGGCCGAGGGCGACCCGCAGGTCGTCAACGGCATGGTCACGCCGGTGCCGGTCACCCTGGACGGCACCGCGCGCGAGCTCACGATCGACCTGGAGGACATCGTGTGGCGCCTGCGCCCCGGCTCGGAGCTCAAGCTCCAGATCGTCCCGAACAGCGCCGTGTTCAACCAGCAGCGCGCCGCCGGCTGGATCGACGTCACGTCCGCGACCGTCACCGTCCCCACGACCGCGGGCTGATCACGCGAGCACGCAGTGCGTGCCGGTAAAGATCGTCGGCATGCACTTGTTGCAGTGGATGCACAGTGACGTCGTCGACGCGTCCGCCTGGACGCGGTTGATCAGGTCGGGCTCGCGCAGGAGCGCGCGGCCCATCGCGACGAACTCGAAGCCCTCGGCCATCGCGAGGTCCATCGTGGCGCGCTCGGTGACGCCGCCGAGCAGGACGAGCGGCAGGTCGAGCGCGGCGCGGAACTGGCGGGCGCTCTCGAGGAGGAACGCCTCCTCGTAGGGGTACGCGCGGATGAACCGGTCCCCGACGAGCCGGACGCCGAGCCGCATCGGCTGCTTGAACGTCGCGGCGAACTCGCGGACCGGGGCGTCCCCGCGGAACAGGTACATCGGGTTGAGCAGCGAGCTGCCCGCGGTCAGTTCGAGGGCGTCGACCGAGCCGTCGGCCTCGAGCCACTTCGCGACCCGGATGCTCTCGTCGAGCCAGAACCCGCCGGGCACGCCGTCGTCCATGTTCAGCTTCGCGAGGATCGCGATGCGGTCGCCGACGGCGTCGCGGACGGCGCGGGCGGCGCCGCGGGCGACCTTCGCGCGGTTCTCGAGGGAGCCGCCGTACTCGTCCGTCCGCTTGTTGATCTTCGGGGAGAGGAACGAGCTGGCGAAGTAGTTGTGCCCCAGGTGGATCTCGACGGCGTCGAACCCGGCCTCGGCGGCCATCCGCGCGGCGTCGGCGTGGGCGCGGGTGACGCGCTCGATGTCGGCGCGGGTCGCCGCCCGCGTCATCCGCATCGACTGGGGGTTGAACATCCGGGACGGCGCGATGGCCGGGACGCCGTTGGAGCGGCCGTTCGCGACCGGTCCGGCGTGCCCGATCTGCGCGGACGCGGCGGCGCCCGCGGCGTGCACGGCGCCGGTCAGCCGGCGGAGGCCGGGCATCGCCTCGGGCCGCCAGTGGATCTGGTCGTACTCGGTGCGGCCGTCGGGGGCGACCGCGCAGTACGCGACGGTCGTCATCGCGACGCCGCCCGCGGCGTGCGCCCGGTGGAACTCGACGAGGTCGTCGGTGACGAGGGCGCCCTTCGTCATGCCCTCGAAGGTCGCGGCCTTGATCGTCCGGTTGCGGAGGGTCAGCGGGCCGAGGCGCGCGGGTTCGAAGACGTCCGGGGTGGTCAAGGTGTGCCTCCGGTCAGAGTGTCATCGCGGTCGGTTGCGCGTCGGGGCGCATGGCCGCGTCGGTACCGCCGTCCACGAACACGCCGGAGCGGGCGAGGGCGGGGCGCAGGCCGTCCAGGAGGGCGACCGGTCCGAAGTAGTCGATCGACATGACGGCGGCGGAGTCGGCCGTGTTCGGGCCGACGCCCACGCCCGCGACGGCCGCGACGCCGTCGAGGGCGCCGCCGCTGCGCGCCAGGACCTCCGCGACGGCGGACGCGCGGCCGGCCGGGGTGCCGAGGTCGGCGATGACGTCCGCCTCGCGCAGATCGACCCCGATGACGGTGTGCCCGGCCCCGGTCAGGACGTCCCTGGTGGCCGCGCCCATGCCCGAAGCGGATCCGGTGACGGCGAAGGTTCCCATGCTCGGTCTCCTCACGAATCGGCCCGTGCCTGACATCATTCAATCACTGATTGGACGGTATTTGCACCGGGTGTGGTGCAATGTCCGCATGGCCACCACCTCGCCTTCCGCCACGCGCGACCGGCTGCTCGACGCCGCCGAGCGGCTGTTCCTCGCGAGGGACGCCGACCAGGTGTCCGTCCGCGCGATCAACGCCGAGGCGGGGCTGAACCCCGGCGCCGTCCACTACCACTTCGGCTCCCGCGAGGGCCTCGTCACGGCCCTGCTGGAACGCGAGCTGGTGCCGCTGTGGGCGGAGCGGCTGGAGGCCATCGCCGAGCGGTCCGCGGACGGCCCGTTCGCCGTCGCCGACCTGGTCGCCGCGATCGTCGAGCCGTTCGAGGAGCTCGTCCGCACCGGCAAGGGCCGCATGCTGTGCCGGCTGCTGGCCCGCACGGTGCGCGCGGCGTCGCGGCTGCCCGCCGGGTCGGCGTGGTTCGGGCAGGCGCCGTTCGAGGTCATGCTCGGCCGCGCGCTCCCGGACCTGACCGTCCGGGAGATCGCCGACCGGTGGCGGCTGGCGTTCACGCTGCTGCTGGAGACCTACGGGCGCGCGGTCGCGCCCGCCCCGGCGTCCGCCGCGCCGCCCCCGACCGGCACCGTGATCGCGTTCGTCACGGCCGGGCTGACCGCGCCCCCGGCCGAGCGTGGACGGGGCGGGTAGCCGGTGTCAGACTTCCCGTATGGAGGCGACCGCCGGCGGTGACGGCCCGCTGATCGTGCTGATGGGATCGGGGGAGACCACGCCGACGATGGCCGGCGTGCACCGCGACGTCGTCGCGCGGGCCCGCCCGGCGCGCGCGGTCGTGCTCGACACGCCCTACGGGTTCCAGGAGAACGCCGCCGAGATCTCCGCGCGGGCGCGCGACTACTTCGCCCGGAGCGTGGGGCTCCGCGTCGACGTGCCGTCCGGTCTGCGCGGGTCCGTCCGGGAATGGGACGGCGCGGTCGGTGGCGATCCCGACGCCGGGCTCGCGGCGGTGCGCGCCGCCGACTGGATCTTCGCCGGGCCCGGCAGCCCCACCTACGCGCTCGGCCTGTGGCGCGGCGGCCCGGTCGGCGGCGCGCTGGACGACCACGCGCGCACCGGCCGCGCCGCGATCGTGTTCGCCTCCGCCGCCGCCTGCACGCTCGGCGCGTGGGCGATCCCCGTCTACGAGATCTACAAGGCGGGCGCCGCGCCGCACTGGCTGCCCGGACTGGACGTCCTCGGGCGCCTCGGCCTGCGCGTCGCGATGATCCCGCACTACGACAACGCCGAGGGCGGCACCCACGACACCCGGTACTGCTACCTGGGCGAACGACGCCTGCGGATCCTCGAGCGCGCGCTGCCGGACGACGCCGCCGTGCTCGGCCTCGACGAGCACACGGCCGCCGTGCTCGACGCAGGAGCCGACCTGGTGCGGGTGCGCGGGCGCGGCGCGCTGACCGTCCGGCGGGACGGGACGAGCACGACCGTCCCGGCGGGGGAGGTGATCACGCTGGCCGAGCTGCGGGCGCTCGTGCGCGGCGAGTCCGCGCCCGCCCGCCCGGCCGTGCCCTCCGGACCGGCCGCCGAACCCGGGACCGCGACCCTGCGGGAGACGGTGACCGGCTGCGAGGCCCGGTTCGACGCCGCCCTCGCGGGCGCCGACGCGGGCGCGCTCGTCCGCGCCGTCCTGGAGATCGAGGCGGCCGTGGCGCGCTGGGCGGGCGACACCGAGGAGGACGAGGGCGGCACCGAGTGGGCCCGCGACGTGCTGCGCAGCCTGATCGTCCGGCTCGGGCGGGCCGCGGACGCCGGGCTGCGCGACCCGCGCGAGGTGCTCGCGCCCGCCGTGGACGCGCTCGTCGCCGTGCGGACCGGCCTGCGCCGTGCGGGGGAGTACGGCGCGGCCGACGCCATCCGGGACGCGCTCACCGCCGCGGGCCTCGAAGTCCGCGACACCCCGGACGGCACCGGCTGGGAGCCCGCGCCCGCGTCCTGACCCCGTCCCGCGATGGACGCGCGGGCGCGTCTGGCATGCTGTTGCGATGAGTTCGCAACAGGTGGTGGACGCGCCAGCCGCGGTGGCGGTCGAGGCGATCGCCTTCCGGGTGACGCCGGACGGCGGTCTCGCGCACCGCGCGGCGACCGGCCCCCTCGGCGCGGGACGGCACCCCGACGCGGTCGCCCGCGACCTGCTCGGCCTCCCGCCCGGCACCACCGCGTACCTGCTGCACTCGACGAGCTGGCGGCACGAGCCCGGCGGCCGCGTCGTCCTCACCTACGCGTGCTGCCCGGACCCGGCCCCCGGCCTGCCCGCCGTCCCGCTGCCCGACCGGGCCCCCATCGCCTGCGGCGACGGCCCGTCCAGCCCGTCCCCGGCCGCGCCGCGGCCCGCGCAGATCGCCGCGCACGCCGCCCGCCACCTGGCCTTCCTGCGCCGCACGGACCCGGACGCCGCCGAGGTCATCGCGTCCGTCCCCGGACTCGCGGGCGCCCTGGACGGCTGGTCCCCGGCCCCGGCGGGGCAGCTCCCCGCACACTGACGGGCCCGTGCGCGCAAGGTGCTCGCTCCATCACGTAAAGTGATCGGCGTGGATGTATCGGAGCGCGAAAGGCTGCTCGACACGGCCCTGCGCCTGTTCGCGGAGCTGGGGTACGACGGGACGTCCCTGCAGCTCGTCGCCGACGCCACCGGGGTCGGCCTGCCGACCGTCCATGAGCTTCTCGGCGACGGCAAGCCCGAGCTGTACCGGGCCGTGATGCACCACGCCCTGGAGGCCGAACGTCGCGCGCTGGAGCCCGCGGGGGAACGGTTCGGCCCGGACCTCGAGAGCTACCTGGGGCTGGTGGACGCCTACCTGGACTTCTACGAGCACCACACCGACATCATGGCGCTCTGGCTGCACCGCTGGATGGGCGACGCCGTCGACGTCCCCGACCTCCGCGAGGACTTCACCGAGTCGATGACGCAGTCGGTGGTCCTGACCCTGCGTCCGATCCTCCCGCCCGACGTCCATCCCGACTACCTCATCTGGACGATCGTGTGGTGCGTCTTCGGGTTCTTCAGCGGCGGCATGACGTGGACGGACCCGGAGACCGGCGTGCAGCAGGTGCGCCGCGCGGGGATCGGGCCCCACGACCCCGAGCGGGTCGAGGAGTTCCGCGCGCACCTGCACCGGCTCATCGCCCGCATGTTCGCCCCTCCGCCCGCCTGATCCCGGCCGCCAGACCCTGTCCTGGACGTGCACGTTTGGTCACGTAAAGTGATCGACGTGGATGCATCGGAGCGCGAAGGGCTGCTCGACACGGCCATGCGCCTGTTCGCGGAGCTGGGATACGACGGGACGTCCATGCAGCTCGTGGCCGACGCCGCCGGGGTCGCCATCGCGACCCTCCGCGAGCTCGCCGCCGGCAAGGGCGAGCTGTACCGGGCCGTGTTCGTCCGCGCCGACGAGGCCGAACGGAACGCCATGGAGCCGGCGATCGCCCGGTTCACCACCGACCTGCCGGGCGTGCTGCGGCTCGCGGACGCCTACCTGGACTTCTACGTGGCGCGCACCGACGTGCTGGCGCTGTGGCTGCACCGGTGGATGGGCGACGCCGCCGACGTCCCCGGACTCGAGGAGCACTACACGGCACCGCTGTCGCTGCGGGTCGTGGAGGCCGTCCGCCCGCTGGTCCCGCCGGACGCCGACCCCGACCATGTGGTGTGGACGATCGTGTGGTGCGTCTACGGGTTCCTGAGCGGCGGGATCGTCTACTCCGACCGGGAGGTCGACCCGCAGCGCATGCGCGGGCAGGGGGTGCGGCGGCGCGACGCCGTCGCCGTCGAACGCTTCCGCGCCCACCTGCACATGCTGATCGCCCGCATGCTGACGCCGCCGTCCTGACGCCGCCGCCGGCGCGGCCCGATCGACGGGCCACCCCGGCGGTCCGCTCCGTCAATGGCCGTGTGTGCGCAGGTACTCGGCGAACTTCTCCAGCCCGTCGACGTTGCGCGGCCCGCTGATGCCCTCGTTGTAGTCGAGGATGAAGAACTTGTCCTGCTTCACGGCGGGCAGGTCGCGCGTGTGCGGGGACTCCCGCAGGAACTCGATCTTCTCCTGGGCGGGCTGGTCGCCGTAGTCCATGATCATGATGACCTCGGGTGCCGCCTCGGCGACCGACTCCCACGTCACGCGCGTCCAGCGTTCCTGCAGGTCGGCGAAGATGTTCCGGCCCCCGGCGAGCCGGATGACGTCCGTCGGCGGCACCTGCGCGCCCGCCGTGAACGCCTGGTCGGTGCCCGAGTCGTACAGGAACACCGGCACCGGGTCGCCCTGCGGCGCCTCCCGCTGCACCTTCGCCACCCGCTCCTTCAGCCCGGTGACGACCTCCGCGGCCCTGTCCTCCACCCGGAAGATCTTCCCGAGCCGTTCGAGGTCGCTGTAGAGGGCCTCGAACGGGGTGACCTTCTGCGGGAAGCCGGGGTAGTTGTAGCAGCTCTCGGTGTGCATGAAGCTCTGGATGCCCAGCCGGTCCAGGATCTCGGGGGTGATGCCGCGCTCCTCGCTGAAACCGGAGTTCCAGCCCGCGACCACCAGGTCGGCCTTCGCGTTCACCACGACCTCCTTGTTCAGCAGGTCGTCGCTCAGCATCTCCACCTTCGCGTAGTCGGACGCCCACGGCGACTCGGTCACGGGCGGGTTCGCGGGCGGCATCACGTACCCGTGCACGCGGTCGGCCAGCCCGAGCGCGAACAGCTTGTCGGCGCTGCCGCCCTCGTAGGCGACCGCGCGCTCGGGCACCGTGTACTCGACGGGTTCGCCGCAGCGCTGGACGGTCGCCGCCGCGGCGTCCGCCGCGCCGGACTCCACCTCGGCACCGCAGCCGGTGACCAGCAGCGCCGCGACGGCCGCCGCCGTCCCGAGGGCGGCGCGGGAAGAACGGTTCAGATACATGGGGGACGCCTTTCAGGGCCGTGCCGTACTTCAGTGCAGGCTGTAGAGGAGTTGCGGGGCACCGGTCAGGGGGTGCGGGACGACACTCGCCGCGACGCCGAACACCTCGCCGACCAGTTCGGGGGTGAGGACGTCGGCGGGCGGGCCGGTCGCGACCAGCCGTCCCTCGGACAGCACGGCCAGCACGTCGCAGGCCGCGGCGGCGAGGTTCAGGTCGTGCAGCACGACGAGCACGGTGACCTCGCTCTTGCGCAGCAGCGACAGCAGTTCGACCTGGTGCCGGACGTCGAGGTGGTTCGTCGGCTCGTCCAGCACGAGGATCTCGGGCTCCTGGGCCAGCGCGCGGGCCAGCAGCACCCGCTGCCGCTCGCCGCCCGACAGGCCGAGCACGCCCCGCGTCGCGAGGTGCGCGATGCCGAGCCGGTCCATCGCCCGCTCGCACACCTCCCGGTCGTGCGGGCCGAGGGGCGCGTTGCCGCGCAGGTGCGGCGTCCGGCCGAGCGCCACGACCTCCCCGACCGTGAAGTCGAGGTCGATGGTGCCGTCCTGGGTGAGGGCCGCGACGATCCGGGCCGCGCGCCGCACGGGCACCCGCGCGAGGTCCTCGCCGCCGGCCCGGACCGTCCCCGTCGTGGGCCGCAACGCTCGGTACACGCAGCGCAGCGCGGTCGACTTGCCGCTGCCGTTCGGCCCGACCAGGCCCACGACCCGTCCGCCCGGAACGTCCAGGGACAGGTCCCGCAGCAGGTCGCGGCCGCCGAGCGCCACCGACAGGCCGTCCAGCTCCAGATCCATCAGCGGCCTCCGAAGACGTACGCGCGGCGCCGCATCAGCGCGACGAACACCGGCACGCCGATCAGCGCGGTGATCGCGCCGAGCGGCAGCTCGCGCGGCGCCACGAGCGTCCGGGACGCCAGGTCGACCCAGACCATGAACAGCGCCCCGGCGAGCGGCGCGACCGCGAGCACCCGGCTGTGGACGGCGCCGACCACCATCCGGACGAGGTGCGGCATCACGAGCCCGACGAAGCTGATGGCCCCGCTCACCGCGACCATGACGCCGGTGACCAGCGAGACCAGCACCAGCAGCACCCGCCGGTGCCGGTCGGGGTCGACGCCGAGGCTCGCCGCGGTCTCCTCGCCGAGCGCCATCGCGTCCAGGGTCCGCCCGCCGCGGTACAGCAGCACGCAGCCCGCGACGACCGTCACCGCGACGGCGGGCAGCGTGCCCCACGTCGCGGCGCCGAACCCGCCCATCGTCCAGAACAGGATGGTGCTCGTCGCCTCGCCGTCCGGCGCGAAGTAGACGATCACGCTCATCAGCGCCTGGAAGCCCAGCGCCATCGCGACACCGGTGAGGATCAGCCGCAGCGGCGACAGCGCGCCCCGGCTCGACGCCGCCGCGTACACCAGCAGCGACGCGGCCAGCGCGCCGGCGAACGCCCCGGCCGACACCGCGTAGATGCCGAGCGCCGCGAGCCCGCCCGTCACCGTGACGAGCACCGCGCCGACGGACGCGCCGGAGGAGACCCCGAGCACGAACGGGTCGGCGAGCGGGTTGCGCACCAGCGCCTGCACGGCCACGCCCATCGCGCTCAGCCCGGCGCCGACGAGCGCCGCCAGCAGCACCCGCGGCGCCCGGATCTGCCACACGATCTGGTAGGCCGTCGCCTCGTCCGCGCCGATGCGCCCGCCGGTCACACCCGCCCACAGGTAGCGGGCGGTGTCGGTGACCGGCACCGCCGCGGTCGCCCCGAAACCGATGGCCAGCACGGCCGAGACGGCGAGGGCGGCGGCCAGCACCGCGCAGGCGGCGACGGGACCCGGACGCCAGGACTTGAGGGGCGCGGTCACGAGGCGGTGCCCCGCTCCCCTGGGGACGCGGCGGCGGACGTGCGGCGCACCCGGGACCGTTCCAGCGCGACGGGCCGACGTGCGCACGGCAACGCCGGCGGGCGGGGGAACCGGACGTCCGTCATGACCCCTCCAAGTGACAATGATTTCCATAACTATAACCACCTGGCTTCGGCCGGACGCCACCGGGTACAACGGGTCGATCGCACGCACACGGCGCTCACGGAGGTCGCGGAACATGGCGGAGATGCTCGCCGGACGGCTGGACGTGCGGACCCGGCGGTTCGCCGTCCGGGAGGTCCCGGTGCCCGAGCCGGGGCACGGGGAGGTGCGGATCGCGGTGAAGGCCGCGGGCGTCTGCCTGTCGGACCTGCACCTGATCGACGGCACGCTCAGCCCGCTCTACCTGCGCGGGGACGAGGTCACGCTCGGCCACGAGGTCGCGGGCGTCGTGGAGTCGTGCGGCGCCGGCGTGACCCGGTTCGAGCCCGGTCGGCGCGTCCTGCTCCAGGCGGGCGAGGAGGACCTCGACGGCACGGTCTTCACCCGCGGCGTCGACTACGACGGCGGCTGGGCCCAGTTCGCCGTCGCCGCCGAACGGACGGTCGTCCCGATCCCCGACGCGCTCCCGTTCGAGCAGGCCTGCATCGTCCCCGACGCCGTCTCGACCCCCTGGGCCGCGGTCACCGCGACCGCGAAGACGCGAGCCGGGGAGGCCGTCGGCGTCTGGGGCCTCGGCGGACTCGGCGCGCACGCCGTCAAGCTCCTCCGGCTCCTCGGCGCCGCCCCCGTCATCGCGATCGACCCGGTCGAAGCGGCGCGGGAGCGCGCCCTCCGGTTCGGCGCCGACCTCGCCCTCGACCCGGGCTCCGCCGACTTCGCCGGGGCCGTGCAGGCGGCCACCGGCGGCCGCGGGCTCGCCGTCGCGTTCGACTTCGCCGGCGTCCCCGCCGTCCGCGAGCAGGCCCTCGGCGCCCTGGGCAAGGACGGACGTCTCGTCCTCGTCGGGCTCGGCGGGCAGCCGGTGACGATCGCCCACGACACCACGTTCAGCTTCCTGCGGCAGCAGGTGCTCGGGCACTACGGATCCGAGCCCGAGCACGTCGAGCAGCTCCTCCACCTCGTCGAGCAGGGCCGCCTCGACCTGGCCGAGTCGGTCAGCGACGTGCTGCCCCTCGCCGACGCGCCGCAGGCCGTCGAACGCCTTGCGGCGAAGGAGGGCAACCCGATCCGCCTCGTCCTTCGCCCCTGACGCGACGTTCCCGGCCCCCGGCGCATACCCGATGAGGTGGTAGATTCCTGCCAGTCGGTATGAAAAGCGCGGTGGCGGACAACGCGTGCGGCTCCGCGGTTCTGTCACATCATCGATCGGATCGCCGGTCACCGTACAATTACATTGCGACCAGTCGGAATGGGAGCGTCATCGACCATGCGGACCCCGCGGCGAACAGCCCTTCGCGAGCCCTACGAGCTGCTGGACCTGGTCGGCGCGGAGCTCGGCGCCAGCGAGACCCGGGTGGTGACCCAGGACGAGGTCGACCGGTTCGCCGACGTCACCAAGGACCACCAGTGGATCCACGTCGACGTCGAACGGGCCGAGTCCGGGCCGTTCGGAGGTACCATCGTCCACGGTTTTCTGACCCTGGCCCTCGTTCCCCGCCTCCTGGAGGACGTCCTCACGATCGAGAGCTTCTCGATGGGCATCAACTACGGGCTCGACCGGGTGCGGTTCGTCAAGCCGCTCCCGCCGGGTACCGAGATCCAGGGCGTGGCCGTGCTGACCTCGGCCGTGCGGCTCCCCGGGGGCGACAGCGGGACCGGCGGCGTGCAGGCCAAGGCGTCCGTGACCGTGGAGTTCGCGGACGACGCCACCACATGCTGCGTGGCGGAGATCCTCTTTCGCTACTATCCGTGACCGACCCGACAAGGAGCGCGATGGCAGAGGAATCCGCGGTCACGGCGCCCGGTGACGCTCCGGCCGCGACGGCGGAGCAGGCCGTGCCCTCCCGCGCCGCCGAGGCCGGCTGGCGGTGGTCCGACGGCTACGACCCGCAGCGGACCCGCCGCGAGATCGTCGACAGCGCGCTCCAGCTGTTCGAGCGGGACGGCTTCGACCGCACCACGCTCAAGCAGATCGTCGTGAACGCCAACCTCACCAAGGGCGCGTTCTACCACCACTTCCGGAGCAAGGAAGACCTGCTCTGGCAGATCCAGAACGAGTACCTGGACACGCAGATCGACGCCGCCCGCGAGATCCTCGACGAGGGGTCCGACCCCGTCGAGCAGCTGCGCGCCCTCATCAGCCTGAGCCTCGCGGGCGTCGCCAGGTACCGGGCGCACGTCGCGATCTTCTACCAGGAGCGGCGGCACCTCACGGGAGAGCGGCTGCGCTCGGTCACCGACAAGCGCGACATGCTCGAGACGATGTTCCGCGAGACCGTCCAGCGCGGGATCGATGCCGGCGCGTTCCGCCCGGAGATGAGCGAGCGCATCATCACCTTCGGCATCTTCGGCATGTGCGCCTCGGCCTTCCAGTGGTACAACCCCGACGGCAACCTCGGGATCGACGAGGTCGCCGAGCAGTTCTGCGAGCTGATCCTGATGGGGCTGCTCAGCGAGTGAGGACGGGGACGGGCGCCCCGGCGGACCGCCGGGGGCACCGCCCGGCGGGGCGTCACTCCGCCGCGGCCACCACCGGCGTGGTGAAACGCCCCTGGTAGAAGGACAGGGCGGGGGTGTCGCTCGGCTTGAGATGGACGTGGTCGACGGCGACGAGGATGATCGCGTGGTCGCCGCTGGTGATGATCTCGCCGGGCGGGCCGGCGAGGATCGCCGGGGTGTCGGGCAGCAGCGGCACCCCGCCGGGGCCGGCGGTCCAGCCGACGCCCGCCAGCCGCTCCGCGCCGGTCAGCCCGGACGTCGCGAACCGCCGGGCGACGTCCTCCTGGTCCCGGCTCAGGATGTGGATCGCGATGCGCTCCGCCTCCGTCAGGAGCGGGTAGGACGACGAGGAGTCCGCCAGGCAGAACAGCACCTTCGCGGGGTCGAGCGACACCGAGGTGAAGGAGTTCACCGTCAGGGCCGCCGTCCTCCCGTCGGCGGTCACCGCGGTCACCGCCGTCACGCCGGTCGGGAACTGCCCGCACACGCGCCGAAACTGGGTGGAGTCGAACAACGGTTCGGTCATCGGGTCACCGCCGGGGGAGAAGGGACGTGGTCGGGGCGCAGGCCGTCTTCGAGCTGGATCAGGGCCACCGTGTGCCCGCCGGGGTCTTTCACCAGGTGCAGCGGACCGTGCGGGCCGCCGACCGGCCCGACGGTGGGGGTGCCGCCGAGCTCGACCGTCGTGGCGATCGCCGCGTCGAGCGAGGTGACGGCGAAATAGGTGATCCACTTCGACGGCACCAGGTTCGGCCACGTGCTGTCCATCTCCAGCACGCCCGTCACGGGGACGCCGTCGAGCGTCAGGACCGTGTAGGAGCGTCCGGTCGGGGCGTCGTCGCGCGACTCGGTCCCGTAGCGGAACAGCGAGCGGTAGTACGCCACCGACTTCTCCGGCTCGCCCGTGTCCAGCTCGTTCCAGCACAGCGCTCCGGGCAGGTTGAGGAGCTGGACGCCCGTGCGGGCCTCGCCCTGGTAGAGGCCGAAGGCGGCGCCGAAGGGGTCCAGCACGGTGGCGCCGGTCCCGGCGGCGGGCAGGTAGCGCGGGGCCGTCAGCAGCTCGCCGCCCAAGGCGACGGCGTCGCGGGCCGCCGTCCCGATGTCGTCGACGGCGAAGTAGGTGAGCCAGCCGCGCGGCCGTCCGCCGTGCAGCGCCGCGGTGGAGATCCCGGCGACGTCGCGCCCGCCGACGGAGCACATCCGGTAGGTCGCCCCGCCGAGCCGTTCGTGCCGTACCGTCCAGCCGAGCAGCGCGGTGTAGAACTCCTCCGCGGCCTCGGGGCGGGAAGCGCACAGCTCGACCCATACCGCCTCGCCCGCGCGGAACGCGTGCTCCGTCATGACCGGCCCCCCTCGACGATCGTGCGTGCGGCGACCTCGTAGGCGCGGTCGGGCCGGCCGGTGTCGAGGCTCGAACCGACGACCTCGACGATCGCGCGGAGCGTGCCGCCCGGCACCGCGAGCAGGCCGTCGAGCACCTCCTCGACGGCCGCGTCGAGCTGGGTGTCCGGCGCCACTCGGGACGCCAGGCCCCACGCGGAGAGCTGCCGGCCCGTCGCGGTGGTGAGGCCGCAGAGCAGCGCGTACGCCTGCGCCCGCGGCAGCGCCTGGGCCACCACGTGGCCGACGCCGGCCGGAGCGAATCCGAACCGGGCCTCCGGCAGGGACACCCGGGCCTCGGCGGCGGCGACCGGCAGGTGCACGGCGCTCAGCAGGCCGACGCCGAAGCCGACGACGTGGCCGCGCACCCCCGCGACCACCGGTACGGGCAGCCTCCGGATCCGCTCGACCAGCGCGTCGCCCTCGCGGAGCCGGGCGGCCACGGTCTCGGCGGACTCGTCCGCGAGGCCCGCGAACGACGAGGTGTCCCAGCCGCCGCAGAAGTGCCGTCCGGCCATCTCCAGGCGGATCGCGACGTGCGCCGGGTTCCCGGCCGCGGCCTCCAGGGCTTCGGTCAACTCCCGCAGCAGCGCGGTGTCGAGGGAGTTGCCCCGCGCGGAGTTGTCGAACGTCACCCTCGCGACCCGTCCGTCGCGCTCGGTCGTCATCGTGGTCGACATGGGCGAAATCATACATGCCGGTCGGTATGAAATCGGGTGAGGGTCTTGGAAATCTTGGACTCTTCCTCCATTGTGACCTGCATAGGACGATTGACTTGATACCGGCCGGTCGGTACTTTGTGACGGGCGTCACGGGACTCGGGTCCGGACGCTCTGTGCGTGCCGTCGGCTCGAGGCCGCGGACACTGCGACGCCGAGGAGGATCCAAATGATCAAGAACGGCCCGACCCTGCGGCGGCTGGCCGGCGCCGCCGCCGCGGCGGCGCTGGCGATCGGCGTCGCCGGTTGCGGAGGTTCCCCGGGCGGCGGCTCGTCGGACACCTCCCACGTGCGGGCACTGCTCAACGCGCAGCCGGCCACCCTCGACCCGATCGCCGGAGCCCGGTCCGCGCAGGTCGTCTGGGCGACGATGGTGGAGCCGCTGGTCAACACCGGCGCGAACCTCGAGCCCGACCGCACGGGGATCGTCACCGGCTGGGAACGCACGTCCGACACCGAGTGGACGTTCACGATGCGTCCGGACCTGAAGTTCACCAACGGCGAGGCGGCGGACGCCGCCGCGGCCGTCAGCACGCTGGAGCTCACGCGCGACGCGGACACCTCGATCCTGAAGTCCTACTTCGGGAACGTCGAGTCCTTCGAGGCGCCGGACGCCACGACGTTCGTCGTGAAGACGAAGCGGCCGCAGTACGACATCCCGAACCTGCTCACCACCGTGTACCTCCTCCCGCCGAAGTACTACGCGGACAAGGGTGCGGCGGGCTTTTCCGCGGCCCCCGTCGGCACCGGGCCGTACGTGTTCGAGGACGCGAAGGCCGGCCGCGAGTTCTCCGTCAAGGCGAACCCGGACTACTGGGGCGAGAAGCCCGCGAACACCGGCGTGACCTTCACCTGGGCGACCGAGGCGTCGCAGCGGCTCGCGCTGCTGCAGAGCAAGAGCGTGGATGTCTCGTTCGACCTGCCTCCGGCCCAGGCCGAGCAGGCCGAGAACGCCGGGATCGAGGTCGTGAGCACGGAGTCCGCACTGAAGATCACCGGCTTCCTGGAGTCGACCAAGCCGCCCTTCGACGACCCGGAGCTGCGCGAGGCCGCCGCCCTCGCCATCGACCGGGACCAGATCGTCCAGGGCATCTTCGACGGAAAGGCCGTGGCGGACGGCGGGCTGCTGAACGTCAAGCCCGGCACGCAGCCCGCGCAGGCCGTCACCGCCGACCCGGCGCGGGCCAAGCAGCTCGTCGGCTCGTCGGCTCCGGCGGTCAACCTCACCTACCCGGCCGCCCAGTACACCAACATGGAAGAGGTCGCCCAGGCCATCGGCGCGAGCCTCGAAGAGGCCGGGTTCAAGGTGAAGTACCTGCCCCTCGACTACGGGACGCTCGTCAAGCAGGTGGGTGGCAAGCAGATCGACGGCCTATACCTGTTCGCCGGGGTCCCGAACGTGGCCGTCCCCGACTTCTTCGCCAGCGGCTTCATGAAGTCCGAGTCGATCACCGGCAACTGCCCCGACCCGAAGATCGACGAGCTGGTCGCCGAGGCGCTGGAGCAGGAGGACGCCGCCGCCGCGCAGCCCATCTACGAGGAGCTCAACACGCTGGGCGTCGTCGAGAAGCACTGCTACATCCCGCTCTACAAGCAGGTCTACAACTACGGCCTCGGCTCCGGTGTCGAGGGCGTCGTCTACGGGCCGCTGAACTCCGTCGACTTCACGAACGCGACGCGCTGACCATGGCGGAGACACTGAAGAAGGGGACCCCGGCCGGCACCGGCCGGGGCCTCCCCATCCCGGCGGACGCACCGGCGCTCGTCATCGACGGGCTCGTCGTCGAGCACCGGAACCGGACCACGGGGGAGGTCTTCCGGGCCGTGGACGGCGTGTCCCTGCGCGTCGGCGCGGGCGAGAGCAGCGCCGTGGTCGGCGAGTCCGGCTCCGGCAAGACCACCCTCGCGCTCGCCGCCATCGGCCTCGGCCCGCGCACCGGCGGCGACGTCCGGCTCCTCGGGCACGAGCTGGCCTCGCTCGGTCGGCGGCGGCTGCGGAAGCTGCGCCCGGAGGTCCAGGTCGTGTTCCAGGACCCGCACGGTTCGCTGGACGCGCGCCAGTCCGTCCGCTCCGGGCTGCGGGAACTGCGCGGCCTGCAGCGCGAGCGCACCGCGTGGATCGACGACGCCGGACTCCTCGACCGCGTCCGGCTCTCCCCGGACCTGCTCGACCGGTACCCGCACCAGCTCAGCGGCGGGCAGGCCCAGCGGGTCTGCATCGCCCGCGCCCTGCTCATGCGGCCCCGGCTGATCGTCGCGGACGAGCCCACCTCGGGCCTCGACGTGTCCGTGCAGGCCGACGTCCTCGCCCTGCTCCGCGAGGTGCGGGAGAGCACCGGGGCCGCACTGCTCATGATCAGCCACGACCTCGCGGTCGTCCGGTCCGTCTGCGACTCGGTGCACGTCATGCGGAACGGGCGGGCCGTGGAGTCCGGGCCGTGCGAGACCGTCTTCACCGACCCCGCCGACGGCTACACCCGGGAGCTGCTCGCGGCGATGCCCGGCGCACGCTGGAGGGCCCGCCGATGACGACCGGTCGCCTCAGGCGCGTCGCGATCCGCCTCGCGACGCTCTTCGCCTCCCTCTACATCGCCCTGACCATGGCGTTCGTCCTCGGCAGGCTCTCCGGAGACCCGACGGCGAACATCCTCGGGCCGACCGCCCCTCCCGAGCAGCGGGCGGCGCTGCGCGCGCAGCTCGGCCTCGACCGGCCGCTGCTCGCGCAGTACTTCGACTACCTGCGCGGCGTCTTCACCGGAGACCTCGGCGAATCGCTGCAGTACTACCAGGCCAACACCACGATGATCTTCGAGCGGGTGCCGTTCACGCTCCAGCTCGTCGGGGCCGGCATGGCGATCGCGATCCTCGTCGGGGTGCCGCTGGGCGTCCTCGCGGCGACCCGGGAGGGCACCTGGTGGGACCGGGCGGCGTCCACGGTGGCGCTGCTGGGCCAGTCCGTCCCGGTCTTCTGGCTCGGGATGATGTTCGTGGTCCTGTTCGCCGTGAAGCTCGGCTGGCTTCCGGCGGGACAGTCCGGGACGCCGCGCCACCTCGTCCTGCCCGCACTGACGATGTCGCTGTACCCGATGGCGCACATCGCGCGGCTGACCAGGGCGTCCATGAGCGAAGCGCTCGCCGAGCCGTACGTCGACTCTGCCCGCGCGCGGGGCATCGGCCGGACGCGCGTGGTCTGGCGGCACGCGTTCAAGAACGCGATGATGCCGGTGCTGACCGTCGTCGTCCTGCAGACCGGAATCCTGCTGTCCGGCGCCGTCGCGATCGAGTACGTCTACTCGTGGCCCGGCCTCGGGCAGCTCGCCCTGCAGGCCGTGCAGTTCCGTGACTTCCCGCTCGTCCAGGCCATCGTGGTGTTCGGCGCGGTCGTCTTCGTCTGCCTGAACCTGATCGTCGACGTCGTCCACTCCGTCGTCGACCCGAGGGTGCGGTGATCGCGCGATGAGCCGACTCGAACTCGACGCTCCCGCCGCCGACGCGGCGCCGCGGGCCCCGCGCGGGCGGCGTCCCCGGCGCCCGCGGACCGCCGTGTTCTGGCTGTCCGTGCCGCTCCTGGCGGTCGCGGCGCTCGTCTTCGTGCTGCCGCTGACGGGCCTGCTGCCCGAGGGCGGGCAGGACCTGTCGAAGACGCGGCTGCCACCGGCACTGCTGTCCGGCGGCACCTGGGAGCATCCCCTCGGCACGGACAAGCGCGGCCAGGACGTCCTCACCGAGCTGGTGACCAGCGGACGGCTGACGATCATGATCGGGCTGGTCGGCGCGCTCGCCGCGATCGTGCCGGGCGTCCTGATCGGCCTGCTCGCCGGGTACTTCCGCGGCTGGGCGGACCGGGTGATCTCCATCGTGATCGACGCGCAGCTCGCGCTGCCGTTCATCCTCATCGCGCTGGCGATCATCGCGAACCGGGGCAGCTCGCTCCCGGTGCTGTTCGTCGTCCTCGCGCTCACCGGCTGGGCGGCCTGCGCCCGCGTCACCCGCGCCACCACCCTGGCCATCCGGGAGCGGCAGTTCGTCCTCGGGCTGCGCGCCGTCGGCGCCTCGGAGGCCCGGATCGTGTTCCGGCACGTGCTGCCGAACCTCGCCGGGACGATCGTCGCGCTGGGAACGCTCCAGATCGGCACCGCGATCCTGGTCGAGAGCGCGCTCAGCTTCCTCGGCCTCGGCGTCGTCCCACCCAGGTCGAGCTGGGGGTCCATGCTGGCGTCCGGGCAGGACGAGCTGGGGCAGGCGTGGTGGATCGCGTTCTTCCCCGGGCTCGCGATCACCCTCCTGGTCCTGCTGGTGAACCTCCTCGGCGACGCACTGCTCACCCACCACGACCCACGAAAGCGGCGCCGATGACCGAGCTCCTGAACGTCTCGGGCCTGACCATCACGGCCCGCGTGGCGCGCGGCGACCTCACCCTGCTGGACGGAGTCGACCTGGCGGTCGGGCGCGGCGAGGTCGTCGGGGTGGTCGGCGAGTCCGGCAGCGGCAAGACCACCCTCGCGCGGGCCGTCGTGGGGCTCCTGGAGAAGAACGTCCGGGTGGACGGCGGCTCGATCTCCCTCGCGGACGAGCGCATCGTCGCCCCCGGCGTCGAGCGTACGGACCGGGTCCGCGGTTCGTCGGTGGGCATGGTGTTCCAGGACGCGTCCCGGTCCCTCAACCCGCTGCTGAAGGTGCGGGCGCACCTCGCCGAGGTGCTGCGCCGGCACGTCCGCGGCATCGGCAAGGACGACGTCCGGCGCCGCTCCGTCGAGGTGCTGGAGCAGATGCGGATCACCGACGCGGAGCGCGTCCTGGACAGCTACCCGCACCAGCTCTCCGGCGGCCTGCGGCAGCGGGTCGCGATCGGCCTGGCCGTAGTGACCCGGCCGTCGCTGGTCATCGCCGACGAGTGCACCACGGCCCTCGACGTCACCACCCAGACGAAGGTCGTCGAACTCTTCAGGTCCCTCACCGACGAGCTCGACATCGGCCTCCTGTTCGTCACCCACGACCTGATGCTGGCCAGCGACCTGTGCGACCGGATCGCGGTCATGAACGGGGGCCGCGTCGTCGAGCAGGGCCCCGCTGGGCAGGTCCTCGACCGGCCCCGGCAGGACTACACCCGGCGGTTGCTCGCGGCCGTCCCCACCTGGACCTGAGGAGGCACGAACCACCCATGCCCGAACACAACGGCATCGGCGCGTACGCGGTCCACCTGCCCGCGTACGCGCTGGCCGGCAACGCCCTCGACGGCGCGGAGCCGCGGCCCGGCGGGCCGGTGCGCGGCGTCGCCGCGTACGACGAGGACACCGTGACGATGGCGGTCGAGGCGCTCCGGGAGATCACCGCGGAACCCCCGTCCGGCGGACGGCTCCTCCTGGCGACGACCAGCGCGCCCTATGACGGCAAGACCTCGGCGGGCATCGTGCACGAGGCGCTCGGGCTCGATACCGGCGTGGCTGCGGCCGACCTGCACGGCCACCGGTCGGGCGCGACCGCGCTCGACCTGCTGGTGCATGCGGGGGCCGCCGTTGCGCTCGGCGACGTCCGCACGACCCGGCCCGGCGCGCCCGACGAGCTCGCGCAGGGCGACGCCGCCGCCGGGTTCGTCCCCGGTACGGCCGCGGCGGTGCTCCTGGCGAGGGCGGGCCGGACGGCCGAGGTGCTGGACCGCTGGCGGCTGCCCGGCGAGCGGCACGACCGCGTCTGGGACGAGCGGTTCACTTCCGGGATCCTGGTCGAGGCCGGGTGGGCGGCGGCGCGGCGGGCGCTGGCCGATGCCGGGCTGGACGCCGCCGACCACGTCGCCGTCGCGTCGTCCAACCCCCGCGCCGCCGCCGCCCTGCGCCGCGACCTCGGCGGCTCCGGCGCGGACGCCGAGATCGAGCGGCTCACCGGCTACACCGGCACCGCCCATCCGGGGCTGCTGCTGGCCGCGGCCCTCGACACGGCGGCGCCCGGCGAGACCGTCCTGCTGCTGTCGGCGGCCGAGGGCGCGGACGCCTTCGTGTTCCGGGCCGGCGACGGCGTCCGGTCCGCGCGCGGCGGCCGGCCGGTGCGCGAGCAGCTCGCCGACCGGGAGGTCCTCGGCTACGGCCGCTACCTGCACTGGCGGGGCCTCCTCGACGTGCAGGGCCCGGCCCGTCCGGCCGCGCCGTCCCCGGCCGCGCCGCCGATGCACCGCCGGGCCGGCTGGAAGTACCGGCTGGAGGGCGGCCGCTGCGACGCCTGCGGCGGCGTCACCACCCCGCCGAGCCGGGCCTGCGCGGTCTGCGGCGTGACCGCGGACGCCGCCGCGCCCGGCAAGGTCTCGCTGCGCGACCGGGGCGCCACCGTCGTCTCGGTCACCCGGGACCGGCTGACGACCATGCCGGAGGCCGAGGTCGCGATCGTCGTCGCCGACTTCGACGACGACGGCACCGGCGGCGGACGGCTCAGCGCCTACGCGACCGACGTCCGGCCCGAGGCCGTCCACGTGGGCATGCGGATGCGGCCCACGTTCCGCCGGTTGTGGACCACCGACGGGATCCACAACCACTTCTGGAAGCTCCGTCCGTGGGAAGGGCACGACCAGTGACGACCGCACGCACACCCGGCACGCGCACAGCCGGCAGGCGCATGGCCCACGACGTCGCCATCGTCGCGATGGGCTGCACGCCGTTCCGGGACCACTGGAACTCCTCGGCCGACGACCTCCTCGTCGACGCCGTCACCGAGTGCATGGCCGCGCTGCCCGCGCTGTCCCTCGACGACGTCGACGCGTTCTGGGTCGGCACCCAGGGGACGGGGCTGTCCGGGCAGGTCCTCGCCCGGCCGCTGCGGCTGTCCGGCAAGCCCGTGACGCGGGTCGAGAACTACTGCGCGACCGGGTCGGAGTCGTTCCGCAACGCCGTCTTCGGCGTCGCGTCCGGCGCCTACGACGTCGTCATGGCCACCGGCGTCGAGAAGCTCAAGGACAGCTCGCAGTCCGGCCTGTCGGCCGTCCTGCCGCCCGCGGACGGGACGGACGTCGACTGGACGGCGCCCGCCGGGTTCTCCCTCCTCGACCCCGCCTACCGGGAGGCGCACGGCGTCGGCGAGCGCGACATGCGCAGCGCGCTGACCCACGTCGCGGTGAAGAACCACGCGAACGGCGCCCTCAACGAGCGCGCCCAGTTCCGCCGGCCGGTCACGGCCGCCGCCGTCGAGAACGCCCCGCGCATCGCGGGCGGCCTCGGCGTCCTGGACTGCTCCGGGGTGTCCGACGGGGCGGCCGCCGCCGTGATCGTCCGCGCCGAGGACGCCCACCGGTACACCGACCGGCCCGTGTTCCTGCGGGGGATGAGCTTCATCGCCGGATCCGGCGCCGGGCTCGCCACCGGCGGGTACGACTTCACCACCTTCCCCGAGGTCGTCACCGCCGCGCGGCAGGCGTACGCGCAGGCCGGCGTGACCGACCCGGCGACGCAGATCTCGCTCGCCGAGGTGCACGACTGCTTCACCCCGACCGAGGTCGTCCTCATGGAGGACCTCGGGTTCTCCGAGCGCGGCAAGGCGTGGCGCGACATCCTCGACGGCCGCTACGACCTCGGCGGCGCCCTGCCGGTCAACACCGACGGCGGGCTGAAATCCTTCGGCCACCCGGTCGGCGCCACCGGGCTGCGCATGATGTTCGAGTGCTTCACGCAGTTGCGGGGTGAGGCGGGCGAGCGGCAGGTGCCGGACGCGCGGCTCGCCGTCGCGCAGAATCTCGGCGGCCAGCCCGGGTCGTCGGTCGCGTTCGTCGCCGTCCTGGGGAGTGAGCTGTGAACGGAAACGTCAACGAGGGCGACGGCGGAGCGGTCGACTTCGCGGACCGGGTCGTGATCGTCACCGGGGCCGGCAACGGCATCGGCCGCGCGCACGCGTTCATGCTCGCCGAGCACGGCGCGCGGGTGGTCGTCAACGACCTCGGCGGGACGGTCGCCGGGGCGGGCTCGTCCGGCGCCGCCGAGGAGGTCGCCCGGGAGATCCGCGGGCTCGGCGGCACCGCCGTCGCGTCCACGGACTCGGTGGCGACCGCCGAGGGCGGCGCGGCCCTGGTGCGGCGGGCCGTGGACGAGTTCGGCCGGGTGGACGCCGTCATCCACAACGCCGGGATCCTGCGGGACCGCAGCTTCGGGAAGATGACCGACGACGACGTCACCGCCGTCCTCGACGTCCACCTCGGGGGCGCGTTCAACGTGCTGCGCCCCGCGTGGCCGCACATGACCGAGCGGCGCTACGGCCGGATCGTCCTCACCACCTCCTCGTCGGGGCTGCTCGGGACGTTCGGGCAGGCCAACTACGCCGCCGCGAAGGCGGGCCTCGTCGGGCTGATGAACGTGCTGGCGCTGGAGGGCGCCCGGCACGGCATCCTCGTCAACGCGCTGTCGCCGACCGCGGCCACCCGCATGACCGAGGGGCTCCTCGGCGATCTCGCCGACCGGTTCGACCCCCGGCACGTCGCGGCGGTCGCGACGTACCTGGCGTCCGAGCGGTGCGACCTGAACGGGGAGATCCTCACGGTCGGCGGCGGCCGCGTCGGGCGGATCTTCGTCGGCGTGACGCCCGGCTGGTACTCGGGACCGGAGCCCGCCGCGCCCGCCGGCATCGCCGCGGCGATCGGGGAGATCCGCGCGCTCGACGACCACATCGTCCCCCAGAGCGGCCAGGACGAGGTCGCGCTCATCCAGCGGGTCCTCGGCGCGTAGCCGCCGGTCCGCGCCCGTCCAGGAGAGGAAGCAGGAGAGGAAAGCATGCCCGTCAGCGAAGTCCACCATGTGGCGATGACCGTCTCCGACCTCGACCGCGCCGCCGACTTCTACGAGAAGGCCCTCGGCTACCGCAGGACGCTGCGCACCGACGTCGGCGGGCCCGGGATCGAGGAGTCCCTCGGGCTCCCCGAAGGGACCACCGGCAAGGTCCAGTACCTCCAGGGCCCGACGCGGATCGGGCAGCTCGAACTCATCGAGTGGAACGGTACGAAGAAGCGGACCGCGACCGCGGGGCACCTCGAACTCGGCACGTTCCTGCTGAGCTTCCAGGTCCCCGCCGAGGAGATGGACGAGGTCCACGAGCGGCTCGCGCGCCTCGGCGCCGACTGCCTCGGCCCGCCGCGTCGGCAGCTCCTGGAGAACTACGGGTACATCACGGCGTTCGCGGCCCGCGACCCCGACGGCAACCTGCTGGAGTTCGTCAGCCTGCCCGGCCGGGCGGAGATCCTGGCTTTCCGCGGCAGGGAGGGCTGAGGCGCCATGGCGACGAGCAACCTCAGCGAGACGCTCCGCGTCCAGGCGCTGCGCCGCGGCGACCGCGAAGCCCTCGTCGGCGACGGCCGGCGGTGGACCTACGCGGAGCTGGACGCCGACGTCGACCGGCACGCCGCCGCCCTCCTGGCCGCCGGGGTGACGGCGGCGGACCTGGTCGGCGTCCTCGGCCGCAACACCGCCGTGTACGTGCTCGAACTGCTGGCCCTCAGCCGCATCGGCGCCGTCGCGGTGCCGCTGAACTGGCGGCTGCACGCCGCCGAGCAGGCGTACGTCGTCGACCGGGCCGGGATCACCTGCCTGCTGTACGACGACGACTTCCGGGCCGAGGCCGCCCACCTGCGCGCGAGCACCGGCCTGCGGGTCGCGGTCGCGAACGGGCGGGACGCCGTCCCGGGCGCCGAGCGGCTGGATGTCCTGCTCGGGGCGCAGCCGCCGGGCGTCCGCGTCGCCGACGCGGAGAAGGGACCGGACGACGTCCACCGGATCCTCTACACGTCCGGGACGACCGCCCGTCCCAAGGGCGTGATCCACACCTACGGCAACGTGATCGCCAACCAGCGGGCGCAGCTCCTCGAACTCGAACTGACGCAGGACGACCGGATCCTCGTCACGGCCCCGCTGTTCCACGTCAGCGGGCTGGAGGCGCCCGGACTCGCGACCTTCACGGCCGGGGCAACGATGGTCCTCACACCGACGTTCAAGGCGGACGACATCGCCCGCATCGCGGCCGGGGAGCGCGTCACCGGCATGGTGCTGGCCGCCCAGATCCTGTTCGCGCTCATGGAGCTCGACCCGCGTCCCGACCTCGGCGCCCTGCGCTACCTGCTGTTCGCGGGGGTGGCGCCGAGCGTCCGCCGCGAGGTGAAGCGGCGCTTCCCGCACGTGCGCACCATCGACACGTTCGGGATGACCGAGCTGTGCAACGGCGCCTGCTACATGGACGCCGCCCACGAGGAGTCGAAGCTCGGCGCGCTCGGCGCCCCGTTCCCCGGGGTGCACATCCGCATCGTCGGCGAGGACTTCCGGGAGGTGCCGGCCGGCGTCGAGGGCGAGATCATCGTGCGGGGCGACAAGGTCTCGCCGGGGTACTGGAAGGACGACGAGGCCACGGCGGCCACCCGCCGGGACGGCTGGTTCCGCACCGGCGACGTCGGCCGGATGGACGCGGACGGCTACCTGTGGTTCGTCGACCGGCGCGCCGACCTCATCAAGTCCGGCGGCGAGAACATCGCGGGCGCCGAGGTCGAGCGGGTCATCGCCCGGCACCCGCAGGTCGCGGAGGTCGCCGTCATCGGCGTCGCGGACGAGCGCTGGGACGAGGTGCCGAAGGCGTTCGTCATCCTGCGCGAGCCGGGGGCGGCCTCGCCCGAGGACATCCGGCGGCACTGCCTGGACAACCTCGCCAAGTACAAGGTGCCCAAGTACGTGGCCATCGTCGACTCCCTCCCGCGTAACGACTCGGGCAAGGTGCTGAAGAAGCGGCTCCGCGAGCTGGAGCGCGAGCCCGCCGGGGAGCCCGGGCGCGAGCCGGAGGCCGAGCGAGGGGCCGAGCGGGGGGCCGCGACGTGAGCACGGCGAACCTGGCCCGGATGGTCGGCGCGGGCGCCGCCCGCTTCCCGGCCGCCGAAGCGCTCGTCGCCGGGGAGCGGCGCTGGACGTACCGCGAGCTGGACGCGGACGTGAACGCGCTCGCCGCGGGTCTCGCGGCGGACGGCGTCGCGGGCGGCACCCGCGTCGCGGTCGTCGCCGACAACGTCCCCGAGTTCCTGCTGCTGTCCCTCGCGCTGGCCAAGCTCGGCGCCGTGTGCGTTCCGCTCAACTACCGCCTGGCCCCGGGCGAGCTCGCGCGGCTGATCGAACGCGCCGGGGCGGCGGCGGTCGCGACCGTCCCCGAGTTCGCGGAGCGGACGGCGCGGGCCGTCGCCGGGTTCCCAGGCATCCGCCGGTTCGCGCTCGAACCTCTCGACGCGGGGGCCGCCGGCGGCGGTGACTGGACGGACGTGCGCGCGCTCATCGACGCCCACCGGGGCGCGCGCGTCCCGGACGCCGAACTGGACGACGCCGCGCTCCAGCGGATCGTCTACACGTCGGGGACGACGAGCCTGCCGAAGGGCGTGCTGCTGACGCACGGGAACGTGAACGCCAACATGCACGCCCAGATCGTCGAGCTGGGGCTCCGCGCGGGCGACCGGATCCTGAACTTCGCGCCGCTGTACCACGTCGGCGGGACGGACCTGCCCGGGTACGCGATCTGGCACGTCGGCGGCTGCATGGTGCTGCAGCGGCGGTTCGAGCCGGGCGGCGTCCTGGCCGCGATCGGGGCGGAGCGCATCACCGGGATGGTGGTCGCGGCGACCATGCTCGACATGATCCGCCGCGCGCCCGGCGCGGCGGACGCCGACCTCTCCCCGGTGCGGTGGCTGATCTTCTCCCAGGTGACGTCCGCGCTGTTCAAGGTGGCCCGCGGGCTGTTCCCGCGCGCGCGTCTCATCGAGGGGTACGGCCTCACCGAGACGTGCAGCGGCCTCACCTACCTGGACGAGGCCCACATGGAGACCAAGCAGGGGTCGGTCGGCGTCCCCGTCCCCTGGGTGGACGTCAGGGTCGTGGACGCGGCGGGGAACGACGTCGGCGCGGGGGAGAGCGGCGAGGTGATCGCCCGCGGCCCCAAGGTCAGCCCGGGATACCTCGACGATCCCGCCGCCACCGCCGAGGCGTTCCGCGGCGGCTGGTTCCACACCGGCGACGTCGGCAGCCTCGACGAGGACGGCCACCTCTACATCCGGGACCGGCTGAAGGACATGATCCGCAGCGGCGGCGAGAACATGTCGAGCGCCGAGATCGAGAACGTCCTCGCGGACCATCCGCTGGTCCTCGCGGCGTCGGTGGTGGGGGCGCCGCATCCGGTGTGGATCGAGATGCCGGTCGCGTTCGTCGTCGGCAGGCCGGGACTGGCGGCGGACGATCTCGTCCGGCACGCCCGCGAGCGGCTCGGCCGGTTCAAGGTTCCCAAAGAGATCTACGTCGTCGAGGAGTTCCCCGTGAACCCGTCGGGGAAGGTCCTCAAGCGGGTGCTGCGCGAGCGCCGCCCGGAGCTGACCCCGGACTGGGCCTACCCCGAGCGGAGCCCGGACGCGCCGGGCCGGAGCCCGGACGCGCCGGGCCCGGTCAGCGCGTGACGCCGAGGATCAGAGACAGCGTATGAACCAGCGCGAACCGCTTGCCGCCCGTGCCGAGCTCGTCCCAGGGCTTGCTCCACGTCAGGCACGGCGCGATCTCCCATGCCGACTCGCGGGTCCGCAGGAGCCGCGCCACGGCGTCGAGTTCGGCCCGGTGGAAGGCCGCCAGCTCTTCGGCGCGCCGGCGGACGTCCCGGTAGGGCGTCTGGTGCGCGGGGCAGGCGATCCCGGCGCCGAGGTCCCGGATGCGGTCCAGGGACGCGAGCAGATCGCCCGCGGGGTCGTCACCGGGCAGGCTGGGGACGGCGAGCTGGGTCGGGCCCTCGGCCATCATCGTGTCGCCGGTGAACACGACGCCGCGCGCGTCGTCGACGTAGACGGCGTGCCCGTGCGTGTGCCCGGGGGTGTGCAGCCCGCGGATCGTGACGTCGCCGACGACGTGCTCGGAGTCGCGCTCGGGGGCGAGGTCGAGCCGCAGGTCCTCGGTGTGCCGGGCGATCCCGAGCGCGCCCGTGTACATCTCCTCGATCACGTCCGGGGGCGCGCCCGTCCGGTCCAGGGTCGCGCGGAGCTGGACGAGGAACCCGCCGCCGCGCACGTCGCGCTGGTGCGCGAAGTCGTCGTCGCGGCCCATCACGACGCGGGCGCCGGACAGGGCGCGGATCCGGTCGGCGAAGCCGATGTGGTCGGGGTGGTTGTGGGTGAGCAGCACCAGCCGGACGGCGGCGAGCTCGTGCCCGATCTCCGCGACGGCGCGGGTGAACGGCTCCCAGCAGGAGGGGTGGTCGTAGCCGGCGTCGATGAGGACGAGCCCGTCGGACGTCTCGACGAGGAAGACGGTGACGGACCGGAGGGGGCTGCCGTGCAGGGGCACCGGGACGGCCCAGACGCCGTCGGTGACCCGGAGGGGTTCCCGCAGCTCAGCGGCCCGGCGGTCGGCGGCCCGTCGGCCGCCCGCAGGTATGGACATGGTGGCTGATCCCCTCTACTCTGCGGTAAAAGATACCGAATGGTCGGAATGTAGTTCAAGGAGCGAGATGAGCGAGCAGACGCAGGAGCAGGTCGGCTTCCGCCTGTGGGCGGCGTCCGACCCGGACCTCTGCGCGATCATCACCGCCGACGACGCGCGCATCACCTACGGCGAGTTGTTCGCCGAGGTGAACCGGATCTGCCACGGCCTGCGCGCCCGCGGGGTGACCGAGGGCGACACGGTGGCCGTGGTCATGGACAACAGCGCGGCCCTGGTCGCCGCGTACCTGGCGGCGATGCAGTCCGGCATCTACCTCGTCACGGTCAACTACCACCTGACGATCCCGGAGATCGCGTACATCCTCGAGGACTCCGAGGCGAAGGTCGTCCTGTGCTCCGGACGGGTGGAGGCCACGGTGCTCGCGGCGGCCCGCAGTGGCGTCGAGGTCTACATCGACGGCCCGGTCGACGGCCCGGTCGACGGCCCGGTCGACGGCGCGGTCGACGGCACACCAGGGCGGGCCCGGCCGATGTCGGAGCTGACCGGCGGCATGCCGGCGACCGACCCGGTACGGACGCCGCACGGGTCCCTGATGATGTACACGTCGGGCACCACCGGCCGTCCGAAGGGCGTCAAGCGCCCGCTCAGCGGCGCCGACGCCGACAAGGGCGCCCTCACGTACGTGTGGCTGTTCAACGAGTTCGGCATGCGCCGCGAGGCGTTCGCCGCCTGGCTGGTGTCGGCGCCGATGTACCACTCGGCCAACATCACGCCCGCGATGGGAGCGCTGAACTGGGGTGGGACCCTCGTGCTGATGGACGGCTGGACCCCCGAGGGCTTCCTGCGGCGCGTCCAGGAGCGCGCGATCAGCGGCACCAGCATGGTCCCCACGCACTTCCACCGGCTGCTGCACCTGCCGGACGACGTCCGCGCCGCCTACGACGTCTCGTCCCTGCGCTACGTGCTGCACGGCGCCGCGCCGTGCCCGGTGGAGGTCAAGCGGCGGATCCTGGACTGGTTCGGCCCGGTCGTCTACGAGTATTACGGCTCGACCGAGGTCGGCACCACGATCGCGCGCCCGCACGAGTGGCTCCGGCACCCCGGCACGGTCGGCCGGCCCGCGTCGATCTCGACCCTGAAGATCCTCGACGAGGACGGCAACGAGGTTCCGCCCGGGGAGACCGGCATCGTCTACATGCGGCAAGGCGAGGACAGGGTCGAGTACCACAACGACCCCGGCAAGACCGAGGGGGCGCGGCGCGACGGCCTGACGACCGTCTGGGACGTCGGCCACGTCGACGAGGACGGCTTCCTCTACATCACCGGCCGCGCCGCCGAGCTGATCCTCGTGGGCGGCGTGAACGTGTACCCGGCCGAGATCGAGGGCGTCCTGGCCGGGCACGAGTGGATCCGGGACGCGGGGGTCGTCGGGCGCCCGGACCCCGACTACGGCGAGGTCCCGGTCGCCCACGTCGTGCTGACCGGCGCCGCGCCGGACGTCCCGTCCGCCCTGGCGGCGATCCGCGAGCACCTCGCCGCCCGGCTGGCGGCGCCCAAGCTGCCCCGGCGGTACCTCGTGCACGCGGAGCTGCCGCGCGACCCGAACGGAAAGCTCTACAAGGCCCGGCTCGCGGACACCGAGGAGGTCTCCGCGTGACCGCCGCGCGCACCCCCCAAGACCGTTCCCACCACGACGAGCCGGCAGGTGACGATGGACTTCGATGACAGCCCCGCCGAGCGGGCCTTCCGCCGGGAGGTCGGCGGCTGGCTCGACGAGGCGCTCGCCGACATCCCGGACCAGGAGGACCTGCCCGAGGAGGAGCGCACCCGCTGGTCCCGCGTCTGGCAGGACCGCATCTGCGCGGCGAACTGGGCGGGCCTTTCCTGGCCGGTCGAGCACGGCGGCCGCGGCATGGACGCGATCGCGCAGGCCGTCTTCAACGAGGAGGCCGAACTCCGCGGCGCCCCGTACGCGCTGAACGGCGTCGGCATGTACCTCGCCGGACCGACCGTCATCGTCCACGGCACCGACGAGCAGCGGGCCCGCCACCTGCCCGGCATCCTCGACGGCACCGACTACTGGTGCCAGGGCTTCAGCGAGCCGGGCTCCGGTTCGGACCTGGCGAGCCTCCAGACCGCCGCGGTCAAGGTTGACGGCGGCTGGCGCGTGCGCGGCGCCAAGATCTGGACGTCCAACGCCCACAACGCGTCGAAGTGCCTGCTGCTCGCGCGCACCGACCCGGACGCGTCCAAGCATGCGGGCATCACCTACTTCCTCGCGCCGATGGACCGCTTCGAGATCCGGTCGCTCGTCATGATCAACGGCGACACCGAGTTCAACGAGATGTTCCTCGACGACGTGTTCGTCCCCGACGAGGACGTCCTCGGCGGCGTCGGCAACGGGTGGCGGGTCGCGCTGACCACGCTGGCGTTCGAGCGCGGCAGCATGGCGCTCAGCCTGTGGGTCTGGGCGCGGCAGGCCGTCGACCGCCTCACCGACCTCGCCCTGGAGCGGGGGGTGGCCGACGACACCGCCTTCCTCGACGCGGTCGGCGCGCTGCGCTGCGACGCCGAGGCCGTCCGCATCGGCTCCCTGCGCATGGTCGGGGAGACCCGCACGGGCGCCGCCCCCGGCCCCGAGACGTCCGCGCTGAAGAGCCTGTGGGCGGGCGTGGTCCAGGACGCGAACCGCCTCGCGGTGCGGCTGGACGGCGCGGGCGGCGTGCTGCTCGACGGCGGGGGAGCGGCGGCACGGATGCGCCACTACCTCCGCTCGCGCGCCCACACCATCGAGGGCGGCACCGAAGAGGTCCAGAAGTCGATCCTTGCGGAGCGGGTGCTGAGCCTGCCCCGCTCACGCTGAGCGGAGTGCCGGAATGGAAGCGACGTTCACCCGCGAGCAGCGGGACATCGAGGAGTCCGTCCGCTCGATGGCCAAGGAGGAGAAGGCCACCGCGCGCGGCGCGCTCGCGGGGGGCTGGAGCCCGCCCGCCTGCGACGCCGTCCTGCTCGCCGACTTCGGGCTGCTCGGCGTGCCCGCGTCCGCCGGCGGCATGGAGTCGTCCCTCATCGACCTGCTCGTGGCGGTCGAGGCGCTGGGCGAGCACCTGGTGCCGAGCAGGTTCCCGGCCCACGCCGCGGCCGTCCAGCTGGTCGCGGGGCTCGGTGAGCTTCCCGCGGACGTGCTGGAGGGACGGACGGTCCTGGCGCCCGCGGTCGACGTGCCCGGTGCGGCCGGGTGGCCCGAGCGCGGCGCGGACGACCCGCTCGTCCGCACGCTCGTGCCGTACGCAGCCGAGGCGGACGGGTTCGCGGTGCTCGCGGCGGGCGGCGTCCGGATCACCTCGGGGGAGGTCACGCTCCGGGAGTCGTTCGACCCATCGGTCCCGCTCTCCGACGTCGCCCTCCCCGCGAGCGCGGACACCGCGGCGGACACCGCGGCCGCCGGGGCGGCCGGGGCGGCCGGGGCCGGGCGTGCCGCGCTCGTCGCGGCGGCGGAGCTGTGCGGCGTCGCCGCCGGGGCGATCGGCCTCGCCGCGGAGCACGCCCGGACGCGGACGCAGTTCGGCCGGGTCATCGGCTCCTTCCAGGGGGTCGCGTTCCAGCTCGCGGACGCGGTCAAGTACCGCAAGGCCGCCTGGGACCTGACCCTGTACGCCGCCTGGGCCGCGGACCGGGGGCGGGCCGAGGCGGAGAGCCTCGTGCACGCGGCGAAGGCCGCCGCCGGGCACGCCGCGGTCTTCGCCGCCGAGCGCGGCATCCAGGTGCACGGGGGGATGGGCATCACGATGGAGGCGGACCCGCACCTGTTCCTGCGCCGCGCGCACGTGCTCGACGCGCGGCTCGGCCGCGGCTCGTGGCACCGGCGCCGCGTCGGTGAGCTGCAGGTCAGGCAGCGGCGGGGCGCCTAGCCGGGGCCTGCCCGGTGGGTGACGGATCCTTGCGGACCGTCACCGTCGACAGATAACATACCGACTGGTCGGAATATTAGGAGTGGCATGAAGTTCGGGATCATGAACCTGTTTCCCGTGAGCGACGGGGCGTCGGACCACCAGGTGCTGCGCGAGACGCTCGAGGAGATCGAGCTCGCCGACGAGCTGGGCTTCGACTCGGTCTGGCTGGCCGAGCACCACTTCTCCAAGTACGGCATCCTCGGCAGCCCGGTGAGCTTCGCGATGGCCGTCGCCGAGCGCACCAGGTCGATCACGATCGGCACCGCCGTGCTGGTCCTGCCGCTGCACGATCCGCTCCGGCTGGCCGAGGACATCGCGGCGCTCGACGTGCTCTCCGGCGGCCGGGTCACCATCGGCGTCGGCCGCGGCTACCAGCCGGCCGAGTTCGCCGGGTTCGGCGTCCCGCTCGAAGAGTCCAAGGTCCGGTACAAGGAGACCCTGGACGTCCTGCGGCTCGCGCTGACGCGGGAGAACTTCAGCTACCACGGTGAGGTGCTCCACTACGACGGCATCACCACGTACCCGCGCCCGTTCACCCCGGGCGGCCCGCCGATCCTCCAGGGCACCGTCTCCCCGGACAGCTTCCGGGAGCGCGGCGCGATCGGCGAGCCCATCATCACCTCGCCGAACTTCACGCCCCTCGGCATCATGCAGAAGAACTTCGACCTGTACCGGACGGCGATGAAGGAGAACGGCTTCGACGTCGCCACCTACGACCTTCCGTTCATGCAGCAGGTCTGGTGCGGCGACGGCGAGGCGGGCCTCACGGCCGCCGCCGAGGCCGCGCTCGGCTACTACCGGACGGTCGGGAAGGTCATTCCCGGGTCAGAGCAGGCCATGGAGAAGGAACGGGCCTACTACGAGGCCGTCGCCAAGAACATCGAACTGCTCACGCTGGAGCAGACGCTGACCCACGGCGGCAACTTCGGCTCGGCCCAGCAGGTCATCGACACCATCGAGATGCTGCGCGAGCAGCTCGGCATCAACCACTACATCGGCTGGCTGCGCATTCCCGGCCTGGACCGCAGGGCCGCCCTCAAGTCGATGGAGGAGTTCGCCGCGAAGGTCATCCCGCACTTCCGCGCGCAGGAGCGGGCCGGAACGGTCGGCGAGGCGGTCGCCGGGTGAAGATCAGCGCCTTCCTGAGCGCCCAGTTCGACCCGTCCGCGTCGGCGGTCGACGGGCTCGACGGCGTCCTGCGGCAGGCCGCCGCCGCCGAGGAGGCCGGGTTCCACTCCGTCTACCTCGGCCACCACTACCTGGCGAAGTCGGCGTTCGTCCAGCCGGTCCCGCTCGCCGGGCACCTGGCCGCCGCGACCGGGCGGATCCGCATCGGGTTCGGCGTACTGCTGGCACCGCTGCTGAACCCCATCGCGCTCGCCGAGGACCTCGCGTCCCTCGACGTGCTCAGCCACGGTCGGCTGACCGTCGGCATCGGCGCGGGCTACCGCAGGCGCGAGACCACGGCGTTCGGCGTCGCGTGGGAGGACCGGCTGCGGCGCCTGCGCGAGTACGTGCCGCTGCTGCGTTCGCTGTGGCGGGGCGAGACGGTCGACGCCGCGGGCTCGTGGGGAGAGGCGCCGGGCGCGTCGCTGCCGCTCCGGCCCGTCCAGCCGGGCGGCCCGCCCATCTGGATCGGCGCGTTCGCCGAACCCGCGGTGCGGCGGGCCGCCCGCCTGGACGCGCCGTGGCTGATCGGCCCGAAGGGCGACGACGACGAGGTCGCGGCGATGCTGGCGATCTACCGCGACGCTCTCGCCGAGCACGGGTTCTCCGCCGACCGCGAGTACCCGATGTCCCGCGAGGCGTTCGTCGCCGACACGCGCGCGGCGGCGTTCGCGGCGGTCCGGCCGCACCTGGAGCGCCAGTACGCCGGGTACCGGTCGTGGGAGGACGCCCGGTCCATCGACGTCGACCGGTACATGGCGGAGGACTGCCTCGTCGGTACCGCGGACGACGTCGTCGCCAAGCTGCGCCGCTGGGAGGCCCGGCTCGGCATCACCGAGGTGTGCCTGCGCCTCCAGTTCATGGGCGCGGGCCAGGAGGAGACCATGGAGCAGATCCGCCGATTCGGCGCCGACGTCATCCCGCGCCTCGCCGCGCCCGCGCCGGGGGACGGGGGGCCGCGATGAGCGGCGCGAACCTCGGCGGCGCGAACCTCGCCCGCGTCCTGGAGGCCCGCGCCGCCGATCGCGGGGGGATCGTCGGCCTGCACGCCGAGGACGGCCGGTCCTGGACCTTCGACGAGATCGACCTCATCGCGGGCGGGGTGGCGAACGCGCTCGCGGCGGCGGGCGTCGGCGCGGGCGACCGGGTCGCCTTCTACCTGACCAACGGCCCGGAGATCGTGTTCTTCCTGTTCGGCGCCTGGAAGGTCGGCGCGGTGCCGGTCACGGTCAGCAGCCTGTACAACGCCGCGGAGCTGGCGGAGTCGGTTGCGAAGACGTCCCCGAAGCTCCTGCTGGTGGACGCGCACCGCGCCGGCCTCCGCGGCGACGCCGAGGGCCTCGGCGTGCCGGTCCGGTCGGTCGGCCCGGCGGGGGCGGCCGCGCCGGAGACGGCGGCGGGCGGCGTCCGTCCGCTGGAGTGGGGCGGCGAGGCGCGCGTCGCGGCGGTCGATGTCGACGCCGACGGCGAGTCCTGCATCCTGTTCACCGGCGGCACCACCGGACGCCCGAAGGCGGTGAGCGTCACGCACGGCGGGACCCTCGGGTCGCTGCGGCGGCTCGCCCGGGTCTCGACCGGAAGCGAGGAGCAGGGCACGGCGGCGCCGGACGCGAAACCGAACCTGATCGCCCTCCCGCTGTTCCATTCCGGCGGCCAGCACTCGCTGCTGTTCGCGTACTTCGTCGGGCGGGGCACGGTCGTCTGGGAGCGGTTCGGGGTGGACCGTCTCGCCGCCCTCATGGACCGGTTCGCGTTCGACAACTTCTTCCTGCTGCCCACGATGGTCTACGACATCGTGCACGCCGAGCGCGACCTCCCCTTCGCGGGCGTGAAGCACGTGCTCGTCGCCGGGCAGGCGATCTCGTGGCCGCTGCGCCGAGAGTTCGAGCTGCGCTACGGCGTCCCGATCCTGGTGAGCTACGGCTCGACCGAATCGGGCCACGTCGCCGGCTGGAACGGCAAGGACATGAAGGCGGGCCTGTGGAAACCGGGCTCGGCCGGCCGGGTCTACCCGGGCGTCGAACTCGAGATCCGCGACGACGACGGGACGGTGCTGCCGGCCGGGTCCGCGGGCGAGGTCGTCGTCCGGTCCGAGCTGACGAAGGGCTACGTCGACGATGCCGAGGCGTCCGCCGCGCTGGTCCGCGACGGCTGGGTGCACACCGGCGACATCGGCCACGTCGACGAGGACGGCGTGCTCTGGCTGTCGGGCCGCAAGCGCGACATGATCAAGTGCGGCGGCTTCCAGGTGTGGCCCGAGGAGATCGAGGACGTCCTGCGCGAGCACGCGCTCGTCCGCGACGTCCGCGTCTTCGGCCGTCCGGACGACCGGCTCGGCGAGATCCCGGTCGCGCTCGTCGTCCGCGACGGCGACGCGCCCGTATCGGACGACGCGCTCGCGGCGGACCTCGTCGCGTTCGCCCGCGACCGGCTCGCCCACTTCAAGACCCCGCGCCGGGTGGAGTTCACGCCCGAACTGGAACGCAGCGCGACCGGCAAGATCAGCCGCGCGTCGGTGCCCGACCTCGAAGGGGAGCGGTCCGCATGAAGTTCGGCATCATGGCGTCGCACCAGTACCCGCACTCCGACGACCTCGGCGCGCACCTGGACGACCTGTTCGGGACCGTCGAGCTCGCCGCGGAGCTGGGCTACGACTCGGTGTGGACGATCAATCACTTCCAGTCCAACCTGGCGACCCCGCAGCCCGTCTCGATGATGGCGAGCCTCATCCCCCGGTCGGGCGACATGACGCTCGGCACCGGGATCCTGCTGCTGCCGCTGTTCCACCCGGTGCACGTGGCGGAGGAGTTCGCCACCCTCGACCACCTGTCCGGCGGGCGCGTCGTCCTCGGCGTCGGCGCGGGCTACCGGGAGAACGAGTTCGCCGCGTTCGGCGTCGACCCGGCGACGCGGTTCCGCCGGTTCGACGAGAGCATCCGCCTCATCCGGTCGCTGTGGTCCGGTGAGCCGGTGGACCACGACGGCGAGTTCTACCCGCTCTCGGGCGCGTCCATCGGCGTCCGTCCCCGCACGCCGGGCGGCCCGCCCATCTGGGTGGGCGCGGGCGGGAAGAAATCGGTGCGGCGGGCCGCCCGGCTCGGCGACGCCTGGTACGCGCCGGGCAACTCGCCGAGCCGCCGGTACCTGCCCGAGCACGTGGCCGTCTACGACGAGGCGCTCGCCGAGTTCGGCAGGGACCCGGCGTCGGTCGAGCGGCCCATCGGGGTGGAACTGTACTGCGCGCCGACCGACGAGGAGGCCGTGGCGACGGCGCTGCCGCACGCCCGCGTCGAGTATTCGACGTACGCCGAGTACCCCGCCCTGCGGTGGCAGCGCGACCGGTTCGACGACCTGGTGCGCAACACGCTGCTGCTCGGGTCCCCGGAGTTCCTCGTCGAACGGATCTCCGCGCTGCGCGACCTGGGGTTCGACCACCTCATCTTCCGTCCGGGGTGGCTGGGGATGCCGGCCGACAAGGTCCGCGACTCGCTGCGGCTGTTCGCCGCGGAGGTCTTCCCCGCGTTCCGCTGACACCGGCCCCGGCGGGGCCGCCGCCTTCCAACCACCTCCATCCACGAACCCGCGAGGAGAGCCGTGAAGAAGACCGAGGCAGAGCTGCTGGAGAACCAGTGGGACGTCGAGAACATGGAGGTGGACCCGGAGGTCCTCGCCTCCTACGTCCGCTACGACGTGGACGAGCGCCGAGCGGTCGCCACCATCACCTTCGACCGTCCGGACCGGCTCAACGCCGTCCCGGTCGCCGCCTTCGAGCGCGTCGGCGACCTGGTGCGGGAGGCCGAGGCCGACGACCGCGTCAAGGTCATCGTCTTCAAGGGCGAGGGCGACCACTTCGGCACCGGCGCGGACGCCGCCGAGCTGGGCCACTACATCGGCTACAAGTCCGGCACCGACAAGGCGTCCCGCCGCCGCCCGGCCCAGCGCCAGCGCATCCTCCCGGACCGCAACGTGCTCAGCTCGGGCTTCACCCGGCCGATCATCGAGTCGCTGAAGGCGACGATCTGCCAGGTGCAGGGCTACTGCTACGGCGGCCACTTCCAGATCGCGCTGTCGGCCGACATCGTCATCGCGACGCCGAACGCCCGGTTCACCCACCCGGCGTTCCGCTACCTGGGGCCCGGCCCGCAGGACATGTACCACTGGATCGAGAAGGTCGGCCTGACGACCATGAAGGACGTCATGCTCACCATGCGCGCGATCGGCGCCGAGGAGGGGGAGCGCAAGGGCCTGGTCACCAAGGTCGTCGAGCCCGACGAGCTGGAGCGGTGGGTGGCCGACTACGCCGAGGCCATCGCCGTCATGCCGCTGGACTCGCTGATGATGGGCAAGTCGATGATGCAGGTCATGCTGGAGGCCCGGGGCAAGGGGCTGGGCGCGATGACCGGCTGGGTCGGGCACGGCTGGGCCACCAACGTCGCCTTCGAGGAGGGCGACTGGAACTTCCTGAAGCGGCGCCGCGAGGTGGGCGTCGCGAAGGCCCTGGCGGAGCGCGACCGGCTCGTCGCGCCCTACTTCCGGCTCAGCGAGACCCGCTCGGCGGAGGGCGGGCGGGAGGAGTCGTGAGGTTCGGCGTCCTGCTGGACCACCAGTACGAGCACGGCGACGACATCCACCGCCGCACGGGCGAACTCGTCGAGTTCACCCAGCACGTCCGGGACCTCGGCTTCGACTCGGTGTTCGGCATCCACCACTACCTCTCGTCGCTGAGCACGCCCCAGCCGCTCCCGCTGCTGTCGCGGCTCATCGACCATTCGGGCTCCATGCAGATCGGGACGGGCATCCTGATCCTCCCGATGGGGCACCCGGTCCACTGGGCGGAGGAGATCGCGACGATCGACCAGATGTCCGGCGGCCGGTTCGTGCTCGGCATCGGTTCGGGGTACCGCGAGGACGAGTTCAGATCGTTCGGCATCGAACGGCGCACGAGGGTCTCGCGGATGAACGAGTCGCTGGAGGTGATGCGGAAGCTGTGGACCGGCGAGCAGGTCTCGCACGAGGGGAAGCACTTCCGGCTCGACGGGGTGCGGTGCAGCGTGCTGCCCGCGCAGCGTCCCGGCCCGCCCGTCTGGGTGGGCGCGAACGGCCCGATCGGCATCAAGCGCATCGCCGGGCAGGGGCTGCCGTGGATCGCGCCGTCCAACGTCCGCCGGAACTGGGCGGTCGGCAACCTCGCCGACTACCGGGCCGCGCGGCGGGCGGCCGGGTTCGGGGAGGACGGCGCGACCTTCCCGATCCACCGCGACCTGTGCGTCGCCGACTCGTTCGAGGACGCGTACGCGATGGCCGGCACCGCGGTCCGCGCGTCCTACGGCGAGTACGTCCAGTACGGGATGGACTTCTTCGACACGCAGTGGGAGGGCATCAAGCACAAGGCCCTGTTCTTCGGCTCGCCCGACGACATCGCGGCCAAGATCGAGGACTTCGGCCAGGCCGGGTTCGACCACTTCGTCTTCCGGGCGCAGTGGCTCGGACTGCCGATCGAGCGGTCCGTCGAGATCGTGGAGAGGTTCGCGCGCGACGTGATGCCGAGGTTCCGCCCATGAAGATCGGTCATCTCATCGTCCCGGCCGCCGGGATGGAGGAGCAGGTCGCGTTCTACACCTCGCTCGGTCTGGCGGTGAAGTTCCGCGACGGCGACCGGTACGCCGCGCTGACCGACGGGACCACCGTCATCGGGCTGGCGGACGAGACGCAGCAGCCGGTCGCGGGCCGGACGATGCCCGGCATCGAGGTCGACGACCTGGACGCGCTCGCCGCGCTGCTGTCCGCCGGGGAACCGGTCACCGGCCCGCACGAGCGCCGGCTCGTGGTCCGCGACCCCGCGGGAAACCCGCTGGTCCTCTATGAGCGGCTGCCGGCGCAGCCTTGATCATGAAAGGGGCGCGTCCCGTTACACTCCCCACGATGGGCGCTGACAGGAGACGCGGACGGCCCCGCGACGCCGCCGCGGACCGGGCGGCGCTGCGGGAGACGCTGGCCCGGCTGGACGACGTCGGCTACGAGCGGCTGCGCGTGGCCGATGTCGCCCGCACCGCCGGGCTCGGCCTCGGCGCGCTCTACCGGCGATGGCCGACCAAGTACGCCCTGGTCGTCGACGCGCTGCGGTCCGCCGCGCCGTCCCGCGAGCCGGAGCCCACCGGCGACCCGGCCGAGGATCTGGTGGCGGTCCTGCTGGGGCTCGCCGACGAACTCGCCGCGCACGGCGCGCTGCTGGCGGTCCTGCTGACCCACCCGGCGTCCGAGGCGGCCGCCGCGGTGCGCGAGGCGAAGCTCCGGCCCGTCCGCGACGCCGCCCGGCGCCGCCTGCGCGGGATGACCGGGCACATCCCCGACCTGGAGATCCGCGTCGACGCCGGAGCGGCGCTGGTCGTCCAGCATCTGCTGCTGCACGGCGCCGCACCCGGTCGCGCGTACATACGCGAGCACGTCCTGCCGCTGATGACCGGCTCGCCGGTCGCCGTCCCCGGCAGCGTCCCGGAAGTCGATCGGTGATCGTGCGGCGCCGCGGCTGCACGCCGAGGTGTGGAGGCCTGATCAACCAAGTGTGCACTCGAGATCAACCACGGCTCCCGCACCGCCACCATGCTGGGCAGCGTGATCGAGAGAGAACGGCACGGGCCCTCATGCCGGATCCGGCTCCCGGCGGGCCCGGCGGAACTCGCTGGGCGAGACGTCGTAGGCGGCGCGGAACGCGCGGGTGAAGACCGCCGGATGGGAGAAGCCCCAGCGGGCGGCGATCTGGCCGACCTGCAGGCCGCCCAGCGCGGGATCGGTGAGGTCGCGGCGGGCGCGCTCCAGGCGGCGCCGCCGGATCCAGACGGCCACGGTCGTGCCGTCCGGCTGGAAGACCCGGTGCAGGTAGCTGAGCGAGATGTGGTGGGCGGCCGCGATGGACGCCGGGGTGAGCGCCGGATCGTGCAGGTGCCGTTCGATGAACGCCCGGACGGTCAGCACGAGCGTCCGCTGCCGGGATTCGGGGGCGAGCTCGCGCTCGGCCTCGACGGTGTGCGCGAAGAGCGCCGACACGAGATCGATCAGCACCGTCCCGAGTCGTGAACCGTCGGACGGCCGGTAGGTACCGGCGTCGGAGCTGAGCTGAACGAGGAAGCCGGACAGCAGCGCGCCGATCCCTTCCACGCCCGGTACGGGGCGGCCGATCATCCGGTCGGCCAGGCTCTGCGGCAGCGACAGCAGGTTCCGGGGCATCTCGAGCCCGACCGTGTCGATCGTCCCGGGCCCCTTCGCCCACGTCGTGCAGCTGCGAGAGCTGTCCTGGACGTGGAGATCGGACGGCCGGTAGGTCACGTCGTTCTTGCCCCAGGAGGCGCCCGCCGTGCCCCGCCGGACGAGTGAGAGGTGGTAGGTCTCGGGGTCCGAGCGGCGGATGAGCCGCGGCGTCCGTCGGCAGACCATCGGCTGGAAGGTCGCGGGCCAGATCGTCACCGCGCCGAGCCGCAGCACGCGCTGCCGCACGCGGAAGTCGTCAGCGTGCTCACTGCTCATGTCCAGGGGCGCGTGGGTGCTGCTCAGGCATTCGCGCCAGTAGCCGAAGCGGTCGGCGGGCGGCAGGTCCTCGCTCTGGAAGACGGTCTCCATGTCTTCGGGCCCCCTCGTCTCCGTATACCGCCTACACAGAAGAGATGGCCGACAGGCCGAAAAGGTTCCACGCAGTTGATCGAAGATGAGAGGAATGCCATGAGGACGCGAATCGGGCTGCCGACGGCCCTGGGGGCCGTGCTGCTGCTCTCGGGATGCATGATCCCCGGATCGGACGACGACTCGGACGCCGGTGAGGCGCCCCCGCCCGCCCCCAGCGCCCCGGCGGCGAGCACGGCTCCGCAGAGCCCGGCGCCCGCTCAGGCGAACGCGCAGGCGACCCCGCCCGGCACCACGCTCCGCGTCGGGCAGCGCGCGGTCGTCCCCTACGAGCGCGGCGGGGTGACGGGCACGCTCGGCATCACGGTGACCGCGATCCAGCCCGGCGACCAGGCCGCGTTCCGGCAGCGCTTCGGCGAGCGGGCGAACGGCATGGTGCCGTACTACATCCGCTACACGGTGGAGAACGTGGGCGGGACCGACCTGTCCCGCAGCAGCGCGCCCCTGCTGACGGGCGTGGGCCCCGGCGGCGCGAGCACCGGCGCCGTGGTGATCGGCACGATGGACGGCTGCGAGCGCGGACGTCCCGACGACGCGTTCGCCGCCGCGGGCGCGAGGTACGAGTCGTGCAGGCTGCAGGCGGCGCGCCAGGGCGGGACGGTCGCCGGTGCGGCCTACGAGGAGGACGCCTACGAGGACAGCCCGATCACCTGGTCGAGCTGAGCGGGGGACGGCCAGCCCGTCAGCCGGCCGTGAGCAAGGCCGTGGCGGTGACCCGCAGGTCCGCCGCCGCGGCCGCGGCCTCCCCCCGACCGAAGCCCGGATCGCCGAACCGCTGCTCGACGTCGGCGAGCACCATCACCGTGTGCAGGAACACCACCCGCAGCCGCTCCCCGGTGAGGTCCGGCAGCCGCGCGTGGAGCAGCGGGACCAGCTCGTTCACGCCGGAGTGGTGGTCGCTGGAGAACGGCCAGTGGCGGTAGCCGCCCGACAGGACGTAGCGGCTGGAGAAACGCAGGTACCAGCTCTCGCCCCGGTGGTCGAGGACGTGCTCGGACAGCGGGCCGACGAAGCACTCGACCAGCGCCGGAAGGTCGCCCTCCCGCCCGGAAACGCGCAGCTCCGCCAAGAGCTCCCGGCGGCGCAGGTTCAGCGGCGTCATCCGGAACTCGTACAGCGCGTCCACCAGTCCGCTCTTGTCGCCGAAGTGGTACTGGACGGCCGAGTGGTTGCGCTGGGCCGCCTCGACCGCGATCTCCCGCAGGGACACCCCGAGGCCGCGCTCGGCGAACAGCCGCGCGGCCGCGTTCAGGATCTTCTCGCGCGCTCGCATCATTGCCCTTTCTACCAAGCTGCCCTAGCGTCCACGTTAAAACAACTTGTCTTAAATCAGGGAGCGCCATGACGGCCGAACCGGTCTTCCGCCGCGCCGCCCGCCCCTGAAGGGCGCGCCCAACATCGTCGCGATCGTCCTGGACGACACCGGCTTCGCCCAGCTCGGCTGCTTCGGCTCCGACATCGCCACACCGAACATGGACCGCCTCGCCGCCAGCGGCCTGCGCTACAACCGCTTCCACGTGACCGCGCTGTGCTCGCCGTCCCGCGCGTCCTTCCTCACCGGGCGCAACCATCACGCCGTCGGCCTGGGCTTCCTGGCCGACATCCCGCTCGAGCACCACGGCTACACCGCCCGCCTCGGCCGCCCACGCCGACTGACCCCCTGGGGTCGAACGCCACCGGTGGGCCGGTGCGTACAACGCCCTGCGGATGTTTCGGGACTTCGCCACGGCCACCATGGCCGAGCCCGCCAAGCCCGTACCTCCGGGCGTTCGGTCCCCGCATTGCGGTAGGGCATCGAGTCCGGCGACGTCCGGTTCCGCCACGGCGCTGATCACCGGGCATCGACCTTGTTCGTCCCGTTCGGCCGGACCATGACGAGCTGACGGCGTTGGACGGCGAGTACGCGCGCCCCTTCACCCTCCAGACCGCCCCCTACGGCCCGCTGACCGCGTCGCGCTGTCGAGCATTCCGGTTCGTCCTTTCCGCCAAGAAGCAACGCCCCGTCCGGCGCGACACCGTGAACGGCATGGCTATGTCTTGTTTTGGCATGGATGGGATATTTGCCGGATTATCTTCATTTGAAGGCGCTCATTATATCTTTGGGGTGTTGAACCTCCTTGAGGTTGCCCGCGAATTTTGAGTGCTAACCATCTCTGAATATTGATTTGAGTTATTGTCGACCATCTCAATCTGTCGGGCTGGGCGATGTTGGGGTGGTGCTCGGCTCTTTAAATTTTCCGATATGAGATCTCTTCCGGAAAGTTCAGTTATGTCGCATCTGCTGAAATGCTCCACATATAGAAACTTTCGTCCGAGCGAGCTAATTATTCACCAGGGTGACGCCCCCAAGGGGGTCTGGATCATCGTGAAAGGTCAGGTGAAGGTCTGGCGTGCGGACGCCGTAGGGAACGTGGACGTTCTGGCGTTTCGCGGCCGGCGTGACGTGATCGGCCGCACTGCCCTGCTCGGCGAACGACTCCGATCCGCGAACGTGGAGGCATCGGAGCGGAGCACAGTGGCATTGGTGCCGAGCGGCACCTACCTCGAGCTCATGGAGCGGCACGGTCTCGGCGACCGCGTCTTGGGCGACATCAGCGATCGGCTCGCCGAGTCGCTCATCGTACGCGGCGGGAGCAATCCTTCCGCTCGGCTTGCCTTCCTGCTCACCCGGGTTCTCGATCGCCGAGGTACCGCCGAGGGGACGCGGAAGGCCGGGCCTGTGGTCCTGCGTTCGACGCATGAGGACTTGGGACGCCATCTCGGAATGCCCAGGAACGCCATCTCCCGGATGTTGGGGGAGTTGGGGGACGCGGGCGTCCGCACGCGGCGCGGACAGATCGAAATCGTCGACAACGAGAAGCTCCGGGCCCTCGCCCGGATCGTCCAGGTATGAAAGCGGAGGTAGTGATGAACGATCGAACATGGTCTCCGGTCCCCGGATACCGGGGCATCATCGCGGTCGATGCTGAGGGGTTCAGCAAGCGTACGGACGTCTCCCAAGAGCACATGGCCGGGTTCATCCCCGAAGTTCTCGCCGAGTCGTTCAGGCTGGCCGACCTCGAGGAGGTGTGGGCGGGCAGGGAGTTCCCGTCGCATCGCGGTGACGGCTACGCGTTCGGCTTCGATGCGGGGAAAATGCCCGGTGTCATCGATCCGTGGCTGGCCACGCTCCAGAAGACCCTCATGGCGTCCGAGCCGCTGTCGGGTGGTCCGCTGCGGCTGCGGGTCAGCCTCAACATCGGGCCACTGCGGGTGGACGGCGGGCCCCACGACGGTAGTGGAACGGCGCGCAACGACACCCATCGCCTGCTGAACGCCACGGTCCTCAAAAGGCTTCTCGCCGCGGCGAGTCGAGATGTGACCCGCGTGGTCGCCATAGTTTCCGACCAGTGCTTCGAGGACGTGGTCCGGAGCGGCGGGCGAACGCTGCATCCGGACCACTTCTGCGCCGTTTCCGCGACCGTCAGGGAGAAGCAGTTCGCCCGCCGCGCCTGGGTTCACGTGCCCACCCCGTCGGGAAACCTGCTCGCCGCCGGAATCACCGCCCTCCTGAGCGGAGAAGACAGCGCGGACGATGTCCGCGTCTCGTCGAGCCAGGGCGCCGCACACGTCTTCAATCACGCGACCGGCAACCTCAACAACGGAGAGATCGGCGGAGACCAGTCGATCACCTTCCGCGCTTGACCTGCCAGGTGAAGTTGTGGCCCAGGTCATACGAGATATGCACGCTGAGGGCGGAAGTCGCGGCATCCGGCACCGGAAAATCGACCGGAGAAACGCGCACCATCGGACGACCTGGTGTTGAGAGGGGGGGGCGCGGCCAGATCCAGGGCGGGTGTACATCCGTTCCAGCGGAACATCTGGAGGTCTCGATGTATGAGGCGGCAGAGCCCGGGCGGTTCTTTTCGATCAACATAGGTGAGAACATCAACAACGGGTTCATCGGTGGGAGCCAGGACAACAACGGTCGTTCTAACGGTGCGGGGAGTTCGGCAGCCGAGCGGTCACCGATGTTCGTCGGGAAGCTCTCTCCGCAGGATTCTCAGGAGGCGGCCGAGGCTTTCGTCCCGCCGGAGAATTTCAAGCGAACCCTTCGGGCGCTCGAGAAGGGCCTCGTGTTCCTGGCGCAAGGGCGGGGTACGGGCCGCAGGACGATGGCCCGGAACCTGCTGCGCGACCGCGTGGGCGCCGGCGTCGTCCATCACCTGGACGACACGCTGGACCTCCGTCGCTGGCGCCCTGGCCTGGACGGCGCGACCGGCTATCTGGTCGATGGAGTCCTGGGCGGCTTGCTGCGGCGGTCGGCGTTCCTCACTTCGCTGGTCGGCGATCTCAGGGACGCGGGGGCGGCGATGGTGGTGGTCCTGCCGGAGGACGACGAACTGGTCGGCTGGCTGGAGGACAACACGGGGTTCCCCGTGGTGCGTTGTGTACCTCCGCCGGGCAAGGACGTGCTGTTCGCACACCTCATGGCAGCCATCCCGGACGAGACTCGACGCAGTCGGCTCCTCGACGGGGTTTCACCCGAATTCCTGGAGGAATTGCTGCCGCCGGGCGCCGCGCCGGGGGCCGCACTGCAGGTGCTCGACGCTCTGTATTCCGCCGAGCAGCAGAAAGTGACGCCGGCGGAACGGCCCTCGTTCATCCTGGCCGAACTGACCGCTGCGGCCCATCAAGAGATCGCCGAACGCCTCGCCGTACCTCTCGAAGACGCGGAGTGGAGTTGCCTCGTCGCATCGGCGGTCTTCGCGGGTGAGGGGCAGCACGTCTTGCTGGAGCAGGCGGAGCAGCTGCACGCGACGATGCGTGAGAACGGCGGAGCGCCGTCCGTCGCCGAACCGGACATCGCAACAGTGCTGCCCGCCGTGCTGGATCGTTTCAGGATCCGGCTCGACCTCGTGCGGACGCCCGGACGCCCGCCGCGCACGAGCGTGGTGTTCGCGTATCCGATGAGGACGGTCGCGATTCTGCGGCACGCGTGGCGTAAGGCCGGGATCGACCGGGGGCTCCTCAGCTGGCTGCGCGGCATCGAGGATGAGGAACTGGTGGAACACGCTGGGTGGGCTCTGGCCCAGTCGGTGCCGCAGGGGCCCGGCACAGGAGGGCTGCGCAGCGTGCAGGGCTGCGTCACATCCGGCGGTCCACTGGCGTATGCCGTCGCGGCGTCGGGCATGCGGGCCCTTCTGGTCAATCCCGACACGGCCGACGAGGCGCGAGGACGCCTGTACACCTGGGCCTCCTCGGAACGTGCCGGCTACCGGATCACGGCGGCACTGACCTGCGGTTCCCGTACGGGGACCGCGCCGTTGCATCCCGCGCTGCCGATCCTGCGCCAAGTCATCAGAAGTGCGGAAGAGTACCCGAGTGGACGGGTCGACCGAGTCGTGGACGACGCGGTGATGCAACTGTTCCTCTGGGACGACCGGATCGAAGTACTTCGTGCACTCGTCGCCTGGTCGGGCGCGGAGGGGCCCGAGGCCCGGTACATGTCACGCATCGTCCCCCGGCTCCTTCGCGCGGATCCGCGGTGGTTCGAGTCCAAGATCACTGACTCCGCCGCGGTCGGCCTCGTCATCGCGCTGCTCACCAGAACCATCCTGTCCCGGGACTCCGGTCACCTACGCGAGGTGGTGCTCCGCTGGCGCCGCTCCGCCGAGCGCGACGCCTCCCGTCGGGAGCTCGTCGACGCGCTGCTCTTCGCGGTGGGAGAGAACTCCCATCCGCGCGTCCGACACTTCCTTGCCGCGATCAACCGACACGACCGAGGAGAGGCATGAGGTCAACCGGCACGTGCAGACCGCTTTTCCGCCAGATCGACGCGCGGGTCACACGCGAACACCCCGGCATCTGGATCGACTCCGGTGACGGATACCGGCACCTGACACCCGGCGAAGCGCTTGCCGAGACGCGCGGTGACGGTGGTGCGGCGCCCCTGCGCGACATCGTCTGGCCCGTGGCGATCACTTCGGCACTGCGGGGGCAGCCGGATCGGGACCTGGCGCAGTACTTCGCGCTCTGGCTGGGGCAGCCGTGGTTTGTCCGGACGATCGCGTTCGTCACCGCTCGTCTTCACGTTGACCCCGCGGACGTCGAGGCCGCGCTGGTCGCGTCCTTCCTGGAGGAGTTGCCGAACAGTGATCCGGACGCCCCCGGCGCCGGCGAGATGCTGCTCCGCAGGGCGTCACGTCGCGTGTGGCCGGAGGCCTCGTGCGGCCTGAGGGACGTGGCGGTGGCGGACATCGACGAGGTCGCACGGCTGGCCGACCTGGACGCCGTTCCGGGCGAGGGGTGGGAACTGGAGATCGACCCCCCGGCCGGTGCCGCCGGACTGCGCGCGCCCATCCGCATCACCTCCCGCCGCCAGGCCGAGGGGGAACGCGTGGGAATGCTCGCTCAAGACCTGGGACTCGGTGAGATCGTCCACCGTGCCCGGCGGCTCGGCGAGGGCCGTCCCGTCGGACGGCTGTCCCTGCGCCGCATCGGGGCCGCCCGGTGAGCGCCGCACCGCTGACCTTCGCCGAGGTGTTCGGCCTGCCGCTGGCCGTGAACATGCGAACGGCCGCCCGAGCGCTCGGCATCAACGTCCAGACGGCCTACCGGATGGTTCACGAGGACCGGTTCCCGTGCGAGGTCATCCGGGTGGGCTACCACTACCGCATTCCGACGATCTCGCTCATGAACGCGCTCGGCATCGATCAATTCCCGATCGACATCGAGCATCTGGAGAACGGCGTCCAGCTCGCACTGGAGATGGAGGAGCCCCGATGACCGTCATGACCGCGCCCGCCCAGCCCGACCCTTCGGAGGAGCCGGAGCGCCCGACGTCGTGCTTCGCGATCGGACCGATCGGCAATCGTCTCGCTCCGCGGGGGACTCCGGAGCTGGCGTTGTACGAGGACGCCCTCGAGGTGTACGAAACCGTCACCCTGCCGGCCTGCGCGCGACACGGCATCAAGCCGGTGCGCGCCGACGAACTCCCCGGCTCGGGAGAGATCACCGAGCAGATCTGCCGCCACGTCCGGGAGGCGGACATCGTCATCGCCGACCTCGGCGGCGGGAACGCGAACGTCATGTACGAACTGGGGCTGCGGCACGCGATCGGGAAGCCCACGATCCAGATCGGAGACCACGCGCAGCTTCCGTTCGACGTCGCGAACATCCGCACGATCAGGTTCGATCGCACGAGATCCGGGCTGATCCGCGCGCGTAAGGAACTCGAAGCCGCCCTGGAGGCCGGCCTTCGCAACGGGTTCGAGACGCTGACTTCCGCGCGGGTGATGCGGTCGGAGGAAGCGCTGGCGGGCCGGGTCGTCAAGGCGGACGACGAGACGGCACCGGGCTTCGTCGACACCATGGCCGCGCTCGAGCCCGAGCTGGAGCTGGTCCTCCGAGACTTCGAGGAGGTCGGCGAGGCCGCGGAGGAACTGGGAAGGGCGTTGGAGGAGACCACCCCGGACCTCGAGAGGCTCGGGCAGGGCAACGCCCAGCCGAGCGCCTGGGTGCTGGGACTCGGCAAGGTCGCCAAGGTGATCAGTGAACCCGCCGAGGAGTTGAACGGGACCACCATCCGGCTCTCGGACCGCATGAAGAAGATCGACGAGGGCGTGCGCCACCTGCTGGAGTGCATATCCGCCATGCCGAAGCAGAGCCGTGGGGAAGAGGTGAACGACTTCCTCCGGCAATTGGTCGAGATGGAGACGTTCCCGGAGGAGACCGTTAGGGACCTCAACGAACTCGGCCAGCTCATGGACTGGATCAAGGCGATGAGCCGTCAGCTCCGGAAGCCCGTCGGGAAGGTCTCGATGTCCATCGGCCGGTTGAACCGGGCGGCGGCCTGCGTCAACGAGTGGGCGGAAAGGGCCCGCACCATGCTGGAGCGGGACACGTAGCGAGACCGGCCACTGCGCCATGGGCGCAGTGGTCGGTGAGACGCGACCGGGACGCCCCACCGACCGTCACGGCGGTGCGTCCCGGTCGTCGCGTGCGTCCGTTCAGGCGGACGAGCCGGCGATGTTGACCATCCAGGTGATGCCGAAACGGTCGGTGCACTGGCCGAACTCGTCGCCCCACATCTGCGTCTCCAGCGGGACCCCCACGGTGCCGCCCTCGGACAGCTTCGCCCAGTACCCGCGCAGCGCGGCGGCGTCGTCGCCGCTCAGGCTGATGCTGATGTTGTCGCCGGGGTTGTACGGCATCCCGGGCGGGCTGTCGGCGCCCATGAGCGTGAAGCCCGCCTCGGACCGCAGCGTGCCGTGCATGATCTTCTCGGCCTCGGGCGCGCTCGCATCGCCGTACTCGCCGAAGGTGTGCATCGTCAGCTCGCCGCCGAGGACGCTCCGGTAGAACTCCATCGCCTCCCGGGCGTCGCCGTCGAAGCTGATGTAGGGATTGAGCTGCGATGTCACCGAACGCCCCCACGTCGAGAAAGCCGGAACCGTGTGCTGTTCCGATCTTCACGACCCGTCCGGGTGCGGGACAACCGGCATCCGTATTCGGGACGGCCGAACTTCGGTAAAGGAACGCCCGGACGAATGCGGCCCCGGAACGACGAACGGGCATTCGCCATGATGTGGTGAATGCCCGTACGGATGGGGTGCGCCGTCAGGGACTTGAACCCCGAACCCGCGGATTAAGAGTCCGCTGCTCTGCCAATTGAGCTAACGGCGCCCGTCGATCGGGGCTCCGGCCGTGGCCGGTGTCCCTCGCGACAGGAAGAACAGTATCAGCACGCGTGGACCAGTGCGAACCGGTTTCAGTCCTTCGCCGGCATGACGCTCATCATGCCCCGCCACAGGGCGATCGCGGTGGCGCGGGAGCTGACGCCCAGCTTGGCGTAGATGCGGTTGACGTGGTTCTTGATCGTCTTCTCGCTGAGGAAGAGCTGCCGGGCGATCTCGCCGTTGGAGCGGCCGGTGGCGATGAGGTCCATCACCTCGGCCTCGCGGGCGGACAGGCCGAGCGAGACGCGGGAGGCGTCGCGGACGCCGCGGATGAGGTCGTGCGGGGTGAAGGCGCCGGGGACGAGGTGGCCGCACGCGCCGTCCCGGACGGCCGGTTCGACGGCCGCGTCGCCGGGGGCGGCCAGGACGAACACGCGCGCGGTGCGGCCGAGCGCGGCGGCGAGCCGGGCCGCGGCGGCGTCCAGCAGGACGACGTCGGGACGCAGCCGCTCGGCGAGTGCGAGGGCCGCGGACGCCTCGGACGTGTCGGCGACGACGGAGAGCTCGTCGCTGGACTCCAGCAGGGCGATCACGTCGGCGCGGACGCGGGGGTCGCCGTCCACCACCAGCACGCGCAGGGGGGCCGTTTCATCGACACTCATCCGTTGCCCTCGGGGGGTCGTCGACAGGTATGAAGACGGAGCATAACCGGCCGGTGATCCATAGTCGATGGTGCTGGGCGGGGCGGACGGGGCGCTCAGCCGGGGATCGCACGATTTCTCCCCGCGGGCACGGAACCGGGGCGCTTCTTTACGGCATCCTATTCGTCGGATGGATTCCCCCACAGGGAGCCGCACATGGCTACTCACCACGAAGGCGACGTCTCGTTCGACCGGCTCATCGCGGGCGACCTGGCCCGGACGATCACCGCCGTCCCGCAGTCGCTGGACAACCAGTGGCTGGACGACGAACTCCTCGCCGCCACGCTCCGGGAGGGGCGGGTCACCCGGGCGATCAGCGACGAGCAGCAGCGCAGGGCACGGCGCGAGTACCTGCGGTCGCTGCTGAACGCCGAGAAGATCGTCGTGAACCGGGCGTACCTCTACAACAGCCGGATCGTCTACCAGGACTTCCTCCGGGACGGGCCCGACCGCGCCGCGTTCCGCGCGCTCCTCACCGACGGGACGATCCTGCCGTACCTCATGGACGAGACGTCACCCGTCCCGCGGACCCCGCCGGCGTTCCAGGTGACGGAAGGCTTCGAGGGGTGGCGGGCCGTCGCGGAGACGACCCCGATGTCGTGCCTGCGCCTGGCCTGGGACGACGCGATGTACTCGGAGCTGGTCGTGCGCATGAGCGACGGCTTCGAGAACTTCCTCACCCGCCTCGGCAAGTTCCGCGCGCCCGCCCTGCGCCGCGACCTCGGCCTGGGCGGGGAGGAGGCCGAGGCGGTGGTCGCGCACCTCAAGGACGTGGCGGCCTGGGCGTTCGAGCGCACCAACCGCGGGATCCCCGTGACCCGGCAGATGCTGTACGAGCGGTTCATCGTGGGGGAGGGCGGCGACGTCGCCGCCCGGGAGTACGACCGGAACCTGCCGCACGTCGCGCCGCTGAAGCAGCTGTTCGACCTGAAGTACGCGACGAACCTCGCCGACGCCGTCGACGTCTACGCCATCACGCCCGGCGACTCGCCGCGCCGCACCGCGCTCCAGGAGGGGATCGCCGACCGGGCGCCGACCGGGCGCCGGGAGCTGGCCGAGACGGACGCCGACCAGGTCGTCCGGATGCTGCGCCACCTGACCTTCGAGAACGTGCAGGGCCTGCTGGAGCGGGTGCCCAGCCTGGACCGGCTGACCCTGTCGGACATCCGCCAGGTGCGCGGGGAGCGCGAGTGGCGGGTCTACCGCGACACGTTCGCGGGGCTGCTCGGCACCACCTCCGTGGCCGACCTCGCGGGCGACGCGGGCGGGGCCGCGGCCGTCACCGGTGCCTACCTCGCCATGCTGGAGAAGGCCGAGGAGATCCACGCCGCGAACTGGCAGGACCAGGCGGGCCGCCGGTTCCGGGGGCTGGCCGAGCTGGCCATCGACATCGGCGCGCTGACGATCAACGTGGCCTACATGAGCGACCACTCGATCGGGTACGAGGTCGTCGGCGACGCCGCCGGCATGGCGCTCGGCCGGGCCGCGCGCGTCACCGTCCGGCTGGGGCTCGGGCGGCTGCTGGAGTCCCGGGCCGGGTACCGCGTCGAGAACACCGCGCAGATCCTGGACATGCGAATGGACGACCCCGCCCGCGAGGCGCAGAAGATCATCGACCATCTCGCCCGCACCGGCACCCGGCTCCGCCCGGCCCGGAACGGGACCGACCAGTCGAACGAGGCCGGGTGACCGCCGCCGAGCCGTCCGCCGCGTACGAACGCCTCCGGCGGGACCACCCGGACCTGTTCGCCGATCCGCCGGACGCCCCGGTGCGGATCCTGCCGTCCGTGCCGGCCACCGGCGGCCCCTACGGCGTCTGCTACCGGGACCCGTACATCACCGTCGTGCGCGACCCGGTGGAGTTCCCGGGCGGCGGCGTCGGCGGGCACGTCCGCGTGCTGCCGACGTCCTTGCGCGGCGGGGCGGCCGTCCTTCCCGTGTGCGGCGACCGGATCGTCCTGGTCCGGCATTTCCGGCATTCCACTCGGCAGTGGCACTGGGAGATCCCCCGCGGCTTCGCCGAACCGGGCGAGTCGCCGGAGCGGACCGCCCGGCGCGAGCTGCACGAGGAGATCGGCGTCACCGCCCTGGACCTGACGTCGCTGGGGCGGCTGCACACCGACACCGGGATCTCGGGCGGCGCCGTCGAGCTCTTCTGGGCCCGCGTCGACCCGCCGACCCGCGTCGACGCCGATGAGGGCATCGAGAGCGTCGCACTGCTCGACCCCCGCGAACTGGACGTCCTGCAGGACCGGGGCGATCTCACCGACTCCTTCACCCTCGCCGCGCTCCTGCACGTCCAGCGGCGCTCCCTGCCGCCGTTCAGCCGCAGCTAGGACGGCGGCGCCGTTCGATCGCCTCGAGTCCGGCGATGAGCACGTCGAGGCCGAGATCGAACTCGGCGTCCACGCCCGCCACCTCGTCCGGGTCCACCTCCACCCCCGGATCGGCTCCCGTGACGTAGCCGCCCGCCGCCATGACGGGCCCCAGGTGGGGGAAGCGCTCGGTGGTGATGACCTCGCGCAGCATCTCCACGCCCGCCGGGGTCGCGGTGACCTCGCCCTCCTCGGCGAGCGACTGCTCCAGCTGCACCATCGACGCGACGTGCAGGGAGATGAGCAGGATGGCGGCGATCTTCTCGCCGTCGGTCAGCTCGAGGTCGGCCAGCGCCGCGAGCCCGAGGTCGGCGGCGCGCACCGAGGAGGGCATGAGGACGGACCACTGCCCGCGCGGGGCCTCGAGGACCCAGGGCCGGGCGCGGTAGGCGTCCCGCACCAGTCCCGCCCACGTTCGCAGGGCGTCGCGCCAGTCGTCCGGCAGTTCGACCTCGTCGGGGAGGCTCACCGCGGCGTCCTGCATGAGGCGGACGAGGTCGTCCTTGCCGGAGACGTACCGGTAGAGCGACATCGTCGTGAAGTCGAGCGACTTCGCCACCGCCTGCATCGTCACGGCGCCGAGCCCGTCGGCGTCGGCGATCTCGATGGCGGCGGCGACGATCCGGTCGTGCGTCAGCGCGCGGCTCGGTCCGCGCTGCGGGGCCGCCCGCATCCCCCAGGCGATCTCCAGTGCCTGCGGCAGGCCGGTCTCGGTCGTGTCTCCCATGCTCCCGATGGTCTCACCACTCCCGCGCCCAAAACTGTGTGCGTCATAAACGGTGTATGTCATACTCAGTGTATGCGATACACAGAACACCTCATCGAGCTCGACGGGGTCACCAAGGGCTTCGGGAAGCACGAGGTGCTGAAGGGCCTCGACCTGCGGCTCCCGCCGGGCATCCACGCGCTGCTGGGCCCCAACGGGGCGGGCAAGACCACGCTGGTCAACATCCTGTCCACGCTGACGCCCCTGGACTCCGGCGCCGCCCGCGTCCTCGGCCTGGACGTCCGCCGGGACAGGCGGGAACTCCAGGGACTCATCTCGCTGACCGGCCAGTACGCCGCCGTGGACGGCCGTCTCAGCGGCATCGAGAACCTGCTCATGATGGGGCGGCTCTTCGGGCTCTCCCGCCGCGACGCCGCCGCCCGCGCCGCCGACCTCCTCGACCGCTTCGACCTGGCGGACGCCGCCCGAAAGCGGGTCGACGCCTACTCCGGCGGGATGCGCCGCAAGCTCGACATCGCGGTCGGCCTCATCGCCCACCCGAAGCTGATCTTCCTCGACGAGCCCACCACCGGCCTCGACACCCGCAGCCGGCAGGCGCTGTGGGGCGAGATCAGCGCCCTGGCCGCCACCGGCACCTCGATCTTCCTCACCACCCAGTACCTCGAGGAGGCCGACGTCCTCGCCGACCGGATCCTCGTCCTGAACGGCGGCCGGATCGTCGCCGACGGCACCGCGTCCCAGCTCAAGGAGCGCGTCGGCGGCTCGACCATCCAGCTGCACGACGACCACGGCCGCATCGTCGAGGAGATCGCCACCCGCGGCTCGGCCGGCGAGCTCGCTCGGCACCTCGCGGCCCTCGCCGCGGACCGTCCCGACGTTCAGATCACCGTTCGCCGGCCCACGCTGGACGAGGTGTTCCTCCAGCTCACCGGAAGGAAGGCCGCATGACCGCCACCACGACGGCGATCCCGGCGACCGCGTCCCCCGCCCGCGGCGCCGGTTTCCTCACCAGCCTGAACCTGTTCACCACCCGCAGCCTCAAGCACTCCTTCCGCGACGGCGAATCGCTGCTGATGGCGATCCTGCTGCCCGTCATGCTGATGCTGATCTTCACCTACGTCCTCGGCGGCGCGATGGACGTCGGCGGGGGCGGCGGGCGCGAGGCGTACCTGTCGTTCGTCATGCCCGCCATCGCCCTCACCGCCGCGGGCTTCGGCGCGTCCTACACGTCCGTCGTGGTCAGCAACGACATGACCACCGGATTCATGAACCGGCTGCGCACGATGCCGTTCCCGTCCGTGACCGTCCTGCTGGGGCACACCGCGTCCTCGATGGTGCGCAACATGCTGGCCACCATGGTGGTGATCCTCGTGGGCTTCGCCGTCGGCTTCCGCACCGACGCGAGCGTCCCGCAGTTCCTCGGCGCCGTCGGCATCATCGCGCTGTGGATCCTGATGATCACGTGCGTCTTCGCGATGCTTGGGATGCTGGCGGGCTCGGCCGAGGCCGCCAGCGGCTACGGCTTCATCCTGCTGTTCCTGCCCTACATCTCGAGCGGCTTCGCGCGCGTGGAGTCCATGCCGGGCTGGCTGCGGCCCATCGCGGAGCACCAGCCGATGACGCCGATCATCGACACGTCCCGCGCGCTGCTGAACGGCCAGTCCCCGGGCTCCGCGCCCTGGATCGGCATGCTCTGGTGCGCGGGCCTCATGGCCCTGGCCGTCTGGCTGACCGCCGTCGTCTTCCCCCGCAAGGTCGCCCGCACGTGACGGACCCGCGCGCGGCGCGGACACGGAGAAGCCCTGGCCATCGCCTCGATGACCAGGGCTTCTCTGCCTGGGGTGAGTGAGGGGACTTGAACCCCCGACATCTTGGACCACAACCAAGTGCTCTGCCAGCTGAGCTACACCCACCGTGGCCGGGAACGCGCCCGGCTCCAAATTAGTGTAGCGGGTCCGCGGGAGTGGGTCAGCCGGAGATCTCGGTGGCGAGGGCGCGGGCGGTGTCGGTGTCGGGGCCCGGCTGGGGGACGAACACGGCGGCGCGGTAGTAGCGCAGTTCCTGGATGCTCTCGGTGATGTCGGCGAGGGCGCGGTGGCCGCCCTTCTTCTCCGGGCTGGCGAAGTACGCGCGGGGGTACCAGCGCCGGGCCAGTTCCTTGATCGAGGAGACGTCGACCATGCGGTAGTGCAGGTGGGCGTCCAGGGACGGCATGTCCCGGGCGAGGAACGACCGGTCGGTGGCGATGGAGTTGCCGCACAGGGGCGCCTTGTTGGCGTCCTTGACGTGGCCGCGGACGTAGTCGAGGACGGTCTTCTCGGCCTCGGCGAGCGTGACGCCGGAGGAGAGGACGTCGAGGAGCCCGGACGTCGTGTGCATGTCCCGGACGATCCCGGTCATCTGGGTGACGGACTCCGGCGGGGGCTTGATGACGATGTCGACGCCCTCGTCGAGGATGTTCAGCTCGCTGTCGGTCACCAGCGCGGCTATCTCGATCAGGGCGTCCCTGCGCAGGTCGAGCCCCGTCATCTCGCAATCTATCCAGACCAGCCGCTCGTTCATGGCCTTCACCTTACGACCATGTTCGAGCGAGCGGGGCATCGAGATGTCAGGGCGTCCGGGAGGTGATGTGCGGCGGGGGCTCGATGCCGGGGCGCAGGGCCGGGTCGGGGACGGGCGCGCGGAACTCCTGCCGGACGGGCAGCACGCCGGCCCACACGTCGAGTGCGTGGTCCTCGGCGTCGTCCTTCGGGGGGCCCTGCCGGATCTTGACCGAGGCCTCGGCGAGGGGGAGGGCGAGGACGGTCGTGGCGGCGAGTTCCTTGCGGGTGGGGAGCCGGGCGGTGTCCCACTGGCCGGGGGCGAGCTGCTCGGTGATGGCGCGCAGGCCGGCGAGCTTGGCGTCGCCGGTGAGGACGGACGGCGTCCCGTAGACGATCGCGCTGCGGTAGTTGAGCGAGTGGTGGAAGAGCGAGCGGGCGACGACGATGCCGTCGAGGTGCGTGACGGTGACGCAGACGTCCCGGGACGGGCCGTGGCGCAGGCTCGCGGCGCCGGAGGATCCGTGCAGGTAGAGGGTGTCGTCCAGGCGGCCGTATCCCGTGGGGATCACGCGGGGGGAGCCGTCGATGACGACACCGAGGTGGCAGACGAGGGCGGAGTCGAGGATCTCGTACAGGACGGCGCGGTCGGCGGACGAGCGTTCCGGGACCCGGCCGAGCCGGGTGCGGGGCGTCGCGGAGAGCGGGTTCATGTCCGATTACGCTAGGCCGGTGGTGGCCTGGTCAGTAGGGCCACTTGGAACGGATCGGGAGAGACCACTTTGCTGCCCCTCGTCGTCGACCGGGACGCGGACGAGTCCATGCACGCGCAGCTCGCGGGCCAGTTGCGGGGCGCGATGCGGGACGGGCGGCTGGCGGCGGGGGAGCGGCTGCCGGCGACGCGGGCGCTGGCGGCGCGGCTCGGGGTGAGCCGGACGGTGGTGACGGAGGCGTACGAGCAGCTGTACGCGGAGGGGTGGCTGGAGGGGCGGCACGGGTCGGGCACCTATGTCGCGGAGGGGGTGACGGCCGATCCCGAGCCGGGGCCGGGCGGCGCGGGCGTCGTGGAGCCCGAGGGCGGGCAGGGCGTGATCGACCTGCGGCCGGGGCTGCCGTGGGTGGGGGCGCTGGACACCCCGGCGTGGCGGCGGGCGTGGCGGCTGGCGTCCGGGGCGACGCCGCGGTGGCGGCAGGACCCGCACGGGCTGCCGGGGCTGCGCGCGGCGCTGGCCGGGCACGTCCGCCGGAACCGCGGGGTGAGCTGCCAGGACGTCCTGGTCACGCGGGGCGCGACGAACGGGCTGGATCTGCTGGCCGCGACGGTGCTGGCGCCGGGCGACCGGGTCGGGGTGGAGGAGCCGGGGTACCGGCGGGCGCGGGCGGTGCTGGCGGGGCGGGGCGCGGAGCTGGTGCCGTGCCCGGTGGACGAGCACGGGCTGGTCGTCGAGGCGCTGCCGGACGATCTGCGGCTGGTGTACACGACGCCGTCGCACCAGTACCCGATGGGCGGGGTGCTGCCGGTGCCGCGGCGGCGCGCGCTGCTGGCGTGGGCGCGCCGGACGGGCGCGCTGATCGCCGAGGACGACTACGACGGCGAGTTCCGCTACGACGTGGCCCCGCTGCCCGCGCTGTACGGGCTCGATCCCGAGGTGGTCGTGTACCTGGGGACGACGGCGAAGATCCTCACGATCGACATGGGGGTGGGCTGGCTGGTGGGGCGGCCCGACCTGGTCGCGGCGGTGGCGCGGCGGCGGGCGGAGCTGAACGACCGGACGCCGGTGGTGCCGCAGGAGGCGCTGCGGCTGCTGCTGGAGCGCGGGGACGTGGACCGGCACGTCCGCCGGATGAGCCGCGAGTACGCGCGGCGGCGCGCGGCGGTGGTCGGGGCGCTGGACGGGCTGCGGCTGCGCGGCGACACGGCGGGCCTGCACCTGGTCGTGGACGTGCCGGGGGCCGCGGACGTCGCGCGCCGGGCGGCGGCGCGGGGCGTCCTGGTGGAGACGCTCGCGCGGCACTTCGCCGGGCCGCCGGCCGCGTCCGGGCTGGTGATCGGCTACGGGACGGCGGCGGGCCCGGCGGAGCTGCGGGAGGGCTGCGCGGTGCTGCGCGAGCTGGTCTAGGAACGGGCGCCGACCGGGACGGGGTCACCGGCCGGCGGGCGTGCCGGGCCGGGTAGTGCCGTGCGGGCCAGCAGGGACGGTTCGGGGATCGGCGCGCGGGGCCGGGGCATGGGCGCGACGGGCGTGTCCGGGCCGGTGATGCGGCGGATGTCGATGCCGCCCGGGTCGGGCCGCTCGGCGAGGGGGGCCTGCGAGGCGCCGAAGTGCCCGCCGCGCGCCCAGTCCCGGCGGCTGCGCTGCGAGTGGTACGACTGCGGCGACGGCAGCGGCGGCCCGGCGGGCCAGCGGCGGGCGACGTGCCAGCCGTCCAGCCAGCGCATGAGGACGTCGATGCCGGTGAGCAGCGAGCCGGTGAACGGGACGCGGGCCTGGCCGACGACCATGATCTGCAGGCAGGCGCGTCCCTCGCGGCACACGGGGGCGTCGAGCAGCCGGGCGGCGCGGGTGGCGGGCAGGAGCTGCACCAGCTCGCCGGTGCCCGGGTGCCAGACCACGTGGGGCGGGCGCTCCTGTTTGAGGAGGTCGGCGGCCACGGAGCGGGCGGAGACCGACCGGGGGTCGTGTTCCCCGGTGAACCAGACGGCCCGGGGCGCACCTCCCTGCATCCCTCCGCCGTCGTCTCGTACGGGCATGCGTGCGGCTCCCGGCAGCCAGGCGTCTGCCACGGTGCGTCCCCCCAATCGGGCCGGGGTCGGCCCCGAATGGTCTAGTCCTATTCTCTTAGCCCAGCGAGACCGGAATGTCCAGCTTGCCGCCATGGGCCGGTGTCGGCGGCCGCGACTCCGGCGCGGGGGCGCCCACTTCGCCCCAGGCCGTCGTCGCGCGCGCGGCCCCGCCGTCCCGGAAACCCCGCGGCGCGGTGCCGTTCGCGGCCGTTCGCGCGGGCGGGAATCTCATGAACCGGTCTATGCGGGGTGAATCCGGCGCATGTCAACACTGGCACTTGACGCTCGGTAAATCAGTGTGACGCGACGGCCGGATGTGGCCGATTAATTACGGTGCGCAAGGTCATCCGATCGCGCCGACACCCGGCGGGGGTTTCCCATCTGAACCGAGTCACGTTCTAATAGGGCCTCATGACCGTTGACGCAGACCTTCCGGCCGGGGTCCCCGGCATCGACGTCCCCCGCCTCGCGGACTGGCTGGCCGGCGCGCTGCCCGGCAGCGGCCGGATCACCGCGATCGACCTCATCGCCGGGGGCCGCTCCAACCTCACCTACGGCATCACCCTGGACGGCGGGCGCCGCATCGTGCTGCGCCGTCCCCCGCTCGGGCACGTCCTGCCCACCGCCCACGACATGGGCCGCGAGTACAAGGTGCTGAGCGCGCTCGGCGCCGGGACGTCCGTGCCGGTGCCGAACACGCTGGCGTTCTGCGACGACGCGGCCGTCATCGGCGCGAACTTCTACCTGATGGACTTCGTCGAGGGCCGGGTCCTGCGCACCCGCGAGGACGCGGCCGGGATGACCGCCGAGCAGGCGCGCGGGCTCAGCGAGGCGCTCGCGAGGGCGCTCGCCGCGATCCACACCGTGGACGTCGAGGCGGCGGGCCTCGCCGACTTCGGCCGTCCGAACGGCTACATGGAGCGGCAGCTCAAGCGGTGGGGCAAGCAGTGGGACGGCTCGCAGGAGGCGATCCGCGCCACCGGGACCGTCCGGGACCTGCCCGAGTACGACCGGCTCGTCGCGCGGCTCGGCGAGCGGCTGCCCGCGGACGCCCCGGCCCGGCTCGTGCACGGCGACTTCCGGCTCGACAACGCGCTCGCCCGGCTGGAGCCCGAGCCGGAGATCGCGGCCGTCGTCGACTGGGAGATGTCCACGCTCGGCGACCCGCTGTCGGACCTCGGCCTGACGCTGGTCTACTGGGCGGAGGCCGCCGACGCCGAGGACGAGGTGCTGCCCGTCGGCGCGACGATCACCCGGGCGCCCGGCTTCCTCACCCGCGCCGAGTTCGCCGCGCGGTACGCCGAGCTGACCGGCTTCGACGTCGCCGACCTCGACTACTACGTCGCGTTCGCCTGCTTCAAGCTCGCGGTGATCCTGGAGGGGATCCACGCCCGCTACCTGCAGAAGGCGACCGTCGGCGAGGGCTTCGACCGGATCGGCGACGCGGTACCGGTGCTGCTGGCCCGCGCGCACCGCGTCCTCGACACCGGCTCGTTCTGACGTCCCGCGCGTCAGCGGGACGTCAGCAGTAGGACACGGGTGCCGATCCGCCGGGGGAGAAGGAGACCGAGCCGGACTCCTCCCCCCAGCACCACTCGTCCGGCCGGGACACGGTCACGGTGGCGCTCTCCCCCGGCGAGAGGCGGCCCGAGCCGCTCGCGCTGACCTCGCCCGACGTGCCGGTGACGCGCCAGGTCACCGACCCGCCGACCGCCCGGATCGTGATGCCGCAGGACTCGTCCCGGCCCATGCTGCAGCCGGACACCCGCAGGTCGCCGGGCGCGGGGCGCTCGGGGCGGTCCGTGGTGGCGGGCGGGTCCGGGGGAGCCTCCGACGTCGGCGTCCGCGAGGGCGTCTCGGACGGCGTCTCCGACGGTGTCGGGGACTTCGACGACTCGGTCGGGGACGGCGACGAGCTCGTCGGGGACGGGTCGATCGGCGCCGACTCGGTCGGGACCGGTCCACCGGACGCGCCGCTGATGCTCGGCTGCGCGGAGATCTCGGGCAGCGCCGAGGCGCCGTCGTCCTCGCCGCCGAACGCGGTCAGCGCCCCGGCGAGCACCACGACGGCCGTGACGCCGGCGCCGACGACCGCGTAGACGGGCCCGCGCCTGCGCTGCGGCTTCTCCTTGGCCCGGGTGACCAGCGACTCGTAGGGGAGCGGCCAGCCGTACTCGTCGAACGGCTCGGTCCACGCGGCGATGGCCCGGCGGTTCCCGGCGCGGTCGTCGTCGGTCGCGGCGGTCAGCACGGTCAGCCGCAGGTCGGACGGGATCGCGGCGATCGGCAGCACGGCCAGCAGCCGGTCCGGCGGCGGCACGGAGAGCTCCCGCGTCCCGCACACCTGGCATTCCGCGACGTGCCGGACGAGCGCCCCCGCGGCCTGCGGCGGCAGCGGCCAGGAGTCGGCCAGCCCGGCGGCCGCGGGGCAGTCCCCCAGGTGGCTCTGCGCGATGAGCGCCGCGCGCACCCCGGCGCCCAGGTCCCGGCGCGCCTGCTCCACGAGGGGGTAGACGTCCTCCAGCGGCACGCCGAGGACCCCGCACAGGTCGACCTCGTCCAGCTCGTGCCGGACGTGCAGGTCGATCGCCTCGCGCTGCCGCCCGGACAGCGCCGCGAGCGCGCTGTGCGCCAGCTTGCGGCGCTCGTCGCGGCGCTCGAGCTGCTCGGGGGACAGCCCGTCGTCGGCCTCGGGCGCCTCCTGCCCGGTGTGCCGGTTCGGGCTGTCGCGGCGCCGCATGCACTCCTTGCGGGCGATCGCGTACAGCCAGCCGCGCAGCCGCTCCGGCTCGGTCAGCCGGTCGGCGTGCTCCCGCGCGGCGATCACGCAGTTGCGCAGCGCCCCGGCCGCCTCGACCCGGTCGCGCAGCAGGCCGTGGCAGTAGTCGAAGAGGAACGGCGCATAGGCGTCGTAGACCTCGGTCAGCGCGATGACGTCGCCGGCCCGCAAGGACTCCGCCAGCCGGACGGCGTCGTTGTGCCCGGACCTCGGCTCACCGGCCACGGATGTCCTCCTCGGTCGATATCGGTGTGCGTACGATCGTGTGCCCCCGGTGAGCGCCGACGTTCGTCAGCCCGCTCTGGTTGCCCGATCTTGCCACCAAATTTCGCGGATTTCTCCCAGATGACCGAATCTTTGTGATGGGTGAGGTACGCCCCGTGGCCGTTTCCGCTACTTGATCAGGTACTTCGCGCGCGAAAGGCCCGCGAGAGTGACATGGATCTCATGACCGCCCGGTCGTGCCGGTCGTTCGTGCCGGCCGGTCGTGCTAGTCGGTCGTGCCGGCCGTTCCGTGCTAGCCGTTCGTGCCGCCGTCGCCGTCCGGGTCGTCGCCATCCTCGCACGTCCACGACACCGTGGCGGACGCGCCGCCGGGGGAGAACGTGACGGGGGTCGATCCCGAGCCCTGGCAGTCCTGCAGCGACACGTACGCCGAACCGGATTCGCCGCTCCGCAGCGTCCCGCCGCCGGACACCGACAGGGGGGAGGAGGTGCTCGCCGACCAGGTGACGGGACCGCCGACCGCGCTCACCGCGATGGGGCACCCCCCGCCGCCCGCGATCGTGCACCCGCCGCCCACCTGCAGCCTGCCGGGGGCCTGGTTCCCCCCGCCCGAGGTGGCCGGGGCGGACGGGCGGGACGAACGCGTCGGCGTCCGGCGCGGCGTCGCCGACCGGCCGGGCGACGCGGACGCCGTCGACGGCGTGGCGGACGGGGTCGGGGTGTCGCTCGGGGACGCCGGCTCCGACGTGGTGGGGGTGCCCGTCGGCGACCGCGACGGATCGGCGGGGGCGACCGCGGCGGTACCGGCCGGTCCGGGACGGTCGCCCAGGGGGCTCTCGTCCGACGGGTCCGGCATCATCGCGTAGGCCACCAGGACGACCGCGACCACGGCGGCCCCGGCGGCGAGCGCGGGCACGAGGCCGCGCCGCGCGCGTCCGGTGCCGTCCCGCCGCGCGCCGCCCCCGGCCGTCCCGGCCGTCCCGGCGGCTCCGGCCGCGTGGTCGCCGGAGACGGGCCAGCCCCACTCGTCGAACGGCCCGGCCCGGTCGGCGACGGCGGCGTACTCGGCCGCCATCGCCGGGTCGGTGGCCGTGGTCATGACGCGGCCGCGCAGGTCGTGCGGCATCATCGCGACCGGCAGCAGCCCCAGCAGCCGCGCCGCCGACGGGGACCGGTCGACGCGCGGTGCGCACGCCGGGCACGACTCGACGTGCCGGACGAGGTCGCGGAGGGCGGGCGCCGGGAGCGGCCGGGCGGCGCCGTCCCCGGCGACGCGGGCGAGGTGCGGGCAGGCGTCCGGCGCGGCGCGCAGCAGGTGGGCGGCGGCGAGGGCGTCGTCCAGCCGGGCGCGGGCGGCCCCGGTCAGCTCCGCGGCCGCCGGCTCGTCCAGGTCGAGGACACCGCCGATCTCCGCGGCGTCGAGGCCGTGCCGCAGCAGCAGGTCCAGCGACTCCCGCTCGCGGCCGCGCAGCACCGACAGGGCGCCGCGCACCAGCCGGCGGGCCTCGAGGCGCCGGGCCAGCTCGTCCTCGTCCAGGAAGCCGTCCTCGACCTCGGGCGCCTCGTGCCGCTCCACCGGACGGGCGGGGTCGCCCAGCCGCCGCAGGCACTCGGTCCGGACGAGCGCGTACAGCCAGGCCCGGAACAGGTGCGGCTCCTCCAGCCGGGAGATCCGCGCGTGCGCGCCGACGAGCGCGTCGTGCAGGGCCCCGGCCGCCGCGTCCCGGTCGCGCAGCAGCGCGTGGCAGTAGTCGTAGAGGCGGGCGGCGTACCGGTCCATGACCTGGAGCAGCGCGGCGGGGTCGCCGCCCGCCAGGGCGCGGGCCGACCGTTCGTCATCGGCGCGATCGAAGGTGGGCCAACCGGACACGAGGTCCTCCCGCGGGCTGAGCGACGGCCGTCGCCCACGTCGTCAGGGGCGGACCGGCCGGTGATGGAGGGGGAGCGGTCGACTCTCCCGGCCACCGAGCTCGGAGGGCGTCGGCGTACGGGCCGGAGAGGAGAAGTAGGTCGGAGGCCCGACGGCCCCGCTCCCCGTCGGGCCTCCATATGTTCGACGGGCGACCCCGGCGCCCGGTTGACAGATCTTCGCGGAAATTCCAGAAACTACTTGCCGTGTCGGACGTGTCACCCCATGCGCGCAGTCACCCCGTGCGAGGTCTCACCCCATGCGGCGGGAGAGCATCTGCAGGAAGATCTTCTGGATGTCCTGCGGCGTCTGCGCGACGGCCACGCCGCCGCCCGTCGCCTCGCCGATCTGCTCCAGCTCGTTCCTGTCCACGCCCGGACCGAACCCGATCATGTTGACCTGGATCGGCTTGTTCGGGTCGCGCATCTCCTTCAGCTGCGTGAGGGTCTCCTCCAGCGACGGGCCCTCCGCGTCGTCGTTCTTCCCGTCGGTGAGCAGCAGGATCGAGTTGCCGAACTCCGGCTTGAACGAGTCGCTCATCTTCTTGTAGGCGTCCAGCATCGTCCGGTACAGGGCCGTGTCGCCGGTCGGGTTCGGGCGCATCTTGCTCAGCACCGACAGGACCCGGTTCCGCCGCGTGTTCGACCCGATCCGCTCACCGAGCGGGCCGATCGGCACCGTCACCTCGTACGGCGCACCGTCCTTCATGTTCGTGGAGAACAGCCACTGCCCGAGCTCGGTGTCGTCCGACATCATGCCGAGGCCGCCCTGCGACACCGCGCCGATGGCCTGCAGCCGGTTGGTGTCCGCGTCGACCATCTCCGCCATCGAGCCGGACACGTCGATGAGCGTCAGGATCCGCAGGCCGAGCGTCAGCTGCGCCCACGCCTGCATGACGCCGTTGACGTCCTCGGCCTTGGGCGAGGGCAGCTGCCGCGGCCTGGCCTGGCTGACGCCGCCCTGCTCGCTGAACCCCGCCGGCGCCTTGCCGTCGGCGCTGCGGAACCCGGCAGCCTGCAGATCCTCCCGCGTCTGAGAGTCGCCGAGCGTCTCCTCCAGCAGCTTCGCGGCCTCGCGCGCGGCGTCGTCCTGCGCGGTGACGGCGTAGGGGTAGTCCATCGACAGCGTGCCCTCGATCGGGTACAGCGCCACCGCCCCGACCTGCGGCTTCGACTGGTTGAACGTCCACAGCGCCTGCTCCGAGGACAGCGAGATCGGCTGCTTGCCGCCGCCCTGCCCCTTGCCGAACTGCTCGAACTGCGCCTCCACGGTCGGGACCTGGCTCTCCCGGACCGTCCGGACGATGCCGGTGAAGATCGAGTCGCGGTTGGGGTCGTTCGCCAGCAGGGTGCTCGTGATCATCAGCGAGCCCATGCCCGCCGCGTTCTTCATCGGGTCCGGGACGTACAGCCGCACCGAGCCCGCCGGGATCATCTGGTTCTTGGTCACGGCCCCGCCCGCGACCCCGCCCGCCGCCTTCAGCAGGTTGTCCCACGACGGCGTCGAGGTGACGCCGTTCTGCTGCAGCTGCTCGGCCAGCGTCGCGGGCACCCCGATCACGATGGGGCTCTTGGCCAGCGACGTCGACGACCTGACCTGCGCCTCGCCGTCCTGCGGCGTCGCGCGCGACAGCCACAGCGAGGAGTCCGGGATCCACACGTCCGGCCGCTCCTCGTCGTCGGCCGCGACACCCTGCCCGGACAGCAGCGTCGACACCGTCGACGGCTCCGCCGACTTCACGTGCGCCTGGACGCACTTGCCGGACACCTCGTGCCCGGCGTCGTTGAACCGGCCCGCGGACTTCACGATCACCGGCTGGATGTCGGGCGCCGCCGCGACCGACAGCGTCAGCGCGTCGTCGCCCGAGCAGCCCCCGCTGCTCTGCGCGAACGCGTAGACGCCGCCGCCCAGCAGCACCACCAGGCCGACCGCCCCGGCCAGCGGGCCGAGCAGCGCGCCCTTCCTGCTCCGCTTCCGCTTGCGCTTGCGGCCGTACTCGTAACCGCCGGAGCCGCTCGAACCGCCAGAACCACCCGCACCGCCCCCGTAGTCGCCGGAGCCGCCGCCGGAGCCGGACGAACCGCCGTACTCGCCGGACCGGCCGCCGTACTCGCCCGACCCGCCGCCGTACTCGCCGGACGAACCGCCCGCCCGTCCGCCGAAGAAACCGCCCGCGTGCTCGTCGGAGCTGCGGATCGAGTCGTACTCGCTGTACCCGGTGCCGGCGAGGGGCGAACTCTCCGGAGACCGTCCCTGCGGTGCGCGATGCCCGCCGGACCCCTGCGGGCCGCCGGGACCGGCCTGACCGCCGGGGGACGCGTATCCGCCCGAGCCGGGTCCGCCGGGGCGCGCGTATCCGCCCGAGCCGGGCCCGCCGGGCCCGCCGGGCGCCGCGTAGCCGCCGGAGCCGGGTCCGCTGGAGCGTCCGGGCTCGCCGTAGGCACCCGAACCGAACGAACCGGACTGTTCGGCTCCGCCGTACCCGCCCTGCCCGCCCTGGCCGTAGCCGCCGGACGGGCCGGGCTGCCCGGTTCCGTAGCCGCCGGAGCCGGACGAACCGCCGTAGGGGGGCCGCTCCCCCGGCTGCGAGCCGGGCCACTCGCCCGTCTCACCGGGGCGGCCGCCGGGCGGCGGCCCTTGCGGGTTCCGGGCGCCGAACCAGTCGGACGATCCGTCGTTCGCCGGACCGAAGAGGGGCTTGGACGGGTCCCACCCGTCCTCCCCCTCAGGGAAGTCACTGCGATGACGTCCGCTCATGGCTGCCCTCGATTCACCCAAAAACCCGCCGATGTTCCCCGGCACTGTAGTAGTACGGCATAGAGGTTACAAAGAACTCAAAACCGCTAATGACGCAGGTCATGAGCGTATGCTTGGACGAACCTGGCATCCTGCCCCACGGTAGCGGCGCGCGGCGGCGCCGGTGCCGGGTGGCCGTAACCGGCCTCGGAGCCCCGGCACAATGGGGGGATGGCCTCCCTGGTCCCCGTCACAGACCCCGCCGACCCGCGGCTGTCGGACTACGTCCGGCTGCGCGACGTCAACCTGCGCAAGAGCCTCGAAGCCGAGCACGGCCTGTTCGTCGCCGAGGGCGAGAAGGTCATCCGCCGCGCGGTCGCCGCCGGGCACCCTGTCCGGTCCCTGCTCATGGCCGGGCGCTGGGCCGAACCCCTCGCCGACCTCCTCGACGGCCTGGACGCCCCCGTCTACGTCGCCGACGACGCCGTCCTCGAGCGGATCGCCGGGTTCCAGGTGCACCGCGGCGCGCTCGCGTCCATGGCCCGGCTGCCCCTGCCCGCCGTCGGCACCGTCGTCGCCGGGGCCCGCCGCATCCTCGTCCTCGAAGACCTCGTCGACCACGCGAACGTCGGCTCCATCTACCGTTGCGCCGCCGCCCTCGGCGTCGACGCGGTCGTCCTGTCCCCGCGGTGCGCCGACCCCCTCTACCGCCGCTCCGTCAAGGTCTCCATGGGCGCCGTGTTCGCCGTCCCCTACGCGCGCATGACGAACCGTCGCGACGACCTCGCGAAGCTGCGCGCGTCCGGTTTCCGGCTGCTCGCCCTCACCCCGGACCAGGCCGCCACGCCGCTGGACGCCGCCCCCCTGGGCGACCGCGTGGCGCTCATGCTCGGTTCGGAGGGCGACGGGCTGTCGTCCCACTGGCTCGACGAGGCCGACGACCGGGTCCGCATCCCGATGAGCCCCGCCGCAATGGCGAACGGGGTCGACTCCCTCAACGTCACGGCCGCCGCCGCGATCGCCTGCCACGCCCTCCTGCGCGCCTGAGCCGCCCGCGCGTCCGGTCGGGCTCAGCGGCCGAACATGCCGCGGCGCGTCCGCCGGTGCGCCCCCTTCGGCACTCGTCCCCGCGCCACCGCGGCGCGCCGTCCCAGCCGCACCTGCGTCAGCAGCAGGCCGAACACCACCAGCAGGGCCGCCAGCCACGCCACCTGGGTGCTCGCCATCCGCTCGAACGCCAGCTCCTGCGCGACCGGCGCCTTGTTCCGCTGCAGCCGGCTCTGCGGCGTCGCCGGGACGGGGCTCGGCGCGACCGACGGGTTCGGCGCCGAGATCGGCGGCAGTGCCACGTTCGGGCTCTGGGCGTCGAACGAGGAGTTGGGGGAGGCGGCGGGGTAGTCGGGCACGTCCAGATCGGCCGACCCGCCGGATCCGCCGGATCCGGACCCGCTGGATCCGGACCCGCCGGACGAGCCGGAACCGCCGGACGAGCCGGAACCGGAGCCGGACGAACCACTCGAGCCGGACGAACCGCCAGAGCCTTCGCCGTCGTCCTCATCGTCGCCGGTCGGGGACGGCGACGGGGTCTCGGTCGGCTTGTCCGGGGGGTCGGTGGGCTCCTCGGTCGGCGGCGGCGGGACGGTGAAGGTCACCGTCGCCTCGCCCGTCACGCCCGTCTCGAGGCCGGCCGCGCCGACCGTGATGGTGAGGGTGACCTCGACGTCCTTCTTCGTTCCCTTCGGCACCGACAGCGTCGCCGGGAACGTCTTCTTGTCGCCCTTCTCGATCGTCCCGATGACGCAGGCCGCCGCCTCGTACGGGGCCTCGCAGTCGCTCACGACGATCGGCTTCGGACCCGTCGACGTCGCCTTGACGCCGACGATCCGCACCCCCTCGAGCGTCCCCTCCGCCGCCGCGACGTGCGTCGTCAGCGTCGCCTTCGCACCGACCTCGAACTCCTCCGGCGGCACCGTCACCTGGACGGCCGGTTCGAGGGGCTTCGGCGTCCCGGTCGGGGAGGGAGTCTCGGAGGGGGAGGGCGAAGGCGACGTCGAGGGAGACGGGGGATCGGTGGCCGCGATGGCCGAGGCACCGCCCGCGGCCAGTACGGCCGCGGCCCCGAGTCCTACGAAGAGCGGCTTCACCGCCGGCCGGCAGAGCACCGCCGCAGCACCTCCGTCGTTGTGTGAACGGCCGTGACGATCGTGGGGGATCGGCCCCGAACCCATGCGAACACGGATCCAAGCCCGGTTCAAGCCCTGATCAAACGAACTCCTGGTGGACGTTCTCGACCTCGGCGCGCGGCGCCCACGCCTGCCACACCCCGTGGTCGATCCGGTCGAGCCCGAGCCGTTGGGCGACCGGCGCACGTCCGCCCGTGTACTCCACCCGGATCCACGTCTCGTGCTCGCCCACGACGACGAACGGCTCGCCGCGCCACGTGCACGCCGTCCGCACGTACCGCAGCTCCTCGACCTCCGACGCCGGGACGATCCGCCGGTAGCGGCCCGGCCGCAGCTCCTCGAACCCCTCGGTCGGGTCCGGCGTGTACAGCCGGACCTCGCCGTCCGCGCCGGGCGACGCCTCGAAATCCCGTCCGAGCCACCGTGCGACGTACCCGTCCCGGATCACTGCGCGGCCTCCGTCCGTCCGTCCCGGCCCTCGGCGCCCGCCTCGGGCCGCAGCCAGCCGAGCCGGTCCGGGTCGTACATCGCCACGAACCGCTCGGAACGGTCTGGACCGAGGAAGTACATTTCCGAGCCGTACGGCAACCGGATGCTGTCCACCTTGAACTCGCGGATCGACCCGGCGCTGCCCGGCGCGAACCCCGTCCCGACGAACGGCGGCCGCTCGACGACCCACCCGGACTCGCCCCAGGCGGCCATCTCCGCCTCGGTGGCGCCGCCGAACGGGACCCGGTAGACGTCCGGGCAGTACGCGGGCCACCGGATCACGTAGACGCCCTCGTCGGCGGGCGTGAACGGGGAGTCCTCGTACAGCAGGCCCAGCGCCTCGTACAGTTGCGTGGGCGTCTGGAGTTCGGCCACGTCGCTCGTCAGGTGCACGAACCCGCCGACGCGGTCGTACCCCTGCTCGAGGTACCAGCCGACATGCCCGTGCGGGACGACCTTCTGCATGATCGCGAGCTGCGAGACCCGGTCGTCCGGGTCCGCCGCCGGCCGGGGCTCCTGCCGCGGTTCCGGCTCCGGCTCCTGCCGGGCCCGCGGCTCCGGTTCCGGCTCGGGGCGCCGGGGCGGCGGCAGCGGCGCCTCGGGGCGCATCTGCACCAGCCCCACGCGCAGCGCCCACTCGCTGAGCGCCCGCACCTGCTCGCCCCGCAACGACGCACCGATCCGCGTCCCCGGATTGAGCAGCATCGCCCAGTCCGCGCGCGGCCAGACGCCGATCAGCTCCCGGAAGTCCGCGTAGACGAACCGGGTCTCCGGCAGGACCTCGCGCAGCCGCACCAGCGACGTGAACACCCGGACCGACGCGTCGTCCCGCAGCGCGGCGTCCCACCGGAAGTCCCGCTGGATCGGCGTGACCTCGAGCGGTGCGCCCTCCGGTATCGGCACGAGGACGTTCGCGTTGAGGAGGATCCGCAGGAAGGCGTCCGAATCTCCGTTGAGCGTGGCCTCGTACAACTCCTGGTCGATGCGGTTGCCGGGCTCGAACCCCGGCTCCGCCTCCGGCACCGCGCGCAGCGCGCGGGCGCCTTCCCCGTCCGCCCGTCCCGGCTGCTCCGTGGCCGGGGCGTCCGCGCCGGCGTACGACTGCCCGGAGCCTCCGGGGTCGGCCGGCTCGGCGGTGCGTCCCGGGAGCCCGCGCAACCGCGCGTCCCCGGGGTCCCCGGGCCACGAGTCGGCCGCCGTGTGTTGGCCGGATTCCGCCGCGTCCGTCCCCGTTCGGGTGGGGCCGAACGGTTCGTGTCGCACGTCGGCTGTGCCGGGCGTCGGTGCTTGCTCGGGTGCCGCGTGTTGGCCGTGGTCGGTGGTGTGGCCCGGAACGCCGGGCGCTCGCGGCTCTTCCGGGGCGCCGGCCGCCTCGAGCCGTGAGCCGTGAGCCGGTGCCGCGGTACCGAGCCCCGGGGACTCGTGCCCTCCTGGCCGGTCCGATGCGTCCGTCCCGGTGGGGGTGGGCTCGGGCGGCTCGTGTAGTGGGCCGGACGTCTGTGCCTCGGGGGGTGTCGTGGGGCCGGATTCCGTCGCCTGTGCCGGGCTGGGCGGTGCGCCGGGTGCTGGGGTTCGGGTGGGTCCGGGGAGGTCGGTGGTTCCGGTGTCCGTGCCGGTTCGGGCTGTTCCCGGCAGATCGTGTCCCGCATCGAACGCTTGTGCGGGATGGCCGGGCGATTCGGGGGGTGAAGGGTGGCCGGTGCCGGGGAGGTCGGTGGTGAGGGCCGGGTGTCCGGGCTGCCCCGGTGCGACCGTGGGGGCACCGACCGTTCCCGGATGATCGGTGTCGGTCGGCTGGGCAGCGGTGGCTCCGGCGGTGTGGGCCTGGTGTCCTGGCTGGTCCGGGGTGTCCGTTCCGGTGGGGGTGGGCTCGGACGGGCCGTGTTGTGCGCCGGGCGTTCGCGCTTCGAGGGGTGTGGCGGCGCCGGGTTCCGTCGGCTGCCCTGGGACGGCCGGTGCGCCGGGTGCTGGGGTTCGGCCGGTGCCGGGGTGGTCGGTGGTGAGGGCCGGGTGTCCGGGCTGCCCTGGGCCGTTCGTCCCGGTGGGGGTGGGCTCGGACGGCTCGTGTAGCGGGCCGGACGTCTGCGCCTCGAGGGGTGTCGTGCTGCCGGATTCCGTCGCCTGTGCCGGGCTGGGCGGTGCGCCGGGTGCTGGGGTTCGGGTGGGTCCGGGGAGGTCGGTGGTTCCGGTGTCCGTGCCGGTTCGGGCTGTTCCCGGCAGATCGTGTCCCGCATCGAAGGCTTGCGCGGGATGGCCGGGCGACTCGGGGGGTGAAGGGTGGCCGGTGCCGGGGAGGTCGGTGGTGAGAGCCGACGGGTGTACGGGCTGCCCCGGTGCGTCCGTCCCTGCTTGGGTGGGGTCCGACGGCGCGTGCGGGACGACGGGGGTGCCGGGTCCCGTTGGTCGCTCGGGCGTTGTGTGCTGGGGGCGCTCGGTGCCGTGGAGATTGGCGGTTCCCGAAACGGGGGCCGGAGTGCCCGCTGTGAGTGTGTCGTCGGGGGCGCCGACCGTTCCCGGGTGATCGGTGTCGGTCGGCTGGGCAGCGGTGGCTCCGGTGGTGTGGGCCTGGTGTCCTGGCTGGTCCGGGGTGTCCGTTCCGGTGGGGGTGGGTTCGGACGGGCCGTGTTGTGCGCCGGGCGTTCGCGCTTCGAGGGGTGTCGCGGCGCCGGGTTCCGTCGCCTGTGCCGGGGTGGTCGGTGCGCCGGGTGCTGGGGTTTGGGCGGGTCCGGGGTGGTCGGTGGTTCCGGTGTCCGTGCCGGTTCGGGCTGTTCCCGGCAGATCGTGTCCGGCATCGAAGGCTTGCGCCGGATGGCCGGGCGCTTCGGAGGGTGAAGGGTGGCCGGTGCCGGGGAGGTCGGTGGTGAGAGCCGACGGGTGTACGGGCTGCCCTGGTGCGTCCGTCCCGGTTTGGGTGGGGGCCGACGGTGGACGTGTGTCGTCGGACGTGCCGGGCGTCCCGATCTGGTTGGTGTCGGTCGGCTGGGCTGCAGTGGCCCCGGTGGCGTGGCCCCGATGTTCGGGCTGGTCCGGGGTGTCCGTTCCGGTGGGGGTGGGTTCGGACGGGCCGTGTTGTGCGCCGGGCGTTCGCGCTTCGAGGGGTGTGGCGGCGCCGGGTTCCGTCGGCTGCCCTGGGACGGCCGGTGCGCCGGGTGCTGGGGTTCGGCCGGTGCCGGTTCGGGCTGTTCCCGGCAGATCGTGTCCCGCATCGAACGCTTGTGCGGGATGGCCGGGCGATTCGGGGGGTGAAGGGTGGCCGGTGCCGGGGAGGTCGGTGGTGAGGGCCGGGTGTCCGGGTTGCCCCGGGTCGTTCGTCCCGGCTTGGGTGGGGTTCGGCGGTGTGTGCGGGGCCTCGGGTGTGCCGGGGGCCGCCGGGTGGCCGGGTGTCCTTTCGGGCTGCGGGGCGTGTGCCGGTGTCGCGGTGGCGTGCCCCGGGTGCTCGCCCGGTGCGTCCGTCCCGGTTGAGGCGGGGGCGAACGGGCCGTGTTCCACGCCGGTCGCCTGCGTGTCGTCCTGGCCGGTTTCCGCCGCCTGCACCGGTATGGAGGCGGGGCGATCGCCCCGGAGCGCGTCGGGCGCGAGGGGGCCCGGTGCTCCCGCGGGCGTCGCGTCCTGCGGAACGTCCGCCGGCTGCGAGGGGGCGGGGGGGAGCGGGGATTGGTCCGTGGGTTCGGTGACGTGGCCCGGGTGCTCGTGCAGGCCTGGCGCGTCCGGTCCGGGTCGTGCGTCGGGTGTCTGGGGGCCGGAGGGGGGCGTGCCCTGGCCGAACTCCGTGGGCTGCCTGTGCTTCGGACCGTAGGCCGCTTCGGGCGCGAGGGGGCGGTCGGCGTCCGGGAGTCCGCGCTGCGGTAGGTCTTCGACGGCCGCCTCGTGTCGTGGGCCGAGTGCGGCGGCACGGTCCGGTGCGTTTCCCGCATCGGACCCCTGTGCGGCTCCCGCATGGCCCGGGTGCTCTTGGCCCGCGTCGGGCGTCCGAGGTTCGGAGCCGAACCCCGTGGGCTGGGCCGCCCGTGCGTCCTCGGGCCGGCCGGGGCCGTCGGCGATGCCCAGGAGCCCGCGTAGCTGAGCGTCGTCCGAACCGGCGGGTTCGGCGACCGGCTCGCCGGGACCGGACGCCGCCTCGGGCGCGACACGGGTGCCGAGCGAATCGGCGTTCGTCCTCGCGGGGTCGGGCGGGCCGGGCTCGGCGGGTGTCGGCCGGTGCGCGAGCGGCATGCCGTTGCCGTCGGGCATGGGGGCCGGGCCGTCGGCGGCGGGGACGGGCGGGGCGACGGGCACGGCGGGGGCGTCCGGCGGCGGGGGCGTGGCGGCGGACGGGGGCGTGGCGGGTTCCTCGGGGACGGCGCGGGGCGGTCCGGCGAGCGCGCGGACCTGGTCGCCGGGCATGCTCGCGTCGATCGGGGTGCCCGGGTTGAGGACGAACGTCCAGGCGGACTCGGGCCACGCGGTCACCAAGTCGAGCAGCGTCGGCATCACGAAGCGCGACGAGCTGAGCGCGTCGTTCATCCACTTCAGCGACGTGAACACCTGGATGGACGTGCGGCCGTGGACGTTGACCGGCTGCCAGGGGAAACCGGGGTCGTCCGGGGTGATGCCCCACGGGGTCTCGGGTTCGGCGGGAACGAGGACCTGCGCGCTCAGCAGCACCTGGTAGAAGGTCTCGGTGTCGCGGCGGCGGGCGGCGTCGAAGAGGCGCTGCTCGATGTCGTTCTGCGGCTCGAACCCGTCGGTCATCCGCTGCGCGGCGCGCTGGTCGGCCCAGGTCGCGAGTCCGGGGAGCTGCTGGGCCTGGACGGTCCCGCCCGCGGGGGAACCGGAGTTGATCGCGAGCTGCCAGTCGGGGTGCGGCCAGTAGCGGAGCGCGACGGTGAACGGCAGCCGGATGTACTCGGTGCCGGTCCCGGCGGCGCGGGCGGCCTCGATGAGCCGTTCGGGCGAGGTGAAGACGGGGACGACCGTGGCGCCGTCGACGTCGCGGGTCTGCCATGGGAAGCCGGGGCGGCCGGGACGCAGCGCGTAGTCGGTGCCCTCGGGGACGGGCAGCAGCACCTCGGTCCCCGCGAGGGTCTGCAGGAAAAGGTCGTGGTCGTTGTTCGCGGCGGCCCGCAGCAGTTCGCGTTCCACGTCGTTGGCGGGCTGGAAATCGGGCCGCCGGGCCTCCCGGGGGAGGTCGCGGTGCTGCCCGCGCAGCTCCTCCCACGGTCCGTCCGCGTTCGCGCCGGGACGGCCGACGCGGGGCGGGCGCCCGTCCCCTTCCGCGACCTGGCGGACGAACCAGGACGGGAGCCGCGCCTCGATCGGCAGCACGGCGTCGACGCCGGGGCCGGGCACGTCCACGGCCAGCCACCAGGCGGCGTCCGGCCAGTTCTGCGCGACGTCGCCGAACCGGAGCGTCATGAAGTGCCGGTAGGCGGGGCCGAGGCAGGCGCGCATCGCCGCGGCGGACGTGTAGGTCAGGACGTGCACGCGGCCGTCCTCTTCCTGGGTCGGCCACGTCGGCTGCGCCGTGTTGGCGAGGACGTCGTCCACGGCGTCCGGCGCGACGGGCAGCAGCAGTTCGGCTCCCGCGAGGACGCGGAAGTAGCCTTCCTGGTCCCCGGCCCGTACGCTCTCGTGCAGTCGGCGCTCGAGCTCCGACGTGGGTCGCCACGCGTCGGCCACGGTCGCCACCCCCTGTTTCTTCCGTGCTCGTCCACGCGACTGCCTACGCTACATGGGCGAACAGGACCAAAGTGCCTATACGTCCGGCCCGGCGGGAGTCCCCGCAGGTCAGCCGGTGGGCCCGGTCCGCGAGGGGGATGCGGATCCGGTCGTCGTTCCGGCGCGGCCCCGGTGCCCGCTCCATCGACAGCGTAAGCGTCGCGCCGCGCGCCTTCCACCGGTCCTCGACAGGCGACACGAAACCGTCGCGCGTCGCGCGGACCCGGGACGTCCGGCGTGCCGCGATACGGAAGTATGTGCGGGGCGACAAGGGGAGGAATCAATGCCGATTCGGACACTGGCCGGAGCCGCGCTGCTGGGCGCCGCGGGACTGCTGAGCGGGTGCGGTGTGCTCAGCGGCAACTCCGACGAGGTGTGCGCGTCAGTCACCGCGGAGTACCGCCGGTACGCGGCCGAGATCGGGCAGGCGTCGGCCTCGGACGAGGGCACGTGGCGGCAGGCGACCGAGCGGTTCGCCGGACGCGTGGACGAGCTGTCGAAGAAGGCGGACGACCCGCAGCTGAAGAAGGCCCTTCAGGAGCAGACCGCCCGCCTCCGCACCGCCGCGGCGGGGCTCGGCGGAGGCGACGTCGCCGCGCTGGACGCCGTCCTGCGGGACGCGCCGGCCAGGATCGGCGCCGCCTGCGACGGCTGACGGCCGGTCCTAGGGGCCGGGCGGGTCGCCACCGCCGCCGCCGGTGTCGCCGCCTCCACCGTCGTTCCCGCCGCCGTCGCCGCCGCCGGTGTCGCCTCCGCCGTCACCTCCGCCGTCACCGCCACCGTCGTTGCCGCCCCCACCGTCGTTGCCTCCGCCGTCGCCGCCCGGGTCGGGCGGGGGCGTGCCGGTGTCGCCACCGGTCGGCGGCGGCTCGGTGCCGGGGTCCGGCGGCCCGCCGGTCGGCGGCGCGTCGTCGTCCGGACCGTCCTGCTCGGGCTCCCCGCGGTCGCCGTTCCCCTCGCTCTGCGGCTCACCGCCGTAACCGCCGCCGCCCGGACGCATCGACGGTTCGCCGAACGGCTTCGGCTCGAGATCGCGGATGTCGACGGCCTCGGACATGTACGAGCGCCAGATCTGCGCCGGCAGCGCCCCGCCGTACGACCCGTACCCGGGGATGTTCAGCGGCTTGCCGTCGCTGTGGAACATCGCCACGCTCGTCGCCATCTGCGGGATGAACCCGTTGAACCAGATCGCCTTGCCCTCGTCGGTCGTGCCCGTCTTGCCCGCGACGTCCCGTCCGTCCGGCAGCTGGGCGCCCGTTCCGGTGCCGTACTGGACGACCCGCTGCATCGCGTACGTGGCGTCCCGTGCGTTCTGCTGGCTGAAGGCCCGCTCGCCCTTCTCGGTGAACGTGCGCTCGTGGCCCTCGTTGTCGGTGACCGCCTTCACCGTGTACGGCTGCCGGAACGTGCCCTCGGACGCGAACGCCGAGTACACGCCCGCCTGCTGCACCGGGTGCAGCGACACGATGCCCAGCGGCAGTGTCGCCGCGCCCCGCTGCCCCTCGGTGATCTGCGAGGGCGGGATGCCCAGCTTCTCGGCCATCTCGAGGATGGCGTCGTTGCCGATGTCGCGGCCGAGGTTCACGTACGCCGTGTTGATCGAGTTCTGGGTGGCCTGCGCGAGGTTGACCGTGCCGAAGCTCCGGCCGCCGTCGTTCTTGATCGGGGTGCCGTTGACGTAGATCGGCGAGCTGCCGTCGTAGCTCGTCGACAGCGACTTGCCCCCGTCCAGCGCGGCGATCAGCGCGATCGGCTTGAACCCCGAACCGGCCTGCGCCCAGTCCCCGAACGCGCTGGTCAGCGCCTCCTCGAGGTAGCCGCGCCCGCCGTAGAACCCGACGACCTGCCCGGTGGCCGGATCGACCGACACCAGACCCGTCCGGATCTTCTTGCTCATCCCGTCCGGCGTGTTCGACTGGACGGCCTTCTTCGCGGCGTCCATCAGCCGCTTGTCGAACGTCGTCGTGATCTTCAGGCCGCTGCGGTTGATCTCGTCCTCGGTGTACCCGCGCCGCTCGATGAGCTCCTTGCGGACCAGGTTGACCATGTAGCCGTTCTGGCCCTTGAGGATGTCCGTGACGTGCTGTTCCCTGGGCTCGGGGAATTTCTGCGCGGCCGACTCCGCGGTCGACAGCATGTCGTTCTCGACCATGTTGCCGAGCACCGACCGCCACCGCTGCTCGGCGTACGCGTGGTTCTCCCCGGTCGGGTCCGAGAAGTTGCTCGGCTGCTGGATCGCCGCGGCGAGGTACGCGCCCTCCGCCGCCGTCAACCGCCCGACGTCCTTGTCGAAGTACGCCTTCGCGGCGGCCTGCACCCCGTACGCGTTACGGCCGAAGTAGATCGTGTTGAGGTACTGCTCGAGGATCCACTCCTTGGAGCGCGACTGGTCGACCTTCAGGGCGACCATGATCTCCTTGAGCTTGCGGCTGATCGTCTGCTCCCGGCCGATGCCGCCGTAGTAGTTCCGCACCATCTGCTGGGTGATCGTCGACCCGCCCTGCAGTTGCTTGCCGGTCACGGTCGACCACACGGCCCGGGTCGTCCCCTGCAGCGACACCCCTGGGTCCTCGTAGAACGTCTCGTTCTCCGCCGCGATCACGGCGTTCCGGACGTCCTCGGGGATCCGCTCCAGGTCCACGGCCGTCCGGTTGACGCCCGTCTTCGCGATCTGCGTCTCGCCGTCGGCGTAGTAGAAGATCGGCCCCTGCGCGAGCGCCGTCTCCTGCGGCGTCGGGACCGGGGTGAACAGGTACGCGACGCCGAACGCCGCCGCGCAGAACCCGATGAACCCCAGCACGGCGAACATGATCCGCCGCCTGATCCGCTGCTTCCGGGTGCGCGCCTTCTTCCCGGGCTTCCCGGACTTCCCGGCTGCTCCGGGCTTGTTCGGCCCGCCCCCGTCCGAACCTTCCTCGGACACCACGCCCCCGACGAAGTCCGCACCTCGGACGCGCCCCCGCGCGCCCGCCGATCCCGGCGTCCGCGGGCGCCCCGCCCGCGTCGACGATCGTTTCCCCGGCACCCGTTCCCGCCGGCCGCCCGTCGAAGCCTTCCCCGATCGCCGCACCGTCGTCACCGTCGTCACCGTCCGGACGGTCGCCGGTACCGCCGGCCGGGTCGGTCGCCGTCCTGCCCGCGTCGTCCGTCGTGGCGTCGTCTCCGGCGGGCCCGGTGGTCCCCTCGGGCGGGGTGCCTGCCGGACGGTCGTCGTGTGGACGAGCGTTGTCCGTCGTGGTGTCGTCCGGGGGGCCGTCGGTCTTGTCGGCTTCGCCGGCCGGGTCGCCCGCCGTCCTGCCCGCGTCGTCCGTCGTGGCGTCGTCCTCGGCCGGCCCGGTGGCCCCCTCGGGCCGGGCGTCCGCCGGACGAGCGTCGTCCTCGTCGGCTTCGCCGGAGTCGTCGGGCTCGGCGGTGTCCCGGTCGGGGCGGTCGCCGGCCGACTCGGCGTCGTCCGGACGAGCCCCGTCCGTTCCGGCGTCGGCGTCCGCTGCCGTGTCCGGCTCGTCGTGGTCGGGGACGGGGAGTGCCGGGGGAGTCGCGGAGGGCGGGGAACCGGGGGTGGGGAGTTCCGATTCGGGGGCCTTAGGCTGTGTTTCGTCGTCGTTCGGGATGGGGGCTCCTGGCGCCTTATCGCCGTTCTGAGATATGTCGCGCTTATCGCTTATTTCGGTGTCCGGTGGGGGTGGAGGCGCGGATTCCGCCTGCTCGGGCGCCTGCGCGGACGCGGCGTCGGCACCGTCCCGGGCGCGCCCGCGCCCCTTTCTCCTGCTGCTCACAAGCCCCCCGTGATCAATGCGTTACCGACGATACCCGAGGGCGCCGGTGCGGCGAGCCGTCGATGAGAAGGACGGCCGACGCCCCTTCCGGGTTGTCGTCATCGAAGAACGCGCGAGCGGCGGAACCCGGTTCCGGGTTCCGCCGCTCGCGGCCGTGGGTCCGGTCTCAGAACTTGGCGAGGACGTCCACGATGAACACCAGGGTGTCGTCGCCCTTGATCCCGGCCTGCGGGTTGCCCTGCTCGCCGTAGCCCTCCTCGGGCGGGAGGACGAGCATGACGCGGCTGCCGACCTTGACGCCGGTCAGGCCCTTGTCGAAGCCGGGGATCGTGGCTCCCTCACCGATCGGGAACGCCTGCGGCATCCCGGCCTCGTAGCTGGAGTCGAAGACCTTCCCGTCCCGCCAGAGCTGCCCCTGGTAGTTCATGATGGCCTTGTCGCCCTTGGCCAGCGCGGGTCCGGTGCCCTCGACGAGGGGGACGGCCTTCAGCTCCTTCGGGGCGTCGCCGTCGGGCATCTTGACCTCGGGGGCCTTGCCGGCGCCCTTGTCCTCGACGCTGGGCAGGGCGTCGTCGTCGACCTTCTTCTCGGTGCCCTGCGGGACGGCGTTCTGCGGGACGGTCGCGCGGATGTCGGCGACGAACAGCAGGGAGTCCTTGTCGGTGAGGCCGAGCTGCGCGCCCTGCTCACCGAAGCCCTTGCCCGGCGGGATCTCCAGGACCACCCGGCTGCCGACGGTCTTGCCGACCAGGCCCTCGTCGAGGCCCTTCACCGGGCTATCGCCGATCTTGAGCGTGGTGACGCCGTCGCCCTGGTCCCAGGTGCTCTCGGACTTCTCGCTGGAACTCTTGATCTTCGAGTTCTCGGGGTCGTCCTTCGGAGACCACTTGTAGTAGGCGAACTGGAGGTACGCCGTGTCGCCCTTGGCGACCTTCGCCCCCTCGCCCACGATCGGCGTGGAGACCTGGAGCGCCGTCGGCGGCGCGACCTCGGCCGGGATCTCGATCTTGGGCGCCTTGCCGAAGGAACCGCTCACCGCCACGGCCGGTCCGGGACGGGTGAGGTAGTAGGTCGTCCCGCCCGCGATGGCGACGACGGCGACGACGGCGCCCGCGATCGCCGCGATGCGGCGGCGCTTCGCCTGCTTGGCGGTGAGCGCGGACGGCCGGTTCAGGCCGCTGCCGCGTCCGGCGCTGATGCCGTGCGGGGTGAACTCCGGGCTCCGGATGCTCTTGGCGTTGGGGATCTTCGCCTTGACCGCCGGTTCGCCCCGGGGCTTGTCATCCTCGGACATGTTTCCTCACTCGCTCCGGGGTCGACGACAACACGGAATGACCACCCTTCCAGGCCCGGGCTAAGCGCAGCGTGAAAGCCGCGTGAAGGAGGCCGACCCGCAATCTACCGGTCATACCCGTATGAAGAGGCCGCTCGGCGGGCTTGGAAGCACCCACATTACAAGAGGGGCCGTTCCCTGCCCGGAGGATGAGAGGGGCGGGATCGTGCGTCCGCGAGTGGGGACGGAAACGTCGTCGATGGCGCGGGCCCGTCCGGGGGCGGGCCCGCGGTCCGCAGCCTCAGCGGGTGGGACGCCCGCCGCGGCGGTACATCGCCGCCTCCTGGTGGATCCGCGCCTCGGTCGCCATGAGTTCGGCCTCGGCGCGCTCGGTCCGCATCCTCGCGTTCATCTCCCGGAAGCTCGGCACGCGGCGTTCCGCCCGCGTGGTGCGCCGCCGCTTAGTTCCCCGCCGCCAGAAACGTCCCAGCCGTCCCACGTTCAGCTCCTTCCGTGCTGTACGGGGGACTATGTCCCCATAATGAGATCATCCATGCATGCGGAGGCCGCTAGCTCCGGGCCAGCAGGCGGCGCTTGCCGCCCGGCACGTCCCGCGCGTCCAGGACGCGGAAGCCGTCCGGCAGCAGGGACGCGGGCTCCCCGGGGCCCAGGCACCATTCGGGGGGCAGCCGGGGGCGGTCGCGGCGGGCCTCGGTCGTGAACGCCTCCCAGGCCAGGACGCCGCCGGGCACGACGGCGCCGAGGGCGGCGGCGAAGACGGCGCGGTCCCAGAAGCCCGTGCACAGGACGGCCGCGAACCCGGTGGGCGGCCGCCACGTCCCGAGGTCGGCCTGGACGAGCGTGACCAGCCCGGCGAGCCCGCGGCGGCGGGCCTCGGCACCGAGCCGGGCCAGGGCGATGTCGGAGATGTCCACCGCCGTCACGGGACGCCCCGCGGCGGCGGCCAGCAGCGCGGCGCCCGACGCCCCGCACGCGAGGTCGAGGACGGGCCCGCCGGGGGCCGCGCGGAGCGCCTCGGCGGCGAGCGGGTGCGCCGGGCGGACGGGCGCGTCCGGGTCGTGCTTGGCGTTCCACCGGATCCGGTCGGGATGGTCGGCCAGTTCCGGCGGTACGCGCTCGTCCATGGTCGCAGGCTAGCCCCGGCGGCCCTCCGGCGATCGGCCGGCCTCGGCCCCCGCGAGGACGCCGCGGACCTCGGCGGCGATCTCCAGGTCCTCGCGGGCGGTGACGACCAGCGTCCGGACGGACGCGCCCTCGGCGGAGACGTCCGCGTCCCCGCGGGCGTCGTCGTTGGCGTCCGGGTCGACGGCGACGCCGAGGAACGCCAGGTCGGAGGCCAGCCGGAGCCGGACGGACGGGTCGTGCTCGCCGACCCCGCCGGTGAACACCAGGACGTCGAGACCGCCGAGCGCGGCGGCCATCGCGGCGGCGCAGGCGCGCAGCCGGTGGTGGTAGACGTCGAGGGCGGCGAGCGCGGGGACGTCGCGGTCCTCGGCGAGCCGGCGCAGCTCGCGCATGTCGCCCGTCCCGGCGAGGCCGCGCAGGCCCGAGTCCCGTTCGAGGCCGTCGTTCACCTCGTCCCGCGTGAGGCCGTGCCTCATCAGCCACAGCGGGATGCCGGGGTCGATGCTGCCCGCGCGGGACGCCATGACGAGCCCCTCGAGCGGCGTGAACCCCATCGTGGTGTCGACCGAGCGGCCCTCGGCGACGGCCGCGAGCGACGCCCCGGAACCGAGGTGGCAGACGACCATGCGCGGCACCGTCGGGTCGGTCTCCAGGATCTCCCCGGCGCGGCGGACGGCGTGGGAGAACGAGAGGCCGTGGAAGCCGAACCGGCGCAGGCCGAACCGGTCGCGCCAGTGGCGGGGGAGCGCGTAGGTGGCGGCCTCGTCCGGGAGCGCGGCATGGAACGCGGTGTCGAAGCACGCCACGGCGGGCACCCCCGGCAGCGTCCCGGTGATCTCGGCGAGGGCGTGCAGGGACGCCGGCTGGTGCAGCGGCGCGAGGTCCGCCAGCTCCCGCAGCCGTTCGGTGACCGCGCCGTCGACCAGGACGGGCGCGGTGAAGTCGGCGCCGCCGTGCACGAAGCGGACGCCGGCGGCGTCCGGGCGCGGCAGCTCGGAGACGAGCTCGGCGAGTTCGTCGCGGGAGCCGGACACCTCGGTCACGAGCGTGTCGTCCTCGTCGAGCACGCTGAGCTTCAGGCTGCTCGATCCGGGGTTGACGGTCAGTACGCGCATCAGTACGACCACGTCCATTCGCGGATCTCGGGGGCGTCCTCGCCGTGCTCGCGGGTGTGGGCGCGCAGCGCGAGCCGGTGGTCGGCCATCCGCTGCCGGACGTGCGCGACCCGCCCGCCGAGCGAGGGCACCCGGTCGATGACGTCCATGACCAGGTGGAACCGGTCGAGGTCGTTCAGCATCACCATGTCGAACGGCGTCGTGGTGGTGCCCTCCTCCTTGTAGCCCCGGACGTGCAGGTTCGGGTGCCCGTTGCGGCGGTAGGCGAGCCGGTGGATCAGCCACGGGTAGCCGTGGAACGCGAAGATGATCGGCTTGTCGGTGGTGAACAGCGCGTCGAACTCGGCGTCCGGCAGCCCGTGCGGGTGCTCGGTGGGCGGGAGCAGCCGCATCAGGTCGACCACGTTCACCACGCGGACGCGCAGTTCGGGGAACGTCTGCCGCAGCTCGTCCACGGCCGCGAGCGTCTCCAGCGTCGGGACGTCCCCGGCGCACGCCATGACGACGTCGGGGTCGGCGCCGCCGTCACTGGAGGCCCACTCCCAGATGCCGATGCCGCGGGTGGCGTGCGCGACGGCCTCGTCCATCGTCAGCCAGTTCAGCGCGGGCTGCTTCCCGGCGACGACCACGTTCACGTAGTCGCGGGAGCGGAGGCAGTGGTCGCCGACCGACAGCAGGGTGTTGGCGTCCGGCGGCAGGTACACCCGGACGAGCTCGGGCTTCTTGTTCATCACCACGTCGAGGAAGCCGGGGTCCTGGTGGGTGAAGCCGTTGTGGTCCTGCCGCCACACGTGCGACGACAGCAGGTAGTTCAGCGACGCGATCGGACGCCGCCACGGCAGGTGCCGGGTCACCTTCAGCCACTTGGCGTGCTGGTTGAACATCGCGTCGACGATGTGGACGAACGCCTCGTAGGAGTTGAACAGCCCGTGCCGTCCGGTCAGCAGGTACCCCTCGAGCCAGCCCTGGCACAGGTGCTCGCTCAGCACCTCCATGACGCGGCCGTGCGCCGCCTGGTGCTCGTCGGTCGGCAGCCGGGCGCCCTCGAACACCCGGTCGGTGGCCTCGAACACCTCGCCGAGCCGGTTCGACTGCGTCTCGTCCGCGCCCATGACGCGGAAGTTCGTCGGGTTGGCCCGGATCACGTCGCGGAGGTACGTCCCGAGCGTCCGGGTCGGTTCGGCGGTCGTCGTGCCCGGCTTGCCGATCTGCACCGCGTAGTCGCGGAAGTCGGGCAGGACGAGCGGTTTGAGCAGCGTCCCCCCGTTGGCGTGCGGGTTCGCGCTCATCCGCCGCTCCCCGTCCGGCGCGAGCCCGCGCAGCTCGGCGACGGGACGGCCGTCCGCGTCGAACAGCTCCTCGGGACGGTACGAGCGCAGCCACCGTTCGAGCTGCTCCAGGTGCGCGGGGTCGTCGGCGACGCCGGGCAGCGGGACCTGGTGCGAGCGCCACGTGTTCTCGACCGGCTTCCCGTCCACCTCCTTCGGGCCCGTCCAGCCCTTGGGCGACCGCAGGACGATCATGGGCCAGCGCCGGCGCTCCGCCGCACCGTGCTCGCGGGCCGCGCGCTGGATGTCGGCGATCTCGTCGAGCGCCTGGTCGAGCGCGGCGGCCATCTTGCGGTGCATGGACGCGGGCTCGTCCCCGGCCACCAGCAGCGGATGGTAGCCGTAGCCGTCCAGGAGCTGGACGAGCTCCTCCTCGGGGATCCGCGCGAGCACCGCCGGGTTCGCGATCTTGTAGCCGTTGAGGTGCAGGATCGGCAGCACCGCCCCGTCCCGCACCGGGTCGAGGAACTTGTTCGAGTGCCAGCTCGCCGCCAGCGGGCCCGTCTCGGCCTCGCCGTCCCCGACGATGCACGCCACGACCAGATCGGGGTTGTCGAACGCGGCACCGAACGCGTGCGCCAGCGAGTACCCGAGTTCCCCGCCCTCGTGGATCGAGCCGGGCGTCTCCGGCGCCACGTGCGACGGCACGCCGCCGGGGAAGGAGAACTGCCGGAACAGCCGCCGCATCCCGCGCTCGTCGAACGACACGTCCGGATACACCTCGCTGTAGGTGCCCTCCAGCCACGCGTTCGCGACCGCCGCCGGGCCGCCGTGCCCCGGCCCCATGACGTAGATCATGTCGAGGTCGCGGGCGCGGATCACCCGGTTCAGGTGCGCGTAGCAGAAGTTCAGGCCGGGCGTGGTGCCCCAGTGCCCGAGCAGCCGCGGCTTGACGTGCCCGCGCCGCAGCGGCTCGCGCAGCAGCGGGTTGTCCAGCAGGTAGATCTGCCCGACCGACAGGTAGTTCGCGGCCCGCCAGTAGGCGTCGAGCCGCCGGACCTCATCATCGTGTGCCATATCGCCCCGCACGTGCCCTTTGGGGGCCGTTTCAATCACCCGCCCGCGCGGCCTAGGGTCGTCCCGTGGGCGCCGACGTGCAGTTCGTGCAGGACCTCGTCGCCGAGTTCCCGTACTTCGAGGAAACCTACGACGCGCACTGCTACCCCGACGAGGACGTGTACCCCCACGTCGTCTTCTGGGACATCACGCAGGCCGTGGTCCGCTCGTTCGTCGCGCGGGGCTCCCACGCCCTGGACTGGCGGGCCGTCCTCGTGTTCCTGGAAGAGCGCGTCTCCAGAGACGTCCCCGAAGTGACCGTGGTCATCTGCACGTCCTTCCTCTGGAACCTTCCCTTCCCGGACGACCCCGGCTACGGCATCACCGAGCACCTGGGGCCGGTCCTGGCACGCAGGTTCCAGGAAGTGCGCCCGAACGGATAGCGCGTTCCCCCGTCCGTGGACGGCGCGCGCAAGGCCCGTTGATGGCCCGTTGATGGAAGGCCGCCCCGCGGCCCGACGCCGGGGGCCCTGAAACAGACATGGCCACGGCGGCGGGTGCGCGCTTTGTCTTCCGCCGCCGTGGCCCTCCCCTCACTCCGCCTCCGGCTCCACTCCGGCCTCGGAGGCGGCGGCCGATCGCGCGACCGCCGCCCCGCCCCCCAGCGGACCGGTGGAGCCCGGGACGGGCCTGGTGCCCCCAGGCCCGGCGAGCACCGTGCGAAGAACTCTGCCGCCTACCGGCGCGTAGGTTCACACGTTTCCGCGCGCCCTCGACGGACGGCGGAAACCCTGCCGCCGACGGATCGCCGTGCGCGACAAGCGGTGCGCGTCGCGCGACGGGCGGGCGCTTCGTTACAGGTAGAGGCCGTAGAACTCTTCCGGGTGCTCGAGCAGCGGCGGCAGGTCGTCGGCCGTGAGCGTGACCAGCTCGTCCCGCGAGGGGGTGGTGGCGGGGGTGTCGCCGTCGCCGAGGGCGGCGGTGGCGACCCGGTCGGCCTGGTTCGCGACCGCGACGTCGAGCATGTTGCGCATCAGCCGCCCGTTGCCGAAGGACGGTCCGCGGGGCGCGCGCCGCAGCATCGTGCGGAGCACGTCGCCGGTGCCGGCCGCGAGGCGGAAGCCGTCGGCGTCGGCGAGCTGGCCGAACACCGAGATCAGCTCGTCGTCGCTGTAGTCGGGGAAGTGGATCTGCTTGGGGAAGCGCGAGTCCAGGCCGGGGTTGGCGGCGAGGAACTCGGCCATCTCCTGCTGGTATCCGGCCACGACGACGACGAGGTCCTCGCGGTGGTCCTCCATCAGCTTCACCAGCTCGGCGATGGCCTCGTGCCCGTAGTCGCCCTTCAGCGGCGACTGGGTGAGGGTGTAGGCCTCGTCGATGAACAGGACGCCGCCGATCGCGCGCTCCACGAGCCGGCGGGTGCGCGGCGCCGTCTGCCCGATGTACTCGCCGACCAGGTGCGCGCGGGACGCCTCCACCAGGTGGCCGGAGGAGAGCACGCCGAGCCGCTTGTAGATGCGGCCGAGGAGCCGCGCCACCATCGTCTTGCCGGTGCCGGGGTTGCCGGTGAACACCATGTGCCGGGTCGGCGGCGTCACCCGCAGCCCCGACTCGCTGCGCAGCCGGGCCGCCTCGGTGCCCGCCACCAGCAGCGCGATCTCGTGCTTGACCGTGTCGAGGCCCGTCAGGTCGCGCAGCTCGGCGAGCGGGTCGCCGGTGGTGCGCGCGGTGTCCAGGACCGCGGGGACGTCGCCCTTGCGGACGACGAGTTCGGCGTCGGCGGAGCGGGCGCGCAGGGCCGCGACGATCTCGGCCGCCAGGTGCGGGGCGAGGCGGGCGTTGCGCAGCGACTGCATCGGCGGGGTCGCGGCGAGGAGCTCGCCCGCCGCCTCGGCCGCCTGCCGGGTGGCGCGGGCGCCCAGCGGGACGAGCGCGCGGCGGAACAGCTCGGCGTGTCCGGCGGCGGTGAACGGGTGGGTGCGGGCGATCCGGAACCCGAGCGGCAGCGCCGGGTTGATCTCCCGGATGCGCTCGTCGCCGCCCGCGTCGCACAGCGCCACCAGGTTCAGCTCGGGGTGGACGGCCAGGAGGCGGTGGAGTTCGGCGGAGAGCGCCTCGCCGTTGCCGGGGTCGGTGAGGATCTCGTCCAGGCCCTCGATGATCAGCAGCCGGTCGGCCGCGCACTCGCGGGCGTCGGCGTGCAGCCGGGCGACGGCGTCGGAGAGGCGCTGCCCGGCGAACAGGTTGTCGGTGAGCCACAGCGGGTCGCGGCCCAGCGCGAGGGAGCGGCCGAGCTCCTGCGCGGCGTCCCGCTTGCCGGTGCCGTCCGGCCCGGCCAGCAGCAGCCGGACGGCGGCGGTGCCGCGCGACAACTCGTCGAGCGCCGCCGCCGCCTCGGGCTGCCCGACGAGCGTCGAGGTGAGGTCCGGGCGCCGGGGGCGCGGCGCGCCGTCCCGTCCGGCGGGTTCCCCGAGGGTCTCGGTGAGCGGGTTGACGATGCGGCGGCGCGGCGCGAACAGGCGCCGCAGGTCCGTCTGGAACTGCCCGACGGGGATCCACTCGGCCTTCGGGAACCACGGGTCGCCCGGCAGGCCCTGGACGATCGCGATGAACCGCATCGACATGTCCAGCCACGCGCGGCACGCGTCGGCCGCGCCGGCGACGAGCGCCTGCGCGAGCCACGCGCGCGTCCGCTCCTGCCAGGCGCCCGGCTTGAACCCGCGACGCTCGCCGGGGAACCGGCCGAGGAGCTCGTGGTAGGCGTCCTCGCCGAGCGCCGCCGCCAGCTCCGCCGGGACGTGCTCCATGCTGCCCTGCAGCAGCAGGTGGACGAGGTGGACCTCGGGCGTCTCGTCCCGCGGGGCCGCGGCGAGGAGCGTCCGGTGCGCGGCGAGCAGCCCGCCGCAGACCCAGTCGAGGTAGCCGACGGGGCCCTGCAGTTCGGGCACGGCGCGCAGGATCGACTCGTCGGCGTGCCGGTGCCAGAGCTCGCGCAGCTCCATCTTGGGCAGGTTCACGTCGCACGGCGGCGGGTCGTCGTACAGCCGGAGCAGCGCCGCACGGCGCTCCTCGAGGGGCTCGATGCCCTCCAGGGCGGCCAGGCAGTCGCGCGCCAGCTCGATCGCCAGCTTGCGGTCGGGCGCCTCGACCAGCCAGTCGACCGGCGGGCGCCACCGGCCGCCGGGCGCGTCCCACCGGGCCATCCGGTTGCTGAGCGGGCCGGGGTTCACCAGGTGCCGGTGCAGCAGCCGCTCCGGGAGCTGCGACCGGGAACCGGCCTTGATCGCGCCGCCGCCGGGCAGGAACGCCAGGATCCCGAAGATCTCCGCGGTGATCAGCGACGCGGGGAGCGTCAGCAGCTTGTGCTCGTCGGTGGTCAGCTCGGCGGCGCGCGGGTCGGCGGCGAGCGCGTCGACGCGCCCGGCGATCTCCTCGAACAGCCCGTCCGGCACCCGCCAGGGACCGTGCGCGTAGACGTCGAGGACCGGCTCGTCGGTGAGCAGTAGCTCCAGATGCTCCGGCAGCCGCAACACAGTCTCCCCAAGAGTGATCAAAGCAGAGGTACAGCCTATGTTCAGTCAGGGAGTGCTGGATTGGCGGGCGAACCACTGAACGGTCAAGGGACGGCCACGTTCGGTCAGCCGGCCGGTCCGCCGCGCAGGTGCTCGACGGCGATGCGGGCGGCCGTCCCGATCACGGCGTCGCCCTGCGGGTGGACGGCCAGCGGGACGGGCGTGCGGGTGAACACCGCGACCGCGTACCGGCCGCCGTCCGGGTACTCGACGACCCCCACCTCGTTGCGGACGGTCGGCAGTGTCCCGGTCTTGCCGCTGACGACGACGTCCTCGAACGGGAACCCGGACGAGAGGCGGTGCGGCCACACCTGCAGCCCGAACATCCGGCGCATCGCCGCGCACTGCGCGGGCGGCGCCGCCTCGTCCCGCCAGATCAGCGACAGCAGCCGGGTCATCTCGCGGGGCGTGCTGCGGCTGGTGCGCAGCGGGTCCAGCGGACGGACGCGCGCGGGCGCCCCGGGTTCCTCCAGCCGCGCGTACACCTCGCCGAAGCTGGTGGCGCCGGTGTCCTGGAACAGGAGGTCGAGCATCTCCCTGCCGCCGCCCGCCACGAACGTGCCGGGCAGCCCGAGGTCGGCGGCGGCCGCGTTCACCGCGGCCAGCCCGACCCGGTCGAGCAGGAAGTCGGCGGCGGCGTTGTCGCTCACCGTGATCATCAGGGTGGCCAGGTCGCGCAGCGACATCCGCACGTCGTCGAGCAGCGCGGACACGCCCGTCGGCCCGGACGTGCGGTCGGCGGCGGGCAGCGTCGCGCGCTCGGTCGGGTCGAGCGTCCCGGCCGCGACCCGCCGGTGGAACGCCACCAGCAGCGGCACCTTGAACACGGAGGCGAGCACCACGGGTTCGCCCGCGCGGACACCGACGTCCCGTCCGGTGTCGACGTCGACGGCGTGGCAGTGCCCGGTCACCCCGGCCGCGCGGAACTCCGCCTCGATCCGCCCGGTCACCTCGCGCGCGCCGGTCACGCCAGGAACCCCGAGGACGGGCGCAGCACGCGGCGGGCGGGGGCGGGCGCGGCGTCCAGCGGCGCCATCCCGGCCTCCCGGCGCAGCACCGCGGTCGCGACGGCGGTGAAGTCGGCGATCGCCCGCGCGTGCTCGGCGTCGGCGGTGCGCCGCCACGCGCAGGACGTCCGCCAGGTCAGCGGCTCGCCGTGCAGCGGGCGCCACACCGCCCCGCCGCCCGGATCGGCGATGCGGGGGACGACCGCCACGGCCGTCCCGGCGAGGACGAGCCCGAGCGCGAACTGCGGGTGCCGCGCCTCGTGGACGGCGGGCGGCGCGTACCCGTGCCGGCGGCACCCGGCGAGGAGGTCGTCGTGGGCGCCGGGCGCCTCGTCGCGGGGGAACGTCACGAGGTCGTGCCCGGCGAGGTCGGACAGGTGCACCTCGGGGGCGGCGGCGAGGCCGGCGTCGGCGGGCAGCAGCACCCCGACGGGCTGGCCGAGCAGCGGGCCGAGCTCCAGGTCGCGGGCGTCGCAGGGGTGCCGGACGACGCCCGCGTCGAGCGTCCCGTCGCGGAGCGCGCCGATCTGCTCGGCGGTGGAGATCTCCCGGAGTTCGAGGCGCAGGTCGGGGCGGCGCTCGCGGAACGCGGCGATCAGCGCGGCGACCGGGGGGCCGCCCAGGTCGCTCGGCAGCCCGGCCCGGACGGTGCCGACCTCGCCCAGCCGGGCGCGTTCGGCCAGGTCGTAGACGCGTTCCACGCGGGAGAGGATGTCACGGGCGTCCTCCAGCAGGAGCCGCCCCGCCGCGGTGAGCTCCACCTTCCGGCTCGTCCGGTCGAACAGCCGCACTCCGAGTTCCTTCTCCAGTCGCTGGATCCGCTGGCTCAGCGGCGGCTGGGCCATGCCGAGCCGCTCCGCCGCGTGACCGAAGTGCAGTTCCTCGGCGACGATGACGAAGCAGTGCAAATGCCCCACAACGTTCACGACCGGGGACGATATCACTCCGGATATGTCTGTGACATCGATATCAATCTTGGACATTCCGCCGGTCGGCTGCTGTCGTTGGGGCGTTCACCAGCGGCGACGGCATACATTCGTCGCCAGGGAAGGAGACTGACATGCACCGAACCCGAGTGGTGATCGCCGCCGCGGTCGCGGCCGTGGTCGTGCTCGCGGGTGCGGGTGCGGTGTGGTTCCTGCGGGCCGGAGACGACCCCGAGGCCGCCGCCGAGGACTTCCTCGCCGCCTGGTCCGGCGGCGACCACGCCGCGATGGCGGCGCTCACCGACCGGCCACCCGCCGACTTCGCCCAGCGTCTCCGGCAGCTGCACGACGACCTGGGCGTCACCGCGCAGCGCTACACCGTCGCGTCCGTCGGCGAGCCGGACGGCGGCACCGCCGGGGGCTCGTACAAGGCCGAGCTGACGCTGTCCGGCGGCCGCGCCTGGTCCTACACCGGCACCCTGCCGCTCGTCGAGCGGGACGGGGAGTGGCGCGTCCGCTGGTCGCCGCAGGTCCTGCACCCCGAGCTGAAGGACGGGCAGCGGCTGCGGGCCGCCCGCGCGTTCCCGCAGCGCGCCGACGTCCTGGCCGCCGACGGCAGCAGCCTGAGCACGTCGCGGTCCGGATCGGCACGGCAACTCGCCGGGACGGTCGGCGCCGCGTCCGCCGAGGGCGCGAAGGAGATGGGCGCCCCCTACAAGCAGGGTGACCCGGTCGGGACGAGCGGCCTGCAGAAGCAGTACGAGAAGCGGCTCGCCGGGACGCCCGCGCTCGCCGTGCAGATCGTCCAGGGCGGCGGGCAGGGCGGCGAGCAGTCCGGCGGGCAGGACGGCGCCGAGCCCGAGGTCGTCAAGACGCTGCAGCGGTTCGGCGGCGAGGACGGCGAGGCCGTCACCACGACGATCGACCCGGCGATGCAGGCGGCCGCGGGCGCGGCGCTGTCGGACGTCTCCAAGCCCGCCTCGATGGTCGCGCTGCGCCCGTCCACCGGGGAGATCCTCGCCGTGGCGAACAAGCCCGGCGGCTACAACCGCGCGCTGATGGGCACCTACCCGCCCGGCTCGACGTTCAAGGTCGTCACGGCCGCCGCGCTCGTCGCGGGCGGGGTGTCGGCCGACTCCCGCGTCGCCTGCCCCGCCACCACCAACGTCGGCGGGCGCGAGTTCCACAACTACCAGCACGAGGACTTCGGGACGGTCCCGTTCCGCGAGGCGTTCGCGCACTCGTGCAACACGACGTTCGCGCGGCTCGCCGTCGACGAGCTGGGGGAGGAGCGGCTCGCCGAGGTCGCCGGGCAGTTCGGCTTCAACGCGCCGATCATCGCCGGGCTCCCGGCCGTCCGCGCGTCGTTCCCGAAGAACGCGGACGAGACCGCGTTCGCGTCCGCGTCCTTCGGCCAGGGCAAGGTACTGACCAGCCCCCTCAACATGGCCGGCGTCGCCGCCGCGGCCGCCGACGGCACGTGGCGGTCGCCCCGCCTGGTCGACGCGGAGCTGGCGTCGCAGGCCCTCGACGCCGGGGGCAAGAAGCCCGCGCCGTCGCAGAAGCTGGAACCGGCCGTGCGCAAGGCCCTGCACACGCTGATGCCGGCGGTCGTCAGCGAGGGCACCGCGTCCGGCGTGGACTTCCCGTCCGGGACGGCGGGCAAGACGGGCACCGCCGAGTACGGCTCCGGCGAGAACCCGCCCGCGCACGCCTGGTTCATCGGCTACCACCGGGACGTCGCGTTCGCGGTGGTGGTCGAGGGCGGCGGCGAGGGAGCCCAGGCCGCCGCCCCCATCGCGGCGAAGTTCCTGAAGGGCCTGTAGGCCCGTCAGGCCTTCTTGCCGAGGCCGCGGGCGAGGATCGCCGCGGTCTCGGCGACGGCCGCGTCGTCGGCCCCGGCGTCCTTCCGCTTACCGGTCGTCAGGACCACCATGACCAGCGGCGCGCCGTCCCCGTCCGGCCAGGCGATCGCGATGTCGTTGGCGTTGCCGTAGACGCCCCCGGTGCCGGTCTTGTCGCCGATCGTCCAGGAGTCGGGCAGGCCGTCCCGGATCCGCTTGTCACCGGTCGTGTTGGCCTTCATCCAGGCGATCAGCCGGTCGCGGTCGGCGGGGGCCAGCGCGTCCCCGACCGTCAGCGCCCGCAGGTTCGCCGCCCAGGTGCGCGGGACGGTCGTGTCGCGCTTCTCGCCCGGCTTCCACTCGTTCAGCGCGGTCTCCCACCGGTCGGAGCGGCTGGCGCCGTCGCCGAGGGAGCGGAAGAAGCGGGTGAGGCCCGCCGGGCCGCCGATCTGCTCCATCACCAGGTTCCCGGCGGTGTTGTCGCTCAGCGTGATCGCCGCGTCGCACAGGGCCGAGACGGTCATGCCCGTGCCGACGTGCTTCTCCGTCTCGGGCGAGTAGTCGACGAGATCGTCCTCGGTGTAGCGGATGACCCGCTCCATCAGGCCGGGATCGGACGTCCGGGCCTTCTTCAGCACCGCCCCGCAGGCCATCACCTTGAACGTGGACGTGAACGGGAACCGCCGGTCGGCCCGATGGGACACGAACCGGCCCGTTCCTGTATCGATCGCGTACGCGCCGATGTGCAGGTTCCGCTTCGCCTCCAGCCGCGCCAGTTCCCTGGAGACCGCCGCCTGGGACGGTGCCGCCTGCGGCTGCGCGACCGTGGCGGCGGCCCCGGTCCGCGCCGTCGCCACCCGCTGCGCCGGGCCCTCGGCCCCGCCGCAGCCGGCGCCCCCCGCGAGGACGGCGAGGGCCGCCAGGGCCGCGGCGCCGGTCGCCGTCCGGATTCGGAATGTCGAAATTCGCATGCGCAGAGAAGATCAAAGACCCGGGAGCCATGTCCAATATTGATATCGGACGAAAAGCTATATGTATGTCGATATCACGGCAGGTGGGGCGGGGGTGCGGTGGACCCGCGGACGATCAGTCTTCCCGGTAGCGAGCACGGCGCCGGGCGCGTCCCGCCGAGCAGTTCCAGCAGGGCCGTCATGCCCCGCGCGCCCAGCTCCTCCGCGGGCAGCCGGACGGTCGTCAGCTCCGGCTCCAGCGCCGTCGCGAGCAGCACGTCGTCGAACCCGGTGACCGACAGCTCGTCCGGGATCGCCAGCCCGCGCGCCCGCGCCGCCTTGTACGCGCCCGCCGCGACGAGGTCGTCGTCGCACACGAGCACGCTCGGCCGGTCCGGCCGTGCCAGCAGCCGCGACGCCGCCTCCTTGGCCGATCCCACGTCGATCTCGCACTCCTCCCGCAGCAGCGCACCCCCCGGCACGTCCCGGACGACCTCCTCGAGAGCCTGCGCGCGCGCGTGGAACGTGTACTGGTCGACGCCCGCCGCCACGTGCCCGAACCGGCGGTGCCCGAGCGCCGCCAGGTGCCGCGCGACGGCCCGCATGCCGTCCGCGACCCCGAAGTCGACCGTCGGGACGTCCCCGTACGGGCCGCTGTCGAGCAGCACCGCCGGGGTGCCCGCGAACCCGGCGAGCGGCTCCCCCTCGAACCACGCGGCCTCGAGCGACGAGGCCAGGATCCCGTCGATCGTGTCGTGCGGCGCCGCGAACGGCCCCTCGCCGGACGTCCCGTCGTCCGGCCACGTCGACACCACGACCCCGAACCCGTGGCTCGTCGCGACCCGCGCGGCGCCCGTGTAGACCGGCCCGAAGAACGGCGCGGTCAGCGTCGGCACCATCAGCAGGACGGTGCGGGTCCGGCCCAGCCGCAGGTTCCGCGCGGCCGGATTCGGACGGTAACCGAGGCGCTCGGCGGCCTCGTGCACGCTGCGCGCGGTCGCGGGGGAGACGCGGCCCGTCCACTTCCCGCCCATCACGAGCGAGACCGTGGACTGCGAAACGCCGGCCTCCTGAGCCACGTCCTTGCTGGTGGGACGGCTGGTCGCCGGCACGTGGAGCCTCCCTTGTCGCCCGGGGCGGAACGGGTGCACAGAGTATTGCGCGTCCGTGCGCGCCCCGCGCGATCGCGGGGCGGCGGGAGCGCCGGAGCACAGGTACGGCGAGCCCGCCAGGCGAACCGAACCCGGCGGCCACTAGAGACGGCGGCCCCTGAAGTGGTACGTATGACTCGCACAAGTAATACGTATGACGGGGTGACGGGGGCGCGGATGCGCGGCTATGTCCTGTTCCTGCGGCGGCGCCACGCGGCGCGGCTGCTCGGGGGAACGCTGCTGGGGCGGCTGCCGAACGGCATGGGGATGCTGGCGGTGGTCCTGCACGTACGGGCGGACGGCGGCGGCTACCCGCTCGCCGGGACGCTGTCGGCCCTGCTCGGGCTCGCGACGGCCGCGGGCCAGCCCGTCCTCGGCCGCGCCATGGACCGCTACGGGCAGGGGCGGGTGCTGCTGCCCGCCGCGTGCCTGTCGGCCGCCGGGTTCGTCCTGCTCGCCCTCGCCGGCGCCGACCCGCTGCCGCTGGCGATCGCGGCGGTCGTCCTGGCCGGGTTCGCCACCCCGCCGCTGGAGGCCGGGCTGCGCGCGCTCTGGCCCGACGTCCTGGACGGCCCGGAGCAGGTCGACGCCGCCTACGCCCTCGACGCGGCGGCGCAGGAGATCATCTTCACCGTCGGCCCCCTCTTCGTCGTCGCGGCGGCCGCGCTCAACACCGAGTCCGCGCTCGTCCTGACGGGCGCGCTCGGCATCGCCGGGACGCTCGTCGTCGCGCTCTCCGGGCCCTCCCGCCGCTGGCGCGGCGAGCCCCGCGCCGCGGACTGGGCGGGCCCGCTGCGCTCGCCCGGCCTGCGCGTCCTGCTGATCTCCCTCGCCTGCGCGGGGATCGCGCTCGGCGTCTACGCGGTCGCCGTCGTCGCCTACGCCGAGCGGCTCGGCAGCGACGGCGCGTCCGGGCTGCTGCTCGCCTGCATGGCGGGCGGCGCCCTGCTCGGCGGGCTCGTCTACGGTGCCCGGCGGTGGGCGGGCGAGCCGCACCGCAGGCTGCCGTGGCTGCTGGCCGCCCTCGCGATCGGCTACGCGCCGCTCGTCCTCGCCCCCGGCCTCGGCGCCATGTCGGTCCTCGCGTTCCTCAGCGGCCTGTTCCTGGCCCCCGTGCTGGCCTGCAGCTTCTCCCTCGTCGACCGGCTCGCCCCGGTCGGCACCGTGACCGAGGCGTTCGCGTGGGTCGTCGCCGCCGTCGGCGCGGGCGGCGCCGCCGGGTCGGCGATCGCCGGCTTCGGCCAGGAACTCGGCGGAGTGCCCGGCGCGTTCGCCGGTGCCGGGGCGGGCGGGGCGCTCGCCCTCGTGCTCTGCCTGCTCGGCGCCCGGAGCCTGCGCCCCGTCCGGCCCGCGCTGTTCGCGGAGCCCGCCGAGGTCAGACCCAGCTGCTGAACCAGATCCGGGCGTGCCAGTCGTCGTAGGGCATCGTCTCGGCCGACAGGATCGGGTAGAAGTACGCGAAGTTCGCGATCACCACCAGGACGAACGCGCCCGCGGCCGCCGCGCCGATCACCCGCCGCATCCCCGCGATGGCCGGCTGGCCGCCCGGGAACGAGGCGTGCACCCCGCCCTTGTACGGATCACCGCCGTACGGGTCGGTGGCGTGCGGATCACCGCCGTGCGGGTCGGCGGCGTACGCTCCGTGCGGGCGGCGCGGCGGTCGCGCCGGGCCGATCAGGTACCCGAGGACCAGGACGACCGCCAGCACCATGAACGGGACCAGCGGCGTCGCGTAGAACAGGAACATCGTCCGGTCGGAGAACGCCGACGGGAACCACGACACCCACCCGGCCAGGAACCCGGCGACGATCGCACCGGCCCGCCAGTCCCGCAGGACGAGCCAGACGAACACGATCGCGACCAGCGCGGCGAGCGCGCCCCACCACAGCGCGGGCGTCCCGATCCCGAGGATCTCGCGGGAGCAGCGCTCGCCCACCCCGCAGGCGTTCTCCGGTTCGTTGTAGAAGAACGCCACCGGACGCTTCAGGATCGGCCAGCCCCACGGCCACGACTGGTACGGGTGCTCGGCGTCCAGCCCGGTGTGGAACTTGAAGATCTCCTGGTGGTAGTGCCACAGGTCCGGCAGCGCCTCGAACGGGCGCAGCAGCACGTTGGAGGCGGCCTCGCCGCGCCCCCAGCCGCCCGGCCGGAAGATCCACCCCCACCACGTCGCCAGGTAGGTCACGAGGGCGACCAGGACGAGCTGCGCGAACGCCGGCACCGACTCCAGCAGCAGCGTCCCCACCAGCGGCTTGCGCACCCCGGCCTTGCGGCGCGCGCCGTAGTCCCACAGCACGACCATGATCCCGAACACGGCGATGTAGAACAGGCCGGTCCACTTCACCGCGACCGCCAGGCCCAGGCAGATCCCCGCGCCGAACCGCCATCCGTGCAGCAGGAACGGCCCGTACGGGGACGGGTGCCCGCGCTCCATCTCCGCCGCCAGGCGGCGCCGGGAACGGTCCCGGTCGTTCACCAGGCACGCGAACCCCGCGAGGATCCAGAACATCACGAAGACGTCCAGCAGCGCGGCGCGGCTGGTGACGAAGTGCAGGCCGTCCACGGCCAGCAGCAGCCCGGCCGCGCAGCCCAGCAGCGTCGAACCGGTCATCCGGCGCGCCACCCGGCACAGGATCAGCACCGACAGCGTGCCGAGCAGCGCGGGCATGAACCGCCAGCCGACCGGCGTCGCCCCGAACATCCACTCGCCGATCGCGATCATCCACTTGCCGAACGGCGGGTGCGCCACGAACGCGGCGCCGTTCGCCCAGATGCCGGCGTCCGGGTCGGCGATCAGCAGCTTGTCGGCGTTCTCGACGGTGTTGTGCTCCCAGCCGAACTCCAGCAGGGCGAGCGCGTCCTTGGCGTAGTACGTCTCGTCGAAGACGATCGCGTCGGGCTGGCCCAGCCGGTAGAAGCGCAGGATCCCCGCGAACGCGGTGATCAGCAGCGGGCCGATCCAGCTCAGCGGGGCGCTGCCCGGAATCGCCGGGGCCAGCCACTCCCGCAGGGAGTGCGGCCGCCGCCGGATCGAGCGGACCGGTGCGGGCGGCAGTTCCGTCGTCGCCATGAAGGCCATCGTAAGGGCGGTCGTGATCGGGTCGGGCGATACGACCGGATGGGACGCCCCCGGACCAATGGGGCTGGAACAATGGGCCCGTGACGGGAACACTGCTGCTCGCCGCCGCACCGATCGGACGGCCCGAGGACGCCTCGTCCCGGCTCCGTGCGGCGCTCGCCGACGTGCCCGTGGTCGCCGCCGAGGACACCCGGCGGCTGCGCCGCCTCGCGAGCGACCTCGGCGTCGACGTGAGCGGGCGCGTCGTGTCGTACTTCGACCAGAACGAACGGACCCGGGCGGACGAGCTCCTCGGCGAACTGCTCGCCGGACGGGACGTCCTGGTCATCACCGACGCGGGGATGCCCGGCGTGTCCGACCCCGGCTACCGGCTCGTCCGCGCCGCCGTGGCCGCGGACGTCCCGATGTCCGTGCTGCCCGGCCCGTCCGCCGTCACCACCGCGCTCGTCCTGTCCGGGCTGCCCACCGACCGGTTCTGCTTCGAGGGCTTCCCGCCGCGCAAGGACGGCGAGCGGGCCCGGCGGTTCGCCGCGCTCGCCGACGAGCCGCGCACGATGGTGTTCTTCGAGTCCACGCACCGGATCGCCGCGGCCCTCGACGCGATGGCCGCGGCCTTCGGCGCGGACCGTCCGGCCGCGGTCTGCCGGGAGCTCACCAAGACCTACGAGGAGGTCCGCCGCGGCCCCCTCGGCGACCTCGCCGGGTGGGCGCGGGACGGCGTGCGCGGGGAGATCACCGTCGTCGTCGGCGGCGCCCCCGAACCAGCGGGGCTGAGCGACCCGGACGACCTCGCCGCCGCCGTCGCCGCCCGCGAGGCCACCGGCACGCGCCGCAACCGGGCCGTCGCGGAGATCGCCAAGGAGAACGGCGTGCCGCGGGCCGTGGTGTACGACGCGGTCGTGCGGGCGCGTGCCGCCAAGGACACGTGATCCTCACCCGCTGGAACGATCCATAGCGGGATTTGCGGGTACTTCACCCTACGAAGGGCGTTCGGGGAGAGTCACCATGGAAATGGTGAGACGTCGTGGTCGGAGGGGGTGAAGGTCGTGCGAGACGCATGGTCCAGCCGGGAGGTGTGGACGTTCGAGTGCCTGATCTGCTCCGCGACCTGGGACGAGGAGATCGAGATCCGCCACTTCGGCGACGGGCACGGCATCGAGCTCGTCACCTACGAGCGCGGCGGGCAGCCGTGCACCACGCCCTGGGCTCCCGACCGCGCCTGCCCCAAGTGCCAGAGCCAGAACGTCAAGGCCTTCTCCGCCCGGCACCCGCGGGTCGCCGCGGTCCCCGAGATCCGCCCCGACACCGACGTGAAGCTGCTCTACCACCTCCGCCGCATCCACGCCTGGTAACCCGCACGGCTCCGGCCCGGCCGTCCCCGCGCGGTTCCGGCCCATGTCCGGCGGGGCCGGCAGGTCGGCGCGTCCTGGCCGGGCGCCGTGCGCCCGTGCCCGGTCCGGCCGTGTCCCGTCCCCCACCGCCGGGGCAGGCCCGGGGGCCTACTTCTCGCGATCGTGCGCCGAAGGCTGGGGCGCGGGGCCGTCGGCGGCGGGGACCGGGGCCGTCGCCGGGGCCACGCGGCGCAGGCGGCGGCCCCAGCCGCGGACCGTCCCGCGGACCTCCGGGGTGAACGCCATCCCGGCGGCGAGCGCGGCGAGCGGCACGGCCGGCAGGACGTACCGGTAGTCGAACTCGGCGGTCGCGGCCGGGGCCAGCAGGAGGCCCGTCGCGAGCGTCCAGGGCAGGAACGCGCGGCCGCCGAGGCGCCGCCACAGCGGGATCAGCCCGGCGAGGCCGATCAGCAGGATGCCGCCGATCATCGTGCCGCGCAGGAAGAAGACGTCCTGGTAGCCGCGGATCACCCCGGCGAACGGCTCCACCGCGTGGGTCTCGGCGTTGCCGTCCTCGTACTCCTTGGCCTCCGCGGCCGCGATCGAGTCGCCGTCCATCCGCCAGTTCGGCAGCGGGCGCGAGTTGCCGTCGCGGTCGTCCCAGAACTCGTACTGGTCGTAGGTCGCCTTGTCGGGGAAGACGGTCCGGTCCCACTGGAACACCCGGAAGAAGTCGCCCAGGACGACCTGCGCGTAGTCGACCGGCTGGTTGGTGATGACCCGCTTGGCGTAGTCGTTCGCGAGTTCGTTGTTCTCCGGGCTGAAACGCTGGCCCGGGTAGCGGTTCAGCGGGGAGGCGGAGTTCCAGATGCCGTCCTGCGACTTCGGCAGCCGGTTCTCCTCCTCGGTGCACAGCGGGTACTGGCGGACGGGCAGGTCCGGGATCTGGTGGCAGTCGGCGAACTTGTACACCCGGGCGTACAGGAAGATCCCGGTGCTCTCGGTCATCGCGAACTTGCCGGTCTCGGCCTTGTACCAGGTCATGTACGACAGGACGGGCAGCATGCAGGCGGCCGCCGTGACCGCCATGATCTTCCAGCCGCTCCGCCGGATCAGCATGTACGTCAGCACGCCGATCAGGACGGGCATGCCGACCGTCCGGGTCAGCCAGGAGAAGCCGATGATCAGGCCGACCGCGGCGGCGATCTTCCACGACGGGCGGTCCCGCCACAGCAGCAGCGTCACCGCCGACATCACCAGGAACGAGAACAGCGTGTCCGACAGCACGAGGTGCTCGAGCTGGATCTGGTAGGCGTCGAGCAGGACGGGCGCCGCGGCGAGCGCCGCGCCCCAGCCGGGCAGCCCGAACCGGCGGTGCAGCAGGGCGTAGACCATCAGGCCCATCGCCAAACCCATCAGGTGCTGCACGGCCGACACGAGCGCGAAGCTGTGGAACGGCTTCAGCAGGATCAGCAGGAAGCCGTAGCCGTCCGGCCGCAGCGGATGCGGGTACGGCTCCATCGCGACGTGCAGGTAGTCGAAGCTGTCGTTGAAGAACATCACCGGCCGGTAGCCGGCCATCGCCGTCAGGCGGAGCAGCGCCGCCATGACAATGATCACACTGAACGCCGGGTTCCGGCGGACGATCGGCCACAGCCCGAAACCGCGTTTCGGACGCGCCGAATCCTCGTCGGCCGGTGCTTCGGCGACTTTCTCCGCGGGTTCCGCGGGCGCGTCGAGCGTCTCCTGGCGGACGTCCCGCATCTCCAGGACGGACGTCGTGCCCTTCGGCGTGTCGCGGCGCGCCCCGGCCGCCGAATCCGCCCCCGCGGAGCCCGGCGTGTCGCGCCGCCGGTCCGCCGCCGGACCGCCGTCCTCGCCGGTCACGGCCGTCGCGGCGCCGTTCGTGCCGCCGCGCCCGTCGCCCCGCACGGTCTCGTCCCGTCCGGTGTCGCGCGGCGATCGACCCGCCACTGGCGTACCTCCCCTTAGCCGTCGGGCACCCCGTCCGGTCGTCCGCCCGTCTCCGGCGCGCGTCACGGCCGACTCACCCCTTCCCGGCCGTCGTGCCCGTATGCTTGACGGCCTAGCCTGCCGCCCATGACCGTGGCGGAGGGGGTTGATCGGTTGCGAACGCGCAACACGATACGGGTGGTCTTCCGCAGACCCGCCCTCATGACCCGCCCTCGGCAGGCATCATGCAGGAACGAAAAGGCCGAGCGCGGGAAATCACGAGGGTAGTCGAACGCACCGCAGACGGTCACAGGAGTAACGAAGGAGATCACGTGGAACTCTCCGTAGTGATGCCGTGCCTGAACGAAGCCGAGACGATCGAGACCTGCGTCCGCAAGACGATCGGCTTCTTCGAGGAGAGCGGCATCGACGGCGAGGTCGTCATCGCCGACAACGGCAGCACCGACGGCAGCCAGCAGCTCGCCCGGGACGCGGGGGCGCGCGTCGTCCCCGTCGCCGACAAGGGGTACGGCAACGCGCTGATGGGCGGGATCGCCGCCGCGCGGGGCCGCTACGTCGCGATGGGCGACGCCGACGACTCCTACGACTTCACCACGCTCGGCCCGTTCCTGGACGAGCTGCGCGACGGCGCCGACCTGGTGATGGGCAACCGCTTCAAGGGCGGCATCGCCCCCGGCGCCATGCCGCCGCTGCACCGCTACCTCGGCAACCCGGTGCTCAGCTTCGTCGGGCGGCTGTTCTTCCGCAGCAAGATCGGCGACTTCCACTGCGGGCTGCGCGCCTTCGACAAGGACGCGATCATGCGGCTCGGCCTGCAGACCGGCGGCATGGAGTTCGCCAGCGAGATGGTCGTCAAGGCGACCCTGCAGGGCTACGACATCCGCGAGGTCCCGACCACACTGTCGCCGGACGGGCGGACCCGCGCCCCGCACCTCAACACCTGGCGTGACGGCTGGCGTCATCTGCGCTTCCTCACCCTCTACAGCCCCCGCTGGCTCTTCCTGATCCCCGGTCTCGTCTTTATGACGCTCGGACTGATCGCCGGGATCGCGCTGTCCACCGGTCCGGTGACCGTCGGCGACGTCGCCTTCGACGTCGACACGCTCGTCGGCGCGGGCGCCGCCATGGTGATCGGCTTCCAGGCCGTGGTGTTCGCGGTGCTCACGAAGGTCTACGCGATGCAGGAAGGCTTCCTGCCGGACGACCGGCGGGTGAAGCGCCTCATCAACTGGTGGAGCCTCGAACGCGGCCTGGCGGTCAGCGGGCTGCTCGCCGTCGCCGGTCTCGCCGGCCTCGTCGCGTCGCTGCTGCACTGGCGCGTCAACGACTTCGGCGAGCTCGACCCGCGCGAGTCGCTGCGCATCGTCGTCCCCGCCGCGACCGCGCTGGTCATGAGCCTGCAGGCGCTGTTCGCGACCGCGTTCATCAGCATCCTCGGCATCCGCCGCCGCCAGCACCCGCCGATCGCGGACGCGGCCGCCGAGGCCGCGGGCGTCGTGGACGCCGCCGCCCACCGGGTCGAGGCGGAGCGCCGCCGCGACGCCGCGACGCAGCCCGCCGAGCCGAAGGCGAGCGCCGGCACGGGCGCGGCCACGGGCGCCGAGACCGACGACGAGGGCACCGGCTGACGCCCGTCCGGCGGTGAACCTGAACGGCCGCTCAACGCGAGCCGAGAACTCGCCGAGCGTTTCCCGGATCGGGGCCGGAGCCCCGCCCCTACTGTGACAGGCTGGGACGGCCATGGATCTTCCTGACCCGAATGCCCGATTCCCGGTCGAAGCGTCCCCGTCCGGCACCGCTCGGCGGTGCGGCCGGAGGGCGGGACGTCCATGAGCGCCGAGGGCGCGCCGCTGACCGTCGCGCGCCGTCCGCCCGAGTCTGCGGGCCCCCCGGCGGAGCGGATCCGCCGGAAGCGCCGCCGCTGGGCCCTCGCGTTCGTCCTCGGCTGGCTCGCGCAGGTCGCGGTCCGGCTGTGGCTCGCGTCCGGGCAGACGCTGCCGGTCGCGACGCCGGACGAGTCCGGGTACCTGTTCGCCGCGCGCGTCCTCACCGGCGGCCCCGACGCCGACATGTCCTACGGGACCGTCTACCGCGCCGGGTACCCGCTGCTGCTGCTCCCCGCGTTCTGGGTCGGCGACGACCCCGTCACCGTCTACCGGGGCGCGCTCGTCATCAACGCGCTGCTCAGTGCCGCGCTGCTGCCGCTCGCCTACCTCCTGCTGCGCCGGCTGGACGTCGCCGCGCGGCCCGCCTACCTGTTCGCGCACGTCACCGCGCTGCTGCCCGGCGTGCTGTTCTACTCCCTGTTCGTCCTCACCGACGCGATCCTGCCGGTCATCGTCGTCGGCTGGCTGCTGGTCGCGCACGCGTGGCTGGCGGCCCCGCGCGACCCCGCGCGGGGCGGCGCGTCCGTCCGGCTCGCGCTGTACGGGACGGGCGGGTCCCTGCTCGTGGGGTTCGCCTACGCGTCGCACAGCCGGGGCGCGATCCTGCTCGTCGTGCACGCGGTCGTCCTGCTGGCGGGCGCCCTGCTGCGCCGCCGGTCGTGGCGCGCGACGATCCTCGCCGGGGCCGTCGCGGGCGCCGCGGCCCTCGGCGGGGCGCTGCTGAACCGGGCGGTGATCATCCCGCACCTGTACCCGGCGGGCGACAACGACCTCGGCGGCAACCTCGCCGACCGGCTCACCACCATGGACGGCTGGGGCTGGACGACGTCGCTCGCCACCGGGCAGGTCTGGTACCAGGCCGTCGCGACCGGCGGCGTCGCCGCGATCGGCCTCGCCGCCGCCGCCTGCGCCGTCCTCCGCCGGGACCTCGACGTGCCGGTCCGCGTCCTCGCGCTCGCCGTGCTCGGCACCGTCGCGGGCACGGCGGTCGCGACGTCCGCCGCGCTCCCCGTCGAGTACCGCGTCGGCAACTACGTGTACGGGCGCTACCTGGCGTACATCACCCCGGTCCTGTTCATGGCGGGCGCCGCCGTCCTGCTGCGCGCCCGCCGCCGGACCCTCGCGCGGGCCGTCGCGGCCGCCGCCGCGCTCACGGTGCTCGCCGCGTGCGTCGTCCAGTGGTACGCGGGCGACCTGCTCGCCGAGTACACGTTCACGATCTACGACTTCCCCGAGACGTCCTTCCTCACCTGGGACTGGGACTCGTTCCACCTGTGGCACGCCACCCTCGCGGGCCTCGGGATCCTGGCCGCCGCCACCGCCGCCGCGCTGCTGCCCCGCCGCGCCGCGCCGGTGCTCGCCGCCGTCCTCGGCGCCGTCGCCCTCGCGATGAACCTCACGGCCGTCGACCGCATCGCCCGGCCGCTCGTCGCGGAGCAGACCGCCGAGACCGACCTGCGCGGCAGCGTCGACCTGCGCGGCCCGCGCTCGATCGCCGTCGACTGGAACGTCCCCTGGACGATGCGGCTCTCGCACTACTACTGGGCCTGGTGGAGCGAGGGCACCCTCTTCGACTCCCGCTGGACCCCGCCCCCGCAGGACGCCGACATGATCGTCCTCGCGTGGCCCGGCGACGTCCCCGCCGCCGACTCCTGGCCCGGCGGCGCCCCGTCCGGCTGGGAAGTCGTCGACAGCCGCCGAACCCCGGAGGGCAACTGGGTCGCCTGGTCGCGCGACTGACTCCAGGGGGCGACCCTTTTCTCGATGCTTGCAGCTTCGCCTGCAGTTTCGTGTGCTTCACGCGCCGGGCGACCGCAGCGCTTCGGCGATCGCTCACCGGGTCGCGGGGGCCCGCAGCCGGGCGCGAGGACCGTCCGGCGCGCGGAGCGGGACGACCGGAGCGTGCGTACGTGTGCCGCATGGAACTCGACGGCCTGCAACAGCACGCGAGGATCGTTCCGCGACTGACGGGGGTTCCAGGGGGTCGCCCCCCTGGGTCAAGAAGGCGGGTTCCACAACTGGAGGATGCCGTCGGTGGACTTCCACATGAGGTGCCAGCCCTCGGCGGGGGAGGGGCTCCAGCCGTAGCCGATCTGCGATTCCATGCCGCGCCAGCGGGTGTAGAGCATGGGGCCCTCGTAGGCGGTGCGCGGGATCTGGGGGGAGTAGTGCGGCCAGTCGCGGATCTCGCCGTGCCAGGTGCGCTCGCCCCAGGCGTCCTTGGTGTAGAAGGTCAGGGTCTGGGCGAGGCGGCGGTCGGTGACGAGGACGTCGATGTCGGCGTCGTGGGCGGCGAGGTAGCCGCGCAGCTCGCCCCACGCCTTGTCGCGGGGGAGGCCGGGGACGGCCTGGACGGCGGCGACCGCGTACGCGGCACCGAGCGCGACCGCGAGGGCGGGCGCCGCGACGCGCAGGCGCAGGCGCAGGCGCGCGGTCCATCCGGGCGGGATCGTCCGGTACAGCAGGATCAGGGAGCCGAAACCGCCGGCGAGCAGGGCGGGCATGACGGCGAACCAGTACCGGACGAGCCACGCGCGGAGCTTGATGTCGTCCGGGTCGAGGACGCCCGCGCAGACCGTGAGCGGGACGGCGAGGGTCGCGAACCAGACGAGGACGAGCGAGAGGCGCCGGTCGCGGGTGACGGCCCAGCCGACGATCGTGAGCGCGAGCGCCACGACGAAGACCGTCCCGAGCGGGTGCCAGTCGTGCATCGCGCGCAGGAACGAGCGGGCCGCCAGCTCGCGGGTGACGTAGTCGCGGGACTTGCCGCCGTGCGTGGCGGCCGACGAGATCCCGGCCAGCGGCGAGCCCCACACCAGCTGGTTGTGGACGAGGTTGAGGATCAGCACGCCGAGCATGGGGGCGCCGACCGTGATGTTGCGGCGCCACGGGATCCGCAGCAGCGCCAGGTAGGCGGGGATCGCGAGGAACAGGAAGGCGAGGAACTCGCGGACGAGGAACGCCGACGCCATGAGCAGGCCCGCGGCGACCAGCCAGCGGGTCTGGACGCGTCCGGCGCGGCGGCTCGCGACGACCAGCGCCGCCATCCCGAGCGCGAACAGCCCGGCGCCCGGCATGTCGGGCAGCACCGCGCCGGTCGACCAGGTGATCTCCTGCCCGTACGGGTTCGTCAGGGTGAAGAACGGGTGGACGAGCAGGATCCCGGCGGACGCCAGGCCCGCGACGTCGCCGAACAGGGCGCGGACGACGAGGTAGGTGCCGGTGAAGAACGCGACCCCGCCGAGGGCCGCGACGGTGAAGTAGGCGGCCTGGCCGTCGCCGAGGACCGTCATGACGAGCCGCGCGGGCAGCACGAGGCCGAGCCGGGTGACCTGGTGCGGAACCTCGTAGAACGGCCACTGGTCCAGCGGGATGTCGGGCCAGGACCGGGCCGCGAGCCACACGTAGTGCGGGTCGAAGTACAGCGGCGGCGTCATCAGGACGTACTGGACGCCGACGGCGGACGCGGCGACCAGGAGGGCCAGCCAGACGGCGCGCCGGGTGCGGCGGACGCGGGCGAGGAGCCGGGCGGCGGGGCGGCGGGACGGCTCGGCGGCGTCCCCGGCCCGTCGATCGGCTTCGCCTGTCGTCGTCTGGGGCATGTCCGTTCTCTGCCTTCGGGTCGCTCGGTTCGTCCGTCGGGAACGCCGAACCAAGCTACCGCGCCCGATAAGCGTGCGATCCCGAGGGCGTACGGCGACTACCCTTGATTTCATGTCCTCGTCAAGCCGACACATTCTGACCGCGCCCGCCTGGCCGTACGCCAACGGGCCCCGTCACATCGGGCACGTCTCCGGTTTCGCGCTGCCCGCCGACATGTTCAGCCGCTACCAGCGGATGGCGGGCAACAAGGTCCTGATGGTCAGCGGCACCGACGAGCACGGCACGCCGATCCAGGTGCAGGCCGACAAGGAGGGCGTGTCGGCCCGCGAGCTGGCCGACCGGTACAGCGCGGTGATCGCCGACGACCTGCACGGGCTCGGCATGTCCTACGACCTGTTCACCCGGACCTCGACCGTGAACCATTACGCGGTCGTCCAGGAGATCTTCAAGGGCCTGTACGACAACGGGTACATCTTCCCGACGGAGACGATGGGGGCGATCTCCCCGTCGACCGGGCGGACGCTGCCCGACCGCTACATCGAGGGCACCTGCCCGATCTGCGGGTACGACGGCGCGCGCGGCGACCAGTGCGACAACTGCGGCAACCAGCTCGACCCGGTCGACCTGATCAACCCGGTGAGCCGGATCAACGGGGAGAAGCCGAAGTTCGTCGAGACCGAGCACTTCATGCTCGACCTGCCCGCGTTCACCGACGTCCTCGGCGAGTACCTGCGCGGCAAGCAGGGGCAGTGGCGGCCGAACGTCCTGAAGTTCTCGCTGAACCTGCTGGACGACCTGCAGCCGCGCGCGATCAGCCGCGACCTCGACTGGGGCGTCCCGATCCCGCTGGACGGGTGGCGCGACAACCCGAACAAGAAGCTGTACGTGTGGTTCGACGCGGTCGTCGGCTACTTCTCCGCGTCGGTGGAGTGGGCCCGGAGGCAGGGCGACCCGGACCTGTGGCGCGGCTGGTGGCAGGACCCGGACGCCCTGTCGTACTACTTCATGGGCAAGGACAACATCGTCTTCCACTCCGAGATCTGGCCCGCGATGCTGCTCGGCTACAGCGGGCGGGGCGACCGGGGCGGCGAGCCGGGGTCGCTGGGCTCCCTGAACATCCCGAACGAGGTGGTGGCGTCCGAGTTCCTGACGATGGAGGGGCGGAAGTTCTCCTCGTCCCGCCAGGTCGTCATCTACGTGAAGGACTTCCTCGAGCGCTACGACGTGGACGCGCTGCGGTACTACGTCGCGGTCGCGGGCCCCGAGAACCAGGACACCGACTTCACCTGGTCGGAGTTCCGCCGCCGCAACAACGACGAGCTGGTCGCGGCGTGGGGCAACCTGGTCAACCGGTCGGTGAACATGGCCGCGAAGAACTTCGGCGCGATCCCCGAGCCGGGCGACCTGACCGACGCCGACCGGGCGCTGATGGAGCGCAGCCGGAACGCGTTCGCGGCCGTCGGCGGCGAGCTCGAGCGGTCCCGGTTCAAGAACGCGATCACCGAGGCCCTCGACGTCGTCCGGGACGCCAACCGCTACCTGTCGGACCAGGCGCCGTGGAAGCTGAAGGACGACCCGGCGCGCGTCCAGTCGATCCTGCACACCGCGCTGCAGGTGGTGGACGACGCGAAGACGCTGCTCACGCCGTTCCTGCCGAACTCGTCGCAGAAGGTGCACGAGATGCTCGGCGGCGAGGGCGTGTGGAGCGGCATGCCGGAGCTGCGGGACGTGTCGGAGGACGGCGGCCCCGACTACCGGATCCTCACCGGCGACTACGACGTCGAGGCCCGCTGGGAGTCGCGGCCGGTCCGTCCGGGCGTCCCGCTGGCCAAGCCCGTGCCGCTGTTCAAGAAGCTGGACGAGTCGATCGTGGACGAGGAGCTCGCCCGGCTGGAGGGCGAGTGAGCAGCGGCGGGCAGGCGGCGCGGTCCTACCCGCCGCTGCCCGACCGGCTGCCCGTGGACGTGTTCGACAGCCACTGCCACCTCGACATCGTCGAGACGCCCGTGGACGAGCAGGTCGCCGCCGCGAAGGCGGCGGGCATCGCCCGGATCGTCACGATCGGCTGCGACCTGCCGTCGTCCCGGTTCGCCGTGGACGCCGCCGGCGAGTTCGACGACGTGTACGCGGCCGTGGCGATCCACCCGAACGAGACGACGGGGATCTCGGACGCCGTCCTGGCCGACGTCGAGGCGATGGCCGCGCACCCGAAGGTCCGGGCGATCGGCGAGACCGGCCTGGACTACTACCGGGACTGGGCGCCCAAGGACGACCAGCACCGCGCCTTTCGCGGGCACATCGAGATCGCGAAGCGCACCGGCAAGGCCCTGGTGATCCACGACCGGGAGGCGCACGACGACGTCCTGGCGGTCCTCGAGGAGGAGGGCGCACCGGAGAAGGTCGTGTTCCACTGCTACTCCGGGGATGCCGCGATGGCGGAGGTCTGCACGGAGAACGGGTACCTGATGAGCTTCGCCGGGAACGTCACGTTCAAGAACGCCGAACCGCTCCGCGAGGCACTGCGCGTCGCCCCCCTCGACCTGCTCCTGGTCGAGACCGACGCGCCGTTCCTCACGCCCGTCCCGCACCGGGGCAAGCCCAACGCGTCCTACCTGATCCCGCACACGGTCCGCGCGATGGCCGAGATCAAGGGCGTCGAGGTGGACGAGCTGTGCACGGCCATCGCCGCCAACGGGGAGCGCGTGTTCGGCCCCTGGTGACGGGACCGGTCAGTCGGCCGTCCGGTACTGGGCGAGCGCGAGCACGAGGGCGGCGTCCCGGTAGAGCCGCGGCGCCGCGTTCTCGACCCGCACCACGCTGCGGCGCCCGGCGTGCGCGATCGTCGCGACGGCGGCGCCCCGGGCGTCGGTGACGAGCAGGCTCGCCGACCGCTTCCCGCCGGTGGGCCCCGCGGAGCCGAGCGGCGCCCCGCCCGGGTCGATCAGGGCGAAACGCGGCGGGCTGGGGGAGATCCTGCGGACGACCGCCACGGTGGCGCCGGACGGGTCCAGCAGGACGTGGTCCGGTTCGCGGCCCTTGGCCGACCGGTGCTCGACGATCGCGAGGGCCTGCCCGCCGGGGGACACCAGCGGCCGGAACTCGCTGCGGTCCCGGTTGATCCCGGCGGCGGCGTCCAGGGGGGTGCGGCCCCCGGCCCGGAGGGCGCGGCCGGGGACGTCGACCGGCCGGTACCCGGGCGGGGGCGGGCCGGACGGCCCCAGCACGGCGAGCGGGAGCCCGTTCGCGTGGTCCACCCGCTTCGGCGTGACGATGAGCAGCGTTCCGCCCGCCGGGTCGGCGAGCAGGCTCTTCGCGAGCCTTCGGCCCGGCCCCAGGGTCGCGCGCAGCGCCCACACCATGACCGCCGGCGCGAGCAGCAGCGGCACCAGCGGGAGGTAGTAGATCCAGTTGCGGCCGAACCCGCCCGCGTACGGGCCCATGGGGCCGACCCGCACCGGGACGTCGGTGCCCGCGTCGCCCTCGTCGAGGCCGTAGATCTCACCCGACCCGGATCCGCCGCTCCCGGTCCGCCACGTTCCGGTGCAGCTCAGGTTGTAGTTCTTCCCGGTGCCGGTCTCCACGCACCGGGCGACGGACGCGGTCCCCTGCTCCCCGGCGACGAGCGTGTAGGTCATCACCACCGGCCAGAACAGCAGCGCGACGGCGGCCACCGCGGCGATCGTGAGCGCGACCAGGCGGGTGCGGAGCATCCGGTCTCCTCAGTTGTCGTGATGGAACTGGGCGAGGACGAGCGCGAGCGCGGCGTCGCGCAGCGGCTCGGGCGCCGTTTCGTCGGCCCGCAGCACCCAGTCGCGTCCGCGCAGGCCCGCCGACGCGAACCGGTTCCCCGCGGCGTCGCGGACGGCGAGCGTCCCGATGCCGGAGGCGGTCCGGGCGGAGCCGAGCTCGGCGCCGGACGGGTCCAGCAGCCGGTAGGCGAGCGGGTGCGGCGACTCGCGGCGGACGAGCAGGAGCGGGACGCCCGACGGGGCGAGCACCGCGGTCTCGGGCTCGAACCGGGAGCCCGTGCGGTGCTCGAGGAACATCAGCGGCCGCCCGGCGGCGTCCGCGACGGCCTCGACGTGGACCTCCGGGGCGTCCCGGTCGTCCCACGGCGGCCGGTGCACCTGCGGGCGCCGTCCCGGCAGGTCCAGGCGAGGCCCGCCCGGGTGCTCGGCGGCCCGCAGGGACGCGTACGCGGACCCGCCGGGGCGGCGCACCGCGTCCCGCGAGACGACGAGCGCGCCCGGCTCGGCCAGCAGGGACGCGGCGAGCCCCCGGCCCCGGCGGAGGATGGCCCGGCGGAACCGGACGAACCCCAGTACGCCGAGCGGGCCCGGCACCGTCCAGATCAGGAACGGCCAGCCCCTCGCCCACCCGTTCGCGTAGGGACCCGCGAGGCCGATCCGGATCCGCAGCGTGTCGCCCTCCTGGTGGGCGAGGACTCCATAGATCTCGCCCGCGCCCCGCTCCCCGCCGTCGGTGCGCCAGGTGCCGCGGCAGCTCTTGATTTCGCTGCCCGTCCGGGTCGGGCCGCGCTCGCACGCCGTGACCGTCGCGGTGGCCTTGTCCCCGAAGACGAACGTGCAGGCCAGGGCGGCCGGCCACACCATCGGGGCGACGAGGAGCACGACCAGCAGGCCGAGCGGGATCAGGCGGCGGCGGTTCACGGGTATCGGACGCCGCCGCGGCCCGGCCCGTTCCCCGGCGCGGGTGTTCCGACGGGCGCGGTCACCGGGCCCGCCCGAAGGGCCGGGCCCTCGCGCCGGTCGAGGACCGGCGCGAGGGCGAGCGCCGCGTCACGTGGCGCGCGGCCCGGACGGGACGGCGACGCCCCAGGCTCGGGCCGCCCGTCTCAGTAGGCGCCGCGGAGCTGGATGAAGGCGAGGGCGAGGGCGGCGTCGCGCAGCGGCGGCGGCGCGTCCGGCTCGACCCGCAGCACCCACTTCGTCAGGCCGCGGCCCGCGGCCTCGGCGACCACCTTCCCGTCGGCGTCCCGGACCTCCATGCTCAGCACGCCGCCGTCACCGGCGGGTGCGGCGGTCCCGAGTTCGGTGCCGCCCGCGTCCAGGATGCGGAAGCGGGTCCCGTCGGTCCGGCGGATGAGGAGCCGCGGGACGCCGGACGGGTCGTGCAGCACGGTCTCGGGCTCCAGCCGCTTCTCCGAGCGGTGCTCCAGGAGCATCAGCGGCCGCTCGCCGGTGCCGGCCACGGACACGAAGAAGGTGCGGCCGTCCTTCGGCAGGCCGAGCTCGCCGTGCCGCGCGGCCCGGCCGGGCAGGTCGAGGCGCCGGTGGCCGGGCGGCGCCTCCGGCAGGGCTCGGGCGATGGTGTGCGGCGAGCCGTCGGCGAGGCGGGACCCGCCGTCGGAGACGATCAGCGCACCGGGCGCGGCGAGCAGCTCGTCGGCGAGCTTGCGGCCGCGGCGGAAGACTCCCCGGTAGATCAGGGTGTAGCCGAGCCCCAGCAGTACCAGCACGATTCCGCCGATGCCGGGGGACACCCATGCCCGTTCCCATCCGTGCCCGTGGGGGCCCAGGGGGCCGACCCGCACGGGCAGGGTGCGGCCCTCGTCCTCCCGGCTGTCGAGGTTGTAGATCTCCCCCTCGCCGGTTTCCCCGCTGCCGGTGCGCCAGGTGCCGTGGCAGGTGGCCGGACCGCGCCTCGATTCGACGCATTCCCCGACGGTGGCGGTCCCCTTTTCCCCGGCGGCGAACGTGTACGCGAGGAGGCCCGGGTGGACGGCCCAGGCGCAGAACATGACGACGGCGACCCCGGCCGGCACCTTGCGCATGGACGTACGGGGCTTGATGACGGACGTGATCGGCGGCCGGGGCGGATCCGGTGAGGACGACATGGGGGTTCTCCTCAGCAGGCGGTTCAGTAGGCGGTGCGGTTCTGGACGAGCGCGAGGACGAGCGCGGCATCGCGCAGCGGCGGGGGCGCGTCCACCTCGGTCCGCAGCAGCCACCCGGTCCGCTTGCCGACGGTCACGGCGACCCGGTTTCCGTCGGCGTCCCGCACCTCCAGCGTCGGGACGCGGGCGCGGCCGGGGGGACGGGCGGAACCGAGCTCGGTGCCCGCGGGGTCCAGCAGCCGGAACTCCCGCTCGCCCACCCGGCGGACGAGCATCGTGGGGGCGCCGGACGGGTCGAGCAGGACGGTCTCGGGGTTCAGCTTCCGGTCCGACCGGTGTTCGAGGATCATCAGCGGGCGCTCGTCCGCGTCGAGCACGGACTGGAAGACGGTGCGGCCGGGGCCGGCGAGTTCGTCGTGGCGCTCGGTCCGGCCCGGCAGGTCGAGGCGGCGGTGGCCCGGCGGCGGGGCCTCCAGACGCCGGACGAGGACGTGCGGGGCGCCGTCGGAGCGGCGCGCCCCGGCCTCGGTGACGATCAGCCCGCCGGATTCGCCGGCGATCGACTCGGCGAGCTTCAGCCGGTGGAAGACCTTCTTCCACCGGAGCACCGCGATGTAGGCGATCAGGGCGAGCAGGATGAAGCCGCCGGAGACGACCGGCATGATCCAGGCGCGGTCCCACCCGCCCGCGTAGGGCCCCAGGGGCCCGATCCGCACCCGGACGGTGTCGCCCGCGGCCTCCCGGACGTTCAGGTTGTAGATCTCACCGCGGCCGGTCTCGCCGCCCTCGGTGCGCCAGGTGCCCTGGCAGCTGCCTGAGGTTCTGCGGCCGTTGGTCGACCCGCCGAGGCTGCACGACTCCACGACGGCGGTCGCCCTCTCCCCGGCGGCGAACGTGTGGACGAGGGCGCCCGTGTAGGCGGACCAGGCGGCGACGATCACGAGGGGGATCGCGATGAGCACGTAGCGGAGGCGGCGCACCAAGGGAAGCTCCGTGTCTGGATCGAGGCGGATGCCGGTTCGACGCCGTCCGGGCGGGGGCCGTTCCCCGGCGCGGCGGCCGGTCAATCGATGACGGTGAGCCGGATGAGGACGAGGGCCAGGGCGGCGTCGCGCAGCGGCCGCGGCGCGCCCTCCTCGACCCGCAGCACCCACCGGCCCCCGTCCTTCGCGGCCGTGGCGACCGGTTCCGCGTCGGCGCCGGACAGTTCGAGCGTCCTGCCGCCGCGGCCCTCGACCGGTGCGGCGTCCCCGGCGACGGTGCCGGCGACGTCCAGCAGGTGGTACGCGTGGGCCCGCTCGGGGTCGTCGCGGACGAGCAGCACCGGGGCGCCCGACGGGTCGAGCAGGACGTGTTCCGGGTGCAGGCCGCGGTCCGAGCGGTGCTCCAGGTGCAGCAGCGGCCGTCCGGCGGCGTCCGTGACGGTCCGGAACCGGCGCAGGCGGTCCGCCGAGGCCAGCGCGGGCTGCGGGCGGTCCGTCCGGCGGCGGCCCGGCACCTCGAGGTGCCGGTGGCCGGGCGCGGGCTCCGGACCGGTGTCGGCGACGGTGGCGTAGAGGGAGCCGTCGGGGTGGCGGACCTCGGACCCGGACAACGGGACCACGAGCGTGTCGCCCGGCGCGCCGAGCAGCGCGCCGGCGAGCCTCCGGGCGGGCAGCACGTGCTTCCGCCGGATCCAGGTCGCCACCGTGATCGGTATCAGTGCCAGGGTTGCGGTGAGCGCCGCGGTCGGCCATGCGCGGTCCCAGCCGTTCGCGTAGGGCCCCATGGGACCGATCCGCACCGGGACCGGGACGGTCCCGCGCCGCTGCTCACGGGTCAGGTTGTGGATCTCGCCCGCGCCGCGGTCGCCGTCCCCGGTGCGCCAGATGCCGTGGCAGGCCGTCGAGGTGAAGTCGTCCGACCTGCGCGCATCGCATCCGTCGATGGTGGCGGTGGCCCTCTCCCCGAAGGCGAACGTGTACGCGTGAACGGCCGGCCAGAAACTCCCGGCGGCGAGGAGGGCGACGACCGAGCAGGCGAACAGGCGGCGGCGCATGATCGTTCGACGCCGTCCGGCGGGGGAGCGTTCCCATCGGCCGCGGCCCGGCGGCGGCCGGGGGAGGGCGCCGCTGCTGAGACAATCGACGGATGGGGGAGACGCGGGGACTGCTCGGGCCGGCGGAGGTCCGGGAGCTGGCGGGACGGCTCGGCGTGCGGCCGACCAAGACGCTCGGCCAGAACTTCGTGATCGACGCCAACACGGTGCGCCGGATCGTCCGCGCGGCGGAGCTCGACCCGGACGACGTCGTGATCGAGGTCGGGCCGGGGCTCGGCTCGCTGACGCTGGCGCTGCTGCCGGAGGTGCGGCGGGTCGTCGCGGTGGAGATCGACCCGGTGCTGGCGGCCGAACTGCCCGCGACGGCGGCGGCGCGCGAGCCCGAGCTGGCGGGACGGCTGGAGGTCCTGCGCGCCGACGCGATGAAGATCACACAGATTCCCGGTCCGGCGCCCACGGCGCTGGTCGCGAACCTCCCGTACAACGTGGCGGTCCCGGTCGTCCTGAACCTGCTGGCGGCGCTGCCGTCGCTGCGGAAGGCCCTGGTCATGGTGCAGGCCGAGGTCGCCGACCGGATGGTCGCCCCGCCCGGCAACAAGATCTACGGGGTGCCGTCGGTGAAGCTCGCCTGGTACGGGGACGCGCGCCGCGCCGGGCCCGTCGGGCGCGCGGTGTTCTGGCCCGCCCCGAACGTCGACTCCGGGCTCGTCGCGTTCGCCCGCCGGGAGCCGCCGGCGACCCGCGCATCCCGTGACCAGGTGTTCGCCGTGGTCGACGCGGCGTTCGCGCAGCGGCGCAAGACGCTGCGGGCGGCGCTGGCGGGCTGGGCGGGGTCCGCCGCGGCGGCCGAGGAGGCGCTGCGCGCGGCGGGCGTCGATCCGCGGACCCGGGGCGAAGCTCTGGACGTGGCCTCCTTCGCCCGGATTGCCGAGTATGGTCCTTCAGGGCGGGGCGGCTCCCCCCATGATCCCCCGGCGGCGGCCCCCGGGGACGCAGCGGACCCGGATGAGTCGGAGGACGATGGTGAAGGCGCGTTCGCGGACGGCGCGGGCGAGGATCCCGGTCGTGGCGACGACCCTGCTCGCGGTGGCGGGACTCACCGGGACGGTCGCGGCGGGGTGCTCTGACGGCGCGGGCGCGGCCCCCGACATCACGACGACGGCACGGGCCGGCGTCGCGCCCGTCCCCCCGGAGCAGGGCGCCTACTTCGGCGCCTGGCTGCCCGGCGGCGCGGCGGGCGGCGAGGACGGCGAGGGCGAGGACGGCGGCGACCCCGGCGAGAGCCCGAGCCCGTCCGGCAGCGGCAGCCCGAGCCCGTCCGCGACCGGGAGCGGGAACGTCGACGGGCCCGGCATGTCGGACGTCACCGGGTTCGAGAGCGACCTCGGCCGCAAGCTCGACATCGTGCAGACCTACCACGACTGGGAGGCCGGCTTCCCGGACGACCTGGCCCGCGAGATCACCGGCTCCGACCGGCAGCTGCTGCTGACCTGGGACGGCGGCGACACCCGCGAGGTCCTCCAGGGCCGCTTCGACGAGCTGGTCCGCGACCGCGCCCGCGCGATCAAGAAGCTCGGCAAGCCGGTGTTCCTGCGCTGGTCCCGAGACATGGACGACCCGGCCGAAGAGGAGCGCGTCCACTCGCCGGCCGACTTCGTCACCGCCTGGAAGCACATGCGGAAGGTGTTCGCCGAGGAGAAGGTGGACAACGTCGCCTGGGTCTGGTGCCCCACCGCCCGCGGTTTCGGCGCGCGCGACGTCGCCTCCTACTATCCGGGCGACGAGCACGTCGACTGGATCTGCGCGGACGCCCGGCCCAGCGGCGACGTCGACTACCAGGATCTCTCGGACTCCCTCAAGCCGTTCCTGGACTGGGCCGACGACCGCGCCAAGCCCATCATGATCGCCGAGTTCGGGGTGCCCCGCTCCTACGGCGACCGCCGCGCGCAGTGGCTCCGCTCCGCCGCCGAGTCCCTGCAGGACCCGCAGGTCAAGGCCGTCGTCTACTTCAACTCCGACGAGCGCGCCGACGGCCCCCGCGACGAGAACAACCGCTACGCGGTGACGGGCGACGAGCACGCGGTGTCGGCGCTCCGCGAGCTCGCCACCGCCCCGTACTTCAACCCGCGCAACCTCCCCGTCACCAGCGGCGGCTGACCCTCCCGGCGGGCGCGCGGGAACGCGGGGGCACCGCCCGTCCCGTAGGGTTCGGTGACGTGAATCCGGTGAGCGTGCGCGTCCCCGCCAAGGTCAACCTGCAGCTCGGCGTCGGCCCGCTGCGCGACGACGGCTACCACGACCTCGTCAACGTCTTCCACGCGGTGTCGCTGTTCGACGAGGTCACCGCCGCACCCGCCGACGCGCTGGGAATCGCCGTCGAGGCCGCACCCGGCTCCCGCGTCGCGATCGACGGCGTCCCGACCGGTGACGGCAACCTCGCCGCCCGCGCCGCCCGGCTCGTCGCCGGACGGCTCGGCGTGGAGCCGCGCGTCGCGCTGCGCATCCGCAAGGCGATCCCGGTCGCGGGCGGGATGGCGGGCGGCAGCGCCGACGCCGCCGCCGCGCTGCTGGCCTGCGCCCGGCTGTGGGACGACCCCGCCGCGCCCGCCCTCACCCCGGGCGACCTGCTCGAGCTCGGCGCTCGGCTCGGCAGCGACGTCCCGTTCGCGCTGTTCGGCGGCACCGCCGTGGGCACCGGCCGCGGCGAGCGGCTCACCGCCGCGACCGTCCACGGCACCTTCCACTGGGTCTTCGCGACCGCCGACGGCGGCCTGTCCACCCCCGCCGTCTACGCCGAGTGCGACCGGATCCGCGCCGCGCGGGGCGGGGACGTCCCGTGGCCGGAGGCGTCCGGCGACCTGATGGCCGCGCTCGCCGCCGGGGACGCCAAGGCGCTCGGCGCCGCGCTGACCAACGACCTGCAGCCCGCGGCGCTCGCGCTGCGCCCGTCCCTGCGCGAGACCCTGGACGCCGGACGGGACCTCGGCGCCATCGGCGCGCTCGTGTCCGGCTCCGGCCCCACCTGCGCGTTCCTCGCCGCGGACGCCGCCGGAGCCGCCGAACTCGCCGGCGCGCTCGGCCGCGCCGGGGTCGCCGCGCAGGCGCTCGCCGCGCATGGGCCTGTCCCGGGAGCCACAGTCATCTAGCGTCGGTGCTTTAGTTGCGCACCGCACACAAGCGAACTTCGCGCCGCCGGCGGGCGTCATGACCCGTGACGCCGATTCCGCCGACGAGGGTGAAGCGATGACGTACCTTTCCGGGTTGCTGGGGCTCGTCGCCGTCGCGATGATGGTGACGCTCGTCGTGCTGGCCGTGCGCCGGGACCGCGCGCTCCGCCGGGACGCCCCGGAGGCGGTGGCGGCCCGCCGGGACGGCGACACGGCGGAACCCTCCGCCCGCATCCCCTGACCCGCCCCGGTCCTCACCCCCTGGACTCCCCTTGGCCTCGCTGCTCCTCCTCCTGATCGTCCTCACGTTCCTCGCCCTCCTCGTGGGCGGTGTGATCCTCATCGTGGTCGTCGCGACGAAGAAGTCGCGTCCCGCACCCGGTCCCGGCCAGTACGGCCCGCCCGGTCACGGCCCCGGCCAGGTGCCGCCGCCCGGTTACGGGTACGGCCACGCCCCGTACCAGGCGCCGCCCGCCGGGCGGCCCTCGGGCCATCGCGGCGGTGGAGGCTGGGGCGGCGACGCGGCCTTCGACGGCGACTGGTCGGGCGGTCACTCCAGCGGCGGCTCCTCCGGCGGCGACTCGGGCGGCGGGTCGGGCGGCGACTCCGGCGGCGGAGGCGGCGGCGGAGGCGGCGGCGGAGGCGGGGACTGAGCGCGTATCCGGTTTGCGGCGGGCAATAGGCTGGAGGCGTCGTGAATCTGATCAATCTTGAGAACGTCGCCAAGACCTACGGGCCCAAGCCGCTGCTGGACGCCGTCTCCCTCGGCCTCGACGCCGGGGACCGCGTCGGCGTCGTCGGACGCAACGGCGGCGGCAAGAGCACCCTCGTGTCCGTCCTCGCGAAGGAGACCGAGCCCGACGCCGGGCGCGTCACGCACGCGCGCGGGCTGCGCCTCGGCCACCTCGTCCAGCGCGACGTGTTCCCGGACGGCGCGACCGTCCGCTCCATCGTGCTCGGCGACCGCGCCGAGCACGAATGGGCCGGCGACACGCGCGTCCGCGACGTCCTCGCCGGGCTGCTGCCCGGCCTCGACCTGGACGCCCCCATCGCGGGCATGTCGGGCGGCGAGCGGCGCCGGATCGCGCTCGCCCGCCTGCTGGTGCCCGAGTCCGACCTGATCCTGCTGGACGAGCCCACCAACCACCTCGACATCGAGGCGATCGACTGGCTCGCCCGGCACCTGCGGGGCCGCAAGGGCGCGCTGCTCGTCGTCACCCACGACCGCTGGTTCCTCGACGCCGTCACCGACCGCACCTGGGAGGTCGTCGACGGCCGCGTCGAACGCTACGAGGGCGGCTACTCCGCGTACGTCCTGGCCAAGGCCGAACGCTCCCGCATCGCCGCCGCGACCGAGGCCAAGCGGCAGAACCTGCTGCGCAAGGAGCTGGCGTGGCTGCGGCGCGGCCCGCAGGCCCGCACGTCCAAGCCCAAGTTCCGGGTCGACGCCGCGCAGGCCCTCATCGCCGACGAGCCCCCGGCCCGCGACGCGGTCGAGCTGACCCGGTTCGCCACCGCGCGGCTCGGCAAGACCGTCATCGACGCCGAGGACGTCACCGTCCGCGTCGGCGACCGCGACCTCTTCGAGCACCTCACCTGGCGGCTCGGCCCCGGCGAGCGCGTCGGCCTCGTCGGCGTCAACGGCAGCGGCAAGAGCACCCTGCTGCGCCTCCTGGACGGCTCGGCCGCCCCGTCCGCCGGGACGATGGTGCGCGGCAAGACCGTCCAGCTCGCGCACCTGTCGCAGAACCTCGAGGAGCTCGACCCGTCCCGCCGCGTCCTGGAGTCGGTCGAGGAGATCCGCCGCCGCATCACCGTCGGCAAGCGCGAATGGACCGCCAGCCAGCTCCTCGAGCGGCTCGGGTTCCCCGGCGACCGGCAGTGGACGCCCGTCGGCGACCTGTCCGGCGGCGAGCGGCGCCGCCTGCAGGTCCTGCGGCTGCTGATGGGCGAACCGAACGTCCTGCTCCTCGACGAGCCCACCAACGACCTCGACATCGAGACCCTCACCGAGGTCGAGGACCTCCTCGACGGCTGGCCCGGCACCCTCGTCGTCGTCAGCCACGACCGGTACTTCCTCGAGCGCGTCACCGACCACGTCGCCGCCCTCCTCGGCGACGGCCGCGTGTCGATGCTGCCCGGCGGCGTCGACGAGTACCTGGAGCGCCGCGCGAAGGCCCGCGCCGCCGCGCCCGTCCCGTCCGGTTCGGGCGGGACGTCCGGGACGTCCGCCGCGGCGGCTCCCGCGCAGCCGTCCAAGCCGAAGGGGCAGCAGGACTGGAAGGCCCGCAAGGAGCTCGACCGGCTCGAACGCCGCCTGGAGAAGCTCGCCGGGCAGGAGGCCGAGCTGCACGAGAAGCTCGCCGCGCACGCCACCGACCACGTCAAGCTCCAGGAACTCGACGGCCGGCTCAGGGAGGTCCGCGCGCAGGCCGCCGAGATCGAGGAGGAATGGCTCATGCTCGCCGAGGACATCGGCTGACCGCCTCCCGCGCCGTCCGCGCCGCCGGACGGGTCAGTCGCGGGCGGTGTCGAACGGGACGAGCAGCGTGCGCAGCAGGCCCGCGAGGGCGTCGTGCTGCGCCGGGCTGAGCCCCGCGAGGATCGCCTCCTCGCGGGCCAGCAGGTCGGCGAACGCGGCGTCCACCCGGGTCAGCCCCGCTCCGGTGAGCCGGACCAGGACGCCGCGCTTGTCCTGCGGGTCCGGGTGCCGCTCCACCAGCCCGGCCGCCGCCAGCCGGTCGATCCGGTTCGTCATCGTGCCCGAGGTCACGAGCGTCGCGCGCAGCAGCCGTCCGGGGCTCAGCTGGTACGGGGTGCCGGCCCGGCGCAGCGCCGTGAGCACGTCGAACTCCCACGACTCGAGGTCGTGGGCCACGAACACGGCCCGCCGCGCCCGGTCGAGGTGGCGGGCCAGCCGGGACACGCGGCTGAGGACCTGCAGCGGGCGCACGTCCAGGTCCGGGCGCTCGGTCCGCCACGCCTCGACCAGCCGGTCGACCTCATCCTCCATGCCGCAAGCCTACCTGTCTTGATGTCGAGATACCCGGGGTGTGGGCGTGAGGGGACCCTAGCCTCACGCCCGTCCGCCCGGCAGGTCACCCCCGCGGGGCGGTGCGCACCCGGCCATCGATGATTCTTGACATCAAGATATGGGCGAGGCATCATGTGTCTTGATGTCGAGACAGGCCGAGGCCGTATGGGACCCCGCGCAGTACGGGGTCTACGGAGACGAGCGCTTCCGGCCGTTCCGCGAACTGGTGGAACGGCTCGGTGACGTCGCGCCCCGGCACGTCGTCGACCTCGGGTGCGGGAGCGGGGAGCCGGCCGCGACTCTGGCGGGCCGCTGGCCCGGCGCCGTCGTGGAGGCCCTCGACTCTTCGCCCGAGATGATCGACGCCGCGCGCGTCCACGAGATCCCCGGACGGCTCGCGTTCCGCGTCCAGGACGTCCGGACCTGGGACGGCCACGGCGTCGACCTCATCGTGTCCAACGCCGTCCTGCACTGGATCCCCGAACACCTCGAACTGCTGCCCCGCTGGGCGGCCGCACTGGCTCCCGGCGGACGGCTCGCCTTCCAGGTCCCCGGCAACTTCGCCGCCCCCAGCCACGCGATCCTGCGGGAGCTGTGCCGCTCCGACCGATGGGCCGCGCGCCTCGCGCACGTCGTGCGGGACGCGCCCGTCCTCGGCGCCGAGGGCTACCTCGACCTGCTCACCCGGCACGGCTGCGACGTCGACGCCTGGGAGACCACCTACATGCAGACCCTCACCGGGGACGACCCCGTCCTCGCATGGGTCAAGGGCACCGCGCTGCGCCCCGTCCTCACCGCCCTCGACGGACCGGACGCCGACGCGTTCGTCGCCGAGTACCGGGAACGACTCCGGGACGCCTACCCCGCGCGCCCGCACGGCACCGTCTACCCGTTCCGGAGGATCTTCGTGATCGCCCGACGCACCTAGACCACGGCGCCGGCCGCCCGTCCGGGGACAGCGAATCGTTCCCCTGCGGTGTGCAAGACCCGGACGGGCGGGCGGCGGCGGGCGACCGACACGGTCGCAGCACAGCCCCGGCGTCGCAACCCGACGACGGCGACCCCGGCCGGCGGCCGCCCGGACGAACTCCGGACGGCCGCCGGCGCACGTCTCAGCCCGGCTGGTCCGCGCCCTCGTCCCTGCGGACCTTGCGCTGCGCCCGCGCCGCCGCCTTCTCCTCCTTCGCGGCGATCTTCTCCGCCCGCTTCTCCGCCCGCTCCATCTCCTTGCGGCGGCGCCGCGGATCCAGCGACGGACGCTGCTCCAGGCCCGACAGCCCGTTCCACGCGAGATTCACTATGTGCGCGGCGACGTCCTCCCGGTGCGGCTTGCGGACGTCCAGCCACCACTGGCCCGTCACCGCCACCATCCCGACCAGGCTCTGCGCGTACAGCGGCGCGAACTTGTCGTCGTACCCGTGCCGGTCGAACTCCCGGGCGAGGATGTACTCGACCTCCCCGGCGATCTCGCTCAGCAGGCTCGCGTAACTGCCCGTCCCGGTGCCGCCGTGCGAATCCCGGACGAGGATGCGGAACCCGTCCGGATTGCCCTCGATGTACTCCAGCAGCCCCAGCGCGGCCTTCTCGAGCTTGCCCCGGTAGTGCCGGGCGGACGTCAGCGCCTCGGTCACCAGCCGCAGCAGGCTCTCGAACTCGCGGTCCACCACGACCGCGTACAGGCCTTCCTTGCCGCCGAAGTGCTCGTACACCACGGGCTTGGAGACCCCCGCCGCGGACGCGATCTCCTCCACCGACGTGCCCTCCAGACCGCGCTCGGCGAAGAGCGTGCGTCCGATCGTCAGGAGCTGCTCGCGGCGTTCCTTGCCGGTCATCCGCTTTCTGCGGGGCCTTGGAGCGGGTTCTGTCACAGGGTCAATTGTGACGCTCAAGCGGGCTGCTTCGTGCGCCGGGACGCAAGCCGCTCGTCGTCCGGCCACCGGACGCCGTACGCCCAGCCGGCCTTCTCGAAGCCCTGGATGATCCGGGCGCTGATGTCGACCTGCCCCTTGAGCACGCCGTGCCGCGCGCACGTCGGATCCGAATGGTGCAGGTTGTGCCACGACTCGCCCAGCGACGGGATCGCCAGCCACCAGACGTTCCGGGACTTGTCACGGACCTCGAAGTCCTCCTTGCCGAACGTGTGGCAGATCGAGTTGATCGACCATGTCACGTGGTGAACCAGCGTGATCCGGACGAAACCGGCCCAGAACAGCGCCGTCAGGAACCCCGTCCAGGACATCGTGATCAGGCCGCCGAGCACCGCGGGCAGCAGGAACGACACCGCCACCATGGCCGGGAACAGCCGGTGGATCCGGGTGAGGTCCCGATCGTTCAGCAGGTCCTTGGCGAAACGCGGCTTGGACGTCTGGTCCCCGTCGAAAAGCCACCCGTAGTGCGCCCACACCAGGCCTTTGAGGAGAGCCTTCCAGCCGTTGCCGAAACGCCACGGCGAGTGCGGGTCGAACTCCTTGTCCGAGTGCTTGTGGTGGCGCCGGTGGTCGGCCACCCAGGTGATGATCGGCCCCTGGATGGCCATGCTCCCGGCCAGTGCCAGGAAGATCTTCAACGGACGCTTCGCCTTGAACGACCCGTGCGTGAAGTACCGGTGGTACCCCACGGTGATCCCGCCCGCGGTGAGCACGTAGAAGACAGCGGCGAGCACGACGTCCGTCCAGCCCAGGAAGCTGCCCCACGCCAGCGGGACCGCCGCGACCAGGGCGAGGAGGGGCACGCCGGTGAACACGGCGACCAGCAGCCGCTCACCGTTGCCCTGCTGTTCGGGTGCGAGTTCGGGGCGCCGCTGAGGGCGCGGAGGGTCCACCGTCGGGGCCGATGTCATGGCGTCACCACTTTCTGCAACTCGGGAGGCCGTACCTACGCCAACGTAACCTACGGAACCGTAGGTATGCGATGTCCGGGCGGTAAAATCAGTGGGAATGTGTCCCTCGGGTCACAGAACTCTCGGCTGCTCGCCCGTGCCCCCGGCGGAAGGACCTGGAATGGCCCTCACCTTGCACGAACGCTCGGAACGCGCCAAAGGTTCGCTCGCCGGCCTCTCGGTCGGCGACGCCTTCGGCGACCAGTTCTTCCTCCTCGCCAACCGGGACGTCTCCGCGGAGACCGGCACACCGCCCGCGCCCTGGATCTGGTCGGACGACACGGAAATGGCGTGCTCCATAACCGACGTCCTAAACCAAGCCGGGCAAATCCACCAGGACGACCTCGCCCGCGCCTTCGCCGACCGCATGGACATCGGCCGCCGCTACGGCGCCGGCGCCCTCGAACTCCTGGAGCGCATCCGGCGGGGCGACGACTGGCGGCGGGCGTCCCGCGAGAGCTTCGGCGGCAACGGTTCCTTCGGCAACGGCGCCGCCATGCGCGTCGCCCCCCTCGGCGCCTACTTCGCCGGCGACCTCGACCGTGCCGCCGAACAGGCCGTCCTGTCCGCCGAGATCACGCACGCCCACCCCGAGGGCGTCGCGGGCGCCGTCGCGATCGCCGTCGCCGCCGCCCGAGCCGCGTCCCGTCCGGGCGAGCGCATCGAACCCCGCGAGCTGATCGAGACCGCCCTCGACCGGACGACGATGGGCCAGTACGTCCGCCGCGGCCTGCGACGCTCCCTGGGCCTGCTCGCCAAGACCCCGCAGGAGGCCGCCCGCGAACTGGGCAACGGCAGCCGGATCACCGCACAGGACACCGTTCCCTTCGCCCTCTGGGCGGCCTCCACCCGCCTCGAGGACTACGAATCGGCCGTCCGCGCCTGCGTCGCCGTCGGCGGCGACATGGACACCACCGCCGCGATGGCCGGCGGCGTCGTCGCCGCCCACCGCGGCCCGGCGGCCGTCCCCTCCGCCTGGCTCGAAGCCCGCGAACCCCTCCCGGCCTGGCTGAACGTCTGAGGGACGGATCGTCGGGGCGGCGATCGCGCGGAGCCGGGCGGCGTGTCGTGGCGGAGGGGGCGCCGATGCCGTCGCCGAATGATGTGGGCTGCCGCCGCCGGTGTCGGTATCGTTGGGCGAACTGCGAGGCGAAGAGATGTCCGTTTGATCGCCTTTGCGGTCCGGTGTGGTGTAATCGGCAGCACAGTGGCTTTTGGTGCCATTAGTCTGGGTTCGAGTCCTAGCACCGGAGCTGTCCGGATTGTCCGGTGGGTTGCCGGGCGGTGGGCGGGGGATGACGGCCGCGTGTCGGGCGGTATCCTTCGGGTGTCGGGCCGACGCGCCCTGTGGCGCGTGACGTCGCAGGTGGGCCCGTACGTCAACCGTCCGCGAAGCCGAGGAGCCTCCTTGTGAGCGCTGGCCGTACACGGAGTCGGTCGAGCCGCCCGGCCGCAGTAATCGTTCTCGCCGCGGGCGAGGGCACCCGGATGAGATCCCGCACCTCGAAGGTGCTGCACGAACTCTGCGGCCGCAGCATGCTCGGGCATGTGCTGGCCGCCGCGCGGGGACTGGAGCCCGAGCGGCTCGTCGTGGTCGTCGGGCATCGCAAGGAGCAGGTCGTCGCCCACCTGGACGAGCACGCGCCGGACGCCCGCGCCGTCGAGCAGGCGGAGCGGAACGGCACCGGGCACGCGGTCCGCATGGCGCTCGAGGAGATCGGGGCCATGGCCGGGACGGTCGTGGTCACGAACGGCGACCACCCGCTGCTGCGCACCGAGACGCTCGCGGACCTGGTGCGCGCGCACGAGGACGAGGGCAACGCGGTCACCGTGCTGACGACCGAGATCCCGGACGCGACCGGGTACGGGCGGATGATCCGCGCCGGTGACGGCAGCGTCGAGGCGATCGTCGAGCACAAGGACGCGACGGCGGCGCAGCGGGCCGTCAACGAGATCAACGTCGGGATGTACGCGTTCGACGGGTCGCTGCTGGAGGACGCGCTCAAGCGGGTGACGACCGACAACGCGGGCGGCGAGGAGTACCTCACCGACGTGGTGGGGATCCTGCGGGAGGACGGGCACCGGGCGGGCGCCCATCTCGTCGCCGACTGGGTCGAGACGCAGGGCGTGAACGACAGGGTGCAGCTCGCGCAGGCGCGGCGGCAGCTGAACGACCGGATCCTGGAGGCCCACATGCGGGCCGGGGTGACGATCGTCGATCCGGCGTCGACGTGGATCGACGCGGGGGTGACGGCGGAACCGGACGCCGAGGTGCTGCCGGGCACGCAGCTGCACGGGGCGACGCACCTGGCGGCCGGGGCGCGCGTGGGGCCGGGCTGCACGCTGACCGACACGCGGGTCGGGGCGGACGCGGTGGTGGCGAACGCGGTGTGCGTGGGCGCGGAGATCGGGCCGGAGGCGTCGGTCGGGCCGTACGCGTACCTGCGGCCGGGCACGAGGCTCGCCGGGAAGGCGAAGGTCGGGACGTACGTCGAGACCAAGAACGCGGACGTGGGCGAGGGCGCGAAGGTGCCGCACCTCACCTACGTGGGCGACGCGGAGATCGGCGCGGGCTCGAACATCGGCGCGAGTTCGGTGTTCGTGAACTATGACGGCGTCGAGAAGCATCGCAGCGTGATCGGCTCGCACGTGCGGGTCGGCAGCGACAACATGATCGTCGCGCCGGTGACGGTCGGGGACGGCGCCTACACGGCGGCCGGTTCCGTGATCGTGCAGGACGTGCCGCCGGGTGCGATGGCGGTGGCGCGGGCGCGGCAGCGCAACGTGGAGGGCTGGGTGGAGCGCAGGCGGGCCGGGACGGCCGCGGCCGAGGCGGCTCGCCGGGCCCGGGACGAGGCCGAGTAGGGCCGCCCTCCGGGGCACAAGGCAGGGCGGACAGCGGCGTCCCCCGCGAACAACAGACGACCCGTGCGCGCGGACTCATGCATGCGCGGGGAGTGGGGACAACAACCCACGTGGAGCACAGTTCATTGAGGGGGAGTCGTTCAAACGTGAGTGGGATCAAAGCGAGCGGTCAGAAGAAGCTGATGCTCTTCTCCGGCCGAGCCCACCCGGACCTGGCCAAGGAAGTAGCCGACCACCTCCACGTCGAGCTGACGCCGACGTCCGCGTACGATTTCGCGAACGGTGAGACGTTCGTGCGCTTCCTGGAGTCGGTGCGCGGTTCCGACGCCTTCGTGATCCAGAGCCACACCGCTCCCATCAACCAGTGGATCATGGAGCAGCTGATCATGGTGGACGCGCTGAAGCGCGCGTCGGCCAAGCGGATCACGGTGGTGGCGCCGTTCTTCGGGTATGCGCGGCAGGACAAGAAGCACCGTGGCCGGGAGCCGATCTCGGCGCGGCTGATGGCCGACCTGTTCAGCACCGCCGGCGCGGACCGGCTGATCACGGTGGATCTGCACACCGCGCAGATCCAGGGGTACTTCGACTGCCCGGTCGACCATCTGTTCGCGCTGGACCTGCTGGCCCGGCACTTCGAGAGCCGGCTGGACCTGTCGAAGGTGACGGTGGTGGCGCCGGACGCGGGCCGCGTGCGGGTGACGGAGCGGTGGAGCGACCGGCTGGGCGGTGTCCCGATGGCGATCATCCACAAGAAGCGCGACCCGGACGTGGCGAACGAGGTCAAGGTGTTCGACGTCGTCGGTGAGGTCGAGGGCCGCACCTGCGTCGTGGTGGACGACATGATCGACACCGGCGGGACGATCGTGAAGGCGGCGGACGCGCTGTTCGAGAACGGCGCGACGCGGGTGGTCGTGGCGGCGACGCACGGCGTGCTGTCCGGGCCGGCGGTGGACCGTTTGAAGAATTCGCGGATCTCCGAGGTGGTGCTGACGAACACGCTGCCGATTCCGGAGGACAAGCAGTTCGACAAGCTGACGGTGCTGTCGATCGCGCCGCTGGTCGCGCGGGCGATCAACGAGGTGTTCAGCGACGGTTCGGTGACCAGCCTGTTCGGCGGGCACAGCTGACGGCCGGCTGATCGTTCCGGGACGCGCCCGGTCCGCCGGACGGCGGCCCGGGCGTGCCCGTTTCCGGCGTGCGCGTGTCCCCCGGATGGATCGCGCGTTACGGGGATCGGCTAGACTTGCTGAATCCCGCGTATGCCTTTGGGTCGTTCAGTGCGGTGCCGGTTCGGTCCCGTGCTCCCCTGGGGGAACGCAAAGAATCTTCGAGGCGCCTGACGCATCGAGCATCGCCTGATTCGCTCATGTCCGTAGCGGACGTCCGATGGCGGACGGCCGTGGATCGCAACAAACGAGGAGTTTTCGCCGTGTCCGAGGTACGCATTGCCGCCGAGCCGCGCACCGAGTTCGGTAAGGGTGCCGCGCGGCGCACCCGCCGGGCCGGCAAGGTGCCCGCCGTCCTCTACGGTCACGGCACCGACCCGACGCACATCTCGCTGCCGGGTCACGAGCTGATGATGGCGCTGAAGACGCCGAACGCGCTGCTGGCCATCGAGGGGCTGGACGGCGGGAAGCGGCTGGCCCTGCCGAAGGACGTGCAGCGCGACCCGATCAAGGGGTTCCTGGAGCACGTCGACCTGCTGATCGTGAAGCGCGGCGAGAAGGTCGTCGTGGACCTGCCGGTGAACGTGACCGGTGACGTCATCGCGGGCGGCGTCGTGTCGCAGCAGGTCGTCGAGGTGCAGATCGAGGTCGACCCGACGCGCATCCCGGAGTCGGTGGAGCTGGACGTCACCGGCCTGGAGGTCGACACGCAGGTGCTGGCGAAGGACCTGAAGCTCCCGGCGGGCACGACGCTGATCGCCGACGAGGAGATGCTGATCGTCCAGATCAACGACGCGACCGTGTCGGCGGGCGAGACGCCGGAGGAGACCGAGGCCGCGCCGGAGGGCGAGGGCCCGGCCACGGACGTGGACACCCCCGAAGCGAGCGAGTGACGTTCCGGGCGTCGGTGCCGGCGCCCGGCTGACCGGTTCCGGCCGTCGTGGCCGTGTCGAGCCGTGTGACGGCCCCCGTCGGTGTGCGCACCGGCGGGGGCCGCGGTCTGTGCAGGGGTTCGGGTGAGGAGTTCGGGTGAGCGCGGACGTGTGGCTGGTGGTGGGCCTGGGCAATCCGGGGCCGAAGTACGCGGGTAACCGGCACAACGCCGGGTTCATGGTGCTGGACGTGCTGGCGGAGCGGCTCGGGGGGACGTTCAAGGCGCACCGGTCGAAGCTGTTCGGGGCGCGGTCGGACGTGCTGGAGGGGCGGTTCGGCGGGGCGCGGGCGGTGCTGGCGAAGCCGCGGTCGTTCATGAACGAGTCGGGCGGCCCGGTGAAGGGGCTGGCGGATTTCTACAAGGTGCCGGTGGAGCGGGTGGTGGTGGTCCACGACGAGCTGGACATCCCGTTCGGGGCGGTGCGGCTGAAGAAGGGCGGCGGCGACAACGGCCACAACGGGCTGCGGTCGGTGACGCGGTCGCTGGGGGACCGGGAGTACCTGCGGGTGCGGTTCGGGGTGGGGCGCCCGCCGGGGCGGATGGACGCGGCGGCGTTCGTCCTGAAGGACTTCTCGGCGGCGGAGCGGCGCGACCTGGGGGTCGAGGTGGAGCGGGCGGCGGACGCGGTGGAGACGTTGCTCGGAGACGGCCTCGCGGCGGCGCAGAACGCCTATCATTCGGGTTGATCTCGGGCCGCGCACGCGAGGTTCGGCGTACTTTCCGGGAGTTTCGAGAATCAGGTGAACCCCGGTGGGCTGCCAGGCGTCCCTGAGGTGGATCGAAGTTTTCGGGGCGCGCGTTACAAAGGTTGGTGAAGGCGTATGGCCGTCGTTGACAAGGTTCCGGCCGAGTCATCGATCCGCCAAGAGGAAAAGTACTCGCCGCCTCAGGACTGGAGCGCGCGGTACCGGAGGATCGCGGGGTTCCTGGACTTCTGCAGCATGCTGGCGGCGGGCGTCAGCGCGTTCCTGCTGCGGTTCCCGGGGGTCCCGAAGGAGTGGCACACGCCGTACATGGTGCTGACGGTGGCGCTGCCGCTGGTGTGGGTGCCGGTGCTGATGCTGTGCCGGGCGTACCAGCCCCGCTACATCGGGGTGGGGTACGAGGAGTTCCACCGGGTGCTGCGGGCGGGGTTCGTCTTCATGGCGGGCATCGCGATCATCGCGTACGCGTCGAAGACGGACGTGGCGCGCGGCTACGTGGTGATGGCGATGCCGCTGGGGACGCTGCTGGCGGTGCTGGCCCGGTACCGGCTGCGCAAGTGGCTGCACCGGAAGCGGTGGCACGGGCAGTACATGCGGCGCGTGGTCGCGGTGGGGCACCGCACGTCGGTGGAGGACCTGATCCGGCTGCTGCGGCAGAAGCGGTACCACGGCATGGACATCGCGGCGGTGTGCCTGCCCCCGGCGCTGGTGACCGGGGACGACGCGGTCGCCGAGGTGGAGGGCGTCCCGGTGCTGGGCGACTTCGGGCAGACGGCGGCGGTCGCGGACCGGGTCGGCGCGGACTCGGTGGCGGTGCTGGCGTGCCCGGAGCTGGACGGGACGGCGCTGCGGCGGCTCGCGTGGCAGATCGAGCGCAACGACGTGGAGCTGGTGGTGGCGCCGGCGCTGATGGACGTGGCGGGTCCGCGGATCTCGATCCGTCCGGTGTCGGGGCTGCCGCTGCTGCACGTGGAGCATCCGGAGCTGGACGGTGGCCGGAAGGTGCTGAAGGGCCTGTTCGACCGGACGATGGCGCTGGGCGGGCTGCTGGCGCTGAGCCCGCTGCTGCTGGCGGTCGCGGTGCTGATCAGGCTGACCAGCGCGGGGCCGGTGCTGTTCCGGCAGGTCCGGGTGGGGCGCGGCGGCCGGGAGTTCACGGTCCTGAAGTTCCGGACGATGGTGCAGGACGCGGAGGCCCGCAAGGCGGAGCTGCTGGCGGGCAACGACGGCGACGGCGTGCTGTTCAAGATGCGGGCGGATCCGCGGATCACCCGGGTGGGGCGGTGGCTGCGCCGGTACTCGCTGGACGAGCTGCCGCAGCTGATCAACGTGGTGCGGGGCGACATGTCGCTGGTGGGGCCGCGCCCGCCGCTGCCGGAGGAGGTCGCGCAGTACGGCGGTGACGTGTACCGGCGGCTGGTGGTGAAGCCGGGCCTGACGGGGCTGTGGCAGGTGAGCGGGCGGTCCGATCTGACGTGGGAGGAGTCGGTCCGGCTGGACCTGCGGTACGTGGACAACTGGACCCTGGTGCTGGACCTGCAGATCATCTGGAAGACCTGGTCGGCGGTGTTCCGGGGGTCGGGCGCGTACTAGCGGGTAGTGGCCGCCCCGAGGGGGCGCCGGGCCGGGCGGCCGTGAGATTGTAGACCGGGCAGACCAGTCGAGTCGGGAATGTGGTCGAGGGATGACGGATCAAGCGGCGGCGGACGATCACGCGCTGGCGGCGGAGCTGGCCGCGGCGGCGGGGCGCCTGCTGCTGGGCGTGCGGGACGAGATGGGGTTCGCCGACGCGCGGGCCCTGAAGGACACCGGCGACCTGCGGGCGCACGAGTACCTGATGGGGGCGCTGGCGGAGCGGCGTCCCGGTGACGCGATCCTGTCCGAAGAGGGACGTTCGTCGGTGGCGGGCAAGCGCGCGCGGGGCGCCGGCCCCGGCGCGGCGGACCGCGCGCCGACCGCGAACACCGCGACCGCCGAGCGGCAGACGGCCGACCGGGTGTGGATCGTGGACCCGCTGGACGGCACCCGGGAGTTCTCCGAGGAGGGCCGCCGGGACTGGGCGGTGCACGTGGCGCTGTGGGTGCGGGACGGCTCCCCGGCGGGGCGGCTCGCGGCGGGCGCGGTGGCGCTTCCCGCGCAGGGCGTGACGCTGCGCACGGACGCGACGGGCGGTGCGCTGCTCGTCCGGGAGGAGCCGGGCGTGCCGGACGCGGTGACGGGCGGTGCCGCCATCGCCGGGGCGGGGTCGATCGTGGCCCGCCGTGGCCTGCCGCGCGAGGGTCCGCTGCACGTCCCGGGCCCGGACTCGGGCAAGCTGCGGGTCGCGGTGAGCCGGACGCGCCCGCCCGAGTTCGTCCGCCGCCTGGCGGACGTGATCGAGCCGGACGTGGAGCTGGTGCCGATCGGTTCGGCGGGGGCGAAGATCTCCGCGGTGCTGCTCGGCGAGGTGGACGCCTACGTGCACGCGGGCGGCCAGTACGAGTGGGATTCGGCGGCTCCGGCGGCGGTGGCGCTGGCCGCGGGCGCGCACGCGTCCCGGGTCGACGGGGCGGTTCTCGCCTACAACCGTGAGGACCCCAAGTTGCCGGATATCGTGGTGTGTCATCCCGTGTCGGCGTCGACGCTGCTGACCGGCATCCGGGACGTGGGCGACGCACTGCCGTAGTGACACCAGCGTGTGACACCGCGGGAGCGGCGCGGGAGTGATCCCGCTTCGCGGTCGTCGCCCGAGCCGGTGGACGGGTCCGCCCGTCGCGTGCCACCGGAGTACCTGCCAGTTCGTGGAGAGAAGCCCCAGATCATGCAGCGTGGCGATTATCTGCTGTCGCAGTTGGACGTCCTAGAGTCGGAGTCGATTCACATCTTCCGGGAGGTGGCGGCCGAGTTCGAGAAGCCGGTGCTGCTGTTCTCGGGCGGCAAGGACAGCATCGTGATGCTGCGCCTGGCGGAGAAGGCGTTCTGGCCCGCGCCGATCCCGTTCCCGGTCATGCACGTCGACACCGGGCACAACTTCCCCGAGGTGATCGAGTTCCGCGACCGGCGGGTCGGTGAGACCGGGGTCCGCCTCGTGGTCGCGTCGGTGCAGGAGTCGATCGACAAGGGCCGGGTCGTGGAGGAGAAGGGGCCGCCGCGCGTCCCGGAACCGGCTGCAGACGGTGACGCTGCTGGACGCGATCGAGGAGCACGGGTTCGACGCGGCGTTCGGCGGCGCCCGGCGCGACGAGGAGAAGGCCCGCGCCAAGGAGCGGGTGGTGTCGTTCCGCGACGAGTTCGGCCAGTGGGACCCGAAGAACCAGCGCCCGGAGCTGTGGAACCTGTTCAACACGCGGATCACGCGCGGCGAGCACGTCCGGGTGTTCCCCCTGTCGAACTGGACGGAGCTCGACATCTGGGACTACGTGCGCCGCGAGGAGCTGGAGCTCCCGTCGATCTACTTCGCGCACACCCGGCGGGTGTTCGAGCGGGACGGGCTGCTGCTGGACGCGCAGACCGGGTACGCCAACCGCGGCGACGACGAGCCGGAGTTCGACGCGACGGTCCGGTACCGGACGGTCGGGGACGCGTCGTGCACGGGCGCGGTGAAGTCGGCGGCCGAGTCCCTCGACGAGGTGATCGAGGAGATCGCGGCGACGCGGATCACCGAGCGGGGGCAGACCCGCGCGGACGACCGGACGAGCGAGGCGGCCATGGAAGACCGCAAGAAGGAGGGCTACTTCTAATGGCCACCGCTTCATCAGAGAGCCCGCTGACGCCGGAGCAGGCGCAGGCCGCCGGGAAGCCGATGGACATCCTGCGGTTCGCCACCGCCGGGAGCGTCGACGACGGCAAGTCCACGCTGATCGGCCGGCTGCTGTTCGACTCCAAGTCGATCTTCGAGGACCAGCTCGAGTCCGTCGAGAAGACCAGCGCGGACCGCGGCGAGGAGTACACGAACCTGGCGCTGCTGACCGACGGCCTGCGGGCCGAGCGGGAGCAGGGCATCACGATCGACGTGGCGTACCGGTACTTCGCGACGCCGCGCCGCAAGTTCATCATCGCCGACACCCCCGGGCACATCCAGTACACCCGGAACATGGTGACGGGCGCGTCCACGTCCGACCTGGCGATCATCCTGGTGGACGCCCGCAAGGGCATCCTGGAGCAGTCGCGGCGGCACGCGTTCCTCGCGACGCTGCTGCAGGTGCCGCACCTGGTGGTGGCGGTCAACAAGATGGACCTGGTCGACTACGACCGGGCCACCTACGAGCGGATCGTCGACGAGTTCACGGCGTTCGCCTCCAAGCTCGACGTCACCGACCTGACGTTCGTGCCCATCTCGGCTCTGCACGGCGACAACGTCGTGGAGCGCAGCGTCAACATGCCCTGGTACGAGGGGTCGTCGCTGCTGCACACGCTGGAGCACGTCCACATCGCGTCCGACCGCAACCTGATCGACGTGCGGTTCCCGGTGCAGTACGTGATCCGCCCGCACGCCTCCACCGACCCGGAGCTGCACGACTACCGGGGCTACGCGGGCCAGGTCGCGGGCGGCGTCCTCAAGCCGGGCGACGAGGTGGTGCACCTGCCGTCCGGGCTCACCACGACGATCACGCGGATCGACGGGCCGCGCGGCCCGGTCGAGGAGGCGTACGCGCCGATGTCGGTGACGCTGCGGCTGGCCGACGACATCGACATCTCCCGCGGCGACATGATCGCCCGGCCGAACAACCGGCCGGAGGTCGCGCAGGACATCGACGCGATGGTCTGCTGGATGACCCCGGACCGCACCCTCACCCCCCGGTCCAAGCTGGTCGTCAAGCACACCACCCGCACCGCGAAGGCCATGGTCAAGGACCTGCACTACCGGCTGGACGTCAACACCCTGCACCGCGACGACCAGGCGGACGGCCTCACGCTGAACGAGATCGGCCGGATCAGCATGCGGGTGACGCAGCCGCTGTTCGTGGACGACTACGCCCGCAACCGGCTCACCGGCGGGTTCATCCTCGTCGACGAGGCCACGAACAACACCGTCGGCGCCGGAATGATCATCGGCACCCGCTGATCATCCGCTGATCACCCGCCGGCGGACGCCGGCACACCGTGCCGGCGCGTGACCGGACGGCGCCCGTCCGGTCACGCGCCCGGCGCGGATCCCCCGACAACTCAAGCCAAGGCAGGTCGACGATGCCCCCATCCGTCGGAGTGGTGCTTCCCACGCACAACCGGCCGGAGCTGCTGCGCCGCGCGCTGGAGTCGGTGCTCGTGCAGGACTACGACGGGGAGCTGCGCGCCGTCGTCGTGTTCGACCGGGCCGAACCGGACGGGAGCCTCGCGGGCGACCGCGTCGAGGTGATCGCCAACACGCGCGAGCCGGGCCTGGCGGGCGCCCGCAACAGCGGCATCCTGCACCTGGACACCGACCTCGTCGCGTTCTGCGACGACGACGACCAGTGGCTGCCGGGCAAGCTCGCCGCGCAGGTCGCGGCGCTGGAGGCCGCGCGGAAGGACGACCCGGACGCGGTGCTGTGCAGCTCCGGCATCCTCGTCGACTTCGACGGCCGGGAACTGCCCCGGCTCGCCGGGACCGACCGCGTCACCTACGACGCCCTCATCCGGGACCGGATGATGAGCGTGCACTCGTCCACCTACGTGGCGTTCCGCGAGCCGCTGGTCGAGATCGGCATGGTGGACGAGTCGATCCCCGGCAGCCAGGGCGAGGACTGGGACCTCGCCCTGCGCGCCGCGCGCCGCGCGCCGGTCGTGAACGTCGACGTCCCCTACGTCCGGGTGCTGTGGGGGCTGACGTCGTACTACGCGCAGGCGTGGGAGACGAAGGTCGCGGCGCTCGAGTGGTTCCTGGCGCGGTACCCGGAGATCGGCGAGGTGCCGGGCGCGGCCGGACGGGTGTACGGGCAGCTCGCGTTCGGGTGCGCCACCGTGGGGCGGCGCAAGGACGCGCTGCGCTGGTCGGCGCGCGCGCTGAAGGCCAACCCGGCGGAGCGGCGGATCCCGTTCGCGCTCGCCGTCGCGTCCGGCGCGGTGTCGGGCAAGCGGGTGCTGCTGGCGCTGCACGCGCGCGGACGGGGGATATGACCGGCCCCTCGGTGCGCAGGGGAGATGCGCAGGGGAGAACTGCGTGATTCGGGTCCGGCGGGTCCGGGTGAACTGTACGGTGATGGGCACGTCGCGGGCTTTCCGGCGGCGGTGCGGGCTTTCGGTGAGGTGGGATGACAGTGGACGCCCCGGTTCGGGTGCTGTTCATCGGGGCCCTCGGGCGCAGCGGGACCACGCTGATCGAGCGTCTCCTCGGTGAGCTGCCCGGCACCGCGTCGCTCGGCGAGGTGGTGCACCTCTGGGAGCGCGGCGCCGGTGCGGGCGAGAAGTGCGGGTGCGGGGTGCCGTTCCCGGAGTGCCCGTTCTGGGGGAAGGTCGGCGAGCTGGCGTTCGGCGGCTGGGACTCCTTCGACCTGGCGGAGTTCCGCCGCGCGAAGGATTCCGTGGACCGCACCCGGCACATCCCGGCGCTGTCGCGCGGCGAGCTCCCGGACGATCTGCGCGAGCCGCTCGCGGCGTACGTCCGGTACTACGAGCGGCTGTACGACGCGGTCCGGCAGGTCAGCGGCGCGCGGCTGCTCATCGACTCCAGCAAGCACGCCTCGCTGGCGTTCTGCCTGCGGTCGGCCGCGTCCGCCGGACGGCTCGACCTGCGGGTCGCGCACGTCCTGCGCGACAGCCGGGGCGTGGCGCAGTCCTGGGCCAAGGAGATCCGCCGCCCCGAGGCCACCGAGGCGAGCCCCGAGCAGTACATGGCGCGCTGGTCGCCGCACAAGGTCGCCATGCACTGGAACGCCGCGAACGGGGCGTTCGCGCTGCTGGGGCGCCGCGGCGTCCCGGTGCGGACGGTCCGCTACGAGGAGTTCCTCGCCGACCCGCGCGGCACGCTGCGCGGCATCGCCGAGTTCGCCGGGCTGCCGGTGGCGGACGGCGACCTGGCCTTCCTCGAGGACGACCACGCGACCCTGTCGGCGAACCACACCGCGTCGGGCAACCCGATGCGCTTCACGACCGGCCGCGTCGAGCTGCGCCGCGACGACGCGTGGCGGGAGCGGATGCCGCCGGCGCGGCGCCGCGCCGTCACCGCCCTGACCCTGCCGCTGCTGCGGCACTACGGATATGTCTGACCCATCCCCTCGATCATCCCGATCCCTTCGATCATCCCGTCCATCCCGTCCGTCGCTCGGTCCCTACCGCCGAGCCGCTGCGAGGAGCCGTCCCGTGCGCGTACGACCGCCCGCAGGCCGCCGCCTGTCCCTCGTCCTGCCCGCGGCCGCCGCGGCGGCGCTGCTGGCGCCGCCCGCCGCCGCCCACGCCGACCCCGACATGACGCTGGTGGTCGACTCGGTGGCGGAGGCCGGCTACTACGTGGACTCCGGCGCCAAGTACTTCCAGTCGGACGGCGCGCTGGACCTGCTGCGCGACAACAAGGCGCAGCACTCCCCGGTGTTCGTCGCCGTGCTGCCGCAGGGCGGGTCGCCGGACGCCGTCCTGAACGGACTCGTCCAGGGCGTGGGCCGCAAGGGCACCTACGCGGTGATCAGCGGGCAGACGCTGCGGATCAGGTCGACCGCGCTGCCGCAGTCGCAGGTGAAGACGGCCTACGACAAGGCGACCGCGGCGAACGGGTCCCGTCCCGACAAGGCGCTGATCAGCTTCGTGAAGCTGCTCCCGGCGGCGGCCGACCTGCCGCCCGAGGGCCGCGGGCCGAAGATCGAGGAGAAGGCCGCGCAGCCGCCGCTGGCGGAGACGAAGGTCGGCGAGGACAAGGCGCAGGCCAGCGAGCAGGCCGAGGCCGTCCAGAACCGGGCGGCGCAGGAGGCGGCGCCGGACGAGGGCGGGTTCCCCGTCCTGCCCGTCGCGGGCGGTGCCGTGATCGTGCTGCTCGCGGGCGGCGGATTCCTGCTGTGGAAGCGCCGGAGCGCGACCCCGGCCGCCGCGGGTGCGGGTGCGGGTGCGGGCGCTCCCGGCGGCTCAGCCGCCCCCGGTGCCCCCGGTGCCCCCGGTGCCCCCGGCGGACCCGGGGCCGCCCCCGGTGCCGGGCCGGCGCCGGGAGGACCGCAGCAGCAGCCACCCGCCGGCCCCCAGGGCGGCCAGCACCCCGGCGGCCCCCACGGCGGCCAGGACCGGCCCTAGCGCGCCGCCGCCGGCGTCCTCCTCCCGGCAGTTCGGCGGGCAGGGGACGCTCGCGGCGAACACCGGCGCGGCCGCCATCGCCCGCCAGGCGCGCAGCGACGGCTCCGAGCTGCGGTAGTCCCACGCGCAGGTCGGGCCCTCGGGCCGCCCGTGCCGGGCGTCCCAGTGCAGCAGCGCGGTGTACCGGCGGTACTCGGGCCGCTGGAAGAGCGCGGTGGCGTCGGCCAGCCAGCGCGCCTTGCGGCCCGGATCGGCCGGGTCCTCGACCGTGCCGGTCTCGAGGATCATCAGCTCCTTGCCGGGATGCCTGTCCCCGAAGCGGCGGTGCCGCTGGATCAGTTCCGCGAGCGACCGCCAGCCCTCGTCCCGTCCCCGGCACGTGAACCAGTTGTAGGCGTCCACGCCGATCGCGTCGACGTAGCCGTCGCCGGGGTAGTAGCGCGACGCGTCGCGGCCGTACGCGGCGTCCGTCAGCGTCCACACGTGCCGGACGCCGCGCGCGCCCTCCTCCCGGAACGTCGACACCACCCGCCGCCACGCGTCCGCGTACTCGCGCGGCCGTCCCATGCCCGCGGACGCGCTGTTCTCGGGCTCGTGGTTGAAGGTGAACCACACGGTGCCGGGGAGTTCCTTCAGCGCGCGCGCCTGCCGCCGGATCTCTCCGTCGATGTCGCTTCCGGGGGCCGCCGAGGCGATGTCGGCCCAGCGGAGCTTCGAGCCGTCCGGCCGCCGCGCCTTCACCGACACGAAGAAGACGTGCGAGCGCGCCCGCGACCGGACGAAGTCGTCCACGACCGGCTCGCCCCAGCGCCGGAACACGCGGACGGCCGCGAGCGGGCGGCCGGTCTCCTCCTCGCGCTCGGCGAGGTCGGCCGCGCCGTGGGCGGTGACGCCGAGCAGCATCGGCTCGCGCCCCGCCGCGGCGGCGGGGGAGGGGGACGCCGCCGCGGCGGGCCCGGCGACCGGCACGGCGGTCGCGGCGCAGAGCGCGGCGGACGCCAGCAGCGCCCCGAGCCGCCGCCCGGGACGCCGCCCGGGGGCGCGGTTCACGGGGTGTCTCGCGGCTGCATGAGCACCAGGAGGTGGCTGCCGCCCGCGGCGGCGGACAGGAACGCCCCGGCGCGGGCGCCCTGCGCGAGGATGATCGGCCCGGGCCGGGCGCGCGGCAGGCGGCTGCCCGCGCCGAGCTGCCCCTTCCCGGCGGCGCCCCAGGTGAGCGCGCTGCCGCCGGCGAGCAGCGCCACCCCGAACCCCTCCCCGGCCACCACGCCGGTGACACCGCGCAGCTTCGGCGTGTAAGAGCCCTTCACGGGGACGGGACGCGCCGACGGTTCGGTGCCGCCGGTGCCGAGCTGCCCGTTGCCGTTCGAGCCCCACGCCACCATCGTCCCGTCCTCCAGCAGCGCGTAGTTGTGCTTGCCGCCCGCGGCGACCGCGGTGGCGTCCCGCAGCGGCGCGGCGCCGGACGTGCCGGCGACGGGGGCGGGCGTCCAGCGTCCCCGGACGGTGCCGTCGCCGAGCTGCCCCGCGTCGTTCTTGCCCCAGGACAGGACGCGCCCGTCCCGCAGCCGCGCGATCGCGTGCTTGCTCCCGGCGGCGAGCTCGGCGACCCCGGTCAGCTCGCCCTGCCCGCCCTCGCCGCCGACGGGCGCGGGCAGGGCGCGGGCCTTCACCCCGGCGGTGCCGAGGATCCCGGCGAGGTTGCCGCCCCACGCCAGGACGCGGCCGTCCTCCAGCGCGACGAGGCACGCCCGGTCGCCCGCCGCGATCGCGGTGACGCCGGTGAGCGGCCCTTCACCGGACGGGGCGTGCACGGTCGTCGGGTACGCCGGGGCGGAGGTGTCGCCGGTGCCGCGCTGGCCGCTGCTGCTCGCGCCCCACGTCACGACCTGCCCGCTCGCCAGCAGCGCGACCGACAGGTTGCCCGCGGCCGCGATGCGGGTGACGCCGCCCAGTTGGCCCGTCCGCCCGTCCGGGGCGTGCACCGGGACGGGGACGGACCGGGGCTTGCTCGTGCCGTCGCCGAGCTGCCCGTTGCTGTTGGAGCCCCAGGCGAGGACGCGCCCGTCCACCAGCAGGGCGAGCGAGTGCCGCTCCCCGGCGGCGAGGGCCTTCACGCCGGTCAGCGTGCCCCGGCCGCCGGGACCCCGGACGGGGCCGAGCGCGACGTCGAACCCGTCGGCCTTGCGGCCGAGCTGGCCGAAGCTGTCGTGGCCGACGCTCCACACCTCCCCGGCCGTCGGCGCGGACGGGGAGGCGCGCGGGGCGTCGGCGCTCCCCGGGACGCCGCCGCAGGCCGCGGTCAGGGTGAGGCACAGCGCACCGGCCGCGGCCGGTGCCGCGGCCTTCCGGACGGCGGACCTCACCGAGGCCGGTCGGGCAGCGTGCGGTCGGGCGGGAGCTCGCGGAGATCACGGCCCCCGAAATCGGGCACCGTGCGGTCCGGCGGGGCGCCCTCCGGGAAGGCGGGCGTTCGTTCATCCATGGGCGGGACGGTCCGTTCTGCGGGGGTGGACGGTGCGGCGGGGCTCCGGCCGGCGCCACGGCGCCGCAGCAGAGCCTTGAACGCGGTGAGCGACAGCCGTTCCCGGCCCGTCCAGAGCAGTACCGCGTACGCGGCGGCCCCCAGTGCGACTCCCAGCGCCAGCGCCGGGACGCCCGTGCCCAGTGCCGCCTGGACGAGCACGGGGAGCATACCGAAGCAGATGACGGCATAAGTGATGGAACGCCACAATCCGGCACCTGTGGGAGAGATGCCCAGAATGCGGCGGATCTGCAGGAGCGGCAGCACGTTGCGCGTGCCGAGCGCGGCGGCCCGCGCGGCGGCCGCCCCCGGCACCCCGAACAGCGGGATGAGCACCACGTTCAGGACCATGTTCACCGCCAGCGCGGCGGCGTTGTTGCCGAGGCTGAGCCCGCTGCGCCCGGCCATCAGCAGGACGACGTCCGCGGGCCCGACCGCCGTCGCCAGCAGCATCGTCAGCGCCAGGACGATCGTGGTGCTCTGCCCCTCGTCGGCGTACTCGGGGCTGAAGACCATCAGGAACACGTGCGCCCCGGCCGCGAGCGTCAGGTACAGCGGCCACGTGACCGCGACCGTCCAGGTCGTTCCGACCGCCATCACCCGCTGCGCGCCCGCGACGTCCTTCATCGCCATGTGCCGGCTCACCGCGGGCTGCATCACCTGCTGCAGCGACTGCGCGGCGAGCTGCCCGAACACGATGAACCGGGTCGCCGCCGTGTAGATCGCGGCGTCCCGGGGGAGGCCAGTGCGGCGATGAGCACGATGTCCGAGCGCTGCAGGGCGGTCTGGCAGATCTGCGCCAGCGAGCGCGGCGCGGTGAACCGCCAGAACGGCCCCGCGAGCTCGCGGACGGGCGCGGGCGTCCCGCCGCGCCCCGCGCGGCGCGCGAGGCCCCGGTACAGCACGGCCGAGATGAGCACGCCGGGCACGTAGGGCAGGCTCCACCCCAGTGCCAGGACGGCCGCGTCCCCGTCCACCGCGTAGGCGACCAGCACCCCGCCGACCTGCGCCACCTGCCGGAAGATCTTGTCGACCAGCACGGTGGGCCGCATCGAGCCGTGCCCGCGCGTCGCGGCCAGCAGCGCCTCCTGCGCCGCCGCCGCCGGGAGGAACAGGCCGAGGACGCGCAGCATCGACGCCGCCTCGCCGGGCGCGTCCCCGTGCACCAGCTCCGCGAACCACGGCGCCGTCAGCACCATGACCAGCCCGGCGAGGCAGGCCGTCGCCAGGACCGGGACGAGCGCGATCGGCACCGTCCGGCGGGCGTTGGTCCGCTCGCCGAGCGCCAGGTGGTGCGGCAGCCAGCGCAGCAGGCCCGCGTCGCTGCCGAGGCCCGACACCGCGTTCAGGATGAGGAACAGCGACGTCGCCGCGAAGAACGCGCCCGCCAGCGCCTGGTCGTAGGTCCGCACGACCGCGACGATCAGCACGAACCCCATGAGCCCGGCGCACATCGCCCCGGCCAGGTTCAGGGCGCCGCCGCGCGCGAGCTTGCCGAGGTCGGGGTTCGCACCGCCCGGCGCGCCGGGGGTGCCGGATGATGCGGTCGTCATGTGCCCATCTAGATGCCGAAGTCGTCCCGGGTGCGGTTCGCGGGGCTGTCCTCCTCGGGGCCCCCGGCGACCGACTTGTCCTCGGGGTCGGGCGTTTCACGCCCCGCGAGCCGGTCGGAACCGAAGTGCTGCGACGCGCCGCGCGTCCCGTGCCGTCCGCCGCCGCCGCTGCGCCCGGCGGGCGGGCGCCGGTCGGCGGGCTTGTCGCCGCGGCGGTGCCCGGACGTCCCGTTCGCCGGGGGCGGCGACTTCGCCAGCCCGCTCGCGACCGGGGCGCCCTGCGCCGGGCCGCTCTGCGCGGGACCGCCCTGCGACGAGCCGCCCGAGGATCGGCCGCCCTGGGACGAACCGCCCTGCGAGGAACCGCCCGAGGACCGGCCCTGGGACGAGCCGCCCTGGGACGAGCCGCCCTGCGAGGGGCCGCCTGAGGACCGGCCGCCCGGCGGCGGGCTCTTCGGCGGGCCGCTCTTGCCGGGGCCCGCGGGCAGCGCGGGCAGCGTCACCGTCGTGTTGGTGTCGGACTCGTCCAGGGGCGGGCGTCCGCCGCCGCGCGGCGGACCGGCCCGGCGGGCCCCGCGCGCCCGGCTCTCGCCGCGCCCGTCGCCACGTCCGTCCCGTCCGTCCCCGCGCCCGTCGCCCGGCTCGCCCTGCCTGCCCCACTCGCCGGGAGGCCCGGAGCGGCGGCGGTCCGCGGCGCGCCCGCCGGGCTGCTGCTGCGCGGGCGCCGGACGCGGCGGGGCGGAGTGCCGGACGGGACGCTGCGCGGCGCCCGAAGCCGACTCGATGACGACGCCCAGGACCGTCGAGCCCGCGTGCACGACCTCCGCGTAGGCCTGCTGCAGGTCCTCGCGGGTGGTCGCGCCGTCCTGCACGACGAGGACGACCGTGTCCACGAGCGTGCACAGCGCCTGGGTGTCGGCGTCGTGCACGTCGGGGGCGTTCACCAGTACGAAGTCGGCGCGGTCGCGCAGGGTGTCGACGGCGTCGCGCATCCGCGGGCCGCTGAACCGGTGCGCGGCGGCCGCCGGGTTCGTGCCGCGCGTCAGCAGCCGCAGCTGGGAGTCCGCGTGGATCAGCAGCGCCGCCGGGTCGGTCCCCTTGAGCAGGATCTCCGCCAGGCCCTTGCCGGGCGGCAGCCCGAACGACGCCGCCGGGTCGGGCTCGTCGGCCGTCGCGTCCACCAGGATCGTGTCGGACCCCGCGTACGCGAGCGCGACCGCCAGGTTCGTCCCGGTGGAGGTGGTGGTCGCGGGCGTCGCGGACGCGACCAGCATCGTGAGCGGAGTCGCCTGGATGTTCGCGACGATCCCCGACCGCAGCCGCCGGTACGCGTCGCCCGCCGGGGTGCGCGCCCCGTCCGCCAGCGCCAGCTCGCCGCCGGTGCCGGGCGGCACGATGCTCAGCACCCGCAGCCCCAGCGCCTCGACCTGCTCGGCGGTGCGCAGCCGCCGGTCGAGCCGCTCGCGGGTCAGCACCAGCGCCAGCCCGAGCAGGGCGCCCGCGACCAGGCCGCCCGCGCCGAAGATCCCGATCCGCTTGGTGCCCGCGCCGCCCTTCGCCGACGCCGGGTTGATCACCTGGCCGGGTTCGACGGGCGTGCTGCTGACGTCGTTCTTCTGCTCGTCGATCACGCCGAGCTGGTTGGCGTAGGCGGTGATGCGCTGGCCGAGCAGGGTGCGCTGGGTGCCGGAGGCGCCCGCGAGCTGCTGGTTGGCCTGCGCCATGTTCTCCTGGACCTTGGTGGCCTGCTCGTCCAGCTTCTTCAGCTTGCCGTTGATGACGGCCTGCGCGCGCTGCTGCCGGTACTTCAGGTACGCCTCGGCGAACGCGCGCGCGCCCGTCTCGGCGGAGTCGCCGCTGTCGGAGTTGTAGACGATGTTCAAGATCTGGGTGTTGGGCGGGACGACCGTCGACACGCTCGCCCGGAGCGCGGAGACGTCCTGGCCCTTCAGCTTCTGCTGGACGAGCTCGGCGACCGCGTCGGTCTGCACGAGCTGCGCCTCGGTCTCCAGGTTGATCAGGTCGTCGCCGCGCCCCTCCGGGGAGTAGGGGTTGCCCTCCAGTGGAGACACCAGCACCGACGCGGTCGCCGAGTACTGGGCGGGGAGCAGGATGCCCGCGCCGACGCCGGCCACCGTGCCCGCGACCACGAGGGCGATGAGCAGGCGCATGCGGCGCCGGAGCATCGCGACCAGCTGGCCGCGTGCCTCCGCCGAGTGCTCAACCGCCACATCGATTCCCTTCGCTCGACTCGCTCGTCCTGAGCCGGGTCGTCAACGCCATGACTTTATCTTCCGTTCACGTTTCCATGGTGCCGTCTCAGCGCCCGGCCGGCTCGGCCAGGATCAGCCCCCGCGCGGGGACGGCCGACTCGGCCAGCGCCGAGATCCCGTGCGCGACCTCGACGTCGATCGTCGTCTCCCGCTCGGCGACCACGACGCTGAGATCGGCGAACGTCGCGAGCGTCAAGGTGTCCACGCTGTCCAGTTCGGGCCCCGTGACGATCACGATCTCCGCCTCCGCGAGCGCCCGTGACACGGCCTCCCGCAGGCTCCGGTCGCCGTCGGTGATCCGCACCGTCCGGCGCGTGCAGTTCGCCGTCTCCGGGAACGCCCGCGACGTCCGCACGTCGCCGTCCGTCCCGTCCTGGCGCAGCACGAGCAGCATGGTGCTCGCCCCGCCGTTCGCGCACAGCCGGGCCAGCTCCCGCGCCACCGGCAGCGCCGATCCGGCGGGCGCCCCGGCCAGCAGGACGCATCGGGCGTCCTCGTCGAACACCAGGTTGCGCAGCCGCCGGCACGTCCCGTCCCGGTCGGCCGCTTCGGGCGAGGTGCTGCCGAACACCGGGATGTCGGTGCGCAGGACCACGCCCTCCTCGTCGCGGACCCGGCGCGGCCGCCGGTCCCGCAGCAGCGCGATGGCCAGCGCGAGGGTCAGCCCGGCCGACGCGCCCGTCGACAGCGCGACGTCCCGGCGCCGGTTCTCCGTGCGCTGCGGCACGTTCGCGTACCGGATGATCTCGCCGCTGTCGAGGTCCTGGCCGTCCAGCGCCGCCAGCTCGCCGCGGACCTCCTTCAGCTGCTTCTGCACCGCCTGCCGCCGGGTCCGCGTCGTCAGCTGCGACTGCGAGGCGTTCTCGTCCGGGAACGCCTCGAGCTGCTCCTCCAGCACCGCCTCGCGCCGGCCGAGGGACTCGCGGTTGCGCTGCCGGACACCGCCCAGGATCTGGTGCCGCAGGTTCAGGTAGGACTCGCCGACGATCGCGGCGCCGTCGCGCGCCAGCTCCGGCGTCGCCGCCTCCACCCCGATCTCCAGGACCCGCGTGTTCGGCGGCACCGTGATGGAGATGCGGTCGCGCAGCGTCTCGATCGGCAGCTCGAACCCCGGCACCGTCGCCAGCCGCTCGAGGACCTCGTCGGACCGGACGAGCTGCGCCTCGGTGTCGACCGTGGACGGCCGGGGGTCGCGCACGTCCTCCGCCTCGTCGCCCGGCCCCTGCAACTGCCCGATGTGCAGCGGTATGCGCGGTGCCAGCACGTTCACCGTCGAGACGTAGCTGTTCGGCGCCAGCACCGCGATGAGCAGCCCGGTGCCCCCGAGCAGGACGGGCAGCACGCAGAACACCGCCAGGTGCCGGCGGGCGAACCGCGCGTACCGGGTCAGCGGGACCGCGTCCGGATCGCGGACGAGCGGTTCCCGGGGCCCGCGGTTCGGCCGGGCACGCCCGCGGCGCGGTCTCATCGCCGCCAGGGCGGCACCTCGCCCAGCAGGTCCGCCAGCCGCTCGTCGTAGGGCCTGAAGTGCTCGTCCAGCCGCGCGCGCAGCGCGTCCGGCATCGGGGACCGCAGCCGCGCGTTGGTCTGCTCGAACCCGGCCGGATGGACGCGCGGCAGATCGAGCCGGTCGAGGATCCGGTCGTACACGGGTTCGGGCGTCGCGAAGAAGTCCTCCGCGAAGACCACGATGACCCGGTCACGGCCGAACAGCTCGAACAGCACCTCGATCTGGTCGACGTACTGGCTGCGGTCCAGGTACGCGTGGTGCCGGTGCGCGTGGCTGAGGTAGGCCGGGTCGGCCTCGATCTTCTCGACCTCGCCCTTCAGCCGCTCCGGCTCCAGCTCCAGCGCCCGCTCGAACTCCTCGGTCTCGAAGCCGCGCATCAGCTCGTGCCGGTGCGCCGAGTACGCCCGCTCCACGGGGTCGCGCAGCGTCGCGAGCAGCTTCACCCCCGGCAGGTCCGCCGCGATCCGCCGCGGCGCCGCCGGATGGTGCATGTAGTAGCCGGCGGACTCGAAGGCGATCGGCTCGACGCCGTCCAGTCCCGCCGCCTCCAGCCGCTTGCGGGCGGCGGCGCGGCGCGGGAAGTGGCCCTGGTACCAGGCCATGCCCCGCCGGTACTCGACGTCGAAGTAGTGGACGCCCTTGTGGAAGTTCGGCTGGACGAGCGCGGGATGCTCGGCGAGCGCCCGGAACAGCGACGTCGTCCCGCCGCGCTGGGTGCCGACCATGAGCAGTCCCGGCAGCAGCCGCGCGTCGGCGGTGAGCCGGCCGACCGTGCGGGTCGCGCCGCGCCCGGCCTCCTTGAGCCACTGGGGTGCGTCGCGGCGGGAGATCACGAGAGTCCTCCGGAGGGCTGGGCGGTGTGCGCGGCGAGCAGGTCGAGCAGGCCGTCGGCCTGGGCGCGGACCGCCTCGCCGCGCGGACCGGCGCCGCCGCGCTGGTAGCGGCAGCACAGCGCCAGCAGGTAGAGGTCGAGGACGGCCTCGGCCGCCGCCGCGGGCAGCCCCAGCGGGGCGAGCACGTCCGGGGCGTCGCCCGGACGCCGCTCGTACGGGGACGGGCCGGGGCGCCGCGTCCGCTCCTGCAGACGGTAGTGCACGAGGTCGAACCCGAGGGGGACGCGCCGCTCGAACCGCTCCCAGTCCCACAGCCGCAGGACGCCCCGGTGCCACGCCATGTTCCACGGCGTCCAGTCGCCGTGCCAGGCCCCGAAGTCCAGGTCGAGCGCGCCGTGCCGGGCCTCGATCTCCTTGGTGACGGCGGTGAGCCGGGCGGCGCGGGCGGGGTCGCCGAGCGCGGCGGGGGTGGCGCGGATCGACTCCCAGAACGCGGTCTCCGCGAGCCGCTCGCGGGCGAGGCCGTCCAGCCCGGCCAGCGCGCGCATCGCCTCGACGGGCGCCTCCGCGCGCGGGCGGCGTCCCCGCGCGCTCGTCGGCAGCGGCGACAGCACGAGCAGCGTCATCCCGTTCCATTCGCCGTGGTGCAGGACGCGCGGGACGTCGACGCCCGGCAGCGGCCCGCGCTCCGCGAGGTGCCCGAGCGCGGCGGCCTCGTCCGCGATGAGCGCCCGCGTCGCCGCGTTGTCGCCGACCTTGACGAACGCGGCGGCCCGCCCCTTCGGCGTCAGCGCGTGCAGGATCGGCTTGCGGTTCGCGCGGGCCGCCGGACCGAGCCCGATGACCGTGACGACGTCCCGGCCGAGGATCTCGCCGAGCCGGTCCTCGACGGACGGGCCGCCGCCGCGCACGGTGATCCGGTCGCGCAGCGTCCGTCCGGGCAGCCCGGTGCGGGCCGCGGCCGCGCCCGCCGCGCGGGCGGCGCGCTGCTTGGCCGTGAGGTCGTGGCTGTAGCGGCGCAGCGCGGCCGCCGCGACGCCCGGACGTCCGGCCGGCAGCAGCAGGCGCGGCGCCGAGGCGTTCGGCAGGAAGCACAGCTCGCGGTCGGCCGGCCCGGATCCGCCGCCGGGGAAGGCGACCTCCGCCCCCGGCCACAGATCGGCGACGGTCTCCACCCAGGGACCCGCGGCGTCGCTCACGAGATCGCCTCGCGCTTCGCCGCGCGCTTGTCCCGTTCGGCGCGCCACATCAGCGCGACCGCGATCATCACCGTGTACAGCGGTACCTCCACGATGTCGTAGACGAAGAGGAAGAGTCCGGACGCCACGAGCACGCAGCACCCGGCGAGCGAGTAGGCCGTGCGGTCGCGCCAGTGCCGGCCGAAACGCCTCAGGAAGAATGCCAGGAAGGCCAGGGTGCCGCCGATCCCGTGCGCGAAGATCAGCAGCCACAGGTGCCCCTGGGTGCCGAGCGGCGGCACCGCGCACGCGTCGCAGCCGGGCCGCGACCCGCCGCCCACCGAGTTGAAGTTGCCCTGCACGTCGCGGGTCGAGCCGAACCCGACGAGCGGGGAGCCGGTCACCGTGGCCTGCACCGTCTCCACCGCGAGCTGGACGCGCCGGTTGTTGCTGTGCGGGTTGCTCAGCCGGTCGCCGATCATGCCGGGCAGCGGCGAGAACGCGACGACGACGGCGCCGACCGCCAGCACCGCGCCGGCCCGCGTCGCCATCTTCCAGCCGCCCGCGATCACGATGGACAGCGCGGCGTACCCGGCGATCAGCGCGAGCGCCAGCCACAGGCCCCGGTTCAGCGAGTACACGACCGGCCACAGCGAGACGACGAAGATCGTGATCCCGGCGATGCGCTTCGTCCCGCGCGCCCGCGCGACCCAGGTGATCAGGAAGAACGGCAGGAACAGCGCGTACGCGGCGCCCCAGGTGTTGGCGTAGGCGAACGGCGCCATCGGGCGCGCCTGCTCGTAGCCGAGGATCGACTCCACCTCGGCCGTCTTCGGGTGGACGATGTCCTCGATGAACGCGTTGGACGCCAGCGAGTTCGGCAGCACCATCTCCACCGGCGACGTCAGCTGCAGGTTCGGCATCAGCAGCCCGATCATCCCGCCGAACGTCGTCACGATGAACATGACCCCGAGCAGGTTCCCGATCCGGCCGGTGGGGAGCTCGCGCTCGCTCGTGTTGCCGATGTACAGCAGGACGATCGTGCAGGCCAGGTACCACGCGTACCGCCAGGCGAACACCAGCAGCCGCCCGGCGCCGCCGCTCTGCTGCGTGCCCGGGACCTCCGCCCACAGCGTCGCCGCGCCGAACAGCACCCAGGCCAGGAACAGCAGCCACGCGCCGAACCCGCGCGGGGTGACGATCCGGTCGCGGCGCCGCCACAGGTACAGCCCCATCGGCACCGCCATGATCATGAAGATCAGCGCCCCGAGTCCCAGCACCCACCACAGCGGGAACAGCAGGAAGATCGCGGTCAGCGGCCAGCCGGGCCGCAGCCGGACGAGCGGCGCGTTCGCGCGCGGGCCGGGCAGCCGGGGGAGGTCGGGCGGCGGCTCGTCCGGGACGCGCACCCCGCCGCGGCGCCCCGGGGAGGGGCCGGGGGAGGAGCGTCTCGTCACCGTGCCGGCCACGTGTCCTCCCTACCCAGACGAAGTACTGGATCCTAACGCCCGTGCGGCGATGCCCAGGATGCCCGCATGATGCACGACCTGTGCCGTCCCGCGTGGCCACCTTCGGGCAACCGTGCGAAATGTGGGGGATTGCCGGGAGGCTCGGGAGGTGCAGGCGGTAGATTTACCCGGCTCGATGCCTGCGCGGCAAGCCCGCGCGGCAGAGCGAGTCGGGGGATGTCGTGGATGTCGTGGGTCCGGCAGGACGGTTGAGGAGAACACGCGTGCGCTGGAGAAGTCTGTGCACCAGGAGACTATGCGCCCTGGCCACGGTGACGGTGCTGGCCGCCGCCGGAGTCGGCGTCGCCGGGAGCGGGACGGCCGCCGCGGCCCCCGCCGGATCGCTGGTCAGTGAGAATCCGGTCGATTTCACACCGCAGGTCCAGAACGGCTCGGTCAAGTCGATCGTCCAGGTCGGCGACACCATCTACCTGGGCGGCTCGTTCACCCAGGTGAAGGAGGCGGGCGCGAACAAGCCGGTCGTGAACCGCGCGCGCCTGCTGGCCTTCGACGCCACCACCGGCCACCTCGACACGACCTTCGACCCGGTCGTCGACGCGGGCGAGGTGAGCGCCATTCTGCCGTCGCCGGACGGCGAGAGCCTCTACATCGGCGGCAGCTTCGACGCGGTCGACGGCCAGAGCCACCGCAAGCTCGCCCGGATCGACGCCGCCACCGGCGCGCCGGTCGCCGCGTTCCAGCCGGACGTCACCGGCAGGGTGCGCGACCTGCGCATGGTCGGCGGGCGGCTCTACGCCGCGGGGCACTTCACCCACGTGAGCGGCACCGCGCGGCCCGCGCTCGCCACCCTGAACCCGACCACCGGCGCCCGCGACCCGTTCTACGACCTGCCGGTCACCGGCACGCAGAACGGCGGCTACACCGCGATCATCAAGATGGACGTCACGCCGGACGGCTCCCGCCTCGTCGGCGTCGGCAACTTCACGTCCGTCGGCGGCCAGTCCCGCCCGCAGATCTTCATGCTCGACCTGACCGGCGCGCAGGCGACCCTCGCGAACTGGCAGACGGCCCGGTACGCCGACGAGTGCTCCCCCTCGTTCGACACCTACATGCGCGACGTCGACTTCGCCCCGGACGGCTCGTTCTTCGTCGTCACCACCACCGGCGGCCACCGCGGCTCCACCCGGATGTGCGACACGCACGCCCGCTGGGAGAACGTCGCCAACGGCGCCGGCAAGCAGCCCACCTGGACGAACTGGACGGGCGGCGACACCTCCTACGCCGTCGAGGTCACCGACGACGCCGTGTACGTCGGCGGCCACTTCCGCTGGGCCAACAACCCGTTCGCGGCCGACAAGGCCGGCCAGGGCGCGGTGGCGCGCGAGGGCATCGCCGCGCTCGACCCGCTCACCGGCCTCCCGTTCACCTGGAACCCCGGCCGCGCCCGGGGCGTCGGCGTCTTCGACATCCTCGCCACCGGCCAGGGCGTGTGGATCGGCAGCGACACCGACATGGCGGGCGGCGAGCTGCACCAGAAGGTCGCGATGTTCCCCGCCGCCGGCGGCACCCCACTGCCGGTGCTGGACGCCGGCGAGCTGCCCGGCGAGGTCTACTACGCGGGCGGCGTCGGCGCCGGCGCGCAGAACTACCTCAAGCACCGCTCGTTCGACGGCGCCACCGCCGGCCCCGAGCAGACCGGCTCCACCGCGGGCGTCGACTGGCGCTCCGCGCGCGGCGCGTTCATGCTCAGCGGCCGCCTGTACTACGGCGGGTCCGACGGCGGCTTCTACTCCCGGACGTTCGACGGCACCTCCCTCGGCACGCAGACCCCGATCGACACCGCCGACCAGCTCGTCCCGATGAGCACCTGGCACTCGCAGGTCAGCGCGATCCAGGGCATGTTCTACTCGGACGGCAAGGTCTACTACACGCGGGGCGACGCGGCCCTGCGCTACCGGCACTTCACGCCGGAGAGCGGCGTCGTCGGCGCGATCGAGTACACCGCGACGAACAACATCGCCGGGGTCGACTGGCGGACGGTCGGCGGCATGTTCCAATCCGGGAACAAGCTGTACTACGTCGACAACAACGACGGGAACCTGCGGGCGCTCACGTTCACCGCGGGCGTGCCGAGCGGCGCGCCCGTCCTCGTGGACGACGGCGACTGGCGCGGACGCACCGTGTTCCTGCACGCCGCCGAGCCCAACGACGCGCCCACCGCCGCGTTCACCCGGACCTGCACCGGCCTCGAGTGCGCCTTCGACGGCTCCGCGTCCACGGACGCCGACGGCACCGTCGAGTCCCTCGCGTGGGACTTCGGCGACGGCGAGACCGGCACCGGCGTCACCCCCGAGCACACCTACGCCGAGCCCGGGGAGTACACGGTCGAGCTGACCGTCACCGACAACCGGGGCGGCACCGGCACCGCCGAGCAGACCGTGACGGTCGGCGAGGACCAGGTGCCCGTCGCGTTCCGCGGCACCGCGGGCTCCAACGAGAACACCACGAGCGCGACGGTCACCGTGCCGCCCGGCGTCCAGGCCGGCGACGCGATGCTGCTGTTCGCGACGATGAACACCGACTCGTCCGACATCACCCCGCCCGCCGGGTGGACCGAGGTCGGCACGCAGACCAACGGCAACTCGCGCTCGACCCTGTGGCAGAAGGTCGCGGCGGCGGGCGACGCGGGCGCGACCGTCACCGTGGGCCTCGCCGACTACGCGAAGGTGAGCCTGCGGCTCGCCGCGTACGCCGGCACCGCCGCCTCGCCCGTCACGGCGTCGGCGAAGGCGACCGACAACGCCGCCGAGCACGGCGCGCCGCAGGTCGCGGTCGCCGAGCCCGGCAGCTGGGTCGTGTCCTACTGGTCCGACAAGTCGTCGACGACGACGGCCTGGACGCCGCCGTCGTCCGGCGAGCAGCGCGCGGTGAGCATCGGCACCGGCGGCGGCCGCGTCACGTCCCTGCTCGCCGACAGCGGCGGCGCCGTCGCCACCGGCGACCACGGCCCCGTCACCGCGTCGACGAACGCGTCGAGCCGCGGCCTGATGTGGTCGGTCGTCCTGAGGCCCGCCGCCTGACCCGGACGGAACGCGAGCGGCCCGCCGGAACCTCGACCGAGGTTTCCGGCGGGCCGTTCCCGTTCGCCCACCGGTCCCGGGGCCGTCGGGTCCCCGCCGCATTTCGCGGCCCGCAGCTCGCGGCCCGCAGGCCCCGCCGTCGGACCGGGGAAGCGGGCGGTTCGGCAGGTCGGCTCAGCGGCCGGGGCAGCGGGTCGGTTCAGCGGGTTGCGCCTGCGGGCCGGGCCTGCGAAGCCCGCCGCGTCGGACCGGGGCAGGAGATAGGGGCAGTGGGCTGGCTCAGCGGGCCGGGCGGCCTGTGGACCTGGCCTGCGGGCCCTGCCGTGGGGGCGGGGCCGCGGGCGGGGTCAGCAGAAGTCGTTCCAGGCGTCGATGCTCGCCGAGTCGAGGAGCCGGAAGTCGCCGGTGGGCCAGTCGAGGTCGAAGTAGGCGACCCACAGCGCGTTCTTCTGCTCCAGGTACCGCGTCATCGACCGCAGCCACGCGGCCCGCTGCGCCCCGCCGTCACCGGGGATGAGGTGCGCACCGGTCTCGGCCACGCCGAACGGCAGGCCCTCCTCCTCGCTCACCTCGAGCACCTTCGAGTACATCTCGGCGGGCGTCTGGTACCGGTCCTTGGCGAGGTTGTAGGTGTCCCAGCCGAGGACGTCGATGGCGTCCTTGCCCGGGTAGTAGTCCCGCCAGTTCCGCTTGGACTCGGCCTCGAGGCTCCAGCTCATCAGGACGAGCGTGGCCTTCAGCCGCGGGTTGTCCGCGCGGTCGGCGAGCCCGGCCAGCCGCCGCCACGCGGCGCGGTAGTCGGCCGCGGAGAACTCGCCCTTCGCGATGTTGTCCTCGGGCTCGTGGTAATACGTCCAGTAGACGTCCCGGTCGTCCGGCGCCTCCGCGAACCAGCGGGTCATCTTGCGGTCGTGCTTCCCGGCCAGGATGTCGCGCGGGTTCATCTTGAACGACACGACGGTCGGGCGCTTGCCGAGCGTGTCGCCGAACCGTCCGGGCCACGCGCCGGGCTCGCCCGGATAGAACTGGCGGATCATCTCCAGGCGGCCGTAGCGGCCCTCCGCCTCCGCGAGCGCCTCCAGATGCGTCTGCCCCTTGTCGACCTCCAGCGAGACGCCGCACAGCGTCCTGGCGTCCGTCCGTCCGCCTTCCCCGCCGCCGCCGGTGCGGCCGCCGGGCTCGGGGGACGACGACGGCGCGGGCGCCGGGGCGGTGTCGCGGGCCTGCGGCGGGGTCGACCCGCTCGCGGGGGACGGGCTCGGCGCGGCGCTCGCCGTCGGCGCGGGCGTCGCGGCGGGCGCGTTCGGGGACAGCACGAGCCGCGGTCCCGCCGCGGTCTCCCCGGCCCGGAACCGGACGGACGTGTGCTCCTGCGAGTTCACGAGCGCGAACGCGTAGTCGCCGGGCCCGTCGATCCAGCGGCTGACGTCGATCGTCACGCCCGCGTCGCGGCGGGTGAGCGGCACCTCGGCCAGCGCCCGTCCCGCGTTCGGCCGGTTCCGCCAGCTGGTCTCGTGCTCCGACCAGCCGCCGGACAGCTCGCGCAGCTGCACCCGCTCCGGCAGGTTCGCGAACCGCTCGACGGTCAGCTCCAGCCGCGCCGACCGGAACGGCGCCGCCGTCGACGGGACGGTGAACGCGAGATAGCCCTCGGTGTGCCAGTCGGGCCACGCCGCCGCGGTGACGACCGCGTGCGAGCCGCGCACCGAGTCGGGCTTCTCGCGGCTGACGTAGGTGTCGGCGGAGGCGGGCACGACCGTGAACCGCTCGCTGCCGTCGACCGGGACGGTCCGGGCGAGGTCGCCGGGGGCGAGGAGCACGCCCGCGCCCCCGCCGGCGGCGAGAACGGCGCCGAGCGCGGTGACCCGCAGCAGCCTGCGCCGCCGGCGGGTGCGCCGTTGCTGGACGCGCGCGGCGGCGCGGCGGGCCCGCCGGTCGCGCGGCTGCGGCCGGCGGCCGTCCGGTCCGCCGGGACGTCCGAAGTTCGGTGGCGCGTCACCGTCCCGTTCCCCGTACGTCATTCCCGCTCCTCTCGCCGGTGACCGCTTACGGTAGCGGGAACATCCCGATTCGCCCATGGAACTCGCGTCCGAGCTCGTCGGTGTCACTGCCCACGAACAGCCCCTTGGGGGTCGCGACGAGCGCCTCGACGCCGTGCCCGCGGCTGCGGGTCGGGTTCCACGAGAGCGCCTTGCCGGTCTTCGGGTTCAGCGCGGCGATGCCGGGACGTGCGACGGCGCCCGGACCAGGGGAATCGGAGCCGTACGGGTTGTCCATCCAGCGCTGGTGCCCGCCGACGTAAACGGCGGCGCCGGTGACGGCCGTGGACAGCAGCGTGTCGCCGCCGGTGTGGTTGATCCAGGTCGCCTTCTGGCCGGAACCGGTCTTCCCGGTCTCCCAGCGCGCGGCGGTGTCGCACATCTGGCGCGGGCCGTACGGGCCGCCGGTCGTCGTGACGACGAAGTACGAACCGTCCGGGGAGAAGTCCATGCCGCGCATGTAGGTGTCGAACGCCTGCCGGTTGCACGTCGAGGTGTACGCCTCGGTGGACCAGGTCGACAGCTTCGCCGTCTTCGCGGTGTCGATCATCGCGATCTGGTAGCGGCGCTGCCCCTCCGCCCGGGTGAACGTCCCGTTGATGACCATCCGGGTGTCCTGCGGGTTCACGATGAGGTTCTGGACCTTCAGCTCGCCGGCGCGCGGCGAGCCCAGCGCGATGTCGAACGTCGGGTCGAGCGCCCCGGTCGTCGCGTTGAGCCGCGCCAGCCCGGTGACCTCCGCCTTCCCGACCTGCGTGAACGTTCCGCCGATGTACAGCCGGTTCTCGCGCCGCACCATGCTGGAGACGCGTCCCCACGGAACGCCGGGCTTGAACGACGTCACGGCCTTGCCCGTCGACAGCTGCACGCGCGCGACGGGTCCGGTCTTGACGCCCCCGACGTTCTTGAACCGGCCGCCCACGTAGACCGTCCCGTCCGGGCCGGGCTGGAGCGCGTAGACGGTCCCGTCGATGTTCGGGGCGAACGCGGTGATCTTCCCGGTGGACAGGCTGAACGCGAACAGGTTGGCGCGGGCCGCGGGCTGCGCGCTCCGGCCCGCGTTGCGGACCTGCTCGAAGTTGCCGCCGACGACCACGGTCGACCCGACGACCGCGACGGCGCGGACCGTCCCGTCCAGGACGTGCGGCGTGGCGTCCACGGGATCGGCCGAGACGACCGCCGGATGGGCGATGTCGGCGGAGGCCGCGGCCGGGAACAGCAGGGCGGCGCCGAGGAGTGTCGCTGCGGCGGCATAGCGCTTGCGCATGTCGGTCTCCGGGGGAAGGGCGTTGACGCGGGAAGTTCTACCACGCAATCGATCGCGGCGCGCGGGAATCGCGGACGCCCGCCCCCGGCCGGATCAGGACTGCTTTCCGTGCCGGATCCGGTGCACCAGGACCCGCCCCAGGTAGGAGCCCAGTTCGATGGTGTAGCGGCGCCACAGGCGGCGCGGTTCCCGCGCGAGCCGGTACAGGAACCCGACCCGCAGTTTCAGGACCCAGGACGGGTAGTACTCGCGGCGCTCGGCAAGATGCTCGAAGTACGCGCCGCACGTGATGATCACGGGCGCGTCGATGCGGTCCCGGTGCTCGGCGACGAACCGCTGCTGCAGCGGCGTCCCGAGCCCCACGTGCAGGATGTCGGGCGCCGCCTCGTTGATCTCCGCGACCAGCCGGTCGGCCGTCGCGGGCGGCAGCACCCCGGCCTCGGCCACGTGCCCGTGCCGCGTCCCGACGATCGACAGCCCGGGGAACCAGGCCCGCAGGTTGTGCGCCGCCTCGTCGGCGACGCCCGGCGCGTTGCCGAACAGGTAGACGCGCCACCCCTCCTCGGCGGGCTGCCCGAACAGGTCGTCGGTCAGGTCGTCGTTGGCCATCCGCCCCGGCACCGGACGGCCGAAGATCTTCGCGGCCAGCACCACGCCCCAGCCGTCCGGCAGGTTGAGGTCGAACCCGTTCATGAGGTCGCGCAGCTCGCGGTCCTTCTGCGCCTTCCGCACGTAGTCGGGGTTCGCGAACGTGATCGTCAGCTTCGTCCGGTCCTTGACGGCGGCGGCGACGAACTCGCGCAGCCGCCGGACGTCGATGCGGCTGACCCGCACCCCCAGCACGTCAACGGTCTGGTGCGGCCATCGATCGTCCACGCGCGCTCCGCTTTCCCGATTCTCCGGCTTCATCCGGCAGTTCGGCAGGCACTGTATCCCGCTTTCGCCGCCCCACGAGCCACGTCACCGCGGCCGCGGCGGCGATCGCGGCGATCGTCCAGGCCAGCGGAACGACGCCGACGCCGAACATGTTCAGCGCGGAGGCGACCAGGACGATCACGAGCAGCCGGCGGATGAGGCCGGCGGGCGCGCGGGAGGAGATCTTCGAGCCGAGGTAGACGCCCGGGATCGACCCGACGAGCAGCGCGGCGGTGACCTCGAGCTGGAAGTCGCCGAAGAAGAAGTGCCCGAGCGCCGCGGCGAGAACCAGCGGGACCGCCTGCAGCAGGTCCGTCCCCACCAGGTGGTTCGGCTTCAGCGCCGGGTACAGCAGCAGGAGCGCGACGATGATCAGCGAGCCGGACCCGACCGAGGTGATCCCGACGACCAGCCCGCCCACGGCGCCGACGAGCACGGTCGGGACCGGACGCACGGTGATGCGCCCGTCCTCCTCCCCGGACGGGCGGGCCCGCCGGGACAGGACGGCGCGCACCAGGATCCCCGTGGCGGCGACGAGCAGCGCGATCCCCATCGCGAGCTTGATGAAGTCGTGCACGGCCTCGCCGTCGCCGAGCGCCCGCGGGATGAGCACGCCGCAGAACGCGGCGGGCACCGAGCCCAGGCACAGCCAGCCGACGAGGCGCATGTCGACGGTGCCCTCGCGGTAGTGCACGGCGCTGCCGACGGGTTTCATCACCGCGGACGCGGCGAGGTCGCTGGAGACCGCCGCGAGCGGGCTGACGCCGAAGAAGGTCACGAGCATCGGCGTCATCAGCGCGCCGCCGCCCATGCCGGTGAGCCCGACGACGATGGCGACGAGGAACGACCCGAGCGCCATCGGCCAATCGAAGTCCATCGCCATGACCTACCAGACATATAGGGAAACTGGCTAATACGGTAGGGGACGTGCCCCGGGCTTCGTAACCCGGGGCAGGCAGGACAAACGACACACTCGAGCGGGTGCCCGCGCGGAAAGACGCGGAGCGCGTCAGGCGGGGCGGATCCAGTCGCCTTCGGTGAGGACGTCCAGGACGCGGTCCACGGCCTCGTCGGGGGTCAGGCGCGCGGTGTCGATCACGAGGTCGGCGTCGTCCGGCTCCTCGTAGGGGTCGGAGATGCCGGTGAACTCGGGGATCAGGCCGGCGCGCGCCTTGGCGTACAGGCCCTTGCGGTCGCGGCGCTCGCACTCCTCGAGGGGGGTCGCGACGTGCACGAGGACGAAGTCGCCGTGGGCCGCGACCATGCGGCGGACCTCGGCGCGGGTGGCGGCGTACGGGGCGATCGGGGCGCAGATCGCGACGCCGCCGTGCCGGGTGATCTCGGCCGCGACGAACCCGATCCGGCGGATGTTGAGGTCGCGGTCGGGGCGGGAGAACGTGAGCCCGGCGGAGAGCATGCGCCGCACCACGTCGCCGTCCAGGAGGGTGACGGTGCGGCCGCCGCGCTCGATGAGGGCGTCGGCGAGGCCGCGCGCGACGGTCGACTTGCCGGAGCCGGACAGGCCCGTGAAGAAGACCGTGATCCCGCGCGAGCGCTTGGGCGGCCGGGCGACGGCGAGTTCGGCGGCGACGGCGGGCGGGGTGAACCAGTCGGGGACGGGCTCGCCCGCGTCCAGCAGCTCGCCGAGACGCTCGGGGCCGAGTTCGGCCTGGACGTGGTCGGGCTCGATGCGGGCGACCGGCCGCCACACCTCGACGTCGGCGTCGTAGGCCCACGGCTCGGGGACGGCGATGGGGATCGGGACGTCCTCGACCCCGTGCTCGGCGACCTCGTGCTCGGCGAGCAGGTGCGTCGCCCCGTAGGCGGCGGCGACGTGGGCGCGCAGCAGGACGTCGCGGTCGGCGTCGGTCTCGCGGGCGGGCAGCGGGACGGGCACGACGACGGAGTCGGGCAGTTCCCGGCGGACGGCCAGCAGCGCGCGCACGAGGGACTCGTCGTGCCCGCCCCCGATGAGCGGCATCAGCAGGATGCGGGCGCCGAGGCGTTCGGCGACCTGGCGGATCTGGCCGAGCTGGCGGCGGTGCAGGAAGTCGCGGGTGGCGACGGCCAGGACGGGGCCGTCGGCGGGCTCCATCTCGTCGGGGCGGCGGCGCATCGCGTGGAACGGTCCGTGCGCGGGGGCGCGGAGGGCCTCCAGGGGGCCCGCGAGCCGCTGGTCGCCGGACGTCGGGTCCTGCCAGCGCTCGTCGACGGTCAGCACGGCGAGGGGGACGCCCTCCGGGTCCTGCAGGACGATCCGGTCGTGCTCGGTCAGCTCCTTCGGGACCGACAGGGTGACCGGCACCGGCCAGGGCGTGCCGTCGGCCAGCCGGCCCCCGGCGGTCACCATCGCGGTGTCGTACGAGCCCAGGAAGCCCTTGAGGTGGCCGTAGGCGCCGGCCAGGATCAGCTCCAGGTCGGCGAGCTCCACCGGCTCCGGCGTCCAGGCGGGCAGGTCGCGCAGCGTGTCGGGAAGGCCGGCTTCGGCGGTCACCGCGGTCTCCGATCTTGCCCGGGACGGTGCCGGGCTGATCCAGGTGGGAACGTGTTCGCGCAGGTAAAAATACTGCGGCCGCTCGTGTGCCCGCATCTCCGGCGCGCCCGCGACGGTTCAGATGACGCGCGCGAAGCGGTTCTCGGGCTTGCGGATGACCAGCGTGACGTCGCTGTGCGCTGCGGTGAGGCGCCCGCGGGTGCACAGCGACACCAGGCGGCACAGCAGGTCGGCGGGGCCGGTTCCGGCCCCCAGGCCGTCCAGGGACGTGCGGGACGTGTACTCCTCGGCGACCACGAGCCCGCGCATGGTGCAGTACCACCGGACGCCCTGCCAGGACGCGACGCGCTCATAAACGGCGGGCGGCGGCGAGCCGGGCGGGACGTGCGGGACGTGCGGGGCGGGCGCGGCCCGGCGGGGCGCGGGCGCCGGTTCGGCCGTTCCCGCCTCGCCGTGCGCGGCCCCGCCCGGCTCGCCGGCCGCGCCGCGCGCGTGGGCCCCGCGCGGCGCCGTCCGTCCGGGCCGGAGGCGCCGCCTGCGGGCGGGACGGAGCGGGCGCGGGAGCAGGCGGTCCAGGAAGCCGAACGCGGTGTCGCGGTCGCGGATCCGCACCAGCAGGAGCCCGCCGGGTTTGAGCGCGGCGACGAACCGGTCGAGCACGAGTTCGGCGTGCGGGACCCGCTCGAGCAGGTAGGAGGCGTGGACCACGTCGTAGGAGCGCGGCGGCAGCGGGACGGTGCGCAGGTCGCCCAGGTGCCAGGAGTCCAGGTCGGTGCGCTCGCAGGTGTACGCGCGCAGCTCCGGGACGTCCATGTCGACGCCGGTGACGACGTGGGCGCGGTCGCCGAGGTTCAGCCCCGTGCCCCAGCCGCATCCGGCTTCCAGGATGTGGATCCGCTGCAGGGGCTTCTCGAGGGCGTACTGTCGGGCGCGTTCTGAGAAGAGATCGCCGCCGTCGACCGGTGGCGTACGCAGATCGGTCACAGTCTCGCAGCGTAACCGTCCGGATGCGCACTGTCCGCTATTTGCCCATTCTTGGTAACGGCCGTGTCGCGCTCCGCAATCATGCCTGGTCGTGGTGGTGGAAACCGGACGGGTCGGCGGTGCGCGTACCCTGGTAGGCGGCGCCGGGTCCACGCGGGATTCCGGGGCCTTCGGGCTGCCCTGCCTCGGGGTCTTTGCGATTGAGCGGGCGAACATGACGCTTTCTGGACTTGTCGATCTGGCGTGCACCGATGCCGGGCTGCGGCGCGCGCTGGAGCGGGTGCGCACCGACCACCAGGTGGTCGCGCCGCCCGCGCTCTGGCCGATCCTGGCCGCGGCGCTGAGCCGCCGCGTCGGCCCCCCGGCGGGCGGGACCGGGACGGTGCTGGCGGTGACGGCGACCGGCCGGGAGGCCGAGGACCTGACCGCCGCCCTGTCGAGCCTGCTGGACCCGGGCCGGGTGGCGCACTTCCCGGCGTGGGAGACGCTGCCGCACGAGAAGCTGTCGCCGCGCTCCGACACGGTCGGGCAGCGGCTCGCGGTGCTGCGCAGGCTGGTCCACCCGGACGCCGGCGGCGCCGACCCCACGCGGGACGGCGAGCCCGGCGGCAAGGGCGGGCGGCTGGACGTCGTGGTCACGCCGGTGCGCGCGGTCCTGCAGCCGATCGTGTCGGGACTCGCCGACCTCGAGCCGGTGCGGCTGTCGCCCGGCGCGGACGCCGACATGGACGACGCCGTCCGGCGGCTCGTCGAGGCGGGCTACCACCGGGTGGACCTGGTGGAGAAGCGCGGCGAGATCGCGGTGCGCGGCGGGATCCTGGACGTGTTCCCGCCGACCGAGGAGCACCCGCTGCGGGCGGAGTTCTGGGGCGACACCGTCGAGGAGGTCCGCTACTTCAAGGCGGCCGACCAGCGGTCCCTGGAGGTCGCCGAGGACGGGCTGTGGGCGCCGCCGTGCCGCGAGCTGCCGCTGACTCCGCGCGTGCGGGAGCGGGCGCGGGCGCTCGCCGGCGAGCACCCGGCGCTGGCCGACATCCTGGGGAAGATCGCCGACGGCGACACCGTCGAGGGCATGGAGGCGTTCTCGCCCGTCCTCGCCGAGAGCATGGAGTTGCTGACCGACCTGCTGCCGGACGGGTCGGCGCTGCTGGTGTGCGAGCCCGAGCGGATCCGGACCCGCTCGGTCGAGCTCGTCCGCACCAGCCAGGAGTTCCTCGAGGCCAGCTGGGTCAACGCGGCCGCGGGCGGCGCCGCGCCGATCGACCTGGGCGCCGCCGCGTTCCGCTCGCTGGAGGAGGTGCGGCGGCACAGCCGGGAGCTGGGGCTGCCGCGCTGGACGGTCACCGCGCTGACGCCCGGCGCCGCGGACGAGACGGGCGGGGTCGCGGCGGACGAGGCGCTGTTCGACGACGACGCCGGCGCGGACATCGACCTGCTCGACCTCGGGGTGCGTCCGGCCGAGGCGTACCGGGGCGACACCGGCCGGGTCGTCGCCGACCTCAAGGGCTGGATCGCCGGCGGCTGGCGCGTCGTGCTGGTCACCGCCGGGCACGGGCCCGCGGAACGGCTCGTCCAGCTGATGGGCGAGGAGGGGCTCGGCGCGCGGCTCACCGACGTGCCCGGCGAGCCCGACCCGTCGATCGTGAACGTGACGACCGGGCTGCTGGAGAACGGGTTCACCTGGGAGCCGGTCAAGCTCGCGGTGCTCACCGAGACCGACCTGTCGGGGCAGCGGTCGTCCACCAAGGACGCGCGGCGGATGCCGTCCCGGCGGCGCGGCGGCATCGACCCGCTGCAGCTGCGGCCCGGCGACTACGTCGTGCACGAGCAGCACGGCGTCGGACGGTACGTCGAGATGGTCAGCCGCACCGTGCAGGGCGCGACCCGCGAGTACCTGATCCTCGAGTACGCCAAGAGCGACCGGCTGTTCGTCCCGACCGACCAGCTCGAGGAGCTGACCCGGTACGTGGGCGGGGAGGCGCCGAGCCTGCACCGGCTGGGCGGCGCCGACTGGCAGAAGGCGAAGTCGCGGGCGCGCAAGGCGGTCCGGCAGATCGCCGGGGAGCTGATCCGGCTGTACTCGGCGCGGATGGCGAGCCCCGGGCACCCGTTCGGGGCGGACACGCCGTGGCAGCGGGAGCTGGAGGACGCGTTCCCGTACGTGGAGACGCCCGACCAGCTCGCCGCGATCGACGAGGTCAAGGCGGACATGGAGAGGCCCGTCCCGATGGACCGGCTGATCTGCGGCGACGTCGGCTACGGCAAGACCGAGATCGCGGTGCGGGCGGCGTTCAAGGCCGTCCAGGACGGGATGCAGGTCGCGGTGCTGGTGCCGACGACGCTGCTGGTGCAGCAGCACCTGTCGACGTTCACCGAGCGGTTCGCGGCGTTCCCCGTCCAGGTGAAGCCGGTCAGCCGGTTCCAGACCGACAAGGAGATCGAGGCGACGCTGGAGGGCGCGGCGGCCGGGACGGTCGACATCGTCGTCGGCACGCACCGGATCCTGTCGTCGCGGACCCGGTTCAAGAAGCTCGGCCTGGTGATCATCGACGAGGAGCAGCGGTTCGGCGTCGAGCACAAGGAGGAGCTGAAGCGGCTGCGGACGCAGGTGGACGTGCTCGCGATGTCGGCGACGCCGATCCCGCGGACGCTGGAGATGGGGCTGACCGGCATCCGGGAGATGTCGACGATCCTGACCCCGCCGGAGGAGCGGCACCCGATCCTGACGTTCGTCGGGCCGTACCAGGAGAAGCAGATCGCGGCGGCGATCCGCCGGGAGCTGCTGCGCGAGGGCCAGGTGTTCTTCGTGCACAACCGGGTGAAGTCGATCGACAAGGTCGCGGCGAACCTGGCGCGGCTCGTCCCGGAGGCGCGGATCGCGACCGCGCACGGCCAGATGAACGAGCAGCAGCTCGAACGCGTCATGGTCGACTTCTGGGAGAAGAACTACGACGTGCTGGTCGCGACGACGATCGTCGAGTCGGGCCTGGACGTCCCCAACGCCAACACCCTCATCGTCGACCGCGCCGACAATTACGGGCTGTCGCAGCTGCACCAGCTGCGCGGCCGGGTCGGGCGCGGCCGGGAACGCGCGTACGCGTACTTCCTGTACCCGCCGGAGACGCCGCTGACCGAGACGGCGCACGAGCGGCTCGCGACGCTCGCGCAGCACACCGAGGTCGGCGCGGGCATGTACGTCGCGATGAAGGACCTGGAGATCCGCGGCGCGGGCAACATCCTCGGGGCGGAGCAGTCCGGGCACGTCGCGGGCGTCGGGTTCGACCTGTACGTCCGGATGGTCGGGGAGGCGGTCCGGGAGCTGAAGGACGGCGGCGAGCCGGAGCAGGTGGAGACCAAGGTCGAGCTGCCGGTGGACGCGCACCTGCCGCACGAGTACGTGCCGGGGGAGCGGCTCCGGCTGGACGCCTACCGCCGCATCGCCGCGATCACGGCGGAGGACGAGATCTCCGTCGTGCACGAGGAGCTGAAGGACCGGTTCGGGCCGCTGCCCGTCCCGGTGCTGAACCTGCTGGAGGTGGCGCGGTTCCGGGCGAAGGCGCGCAAGGCCGGGCTGAACGACGTCACCCTGCAGGGCAACTTCGTCAAGTTCACGCCCGTCGATCTGCCCGACTCGCGGCAGGTGCGGCTGAACCGGCTCTACCCGAAGAGCATCCTCAAGGCCGCGAACGAGACGCTGCTGGTGCCGATGCCGAAGACCAAGCAGCTCGGCGGGCGCCCGCTGCGCGACCAGGAACTGCTGTCCTGGGCGAGCGACCTGGTGGACGCCCTGTTCCTGGGGTCCTCGCCCGCCGCCGGTGCGGGCAAGTAGGCTGTCGCGACGCTTGATCGACGAGGAGTGGGGGTTCCGTGCCCGGTAAGCCCGGAAAGCCGGTGCGAAGGTCGCTGCGGGGAGTGCCGGCCGTCGCGCTGGCCGCGGTCCTGGCCGCGGGCGCGCTCGCCGGCTGCGGCGCCGCGCCGAAGGCCGGCACCGCCGCGCTCGTCGACGGCGACCGCATCACCGTCCGCACGCTCGGCGGCACCGTCCGGGACTGGTGGGGCCAGCTCCAGAGCGACCCGGCCGCCGCGCAAGTCTGGGCCCGGACCGCGAGCGCGCAGGGCGCCGACCCGGGCGCCGGGCCCGGCAGCGTCCCGGCCGAGCCGGGCGAGGCCGACATGCGGGGCGCGCTGAACCTCCTCGTCTCCTTCCGGATCGCCGACGAGGCCGCCGAGCGCGCCGGCGTCACCGTGTCGGACGGGCGCACCTCCCAGGTCGGCGAGCTGCTGGAGCGGCGCGGCGGCGCCGAGACGATCACGCTGGCGAGCGGCCTGCCGCGCGAGCGCGCCCGCGACTTCGCGCGGTTCATGGCCGTCCAGGACGCCCTGATGCGCCACTTCGGCGCGGACGGCGTCCCGCAGAGCCCCGCGAACGCGCGGGCCACGCAGCGGTTCCAGACCCTGCTGGTGGAGACCGCCGCCGCCATGGACGTCGAGATCAACCCCCGGTACGGCTCCTTCGACCCGCAGCAGGTCGCGATCGGGCCGGTGGCCAACGAACTGTCGACCCCCGGAACGGGATCCCCGCAAGCATGAGTCTGACCCTGCTCGCCACCACGCACCGCGTCGCGCCGGGCCTGCTGACCTGGCGCGCCTGGGAGCGGCTGCGGACGGCCGCGCGCGTCCTCGCGCCCGCCGGGCATCCGCTGCTGCCGTCGCTGGCCGACGCGGAGATCGCCGTCGAGCAGGCGCCCGCGCCCGACCCGGCGGCGCTGGTCGCCGCCGCGCGGAGCGCGGACGTCGTGTGGGTCGCGGCGCCCGAGGGCGACGAGGCGCTGCTCCGCGAGATCGGCACGCTCGTCGTCGCCGACCCGCTGGACGTCGAGGTCCTGCACGGCTCGTACGACCTGCCCGGCGCGCGGCTGCTCGACCTGGTCTCGGTGATGGACACGCTGCGCCGCGAGTGCCCGTGGGACCGCGAGCAGACGCACGCGTCGCTCGTCCCGTACCTGCTGGAGGAGTCCTACGAGGTGCTCGACACCGTCGAGTCGGGCGACCTCGGCGCGCTGCGCGAGGAGCTGGGCGACGTGCTGATGCAGGTCGCGTTCCACTCGGTGGTCGCGGCCGAGCGGACGGACGGCACCGAGTTCACGATCGACGACGTCGCGGCGGGCATCGTCGACAAGCTCGTCCGGCGGCACCCGCACGTGTTCGCGGGCGTCGCGGTGAGCGGCGCCGACGAGGTCAACGCCAACTGGGACCAGATCAAGGCGGCCGAGCGGGAGGCCAAGCACGGCGCGGGCGCGTCCGCGCTGGACGGCGTCCCGATGGCGCAGCCCGCGCTGTCGCTGGCCGCGCAGCTGCAGCGCCGCGCCGCGCGGATGAAGGCGCCCGCCGACCTCGCGCCCGAGCCCGGTGGAGGGCCCGGGGCGGGCGAGCTGGGCGCGCGGCTGTTCGCGCTCGTCGCCGAGGCGCGGGAGGCGGGCCTGGATCCCGAAGCGGAGTTGCGCGCGGTTTCGCGGGTATTCCGTGATCGTGTCCGTGCCTGGGAACGGCGAGAGCCGCACGCCTGAAAAGGGAGATTTCGCCCGGATACGTCGCGATGGGGTGGTCCGGCGGGAGGCGCGCGTCTACTCTGGGCCCGTGCCGGACGAGACGGAAGTCGACGCGAGTGGCCCGCGTGGCGGAACGCTCGTCCCCGTGTCCGGATCCGGCCACCGGCGGCGCCGGTGGCTGACCGGGGCGACCACCCGTGCCGAGAAGCTGCGCGCCGTCCGCGGCCTCGCGTCGCTGGGCGGCCTCGCCGGGGTGCTCGTCGCGCTCATGCTCATCCCCACCGCGTGCACCGCGGGCGTCGGCGCGCGCGACGCGGCCCGCTGGTTCCAGACCCCGCCCGACGGGCTGGAGAGCCTCGGCGTCCCGCAGCGCTCCACCATCCTCGCCGCGGACGGCTCGAAGATCGCCACGTTCTTCTACCAGAACCGGGTGGACGTCGAGCTGGACGCCATCGCCCCGGCCGTCCGGCAGGCGGTCGTCGCGATCGAGGACAGCAGGTTCTACGAGCACGGAGCCCTCGACACCGAGGGGACGCTGCGGGCGCTCGCCACCAACCTGTCCAGCGGTGACGTTGAGCAGGGCGGCTCGGGCATCACGCAGCAGTACGTGAAGAACCTGCTGCTCGTCCAGGCCGAGTCCGACGCCGAGCGGCAGGCGGCCACGGAGGTCACCGTGGCCCGCAAGATCCGCGAGCTGCGGTACGCGGTGGCGATCGAGGAGAAGCTGCCCAAGGACGAGATCCTCCGCCGCTACCTCAACATCGCCTACTTCGGCGACGGCGCCTACGGGATCGAGGCCGCGTCCCGGCACTACTTCTCCAAGCACGCCTCCCAGCTGGACCTGGCCGAGGCGGCGCTGCTCGCCGGCGTCATCCGCTACCCGCACGCCTACAACCCCGTCGAGAACCCCGAGATGGCGCGCGAGCGCCGCGACGTCGTCCTCGACCGGATGGTGGAGCTCGGCTGGGCCGATCCCGCGCGGGCGGAGCGGATCAAGGGGCGGTCCATCGGCCTGGACCTCGAGGAGGTCGACAACGGCTGCGTGACCAGCGACGCCCCGTTCTTCTGCGACTACGTGCAGCGCGAGATCCTCACCGACAAGGCGTTCGGCGAGACGGCCAAGGACCGCGAGCGGCTCCTCAAACGCGGCGGCCTCACCATCCGCACCACCCTCGACCCGAAGGCGCAGCGGGCCGCGCAGCGCGCCGTCGAGAAGTTCGTCCCGCCGAAGAACGACGCGCACCTCGCCGCCGCCGAGGCGATGGTCGAACCCGGCACCGGGCAGATCAAGGCCATGGTCGTCGGCCGCGAGCTGGGCGACGGCACCGAGCGCGGCAAGACCTGGATCAACTTCGCCGCCGACGCCAGCCACGGCTCCAGCATCGGCATGCAGGCCGGATCGACGTTCAAGCCGTTCACGCTGGCCGCCGCGCTGGACGAGGGCATGCCGTTCGGCACCCGCCTGATGGCGCCCCGCACGTACACGCCCACGGGCTTCCGCAACTGCGACGGCGAGCGCGTCGGCGACCCGAACGCCCGCCTGCGCAACAGCGGGGACGGCACGGGCGGCCGGGAGTTCAGCCTCGTCACCGGCACCCGCAACTCGGTCAACACCTTCTTCCTCGCGCTGGAGAAGGAGGTCGGGCTCTGCGACACCGTCGAGATGGCCGAGGAACTCGGGATGAAGCAGGCCGGCGGCGACCCGCTGGAGCAGTACCCGTCGTTCACGCTCGGCTCCAACCCCGTCTCCCCGCTGCGCCTCGCCGCCGCCTACGCCGCGTTCGGCGCCCGCGGCGAGTACTGCGAGCCGATCGCGATCACGCGGGTCACCGACGCGTCCGGCAAGAAGCTGAAGGTCCCGGGCGCCGACTGCCGGGAGGCGCTCGACGAGGGCGTCGCCGACGCCGTCAGCCACATCCTGCGGGGCGTGCTCACCGAGGGCACCGCCGCCGGGCGGGGCATCGGCCGTCCCGCCGCCGGCAAGACCGGCACCGTCGACGACTTCTCCGCCGCCTGGTTCGCGGGCTACACCCCCGACCTGGCCTCCGCCGTCTGGGTCGGCGACCCCCGCGGCGGCTACGAGTACCCGATGGAGAGCGTCTGCCTCGAGGGACGCTGCTACGGCGCCGTCTACGGCGCCACCCTGCCCGCGCCGATCTGGCAGCAGAGCATGCGCGGCGCCCTCCAGGGCACCGAGGAGACCCCGTTCCAGCGCCCGCCCGGGCACTTCTTCAGCAAGGGCAGCGGCCTCGACCGCGTCGACGTCCCGGACGTGCGCGGCATGGAGCTCGGCGACGCCCTCGACCGGCTCCGCGAGGCCGGGCTGAAGGTCAGCTTCGGCGACCGGATGCCGTCCGCGCGGTTCCCGCGCGGCACGATCGCCGAGATGTCGCCCGGCCCGGGCTCCGCCGAGCCCGGAACCACCATCCACCTTCGCGTCAGCGACGGCCCCGAGGACGAGGACGAACCCGGCGGCGGCGACCCCGGCGACGACCCGGGCGACGAGCCGACGTTCCCGCCCGACGACCCCACCCTCCCGCCGGACCCGAACGGCCCCATCGGCGACTGAACCGGGCCGTGTGATCGTTTGACCTGCGGGTAGATCGTTTTCTGGGGTGTGATCCCGCCCCGCACGACCGATCCGGGGGGACGATCGTCATGCGAGCCATCGCCGTGTCCGAGTACGGCGCCACACCGGCGCTCACCTACCTGCCGCGCCCCGAGCCCGGCCCCGGCGAGCTCCTGGTGAAGCTGATCGCCGCCGGACTGAACCCGTACGACTGGCGGGCCGCCGACGGCATGCTCAAGGACACCGCCGACGCCACGTTCCCGCTCGTCCTCGGGGCCGACGGCGCCGGCGTCGTCGAGGACGCCGGCGAGGGCGTCACCCGGCTGCGGCACGGCGAGCAGGTCTACGGGTTCTTCTCCGACCTCGAGCGCGGCCGCGGCTCGTACGCCGAGTACGCCGTCGTCCCGGTGGACGGCCCCGTCGCCCGCATGCCCGCGAGCATGATCTACACGCGGGCCGCGGCGGTCCCGACCGCGTGCGCCGCCGCCCTCGACGTCGTCGAACGGGCCGGGCTCGGCGAGGGCCGCACCGTCCTCATCGCGGGCGCCACCGGCGGCGTCGGGCGGGCCGCCGTCCAGCTCGCCGCCCGCGCCGGCGCCGAGGTCGTCGCCACCGCCCGTGCCGACGCGGACGCGGCGGTGCGCCGCCTCGGCGCCGCGCACACCGTCGACCACACCGCCGGCGACCTCGGCGCCCAGGTCCTCGCCGCCTGCCCCGCCGGCCTCGACGCCCTCATCGTCACCGCCGGGGACACCGCCCGGACCACCGCGCTTGCCCGCCTGCTGCGCCCCGGCGGCACCTGCGTCAGCACCGTCTGGACCGTCGACCCGGACGCGATGGCCGAGCACGGCCTGCACGGCGTCAACGTCGACGGCGCCCCCACCGCCGGGACGCTCGAACGGCTCGCCGACCTCATCGACGCCGGTGAGCTGAGCGTCCACATCGAGCGCGAGGCGCCCCTGGAGGCCGCCCCGGACGCCCTCGCCCGCAACCGCGCGGGCGGCGCCCGCGGCAAGACCGTCCTGCGCATCCTGTGACGACACGCCTCACGCGGGCATGGGACACGGTATGAGCCGACCGATGAGCGACGACGAGCGCAGCGCCCGGATCCGCGAGATCGACGAGGACCTCGCGCGGATGCGCGGCAGCATCGACCCCTCGATCGACGGCCCGCACGACATGGTCGACGCCGGGCAGAACCTCGCGGCCCGGGAGGAGCTCGCCGGGCAGATCGAGGAGCTCGAGGCCGAACGCGAACGGCTGATGCGGGGCGACTGACCCGCCTCAGCGCGCCGACCGGGTGCCCGCGCGCGGCAGCGGGAGGCGCAGCACGAACCGCGCGCCCTCCTGCCCGTCCGTCCGGTCCGCCAGCACCAGCGTGCCCCCGTGCGCCTCCGCGATGTCCCGGGAGATCGCCAGGCCGAGGCCGGTGCCGCCCGCGTCCTGATGGCGCCCCTCGGCCAGCCGGGTGAACCGCTCGAACACCCGCTCCCGGTCCTGCGGGGCGATCCCCGGCCCGTCGTCCACCATCTCCAGCACCGCCGACGCCGCCTCGGTCCGCACGATCACCGTCACCTCGCGGGACGCGTGCCGGTCCGCGTTGTCCAGCAGGTTCGTCAGCAGCCGCGCCAGCTCGGCGCGCCCGCCGTGCACCACGACGGGCCCCTCGGAGAACACCGTCACCCGGTGGCGGCGCGGGCGGCGCAGCACCTCCTGGTCGGTCAGCTCCGCCAGGTCCGCGGGCTCGCGCTGGAAGTTCCCGTCCGAATCCAGCCGTGCCAGCGCCAGCAGGTCGTCCGCCACCGCCGCCACCCGGTCGGTGTTCGTCAGCAGTGCCCGCAGGGTCTCCGTCAGGTCCGTCGCCTCCGGGTCGGCGAGCGCCAGCTCCAGCTCCATCCGCAGCCCCGCCAGCGGGCTGCGCAGCTCGTGCGACACGTCCGACACGAACCCGCGCTGCCGCGCCACCGCCTTCTCCAGCCGGTCCAGCGTCGCGTTCACGCTCTCCGCGAGCAGCGCCACCTCGTCCCGCTTGCCCGGCACCGGCACCCGCCGCTCCAGGTCCGTCACCGTGATCTCGTCCAGCTCCCGCCGGATCGCGTCCACCGGCCGCCACGCGCGCCCCACGGTGTACCAGGTGCCGTATCCGGCGAGCCCCGTGAGGAACGGGATCGCCAGCCCCATCAGCCCCGCCGCCAGCGGGCGCGGCAGCAGCGAGGGCTCTGGCGCCAGCGCGTACGCGTACCTGGGGCTCGGCCGGACGTCCACGCGGTACTCCACGTACAGGAAGCACCGCGCGCCCGGCAGGTCGAGATGGCAGGCGCGCCCGCTCCTGCGGTCGTCGCCCGGGGGCGGCGGCCGGATCGGCAGCGCCGGTTGGCCCCGCATGTCGTCGCTGTTCGCGACGACCCGTCCCCGCGAGTCCGTGACCTGCAGCAGGTTGCCCTCCTGCGCGAAGATCCGGCCCTGGTCGCCCAAGACCCCCGAGCGGACGACCGTGACGAGCCGCCGGGCCTCCCGGTCGAGTTCCTCGTAGACGTTCTCGGTGGCGTCCCGCCGCATGGTCACAAGCAAGATCGTGTACACCGCCGTGGTCAGGACGAGCGCCGCCAGGACGGCCGACAGCGTCACGCGCACCCGGATCTCCGGGTGCGGACGCAGGACCCACGAGAGCGGCCGGTGCACGCTCTGGGTCAGTCGGCGGAGCCCGGCACGGATGACGACCTCCTCGAACGTTCCGCGCCCGTCGGGGCGCTCCGGACGTAAAGCCGTTACCCGATGTTCCTTACCGCACCGGGCAAACGGGACCGACCCCCTCGAGTAAAAAGATCGTGTGCCCTCCCGAACCCCGACCTGCGAGGGGTGCGCCGCCCCTCGCGACCGCCCGCACCGGCCGACCGCACGTGAGGATCGCCTTGCGACCGGCGGGGGTTCCCGGGGGTCGCCCCCTGGGCGGAGCAAGGCGACCGGAGCGTGCGTGCGAGTGCCGCAGGGGGCTCGGTGAGTTGCGACAGCACGTGAGGATTGTCTTGCGACCGGCGGGGGTTCCAGGGGGTCGCCCCCCTGGGCCGACACGTTAGGCTCGGGAGTCGCACCAGATCATTCCTACGCAGGGGGTTCCCCGTGTCGTCCATCAACGCCGTACTCGCCCGGGAGATCCTCGACTCCCGCGGCAACCCGACCGTGGAGGTCGAGGTACTGCTCGATGACGGGACCGAGGCGCAGGCCGCGGTGCCGAGCGGTGCGTCCACCGGGCAGTTCGAGGCGGTGGAGCTGCGCGACGGCGGCGAGCGGTACGGCGGCAAGGGCGTGCGGAACGCGGTCAAGGCCGTCAACGACACGATCGACGAGAAGCTCGTCGGGTGGGAGGCGGCCGACCAGCGGCTGATCGACCAGCGGCTGATCGACCTGGACGGGACGCCGGCGAAGTCGGCGCTCGGCGCGAACGCGATCCTCGGGGTGAGCCTGGCGGTGGCGAAGGCCGCGGCCGAGTCGGCGGGGCTGCCGCTGTTCCGCTACGTGGGCGGGCCGAACGCGCACCTGCTGCCGGTGCCGATGATGAACATCCTGAACGGCGGTGCGCACGCCGACACGAACGTGGACGTCCAGGAGTTCATGATCGCGCCGATCGGGGCGTCGACGTTCGCCGAGGCGGTGCGGTGGGGCGCGGAGACCTACCACGCGCTGAAGAAGGTGCTGAAGGCCAAGGGGCTGAACACCGGGCTCGGCGACGAGGGCGGTTTCGCGCCCGAGCTGCCCAGCAACCGCGACGCCCTCGACCTGATCATGGAGGCGATCCGGCAGGCCGGGTTCACCCCGGGCCGCGACATCGCGCTCGCGCTGGACGTCGCCGCGACCGAGTTCCACGCGGACGGCCAGTACACGTTCGAGGGCACGAAGCGGTCCGCCGACGACATGGCGGCCTACTACGGCGAGCTGCTCACCGAGTACCCGCTGGTCTCCATCGAGGACCCGCTCGACGAGGAGGACTGGACGGGCTGGGAGGGGCTCACGGCGGCGGTCGGCGACCGGGTGCAGCTCGTCGGCGACGACCTGTTCGTCACCAACCCCGAGCGGCTCGCCCGCGGCATCAAGTCCGGTGCGGCGAACGCGCTGCTGGTCAAGGTCAACCAGATCGGCACCCTGAGCGAGACGCTCGACGCGGTGTCGCTGGCGCAGACGAGCGGCTTCCGCTGCATGATGAGCCACCGGTCGGGCGAGACCGAGGACACCACGATCGCCGACCTGGCCGTCGCGACGAACTGCGGCCAGATCAAGACGGGCGCCCCGGCGCGCAGCGACCGGGTGGCGAAGTACAACCAGCTGCTGCGCATCGAGGAGCTGCTGGACGACGCCGCCCGCTACGCCGGCGCCGCCGCGTTCCCGCGGTTCACGCCGCGGGGCTGACCGTCCGGCGATGGCAGCCGAACAGGACCGGCGGGACGCCTCCCGGGACGAGCCCCCGGGAGGCGTCCGGCGCGGCGCCCACGCGCTGACGAGCCGCGCCGCGATCCTCGCGGTCGTGATGTGCGCGATCGCGCTGAGCCTGGCGTACCCGGTGCGGGAGTACATCGCGCAGCGGCAGGAGATCGCCGAGCTGCGGCGGGAGGAGGCGCTGGCCCGCCAGAAGGTCGAGCGGCTCGAGGAGCAGAAGCGGCGGCTCGGCGACGAGTCGTACATTGAGCGTGAGGCCACCAAGCGGCTTCACTACTGCCGTCCGGACGTGAAGTGCTACATCGTCCTGGACGGCGGCGGCGACGGGGAGCGGCGGGCCGCGAAGGACGGCGAGTCGCGCAGGCCGCCGTGGTACGAGACGCTCTGGCGGTCCGTGGAGGCCGCCGACAGGCCGCGCTGACCGTCCGGGAACGCGGGACGGGACGCGGGTGGGGACGCATGACATGATCGACGAACGTGCCGAGCCGGCGGCCGGCAGGATCTCCGGCGAGGACGAGGCCGCGGTCGCGGCCCAGCTCGGCCGGGTGCCGCGCGGCGTCCGGCGGGTGGCGTACCGCTGCCCGTGCGGGAATCCCGCCGTGATCGAGACGGCGCCGCGGCTGCCCGACGGGACGCCGTTCCCGACGCTGTTCTACCTGACGTGCCCGAAGGCCGCCTCGGCGATCGGGACGCTCGAGGGGAGCGGCGCCATGCGCGGGATGCAGGAGCGGCTGGCGGACGACCCGGACCTGCGGGCCGCGTACGTCCGGGCCCACGACGACTACCTGCGGCGCCGCGACCTGGCCGCCCGCGAGGACGGCCTGGAGCCGCTGCCCGAAGGCATGCAGAGCGCGGGCGGGATGCCCGAGCGGGTGAAGTGCCTGCACGCCCTGATCGCGCACGAACTCGCCGTCCCGGGCGCGAACCCGTTCGGGCGCGAGGGGCTGGACGCGCTGCCGGATTGGTGGCGGTCCGGCCCGTGCGTGCACCCCGACTCCACCGACGAGCCCGACGAGTCCGACGACCCCGAGGAGGCCCGGTGACGCGCGTCGCCGCCGTCGACTGCGGCACCAATTCCGTCCGCCTGCTGATCGCCGACATCGACGCGGCGGCGGGGACCCTCACCGACGTCGAGCGCCGCATGGAGATCGTCCGGCTCGGTGAGGGCGTGGACGAGACCGGGCGGCTGTCGCCCGCCGCGCTGGAGCGGACGTTCACCGCGATGCGCGGCTACGCGGAGCTGATCGAGCGGCACGGCGCCGCCGGCAAGGTCCGGGTCGTCGCGACGAGCGCGACCCGCGACGCCGCGAACCGCGACGCGTTCGTGCGGGGCGTCGTGGACGTCTTCGGCGTCGTCCCCGAGGTGATCACCGGGAACGAGGAGGCGGCGCTGTCGTTCACCGGCGCGACCCGCGAGCTGGCCGGGCTGCGCCCCGCCCGCCCCTACCTGGTGGTCGACATCGGCGGCGGATCCACCGAGTTCGTGCTGGGCAGCGAGTCGGTGCAGGCGGCGCGGTCCATCGACATCGGCTGCGTGCGGATGACCGAGCGGCACCTGAGGGACGGCGACCCGCCGTCGCCGGAGCAGATCGCGGCGGCCGTCGCCGACATCGACGCCGCGCTCGCGACCGTCCGGGAGACGGTGCCGGTGGACGAGGCGCGCACGCTGGTCGGGCTCGCCGGTTCGGTGACGACGGTGTCGGGCATCGCGCTCGACCTGCCCGAGTACGACCCGTCCCGCATCCACCTGTCGCGGATCATGGCCGCGCAGGTGCACGAGGTGACGCGGCGGCTCCTGCACGCGACGCGGGACGAGCGGTCCCGGTTCGGCGTCATGCATCCGGGGCGGGTCGACGTGATCGGCGCGGGCGCGCTGATCCTCGACCGGATCATGCGCGAGTACGGGTTCGGGGCGGTCGTGGTCAGCGAGCACGACATCCTCGACGGCCTGGCCTGGTCGCTCGCCTGAGGCCCGGTCACCCCTTCAGCCGGTCGAGCAGGGCGGGGAGGAGGACGGCGTTCGGGTTCTGCTGGGGCACGTAGAGGACGGCGCCCCGGCCGGTGGCCTGCCGGATCCAGACGCGGCCGCCGTCCACGACGGCGCCGGAGACCGCCGCCCAGCTCAGCGACACGCGCGCCCCCCGCACCCCGCCGGGGTGGACGGTCAGCCCGGCGGCGACGTCGATCGCCTCGCCCGCCCGGACGTGCTCGGCGAGCTGCGCGACGATGCGCGGCTCGGCGCGGACCTGGCACAGCCGGATCAGCCGCCCCCACACCTCCTCCGCGCCGCCGGCGGCGCCGGGCGCGTGCCGCGGGACCGACGCCTCGTCCAGCACCACCTCGACGCGGGGGCCGCCGTGGAACGGGTGCCGCCCCACCTGGAAGATCCACTGCGCGGGCCGCCGCGACCCGTCCGCGCCGCCGGCCGTCCAGTAGGCGACCCATTCGACGTACTGCCAGATCAGCGACTCGTTCCCGTACGCGACGCCGTGGTCGTCGGCGCGCAGCCGGTGCCCGTGCACGGCGATGTCGAGCGCCTGCTCGGCGGGCGCGGCCTGCCAGGAGCGTTCGGCGTGGGCGGCCGCGTGGGCGGGGCCGGACGGGCGCCGCTGCGGCAGCGGGGCACGGGCGGGGACGGCGGGCTCGGGGTTGAGGCGATCGCTCCAGTTCCGGCCGTCCCACCAGCGCAGGCTGCCGGTCCCGTAGGGGTCGGGATACCAGCCGGGTTGCGACAATGCAGACTCCGTTCGCGAAGGCACGGCAAGGCGCCCGTTCTCCCCGATCGGCGAACGCATCGTACCGATGCGACCCCCGGTTCGGCGGGCGATGGTCGGATCCGGCCAACGGAAACGGCCGGGGGACACGGTCCAATGCGGGCCGCGCGGGCGTCCGGGGCGGGCGTGCCGGGCGGGGCGGGCGTGCGAGGATCGGGGGATGCCCACCGCCAACGCCCCGTTCGTGCCGCCCGGCTCCGGCTGGCCGGAGGACCCCGCGACCCCGGACACGCCCGTCGCGCACGACGCCGCCGGGGTGATCGAGCTGGCGGAGAGTTCCCCGGGACTGGACGAGCTGTGCGCGCGGCAGTCGGTGTGCCGCGCGTGCGAGCGGCTGGTGGAGTGGCGCGAGCGGGTCGCGGTGCAGCGCCGCCGGGCGTTCGCCGGCGAGGAGTACTGGGGGCGCCCGGTGGCCGGGTGGGGCGATCCGGAGCCGCACGTCCTGATCGTCGGGCTGGCCCCGGCCGCGCACGGCGGCAACCGCACCGGCCGGATCTTCACCGGGGACCGGTCGGGCGACTGGCTGTTCGCGTCCCTGCACCGGGTCGGGCTCGCGGCGCGGCCGACGAGCGTCCACGCGGGGGACGGGCAGCGGCTGATCGGCGCCCGGGTGGCGGCGGCGGTGCGCTGCGCGCCGCCCGACAACAAGCCGACGCCGGCGGAGCGCACGGCGTGCCTGCCGTGGCTCGCCCGCGAGGTCGCGGCCGTCGCGGCGTCCGTCCGGTGCGTGGTGTGCCTGGGCGGGTTCGCCTGGCAGGGGGTGTGGCCCGCGCTGAAGCAGGCCGGGTACGGGGTGCCGCGGCCGCGCCCGAAATTCGGGCACGGCGCGGAGATCATGCTGGAGCCGCCGTCCGGGGCGCCGCGCCGCGACCCCGTCCTGATGCTGGGCTGCTACCACCCGAGCCAGCAGAACACGTTCACGGGGCGCGTCACGGAGCAGATGCTGGACGACGTGTTCGTCCGGGCCCGCGACCACGCGTAGCGGTCCTTTCGGTCGCTATATATCCTTGATATGGGCGAAGTTGCGGTGAAGTTCGCGATAGTGGCGGATGCGTGAGTCGGCCCGGAATGCGGGTACCGGCCCGGTATGCCTTCCGAGCGCACCGCGGATTCCGCGAAGCACATCGTGATCGTCGGCGGCGGTTACGTCGGCATGTACACCGCGCTCCGCCTGCAGCGCAAGCTGCGGCGCGAGCTGCGCCGCGGCGAGGCGGCCATCACCGTCATCGATCCGCAGTCGTACATGACGTACCAGCCGTTCCTGCCCGAGGCCGCGGCCGGGAACGTCGAGCCCCGGCACGTCGTGGCCCCGCTGCGGGGCGTCCTGCCGCGCTGCCGCGTCGTCAACGGGTACGTGACGAAGATCGAGCACGCCAAGCGGCGGGTCACGCTCCGCCCGGCGGGAACGACCACCGCGGGCGTCCCGGAGCGGAACGTGTACTACGACCGGCTCGTCGTCGCCCTCGGGTCGATCTCCAAGACGCTGCCGATCCCGGGCCTCGCGGAGTGCGGCATCGGTTTCAAGACCATCGAGGAGGCCATCTTCCTGCGCAACCACGTCATCCACCAGCTCGACATCGCCGCGTCCAACCCGGACGACGAGCAGGTGCGGAAGCGCGCGCTGACGTTCGTGTTCGTCGGCGCCGGGTTCGCGGGCGTGGAGGCGATGGCGGAGCTGGAGGACATGGCCCGCATCGCCTGCCGCTGGTATCCGAACATCGATCCCGCCGAGATGCGCTGGACGATGGTCGAGGCCACCGACCGGATCCTGCCCGAGGTCGGGCCCGAGATGGGCCGGTGGACGGCGGACGCGCTGCGCGCCCGCGGCATCGAGGTGAAGCTGAACACGCTGCTGAAGTCCGCGCAGGGACGGCGCATCGTGCTGAGCGACGGCGAGGAGTTCGAGGCCGGCACGCTGGTGTGGACCGCGGGGGTGAAGCCGCACCCGGTCGTCAAGGACAGCGACCTGCCGCTGGACGAGCGCGGCCGCGTGCGGGCGACCGCCGAACTGACCGTCGACGGCGCCGAGCACGCCTACACCGCCGGGGACAACGCGGCCGTCCCCGACCTGTCCGGCACCGGCGAGTTCACGGCGCCGAACGCGCAGCACGCCGTCCGGCAGGCCAAGCGGCTCGCCGACAACATCGTCGCGGACATGCGCGGCCGCCCGCGAAAGCCGTACGAGCACGCCTACGTCGGGTCGGTCGCCAGTCTCGGCCTGCACAAGGGCGTCGCGAACGTGTACGGGATGAAGCTGCGCGGCTGGCCGGCGTGGTTCATGCACCGCACCTACCACCTGTCGCGGATGCCGACCGTGAACCGCAAGGCGCGGATCACCGCGGACTGGACGCTCGCCATGTTCTTCCGCCGCGAGATGGTCTCGCTCGGCGAACTGGAGCGCCCGCACGAGGAGTTCGAGCTGGCCGCGGGGCGCCTGCAGGACGTGCCGGCCCCGCACTGAGCCGTCCGGGCCGTCCGGCCGGGGGAAGGCGGGGCGCACCGTACCTATCGGTTTCCACCGGGCGGCCCGTGTTCTCCGGGTATGATTGCGCCGCCCCTGTAGCCCAATGGCAGAGGCGGGCTCCCTAAAAGAGCTTTTGTGTCGGTTCGAATCCGACCAGGGGCATGTGCGCCGGGCCGGCGTCCGATCGCGGACGCCGGCCCGGCGCGTTCCCGGCCGGTCGCCGGGCAGCCGGTCGCCGGGCCGGTCGCGATTCCGCCGCGTTCGCCGCATCGTGATCAGACCTCGGTGCGGCGGGTACCCACGTTTACACTGGAGACCGGTTCGATCAACATGGAGGCTCCGAATGGAGAGCAGGAACCCGGCGTTCCGGGGCCGTTCCTTCCAGAAACGCGCGGACGGCGCCGCGTACGGCGCCCCCGGGCACTACGGCGCGCCGGGCATGGAGCAGGGGTACGGGGCGCCCGGGTACGGCGGCTCCGGGTACGGCGTGCAGGCACCGCCGGAGGCTCCGCCGGTCACCCGCCCGATGACCATCGACGACGTCGTCGTCCGCGGGTTCATGACGCTGGTCACCCTGGTGGTCACCGGCGCGCTGGCCTGGGCGCTGGTGCCCGTCGAGCTGGCGGTACCGGTGATGGTCGTGGCGCTGCTCGCGATGATCGGCGTCTGGGCGTTCATCACGTTCGGCCGCAAGGCCAACGCTCCGCTGGTGCTGGCGTTCGCCGCGATCTACGGCGTCGCCGTCGGCATCATCAGCCACGCCTACAACGACGTTTACCACGGCGTGGTGTTCCAGGCCGTGATCGGGACGGCGCTCGCGTTCGCCGCCACGCTCGCCGCGTACGCGCTGCGGATCGTCAGGGTCACGCCGAAGTTCGTCCGGTTCGTCATCGCGGCGGGCGCGGCCCTCGTCGGACTGATGATCGTCAATCTGCTGGTGCAGGTGTTCGGCGGCGACGGCGGCATCGGCATCCGCGACCCGGAGAACCCGCTCGCGTACGTGTTCAGTGTCGCGGCGATCCTGGTGGGCTGCTTCTTCCTGCTGCTGGACTTCGACTCCGTCGAGCAGGGCGTCCGGGCCGGGGCGCCGGAGAAGTTCGCCTGGTACTGCGCGTTCGGCCTGGTGCTGAGCCTCGTCTGGATCTACCTGGAGATCCTGCGGCTGCTGTCGTACTTCTACGCCGGTCGCGACTGACGCGGGGCGTCCGCGCGGAAATCAGCCCCTCGCCGTTCCGGGGAGGGGCTGATCCGTGCGGGATCTCTGCGCCGGAGGCGCGACGGCTCGGGCGCCGCGCCGGCGGGGATGTTCCGTGGCGGGATCCCGCCGGGTTCGGGGTGCGCCGGCCGCTTCAGTAGTGGCGGGCGCGGCGGGCGCGCTCGTGCTCGCGCACCAGCGCGGCGGCGTAGCCGTGCGTCAGGTTGTGCTCGTCGGCCAGCCAGGTGCTGCGTTCCTCGCAGCGCGAGAACGACGGTCCGTTCTCGATCGCGGTGAACCACTCGGGAAGGTCACGTCCGGTGACTTGCGGGATGCGGGCTATCAGCTTGCTGTGCGTCTCCGGCGAGTGGTTCAGTGACAATGTGCACCTCCAGGTCGCGGGGCTCTTCCTGGCACTGTGCAACACACACCCGGATGTGACAAGACCCTAACGGGGACCTATCCGTTGCGTAACGTAGATCATTCATGACGATGACCGGCGGGTAACGCGCGGGCGACCCGCCTGGACGGCCTACACGGACGGCCCGCGCGGGGGCGCCGGAGCGCCCGCCGCGCGGGCCGTTCGGTTCGTCCGGTGGCCGGTCGGTCCGGCCGTCCGGGTCAGGACAGGCGCTCGAGCACCATCGCCATGCCCTGGCCGCCGCCGACGCACATGGTCTCCAGGCCGAACTGCTTGTCGTGGAACTTCAGGCCGTTCAGCAGCGTGGAGGTGATGCGGGCGCCGGTCATGCCGAACGGGTGGCCGACCGCGATCGCGCCGCCGTTGACGTTCAGCTTGTCGATGTCGATGCCGAGGTCCTCGGCGGACGGCAGCACCTGCGCGGCGAACGCCTCGTTGATCTCGACGAGGTCGATGTCGTCGATCGTCATCCCGGCCCTGGCCAGCGCCTGCCGGGACGCCTCGACCGGGCCGAGGCCCATGATCTCGGGCGACAGGCCGGTCACGCCGGTCGACACGACCCGCGCGAGCGGGGTGATGCCGAGTTCGGCGGCCTTGGTGTCGCTCATGATGACGACCGCGGCGGCGCCGTCGTTCAGCGGGCAGCAGTTGCCCGCGGTGACCGTCCCGTCCGGGCGGAAGGTCGGCTTGAGCTGCGACACCTTCTCGTAGGTGGTGCCCGGCCGGGGGCCGTCGTCCTTGGCGACGACGGTGCCGTCCGGCAGCGTCACCGGGGTGATGTCCTTCTCCCAGAAGCCGTTGGCGATGGCCTTCTCGGCGAGGTTCTGCGAGCGGACGCCGAACTCGTCCTGCGCCTGGCGGGTCACGCCGCGCATCGAGGCGAGGTTCTCGGCGGTCTGCCCCATCGCGATGTAGACGTCCGGGATCAGGCCGTCCTCGCGCGGGTCGTGCCACACGCCGGCGCCGCCCTCGGCGGCCTTGTCGGCGCGGGCCTGCGCGTCCGCGAACACCGGGTTCTTGGTGTCGGGCAGCCCGTCGCTGTTGCCCTTGGCGAAGCGGCTGACGGTCTCGACGCCCGCCGAGACGATCACGTCGGCCTCGCCCGCCTTGATCGCGTGCAGGCCCATCCGGGTCGTCTGCAGCGAGGACGAGCAGTAGCGGGTGATCGTGGCGCCGGGCACGCTGTCCCAGCCGAGCAGGACCGACACCACGCGGGCCATGTTGTAGCCCTGCTCGCCGCCGGGCAGGCCGCAGCCGAGCAGCAGGTCGTCGATCTGGGACGGCTGCAGCTGCGGGACCTTCGCCATCGCGGCGTTGATCATCTGGACGGTGAGGTCGTCGGGCCGGATGTCCTTCAGCGACCCCTTGAAGGCGCGGCCGATCGGCGAGCGAGCGGTCGCGACGATGACTGCCTCGGGCATGTGCGGGTCTCCTGTCTCGAGCGGCCGGTCGGCGAACCGGCGCCCCCTGCGGTGCGGTTGCGGCGGACGGTGTTACTCGCCGGTCATCAGCAATGTAGCCGCACGTCCTCCGCCCGGTACACGGCGGGGGGCCGGGTGTGTTGACGATGAGTCAAATAAGTACTGACTTACTCGGATCCGCGCAATTCACGCCTTTCACTTGCGCGTTCACGATGTTGCGGGGTCGGGTTCCGTCCGCGATCCGGCCCCGGATCCGGTGTCCGGCTCCGTCGCCGACCGGCGCCGCAGCAGCCGGGCCCACCGGCCGCGCGGCCCCCGCTCTCGGCCCGCCACCGACGCGCCCGACACCTCCGTGCCGGCCAGCTCCGCCGCCGCTGCCGCCGCCCGGTACACCGGCAGGACCCCGTCGCCGATCCGCGTCCGCAGCGGCCACGCCTCCAGATCGGGCTCCAGCTCCAGCGCCGCCGCCAGCGACGGCAGCAGCGCCGCCGCGGCGGCCGCGTAGCCCCGCGCCGACGGGTGGTACCGGTCCGCGCTGAACATCGTGTGCGGGTCCGCGGCGAACTCCCGGCCGAGCAGGTCGCCGATCGACACCGACCGTCCGCCCCGCTCCACCACCGCGATCGTCTGCGCCGCCGCGAGCTGCCGGCTCGCCCGCCGCGCGATCCACCGCAGCGGCTGCATCAGCGGCTTCACCGACCCGAGGTCGGGGCAGGTGCCCGCGACCACCTGGGCACCCGCGTCCCGCAGCCGCCCCACCGCGCCCGCCAGGTGCCGGACGGAATCGGCCGCCGGCACCCGCGACGTCACGTCGTTCGCCCCCACCATGACCACCGCGACGTCCGGGCGGACCTCCAGGGCGCGCTCCACCTGCCCGCCGAGGGCCGACGACCGGGCGCCCGGCAGCGCCACGTTCGTCAGCCGCACCGGCCGTCCCGCCATCGCCGCCAGCCCGCTCGCCAGTACCGCGGCGGGCGTTTCGGCCGGGTCGTGCACGCCCAGGCCCGCCGCCGTCGAGTCGCCGAGCACCACCAGCGACAGCGGCGCCCGCCCGTACATCTCGCCGTACAGGCCGTCCGCACGCGGCGGGTCACCGTTCGGCGTCGCCAGGATGATCTTCCTGGCCAGCCGCATCTCCATCACCACGAGCGCGAACGTGGCGCCGCCGAGGGCGGTGATCCCCCCGCCCCCGTAGGCGGCCGCCGCCGCGATGCGGCGCGCCGTGAACGCTCTCAGCATGCCACGCTACCCTCCGTGATCCCCGCTGCATACCCGCCGCCCATCTTGTTGATGCCCGCCCGGGCCGATCTGGGCTAACGTCGGGAATGGAGATCTAACCGGGCCGTGCCGGGTCGTCCGCGCGAACCGCGGGCCCGATCGGGCAGGCCGAACACGCGGAACGACAAGGATGTCGACGTGCACGTACACGATTCGCTGGTCGAGCTGATGGGCAACACCCCGCTCGTTCGGCTGCGCAAGGTGACCGAGGGCTACACGCGGGGCCGGGTGCCCCAGGTGTTCGCCAAGGTGGAGTACTTCAACCCCGGCGGCTCGGTGAAGGACCGCATCGCGGTCCGGATGATCGACGCCGCGGAGGCGTCCGGAGAGCTGCGGCCCGGCGGGACGATCGTCGAGCCGACGTCCGGCAACACCGGGGTCGGGCTCGCCATCGTCGCCCAGGAGCGCGGCTACCGCTGCGTGTTCGTCTGCCCGGACAAGGTCGCCAAGGACAAGATCGACGTCCTGCGCGCGTACGGCGCCGAAGTCGTCGTGTGCCCCACCGCCGTGAACCCGGACCACCCCGACTCCTACTACTCGGTGTCGGACCGGCTCACCGCCGAGATCCCGGACGCCTGGAAGCCGAACCAGTACGCGAACCCGCAGAACCCGGCGTCCCACTACGCGACGACCGGTCCCGAACTGTGGGAGCAGACCGAGGGCCGCATCACGCACTTCGTCGCGGGCATCGGCACCGGCGGCACGATCAGCGGCGCCGGGAAGTACCTCAAGGAGGTCTCCGGCGGGCGCGTGCAGGTGATCGGCGCCGACCCGGAGGGCTCGGTGTACTCCGGCGGCACCGGCCGCCCCTACCTGACCGAGGGCGTCGGCGAGGACATCTGGCCCGACACCTACGACCGCGAGATCTGCGACCGGGTCATCGCCGTCTCCGACAAGGACTCCTTCGTCATGACCCGCCGGCTCGCCCGCGAGGACGCCCTCCTCGTCGGCGGCTCCTGCGGCATGGCGGTCGTCGCCGCGCTGCGCGTCGCCGCCGAGGCCGACGACGACGCGGTCATCGTCGTCCTGCTCCCGGACGGCGGCCGCGGCTACCTCTCGAAGATCTTCAACGACGAGTGGATGAGCCAGTACGGGTTCAGCGAGGAGAGGTCCGCGACGGAGACGACGGTGGGCGACGTCCTGGCCCACAAGACGGGCGAGCTCATCCCGAACTTCGTGCACATGCACCCCACCGAGTCGGTCGGCGAGGCGGTGAAGGTCCTGCGCGAGTTCGGCGTGTCGCAGATGCCCGTGGTCGCCCCCGGCGCGGGCCACCCCGACGTGATGGCCGGCGAGGTGGTCGGCGCCGTCGAGGAGCGCGTCCTCCTGCACGCCCTGTACGCCGACCAGGCCGGATCGGACGATCCCCTCGAGAAGCACATGAGCCCGCCGCTCCCGGTCGTCGGCTCCGGCGAGCCGGTGGCGCGGATGGTGTCCGTCCTCGAGAACCGGGACGCGGTGGTGGTCCTGGTCGACGGCAAGCCTTCCGGCATCGTCACCCGCCAGGACGTCCTCAGCTACCTCGCCGACACCCGCCCCTGACCGACGCCCCGCGCCCCCGACGCCGACGCCGAACGGCCTCGCCCACCAGCCGGGCGAGGCCGTTCGTGCGAGGGGATCAGGCGTTCGGGGTGTCCGCCTTGATGCGGGACAGGAGGGTCGCGAACGTCCGACGGGAGACCGTCAGGTGCCCGCCTTCCGGGTTCTTGCTGTCCCGGACTCCCAGACCGACGGCGAGGTCGGCGACCTCAACGCACTCATTCCCGCTGGTGTCGCTGTGTGAACTCTTCCGCCAGTGAATCACTGCACGGCCTCCATGACCTCTGCGAGGGGGGTCAGGCGTTCGGGTCGTCCGCCTTGATGCGGTTGAGGAGGGCCGCGAAGGCTCCCCGGGAGATCGTCAGGTGCCCGCCTTCTGGGGTCTTGCTGTCGCGCACGCCGATCGAGGTCCCCAGGGGCGCCAACTCGACACATTCCTGGCCACCGGCTCCGCCGGTACCGCTTCGGCTGGACTTGCGCCATACGGGCTTACTCACTGCATGGCCTCCATCACTTCGGCTATGAGATTCCGTGAGCAATCTCGAGACAGGGCATCAGCACCTATCCGGTCGTACTTTACTCGGCACGCTCGGACCTTGGTGGGGTCGGAGACGAGTCGCCCGCCACCGACTGCCTCAGACCATGAATGATCAACGCCATCGCACTCCAGGAGGGTGAACGAGCCATCGATGCCGGGATGCGCCCCCAACGATCTGGGCACCACCCGAATCACGATGTTGGGGCGGTGCGAGAGATTGATCAAGTGGTCGAGTTGGACGCGCATGACGTCCGGGCCGCCGATAGGGTCCTGGAGGACCGATTCCTTGATCAAGATCCATAGTTCGGGTGGCCGGGGTGCCGCAAGAACCTGCTGTCGCGCCATGCGTTCTTCTACGGCCTGATCCACGTCATCAACAAGTTCGCCGCTGAGCACCAGAGCGCGCGTGTACTCCTCGGTTTGGAGAAGTCCGTGAAGGGCCAGCGCCGAGTACGCCCTGATGGCCTCGGCTTTCCTCTCATATCGGGTGTACTGGTCGAACCAGTCGGGATTGTGTGAACTCTCTGCAAGGTTACGTAGCCGTGCAAAGTGGCCGCGAGTTTTCCAAATCCGGTCAAGAGCTTCGGCTCGTCCCTTCGGTAGCTTGGCGCTGCCCGACTCCCAGTTCGAAACCGTCGAAATATCCACGCCTAGCAGTGCCCCCAGTTCGGCCTGTGACAGGTTGCGTTCGAGTCGCCATACGCGCAGGTCAACGGCCAGCCAGTGCCAGTGAGAGCTATCGGGGTCAAGGTGGTCCGCGCGCGCCATTCAAGATCCTTAAGTTTGAGATTGTTGGATTCAACAGTTCTCAGAGTACATCCCATTGGCAATCTGGTCTCGGAAACGACGAGGGGAGGTGCCCGAATGGGAATGACGATCGCGTGTGCCGGGGCGGGGCGGCACGTGTACTCCGGACGGTGGCATGCGTGGGAAGAGACCGTTTACCTGTCTCGGACTCTGGTGGACGAAGCAGTAACGGCGTGGCGCTGCGAACATCTGCGGGACGACGCCCGTGTCATCGTCTCGGAACTGGTCACCAACAGCGTGCGAGCGGATCGCGGCGGGCTGATCGAGGTCCGCCTCACAAATCACAACGGCGCGGTAATGGGGATCAGGGTGTGGGACAACAGCCCGCGCCGACCCGAGGATCGGCACCCCGGCGAGCTTGGCGAGCGCGGGCGGGGCCTGTTCATCGTCCGGGCGCTCACCAACGACGCGTGCGGCTGGGAGTACCTCCCGGCCGCGCAAGGCGGCGGCAAGGTGGTATGGGCGACGCTCGCGGTGTGATCGGAAAAAGGGAGGCCCCCGGCTCGACGTGCGAGCCGGGGGCCTCACCCTTGCGAGGGTGCCGGGTTGCGGGGCGGTCTGTGGGCGGCTTTTCCGACCGCTCCGCAACCCGGCGTCTGTGGGTTCCCGCTAGGAGCGGGTTCCGGACGGTGCGTACTGCTCCTCGGCCGGGTCCGCGGAGCCGGCGGGCGGCTCCTTCGGCCCGGCGCGTCCCGGCCACCAGGCGCGCTCGCCCAGCAGGGCGGTGACGCCCGGCACCAGGAAGATCGACATCACGAAGGCGGAGAGCGCGATGCCCAGCGCGATCGAGAAGCCCATCTGCTGCAGCATCGAGACGCTCGCCAGCAGCATCACCGAGAACGTCCCGGCCAGGATCAGGCCCGCCGCGGCGACCGTCGGGCCGCCGTGCTGGACGGCCAGGGCCGCGGCCTTGCGCGGCGCGTGGCCCTGCTTGGCCTCCTCGCGGAGCCGCGCGGTCATCAGGATGTTGTAGTCGGTCCCGATGGCCAGCACGAACAGGTAGAGCATGATCGGCAGGTGGAAGATCTCTCCCGGTTCGCCCAGCAGCCCCTGGAAGACGAACACCGCGGAACCCAGCGTGGCGGCGTAGCCGAGCAGCACCGCCGGGACCAGGTACAGCGGGGCGACGACCGAGCGGAGCAGCAGGAGCAGGATCACCGCGATCAGCACGCCGGCGACCGGGAGGATCACCGACAGGTCGCGGTTGACGACCTTGTTGATGTCGGCGTAGATCGCCGCCTCGCCGCCGACGTACGCCTTCGTGCCCTCCGGCGCGAGGTCGTGCACGGCCGGGTTGAGTTCGTCCTTGACCAGGTTGATGGACTCGTTGCTGACCGGGTTGCCGTCCAGCAGGAGGTTGACGCGGCCGACCTTCGGGTCCTGGCCGAGTTCGGCGGGGGCGACGCCGCCCACGCCCGGCAGCGACTTGGCCTCCGCGCCGAAGGCGTCCAGCTCGGCCTTCGTCAGCGGCTGCCCGTCGGTGGACTCGAACATGACCTTCACGGGGCGGGTCTGGCCCGCCGGGAAGCCCTTCTCCATGTCCTTCATGGCCATCGCGGACTCGGTGTCCTGCGGGAAGCTGGACTGGAAGTCGTAGTTGGACTTGAAGCCCAGGACGCCCGTGGACAGCGCGATCATCACGGCGGCCGCGGCCAGCGCGACGATCGCCGGGCGCTTGCCGACCAGCCCGCCGAGCTTGGTCGACACGGTGCCCTTCGGCTCCTTCTTCCACGCCTTGGACGGCCAGAACACCGCGGTGCCGAGGATCGACAGCAGCGCCGGGAACACCGTCAGCGACGTGATGCCCATGACGACGACGCCGATGGCGAGCGACGGGCCCCACGCGGCGAAGATCCCGAAGGACGCCAGCATCAGCACGATGAACGTGGCGGCGATGGCCGCGGCGGCGGAGGTGATGACCTCGCCGACCCGCTCGACCGCCCGGATCAGCGCCTCCTTGCGCTCCACCCCGGCCCGTAGCAGTTCGCGGTAGCGGAACAGCACGAACAGGTAGTAGTCGGCGCCGACGCCGAACAGGACGATCGTCAGGATGATCTGCAGGCTGTCGTCACCGGAGAAGTCGAGCAGCTTGGACGCGGAGCCGATCAGGCCCATCGACAGCTGCTCGGTGACGATGATCACGATGATCGGCAGGATCGCGGCCAGCGGCGCCCGGAAGATCAGCAGGATCAGCCCGATGATCAGCGCGAAGGTGGCGACGGTGATCAGCAGGAAGGACTGGGTGAAGGAGTCCTCGTTGTCCACGAACATCGCGATGTCGCCGCCGACCTTGGCCTCGAGGTTGCCGCCCAGTACCTCGGGCAGCTTCTCGCGGAGGTCCTTGATGGCCTGGCTCTGCTCCTGGGCCTCGGCCCCGGTCGCCATCTCCATCGGCACGGTGATCAGCTGGATGGACTTGTTGGGCGCCACCAGCTCCGGACTGGTGATGAACCCCTGGACGGTCGGGTACTCGTCCTTCTCGGCCGTCAGCGTCTTGGCCGCTTCCGTGATCTTGGCGGTGTCCTGCGGGGTGATCTGCCCGCCGTCGCTGCGCTGGACCACGATCAGCGAGCTGGCCTCGGCCTGCTGCGGGAACGCGTCCGTCTCCAGCTCGACGGCCTGGACGGACTCGTACCCGGAGGGCAGGAACTCGCCCTGGTCGGATTCGGTTGTCAGTTTGGGGGAGAAGGCGATGATGACGACTGCCGCCGCCAGCCAGGCCACGATCGTCCACCACGGGTGTCTCACGACGAAGCGTGCGAGCCCAGCGAACATGCGTCTTTCCTTCGGTTCTGGAGGATGTGTAGCGGATGCGTATCAAACGGTAGAGACTCGGCGCCTCCTTGAGGTCACCCCGTGCGCCGAATTCGGACGTGATACCTCGGGGGAGTGCCTCCTCCTACAGGAGGGCACCACGGCGGATAGCCTCGTCCCCATGGACAACGACGTTCACCTGGGTTTCGAAACGGTGGCCATCCACGCCGGTCAGGAGCCGGACCCCGTCACGGGGGCGGTCGTGCCGCCGATCTACCAGGTCTCGACCTATAAGCAGGACGGCATCGGGGGCCTGCGCGGCGGCTACGAGTACTCGCGATCGGCGAATCCCACGCGTACGTCGCTGGAGGTATGCCTCGCCGAGATCGAGGGCGGCGTGCGGGGACTGGCGTTCGCGTCCGGGCTCGCCGCCGAGGACGCGCTGCTGCGCACGGTCTGCCGCCCGGGCGACCACGTGATCATCCCGAACGACGCCTACGGGGGCACCTACCGGCTGTTCGCGAAGGTCGCCGAGCCGTGGGGCGTCGCGTTCGACCCGGTGCCGCTCGGGGACGTCGCCGCGGTGCGGGCCGCCGTCCGTCCGGACACGCGGATCATCTGGGTGGAGACGCCGACGAACCCGCTGCTCGGCGTGGCCGACATCGCGGCGCTCGCCTCGGTCGCCCGGGACGCCGGCGCGCTGCTCGTCGTCGACAACACCTTCGCCTCGCCCTACCTGCAGCGCCCGCTGGAGCTCGGCGCCGACGTCGTCGTGCACTCCACCACCAAGTACATCGGCGGGCACTCCGACGTGGTCGGCGGCGCGCTGATCGTCGCGGACCCGGCCCTCGGCGAGCGGCTCGCGTTCAACCAGAACTCGATGGGCGCGGTCGCGGGCCCGTTCGACGCCTGGCTGACGCTGCGCGGCATCAAGACCCTCGGCGTCCGCATGGACCGGCACTGCGCGAACGCCGAACGGGTCGTCGACATGCTCACGCGGCACCCGTCCGTCCGGCGGGTCCTGTACCCGGGGCTGCCCGAGCACCCGGGGCACGAGATCGCCGCCAAGCAGATGAAGGGGTTCGGCGGCATGGTCTCCTTCCGGATGGAGTCGGAGGAGGCGGCCGTCCGCGTCTGCGAGCGGACGAAGCTGTTCACCCTGGGCGAGTCGCTCGGCGGGGTCGAGTCGCTCATCGAGCACCCCGGCCGGATGACGCACGCGTCGGCCGCCGGATCGCCCCTGGAGGTGCCCGCCGACCTGGTGCGGCTCTCCGTCGGCATCGAGGACGCCGGAGATCTCCTCCGCGACCTCGAAACGGCACTGAGCTGAACGAACCACCCTTCCCGCGCCGAACTTGATCAAAACATCTATGATGAGCGCGCCAGGTTTCCAGGTGCGAAGGGGTCCCGGGTGCGCAAGGCAGTGGTGTTCAGCGCGGCTCTCGCGGCGACGTGCGCGTCGGCCGTGGCCGTCCCGTTGACGGCGCAGGCGGCGGCCCCCGGCCCCACGGCCACGCCCGCACCGTCCACCCCGGCGCCGGACGCCACGACCGGCCCGTCGGACGCGCCGGAGACGCCGGAGGCACCGGGGACGCCCGCCGAGCCGGAGGCCCCGGCCGGCTCCACGGCCGACGGCACCGTCACCGCCAGCGCCGTGATGGTGACGCCCGAGCTGCCGAAGACCGAGACCTACCCGTACGGCCCCGGCGAGCGGCAGCAGGTCGACGCCTACTGGACGACGTCCGAGCGCGGCACCGCGCCGCGTCCGGCCGTCCTGGTCGTGCACGGCGGCTACTGGCTGCAGGGCGACAAGAGCGCCTGGGAGTACTTCGCGCGGCGCCTCGTCGCCGACGGCTACGTCGTCCTGGCGACGAACTACCGGCTCGCGCCCGCCGCGCAGTGGCCCGCCCAGCGCACCGACGTGGCGGCGGCGCTGAACTTCCTCAAGACCAACGCCGCCCGCTGGAACGCCGACCCCGAGCGCGTCGTCGTGATCGGCTCGTCCTCCGGCGGGCACCTCGCCACCCAGCTCGGCACCTACGGCGACGGCGGCGAGCGCGTCCGCGGCGTGGTCGCCCTGTCCCCGCCGAACGACCCCGAGCTCGCCTACACCGACGGCGCCGCGCCCACCGCCGACCACCGGCAGCAGAAGCTGCGCCGCGCCGTCGTCGAGCTGCTCGGCTGCGACCCGGCCGAGTCCGCCGCCGGGTCGCGCTGCTGGCGGCTGCTCGCCGACGCCAAGTCCGAGACCCACGTCTCCGCCGGAGACGCCCCGATGCTGTTCATGCACGGGACGAGCGAGTTCGTCCCGGTCGCCGAGAGCCGCGGCCTGGCGACCGCGCTGCGCGCCGCCGGGATCGAGGCGACGATCAAGACGGTCGAGGGGGCCGGGCACGCGGCCGAGCTGCTCAACGACCCCGACGCCTACCCGACGATCGCCGAGTGGCTCGAGCGGCACCTCGCCCCGGAACCGTCCGGTGGCGCCCCGGTCGGCGAGGACGACGAGGGCGACGACGACGAACCGCCCGTCGAGCTCCCGAGCGCCCTCCCGACCCAGCGCGCCACCGACGACTGACGCCGCTCCAGGCGCCGGTCAGTGTCATGGTGGGGGAGGCCCCCCACCCGCCGGAACGGCGGGCTGACCGTCGCCTCCCGCTCCGCCAGGGCTCCGCTCCAGGCGCCGGTCAGTGTCATTGTGGGGGGACGACCCCCCACAGCCCCTGGAACGGCTGACCGGCGCCTTCCGCTCCGCCAGGGCTCCGCTCCAGGCGCCGGTCAGCCGTTCCAGACCATCAGCACCAGGATCACCAGCCAGATCAGCGCGACCACGCCGGACAGCGCCGCGATCCGGCCGCGCTCGACCTGCGCGACGTCCGCGCCGGGCGCGTCCTCCCGGACGGCCTCCCGCGCTTCCTGCCTTTCGGCCTCCTCGGTCTTCTCGACCTTCGGCTTCTCCCCGCCGTCCGCGGCCTCGGCCGGTGCAGAGGCGGGGGCGGGGGCGCCCGCGGCCTCCAGCAGGTGCACCGCGCGGCGCTGGTCCCGGTCCACGATCAGCAGCAGCACCAGCGCGACGATGAACAGCGTCATAGACGCCGACAGCCACACCTGGTCGAACTGCCCGTTCGCCAGGAAGATGCCGAACAGGAAGACGCCCAGGCACGCCACGCCGTAGATCTGCGTGGTCCGGTTCAGGTACCGGACGACCGACGTGTTGCGCTTGCGGATGTAGCGCGGCGTGGACATCGTCGCGGCGGTCAGCGGTCCCAGCGTGAAGATCGCGAAGCCGATGTGCAGGATCAGCAGCAGGTGGTCGGAAGTCGACATGACGCCGACCCTATGGCCTGTGGACCGGAGCCGTGGCGGAGGCGGCCCGAACGGCCGCGTCAGGTCGCCGGACGGCCGTCCCGGCGCAGGCGGGCGAGGGCCACGGCGGCCAGCAGCAGGCTCGCGCCGCTCGCCACCGTGCGGATCTGGTTGAAGAGCTGCCAGCGGCCCGAATAGTCCGCCCAGACGCGCCGGGCCTCCTCGGCCGAGGCCGGGACCGCGACGGCGGCGAGGTCCTCGTTCATCGGGACGTTCACCAGCATCGTCAGCAGCAGGCCGCCGCCCAGGTAGACGGCGGCGGCGACCGCCAGCAGCACGGCCGGTGCGCGCCGCCGGGCCCGTAGGGCGAGGACGGCCGCGAGCGCCATGACCGCCGGGGTCAGGAAGAACGCCGGGAAGAACACGGCGTTGCGCACCGACGCGTTCATGGACTGCATCGCCGCGATCGCCACGCGCGGATCCGCGTCGTCCAGGCCCCACATGGTCGAGCACACCCAGGCGTAGAAGAAACCGAACACCGCGCCGCCGAACATGATCGCGGCGATCCCCGCCCCGAGCGCCGCATCGATCCGCCGTCCCGTCACGGCGGCCTCCCTCCGATAGAACCGAACTCATGCGTACGTTTTCAGTATCCGAACCGGCTGTTACGCTTGTCAACATGGCAGAGCAGACGGGACGGCGTCGCGGCAGGCTGCCCGCGGCCGAACGGGAGCGTCGTCGGGCCGAGGTGCTCGACGCCGCGCTGTCGGTCGTCACCGAGCAGGGGTACGACCGGGCGACGATGAGCGACGTCGCCGCCCGCGCGGGGGCGTCGAAGGAGACCCTGTACGCGTGGTTCGGCGACCGGGAAGGGCTCATCGCCGCGCTGATCGAGGCCAACGCCGACGCCTCGGCCGCGCGGCTCGTCGCCCTGGTCGGGGACCGGGACGTCACGCCCGGCACCGCCCGGCGCGCGCTCGTCGCCTACGCCACCGGCCTGCTCACCCTGCTGACCGGCCCGTCCTCGGTGACGCTCAACCGCGCGGCGATGGCCTCCCCGTCGCTGGCGCGCACCCTGCTGTCATCGGGACGGCACCGCATCGGCCCGCTCGTCGAGGACTACCTGGAGCGCCTGCACGCGGCGGGGATCGTGCACGCCCCCGACCCCGGGGAGGCGTACCGGACGCTGTACGGGCTCGTCGTCCGCGACACCCAGATACGCGTCCTGCTCGGCGAGGAGGCGCCGACGGCCGCGGAGATCGCCGAGCACGCCGAAACGGCCGTCACCGGCTTCCTCGCCCTCCACGCACCCGGCCGGCCGCCGTCCGCGTAGCGGGGCGCTACCTGCGGCCGCGCCGCACCCGCAGGTAGTCGCTCACGACGTACTCGCCGAGCCGCTGCGCGTCCGGCGCGAACACCCGGCCGCCGTTGCGCCGCGCGACCTCCTCCACGAACGACACCAGCCGGCGGTCGTCGGCCAGCATGAAGAAGTTCATCCCGGCGCCGCGCCGCGTCATCTTGTCGACCTCCGCGAGCGTCAGCACCAGCGTCTCGGTCGACGGCGGGTAGTCGAACAGCGAGCGCCCGTCCGGCCGCAGATGCGCGGTCGGCTCGCCGTCCGTCACCACCAGCACGATCGGCTCGAAGTCCGGGTGCCGGTCCAGATGGCGGCCCGCGATCATCAGCGCGTGGTGCAGGTTCGTGCCCTGCACCATGTCCCAGTCGAGCCCCGCCATCTCCGTGGGCTGCAGCGTCCGCGCGTAGTTCGAGAACCCGACGATCTGGATCGCGTCCTGCGGGAACTTGCTGGTCACGAGCGTGTGCAGGGCGAGCGTCGTCTGCTTGGCCGCCGCCCACGTCCCGCGCAGCACCATCGAGTACGACAGGTCGACCAGCAGGCAGACGGCCGCGCCCGTGCGCCGCTCGGTCTCGTGCACCTCGAAGTCGTCCACACCCAGCCGGACGGGCCGCGGGCCGGGCACGATGTCCGACCGCACACCGCCGGCCGGATCGGCGACCTCGGCCGGGACGGCCGGGGCCACGGGCGCGGACAGGCCGTTCATCGCGCTCCGGCGGACCGCGTTGCTCACCGTCCGGACGACGTCCAGCGGCTGCTCGTCCCCGAACCGCCACGGGCGGCTCGACCCGGTCAGCTCGCCCGCCTGCCCGGCGTCCCGCTGGTCGTGGTCGCCCGGCCGGCCCGACGCGAGCTGCGAGAACACCCGCCGCAGCGCCGTCTCGCCGAGGCGCCGCACCGCCTTCGGCGTCAGCTCCAGCTTGCCCCGGTTCCGCCGCAGGTAGCCCTGCCGCTCCAGCTCCGCCTCGATCCGCCGGAGCGCCTGCAGATCGTCCACCGCGCGGCGGCCCAGCGCCCGCCGCACCGCGTCCTCGTCGATGTCGTCCAGCCGCGCGCCCGGATACTCCTGCCCGAGCGCCGCCTCCAGCTCCGCGAGATCCGCCAGCTCCGCCAGCGCGGACGTCGCGTCGCCCATGCCGAGCGGGTCCTCACCGGTCATCGGCTCGGCGCCGCCCCACCCGAGGTCGGGCCGCCGGGCGCGCAGCGAGTCCCCGAGCCGCGTCATCTCCATCGCGAGGCCAGCGTCCTTCATGGCCTCGTCCATCAGCCCGGCCAGCTCCGCCCGCTGCTCCGGGCTCAGCGACGCCAGCAGCCGGTCCATCGCCGCGGCCCGCCGCGCCAGCGCGTCCACCAGCTCCTCGAGGTTCTCCGGACGGTCGGGGAAGAAATCCCCGTAATCGTCCATGAACCGGTCGAAATCCTCGGGAGTGTGCTCGCCGCGGGCGTCCTTCTCCAGCATCGCGTTCAGCGCGGACATCATGTCCTTGACGCGCTGCATCTGCGCCGGATCCTGGCTCTGCAGGGCCTGCTTCATGCCCTGGAACTGCGCGTCCAGCACCTCGCTGCGCAGCATGTCCTTCAGCCGCTCGAACGTCTCGCGCGCCGCGCCCGACTTCCACTCGTAGTTCGAGAGGCGCCGCACGGCCTGCGACGTGTCGTCCGGCAGCGCGTCCAGCTCGGTCTCGCGCAGCCGCGCGTCGTCGGACGGGTCGGGGAACAGCTCGGCCCGCTCCTGCCCGATCGCGGTGTCGAGCAGCGCGCGCGCCTGCTCCAGGGTGCCGTCCAGCCGGCCCCGGTCCCGCAGCGCCCGGCGCCGCTCGCGCACGTCGCGGAGCAGGTCGTCGAGCCCGCGCCCGTCACGGCCCGGCAGCCCCCGCCGCAGCAGGTCCCGCAGCGCGTCGCCCGGCCGCGTCCCGTCCAGCACCGCGTCGCCCACGGCGTCGAGGGCGCCGCGGACGTCGTAGGGCGGGGCCAGCGGGTCGGGCCCGTCCTCGTACGCGCCGTACCGGTATCCGCTCACAGTCGCGCCCCCAAATCGGCAGCCCTCAGGTGCGGTAGGTGGATGTCCCGTCGGCCGCGTCCTTCGACAGCCGCCGGGTCAGGAACAGCCCCTCCAGGGCGAACTCCAGCGCGGCCGCCGCCTGCCCGGGGGACTCCCCGGACATCCCCAGCCGCTCCATCATCCGCGCGAGGCCCGGGACCTGCCCGACGCGGCGCAGCAGCTCCGACGCCGCCACCAGCTCGCCCGACTCGACGCTGTCGCCCGCGTCGAACTTGTCGAGCAGCCCGCTCAGATCGGCGGCGCCCAGCGTCCGCCGGTAGGTCTCCGCGACGGCCCGCCGCAGCAGATGCTCGAGCACCTCCTGCTCGCGGCCCTCCTCGCTGACCTCGAACTCCACCTTGCCCAGCAGCGCGGGCACCACCGCCGGCAGGTCGCAGACCCGCGCCACCGCGTGGTCCTCGCCGGTCAGCGCCGCCCGGCGCACCGCGCCCGCCGCGACCGTCTCGGCGCCCGCCAGCGCGAACCGCGCCGACACCCCGGACCGCCCGTCGACCGCCGTCGACTCGCGGACCAGCCGGGTGAACCGCCCGATCACCTCGACCAGGTGGTCGGGCACCTCGGCGGGCACCCCGCCCAGGTCGGCGAAGTCGGACTCCTGGCGGATGAGCGCCAGCTCGGCGTCCAGCTCCAGCGGGTAGTGGGTGCGGATCTCCGCGCCGAACCGGTCCTTCAGCGGCGTGATGATCCGGCCGCGGTTGGTGTAGTCCTCGGGGTTGGCGCTGGCCACCAGCAGCACGTCCAGCGGCAGCCGGAGCGCGTACCCGCGGATCTGCACGTCCCGTTCCTCGAGCACGTTCAGCAGCGCCACCTGGATCCGCTCCGCGAGGTCCGGCAGCTCGTTGATCGAGAAGATGCCCCGGTTGGTCCGCGGGACGAGCCCGAAGTGCACGGTCTCCGGATCGCCGAGCGTCCGGCCCTCCGCGACCTTGATCGGGTCGACGTCGCCGATCAGGTCGCCGACGCTGGTGTCGGGCGTCGCGAGCTTCTCGCCGTACCGCTCGTCCCGGTGCCGCCACGCCACCGGCAGCCCGTCGCCCAGCTCGTCCGCCAGCCTGCGGCACCGCACGCACACCGGCTCGTACGGATGGTCGTTGATCTCGCAGCCGGCGACGACCGGCGTCCACTCGTCCAGCAGGCCGACCAGGGTGCGGATCAGCCGCGTCTTGCCCTGCCCGCGCTCGCCCAGGAGCACCAGGTCGTGCCCGGCGAGCAGCGCCCGTTCCAGATGGGGAAGCACGGTCTCGTCGAACCCGAGGATCCCGGGGAACCGCGGCTCGCCCGATCTCAGCCGGTCGAGCAGGTTGCGCCGGATCTCTGCCTTCACCGGACGCTGGACGTGACCGCTGTTGCGCAGCTCGCCCACCGTGGTCTCGCGAGGTGTGGATGCACGCACGAGATCGACACTACGTTATTTACTTGGGGGAGCGACCCCCCAAGCCCCCCGGATTGTCGCGGGACGATCCTCGCGTGCTGTTGCGAGAGACCGTGTGCCGTGCGGCACGCGTACGCACGCTGCGGTCGTCCCGCTCCTCGCGCCGGACGGTCCTCGCGCCCGGCTGGGGGCCCCCGGGGCCCGGTGAGCACTCGCCGAGGCGCTGCGGTCGCCCAGCGCGTGGACTTCGACCTTGCAGGCGGCTGCATGCGTTCGCTTGCTGGGGCCCACTTGGGGGTTGGTGGGTCCGGATGGGGTTTCGCGTTTGGGTGCAGGCCCCCATGCACGCTCGTCCCACGCGTTGTTTGTTTGGGGGAGCGCCCCCCAAGCCCCCTCCGGATTGTCGCGGGACGATCCTCGCGTGCTGTTGCGAGAGACCGTGTGCCGTGCGGCACGCGTACGCACGCTGCGGTCGTCCCGCTCCTCGCGCCGGACGGTCCTCGCGCCCGGCTGGGGGCCCCCGGGGCCCGGTGAGCACTCGCCGAGGCGCTGCGGTCGCCCGGCGCGTGAGCTTCGACCTTGCAGGCGGCTGCATGGGTCGTTTGCGGGGGTTGCCGGGGGTGGGGCGGTCCGAATGGTTCGTGTGTCTGGGTGCCGGGCCCTCGTGCATGTTCGTCCTGCGTCGAGGCGGTGCGGTCGCCCGCCGCGCCGATCCTGCAGGCGGCTGCATGCGGTCGTTCGCGCGGGCCTGCGTGGGGTTGCCGGGTCCGGGTACCTTCCCGCGTCTGGGGCGGACCCTCGGCGAAGGCTCGTTCCACGTCGAGGTGCTGGGGTCCTTACGCGTCCGGTGCGTCACCCGCGAAGTCGTGGGGGTCTGCATGCGTTCGCTTGCTGTGGTCTGCCTGGGGTACGGGTGTCGTGGACTGGATGGTTCGTGTGGCTCGTTTCTCGGAGGCCCGCATGACGATCACTCGGCCGGCGACCCCGACCACGGGCACGCTTCGCGCGGCCGTAGGCGCCCCGCGCCGGAGGTCGCGCGAAGCGGGGAGCCGGGCGACCGGAGCGTGCGTACGATCGCCGAAGGGGACACGATGTCTTGCAACAGCACGCGAGGATCGCCCGGCGACTGACGGGGGTTCCAGGGGGTCGCCCCCCTGGGTGGACAAGGAGGCGCTATGGCTCGGTTCGGTGATGGGCTGGCTGTCGGCCCGGATCTGTCCAGTGCCGCCGTAACGGCGGTGGAGGAGGCGCTGGCGCCGCTCAGCGCGGCGCCGGACCTGGTCTGCGTGTTCATCTCCGGCGAGGACCCCGACGAGATCGAGGCGGCGGCGCACGGGGCGGCGCTGGCGGCGGGGCCCGCGGTGATGATCGGGTGCAGCGGCGCCGGGGTGATCGGCGCCGGGCGGGGCGTGGAGGAGACTGGGGCGGTGAGCGCGTGGGCGGCGGTGCTGCCGGACGCGCGGATCGACCCGTTCCGGCTGGAGACGCTGCGCTCGGACGATCGGCTGATCGTCGTCGGGATGCCCGAGGGGCAGGACGACGACGTGGTGGGCGTGCTGCTCACCGATCCGTACAGCTTCCCCGTGGACGCGTTCGTCGAACGTTCGGACGACGCGCTGCCGGGGCTGCCGCTGGTCGGGGGGCTCGCGGAGGGCAGCGGCCCGGGGACGGTGCGGCTGTTCATCGACGGCGAGGTCCACTCCGACGGGGCGGTCGGGGTCGTGATCGGCGGGTCGGTGGCGGCGGCGACGCTGGTCAGCCAGGGGGCGCGGCCGATCGGGCCCGACATGGTCGTGACGCGTGCGGAGGAGAACGTCCTGTACGAGCTGGCGGGCACCCCGGCGCTGGAGAAGCTCGAGGAGATCGTCGTTGGGCTGCCCGACGACGAGCAGGAGATGGCGGGCCGCGGGCTGCTGATCGGCGTCGCGATGGACGAGTACGCCGACGAGCACGAGCACGGTGACTTCCTCGTGCGGGGGGTGGTCGGGGCCGACACCGAGAACGGCGCCATCGCGATCGGGGACGTGGTGGACGTGGGCCGCACGGTCCGGTTCCAGGTGCGGGACGCGGGCGCGGCGGAGGAGGATCTCGCGGCGCTGCTCGAGCGGTTCGACATGGCGCCGGTCGAGGGCGCGCTGCTGTTCTCCTGCAACGGGCGCGGGAAGTCGATGTTCCCCGACTCCGACCATGACGCGAAGGTGCTGGACCGCGCGTTCGGCCCGGCGGGCGTCGGCGGGTTCTTCGCGGCCGGGGAGATCGGCCCGGTGTCGGGACGCAACCACGTGCACGGGTTCACGGCGTCGATCCTCGCCTTCGGCCGTTCGGGAGAGCGCGCGTGACCGATCCCGCTCCCCCCGGCGGCATCGTCCTCGCGATCGACATCGGCGGGACGAAGCTCGCGGCGGCGCTCGTGGACGGCGCCGGGCGCGTCGTCGCCTACGACCGGGTGCCGACGCCGAACGAGCCCGGCCGCGGCGCCGAGGACCTGTGGCGGGCGCTCGACGCGCTCCTCGACAAGGTGGTGGCGGAGGGCGGCGGGCCCGCGATCACCGGTGTCGGGGTGGGGTGCGGCGGCCCGATGACGTGGCCCGAGGGCGCGGTGTCGCCGCTGAACATCCCCGCCTGGCGCGGGTTCCCGCTGCGCGACCGGCTCCGCGAGCGGCACCCGGGTCTGCCCGTCCGGGTGCACAACGACGCGATCTGCGTGGCGGTCGGGGAGCACTGGCGGGGCGCGGGGCGCGGGCGCGCGAACGTGCTGGGCATGGTGGTGTCGACGGGTGTCGGCGGGGGGCTGGTCCTCGGTGGCCGGCTCGTCGACGGTGCCAGCGGGAACGCGGGGCACATCGGGCACGTGATCGTGGATCCGGACGGCCCGCCGTGCGGGTGCGGCGGGCGCGGGTGCCTGGAGGCGGTCGCGCGCGGTCCGGGCCTCGTGGCGTGGGCGCGCGAGCGGGGCTGGCGGCCGGGGGAGCCCGGGACCGGGGTGGAGCTGGCGGCGGACGCGCGGGACGGCGCGCCGGTCGCGGTCGCGGCGATGCGCCGGGCCGGCCGGGCGCTGGGCGTCGCGATCGCGTCCGCGACGCATCTGTGCGACCTCGAGGTGGTGGCGATCGGGGGCGGGGTGTCGCAGGCCGGGCCGCTGGTGTTCGAGCCGCTGCGGGAGGCGTTCGACGCGCACGCCCGGATGGATTTCGCGCGCCCGCTGGAGATCGTCCCGGCGGAGCTCGGGCAGCCCGCGGGCCTCGTCGGGGCCGCGGCGCTGATCTTCGCACCCGGCCGTTACTGGAACGCCAGGTAACGGAAATGAACGGGAAATGGAGTCGCGGCGGCCGGAGCCGGTGCGGGCAAAGAGCAATCTGAGCGAAGACAGTGCGCCGGAGGGCAACCCATTCTTGAAGTGCGGGCAGCGTGATGACCTGGCCATGCTCGCATCCAATGGAGAGGGACGCTCGATGGTGCGTTTCAAGGTCCTCGGAAGCCTTGAGATAACCGACCACGGGCGGGTGTGCACGCTGACCGCGCCGAAAGTGCGCCAAGTGCTCGCCCTGCTGCTGCTGCGGACCGGCCGGCTCGTGCAGAACGAATCGGTCGTCCGGGAACTGTGGGGGGACGCGCCGCCGAAGAGCGCCTCCACCACGGTGCAGACCTACATCTACCAGTTGCGCAAGGCCCTCGGCCGGGAGCGGTCCGGTTCGGAACCGCTGTCCACGCAGCCGTGCGGCTACCAGATGCGGATCGATCCGGCGGAGCTGGACGCGTGCCTGTTCGAGCGGTACGTGGCCGAGGGGCGCCGGATGCTCGACGGCGGCCGGGCCGAGGACGCCTCGCAGCGGCTGCGGCAGGCGCTCGACCTGTGGACGGGACCGCCGCTGGCCGACGTGACGCAGGGGCCGCTGCTCAGCGCCCACGCCGTGCACCTGCAGGAACAGCGGATCCGTGCGCTCGAACTGCGGATCTCGGCCGACGTCCAGCTCGACCGGGGACGGGACCTGATCGGTGAGCTGCGGTCGCTGGTGACCCGCTACCCGCTGCACGAGTGGTTCCACGGCCAGCTCATCGAGGCGCTGACCCGGGCGGGCCGGCGCGCCGAGGCGCTGCAGGCCTACCACAACCTGCGGATACGGCTGGACACCGAACTCGGCCTGGAACCGTCGCCGGAGCTGCAGCGCCTGCACTACGAGGTCCTGGTGCCCGCGGAGCGGGCCCGGCGGTCGCAGCACCAGCGTCCCGTCGCGATGGCCAACGGGAGTTCCCGAGGCTGACGCCCGCGGTTTTTCCGGGCCTCACTGAACCAGTTCCTTCGCTATGGCCATCACGTACTGGCCATAGCTGGAATTGGCGATTTCCGCGCCCAGCCGATGGCACGTGTCGGCGTCGATGAAGCCCTTCCGCAGCGCGATTTCCTCGATGCAGGCGATGCGGACCCCCTGCCGTTCCTCGATGGTGCGGACGTACTGGCCGGCGGCCAGCAGCGCCTCGGGCGTCCCGGCGTCCAGCCACACGAATCCGCGCCCGAGGTCCACCAGTGTGGCCTGGCCGCGCGCCAGGTAGGCCAGGTTGACGTCGGTGATCTCCAGTTCCCCGCGCGGGGAGGGCGCCAGGCTCCGGGCGATGTCGACCACGTCGTTGTCGTAGAAGTACAGCCCGGTGATCGCGCGGTTGGAGCGGGGACGGCTCGGCTTCTCCTCGATCGAGAGCAGCCGCCCGGCGGCGTCGACCTCGCCGACGCCGTAGCGTTCCGGGTCGGTGACCGGGTAGCCGAACAGCACGCATCCCTGGACGTCCGCGACGGCCGTCTCCAGCAGTTCGGAGAACGAGTAGCCGTGGAAGATGTTGTCGCCGAGGACGAGCGCCACCGAGTCGTCCCCGATGTGGTCGGCGCCGACGAGGAACGCGTCCGCGAGCCCGCGCGGCTCGGCCTGGGCCGCGTAGTCGATCCGCAGCCCCAGCCGGGATCCGTCGCCGAGCAGCCGGCGGAACAGCGGCAGGTGGTCCGGCGTCGAGATGATCAGGATGTCGCGGATCCCCGCCAGCATGAGCACCGACAGCGGGTAGTAGATCATCGGCTTGTCGCTGACCGGCAGCAGCTGCTTGGAGACCACCAGCGTGGCCGGTTGCAGCCGCGAACCCGAGCCGCCCGCCAGGATGACGCCCTTCATCGCGCACCTCCCGGCGCCGACGTGAGGCTGTGCAGGCACGCGAGCAGCGTGCGGGCCTCGACGTTCAGGTAGTGGCTGTGGCGGACGAGCGCACCGAGCTGGTGCACGGCCGCCCAGCGGAATCCCGGTGGTTCGCGGCCGGCTCGCGTCTCGACGACCAGGTACCGGTTGCGGGCGTGGTGGAAGCGTCCGCCCTCCTCCGAGAGCAGGGCGCCGAACCTGATCCGGTCGGGGTCGGCGGCCAGTACCTCGTCCAGGAACGGCGGGCGCGCCGCGGCGGGCAGGTGAGCGTGGTTCTCGGGCGTGCACTGCACGGTGGGCCCCAGCTCCGCCACGTCCACGAAGCCGGGCTCGGCGGCGGCCCGCACCAGCACGTGCAGCACGCCGTCGATCGGGGCCGCCAGGAACGCGATCACGCCGGTCCCGGCGGGCGCCACCAGCGGCTGGCCCCACCGGCCGACCTCGCGCGCGCCCGCCGTGACGTGGACGCCGATGACGGAGAAGAACCGGCCGGTGCGGTGCGCGATGGCGCCGCCGGCCGCCTCCCAGCCGTCCGCCTCGGCCAGCGGGACCGGCTCTGCGCGCATGCCGCTCGCGGTGCGCGCCTCGGTGATCCAGCTCAGCAGGTCCGGCATCGGGTGGAGGGCCCCGGCCTCGGGGTCGCAGGAGCGCAGCAGCGCGGCGCCGAACGCGGTCCGGCCCGCGGCGCCGCCGTGCGGGGCGGGCCCGTCGGTGAACGGCAGGCAGCCCAGCACCGTGCGGGCGTCCATGTTGACGACGTCGTCCATCTCCAGCAGCCGGTGCACCTGGCCGAGCGTGAGCCAGCGGAAGCCGTCGAGCACCTCGACGTCGCCGGCCGCCTCCACGACCATGTTGCGGTTGCGCTTGCGGAGGAACCGGGTGCCCTGCTCGGACTGCCGGACGTCGACGAGCCGCGGGCGCGAGGCGTCCGTGAAGTGGTCCAGGTAGGGGACGGCGGAGCCCTGGTGGACGCGCGTGTAGTTGCTGTGGGTGGCCTGGACGGTCGGCGACAGCTGCGGGCCGCCGTGGTTGCCGGGCTCGACCTTGGCCTGCATCAGGAAGTGCAGCACCCCGTCGAACTCCTTGACCAGGATGCCGAGGACGCCGACCTCGGGCTGGTCGATGATCGGCTGGGTCCACTCCGGGACGGGGCCGTCCGGATCCCGCACGCGCAGTCCCGTGATCGTGAAGAAGCGGCCGCTGCGATGGCCCAGGTCGCCGGTCACGGGGTCGCGGCTCCAGCCGTCCACCTCTTCGAGCGGGACCCGGTCCACCCGCATGCGGGCGCGCGCCGCGGTGCCGGCCAGCCAGGCCCGCACCTCCGCCGGGGCGGCGTCGCCGGGATGCCGCGCGGACACGGCGAGCCGCTCGGCGAGGGACGGCTCGGGAGCGACGGCGCGCGGAGCGTTCATGTGGCCGGCTCCCGGCGGGCCGCGGCGCGGCGCGGGCCGCCGGTCGTCCTGATCGCGTCCATGCCCGGCAGTGTGCGCCGGACGTCTCGCGGCCGGATCCAACGCCGCTGAAGGCGTGCGCGACGCGGGGTGGAGCACCGCCGCCGGGCTTTGGGGCCCGCGGGCCCACCGGCTCCATGGATCTTCGAGTCCGGCTCGCCGCCCGGCGGTTACCTTCTCCGCGCCGGACATCGGCGGACGTGATCGACGGAAGGGGTGGCGGCGGTGGCTGAGGACGTCGTGCGCATGGGAGTCGTCGGCTGTGCCGACATCGCGGTGCGGCGGATGCTGCCGGTGATGGCCGGGACGGACGCGGTGGACCTGGTGGCGGTGGCGGCGCGGGACGCGGACCGGGCCGCCGCGGTCGCGGCCCGGTTCGGGTGCGCCGCCGAGGCGGGGTACGAGGCGCTGCTGGAACGGGACGACATCGACGCCGTGTACGTGCCGCTGCCGCCCGCCCTGCACCACGCGTGGACGCGGCGCGCCCTGGAGGCGGGCAAGCACGTGCTCGCGGAGAAGCCGCTGTGCGTCGACGCCGTCCAGACCGCGGAGCTGGTGGAGTTGGCCCGGCGGCGGGACCTCGCGCTGGTGGAGAACTTCATGTTCCTCCACCACTCGCAGCACCGGGCCGTCCGCGACCTGGTCGAGCAGGGGGAGATCGGGACGTTGCGGACGCTGTCCAGCTCTTTCGGGATCCCGCCGCTGGATCCGGGGTCGTACCGGTACGACCCGGAACTGGGCGGTGGGGCCCTGCTGGACGTCGGCGTCTACCCGCTGCGCGCCGCCCAGCTCTACCTGCCCGGGGAACTGGCGGTGCTCGGCGCGTGCCTGCGCCTGGACCCGGCGACCGGCGTGGACGTCGCGGGCAGCGTGCTGCTGTGCTCGCCGGACGGAGTCACCGCGCAACTCGACTTCGGGTTCGAGCACGCCTACCGGAGCGACTGCGCGCTGTGGGGCGACCGGGGCCTGCTCAGGGTGCCCAGGGCGTTCACGCCGCCGGAGCACCACCGGCCGCTGGTCCGGATCGAGCAGCAGGACCGCGTCACGGAACTCTCACTGCCGCCCGACCATCAGGTCCGCAACGCGATCGAGGCGTTCGCGGCCGCCGCCCGGTCCGGCGGGCGGCGGGCGGGGACGGCGGCGCCGATCCTGCGGCAGGCGGTGCTGGTCGAGCGGGTGCGCGACGCCGCGCGGATCGTGGAGTGACCGCCCCGCCGGACGGCCGGTCGGCGGGGCGGCGCCGCGCCGACCGGCCGTCCGGTTATCGGCGGCCGGTCATTCGGCGGCCTCGGTCCGGGTGGTCCAGGTAAAGACGGTCGGGCGGGGGCTCCCGTCCGGACGCCCGTCCACCTCGAAATGCTCGTAACCGCCCCGGTGGGACAGCTTGAGTTTCGTGGTCGCCGCCGGCGCCCGCATTCTACGGGCGATTTCGGGAATGTCGTCGGGCCCCCCGACGAGCACCGCTTCGATGCTCTCTTCGCCGGTCCGAGCTTGATCGATCTGATGCATGGAAACTCCCTCCGTCGGCCGCCTTTCAATTCGAGCTGCCGCCGCGGCCTTATGCATTCCACCGGTACGGACGTACCGTAAACGGTGTTCACCGTTTTGGTGGTGCCGGCTTCGGAGGCATGGCCCCATTGTGCGGCAGCAGGGTCGTGGGACCATCTCCGATATTGCCCGATTCGGCGGCGCGCAGGGCGATCACGGCGGCTGCGGCCACCCGTGAGGAAGGTTCACGTTTAACTGTATGTGCTCGCTTGACGCCTCATCGTGACGCCTCGAGGAGGGCCGTCTCGATGATTCAGGTAAATTATGGCGGCCCGAAATACGGAGGACCGGACCTCTCTATGGGTTTCGGTCCATCAATTATCGAGATTATATGTCGACCGAAAAGCGAAATCGAGGTATCTGTGTTAAGAGATGGTTACGCAAAGTCAACGTATTGCTTCGGTCTCTTCGTTTTCTATAGCTTTTCTTTGGGAGTCTCCATGGCCCCTTGACGTTGCACGTTAGGCTCGGTTCAAATCAGATACGTTGAGGTATTGGTCGGCAGGGGGGAATAGGCGGTGCGGTCGGAGATCGCTCAGGTCGTCGCGGGGATACGGGCCAGATACCATGAGGACCTGTCGCTCGAGGATATGGCGGCAATGGCCGGCCTGAGCCCGTACTACGTGTCACGGCTTTTCTGCAGGGAAACGGGCTTCCCGCCGACGCGCTACCTCGGTGCGATGCGCCTGGAGGCGGCACGCCGCAGGCTGCTGTGCAGCCAGGCCAGCGTGGCCGACATCTCCGTCGAGGTCGGGTGCGCCAGCCTCGGGACGTTCACCACGAGGTTCAACCGGATCCTGGGGGTACCGCCCGGCCGGTACCGGCGGCACTCCCTGCTGGGGGAGGGCGGCGACGGGTTCGGCGGCGCACTGGACGGCTGGCCGTTCCTGCACGCCTCGATCATGGTGACGGCCGGCGACCGCGGCCCCCAGCCCCACGCCCTGCACCTCACCGCGATCCCGGCGGCGGAGCCGTCCGCCGACGAGCCGGGCGGCGCGGAGCCGGGCGGCGGCGGGCCGGTGCGGTTCTGCTCGGGCGAGCACCCGCACCGCGGCGCCCGGCTGGCGCACGTTCCGCCCGGCCAGTGGTACGTCGCCGTCCGTCCGGCGTACGGCGAGTGCGGCCCCCTGCCCGCCGCAACCACGCTCGTCGGGCCGCTGCGCACCGTCCCCGGCGCGGTCGTGCCGATCGAGCTGGACTGGAACGACCTCAAGGCCGCGAGCGCCGAGCGTCCGCACCGCGGCGTGGCGTGCGAGCCGCTCCCCCTGGCGACCGCCTCGCGGCCGCGGCGCCGTCGCCCGGACGGCCGGCGCGGCTGACGTCCCTTCGACCGTCCGGCGGCCACGGGCCGTCCGCCTCCCGGACACGGAGGCGGGCGGCCCGTTCCGCGTGCGCCCCGCGCCGGTGCCTCCCGGCCCGCCCGCCGCGGGTGCCGGAGGGGCCTCGGCGCAGGTCCCGCAACCGGGGAGAAGACACCTCCCGCCCGCCCGCTGAGAATCCTCGGAGAGGCGGCCTGCCGCACGCGGACATCGATCGAGGAGGAACCGTGGCCATCATCGGTGAGCATGCGGTCGTCATGGGCGGATCCATCGGGGGGCTGGCGGCGGCCCGCGAACTGTCCGGCCGCTACGAGCGGGTCACGGTGCTGGACCGCGACGTGCTGCCGGACGAACCGGCGGACCGGCGCGGGGTGCCGCAGATGGGGCACGCGCACGCGCTGCTCATCAGCGGCCGGATGCGCCTGGAGGAGATGTTCCCCGGCCTGGCCGACGAGCTGATCACCGCCGGCGCGGTACCGTTCGACCCCGGCTACGACCTGCTCTTCTACCAGATGGGCGCGCTGCGGACCCGCTACCGCAGCGGGATGCGCGGGATCAGCGTCAGCCGCGCCTTCCTGGAACTGTCGATCCGGCGGCGGGTGGCGGACCTGCCGAACGTCACGATCCGGGACCGCACCGCCGTCAACGGCCTGTACGGCGTCACCGGCCAGGTCCACGGCGTCGAGCTCGACGGCGGTGAGCGCATCGCGGCGGACCTCGTGGTGGACGCGACGGGCCGCGCCGCCGGCCGCTCGGACCGATGGCTCGAACCGCTGGGCTGCCCCGCACCCGAGGTCACCACCGTCAAGATCGACGTCGGCTACACCACCCGGCTGCTGCGCCGCAAGCCCGGGGACGCGCTGCGCGAGGACGGCGGCATGCTGTTCCTCATGTCGTGCGTCCCGCCGCACGACAAGCGGGCCGCCGCGGCGTTCGCGGTCGAGGGCGACCGCTGGATGATCACGCTCGGCGGCTGGCACCGCGCGCACGCCCCGGCCGACCCGGAGGGGTTCGCCGAGTTCGCCGCCGGCCTGCCCGACCCGCACATGGCGAACCTGCTCGCGAACAGCGAACCGCTGGACGAGGGCGGGCACAAGTTCGTCTACCCGGCGGCCCGCCGCCGCCACTTCGAGAAGCTGAGCCGGCTGCCCGGCGGGTACGTGGCGCTGGGCGACGCGATCTGCAGCTTCAACCCGCTCTACGGGCAGGGCATGACCGTCGCCACCATGGAGGCGCGGGAACTGGGCGCCTGCCTGGACCGGTTCGGCGCCGCGAGCCCCGCGATGGCGCGCCGCTACTACCGGGCGGCGGGCAAGGTGATCGACGCCCCGTGGCAGCTGTCCACGGGGAGCGACTTCATGTTCCCCGAGACGGTGGGGAAGCGGCCCCCGGGCACCGACCTGCTCAACAAGTACGTCCGCCGGATCATGCTGGCCAGCCACGTCTCGACGCCGGCGCACCACGTGATGATGGAGGTGCAGCACCTCCTCGCCCCGCCCGCCTCGATCATGCGTCCGGCGACCGTGGTCCGCGCGCTGCGCGCGGCGCGGCGCTCGCCCGCGGCCGCCTCCGACACCCCGCATCCCGCCGGCGTGCGCTGAGCCGCCGTCCGGCCGTCCACCCGAGCACGTGGAGGAAGAGCATCGTGGAGACAACAGCGACCGAGCGGCGCTCCGGTGACCGCCCGATGTGGGAGCGGCTCGCCGCGTCCGCCGCCGCGGCGGGGGCACGGGTGACCGACGAGGAGGTCCGCGCCTGGCTGTCGGACGTCCGGGACCGCACCCCGGTGCAGGTCAAGGAGGTTCCCCTCGACACGCTCGACGGCTGGTCGGTGGATCCGGACACCGGCGCGATCGGCCACCCGAGCGGCGGGTTCTTCACCATCGAGGCGATGGAGAAGCACGCCACCGTGCACGGCTCCATCTCCCACACGAACTACCCGATCATCATCCAGCCGGACATGGGGACCCTGGGCATCCTGCTCAAGGAGTTCGACGGCGTGCCGCATCTGCTGATGCAGGCCGTGGTGGAGCCGGGCAACCCCGACGGCGTGCTGCTCGGCCCCACCGTGCAGGACACCTGGAGCACCCGCGCCGAGAACGTGCCGTACCTCGAGTACTTCACGGAACCGGACGCGCACCGCATCGTCGCGGACGTGCGCCAGTCCGAGCAGGGGTCGTGGTTCTTCCGCAAGCGCAACCGCAACGTCGTCGTGGAGACCGACGACGACGTGGAGGCCGGCGACGGGCACCGCTGGCTGTCGCTCGGCCAGGTCCTCGGCCTCTTCGCCGAGGGCAGGCTCAACGTGAGCGCGTGCTCGGTGCTGTCGTGCCTGCCGTTCACCGGACCGGGACGGGCGGAGCGCGCCGGGGACGGCGACGCGTTCCGCGCCGCGCTGCTGCGGTCGTGCGAACCGGACGCCCCGGCGCTGCACGGGACCACCGAGGTCGTGAGCTGGCTGAACCGGGCCCGTACCTACGGCGACATGAACGTCGAGCGGATCAACCTCGCCGACGCCGACATGTGGAAGCTGGCCGACGGCGTGCTGGCGCACGGCCACTTCAAGTTCTTCTGGGTCTCCGGCAACGAGGTGACCGTCGGCGACGACTCCTGGACCCAGCCGATGATCCGGACGGTCGCGGACGCGCTGGTGGTCTTCCTCGTCCGGAACATCGACGGGGTGCTGCACGTCCTGGTGAACTCGGTGTTCGAGGGCGGCTACGTGGACGTCAGCGAGTTCGGCCCGAGCCTGCAGTGCATCCCCGCGTTCTACGAGCAGATGACGCCGGACGCCTACCCGCGCTTCCTCGAGGAGCTGAAGAACGCGGAGCCGTCCCGGATCCGCTACGAGACGACGCTGATCGACCACGGCGACGTCTTCCAGGGCGCCTCGGGCCGGTACGTGATCCTGGAGACCGACGTGGACGTCGAGGGCTCCGGGGACGGCTACGGCGACTTCCGGTGGGTGACGATCGGCCAGCTCGCCGAGCTGAACCGGCACAGCCACTACCTCAACCAGCAGGCCCGGAACCTGCTGCTGTGCCTGCAGGCCATGTGCTCGGCGGACGCGGGCTGACCCGGACGCGCGCGGAGGCGGCCCCGGCCGGGGCCGCCTCCGGCGTGCGCGGCGCGTTCCCGGAGCGTGGTCAGGGCGTGCCGCCGGCGCCCGGACCGGCGGTCAGGAGGAGGCCTCCGCGGCCTGGCGCTTCTCCTCGACGAAGAGCTGGCGGCAGTGCTTGCAGCAGAACCCGTAGGTCGTGCCCTCGTGCTCCAGGAGGACGGCCTCGTCCCGCGTCACCAGCACGCCGCACATCGGGTCGTAGAACGAGCCCTCGGGGGCCTGGACCTCGCCCGCCTCCTGCGCCTTGCGGTACGGGTCCCCGATCATCCGGATCAGCGCGGACGACTCCATGACCTTGCCCCGCAGCCCGTACCCGCCCTCGGGGACGCCGACGACGTGCACCTCGCAGAACGGGTCGCGGTACAGGCGCTCGGGGTCGTCCTCGGTCTCGGCGATCATCCTGGTGAAGAACTGGACGAGGTACTCGCTGAGGTCCTTGCGCCATGCGTTGGGCACGTGGGCGCGCACGACGAAGCGGGGGCGCGCCTTGTCGACCGGCCCGTCCGCGGTCCACCAGGTCTTCGGCTCGTGGACCACCACGTGCATGACCTGCCGGACGACCGCGGCCGAGTCCGGGTGCATCGACTCGCCCTCGGTCAGGTCCTCCAGCGCCACCAGCCGCTCGGCGATCAGCTCCCGCCGCGCGTCCGTGAGCACGCCTTCCGGGACGAACATTTCGATGAAGAACATCGCGCGATCCCTTTCGTAGTCGTGATCGGCGGGGATCGGAGCATGCTGCCGCCCCCCGCACGATTGCCCCGTTCCAAGCTGTCACCCCGTGCTGGCAGAGCACGCACATTTCGCTTTCACCGCGTGGACGGCCGGTACCCGCGGCCTCCGCCCGCTCCGGCGGGGGTCCGGGTGAGCGCAATATGGGCGATGACAGAAGGTTTTTGTCCATTCACGCTTGCTCTGTCCGCAGTCGTCGTAGATGTGCCGTCCCGACGTCCCGACGAGCTGCCGGGCTCCGGCCGACATCGGGAGGTGGATGACCATGTCAGCGACGGAGTCGTCCGTGCGGGTGCAACTGCTCGGCCGGTTGCGCGCCTGGCGAGACGGGACCGAGGTCGCGCTGGGACCGCCCAAGCAGCGCGCGCTGCTCGGGCTGCTGGCCGCCCGGCTGAACGAGGCGGTGGGCAGCACGGAGATCATCGACGCGATCTGGGGCGACACCGTCCCCGCGAGCGCGACCGGCGGCGTGCACACCTACGTCGCCGGGCTCCGCAAGGCGCTGGAGCCGCAGCGCAGCAGGCGGGAGTCGGGGGACACGATCGTCTCGGCGGGCGGCGGCTACACCCTGGTGCTGCCCCCGGAGAGCGTGGACGTGCGCAGGTTCACCGCGCACCTGGCCACCGCCCGCAGCCCCGCGACGGACCGCGACACGGCGCTGCGGGAGTTCGGGGCGGCGCTCGCGCTGTGGCGCGGCGAGGCGTACGCCAGCGTGCCCGGCCCGTTCGCCCAGACCGAGCGCGCCCGCCTCCAGGAACTGCGGCTGACCGCCGTGGAGGAGTGGGGCGCGGCGATGCTGGAGGCCGGCCGGCACGCCGAGCTGCAGCCGGCCCTGGCCGACATGGTGGCCAAGAACCCGCTGCGCGAGCGGCTGCGCTGGCTGCTGATGCTGGCCCTCTACCGGAGCGGCAGGCAGGCGCACGCGCTGACGGTGTACCGGGAGACGCACCGGCTGCTCACCCGGGAACTGGGCATCGAACCCGGCCCCGAACTGCAGAGCCTGCACGAGCAGATCCTGGGCGCCGATCCGGACCTGGCCCCGGCGCCGGCGGCGTCCGGTGCCGCCGTCGCGCCGCCGCCGGGCGCGGCGGCGCCGCGCCCGGCGCAGCTCCCGCCGGGAGTGCGCGGCTTCGAGGGCCGGACCGCCGAGCTGGCCCGGCTCCGCGAGTTCGTCACCGCGGAGCGGGACCGGGACGCCGCCGAACCGGCCGTCGTGGTGATCGACGGGCCGCCCGGGGTGGGCAAGACGATGCTGGCGATCAGCGCGGCGCACCGGCTGTCCGCGCACTTCCCCGACGGGCAGCTGTTCGTCGACCTGCGCGGCTTCGACCCGGCGGCCGAGCCGCTGGACGCGTCGGCGGCGCTGGCCTCGCTGCTGGACACGCTGGGGGTGAGCCGGGACCGGATACCCGCCGACCCGTCCGGGCGGGCGGCGCTGTACCGCAGCGTCCTGCACGGCCGGCGCGTGCTGATCATGCTGGACGACGCGCTGGACCCCGACCAGCTCCGCCCGCTGATCCCCGGCGGGCCGGCCTGCGTGCTGGTCACCAGCCGGCGCAGGCTGAGCGGCCTGGTGGCCCGGGACGGCGCGCACCGGCTGCCGCTGGCGCCGCTGCGGCTGGAGGAGTCGGTCCGGCTGCTGACGTACCTCATCGGCGCCGACCGGGTCGCCGCGCAGCGCGAGGACGTGGTGCGCATCGCCGAGATGTGCGGGAACCTGCCGCTGCCGCTCCGGCTGGCCGCCGAGCAGCTCACCGCGGACCCCCGGATGCCGCTGGCCGAACTGGTGGAGCGCTACACCCCGGGGCAGGCCCGGCTGGACGGGCTGGCGGTCGAGAACGACCCGCTGGCGACGCTGCGCTCGGTGTTCGGCTCCTCCTACCGGGCGCTGCCCGCGGAGGCGGCGCGGCTGTACCGGCTGCTGGGCGCGTACGGGTCCCCGGCCGTCGAGTTCGCGGAGGTCGTGGCGCTGGCCGGGCGGGTCCCCGCCGACACCCGGCGCCTCCTGGACGTGCTGGTGGACAACCATCTGCTGGAGGAGGACGGGGACACGTTCCGGTTCCATCCGCTGCTCGGCACCTACGCGGGCGAGTGCGCGGTGGAGGAGCCCGAGGACTCGCAGCGGGCGGCGCGCGCCCGGGTCCTGCACTACCAGCGGTCCCGGGGCGCCGGCGGCGGGCCGTGGTCGAACGGCGCGGCGTCCGGCTCCTACGTGCGCTGACGGTACTGCGCCGACCGGTGCGCTGACCGGTGCGTACGCCGACCGTGTACGTGAGGTGGACGGTGTATGTGAGGTGGCGGCGCACGTGCGGTGACCGTGCACGTGTGCCGACGGCGTATGAGGTGACGGCGTACGCGCGCCGACGGTGTGCGTGAGGTGGCGGCGTACGTGAGGCGACGGGTGTACGCGCGGTGACGGGTGTACGCGCGGTGACGGGTGTACGCGCGGTGACGGGTGTACGCGCGGTGACCGTGACCGTGACCGTGACCGTGGCCGGGACCGGGTCGGGGTCCCGTCCGGGCGATGCCGTTCCGGGGCGCCGTTCACACGCCCGTCATTGATTCCGCACGACCCGGCAGTGCCTTTTCCAGGACCCTCCACGGGGTTACCGGGAGGTTTCTGGACGCGGTGAAGTCGTGGCATTCATTGTGTGGACGGGGCACCGCGATGTCTTCTCCCGAATTGCTTGAATGCTCGATCCCGCGCTGCCTGCCCTCCTTTCGAGTTCGTGCATAGAAGATACAGATTTTCTCCAGAGGGTTCGGTGCACAGTAGTGGAAACGGCAACGGCCCTCCGTGTGACCGGACTCACCCGGACCGTCCAATCGACCGCATCGGAAAAAAGGGAAGGTCGGCATGTCCTCCAATCTCTTCGGGATTCCTGACCAATTCGACGTCGTGGTCATCGGCGGCGGGCCCGCCGGCGCGACCGCCGCCGGGCTGCTCGCCAAGAACGGGCGGAGCGTGCTCGTCCTCGAGCGCGAGCGCTTCCCGCGCTACCACATCGGGGAGTCCCTCATCCCGGCCGTGATGCGCCCCATGGAGGAGCTGGGCATCGTCGACCGGTTCGACCAGCGCGGCTTCGAGCGCAAGTACGGCGGCACGCTGGTCTGGGGCAACGAGCAGATCCCCTGGAACTTCTCCTTCATCAAGGGCGGCCCGTACGCCTACGCGTTCCACACCCGCCGCGCCGACTTCGACACCGTGGTCCTGGACCGGGCGCGGGAGCTGGGCGCGCACGTCCTGGAAGAGGCGACGGTCAAGGAGCCGATCCAGGACGAGACGGGCCGCGTGACCGGCGTCCGCTACACCGTCCAGGGCGACAAGACGGTCCGGGAGGCCCGCGCGTCCCTGGTCGTGGACGCCTCCGGCCAGGCCCGCGTGCTCAGCCGGCGGTTCTCCGAGATCACCTGGCACGACCAGCTGCGCAACGTCGCGGTGTGGACGTACTTTGACGGGTGCGACCGGCTGCCCGGCGACGAGTGGACCAACATCCTCATCGAGGGGCTCGAAGAGGGCTGGTTCTGGGCGATCCCGATCGACAAGGACCGGCAGAGCGTCGGGTACGTGACCCGGACCGAGACCGCCGGCAAGACCGACGCGTCCCTGCAGGAGCTGTTCCTGCAGGAGGTCGAGCGCAGTACCAAGCTCAAGCACCTGCTCCGCGACGCGCGCCAGTCCGGCGGCTGGCGCAGCGCCCGCGACTGGTCGTACCAGTCCCACACCTTCCACGGGGACGGCTGGGTCCTGGTGGGCGACTCGGCGGCGTTCGTCGACCCGCTGTTCTCCACCGGCGTCGCGCTGGCCACGCTGGCCGCCAGCACGCTGTCGAAGGTCATCGACAAGGTGCTCGACCACCCGGAGATCGAGAAGGAGGCGCTGAAGCGGTACGCGACCGCCTACAGCGGGTTCTTCGACGAGATCCGCACCTTCGTCGAGCGGTTCTACGACCGCACGAAGTACAAGGAGTTCTACTACAGCCTCGCCCAGGAAATGGTCGACCCGGAGAAGAAGAACGAGCCGTCCGCGGACTTCGTGCAGCTCATCTCCGGGCTGAGCGGCAGGCACCCGCTGCTGAACCTCAACATCGACGATCTGACCGCCGGCAGCTCGGTGGGCGCGGCCTCCTGAGCCGCCCCCAGGTGATCGGGGTCTCGCGCAAATGACCAGTCATCAGGTGCAGATGCTGCTGGTGGGTCTCGCGGTGATCTTCCTGCTGGCCCGCGTGCTCGGGGCACTCGCGCGGCGCGCGGGCCAGCCGGCGGTGGTCGGCGAGATCTGTGCGGGCATCCTCCTCGGACCCACCCTGTTCGGCGGCGTCCTGTCGGACGCGCTGTTCCCGGCGGACGTCCGCCCGGCGCTGACGGCCCTCGCCGACGTCGGCCTGGTGCTGTTCATGTTCTTCGTCGGGCTGGAGACCGACACGGGCAGCCTGCGGGGCCGCGGGCGGGCGGCGGCCGGGGGAGTGATCGGGTCGATCGCGGTGCCCATGCTGATGGGCGCCGGGCTCGGTCTCCTGCTGCTGCGCGCCCCGATCGCCGGGGACGTCCCGGCCGGGCCGTTCGCCGTGTTCATCGGCCTCGTCCTGGCGGTGACGGCGTTCCCGGTGCTGGCCCGCATCCTGGAGGACCGGGGGCTGTTCACCACCGCCGTCGGCGGCATCGCGCTGGCCGTCGCCGCCGCCATCGACGTGGCGGTCTGGGGCGGGCTCGCGGCCGTCCAGGCGTGGGTCGGCGGCGACGGGACGGTGTGGCTCGCCGGCGCGTTCGCGCTCTACCTGGTGACGCTCGCGGTCCTGGTCCGCCCGCTGCTGCGCCGGTTCCTGACGCCGGACGGGCTGAGCGCCCCGCTCACCCCGACCGCCTACGTCGTGCTGCTGGCGGGGGCGCTGCTGTCGGCGGCCGCCACCGAGGCGATGGGGATGCACTTCATCCTCGGCGCCTTCCTGTTCGGCCTCGCCATGCCGCGCAAGGGCGCGGCGACCCTGCACGCCGACCTCGCGGACCGCCTCGGCGGGCTGACGTCCGTCCTGCTCCCGGTCTACTTCGTGGTGGCGGGACTGCGCGTGGACCTGGGGGCCCTGGGGCTGTCCGCCCTGGGGTTCCTGCTCCTCATCCTGTCGTTCTCCGTGCTCGGCAAGGTCGGCGGCACCTACCTCGGGCTGCGCACCCAGGGCATGCCCGCCCGGCCGTCCATGGCCCTGACCGCCCTGCTGAGCACCCGCGGGCTGACCGACCTCGTCGTCCTGGGCGTCGGGTTGCAGATCGGCCTGCTCGGCGGCGAGCTGTACTCGCTGCTGGTCGTGGTGGTGCTGATCACCACCCTGTCCATCGGCCCCCTGCTGACGCTGATCTACCGGAAACCGGTGGAGATCCCCGCCGGCGCCCGGGCCTCCGATTCCGAGGGGACGGTGCCGGAGGCGCGGACCGGCCGGTCCCCATCCGCCGCCGCGGACCAGGCGGCGGTCCAACGGCCCACGAAGTGAAGGTGAGACGAGTGCCATCGCAGAGCGCGCAATTCGACGTGGCGATCCTGGGCAGCGGCATGGCCGGCGGGATGCTCGGCGCGATCCTGGCCCGCAACGGGGTCCGGGTGCTGCTGCTGGACGCCGGCGTCCATCCGCGGTTCGCCGTCGGCGAGTCGACCATCCCCTACACCTCCGGGATGACCCGGCTGCTCGCCGACCGGTACAAGGTGCCCGAGCTGATGCCGCTGTCCAGCTTCAAGGGCATCAAGCGGCACGTGTCGCCCAACTGCGGGCGCAAGCAGAACTTCGGCTTCGTCTACCACCGCGAGGGCGAGTCGCAGCACCCGGAGGAGATCAACCAGCTCGTCGTCCCGTCGCTGCTGCGCACCGAGACGCACCTGTACCGGCAGGACGTCGACGCCTACCTGTTCCACGTGGCGGTCAAGCACGGCGCCGTCCCCCGGCTGAACACCCGCATCGAGGACATCGAGATCGACCCGGACTCGGGGGCGCTGCTGCGCAGCGACCGCGGCGAGGAGTTCCGCGCCTCCTACGTGGTGGACGGCAGCGGCTTCCGCTCGCCGCTGTCGGAGAAGTTCGAGCTGCGCGAGACCCCGACCCGGGCCCGCACCCACACCCGGACGGTCTTCACCCACATGATCGGCGTGACCCCGTTCGACGACGCGGCGGCGGCCAAGCGGCACGACCACCCCGACCCGTGGCACAACGGCACGCTGCACCACGTCTTCGACGGCGGCTGGGTCTGGGTGATCCCGTTCGACAACCACCCCGGCGCGATCAACCCGCTGTGCAGCGTCGGGCTCACCTATGACCCGCGCAAGTACCCCAAGCCGGACGGCGTCGCCCCGCAGCAGGAGTGGGACGACTTCCTCGTGCGGTTCCCGCAGATCGCCGAGCAGTTCAAGAACGCCAAGGCCGTCCGGCCGTGGGTGTCCACGGGACGGCTGCAGTACTCGGCCAAGCAGGTCGTCGGGGAGCGGTTCTGCCTCACCTCGCACGCCGCCGGGTTCATCGACGCCCTGTACTCGCGCGGGCTGACCAACACCCTCGCGCTGGTCAACGCCCTCGGCTGGCGGCTCATCGCCGCGTCGCGCGACGGCGACTGGTCGCTGGAGCGGTTCCAGTACCTGGAGGACCTCCAGCAGGGGCTGTTCGACTTCCACGACGACCTCGTCTACAGCTCGTTCGTCGGCTTCGGGAACTACGAGCTGTGGAACGCGGTGTGCCGCACCTGGATGCTCGGCACGATGCTCGGCAACGTCATGCTGGAGGACGCCTACTACCGGTTCGCGAAGACGGGCCGGGAGTCGGTCTTCGACGACCTGGAGAACGGCGGGCACCCCGGTTCGCCGCTGCCGGTGAGCAAGGGCTTCAACGAACTCGGCGTCCTGACCCGGGAACTCTGCCAGTCGGTGGACGCCGGGTCGCTCGAGGCCGACCGCGCCGCCGCGCAGATCCTCGGCGCCATCAAGGACGCCGACTTCATCGCGCCGTCCTTCCGGCTCGGTGAGCGCGACACCCGCTGCTTCAACATGTCGCCGGTGAAGATGGCCAAGAACGCCGTCTGGAGCCGCCGGGAGGCCCCGCCGGAGATCGGCCCGCGGATGATCCGCGCCAGCAAGGGCCTGGTGCGGATGCGGGTCCGCGAGTAGCGCCCCCGCCCGCCCCATCTCGTCCGGGACCGGATTGGCAGGAGAAGGCACCAGTGAGGCACAGCATGGACGGGCAGGCCATCGACGGGCAGGCCACCGACGGGCACGGCGCGGAGAACGGCGCGGCCCACGACCCCGACGACCTCATCGCCGTCGTCGGCATGGCGGGCAGGTTCCCCGGCGCACCGGACACCGACGCGCTGTGGACCCTGCTGTCGGAGGGGCGGGACGGGATCGGCCCCGTCCCTCCGGACCGCTGGGACGCCGCCGCCCGGCTCGACCCCGAACGGGAGATCCAGGCGGTCGGCGGGTTCATCGACGACGTCGGCGCGTTCGACGCCGGCTTCTTCGGCGTGTCGCCGCGCGAGGCGGAGGTGCTGGACCCCCAGCAGCGGCTGCTGCTGGAGATGGGCTGGCGGGCGCTGGAGGACGCCGGGCAGCGGGCCTCCGACCTGGCGGGTTCGCGGACCGGGGTGTACGTCGGCTGCTCGTGGCACGACTACGAGCTGATGCGCATCGAGCGCGGCTCCCGCCCGACCCCGCACAGCCTGGTCGGGAACGCGCTGGACGTGATCGCCGCGCGGCTCTCGTACTTCCTGGGGCTGCGCGGCCCCAGCCTCACCGTGGAGACCGGGTGCTCGTCGTCGCTGGTGGCGCTGCACCTGGCCCGGCAGGCGCTGCGGGACGGCGAGGTCGACTCGGCGATCGTCGGCGGCGCCAACCTGATGCTGGACCCGCACGTGACGGTGGGGCTGACGCACTTCGGGGCGCTGTCCCCGGACGGCCGGTGCGCCGCGTTCTCCGCCGGGGCGAACGGGTTCGTCCGGGGCGAGGGCGTCGCGGCCCTGTACGTGAAGACGCTGCGGCGGGCGCTGGAGGACGGCGACCGCGTGCACGGCGTGATCGTCCGGACGGTCGTCAACAACGACGGCGGCGGCGACAGCCTCGTCACCCCCTCCGGGGACGGCCAGGAGGACCTGCTGCGCCGCGCCTACCTCGAGGGCGGCGTGCCGTACCAGGCGCTGTCGTACCTGGAGGCGCACGGCACCGGGACCGGCCGGGGCGACCCGATCGAGGCCACCGCCATCGGGCGGGTGCTGGGCTCCGTCCGGGACGGCGGCCCCCTCCCGATCGGCTCCATCAAGACCAACATCGGGCATCTGGAGGCGTCCGCCGGGCTGGCCGGGCTGTTCAAGGTGCTGCTGGCGCTGCGGCACCGCGTGGTGCCGCCCAGCCTGCACTCGGCGGAGCTCAACCCCGCGATCCCCTTCGACGACCTGAACGTGCGCGTCGTGCGGGAACCGCTGCCGCTCCCGGACAGCGGCCCCCTCTACATGGGGGTCAACTCCTTCGGCTGGGGCGGCACCAACGCCCACGTGGTGGTGCGCAGCGCCCCGGCCGCCGCCACCGGGGAGCCCGCCACCGGGGAGCCCGCCACCGGTGCGGCCGTCGCCGGGGAGCGGGTGCCGGCCGGCCTGCCGCCCTTCCTCCCGCTGTCGGCGACGGACGAGCCGGTCCTCGCGGAACGCGCCGGGCTGCTCGCGGACGCGCTGCCGGGGACGGACGCGGACCTGCGGGCGGCGGCGGGCACGCTCGCCCACCGCCGCGACCACTTCCCGGTGCGCGCCGCGTTCACCGTGACCGGCCCGGAGGAGCTCCGGGCGGCCCTGCGCGCGGTGGCGGACGGGGACGGCGACGGCGCGGCGGCGTCCGGCCGGGCCGTCGCCCGGGGGCGGACCGCGTTCGTCTTCCCGGGCCAGGGGTCCCAGTGGACGGAGATGGCCCGCGACCTGTACCGGGACAGCCCGCTGTTCGCCGACGTCGTCGGCCGCTGCGCGGAGGCGCTGCGGCCGCACGTCTCCTGGGATCCGGTCGCGGTGCTGTCCGGCGAGGCCGGGGACGAGTGGACGGGCCGCATCGACATGCTGCAGCCGGTCCTGTGGGCGATGTCGCTGGGGCTCGCGGAACTCTGGCGGGCCGCGGGCGTCGAACCGGACGTCGTCCTCGGGCACAGCCAGGGCGAGATCACCGCCGCGACGTTCGCCGGGATCCTGCCGATCGAGGACGCCGCCCTGGTGATGGCGCGGCGCAGCGCCATCGCCCGCCGCACCTCGGGGCGCGGCCGGATGCTGGCGGTCGACCTCGGCCGGGACGCGGCGGTCGCCGCGCTGGAGGGCTTCGAGGACAGCGTGTCCCTCGCCGTCCACAACGGTCCCAGTTCCTGCGTGCTGTCCGGCGACGGCGACTCGGTGCTGCTGCTCAAGGAGCTGCTGGAGGCGGACGGCGTCTACTGCCGGCTCGTGAACGTGGACTACGCCTCGCACAGCCCGCAGATGGACCCGCTGCGGGAGGAGCTGCTCACCGCCCTCGCCCCCGCCGCCCCGCGCGCCGGATCCATCGAGCTGATGTCGACGGTGCGCAACGGCGTGCTGGCGGGCCCGGAGATGGACGCCGCGTACTGGGCGGAGAACCTGCGCAGCCCCGTGCTGTTCGCCGACGCGATGACCGGGGTGCTGGACGCGGGCGTCACCCACGTCGTGGAGGTCAGCCCGCACCCGGTGCTCGTCCCGGCCGTCGAGCAGCTCACCGCCGGGCGGCCCGGTCCGCCCGCCGTGCTGCGCACGCTGCGCCGCGGGCAGGGCACCTGCGCGGACTTCACCGAGGCGCTCGCCGCCGCGTACGTCGCCGGGCTCGAACCGTTCGGGGCGCTGCCCGCGGCGGCGCCCGTCCCGGTGCCCGGCTACCCGCTGCGGCGGGACCGCCACTGGACGGACGAGCGGCGCCGCGGCTCCGGCGCCGCCCGGGGGCTGGAGGCAGAGCCCGCACCGGCGCCCGGCGAGCCCGGCCGCTGGCACACGGCGCTGGAGCTGTCGGTCGCGGACCTGCCGTACCTCGGCGACCACCGGGTGTACGACGCGGCGGTCCTGCCCGCCGCCGGGATGCTGACCCTGCTGCTGAACGCCGCCCGGTCCCGGTTCGGCGGGCGGCCCCGCCTGCTGGAGGACGTCGGGTTCCGCGAGGAGATCGCGCTCGGCGACACCCCCGTGCAGGTGACGGTCGAGTGGCGCGACGACCTGCCGGGCGGCGGGCGGCTGCGGCTGCTGTCGCTGCCGGAGGGCGGCTCGTCCTGGGAGGTGAACGCCACCGGCTACGCCTCCGGCGAGCCCGCCGCCGGGACGGCCGGAGAACCGCCCGCGCCGTCGTTCCCGGACTGGGCGGACGAGGCGGACGCGGCCCCCGTCGACGGCTTCTACCGCGACTGCGCGGAGCGCGGCCTCGGGTACGGGACCGCGTTCCAGTCGGTGCGGACTCTGCACCTGCATCCGGACGGTGGCGAGGCCGTCGGGGAGGTGCGCCTGGACGAGCGGCTGCGCGCCGGGGCCCGCCCGCACACGTGGCATCCGGCGCTGTGGGACGGCGCCCTCCAGGTCGCGCTGAACCTCGTCGGCGGGGACGGGGCGCCGGTCCCGACCGCCGTGGAACGGGTCGTCCTGCGGGCCGACCCCGGCGAGGCCGTCACCGAGGTGTGGTCGCACGCGGTGCGCCGCGCCGACGGGCTGATCGACGTCGAGCTGTTCGACGCCGACCGCGCCCCGCTCATGTCCGTGCTGGGCCTCCGGCTCACCCCGCTGCCGGGCGCGGGCGGCGGGGCGTCCGACGAGGAGCGGCTGCACGCCCTGCGGTGGGTCGACGTCACCGAGACCAGGGGCGCCGCCTCGGCGGCGGCACCGGGCCGCTGGGTGGTGTGCGGCGGGGCCGACGGCTCCGCCGCCGAGCTGGCGAAGGCGCTGACGGCGGCCGGTGCCGACACCGTCGCGGACGCGGCGGTGCTCGGCGACGCGGCCGCCGAGGTCGACGCGGTGGTGTTCGCCGCCCCGCCGGCCGAGGCCGGGCCGGACGAGCAGCGGCGCGGCCTGACCGAGCTGGCGGCGCTGGCGGGCGCGTGCGCCCGCCGGGACGCCGCCCCGGCCCTCGCGGTCGTCACCACCCGGGCGCAGGCCGCCGACCCCGCCGACCTGCCCGATCCGGGCGCGGCGCTGTACTGGGGATTCGTCCGGGTGCTGCGGCAGGAGCACGGCGAACTCGCCCCCCGCCTCATCGACGTGAACCCCGCGGACCCGGCCTGGGCCACCACGTGCGCGGCCGAGCTCCTCACCGACGACGGCGAGGACCAGGTGGCGCTGCGGGACGGCCGGACGCTGGGGGCGCGCCTCGTCCGGGGGTCCGCCGACGAACCCGCGGACCCGCCCCCCTGGCGGACCCTCCCGCAGCCGTTCGAGGTCGAGACCGGCGCCGGGACCGGGCGGGCGCGGTGCGTCCCGCTGGACCGGCGGGCCCCCGCGGTGGGCGAGATCGAGATCGAGGTCACCGCGTTCGCCCCCGGCGGCACGGGCGGCGGCACGCTCGGCGGCTGCGCCGGCCGCGTCGTCGCCGTCGGGCCGGCCGCCGTCGGCACGGATGTCGCAACGGACGTCGCAACGGACGCCGGGGCCTTCGCGCCCGGCGATCTCGTCGCGGCGTGCACCGCGAGCCGTCCCGCCAGCCACGTCACCGTGCGGGCGGAGCACGCCCGTCCCGTCCCGGCCGGGCTCGCCGACGCGGACGCCGCGGCGCTCGCGCCCGGCCTGGCCACCGCGTGGCACGCGCTGACCGACCTCGGGAGGCTCGACGCGGGCGAGAGCGTGCTGGTGCACGGCGCGGCCACCGGCACGGGCACGGCCGCCGTGCGGCTCGCCGGCGCGCTCGGTGCGCGCGTGCTCGCCACGGCGGACGGCGCGGACGAGCGCGAACACCTGCGCGAGCTCGGCGTCGAGGACGTCCTGGACGGCGGCGGCCGGAGCTGGGCGGCGCGCACCCGTGAGCTGACCGGCGGGCGCGGCGCCGACGTCGTCGTCAACGCGGTTCCGGGGGCCGCCGTGCGGCTCGCCCTGGAGGCGCTCGCCGACGACGGCCGGCTCGTCCACCTGGGCGCGCCCGGCGACGCCGGCGGTGCCGTGCCGCCCCCGGCGGCGGCGTCGCCGTCGCCGACCCGTCCGGGCTGGCCGAGCGCCGCCCGCGGCGGCTGGCGCGGGCGCTGCGGGAGTCGTGGGACCTGCTCGCCGACGGCCGGATCGGTCCCGCCGCCGCTCGCCCCCGCACGTTCGCCGAGGCGCTCGACGCGGGGCTCGACGCGGGGCTCGACGCGGGGCTCGACGTGCCGGAGACGGACGGTCCCGGACCGGTCGTGCTGACCGATCCGGCGTCGGCGGGGCCGGTGGCGCCGGTGCCGATGCCGGGCGGCGCACTGCGGGCCCGCGGCACCTACCTGATCACCGGCGGCCTCGGCGCGCTCGGCCTGTCCCTGGCCGAGTACCTGGCCGCGCACGGCGCGGGCGCGCTGCTGCTGGCGGGCCGGTCGGACCCGGCGCCCGAGGCGGCGGCGCGGCTGGATGCGCTGCGGGACCGGGGCACCCGCGTCCAGACCGTCCGGTGCGACGTCGCCGACGCGGACGCCCTGCGGGCGGCCCTGGACGGCGCGCGGCCGGACCTGCCGCCGCTGCGCGGCGTCGTCCACGCGGCGGGCGTCCTCGACGACGCCACCATCGACACCCTGACCGCCGGGCAGGTCGAGACCGTCCTGGCGCCCAAGGTCGGCGGCGTCCGGGCCCTGGACGCGGCGACGGCCGGGGACCCGCTCGACTTCTTCGTGCTGTTCTCCTCCGCCGCCGCGCTGGTCGGCAACGCCGGGCAGGCCGCGTACGCCGCGGCGAACTCCTACCTCGACGCGTTCGCCGAGGCGCGCCGCCGCCGGGGCCTGCCCGCGCTCAGCGTGCAGTGGGGCCCGTTCACCGAGGTGGGGCTCGCGGCGGGCGACCGGGACCGCGGGGACCGGCTCGCCGAGCGCGGGATGGGCGGCTTCCCGCCCGCCGAGGCGTGGCCCGCGCTGGCGCGGCTGCTGGAGCGCGACGAACCCGTCGCCGGGTACGTCCCGATCGACCTGCGGCAGTGGTTCGACGCCTTCCCCGGCACCGCCGCGCTCAAGAGCTGGGAGCGGCTGCACGCCGCGGCCCTGCGGGGCCGGGACGCGGGCGCGGCAGGCGGCGAGTTCCGCGACGGCCTGCTGCGGGTCCCGCCGGAGGAACGGGCGGCGCTGGTGGAGGCGAAGGTGCGCGAGCTGGCGGGCCGGGTGCTGCGCTTCGACGCCGACCGCATCGGCGGCGACGCCCCGTTCAAGTCGCTGGGGCTCGACTCGCTGATGAGCCTGGAACTGCGCAACCGCCTGGAGGCCGCGTTCGGGCTGCGGCTCTCCCCGACCCTGCTGTGGACCTACGGAAACCCGGCCGCCCTGGCGGGCGCCCTGTGCGAGCAACTGTCCGGCGAAGGATCCCGGTAGGCAAGGAACGGAGGCCATGGAAGACAACGGCACGACCTCAGACGAGAACACCCCCCTCTCCCGGGCGCTGGACACCATCCGCACGCTGCGGCGGCGCCTGGCGGAGCAGGAGGGCGACCAGCCGATCGCGATCGTCGGCGCCGGACTGCGCCTGCCGGGCGGGATCGACGACCTGGACGGCTACTGGACCGCCCTCGCCGAGGGACGCGACCTGGTGCGGCGCATGCCCGCGGCGCGCCGGGGACCGTTCGGCGGCGAGTGGGACGGCCTGCCGCAGCGCGGCGGCTTCCTGGACGAGGTGCTGGACTTCGACGCGGGCTTCTTCGGCATCAGCCCCCGCGAGGCCCGCCACCTCGACCCGCAGCACCGCCTGCTGCTGGAGGTGGCCTGGGAGGCGCTGGAGGACGCGGCGCTGCCCCCCGACCGGCTGGGCGACGCCCGCGCCGGGTTCTACCTCGGCATCATGTGGCAGGACTACCGGGACTGGCTGGCCGGGGAGCCCGACGCGTACTGGACGACCGGCAACGGGCACAACTTCGCGGCGGGCCGCATCGCGCACGCCCTCGGCCTGACCGGGCCGACGCTGGCGGTGGACACCGCCTGCTCGTCGTCGCTGGTCGCCGTCCATCTGGCGGCGCAGGCGCTGCGGCGCGGCGAATGCTCCACGGCGCTGGCGGCCGGGGCCAACCTCATGATGTCGCCGCGGTCGATGCGCCTGGTCCAGCAGACCCGCTCGCTGTCGCCGGACGGCCGCTGCAAGGCGTTCGACGCGCGCGCCAACGGGTTCGTGCGCGGCGAGGGCTGCGGCGTCGTGGTGCTCAAGCGGCTGGACGACGCGCTGCGGGACGGCGACCGGGTGCACGCCGTCGTGCACGGTTCGGCGATCAACCAGGACGGGCGCGCCGGCGGGTTCACCGCGCCGAACGTCCTGTCGCAGATCGCGCTGATCGAGTCGGCGCTCGCCGGGGCCGGGCTGGAGCCGTCCGACATCGGGCACGTCGAGGCCCACGGCACCGGCACGGCGCTGGGCGACCCGATCGAGATGGAGGCGCTGGCGACCGCGCTCGGCCGCCGCAACGGCGGCGCGCCGCTCCCGGTCGGCTCGATCAAGAGCAACGCTGGGCACCTGGAGTCGGCGGCGGGCGTCGCAGGGCTGATCAAGGCGATGCTGACCCTGCGGGAGCGCAGGATCCCGCCGGTCGTGCACTTCCGGACCCTGAACCCCCGGATCGACCTGTCCGGGACGGGCATCACGGTGCCGACCGAGACGGTCCCGTGGGACCCCGGCGCGGGACGCTACGCGGCGGTCAGCTCGTTCGGGATGAGCGGCACCAACGCCCACATCATCCTGGGCGAGCCGGAACCGGCGGAGGCCGCCCCGGAACCGGGACCGCCGGAGGCGGGCGGCTTCGAGATCTCCGCCCGCACCCCCGAGGCGCTGCGGGCGCTGGCCGCCCGGTACGCCGACCGGCTCGGCGACCTGGACGCCGGACGGTACGCCGCCTTCACGCACACCGTCACGTTCGGCCGGGCCCGGCTGGACGCCCGCGCCCGCGTCACCGCCGCGGACCCGCGCTCGGCGGCGGAGGCGCTGCGGGCGCTGGCCGCCGGTACGGCGTCGCCCGCCGTCACCACGGTCACCGCCGAACCGGGCGGCGACGCCGAAACCGCCCGGGACGCCGCGCAGGTCGCGGCCGAGATCGGGGCGTCCGCGCTCCGCGACGTCGTCGACCTGCCCGCCTACCCGTGGGAGCGGCGGCGGTACGCGCCCGAGGAGCCGGCGGCCGCCTCCGCCGCCGCCCCCGCCGCGCCCGCCGCCGCCCCCGCGGCCTCCGGCGGGACGCCGCCCGCACCCGCCGCGCACGAGGTCGTCTGGCAGCCCGCGGAGCCGCCCCCCGCGCCCTCCGGCGCGGTCCTGGTGCTGGCGGGAGACGACGAGGAGACCCTCGCGTCGCTGGCCCGCGCGGCGGCCGAAGCGGGCGTGCACGGCACCGTGCTCGGCCCGGCGGGCGCCGCCGCCGCGCCCGGCTGGGAGCACGGCGGCGGCGTGCCCCGCGACCCGGACGGCTGGCGGCGGTTCTGGGCGGACCGCGCCGCGACCGCATTGGTGCTGATCCCGCGCCCCGTCCCCCCGCTCCCCGCCCCGGACTCGGACGCGGGCATGGACCCGGGCATCGCGGGCGCGGCGCTCAGCACCGCGGTCACGCTCGCGGTGCGCGAGTCGCCCGTCCGCGTGTTCGCGGTGACCCAGGGGGCGCGGCGGGTGTCCGGCGACGACGCGGCGGACGAGGCCGGGCGCGGCGTGCCGCAGGGCGCGCTGCACGGTCTCGCGCCCGTCCTCGGGCTGGAGTTCCCCGCGACCTTCGGCGGCGTCGTCGACCTGCCCGCCCGTCCGGGCCCCGGCGACACCGCGGCGCTGCTGCGCCTCGCCACCGCCGGGGACCCCGCCGAGGACCTGGCGGCCGTGCGGGACGGGCGGGTGCTGGCGGCACGGCTGCGTCCCGCGCCCGGACACGAACCGGACCTGACCGTCCGCGACGACGCCACCTACATCGTGACCGGCGGCCTCGGCGCCGTCGGCCGCGAGCTGGCCGCCGCGCTCGTCCGGCGCGGCGCCCGGCACCTGCTCCTCGTCGGCCGCCGCGCCCCGGACGAGCTGGGGGAGCGGGCCGCCGCGGCGCTCGCCGCCTTGCGCGAGGCGGGCGCGGACGTCGCCTACCGCGGCGGCGGCTGCGACACCGCCGCGGCGCTCGCCGCCGCCTGCGAGCCGCTGGCCGGGATGCCGCCGGTGCGCGGCGTCGTGCACGCGGCGGGCAGCCTCGCCCGGACGCCCGCCGCCGAGCTGGACGCCGCCGGGTTCGCGGCGCCGCTGGGCGACAAGTTCGCGTCCGGCTGGTGGCTGCACCTGGCGTCCGCCGGCTGGCCGCTGGACTTCTTCGTCCTGGTGTCGTCGGTCTCGGCGGTCTGGGGCACCGAGGGGTACGCGGCGTACTCGGCGGCCAACGGGGGACTGGACGCCCTCGCGGCCTACCGCGTCTCGCGCGGGCTGCCCGCGGCGAGCATCGCCTACGGCCCGTGGGAGCTGGACGACGAGGGGATGGCCGACCGCGAGTCCCGGGACCGGTACGCGCGGGTGGGCGTGGGGGCGCTGGACGCCGCCGCGGGCGGCGCCGCGCTGACCGCCGGGACGCCGAACGCGGCGGGACACGTCGTCGCGTGCCCGCTGGACCTGCCCCGGCTCCGGCACGTGATGGCGGGCCTGCGCCCCCGTGCGCTGTTCGGCGGCGCGGACGGCGCCACCGGTGCGTCCGGCGGCGCCGCCGCCACCGAGGACGCCGCCGACGCCGGGTCCGCCGGGCGGGAGCCGTCGATCGCCGCCGAACTCGCGGCGCTCCCCGAGGGCGCCCGCGCCGCCGCGTCCCGCGACCACGTCCGGCGGATCCTGGCGAGCCAGCTCGGGCACGGCGACGCGGCCGCGGTCGGCGACACCACCGGGTTCTTCGACCTCGGCCTCGACTCGATCATGGCGGCGGACCTGGTGCTCCGGCTGTCGGACGCCTTCGGCACGGCCGTCTCGGCGCCCGACGTCTTCGACCATCCGACCGTCACCGAACTGGCCGGGTACCTGCTGGACCGGTCGGCCCGCGAACCGGCGGCCGCCCGTCCCGAACCCGCGCCCGCCCCGCGTCCCGCCCGTCCGTCCCGTCCGTCCCGTCCGGTAGAGGGCGAGGAGGGGGCGGACGGCGCGAGCGCCGCGCGGGACCCCGGTGCGGCGGAGCCGATCGCGATCGTCGGCATGGCGGGGCGCTTCCCGGGGGCCGACTCGGTCGACGCCCTGTGGGACCTCCTGCGGGAGGGGCGCGACGGGGTCGGGCCGATGCCCGAACGGCGCGCGCGGGAACTCCTCCCCGGCGCGGCCGACGCGCCCGTCACCACCGACCAGGGCGGTTTCCTGGAGGACATCGACCGCTTCGACGCGGCGTTCTTCGGGCTGCCCGCCCGCGAGGCCGACAACATGGACCCCCAGCAGCGGCTGCTGCTGGAGTCCGCGTGGCACGCGCTGGAGGACGGCGGGATCGACCCGCACCGCCTCCGCCGCACCCGCACCGGCGTGTTCGTCGGCATCAGCTACTCCGACTACGCCCGCCTGCTCGCCCGCGGCGGCCCCGGCGGGGTCGACGCCTACTACAGCACCGGCACGGCGCTCAACGCGGCGGCCGGGCGGATCTCGTTCCTGCTGGGGCTGAACGGCCCGGCGATGGCGATCGACACCGCCTGCTCCTCCTCGCTGGTCGCGCTGCATCTGGCGACGCGGTCGCTGCGGTCGGGCGAGACCGACGCGGTGCTGGCGGGCGGCGTCAACCTGCTGCTCGACCCGGCCTCGTCGGTGGCCGTCAGCCGGGCCCACATGCTGTCGCCCGACGGGCGCTGCCGCACCTTCTCCGCGGACGCCAACGGGTTCGTCCGCGCCGAGGGCTGCGGGATGCTGGTGCTCAAGCGGCTCGCCGACGCCCGCCGCGACGGGGACCGCGTCCTCGCCGTCGTGCGCGGCAGCGCGGTCAACCAGGACGGCGCCTCGTCGGGGCTGACCGCGCCCAGCGGCCGCGCCCAGGAGGAGATGCTGCGGACGGCGCTGGCCGACGCCGGCGTCGACGGCGCGGACGTCGGCTACCTGGAGACGCACGGCACCGGCACGAGCCTCGGCGACCCCGTCGAGGTCGGCGCGGCCTGGCGGGTGCTGGGGCCGGGCCGCCGGCCCGGCACGCCGCTGCACCTCGGCTCGGTGAAGAGCAACATCGGGCACTGCGAGTCGGCGGCCGGGATCGCCGCCGTCATCAAGACGGTGCTGGCGCTGCGCCACGACCTGATCCCCGCCGGGCTGCACTTCAGCGAGCCGAACCCGCACGTGGCGTGGTCGGAGATGAACGTCCGGGTCGTGGAGAGCGCCACGCGGTGGCGGGCGGCCGGCGGCCCGCGGATCGCGGGCGTCTCCGGGTTCGGTTTCACCGGGACGAACGCGCACGTCATCCTGTCCGACCCGCCCGGCACCGGCGGCACCGGCGCGGACGCCCCGCGGGACCCGGCGGCCGGACGGGGAGACGGGCTCGGACGGGGAGACGGGCTGCTCGTGCCGCTGTCGGCGCCGGACGCCGACGGGCTGCGGCGCGTGGCGGAGGCGTGGCGGCACCGGATCGAGGAGGCGGCCGAGGAGGACCTGCCCGGCCTGGCCGCGGTCGCGGGCGCGGGCCGCGCGCACTTCCCGCACCGCCGCGCGCTGTTCGGCCGCAACCGGGAGCAGCTCCTGTCCGCCCTGGGCGAGCCGGTACCGGAGGACGCCGCGCCGCGCGCGCCCCGCGTCGCGTTCCTGTTCTCCGGGCAGGGCAGCCAGTACCTCTCCATGGGCCGCGAGCTGTACGAGACCGAGCCGGTGTTCCGCGAGGCGTTCGACGAGTGCGACGCGGAGGTGGCGCCGTCCCTCGGCGCGTCGCTGACCGACCTCGTCCTCTACGGGGACGACGCCGCCCTGGTCAACGAGACCCGGATCACCCAGCCCGCCCTGGTCACGCTGGAGATCGCGCTGGCCGCGCTGTGGGAGTCGTGGGGAGTCGTCCCCGCCGCCGTCATGGGCCACAGCGTCGGCGAGGTCGCTGCGGCCGTCTGCGCCGGGGTGATGGACCGGCGCACCGGGATGCGGCTCATCGCCGACCGGGCGCGGCTGATGCAGGACACCGAGCGCGGCGCGATGCTCGCCATCGTCGCGTCCGAGGCCGACGCGGCGGGCTGGATCGCCGAGCACGAGCTGGACCTGGCCGCCGTCAACGGCCCCGACGCCGTCGTGGTGTCCGGACCGCCGGAGCGGATCGACGCGCTGGCGGCCCGCCTCAAGGACGACCGGGTGCGGCACCGGCGGCTCAGCGTGTCCCACGCGTTCCACTCCCGGCTGCTCGACCCCGCGCTGGCGGAACTGGCGGACGTGCTCGCACCGCTGGAGTTCGCCGCGCCGCGGATCCCCATCGTGTCGAACCTGACCGGCCGCCCGGCCGGGCCCGGGGAGCACGACGCCGGCTACTGGTGCCGGCACGCGCGCAGCCCCGTCCGCTTCCTCGACGGGATGCGCGCCCTGGCCGACCTGGACGTGGACGTCTGCCTGGAGATCGGCCCGGACCGCACGCTGATCAACCTGATGCGGGGCGCCGGCCTGGCGCCCGCCGGGGGCGTCGCCGGGTCGCTGCGCCGGGGCTCGGACGACCGTCCGGCCCTGCTCGCGGCCGTCAAGTCCCTGTACGACCTCGGCCAGGACGTCGACTGGCGGCGGGTGCAGCCGCGACCGGCCGGGCCGCGTCCGGACGCGCCGCCCTACCCGTTCGCCGAGACCCGGCACTGGGCCGCGGTCCCCGGCACGGCGCCCGGCGCGGGACCGGACGCGTCGCCCGCCCTCGCGGGCGGCCCCGCCTGGGGCGCGCAGGTCCGCTCGCCCGCGCTGCGCGGCCGCGTGTGGCGCACCGAGCGCAGCACGGAGTACCCGGCGCACCTCACCGACCACCGGCTGTTCGGCACGGTGTCGGCGCCGGGCGCGTCCCAGCTCGCCACGGCGCTGTCGGCGCTGGGCTCCGACGAGAGCGCGGTCGCCCTCGCCGACCTGCACTTCCCCCGCGCCCTGGTGCTGCGCGACGGGGAACGGTACGAGCTGCAGGTCCTCGAAGAAACGCAGGAGCACGGCACCCGCACCGTCAGCGTGCAGAGCCTGCTGGACCCCGACCGGGACCGGTGGCAGGAGCACCTGGCCGCCCGGGTCGTCGAGGCGGCCGATCCGGGCGGCGGCGCCCGCCCGGCGCCCGACCCGGAGGCGTTCATCGCCGCCGCCGAACGCCACCTGTCCGGCGACGACTTCTACCGGCACCTGCGCGCTCTCGGTTACCAGCTCGGGCCGTCCTTCCGGTGGATCCGCGACGCGTGGATCCGCGGCGGCGAGGCCCTGATCCGGTACGCCGAACCGCCGGTGATGAACGAGGACCCGGCGGGCTACCAGATCCACCCCGGCCTGCTGGACTCCTGCCTGCAGAGCAGCGTCGCCTTCGCGGTCGACGGCGCCGAGGGCGTGGACGAGGCCACGGCGCTGCCGATCCCGTTCGCCGCCGCCAGGGTGTCGTTCCCCGGGCGGCCCGTGCCCGGCCGCGACCTGTGGGGGCACGTGCGGGCCGTCCTGGCGGACCGGCCGGAGGAGGGCCTCGCGCAGGTGCGCGAGGCGGACCTGCACCTCTTCTACGAGGAGGGGGTCACCGTGCTCGCCCTGGACGGCTTCCGGTTCCGGTCGGCCCCCCGCGACCTGCTCCAGCGGTCCCTGCGCGAGGACACCCGGCACGCGTACGAGTCGCGGTGGACCGAGTGGACGCCGCCGGTCGCCGACCACCGCCGCGTCGCCCTGCTGACCGGCGGCACGGACGCCGGGCGCGGCCTGGCGGAGGCGTTCTCGCGGCTCGGGCACCGGGTGGACGAGCCCGCCGGGCCGGGCGAGGCGGGCGACGCCGACCTGATCGTCGACGTCCGGTTCGCCGACCCGGCCACCGGTCCCGCCGGTCCCGCCGGTTCCGGTGTGGACGGGGCGGTCGAGCTGACCACCGCTCTCGCGGACGCCCTGCGCGCGGCCCCCTCCCACGTGCCGTACGCGGTGCTGTGCGCGGGCGACGACGACGTCGCCGCGGCGCCCGGCCGGGAGGCGCTGTGGGGGCTGCTCGCCGCGGTGGAGGCGGAGGAGGGCGACCGCAGGCTGCTGCGCGTCGAACTCGCCGCCGGCTGGGACCCCGAGACGCTCGCGCGGGCCCTGGCCGGCGCCGCCGGACGCGACGACGCCGCGCGCGGCGGGATCGGGTCCGGCCGGATCGAGATCGGCGAGGCCGGCACCCGCGCCGCCGTCCTGGCCCCCGTCACCGCGTGGAACCGGGTGGACTCCGCGGGGCCGGACGCCGCGGCGCCGGGCGCCGCCCTCGTGACCGGCGGGATGGGGGCGCTCGGGTTGAGCGTCGCCGGGATGCTCGCCGACCAGGGCGCGACCGCGATCACGCTGCTGGGACGGTCGGAGCCCGGCCCGGACGCCCGCGCCCGCGTCGACGAGCTGACCGCGCGCGGCTGCCGCGTCCGCGTCGTGCTCGGCGACGTCACCGACCCGGCGGACTGCGCGCGCGCCGTGCGGGAGGCCGGACGGGACGCGCCGCTGCGCACGATCGTCCATCTGGCGGGCGTCGGCGACGACCGGCCGTTCGCCGACACCGACCGCGGCTCCTTCGAGCGGGTGTTCGCGGCCAAGGCGCGCGGCGCCGAGAACCTGGCCGCCGCACTGGACGGCCTGCCGCTGGACGCGTTCGTCCTGTTCTCGTCGGCGGCGGCGGTGCTGGGCACCGCCGGGCAGGCGAACTACGCCGCGGCCAACGGGTATCTCGGCGGTCTCGCCCGCCGGCTGCGGGCCGCCGGGGTGCCCGCCGTCGCCGTGGACTGGGGGCCGTGGGTGCCCGCCGCGGGCGGCGGTATGGCCGGTTCGGCGGCCGCGGCGCGCGCCATCGAGGCGTCCGGGCTGCGCCCGCTCGCCGACGAGGAGGCCGCGCCGCTGCTGCGGCTGGCGATGACCGGGCGGCGGCCGCGGCTGCTCGCGCTCGCGCTGAACGGCGCGGGCGGCACCGGACGGTCGTCCGGGGCGCGGGAGGCGCTGCTGCGCGACCTGCGGCCGTCCGGTCCGCGCCCGGCCGGGGACGAGCGGCCGCGCGGATGGCTGGCCGCCGAACTCGCCGACCTCGATCCGGACGCGCGGACCGACCGGCTGCGCGCCGCGGTGCGGGCGCTCGCCGGGGACGCGCTGGGCGACCGCACGGCCGTCTCCGACGACGAGGGCTTCAGCGACCTGGGGCTCGACTCGATCATGGTGACCGATCTGCGGACCCGGCTGGCCGTCGCGGTGGGCGCGGACCTGCCCGCCACGGTCGCCCTGGACCACCCCACCGTCTCGCGGCTCACCGACCACGTCCTCGACCTGCTCTTCCCCGAGCCGGAAGCGGCCCCCGAACCGCGGGCCGTCCCGGACCCGGAGCCGGTCCAGGACGGGGACCCCCCGGAGGACCTGTCGTTCGAGGACCTGGTCCGCGTCGTGCGGGCCGACCTTGGAGCAGCGGAATGAGGGAGGACACCGTGAACACCGACACCGTGGACACCGAAACCAGGGACGCCACGCTCAACGACACCGCCGAGATCCGGCGGCTGATGGAGGACCAGCTCAAGCTGTCGCGCCGCCTGCGCGCCCGCGTCGCCGAGCTCGAGGGCGCCGCGCGGGCCCCGCTGGCCGTGGTCGGGATGGGGCTGCGGCTGCCCGGCGGCCTGCGGACCCCGGACGACTTCTGGGACTTCCTGCTCGAGGAGGACACGGCGCTGTCCGGCCTCCCCGAGGAACGCCCGGGGCTGCGCGCCGTGTACGACCCGCGGGTGGGGCGGCCCGGCCGGTCGTACGTGGACCGGGCCGGGTTCCTCGACGACATCGCCTCGTTCGACGCCGACTTCTTCGGGGTGTCCCACCGCGAGGCCAAGCTGCTCGACCCGCAGCAGCGGATGCTGCTGGAGGCCGCCTGGGAGGCGCTGGAGCGGGCGGGCATCGCGCCCCGCCGCTCCGACCGGCTCGACGTCGGCGTGTACCTGGGGATGATGGCCTCGGAGTACCTGGAGCGCCTGGAGGACCGCACCGACACCACCGGCATCGACCCGTACTACACGACGGGCGGCGGGCTCTGCTTCCCCGCCGGCCGGATCAGCCACACGTTCGGGTTCTCGGGCCCGGTGATGAGCGTCGACACCGCCTGCTCGTCGTCGATGACCGCGCTGCACCAGGCCGTCCGGGGGCTGCGCAACGACGAGTGCCGGTACGCGCTGGTGTGCGGATCGAACCTGCTGCTGTCGGCCAACCTGATGGTGTCGCTGTCGCAGACCCGCGCGCTGTCGCCGGAGGGCCGTTCCAAGTCGTTCCTGGCCTCCGCCGACGGCTACGGGCGCGGCGAGGGCGTCGGCGTGCTGGTCCTGATGCGGCTGGCCGACGCCGAGCGCGAGGGCCGTCCGGTCCTGGCCGTCGTGCGGGGCACCGCCGTCAACCACGACGGCGCCGCCTCCAGCCTGACCGCCCCCAACGGGCCCGCGCAGGAGGAGGTCGTCCGCGCCGCCCTGGCCGACGCGGGGGTCGGCGCCGCCGACGTCGGCTGGATCGAGGCGCACGGCACGGGCACGCCGCTGGGCGACCCCATCGAGGCCGGGGCGCTGGACGGGGTGCTCGGCGCGGCCGTCCGGGAACGCGGCGTCCCGCTGGCGCTCGGCAGCGTCAAGTCCAGGATCGGGCACCTCGAGGCCGCCTCGGGCGTCGCGGCGCTGCTGAAGACGGTGCTCATGCTGCGGCACGGGACGATCCCGGCGGCGGCCGACGACCGCGACGGGGACCTCAACCCCCGCATCCCGTGGGACACGATGGGGTTCACCGTGCCGCGCCGCACCGGGCCGTGGCCGGCGGAACTGCCCCGCCGGATCGCCGGGGTGAACTCGTTCGGGATGAGCGGCACCAACGTCCACGCGATCCTGGAGGCGTACGAGCCCGCGCCCGCCGGCGCCACGGACGACCCGGCCCCCGGCGGCGCCGCCGCGCGCCCGGAGCTGCTGACGCTCTCGGCCAAGGACCCGGCGGCGCTCGCCGAGCTGGCCGGCCGGGTCGCCGACCACCTGCGCAAGGCCGACCCGGCGGCGACCGCGTCCGTCTGCCACACGCTGCGGGCCGGGCGCGTCCCGTTCGACCACCGGATCGCCGTCGTCGGGTCGGCCCCCGCCGAACTGGCCGACGGGATCGCCGCCGCCGTCGCGGGCGGGACGGGCGCCCGCGCCGCGTCGCCCGTCCGGGCCGTCACCCTGCGGACGGGCGCGGCCGCCGGGGCGGTCGCCGACGCGCTGGGCGCCGCGTTCCCCGCGCTCCGGGAGCCCGGCGGCGAGCCGGGGGAGCGGCTGGCCCGGCAGTTCGGGCGGTTCGGCCTGCGGGTCCGCGTCCGCCCCGACGCCGGCGGCGGCGAGGGCACCGGGGAAGGCGCCGGCGGGGTGCGCGTGGAGTGGGCCGTCGAGGGCGAGGCCGCGCCCCGGAGCCGGCCGCTGGCGGGCGACGGGACCGCCGCCGAGGCGCTCGCGCGGGCCCTCGCCGACCTGTACGCCGACGGCGCCGCGCTGCGGCTGGACGCGCTGCGCGCCCCCGGCGCGCGGCTGGTGGGCGACCTGCCGACGTACCCGTTCCGCCGGACCCGCTTCTGGATCGACGAGCCCGGCACGACCGCGCCCGGCGGTCCCGCCGGAGCGGCCGGGGGCGGGACGGGAGACTCCGCGGCACCGCCGCCCGGCGACGGGGACGGCGTGCGCGCCTTCCTCATGGAGCTGCTCAAGGAGGTGCTGCACTCCCCGGAGGACCTCGACCCCGACCGGTCGCTGCAGGAGGCCGGCGCCGACTCCTTCATCACCACCCTGTTCATCACCAAGGTCGAGGACTTCTACGACCTGGGGGTGCCGCCGGAGGATCTGCACATCGACGTCCCGCTCGCGGAGCTGATCGACCGGTTCGCCGGCGCGATCGCCGAGGCGGGCGCCGTCCGGGAGCCGAGCGCGTGACCGGGATGGTCAGGCCGCGGCCGGTCCGCGACCCGGAGCTGCGCCTCGTGGTCTTCCACCATGCCGGGGGCTCGTCGGCCGCCTACGTGCCGCTGGTGCGGGCGCTGCCGGGCGACTGGGAGCTGCTGCTGCTCGACCTGCCGGGCCGCGGGCGGCTGCACCGCGCGCCCCCGGAGACCGACATGGCGGCGCTGGTCGCCGCCGCCACCGCGGAGGTCATGGCGTGGACCGGCCCGCCGGTGGCGCTGTTCGGGCACAGCCTCGGCGCGATCGTGGCGGCCGAGACGGCCCGGTCCCTGCGGGCGTGCGGCGTCCGCCCGTCCTGGCTGGGCGTCTCGGGCCGCGCCGCGCCCGTCCCCCGTCCGGGCGCGGAGCACCCCCCCGCGGCCCGCCCGCCGCAGGAACGGGACGCGCCGGGACGTGACGCGCCGGAACGGCACGGGCCGGGACGTGACGCGCAGGAACGGCACGCGCAGGGACGTGACGCGCCGGGACCGGGGGCGCGGGTGCCGCTGGAGCGCCTGCCGCTGGCCACGATGCCCGACGACGAGCTGTTCGACGCGCTGGCCGTGCTCGGCGGGATGCCCGAGCGGTTGGACGAGCTGCCCGAGTTCCGCGCCCGGTTCCTGCGCCTCGTCCGCGCCGATCTGCTGGCGCTGGCGTCGTACCGCCCCGACCCGTGCCGGGCGCCGCTCGACGTGCCGATCACCGCGTTCGGCTCGACCGGCGATCCGCTGGCGCCGCCGCACGCCGTCGACGCGTGGCGGGAGGAGACCACCGCCGGGTTCCGCAGCCGGACGTTCCCGGGCGGGCACTTCCATCTGCTCGGTCCCGCCCTGACCGGTTTCGGGGCGGCCCTGGCGCAGGAGCTCCGGCGGTCACCGACCGTCCCCGTCCCCACCTCGCCGGGAGGCACGCCGTCATGACACCGCCGCCGACCGTGGACACCCGCCCGTTCTGGGCGGGCTTCCCCAGCGGAGTCGCCATCGTCACCGCACTCGCCGGAGACGGCCGCCCCTGGGGGATGACCTGCACGTCCCTGTGCAGCGTCTCGCTGGATCCGCCGATCCTCCTGGTGTGCCTGCGCTGCGGCAGCCCCACGCTCGAGGCCGTCCAGGAGACCGGGGCGTTCTGCGTCAACCTGCTGCACGACGGGGCGCGGGGCACCTCGAACCTGTTCGCCTCCGGCGCGGCCGACCGGTTCGACCGGGTGCGCTGGCGGGCCGGTCCCGGCGCCGCGGGGCCGCATCTGACGGAGGCCGCGCACACGATCGCCGACTGCGCGGTCCTCGAGGACCGGACGGTCGGCGACCACGCGGTGGTGATGGGCCGGGTCGAGGGACTCGCCCGGCTGGGCCCGCAGCGCCCGCTGCTGTACGGGCGGCGGCGGTACGCGTCCTGGCCGGAGGCCGTCGACGCGGACGAGGCGGGCATCGCGCCGGTGCCGCTGCGGCTCGCCTCGGTGATCGAAGGGCTCGGGTAGGAGCGCCCGCCCCATCCGGGGCGGAGCGCGCGCTCCCGCCGGTGCGGCGCGGGGCGCGCCGGGCGCGCCGGCCCGGCGCGCTCTGTCAGGCGGCCACCGGCGTCGAGTCCGGTTCCGGGAAGGCCAGCAGGATCGGCGGCCGGTACCAGTCGAGCGGGCGGGCCTTCAGGTCGGCCCGCACCCCGGTGCCGGGCCCGATCTCGATCGGGCCCGCCATGTCCCACAGCATCGGGGGACCGGCGTGCGGCGCGGACGGGGAGTGCGCGCCGTGCGCGACCGCGTGCAGGTACCAGGTGCCCGCCGGGATCCCGTCGAGCCGGAACGCTCCATCGTCGTCCGTCGCCTCCCAGGCCACCAGCGGGCCCTGCAGGATGGGCGTCTCGAAGACGCCGACGTAGACCGTGGACCGCCGCTCCCCCTCGATCAGCGCGCGACCCGCGACGGAGCCGTGCGGCCGCCCGCCGTGCGGGCGGGACGGGCGGGCGTACCCGGCGGTGAGCGGGCCGGCGTCGCCCCGGCCCATCCGGCGGTATTCGGTCGGGGGGACGCCGACGGACCGGGAGAACCGGCGGGTGAACGTGCCGGTACTGCTATAGCCCACCTGGGCGGAGATGTCGGCGACATTGAGCGGTGTCGTCTGGAGAAGCCGTTTGGCCTCGTGCAGGCGTACGGCGCTGAGGAAACGCCCCGGTGTCACGCCGGTGACCCGGCTGAATATTCTTATGAAATGAAACTTGCTGACCATGGCGTGGTGGGCGAGTTCGTCCAGGCAGAGTGGCTCTCCGTGGCGAGTATGGATCGTTTCAATGGCGCGCTGAACGAGGTGCTCCATGGGTGATCTCTCCTGAGATATTCCGCAGATTCGGCAGAACTCCGGGCAAAGGTCCGTGCCCCCGGGTGCAGGTCGGCCGGGGCGCGCGTGGAGCAGTGGGCGATGCCACCGTGGTCCGTGGCCGGCCGGCTGGATGCCGGCCCGCGGTACGTCATGCCCCATGCGGGGCTAGGGAGCTGGTGCCGGTCCGGCCCGCTCTGCCGGGCTGGATCGACCGGGGCGGTACTGCTCGCCTCGTAAGGCGGTGCAGGCGCCTTGGACGTGAGTTACGTCCGCGTTGCGCGGGGAATCGAGTCGCTTCGGGCGGGGGGTCGGTGAGGACGGACCGCGCGCCGCGTCCCACCGGTGTCCGCGTAGTTCCCGGCGTTTTCCGTCCGGCTCAGCAGCACGGCCGCCGAACTCCGGCGAGTCGGCCGAGAAGGTGCGCAGTTCCTGTCAGCAAGCGATCGTCGTTCATGTTCGACAATGCTTGCGCACCCCCGGTGAAGCTGTCTTCTTCGCCCTTGCTCAACTGAATATCTGACGCATCGGGCGTGGTGGGGCCGCTGGCCGATTTAACGTGGCGAGAATCACCTGTTTACGGGCTGCGAGCGTCCCGGCATGATGCGTGACGAAGGGCAGGGAGGAGGTGCCTTCGGGTCGCGAAAAATGTCGCGCCCGTAAATCTTCGGAACATTTTTTTGACTTTTGTGTCAGTCACCGAACCGGTAATGCGCTCGATTCGGCCGGCCCCTCTCGCCCGATACGGAATGACTGAGCGGGGCATGTGCGCGCCCGGTCGGGCGGCTGTGCGGGGCACACTCCCGACCGTCGGCCAGCCTGCCGACCGCGGCTGGCAGATCACGCACAGCTCGCGCACAGCCATCGCACACGCGGCGCATGGCCCCGTGCGGGCCCCGCCCGGCGGCGGCCTCGACCTGCGGACGGAGCCGACGGCCCGGACATGCGGACGGCCCACCGGCGATGCCAGTGGGCCGTCAGGGCGCGGGACGCGAGGAGGGGCCGACTATCCGGGGGGCGGCTCGCCCGTCGCCCACGCCGCCAGCCGTCCCGCGAGCGCGGGCAGCCGGTCGGCGCGGATCATCGAGAAGTGGTCGCCGGGGGCGCTCTCGACCTCGATGCCCGGGCAGAGCGCCCGCCAGGGCGGCGCGGTGTCCGGGCGGTCCGGCTCGTCGGCCGCGACGAACAGCAGCGCCGGCCGGTCCAGGGGACCGGGCCGGTAGGCCGCCAGCAGCTCCAGTTCGTGCTCCTGCACCCGCTTGAGCCGCTCGTAGCCCGCCACGTCCACCTCGGCGGGCAGCAGCCCGTGGGCGACGGCCGCGTCCCGCGCCGCCCGGCCCGCCGCGCCGGCGGCGGCCGCGCGGATCGCGGCGACGGCGTCCGGCGGCGGGTCGCCGAGCCGCAGCACGCGCAGGAACCCGATGTGCCGGTCGGCCTCGGTGAGCGGCGGGTGGATGTCCCTGATCTCGGTGTCGAACATGACGACCCGGCAGTCCTGCCCGCGCTCCGCGAGCTGCCGCGCCACCTCGTAGGCGAGCGATCCGCCCATCGACGCGCCGCCCAGCAGGTACGGGCCGTCCGGCCGGTGCCGCTGCAGCTCCTCCCGGTACGTCGCGGCCATCGACTCCAGGTCCGCCGCGAACGCCGCCTCCGAGCCGTCGACGAGCGGCCTGCTCTGGAACGCCCGCACCGGCCCCGGCCAGGCGCCGGCCAGCGGCCGGTACGGCGCCACCGCGCCGCCCAGCACGTGGAACAGGAACAGTTCGGGTGCGTCGCCGTCGCCGCCGCCGAGGTCCACCATGCAGCGGGCGTCGCGGCCCGCGCCGTCCAGCAGCGCCGCCAGCCGGCGCACCGTGGGCGCCTCGAAGACGCGGCCCATCGGCAGGTCGGTGCCCAGCTCCACCCGGATCCGGTTCACCAGCCGCAGCGCCAGCAGCGAGTTGCCGCCGAGCGCGAAGAAGTCGTCGTCCGGGTCGATCGCCGGGATCTCCAGCAGGTCGGCGCACAGCTCGGCGAGCCGGCCCAGCAGGGGGTGGTCCCCGGCGCCGTCCGCGGCGCCGCCGTCGGGGGCGCCGGCGCGGCCGGACGCGTCCTGCGCGGCCTCATCGGCCGGCAGCGCGAGGACGGCCGCGTGGTCCACCTTGCCGTTGGGCGTCAGCGGCAGCCGGTCCACCACCCGCAGGACGCCCGGCACCATGTAGCGGGGCAGCCGGGCGCGCAGCAGCTCCACGATCGACTCCGGCTCGGGCCGCTCGCCCGGCTCCGGGACCGCCACCGCCACGAGCCGCTTCCCGCCGGGGGACCGGTCGACGCACACCACGCACTCCCGGACGGCCCGGTGCTCGCGCGCGGCCGCCTCGATCTCCCCCGGTTCCACCCGGAACCCCTGGATCTTGACCTGCCGGTCCTGGCGGCCCAGGAACTCGATCGTCCCGTCCGGCAGGTAGCGGCCGAGGTCCCCGGTCCGGTACAGCCGCTCGCCGGTCCGCGGATGGACGACGAACCGTTCGGCGGTGCGCTCCTCGTCGCGCCAGTACCCGCGCGCCAGCCCCAGGCCGCCGATGTAGATCTCGCCGGTCGCCCACGCCGGACGGATGTCGAGCCGGTGGTCGAGCACCTTCATCGTCTGGTTGTCCAGCGGACGGCCGTAGGGGATGCTCTGCCACCGCGGATCGACGCCCTCGACCTCGAACAGGTTCGACCAGATCGACGCCTCGGTGGCGCCGCCCATCGCGATGACGCGGGCGCCGGGCCACAGCGCCCGCATCCGGTCCGGCAGCGCCACCGGGATCCAGTCGCCGCTCAGCAGGAACGCCCGCAGCGGCGGCCGGCCCGGTTCGGGGCGCTGCTCGATGACCTCGACCAGCATCTCGGCCAGCGCCGGAACGGAGTTCCACACCGTGACACCGTGCTCGCGGGCGGCGGCCGCCCAGCCGAAGGGGTCGGGCCGGGCCGACGCGTCGGGCAGGACCAGGGCGGCGCCCGCGTCCAGCGCGCCGAACACGTCCCACACCGACAGGTCGAAGCTCAGCGACGAGATGCCGAACACCCGGTCGTCCGGGCCGAGCCCGATCCGCCGGTTGATGTCGGCGACGGTGTTGAGGGCCCCGCGATGCTCGATCATCACGCCCTTGGGGTTCCCCGTGGACCCCGACGTGTAGATGACGTACGCCAGGTCGCCCTCGTCGGCGTCGATGTCGATCGGCGGCGGTTCGTCGGCGGGTTCGGTCTCGTCCACGTGCAGCACCGGCAGGCCGGCGACGGAGGCGGGCGGGTGGTGCGCCTGCGCGAGGACGGCGCGGGCGTCGCACTCGCGCAGCAGGTGCTCGATCCGCTCGGCGGGCAGGTCGGCGTCGACGGGGCAGTACGCCGCCCCCGCCCGCAGCACCCCGAGCACGGCGACGACCTGCTCCCAGCCCTTCGCCATGACGATCGGGACGATGTCGCCGCGGCCCGCGCCGCGGGCGCGCAGCCCGGCCGCGACCGCGCTCGACAGCCGGTCCAGGTCCCCGTACGTCAGGGTCCGCTTCGACGTGACGACCGCGACCGCGTCCGGGCGGGCGGCGGCGCGGCGGAGGAAGCCGTCCTCCAGCCGGCCCGCCGGCGCCGGGACCGCGGTGTCGTTGACGGCGGCGACGACCGCGCGGTGCTCGGCGGGCACCGGGTCGGGCACCGCGCCGGCTCCGTCCGGGCGGGCCAGCGCCTTCAGCATGCGCCGGTACCCCTCCACCACCGCGGCGGGCAGCCCCTCCGGGAACGCCTCCTCGACGAAGTCGATGTTGGTGGTCACGCCCCCGTCCGGGGTGTCGCGGATCTGGTTGTCCACCAGCACCTGAGGGGTGTGCTGGATCCGTTCGACCATGCGGAACGCGGGCCGCCGGACCGGCACCGAGTCGAGCCCCGGCCCCTGGTTGTTGGTGAAGACGCAGGGGTAGGCGGCGCGCTGCGTCCAGCCGTTCCGCTGGGCGAGTTCCCGGCTGACGCGCACGGCGGTGACGTCCTTGTTGGACATGTCGCGCCACAGCCGCCGCTGCAGCCGCTGCGCGCGCTCCCAGAAGTCCTCGTCGTGCCGCAGGTCCACCTCCAGCGGCAGGGTGGCGCTGCGCTGCCCCACGACCTCCTCCTGGCCCGGCCGGTACGCCAGGTCGTACTGGTGCACGAAGTTCAGGCAGAAGTGCGGGGTGTCCGCCCAGGCGGCCAGCGCCTCCGCGTACACGTGCAGCAGCGCCGTGCTCGGCAGGACGCGGTGCCTGCGGAAGTTCGCGCAGAACCGCCGCCACTCCTCCGCGCTGAGCCGGGTGGACCGGCCGGTGAACCACACCGCGTCGATGTCGGCGGCCTGGCGGGCCAGCGGGAGGCGCGGCGCCTCCGGCAGCGTGTCCAGCCGTTCCCGCCAGTACGCGAGCTGCTCGCCGAACTCGGCGTCGTCCTCGCGGGACAGCCGCGACAGCCGCCACTCGCGGAACGTCTGCGCGACCGGCGGCAGCTGCGCGTCCGGGTCCCGGTAGTACGCGAGCCAGTCGGTGATGACCGTCCGCATGCTGGAGCCGTCCAGCAGGATCAGGCTCATGCGGATGTGGATCCGCACGCGGTGCGGCCGGATGCGGCTCACCACCACCTCGAACAGCGGCCATCCGGCCGGGTCGAGCCCCGCCTCGCACATCCGGTCGCGGATCTGCCCGAGCGACTCCTCCCGCCGGTCGGCGTCCAGGTCGGACAGGTCCACCACGGGGACCCGGACGCGCGGCGTCTCGGCGACGCCCATCACCCGCTGGTAGCCGTCCTCCAGCATCACGGTGCGCAGGTGCTCGTGCCGTTCGACGACCCGGTTGACGGCCTCCTCGGCCCGCTCGGGGTCGAAGTCGACGGCCTCGGCCTCCAGGTAGTAGTTCTGCCGGCCGCCGAGCTCGAACAGCCGGCTCCGGCCCACCATGTACGCGGTCTGCAGGTCGGTGAGCGGGAACCGGTCGGGCAGCTCGTCCCGGCCGCCGCCCCCGGACGGGCCCGAGGACGGTGCGGACGGTGCGGACGGGACGGGCTGGACGGGCTGGACGGGCGGCTGTCGGGTCGTCACGATGTCCTCCCACTCGGGTCGTCGGCTCCGGGCGGGCCGGGCAGGTCCCGGCCGATGCCGGGCACGACCCCTTCCGCGTCGTCGTGCAGGTAGAAGTGGCCGCCGTCGAACATCCGCACCACGCATCCGGCGCCGGAGTGGGACCGCCAGGCGGCCAGCCCGTCGCGCGTCGTGTCCAGGTCCCCGGTCCCGGCGAACACCGAGATCGGGCAGTCCAGCGGCGGGCCGGGCCGGTGCCGGTAGCCCTCCACCACGGCGAAGTCCGCGCGCAGCGAGGGCAGCAGCGGCGACAGCGCGGACGGGTCGTCGAGGAGGTCGCGCGGCGTGCCGCCCAGGTCGTGCAGCCGGGCCAGCAGGTCGGGCAGCGGCGCGGCGTGCACGGGCGGGCGCCGGTACGGCAGGTGCGGCGCGTCCCGGCCCGACACCAGCAGCCGGGCGGGCTCCCCGAGCCCGAGCCGGCGCAGCGCCCGGCACGCCTCGAACGCCAGGATCGCCCCCATGCTGTGCCCGAACCACGCGTGCGGCCGGTCCAGCAGCGGCGCGGCCTGCCGGACGACCGCGCGGACGACGTCGTCGACGCTCGTCAGCGGCGTCTCGCGGAAGGCGGTCTCCCGGCCCGGCAACCGGATCGCCACCACCTCGACGTCCGGCGGCAGGTACCGCGTCCACGCCCGGTACGCGCCGGCGCCGCCGCCCGCGTGCGGCAGGCAGAACAGCCGCAGGCGGGGGGAGGGCGGGCGGTTCCACCGCACCGTCCAGGATCGCTCCGGCGCGGCCGGGCCCGTGGCCGGGCCGTGCGTCGTGGTCAGGCCATCCATGCGGCCACCCTTTCGCCGATCATCATGCAACTGAGCGCCGGCGGCGCGCTGACCGGCGCCGGCATCACCGACGCGTCGCACACCACCAGCCCGTCCACCCCGTGGACCCGGCAGCGCTGGTCGACGACCGCGCCGGCGTCGGCGCCCATCCGGGCGGTGCCGGACGCGTGGAACAGCGGTGTCACCCAGCGCGCCAGCGCGCGTGCCAGCAGGGCGTCGTCGCCGACCATCCGGTCGGTCCACACGATCGTGCGGCCCGCGAGCTCCCGCATCGGCGCGGACCGCAGGATCGCCCAGGCCGTCCGGACGCCGTCCATCAGCGCCCGCACGTCCGCCTCGTCGGTGGCCAGCCCCAGCGCGATCACCGGCGGCGTGCCGGGGTCGGGGCCCGCCGCCGCCACCGAGCCGCGCGACCGGGGGGCCAGCAGCACGGTGGAGACCATCGCGGCGATCCGCCCGCCCAGCATCGGCCCGACCCGGGGCACGTCCGCCGTGGTGACGTTGCTCGCCATGACCAGGCCGACGCCGGGGGAGCGGGCCATCACCTCGTACCAGGGGTCCCCGGCGCGGCAGACTCCGGGCGCGGGCGTCGACAGGATGGGCACGGCGGGATGCTCGGCCAGCCCGCCGCCCACCCCCGGCAGCTCCACCAGCGGGTCGATGCCGGCCGCGGCGAGCCGCCGCGGGTCGCCGATCCCGGAGCGCTGCAGGACGACCGGGGTGCCGATGCCCCCGGCGGCCAGGACGACCCGGCCCGCGGCGATCGTCTCGGTGCGGCCGCCGTCCGTCGCGACCTCCACGCCGGTGGCGCGGCCGCGGTCCAGCAGCACCCGCACGACCCGGCAGCCGCCCCGCACCCGCAGGTTGCCGCGGGACCGGGCGGCGGCGAGATGGGTGCGGTCGGTGGACATCCGCCGCCCGTCCCGCTCGTTGCGCGGGATCGGCCCGAACCCCTCGCCCGTCCCGCCGCCCGTCCCGCCGCCGGTCCCGCCGCCCGTCCCGCCGTTCAGGTCGGGCCGCTCGGGCAGGCCGAGGTCGCGGCAGGCGCGCACGAACGCGCCCGCCAGCGGGCTGTACTCCGCCGCCGGGGTGCGGCGGATCGGCACCGGCCCGTCCTGGCCGTGGTCGTCGCCCTTGAAGTCGGCGTCGGACTCCAGCCGGACGTAGTGCGGCAGCACCCGGTCCCACGCCCAGTCGGGATTGCCCGCGGCGGCCCACCCGTCGAAGTCCTCCGGCAGCCCGCGCAGCGCGATGGCCCCGTTCACGGCGGCGGTCCCGCCGACGGTCCGGCCGAGCGGGTAGCCGGTGAGGGTCTCGGGCCCGCCGGGCCGCGCGCCGAGGTGCGCGGTGAGGTCCCAGTGGTGGCCGGTCAGCACCGGGATCCCGGCCCGGTCGTCCGGCGCCCCGGCCGCCGGGGGCGGGCCGGGGTCGCGGCCGTCCTCCAGCAGCAGCACCCGCCGGCCGGGGTCGGCCGACAGCCGCCCGGCGACGATCGCGCCCGCCGTCCCGGCACCGACGACGATCTCGTCCCAGGTCTCGTCCCACACCTCGTCCCGGGCGGCGGTCACGGCGCACCGGTCCGCTCGCGCACCGCGCCCGCCAGCTCGGCGATCGTCGGGTTGTCGAACAGCATCTCCAGGCCCTCCTCGGCCGTCGCCTCCAGCCCGAGCTCGTCCCGCAGCCGGTCGATGATGCTGACCGCGTGCAGCGAGTCGCCGCCCAGCTCGAAGAAGCTGTCGGTGACGCCGAAGTCGTCGTGCTGCAGCGCGCCGCCCCAGATCTCCGCGAGCCGTTCCTCCAGCTCGTCGCGGGGGGCGACGCGGTCGTCGGCGCCGGTGTCGCGCCACGGCGACGGCAGCGCGGACCGGTCGACCTTGCCGTTGGCGTTGAGCGGCAGCCGGTCCAGCAGGACGTAGTGGCGCGGCACCATGTACTCGGGCAGCACCTCCTCCAGTGCCGCCCGCAGGCCGTCGGCGTCCGGCCGGGCCGCGGGGCCGCCGGGCGCCTGCGCCACCAGCACGTGCTGGACGTGGACGTCCACCGCCGCCGCGCCCTCCGGGACGCCGCCGGCCCGCGCGAAGCCCGCCCTCGACAGCGCCTCCAGCCAGCGCGGCAGCGGCAGCAGCGGGCCCCCGTCGCCCTGGTCGCCGTCCTCGCCGTCGTCGCCGTGGCCCTTCGCCAGGCCCTCCAGGAAGCCCACCGTGACGAGCTGCTGCAGCGAGTTCGCGGTGCCCTCGATCGCCACGAGCAGGCCGCCGGGCGCCAGCGCGGTGCGCAGCCCGGCGAGGCTGGCGTCCAGGTCGGCGGCGTCGTGCAGGACGTTGGCGGCGATGACGAGGTCCACCGACCCCGCCGGGGCGCCCTGGTCCGCCGGGTCCCGGTCGATGTCGAGCACGCCGTACTCGACGAACTTGTGCGCGGCGAACGTCCGCTTGGCGCGCTGGGTGAAGAAGTTGGAGATGTCGGTGTACCGGTAGCGGACCGCGTCGGCGGGGAGTTCCGGCAGCACCTGCGCGGTGGTGGCGCCCGTCCCCGCCCCGACCTCCAGGATCCGGACGGGCGCGCCGCCCGCCGCGGCCCGGTCCCGGACGAAGTCGGCGACGATCCGGGCGGTGACGCGGTTCTGCAGGTACGACACCGGGTTGTCGGCGTACAGCGCGTCCGTCACCTTGGAGTCGCCGCCGGGCAGCAGCAGGTTCAGCGGGCTGACCTCGCCGCGCAGCAGTTCCACCTGGTGGGCGGCGCAGTCGGCGAAGTAGTCCAGCAGGGCCCGCTGCGCGTCGCGGGCGGTGAGGTCGGCGAGGCCGCCGCGGACCTGCTCGTCGAGCGCGTCGAGGTCCAGCGGCCGGTCGCAGCGGTACTCCCCGGCGCGTCCGGTCGCGGCCAGCACGCCCGCGTCGGCCAGCACCGCCAGCCACTGCCCGACCAGGCCGCCGTAGACGGGCTTCACCTTGCACCGCGCCGCGATCTCGGCGCCGGTCGCGGTCTCGCCCGGTTCCCGGAAGGCGCCGAGCAGGGCCAGGGTCCGCGCCATGATCGGCGGGCAGAGCGCCTCGACGGCCCGCCAGATCTCCCGGTACTCGGCCAGCGCGTCGCCGAGGGCGGCGGTCTCCCGCTCCAGCGCCGCCGCACCGGCCGCGACGGCCGGGTCCCACCCGCCGCCGTCCGGTGCGCGGTCCTCGCCGTCCGCGTCGCCCGGGCCGGACGCGCCGGACGGCACCACGTACGCCGCGAGCTGCCGGCGGCCGCCGCGCGGGTTGTCCTGCACGGTCACGACCGCCTCGGCCACCTCGGGCCGCCGCTCCAGCGCCGCGGTGATCTCGCCCAGCTCGATCCGGTAGCCGTTGATCTTGACCTGGAGGTCCTCCCGGCCGAGGAACTCGATGTCCCCGCCCGGCAGGTAGCGCCCCAGGTCACCGGTCCGGTACAGCCGCTCCCCGGTGTGCGGGCAGGTGACGAACCGGGCGGCCGTCCGGTCCGGGTCCCGCCAGTAGCCGCAGGCGACCCCGATGCCGCCGATGTAGATCTCCCCGGTGCTCCACACCGGACGGGGCCGCATCGCCGCGTCGAGGACGTGCATCGTCTGGTTGGCCAGCGGCTTGCCGTAGGGGATCCGCGACCACGACGCGGGCACCTCCCCGATCGGGTAGCAGATCGACCAGATCGACGCCTCGGTGGCGCCGCCCAGGCTGATCACGGCGGCGTCCGGGTGCAGCGCCCGGATCGCGTCCGGCAGCGACACCGGGATCCAGTCGCCGCTGAGCAGCACCAGCCGCAGCGGCGGCCCCGCCGCCGGTTCCGCCCCGGCCGCCCGCGCCCGCGAGTCCACCCACGCCTGCATGAGCGCCGGCACCGAGTTCCACAGCGTGACGCCGTGCCGCTCGACCAGCTCGCTCCAGTGCGCCGGGTCGTGCTGCGCGTCCGGGGACGGCATCACCACGGTCCCGCCCGCCGCCAGCACCCCGAACACGTCGTACACCGACAGGTCGAAGCTCAGCGCCGACAGCGCCAGCACCCGGTCCCCGGCGCCGACCTCGAACCTGCGGTTGATGTCGGCGATGGTGTTGACGGCGCCGCGATGGTCGATCATCACGCCCTTCGGCCGTCCGGTCGAGCCCGAGGTGAAGATCACGTACGCGAGGTCGTCGCGGGCGGGGCCGTCCAGCAGCGGCCCGTCCTCGGCCGCGGTCACCTGCGGCTCGTTGAAGGTGACCGGCCTTACGTGCAGGGGCCAGTCCAGCGCGTCGCGCAGCTCCGGGGTGGTCACCACGATCCGCACCGCGCCCTGCTCCAGCAGCTCGTCCCGCCGCGCGCGCGGCCACTGCGGATCGATCGGCAGGTAGGCGGCGCCCGCCATGTTCACCGCGAGCACGCCCGCGACCTGCTCCCAGCCCTTGTCCATGACGACGCCGACGAGGGCGTTCGGGACCGCGCCCAGCTCGCGCAGCCGCCGCGCCATCCGCCGCGCCGCCGACACGACGTCGCCGTAGGTGCGCTCCCCGCCGTCGCACACCACGGCGGTCGCGCCGGGCGTCCGCTCCGCCTGCGCCTCCACCAGCCCCGGCAGGGTGCCCGGCGTCTCGGGGACGGCCGTGCCGTTGGCGCGGTCGCGCTCCTCCGCCTGCCGGCGGGGCAGCTCCGCCACCGGGTCGGGCAGGTCCCACGCGGCCTCGTCGGCCAGCGCCGCGAGCGCGTCGGCGTAGGCGCCGAACATGTCGTCCAGGAGCCCGGCGGGGAACAGGCCGTCGACGGTGTCCCAGTTGTAGGCCAGGTCGCCGGCCTCCTCCGACACCTGGTGGTCCAGCCACACCTGCGGCGTCTGGGTGAGCCCGTACACCTGCTCGCCGAAGAACCGGATGCCCTCCGACGGGTCCTCGTCCGGCCCGCCCAGTACCAGCGCGCTCGTGAACACCACCGGCATCGCCGCGCCGGGGCCGCTGCCGAGCCGCCGGCTCCGCTCCCGCTGCACGCGCACCCCGCTGAACGCCAGGTGCTCCAGGTCCCGCATGAGCTGCCGCTGTACCAGCTCGGCGCGCTCGGCGAACGGCGCACCGGCCCGGTCGCGCACCTCCAGCATCGCCAGCGACGTGAAGTCCCCGATGATCCGGTCGGTGTCCGGGTGGCCCTGCGGCCGGTTGAACAGCGTCAGGTTCAGGGTGAAGTCCGGCTGCGCCGACCAGCGGCGCAGGACGTCCGAGAACGCGGTCATCAGCACCGCCGACGGGGTCACGCCGCGGCGCCGCGCCACAGCCTTGACGGCGTCCCACCGCTCCCGCTCCAGCCGCGCGCGGCGGCGGCCGAACTCGGTGCGCTCCAGCTGCGCGGGCCGCACTGCGAGCGGCAGCCCCGGCGCGGGCGGCAGCGTCTCGAGCCGCCCCAGCCAGTACTCCTCGGCCGCCTTGTACCGGTCGGACGCCCGCGCCTCCTCCTCGCTCAGCACGACGTCCCGGTACGACAGCTCCAGCGGCTCCGGGGCCCACCCCGGCTCCTCGTAGAACCGCCGCAGGTCCTCGAACAGCACGTACAGCGACAGGCCGTCCAGGATCATGATGTCGAAGCTGAAGTACAGCCGGGTGCGGCCGCCGCCCAGCTCGGCGGCGCGGACGTCGAACAGCGGCCACTCGTCGGTGGACAGCACCTGGTGGTCCATCTCGGCGCGGATCGCGCCGGCGGCGGCCGTCCGGTCCGCGGCGGGCAGGTCCGCGAGGTCGGCGGTCCGGATCTCGTAGGCCGGCACCTCCCGCAGCACGCGCTGCCGGCCGTCCGGCTGCACGACCGCCCGCAGCATGTCGTGCCGGTCGATCACCTTCCGCAGGCTCTCGCCCAGCCGCGCCAGGTCGAGACCCTCGCGCTCCAGCTCGAAGTACAGGTGGGTCGACACCCCGCCGAGCTCCACCGCCGACCCCCGCCCCACCCAGTACGCGTGCTGGATGTCGGTCAGCGGGAACGGCTCGTGCCGCCGCTCCGGGCGCGGCACGATCTCGGCGGGCGCCTCGGCCGGGCCGCTGCGGCGCAGCAGCGAGATCAGCTCGTCGCGGTTCGCCTTCAGCCGCTCCCGCAGCTCGGGGGTGAGCGCCCCGGCGGGCGCCAGCACGTCCAGGCGTCCCTCGTTCATGCGCAGCTTGATGCCACGGCGGTGCAGGTCGGTGAGCAGGTCCTGGGCCATGGGGTTCTTCCTTCCGTGCGGTTGCCGGCGGCCGATCTGGCGTCAGCGCCGGTTGCAGGCGGCGGCGACGGCGGCGACCGCGCGCGGGTCGGTGAGCAGCGTGTGGTGGGTGCCGGGCACGGCGGCGGTGCCGACCGTGCCCCGCGTCAGCCGGGCCCAGCCCCAGTCGGGGGAGTCCGCGCACGGGTGGCCGGCGAACTCGCCGACGACGCCGTCCGTGGCGCGCACCACGGTGACGTCGGCGGAGATCTTCGGCGCGTGGTAGGAGTTGCAGGCCCGGACCGTCGCCCGGAACACCGCGAGGGCGGCCGCCAGGTCGGCCAGGTCCGCGCCGGGCACCGCGACGCCCTGGTCGGCGGCCAGCGCGAGCAGCCGCGACAGCCGCTCGGTCTCCGAGGCGGACGCGACGTCGCCGAGCGCGCCCGCCCCGGCCCGCTCCGGGTCGAAGCCGATGCCGAGGTCCTCCAGGAACCACAGCAGCAGCCGCTCCTCCTCGATCTCGCGGGTCGCCAGCGGCGCGGGCGCGTCGATCAGCACCAGCCGCTCGACCGCCGCGCCCCGCTCCTCCAGCAGGTGCGCCATCTCGAAGGCGAGGATCGCGCCCGACGACCAGCCGCCCAGCGCGTACGGGCCGTCCGGCCGCGCGTCCGTCAGCGCCTCGACGTACAGCGCCGCGAGATCCTCGACCTTCTCCAGCGGGTCGCGCCCGTCGGCGGGACCGGGCGCCTGGAACGCGACGCTCGGCCGCTCCAGCAGGCCCGCCAGCTCCCGGTAGCACAGCACCCCGCCGCCCGCCGGATGCACCAGCGACCACGGCGCCGGACCGTCCGCCGTGCCGTCCGCCGTGCCGTCCGCCGTGCCGTCCCCGCCGGCCAGCCGCACCAGCGGGGACCACGACCGCCCGGCCTCGGCCAGGTGCGCCGCCAGGCCCGCGACGGTCCGCCGCTCCAGCATCGCCGCCAGCGGCACGCGGCGGCCGAACCGCTCCGCGATCCGCCCGATGACCCGCAGCGCCGCGAACGACTGCCCGCCCAGGTCGAAGAAGTCGTCGTGGACGCCGATCGGGCGGTCCGCCGACAGGATCGACTCCCAGATCTCGACCAGCGCCGCCTCCGTGGCGTCCCGCGCCGCCGTGTACCCGTGCGCGCCGTCCTCGCCGGCCGGGCCCATCGTCTCCAGCGCCCGCCGGTCCAGCTTCCCGTTGCCGGTCAGCGGCAGCCCGTCCAGGACGGTGACGTGCGCGGGCACCATGTGCCCGGGCAGCCGCTCGGCCAGCGCGGCGCGCACCCCCTCCCGGTCGGGGTCGCCGACGACGAACGCCGCCAGCTGCTTCCCGGACCCGGACGACCGGGCCACCACGGCGGCCTGCCGGACGCCGGGCAGCTCCAGCAGCGCGTGCTCCACCTCGCCCGGTTCCACCCGGAACCCCTGGATCTTCACCTGGAAGTCGGCGCGGCCGAGGAACTCGATCGTCCCGTCCGGCAGGTACCGGCCCAGATCGCCCGTCCGGTACAGCCGCTCCCCGGTCCGGGGATGCGCGACGAACGCCGCGGCCGTCCGGTCCGGGTCGCCCAGGTAGCCCAGCGCCACCCCGGCGCCGCCGATGTACAGGTGCCCCGGCACCCAGGCGGGCGCGTCCCGGCCCAGCTCGTCGAGCACGTGCCAGGTCTGGCCCGCCAGCGGGCGGCCGTAGGGGATGCTCGTCCACTCCGGGTCGACCCGCTCGACCGGATGGCAGATCGACCAGATCGACGCCTCCGTCGCGCCGCCCAGGCTGACCACCCGCGCGTTCGGCGCCACCCGGCGGATCCGGTCCGGCAGGTCCACCGGGATCCAGTCGCCGCTGAGCAGCACCGTCCGCAGCGACGGCAGCGTCGCCCCGGACGACTCCGCCTCCTCCACCGTGAGCTGCATCAGCGCCGGGACCGAGTTCCACACCGTCACCCCGTGCGCCCGGACCAGCCCGATCCAGCCCGCCGGGTCGGCCTCACCGGACGGCAGCAGCAGCGCGGCGCCCGCCGCCAGCGACCCGAACACGTCGTACACCGACAGGTCGAAGCACAGCGACGACACCCCGAGCACCACGTCGCCGGACGTCACCCCGAACCGCTCGTTGACGTCCACGACCGTGTTGAGCGGCCCGCGGTGGTCGAGCATCGCGCCCTTCGGCCGTCCCGTCGACCCCGACGTGTAGATCACGTACGCGAGGTCGCCGGGCTCGCGGTCCACCGGGCGCGGCGGGGGCCCCGCCGCACCGTCCACGTCCAGCACCGGCACCGCCGCGATCTCCGCGAGCCGCTCCCGGTGCCCGGCGCCGGTCACCACCGCCGCCGCGCGGGTGTCGCCCAGCAGGTACTCGATCCGCTCCCGGGGCCACTCCGGATCGATCGGCACGTACGCGGCGCCCGCCGTCAGCACCCCCAGCACCGCCACCACCTGCGCGGACCCCTTCGGCAGGACCACCGCCACCAGGTCGCCCGGCGCCACCCCGCCGTCCTGCAGCCGCCCCGCCAGCTCCCGCGCCCGGCGGTCCAGCTCGCCGAAGGTGACGGTCCCCGCGGCGTCGATCACCGCCGCCGCGTCCGGCCGCGCCGCCGCGCGCTCCGGCAGCGGCGCGTGCAGGAGCCCCGGCGCCGCCGCCGGCGGCACCCCGTTCAGCTCGGCGCGCCGCCCGGCCTGCTCGGCGGGCAGCAGGTCGAACGACGGCCGCTCCCACGCCGCGTCCGCGGAGGCCAGCTCGGTCACCACCGACCGGTAGCCGTCGAACATCGCCTCGACCAGCCCGTCGGGGAACGCCGCGTCGATGACGTCCCAGATCACCCACAGGCGCCCGTCCCGCAGCTCCCAGAACTCGGTGTCCAGCACCGTCTGCGGCGTCTCCAGCATGCTGTGGAACGGGCGGATCGTCGGCCCCACGAACAGGGCGCTGCCCACCGCGAACGGGCACGTCGCCCGCCCCGGCGTGCGCCGCACCCGGTTCAGCTCCTGCAGCACGCTCGCGCCGCTCCAGTGCGCGTGCGCCACGTCCGCCATCACCTGCGCCTGCAGCCGCCGCGCCCGGCCGGTGAACGGCTCGTCGTGCCGCCAGTCCACCTCCAGCGGGTACAGCGACGCGAACTGGCCCAGCACCTCGCCGCTCTCGGGGTGCAGCGGCATCCGATGCGTGATCATGTTGTTGAGCAGGTAGTGGCGCGAACCGCTCCAGTACGCCAGGACCTCGGCGTGCGCCCCCAGCAGCGCGTTCGTCAGCGTCAGCCCGCGCGACTCCGCCCGCTCCTTGAACGCCTTCCACAGCGGCGGCTCCAGGAACAGCTCCCGCCGGTTCATCCGCGACCGGCCCCGGTGCGCGGTGCCCGGAACCAGCGGGACGGCCGGCGCGTCCGGCCAGTCCGCCATCCGCCCGCGCCAGTACTCCCGCGCCTCCTCGCCCAGCGGCCCGCGCTCCAGCTCCGCGAGTGCCAGCACCTGGTCGCGGAAGCTCAGCTCCAGCTCCGGCAGCGGCTCGTCCGGACGGTGGTAGTAGTGCATCGCGTCGTTGATCAGCCGCGTGCCGGAGGGCGCGTCGGTGAACACGTTGTTGTTGTTCCAGTGCAGCCGGGCGCGGCCCTCCCCGTACAGGCTGATGTGGGGATGCAGCCACGGCCACCGGTCGTGCGGCGGCTCCTCCCGCTCGAGCCGCGCGCGCACCGCCGCCATGCGGGCGTGCGCCTCGTCGTCCGGCAGGCCCCGCAGGTCCGACACCGTCACCGTCACCGGCGCCGGGTCCCGGACCGTCTGCACCCGCATGTCGTCCCGGACGACCACGATGCTGTTGCGCTGCCGCCGGATCGCCCGGTTCAGCGCCTCCTCGTACCGGGCCGGATCCAGCTCGTCGAGGTCGAACTCCATGTACTGGTGGGGCCGCACGTGCCACTCGAACCCCTCACGGCCGCCCATCAGGAACGACAGCTGCAGGTCCGGCGGGGTGAACGGCTCGTACAGGTTCTCCGGGTCGGGCACGATCACGGGCAGCTCGTCCCGGGCGGCTCCGCCGCCGCCCGACCGGCCCAGCCACTCGATCAGCTCCGGCTTGTGCCGGGCGATGCCCTCCCGCAGTTCGGCCGTCAGCCGCCCCTTCGGCGCGTGCACCTCCAGCCTGCCGTCCCCGGCGGGCCGCAGCCGCACCTCCGCCCGCGCCAGCTCCGCCAGCAGCGACGCGACCGCCGGTCGGCGATGTTCGCCCATCGTCGTTCTCCTTTCCGGCGGGAACGCCCGCCTGGCCGCAGTGCTCACAGCGTCAGGACCTCCGTGCCGTCGTCGGCCCCGTCTTCCGCGTCCCCGCCCGCCAGCACGCCGCGGACGGTGAGCTGCCGGCACACCTCCGCGGCGATCTCGGCGGCGGTCCCGCCGCCCAGCAGCAGCTCCGCGGGGACGTCCACGGCCAGATCGGCGTCCAGCCCCCGCCGCAGCCGCATCGTCGTCAGGGAGTCCAGCCCCAGCACGTTCAGCCGGGTCCCCGCGAACCAGCCGACCCCCCGCTCCCGGTCGGCCGCGCTCATCCCGAGCAGCGCCGCGACCCGGTCCAGCAGCTCGCCCAGCACCGCCTCGCGCGCCGCGTCCGGATCGTCCAGCGCCAGCAGCGTCAGCTCCGCCAGCCGCTCCGGCGCGGGCGGCGCCGCCTCGGCGACGTCCGCCGGGGCCACATCGCTCAGCAGCGTGTCCGGGTGCGCGCCGCGCGTCGCCGCCAGGTACCGGCGCCAGTCGACCGCCGCGACCCCGACGTGCGGGGCCGCACCCGAGGGGACCTCCGCGAGCGCGTCCAGCGCCCGGCCGGTCGGCAGCGCCGCCACCCCCATCGCCCCGAGCCGGTCGCCGAGGCCCCGCGCGGCGACCATCCCGGTCTCCGCCCACGGCCCCCAGCCGACGCTCACCGCCGGCAGCCCGGCCCGCCGCCGGTGGACGGCGAGCGCGTCCATGAACGCGTTCGCCGCGATGTACGACGCCTGCCCCGCCGACCCGAGCAGCGACGCCAGCGAGGAGAACAGCACGAAGAAGTCCAGGTCGTCGCCCTCGACGCCCCGGTGCAGGTGCCACGCCCCCCGCACCTTCGGGTCCAGCACCCGCGCGAAGTCCGGCCACGCCGAATCCTCCAGCGGCGCGTCGGCCGTGACGCCCGCCGCGTGCACCACCCCGCGCAGCGGCGGCAGCTCCGCCCGCGCGAACCGCAGCAGCCCCGCGACCTGGTCCGGATCGGCGACGTCCGCACCCCGCAGCTCGACCCGCACGCCGCGCTCCCGCAGCTCCGCGATCCGCGCGGGCACCTCCGCCGGCACCGTCCGTCCGGCCAGCAGCAGCGCGCCCGCACCGTCCGCGGCGAGCCGCTCCGCGACCGCCAGCCCCAGCCCGCCGAGACCACCGGTGACCAGGTACGTCCCGTCCCGGCGCACCTTCAGCGCGGGCTCCCCGCCACCGGCCGACTCCCGCAGCCGCGCCTCGAACCAGGCACCGCCGCGCTCCGCGAGATGCCCCGACCCCGGCAGGTCCGCCACCCGCGCCAGCACCCGCGCCGGAGCGGCGGGCGCCGCCGGATCCAGATCGGCCTGCACGCACCTGACGTCGGGGTACTCGCTGACCACCGCCCGCACGGCGCCGGTCAGCACCGCCTGCGCCGGGTCGGGCGCCGCGTCCGCGCCGCCGACCGCGACCGCCCCCCGCGAGCACACCACGACCTCGGGCCGGTCGCCGGCATACGCCCGCAGGTAGTGCTTGAGGGCCGTGAACGCGTGCTCGGCCAGCTCGTACGCTCCGTCCGGCCCGGACTTCCCGGACGCGCCGCCCAGCAGGATCAGCCCCCGCACCGCGGCGTCCGAGGCCCGCACCCGCGCGAACGACTCCTCGTCGCCGTCGACCACGACCGCGTCCAGCGCGTCCCGCCACTCCGCCACCTGCGCGGAGTCGGTGCCGCACACCAGCCAGGTGCCCTGCGCGCCGGCCGCGGACCCGCGCCCGCCCACCGGCAGCCAGCCGATCTCGTACCGGCGGGGCCGCACCCCGGACAGCTCCGCCACCACCTCGTCCGGAACCGTCCGCAGCCGCAGCCCCTCCACCGTCACCAGCGGGTCCCCGCCGTCCGACAGGACCTCGAGGTCCAGCGCTCGCTCACCCGCGTCACCGGTGTCCCGCCGCCGCACCCGGCACCAGACCCGCGCGGGAAGGTCCCCGTGCACCACGAGCCGATCCACCCCGGACGGGAGCCACAGCGCGCCGCCCGACTCGTCGAACGCGGCGGCCCCGGCGTGGAAGCAGGCGTCCAGAACCAGCACGTTCCGATCCCCGGGACCGGACGTCCCGCCGGTGTCCCCGACCTCGATCCGGCCCAGCACCCGATCGCCGTCCCGCCACAGCTCCCGCAGCCCGCGGAACGCCGGCCCGTGCACCACACCGAACTCCCGGAACCGCGCGTAGACGGCCTCGGAGTCCCCGGCGCCCGTCCGCTCCCGAAGCCCCTCCGGGTCGATCTCCGCCCGCCCCGGCCGCGCCCCGGCCGGCGAAGCGGCCCCGACCGTCACGTACTCCGACCACCGGCCGCGCCGTCCCCCCGCCGGGCGGCCGAAGCACCGCACCCGGCGAACGTCGCCCTCGACCTCGACACCGGCCTGCACGTCCACGGGACGCTCGTCCGCGAAATGCAGGAACGCGTTGAACCCGACCCGCTCCAGCGCCCAGGCGTCCGAGCCGTCCGCACCGGACGCCCGCACCGCGGCGATCGCCCACTCCAGCATGGCGGCGGCCGGCAGCACCGGCACGTCCGCCAGCCGGTGCTCCGCGAGGAACCCCGGATCCGCACCCGTGAACGTCCGCCCGAACCACCGGCACCGCCCGTCCGCCAGATCGATCTCCGACCCCAGCAGCGAATGCCCCGTCTCCGACCCCTCCGCACCCGCACCCGCCGAAGCCCGCGCCCGCGTCACGACGGCATCGGCCTTGAGCCAGTGGCTTTCGCGTTGGAATGGGTAGGTGGGGAGGTTGGTGGGTTGTGGGTTGGGTCCGTAGAGGTTGGTGGGCCAGTGGGTGGTGTGGCCTTGGGTGTGGAGGTTGGTGAGGGTGGTGAGGAGTTGGTGGGGGTTGTTTTTGTGGAGGGTGGGGTGGGTTTGTGTGTGGGGTTGGGTGAGTGTTTGTTCGGTGGGTGGGGTGAGGGTGGGGTGGGGTCCGATTTCGATGTAGGTGGTGGTGCCGTTGTGTTGGAGGTGGTCGATGGTGGTGGCCCATTGGACGGGTTGGCGGAGGTGTCGGGTCCAGTAGTGGGGGTCGGTGAGTTGTTCGGGTGTGGCGGGTTGTCCGGTGAGGTTGGAGATGAGGGGGGTGGTGGGGGGCTGGTATTGGAGTTGTGCGGCGTGGGTGTGGAATTGGTCGAGGATGGGGTCCATGGCGGGTGAGTGGAAGGCGTGGGAGACGGTGAGTGGGGTGGTTTTGTAGCCGTCTTCGCGGAGTTGTTGGGTGATTTTTTGGAGGGTGGTGTGGTTGCCGGAGATGGTGGTGGAGGTGGGGGAGTTGTGTGCGGCGATGCTGGTGTCGGGGTGGTCGTTGAGGAGTTTTTCCAGGAGGGGGAGGGGGGCGTTGGTGGCGTGCATGGCGCCGGTGTGGGGGGTGTGGTGTTGATGAGGCGGGCGCGGTGGGTGATGAGGGTGGTGGCGTGTTGGAGGGTGAGGGTGCCGGTGATGTGTGCGGCGGTGATTTCGCCGATGGAGTGGCCGGCGAGGTGGTGGGGGGTGATGCCCCAGTCGGTGAGGAGGTGGGTGAGGGCGGTTTCGAGGGTGAACAGTGCGGGTTGGGTGTAGGTGGTGTCGTGGATCAGTTCGAAGTGGGGGGAGTCGGGGGTGGCGAACATGACGGTTTGGAGGGGGACCGTCAGGTGGGGGTTGAAGTGTTCGCTGATGTGGTCGATGTGGGCGGCGAAGTGGGGGTGGGTTCGGTAGAGGTCGTGGCCCATGCCGGCCCATTGGGCGCCTTGTCCGGTGAATAGGAAGGCGGTGGTTCCGGTGGGTGGGGTGGCGGTTCCGGTGGTGAGGTTGGGTGTTTGTCGGCCGGTGGCGAGGGCGTTGAGGGCTTTTTCGAAGTCTTGGGTGGTGGTGCCGGTGATGATGGCGCGGTGGTCGAAGGTGGTGCGGGTGGCGGCGAGGGAGTAGCCGATGTCGTTCAGGTCGGTGTGGGGGTGTTCGGCCAGCCAGGTTTGGAGTTGCCGGGCGTAGGCGCGGAGGGCTGGTTCCGACTTCGCTGACAACGGCCAAGCGATTAGGGCATCGCCGGCAGTTTTTTGTGTGATTTCCAGTGCTGGTTTTTCGGGGGCTTGCTGGATGATGACGTGGGCGTTGGTGCCGCTGATTCCGAAGGACGACACGGCGGCGCGCCGGGGACGATCGAGGGCGGGCCAGTCTCGTTCTTTGGTGAGGAGTGAGAGTGCGCCGGTGGTCCAGTCGACTTCGGTGGTGGGGTCGTCGGCGTGGAGGGTTCGGGGGAGGTGGCGGTGCCGGATGGCCTGGACCATTTTGATGACGCCGGCGATTCCGGCGGCGGCCTGGGTGTGGCCGATATTCGATTTGATCGACCCCAAGTACAGGGGGCGGTCTGCGGATCGGCTGTCCCCGTAGGTCGCCAGTAGTGCGTTGGCTTCGATGGGGTCGCCGAGGGCGGTGCCGGTGCCGTGGGCCTCGACCGCGTCGACGTCATCGGGTGCGAGGCCCGCGTTGGCGAGGGCCTGCCGGATGACGCGTTCCTGGGAGGGGCCGTTGGGTGCGGTGAGGCCGTTGCTGGCGCCGTCCTGGTTGATGGCCGAGCCCTGGACGACGGCGAGGATGGTGTGGCCGTTCTTCTGCGCGTCGCTGAGGCGCTCCAGGAGGACGAGGCCAGCGCCTTCGGCGCCGACGGTGCCGTCCGCCCCGTTGGCGAAGGGTTTGCAGTGGCCGTCGTGGGCGAGCCCGCGCTGTCGGCTGAACTCGATGAACAGGCCGGGAGTCGACATGACGGTGGCGCCGCCGGCGAGTGCGAGGTCGCATTCGCCGTTGCGGAGGGCCTGGGCGGCGAGGTGGAGGGCGACCAGCGAGGACGAGCAGGCGGTGTCGACGGTCACGGCCGGGCCTTGCAGGCCGAGCGTATAGGCGATGCGTCCGGAGGCGACGCTGCCCGCGGTGCCGTTGCCGAGGTGCCCTTCGAGGTCGTGCGGGGTGCTGTGCAGGTGGACGCCGTAGTCATGGTGCATCACGCCCGTGTAGACCCCGGTCAGCGTGTCCTTGAGGGTGGTGGGGTCGATCCCGCGCGCTCGACGGTCTCCCAGGCGACTTCGAGGAGAAGGCGCTGCTGGGGATCCATCGCCGTCGCCTCGTGGTGGGAGATGCCGAAGAAGGCGGCGTCGAACCGGTCGGCGTCGTGCAGGAATCCGCCTTCGCGGGCGTAGGAGGTCCCGTGGTGGTCGGGGTCGGGGTCGAACAGCGAGTCCAGGTCCCAGCCCCGGTTGCCGGGGAACGGGCCGATCACGTCCTTGTCCTCGCCCAGCAGGTCCCACAGGTCTTCGGGGGTGTTCACGCCGCCGGGGTAGCGGCATCCGATACCGACGATGGCGATCGGCTCGTCACTGCGGGCAGCCAAGGCCGTCCGGGCGGTCCGACCGGTGGCGGGCGCGAGTTCCTGGTGCAGGTACCGGGCGAGAGCCTGTGGTGTGGGGTGGTTGAAGACCAGGGCGGCCGGGAGCCGCAGCCCGGTCGCCTTGGCGAGCCGGTTGCGCAGCTCGACCGCCATGAGGGAGTCGAAGCCGTGTTCCTTGAACGCCTCACCCGTCCGGACACCCTCGTGGTCCGCGTGGCCTAGTACGGCGGCGGTGTGGGAGCGGATCAGATCCAGCAGAAGGGCCTGCTGCTGCTCGGGCGTGAGGCCGGTGAGCTGCCGGTGGAAGTGCGGCTTCGCTGCCGGACGAGTGGCCGTGGGCTGGACCAGCGTCCGGAGAAGCGGATGCGGGTCGGGGAGTTCGCGGAGTGTGCGGGTGTTGATGGGGGCGGGGATGAGTGTGGGGTGGTCGTGGGTGAGGGCGGTGTCGAAGAGTTCGAGGGCGTGCTGGGTGGTGAGTGGTGTGAGGCCGGTGCGTTGGAGGCGAGTTTGGTCGGTGGTGGTGAGGTGCTGGGTGAGATCGGTGGTGTCTTCCCAGAGGGTCCAGGCGAGGCTGGTGGCGGGGAGGCCGATCGTGTGGCGGTGGTGGGCGAGGGCGTCGAGGAAGGTGTTGGCGGCGGCGTAGTTGGCTTGGCCGGGGGTGCCGAGGGTGCCGGCGAGGGAGGAGAACAGGACGAAGGCGTCCAGGTTCATGTGGCGGGTGAGTTGGTGCAGGTGCCAGGCGGTGTCGGCTTTGGGGGTGAGGACCCGGTCGAGGTGGTGGGGGTGAGGTCGGTGGTGAGTGCGTCGTCGAGGGTTCCGGCGGTGTGGATGACGGCGGTGAGGGGGTGTTCGGCGGGGATGGTGGCCAGGAGTGCGGCGAGTGCGTCGGGGTCGCTGGTGTCGCAGGCGGTGATGGTGACGCGGTCGCCGAGTTGGTGCTGTAGGTCGGCTGCTGTGGGGGCGTTGGGGCCGGAGCGGCTGGCCAGGAGGAGGTGTCGGGCGCCGTGGTGTTCGGCGAGGTGGCGGGCGAGGAGTGTGCCGATGGTTCCGGTGCCGCCGGTGATGAGGATGGTGCCGTCGGGGTTGAGGGGCTGCGTTCTGCGGTGCCGGTGGTGGGGCGTGTGAGGCGGGGGATGAGGGTTTGGCCGTTGCGGAGGGCGGTTTGGGGTTCGGTGGTGGTGGCGGTGGGTGTGGTGGTGTCGGTGTCGATGAGGGTGATGCGGTCGGGGTGTTCGTTTTGGGCGCTGCGGATGAGGCCCCAGATGGCGGCGTGTCCGAGGTCGGTCACGGGGTCGTCTGGGCCGGTGGAGACGGCGCCCCGGGTCACGACGGTCAGATGACCGTCTGCCGCCAGAGCCTCCTGCAGCACTTGAAGGGCTTGGTGCGTGAGTTCGTGAGTCGCGACCGGGACATCGTCCGCGCTGGTGGCGGGCGCCTCCCAGACGGCGACCTCGGTCTGGTCCGGTAGCGCGTCCGGGACGGTCGGGCACGTGGTCCAGTCGAGACGGAACAGCGAGTTGTGCAGCTTGCCGCGTACCGGGAGCCGGTCGGCGGCAAGAGGGCGCACGGTCAGCGCATCGATGGTGGCGACGGGGGCGCCGAGCGAGTCGGTGGCGATGATTCGTGCGCGGTCGGTTCCTGTTGGCCGCAGGCGGACGCGTAGAGCCGTCGTGCCAGTGGCGTGGAGAGTGACGTTCTCCCACGAGAACGGCAGCTTGATGGTCTCCTCAGACGACACCGGACTGAGCGCCAACGTGTGCAGGGCGGTATCCAGAAGTGCCGGATGGATCCCGTATCCCGTGGTGTCGGTGCCGTCCGGAAGGGTGATGTCGGCGTAGAGGTCGTCGCCGTGCCGCCAGGCTGCGGTGACCCCCTGGAAGAGCGGGCCGTAGTGGTAACCCCGGTCGGTCAGATCCTGGTACAAACCGCTGACGTCGATGGGGTCGGCGTCGTCCGGCAGTTCCGTGGACGCGTCGTCCGACGCGACGGCGTGCGGGGTGAGAGTGCCGGATGCATGCCGTGTCCAGGGCGTGTCGTTCGGTTCCCCGGCCGCGCGGGAATGGATGGTCAGCGCGCGTCGTCCGTCGCCGTCGGGTGGGTCGAGGGCGACTTGGATGTCGACGCCGGTCTCGTCGGGGAGGAGGAGCGGCGTTTCGAGGGTGAGGTCTTCGATATGGGGAGTGCTGGTGTGTGCGCCGGCGTGGAGTGCGAGGTCCACCAGGGCGGTGCCGGGGACGAGCACGGTTCCGTTGATGGCGTGGTCGGTCAGCCATGGGTGGGTGCGGGGTGAGAGGCGTCCGGTGAACAGGTGGGCGCCGGTGTGGGAGATGTCGATGGCCGCGCCGAGGAGGGGGTGGTCGCCGGAGGCCTGCCCGAGCGCGGACACGTCGGTGCCGCCCGGCGTGTGCAGCCAAAAGGCGTCGCGTTCGAATGGGTAGGTGGGCAGCTCGACCGTGCTGGCGGTACTGGGAAACGGCCAGGTGACCCCGGTCCCCTGAACTTGGATCTCGGCGGCGGCGCCGAGGACCCGCTCCAGGCCGCCATGGTCGCGCCGCAGGGTGCCGGACGTGCGGGTGTGCGGGTGTGGTTCGAGGGTTTGCTGGATGGCGGGGGTGAGGACGGGGTGGGGGCTGACCTCGATGAAGGTGGTGTGCCCGTCCTCGATGAGGGCTTCGACGGTGGGGTGCAGCAGTACGGGTTCGCGCAGGTTGCGGTACCAGTACTCGCCGTCCAGTTCCCGGGTGTGAGCGGCTGCCCGGTGACGGTGGAGTAGAACGTGGTCGATGCCGTTCCCGGCGCGATGCCGGTGAGAGGGGCGACCAGGCGTTCCTTGAGCTTCTCGACGGCGGGGGAGTGGGAGGCGTAGTCGACGAGGATCCTGCGGGCGTGGAGGTTCACGTTGTCGCAGTGGGCCAGCAGGGTGTCGATGGCGTCGGGTGTGCCGGAGACGACGGTGGTGGTGGGGCCGTTGACGGCGGCGATGTGCAGTTCGTCGTTCCAGCAGGGCAGTTCTTCGATCTGGTTCTCGGGCAGGGCGACCGAGGCCATGGCGCCGGGGGGCGGTGTGCTGGGCGAGGGTCTTGCTGCGTTCGGCGATGATCGCGGCGGCATCCTCGAGGGTGAGGGCTCCGGCGGTGTAGGCGGCGGCGATCTCGCCTTGGGAGTGGCCGATGACGGCGTCGGGGTGGACGCCGTGGGCCTGCCAGAGCGCGGCCAGCCCGGTCATCACCGAGAACAGGGCGGGTTGGACGACGTCGGTGCGCTCAAGCGAGGGGGCGTCGGGGTCGCCGCGCAGGAGCGCGAGCAGTGACCAGCCGGTGTGGGGGGGGTGAGCGCGGTGTCGCAGGCGGTGATGTGGTCGTGGAAGACCGGCGAATCCTCCAGCAGGCTGCTGGCCATGGCGGGCCATTGGCTGCCTTGGCCGGGGAACACGAACACCGTCTTGCCCGCCGTCTTGGATGCCGACCCGGTGGCGAGGTTGGGGGCGTCGTGGTCGTTGGCGTGCGGAAGTCGTCGGTGGTGGTGCCGGTGATGACGGCGCGGTGTTCCATCGGGGTGCGGCCGGTGGCCAGGGTGTGGCCGACGTCGGCGGGGACGGTGTCGGGGTGGTGGGTGAGCCAGGTGTGCAGGCGGCGGGCCTGCTGCCGGAGTGCGGCTTCGGACCGGGCTGAGAGGGGCCAGGCGACCGGGGTCCGGGGTTCCGGGTCGGGCTCGGGGCTCTCCGGGGGTTCGGGGGCTTGCTGGACGATGACGTGGGCGTTCGTCCCGCTGACCCCGAAGGACGACACGGCCGCGCGGCGGGGACGGTCGGAGGCGGTGGGCCAGTCGCGGGCCTCGGTGAGCAGCGAGACGGCGCCGGAGTCCCAGTCGATGTGCGGGGACGGCTGGTCCACGTGCAGGGTCTTCGGGAGCCGCTGGTGCCGGATGGCCTGCACCATCTTGATGATCCCCGCGACTCCGGCGGCGGCCTGGGTGTGGCCGATGTTCGACTTGATCGACCCCAGGTGCAGGGGACGATCGGAGGGGCGGTCGTTCCCGTAGACGGACAGGAGCGCGTTGGCCTCGATGGGGTCGCCGAGGGCTGTGCCGGTGCCGTGGGCCTCGACCGCGTCGATCTGGTCCGGGCGGAGCCCGGCGGCGGCGAGCGCCGCGCCGATGACGTCTTCCTGGGAGGGGCCGTTGGGTGCGGTGAGGCCGTTGCTGGCGCCGTCCTGGTTGACGGCGGAGCCGGTGACGACCGCGAGGATCCGATGGCCGTTGCGTTGCGCGTCCGACAGGCGTTCCAGCAGCAGCAGTCCGGCGCCCTCCGACCAGCCGGTGCCGTCGGCGGAGGAGGAGAACGACTTGCATCGTCCGTCGGCGGCCAAACCGCGCTGCCGGCTGAACTCGACGAACAGGCCCGGGGTGGACATCACGGCGGCGCCGCCCGCGAGCGCGAGGTCGCATTCGCCGTTGCGGAGGGCGTGCGCCGCGAAATGCAGCGCGACGAGCGAGGACGAGCACGCCGTGTCCACCGTCACCGCCGGCCCCTGCAAACCGAGCGCGTACGCGACCCGGCCGGAGGCCACGCTGGTGGCCTTGCCGGTCATCAGGTAGCCCTCGTAGTTCCCGGGCGCCCGATGCATGTCCGGGCCGTAGGGCTGGAAGACGACACCGGTGAAGACACCGGTCCGGCTCTTCGCCAGGGACGTCGGTTCGATGCCCGCGCGTTCGAGCGTTTCCCAGGCGACTTCGAGCAGGAGCCGCTGCTGCGGGTCCATCGCCGTGGCCTCGCGGGGGAGATCCCGAAGAAGGACGCGTCGAACCGGTCGGCGTCGTGGACGAATCCGCCTTCGCGGGCGTAGGAGGTTCCGGGACGATCCGGATCGGGGTCGAACAGGGTGTCCAGGTCCCAGCCGCGGTTGCCGGGGAAGGGGCCGATGGCGTCGCGTTCGTCGGTGACCAGCGACCACAGATCCTCGGGGGACTCCACCCCGCCCGGATACCGGCACCCCATCCCCACGATCGCGATCGGCTCCGACGCCCGTTCTTCGGTCTCGCGCAACCGCTCCCGGGTCCGGCTGAGATCGGCGGTGACCCGCTTCAGGTATTCGAAGACCTTTTCGTCGTTCGCCATTAGTAGCCGCCCTCGGAGTTGTCGCGGTGGTCGTCGCCGTGAAATTGCTCGTCGATGAGTGCGAGCAGTTCCTCTGGTTTGTCGGCCGCCAGAATGGTCTCGGTGATGTCGCCGTTCGCCGGTGCGGCGTCGCCCGTGCGTCCCAGCCGTCCCAGCAGCCGCTGGAGCCGGGGCACGAGTTCGTCGGGGAGCCGGTCGTCGGCCGGACCTTCGGAAAGGGAGGCCTCCAGCCGGTCCAGCTCGGCGAGCAGCGCCGCGCCGGGCCGCGGCGGCTCGGGGACCAGCCGTGCCCGCAGATGTCCGGCGAGCGCCTGCGGCGTCGGCTGGTCGAAGATGACGGTCGCCGGCAGCCGGAGCCCGGTCGCGGTGCCGAGCCGGTTGCGCAGTTCGACCGCGGCGAGCGAATCGACGCCGAGCTCCTTGAACGTGCCCCCGGCGTCCATCGCGCCGGGGTCGTCGTGCCCGAGGACGAGGGCGAGTTGCGCGTGCACGGTCTCCAGCAGCAACCGTTCCTGCTCGTCCGCGGGCAGGCCGCCGAACCGTTCCCCCAGGACGGACGCCGGCTGCCGCACCGCCGCGGACCGCACAGCCGCGGGCGGCCGGACCGCGGGGGCGAGACGGGCCAGCAGCGGATGCCCGGCCCCGTTCCCTGCGGCCAGCGCCCGGACGCTGACATCGGCCGCGACGAACGCCGAGTCGCCTCGCCCGAGCGCGATGTCGAACAGTTCCAGCGCGTGGTCGGTGTCCAGGGGCAGGACGCCGGAGCGGGCCATCCGGGCGCGATCGCCGTCGGTGAGCCCGGCCGTCATCCCGCTCGTTTCCGCCCACGGCCCCCAGCCGAGGCTCGTGGCGGGCAGGCCCAGGGCCCGGCGGTGCGCGGCGAGGGAGTCCAGGAACGCGTTCGCGGCGGCGTAGTTGCCCTGACCGGGGGAACCGAGGGTGCCCGCCAGGGACGAGAACAGGACGAAGGCGTCTAGGTCCAGGTCCCGCGTCAGGCGGTGCAGGTGCCAGGCCGCCTCCGCCTTGGGGGCGAGGACGGCGGTGACGTGCTCGGCGGTGAGGTCGGCGAGCAGCGCGTCATCGATCGTCCCGGCGGCGTGCACGACCGCCGTCAGCGGATGCTCGGCGGGGACGGCGGCCAGCAGCGCGGCCAGCGCGTCCGGGTCGGAGGTGTCGCAGGCGGCGATGGTGACCCGAACGCCGAGTTCTTCCCGGATGGCGGCGGCTCCGGGGGCGTCCGGGCCGGAACGGCCGGCCAGCAGCAGGTGCCGCGCGCCGTACCGGTCGGCCAGGTGCCGCGCCAGCCGGGAGCCGAGGGTGCCGGTCCCTCCGGTGATCAGGACGGTCCCGTCCGGATCGATCCCCCGCGGGAACGTCAGCACCACCTTTCCGACGTGCGCGGCCCGCCCCAGGTACTGGAGCGCCTCGGCGGCGCGCCGCACGTCCCAGGTCGTCACCGGCGGCGGCCGCAGCGTTCCGTCCGCGAACAGCGCACCCAGCTCGCCGAGCATCCGCCGGATCTGCTCGGGCGGCGTCCGGTGCAGGTCCAGCACCCCGTAGCCGACACCCGGATACCGTTCGGCGACCTGCCGCGGGTCACGGACGTCGACCTTGCCCATCTCGACGAAGCGGCCGCCGTCGCGGACCAGCCGCAGCGACGCGTCGGTGAACTCGTGCGCCAGCGAGTTGAGGACGACGTCCACGCCCCGCCCGCCGGTCCGCTCGCGGAACGTCTCCTCGAAGTCGAGCGTGCGGGAGGACGCGATCCGGTCGCCGTTCAGGCCGCGCTCCCGGAGCACGTGCCACTTGCCGGGGGACGCGGTCGCGAGGACGTCCGCTCGCAGATGCCGGGCGAGCTGCACGGCCGCGGTACCCACGCCGCCCGTCGCGCTGTGGATCAGCACCGTCTCGCCCACCCGCAGCGCGGCATCGTCCACGAGTGCCTGGTAGGCGGTCAGGAACACCACCGGGACGGCCGCCGCCTGGGCGAAAGACCATCCGTGCGGGACCCGTCCGAGCAGGCGGTGATCGGTGACCGCGACCGGTCCGATCCCGTCCGGGAACAGCCCCATCACGCGGTCGCCCGGCGCCAGGTCCGCGACGCCCGCACCCACTTCCGTGACGACCCCGGAGCCTTCACCGCCGACGCCCGTCCCGTCGTCCACCATGCCCAGCGCGACCAGCGCGTCGCGGAAGTTCAGCCCCGCCGCCCGCAGCCCGACCCTGACCTGGCCCGCCGCGAGGGGAGCGGCGGCCTCCGGCCACGCGGTCAGCGCCAGCCGGTCCAGGGTCCCCGTCCCCACCCGGTCCAGCCGCCACGTCGGGCACCCGTCCGGCGGTGTCAGCGGCTCGTCGGCGCCGGCCCGTTCGAGGTGCGGGACGAGCACGCGCCCCGCGCGGATCGCCGACTGCGGGCGCGCGCCGTCCAGTGCCGCGCCGACGGCGGCGGGAGTGTCGGGGTGCTCGTCGAGATCGAGCAGGACGACGCGACCGGGATGCTCGGCCTGGGCGGAGCGCGCGAGGCCCCAGACCGCGGCGTGCGCCGGGTCCCGGACCCCGTCGCCCGGCTCGGCGGCGACGCCGCCGCGGGTGACGAGCACCAGCCGTCCGTCCGCGAACCGGTCGTCCGTCAGCCAGGTTCGCAGGACGTCCAGGGCGTCGCAGGTCGCGGCACGCGTGGCCGCCGGCACGTCCGGTGTGTCCGGTGTGTCCCCGCCTGGGGAGTGTGCGGAGGGCGGGCAGGCCAGCAGGGTGAACGGCGGCGGTGCGGTTCCCGCGTCGATCGCCTTCCCCAGTGCCGCCAGATCGGGGTACACGCGCGTCGCCGCCGCCGTCAGAGGATCGCTGTCGCTCCCCACCAGGACGTACGGGGAATCCGCCGGAGCGTCCGCGCTCTCGGGGAGCCCTTCCCACATCAGCCGGAACAGGCCGGTCCGTCCCGACCCCGATCCCGATCCCGACCGCAGGGCGTCCGGCGCCAGTGGACGCACGGTCAGCGTCTCGACCACCACCACGGCCGCGCCGTCGGTGTCGGTGACGGTGATGCGGACCTGATCCGGACCCGTGGGGCACAGCCGAACCCGCAGGGCGTTCGCGCCGGTCGAACCGGTCGCGTGCAGAACGACGCCTTCCCAGGTGAAGGGCAGCTTGGTCGTGCCGCCGGAGGTGTCGGGCGCGAGCGCCAGCGGGTGCAGTGCCGCGTCGAGGAGGGCGGGGTGGATGTGGTGCCCGGTGGTGTCGGTGCCGTCGGGGAGGGTGATGTGGGCGTAGAGGTCGTCGCCGTGTCGCCAGGCTGCGGTGAGGTTCTGGAAGGCGGGGCCGTAGTGGTAGCCGCGGTCGGCGAGGTCGTCGTAGAGGCCGGTGACGTCGATGGGTGTGGCGTCGGCGGGCGGTTCGGCGGACGTGTCGTCCGGTGCGGCGCCGGTGTCCGGGGCGAGAGTGCCGGTGGCGTGCAGGGTCCACGGCGCGTCCATGGACTCGCCCGCCGCGCGCGAGTGGACGGTCAGCGCACGACGTCCGTCGTCCCCGGCGGACGGATCGAGCGTGACCCGCAGATCCACGGCGCCTTCCTCGGGAACCAGCAGCGGCGCCTGCAGCGCCAGCTCCTCGATGTGCGGTGTCGCGGCGTGCGCGCCCGCATGGAGCGCGAGATCGACCAGCCCGACGCCCGGAAGCAGTACGTTGTCGCGAATAGCGTGGTCGATGAGCCACGGGTGGGTGCGCTGTGAGAGCCGTCCGGTGAACAGCAGAGTGCCGGTGGTCGGAATCTCCGTGGCGGCCCCCAGGAATGGGTGGTCGCTGGGTGATTGGCCGACGGTTGAAACGTCTCCGGAATTGATCGTTCCGTGTAGCCAGTGGCTTTCGCGTTGGAATGGGTAGGTGGGGAGGTTGGTGGGTTGTGGGTTGGGTCCGTAGAGGTTGGTGGGCCAGTGGGTGGTGTGGCCTTGGGTGTGGAGGTTGGTGAGGGTGGTGAGGAGTTGGTGGGGGTTGTTTTTGTGGAGGGTGGGGTGGGTTTGTGTGTGGGGTTGGGTGAGTGTTTGTTCGGTGGGTGGGGTGAGGGTGGGGTGGGGTCCGATTTCGATGTAGGTGGTGGTGCCGTTGTGTTGGAGGTGGTCGATGGTGGTGGCCCATTGGACGGGTTGGCGGAGGTGTCGGGTCCAGTAGTGGGGGTCGGTGAGTTGTTCGGGTGTGGCGGGTTGTCCGGTGAGGTTGGAGATGAGGGGGGTGGTGGGGGGCTGGTATTGGAGTTGTTCGGCGATTTCGTGGAAGGGGTCGAGGATGGGGTCCATGGCGGGTGAGTGGAAGGCGTGGGAGACGGTGAGTGGGGTGGTTTTGTAGCCGTCTTCGCGGAGTTGTTGGGTGATTTTTTGGAGGGTGGTGTGGTTGCCGGAGATGGTGGTGGAGGTGGGGGAGTTGTGTGCGGCGATGCTGGTGTCGGGGTGGTCGTTGAGGAGTTTTTCTAGGAGGGGGAGGGGGGCGTTGGTGGCGTGCATGGCGCCGGTGTGGGGGGGTGTGGTGTTGATGAGGTGGGCGCGGTGGGTGATGAGGGTGGTGGCGTGTTGGAGGGTGAGGGTGCCGGTGATGTGTGCGGCGGTGATTTCGCCGATGGAGTGGCCGGCGAGGTGGTGGGGGGTGATGCCCCAGTCGGCCAGGAGGTGGGTGAGGGCGGTTTCGAGGGTGAACAGTGCGGGTTGGGTGTAGGTGGTGTCGTGGATGAGTTGGGCTTCGGGTTGGTCGGGGGTGGCGAACATGACGGTTTGGAGGGGGACGGGCAGGTGGGGGTTGAAGTGTTCGCTGATGTGGTCGATGTGGGCGGCGAAGGTGGGGTGGGTTCGGTAGAGGTCGTGGCCCATGCCGGCCCATTGGGCGCCTTGTCCGGTGAATAGGAAGGCGGTGGTTCCGGTGGGTGGGGTGGCGGTTCCGGTGGTGAGGTTGGGTGCTTGTCGGCCGGTGGTGAGGGCGTTGAGGGCTTTTTCGAAGTCTTGGGTGGTGGTGCCGGTGATGATGGCGCGGTGGTCGAAGGTGGTGCGGGTGGCGGCGAGGGAGTAGCCGATGTCGTTCAGGTCGGTGTGGGGGTGTTCGGCCAGCCAGGTTCGGAGTTGCCGGGCGTAGGCGCGCAGGGCTGGTTCCGACTTCGCTGACAACGGCCAAGCGATTAGGGCATCGCCGGCAGGTTTTTGTGTGATTTCCAGTGCTGGTTTTTCGGGGGCTTGCTGGATGATGACGTGGGCGTTGGTGCCGCTGATTCCGAAGGACGACACGGCAGCGCGCCGGGGACGATCGACGGCGGGCCAGTCGCGCGCCTCGGTGAGCAGTTCGACCGCCCCCGACTCCCAATCGACTTCGGCTGAGGGCTCGTCGGCATGCAGCGATCTCGGGAGACGCTGCTTTTGGAGCGCCTGAACCATTTTTATAATTCCGGCGACTCCGGCGGCGGCTTGGGTGTGACCGATGTTCGATTTGATCGAGCCCAGGTAGAGCGGCTCTCCGTCGCCGCGGTTCTGCCCGTACGTCGCCAGGAGCGCGTTGGCCTCGATGGGGTCGCCGAGGGCGGTGCCGGTGCCGTGGGCCTCGATCGCGTCGATCTGGTCCTCGGTGAGCCGGGCGTTGGCGAGGGCCTGCCGGATGACGCGTTCCTGGGAGGGGCCATTGGGTGCGGTGAGGCCGTTGCTGGCGCCGTCCTGGTTGATGGCGGAGCCCTGGACGACGGCGAGGATGGTGTGGCCGTTCTTCTGCGCGTCGCTGAGGCGCTCCAACAGAAGAAGACCGACCCCTTCGGAGCCGACAATGCCGTCGGCTCCATTGGCGAAGGGTTTGCAGTGTCCGTCGTGGGCGAGTCCGCGCTGCCTGCTGAACTCGATGAACAGGCCGGGAGTCGACATGACGCTCGCGCCGCCCGCGAGCGCGAGGTCGCATTCGCCGTTGCGGAGGGCCTGGGCGGCGAGGTGCAGGGCCACCAGCGAGGATGAGCAGGCGGTGTCGACGGTCACGGCCGGGCCTTGCAGGCCGAGCGTGTAGGCGATGCGCCCCGAAACGACGCTTGCCGCGCTTCCGTTACCGATGTATCCCTCGTAGCCATCGGGCAGTCGGCCGAGGCGCGCGCCGTAGTCGTGGTACATCGCACCGGCGTAGACCCCGGTCAGCGTGTCCTTGAGGGAGGTGGGGTCGATGCCCGCGCGTTCGATGCTTTCCCAGGCGACTTCGAGGAGAAGGCGCTGCTGGGGGTCCATGGCGGTTGCTTCGCGGGGTGAGATGCCGAAGAAGGCGGCGTCGAACCGGTCGGCGTCGTGGAGGAATCCGCCTTCGCGGGCGTAGGAGGTCCCGTGGTGGTCGGGGTCGGGGTTAAACAGCGAGTCCAGGTCCCAGCCGCGATTGGCGGGGAACGGGCCGATCGCTTCCCGGCCGGTGCTGACCAGGTCCCACAGGTCTTCGGGGGTGTTCACGCCGCCGGGGTAGCGGCATGCCATGGCGACGATGGCGATCGCTTCGCCGGAGTGGTCACCGGTGCCCGTCCGGGTGGTGTCGGGGCTGGCGGTGGTGCTCGGGGCGAGCCGGTCGTGGAGGTACTGGGCGAGGTTCTGCGGTGTGGGGTGGTTGAAGATCAGCGTGGCCGGGAGTCGCAGCCCGGTCGCCTTGGCGAGCCGGTTGCGCAGCTCGACCGCCGTGAGGGAGTCGAATCCCAGTTCCTTGAACGCCTCGTCGGTGGGAACATCGCCCGGGTTCGCATGCCCCAGGACCGAAGCAGTGTGGGTACGGATGGCCGCCAGGAGTTGCTCGAGTGTGTGTCCCGCGGACTCCGCTGCGACGATCGGCCGCCGGACGGTGGTTGGAACGAGGCCCCGCAGCAGTGGATGTGGGTCGGGGTGTTCGCGGAGTGTGCGGGTGTTGATGGGGGCGGGGATGAGTGTGGGGTGGTCGTGGGTGAGGGCGGTGTCGAAGAGTTCGAGGGCGTGCTGGGTGGTGAGTGGTGTGAGGCCGGTGCGTTGGAGGCGAGTTTGGTCGGTGGTGGTGAGGTGCTGGGTGAGATCGGTGGTGTCTTCCCAGAGGGTCCAGGCGAGGCTGGTGGCGGGGAGGTTTTGGGTGTGGCGGTGGTGGGCGAGGGCGTCGAGGAAGGTGTTGGCGGCGGCGTAGTTGGCTTGGCCGGGGGTGCCGAGGGTGCCGGCGAGTGAGGAGAACAGGACGAAGGCGTCCAGGTTCATGTGGCGGGTGAGGTGGTGCAGGTGCCAGGCGGTGTCGGCTTTGGGGGTGAGGACCCGGTCGAGGTGGTGGGGGTGAGGTCGGTGGTGAGTGCGTCGTCGAGGGTTCCGGCGGTGTGGATGACGGCGGTGAGGGGGTGTTCGGCGGGGACGGTGGCCAGGAGTGCGGCGAGTGCGTCGGGGTCGCTGGTGTCGCAGGCGGTGATGGTGACGCGGTCGCCGAGTTGGTGCTGTAGGTCGGCTGCTGTGGGGGCGTTGGGGCCGGAGCGGCTGGCCAGGAGGAGGTGTCGGGCGCCGTGGTGTTCGGCGAGGTGGCGGGCGAGGAGTGTGCCGATGGTTCCGGTGCCGCCGGTGATGAGGATGGTGCCGTCGGGATTGAGCGGGGGGCGCTCCCCGGTGCGGGTGGTGGGGCGTGTGAGGCGGGGGGCGAAGGTCTGGCCGTTGCGGATGGCGGTTTGGGGTTCGGTGGTGGTGGTGGGTGTGGTGGTGGTGTCGGTGTCGATGAGGGTGATGCGGTCGGGGTGTTCGTTTTGGGCGCTGCGGATCAGTCCCCAGATGGCGGCGTGTCCGAGGTCGGTCACGGGGTCGTCGGGGCCGGTGGAGACGGCACCCCGGGTCACGACGGTCAGTAGTTCGTCGGTGGCGAGGACGTCTTGGAGTCGGCCGAGCGCCTGATGGGCCAGGTCTCGGACGCCCTTCAGAACGTCCTCGGCCGGAGTGGCCGGTACCTCCCAGACGGTGCCACCGGTGCTGGCGATCGAGCGCGCTGGTACGGAGAGGCGCTGCCAATCGAGGCGGAACAGCGAGTTGTGCAGATTGGTGCCGACACTCAACTGCTCAGGCGTTAGGGACCGCACGGTGAGCGCGCCGATCGTGGCGACGGGAGCGCCCTGCTCGTCGGCGGCAGTGATGCGGAACTGGTCCGGGCCGGTGGGCTGCAGCCGGACGCGCAGCGTGGATGCCCCGGTGGAGCGCAGTGTGACGTTCTCCCACGAGAACGGCAGCTTGATCTCCTCGCCCGAGGAAACGGCGGTGAACACCAGCGGGTGAAGTGCTGCATCGAGGAGCGCGGGGTGGATCGAGTGCCCAGGGCTGACGCTGTCGTCGGGGAAGGCTACGTCTGCGTAGATGTCGTCGCCGTGCCGCCAGGCTGCGGTGAGGTTCTGGAAGGCCGGACCGTAGAGGTATCCGCGATCGGCGAGGTCTTCGTACAGCCGGGACACATCGATGGGGGTGGCGTCGCTGGGCGCTTCCGTGGACGGTTCGCTCGATGCAGTGGTGTGCGGCGCGAGAGTACCGGTGACGTGACGAACCCACGGTTCGTCGGACGTGCGCGAGTGGATGCTGATCGGCCGTCGTCCGTCGCTGTCTGGCGGGTCGAGGGCGACTTGGATGTCGATGCCGGTGTGGTCGGGGAGGGGGAGTGGTGTTTCGAGGGTGAGGTCTTCGATGTGGGGGGTGCCGGTGTGGGAGCCGGTGTGGAGTGCGAGGTCGACCAGTGCGGTGCCGGGGAGCAGGGTGGTTGCGTTGACGGCGTGGTCGGTCAGCCATGGGTGGGTGCGGGGTGAGAGGCGTCCGGTGAACAGGTGGGCGCCGGTGTGGGAGATGTCGATGGCGGCGCCGAGGAAGGGATGGTCGCCGGGTGCCTGCCCGAGGGCGGACACGTCGGTGCCGCCGGGTGTGTGCAGCCAGTAGGTGTCGCGCTCGAAGGGGTAGGTGGGCAGCTCGACCGCGCGGGCGGTGTCGGGGAACGGCCAGGTGACCGCGGTCCCCTGGACATGGATCTCGGCGGTGGCGGTGAGGAACTGCTCCAGGCTGCCGTGGTCGCGGCGCAGGGTGCCGGAGGTGTGGGCGTCGGGGTGCGGTTCGAGGGTTTGCTGGATGGCGGGGGTGAGTACGGGGTGGGGGCTGACCTCGATGAAGGTGGTGTGCCCGTCGTTGAGGAGCGCTTCGACGGTGGGGTGGAGCAGGACGGGTTCGCGCAGGTTGCGGTACCAGTACTCGCCGTCCAGTTCGCGGGTGTCCAGCGGGTGTCCGGTGACGGTGGAGTAGAACGCGGTTGATGCTGTCTGCGGTGTGATGCCGGTGAGGGGAGCGATCAGGTGTTCTTTGAGCGCTTCGACGGCGGGGGAGTGGGAGGCGTAGTCGACGGGGATCTTGCGGGCGTGGAGGTTCACGTTGTCGCAGTGGGCCCGCAACGCGTCGATGGCGTCGGGGGTGCCGGAGACGACGGTGGTGGAGGGGCCGTTGACGGCGGCGATGTGGAGTTGGTCGTTCCAGCAGGGCAGCGAACCGAGTTGTTCGGCGGGCAGAGCGACCGAGGCCATGGCGCCGGGGGCGGTGTGTTTCGCCAGGGTCTTGCTGCGTTCGGCGATGATGGCGGCGGCGTCTTGGAGGGTGAGGGCTCCGGCGGTGTAGGCGGCGGCGATCTCGCCTTGGGAGTGGCCGATGACGGCGTCGGGGTGGACGCCGTGGGCTTGCCAGAGTGCGGCCAGTCCGGTCATCACTGCGAACAGGGCGGGTTGGACGACGTCGGTGCGCTCAAGCGAGGGAGCGTCGGGGTCGTTGCGAAGGAGCGCGAGCAGTGACCAGTCGGTGTGGGGTGCCAGGGCCGCGTGGCAGGCGGTGATGTGGTCGCGGAAGATCGGGGAGGTTTCCAGCAGGCTGTTGGCCATGGCGGCCCATTGGCTGCCTTGGCCGGGGAAGACGAACACCGTCTTGCCCGTGGTTTTGGGGGCGGAGCCGACCGTGAGGTTGGGGGCGTCGTGGTTGTCGGCGAGGGCTTGGAGGTCGGTGCGGAAGTCTTCGGTGGTGGTGCCGGTGATGACGGCGCGGTGTTCCAGCCTCGTCCGGCCGGTGGCCAGGGTGTGGCCGACGTCGGCGGGGACGGTTTCGGGGTGGTGGGTGAGCCAGGTGTGCAGGCGGCGGGCCTGCTGGCGAAGCGCGGCCTCGGTCCGGGCCGACAGGGGCCAGGCGACCGGGGTTCGGGGCTCCGGTTCGGGCTCGGGGGCTTCGAGTCCCGGAGCTTCCTGGACGATGATGTGGGCGTTCGTCCCGCTGACGCCGAAGGACGATACGGCCGCGCGGCGGGGACGGTCGGAGGCGGTGGGCCAGTCGCGGGCCTCGGTGAGCAGCGAGACGGCGCCGGACGCCCAATCGACTTCGGTGGTCGGCTCCTCGGAGTGCAGGGTCCGGGGGAGCCGCCGGTGCTGGAGGGCCTGCACCATCTTGATGACCCCGGCGGCACCGGCGGCGGCCTGGGTGTGGCCGATGTTCGACTTGATCGACCCCAGCTGCAGCGGCCGGTCCTCGGGACGGTTCTGCCCGTAGGTCGCGAGCAGGGCGGTCGCCTCGATGGGGTCGCCCAGCGCGGTACCCGTGCCGTGGGCCTCGACCGCGTCCACCTGGTCCACGGTCAGTTGGGCACTGGCGAGGGCCTGGTGGATGACGCGTTCCTGGGAGGGCCCGTTGGGTGCGGTGAGGCCGTTGCTGGCGCCGTCCTGGTTGACGGCGGAGCCGGTGACGACCGCGAGGATCCGATGGCCGTTGCGTTGCGCGTCCGACAGGCGTTCCAGCAGCAGCAGTCCGGCGCCCTCCGACCAGCCGGTGCCGTCGGCGGAGGACGAGAAGGACTTGCATCGTCCGTCGGCGGCCAAACCGCGCTGCCGGCTGAACTCGAGGAACGTGTTGGGTGTGGACATGACCGTCACGCCGCCCGCGAGTGCGAGGTCGCATTCGCCGTTGCGGAGGGCGTGCGCCGCGAAGTGCAGGGCGACGAGCGACGACGAGCAGGCCGTGTCCACCGTCACCGCGGGACCCTGCAAACCGAGGGTGTACGCGACCCGGCCCGAGGCGACGCTGCCCGCGCTGCCGTTGCCGATGTAGCCCTCGTATCCTTCGGGCGGCGGCGTGAGCCGAGAGCCGTAGTCGTGGTACATCACGCCGGTGTAGACCCCGGTCGACGTCCCCTTGAGGGTGGTGGGGTCGATGCCGGCGCGTTCGAGGGTTTCCCAGGCGACTTCGAGCAGGAGCCGCTGCTGGGGATCCATCGCGGTCGCTTCGCGGGGGAGATCCCGAAGAAGGACGCGTCGAACCGGTCGGCGTCATGCAGGAACCCGCCCTCGCGGGCGTAGGACGTCCCGTGGTGATCGGGGTCGGAGTCGAACAGCGACTCCAGGTCCCAGCCCCGGTTGCCGGGGAACGGGCCGATGGCGTCGCGCTCGTCGCTGACCAGGGACCACAGGTCCTCGGGGGACTCCACCCCGCCCGGATACCGGCACCCCATCCCCACGATCGCGATCGGCTCCGACGCCCGGTCCTCGAGCTCACGCAGCCGGTGCCGGGTCTCGCGGAGATCGACCGACGCCCGCTGGAGGTAGGCGCGAAGCTTGTCCTCGTTTGTCATCTCGAAGATCCCTTGGCAGAGACGGACCGTCGGTCAGTGGCTGCGGAACTCGGTGTCGAGCAGCTCGAACAGTTCTTCGTCGGTGGCGGGAGCGGACTCGGAAGCGGCGGGTTCGTCCCCTGATGTGCGGCGGGCGTTCCAGGTCCTGAGCAGGTCCTTGATACGGATGGCGATCTCGGTGTGCCGGGTGTCCGGCACTTCCGCGGACGAGGCGAGTTCGGCGAACCCGTCGAGCGCTTCGAGGAGCGCCGCACCAGGGTCGACAGGCTCGGGACGGAGTCGTTCGTGGAGGTCGGCAGCCAGCGCGCGGGGAGTCGGACGGTCGAAGACGACGGCCGCGGGCAGCCGCAGGCCTACCGCCTCGCCGATCCGGTTGCGCATCTCGACGGCGATCAGCGAGTCGAACCCCGCTTCCTTGAACGTGTCGTCGGGGTCGACGGCCCGCGCATCGGAGTGCCCCAGGACCGTCGCGGCGGTGCTCTGGACGAGCAGCAGCAACTCGTCAAGGGACAGGTCGGCGGGCGCGGGCGCGGCGGCGGCCGCGACCGGGCGCCGGGACGTTCCGGAGGCCGTCACCCGCAGCAGCGGATGTCCGCCGCCGCGCGAGGGATCGAGCCGCGTGGCGGCGAGCGCGGGCAGTCCGCTGCCGACGGCGAGGTCGAACAGCTCCAGCGCTCGCTCGGTCTCGAGCGGCTCGCCCCCGAACCTGGCCAGCCGCGCCCGGTCGCCCTCGGTCAGCCCGGCCGTCATCGCGCTCGTCTCCTGCCACGCGCCCCACGCCAGGCTGGTGGCGGGGAGGCCTTGGGTGTGGCGGTGGTGGGCCAGGGCGTCGAGGAAGGTGTTGGCGGCGGCGTAGTTGGCTTGGCCGGGGGTGCCGAGGGTGCCGGCGAGGGAGGAGAACAGGACGAAGGCGTCCAGGTTCATGTGGCGGGTGAGGTGGTGCAGGTGCCAGGCGGTGTCGGCTTTGGGGGTGAGGACCCGGTCGAGGTGGTCGGGGGTCAGGTCGGTGGTGAGTGCGTCGTCGAGGGTTCCGGCGGCGTGGACGACGGCGGTCAGCGGATGCTCGGCGGGGACGGCGGCCAGCAGCGCGGCCAGCGCGTCCGGGTCGGAGGTGTCGCAGGCGGTGATGGTGACCCGGTCGCCGAGTTCGTCTTGCAGGTCCGCTGCGCCGGGGGCGTCGGGCCCGGAGCGGCTGGCCAGGAGCAGGTGCTCGACGCCGTGCCGGTCGCGGTCGGCCAGGTGGCGGGCGAGGAGCATGCCGAGCGTGCCGGTGCCGCCGGTGATCAGCACGGTGCCCTTCGCGTTGAGAGCCGAACCGGCGGCGGCGCCGTCGAGAGCGGCGCGGACGAGCCGAGGCGCGCGGACCCGGCCCCGGCGGACGGCGAGCTGGGGCGCGTCGGCGCCGGTCAGCACGGTCCGGAGTGCGTTGACCGACTCGGGTGCCGCGTCGAGGTCGAGCAGGGTGAACCGGTCCGGGTTCTCGGTCTGCGCCGTACGCAGCAGTCCCCATGCCGACGCCTGGGCCGGCTCGTCGACCGCGTCGCCGCTCATGGCGGCCACGGCCCCGCGCGTCACGATCACCAGGCGGCTGTCGGCCAGCCGCTCGTCCGCGAGCCAGCCCTGCACCAGCGACAGCGTCCGCGCGGCGACGGCATGGGTGGCGGCGGGCACGTCATCGAAGTCCGTACCGGGGCAGGCCCATAGCGCGACGTCCGGGCGCGGGGCCCCGGCGTCCAGCGCATCGGAGAGGGCGTCCAGGTCGGCGTACTTCTCGCGGACGAGACCGGAGAAGGCCTCGTCACCGTTCCCCAGGAGCACACAGGTATCGAGGGCCGCGTTGTCGGGCTCCCGCGCTTCCCACTCGAGCACCAGCAGTCCGCTGCGCTGGGCGGGCCCGGACGTGCCGAGCTGCGACTCCGGGACGGCCCGCAAAGTGAGGGCGCCGATGGTGGCGACGAGAGTGCCGCGGTCGTCGGTGGCGGTGACGCGGGCCTGATCGGGGCCGGTGGCACGCAAGTGGACGCGCAGAGCCACCGCGCCGGTGGCGTGCAGACCGACGTTCTCCCAGGAGAACGGGAGCTTCGCAACACCTTCCGAATCCCCCGCGAGCGCCAGAGCGTGAAGCGCTGCGTCGAGGAGGGCGGGGTGGATGAGGTGTCCGGTGGTGTCGGTGCCGTCGGGGAGGGTGATGTGGGCGTAGAGGTCGTCGCCGTGTCGCCAGGCTGCGGTGAGGTTCTGGAAGGCGGGGCCGTAGTGGTAGCCGCGGTCGGCGAGGTCGTCGTAGAGGCCGGTGATGTCGATGGGTGTGGCGTCGGCGGGCGGTTCGGCGGACGTGTCGTCCGGTGCGGCGCCGGTGTCCGGGGCGAGAGTGCCGGTGGCGTGGCGGAGCCAGGGGCCGTCGGACGTGCGGGAGTGGACGCTGATCGCGCGCCGTCCGTCGTCGTCGGGCGGGTCGAGGGCGACCTGGATGTCGGCCGACGCCTTCTCGGGCAGAAGCAGCGGCCGTTCGAGGGTGAGGTCCTCGATGCGCGGTACATCGGCGTGGGCACCTGCGTGAAGCGCGAGGTCGACCAGTGCGGTGCCGGGGAGCAGGACGGTTCCGTTGACCGCATGGTCGGACATCCACGGGTGGGTGCGTTGTGAGAGCCGTCCGGTGAACAGCAGCCCGCCGGTGGCAGGAACTTCGGTGGCGGCCCCCAGGAATGGGTGGTCGCTGGGTGATTGGCCGACGGTTGAAACGTCTCCGGAATTGATCGTTCCGTGTAGCCAGTGGCTTTCGCGTTGGAATGGGTAGGTGGGGAGGTTGGTGGGTTGTGGGTTGGGTCCGTAGAGGTTGGTGGGCCAGTGGGTGGTGTGGCCTTGGGTGTGGAGGTTGGTGAGGGTGGTGAGGAGTTGGTGGGGGTTGTTTTTGTGGAGGGTGGGGTGGGTTTGTGTGTGGGGTTGGGTGAGTGTTTGTTCGGTGGGTGGGGTGAGGGTGGGGTGGGGTCCGATTTCGATGTAGGTGGTGGTGCCGTTGTGTTGGAGGTGGTCGATGGTGGTGGCCCATTGGACGGGTTGGCGGAGGTGTCGGGTCCAGTAGTGGGGGTCGGTGAGTTGTTCGGGTGTGGCGGGTTGTCCGGTGAGGTTGGAGATGAGGGGGGTGGTGGGGGGCTGGTATTGGAGTTGTTCGGCGATTTCGTGGAAGGGGTCGAGGATGGGGTCCATGGCGGGTGAGTGGAAGGCGTGGGAGACGGTGAGTGGGGTGGTTTTGTAGCCGTCTTCGCGGAGTTGTTGGGTGATTTTTTGGAGGGTGGTGTGGTTGCCGGAGATGGTGGTGGAGGTGGGGGAGTTGTGTGCGGCGATGCTGGTGTCGGGGTGGTCGTTGAGGAGTTTTTCTAGGAGGGGGAGGGGGGCGTTGGTGGCGTGCATGGCGCCGGTGTGGGGGGGTGTGGTGTTGATGAGGTGGGCGCGGTGGGTGATGAGGGTGGTGGCGTGTTGGAGGGTGAGGGTGCCGGTGATGTGTGCGGCGGTGATTTCGCCGATGGAGTGGCCGGCGAGGTGGTGGGGGGTGATGCCCCAGTCGGCCAGGAGGTGGGTGAGGGCGGTTTCGAGGGTGAACAGTGCGGGTTGGGTGTAGGTGGTGTCGTGGATGAGTTGGGCTTCGGGTTGGTCGGGGGTGGCGAACATGACGGTTTGGAGGGGAACCGTCAGGTGGGGGTTGAAGTGTTCGCTGATGTGGTCGATGTGGGCGGCGAAGTGGGGGTGAGTTCGGTAGAGGTCGTGGCCCATGCCGGCCCATTGGGCGCCTTGTCCGGTGAACAGGAAGGCGGTGGTTCCGGTGGGTGGGGTGGCGGTTCCGGCGGTGAGGTTGGGTGCTTGTCGGCCGGTGGCGAGGGCGTTGAGGGCTTCTTCGAAGTCTTGGGTGGTGGTGCCGGTGATGATGGCGCGGTGGTCGAAGGTGGTGCGGGTGGCGGCGAGGGAGTAGCCGATGTCGTTCAGGTCGGTGTGGGGGTGTTCGGCCAGCCAGGTTCGGAGTTGCCGGGCATAAGCGCGCAGGGCTGGTTCCGACTTCGCTGACAACGGCCACGCGATTAGATCATCGACTCTCGCTGGGGATTCGACCTTCGCATTCACCGGGGCCGGAGTTGCGCATTCCTCGATTACCAGGTGGGCGTTGGTGCCGCTGATTCCGAAGGACGACACGGCCGCACGTCGGGGACGGTCGGAGACGGCGGGCCAGTCGCGCGCCTCGGTGAGCAGTTCGACCGCCCCCGACTCCCACTTGATTCCGGGGGACGGTTCGTCGACGTGCAGAGTTCTCGGCATGCGCCGGTGGCGGAGCGCCTGCACCATTTTGATGACCCCGGCGATTCCCGCTGCGGCCTGCGCGTGACCGATGTTCGACTTCAGTGATCCGAGGTAGAGCGGCTCTCCGTCGCCGCGGTTCTGCCCGTAGGTCGCCAGGAGCGCGTTGGCCTCAATGGGGTCGCCGAGGGCGGTGCCGGTGCCGTGGGCCTCGACGATGTCGACCTGATCGGAGGTGAGGCGGGCCTCGGCGAGGGCCTGCCGGATGACGCGTTCCTGCGACGGGCCGTTGGGTGCGGAGAGGCCGTTGCTGGCGCCGTCCTGGTTCACCGCCGAGCCGGTGATGACCGCCAGCACCTCGTGCCCGTTCCGCTGCGCCTCCGACAGCCGTTCCAGCAGCACGAGGCCGACGCCTTCCGCGCCGGCCGTCCCGTCGGCGGCGGCGGCGAACGACTTGCAGCGGGCGTTCGCGGCCAGGCCGCGCTGGCGGCTGAACCCGATGAACATCGCGGGCGTCGTCATCACGGTCGCGCCGCCCGCCAGCGCCAGGTCGCATTCGCCGTTGCGGAGGGCCTGGGCGGCGAGGTGCAGGGCCACCAGCGAGGACGAGCAGGCCGTGTCCACGGTCACGGCCGGGCCTTGCAGGCCGAGCGTGTAGGCGATGCGCCCGGAGGCCACGCTGCCGCCGTTGGTCATCAGCAGGTAGCCCTCGTGCGCGGCGAGGGCCCGGCCCACTGGCGGGCCGTAGTCCTGCGTGATGACGCCCGTGTAGACACCCGTCTTGGACTCGTGCAGCGAGGTGGGGTCGATGCCGGCGCGTTCGAGGGTTTCCCAGGCGACTTCGAGCAGGAGCCGCTGCTGGGGGTCCATCGCGGTCGCTTCGCGGGGGGAAATCCCGAAGAAGGACGCGTCGAACCGGTCGGCGTCGTGGACGAATCCGCCTTCGCGGGCGTAGGAGGTTCCGGGACGATCCGGATCGGGGTCGAACAGGGTGTCCAGGTCCCAGCCCCGGTTGTCGGGGAACGGGCCGATGGCGTCGCGCTCGTCGCTGACCAAGGTCCACAGGTCCTCGGGGGACGCAACCCCGCCCGGGTACCGGCACCCCATCGAGACGATCGCGATCGGCTCTCGGGCCCGTTCCTCGACCTCCTGCAGGCGCCGGCGGACGTGGCGAAGGTCGGAGGTCGCCCGCTTCAGGTAGGTCCTGAGCTTCTCTTCGTTCTGCATGTGCCCTTACCCCCTCGCTGAAGGCCGTCTCGCGCTAGTCGAACTGGGAGCTCCGCAGTTCCTGGTCGAGTGCCTCGAACAGTTCGTCGTCGGTGGCCGTGTCGAGGTCGTCCACCTCGTCGTCGGAGTCCGGCCGGTTCTGCAGCCGGGCCAGCAGGTTCTCCAGCCGGATCGTGATGTCGAAGCGCTGCGCGTCGTCCGGTTCGGTGCCGTCGACGGCCGTCTCCAGCAGGTCGATCGCCTCGGCCAGCGGCTCGCCCGATGCGGCGGGCAGCAGCTCGGCGCGGAGATGGCGCACGATGGCGGCCGGGGTGGGATGGTCGAACACCACGGTGGTGGCCAGTTGCAGGCCGGTCTCCGCGTTGAGCCGGTTGCGCAGGTGGACGGCGGTGAGCGAGTCGATGCCGAGGTCCTTGAACGCGTGGTCGGCGGCGATGCCGCCGGGCTCGGCGTGCCCGAGGACCGCGGCCGTCCCGGTCCGGACCAGTTCCATGAGGATGCTGCGCTGCTCGGCCTCGCCGAGCGCGCGGAGCCGGTCGGCGAGGGGCCGCGGTGCGGAGGTCCCGGCGGCCGGGGCGCCGATCGCGCGCCGCGGCGTCACCCGGACCAGGTCCCGCAGCAGCGGCGGGACGGTTCCGGCGCCGTTCGCCCGCGCGCCGACGGCGGCCGCGTCGATGTGGGCCGGGACGACCACCGGATGGCCGGTCGCCAGTGCCGCGTCGAAGAGTTCCAGCCCTTCGTCCGCGGTCAGCGGCGGGAAGCCGTCGCGGGCCATCCGGGTCAGCGCCGCGTCGGAGATCCGGCTGCTCATGCCGCCCTCGTCCGCCCACAGCCCCCACACCATGCTGGTGGCGGGCAGCCCCATGGCGTGCCGGTGGTGGGCGAGGGCGTCCAGGAAGGTGTTCGCGGCGGCGTAGTTGGCCTGCCCGGCGATCCCGAGCGTCCCCGCGATGGAGGAGAACAGGACGAACGCGCCGAGGTCCAGGTCGCGGGTATGCCGGTGCAGTTGCCATGCCGCGTCGACCTTGGGCGTCAGCACCGTCGCCAGCGCCTCGGGGGTCAGCTCGGTGAGCGTCGTGACGTCCACGACGCCGGCGGCGTGGATCACGGCCGTCAGCGGATGCTCCCGGGGGACGGCCGCCAGCAGCTTCGACAGCTCCCCCGGATCGGTGACGTCGCAGGACGCGACGGTCGTCCGCGCCCCGAGCCCGGTCAGCTCCGCCGCCAGGTCGGCGGCGCCGGGCGCGTCCGGCCCGGACCGGCTGACCAGCAGCAGCCGGCCGACGCCGTGCGCGGTCACCAGATGCCGGGCGACCAGCGCGCCCAGCTTCCCGGTGCCGCCGGTGACCAGCACGGTCCCGCCGGGGTCGAGCCGGACGTCCAGGGACGGGACGGTACGGGCCAGCCGTGGCGCGAGCATCCGGCCGTCGCGCATCGCGAGCTGGGGCTCGCCGGTGCCGAGCGCCGCCCCGATCGCGGCGGCGCCGCCCGTCCGATCGTCCAGGTCGAGAAGGACGAAACGGTCGGGATGCTCGGTCTGCGCGGTGCGCAGCAGGCCCCAGACCGCCGCGTGCGCCGCGTCGCCGACGCCCTCGCCCGGGACGGCGGCGACGGCGCCGCGGGTGACGATCGCCAGCGTGCATGCGCTGAACCGGTCGTCGTCCAGCCACTCCTGCAGCAGCGCGAGCGTCTCGCGGGTGGCGGTGTGCGCGTCCGCCGCGGGGTCGCCTTGCGACTCGGCGACCGGGGCCAGCACGACGCCGGGAACCGGGGCCCCGGACTCGAGCGCGGCGCGGAGCGCGGACAGGTCCGGATACGGGCGGACCCGCGCGGGACCGTCCGTCTCGACGGGCGGGCCGCCCAGCGTCGCCCACTCGCCCGCGACCGGCGCGGCCTGCGCCGGAACGGGTGTCCAGCGCGGCTCGAACAGCGAACCGCGCGGCCGCGGGCCCGCCGACCGCAGGCCGCGGGGCGGCCGCAGGGTCAGCGACCGCACCGCCGCGACTTGTGCGCCGGCCGCGTCGAAGAGCGTGACCTCGTACCGGCCGTCGCCGCCCGGCCGGACGCGGGCCCGGAGCGCGGACGCGCCGGCGGCGTCCAGCCGGGTACCGGTGAAGGAGAACGGGAGGGGCGGCCCGCTCTCCCCGCCTGCGTCGTGGGCCCCGCCGCCGAGCGCGGCGAAGACCGCCGGGTGGAGGGCGGCGTCCAGGAGCGCCGGGTGGATCCCGTACCCGCCGGTGTCGACGTCCTCGGGGAGCGTGATGTCGGCGTAGAGGTCGTCGCCGTGCCGCCAGGCCGCCGTGACGTTCTGGAACGCGGGACCGTAGTCGCAGCCGCGCCGGTCCAGGTCCCGGTAGAGGCCGCCCACGTCGATCGGGTCGGCGCCCGCCGGGGGCCACTGCCCCGCGAAGGCGTCGGGCCGGGGAGCGGGACGGGACGCGAGGGTTCCCGTGGCGTGGCGGGTCCAGGGGTGTCGGACGCTCGGGAGTGGACGGTCACGGCGCGCCGCCCGTCGTCGTCGGGCGGGTCGAGGGCGACCTGGATGTCGACGCCGGTGCCGTCGGGGAGGGGGAGCGGCGTTTCGAGCGTGAGGTCCTCGATGTGGGGGGTGCCGGTGTGGGCGCCTGCGTGGAGCGCGAGGTCGACCAGCGCGGTGCCGGGGAGCAGGACGGTTCCGTTGGCGGCGTGGTCGGCCAGCCACGGGTGGGCCCGGAGCGACAGCCGTCCCGTGAACAGCAGGGCGCCGGTGTGGGAGACGTCGATGGCCGCGCCGAGGAAGGGATGGTCGCCGGGTGCCTGCCCGAGCGCCGACACGTCCCCGGAGTCCGCGGCACCGTGCAACCAGTAGACGTCGCGTTCGAAGGGGTAGGTGGGCAGGTCGACGGTGCCGGCGGCCGCGGCGGCCGGCCAGGTGACGGGCGTCCCGTGCGCGTGCGTGTGCGCGGCGGCGGTGCGGAACTGCTCGATGCCGCCGTGGTCGCGGCGGAGCGTCCCGGTGACGTGGGCGTGGGGGTGGGGGTCGAGCGTCTGCTGGATGGCGGGGGTGAGGACGGGGTGGGGGCTGACCTCGATGAAGGTGGTGTGCCCGTCGTCGAGGAGGGCGTTCACGGTGGGGTGGAGCAGGACGGGTTCGCGCAGGTTGCGGTACCAGTACTCGCCGTCCAGCTTCCGGGTGTCCAGCGGACGTCCGGTGACGGTGGAGTAGAACGCGGTCGGCGCCGAGACCGGGGTGATGCCCGCGAGCGCGCCGACCACCTGATCCCTCAGCGGCTCCACGGCCGGGGAGTGCGAGGCGTAGTCGATGAGGACCTTCCCGGCGTGGACGCCGTTCTCGCGGCACCACGCCAGGATCGCCTCGATCGCGGCGGTGGCGCCCGAGACGACGGTGGTGGCGGGCCCGTTCACGGCGGCGATGTTCACCTCGCCGCCGTCCCAGCAGGGCAGCTCCGGCACCCGCTCGACGGGAACCGTGATCGAGGCCATCGCACCGGCCGTGGGGAGAGCCGCGAGGTCGGCGAGGGCGACGCTGCGGCGGGTGACGATCGCGGCGGCGTCGTCCAGGGTGAGGGCGCCCGCGGCGTAGGCGGCGGCCAGCTCTCCCTGGGAGTGGCCGATGACGGCGTCCGGGTGGACGCCGTAGGCCTTCCAGAGCGCGGCCAGCCCGGTCTTGACGGCGAAGAGGGCGGGCTGGACGACCTCGGTCGGGTCGAGCGGCGGCGCGCCGGGCTCGCCGTTCAGGACCGACAGCAGCGACCAGCCGGTGTGGGGCGCCAGGGCCGCGTCGCAGGCGGCGATGTGGTCGCGGAAAACCGGGGAGGTCTCCAGCAGGTCGGTGGCCATTCCGGCCCACTGGCTGCCCTGGCCGGGGAACACGAACACCGTCTTGCCCGTGGTCTTGGGGGCCGACCCGACGGTCAGATTGGGGGCGTCGCGCCCGTCGGCGAGGGCCTGGAGGGCTTCGCCGAAGTCACGGGTGGTGGACCCGGTGATGACGGCCCGGTGCTCCATCGCGGCGCGCCCCATGCTCAGGGTGTGGCCGACGTCGGCGGGGGCGGTGTCGGGATGGTCGGCGAGCCAGGTGCGCAGGCGGCGCGCCTGCTGCCGGAGCGCGGCCTCGGACCGGGCCGACAGCACCCACGGCGGAACGCCGGGCCCCTCCGCCACCACGGTCGCCTTCGGGGCCGGGACGTCCGCGGCCGGAGGCTCCTCGAGCAGAAGGTGGGCGTTGGTGCCGCTGATTCCGAAGGACGACACGGCGGCGCGGCGGGGTCGGTCGAGGGCCGGCCAGTCCCGTTCTTTGGTGAGGAGTGAGAGTGCGCCGGTGGTCCAGTCGACTTCGGTGGTGGGGTCGTCGGCGTGGAGGGTTCGGGGGAGGTGGCGGTGCCGGATGGCCTGGACCATCTTGATGACGCCGGCGATTCCGGCGGCGGCCTGGGTGTGGCCGATATTCGATTTCACCGAGCCGAGGTGCAGGGGCCGGTCGGCCGCGCGTCCGCTGCCGTAGGTGGCCAGGAGCGCGTTGGCCTCGATGGGGTCGCCGAGGGCGGTGCCGGTGCCGTGGGCCTCGATCGCGTCGATCTGGTCCTCGGTGAGCCGGGCGTTGGCGAGGGCCTGCCTGATGACGCGTTCCTGCGAGGGCCCGTTGGGTGCGGTGAGGCCGTTGCTGGCGCCGTCCTGGTTCACCGCCGATCCTCGGATCACCGCCAGCACCCGACGCCCGTTGCGCCGCGCGTCCGACAGGCGCTCGAGCATCACCAGGCCGACGCCCTCGGAGCCGACGAAGCCGTCCGCCCCGTTGGCGAAGGGTTTGCAGTGTCCGTCGTGGGCGAGCCCGCGCTGCCTGCTGAACTCGACGAACATCGCCGGAGTGGACATCACCGTGGCGCCGCCCGCGAGTGCGAGGTCGCATTCGCCGTTGCGGAGGGCTTGGGCGGCGAGGTGGAGGGCGACGAGGGAGGACGAGCAGGCGGTGTCGACGGTCACGGCCGGTCCCTGGAGGCCGAGGGTGTAGGCGATGCGTCCGGAGGCGACGCTGCCCGCGGTGCCGTTGCCGAGGTGCCCTTCGAGGTCGTGCGGGGTGCTGTGCAGGTGGATGCCGTAGTCGTGGTACATCACGCCCGTGTAGACCCCGGTCAGCGTGTCCTTGAGGGAGGTGGGGTCGATGCCCGCCCGTTCGATGCTTTCCCAGGCGACTTCGAGGAGAAGGCGCTGCTGGGGGTCCATGGCGGTTGCTTCGCGGGGTGAGATTCCGAAGAAGGCGGCGTCGAACCGGTCGGCGTCGTGGAGGAATCCGCCTTCGCGGGCGTAGGAGGTCCCGTGGTGGTCGGGGTCGGGGTCGAACAGCGAGTCCAGGTCCCAGCCGCGATTGGCGGGGAACGGGCCGATCGCTTCCCGGCCGGTGCTGACCAGGTCCCACAGGTCTTCGGGGGTGTTCACGCCGCCGGGGTAGCGGCAGGCCATACCGACGATGGCGACCGGCTCGCCGGTCCGGTCGGTACCGGCCGTGCGGCGGGCGGTCGCGGGGGTGGCGGCCGTGCCGGGGGCGAGCTGATCGTGGAGGTGGTCGGCGAGGCTCTGCGGCGTGGGGTGGTTGAAGATCAGCGTGGCCGGGAGCCGCAGCCCGGTCGCCTTGGCGAGCCGGTTGCGCAGCTCGACCGCCGTGAGGGAGTCGAATCCCAGTTCCTTGAACGCCTCGTCGGTGGGCACGCCGCCCGGATGCGCATGCCCCAGCACGGTCGCGGTGTGCTCGCGGACCAGCTCGAGGAGCTGCTGCGGCGTGCGTTCGACGGCCTGCGGCGCGGCGACCGGCCGCCGGACGGCCGCGGGGACGAGACCGCGCAGCAGCGGATGCGGGTCCGGCTGCTCGCGCAGCGCCCGGAGATTGATGGGGACCTGCACCAGCGTGGGATGGGAGTGGACGAGGGAAGCGTCGAACAGCTCCAGCGCGTGCTCGGTCGGCAGGGGCGCGAGGCCCGACCGTGCGAGCCGAGCCCGGTCGGCGTCGCCCAGGTGGGCGGTCATGCCGCTGGTGTCTTCCCAGAGGGTCCAGGCGAGGCTGGTGGCGGGGAGGCCTTGGGTGTGGCGGTGGTGGGCGAGGGCGTCGAGGAAGGTGTTGGCGGCGGCGTAGTTGGCTTGGCCGGGGGTGCCGAGGGTGCCGGCGAGGGAGGAGAACAGGACGAAGGCGTCCAGGTTCATGTGGCGGGTGAGTTGGTGCAGGTGCCAGGCGGTGTCGGCTTTGGGGGTGAGGACCCGGTCGAGGTGGTGGGGGGTGAGGTCGGTGGTGAGTGCGTCGTCGAGGGTTCCGGCGGTGTGGACGACGGCGGTGAGGGGGTGTTCGGCGGGGATGGTGGCCAGGAGTGCGGCGAGTGCGTCGGGGTCGCTGGTGTCGCAGGCGGTGATGGTGACGCGGTCGCCGAGTTGGTGCTGTAGGTCGGCTGCTGTGGGGGCGTTGGGGCCGGAGCGGCTGGCGAGGAGGAGGTGTCGGGCGTTGTGCTGGTGGGCGAGGTGGCGGGCGAGGAGTGTGCCGATGGTTCCGGTGCCGCCGGTGATGAGGATGGTGCCGTCGGGGTTGAGCGGGGGGCGCTCCCTGGTGTCACTGCCGGGGCGGGTGAGGCGGGGGATGAAAAGTTGGCCGTTGCGGATGGCGAGTTGGGGTTCGTCGGTGGTGGTGGCGGGTGTGGTGGTGGTGTCGGTGTCGATGAGGGTGATGCGGTCGGGGTGTTCGTTTTGGGCGCTGCGGATCAGTCCCCAGATGGCGGCGTGCCCGAGGTCGGTCACGGGGTCGTCCGGCCCGGTGGAGACGGCACCCCGAGTCACGACGGTCAGGTGACCATCCGACGCCAGAGCCTCCTGCAGCACTTGGAGTGCATGGGAGGTCGACTCGCGCACGCCGGCCGGGATGTTCTCGGTAGCCGTGGCCGGTGCCTCCCACACCGTGGCATCGCGCTCGGCTCGGAGTGCCTCACCCGCTGCGAGCGCAGGGACCCATTTCAGACGGAACAGCGAGTTGCGCAACCGGCCAGAACCGGAAAGACCGCTGGAGGCCACGGGACGAAGCGTGATCTCCTCGACCGTCACGATCGACGTGCCGTCCTGGCCAGTGGCGGTGATGCGAGCCTGATCCGGGCCCGTGCGGCGCAGATGGACGCGCAGCTTGGTCGACGCAGCGGCATTGATCCGGATTCCCGTGAAGGAGAACGGCAGCTTGACCGGCTCCTCGGCGGACATTGCGTCGAGCACCAGCGGGTGAAGGGCGGCGTCCAGGAGAGCGGGGTGGACGTCGTGACCACTGGTGTCGGCGTCGTCGGGGAGGGTGATGTGGGCGTAGAGATCGTCGCCGTGCCGCCAGGCCGCGGTTACTCCCTGGAAGAGCGGGCCATAGTGGTAACCGCGATCGGCCAGCTCCTCGTACAGCCGGGTGATGTCGAGGGGAACGGCCCCGAAGGAGCGTCGGCGGACGGCTCGTCCGTCGCGTTCGCGGGCTCTGGGGCGAGGGTGCCGGTGGCGTGGCCGATCCAGGGCTCGTCGGAGACACGGGAGTGGACGCTGATCGTCCGCCGTCCGTCATCGCCCGGTGGGGCGAGCACAATCCGCAGGTCGACGCCGCCTTCACCGGGAAGCGGTAGCGGCGTCTCCAGGGTGAGGTCTTCGACGTAGGGGGTACCGGCATGTGCACCCGTGTGGAGCGCGAGGTCGACCAGCGCGGTGCCGGGGAGCAGGACGTTTCCGTTGACGGCGTGGTCGGCGAGCCACGGGTGAGCACGCAGTGAAAGTCGCCCGCTGAACAGCAGTGCATTGGAGTCGGGGACCTCGGTGGCCGCTCCCAGGAACGGATGTCCGGTGGTGCTCAGGCCGAGTGACTCGGCCACGTCGGCGGTGGGAGCAGGCGCCTCCATCCAGTACGTGTCGCGTTCGAAGGGGTAGGTCGGGAGTTCGGTGGTGCGGGCGGTGGTGGGGAAGGGCCAGGTGATGTGTGTGCCGTGTGTGTGGGCTTGGGCGGTGGCGGTGAGGAACTGCTCCAGGCCGCCGTGGTCGCGGCGCAGGGTGCCGGAGGTGTGGGCGTCGGGGTGCGGTTCGAGGGTTTGCTGGATGGCGGGGGTGAGTACGGGGTGGGGGCTGACCTCGATGAAGGTGGTGTGCCCGTCGTCGAGCAGCGCGTTCACGGTGGGGTGGAGCAGGACGGGTTCGCGCAGGTTGCGGTACCAGTACTCGCCGTCCAGTTCCCGGGTGTCCAGCGTGCGTCCGGTGACCGTCGAGTAGAACGCGGTCGATGCTGTCTGCGGTGCGATGCCGGTGAGGGGAGCGATCAGGTGTTCTTTGAGCGCTTCGACGGCGGGGGAGTGGGAGGCGTAGTCGACGAGGATCCTGCGGGCGTGGAGGTTCACGTTGTCGCAGTGGGCCAGCAGGGTGTCGATGGCGTCGGGTGTGCCGGAGACGACGGTGGTGGTGGGGCCGTTGACGGCGGCGATGTGGAGTTGGTCGTTCCAGCAGGGCAGCGAACCGAGTTGTTCGGCGGGCAGGGCGACCGAGGCCATGGCGCCGGGGGCGGTGTGCTGGGCGAGGGTTTTGCTGCGTTCGGCGATGATGGCGGCGGCGTCGTGGAGGGTGAGGGCTCCGGCGGTGTAGGCGGCGGCGATCTCGCCTTGGGAGTGGCCGATGACGGCGTCGGGGTGGACGCCGTGGGCCTGCCAGAGCGCGGCCAGCCCGGTCATCACCGAGAACAGGGCGGGTTGGACGACGTCGGTGCGTTCGAGGGAGGGAGCGTCGGGCTCGTTGCGAAGGAGCGCGAGCAGTGACCAGTCGGTGTGGGGTGCCAGGGCCGTGTGGCAGGCGGTGATGTGGTCGCGGAAGATCGGGGAGGTTTCCAGCAGGCTGTTGGCCATGGCGGCCCATTGGCTGCCTTGGCCGGGAAACACGAACACCGTCTTGCCCGCCGTCTTGGGGGCCGAGCCGACGGTCAGGTTGGGGGCGTCGTGGTTGTCGGCGAGGGCTTGGAGGGCGGTGCGGAAGTCGTCGGTGGTGGTGCCGGTGATGACGGCGCGGTGTTCCAGCCTCGTCCGGCCGGTGGCCAGGGTGTGGCCGACGTCGGCGGGGACGGCGTCGGGGTGCTCGTTGAGCCAGGTGTGCAAGCGGCGGGCCTGCTGCCGGAGCGCGGCCTCGGACCGGGCCGACAGCACCCAAGGCAGAACGCCGGGCCCCTCCTCCGGCGCGGACGTCTCCCGGGCGTCCGTGGCAGGGGATTCCTGGAGCAGCAGGTGGGCGTTCGTGCCGCTGATGCCGAAGGACGACACGGCCGCGCGGCGGGGACGGTCGGAGGCGGTGGGCCAGTCGCGGGCCTCGGTGAGCAGCGAGACGGCGCCGGAGGTCCAGTCGACATGGGGTGACGGCTGGTCCACGTGCAGGGTCCGGGGGAGCCGCCGGTGCTGGAGGGCCTGCACCATCTTGATGACGCCCGCGACTCCGGCGGCGGCCTGGGTGTGGCCGATGTTCGACTTGATCGACCCCAGCCGCAGCGGCCGGTCCTCGGGACGGTTCTGCCCGTAGGCCGCGAGCAGCGCGTTGGCTTCGATGGGGTCGCCGAGGGCCGTGCCGGTGCCGTGGGCCTCGACCGCGTCGATCTGGTCCGGGCGGAGCCCGGCGGCGGCGAGCGCCGCGCCGATGACGTCTTCCTGGGAGGGGCCGTTGGGGGCGGTGAGGCCGTTGCTGGCGCCGTCCTGGTTGACCGCAGACCCCTCGATCAGCGCGAGGATGCGGTGGCCGTTGCGTCGCGCGTCCGACAGGCGTTCCAGCAGCAGCAGTCCGGCGCCCTCCGACCAGCCCGTGCCGTCGGCCGTGGAGGAGAACGGCTTGCATCGTCCGTCGGCGGCCAGCCCGCGCTGCCGGCTGAACTCCACGAACATCCCGGGCGTCGCCATGATCGCCACTCCGCCCGCGAGGGCGAGATCGCTCTCGCCGGAACGGAGCGCCTGCGCGGCCAGATGCAGGGCCACCAGGGACGACGAGCACGCCGTGTCCACGGTCAGTGCGGCGCCCCGCAGGCCGAGGGCGTAGGCGATGCGTCCGGAGGCGACGCTGTTCGTGGTGCCGGTCAGGGCGTAGCCCGCGTGCCCCTCGGCGGCCTCGTGCTGGCGCGGGCCGTAGTCCTGGCTCATGGCGCCGACGAACACGCCCGTGGGCGTGTTCTCGAGGGTGGCGGGGTCGATGCCGGCGCGTTCGAGGGTCTCCCAGGCGACTTCGAGCAGGAGCCGCTGCTGCGGGTCCATCGCGATCGCCTCGCGGGGGGAGATCCCGAAGAAGGACGCGTCGAACCGGTCGGCGTCATGCAGGAACCCGCCCTCGCGGGCGTAGGACGTTCCGGGATGGTCCGGGTCGGGGTCGAAGAGGGCGTCCAGGTCCCAGCCCCGGTTGTCGGGGAACGGGCCGATGGCGTCGCGTTCGTCGCTGACCAGGGTCCACAGGTCCTCGGGGGACTCCACCCCGCCCGGATACCGGCACCCCATCCCCACGATCGCGATCGGTTCCTCGACGGCGACGCGCGTCCGGGGCGTCGCGGTGCCGTCCCGCTTGTTCGTCGCGCCGGCGTGCAGGTGGCGCGCGAGCCGGACCGGGGTGGGATGGTCGAAGGCGAGTGAGGCGGGCAGCGCGCGGCCGGTGGCCGCGCCGAGCCGGTCGCGGAACTCGACCGCCGCGAGGGAGTCGAAACCGAGCTGCTTGAACGTGCGGGACGTGTCGATCGCGTCGGGTTCGTCGTGCCCGAGGACGAGCGCGGCCGCGGTGCGCACCGCGTCCAGGAACGCCTCCTCGCCGTCCGCTCCGGAGAGCGGCGCCGGCGCGGCGGCGGGCGTCGCGGGCGGCTCCCCCTCCTGCGGTCCCGGCACGGCGGGCGCCGGAGGCGGCGCGTCGGCGGGAGCGTCCAGCCAGTAGCCGGACCGCTGGAACGCGTAGGTCGGCAGCTTCGTCCGCGGGCCGGTCGGGGACGACCAGCCGGGGTACACGGCCGCCCAGTCGACGGAGCCGCGGCGGATGTGCGCGCGGGCCAGGGCGGACACGACCGTCTCGGCCTCGGGCCGGTTCCGGCGCGCCGACGGGATCACGCCGGTGTCCCGGTGGCCGCTCAGCGTCTCCGCCGCCATGCCGGTGAGGACGGCGTCCGGGCCGATCTCGACGAAGTCGGTGACGCCGAGGTCGTGCAGGTGGCGGACGCCGTCCGCGAACCGGACCGCGCGCCGCACGTGCTCGACCCAGTAGCCGGGGTCGCGCAGCTCCCCGGCCGTGGCGAGGCGGCCGGTCAGGTTCGAGACCAGCAGCATGCGCGGGGCGTGCAGCGTCAGGCCGCCGACCACGGCGCGGAAGTCGTCGAGCATCGGCTCCATGTGCGCCGAGTGGAACGCGTGGCTGACCCGGAGGCGGTTCGCCTTGCGGCCGCGTTCCCGCCAGCGGGCGGCCGCGTCCAGCACGGCGTCCCGGTCACCGGAGATCACCACCGCGCGGGGGCCGTTCACCGCGGCGACCTCGGCGCGGCCATCGGCGGCGAGCAGCTCGGCGGCCTCGGCCTCGGACGCCTCCAGCGCGGCCATCGCGCCGGTGGCGGGGAGCGCCTGCATGGCGCGGCCGCGTGCCGCCACCATCGTGCAGGCGTCCGGGAGGGACAGCACGCCCGCGACGTGCGCGGCGGCGATCTCCCCGATCGAGTGCCCCAGCAGGTGGCCGGGGACGACGCCGCACGAGGCGACGAACCGGTAGAGGGCCACCTCGTAGGCGAACAGGGCGGGCTGGGTGTAGGCCGTCCCGTCCAGGGCCTCGGCGTCGGTCCCGAACATCACGTCGCGCAGGGGACGGTCCAGGAGCGGGTCGAAGAGCGCGAACATCTCGTCGATCGCGTCGCGGAACACCTCGAACGCGTCGTACAGTCCGGCGCCCATGCCGGGCCGCTGGCCGCCCTGCCCGCCGAACATGAAGGCGGTCCCGCCGCCGGCGGCGGGACCGCCCGAAACGACGTTCGCGCGGGATCTGCCCTCGGCGAGCGCCTTCAGCCCGGCCTTGAGATCGCGGCGCCGGGTGCCCGTGACGACCGCGCGGTGCTCGAACGTGGAACGCGTCGTGACCAGCGCCCGGCCGATCTCCGCGGGATCGGCGTCCGGGTCGGCGCGCAGCCGCTCCAGCAGCCGCAGCGCCTGGCCCCGCAGCGCCTCCGCATCGCGTCCGGAGACGACCAGCGGGACGACGGGCGGGACGGCGGGCGGCGACGGCACGGGCGCCGCCGGGGACGGGACCGGTGGGGCCTGCTCCAGCACGACATGGCAGTTGGTGCCGCCCATGCCGAACGAGCTGACCCCGGCGATCAGCGGGCGGTCCTCGGCCGGCCACGGCCCCGTCTCGTCCTGCACCCGCAGCCGCAGCTCGTCCAGCGGGACGGCGGGGCCGGGCGCGCGGAAGTGCAGGCTCGCGGGGAGCCGCCGGTGCTTGAGGGCCAGGGCCACCTTGAGGAGCCCGGCGATGCCGGCGGCGCCCTCCAGATGCCCGATGTTCGTCTTGACCGAGCCGACCCGCAGCGGCGCCGACGGGCTGCGGTAGTGGCCGAGCGCCGCGCCCAGCGCCGCGGCCTCGACCGGGTCGCCGACCGGGGTGCCGGTGCCGTGCAGCTCCACGTACTGGACCTGGGCCGGGACGACGCCCGCCCGCTCGCGTGCCGCGCCGATGACGTCCCGCTGCGCGTCGGCGCTGGGAACGGTCAGGCCCTCGCCCGGCCCGTCGTGGTTGACCGCGCTGCCGCGGATCACGCCGTACACCGGGTCGCCGTCGGCCAGCGCGCGCGCCAGCGGCTTGAGCAGCGCCACCCCGCCGCCCTCGCCGCGGACGAAGCCGTTCGCGCGGGCGTCGAAGGTGCGGCAGCGGCCGTCCGGGGACAGGCCGCCGAACCGGGACGCGCGCACCGCGCCCGACCCGTCGACGATCAGGCTGACCCCGCCCGCCAGCGCCAGCGTCGACTCGCCCTTGCGGAGGCTCTCGCACGCGAGATGGACCGCGACCAGCGAGGACGACTGGCCGGTGTCGACGGTGAGGCTGGGGCCGGTGAACCCCAGTGTGTACGACACCCGGTTGGCGATCATGCCGCGGTTCAGGCCGGTCATGCTGTGCCGGGTGATGGCGGCGGGACCGCGGGCCGCGGCGTGCGCGGCGTAGTCGTCCCAGATTGCACCGGCGAACACGCCGACCCGGTCGCCGCGCAGCACGGCGGGCACGATGCCGGCGTCCTCCAGCGACTCCCAGGCGAGTTCCAGCATCAGCCGCTGCTGCGGGTCCATCGCGGCGGCCTCGCGCGGCGAGATGTCGAAGAAGGCCGCGTCGAACCGGTCGATATGGTCCAGGAACGCCCCGTACCGGGTGCCCGGATCGGCGAGGTCGTCCGCCGGTCGCCGCCCGGCGGGCGCCTCCCCGACGGCGTCGACGCCGTCGGCCAGCAGCCGCCAGAAAGCGTCCGGGTCGGGGGATGCGGGGAACCGGCAGGCCAGGCCGATAATGGCGATTTCGTCATCCATCGGTGGCCGCTTCCGTCGCTGCGATGATCTGCGTGGCTGTTCTCACGTCGTCCCTCGCTCGCCCCGTCGCCGTGGTCCGCCGTTCTCCGCGCCCGCCCCGTTGCGGTGGCGCCGGGCGCCCGGTGCGGGCGCGCGCGGTGGCCCCGGTCGGTATTCCGGTCTTTTCGAGAGTGCGGTGCGGCGCGCGGCGTTGTCTTCGCCCAAATTGCCGTCTTGGTTGCGGTCACCCGATGTGAATAAAGGGTGGAGTGCAAAATAAATGCCGACGTCCGGACCTTTATTGGTATCCGGAACGTCGGCGTGCGGGGTGGTTCAGAACGGTGCAGATATGTTTCGGCGGACGCGGAAGCGGGCCCTTCCCGGCGCGGGAAGGGCCCGGCCGCGAGGTCAGCTCTTGGTGGCGCTGAGCACCCACGCGGGGGTGCGCATGACGACGCCCTCGGCGGTCTCGAAGGGCCGCAGCGCCTTGATGCACGCCTCCCGGGCCCGCGCCGAGGTCTCCGCGTCGACCTGCGACAGGCTCGCCTTCATCGGCGTCCAGGCCAGCAGGAAGTCGGCCACGTCCGCGGCGTCGGTGCCCCACGAACGGCGCTCGAGCACGTGCGGGTAGGAGACGCCGGTGAACCCGGCGTGCTCCATCACCTTGCCCATCTGCTCGGGGTCGGCCATCGCGTTCTCCGCCGGCGGCTTCACCCACGGCAGGTCGAGCTGCTCCTGCACCGCGCCGAAGATCATCGGCCAGTCGGTCTGGGTCGGGTCGCCGTGCACGATCGCGGCGAAGCGGCCGCCGGGACGGGTGGCCCGGCCGATGTTCGCCATCGCCGCGTACGGGTCGTCGAAGAACATCAGCCCGAACCGGCTGATGATGACGTCGAACTCACCGTCGGCGAACGGGTGGATCTGGGCGTCGCCCTGGACGAACTCGACGTTGCTCAGGCCGTCCCGTTCGGCGAGCGAGCGGGCGATGTCGAGCATCGGCGCGGAGACGTCCAGCCCGACGGCGTGCCCCTCCGGGGCGTGCCGCGCGGCGATCCGGGTGGTCTCGCCGTTGCCGCAGCCGATGTCCAGCACCCGGTCCGCGGCGGTGATCGCGGCGCGGTCGTACATGTGGCCGTTGAACGCGCTGTTCAGGTGGTCCCAGCGCTCCTGCTCCTCGGCCCAGAACTCTCCCTCGTCGCCGTTCCAGTGGTCGGTCATCGCGGAGTTGGTGGTCGTCGCCATTGCACGCTCCCGGTGTGGGGTCGAACGTCAGGGGTCGATCGTCAGGGTCGGAGGATGACCGGCATCCGCTCCAGGCCGCGGAGGCCGAAGCTCGGACGTCGCTGCGGCTCGTCGGCGAGCTCGACGGAGCGGGTGCGTTCGAGCAGCCGCCGCAGGAACACCGCGACCTCCAGGCGGGCGAGCCCGGCCCCGAGACAGAAATGGATGCCGGCCGCGAACGACAGGTGCGGATTGTCGGTGCGCGTGACGTCGAAGGTCTCGGGGTCGGGGAAGCGGCCCGGGTCGTAGTTGGCGGATCCCAGCAGCAGCGTGACCGTCTGCCCGGGTTCGAGGTCGGCCCCGGCCACGGTGACGGGCTCCAGCACGGTGCGGGCGTCGAACTGGACGGGCGAGTCGAAGCGCAGCACCTCCTCGACGGCCCCCGGGATCAGCGCCGGGTCCCGCCGGAGCCGGGCCAGCTCGCCGGGGTGCCGCAGCAGCGTGTGGAGCGTGTTGCCGAGCAGGTGCCCGGTCGTCTCGATGCCGGCGCCGAGCAGCAGCAGCGCGGTGGAGACCATCTCGGCCTCGTCCAGGGTCTCGGCCGACCGCGGCGAGGCCAGCCGGCTGAGCAGGTCGTCGGCGGGCCGCTCGCGCTTGCGGGCCAGCAGGGCCGTGAAGTAGGCGGCCAGCTCGGACTCGGCGGTGATGGCGCGGGCGAGGGTGTCGGCGTCGGCGGACGGCTCCACCATCGCGGCCTGCGCCGCCACCTGCACACCGAAGCCGCCCCGGTCCTCCTCGGGGATGCCGAGCAGGTCGCCGACGACGCCGAGCGGCAGCGGCCGCGCGAAGCCCGCCATGAAGTCGGCGCCGGGCTCGGCGAGCAGCCCGTCGAGCAGGGCGTCGACGCGCTCGGTCACCGCGGGCCGCAGGCTCTCGATGTGCCGGTGGGTGAACGCGGAGCTGACCACCCGGCGGAGCCTGCTGTGGTCCGGCGGGTTCGCGAACGACATGCTCCGCTCCAGCCGGTCCATCAGTTCGCGGAGGTCGTCCTCGGGGATGGGCCGCAGCCGGAAGGTCTGGATCTCGTTGCCCTTGCCCAGCGCCCGGTGCCGCAGCGCGGCGTCGCACTCGGCGTGCGTCGTCAGGACCAGGGTGCCGTTGGAGGTGAGCAGGGCCGGCGCCCGGTGGCGGATCTCCCGGTACCCGGAGTAGGGATCCTCGATCGTCGGATCCATCATGATCTGCCCGAACAGGCCCTCGGCCTCGGAGTCGGTGCGGGCCACCGCCGTGGCGCCGCCGGGGGGTGCGTTGCCCATCAGGGCTCCTTCCACGCGTGCGGGCGGCCTGCGGCGCGCCGGCGGTGCGGCCCGGCCGGCGACGGAGAACCCGCTCCGAGATCGTCTCGGCTCTGTTGAGAATGCGGTCTGCCGGGTGGAATGTCTTCGCCCAGATTGCTCCGGCTCGCACCGGCCGCGGCGAAGTGTGCGGCACCGCCGCTGATGGCAGACTGGCCCCATGCGCGTGGGCATCCTGGGAGCTCTAGAAGTGACCATTGGGGACGAGCACGTGCACGTGGGGGGCGTCCGGTTGCGGGCGTTCCTGGTGCGGCTGGCGCTGGACGCCGGCCGGGTGGTGACGGTCGACTCCCTCGCCGACGCGGTCTGGGGCCCCGACCAGCCCGCCGACCCGGTCAACGCGATGCACACGCTGGTGTCGCGGCTGCGCCGCGCGCTGACCGGCGCGGCCGAACCGCGCTGGGCGCAGGACGGGTACCGGCTGGGCATCGACGCCGACGCGGTGGACGCGCTGCGCTTCGAGCGGCTGGCGCTGGAGGGCCGCCGGGCGCTGCGGCGGCAGCACGCGGGCGACGCGGTGGCGCGGCTGCGGGAGGCGCTCGAGCTGTGGCGCGGAGACCCGCTGGCGGGCGCGGCGCCGACCCCGTACCTGGAGGCCGCCGCCGGCCGGCTGCAGGAACTGCGGCTCGGCGCGATCGAGGACCGCGCGGAGGCCGAGCTGCTGGGCGGCGTCGGCGGGTTCGACCTGGTGGCCGAGCTGGGCGAGCTGGCCGCCGCGCACCCCCTCCGGGAGCGGCTGCGCGCCCTGCACATCCGGGCGCTGCACGCGGCCGGGCGGCGCGCCGAAGCGCTGGCGGCCTACGAGGACTTCCGCGCCTACCTGGCCGACGAACTGGGCGCCGACCCCGGCCCGGGGCTGCAGGAACTGCACCTGAGCACGCTGCGCGGCACCCCCGAGCCGTCCGCCGCGGGCGGCCCGGCGGTCGGCCCGCCGGGCGTGCCGCCGGGCGGGCCGCCCGATCCGCCGCAGCCTCGGCCGGCGGCCCCGCGCGGCAACGTCCGGACCATGCTGACCAGCTTCATCGGGCGCGAGGACGAGCTGCGGCAGGTCGACGAGGGCCTGCGGCAGGGGCGGCTGGTGACCCTGGTCGGGCCCGGCGGGGCGGGCAAGACCCGCATCGCGACCACCTACGCCGCCGGCGCGGCCGGCGACCACCCCGGCGGAGCATGGCTGGTGGAGCTGGCGCCGCTCACCGACGCCGCGGACGTGCCGCGCGCGGTGATCGGGGTGCTGGGCCTCCGGGAAGGGGTGCTGGAAGGCTCGGACCGGCCCCGCGACGAACTGCGGCGGCTCGCCGAGGTGCTGTCGGCCACCGGCGCGCTGCTGGTGCTGGACAACTGCGAGCACCTGCTCGAAGGGGTCGCCCGGATGGTCGACGACCTGCTCGGCCACTGCCCCGGGCTGCGGGTGCTGGCGACGAGCCGCGAGCTGCTCGGCATCGACGGCGAGCGGCTCTGCTCGGTGCTGCCGCTGGCGACGCCCCTGCCGGGCGACCCGCCGGAGGTGATCTCCGCCAGCCCGTCGATCCGGCTGCTCCTCGACCGGGTCGCCTCGCACCGGCCGGGCCTGTCGTTCGGCCCCGCGGAACTGCCGGTCGTCGCGGAGATCTGCCGCCGCCTCGACGGGCTCCCGCTGGCGATCGAGCTCGCCGCCGCCCGCCTGCGCACCCTTCCCGCCGGGGAACTGGCGACCCGGCTCGACGAGCGGTTCCGGCTGCTGACGGGCGGCAGCCGCACCGCCCTGCCCCGGCACCAGACGCTGCGGGCGGTCGTCGACTGGAGCTGGGAGTTGCTCGACGAGGCCGAGCGCCGGTTCCTGCAGCGGCTCGCGGTGTTCCCCGGCACCATCGTCCCGGAGGGCGCGGAACGGGTGGGCGAGCCGCCCGGGCACGTCCTGGAGGCGCTGGCGTTGCTGGTGGACAGGTCGCTGCTCCAGGTCGTCGAGGGGCCCGAGGCCCGCTACCGGATGCTGGAGACCATCCGCGAGTACGGGCTGGAGCGGCTCGCCGAGGAGGGCGAGCTGACCGGGACCCGCGCCGCGCACGCCCGGTACGTCCTCGAGTCGGCCGAATCGTCCGTGCCGCGGCTGCGGGGCCCGGAGCAGCCGCGCCTGCTGCGCCTGCTGAGCGACCGGCACGACGACCAGATGGCCGCGCTGCACGAGTTCGGCGAGACCGGCGACGCCGCGGGCGCGGTGCGGCTCGCGGCGGCGCTCGGGCTGCCGTGGACCATGCGGGGCGACCACGCCGAGGCGGCGCGGCGGCTGCGCCGCGCCCTGTCGGTGCCCGGCCCCGCGCCGGACACCGCGTGGGCGACCGCCACCGCCTTCTGGCTCTTCAACCTGACGATGTCGGAGGGCCCCGGCCACCCGGACGCGGTCACCGGCGAGCTGCGGGAGCGGATCCGCCGCGGCCTGGACGAGCGCGCGAACGAGGCGTTCGTCCTGGCCGGGATGGCGCTCGCGCTGATCGACAATGATCTCGAGGCGGCGCGGACGGTGGCCGCCGGCGGGCCGCCGCCCGCCGACCCGTGGACGCGCGCGATGATCCGGCTGACCGGCGCGTTCCTGCACGCCAACGACGGCGACATGGAGGCGATGAGCCGGGAGATGGCCGCCGCCGTCGAGGACTTCCGGCAGGCCGAGGAGCGGTGGGGGCTGGCCACCGCGCTGACGTTCGTCGGCGGTTCCCGGCAGGCCCTCGGCGACGACCGGGGCGCGGTCGCGGCGCTGGAGGAGTCGGTCCGGCTGATGCGGGAACTCGGCCTGGGAGACGCGGCGTTCCAGCAGGTGATCTGGCTGGCCGAGGCGCGCAGCCGGCTCGGCGACCTGCAGCGGATGCGCAGCGAACTGCTGGAGGCGGTCGCGAGCGACCGGCCCCGGCCCGCCCACGCCGCCGCCCTCTTCCGGATCTCGCTGGCCAAGCTGGCCCTGGACGCGGGGGACGTGGAGGACGCGCGGCGGCAGCTCGCCGAGGCGGACCGCGGCCTGCGGTCGGCGTCCGCGCAGGAACCGCTCACCCTGGCCATGCTGGAATCGGTGCGGGGGCGGCTCCTGATCGTCACCGGGAACCTGGCGGCGGCCGGCCGGCATCTGGCCGTGGCGCTGGACGCGGCGGCGGACGCGCCGGACGTGCCGCTCGTCGCGGCGCTCGGAGTCAGCGCCGCGCAGCTGCGCCACCGGCAGGGCGACGCGAAGGGCGCGGCGGAACTGCTGGGCGCCTGCCGCGCGCTGCACGGCCTGTCCGGCGACCACGACCCCGACACCGCCGCGCTGGCCGGCGAACTGCGCGCCGAACTCGGCGCGGAGGCGTTCGAGCTGGCCCGCGAGCACGGCGCCGCCCTGGAACGCGACGGCGCGCTGGCGCTGCTCCGGCGCTCCTGCGGAACGCCGGAGCAGGACCGGCCCGCGAACCCCGGTTAGGCGCCGGCGGCGCGAAACTCGGCGGTGAGGGCCTCCAGTTGCGGGACGACGTCGTTCGGCGCGGGCATCGCCAGCGTCTCCCGCCGCAGCTTCCGCGCGGACTCGGCGAACGACGGCTCGTCCAGCAGCCGCGCGAGCGAGCCCCGCAGCGCGTCCGCGCTGAACTCGCGCATCGGCGGCAGCCGCAGCCCGGCGCCCGCCGCCTCGACCGCCTGCGCCTTCAGCGCGGTGTCCCACTGCCCCTCGGGCACGATGAGCTGCGGGATCGCGTGCGACAGGGCGATGCCGAAGGCGCCCTGGCTGCCGTGGTGGATGACCGCCGAGCACGTCGGCAGCAGCGCCCCGAACGGGACGAACTCCTCCACCCGCACGTTCTCCGGCAGCTCGCCCAGCGACTTCTGCTGCTCGGCGTTCAGCGTGGCGACGACCTCCACGTCGAGATCGGCGACCGCGCCGAGCACGTCGTCCAGCGACGTCTCGGCGCCCCACATCTGCCGGTACGACAGCCCGAAGGTGAGGCAGATCCGGCGGCGGCGCGGCGGCTCCCGCAGCCAGCCCGGAACGACGGCGGGACCGTTGTAGGGGACGTGCCGCACGGGGACGTAGTGCAGGTCCACCGGCAGCCGCATCGACGCCGGCGTCGGGTCGATGGTCCACTGGCCGAGCGGGACGTCCTCGTCGAAGGCCGCGCCGTGCCGCGCCAGGCACTCCTGCAGCCAGTCGCGCAGCGGGTCGGCGTCCTGCCCGGCGGGGCGCTCGTCGCGGGCGGCGGTGAACCGGCGCCGCATGTGGCCGAACAGGTCGAGACCGGCGATGACGCGGGCGTGCGCGGCGCCGCACGCCTTCGCCGCGACCGGCCCCGCGAAGGTGAACGGATCCCACACCACCAGGTCCGGCCCCCACGCGCGGGCGAACGCCACCAGGTCGTCCACCGTCGAGTCGGGGGAGGCGTTGCGGAACACCACCGGCGTCATGGTGCCGAACACCTTCGACATGTACTCCCAGGTCAGCTTCTCGGGACGCAGCTCGTTCATGTCGAGGCCCGCGTCGCCCGCCGAGCCCGCGTCGGTGACCTCGGCCTGCTCGATGTTGTCATTGATCTCCTGGACGCGGTCCGCCAGCCCCAGCGGCTCGCCGACGGGGACGGCGGTCAGCCCCGCCGCGGTGATCGCGTCGACGAGGTCGGGCTGGCTCGCCAGCCGGACCTCGTGCCCCGCGGTCTGCAACGCCCACGCCATGGACACCTGCGTGTGCAGATGGCTCTCCGCGGCGAACGTCGTGAACAGGATGCGCATCGGACCTCCTCGGGTCGGTCTCGGCTCCCCGTCGGGCCGGGTCACCAGGTCACGGGGACGGTCAGCGGCCCCCGCAGCAGCAGGCCCTTGCGCCACTCGATCTCGGTGGGCTCGACGGCGAGCCGCAGGTCGGGCAGCCGCCGCGTCAGCGTCTCCAGCGCCACCTGGAGCTCGTGCCGGGCCAGGTTCGCGCCGGCGCAGTAGTGGGCACCCTGCCCGAACGTCAGATGCGGGCACTTCGCGCGGCGGACGTCGAAGGTCTCCGGATCGGTGAAGACCTCCGGGTCGCGGTTGGCCGCGGCCATGGACGGCATCACCGCCTGGCCCTCGCCCACGACCCCGGACGGGAGCCGCACGTCCTTGGTGGGCATCCGCAGCAGCCCGCCGTCGCTGGGCGCCTCGTACCGCAGGATCTCCTCGACCGCGGTCGGGATCACGGCGGGCTCCTCGACCAGGGTCCGGTACTGGCCGGTGGTCAGCAGGGTGAGGAGGCCGCGCGCCAGCACCCCGGCGGTGGTCTCGTACCCGGCCATGATCAGCATGACGGTGAGGTGGACCAGCTCGGCCTCGCTGAGCCGCTCCCCGTCCTCGTGCGCCTCGATCAGCGCGTCGATCAGGGCGTCGCCGCCGGTGCCGCGGCGGCCCTCGATCAGCTCGCTGACGTAGCCGGTGAACTCGCCGGCGGCGCCGATCCGCTCCTCGGCGGTGAACGCCGTGCTGGAGATGATCATGTCGGTCCACAGCTGGAACTTGCGGCGGTCGGCCGCCGGCACCCCCATCAGCTCGCACATGATCTGGATGGGCAGCGGCAGCGTGAACGTCTCGACCAGGTCGACGGGCCGCTCCCCGGTGGCCACGGCGCCGACCAGTTCGTCGGTCATCGCCGCCACGCGCGGGTGCCATTCCTTCACGTGCCGGGGGCTGAAAATGCCGGCGAGGACGCGCCGGATCCGGGTGTGGCGGGGAGGGTCCATGTTGGTCAGCGCGTTGGGGTCCTCGCCGAACTCCTCGCCGGGCAGGATGCGCGGGGCCTCCGGCGCCAGCAGCGCGGCCCGGCTGAAGTCGGGACTGGTCAGCACCTCGTGGACGTCCGCGTACCGGACGGCCAGCGTGGCCTCGTCGCCGCTGGGCATCGTCACCGGCGCGAGCGGGGCACCGGCCCGGCGCTCGGCGAACTCGGGAGGCGGGGACCCGTCCGGGCGCGGGGTGAAGATCGCAGAGTCAGCACTCGTCATGTCACGGCACCTTCCGCCATTCAATGATCCGTCGGAAAAGTGTCCGGGGTTCTCCTCGAGGCGGGGAAGTTCCTAAATTGCGGTGTTGCCGCGGACGGGCGCCGGCGGCCGAATCCGGACAGCCGGGGAATGCTTGCCGCGCCGTGCGTCCACCATTTCTATTGTGCCTCTAGCGAGCCTCTAGCGGATCACCATCGCGGGGATCAAGAATTGCCGAGCCCGCAGTCGTTCCCCTATGCACCGCGGAGTAGCCGTGCGAGTTCTGTTCACCACGATCCCCTCGTCGTCGCACCTGCAGGTGATGGTCCCGATGGCGTGGGCGCTGCGCACGGCGGGCCACGAGGTGGTCTTCGCGAGCCAGCCGGAACTGACCGACGACATCGTGGCCGCGGGCCTGCCGGCGGTGCCGGTCGGCGAAGCCTTCGCGATGGAGGCCGTCATGGTCGACGGCCGCCCGCTGGACGCCGCCGACGTCGGCATGGAGGTCCATGACCTGCACGCCGGGAACCTGACCTACGACCGGCTGCACGGCCTGTTCACCGCCGCCGCCGGGCTGTTCCTGCCGATGATGTCGCCCGAGGGGATGGTGGACGAGCTGGTGGACTTCGCTCGCCACTGGCGCCCGGACCTGGTCATCTGGGACCAGAACAGCTTCGCCGGGCCGCTGGCCGCCGCGGTCGCCGGCGCCGCCCACGGCCGGCTGATGTTCGGCCTCGACGTTATGGGCTGGCTCCGGCAGTCCTACGTCCGGATGCTCGACGAGCGGCCCGAGGGGCGGCGCGACGACCCGTTCGAGGACTGGATGCAGCCGATCCTGGACCGCTACGGCCTCGCCTACGAACGCGACCTGGCCATCGGCCAGTTCACGCTGTGCCCGCTGCCCGCCTCGGTCCGGCTGGACGGCGGCGTCCGGTACGTCCCGTTCCGCTACATCCCCTACGGTGGCCGCGCCGTCGTCCCCGACTGGCTGCGCCGCCCGCCGGAACGCCGCCGGGTGTGCATCACGCTCGGCGTCACCCAGCGGCAGCTCGGCCAGGACTGGGTGCCGACCGCCGAGCTGCTGGAGGCCGTGGCCGACCTGGACGCCGAGGTCGTCGCCACGCTGGACGCCAAGCAGCTCGAGACGCTGCCGAGCGTCCCGGACAACGTGCGCGCGGTGGACTTCGTCCCCCTGGACGCGCTGCTGCCGAGCTGTTCCGCCGCGCTGCACCACGGCGGCGGCGGGACCTTCCTCACCATGCTGGCGCACGGCGTGCCGCAGGTCATCGTCCCCAACATGCTGTGGGACACCCCGCACAAGGCCGACGCCGTCACCGAGACCGGCGCCGGCCTCCGGCTGGACCTGGACCGGTACGGGGGGCTCAGCCCGGACGCCGTCCGGGACGCGCTCCGCCGCATGCTGGACGAGCCGTCGTTCGCGGCCGGCGCCGCACGGCTGCGCGACGAGGTGGTCGGCACCCCCGGCCCGAACCAGGTCGTCCCGGTCCTGGAGAAGATCGCCGCCGAACACCGGCGGAACGCCTGATACCGAACGCGACACGGCCCGGTGACACGGCCCTGCGCCCAGGCCCCGGCCCGGCGGGGAAAGGAACGAGGACCGCACATGATCGATGACTGGACCGAGCGCGAGCTCGGCAGGCACCTGCGGATGAAGCGCGGGCTGCAGTACGTCTTCGGGGCCAAGGGCGACCCCTACGCGCTGCTGCTGCGCGCGGACGGCGAGGACACCGCGGCGCTCCACCGGCGGGTGCGCGAGGAGGGGAGGCTGTACCGCAGCGCGACCGGCGCCTGGGTGACGGCCGACCCCGCGCTGGGGGCGGAGATCCTCGCCGACCCGCGGCTGGACTACCCGCACGGCGCCCCCGGTCCCGTGCCGGTGCCGAACCAGGGGCATCCGGTGTCGGACGCGGCGTGGATGCAGCGGCTGTGCCACGTCCTGCCGCTGGAGACCGCCGGCCTGAACCTCACCCGCGACGACTACCGCCGCCTCGCCGCCGCGGCGGAGCCGGCGGCCGGCGAGCCCGCCGCGAAGGAGCACCACGACCGGACGCGCCGGATCGTCGAGGCGCGCCTCGACGAGCACGGTGCCGCGGACGGCTTCGACCTGCGCGCCGACATCGCCGTCCCGGCGGCGGTCACCGCGCTGTCGCGGCTGTGCGACCTGCCCGCCGGAGCGCACGGACGGTTCGCCGCGTCCGTCCCGCGCCTCGCCGGCACCCTGGACGCCACCCTGTGCCCGCCCCGCTACCGGGAGGCCAGGGACCTGGTCGAGGCGCTGCGGGAGGTCCGCGACCTCGTCACCGGCCTGGTCCCGGAGCGCCGCGCCGCCCCCGGAGACGACCTGCTGGGCGCCGTGCTGCGCGCGGGTGCGGCCGACGACGACGCGGTGACGGTCGCGGTGCTGCTCGCGGCGGTCGGCGTCGACCTCGCGGTCAACCTGGTGTGCGACACGCTCGCCGCGCTGCTCGCCTCCCGCGACGCGTGGGCGGCGCTGCGCGACGACCCCGCCCGCGCGGCGGCCGCGGTCGCCCGGCACGCCGTCCCCGTCCGGATGCACAGCCTCATCGCCCAGCGGGACCTGGACCTCGCCGGGGAAGCGGTGGCGGCGGACGGGCAGGTGGTCGTGCTCGCCGCGCCCCCCGAACCCGCCCCGTCCGGGCCCACCGCACCGGACGCGGAGCCCGCGCCCCGGCGCGACGACCTGTGCACCGCCGTCGCCGAGCCCTGGGCCCGCGCGTTCGCCGCCGCCGCCGTCGAGACGATCGCCGCGCGGGCGCCCGGACTGACCGCGGCACCGCCGCCGCGCCGGCTGCGGGCGCCCGTCACCGGGGGCGTCCTGCGCTTCCCGGTGCGCGCCGCGTGACGTCCGTCCCCCGTCCCCCGCTCCTTCGGAAAGGGAGGTCGCCGCGATGACCGCGACGCAGTACAGCCCCGAGCACGCCGACGTCTACGAGGCGGTCAGCTCCGCCCGCGGCCGGAACTGGACCGGCGAGGCCGACGAGCTGACGGCCCTCATCCTGGAACGCTTCCCGCAAGCGCGGTCGCTGCTGGACGTCGCCTGCGGCACCGGCGTGCATCTGGAACGGTTCGCCGAGCGGTTCGCCGAGGTCGCCGGGGTGGAGATCTCGCCCGCGATGCGCGACCGCGCCCGCCGCCGGCTCGGCGGGACGCCCGTGCACGACGGCGACATGCGCGACTTCGACCTCGGCCGCACCTTCGACGCGGTGACCTGCCTGTGCTACAGCATCGGCTACATGGCCTCGGTGGCGGAGCTGGACGCCGCCGCGGCCCGGATGGCGCACCACCTGAACCCCGGCGGCGTCGCGGTCGTCGAACCCTGGTGGTTCGCCGACCGGTTCCTGGACGGCTACGTCGCCGGCAGCGTCGCCCACCAGGACGGCCGCGTCATCAGCCGGGTGTCGCACTCGGTCCGGAAGGGGCGCGCCTGCCACATGACCGTGCGGTTCACCGTCGCCGACGCGGACGGCATCCGCGACTTCACCGAGCACGAGATCTGCTCGCTGTTCACCGAGGAGGAGTACCTCGGCGCGTTCACCCGGGCCGGGCTGCGCACCGAGTTCATCGAGGGCGGCCCGAACGGCCACGGACTGCTCGTCGGGGTCCGCGACTGACCGCCGGCCCGCCCGGCCGCGCCCGTCCGTCCGCCCCCAGCTCATCGCACGTCCAGGCCGCGGGCCCGTCCGGCCGCGGAGACAGGAGGCAGTCGTGGAGGAGATCGTCCACCGGGTCGTCAGGGTCAACGGCATCCGGCTGCACTACGCCGAGGCCGGCACCGGGCCGCTGGTCCTGCTGATCCACGGTTTCCCGGAATGCTGGTACTCGTGGCGGCACCAGCTCACCGCGCTGGCCGCGGCCGGCTACCGGGCGGTCGCGTTCGACCAGCGCGGCTACGCGCGCAGCGACCGGCCCCGCCGGGTCGAGGACTACACGATCATGAACCTCGTCGGGGACGTGATCGGGCTGCTGAACGCCCTCGGCGAGGAACGTGCCGTCATCGCCGGGCACGACTGGGGCGGCGGCGTCGCCTGGCAGACCGCCCAGCTGCGGCCCGACCGGATCCGCGGCGTGATCGGGCTGAGCATCCCCCACCTGCCGCGGGCCGCGATGCCGCCGACGCCGCTGATGCGGGTGGGACTGGGGGAGGGCTACTACATGCTCCACTTCCAGAAGCCCGGCGTCGCCGACGCCGAACTGTCCCGCGACCTGTACGACACGTTCCGCCGCATGCTGTACGCGCCGTCCGGCGACGGCCCGCAGGGCGCGTCGCTGAACGTGCCGGAAGGGTCCGGCTTCCTGGACATCTGCCCGCTGCCCGACAAGCTCCCCGGCTGGCTCACCGAGGAGGACATCGACGTCTACGTCACCGAATACGCGGAGGCGGGCTTCACCGGCGGGCTCAACTGGTACCGCAACCTGGACCGCAACTGGGAGCTGACCGCGCCCTGGCACGACGCGCCGGTCCTGCCGCCCGCCCTGTACATCGTCGGCGACCGGGACATGACCCTCGGGATGCTGCCCGACGAGATGATCTCCACGGAGTCGGTGCCGAACCTGCGCGGCACCGTCCTGCTGCCCGGCTGCGGCCACTGGACGCAGCAGGAGCGCCCCGAGGAGGTCAACGCCGCGATGCTGGACTTCCTGCGCTCCCTCGACTGACCGGGCGGCGCGCCGACCTCCGGAAGCGCAGAGTATTTATTTGATAACGCATAGTCATATAATTGGACTGTGAGCGTCCGGTACGAGTTCGGAATCCTGGGGCCCCTCAGCGTCGCGCGCGACGGCGTGCCCGTGCCGATCCGGTCCGGTCGGCAGCGCAGCCTGCTGGGGGCGCTGCTCATCGACGTCGGCCGGGTCGTGCCGGTGGACGCCCTGGTGTGCAGGCTGTGGGGCGAGGATCCGCCGCGGGGCGCGCGGAACGCCGTCCAGAACCACGTCCTGCGGCTCCGCCGCACCCTGGGACCGGACGTCGTGGTGACCGACCGGCGCGGCTACGTGGCCGATGCGGAGCCGGACGCTGTGGACGCGTGCCGGTTCGACTCCCTCGTACGGCAGGGGAGCACCGCGTCGTCGTCGGGGAACGCCGAACGTGCGGCGGCGCTGCTCGGCGAGGCGCTCGGACTGTGGCGGGGCGAGCCCCTGGCCGACCTGCCCACGGAGCGTTTCCAGGACGTCGTCCCGGCGCTGTGCGAGCAGCGCCTCGCCGCGCAGGAGCTGTGGATCGAGGCGGTCATGCGCTGCGGACGTCCCGCCGACGTGCTCCCGGAGTTGCGGCGGCTGACCGAACGGCACCCGTTGCGGGAGCGCTTCTGGTCCCAGCAGATGCTGGCCCTCTACCGGTGCGGCCGGCAGGGGGAGGCGCTGGAGCGGTACCGGGAGATCGCCCGCCTGCTCGCCGACGAGCTCGGGATCGATCCGGGCGACGAACTCCGGACGCTGCACCGGCGGATCCTGACCTGCGCCCCGGAACTCGCCCCGGAACTCGCGCCGGAACCCGCCCCGGAGTTCGCGGCGGTGCGCCGCGGATCCCCGGTCGCCGGGAACCTGCCCGCCGAAGCCACGTCCTTCATCGGCAGGGAGAAGGAACTGGCCGAGGCGCGGCGCCTGCTGCGCGCGGCGCGCCTGGTCACGCTGACCGGGGTGGGGGGAGTCGGCAAGACCCGGCTGGCGCTGCGCGCCGCCGGGCAGGTGCGGTCCTCCTTCCCCGAGGGGGCGTGGCTGGTCGACCTCGCCGCACTGACCGACTCGACGCTGGTGGCACGTGCCGTCGCCGAAGCGCTGGGCCTGCGCGACCAGTCCGTGCGCTCCGCGATGGACGCGCTGGCCGACCACGTGCGCGACCGGCGCCTGCTGCTCGTGCTCGACAACTGCGAGCACCTGGTGGACGCCGTGGCGCCGCTCGTCCAGCGGCTGCTGCGCGCGGCGGGGGAGCTGCGCGTGCTGGCCACCAGCCGCGAGCGGCTCGGCGTCCCGGGCGAGCACGTGCTCCTCGTGCCCGGCCTGACCCTCCGGGACGACGGCGGCGGGGGCGCGTGCGAGGCCGTCCGGCTGCTGAGCGACCGGGCCGCGGCCTGCGCCGCCCCCCTGCGGGACGGCGGTCCGGCCGCCGAACTCTGCCGGCGTCTGGACGGGATCCCGCTGGCCATCGAGCTGGCGGCGGTCCGCCTGGCCTCGCTCACCGTCGAGGAGATCCTGGAACGGCTGGAGGACCGCTTCCGGGTCCTGGCCCCACCCCGGGTCCCCGCCGCGGACCGCCATCGGCGGACGCTGCGCGGCGTGATGGACTTGAGCTACAACCTGTGCACGCCCGGGGAACGCCTGCTGTGGGCACGGCTGTCGGTCTTCGCCGGCAGCTTCGACTTCAAGGCGGCCGAGGCGGTGTGCGCGGGCGACGGCCTCGACGCGGCCGACGTGCTGGACCTGGTCACCGGGCTCGTCCACAAGTCCGTCGTGATGGTCGACGGCACCGGCCGCGCCGCCCGCTACCGGCTGCTGGAGACCATCCGCCAGTACGGGCTGGACCGTCTCCGGGCCGACGGGAACGCCGCCGAGTACCGCATCCGCCACAGCGACCACTACCACGCCCTGGCCAGGGGCGCCGCGACGGACTGGTGCAGCCCGAGGGAAACCGAATGGCTGGACCGGCTGCGTACGGAGCTGCCCAACTTCCGCGCCGCCCTGACGTTCTGCCTTACCCGCGCGGACCGGGCGCGGACCGGTGCCGGCATCGCCGCCGATCTCACGCGCACCCGCTCCTGGTTCTTCAGCGGAACTCTCGGGGAAGGGCGCCACTGGCTCACCGGCCACTCCGCCGCCCTCGGTCCCGGCGACCCCGAGGCGACGATCACCGTGACGGCGATGAAGACCTTCCTCGCGTGCATCCAGGGGGACCGGGCGGCCGCCGAAACGTTCATGGACGAATGCCGGGCCCATGACCCGTGCGCGCAGGCTCCGCCCGTGGCGTACGTCGAAGGCGTCCACGCGTTCTTGGCGCACGGTGACCCCGGATGCATCGAGCGGCTGGCCCTGGCGCGGGACGGTCTGCGCGCCGCGGGGCACATCGGAGACGCCCATATGGCCACGATGTTCTGGGCGATGGCGGCCGCGCTGCTGGGGCGCCGGAGCATCGCCGTGCCCGCCTGCGACGCCTACGTCGCCGAGGCCGACGCCTCCGGAGCCGAGTGGGCGCGCACCTGGGCCCAGTGGTGCACGGGCCTCACGGGACTCCTGCACGGCGACCCCGCCGGCGCCCTCACGCCGCTCTGCGACTCCCTCGTCCGGCAACGTGCCATGGACGACCGCTGGGGCCCGGCATGGGGCATGGAAACGCTCGCCTGGGCGGTGAGCGCCCTCGGGCACCACGATCACGCCGCCCGGCTGCTGGGAGCCGCACACCGCCGGCGCCGGGTGACCGGCGCCGCCCTCGCCGGCCTCAAACCCCTCCACGTCCAGCACACCCGCGCCGAGAACCGGGTGCGCGAGCACGTGGCGCCCCGGGCGTTCGCCGAAGCCTGGCAGAGCGGTGCGGACGCCGAGGACGGCCTGGCACTGGCGCTCGGCGTTGCCGACGAGGTCCGCCGGTGGGCGGCGGCGGGCCGGGGAGGGGCCGTCCGACCGTGACGCGACGCGCGCGAGACGGACGGCCCGGGGGCGGCCGGCGGAGGCCGCTTCGCTCCGCCGCCGGCCGGCCCCGGGCCGCCGCTCGGGCCCGCCCGCGGTGGCGGGCCCCATGGTCAGCCGCTGCCGAAGACGCCGTAGCCCGTCAGGTGACCGGCGCCGTAGCAGTTCCCGCCGAACTGCCAGTACCCGGGGCCCTGCTTCGGGCCGTAGCGCGTGCTGCCGTCACTGCACTGGGTGTAGGCGCCGTACTGGCCCGAGTAGATGCGCACGTTGGCGCCCCAGGCCATGCGGTTGTGCCAGACGCTGTCCCAGGTCCAGCCCTTGAGGGCGACGCGCTCGCCTTCGGCCTTGCCCTTCAGAGACGTCATTCCGGGCAGGGTCTGGTGGCCCTTGAGAACCGAGGTCGTGCCGTGGGTGGCGGCGGGTTCGGGCTTGGCGGTCGCCGCGGCGCGGGCGTCGGCCGCGGCCCCCATGACGAGCAGGCCGGCGGCGGCGGTGGCCAGCACGCCGCCGGCCGCTTTCCAGGTGGTGCGCATGATGTTCTCTCCTCCATGGTGCGGCGGGCCGCCCCCGGATCGTCACCGTTGGACGTGTCCCGCCTGGACACCACCTACGCTCCCCTGCCGCGCTGTCGGCCCGGTCACCGCTCGGTCACGCTCCGTTCGGGCGTCACGCGCCGACCGCGGCCCGCCCGGACTCCGCGGCGCGGGCCGTCACCGCCGCGCGCAGCGCCGCCGCCACGGTGGCGACGTCGGCGTCGTCCAGCCCGGGATGGTTCGGCAGGCACAGCGTCCGCCCGGCGGCCTCCTCGGTTCCCGGCAGCGCCGCCCCGGTGGCCTCGTACAGCGGGACGCGGTGCAGCGGGGCGTAGCGGAACGTGGTGTAGATCCCGGCGTCGAAGAGGTCGCGGGCCACGCGGTCCCGGATCCGCGAATCCATCTGCACCCAGTAGAAGTAGTGCGTGGACTCGTGGCCGCCCGGCACCTCCGGCGGCGTCTCCAGTCCCGGGACGCCCGCGAGCGCCGCGTCGTAGGCGGCGGCGATCTCCCGGCGCCGCCCCACGAACTCCGGCAGCCGCTCCAGCTGCACGAGGCCGATCGCGGCGGTCAGGTCGTTGCCGATCACCCGCCGGCCCGGCTCCCGCACGTCCAGGTCCCACCACCGGTCGGCCGTCCGCGCGTGCTCGGACTGGCTGATCGCCGCGAGCCCGTGGTAGGCGAGCGGGCGCGCCCGCCCCGCCGTCCGCTCGTCCCGCACGTACAGCATCCCGCCGTCCCCGGTGACCATGGTCTTCATGGCGTCGAAGCTCCACATCGCCAGGTCTCCGAACGTGCCGCAGGCCCGCCCGTCCACGCGGGACGCCACCGAGCACGCCGCGTCCTCGACGAGCGTGAGGCCCCGCGCGCGGCACATCGCCGCGATCCGCGCCACGTCCCCGGGCCATCCGCCGTAGTGCAGCAGCACCACCGCCCTGGTGCGCGAGGTCACCGCGACTTCGACGTCGGCCACGGTGGGGTTGAGGGTGCGCGGGTCCACGTCGCAGAACACCGGCCGCGCCCCGCACGTCACCACCGCGTTGGCGGCGGCGACGAAGCCGACCGACGGCATCACCACCTCGTCGCCGTCCCGCAGGTCGAGCAGCTCGATCGCCAGGAACAGCGCGGAGGTGCCCGAGTTGAGGAACAGTACCCGGTCGGACGGGACGTCCAGGTGCGCGGCGAACGCCGCCTCGAACGCCGCGGTGCGCGGGCCGTGCCCGAGCCACCGGCTGTCGAAGACCTCGGCGACCGCGGCCAGCTCCGCGGGGCCGACCTGCGGCTGGAAAAGGTCGATCATGTCGTATGTGTACGCCGCGCGGCTCGAGCCCGGCTGGAGAAGGACTGGACCGGACCGGCGGCGGCATGACGGCGGCCCGGCGCGCCTGCCAGCGACATGCCAGCGCTCTGCCAGCGGCCGCTGACACCCTGCGAGCATGGACTACGCCTTCCAGGCCGAGGGCCTGGTCAAGAGATTCGGTGATACGACCGCCCTCGACGGCATCGACCTCACCGTCCGCACTGGCGAGGTGCACGGCTACCTCGGTCCCAACGGGGCGGGCAAGAGCACCACCACCCGCATCCTGCTGGGCCTGCTGCGTCCCGACGCCGGGACGGTGCGGCTGCTCGGCGGCGACCCGTGGCGGGACGCCACCGAACTGCACCGCCGCCTGGCCTACGTGCCCGGGGACGTCAACCTGTGGCCCAACCTGACCGGCGGCGAGACCATCGACATGCTCGGCCGGATGCGGGGCGGCCTCGACGAGGACCGCCGCGCCGAACTGGTGGAACGGTTCGAACTGGACACCCGCAAGAAGGCCCGCACCTACTCCAAGGGCAACCGGCAGAAGGTGGCGCTGGTGGCGGCGCTGTCCTCCGACGTAGAACTGCTGCTGTTCGACGAACCCACCTCGGGACTCGACCCGCTGATGGCGGAGGTGTTCAAGGACTGCGTCAAGGAGGAGCGCGCCGCCGGCCGGACCGTGCTGCTCGCCAGCCACATCCTGGCCGAGGTCGAGCAGCTCTGCGACCGGATCAGCATCATCCGCGAGGGCCGGATGGTGGAGAGCGGCACGATGGCGGACCTGCGGCACCTGACCCAGGTCGCGATCCGCGCCGAGGTGGCGCACCCGCCCGCCGGGCTGGCCGACACGGCCGGGGTGCACGGTCTCGAGATCGACGGGACGCGGGTGAGCTGCCAGGTCGACGCCGACCGGCTCGGCGCGGTCATCGAGCTGCTGGCCGGGTACGGGATCCGCGAACTCGTCAGCCGGCCGCCGTCGCTGGAGGAGATGTTCCTGCGGCACTACCGCGACGAACCGTCCGCCGTCGCGGCGGAGAGCGTGTCGTGAGCGCCCCCGCCGAGGTGCGGAGGGCGGCGGACCGGCAGGCGCCCCGGACCGCGCGCCGCACCGTCCTGCCGTCCGGAACCGGCGCCCTGGTGCGGCTGGCGCTGCGCCGCGACCGGATCCGCCTGTCGGTCTGGACGCTGCTCACCCTGTTCCTGCTCATCTCCCTGGTCTCCGGCGTCGCCGGGACCTACGACACGGCCGCCGAACGGCTCGACTACGCCGGCAGCATCGGCGGCAGCGCCGCCGCGGCGGCCTTCAGCGGCCCGCTGTACGGGCTGGACACCACCGGCGGCATCGCGGTCGCCGAGTCGGGCACGATCGTCCTGCTCAGCGTCGCGGTGGGAAGCCTGCTGCTGGCCGTCCGCTACACCCGGACCGAGGAGGAGACCGGACGCGCCGAGCTGGTGGCGGCCGCGCCGGTGGGCCGGCACGCGGGACTGGCCGCCGCGCTGGTGGTGGTCGGCGGGGGCGGACTGCTGATCGGGGCGGTGTCGGCGGCCCTGATGGCGCTGACCGGCCTCGGTGCGGCCGGCTCGGTCGCGTTCGGGCTCGCGCTGACCCTCGTCGGGTGGGTGTTCACCGGCGTCGGCACCGTGACCGCGCAGGTGTTCCAGCACGCCCGGACGGCGACCGGGGCCGCCGCCGCGGTGCTCGGGGCGGCGCTGACGCTGCGCGCCGTCGGCGACGCGGCCCGGGTCGGCGGCGACGGGGAGAGCGGCCTCGGCGTGCTGTCCTGGCTCTCGCCGCTCGGCTGGGCCTTCGAGATCCGCCCCTTCGCGGGCGAGCGCTGGTGGGCGGCGGCGCTGCCGCTGGCCGCCGCGATGGCGGCCGTCGCCCTCGCCGCGGCCCTCCAGCGGCGCCGCGACGTGGACGCCGGGCTGATCCCGGCGCGCCACGGCAGCGAGCGGGCCGCCCCCTGGCTGGGCAGCGCGCTCGGCCTGGCCTGGCGGCTGCAGCGCGGCGCGCTGCTCGGCTGGGGTGCCGGGATCGCGCTGTTCGCCGCCGCGTTCGGGGCGTTCGCCGTGGAGATGGCCGACATGGTGAGCGGGGACGACTCCGCGGACGTGATCGTCCGGCTCGGCGGTTCCGGCGGGGCGCTGGCCGACAGCTGGATCGCCTGGACGCTCAGCATCGCGGGCATGCTCGCGGCCGTCTACGCCGTCGCCGCCGTCCTGCGGATGCGCGCCGAGGAGGCCGAGCAGCGCGCGGAACCGGTGCTCGCCACCGCCGTCGGCCGGCGCGGCTGGGCGGCCGGGCACCTGGTCGTCGCCGCGCTGGGCGCGGCGGCGATCACGCTGGCGTCCGGGGCGCTCGTCGGGCTGGTGCACGGGCTGCGCGCCGGGGACCTCGGCGGGCAGCTGCCGCGCGTCCTGGGCGCCTCGCTGGTGCAGATCCCGGCGGCGCTGCTGATGGCCGGGGCCGCCTTCGCCGTGGTGGCGTTCGCGCCCCGGCTGGCGACCGCGGCCTGGGTCCTGGTCGTCGGGGCGCTGCTGCTCACCCAGGTCGGCGCCGCCCTGGAACTGAGCCAGGCGGCGCTGAACATCTCGCCGTTCACCCACACCCCGAAGGTGCCGGGCTCAGACGTCGACGCGGTGCCGCTGCTGGCGTTCCTCGGCGGCGCGGCCCTGCTGGCGGCCGCCGGGGCGCACCGCATCCGGCATCGGGACATCGGTACGGCCTGACCACGGCGCTCCGACCCCGCACGCGGTGAACCGCGCGGCCCGGCCGGGCCGCGCGGTTCACCGCGTGCGGCCGGCGAACTCGACGATCGAGTCGACCATGTACCCGGCCATCTCCTCGGTGATCGCCGGGTACACGCCGATCCAGAACGTGTGCTCGGTGACGATGTCGCAGTTCGTCAGCTCGCCCGAGACGCGGTGCTCGACGTCCCGGTAGGCGGGATGCCGGGTGATGTTGCCGCCGAACAGCCGCCGCGTCCCGATCCTGCGGGACTCCAGGAACGCCGTCAGCTCCGCGCACGAGTAGGGCGCGTCCGGCCGCACCGTGATCGCGAAGCCGAACCAGCTCGGGTCCGAGCCCGGTGCGGGCTCCGGCAGGATCAGGCCCGGTACCCCGTCGAGCCCCTCGCGCAGCAGCCGCCAGTTCCGCCGCCGGATCCGCCCGAACTCCTCGATCCGGCCGAGCTGGCTCAGCGCCAGCGCCCCCTGCAGGTCCGTCGCCTTCAGGTTGTAGCCGACGTGCGAGAAGGTGTACTTGTGGTCGTAGCCCTCGGGCAGCGTGCCGAGCTGGTAGGAGAACCGCTTGCGGCACGTGTCGTCCACACCCGGCTCGCACCAGCAGTCCCGGCCCCAGTCCCGCAGCGACTCGACCACGCGCGCCAGCTCCAGGTTGGAGGTGAGCACGCAGCCGCCCTCGCCGGCGGTGATGTGGTGCGCCGGATACATGCTCACGGTCGACAGGTCGCCGAACGTGCCGGTCAACCGTCCCTTGTAGGTGGAGCCGACCGCGTCGCAGTTGTCCTCCACGAAGAACAGGTCGCGGTCGCTCGCCAGCTCGGCGATCTCCTGCGCCGCGAACGGGTTGCCGAGCGCGTGCGCGAACATGACGGCCCGCGTCCGGTCCGTGACGGCCGCCTCGACGAGTTCCGGCGTCGTGTTGTAGGTGCCGAGCTCCACGTCCACGAACACCGGGACGAGGCCGTTCTGCACGATCGGGTTGACGGTCGTGGGGAACCCCGCCGCCACCGTGATCACCTCGTCGCCGGGCCGCAGCCGCAGGTCGCCGAGCCGCGGCGAGGTCAGCGACCCCAGCGCCAGCAGGTTCGCCGACGACCCGGAGTTGACCAGGTGCGCCTTGCGGAGCCCGAAGTACCGGGCGAACGCGCTCTCGAACCTGCGGGCGTGCGGCCCGGCGGCGATCCGCAGGTCCAGCGCCGCCTCCACCAGCGCGACCCGGTCGTTCTCGTCGAGGACGGCGCCGGAGGGCAGGATCGGCGTCACCCCCGGCACGAACTCCCGCTCGCCCGTTTCGCGGTGGAGCTTGCGGGTGCGGTCAAGGATCAGGGATCTGTCGTCCACGGCGTTCCTCCTCGCTACGGCAGCGCCCCGGCGGTCGCCGGCGCCGTCCACCACCACCGGTTGTCGCGGTACCAGCGCACGACCTCCGCCAGCCCGTCCTCGAACGGGACCGCAGGCCGGTACCCCAGCTCCCGGCGGATCTTGTCGCTGTTCACCGAGTACCGCAGGTCGTGCCCCTTGCGGTCGGAGACCCGGCGCACGCTGCTCCAGTCCGCGCCGCACAGCTCGACCAGCCGTCCGGTCAGCTCCCGGTTCGTCAGCTCGACGCCGCCGCCGACGTTGTAGACCTCGCCCGGCACGCCGCGCTCCAGCACCAGCTGCACCGCCCGGCAGTGGTCGTCGACGTGCAGCCACTCCCGCACGTTCGAGCCGTCCCCGTACAGCGGCACCTCGCGGCCGGTGAGCAGCCGCGTGACGAACAGCGGGACGAGCTTCTCGACGTACTGGTACGGGCCGTAGTTGTTGGAGCAGCGCGTGATCACCACCGGCAGCCCGTGCGTCCGGTGGTAGGCGCGGGCGATCATGTCGGAGCCGGCCTTGGACGCCGCGTACGGGGAGTTGGGCAGCAGCGGGGCGTCCTCCGTCCACGACCCCGCCGCGATGGACCCGTACACCTCGTCGGTCGAGACGTGCACGACCCGGCCGACGCCCGCGCGCAGGCAGCCGTCCAGCAGCGTCTGCGTGCCCAGCACGTTGGCGGTGACGAACTCGGACGCGCCCAGCAGGGAGCGGTCGACGTGGCTCTCCGCCGCGAAATGCACCACGGCGTCGTGGCCGGGCAGCAGCCCGTCCAGCAGGGGCCCGTCCAGGATGTCGCCCTTGACGAACGTCAGCCGCGGGTCGTGCAGCGGCAGGTTGGCGGTGTTGCCGGCGTAGGTGAGCTTGTCCAGGACGGTCACCCGGACCTCGCCGTCCCGCCCGAAGTCGCCGTCCAGCAGGCCGCGCGCGTAGCGCGACCCGATGAATCCGGCGCCTCCGGTGACCAGGATGTTCACGGTGGTGGGTCTCCTCGGGGGCGGCCCGCCCCCGGCCCGCCGAGGCGGGCCGGGGTGCGCGCGTCGTCGCGGTGTACGTTTCGATGCTGGGCCCGGGCCGTCCACCGGTGCTCGAAGGCCGCTGGAGTCCCGGCCCTACCCGCCGGCCCCTACCCGCCGGCCCCGTCCCGTCCGGTCTCGTGGGCGCGGACGATACCGATCGTGTCGGAGATCCCCTCGCCCTTGATCACCTTGCCGTCCGCGAGCGTCCAGAAATGGACGAACCGCACGTCGAACTCGCCGCCGCCCTCGCGGAACCGGCCGCTCCAGTCGCCGATCGCCGCGGCCCAGTCGTCCCCCGACACCCGGATCTCCTGGACGTCGAACGCGGTCTCCTCCAGCAGCTCCAGCGCGCCGCCGAAGTACTGCGCGGCGCCCTCCAGCCCCGCGTAGTGCCCGGTCGACCACGGCAGCGACGGCGGGGTGAAGATCTCCACCCGCGGATCGAACAGCGACAGCACCGCCTCCACGTCCGCGGCGGCGAGGCCCTTGTACAACCTCTCGATGATCTCGGCGACCTGATCGGGCATTGCGCGTCTCCTCTGCTCCGCCGGAATGCGCGCCGGGATCCCCGGCGTCGGCTCAGTGTCCGCGCCCCGGCCCGCCGAAATCACCTCCCGTATTGCTCGCCGCACCGGCGCCCACCGGCCGCCGAGCGGCCGCCCGCCGGCCGCGCCCGGCGGGCGGCGCGACGCGCGCGGAGCCGTCGCCGGGCCGTGGGAAGATCGGCACATGGCTCCCGTGACCCTCGACGACGTCCGTGCCGCCCGCGATCTGCTGGCCGACGTGATCGTCCCGACACCGCTGATCCGGTCCCGGGCGCTGTCCGAGGCGATCGGCGGCCCGGTGCTGCTGAAGTGCGAGAACGTGCAGCGCACCGGCTCGTTCAAGATCCGGGGAGCGTTCGTGCGGATCGCGCGGCTGACCGACGCCGAACGGGCGCGGGGCGTCGTCGCGGCCAGCGCGGGCAACCACGCGCAGGGCGTGGCGCTCGCCGCGGAGATCCTCGGCTGCAAGGCGACCGTGTTCATGCCGGAGGGCGCGCCGCTGCCGAAGGTCGCGGCGACCCGCGGCTACGGCGCCGAGGTGATCTTCCCCGGCCCGACCGTGGACGACTGCCTGGTGGCGGCGGACGTGTACGCGAAGGAGCACGGCGCGATCCTGATCCACCCGTTCGACCACCGGGACGTCGTCGCCGGCCAGGCCACGATGGGGCTGGAGATCCTGGAGCAGTGCCCGGACGTGCGGACGGTCGTCGGGCCGGTCGGCGGCGGGGGCCTGATGGCGGGCGTCGCCGCGGCGATCAAGGGCACCGAGAAGGACGTCAAGGTGGTGGGGGCGCAGGCGAAGCGGGCGGCGGCGTTCCCGCCGTCGCTGGCCGCCGGGCGCCCCACCCGGATCGAGACGCAGGCGACGATGGCGGACGGCATCGCCGTCGGCCGTCCCGGAGACCTCACCTACGAGCTGTTCACCGAACTGGTCGACGCGGTCGTCACGGTGTCGGAAGAGTCGATCTCGCAGGCGCTGCTGCTGTGCCTCGAGCGCGCCAAGCAGGTCGTCGAACCGGCGGGGGCGGCCGGGGTCGCCGCGCTGCTCGAGCACTCCTACGCCGTCCGGACACCGGTGGTGGTGCTGCTGTCGGGCGGCAACATCGACCCGCTGCTGCTGTCGAAGGTGCTGCGGCACGGCCTCGCGGGCGCGGGCCGCTACCTGGTCGTGCGGTGCCGGCTCAAGGACCGTCCGGGCGCCCTGGTGACCCTGCTCGGCGAGCTGGCGGAACTGGGCGTCAACGTGCTGGACGTGATGCACGAGCGGATGGCCGCGCGCCTCCACGTGGAGGAGGCCGAAGTCCTCATGCACCTGGAGACGCGCGGCGCCGACCACTCCGAAGACGTGATCGGCCACCTCCGCGGGAAGGGCTACACCATCACCCTGAGCTGATCACAGCTCGGGCTTGCCCGCCGAGTACAGCCAGGCCTTCGCCCACGCGTCGAGGTCCGCGCGGGAGATCCGCTCGGCGAACCGCACGAAGTCCTCGGTGGAGGCGTTGCGGCCCTCGTAGACGGACGGCCACGCCTTCAGGAACCGGAAGAAGTCGCGGTCGCCGATCGTCCGGCGCAGCATGTGGACGGCCAGCGCGCCCCGGTCGTACACGGCGCCGTGGTAGATGTCGTCGCGGCCCGGGTCGGACACGACCGGCGTCCACAGGCGGTCGCCCGCCGGGGTCGCGTACACCTCGTCGAACGACTCCTGCACGGGCTTGCCGTCGAACTCCTCGGCGTACAGCCATTCGGAGTACGTCGCGAGGCCCTCGTTCATCCAGATGTCGGCCCAGCGCTCCGGCGTCACCGAGTCGCCGAACCACTGGTGGGCCTGCTCGTGCGCGACGAGCCCGGCGCTCGGGATCGCCCCCGGCCGGTGCGCCAGGTCGTACACGGGCCGTCCCTGCGTCTCCAGCGCGTACCCGAAGCCGCCCTTGACGACGATCCCGCCGGTCGACCGGAACGGGTACCGCCCGTACATCCCCGTCTGGTAGTCGAGGACGTCGCCGGTCAGCTCGTGGAACTTCTTCGCGTCCTCCGGCGTGACGCCCTGCCGCTCGTCCGTCGCCGTCAGGTTCGGGACGCCGCGGCCCGTGCGGCCCTCGAGCACGTCGTACCTCCCGATGGCGAGCATCGTCAGCTCGCTCGCCATCGGCGACGGCATCGACCAGCGGGTCGTCGTCTTCCCGTGGCGGGTCCAGGCGCCGCGCCGGTCGCCGTTCGACAACGTGGTCAGGCCCTCCGGCGCGGTCAAGGTGAAGGTGTAGGACGCCTTGTCGGTCGGGTGGTCGTTCACCGGGTAGACCGTCGCGGCGCCGATCGGCTGGTTCACCATCACCGCGCCGTCCGGCGTCGGGATCCACCCGGACGTGCCGAGCGCCGGGTCGTTCACCGTCTGCGGGACGCCCGCGTACGCGATCGTCACCGTGAAGCCGCGGTGCCGCCGCAGGCCCCGGTCCGGCGTGATCTCGAGCTCCTGCGCGCCGGTCCGCGCGAACGACGCGTCCCGTCCGTCCACCTCCAGGGAGGAGATCTTCAGCGGGCCGAGGAAGTCGAGGTTGAACCGGGACAGGTTCTGCGTGGCCCGCGCCCGGATCCGGGTGACGGCCTCGATCCCCTTCGTCTCCGGGTCGTACTCCAGCCGCACGTCGTAGTGCAGCGCGTCGTAGCCGCCGTTGCCCATGTCGGGGAAGTACGGGTCGCCCGCCCCGGGCGCGCCGGGGGTGTACCGGCCGTCGGCGCCCGCCGGCGCCGCCGTCACCAGGACCGCCGCCGCGGCGCCCAGCGCCACGGCCGCCACGGCTCTGTGCGCTCTGCTCATGGACCTCGCCCCTCCTTCGACGCCACTGTCGTGATCAAGAATTGCCCCCGCACCGCGCCCGATCAAGCGCGGGCGGGTCCCGACTCGCCGCCGCCGTGGCCGGAAGGGGACGGGACGGGTCAGCGCGGTGGGCGCCCGCGCTCGTAGAGCCAGGCGTCGAAGAAGTCGTCGAGCCGCTTCTCGGAGAGCCGTTCGGCGAGGTCGACGAACTGCTGCGTCGTGGCGTTGGAGTTCTTCTTCTCCTTCGCCCACGTCCGGAGGATCTCGAAGAAGGTGTCGTCGCCGACCTCGCCGCGCAGGGCGTGCAGCGTCATCCCGCCCCGGTCGTACACGGACCGCGCGAACATGTCCTGGCGCCCGGGGTTGCCGGGCGGGACGTCCCACAGCTCGCGCCCGCCGGTCGCGTACAGCTCGTCGAACTTCTGCTGGAGCGACGGGCCGCCGGACCGTGCGCCCCAGATCCACTCGGCGTAGGTGGCGAAGCCCTCGTTCAGCCAGATGTCCTTCCACTCCGTGACGCTGACGCTGTCGCCGAACCACTGGTGCGCCAGCTCGTGCGCGATCAGCGTCGGCGTCACGCCGTACGCCCCGTACACCGGCCGGGTCTGGGTCTCCAGCGCGAACCCGACGGACGCGTTGTCGACGATCCCGCCCGAGGAGGCGAACGGGTACGGGCCGAACAGTTTCGCGAACTCCTCGGTGACCTGCGTGTTCATCCGGTGGAAGGCGTCCAGGCTCGTCTGCGCGGTGGGGTCGGCGGCCGAGATGACGGGGACGCCCGCGGCGGTGCGGCCGTTGCGGATCTCGAACTCGCCGACGTTCACCGTCGCCAGGTAGGTGGCCATCGGGTTCGCGACGTGCCACTTGGACGTCGTGGTGGCGCGGGCGCCGACCGGGCTGATCGCCGGTCCGGGCGCCCCGCCGCCGGGCGTCCCGCCGGGCTGCTCCCCGGGTGAGCCGGGCGTTCCGGGGGTCCCGGGCGTTCCGGGGGTCCCGCCGGGCGCCTCGCCGCCGACCGGGGACTCCGGGACGCCGTTGGCGACCGCCGTCAGGCCCGCCGGAACGGTGATCTCGAAGTCGAACAGGGCCTTGTCGGACGGGTGGTCGTTGCTCGGGAACCACGTCTGCGCGCCGCTCGGCTGGCACGCCACGAACACCCCGTCCGGCGTGCGGATCCACCCGTAGGTGCCGAGGATCGGATCGTTGACCGGCTCCGGCGTCCCCGAGTACGCGATGACCGCGGTGAACTCCGCGCCCTTGCGCAGCGGCTCCGCCGGCGTGATCTCCAGCTCGCCCTGGCCGCGCTGCGTGCGGGCCGGCGCACCGTTCACGGTGACCTTCGAGACCCGCAGGTCGGTCAGGTCGAGGTTGAACCGGGCGAGCCGCTCGGTCGCCTTCGCGGTGATCGTCGCGGTGCCCGACAGCTGCTCGTCGCCGTCCGGCGTGATCGACAGCTTCAGCCCGTAGTGCCGGACGTCGTACCCGCCGTTCCCGTCGCCCGGGACGTACGGGTCCCCGGCGGTCGTCGGCCCGGCCGGGCCGGTCGCCGCCGCGCCCGGCGACCCCGCGGGCTCCGGGTCGTCCCCGCCGGGGAGCTGGCACGCGGTCAGGGTCCCGGCGGCGGCCAGGGCGGCCACCCCCGCGACGCCCCGTAGCGCGGCGCGCGCGCCGGGTCGGCGGGGGCTGCGGTCGTGTCCGGCCATGTTCACGCGGTCCAGCCTGCCCGGACGGGACGCGCGCGGCAACTCCGATACCGGCGGAGCCGGGCGCTCAGCGCAGCTCGTAGGGGTTCGGCGTGTGCGGCCCCGCCTTGACGACGACCGTCCGGGCGATCTTGTCGTGCAGCGCCTGCCGGCGCCGGTCCCACAGGATCCACAGGACGTCGATGAACCCGATGCAACCGCAGATCCCGCCGAGCACGCTGTAGAACGCCGACCGCGCCGCGGCCTGGCTCGACACGACCGGCCCGCCGTCGTCCGCCCGCACCACCCGGATGCGCAGCAGCATCTTGCCGAGGGTCTGGCCCCACTTCGCGTGCATGAGCCAGAAGTAGAGGAACCCCACGATGATCGCGATGAGGTTCGTCCACACCTGGACACCGTCGTAGGCGTACTCGCCGGGCTCGGGATCGACGACCTGGCTCCAGTTGACGAACGGCAGCGAGATCAGCCCGGAGATGATCGACAGCACGATGAGGTCGATGATCCCGGCCGCGAGCCGCGCCCAGCGGCTCGCCAGCCCGGCCGACGGGTCGATGTACTCGTCGGGACCGCCGCCGTACCCCGGTAGCCCGCCGTGCTGCTGCCCGCCGTACTGCGGCTGCCCCCCGTACGCTCCGCCGCCGTAGGTCCCCGGGTACGCGGGCGGCTGCTCCCCGTACCCCTGCTCCCCGTACCCCTGCTGGCCGTACCCCTGCTGGCCGTAGCCCGGTTGCCCGTACCCCTGCTGGCCGTAGCCGGGCTGCTGGCCGTAGCCCTGCTGCCCGTACCCCGGTTGGCCGTACCCCGGTTGCCCGTAGGCCTCCTGCCCGTACCCCGGTTGGCCGTAGCCGGGCTGGCCGTATCCGGGCTCTCCCTGGCCGGGCTGCCCTTGGCCGGGCTGTCCGGGGTGCCAGGGCTGTCCGGGGTGCTCGGCGCCGGGGCGTCCGGGGCCGGGTTCTCCGCGCCCGCCGGGCGGGGGCGGCTCCTGCCCCTCTCCGTGCGGCCGCTGCTCTGGCGGCGGCCAGTCCTCCGGTTCGTCCCCGGAGCCGGGGTCGTTCGGCCGATGCGTCATGACCTTGACCTGGGCCGAGGCGCACCCTTCCAAACGTGGCCGAGTCCGGGGCGCCGGAATGTTTACCGGCCGCTGAGCAAAGGTTGTCCCGCCTGTCCCGGCGTCAGGACTTCGCGTACGGGTCGGTCGTCCACGGCGTCACCTTCACCACGATCGTCCCGGCGACCTTGTCGTGCAGCGCCTGCCGCCGCGGGTCCCACAGGATCCAGGCGCTGTCGAGCGTCGACAGGATGCTGACGGGGAAGGCGGCCAGGGGCACCGTGAAGTTCAGCAGGACCGTGACGATCGAGATCCCGTACACGAACGCCTGGCGTCCCGCGACCTGGCCCCAGCTCACCGCGGACTGGTCGGCGGCGGTCACCAGCCGGATGCCGCAGGCCCGCTTGCCGATCGTCTGGCCCCATTTGGCCTGCGTGATCGTGTAGTACGCGAAACCGATGATGAAGACGACCACGTATCCGGCGACCAGCACCGGGATGTTGTAGAGCTCCATCGGGTCGGTCATCGGCTCGCCGGACTCGGCCAGCTCGGTGAACCGGTCCCAGCGGATGGAGGCCAGCATGACCGGGATCATGACGACGGCGAGGATGAGGCCGTCCAGCACGGCCGCGCCGAGCCGGGCCCAGCGTCCGGCCAGCATGTCCTGGGGCCCGCCGTAGCCGGGCGGCGGCCCGTATCCCGGCGGCCCGTAGGCGGGCTGCCCCTGCGGCGGGACGCCGGGAGGCTGCTGCCCGGGATACGGCGCCGCACCCTGCTGCCCGGGATACGGCGCCGCACCCTGCTGCCCGGGATACGGCGCCGCACCCTGCTGCCCGGGGTACGGCGCGGCACCCGGCTGTCCGGGGTGCGGCGGCGCGGGCTGCCCGTAGGACGGCAACTGCTGCTGCCCCGGTGCCGCCCCGTAGATCCCCTGGTAGGGCGGCGGACGGTCGTCGGCCGGGGCCCCCGCGCCGGACGGCGGCGCCCCCGCGGGCTCGCCTTCGGTTCCGGAGGGCTTCGAAAGGTCGGGCCCGGGGGCGGCGGAGTCCGTCCGGTCGTCGTCGTCGCCGGGCCGGGGGGTCTGCGGCGGTTCGCTCATGGGCACACAGTGTGCCCGGTTCGGGCGGGTCGGGGCACCGCGAGGGCCCCGGACGTCCGGCCCCGGACACGGGCGGGCGCGTCCGGGGCCGCGGCGCGGGGTGCTCCGGAAGGTCCGGGACGGTCCGCGTCAGAGGTTGCCGCGGCGCTCCTGCTCGCGCTCGATCGCCTCGAACAGCGCCTTGAAGTTGCCCTTGCCGAAGCCGAGCGAGCCGTGCCGCTCGATCAGCTCGAAGAACACCGTGGGGCGGTCCTGCACGGGCTTGGTGAAGATCTGCAGCAGGTAGCCGTCCTCGTCGCGGTCGACCAGGATGCGCCGCTTCTGCAGCTCCTCGACCGGGACGCGCACTTCCCCGATGCGCTCCCGCAGTTCGGCGTCCTCGTAGTAGGAATCGGGGGTGGCGAGGAACTCGACGCCCGCCGCGCTCATCCGGTCGACGGCCGCCAGGATGTCGTTGGTGGCGAGCGCGATGTGCTGGACGCCCGGTCCGCCGTAGAACTCCAGGTACTCGTCGATCTGCGACTTCTTCCTGCTCTCGGCGGGCTCGTTCAGCGGGAACTTCACCTTGCGGGTGCCGTCCGCGACGACCTTCGACATCAGCGCCGAGTACTCGGTGGCGATGTCGTCCCCGACGAACTCGGCCATGTCGGTGAAGTCCATGACCCGGTGGTAGAAGTCGGCCCACTCGTCCATGCGCTCGACGTTGCCGACGCAGTGGTCGATCGCCTGGAAGTACCGGCGCTCCGGCGGCGCGACGACCGGGGCGGCGGCGGTGAATCCCGGCAGGTAGGGGCCGGTGTAGTTCGAGCGGTCCACCAGCGAGTGCCGGGTCTCCCCGTAGGTGGCGATGGCCGCGATCGTCACCTTGCCGTGCTCGTCCTCCAGGACGTGCGGTTCCTCGAGGCCCGCCGCGCCCTTGGCGAGCGCGTGCCGGTACGCCGCCTCGACGTCGGGGACCTCGATCGCGAGGTCGACCACGCCGTCGCCGTGCTCGGCGATGTGCCGGCCGATCTCCGTGCCGGCCTTCACCGGCCCGCGGAAGACGAACCGGGCGCCGCCCGACTCCAGCACGTGCACCGCCTCGTCCGGGCTGCCGTTCTCCGGGCCCCGGTAGGCCACCCGCCGCATCCCGAAGGCGGTCGAGTAGTAGTGCGCCGTCTGCTTGGCGTTGCCGACGGCGAAGACGACCGCGTCCATGCCCTTGACCGGAAACTCATCCATGCCTTCCAATCTCGATGGATGGCTACAAGGTGCGCAAGAGTGCCGCGAATCACTGGGCAATCTGTAGAGTGAACCGGCCGGAACGATCGACGATCTGTGCAACGTGACCACGACCACAGGGATCCGGGAGGGTGCCGTGCCGATCGACGACCTGGACGGCCGGGTGATCGAGCTGTTCGCCGCCGAGCCGCGGATCGGGGTGCTGGAGGCGTCCCGCCGGCTCGGCGTCGCGCGCGGGACCGTCCAGGCCCGCCTCGACCGGCTGGCCCGCGACGGCGTCATCGCCGGCTTCGGCCCCGAGATCGACGCGGCCGCGCTCGGCTACGGCGTGACGGCGTTCGTCACCCTGCAGCTGCGGCAGGGCGGCGGCCACGACCCGGTCGCCGCGCGCCTCGCCCAGGTGCCCGAGGTGATCGAGGCGCACACCATCACCGGGCCCGGCGACATGCTGTGCCGCGTCGTCGCCCGCAGCAACACCGACCTGCAGCGGGTCATCGACGCGATCGTGGACGTCGCGGGCGTCGAGCGGGCGTCGTCGGTGATCTCGCTCGTCACCCAGGTTCCGTACCGGACGCTTCCCCTGGTCCGCGCCGCCTCCGCCCGCCCCGGGGATCCCGCACGCGGCGGCGGGGACGGCGAGCGGCCGCGGCACCGTCCGTCCCGCTGAGCGGCCGCCGGACGGGACGCCGGCACCCGCGGCACCGGTCGTCCGGGGGCGGCGGGGGAGCGGAGGGAGGCCGGACACGCGAGCGGCCCGCCGTCCCCTGGAGGGGACGACGGGCCGGACCGCGTTCTCCCGGCTGTGCCGCCGAACGGGCTCAGGCGGCGCCGTACGGGGTGGCGTCGAGGATCTCGACGGTCATGCCGCGGCCGTTCGGCAGCGTGTAGGTGGCCTTCTCGCCGACCTTCTTGCCGTTGATGGCGGCGCCGAGCGGCGAATTGGGGGAGTACACGTCTATGGGGGCGCCGACCTCCTCGCGGGACGCCAGCAGGAAGGTGACCTCCTCGTCGTCACCCTCGAACGTGACCGTGACGGTCATGCCGGGGCCGACCAGGCCCTCGGTGCGCGGCGCCTCGCCGACGCGGGCGTTCTCCAGGATGCCCTGGAGCTGGAGGATCCGGCCCTCGATCTTGCCCTGCTCCTCCTTGGCCGCGTGGTAGCCGCCGTTCTCGCGCAGGTCCCCTTCCTCCCGCGCCGCCTCGATCTTCTGAGCGATCTCGATGCGGCCCGGGCCCGACAGGTGGTCCAGCTCCGCCTTGAGCCGGTCGTACGCCTCCTGGGTCAGCCAGGTGACGTCCTTGTCAGCGCGGGTCTCGGTCACGGGTACTCCTCATCACATGGTTCGATCCTCGCTCGCCCACCGGTGGGAGAGCGTCACATCGACATGAAGTGCGGCCGGGTGAAACCTCTAGCCTATCCGGTGGTTGCGGGTAAAGGTTCCCTGAACTCGTCGTCGGCAATCGGCCAATCACGGTTCGGCATCGAGCGCGGTATTCGCGCTGGACGTCACGTTCCGGCGACGTCCGTCCGATCCGTCTTCACCCGGCGGTCTTCGCGCACTCGTGAATGCGGGCGCCGGTGGCCTCCCGCGGCGTCGTCAGCGTCTCGGTGCCGGTCGCGCCCGACTTTCCGGCGGGCACCACGATCGTCTTCTCCGCCAGAATGTTGAAGTCGGTGTCGAACGCGTCCAGCGTGCAGCGCACCGGGTCGCCCTCCGGCTTCGCCACCGAGTAGCTGATCTTCACGCTGTTCCCGGTGATGTCGTAGGCGACCGTCTGCGACGCGATCCCCGGGGACGACGCCCCGGCGAATCCGGCGATGATCCCGAAGCCGCCGGCGGCGAGCGCCACCACGACCCCGATCACCACCAGGCCGATCCGGCCCCGGACGGTCTTCGTCCGGTCGGCGGGCTCCTCGGCGGGCGGTGCGGCATCGGTCACGCTCGTGGGCATGGCGGGGAATCTCCGTGCGGGATGCGACGTTGTCAGGAACAATTCTCATCTGTCGTGGCGCGTGCTCCGAACCGGGGGCCGCTTTTCACGGCCCGCCGTGTTCGCTGAGAGGGAGAACCCCAAGGTGTCCGAGGTCATCGACGGTACGACGCTCGACCGCCCGTCCGGCGGGGACGGTGCGCTGCGGCTGATGGCCGTGCACGCCCACCCGGACGACGAGTCCAGCAAGGGCGCGGCGACGATGGCGCGCTACGTCTCCGAGGGCGTCGAGGTGCTGGTGGTGACCTGTACCGGCGGCGAGCGGGGCGACATCCTCAACCCGGCGATGGACCGGCCGGAGGTCAAGGCCGACATCGGCCGGGTGCGCAATGAGGAGATGGCGCGGGCCCGGGAGATCCTCGGCGTCGAGCAGCGCTGGCTCGGGTTCGTCGACTCCGGCTTCCCGGAGGGCGACCCGCCGCCGCCCCTGCCGGAGGGCTGCTTCGCGCTCGAACCGCTGGAGTCGGCCACCGCGCCGCTCGTCCGGGCGATCCGCGAGTTCCGGCCGCACGTGCTGCTGACCTACGACGAGCGGGGCGGCTACCCGCACCCCGACCACGTCAAGACCTACGAGATCTCGGCGGAGGCGTTCGACGCCGCGGGCGACCCCGACCGGTACCCGGGCGAGGGCGAGCCGTGGCAGCCGCTCAAGCTCTACTACCACATGACGTTCAACAAGGAGCGGATCGTCGCCCTGCACACGGCCATGCTCGACGCCGGGCTCGAGTCCCCCTACCACGACTGGATGGAGCGCTTCGACGAGCGCCCGCAGCTCTGGGACGTCACGACCCGCGTGCCGTGCGCCGACCACTTCGAGACGCGCGACAAGGCGCTGCTGGCGCACGCCACCCAGATCGACCCGAACGGGTTCTGGTTCGTCGTCCCGCTGGACCTCCAGCGCGAGGCATGGCCGACCGAGGACTACCATTTGGCCAGGTCCCTGGTCGACACCGAGCTGCCGGAGGACGACCTGTTCGCCGGTATCCGGGAGAAGGTGTGTCTGTAGTGCTGCCCGTCCTCGCCGATGACTACCCCCTGAACGACACCACGGTCTCCCCGGGCGTGCTCGGCTTCGCGTTCTTCGTCGCGTTCTTCGTCGCGCTGTTCTTCCTCATCCGGTCGATGAACAAGCGGCTGCGCAACATCAAGGCGCCCCGCGAGGCCGACCTGAGGCAGGAGGAGTGGGAGCGCCGCGAGGCCGCCAGGGCCGCCGCCGGAGGCGCGAAGCCCGCCGAGTGACGGGCGGTTCCGCCCGTCCCGCGAGCCCGCCGAAACCGGGCGGTGGACGGGTTGGAGTGCGGCGCGTCCGGGGATGACCCCCGTCGTGCGCGCAGACTTCGAGGACTCCTACCGGGAGTTGGAACCGGCGGCCGCGCGGCTGCTGCGGCTCCTCGCCCTGCACCCCGCGGACGGCATCGGGCTCCCGGCCGCGGCCGTCCTCGCCGACCGCCCCGAGGACGAGACGCTCGACCGGCTCGAGGCGCTCGCCGGCCGCGGCCTCGTCACCGACGCCGGCGGCGGCCGGTACACGCTGCCCGGTCCCGTCCGCGTCCGGGCCGCCGAGCACGCCGAGGCCGAGGACGATCCGGACGAGCGGGACGCCGCGCTCCGCCGCGTCCTCGACCACTACCTGAGCGCCGCGCCCGGCACCGGGCTCGAGGAGCAGGGCCTCGCGCTGCTCGACCGCGAGCGCCGCGCCGAGGCCGTCGAGACCCTCGAGGAGGCCCTGGAGGAGGCGCTGCGGGACGCCGGGCGCGGCGGCGACCACCGCACCGTCCTGATCGCCCGCCACAACCTCGGCCGCGCCCTGACCGCCGCCGGGGCCCTCGACCGCGCGATGCGCCTCCTGGGGCCGCTGCCGGAGGAGTTCGCCGCGCTTCCCGAACCCGACGACCGCAACCGGGGCCGCGCGCTGCTCGGCCTCGGCGAGGCGTACCTGCGCGCCCGCCGCCCGGTCGCGGCGGTGAACTTCTTCGGCCAGGCCCTGGAGATCATGCGGACGCTGGACGCCCCCGACCTGCAGGCCGACGCGTACGCGCACCTCGCCGAGGCCGCCCGGCAGCGCGGCGACGAGACCGCCGAGAGGACCGCCCGGGACGCCGCGGCGGCGCTGCGGGCGCGCGCGGGCGAGCGGGCGGGCGAGCGGGCGGGCGGGGAGGTCAGGCCTTCCCGTGGTCCCAGCTGACGATCTCGTCCGGCTCCATCACGACGAGGACGCGCTTGGCCATCGCCTGCTCGATGCCGGCCTCGATGCCGGGGTCGATGGGTTCGCCGACGGCGGGGACGGGCAGGCCCGCCATGCGGGAGCCGACGACGCGGCCGACCTTCAGCAGCTCCGCGTGGTCCTCGATGACGAGGCCGCGCCCGTTGAGCTGCGCGCCGCGCAGCTCGCCGTACTCGACGCCGTCCTCGACGAGGCACGTCATGGCGGGGTTGCGGCGCAGGTTCACGACCTTCTGCGACGCCTTGTACGTCGTGAAGGCGATCTTGCCGTCGAGCAGCGCGTAGAACATCGTGACCAGATGCGGGGTGCCGTCCTTGTTGATGGTGGCGACCTGCACCTTGAAGTTCCCCGCGAGGTAGGACGCGGCCTCGTCCGGCGTCATCTTGATCCTGTCGCGCTTGCCACCGGCCATGCGGGCTCCCTCCCTGGACGAGGAGCCAGGATAACCAGGTGCTTACCGGCGGTGCGGGGCGGCACCATGGACGGATGTCCGCTCGCGATCTGACCGTGCTGGGCTCGGCCAGCGCGGTGCCCACCAAGGCCCGCAACCACAACGGCTACCTGCTGCGCTGGGACGGGCACGGCCTGCTGTTCGACCCCGGCGAGGGCACGCAGCGGCAGCTGACGCGCGCCGGGCTGTCGGCGCACGACGTCACGTGGATCTGCGTCACCCACTTCCACGGCGACCACTGCCTCGGGGTGCCGGGCATCGTGCAGCGGATCGCGCGCGACGGCGTCGAGCACCCGGTGGACGCGGCGTTCCCGGCGAGCGGCACCCGGTACTGGGAGCGGCTGCGGCACGCGACGGTGTTCCGCGACACGGGCGTCATCCGCGAACGTCCGGTGTCGGGCGAGCGGGCGGTCCTCGACACGGCGGGCGCACCGTTCACGCTCGTCGCGCGGCGGCTGTCGCACCCCGTCGAGGCGTACGGCTACCGGCTGGCGGAGCCCGACGGGGTGACGATGCTCCCGGACCGGCTCGCGGCCCGCGGGGTGCGCGGACCGGACGTGCGGCGGCTGCGGGAGCACGGCCACGTGACCACGGCGGACGGGACGGCGGTGACGCTCGAGGAGTGCAGCGTGCCGCGCCCGGGGCAGAAGGTCGCGTTCGTGATGGACACCCGGATGTGCGACGGGGTGCGGGAGCTGGCTGACGGCGTGGACATGCTCGTCATCGAGTCGACGTTCCTCGACGCGGACGCGGGGCTCGCGGCCGAGTACGGGCACCTCACCGCGGGGCAGGCCGGGAAGGTCGCGGCGGACGCGGGCGCCGGCACGCTGGTGCTCACGCACTTCTCCGAGCGGTACCGGGCCGACGAGGAGCACCGGTTCCGGGACGAGGCGGCGGCCGCGTTCGGCGGGGAGATCGCGCTCGTGCACGATCTCGACCGGATCGCGATGCCGCCGCGTCGCAGGTTCGGCGGGTGATCGCGGCGGATCTCGGGCAGTATCCCGATCATGGCTGAGGAAGTGGACGTCGTCGTCGTGGGGCTCGGGCCCGGCGGGGAGGACGCGGCGGGACGGCTCGCCGAGGCGGGGCTGTCGGTGGTCGGGGTCGAGTCGCGGCTGGTCGGCGGCGAATGCCCGTACTACGCGTGCATCCCGACGAAGATGATGGTGCGGGCCGCCGGGCTGGTGGCCGAGGGCGAGCGGATCCCCGGGATGGCGGGGGAGGCGGACGTGCGGCCCGACTGGGCGCCGGTCGCCGCCCGGATCCGGGACGAGGCGACGGACTCGTGGGACGACACCGTCGCCGCCGACCGGCTCACCGCCAAGGGCGCCGAGCTGGTGCGGGGCCGCGGCCGGATCACCGGCCCCCGGGAGGTGACGGTCGACGGGCGGACGTTCCGGGCCCGGCGCGGCATCCTGCTCAACACCGGGACGACGCCGACGGCGCCGCCCATCGAGGGCCTCGACGGCACCCCGTACTGGACGAACCGGGAGGCCGTCCAGGCCACCGAGGCGCCCGCGTCGATGATCGTCCTCGGCGGCGGGGTCGTCGGGGTGGAGCTGGCGCAGGCGTTCTCCCGGTTCGGGACGCGGGTGACGGTCGTGCAGACCGACGACAGGCTGCTGCCGCGCGAGGAGCCCGAGTCGAGCGAGCTGGTCCGGCGGGTGTTCGAGCGCGAGGGCATCGGCGTCCGCACCGGGCTGCGCACCGACCGGGTCGCCCACGACGGGAACGAGTTCACCCTGCACGCGGGCGGCGACACCATCGTCGCGGACCGGCTGCTCGTCGCCACCGGCCGCCGCCCGAACCTGCGGGGGCTCGGCCTGGAGCACGCCGGTCTGGACGAGGACGCGCGGGCGATCCCGGTGGACGGCAACATGCGGGCGGCCGACGGGGTGTGGGCGATCGGCGACATCACCGGCAAGGGCCAGTTCACGCACGTGTCGATGTACCAGGGGGCGATCGCGGCCCGCGACATCCTCGGCGAGGACGGCGCTCCGGCCGCGTACCGGGCGGTGCCGCGCGTCACGTTCACCGAGCCGGAGATCGGCGCGGTGGGGCTGACGGAGGAGCAGGCGCGCGACCAGAACCTCCCGGTCCGGACGGGCATGGTGAGCCTGGCGGACTCGTCGCGGGGGTTCATCCACAAGTCGGGCAACGACGGCTTCATCAAGCTGGTCCAGAGCACCGAGTGGGGCGTCCTCGTGGGCGCCACCGCCGCGGGCCCGTCCGGCGGGGAGATCCTCGGCGCGCTGGCGGTCGCCGTCCACGCGGAGGTGCCGGTCACCGCGCTGCGCGAGATGATCTACGCCTACCCGACGTTCCACCGCGCCATCGAGAGCGCCGTCGCCGACCTCGGCGGGGGGTGAGGGCATGCCCGGATCGGGCAGGATCGGGGGCATGAACCGGCTCGAGGACGCGACCAGCCCGTACCTGCTGCAGCACGCCGACAACCCGGTGGACTGGTGGGAGTGGTCCGACGGCGCATTCGCCGAGGCCAGAGAGCGGAATGTGCCGATTCTTCTGTCGGTCGGATATGCCGCTTGCCATTGGTGCCACGTGATGGCCCACGAGTCCTTCGAGGACGCCGAGACCGCGCGGATGATGAACGAGCTGTTCGTCAACGTCAAGGTCGACCGGGAGGAAAGGCCCGACGTCGACGCCGTCTACATGGAGGCCACGCAGGCCATGACCGGCCAGGGCGGATGGCCGATGACGGTGTTCGCGACCCCCGACGGGCACCCGTTCTACTGCGGCACCTACTTCCCGCGCCCGCAGTTCCGGTCGCTGCTCCAGGCCGTCCACAAGGCGTGGACGGAGCAGCACGAGGAGGTCGTCGGGCAGGGGCAGAAGGTCGTGGAGGCGCTGACCTCGCGCGGGCCCGGCCTCGGCGGCGGCGAGGCGCCGGACGGGGAGCGGCTCGCGCACGCCGTCCAGGTGCTCGCGGCGTCCTACGACGCGGCGCGCGGCGGGTTCGGCGGGGCGCCCAAGTTCCCGCCGTCCATGGCGCTGGAGTTCCTGCTGCGCCACCACGCCCGGACGGGCGACGCGCAGGCCCTCGCGATGGCGGGGCACACCCTCGAGGCCATGGCGCGCGGCGGGATGTACGACCAGCTCGGCGGCGGGTTCGCGCGGTACTCGGTCGACGCGGCGTGGGTCGTCCCGCACTTCGAGAAGATGCTGTACGACAACGCGCTGCTCGCCCGGGTGTACGCGCACTGGTGGCGGCTGACGGGCTCGCCGTTCGCGCGCCGGATCGCGCTGGAGACGTGCGACTGGATGCTGCGCGACCTGCGGACCCCCGAGGGCGGCCTGGCGTCCGCACTGGACGCCGACAGCGAGGGCGTCGAGGGCAAGTACTACGTGTGGACGCCCGCGCAGCTGCGCGAGGTGCTCGGGGACGACGACGGCGCGTACGCCGAGGGCCTGTTCGAGGTGACGGGCACGTTCGAGCACGGCACGTCCGTCCTGCAGCTCCTCGCGGACCCCGAGGACACCGAACGGTACGGCCGGATCCGGACGGCGCTGCTGGAGGCGCGATCCCGGCGGATCCCCCCGGCCCGCGACGACAAGGTCGTCGCGGCGTGGAACGGGCTGGCGATCGCGGCGCTCGCCGAGTGCGGGGCGATGTTCGACCGGCCGGATCTGGTCGGCGCGGCGGAGGAGATCGCCGAGCTGCTGGCCCGGGTGCACGAGCGGGACGGACGTCTCGTGCGGACGTCGCGCGGCGGTGCGGCGGGCGCGAACGCGGGCGTCCTGGAGGACTACGCCGACGTGGCCGAGGGGCTCCTCGCCCTGCACGCGGTCACCGGCGACCCCGCTCGCATGCGGCTGGCGGGGGAGCTGCTGAACACGGTGCTGGAGCGGTTCGCCGACGGGGAGGGCGGGTTCTTCGACACCGCGGACGACGCCGAGCGGCTGTTCCGGCGCCCGCAGGACCCGACCGACAACGCGACGCCGTCCGGGCAGTTCGCGGTGGCGGGCGCGCTGCTGTCGTTCGCCGCGCTGACCGGCTCGGACTGGCACCGGCAGTCGGCGGAGCGGGCGCTGGCCCCGGCGGCGGCGCTGGCGGCCAAGCACGCCCGGTTCGCCGGGTGGGGGCTGGCGGTGGCCGAGGCGCTCGCCACCGGCCCGGTGGAGATCGCGGTGGTCGGCGACCGGGACGACTCGCGCACCCGCGCCCTGCACCGCACCGCCCTGCTGGCGGTGGCGCCCGGCGCGGTCGTCAGCGTGGGGGAACCGGGCCGGGACGAGGTGCCGCTGCTGGAGGGCCGCCTCCCGGTCGACGGCGCGCCGGCCGCGTACGTGTGCCGCGGGTTCGTCTGCCGCCTGCCGGTGACGTCCACGGACGACCTGAGACGCGAACTTCGCGGGCAATTGAAGTAACCGTCCACTTTGTGGGAACGTGACGTTGATCTCCTGCTGCCTTGGTGTTACCTATTGGTAGCAATATCGGGGGCGTACCCGATGGGGAACAACGGACGAGGGTGGCCGGCATCGGGCCGGGTATCTGGAATCGCGGACCGCCCGTGCGGGCGTCGCCGAATCCGGTAACAAACCCTGGAGCCCGACCGACGAGGAGCCTGCCAGTGCGAAAGCCGAACCGCCGGGTGCTACCGACGATCATCGGCGTTTCGGTCGCGACGACGCTGGGCGCGAACGTCACGGTGCTGCTGGTCCGCGGCGGGCCCGCCGCGGAGCCGGCGCCCGCGTCGCCCGCCCGCGCGAACTACGTCGCCGCGGCGGGCAGCTTCGCCGACGTCACCCCGGCGGCCGTCGCGCCGCTCGGCGACCGGCTCGAGCCGCACGTGCTCGTCGCCGCGCCGTCCACGCTCTCGCCGACGCTCGTGGAGAAGGTGCGCGCCGCCAAGGGCGTGCGGGGGGTCGAGGTCGTCGACGCCGTGCAGGGCGTGGTGGGCGACAAGCGCGTCGGGGTGCTCGGCGTGAACCCGTCCACGTTCCGCTCCTACACGCCCGAGCCGACGGCGAAGTCGGACGCGCTGTGGCGCAACATCGCGGGCGGCGACGTCGCGATCTCGTTCACGATGGGCAACGACGGCGGGGTGAAGCTCGGCAGCCAGGTCCCGGTCGGCGGGTCGAAGGTGCAGCAGACGATGCGCGTCGGCGCCTACGCGACGATGGGCATCCCGGACGTCGACGCCGTCATCACCCGCGAGGCCGCGCGCAAGCTCGGGGTGCCCACCGGCAACGCGATGCTGATCAGCGTCCCGAAGACCGAGCCGAAGGCGTTCATCGGGAAGCTGAAGAAGGGGCTGCCGAAGGGCGCCAAGGCCGTCCCGGTCACCCCGGAGCTGGACACGCCGTCCGCCGGGTCGGTGCCGGAGTCCAACGGCGAGGTCATGACGGCCGGGCAGGTGCGGACGGTCATCGAGGCGGCCGCCACCCGGCGCGGCTGGCCGTACGTGTGGGGCGGCGAGTCCGAGGCCGAGGGCGGGTACGACTGCTCCGGGCTCATGCAGTACGCGTTCGCCCGCGCGGGGATCACGCTGCCGCGCGTCGCCGCCGACCAGGCCCGCGCGGGCTGGGTCGTCCCCTACGAGAAGGCCGAGCCGGGCGACATGCTCATCTGGGCGAACGACCCGACCGCCCCCGGCTACATCTCGCACATCGCGCTCTACATCGGCGAGGGCAAGATGATCGCCGCGCCGCGCAGGGGCACGGTCGTCCAGGTGCAGAACGTCTACACGAACAACATGAAGGGCGCGGTCCGGGTCAACCCGAAGCGTGCCAAGCAGGTCGCCGACGGCATCGCCGCCAGCCTCGGCTGACCGTTCCGGAGGGCGCGGCCACCCGGGTCAGAGCGGGCAGCCGCGCCCCCGCGGAACTCCAGGTCGCGCTCGATGAGCGCGGGCGGTTCCTCGTACCGTGCGGAACCGTCCGGCAGGACCGTCCGGACGTCGGGGGCGTCGGCGGTGCGCCCGGTCCGGCGATGAGGCGCGCGAGAGACCGTCCCCGCCATAAGCGATCATGGGAGACCGCCCTCCGGCGGGCGATTCAGGAGGTTCCGGGTGTCCGAAGGCGTGCGGGCGCGGCTCATCGCGGGTGCGGTGATGGCCGCCTTCGCCGCCGTGCACGTGCTCGCGGCGCCCGCGCGGACGGACGGCCCGGCCGTCGCCGCGCTCGTGATCGTGCTGACGCTCGGCGTGCTCGCCGCCGGGCTGGTGTGGGTCGTGCCGGGCGCCGCACGGTGGCGGGGCCGCTGGACGGTCGTCGTCCAGGCGGTCCTCGCGGTCGCCGCGATCGCCTGCGGGACGTCGGTCGGCGTCCTCGGCTTCGTCGCGGCCGCGCTGCCGCTCGCGGACGGCCGGTGGGACCGCTTCTCGGCCGTCCGGCTCCTCCCGCTGGTGGCGGGCGCCGCCGCGATCGAGGCCGGACGGGACGGGCCCTCCGCCGCCGCCGACGGCGCGATCACCGTGACGCTGATGGGCCTCGTCGGCTACGGCCTCGTCCGGCTGGCCGAGCGGGTCGACGACACCGCGGCGGCGCGACTGCCGCTGACGATGGCGGCCGTCGAGCGGGAGCGACTGCGGATCGCGGCGGAGCTGAACCGGGGACTCGGCGAGGGACTGGCGGCCGTGACGGACGGCGTCCGCCGGGCCCTCGACCGGCCCGAGGAGATCGACGGCGTCCTGGCCGTCGCCCGGACGGCGCTGAACGACGCGCGCGCCGCCGCGGCCGACTTCCGGAGCATGTCGCTCGCCCCGGAGGTGTCGGCGGCGCGCGCGCTGCTGGAGGCCGCGGACGTCCGGGTGGAGGTGCGCGTCGGCCATCGTGAGCCGCTCGGACCGGCCGGGGCGCTGCTGGCGCTCGTCCTGCGCGAGGCGGTCACCGACGTCGTCCGCGAGGGGCGCGCGGAGCGGTGCGTCATCGAGACGTCCGAGGACGGCGGCCTGGTGCGGCTGCGGGTGGCCAACGACGGCGTCCGGACCGCGGCGCGGGGCGCGAAGGCGCTCGAGTCCGCCGCCGGACGGGTCCGGTCGGCGGGCGGCGCGTTCGCCGCCGGGCTCGGCGCGGACGGGCGGTTCACGGTGGAGGCCGCCGTGACGGCGGCCGAGCGGCCCGTGGGCCCGCCGGACCGGACGGCCTACCGGATGTCGGTCGGGCTGCTGGCGGCCGTCCTCGCGGCCTTCGCCGCGAAGGCCCTGCTGCAGCTGTCCGGGACGGCCGCGTGGCCGGGACCGGCCGCGACGCTCGGGCTGGGCGCCACCGGGCTCCTCGCCGGCGTCCTGCTGGTCGCGCTGCCGCTGCGCGCGGCCGTCCCGCCGGTGGCGCTGGCGATGGCCGCCGCCGGGGCCGGCGCGCACCTGCTCGGCCACGGCACGGCCGCCGCCGTCAACTCCGCGATCAGCACGCTGGTGTCCGGCCTCGTCGTGTACGGGCTGGTCAAGCTGGCGCGGCTGGAACGCGACCTCCAGGCGGCGGGGGCGGAGCTCGCGCGGGCCGCGACCGTCCAGGAGCGGCTGCGGGCCGCCCGCGACCTGCACGACCTGCTCGGCCACAGCCTCGCCGCGATCCTGCTGAAGTGCGAGCTGGCCCGGCGGCTGTCGGCCGCCGACCCCGCGCGGGCGCGGGCGGAACTGGCCGAGGTCGCCGGGACGGCGGAGCGGGCGCGGGCCGACCTGCGGGCGGCCGCGGGCGGCGGCGCCGGACTGTCCCTGGACGGCGAGGTGCGGTCGGCCCGCTCGGTCCTGACGGCCGCCGGGGTGACGGTCGCGGCGGACTCCGGCCATCCGGACCTGGACGCGGCGGCGTCCGCCGTGCTGGGGACCGTCCTGCGGGAGGCGGTGACGAACGTGCTCCGGCACAGCGCCGCCGAGCATTGCACCATCGCCACCGGCCACGACGGCGGCACCGTGCGCCTCGTCGTCGAGAACGACGGACTCGATCCGCGCGCCCCCCGCACGCCGCCCGGTTCGGGCTTAGGCAACCTCACGACCCGCCTGGCCGCACACCACGGCACGCTCAGCGCGCGCGCCGACGGCGAAGGCCGCTTCCGGCTGGAGGCCACGCTCCCGCTCCGACCGGCCGACTTGTAATCCGCCGCTCCGACCGGCTGACTTACGGTCGTCCGGCCACACCCAGCCCGCTTCGCGTGCCGAGGCCGGGCCGCTTCGTATGCCTAAAGCCAGCCCGCTTCGCGCGCTATGCGGGCGGCGTCCGTCCGGTTGCGGGCGTTGAGCTTCGCGACGACCGACGTCAGGTAGTTGCGGACCGTCCCGGCCGACAGGTGCAGCCGGGCGGCGATCTCCGGCGCCTCCGCGCCCTCGGCCGCGAGCCGCAGCACGTCCGTCTCGCGCGGGGTGAGCGGGTTGTCGGCCAGGTCCCACGCGGTGAGCGCGAGCCGCGGGTCGAGGACGCGCTCCCCGGCCGCGACCTTGCGGACGGCGTCCGCGAGCTCCTCCGGCGGAGCGGTCTTCAGCAGGAAGCCCCGCACGTGCGCGGTCAGCGCCCGGCGCAGATGCCCCGGCTTGCCGTGCCCGGTCAGGACGAGCACGGCGACCGACGGCGCCGCGTCGTGCAGGGCCGCGGCGGCCGCCAGCCCGTCCATGCCGGGCATGTCGACGTCGAGGACGGCGACGTCGGGTTCGTCCCGCGCCACCGCCGGCAGCACCGCGTCGCCCCGCTCGACCTCGCCGACCACGGTCAGGTCGGGCTCCAGGTTCAGCAGGGCGGCCAGGGCGCTCCGCACGACATTGTGGTCGTCCGCCAGAAGCACCTTGATCACCCCATTACATGTACCAGGTCGCGGATGTCACGGCCCGACCCATGACGAGATCACGGGTGCCCGGTGATCTCCTCTCTGGTCCGTGAACCCGCAGCTCAGAAGACTTGTGAGCATGGAAGCAGCGGTTCGGATGGACACGGTCAGCAAGGTCTACGGCCGGAACGGGAGCGCGGTCGCGGCCCTCCGCGAGGTGACGGCGGACCTCCCGCGCGGCCGGTTCACGGCGATCATGGGGCCGTCCGGCTCCGGCAAGAGCACGTTCCTGCACTGCGCGGCGGGCCTGGACACCCCGACGTCCGGGAGCGTCCGGCTCGGCGGCACGGAACTGTCGTCGATGAGCGAGACGCGGCTGACGGAGTTGCGCAGGGAGCGGATCGGGTTCGTGTTCCAGGCGTTCAACCTCGTCCCGTCGCTGACCGTCGAGCAGAACATCACCCTCCCGCTGCGGCTCTCCGGCACCCGGACGGACCGGGCGTGGCTGCGCGACGTGATCGACCGGGTCGGCCTCGCCGACCGGACCCGGCACCGGCCCGCGGAGCTGTCGGGCGGCCAGCAGCAGCGGGTCGCCATCGCCCGCGCCCTGGTGACGCGGCCCGAGGTGGTGTTCGGCGACGAGCCCACGGGCGCGCTCGACACGATGACGGCCCGCGACGTCCTCACCCTGCTGCGGGAGGCGGTGGACGGCATGGGGCAGACGGTCGTGGTCGTTACGCACGACCCGGTCGCGGCGTCCTACGCCGACACGGTGGTGTTCCTGGCGGACGGCCGGATCGTCGACCGGCTCGACGACCCGTCCAGCGACCGGGTCGCGGCCCGCATGACCCGGCTGGGGGCGTGGAAGTGATGCTCGGGATCGCCCTCGCCACGCTGCGGCACCGCAAGGCCGGGTTCGCCGGCGCGTTCGCCGCGCTGCTGTGCGCCGCCGCGCTCGTCTGCGCCTGCGGCGTCCTGCTCGACACCGGCCTGCGCGGGTCGGTCGGGCCCGAACGGTACGCGGCCGCGCCGGTCGTCGTCTCCGGCGACCAGTTCGTCCACGAGACGACGCGGAAGAAGGGGAAGGAGAAGCGCAAGTCGAAGGCGATCGCGGAGCGCGCCTGGCTGCCCGCCCCGGTCGCGGCGAGGGTCGCGGCCGCGCCCGGCGTGCGGAAGGCCGTCGCCGAGGTCGTGTTCCCCGCCGCGATCGGCGCCCCGGAGGGCGAGTCGTGGGGGCACGGCTGGGACTCGGCCGCGCTCACCCCCTTCACCCTCCGGGACGGACGGCCGCCGGTGGCCGCGGACGAGATCGTCGTCGACGCCGCGACCGCCCGCGCGAACGGCCTGCGCGTCGGCTCGGACGCGCGCGTCTCGTCCACCGAGAACGGGACGTACCGCGTCGTCGGCGTCACCGGGCAGGCCCTCGACCACCAGGCCGCGCTGTTCTTCTCGCCCGAGCGGGCCCGCGCGCTGGCCGGACGGGACGGCATGGTCGCGGCGGTCGGCGTGTGGGGTTCCGAGCGGGCGGTGCGGGACGCGGTGCGCGGCACGTCCGCGACCGTCCGCACCGGGACGGACCGGGGCAAGGTGGAGTTCCTCGGCGCCGAGGAGGCCCGGATCGACCTGATCAGCATGGGCGGCGCGCTCGGCGGGACGTCGCTGCTCGTCGCCGTCCTCGTCGTGTCCGGGACGTTCGCGCTGTCGGTGCGGCAGCGGGAGCGGGAGATCGCGCTGCTGCGCGCGGTCGCGGCCACGCCCCGGCAGGTCCGCCGGATGATCGGCCGCGAGGCGCTGGTGGTCGGGCTCGCCGCCGCCCCGCTCGGCGCGGCCTGCGGCCTCCCGCTGGCGTTCTGGCTGCGCGACCGGTTCCGCGGCCTCGGCGCGCTGCCCCCGAACCTGGACCTGGTCGTCGGCCCGGTCCCGCCGCTCGCGGCGGCGCTCGCCACCGTGGCCGCCGCCGTCGCCGCCGCCAGGATCGCCGGGCGCCGCACCGCGCGGATCCGTCCGGTCGAGGCGCTCGGCGACGCGGCGCTGCGCCCGGCCCGCCTCGGCCCCGCGCGGATCGCGGCCGGCCTGGCGGCGACCGCGGGCGGGGTCGTGCTGACGGTCCTGCTTGCGAACCTGAACACCGAGGCGGCCGCGAGCCCCGTCACGTTCCTGGCCGCGCTCGTCTGGACGATCGCGGTCGCGCTGCTCGGCCCCGCGCTCGCCCGCGCCGCCGTCGCCGTCCTGGCCGTGCCGCTGCGGCGGTTCCCGGTCGGCGGGCGGCTGGCCGCCGCGAACCTCGCGATGGACGGCCGGCGGCTCGCGTCCGTCGTCACCCCGCTCACGCTCATGATCGGGCTGACCGGGACGATCCTGTTCGCCCAGACGACGCTCGGCCACGCGGCGACCCGCCAGGCCGAGGACGGGACGATCGCGGCGCACGTCGTCGACGAGAAGGCGATCGGCCCGGGCGTCCCGCGCGGCACGGCCGCCGAACTGCGCTCGGCGCCCGGGGTCACGGCCGTCACGGAGGTCGTGCGCAGCGAGGTCCGCGTCGGGCTGGAGAAGTACACCGTCCAGGGGGTGACGCCGGAGGGGCTGGAACGCACCCTCGACCTGGACGTCCGCGCGGGCTCGCTCGCCGGGCTCGGGCCGTCCGCGATCGCGGTCGGCTCCACCGCCGCCGGACGCCTCGGCGTGCGGCCCGGCGACCGGCTGCCCCTCACGCTGGGCGACGGCACGCCGATCGAGCCGACGGTCGTCGCGGTCTACGGGCGCGGTCTCGGGTTCGGGGACCTCACGCTCGCGCACGAGGTCGTCGCCGCGCACGTCGACGACCCGCGCGGCACGCTGCTCGTGGCCGGGACGCTGCCGGACGGCGTCCCGGCGACCGCCGCCGGGACCCTCGCCGAGGCGCGGGCCACGGCGACCGCGCAGGTCGACTATGTCGCGATGGCGCTGATCATCGCGTTCACCGCGATCGCGGTGGTGAACACGCTCGCGATGGCGACCGCCGACCGCGCCCGCGAGCTGGCCGCGCTGCGGCTGGCCGGGGCGACCCGCCGCCAGCTCATGCGGATGCTCGGGTTCGAGACCGGGTCGATCGTCCTCATCGCCGCCGTGCTCGGCACCGCGATCGCCCTCGCCGTCCTGACCGGCTTCGCGGGCGGCATGACGGGCGGCGCCCCGCACGTGCCGCCGGTCGTCCACCTGGCCGTCCTGGCGGCGGGCGGCGCCCTGGCCCTGCTCGCCACCGCGCTGCCCGCGCGGCTCGTGCTGGCCGTCCGCCCGGTCCAGGCCGCCGGGGGCCGGGAATGATCGGGGCGCCCGTCTGGCGGCGGCGGCGATTGCGTTGTAATTTTGATTACATGAGTACGAGAGAAGCGGCGGAGGAGCTGCGGGGCTGGTTCTCCGGACGGCTCCCGGCGGACTGGTTCGAGGGGAGGATCGAGGTCGTCCTCGACCGCGAGGAGGTCAGCGTCGTCGGGCGCCTCCCCGAACCGGACGCGGCGCGGGACGTCTCGGCGACCGAGCGGGCCGCGCTCGTCGCCGGGCACGTCCAGCGGTTCCGCGCCGACACCCGGGACGAGCGCATCGCCATCGCCCGCGAGGCCGAGCGGCGGTTCGGGCACAAGGTGTCGTGGGGCGTCGACTGCGGCGGCGAGCGCGAGATGTTCACCACCCTGTCGGTGCCCGTCATGACCCGGCTGCGGCAGCCGGAACGGCGCGTCCTGGACACCCTCGTCGAGGCCGGCGTCGCGCGCAGCCGCAGCGACGCGCTCGCCTGGTGCGTCCGGCTCGTCGGCCGCAACACCGGCGAGTGGCTCACCGAACTGCGCGCCGCGCTGGAGCACGTCGAGCGGGCCCGCGCCGCCGGCCCCGAGGCCTGACCGCCGCGCCCGTCCCCGGGCCGTCCCCCGGCGCGCGACCCGCCGGACGCCGGTCATTGCCCGAGCAGCCGCCCCCGCGGATGTGATCATGGAGGTGACCTCGCCCGGAGCGCGGGGACACCGCCGCACGATCGGAGGGGCCGGGGTGGTGAGGACGCTGCACTGCCTGGACGGTTCCACCCTGACGGTGACGCCCGTCCCGTCCCTCGACCGCGGCGGCGCGCCGTTCGAGGTCACCCTCGAGCTGCGCCGCGACGGCGCCGTGTTCGGCGCGGTGGGGGAGCGCTGCGGCTACTTCCTCGCCGACGTCGCCGCGCGGCTGGCCGCCGCCCGCGCCGACGGCTCCCCGCAGGCCGCCCGCTGGCCCGACCCCGACGACCGCTTCCCCGGACGGGACGGCGCCGCGACCCGCGACCTCGAACCGGCCGCGACCCGCGACCTCGAACTGTTCGCGTTCCGCTACCGCGACCGCGGCGACGTGCTCAGCACCGGCGAGCTGCGCTGCACCGTCCGGACGTCCTCGCTGTGGGTCGGGCGGCAGCAGTCGGCCGCCGGGCGCTGGCGGGTGGCGCGCCGCGCGGTCCTGGAGGCCTGGGGCGCGGGCGGCCGCGGCGTCCGCGCCGTCCTCACCTCGACCGAGCTGGTCCGGTTCCTGGACGGCCTGGTCGTCGAGGCCGACCGGCTGCAGCGGCGCCCGCCGTCCCGCCGCACCGGCCCCGTCCCGGCCGTGCAGAACCTGGCCGGAGCGGGCCGAACCGGTCGATATCGTCGTCCCGAACGTTAGCCTCTACAGCAACCGGGACGGCCGGACGGTACCGCCGTCGCGCCATAATTGAGCGTCCTTCCCGCACGGGACGGCCGCTCGAAGGGACGCCCACCATGGGGATTCGGCGAACGCACCGCGGTGACGGCGCGCGCGGGGACCGCGCGCGCGGGGACGCCGTGCGCGAGCGCATCGCGGGCGCCGGGACCGGCGACGGCCCGCTCACCACCGCGGTCCGCCGCAGCGGCCCGTACGCCGCGTTCCGCGACATCGTCTACCGGATCTACGAGCGCCGCGTCGAGTCGTCCCTGCCCACCGACATCACCCCGCGGCACGTCGGCGTCATCCTGGACGGCAACCGGCGCTGGGCCAGGTCGATGGGGATCGCCGACGTGAACACCGGCCACCAGGCCGGCGCCCGGAAGATCTCCGAGCTGCTGCACTGGAGCACCGAGGCGGGTGTGGAGCTCGTCACGCTGTGGCTGCTGTCCACCGACAACCTCAACCGCCCCGCGAAGGAACTCCAGCCGCTCCTGCGGATCATCGAGAACACCGTCCGCGGCCTGGCCGCCGAGGGATGGCACGTCAAACCCGTCGGCGCGCTGGATCTGCTGCCGGACGAAACCGCCCGTGTCCTGAAAGATGCCGGTGAAGCAACATCGAACGCCCCGGGCCTGATTGTGAACGTCGCAGTTGGGTATGGGGGTAGGCGTGAGATCGCTGATGCGGTGCGCTCTCTGCTCGTCGAGCAGGCGAGCCGTGGCACCAGCATCGAGGAACTCGCCGAGTCCCTCGACGTGGAGCACATCGCGGAGCATCTCTACACGCGCGGCCAGCCGGACCCGGACCTGGTCATCCGCACGTCGGGGGAGCAGCGTCTCTCCGGCTTCATGCTCTGGCAGAGCGCGCACTCGGAGTTCTACTTCTGCGAGGTCCACTGGCCGGACTTCCGCAAGGTGGACTTCCTCCGTGCCATCCGCTCCTACGCCGCGCGGCACCGGCGCTACGGTACCTGACGGCCGGCCCCCGGCCCCCACCGCCCGAGACCGCCCCCGGACCGGGGGACGCGGCCGCATGCGGGCGGACCACGGCGCCACCGGTAGTTCCCCTCTTCTCAGGGAGATCGAGTGGCCACAACCTCCGCGCGCCGCCCCGGCCCGTCCGGGAACACCTCCGGAACGCCCGTTCCGGACTCGCGGCGCACGTACGTCCTCGACACCAGCGTCCTGCTCGCCGACCCGGGGGCGATGACCCGGTTCGCCGAGCACGAGGTCGTACTCCCCATCGTCGTCATCTCCGAACTCGAGGCGAAGCGGCACCACCCCGAGCTCGGGTACTTCGCCCGGCAGGCACTGCGCACCCTGGACGACCTGCGGCTCGCGCACGGCCGGCTGGACGAGCCGCTGCCGATCGAGGGACCGGACGGCGACGTCGGCGGCACCATCCGCGTCGAGCTGAACCACTCCGACCCGAGCGTCCTCCCGGACGGCTTCCGGCTCGGCGACAACGACACCCGGATCCTGTCGGTGGCCGGGTGGCTCGCGCGCGAGGGCCGCGACGTCGTCCTGGTCTCCAAGGACCTGCCGATGCGGGTGAAGGCGTCCGCCGTCGGCCTGGCCGCCGAGGAGTACCGCGCCGAGCTCGCCGTCGTCGAGTCCGGCTGGACCGGGATGCGCGAGCTGGAGCTGCCGGGCGGCGTCGTCGACGGCCTGTTCGACGCGGGCACGGCCGAGATCGAGGAGGCGCGCGACCTGCCGTGCCACACCGGCCTGCGGCTGCTGACCGAGCGCGGCTCCGCGCTCGGCCGCACGCTGCCGGACAAGTCGGTGAAGCTGGTGCGCGGCGACCGGGAGGTGTTCGGGCTGCGCGGCCGGTCCGCCGAGCAGCGGATCGCGCTCGACCTGCTCATGGACGAGGACGTCGGCATCGTCTCGCTCGGCGGCCGCGCGGGCACCGGGAAGTCCGCGCTGGCGCTGTGCGCGGGCCTGGAGGCCGTCCTGGAGCGGCGGCGGCACCGCAAGGTCGTCGTCTTCCGCCCGCTCTACGCGGTCGGCGGGCAGGAGCTCGGCTACCTGCCCGGCTCGGAGAACGAGAAGATGTCGCCGTGGGCGCAGGCCGTCTACGACACCCTGTCGGCGGTCACCACCCCGGACGTCATCGAGGAGGTCCTCGACCGCGGCATGCTCGAGGTGCTCCCGCTCACCCACATCCGCGGCCGGTCGCTGCACGACTCGTTCGTCATCGTCGACGAGGCGCAGTCGCTGGAGCGCGGCGTCCTGCTCACCGTCCTGTCGCGCATCGGCGCGGGCTCCCGGGTGGTGCTGACGCACGACGTCGCGCAGCGCGACAACCTGCGGGTCGGGCGGCACGACGGCGTCGCCGCGGTGGTGGAACGTTTGAAGGGCCACCCGCTCTTCGCGCACATGACGCTGACGCGGTCGGAACGGTCCCCGATCGCCGAACTCGTGACCGACATGCTGGGTGACGTGACCGGCTGACGGCACGCTCCGCGCCGCCCCGGTGACCCGCGGTCACCGGGGCGGCGTATTCTGCGCCACATTGCCCTGTACTGACCGTGATCGTGACGCTTCCGTCAGTGGATCTGTGACTAAGGACACAGGCTGCTCGGGGGCGTGCGGAATCGCAGGTCGGGCAGTCGTTTCCGGCGCGTTACCGGCGAGTTGACAACCGGGACGCCGTCGGCTCATGTCTCGTTTTGGTTGCGGAGCGGACCGCGGGCTCCGGCATTGTGTCTCCCCGTAAGCATCCCCAGAGCGGTGCACCCGGCCGCCGCGCGTCCCGAGAGCGCGCGTGCCGGACGGGCCGCGACGCTCCGGGCCGCGGCCGTCCGTCCTCCGGGCGGCGCGGGCGGCGGGGGATGGAAGCCGTTCGCGTGCGTGCCCATGCGCGCGCGACCGTCGGAAGGACCGCCTTGTCCGGAGACCATCCCGGGTCCCCTAGATCGTTGATGGGGGTTGTTGAGTGCCTCGGTCAGTGGTCATAGGCGATCAGTGACCGCTTGACCGGGGCGTCGATGAGCCAGTTGTGCCAGATGGCGGCGTTGAGGGCGCAGATGCGCTGGCACAGGCGCGTCCAGAGCCCTTCGGTGGTGCGTGCGGCGTGGCGTTCCAGTCCGAGCTGGTTCTTCAGGGTCCAGATGACGGCCTCGATGCGCTGGCGCAGCCAGGCCGGGAACACCTTGACAGGCGGCTCGGGCTCGTCCTGGCGCACCGGCCGGATCAGGAGGTGGCCCAGGCCGGCGGCGGTCTTCTCCACCTCGGCTCCGGCGAATCCCTTGTCGCACACGATCGGGCAGGGCCCCGGGGCGGGCGGCCGGGTGTGCAGCAGGTGGATCGCCTGCTTGCGCTCGTCCAGTTCCTTGGGGTGGGCCACGCTGAAAGAGCACACTGCGCCTTCGGGGGTGGTGATCAGCATGAGCTTGGCTCCCCAGTAGAAGGCGTGGTGGGACTTGTCCATGCCGTAGCCGGCGATCTCGCCCAGGGCGGAGCGGTGGACGGTGGTGCGGGAGGCGCCGCAGCGCAGCGGGGTGCCGTCCATCAGCCGCAGCCGGTCGTGCCAGGACGGGATCCGGCGGACCAGCCACGCCGCTGCGGCCGCCAGGGCGGGGGCGGCGTCGCGCAGGTGCCGGTTGTACTCGGACTGGCCGGGCAGCCGGGGGAACAGGTGCCCGATCCGTGCGGGCGCGGTCCGCAGCCACCGGCGCTCGGAATCGCACCCGAGCAGGACCTGGGCGATGGCGACGCAGACCAGTTCGGCGTCGTTGAGGGTCCGGGCGGGGCCGCGTCTGCGGGGCCGGTCGGCCGATCGCAGGACGTGGTCGTCCAGATGGACGTAGAGTGCGGTCAGAAGGGCGTCCAGGTTTGTCTTCACACACTGATCATGGGCGCCCTTCGCCATGCCCGCCGCCGGTTCGGCAAACCCCCATCAACGATCTAGGCGAGACGAACGACAGCACACCGGCCCGCACCCGCACGACGAGGACGTCCGCGTCGCCGGACCGTCCCCGGGGGAGGCCGGGGAGACGGGGCGGTGGGCGCCGGGCGGCGACACGCTCGGCTTCGCGACCGTCCAGGCGGAACCGCAGGGCTCGGATCCGAACGACACGGCATGGGACATGCCCGCCACCGGCCTCGCGGACGACACGGGGACCGGCGAGCCCCCGGAGGAGCCCGCCACCGGTCCGCGCCGCCGCGGCCCGGCCCGTGCGGGGACCCGTGCGGGCGCTCGTGCGGGGGCCCGTGCGGGCAGGCGCGGCGGCGGGCGCCGCAGGGCCGACCGGAAGGCCCCCGCCGCCCGCAACGGGCTGCGCGCCGCCGCCGTGGCGGCCGGTGCGGCCGTCGCGGTCGGCGGCGGAGCGGTCACCGCGTTCGCGCTGAGCGGCGACGGCGAGACGACCGTCGGGCCGAACCGGCCGCTCGCCGACGCCGCCGCCCCGACCCCCACCATCGACCCGCGGGTCATGGAGAAGGTCCGGCACGAGAAGGCCCTCGAGCGGGCCGCCGCCGAGACCGGCCGGGACGGCGGCGGGAAACCGGCACTGCAGGCCGTCGGGAAGCCGCTCCCCACCAAGAAGCCGGAGCCGGAGAAGACGCGGGAGGCCCCGGACGACGACGAGGGCAGCGGCGGCGGCAGCGGTGCCCGCGTCGCCGACCCCGTTCCGGCGGGCGAGGCCCAGCAGATCGCCAAGGCGATGCTGCCCGACTTCGGGTTCGGCGGCGACGGCCAGTTCGGCTGCCTGGTCAAGCTCTGGGACAAGGAGAGCGGCTGGAACGTCCACGCCGACAACCCCAGCTCCGAGGCGTACGGCATCCCGCAGGCCAACCCCGGCTCCAAGATGTCCTCCGCCGGCCCCGACTGGGAGAACAACGCCCGCACCCAGATCAAGTGGGGCCTCGGCTACATCAAGGACCGGTACGACACGCCCTGCGGCGCCTGGAGCCACTCCCAGGAAGCGGGCTTCTACTGATCCCGGCGGGCGCCCCTCAGCGGGCGCCCGTCATCTTCAGCACGTCCAGCGCCTCGTCGAGCTGCTCGATCGTCAGCCGCCCGGCCTCCACGTGCCCCCGCTCCAGGACCACCTCGCGGATCGTCCTGCGCTCCGCGAGGGCCTGCTTGGCGACCTTCGCCGCCTCCTCGTAGCCGAGGTAGCGGTTCAGCGGCGTCACGATGGACGGGGACGACTCGGCGTACTCGCGCATCCGCTCGGCGTCCGCCTCGATGCCCGCCACGCACCGGTCCGCGAGCAGCCGCGACGCGTTCGCCAGCAGGGTGGTCGACTCCAGCACGTTCCGCGCGAGCATCGGCAGCATCACGTTCAGCTCGAAGTTCCCCGACGCCCCGCCGAACGCGACCGCCGCGTCGTTCCCGACGACCTGCGCCGCGACCTGCGTCACCGCCTCCGGGATCACCGGGTTCACCTTGCCCGGCATGATCGACGAACCGGGCTGCAGGTCCGGCAGCCGGATCTCGGCGAGCCCCGCCCGCGGCCCCGACCCCATCCAGCGCAGATCGTTCGCGATCTTGGTGAGGCTCACCGCGATCGTGCGCAGCGCCCCGCTCGCCTCCACCAGCCCGTCCCGCGCGCCCTGCGCCTCGAAATGGTCGCGCGCCTCGGCCAGCGGCAGCCCCGTCGCCCGCACGATCTCCGCGATGACCCGCGGCGCGAACCCGTCCGGCGTGTTGATCCCGGTGCCGACCGCCGTCCCGCCGAGCGGCAGTTCCCCCAGCCGCGGCAGCACGGCCTGCAGCCGCTCCACCCCGTGGTTCACCTGCGCCGCGTACCCGCCGAACTCCTGGCCGAGCGTGACGGGCGTCGCGTCCATCAGGTGCGTGCGGCCGGCCTTCACCACGGTCGCGAACTCGCGCGACTTCGCGTGCAGCGCGTCCCGCAGGTGCCGGAGCGCGGGCACCAGATCGTCCACGACGGCCCAGGTCGCCGCGATGTGGATCGAGGACGGGAACACGTCGTTCGACGACTGGGACGCGTTCACGTGGTCGTTCGGATGCACCGGACGTCCGAGGCGCTCCTCCGCGAGCGTCGCCACCACCTCGTTGGCGTTCATGTTCGACGACGTCCCGGACCCGGTCTGGAACACGTCGATCGGGAACTGGTCGTCCCACCGCCCGTCCGCGACCTCCGCGGCGGCGGCGGCGATCGCCGCCGCGACGTCCGGCTCGAGGACGCCCAGTTCGCCGTTCACGACCGCCGCGGCCGCCTTGATCCGGCCGAGCGCCGCGATGTGCGCGCGCTCCAGCGTCCGCCCCGAGATCGGGAAGTTCTCGACCGCCCGCTGCGTCTGCGCCCGCCACTTGGCCGACGCCGGAACCCGGACCTCACCCATGGAGTCGTGCTCGATCCGGAAATCCTCGGTCATGTGCGACACCTCCTGTCCGGGGTCCTTCCCCACTCCCCTCGGGACAGCCGTCCGGGAAGCGGGGGCATTCCCCGCCGGAACGTGATCTTCAACCCCCGATCGTCCGGGTGACGGTGTAGCTCTTGCGCTCGCCGGGCGCCCCGCCCGGCTCGTGCCGTCCGTTCATCCAGACATCGCAGGCCGACGAGTCGTAGATCACCGCGTTGAGCCGCTGCTGGTCGTACTTGCGCGCCTCCCCGCGCACGAGCGTCTCGTCGCTGAGCACCTGCATCGCCGCGCCCGGCACCGACACGAAGATCTTGCAGGAGTCGCCCTTGGCTCGCACGACGAGCGTGCTGGACGCGACGCCCGCCGGGACCGTCCCGCCCGCCGCCGCGCTCGTCGTCGACGGCGCCGGGGTGGACGAGGGCTCCGGGCCCTCCCGCATCATCCCGACCACCAGCGCCGTGGCGCCGACCCCGCACGAGGCGACCGTCGCCGCGACCAGCGCCGCCACGACCGTCAACCGGCGCCGCGGCGTCGCCGGCCGCCGACCCGACCGCGGCCCCGACAGGGCGCGCTCCAGCCGGTCCGCCGCCCGCGCGTGGCTGAGCCGCCGCGTCGGGTTCTTGTCCAGCAGGCCCGTGATGACCGGCCCGAGCGCCCCCGCGTTCGCCGGGACCGGCGCCGGCTCGTTCGCCAGCGCGCTCAGCGTCGCCATCACGTTGTCGCGTTCGAACGGCGGACGGCCCTCCAGCGCCGCGTACAGCGTCGCGCCCAGCGACCACAGGTCCGACCTCGGCGTGGCCTTCTCCCCGGCCGCCACCTCGGGCGCCACGTACGCCGGAGAACCCATGAAATGCCCGGTCTTGGTCAGGCTGGCCGAACCCGACGAGAACGCGAGCCCGAAGTCGGTCAGCACCACCCGGTCGCCGTCCAGCAGGACGTTGCTCGGTTTCAGGTCGCGGTGCACGATCCCGGCCCGGTGGGCGATGCCGAGCGCGTCCAGCAGCTTGCGCCCGATGTCCCCGACCCGGTCGGGCGGCAGCGGCCCGTCCCGCTCGACGAGCTCCTCGAGACTCGGCGCCTCGATCAGCTCCATCACGATCCAGGGCCGCCCCTGCTCGATGACGACGTCGTACACCTCGACGATCGACGGCGTCCGCAACTGCGCGGGCGCGCGCGCCTCCCGCAGGGTACGGCGGTAGAAGACGACCCGGTCGTCCTCGGAGAGGTCCTCGGGGAGTCGCAACTCCTTGATCGCCACGGCGCGGTCGAGGAGTTCGTCGTGGCCTCTCCACACGGTGCCGTTGGCACCTTGGCCTATTTCCGAGACCAGCCGGTAGCGCGTCGCGAGAACGAGGCGCTCAGACTGAGACATGGGCGAAAAGATACCGGAGTGGCCATCCGGTCATCCGGCAGTCTCACGACGAAGTTCGATTTCGGGCAGATACCGTGATCTATCAACCCCTAACCGACCGCCTCCAACCCCCACGGCGGTGCCTGCCGTGGGTCTTGGGGCTTCGTGTCCCCGGTGGTGGGTCCGTCGTGGGGTTGGGTGTTCGAGGTTCGGGTGGCGGGTCCGTTGCGCCGCCCGGGGCTTCGCGCCCCAGGCGGCGGCCGGTCGGCCCCGGGCGGCGGCCGGTCTGCCCCAGGGGGCGGCCGGTCGGCCCTGGGCGGCGGCGGGTTCGCCCTGGGCGGCGGCCGGTCCGCCCCGGGCGGCGGGTCTGCCCCGGGCGGCGGGTCTGCCCCGGGCGGCGGGTCTGCCCCGGTCGGGGGCCGGTCTGACCCAGGGGGCGGCCGGTCGGCCCTGGGCGGCGGCCGGTCGGTCCCGGGCGGCCGTAGCGAGCCCTGCGAGCGGAGGCCGACCGTGGTCGCTCAGCGGCGGCCGATGGTGAGGACCGGGCCCGAGGAGTCGGCGAAGAAGTCTTCGCCCTTGTCGTCCACGACGATGAACGCGGGGAAGTCCTCGACCTCGATCTTCCAGACGGCCTCCATGCCCAGCTCGGGGTACTCCAGGACCTCGACCTTCTTGATGCAGTCCTGCGCGAGTCGGGCGGCGGGGCCGCCGATGGAGCCGAGGTAGAAGCCGCCGTGGGTCTTGCAGGCGTCGGTGACCTGCTGGGAGCGGTTGCCCTTGGCCAGCATGACGAACGAGCCGCCGGCGGCCTGGAACTGCTCGACGTAGGAGTCCATCCGCCCGGCCGTGGTCGGGCCGAACGAGCCGGACGCGTAGCCCTCGGGCGTCTTCGCGGGGCCCGCGTAGTAGACGGCGTGGTCGCGCAGGTACTGCGGCATCGGCTCGCCCGCGTCCAGTCGCTCCTTGATCTTCGCGTGCGCGATGTCGCGGGCCACGACGAGGGGGCCGGTGAGGGAGAGCCGGGTCTTCACCGGGTACTTCGTCAGCTCGGCGCGGATCTCGTCCATGGGGCGGTTGAGGTCGATCGAGACAACCTGGTCGTCGAGGTCCTCGCCGGTGGTGTCGGGGAGGTACCGGGCGGGGTCGGTCTCCAGCCGCTCCAGGAAGACGCCCTCTGCGGTGATCTTGGCGAGGGCCTGCCGGTCGGCGCTGCACGACACCGCGATGGCCACCGGGCAGGACGCGCCGTGCCGGGGGAGGCGGATCACGCGGACGTCGTGGCAGAAGTACTTGCCGCCGAACTGGGCGCCGATGCCGAGCTTCTGGGTCAGCTCGAACACCTGCTGCTCGAGTTCCACGTCGCGGAAGCCGTGCCCGAGCGGGGAGCCCTCGGTCGGCATCGTGTCCAGGTAGTGCGCGGAGGCGTACTTCGCGGTCTTGAGGGCGTACTCGGCGGACGTGCCGCCCACGACGATCGCCAGGTGGTACGGGGGGCACGCGGCCGTGCCGAGCGAGCGGATCTTCTCCTCGAGGAAGGACAGCATCCGCTTCGGGTTCAGGACGGCCTTCGTCTCCTGGTACAGGAACGACTTGTTCGCGCTGCCGCCGCCCTTGGCCATGAAGAGGAACTTGTAGGCGTCGCCGGGCGTCGCGTACAGCTCGATCTGCGCGGGGAGGTTGCTGCCGGTGTTCTTCTCGTCCCACATGGAGACGGGCGCCATCTGCGAGTAGCGCAGGTTCAGCTTCGTGTACGCGTCGTACACGCCCCGCGAGAGGTGCTCCTCGTCCCGGCCGTCGGTCAGGACGTGCTGGCCCCGCTTGCCCATCACGATCGCGGTGCCGGTGTCCTGGCACATCGGGAGGACGCCGCCGGACGCGATGCCCGCGTTCTTCAGCAGGTCGAGCGCGACGAACCGGTCGTTCGGCGAGGCCTCCGGGTCGTCCAGGATCTTGCGGAGCTGCGCGAGGTGGGCGGGCCGCAGGAGGTGCGAGATGTCGCGCATCGCGGTCTCGGTGAGCAGCCGCAGCGCCTCCGGCTCGACCTGCAGGAACGTTCGTCCGTTCGCCTCGAAGGTGGAGACGCCCTCGGTGGTGAGCAGGCGGTACTCGGTGTCGTCCGTCCCGAGGGGCAGCAGGTCGGTGTAGGAGAATTCAGGCATCTCAGGCAGATCCTCGCGCGATTCCGATAGGGGCCGCCTCACAGGGTACGACTCCGGTCCGGCGGCGGTGCCTGCCGGTGCGCCTGCCGGTGCGGCCGGCGGTGCGGCCGGCGGTGGACGAGTGGTCCGCCGGACGCGTCGAAGATGTCGCGAGATCCCGGACCATTCGCCGGACCGTGACACAAGTCATACCTTCGGACGCTGAACGGGTGTGACCGATCTTCAACTCCCACTCGACCGGTCCGCCGGCCGGCTGGCGGCGCAGCTCGCCGCGGGCTTGCGGGCGGGCGTCCGGTCCGGCCGGCTGGGCGCGGGGACCCGGCTGCCGTCGAGCCGCGACCTCGCCCGGGACCTGGCCGTGTCCCGCGGTGTCGTCGTCGCCGCCTACGAGCAGCTCACCGCGGAGGGCTTCCTGATCGCCCGCCGCGGCGACGGCACCCGCATCGCGCCCCTCGCCCGCCCCGACGGCGCCCCCGCCCCGCCGGCGCCTCCCGCTCCCCGCACCCCCGCCGACTACGACCTGTCGCCCGGACGGCCCGACCTGGCGGCGTTCCCCCGCGACCGCTGGCTGGCCGCCGAGCGCGCCGGGCTGCGCGCGCTGCCGGACGACGCCCTCGCCTACCCCGATCCCGCGGGCGCGCCCGTCCTGCGGGGCGAGCTCGCCGGGTACCTCGGACGGGCGCGCGCCGCGCACACCGACCCCGACCGGGTCGTGATCACCAACGGGGTGACGCACGCGCTGTCCGCGCTGATCCGGCTGCTGCGCGCCGACGGGCACACCGTCCTCGCCGTCGAGGACCCCGCGAGCGTCCGGCAGCTGCCGGTGCTGCAGGCGACCGGCGTCCGGCTCGTGCGCGTCCCGGTGGACGGGCAGGGCCTCGACGTCGCGGCGCTCGCCCGGACGGACGCGCGCGCGGTGCTCGTCACGCCCGCGCACCAGTACCCGACCGGCGCCGTCCTGTCCCCGGCACGGCGCGCGGAGCTGGTCGCGTGGGCGCGGCGGGCGGACGGGCTGATCCTCGAGGACGACTACGACGCCGAGTTCCGCTACGACCGCGAACCCGTCGGCTGCCTGCAGGGCGTCGCCCCCGACCGGGTGGTGCTGCTGGGCTCGGTCAGCAGGACGCTCGCGCCCGCGATCCGGCTCGGCTGGGCGGCCGTCCCGCCGCCCCTGGCCGCGCGCCTGCGGATGCACCGCCTGCACACCGACCTCGGCCCGCCCGTCCTGCCGCAGTACGCGCTGGCCGAGTACCTGCGCGGCGGCGGGTACGACCGGCACCTGCGCGGCATGCGGCGCCGCTACCGGGTCCGCCGGGACGCGCTGGCGGACGCGATCCGCCGGCACGTGCCCGGCGCCCGTGTGCACGGCGTCCCGGCGGGCATCCACCTCTACGTGGAACTGCCGCCGGGCTGCGACGAGGACCGGGTGATCGCCCGCGCGTCCCGCGACGGGCTGTCGCTGGCGGGCGCCCGTCCGATGTGGTCGCCCGGACGGGCCGCGCACGCGCCGTCCGCGCTCGTCCTCGGCTTCGCCGGGCTGGGGGAGGGGCGGCTGGTCAAGGCGGCGGAACTGCTCGGCCAAGCGGTTGCCCCCGGGACGCGGGGGTAGGAAAACACTTCCCGGTGGAGGAGGTACGGATGAGTCTGGAAGAGGCGGCGCGGCAGCTGAAGATGGCCGTGCACGACGGGCAGGTCGCCTTCGACTGCGTGGGCCTGGGCGACCTCGCGCGGGCGCAGGAGCACGCCGTGACCCTGCGCGCGGCGGCCGACGCCGCCGAGGTCGCGCTCGCCCGGGCGATCGAGGACATGTCCCCCGAAGAGGCGCAGGACGCGGGCGAGCGCGCGGTGGCCGCCCTCGAGGAGTCCTGACGCGGACGCGTCCCGCGAGTCCCCGGGGTCGGTGCCCCGGGGACTCGACCGCCGCCGGACGTCAGGTGGCGGTGGGCTCGGCCGGACGGGGCGGTGCGGCGGCGTCCGGGTCCGGTGCGGGTTTCGCGGCCGGGGGCGGGTCGAAGCCCTTCGCCGTCGCGAACACGACCAGCACCAGGAGCGTCGGGACGACGAACGCGAGCCGCAGGCCGTGGTCGGCGCTCAGCGGTTCCACCGCCCCCACCACGGCGGCGCCCAGCACGAACCCGACGTAGTTGAAGATGTTGACCCGGGCCACCGCGACGCCGAGGCCCGTCGGGTCCACCCGTCCGGCGGCGGTGAACGACACCGGGGCGATCACGCTGAGCCCCAGCCCGGCGACGGCGAACGCGGCGATCGCGACGGGCGCGCTGGGCGCGGCCACCACCCCGGCCATCCCGACGAGGCCGACGAGGCCGCCGAGCCGCACCACCGGCACCGCGCCGGCGCGGCGCACGGCCAGGTCGGCGACGGCGCGGCTGACCACCATCGCGACCTGGTAGGCGACGTAGCCGAGCGGCGCGACCCAGTCGGCCCCGCCCAGTTCGTCGTCGAGGTACTTGGCGCCGTAGTTGGAGATCGCCGAGTCGGCCAGGTACGCCACCGCCATCGCGGCGCCCACCACCAGGATCGGCCGCCACGGCACCCGCCGTCCGGCGGCCCTCAGCGCCTCGGCGGACGGCCCGTCGCCCTCCTCGGCGCGCCGGTACAGGCCGTGCCCGGTGGACAGCGACGCCGCGATCCCGGCGGCGGCGGCGATGCCGAACCCGGCGGACAGGGGCAGGTCGATGCCGTTGGCCAGCGACGCCCACAGCCCGCCGAGGATCCCCGCGACGCTCCACACCGCGTAGAACCCGGTGATCAGGCTCATCCCGTACCGGCGCTCCACCGCGACGGCCTGCGCGTTCATCGACGCGTCCACCGCCCCGACGAACAGCCCGAACAGGGCCACCGCCGCGTACAGGGCCGGGTCGTTGTCGCCGGTCAGCCCGATCAGCACGATCGTCAGGGCCACGGCCGGCTGCGACACCCGCAGGACGGGGCCGCTGCCGACCCGGCGGAACAGCGCGCCGGACGCGACGCTGCCCACCCCCGCGATCAGCGGGACCATCAGCAGGACGAGCGACAGCGTCGCGTCGCTCAGGCGGTGCGCGTCCTGGATCCGCGGAACCTGCGTCACCAGCGACGCGAAGCACAGCCCCTGGACCGCGAACGCGGTGTAGGTGGACGCGCGCGCCCGGCGGTCCCCGACGTCCATGCGACCCCCGCCCCTCTAACGTGAGGAAGATTCGCGTCAGCGTAGAGAGGGGGCCGCCCGTCAGTCAATGAGCTTGCGCCGCATGCCCCGCACCGCGAGCACCCACATCAGCGCCGCGAACGCCGCCAGAACGCCCAGGTGGACGAGGTCGGCGAGCGGTTCGAGCCCGAACACCATGTGCCGCACCAGCTGCACGCAGTGGTACAGCGGGTTCAGCTTCGCCGCGGTCTCCGCCCAGCCCGGCAGCGCGTCCACGGGGAAGAACGTCCCCGCGATCAGGAACAGCGGCGTCACCACGCCCGTGATCACGTAGTCGAACGAGTTGATCGACGGCACGACCGACGACGCCCACATCCCGAACAGGCCGAAGCCGAGCGCGGTGAAGAACGTCGCGAGCGGCACCAGCAGCATCCCGAACGCCGGATCCAGGCCGAAGAACAGCGCCACGACCAGCGGTGTGCACGAGTACACCGCCGACTTCGCCGCGATCCACGACGCCTCCGCGGTGACCAGCTCGTGCACGTCCACCGGCGCCGCCAGCATCCCGTCGTAGGTGTGCTGGAACACCCGCCGGATGTAGCCGTTGAACATCCCCGGGAACACCGACGTGAACAGCGCCGCCGTCCCCACCACGCCCGTCGCCACGAAGTCCAGGTACCGGAAGTTGCCGATCACCGCGACCATCGACCCGAACCCGTAGCCGAAGCACAGCAGGAAGAACGTCGGCTCCACCATCGACGCGAACGACTGCGACGCCCAGTACCGCTTGTACAGCGCGAACTCGTGCCGCCAGACACCCCGGATCGGCGCCATCTCGAACCTGCGCAGCCGCGGCGCGCGCTCCGCCGCCGGCGCGGCGCGTGTGACGGTCATTCGACGCTCTCCCCGGTCAGCACCACGAACACGTCCTCCAGATTGGCCGCGCGGCGGACGCCGCCCGGCCCCAGCTCGTCCTCCAGCGACGGCGCGATCGTCTCGGCCTTCAGCACCGACACCGACGGGCCCGTCCGCCGCGTCGGCAGGTCCGCCCCGCGCGCGAGCCGCTCCACCTCGGCCAGCCGGTCCGGCGGACCGTAGTGCTCCACGACCCGCTCGCCCGCGTACTCGGCGACCAGCTCGCCGGGCGTCCCCCGGGCGATCACCCGGCCGTGCGACATCAGCGCGCACTCGTCCGCCAGCCGCTCGGCCTCCTCGATGTAGTGCGTCGACATCAGCACCGTCGTGCCCCGCGCCCGCAGCCCGTCGATCAGCCCCCACAGCTCGGCCCGCACCTGCGGGTCCAGGCCCACGGTCGGCTCGTCCAGCAGCACCAGCCGCGGCCGGTGCACCAGGCCCCGCGCGATCAGCAGCCGCCGCCGCATGCCGCCCGACAGGTCGTCCACCTTCGTCGCCCGGCGCTCGGTCAGGTGCGCGATCGCCAGCGCGTCGTCCACCGCCCGCCGCCGCTCCCCGCGCGGCACCCGGTACAGGTGCGCGAACACCTCCAGGTTCTCCTGGGCGGTCAGCTCCTCGTCGAGGTTGTCCTGCTGGGGGACGACCCCCATCGCGGCCCGCGCGCGCTTGGACTCCCGAGGCACCGGGAACCCCAGCACCTCGATCGTCCCCTCGGTCGGCACGGCCTGCGCCGTCAGCATCTTCATCGTCGTCGACTTCCCGGCCCCGTTCGGGCCGAGCAGCCCCAGGCAGACGCCGGACGGCACCTCCAGATCGAGCCCGTCCACCGCTGTGAAGTCGCCGAACCGTTTCACCACGCCCCGCAGGCTGATCGCCGCCGCGGGCCCGGCCTCGACCTCCTCCGGCGCTCGTTGCAAGGTCATACGGGAACCCTAAGTAGTGACGCGGACAAATCCCCACCCGTTTTCCGCGGCCCCGGCCGCTCCGCCCGTTAACCTCTAGGAGTGGACATCCCCTCCCGCCCGGCCGCCGAACAGGCGACGCGCGTCCGCGACCTGCGCGCGTCCGACGCCGACCGGGAACGCGTCGTCGCCGTCCTCGGCGAGGCCCTCGCCGACGGCCGCCTCACGATGGCCGAGCACGGCGAGCGCACCACCGCCGCCTACGCCGCCCGCACCCTCGGCGAACTCACCGGCCTCACCGGCGATCTCTCCCCCGAGGAGGCCCAGCCGATCCTCGTGGACGACCGGCCCGTCTCGGTGGTCTTCGGCCGCACCCGCCGCGACGGCCGCTGGGTCGTGCCCGTGAAGCTCCCCCTCGTCGCGCTCTTCGGCACCGTCGAACTCGATCTGCGCGAAGCCGTCCTGCAGCGCCGCCACATCGTCCTCGACTCGCTCGTCCTCGCCGGACGCGTCCGCCTGCTCGTCCCCGACGGCGTCCGCGTCGACGTCACCGGCCGGACGATCCTCAGCCCCCGCGAGGTCCGCACCCGCCCCGCCCCCGACGGCCCCACCATCGAGGTGGCCGGCACCCTGCTGTTCGGCTCCGTCCGGGCCCGCGCCCCCAAGCGCACCTTCCGCCAGCGCGTCCGCGCCCGCCTCACCCGCGACTAACACCCCCGAACGCCCCGTCCGGGCCTCCCCCCGAACCCCCGCGCGGCCCGGGACTCCGCGAGGTCCGAGGTCCCGTGCGGCCTGGGGGTCCGCGTGGGCCGGGGCTCCGCGTGGGCCGGGGTCCCGTGTGGCCTGGGGTTCCGTGTGGCCCGAGGTCCTGTGCGGCCGGGGGCTCCGCGTGCGGCGGAGTGACCCTGCTCGGGGCCGGGGAACCCCGATCCGCGCCGGCGGCGGAGATCCCCGGCCCGGCCTGCGAGCCGCCGGGCGAGCAGGCCGGGCCCGAAACTCCTAGACCGCGGCGTCGAAGTTGATCGCGCTGTAGGCCCGCAGCTTCGACAGCTTGTGCTCGCTCGAGATGGTGCGGATCGTGCCGCTGCGGGAGCGCATGACGAGGGAGTGCGTGGTCGCGATGCCCTTGTCGTACCGGACCCCGTCGACCAGCTCGCCGTCGGTGATGCCCGTCGCGGCGAAGAAGACGTCGTCGGAGGTGACGAGGTCGTCGGTGGTCAGGACGCGGCGCAGATCGTGGCCCGCGTCGATCGCCTTCTGCCGCTCCTCGTCGTCCTGCGGCCACAGCCGGCCCTGGATCACCCCGCCGAGCGCCTTGATCGCGCACGCGGCGATGATGCCCTCGGGGGTGCCGCCGATGCCGAGGAGGAGGTCGACGCCGGTGCCGGGACGGGACGCCATGATGGCGCCGGCCACGTCGCCGTCCATGATGAACTTGATGCGGGCCCCCGCCTCGCGGACCTCCTTGACGATGCCCTCGTGCCGCGGCCGGTCCAGGATGCAGACGGTCACGTCGTTCGGCGCCGAGCCCTTCGCGCGCGCGATGGCGCGGATGTTGTCGCCGATCGGGCGGTCGATGTCGACGACGTCGGCGGCCTCGGGGCCGGTGACGAGCTTCTCCATGTAGAACACGGCGGACGGGTCGAACATCGACCCGCGCGGCGCGACGGAGAGCACGGCGATCGCGTTGCTCATGCCGAGCGCGGTGAGGCGGGTGCCGTCGACCGGGTCCACCGCCACGTCGCACTCGGCGCCGCCGTTGCCGACCTCCTCGCCGTTGTAGAGCATCGGGGCGTTGTCCTTCTCACCCTCGCCGATCACCACGACGCCCTTCATGGACACCGTGTTGATCAGCTGGCGCATGGCGTTGACCGCGGCGCCGTCGGCGCCGTTCTTGTCGCCGCGCCCCACCCAGCGGGCGGCGGCCATGGCGGCGGCCTCGGTCACCCGGACGAGCTCCATCGCGAGGTTGCGGTCGGGCGCCGCGGGGTCGGTCGTCAGCGGGGAGGAGACGGTGGATTCTTCGGACATGTCGCGGCGGCCCTTTCGGTCGATGGTGCCTCGGATTCTCCGTTGGCCGACGCCGGGCCACAAATTGGACCAGACCAGCCGAGCGCGGAGTGGACCGGCACCGTGAAATCGGACGGTCCTCCGGGCAAGGGATCGTTTCCCACCGGGAGAGGGCGTAATCTCTGGGCTCATGAGCAGCGACATCGACGTTCCCTCCGGCGAGGTGACACAGAACGGGGGCGGGGGCGCCACCGCGACGCCCGCGCGGACGTCCGACCGCGGGGCCGCGACGCGCGGAGCCCTGCTGGCCGCGGCGCGGGACGTCTTCTGCGAGTCAGGGTTCGCGCAGGCCGCGGTGACCGACATCGTCGCGAAGGCCGGAGCCAGCGTCGGCAGCCTGTACCACCACTTCAACGGCAAGGCCGACCTCTACCTGACGCTGTTCGAGGAGTTCCAGGCCCGGCAGCAGGAGCGCACCCGGCGGGCGATCAGCGCCGCGCGGGAGGCCGGGGAGACCGACCCGATGCTGCAGTTCATCGCCGGGGCGGGCGCCTACCTCGACGGCTGCCTGGAGGAACGGGACGTCTCGCGGCTGTTCATCTCCGGCGACGGCCCGCCGGGGTTCGACCGCGCGATGCGGCAGCGGCTGGGCAAGTGGGCCCGCCGCAACGCCGCGCTGTTCCACACCGCCGACGGCGGCGTGGACGAGGCACTCGTGATGGTGCTGACCGGTGCGATGGCGGGCGCGGTGTCCGACATCTCGCTGCTGGAGGACGAGGACGCGGCGCGGCGGCTCGCGGCCGAGATCATGGGGATCCTCGGCACCATCCGGAACCCGCGTACCGCACCCCCTGTCTAGAGCAGCCGGAACCGTAGGGGATCCTGAGAGGGTGACCGACAAGACCCCTGACACCGAGACCGAGGCCGCCCCGGAGAGCGCGCCGGAGAGTGCGCCGTCCGGGAGCGCGGCGGGCCCGCGGCCCATCCCGGTCAGTGCGGGCGTGTACAAGCGGCTGACCACCGGGATCGGCGGCTTCACCCTCGCGATGGGCGCGTCCCTGATCCTGGCGCTGATGATCTTTGTCGTCACGCCGCGCGCCGACGAGCAGATCCTGCCGACCGTGGACTACGGCTCGCAGCTGTGGGTGATGCGCAACGACGCCCCGTTCGCGGTGCACGCCCCGGTGGGCCTGCCGGCGGGCTGGCGCCCGACGAGTTCGCGGGTGCACGGGCTGGACGAGGCGGGCGAGCCGGTCGCGTGGCATCTGGGGTTCGTGACGCCGGACGACCGGTACGCGGCGCTCGAGCAGAGCGACGAGAAGGCGTCGGAGTACGTGCCGCGGATGACCAACAGCAGCAAGCCGCTGGGGACGATGCAGGTCGCCGGGCACACGTGGCAGAAGTACCACCGTGCGGACAAGGAGGCGAACTCCCTGGCGCGGACGCTGCCGGACGGGGTGAGCCTCGTGGTCACGGGGACCGCGCCCTACGCGGACCTCGCGGTGCTGGCCGGATCGCTCGAGGCGCAGCCGAAGGGCGGCGGGCTGAACCCGTCGGGCCCCGCGTCGCCGTCGGCGACCCCCGGCGCCCCCTGACGTCAGAACGGCGCGCCGGTGTCGCCGTCCCCGGGCTGCGCCATCGCGGCGGCGAGCCGGGCGCGGGCGCCCTCGAGCCACTCCTCGCAGAGCGCGGCCAGCCTCTCCCCGCGCTCCCACAGCGCGAGCGACTCCTCCAGGGTGAGCCCGCCGGCCTCCAGCCTCTTCACCACGTCGGCCAGCTCGTCACGGGCCTGCTCGTACGAGGGCCTGCCCGCCCTCTCTTCGTTCTCCGACACGTTCTCCGACACCCGCCCCACCCTACGCGGGGTCGTCGTCCAGAGGGCCCGAGGCGGTCGCGCCGAGCCGCCCGGACGCGACGCGCACCGTGAGGGCCGCGCCGGCCGGCACGGACGCGGCGTCCCGCACCACGGCTCCGTCCGCGCGCTGGACGATCGCGTACCCGCGGTCGAGCGTGGCGGCGGGGGAGAGGGCCAGCAGCCGGGCGCGGGTGTGCGACAGCTCGTCCCCGGTCCGGTCGAGCGCCCCGGACAGGCACCGGCGCGCCCGGTCGCGCAGCGCCGTGACCTGCTCGGACTGCCGTTCGATCTCCCGGACCGGGTCGGCCAGCGCGGGCCGCGACCGGACGGACTTCAGCCACGCGAGCTCCCGCTCCACGCCCCCGGCGAGGCAGCGGCGGCCCCGGTCGCGGAGCTGCCGGACGAGCTGGAGCTGCTCGCGCACGTCCGGGACGGTCTTCTTCGCGGCGTCGGTCGGGGTGGAGGCGCGGACGTCGGCGACGAGGTCGAGCAGCGGCGTGTCCTGCTCGTGCCCGATCGCGCTGACGACCGGGGTGCGGGCCGCCGACACCGCGCGGACGAGCGCCTCGTCGGAGAACGGCAGGAGGTCTTCCATCGCGCCCCCGCCCCGCGCGATGATGATCACATCGATCTCGGGATCGGCGTCCAGCGCGCGCAGCGCCGTCATCACCTCGCCGACCGCGTAGGAGCCCTGCACGGCGGTGTTCTCCACGCGGAACGCGACCGCGGGCCAGCGCCGCCGCGCGTTCTGCAGGACGTCGTGCTCGGCGTCGGACTCGCGCCCGCAGATCAGCCCGATCCGGCCGGGGAGGAACGGCAGCGGGCGCTTGCGCTCGGGCCGGAACAGACCCTCGGCGGCCAGGGTCTTCTTGAGGCGCTCCAGGCGGGCGAGCAGCTCGCCGACGCCGACGGGCCGGATCTCCAGGACGCTCAGCGAGAAGGTGCCCCGGTTGATCCAGAAGTCCGGTTTGGCGTGGACGACGACGCGGGCGCCGTCGGTGACCGCCGGGCCCGCCGCCTCGACGACGCCGCGCTGCCCGACGAGCCGCACCGACATGTTCGCCACCGGGTCGCGGAGCGTCAGGTAGACGGTGCCGCCGCGGGCGTTCAGGTCGGTGATCTGCCCCTCGACCCAGATGCGGCCCAGCCTGCCGATCCAGCCGCCGACCGCCTGCAGGACCGTCCGTACCGGGACCGGGGATTCGGCCGTGGTCTCCATCGCCATGCCCGGCAGCCTATTGGGTGTGACGCGGGAGACACGCTCCGTCCGTTCAGAAGTTAGCCCAGCTAACTTGGCCTGGCCAAGCAATCCCGAGGAGAGACCGTGACCGTCCCCGAACGCGAGCTCGCCGAGCAGCTGAACCTGCGGCTCCGGCACGTCGTGCTGATGCTGCGCCGGGCCGGTGCCGACCAGCCGGTCACCGCCCAGCAGCTGTCCGTGCTCGGCTCGCTGGAGCACGGGCCGCGGCGGATGACCGAGCTGGCCGCCGAGCACGGCGTCCGGCTGCCGACGATGACCGCGCAGATCAACCGGCTGGAGCGGGACGAGCTCGTCGAGCGCGGCCGGGACGGCTCGGACGCCCGCGTCGTCACCGCCCGGCTCACCGCGGCCGGACGGGACGTCCTGGCGGCGGGCCGCGAGCGCCGCATCGGCTACCTGGCGGAACGGTTCGCGGAACTGACCGGCGAGGAGCGCGCGGCCGTCGCCGCGGCGCTGCCCGCCCTCGACAAGCTCTTCTCGGCCGGCTGAGCCCGGACCGCCGGCCGAAGGGCCCCGGCCCGACACCGCGCGCCGACGCGAACGGCCCGGGAGGCTCGCCTCCCGGGCCGTTCCGGTCCCGCCGTTCAGCGCGTCCGGGCCGGAGTCAGCTCTGGCCGTTCAGCTTGGCGATGCGCCGCTCGTACATCTTGATGACGTCCTCGCGGGCGGCGTGGGTCCGCTCGTACTCGCGCAGCAGCTTCACCTGCTCCACCGACAGCCCGCGCAGGCGCGCGCGCAGCTGCGGCAGGGTCGCCTCGTCGTAGTCCGGCACCGGCAGGTTCGCGGCGACGTGCTCGGCCTCGCTCTGCGCGGCCGGACGCGACTCGGGACGCGGTGCGAACTCGTCCGCGGGCTTCGCGGACTTCGGCTCCGGGGCGCGCGGCTCGGCGGCCTCGGGGGCCTCGGCAGCCTCGGGGCCGGGGCGTCGGGCGCCGCCTTCGCGGCGGACTCCGGCGCCGGGCCCCCGTCCGGGACGGGCGGGGCCGCGGGCTCGGCCTGCGGCGCGGGCTCCGGGCGCGGCGCGGACGGCCGCGGCGACGGCGCCGGCTTGGCCGCCGGTCCGTCCGCCGCACCCGGCTTGCCGACCGAGATCTCCCCGTCCGGCCTGCGGCGCACCGCGGCGCCGTCCTCGCGGGCCGCCGTCGGCCGTGCCGGACGGGACGGGCGCGCCGGGCGCGTGCGCCGCGGCCGGACCGGCTCCGGTTCCGGCTCGGGCTCGGCGCCCTCGCCGCCGCGGACGCGCTCCACGACGGTGCCGACGACCTTCTCCGCGGTGTGCTGGACGTCGTCGCGCAGGCGCCCGATCACCGGCTTCACGCCCCCGCCCTCGGTGATCTCCTTGTAGTCGCGGGTCATCCGGTCCCCGAGCAGCAGCGCCCGGCCGACGCCGAACATGGCCAGCCGGACGGCGTGCAGCGGGAGGTCGCGGACCTGCTCGCCCACCGTGTCCTGCACCTGCTGCTTGAGGCGGCGCGGCGATCTAGTCATGGTCTGTCCTCTTCCTGCCGTCCTTATCACGGATGTCGGGAGCACACGTACGGTCGTCGAAACTCACTCTGCCCCATCGGTGCGATCACGGTCACCCCGGGTTAATGTCTTTCTGTCCAAAAACGGCGTGCGGTCGATCACAACCTGGCCGGAGGCCCTGCGGCCGCGGCGTTCGGCGCTCCCGCCCGCCCGGCGCGCGGGGTTCGGGGCGGCTCGTACGATGGGGGGATGACCGCCAACATCCAGCCCGTGAACACGGAGCCCGCGAACGCCGGGCCCGCCGGAACCCGGGGCCGTGTCCTGCTCGCCAAGCCGCGCGGCTACTGCGCCGGCGTCGACCGGGCCGTGGAGACGGTCGAGGTCGCCCTCGAGCAGTACGGGGCCCCGATCTACGTCCGCAAGCAGATCGTCCACAACGTCCACGTCGTGAAGACGCTGGAGGAGCGCGGCGCGATCTTCGTGGACGAGACCGAGGAGGTCCCCGAAGGGGCGATCGTGGTCTTCTCCGCGCACGGCGTCGCGCCCGTCGTCCACGACGAGGCCCGCAAGCTGGACCTGCGCACCATCGACGCCACGTGCCCGCTGGTGACGAAGGTGCACAAGGAGGCCGTCCGGTTCGCCGCCCAGGACTACGACATCCTGCTCATCGGCCACGAGGGCCACGAGGAGGTCATCGGCACCTCCGGCGAGGCCCCCGACCACATCCACTTGGTCGACGGCCCCGAGGACGTCGCCAACGTGCAGGTCCGCGACCCCGAGAAGGTCGCGTGGCTGTCGCAGACCACCCTCTCGGTGGACGAGACGGTCGCCACCGTCGAGAAGCTCCGCGAGCGGTTCCCCAAACTGACCGACCCGCCCTCCGACGACATCTGCTACGCCACCCAGAACCGGCAGACCGCCGTCAAGGAGATGGCGGCGCAGTCCCAGCTCGTCATCGTGGTCGGCTCCACCAACTCGTCCAACTCGGTGCGGCTCGTCGAGGTCGCCAAGGAGCACGGCGCCGACGACGGCCACCTCGTCGACTACGCCGAGCAGATCGACCCCGCGTGGCTCGAGGGCGTCAGCACCGTCGGCGTGACGAGCGGCGCGTCCGTCCCGGACGAGCTCGTCCAGGGCGTCCTGGCCTGGCTCGCCGAGCGCGGCTTCGGACCGGCCGAGGAGATCGAGTCCGTCCGCGAGAGCATGCGTTTCTCCCTGCCGAAGGAACTCCGCAGGGACCTGCGCATCACGCCCGTCTGATCGCACCGGGGCTCAGTCCGCGCCGCCCCGCGGCCGCTCGCGCCCGGCGGAGGAGTCCGGGGACTCGTCCCAGCGGACCGGGTTCTCGTTCTCCTCCTGCTCGAACAGCCGGACGCCCGCGAGCCTGTCGCGCAGCTCCCGGACGTTCGCCGGGAGCCCGCGCGGCAGCGTGATCAGCAGCACCAGCAGCGTGCCGAGGAACAGCCACGGCGCCGCCGCGGCCAGCGCCGTCAGCAGCCCGACGGTCAGGCCGCGCAGCAGCGACCCCTGCCCGACCGTGGTGACGACCACCGCTACCAGGGTGGCGAGGAAGAACACCAGCGGCGGGCTGACGGCCAGCGCCAGCAGGTCGGCGGGGCGGGTGGCGAGCGCGGCGAGCACGCAGCCCACCGTGAAGCCGCCCCCCGCGAGCAGCGGCATGTCGAGCCACCGCGACAGCAGCCCGCACAGCACGGCCGTCCCGAACAGCACGACGATGCCGCCGCGCCCGGTCAGCGTCGCCGGCCCGGCCGGCGCGGCGGCCCGGGAGCCGGACGGGCCCGGACCGGACGAGCGCGAACGCCGCGGCGGCCCGCCGCGCCGCCGTCCCGTCCCGCGGTGCGTCGGCGGCGTGTCGCCCGGAGCGTCGCGTGCCGTCGATGTGCTCATTGCCACCTCTCTCGCCGGTCGCCCTGCTCAGGGACGGCCCGGGCATCGCCGTACGGGGCGTCGCCGTACGGGGTATCGCCGTTCGGGGCGCCGCCGTCCCGGGGGAGGCCGTCCTGGGGGAGGCCGTCCTGGGGGGAGCCGTTCTGCGGGAGGTCGTCCCGGGGGACCGCGGCCCGCGGAACATCGTTTCGCGGTTCGCCGCCCTGCGGAACGCCCTCGCGGGGACGGGCCCCGCGCGGGCCGTCGCTCCCGTTGAGCTCGGCCGCCGACGGCGCGCGCGGGCTCTCCTCGACGGGGCGCGGGCCGTCCAGCGAGCCGTCGACGACGCCCAGGTCGTTCAACCGGCGCGCGCTGACGAGCACCCGGGTCTCCAGCGAACCGACCGTCCGGTTGTAGGACTTCACGGCGCCGGTGAGCGCGCGGCCCAGTTCGTCGACGTGCTGCCCCATCGTGCCCAGCCGCTCGTACAGTTCTTTACCGAGTTCGAAGACCGCCCGCGCGTTGCGGGAAAGCGCGGCCTGCTGCCACGCGTACGACGCCGTCCGCAGCATCGTGATGAGGGTCGTGGGCGTGGCGATGTGGACGCGGCGCCGCATCGCGTACTCCAGCAGTTCGGGATCGCGGTCCAGCGCGGGCGCCAGGAACGCCTCGCCCGGGATGAACAGCACGACGAACTCCGGTGCCGGGCTGAACGCCTGCCAGTACGACTTGGCCGCCAGCCGGTCGACGTGGTCGCGCAGGTGCCGGGCGTGCGCGTCGAGCCGTACCGGGTCGCCGCTCTCGGCGGCCTGCAGGTAGGCGGCCAGCGACACCTTCGAGTCGACGACGATGCTCTTGTCGCCGACCAGCCGCACGACCATGTCGGGCCGGACCGTCCCGTCCCGCGTCACCGCGGTCGCCTGCTCGTCGAAGTCGCAGTGGTGCGTCATGCCCGCGAGTTCCACGACGCGGCGCAGCTGCAGCTCGCCCCAGCGCCCCCGCGCCTCCGGCCGCTGCAGCGCCCGCACCAGCGTCCGCGTCTCGCGGCCCAGCTGCTCGGAGCTCTGCCGGACGAAGTCGACCTGCTTGGCCAGCATCGCGTGCGACTCGCGGCGGCCCGTCTCCACCTCGCGGAGCTGCTCCTCGACCTTCGCGAGCGCCTCCCGGAGCGGCCCGACCAGATGCTCGACGGCCTGCTGCCGCCGCTCCAGCTCGCCCGCCGCCTCGGCCCCCGCCGCCTTCAGCCGCGCGTCGGCCAGCTCGAGGAAGCGCGCGTTGCTGGCGTCCAGCGCGCGCGCCGACAGGTTCTCGAAGTGCTCGGCCATCCGCTCCTCGGCGTAGGCGAGCTTCTCCTCCGCCGCACGCGCCCGCGCGATGAGCGCGCCCTGCTCACGACTCTGCCGGCTCGTCGCCAGCGACCAGCCGGCGACCACACCGAAGGCCGCCCCGACGACGAGGCCGGCGAGCAGCGCGAGGTCCATCCGTTCATCGTGACAGCGCCGTCGCGAACCGCGACCGCGACGCGCCGGTAAGGGCGGCACGGCGGACAATCGGTGCACTGCCGACCACCGCCGGACGCGTCCCGGCACGCGCCGCACGGCGCGGTGCGTCCGGGCTCGTAAACTTGACGGCCGTGAGCCTCTCCATCGGAATCGTCGGGCTGCCCAACGTCGGCAAGTCCACCCTGTTCAACGCGCTGACCAAGAACGACGCGCTGGCCGCCAACTACCCGTTCGCGACCATCGAGCCCAACGTCGGAGTCGTCGGCGTGCCCGACCCCCGGCTGGCCGTCCTCGCCGACATGTTCGGCTCGGCCAAGACCATCCCGGCGACGATGGAGTTCGTCGACATCGCGGGCATCGTCAAGGGCGCGTCCGAAGGCCAGGGCCTCGGCAACAAGTTCCTCGCCAACATTCGCGAGACGAACGCGATCTGCCAGGTCATCCGCGCCTTCGAGGACGCCGACGTCACGCACGTGGACGGCGACGTCGCCCCGTCCCGCGACATCGACACGATCAACACCGAGCTGATCCTGGCCGACCTGCAGACGATCGAGAAGGCCCTGCCGCGCCTCGAGAAGGAGGCCCGGACCAAGAAGGACAAGAACCAGCTCGCCGTCGTCGACGCCGTCACCGCCGCCCAGAAGCTGCTCGACGAGGGCGTCACCCTCTTCGCCGGGGCCGACGGGGCCGGCATCGACCTCGCGCTCCTGCGCGAGCTGCACCTGCTGACCGCCAAGCCGTTCCTCTACGTGTTCAACCTGGACGAGGGCGAGCTGACCGACGAGGCCCTGCGCACCCGGCTGCGCGAGCTCGTCGCCCCCGCCGAGGCGATCTTCCTGGACGCCAAGATCGAGGCCGAGCTGATCGAGCTGCCCGACGACGAGGCCCTCGAACTCCTGCAGGGGATGGGGCAGGACGAGTCGGGCCTGTCGCAGCTCGTCCGGATCGGGTTCGCCACGCTCGGCCTGCAGACCTACCTCACCGCGGGCCCGAAGGAGTCGCGCGCGTGGACGATCCGCAAGGGCGACACCGCGCCCGAGGCCGCGGGCGTCATCCACACCGACTTCCAGCGCGGCTTCATCAAGGCCGAGGTCGTCTCGTTCGACGACCTGACCGCCGCCGGGTCGATGGCGTCCGCCCGCACCGCCGGGAAAGTCCGGATGGAGGGCAAGGAGTACGTCATGCAGGACGGCGACGTGGTCGAGTTCCGCTTCAACGTCTGACCCGGCGGTGACATCGCGCCTGGTGAAAAGGTGTGACTCGTGATGCTTGCCCGATAGATGCCCTAACGCACTGATCGGAGGTAGGGATAGGGGATCGTCACCGTTTGGCAATCTTCCCCGTTCCTGCTGAGGTGGATCGCATTATCCACAACCGCGTGCCGGGGCTGTGCTTCGCTCGGATGCGCTGGAACAATTGACGCTCGTGGTTACTCTGGGCCCGGGGTGGGTTCGGAAAGAACCACCGCGCAACATCTGGACCGGGCACACAGAGCGCGCCGACCTTGGGGGCGAGGCGCGGGCGGAGGCAGGATGGCTCGCAGGTCGGCCGTGAAACGCGGCCGTGACACCGCCGTGGTCGACGAGACCGCGGCGCCGGGTCCGCCCGTCGACCCGTGGGAGGAGCCGGACGGCCGGACCCGCGGCCCGCGCGGCGGCCGCTGGTCCGGATCCGGCGGCCGCTGGTGGGTCTGGACGGGCCGTGCCGTCCTCTGGGCCCTCATCATCGTCATCCTGGTCAACGGCGTCCGCGCCCCCTTCGAGCGGTTCACCGCCGCGGACGAGCCCGCGACGGCCACCGCGCCCAGGACGTCCACCGAACGAGCGCAGTTCCCGAGCAGCGCCGCGGGGGCATTCGCCCTGCAGTTCGCCAACGTCTATCTCAATTACAACCAGGAGAACGCCGCCGACCGCCAGGCCCAATTGGCGACGTTCCTGCCCGAGGGCGCCGACCCGCAATTCGGCTGGAACAGCACCGGGGCCCTGCAGGTCCAGTCCGTGCAGGTCGCGGGCGTCCAGGTGCGCGACGGGCGCAACGCCACCGTCAACCTCGTCGCCCGCACCGGCGACAAGTGGCTGCGCCTCGCCGTGCCCGTCTACGCCGACGACTCCGGCGCGCTCGTCGTCGCCGCCCGTCCCGCGCTGCTCCCCCGCCGGCCAAGGCCGCGCTGCCGCAGCAGGCCCCCCCGCAGCGCGACACCGCCCTCGAGGGCGAACTCCAGCCGATCCTCGCCGCGTTCTTCCCGGCCTACGCCGCCGGGGACCAGACGTCCCTGTCCCGGTACACCGCGGGCAACCCCATTGGCGGGCTCGCCGGTTCGGTCGAGTTCCGCAGCCTCGCCGAGGTCGTCGCGCCCCAGGGCGAGGCCGGTGCCCGCACCGTCACCGCGAGCGTCGTGTGGCGGGTCGCCGGCGGCGAGCTGGAGCAGGCCTACGAACTCGACATGGTGCGCAAGGACGCGACCTGGTACGTCAAGGACATCCGCGGCACCACCGACCCCGATCCGTCATGAGAGGCCGCGAGATGAACCCCACACCGTCCCCCCACGCCGAACCAGGAAGGTAAGTCGATGCTGCACCACCTCATGGCGTCGATTCCGATCGAGATCGTGGCGGCGCCCGACGACGGCTTCGACCCGGACGGGCTCGCCGACTGGTTGCGGGGGTTCTTCGGCCCGCTGTTCCTCGTGACCGTCTCCATCGTGGCGATCTTCTTCCTGTTCACCCGGGAGATCACACGGTTCGCCCAGTTCATCGTGCTGGCGATCGGCATCGGGGTGGTCTTTTACGTGCCCAGCATCATCGAGACTGCGGCCAAGGCGATCGCCACCGCCCTGGGAGTCGACGGCAACTGACCCGGAGTCTGTGCTCGCACCGGTAGGGGAGTAGGGGCGTGGATCTACCCACGTACACGAACATCTGGCGCATCGAGAAGCGGCTGTACAAGCTGTACGACCTGCGGCTCCCCATGCCGCTGCCGCTCGTCCAGATCGGTGTGTTCCTGGGCGTGTTCGTGCCCTGGATCGTGATGCTGCAACTCGTCGGGCTCCCCTTCGAGTCCCCGTGGCATGTCCTCTACATCGTCCCGCCCGGCGTCCTGACCTGGCTGGCGACGCGTCCCGTCATCGAGGGCAAGCGCCTCACCGAACTCCTCCTGTCCCAGAGCCGCTACCTGTCCGAACCCCGCACCTGGTGCCGGCTCACCCCCATCCGCGAACCCCGCGAAGTCGTCATCGTCGCCCGCGTGTGGCGCCGTCCCGGTGCTCCCGCACCGGCCCCCGAACGCGTCGCCGTCAAGTCCCGCCGCCGCGCGGCGCCGGCCGAGGCCGAGGTCCCCGCCCCCCGCGCCGAGGCACCGCCCGTGGCGCCCGCCCTGGAGAACGCCCCGAGCCCCGGCAAGCGCGGCCTCGTCTCCGGCGTCCGCCGTCCCGGCGCCCCCGGCTTCGCGACGGCCGTGGCGCCCCCGCCCGGCGGCGAGCCCGGCGACCGAAGGGTCGCGGGCCCCGTCCCGACCCGTCCCGACATCCCGATGGTCCCCGGCGCCCCCGGCCCTCCCGAACCCCTCGTCGGCGAGGCCCAGCCCCGCAATCCCGGCGCCCCCGCCCGGCCGGGGGATCACGAGCGCCCGCGCCCTCCCGCACCGCGGCAACCGGCCGAGCCGACTCCCGCCCGGCCCGCCGCGTTCGGTACCGCGCAGCCGCAGGATCACCGCGTCGCGGGCCCGCCGGCCGGAGCCGAGCCCGAGACCCCGCGCGCGGGGCACCCCGAGCGGCCTGCCGCGTTCGGTACCGCGCAGCCGGGTGAGCCCGGACGGCCCGCACCGCAGGATCCGCGCGTCGCGGGCGTGCCGCCGGACGACGTTCCGATCGAACACGCGCCGATCCAGGCGCTGGGCGGCCGTCCCGTGCGGGGCGACTCCGGTTCACCGCCCGCGGGCGGCCCCGAAGGGCCCGCGGCGTTCGGCCCCGCGCAGCCAGGGGAGGCCGGACGGTGGGAGCCGGCGGAGGAGACGCGTCAGGGTCGGCAGGCGCCCGTCCGATCGGCCGAGGCGCCCCGCGCGGGCGGGCCCGAGCGGCCCGCCGCGTTCGGTGCGGGCGCGGGTGAGAGCGGACGTTCCTCGGCGCAGGAGGAGGCTCGCCCGGCCGCGTCGGCGAGTGCGCCTGCACCCGCCCGGCCGGCCGGTGAGGCGCCGCCCGCGGGTCGGCCCGAGCGTCCGGCGGCCTTCGGTGCCGGGCAGTCGCAGGGGACCGGGCCGCAAGACCATCGCGCCGTGGGCGCGCCGGCGGAGGAGGCCCGCCCGACCGAGCAGGCGCCGGCTGCCCAGGACGGGCCCGGGCGGCCGGAGCCGGCGGAGCAGGGACATCCGGTTGCGGGTGAGCCCGCGCAAGCGGCTGGGGGCGAGCCCGAGGCGCCACGCGCGGGGCACCCCGAGCGGCCCGCGGCGTTCGGCGCCGTCCAGCCCGGGGAGGCGGGACGGTCCGCTCCGCAGGAACCTCGTGTCGCCGGTGCGTCGCCGGAGGAGACGCGTCCGGCTGAGCAGGTGCCCGTCCGATCGGCCGAGGCGCCGCCTGCGCAGCAGTCTGAGCGGCCTGCGGCGTTCGGTACGGGGGCGGGTGAGAGCGGACGTTCCTCGGCGCAGGAGGAGGCTCGCCCGGCCGCGTCGGCGAGTGCGCCCGCGCCCGCCCGGCCGGCCCGTGAGGCGCCGCGTGGGGGTCGGCCCGAGCGGCCTGCGGCCTTCGGCGCCGGGCAGGCCGCGCCGCAAGACGATCGTGTCGCGGGCACGTCGGCGGAGGAGACCCGTCCCGACGGGCAGGCGCCCGTCCGACCGGCCGAGGTGCCGCGCGCGGGGGCGGGCCAGGGGTGGCCGTCCGAACCGGCTCGTCCCGCCGCGGCGAGCGGGCCCGCCCGGGCGCCCGCGCCGGGGCATCAGGTTCCCGGGTCGTCGCAGGGAGGACAGGGCTGGCCGCAGGAGGAGGCGGACGGTCCTCGGCTCGAGGCGCCGCGGCCGTGGTCGAAGGGGCTGTCGAAACCGACCCGGCCCGCGGCGACGGACGCGCAGACGTGGCCGCCGGCGTCCGAGCCCGAGACGCCGCAGGACCAGGAGCCGCCGCCGCGGGACGTCCGGTCGGGGCCGCAGTCGCCGGTGCGGCCGAGGCCGCTGCCGCCGCCGCCCGCGCCGCCGCCGTCGGGTCCGGCGATCACGCCGCCGGGGCCGGAGCACGAGGTCAGCGGCGGCGGGCTGCGCAGGCTGTTCCAGGCCGTCGGCGGCGGCCACGGGGACGTGGACGCCGAGTACCAGCTGCGGCTGCAGCAGCCGTTCCGGGGGACGCGGCACGTGGTGGTGCTGGGCTGCACGGGCGGCGCCGGGCAGACGGTCACTGCGCTGATGCTCGGGCACACGTTCGCGCAGCACAACGCCGAGCCCGTCGTGGCGATCGACGTGAACCCGGGGCCGGGCGCGCTGGCGCGGCGGACGCGCAGCGAGACGAACGAGACGCTGACCGGGCTCATCACGCGCGCCGACCAGGTCGGGAGCCTGACGGCGATGCGGCGGTACACCTCGCAGGCGAAGTCGGGCCTGGACGTGATCGCGGCGGGCAAGAACCCGCTGCAGGCGCTCGACGACCGCGACTACGCGCTGGCGATCCGGACGATCGACAGGTTCTACTCCGTGACGCTGCTGGACACGGCGGCGGCGGTCGTGGCGCGGGTGCTGCCGTACGCCGACCAGCTGGTGCTGGTCGCGCCGGCGAGCGCGGACGCGCCGCGGGCGGTGGCGATGACGTACGAGTGGCTGGACGGCCACGGGTACGAGGAGCTGCGGTCGCGGGCCGTCACGGTGATCAACGGGGTCAGCCGGCGGAGCATGGACGACGTCGAGCAGGCGGAGGCCGTGGCGCGGGGCCGGTGCCGGGCTCTCGTGCGGATTCCGTGGGACGATCACCTCAGCATGGACCGCGCGCCGCGCAACGAGCTGAAGTCGTTGCGCGCCCCGACGAGGCGTGCCTATCTTGCCCTCGCCGGCGTGGTCGCCGGCGGGTTCGGCGTCGTGCCCGAGCGTTACCAGGAGCTTCACCAGGAGCAGGAGGCCACCCGATGAGCGCCCCGCGCGGGCACCGAGCGGAGACGTCCATGGCGGGGGCGACTGACGTTGCTGACCGTCCGGATCAAGAACACTCTCTCCGGCATCCCTACGGGAGATGGCGCGGATCGGGAGAATCAGTCGGTGGGACCGGAGTCGGGAGGGCGGCATGAGCAAGTCCAGCCGGCTGGCCGTGCGGTACTTCGACGACCGGGTGCTGCTCACCGACAACGCGGCCTGGGCGTACTTCCGGTTGCCGACGGTCTCGTACGAGTTCACCACCGGGGAGGAGCGCGAGGCGCTCGCCACCAACGTGACGATCGCGCTGGCGGGCATCCGGATGCAGGACGCGGAGATCCACCTGCGGATCGCGCACCGGACGTATCCCGCGGCGGACTGGGCGCTCGCGCTGGACCGGACGTCCGACGGCGGCCCGGGGTGGCACGAGTACCTGGAGGAGACCTACGCCCACGTGTGGTCCAAGGCCTTCTGGACCAAGGAGGTCTACCTCGGGGTGCGGCTCGGGCAGCGGGGGATGGGCGCGAACCTGTCCGGCGGCGTCCTGTCGCAGCTCCTCAGGTTCTACAAGCGCAGCGAGAACGTCCTCGGCGTGCACGACGACGCGATCGACAAGCGGGAGATCGGCCGCTGGACGGAGCAGGCGGAGCGGATCGGACGGGCGCTGGGCGGTTCGGCCCTCTACGCCCGGCACGCGACCTCGACGGAGGTGGCGTGGCTGTTCCAGCACGCGGTGACCGGGTCGCTCGCGGACCCGCCGCCGTCGGCGGTGCCGCGGCGCACCTGGGGCAAGGGCGAGATCGAGTCGCTGGTGGAGGGCGCGATCCACAACGGCCGCTCGTACCTGCGGGTCGAGCAGCCGAACCACGGCGCGGGCGGCGGTGCGACGGCCGCGTCGTACGTCGCGTACCTGTCGTTCGCGCGGTTCCCGGACATGATGCCGTTCCCCGACGGCGAGCCGTGGTTCCACTACTCGGACGCGCTGCCGTTCCCCGTCGAGATCAGCGCGCGGATGAAGCTGATCCCGCCGGCGAAGGCGTCCAAGGACGTGTCGCGCAAGCTCGCCCATGCCCGGGACATGGACCAGCACATCCGGGAGGCGGGCGCGGAGGCGCCGATCGCGCTGGCGGAGCAGATCGACGCGGCGCGGATGCTGGAGCACGGCATCACCAAGGAGCGGCTGCCGTTCGTGTACGGGTGGCACCGGCTGATCGTGTCGGCGCCGACCGCGGACCTGCTGGCCCAGCGCGTCGACGCGGTGGTGGAGCACTACCGCGACATCGGCATCGACGTCGTGAACTCGACCGGCGACCAGTTCTCCCTCTTCATGGAGTCGCTGCCGGGCGACCGGATCCGGCTGAACGCGTACGCGCAGCGGCAGCCGCTGCGGACGATCGCGGGCGGCATGCCCGTCGCGACCGTCGACCTCGGCGACCGTCCGGACGACGCGCAGGAGGGCTGGATCGGCCCGTACATCGGGGAGACGCTCGGCCGGGCGCGTTCGATCGTCCACTTCGATCCGCTCGTCGCGGCGGCCCGGAACCGTCCGACGGCCGTCGCGATCACCGGCGAGCCCGGCGGCGGCAAGACGACCCTCGCGCTGCTGCTCATCTACCAGATGGCGCTGCGCGGGGTGACGATCGCGGCGATCGACCCGAAGGGCGACGCGGAGACGCTCGTCGAGCTGCTGAAGGCGCGGGGCCGCCGGGCGCGGATCCTGCCGCTGGGGGCGGCGGCGCCCGGCCTGCTCGACCCGTTCTCGTTCGGCGACGACCTGGCCACCATGAAGACGATGGCGACCGAGACGCTGCGGCTGCTGCTGCCGCGCATGTCGGAGGAGCGCGAGTCCGCGATGATCCAGGCGGTGGGCGCGGTCGCGAACGCCGAGCGGCCGTCCCTCGGACGGGTCGTGGACCACCTGGAGGCGTCGGACGACCCGGCGTCGAAGAACCTCGGCGCGGTGCTGCGGTCGATGTCGGAGATGCGGCTCGCGCGGCTGTGCTTCGACCCGTCCGGCGGCGAGCGCATCGACACCGAGGGCTGGACGACCGTGTTCACCCTCGGCGGGCTGACCCTCCCCGACGTCACCATCGCGCGGGAGGACTACTCCTACGAGCAGCGGCTGTCGGTGGCGCTGATGTACCTGGTGTCGCAGTTCGCGCGGCGGCTCATGCACGGGCTCGACCGCCGGCTGCCCAAGGCGATCTTCCTGGACGAGGCGTGGGCCGTCACGTCGACGCCCGAGGGGGCCAAGCTGATCCCCGAGGTGTCGCGGATGGGCCGCTCCCGCAACACCGCATTGATCCTGGTCTCCCAGAACGCGGGGGACCTGCTGAACGAGCAGGTGACGAACTGCCTGTCCTCGGTGTTCTCCTTCCGCTCCACAGAGCGGGTGGAGGTCGGCAACGTCATGGCGCTTCTCGGGGTGGAGGCGTCGGACGAGCACAAGGCCGTGCTCCGCAACCTCGGCAACGGCGAATGCATCTTCCGTGACCTCGATGGCCGTGCGGGACGCATCGGCGTCGACCTGATCTCCGAGGAACTGCAGCGTTGGCTGGACACCAACCCGACCCGGTCGAGGCCGAGGTCGTCCGAACTCACCGTCGCGGGGGCCGAGACCGAGGAGGTCGGTCGATGAACAGCCCCCGCCACCGGACGTCCCGCCTGCAGCGTTCACCGGAGGCGGGGCTGGACCCGTCCGTCCTGGACGCGCGCCGCGGCCGCCGCACCCGCCGTCGCCGTCCGCGGACGCGCCGGTCCGCGATCCTGTTGACGATCATGGCGGTGCTGATGCTCAGCCCCATGACGCCGACGGCCTCGGCGATTCCGCTGCCGAGCGTCAACGACTCCTGCCGTCCCGCTGACAACCCACCCCCCGAGCAGTACGGGACGGGCGCGGACGGGCTCATCAAGCCACCCGGCTATCCCAGCAAGGAACTGCAGGCCGAACCGGTCGAGGACCTGACCTACTACGACCGGTACGGCACCGCCGGGCAGACGTGGTACGCGGTCGACATGGGCTGCTCGGACGCGATGGCGATGATGGGCAACGCCCTCGCCAACACCACGTTCACGCTGGTCCGGGCGATCGACCGGACGACGATCAGCGTGTACCAGTCGGCGGCGTCCGAGTCGCTGCTGGGCTGGCTGAAGGACACGGTGGACGACGTCATCAGCGGCGTCGGCGAGACGTTCAACGCCCGCTACTGGTCGTGGGTGGTCATCCTCGGTGCGATCTGGCTGGCCTGGTGGGGGCTCGTCCGGCGGCGCGCCAGCAAGGTCACCGAGGGCGTGGTGTGGATGGTCGCCGCGATGGTGGCGCTGATCTGGCTGGTCGCGCGGCCCGCGGACTTCACCACGCTCGGAACGAAGGTGTCGGAGGCGACGAGCGCGGCGTTCAACGCGGCGTTGCCGCAGAGCGATACGAACGGCGGGGTCTGTATCCCCCGCCCGGAGGGCGACCCGGATCCGTCCGAGTCGGCCGACCTGGACGCGACCACGCGCAACGCGAACAAGCTGTGGGTGGCGCTGGTCTGCAAGCCGTGGCTCCAGGGCGAGTTCGGCACGACGGACCCGGAAGCGAAGATCGTCCAGGACAACGCCGACAAGTTGCTGTGGTCGCAGGCCGTCGGGTTGCCGGAGACGTACGGCTCCGAGGACGTCGACATGGAGGCGAAGGCGGACGCCTACAAGGACGTCGCCTCCAACATCAAGGAGAACCACCCCGAGACCTACTCGCTGTTCCAGGGGAAGAACTGGCAGAACCGCCTGGCGGTCGCCTTCGGGGCGCTGTTCGCGGCGCTGGTCGCGGGGCTGCTCATCCTGGTGATCGCGATCGCGCTGATCGTGGTGAAGATCGCGTTCCTGCTGCTGCTGGTGGCGGGGCCGATCTTCCTCGGGATCGGGATCCATCCGGGCATCGGCCGGGTGATCGCCGTCCGCTGGCTGGAACTGCTGCTGTCGATGCTGCTGAAGCAGGCGGCGCTGATCGGCGTGCTGTCGCTGCTGCTGTGGGCGTACGGGCTGATCCTCGGTGAGACGCTGCCCTGGGGCCTGCAGGTGATGCTCATCGCGCTGGTGACGGGCGCCGCGTTCGTGTACCGCAAACCCTTCCAGCATCTGTTCTCGGCCGTCGGCTACTCGGCGGTCGGCTCGCGGGACAAGAGCGAGGCGCACCTGGACAAGTCCGTGGCCGAGGCCCGCAAGAACACGACGGCCGTCGCGGGCGCGGTGGTGCCGGGCGCCGCCGGGTACCGGCTGGGCGGCCGCCGCGGCAAGGGTGACGCGGCCGCGGAGAACGGCGCGGCCGGGCAGGGCGGCGCCGACGGGCAGGCCGGTACCGGCGCCCTGGCCGACCGCCGGGCGGGCGGTGCGGGCGCCGGTGCGGGCGAGGGCGCGTCGCCGGAGGAGGCGCCGGTGCTGGCGGCGAAGCCGCGCGGCGGCGCCGGGACGGCGGCGCAGGGACGGTCGCGGCGCGGCGCGCCCCCGCTGAACCTGCCGTCCCGCGCGGGACGGGACGCCGCCGCGGCGGACGGCGGCGACACCGGCGGCGGTTCGGGAGGCGGCGCGGGCGGCCTGATCGTGGCTCGGCCCGGCGGTGGCTCCGGGACGCGCGGCCGCTCGGACGGCGGCGGATCGGCGGCCGGCGGCGGTGGCGGCAACGGCAGCGGCGGCACAGGACGGGGCACGCCGCGCCCGACCTCGTGGACGGGCGGCGGCAAGAGCGCCTCGAGCGGCGGCGGACGGTCGGGCGGCGGCGCGCCGCAGCGCGGCGGCGGCTCGGGCGGCGGCTCCGCACCCGCCCGCGGCTCGGGCGGGTCGGGCGGGTCCGGTGGCGGTTCCGGGCGGTCCGGTGGCGGCCCGGCGTCGAACGTGCCCAGGCCGCGCGCGGGTGCGGGCGGCGGTGGCGGTGCCCCGGCGCCCGGTGCGGGGTCGGGCGGGCAGGCGCCCCCGCCGCTGTGGGGCCGGCGCTCGCCGGGCGCCGAGCCGCCGATGCCGTTCTGGCTGCGTCCCGCCGAAGGCCCGTCCGGTGAGCCGGGCCGGGACGAGTGATGAACCTCGACGATCGGCAACGCAAGATCGTCTTCGCGGGACTGGTGGCGGCGCTCGCCGCGATCGGCGTCTACCTGACGGTCGCCGGGCCCGAGCGGGCGTCCGGCGAGCCGGAGGAGCGGCGGCCCACGGCCGCGGCGACCCGGCCGACGGCGCCCGCGTCGCCGCCGCCCGGAATCCGGACGGCCGTGAACCCGGAGGACTTCGACGTCTACCGGCTGCTGCCGTTCTCCCGGACGGAGTTCGCGACGGCCGCCGAGGTGGCGCAGAAGTTCGTGGCCGCGCACGCGACGTACCGGTACGACGAGGAGCCGCGGAAGTACGCCGAGCGGATGTCCGGGCTCGCCACCGAGCAGTTGCGCGCGGAACTCGTCGGCGGCCACTCCTCGGCGGGGCTGATCGCCAAGCGCCGGGAGGACCGCACGGTCGCGACGGGGACGGCGTCGCTGGACCAGGTCCGCGACATCGGCGACAACTCGATCATCTTTCTGGTGACCGGCACGCAGCGGGTCACCGCGGGGGGCAAGGAGACCAGCGAGGACAAGCGGTGGGCGGTGACGGTGGTGCGGGACGGCGGAGCACTGCGGGTGTACGCGTTCGAGCCGGCGGACGCCGGTCAGGCGGGTGACACCGGATGACGGCGCGGCGGCTGCTGCTCGCCGGGGCGCTGGGCGCGGCGGGCCTGCTGTTCGTCGCACTGATCTTCGTCCCGGTGCTGTTCGGGGCGAGCCAGTTCATGTTCGGCGGCGGGGCGGGCTCCCGGTGCACGGACGTGTCGGAGGCGGGGGCGCAGCCCGCCGCCGGGGGCGACGCGGAGGCGATCCCGGGCGCGTTCCTGGAGCTGTATCAGGGCGCGGGCGAGGAGTACGGGATCCCGTGGAACGTCCTCGCCGCCGTGGGGAAGGTCGAGACCGACCATGGACGGTCGACGCTGCCGGGCGTGCGCAGCGGGGAGAACTACGCGGGTGCGGGCGGCCCGATGCAGTTCCTCGCCGCGACGTTCCGGTCGTACGGGGTCGACGGCGACGACGACGGGAAGAAGGACCGCTACGACCCGGTGGACGCGATCCCGTCGGCCGCCGCGTACCTGAAGGCGAGCGGGGCGCCGGAGCGGATGCGGGACGCGATCTTCGCCTACAACCACTCGTGGGACTACGTGGACCTCGTCCTGGACTGGGCCGGGAAGTACGCGGGCGGCGAGTTCGAGGTCGTCCAGAGCAACGGCGTGAACTGCGAGGACAACGAGCTGCCGGCCGGGGTCGACGGTGTGGTCAAGGAGATCATCGACTTCGCGATGGCGCAGCGCGGCAAGCCGTACGTGTTCGGTGCGAACGGCCCGGACGCCTGGGACTGCTCCAGCCTCCTCCAGGCGGCCTACCGGCAGGTGGGCCTGTCGATCCCGCGGACGACGTTCCAGCAGTGGCCGTTCGGCAAAAAGATCGAGAAAGGTAAGGAACAACCGGGTGACCTGGTGTTCTTCAACTCCGGTCCGGGAACGTCCTCGAACAACCCGGGGCATGTCGGAATGGTCATCTCGAAGGGCAAAATGATCGTCGCGCGGTGTTCGACGTGCGTTCCCGCGATCGCCGTCCAGTCGTACGAGCGTTCCGACTGGATCGGCTCGACGCGCCCGCTGGCCAAGCCGGAACTGCAGCGGCAGCTCGCGGCGGCCGAGGGGTCGTGACGACCGGCCGGGACGGATAAATCGGACGGAAATGGGGGTGCCGCGTGGCATGCTGGCCCGCGTGGACGCCGAGATAACCATCCGAGTCGCCGACGAACTGCTGATGTTCCTGCCCGCCGCCCGGCGGGAGCCGGTCCGGCGCGTCCCCTACGACGGGACGTCGACGCTGGGGCATCTGGTGGAGTCGCTCGGCGTGCCGCTGCCCGAGGCCGGCCCGATGACGATCGGCGGGGAACCGGTGGACGCCGCGACGCGCCCGGCCGACGGCGACGAGGTGCTGGTGCGGTCCGTCCCGCGCCCGCAGCCGGTGCCGCTGGAGTCCGGGCAGCTCGCCCCGCGGTTCCTGCTGGACGTGCACCTGGGCACGCTGGCGCGCCGGATGCGGCTGCTGGGGCTCGACACGGCCTACCACAACGACATGGACGACCCCGCGCTCGTCGTGCAGGCCAACGAGGAGCGCCGGGTCCTGCTCACCCAGGACCGGGGGCTGCTGCGGCGCCGCGCGCTGTGGTTCGGCGCGTACGTGCGCGGGCCGAAGCCGGACGGGCAGCTCCGCGACATGCTCGAGCGGTTCGCGCCCGTGCTGCGGCCGTGGACGCGCTGCACCGCCTGCAACGGCGCGCTCGTCCAGGTCGACAAGACCGAGATCGAACGCGACCTGGAGGCGGGCACGCGCCGCAGCTACGACGTCTACGGGCGCTGCGAGCGGTGCGGGCAGGTGTACTGGCGCGGCGCCCACGGCGACCACCTGGAGGAGATCGTCCGGGAGGCGACGCGGCTGGTCGAGGACGTCCGCGCCGGGACGGGCGGTGGCACGGGCGGAACCGACCGCGCGGGGGCGGCCGTCCTAGAGTGAAACGGGAGAGGGGCTGGTTGCGATCGACCTGATCGTGGTGGGTGCGGCGATCATCGCGGACGGGCGGCTGCTGGCCGCCCAGCGGGCCGAGCCGGCCCACATGGCGGGCGGCTGGGAACTGCCCGGTGGCAAGGTCGATCCCGGCGAGTCCGACACCGACGCGCTCGTCCGGGAATGCCACGAGGAACTGGCGATCAAGGTGCGGCCGGGCCGCCGGATCGGCGGCGACTGGCGGCTGAGCGAGCGCGCCGTCCTGCGCGTCTGGACGGCGGCGATCGTCGAGGGCGAGCCGCGGGCCCTGGAGCATCTCGCGCTGCGCTGGCTCGCCCCCGCGGAACTGTACGAGGTGGCGTGGCTCCCGGGCGACCGGCCGGTCATCGACGTGTTCGCCCGGGAGGGCCTCGGCTGAGGGTCAGCCGATCCGGTTGGCGCCGGCGTAGTCCGACCGCTCCGACAGGCGGGAGATCTTCACCACATCTCCGGTCTGCGGCGCGTGCAGGTACTTGCCGTCGCTGAGGTAGATCCCCATGTGATGCAGATTACTGCCGAAGTAGACCAGGTCGCCCGAGCGGAGCTCGCTCCGCGACACCTTGGTGCCCAGCCCGTACAGGGAGCCGGTGTAGTGGGGCAGCCCGGACTTGCCGACCTGCGCGTACGCCCAGACGACCAGGCCGGAGCAGTCGAAGCTGCTCGGTCCGGCGGCGGCCCACACGTACGGGGCGCCGAGCTTGGCGACGGCCTTGCGGGCCATCTCGGCGGGCAGGCCGGTGCCCTTCACGGCGGCCTTGAGGCCGGTGCGGGGGCTGTAGACGTTGGTGGTCGTCAGCTTCTCGAGCCGCTTGAGCACCTCGTCGACCTTGGCCTTGGCGCGCCCGCGGGCCTCCTCGGACGTCTCGGCGGCCTTCTCGACCTCGGTGGTCTTGGCCTGCGCGGCCTTCTCGGCGGCCTCGGCCTGCCCGACCTGCTTCTCCAGGGCCGCGACGGTGTCCACCTGGCGCTGCGCCAGGTAGGCCGACGCGGCGAGCCCCTCCGCAGTGCCGTCGATCATGAACAGGACGTCCGGGCGGCCGCCCTTGTAGTTGGCGGCGGCGATCTCGCCGAGCCGCTTGCGGGCCGGTTCGGCCTGCGCCCGCAGCGCGGCGGCCTTCCTGGCGGCGTCCTGCTCGGCCTTCTTCGCGGCCTTCAGATCGACGCGGGTCTTGTTGTACTGCTCGGTGAGGATCGCCGCCTCTTCCTGCAGCTTGTCCAGCTCCTTCTTCAGCCCTTCGACCGTGGTCGGGAGCGGAGCGGGGGAGCCGGATCGCGCGGGGGTGGGGTCGGCGTGCGCGGCCGGCGCGGTGGACCCGAGGGTGACCAGCAGCAGTGTCGCCGCGGCGGCGGGCGCCATTCCTCGACGGGCGCGCCCGCGCCGGAGGTGGTCCGGTGTCAAGCCGGGGTCTCCTCTCATCGACGGCCGGTTCTCGACGGCCGGATCACCGGGAGATTACAAACATTGAGCAAAGTTCGCCACTCGAGGTTTAAGTGATTCATGGTACGGATCACCACGCTCGAGGTGGTTCGCGGCCCCCTGGATGGCGTCGAGTACGGCAGGAACCGGACAGCGGCAAGTAGACTGGGGCTGCCGCACGTCTGCGGCGACTCCCGAACTCTCACGCAAGGCGAGACCGCATGCCCATCTCCACGCGCGACGACCTCCGGAACGTCGCGATCGTCGCCCACGTCGACCACGGCAAGACGACGCTGGTCGACGCCATGCTCTGGCAGTCCGGTGCCTTCCGCGAGAACCAGGACGTCGACGACCGGGTCATGGACTCCAACGACCTGGAGCGCGAGAAGGGCATCACCATCCTCGCGAAGAACACCGCCGTCCGGCACAACGGGCTGACCATCAACATCATCGACACGCCCGGCCACGCCGACTTCGGCGGCGAGGTCGAGCGCGGCCTGTCGATGGTGGACGGGGTCGTCCTGCTCGTGGACGCCAGCGAGGGGCCGCTGCCGCAGACCCGGTTCGTGCTGCGCAAGGCGCTCGCCGCGCGGCTCCCGGTGATCCTAGTCGTGAACAAGACCGATCGGCCGGACGCCCGCATCGACGAGGTCGTCGACGAGACCTACGAGCTGTTCATGGACCTCGACGCAGACGAGGAGCAGATCGACTTCCCGATCGTGTACGCCTCGGGGCGGGCCGGCCGGGCCTCCTCGAACAAGCCCGGCGACGGCGAGCTGCCCGACAGCGAGGACCTCGAGCCGCTGTTCAAGGTCATCACCGAGACGATCCCGGCGCCGTCCTACGACCCCGACGCGCCGCTGCAGGCGCACGTGACGAACCTGGACGCGTCCAGCTACCTCGGCCGGATCGCGCTGTGCCGGGTGCACGCCGGGACGATCAAGAAGGGCCAGCAGGTCGCGTGGTGCCGCCGCGACGGCAGCGTCGAGCGCGTCAAGATCACCGAGCTGCTGATGACCGAGGCGCTGACCCGCAAGCCCGCCGAGGAGGCCGGGCCCGGCGACATCATCGCCCTCGCCGGCATCCCGGAGATCATGATCGGCGACACCATCGCCGACCCCGACGACCCGCGCCCGCTGCCGCTGATCACGGTGGACGAGCCGGCGATCTCGATGACGATCGGCACCAACACCGGCCCGATGGCGGGCCGCGAGAAGGGCACCAAGGTCACCGCCCGCCTCGTCAAGGACCGCCTGGACCGCGAACTGGTCGGCAACGTGTCGATCAGGGTGGTGCCGACCGACCGCCCGGACGCCTGGGAGGTGCAGGGCCGCGGCGAGCTGGCCCTCGCCATCCTCGTGGAGAACATGCGCCGCGAGGGCTACGAGCTGATGGTCGGCAAGCCGCAGGTGGTCGCCAAGCAGATCGACGGGAAGAAGCACGAGCCCGTCGAGCGGCTCACCGTCGACATCCCCGAGGAGCACCTCGGCGCGGTCACGCAGCTGCTCGCCGTCCGCAAGGGCCGCATGGAGCACATGACCAACCACGGCACCGGCTGGGTGCGGATGGAGTTCCTGGTCCCGGCGCGCGGCCTGATCGGCTTCCGCACCGAGTTCATGACCGAGACGCGGGGCACCGGCATGGCGCACCACGTCTTCGAGGGCTACGAGCCGTGGTTCGGCGAGCTGCGCACCCGCCCGTCCGGCTCGCTGGTCGCCGACCGCTCGGGCGCCGCGACCGCGTTCGCGATCACGAACCTGCAGGAGCGCGGCACGTTCTTCGTCGGGCCGACCACCGAGGTGTACGAGGGCATGATCGTCGGGGAGAACTCCCGCTCCGACGACATGGACGTGAACATCACGAAGGAGAAGAAGCTCACGAACATGCGGTCCTCGACGGGCGACGAGCTGGAGCGGCTCACGCCGCCGCGCGCCCTGTCCCTGGAGGAGGCGCTGGAGTTCTGCCGCGAGGACGAGTGCGTCGAGGTCACCCCGGCCGCCGTCCGCATCCGGAAGGTGGTCCTGGACGCCAAGGAGCGCGAGCGCACCCGCGCACGCAGCAAGCGCTCCGGCTGACCCGGCCCCGGCGCGTACGGCAGGCGCGAACGGCAGGCGCGACGGAAACGGCCCACGGTTCGGACGAACCGTGGGCCGTTCCTTCGTCCGCGTCAGTTGAGCTGGACGTTGCCCGTCACGTCGGCGGCCAGGCGGAGCTGGTCGCCGTTCTTCAGCGGCGCCTCGACGCCGCGCGGGAGCCGCTCACCGTTGACGAACGTCCCGTTGGTGGAGCCCTCGTCGCGGACCCAGGCCGTCCCGGACGGGTCGAGCCACACCGTCGAGTGCCGCCGCGAGACGTTGTCGTACTGCGTGAACGTCGACGCCACCGGCGACTGGCCGGCGTCGCGGCCCAGCACCAGGTGCTGGCCCACCGACACCTTCAGCTCGCCCGTCGGGAACAGCATCCGCAGGACGGGCGTGCCCTGCTGCGGCAGCGGCCGCAGGCACTGGTCGCACTGCGCGGCGCCCGGACCGGGCAGGACCGCCTCGCAGTACGGGCACATCATCGCCGTGCTGTCGCTGCGCGGCGGGCCCCCGTGCTGCGGGCCGCCGTGCTGGTCCGGCGGCAGGAGCGTCTGCTCCCGGCCGTGCGGCGGCGGCATCGGCGGCCGCTGGTCGGGCTGCGGCGGCGGACCGAACTGGTCCTGCTGCGGCTGCGGCGCGCCCCACTGGTCCTGCGGGGGCCGAACTGGTCCTGACCGGGCGGCGGACCGTACTGGTCCTGGGGCGGACCGGGCTGCTGCTGGGGGGCTCCCCACTGGTCCTGCTGGGGGGCCTGCTGCTGCGGTGGTCCCCACGGGTCGTTCTGGGGCGCCTGGTGCTGCGGCGGCGCCTGCATCCCGCCGGGCCCGCCGCTCTGCGGACCGGGCGGACCGAACTGGTCCTGCTGCTGCTGCGGCGCGCCCCACTGGTCCTGCTGGGGCGCCTGCTGCTGCGGCGACCCCCACTGGTCCTGCTGCTGGGAGGCTCCCCACTGGTCCTGCTGGGGGGCCTGCTGCTGCGGTGGTCCCCACGGGTCGTTCTGGGGCGCCTGGTGCTGCGGCGGCGCCTGGTGCTGGGGAGCCTGCTGGTACTGGTACTGGTCCTGCTGGTACTGGTCCTGCTGGTACTGCGGGCCACCCGGCGGCGGCCCCCCGTGCTGGGGAGCCCCGTGTTGGGGAGCGCCGTGTTGGGGAGCGCCGTGCTGGGGTGCACCGTGCTGGGGTGCGCCGTGCGGCGGCCCCCCCTGCGGCGGTGCACCGTGCTGCGGCGGGCCGTACTGCGACCCCGGCATCTGGGACTGGTCGTCGTACCCGCCGGGCCCCTGCCGGCCGCCCCCGGCCCGCGCCAGGTTCGCGCCGCAGCTCATGCAGACCAGGTCCCCAGGCTGGGACTGCTCACCGCAGACTGGACAGTTCAAGCTCGCCATGACACTTCCCCCGAGCGTACGCCGGCGCGTTCGAGCCTCGACGTGAGGTGCTCCATGTCGTCCCTTCGCGGGATCCCGATGTAGTACACCCGCCTTCCCTCCGGCCCTTCGTCCACGGACACCTGCACTCTGGGCCCAGCGCCTTCCTCGATCTTCCCGTTCTCGCCGACCCCGGCCAGTGCCCCGTACCGTTCCCGCCCGAGCGGGGACAGCGGCACGACGCGCTGGTTGGCCGACCCCCTCCAGAGTAGGGAGCCGCCCTCGGGGTGTCGCCCCCTCGGGTTGAGCCGGTCGACATATGGGCCCGTGATCACGGCGTCGCACATGTCCAGGATCTCCCGAGTCTCGCGGGACCGCGCGAGCCGAGAGTAGACATATCCGCTGTAGACCAATATGTCGAACCTAATCGTCTCACGCGTGGGGGCGTCCCGCCATGCGCGGACCCCGCGCAGCAGCGCGGCCAGCGCGGCCGGTTGCTGGAACGGTTCACCGCCCGAGATCGTCAGCCCGTCCACCGGTCCGGGCAGCGAGGCCAGCCAGCCGAGGATCGTCTCGACGGGCACGGCCCGGCCCGGATCGGCGTCCCAGGTGTCCCGGGACAGGCATCCGGGGCAGTGCAGCGTGCAGCCCTGCGTCCAGATGCCGGCGCGGGTCCCGGGGCCGAGTGCGGTCACCGGATGGTGCGCCTTGGCGAGCAGCAGCGTTCGCGATGAGCCGCCGCCCGTCACCGGAGGTCCAGATGCACGATACTGCCCTCCCGGCGTATCCCGGACACGGTGACGGGCTCGTCCGGGACGAGCTCGCGGTCGAACAGCGCCCGCGCCAGCGGGTTGACGAAGTAGGACTCCAGCGCCATGCCGATGCCGCGGCCGCCGCTGTCCAGCTCCGCCGTGCACCAGCCCCGCAGGGTGTCCAGCGCGTCGTCGTCCAGTGTCAGGACGAGCCGGTGCTCCTCCGACACGCGCTTGCAGATGTTCGCGAACTGCAGGTCGAAGATCAGGCCCGCGGCGTCGGCGGAGATGAAGTCGAACACCACGATGTTGTCGCCGAACCGGTTCAGCAGCTCCGGCCGGTTCAGGACCTCGGTGAAGTGCTCGGCGACCGCGGCCTTGATGCGCTGCGCGACCTCGTCGTACGACATTCCGGGAGTGATGTTCTGCACACGGTTCGGCGACGCGTACGTCTGCGCGCCCGGCGTCGTCAGGTCCCGGCCCGGCACGTACATCCCGAGGTTCGAGGTGAAGATCAGGATCGACTCGGAGAAGTGGACGGTGTTCCCGCGCCCGTCGGTGAGCCGTCCGTCCTCCAGGATCTGCAGGAACTTGTCCAGGATCCGCGGGTGCGCCTTCTCGATCTCGTCGAACAGCATCACCCGGAACGGGTCCTCGCGCACCGCGTTCGTCAGCTCGCCGCCGGCCTCGTGCCCGACGTAGCCCGGCGGCGCCCCGATCAGCCGGTCGCCCGACCCCTCCCCGGAGAACTCGCTCATGTCGAACCTCAGGTAGGCCGACTCGTCCCCGAAGATCAGCTCGGTGACCGCCTTCGCCAGCTCCGTCTTGCCGGTTCCGGTCGGGCCCGCGAAGAACAGCACGCCCCGTGGACGGCTGCCCGACCGCGTCGCCTGCGCCCCCGACAGGCCGAGCACCGCCCGCTTGAGGATGTCGAGGGTCTTCGTCACCGCCTGCGGCTGCCCGATCACCCGCTCGGGCACCCGCTTCTCGCCCTCCAGCACCCGGCGCCGCAGGTGCCCGCGGCTCCACGGGTTGTCGAGCACGCCGAGCTTGTAGGTGCGGACGGCGTCCGGCAGGTCCGCCAGGCTGACGTTGCGCTCCTTCGCCAGCCGCGTCACCTCGATCATCGACTGCAGCGTCAGCCCGTCCGCCTGCTCGGCGAACGCGTCGCACGCCGCCGCGGCCGTCTCGTCCGAACCGGCGTCGCTCACCCCGAACGCCCGCGCCAGCAGCCGCGCCGTCTCCTGCCGGTCGCCCAGGTGCGGCCGCGGGATCGTGATCTCCCGGATCGTCTCGTTGTCCGCCGTCATCCACGGCGGCAGGTCGCCCGGCCGCTCCACCAGCCACACCACCGGGTTGTACAGCGGTTTGGGGCGCGCCCCGACCACCCGCACCGGACGGGCCGTCCGCGACAGCTTCGCGCAGAACCGGAAGAAGTCGCGCTCGGCCGGTTCGAGGTCGGTCGGCGTCCGCGCGATCCGGGACGCCGAGTCGATCACGAACGCGCCGCGCACGTTGTCCTGCGGCCGCGCCACCGCCGCCAGGTGCCGGGTCAGCGCCTCCAGGGACGGCTTGTCGTCCGGCTTCAGCCGGCCCAGCAGCCGTTCGGCGTCCCGCCGCGCCTCGTCCGACAGCTCGTCGCCGTCGTCCGGGCAGATCTGCAGCCCGTCCACCGGGTCGTACACGATCATGAACGACGCGCCGCTCGCCCGCAGCGTCTCCCACAGCAGCTCGCGCAGCGGCAGCAGCCGCGCCGGGCTCCCGACCTGCACGGGCGGCGCGAGGAAGCTGTCGTAGAGGTTCCCCGACAGGACGTACTGCGAGTGCACCGACAGTGTCGCGTCCAGCTCCCGGATGAACGGTGGCCAGCCCTGCAACCGTCCGCCCAGGGTCGGCGAATCAATGCTCATCAGGCTCGCTCCACTCCGCTTCCGCTCCGGTCACGCCGGCGCCCCGCGCCGTCACTGGTCGTGCGAGCGGCGGCGCTCCCGCCGCTCGGCACGTCCCCTAGTGTGCCGTGACTCGGCCGTCACCGGCAGTTCCCGCACGCCGGGGTCGAGCCGCCAGCCCACGTCGGACCGGATCCCGGCCTCGGCCAGCCGGGCCCGCGCGGCCTCGAACGCCGCGCACCACTCCGCCTCGCGCTCCGCGTCGACCCGCCGGTCGTCCTCGCTCTCCGCCGGCCGCTCCCGCGTCATCGAGGCCCGCACCTGCGCCTCGTCCACCCGCATCCGGACGCTGTGGTCGGGCCAGGCGCCCCGGGTGAGGACCATCGTGCCGCCGGACGCGGTGAGCGTCTCGAATCCGCCCTCCACCTCGTACCCGAGGTCCTCGAACGCCGCGGTGATCGAGTCGAGCACGTACCGGCGCTCGGCCGCGGCCTGCGCGGCGGCGTCCGCCTCCGCCGCCCGCCGCCGCTGCGCCTCGCGCAGCTCCCGCGTGCGGCGGTTGGCGTCCTGGATCCGCAGCCGCACCTCCTGCAGGACGCCCTCGGCCTCCGCGGCCGTCGCGGCGGACGCCAGCAGCCGCGCCGCCTCGGCGACCGCCGCCCGCTCCGCGGGACCGGCGTCGGGCAGCAGCCGCGCCAGCACCCGTCCGAGCGTCCGCCGGACGTCGCCGGAATCCGCCGGAGCGGCCGGATCCGGCTGCTCGGCGGCGTGCTCCGGCCGCCCGAGATCGGCTTCCAGCCGCTCGGCGGACGCGGCGAAGATCTGCGCGGTGACCTCGGCCGCCACATGGCCCGACAGCTCCCGCTCGGCCTCGTCCAAGGCCCGGTCGGTCGCCGCGCACCACGCCGTCAGGTCCGCGGCCGGCCTCTCCTCGTCGAGTTCGAGGGGGGCGGGCAGCTCGGCGGCCGCGCCCAGCCGGTCGCGCGTACCGGCGAGCGCGGCGATGCGCGCGTTGCGCTCGACGGCCTCGCGCAGCGCCCGTTCCTGCGTCTCCACCTCGGCGAGCGCCGCCGCCCGCGCCTCCGCGCGGCCCTCCGCCAGCGCGGCCAGCGCCTCCGCGCCGCGACCGGCCAGCCCCGCGCCCCGGCCCAGCACCCGGTTCATCCCGAGGCTCAGCACGACCGCCGCGTCCAGCGCGATGTCGGCCTCGACTCCGCTGCTCATGCGCCTCCCGTCGCCGTGCCCCGCCGGACTTCCCGCCAGCGGTTCAACCGCACCCCCGCCACGATGCCGTGCGCGACCGGCGCCGCGATCAGCACGAGCGTCCACAGCAGGCCCGCGACCGGCGTCACCGCCGCCAGCAGCAGGAAGACCAGCAGCAGCGGGATCGTCGCGGCGAGCAGCACCAGCCCGCAGCCCCGCCGTCCCGTCCGCTGCGCCGCGCCCGACACCGTCCGCGACGCCGTCGACAGGCCGCGCCCGCCCGCGCCCAGCACCTTCGAGAACATCGCCCACGGGCCCTGCGGGAGATAGTCCGCGCCCTGCGCGCGCGCCAGCAGAACCTCGACGCCGCACTGCGCGGCCCACACGACGACCGACAGCACGGCCAGGAACCCGAACGGGACGCCGGACGACCGCTGGATCGAACCCGCGCCGACCGGCCCGCCGTCCGGATCGCCGGCGAACAGCTCGCCCACGATCCAGCTGCCGAACAGCCAGACGGGCAGCAGCGGCAGCGTCCACAGGACGGCCCGCCGCACGGCCGCCCCCCGCCCCGCGAGCCGGGCGCGCTCGCGCTCGTCCCGCTGCGCCCGCTGCGCCGCCGACCGCTCCCGCTCCGCGCGCCGCGCACGCTTCCGCGACTCGACCTCGACGGCCGCCTCGGGCGCCGCCAGCATCACCGCGAGCAGCCGCAGCGGATCGTCGCCCGCCCCGTCGGCCAGCCACTCGAACCACGGCACCGGCTCGGCGACCGCCGCCCGGGCCCGCACCACGCCCTCGGCGAGCTTCCGGTGCGTCCGCGCCGGGTCCGCCGCCAGCGCCAGCAGCGTGGCCGGCACCAGCGGCGGGTCGTCCGCCCCGGCGTCCGGCAGCCGCGCCGCCAGCGCCGGCGGCGGCGCGTCCTGCGCCCGGATCCACCCCGCGAGCTCGTTCCACGCCGCCGCGTGCGCCCGCCACTGCCCGTCCACCCCGGCCAGTTCGGCGCCGCCCGCGAAGCCCGCCAGTTCCTTCAGCAGGCCGTGCCGCCACAGCTCCCGGACGAGCTCGCACGCCACCCGGTGATCGGCGCCCCGGTTCTCGACGTGGGCGGGGAGGAGGGCCAGGTCGTCGGCGGTCACGCGGCGGCCGAGGAAGTGCGGGGGGAGTTCCGGATCCAGCCACCGCACCAGGTGGAGCAGCTTCACGTCCGGGGCCAGGTCCGCGGTCAGGCGTCCGTCGACCAGCTCGATGCTGCTGTCATCGGGGACCTCCGCGAGCCAGGCGCGCAGGCTCCGCCACGCCTCACCGCTCTCCCCGCGCCCGAAGAAGTACTGCGCGGCGTGCTCCCACTCGGCGACGAGCGCCCGCGCCAGTTCGTCCCGCCGCGCGTACCGGCGTCCCTTGAAGGGCAGACCGGCGCCCGGCCCCGGCTCGGCCCCCCGGGCCTCGACGGGGCGGTCGGGTTCCTCGGCGACCGGGGGCGAGCCCCCGGCCAGCCACGCCGCGACCTCCGCGCCCGTCCACCTCCGGCGCGGGTCGCGGGCGAGCAGGCCCCGGCACAGCAGCCGCAGCCGCGGGTCCGCGACGTCGTCCGCACCGACCGGCCGGGTCGCGAGATGGTCGACGACCACGGTCTCGCTCAGCCCGCGGAAGGGCGCCCGCCCGGTCGCCAGCTCCCGGACGATCATGCCGAGCGACCACCAGTCCCGCGCGGGCGACACCTGGCCCGACAGCGACTCCGGCGCCGCGTACGCCAGCGTCCGCGACGACGACGCGAACACCACGCTCTGCTCGAGTACCTTGCTCAGCCCGAAGTCGGCGATCACCAGCCGCAGTGGCGCGGTGCCCAGGACCAGCACGTTCTCCGGCTTCAGGTCGCGATGGACGATCCCCGCCCGGTGCAGCGCCGCCAGGCCGTCCGCGAGCTGCGCCGCCACGTCCGCGACGGCGTCCGGCGGCAGCGGCCCGTCCATCAGCGCCCGCAGGTTCCCGTCGGGCGCGTACGCGGTCACCTCGTAGTCGCGGCCGTCGGCGTGCCCCGTCTCCAGGATGCGCAGGACGTGCGGCGAGTCGAGTTCCGGCAGCTTCGCCCACACGTCGCGATCCGCCCGGTAGCCCCGGCGGAAGATCTTCGCGACGTGCTCGGCGCCGTGCGCGTCCCGCACCAGGAGCAGGTCCGATTCCGCGCCCTGCACGGGGAGTTCCGCCACGGCCTCGTAGCGTCCGGCGAGGTCCGCGGGCAGCCGCATGAGCGACGCACCGTCCGTCCCCTGCCCGTCCCGGCGCGTCTCCGCCGCACCCCGCGGCCCCGGCACCCGGGGGCCGTCCCGCCGCGTCGCCCCGGCGTCCCGCCGCGTCCCCGCCGCCTCGTCCGTCCCGTCGACCTCGCCCACTGACAGCCCCGGCTAGCTCTTGTCCTTGATGACCCGCAGATATTCGGTGCTCTTGAAGCGGACCATGATCGCTTCCATGAAAATGCGGAAGAGCATGGCCTCGAAGAGCCACACGATCGGCGCGCTGCACATGATCAACAAGCCGACCAGCCAGCCGTTGCGCAACTGGAAGACCCAGATCCCGATCGCCACGACGATCAGTGCGGACACGCTGATCAGCACGAGCGACAGGGTGTAAAAGGCCTTGATGAGCTTCGGCGTCACCAGGGAATTGAAGTTCGTGTCGAACAACGACCCCACCAGGCCCTTTTCCGTGCGCTCAGGCGGAACCCAGCCCTGCTGCGGCGGTACCTGGGGCTGTGGGCCGGTCGCGTAGGGGCCTGGGCCCGTCTGGTTGGGGTGCTGCGGGGCCTGGCCGTGTCCCTGGCCCGGCGGGGCGGCCGGGGGACGCGGGTTCGGGACCGGGATCGGGCCGGTGCCGGGGCGCTGCGGTTGCTGCTGCTGGGGATGCGGTGGTGGCGGCGGACCGTACGGCCCTCCCGGAGGCTGCCCGCCCGCGGGCGGGCGCGCTGGCTGGCCGGGGTCCGAGGGGTGCGTCATCGCCGTCGTCTCCAGTGTTGAGCCGCCTACAGGGAGACTCTAAGGCCTGCGCGCCGTCCCGCGCCGTCACCGACCCGCGCCGACCGGCGATGCACGAGCCCGTTCAGCACGGCCTTCGTGACCGCGTCATGGCCGCCGGGACGACACGTTCGTGCGTCGACGGGTCAGTACTGTCACCGCGCGGTGAGGGGAGGGCGTCTCGCGGGCGCCGTTTCGGAACCGCGGCCGTCGATCGTCGAAGGCGGGGGGTGCGCGAACGGGCCCCGTCCGTCCGGGCCGTTCGGTTATCGTTCCGGGGGCTCCACTCGGCGGATCAGGGCGAGGTTCGATGGTCGCGTTGGCGTTGCTCCCGCTGGGGTTCGTCACCGGCATGCTCGTCGCGCCGCTCGCCGAGCCCTACGTCGGCGACGTGTCCGCACGCGACCGGACGGCCGTCGGAGCGGTCACCGCCCTGGTGTTCGGAGTGCTCGGATTCGCCGTCGGGCCGGCCCCCGTCCTGCCCGCACTCCTCTACACGGCGATGGTCGGCACGCTGCTCGCGTTCATCGACGTCCAGGTCAAACGGCTGCCGGACGCGTTCACGCTCCCGTCCTACGCCGTCCTCCCGATCCTGCTCGCCGCCGCGGTGCCCTTCACCGAGGACGGGCCGCGCCAGTTCGCGCACGCGCTCCTCGGGATGGCCGGCCTGTTCCTGCTGTACGCGGTGCCGGCGTTCGTGAATCCGTCCTGGCTGGGACTCGGGGACGTGAAGCTCGCGGGCGTCCTCGGCCTCTGCCTCGGCTGGTTCGGGCTGGAGACCTGGCTCGCGGCGCTCCTGCTGACGTACCTGCTCGGCGGCGTGCTGAACCTCGGCGTCATGATCGCCCGCCGGAGGGTCCGGCGGGAGTTCGCCTACGGCCCCTACATGCTGGCCGGGGCGCTCGGCGCCGCCGTCCTGGGGTAGCCGCCTTCCGCCTAGTCGCAGAGCTTCTTGCCGGACTCGGCCTTCTTCCCGATGTTCTGGATGGCGGGCGGTGCGAGCTTCAGCCCCTTCGTTCCGATCACGAGCCGCACGCCGTCCTCCGGCGCCGCGCCGTCCGGGGAGAGCAGGGCGGCCGGGACGTCCCGTGCGAGGACGGACGCGTGCCCTTCGGCGGACGGTGCGAACACGATGCGGCTGTCGGGGGCGTCCGATGCCTTCTCGACGTCGCCGGCCACCGTGAATCCGCGCCGCTCGAGCTGCTGGACGATCCGGTCGACGGCCTTGTCCTTCGCCCCGGCGGACACGACGGTGATCTTCACGTCCTTCGGTTTCGGTGCCGGTTCGGCGTTCACCGGCGCGGCCGGCGCGGCGGGCAGCTTGTCGTCGTGCCGGATCGCCTCGAACATCGGGGCGGCCAGTTCGTCGTTCCACTGGACCCGGTTCGGGTCGGGCTTGTAGCCCTCGACCGGGACGGTGACGAACCGGACCTGCCCGGCGCTCATGCCCCGCAGCCCCTCCGCGAGCTTGCGCATGTCCGCCAGGCCGAACTCGTCGTCGGTGGTGATCGAGTCCGTGGCGGCCTTGAGGAAGTCGTAGGTCCGGGCGGGGTCGGTGAGGACGTCGGAGCTCAGCGCCTTGTCCACGACGGCGCCCATGAACTCCTGCTGGCGCTCGATCCGCCCGAGGTCCGAACCGTTGCCCAGCGAGTAGCGCGCGCGGACGTAACCGAGGGCCTTGTCGCCCTTGACCGTCTGCTTCCCGGCTTCCAGGTAGAGCTCCGCGCGCGGGTCGTTCACGGGGCGCTCGACGCAGATCTCCACGCCGCCCAGCGCGTCCACCATCCGCTTGAACCCGGAGAAGTCGATCTGGACGAAGTGGTCGATGTGGACGCCGGTGAGCGACTCCAGCGTCTTCCACGTGCAGGTCGGCCCCGCGTAGGAGAACGCGCTGTTCAGCATCCCGAACCGCGCGGATACCTTGTCGCCGTTCTCCTTCTCGCACTCGGGGATCTTCACCATCGAGTCGCGGGGGAAGCTCATCGCGACCGCCTGGTCCCGGTTCGGCGACAGGTGCAGCAGGATCGTCGTGTCCGAGCGCGCCCCGGCCATCCCCGGCACCGCGTACTCGGCGTTGTCGCCCTCGCGGGTGTCGGACCCCAGCAGCAGGATGTTGAGCGACTCGTTGAGCTTCTGCGGACGGTTCGCGCCCAGCTGCGAGCCCACGTCCTTCTGGTCGATCCCGCCGATCAGGTCGCGGTACAGCCAGTACGCGCCCCCGCTTCCGGCCACGAGGGCGGCCACCAAGCCGATCGCCGTCCGGCGAAGGATCTTCCGGCGGCGGGAGCGCCGGGCGGCGTCGTGCTCCGCGGAGGGCGCTCCTTCCGGAGGCGTGAAGCGGACGATGCCCTCGTCCTTCGCGTCGTCTTCGTTGGCACGGTCCCGCGGCGCCTCGACGTCGTCGGGGGCCTCTCCCTCGACGCCATCGGACGGCTCGTCGGCGCGGTCGCGCGCGTCAGCGTCCGCGTCCGCGTCCGGAGCGTCGTCCGCCGCGTCGTCCGGACGCTTCGGGGAGGTGTCGTCGGCGGCTTCCGCGAGGTCGTCGCGGCGCGGCTCGGGGCCTGTCGGGGGCTTTTCGGTCATCGGTGCGCGCAGCCGTTCGTGAAACGGTGTGTGTCGCTCATCGGTCCCGTCTCGGCAGGCCCTCTTGGGGCGCGGTCGGTGCGGCTCGTCAGTCTACGAACCGGAAGGGGCGCGGGGTGATCGCCTGACTCTCCTTATTAGATGCGCAGAAGTCGCGATCTGTTGACAAGTACGCCCGAATAGAGGCACGTGGGTGGTTTCCGTGCCATCGCACCGTGAGCACGGGGTGGGCGATCGGTGGCCGGTTCACGATGCTGGACCGGATCGGGGAGGGCGGGACGGGCCGTGTCTGGAGGGCCTACGACCACGCGGACGGACGGTACTGCGCGGCGAAGCTCGTGCGGCGGCGGGGGCCGACGTCGGTGCTGCGCGCCATCCGGGAGCAGGCGCTGCGGCTCGCGCATCCGCACGTCCTGACGCCCTACGCGTCCTGCTCGACCGACGACGACGTGCTGCTCGCGATGAACCTGGTGCGCGGCGGGTCCCTGCAGACGCTCCTCGGGGACTACGGGCGGCTGCCGCCCGCCTACGCGGCCGAGATCCTGGACCAGCTGCTCGCGGCGCTGAGCCATGTTCACGCGGCGGGTGTGGTGCACCGCGACGTGAAGCCGGCGAACCTCCTGCTGGAGCCGAGCCCGGTGGGCGCCCCGCACGTCCGGCTCGCCGACTTCGGGATCGCGCTCGAGGCCGACGGGACGCGCGTCACCACGACCGGGTTCGCCGTCGGCACCCCCGGTTACCTGGCACCGGAGGTCCTCGACCGGAACCGCCCCGGCCCGCTCCAGGACCTGTACGCGGCCGGGATGGTCGGGTGGCGGATGCTGACGGGCGCGGGCGAACCGGAGCCGCGGCAGCGGGTGGGCGGGCCGCCGCCGCCCGGGTCGCCGCCCGGCCTGCGGTCGGTGATCGCGTGCCTGTGCGATCCCGATCCCGGGCGGCGCCCGCCGGACGCCGCCGCGGCCCGGCGGGCCCTCGGCATGTGCGGGCTGGAGCCGGAGCTGCCCGCGCGTGCCCTGGACGGCGAGGCGCTGCAAATCTTCGACCACCTCGGCGCCCCGCCGGGAGCGCCGGGCGGCTGAGTCACGACTCCCGCCGCGCTGCTCGCCGACCGGTTTCCCGATCTCGCGGCGGCGCTCCGCGTGTACGGGACGGGCCGGACGAGCGAGGCCGAGGCGCACTTCGCCCGGACGGTGCTGCGGGCGGGGCTCTCGTAACGCGCGGCGAAACCGATAGGGCCGTCGTGCGCGAGCGTCCCGTCATGCCTTCTCGTGCTCGTCTCGATTCCCCGTCGCCATAACGACTGCTTATGGTTCTCCGGCCGTGCCGGAGACCGTTTGAGCGGCTAAAGTCTGTGGTCAGGGTCACATGCGGGTCCGCCTGTTATGTATGTCACAGGTCCGCGCGAGTGGCGTAAGGTCGCTTCGCTGGAAGCGCGCACGGGGCGTCACCGCCCGCATGCGGCACGGTCTACGGCCGCGGCGCGAGAGCCGCATGGTGCGCGCGGCCCGTGGTACGGGGATCACACGACCCGAGGCTCAGGAGAGCGATCGATGAGCACACTGGAGGCGCCGGCCAAATCCCGCGCCCAGATCAAGGAACGCACGCTCCGGAAGGACAACTGGCGGCTCTATCCCATCACCACGTTCGTGATCTTCACGGCGTGGGTGGTGTACGCGACGATCCGGGCCTTCTGGGGCGCGGCCTTCTTCGTGCCGGAGTTCCACTACCTGTCGCCGTTCTTCTCGCCGTGCTTCAACGAGATCTGCGGCGACGTGACGGTGAACGGGCACACGGGCAGCGCGGCGGAGTTCGGGACGTTCCTCCCGGCCGGCACCCGCGGCTGGATCCCGTTCGCGGTGATCTCCCTGCCGTTCCTGCTGCTGTTCCGGCTGACCTGCTACTACTACCGGAAGGCCTACTACCGGTCGTTCTGGGCGGCCCCGCAGGCCTGCGGCGTCCGCGAGCCGCACGGCAAGTACACCGGGGAGCGGCGCTTCCCGCTGATCGCGCAGAACCTGCACCGCTACTTCTGGATCGCCGCGGTGCTCATCTCCCTCATCAACACCTGGGACGCGATCCTCGCCTTCCACGGTAAGGACGGCGGATTCGGGATCGGCCTCGGCACGGTCATCCTCTGGGCGAACGTGATCCTGCTCTGGCTGTACACGCTGTCGTGCCACTCCTGCCGGCACATCGTGGGCGGCCGGCTGAAGAACTTCTCGAAGCACCCGGTGCGGTACCGGATGTGGGGCTGGGTCTCCAAGATCAACGAGAAGCACGGGATGTACGCGCTGATCACGCTGGGCTCCCTGGTCGTCGCCGACGTCTACGTGATGCTCGTGGCCAGCGAGACCATCTCCGACCTGCGCATCTTCAACTGAAGGCCAAGGAATCATGACTGAGATCGAGAGGCACTCGTACGACGTCGTGGTGATCGGTGCCGGCGGCGCCGGGCTGCGCGCGGCGATCGAGGCTCGCCTCCAGGGCAAGAAGACGGCGATCATCTCCAAGTCGCTGTTCGGCAAGGCGCACACCGTGATGGCCGAGGGCGGCGCGGCGGCCGCGATGGGCAACGTCAACGCCAACGACAACTGGCAGGTGCACTTCCGCGACACGATGCGCGGCGGGAAGTTCCTGAACAGCTGGCGGATGGCCGAGCTGCACGCCAAGGAGGCCCCGGACCGCATCTGGGAACTCGAGCTGTGGGGCGCGCTGTTCGACCGCACCAAGGAAGGCAAGATCAGCCAGCGGAACTTCGGCGGGCACGAGTACCCGCGGCTGGCGCACGTCGGCGACCGGACGGGCCTGGAGCTGATCCGCACGGCCCAGCAGAAGATCGTCGCGCTCCAGCAGGAGGACCGCGCCGAGCACGGCGACTACGAGGCGCGCCTCAAGGTGTGGTCCGAGACGACGATCACGCGGCTGCTCAAGGACGGCGACCGGATCTGCGGCGCGTTCGGGTACGTCCGCGAGACCGGCAAGTTCGTGGTGTTCGAGGCCCCGGCCGTCGTCCTGGCGACCGGCGGGATCGGCAAGGCGTTCAAGGTCACGTCGAACTCGTGGGAGTACACCGGGGACGGCCACTCGCTCGCCCTGCAGGCGGGCGCGACGCTGCTGAACATGGAGTTCGTCCAGTTCCACCCCACCGGGATGGTCTGGCCCCCGTCCGTGAAGGGCATCCTCGTCACCGAGTCGGTGCGCGGCGACCGCGGCATCCTGAAGAACTCCGATGACAAGCGCTTCATGTTCGACTACATCCCGGAGGTCTTCAAGGACCAGTACGCCACCTCCCCGGAGGAGGGCGACCGCTGGTACGACGACCCTGAGAACAACCGGCGTCCCCCCGAGCTGCTGCCGCGCGACGAGGTCGCCCGCGCGATCAACTCAGAGGTGAAGGCCGGCCGGGGCTCGCCGCACGGCGGCGTGTTCCTCACGGTCGTCGACCGGATGCCGGGCGGCGCCGCGGAGATCGTCCGGCGGCTGCCGTCGATGCACCACCAGTTCAAGGAGCTGGCGGACGTCGACATCACCAAGGAGCCGATGGAGGTCGGGCCGACCTGCCACTACGTGATGGGCGGCGTCGAGGTCGAGCCCGACACCGCCGCCGCGAACGTGCCCGGCCTGTTCGCCGCCGGCGAGGTCGCGGGCGGCATGCACGGCTCGAACCGGCTCGGCGGCAACTCGCTGTCGGACCTGCTGGTGTTCGGGCGCCGCGCGGGCCTCGGCGCGTCCGAGTACGTCGACGCGCTCGACGCCCGGCCCACCGCGTCGGACGAGGTCGTGGACGCGGCCACCGCGGAGGCGCTCGCGCCGTTCGAGCGCGAGGGCGGCGAGAACCCCTACACCGTCCACGCCGAGCTGCAGACCACGATGAACGAGCTGGTCGGCATCATCCGCAGGGAGGAGGAGCTGCAGCGGGCGATCGAGGCCCTGCAGGGACTCCGCGAGCGCGTCGCCCGCGTCTCCGTCGAACCGGTCGCGGTGCACGACGGCCGCGGCTACCACCCCGGCTGGCACCTCGCCCTCGACCTGCACAACATGCTGCTGGTCTCGGAGGCCGTCGCGAAGGCGGCCCTCGAACGGCAGGAGAGCCGCGGCGGCCACACCCGCGACGACTACCCGCAGATGTCGGCGGACTGGCGGAAGGTCAACCTCGTCTGCCGCCTGGCCGGCGACCCCGCCGACCCGCACGTCGAGCTGACCCGGCAGCCGATGCCGCCGATGCGCGCGGACCTGCTCGGGCTCTTCGAGACCGACGAGCTCAAGAAGTACCTGACCGGCGAGGAACTGCCCGCCGGTGCCACCGCGCCGGGCGCGGCCGGGCCGGACGCGGACAAGGCGGACGGCAAGGCCGACCACAAGGCGGACGAGAAGGCCGAACACGGCGAGGAGGGCGACGGATGAGCTACGAGGCGAAGTTCCGCGTCTGGCGCGGCGACGAGGGCGAGGGCGAGCTCACCGACTACACGGTCGAGGTGAACGAGGGCGAGGTCGTCCTCGACATCATCCACCGCCTGCAGGCCACGCAGGCCCCGGACCTGGCCGTCCGGTGGAACTGCAAGGCGGGCAAGTGCGGGTCCTGCTCCGCCGAGATCAACGGCATGCCGCGGCTGCTGTGCATGACCCGGATGTCGACCTTCGAACCGGACGAGACGATCACGGTCACGCCCGTCCGGACGTTCCCGGTCATCCGCGACCTGGTCACCGACGTGTCGTACAACTACGAGAAGGCCCGCGAGATCCCGTCGTTCGACCCGGGCGACGCCAAGCCCGGCGAGCTGCGCATGCAGCAGGTGGACGTCGAGCGCTCGCAGGAGTTCCGCAAGTGCATCGAGTGCTTCCTGTGCCAGAACGTCTGCCACGTCATCCGCGACCACGAGGAGAACAAGCCCGACTTCGCCGGGCCGCGCTTCCTCATGCGGATCGCTGAACTCGAGATGCACCCGGCCGACCAGTCCGACCGCCGCGAGATCGCCCAGCAGGACCACGGCCTCGGCTTCTGCAACATCACCAAGTGCTGCACCGAGGTCTGCCCCGAGCACATCAAGATCACCGACAACGCCCTGATCCCGATGAAGGAACGGGTCGTCGGGCGCAGGTACGACCCGGTGGTCTGGCTCGGGTCCAAGCTCGGCATCGTCAAGAAGGGCCAGGACACGCCCTCCGCGTGACGACGGAGCGGCGGTGCGGGGCGGGCGGCGTGCCCCCGCACCGCCGCCCGCCGATCGCCGTTCCCCACGAACGCCGTCACGCACACCGCGCACCACCCTTGCGCATCGCAGATGCCGCGAATAGGGAGAAGTACACACAACGTGTGATGCATTCGTGATTCTTTCCCCGGGACCGGTCTCGGGCCGTTCGCCTTAGCGTGGTGGCATGAGCGCACTCGAACCGGGTTCGTTCCTGGCCGAACTCACCCCGGCCGAACGCGCCGAGCTGGAAGACCGCGGACGCGTCCGTGACTTCGGACGCGGGGAGGCGCTGTTCGTCGAGGGCGACCGGTCCGGGTGGGTCGCGGTCCTGCTGAAGGGACGGGTGAAGGTCTTCACCTACCTCGAGCAGGGCGGGGAGGTGCTGCTGGCGCTGCGCGAACCCGGCGCGCTGCTCGGCGAGGTCGCGGCGATCGACGGGTTCCCCCGGTCCGCGACGGTCGAGGCGCTCGAACCGGTGCGGGCGCTCATCATCCCCTCCAGGGAGTTCACGCGGTACCTGGAGGACAACGGGCGCGTCTCGATCATCATCATGCGTACCCTCTGCTCGCGGTGGCGGGAGGCCGACCGCCAGCGCGCCGAGTTCGCGGTGTACGACGCGACCGGACGGGTGGCGCACCGGCTCGTGGAACTGGCCGAGCGGTTCGGCGTCCCGTACGGGTCGGGGCAGCCGGGCGGCGAGAGCGTCCGGATCACGCTGAACCTGTCGCAGGAGGAGCTGGCCGGGTGGGTCGGCGCGTCCCGCGAGGCGGTCAGCAAGGCGCTGCGGCACCTGCGCGAGCGGAACCTGGTGGAGACGGGACGGCGCCGCCTGATCGTCCACGACCTGCAGGCGCTCCGCGAGCACATCCGCTAGCCGCCTGCGGGCGGCCCGACGGCGGCCCCGTACGCTGTGCAGGATGCAGTTGCAGCAGCTCGCCTATTTCGTCGCGGTCGCGGAGGTCCGGCACTTCACGCAGGCCGCCGAGCTCCTGCGGGTGGCGCAGCCGTCGCTGAGCAAGCAGATCCGCGCGCTGGAGGGCGAGCTGAACGTGTCGCTGTTCAGCCGGGCCCGGGGGAACATCACCCTGACGCCCGCCGGGGAGGCGCTGCTGCCGCTGGCCAAGCGGATCCTCGCCGACGTCGAGACGGCCCGGGTCGAGGTGCAGGAGCTGGCGGGGCTGCGGCGCGGGCGGGTGCGGCTCGGCGCGACGCCGTCGCTGTGCGCGGGCCTGCTCGCCGACGTCCTGCGCCGCTTCCACGACGCCTACCCGGGCATCCAGCTGATCGTCGAGGAGAGCGGTTCGCGCGACCTCGTCCGGCAGCTGACCCGCGGTGAGCTGGACATGGCGCTGGTCATCCTGCCCCTGCACGGCGACCCGCCGCTCGACACGACCCCGATACTGCGCGAGTACCTGGTCGTGGCGTCCCCGGCGGGTCCGGAACCGGGCGGGCGGGCGGCGCCGCTGCCGCGCCGCTCGTTCCTGCGCATCGACGACCTGCGGAACCGCCCGCTGGTGATGTTCCGCCCCGGCTACGACCTGCGGGAGGCGACGATCGGGGCGTGCCGCGCGGCCGGTTTCGAACCGCGGTTCGCGGTCGAGGGCGGCGAGATGGACGCGGTGCTGCGGTTCGTCGAGGTGGGGCTCGGCATCGCGGTGGTCCCGAGCATGGTGCTGGCCGGACGGCCGGGCCTGCGCGGCACCCCGCTCGTCCTGGACGAGGCGGCGCGCCGCGGGCACCACGGCGAGGGGCTGCTGCGGACGATCGCGGTCGCGCACCGCAAGGACGTCGAGCCGACGCACGCGGCGCGCGCGTTCCAGGACACCCTCGAGACGTTCCTCGTCGAGGCGGGCCTCGCGGGCAGCCTCCCCGAGGGCGTCGAAACCCTCGTCCACGACTGAGCCCGCCGCCCGGCCATGCGCGCCCGATGGGCTACCGGACGGGACGGGTCGCCTGCGGACCGGCGTCCGCGCCGGTCGGTTCGGCGCCGGGGAGCCGCACCCAGCCGCGTGTCCGCGTCTCCTTCACCGCGACGAGGACCGGACGGTACGCACCGGCCTTCTCGAAGACTCTGCCCTGACTGCCGAACCCTGGGACAGGGGTCCCGCCCACCTCGGCATGCGGCACGCTTCGCGCGACCGTAGGCGCCCGGCGCCGGAGGTCGCGCGAAGCGCCGGGCACGGCGACCGCAGCGTGCGTGCGAGTGCCGCACGGGAGGCGGTGTCTTGCAACAGCACGTGAGGATCGTCGTGCCCGTGACGGGGGTTCCAGGGGGTCGCCTCCCTGGGTGGACAAGGCCCCGCCCGGTTGCCGCGGCCGGGCGGGGCCTGGTGAAGGGGACGGCTTACTTCTTCTTGCCGCCCGCGGACGCCTTCAGGTAGTCGCCGTTGAGGCGCCCGATGACGTCGAGGCCGATGCCCTTCGGGCAGGCGACGGTGCACTCGCCGGTGTTGGTGCAGCCGCCGAAGCCCTCGCCGTCGTGGGTGTCGAGCATGGACACGGCCCGGTCCCAGCGCTCCGGCTGGCCCTGCGGCATCAGCCCCAGGTGGGTGATCTTCGCGCCGAGGAACAGTGCGGCCGAGCCGTTCGGGCAGGCCGCGACGCACGCGCCGCAGCCGATGCACTCGGCGGCCTCGAACGCGGCGTCGGCGTCCGGCTTCGGGACGGGTGCCGCGTGCGCCTCGGGCGCGGTGCCGGTCGGCGCGGTGATGTAGCCGCCGGACTGGATGATCCGGTCGAACGCGGAGCGGTCGACGACCAGGTCCTTGACGACCGGGAACGCCTTCGCCCGCCACGGTTCGACGTCGATGACCTCGCCGTCCCGGAACTTGCGCATGTGCAGCTGGCACGTGGTGGTGTTGCGCTCGGGACCGTGCGGCGTGCCGTTGATGACCAGGGAGCACATGCCGCAGATGCCCTCGCGGCAGTCGTGGTCGAACGCGACGGGCTCGCCGCCGTCGGCGATCAGCTTCTCGTTGAGGACGTCGAGCATCTCCAGGAACGAGGCGTCGGGGGAGATGTCGTCGAGCTTGTACTCGACCATCCCGCCCTTGTCCCGGGGGCCGCTCTGGCGCCAGACGCGCAGTGTGAGCTTCATGGTTACTTGTACGACCTCTGCGTCGGCTTGACGTATTCGAAGTTGAGGGTCTCCTTGCGGAGGACGGGCCTGGCGCCCTCCCCCTGCCAGCCCCAGGCGGCGACGTAGCCGAAGGCGTCGTCGTCCCGCTTGGCCTCGCCCTCGTCGTCCTGGCTCTCGGCGCGGAAGTGGCCGCCGCAGGACTCGGAACGGTGCAGGGCGTCGATCACCATCAGCTCGCCCAGCTCGAGGAAGTCGGCGACGCGGCCGGCCTTCTCGAGCTGCTGGTTGAGCTCCTCGCCCTTGCCGGTGACCTTGACGCGCGTCCAGAACTCCTCGCGCAGCGCCGGGATGAGCTCGAGCGCCTTGCGCAGGCCCTCCTCGGTGCGTTCCATGCCGCAGTACTCCCACATGATGTGGCCGAGCTCGCGGTGGAAGGAGTCGACGGAGCGGTCACCGTCGATCGACAGCAGCTTGTCGATGCGGCCGTTCACCCGCTCCTCCGCCTCGGCGATCGCGGTGTCGGCGACCGGCGGGAGGGCGTTGCGGGCGATGTAGTCGTTGATCGTGGCCGGCAGCACGAAGTAGCCGTCGGCGAGGCCCTGCATCAGGGCGGACGCGCCGAGGCGGTTCGCGCCGTGGTCGGAGAAGTTCGCCTCGCCGATCACGAACAGCCCGGGGACGGTGGACTCCAGGTCGTAGTCCACCCACAGGCCGCCCATGGTGTAGTGCACGGCGGGGTAGATGCGCATCGGCGTGTCGTACGGGTTCTCGCCGGTGATCCGCTCGTACATCTCGAACAGGTTCCCGTACTTGGCCTCGACCTTGTCGCGGCCGAGCCGTCCGATCGCGTCCGCGAAGTCCAGGTAGACGCCCAGCCCGCCGGGGCCGACGCCGCGGCCCTCGTCGCACACGTTCTTCGCGGCGCGGGAGGCGATGTCGCGGGGGACCAGGTTGCCGAACGAGGGGTAGATGCGCTCGAGGTAGTAGTCGCGCTCGTCCTCGGGGATGTCGGCGGGGCGCCGGTCGTCCCCGCCCTTCTTCGGCACCCAGACGCGGCCGTCGTTGCGCAGCGACTCCGACATCAGCGTCAGCTTCGACTGGTGGTCGCCGCTGACCGGGATGCAGGTCGGGTGGATCTGCGTGTAGCAGGGGTTGGCGAACAGGGCGCCGTGCCGGTGCGCCCGCCACGACGCGGTGACGTTCGAGCCCATCGCGTTCGTGGACAGGAAGTACACGTTGCCGTAGCCGCCCGACGCCAGCACGACCGCGTCCGCGGTGTAGTTCTTGACCTCGCCGTTGATCAGGTTCCGGACGACGACGCCGCGGGCGCGCCCGTCCTCCATGATCAGGTCGAGCATCTCGTGGCGCGGGAACAGCTCGACGTTGCCCATCTCGACCTGCCGCATCAGCGCCTGGTAGGCGCCGAGGAGCAGCTGCTGGCCCGTCTGCCCGCGCGCGTAGAACGTCCGGGACACCTGGGTGCCGCCGAACGAGCGGTTGTCGAGCAGGCCGCCGTACTCGCGGGCGAACGGGACGCCCTGCGCGACGCACTGGTCGATGATGTTCCGGGAGATGTCGGCGAGCCGGTACACGTTCGACTCGCGGGACCGGAAGTCGCCGCCCTTGACCGTCTCGTAGAACAGCCGGTACACGCTGTCGCCGTCGTTGCGGTAGTTCTTGGCGGCGTTGATGCCGCCCTGCGCGGCGATGGAGTGCGCGCGGCGCGGGCTGTCCTGGAAGCAGAACTGCTGGACGTGGTAGCCGGCCTCGCCGAGCGTGGCGCCGGCGGACCCGCCGGCCAGCCCGGTGCCGATGATGATGATCTTCTTCTTGCGCTTGTTGGCCGGGTTGATCTGCTTGGCCTCGAACTTGCGCGTGGTCCAGCGGTCCTCGATCGGCCCGGCGGGCACCTTGCCGTCGACGACCGGGTCGCCGATGTCGTAAAGCTCGTCGTTCATGTTCAGCTCACCCATCCGAAGGCGATGGAGACGGGGACGGAGATGAAGCCGATCGTCACCACGGCGGAGACGGCGATGGCGAGGCCCCGCAGGAGGGTGTGGCTGCGCGGGGTGCGCAGGCCGAGGGTCTGGAAGGCGCTCCAGATGCCGTGGTGCAGGTGCAGGCCGACCATCAGGACGGCGACGACGTACCAGACCGTGATGTACCAGCGGGACGGATCGAAGTCCGCGATCATCCGGTCGTACGGGGTGTCGTCGGCGCCCAGCGGGTTCACCACGAAGAACGTCAGGTCCAGCAGGTGCCACACGATGTAGAAGGCGATGATGATCCCGCCGTAGCGCATCGTGTGGGTGGCGTAGCCCTGCGCGTGGGACTTCTTCTTCGACTCGTACTTGACGGGCCGCGCGGCGCGCGCGCGGCGGGCGAGCGACACCGCCGACCACATGTGCAGGATCACCGCGACGGCGAGGACGACCTCGAGCACCGTCAGCACCGTGCGGTACGGCACGGCGGGCTCACCGATCGTGCGCAGCCAGTGCGCGTAGTGGTTGAAGTCCTCGGCGCCGTAGAAGATCTTCAGGTTCCCGACCATGTGCGCGATCAGGAACAGCACGAGGATGCCGCCGGTCACGGCCATGACGGCCTTCTTGCCGACGGTCGACCGGTAGATCGCAGGTATCGCTATAGCCACGTCGCGCACGTTATGTCCGACTCGGTGCAGAGCTCCAAGTCATCAGCGCACTCATTTCGATAGCCGGGGGCTATCGAGCGTGGAGAACGGGCGTTTGGCGCGCGGCACCGTCCCTTGCCTGGTGAGAGACTTCACAGGCGGTTCGGGAACTCGCCGTTAACGTGACCGAAATGACGTTGACGCGTATCCAGGCTCGCTGGTCAGGGCCGTTTCACCCGTTCCGGGACAGCAGCAGAAGGGCCAGGTCGTCGGTGAGGGCGTCCTCGTTGAGGTGCTCGACCTCGGCGACGAGCTCGTCGATCAGCGCGCGTCCGGTCGCGCCCGTCCCGCGCGCCGCGTGCGCCAGCTTCACCAGGCCGTCGGTGCCGAGACGGTCCGAGCCCGCACCGATCCGGCCCTCGATCAGGCCGTCGGTGTACAGCATCAGCGCCCACGACTCGCCGAGGTCGATCTCCGTCGTCGGCCACTCGGCGCCCGGCAGCAGGCCGAGCGCCGGGCCGTGCGCGTAGTCCGGCAGCGCGGCGACGTCGGACGAGCCGTCCGGGCCCTCGCGGAACAGCAGCGGCGCCGGATGCCCGGCCAGGTGCATCCGCGCGGTGCGGCGGGACGGCGCGATCGTGATCATGCAGAGGGTGGTGAAGATCTCCTCGCTGCGCCGCTCGTGCCCGAGGACGCTGTCCAGGATCCCGAGCAGCTGCTCCCCGGTGTGCCCGGCCAGCACGAGCGTCCGCCACGCCATCCGCAGCTGGACGCCGAGCGCCGCCTCGTCCGGCCCGTGCCCGCAGACGTCCCCGATCATCAGGTGGACGGCGCCGCCCTCGGTCTGCACGGTGTCGTAGAAGTCGCCGCCGAGCAGCGCCCGGCGCCGTCCCGGCCGGTACCGGGTGTGGTGCCGCAGGGACGGGTCGTCGATCAGGGGGACGGGCAGCAGCCCGCGCTCCAGCCGCGCGTTCTCGCGCCGCAGGATCCGCGCCTCGACCAGCCGCCGCTCGGTCTCCTCGGCGCGCTTGCGCTCGATCGAGTAGCGCACGGCGCGGGCCAGCAGCGGCCCGTCCACCTCCTGCTTGACCAGGTAGTCCTCGGCGCCGGCGGCGACGGCCCGCACCCCGAGGTGCGCGTCGTCCAGGCCGGTCAGCACCACGACGGCGGCGGTGCGGGACATCTCCAGGACCTCGCGCAGTCCCGCGACGTCGTCGATGCCGGGCGCCGACAGGTCCACGACGATGCACTGGGTGCGCCGGGTCAGGAGGCGGCGCGCGGTCGCCAGGTCGGCGGCGACGGTGATGTCGGCGTCCAGGCCGCTGTCGGCCAGCATCCGCTCGACCATGAGGACGTCGGACGGCGCGTCGTCGATGAGGAGCAGTTCGACCCGCTCGTCGTTCCCCTGGGCGAGGGGGCGTGTCTGATGACTGATGGTGCTCACAAAGCTTCCGTAACGGTTGGGCCGGCGACGGGCACTGGCAACGGCAGGACGGCTCCGGAGGCCTCGCGCTCACCGCGCGGGACGGAGGACCGCACCGGGGTGGTGGCATTTGCCTAACCGCCAGGGTCCCGGCTCATGGAGCGCTGGGGAAGCCCGCTCCGTACGGTGAGAGCTTAGCGTCTGCTTACCACGGGGCGCACCGTCCCGGCCCGCCCCGACGGCCGGAAAATCGGTCGATTCGCCGGGTGCGACCTGCATACCCTGCGGTCGTGAAGCCATTGCCGGAGAAGGATCCAGGCAATCCCGATCACCGGTCTCCCGCCCGATACCTCCTGTGGCTGCTGCGCGTGCAGTGGCGCACCGCGTCCGCGGGCGCGGCGCTCGGCGTCCTGTGGATGCTCGGTTACGTCGCGATCCCCGCGGTGCTCGGGCTCGCCGTCGACGCCGTGACCACCCGCGACGCCGGGGCCCTCGCCGTCTGGTCGGGCGTCCTGGCCGCCGTCGGGGCGCTGCAGGCCGCCGCGGGCGCCGCCCGCCACCGGTTCGCCGTCGCCAACTGGCTCGCCGCCGCGTACCGGACGATCCAGCTCGTCACCCGGCAGGCGACCCGGCTGGGCGCGACCCTGCAGAAGCGCATGAGCGCCGGTGAGGTCGTCAGCATCGGCATGTCCGACGTCGACGGCATCGGGGACGCCCTCGACATCGTCTCCCGCGGCACCGGAGCCGTCGTCGCGATCGTCGCCGTCGCCGCGATCCTGCTGGCGATCTCGCCGCCGCTCGGCCTGATCGTCCTCGTCGGCGTCCCGCTGATCCTCGTCCTCGCGGCGCCGCTGCTGCGCCCGTACCGGGAGCGCGAGGAGGAGCACCGCGAACGGGTCGGCGAGCTCAACACCCGCGCGACCGACCTCGTCGCGGGCCTGCGCGTGCTGCGCGGCGTCGGCGGCGAGGAGCTGTTCGCCGGCCGCTACGCCGCCGATTCCGCGCGCGTCCGCGCCGCCGGGATCGCCACCGCCCGCGCCGAGTCCCGGCTGAGCGGCGCCGAGGTGCTGCTGCCGGGCCTGCTGATCGCGCTCGTGACCTGGGCCGGTGCCCGCTTCGCCGTCCAGGGCTCGATCAGCGCGGGCCAGCTCGTCTCGTTCTACGGTTACGCGATCTTCCTGGTCACGCCGTTGAAGACCATCGGCGAGGCCGCGGGCAAGATCACCCGTGCGCTGGTCGCCGCCGAACGCGTCGTGCGGCTCCTCGACATCGAGCCCGAGCGCGCCGGGGACCGGGCCGGACGGCACGCGGAGCCCGGCGCGCTGACCGACGTCGCGTCGGGACTGGTCGTGCGCCCCGGACGGCTGACCGCGATCGCGGCCGCCCGTCCGGAGGACGCCCGGGCGATCGCCGACCGGCTCGGCGGCTACGCGCCCGGACGCGTCGACGTCGCCGGCGTCCCGCTGCACGAGCTCGGCGGCCTGCGCGACCGGATCGTCGTCGCCGTCAACGAGGACCGGCTGTTCGCCGGCACGCTGACCGAGGCGCTCACCCCCGCGCGCGGCCCCGTCGACCTCGAACCCGCGCTGTGGGCGGCGAGCGCGACCGACATCGTCGCCGCGTCCGGCCCGGACGCGCGCGTCGCCGAGGCGGGCCGCGAGTTCTCCGGCGGGCAGCAGCAACGCCTCCGCCTTGCGCGCGCGCTCGCGGCCGACCCGGAGGTCCTCGTACTGGTCGAGCCGACGAGCGCCGTGGACGCGCACACCGAGGCACGCATCGCCGACCGCCTCACCCAAGCGCGCGCGGGGCGAACCACAGTCGTGTGCACCACGAGCCCCCTGATGCTCGACCGGGCCGCGCACGTCGCGTTCGTCCTGGACGGACGCGTCGTCGCGGAGGGCGCGCACCGCGACCTCCTCGACGCGGACCCGTGCTACGCCTCCACCGTCACCCGCACAGACCCGCCCACCACCGCCGCGCGGCCCGCCGCGTCCCGAGGTGAGGCCGCGGCGGGCACCGCCGCCGGGACGGCGCCCCGCGCCGCCGCCCCGACCGGCAAGGGGGCTTCGCCCGGCGCGGACGTCCCGCCCGGCGCGGACGTCCCGCCCGGCGCGGACGTCCCGCCCGGCGCGGGCGGCGGGACGGGCGCGGGGGATGCGAGCGGTGGGGACGTCCCGGTCGGCGCGGACGTCCCGACGGGCGCGGACGGCGCGAAGGGCGCGGGCGGCGCGAAGGGCGCGGGCGGCGCGACGGGAGCGGGGGACGCGAGCGGCGCGGACGTCCCGGATGTCCCGGCCGGTGCGGACGGGGCCGCGGACGGGGTGGAGGTGCCGTCGTGAGTGCGGAGATCCTGCCGGTGGCGTCGCCCGCGCGGGTGCGGGCGCACGCGCGGCGGCTGGTGATGCGGCATCCGCGGGCCCTCGCGGGGGCGCTGGCGCTGCACGCGCTCGCGGCGGCCGCGGGGCTCGTCGCGCCGCGGCTGCTCGGCGGGCTCGTCGAGGACGTCGGGGACGGGCGCGCGGACGTCGACACCGCGGGGATCGCGATCGCGGTGTTCGTGATCGTGCAGGGGGTGCTGCTGCGCTACGCGCACCTGCAGTCGGCGAAGCTCGGCGAGCGGGTGCTCGCGCAGCTGCGCGAGGAGTTCGTCGGGCGGGTGCTGCGGCTGCCGCTGTCGACGGTGGAGCGCGCGGGCACCGGCGACCTGGTGACCCGCGCGTCGCGCGACGTCGACACGCTCGCGACGTCCGTCCGGTACGCGCTGCCCGAGACGCTGATCGCCGTCGTGGTCGGCGGCCTCACGGTCGGTGCGCTGCTGCTGAACGGGCCGCTGGTCGCACTGCCGTGCCTGGTGTCGGTCCCGGTCCTGTGGGCGGTGACCCGCTGGTACCTGCCGCGCGCCCACGCGGGCTACCTGCGGGAGAACGAGGCGTACGCGCGGATCACCGACGGGCTCGCCGAGACGGTGCACGGGGCGCGGACGGTCGAGTCGCTGGGCCTGGAGGCCCGGCGGCGGGAGCGCGGGGACGCCGACATCGCGGCGGCGTTCGAGGTCGAGCGGTACACGCTGCGGCTGCGCACCGTGCTGTTCCCCGTGATCGAGTTCGCGTTCGTGCTGCCCGTCGCGGCGACGCTGCTCGGCGGCGGCCTGCTGTACATGAACGGGCACGCGTCGCTCGCGCAGGTCACGGCGGCGACGCTGTACGTGCAGCAGCTGAGCGGGCCGGTGGAGACGCTGCTGGCCTGGCTGGACGAGCTGCAGCTCGGCGGCGCGTCGCTGGCGCGGGTGCTGGGCGTCGGCGACGTCCCGCCGGACCGGGTGCCGGACGGCCGCGCCCCGGACGGCGAGCGCCTCACGGCACGCGACGTCCGGTACGCCTACCGGGACGAACGGGACGTGCTGCACGGCGTCGACCTGGAGCTGCGGCCGGGGGAGCGGCTCGCGGTGGTCGGGCCGAGCGGCGCCGGGAAGTCCACGCTGGGCCGGCTGCTCGCGGGGATCGACGGCCCCCGCACCGGCGCGGTCGAGGTCGGCGGCGTCCCGCTGGTCGGGCTGCCGCTGGACGACCTGCGCGGGCACGTCGCGCTGGTCACGCAGGAGCAGCACGTGTTCCGCGGGACCCTCCGCGACAACCTGGTGATGGCCCGCCCGGACGCCTCCGACGACGACTTGCGGCGCGTGCTGGCGGCCGTCGAGTGGGACGGGCCGGGGCTGGACGACGAGGTGGGTGCGGGCGCGGCGGCGGCGCCGTCCCCGGCGCGGGCGCAGCAGCTCGCGCTGGCCCGGCTGGTCCTCGCGGACCCGCACACGCTCGTCCTGGACGAGGCGACGTCGCTGCTCGATCCGCGCGCTGCCCGCCGCCTGGAGCGGTCGCTGGCCGCCGTACTGGACGGCCGGACGGTCGTGGCGATCGCGCACCGCCTCCACACCGCGCACGACGCCGATCGTGTCGCGGTGGTGGAGGACGGGCACATCGCCGAGCTCGGAACCCACGACGAGCTGCTCGCACAGAACGGTTCGTACGCAGCGCTGTGGGCGTCCTGGCGCAGCTCCTGAGCGCTTTACCTCGCCAGTGCGTTCTTGAGCCAGTCGACCTGGAGGTGCAGGAGGTTCTCCGCGACGACCTCCTGCGGGGTCATGTGCGTGACGCCCGACAAGGGGAGGACGGTGTGCTGGCGGCCCGCGGCCAGCAGCGCCGACGACAGCCGCAGCGTGTGGGCCGCGACGACGTTGTCGTCCGCCAGCCCGTGGATGATCATCAGCGGGCGTTCCAGCTTCCCGGCCATCTCGACGAGGGAGTTCGCCGCGTAGCTCTCCGGCTCCTCGTCGGGGTGGCCCAGGTACCGCTCGGTGTAGTGGGTGTCGTAGAGCCGCCAGTCGGTGACGGGCGCGCCCGCGACGCCCGCGTGGAACACGTCCGGGCGCTTCAGGACGGCCAGTCCCGCGAGCCAGCCGCCGAACGACCAGCCGCGGACCCCGACCCGGTCGAGGTCGAACGCGGCCGGGTGCAGCCGGGCCGCCTCGATGAGCGCGGTGATCTGGTCCTCCAGGACGGGCTCGACGAAGTCGCCGCGCACCGCGCGTTCCCAGACCGGCCCGCGTCCGGGCGTCCCGCGGCCGTCCGCGACGACGACGGCGAAGCCCTGGTCGGCGAGCCACTGCGCCTCACAGTAGGCCCGCTGGACGGCCAGGACGCGCTGCGCGTGCGGGCCGCCGTAGGGATCCATCAGGACCGGCAGGCGCCCGTGCTCCGGCTCCCAGCCGGTCGGCAGCAGCACCGCCGTGCGGATCTCCCGGTCCCCGGCGCGGATCAGCTCGATGCGCGGCGTGATCACCGGGGTCTCGGCGAACGACACGATCGGGTGCGTCCCGGCGGGCCCGCGCACCTCGATCTCCGACCCGGGCCGGTCCAGCCGCGCGCCCGTCACGACGGTCACCCCGGCGGACCGGACGCCCCCGAAGACCCCCTGGCCGTCTGTGATTTTCGTCACATCACCGCCGTCGAGGGAGTACAGATGCACCTCGGTCGGCTCCTCCGACCCGGTGAACAGGATCGAGTCGCCCTCCACCCCGAGCACCGACCGCACCTGCAGCCCGCCCGGCGTCACCGGTTTCCCGGCGACCGTGATCCGCCGCGTGTCCGTCGCCCGGTCCTCGGTGACCCACACCAGCTCGCCCGCGCCGGTCCGCGCGGGCAGCCCCGGCACGATCTCGGTCCACACCGCGTCGTGCTCGTTGTGCAGCAGCGACGTCTCCCCGTTGGACGGGTCGACCCGCAGCACCCGCTGGGACCGCTGGTCGCGCGGCTGCACCACGATCAGCAGCCCGTGCCTGTCCCACGACGCGTTCACCACGTACGGGAACTCGCCGCGGTCCCACGCGACCGCCAGCCGGCCGCCGTCCACCTTCAGCAGCACCAGCGAGACCAGCGCGTTCGGCGTCCCGGCGGCCGGGTAGGCGATCTCCGCGGGCGGCGCGTCCGGGTTCGCCGGGTCGGCGATGTGCCAGCGCTGCACCGGCGTCTCGTCCACCCGCGCGGCCAGCACCGTCCCGCCGTCCGGCGACCACCAGTGCCCGCGCATCCGGCCCATCTCCTCGGCCGCCACGAACTCCGCGAGCCCGTAGGACACCTGCTCCGACTCCGGACGGACGAGCGCGCGGTCGTCGCTCCCGTCCATCTCGATCACCCGCAGCGTGCGGCCCGACACGTAGGCGATCCGCCGCCCGGCCGGGTCCGGCCGGGCGTCGAACACCGGCGTCGCCGCCGGCAACTCGCGCACCTCCCCGCCGTCCAGGTCGGCCACGTAGAGCTGCCCGCCGAGCGTGAACACCGCCCGCCGCACGTCCCGGTCGACGGCGTACCCGACGATGCCCCCGGCCTGCTCGCGGGCCCGTTCCCGGCGCGCCCGCTCCTCCGCCGGCAGCTCCTCCTCGCCGGGCACGTCCAGCGCGGCCGGATCGGCGACCAGCCGCTCCTCGCCGGTCGCCGCGTCGAGCGTCCACAGGCAGGTGACCGGGTCGTCGCCCGCACGGGTGCGCAGGAAGACCACGCGCGACCCGTCCGGCGCGATCTGGAAGGCGCGCGGGACGCCGAGGGAGAACCGTCGGGTGCGGGCGCTCTGCCGCGGATAGCTGATGCTCATGGGAATCGAGTCTGCCAGCCTGATGGTTGGAGAAGTACGGCGCGAGGACCCCGCGACCCCTATGATCACGGGTCGTCGCCTCGTGGGCGGTTAACGACCCCTGCCCGGGTCCGCGCTCGCGTAAGCTCAAAGCTTCCCCAAGCACTTTGTTGTCGTCGCGGGCGGTGAGGAGAGGTCAATGTCGGAGCTGCAGCCGGGAGATCCCCGGCGGCTGGGCTCGTACGAGGTGGTCCAGCGCCTCGGCGAGGGCGGCCAAGGGGTCGTCTACCTGGGCGTCGACGCCTCCGGAAGCCAGGCCGCGATCAAGCTGCTGCGCACCGACCTGGCGGCGGACGCCTCGGCGCGGAACCGGTTCGTCCGCGAGGCCCAGGCGGCCAAGCAGGTCGCGCGGTTCTGCACCGCGCAGGTCCTCGAGGCCGACGTCGCGGGCGACCAGCCGTACATCGCCAGCGAGTACGTCCCCGGCCCCGCGCTGTACAAGCAGGTGACCGACAGCGGGCCCATCACCGGCGCCGCGCTCGAACGGCTCGCGATCGGCACGCTCACCGCCCTCACCGCGATCCACCAGGCCGGGATCGTCCACCGCGACTTCAAGCCGCACAACGTCATCATGGCCCCGGACGGCCCCCGCGTGATCGACTTCGGCATCGCGCGGGCCCTCGACACCGGCCAGACGAACGCCACGAAGGCGATCGGCACCCCGTCCTACATGGCCCCCGAGCAGGTCGCGGGCGCGACCCTCACCGAGGCCGTGGACGTCTGGGCGTGGGCCACCACGATGGTGTTCGCCGCGACCGGGCGCCCCCCGTTCGGCGACGACACGGTCGTCGCGGTGATCAACCGGGTCATGCACGAGCCCCCGTCGCTCGAGGGCGTCCCGCAGGACCTGCACCGGATGATCTCCGCCTGCCTGGCCAAGGAGCCCACCCAGCGCCCGACGGCCCAGCAGCTGATGATGACCCTCATCGGCGGCGCGAACCCGAACACCCCGCTCGCGGGCCAGACCCGCATGGACGACCCGACGCAGGCCACGTCGATGCTCGCCGAGGGCTCCACCCTCGCCGCCGGCATGGGCGTCGCGGGGATGGGCGCCGCGGGCATGGGGAACGGGCCCCAGCACGTCTCGCCCCGCGACTACACCGGCGACCTTCCGCCCGCGCGCGGCTACACCGGCGCGCACCGCGGCGGTGCCCGCTACGACGACTACGACGACTTCGAGCCCGAGCGCCGCTCCAAGGCCCCGATCATCGCGGGCGTGGCCGTCATCGCGATGCTCGCCGTCATCGTGGGCGTCTTCATGTCGACCCGCGGCGGCGACGACGGCGAGTCGAACCTCCCGGTGCAGCCGACGACCTCGGAGGTGTCGGAGACGCCGACCACCGAGGAGCCGACGGAGGAGGAGCCGACGACCGAGGCCCCGCCGACGACCGAGGCCCCGCCGACGACCGAGGCGCCCCCGACGACCGAGGCGCCCCCGACCACCGAGATCCCGCCGACCGGCGGTGGCGGCGGAGGCGGCGGCGGTGACGATGACGACGACCTCCCACCGACGAGCAACCCGCCGACCGATCCGCCGACGACGCCCACCGACCCCGGGCCGACCGGCGGCGGTGGCGGCGGTGGCGGCGGCGACGTCCCCAACTGATCAGCGGCGCCGGGCGCTCCGCGTGAAGTGACGGGCGCCACGCCCGGCGAAGGCCGGGCCACGGCCTCGCGGGCAGGGGGACGGTCCGTGCCGTCCGCGCGGCGCTCCACGTCGTGCCCGTCGCCCCATCGTGCCCGTCCGCCCCGAACGTCGCACACGCCCCCGTCCGGATCCGTTCCGGGCGGGGGCGTCGTGCGCCGCGATGGTGGCGGATCGGTGGATTCGGGTCCAACGGAGGGCGGTCATCGCCGGTTGGGCGCGGGCTGAGTAGGCTCGTTACCCATGAAGGAGCCGCGGATCCTGTTCGTCCACGCCCATCCGGACGACGAGTCCATCGGGACCGGGGCGACCATGGCCAAGTACGCCGCCGAGGGCGCCCACGTCTGTCTCGTCACCTGCACGCTCGGTGAGGAGGGCGAGGTGATCCCGGAGGACCTTCGCCATCTAGCGCCCGACAAGGAGGATCGTCTCGGCGAGCACCGGATCGGGGAGCTCGCGGAGGCGTGCGTGGCCCTCGGGGTGAGCGACCACCGGTACCTGGGCGGGCCCGGACGCTGGCGCGACTCGGGCATGATGGGGACCGCGGCGAACGACCGTCCGCGGAGCTTCTGGCGCGCGGACGTGGACGAGGCGGGCGGGGAGCTGGCGAAGGTCGTCCGGGAGGTACGGCCGCACGTGATCGTCACCTACGACGAGCGCGGCAACTACGGGCATCCGGACCACATCCAGGCGCACCGGGTGGCGTGGCGGGCGTTCGAGCTGGCGGCGGATCCGGCGCACGAGGACGGGGCCGAGCCGTGGCGGGCCGCGAAGTTCTACGCCTACGCGACGCCGCGCACGGTGCTGGCGCGGGCGATCGCGGTGATGCGGGAGGCGCGGCTGCCGTTCGCGCGCGTCGCGGGACTCGACGAGCTGGGCTCGGGCGTCCCGGACGACCAGGTCACGACGGTCGTGGACGCGCGGGCGTACCTGCCGGCGAAGCTGGAGGCGCTGCGGGCGCACCGGACGCAGATCGTCGTGGCGCCCGAGCAGGTGGGACCGTTCTTCGCGCTGTCGAACAACCTGGGGCAGCAGGCGTTCGGCACCGAGTACTTCATCCTGCAGGAGGGCGAGCCGGGGCCGCTCGGGCCGGGCCGCCGGGAGCGGGACCTGTTCGCCGGGCTCGCGGACGACGCGGACTGACCGGCTCGATACGCTGGCGCCCGTGGAGAACGACGAGCCCCCGATCGAGGTGCCGGCCGAGTCCGAGGACGGGCTCCGGAGCGGGCCCGAGGTCGAGAGTCCCGCCGAGGCGGTCGTGTCGGCCCTGGCGTACGTGATGCTCGCCGCGCTCGGCGCGGTGTACGGGCTCGTCGGTTCGTTCGTCCAGGACTGGACGGTCGGCGACGTCCCGGTCGCGTCGATCGTCCTGGTCGCGGTGCTGTTCGTGCTGGTGCGGCTGGCGGGCTGGGGGATGGGTGGCCGGACGGGCGCGGTGATCCCCGCGTTCCTGTGGCTGATCGTGGTGTTCGTGATGTCGCTGCAGCGCCCGGAGGGCGATCTGGTGGTGCCCGCGACGGTCGCCGGCTACGTGTACATCATCGGCGGTCTGCTGGCGGCGGTGCTCGGGGTGATGCGCGTCCCGGCGTCCGGCCGGTCCGGGCAGTGGCTGGTGCGGGGCCCCGCTCGTACCCGCGGGTAGGGTGCGGCGCCGTGAGCGATGAGCGAGGCGTCGGACCGGCCCTGTTCCGGGATGTGATGGGCCGGTTCGCGACCGGTGTGGCGATCGTGACGACGGTGACGGACGTCGGCGCCGAGCACGCGATGACCGTGAACGCGTTCACGTCGGTGTCGCTGGATCCGCCGCTGGTGATGTTCTGCGCCGATAAGGCCGCGCGGTTCCACGGGATGGTGCTGGAGACCGGCCGGTGGGCGGTGTCGGTGCTGTCGGAGGAGATGCGGGACGCGTCGGAGCGGTTCGCGACGCGGGGCCGGGCGCTGGACGGGCGGCTGGAGGGCCGTCCGCACGTCCGGGGGCCCGCGACGGGCGCCCCGATCCTGGCGGGCGCCCTCGCGGCGCTGGAGTGCCGGACCCGCGCCGTCCACGACGGCGGCGATCACACCATCGTGGTCGGCGAGGTCGTCGGCCTGGACGTCCCGAACCCGGACGGACGTCCCCTGATCTTCTACGGGGGCGGCTACCGCACCTTGGGCTGACCGGCTGGGACGGCCGCGGGCCCGGCGGCGGGCGGGGCGGTCCGGCGGTGGCCCTTCACGCCGAAGCACGCGGCGGCGCCGAGCAGCATGACGGCGATGGGCAGCGCCATCGTGGGGAGCATCGCGTCGACGAACCCGTGCCCGAACACCTGCGCGGCGAGGTCCTGGACGCGGTGGGCGACGTCCGGCGGGACGTCCGCCGGGAGCTGCCGGGGCGCGCCGGTCTGGCCCGCGCCGACCTCGAGGCCGCCCTCGGCGGCGTTCGCGAACCCGTCGACGAACCCGGCGCGGGCGTCCGGCGGCAGGGCCCCGGCGCGCCGCGCCGCCTCCTCCTGGAGCGAGGCCGCGAGCCGGTTCTGCAGGACGGCGCCGACGGCGGCGCCGCCGAGCACCGAGCCGATCTGCCGGATCGTGTTGTTGACGCCGGACGCGGCGCCCGCCAGGTGCGGCGGGACGTTGCGGGTCGCCTCGGTGGCCATCGGCGCGAACACGCCGCCGATGCCGAGTCCGACGAGGACGAGCGGCGCGATGAGCGCCGTCCAGTCCGTGCCGACATCGGCGACGGAGACGATCCACATCATGCCGCTCGCGTAGAGGGTGAGGCCGGTCATGAGGATGAACTTGCCGCCGACGCGGTCCGAGAGCCGTCCCGCGAACGGGGCGAGGAGCATCGACACGACCGACGACGGCGCCATCACGAGCCCGGCCTCGAGCGCGCTGAACCCGAGGACCGACTGCAGGTAGATCGTGAGCGGCAGGACCATCCCGATCATGCCGATCGACACGGCCGCGCCGACCATGCTCAGGATGGTGAAGTTGCGGTCGCGGAACAGCGAGAACGGGACGAGCGGCTCGCGGTCCTGCCGCCCCCGCTGGTGCAGGACGAACACGGCGAACAGGACGGCCCCGGCGGCGAGCAGCCCCCAGATCCGTGCGTCCCACCCCAGCTTCTCGCCTTCGGTGAGCGCGAACACGAGGCAGAACAGCGCGGCGGACGCCAGCAGCACGCCGGGAACGTCGAACCGGTGCCGGACGCCCGGCGCGTGCGGCGGCAGGATCGGGACGGCCATCGCCAGCACGAGGATGCCGATCGGCAGGTTCACGAAGAAGATCCACCGCCAGTCGAAGCTGGTGACCAGCAGCCCGCCGATGGTCGGCCCGGCGACCGTGGACACCCCGGCGACGGCGCCCCAGATGCCGAGCGCGGTGCCGCGCCGTTCCGGCGGGAACACGTTGATGATGATCGACATCGTCTGCGGCATCAGCAGCGCGGCGCCCAGGCCCTGCGCGGCGCGGGCGGCGATGAGCTGCGCCGGGTCCTGCGCGATCCCGCACACCAGGCTGGCCAGCGTGAACAGCGCGACGCCGGCGATGAACAGGTTCTTCTTGCCCCACAGGTCGCCGAGGCGGCCGGCGCTGATCAGCAGGACGGCCAGCACCAGGATGTAGGCGTTGACGATCCAGAGGATCTGGTCGAGGGAGGCGTCGAGCTGCTCGGTCATGCTCGGGATCGCGATGTTCACGATCGTCAGGTCGAGCAGCGTCATGAAGAAGCCGAGGGACAGGGTGAGCAGGATCGCCCACGGGTTGCCGCGCCACCTGGTCATGGGGTCTCCCTGGTCGCTTCGGATTCGGTCCAGGTGACCTGGCCCGACTCGATGTCGTCGGCGAGCGCGCGGACGTGCTCGAGTTCGGCCCGCACCCGCGCGATCGTCAGTTCCTGGTCGAGCAGCTTGTAGCGTTCGAGGCCGTTCTTGCGCAGCGCCTCGTACACGGTCCGGGCGGCGGCGAGCAGTGCCTCCAGCGCCACGGTCCGGCTGCGTAGCAGCCGCGCGACCTCGTCGGGCGGCAGCAGGTTGGCGAACGCCAGCGCGGTGCCGAGCGTCGGGAACTCCTCCGTCGGCTTGGCGAACAGCTCGGCGAGCCGGTTGTGCGCGGCGTCCCGTCCGGCGGTGGTGACGGCGTAGACGGTGCGTTCGGGGCGGCGGCCCTCGCGGGACGTCTCGAGCGGTTCGATGAGTCCGGCGCCGGTGAGCCGGTCGACGGTGTGGTACAGGGAGCCCGGCGTGATCTTGACGGCTTCGTCGAAGTGGCGGACGCGGATCCGCTGCTGCATCTCGTACGGGTGCATGGGCCCGTCGCACAGCATCCGGAGCACTGTCAGCGCCGGGGGCGTGAGCGGCCTGGACATGGTCGGCGCCTCATTGGTTCATTCGGATTAGTCTGCACAGACTAATCCACCGCAGAGGACTCGCGCGGGCGATTCGGGAAATTCCGGCAGACCGCCCCCGGTCGCACCGGGGGACGGCGCCCGGCGCGTCAGCGGACGGTGTCGACCGTGTTCGAGCCGCCGTGGCGGGACACGTACTCCCCGATGCGGTCCTCGCGGACGGCCGCGAACAGCGTCGCCGCCTTGGCGTGGTCCAGGAGGATGACGCTCTGCGCGCCCCTGGCGGCCGGACGGTCGACGGGCGTGGTCACGTACTCCAGCCCGCCCACGTCCAGCAGCCGCGTCGCGAGCTTGCGCAGTCCCGCCGCGGTCACCGTCTCGTCGACGGTGACCGAGCCCGTGACCGCCCGGATGAACCGGTCGATCTTGATCGGGTTGCGGGTGTCGAGGGCCTTGCCCGCGAGGGCCTCCAGGAACGCCTGCTGGCGCTTGATCCGGTCCAGGTCGCCGTTCGGCAGGTTGACGCGCTGCCGGACGAAGTCGAGCGCGTCGGCCCCGTCGAGGTGCTGCGTCCCCGCCCGCCACGCGCGCTGGTACTTGGGGTCGTAGGTGTCCTGGCTGATCGTGACGGTCACGCCCCCGAGCGCGTCGGTCATCTCCACGAAGCCGCCGAAGTCCAGGGCCGCGTAGTGGTCGATCCGGACGCCGGTCAGCTTCTCCACCGTGCGGATCAGCAGCCGCGACCCGCCGTAGGCGAACGCCGCGTTGATCTTGTCGGTGCCGCGCCCGGGGATCGGCACCCAGCTGTCGCGCGGGATCGCCACCACCGACACCCGGTCGCCGCGCTCCGCCATGTGGACGATCATGATGGCGTCCGCGCGGGCGCCCATCGACGGGATGTCGGCGCGCCGGTCGGAGCCGATGAGCAGCCAGTTCTCGCCGCGTCCGGTCGAGGCGGGGCGGTCGCTCGTCGTCGGCAGCGCGTTCTCGACGCGCTCGACCTGCCCGTTGTAGGAGCGCTGCAGCGCGTACGCGCCGCCGACGACCGCCAGCAGCAGGACGAGCGCCGCGCCGCCGCAGCCGAGCAGGATCCGGCGTCGCCGCCGGTCGCGCGGGTTCGTGGCCCCGGCCTTCGCGGCGTCCGTCCGGGGGAGTCCGTCTGCGGGGGTGTCGTGCTGGGGCGGCGTCGGCTGCATGGGGACACCCTGGTGCCGCCGCCGCGCGCGCGCCGGCACGGCAGGCGGACGCTGGCCGACTCTTTGCCGATCCCAGAGTTCCCGATGGGCGTGCGGGGGAAGTGATCTGGGTCGTCGCCGGGCGCCGTTGACCGGCGACGACCCCGTCTCGAGGCCCGCGGTCAGCCCTTGAGCGCGATCTCCAGCTGGTCCAGCGCCCAGTCCAGGTCGGCGGGCTCGATGACCAGCGGCGGCGCCAGCCGGAGCGTGGTGTCGTGGGTCTCCTTGGCGAGGACGCCGAGTCCCATCAGCCGCTCGCTGACCGGACGGGCCTTCCCGTGCAGCTCGACGCCCGCCCACAGGCCGCGCCCGCGCACCTCGCGGACGACCTCGGCCGGCAGGCCGCCGAGCCGCTCGTGCATGTGCGCCCCGAGGTTCCTGGAGCGTTCCTGGAACTCGCCCGTCCGCAGCATCGCGACGACCTCGCGGCCGATCGCGCACGCGACCGGGTTGCCGCCGAACGTCGAACCGTGCTGGCCGGGCTTGAACACGCCGAGGACGTCCGCGTCCGCGACGACCGCCGACACCGGCATGATGCCGCCGCCGAGCGCCTTGCCCAGGATGTACACGTCGGGGACGACGTCCTCGTGCTCGACCGCGAACGTGGTGCCGGTGCGGCCGAGGCCCGACTGGATCTCGTCGGCGATCATCAGCGAGCCGTTCGCCGTGCACAGCTCCCGCACCGCGCGCAGGAACCCGCTCGGCGGGACGTTCACACCCGCCTCGCCCTGGATCGGCTCGACGAGCACGCCGACCGTGTCGCCGTCCATCGCGTCCTTGAGCGCGCCGGCGTCGCCGTACGGGACGGTCCGGAAGCCGGGCGTGTACGGGCCGTAGGAGTCGCGGGCGTCCGGGTCGGTCGAGAAGCTGATGATCGTGGTCGTCCGGCCGTGGAAGTTGCCCTCGAACGTGATGATGTTCGCCCGGTCGGCCGGGACGCCCCGGACCTCGTAGCCCCACTTGCGGGCCGTCTTCAGCGCCGTCTCGACGGCCTCGGCGCCGCTGTTCATCGGCAGCACCATGTCCTTGCCGCACAGCTCCGCCAGCTCGGTGACGAACGGGCCGAACTGGTCGTGGTCGAACGCGCGGCTGACCAGCGTCACCCGGTCGAGCTGCCGCCGCACGGCTTCGGTGAGGCGCGGGTTGCGGTGCCCGAAGTTGACGGCGGAGTAGGCGGCCAGCATGTCCAGGTAGCGGCGGCCCTCGACGTCGGTCACCCACGCGCCCTCGGCGTCCGCGAGCACGATCGGCAGCGGGTGGTAGTTGTGCGCGCTGTGCTCCTCGGACATCGCCCGCAGCTTCTCGGTCGGCGTCACGTCGCTCCTTCGCGGCTCGGCCCCGGCCGGTCGGGCCGGGGGCAACGCTGAACACCGGACGGGACGGGCCCGGTGCCGAGGGGGAGGACCGGACGGGACGGGTGGCCGACGGTCCGTTCCACAGCGTATGTTCGGGATCTACCGCCGACCAGTGACCAAAACCGACTTGGGGGGTGTTGTTTGTTGCGTCTTGACGAGATCGACCGGCGGATCGTTGCGCGCCTCCTGGAGGACGGCCGCGCCTCCTACGCGCAGATCGGCGACCGGGTCGGGCTGTCGGCCCCGGCGGTGAAACGGCGCGTCGACCGGCTGCGCGCGGACGGTGTCATCACCGGCTTCGCCGCCGTCGTCGACCCCGCCGCCGTCGGCTGGACGACCGAGGCGTTCATCGAGATCTTCTGCACCGGCGCGACGTCCCCCGAGGAGATCCATTCGAGCGTCCGCGGCCACCCCGAGGTCGTCGCCGCCTACACGATCAGCGGGGACGCGAGCGCGCTCGTCCACGTGCGCGCCCGCGACATCCAGCACCTGGAGCAGGCCCTCGAGCGGCTCCGCCGCGAGGACAACATCACCGCGACGAAGACGTCGATCGTCCTGTCGCGGCTGATCGGGCACCCGTTCGACGCGCCGTCCGGGCGCCCGGACCGCGCGGACCGTCCGGACCCTGCCGGGACCCCGTCGGTTACCGGACAGTAGGCTGCCGGGCATGGAGTTCGCGACCGCTGACCTCATCGACGACTTCGGGGACGAGCTGCGCAGCTGCGAGACGCAGTTCCGGCAGTACGGCGGGCGGGCGCGGTTCGCCGGGCCCGTCTCGACCGTCCGCTGCCACCGCGACAACGGCCTCGTCAAGAAGCTGCTGAACGGTCCCGGCGAGGGCCGGGTGCTCGTCGTGGACGGCGCCGGCTCGCTCGCGTCCGCGCTGATGGGCGACCTGATCGCGGCCGCGGCCGTCCGGAACGGCTGGGCCGGCGTGGTGATCAACGGCGCGGTGCGGGACGTCGCCGCGCTGCGCGAGCTCGACCTGGGCGCGAAGGCCCTCGGCTCGAACCCGCGCAAGAGCGCCAAGGACGCCGCGGGGGACGTGGACGTCCCGGTGACGTTCGGCGGCATGGAGTTCCGGCCCGGCGACTGGCTGTACAGCGACGAGGACGGCATCGTCGTCGCCGCGCGGAACGTCCTCGCCTGAGACCCGCCGCGCGCTGGCGCGACCTGCCAGAACGGGCCGCTCAAGATCGTCTAAGTCCTCCATAGGACGGCGCACCACACATCTTTACCGTCGCACTCATCCCGTGCGACAGGAGAAAGATGCGCGTCAAGAACGCCCTCGTGGTGCCCGCGGCGGCAGTGCTGCTGCTCGCGGGCCTCGCCGCCGCGCCCGCCGCCGCGCAGCCGCGCCCCGCCGGCCCCGACCCCACCGTGAACCCTTGGCAGATGCGGCACTGGCCGCAGACGCAGCCGTGGCAGCGCCCCGAGCCGTCCCCCCGGACGTTCGCCGCGGGCGGCGGCCCGGGGCCCATCGACCCGCAGAACTACGAGCTCCCCGACACGATGACCTGGGACGACTACGCGGCCGTCCCCGGAACCTCGTGGGCCGACCCGTCCCGCGAGGGCTCGATCAAGAACTTCCGGGGCGCGGTCGTCCTGGTCGACTACGCGAACCAGCCGTTCGTCGTGACGCAGCCGAAGAACTCGTCCGTCTTCGGCAACCCGAACCTCGTCGGCGACGTCCCGCGCGAGGACGTCGCGCGGTTCTATGAGAACTACCTGAACAAGCCGCAGGACCTCAACCACGGCCACACCCTCCACGAGTACTGGATGGAGGACTCCGGCGGCCGGTACGGGGTCGACCTGACGGCGTTCGGCGCGTACCGGATGCCCGCGAAGGACCACGAGTACGGCATCGACGACCGGATGCAGGGCGGCAACGGCTGCCCCGAGGGCGACACCTGCAACCGCGACCTGCGCACCGACGCCCGCGCCGCGTGGGTCGCCGACGTCGGCGAGGAGACCGCGTCGCGGTTCGACTTCGTGTTCTTCCTGAGCGCCGGTCAGGACGAGTCGTCCACCTGGCAGGAGTTCGGCGAGATGAAGTTCGGCACGAAGGAGCGGGTGCCGGACCTGTGGGGCTCGGGCGATCCGAAGCTGCCGAACTGGGTCGACACCCGATACGTCGACTGGACGTCCTGGCAGGCGGGGTCGACGATCTGGCCGAACGCCACCCGGGGCAGTTCCACGCAGGCCGAGAGCTCCGGCATGGGCGTGTTCGCGCACGAGTTCAGCCACATCCTGGGCATCGGCGACAACTACAACAACCCGTACGGCGACCCGCCGCGCCGCGCGTTCAGCGGCCCGTGGGACATGCTGAGCCGCGGCAGCTTCAACGGGCCCGGCGGCCCGCACGCGCGGTGGACGATCCCGGCGACCGGCGCGTCCATGGGCGCCCAGCACATGCTGCGCAACAAGCTCGAGCTGGGCATCGTCGATCCGGCCAAGGTGCTGCGGATCGACCGCGAGGCGCTCGCCGCGCGGGGCATGGTCGTCGCGAAGATCACCGCCCGCGCCGCCGAACCGGGCGAGAACACCCTCGCGGGCATCAACCTGGAGTTCGGTGCGGCCGGCGACAGGAGCCCCGCGTGTGACACCGATACCGATCCGATGTGCGACGGCGGCGGGTACGACAACTACACCCTCGAGGTCGTCGACCGCATGGGCATGGACTCCTTCACCCCCGACTCCGGGGTGCTGCTGGCCAAGACCAAGAACGAGGACGACTCCCCGTTCATCTGGGTGAAGGACGCGAACCCGCAGGACATCGACAAGGTCGACTTCGTCCTCCCGGACGGGACGGAGCAGAAGATGACGATCGGCGACTACCGGCAGCTCTCGGACGCCCTGTTCCGCGCGGGCACGGACTCCGGCAGCGAGTTCGAGTACGCCGACGAGGCGAACCGCCTGCACTTCTACGTCCTCGACCTCGAACGCGACGCGGACGGCGTCCTGTCCTACACGGTCGGGATCCGCTCCCTCGACGGCGCGGGACCGCGGCGCCGCGGCGTCAAGGTCGACTCCGGCGACGCGAGCCGCGAGGACGGCGGCTGGCTGAGGTGCGGGATGGAGGTCCACAACCGGGGCCGCGGCGGCACCGGCCACCACGGCTCCGACGTGTTCCGGCTGAAGGCCGAGGTGGACGGCGCGGGCTGGCGGGTCCGGCTGCCGAACACGCTCGCCACCGCCACCGACGGGCACAGCACCTGGGTCGACGTGTGGGCCAAGCCCGGCCCGGACGCCGAACGCAAGGCCAAGCTCCGGCTGACCGGCACCTCCGAGAGCGACCCGACGAAGTCCGACACCGGGACGTGCCGCCTGCCCTGACCTCGCCTCTGCTCCGGGGCGCCGCGTCCGCGGCGCCCCGGATCCGTCGGGTGCGGCCCCGTCACACCCGGACGGGAGACCGCTCCGCCTCCGTGACCGGAGCCTTCCGCCGCACCTGCCCCAGCGCGACCGCGCCGACCGCGAGGACGCCCAGGCCCGCGCCGATCCACGCCGTGGACGCGTACCCGGCGCCCGCGCCGAGCGCGAGGCCGCCCAGCCACGGGCCCGCGGTGATCCCGACGTTGAACGCGGCGACATTCCCGGCCGCGACCAGCGTCGTCGCGCCGTCCACCAGCCCGAACGCCCGCGTGTTCAGCGCCGGGTTCGTCGCGAACCCGAACAGGCCCAGCAGGAACACCAGCGCGGCCGCCGGTACCGCCGACTCCAGCACCAGCGCCAGCCCCGCCGACACGGCCACCAGCCCCGCGAACCCGGTGTAGAGCGTCGGGACCGTCCGCGCGTCGGCCGTCCGCCCGCCGACCGTGATCCCGAGCAGCGCGCCCGCCCCGTACAGGGCGAGCACCCCGGGCACCCACGCCTCCGCGAGTCCCGTGGTGTCGGTCAGCATCGCGCCCAGGTAGCTGAACGTGACCAGCAGCGCCCCGGTGGCCAGCGACGTCGCCGCGAACGCCAGCCACAACCGGGGGACGCCCAGCGCCCGCACCTGCTCGCGCACCCCCGGCGCCGCGTCCCCGGACCGTCCGCCCGGGATCGTCGCCGCCACCCCGGCCATCGCGACGACCGACAGCAGCGCCACCGCCCAGAACGCCGCGCGCCACCCGAACCACTGCCCCAGGACCGTCCCGGCGGGCAGCCCCACGATCGTCGCGACGGTCAGCCCGCCCGCCAGGACGCTCATCGCCCGTCCCCGCACGTCCGCCGGCACCAGCTCCATGGCCGTCGCCGCCGCGACCGCCCAGAACCCCGCGTAGACGAACGCGCCCACCACCCGCGTCCCGAACAGCACCCAGTACCCGGGCGTCAGCGCGCCCACCACGTGCGCGAGCGCGAACACCGCGAGGAACGCCAGCAGCGCCCGCCGGTGCGGCCACCGCAGCGTCGCGACCGCCAGCACCGGCGCCCCCACCAGCATCCCGATCGCGAACGCCGAGATCAGCAGCCCCGCGTCCGGAACCGACACCCCCAGGTCGTCCGCCATGCCGGGCAGCAGCCCGGCGAGCATCAGCTCCGACGTCCCCTGCGCGAAGATCGCCGCCCCCAGCACGTACACGGCCGGTCGCATGTCCGCCCCCATTCTAGATTGATTGGTCCAAAACTCGTCCATGAAAAGCGGCGGCCCGCCCGGGGCCGCCGTCTCAGATCGCGTTCATCGCCGTCTCGGCGATCGCCCGCAGCGCAGCGCGGTCCGCGCCGCCGCGTGCTGTGACCCGCAGACCGCCGACCGTCGACGCCACGAACCGTGCCAGAGCGTCCGCGTCCTTGCCCGGGTCGATCTCCCCGGACGCCATCCCCGTCTCGATCGCGGCGCGCAATGCATCGACGCGCTCGCGCTGATCGCGTTCGATCCGCTCCGCGATCTCCGGATCACGAGGGACGAGCTCCACCACCGTGTTCACGACGAAGCACCCCAGTGGATCCCCGTCGTCGGGGTTCGCCGCACCCTCGAGCACGTCCCATAGGCGATCGCGCACCGGCCGCTTCGAGTCCTCGAGCACCTCGACGAGCCCGCCCGTCTTGATCTCCATGTACCGGGCGAGGGCTTTGCCGAACAACTCGTGCTTGCTGTCGAACGTGTTGTAGATGCTGCTGCGCCCGAGTCCCGTGGCCTCGCACAGGTCCCGCGTCGACGTCCCGTCGTACCCGGCCGTCCAGAACGCCCGCATGGCCGCGTCGACGGCCCGGCCCTCGTCGAAGTTCCGCGGTCTCGCCATGCCGGTAACGTAGCACGGTTTTGTACTGGTCGATTCAATATCGGTCGCCGGGTTCGCGATCACTGCATCCGGAACGGATCCGCGCCGACTCCCGTCAGAGCGCCGGATCTGCACGAGGACGGTCCGTACACGACGGTCAGGAAGGGGGTGACGAATCGGCGACCTGGAGCATGACGAGCTCGCCCTCCCGTTGCCGCACGAGGAGGCCCCGCCCCGGTGGCATCGGTTCGGCGAGGAGTGAGTCGAACGGGTGCGCGATCTCTCCACGACAGGGCCCCAGCAGCAGTAGGGGCTCCCCGAGGCCGGACAGCACCGATGCGAGGGGGCTCGGCGGACGATCGTCCGTCACGGCGAGAACCACGTGCAGCGGGGCGCGGGGGTCGCCGTCGCGGAGCATCGACAGCAGGTAGTCCTCACCGACGGAGGCGTTGCCGTCGACGATCACCACGTAGGTTTCCGGGCCCGCCAACAGCGCGTGGGTCTCTTCCACGAACTCGTTGAATTCGTCGGACGTCTCCGTGTACAGCATGCCCTGCTCGACCGGGGACTCCAGGCCGAGCCGGTTCGCGGCGGCTCGCAGGTGGCCTCGCGGGTCGAAGACGCACACCGCGATCTCTTCCGGGTCGATGTTCCATCTGGCCAGCCCTCTCAGCAGCAACCGGACGAGGTTCGTGCGTCCGGCCCCCGGCGTGGCCGCCACGAGGAGATGGGAGTCATCCCGGAAGTCCAGCACGACGGGCTCGCGTGCCGCGTTGCGCGCACCGATCACGACCCGTCCGTCCGCTGCTTCCGGCAGCTCCCCGACGTGTATGCGCGCGGGCAGGGGGTTCGCGTAGACGACCGCTGGAGCATCGCCCCCCGAGGCAAGGACACGGACCCACGCCCTTGCGCGGTTCTCCTTCGCCGAAACCTCTATCTGCCGGTAGTCGTCCGGAGCAGTCGCCTGTGCCCCTCCTTGTACCACGTCCTCGTACAGATGTTGTGACACCGCGACAGCCAGCGAACTCCCTGCCTCGTCGTGGGCGTCCTTGAACGGTTGCGCGTCCAGGATCCGGAACACGCGGTTCACAGCGATTCCCCGGATCCCGTTGCCGTCGTGGCTGACCTCCCCGGCGTGCACCGCCACCCGCAGGCTGATGCGCGCACCGTCCGAAGCGGTCTCGTTGTGCCGACGCAACTCGGCGGCCAGCCTGTCCACGGCCGTCGACAGCAGGGCTTCCGTTCCGCCACCAGGGGGCATGACGACCAGGACACCGTCGCCGCGGTCCTCCCAATAGCAATCGCTGAGCCGGACTCCGGCCGCTCGCAGGCTCGCGTCCAGCATCCCGAAGAGGGTTTCTCGCAGTCGTCCCCGGAGGTCGTCCGTTCGTGACGCCTCCTCGAAGAAGGCCAAGTCGCACGCCAGGATCGTGTACTGGCCGGGTGGGAACGGGGCGGGGGGTGCCGCCGGCCGCGAAGGCGATTCTTCGGGCGGCGACGTGTGCTCCAGCAGGCGTGCTTGCAGGAGGAACGCGTCCAAGGTGTTCCGGTCGGGTTCGGCGGCCGGGGTGAAACGGGCCAGTGCGCCGCTCGCCGACCGTAGGTACGCGTCCTGGTCGCCCGCGAAGGTCACCGGACGTCCGAGGAGTTGCAGCGCCGTCCTCGGAGGCAGGCGGCCGGTGGCGATGCGCCAGTCGAGCAGCGGCATGAGCCGGTTCCATGCGCCGCCGCTCCCGACCGTCTCGGAAGCGAGCACCAACGCCACGTCGAGGCTCTTGCCCCGCTGGGCGAGCCGGAAAAGGGTCTCCGCGACCTGGGGACGGCTGGACGGGAGCGTCAGCGATGTGTCGACAACAACGAACACGGACGCGCGGCCGCCGTCATGCCCGGCGGTGCCGGATATCAACTGATCCGACAGGAGTTCGAGGAAGCCTTGGAGTTCGTCCGGGCGCCCGAGCAGTTCTTCCCCGTCGTACAGCGTGTGCGGAAGGCCGAGGGGCTCGCCGAGGGGGTGCTCACCCAGGCCGCCGAAGATGAACGAGACGTCCTCGGGGGAGTGCGTCGCCGCGATCGCCAGCGTGAGGGCCCGCAGCAAGCGGCGCCGTTCCGCGGTGCCGCCCACGATCAGTCCGTGCGGTATGTATCGGCCCAGCACGTGGAGGAGAGGCGAGACGGGGGCGCCGTGTTCGTCCAGGCCGATGACCGGGGGGCGCGGGTTCTCCCCCCGGTTCAACGTGAGTACGTTCTGCTCCTCCTCCGGCGGAGCGGCCCCGGTCGGGGAGCGAACGTCGCCGCCGTCCGGGGGTGAGGCATCGGGATGGTGCTCGGTGGCGGTCTCGCCTCTCCTTGTGTCGGGAATGACGGCGCCGGTCTGGGGTGAGGCCGCGGGGACGCGGTCGGCGGCGGCCCGCGCGACGCGTTCGATGAGCGGCTGGATCCGGGCGTCGGATCGGGCGATGCGGAAGGCGCGTACGGATGCTCCCGAGGGCCCGCTGGTCGCGCCGCCGATCAGCCCCTCGTCTCGTAGAACGGCGCTGTCGGGAGGGCGGTCGCCCGCGCTGATCGTCCACTTCGGGAAGGGCATCTCACCGAAGACCGGCTCCCGAGCGGAGAGCAGAAAGCGGATCCCGGTGTCGACTCCCGCGCCGCTCAAGCGAGTCAAGCGCGCGGTCGCCTCGGGCCCGAGCAATGTGTCGGCGTCCTCGAGAATGACCAGGAGGGGTGGAAGCGGGTCCCTAGTCCGGTCAAAGCTGTATTGGTCGCGGTATCGAACCCAATCGCCCAAGCCTGCCCCGCGCAGAAGGTTCCTGCGCCTTCTCTCCTCCGCGAACAGTACGTCCAGGAGTCGGCGCATGACGTAGTTCGGTGTCGGGTCGCTGACAGCGGCCATCAGGTGCGGTAGTGCGGTCAGGCCGGCGAAGGACGCCCCGCCGGAACAGTCTGCGAAAACGAAACGGACCGCATCGGGTGAGTGTTCGAGGACCGAAGCGAGAACGAGCGTCCGCAGCACACGGCGTCGAAAGTCTGCGGAGCCCGTGATGATCGGTGCGTTCCGGTACGACCCCAGGACATCCACACGGACGATCTCGCCGTGATCGTCCACGCCGACCGGAAGGGGGCCCACCGGCCGGTCCCAACGCTCGCGGACGAGTTCGTCCAACGGCGCGTCCAGCAGATCGAGCAGGTTCGGCGGCGGGGGCGGCCCGGACGGCGCGGGGGACAGGTGCGCTCGGGTCTGCGGAGAGACCGTCGCGAAGTGGTCGGTTTCGGCGACCAGGCGCACCCGGCCACCGGAGGACGGGACGAGCGCGCGGAAGATCTCGGCGCTCGTCCCGGCGCGGCGCTCGATCTCGGCGGACACGGCCTCGAGGACGTGCCTCGTGTGCTGGGCCTCGGGACGCGGCAACGTGTCGAGGAGGGCTTCGCGGGCGCCGGGGACGAACGCGTAGTGCGTGCCGTCCACGGGACGGAGCAGCCCACTGAGCAGCACCTCTGCAAGCTGTCCCGGCCCCGAACCGTCGAGGATCCGATGCTGGATCAGCCGCATGACGGGAAGCGACGGCACCGACACCGCGACGTGCGCGGCGAGTTCGGCGGCTGCGGGAGACGCCGAGGTCAGGAAGCGGCGGACGCGTTCGTCCACCGGCAGTTCGCGCTCCCGTTCGACCGCCGAACCCGGAGCGAGGCCCGAACCGGGGGCGAGGCCCGAACCGGGGGCGAGGCCCGAACCCGGGGCGGCGCCCGAACCGAGGGCGAGGCCCGAACCGGGGGCGGCGCCCGGGACCGTACCGGCCGCATGCAGGCTCGCGACCGAGAGCGGCCGCGGTCCCGCGCCCGTCACCAGTCCGGCCCACGACGCCAGCCAGCGCGGGGCGATCTCGAGGACCGGCACGGGCACGCCCGCCGGAGGATCCCCGTCGAACGGGACGAACCGGAGATCGGAGTTCGCGGCACCCGGACGCGGAAGGTGTGCGTGGCCCGGCGACGTGGGGGCGGCCGTCCGCCGCCACAGCCGCTCCGGGAGCGGCTGCAGGATCGCGGTCGGCCCGGTGCGGGCCCACCTCCGGACGGCCCGCGCGGCCCGTCCGTCCCACCAGTGCGGGCCCGAGCAGTCGCTGAGGACGAGCACCGCGTGGCGTCCGGACGCGTGCAGGAGCGTGCCCGCGTCCTGCGGGGGCGCGCCCGGAACGCCCGCCACGCGGTCGCCGTCCAGGTACGAGACGTGCACGTCGGCGAACGCGCCCTGCCGGACGAGGACCTCGGCGAGTTCGCGGGCGAGGGGCCGCCACAGCCGCATCGTCGGGCCGGTGTCGACGACGAGGGACAGCGTCAGCCACCGTTCGGGCGCGGGCACGAGGACGGGCGCCCACAGTCCGGAGTCGGCGATGCGCGCGGCGGTCGCGTCCTCGTCGAGTTCGCGGCGGTGCCGGGACGGGACGCGCCGCTTGAGCGGGCGCAGCGCCCGCTGCAGGCCGCGCGGGTCGGCGAGCATCGGCGCCGTCGGGACGAGCAACTCCTCGGCGCCCGTGTCCGTTCCGGCGGCAGGGGCAGCGGCGGGGAGCGGATGGAGCGGCACCTCGGCGGGCGCCGGTGGAACCGTGGGCTTCCGGAGCCCCGGCGGCTCGCGGAGCGGGCTCGGCACGTCGGCGAGACCGTCCGCGAAACCGGGGACCGGACCGGCCGGCTCGGTGTCCACCGGCGGCACGAAACCAGAAGGGGAAGGCTCGTCCATGTGGCAGGCGAGCCACAGCAGTTCGCTCAGCTCCTGCGCGTCCGGCGGCGCGCCGGTCGCGGCGAGGACGCTCCGCAGCCGCTCGATCTCGCTCATCGCCGGTCGCTCATCGTCGCCGGTCACTCATCGTCGATCGGTGCCGTCAGGTACGGCATGATCCGGTCGGCGAGCGCCCGGCGGTCCTCGGCGTCGGCGTGCCGGCACAGGTAGACGGCGTTGAGGAGCTGGTCGGTCGCGAGGGTTCCGGCGGACGAGCGTTCGAGGAACCGGCGCACGAGGTCGTCGCTGCGGTCGGCGAGCGGGCCGAGGTGCTCGCGGACGATCGCCGCGAGTTCGGCCTCGCCCGCGGGCTGCCGCAGCTCGACGGTCACGCAGCGGCGCAGGAACGCGGGCGGGAACTCGCGCTCGCCGTTGCTGGTCAGCACGACGAACGGGAACGCGCGGCACCGGACGGTCCCGCGGGTGATCGTGGCGGACGGGCCGTCGGCCGTCATGACCTCGGCGGAGGTGTCCGCGCGCCGGGTCAGCTCGGCGATCTCGTACGCGCCCTTCTCGAAGATCGTGAGGAGGTCGTTCGGCAGGTCGATGTCGCTCTTGTCGATCTCGTCGACCAGCAGCACGCGCGGGCGCCCGTAGGGGAGCAGCGCCGTCCCCAGAGGCCCGAGCCGGATGAAGCGGCCGATGTCGTCATCGTCCGGCATCCGGTCGTGGCTCGCCGCGTACAGGCGGGTCAGCGGGTCGTACTGGTACAGCCCGTCGCGCAGCGTCGTCCGGCTCGTGATGGGCCAGTGCAGGACGGGCCCGAGTCCGAGTTCGTGCGCCACCGCGTACGCGAGCGTCGACTTGCCCGTGCCGGGCGGGCCCGTCACCAGCAGCGGGCGCCGCAGGTACAGGGCCGCGTTGACCTGCTGGACCGCGTCGTCCGACGGCAGGTAGGTCGTCGCCTGGTGCGGGTCGCCCGGCCCGCCGTCCGGGTGGGGCAGGACGGGCCCGCCGTCGAACGCGCGCCACGGCGGCGGGTCGGGCAGCCGGTCGACGCCGTCGTGCGGTTCGCGGCTCCCGGTGTACAGCAGCCAGTCGGGCACTATGCCTCCATCGCGAGCGGCGGGTCGGGGAGCCGGGACGGGTCGTCCCACAGCATCGTCAGGTCGCGGCCGCAGTGCGGCTCGCCCTTCGGGGCGCCGCGCGCCTGCTGGCGCAGCCGGTGCGCGACGCGCGGCAGGTCGCCCGGCTGCTCGCCGCGGACGGCCGACGACAGCTCGCCGGACAGGCGGTTCCCCGGGCAGTCGTCGTGCGAGGCGCCGTCGCAGGCCGTCCGCGGCCACAGCATGACCGGGATGCCGTTGTTCAGCGCGGCGGTCAGCCACGGTTTCACCGGTTTCGTCCCGTACACGAGGACGGCGTAGTGCGGGTTGGCTTCGAGCCGGTCCTCGAAGTCGCCGCCCCTGCGCGGGGTGTCGCACCCGACGGTCTCCGGCTCGGCGCACCCGCGGTCGGTCAGCGTCCGCCAGCGGCGCCAGGCCAGGTTGCGGCGGATCGAGCCGGGGTGCAGCCGCTGCACGTCGCGGACGACCACCGGGAACTTCCGCATCTGGATCTTGCTGACGGGGTCGGCGTACCACTGCTCGAACGGCCTGCCCAGCAGCTTCTCCGGCACCGCGAACTCGATCATGTAGTCGAGGGCGTCCAGCGTGCCGGCCGCCTCGGCGACGGCCGTCTCGACGGCGCGCCGCACCCCCTTCTCCTGCACCTTTCCCACGTTGCGGGACGTTCCGACGGCGCCGCCCACCCAGGTCTGCACGGTCAGGTCGAAGGCGTCGTCGAACGTCTGCCGCTCCAGCCGCACGATGACCGACGGGGGAGCGGCGCCCGGCTCGTCCGCGGGGGCCGCGGGCAGGTGCCGTCCAGTCCAGCCGGCGAGCGGCCGCCGCCGCGCCTCCGGCAGGTGCCGGCCGAAGCCGCCGAGGAACCGGACGAGCCGGTCCTGCGGCCAGCCCTCGGCCACGTACCGGACCGCGTCCCACGCGGACCGGAACCCGTCCGCCCGGGGCCGCCCGGTCGCCCCGGCGACGTCGGCGGCCATCGACTCGTCGCACGCGATCCCGGCCAGCAGCTCGCGCAGCTCCCGGCGGGCGGTCGCGGTCAGCCACGACAGCGGCAGCAGGTCGTCCAGTTCCTCCCAGTACAGCCGGATCCGGGAGACGGGGAGCATCCAGCCGCGGTCGGCACCGCCGCGCTTCTCGGCGTTCGTCACCATGCCGATGACCTCGCCGGTCCCGGTGTCGTAGACGGCGGAGCCGCTGAACCCGGCCTGGAGGACGTCGTTCGGGCCGGTCCGGATCTCCTGCCACTCCCGCCGCCTCGACCAGGCAGGGTCCGTGATCACGGTCGCGTGCCGCTCGGCGCCGTCGCGCGTGTCCGGGAACCCGCACACGCCGAACCACCCGCCGGACGCCGCGGCCGGGTCGGCGAAGACCGCGGGACGCCACGGGACCGGTTCGGCCAGCTCGAGCACCGCGACGTCGCCGGGGTCCCCGGGCCGCGCCCAGTCACCGCACCGGACGACCTTCGCGGGCAGGTCCTCGGCGAGGCCCGGGAAGCCCACGCGCGCCTCGTCCCTGCCCTGGACGGTGTGCGCGCAGGTCAGCAACCGCGTCGGGGTGACCAGGAACGCCGCCCCGAGCTTCCCGCCGCCCGCGCCGCCCACCCACGCGCGCCAATCCAGGTCGCCCACCGGCGGTCACGCCTCCTCGTCGCCCGCTCCGGGGTCGACCGGACGGCCCCACGTCATCTTGACCTTCAGGTGCCCCTCGACGGACGTCTTGGCGATGACGGCCCCCGCCTCCGCGTTGAGTTTGACGCCGAACTCCAGCTCCAGCACGTCCGGCTTCAGCGCACCGTCCCGCAGCGTCGCGAGCGCCGACTCGGCCGCGTCCCGCACGCTGTGCAGCGCGTCCTCGAACCGCGCGCCCGCGTCCCGCAGGACGCCGTCGCCCCGCGACACCGAGTCGAACCCCGGGTCGTCCGGGTCCATCTCGACGACGACGCTGCCCTGCTCGGTCTCCCAGCGCACCAGTTCGTTCAAGGGGGGTCCTTCCGTCCCCGCCAATCTAACAAGATCACCCGCGCCGGGCCCCCGCTTCGCGGCGGCACCGGCCACACCAGGACACGCCTCGGTGCGGTGCTCAGTGCGGCGGCGGCAGGGGGTTGACGGCGTTCCCCAGGAAGCAGCCCCCCTCGCCCGGCAACCGCTGGACGCGCGGCGGTATCCACACGTTCGTCCCGCCCGGCGCGACGCGGGCGACCGTGCAGTCGAGCGCGTCGCCGAAGTACGGCTTGACCGTCAGGACGACGCCGACCACACCGGCCACCGTCGGGAAGGACCCCACCTGCACCTTGATCCCCGGATCGAGGCCGAGGTCCTCGACCGCCTCCCGCACCTCCGCCTCGCGCACCGTGCCGCCCTTCGGCACCTTCGGCAGCGCGCGCCCGATCTCCTCCACGGACGGGATCTCGGGATCCTCGGGCCACGGCGCGAACGTCAGCGGCGCGCGCGCCGGGCACTCGACGCCGTCCGGCTCGGCGTCCCACTCCGCCTCCTCGGTGACCCGCAGCTCGAAGCATCGCCGGAGGGTGACGGTCTGCTGCTCGTTCGGCCATCCTTCCCTCCCGGTTCCGGACACCCGGACGACGATCGCCGCACCGGCCCGCCCGTCCGGCCGCACCCGGAGCACCTCGACGCCCTCGATGTCGTCCGCGAGATGCCCGATGTCCTGCGCGGGCCGGTCCGCCGCGTCGTACAGCTCCCGTGCGACCTCGCGGGCCGTCGCGCGGGCGTCGTCGGCCGCCCGTCCCTCGGCCGTCCCGCCCGCGACCCCGCAGGACGTCACGGCGAGCAGCGGCAGGACGGGGAAGATCAGAAGTCGGCGCACACGTTCACATTCGCAGGTCGGAATCGCCAGCGTTATCCGTATAAGTACTCAGGTGTGTCTGAGTCTTGGGCGCGCGGCACGTGCCTTGCCCGTGACGGGGGATGACGTTGCGCGGACGTCCCTCATTTCCGCCGAGCGGTGCGCCGGGGGGAGGGGCGGGGCAGCACGAGCGGTGTGCCGGTCAGCGGGTCGTCGATCACCTCGCAGGGCAGCGAGAAGACCGATTCGACGGTTTCGGGGGTGATGACGTCCGGCGGCGTCCCCTGCGCGGCGATCGCGCCGTCCTTCATGGCGATGAGGTGGTGCGCGTAGCGGCATGCGAGGTTGAGGTCGTGCAGCACCAGCACGACGGTCCGGTCGGACGCGGCGTTCAGCTCGGTCAGCAGTTCGAGCACGTCGACCTGGTGCGCGAGGTCCAGGTAGGTCGTGGGCTCGTCCAGCAGCATGATCCGCGGGTCCTGGGCGAGGGCGAGCGCGATCCACACGCGCTGCCGCTGCCCGCCGGAAAGTTCGTCGACCGGACGCTGCGCCAGCTCCGTCACGCCGGTCGCGTCCATCGCCGCCGTGATCGCCTCGTCGTCGGCGTCGCTGAACTGGCGGAACCAGCGCTGATGGGGGTGCCGGCCCCGGCCGACGAGTTCGGCGACGGTGATGCCGTCCGGCGCGATGGGCTGCTGCGGCAGCAGCCCGAGCCGCCGCGCGACGGTCCTGGCGGGCAGCCGGGAGATGTCGGCGCCGTCGAGCAGGACGCCGCCGCCGCGCGGGGCGAGCAGGCGGGCGAGCCCGCGCAGCAGGGTCGACTTGCCGCATCCGTTCGCCCCGACGATCGCGGTGATCTCCCCGGGCGGCAGCGTCATCGTGATCCGGTCGACGACGAGATGCGGGCCGTAGCCGAGGCTGAGAGCGTCGGCGGCCAGCGTGGCGGTACCGCTCTCGGCGGCGGTTTCGGAGATGGTCATCCCGCATGTCCGATCTTGTTGGCGCGTGCGAGCAGGTACAGCAGGACCGGGGCGCCGAGGACGCCGGTCACCACCCCGACGGGCAGTTCCGCCGGGGTGAACAGCAGCCGGGCCGCCAGGTCGGAGGCGATCACCAGCAGGGCGCCGACCGCGGCGGCGGGGCCGAGCGCGACGTGCCGTCCGGGCAGCAGCCTGCGGACGATCTGCGGCGCGACGAGCGCGACGAACCCGATCGGCCCGGCCGCCGCCGTCGCCAGGGCGGCGAGCCCCACGGCGACCAGCACCAGGGCGAGCTTGGCGCGCAGCGCGTCCCCGGACAGCACCTTCGCGAGGTCGTCCCCGAGTTCCAGCAGCCGCAGCCGGCGCGCCAGCACGAGCAGCGCGGGCACGGCCAGGGCGAGCGCCGCCCCGACCATGCCGACGTGGGACCAGTCGCGGTTGGCGAGACTGCCGGTCAGCCACGCCGTGGCCGCCTGCACGGTGTAGTAGTTCGCCTGGATCAGCAGGTACGAGATCGCCGAGCTCAGCATCGCCGCGATCCCGATGCCGGCCAGGACGAGCCGGTAGCCGTTCAGCCCGCGCTTGATCGAGACCACGAAGATCGCCGCCGCGGTCAGGAACGCCCCGGTGAGCGCGCCCAGCACGGTGCGGGCCCCGCCGCCGCCGAGGACGGTCAGCACGATCAGCGCGCCGACCGCGGCGCCCGAGTTCACCCCGATCACGTCGGGACTGACCAGCGGGTTCGTCGCGATCCGCTGCAGGATCGCGCCGGACAGCGCGAAGCAGGCCCCGACGCCCAGTGCGGTGACGGCGCGCGGCGTCCGGTTCCGCACGACGACGTCGTACTCGATCAGCGTGCCGCCCCCGGCCAGCACCTCCAGCACCCGGCCGAACCCGATGTCGAACTGGCCCAGCGTCAGCGACAGCGCCGCCAGCGCCGCGGCGAGCAGCCACGCGATCACCGTCAGGGCGGTCGAGCGCCGGTCGAGCCGGAACACGACCCCGGCGCCGGGCGTGCGCAGGAGCATGGTCCGCGGACCGGTGGAGATCACAGCTGCGCCACCTTCCGGTTGCGGACCAGGTAGAGGAAGAACGGGGCGCCCACCAGCCCCGTGACGATGCCGACCTGCACCTGCTCGGGCCGGACGAGCACCCTGCCGAGCACGTCCGCGACCAGGAGGACGGCGGGCGCGAGCAGCACGCACCACGGCAGGATCCACCGGTAGTCCGGTCCGGTGAGGGCGCGTGCGATGTGCGGGACGGCGAGGCCGACGAACGCGACGGGCCCGGCGATCGCGGTCGCGGCCCCCGCCAGCAGCATGATCGACAGTGCGGCGAGCGTCCGCGTGGCGGCCAGCCGCGTGCCGAGACTGCGGGCCATGTCCTCGCCGAGCGCGACCATGTTGAGGCCGCGGCTCACGGCCGCGGCCAGGCCGACCCCGGTGGCCAGGAACGGCGCGGCGTGCAGCAGGTCGGCGGTGTCCGCGCGGGTGAGCGAGCCGATGACCCAGTACCGGTACTGCTCCAGCGTGGCGGAGTCGAGCAGGGTGATGCCGGTGGTCACCGACCCGGCCATCGCCGTGAACGCCGCCCCCGCCAGCGCGAGCTTCACCGGTGTCGCGCCCCCGCCGCCGAGCGAGCCGAGGAAGAACACGAACACCGCCGACACCGCGGCGCCGGCGAACGCGAACCACAGGTAGCCGCTCAGGGCGGTCACCCCGAGCGCGGCCATCGCGACCACCACGGCGAGGGACGCGCCCGCGTTGACGCCGAGGATGCCCGGGCCCGCCAGCGGGTTGCGGGTCAGCCCCTGCATGACCGCGCCCGCGATGCCGAGGGCGATCCCGGCGAGGACGCCGGTGAGGGTGCGCGGCACCCGCACGGTCCGCACGATCCGGTCGGCCTCGCCGTCCACCGTCCCCGTCAGGCCGGCGAGGGCCTCGGCCGGGGAGACCGGGTAGTTCCCGACCATCAGCGACAGCGTGCACGCGGCCACCAGCCCGACCGCAGCGAGCAGCAGCCCCGCGGTCCGGGTGTACCCGTTCGCCAGCACCCCGCTGCCGCGTTCGCCCCGCGCGCGCGGCGCGGGGCGTCCGGTGGCCGTCGTCGTGTCGACGCCTGCCACCGGTCACTCCCCGAACAGCTCGGGGTGAAGGATCGACGCGACGAGTTCGATGCTGTGCGCGGCCCGGACACCGGCCGCCCGGTCGGCGAACAGGAACGGGTGGACCTGCTTCTCGGTGACCGCCGTGACCCCCGCCAGCGCCGGGTCGTCCATGATGGCCTCGACCTCGCTCCGGGCGTCGTCCCGCGTGTACTTCGTGTCGCAGCACAGGTCGCTGAGGATGACGTCCGGGTTCCGCTTGACCAGTTCCTCGACGCCGACGTCCATGTTGCGTTCCTTGCTCAGGTCGTCGAAGACGTTGGTGCCGCCCGCCCGCTCGATGATCCACGTGCCGAAGTCGATCCCGCTGGCGACCCGGTAGCCGCCGCCCTCTCTCGGCGAGACGATCGCCACGGTCGGCCGCTCCTCGACGCCGGCGACCTTCTGCTCCACGGCGGCGATCCGCTTCTTCAGGCCGGCGATCACCTTCTCCGCGTTCTCCTCGACGCCGAGCAGCGCCCCGAGGCCGCGCAGGTCTTCGTAGACCATTTCGACGTCGACCGAGGCCGGGTCGACCGCCAGGTCCGAGCGTCCGTCCCCGGTCGGGCACAGCGGGCTGAAGATCCAGCTCTGCACACCGAGTTCGCGCAGGCTCGCGCGCGTCCCGACCGAGTTGGAGCCGTCCTCGGCGAAGACGTTCTGGTAGCCGGACAGGACGAAGTCCGGGTTGGTCTCCAGCATCGCCTCCCGGCTCGGGAGGGTGGGCACGTACTCGACCTTCGCGTGCGCGTCGGCGTACTCCGGCAGCACCACGGCGTCCAGGAACGCCGTCCCGACCAGCCGGTCGGAGACGCCCAGCGCGTGCGCCATCTCGATGCCGGGCTGGTAGAGGGCGTAGATCCGCTCCGGCGGGCCGTCCACCGCGACCTCGATGCCGCAGTTGGTGCGGCTGATCGCACCCTCTCCCGCCGCCTGTTCCGCCTCGGGGGCGCCGCAGCCGGTGGCCGCGAGGAGACCCGCGGAGATGAACACGGCGCCGATACGGGAGCGCACGGATAGATTCGACACGGGTCGACCCGCCCTTCCAGAACCTCGTGGAACGGACTGCACAGTGCCGTGGCCGGTCTCCTGGCTGACGGGTGATACCGCGGTGCGCCTGCCTTCCCGGGGCCGCAGCCCCAGTGGCCCGCTCGCGAGCGAACGGCGCACCACTTCCCGATCACAGTGGCGAGGGCCGCACCGGTTCCGCACCGGTTTCCCGTTCACCACGGCGCGGCAGACGCTAGCAGGCTCCAAAACGGGCCCGAGTGTGCGGGTGCCCGTGTTCGTCGCCAAGCGCGTTTTGTGGTGCGAACAGCACTGAATGGGCGGGCGTCGATCGGTCCGTGTCAGGTGCGCGCGGGCTCGGCGTCGGGCTCCCGCTCCACGCCCGGCCCGTCCGGCTTCCCGTCCCGCCGCGACGGCCCCGCCGCACGCCCGCGTCCCCACGCGACGGCCGCCGCGAAGCACGCGAACGGCATCGCGGGCAGCATGTACCGGTAGTCGAAGTCCACCGTGATCGGCGGCACCGCCAGCAGCGTCACCGCCGACGACCAGAACAGGAACGTCCGCGGCCGCGCCCGCCGCAGCGCCAACCCGGCCGCGCCCGCCAGCAGCACCAGCCCCAGCACCGTCCCCGGCACCCGCACGTGCTCCTGGTACCAGCGCATGACGTCCGCGTACGGGCCCACGATCCGCGTCTCGCCCGAACCGTGCGCGTACTCCCGGACGGTGGAGATCCGGTGCCCGCCCCCGATCAGCGGCAGGTCCTGGTGCTCCCGCACCTCGGTGGGGAAGTGGTAGCGCGCCTCCGTCCCCACCGTCGGGTACTGCTCGCGGTTCCACGCGAACGTCCGGACGAAGAAGTCGTACGCCACCACCCGCACGTAGTCGAGCGGCTGGTTCATGATCGCCCACATCGCGAATTGTTGCGCCAGCGCGTTCGTCTCCGCCGGGAACGGCTGCCCGTCCCTCCAGCCCGTCGGCGAGTTCGCCTCCCAGATCTGGTGCGAGGACGCGGGCCGGTCGCCCGGCGCCCCGTACGGGCACAGCCGCGCCAGCTCCGGCGGCGGCCGGTGCGCGTCGCAGTCGGCGAACGCCGCCGTCCGCCCCCACAGGAAGATCCCGTCCACGCCGCTCATCCCGAACCGGCCGTGCTCCGACGCGTACCACGCCGCGTAACTCCCGAGCGGAACGACGAACGCCGCCCCGAGCGCCACGTACGTCGTCCACCGCGTCCGCCGCAGCAGCAGGTACACCACCACGATGACGAACAGCGGCACGCCGACCGTCCGGGTCACCGACGCCAGCCCCAGCAGCGCCCCCACCAGCGCCGCCCGCCGCCAGCCCGTCGCGCCGGGACGGGCCATCAGCAGCATCGCCCCGAACACCAGCACCGTGAACAGCGTGTCCGACAGCAGCAGATGCTCGAGCTCGATCTGGAAGGCGTCCAGCAGCACCGGCGCCACCGCGAGCGCCGCCCAGTGCCGCCGCACGTCGAAGTCGCGGACCAGCATCCGGTAGCCCAGCACCGCGATCCCCACGACCGCCGCGTGCTGCAGGACCGTCACCAGCGCCAGGCTGTGGAACGGCTTCAGCAGCCACAGGAACACCCCGTACCCGGACGGCCGGAGCTGGTGCGGGAACGGATCGTTCGCGATCCGCAGGAAGTCGTAGCTGTCGTTGAACCACAGCGCCGGCGGGAAACCGAGCATCGTCACCACCCGGAGCAGCACCCCGGCGAGCAGCACCACCGTGAACAGCCGGTTGCCCCGCGCGGCGGCCCACAGCGAGCCTGCCTCCGGACGACGGCCGAACCTGGGGGAGAGCAACACCGGGAACCTAACTCTGGACGTGCGACGGACGGAGACCACCGCGGGACCCGCGGGCGCCGCCGCGGACCACCGGACGACCGGTCTCCTATGCGGTTGTCGGGCGCGCGGCGACGGGCCGCGGCGCGGGGGAGCCGGGGGAGAGAAGCGGATCGCCGATCCGTCCGGCGATGATCCTGGTGACGTTGCCGCCGCCCCGCGCGATGGCGGCGATCATAGCAGCGGCCCCCGGATGCCCCGGGCTCCTCGCCGCCCGGCACCCGTCCCCGAGCGCCTCCACACCGGCGTCCGTCCCGCCGCCGTCACCGCACCACGTCGTACACGAGCTTGGCGACGCCGTTGGCGTAGGCGGCGGACTCCCGGAGCTCCAGATTCCGCTTGTCCACGTCCCCCCGGCCGAACAGGCCCTTGCCGCCTCCGAGCAGCACGGGGAAGACCAGCAGGTTGTAGCGGTCGATCAGGTCCGCCTCGCCCAGCCGCCGGGCCAGCTCCGCACTCCCGTGAATGAAGATCGCCCCGCCCTCCTCCCGCTTGAGTGCCGCGACGTCCTCGACCGAGCGCAGGACGGTGATCGACCCCCAGCCGTCGACCAGCTCGTCGTCGGCGAGCGTCGTGGACACCACGTACTTGGGAAGGTCCTTGTACGCCGCGTGGTCCTCCGACCCCGGCCAGATCGGCGCGAAGGCGTCGTAGCTGCGCCGACCGAACATCAGCGCCGTCGTGTCGGCCAGCTCCTCGCCCTTGAGCGAGAACGCCTCCGGCACGAACGTGGTCTGCGCCACCCAGCCGCCGTTGCGGTGCCCCTCGGTCTCGCTTCCCGGCGAGTCCAGCACACCGTCGAGCGACATGAACCCCGTGTAGACCAGCTCTCGAGCCATCCGTCTTCCTTCCGGTACCGGCTGCCCGACCCGTGTCGGCCGCCTGCGTGGGACTCAACCTGCCAACAGGCGTTTACCGTTTCTTTACGGGTGGGCGTCCAGGGGCCTGGAGATCGATCGGTCAGACGGAGAGGAAGGACTTCCGCTTGCCCGCCGCGACGGCGAAGAGACCCCAGCATGCGGTGAAGGGCAACGCGCTCATGACCACGACGGCGGCGATGACGGCGATTCCGGTCCCGAGCCCGAGCGGTTCCTCGTCGGCCTCCGTCGAGACCCGGCCGGGCTCGTCGCTCCGGTAGAAGACCTCCACCCTGTCTCCGGTGCTCAGCCCTTGGCCGCTCGCGCCCGGAAGCCTTGTGGTGATCCGTCTGCCGTCGGCCTCGTAGGACACCTCCACCTCCGTGCGCCCCCCGTGCGGCCCGCCACCACCCGTCTGCACGATCTCGGCCACCACGGCCACGGTCCGGCGGTCGAACCTCTCGGGGGCGTCCCCGATCGCCAGCCCGATCATCACCGCGGTCGCCGCGAGTGCCAGCCCCAGCACCAGGCAGACCACGCCGATCAAGCCGTACGCCGAGCGTTTGAACACCGACAAGAGCGCGCCCCTCCCGGCAGGCATGCTCCCATGGCCCGTGGGGGCGCGATTGCCGGGGTTTCGGTCGGTTCCCCGGAGGGACCGTCCGTTCCCGGAGGGACGGTCGTGGGGTGGGACGTGCTGCCGGCGGTCATGAAGTCGGCCTCGCAGTGCCCTGGGCGCCGCCCCGTCACCCGTCCTCCAACACCTCCAGCACCGGCAACCGCCCTTCGGTCACAGCCCCGGCCGACTCGGGAGGGATCGGCTGCCCATCGAGCGTGGTATCGCCCAACCGGGCCGGCACGGACGGGGCGACGAGGTACCTGCCCGGTGGCACCGTCTCCGGCCCGGGCAGTGTGACCGTCCGGGTCTCCGTCCAACTGCTCATATAGGCACACTGGGCGGCGACGTACGGCTGTGCCTCTCCGGTCACGTTTCTCGATGTGGGCAGGGTGATGGCGTTCGCGTCCTTGGGAGGATCGTCACGATTCGCCGGTGGAGAGGGGTAGAGCGCCAGGATGGCGGCTTGCTCGTTCTGCTCTTGCGCCACGTAGCCGCCGCCGAACCCGAAGGAGTACTCGCGTGCTACGTCCGGGTGGTTCGAGTCCTCCCCGTGGCATTGCCGCTGCCCGTTGGGGAGGTAGGCGCCACCCGACGGCGTCCTGGCACGGAACTGCACGACGAACTCGACCCGCGACCCGGCTTCGGCCCTGGCAGGTGTCACCGACAGCTTCAGGTCCATCCACGGCGTCTCGGACGCGGGCATGTTCGGCGAGCCAAGGAGAACTCCAGGGTTCGTGAAGTATCCATGCACCGCGCCACGGCTCACGCCTCCGGTGTCCGGCGGCGACGGCCAGAACAGCCAACCCGCGATGACGGCTCCGGCCCCCGCCGTTCCGATGCCCGCGATGCCCTTGCCTCCGCCCAGCTTGGACAGGAAGCCCTTGGAAGTCGATCCGGCGGCCTTGCCGACGACATCCGCCGTCGCGGCACCCTGGACGTATCCGGCGCCCGAAGCCGCCTGACCGGCCGCCCCCGAGGCGACGGCGCCGGAGCCCGCTCCGGCGCCCAGCCCGGACGCGCCCGGAGCCAGGACGGCGGCGCCGAACATGGTCAGCGGCACGGCCGTCCCGACGAGGGCCGCCACCGCACCGAGCGCGACCAGCCCGCGCCGCTCCCAGTCGGGCCCGTACGTCCGGACGGCGACCTCTTCGAGTTCCCGCACGAACTCGAGCGCGTTCCACATCCGATCGGACGGATCCTTCGCCATCCCCCGCTCGATCAGACGGTGCAGTTCCTCCGGAACGCGATCGAGCGACGGTCGAGTCTCGATGTGCTTGGTGCGCAGTTCGTCGATCGTCGTCGCCTCGAACGGCTTCTTGCCGGTAATGCACTCGACGAACACGCATGTGGCCGCGTAGACGTCCGTGGCCGAGGTCGCGGGGTCGCCGTTCCACTGCTCCGGCGCCATGTACGCGGGCGTGCCGCTCTTGTCCCCGCGCCCCGCGAGGACGGCGATGCCGAAGTCGATCAGCTTGCTCCGGCCGTCGTCCTGCACGAGGACGTTCGCGGGCTTGTAGTCGCGGTGGACGACACCGGCCCCGTGAGCCGCCGCCAGGCCGAGCAGCGAACCCTTCAGCACCGTCAGGGCGGACTCGGGTTGCAGGGGCGCATCGCGTTCGTCGAGGACGCGGCGGAGCGATCGGCCCGGGACCGCCTCCATGATGATCGCGGCGCCCTCCTGCCACTCCACGAAGTACAGGAGCCGCGCCACATGCTCATTGACCACCCGCCTGAGGACTTCCGCCTCGCTGCGGAACGTCCTTCTGGCCGTGGCATCAGCGAGCAGCCCAGCGGCGAGGTACTTGATGGCGACGGGTATCCCGCCGGTCTCGTGCCGGGCGAGGACGACCTGACCTTGGGCGCCCGCGCCCAACTCGGCGACCTCGACGTAGCCCGGCAGGCTCCGGCCGTGCGGCATCAACGTCCTGTGTTCGTCTGGATCTCACCCACGACGAGCGGCGTCGGAACCGAGGTCATGGTCTGCTGACCCAGGCTCCCGCCCTCCGCGTCACAGTCCGAGCCCTCGCACGTCCACGCCACGTCCCACGCGACGGTCGCCGTGATCTTGTAGGACCCTCCGGGCTGCCCCGCCGACGACCGCTGGTAGGTGTAGGTGCAGGTCGCGCCGTCCCTGCTGCCGCCGTCGTCGCAGACGACCTCCTTCTCGCCGAGGGCCCAGGTCACCGACGTCGGCGTGGCGGTCGCCTGGACCGTCTGATCCCCGACGGTGATGGGGTCGGTCTGCACGACCTCGAACCCCTCGACCCAGAGCGACGTCTCCGTCCGCACGTAGGTTCTGTCCGTCGGCGCCGTGTGGACCCTCGGTACCGGGAACGAGGTCGCGTCCATGGCCCTCTGCACGAGTTCCCAAGTCGCGGGCGGTGCCGCGGCAGGTGGAGGGGCTCCCGCATCCACGGGAACGAAGCCCGGTGCCTGTTCGCCTACCAAGCCCTCATGCGGTGGAGGGAGCACAGAGCCTCCACCGCCGCCGGATCCCCCGCTTCCCGAGGAATTCCCTCCGCCAGAGGAACCCTGTTCCGTGATTCCGTGATTGCAGTCCATCTTGTCGCCGTTGACTTTTCGGCACGGCGCGGCATCTGCCGGGAGGGCGGCGACGAGCGGGGCGGCGAGGGCGGCGGCGGTGAGGACGGCTTTCGCGGTGCGGCGCCGGCGGGACAGGGACGGGGACGGGGGTCGAGACATCGCGTGTCCTTCGTTGGACGTGGCGGTGGTGGTGGCGGTCAGCATGCGCCGTCCCGGACGGACGCGGCGACCTTCCAGGTTCCGGAGTCCCACTGGACGGTCGTCCGGTAGAGGAACGCGTCGCCGGGGCCGCCGCCGAGACGTTCGCCCGTCGTGGCGGAGTACCGGTAACCGGCGAGCGTCCGGATGCAGTCGATGACGTACACCTTGGTGCCGTCGGTCGACTTGCCGTAGACGCGCGGGTTGTGCGTGTTCGTGAACCGCCAGATCTCGCCTTCGGCCTCGGTCGCCTCGATGTCGTCGGTGACCTGCGAAAGCAGCGGGTTCACGGCGACGGACGCGAGTTCGGACGGGTCGTTCCTGTCGTACGCCTTCTTGTAGACCCTCTGGTACTCGAGGTAGCGGTCGCGGACGGTCTTGTACAGCTCGGCGGTCGGGACTGCCGACGGGGCGGCCCCGGCCGTGGTGGGCGCGGCGGCCGCGCCGGTGGCGAAGGTGCCGGACGGGTCGAGTTCGCCGCCGGACGAATCGGACGTCCCGCATCCGGCGAGCGCGCATGCGGTGACCGTCGCGAGTACGGGGGCCGTGGAACGGACCCTCCGGGGCGAGGAACGTACCAACCGGGCGCGCATCGCCATCCCTGTTCGTGTCCGGCAGCGTGGCGGAGTACGGCGAAAGCTTACAGATGCCACCGGTGAGGGAAAAGGGATTCGTCAGCCTCAGAAGCCCGCTCGGGGTGAGGGATGGCGTTTCGTCCGGGCGCCGGGGTAGAGGGGCTGCTGCCCGGCCTGACGGCAGGGGACGACCGAGGGTGCGCGGTCCGTTGGACTTGTCCTCCGGTCTGGTGGGACGGGCCTCAGAAGCCCGCTCGGGGTGAGGGATGGCGATTCGTCCGGGCGCCGGGGGTGAGAGGGGCTGCTGCCCCGTCCTGACGGCAGGGGACGACCGAGGGCGCGCGGTCCGTGTGGGCTTGTCCTCGGGACTGGTGGGACGGGCCGTCGAAAGGCTTGCGAGGCCTGCACTGCCTACGCGCTGACCGCGTTCCGCTGAGTGTGGGGAAGAGACTCCGGTGCTTGCGTTCGGCCGGAGCTACTCCTTGACGTAGGAGCCCTTGCCGCGCGTGGTCACGATGACCCCTTCGGTGCGAAGCGTCGCGATCGCCTTGCGGATCGTCCCGCGAGCCAGCCCGAACTCGCCTTCCAGGACGGTCTCGGACGGGATCGCCTGCCCCGGCGCCCACTCGCCGGCCGCGATCCGTTGCCGTAGAAGCGCGGCGAGCTGCTCGTACTTCGGCACCGGCCCGTCCACGATCTCCACCATGATCACGACCATAGGAGGCTAACCACATGGATACATAGATACGCTCGTCCATGAACAAGTATGGACAAGCGGCTACCCTGCAGGAAAGCGACCCCGGGCGACGCGGCTACGTCGCGCCGGGGCCTAGAGACGACTGCGAAGGAGTCGCCCCATGGACGACAAGATTACGGCCCGTGCGTCCGCGCGATGGGACGCGCCGGCGTACGACGAGAGCGGCGAGTTCTGGGTCGCGCGCGTCCGGTACCGGCTCACCGACCGGGAGCGGGCGGTGGGGATCGAGCCGGTGGTGTACGGGCCGACGCTGTGGGCGTGCGTGGCGGAGGCGGACCGGCAGGACCGGGCGTGGTGCGAGTATCCGCTCCGGTCCGGCGACCGCGACGGGGCGCGCGAGCGGCTTCGCTTCCTCGCCGGGGGTGCGGCGTGATGGGGGCGACGCTGGCCGCCCTCGTCACGTCCGGGCTGATCGTCCTGGCGTGCACGTTCGTCGGGACGGTGGCCATGGCGGTGGCCCTCGACCGTCGGCGGCCCCGCAATCGCTACCAGGGGAGGCACCGGCGCGCGTTCTGACGCGTCGCCGACGACGAGCACGGCCCCGGTGCGCGTCCGCGAAGGGCGCGCACCGGGACCGTGCCCCGGGGCGCCTGCTCAGGCCGCCGGGGCGAACGTGGCGCGCAGGGCCGCGAGGTCGTCATCCGTCAGCCCGTGGGCGGTGAGGAGGTCGTGGACGTCGCCGACCTCGGCGAGGAAGGCGAGCATCGTCTCGGCGGGGGCCCGCATGAGGACGTCCGGGAAGCCGGAGAGGTCGGCCGTGTCGGTGAGTGCCTTCGGGGCCTCGGGGAAGGCGGCGCCGTCGGAGGGGCCGTCGGAGGGGGAGCGGCGGTCGAGGGCCCAGGCGCGGATCGTCGGCATCGCGGCCTCGGTCAGGGCGTACTCCTCGCTGATCCGCTGCGGGTCGATGCCGAGCAGCGAGAGCACGACCGCGATGACGACGCCCGTCCGGTCCTTACCGGCGGCGCAGTGCACCAGCGCGGGGCCCTCGCTCAGGAGGCGGACGATCGTGACGAGTTCGGCGGCCGACCCGCGGGCCATGCGCGCGTACATGCGGGCCATGTCGGCGGGGCCGGTGATCTCGGCGATGGTTTCGAGCGTCGTGGCGGTGGCGCCGATCGGGATGCTGTGCACGCGCACGCCGTCGGGGAGCGGCGGCCACGGGACGGCGGTCTGTTCGGCGGGCGAGCGCAGGTCGATGACCGTGCGGAGGCCCAGTTCGGCGGCGAGGCCGGCGAGGGCTTCGGCGGCGAGGCCGTAGGGCTGGGCGGACCGGTAGAGCGGCGCGCCGGCGAGGTGGCCGACGTCGCGCAGGTTGACGAGGACGGACGGGGCGTTCACGTGGCCTCCCGGGAGGTCAGGACGGGCGAGCGCGGAGGAATGCGCCGGTCCGGTCGAAAGGGATAACAAGGACGACAATGCAGATGATGATCGCAAGAAGGTGGCCGGGGGCGTAAAGGTGCATGGCGAGGGCGGGGGGCGAGGCCGATGCCGCCCGCACCGACGAGGCCGAGGACCGGCGCGTCACGGCGCCCGCGCCCCAAGGCCGCCCACGATGCCGGGCGCCCGGCTCCCTGGCCGCACCGCTGCGGGCGGCGGCCCGAGGGCACCGCTCCCGATCCTCGGCACCGCACCCCCGGCTCGCGCAGGGCTCGGGCCCCGGCGGCGGCGTGGCGCGCGACCACAGCGTCGTCGACTTCGTCCCGCGCTACCGCTGAGTGCGCCGACTTGAAGTCAAGTTAAGTTGAGGTTGCATGCTGGCCGGTGTTGAGAGGTTCTCGCATTGGAGGCGGTATGCGCGCGGTGTGGTTGACGGGGCTGGGCGGGCCCGAGGTGCTCGTCGCGGGGGAGGCGCCCGATCCGGCGCCCGGTGACGGGCGGGCGCTCGTCGCGGTCGAGTTCGCGAACATCACGTTCGTCGAGACGCAGATGCGCGCTGGCGGCCCGTCCCCGTTCACGGTCGAGCCGCCCGTGATCCCCGGGAACGGGGTCGGCGGGGTCGTGACGGCGGTCGGCGCGGGCGCCGATCCCGCCCTGGTCGGGCGGCGCGTGGTGAGCGCCACGGGCGGCTCCGGCGGGTACGCCGAGCTGGCGGCCGTGGACGCGGCGGGCGTGTTCGAGGTGCCGGACGGCCTGGCCCTCGACGACGCCGTGGCCCTGCTGGCCGACGGGCGCACGGCCACGATGATGCTGCGCGCCGCCGGTCCGCGCCCCGGCGAGCGCGTCCTCGTCGAGGCGGCGGCCGGCGGCGTCGGGACGCTCCTGGTCCAGCTCGCGAAGGCCGCCGGGGCGGTCGTCGTCGCGGCGGTGGGCGGCGCCCGCAAGGCCGAGGTCGCGCGCGGGCTCGGGGCCGACGAGGTGGTCGACTACCGCGAGCCCGGCTGGACGGCCGGAGTCGGCGCGGTCGACGTGGTGTTCGACGGCGTCGGCGGCGGTGTCGCCCGCGAGGCGTTCACGCTCCTGCGCGGCGGCGGGCGGATGGTGTCGTTCGGCCTCGCGAGCGGCGAGTGGGCGCAGGTCCCGGAGGGGGACGCCGCCGCGCGCGGCGTGACGCTCGTGCGGCCGGAGGCGACGCCGGAGGAGATGCGCGGCTTCACCGAGACCGTTCTCGCCGACGCCGCGCGGGGGATGGTGCGCCCGCTGATCGGGCAGCGCTACCCCCTGGCGGACGCGGCGGGCGCGCACGCGGCGATCGAGTCGCGCGCGACCGTCGGCAAGACGCTGCTGGAGGTGCGGCGATGAAGATCGGGCTGAACCTGCCGAGCCACGGCGTGGACACGTCCGCGACGGTCGCCGAGCACGCCCGGCACGCCGAGGATGCCGGATTCGAGTCGGTGTGGGTGGGTGACCACCTGATCCCCGCCGGGCGCCCGTTCCTGGACGCCACGCTCGTCCTCGCGTCCGTGGCGGCCGTGACGCGGCGGATCGGCATCGGCTTCGGGGTCATGGTGCTGCCGCTGCGGCGGCCGGCCTGGGCGGCGAAGCAGATCGCGAGCCTGCAGCACCTGTCGGGCGGGCGGGTCCTGCTGGGCGTCGGCAGCGGCGGGCCGGTGCACGGTGACGCGGCGTTCCGCGCGGTCGGCGTGCCGTTCGCCGAGCGCGGACGGCGCACCGACGCGGCCCTCGAAGTCCTGCCGGGGCTCGTCGAGGGGCGGCCCACCCGGCTGGACGGCACGGACGTGACGCTGTCGCCGGGTGCGGCGATGCCGCCCGTGCTGATCGGCGCCGGGCCCGGGCGGCGGGTCGCCCGGTTCGCCGACGAGTGGTACCCGGCGTTCTCGACGCCCGCCGAGATCGCCGCCGGGCTCGAACGCATCGCGCCGCTCGCCGCCGAGTACGGGCGTCCGGTGCCGAAGGTGACGGTCGGGGTGAGCTTCGGCCTCGGGGACGTGCCCGCGGCGCAGGTGGACGCGCAGGTCAGGGGGCTGACCGAGTACGGGATGAGCGAGGAGGCCGCCCGCGCGAGCCTGCTCACCGGCACTCCCGCGCGGGCCGCCGAGCGCCTCGCGGAACTGTCGGCCGCCGGTGTGCACCGGGTCATCGGGATGCCGTTCCCGGCCGACCGCCGCCGCCAGGCCGACCTGCTCGCCGAAGCCGCCCGCTTGGCCGCGGGCTGACGGAAGGATGTGGTCCCGCCGCATGATGGCGGGACCACGTCGGACACCGCGCTGGACGCGCACCGAAGGGAGACCCGATGGCCTTCTCGCTCGCCGAGTTCCCCGGCCTGGTCGGCAGGGAGCTGTTCCGCTCGGAGTGGGTCCGGCTCGACGCCGCCGACGAGGAGGCGTTCGGGCACGCGACGTTCCTGCGCGAGGACTTCCTCGGCCGGGCCCCGTCGGGTGCAGGCCCCGACGGGGAGCGGACGGCGTCCGGCTTCCTGCTGCTGTCGATGCTGGTCGCGTTCCACAAGCGCGAGCTGGACCTGAGCGGCGCGTCCGGCCTGAACTACGGCCTCGACCGGGTGCGGTTCCTGCGGCCGGTCCGGACGGGACGGCGGGTCCGGGCGCGCGCCACGCTGACCGGCATCGAGGGGAGGGGGCCGGGACGCACGCGCGTCGCCACCCGCAACGTGCTGGAGGCCGAGGGCGACGGCGCCCCCGCGATGATCGCCGACTGGATCACCCTGTTCGTGGACCAGGACGCCGGTACGGGAGATAGGTCGCAATCCGGTAATCCTGGCTAATCTTCGTGAAGAGGAGATCGAGGGGGATTGCGCGGTGACGCAGCAGCAGGATCGCATCGCGGAGCTGGAGGGACGGGTCGTCCGGCTGGTGCGGGACCTCGCGCCGCCCGGCTGGCGCCGCATCGACGTGCACTGCCTGGCGACGATCGCGGTGAGCGACGTCGCGCTGACCGTGCTGACCGGCGACGGCAAGACCGTGACGCCCGCCGACGGCGTCCCGGAGGACCTGACCGGCGCGCTGCTGGACCTGCGCCGCGCCCACTACCTGTCCGAGCAGGGCACCTGGTTCTCGATGACGCTGATCGTCGAGCCGGGGCACGCGCGCCCGCTCTACAACTACGACTTCGACCCCGAGTGGGATCCGCCCATCCCGGTGGACTGCTGGCGCCGCGACCAGACGGTCATGCCGCGCGAGGGCGCCCACATGCCGGGGTGGCTGACGGCCCGGCTGGACGACCGCGAGCCGTCCGGGGAGGACGACGGCGAGCCCGAGCCGGGGCCGCTGAACCCGGTGGAGCAGATGGAGCTGCTGTCGGGGCCGCTGAGCGTGCTGGTCGCGGACAAGGCGCCGCCGCTGTGGCAGAAGGTGTTCGGCTACTACCAGGCGGTCGGCGGGCACGTCGAGTTCCCGTCGGCGATGTGCTACAAGGCGGACGGGACGATGTCGACGTGGGCGCCGCCCGCCGCCGCGGCACGCGTCCTCGACCGGCTCCGGGCCGGGACGCACGCGTTCCAGGGCTCGACCTGGTCGCGGATCGACTTCGAGGTCCTGTACGAGGACGGCGGCGTGCGCTGCCGGGCGTCGTTCACCTTCGACGACGAGCCGCAGTGGAACGCCGAGCCGTCCGCCGGCGACGTCCGGCGCGAGCTGGAGCGGTTCCCGCGCGAGAGCGTCCCGGAGTGGATGTCGCGGCGCCTCGGTCCCGCGCCCGCCCCGGAGACCCCGGCCCTCCCGCCGGAGGAGCCGGAGCGCCCGCCGGGCGGGCTGCGGCGGGCCCGCATCTTCGACCGGGTCGACCCGGAGGACGGGCGCCCCGGCGTGTCGCGCCCGCCCGTCCCGCCCGCGGAGGCGGGACCGCTCGCCGAGTACCTGGCGAGCGCGCCGCTCGTCATGGCCGCCCGGTCCAGCGCCCCCGACCGCCTCGACCCGTCGCGCGGCAACCGCGTCCCGCTGACCTTCCACACCGACGGCACCTGGGTGTGGTCGGGCGCGGTGGGCTACTACCTGCGCGAGCACGGCCTCCCGCCGGAGCCGGACCTGGTCGCGCACGCCCGTGCCCAGGGGTTCCGGGTGCCGCCGGTCGGGGACGACACGATGGACGCGGCGGGCGCGTCCGTCACCGGCCGCGAAACGGCGCAGAGCCCCCGGACGATCGTGGAGTCCCCGGCGGGCCCCGGCGACGCGCCGCGCCCGGGCGACACCGCCCCCTACACGGCGGCCGAGGCCCTCGGCGCGTACCGCGGGACGGGCGAGGCGCCCGTCCCGCCCCGCACGACCATCGAGCCCGCCGAGCCCTCGCCCATGCCGCCGCGCACGACGGTCGAGCCGCCCGCGGAGGCGCGGCCCGTCCCGCCCCGCACGACCGTCGAGCCCGCCGAGGCGCCGCGCGCCCCCGCGCCGCCGTCCCCCGCCGGCGGGCCGGGAACGCGCGTCGAGGAGGAGTGGGCCGTCACGCTCCGGTCCCGGCTGGACGACCTCGGCGTCGACCCCGCCGAGTACCGGATCCGCGGCGAGGCCGACGGCGCCTGGTGCCTGCGCTACGACGGGGGCCGCTGGGCGGTGCACCGGACGGACGGCGCCGAGCGGCAGGACGCGGCGGCGTTCGACGACCCCGCGCAGGCCGCCGCCTACCTGCTGGGCAGCCTGCTGATGGCGCCGCGCCGCGCGGGGCCGATCGACCCGCTCGACGGCGAGCCGCCGCTGACGCTGCTGCGCGACCGGCACCGCACGCGGCTCGCCGCCGGCACCGAGGTCGACCGCTACGGCGCGCCGTCCGGGAACATGGCCTACGCGGCCCGCACCCCGTTCGCGCGCCGCTCCCTCCCGCCCGACTGGGAGCGGCGGCCCTACCACGCCTACCGGCTGCGGCGGCCGCTGGAAGCGCTGACGGGGACGGCCGTGCCGTGGTTCGACCAGCCGGGCGGCGGCACGGCCTACCTGTTCGCCCGCCCGATCTCCGCGCTGCTCGCCGACGGCGCGCTCGTCGAGATCACCTAGCCCCGGGTGCCGTCGCGCCGGGTCAGGCGGTGCCGATGGCGGACACGAGGTCGAGGCCGAGGATCAGGTCGAGGTGGACGACCGTCTCCAGCTTCGCGCCCGGCGGGACGCCGGTGTCGGCGGCGAGCCGCTCCATGACGGCGAGCGCCCGCGGGCCGTCGAGGTCGTCGGCCAGGGCGTCCGCGGCCTCGCCGGCGTAGCCGCGGTCCATCGGGCGGCCCGGCGCGGTCGCCCACTCGGCGACGCGCGACCGCCAGCGGGCGAGGTCGTCGTGGGCGCGCGCGACGTCGACCAGGACCGGGTCGCGGTAGCGGGCCCGCAGGAGCGCGAACCGGACGGCGAGCGGATCGCCCGGCACGCGCCCGTCCGAGAACACCACCAGCGAGAAGCCGGGCACCGGCGTCGGGCCGATGAGCAGCGCGCCCTCGGACGCGTCCCCGGCGACCTCGAAGTCGGGGACGCGCAGGTCGTCGAAGGTGCAGCCGTCCGGTTCGACGGACGGGGCGCGGGTGACGCGGGTGCGGCGGCGGCCCCGCTCGGCGAGGCGGCGCAGCAGGTCGGCCGTGACGAGCGCGCGGGCCCCGCCGCCGTGCAGGTGGATCCGCAGCGGGCCGGGCGGCAGTTCCTCGATCCGTTTCGTTCGATGATCGTAGAGCCGCATGCCCTCACCCTACGTCGCCGGCTCCCGGTCCGGACGGCACGGAGAACCGGGAGGTCAGAGCGGCGGGTCGGTCGGCAGCGTGCCGCCCGGGATGTGCGGGGCGCCGTCCTGCTTGCGGACGGCCGCGAACCGCAGCCGCACGTAGTCGGCGACCCAGCCGGACTCGCGGCGCAGCGCGGGCGCGGCGAGGTCGTTGACGCGGGCGAGCAGCGGCTCGACCAGCTCGGGCGGGACGGTGTCGAGCGCGCGGCCCGCGTAGGCGCGGATCCAGTCGGCGGCGCCGTCGGGCCCCTCGGTCATCCGGGTGGGGCGGTCGGCGTGCTCCAGCAGCCGCAGCGTGAACCCGGCGTCCTCCAGCTTGGCCGCGTACTCGGCGGGACTCGGGAAGTACCAGGGCAGCTCCGGCTCGCCGAGCCCGAACACGCGCCACGCCGTCTGCATCGCGGCGACGAGCTCCGCGCAGTTGCCCGCGCCGCCCAGCTCGCCGACGAACCGCCCGCCGGGGCGCAGCGCGGCGTGCACCCGCCCGATCACGGCGTCGGGGTCGCGGGTCATCCAGTGCAGCGCCGCGTTGGAGGCGACCGCGTCGAACGACTCGCCGACCGTGAAGTCGTGCGCGTCGCCGACGATGAACGAGAGTCCGGGGTGCATCGCGACGGCCTGCACGACCATCTCGGGGCTGCCGTCGATGCCCAGCACCTCGGCGCCCCGCTCGGCGATCTCCGCGCTGAACATGCCGGTGCCGCACCCTAGGTCGATGATGCGCTCGCCGGGCTGCGGGTCGAGCAGATCCACCAGGGGGGCGCCGTGCGCGGAGACGTACCCGAAGGCAGAGTCGTACGTCGTCACGGCCCAGTTCACATGTCCAAAATATCGGACAAAGGCGTGCTCATAGGGTCGATTGCCGGGGGCGGGCGCCGTCGCGTGACCCGTCTCACGTCCGTCCGGCCCGTACGGTTCGGGCATGAGCGAGGTCCGCATCACCGGCGCCGAGGGGCCCGACGGCCTGTCCCTGCGCACCGAAGGCCTGTCCGCCCGCGGCCGTCCCGAACTGGCCGTGTCCGGTCTCCCGCCCTACCTCGGGCACGGCTGGGCGCGCGTCCTCGGCGCTCTCGCCGGGCGCGTGGCGGCCGCCCCCGAGACCCCCGCCGAGGTGACGCTCGCCCCGGGCGCCGTCGTGCGGCTGCGGCGCTCGGGCGACACGCTCACGCCCGTCCCGCCCGCGCCCGGCGCCGATCCGGGCGAGTGGCGCCGCGAGCTCGTCGTCCGGCTGTTCCCCGAGGCGAGCGCGTAGCGGGTGTGTGGCGACCGCGGGGCGGGTGCCCACTAGAATCGCGTTCTATATCGAGAGAGGGGTCGCGAGTGCCGTACGAAGAGATCGAGTACGAGGTCGCGGACGGGATCGCCACGATCACCCTGAACCGTCCGGACCAGCTGAACGCCTACACGTTCACCATGCGCAACGAGATGCTCGACGCGTTCGACCGGATCGACGCCGACGACGACGTCCGCGCGGTGGTGGTGACCGGTGCCGGACGGGCGTTCTGCGCGGGCGCCGACCTCAGCACCGGCGGCGGGAGCACCTTCGACCAAGAGCAGTCGACGGACATGTTCGCCGGTGACGACCTCCTCGAGGACGGCACGCCCCGCGACGGCGGCGGCACGGTCGCGCTGCGCATCGCCCGCTGCCTCAAGCCCGTCATCGGCGCCTTCAACGGCGCGGCCGTGGGCGTCGGCGTCACGATGACGCTGCCCATGGACGTCCGGCTCGCCAGCGCGAAGGCGAAGTTCGGGTTCGTGTTCTCCCGCCGCGGCATCGTCACCGAGGCCGCCTCCAGCTGGTTCCTGCCCCGCCTCGTCGGGATCTCGCAGGCCATGGAGTGGGCCGCGACCGGCCGCGTCTTCACCGCCGACGAGGCCCTCGCCGGACGCCTCGTCTCGCGCGTCCTCCCGCCGGACGAGCTGCTGCCCGCCGCGTACGCGCTGGCCCGGGAGATCGCCGACAACACCTCGGCGGTGTCCGTCGCCGCGATCCGCCGCCTGATGTGGTCCGGCCTGTCCGCCCCGTCCCCGTGGGACGCCCACATCGCCGACTCCCGCCTGATGGCGGCCCTCGGCGGCGCGGGCGACGCCGCCGAGGGCGTCACGTCGTTCCTGGAGAAGCGCCGGGCCGAGTTCCCGCTGAAGGTGACCAAGGATCTGCCGCCCGAGGTCCCGGACTGGCCCGTCCGCTGAAAGCACCCCGCCGCCCGCCGCGCCCGCCCCACCCCGGCCCGGCGGGCGGTGTGGCCCGGCCGCCGGCGGCGCGTGTGGGATCATCGGGTCCCGCCTCGTCCGCCGGAGGAGTTCGCGTGGTGGGCCAGATCCTGGCGATCGTCGCGATGGCGGTCTTCGCCGCGCCGGTCGTCCTGCTGCTGTACTTCACGGTCAAGTACGTCATCGACGTGATGCCCCGGACGGTCCGGGACGACTGCACGGCCTGCGGGCACGCGGAGCACGATCGCGCGTCCGGCTGCCCCGCCGACGGATGCGACCGCCCGCCGCCGTCCCGCCCGCGCCGTCCCGAGGCCGGTACGGGGGCCGCGGATCGGCCGGATCGGCCCGATCCGCCGCCACGGGCGCCCGCCGGCCCCGAGATCACTCCCGCGGACATCGCCTACCTCGAAGCGAAGGCGAGCCGACCCGGGGGTTACGACCCCGGTCCCTGTCGCGCGTGCGGCCACCTGCTCGAGCAGCACTCGCACCTCGGCTGCCGCCAGGCGCCGACGGGCTGGCACCGGGAGCGCCGCCACGAAGTCGACCACTGGGGCGACGCCGGTTGGGAGACCCGGCGCCGGTGGGGCGGCGACCCGTGCGGATGCCGCACGTATCTCGACCCCGAGGCCCCCTGACCTGACCGTCCCCTGGAAGCCCCGGACTCGGCACCCTGCTCCGGCCCGGCGGGGCGGGGTGCCGGGGACGCGGGACTATTCACGAACCCGGAGTGCGTTGCAGTCGCGAAGGCCAATAATCGGTCAAAGTGACACAATCGGGGGGTTGGGGTGCGAAAGCGGAATCTCGCCGCGATGGTCGCGGGGATGCTCCTGCTCGCGGGGTGGTCGGGCATCGACCGGTCGCAGACCGAGCGGCCGGGACGCAACGTGGCGGCGACGGAGCGGGTGTCCAAGGTCCCGGAGCAGGCGCCCGAGCGGTCACCCGAGCCGTCGCCCCAGCGGTCGCCGGAGCCGTCGCCGTCCCGCGACGTCGACTGCGAACGGGACAAGTGCGTCGCGCTGACGTTCGACGACGGTCCCGGCCCGCACACCCCCCGGCTGCTGGACGCGCTGGACCGCGCCGAGGCCCGCGCGACGTTCTTCGTGCAGGGCGAGTACGTTTCCGATCACCCGGGCGTCACCCGCAGGATGGCGGCGGAGGGGCACGAGATCGGGAACCACACGTGGGACCACGCGGAGCTGACCACGCTGTCGCGCGGCGAGATCCGGAAGCAGATCCGGCGGACGCAGCGGGCCGTGCGGGACGCGGCGGGCGTGGAGCCCACGATGATGCGGCCCCCGTACCGGGCGCTCGACGCGTCGGTGGTCGACGCCGTCGGGATGCCGGTGGTCCTGTGGAGCGTCGACTCGCGGGACTGGAGCCACGACGACGTCGCCCGCAAGGTGAAGGAGGGCGTCCGGGACGCCGAACGCGGGGACATCCTCCTCTACCACGACGTCCACGGATCGACCGTCAAGGCCATGCCGGAGATCGTGGACGGTCTGCAGCGGCGCGGCTTCACGCTCGTGACCGTCTCGGAGCTGCTCGAGGACGAGCGCCTGGAGGCGGGCGAGACCTACAGCGAGGCCGGATCCTCCTGAGGGCCGCGCCGGGTCAGTCCTCGGCGCGGGAACGGCGGCGCGGCGGCGGCTGCGGCGGGACGACCTTGCCCGCGACCACCGTGTCCTCGGGGACTTCGACCACTTCGCCGTTCCTGCGGCGCACCGCGAGCGTCCTGTCGGACCAGGATTCGAGTACGCCGACCACGTCGCTGTACTCTCCCGTAGGCAGACGACGGCGCAGCGAGACCCGCTGACCCACGTCCGCGTCGCTGATGGAGACCACCAGGCGCGCGACGAAGCGGCCGGGCATGGAGGGACCCCCCGGTGTCGAATCGACTGCGCGGTCGTGGCCATACTATTCACAGGCAGCTTGCGGTGAGCCGTCACGTGCGGCGGGGCCGGAAATCCGAGAGGAGTCACTGACGTGACCTACGTCATCGCGCAGCCCTGCGTGGACCTGCTCGACAAGGCATGCATCGAGGAGTGCCCGGTCGACTGCATCTACGAGGGGAAGCGCCAGCTCTACATCCACCCGGACGAGTGCGTCGACTGCGGTGCCTGCGAGCCGGTCTGCCCGGTGGAGGCCATCTACTACGAGGACGACGTCCCCGAGCAGTGGAAGGACTTCTACAAGGTGAACGTGGAGTTCTTCGACGACCTCGGTTCCCCCGGCGGTGCGTCCAAGGTCGGCAAGATCGACAAGGATCACCCGATCGTGGCCGCGCTGCCGCCGCAGAGCCAGGAAGACTGACGGCGCCGGCACGGCCGACGACCTGACGGTGCCGGCGCGGCCGGCGCACCGACGGCGTCGGCGCGGCCGACCGACGACGATTCGTGCGCGTGCGGCGCACCGCCCCGCCGGGCCACCGGCCGGGGGCGGGGCGCCGCACGTCCGCTTGAGAGGGGTTTCAGGGTGTTCACGCTGCCGGACTTCCCGTGGGATCGGCTCGCTCCGTACAAGGAGCGCGCCGCGGCGCATCCCGGCGGCATCGTCGACCTGTCGGTCGGGACGCCTGTGGACCCCACGCCCGAGCCGATCCGGGCGGCGCTCGCCGCCGCCGCCGACGCGCCGGGCTACCCGCAGACCTACGGGACGCCCGCGCTGCGCGAGTCCGTCGCGGGCTGGCTGCGGCGCCGCGCCGGGGTGACGGGCGCGGACCCGGACGCCGTCCTGCCGGTGATCGGGACCAAGGAACTGGTCGCGTGGCTGCCGACGCTGCTCGGCGCCGGCCCCGGCGACACGGTCGTGTTCCCCGAACTGGCCTACCCGACCTACGACGTGGGCGCCCGGCTGTGCGGCGCGGAGCGCGTCGCGGCCGACGGGCTGCTGACCCTCGGCCCGCTCGCGCCCAAGATCGTCTGGGTGAACTCCCCGTCGAACCCGACCGGGAAGGTGCTGCCCGCCGAGCACCTGCGCAAGGTCGTCGCGTGGGCGCGCGGCCGGGGCGCGATCGTCGTCAGCGACGAGTGCTACCTGGAGTTCGGCTGGGACGACGCCAACCCGCCGGTGTCGATCCTGCACCCGGACGTGTGCGACGGCTCGCACGAGGGGCTGCTGGCGGTCAACTCGCTGTCGAAGCGCTCGAACCTCGCGGGTTACCGCGCCGGGTTCGTCACCGGCGATCTCGCGCTGGTGAAGCGGCTGCTGGAGGTCCGCAAGCACGCCGGGATGATCGTCCCGGCGCCCGTGCAGGCCGCGATGACGGTCGCGTTCGGCGACGACGAGCACGTGGCGGAGCAGCGCGCCCGGTACGCGCGGCGGCGCGCGGTGCTGCGCGCCGCGTTCGAGGGCCACGGCTTCCGGATCGACCACTCCGAGGCGTCCCTGTACCTGTGGGCGACGCGGGACGAGCCGTGCTGGGACACGGTCGCGCACCTGGCGGACCTCGGGATCAGCGTGGGACCCGGCGACTTCTACGGTACGGGCGGCGCCCGGCACGTCCGGGTGGCGTTCACCGCGACGGACGAACGGGTCGCGGCCGCCGCCGAGCGCCTCTGAGTCGTCCGGTCGCCCCGCCTTCACCCGTACACATCATCTGTTAACGGACGAAACCGATTGTTATTTTGTCGCGTCTGATTGCGGTATGGGCCTGTGACGCCACAATCGGTAGGATCCCGCAGGTCCCCGTACATGTGCCGTGATCGTCGTGAGGGACGGAGGAGCCGTGGGCGAAACCGCGATTGTGATCTTGCTGGCGCTGATCCTGGTCGCGCTGGTGGTGCTGATCGTCGTCCTGGTGCGCCGCCGGTCCGGCGCCGGGAAGGGCGCCGGCACGGGCGCGCCGCCGCAACCGGCCGCGCCCCGCGACCCGTTCGCCGCCGGCGACCAGGCCGGGGGAGACCCGCGGACGATCAAGGCCGGGGACATGATCGAGTACCTCGGCGTCCGCTACTTCGTGCGGGGCTCGCTGCGGATGCGCGAGGGCGGCTACACCTGGGCCGAGCACCTGCTGGACGCCGACCAGCTCGAGGGCGTGAAGGTGTGGGTGTCGGTCGAGGAGGACCCCGACCTTGAGGTCGTCTGGTGGACCGAGACCGAGATGGGCGACATGTCGCCCAGCCAGAAGACGATCACGCTGGACGGCGTCGAGTACCGCCGCGAGGAGCACGGAACCGCCGACTACGACAGCGAGGGCACCACCGGCCTCGGCGTGAAGGGCCGCGTCGAGTACGCCGACTACACCGGCCCCAAGGGCCGCTACCTGTCGTTCGAGCAGTACGGCGGCGGCCAGTGGGAGGCCGGGCTCGGCGAGCGCGTCCCCACCGGCGCCCTCACCATCTACCCCGGCGGCTGATCGTGTTCACCACCCTCCGCACCCCCTACGCCGACGCGAGCGCCGACGGCCTGTCGTTCGCGCTCGGCCTGCCCCCGCTCGACGCCCTCGCCGTCCTGCCCGTCCAGTACGGGGACCTGGCCGTCGAGCTCCGCCTGCTCGGCGCGTCCCACCAGGTCTTCGCCGGGCCGCTCAGCGAGACCGTCGCGTGCCTGGACGGTCCGGCAGAGCCGCTGCCCGGACGCACGAGCACCACCCTGCCCGGATGGGCGTACGAATTCACCGCGACGACCGACCGCCACGACGACGACGCCGCGTTCGGCCGCGCCGTCGAGGCGGTGTGCGCGCGGCTGGCGGACCGCGGCGACGCCCTGGCCGGGGCCTTCCCCGGCGCGCGGCACGCCGTCACCGCCCTCGCACTGGAGGAGAGCGCAGAGGAGAACGCAATGGGCTGGCGGACGTGGCACGCCTATCCGCAGACCCGGGAGATCGTGATGACGCGGAGCCGGCTGGTGAGACCATGAACAGGAAGTACTGGACGATCGGCGCGGTGTCGGTCTCCATCGTCGCGGTCATCGTGCTCGTCGCGGTGCTCAGCCGGGACAAGTCCCCCGAGAAGTGGATCGCCGACAAGTACAAGCGGGTGTCGAGCGACACCTACCGGTCGGACAAGAAGCCGTCGGACGTCGCCCGCGAGATCCGCACGGAGCTCAAGCCGATCGACCGGGTCAACGACATGGCGACGCTCGGCAACCGGGGCGGCGTCTTCCTGCGCTACCCGAAGCACGTCGTGGCCGTCCTCCCGTACGGCGTCGGCAGCCGCATCACCGTCGACTCCGCACGGAGCGGTTACAACCGTTACCACTCCCATGTCGGCGGGCACTGGAGCACGCCGGGCAGCAACGGCTGGAACAACCGAGGATCCGCATCGTTCCGCGGCGGCGGGCCCGGGTCGGGCAAGTGAGGAGCAACCGATGAACGACATCCTGCACGACGGCGGCGCCACCCTCGCCTACGGAGCGCTCGGCCTGGCCCTGATGGTGCTCGGCTACCTGGTCGTCGAGGTGACGACCCCGGGACGGCTCGGGCACCAGATCTGGACGGAGGGCAACCGGGGCGCGGCGCTGCTGCTCGCGGTCAAGCTCCTCGGCGTCGGCGCCATCGTCACCACCGCCATCATCACCAGCGCGGACGACCTGAGCGACGGGCTGCTCGGCACCGCCGTCTACGGCGTCCTCGGCATCATCATCATGATCATCGCCTTCTACGCGATCGACGTGCTGACCCCCGGCAAGCTCGGCGCGATCCTCGTCGGCGGCGACAACGTCCACCCGGCCGGGTGGGTCGTCGCCGCCGCCGACCTGGCCGTCGCCGCGATCGTGTGCGGGGCGGTCTCCTGACGTCCCGCGATCTGGACGAGGCCGCCTCGACCCCCGCCGGCGCGGGCGAGGCGGCCCGTCCCGTTTCCGACCCCTCCACCCCGGACGAGCGGGGCGGCCGGCCCCGCGTGCCCGCGCGGGCCGCGCGCGCGCTCGTCCTGGCGGCCGTGTTCACCTGCGCCGCCTGCGGCCTGGTCTACGAGCTCGCGCTCGTCGCGCTCGGCAGCTACCTGGTCGGCAACTCGGTCACGCAGGCGTCGATCGTCCTGTCGGTGATGGTGTTCGCGATGGGCATCGGCTCGCTGCTGGCCAAGCCGCTGCAGCGCCACCCCGTCGTGGCGTTCGCCGCCATCGAGGGCGCCCTCGCGCTCGTCGGCGGGCTGTCCGTCATGGGGCTGTACGCGGCGTTCGCGTGGGTCCACGTGTACGAGCCGGTGCTGGTGGTCGTCGCGTTCGCCATCGGAACGCTGATCGGCGCGGAGATCCCGCTGCTGATGACCCTGCTGCAGCGGATCCGGCGGCAGGACGCCGGCAGCGCCGTCGCCGACCTGTTCGCCGCCGACTACGTGGGCGCGCTCCTCGGCGGCCTCGCGTTCCCGTTCCTGCTGCTCCCGACGTTCGGGCACATCAAGGGCGCGCTGCTGGTCGGCGCCGTCAACGCGGTCGCCGGGATCGCGGTCGTCCTCTGGCTGTTCCGCGACCGGCTCCGCCGCTGGACGCGCGCCGGGCTGTGGACCGGCATGGCGGCCGTCCTCGTGATCCTCTCCGGGACGTACGCGCTCGCCGACCGCTTCGAGATCACCGCGCGCCAGGCGCTATACAACGACCCGATCGCGGTCGCGGAGCGCACGGAGTACCAGGAGATCGTGGTCACCCGGAACATGGCCGTGTCGGGCACCACCGACCTGCGGCTGTTCCTGAACGGCGACCTCCAGTTCTCCTCCGTGGACGAGTACCGCTACCACGAGTCGCTCGTCCATCCGGCGCTCGCCGGGTCGCGCGGCCGCGTCCTCATCCTCGGCGGCGGCGACGGCCTCGCGCTCCGCGAGGTGCTGCGCTACCGGGACGTCCGCGAGGTGACGCTCGTCGAGCTCGACCCCGCGATGATCCGGCTGGCCCGCACCTACGACCCCATCGAGAAGCTGAACGGCGGCGCGTTCGAGGATCCGCGCGTCCGGACCGTCACCGCCGACGCCTTCAACTGGCTCCGGCAGCTCCGCGACCGGTTCGACTCGATCATCGTCGACATGCCCGACCCCGACGACGTCGCGACGGCCAAGCTGTACTCGGTCGAGTTCTACGGCATGGTGAAGCGCGCGCTCGCACCCGGCGGCCGAATGGTCGTCCAGTCGGGCTCGCCCTACTTCGCCCCGAACTCGTTCTGGTGCATCCGCGCGACGATCGCCGCCGCCGGATTCGCGACGACCCCCTACCACGTGGACGTCCCGAGCTTCGGCGACTGGGGCTACGTCATGGCCGCGCCCACCGCCGATCCGCCGCCGGTCGAACTCCCCGCCGACGTCCCGGACCTGCGCTTCCTCGACGAGCCGGTCCTGCGCGCGGCGACGGTCTTCCCGAAGGACCGCGGCCCCCGCGACGTCGAGGTCAACACGCTCGTCCACCCGCGCCTCGTCCAGTACGAGGACGGCGAGTGGAAGCTGTCCTGATCAGCGCTCGGTCGACCGGCGGATCGTCTCGTCCACCGCGCGCTGGAACGACGTCACGAGCGACTGGATCAGCAGCGGCTTGAGCCGTCCGGCCATCTCCATCAGCCGCGCGCGGTCCTCCGGCGACCGCCCGCCCTCCCGGTAGGGGCGGACCACGCTGTCCTGGAACGCGCCCTGCAGCTCGGCCGCCAGCGCGCTCATGTGCCGGTCCACCGCCGCGTGCGCGGCGACGAGCGTCTCCAGCGGCAGCGACAGCGCGGCCAGCTCCGCCCCGACGCCCAGCAGCGCCGGGCTGACCACCCGCACCTGCTCGCCCGCCGGCTCCAGGACCCCCAGCGCCTCGAGCCGCTTCAGGTCGTCGTCGTCCAGGTGCCGCCCGACCCGCCGGTCCAGCTCGTGCCGGTCGAGCACCTCGCCGTCCTCGGGCGCCCACGGCGACAGCAGCGCCCGCTGCAGAGCCAGGTCCTCGACGGGCGCGTCGTCCGGGATCTTCTCCAGGTGCCTCTCGATCGCCGCCAGCGTCAGCCCGAGGCTCTGCAGCTCCCGGACGAGCTCGAGCCGCGCCAGGTGCTCGTCCCCGTACAGGCCCGTCCGTCCGCGCAGCCGCGGCGGCGGCAGGAGCCCGCGCCCGGCGTAGAACCGGACCGTCCGCACGCTGACCCCGGCCCGCGCGGCCAGCTGGTCGACGGTCAGTTCCATCCCGGCCCCCTCCATGTGACACCACCAGTGTTACATTAACTCTGTATCAGCAAGCACTTATCGAGGGAGACCGCCGCATGGCACGCGAGATCTTCACCGAGGAGCACGAGGCGTTCCGCGACATGGTCCGCTCCTTCATCGAGAAGGAGATCGCGCCCCACCACGAGCAGTGGGAGAAGGACGGCGTCGTCTCCCGCGACGTCTGGCTCGCCGCCGGCCGCCAGGGCCTGCTCGGCATCGACATGCCCGAGGAGCACGGCGGCGGCGGGAACCCCGACTACCGCTACTACGTGATCATGAACGAGGAGTTCGCCAAGGCGGGCGTGCACGGTCCGGGCTTCTCGGTGCACAACGACATCAACGGCGGCTACCTGCGCCAGCTGTGCAACGACGAGCAGAAGGCCCGCTGGTTCCCGGGGTACTGCTCCGGCGAGCTGATCACCGGCATCGCGATGACCGAGCCCGCCGCCGGCTCCGACCTGCAGGGCATCAAGGCCACCGCGATCAAGGACGGCGACGAGTACGTCCTGAACGGCTCGAAGACGTTCATCTCCAACGGCATCCTCGCCGACCTGGTGATCGTCGTCGCCAAGACCGACCCGTCCGCCGGGGCCAAGGGCGTCAGCCTGCTCGCCGTCGAGCGCGGCATGGCGGGCTTCGAGCGCGGCCGCAACCTCGACAAGGTCGGCATGCACGCCCAGGACACCGCCGAACTGTTCTTCGACAACGTCCGCGTCCCCGCGAAGAACCTCCTCGGCGAGGAGGGCATGGGCTTCATCTACCTCATGCAGAACCTCGCCCGCGAGCGCCTGTCGATCGGCTCCACCGCCCAGGCCGCCGCAGAGTCCGCGTTCGAGCAGACCCTCGAATACTGCAAGACCCGCGAGGCGTTCGGCCGCCCCATCGGCAAGTTCCAGCACAACCGCTTCACCCTCGCCGAGATGAAGACGGAACTGACCGTCACCCGCTCCTTCACCGACGAATGCATCGTCAAGGAGAGCAAGGGCGAGCTCTCCGCCGAAGAGGCGGCGATGCTCAAGTACTGGAACACCGAACTGCTCAAGCGCGTCGTCGACCGCTGCGTCCAGCTCCACGGCGGCTACGGCTACATGACCGAGTACCCGATCGCCAAGGCGTACCAGGACGTCCGCATCCAGACCATCTTCGGCGGCACGACGGAGATCATGAAGGAGATCATCGGCCGCTCCCTCGGCGTCTGACCCCGGCCGGATCCGGCCCCGGAGGCCCCTGGAACCGCTCACCGCGGCTCCGGGGGCCTCTCGCGTCCGCACAGGACGAACGCGGCGGCGTCGCTCGCGCATGGCATCATCGCGCGAGGATGTTTCCTCCGGAAAGGGCGGGTTCGTGACTGATCGGGGAGCACTGGACGCCCTGCGCCAGGCGGTCGAGGTGTCGCCGGACAACCTGCCGCTGCGCCGCCACCTGGCGGAGCAGCTGCTGGCCGCGGGCCTGCTCATGGACGCCGAGGGCCAGTACCGGGAGGCGCTCGCGCTCGCGCCCGGCGACGCCGGCCTCGCGACGGGGCTCGCCGAGGCGTTCCTGCGGCAGGGCAAGAGCGGCGCGGCGATCGCCGCCCTCGACCGGGTCGAGAACGGGCCGCCGAGGGCGGGGATCATCCTCGCGAAGGCGCTGGTCGCGGAGGGGGACGTCCCGGCCGCCCGGCCGCGCTACTGGGAGGCGGTCGCGCGGGACGCCGGCCTCGCCGACCCCGGGTTCGAGGCGGCGCTCGGCCACACGCCGGCCCCGCCCGTCCTGGCCGAGGAGGCGGCGGACGAGCCGCCGGACGGACGCGTGCCGTCCGGCGACGGGTCCGAGGTCACGTTCGACGACGTGGCCGGGATGGAGGAGGTCAAGCAGACGCTCCGGATGAAGCTGCTCCTCCCCGTGCAGCAGCCGGACCTCTTCGCCGCCTACGGCAAGAGCGCGGGCGGCGGCGTCCTGCTGTACGGCCCGCCCGGCTGCGGGAAGACGCACCTCGCGCGGGCCGCGGCCGGGGAGCTCGGCGCCGGGTTCATCACCGTCGGACTGTCCGACATCCTCGACATGTACATCGGGTCGAGCGAGCGGAACCTGCACTCGACGTTCGAGGCGGCCCGCCGGAACGCCCCGTGCGTCCTGTTCTTCGACGAGGTGGACGCCCTCGCGGCGCGGCGCTCGGACATGCGGCACGCCACCAACCGGCAGGTCATCAACCAGTTCCTCGCCGAACTGGACGGCGTGGACGCCGGGGCCAACGAGGGCGTGCTGGTGCTCGCCGCCACGAACGCGCCCTGGTACCTGGACGCCGCGTTCCGCCGTCCCGGACGGTTCGACCGGCTCGTGTTCGTGCCGCCCCCGGACGCCGCGGCGCGCGCGGCCGTCCTGTCTCTGCTGTGCCGGAAGGTGCCGCTCGCCGAGATGGACTTCCGGAGGGTCGCCGAGGCCACCGACGGGTTCGCGGGCGCCGACCTCAAGGGCGTCGTCGACGTCGCGGTCGAGGCGAAGCTGCAGGAGGCGGTGCGTGCCGGGCGCCCGCTGCCGCTGTCGACCGGCGACCTGCTGGACGCGGCCCGCGCCGCCCGCCCGACGGCCGTCGCCGAGTGGCGGGCCACCGCCCGCAACTACGTCATGCACGCCAACGAGAGCGGCACCTGGGACGACCTGCTGCCGTGGGTCGGCGGGAAGAAGCGGTGACGTCCGCGCTCGACCGGGCACGGGTGCTACTGGACCTGCGCCGTCCCGCCGACGCCGAACGGGAGGTCCGCGCCGTCCTCACCGAGGACCCCGGCCATGCGCGGGCCCGCCTGTACCTGGCCCGCGCCCTGTCGCACCAGGGCGACGCGGACGGCGCCTTGGACGCGGTGAACGACTACCTCGCGGCCCGTCCGGACGACTGGGTCGGGCACGCGGAGGCGGGCTCGATCCTCGCCGGGGCGGGACGCCCGCGCGACGCGATCGGCGCGTACCGGCGCGCGCTGGAGCGCAGGCCGGACGCACCGTTCGTCCACAACCGGCTGGCGTGGACGCACTACGACCTCGGCGAGCCGGGGTCGGCGCGTTCGCACGCCGAGTACGGGCTGGCGCTGGCACCGGACGACGCCGAACTGCACGCCGTCCTGGGCCTGGTCCTCGCCGGGGACGGGGAGCACGACCGGGCCCGCGAGCACGCGGAGCGCGCGCTCGCGCTGGCCCCGGAGCGGTCGGCCGTCCACCGCGCGCACGGCAAGGTGCTGCTGGATACCGGACGGCACCGCGCGGCGGCCGACGCGTTCCGCGAGGCGCTGCGGCTCGATCCCGGCTGGACGGACGGCCGCGGGGCGGTCATGCGCGCGGAGCTGGCCCGCAACCCCCTGCACCGCCTGCACCGGTTCCTGTGGAAGCCGCGCGAGTGGCCGCGCTCGCGGATCGGCTGGTGCCTCGCCACGTGCGTCTTCCCGCCCTGGCTGGCCGTCATGGCGCTGGCCACCGTCCTGATGTGGGCGAACTGGGTGAACTTCACCCTCACCGGCCTGTGGATCCACCGGGACCCCCGCCGCCGCGACCTGATGGAACCGGCCACCCTCTTCAAGGTCGCCGGGGCGGCCCTGGCCGCCGGAGCCGCGATGCTGGCCGCCGGCGCGCTCCTGCGGGACGGGCGCACGATCGTCCTCGGCCTCGCCGTGCTCGCGCTCGTCACGCCGCTGATGGAGCCGACGGCCCTCGACACCGCGCGGGGCGCGCTCTTCCTGCTCGTCCCGATGGCGCTCACCGGCTGGGTCGCGCTCCTGACCGCGCTCGCGTACGCGGCACCCGCCGGCTGGACCACCTCCGCCGCGCTCGTCACCTGCTGCGCCGCCCTCGCCTCCGCCTGGCTCTCGATCCTGCTGCAGAAGCGAACGTGAACCGCGCCCGTGCGCACACCGACCGGGCCGAGATGCTGCTCGACCTGCGGCGTCCCGCCGACGCCGAGCGCGAGGCCCGCGCCGCCCTGTCCGAGGACCCCGAGGACGCGCGCGCCCACCTGCAACTGTCCCGCGCGCTGTCCCGCCAGGGGGACGTCCAGGGCGCCCTCGACGCCGTCGACCGGTACGTGGCGATGCGTCCCGAGCGGTGGATCGGCCACTGGACGGCCGGCGTGATCCTCTACCGCGCCGACCGCGACCGCGAGGCGCTCACCGCGTTCCTGCACGCCCGCGAGCACGGCCCCGACGAGCCGGACGTGTACCGCATGCTCGCGTGGACGCACTACGCCCTGGGCGAGGCCGAACCCGCCCGCGCCGCCGCCGAGCACGGGCTGCGCCTCGCGCCGGGCGACGCCGGGATCGCCGCCGTCCTCGCGCTCGTCCTGCTCCGGCTCCGCGACGAGCCCGGCGCCCGCGCGCACGCCGAACGCGCGCTGAGCCTCGCGCCCGAGGACCCGTCCGTCCACCGCTGGTACGGGACGGTCGCGCTCGCCACCGGACGTCCCCGCGCGGCGGCCGACGCGTTCCGCGAGTCGCTGCGCGCCGACCCCGGCTGGTCCGGGGGGCCGGCCGTGGTCCTGCTGGCCGAGCGCCGCCGGGTCCCCGGCTCCGTCCTGGACCGCCTCCTGGAGCCCCTCCGCGAGGGCCCCCGCCGCCATGTCCTGCTGTGCCTCGCGGGCTCGGCCGTCGCGCCGTGCCTGCTCGTCAACATCGTGATCACCCTCCTGACGTGGCTGAACCTGTCGATCCGGGCCGGGACGTCGCTGTGGCTCGGCCGCGATCCCCGCGTCCGCCCGCTCATGGGGGCCGCCGAACGGCGCGCCGCCGCGATCTCCGCGGGCCTGCTGTTCCTCGGGGCGGCGCTCCTCGCGGGCGGCCTGCACGCACCGTCCGTCGCGCTGCCCGGCGCCGCCGTCCTCGCGCTCGTCACGCCCGTCCAGGAGACCGCCCGCCTGGACGGGCGCCGCCGCACCGCGTTCGCCGTCCTGACGATCGTGCTGGCCGCCGCCCTCGCGATCCTGACGCCCGTCGCGCCCTGGATGCCCGTCGCGGTCCTCTGCGCCGCGCTCGGCTCGGCGTGGCTCGCGCTGCTCGTCACCCGCCGCCCGTGGTGACTGGCCACGGACTGCAACACGTTCTAGTATTTCCCGACCAGCTGTCGTCGACCCGGGGACGGAACGCATGAGGTTCACCTACGCCGAGGCCATGACCGACCCGTCCTACTACCTCCCGCTCGCCCGCGCGGCCGAGGACGCGGGGTACGCGAGCTTCTCCGTCGCCGACTCGCTGATCTACCCGAAGGAGTCCGACACCTCCTACCCGTACACCGAGACGGGCGACCGTGGATTCCTGGAGGACAAGGCGTTCATCGAGACGTTCACCCTGATCGCGGCGATGGGCGCGGTGACCGAGCGGATCCGCTTCACCCCGTTCGTCCTCAAGCTCCCGGTGCGCCCGCCCGTCCTGGTGGCGAAGCAGGCCATGTCGATCGCCGCCCTGACCGGCGACCGCCTCGGCCTCGGCGTCGGCCTGAGCCCGTGGCCCGAGGACTTCGCGGTCATGGGCGTCCCGTGGGAGCGCCGGGGCCGCCGCATGGACGAGGCCATCGACGTCCTCCGGGGGCTCGGCACCGGCGAGTACTTCGAGTACCACGGCGAGTTCTTCGACATCCCCGCGATCAAGCTGAACCCGGCCCGTCCCGTCCCGATCCTGGTCGGCGGGCACAGCGAGCCCGCGCTGCGCCGCGCGGTCGTCCGGGGCGACGGCTGGATGCACGCGGGCGGCGGCGACGACCTCGACGCCCTGCTGGCCAGGATCGATGCGATCCGGCGGGCCGAAGGCAAGGCGGGCGGCCCCTTCGAGGTCCATGTGATCTCGACGGACGCCTACACGCCCGACGGCGTGAAACGCCTCGAGGACAAGGGCGTCACCGACGTGATCGTGGGCTTCCGCAACCCGTACCAGAAGGGCCCCGACACCGAACCCCTCGAGAAGAAGGTCGAGCACCTCGAACGGTTCGCCGAGACCGTCATCGCCAAGGCGAACTGACCGTCGACGCCGAAACGAGAACAGGTTACAGTTCTGCCATGAGTGCCGTCACCTGGAACGCCCCGGACGCCGACCACCCCGCCCGCCGCGCCTCCCGCGCGTCCATGGCCGCCGTCCTCGCGGGGGACAAGGACGCGTGGCTGAAGCTGTTCGCCCCCGACGTCCTGCTCGAAGACCCCGTCGGCCCGTCCTTCATGGACCCGTCCGGTGAGGGCCACCGCGGCCACGAGGGAATCGGTGCGTTCTGGGACGGCTTCGTCGCCACGGTCGCCGAGTTCCGCTTCCACATCCGCGACTCGTTCGCCAACGGCGACAGCTGCGCCAACGTCACCACGATCACCACGACGATGGGCGACGGCGCCACGCTGACGATCGACTGCGTCCTGATCTACCGCGTCGACGACGCGGGCCTCGTCACGTCCATGCGAGCCCACTGGGAGCCTGACCGGGCCCTGGCCACCCGCAAGAAGCCCTGACTCGGCCTCCGCCCGGAACGGGCGACGGTAGGCGTCCGGCGTCGTGCCCAGCGCGCCGGGGAAATGCCTGCGCAGATTCGTGACCGAGGAGAGCCCGACCCGCCGGGCGACCCGCGTCCAGCGGCAGATCCGAGGACTCCAGCAGCCCCCCGGGCCGTGGCGATCCGCCGCGCGAGCAGCCACTGCCCGGGGCCGGTGCCGAGCTGCTCGGCGAACCGCCGTGCGAGAGCACGCGGCGAAACGCCCGCCTGTGCCGCCATGCCCTCGGCGGTGAAGAGGCCTTCGTCGTCTCCGGCACCTTCAACGACGGCGACCGCGACTACCCGTCCGGCTCCTTCATCCACGCACCCGCCGGCTCCTCGCACGTCCCGCAGACGACCGAAGGCTGCACACTGCTCCTCTTCTACCCGGAAGGCTGACCATCGCCTCGGTGGATAATGCGGGACATGACACCAAGCGGTCACCGCAGGGAGATCGACGCGATCACGGAGGACGCGTACTCCGCCGCAGACCGGGTGCTGGAAGCCGCAGCCGACTCCATACCGTCGCTACGGGAGACGGAAATACGGCACAAATCCGATGCGGCCATCCAGAAACTCGCCGAAGAAATGTCGGCTCGCGGCGAAACCACGGGACACCTGGTGGCGATGGCCCTGCACGGCCTCACGAGCGTCAAACTGCACGCGTCCGCCGAACCTGCCGGCGTCCTCGAAAGGTGGAGACAGCGCCGACTGATGCGCGAGCACGTCAGGCAAGTGCAACGCGCGGAACGCAGCCTGCTCGACGCCCGAAAACTCGGCTGGGCGGGCGGCACCGCCAAGACGCCCCGGCCGACCGGCCCGGCGAACCGGCCCGACCCCCCATGATCACTGGCCGCAACCGGTCATGGACGAAGCGTGGTGTCCGGTGTCCGATGCGGGGACTATGAAGCCACGGCGAATGGGGGTACGAGATGTTGGTGGCCGGCAAACTCAACCTCGTGGGTGAATTCCACAGCGAAAGCGACGCGCGCAGAGACGAGGAGAAGAGGTTCTGCCTCGCGAAGGTCCATCGCCCCGACTACTGGGTCGAGCACCAGTTCCCCGATGTGTACGAGGGAGGGCAACTGGCGAACCTTCCGGGCGCGGGAGAGGCCGACCTGATGGAGTACCGTGGCGCGCACGGTGTGGCCATGGCGATCGAGAAGTTCGAGAAGCTGGGCAACGACGCGGTCAATGTGTCGGCTACTCCGATCAGTTCGGCCGCCGGGGCCGTCAGCGCGTTCACCGGCCAGGTCAAAGAGGTCGTGACGTTCGCGGCCAACGTCAAAAAGCGGTCGCGGCTCTCCATGACCAGCGAAGTGAACGCGGCCGTGCAGGCGGTGTACACCGAAGTCGCGAACGCGTGCCGGGCGTACACCGACGCGATACGTGACGCGTCGTTGGACGGGCAACTCGTGGCTGTACGGACCCTCGCCAACAGCCGCATCGCCGTCCGCGACCGGGTGGCGGCCGTGTCCGGAGCGGTCGGCGCGAACCTGACGGACGGTCGCGATGCCGCCGAGCTGGCGAAGTGCATGCGCAAGCGGCGCTCCACCTTCATGGGCGTGGGCGCCGAGAAGTCGGGTCTGATCGGGGTCTGGAAGGTCGGCAACGGGCACATCACGGACCTGACGGACGGCACGGCGAAGGTCGCTTTCCAGAGGGTCAACATCGTCACCAGGGACGAGTTCAACGCGGAACTCGACGCCTGGCGAAGCCAGTAGTCCCTGCGACGCCCGGCGTTCGCCGATCCGCACGGGTCGGTGAACGCCGGCCGTTCCTCCGGCGGCTGCTCGAGGACGATTCGGGAGACTGAGCGCGGGCCGGGCCTTGTAGCGTGGGCGGCATGCCGAACGACCTGCCCGAGATGCGGGCCTCGCACGAGGACCGCGACCGTGCCCTGGACGTCCTGCGGGTCGCCGGGGGCGACGGTCGGCTCAGCGCCGAGGAGCTCGACACCCGGGTGGAGAGCGCGCTGAAGGCCCGGACGCTCGGCGAGTTGGCCCGGCTCACCGCCGACCTGCCGGATCTGCCCGGCGCCGGAGACGTCCTCGTGATCAGCCAGGACGGCGGCAGCTACGTCAAGGACGGGCGCTGGCCGGTGCCCGCGCGCATCGACCTCCGCACGAAACTGTGCCGGGTCACCCTCGACCTCACCGACGCGCTGATCACCTCGAACGTCCTGCGCATCGACGCGGAGATGGAGCACGGCAGGCTGGTCATCGTCGGCGCGCCGGGCACCGTGATCGACACCGACGGCCTCGAACTCACCTACTCCAAGCTCAAGGTCCGCTCCACGGCCCCCGACGCCCCCGCCCGCCTGCGCATCGAACTCACCGGAACCCTCCGGCACGCGAAGGTCATCGAACGCCGCCCGCGCCGCTGACCGGGCGCGGGGAGGCATCGCCCGCGCAGCGGCGAACGGTTTCAGCTGATCGCGTCATCTGCCTGCGGCACCGTTTGGAGCAATCCCCAACAGAAGGTCGCGCTGTAGTGGCCACCGGGCCCAGGGATGCCGCATTCGTGGAACGGATGCCACGAGTCGCCCGGAACGAGCGGTCCGAAGTGCGCTGAAACCTCGTCGAGAGTGACTTGCCAGGGCACGAGCACTCCGGGGTGTGCCGGCAGATCCGGAAGGTCGTCGGCCGTGCGAACGAACCTTGCATCGGTCCATATCCCGAATTCGTCGGCTGTCACCATGAACGTGAATTCCGGCCAACTGTCGAAGACATGTCGGACGACGCTGACGACGCGTCCACCACCCTCGATCGTCTCCGGTGCCACCCCCTCTCCCAGAATTTCCAGGAGATGGTCCAGTTGTCCGGGTGCCGGTCTGCCTCGCCGACCTCGGCCTTCGTTCGTTCCGCCTGCTGGGAGGATACGTTGAGCCGCCGTACTTCCCGGTCGCGCAACCGGTCGTCACAGGCCATCGTTCGCAGGAGGTATATCTCGAAATCGAGGGCGCTCAAACTATGTCTCTCCGAGAAACCGCCGAGGATGGGGGAAAGCGCGCGCGGCGTCTCGCGGCGCCCCGGCGCGCGAGACCTCGGCGGCGAGCCGGGGGAGTTCCGACGAGGATCCCCCCGGCGCACCTCGGACGGTGCGCAGGGGGCGCCTCGGGTGCGTCCGGGAGGTGCGGTTCCGAACCACGGGGCCGGTACGACCTCGGGGGCGGCCGATCACCAGCAGGCGTACGGCGCTCCGTAGCGGAGCAGGACCGGAGCCGTCTGGGTGACCGTACCGTCACTCGCCCAAACTTCGGCCACGTAGTCGCCCGCCGGGGCGGGGGCGAACGAGACCCCTACGAAGCCGTTGATGGTGTTCTCGTCGTTGCTTCCCGGCGGGAGCACGGACCCGCCGAGGTCGGACGAACCGGGCGGCAGGTTCCGGATCCCGGTCGTGATCGGGGTCGTCCAGGTCCCGCTCACGGGCGCGAACACGTAGGTGCCGTCCCAGCCGCCGGTGCTGACGCAGACCTTCTGCCCGATGTCCTGCAGGGTCCAGGTCGGGCTCTCCGCGCTTGCCGGGGCGGCGCCGATCAGGGACATCGCCAGCACGGCCAGCATTCCGACCACGATTCTCGCGCTGTTTCGGGCCGACTTCATCGGGGCGCCTCCTGATATTCCTCGGGATCGATCACCCACTCCGGGAGCATTTTGCGTCATTGTTTCGTCATAGAACAGAGCGTTCGCCTGTTGCATGTTTCGGTGTTTCGTGTTCGCCCTGCGGAGGAACGGTTTCGGCGGGGCGCAGATGCTCGCGCGTTCGCTCGTGGCGCCGCCGTACGCGCGGACGGGTGGGCGGGCCGGCCACGCGCGCCCGTGGCCGGGTCCCGGGCGTCGTCAGAAGTCCGCGCCGATGATGCTGTCGATGTTGCGTTCGGCGAGGGCGGTGATGGTGACGAACGGGTTGACGCTGGTGTTGCCGGGGATGAGCGCGCCGTCGATGACGTAGAGGCCGGGGTGGCCGTGGAGGCGGCCGTGGTTGTCGGTGGCCTTGTTGAGGACGGCGCCGCCGAGGGGGTGGTAGGTGAGGTGGTCGCCCCAGATCTTGTAGACGCCGAAGAGGTCGGTCCGGTAGATCGTCCCCTCCTTGCGGTTGATCTTGTCGAAGATCGTCTTCGCGCGGTCGATACTCGCCTGTTTCCAGGCCGTCTGCCAGTTCAGGTCGACCCTGGACGCCGAGGCGTTCCAGGAGAACTGGGCGCGGTGCGGGGTGTTGGTGATCGAGAGGTAGAACGAGGCGAAGGTCTCGATCCCGGTGGGCAGGGGCGCGACCTCGGCGAACGCTCCGCCCGCGTCCCAGTTGTCGATGCCGACCGTGGGGATGGACGACTGGAGCGAGCCGGTCGCGTCCCACATGTGGTTGGCGCGGCCGCACATGATGTTGCCGTTGTCGCCCCAGCCCTTGCCGATCTCGCCGTTGAGGTTGGGCAGCGCGCCGGTCGCCTTGAGTTTCACGAGGAGCTTGCTGGTGCCGACGCTTCCGGCGGCGAAGAAGACCTTTCCGGCGGTCACGGTCTTGGTGGCCGTCACGTTGCCGCCGGTGTCGAGCTGCTCGATGGTGACCGTGTAGCCGCCGGACGCCGGGGTCACCGAGGTGACGCGGTGCAGCGGGGAGACCGACACCCGGCCGGTGGCGGCGGCCTGGGCGAGGTAGGTCTGCTGGAGCGACTTCTTACCGGCGTTGTTGCCGTAGAGGATCTCCGCGTCGAGGGCCGACCGGGGGACGTTGCCCGCGGCTTCCTGCTTCATGTAGTTGAAGTCGTAGACGTTGGGGACGTAGACGAAGTCGAAGTCCGAGCGTTCGGCGTGCTTGCGGCCGACGCGCGCGTACTTGTAGCAGTCGGTGGTGTCGAACCAGGCCCGGTCGATCTGGTTGACCCCGAGCCCGGCATTCGCGCGGGGGTAGTAGACGTCGTACATCTCGTCGGCGTCCACGGACGGGAGGATGGCGCCGAAGCGCTCGCGCTGGGGGGTGACGGCCATGCCGCCGTTGACGAGCGAGCCGCCGCCGACGCCGCGTCCCTGGTAGACGGTGATGCCGCCGAACTCCTCGGCGTCCAGGATCCCGGTGTAGCGGGGGACGTTCTTGTCGAGCGGGAAACCGAGGAAGTTGCTGAGGGGCTGCTTGGTGCGGGTGCGGAGCCAGTAGGAGCGGTAGTCGGGGGACCGGGTGTTGGCGAAGATCTTGCCGTCGTCGCCGGGGGTGTTCCACGACATGCCCATCTCGACCATGTGGACGTCGACGCCGGCCTGGGCGAGGCGCAGCGCGGCGACGGAGCCGCCGTAACCGGACCCGATGACGAGGACCGGAACGCGGGCGCCGTTACCGATCGAGGTGGTCGCGGCGGCGGCGCTTCCCGTCCGGGACAGCAGGCCGAGGCCGATGATGGAACCGGTTCCAGCTAGGAATCCGCGCCGCGAGACACCGGTAGAACCGCGTTCGGGCAGGGGTGTACTGCGCATGTGAGCTCCCTCACAACCGGGGTGGGTTGAAACAGGTTCTACCCCGAGGGCCCGGGAAAGGCCATGGCATACGCGAGAGTAACTTGCATTCGAATACTGACCTGTAGTAACCGGTTACGGTCAGTGAACCAAATGCTTGCTTGGCAAGGGGGTCCGGCCCTGTTAGCCTCCGGCGTATGATCTCCACGGTCGTCTGGGGCACCGGTAACGTTGGTCGGCTGGCCCTCCGGGCCGTCGAGGCCCATCCCGCGCTGGAACTCTCGGGCGTGATCGTCCACGACCCCGGCAAGGTCGGACGGGACGCCGGCGAGCTGGGCGGGCTCGATCGGACGCTCGGCGTCGCGGCGACCGACGACGCCGGCGCGGTGCTGGCCGCCGGGCCGGGGGCCGTCGTCTACGCGGCGTCCGGCGACATCCGGCCGGACGAGGCGCTCGCCGACATCCTGCGGGCGATCCGGGCCGGGGCGGTCGTCGTCAGCCCGGCACTGTACGCGCTCTACGACCAGCGCAACGCCCCGGCGGAGATGCGGGAGGCGGTGCTGGCCGCGATCGAGGAGGGCGGCGGGTCCCTCTTCGTGTCCGGCGTCGACCCGGGCTGGGGCAACGACGTACTGCCGCTGCTGGTCAGCGGGCTGGGGCACACCGTGGACGTCGTCCGCTGCCAGGAGATCTTCGACTACTCCACCTACGACCAGCCCGACTCGGTGCGGTACCTCGTCGGGATGGGGCAGCCGATGGACTACGAGCCGCCGATGCTCGCGCCGTCCGTCCCGACCATGGTGTGGGGCGGGCAGGTGCGGCTGATCGCGCGGGGGCTCGGCGTCGAGCTGGACGAGGTCCGCGAGACGCTGGACCGGCGCCCGCTGGACGCGACCGTGACGACGGCGTCGATGGGCGACTTCGAGAAGGGCACGCAGGGCGCGGTGCGGTTCGAGGTGCAGGGAATCGTGGGGGGCGAGCCCCGCATCGTGGTCGAGCACGTCACCCGCATCCACCCGTCCTGCGCCCCCGACTGGCCCGTGCCGCCGGACGGCGACGGCGCGCACCGCGTGATCATCGAGGGCGATCCGCGCATCGAGGTCACGGTCGAGGCCACCGACGCCGCCGGGAACCGGGCCGCGGGCGGCAACGGCACCGCGGTCGGACGGCTCGTCGGTGCGATCGACTGGCTCGTCGAGGCCGAACCGGGACTCTACGACGCGCTCGACGTCCCCATCCGTCCCGCGACCGGCAAGCTCGGAAGGACGGCGCGATGAACATCGACATCCCCGGCGGCAAGGACCCGATCGGGTACGTGTGGGGGGAGATGGTGCCGGGCATCGGCCCCGCCGCCGCGAACTTCTCCATGGCGGTGTACGCCCACACCACGCTGGGCCTCCGCGAGTTCGAGGCCGCACGGCTGCGGATCGCGCAGATCAACGGTTGCGTCTTCTGCCTCGACTGGCGCACCGAACGGGACGGCGAGAAGGTCGAGGACGGCTTCCTCGACGCCGTGACCGAGTGGCGCACCACCACCGCGTTCGACGACCGGACGCGCCTGGCCGCCGAGTACGCGGAGCGGTACGCCGTCGACCACCACGGCCTCGACGGCGAGTTCTGGGACCGGATGACCGCGCACTACAGCCAGGTCGAGATCGTGGAGCTGAGCATGTGCCTCGGCTCCTGGCTCGCCTTCGGCCGCCTGAACCACGTCCTGGGCCTCGACGCCATGTGCATGCTCCCCAACAAGCCCTGACCCGCCCCGGCCGTCCGCTGGCTCACGAACCGGGCGGCGGCCTCCGGCCGGCCCCGGCGTCCGCGGGGCCGTCCGGGCCGGTGCCTTGGTCGCCGCCGGGGTGGTGGAGCGCGGCCGCGGCGCGGACGAGCGCCGCGACCTCCCTGGAGCGGCTGGCCGACGGCCACGCGATCACCGTGGTGACCTCCGGTGCGTCGGCGACGGGCACCGCGACGTGTTCGGGCCACTGCCAGGCGCGGCTGGAGGCGGGGATGACGAGCAGCGTCCGGCCGAGCGCGACGAGCTGGGCGAGCTGCGACTGCGTGCGCACCTCCGGTCCGGGCCCGTCCGGGTAGGTGCCGTCGAGCCGGGGCCAGCGGGCGATCGGCAGGTCCGGGACGTGCTGGACGTCCGCCAGCGTGAGCCGGTCGCGGGCGGCGAGCGGATGCGCGGCGGGGAGGATCGCGACCTGGCCCTCGACGCAGAGGTCCTCGGTGTCGAACCCGGCGAGGTCGTCGTAGGGGCGGTGCATGAGCGCGACGTCGGCCCGCCCGTCGCGGAGCAGCCCCGCCTGCTCGCCGACCTCGCACAGCAGGACCTCGACGGGCGCCGCGCCGGGGTCGCTCGCGAGGGCGCCGAGGAGCCGCTGGAGCAGCTCGTGGGACGCCCCGGCCTTCGTCGCGAGCACCAGCGGCCGCTCCGGATCCCCGGCGCGCCGCGTCCGCCGCGCGGCGGCGGCGACCGCGTCGAGGGCCGTCCCGGCCTCGCGGAGCAGCACCCGGCCGGCGTCGGTGAGCGCCACCCCGCGGCGGTCCCGGTCGAGGAGCCGGACGCCGAGCCGCCGCTCCAGCCGGCCGATCGCGCGGGAGAGCGGCGGCTGCGCGATCCCGAGCCGGACGGCGGCGCGCCCGAAGTGCAGCTCCTCGGCGACGGCGACGAAGTAGCGGAGCTCGCGGGTCTCGAGATCGTCCACGCGTGCAGGCTACCGGCCGATACCCGGCGGGTATCACAGCCGACCGGAGCGGTGTTGGACGGCGGCCGCGGTGCCCGCGGAGCATGGAGCGCGTGAACGAGACGAAGACCGCGCTGGTGACCGGCGCGAACAAGGGGATCGGTTTCGCCATCGCCCGGGGGCTCGGGGCGATCGGCTTCACGCTCGCGGTGGGAGCCCGCGACGAGGGAAGGCGCGAGGAGGCCGTCGGGAAGCTGCGCGCCGGGGGCGCCGACGCGTTCGGGGTGGCCCTCGACGTCACCTCCGACGCGAGCGTCGCCGGAGCGGCGGAGGCGATCGAGCGGACGGCGGGACGGCTCGACGTGCTCGTCAACAACGCGGGCATCGCCGGCCGGACGGACGGCGGCGCGCAGGACCCGGCGACGCTCGACCTCGATGTCCTCCGCACCGTCCTGGACACGAACGTGTTCGGTGTCGTGCGGGTGACGAACGCGATGCTGCCGCTGCTCCGCCGCGCGGACTCCCCGCGCATCGTCAACATGTCGAGCAACATGGGTTCGCTGGAGCTCCGGACGGGCCCGGTCCTGGCCGCGTACGCGCCGTCGAAGTCGCTGCTCAACAGCATCACGGTGCAGTACGCCCGGGGCTTCGAGGGCACGAACGTCATCGTCAACGCGGCCTGCCCCGGTTACGTGGCGACCGACTTCACCGGCTTCGCCGCGCCGCGGACGCCCGAGCAGGGCGCCGCGATCGCGATCCGCCTCGCCACCCTGCCGGACGACGGTCCGCGCGGCGGTTTCTTCGACGACGCGGGGACCGTCCCCTGGTGAGGCGTCCTACCCGGCGTCCGGGAGTTTGTCCGGGTTGGTGACGGTGTAGATGCCGGTGATGTGGTCGCCGTCGAGGTCGAGGACCATGACGGCGAACGGGGCGTCGCCGGCGAACAGGACGGCGGACGGGTCGCCGTTGACGGTGCGGTAGTCGATGTCGAGGTCGACCTCCCGGGCCTGGCGGGGGCGGTGGCGGCGAGGGTGCGGGCGACGCGGTCGCGGCCGTGGATCGGGCGGAGCGGGCTGCCGGGGGCGCCGCCGCCGTCCATCCAGAGGGTGACGTCCGGGGCGAGGATCTCCAGGAGCGTGCCGATGTCGCCGCCGAGCGCGGCGCGCAGGAAGCGCTCGGTGGCCTGCCGCTGGACGCGCGGGTCCGCGGGGAACCGGGGGCGGCGGGCGTGGACGTGCGCGCGGGCGCGCCGGGCGAGCTGCCGGACGGCGGCCGGGCTGCGGTCCAGGATCGCGGCGATCTCGGTGTGCGGGTAGCCGAACACCTCGTACAGGACGAACACGGCCCGTTCGAGCGGCGTGAGGGTCTCCAGGACGACGAGGAGGGCCATCGAGACGGCCTCGGTGCGTTCGGCGGACTCGTCGGCGCCGGCGACGAGGGGGTCGGGCAGCCAGGGGCCGAGGTAGGTCTCGCGGCGGCGGCTGATCGCGGCCTGCCGGGCGAGTGCGGCGTTGACGGCGACGCGGACGAGGTAGGCGCGGGGGTTCGTCACCTCGGGACGGTCGCGGGACGACCACGCGAGCCACGCGTCCTGCAGGACGTCCTCGGTGTCGGCGACGCTGCCGAGCAGGTTGTAGACGACCGAGAACAGCAGCTCGCGGTGGTCGGTGAAGGTGCGCGTGGCGGTGTCCGCGGCGGCGCCGTGGCCGCCGGCGTCCCGGCCGGTGGTGTCGGGTGCGTCCATGTCCATGAGAGGGGTCTCGGTGCCACGAGTGTGACATGCCGCCGCGGTCGGGACGTGCCGGGGGCGTTATCCGTTCGTGAAGTCGAAGATCCTTTTCGGGTGTCGGCACTGGTGCGGAAGCGGATGCGGGGCCGGTTCCGCATCGGTGAAATCGCCGGTCTCGCGCACTGATGACGGTATGTGATTGATCATTGCGCGCACACAGCGGGTGAGTGGACATTTGTTTGAAATATTGGCTCGCCGGAGTGGATCGGGTGCTGTTTTGACCGATCCAGGACGGTGAGGACGGACGCCGCCCGTGCTCACGGCGTGGTCGCCGGTGCGAGGCACGTACCGGTTGACGTGGGGTTATGTGGTCGGCGGGTGGCCCGGGGGCGTCAGGGCGCGCAAAGTTTCCGACCATAACAATAACCGGGCCCGCGCGTCGTCACTGTCGGTGATTAAGCGGATAATGTCTAGAGGGCGCGGATTTTGTGACCGAGACTGGCGGGGTCGCCCCCCGCCCCCCGGGACCCGCAGTCCCGGTACGCGGCGGCATTCCGTCGATCTTCGGGAGGAACGCCGTGCCCGACGGCCAGCTTGTTCGCACACGCGTGATCGATGAATACCCCGAGAACGGCCTGGACGTCCGGGAGCGCTACCAGAAGGCGATGCGCCTGCGCGTGCACCACCTGACGGGGCGCGTCCTGGACATGCTCAAGCAGGCCGAGCACGCCTACCGCAGCAGCGGAACGATCCCGCAGCAGGAGCCGCCGCAGTGGATCGCGCGGTCCATCGACCGGGCCCTGGACGCGGTGACGCTGCCGCCCGCGGAGATGGCCGCGACCCTTGACATGCCCGACCGGACGGGCACGCGGCGGGGCCGGCAGGGCGTCCCGGAACGCGCGCTGCTGCGGGCCTACCACCTCGGCGGCCGGGAGCTGTCGGTGGCGTCGGCGCAGTGGGCGATGGAGGAGGGTGTCGACCACCGGGACGTCGCCCCGCTGATCGACGCGATCTGGCGGGTCACCGAGGAGCACTCGTCGGCCGCGGTCGCGGCCCTGCGCGGCGCGCGCGAGGAGATCGTGGAGCCGAGCCGCGCCGGGCACCTGCTGGACGCGCTGCTGAACGGGGACGAGGAGAGCCGCACGGTCGCGGCGGTCGCCCGGTCGTTCGCCGTCCCGGAGACCGGACGGTACGCGGTGGTGGTGCGGCATCCGGCGCACGGGGGCGTCCGGGAGGAGGACCTCGTGCCGTTCGCCCGCGGCACGCGGCTGGTGTGGCGGCGGCACGGCGTGACGGCGGTCGGCGTCGCGGTGCTCGGCACGGCGGCGGCGACGAGCCTGGCGGGCGCGCTGCCCGCCGCCGGCGGGTACCGGACGGGGGTCAGCGGCGCGATGGAGGGGCTGGCGTCGCTGGGCCGCGCACGGCAGGGCGCGGAGGCCGCGGCGCGGACGCTGCGCGGGCCGGGGCTGGCGTTCCTGGAGGAGCGGTTCCCGGCGGCGATGCTGCACGCCGACCCCGGGCTGGCGCGGCAGTTCCAGGCGCAGGTCCTGGCGCCGGTGCTGGCGCTGGACGCGGGCCGGCGGGACGCGCTGCTGGAGACGCTGGAGGCGTGGCTGCGCGCGGGCGGGTCGGCGGGCCGGGTGGCCGACGACCTGTTCTGCCACCGGAACACGGTGCAGAACCGCCTGCGGCGGCTGGAGGAGCTGACGGGGCGGTCGCTGTCGGCACCCACGGACGTGATCGATCTCGGGCTGGCGGTCCAGGCGTTCCGGCAGTTCGGGGACGAGCCGCCGGGCCGCGCCGGGTAGCGGGCGGCGCCGCGGCGGGATCTGGTGGCGGGAGGCCCGCCCCCCGTAGAGTGAGTTTGCTGATCCAACTCACTTTGGAGGTGGGCCGATGACGGTTCCTGCGATCGTCGCGCCCGGCGCGCTGCTGCGTTCCCCGGTCGAGGGGCCGCTGGTCCCGGACGGACGGCTGTTCGGCTTCGGCGGCCTGCACGGCGGCCTGGCGCTGGCGCTGCTGACCGCGGCGATGCAGCGCCGGGCCGCGCCGGACGCGGTGCTGCGCGGGGCGTCCGCGCGGCTGCACCGGGCGCTCGCCGGGGAGTTCACCGTCACGACGCGGGTGCTGCGGCCCGGCGGCGTCACGACCGTCGCGGCCGAGGCGGCTTCGGCCGAGGGCGTGCACGTCGACGCGTCGGCGATCTTCGCCGGGCCGTACGCGGCCGGCGGCCCGGTGCTGGCGCCGCCCGCGCCCGCCGCGCCGCCGCCGGGGGACTGCGAGATCTTCCGCATCCCGCCGGAGTTCGTGCCGATCTCGGAGTTCTGGGAGATCCGCCCGGTCGGCGCCAACCGCCCGTACGCGGGATGCGCGGAGCCGGAGCTGACGGCGTGGGTCCGGCTGCTGGAGGACGACGAGGCCCCCGACGTCCACCGCCTCATGCTGCTCATGGACGCGCTCGCCCCCGCCTACGCGGCCGTCCTGGGGGACCTGCGGCTGGTCCCGACGATGGAGATGTCGGTCCGGACGGGCGACGGCCTGGCGTCCGCGTCGTCGCCCTGGGTGCTGCTGCGCGCGCGCACGCGGAGCGCCGGGGTGAGCGGATGGAACGACGAGACCATCGACGCCTGGGACCCGCAGGGCGCCCATCTGGGCTCGGCGCACCAGTTGCGGCTGCTGCGCACGTCCTGACGGCCGGGACGGCCGCGGGCCGGGGTTGTGCAGCCGCGACACTTTCCCCCGGTCCGCTTGGTCGCCGCACACAGATCTGCTCGCCGCCGCTTCCCCGACATTGACCTCCGGCTCGGCGCCGTGGAAATCTCCTGCTCGTTGTCGTCCATCTCTCGACAGGGACGGTAAATGGAGCATTTCACGATTCCATTGCCCGAAATACTGCATCGACGAGCACGAGAACAGGGTGACCGGCTCGCGTTCCGGTTCCTCGCGGACGGGACACCGGAGGGGGCGGTCGACTGGACCTACGGTGACCTGGCACGGAACGCGGCCGTGGTGGCCGCCGAGCTGGCGGGCCCGCGCGCCGAGGGGAACCCGCGGCCCGAGGGAACGCGCGTCCTGCTCGCCGTGGACCCCGGCTTGCACTACGTGGCCTCGCTTTTCGGCATCCTCGCCGCCGGCGCGACCGCCGTCCCGTCCTTCCCGCCCGCCGGCCGGCGGGCCGCGGAACGGTTCCTGGCGATCGTCGCCGACAGCGCGCCGGACACGGTGATCGCGTCCGCGTGGCAGGCCGCCGAGGCGGCCGAGCTGGCGCGCCGGCTCCCCGCCGACCGCCGCCCGCGGCGCTGGATATTCGTGGACGACGCATTTTTCGCGGACGCCGCGGCGGGCCCCGGGGAATTGCCCGCGCTATCCACCGACCCCGCCCTGCTGCAGTACACCTCGGGATCCACCGGTGATCCCAAGGGAATTGTCCTCACCCATGACAATCTGATCAGCAATTGCGAGGTGCTGCAGCGGAACATGGGCCCGGACCCGGCCCGGATCGGGCTGTCGTGGCTGCCGCCGTACCACGACATGGGGCTGATGGGGACCATCATGCTCGCGGTGCACGGCGGGTGGCCGCTGGTCATGATGTCGCCCGTCCACTTCGTGCAGCGGCCCGTCCGGTGGCTGCGCGCGGTGAGCGAGTACGGCGTCACGATCTCCGTCGCCCCGAACTTCGCGTTCGACATGTGCGTCGACGGCGTCTCCGACGACGAGCTCGACGGCCTGGACCTGGGCAGCCTCCGGCAGCTCTACTGCGGTGCCGAACCGGTCCTGAAGGCGACCCTCGACCGGTTCCGCGACCGGTTCGCCCGGCACGGCTACCGGGAGTCCGCGCTGATCCCCTGCTACGGGATGGCGGAGGCGACGCTGTTCGTCTCCGGCAAGCCCGACGGCACGATGATGCGCACCCTCCGCCTCGACAAGGCGGCCCTGGAACGCGGCACCGTGCAGGACGCCCCGGCCGGAGCGGGAGCCGTCGCGAACGTGGTGAGCTGCGGGGCCGTCGCGCACGGGCACGAGGCGCTGATCGTCGACGCGCGCACCCGCCGGCCCCTGCCGGACGGCACGGTCGGGGAGATCTGGGTGCGCGGGCCCAACGTCGCGGCCGGCTACTTCGGGCGGCCGGTGCCGACCGCCGAGACGTTCTCGGCGTCCCCGGCCGGAGCGGACGGCGGCGGCGCGCCCGCGGACGGCGGCCCGGTGGCGGACGCCGACTACCTGCGCACGGGCGACACCGGGTTCCTGCGCGACGGGGAGCTCTACGTGACCGGCCGCCTCAAGGACGTGATCGTCATCGCGGGCCGCAACCTGTACCCGCAGGACATCGAGACGTCCGCGCTGGCGGCGCACGGCGAGCTGCGCCGCGCCGCCGCGTTCCCGGTGCGCCCGTCCGGCGGCGCCGAGTCGCTGGTGGTCGTCGCCGAGCTGCGCCGTGCGGGACGCCGGGACGCGGCGGAGCTCGCGGCGATCCGGGAGGCGGTGATCGCCGCGGTGACCGCCGGGCACGCGGTGCGGCCGTCGGGCGTCCACCTCGGCCCGCCCGGCACGGTGCCGACGACCACGAGCGGGAAGGTGCGGCGCGGCGCGGCCCGCATCGCCTACGAGCGCGGCACCCTCAAGCGGCTCGCGCCCGCCCGGTCCGGCCCGGACGACCGGGCGGCGCCCGCGGCGGCGGACGAGCCGGTCGGGACGGTGTCGCGATGACCGTGGACGCCGTCTCGCGCGGGGGCGCCTCCGCCGCCCCGCCCCCGGGATCGCCGGACGGGGCGGGCACGGGCCCCGACACCGACGCCCAGGCGCGCCGCCTCGCCTACCTCACGGTGTGCGTGCCCGCGGCCGGGTTCGTGGCCGCGCTGCTGTGGTCGTTCCGCTACGGGTTCACGCTCGTGGACGGCCTGCTGCTCGGCGGCATGTACCTGGTGACGGCGCTGGGCGTGGAGGGCGGCCTGCACCGGTTCTTCTCGCACCGGGCGTTCAGCGCCCGTCCCGCCGTGACCGCGCTGTGGGGCGTGGCGGGAAGCATGGCGGCGCAGGGGCCCATCGTGTTCTGGGTGGCGACGCACCGCATCCACCACGCCTTCACCGACACCGACCGCGACCCCCATTCCCCGAAGCCGATCGGCGGCGGGCGCCTCGCGCGGCTGCGCGGGCTGTGGCACGGGCACGCCGGCTGGCTGTTCACCGTCCGGCGCGGGAACTGGAGCAAGCACGTCCCCGACCTGCTCGGCGACCGCACGGTCATGCGGATCAACGAGCTGTACTTCGGCTGGGTGCTGCTCGGGCTGGCGATCCCGGCCGCGCTCGGCGGCCTGCTGACCTGGAGCGTCAGCGGGGCCGTCGGCGGGCTGCTGTGGGGCGGGCTCGCCCGGATCTTCCTGCTCGACCAGGTCACCTGGGGCGTGAACAGCATCGGCCACACGCTGGGGAGCCGCCCGCACCGGACGCGCGACAACAGCCGCAACGTCGCCGCGCTGGCACCCCTGTCGGTCGGCGGGTCGTGGCACAACAACCATCACGCCCGGCCGTCGCTGGCGCACAACCGGCACACGTTCTGGCAGCTCGACGTCACCGGGGCGTTCATCAGCCTGCTGGAGGCCCTGCGCCTGGTCTCCCACGTCCGCCGGCCCCGGCAGGGCAGCCGGGCCGAACCGAGGAGCTAGTTCCATGGCAACCTTGACCGCGCCGCCGGATGCGGCCATCGTCAAGCTCGACCGAGGCAGCGCCCGGATCAAGTGGATCACGGCGTTCGCCATGATGACGCTGCCCGGCCTCGGGACGGCCGCCGCCGCCGTCCTGCTGTGGCAGGGCATGTTCACCGCGACGGACCTGTGGCTGTTCGCCGGGATGTACTTCGTGCACATGTTCGGCATCACGATCGGGTTCCACCGGTACCTCGCGCACAAGGCGTTCAAGACGTCCCGGTTCTTCGAGGGCGTGCTGATGATCGCCGGGTCGATGGGCGGCCAGGGGCCCATCATGTACTGGGTCACCACGCACCGCCGCCACCACCGTTTCAGCGACCGGGACGGCGATCCCCACTCGCCGAACCTGGCGGGGGAGGGGCTCGCGGCCAAGCTGCGGGGCCTGTGGTGGGCGCACATGCCGTGGATGCTCAGCGACGAGAGTTCGAGCTGGCGGTTCTGGGCACCCGACGTCCTGCGGGACCGCCGGCTGTTCTTCTACCACCGGACCTACCAGCTGTGGATGGTCGCCGGGCTGGCCCTGCCCGCCCTGATCGGCTTCGCCGTCGAGGGGACGGCCATGGCCGCGCTGACCGGGTTCGTCTTCGGCGGCCTCGCCCGGATGTTCGTGGCGAACCAGGCGGCCTGGTGCGTCGGGTCCCTCAGCCACATGATCGGCGGACGCCCGTTCGACAACGGCGACCGCAGCGCCAACAACTGGCCCGTCGCCGTCTTCACCTTCGGCGAGGGACTGCAAAACAACCACCACGCCTTCCCCGGTTCCTACCGGCACGCCGTCCGGGCCTGGGAGCCCGACCTCAGCGGCTGGGTGCTGACGGCCCTCGGCCGGCTCCGGGTCGTCCGGGCCTTGCGGCAGCCGGACGCCGCCACGATCGCCGCCCGCCGCGCCCGCGGCCCCCGCTCCTGACCCCGCCCGATCCCGAGCCCGCACGTTCCTGAGCCCGCACGTTCCTGAACACCGCGTATGTCCTCAAGTCCCTGAGCCCGCATGTCCAGCACGTCTCACGGAGAGTGATCGAACATGTTCAAGCGCACCAAGAAGGCGCGGCCGCTCGACGGCCCGCTGAGCGCCGAGTCGCTCCGCGCCTGGCTCATCGAGCACCTGGCGGAACGCGTCGGCGCGGCGCCCGCCGACATCGACACCGGCAAGTCGTTCGAGGCCTACGGGCTGGACTCCCGCGTGGCGGTCCAGGTGTCCGGCGCGCTGGAGAAGATCGTCGAGCGGCGGCTGTCCCCGGGCCTGCTCTACGAGCACCAGACCATCGACGACCTGAGCGCCCACCTCGCCAGCGAGCTGCACCTGGCCGAGCGGGCCTGAGCGCGGAAGGAGACCGGCGACCATGTCCGCCTTCAGTTTCCCGTCCGCCCCCGGAGAGCGGTTCGAGGATTTCCTGCGCAAGTCCGACCAGATCAAGGACGAGCGGCTCGCGGGGGCCATCCCGCGCGAGTACTTCACCCCGCGCGTGGGGCGCGGCCTGCTCGGCTTCGCCGTCAGCTGGGGCCTGTACATCGGCGCGATCGTCGCGATGGCGTTCGCCCCGCACTGGCTGCTGTACCTCCCGCTGCTCGTCGTCGCGGGCCTCGGCGGCTGGGGGCTGCACTGCATCGCGCACGACTGCGGGCACGGGTCGTTCTCGCGGTCCCGCAAACTCAACGTCGCGATCGGGCACGTCTCCCTGCTGCCGCTGATCTACCCGTTCCACGCGTGGCGGCACGTGCACAACCTGCACCACGCCAACACCAACAACCTCGAGCTGGACACCGACTGGAAGCCGATGCCGGCCGCGATGTACGCGCGGATGCCGCTGCGGCAGAGGCTGATCTACCACGGCACCCGAACCTGGGCGTTCTGGGGCGGGACGATCAACTACTGGCGGGAGTCGGGGTTCCGTCCGTCGTTCTTCCCGAAGCGGGAGATGCGGCGCGAGGTGCGGCGCTCGATCGCGTTCGTGGCCGTCGCGTCCGTCCTTTACTTCCCGCCGCTGATCTACTTCACCGGGGTCAAGGGCCTCCTGCTGTACTTCGTCGCGCCGTGGGTGGCCACCCACGCGTGGTTCAGCGCGACGACGCTGATGCACCACAGCGCGTCCGACGTCCCCTACCTGACCTCCGAGCACTGGACGAAGAACGCGGGACGGCTGCTGCTGACGACGGACTACCGCTACCCGCGCTGGCTGCTGTTCCTCACGCACAACATCTCCGTGCACACCGCGCACCACGTCGCCCCTCCCGTCCCCTTCTACAACCTGCCGAAGGCGCAGGAGGCGCTGAAGCGCGCGTATCCGGGCATGGTGCGCGAGCGGGACCTGAAGGCGCGGCACCTGTGGCAGATCATCCGCCGCCTGCACTTCTACGACACCGAGTCGGGCTTCTACACCGACTTCGGCAAGTCGCAGGTCCCGCCCGGGGACGGGGAGCGCCCGCGGGAGCCCGCGACCGTCCGGGCCGCCTCGTGACGGGCCCGCGCGCACCGCTGCCCGTCCGGCGCCTCGGCTACGCGGCGTTCGGCGCGCTCGCCCCGGCGGCGGCGGGGCGGCGCGCGACCGACGCCTTCAGCACCACGCGGGCGCTCGGGCTCCGTCCCGACGACGTCGTCCCGCTGGGCGCCCGGCGCTTCCGGGTGGACGGCGACCCGGACGTCCGCGGCGGCTACGTGTGGGGCGAGGACGGCCCGGTCGCGCTCCTCGTGCACGGCTGGGGCATCGACAGCAGCAGCATGCAGGCGCTCGTCCCGCCGCTGCGGGCGCTCGGGTACCGGGTCGCGACGTTCGACGCGCCCGGGCACGGCGTCGCCGCCGGCTCGCAGGCCACGATGACGCAGTTCACCCGGGCGACCGGGGCGGTGCTGGACGCGCTCGGCGACGTCCGCGCGGTCGTGGCGCACTCGCTCGGCTCCATCGCCGCGGCGGGGGCGCTCGCCGCCCGGCCCGGCGCGCCCGTCCGCTGCCTGGCGCTGCTCGCCCCGACCTGCACGCTGACCGGCGTCCTGGAGCGCTGGGCCCGGTCGGACCTGCGGCTGCGGCGGCCGGTCGTGGCGGAGATCTACCGGGAGCTGCGGCGGCGCAACGGCGTGCCCGTCGGCCACTGGGACGTCGTCGGCCTCGGCGGCGGGCTCGACCTGCCCGCGCTGGTGCTGCACGACCCGCACGACGACGTCGTCCCGTACGCCGAGGCGAGGGAGGTCGCGGCGGGCCTGCGCGGCGCCCGGCTGGAGGACGCGCCGGGCGGGCACTTCGGGATCCTGCTCGACCCCGGCGTGCGGGACCGGGTCGCGGCGTTCGTCACCCGGCACGCGAGCACCGGTGAGGAGGTGATCCGGTGAGGAGCGGCGACACGACCGCGGCGGGGACGGCCCGCGCACGGGCGTGGATGTGCCTGGTCTGCGGGTTCGTCTACCGCGAGGACGAGGGCCTGCCCGAGGAGGGCATCGCGCCCGGCACGTCCTGGGACGACATCCCCGACGACTGGTCGTGCCCCGATTGCGGCGTGAGCAAGGAGGACTTCGTGATGGCCCCCATGGACTGGGAGTGAGCACAGTGCAGACCCTCGCCGATCCCGCGGACGTGATGCTGCGGCTGCTGGCACCCGAAGGAAAGCAGAACCCCTACCCGCTGTACGAGGAGATGCGCGCGCACGGGCCGCTGGTCGACCTGAACGGCGCGCACGTGTTCGCCACCGGCTACGCCGAATGCGCGCGGGCGCTGCGCGAGCCCGCGATGCTGTCCACCGACGCCGCCGTCCAGGACCGGAAGATGCCGGGCTGGCGGGAGCACTCGTCGTGGCGGTGGCTCACCCGGAACATGCTGTTCGCCAACGACCCCGACCACGAGCGGTACCGGCGGTTCTTCGGCAACGCGTTCGCCGCCCGCAGCGTCGAGGCGTACCGGCCGCTGGTGGAGCGGCTCGCGGCCGAGGCCGTCGAGCACGTCGCCGTGCTCGGCGCGGGCTGCGCCTCCGTCGACCTGGTCCCCGAGTTCTCCTTCCGGTTCGCGGCGGACGTCATCGGCGAGCTGCTCGGCATCCCGGCGGACGACCGCAGGCGGATGCGCGGGATCATCGGCGACATCACCACCGCGCTCGACCCCATCGGCGACCTGTCCGAGCTCGACCGCGGGGACGGCGGCATGGACCGGCTCGCCGAGTACACCGCCGAACTCGTCGCGCAGCGGCGCGCCGCACCCGGCACGGACCTGACCAGCGCGTTCGTCCGCGCCCGGGACGAGGGCGGCGAGCTCACCGAGGAGGAGCTGATCGCCAACCTCATGCTGCTCACGGTCGCCGCGACCGAGGCGCCGCAGGACCTGCTGAGCAACATGGTGCGGCTCGCGCTGGAGCATCCCGCGCACGGGGCGCGGCTCCGCGACGACCCGTCCGCGGCGCCCGGCTTCGTGGACGAGACGCTCCGCTACGACCCGGCCGTGCAGGCGCTCAACCGGGTCGCCGCCCACGACATGGACTACTTCGGCATGAAGATCGCCAAGGGCACCCCGGTGACGCTGCTGATCGCCGCGGCGAACCGGGACCCGCGGCGCTTCCCCGACCCAGCCGTGTTCGACCCGTCCCGCTCCGGGGACCAGCCGCTCACGCTCAGCGGCGGCGGGCACTACTGCCTCGGCGCCGCCCTGGCGCGGATGTCGGCGGAGACCGTCGTGCCGATGCTGCTGCGCCGGTTCCCCGCCCTGGAGCTCGCCGGCACCCCGACGTTCCGCGACCAGCTCGTGCAGCGGGGGCACGCGACGCTCCCGGTCGTCACCGGGTGAGCGCATCGCGCCGCACCGCACCGCACGCACGTCACCGTTCTGCTCGCTCCCAGTGGAAGGAAGTCTGATGACCGGTATCAGGGACGGGATGAGCGACGCCGAACTCGCGGCGTCCCTCGGATCCGGATTCACCAGTGAGCACGCCGAGGTCAACGGGGTCCGGCTGCACTACGTGGCCGGCGGGACGGGCTCCCCGCTGGTGCTGCTGCCGGGCTGGCCGGAGACCTGGTGGGAGTACCGCAAGGTCATGCCGGCCCTGGCCGAGCGCCACCGGGTGATCGCCGTCGACATCCGCGGGATGGGCGGTTCGAGCCGTCCCGAGGCGGGCTACGAGAAGAAGGCGATGGCGCGGGACGTGCTGGAGCTGTGCCGGCATCTCGGCCACGAGCGGGTCGCGATCGCCGGGCACGGGATCGGCTCCATGGTCGCGTTCGCGTTCGCGGCGTGCCATCCGGAGGCGTGCGACCGGCTCGTCATGATCAACACCACCCACATCGACGAGTCCTACCTCGAGTTCCGGATCATGCCGCGGCCCGGCGAGCCCGGCCCGTACCGGTGGTGGCTGGGCTTCAACCTGGTGCCCGACTTCCCGGAGGCCGTGCTGGAGGGCCGCTACCGGCACATGATCGACTACATGTTCGGGCTGAGCCTGATCGACCCGGAGGCGATCCCGGAGCGGGACCGCGAGGTGTACGCGCGCGCCTACGACTCGGCGGACGCGATCCGGGCCAGCAAGAAGTGGTTCCAGGCGTACCAGCAGGACATCGCGGACTTCTACTCCTACGACAAGATCACGGTGCCCGTCCTCGGGCTCGCCTACGGCCCCTTCTACGCGTACATGCGCGAGAAGCTCCCGCAGCAGGGCGTCGACGTCCGCGTCGTCGAGATCGAGGGGAGCCGCAACTACCTCGTCGAGGAGCAGCCGCAGGCCGTCATCAAGGCCCTCGAGGAGTTCCTGGACTGAGCCCGGACGGGCGGGACGCGCACCGCACCGGGCTCGGCGCCCCGGTGGCCCGGGGGAGACCCCTCCGGGCCACCGGGGCGCTGTGATGTGCGTCTCCGAACAGGTGGGTTGTGTTTTCCAACTCACCGTTGTTACGGTCGCGTCACCATCGCGAACCGCCCGCCGAACCCCGGAGGAAACCGTGAGTCCCTCAGATGCGCAGACCGCGAGCTCGGTCGCGCCCGGCGAGCCGGGCCGCGGGCCCGGCGGCGGACCGGGACGGGCGGCGCCGTTCGGCGCCGTCTTCGCGATCGTCGCGGCCGGGGTCGCGATGTCCAACCTCGACCTGTTCATCGTCAACGTGGCGCTGCCGCAGGTCGGGGACCACTTCCCGGGCGCCTCGCTGGCGTCCCTGTCGTGGATCCTGAACGCCTACGCCGTCGTCTTCGCGGCGCTGCTGGTGCCCGCCGGCGGCCTCGCCGACCGGGCCGGCGCCAAGCGCGCCTACCTGCTCGGCATCGCGGTCTTCACCGTCGCGTCGGTCGCGTGCGCGCTGGCCCCCGGCGTGTGGTGGCTGGTGGCGGCGCGCGTGCTGCAGGCGGCGGGCGCGGCGGCGCTCATCCCCTCGTCACTGGGGCTGCTGCTCGCGGCGGCGCCCCCGGAACGGCGCATGGCCGCCGTCCGGGGCTGGACGGCGATCAGCGGCCTCGCCGCCGCGCTCGGCCCCGTCATCGGCGGGCTGCTCACCGAGCTCGACTGGCGATGGGTGTTCCTCGTCAACGTGCCGATCGGCGCCGCCGCGATCATCGCCGGGGCGCGGCTGCTGCCCGGCGCGCCCGCCCGCCCGGACGCGCGGCGACCCGACCTGCTCGGCGCCGCCCTGCTCACGGCCGGGATCGCGCTCCTCGCCCTCGGCGTCGTCCGCAGCGAGGCGTGGGGCTGGGCGTCGGTGCAGGTCATCGGGGTGCTGGCCGCGGCGGTCGTGGTTCTCGCCGGGTTCGTCCTGCGGTCCGCGCGGCACCCCGCGCCGGTGCTCCCGCTGGACGTGCTGCGCGCCCCCGCGTTCAGTCCCGCCTCGCTCGCCAACATCCTGTTCGCGGTCGCGTTCGCGGCGATGCTGCTGTCCTGCGTGCTGTGGTGCCAGGACGTCTGGCAGTGGTCGGCGCTGCGCACCGGCCTGGCCATCACCCCCGGCCCGCTCATGGTCCCGGCGCTCGCGATCGGCGGCGCGCCCCTCGCCCGCAAGATCGGCGCCGGGCCGCTCGCCCTCGCGGGCTGCGCGGTGTTCGCCGCCGGCATCGCCTGGTGGATCTGGCGGATGGCCGACGGCTACCTCCTCGGCATGCTGCCCGGCATGCTGCTCACCGGCGTCGGGGTCGGCCTGACGCTGCCCACGCTGATCGGCGCGGCCGTCGCCGCGCTGCCGCCGCAGAGCTTCTCCACCGGCTCGGCCGTCGTGACCATGGCCCGCCAGGTCGGGACGGTCGTCGGCGTCGCCGCGCTGATCGCCGTGCTGGGCGGCGGCGAGGCCGCGCGCTCCGCCGCCGACTTCGACGCCGGCTGGGTGCTGACGATCGCCGCGACGGCCGCCGCGGCGGCGGCATGCCTGTTCATCCCCCGCGCGCGCCCGCGCTGACCCACGTTCCCCCCAAGCGAAAGCTCATCCCGAGGAGGTTGTCATGCGAGACGCGGTGATCGTCGAAGCCGTCCGTACCCCGGTCGGAAAGGGCAAACCGGGCGGTGCGCTGCACGGTGAGCACTCGGTGGACCTGCTGGCCCGCACGCTGCAGAGCCTGATCGAGCGGTCCGGCATCGATCCGGCGACGGTGGACGACGTCGTCGGCGGCATCGTCAGCCAGGTGGGCGACCAGGCGGTCAACGCCACCCGGTCCGCCGTCCTCGCCGCCGGGTTCCCCGAGAGCGTGCCCGCCACGACGGTGGACCGGCAGTGCGGCTCGTCCCAGCAGGCCGCGCACTTCGCCGCCCAGGGCGTGATCAGCGGCGCGTACGACGTCGCGATCGCGTGCGGCGTCGAGTCGATGTCGCGCGTCCCGATGGGGTCGAGCGTGCTGCCCGGCAGCGACCCGTTCGGGCCGCAGATGGCCGCCCGCTACCCGGACGGGCTGGTCGGGCAGGGCATCAGCGCAGAGCTGATCACTTCCCGCTGGAAGCTGACGCGCGCCGACCTGGACGAGTTCGCCGTGCGGTCGCACGCGCGCGCGTCCGCCGCGTGGGACGCCGGCGAGTTCGACCGGGAGGTCGCCTGGACGGGGATGCGGGACGAGTCCGTCCGGCCGGGCACGTCCATGGAGGTGCTGTCGGGGCTGAAGCCCGCCTACTACCGCGACGACTACGCCGAGCGGTTCCCCGAGATCGGCTGGAGCATCACCGCCGGGAACGCCTCGCCGGTCAACGACGGCGCCGCCGCCCTGCTCATCATGACCTCCGAGACGGCACGCAAGCTCGGGCTGCGCCCGCGCGCCCGCTTCCACTCCTTCTCGGTCGCCGGCGCCGACCCGCTGCTCATGCTGACCGCGATCATCCCCGCGACCGAGAAGGTCCTCGCCCGCGCCGGGCTGTCCATCGACGACATCGACCTGTTCGAGGTGAACGAGGCGTTCGCGCCCGTCGTGCTCGCGTGGCGGCACGACACCGGCGCCGACCTGGAGAAGGTCAACGTCCGGGGCGGCGCCATCGCCCTCGGGCACCCCCTCGGCGCCAGCGGCGCCCGCCTGATGACGACCCTCGTGCACGCCCTGGAGGACCGCGGCGCCCGCTACGGCCTGCAGACGATGTGCGAGGCGGGCGGCCTGGCCAACGCCGTGATCATCGAGCGTCTCTGACCCGCCCCCCGCACCCCGGTTCGGGCCGTCCGCACTCCACGGTGGCGCACGGGCGGCCCGAACCGGTCGGAAAACCCAACCGACCCGCCTAAGCTGGAGTGATGGGCAAGGACGCCGTCCCTCGGGAATGCTCGGTCGCCGACGCGCTGCAGGTCGTCGGCGAGCGCTGGACGCTGCTGGTCATCCGCGAGCTGGTGTACGGCGTGCGGCGGTTCGACGGGATCGTCCGCAACACCGGCGCCGCCCGCGACATCCTGACGACCCGCCTCCGCAAGCTGGAGGACGCGGGCATCGTGCGGCGGGAGCCCTACAGCTCCCGCCCCGTCCGCTACGAGTACCGCCTGACGTCCAAGGGCTGGGAGCTGAGCGACGTCCTGTCGGTCCTGATGAAATGGGGCGACCGGCACCTCAACCCCGACGATCCGCCGGTCCGCTGGATCCACACCTGCGGCGAGCGCCTCGAACCCCAGGTCGTCTGCACGCACTGCGGACGTCCCGCGCTGGAGGGCGGCCACCCCACCGGCCGCGGCGCCCGGACCGCCTAACGGGCGCCCCTGGGCTCGCGGACCAGGAGGGTGCCCGCGAGCACCACCAGCCCCGACATCGTCAGGACGAACTGGGCCGGGGCCATCCCGAACGGCGTGGCGTCCGCGCCGTCCAGCAGGTCGGCCGCCGCGCCCGACAGCAGCGCCGCGAGCGCGAGCCCGAACCGCAGCGTGGCGTGGAAGGCGGTGAGCGCGAGGTTGCGGTCCCCGCCGCCGAGGCGTTCCTGCAGGTAGGTGATGCCGCCGACGAGCGCGCTCGTCGCCCCGGCGCCGAACAGGACCGCCCCGATGAACGACCAGGCCGGCGACGCGAGCCCGCCCATCAGCGCGATCACCACGCCCTGCACGACCGTCCCGGTCCGGATCTGCGACAGCAGGTCCCAGCCCTTGCGGTGGACGAGCAGGAGCCCGATCAGGGCGCCGACCCCGAACAGCACCACCAGCGCGCCGAACCCGACCGCGCCCGCCCCCAGGACGTTGCGGACGAACACGACACCGAGCGAGAACAGCGCGCCGAGGCCGAGGGCGATGACGGCGACGGCCGGGATCACGCCCCGCACGGTCGGCAGCCGCAGCGCCGCGAAGAACCCCCGCTGCGTCTCGGTCTCCTTCTCGGCCGCGCGCCGCTCGTGCGGGCCGGGGCCGAGGTCGGGGATGGCGCGGACGGCCACGTAGGACACCAGGTAGGTCAGCGCGTTCAGCCAGAACACCACCACGTACCGCCAGTGCCCCTCCCAGCCCGCCTGGTTCGACGCCCACAGGATCAGCCCGAACGCGCCCGCGCCGACCGGGATCATGCCGTACGAGGTCGCCATCGTGATGCCGTTCGCGACCTCCAGCGTGCTCGTGTCGTGCTCGTCCTCGTCGTCCTCGATGAGGAACGGCACGGCGGCGTCCCGGGCGGGCAGGAAGATCAGGCCCACGACCTCGATGAGGAACGCCCAGAAGTACACCCACCACAGGAACGGCAGCAGCGGCAGCGTCACCGCCATCCCCGCCCTGATCAGGTCGGACTTGAGCATCACGCTGCGGCGCCGCCACCGGGTCACCACCCGGGCGGCGAGCGGGGCGCCCAGCGCCGACGGCAGCAGGCGCAGCACCAGCACGCCGCCGACGGCCGTCGTGGAGCCGGAGATCTCCAGGACGAAGTACATCAGCGCGAGGGTGCCCATCCAGTCGCCGAAGGACGAGACGGCCTGCCCGACGATGAGCAGCCGGAAGTCCCGGCGGTTCAGCCGATCCTTGAGTCCCATGCGGGCTCCGTCCCCGGTCCGTGGCGCCCCTTCGCATCATGCGCGTCCGGGGCGGATCCGCGCAGCAGGGCGGCGAGGCGCGCGGCGGCGCCGTCCCAGCTCCAGGTGTCGCGGGTCCAGCGGCGCCCCGCGGCGCCCATCGCGCGGGCCCGTCCGGGATCGGCCAGCAGCCGGTGCAGGGCGAGCGCCGGCTCGTCGGGGCCGGACGCGTCGACGAGCAGGCCCGTCCGCCCGTCCACGAGGGACTCGGGGCTGCCGCCCGACCGGCCGACGATCACCGGGAGCCCGGACGCGGACGCCTCCAGCGTCGACAGCCCGAGCCCCTCGACCTGGAGCCCGCGACGGTTGTCCCGGCACGGGAGCGCGAACACGTCGGCGGCCGCGTAGTAGAGCGGCAGGTCGGCGTCGGAGACGGGGCCGGTGACGGTGACGGCGCCGGGCGCCGTCCGGTCCCCGAGTTCGGTGAGGCGCCGCCGCATCGGACCGTCCCCGACGATGACGAGCCGCGCGTCCGGGTACCGCCGCAGCACGTCCGCCCACGCCCTGATCAGCATGTCGTGGCCCTTGCGGCGGACGAGCCGCGCGACGCTGAGCACGACGGGACCGGACCCGAGCGCGTGCCGCCGCCGGATCTCCGCGCCGTCCAGGCCCGGCCGGAACCGGTCGGTGTCCACGGCCCCCGCGAGCCGCACGAGCCGGGTGCGGTCGCCCAGCGCGTCCTCCAGCTCGGGCAGCGTGGACGCGCACAGGTGCGTGAGCGCGTCGAACGACCCGGCCACCGCGTGCAGCGCCCGCCGCGTCGGCACGGCCCGGAACCAGCCCAGCTCCTGCCCGTGCGTCGACCCGATCAGCCGCCGCACCCCCGCCGCCCGGACGAGCGGCGCGTACATCGCGAACGGGGCGGCGGCGGGAATCCACCCGGCCTCGATCCGGTGCCGCGCGACGAGCCGGCGCAGCCCGCGGAACAGCAGGTAGCCGCGCCGCCGGACGACCGGGAACGGCAGCGCCGCGTCGAACTCCGCGGCCCCCCGCCACGCGGGCGCCACCACGAGCAGCCGGTCGGCGGGCAACCGCCGCGCCAGCTCCCACGTGAACGTCTGCACCCCGCCGGGCTCCGGGGGGAAGTGCCCGGTCAGCACCAGGGTCCGCGGGATGTCCATGCGGACACGCTTCCCGCGCAGCGCCGCGCCATGCACGCACCGCGCCGCCCCGGCGACCGAGCGTGATGCCCGCCCCGGTGCGGCCGGTGACCTGGAGACGCCGCGCGGTGGTTCGGGGCGCGGTCAGCCGATGATCACGCGGTCCTTCGGGGCCTTCGGGTCGGGCGTCCAGCCGTCGTGGCCCGCGTCGGCGCGCCAGACCTCGCCCGCGTGCCGCACCTCGGTCAGCCCGTACGCGTGCGCGTGCGTCACCGCCCACGCGGCGACCGCCCAGCCCATCCGCTCGCCCGGCACCAGCACCGCCGTCCACCGGGCGGCCGGGTCCGGTGGTGCCGCCGCGCCGCCGCCCGCGGCGCGCGGGCCGTCCACCTTCAGGCCGCCGCCGAACGCCCGCCGCATCTCGCGGACCGCCTCGGCGCGGCGCGGCTCGGTCCGCTGGTCCGGCGGGAACCAGCAGCGCGCCGCGGCCGGCTCCCGACCGGTGAACGCCGCCGCCAGCAGCTCGCCGTCCGGCTCGTGCTGGGCGTACAGCTCGCCGTCGGCGCTGCGCTGCACCGCCTGCGCGGAGACGTGCAGGTCCTTGTCGAGGTAGTCCTTGACCTGGACGAGCCCGTCGAAGAACTTGCTCGTCGACACGACCGGGTCGCGGAGCTGCTCCGGGGTGCCCCAGCCCTGCGAGGGGCGCTGCTGGAACATGCCCACCGAGTCGCGGTCGCCGCCCGCGAGGTTGCGCAGGTGCGACTCCTGGATCGCGGTCGCGTACGCGATCACCACGGCCCGCTCCGGCAACTCCTTGCGGAACGCCACCGCCGCGATCGTGGCCGAGTTCGCGCCCTGCTCCAGGCTCAGCGACATCTTCCCCGCGCCGGCGCCCACCTCGCAGCCCGTCCCGTGCAGGTACGGGCGCGTCCACTGGTACGTCGCGTACCCGCCGACGCCGAGCAGCACGACGAAGACGGACGTGATGATCGCCCAGCGCTTACGGCGCCGGGGCGCACCACGCTCCGGCCCCTGCTCCGGCCGCGACTTCGACCTCGCCCATACAGCCACGCGAAGACCGTACCGGGAACCGGCCACCAGTAAGCTCAGTCAACATGACCGAAACGTTCACCAGCCCGATCTCCCACGTCATCGACGACTTGTGGGAGCGGCGCGCCGACCTCACGCCGGACGACGCCGACGCGCGCGCCGCGATCACCGCGGCCGTCGACCAGCTCGACGCCGGGGAGGCCCGCGTCGCCTTCATCGACCCCGCGACCGACGAGGTCGTCGTGGACGAACGGGCGAAGCGGTCGATCCTGCTCAGCTTCAAGGTGCTCGGCATGGTGCGTTCGCAGGTCGGCGACTTCCAGTACCACGACCGCATCCCGCTCAAGAGCCGCCTCGACGGCGTCCGGGTCGTGCCGGGCGCGATCGCCCGGTGGGGCGCCTACCTCGCGCCGGGCGTCGTCCTGATGCCGTCCTTCACCAACTTCGGCGCCTACGTCGACTCCGGCACCATGGTCGACACCTGGGCGACCGTCGGGTCGTGCGCGCAGATCGGCAAGAACGTGCACCTGTCCGGCGGTGTCGGCATCGGCGGCGTGCTGGAGCCGCCGAACGCCAAGCCCGTCATCGTCGAGGACGAGGCCATGATCGGCAGCCGCTCGATGATCGTCGAGGGTGCCCGCGTCGGCAAGGGCGCGGTCGTGGGCTCGGGCACGAACCTGTCGGCGTCCATGCCCGTCATCGACGTCGAGACCGGCGAGGAGATCAGCCGCGGCCGCATCCCCGACTGGTGCGTCGCCGTCGGCGGCACCCGCACCAAGGAGTTCAAGGGCGGCACGTACGGCCTGCCCGCCGTGCTCATCCTCAAGCGGCTCGAAGAGGGCCAGCGGCACGACAAGGCGGAACTGAACGACATCCTCCGCGACCACGGCCTCGGCTGAACCACCCGGATACTCCCCGTTCCTCGAACGCCTCCAGGGAACGGGGAGGCCGATCAACGTCAGGGGCCGGGGTTCTCGGTGACCTTCAGCGGGGCGGCGGTGAGGACGGCCAGGGCGGCGGCGTAGCCGGCGCCCGGGGTCAGGTCGGCCAGCCGGACGGGCGCCACCGCCGCGTCTCCCTCCCAGGACAGGACCTCGGGGGCCGTGCCGGGCGCGGAGAGGCGCAGGTCGGTCATGGGGGCCGCCAGGCCGTGCCCGGTGGCCTTCAGGACGGCCTCCTTGCGGCTCCAGTAGACGTGGAAGGCGCGGCGCCGCTCCTCGAGGGGGAGGGCCGCGAAGTCCTCCCGCTCCGGTGCGGCCAGCACCATCTCCGCGAGCCGGTCGATGTCGCGGTCGCTCTCCCGCTCGACGTCCACGCCGATCCGGACGCCCTCGGCGACGGCGAGCACGACGCGGTCGCCGGAGTGCGAGAGCGAGAAGTCGACGTCGTGTCCGGGGAGCCGGGGCTTGCCGTGGTCGGCGCCGCAGTGCGGGCACTCGGTGGTGAACGCGATCGCGTCCGGGGACAGGCCGGTGCGGGCGGCGAGCGCGGTGCGGGCGAGGAAGCGGCCGGTCACGAACCGGGCCTTGTCCTCGGGACGGAGGAAGCGGTCGTAGCGGGTGCGTTCGGCGGCGTGCAGAAGGTCGCGCATGTGCGGTTCGTCGGCGGGGGCCGACCACTGCACCTCGATGGGCGTCTCCACGACGATGATCCTATGCCGCGTACGCTTGTCGCTCATGCGGCTTGATCTGTTCTCGGACGTGACGGACCTGACGGCGGCGATCGTCGACATCGAGTCGGTGAGCGGTGCGGAGGGGCCGCTCGCGGACGCGGTCGAGGAAGCGCTGCGGGCGCTGCCGCACCTCGCGGTCGAGCGGACCGGGCACAACGTCGTCGCCCGCACGGAGCTCGGGCATGCGGAACGGGTCGTCCTGGCCGGGCATCTCGACACCGTGCCGCTGAACGGGAACCTGCCGTCGCGCGTCGAGGGCGACCGGCTGTACGGGTGCGGCACGACCGACATGAAGAGCGGTGTCGCGGTGGCGCTCCGGCTCGCGGCGACCGTGCCGGAGCCGACGCGGGACGTCACGTTCGTGTTCTACGAGTGCGAGGAGATCGAGGCGGAGCGCAACGGGCTGCGGCGGCTCGCCGCCGAACGTCCCGAACTGCTCGCCGGTGACTTCGCCGTCCTGATGGAGCCGACGGGCGCGCTCATCGAGGGCGGGTGCCAGGGCACCATCCGGGTGGAGGTCACGGCCACGGGGGAGAGGGCCCACAGCGCGCGCGCTTGGATGGGGTCCAACGCGATCCACTCCGCCGGACGCATCCTGGACGTCCTGCGCGCGTACGAGCCGACGCGTCCGGTCGTGGACGGGCTCGAGTACCACGAGGGGCTGAACGCGGTGTTCGTCCGGGGCGGCGTCGCGGGGAACGTGATCCCGGACGAGTGCGTCGTCACCGTGAACTACCGGTTCGCGCCCGACAAGTCGCTCGATGAGGCGGAACGGTACCTCCGGCGAATCTTCGACGGCTTCGCGGTGAAGGTCACGGACGCGTCGCCCGCCGCGCGCCCCGGCCTGACGCACCCGGCGGCGGACGCGTTCGTCCGGGCGGCGGGCGCGGAGGTGCGGGCCAAGCTCGGCTGGACGGACGTCGCGCGGTTCGCGGAACTCGGCGTTCCGGCCGTCAACTACGGGCCGGGGGAGCCGACGCTCGCGCACACCAAGGACGAGTACGTCGAGATCCCGCTGATCGGCGACTGCGAGCACCGGATGCGCGCCTGGCTGACCGCCTGAACGGTCACGCCCGCATGCCCCGTCACTTCCCGGTGAAGGTCCGCCGAACGCGGAAACGGGGAGGTGGACGGGCCCGGCGCGCCGTTACGGTGGGGCAATGACATCCGAAGACACGCGCCGATCCCGGCGGCAGGGGCCCGCCATGCTGCGCGGGCGCGCCGTCCCGCCGACGACCACCGACCAGCGGCTGCTCGACGCGCGCGGCCCGGCCGACTGGGTGCACGCCGACCCGTGGCGGGTGCTGCGCATCCAGGCGGAGTTCGTGGAGGGCTTCGGGCTGCTGGCGGAACTGCCGAAGGCGGTCAGCGTCTTCGGCAGCGCCCGCACGAAGCCGGGGACGCCCGAGTACGACATGGCCGTCGACATCGGCGCCCGGCTGCACGACGCCGGGTACGCGGTGATCACCGGGGGCGGACCGGGGATCATGGAGGCGGCCAACAAGGGCTGCGACGAGAACGGCGGACTGTCGGTCGGGCTCGGCATCGAGCTGCCCTTCGAGCAGAAGCTGAACGACCACGTCGACATCGGCCTGGAGTTCCGGTACTTCTTCGTCCGCAAGACGATGTTCGTGAAGTACTCGCAGGCGTTCGTCGTCCTCCCGGGCGGGTTCGGCACGCTCGACGAGCTGTTCGAGGCGATCACGCTCGTCCAGACCAAGAAGATCACCCGCTTCCCGATCGTCCTCGTCGGCACCGAGTTCTGGGGCGGCCTCCTCGACTGGATCCGCGCCACGATGCTGCCGTCCGCGAAGATCTCCCCCAGGACCTCGACCTCATCCACCTCACCGACGACCCCGACGAGGTCGTCAAGGTGGTCGTGGACGCGCACATCGAGCAGGAGCGGCTGCTGCAGGAGCAGGCGGCGGTGGACGAGGCCGCGGAGCGGGGAGTGGACGGCACGTGAGCGACTCCCTCGCGGTCTGCGTGTTCTGCGCGTCCAGCAGCAAGATCGACCCCCGTTTCCTCGACCTGGCGGCCGAGGCCGGCGCCGAGCTGGCGCGGCGCGGCCACAGCCTGGTCAGCGGCGGCGCCCAGGTGTCGTGCATGGGCGCCGTGGCGCGCGCGGCCCGCGCCGGCGGCGCCCGCAGCGTCGGCGTCATCCCCGAGAACCTCGTCGACCTGGAGGTCGCCGACGAGGACAACGACGAGCTGATCGTCACCCCCGACATGCGCGCCCGCAAGGGCGAGATGGACCGCCGCAGCGACGCGTTCCTCGTCCTGCCGGGCGGCATCGGGACGCTCGAGGAGCTGTTCGAGATCTGGACGGCCCGCACCCTCGGCATGCACGACAAGCCCATCGTCATCCTCGACCCCGTCGGCGTCTACGAGCCGCTGCGCGAGCTGATGAAGGGCCTCGCGGAACACGGCTTCACCCGTCCGAAGGCGTTCGACGCGGTCAGCTGGGCCGGGACCGTCCCCGAGGCCTTCGACCTGCTCGAACGTTCCCAGGTACGGATCGAGGCCACCCCGGAGGACTACGCCGAGGCCGAGCTGTAGGAGCGGTCGGCCCGCGGGCGCGGCCGCGGAGCCGCCCGCGGGCGGCGGCGCCGGGGCGGGCCGGCACGGTGGGGATCCGCGAACCGGGCGGGCGAGCCGGACGGGACGGAGCGGCAGCTACGGGTGACGCTCGGTGAGCCGCCGGGGTCGAACGGGCCCTGAGGTCGTCAAGAGATCAACTGTGTCCTGGGGGTTTGCCGCCCCGCGCCCGCTCGTTCACTCCCGATTCAGCATGGCGGAGAAGGCTCCCGCGTGATCCCCCAGCACGCGATCCCCCACTAAGGAGCGTTCATGTCCGTCACCCGTCGTGGAGTGATGAAGGGCGGCGCCGTCGGCGCGATGTCCATCGCGATGGCCGGCAGCCTCGATGCCATCTTCCAGACCTCCGCGGTCGCCGACACCGGCGAGGCCCACGGTTACGGCCCGCTCGTCCCGGACCCGAAGGGCGTCCTGGACCTTCCCGAGGGTTTCACCTACAAGGAGCTGTCGGTCGAGGGCGACACCATCGCCGAAGGAGTCAGGGTTCCCGGGCGCCACGACGCCATGGGGACGTTCCAGACCGGCAACGGCAACGAGCTGCTGCTCGTCCGCAACCACGAGCAGACCAGCAGCGGCATCAAGCCCGTCGCGGACGAGGAGCTGTGGTACGACCCCGCGGCGTTCGGCGGCACCACCACGCTGACGGTGCGGGGCGGCGACGAGCTGCGGTCCCAGTACATCAGCCTGGCCGGGACGTCCACGAACTGCGCGGGCGGCGTCACCCCGTGGGGCACCTGGCTGACCTGCGAGGAGACCGAGGGCTTCAGCGGCGAGACCAAGTCGCACGGCTGGGTGTTCGAGGTCGACCCGTGGGGCCGCCGCACCAAGCCGGAGCCGCTGAAGGAGATGGGCCGGTTCGCGCACGAGGCCGTCTGCGTCGACCCGCACACCCTCACCGCGTACCTGACCGAGGACGCGTCGGGCCCGTTCGGCATGTTCTACCGGTTCCGTCCCCGCGCCCACCGCGGCGACTACCACGCGTACATGCAGGGCGGGCGGCTCGAGGTCGGGTACGTCCGCGACGTCCCGGACCTGTCGCTCATCGACGAGCCCGGCACGAAGCTGCACGCCCGCTGGAAGGCGATCCCGGACAAGTACGCCACGCAGACCTCGATCCGCGAGCAGTTCGGCGACGAGATCACCCGCACGCAGAAGCTCGAGGGCTGCTGGTGGGGGCACGGCAAGGTGTGGTTCGCGGCCAGCTTCGCGCGCAAGCGCGACGGCGCCGCCCGCGACAACCAGGGCCAGGTGTGGACCTACGACCCGCAGAAGAACGAGTTCGAGCTGCAGCTCATCTTCAAGACGGGCAGCCGGTTCGACAGCCCGGACAACATCACCGTCTCCCCCTACGGCGGCGGCGTGATCATCGCCGAGGACGGTGACGGCGAGCAGCACCTCGTCGGCACCACGAAGGACAACAAGCCCTTCGCGTTCGCCCGCAACGCCGCCAACGGCAGCGAGTTCTGCGGCGTGACGTTCTCCCCGGACGGCCGCACCCTCTACGCCAACCGGCAGAGCGGCCCCGGCGTGACGTTCGCCATCACCGGCCCGTGGGAGAAGATCCGCGGCTGACCGAGCACGTCTAGGCCAGCCCGCGCCTGGCCTCCGCCGGGGGCCGCTCCCCCGGATGGAGGCCACCATGTCCAGGACGTCGCGCACCGCGGCGGCCTGCGACGCGGGGACGCGCAGCCCCCGCGCCCCCAGCCACGCGTAGACGGACGCCGCGGCCAGCAGCCCGGGATCGGGCTCCCGCGCGTCCGTCTCCAGCGTGACCAGCACGCGCCCGCCGGCGGCGACCAGCCCGGCGACCCGCTCCGCCGGCGGCGCCGTGCCCGCGTCCGCCCACCCGTCCGGCACCCGCGCTCCCGGCGCCAGCAGCGCCACGCCGTCCGCCCCGCCCGCCTCGTGCGTCCCCATGCCCCAAGCGTGGCACGACCCGGCCGGCGGACGGGCGGGAGCCCACGCCCCGGACGAGCGGCGTCGCCCCGGGCGGGCAACGGTGGCACGATCGACGGCACCGACGCGTAGACTGATCGGAGCATGATCGTGCTTGTCGTCCTCGGGCTGGCGGCCGTCGCCGTGCTGGGCGCCGTCGTCCTGCTCGCCATGGGCAGGGGCGGGGAGCTGTCGGCGACGCACCCCGACCATCCGCCGCTGCCGCTGGGCACCGAGGGGTGGCCCGTGACCGCCGCGGAGACCATCCACCTGCGGCTGCCGCGCACCATGTGGGGCTACCAGCCCGACCTGACCGACGAGGCCGTGCGGCGCCTCGCCCGGGCGCTGTCGGACCGCGACGACGAGATCGCCGCGCTGCGCCGGGAGAACGCCGAGTTGCGGCACCGCGCGGGCGAACCCGTCGGCGCCCTGTACGGCCTGCGCGAGACGGGCCCGAACGCCGTCCCGTCCGGCGACGTCCCCCCTGACGCGGGCGACCCGTACGGCACCGCGTCCGGCGCGACGAGCGCCGGCGCGTCCCGGGACACGGTGGGCGACCGTCCCGACGGCGACGTCCCCGGGCAGGGCGCGTCCGGTCCCGAGGCGCCCGGCCACGAGAACGAGGAGCGCGACCGGCCGTGACGACCGCGATCATCGGTGCGGACGGGCTGGGCCGCTGCCCGTGGGGTGCGGGCCCGCCCGACTACCTCGCCTACCACGACGCGGAATGGGGCCGCCCCGTCCGCGACGACCAGGGGCTTTACGAGCGGCTGTGCCTGGAGGCGTTCCAGTCCGGGCTGTCGTGGCTGACGATCCTGCGCAAGCGCGAGGGGTTCCGGGCGGCGTTCCGCGGCTTCGACCCCGAGAAGGTCGCCGCGTTCGGGACGGGCGACGTGGAGCGGCTGCTCGCCGACGCGGCGATCGTCCGGAACCGGGCCAAGATCGAGGCGGCGATCGGCAACGCCCGCGCCGCCCTCGACCTGCCCGGCGGTCTCGCCGCCACCGCCTGGCGGTACGCCGACCCGGACGCCCCCGCGCCCGCCGACACGGCCGACGTCCCCGCCTTCACCGCCGGGTCGAAGGCCCTCGCGAAGGAGCTGAAGCGGCACGGGTTCCGCTTCGTCGGCCCCACCACCGCCTACGCGCTCATGCAGGCGTGCGGGCTGGTCGACGACCACCTGACCGGCTGCCACCGGCGCGGCGCCCACCGCCCCTGACCGCCGTCACTCGGCCTTCGCGGCGGCCAGCACCGGCACGGCGGACGCCCGCCGGGCGGGGAGCGCGGACGTCGCCAGCGCGACGAGAGCCGACCCGGCGACGATCAGGGCGAACAGCCACCACGGCGCCGTCGGGCGCAGGAACGAGCTGCCCGTCACCGCGTGCAGCACGGCCATCGAGCCGAGCGCGGCGCCGAGCCCGAGCAGGCCGCCCAGCAGGACGACGGTCGCCGCCTCCCACCGGACGATCGCGCGGATCTGCCGCTCCGTCGCGCCGACCGCGCCGAGGAGCCCGAACTCGCGGGTGCGCTCGCCGACGCTCATCGACACGGTGGTGGCCATGCCGAACAGGGCGAGGACGAGCGCCATCCCGATGAACCCGTACACGACCGTCAGCCCGTTCGTCATCCCGTCCACCGTGACCTCCAGGTAGGCGTCCCGGTCGAGGACCTCCGCGCCGGGGACGTCCGCGACCGCGCGGGCGAGCGCGGCGCGGTCGCCGCCGCGCACCAGCACCGCCCGGGCCATCGCGTCCGGGTCGAGGCGGTCCATGGTGGCGGGCGCCACGAGCGCCTGGTCGGCGAACAGGTGGGACGGGTCGTGGTAGGCGCCCGCGACCGTCAGCGCGACGCGCCCGCGCTCACCGCGCAGCACTAGCCGGTCGCCCGCGCGCAGGCCGTGCGCCTCCATCGTCGGGGAGGCGAGGCCGATCTCGCCGGGCGCGAGCGGCCGGAGGCTCCCGCCCAGGTCGAGCACCGAGCCCGGGTCGTCCTGCGGGAGGCCGGTCACCGTCAGGTACGCGACCGCGGAGTCCGGCGCGCCGGCGACCGTGGCGAGGGTCGTGGTCAGCGCCGCCGCGGACGACACCCCCGGGACGGCCGCCGCGCGCTCCGCCGTGTCCCGGGGCAGCGCGGGCGCGCCGGACGCCCCGCCGGTCGCGGCGATCGCGTGGTCGGCCCGCAGCACCTCCCGGCCCGCCTCCGCGAACCGGTCGTGCACCGACAGCATCAGCAGGGCGGTGGTCCCGACCAGGGCGACGCCGAGCATCAGCGATGACGCGGCGGCCGACACCCGGCGCGGGCTGCGGGTGATCGTGGCGCGGGCCAGCCGTCCCGCCTCTCCGCTCACCGCCGTCCCGGCGCGCCCGACGAGGCCGCCGAGCGGGCCGACGAAGAACGGGGCGAGGACGGCGAGCGCCGCCACGGTCGTCATGCAGCCGAACAGGACGAGCACGGCGGTGCCGACCGTCCGCTCCGTGCCGGGCGGCTCCTCGTACCGGACGGCCAAAGCGGGGCCGAAGAACATCCAGGCGCAGGCGAACACGGCGAGGGCGGCGGCGAGCCGCGGCCACCCGCGGCCCGCGTCCCCGGCGCTCGCCGCCCGCAGCGCCCGCATCGGCGACACCGCCGCGGCGCGGCGCGCCGCGCGCCAGGCCGCGAGCTGCGTCACCAGCAGCCCGGACGCGACCGGCACCACCAGCGCCGCCCAGCCGACCTGCGCGTCCGCGGCGGAGATGTCGAAGCCGTCCGCGGCGAACAGCCGGGTCAGCACCGCCGACACCGGATAGCCGACGAGCAGCCCGCCGAGCGACGCGACGGCCCCCACCGCCAGCGCCTCGAACCGGATCAGCCGCTTGAGCTGCCGCGGCGTCGCGCCGATCGCGCCGAGCAGCGCGAGCCGCGGCACCCGCTGCCGGACGAGCGTGCCGAACGTGTTCGCCACGACGAACAGCCCGACGAACACCGCCACGGACGCGATCATCCCGATCGCGCCGCCGACCGACACCCCGGTGGACCGCAGCGTCGCCGACTGCGAGTCCCGCACCCGCTCGGCCGTCCGGACGGTCGCGTCCCCGTGCAGCTCCCGCGCCAGCCGATCCCGCAGCTCGCCCGCCGTGACCCCGGGTGCCGCGCCGACCCACACGCTCTGCCAGACGCCCGGCTCCAGCCGGGCCGCCCGCCGGACCGTCTCCGGCGGCGCCAGCAGCAGGTCGCCGCTCGCGACCGCGCCGCGGCCCTGCACGGTGACGATCCCGACGATCGTCATCTTCCGGGTGCGGTCCGGCAGGAGCACCGGGATGGTGTCGCCGGTCCCGAACCCCCCGGCCTCCGCGACATGCCGGCTCACCGCGACCTCGCCGTCCCGCGCGGGCGCCCGCCCCGACTCCAGCCGGTACGCGCTCAGGGACGGCTCCGCGATCCACGGCCGCAGCGTCGTGCCCGCACCGGCCGGCGGGACGATCGGCTCGCCGTCCCGTCCGCTCGCGGTGACCGGCACCTTCGCGTCCCCGGCCGCCGCCGCGACCCCCGGACGGCCCGCGACCCGGTCGAGCGCGATCCGTCCGTCCGGCGCGGCGTACAGGTCGCCCGGATCGGTCTCGCCGCCCTGCACCACCACGTCCGTCCGGGCGAACTCGCTCGCGTCGCCGCCCGCCACCGCCGCCTGCGCCCGCAGCGCGAACTGCAGCGACCCGGCGATCAGCCCGATCGCGAACACCCCGGCGAGCAGCGTCGCGGCCAGCCGTCCCCAGCCCTCGGCGAACGAGCGCCGCGCGATCAGCCACACGGGATCAGCCCTCCATCCGGCGCATCACCGCGTGCACGCCGTCGCTCGTCGGCCCGGCGAGCTCGTGTACGATCCGCCCGTCCGCGAGGAACAGCACCCGGTCGGCGTGCGCGGCCGCCGCCGGATCGTGCGTCACCATGATCACCGTCTGCCCGTGGTCGTCGACCGCCGTGCGCAGGAACCCGAGCACCTCGCCGCCCGAACGGGAATCGAGGTTGCCCGTCGGTTCGTCCGCGAACAGGACGTCCGGACGGGTCAGCAGCGCCCGCGCCACCGCCACCCGCTGCTGCTGCCCGCCCGACATCTCGGCCGGCCGGTGCCCCAGGCGCCCCCGCAGGCCCAGCGCGTCCACGATCGTGTCGAACCACGCCCGGTCGGCCTTCCTGCCGCCGAGCCGCCCGGTGAGCCGGATGTTCTCCTCCGCCGTCAGCATCGGCAGCAGGTTGAACGACTGGAACACGAACCCGAGCCGGTCGCGCCGCAGCCGCGTCAGCCGCGTCCGCGACAGCCCGGTGATCTCCACCCCGCCGATGACGACCGACCCCGACGTCACGGTGTCCAGCCCGGCGAGGCAGTGCAGGAACGTCGACTTCCCCGACCCGGACGGCCCCATGATCGCGGTGAACCGGCCGCGCGGGAACGCCGCCGAGACCCCGTGCAGCGCCGTCACCGCGCCGTCGCCCGTCCCGTACCGCTTGGTCAGGCCGGTCGCCGCGGCCGCGTGGTCGCCCGAGTGCGCGCCGGCGGGCGGCGCGGCGGATGTCTGCGTCATGCCGTGGAGTCAACCGGCGCGGCGCCTCCCGCACACTGGCGCGCACTCCCGAACCGGGGGTGGGGTTGTCCATACCTACGCCCAGGTGGAGCCCGGAGGTAGACCTGGCCCTACCCCGGATCCGTCGGCCGGCGCCAATGATCCGCGGGCCGCGCCGCGATTGCCTTGAACGCGTGAAAGCGCAGCTCAGCACACCCGTCCTCTACGGCCTCTGCGCCGTGTTCGCCGCGGCGACGGCCGCCGTCACCGACCTCCCCCCGCACCGCACCTGGGGCCTGCCGGCCGCCGCGACCTACACCGTCGCCGCCCTCGCCTCCGCCGCACCCCGCTTCCGCCCTCGCCCAGCGCCCACACCCCCCACGACCCCGCATCCGCGGTCGGGGGCCGAGCCGTCCGCGGGGCCGCGTTCGCGGTCGGGGGCTGCGACCTCCACGGCCCCGCATCCGCGGTCGGGGACCGCGACCTCCGCGGGGCGGCGTTCGTGGTCGGGGGCCGTGCCGTCCGCGGCGAAGCGGTGGCCGTGGGGTCTGGGGGCGAGGGGTGCCGCCGCTCGGTGGGGTGCTCGTTCTCGGGGCCGGGGGGTCGCGCCGCCGCGGCGGTTCGGCGGGCCGGGGGCCGTGGCCGGGTTCGCGTTCGCCGGTGCGGCGGTGCTGCCGCTGGCGGTGCTCGTCGCCACCGGGCAGGCGCAGCCGGAGGTCGGGGTCGTCGAACGGTCCGCCGCCCACCTGCTCGAGCACGGCACGCCCTATCGGGTGCCCGGACCGGGCGAAGGGTACGAGGCCTACAACCCGTACCTGCCCGCGATGGCACTGCTCGGCCTCCCGTCCGCGCTGACCGGGTCGGACGCGCGCGTGGTGTTCGCCGTCGTGTTCGCGGTGCTGCTCGCCGCGAGCACCCTCCTCCTGCGCGGCCGGGCCGCGTCCGGGCCGCTCACGCTGCTGGCCGCGTCCCCGCCGGTGGCGCTGCCGCTCGCGGTCGGCGGGGACGACCTGCCGGTGCTCGGGCTCGCGTGCCTCGGGCTCGCGCTGGCGGCACGGGGGAACCCGGCGTCCGCCGGGCTCGCGCTGGGGCTCGCGGCGGCCATGAAGCCCACCGCGTGGCCCGTCCTGCTCGCCTGCCTGGCCCTCCTGCTCGCCCACCGGACGGGCGGACGGCGCTTCACCGCGGCGGCCGGGGGAGCGCTCGCGGCCGGGGCGGTGCTCCCGGCACTGGTCGATCCGCGCGCGTTCCTCGAGAACGCCGTCCGGTTCCCGATGGGGCTCGCGGAGGTCGGGTCGCCCGCCGGCAGCCCGCTGCCCGGACGGCTCCTCGCCGACCTCGGGACGGGCGGGCACGCCGTGGCGCTCGCGGCGCTCGGTGCCGCCGCGCTGGCCATGGGGGTGTCGCTGGTGGTGCGGCCCCCGGCGGACGTCCGGGCGGCGGCGCTGCGGGTCGCGGTCGGGCTCGCGCTGGCCACCGCGCTGATGCCCGCGTCGCGGTGGGGCTACCTCGTGTACCCGGCGGTGCTCGTGCTGTGGGCGCGGATCGCGGCCCGGCCGCGGGCGCGGAAGGAGGAGGCGCTGTGGCTCGCCGCCTGATCGTCACCAACGACTTCCCGCCCCGCCGCGGCGGCATCGAGACGTTCGTGTTCGAGGTCGCGCGCCGGTTCCCGCCGGACGAGGTCGTCGTGTACACCTCGGCCGAGCCGGGCGGTGCGGAGTTCGACCGCGGCCTCCCGTTCCCGGTGGTGCGGGACCGGGCGCGGACGCTGCTGCCGACGCCGCGCGTGGCCCGGACGGCCCGCCGCCTGATCCGCGCGCACGGCTGCGACCTGGTGTGGTTCGGCGCGGCGGCGCCGCTCGGGCTGCTCGCCGGACGCCTCGGCGTGCCGTCGATCGCGACGACGCACGGGCACGAGGTGTGGTGGGCCGGGGTGCCGGGCGCGCGAGGAGTACTGCGGCGGATCGGCGCGCGCGCCGACGCCGTCACCTACCTCACCGAGTACACGCGCCGCCGGATCGCGCCCGCGCTGGGGGTGGACGCCCGGCTCGAACGGCTCGTCCCGGGCGTGGACCCCGACGTGTTCCACCCGGACGCGGACGGGACGGCCGTGCGCCGCCGGTTCGGCCTCGGCGACCGTCCCGTCGTGCTCACCGTGTCGAGGCTCGTCGCCCGCAAGGGGCAGGACCGGCTGATCCGGGCGCTGCCCCGGGTTCGGGAGGTCGTTGCGGGGGCGACGCTGCTGATCGTCGGGGACGGCCCGCGGGAGGCGCGGCTGCGGCGCGCGGCGGGGGAGGGCGTGGTGTTCGCCGGGCCGGTCCCGCACGCGGAGCTGCCGCCCTTCTACGCGGCCGCCGACGCGTTCGCGATGCCGTGCCGGTCCCGGCGGCTCGGGCTGGAGACCGAGGGCCTCGGCATCGTGTTCCTGGAAGCCGCCGCGGCGGGGCTGCCGGTGCTCGCGGGCGACTCGGGCGGCGCGCCCGAGACCGTCCGGCACGGCGAGACGGGCTACGTCGTGGACCCCGCGTCGGTGGAGGAGATCGCCGGGCGGCTCGTCGACCTGCTCGTCTGTCCGGGCGCGATGGGGGAGAAGGGGCGCGAGCGGGCGCGGGACGAATGGAGCTGGGACGGGACGTACCAGGCGTTCCGTCGGCTTACGGTCGGACCATGACGAGCCCGTGGCGCGCGATGGCGGGGAACCCGCTGCGGTTCCTGGTGTCGCCGTGGCCGTGGCGGTCGCTCGCGTACCTGGTCAGCGGGCTGGTGACCGGAATGCTCTGGCTGCTGCTCGCGATCGTGCTGGTGGTGGCCGGGACGGTCCTCGCGCCCGTCGGCGCCGGGATCGTCCTGCTGCTGTGCGTGCCGCTGTCGGCGGTCGGGCTCGGCGCGGTGGACCGGCGGCGGCTGCGGCTGCTCGACCCCCGCCCGGCGCCGTCCCCGCACCGCGACCCGCCCGCCGCCGGGCTGCGGCCCTGGCTGCGGTTCCGCCTCGGGGAGGTCGCGACGTGGCGGGAGCTGGGGCACGCGGTCCTGGCGGGCCTGCTGTCGGTGGCCGCCGTGACGGTGCCGGTGGTGCTGTTCGTGGGCGCCGTGGTGCAGGCGGGCGCGCCGATGCTCGTCGGGCAGGGCGACCGGCTCATGTACGGGGCGGCCGGGACCGTGGACACGCGGCACGAGGCGTGGCCGGTGGCCGCGGCGGGCGTGCTGATGGGGCTCCTCGGCCTCTACGCGATGACGGTCGCGGCGGCGGCGCGGGCCGCGCTCGACCGGGCGCTGCTCGTCCGCCCGGTCGAGGAGGAGCTGGTGGACGTCCGCGCGTCCCGGGCGCGGATGGCGGACGCGTTCGAGGCCGAGCGGCGGCGCATCGAGCGCGACCTGCACGACGGCGCCCAGCAGCGGCTCACCGGACTGATCATGACGCTCGGCCTGGCGAAGCTCGACGGCGGCGGCGAGTGGGCCGGGAAGGCGCAGGACGAGGCGCGCGCGGCGCTCGCGGAACTGCGCGACCTCGTGCGCGGCATCCATCCGTCCGTGCTGACCGACCGGGGACTGCGGGCCGCCGTGGAGTCGCTGGCCGAACGCTCGGCCGTCCCGGTCGAGGTGGACGTCGACCTGCCCGGCCGGCCGCCCGAGGCGGTCGAGTCCGCCGCCTACTTCGTCGTCGCCGAGGCCCTCGCGAACGTCGCCAAGCACAGCGGCGCGAGCCGGGCGCGGGTGTCGGCGCGGCGGTCCGGCGGGGCGCTACGCGTCGAGGTCTGGGACGACGGGACGGGCGGCGCCGCGTCCGGACGGGACGGCGGCAGCGGCGGCGGCGGGAGCGGCAGCGGGCTGCAGGGCCTCGCCGACCGCGTCGCCGTGCACGACGGGACCCTCCGGCTGTCCAGCCCGCCCGGCGGGCCTACGCTCCTGCGGGTGGAGATCCCATGCGAATCGTGATCGCCGAGGACTCGGTGCTGCTGCGCGAGGGCCTCGGCCAGATCCTCGGCCGCTTCGGGCACGAGGTCGCCGCGGCCGTCGCCGACGCGCCCGGCCTGGCCGCGGCCGTCGCCGCGCACGCCCCGGACGCGGTGGTGACCGACGTCCGGATGCCGCCCGGCTTCCGCGACGAGGGCCTGCGGGCCGCGCTCGCGCTGCGCGCCGAGCACCCCGGCCTGCCGGTCCTCGTGCTGTCGCAGTACGTCGAGCAGTCCTACGCCGCCGACCTGCTGCAGACCGGCGGCGCGGTCGGCTACCTCCTCAAGGACCGTGTCGGCGAGGTCGCCGAGTTCGTCGAGGCCCTCGACCGGGTCGCCGCGGGCGGCACCGTGATCGACCCGGAGGTGGTGCGGCGGCTGCTGGCGCGGCGGCGCGAGAACTCGCCGCTGGAGCGCCTCACCGCGCGCGAGCGGGAGGTGCTCGCGCTGATGGCCGAGGGGCGCTCCAACGGCGCGATCGCCCGCGCCCTCGTGGTCGGCGAGGCGGCGGTGGTCAAGCACGTCGGGTCGATCTTCGGCAAGCTCGACCTGCACCGGACGTCCGACGACCACCGCCGCGTCCGCGCCGTCCTGGCGTACCTGCGCGACGGCGGCTGAGCGGGCGGCCCGGGCTCCGCCGGCCTCAGCGGCCCTCGAAGGTCGGCTGCTCCTTCCGCAGGAACGCCTCGGTGGCGTGGCGGTGGTCGAACGTCCGGACGGCCCGGTCCTGCAGGTCCGCCTCCAGCGACAGCGCGGACGCCAGGTCGTTCGTCGCCGCGTGGTCGAGCGCCGTCTTGACGGCGGCGTACGCGGCCGTGGGCCCGGCGGCCAGGCGGCGCGCCAGCTCGACGGACGCGGGCGCGAGCTCGTCCGCCGGGACCACCCGGCCGACCAGGCCGAGTTCCAGGGCCTCTGACGCCTTCAGCGGCTCGCCGAGCAGCAGCAGTTCGGCGGCCTTGGCGCGGCCCACGAGCCGCTGCAGCGTCCACGACATGCCGCTGTCGGGCGCGAGGCCGATCCCGGTGAACGCGGTCGCGAACCGGGACTTGTCGGATGCGACGACCAGGTCGCAGGCCAGCGCCAGCGACGCGCCCGCGCCCGCCGCGACGCCGTTCACCGCCGCGACGACCGGCTTGGCCATGGTCGCGATGCCCAGCACGATCGGGTTGTACTGCTTGCGGACCGTGTCGTTCAGGTCCCGTCCGGCGGCGAGGTTGTCGGCGTGCTCGCGCAGGTCCTGGCCCGCGCAGAACGCCCGTCCAGCGCCGGTCAGGATCACCGCGCGGGCCGCGTCGTCGGACGCCGCGCGCTCGACGGCCCCGCGCAGCGCGTCCTTCATCTCCGACGTGAGCGAGTTCATCCCGTCGGGACGGTTCAGCGTGATCGTCGCGACGGCATCGGTCAGGTCGTACAGCACGGTGTCGGACATTGCGCGCCCTCCAGCTCTTTCGTAGATCTTCTCCGGCAACCTTCGACGAACCGGGCGCTGCGGGCAAGCGCCGATTCCGCTTGCTCCACCGGTGCGCGGCCATTCCCCGAACCTTCGAGTCCTTCCCCGAAAACGGCCTCGGACCTGCGATGGGGACGATCCGGAGGCTGATCGTTACCACTTCGCGCCCAGAAGACGAGATAATGGACCACTACTGATGACGCTTGTTGCGACTGGCGGCCGTGCGGCCACCGCTGAGCACCCGCTGAGCGAGGTCGCGGCCCTACGCAGGAAGGGGATACACGCATGGCGGCGATGAAGCCGCGGACGGGAGACGGTCCGCTCGAAGTGACCAAGGAGGGGCGCGGAATCGTCATGCGGGTCCCGCTCGAGGGCGGCGGCCGCCTTGTGGTCGAGCTGTCCGCAGACGAGGCCAAGGACCTCGGTGAGGCCCTGAAAGACGTCGTGGGCTGACGGCCCCCCGCCGCACCCGGCTTGCCGGCGACGGTCCCGGCGACGCCGCCGGGGCCCTCGCCGTTCGCCGCGCGTCGGCGGCGGGCGCGCCGCCGCGCACGCCCCGCTCCGTACGGCCGCTTCACCACAGCCGCTTCACCTCGGTCGCTTCACCTCGGTCGCTTCACCACACTTGCGTCACCACAGGGGGAACCGTCGTCATGCCCATCGAAACCCGCGTCCGCGCAGCGGACGGCACCGTCTCCGGGACGGCCGCGGAACTCGGCGCGGAGGTCGCGGCGGTGCCCGTCCGCTCCGGCCCGGACGGGCCGGTCGCGCCCGCCGCGGAGATCGCCGGGCTCCTCCCGTTCGGCCTCGACGAGCTGCTGAGCCTGCACCGCGCCAAGGGCGAAGCGGGCGAGATCACGTCCGCGCACGTGCCGGTCGACGGCCGCGTCCGCGAACTCCTCCTGTACGGGGTGGGCGAGGCGCGCCCGGCCGACCTGCGCAAGGCCGGCGCCGCGCTGGCCCGCCGCGGCCGGGGACGGACCGCGCTGGTCGCGGGCGTCCCGGACGGCGACCTCGCCGCTTTCGCGGAGGGCGCGCTGCTCGCCTCCTACCGGTTCACGCTCGGCACCCCCTCCGGTCCCGGCCCCCTCGGCGAGCTGGTCGTGCTGACCGAGGCCGGTCCCGCGGCGGGCGCGGACGCCCTCGAGCGCGGCACCGCGCGCGCCCGCGCCGCCGCGCGCGCCCGCGACCTCGCCAACACGCCGTCCGGCGAGAAGGACCCCTCCTGGCTCGCCGACCAGGCCGCCGCCGTCGCCGCGGACGCCGGGCTCGGCATCCGGGTCCGGGACGAGAAGGAACTGGCCGAGGGCGGTTTCGGCGGCCTCCTCGCGGTCGGCGCCGGCTCGGCCCGGCCGCCGCGGCTGATCGAGCTGACGTACGTGCCGGACGGGACGCCCGACCGGCACGTCGTCCTCGTCGGCAAGGGCATCACGTTCGACACCGGCGGCCTGCAGCTCAAGCCCAGTGCGGGCATGACGACGATGAAGACCGACATGGCGGGCGGCGGCACCGTCATCGCGGTCATGGGCGCGCTGCGCGCCCTCGGCGTCCGCGCCCGCGTCACCGGCCTCGTCGCCGCCGCCGAGAACATGCCGTCGGGGTCGGCCATGCGGCCCGGCGACGTGATCACCCACTTCGGCGGGCGGACGTCGGAGGTGCTCAACACCGACGCCGAAGGGCGGCTCGTCCTCGCCGACGCGCTCGCCTACGCCGCCGCCGGGCTGGACGCCGACGCCGTCGTCGACGTCGCGACCCTCACCGGCGCCGCCAAGGTCGCGCTCGGCCTGCGGCACGGCGCGCTGTTCGCCTCCGACGACGCGCTCGCCGCGGCCCTCACCACCGCCGGCGACGCCGCCGGGGAACCGCTGTGGCGGCTCCCGCTCGTCGACGACTACCGCGCCGCGCTCGACTCCGACGTCGCCGACCTCGCCAACCTCGGGCGCGGCGGCTACGGCGCCGGCGCGATCACCGCCGCGCTCTTCCTGCGCGAGTTCGCCGGCGACCGCCCGTGGGCGCACCTGGACATCGCCGGCCCCGGCCGCGCGACGTCCGACGACGCCGAGATCACGCGCGGCGCCACCGGGTACGGCACCCGCCTCCTGCTGGAGTGGCTGGCGTAGGGGATCCCCGGCGGATCCCGCGGGACTCCGGACCGGCCGTTCCGCGCGGCGTCACGCCTGCGGCGTCATTCGCGCGGTGTCATTTCGTGCGGCGGTCGATCACCGGGATCCTGCGGCGGCGCCGCGCCTGCTTGACGACCTCCGGGAGGGACGCGTCCCAGCCCGGCTCGACCGGGAACGCCCACGGTTCCGCGGCGGCCGTCTCCGGCACGTCCCGCAGCGTCAGCGCCACCAGCGCCGGACGCTCCGCCGTCCGCGCCAGCTCCGCCAGCTCCGGCGTCGGCAGGAACACCAGATGGTCGCGCACGCCGCCGCGCGCCCCCGTGACCCCGCGCCGGATCGCCGCCAGCGCCGCGACGTCGTCCCAGGGGAGCGTCCGGCCGAACCGCTTCGGCAGCGGCCAGCGCGCCGGGCGCCGCACCTCGCGCGCGTCGAACTCCAGGACGGGGCGCCGCACGGTCAGCTCGCCGACCGACGCCAGCAGCCCCCACCCGAACAGGACGATCCCGCCCGCCCCGAGCACGATGACCACGACGCTGCCGGCGCCGCCGCCGCGCATCACGCCGCCCGCGACGAAGCCGACGGAGGCCAGGAACAGGACCAGCAGCGCCAGCGCCCGCCACAGGCCCCGCCAGCCGATCCGGTCGCGGACGGCGAACACGCCGGCGTCCCGTCCGGTGCCGGGGGCGGTCCGGGTGCCGGTGTCGGGGCCGGTGCCGGCTTCGGTGCCGGCTTCGGTGGCGTCGTCCATGGCGGTCAGTCGCGCTTGACGGCGCACAGCAGGCCGTCGCCGACCGGGAGCAGCAGCGGGACGAGCCCCTCGTCGTCGGCGATCATCCGGTGCACGTCCCGGATCGCCTCGGTGACCGGGTCGCGGACCTGCGGATCGGCCACCCGGTGGTGCCACAGCGCGTTGTCGAACGCGACGACCCCGCCCGGCCGCAGCAGCCGCAGCGCCGCCGTCAGGTACTCGGGGTACTCCTGCTTCACCGCGTCGCAGAAGACCATGTCGTAGGCGCCGTCGGTGAGCCTCGGCAGCACCTCCAGGGCCGGGCCGCTGATCATGCGGGTGCGGAAGGACCCGAGACCCGCCTCCCGGTAGGCCTGCTTGGCCAGCCGCTGGTTCTCCGGTTCGATGTCCACGCTCGTCAGCACCGCGTCCGCCGGCATCCCGCGCATCAGGTAGACGCCGGACACGCCGCAGCCGGAACCGACCTCCACGACCGTCCGGGCGCCGATCAGGGTCGCCAGGAAGCGCAGCGCCGCCCCGCCGGCGGGCCCGATCGGGGACGCGCCGACCTCCTCCCCGCGCCGCCGGGCGTCCCGGATCGGCTCGTCCTCGGGGTGGAAATCCTCCACGTAGGCCAGGGTGGCCTTGATGGCGTCGATGGCTGCCTCCTCGCGGGACCCCCGCCTGGCTCATGCTGGAAAGACCATATCGTTGACAGGGAACCAACTGGCGTTTCAGCGCGTTGTAACCAGCGAAAGCGTCCACCCTGATGGACCCAGAATCAGCCGCCGAACCGGTGCACAGCCGCCCCAGCCCAGGCGAGACCGTGCCGTTCCAAGACGAGGTCTTGGGTGACACCAGAGAGGAACAGCCCGGCACCATGGGAGTCGCAGCACTCAGTTTCAGAAGCGCTGTGGGCGTCGGCGCCAGGCAGGGGCACAACAGCGCCGCCCGCACCCGAGAGAACGCCCCCGAGGCCGAGTGGGCGCCGCCGTCCTGGGACGAGGTCGTCCGCGAGCACTCCGGCCGGGTGTACCGGCTGGCGTACCGGCTGACCGGCAACCAGCACGACGCCGAGGACCTCACCCAGGAGGTCTTCGTCCGCGTGTTCCGGTCCCTGGCCAACTACACGCCCGGCACGTTCGAGGGCTGGCTGCACCGCATCACCACGAACCTGTTCCTCGACCAGGCGCGGCGCAAGCAGCGCATCCGGTTCGAGGGCCTCGCCGACGACGCCGCCGAGCGCATCCAGGGCCGCGAGCCCACCCCGGCGCAGGTCTACGACGACACCAACTTCGACGCCGACGTCCAGGCCGCACTGGACGACCTGGCGCCCGACTACCGGGCGGCCGTCGTGCTGTGCGACATCGAGGGCCTCTCCTACGAGGAGATCTCCGCGACGCTCGGGGTGAAGCTCGGCACCGTCCGCAGCCGCATCCACCGGGGCCGCGCGCAGCTGCGCGAGGCGCTCGACCACCGGGCCCCCACCAGGCGCAGGCCGGGGACGCGGAACGAGCGGTACCCGGCCGGGGCGGCGGCGGCGGAGGCGACCGATGCTCCGGTGGGCGCGGGGGCGCCCGGCGCGGGCATGGCCGCGGCCGCACCGGCCGCACCAGCCGCACCGGACGCGACGGGGGCGCACGGGGGCGTCACCGCCGCGGAGTACCGGCCGGAGGGCGCGTAGCGAACGGGCGCGCGGAGCCGAGCCGCGCACGATCCGAAAGAACGAGGGAGCCGCGTGAGTTGTCTGGGGGAACGTCTGACCGCCCTGGTCGACGGTGAGCTGGGACATGACGAGCGTGAACGCGCGCTCGCCCACCTCGCGGCGTGCGCCCGGTGCCGGGCGGAGGCCGCCACCCTGCGCAGCCTGAAGGGACGACTGCGCGGGCTCGGGAGCGTCCCCGAGCCGGGTGCCGACGACCTTCCCACCGACGATTTCCTCACCCGGCTCCGCGCCCTCGGCGGCGACGCCGCGCCCGCCGGGCCCCCGCCGGGCCCGCCCGTCCCGCCGGAACCGCACGAGGAGCCCGCGGCGCCCGGACGCGCCGGACGGTCCGGCCGTCCCGCCCGGCCCGGCCGTCCGCGCCGATCATCGGTCCGCCCGGCCCGGCCCGCCCGCGCGGCGGCGTTCGCGGGCCCGCGCGACACCCGCCCGGCCGGGCACGCCGCCGCGCTCGCCCGCCGCCGCTACCTGGTGATGGGCGCGGCGACGCTCGTGCTCGGCCTCGGCACCGCCTCGTACGCGGCCGGCGGCCGCGAGGCGGGGCCCACGGTCACCCCCGAGTTCGACCGGTTCGCCGTCGAGCACGCGCTGACCTCGGGCGACGCGCCGGTGTCCGGGCAGGACCCGCGGCCCCTCGGCGAGCTCGACGCCCGGTCGCCGCGGAGCTCGTCCCCGGGCGGCTCTCCGGGCACGTCTCCGGGCGCGGGGGCGCCCGGCGGCGCGACGCCGAGCGGGCCGGTCGCCTCCCCGGTCGCGTCCGTCCCGATCCACGCGGGGCCGTGACCGCGGCGTCCAGCGCGGCCGCCCGGCGGCGCCGCGCCGTGATCACGGGCGGCATCGCGGGCGCGCTCGCCCTGATCGTCGCCCTCACCGGCGACCCCGTGTCGGCCCGCCGGGTCCGCAGCGACCCGGGCGCCGTCGGCCTGCTGCGTGCCGCCGCCGACGCCGCCCGCCGCCTCCCCTACGAGGGCCTGCGGGTGCTGACGACCCGTTCCCGGGACCGCTCGGCGACGTCCCAGGTGACGGTCCTGCACCGGCCGGGCGAAGGCATCCGCTACACCTCGGCGTCCGGCGGCTCCGGATACCGGCCCGAGTCGGCCGCCGGGGAGACCACCGGGTTCACCTCCGAGACCCTCGAACTCCTCACCCGCAACTACACGGTCGTCCGGGTCGCGGACGGCGCCCGGTGCGGCCGCGCCGCCCACGTCGTCGAGGCGCGCCGCTCCGACGGGACGCTCGCCGGGCGCTTCTGGCTCGACGCCGAGACGGGGCTGATGCTGCACCGCGAACTGGTCGACCCGTCCGGGCGCGCCGTCGTCTCCACCGGCTTCACCGAAATCAGCTTCGCCGTGCCCGTGCCGTCCGGCGGGACGCCCCCCGGCGGGACGTCCGGCGGCGCGGACGGCGGCGCGGACGGCGTTCCCGCGCGCCCGCTGAGCCGCCGCGGCAGCAGCCTCACCGGCACCCCGGAGCAGCCCGCGGCCACCGGCGGCGGCACCGCCACCGCCACCGCCGGCGAACCCGTCGACGACGCGTCCCTCGCCGGCCTGCGCGCCGAGGGCTGGCCGATCCCGGCCCTCCTGCCCGGCGGTCTCACCCTGCACGACGTGCGCCGCGGCGACGGCGACCTCCACCTCAGCTACTCCGACGGTCTCGCGGCCGTATCGGTGTTCGTCCAGCGCGGCGCCCTCGACGAGGGCCGCATGGCCGGCTGGGACAGGAGCACCCGCCAGGGCCGCACCGTCTTCCACCGTGCGGAGCTGCGCCGCTGGGCCGTCTCCGCCGGAGACGGCTTCGTGTACACGGTGCTGACCGACGGCCCGTCCGCCACCGCCGAGAGCGTCGCCCGCGAACTCCCCGGCGGTTCCGGCTCGGCGTGGGCGCGGCTCGGCCGCGGGGCCCACCGGCTGGCGGCCGCGGCCAACCCGTTCGACTGACCGCCCGGCGGGCAGACAGCGAAGGATGGATAGCCTTGGGGGCAAAGGGCGGGTGGTGCTTCGTTTACGCCCGCCACATGCCCCGCAGGGCACCATGAGCACGGATGACGGACCATGCTCGGTAGGAGAGATGGGGATGACGGAAGACAACCGCGGGCCGTTCCGGGCTTCGACGGAGGACGATGACGCCGTCCCCGAGTCCGAGCGGCAGGAGGCGGCGACTCCTCCCGAGACGGTGACCGACCAGGAGATCTCCCTGGAACAGGACGACCCGACCGACGACGACCCGACCGACGACGACCCGGCCGCGGGCGGGCCCGCGGCGTCCGGGGCCGACCCGTCGGAACGGGCGGGGGCCGCCGGGGGCCCCGGCGGGGACCGCCTGGTCGCGGGGAACGCGCAGAACGGATTCGCGCCGCCGGACGGCCCGTTCGGCGAGACCGCGGAGGACATCCCCGCGCAGGACGCCGGCTCCCCGCGCGACCCCGCCGCCCACGGCATGCCCGCCGCGATGGGGCCGCAGGAGGTCCCGCTGCAGGACGGGTCCGCGCGGGACGTGCCTGCGCCGCCGTCCCTCGACAAGCGCGCCCCGGGCGAACAGCCCCCGCCGGCGCCGATGGACCCGCCGCCCGCACCGGACGGGCCCGACGCCCGCCCGCGGCCCGGGTTCGTCCCCTACGACCAGCCCCCGCCCGCGCCCGGCGGCATGTACGGGCCCGGCGGCTGGGCGCAGCAGCAGGCGCACCCCGGCCCGCCTCCCGGCGGGCCGCCGCCGGCCGGGGGCCCGCCGCCCGGGGGCCCGCCGCCCGCGCCGATGGGCCCGCCGCCCGGCGGCGGCCCGCAGGCCGCGTTCGGCGCGCCCGCGCCGAACTGGGCGCCGGTGCCCGCACCGCCGTCCACGTCCCGCGGCGGCCCCGGTCTCGGGCTGCTCGCCGTCATCGCGCTGATCGTCGCGCTGGTGGCGGGCGCGGTCGGCGCCGGCGTCGGAGTGATCGCGACCGACGGCGACGAGGGCTCGGTGAGCCTCGGCGGCGGGAGTAGCACGGCCGGCGGCGAGGCGCCGAACCGCCCGCCGGACTCGGTGGCGGGCGTCGCGCAGCGCGTCCTGCCCAGCGTCGTGATGATCCGCGTGCAGTCCGCGCAGGGCGAGGTCGGCGGGACCGGCTTCATCGTCGAGGGCGGCTACATCATCACCAACAACCACGTCGTGTCCGGCGGCGGAACCGGCGGGCGCATCGAGGTCGTGTTCAACGACAAGAAGTCGCTGCCCGCCACGATCAAGGGCAGCGACCCCAGCACCGACATCGCGGTGATCAAGCCCGAGGGCAACCACGAGCTCCCGGCGCTGCAGCTCGGCGACTCCGCCAGGATCGCCGTCGGCGACCCGGTGATCGCCATCGGCTCGCCGCTCGGCCTGCAGGGCTCGGTCACCACCGGGATCGTCTCGTCCCTCAACCGGGCGGTGCCGGTCGGCGAGGAGGGCGGCGGCGACTCGTCCTACCTCAACGCCATCCAGACGGACGCGGCCATCAACCCCGGCAACTCGGGCGGCCCGCTGGTCGACATGAAGGGCCGCGTGATCGGGATCAACACCGCGATCGCGACCGTCGGCGGCCAGACGATGGGCGGCGAGCAGCAGGGCGGCAACATCGGCCTCGGCTTCGCCATCCCGATCAACCAGGGCAAGCGGATCGCCGAGGAGATCATCGCCAACGGCCAGGTCCGGCAGGCGCTGCTCGGCGTCCTGCCCGACCCGCGCTACCAGCAGGGCGGCGCGCGGATCCTGCCGGAGCCGGTCCAGGGCCAGGAGCCGGTCACCCCGAACGGCCCGGCCGACAAGGCGGGCCTCAAGCCCGGCGACGTCATCACCCGGATCGACGACCGCCCGATCCAGGACGCCACCGACCTGATCGCTCAGATCCGCAGCCGGGCGCCCGGCGACCAGGTCAGGGTGACCTACGAGCGGGGCGGCCAGGAGTCCACCGTGACGGTGACCCTGGGCGGGTCGTAGTCTCGGGGGAGAAGTTCAGGTCCGGTTCATCCGGGCTGGGGATACGCTGGGGGGACCGGTCCGCGCTGGCCGGTCCCCCCGGCATGGCGTGTGGAGGACGGTTTGTTCGACGTCGGACTCGGCGAGATGGCGGTGCTCGTCGTCCTCGCCCTGGTCATCTTCGGAGACAGGCTGCCCCAGGTCGCCGGGCAGGCCGGACGGATGCTGCGGCAGGTGCGCCAGATGGCGAACTCGGCGCGCAGCGACCTGCAGGAAGGGCTCGGCCCGGAGTTCAAGGACTTCGACATCGCCGACCTGAACCCCAAGACGTTCGTCCGCAAGCACCTGCTCGAGGACGATGACGACTACACGCCGGTGCGCGCGAACGGCAAGGTCTTCGACGACGAGCCGTCCTACGCGGGCACCGCGGGCGAACTCGACTACGACGAGCGTCCCCCCTTCGACAACGAGGCGACCTGACCGCACGGCGGCACGCCGGTCCGGACGTTCGCCAATGCCGGCGCCGGGTCCGACGCCGGTTCCGACGCAGGCGAGCGGAAAGCCCCGTCCCAGAGCGGAGACGGGGCTTTCGCGTCGTGCGGAGGGCCGGGTGCCGGGTGCGGGTCAGCGGCCCTTGGGGGAGATGCCCAGCGACATCCCCGCCAGGCCGCGGCTCCGGCCGCCGAGCGTGTCGGCGATGGTCCGCAGCTCCTTGGCGGCGCCGGCGTCCGGGTCGGACAGCACCAGCGGGCGGCCCTCGTCGCCGCCCTCGCGCAGCCGCGGGTCGATCTGCACCTGGCCGAGCAGCGGCACCCGGGTGCCGAGCGTCTTGGTCAGCGCGTCCGCGACCGTCTGGCCGCCGCCCGAGCCGAAGATGTCCTGCCGCTCCCCGCAGTGCGGGCACGCCAGGTACGACATGTTCTCGATCACGCCGACGACCTGCTGGTGCGTCTGCGCGGCGATCGCGCCCGCCCGCTCGGCGACCTCGGCGGCCGCCTGCTGCGGCGTCGTCACCACCAGGATCTCCGCGGACGGCAGCAGCTGCGCCACCGAGATCGCGATGTCGCCCGTCCCCGGGGGCAGGTCCATCAGCAGGACGTCGAGGTCGCCCCAGTACACGTCGGCGAGGAACTGCTGCAGGGCACGGTGCAGCATCGGCCCGCGCCACACGACCGGCTGGTTCCCGGCGGTGAACATCCCCACCGAGATCACCTTCACGTCGTGCGCCGACGGCGGCATGATCATTTCCTCGACCTTGGTGGGCGGGTGCTGCACGCCCAGCATCCGCGGGATCGAGTGGCCGTAGATGTCGGCGTCCACGACGCCGACCTTCCGGCCCTGCGCCGCCAGCGCCGCCGCCAGGTTCACCGTCACCGACGACTTGCCGACGCCGCCCTTGCCGCTCGCCACCGCGTACACCTTGGTCAGCGAGTTCGGCTGCGCGAACGGGATCTCCTTGGCGGGCTCCCCGCCGCGCAGCTTCGTCTGCAGCGCCTTGCGCTGCTCGTCGCTCATGACGTCCAGCTCCACCTGGACGGACGTGACCCCGTCGAGCCGCGACACGGCCTCGGTGACGTTGGAGGTCAGGGTCTCCTTCATCGGACACCCGGCCACGGTCAGGAAGATGCCGACCCGCACCGAGCCGTCCGGCGCGATGTCGACGCTCTTGACCATGTCGAGCTCGGTGATGGGCTTGCGGATCTCAGGATCGTTCACCGTGGCGAGCGCCGCGGTCACCTGCTCGGTCGTCAACTCGGAGGCCATGCGTCCATGGTATGGACTGTTGCGGCTTCCTGAACAATCGGGTGGCCCAGCTCATAATCCGCTAGCGGACGGGGTCCTTGGCGTCGAGTTCGCGGAGGACCTGCTGCAGCTCCGAGCGCAGGAAGTCGCGGGTGACGACCTCGCTCAGCGCGACGCGCAGTCCGGCGATCTCGCGGGTGAGGTACTCGGTGTCGGCGGTGGTGCGCTCGGTGCGGGCGCGGTCCTGCTCGTACTGGACGCGGTCGCGGTCGTCCTGCCGGTTCTGCGCGAGCAGGATCAGCGGGGCCGCGTAGGACGCCTGCAGCGACAGGATCAGCGTCAGGAAGATGAACGGGTACGGGTCCCAGCGCAGCGCGGGCGGCGCGAACCAGTTCCAGGTGATCCACACGATGATGAACACCGTCATGTAGACGAGGAAGCGCGCGGTGCCGAGGAACCGCGCGATGCGCTCCGACAGCCGCCCGAACGACTCGGGGTCGTAGTGCGGGCGCGGGACGAGGCTGCGGCGGTAGCGCCGCGGCTGGTCCAGGCGGGTCGTCTCCAGTCGGGTGGTCGTGGTCATGTTCTCCCCCGGAGGGCCTCTTCCTCGGGATCGGAGGTCGGCTCGCGCCCGTCGGCGTCCGCGTCCATCACGGCCTCGCGCCAGTCCTCGGGCAGCAGGTGGTCGAGCACGTCGTCGATGGTCACCGAGCCCAGCAGGTGCCCGTTCTCGTCCACCACGGCCTGCGCGACCAGGTTGTAGGCGGCCAGCAGCATCGCGACCTCCTCGAGCGTCATCCCCGGCCGCAGCGGGTCGAGCTCGGCGTCGACGACGGCGCTGACCAGGGTGCGGGGAGGCTCGCGCAGCAGGCGCTGGAAGTGGACGGTGCCGAGGTAGCGGCCCGTCGGGGTCGCGGTGGGGGGCCGGCACACGTACACCTGCGCGGCCAGCGCCGGGTTCAGGTCGGGGTTGCGGATCTGCGCGAGCGCCTCCGCGACGGTCGCGTCCGGCGCGACGATCACCGGGTCGGTGGTCATCAGGCCGCCCGCCGAGTGGTCCTCGTAGGACAGCAGCCGCCGGACGGGCGCCGCCTCCTTCGGCTCCATCAGGGTGAGCAGCCGCTCGCGCTGCTCGTCCGGCAGCTCCCCGAGCAGGTCGGCGGCGTCGTCGGGGTCCATGGCCTCGAGGACGTCCGCGGCCCGTTCCAGTGGCAGCGTCCCGATGATCTCGACCTGGTCGTCCTGCGGCAGCTCCTCCAGGATGTCGGCGAGCCGCTCGTCGTCGAGGGCCTCCGCGACCTCCGCGCGGCGCTTCTCCGGCAGCTCGTGCACGACGCCCGCGAGGTCGGCGGGCTTGCTGCGCTCGAACGCCGCGATCAGCCCGGCCGCGCCCTGCCCGTGCTCGACGGCGGAGAAGCCCTCGACCGCGTCCCAGTCGACGACGAGGCTCTCGCCGCGCCGCCGCAGCCCCCGCTTGGTGCTCCGCCGCACCGCGACCTTCGACAGCAGCCAGTCGCGCGTGCGGGTCGGCTCCATCGCCACGTCCACCACCGAGACCGGTTCGCCGGTGTCGCGGAACCGGACGGTCCGGTCCAGCATCTCCGCGATCGCCAGCGTCTCCGACTCCCGCTGCTGGAACCGCCGGATGTTCAGCCGGCCGTCGAAGATGATCGCGTCCGACTCGATCACCGTCACCCGGGTGATCGGGAGGAACACCGGGCGCCGCGGCTGCACCTCCACGACCAGCCCCAGCACCCGCGGCGGGCGGGGCGCCAGCCGCAGCGCGACGACGACGTCGCGGACCCGGCCGACCTGATCGCCCACCGGATCGAAAACCGCGATCCCGGCGAGCCGGGCGATGAACACCCGTGTCGGAGATGCGCTCATGAGCAGGACAGTACCCATGATCGCCCGGCCGACCCGGCGCGTCCGGTGTTTCCGGTCACCCGCCCCGCGGCGCCGCGCCGGCCAGGTGCTCCGCGAGCCCGTCCAGGACGCTCCGCGCGAACGGGCCGTCCGCGTCGGGCGTCACGACGGTCACCAGGGACAGTCCCGCGCCGATCAGCGTGACGTCGTAGGGGTCGAACAGGAACCCGCCGCGCCCGTAGGGATCGTCCAGGACGGTGACGTCGAGCCGCGGCGCCCGGCACGGCTCGTAGGCGATCATCAGGGTGCCGTGGCCGTCCCGGTCGAGGTGGTACCCGTCGCGGTCCCAGCGGTCGACCATCTCCGCGTCGCGGGCGACGAGGAGCTCCGCCGCGCCGGACGGGGGCCGGGTCCGGCCGTCCCACGGGACGAAACCGCCCTCGTCGACGGCGACGAGCAGCGACGGGGAGGCGTCCGCGAGGGCGTCGACGAAGCCGCCGACCCGCTCCGCGACGGGCCCGGCGCAGACGAGCACCGAGTCGTGGCCGCTGATCACGACGGCTCCCAGTCCCTGGTCGGCCCGATGTAGTGGGCGTCGGAGCGCGGCACCTTGATCCCTCCCGGGGTCATGAGGACGTGGTCGCCCCGCCCGCCCGGCAGCGGTCTGAGCGCGGACTTCGGTATCTCGGCCTCCAGGACGTACTCGGACTTGCCGCTGGTGATCCCCAGCTTCTTGAACGCGTTGGGCTCGGTGAGGTCGGCGGGGCTCTTCGTCGTCCAGAACGGTCCGGCACCGTTCTTGGAGCTCCCTTCCCGCACGTGGTACGGGTCGCCGCTCCTGATCCCGTTGTATCCGGCCTTGTCCGTGTAGTGGTAGAGCTTGACCTTCTCCTCGCCCTGTCCGGGGCTCCCCTTGAGCCCGAGGGGATCGAGCCAGTCGAGCGGGTTGGGGACGTAGGCGTGCGGGTTCAGCGCGCCCGCCAGGCCGAGCGGGTCGGCGCTCTGGTACCGGCCGTCCGCCGCGTTGTAGTAGCGGTGGTAGTTGTAGTTCAGGTCGCTCTCGGCGTCGAAGTACTGCCCCGGGAAGCGCAGCGGGCAGTTGGAGCCGGTGCCGGAGAGGTCCACGCCCCACAGCGTCGTCCGCATGTGCCGCCGGACGCTCCCGGCCGTGTCCACCAGCTCCACCGGGGTGCCGACGAGGTCGGTGACGATCGCCTGGAACTCCCGGTCGATCCATTCCTGCGGGACGTCCCGCGACGGCAGCCGCTCGGTCTGGGTGAGCGGGCGCAGGCTCCGCGGGTCGTGCTCCCAGACGAGCCCGCGCCCCACGAACGCCCGCAGCTCCGCCGACCAGGTGCGCTGCACCTGCTCGGCGAGGACGTGACCGTCCCACACGAAGTCGAACTGCTCGAAGACGCCGGTGCCGTCGCCGTCCGTCCGCTGCTTGGAGATCCGCCGCCCGAGCGCGTCGTAGCGGTAGCGCCAGTGCCGCCCGTCCGGGGCGTCGACGCCGACGAGCCGGTCGTCGCTGTCCCAGTGGTGGCGCCACGTGCGCGCGCCGCCGTCCGCCCGCACGTGGCTGCGGACGGTGACCCGCCCCTGGGCGTCGTGCTCGTAGTGGACGCTCCCAGCCCGGCGCAGCAGCGTCCCGTCGTACTCGCGGGACCCCGCCGCGTCGCCCGCGAGGGACGGCGCGGGGCCGTCCGCCGGGGCCGGCACCCGAAAGCGGGCCTCGACGAGGTCGCCGAGGGCGTCGTAGACGTACTCCTCGCGCTCCTCGCGCCGGTCCGCGGCGTGCACGGTGCGGACGCGCCCGCGCCGGTCGAGCTCGAACCGCCGGTCCGCGCCGAGCCGGTCGCCGATCGCGGTGACGTTGCCGTCCGGGTCGTAGGCGTAGGTGCGGTGCTGCAGGAGCGCCGGTTCCGGCGCGTCCCGGCGGGGCGCCGCGACGGTGCTCCGGGTGCCCCAGATGCTCTGCGCGACGAGCCGGTCCGCGGCGTCCCACTGCTGGGACAGCACCGTCGCGGCACCGATGTTCCGCTGGATCTCCCGCCCCGCCGCGTCGTAGTGGAACAGGACGCTCTCCCCGGCCGTGGACAGCGCTGCGGGACGGCCGCAGGAGTCGAAGCTCCACGCGCTCTCGGCGCCGCTGGGGGTGCGCCGGTGGACGCGCCGTCCCGCCGCGTCGTAGGCCGACGCCACCACCCGCCCGTTGCAGATCTCGGCCGTGACCCGGCCCATGGCGTCGCGTTCGAACCGCAGGTCGGCGTTCGCGTTGACGGCCCGCGCCAGGAAACCGTCCGCGCCGTAGGCGAAGGTGGCGACGCCTTCCGGGGAGTGCTCCTCCACGACGTTCCCGAGGGCGTCCCGGACGAACGACGTGGTCTGCCCCAGCGCGTTGGTGCGCGCCTCGATCCGCCCGAGCGCGTCGAGGGCGTAACGCAGCGTCCGCCCGTTGAAGTCCGTCTCCGCGACGACGCCGCCGGCCGCGTCGTACTCGTACCGCCAGACCTCGCCCCGCGGGTTCGTGACGGCGGTGATCCGCAGCTCGGTGTCATGGGACGACTCGGTGCGGGCGCCGTCGGGACCGATCTCCGTGACGAGCACGTCGAACGGCCCGTACTCCGCGCGGGTGAGCTCGCCGGTGGCGCCCGCGAACTCCACCGCGTTGCCCTCGGCGTCGTAGGTCCAGCGGTCGACCGCGCCCGCCGGCGACCGCCGCCAGGCCATGCGGTGCTCGGCGGTCCACCCGTACCGGGTCACGCCGCCGGCCGGGTCGGTGAGGGCGGTGAGCCTGCCGAGGGAGTCGTACTCGTAGCGCGTCTCGGCGCCCGCGGGATCGGTGACGCGCAGCGGCAGCCCGGCGGCGTTCGACACGACCCGGGTGACGTGGCCGAGCGTGTCCACGAGCCCGGACAGGTTGCCGCGCTCGTCGTACCGCGCCCGGGTCGTGGCCCCGGACGGGTCGGTCAGGCTCGTGACGTTGCCGCGCTCGTCGTACTCGCGCCGCCAGGTGCGCCCGCCCGGTTCGGTGACCGCGACCGGCCGCCGCGCCTCGTCGTGGACGGTCTCGATCGTCTCGCCGTCGGGGCGGCGGACCCGGACGAGATCGCCGTGCTCGTCGTAGGAGAACCGGACGACGCCGCCGAGCGGGTCGGTACGCGACAGCAGGCGGTCGCGGGCGTCCCACTCGGAACGGGTCGTCGCCCCGAGCGGGTCCGTCTCGGCGATGATCTGCAGGTGCTCGTTGTACCGGTAGGTCGTGGCGTTGCCGAGCGAGTCCGTCACGACGGTCGTGCGCTCCTCGGGCCGGAACCGGAGCGAGACGCCGAGCCGGCCGTCCGGTCCGGCGGCCCGGACGGCGCGCCCGTCCTCGTCGTACTCGTAGCGGTACCAGTGGCCGTTCCGGTCGTGCCAGGCCGTCAGGCGCCCGTCTCCGTCGTAGTCGAACCGGAAGGCGCGCCCGGAGGAGTTCACGACGCCGGACAGGAGCCCGGCCGCGTCGTACTCGTACCGCACCAGGGTGATCGCGTCGCCGGCGTCGTCCGCGGGCGCGCCGGTCGCGTCGGCTGTGCCCTCCAGGATCGTCCGCAGGCCGACGATCCTGGGGCCGCCGTCCGTCTCGCCGTCCGTCTCGCCGTCCGCGCGGTCCTCGGTGTCCACGAAGATCCGGTAGCCGGCGGAGTGCCGGATCTCCCGCAGGACGCCGTCCGCGTAGCCCAGTTCGACGCGGTTGCCGCGGCGGTCGCCGATCGCGACCAGCGGCAGCCGGGACCAGCCGTGCGTCTCGCCCGGCGCCGGGAAATGCAGCGTCCGGTCGAGTCGCGGATCGTGCAGGACGTACGAGCCGTCGGGCGCGAGCGTCAGCGGCAGCCGCGGGCCCTCCGAAGGCAGGAACGACACGTTGGGCACCAGGGACTGCGGGTACTCGAGGATCATGCCGTCGGCGGAGAGGAAGTGGACTCCCCGCGCGTCCAGCTCGAGGCGCTGGTCGAGCGTCGACGCCCACGAGCGTCCGAAGAGGCCGCCGTCGCGGTATCCGGACAGGTGGGTCCGCTCGAGCACCAGCGGAAGGGCGCCGGGGAGCGCCACGTCCACCTGGCCGAACAGCACCTCGCCGGTGATGACGTCGATCGGGTCCCTGGTCGTCGTCCGCCCATCGGGGCGGCGCGCGTTGCCCCGTCCCGGATTCCCGCGCCGCCCGCGTCCGCCCGCCTGGTCCCGCCCGCCGCCGCGGCCGCCCCTGCCGGGCCCGCCCCCGCCTCCGCCGCCGCCCCGCTTCGCGGCCCGGGGCGGCCGGAAGGAAGGCCCGGCGATGGTGCCGAACGGCGGCCCCGCGGCTCCGATTCCGGCGCCGCGGCCGTTCCGCCTGCCGCTCGAAAATCTGGGGCCCATGGGGTGCGCTCCTGTCGTCGGACCAACCGGCGAGCTCGAACGTGACGTATCGCGCCTAAAGTGATCTAGAGCGGATCCTAGGGCCGTTCTCCGCGGCTTGGGACGATCGGCACGGGCGGGTGCGGAGGGAGAACGGCATGGCCGGGACGGTCCGGGCGGCGGACGAGACGTTCGAGGAGCACCGCGGCCTGCTGTTCGCGGTCGCGTACCGGATGCTGGGCACCGCCGCCGACTCCGAGGACGCCGTCCAGGACGCCTGGCTGCGCTGGTCGGCCGCCGACCGCTCGGACGTCCGCGACCCCCGCGGCTACCTCGTCCGGATCACCACCAACATCGCGCTCGACCGGCTGCGCGGCGCGCGGGCGCGGCGCGAGACGTACGTGGGGCCGTGGCTGCCCGAGCCGATGCTGACCGCCCCCGACGTCGCCGACGACGCCGAGCGCGCCGAGTCGGTGTCGATGGCGCTGCTCGTCGTCCTGGAGACGCTGAGCCCGCTCGAACGGGCCGTGTTCGTCCTCAAGGAGGCGTTCGGCTACCCGTACGCGGAGATCGCGGCGGCGCTCGACCGGTCGGAGGCGTCGGTGCGGCAGCTCGGCACCCGCGCCCGCAGGCACGTGGCGGCGCGGCGGCCGCGGTTCGCGGCGGCCGGGGCCGAGCGCCGCGCCGCCACCGACCGGTTCCTCGACGCCGTCATGGGCGGCGACGTCAACCGCCTCATGGAGATCCTCGCCCCGGACGTCACCCTGTGGACGGACGGCGGCGGCAAGGTGCGCGCGGCGCTGCGGCCGATCGTCGGCGCGGAGCGGGTCGCCCGGTTCATCGGCGCGGTCGCCGGCGCGCCCTACGCGGGCGTCGCCGCCGCCGACATGCGGATGCGGCGCGCGGACGTCAACGGGCGGCCGGGCCTCGTCATCGAGGGCCCCGAGCGGACGATCAGCGCGGTGACGGTCGAGCTCGACGAGGCGGGCCGCGTCGAAGCCATCCACATGGTGTCGAACCCGGACAAGCTCGGCGCCCTGGACGCGGGCCGCGAACTGGCCGTCCCGCGGCTCTAGCGTCCGGTTTCCAGCGCCCGGTTCCTAGCGCCCGGTTCCTAGCGGTCGGCGCGGCGGCGCTTGCCGCCGGCCAGCCGGGGCGGCGGCCCCGCCGTCGTCGCCGGGGACGGCACCGGCCGGACGTGCGCGTAGTCGCCGGACGGCTCGATCTCCTCGCCCGTCGGCGTCAGCCGGATCACCCACGACTCCGCCGCCCACCGCGCCGGCTGCTCCGCGTGCGCCCGGGCGTTCAGCCGGTCCTTCGCGAGCTTGGGCGCCACCTCGTCCCACAGCTCGCCGCCCGGCTCCACGTGCTCGCACGCGGCGACGAACGCGACGAGCCGTCCGCCCTTGTCCTTGCTGCGCAGGATCACCGTCACCCGGTCGGCCTCGGGCAGGCCGGGCAGGGGCTGCTCGCCCTCGCCGCCCGTCAGCACGTACGCCGACCCCTCGTGCCAGACGTGCCATGCCGCCCGCGGCTGCGGCAGACCCGGCAGGTCGAGCCACAGCAGCCCCGACTTCTTGGCCGCCTCCTCCACCAGCGCCGCGCTCAGCGCGTGCACCGCCTCGGGCGGCGGGGGAGGGGTCGCGTTCGGGTCACCCATGTTCCGCAGCGTCTCACACCCGCTGGATACGATCCGCCCCATGCGCTCACGACGTACCACCCTCGCGGTCCCCGGCAGCAACCCCCGTTTCATCGAGAAGGCGCAGGGACTCCCCGCCGACGAGATCTTCCTCGACCTCGAGGACGCCGTCGCCCCGTCCGCGAAGCAGGACGCCCGCAAGTCGGTCGTCGCCGCGCTCAACGAGGGCGACTGGACGGGCAAGATCCGCGTCGTGCGGGTCAACGACCTCGACACCCCGTTCGCCTACCGGGACGTCATCGAGGTCGTCGAGGGCGCGGGCGCGAACATCGACGCGATCATGCTGCCGAAGGTGCAGGACCCCTCGCACGTCCAGTGGCTCGACCGGCTCCTCACGCAGATCGAGGGCGCGACGGGCCTCGAACCCGGACGGATCGGCATCGAAGCCCAGATCGAGGACGCGCGCGGCATGACCCGCATCGACGACATCGCCGCGTCGTCGCCCCGGCTGGAGACCCTGGTGTTCGGCCCCGGCGACTTCATGGCCTCGATCAACATGAAGACGCTCGTCGTGGGGGAGCAGCCGCCCGGCTACACCGAGGGCGACGCCTACCACTACATCCTGATGCGCATCCTGCTGGCAGCCCGCGCCCACGACCTGCAGGCCGTCGACGGCCCCTACTTCAACGTCCGGGACGCCGACGGGTTCGACCGCGCCGCCCGCCGCTCGGCCGCCCTCGGCTTCGACGGCAAGTGGGTGCTGCACCCGTCCCAGATCGACGCCGGGAACGCGATCTTCTCCCCGAACCAGGACGACTACGACCACGCCGAGCTGATCCTGGACGCCTACGACCACGCGATCAACGTCGAGGGGCGCGGCGCCGCGATGCTCGGCGACGAGATGATCGACGAGGCGTCCCGCAAGATGGCGCTCGTCATCGCCGCCAAGGGACGCGCCGCCGGGCTGGCGCGCACGCGTACGTTCGACCCTTCCGGGAACTGAGCGACCGTACGATTCGTCCACGTGCCAAGTCGTCCACGTGCCGAGGCGTGGCGACGCGGCGACGCGGCGGCGAGGAGAAGGGGACGCATGTCTGACCAGGAGGACGCGAACGGCTGGGCGCCGCTCGACCCCGACATGGGCGACGGGCGGGCGCGTCCTCCTGCCCCCGACGCTCCGCCGCCCGGAGGGCCCGGCGGGCCGGACCGGCCCGGCGAGCGGCCCGAGCAGGGGCCGGCGGCCCCGCGGCAACAGCAGTCGACATCGCCGTACGGGCTGCCGCCGCAGGACGGTCGTCCGGGTGCGCGGCCGCAGGGGGGCCAGGAGTTCCCCCAGCAGCAACAGCAGTGGACGTCGCCGTACGGACTGCCGCAACACGGGGGCGGCCCCTACGGCGGGCAGGCCCCGGACCAGGCTTACCCGGCGGGGCACCACACCGGAGCACAGCCCGCGTGGGATCAGAACGCCTGGGGCGGGCAGTACCCGCAGGGCTACCCGCAGCAGTACCAATACCCTCCCGGTTACGCACACGGTTACGGCCCCGGCTACGGCGGCTACCCGCAGCCGGTAAAGCGCCCCTGGATCGTCCCCACACCGCGTGGGGTGCCGTTCCACCGGATGGCGCGTTCGGAGACGCACAGCTGGTGGCGCCCGCTGGTCGGGACCCTGGCGATCATCGTGGTCGGGCTCGGTGCGGGCGGCGTCCTCGCGGTCATCGGGCTGCTCGTCCAGATGATGGTGTCCGACGAGGATCCGGCGCTGCTGGACGATCCGGGCACCACGTCGATCTTCGGCAACGACACGGCCGACATCGCCTACGCGCTGGGGTCCCTGGCGCTGTTCCTGCCGCTGATCGCGCTCGCGGCCTGGGGCATCCAGCGGCGGCGCCCGGGGACGCTGTCGTCGGTCGCCGGACGGCTGCGCTGGCGCTGGATGCTCGCGTGCGCGGGCATGTCCGTCGTGTTCTGCGCGGTCTCGTTCGTCCTGTCGATGGCCGCGGGCGCGACCGTCGAGAACGATCCGGCCGGGTCGACCACCGAGGGATCGTGGGTCGGCTGGGACGACTTCCTCCTGCCGGCGCTCGTGATCGTGGCGCTCGTCCCGTTCCAGTCGGCGGCCGAGGAGTACTTCTTCCGCGGCTGGCTGATGCAGGCCATCGGCGCGTGCACCCTGGAGAAGGCCCGGAACGGGCTCGCGCGGGCGCTGAGCGTCGTGTTCCGCACCCCGTGGCCCGGCATCGTCGTCGGGGCCGCGCTGTTCACCTCCGGGCACGGCTACACCGGCTGGGGGATGCTCGACATCTTCGTCTTCGGCGCCATCGCCGGGTGGCTGACCGTGCGCACCGGCGGCCTGGAGTGCACGATCGCGCTGCACGTGTTCAACAACCTGATGGCGTTCCTGCTCCCGGCGGCGCTCGGGCAGCTGAGCCTCGAGCAGGGCGGCATCCCGTGGCAGTACGTCCTCGCCGACGTCACGTCCATGGCCGTGTACGCGGTGGGCATCGTCCTGCTGGCCCGCCGGTTCAAGGTGCGGACGGTCACCCCGGGGGACGGCCCCGGCGACGGCCCCGCCGACGACCCGGGCCCGGACGCCCCGCAGCGTCCCGGCGGCGTGCCGGGCGCGCAACCGGCGTACTGAGGCCCGCCGCGCGGCGGGGCTCGGCCGGCCTCACAGGACGCCCCACTCCGTGAGCGCGTCCAGCAGGCCGGGCACGAGCGGCAGGTCCCGGAGTTCGGCGGGCGCGACCCAGCGGACGTCCGCCGCGTCGTCCCCGGCGCGCGGCGTCCCGCCGAGCACCGTGGCGGCGTAGTCGTGGATCTCGTAGACGACGCCGCCCGGACCGTCCCGCTCGACCGTGCCCACGAGCGCGCCGGCGCGCACCCGCAGGCCCGTCTCCTCCAGCAGCTCGCGCGCGACGGCCGCCGCGTCGTCCTCGCCCGGTTCCACCCGGCCGCCCGGCACCGACCAGAGACCCGCGCCGGGCGGCCGGCCCCGCCGCACTAGCAGCAGCCGACCGCCTCGATCATGGACGATCGCGCCCACGCACCGCTCCCGCATGCCTCCATTTTGTCCCGTCTTTCCCCCGCCCCGCCTTGACGTGCGAGGGAACGGCCGCGCATGGTGGGTAATCATGAGGGCGGAGCCCACGTGCCCGCGTTGCGGAGCCCAGGTGCAGGCGCCGGGTCTCTGGTCGAGCGACTGGAGTTGCGGCGTGCACGGTGCCGTACTCCCGAGGCAGCCGCCCGTCCGGCCGGGCCCGGACGCGCTCGGCATCGTCCTGCGCGACGTGCGCGTTCCCGTCTGGACGCCCTGGCCGCTCCCGCTCAACTGGCTCGTCACCGGATTCCTCACGGTCGGGGACGAGCGCGGCGGCGCGCGCGCGTGCGCCGTGGCGGTGTCGGGCCCCGGACTGCTCGGCGGCCTCGCCGACATGCTGCTGATCGCCGAGGAGCCGGGCGTCGGCCTCGGCGCGCACTACGCGGGGCTGGCGGGCCCCGATCCCGGCCGGGAGTTCGACGGGGACCCCCCGCACGCCAAGATCGGCATCAGCGGTCCCGCCGCCACCAGCGGGCACACCGTCCCGCTCTGGACGGTCGGCCGCGAACCGGACCGGGCCGTCTTCGTCGGCGAGGCCCTCGGCAACTGGCTGTGGGTCGTGCTCTGGCCCGCGGACGCGGGGGTGCTGATGCTCGAGGAGCTGAACCTCCTCGACCTCCGCGAGCCCGGCATGGACGTGGACCTTCCCTACGGCGCCCACAGCGGCAAGCTGGACCTCTGACACGCACCTCTGACCGACGGCGGCGTGCCTAAGCTGGGGGAATGGTGATCGACCTCCATGTCCACAGCGACGCCTCCGACGGCACCCGGCCGCCCGCCGAGGTGATGCGGCGCGCGCGGGAGAACGGCGTGGACGTCGTCGCGCTCACCGACCACGACACCACCGCCGGGTGGGACGCCGCCGCGGCGGCCCTCCCGGACGGGCTGACGCTCGTCCGCGGGATCGAGCTGTCGTGCGTCCAGGACGGCAGGAGCCTGCACATGCTCGGCTACCTGTTCGACCCCGCCGAACCCGTCCTGGCCGCCGAACTCGCCCGCATCCGCGACGACCGCGTGATCAGGGCCCGCACCATGGTCGGCCTGCTCCGCGACCTCGGCGTGGACGTCACGTGGGAGCGGGTCCGCGAACTCGCGCGGGGCGAGGCCGTCGGGCGCCCGCACATCGCCCAGGCGATGATCGAGGCGGGCGCCGTCGCGACCCACGACGAGGCCTTCACGCCCGACTGGATCGCCGAGGGCGGCCGCGCGCACGCCGACCGGTACGCGCTCGACCCGGAACGGGCGATCGCGCTCGTCCGGGCGGCCGGGGGCGTGTGCGTCCTCGCGCACCCCCGCCCTAGCCGCCGCACGTACGTCTTCCCGGACGAGGTGATCGAGCGGCTCGCCGCCGCCGGACTGGCCGGCGTCGAGGTCGACCACCCCGACCACGCCCCGGACGACCGTGCCCACCTGCGCGATCTCGCCGCGGCCCTCGGCCTCGCCGGCACCGGGTCCAGCGACGACCACGGCGCCCCGACCGGTGACCGCATCGGCGCCGAGAGCACCGACCCCGCCGCCTACGAGGCGCTCGTGGGCGCCGCCCGCGGCACTGTCTCGCCGCTGCCCTGACACGGTTGCGAAGCGCGGTAGGGTGCCAGCGTGGACGCGCGCATCGAACAGGTGGTGACGTCGGGCAAGCTGACCCTGGACGACACCGAGTACGACGTCGAGAACAACACCTACGTCATCGGCGACGACGAAGAGGTCATCGTCATCGACCCGGCGTTCGACGCCGAGGCCATCCTCGAGAAGGTGGGCGAGCGCGAGGTCATGGCCGTCCTGCTCACCGACGGCCACGAGCACCGCCTCGCGGTCGTCCTCGAGGTCGCCGCCGCCGGCGAGGAGGACGAGGAGAACTGGGCCCCCATCGCGCTGCACCGCGCCGACCGGCAGCTGTGGCGCGACTACTTCGGCCGCCTCGCCAAGGAAGAGGAGGACGAGGACGACGCCAAGGCGCTGCGCTCCCTCGAACCCGACATCTGGCTCGAGGACGGCGGCGTCTTCGAGATCGCCGACGCGCAGCTCGAGATCGTGCACACCCCGGGGCACACCCTCGGCGCCGTCTGCGTGATCAGCGAGCAGCTCGGCGTGCTGTTCTCCGGTGACACCCTGCACCGCGGCCGTCCGGGCTCGGTCGGCGGCGCCTTCGAGGACCTGCGCAAGCAGCTCAACTCGATCGGCGCGCTGCTCGACCCGCTGCCCCGCGACCTGCAGGTCATGCCCGCCCAGGGCGACGAGACGACCGCCGGCGAGGAGAACGCCCGCTGGGAGAGCTGGGGCGACATGGCCCGCGAGGACAACGACTGACGGGCCCGGGACGGGACCGGCGGCGGGCGCGCGAGGACGGACGCAGGCGGTGGAACAACTCGGCTTCGAGGGCATGCCCGAACGGCTGTACTCCTGCACGCCGTCGCGGCTGAATACCTGGCTCGACTGCCCCAGGCGCTACCGGATGACCTACCTCGATCGTCCGATGCCGCCGAAGGGCCCGCCGTGGGCGCACAACAGCGTCGGCGCGAGCGTGCACAACGCGCTGGCCGCGTGGTGGCGGCTGCCCGAGCCCGAGCGGACGCCCGCCGCCGCCGGGACCCTCCTGGTCCGCGGCTGGATCACCGAGGGGTTCCGGGACGCCGCGCAGTCCGCCGCGCACCGCGACCGGGCCCGCGACATGACCGAACGCTACGTCGCCGGCCTCGACCCGTCCGACGAGCCGGTCGGCGTCGAGCGGACGGTCGCGACCCGCACCGCCCGCATCGCCGTCTCCGGCCGCATCGACCGCCTCGACCGGCGCGGCGGCGAACTCGTCGTCGTCGACTACAAGACCGGGCGGCGGCCGCTCACCCCCGACGACGCGCGCGGCTCGCTCGCCCTCGCGATCTACGCCGTCGCGGCGTCCCGGGTGCTGCGCCGCCCGTGCCGCCGCGTCGAACTGCACCACCTGCCGTCCGGCGAGGTCGCCGCGTGGGACCACACCGGCGCGTCCCTCGACCGGCACCTCGGCCGTGCCGAGGACATCGCCGCCGAGGCGTCCGCCGCCGACGACTCCTACCGCGAGCGCGTCCCGAAGCCGCGCCGCGGCGACAGCGGTCCGCCGCGCCGCGGCGACGCCGGCCCGCCGCGCCGCGGCGACGCCGCACGGTCCGGCCCGGTCGACCACGCCCCGTTCGACGAACGGTTCCCGGCCCGTCCGGGACCGCTGTGCGCGTGGTGCGACTTCGCGCGGCACTGCCCCGAGGGCCGCGCGGCCGCGCCCCGCAAGGAGCCGTGGTCGGCCCTGCCGGTCGAGGCCTGACGCGCCGGGCTCAGCTCGCGCGGACGGGCCACCGGCGGGGATCGCGCAGGCCGTACAGGCCCTTGCCCACGTCGTAGCCGTCGGCGGCGAGCCGGGCCCGCGCGCGATCGAGCATATCCCGGGTGTCCTTGGCGAACGCGTAGTCGTGCAGCCGCTCGGGCACCGAGTTCATCGCCAGCCGGAACGAGCGGAGCGCGGCGGTCACGGCCGGCTGCGGCGCCTCCGGCAGCGCCCCGTACATCGCGCGGGCCCAGCCGGGGAGGGAGTAGTAGCAGAGCGCCCCGAACGGGAACCAGCCCGGCTTTCCGGGCGCGAGGAACTTCAGGTTCTCCGGCATCGCCGGCCACATCAGGAACCGGACGGTCTCGGCGGCCTCCTCCGTGACCCGCAGGTGCGGCCGCATGCTCGCGAAGTACCGCTCCATCTCCGCGACGCTGCCGGGGACGTCCTCGGCGTGCAGCCCGACGTGCACGGCCGACTCCCGCTGCTCGTCGAGGTACCGGTCGGCCATGGCGTCCGTCAGCGGCAGCCCCGCCCGCCGCGCGACCTGCAGGTACGAGTACACCTCGGCGCAGTGCACCCACAGCAGCAGCTCGGGCTGGTCGAGCCGCTCGGTCTTGCCGGTGTCGTGGTTGCGGATCCGCAGGCTCCGGTGGATCTCGCGGACGCGGTAGGCGGCCGCCTCGACCTCCTCCGCGCTCCCGAACGTCGACAGCCCGACGAAGTCGGACGTCCGCTGGAGCCGCCCGAACGGGTCCTCCCGGAAGTTGGAGTTCTGCCAGACGCCCCACATCGCGACGGGATGCAGGGCCTGCAGCATCAGGCTGCGCACGCCCCCGACCCACATGGCCCGGTCGATGTGCACGCGCCAGGTGACGCTCTCGGGTGGCTGGACTGTCGCCGACATACGCACCTCCGTGAGACAAACCAACGTAAGTGTGTCATTACATGGCCGAGGGTGCGACATCGCCCCCCGTCGCGGCCCGCCGCGCATTGCCCGATCGATGCCCACCGCTTCCCTTGGCGATAACGATCAACGGGGACGAGTGCCGGGTGGGGACGCGCGGGCGCCCCGGACATCCACCCGGAGGGGATCGAATGGCACTCAGCAGGAGCCGACCGCTCGTCGTGGCGATGCTCGCCGCCGCGCCCGTCCTGGTCGCGGGCCCCGCGACGGCCGATGCGGGCGAGCCGCGCGCCTACCAGGCCGTACTCCGCCCGCTGAACGGCCAGCGGGCCTCCGGCTCCGTCACCCTCGAACTGGACGGGCGCACCGCGACCGTCGTCGAGTCCTACTCCGGGCTCGCGGGCCGGATCGACGGGCGGCCGTACCCGCACCTCCAGCACATCCGCGGCGGCGCCCGCGGCGAGTGCCCGGCCCCGTCCGCGGACACCGACGGCGACGGCGTCGTCAGCGCCACCGAGGGCGAGCCCGCCTACGGCCCGATCCGGACCACCCTCTCGGTCCGGGGCGAGACGACCCCCGCCGCCGGGACCGACCTCGAGATCGCACCCCGCGGCGCCGGCCTCGACTACCAGCGCGTCATCGACCTGGACGACGCCACCCTCGAAGCACTCCGCGACGGCACCGCGGTCGTCGTCGTCCACGGCCTCGACCCCTCGCGGATCAGCGAGAAGGCCCGCGGCGCCGCCGGCGACCTCGTGCCCTCACTCCCGCTCTCCACCACCGCGCCCGCCCTGTGCGGCGTCCTCGAACCGATGGCCGCCGGCGGCGCCGCCACCGGCGCCGGACCCGCCACCGGCGCCGGCCCCCGCGCCCTCGGCGCGGGCCTCCTCGCCCTCGCGGGCCTGGCCCTCGCCGTCGCCGCACGCCGCCGGACACCGTGACGCCGCGACCGGGCCGCGCGGCCGGTCCCCGCACCCGCCTCGCGGCCCTCGCGGCCGCCGCCCTCGCCGCCTGCACCGGCGTCGACCTCCTCGCACCCGCCGAACCCCCGCGAACGCCCCGCCCGCCCCCGTCGGGTCCGGCGGCCCCGTCCCCGTCCGGTCCGGCGCGCCTCACCATCGCGTCCATCGGCGTGGACACGGACCTCCTGCGCCTCGGGCTCGCCCCCGACGGCACCCTCGCGGTCCCCCGCCCGCCGCACGAGGACCGCGCCGCCTGGTACACGGGCTCCGCGCCTCCCGGCGAGCCCGGCACCGCCGTGATCACCGGCCATCGCGACTCCCGCCGCGGCCCGTCGATCTTCTTCCGCCTCGACGCTCTCCGGCCCGGCGCCAGCGTCCGGATCACCCGCGCCGACGGCACCGCGGCGATCTTCGCCGTCGACACCGTCCGCCGCCACCGCAAGGCCGACTTCCCGGCCCGAACCGTCTACCGGCACACGCCCGTCCCGTCCCTCCGGCTGATCACCTGCGGCGGCCCGTTCGACGACGGCCGCTACCGCGACAACATCGTCGCCTACGCCCGCCTCACCGCCGCCGCGTAAAGCAAGTGTCGTGTCGGGGTCAAATTCCGGCCTTTGAGCTGGCATGATGGGCGAGGGAATCCGCGACCGGGGGTGAGCGATGGGCGAAACCGGGCCATGGGACGGCCGGTCCTGCCGCGCCTGCAGGGGCAGCGGAGAAGTCGTGTACGCCCGCGGCGACAACCGCATCTCCCTGCAGTGCGAGGAGTGCTCCGGCACCGGCCGCGCGGGCACCGCCCCCACCGGCCCGCGCTTCCGCACCGACGGATTCCGCGGCCCGGTCTACGCGACCGGCTACCAGCTCGGCTGCTGGACGTGCTTCGGCGCGGGCGTCGTCCTCACCCCGAGCTTCGCCCAGCGCCCCTGCCCCGACTGCGTCCGCGACTGACTCCCGGCGCTCGCCGCCCCGAGGCCGCGCGCATCCGGCGGCGGTGGTCGTACCCGGCGAGCCTGGGAAGCCGCCCCGCGCGGTGGCGGTCAGATCCGGGGCAGGAGGCGTGCGATCGCCTGCTCCAGCCGCGTGACCGGCATCGACTCACCGGTGAACCCCTTGATCGTGGCCAGTAGGTCATGCAGCCCGCCGGGATAGTCCAGGCAGGTCTCGATGATCGAGTAGACGTCCATGCGGGCCTCGGCATGCCGGGGGATCGCCCCTCGCAAGTCGGCGCGCAAGGCCCCCACCACCTGGTCGCGCCCCCGCTCGGACGTCATCAGCGGCAACCTGACCATCTGGTCGGTCACCCCGAACAGCACGCTGGGCGGTACCGGTTCGGGAATCGCGGGCGCGGACATCGCCGGCTCGGGGAACACCGTGGCGGTCGCCGCCGCGGACGGGCCGGATGCCGGCTCCACCGCGCCGTCGGGCGTGGACACCAACGTGCCATCGGGTGACGAGCCGGTTTCCGGCATGCGGCCGAGCACCCGGACCCACGCGGTGCTCTCCGTCTCCTTCACCGCGATGTCGATCGGCCGGTAGTCGTCCGGATCGACCAGCCCCGGCCCGTGCCGCACCACGTCATCGTGGACTCGTTGGGACACGATCACCCCCAGCGGCGCGCGCGCCGCGTTGAGCGCGTCCTTGAAGGGCTGCGCGTCAAGGATCCGGAACGCGTGGTTCACCGCCACCCCCACGACCCCCTTCCCGTCGTACCGGGCCTCACCGGTGTGCACCGCCACCCGCAACCTGATCCGCGCCACGTCCGCCGCGGCCTTGTTGTATCGCCGCAGTTCGGCCTTCAGCGTGTCCACGACGGACGTCAGCAGCGCCTCGATCCCCACGTGGGGAGGAACGAGCACCATCGCGCCGTCGCCCCGGTCCTCGGTGTAGCAATCGGCCGATCCCACTCCCGCGGCCCGCAGACCAACGGCGATCTGCCGATACATGGCGTCCCGCATGATCTCCCGGACATCGTCCGTCCGAGCGGTGTCCCCGAACGCCACGATGTCGCAGGCCAGGATCGAGCACGCCCCCCGCGGCGTCCACCGCCCCTGCCCCGGTTCACCGACACTCATCTTGATCCTTCCCGCTTCCTGCATTCGGGCAACAGAGTTTTCTATGGTCAAGGCAGCCATATTCCGGGGCGGTGGACGTGATCCGCGCCTCGCCCAAGCGGTGGTCATGTTTCGGGAACAACATGAGCCACGCGCTTTCCATACGTTAGGTTTGGGAACCTGGATCTTGTAGCGTCACGCCGTTGTTCGGTGTGGTCCGGCCCGTGTTGAGGAGGCTTGGTGGGAGACAAGGGCGACGAGGGTCGATCCTTCCTGATCGATGTGAGCGACGTCTCCCTCCGGCGGATCGGGGTGATCGACGAAACGGTGATCGGCGAGGTGCTGCTCGGCGTTCTGGACGAGGCGGGCGGCTCGCAGTCGGCGGCAGCCGGTTTCGACTCCTTCGTCAGCCCGGAGCGGCAGCGGTCGCCGCGCACCATCGGCGAACGCTGAGATCCGGCCGCGCCGCGGCGGGCGTGCGGGCTCACAGCGGTATCGGTTCGATCACGCATTCCAGCAACTCTCCCTCCCCGGCCCTGCGAAGCTCCGGATGCTCGTTGCCGAGTTCCCGCGCCAACGCGGCGAGGGGCTCGCGTACCGGTTCGCCGAGCCCCAGTGCGGCGCAGACGATCCGATGGTTGTGGGCGCAGGCGAGCGTATAGACGTGGTCCGTTCCGTACTGGTTTCCGAAGCGTGCCAGCGTCTCCGTTGAACGGCTGTGCGCCGCTTCCAGACGCCCCAGCCGGAAGAGGTCGTGCACCAGGCCGACCGAGCAGCACAGCGAGTAGTAGTGGTCCGGGCCCAGCAGGCGTGTCAGGGCTTGGAAGGTCGTTTCATCGATCGCCCGTGCGGGCTCATGACCTCCCAGTGCGCGGAGCGCCACCGTCAGGTCGGTGGTGCACGCGTGCGCGAACGGGTGATCACGTCCCATGATCTTTCGGTAGCCGTCGAGCGCGGTTTCGAGGAGCCGCCTGGCGCGGTCGGCGTCGCCCGTCCGGACGCACGCCATGGCCAGGACGCGCCGGGCGGCGAGGGTGTCCTGATGGCGCTCCCCGAACCGTTGCAGGTGCAATTGATGCATGTGTTCCGCCAGCCGGAGCGACTCGGCATGGAAACCGAGTTCGCGCAGTGTGGCGGCCCGGCTCATCTCGGCGTGCAGGACGAATGCGTGGTTGGGAGCCAGTGTCTGCCGCATCCCGTCGAGGGCTTCCTGCTGGAACGGTTCGGCCTCACGGTACCTGCCCAGCCCGTGCAGGTCCCGCGCGAGCTGGTTCATGGCGAGGAGCATGCTGCGGTCGGATGCGCCGAAATGCGTGCGCAGCCGGTCGAGGGCGTCGGCGTCGAGTTCCCGCGCCCTCTCGAATTCCCCCAACAGCCGCAGGTCGATGCCGACGTTGTTGATGACCCGGAACGTCTCCCTTTTCTCTCGGCCGAACATGCGCACCATGCGCTGCAGGGTGTCCTGATCGAGTTCTAGCGCGCCGCTGAAATCCCCGCGCAACCGCATATCGGCCGCTTGGCTGTTGGTGGCCAGCAGGGTCGCGATGTTGTTCGGACCGAAACGGTCGGCCGTCCGCTGCTGGATTTCCGCGTTCAAACGAGCGGCGTCCGCGAGTTCGCCCAGCGCCCGGAGTACATTGGCGAGTTCGCGACCCGCGAGCAGGACGGTCATGTCGTCTTCGCCCCACGTGGCACGCCAGTGCTCCCGGGCGAGTTCGCCCAGTCGCCGGCTGCTCTCGAAATCACCCAGCAGATACAGGTAGCGCATCTGGTCGAGCGCGACCTCGCGGATCTCGGCGGTGGCGCCCGCTATCAGGCCGGTCGGCTGCACGTGCGGAGCGATCCAGCGACGGATCGGCCACGTGGACTCGTCGTCGGGTGCGGCGTCGGGTGTCGCCTCGGCAAGGATGCGGTGGACCAGGTTCTGCATCGTCGTTCGTTCGGCCTCGGAAAGGCGTTGCTGCAGCAACGTGCGAACCAGCCGGTGGACCTGCGCCCGCGCTCCGTCCTGGTCGGTGTCGAAGCGGCCCAGCGAGTAGCGGGCGATGGCCCGCATGGCCTCGCGCAGGGACGCGAGATCATCCAGTCCGGACCGGACCTCCGGCGGAAGCCGCGTGACCGTGCCGGAAGCGAGCAGTCCGACCTCCACCGGTTCGGGGCCGAAGAACGCGAGGAGTTCCAGCAGCCTGCCCGCGGACGAAGCCTCCCCCTGGAGACCTTCGAAGGAGATCTCCAGTGCCGCCGCGAGCTCCGGCGGATACTCCGGCGGCAGTTCGACGCGCCGGACGTTCCGCAGCCGATCGTCGAGCAGCCGCAGATACTCGTTGCTCGGGCGGCCGGTCGCCGCGTGCCACGCCGCGACCTGTTCCACGGCCAGCGGCAGGTCACCGACCCGGTCGGCGAGCCGGTCCGCCTCCTGAGGCTCCAGTTCGGGGGCGCGGCGGACCAGCAGCGCGATGCTCTCCCGGCGCTCGAAGAAGCCGACCTCCGCGGTGGAGAGGATCTCTTTCCAACGGCGATCGCGCGAGGTGACCAGGACATGTCCGGTGGGTGAGGCCGTGCTCAGCGGGCCCTCGCCGGGCACGACGGGCATGAGCGGCACCAGCTCGTCCGGGTCGGCCGCGTTGTCGTAGATGAGCAGCCAGCGGCGGATCGGCCGGCCGTCCCGCAGCGCGTCGAGCACATGCTCGACGGTCCGGTTGATGTCGTCGCTCAGCGGTGTGCCGAGGGTCCTGGCGAGCTCGGCGAGGGAGGAACGGGCCATCGGTGTCTGCTCGGCGGGGATCCACCAGACGAGGTCGTAGTCGTTCGCGTGCCGGTGGGCGTACTCGACCGCGAGTTGCGACTTGCCCTGGCCGCCCAGCTCGTGCGGCGGTGCCGGAAGCAGCGCCGTGACGAGGTCTGGCAGCCGGTGGCGTAGGTCGCGCAGGAGTTCGTCGCGCCCGGTGAAGTCGGGGTTACGGGTCGGCAGTCCGCCCCCGACGAGCGGACCAGGGGTGTCCGGCGCGCCTTGGGGCGAGCGGTCGTACGGGAAGGCCGCACGTTCGGCGCCGGACTCGGTGACTGCCGCGCCCGGCGACAGGGCCCGTGCGGGCGCACCGGCGGTCAGCCGGTCGGCGATGTCCCGGTAACGTCCGCCGATCCTGCGCAGGACATGTGCGGCCACCTGCGCGAACGGCAGGTCGTCCTGAACCGGGGCGGAGGTCTCCTCGAGGGCGCGGAGCAAGGCGGGAAAATCAAGAGGTGAGCCGAGGCGTTCCCGGACGACCTCCCAGACCCGTCCGAGGACCCGGAGAGCCTCGGTACGCGTGAGCCCGCTGAGCAGCACATCGCGCACACCGTCATGGAACTCGTACAGGACATCGTCCGGTCCCGATGGAGTGCCGTCCTGATCGGCTCGGCGCAGGAGGCCGCCGAGGAACACCTCCGCCAGATGTGCCCGGGTGGAGTGGGGCAAGGTGGCGTGCTGGACGAGGGACATCACCTTCAGCCTCAGCGGGGCGGCGGCGAGGTGGCGAGCGAGCTGGAACGCCATCGGCGACGAAATGGCCGAGAACCGTTTGACCCGCTCATGGGCCGCCAGCCGATCCATGTCGCCGTCAGCGGCGTCCTTCGGCTGATGGGTGCCCGTGAACATGGCCATGGCGTTGATCCCGCGCGCTCCACCGCCGACCATTTCCGCCCAGGGACGTAGCCAGCGCGGCCCCATCTCCATTACGGGGACGGGCGTCCCCGGTGGCAACAGGAACCCGTCACGGGAACGGACGGTGAGACGACTGTTCGGCAGTCCAGGTTGTGCGGATTCCAAACGGACGGGTTCGACGGTCGTTCCGCACCGCCACCAGAGGCGCTGCGGGAGCGGTTGGACGATCGCCACCGGACCGACGGCCGCCCAGCGCTCCAGAACGCCGGCGGCACGGCCGTCCTGCCACGCACGCCCGATGCAGTCGCTGTAGACCAGAAGGATCCGGCGCCGGGTCGGATCGATGAGTTCGTTGGGGTCCCGCACCGCGGAGCCGGTGGCCGTCTTGAGGACGAGCACGTCGTTGTCGGTGTTCAGATACCACATCCGCACATCGCGGAACGCGCCGAGCCGTTCCAGCAGAGTGTGGAACTCGCTGATGATCCTGCCCCAGACCACCATGGAGGCGCTCTGGTCGGCGACGAGCGCGAGTTCGTACTGCCGTTCCGGTGCGGGCTCCATCACCGCCTGCCAGATCCCGGTCTCCGCGATCCACTGCGCGGTCCTCTCCTCGGCCAGATGCTCGACCGTCCGGGACGAGGTGCTCTCCCGCAGCGGGCGCAGCGCACGCCCGAGGGCCAGCGCCTGCGAGATCGCGGGTATGGCGGGTGCCCGGACGATCCCCTCCGCAGGTACTCCGGGACGCGCCAGGTGCAGGGCGGCCTGCTGCGAGACGATGGCGGGGTGGGCGCTCTCCATGGCCATCGGAGGTTCGGTGCGCTCCGAGTCCTCGAGTTCGGGCCGGGACGGGCTCGCCGGATCGCGGTCCTCTCCGGCGGTCTCTCGGGTGGCTTCGTCGGCGGCCGTCTGGGGCGGAAGGAGCCGTGCGAGCCACAGGGCGTCGGCCAGCTCCCGGGCCGTCGGAGAAGGAGCGAGTCCGGCGAGCGCTTCGATCACCTCGTTGAGGCGCCGGTTCATTCCGGTCCTGTCGTGCCCAGCGGGCGCAAGATCGACTCAAGCATGCCCTGCAACGTCACCTCTGGCGGGCGGGAGCCCGATGTGCACAGGTAGACGGCGTTGAGGAGCTGATCGGTGGCCAGGTCTCCGTGCTCGCGCCGGCGCAGGAAGTCGTTGATGAGATCGGTGCTGGCATCCTTCGCCGCACGGCCGAAATGGGCCTCGACGATCTCGGCGAGCCGGCGGGAGTCGGGCGGCTCGATCACGAGCCGGAGGCAGCGACGCAGGAACGCCGGTGGGAATTCGCGTTCGGCGTTGCTCGTGATGACGACCAGAGGAAACTCCGTGCACTGCACCTTGCCCCGGGTGACGGCTACACGCTCGTTTCCCTTGGCGGGCATCACATGGACGACCTCCTCCTCCGCTGGAAGGCGCTCGAGCTCGGGAATGTCGAAGCCGCCCTCTTCGAAAACGTTGAGCAGGTCATTGGGGAGATCGATGTCGCTCTTGTCGAGTTCGTCGATCAGGAGTACGCGCGGACGGTCTCGCGGCAGCAGTGCCGTCCCGAGAGGGCCGAGCCGGATATAGCGACCGATGTCCGGCGCGTTGCTGGTCGTCTCGGGTTCGACGGCGCGGCGGAGGCTCGTCTCGTGGAGGCGGCCGATGGCGTCGTAGCGGTAGAGCCCTTGTTCGAGGGTGGCGCGGCTGGTGATCGGCCATGTCAGCACGGGCCCCAGCCCGAGTTCGTGGGCGACGTGAAGGGCCAACGTCGACTTCCCGGTGCCGGGCTTACCGGTCACCAGCAAGGGGCGCCGCAGATGCAGCGCCGCGTTCACCATGGTGACGATGTTCTGGTCCGGCCTGTACGACGCCGCCCGTTGCAGGGCGCCCGGGCCGAGACCGGACGCTGGGCGGCCCTGGACGAACCGTCGCCAGGGGGGAGGTTCCGGCAGGTTCCACAGACCGTCACGGGGCGTGCCTTCGCCGCGATAGACCAGCCAGTCTTCCGCTTCCCGGTCCGGAAACGCTTGCTTCGTCACGACAACCTCCTCGGATCGCTAGGCGGGTGCTTCCAGCCGTCCCCGGGGCTCGGGAAACCGGTCCGCATCGTCGAAAAGCAATGTCAACTGCAGTCCCAGATGGTCGGCGGAGGGTTGTCCGCCGTGAGAAGCCACCGCTTCCCGCCGAAGTGCCAGGACGCTGTCGGGCAGTGCCAGCACGCCATGGGACATGAGGTCCTGGAACTCCGCGGAGAAGCGCTCCGGGGTCCGGCCGCTCCGGCACCAGGCGATGACGGGAGCGCCGGCCTGCAGCGCGACCCGAAGTTCGTCCGGCGCGCTCGCACCGTCCCCATGTGGAGGGAACGCGAGTGCCAGGCAGACGGACGCGGGATCGGACAACAGCATGTTGTACAGGCTTTCGCCCAGGTACTTGCCGGGTTGTGTCATCAAGCACACTTCTGCGTTGTGCGGATTGTCGCGAAGCCATGTCCATTTGCGGCGCCAGGCAGGGTGGTAGTTCTGCTTCTGGATGCGGTCCAGGCTCCGCACCACGACCGGGTGTTCGATGCCCAGTCGCCGTTCCAGCCCGTCCACGGTGATGCGCAGCTGGTCGAGGGACTGCATGCCGAGCAGGTTGAGCGGGAGCACGAACTCCAGCGTCAGCTCCGACATCGGGGGCCGGTTGACCACCTGTGGTTCCTCGGTGAGGAGTTCGACCACCAGCGAGGGCAGTTCCGTCACGGGCATGGGACGGTCGTCCTCGCAGCGGAGCATGACGCCGTGGCCGTCCTCGGACTGCAGCCATGCGGAGATCAGGTACTCGTCGGGCGTCACCCCGTCCGGGCGGAACGCGATGACCAGGTACATCCGTGGCCGCTCCCGCAGGCGTGCGGCTCGCTCACGTTGCTCGAGCATGACGTGTGCAACACCGAGCCGTCCGGCGGCGTGCTCCACCCAGTCGAGAAGTCGATTCCGCACGGGGCCGCCCCTCTCGACCGCGAGCCGCTCGACGAACTTCAGCAGCGGCGGAACCCCGTCCTCGCCGACGTTGAAGTCCTCAAGGGCGTCCAGGACCGGCCATATGTCGCCGGTCTCGAACGTCACCGAGCCGAGCGGGTCGGCCACCGCCCAGAAAAGATCTTTGACGATCTCGGGGCGCAGCGCGCCGGCGTCCGCGTTCTGCAATCTCTTGAGGTGATCGTGCATCGCCCGTCGTTCGCCGGGTTCCAGCAACGGCTCGGGTACCAGCGCGTACCCGAGTTGGCGGACGGCGTCGAAGGTGGTGCTGCCGGCGTGGAACCCTCCGACGACCTTGAGGAACGCATGGAATGCCCCGGGGTGCTCCAAGCAGGCTTCGACCATGATCCACAACTCTTGGAGGTCGTTCTCGCCGCGGCGCACCGGCAAGTCGATCCCCAATTCCTTGCGCACTCTCGTCAGGTAGAACTCGCGGGCGCTCTGCTTCTGCAGTGCGTCGAGCCGCCATAGTGCCTTGACCAGGCGACTGACGTCATCCTGATCGAGAGTAGGTGTCACTTACCAGCCACATCCTTCCGGCCGCCGGACAGACCCGCGTCGTCGTCGGATGGGCGTATGTTACGTGCTGCGGCAGTCCATAGGGGTGTCCGAATGCGGGGAGTGAGGGTTCTGCACATGTCGATCGGAACCGACGTGCAGTAAAATCTCATAACCCGAGTTAAGGCATGTCCTTAAGTGCCATTTCGGCTTGCCCTGTGCGCTCGCGATCGTGGGAGTGCGCCTTGCCGCTGAGGGGGATGACGCACAGCAGTACGCACAGCGCGGCGAAGACGACGATGGCGGTGGGGCGCGTGCCGAGCCACGTGATCACGACACCGCCGCAGAGCGCGCCCAGTGTAGAGGGCGCCTGGGCCGTCAGGGTGTTCAGGCTGGCCACCCTGCCGAGTAGTTGATGCGGAACATTTGTGGCCTGGTAGAGATCGCGGGCGACGGTGATGATGGACCCGACGAAGCCGACACCGGCCCAGACTCCGACCAGGACGATGGGGGAGGCCGTCCAGAAGACCGGCAGCGCGAGGAGCAGCGTCCAGCACAAGGTCGCAACCGCACTTATATGCCGCATGCCGATCCGCTTGAGCGTCTTGATCGCAATACGGGATCCTACGATTCCGCCGAACCCCGACGCGGCCAGCAGTATTCCGATATAGACACTCGAAAGCCCTTTTTCTTTCATGATCACGATCATCAATATGACGGTCATCTGAAAGAAGAAATTGGTGATCGAAAAAATCAGGACGCATTTTTTTAAAAAATTGTCGCGATGTAACCAGGTGATGCTGAGTTTGATGTCCCCGGACACGCGCGGACGATCTTCGGGAAGTCCGTTCGGCTCGGTGCGGGTGTGCTCAGTGGCGACAGATCTTTTGACTCGCGTCAACATCAAGGCGGACGCGGTGCAGACCACAAGGTTGAGCAGGAACGGCAGTTTGTGGCTGATGGCGTCGGCGATGCCGCCGACGGGCCTCGCCACCAGCAGAGCCACGTGATGCTGGGTCTCGCTTCTGGCTATCGCTTGCGACAGCAGCCTGGTCGGAGCCAGCCGCGGCAGGGTGGCCGTCCAGGCCATCCGGAACGTGGTCGCGAAGATGCTTTCCAGGGCGATGAGGCAAGGGATGGCGATCATGGTTCCGAGCCGCCAGAACCTGCTGAGCACCAGCAGGCTGCAGAGAAGGGCGGCGATCGAAATGAAGCGGCCCCACTGGCTGTACTTCATGACCTGCCATCGATCGCGGCGGTCGATGAGCACTCCGGCGGGAACATGGGCGAGTAGATTGGGTACCGCGCCCGCGGCAGCGATAAGGCCGGCGTACAGCGGTGACCCGGTCAGGTGCAATGCCAGCAGCGGACCGGCCGTCGTCGTGCACGCACCGCCGGCCCGTGACACGGCCGACACCGAAAGGAAGATCCGGAGGTTGCCCGGAAGTCGGGCCGGGGTTACTGCCACGGTGGGCTCGCAGACCGCGGCCTCGGTCACCTGCACGCCCTCTCGCCCTATATGGTCGCGCTGCCATGACCAGCAAGGTTGCGGGCGAGGGCATACCTCTGGCTGATGTGCTTCCTCCGGGATCAACCCGGAAAACGACCTGCCCCGGCAGTACCGCGATGCTAACGGTTTACGCGTGCGCGGAGGGCGGGAACGGACAAAATGTCCGCCCTATTATGCTCGCGACAAAGCAAGGTGCGGACATTGATCCCGTAACCGGACTTATTCCCCTACTTCGAGTAGGTGAATAATATCGTTGCGTGATGGGCGGGCAGGGCGCCGTAGGTCGTGACCGCACGCCCACTGCACGCCCACCGCCCGCGCGGGCCGGACCGACCTGTGCAGGGGTGCCTCAGGCGGTCGAGACCGTGCCGGTGAAGGCGTCGAACCCCGCAACGGAACTCTCCCCGCGGGTGAGGTCCAGGATCTCCCGCAAGGTGCAGGTGATGGACGACGCCGGCAGGTCCTTGAGTTGATCGAGCGTGAGGCCCGAAATGTCGATCGGGTCGGCACGGAACTCGGTGGCGGAATCGGTCACGCTGCCTCCTCGGGTGCGCGTCGCGTGACGTTGCGGGCCTCCGGCTTCCGAGATCGGCCATCGCCCGCTGTGAGTGCTATGTCCACCATGTCACGAATGTGGAGTTATCACCACGGTGGGCGATCGGTGGAGTTGGGGTCGGCCGTTGGATGGCCCTTTTAGGGTCAGCAGTATTTCGGCATATCGGTCAGCCCTAAATTGATTGACCCTGGGTTGTGAAATTATGTGACGCATGACCTATTTCCTGCCTCCTCCGGATGAGATATTACGGGTGTCTGCACTCGGGGACTCGTGCAGGCTCACACGTGAGGCGGTGGTAAGCGCATGTCACTTCCGATGTCCGCCAGGATCGGACGTGCGATGGCACCGACGCCGACGGTCTGGGGCAGAGTGCCGGGTAGGAACATCAATTTCACCGGCCGCGAGGAGCTGCTCAACAGGCTGCGCTCCGGCATCGCCCGACAAGTGACTGCAGTCGTTCCACACGCGCTCCAGGGCTACGGCGGGGTCGGCAAGACGCAGATGGCGGTGGAATACGCCCACCGCTTCAAGAGCGACTACGAGGTCGTCTGGTGGATTCCCTCGGACCAGCCGTCCCTGGTGCGGCCGACCCTGGCCGCGCTGGCCCCCCACCTGGGGCTGCCGCCCGTCGGCGCCATGGGAGTCGAAGAAGCGGCGAGTGCGGTGCTGGACTGCCTGCGGCGGGGCGAGCCCTTCTCCCGCTGGCTGTTGATCTTCGATAACGCGGACCAGCCCGAGGACCTTCGCGATTACCTTCCGCAGGGTGACGGGCACGTCCTCATCACATCACGTAATCCCCGGTGGGAATCTGTCGCCAGAACCGTCCCGGTGGAGGTCTTCTCCCGGTCGGAGAGCATCGAGTTCCTCGGCAAGCGCGTGCCCCGCGAGATCCCGCGTGCGGACGCCGATCGGTTGGCGAACGAGCTGGGTGACCTGCCCCTCGCGCTGGAGCAGGCGGGTGCCCTGCAAGCAGAAACGGGCATGAGTGTCACGGAGTATCTCCGGTTGCTGGAGGAGCGCGCGAGTCAACTGCTGGCCGAAGGCAAGCCCACCGAGTATCCGGTTTCCATGACCGCGGCCTGGAAGCTATCGCTGGACAGCCTGGCGGACAAACTGCCCGAGGCCGTGGAGTTGCTGCGTTGCTGCGCCTTCTTCGGACCCGAGCCGATTCCGCGCGACGTCTTCACGCGGGCGCCCGAAGGCATCGGTGAGCCCTTGGCGGGCCTGCTCAACGATCCGATCAGGCTCTCCCGGGCCCTTGGCGAGCTCGGCCGCTATGCCCTGGCCAGGGTCGAATCGCAGAGTCGCACCATCCAGGTGCACCGGTTGATCCAGGCGCTGCTGCGTGACGAGATCACGGTGCCGGTCCGGAGGCGTATCCGCGCCGATGTGCACCGACTCCTGGTCGACGCGGCGCCGCCGGACGTCACGCGGCAGTACTGGCAGCGGTACTCGGAGCTGCTCGGGCACATCGTGCCTGCGGAGGTGGGCGAGAGTCAGGATCCACGAGTTCGCGACTTCGCCATCAAAATCGTTCAGTATCTGTACAATTCGGGCGACTATTCCTTGGGACGTCGCGTCGCTGAACTCTTTCTTGATCGCTGGGTTGCTGACACGCCCGAAGGTGACCCCCAGATTCTGCTCTTGAGGTATTACTTCGCCAACATGCTGCGGGCGCTCGGTGACTTCGGCGCCGCCTACGATATCGATAAGGTCGCGTTGGAGCAGGCGGAGCGGCTCGCCGGACCGGAATACGAGATCGCACTGCGTTTTCGGAACACCATCGGCGCGGACCTGCGGGCACGCGGGGACTTCCGGGAGGCGAGGGAACATGATATCGCTTCCCTCGAAATCTACGAGAGAGTCTTCGGCGATAACGATCGGTCCACTCTCCAATTGGTGAACAACCTGGCGCTGGACTACGGGTTGAACAGCGACTACGAGCGGGCCAGGGAGTTGCATGGCCGTGCCTATGCCGGGTTCACCCGGATTCCGGATAGCGACCCCTCCACGAGCATCCTGAACGCGTGGAACGGGCTGGCGCGGGCCGCGCGGCTGTGCGGGGACTACGCGGAGGCGTGCGACAGCGGTGAGGACGTGTACGCGTACGGGGTCAACGAGCTGACGGCGGAGCATCCCTGGACGATGCGGGCCGGGACCGACCTCGCCATCGCGTACCGGAGGCTGGGAGAGAATCTCGATGCGGCTCTCGAACTGTCCCTGGACGTGCACGGCAGGTTCGTCCGGCTCTACGGGTTGAACCATCCGGACACCCTGGCCGCGGCGATGTGCCTGTCGAATGTCCAGCGGACGCTCGGGCATCTGGAGGACGCGCACGAACTGGCGGCCGACACGGTGCGCAGGTATCCGCGGGCGTACGGCCCCGAGCACCCCTACAACTACGGATGCATGGGGAACCTGGCGGTCCTGTTGCGGACGCGCGGGGACGTGGCCGGGGCCCGGAGTCTGAACGAGCGGGCTCTCGAGGGACTGCGGAACGTGCTCGGACACGATCAGCACTATGCGTTGACCGTCGCCGCGAACCTGGCGAGCGACCTGGCCGAGCTGGGTGAGTTGGACGACGCGTGCGCCCTCGGCGGGGGGACGCTGCGGCGCCTGCGGAGCACGATGGGCGAGGAGCATCCGATGACGCTGGCCTGTGCGGCGAACCTCTCCGTCGACCTCAACGCGGCCGGGCGGCGAGAGGAGGCGTCGAAACTGCACAAGGAGACGATGGACGCCTACGTCCGTACGCTCGGGCTCGACCACAGGGACGCGATCGTGGCGGCAGAGCAGCGCCACCTGGACTTCGACTTCGATCCACCGCCGATCTAGAGGCCCTGCAGGGGCGGCGGGTCGCCGTGTGCGGCGCGCCAGGTCGCGAGGTGGTGGGCGGCTGCGTCCAGGCTGAGGGCCAGCGCGTCCGGCGGGACGGGTTCGTCGAGCCAGGGGCGGAGCGTGTGGGCCATGCCGGTCACGAAGCGCTCCCCGTCAGGGGTGAGGTCGCCGGTGGCCGCGAGGGTGCGCAGGATCAGGTCGGTCGCGGTGCGCCAGCGCGCGAAGTCGGCGTGGGCGCGCAGGGCCGATTCGCCCGTCTCGTGGTGGCGCTGAACGCGCCAGAACGCCGCGATGCCCAGGTGCGCGTACACCCCCTGAAGGAGGCCGGGGACGGGACGGGGGTCGGTGCGCCAGGGCGCGTAGTAGCGAGTGCCGTCATCGGGGCGTGTGAGAGGGACAAGCTCGAGCAGCCCGGTGAGCTTGGTGTGCTGGACCTCGTGGGCAAAGGTCACGGCGAGGAAGAGCGCGTCGGGCGGCGTCGAGAGGCCGACGTTGCCGAAGGCGTGCTTCGGAGTGGCACTGGACTGACCGTGCTCCGGGGCGACCAGGGGGGTCAGGACGGTGATCGCGGCGGTCGTCTCCGCCGCCGCGATGCGGTGGTGGCGCGCCAGGATCCTGCGTGCCTCGGTGAGCGTCGCCTCCCAGTGCGCGAGTTCGGGGCCGGTGAGCCGGCGGGGGAGGGCGGTGCCGCCGGGCATCCGGTCGGGATCGTGGTCGTCCAGGAGGAGGCCACCGGGGAGGCTGCGCACGGCCTGCCAGCCCGGGGCGTCCTTGTGCGGGTCCGGTGGGAGGCGGAGGGCGTCCGAACCGGTGCCGATCGTTGTGCCCTCGGGAGTGACCCGGACGAGGGCGGACTCCGGGATCGGGGTACGGCCGAGGGACGGCAGGGTGATTGCGCCGTCGCGAGCCGGGACCTCGATCGCGCAGGGGTGTCCGGCGCGGATCGCGGCGGCCGCGGCGAGGCCGGCGAACTCGTCCGGATTCGCGGCGCCCGGCTCCCGGCCGGTGAGGACGAGCAGGGTGCGGCGGGCCCACTCGCCGACGGTCGGGTACCGCAGGACGGTCTCGACGGCGCGCGGGTTCTCGTCCTGGATACGTGCGAGCAGGTCGTAGGCGTGCCGGGCACGGGGGCCGCCGGCGTCCCGGATGCCGCGCAGGAGCAGGAGGCGTTTGCTGTACTGCGCCCGGTTGAGCAACTCGACGGCTTCTGCGCCGCCCTCGCCTGCGGCGAGCGCCTGGAAGATCTTCTCGGGGACCTCGTGCCGGGTGAGGATCATGTGGCCCTCCGCTTGATGTCTTCCACGTCACGTGCGACGACGTTCCGGATATGGGTGATGAGTCGGAGGAGGTCGCGGCAGTAGACGGAGGGGTTCGCGAAGCCGGTGCCGGACCGGTAGCGGTGCGCGTAGAGGCCGCCGCCGCAGACGCGGTGGACGGGGCAGGCGCGGCACTCGGTGGAGAGGGCGCGGCGGCCGATCTGGCGGGCGGCGATCGCGGGGACCATGAGCGCCGTGCTGAACGGGTCGCGCCGGATGTGCAGGGACGTGCCGGCCGCGCCCTCGTACGCGGACTTGAGGGTGTCGACCTGCTCGATGCTTCCGTTCGTCTCGACGACGGCGACCGCGACGGGGGACAGGCCGATGGACTCGCTGTGCGACGGGCGGCCGAGGAGCAGCCGGATGATCTCGGAGAACAGCCGGATGCGGGTCTCCCGGACGGGCGCGCGGTACCAGCGGTCGAAGACGGCGATCAGCCAGTCGGCGTACGGGGTGCCTTCGGCGGGGAGGCCGGGGGGCGGTTCCTCCCAGTTGCCGTGCGGCAGCAGGAAGTCCATGCCCGGGGGGCCGTGGGTGAGGAGGGCCTCGTAGGTGACCAGTGGGTCGTTGTCGAGGTCGATCGTGCACAGGAGTCCGCTGAAGAGGCGTTCGTGGGCGGGGGCGGTGAGCCGCTGGATGCCGAGAGTGACGTCCCGATGGCTGCCCTCGCCGTTCTTGCGGAGCCGGTGCCGGTCGTGCCCTTTCTCGTCGCCGTCCAGGCTGACGCTGACGTGAACGTCGTGCTCGTCGAACAGTTCCAGGAAGGGCGGATCGAGCAGGACGCCATTCGTCTGCACGTGGAAACCCACGGACACATCCGGAGCGGCTGCGGTACGGATGGTTTTCAGTGCATATCGGAGGTGTTCGAGGCCGGCCAGGAGGGGTTCGCCGCCGTGCAGGATGACCTCGACGCGGGGGAGGGCGTTTTCCCGTGCGTGCTCCGCGATGCGTGCCGCCACCTGGTCGATCGTGGTGCGGGACATGCGGCGGGGCTGGCGCCGCCAGCCCTGGTCGGCCATCTCGTACATGTAGCAGTAATCGCACGCCAGGTTGCAGCGGCTGTGCATCTTCAGCACGAATTGCCGGAACGGTGTGGGGCGCCAGCCTTCTTCCAGGAGGGACTGGACGTTGAGCGCGGCGGGCCATTCGGTGCCGGGTGTCCCGCCCATCGTCACGCTGATCAACTCCCGAAGCGAGAAAGCCGCTGCGCGTTACGATAACCCGTCTATACGGGCCCGTGCACGCGTGGAATTCTCAGCCCAGGGCGCGTTCCGCCTGATTCCAGAAATCGATGAGGGCGCCGGCCGTGGTTTCGGGGGCCTCGACGGCGGGGGAGTGGGCCGCGGACGGGATCACGACCCGGTCCGCGCCCAGCCGTTCGGCCATCGCCGACTGGGTCTCGGGGGGCCAGGCGTCGTCGTCCTCGCCGTAGAGGACGAGCGTGCGCAGTCCCGTGTCCGCGCAGTGTTTCGCCAGTTCGTCGGTGCGGTCGGGGGCGGTGAGCAGTTCGCCGGCCATGCCGACGAGGCCCGCCTCGGACGTGCCGAGCATGCGCCGCTTCAGGAAGGCGACGATCTCCAGGGGGACGCCCCTGGCGATCAGTTCGGGTTCCATGCTGATCTCCCAGATCGTCGGCATGCCCAGTTCCGGGAGGGCGTCGCGGAGGGCGGCGGCGCGGGTGCCGGTCGGGCCGGAAATGGCGGCGGGACCCGACCCCATCAGCGTGTACGAGGCGGGCCGGATCCGGTCGCACAGCACCGACTCGCGGGTGACGAGCCCGCCGAACGAGTGTCCGACGACGTGGACGGGGTCGGTGCCCAGGGCGTCCAGCAGTGCGGTGACGTCCTCGCCGAGAGAGGAGCGGCCGTACTCGGCGGGGTCGCCCGGGCCGGCGGTCTCGTACTGGCCGCGCATGTCGATCGCGACGACGCGGCGGCCGGACGCGGCCAGCGGCTGCAGGACGGCGAGGAAGTCTTCCTTGCTGCCGGTGAACCCGGGTACCAGCAGCGCGGGGCAGCGCTCGGACACTCCCGAACCCGGCAGGGCCTCCAGGGCGGCGAAGGGGCCGCGGGACGTCTCGAGCGTCGTGCGGCGGACGCCGGTGGGCAGATTCAGGAACCGGGGCGTACTCACGGGGCGCAACCATACTAAACGGCCCCGTGCCGGGGCCGCCGCGACGGACCCGTCCTGGTAACGTCCACAGCGTGCAACCCAAGCCGGCCGTGTCCGCGCATCGGCGGGACGAGGCGGGGCTGGACGGCCTCCGGGAGGCGGCCGAGTCCGGCGCCGAGTACGTGGAGATCGACATCCGCCGGACGGGCGACGGGCGGCTGGTCGTCCATCACGACGCGACGGTGGGCGGGCTCCCGCTGAAACGGCTGACGTACGAGCGGGTGCAGGAGCTCTCGCCGCGCCCCGTGCCGCTCGTCGAGGACGCCATGGAGGTCATCGCCGGGAAGGCGCGCGGCCATCTGGACCTCAAGGAGCGCGGCTGCGAGCACGAGACGGTCGCGCTGGCGCTGGAGGCGTTCGGCCCGCAGTTCGTCGTCACGACCGGTGAGGTGTCCTCGCTGGTCGAGATCAAGGCACGGTTCCCGCAGGCGATGACGGCGCTGTCGGTCGGCCGGAACCTCTGGGAGCGGGGTGCCGCGCACGACTTCGCGCCGCTGCCGCTGATCCGCCGGGCGGGCGCCGACATGGTCGCGCTCAACCACCGGCTGGCGCGGGTCGGGGTGCTGCGGCAGTGCGCGCGGGCCGGGTTCCCCGCCATGATCTGGACGGTGAACGCCCGTCCGGTGATGCGCCGGTTCCTGGGCGACCCGCGGGTGGCGGTCCTGGTGACGGACCATCCCGCGCGGGCGCTGGCGCTGCGGGACGGCTGACGGGCCGGGGCGCTCGGCACCCCGGCGGCGCCCGATCGCCGGACGGGACGGTGCGTCCCGTCCGGTGGAGCGTGCCAACGTCCGGGGTCAGTACGGGACCGCGAGGCAGGCGGGTGCCTCGCGGTCGCCGATTCAGGCGGTCTGCGACTCCGCGGTGGCCTCGCCGGCCGGCTTGCCCGCGCGGGTGCGGCGCCGGGTGCGGCTGCGCTTGCGCTCGGTGGCGACGGCGTCGACGACGTTGTCGTCCTTCGGCGTCGCCTGCTCGACCGGCTTGCCGCCGCGGGTGCGGGTCCGGTTGCGCTTGCGGCGCGGCGGCCGCGGGCGCTCCCGCTCCCGCTCCCGCTCCCGCTCGTGCGGGGCGCTGCGGGTCTTGCCGGTCTCGCCGATGTCCTCGAGCTCCTCGGCGTCCAGCCCGGCCCGGTCGCCCCGCTTCTCCTTGGGCAGGCGGCCCTTGGTGCCCTCGGGGATGCCGAGCGACTCGAAGAAGTGCGGCGAGGTGGAGTAGGTCTCCTCCAGCGCCGCGAACGGCAGGTCGAGCTGACCGTTGATCAGCTTCCACCGGGTGATGTCGGACCAGTCGACGAGCGTGACGGCGACGCCCTCCTTGCCCGCGCGGCCGGTGCGGCCGATGCGGTGCACGTAGGTGTCGGCGCTGTCGGGGCACTCGTAGTTGACCACGTGGGTGACGTCGTCGACGTCGAGGCCGCGGGCCGCGACGTCGGTGGCCACCAGCACGCTGATCTTGCCGTTGCGGAACGCGCGCAGGGCGCGCTCGCGCTGGCTCTGCCCGAGGTCGCCGTGCACGGCGGCGGCGTCGAACCCGCGCTGGGCGAGGTCGGCCGCGACGCGGTCGCACGCGCGCTTCGTCTGGCAGAAGACCATGGTCAGCCCGCGGCCGTCGGCCTGCAGCATCCGCGCCAGCATCTCCGGCTTATCCATCTGGTGGGCCTGGAAGACGTGCTGGGCGACCTGCGGCGTGGCCTCCGACTCGGTGTGCGCCTCGGCGCGCACGTTGGTGGGCCGGGTCAGGTAGCTGCGCGACAGCGCGACGATCTCGCCCGGCATGGTGGCCGAGAAGAGCATCGTCTGCCGGGCGTCCGGGACCTTCTTGATGATCCGCTCGATGTCGGGCAGGAACCCGAGGTCGAGCATGCGGTCGGCCTCGTCCAGGACGAGCACGCCGATCTCCGACAGGTCGAGGTACTTCTGCTTGACGAGGTCCAGGAGCCGGCCGGGGGTGCCGACGACGACGTCCACGCCTTCGCGCAGCGCCGAGATCTGCGGCTCGTACGCGCGCCCGCCGTAGACCGACAGGACGCGGGTGCCGAGCTTGCCGCCGGCGACCAGCAGGTCATCGGTGACCTGCAGGGCCAGCTCGCGGGTCGGGGCGACGATCAGGGCCTGCGGCTTGCGGCCGCCGTGCCGGATGCGCTGCAGGACGGAGATGCCGAACGCGAGCGTCTTGCCGGTGCCCGTGCGGGCCTGGCCGATGATGTCGTGCCCGCCCAGCGCGATCGGCAGGGCGAGCTCCTGGATCGGGAACGCGTCCACGATGCCCTCGGTCTCGAGGGCGTCTGCTATCTCGGGGACGACCCCGAGTTCACGAAAGGTAGTCAGGGCTTTCAGCCTCCAATATGCGGGGTCCTCGCTCCCCGGTGCGGCGCGGCACTGCGCCCGGGTCGGCCGGCTGCCGACGGGCGGGACGGTCGCGGGCCCTGTCATCTGAAGACAGGACGGGCCTCGGGCGGGCCGCACCGTCCGGGCGTGCCCGCCGGTCGCTTCCTGTGGCCGCGCGCTCGCGCGGGAGGGACCAGCCGTCAATCACATTACTCGGCGACCGCAGTCAGGGGTCGAAAGCAGTCACTCGCTGTGGCTGCGTGCGGTCACACTCCGCGACGCAGTGTACCGACCGTTGGTTACATACACCAATAGCCGATCACAGCACCCAACGCCGGGGATGCCGGAGGTATTCCCGGGGCCGCTCCGGACGCTGCGGTGGGCCTGCGGATCGGGCGGTTCAAACCTGCGCCGGGGCGGCCACTTCCGGACATCCCGGCCGGTGCGCGGGTCGCGCGCGGAGTCAGCTGCCGAAGCCGACGCTGCGCTGCTCGTCCTCGGCGATCTCGAGGTAGCCGACGCTGCGGGCCGGGACGACGACGCGGCCGGAGCGGCGGTCGGTCAGCACGAGCACGCCGTTGTCCTGGGCGAGCGCGTCGGCGAGCGACTTCTGGATCTCGTCGGCGGACTGCGCGGTCTCGACCACGAGCTCCTTGGGCACGGACTGCACGCCGATGCGAACCTGCACGTGATGCTCCCGTCGTCTGAACCGGCTCGCCGACCCCCGGCGGCCCCGTGTGTCCGATCGTCGCACGGAGGGGGCGCTCCGCGCCGCCGGGACGGTTGCGCCCCGAGTGAAACCGCGGTCAGGACGTCCGGGGGAAGCCCGAGATCCCGCGCCAGGCGAGCCGCGCGATGATCTTCTCGGCGGTGTCCTTGGGGATCGCCCGGTGCTGCGACAGCCAGTAGCGGGCGCTGACCTCGGCCATGCCGACCAGGCCCATGCCGAGCAGGTGCGCCTCGTCGCGGGGGGCGTCGGTGTCCTCGGCGATGACCTGCGCGATCATCTCGGCGCACTGCTGGTTGGCGCGGTCGACGCGGGCCCGGACGGGCGCGACGTTGCGCAGGTCGGACTCGAAGACGAGCCGGTACGCCTCGCCGTCGCCGGCGACGAAGTCGTAGAAGGCCTGCATGCTGGCCTGCACCCGCAGCTTGTTGTCCGTGGTGGACTCCAGCGCGTCCCGCACCGTCTTCACCAGGCCCTCCGCGTGCTCGTCGAGCAGCGCCAGGTAGAGCTCGAGCTTGCCCGGGAAGTGCTGGTACAGGACGGGCTTGCTGACGCCTGCGCGCTCGGCGATCTCGTCCATCGCCGCCGCGTGGTACCCCTGCGCGACGAACACCTCCTGGGCCGCGCCGAGGAGTTGCCTGCGGCGTGCCATTCGCGGCAGTCGTGTGCCACGGGGGCGGGCGTCCGGGGTCGCGGTCACCACACTCTCCGATCACCGAATCAGTGCGACGGTCAAGGTTGTCCGTCGCGGGGAGACAATCCCATCATCCTACGCGCCGGTAACCTCGTGGGTCACTAACAAAGCCGACGTCGTTCCTTGCAGGTCAGTGTATTTCCGTTTCGGCCCGCGGGAGCCCTTCCGGTCGGCCGGGGCGGGTCAACGGTAGTCGTCCTCGTCGAAGGGGACCTCGCGGCTCTGTTCGGCGGTGTCGGCCTCGTCCGCGTCCATCGAGACGCGCGGGGCGCTCTCGGGGCGGTCGGCGTACTCGTCGAGGCCGGCGCGCTGCTCGGCGGCGTCGGCCTCGGGGGCGTCGTCGGGGACCCGCTGCGCCAGGTCGTCGGTCTCGCTCATCCCGCTTCCTCCTCTGGTGTGCCGAGACGTCCGGCCAGTTCGCGGAGGGGCGCCTCGAGGGACTCGCCGTACGTCGGGAACGCGTGCACGACGTCGGCGAGCAGGCTCAGCGGCGTCTCGGCGCGAATGGCCAGCGCGATCTCGCTCATCCACTCCTCGGCGTGCAGTCCGGCCGCGGCGGCGCCGATCAGCAGGCCGCGCGAGCGGTCGGCGTACAGCTCCACCCGGCCCCGGTCGTCGGCCTCGACCGCCGCCCGGGCCGTCGCGGCGAGGTCGTACCCGGCGATGTCCAGGTCTATGCCGAGTTCGGCGGCCTGTCCCGGCGTGATCCCCACCGCGTACACCGTGGGCGTGGTGTAGACGACGCGGGGGACGGCCCGGTAATCGGCCTCGCGGCGGCCCTCGAGAACGTTGGTGAGGACGACGTCCGCCTGGTAGCGGGCGGCGTGGGTCGTGCGGGCGATGCCGGTGACGTCCCCGGCGGCCCACACACCCCCCTCGGCGCCCAGCACCCGGCACGTCTCGTCCACGGGGACGCCCTGGCCGGGGGAGACGGTGACGCCGAGGGTCTCCAGGCCCAGCCCGGCGGTGCGGGGGCGGCGGCCCGCGGCGACGAGGATCCGGTCGGCGTCGAGGGTGCCGCCGTCCGACAGCCAGAGGCGCAGGCCCGACTCCTTGCGTTCGACCTGCGCGACGTCCGCGCCGAGCCGCAGGTCGACGCCCGTCCGGCGCAGCGCGTCGGCGAGGACGTCGCCCGCGAACGGCGCCTCGGTGGTGAGCAGTCGCCCGGACGCCTCGACGACGGCGACGTGCGAGCCGAAGGAGGCGTACACCTGCGCGAGTTCGCAGCCGACCGGGCCGCCGCCGAGGACGGCGAGGCGGCGGGGCAGGTCGGGGACGGTCAGCGCGTCGTCGCTCGTCCACAGCGGGACGTCGGCGAGGCCGTCCACGGGCGGGATCACGGGTTCGCTCCCGGTGCTGAGGACCAGCTCGCCGTAGCCGTGCTCGGTGCCGTCGACCTCGACGCGGCCGGGACCGCTGATCCGGCCGCGGCCGCGCAGGATCGTGACGCCGGCCTCGGCCATCCGGGCGGCGGCGCGGTCGTCGGTGCGGCCGCCGGTCAGCCCGTCGCGGCGGGCAACGGCGAGTTCCCACGGTTCCCCGCGCCGCGCGGAGAGCAGCAGCGACTTGGACGGGACGCACGCGAAGTACGGCGACAGCCCGCCGACCAGGCGGTCCTCGATGAGCGCGACGTCCCGCCCGGCGCGGGCGAGCCCGGCGGCGATGCGTTCGCCCGCGGTTCCCCCGCCGAGCACGACGGCGTCGTAGTGGTGGTTCAACTCCCCGGTCCTTCCCCCCATGCGATGTCCCCCACCTCATAGTGGCGGACGGGGGTGTCGGAGCGTGCCGATTCGAACACATACGGCATTCGATTCAGGGGAGCGGGGGACGGTCCTCGGCGAGGAGGGGCTCGAGCAGGTCGCCGCGCTCGTCGATGCGGGCGAGCGCCTCGCCGGGGGTGAAGACGAGGTCGGCGGCGTCCTTGCAGGCGTCCAGCTCGTCCCAGGTGAGGGGGGTGGAGACGGTCGGGCCGCTCGCGGCTCGGAGGGAGTAGGGCGCGACGGTCGTCTTGGCGGGGTTGTTCTGGCTCCAGTCGACGAACACCTTGCCCTTGCGCAGGCGCTTCTCCATCTTCGCGACGACGAGGTCGCGGTGCTCCTCGGCGAGCCTCTGCGCGGCGGCCTTGGCGTACTCGGACGTCCGTTCGGCCTGCGAGGGCTTCTTGATCGGGACGTAGAGGTGCAGGCCCTTCTTGCCGCTGGTCTTGGGGTAGGACTCCAGCCCGTCTTCTGCGAGGACGTCACGGAGCATGGCGGCGACCTTGCAGGCTTCGACGACGGTGGCGGGCGCCCCTGGGTCGAGGTCGAAGACCAGGAGGTCGGGGGAGTGCACTTTGCCTCGCGGCCCGACCTTCCACTGCGGGATGTGCAGTTCGAGGGCGGCGAGGTTCGCGCACCAGACGAGCGTGGGCAGGTCGTCGACGACGACGTAGTCGACCGTGTCGCGTCCCATGGTGCTGCCGGGGGACGGGACGGTCGCCGTCCGCACCCAGTCGGGCGTGTGGGACGGCGCGTTCTTCTCGAAGAACTTGCCGCCGTCCACGCCGTCGGGCCAGCGGATGCGGGTCGCGGGACGGTCCTTCAGGTGCGGCAGCATGACCGGTGCGACGCGCGCGTAGTAGTCGATGACCTCGCCCTTGGTGAAGTCGGGGTAAAGGTTCTTGTCCAGGTTGGACAGGCTGAGCGTCCTTCCGTCGACCTCCACCCGCCTACTGCTCACTCGTGACCTCCAGGGGGTCCTTGTCGTCGCGCAGGCCCCTCCAGGACGGGAACCGCAGGCGTCCGTCCCGGGTGCGGGCGCCGTAGGCGACCTCCCCGACGAGACTCGGCTCAACCCATTGCGCGTCGCGGGCGAACTCGCGGGGGACGGGGTCGTCGTAGGGGCTCGTCGGACGCCGCAGCGGCCAGAGCATCTCGTACAGCTCGTCCAGGAACCGGTCGGAGAAGCCGGTGCCGACATGGCCGACGAACCCGAGCCTGCCCTTGCCGTCGTACTCGCCCAGGAGCAGCGACCCCACCCCGCCTTCGCGGCGCCCCTTGCCGGGCTTCCAGCCGCACACGATCACTTCGCGGGTGAGGAAGTTCTTGACCTTCCGCCAGAAGTCGACCCGGCGGCCCGGACGGTAGGGGGAGTCGAGCCTCTTGGCGAGCAATCCCTCCAGGTGCTGCTCGCGGGTGAAGGCGAGCAGCTCCGCGACCTGCTCGGCGTCGCCGCCGTCCAGGTACGGGGGCACCTCGACGGGCCCGCTCTCGGCGAGGTCGAGTCCCGCGAGGAGCGCGCGCCGGTCGGAGTACGGAGTGTCGAACAGGACGTACCCGTCCAGGTAGAGCAGGTCGAACACCACATACCGGACCGGGACGTTCCGGACGAGCCGCGGGTCGGGGTCCGCGACGTGCATGCGCCGCTGCAGCCGCTCGAAACTCGGCCTGCCCTGCTCGAACGCGACGACCTCGCCGTCGAGGACGGCGTCGTGCCCGGGCAGCAGGTCCAGCAGGGCGGACAGTTCGGGGTAGCGGGACGCGACGTCGCCGCCGCGGCGCCCGATGGCGCGCAGGCCGTCGGCCGACACCTGCGCGACGGCGCGGACGCCGTCCCACTTGAGTTCCAGGCCCCAGCGCGCGCCGTCGCCGGGGAGCTCCCCGGTGGCGGCCGTCATGGGCTCGACGGGCCAAGGCATGGTCATATCCGCGTCTTACCCGGAGCCCGCGCAAAGGAAAAGGATCAAGAGCGCGTTGTGTCGCAAATGCGTTCTCGGGGGACGCTACGCGGCGTTTTCGCTGGGTAGGGGTGCGGCATGCGCAGTATCTGGAAGGGCTCGATCTCGTTCGGGCTGGTGACGATACCCGTGAAGGTCTATTCGGCGACCGAGCAGAGGGACGTCAGCTTCCACCAGGTGCACCGCGAGGACGGCGGCCGCATCAAGTACAAGCGGGTCTGCACCGTCGACGGCGAGGAGGTGTCCTACGCCGACATCGCGAAAGGCTACGAGCTGCCCGGCGGCGAGATGGTGATCCTCACCGACGAGGACTTCGCCGACCTGCCGCTGTCGTCGAGCCGCCGCATCGACGTCCTCCAGTTCGTCGAGCGCGAGGAGGTCGACCCGATCTACTTCGCGAAGTCGTACTACCTGGAGCCGGACGCGCAGGGCGCCAAGCCGTACGTGCTGCTGCGGGAGGCGTTGGAGAGCTCGGGGCAGGTCGCGATCGTGAAGATCGCGCTGCGGCAGCGGGAGTCGCTGGCGACGCTGCGGGTGCGCGGCGGCGTGTTCGTCCTGGAGACGATGCTGTGGCCGGACGAGGTCCGCGCTCCCGAGTTCCCGTTCCTGGAGGAGGACATCGAGGTCCGCAAGCAGGAGCTGTCGATGGCGACGTCGCTGATCGAGTCGATGGAGGGCGAGTTCGACCCGTCGGAGTACACCGACGCCTACCGGGAGGCGCTGCAGGCCGTCATCGACGCGAAGGTCGAGGGCCGCGAGGTGGCGCGGCCCGCCGAGGAGGCCGAGGAGGAGCCCGCCGCCGACCTGCTGAGCGCGCTGCGCGCCAGCGTCGAGGCCGCGAAGAAGAGCCGGGGCGGGGAGAAAGCCGGGGCCGGAAAGGCGGGGGAGCGGAAGGCTCCCGCGCGCAAGAAGGCGCCGTCCGGGGGTGCGAAGAAGGAGACGGAGAAGAAGGCGCCCGCCAAGGGCCGCGGCCGCAAGTCGGCCTGACGCGCCGGGTGCCCGCGGGCGGTGGCCGCGGGCGGTGCCCGCCGCCGGGTCGCGGCGACGGGCACGCTCGCTCGTCGCGGTTAGAAGAACACCGCGTCCGTGCAGATGAGGCGCTTGCCGGCGTCACCGGTCTTCGGGTCGGTGCGGTGCTGATGGATGATGACCGACCGGGCGTCCTTCTTGTCGACGCGCCAGGGCACCCAGGCCTTCCCGTACCCCTTGCCGCCCTTCTCGACCTTGAAGTCGAGCCAGATCTCCTTCTTGCGGAGCGGGGTGCCCTTCTTGGCGTGCGGGTTCTGGTAGTGGGGGCCGGCCGAGGCGGGCTTCCAGCCGCACTTCTTCTCGTGGACGTGCGTGCCCATCGTCTTGCCCCAGTACTTGCGCGGGATGCCGGCCACCGCGATCCGGACGGACGTGCCGCGCTTGTCGAGCTCGGTGACGACCTTCGTGTCGACCTTCTTGAAGTACGGGTCGTACACGTAGGTCGGGCCGCCCACGACGTGCTTGCGGACGTGGTGGCCGCCCTTGTCGCCGTGGTCGCTCTTGCCGTCGTGCCCCTTGCCGTGGCCGCCGCCGTGGTGGCCCTTGCCCCCGTGGTCGTCTTCGGGGCAGGCCATGGCGGGCGAGGCGAGCGGCAGCAGGACGGCGCCGGCCGCGGCCAGCGTGACGGCGGCCCGGGCGGGCAGTCGCATGGGAGTTCCTCTCCGTTGGGTCCCGGTCCGCGATGACCGGTGCCTCACGATCATCCTCACGGAGAGTGAACGATGCACGACTCACATGCCCTGACCTGGTCAAGAGACGCCCACCCGGCGGTGCGCCGCCCGCCGGACGGCCCGGCGACGCCCCGGCTCGGCCCGCCGTTAGCCGTCGCGCTTGACGGCCAGGACCCGGACGAGCGCGGCCGCGGCGGCCGGCGCGTCCGTGCAGGGCGCGATCCGCTCGCCCCAGCCGTAGTGGTACGACCAGGCGCGGTCGGGGCCCTCCTGGACGGCGATGACCGACTCGTTCATCGCGGGCATGTCGGGGTTGGCGACCAGCGCGGTGGGCCAACGGTCCGCGTGCGCCGACACCTCGACCGTCCAGCCGCGCGAGCGCAGCACGTCGGTCAGGTGCTCCAGGTGGCCGAGGGCTTCTTCGGCCTCGGTGATCGCCTGCACGGGCATGGTGATGCCTCCAAGGGAACGTCCCATGAGCGGTGAGAGAAGCACGCCGGGCCGTCTCCGTCGCGGCGCGCGTCACGCGCGGGCGGCCGGGCGAATGACGTTCAGTCTCCCCCGCCCATGGGCGAGCACAAGCGCTTTCGCTCACTTGGCGGTGCGTTTGCGGTGTCCGGACGGTCAGCGGACCGGCACCGGGGGCGCGACCCGGGGCTCGGCGGGCGGCCCGTCCCCCTCCTTGATCCCGTACCGGCCGTAGAGCCGGGCGAGCGGGCCGGGAGCCCACCAGTTCGCGCGGCCGAGCAGCCGCATCGTGGCCGGGACGAGGAGGGCCCGCACGATCGTGGCGTCCACGAGGATCGCGACGACCATGCCGACGCCCGTCATCTTGATGAACGTGATCCCGGACGTCGCGAACGCGCCGATGACCACGATGAACAGCAGCGCAGCGCTGGTGATGATCGAGCCCGTCCGCTGCACGCCGGTCGCGACGGCCGCCGTGTTCGACCCCGTGAGGTCGTACTGCTCGCGGACGCGCGACAGCAGGAACACCTCGTAGTCCATCGAGACGCCGAACAGCATCGCCAGCATCAGGATCGGCATCGCGGGGGCGATCGCGCCGGTCGCGGTGAAGTCCAGCGGGCCGGACAGGTTGCCGTCCTGGAAGATCAGCACGACGACGCCGAAGGTGGCCGCGAGCGACAGCATGTTCATCACGATCGCCTTCAGCGGCAGCACGACCGACCCGAACGCCAGGAACAGCAGCGCGAAGGTCGCCGCGCCGACGAGCAGGCCGACCCACGGCAGCGTCGCGCCGAGGCTCGCGAGCTGGTCGACGACGGTCGCGGTCGCGCCGCCGACGTGCGCGTCCGCGCCGGGCGGCGGAGGGACGTCCCGGACGCGCTCGACCAGGCCGCGCGCCGCGTCCGAGTTCGGGTCGGCGGTGTAGGTGAGGGCGATGCGGGTCGTGCTGCCGTCCGCGCCGGTCACGGCGGCGCCGGTGACGCCGTCGAGCGCGCCCAGGCGGTCCCCGTACGCCTGGATCGCGGCCCGGTCGGACGTCCCGGTCACGACGGCCTCGATGGGGCTCGTCGCGTTCCGCGGGAAGTCGCTCTCGAGGGACTCGGCGACGGCGCGGGCCTGCGCGTCCGCCGGCAGGACCGTCGCGTCCACCCCGCCCCAGTTGATGCGCAGGAACGGCGCGCCGAGCGCGAGGAGCAGCGCGACGGTGGCGACGGCGTAGATCACCGGGCGGCGCATGACGCTGTGCGCGAGCCGTCCCCACCGGCTCTCGCCGCGGCTCGCGCCGTCCTTGCGGCGGCGGAACGACAGGGCGTTCACGCGCGGGCCGAGGACGGCCAGCAGCGCGGGCAGCACGGTCAGCGCGCCGACCATGCAGACGAACACGGTGGCGATGCCGCCGTAGCCCATCGACCGCAGGAAGTTCTGGTCGAACAGCATCAGCCCGGACAGCGACACCGCGACCGTGACGCCGGACACCGCGACCGTCCGTCCGGCCGTGGCCATGGTGGCGGCGAGGGCGTCCGCGCGGTCCCTGCGGGCGATCTCCTCGCGGTACCGGCTCACCATGAACAGCCCGTAGTCGATGGCGAGGCCGAGCCCGAGGAACGTCGTGATGTTCACCGCGAAGATGGACACGTCGGTGAAGTGCGTCAGGACGTGCAGCGCGGTGAACGAGCCGAGGATCGCCAGGCCCCCGACCAGCAGCGGCAGGCTCGCCGCGACCAGCCCCCCGAAGATCAGCACGAGCAGCACGAGCAGCACCGGCAGCGCCATCATCTCGGCGCGCGCGATGTCCTCCGACACCCGGTCGTTGATCGCGACGTTCGTCGCGACGGCCCCGCCGACCTGCGCGGTCAGCCCGCCGCCGACGTCCGCGAGCCGCTCCTCGATCGCCGCGTAGCTCTCCTCGCGCTCCGCGTCGTCCGCCCCGGCCAGCCGCAGCACGGCGTAGGTGGCGGTGCGGTCCTCGCCGACGAACTGCGGCGCGCCCGTCGTCCAGTACGTGGCGACCGAGGCGACCTCGCCGGCCGGCAGGTCCGCGAGGGCCGCCTCGACGGCCGTCCGGTACGCCGGGTCGTCGACCGTCGTGTCACCCCGGTACAGGACGACGACGTCGGCCGCGTCCCGACCGAGGTCGCGTTCGGCGATCGCCGCGGCCCGGTCGCTCTCGCTGCCCGGCGTGTCGAAGCCGCCGGACGACGACAGGGCACCGAACACTCCGGTTCCCCACACGCCCGCGAACACCAGCGCGGCGCCCGCCACGGCGAGTACCCACCGGCTGCGCCGGTGCACCCAGCGCCCCCACCTGTCGAACATCGTTTACCCCCACTACACTCGGTCACGAGAGTGAATGCTGTTAACCGCGAACACTGTTAACTTTGCATAACCCGTTCACTGTCGTCAACGGTGTAATTGCGGGATCATGCGGGAACGACCGGGGACGGCCGGCTGAACGGAGAGGGAGGCAGGACAGTGGCGACACGGCGAGACCGGTTGCGGGCGGCGACGGTCCGGGAGATCTCCGAGACCGCGCGCCGCATCCTCATCGAGCAGGGTCCGGACGCGGTGACGCTCCGCGCCATCGCCCGCGAGATGGGCATGACCGCGCCCGCCCTGTACCGCTACTTCGGCAGCCACGGCGAGCTGCTGCGCCACCTCATCGGGGAGATCTTCACCGAGCTCACCGCCGAGCTGATGGCCGCCGCGAAGGCCGTCCCGCCCGACGACATGAGCGCGAAGATCCTGGAGGTCGCGCGGCAGTTCCGCCGCTGGGCGCTCGCCCACCCGCGCGAGTACGCGCTGCTGTTCGGCGTCCCCGTCCGGGGCACGGACCACCAGGGCGAGACGGACTTCGCCCAGGAGTGCGCCCGCCAGTTCGGCTGGACGTTCATGTCCCTGTTCCTGGAGATGTGGAAGAAGAAGCCGTTCCCCATCCCGGCGGACGAGGACATCCCCGCCGACCTGCGCGTCCAGCTCGTCCGCTACCGCGACGAGCGCGGCCTCGCGCTCCCGCTGGGCGTCGTCCTGGTGTTCCTCAAGTGCTGGATCCGCCTGCAGGGCGGCGTCAGCCTGGAGATCTTCGGCCACCTCGAGTTCGCCCTGACCGACCCCGAGCCCATGTTCGAGCAGATGCTCGCCGACCTCGCCGAGATCCTCGACCTGACCTACGCGCCGCCGCCCGGCTCCTGAACCGCGGCGGCGAGCGCACGCAGCGCGGCCGTCCCGGTGCCGGCCCACACCAGCCCGAGCGCCGACGCCGGCAGCCCCGACACCGGGACGAACGCGACGTCGCCGCGCCGGTTGTGGTGCGCCGTCGCGTCGCACAGCAGCATCGCGCCGCGCCCGGCGCCGACCAGCGTCAGCCCCTCCTGGAGGGTGCGGACGCCGTCCTCGTGCGGGATCGGGCGCCCGTCCGGCGTCGCCGCCGGGCAGTGGAAGCGGTGCCAGTAGCCGGGCGCGGGGCCCTCGACGGGGATGAGCGCGGTGCGGGCGAGATCCTCGGCCCGGAGGCGGTCGCGGCGCGCGAACGGATGCCCGGCGGGCAGCGCGAGCGTCATCGGCCGCCGCGAGAACACCGCGCCCGTCGTCAGATCGGGCTCGGCCACGGGCAGCAGCACCACCGCCGCGTCCACCTCGCCGCGCCGCAGCGCGCCGAACGGGTCGCCGAGCGGGATCTCGGCGATGTCCACACGGTGTTCCGGACGGTCCCGGCGCAGCGCCGCGATGGCCCGCGTGACCTGCTCGTACACCGCACCCTGGAAACCGACGCGGGTGCGCCCGCGCGCGGTCGCCCGAGCCTCCTCGACCGTCGCGGCGAGGGTGCCGTAGGCGGGCCGCAGCGACGCGGCGAACTCCGCGCCGAACTCCGTCAGCCGGACCCGGCGGCTCGTCCGCTCCACCAGCCGCGCCCCGATCCGCGCCTCCAGCGCCCGCAGCAGCTGGCTGACACGGCTCTGCGACACGTGCAGCCGCTCGCCCGTCCGCCCGAAGTGCAGCTCCTCGGCGAGGACGAGGAAGCACTCCAGCTCCCGGATCTCCAGCCCGGCCACGGCACCGCCTCCCGCCTGCGTCGATGAGCCTCGCTCATCGAAGTATGAGGGATCCGGCGTTGTTCGGCGCCCCCGCGGACCGTGGGATGGACGACATGCGCGAAGTTTCCGAAAAATCCGATGTGACGGACGTGCGCGCCGGAGGACGCGCGTCCGTGCTCACCGTCGCGGCCGGTACGTTCACCGTCGTCACCGCCGAGATGATGCCCGTCGGCCTGCTCACGCCGATCGGCGCGTCCCTGAACGTCGGCGCGGGCACGGCCGGGTGGACGCTGACCGTCACCGGCCTCGTCGCCGCCGCGTCCGCCCCGTTCGTCCCGCGCGCCGCCGGGCGGTTCGACCGCCGCACCGTCCTGATCGTCCTCATGCTGCTGCTGGCGGCGGCGAACCTCCTCGCCGCCCGTGCGCCGAACTTCCCCGTCCTGCTCGCGGCCCGCGTCCTGGTCGGGCTCGGGATGGGCGGCGTGTGGGCGCTCGCCGCGGGCCTCGCGCCCCGGCTCGTCCCGCCGGCCGCGGTGGGCGGCGCGACCTCGTGGATCTTCAGCGGGGTCGCGGCGGCGTCCGTCCTCGGGGTGCCGATGGGCGCGTTCGTCCAGGCGCTCGCGGGCTGGCGCGCGTCCTTCGCCGTCGTCGCGGTCCTCGCCGCGGCCGTCGCGCTGGCGATGGCCGTGCTGCTGCCCCGGCTGCCCGCCGAACCCGCGCCCGGTGCCCGCACCTCGCGCGGCGTCCTCGGGCGCCCGGCGGTCGCGACCGGGCTCGCGGTCACGATCCTGCTGGTCACCGGGCACTTCGCCGCGTACACGTTCGTCCGTCCGGTCCTGGAGGACACCGCGGGGCTCGGCGCCGGCGCCGTCGGAACCCTGCTGCTCCTGTACGGGGTCGCGGGCGTCGCGGGCAACTTCGCCGCGGGCCTGCGCGCCCCGCACGCTCCGCGCGCGACCCTCGCCGTTCTTGCCGCCGGGCTGGCCGGGACCGTCGCCCTCGTGCCCCTCCTCGGCACGACGCACGCGGGCGCCGCCGTCCTGCTGGTGGGGTGGGGGCTCGCCTACGGCGGCGTGTCGGTCGGCGTGCAGACGTGGCTGCTCAAGGCCGCGCCGGACGACGCCGAGCGCGTCACCGCCCTGTTCGTCGGGGTCTTCAACGGCAGCATCGCCCTCGGCGCCTTCACGGGCGGCGTGGTGACGGACGGTGCCGGGACCGGGCCGCTGATGTTCCTCGCCGCCGCCCTGGCCGCCGCCGCGCTCGGCGTGGCCCTGGCGGCGCGAGCCCGCTGAACCTCGGCACTACCCCATTGCGGTCGCGCCGCAATATTGAGAATATCTCTCTCGAAAGTAAGAATGGGATTCTGCTGGAGGGTGCCGTGCCGGTCATGGGAGAGCGCGCGTGAAGGCCGAGGACCAGTTCCACGTGGGCGTGGTCGTGGACGACGTCGAGGCGGCCCTGGCGGAGTACGCCGTGCTCGGCCACCGCTGGACCGCCGAACTCGGCGGTCCCACCCCCGTCCGGACGTCGTCCGGCGAGACCGTCCTGAACCTCCGCTGCGTGTACTCGACGACGACGCCCCGGATGGAGATCGTCGGGCGGGTCCCGGGGACGCTCTGGGAACCGGCGGCCTCCGGCGTCCACCACGTCGGCTACTGGTCCGACGACGTCGCCGCCGACCGCGCCGAACTCGAATCCCACGGGTACGTGCTCGAGGCCGAGCGCGTCGGCCCGGACGGCGTCCCGTCGTTCGCCTTCTGCCGGAGCCCGGCGGGGCTGCTCGTCGAACTCGTGAGCCGGGCGTCGCAACCCGGACTGGAAAGCTGCTGGGGGGAGTCCCTGTGACCACCGTGGGAATCGTGACGGGAGCCGGGCGCGGCATGGGCCTCGCCTGCGCGCGGCGGATCGCCGGACGCGTCGACACGCTGCTGCTCGTCGACCGGGACGAGGTGTCGGCCGCCGAGGCCGCCGCCGAACTCGCGGACGCCGGCGCCGAACCGTTCGTCCTCGACGTCACCGACCCCGGCGGCCTCGCCCGGCTCGCCGAGCGCACCGCGCGCGCCGGGACGCTGCGCGCCGTCGTCCACGCGGCCGGGATCTCGCCCACGATGGCCGACTGGCGGCGCATCTTCGCCGTCGACCTCGTCGCGACCGCGATGCTTGCCGAGACCCTGCGCCCGCTCGCCACCACCGGGACGGCCATGGTGTGCTTCGCGTCGATGGCGCCGGTGCTCGCGCGCGTCGACCCGGATCCGGCCGTCGCGGAAGTCCTCGACGAGCCCCTCGACGAACGCTTCCTCGACCGGGTGCGCGAGGCCCTCGGCCCGGCCGTGGAGGACCCCGGCGCCGCCTACGCGTGGGCGAAGCACGGCGTCCAGCGGTTCGTCCGCCGGGAGGCGACGCGCCTCGGCCCGCTCGGCGCCCGCGTCTGCTCGGTCTCGCCCGGGATCATCGACACCCCGCAGGGCCGCCAGGAGGCCGAGCACCACCCGAGCATGGCCGCGCTCGTGGAACGCACCCCGCTCGCCCGCCGAGGCCGTCCCGAGGACGTCGCCGCCGTCGTCGCCTTCCTGGTCTCCGACGACGCCGCGTTCGTCACCGGGACGGACGTCCTGGTGGACGGCGGCGTCTGCGCCGCCGTCAACACGGGCTGACCCGGTTCGGCCACCGGGAGCCGACCGCCGTCCGCCCGGACGGATTCCGTATCGTGCGGCATGCACGACCGGCCGAAGGACGCGGACACCGAAGGGCAGGGCATGTTCGACGCGCACTGGCAGGCGTTCCTCGTGGCGTCCGTTCTCGTCGCGCTCACTCCGGGCGCCAACCAGTTGCTCGCCCTCCGCAACGCGCTGCAGCAGGGCACGGCGGACGCCCTCGTCGCGCTCGCGGGCAGGTTGTCGGCGTTCCTCGTTCTGATCCTGGCGACCGTCGCGGGCCTCGGCGCGATCCTGCTGGCGTCCGAGCCGGTGTTCGCGGTCGTCAAGTGGTGCGGCGTCGCCTACCTCCTCTACCTGGGCGGACGCATGCTGTACCGGAGCCGGACGCCCGCCGCCGAGCAGCCCGACGGCGCCACGGCGAGCGTGCGGCGGACGCGTCGGGAGCTCACCCGCCAGGAGTTCGGCGTCGCGCTGACGAACCCGAAGGCCCTGCTGCTCTTCGGGGCGTTCCTCCCGCAGTTCGCCGACCGGTCCGCCGGCTCCGTCCCGGCGCAGCTGCTCGCCCTCGGGCTCGCCTACCTCGTCGTGGAGTCCGGCGCCGCCCTCGTGTACGCCGGGGTCGGCGGACGCCTGGCCGCGTTCGACGTCACCGCCCGCACACGCCGCCTGTTCGACCGCGCCACGGGTGCCACGATGCTGGCGATCGCCGGTTCCCTCGCGCTCGACCGCCGCTGAGACGTCAGCCGGCGGTGAGGCCCTCGTAGTAGGCCCGCTGGGCGGGGTAGTAGTCGTCGAAGTCCGGGACGGGCGTGCCGCCGATCGAGGCGGCGAGCCGGTCGAGGTAGTACTCCCAGCCGGGCCCGGTCGACGCGACCTCGGTCTCGGGGTCGAGGTGGTGCAGGAACGTCAGCGCCGTCACGCCGCCGGCCTCCGCCAGCCGCGCCTCCAGGTGCCAGCGGCCGTACTCGTCCACGGTCTCCACCTCCAGCCGGTGCGGCGGCTCGCACGCGAGGATCGTCAGATCGCTCTCGGGACTCCCCTCCTCGTGGACGAGCGTGAGCCGCACGGTCGCGCCCGGACGGCCGTCGCCGCTCCAGTGCGCGAACCACCGGGCCGTCCGCTCGGGTTCGGTGATGCTCGCCCAGACGTCCTCGATCGGCGCCTTGAACTCGCGGGTCATCTCCAGGTCGGTCCCGATCGCGGTGGCGATCAGCCGTCCGGTGGGCGTCATCCGGTGTCCCTCCTGTCCGTGGGCTCTTCCTCGACCGCGCGCCGCTCGCGGCGCGCCCGGTGGACCTCGGTCTCCAACGCGTCGAGCCGCTGCTCCCACGCATGCCCCCGGACGGTGGCCAGCCACCGGTCGATCTCCCGCAGGGGCTCGTGGTCGACGCTGTAGTGCCGTTCCCGTCCCACCAGCTCGGCGGTGACCAGCCCGGCCTCGCGCAGCACCCGCAGGTGGCGGCTCACGGCGGGACGGCTGATGTCCGGGAACGCGGCGGCCAGCGCCCCGGCCGTCAGCGGCCCGTTCCCGAGCAGCAGGACGACACGGCGGCGCACCGGATCGGCGACGGCATCGAAGACATCCACGGAGAACACGTAACCATCGTGTTACGCGTTTGTCCAGTCGTGTGACCGACACGGGCCAGGGGAGGGAGAGCGAGCAAGGAGCCCAAGGAGCCCAAGGAGGTGTTCGCCGACCTACCGGCAGGCGGAGTCGCCTTCCACCGGTTGGGGCAGGACGCTCAGATGGTCCGGCCGTTTCGCAGACGAGTGCCCGCGACAGCACCCGCTGGCCTCAGCTGAAGAAGTCGAATTCGTTGTTGCGGACGCCGGCGAGGAAGGCTTCCCATTCGGCGCGGGTGTAGATGATGATTTCGGCGTCGGGATGGTGGCTATGCCGGACGGCGACACGCTCCGTCCCGTCGGCCAGCGGCCCGGCCTCGACGCAGTTTCCGCCGCCGTTCGGGCTGTAGGTGCTGATGTGCCACGCGACTTGGTCGCGTTCCTCTTCGCTGAGGGGCTTGCGTGGTCCCGTGGTGCTCAACGCTCGTCCTCCGCAATCGCCGCAATCATCTCGGTGGACTCGGCCGGGCCGAGCGCCGAGGTCATGTGGCCATCGTAGGCATGGACGGATCGCGAAATGTTGGGTGCCAGGCGTTGAAAGTGAGGAAGTACGCTGTGGGGACGACTGGGCAGCTGCGTAACGTTGCTGAACCGGTGGCCACTCGTCGAGAAAGTAGACGCCCGGCGTCGTTCGTGCGAATAAGATATTGCTACGATGGTTGAAATGAGTGGATATTCGGCGGATCACGTGGGTGATGCCGGCCTTCCAAGGCCGGTAAGGAGGGGGCGATGGTGGGTTCATGAGTGGACCCTGGAAGCTTCCGTAGCTCTCTCGCTCGATGAATTTGTTCCGCCGGCGCCGCTGCTTGAGCTGGAAGCTTCCTTTGTTTCCATGTGGTTCAGTGAAGAGCGGGGGCTGATCTCCGTCTTTGAAGAGCTTGAAGTGATTAGCGTTCCAGCATTTGTGTATGCGTCACAAGTTGCAATTGAGATAGAGCGACTGCTTGGTGGTGTCGAATTGATCATCGATGGACGCTGTAATCATCAACTGCTGGGAATCGTTCGCCATGAACGATTGGACTAACTTTGGGTTCTTTCGAACATGCTGCTGAATGGCGTCCTTCGGCGCCTCCTCGAGTTCGGACTGGGCGCTCGTGGTTCCCGCGGTCGTCCAAGCCGCCCTCGAAGTCTGCGCCCCCGGAGGATCTGCGTCCCGCAGGATCCGCGTTGGTGCCCCTCGGGGTCAGGTGAAGAAGTCGAATTCGTTGTTGCGGACGCCGGCGAGGAAGGCTTCCCATTCGGCGCGGGTGTAGATGATGACTTCGGCGTCGGGATGGTGGCTGTGCCGGACGGCGACGCGCTCCGTCCCGTCGGCCAGCGGCCCGGCCTCGACGCAGTTGCCGCCGTTATTGGGGCTGAAGGTGCTGATGTGCCAGGCGACGTCGGCGCGCTGCTGCGGAGAGAGAGTCCGGCTGGCTTCTGGCTTGTTCACTGCCATTCCTCTGCGATCTTGGAGATGAGTTCGAGGGACTCTGCTTGCCCAAGAGCTCGGCTCATGTGTCCATCGTACGTTCGGATGAAGCGATCGCTATCCGGCGACTCTACGTAGACGCCTCCCGCCATCGTCTCGCTGTAAGCGACCTGCGGGAACGGAGACGGAAGCTCGAAAATCTCGAAGCTGCCGTAGGTGCCCGCCGGCGTGCCTGCGCGGAGCGGAAGGATGTGGATGTTCACGGTTGGATTGCCCGCACACTGCTCAAGATGGCGGAGTTGACCGCACATGATCTGCGAAGAGCCGACCTGGCGCCGGAGGACGGACTCGTCGAAGACGGCTGTCAACATGGTCGGCTTCTCATCTTCGAGTACTTGCTGCCGGTTCATCCGTAGTTCGTGCCAGCGCTCCACCTGGTCCGGTGTGGCGTCGGCATCGTTCGTCTTGATCACTGCACTTGCGTACTCAGGCGTTTGGAGCAGGCCGGGCACGACGATGGCGGCGAACGAGCGGATGTGCGTGGCCCGTGACTCCAGCCAGGCGTAGTCGACCAGTGACCCGACTACGTCCGTGGCGTAGCCGTCCCACCAGCCCTTTTGCCAGACATCTTGGCTGAGTGCCAGCAACGCATCACGTTGCCGCGGCTGGGAGACGCCATAGAGATCCAGTAGTGCCATCAAGTCTGGACGCCGAATCGGATAGAAACCCGTTTCGAACCGGCTTACGGTCCCGGGGTCTCGCTGTAGGTACTCGGCGACCTCCTTGATCATCAGCCCTCGTTCGTCGCGCAACTCGCGAAGTTGCTGTCCTAGCCACTGTGAACGCAGTGTCGCTCGCTGAGGGGTGACAGCCATCTGGACTCCTTCCAGCCGAGCAAGATCTTAACAAGAATTCGGCCCAACAACTTGTTGAGACGTGGACTTGATGGGAGCATGCTCACTGTAGAGCAGGAGTCACAGATTGTGACAGAGAATGGTGGATGAGGTCGGGACGGGTCTTGCTTGGAGGCTGAGCCGTCCCGACCCCGGTCGCTCGGAGAGGAGCACCCTATGGATGACATCCACGAGTCCGAACTACCGACTGTCTACCACGCCTTAGAGGTGGACGAACGCGACGTTCCTCGGCTGTTCCTTCTCGTGCAGGAGGACCTCGACGACGCGGACGCGGTGGTGCGGGAGGTCGTCGCGTACGGGATCGCCCTGCCGGATGGGGCGGCGGCGACTGTCTCGCTGCGGGGCAGCGGGTTCGGGCGGTGGCTGAGCCCGGAGAGCGCCGCCCGGCGACTGCGTGCGGAGCTGGTCTGGGGGTGATCCCGGCGGCCGGACGCCGAAGGCCCCCGGGATCGGCGGATTCCGGGGGCCTTCGGGGGCGTGGGCGTCAGTAGGACGGGAGGCTGGGGTCGATCTGGTTGACCCACGCCACGACGCCGCCGCCGACGTGGACGGCGTCGCCGAAGCCCGCGTTCTTCACCACGGCGAGCGCCTCGGCGGAGCGGACGCCCGACTTGCAGTGCAGCACGATCTTCTTGTCCTGCGGGAGCTTCTCGAGGGCCGAGCCGTTGAGGAAGTCGCCCTTCGGGATGAGGGTCGCGCCCGGGATCGAGACGATCTCGTACTCGTTGGGCTCGCGGACGTCGACGAGGAAGATGCCGTCCTCGCGGTCCTGCATGGCCTTGAGGTCGTGCACGGAGATCGTCGAGTCCTTGACGGCCTCGGTGGCCTCCTCGGAGACGGCGCCGCAGAACGCGTCGTAGTCCTCGAGGAGTTCGGTCTGCGTCGGGTTCTTGCCGCAGAGCGGGCACTCGGGGTCCTTGCGGACCTTGACCGAGCGGTACGTCATCTCCAGGGCGTCGTAGATCATCAGCCGGCCGACGATGGGTTCGCCGATGCCGGCCAGGAGCTTGATGGCCTCGTTGACCTGGATCGACCCGATGGACGCGCACAGGACGCCGAGTACGCCGCCCTCGGCGCACGACGGGACCATGCCGGGCGGCGGGGGCTCGGGGTAGAGGCAGCGGTAGCACGGGCCGTGCTCGGCCCAGAAGACCGACGCCTGGCCGTCGAAGCGGTAGATGGAGCCCCACACGTACGGCTTGCCGAGCAGGACGGCCGCGTCGTTCACCATGTAGCGGGTGGCGAAGTTGTCGGTGCCGTCGACGATCAGGTCGTACTGGGCGAAGATCTCCATGACGTTGTCGCGGTCGAGCGCGGTGTCGTGCGTCACCACGTTGATCAGCGGGTTGATGTCACGGACGGTGTCGGCGGCGGACTCGACCTTCGGCTTGCCGATGGACGACTGCCGGTGGATGATCTGCCGCTGGAGGTTGGACTCGTCGACGACGTCGAAGTCGATGACGCCGAGGGTGCCGATTCCCGCGGCGGCGAGGTAGAGCAGAGCGGGGGAGCCGAGGCCGCCGCCGCCCACGACCAGGACCTTCGCGTTCTTCAGTCGCTTCTGTCCGGTCATTCCGACATCGGGGATGATCAGGTGCCGCGAGTAGCGGTTGACCTCGTCACGGGTGAGCTCCGCTGCGGGCTCGACCAGAGGTGGCAACGACACGGTGGGTGCTCCTGTGCTGACGCTCGGCTGTTCCGGGGGCGGGACATCATCGTCCCCACTCGGGTCAACCTTGCCATGAGCGGCCGCATTCCCCACCCTCACCCCGACGGGAGGGGCGTAATGCCGGAAGCGCAGCTAATCTAGGTTCTTGTGGCGTTCATCCCCCAACCGCCTGCGCCGTTCCCTCCCCCGGAACCCCCTCCGCGCGTCACCGTGCTCGGGCTGCGCGGGCGGCAGTGGATGGTCGTCGCGATCGTCGTCGGCTGCTGCTACCTGGCCGCGTCCGTGCTGGCGCTGGGCAGCGTGTGGCGGAGCTACACGCGCGAGCCGACGGACGCCGAGCTGGAGATCGCGTCGCGGGCCGAGGTCGCGCAGCGGTGGGAGGTGTGGCCGGCGGAGCGTGTCTTCCCCGACCGCATCCCGTACCGGGTCTTCGAGAACGTCGACGCCGAGTACGCGACGCGGGCGGGCATCGTGCCCGACACCGGCTGCGCGCAGGCCGTGGACGCCGCGCTGGTGGGGACGCTGCGGCGGCACGGATGCAAGGCGATCCTGCGCGCGACGTACGTCGGCGCGCTGAACGGGATCGTGACGACGGTCGGCGTCGTGGTCTTCCCGGACGCCCACAGGGCGGACCGGGCGTACGAGGAGCTGCCGAAGAACAAGCGGCCGGACGGGTCCGGCGGGGTGGAGCCCGCGCTGAAGGCGGCGGCGTTCCCGGGGACGGCGTCGGGACGGTTCACCGACGCGGCCCGGCAGTCCCGGGGGAGCGACCGGGGCGGCCCGTACGTGGTGCTGACGACGTCCGGGCACACCGACGGGCGTCCCGCGGCGGCCGTCGAGCGGGAGCGGCCGGGGCAGCCGTTCATCCTGGCGCCGCAGCTCGCGACCGCGCTGGAGGAGTCGCTGTCGACCCCGGCGCGGCCGGACTGCTCCAGGCGCGAGTGGCAATGCTGAGGCGGGCGGCGCTGCGGGGCGCGGCGGTGCTGACCGCGTGCGCGCTGGTGTGGACGCCCGGGACGGCCCGCGCGGACGAGGTGCGCGATCGGCAGCAGCCGGTCCTGGACGACCTCGGTGTGGACGAGGCGTGGAAGCTGACGCGCGGCGAGGGCGTGACGGTCGCCGTCGTCGACTCGGGCGTCGACCCCGGCCATGCCGATCTGCGGGGGTCGGTGACGGTCGGGCCCAACCTGATCGAGGAGACCGACGCGGGGACGGAGCCGGAGCGGCTGCACGGCACCGCGATGGCGTCCCTGATCGCGGGGCACGGGCACGGGCCCGGCGGGCGCGACGGGATCATCGGGATCGCCCCGCGGGCGCGCATCCTGTCGATCCGGTCGATCGCCGAGGAGGAGGACGCCGGGTACGCGCGGTTCCGCCGCGAGAAGAAGGCGGAGCGCGCCGTCGCGGAGGGCATCCGCTACGCCGCCGACCACGGCGCGGACGTCATCAACCTCTCGCTCGGCCAGAAGGGGCAGATCCCCGCGGAGCGCCAGGCGATCGCCTACGCGATGTCGAAGGGGATCGTGGTGGTGTCGGCGGTCGGCAACGACGGGGACGACCCGGACGCCCTGGACCGCCACGGCTTCGCGCCGTACTCGTACCCGGCGTCGTATCCGGGCGTGATCGCGGTCGCGGCGTCGCGGCCCGGCGGCGGGCGCGCCCCGTTCTCGAACAGCAACTACTCGGTGCTCGTGGCGGCGCCCGGCGCGGAACTGCCGGTCGCGCTGCCGGGCGGACGGTACGTGCTGAGCAGCGGCACCAGCGACTCCAGCGCGATCGTGTCGGGCATCGCGGCGCTGCTCAAGGCGGAGTACCCGGAGCTGTCGCCCGCGCTGGTCGCGCAGGCGATCGTCGACGGCACCCGGAACGGGCCGGAGGGGACCTACGACGCCCGGCTCGGGTTCGGCGTGGTGCACGCGGCGCGGTCGCTGTCGGCGGCGGCGGAGCTGGTGCGGGAGCGGGCGAGGACGACCGCGGGCAAGCCGCCGGGGGACGCGTTCGGCGGGGCGGAGCCGGAGCCGGTGCCGGTCATCGAGCGTCCGGCCTGGTTCACGGGCGTGCTGGTCACGGTCGTGGGCGGCGTGCTCGCCGGGACGATCGCCGCGGTCTGGATCTCGGCCCTGTTCGCCCGCCGCCACCCGCGCGGCGGGCGCCCGCCCGTCCCCGGTCCGGGGCCGGGCGGGGGGCCGCCGCCGCTGGGCCTTCCCGGTCTCCGGCCCGCGCCGGAGCCGTGGCGGCCCGGCGGGCGCGAGACGATCGGGTGATGGAACCCGACGAGTACTCCGAGGCCGTCCTGGAGACGGTCGAGCGGATCCCGCCCGGCAAGGTGCTGGCCTACGGGGACATCGCCGAACTGCTCGGGCGCGGCGGGCCCCGGCAGGTCGGCCGGGTGATGTCGCTGTTCGGGGGCGGCGTGCCGTGGTGGCGGGTCATCCGCGCCGACGGGAGCCCGCCGCGTTCCGGCGAGGCGCGCGCGCACGAGCACTGGCGGGCGGAGGGCACGCCGCTGCGTCCGGACGGACGTCGCGTCGACATGGCCCGCGCGCGCTGGGACGGTACCTGACGGCGGCCGCGCTCAGCCCGGCTCGCGGGACAGCAGGTGGCCCGCGCCGAGCACCACGACGGTGATCGCCGGGCCCAGCGCGGCGGCGGCGACCGGCGCGGGACCCATCAGCGCGCCGCCCGCGGCGGCCCCGGCGGCCAGCGCGAGGATCACGGCGGTGCGCAGCCCGGCGGCGCCGGTCGAGCCGATCGCCAGCGCGCCCATCATCGAGGTGAGCGTGCCGGTGACGAACGTGGTGGTGATGCCGTCGGCGGCCAGCGTGCGGGCGGCGGCGGTCTGCACGCCCATCGCGGCCGACGACGCCGAGATGAGCGCGAGGAGCGCGGCGCCCTCCGGGCGGGCGTCCGCGTACGCCCACCCCGCGAGGAACACGGCCTGCAGGAGGAGCCCGGCGGCCAGCGCGCGGGTCACCCCGGGCGGCCACACCCGCGCGGGGTCGCCGCGCCCGGCCGTCCGGAAGCCCAGCAGCAGCCCGGCGGCGAACGCGAGCGTCGCCGCGCCGCAGTTCGCGAGGTCGGGGAGGGACGCCTGCCCGGCGGCCATGCCGAACAGGACGATGTTGCCGGTCATGTTCGCGGTGAAGACCTCGTGCAGGCCGAGGAAGCCGACGATGTCGACGGCTCCCGCGGCGAACGTCAGCGCGACCAGCAGGACGGCGCGGACCCGGAGGCGGGCGGGGGACGGTCCCGCCCCGCCCGCCGCCGGAGCGGAGGTGGCGGGGCGGGACGGGACGGACTGGAGCGATTCGGTCACGTGGTTCTCGGTGCCTTCCTCAGAAGATCGCGATTCCGGCCAGCGTCGCGACGACGAGGCCGGCGACGACGGGCAGGAACGCGCGGCGGACGAGCTCCAGCACGGGGACGCGGGCGAACCCGGCCACGGCCAGCAGCGAGGACCAGGCGATCAGCACGCCGCCGCCCGCCCAGATCGAGCCCATCTGGCCGATCGCGGCCAGCAGGGCGGGGTCGGTGCCGGACGCCGGGCCGAGCGACCCGGCCAGCGACCCGGTCATCGGGAGCCCGGAGAAGCCGGAGCCGTCCAGGCCGCTGATCAGCCCGACGAGCAGCAGCGCCAGCCCGACGATGACGCCGTTGTCGGGGACGGCGCCCTCGATCCGGGCGGTCAGGTCGAACAGGAAGCCGGGCGCCGTGGCGCCCTCGTCCAGCGCCATGATGCGGCCCGCGAAGTCGGCGTTGCCGAGGAAGAAGAAGCCCGCGATGGGGATCACGACGCCCATCGCCTTCACGGCGAAGACCAGCCCGTCCACGATGTGCTCGCCGCAGGACTCCAGGCAGCCCAGGCCGTCCCGGGACAGCGCCGCGGCGACCAGCAGCGCGACCGCGGTCCCGCCGACCAGCGCCGCCGCGTCCCCGCCGACGACCTCGGGCACCAGGCCGGTGAACTTGCCCAGCATCATGTAGCCGAGCAGCGCGGCGAGCGCGATCGGGACGATCATCGCGAACGCCTTCGAGCGCCCCGCGTGCCCGTCGTGCCCCGCGTGCCCGTCGCGGCCGCCGGGCGCGCCGTCGCCGAGGGCCCGCTCGGTCATGGCGTCCCGGCGCGGTTCGTCCCGTTCGAGGACGGCGGCCGGGGGCGCGCCGCCGGACGCGCCGCCCGCACCCGCGGCCGTCGCGATGCGCCGGGCGAGCAGCCCGCGCCGCGCGGGCCGCGCGGGCCGCGCGGCGGGCTCCTCCTCCTCGCCCGCCTCCCAGCGGGCCAGGTGCCGGACGTCGGGCGCGCGCATCTCCCGCCGCGACATCAGGTAGGCGACGGCCAGGGCGACCGCGCCGGTGATCAGGGACAGCACCATGGCGCGGTCGGCGACCGCGCCGGTGTCGACGCCCGCCGCCTTGGCGGACAGGCCGGGCGCGACCTGGATGACGTAGTCGCTGGAGAGCGCCATGCCCTGCCCGGCGATCGCGATGGCGAGCGCGGCGCTGATCGGACGCAGCCCGGCGGAGATCGCGGCGGGCAGCAGGATCGCGCCGATCAGCGGCACCGCCGGGGTGGGCCAGAAGAACAGGCTGATCACGTACGTCGTTCCGGCGATGACCCAGAACGCGGAATGCGCGCCCCGCATGACGTGCCGGAACGGTTCGACCATCCGGCGGTCCGCGCCGAGGGCGCGCAGCGCCCCCAGCAGCGCGGTGACCAGCGCGATGATGAGGAAGATGCTGAACAGTTCGGTGGCCGCGGTGAGGCTGGCGTTGAACACCGACTGCAGCGCGCGGACGGGGCTGCCGTCGTAGGCGAGCGCGGTGCAGAACGTGGCCGCGATCGCGGGGATCACGACGTTCTTGCGGGCGATCATGACGGCGATGATCACGATGATCCCGGTGAGGAAGACCCAGTGGGCGGCGCCTAGATGCACGCCACCACCTCCTTGTCGGCCGGGGGGTGGGGGTAGGCCAGGGTGGAGCGGTTCCAGAGAATGTCCTCGATCCGCCGCCCTCGAACAATGAGGAAGGTGCACAGCACGGACGCGATCGAATTGTGCATCGTGCAGGGCGGGCGCCATTCGAACGGATTCGGGCGTGCGGCTGTGCGACCTGCCCAAGGAACGGCGCCGATCTTCGGCAGATGGTCCATTCCCGGCACCGGCCGCAGTGCCCACGATGGGAACCATGTGCGCAGCACCCCCCACGACGGCCGCCCAGGCCGACGAGTTCGGATGCCCCGGGCGCGGGCCCACGATCGCCGCCGGCGGGATGGTCGCCTCGAACCATCCGGCCGTGAGCCGCGCGGGCGCGGACGTCCTCGACGCGGGCGGCAACGCCGTCGACGCGGCGCTGGCGATGGCCGCGCTGTCCTGGCTCGCGCTGCCCGGCCAGTGCGGGCTCGGCGGCGACGCGTTCGTCCTGCTGCGCCGCCCGGACGGGACGGTCACCGCGTTCGGCGGCAGCGGGTTCGGCCCGGACGGCGGCGACCCCGGCTTCTACCGCGAGCACGGGCTGGCCGCCGTCCCGCTGGACGGGGCGCGCGCCGTCGCGGTGCCCGGCGCGGTCGCGGCGCTCGCCGCCCTGCACGCCGACGCCGCGACCCGGGACCTGCCCCGGCTCTGGGCGCCCGCCGCCGACCTCGCCGAGCGCGGCCTGCCCTGCACGCACAAGACCCGCGCGGACGTCCTCGAGCGGCGCGCGGCGCTGGCCCGCGACCCCGGAACGGCGGACGTGTTCCTGCCCGGCGGCGCGCCGCCGCGCGTGGGCGCGCCGCTCCGGCAGCCCGACCTCGCCCGCACGCTCCGCCGCGTCGCCGCCGACCCCGCGTCCTTCTACACCGGCGACCTCGCGGAACGCGCCGTCCGGGCGCTGGTGGACGGCGGCGCCCCGTTCAGCGGCGCGGAATGGGAGGCGACCGCCGAGCCGCTCGTCGGCGACTCCCTGACCTGCCGGTACGGGGGCGCGGTCGTGCACCAGACGCCGCCGCCCACGCCCGGCTGGATGGTGCTCCAGCAGGCGCGCCTGAACGACGGGCGGCTGTCCGCGCTGCCGTGGTTGTCGGCCGAGGCGGTGGGCCGCGCCGCCGGCGCCGCCCGGCTGGCCTTCGCCGACCGGTTCGCCGGGTGCGGCTCCGACAACGGCCGCTGGCGCGAGCTGCTCGCCGAGGACGCGCTCGCCGCCGCGCGCGACCGGCTCGACGCCGGTGACGTCCCGGCGGCCCCGGCGCCGCCCGTCCCGGTGGACGGCGACACGACCTCGATGGTCGCGGTGGACGCCGACGGCACCGCGGTGAGCCTGATCCACTCGCTGGCGTTCACGTTCGGCGCGCGGATGACCGTGCCCGGGACCGGGATCGTCCTCAACAACCGGCTCGGCCGCGGCGCCTACCTGATCGACGGGCACCCCAACGAGGTGCGGCCGCGCCGCCGCCCGCTGCACACCCTCAACGCGTGGCTGGTCACCGACGACCGGGGCGGGTTGCGGCACGTGGGCAACACGCCCGGCGGCGACGGGCAGGTCCAGTGGAACGCGCAGCTCATCTCGCACCTGCTCGACCACGATCTCGATCCCGCGACGGCGGTGGCCGCGCCGCGCTTCACCGTCCATCCGGGCAGCGACGCCGACGTCATCGGGCAGCCCCCGGAACTGCGGGCCGAATCGCGGCTCGGCGCGGCCCGGCTGGAGGCGCTGCGCGAGCTGGGCCACGACGTCCGGGTGCAGGGGCCGTGGGCGGCGGGCGGCGGCGCGCAGGTCGTCTCGGTGTACGCCGACACGGGCGTCCTCGCCGGAGCGTCCGACCCGCGGCAGGACGGGGTGGCGCTCGGTGTCCGCTGAATCCCCGGCCGGGCTCCCGGCCCCGCCGCGCCCCCAGGGCGACTACGTGCCCGCCGTCGTCGCCCCCTACGTCCCCGGCCTCGTGCTGGTGGCCACGGCGGGCATGACGCCGCGCCGCGACGGTGTCCTGACCGTGACCGGGCTCGTCGGCGCGGACGTCGGGCTCGCCGCCGCGCGGGACGCGGCCGGTCTCGCGGCCCGCAACGCCGTCGCCGCCGTCGCCGCCGCGCTCGGCGGCCGGGGGGACGCGACGGCGGTCCGGACGTGGCTGCGGATGACCGTGTACGTGGCCTGCGCGGACGGCGTCACCGAGCTGTCGGCCGTCGCCGACGGCGCCTCCGCCGCCCTGGCCGCAGCGACCCCGGACGCGGCGCCGCCCGCGCGCAGCGCCGTCGGCGTCCGCGCCCTGCCCGGCGGCGCGCCCGTCGAGGTCGAACTGACCGCACTCGCCGCCGTGCCCGCCCGAGACGCCGTGCCCGACCCGCCCGCCGAACACGCGCCCGCCGAACTGGAGGACCACCGAGCATGACGCGACCACCGCACACCGGGCTCAACCTGATCGCCGGGGAGTGGGTCCCGGCCGCCGGCGGCGCCGCCTTCGAGCGCCGCAACCCGGCCGACCGGGACGACCTGGTGGGAACGTTCCCGGACTCGTCGGCCGCCGACACGGCCGCCGCGATCGAGGCCGTCGCCGAAGGCGCGGCCGAATGGGCGGACACCCCGCCGCAGCGCCGCGCCGCCGTCCTGGAGGCAGCCGCGGACCGGCTCGCCGAACGCGCGGACGAACTGACCGCCGAGCTGGTCCGGGAGGAGGGCAAGACGCGCGCGGAGGCGGCCATCGAGACCTCCCGCACCCCGCAGAACCTGCGCTACTACGCGGGCGAGGCGCTGCGGATCACCGGCCAGAGCTTCCCGGCGGACGACGGCGGCCTCGTCTACACGCGGCCGGAGCCGGTCGGGGTCGTGGGGGCGATCACGCCGTGGAACTTCCCGCTGAACATCCCGTCCCGCAAGCTCGGCCCGGCGCTCGCGGCCGGGAACGGGGTGGTGTTCAAGCCGTCCCCGGTCACCCCGCTGCTGGCGCAGCGGCTCGTCGAGGCGCTGCTCGCGGGCGGGCTGCCGCCGGGCGCGCTCGCGCTCGTCCAGGGCGGGGCCGTTCCCGGGGCGGCGCTGGCCGCCGACCCGCGCGTGGACGCGGTGACGTTCACCGGCTCGACCGCCGTCGGGCGCGCGATCCACGCGGCCGTCGGGCCGTCCCGCCGCTGCCAGCTGGAGATGGGCGGCAAGAACCCGGTGATCGTGCTGGACGACGCCGACCTCGACCGCGCCGCGCGGATCATCGTCAAGGGCGCGTACGGGCTCGCCGGGCAGGCGTGCACCGGCACCAGCCGCGTCATCGCGCACGAGGCCGTGCACGACGCGCTGCTGGAACGGGTCGTCGGGCTGGCCGAGGCGGTGACGGTGGGCGACGGGCTGCGCGACGGCGTCGCGATGGGCCCGCTCGCCGCCGACTTCCAGCTCGCCAAGGTGCTGGAGTACGTGCGGATCGGGCAGGACGAGGGCGCGAAGCTCGTCACCGGCGGCACCCGGACCGGCGACGAGGCCGGGTTCTTCGTCGCCCCGGCCGTCTTCACCGGCGTCACGCCGGACATGCGGATCGCCCGCGAGGAGATCTTCGGGCCGGTGCTGGCGTTCCAGCGGGCGGCCAGCCTGGACGAGGCGCTCGCGCTCGCCGACGCCACCGACTACGGCCTCGCCGCCGGGATCGTCACCCGCGACCTGGACCGCGCTCTCGAGTTTGCCCGGCGTTCCCGCACCGGCCTGGTGAAGGTCAACCAGCCCACCTCCGGAATGGCGATGACGGTGCCGTTCGGCGGCCGCAAGGAATCGAGCACGCAGACGTTCAAGGAGCAGGCGGGCCCGTCGATGATGCTCTTCTACACGCAGGAGAAGAGCATCTATGTCTCGCCCTGACCTGGTGCACCATGCACACCGCCGCCGCGCCGCCGTGTGCGCTCCGGCCATGGCGACCGTACCCGCGCATACCTAGCCTCACCAGTAAAGAAAGGAGTCCGAAAATGGCGGAACTGCTGTCCAAGGACGAATTCCGGAAGGAACTCGAAAACGCCATCAAGGGGCGGGAGGCGAAGAACGCCTCGTTCAGCCGCGCGTGGGCGGAGGGTGAGCTGAAGCGCGAGCACTTCGCCCGCTGGGCGGAGAACCACTACCACTACGTGGGGCCGTTCGCCGACTACCTCGCCTACGTGTACGCCAACACCCCCGACGAGTTCACCGGCGCCAAGGACTTCACCCTCCAGAACATGTACGAGGAGGAGCTGGCCGACATCCGGCACACCGACCTGCTCATCCGGTTCGCGGAGGCGTGCGGCACCACGAAGGAGCGGGTCGAGGACCCGTCCAACATGAACCCCGTCACCCGCGGGCTCCAGGCGTGGTGCTACTCCATCGCGATGCGCGAGCACTTCGTGGTCGCCACGGCCGCGCTCGTCGTCGGGCTGGAGTCGCAGGTGCCGAGCATCTACAAGAAGCAGATCGTGCCGCTGCGCGAGGTGTACGGGTTCACCGAGGACGAGATCGAGTTCTTCGACTTGCACATCACCTCGGACGTCGTGCACGGCGAGCGCGGCTACCAGATCGTCCTGGACCACGCCGACACCCCGCAGCTGCAGCAGCGCTGCCTGCAGATGTGCCGGTGGGGAGCGGAGATGCGGTTCTCCTACACCCAGGGCCTCTACGACCACTACGTCAAGCCCGACCTGGTCGGCGCCGTCGCCTGACCTGCCCGACGCGCCCCGCACCGCCGGAGCGGCGGGGCCGGGACGGCGACCCGTCCCGTCCCTGCCGCCCCGGCCCCGCGGCCCGAGAAGCACCGAGGAGAGGGATGACGACCGACCACTGGGTGGAGGCCGCGCCGCTGGCCGCCGTGCGCCGCCGCAAGCGGCTCGCGGTCACCGTGGCCGACCGGGACATCGCGCTGTTCCTGGTCGGCGACACCGTGTACGCGCTGGACGACGTGTGCGTGCACAAGCAGCGGCGGCTGAGCGGGGGCACGCTGCTGTACGGGCGGGTCATCTGCCCCGGGCACCAGTGGAAGATCGACCCCGCCACCGGGGAGATCGACGACCGCGCCGAGTGCCAGCCGACCTACGCCGTCCGCGTCGACGACGGCGTCGTGTACGTGGACCCGCGCCCCCGCGTCCGCGCCGCAGCCATGGAGGAACCGTCATGATCCGGTCCGTTCTCGTCGTGGGCGCCGGGCAGGCCGCCGCGGTCGCCGTCCGCACGCTGCGCCGCCGCGGCTTCGACGGCCGCGTCACGCTGGTGGGGGAGGAGTCCGAGGCCCCCTACCAGCGGCCCCCGCTGTCGAAGGAGCACCTGGCGGGCGACCAGGGGCGGGACGAGCTGTACCTGCTGACCCCCGAGTGGTGCGCCGCCAACGCCGTCGACCTGCGCACCGGCACGCGGGTCACCGCGATCCGGGCCGCCGACCGCGCCGTCGAGTACGCGGGCGGCGGGACCGAGACGGCCGACGCCGTCCTGATCGCCACCGGCGGGAGCCCGCGGCGGCTGCCCGGCGTCGAGGGCGAGCGCGTCCGCCACCTGCGCACCCTCGCCGACGCCGACCGGCTCCGCGCCGGCCTGCGCCCCGGCGCCCGCGTCATCGTGATCGGCGCCGGGTTCGTCGGCTCGGAGGTCGCGTCCACCGCGCGCGGGCTCGGCGCCGAGGTCACCGTGATCGAGCGGGCCGGGCAGCCGCTGGCCGGGGCGCTCGGCGAGCCGATGGGCGACACCCTCGCCGCCCTCCAGCGCGACGCGGGCGTCGAGCTGCGCACCGGCGAGAAGGTCGAGTCCTACCGGGAGACCGCCGGGGCCGCGCTGGTCACCACCAGCGGCGGCGCGACCGTCGAGGGCGACCTCGTCGTGGTCGGCGCCGGGATGGTGCCCGCGTCCGCGCCCGCCGCCGGCCCGGGATCGCGCGTCGAGATCGCCGCCGACGGCGGGATCGTCGTGGACGAGCGCTGCCGCACCGGGCAGGACGGCGTGTACGCCGCGGGTGACGTGACCACCTTCCATCACCCGCTGTTCGGGCGCCGGATCCGCGCCGAGCACTTCGACAACGCCAACGCGCAGGGCATGGTCGCCGCGAAGAACATCCTCGGCAAGACCGCCGCGCACACCGCGTCCCCCTGGTTCTGGTCCGACCAGTTCGGCCGGAACCTCCAGTACACCGGGCACCCGGCCGGGACCGACCGGCTGGTGCTGCGCGGACGCGTCGAGGACTTCGACTTCGTGGCGTACTACCTCGCCGGGGGCGTGCTGCGGGCGGCGTTCGGGATGGACCGCGGCGCCGACATCGCGGTCGCCCGCGAGCTGATCGCCGCCCGGTCGGCCCCGGACCCGGACGTCCTGCGCGACGAGGACGCCGACCTGACGGAACTGCTGGGCTGAGGGGACACGGAGCATGACGGACGTCGAATACCGGTACGTGGCGCGGTCGGGGCAGGTCCCCGAGGGAGTGGTCCGGCGCTTCTTCGTGGACGGCGGCGAGGCCGGCGAGGTCGAGATCGCGCTCGCCCGCTCGGAGGGCGTGGTGCACGCCATGTCGAACTACTGCACCCACCTGGACTGCCTGCTGTCGTCGGGCCGCGTCACCGAGGACGGGCTGCTGTGCTCGTGCCACGGCAGCGTGTTCGACTACGCCGACGGCGAGCCGATCACGCCGCCCGCGACCAGACCCGTCCAGGTCTACCCGGTGAAGGAGGAGGACGGGCGGGTCCTGGTGGCGGTCCCGCCCGGCGCCCGGCCTCCCGGCCCTCGGCGACGGCGGCACCAGGGTGTCGGCTGACCAACCACCGGTCGGCGGGGCGGCGGAGTCCCGCCGGGGCGCGCTCGCCGCGCTCCTCCCGCTCGTCCCGCTGCTGCTCGGCACGTTCACCGGGACGCTCGCCAACACGATCGTGAACGTGCCGCTCAGCATGATCCTGGACGATCTGGGCGTCCCGCTGTCGGCGGGCGCGCTGCTGGTGGTGGCGTTCACCGTCACCTTCGCGGTGCTGCTGCCGATCTCCGGGTGGCTCGGCGACCGGTACGGGCACCGCCGCGTGTTCGCCGCGGCGATGGCCGTCCTCGGGACGGCCTCGGCGGGCGCGGCGCTCGCGCCCGGACTGGGCGCGCTCGTCGCCGTCCGGGCCGTCCAGGGCGCCGCGACCGCCGCCATGCTGCCGACCGTGATGGCGCTGATCTCGGCGCTGTTCGACGGCGCCGCGCGGGGCCGCGCGCTGGCGCTGTGGGCGGCGACGAACGGGATCGGCCAGGCCGCCGGGCCCGCCCTCGGCGGGGGACTGGCGACCTGGCTCGGGTGGCGCGCGGTGTTCTGGCCGATCGTCCCGGTCGGGCTCGCCGCCGCGGTCGCGGCCGTCCGGCTGGTGCCGTGCGACCGGCCGCGCGCCGTCCCGCTGGAGTGGCGCGGGGCGGCGCTGCTCACGCTCGCCGCCGGGCTGGCGCTCGGCGCCGCGTCGGCGGTCGCGCCGCTCGGGCTCGGCTCCCCGGCCGTCTGGCTCGGCGCGCCCGCCGCGCTGCTGGCGGCCGGGGCGTTCCTGCTCGCCGAGCGGGGGCGCGCGGACGCGTTCCTGCCGCCCCGGCTGCTGCTGGAGATCCGCTACCTGCGGTCCTGCCTGACCGTGCTGGCGCAGATGTTCTGCCTGGGCGCGACACTGCTCGGCGTCCCGCTCTACCTCACCACCGAGCGCGGCGCGGGCACCCTCACCGCCGGTGCGCTGCTGCTCTGCCTGCCGATCGCGATGGCGGTGCTGGCCCCGCCGGTCGGCGCCGCGATGGAACGGCTCGGCGCCCGTCCCGTGCTGCGCGCCGGGCTGGTGCTGCTGGTCGCGGGGCAGGCGCTGGCGGCGGCCGTGCTGACCGACCGGTACTACGCGGTGCCGCCGCTGCTGGCCGCGCTGCTGCTCACCGGGGCGGGCGTGGCGCTCGTCCAGACCCCGGCCGCCACGGGCGCCACCCGCTCCCGCGCCGGACGGTACGGGGCCGGTCTCGGGCTGTTCAACCTGGTGCGCTTCGGTGGTTCCGCGCTGGGCGCCGCCTGGGTCGCGGCCGTGCTCGACCGCGGCCCCTCGTTCGGCGCCGTGTTCGCCGGCTGCGCGGCGGTCGCCGCCCTGGGACTGCTGTCCTCTTTCGCGGGCCCCGACCCGGCCCCGCCGCCGGGCCCGCCCGCCCGCTGACGGCCCCCGGCCGCCCGGCGGGCGCGGCGGGTCAGCGGCGCGGGGCGGGCGGGGCGAGCTCGTCCGCGAGCGACTGGGTGACCGAGCTGAGCGTCTCGATGTGGTGCGCGAGCCAGAACATGAACTGCGCGTCGGCGGTGCGGATGTCCATGCGCAGCGCGCGGGACGCGCGGTCGAGCTTGTACAGCATCGTGTTGCGGTGCAGGTTGAGGGACCGGGCCGCGGCGTTCAGGTTCCCGGCGGCCTTGATGTAGGCGAGCACGATCGGCTCCAGGTCGCCGCCGCCCGCCTGCCGCAGCGGCGCGAGCGTCTCGGCCGCGAACGTCCGTCCCTCCGCGCTGCCCGCCACCTCCTTCAGCGCCGCGAACACCCGCAGGTCGTCGTACCCGCACACGCTGTCGGCGCCGGTGTGCCAGGACAGCCCCATCGCCAGCCGGGCCTCGTAGTACCCGGCCGCGACGCCCGCCGCGCCCTGCCCCGGACGGCCGTGCGTCACCCGGACGTCCTCGCCCAGCGCGGGCACCAGCCGCCGCCGCAGCCGCCGCGCGAACCGGCCCGCCTCCTGCCGCTCCGCCGCCGGGTCGCCGGACGCCGCCAGCTGCCGGATCGCCACGATCGTCGAGCCGATCGCGGCGGTCAGCGTGGTGCCGTCCGGCTCCGTCGCCTGCGCGATGCGGGCGGCGGCCAGCTTGCGGCGCAGGTGGTCGCGGCCGAGCGGCAGCAGCGCGGACGCCGACACCACGTGCACCGCGAAGTGCCCGTCGACGTCGAACCCGTGGTGCCGTGCGCGCGCGCCCAGCTCGTACGGGTCGGCGAACCGGCCGTGGACGAGCGCCTCGACGAAGTCGCCGCGGGCCCTCTCCTCGGCCGCCCGCACCGACCGCTGCCGCAGCATCTCCGAGCCGGTCAGCGTCGCGCCGTGCTCGGCGATGACGCGGTGCTGGGCCAGCCCGTGCTCGTCCGGCGGCCAGGAACGTTCCACGATGACCAGCCGCCCGTACGCCTCCCCGCCCACGAGGATGCCGCTGACCAGCACCCGCACCGGGTCGCCGGCCGGGGACGGGTGCACGTCCAGCTCGACGGGGTGCCCGCCGTCCGCCGGGACGTCCGCGGGCAGCACCGCGGCCACGGTGTCCGGATCGGGCCCGCCGTCCCCCTGCGGCCGCTCCCACGCCAGCCGCTCGCCGTCCTCGTCCAGGACCAGCACCGGGCAGCCCGCGAGGTTCGCGATCGCGCGCGCCATCGCCGGGACGCCCGCCCCCTGCGCCAGCACGTCCCCGAGGGCCCGGTGCACGCGCACCCCGTACTCCAGGACGTGCGAGGTCTGGGCGAGGGCCTTCTGCCCGACCAGCCGGCTCACCGTCCGGTAGTCGGCCTCGGCGCGCAGCTCCAGCAGCGGTATCCCGGCCCGCTCGGCCGCCGGTGCCGCCGCCTTCAGGTCGCACCGGCCGCCGGGCCGCTGCCACGCCAGCAGCGCCGCCGCGCCGCGCCGGGCCAGCTCGTGCACCAGCGCGCCCGCCTCCGCCGCCGTGGCCAGCGCGGTGGCGGGCAGGTGGACGGCGATGCCGGCCAGGTCGCCGGTGCCCGCGTTCCGCGCACCGGACGCGCCGTCCCCGGGATCGGGACCGAGGCACGCGTGGTCGGGATGGTCGGGGTCGGGCCGGGCGGCGGGGCCGCGGGTCTCCGACAGCGGCAGGCACCAGGCGACCGGACGGGCCAGCCCGGCCATGCCCGCGACGAGGCCGCCGCGCAGCAGCGGCTCCGCGAGCAGCGCCCCGACGGTGACCGGCACGTCCGCGCCCCCGTCCGTGCCCGCGTGTGCGCCCGCGTGTGCGCTTCCGTGCGCGCTTCCGTGCGCCTCGGCGGCCTGGGTGCCGGTGACGGGAGGGCCGGTGATCGGGGTGGTGGTCGAGAGAGCTGAGGCGTCGGCGTCGGCGTCGGCCGGAGCGTGCGACGCGGGGGTGTCGATGGTGGAGCGGCCCGAGGTGGTGCTGTCCGCGGCCGGGGTGGCAGAGGCGGTGGTGCCGGTTGTGAGGGCGCCGGTTGGGGTGCCACCGGCGGCCGGGGCCTGCGAGGTGAAGATGCCCGAGGTGGTGCTGCCGGCGGCCGGGGTGACTGTGGCCGGGGCGCCCGGGGTGGCTGTGCCTGCGGTAGGGGCGCCGGGGGTGAAGGCGTCGTAGGTCGTGGTGGCCGGGGTGGCGGTGTCGATGGTGGGGGTGCCCGACGTGGGGGGTCCATCGGTCGGGGAGGAGTTGGTGGGGGTGTCGGTGCTGAGGGTGTGCGTGTGCCGGTGTGCCATGTGCCCACATCCCGTCCCGTTTGTTCGGCAGAGTGTACATAGTCCGGTCTGTCGGACGTCTCGGAGACTGGCCGTCATGGCCGTGGACGGGCGGGTGCGTCGCTCCCCATTCTCCGCCATACATGCATATTCCGGCAATACCCAAGAAAGGAAACGGCGTCATGGTGACGCCTTTCCGTAATTCGCAGTGCGCCGAAAGTGCGCGTGCTGCGCGGACAGGGAGGAAGAAATGCAGACCGTTCACCGGCTGACCCTGGAGGACGCCCTGGTGCTGCTGCGGGCGGCCGAGGCCGAGGCGGAGCGGATCGGGGTCAAGCAGACGATCTGCATCGCCGACGACGGCGCCCACCCCATCGCGCTGCACCGGATGACCGGCGCCCGGCTGACCGGCGTCGAGATCGCGATCGCCAAGGCGTTCACGGCCGCCGGGCACCAGCGGGACACGCACAAGTTCAACGAGCCGCCGAACGGCCCCGCGCTGCCCGGCAACGAGGCGTTCGGCATCAACCAGATGCATCCCGGCAAGTTCGCCATCTTCGTGGGCGGCTTCCCGATCGTCTACGAGGGCCAGGTCATCGGCGCGGTCGGCATCAGCGGCGGCAACGGCGAGCAGGACAAGGCCGTCGGCGCGGCGGCCCTGCGCGCCTTCGAGGAGGAGATCGCGGGCGGGGCCGCCGCCGTCGGCTGACCGGCGGGTCAGGGGGCGGGCCGCAGGCCGAGGTCCTCGACGGCGGCCGCGGCCGCCAGCACGGCCGCGTCCGCGTGCCGCCGCCCGACGATCTGCAGCCCGACCGGCGCGCCCCCGGCCAGGCCCGCCGGCACCGAGATCGCCGGATGCCCGGACAGGTTGAACGGGAACGTGACCGCGAGCGCGCCCCAGTGGTCCACCGGCCGTCCGGCGATCTCGGCCGGCATCGGGCCCGCCGCCGGGAACGCGGGGACCTGCGTGGCCGGGGTCAGCAGCAGGTCGAACCGCTCGAACGCCGCGGCCAGCGTCGCGACCAGCCGGGCCCGCGTCCGGTGGGCCTCCACCAGCGCGTCCGCGTCCAGCGCGGCGGCGGCGTCGGCGTACCCGCGCACCGTCGGATGGACGCCGCCGAGCCGCTCGGCCGGCGCGTCCCGCAGCTCGGCGTGCACGTCCGGCACCGACAGCGTCCGGTACGCGGCGCCGCAGGCCCGCTCCAGCTCGAGGTCCGCCGGGACGCGGTGCGCGCCCGCCGCCGCGACGAACTTCTCCGCCGCCGCCTCGACCACGGCGGCCACGCCGGGATCGCAGGGCGCGTTGCCCAGGTCGGGCGTCCACGCCACCCGCAGCCCGCGCAGCTCCACGGCCCGCATGGACGTCTCGAACGGGGTCTCCGGGCGGGGCAGCGACGCCCGGTCGTACTCGTCCGTCCCGCTCACGCAGTCCAGGACGCGCGCGGTGTCGCGGACCGTCCGGGTGAGCACGCCGTAGTGGTCGTTGTCGGCCGTCCCCCAATGGAACGGTCCACGCGGGACCCGCCCGTAGGTCGCCTTGAACCCGACCAGGCCGCAGTACGACGCGGGGATGCGCAGCGAGCCCGCGCCGTCCGTGCCCGTCGCGACGGGCACCATCCCGGCGGCCACCGCCGCGGCGGAACCGCCGCTGGAACCGCCCGGGGTCAGCTCCGGGTTCCACGGGTTCCGGGTCACCCCGTGCAGGGACGAGGCGGTGAACGAGGCGCGCCCGAACTCCGGCGAGGCCGTCGCCCCGACCGGCACCGCCCCGGCCGCGACCGCCCGCGCCACCAGCGTGGACGTGTGCCCGGCGATCCGGTCCGCGTGCAGCGTGCTGCCCATCGCGAACGGCCACCCGGCCACCGCGTGCAGCTCCTTCACGCCCAGCGGCACCCCCGCCAGCGGCCCGGGGTCGACGCCCCGGGCCACCAGCGCGTCGATCTCCCGCGCCCGGGCGAGCGCACCCTCGGCGTCCACGTGGACGAACGCGCCCAGCGCCGGGTCGCGGTCGGCGATGCGGCGCAGCGCGTCCTCGACCGCCTCCCGCGCCGCCAGCCGCCCGCTCCGGACCAGTTCGGCCGTCCCGACGACGGTCCGCCCCGGCGCGCTCACAGCGCCACCGCCGCGATCGCCGTCGCCACCACCAGCCCGGTCACCACCGGGACGAACAGCCGCCGCGCGAGGTCCACGACCGAGACCCCGGTGAGCCCCGCCACCACGATCAGCGAGGACCAGATGACCAGCGTGCCGCCGCCCGTCCAGCTCGCGCCGTTCTGCGCGATCGCGGCCAGCGTCGCGACGTCCGCGCCCGACCCGTCGCCGAGCGAGCCCGCCAGCGACCCGGTGAACGGCAGCCCGGGCCACCCGTTCCCGTCCAGGCCGATCACCATGCCGATCAGCAGCATCGCGAACGCCGCCACGACCGGGACGTCCGGGATGTGCGGCTGCACGTGCCCGATCGCGTCCAGCAGGAAGCCGGGCGCCCGCGCGCCCTCCGGCAGCCCCAGGATCTCGCCCGCGTAGTCCGACAGCCCGATGTAGACGAAGCCCGCGATCGGGATGACCATCCCCATCGTCCGGAACGCGAAGCCGACCCCTTCGGTGAAGTGCGATCCGACGTCCTCCAGCCAGGTCTTTCGGTTCGCGGCGAGCGCGATCACCACCAGCGCGAGCGCGGCGGTGCCGCCGACGAGCGGCGCGCCCTGCCCGTCGTCGATGTCGGGCACCAGCGAGGTGAACCGGCCGAGCAGCATGAACACCAGCAGCGCCGCGAACAGGAGGGGCACGGCCACCGCCACCGCCCGCGCGACGCGCGGCGCCGGCGCGCCGTCGTCGGGACCGCCGGAGCCGGGGCCGCCGGGGGAGTCGGGCGCGGTCAGGGTCGCGGTTCCGCCCCGCGCCCCGTCCCGGTCGCCGTCCGGGCCGTCCCCGGTGGCGGCGGACGCGACGGCCGGGGCGGCGGTGCGGGCCGGGCCGGTCCGGGCGGCCGGCAGGGTGACCGCGGCCGCGGCGATCGGGTCGAGCATCTTGGTGCGCACGTCGCGCAGGTAGGCGACGGTGAGTGCGACGGCCCCCGCGACCAGCGAGATGATCATCGCCCGGTCGGCGATCGCCCCGGCCGGGACGCCCGCGCCGTCGGCCGACAGGCCCGGCGCGACGCCCATGATGTAGTCGGAGCTCAGCGCCATGCCCTGCCCGGTGATGGCGATGGCCAGCGCGGCGCCGAACGGGGCGAGCCCGGCCCGCACCGCGGCTGGGACCAGGATCGCCACGATCAGCGGCAGTACCGGCGTCGGCCAGAACGACAGCGACAGCACGAACGTCACCACCGCCAGCACCAGGTACGCGACGTGCCCGTTGCGGAACAGCCGCCGCAGCGGGCGGATCATCAGGGCGTCCGCGCCGAGCCCGCGCATCGCCCCCAGCATGGCCGTGACCAGCGCGATGATGATGAAGATCGGCAGCAGTTCGCGGGTGGCGACGATGGCGCCGTTGAAGATCGCGCCGAGCCCGGTCACGGCGCTGCCGCCGTACGCGGTCCCGGTGACGAACGTGGCGGCCACGGCCAGCGCGACGACGTTCTTGCGCGCGACCACCGTGGCGATGATCGCGGCGAGGCCGGCGAGATAGATCCAGTGCGCGGCGGTCAATACGTCACCGTCCATTTCGGAGAAGGGTGCCGGGCGAGCCTGCTAGGCTCCTGTTAAAGGTCGATTGCGGGGATGTTACGGCGGTGCGTCCCGGCGTCCGTCGGGAAATTCCGGCGGTGTAGTGACTCTGGCGGTTCGGTTATCGAACGGCCATGAGAAAAGCGCACAACGGCCGTCCCGCGAATATGTGCAGGATGCCGGGTGACGGCGGTCACACCCGGCTGGTACGCCCCGGTGACGCCCTCGGGCGGGCCCCCGGCCCCCGTCCGGCGGGGCTTCGGACGCCCGGCTCACTCCGGCCACTTCCGCGACATGGGTGCGTTGTGGTCCGATCATGCTCGGTGATCTGCTGCAATGAACTGTTGTGCCGCCAGCTTCCTACCGTCTCGTCCGCCGCGCCGGTCCCGCGCGGGCCATCGCGCCCGTCCTGGACGACCGGCAGCGGCGCGTGGTCGAGCACGCCGGCGGGCCGCTGCTGGTGCTGGCCGGGCCGGGCACCGGGAAGACCACGACGATCGTCGAGGCGGTCGTCGACCGGATCGAGAACCGGGGCGTGGACCCCGAGCGGGTGCTGGTGCTCACGTTCGGCCGGAAGGCCGCCGGGGAACTGCGGCAGCGGATCGCGGGACGGCTGCACCGCACGACGCGGACGCCGCTCGCGCTGACGTTCCACGGCTACGCGTACGCGCTGCTGCGGCGCGACGCCGTCGACAACGAGGACCCGTCGCCGCGGCTGCTGTCGGGCCCCGAGCAGCTCCTGGAGGTGCGGCGGCTGCTGGAGGGCGAGGTGTCGGACGGCGCGCGCGACTGGCCGGAGCGGCTGCGGGCGGCCCTGGTCACCCGCGGGTTCGCCGAGGAACTGCGGGACTTCGTGCTGCGGGCCGTCGAGCGCGGCTACCTCCCGGACGACCTGGACGCGCTCGGCCGCATCCGGGGCCGGGACGACTGGCACGCCATCGCCGGGTTCATGGACCGCTACGAGGAGCGGTTCGCGCTCGACCCCGTCCCGACCTACGACTACGGAGAGCTGATCCAGATCGCCGCGGAGACCCTCGCCGACGAGGCGGCGCGGATCCGCGAGCGGGACGCCTACGACGCCGTGTTCGTCGACGAGTACCAGGACTCCGACCCCGCGCAGGAGGCGCTGCTGCGGCACCTGGCGGGCGGCGGTCGCGACCTCGTGGCGGTCGGCGACCCCGACCAGTCGATCTACGGGTTCCGGGGCGCCGACGTCCGGGGCATCCTGGAGTTCCCCGAGCGGTTCCGGACGCTCGACGGGGACCCGGCGCCGGTGGTGGCGCTGCGGAACTGCCGCCGGATGGGCCCGGACATCCTCGAGGCGTCCCGCCGGATCGCGCGCCGGCTGCCCGCCGGGTCGTCCGTCGCCGCCGAGCACCGGGCGCTGCTCCCGCAGGACGACGCCGAGGACGGCGAGGTCCGCGCGGTGATCGCCGACTCCGAGTCGCAGGAGTCGGCGCTGGTCGCCGACGAGCTGCGCCGCGCGCACCTGCTCGACGGGGTGCCGTGGTCGCGGATGGCGGTGCTGGTGCGCAGCGCCGTCCGGCAGGTGCCGGTGCTGCGGCGGGCGCTCGCCCAGGCCGGGGTGCCGGTCGTCGTCGCGGGCGACGAGGTGCCGCTCGTGTCCGAGCCCGCCGTCCGCCCGTTCCTGGTGCTGCTGCGGGCCGCGCTGAAGAAGGACTACCTGGACGACGCCGTCGCCGAAGACCTGCTGACCGGCCCGCTCGGCGGCGCGGACGCACTCGGCATGCGCCGCCTCAAGCGCGCGCTGCGCGATCTGGAGGAGCTCTCGGGCGGTAACCGTCCGCTGGGGGACCTGCTGGTGGCGGCGGTGAACGACCCACGGGAGGTGACGCTCGTCCACGAGCGGGTGCGGGGCCCGGCCGAACGCGTGGCGCACCTGATCGAGACGGCGCGGCGGAGCGTCGCGGACGGCGGCACCGCCGAGGACGTCCTGTGGGACGTGTGGCGCGAGAGCGGGCAGGCCGACGCGCTGCTGGCGCAGAGCGTCAAGGGCGGGACGCGCGGCGCCGCCGCCGACCGGGACCTGGACGCCGTCGTCGCGCTGTTCGACCACGCGGCCCGGTTCGTCGACCGGCTGCCGCAGGCCGGACCGGAGCTGTTCGTCGACAACATCGCCGCGCAGGAGATCGCCGGGGACACGCTCGCCGAGCAGGCCCCGGAGGGCGAGGCCGTCCGGATCCTCACCGCGCACCGCTCCAAGGGCCTCGAATGGGACGTCGTGGTCATCGCGGGCGTGCAGGAGGGCGTCTGGCCGGACCTGCGACTGCGCGGCTCCCTGCTGGGCGTTGAGGAACTCGTCGAGCACCACGCGGGCTCCCAGCAGGACGGTCCGGCGGACGGTCCGGCCGTGGGCGCGTCGATGTCCGCGAAGATGCTCGACGAGGAACGCCGCCTCTTCTACGTCGCGGTGACGCGCGCGCGCAAGCGCCTCGTGGTGACGGCCGTGGGCGGCGACGACGCCGAGGAGCGGCCGTCGCGGTTCCTGAACGAGCTGCTGCCGGGCGCGATCGAGCAGTCCCAGCTCGACGAGAAGACCCGCTGGCTCTCGCTGTCCGCGCTGGTCGCCGACCTGCGCTCGGTCGTCGCCGACCCGTCCCGTCCCGAACCGCTGCGGCGCGCCGCCGCCGGCCACCTCGCGCGCCTCGCCCGCGCGGGCGTGCGCGGCGCGCGTCCGGAGAACTGGTACGCGATCACCGCCCTGTCGGACCCGGGCCCGGCCTTCACCGAGGACGAGCAGATCACGATCTCGCCGTCGCAGGTGGAGGCGTTCACGACCTGCGGGCTGCGCTGGCTGCTCGCCTCGGCGGTCGGCGCGCAGGAGGGCGGCCCGAACGAGTACAGCACGATGGGCAAGGTCGTGCACGCGGTCGCCGAGATGGCGGGCGCGGACGACGGCGTCGACGAGGTGCACGTCGCCGAGCGGCTCGACGACATCTGGAACGACCTCGAGTTCCGCAGCTCGTGGTACTCCGACAAGCAGCGCGAGCAGGCCACGAAGATGGTCGACAAGTTCCTGACCTGGCACCGCGACAACCCCAACGAGGTCGTGGCGCTGGAGGAGTCGTTCAAGGTCGACCTCGGCCGCGTGGTCATCAAGGGCCGCATCGACCGGGCCGAACGGGACGAGCACGGACGCGCCGTGATCATCGACGTGAAGACGTCCACGACCGCCGTGCCGAAGGACGACCTGGCGCGGCACCCGCAGCTCGGCGTCTACCAGTACGCGGTGATGCTCGGCGCGTTCGAGCGCCACGGCCTCATCGAGCCCGGCGGCGCGAAGCTCATCCAGGTGGGGAAGGCGGCGTTCGCTGCGCGCGCGCGGGAACAGGGGCAGCCGCCCCCGGCCGACGACCCCGATCCCGAGTGGCCGAAGAAACTCATCGAGGTCGTCGCGACCGGCATGGCCTCGGACGTCTTCCAGGCCCGCGCCAACGACAAGTGTCGGACGTGTCCCGTACGCTCCTGCTGCCCCGTCCACGACGAGGGCGGGCAGGTCGGTGAGTAGGCGGGAGAACGCGGGGGGCCTTCGGTGATCACCCCCGCCGAGCTGGCGCGGCTGCTGGAGATCCCCGAGCCCACCGACGAGCAGGCCCGCGTGATCGAGGCGCCGATGGCCCCGATGGCGGTCGTCGCGGGCGCCGGATCCGGCAAGAGCGAGACGATGGCCGCGCGCGTCGTGTGGCTCGTCGCGAACGGGTTCGTCCGGCCCGAGCGCGTCCTCGGGCTCACCTTCACCCGCAAGGCCGCCGCCGAGCTGGGCGCGCGCGTCCGCAGGCGGCTCGACGCGCTGCGCGAGGTGCTCCCGGCGGACGAGCTGGAGCGGCTCGGCGGCGAGTCCCTGTTCGACGGCGAGCCGATGGTGTCGACGTACCACGCGTACGCGGCGCGGCTGTTCGGCGACCACGCGCTCCGCGAGGCCCTCGAACCGACGATGCGGCTGATCTCCCCGGCCGTCGCGTGGCAGATCTGCTCCCGGGTCGTCGACGCCTACAACGGGCCGATGGACCGCATCGACTGGTCGCCCGACACCGTCACCAAAGCGGTCATGGAGCTGTCGGGCGACCTGTCGGAGCATCTGCGGACGGCCGAGGACGTGCGCGGCGTCGGATCCCGGCTGGACGAGATGTTCGCGGCGCTGCGCAAGCCGCTGAAGGCGCAGCGCGACGTCCTCGCCAAGCACGCCGTCCGCGAGCAGCTCATGCCGCTGATCGAGGCGTACGGGCGGGCGAAGTCGGCGAAGGAGGTCATCGACCACGGCGACCAGATGGCCCTCGCCGCCCGCATCGCGCACCGGCACCCCGAGGTCGGGATGATCGAGCGGTCGCGGTTCTCGGTCGTCCTGCTGGACGAGTACCAGGACACGAGCCAGGCGCAGCTCGTCCTGCTGCGCTCGCTGTTCGCGGGCGGGCACCCGGTGACGGCCGTCGGCGACCCCTGCCAGTCGATCTACGGGTGGCGCGGCGCGAGCGCGGGCAACCTGCTGCGGTTCGCCCACGACTTCCCGGCGCAGCCCGGCGCCGGGACGCGGCGGCCGGTTCCGGCGCCGGTCGTCCAGCTGAGCCGGTCGTTCCGGAACGGGGAGCGGATCCTGGACGCGGCGGCCCGCGTCCAGGAGGAGCTGCGCGCCGACACGAAGGCGGTGCCGGTGCTGGTGCCGGGCGCCGGACGGGACGGGCGCGGCCGCGTCGAGTGCGCGCTGTTCGACACCGTCGAGGAGGAGGCCGAGCGGATCGCGGCCCGCATCGCCGCGCTGCTCGCCGCCGACCCCGGCACCGCCCCGGACGGGGAGCCGCAGGTCGAACCGCTGCGGTTCGCCGACGTCGCCGTCCTCGCCCGGAAGCGGTCGCAGTTCCCGCTGCTGCGGCGCGCGCTGGAGGCGCGGGCGATCCCGGTCGAGGTCGTCGGGCTGGGCGGCCTGCTGACGGTCCCCGAGGTGCAGGACGTCGTCGCGACCATGCGGGTGATGCACGATCCGTCGGCCGGGGCGTCGCTCGCCCGGCTGCTCACGGGCCCGCGCTGGCGGCTCGGCCCGCGCGACCTCGTCGCGCTGGGCCGGCGGGCGCGCGCGCTGGCGCAGGAGCAGGCGCGCGACGTGACGCCGCCCGCCCGGGACGAGGGCGCGGGCGAGGCGCCGGACGGCCCCGAGCCGTCCGGCGAGGGCCCCGCGGAGGAGGCGGACGATCCGCTGCGGCAGCTCGTCGGCGAGCTGAACCAGGAGACCGGCAGCCTCGTGGACGCCCTCGACGACCTGGGCGACCCGGCCGCGTACTCGCCCGAGGGGTTCGGCCGGCTGCGGCGGCTCCGCGACGAGCTGCGGGGGCTGCGCGGGCAGGTCGGGCTGCCGCTGCCCGACCTGGTCAACGAGGTCGAGCGGGCGCTCGGGCTCGACATCGAGGTCGCGGCCCGGTCCGGACTCGACCCGGTCACCGCGCGCGCCGACCTCGACGCGTTCATCGACGCCGCCGCGCGGTTCGCGGGCGACGCCGAGGACCCCACGCTCGGCGCGTTCCTCGCCTACCTCAAGGCCGCCGAGACCGAGGAGTTCGGGCTCGAGGCCGGGCGGGTCGGGGAGACCGACAGCGTCAAGCTGCTGACCGTGCACGCCTCCAAGGGCCTGGAGTGGCCGGTCGTGGTCGTCCCCGGGCTGTCGTTCACCGCGCAGAAGAACGGCAACCCGGCGAAGGGCTCGATCTTCCCGTCGCCGCCGCAGAACGCGACCCGCTGGACGGCGAACCCGCGCGTCCTGCCGTTCCCGCTGCGCGGCGACCGCGCCGACCTGCCGAACCTGGCCGGGCTGGAGAAGGACGACCTCGCCGCGTTCGAGCAGGCGTGCGCCGAACGGGACGTGCGCGAGGAGCGGCGGCTCGCGTACGTCGCGGTGACGCGGGCGTCCGCGCTGCTGATCGCGACCGGGTACTGGTGGGGGTCCTCGGGGCGGCCGCTCGGGCCGTCGCCGTTCCTGGAGGAGGTCCGGGAGGTGTGCGCGGCCGGGGCCGGGAAGGTCGTCGCGTGGGCCGACCGGCCGCCGCAGGACGCGACGAACCCGCTGCTCACCGACCCCGACGAGGCGCCGTGGCCGGTGGCGCCCGGCGAGCGCGGGCGGACCGACCTGTCCGCGCGGGAACGGTACGAGGCCGTCGTCGAGGGCGCCCGCATGGTCGAGGACGCGATGGCGGGCCGCGTCCTGCACTGGGCGGGCGCCGAGGGGCTGTCGGACGCCGACCGGGGCCGCATGTCGGCGTGGGCGCGCGACGTCGAGCTGCTGCTCGCCGAGCGCGACCGGGGCCGCGGCGGCGACGGGACGCTCGTCGAGCTGCCGGGCCACCTGTCGGTGTCGTCGCTGGTGTCGCTCGCCCGCGACCCGGCCGCGCTCGCCCGGCAGATCCGCCGCCCGATGCCGCGCCCGCCCGCCCCCTACGCGCGGCGCGGCACCGCGTTCCACTCCTGGCTCGAGGGACGCTGGGGGCAGCAGCGCCTCCTGGACCCCGACGAGCTGCCCGGCGCCGCCGACGAGGGCGCGGCCGACGACGCCGACCTCGCGCGGCTGCAGGACGCGTTCGAGGCGTCGGAGTGGGCGGGCCGCGAGCCCCTCGACATCGAGGTGCCGTTCGAGACGATCATCGGGGACCGGCTGGTCCGGGGCCGGATGGACGCGGTGTTCCGGTCGCCGGGCGGCGGCTTCGAGGTGGTCGACTGGAAGACCGGCCGGCCCCCGTCGGGCGACGACGCGCGGTTCGCGGCCGTCCAGCTCGCCGCCTACCGGGTGGCGTGGGCGCAGCTCGCGGCCGTCCCGGTCGAGCGGGTGAGCGCCGCGTTCCACTACGTGCGCGCGGGCGTGACCGTCCGCCCGGCCGACCTGCTGGACGCGGACGGGCTCGCGGCGCTGCTGGAGGGCGTCCCGGCCGGCTGACCCCGCCGGCCGCCGGCCGCCGTTCACCGGGTGATCATCCTCACCGCCCTCTGTTCACCGGGGGTGCTATCGGGGATGATCCGGGGAACCGACCGAGGGAGGCGCCGTGCCGGTGTCGCATGACGAGAAGGCGGTCCGCGAGTTCCCCGAGCAGGCGGCCGGGTTCGCCGATCCCGGACGGAACGGGGCGTCCACCCGCGATCTGGACCGGCTCGTCCGGTTCATGGATCCCGAAGTCGACATCGAGGACATCGTGCTGGAGGTCGCCGCCGGGACGGCGCCGGTGTCGCGGGCGATCGCGCGGCGCGTCCGGCACGTCACCGCCCTCGACGCGGCGCCCGCGATGCTCGCCGAGGGCAAGCGCGCCGTCGACCGCGACGGCGTCACCAACGTCACCTTCGCGCACGGCGACGCCACCGCCCTGCCCTACCTCGACCGGTCGTTCACCCTCGTCGTCACGCGCTTCTCCCTGCACCGGGCGACCGATCCGAAGGCCGTCGTGCGGGAGATGGAGCGGGTCAGCCGGCCCGGTGCCGCGATCTTCGTCGCCGACCTCGTCCGTCCCGACGACCTCGACGGCGACCCCGACCGGATCGCGCGGCTCCGCGACCCCGCGCACGGCACCGTCCTCACCGAGGCGCAGATCGGCGGGCTCGTCACGGGCGCGGACGCCGAGGTCAAGCGGGCCGAACGGTTCGAGGTCGTCCGCCCGCTGGAGCCGTGGCTGGACTCCTCCGGCACGCCCGAGGACGCGCGCGAGCGGATCCGCGGCGAGCTCCGGGACGAACTCGGCGGCGGGCCCGCGACCGGGATGCGGCCGAGCGAGCGGGACGGGGAACTGCACGTCGTGCACTCGCTGCTCTTCCTGCACGCCGTCGCGGGCTGACGAACCGGGAGCCGACCGACGTTCCGGGCGCGACGCGCGGCACGTTTTCGAGCAAACGTTCGACGCCGCTCGCTCGTATGTTCTATGTTGTCGCGCATGGCTTCCAGCACCCTTCCCCTCGACCGGCCCCTGGAGCGCGAGCCGGCCGCGCTGGCGATGCGCATCGGCGTCGTGGCGGCCGAGGCCGCCCTCGCCGCCTTCGCGCGCAACCTCGACGTGGACGACCTCGCCGACGGCGTCGACTTCCAGGGCGCCATCGGCCCCGCCGAATGGCCGCTGTTCTCCCTGGTCATCGACACTCTGGCGGAGGCCGCGCCGGGTGACGAGCGGCCGCTGGACGAGCGCCGCGCGGACGCGCTGAACGATCTCGCCCGCATCTGCATGGCCGCGAAGCGGCGCGCCGCCTGACCGCGCGCGACCGCGCCTGACCGCGCCTAACCGGGCAGGGCCTTCGCCCTGACCTTCCCGGTGCTCGTGCGGGGCAGCTCGTCGACGAAATGGACGTCCCGGGGCACCTTGTAGCGCGCGAGATGCTCCTTCACGTACCCCTTGAGGTCGTCCGCCCCGACATCGGCGCCGGGCGCCCGGACCACGTACGCGGCGAGGCGCTGCCCGAACTCGGCGTCGTCCACCCCGGTCACCGCCGCGTCCGCGACGTCCGGATGCTCGCCGAGCAGCGCCTCGACCTCGCCCGGGAATACGTTCTCCCCGCCGGAGACGATCATGTCGTCGGCGCGCCCGTCGATGAACAGCCGTCCCGCGCCGTCGAAGTGGCCGAGGTCGCCCGTGCCGGTCAGGCCGTCCCGCACCTGCTTGCCGCCGCCCCCGGTGTAGCCCGAGAAGCGCAGCCCGCCGCCGATGAAGATCTCCCCGGGCTCCCCGGCGGGGAGTTCCCGCCCGTCCTCGTCCAGGATCCGGATCGTGAGGCGCAGCGACGGGCGCCCGACCGTGCCGGGGGCGTCGCGCAGGTCGTCCGGCGTGGCGATGGTCGCCCAGCCGATCTCGGTCGCCCCGTACACGTTGATCAACACGTCGCCGAACCGCTCCATGAACGCGTCCGACACGTGCGGGTGCAGCGCCGAGCCGCCGCAGACGACCGTCCGCAGCGACGGCGCCTCGCCGGGGGCGTCCAGGATGCGCTGAAGCATGATCGGGACGGCGACGAGCGTCTCGGCCTCCGTCTCGGCGACCCTCCGCAGCGTGCTCCCCGCGTCGAAGCGGCGCGACAGCACCAGCGGCATGCCCATGCCGAGCCCGACCGTCGCGTAGGCGAACCCGAGCAGGTGGAACAGCGGGGGAGTGATCACGATCGGCGCGCCCGACCGGACCGGGACGCGCACGAGGTGCGTCAGCGCGGCGGGGATCATCGCGCGTGCCGACATCTCGTGCCGCGCCCCCTTCGGGGTGCCGGTCGTGCCGGACGTCATGATGATCACGTTGCTCGGCCGGTCCGGCTTGCGCGGTTCGGCGTCCGTCCGCTCGACCAGCGCGTCGATGCTCTCCGGCGCGGGCTCGTCCGTCCAGCCCAGCACCCGCGGGCCGGTGAACCCCGCGCCGTCCACGACCCCCGCGAACTCCTCGTCGTGGACGAGCAGCCCGACACCCTCGCGCTCGACGACGTCCGCGAGCTGCTTCGCCGAGAAGTCGGTGTTGAGGAGCACCACATCGGTGCCGAGCCTGGACGCCGCGAGCACCGCCTCGACGAACCCCCGGTGGTTGCGGCACAGGATCCCGATGCCGCCGCCCTCGCCGACCCGGTCGCGCAGCGCGGTCGCCAGCGCCGCCGCGCGCGCCTCCAGCTCCGCGTACGTCAGCTCGCCCCGCTCGTCGATGATCGCCGTCCGGGCGGGGAACCGCAGCGCCGCCATCGCCCCGATCGACGCCGGGACGGGCCCGTAGCGCCGGTAGGCGAGCTGCATCCGGACCGCCCGGTCGGGACGGACCGGGCGGAGCGCGCCCACGTCCCGGGCCGCGCGGACCGCCCGTACTCCCTGACTCGCGAACGAACGCACCCGATCGAGCACCGAAATCTCTCCCTTTGTCGGGAAGGTCGCTGTACCCATTAGACGGGAAGTTCAACGAGACGCAAAGGCTAGGGTGACTCCGATGCCAGCGAACCCCGAACCCGTCACCCCGGACGACCTCGACCGGGCCGTCCGGACCGCCCTCGACGCGCTGCGGAAGGTCCCGCCCGGCGCCTGGGACGGCGACCCCGCCTCGCTCGACTGGACCCGCTGGGAGACCGTCGAGCACATGAGCCACGCGCTCATGCTGTACGCCGCGCAGCTCGGGCCGCGCACGCCGCCGATGGACGGCAACGTGCCGTTCGCCCGAACGCCGCGCCGGCCCGAGGCACCCTCCACCGTGATCCGCGCCGACCCCGCCGCCGGACCCGACGGGCTCCTGCAGGTGCTCGAGTCCTGCGCGGCGCTGCTCGTCGCGCTGGCGCGCGTCACGCCGCCGGACGTCCGCGCCTACCACCTCTACGGCGCGTCCGACCCCGAGGGCTTCGCGGCGATGGGCGTCGTGGAGATGCTCCTCCACACCCACGACCTGATCGAGGGCCTGGACATCGCGTGGGACCCGCCCGCCGACGTCTGCGCGCGCGCTCTGCACCGCCTGTTCCCGGACGCCCCGCGCGACACGCCCCCGTGGCGGACGCTCCTGTGGGCGACCGGCCGCACCGACCTCCCCGACCGCCCCCGCCCGACCACCTGGCGCTGGCACGGCACCCCGCGTTGACCCCGGCCGCCGACGGTCAGCGGAGGTAGTGGAAGGCCGGTTTCGGGTGCATGAGGAAGTCGTGGTGGGAGATGTTCCACGCGTAGGCGCCCGCCATCGCGAACGCGACGACGTCGCCGGGGGCCAGGGGCGGGACGGGGACGTCGCTCGCGAAGACGTCCTTCGGGGTGCAGAGCTGGCCCACGAGGGTCGCGCGGCCGGACGGTGCGTCCTTCGAGGACAGGACCTCGAAGGGCTGGTCGTGCCCCTTGGTGACGGGGGTTCGCAGGTGATGCGTGCCACCGCGCAGGACGGCGTAGGTCTCGCCGCGGGTCGTCTTCACGTCGAGGACGTCGGTGACGTACCAGCCGTGGTAGGCGGTGAGGGCGCGGCCCGGTTCGACGCGGAGCCGCATCCCCGCGGGCAGGCCCTTGCCGTAGGCCGCCCAGTCGAAGCGGGTGCCGGGGGACGTGTAGTCGACGGCCATGCCGCCGCCGATGTTGATCTCGGGGTCGTCCACGCCGTGGTCGGCGAGGAACGGGAGGGCCCAGCCGACGATGCGGTCCGCGAGGTCGAGCATCGCGGGGGCGTCCAGGCCGGACGCCAGGTGCGCGTGGACGCCGCGGAGGGTGAGGGGCGTGCCGGGGATGCGGCGGGCGCACGCGTCGAGGGCCTCCTCGTCCATGCCGAAGGGGCCGCTCATGGCGAGGGCGGCGCCCGGCGTGCGGAACGGGAGGTTTGCGCGGAGAAGGACGGACCGGGGGCCGTGGGCCGCGAGGCGCGCGAGTTCGTTCGGGCTCTCGACGTGGACGCGGTCGACGCCGAGGCGAGCGGCGAGGGCCAGTTCGTCGTCCGTCTTGCCGGGGCCGCCGAACGCCAGGGGGGTGTGTGGGAGCGTCTCCCGGACGTGCGTCAGTTCGCCGCCCGATGAGACCTCGATCCCGTCCACGTGGGGTGCGACCGTGCGGAGTATCTGCGGGTCCGGGTTGGCCTTCGCGGCGTAGTACAGCTCGGTGGCGCCGAGGGCCGCGCGGACGGACGCGATGTGCTCGTCCAGGCCGCGCAGGTCGTAGACGTACGCGGGGAGGCGGTCGGGGACGTCGTCGGGGTTCACAGCGGCCTCGCCAGGGGGTTGGGTGCCGGGACGTACATGGCGCCGCGGTCGGCCGTCCGGGACCACCGGGCGCGCAGGTTCGCCTTCGCGGGCAGCGGCACCCCGGCGAGGAGCGCGCGGACCTGCGGGTGGCGGTCGTGGGCGGCGAAGTGGCGGCGGGCGGCGGGCCACAGCTCGAGCTCGGGGTGCAGATCGGCGACGGCGGCGGCGATCTCGGTGAGGTGGTTGATCAGGAGGCAGTAGACGACGCGGTTCCATCCCCGGTCGGGCGCGTAGGTGAGGCTCTCGGCGACGCGGGGCGGGAGGCCGCCGAGGTTCCAGCGGCCCTGGACGAGCTTGGTGCCTTCGAGGTCGCGGAACGCGGTGTGGATCGGCATGCCGTCCGGGTCCACGCAGACCAGGACGTTCTGCAGGTGCGGTTCCAGGACGACGCCATGGTCCAGGTACGCGCGCAGGACGGGTGGCGCGACGTGGGCCACGTAGGAGTCCCACCAGGCGAGGGCGCCCTCGGGGGTGGCCAGGGCGGGGAGGGAGGAGAGGAAGGTGCCGTAGGGGTCGGCCAGGGCGCCCGCGAGGAGTGGGGTGCCGGGGAGGTGCTGCACGCCCTGCCGCAGGATCACGCCCAGACCCTCGTACAGGCGCCTGTCTGCGAGCGTGACGGTTCGGTAGGCGGGCTCCGACAGGAGGGTGACGCCCATAGAGGCGAACACCGGATTCAAGAGGTCGTTCAGTGCGACCGCACCCGAGAGTTCGTACCACGCGTTCTTGCGCACGCAGTTGGTGATGCGCACGTCCAGGCTGAACTTGCAGAAGACGTCGGCGTCCGGAAGGTAAACGGTCCGGACGGACGACGTGGGGACGGCTTCCGCGCCGGACGGGCCCAGGTCGGTGACGAGTCCGGTGCGCAGGGCGCGGTGCAGGCGCTCGGAGAGCAGGGCGAGCTGCCACGGGTGCGCGGGAACCAGCCGGCGGCCCGGTCCCGGGGGCGGGCCGTGCTTCTCGAGGGCCGCGAACGCGTCCGGGTCGCCCTCTTCGGCGAGGAGATCCTCCGGGACGGCGAGCCAGTGCGGGCGGAAGCGCGCGCGGGCCTCCGGCGCGTACTTCAGCCAGTCGCGGGGCGCGCCCTGCCGCGACTTGGGCGACGGGTGGAAGCGGTGCCCGGCGACGAGCGACTGCTCGGACGCGATGTACCGGTCGCCGGACGGGCCGTCGCCGGACGGGCCGGCGGCGCCGTCCCCGTCGGCGCCGTCCCCCGCGGCGTCGGTCCGGGCGGCGAGGATCGCGGCGAGCGCGGTGCGGCTGTCGCCGACCTGGGCGAGGAACTCGGGGTTCGCCCGTCCGGTCGCGAGTTCCAGCTCGCCCGCGACGAGGTCGGCGAGCCGGTGCCAGGACGCGGGCGTCCAGACGTCACCGCGCCGCTCCTCGTACGGGGGTTCGAGCCGGAAGGTCGGGCCGGCGGGCGGTCTGGCGAGGCCGGTGCGCAGCACGACGTCGGCCCGGGGAAGCCGCACGACCAGGTGCGCGCCGTCCGCCCGGACCTGCTGCTCGGGCGCGCAGACCTCCCGGATCAGGCAGTTCAGCAGCGCGGTCGAGGTGGCGTCGTCGGCCGTGAGGGCCGGGGTCGCGGATCCGGTCAGCAGCACGTGGTGTCCCGTAGATAGTTGGGCCCGGCCGGGCCGTAGTGCTTGTTGATGTCGGCGGCGCCGGTCCTGGCCTTGTCGACGAGGGTTCCGGCGGTGACCATGGCCTTGCCCGGCAGCGTCGCGGCGTCCAGCGTGCGGGCGCGCAGGAACGCGTCGCCCGGCCCGAGCGCCGCGGCGAGCCGGTCGCGGACGAGCGCGCGCCCCGTCCGCCAGGGCAGGAGCCCGCGTTCGGCCAGGCCGAGGGCGGGCGCCGCCGCGCACAGGTGCAGCGTGATGGTGACGAAGACGCGGGCCAGGGCGTCGGGGTCGTCGGTCGTCATGCGACGGTCGATGAGGTTCCGGGGATCGGTGTCCGGGTCCGGGGGGAGGCGGGCGCGGAGCCGGGCGGGGTCGATGAGCGCGCCGTCGTTGTCCTTGAGCAGGAGGCGCAGAGGGCCGTCGGCCGTGTCACCGGGCAGGACGAGCGACACGTTCTGCTGGTGCGCCTCGAGGGCGATGCCGTAGCGGAACAGGGTGACGTTCCAGGCGAACAGTGCGTCGAGGTAGGAGGCGAACAAGGCCTCGACGTCCCAGCGTTCGATGACGTGACCGCGTTCGGGTGTCTCGGCCAGTAGCGCCGCGACGGGGACGACGTGCGCGCGCGCCGTCTCGGCCGGAAAGCGCCTCACGAGGTAGCCCAGCAGCGGGTTCTGCGCGTGCCCGTAGGTCTGCTCGTCCGCCAGCAGGACGGGCAGGGACGGTTCGCGGTCGAGGACCCGCCGCAGGATCCGTTCGACGAGCGCCCCGTCCGGCAGCGTGCCCGGCATGATCGTGCGGCGGTTGCGCAGCCCGAGGGTGCTCGTCGGCAGCGGCACCTTGACGTGCGCGAGCGGCGCCGCGGCGACCGTCCGCATCGACAGCGTCGGCCTGACCCGCAGGTACGGCTCCGGGGCGAGGACGGCGCCGGGCTGCTCGCGGACGCCGGACGCGGCGAGCGGGTGCACCGGGAAGAGCGCGTCCGCGGACGGGAGCCCGACGTCGGACGGGGCGGGCCACCACGGCGGCGGGTCGCCCGCCAGGATCGCGCCGCGGACGGACGCCCAGCGCAGCGGGAACGCGGGACCGAACTCGGGCGCGTACCGGCTCAGGTCGGCCAGGCTCAGCCCGGCCCGGCCGAGGCTCGTGGGATGGACCGGGTGCTCGGTGAAGGCGGCGAGGGTCTCGTAGAACACACCGGGGCCGGTGCGCAGCTCGTCCGGTATGCGGCCGAGGCGGCGGAACACGGCGGGCCGGGCGTCGCCGTGCAGCTTGGCGGTGGCGAGCGCGTCCCGGCACTCGCGCTCGAACGCGCCGACGTCGTCGGTGGGGTCGGCGAGGAGCCGTACGGCACGGAAGACGTCGTCCAGCGTCAGGTTCTGCGCCGGGTCCACTTCGACATCCGACAGGAACGCCGGGCGCGCTTCCACAAGCCGTATCCGACGACTTGGCAACTGCAGGCTCTCCTCCCGGATCAGCCCCTGCAAGCCCGCGTAGTTCTCTCGCAGCAACGCGTCCACGACACGCGCGGCCAAGCGGCCCTCAAGGTTCGCGGAAGGCGTGCCCGCGGCCTGCGTGCCCGAGGCTGGGGTGCCCGAGGCAGGGGTGCCCGAGGCAGGGGTGTCCATAGGTGCAGGGTCGGCCTCGGTCACGCGATCGTCCACTCGTGGGCCGCGCGGAAACGGGCGAGGGCCGCCCGGACGTCGTCCGGTCCGGGGCCGATGGCGCGCACGGTGCCGAGGTAGTCCCGGTTCGTCCGGGTCAGCGCGACCTCGTCGCCGACGGTGCGCTGCGGCCGGTACGCGAGCCGCACGCCGCCGTCGTCCAGCTCGACGGGGCCGGGCGCGGCCGTGAGGCGGCCCGCGCGGTCGGCGATGACCGGCTCGGCGACGGCGTGCCCGCGCGGCCGCGGGACGGCGGGGGGCAGCCGCGAGCCGAGGTGCGCGCGCAGGATCTGCTCGTGCAGGGGGACGCCCAGCAGGTCGGCGAGCAGGAAGTCGCAGTGGTCGCCGATCAGCCGGTAGTTCACCTCGATGATCCGGGCGCGGCCCTCGTGGACGGCGAACTCGGTGTGGCACGCGCCGAACCCGGCGCCGAGCGCCGCCAGCTGCTCGAGGACCTGCGGCGTCTCCGGCGGGGGAGGCGCCCATTCGAGACGTTCCTCGACGAAGTGGGGCGGTGGTGACACGTCCGTACGGAACGACCCGAGCACCCGCACCTCGTGGCCGTCCCCGAGCGTCTCCAGCGTGTGCAGCGCGCCGGGGAGGTACTCCTCGGCGACGAGCGGGTCCGCGCGCCGCGCCCCGATCTCCGCGACCCGGGCCCGCAGCTCGCGCGCGTCCCGCACCAGGAAGACGTCCTCGCTGGCCACGCCCTCGCGCGGCTTGAGGACGAGCGGGTACGGCGCGTCGGCGGGCACCGCGCGGGCGTCGGCCGCGAAGACCGGGTCGAGGTGCGCGAGGTGGCGGCGCGCCAGCGCCTTGTTCTTCGCCCGCGCGGCGGCCCGCCAGTCCTTGCCGGGGAGCCCGAAGTACGCGGCGGCGAGCGCGGCCGGGGCCTGCAGGAAGTCGCTGTTGGAGAAGATCCCGGCGGGTTCGGCGGCCGCCCCGGCGCCGGCGGCGCGGTCGGCGATCCGGTGGACGACGTCCCGGAAGTCGGAGACGTCGCATCCGACGACCGCGACGACCGGTGCGGGGAGGTCCGTGTGCGCGGCCGGGCGGTCGGTGAGCACGATCACGTCGAGCCCCAGGCGCGCGGCGGCGGGGAGGAATCCGTGCGTCACCGAGTCGGTCGCCTTCCCGGCGACCAGGTAGAGGGAGGCGGGCACGCGTGGCCCTTTCCAATGAGGTAAGCCTTGCCTAACTCCAGATCATCAACCATAGTGGCCGGGCGAGACCGCCCGGGCAAGAACGATGACACCGCGTGTCTCCCGCCGTCCCAAGATCCGTCAAGATGGGGACATGGATTTCATCGAGCGCTGGGTCGCGCTGGCCGGGCCGCACACCCGGCACATCGGCGCGGAACTCGACGCCCGCTACGGCGAGCCGCACCGCAGGTACCACACCCGCGAGCACCTCGCCGCCGTCCTCGACCTGGTCGACGAGCTCGCCGGCCACGCCGCGTCCCCCGACGCCGTCCGCCTCGCCGCCTGGTTCCACGACGCCGTCTACGACCCCGAGCGCGCCGACAACGAGGAGCGCAGCGCCCGCCTCGCCGAACGCATGCTCGCCGACACCGACCTGGACCCCGGCGACGTCGATCGGGTCGTCCGGCTCGTCGAGCTGACCGCCGGGCACGCGCCCGAGCCCGGCGACCGCGACGGGCAGGTGCTGTGCGACGCCGACCTCGCGATCCTCGGCGCCGGACCCGACGCCTACGCCGCCTACGCCGCCGCCGTCCGCGCGGAGTACGCGTTCGTCCCCGAGGAGCTCTACCGGGCCGGGCGCGCCCAGGTGCTCGAATCGCTGCTCGCGCTGCCGTCCCTTTTCAACACGCCACCGGCCCGCGCGCGCTTTGAGGAGACGGCCCGGCACAACATCCGGACGGAACTGGCGCTACTGAGAGCCTGACTCCGCGACGGACGTGCGCGCCTTCGCGACGGTCGAGCCGGTCGCCGAGCGCGCGCGCAGCGCACCCCGCACGACCTTCCGCTGACGCAGGCCCGCACGGGTCAGCCTCAGCAGCAGCTCCTGGCAACCCACCGGAACCGCCCCCTGCGCGACCGCCGCCTGGTACAACTCGGACGGGACGTCGTAGTGGTCGCGGTCGAACGCGCGCGGCGGCATCCCCAGTTCCTCCGCGAACGCGTGCAGCTCCGCGTAGGACACGTCGCTGACCATGTGCGACCACACCCGGCCGCGCGCGGGCCACAGCGGCGGATCGATGAGGATCAAGAGGCCCTCCCGTGGGCGAGTGCGGCGATCCCGTACTGTGCACGACAGTACGACGACATGCAAAGGGGCATGGAGTGAACGACTCGGTCGAGAACATCGACGTGGTCGGATACATCAGCGAGGAGCGCGACCGGTTCATCGCGGACCTGAAGGAATGGCTGGCGATCCCGTCCATCTCCGGGGATCCCGCCCACGTCGGCGACGTCCGGCGGTCCGCCGACTGGCTCGCCGCCCACCTGCGCGGCCAGGGCTGGCCGACCGTCGAGATCTGGGACACCCCCGGACTGCCCGCCGTCTACGCCGAATGGCCCGCCGCCGACCCGGACGCACCGTCCGTCGTCGTGTACGGGCACCACGACGTGCAGCCCGTCGAACCCCTCGCGGAATGGGACACCGACCCCTTCACGCCCGTCGAGGACGGCGACCGCCTCATCGGGCGCGGCGCGTCCGACGACAAGGGCCAGGTGTTCTTCCACACCCTCGGGCTCCGCGCCCTGCTCGCCGCGTCCGGCGCGCAGGCCCCGCCCGTCACCGTGAAGCTGCTGGTGGAGGGCGAGGAGGAAGCCGGCTCCCTGCACTTCGCCGACCTGCTGCGCACCCACCGCGACCGGCTCGCCTGCGACGCGATCGTGATCAGCGACACGACGATGTGGGCGGCGGACGTCCCGTCCATGTGCACCGGCATGCGCGGCCTCACCGAGGTCGAGGTGACGCTGCGCGGCCCCGCGACCGACCTGCACTCCGGCTCGTTCGGCGGCGCGGTCCCGAACCCGCTGCACGCGATGGCGGCGCTGCTCGCCGGCCTGCACGACGCCGCCGGACGCGTCACGCTGCCCGGCTTCTACGACAATGTCGTCCCGCTCACGGGCGATGAGCGGGCCCTGTTCGCCAAGCTCCCCTTCGACGAGGACGCGTGGCTCCGCACCGCCGGGAACAGCCGCGCCCCGCACGGCGAGGACGGCTACACGACCCTCGAGCGGATCTGGGCGCGGCCCACCGCCGAGATCAACGGCATGTGGGGCGGCCACACCGGCGCCGGCGGCAAGACGATCGTGCCCCGCGACGCGCACGCCAAGATCTCGTTCCGGCTCGTCGCCGGCCAGGACCCGGTCACGGTGCAGGAGTCCTTCCGCGCCTGGGTCGCCGAACGGACCCCGCCCGGCGTCGAGGCCGAGGTGCGGATCCCCGGCGGCGGCGTCCGGCCCTGCTTCTCGCCGATCGACTCGCCCGGCGTGCTCGCCGCGCGCCGCGCCATGGAGCGGGCGTTCGGCCGCGAGGTGCTGTTCACCCGCGAGGGCGGCAGCGGCCCCGAGGCCGACCTCGCCGACGTCCTGGCCGCGCCGCTGATCTTCGTCGCGGTCGGGCTGGACGACGACCGCATCCACGCGCCGAACGAGAAGGTCGAGATTCCACTACTGCTCAAGGGCGCCGAGGCCGCCGCCCACCTGTGGGACGAGCTGGCCGGCGCCCTGCGCTGAACCTGGGGGAAACACATGACGGTGACCGACGGCCCGCTCGAGTGGCTCGCGCTGTCGCGCGGCACGCTGGACCGCGCCGCGGAGCGGCGCGACGACGACGCCTGGCTCGCGGCCGCGTGGGACGACCCGCGCACCCGCGTCCTGCCGGTCCACGAGGGCCGGGCGCCCGTCGTCCTCGAGCCCGCTCCCGCGCTCGTGTTCGTCCCGCCCGCGCAGGCCCCCGCCGGCGACCGCCGGCTCCTCGGCGTGGACGAGGACGGCACCGCCTACTTCACGGTCGCCGGGGAGTTCGCCGTCGAGGGGGCCGAACGCGCCGGGCTCCGCCGCGTCGGCGCGATCCTCGGCGACCGCGACTCCGGCCTGCTCACCCACGCCGTCGCGCTCGAGCACTGGCACGCCACCCACCGCTACTGCCCCCGCTGCGGCGCGCAGACGCGGGTGGCGCAGGCCGGTCACGTCCGCGTCTGCCCGGCGGACGGCGCGCAGCAGTTCCCCCGCGTCGACCCCGCGGTCATCATGCTGGTCACCGACCCGGACGACCGCGTCCTGCTCGCCCGCGGCCCGCAGTGGCCCGCCGACCGCCGCTCGATCCTCGCCGGGTTCGTCGAACCCGGCGAGTCCCTCGAACAGGCCGTCGCGCGCGAGGTCCTCGAGGAGGTCGGCCTGCACGTCCGGGACGTCCGCTACCTGGGCAGCCAGCCGTGGCCGATGCCGCGGAGCCTCATGCTCGGCTTCACCGCCGTGACCGACGAGACCGGGCTGCGCCCGGACCCCGCGGAGATCCTGGACGCCGGCTGGTACACCCGCGAGGAACTGCGGGCCGCGATCGACGCGGGCGAGATCGTCGCCCCCGGCCCCCTGTCCATCGCCGCGCAGCTGATCATGCGCTGGTACGGCGGCGAACTGCCCCACATGCCCCCGTTCTGACGGAGGGTCCGCGGGACCAGAAAGCCCGCCGACCGGGCAGGTGCTCGGTCGGCGGGCCTTCCTCGGAAGTCTCGGCCTCAGCCCTCGGCGGCGAGTTCCGCCAGGTGGCGCTTGACTTCCTTCGCGCTCGGGTTGGTGAGGACGACCTTGTCCCCGACGAGGACGGTCGGGACCGTCTGGTTCCCGCCGTTCACGCTCATCACGAACTCGGCGGCCTTCGGGTCGCGCTCGATGTCGATCTCGACCATCTCGATCCCGTCCCGGGCGAGCTGGCTCTTGAGGCGCCGGCAGAAGCCGCACCAGGTGGTCGTGTACATGGTGAGCTGCCCGGCGGGCACCTCGGCCCGGTCGGCGGTGGGCGTCGCCATCGGTGCGTCGTCCTCCCTGTTCGTCCAAATGGTCGGCGCGTGATCGCGCGTACGGAAGAACACTAGATGCCCGATTCGCATTCCGTCCGGTCAACGGTCGTCCACAATTCGCGGGGCGGGCCGATCCGGTCGGTGACTGCTGCGACCATGGGGGGATGTTGAGCGAGTCGGTGCTGGAGGGACTGGATCCCGAGCAGCGGGCGGTCGCCGAGGCGGTGCGGGGGCCGGTGTGCGTCCTGGCGGGGGCCGGGACGGGCAAGACGCGGGCGATCACGCACCGCATCGCGTACGCCGTGCACACCGGCGTGATGGCGCCGCAGCGGGTGCTCGCCGTGACGTTCACCAACCGCGCGGCGGGGGAGCTGCGCGGACGGCTGCGGACGCTCGGCGCCCCGGGCGTCCAGGCCCGGACGTTCCACGCGGCGGCACTGCGGCAGCTCACCTACTTCTGGCCGCGCGTGGTCGGGGGCGAGCCGCCGAAGATCCTGGAGTCCAAGATCCGGGTGGTCGCGGACGCGGCGCGCGAGATCGGGGTGTCGCTGGGCGGCGGGGAGTTGCGGGACGTCGCGGGCGAGATCGAGTGGGCGAAGGTCACCCAGCACCGCCCCGAGGACTACGCGGCGGCCGCGGCGCGGGCCGGGCGGCGGCCGTCGGCCGAGATCGCCGACGTGGCCCGCACGTACGCGATGTACGAGGAGCTGCGGCGGCAGCGCAACCTGCTCGACTTCGAGGGGATGCTGGAGCTGACCGCCGCCGTGCTCACCGAGCACGACGAGGTCGCCAAGCAGGTCCGCGACCAGTACCGGTACTTCGTCGTGGACGAGTTCCAGGACGTCAACCCCCTGCAGAAGATGCTCCTGGACGTCTGGCTCGGCGACCGCGACGACCTGTGCGTCGTCGGCGACCCCAACCAGACGATCTACTCGTTCACCGGTGCGAGCGCCGCGCACCTCCTGAACTTCACCGCCGACCACCCCCGCGCGAAGATCGTCCGGCTCGTCCGCGACTACCGGTCGACGCCGCAGGTCGTGGGGCTGGCGAACGGGCTGCTGGGGCGGGCGCCCGCGTCCGGCCACAAGCTGGAACTCGTGGCGCAGCGGGGGGCCGGGCCCGAACCGGCGTTCCACGAGTACGACGACGAGATCGCCGAGGCCGACGACACCGCGCGCCGGGTCCGCAAGCTCGTGGACGAGGGCGTCCCCGCGCGCGAGATCGCGGTCCTGTTCCGGACGAACGCGCAGTCGGAGGCGTACGAGTCGGCGCTCGCCGCGGCGAACGTTCCGTACGTCCTGCGGGGCGCGGAGCGGTTCTTCGAGCGGCCCGAGGTCCGGGAGGCGGTCGTCCGGCTGCGCGGTGCGGCCCGCGCCGGCGCCGACGCCGAGACCGACGGGACCGGCCTGATCCGGACGGTCCGGCACGTGCTGTCGGGCGCCGGGTTCGCCGACCGCCCGCCCGAGGGAGCGGGCGCGGCGCGGGCCCGCTGGGAGTCGCTGGCCGCGCTGGCGCAGCTCGCCGAGGACATGGCCGCCGACAACCCGAAGGCGGGCCTGCCCGAGTTCGTCGCCGAGCTGGAGGAGCGCGCCGCGGCGCAGCACGCGCCGCCGCTGGAGGGCGTCACGCTCGCGTCCCTGCACGCCGCCAAGGGCCTGGAGTGGGACGCGGTGTTCCTCGTGGGGCTCGCCGAGGGCATGCTCCCGATCATCTACGCCAAGACGCCCGCCCAGGTCGAGGAGGAGCGCCGCCTGCTCTACGTGGGTATCACGCGCGCGCGCGTCCACCTGGCCCTGTCGTGGGCGCTGGCGCGCTCGCCGGGCGGTGCGCAGGCGCGGCGCCCGTCCCGGTTCCTGGACGGCCTCACCGGCAAGACCGCGACGCACACGCCCGCCCGTCTCGACCGGTCGGCCAAGCGGCGTCCCGCGAAGGGCCCGCAGCCGTGCCGGGTCTGCGGGCGCCCGCTGACGGCCGCCGTCGAGCGCAAGCTGGGCCGCTGCGAGGACTGCCCGGTCGAGCTGAACGAGGAACTGCTGATCGCCCTCAAGGAGTGGCGCGCCGGGGTGTCGGACGAGCAGCGGATCCCGGCGTACGTCGTGTTCACGGACGCGACGCTCCAGGCGATCGCCGAGCACCGTCCCGAGTCGATGGAGGAACTCGCGCGGATCCCGGGTGTGGGGAAGGTCAAGCTCGACCGGTACGGCGAGGCGGTTCTCGGCCTCTGCGGCCTCTGACCTGGCCCTTCGGGGGCCCGCGAGCACGGCGCGCCCAGGGGTGAGAGGCCGGTCACTCAGGTGGATGGGGGAGACTGTCGGGCGTGAAGGAGACTCTGAAGGCTCTGCTGGACCTGCTGGACCTCGAGCAGATCGAGAACGACATCTTCCGCGGCCGCACGGACGACGAGCGGCGGCAACGCGTCTTCGGAGGGCAGGTCGCGGGCCAGGCGCTCGTCGCCGCCGGCCGCACCGTCCCGGTGAACCGTCCCGTGCACTCCCTGCACGCCTACTTCCTGCGGCCGGGCGACCCGCTCGTCCCGATCGTCTACACGGTCGACCGGGTCCGGGACGGCCGCTCCTTCACGACCCGCCGCGTCACGGCCGTCCAGCACGGCAAGGCGATCTTCACGCTGTCGGCGTCGTTCCAGATCGTCGAGGACGGCCCGGCGCACCGGGCGGCGATGCCGGACGCGCCCGCCCCCGAGACCCTCCCGGACTCCCTCACCCGGCTGACGCCCCTGTTCGGACGGCGCGGCGCCGAGGAGTTCGTGAGCCGCCGGCCCATCGACATCCGGCACGCCACCCCGCTGACCTGGGAGGCGGCCAAGGACCCGGCACTGGCCACGCCGGAGTCGAAGGTGTGGCTGAAGGTGGACGGGGAGCTGCCGGACGACCCGCTGCTGCACGTGTGCCTGATGACGTACGCGTCCGACATGACGCTGCTCGACACCGTCCTGCTCAACCACGGCCTCGCCTGGGGCGACCAGCGGACCATGGGTGCCAGCCTCGACCACGCGATGTGGTTCCACCGCCCGTTCCGCGCGGACGACTGGCTGCTGTACTACCAGGACACCCCGTTCGCCGGGGGCGCCCGCGGGCTGGCCCGCGGGCAGGTGTTCACCCGCTCCGGGGAACTGGTGGTGTCGGTGATGCAGGAGGGCCTCATCCGCGTGTCGGACTGATCGTCCCCGCAGGGGTCTCCCGAGAGTTTCGACGCCGGAATCAGGGCCGGGGTTCCCGGCGAATCCGGTGAACTGAGCCACAAACCCGCAGGTCAAAAATACCTTGCTGGATTTGCCGAAGTCCCCGTAGTCTCTTACGCGAGCAATCAGGCGGCCGTCTGGTGGATCTTGATCCGCCCGGCCCGAGGAGCCAGAGAGGTGGTGTGCAGTCCGGTGATCTACACGTTGTTCGCGAACACGCCGTCCCGGAACGCCACGCGCCCCGGCGCCTCGAAGGCCTATTCCCCGGTGTCCGTCGACACCCTGCGCAAGCCGAGACTGCGCAACGGGTCCACCGACGCCGGGCATGAGCCGAGCGGCGGATCGATCCTCGGCACCGAGGCGATCCTCGCCGACGGGCGTTGTGCCGAATTCGGCGAACTGCGGCGTGGCCCGCGCGATCTCCGTGATCTGCGCGACGTCCGTCGTGCGCAGCGATTCCAGGACGAGCAGGGGTGGAGTGTCTTCGAGCACCTCCTCGAAGACGTGACCATCCAGGCTTCGGCCACGGCCCGCGAGGGCGCCACCCTGATGGGCGGCGTGTCGGGTCCGCACCCCTGGAGGCGACCGGTCTAGCAAGACACCGGCAAGCCCCCAGGCCGCGGATCCAGACACCGGATCCGCGGCCTTTCCATTTGCCCAGACAACCCACCGACACGCCCGTTGAGATCCAACGAGAGGAACAAGGGTGACTGTGATGCAGGGGGCTCTCGCAGTGAGCGAAGAGGACCTCACGCTTCCGTGCCGGACCGACCCGGAGCTGTTCTTCGCCGAGGACCCCGCCGACGTCGAGCTCGCCAAGGCGCTCTGCCAGGAGTGCCCCGTCCGCAAGCAGTGCCTCGCCGGGGCCCTCGAGCGGAAGGAGCCCTGGGGCGTCTGGGGCGGTGAACTGTTCGTCCGCGGCGTGATCGTGCCGCGCAAGCGTCCCCGTGGCCGCCCGCGCAAGCACCCCCGCCCGGAAGATGTAACCGTCTGAGGGACGGACGGCGGCAGCCGCTCACTCGAGCACCGATGCGGCGACCGCGGGTGACGAGCCCAGGTCGCGACCCGCAGCCGGCCTCCGGTGGGGAGGGGCATTCCGGAAGGGATGCGCCTCCCCGGCGGAGGAAACGAAACGAAAACACCCGAAAGGGAAATATCACCCGAGGGGCGAATGCGGCGCCCCCGGGGAGGACGACGAGATGACGACGATGACCGAAGGACCCGACGAGCTGGCCGTCCGGGTGCGCGCCCTGCGCCGCGCCCGCCGGGACGCGCAGATCCGCGCGTCGCGCGTCCGGCGCGTCCTGCTCGCCCCCACGGCCGGACCCGACCCGTACGCGCTCCCGCGCGGCCGTCCACGGAGGCACGGCCGGGCCTGAGGCCGACGGCCGACGGGTCGCAGGCGGCTCGCCCGCCGCCCGGTGTCCGGTTCCGGACACCGGACGGCGGCGGACGGCCTCCCCGGCGGCTTTCCGGAGGCGTCCGGCCCCCCACTGCCGGACGCCACGAAGAAGGGCCCCGCGCGCCTGCTCGGCGCGCGGGGCCCTTCGCTCGTTCGTCCGGGAGCCGTCCCCGTCAGCCGGTGACGAGCTCCTCGTCCTCGTCGTCGGCGAAGCCGGGGATCCACGCGAGGGACTCCGCGCGGGCCGGGATCTCGCAGTCGAGCTGGCAGAGCACGCCGGTGCCGGCCGACAGGACGCGGTGGATGATCACGTACTCGGGCGGCAGGTTGAGCTGCCGGACCACGTTGGTCGGGCGCAGGTCGGTGACGCGGGCGGCCTGGTCGCGCAGCCACTCGCGGTTGAACGCGAACGTCTCGGTGACGAACGGCTCGGTGATCGGCGCGAGGAAGGCCTGCAGCGACTCGGCGTCGATGTCGACGTCCTCGCGGATGAAGTCCTCCCGGCGGAGGGCCTCCTCGACCTCGTCGATGTCGGCCATCGTGCCGATGCGCAGGAGGAGGCCGAGCCGCTGCTGGAACCCGCCGGGGATGTGGTCGACGGCGCCGAAGTCCATGACGCCGAGGCGGCCGTCCTCCAGCAGCCGGAAGTTGCCCGGGTGCGGGTCGCCGTGCAGGAGCTCGGAGCGCTTCGGACCCGACAGCAGGAACCGGCAGTACAGGAGGGCGGCGTGGTTGCGGGTCTCCTGGTCGCCCTCGGCGATGATCTTCGAGAGCGGGGTGCCGTCCATCCACTCGGTGACCAGGACGTCCCCGGCCTGGGCGATCACCTCGGGGATGTAGAAGTCGGGGTCGTCGAGGTAGGCCTCGCGGATGATCGTCTGCGACTCGGCCTCGATCTCGTAGTCGAGTTCCTCGACCACCCGCTCCTTGAGCTCGGCGAGCATCGTCTTGACGTCGAGGCCCGGCATCAGCACGCCGAACAGCCTGCCGACGCGGGCGAGCTGGTTGAAGTCGCTGATCAGGGCCTTGCCCGCGCCGGGGTACTGCACCTTCACGGCGACCGTCCGGCCGTCGTGCCAGACGGCCTTGTGGACCTGCCCGATGGACGCCGCGGCGGCGGGCTCGTCGTCGAACTCGGCGAACGAGTCGCGCCAGTCGTCCCCGAGCGCCTGGGCCAGCACCTTGTGCACGGCCGCCGCGGGCAGCGGGGGAGCGGCCTCCTGCAGCTTGGTCAGGGTGGCGCGGTACGGACCGGAGATCTCCGGCGGCAGCGCCGCCTCGAAGATCGACAGCATCTGGCCGAGCTTCATCGCCCCGCCCTTGAGCTCGCCGAGCACCTTGAACAGCTGCTCGGCGGTGCGCGTCTGGATCTCCATGGCGACGGCCTCGGCCGGCCGCCCGAAGGTCCGCTTTCCCACACCCAGGGCGGTGCGCCCCGCGAAGCCGATGGGGAGGGACGCCAGCTTTGCTGACCGCGTCACCGCGCGGCGCGGAAGATCGCTCACCCGGACATTCTCGGCGATCGGCCGCCGTTTCCGCCACAGATCCGGACGAACAATCCGGGGGGCCGGAAACGGCGCACTCGCGTGACCAGTGCAAATGTGGTAAGTGTGCGCTTTCTCACGCGTTATGGTCGGTGCCCGCCGGACCCGGCCGGTCCTGCCGGGGCCCCCGCAGGGTACGGTGCGTCCCGTGTCCGAAGAGCTGCTGGTCGAACGCCGCCCCGACGGAATCGTCGTTCTCACGCTGAACGATCCGGAGCGCCGCAATGCGATGGCCGACGCCATGACCGCCGCCTGGAAAAAGGCCGTCGCGGATCTGCGCGCCGATCGGGACGTGCGCTGCGTCGTGGTCACCGGCGCGGGCGGCGCGTTCAGTTCCGGCGGCGATCTCTCGTGGCTCGCCGACACGAACTCCGTGGCCGTCCCGGCGCTGCGCGACCGGATGCTGGAGTTCTACCGGACGTGGCTCGCGATCAGGGACCTGGAGGTCCCCACGATCGCCGCCGTCAACGGGCACGCCGTCGGCGCCGGGCTGTGCCTCGCGCTGGCCTGCGACCTGCGGTACGCGTCCGCCGACGCCAAGCTCCTCGCCCCGTTCACCGCCCTCGGCCTGCACCCCGGCATGGCCGGGACCTGGCTGCTCCCCGAGGTCGCCGGGCTGCCGCTCGCCCGCGAGATGCTGCTCACCGGACGCGTCCTGACGGGTGCCGAGGCCGAGACGTCCGGCCTGGTCAACCGTGCCGTCCCCCGGGAACGGGTGCTGGCGGAGGCGCTGGAGGCCGCCGGCCGGGTCGCCGCGCAGGCCCCCGTCGCGACGCGGCTCACGAAGGTCGCGCTGGCCGGCGGCGGCCACCCCGACATGGAGTCCGCGCTGCGCTGGGAGTCGCTCGCGCAGCCCGTCACGATGGCCACCAGGGACATGGTCGAGGGCCTCGCCGCCCAGCGGGAACGCCGCGCGCCGCGCTTCACCGGCGAATGATCAATACCACGGATCGGGGCGCGTAGCGGCCGGGAACGGCCCCGTCAAGGTTGCGCGGGCGTGTTGCGGCCCCTATGGGGTGGTTAAAAGATGGTGTCTGACCTGCGATAACGTCAAACACCCCCTGTGGCGGACGCAAATTTTTGGGTACGGTTCTGGCGTGCCCCCAAACGTTGAGGTCCGCCGCAGCTCCCGCCGCCGGCGGACGGTGTCCGCCTACCGCGACGGGGACAAGGTGGTGGTGATGGTTCCGTCCAGGCTGAGCAAGGCCGAAGAGGAACAGTGGATCGCGACCATCCTGGAACGGCTGGAGGAGCGCGAACGCAAACGGCGTCCCAGCGACGCCGACCTGCAGTCCCGCGCCCGCGAACTGTCCCGCCGTTACCTGGACGGCCGTGCCGAGCCCGTCAGCATCCGCTGGGTCGACAACCAGCGCACCCGCTGGGGATCGTGCACTCCCGAGGACGGGACGATCCGGCTCTCCACGCGGCTGCGCGGCATGCCCGGCTGGGTCGTCGACTACGTCCTCGTCCACGAGCTGGCGCACCTGCTGATCCCCGGTCACGGCGCCGACTTCTGGGAACTGGTCGGCAACTACCCGAAGGCCGACCGCGCCCGCGGCTACCTCGAGGGCGTCGCCGCCGCCGCGCACCTGCCCATGGAGGCGGACGCGCCCGGCGACGACCCCGGCAAGGACGCCCACCGGGGCGACGCGCTGCACCGCGACCAGCGGTACGGGGTCGCCGGGTGAGCTCCGCCCGCCACGCCGCGGTGCTGTCGCACGCCCGCGGCCGTCCCGGTGCGGCCCCGCCCGGCGTCGACCCGGACGAGTTCAGGCTCGCCCTCCTCGAGGACGCCTACGAGGTCGTCGCCGGGCTCGAGCTGGTCACCCCGGCCCTCGTGCTGGACCCGCCCGACCAGCCGGACGCCGAAGCCGTCACGTGGCCCGGCACGGCGATCGTCCGCGCGGCCGCCCCGCCGGACGCCTTCGCCGCGCTGCACGCCGCCGGGGCGGCGGAGGCCGTGCTGGTCGCGGGCGACGCCCCCGACCTGCCGCCGCTGCTGATCGGCAAGCTGTTCCGGGCGCTCGGGCAGGCCCCGGCGGCCGCGTGCGCCGCCCGTCCGGACGGGCTCGTCGCGCTCGCCGCCCGGCTGCCGCTGCCCGGCTGGCTCGCCGCCGCGCTCGCCGAGACCGACCTCGACACCCCCGACGCGCTCGCCCGGCTCCGCGGCGCCGCGCCGCGCGCCGGGCTCGTCCCGCAGGGACCCGGCTGGCACCGCATCCGCACCCCCGCCGACCTGGAGAACCTCGATCCGGGCCTGGAGGGGTGGGAGAATACCCGGGCCCTGCTGGAGGGGCACCCGCTCCGGGGCTGACCCGGGCCGCCCCCTCAGGACGCGACGGCCCGCGCGACGAGGCGGCGCAGCGCGTCGTCCGTCGGCTCGGGCAGCGCGTCCACCGGGAACCAGGCGAGGTCGTCGGACTCGTCGCTCACCACGTGCCGCGCGCCCGCCGGGGCGACCGCCGCGTACTGGACGTCCAGGTGCCACGAGCCCTGCGGATGGCAGCGCACCGCGTGCCGGTCGAGCTGCACCGGCCCGTCGCCCAGCAGCCGCAGGCCGCGGATGCCCGACTCCTCCGTCGCCTCCCGCAGCGCCGCGGCCGCCAGCGTCCTGTCGACCTGCTCCAGGTGACCGCCGAGCTGCAGCCACGACTTGATCTTCGAGTGCAGCGTCAGCAGCACCCGGGTGCGCGTCGGGTCGAGCACGAGCGTGCTCGCGGTGATGTGCCCGGCCGCGCACTCCCGCCACAGACCGTCCAGCGTGTGATCGCGCATGTGCCGCATGAAGTCGAGCGCCAGTTCGCGTTGGACGTCGTCCGGCGGGCGCCACCGGCGCAGCACGTCGGTCACGTTCTTGCCGAGCGTGACCGTGGCGAGCAGGCGATCACGATCCGTGTCACCCGTCATGCGCGCCCGATGCGCGGGTAGCGGGAGTTGACGAGGTGGCGGCGCCGGCGCTCCTGATCGATGGGACGCTGCCAGCACAGGCTCGCCCGCGCGACCCGCCGCCGGATCGCGTTCGTGGACGAACCCGGCTCGTACCGGCAGCCGCTCACCCGGTGCGGCCGCTCCCGCCTCACCGCTGCGGCCCCGCGTCGCCGGTCCCGCCGTCCCCGTCCTTCCCGTCGCCCCCGCCGTTCTCGCCCTCGTCCTCCGGCTCGCCGGCGGGCTCGGCCGGGCCCTCGCCCTTGGTGAGCTTCGACAGGTCCAGGTCCGACAGGGCGTCCTCGCGGCCGTGCACGAACCCGTCCGGGTCGTCCAGGTCGTCCGAGGTCGGCAGCAGGTCCGGGTGGTCCCACACCGCGTCGCGGCCCTGCACGCCCCGCACGTCCGTCAGCGTCCGCCACAGCGCCGCCGCCTCGCGCAGCCGCCGGGGCCGCAGCTCCAGCCCCACCAGCGTCGCGAACGTCCGCTCCGCCGGGCCGCCGGTCGCGCGGCGCCGCCGCACCGCCTCGGCCAGCTTCCCGGACTCGGGCAGCCGGTCGCCCGCCACCTGGTTGACGACCGTGTCGACCCAGCCCTCGACCAGCGCGAGCGTCGTCTCCAGCCGGGCCAGCGCCGCCTTCTGCCGCGGCGACTCCTCCGGCTGCAGCGAGATCTCCCCGCCCAGCGCGTCCTGGATCGCCTGCGGGTTGCTCAGGTCGAGGCCCTGCACGGCCTGCTCGATGCCCGACAGGTCGACGGTGATGCCGCGCGCGTACTCCTCGACCGCGCCCAGCAGGTGCGACCGCAGCCACGGGACGTGCGCGAACAGCCGCTGGTGGGCCGCCTCGCGCAGCGCCAGGTACAGCCGCACCTCATCGTCGGACACCTCCAGACCCGACCCGAACGCCTCGACGCCCGCGGGCAGCAGCGCCCCGACGCCGTCCGGCGCCAGCGGCAGGCCCACGTCCGCCGAACCGGTCACCTCCCGGGCCAGCTCGCCGAGCGCCTGCCCGGCCTGCCCGCCGACCATCGCACCGGCCATCTGCTTGACCATGCCGATCAGCGGCCCGGCCATCGCCTGGACGTCCGCGGGGATCTCGCCGCCGCCGAGCGCGCCGCCCATGGACTCGACCATGCGCGTGGCGATCGGGTCGCAGACCTTCGCCCACACCGGCAGCGTCTGCTCGACCCACTCCGACCGGCTCCACGCCTGCGGCGTCCGGATGCCGGCGGGCAGCGTCGTGCCCTCGTCGAGCCACAGCTCGGCCAGCCGCAGCGCCTCCTCGACCTGGCGCCGCTCGGCGTCCACGATCGACGGGTCGCCCTTCTCGGCGACCGCGTGCCGCGCGATGTTCTTGGCCAGATCCCAGTTCAGGGGGCCGCCGCCGGGGCCGCCCGCACCGGGCGCGCCCTGGCCGCCGATCATGTCGGCGAACCGGTGCAGCATGTCGGCGAACTGCGCCATGTCGCCGCCCATGGCCTTGAATGGATCCTGGGGCCGGTCGTCGTCTCCGTCACCGGGACGGTTGAAGCCGAAGGGTGTGTCACTCATATCGGTTCGCCCCTGGGATGCATGATGGGCTCATATCCGCAACGTTAGCCGGTCCAGGCAAGGTCGCGAACAAAAGGAAGGGGGCACCTCCGTGGCAACGGGCAAGGTTCGCCCTCGGCGTAGCAAGGGCCCGGTCGTCGCGGTCACCGGCGCGGCCACCGGGGCGGGGCGGCTGCTGGCCGCCCGGCTCGCCGAGCGCGAGGAGATCCGCAAGGTCGTGGCCATCGACGGGCAGCGGGGCGATGTGCCCGGAGTCACCTGGCGCGTCATGGACGTCCGCGACCCCCTGCTGTCCGGGCGGCTGTCGGACGTCGACGTGATCGTCCACCTCGACGTCGAGCAGTCGCCCGAGATCGAGCAGCGCGAGCGCCGCACCCACAACGTGCGCGGGGCGCAGACCGTCGTCACCGCCGCGGCCGCCGCGCGCGTCCGCCGGGTGGTGCTCGTCACCAGCGCCATGGTGTACGGCGCCGAACCCGGCAACGACGTCCCGCTCCCCGAGGACGCGCCGCTGCTCGCCGAGGCCGACACCGGCATCGCCGGAGACCACCTGGAGATCGAGGAGCTCGCCGCCACCGCGCCGCTCGCCCATCCCGGGCTCGAGATCACCGTCGTCCGTCCGGCCGCGCTCGTCGGGCCCGGCGTCGACACGCTCGTCACCCGCCATTTCGAGGCCCCGCGGCTGCTGTCGGTCAAGGGCAGCACCCCCGGCTGGCAGTTCTGCCACCTCGACGACCTCGCCTCCGCCCTCGACGTGATCGTCACCGAGCACCTCACCGGCCCCGTCGCCGTCGGCTGCGAGGGCTGGCTCGGCCCCGAGGAGGTCGCCGAGATCACCGGCAAGCGCGGCTTCGAGCTGCCCGCCGCCCTCACCTTCGGGACGGCCCAGCGCCTGCACCGCCTCGGCATGACCCCGGCACCCGCCACCGAACTGCGCTACGTCGCCTACCCGTGGGTCGTCGACTGCGCCCGGCTGCGCGCCGCGGGCTGGAAGCCGATGTACGACAACGCCGCCGCCCTGCGCGGGCTGATGGACGAGATCGCCGGACGGCACGCGGTCGTTGGGCGCCGCGTCGGCGGCCGCGAGGCCGCCGCCGCGACCGCCGCGGGCGCCACCGTCGCCGCGATCGGCGCCGCCGCGGCCATCAGGCGGGCCCGCAGGCGCCGGCGTGTTTGATTGCACCGCCCTCGGCGTCAGGCCCTGGGGGCCTTCCTTCAACGGGCGCTGCGGTGCGATTGCTGCATCGCTCCGACTCGCCCAGGGGCTCGCTGCGCGATCGGATTCTCGCTTCGCTCGAATCCGGCTTCGCTCGCAATCGCAGTGGTTTCGGTCCGCTCTGGCTGAGGCTTGGCTGGGGGCCGCAGGCGGTGCTGGTGACGGTCTTGGGACGGGCGGAGGGCCGCCGCCCGGGGTGGGCGGCGGCCCTCGTTCGTCCGCGGTGTCCGGGGCTCAGGACTCCGGCTTGGCCTGCTTGGCCGCCGCGAGCGCCTGCTCGGCCTTCTTGATCGCGTCCCAGGCCTGGCCCATCTTCTCGTAGTCCAGGGCCTTCTGGGCCGCCTCGTAGTCCGTGACGGCCTTGCGCAGATCGTCGATCGCCTGCAGCGCCTCCGGGCTCAGCGCGCCGGTCTCCGGCGGCTCCTCGCCGCCTTCCTCACCGCCACCCTGCTCCTCCGGCGGAGCGGGCTCGCCGCTCGCCGCGGCGATGATCTCCTCGAGCGCCTGTTCCAGGCTGTCCGCCGACACCACCGTATCGCCGTACCCCGCCAGCACCTTGCCCAGGACCGGATAAGGCTGCTTGGCGTTCTCCTGGATCGCGTACATCGGTTCGACGTACAGCAGGCCGCCCGCGAACGGGAGTGTCAGCAGGTTGCCCGAGATCGTGTTCGTCTGGCCGATCCGCAACTCGGTCAGATCGTCCTTCACGAGGGGATCGGTTTCGAACTTGTTCTGCACCTGGCTGGGGCCCGGCGGCTGCGCGTTCCGCGGCATCTGCAGGATCGTGATCTGCCCGTAGTCGCGGTCGGGCGTCGACCCGACCGACATGAACGCGGCCAGTTGCTGGTAGTTGCGCGGGTTGAACACGGTGGTCAGCGCGAAGGACTCCTCCTGCGCGCCCGGGACGCGCAGGCTCTGGTAGTACGGCGGCTGGAGCTTGCCCTTGGCGCTCGGGTCCTCCGGCACCTCCCAGAAGCCCTCCCCGCTGTAGAACGCGTCCGCGTCCGTCACGTGGTACTTCGCGAGGATCGTCCGCTGCACCTTGAAGAGGTCCTGCGGGTAGCGGAAGTGCTTCTTCAGGTCGGGCGGGATCTGCGAATACGGCTGGACGGTTCCGTCGAACACCTTCATCCACGTCTTGAGGATCGGGTCGTTCTGGTCCCACTCGTAGAGCCGCACCGAACCGTCATAGGCGTCGACCGTCGCCTTGACCGAGTTCCGCATGTAGTTGACGTGGTCGTCGGCCTGGCGCGCCACCGCCGAGCGGGTGTCGGTGATGGTGTCGCGCGTCGCCTCCCCGAGGCTGACCTCCTCCGAGTACGGGTAGCCGCTGGTCGTCGTGTAGCCGTCCACGATCCAGACGATCCGGCCGTTCACCACCGAGGGGTACGGGTCGCCGTCCAGCCGCAGCCACGGTGCGGCCTTCTGGACCCGCTCCATCGGCGACCGGTCGTACATGATCTTCGCGTTGTCGTTGATCGCGCCCGACAGCAGCAGGTTCCGGTCCTGGAACTTCGTCGCGTACAGCAGCTTGTGGAAGAACGAGTCGACGGAGACGCCGCCGTCACCCTCGTAGGTGCTCGTCTGCTGGCCGTTCTCGCTGTTGTCCGGGTAGTTCAGCTCCTGCTGGCCGGCACCGCCGACCACCGAGTACGTCGGCGTCCGCTCCCCGAAGTAGATCTCCGGGCGCGTCACGTTGATCCGCTGATCCGACTTCACGGGCATGTCGCGCGTGATGTAGTCCGGTATCCCGCCGTCGGCGAGCCGGTTGGCGTACGCGGACACGAACCCGTACCCGTGCGTGTACGTCATGCGGTCCTTGATCCAGCTGTGCTGGCCCTCCGGCGCGCCCGAAAGCTCCCGCAGCGCCACCACGGTGTCGACCATCTCGCCGTCGATCTCGTACCGGTCCACGTCGAGGATGTCGGAGAAGTTGTAGAACGGACGGCTCCGCTGCTGCTGCTTGAACGTCTCGCCCACCACGTTCGGGTCGAGGACCCGCGCGCCGTTCAGCCGCTCCGCCTCCGCCCGCAGCGTCGCCTGGTCCGACTTCTGCTGCGCCCCGTACGGGACGAGCTTCGCCCCCTCGACCCCGTAGGCACGGCGTGTCGCCTCGATGTTCCGCTGGATGTACTGGCGTTCCTTCGCCAGCTCGTCCGGCTTCACCTGGAACTGCTGGATCAGCAGCGGGTACAGCCCGCCCAGCAGGAGCGCGGAAAGCACCAGCAGCGTGAAGCCCACGCCCGGCAGCATCATCCCGCGGCGCAGCAGGTTGCTGAAGAACATGATCGCGCACAGCACCGCGATGACCGCCAGGATCGTCTTCGCGGGCATCAGCGCGTTCACGTCCGTATAGGACGCCCCCGTCGTCACGCCCCGTTCCGAATGGACGAGCCCGTACCGGTCGTACCAGTACGCGACCGCCTTCAGCAGGACGAACAGCCCCGCCAGCACCGACAGGTGCGCGCGCGCGGGCGGGCTCGCCTTGTCGCCCGGCCCCTGCAGCCGCAGCCCCCCGTACAGGTAGTGCACCATCACCGTCGCCAGGATCGACAGGATGATCACCGCGAAGACGATGCCCAGCAGCAGTCGGATGAACGGGTACGTGAAGACGTAGAACGACACGTCCTTGTGGAACTGCGGGTCCTCGACGCCGAACGACGTCCGGTTCAGGAACGCCAGCCACGTCGGCCACTGCCCCGACACCGACGCGCCCGTGAAGACGCCCAGCAGCCCCAGCAGGACGATCGCGATCAGCCGCCGCCGCGGATCGATCACCGCCCGGTACCGCTCCAGCCCCTGCTGCTCCACCGACAGCGGCCGGTACGCGGGCCGCAGCCGGTACGCGACCAGGACGTTCGCGCCCACCAGCAGCGCCATCAGCAGCCCCGCCCCGAAGAACAGGACGGCCCGCGCCTGCAGCTGTGTCGTGAACACCCCCTCGAAACCGATCGACCGGTACCACAGCAGATCGGTATAGAACGCGGTGAACACCATGAAGGCCACCAGCAGCACCGCGAGCGCCACCAGCACAGGCAGGAGCAGCCGCGAACGGCCGCCGCCGAACCGGCGCCCGAGGCTGGGAGTCCGGAAGGTCAAGGCCCCACTCCGATCGAGATCGCGCTCACCGGCCGCCGCCGGTCCTGCTGTATGCAACCTACCGACTGGAACGGGGTTTCCCGCATGCCCCCGGACCGATTAGGGGAAAGATGGGCGCGTGAGCCTCTTGGAAGAAGTCGTCCTGGATCTCGAACGCCACACCGCACAGGAAGGATGGGACGCCGCCCCCCGCCTCTACGCCCTCGTGCGCAGCGCCGAACTGCGCTCCGCCGAACCCGACCTCGCCGACCAGCTCGGCCTCCCCCCGGACGCCGACACCCTCGCCGCCCTCGAACAGCCCGCCCTCCCCGAGCAGGCCGCCGTCGAGGACGCCCTCGCCGCCATCGCCTGGCCCGACGCCGTGGACGGCTGCGCCCTCGTCATCGAACGCGTCGTCCTGCCCCCCGAAGTCGAGGACGAGATCCCCGCCGACGAGGCCGAAGCCGCCGCGTTCGCCGCGCAGCACCCCAGACGCGAGGACGTCCGCATGATCGTCGGCGTGCTGCGCGACGGCGCCCGGCACTCCGCCCTCCGGCTCCGCCGCCCCGACGCCGAAGACGAGGTCCTCGCCGGCCCCGACCTCGTCCCCGCCCTCGCCGAAGCGCTCGCCGGAACCTTCGAACCGGACGAACCCGAAGATCCGTCCTGAAGTAACCTGCGAGACGTGACCCACGACAGCGCCGAAGCACCCGACGTCATCCGGCTCATCGGCGTCCGCGAGACGCCACTGTCCGTCGACGAGGTCTTCGGCGCCGTCGGTGACCCCGCCGCCGGCGGCACCGCCCTCTTCGTCGGCACCGTCCGCGACCACGACCACGCGCGCGCCGTCAGCGCCCTCTCCTACAGCGCGCACCCCACCGTCGAACGCGAACTGCGCGCCGTCATGGAGAAGATCGCCGCCGACTTCCCCGTCTGCGCCCTCGCCGCCCTCCACCGCGTCGGCGACCTGCGGATCGGCGACCTCGCCGTCGTCGTCGCCGCGTCCTGCCCGCACCGCGCCGAAGCGTTCGACGCCTGCCGCCGCCTCATCGACGACCTCAAGGCGCAGGTCCCCATCTGGAAGCACCAGACGTTCGCCGACGGCGGCGACGAATGGGTCGGGGCCTGCTGACACCCCGGTGCCGCATAGAGTTCCGACCATGTCTCGTCGTGCCGCCACGCTCTCCGCCGCGAGCGTGCTCGTCCTGGTGCTGGCCCTCGTCGGCTCCCTCATGCCCGTCCCGTACGTCACCCTGATGCCGGGACCGACGAGAAACACCCTCGCCGAGAACGCCAAGGGCCAGGCCATCATCACCATCGACGGGCGGCGCACCTACGCCACCGAAGGACAGCTCAACTTCACCACCGTCACCTACCGCGGCGGCCCCGGCGGCCGCATCGACCTCTTCACCGCCCTGCGCGGCTGGCTCGACGGCGACACCGCCGTCGTCCCCGAAGAGACGATCTTCCCCGAGGACGAATCCCCCGAAGAGGTCGACCAGCAGAACACCCGGCAGATGCGCGACTCCCAGGACGACGCCGAAGCCGCCGCCCTGCACGAACTCGGCATCCCCGTCACCACCCGCGTCGTCGTCGACAGCGTCCAGAAAGGCCGGCCCGCCGACGGCAAGCTCAAGCCCGAAGACGAGGTCACCGCCGTCAACGGCACCGCCGTCACCCAGGTTCAGCAGGTCAGCCAGGTCATGAACGGCGTAACGCCCGGCGACACCGTGACCCTCACCATCCTCCGCGGCGGCAAGGAACAGCAGCAGCGGATCGGCACCACCAAGGGCCCCGACGGCGGCGCCATCGTCGGCGTCGTCCTCGCCGGCGACTACAAGTTCCCCTTCGAGATCGGCGTCAACATCGGCGACATCGGCGGCCCCTCCGCCGGCCTCATCTTCTCCCTCGCCATCATCGACAAACTCACCCCCGGCGCCCTCACCGGCGGCCGCTTCATCGCCGGCACCGGCACTATCACCCCCGACGGCCAGGTCGGCCCCATCGGTGGCATCGAACAGAAGATGATCGCCGCCCGCCGCGCCGGCGCCACCGTCTTCCTCACCCCCAAGGACAACTGCGCCGCCGCCGCCGAGTCCCGCCCCGACGGCCTCCGCCTCATCCGCGCCGACACCCTCAAGAGCGCCCGCCAGGCCCTGGACGCCCTCACCACCGGCAACGGCGACGTCCCCTCCTGCACCGGCTGAAACCAATTTGCACAAGCCCCCTCCGCCCCATAGAGTTAAGACATCACGCAACGCGGGGTGGAGCAGTTCGGTAGCTCGCTGGGCTCATAACCCAGAGGTCGCAGGTTCAAATCCTGCCCCCGCTACGAATCGGGAATCCCCTTGTCGCAGGCTTCGCCTGCTTCCGGGGGATTCTCCGCGTTTTACCGGGGGGCGACCCCCCGAACCCCCCGGTGCCGCCAACCTCCCCCACCCGCCCACCCCTGGGGCTTCGCCCCTAGACCCCCCTTTTCCCGGGGGCTACCGTCTTTGGGTGTGACTTGTGACGTTCGTTCGGCTCGGCTTCGGGGGTGGCGCGAAATCCGGCCGCGCCCGTGGTGATTCTTCTGCGGTTGCTGGACACGGAAATCCCGGACGTCCAGTCCGCACTGTGCGGCCGGGTGAATATGCCGGACGCCTTGTTCGAGGCGATCCTGAGCCATGCGGATCCGAACCTCCGAAAAGGGCTGGCCTTCAACCTCTCCCTTGGACCGGAACGCCGCTCCCGGCTCGCCGCCGACCCCGATCGGCGAGTGCGCGGCAATCTGGTGGAGCAATGCGGCTGGGGCATAAGGCGGCCGGCCGGCTGGCTGCCGATGACCGTCGAGGCTTACGAACGGCTCGCCGCCGACCCTGACGTCGTCATCCGTGAAGAGGTGGCTCTCCAGCGCTACACACCCGACCATGTTCGGGTGCTCCTCGCCGGTGATCCGGACCCCCGAGTACGTGGCTGCCTCTCGGATCAGTGGGATCTCCTTCCCGAGGAGGTCAGGGAGATGCTTCTCAACGACCCTGACGACGGTGTGCGGGAGGAGGCTCGTGAGGCCGCGGGCGGGGTTGTGCCGCTCAAGGCGGTGGGCGAGGTGTCCGGCAAGGAGATGCGAGACGGCGTCCTGCCCAGGGCGCTCGCCGAAAGCCTCGTGCGGGACGGGGACATGCGGAGGCGCGCGGCGGTGGCGGGCAATCCCAACCTGCCCACCGACCTCGTGGACGAACTCGCCGCGGATCCCGACGGGCACGTGCGGCTGACGGTCTCGACTCGTCCGGAATTGAGCGAGCGGGAACGCGCGGAGATCGATTATCACAGCGATCCGTACGCGAGGTTCTCTCCGCTGCCCTGGGTCCAGGCTTTGTGCGACGACGCGGCGGCGACGCGGAAATGCGCCGAATCGGCCCATCCCGCGCTCCGGCGCAGCGCGGCGTTCTGCCCGCATCTCCCGCCGGATCTCGTCGCGCGGCTCGCTGATGACGAGGACCGTCTCGTCCGGTTGTTCCTCGCCGAGAACCATCCCGGCCCGCCCGGGTCCTTGCTGCTCAGGACGGTGCTGGAATTCGCGAGCTTCGCGGTCGATGACATGCCGCGGCATCCGAACTTCCCCCGGGACGCCATGCGGTATTTCGCCCGGTCCGCCGATGAGCGGTTGCGCGGGTTCGTGATTTTCGACCCCGAGATCCCGGCCGAGGTCATCGAGCGGCTCAGCCACGACCCTGATCGCGGTGTTCGCGCCCGGATGGCCGGCGACCCCAGGCTGCCGCTCGACCGGCTGCTCGTCCTGCTGGACGAGCCCGGTACGGCGTCCGCGGCGGCGGCGAACCCCGCGTTGCCCGTCGAGGTGATGGAGCGGATCATCGACGGTTGACCCCCGTCCGGTGGGCGCGGTTATGATCGCCGAACTCGGGCTTTATCAGCGGTTTCACGGAGGCGCCCCATGTCCGGATCGGTCGCTCGCGCCCGGCAGCACGCGTACGGGGATCTGCTGCACCGGACGGCCCGGCGGCGGCCCGGCAAGGTCGCGATCGTCGACGGGGACGTCCGGTGGACGTTCGCGGAGTTCGACGCGGCGGTGAACCGGACGGCGCGCGCGCTCGCGGCGCGGGGGCTCGGCAAGGGCGACCGGCTCGCGCTGGTGAGCCACAACTGCAGGCAGTACGCGGTGCTGGCGTTCGCGACGGCGAAGCTCGGCGTGGTGCTGGTGCCCGTGAACTTCATGCTCAACGCGGACGAGATCGGCTACATCCTCGGACATTCCGGGGCGTCCGGGATCGTCGCCGAGGACGCGCTCGTGCCCGTGGCCGAGAAGGCGCTCGCGATCGCGGGAATCCAGGGCGGGGTCCGCGGAGTGATCGGCGCGCCGGCCGAAGGGTGGGAGGACGTCGACGGGTGGGCCGCCGTGGGGGACGCGTCCGCGCCCGACGTGCTCGTGGCGGACGACGATCCGCTGCGGCTGATGTACACGTCGGGGACCGAGTCGCGGCCCAAGGGCGTCGTGCTGACGAGCCGGTCGCTGATCGGCCAGTACGTGAGCTGCGTCATCGACGGTGAGATGTCCGACGAGGACGTCGAGGTGCACGCGCTGCCGATGTACCACTGCGCGCAGCTCGACTGCTTCTTCTCCGTCGACGTGTACCTGGGGGCGACGAGCATCATCCTGCCGGGGCCGGATCCCGCGCTGCTGCTGGAGACGATCGAGCGGGAGAAGGTCACGAAGCTGTTCTGCCCGCCGACGGTGTGGATCTCGCTGCTGCGCCATCCCGACTTCGACACCCGCGACCTGTCCAGCCTCCGGAAGGGGTACTACGGGGCGTCGCCGATGCCGGTGGAGGTGCTGCGGGAGATGCAGCGGCGGCTGCCCGACGTGCGGCTGTGGAACTTCTATGGGCAGACGGAGATGGCGCCGCTCGCCACGATCCTGCGCCCGGACGAGCAGGTGGAGCGTGCGGGCAGTGCGGGACGTGCGGCGCTCAACGTCGAGACGATCCTGGTGGACGACGACGGGAACCCGGTGGCGCCCGGGGAGGTCGGCGAGATCGTCCACCGCAGCCCGCACGCGGCACTGGGCTACTACAAGGACGAGGGGAAGACCGACGAGGCGTTCCGCGGCGGGTGGTTCCACTCGGGCGACCTCGGGATCATGACCGAGGACGGCTACCTCTCGGTGGTCGACCGCAAGAAGGACATGATCAAGACCGGTGGGGAGAACGTGGCCAGCCGGGAGGTCGAGGAGGCCGTCTACGAGCTGGACGGCGTGGCCGAGGTCGCCGTGTTCGGCATCGCCCACCCGCACTGGATCGAGGCGGTCACCGCCGTCGTGGTGCCGAAGCCGGGGGTGACGCTGGACGCCGACGCCGTGCACGCGCACGCCCGGGAGCGGCTCGCCCCCTACAAGCGGCCCAAGTACGTGGTGCTGGCGGAGTCGCTGCCGAAGAACCCCAGCGGCAAGATCCTCAAGCGGGAACTGCGGGAACGGCACGCGTCGCTGGCGGGGTAGGCCGCTCAGTCCAGGTGGGGGCCCAGGGTCAGGGCCAGGTGGAGGGTCAGGCGGTCCTGGCCGTCGGTGAGGGGCAGGGACGTCAGTTCCTCGATGCGCCGCAGGCGGTGGTAGAGCGTCTGCCGGTGGATGCTGAGGGCCCGGGCCGTGGCCTGGACGTTGCCCGCGTGGTCCAGGTACGTGCGGGCCGTCGCCTCCAGGTCGGGGTGTTCGGCGAGGGTGCCGGGGATGCGGACGGCGTCGGCCAGCGCGTCGTCGGGGGCGGTGCGCAGGAGCCGCAGGACGCCGAGGGCCGTCCAGTCGCGGGTGCCGCCGGGGGGTGCGACGCGGGCGGCGACGCGGGCGCGGAGCCAGCCCTCGTGGACGGCGTCGAGGCCGGACGAGCCGGTGTGCAGGCCCGCGCGGACGGGCGTGCCCCGCTCTTCGAGGAGGCGCCGGGCGCGGTCGATGACGGGGCGGGGCGCGACGCCGGACGGGATCAGCAGGACGTGGTCGCGCTGCCAGAGTGTCGCGAGCACCGAGTGGGGGAGCATCCAGGGGTTGAGGGGCTCGGGCGCGCCGGTGCGCAGGACGGCGACGGCGAGCGGCGGTTCGGGGGCGGCCGACTCGGCGAGTTCGGCGGCGGCCTGGGCGCGGACGTCGGGCTGCGCGGAGAGCAGGTCGGCGACGCGCCAGCCCAGGTCGTCGCGCTCGCGGGCGCGGCGGGCCATCAGCAGGCCGGCGCGCTCGCACAGCGGCATGGCGCGGGCCGGGTCGGTGACCTTCTGCTCGTCGTCGAGGAGCCACAGGTAGCCGTAGGTGACGTCGTTCCAGCGGACCGGCAGGCAGAGGCGGCCGAGCTGGCCGAGGGCGGCGTCGGCGGGGATGCGGACGGGGCCGGTGGCGCGGGCGATGCCGTGCCGCTCGAAGCGGGTGCGGACGTCCTCGGTGGCGCGGCGGTGCAGGATCGACTCCATCCGGACGGGGTCGATCGTGTCGCCGTGCGCGGCGTAGCCGACGAGGTGGAAGTCGCGGTCCTCCAGGGTGGCGGGGGCGCCGAGGAGGTCCGCCGCGAGCTCGACGATCTCTTGGAGGTCCTGGGCCATGGGCTCCTCGTGACATTTGTATGAAGAGTTCGGCTGCCTAAAGTGGCATCTGACTATACGTGGTCGGGCAGGGCCGGTTTTACCGTGCGAAGTGTCCGACGCTTTCCGGAGGCCCTGATGCTGAGTCCGCTCCTTCTCGCGGCCGCGCGCAGCGAGCGCGTGCGCGGTCTCGTGACCGCCGTGCCCCTGACGCGGGGCGTCGTCGACCGGTTCGTCGCCGGGGAGGATCTCGGCGCGGCCGTCCGGGCCGTGCGGGCGCTGGCCGGGGACGGCCTGGAGGTCACCCTCGACCACCTCGGCGAGGACACGCTGGACAGGGCGCAGGCGGAGGCCACGCGGGACGCCTACCTCGCACTGTTCGAGGCGCTGGGCGAGTCGGCCCCGGGGGCGGACGCGTCGCTGAAGCTGTCGGCGCTCGGGCAGGCCCTGGACGACCGGCTGGCCCTGGACAACGCGCGGACGATCTGCGCGGCGGCAGGGCGCGTCGGGATGACGGTCACCCTCGACATGGAGGACCACACGACCGTCGACTCGACGCTCGGGGTGCTGCGGGAGCTGCGCGACGACTTCCCGTGGGTGGGCGTCGCGATCCAGTCGATGCTGCGGCGCACCGAGGGCGACCTGCGGGACCTCGTGGGGGAGGGGTCCCGGGTGCGGCTGGTGAAGGGGGCCTACGCCGAACCGCCGTCGGTCGCCTACCAGGGACGGCACGAGGTCGACCGCGCGTACGTGCGGGGCCTGCGGCTGCTGATGGCCGGTGCCGGACGCCCGATGATCGGCAGCCACGACCCGCGGATGATCGACATCGCGCTGGCGCTGGCCGCCGAGCACGAGCGCAAGGCCGACTCGTTCGAGTTCCAGATGCTCTACGGGATCCGCGCCGCCGAGCAGCGCCGGCTGGCCGAGGAGCACACGATGCGGGTCTACGTGCCCTACGGCGCCGACTGGTACGGCTACTTCATGCGCCGCCTCGCCGAGCGCCCCGCCAACCTCGTCTTCTTTCTCCGTTCGTTCGTCTCACGCTGACCAGGAGGCACATTCATGGACGCCGTCACCAACGTCCCGACGCCGGTGAACGAGCCGGTGCGGGGCTACGCCCCCGGCAGCGCCGAGCGGGCCCGGCTGGAGGCGAAGCTCGCCGAGATCGGCGCCGCCGGGCCGGTCGACCTGCCGATGACGATCGGCGGCGAGCGGCGGCTCGGCGCCGGCGAGAAGGTCGCCGTCGTGCAGCCGCACCGGCACGAGGCCGTCCTCGGGACGTTCGGCACGGCCACGCGTGACGACGCGCGGGACGCGATCGCGGCCGCGCTGGACGCCGCGCCCGCGTGGCGGGCGCTGTCGTTCGACGACCGCGCCGCGATCTTCCTGCGCGCCGCCGACCTGCTGTCCGGGCCGTGGCGCGAGACGATCCTCGCCGCGACGATGCTCGGGCAGTCCAAGACCGTCCAGCAGGCGGAGATCGACAGCCCGTGCGAACTCGCGGACTTCTGGCGGTTCAACGTCCACTACGCGCGGCGGATCATGGCCGAGCAGCCGATCTCCAGCGCGGGCGTGTGGAACCGGTCGGACCTGCGGCCCCTCGAGGGGTTCGTCTACGCGATCACCCCGTTCAACTTCACGGCCATCGCCGCGAACCTCCCGACCGCGCCCGCGATGATGGGCAACGTGGTCGTCTGGAAGCCGTCCCCGACGCAGACGTACGCGGCGGTCCTGACCATGCGGCTGCTGGAGGAGGCCGGGCTGCCGCCGGGCGTCATCAACCTCGTGACGGGCGACGGCCTCGCGGTCTCGGACGTCGCGCTGGAGCACCCCGAGCTGGCGGGCGTCCACTTCACCGGCTCCACCGCGACGTTCAAGCACCTGTGGAAGACGGTCGGCGCGAACATCGACGCCTACCGGAGCTACCCGCGGCTCGTCGGCGAGACCGGCGGCAAGGACTTCGTCGTCGCGCACCCGTCCGCCGACCCGGACGTCCTGCGGACCGCGCTCGTCCGGGGCGCGTTCGAGTACCAGGGGCAGAAGTGCTCCGCCGCTTCGCGCGCCTACATCCCCCGGTCGATCTGGGAGAACGGCCTCAAGGAGCGGCTCGCCGAAGAGGTCGACGGGCTCGCGATGGGCGACGTCACCGACCTGTCGAACTTCATGGGCGCCGTCATCGACGAGCGTGCCTTCGCCAAGAACCGGGCCGCGATCGACCGCGCGAAGGACGACCCGTCCATCGAGATCGTCGCCGGCGGGACCTACGACGACTCCGTCGGCTACTTCGTGCGCCCGACCGTGCTGGTGTCGAGCGACCCGGAGAACGAGATCTTCCGGACCGAGTACTTCGGGCCCGTCCTGGGCGTCCTGGTGTACGAGGACGAGCGGTACGACGAGATGCTCGCGCAGATGGAGTCGGTGTCGGCGTACGCGCTGACCGGCGCCGTCATCGCCGGCGACCGGGCGGCCGCCGCGCGCACGGCGGAGGCGCTGCGGTTCGCCGCGGGCAACTTCTACATCAACGACAAGCCCACCGGGGCGGTCGTCGGCCAGCAGCCGTTCGGCGGCGCCCGCGCGTCCGGGACGAACGACAAGGCCGGGTCGGTGTTCAACCTGCTGCGGTGGACCTCCCCGCGCTCGATCAAGGAGACGTTCGTCCCGCCGACCGACTACCGGTACCCGCACATGGGCTGACGCCCGTCCAGTTCGCGCCCGCGGCCGGGACCGGCCGCGGGCGTTCCATATGTCCGTGCTATCCAGGCGAAAGCGTAATCTTTGGTGGTGTTCACGACATGTCGCTGCGCTGACCGCCCGCCGACCCGCGCCGCCCGGAGCCGGACGTGACCGGCCGGCCGCGGCTCGCCGCCGGGACGGAGCTGGACGGCCGGTACCGCCTGGAGAGCGTGCTCGGGCGCGGCGGCATGGGCGAGGTGTGGCGCGCGGTCGACCTGCGGCTGCGCCGCCCGGTCGCCGTCAAGGTGCTGCCCGCCGAACTCGCGGACGTGCCGGGCGCGATGGACCGGTTCGAGCGGGAGGCCGAGGCCACCGCCGCGCTCCAGCATCCGGGCATCACCGTCGTGTTCGACGTCGGCCGCACCGGAGACGGCCTCGCGTACCTGGTCATGGAGCTGCTCGAGGGCGAGGACCTGCGGACGGTCATGCGCCGCCACCCGGGCGGGCTCCCGGTCGAGGAGGCCGTCGGCCACGCCGTCCAGGTCGCGGACGCCCTCGCCGCCGCCCACTCGCGCGGGATCGTGCACCGCGACATCAAGCCCGCGAACCTCTTCGTCCTCGCCGACGGACGCCTCAAGCTGTGCGACTTCGGCATCGCGGGCCTCGCCGACGCCGCCACCCGGCTCACCCAGGACGGCGGAACCGTCGGCACGCCCCTCTACATGGCGCCCGAACAGTTCCGCGGGGGAGCCGCCGACTTCCGCTCGGACCTCTACGCCCTCGGATGCGTCCTCCACGAACTCCTCACCGGCGAGCCGCCCTTCCGCTCCGGCTCCGGACTGCCCGGCCTCATGTACGCGCACCTGAACGAGGCGCCGCCCCCGGTCGGCGCCGTCCGCCCGGACGTCCCCGAACGGCTGGAGCGGCTCGTCCACGACCTGCTCGCCAAGGCGGTCGACCGGCGTCCGGAGAGCGCCGCGGCCGTCGCGTCCTACCTGCGCGCGGGACCGCGGGCCCCGGCCGTCCCGCCGCCCGGCCCCCGCCCGCCGCGCCCGCGCCGCCGCACCCGGCCCCGCCGACGAGCCCCGCGCCGGGGCGCCCGCGCGCGGGCCGGTCGGCCGCGGGTGCGGTGCTCGCGGGGTGCGCGGTGCTCGCCGTGGCGGCCGTGCTGATCGGCGTCGCCGCGTTCGTCCTGCTCGACCGCGCACCGGACCGCCGGGCGGACGCCGCGGGCGCCCGGCCCTCGACGTCCCCGCCCGCGTCGGCCGCGAGCTCCCCGCCGGCCGCGGTCGGGACGTCCCCGGCCCGGCCTGCGGGCCACAAGATCGTCTACCGGATGACGGGCAGCCTGTCGAAGGCGTCGATCCACGTCTTCCACCCCGAGGGCGGCATGTCCACGCGGACGGTGAAGCTGCCCTGGAGCGACACCTACGAGGTCGAGTCGTTCGTCGTCATCGGCGTCGGCGGGAGCACCGACGCGGCGGGCGGGACGATCGGGTGCAGCATCAGCGTCGACGGGAAGGTGGTCCAGCGGCGCTCCTCCGAGGGGCAGTTCGCCAACGTGAGCTGCCAGTACCAGGCGCCGATGCCCTGAGGGGCGCGCCGCTCAGCCGACGCCCGTCGCCGGGAGCGACACCCAGCCGCGGGTGAACGGCGACGCGATCCGCTTGGCCCGCTCCAGGTCCACCCCGATGTTCGGATGGGCCCGGAGCAGTTCCTCCAAGGCGACCCTGGCCTGCAGTCTCGCCAGGTGCGAGCCGATGCAGAAGTGGACGCCGCTGGAGAAGCCCAGGTGCCGCGGGATCGTCCGGGCGACGTCCAGCCGGTCCGCGGACGGCCCGAACTCGCGCTCGTCCCGGTTCGCCGCCCCGAACATCATCATCACCTTCTCGCCCGCCGGGATCTCCGTGCCGTGCAGCGTGACCGGCCGCGTCGTCGTCCGTCCGAGCGCCTGCACCGACCCTTCCAGCCGCAGGAACTCCAGCAGCGCGTTCGGGATCAGCGCCGGGTCCGCCGCCAGCCGCTCCCGCTGCGCGTGGTCGCCGTCCAGCAGCGCCACCCCGTGCGAGATCAGGTTCCCGGTCGTGTCGTTGCCGCCCGCGACCATCACGAAGCAGAAGCCCAGGATGTCCCGGTCCGCCAGCTTCTCGCCGTCCACCTCGGCGGCCGTCAGCGCGCTGATCAGGTCGTCGGACGGGTCCGCGCGGCGGGCCGCGATCACGTCGGTGAAGTAGGCGAACATCTCCGCGACCGCGTCCACCGCGTCCCCGACCAGCGACTTCAGGTCGAACCCGTCGTCCTGCAGCGTCGTCAGCGCCCGCACCCACGGGTCGAACCGCGCCCGGTCCGCCGCCGGGACGCCCAGCAGGTGCGCGAGCGCGAACGTGGGCAGCGGCGAGGAGAAGTCGCGGTGCAGGTCGGGTGCCGCACCGTCGGCCGCCGCGCGCTCCATGTCCGCGATGCGCGCCCGGACGAACTTCCGCAGCGTCTCCTCGAGCGCCGCCGTCCGGCGCGGCGTGAACCCGTGGCCGACCAGCCGCCGCAGCGCCGTGTGCCGCGGCGGATCCAGCATCACGAGCGTCGGCGCCAGGCCCAGCGTGCCGATCTCGTCCGGGTAGAACGTGAGCCCCCGCGCGGACGAGAACGTCTCCGCGTCGCGCGTCGCCGCCCACACGTCGTCGAACCGCGACAGCGTCCAGAACGGGGGATCGTCGTGCCGGTGGACCGGTTCCTCGTCGCGCAGCCGCCGGTACGCGGGATAGGGATCGGCCTGGAATCGGGGATCGAACGGGTCGTAGACGTCCGTCATCGCGGCACTCCCGACTGTTGTAACGCCGACCGTTATTAACGTCCCCTGTTAGTATCATCCGCGTGCCGAGAGACGCAAGAGCCACCCGCGAACGACTCCTGCGCGCCGGAGCCCGCCGCTTCGCCGCCGACGGCATCGACGCCGCCCGCACCCGCGACATCGTCGCCCTCGCCGGACAGGGCAACGACTCCGCGATCACCTACCACTTCGGCTCCCGCGCCGGCCTCCTCGAAGCGATCCTCCGCGCCGGCGTCGACCGCATGGAACCCGCCCGCACCACCGACCTCGACACCGCCGGCCTCCCCGCCACCGTCGCCGCCATCGTCGAACCCACCGCCGCCGAACTCCGCACCGACCACGGCCGCGACTTCCTCCGCATCACCGCCCAACTCGCCGGACGCGCCGGCATCCGCGACCACCGCCTCCCCGCCCTCCTGCACGGCACCAACCTCGCCCGCCAGCTCCACCACCTCGAAACCGCCTGCCGCACCGCCCTCCCCGAACCCCTCGCCCTCGAACGGATCTCCAACATCATCGGCTTCCTCACCACCGCCCTCGCCGACCGCGCCGTCCGCGGCGACGAAGGCGCCCTCCTCGACCACGACACCTTCGTCACCGACCTCACCGCCATGCTCACCGCCGCCCTCCAGGCCCCCGTTCACACCCCCGCAACGCCACGTCCCTAACCAATTTGCACAAGCCCCCAGGGCCCCATAGAGTTAAGACATCACGCAACGCGGGGTGGAGCAGTTCGGTAGCTCGCTGGGCTCATAACCCAGAGGTCGCAGGTTCAAATCCTGCCCCCGCTACGAATTGGAATCCCCTGGTCGCTCGCCTTCGGCTTGCTCCCAGGGGATTCTTCGCGTTTTACCGGGGGGGCGACCCCCCGAACCCCCCGTGCCACCTGCCTCCCCCGCCCGCCCACCCCTGGGGCTGCGCCCCTAGATCCCCGCTTTTCCCCTTCGGCTTGCACCTGACGTTGTGTCAGGTCTTAGAACTGAAGCCCAGTCGGCAGGTCATCTCTATAGGGGGATCACTCATGAACGAGCCTACGGTCGAGCGGCGGGGAACGGTCCACTACGCGGGCATCCGGATCGCCGTCACGTTCGCCGAGTGGGGGAGCGCCAACGCGCTGGTGGCCGAGGTCTACGGGTGGCTCGCGCAGCGCGGGACCGTTCCCGGGGGCGGGCCGGTCTACCGGTACCGGACGGTCGGCGACGCGGAGCGGCCGTTCGACCTCGAGGTCGGGGTGCCGGTGGCCGAGGCCGTCGAGGGGGACGGGCGGGTGCACGCCGGCTCGCTGCCGGCGGGCACGTACGCCGTCCTGCTGCACGAGGGGCACCCGGACGGGCTGGGGAAGGCGCACGCGGCCCTGCAGGAGTGGGCGGGGGAGATGGGGCTGGAACTCGACCGGGACGGCGAGGTGTGGGCGGCGCGCTACGAGACCTACTTGACCGACCCCGCGCAGGAGCCCGACCTCGCGAAGTGGCGGACCGAACTCGCCTACCTGGTCAAGGAGGCGTGACCCTGCGGATAGCTTGAGTGCATGCAGCGCACTGTTCTGGCCGGGATCGCGGACGCCGCGTGCCTCGTGGCCTTCGTGGTGATCGGGCGTGCCGAGCATGACGGGTCCGGCGGGCTGAGCGGGTTCGCCGCGACGTTCTGGCCGTTCCTCGCCGGAGGCGCGGCCGGATGGCTGATCGGGCGCGTGTGGCGGCGGCCCGAGGCGGTCGTGCCCGCCGGGGTCGTCGTGTGGGTGTCGACCGTGGCCGTCGGGATGCTGCTCCGGGCGGTCTCCGGGCAGGGGACGGCGGCCGCGTTCGTGATCGTGTCGCTGATCTTCCTCGGGGTGACGATGCTCGGATGGCGCGGCATCGCGATGCTGCGGGGCCGGAAGGCCGCCACCTCGGAATGACCGGGCGGTCTCTTTCGGTGTTTCCCACCGGTTGACGCGGGCGGCCGGGCGCTGGTGAAGTTACTCACGAGTCACGTGGGTGACCGATCAAGCATGTCGAAAGGGACACGATGGCATCTGCGCTGCGCGCTTGGCTGGACAAGCCGAACCCCGGACGCGGCGTACACCTGGCGGCCGACGACGGCGGCTGGGACTTCCGCGACTACGGCGAGCTGGCGGCCGCCGCGCGCCGCACCGCCGGGGCGCTGCTGGAAGAGGGCGTCCGGCCCGGTGACGTGGTGTGCGTGATCCTGCCCACCGACTTCACGTGCGTGGAGACGTACTTCGGGGTGTGGGCCGCCGGTGCCACCGTGTGCCTGATCACCCCGCCGCTGTTCCAGGACGGCGACGACTACGTGGCGCATGTCGCGGCGATCCTCCGGCAGGCGCGGCCCGTGCTGGTCGTGGCGTCCGACGGCCTGGCCGACTACGCGGGCCGCGCGATGGCCGACGCGGGGATCGAGGGGACGCCGTGGCGCCCCCGGCAGGGCGACGACGTCGCCGTGCAGCCCGCCGGGGAACTGGCGCTGCTGCAGTTCACGTCCGGATCGAGCGGCTCGCCGCGCGGAGTGATGGTCACCTGGGAGAACCTGGAGGCCAACAGCGACCTGATCGCGCGGTCGGCCGGGTTCGAGGAGGGCGACGTCGTGGCGTCCTGGCTGCCGCTGTACCACGACATGGGGCTCATCGGGACGTTCCTGACGCCGATCGCGCGGCAGGGGATGCTGCGGCTGATGCGTCCCGACCACTTCATCCGCGATCCCGCGCGCTGGATCCGGTGCTTCGCGGAGGCCGCGCACACCGCCGCGCCGCCGTTCGCGTACGCGTACTGCGCGCGGCGGGTCAAGCCGGAGCAGCTGGAGGGGCTCGACCTGTCCGGCTGGAAGATGGCACTGATCGGCGCGGAGCCGATCGACCCGCACGCGCTGGAGGTGTTCGCGCAGCTCGTGGAGCCGTTCGGGTTCTCCCGGTCGGCGTTCCGGCCCGCGTACGGGATGGCCGAGACGACGCTGCTCGTCACGATGGACGACGTGTGGCGGGCGCCGCTGGCGGTGCGTCCCGACCCGGACGCGCTGTCGTTCGGGGAGCCGGTGCGGATCCTGGAGCAGCACCCGCTGGGTCCGGAGTCGCTCGGCGCGAAGGCCGGGTGGATCGTCGGGTGCGGGACGCCGACGGACGACGTCCCGGTCACGATCGTGGACGACGAGGGCCGCGAACTCGGCGCCGGGCTGCTCGGCGAGATCGTCGTCGGGGGCGCGTCGGCATGCCCGGGGTACTACGCGGGCGCGGAAGCGAAGTCGACGCGGTTCATCGGCGGGCGGGTCTTCACCGGCGACGCCGGGTTCTTCCACGAAGGCCAGCTGTTCGTCCTCGGCCGGATGGGCGACAGCATCAAGGTGCGGGGCCGGTCGGTGTACGTCGAGGACCTCGAGGCCAAGATCGCCGAGAGCACCGGCCTCGGCAAGGGGCGCATCGTGGCGGTCGGGGTCCCCGGTGCCGGGCGCAAGGGGATCGCGCTGTTCGCCGAGACGCAGGACGAGTCGTGGGCGCCCGACGTCCGGGAGATGCTGCGGCGCCGCCTCGGGGAAGACGTGGAGCTGACGATCGTGGTCGGCACCGGGCTGATCCAGCGGACGTCCAGCGGCAAACCGCGCAGGAGATACATGTTCGAGCGCTTCCAGTCGGGCCTGATGGAGGGCGGCCGCGCGCTCGATTGATAAAAGCGACGAGAACGGACAACATGTCGTTGACGCTGTGAAAGGTCGACGATGCCGTCTGTGTCCAGAATGCTGCGCCGGGTGGGTTCCACCGCGCAGAACGCCCTCGAGGTCGCCCGTTTCGGCGGGTTCGACACCGACGAGGACGCCTCCCCGTGCGAGGTGGTGGCCGAGGGGCGGGTGCACCGGCTGCGGCACTACTTCCCGGACGCGGGGGACGGGCCCGCGATCCTGCTCGTCCCGCCGCTGATGATCACCGCCGAGGTGTACGACGTCTCGTCGCGGTCCAGCGCCGTCGGCGTGCTGCGCCGCTCGGGTGTCGACCCGTGGGTCGTCGACTTCGGCGCGCCGGAGCGGGAGCCGGGCGGGCTGGAGCGGACGGTCACCGACCATGTGGTCGCGGTCAGCGACGCCGTGGACCGCGTCCGCGAGGCCACCGGACGGGACGTGCACCTGGCCGGGTACTCGCAGGGCGGCATGTTCGTCTACCAGGCGGCGGCCTACCGGCGCGGCGAGGGCATCGAGTCGGTCGTGACGTTCGGCAGCCCCTCGGACACCAGTGTGGGGCTGCCCTTCGGCGTGCCGAGCCGGCTGGCGGCCGAAGGCGTCGAGCGGATCCCGGACTGGGTGCTGGGCGAGTTCGCGGTCCCCGGATGGGTGACGCGGCTGGGGTTCCAGCTGCTCAGCCCGGTGAAGTCGGTGCGGTCGCGCGCGGAGTTCATCCTGCAACTGCACGACCGGGAGCGGCTGGCGCCCCGGGAGCGGCAGCGGCGGTTCCTGGAGCGGGAGGGCTGGGTGTCGTGGCCGGGGCCCGCGCTGGCGGAGTTCCTGCGGCAGTTCATCCAGCACAACCGGATGCTGACGGGCGGGTTCGTCATCGGCGACCGGGTGGTCACGCTGGCGGACATCACCTGCCCGGTGCTGACGTTCGTCGGGGAGGTCGACGAGATCGCGACGCCGCCGATGGTGCGCGGCATCCGGCGGGCCGCGCCGCGCGCCCAGGTGTACGAGACGTCGCTGCGCGCGGGGCACTTCGGCCTGGTCGTCGGGACGGTCGCGAACGAGCAGACGTGGCCCGCGGTGGCCGCGTGGGCGCGCTGGCGGGACGGGGCGGGCGAGCTGCCGGACGCCGTCGCGCCCGTCACGGGCGACGAGGAGGTCCGGGCGCCGCGCCCGCCCGGCGGGCTCGCCGGGTACGGGCTGCAGCTCGCGATGGGCGTCGGGACGAGCGCCGCGACGTCGGCGCTGCGGACGGTGTCGCGGGCGGCGAGCGGCACCCGGCAGCTCGCGGGGGAGGCGGCGCAGAACCTGCCGCGGCTCGCGCGGCTGGAGCGGATCCACTCGGCCACCCGGATGTCGATGGGGCTGCTGCTGGACGAGCAGGCCGAGCGGATGCCCGACGAGGTCTTCTTCGTCTACCAGGGACGCGCGCACACCCACGCGGCGGCGCGGCGGCGGGTGGACGCGGTCGTCCGCGGGCTGATCCACATCGGGGTGCGGCAGGGCGACGCGGTCGGCGTGCTGATGGGGACGCGGCCGTCCGCGCTCGCGCTCGTCGCGGCGCTGTCCCGGCTCGGGGCGGTCGCGGTGCTGCTGCGCCCGGACGGCGACCCGGCGGCCGAGGCGCGGCTCGGCGGCGTCACCCGCGTGATCGCCGACCCGGAGCACGCGGCGCGGGCGGCGGAACTGGGCGTCCCGGCGCACCTGCTCGGCGGCGCGCGCGGCGCCGGGCGCGACCTCCTGCCGGACATGGAGCGCATCGACGTCGCCGCGCTGACGCCGCCCGCCTGGTACCGGCCGAACCCCGGACGGGCCGGTGACCTCGCGTTCGTCGTGTTCAGCGGGGACGGCGAGCACCTGCGGGCCAGCCGGATCACGAACCGGCGGTGGGCGCTGTCGGCGTTCGGCACCGCCTCGTCGGCGGCGCTGTCGCCGTCCGACACCGTGTACAGCATCACCCCGATCCAGCACCCGTCGGCGCTGCTGATGAGCCTCGGCGGCGCGGTCGCGGGCGGGGCGCGGCTCGCGCTGGCGGGCGGCTACGACCCGGAGACGTTTTGGGACGAGGCGCGCCGGTACGGGGTGACGGTCGCGTCCTACACGTGGACGCTGCTGCGCGACCTGGTGAACGCGCCCCCGGACCCGGCCGAACGGCACCACGCCGTCCGGCTGTTCATCGGCTCCGGCATGCCGCGCGGGCTGTGGCGGCGGGTGGAGGAGCGGTTCGCGCCGGCGCGGGTGCTGGAGTTCTACGCGTCCACGGCGGGCGAGTCGGTGCTGGTGAACCTGAGCGGGAAGAAGCCCGGGTCGCTGGGTCGCCCGCTGCCGGGCAGCGCGCGGGTGCGGCTCGCCCGCTACGACCTGGAGCGGGGCCGCCTGGCCGAGGGCCCGGACGGGCTCGCGGCCGAGTGCGAGCCCGGCGAGATCGGGATGCTGCTGTCGCGGGTGCGTCCGGCGGCGCTCGGGGACGCGGCGCGGCCGGTGCGGGGCGTGTTCGAACCGGACGACGCGTGGTCGATCACCGGGGACCTGTTCACCCGCGACGCCGACGGCGACTTCTGGCTGGTCGGGCGGGACGCGGAGCTGATCCGGACGGCCGAGGGGATCGTCCCGCCGGGCCCGATCCGGGACGCGCTCGGCGACCTGCCCTACATCGACGCCGTGGCCGTCTACGGGATCCCGGTGGGCGACGCCGAGATCGTCGCGGCGGCCGTCCGGCTCCGGGACGGCGCGGAACTGAAGCCCGTCGACCTGTCCGAGGCGCTGCTGCGGGTGGATCCGGGGCTGCGGCCCGCGCTGGTGCGGGTGGTGGACGAGATCCCGGTGACGGCCGGGCACCGGCTGCGGACCGGTCCGCTGCGGGACGAGGGCGTGCCGGAGGCGCGGGAACGCCGGGCGTACGCGCGCGACCGCGCGGGCGCGTACCGTCCGCTGACCGACGCGGCCCGGCGGCGGCTGCTGAAGGCCCCCGCGAAGCGCGCCGAGTCCCGGCGGGGCGTCGCAGGTCACCCCCGATAAGTCTGGACTTACCGGGGTCGGCTGCGTTACAACGAAGCAACAGATAACGAAGCAACATTTTCCGTCCTTTTGTTGCACACATCCCCCCGGAGGTGCCATGACGGGCGTCCTCGCGCCGCCGCCCCAGGGCAGCGACCTGAAACCGGTTCCCGGAGTGCCGGGCATCCCCTACATCGGCAACACGCTCGCGGTGATGCGGGACCCGATCGGCCAGGCCCGCAAGCGCTACGACGCGTACGGGCCGGTCGCCTGGGGCTGGCTGCTCGGGCAGCGCACGTGCACGGTGCAGGGGCCGGAGGCCGCGGAGGCCGTCCTGGTCAACCGGGACAAGGCCTTCGCGAACGGCCCCGCCTGGAGCTACTTCATCGGCCCGTTCTTCAACCGGGGCATCATGCTCCTGGACTTCGAGGAGCACCTGCACCACCGCCGCATCATGCAGCAGGCGTTCACCAAGGCCCGCCTGCGCGCCTACATGGACGCGATGGCGCCCGGCATCGCCGCGGGACTCGACGCCTGGGAGGCGGGCCGGGACTTCAAGGTCTACGACCACGTCAAGCAGCTGACGCTCGACCTCGCGGTGGACGTGTTCATGGGCGTCGAGCTGGACCGCACGGAACGCGACCGCGTCAACGGCGCGTTCATCGACGCGGTCCGGGCCGGGACCGCGTACGTGCGCTTCCCCGTGCCCGGCCTGCGCTGGCACAAGGGGCTGCGGGCCCGCAAGGTGCTGGAGGAGTTCTTCTACCGGCACCTGCCCGCCAAGCGCCGCGACGGCGGCGACGACCTGTTCGCCGCACTGTGCCAGGCCGAGACCGACGACGGCGACCGCTTCACCGACGAGGACGTCGTCAACCACATGATCTTCGCGCTGATGGCGGCGCACGACACCACCACCATCACGCTGACCACGATGTCCTACCACCTGGCCAAGCACCCCGAGTGGCAGGAGCGGCTCCGGGACGAGTCCCGCGCCCTCGGCAAGCCGCGGCCGGACTACGAGGACCTCGACGCCTTCGTCGGCGTCGATCAGGTGATGAAGGAGTCGCTGCGGCTGGTCGCGCCCGTCCCAGCGCTGCCCCGCAAGGTCGTCAAGGACACCTCGATCCTCGGCTACCACGTGCCCGCCGGGACCGTCGTCGTGGTCCCGATGCTCAGCAACCACCACATGCCGCAGGTGTGGACCGATCCCGAGCGCTTCGACCCCGACCGGTTCTCCCCGGAGCGCCGCGAGGACAAGGCGCACAAGTACGCCTGGGCGCCGTTCGGCGGCGGCGCGCACAAGTGCATCGGGCTGCACTTCGCCGGCATGCAGGTCAAGACGATCATGCATCAGCTGCTCCGGCGGTACCGCTGGAGCGTGCCGGCGCGGTACGAATGGCCGCTGGACACCACGTCCCTTCCCTCGCCCAAGGACGGGCTGCCCGTCCGCCTCGACCGACTGGAGAGCCCGTGAGCAAGGTCATCGCGATCACCGGGGCGGCGCGCGGCATCGGGCTCGCCACCGCCCGCGCCCTCAGGGCGCGCGGCGCCACCGTCGTCATCGGCGACATCGACGAGGCGGCCGTGCGGGCGGCGGCGGACGACCTGGGCGTCACCGGGCTCGCCGTGGACGTCACGTCCCGCGAGTCGTTCGCGGCGTTCCTCGACCGGGCCGAGGCCAAGGCAGGTCCTCTCGACGTCCTCATCAACAACGCGGGGATCATGCCGATCGGGCCCGTCACGCAGGAGAGCGAGGCCGACGCCCGCCGCTGCATCGACATCAACGTGCACGGCGTGATGACCGGCACCAAGCTCGCCCTCGACCGGATGCTGCCGCGCGGGCGCGGCCACGTCATCAACGTCGCGTCGCTCGCCGGGATCCTCTACACCCCCGGCCTCGCCCTCTACAACGCCAGCAAGGCCGCCGTCGTCGCGTTCACCGAGGCGACGCGGCTGGAGGTGCGGGACCGGGGCGTGCACGTCGGCGCCGTCCTGCCGTCCTTCACCAACACCGAGCTGGTCGCCGGGACCGCCAGCCCGAACGGGATGCGCAACTGCGAGCCCGAGGACATCGCGGCCGCCGTCGTGGAGTTGATCGGGCGCCCCCGCCCGCAGGTCGTCGTGCCGAAGAAGCTCGGCACGCAGACCCGGCTGGGCGCGCTGTTCCCCGACCGGGTCCGGCGGGCGGTCTCCCGCCGGTACGGGCTCGACCGGATCTTCCTGGAGTACGACCCGGCGGCCCGGAAGGGCTACGACGCCCGCATCCGTGCCGGCTCCTGAACCCCGCCCCACCGCGGGACCCGCCGCGCCCTCCGCGCCTCCCGGACGGCGCGGCGGGCCCGCGGCGGGTCCCGTCCGGTTCCCGGACGCGGCTAGGGTGCGGGCATGACGACCGACGCGACGGACGCGTCCCGCGCGGGCGGGGGCGCGGGCGCGGGCGGCCTGCTGGCCCGGCTCTCCTCGCCCGAGGCGGGCGGCGCCGACGACCTGGACGCCCGGATCCTGGACGCCGCGCTCGCCGAGTTCGAGACCTACGGGCTGCGCCGCGTCAGCGTCGAGGACGTCGCCCGGCGGGCCGGCGTCGCGCGCACCACCATCTACCGGCGGTTCACCAGCAAGGACCGGCTGCTGCAGGCGGTGATCCTGCGGGAGATGCGCCGGTTCCTCACCGCGATCGCCCGCGCGACCGAGGGCCTCGCGACGCCCGAGGACGCCGTCGTCGAAGGGTTCGTCGCGGGACTGCAGGGCGCCCGGCGGCACCCGCTGATGCGCCGCGTGCTGGACAGCGAGCCCGAGACCCTGCTGCCGCAACTCGGCATGAACGGCGGCGCGGTGCTGGTCGCGGCCCGCGACATCCTCGCCGACCGGCTCCGCCGCGCCCGTCCGGAAGACGCCGCCGACCACGACGCGGTCGTCGAGGTGTTCGTGCGGCTCGCCGCGTCGCTGCTGCTCGTCCCCGGCGGCGGGCTGCCGCTGGAGGACGACGACGACATCCGCGCGTTCGCCCGCGACTACCTGACCCGCATGCTGCACCGCCCGTAGCGGGCCCGTCACGGGGTCGCCGGGCGGGGGCGCCGTCCCGTAGTCTTCGGCTGTTCGAATTTCGTTCTAGAACTGGAGGCGCGACATGGAGGCGGTCGGCTACACGCGGCACGGCAGGGTCCGGGGCACCACCCGCGACGGCGTCACCGCCTTCCTCGGCATCCCCTACGCCGCGCCCCCGTTCGGCCCGAACCGGTTCCAGGCCCCCCGGCCGCCCGAGCCCTGGGACGGGGTCCGGCCCGCCACCGCGTACGGCCCGACGGCCCCGAAGCCCGGCTACGCGGGCCCGTTCAGGAAACTCCTGCCCGACCCCGAGATCCCGGGCGAGGAGTGCCTCAACCTCAACGTCTGGACCCCGGAGATGGGCGGCGCCGGACTCCCGGTCATGGTGTGGATCCACGGCGGCGCGTTCGTCAACGGGTCCGGCGCCGTCCCCACCTACGACGGGCACAACTTCGCGCGGGACGGCGTCGTCTGTGTGACGATCAACTACCGGCTCGGCGTCGAGGGCTTCGCGAACCTGCCGGGTGCCCCGCTCAACCGGGGCCTGCTCGACCAGATCGCGGCGCTGGAATGGGTCCGCGACAACATCGCGGGGTTCGGCGGCGACCCCGACCGGGTCACGGTGTTCGGCGAGTCGGCGGGCGCGATGAGCGTCACCACCCTGCTCTCGCTCGACCTCGGGCTGTTCCGGCGCGCGATCACGCAGAGCGGCGCGGGCAACATCGCCCAGGACCCGGACGACGCGCTGCTCGTCGCCAAGGAGCTCGCGGCCCGCCTCGGCGTCGAACCGACCGCCGCGGGCTTCGCCGCGCTCGACCCGGCCGCGATCCTGCCCGTGCAGGCCGCCGTGTCCGGCGAGGTGTCCGCCCTGCCCGACCCCGGCCGCTGGGGCGCCACCACCGCCGCCGGCGGCATGGCGCTCACCCCGATCCTGGACGGCGAGTTGCTCGCCCGCCGTCCCGAGGACGCCGTCGCGGCCGGTGCCGGACGCGACGTCGCCCTGCTCACCGGCTACACCGCCGAGGAGTTCCGGCTGTTCCTCATGCCGACCGGCGTCGCCGCCGCGCTCACCCCCGACCTGGTCGGCGCCGCCACCGCCGGGATGGGCGTGCCGCCCGCCGTGGCCGCCGCCTACCGGGACCGGTACCCCGAGCTCGGCGCGGGCGAGCTGATGGCGACGATCGTCACCGACAGCCTGTTCCGGATGCCCGCCCACCGCACCGCCGCCGGGCACGCCGCGAACGCCGAGCCCGCCGGCGTCCCCGGGACCTGGATGTACGAGTTCGGCTGGCGGTCCCCGAACCACGACCTCGGCGCCTGCCACGCCCTCGAGCTCGGCTTCGTGTTCGACAACCTCGAACCCGACTCGGAACTGGCCGGGCCGAACCCGCCGCAGGACCTCGCCGACGAGGTGCACCACGCGTGGGTGCGGTTCGCGGCGGACGGCGACCCCGGCTGGGAGCCGTTCGACCCGCGGGCCCGCGCCGTCCGCGTCTTCGACGGCGAGGCGAACGGGACCGTCCGCGACCCGCGCGGCGCCGACCGCGCGCTCTGGGACTAGCCGGCACGGCCCGGACGGCACGGCCCGGACGGTACGGCCCGGACGGTACGGCCCGGACGGTACGGCCCGGACGGTACGGCCGGCCGGCACGGCGTCCGGCCGGGAGGCGACTCCCGGCCGGCGCCGTCAGCCGTTCAGCCGCTTGCGCCCCTGCGCCCGGACCCGCTTGCGCTGCGACGGGTCGAGCATCAGGTACCCGGCGAGCGGCGCGGCGATCACGCCGAGGATGATCAGCGCGGTGATCCACCACGGGAAGATGAACAGGGTCAGGAAGCCGACGGCGACACCGCCGATCACGAACTTGGTCTGGGTCGACATGCCTACCTCCGATACGGGCCGCCCTCTTCGGACAACGGCCGTGCGCCGACCGTCGTTCCACGATATGTCGCGAGTCGCCCGGTGACCAGTGCCGGTACCCCCGGGCACGAATCGTCAGGTCAGATGCGCAGGGAGAGCTGGCCGCCGCCCAGCGTGCGCAGCACGTCCGCGTGCAGCCTCCCGTTCGTGCACACGACGCTGCCGCCGTCCGGGCCCGGCACACCGGTCAGATCGGTGAACATCCCCCGGCCTCCTCCACGATCACCTGCAGGGCCGCGAGGTCCCACAGCGACACCTCCGGCTCCGTCGACACGTCGACGGCGCCCTCGGCGACCATCATGTGCGACCAGAAGTCGCCGAACGCCCGCGTCCGCCACACCTCGCGCGTCAACTCCAGGAACTGCTCCAGCCGCCCCTGCTCCTCCCAGCCGCTCAGGCTCGAGAACGACAGCGACGCGTCCGCCAGCTCCCCGACCGCCGACACGCTGATCGGCGTCGCGCGGGTCAGGCTGCGGCCCGTCCAGGCGCCGCCGCCGCGCGCCGCCCACCAGCGCCGGTTCAGCGCCGGCGCCGACACCACCCCGACGACCACCTCGTCGTTCTCCATCAGCGCGATCAGCGTCGCCCACACCGGGACGCCCCGCACGAAGTTCTTCGTCGCGTCGATCGGGTCGATGATCCAGCAGCGGTTCCCGCCCCCGGTCCGCCCGTACTCCTCGCCGAGGATCGCGTCCCGCGGCCGGGACCGGCCGAGTGTGGCGCGCAACTGCTCCTCGACGCCGCGGTCGGCGTCGCTCACCGGCGTCAGGTCCGGCTTGGTCTCGACGTCGAGATCGAGCGCGCGGAAGCGCTTGGTCGTGATGTCATCGGCCTGGTCCGCCAGCACGTGCGCGAAACGCAGGTCATCGGAATAGCCCGCCACGGCGTGCCACGCTACCGTGACCGCCCGGTGCCCCGACACACCCGGCCGGGCGGGGACGGACCCGCCGCCGCCCCGCGGCCGCTTCCGGGCGCCGGTCGGCGTGACGGCCCGCCCGGAAGGCCCGTCCGATGGCAGCATGGGCGCATGGCCCACGAACTGCCCGGATGGGTGGCAGACCTGACCGATCCGCGCCGCGCGCGGACGCTGGACGAGCTGGCCGACCGGCTCGTCCCCCTCGCCGAGCACGCGATCGACGTCTCCCGGCGGCTGCAGGCCCAGCTGAACGAGCTGAACGAGCCGTTCAAGCGGGAGGCGCTCTACGGCAGCGTCGAGCGGCTCAAGGCCCGCACCGGCGAGGCCCTGGAGGAGATCACCGGCGAGCTCACCGCGTCGGGGGAGCGGCGCATCGAACGCCTCTGGTCGGACTGGGCCGGACGGACGCGCCCGTCCGGCCGCGCCCGCGAGCCCGAACTGCGGCGGCTCCTGGACCGCGAGGTCGTCCCCGCCCTGTCCGAGCGGCACCGGGAGGTCGCCGAGCGGGTCGCCGAGCGGACGTCCCGGGCGCTGGAGGAGTCGACGCGGACCCTCCTCACCCGCGTGGAGGAACTGGCCAGGGCCGTCAACGCCCTCGTCCAGGACGTGCTTCCCCTCGCCCGCGAGGGGCTGGAGCTCGCCGGCCGGGTCTCCGCGCTCTCCGGCTCGGCCCGCCGGGCCGGGCGCGGCCCCGTCCCGGCCGAGCTGGCCGATTCCGCCGCCGAGGTCACCCGCGCATTCGACGAGGCCGTCGCCCGCCTCGAACTCGAATGGGCCGCGGTCGGCGCCCGCGCCGCGACCGTCCGGGCGGCGCTGCGCGGCGCGGAGGAGAACGCGTTCAGCCAGGTCGCCGAGGAGATGACGCGCTCGGTCGAAGACCTCGCGCCCGAGCACGTCAAGGCGCTGAACGAGGCCGAGGAACGCGCCCGCGCCCTCCTCGAGGAGCCCACGAAGGGCTAGCCGGCGGCGCGGAGGGTCTTCAGGAACGTCTCGTAGTGCGGGACCACTTCCCGCCAGGTGTCCGCTCGGCCGACCAGGACGGCCTGGTAGACCGCGTCGTCGAACCGGAACACCCGCACGCGGCAGCGGCCCGCGACCCCGTCCTGCGTGAACGTGAACTCCAGCTCCGCGGCGTCGTGCCCCTGGTAGCTGAGGCTGCGATCGAAGCGCACCTGGTCGTAGTCCTGGTACGAGTCGTCCCGTGCGAAGCCTTCGGCCGCGTCGGCGAGGGAACCGCCGAGGTCGGCGTGGCTGGAGGCGATCCGCTGGATCGCGATGCCGCGCCTGCTGCCCTCGGCCGGATCGCTGAACGTCACGTCGTCGCCGGACGCCTCCGCCTTCCAGCCTTTCGGCACCGCGACGGCGAACGACGACCCCTCGTACGGCTCGTAACCGGCGGGGACGCCGGTGCTCCCCGACCCCGTGGAGCCGCTCCCCGGCGACGACGCCGCGGCCGAACCGGACCCTCCCGGCCCGCCCTTCCCGTCGCCCTGGGTCAGGAACACGGCGGCCGAGACGACGCCCGCGACCAGCACGACCGCGAACACCCCGAGCGGCAGGAGCAGCGCCCACCGGGCGCCCGGACGTCCACCGCCCGTCCGGACCTCGGCGGGCGGGACGGTCGCCGCCTGCGGCGGAACCGGCACCGGGCCCGGGGGACGGGGTGCGCCGTCGTGTGGGGGAGCGGGGACGGCGGCGCGAACGGGGCCGGGGTCCCGGCCGCCGCCTGCCGGAGCAGGCGCTCGGCCTCCTCGGGCCCGGCCCGCTCGTCCGGCTCGCGGCGCAGCAGGCCCCGCAGGACGGGCGTGAGCGGCCCGGCGAGCCGGAGCGGGTCCGGTTCGTCCGCGAGCAGCGCGCCCATCACGCCCCACACGTCCGCGCGCCGGTACGGCGGCCGTCCCTCGACGGCCGCGTAGAGCGTGGCGCCCAGCGACCACAGGTCCGACGCCGGGGACGCCTTCTGCCTGCGGGCCTGCTCGGGCGCGAGGTACGCGGGGGAGCCGACGATCGCGCCGGTCCGGGTGATCGTCTCGTCGCCCGCGACGGTCGCGATGCCGAAGTCGGTGAGCACGGCCCGGTCCGGCGGCAGCAGGACGTTGCCGGGCTTGACGTCCCGGTGGACGACGCCCGCCGCGTGGGCCGCCCGCAGCGCGTCGAGCAGGTCGAGGCCGATCCGCGCGACCCGCTCGGGCGGCAGCGGCCCCTCGCCCTTGACGATCGCGTCGAGCGACTTCGCCCGGATCAGCTGCATGACGATCCAGGGACGCCCGTCCTCCTCGACGACGTCGTACACGGTGACGATGCCCGGATGGTCGAGCCGCGCCGCCGAGCGGGCCTCGCGGAACGTCCGCGTGTAGACGCGGCCGATCTGCTCGCCGTCCAGTCCGGTGGGCGGCGTGACCTCCTTGATCGCCACCTCGCGGTCCAGGACCCGGTCGCGGGCGCGCCACACGGCGCCCATCCCGCCCCGGCCGAGCAGCTCCAGCGGCTCGTAACGGTCGGCGATCACTGGGGGCATGGGAGGGACGATACCGGCCGAACGCGACCCGGACGGCTAATCCGCTTCACCCTCGCGGCTGGCGAGCAGGCGGCGCAGCGAGTCGAGGCGGGCCTTGCCCGCATGGCCCTCGGCGACCCACTCGTCCAGCCCGCAGTCGTCCTGGAAGTGGTCGCACTGCGGCGGGCAGCGCTCCGCCGCGCCCTCCGCGAGGTCCTCGAACGCGCCGAGCACGTTCGCCGGATCGACGTGCGCGAGCCCGAAGCTCCGCACGCCCGGCGTGTCGATGATCCAGCCGTCCGCGCCGGGCAGCTCCAGCGCGATCGCCGACGACGACGTGTGCCGGCCGCGCCCGGTGACCGCGTTCACGTCGCCGACCGCCCGTGCCGCGTCCGGGACGAGCGCGTTCACCAGCGTCGACTTCCCGACGCCCGAGTGCCCGACCAGCACGCTCGTCCGTCCCGACAGGTGCTCGCGCAGCTCGCCCAGATCGCCGCCGCGCCGCGTCGCCACGCACGGGAACCCGAGCGGCGCGTACTCGGCGATCAGCTCGGCGGGGTCGGCGAGGTCGGCCTTGGTCAGGCACAGCAGCGGGTCCATGCCCGCGTCGTAGGCGGCGACGAGCTGCCGGTCGATCATCCGGGGCCGCGGCTCCGGGTCGGCCAGCGCGGTCACGATGACCAGCCGGTCGGCGTTGGCGACGACGATCCGCTCGAACGGGTCGGTGTCGTCGGCCGTCCGCCGCAGCTCCGACGTGCGCGGCTCCACCCGGACGATCCGGGCGAGCGTGTCCGCGGCGCCCGACACGTCCCCGACCAGCGCCACCCGGTCGCCCACCACCACGCCCTTGCGGCCCAGCTCGCGGGCCCGCATCGCGGTGACGGCGCGCTCGCCGTCCGCGCCGGGCTCGGCCAGGCAGCGGTAGCGGCCCCGGTCCACCGCGACCACCAGCGCCGCGGTCGCGTCCTCGTGCGCCGGACGGCGCCGGGTGCGCGGCCGCGACCCCCGGCGTCCGGGCCGCACCCGGACGTCGTCCTCGTCGTATTCCCGTCGTTTCGCCAGCGCCTCGCCCTCTCGTCCTCAGCCGGACGCCCGCAGCGACGCCCACAGCCCGGTGAAGTCCGGCATCGTCTTGCCGACCGTGCCCGGATTCTCCACCTCGACGCCGGGAACGGCCAGCCCCAGGACGGCCGCCGCCATCACCATCCGGTGGTCGTCGTAGGTGCGGAACACGCCGCCGCGCAGCGGCCGCGGCCGGATCTCCAGCCCGTCCGGCAGCTCCCGGGCGTCGCCGCCGAGCCGGTTCAGCTCGGCGACCAGCGCCGCCAGCCGGTCGGTCTCGTGCCCGCGCAGGTGCGCGATGCCGGTCAGCCGCGACGGCGACCCGGCCAGCGCCGCGAGCGCCGCCAGGACGGGCGTCAGCTCGCCGACCTCGTGCAGATCGGCCTCCAGCCCCGCGTACTCCCCGGCGCCCGGGCCCCGCACCGTCAGCCCGTCCGGCCCGCGCGACACCTCGGCGCCCATCTCCGCGAGGAGCCCGCGCAGCGCGTCGCCCGGCTGCGTCGTCGCGTCCGGCCAGCCCGGCACGGTGACGCGCCCGCCCGTGACGAGCGCGGCGCCGAGGAACTGCGCGGCGTTCGACAGATCGGGCTCGATCACCCACTCCCCGCCGCGCACCGGCCCCGGCGCGACCCGCCACAGGTTCTCGCCCGTCTCCACCGCCACGCCCGCCTGCCGCAGCATCTGGACGGTCATCGCCAGGTGCGGCGCCGACGGGACCGGCGGCCCCTCGTGCCGCACCTCCACGCCCTTGCCGAACCGGGGCGCGGCCAGCAGCAGCCCCGACACCAGCTGCGACGAGCCGGACGCGTCGATCGTCACCGCGCCGCCCGGCACGGCGCCCGTCCCGCGGACCGTGAACGGCAGCGCCCCGCGCCCGCCGTCGTCGATCTCCGCGCCGAGCGCCCGCAGGGCCGCGACGATGGGGCCCATCGGACGCTCGCGGGCGCGCGGGTCGCCGTCGATCGCCACCTCGCCGCGGGCCAGCGCCGCCACCGGCGGCAGGAACCGCATCACCGTCCCCGCGAGGCCCACGTCCACCCGCGCCGGGCCCCGCAGCTCACCGGGGAGGGTCTGCCAGTCGTCGTGGTCCTCGCCGATGCCGACCCCGAGGGCGCGCAGCGCGTCCGCCATCAGCTCGGTGTCGCGGCTGTGCAGCGGACGGTGGACGCACACCGGTTCGTCGGCCAGCGCCGCGAGGATCAGCGCCCGGTTGGTCATCGACTTCGACCCGGGCAACGCCACCGTGGCGTCCACGGGACCGTCGGCGACCGGGGCCGGCCAGTGCGGCGACGACGATTCCGGGGAGGACGATTGCGGAGAAGGCGAGGGCATACCCCGAGTTTATTGCGTCGCCTGCGTGTTTCTTAGCAAGGCCCTCGGCGTCAGGCCCTGGGGGCCTTCCTTCAACGGGCCTTGCGGTGCGATCGCTGCATCGCTCCGGCTCGCCCAGGGGCTCGCTGCGCGATCGGATTCTCGCAGGCTCGAATCCGGCTTCGCTCGCGATCGCAGTGGTACCGGCCCGCTGCGGCTCGGGGGCGGGCCGTTAGCGTTTCACGGCCTGCTTCACCTTGCCTGCCTGCACGGCGGTGCCCGCCTTGACCGTCTGGCCGGCCTTCATCGCGCGCTGCGCCTGCGCGGACGTCCCGGCCTTGACGGTCTTGCCCGCCTGCTTGCCCATCTTGCCGCCCTGCTGCACGCGCGTCTGCAGGGTGCCGGTGCCGCTCCGCGCGGCGGCCTTGAAGGGGCCGAAGCCGATCGTTCGGCTGCTCTTGCGGCCGCCCTTGCCCAGGCCCTTCGTCATGCCGGTCGTCATGGTCTTCGCGCTCTGCGCGATGCCCGCGCCCTTGCCCGCGCCCTTCCCGGCGCGGTAGCCCGCCTTCGCGGCCTTCCGTCCGCTCTCCGCGCGGGCCGCCCGGACCTGGCGGGCCGCCTCGCGGCGGGCGTCCCGCAGCGTCACCGCGGCCTCCCGGCGCAGCGCCCGCGCCTCCGCACCGCTCTTGATCTGCGTCTCCCGCGCCGCACGCCGCACCTCCGCGAGCCGGGGGGCCCGGCGCGGCTCCGCGGCCACCATCAGGAGCGCGCCGAACAGTCCGGCGTTCTTCAGCAGGTGCGCGCGCTCGTTCGCGCGCTCGTCCGGGTCGTCCACGGTCCAGTAGCGGTGCTCGGTCGCCATGGCGGGGACGACCTGGGCCGCGAGCAGCAGCGTGGTCAGCCGGCGGAACCGGCCGGTGAGCAGGAGGGCGCCGGTGCCGACGCTGAGCGCGCCCTGCATCCGCACGAGGGATTCGGGGTCCTTCGGCAGCCAATCGAACCGGTCCGCCACCGGCTTGGCCGCCGGCGCGACCCGCTCGGCGCGCTCCCGCGGGTCCCGCATCGCGTCCAGTCCGGTCATGATGAAGGGGGCCGCCACGAACGGGCGGGCCAGGGTCGTGAACGGTCGCATGACCCGCTACATGCCCAACACGCCGGGCCTCATGCGCGGCAGGATGGACACATGTGCGGTCGATACGCCACCTCCAGGGCCCGCCAGGAACTTCTCGACGAGTTCCGCGTGCAGGTCGACGCCGTCGAAGGCGATCTCGAACCCGACTACAACGTCGCGCCCACCAAACAGGTACCGGTCGTCCTCGACCGGGTGCCGAAGGACGCACCGGAGGAGAGCGCTCCCGCCCGGCAACTGCGGACCGTCCGCTGGGGGCTCGTCCCGTCCTGGGCCAAGGACCCCGCGATCGGCAACCGGATGATCAATGCGCGGGCCGAGACCGTGCACGAGAAGCCGTCCTACCGCCGCGCGTTCGCCAAGCGCCGCTGCCTGCTGCCCGCCGACGGCTATTTCGAGTGGTACGTCCTGCAGAACGAGGACGCGGAGAAGAAGCCCAAGAGGCCGCCCAAGCAGCCGTTCTTCATCCGCCCCAAGGACGGCGGGGTCATGGCCATGGCCGGGCTGTACGAGCTGTGGAAGTCGCCCGAGGACGAGTGGCTCTGGACGTGCACGGTCATCACCACGAACGCGCCGGACGACCTCGGCCGCATCCACGACCGGATGCCGATGATCGTCGAGCCGGACCGCTGGGACGCCTGGCTCGACCCGGCGCTCACCGACCCCGACCGCGTCCGCGGCCTGCTCGTCCCCGCCATGGCCGGGACGATGGACGCCTTCCCGGTGTCCAAGGCCGTCAACAGCGTGAAGAACAACGGCCCCGAGCTCGTGGAACCGGCCGACGGCGGGGACGGCCTCGCCGACCCTCCGGGCGCCTTGTTCTGACGGCCCCGCCCGCCGGCGGGCGCCGTCAGGGCAGGACGGCACTCGCCAGCAGGTGGATGCCCAGGGACTCGTCGCCCATCGGCGCGTTCAGCTCCTCCCGGACGAGCCGCGGCAGGGCGCGCGGCGAGCGGCCGAGGACGTGCTCGACGGTCGAGGGGGACAGCACCGTGCGCGGCCTGATCCACTCGACCTCCAGGCCCGCGCCGCCGAGCAGCTCGCGGAGCTGCTCGGCGCCGAAGCACCGGGTGATCGTCCCGTCCGGCCAGGGCACCAGGACGACCTCGGCGCTCGGCACGTCCGACAGGTGCGCCCAGTAGTTGCGCTCGGCGAGCAGCGCCATGCCGAGCGTGAGCGAGTCGACGCACAGCAGGACGCGGCCGCCGGGGCGCAGCACCCTGGCGATCTCGCCGACCGTCTCCTCGGTCGCCAGGTGCCGGGACAGGACGCGGTTCTCCGCGACGACGGCGTCCACGGACGCGTCGTCGAGGAAGTCCAGCGTCCCCGAGTCGCCGAGCACCGGGATCGTCGCGGCCGTCCCGTCGCCGGACGGGCGGGCCGCGCCGCCCGGCGCGGCCCGTTCCAGCAGCGGGTCGCGCACCTCCAGCACCGAGTGGCCCGCGCCGGCCGCGCGCCCCGCGCAGCGCCCGTCCCCGCCGGACAGGTCCAGCACCCGGGACGGGCCGCGCGGCAGCCACCGCGTCAGCTGGGCATCGGACACCGCCCAGTAGAAGGTCCAGTAGCGCTCCAGAGAGTCCCCCGCTCCGTCGCCGGAGGGATCGCGCAGGCTGGCGATGGTGGGCTCGGGAGGTCGTGCCGGCACCGGTAGCACCGCATTGCTCCTGTTCTCGCCATATAGGTCACTTCTTCCCCGTCTGGGCCCGCTCATCACCCTCCGTGCAGGACACGCCTGAAAGCCCTCCCGGCCTCCCCGCGACCGTGATCCGGATCGCGGGAATCGACGGGGACGTCCCGGCGTTGCACCGTCTCATAAGCGTGAGACGAACGAGTACAGCCCGAAGGTGGAGGTCCCATGACCACGGCCGTTGCCGAATACCCCCGAGGTGCCGGGGTATCGCCCCTCGGCAAGGCACCGGCACCCAGAGGCGCGCTCAGGTTGCGCGGCCCGATATCGTCTAGCGGGGACGACACGGCCGGTGTCGCCGCAGACGAGGGGGTGGGTCAGGTACCGGGCACCACGGAGACCGTGGAGCAGCGCCAGGAGCGCTTCCAGCGCGACGTGCTCCCGTTCTTGGACCAGCTGTACTCCGCCGCGCTGCGCATGACGCGCAACCCGGCGGACGCCGAGGATCTCGTGCAGGAGACGTTCGCCAAGGCGTTCGCGTCCTTCCACCAGTTCAAGGAGGGCACGAACCTCAAGGCGTGGCTCTACCGCATCCTGACCAACACGTTCATCAACTCCTACCGCAAGAAGCAGCGCCAGCCGCAGCAGTCGGCCACCGAGGAGATCGAGGACTGGCAGCTCGCGCGCGCCGAGTCGCACACCTCCAGCGGGCTGAAGTCCGCCGAGGCCGAAGCGCTGGAGCACCTGCCCGACTCCGACGTCAAGCGGGCGCTGCAGGACCTGCCGGAGGAGTTCCGGATCGCCGTCTACCTCGCCGACGTCGAGGGATTCGCCTACAAGGAGATCGCCGAGATCATGGGCACCCCCATCGGCACGGTGATGTCGCGGCTGCACCGGGGCCGGCGCCAGCTGCGCGGCATGCTCGAGGACTACGCGCAGGAGCGCGGCCTCACCCGGGCGAACGGAGGGCGGTCATGACGCACGCGCCCGTCCGTCGCCCGAAACGGAGCGACATGCCGGACACCGCGCCCGGACGCGGCGCGGTGCGCGAGAAGGGTGAGTGAGCCATGAGCTGTGGCGACCACCATGACACCCCCTGCGACGAGGTTCTGGCCCGCGTCTACACCTATCTGGACGGCGAGCTGGACCAGGGCGGCTGCGGCGAGGTCCGCCAGCATCTGGACGAGTGCGGGCCGTGCCTGCGCGAGTACGGTCTCGAGGAGGCCGTGAAGAAGCTGGTGAACAAATCCTGCGGCTGCGAGCCCGCCCCGGAGGACCTGCGCACCAAGGTCCTCGGCCGCATCGAGCAGATCTGCGGCGAGATCAAGACGACCGGCGGCGAACGCACGGAAACCGAAACCGAAACCGCCTGACCGGACGGCGCGGAGTTCGCGGGGTTATCGTTCTCCCGTGCTCGTTATGGTCACCGGCGCGGCCGGATTCATCGGTTCCCATCTCGTCGACCGGCTCCTCGCCGACGGTCACGAGGTCGTCGGCGTGGACGATCTGTCGTCCGGCGCGAACGTCCGTCCGGACGTCGAGCTGTGGGAGCTGGACGTCGCCGACCCGGCGCTCGCCGAGCGGGCCGCCGCGCGCCGGCCCGAGGTCGTCTGCCATCTGGCCGCGCAGGTCAGCGTGCGGGCGAGCGTCGCCGACCCCGGGCACGACGCCCGGACGAACGTGCTCGGCACCGCGAACGTCCTGGAGGCGGTGCGCGCGGCGGGCGGACGCAAGGTCGTCTTCGCCTCCAGCTGCGCCGTCTACGGGGTGCCGGACGCGCTGCCCGTCCCGCCGGACGCCGAACTGCGGCCCGCGTCCCCGTACGCGGCGTCGAAGGTGTCGGGCGAGGTCTACGCCCAGACGTACCGGGCGCTGCACGGCGTGGACTTCACCACGCTCACGCTGGCCAACGTGTACGGGCCGCGGCAGACCCCGGAGGGCGAGGCGGGCGTCGTGTCGATCTTCACGGACGCGCTCCTCGACGGGCGCGCGACGCAGGTGTACGGCGACGGCACGCAGACCCGCGACTACGTGTACGTCCTCGACGTCGTGGACGCGTTCGCCCGCGCGGTGGACGAGCGCGGCGGCGGGCGGCGGCTCAACGTGGGCACCGGCCTGCAGACGACCGACCGCGAACTGCACACGCTCGTCGCCGCCGCCGCGGGCGCCCCGGACGAACCCGAGTTCGCGCCGCCGCGCCTCGGCGACCTCCCGGCGATGGCGATCGATCCCGGGCCGACGCTGGGGGCGCTCGGCTGGGCGCCGCGGGTGTCGCTGCCGGACGGGCTCGCGGCGACGGTCGCATGGGCCCGCGAGCGCCGCTGAGCCGCGGTCGGGCGGGCCGGAGCCGAGCCGCGGCCGGGCCGGAGCCGTGTACGGAACCGCCGGGAACCGCCCGCGATGCCCTCTACGCCGCCGAACACCGGTGAATGCCGGGCCTATCCCTTTCCGGGGCCGTTTCTGGTTGTTTAGTTTACCGTTTGCCTCCTGCACGTGCATTTATGTCGTGCATAACGGCGGTGCGCATACGTTGCGTATAAAGCGATGGAGAAATGATCACTTAAGGTGACGGTTGGTTCACACTTTGCTCACGATTCCTCGCATGCCTGTGTGACCTGGGCAGTTCGCGTTAGGCTTGTGCCGAATTCAGCGACGGGAGCACGGTGCGCACCCGGGAATTCGGGGTATGTGTCTCGCCCGGAGGTCGGGGGCCGTCGGAGTCCCGGCCGGCCGGTCGAGCACCGGCGTTCCGGATTTCCGTGGGGGGAGGCAAGGAGTCATGCTGCATCGCGAGATGCCTGTCCGGACGGCCCGGCACTCGAGCGCCACGGCGTCGTCGCTGATGATGCCCAAGGGCGTGTCCTGGGTCTAGTGCCGGCAGGCACGAGCGATCCCGGCGGCGGCCCGCCCAGTCGTCATCCCCGAGGGGGCGGCAATGCGTGGACTACCTCTCGCTGCCTGGGCGTACGTGTGCGGTGTGGTCGTCCTCGCGGCCGGCCTCATCGCGACGTCGTCCTTCGCGGAGCTGGACTGGAGCAAGCTGGCCGTGCTGGCCGTGCTGTTCCTCGTGTGCGACTCCGCGCCGGCCAGACTCAACGTCGAGCGCGCGCGCGTCTCGATGAGCTTCGCCGCCAGCCTGGCGTCCGTGGTCCTGCTGGGACCGGCCGGCGCGGCGCTGCTCGGCTGCTGCGCCGTCGTCACCGGGCAGCGGATCCTCGCGCCGGAGAAACGGCTGTTCAACGGCGCGCAGTTCGCGCTCAGCGGCTTCATCGCCGGAACCGTCTTCGAACTGCTCGGCGGTGACCGCTTCCGCCCCGAGCAGGCCCGCTGGGTGGAGAACGTCATCGGCCCCTTCCTCGGCGCGCTCGTCACCTTCGTCGTCGTCAACCTGGCGCTCACCGCCGGCGTGCTGCTGCTCAGCCGGCAGGCGGCGCCCCGCGAGCTGATCCGCGACAGCGGCCAGCTCGCCGTCGGCTGCCTCGCCTACGGCATGTTCGGCCTGCTCATCGCCGGGCTGTGGCCGCGGGTCGGGCCGCTCGCGGCCGTCCTGGTCCTGCTGCCGCTGTTCATCGCCCGCTGGGCGATGGAGCAGGCCCACGCGCAGCACCAGGCGCACGCGGCGACCCTCGCGTCGCTCTGCCAGGCCGTCGAGACGAAGGACTACTACACCCGCGGCCACTCCGAGCGCGTCTCCCGCGGCTCCGTCATGATCGCCAAGGAGATCGGGATGCGCGCCGACCGGGTCGAGGCCATCCGCTACGCCGGGATGCTGCACGACGTCGGGAAGCTCGGCGTCCCCACCAAGGTGCTGCAGAAGGCCGGATCGCTGACCGCCGAGGAGTTCGCGGCGATCCAGCTGCACCCGATGCGCGGGCTGGAGATCGTCCGGGACATCGGGTTCCTGGACGAGGCGCTCGCCGGCATCATGCACCACCACGAGAAGGTGAACGGGCGCGGCTACCCGATGGGCCTCGCCGGCGACGAGATCCCCGAGTTCGCCCGCGTCATCTCCGTCGCCGACGCGTTCGACACGATGACCTCCACCCGCTCGTACCGGCCCGCCCGCAGCATCGAGGAGGCCGTCGCCGAACTGGAGCGCTGCATCGGCGACCACTTCGACCCCGTCATGGTCGAGGCGTTCCTGCGGGCCCTCGACCGGGACGGCTGGGAGCCGCCCAAGCCGATGACGCCGCCCGACGACGACATCGCCGAGACCACCCGGCAGGACCACGACGACCCCAGCGCGCCGCTGCGCGTCGCCGGGGACGAAGTCCGCAAGTGACCGACCCGGCGGGAAAGCAAGCGTGACCAGCACCCAGATCCGCGCCCGGGAACGGGCCGCGTGGCAGACCATCGACTCCGGCCAGCTCCTCCTCATCGCCACCGCCGGCCTGTTCGCGATCGTCGCGATCACCCAGGTCGCCGCCGTCGGGCTCGTCCAGCCCGACATCGCGGTCATCTTCGGCGTGCTCGTCGCGCTCGGCGAACTGTTCCGCATGGTGATGCCCGGCAACCGCGAGATGGCCCCCATCGCCACCGCCGGCGCCATCGGCTACGCGCTGCTCGTCGGCATCGGCCCCGAGGGCGCCCCGGCGGACGCCCCGCTCGGCGTCGTCCCCGCCGTCCACTCGCCGCTGCAGGTCGTCGCCGTCACCGCCGTCGGCATGCTGATCGGGTCGCTGCCGCACATCGCCGTCGGCCGCACCCCGCGCCCGGACGCGATGGCGCGGCGGCTGTTCACGGTCTCGGTCGTCGCGCTGTGCTTCCGCCCGCTCCTGAACCTCGACCTCGCCTGGTACCTGCTGCTCGCCTCGATGGGCCTGGTCGTCATCGCGTCCTGCTTCACCGACGTGGTGATCGCCGCGCTGATCCGCGCCGAGGCCGTCCGCACCCGCTTCGGCATCGCGCTGCGCGACGAGATCGGCGCGAAGATGGCGCTGTGCGCGGCGACCAGCGCCACCGCCATGCTGATCGCCGTCTCCACCACCGCGATGGGGCAGGCCGCGCTGCTGATCTTCACGGTGCCGATCCTGGTCACCCAGTTCGCGTTCCGCCGGTACGCGGGCGTCCGCGCGACCTACCTGCAGACCGTCCGCGCCCTGTCGCGCGTCACCGAGGTCGGCGGGTACGTCGAGACCGGCCACTCCCGGCGGGTCGCGGCGTTCGCCGTCGCGATGGGCCGCGAACTCGGCATGGCCGAGGCCGAACTCCTCGAGCTGGAGTACGCCGCGCTCATGCACGACATCGGGCAGCTGTCCCTCGGCGACCCGATCCCCGGCGGCGCCACCGTCCTCGCGTCCCCCACCGAGCAGCGCCGCATCGCCGAACTCGGCGCCGAGGTCATCAAGGAGACCGGCGTCCTGGACCGGGTCGCGCACATCGTCCGGCTCTCCTCGCACCCCTACCGGACGGGACGGCCCGCCGACGACGCGGCCGACCCGGGCGAGGGCGACGCCGACCGCCCGATCGCGCCGCCCCTCGCCAGCCGCATCATCAAGGTCGCCAACGCCTACGACGACCTCGTCGGCGAGTCCCCCGACCGCGACCGGGGCGCGGCCGTCCTGGAACGGCTGCGGCTCGACTCCGCCGCCGAGTACGATCCGACCGTCGTCGAAGCGCTCAGCCGGGTGGTGGACCGCCGCACCCGGCCGTGACCGGCCGCGTGGCGGCCCGCCGGTTGGCATCCGCGCCGCCCGGGCGCGAGGATGGCCGAAGCCCGGCCGGGCCGCCCGGCCCGCCGTCCCGAAGGAGTGTCCGCAGGTGTTCGAGTCCGTGCTCGTGGCGAACCGGGGAGAGATCGCCGGCCGGATCATCCACACCGCGCGCGCGATGGGCCTGAAGGCCATCGCGGTGTACTCGCAGGCCGACGCGGACCTGCCGTTCGTCGCCGAGGCCGACGAGGCCATCCTGATCGGACCCGCCGACCCCGCCCGCAGCTACCTGAACGCCCCCGCGATCATCGAGGCGGCGCGGCGGACGAACGCGCAGGCCGTCCATCCCGGCTACGGGTTCCTCGCGGAGAACGCCGACTTCGCGCGGCAGGTCGCCGCCCGCGACCTGATCTGGGTCGGCGCGCCGCCGCTCGCCATCGCCCGTCTCGGCGACAAGATCAACGCCCGGAACCTGGTGAAGGAGGCGGGCGTCCCCGTCGTGCCCGGCGTGTGGGAGCCCGTCCCGGACGTCGACACCGCCGTCGAGGAGGCCGAGCGGATCGGCTACCCCGTCATGGTCAAACCCGCCGCCGGCGGCAACGGCATCGGGATGAGCGCCGCCCACGACGAGGCCGCGCTCCGCCGTGCCTACGACAACGCCCGCGTCCGCGGCGAGCGCATCTTCGGCCGCACCGACATCCTGCTCGAACGGTACGTGCCGAACGCCAGGCACGTCGACGTGCAGATCCTCGGGCTGCCCGACGGGACGGTCGTCGCGCTCGGCGACCGCGACTGCTCCGTCCAGCGCCGCCACCAGAAGCTCGTCGAGGAGTCCCCGTCCCCGGGCGTCTCCCCGGAGCTGCGCGAACGGATGCTGGCCGCCGCCGTCCGGGCCGGGCGGGCCGTCGGGTACCGCGGCGCCGGCACCGTCGAGTTCCTCGTCGACCCCGCCGCGCAGGAGTGCCACTTCCTCGAGATGAGCGCCCGGCTGCAGGTGGAGCACCCCGTCACCGAACTCGTCAGCGGCGTCGACCTCGTCGAGCTGCAGTTCCGGATCGCCGCGGGCGAGCCCGTCCCGGACGCGTTCATGGGCCCCCGCGGGCACGCGATCGAGTTCCGCGTCTACGCCGAGGACCCCGAACGCTTCCTGCCCGCGCCCGGCCGCATCAAGGTGTGGGAGGAGCCCGTCGGGGACGGCATCCGCATCGACGCCGGATACGCGGAGGGCAACACCGTCACCTCGTACTACGACCCGCTGCTGGCCAAGCTGTGCGTGCACGGCGACGACCGCGCCCACGCGCTGAGCCGCGCGCGGGCCGCCGTGGACGCGTTCCGCATCGAGGGGCTCGCGACGAACCTGCCGTTCCACGCCGAGCTGCTCGGCCGGCCCGAGTTCGCGGACGGCTCCTACGACACGGGCCTCGTGGCGCGCATGCGGGCCGCGGCGCCCCGCTGAACTCGCGGCATCCCGGCCCGATCGGACCCGGAGCGGCGCCCTCGGCACCACCGCCCACCGGCGCGCCGGTACGGTAGCCCACCGTGGAGACGTACTGCGACCGCTGCGGCGGTCCCGCCGACCGGGACGACCACGCGGCCTGCCGCGCGGCGCGGCGGATGGAGCCGCCCCGTTACTGCGCCCGCTGCCGCCGCCGGATGATCGTGCAGGTGACGCCGCTCGGCTGGACGGCCCGGTGCGCCGAGCACGGCGACCTCGGCAGCGACGCCGAAACCACCCCCGACACCCCCGGCCGCGCCCGCACCTGACGCCCCGCCGGGGCCGAACCCCGAACCGCCCGGCGGCCGGGCGGGTGCCGGCTGCCGGGGGGACTGCGGCGACAGGACGGCTGCCGGGGGAAGGCGGCGGACGGCTGCCGGGGGGAAGGCGGCGGCAGTTCGGTCGGCGGCCTGGCCCGGTCCGGCTCCGGCCCGACACGGCCCGCTCTGGTCTGGCCCGGCCCGGTCCGGCCCGGGTCAGCAGGTGAGCGCGTAGGTGAGGAGCGTCAGGCCGGGCACGGGGCTCCAGTCCCGGTCGGGCGTCCGGGTGAAGCCCATGCGCTCGTACAGGCGGTGCGCGTCGCGCATGTTCGGCTGCGTCGAGAGGCGCAGCCCGCGGAGCCCGGCGGCCCGCGCGCGGTCGACGCACGCCGTGACCAGCGCCCGTCCGGCCCCGGTGCCGCGCGCCCGCGCCAGGACCGCGAGCATCCGGAACTCGGCCTCGTCCGGTGCCGCCAGCTCGGCGTACGGGCTGCCCGGCGGGCAGTACGCGACGGCCCCGGCGACCTCGCCGCCCGCGGCGGCGACCAGCAGCTCGGTCTTGGCGGCGCGGTCGGCGGCGTCGGCCAGCGTCGCCACGTAGGACGACTCCGGCGACACGAGGCCGCTGTGCACGTAGACCTCGACGGTCAGCGCGCCGATCAGCTCGTACTCGTCCGGCCGCGCCGTCCGGACGATCACGGGTTCGGGCACCGGGGCACCTCCGGTTCGGACTTCGGGTTCCGCCGGGACGGACGGGACCGAGCCCAGATTAGCCGCGCCGGAGGACGAATCGGACGGTAGTCGTTAGAGGGTTGACGACGCCCGGTGCGGCGGGGTCGACTGGCGGGAGCCGACCCCCTGGAGGCGTCATGCCGATACCGCGTTCCATCCTCGGCGAGGACCACCCGGACATGGACCTGGAGGTGATCGCGGGCGCCTGGCCGGACGACGTGCGCGGCCACTTCGTCGTCAGCACCTCCGACCAGCGCAGCCACCCCCTGCACGCGTTCTTCGGCGACGGGATCATCGCCCGGATGCCGCTGCGGCCCGGACCGGACGGACGGTTCCCGTGGCGGGCGCGCGTGCTCGACACCCCGTCCGTCCGGCTGAAGCGCGCCCGTCCCGACCTGTTCACCGCCGGTCCCGTCGGCACCAGCTCGCCGTGGGGGTTCGTCAACTGCGCGAACACCGCCCCGCTGCCGTGGGGCGACCGCCTGTTCGCGACGTGGGACGCCGGGCGCCCCGTCGAGGTCGACTCGGTCACCCTCGGCTTCGTCGCCGAGGTCGGCCACCGCGACGACTGGAAGCCCGCGATGGACCAGGCGGTGCTGCCGCTGATCTCGTCGTCCGCGCACCCCGTCGTCGACCCCGACCGCGGCTGCATGTGGAACGTCAGCCGCGACGTCCTCACCGGCACCGTCTCGGTGATCCGCTACGACGGGACGGGTCCGCGGGTGCACCGCTGGGACGTCGAGAACGCGACGCTGCCGCAGGCCACGCACACCATCACGCAGACGCGCGACTGGCTCGTCCTCGCCGACACCGCCTTCAAGATCGACGCCGACGAGATCTTCGGCGGGGACCGCACCGTCGCCAACAACTCCGACGGGCCCGTCCTGCTGATCCGCAAGGACGACCTCGCCCCCGGCGCGACCACGGTCGCCTGCAAGGAGTTCCGCATCGCGCCCGAGGTGAACCACTTCTACGCGCGCTACGACGACTCCGACGGCGTCCAGGTCGTCATGGAGCACACCCCGGGCGTGGACATCGGCATGTACCTGCGTGAGGACGACCTCGACGTGCACGGTCGCCCCATCGACCCCGCCCTGCGCGGGATGTACTGCCACGGCATGACGCCCGCGCTCACGACCGTCCTGCAGTTCGACCCGGAGACGGGCCAGGTGCGCGAACGCGCGCGCGCCCACGACCCGTCCCGGTGGTGGCAGGCCGAACTGTCCGCCATCGACTGGAGCCTGGAAGGGCAGACCGATCCCACCCGCCACCACCTCGTCTACATCGGGTTCCACCCGGAGGGGATCAACCAGCGCGCCCTGCGGAACTACGAGGGCCGCATCGACACGTCCCTGTTCCCCGGGGAGGAGACCCCGGCCGTCCTCGTCTCGCACGACCGCGACGACCTCAAGGCCCTCGCCGAATGGACGTTCGCGCTCGACGACTACCCGACGTCGCCGTCGTTCGTCCCGCGCGGCACCGCCACCGCGAAGGGCGGCACCCGGTACGCCGGCTCGTCCCCGGGCGGGCACGACGGCTACCTCGTCGTCGCCGTCCACAACGACGACCGGTTCCGCGTCGAGCTGTTCGACGCCGCCGACGTGGGCCGCGGGCCCGTCGCCGTCCTCGCGCCGCCGCGCGGCACGACCGTCCCGTTCCTGATCCACTCCGCGTGGATGCCCGAGGCCCGCCCCGCCCCGGACGTCGAACGGCACCGGTTCGCCGCCGACCTCGACGCCCGCCTCGACCAGCTGGACCCCGAGTTGCGGGCCGTCACCCGCGAGGTCGCCGAGGCCCTCGGCGGCTGAACCCGGTTACAAACCGCCCCGCCGATTCCTGTGGGATTCGGCGACGGACCGGGCCGCGGGCCCCGCGCTAGTGTGCCGGGCGTGAGCGTGCTCGTGATCACCGGAACCTGTACCGGCGTGGGGAAGACCGTCGTGACGGCCGCGCTGGCCGCCGTCGCCGCCGCGCGCGGCATGCCGGTCGCGGTCGTCAAACCCGGGCAGACGGGCACCCGCCCCGGCGAGCCCGGCGACCTGGACGACGTCCGCCGGCTCGCCGGGATCGAGGACGTGCACGAGTTCGCGCGGTTCCCCGACCCGCTGTCCCCGGCGGCCGCCGCCCGGCTCGCCGGGGTCCCGCCCGTCCGGCTGCCCGAGGTCGCCGAACGCGTCCGGGCCCTGGCGGACGACCGCCGCCTCGTGCTCGTCGAGGGCGCGGGCGGCCTGCTCGTCCGCTACGACGAGGAGGGCGGGACGATCGCCGACCTCGCCCGCTGGCTCGGCGCCGCGGTCGTCGTCGTCACCCGCCCCGACCTCGGCACCCTCAACCACACGGCGCTGACGCTGGAGGCGATGGCGCACCGCGGCGTGCAACTCGCCGGCGTCGTCATCGGCGCCTGGCCGGACGAGCCCGACCTCGCGCAGCGCAGCAACATCCGGGACCTGGAGACCATCGCCGCCCGTCCCCTCGCGGGCGCGCTGCCCGCCGGTGCGGGCGCCCTGGACGCCGCCGAGTTCCTCGTCGCCGCCCACCGCGGCCTGGCCCCGGCGTTCGGCGGCGCGTTCGACCCTGCTACCTTCCGCGACAGCTACGGACTCGATAAGGAGAACACGTGAGTGACATCTTGGAGACCGCGCGCCGGCAGGTTCTGGAGGAGGGCGAGGGCCTTTCCGCTGACCAGGTCCTGGAGTGCCTGACGCTGCCGGACGACCGTCTCGAAGAGCTGCTCGCGCTCGCCCACGAGGTCCGGATGCGCTGGTGCGGCCCCGAGGTCGAGGTTGAGGGCATCGTGTCGCTGAAGACCGGCGGCTGCCCCGAGGACTGCCACTTCTGCTCGCAGTCCGGCAAGTTCGAGTCCCCGGTCCGCTCGGTGTGGCTGAACATCCCCGAGCTGGTCGAGGCCGCGAAGGAGACCGCCAAGACCGGCGCCACCGAGTTCTGCATCGTCGCGGCCGTCCGCGGCCCGGACGAGCGCCTCATGTCGCAGGTGCGGGACGGCGTCAAGGCCATCAACGACGCCGTCGAGATCAACATCGCGTGCTCGCTCGGGATGCTCACCCAGGAGCAGGTCGACGAGCTCACCGCGATGGGCGTCCACCGCTACAACCACAACCTGGAGACCGCCCGCTCGCACTTCGCCAGCGTCGTCACCACCCACTCGTGGGAGGAGCGCTGGGACACCCTGCGCATGGTGAAGGAAGCCGGCATGGAGGTCTGCTGCGGCGGCATCATCGGGATGGGCGAGACCGTCGAGCAGCGCGCCGAGTTCGCCGCCCAGCTCGCCGAACTGGAGCCCGACGAGGTCCCGCTGAACTTCCTCGCGCCCCGCCCCGGCACCCCGTTCTCCGACCTGCCGCTCGTCGAGGGCCCGGACGCGCTGCGCACCATCGCCGCGTTCCGGCTCGCCCTGCCCCGGACGATCCTGCGCTACGCGGGCGGGCGCGAACTCACCCTCGGCGACCTCGGCACCCGCGAGGGCATGCTCGGCGGCATCAACGCGATCATCGTCGGCAACTACCTCACCACCCTCGGCCGTCCGGCCGAGAAGGACCTGGACCTGCTCACCGACCTCCAGATGCCCATCAAGGCCCTCACCCAGACCCTCTGACGAGCGACGGGTCACTCGTCCACGGCGCGCCGGGTGGACAGCTCCACGATCATCTTCTCCATTCGAGCCTCCATGTCGCGGATCTGCTGGAGCGGATGAACATCACTGCCGATCCCGGACGACATCGGCGCGCCCTGGACGCGAATCTCGCCTCCGATGACCTCGATCTTGGCGCCCTTCTCGACCCCGATGTACTTCCAGAGTTCGTCCTTGCACCAGAGATCGAAGGGGTCCTCCGGTAGCTCGATCTCGTAATCGTGGTGGACGACGTGGTAGGGCACGTCAGTCCCTCCAGGGCTTCCAGTGAGTGGTGTCGATGTCGATACCGAACGGGTCGGGGAGGTGGATCGTCTCGCCGAACTCCCAGGACTCTTCGTGCAGGTAGGCGGCGGTGGCTTGGTCGGGGATGGAGTAGAGCGTCGTCCGGGCCATCTTGGGGGAGCGGTCGACAACCAGGTAGTAGGGAATTTCGGTCCTGGCGTACCCCGTCCACTTGTTCGGCTTCTTCTCCTGCTTGCGGTGGTCGGTTCGCGGGGGAGGCAGATCGTCTCCCTTGCCGTTTCTGGAAGTGACCTCCACCGCCATCTCGATCTCGTCCGACATGAGGCGAGGCAGGTCCGCATCCGAGACGGCGTGCAGAATCTCCTCAGTGGTGATCACGAGGTCCGGGATGAAGATCTGCCCGAGACCGACCAGATCGAGTTCGGCCACCTGCTGGGCCACCCATGGGAAATCGGGGTCGTCGAACGCGGCCCGCTCCAGCGCCCGCGTGATGTGGCGGAGGGGCGTTCCATGGGCGACCGTCGGAGCGGGGGACACGACGACCTCTCCCTCGATGACCTCGATGCGTGATCCTTCGGGGGCGTCGACGTAGTCATCGAGCTCACCGCGTACCCACAGGTTGTAGGGGGTGTCGGGCAAGTCCGACATGTGAACCTCGGGTGTAACGCTCACGTCTCTCGGCCTCTCCCTCACGATCCGACTCCCGTCCATCTTAGGGAACGTATGTTCGGAGTGTATGTGGAAGGTCGCGCTCCGTGCGGTGTTCGGGGGAGGCCGTGAAGAGAGGTCGCGGAGAGGTCAGTGGCGGCGGAGGCGGGTGATGAACTTGTACCGGTCGCCGCGGTACAGGGACTGGGCCCACTCGACCGGCTGGCCCGTCGTGTCGAAGGCGTGCCGGGACAGCAGGAGCATCGGGAGGCCGACGTCGACGCCGAGGAGCTGGGCGTCGTGCGGGGTCGCCAGGACGGTCTCGATCGTCTCCTCGGCCTCCGTCAGGTGGACGTCGTAGGCCGTCGCGAGCGTCTCGTACAGCGAGTGGTGGCGGGACAGCTCGCGGCGCAGGCCGGGAAAGCGGCGCGCGGGCAGGTGCGAGGTGTCGATGGACATGGCCTCGCCGTCGGCGAGGCGGAGCCGGTGGACGCGCAGGACGCGGCCGCCCGGCCGGATGCCGAGGAGCGCGGCGAGATGCTCGTCGGCGCTGACGTACCCGGCCTCCAGGATGCGGGTCTCGGGCCGCAGGCCGTGGTGCCGCATGTCCTCGGTGTAGCTGACGAGCTGGAGCTCCTGCGCGACCTTGGGCTTGGCGACGAACGTGCCCTTGCCCTGGATGCGCTGCAGGCGGCCCTCGACGACGAGCTCGGCGAGGGCCTGCCGGACGGTCGTGCGGGACGTCTCGTACTTCTCGGCGAGCGCCCGTTCGGGGGGCAGCGGGCTGCCGGGCGGGAGCGACTGGATCAGCTCGACCAGCAGTTCCTTGAGCTTGTAGTACTTCGGGATGCGGGGCGCGTGGCTCGAGTGGTGCCTACCGATGTCGCTCAACGAGGCCCGATCGAATCCGTGCTCGAACCCGCCCCCGTGCCGGGGTCCGCCCCTGACCTCCGTCACGGCATCTCCTCACGTTCATCATCGGTTCTCCCCGATGTTATGCGTGAAGACTACGGCCGGTGGCGCGCGCGATCTCCGCCAGGGCGCTCCCGAGATTTGTGAGGTCCGACTCGTTCACCGTGGCGCGTGCGGTCAGCCGCAGGCACGCGCGTCCCTTCGGTACCGACGGCGGGCGGAAGCAGCCGACGCGGACGCCGTGGTCAGCGCAGATCTCGGCGCCGCGGAGGGCGGCGTGCGGCTCGCCCAGGTACACCGGGACGACGGCGGCCGCGGGCTCGGCGGTCTCGAGGCCGGAACCGGCCGCGAGCGCGGTCATCCGGGCGGCGACGGCGCGGGCGCGGGCGGGCAGGCCGGGGTCGGACTCCAGGACGTCGAGGGCCGCGAGGGCGGCGCCGACGGCGGGCGGGTTCAGGCCCGTGTCGAAGATGAAGGAGCGGGCCGTGTCCACCAGCGCGTCGATCACCTCGGGGGCGCCGAGGACGGCGCCCCCCTGCGAGGCGAGCGATTTCGACAGCGTGAGCGTGCGGACGACGTCGGGTTCGCCCGCGAGACCGGCGGCGTGCGCGGCGCCGCGCCCGCCGGTGCCGACGACGCCGAGGGCGTGCGCCTCGTCGATCACGAGGAGGGCGCCGTGGGACTGGACGAGCGCGTGCAGTTCGGCGAGCGGCGCGATGTCGCCGTCCACGGAGAAGACCGCGTCGGTGACGACGATCGCGTGGTCCTCGTCACGTTCGGCGAGGGCCTCGGCGACGGCGGCGGTGTCGCGGTGCGGGACGATCGCGACGCGGGACCGCGACAGCCTGCACGCGTCGACGATCGAGGCGTGGTTCGTCTGGTCGGACACCACGAGGACGTCCGGGCCGGACAGCGCGGTGACGGCGCCGAGGTTGGCGAGGAAGCCGGAGGAGAACACGAGCCCGGCGGCGGCGCCGGTGAACGCGGCGAGCCGCCGGTCCAGCTCGGTGTGCAGTTCGGTGGTGCCGGTGACCAGGCGTGACCCGGTGGAGCAGGTGCCGAAGGCGCGGGCCGCGGCGGCGGCGCCGGCGGCGAGCCGGGGGTCGCCCGACAGCCCGAGGTAGTCGTTGGACGCCAGGTCGATCAGGTCGCGGGTGCGGGGGCGGAGCGTGCGGCGCAGCCCGGCCGCGTGCCGCCGCGCGGCCGCGTCGCGGAGCCGGGCGAGGGGGTCGGGGGCCGCCGCGCCCGCGTCCGGCGGCAGGGGGTCCCCCGCACTTCCCGGCGAGTTCGGCCGCGTGCCCTCGGTTCGCTCCGTCATGCGGGCATCCTGCCAGGCCGTCGCGGGAGGGGGACGCGCGGGCCCGCACCGAAGCCGATGGGCGATGATGGTCGGGTGCCTACCTTGACCGATCTGGTCCGCGATCACACCGACCTGACCGAGACGGACGTGGAGTGGCTGCACGCCCTCGTGTCGGACTGGCAGCTGCTCGCCGACCTGTCGTTCGCCGATCTGCTGCTGTGGGTGCCGCTGCGGATCGGCGACGCGCCGCCCGCGGACGCGCGCGGCCGGGCCCTCGACACCGGTGCGGCCGTCCCCGGCTGGGTGGCGATCGCGCAGATGCGGCCGACGACCGGCCCCACCGCGTACCCGGAGGACCTGGTCGGCAAGGTGGTCCGGACGGGACGCCGGAAGCTGATCGACATCGCGTGGCGGGAGCGCCGGATCGTCCGGGAGGGCGACCCGGAGTGGGGGAGCGGCATCCCGGTGCGGGAGGAGTCGATCCCGGTGCGGCGCGGCGCCAAGATCCTCGGGGTGATCCAGCGCAGCACCAACCTGAGCTCGGCGCGGACTCCGAGCCGGCTGGAGCTGACGTACCTGCAGTCGGCCAGCGACCTCGCGAAGATGATCTCCGAGGGGCGGTTCCCGGTGCCGGGGGAGGAGCCCAACCTGCTGCGCTCCCCCGGGTGGGGGACGGGCTGATGCGGCTCGACCGGTCGGGGCGGGTGAACTACGCGAGCCCGAACGCGCAGTCGGCGTACCGGCGGCTCGGCTACCCGACGGACCTGGTCGGCGAGAACCTCGGGGAGATCACCGCGGAGCTGTGCGACACCGGGGAGCCGCTGGAGGAGGCGCTGAGCGTGCTGCTCAGCGGGCGCGCGCCGCGCGAGGTCGAGGTCGAGGCGCACGGGCCGATCATGCAGTTGCGGACGATCCCGCTGGTCGTGGGCGGCACCCGGATCGGCGCGATCGTCCTGTGCCGGGACGTCACCGAGCTGCGGTGGCGGGACCGGGAGCTGATGACGAAGGACGCGACCATCCGGGAGATCCACCACCGGGTGAAGAACAACCTGCAGACGGTCGCGGCGCTGCTGCGGCTGCAGGCGCGGCGGCTGCGGATCCCGGAGGGGCGGGCCGCGCTGGACGAGGCGGTCCGGCGGGTCGGCTCGATCGCGATCGTGCACGAGACGCTGTCGCTCACCCCGGACGAGCTGATCGACTTCGACGACATCGCGGACCGGGTCATCACGATGGCGGGGGAGGTGTCCACTCCGGAGACCAAGGTCGCGCCGAAGCGGACCGGGAACTTCGGGGTCCTGCCCGCGGAGGTCGCGACGCCGCTGGCGATGGCGCTGACCGAACTGCTGCAGAACGCCCTGGAGCACGGTCTGGCGAACCGGTTCGGGACGCTGGAGGTCATCGCGCACCGGACCGGGTCGGGCCGCGAGGGCGCGGGCCGGGACGAGCCGTCCGACCTGCGGCGCAGGGCGGCGCGGCAGCCCGTGTGGGGGGAGCTGTCGGAGGCGGGCGAACCGGAGCCGCGGCCCGCCCGCCCGGACCGCCGGGACGGTGCGCCGGGCGAGCGGCGCCTCGTCGTGGTGGTGGCCGACGACGGGGTGGGGCTGCCCCCCGACTTCGACGTGGAGAGCAGCAACAGCCTCGGTCTGCAGATCGTCCGGACGCTGATCGTGGGGGAGCTGGGCGGGAACCTGGACTTCCGGCCCCGCGAGGGCGGCGGCACCGAGGTCGTCGTGGACGTCCCGCTGGACCACGACCACCGGGCCGGGCCGCCCCGCCGGTGACGGCCGGGCGGGCGACGGCCCGGGAACGGCGAAGTGCCCGTGACCTGGGGTCACGGGCACTTCGGAAGGTTCGCGGCGCTGGTGGGCTCTCCGGCGGTCGGCTCGGAGGCGGCGCGGCGGTGTCAGCGGTGCTGCAGCCCGACGCCGGCGCGGGTCCGGGCACGGGCCGCGCGGCGCTTGAGGGCGCGGCGCTCGTCCTCGCCCATGCCGCCCCAGACGCCCGAGTCCTGCCCGGACTCCAGCGCCCAGCGCAGGCAGGCGTCGGTCACGTCACAGCGTCGGCATACCTGCTTGGCCTCTTCGATCTGCAGGATCGCGGGCCCGGTGTTGCCGATCGGGAAGAACAGCTCGGGGTCCACGTCACGGCAGGCTGCGCGGTGGCGCCAGTCCATGCGGTCCACTCCTTCGTCAGGTGGTGGAGACACTCCACCCACGTGTGAACGGTTTCACATGTGTCGCGAACGCCCGGAGCGGCGGCGGCCGGATCCTGGGACGGTTGTTCGACGGCGCCCCGACCAGGCGGTCGGCGTCATCGGGACCCCTGTCGTTCGGGCGCACTTTGAGCGTGTCAGGGGCGCACTACCAGGCGCAAGACCTTTGAGAAGGCATTCTCAAAGTATGGGTGTCGCATGTGTCACATCAGTGGGTCGATCATGTTACTTGGATCTCAACAGATCGGCCGGGTGCGCTCATATGACGATCCGGATGGCCTTCGGGACCGAGCGGAACGTCACACTGCGATGCTCGCCAAGGTAGTCGCCGTCCAACTGAAAGGCCACGGGACGCTCCGCGCGCACCGTCACCTCCGCCGCGTCGTGCACGTTCACCACGTCCCGTCCCTGCACAGGACGGGTGCGCGCCAGCAGCATCCCGGCCACGGCGGCCAGCGTCGGCCCCACCCGCAGCGAACGGATCGCGAACACGTCCAGCCCCCGCGCGAAGTGCGCGAGCGGACTCGGATTCACCGGGATGCGGCCCACGAATGTCCACGGCGACGTATTGGAGATGAACGCCAGGAACAGCCCCGATTTCGGCGGGCGGCCCGGCTGTTCCAGGGTGAGCGCCGCGCGGCGCCGTTCCGTGCCGGTGAAGAAATGGCGAACGGCCGTTCGAACATAGAGCGACGGATCCGCTCTGCGTCCCGATCCACGATGCCGTTCGACCTCCCGCACGACCTCGGCGTCCAGCCCGACGCCGGCGCAGAACGTGAAGTACCGCTCGGGGCCGTCGCCCGGCCGGGCCGCGCCCAGCCCGACCGTCCGGTACCGGCCCGCCCGCAGCGCCTCCAGCACGACGCGCGTCGCGCTGATCGGGTCGTCCGGCAGGCCGAGCGCCCGCGCGAACACGTTCGCGCTCCCGCACGGCAGCACCGCCAGCGCGGGCGGTTCGGCGGCACCGGAGGACAGCAGGCCGTTGACGGCCTCGTTCACCGTGCCGTCCCCGCCGAGCGCGATCACCAGGTCGTAACCGTCCGTGGCGGCGTCGCGGGCGAGTTCCACCGCGTGGCCGCGGTGCCGCGTCTCGGCGATGACGAGGTCGAGATCGCCGGCGCAGGCCCGGACCAGCAGTTCGCGGGCCCGCCGGGAGGTGGAGGTCGCCTTGGGGTTGGCGATGAGCATGGCGCGCACGGCGCCAGGTTACCGAGAGTCGCACCCGGCGTTTCCCCGGAGTTACCCCTGACGGTCCCGGAGGCCACCCGGGAGTGCGCATCGGGTGCGGCGCAGTAGGGTTTCGATGTGTCCAAGCGTCTGAGCGCCGCCCGCCCCGCGACCGTGTCCGCCGCCGCCGGCCTCGAAGCCGTCGAGGGCCTCGCCGCCGTCGGCTACGGCGCCTACGTCGGTGTGGAAACCGCCATCGGCGACCCCGTCGACCCGATGAGCGCGATCGGCGTGACCGTGCTGGCCCTCGCGGGCGGGATCGGGATGCTCGCCTGCGCCCGCGGGCTGCTGCGCGCCGACCAGTGGAGCCGCGCCCCCACGGTGCTCACCCAGCTGTTCGCGCTCCCCGTCGCGTGGTCGCTGTGGCAGAGCGAGCAGTTCGCGCTGGGCCTGCCGCTCGGCATCGTCGCCGTCCTGACCCTGATCGCGGTGCTCAGCCCGCCCAGCACCGCCTGGCTCATCACCGACCACGACGAGGACGAGCAGGACGAACGGGACGAGCTCGCGGACGGCCCCGCGGGGAAGTGACGGGCCCGGCGGCCGAAGCCGTCCGGGCCCGCACGGGTCACTCGTCCGCCGTCAGGCCCTCGCGGAGCTGCGCCAGCGTCCGCGCCAGCAGCCGCGACACGTGCATCTGCGAGATGCCCAGCTCGGCCGCGATCTGCGACTGCGTCATGTTGCCGAAGAACCGCAGCAGCAGGATCTTCTTCTCCCGCGCGGGCAGCTTCTCCAGCAGCGGTTTCAGCGACTCGCGGTACTCCACGCCCTCCAGCGACTCGTCCACCATGCCGAGCGAGTCCGCCACCGCGGGCGCGTCCTCGTCACCGGAGTCGGGCGCGTCCAGGGACACCGTGGAGTAGGCGTTCGCCGACTCCAGGCCCTCGAGCACCTCCTCCTCGCTCATCTGCAGGTGGGCGGCCAGCTCGCTGACCGTCGGCGCGCGGCCCTCCCGCTGCGCCAGGTCGCTGATCGCCTTCGTGAGCGACAGCTTCAGCTCCTGCAGGCGGCGCGGCACCCGCACCGCCCAGCCCTTGTCGCGGAAGTGCCGCTTGATCTCGCCGACGATCGTGGGCGTCGCGTACGTGGAGAACTCCACGCCCCGCTCCAGGTCGAACCGGTCGATCGACTTGATCAACCCGATCGTGGCGACCTGGATCAGGTCGTCCAGCCACTCGCCGCGGTTCCGGAAGCGCCGCGCGAGATACTCCACCAGCGGCAGATGCAGCTCCACGAGCTGGTCGCGGATGCGCTGGCGCTCCGGGTCGCCGTCCGGCAACTCGGCGAGCCGCTCGAACAGGGCGCGCGCTCGCGCACGGTCCGGCACCGCGCTCTCGGACCGCTCGTTGTCCTCGCCCGCCAGGGTCGTCTTCTCCGTCACTGGGTCCCACCCGCACCGCGCCGCTTCTGCAGCGTCACGGTGACCCGGTCGTCGGTGCCCGCCCGGGCGTCCACCTCGCCGGCGAGCGACGACAGGACCGTCCAGGCGAACGTGTCACGGCTCGGCTCGACGCCGTCCACGGTCAGCACCGACACGGAGATGCGCATCGCCTCCCCGGTCAGCTCGAACTCGCACGACAGGTCCGTCCCGGGGACGGCCTGGGCGAGCAGCATCGCGCACGCCTCGTCGACCGCGATGCGCAGGTCCTCGATTTCGTCCAGCGTGAAGTCCAGTCGCGCGGCGAGCCCCGCGGTGGCCGTCCGCAGGACGGACAGGTACGCGCTCGCGGCGGGCAGCTTCACCGTCACCACGTCGCGGACGGACAACTTCGTACTGGCAGGCATTGCGGCGGTTTCCTCGGTCACGTCACTCCCTCGCAGGATGGTCCCGCTGCCATCGAAACTACCGCCTACGGAGCACTCCGCGAGACTTCAACTCGCGCCTATTGCACCACCCTCGGCGTCAGGCCGCGAGGCGGCCTTCCTTCAACGGGCGCTGCGTGCGATTGCTGCATCGCTCCGACGTGTTTGCCTGCATCGCCCTCGGCGTCAGGCCCTGGGGGGCCTTCCTTCAACGGGCGCTGCGTGCGATTGCTGCATCGCTCCGACTCGCCCAGGGGCTCGCTGCGCGATCAGGTTCTCGCTTCGCTCGAACCTGGCTTCGCTCGCAATCGCAGTGGTTCCGGGCCGCTCTGGCTGAGGTGATGGCCGGGGCGGGTGCCTCCGTTCCGGCGTGTGATGCGGCTGTCGGGGCGGTTGGTGTTATTGGCGGTCCATCGGTGCCGAGGGCTGGGCGACGGCCCCCCGGAGCATTGGTGACAGGCCCGGCCCGGCGACCAGGGGCCCGCCTGCCGGGGCATGGCGAAGGTGAGGGGCGCGGGGATGTGCGGCGCCGGGTGGTTCGGGGCGAGAGGGCTTCGCTGTCAGAGGTGGGTGATCGCGGATGACGGGGCCGCCTGGGGGTGCGGCGCCGGGTGGTTCTGGGGGAGCTTGGTTTGGCGCTCTCGGGGGGCAGTGTTTGCTTTGGGGTTGGTGGAGATTTTGCCTTGGTCTGTGGATTTTTTGTGCTGGTCCGAGGCTGGTTTGTGAGGGGGCGGTGTGTTTGGTCACGTTCGGGTGGGTTCGGGGAGTAGGGCTCCCTGGTGGGTGATGACCCGGGCGGCGAGGGTGGTGGCCGATTCGGCGGCTTCGGCGCGGGTGGCGCCGGTCAGGCGGGCCGCCAGGTAGGCGCCGTTGTAGGAGTCGCCGGCGGCCGTGGTGTCGACGACGTTCGGGACGGTGCGGGCGGGGATCGGGACGGTCGTGTCCGCGTCGGCGATCAGGCTGCCTCGGGGGCCGAGCTTGACGGCGATCTCGGTGCAGCCGGCGGCGCGGAGGCGGCGGACGGTGTCGGCGGGGGTGCGGTCGCCGAAGACGGCGCGTTCGTCGTCGAACGTGGGGAGCGCGATGTCGGTGCGGGACAGGACGGCCGACATCGCGGCGGCGGCGATGTCCGGGGACGGCCAGCCGGCGGGGCGGTAGTTGCCGTCGAAGGCGATCCGGCCGCCGCGGCGGCGGGTCTCGTCGAGGACGGCGAGCAGGCGGGTGCGGGCGTGCGGGGTGAGGATCGACAGGGTGATCCCCGAGAGGTAGACGAGGTCGTGGCCGGCCAGGGCGTCGTCGACGGTGTCGGGCTGGTCGGGGCCGAACAGGGCGCGGGCGGCGGACTGGGATCGGTAGTAGTGGAACGTCCGCTCGCCGCGGTCGTCGGTGCGGATGAGGTAGAGGCCCGGCCGGGCGCCGGGGATCACGCGGGTGTGGGCCGAACCCACGTTGCGGGCGGCCCAGGCGGCCTGCATCTGGGCGCTGTAGGGGTCGTCGCCGACGGCCGTGACGAACTCGACGTCGACGGGGGCGGAGCGGGCGAGGTAGGCGGCGACGTTGAAGGCGTCGCCGGCGTAGCCGAGCGCCAGCCGGTCCGGGGCGAGGTGGCTCAGTTCGATCATGCACTCGCCGATCAGCGCGACGCGGATGTTCTGCATGGCGGCTCCCGTCTGTTGGAGCGAAGATACATCTAGACAGCAAGTGATCTGATGACTAAGACTTCATGTGCCGTGATTCACACGACATGGAGGAGCCCGATGGATCCGATGCAGCGCTACGAGACGGACGGCTACGCGATCTTCCGGAACGTGCTGGACGCCGAGCTGGTCGCCGAGGCGGACGCGCACGTCCGGTGGCTGCAGGAGCGCCACCCCGGAAGGAGCGGCGAGGACCTGTCGACCGAGCTCGTGGCCGAGGACCCGTTCTGGGTGCGGCTCGTGTCGGACGAGCGGTTGCTCGACGTCGCGCAGCGGTTCGTCGGGCCGGACATCGCGCTGTTCGCGTCGGCCTACATCTCGAAGCCGCCGCACACCGGCAAGGCCGTGCTCTGGCACCAGGACGGCTCGTTCTGGCCGCTCGAACCCATGCGGGTGGTCACGCTGTGGCTGGCCGTCGACCGTTCGACGCCCGAGAACGGGTGCCTGCGGGTCATCCCGGGCAGTCACCGGAGCGGGCTGCACGAGGTGCGGGAGCGGGACGACGCCGGGGCCGTGTTCGGGGTCGAGAGCGCGCGGGACGTCGACGAGTCCGCGGCCGTCGACCTGGTGCTGGAGCCGGGGGACGTCGAGGTCCACCACCCGAACATCATGCACGGGAGCAACGCGAACGAGTCGCCCCACCGGCGGTGCGGGCTGACGATCCGGTACATCCCGACGTCCACGAGGATCACGGCCGAGCCGTCGCCGTTCCCGTCGGCGCTGCATCTGCGCGGCGAGCCGGGCGTCAACGAGTACCGGGCGCGGCCCGCCTACGTGGCGGGGGAGCACTTCCCGTTCCGGGGCGCCGAGAGCTGGGCGTGATGCGCCGGAACTGGGGTGCCCGCGTCCACGAGGTGACGCTGGCGGGGCTGCGCGCCTTCGTGCTGGAGGACCGGCTGCTGCGCGTGACGGTCCTGGCGGGCAAGGGCGGCGACGTCGTCGAGTTCCTGCACAAGCCGCGCGACATGGACTTCGTGTGGTGGTCGCCCGGCGGGCTCCGGAATCCGCGCGACGCCGGGGGAGCCGCGGGCGATGACGTCGCGGCGTTCCTCGACGCGTACGAGGGCGGCTGGCAGGAGGTCCTACCGAACGGCGGCGCGCCGAGCGTCTACCGGGGCGCGCGGTTCGCGCAGCACGGCGAGGTCGCGGGGCTGCCGTGGGACGCGGAGATCGTCACCGACGACGTCCGGGAGGTCGCCGTTCGGCTCAGCGTGCGCGCGCGCCGGTCGCCCCTGCGGGTGGTGAAGACCTTCCGGCTGGTGGACGGCGAACTGATCGTCGAGGAAGAGCTGACGAACGAGTCCGACGTCGATGTGGACGCCATGTGGGGCCACCACATCGTGTTCGGTGCGCCTTTCCTGAAGCCCGGTCACCGGATCCGGGTGCCGGACGGGGCGCGGGTCGTCCCGCACGGCGCGCCGATCGGGCCGGGCGGTCGGAGGGTCCGGGCGGGTGGCCCGTACCGGTGGCCGCACGTGCCGGCGGACGGCGGCGGGACGGTCGACCTGAGCGTCGTCCCCGCGAAGGGCGAGCCGAGTGAGATCGTCTACCTCACCGATCTCGACGAGGGCCGGTACGAGGTGGTCGACCCCGCGGACGGCCTGGGGCTGCGGGTGCGCTGGGACGCGTCCGTCCTGCCGCACCTGTGGCTCTGGCAGGAGCTGGGGGCGACCGTCGACCACCCGTGGTGGGGCCGCGCGTACGCGGTCGGGCTCGAGCCGTTCGCCGGGTACCCGACCGACGGGCTCGCGGCGGCGGTGGACAACGGGACGGCGCTGCACCTGGGCCCGCGCGCGGTGCGGCGGTCGTGGCTGCGCGCGGGCGTCATCGAGGGGAGCACGGGGTGAGCGAGTTCGAGGGCAAGGTCGCGCTGGTCACCGGCGGGTCGCTGGGGATCGGGCGGGCCGTGGTGGAGCGGCTCGCGGGCGACGGGGCCGCCGTCGTGTTCAGCGGGATCGAGGGCGTCCGGGAGGCCGAGGAGGAGCTGCGCGCGGCCGGACGGGCGGTCACCGGCGCGGTCGCCGACGTGCGGGACGCGGAGCGGGCCGACGCGCTGGTGCGGACGGCCGTGCACGAGTACGGGGGCCTCGACATCGTCGTGACGTCGGCGGGCGTGCAGCGGTACGGGACGGTCGAGGACACCTCCGAGGAGACGTGGGACGAGGTCCTCGACGTGAACGTGAAGGGCGTCTTCCTCGCGTGCCGTGCGGCCGTGCCGGAACTGCGGCGCCGGGGCGGCGGGACGATCGTCACGGTGTCGTCGGTGCAGGCGTTCGTGTCGCAGGCGGGCGTCGCCGCCTACAGCGCCAGCAAGGCGGCGATCAACGCGCTGACCAGGGCGATGGCCCTCGACCACGCGGCCGACGGGATCCGCGCGAACGCGGTGTGCCCGGGATCGGTCGACACCCCCATGCTGCGCTGGGCCGCCGACCTGTTCGGCGGCGGCTCCCAGGATGCGCAGGTCGCCGAGTGGGGCCGCGCGCACCCGCTCGGACGCGTCGCCCGCCCCGAGGAGGTCGCGGAGGTGGTGGCCTTCCTGGCCGGCCCGCGCTCGTCGTTCGTCACCGGCGCCGAGCACCGCGTCGACGGCGGTCTCCTCGCGCGCAACCCGGCGGCCCTGCCGGAGAACTGAACCCCGCCGTATCACTCCGAACCCTCGATCCGTCCGAACCCCCCACGGAGGTACCGCATGTCCAGATCCGCTCTCGCGCTCGCCCTCACGGCCGGGCTGGTGGTCGTGCCCGCCGCCCCGGCGGCCGCGCAGGCCGCCCCGGTCTGCGCCGGACGTCCCGCGCCGACGTTCGGGACCGCGACGCAGAACACGGCGCAGAACGCGAAGTTCACCACGTACGGCAACAGCAACGCCCGGCTGGACGACTGGACGGGCGCCGACACGACGTACTCGCTGCGGCTGTCGGACGGGCGCATCGTCTACGCCTACTCCGACACCTTCCTCGGCAAGGTGAACGCCGACGGTTCCCGCCCGCCCGTGATCGAGGAGGGCGGGACGACGCCGTTCCTCAACAACTCGTTCGTCGTCCAGGGCACGAACGGGTCGCTGCGGACCGTCCACGGCGGCACCGCGGCGAACCCGACGGCGCCCATGCCGCCGTCGCAGGCCGCGCACTGGTACTGGGCGGGCGACCTGACCCAGCACGCCTCGGAGGTCCAGCAGCTTTACCGCGAGTACTACGACCCGGACCCGGGCAACGGGGACCCCTGGGACCTGAAGTGGAAGCGCAACGTCCTGGCGCGCTTCTCGACCGGGAACCTGTCCGGGCCGATGACGGTGAACGCGATGCCGTCGGCGACCGGCGTCCAGTGGGGTTCGGCCCTGCTGGAGGACGGCGGGCACACCTACATCTACGGCACCGAGGACTACACCGACCCGGACACGAAGCAGAACACCAAGTACCTGCACATCGCCCGGGTGGACGGTGACGACCTGCGCGGGGACTGGAGCTACCGGACGGCCGGGGGCTGGTCGTCCGAGGAGGCCGACTCCGCCCGCCTGATGAGCGGCGTGTCCAACGAGTTCAGCGTCACCAAGCGCGGCGCCCACTACATCATGGTCAACCAGGACACCGAGTTCGCGTTCGGCGCGGAGATCGACGTCCTGCTGTCCTGCTCCGCCGGGGGCCCGTTCACCGCCGAGCAGGCCGTCTACACCACGCCGGAGACCGGCTCCTGGCCCGACGTCTACACCTACAACGCGCACCAGCACGCGTCGCTGTCCTCCAGCGGCAACCTGGTGATCTCCTACAACGTCAACACCCTCGACAACGCCGAGGACGACGGGGTGAACGACAACTACCGGTACGTCAGCATCTACCGCGCCCGCTACATCGACCTGCCGGTCACCGGCTGAACGACCTTCCTCCCCGCGCTCCCCCGGGCGTCCCTCCCCGCCCGGGGGAGCGCCCCCTGACGACCTCCGGAGGTCTTCATGGCCCTGCCCCCGGGACTCGACGCCGACCTCGCCGCCGTGCTGGCCGGTGCGCCCCACGTCGGCCTGGCGGATCCCGCGAAAGCGCGGGCCGCGATGCGCGACCTCGTCGCGGCGCTCGGGGAGCCCGAGCGCGACCACCGCGTGGAGGTCACCGGCCGGACGGTCGCGGGCGGCGTCCCGGTCCGGATCTACCGGCCCGTCCGCGTGACCGGTCCGGCGCCCGTCCTCGTGTACTTCCACGGCGGCGGGTTCGTCACCGGCGACCCGGAGAACGAGCACGGCCGGTGCCTCGCGTTCGCCGGGGACGGCGGGATCGCGGTGGTGTCGGTCGACTACCGGCTCGCGCCCGAGCACCCGTTCCCGGCCGGCCTCGACGACTGCTACGCCGCGTGCGCGTGGGCGCACGCGCACGCGTCCGGGTTCGGCGGGGATCCGGCGCGCGTGGCGGTGGGCGGCGGCAGCGCCGGGGGCGCGCTCGCGGCGGCGGTGGCGCTGCGGGCCCGCGACGAGGGCGGCCCGCCGCTCGCGTTCCAGATGCTGCTGTACCCGGTCCTGGACGACCGCATGGACACCCCGTCGATGCGCGCCTGCACCGAACCGCCGCTGTTCAACCGGACGGACGCCGCCCACATGTGGCGGCACTACCTGGGCGGACGGCCCGCGACCCCGTACGCGGCACCGGCCCGCGCCCGGGACCTGGCCGGGCTGCCGCCCGCGTACGTGCTGGCCGCCGAGTTCGACCCGCTGCGCGACGAGGCGCTGGAGTACGGGCGCCGGCTGATCGGGGCGGGCGTCCCCACGGAACTGCGGCACATGGCGGGGGTCTGCCACGGATTCGACGGCGTCGCGTCGGCGGACTCCGCGCGCCGGGCTCGCGCCGAGCAGCGGGACGTGCTGGTGCGGAACCTATGGACACGACAGCAGATCAAGTGATTAGATGACTTGACCTTCTGGGAACGAGGTGGCGATGGCACAGGATGTGGCCCGGCCGAGCCTGGCGGACGCTCTGACCGAGCGGATGCTGGAGCTGATCAGGGCGGACGGTCTGCGCCCCGGCGACCGGCTGCCGTCGGCGCGGGAGCTGTCGCAGCGCTTCGCGGTCACCACGCCGACGCTGCGGGAGGCGCTGCGCCGGCTGGAGGCGACCGGGGCGGTCCAGCTCCGGCACGGCTCGGGCATCTACGTCGGCGCCGACCTGGAACGCGTCGTCATCCCGAACCCGAACGCGGGCGCCCTGGACGGCGAGCGGGTGCTGCACCTGCTGGACGCCCGGCTGCTGATCGAGCCGCCGCTGGCCGCGCAGGCCGCGCGCCGGAGCGCGCCGGACGACCTCGGCCGGCTCCGGACCGTCCTGGACGAGGCGGGCCGCAACCTGGACGGCGACGTGCCGGACGCCGAGGCGCGGCTGCACGAGGCCAACATGGCGTTCCACCGGGCCACCGCCGGGGTCGCGGGCAACTCCGTCCTCTGCGAGGTCATCGACTCGCTGCTGAAGGTGCACGCCTCCGAGCAGCGCGAGATACAGCGGATCTTCGACGACCGCACCCGCGACTACGAGGAGCACCGGGCGATCCTCGGCGCCATCGAGCGCGGCGCGGCCGGCGAGGCCGAGGACCTCATGCGTGCCCACCTCGCCGACGTCAAGAACGTGATCGAACGGCGGCTCGGCTGAGCCACCGCCCCCGACGGGTGCCGCCGCCGGCCGCGCACGGCCGGACGGCGCGTTCACCGTCCCTCCGGGTCCCTCCGACCCCCGATCCTCCCGATCCCCACCCCGATCGGGCACCCCCCGATGAAGGAGGCTCACCATGGTGTCGTCCCCACGGCTGCGGGTGACCGCGCTCGCCGCCGGTGCGCTGCTGCTCGCCGCGGGCTGCGGTTCCGGCGGCGGTTCCGGCGATCCGAACCACCTCAAGCTGTACAACGACAAGGGCGCCTGGAAGCCCTACTTCGAGCAGATGGCGAAGCTGGGCGAGCAGTCCACCGGCATGAGCATGGAGCCGGTCGGCTATACCGACGAGCCGGCCTACACGGCGTTCATCAAGTCGTCGTTCCGCACCAACGTCAAGCCCGACCTGTTCACCTGGACGACGGGCGAGCGGCTCCGCGAGATCGTCGAGCAGGACCAGGTCGCCGAGACCACCGGCATCTGGACGCAGGGCATCAAGGCCGGTGATCTCACCGAGCAGCTCCGCCAGTACTACACGATCGACGGCAAGCAGTACTGCGTCCCGCTGAACACCGCCTACTGGGGGATGTTCTACAGCAAGAAGGTCTTCAAGGAGCACGACCTCGAGCCGCCCGAGACCTGGGACGAGCTGATGGACGCCGCCGCGAAGCTCAAGGCCGCCGGGCAGGTCCCGTTCCACCAGACGACGCCGACGTCGCTGTTCTCGTTCGTCTGGTTCGAGCAGCTCCTCGCGGGCACCGACCCCGAGCTGTACGACCGGCTGTCGAAGGGCGAGGCGTCCTACACCGACCCGGGCGTCGTCGCGGTGATGGAGCAGTGGAAGGGCCTCATCGACAAGGGCTACCTGACCGAGCCCGGCGACAAGTCCGACCCCGCCGACCACTTCAAGTCCGGCGACGCCGCCATGGTGATGAGCGGCACCTGGTTCAACACCAGCATGACCCAGCGCGACCTCGAGCTCGGCGACGACTACGGCTTCTTCCTCGTCCCGAACGTGAACCCGGATCTGCCGAAGCGGTCGCTGATCTTCGAGAGCGGGCCGCTGTGCTCGCTGAAGAAGGCGCCCTCGCCGGAGTCCAGCGAGAAGTACCTCACCTGGTGGACGACCGCGGAGGCCCAGGAGAAGTGGGCGAACGCGCGCGGCGACGTGTCGGCCAACCCCAAGGTGAAGATCGCCGACCCGGACCTGGACGCGGTCGCGAAGAAGGCCACCGGCGACGGCAACCGGCTCGTCCTGCGCTACTTCGAGGCGACGCCGTCGCCCGTCCTGACCGAGGCGCTCAGCGCGTTCGACAAGTTCCTCAACGAGCCCGGCTCCTACATGGAGGTGCTGCAGACGATCCAGAAGGCCAACGACCGGTACTGGAAGCAGCAGAAGGCCGGAAGCTGAGCACCCCATGACCACCCACCACGCCACCGCCGAGCGTCCCGTGAAGGCGTCCGCGCGCGGGGCCGGGCCGTCCGGCGGGCGCCGGCGGCCCGGCGGGCCCGGGACGGGGTTCGCCCTGTACGGCCGGTTCCGGCACCTGTACGTGTCGCCCGCCGTGCTGTTCGTCGCGGTGCTGCTCTACCTCCCGTTCCTGTGGACGGTCTACCTGAGCTTCACCTCCTACGACGGGCTCGCCTCGCCCGAGTTCACCGGCATCGACAACTACCGGCGGCTGCTCCAGGACGACGCACTGCTCGTCTCGATCCGCAACACTCTGCTGTGGGTCGCCGGGACGGTCGTGCTGCCCGTCGGGCTCGGCCTGCTCGTCGCCGTCCTGTCGTACAACATCAAGGGCGGGGCCTGGTTCCGGCTCCCGTTCCTGCTGCCGTACGCGATGTCCGGCGCCGGCCTCGGCGTCATCTGGGGCTTCATCCTGCAGCCGGACGGCATGGCCAACCAGCTCCTCACGTTCCTCGGGATGCCCGGCGGCGACACCGCGTTCCTGCAGGACGGCCCCCTCAACACGGTCGCGATGATCGTGGTGTGGACGTGGCAGCAGCTCGGCGTCAACATGCTGCTGTTCGTCGTCGGCCTGCAGTCGATCCCGAAAGCCCCGATCGAGGCCGCCCGCATCGACGGCGCGTCCGGCTGGAGCATGTTCCGGCACGTCATCTGGCCGCTGATGCGCCCGATCACCACGGTCGTGTTCGGCCTCGCGCTCGTCGCGAGCCTGAAGACCTTCGACATCGTCTGGGTGATGACGCAGGGCGGGCCCGGACGCTCGTCCGAGACGCTCGCCGTGACGATGTACCGGGACGTGTTCGTCGCCAACGAGTACGGCTACGGGTCGGCGGTCGCGGTGCTGCTCACGACGGTCACGGGCCTGGCCTCGTACATCTACCTGCGCCACCAGGTCGGCAAGGAGGACCGCGGATGAACACCCGGCTGCTCACCGGAACGGTCCGGCGCGCGATCCTGGTCGTGCTCGGGCTGGCGTGGCTGTTCCCCACCTACCTCGTGGTCGCCGGCGCGATCCGCCCGGCCGGCGACTACGACCCGTCCGACGCCGTGGCGCCCCCGACCTCGGTCGGCCTGTTCGACAACATCGCGCAGGCGTGGGAACGCACCGACGTCGGCAGCACCCTGCTGAGCACGCTCCTGTACAGCCTCGTGGCGCCCGCGGTCGCGGTGCTGCTCGGCGCCCTCGCCGGGTACGCGATCGTCGTGCTGCGGCTCCGGCACGGCTTCCTCTGGTTCGTCGTGATCTTCGCCGGGACGGTCGTGCCGTTCCAGATGCTGCTGATCCCGCTGTTCGTCGGGTACAGCCGGGTGTCGATGTACGACAGCCAGGCCGGTCTGATCATCGTCTACACGGCGATCAGCGTGCCGCTCGCGGCGCTGGTCATGCGCAACTTCTTCGGCGGCGTCGCGCGGTCGATCTTCGAGGCGGCGCGGCTGGACGGCGCGTCCACCTTCCGCATCTTCTGGCGCATCTACCTGCCGCTGTCGTCGGCGGCCCTCGCCGCCGTGTTCATCCTCGAGTTCACCTACGTCTGGAACGACCTGCTGTTCGGCCTGACGCTGTCGCAGTCGGAGAACGTCCGCCCGGTGTGGGCGGAACTGTCCGCACTCACCACCGACGTGTACGCCGGGACGCCCGTGCCGATCGCGCTCGCCGCCGGACTCGTCGTCTCCCTCCCGACCGTCGTGCTGTTCCTGGCCACCCAGCGGCTGTTCACCCGCGGGCTCACGCTCGCCCAGTTCTGACCCGACCCGCGCTCCCCGAAGGAAACGCTGAACGATGACGAGTCGCCTGCTCCAGGCGAGCCTCGGCTCGCCCGACTACGCCGGGATCCGCGACGCGCTGCGCCGCGACACCTCCGCCGAAGTCCTCGCCGTCCGCGGGCTGTCGGTCCGCGCCGCCGTCCTGCCGCTGTTCCGGCGGGACCCCGCGGGCGCGCTCAGGCAGGCCGTCCGGCTGACCCTGGACGGCCGCACCGGCGGCGGGCTCGAGGTCGCGCTCGTCGACGGCGACGCCGTCCTCGCGTCCGCCCCCGCCGACGGGCCCACCGTCACCCTGCTCGTCCCCGAAGTGGACGCCCCCCGCCGCGCCACCCTGGAGGTGCGCGACGGCGCCGGCCTCGTCGGCGCCGCGCCCTTCGACATCACGCCGCAGCGCAAGTGGACCGTGTTCGTCGTCCACCACTCGCACCTCGACATCGGCTACACCGACACGCAGGGCACCGTCCTGCGGCACCACCTCGACTACCTGGACGCGGCGCTGCGGCTCGCGCGGGAGACCGACGGGCGCCCGGACGACGCCCGGTTCCGCTGGTCGGTCGAGTCGTCGCTGCCCGCGCTGCGCTGGCTCGCCACCCGCCCCGCCGCCCAGGTCGCCGAGTTCGCCGACCGGGTGCGGGCCGGCGACATCGAGATCACCGCGTTCCCCATGCAGCTGCACCTGGAGGCGTGCTCGAACGAGGAGCTGTACCGGCAGCTCCGCTTCGTCGAGGAGCTCCGCCGCGAGCACGGCATCGAGATCCGCTCCGCGATGCACACCGACGTCCCGGGCGCCGTCGCCGGCACCGTCGACGCGCTCAACGCCGCGGGCGTCCGGTACCTGGCCGCCGCGCACAACTGGGCCGGCCGGTCCGTCCCGTACGTGACCGGCGGCGACAAGCTCGGCCGCCCGTTCCGCTGGCGCTCCCCGGGCGGCGGCGAACTGCTCGTGTGGTTCACCGACACCCCGCACGGCATGGCGTACATGGAGGGCAACACGGTCGGCCTCGTCGACGGCTACGACCTCGCCGAGGACCTGCTGCCCCGCTACCTGTCCGCCCTCGCCGACCGGCCCTACCCGTACGGGCCCGGCACGTTCGGCTGGTACGCCGCGCCCGGCCAGGTCGGCGCCGCCAAGGACCCCGACGCCCTGGACGCCGTCCACCTGCGCGTGCAGGGCGCGCACGCCGACAACGCCGGCCCGTCCGCCGTCCCCGCCGACATCGCGCACCGCTGGAACGAGACCTGGGCGTACCCGCGGCTCCGCTCGGCCGTCAACGCCGACTTCTTCGCCCACGTCGAGGAGCACCACCTCGACCGCCTCCAGGTCCACGAGGGCGACTGGACCGACTGGTGGGCCGACGGGCTCGGCTCCGGCGCCCGCCCCCTCGGGTACGTCCGCCGCGCCCAGAACGTCCTGCGGGCCGCCGAGACGCTGCACGCGTTCGCGGACGAGCGCAGCGGCGACCGCACCGGCGCGCCGGCGGCGATCGACGCCGCCTACGACGGCGCCGCGCTGTTCGACGAGCACACGTGGGGCGCCGCGAACCCGTGGGAGGACGCCGAGGAGGGCGGCGACTCCGGCGGCCTGCAGTGGACCCGCAAGTCCCAGGTCGGCTACCAGGCGCACGACGACGCCCTCGACCTCCTGCAGTCCGGCGCCCGCCGGATCGGCGCCACGTTCGGGCCCGCACCGGGCGCGCTCGCCTCCTTCGTCGTCGTCAACCCCGGCACCACCGCCCGCACCGACGTCGCCCGTGCGTTCCTGCCCCGCGACGTCGTCCCCGTGGACGTCCCGGTCGCCCTCGTCGACGCCCGCACCGGCGCGCCCGTCCCGCACCGCGAGGAGGAGGTCGATCCGGACGAGTGGCCGACCCGCCCGATCGGCCGCCACCTCGAGGCGATCGTCCGCGACCTGCCGGGCCACGGGCACGTCCGCCTCGACGTCGTGCCGGACCCCGGACCGCCGCCGGAGCCCGCCGGCCTCGACACCGCCGACGCGACGATCGAGAACGCGCACTACCGCGTCGTGTACGACGTCCGCGAGGGCCACATCGCCTCCGTCTTCGACAAGGCCGCGGGCCGCGAACTCGTCGACACCGGCTCCGTCGCCGGGTTCGGGCAGTACGTCTACGACCGGTACGCGACCGCGCCGCACTTCAACCACATGTCCGGGCACATGCTCGTGCACGACAAGACGATGCTCGGCGACCGGGCCGTCGCCACCCACGCGACCGTCACCCGCCGCGAGCGCACCCCCGCGGGCGAGCGCCTCGTCGTCGAGGCCCACGGCAAGGGCGTCGACTGGCTCCGCACGACCATCGACCTGTGGACGGACGTCCCGCGCGTCGACGTCCGGTTCCAGCTCGGCAAGCAGCCCACGGCCGCCAAGGAGGCCGTGTTCTTCGCGTTCCCGTTCGCCGTCGGCGGCCCGCCCGCCGCGTGGGAGCTGACCGGCGGCGTCGGCGGCACGCACGTCCCGTCCGTTCCGGGCTCGGCCGAGCACATGCGGCCCATCCGGCACTGGGTCGCGTTCGAGGACCCCGACCTCACCGTCGCGTGGGCGACGCTCGAGGCGCCGCTCGTCCAGTTCGGCTCCATCCACATGCCGTACGCGCCGTTCCCCCCGACCCTCGACCCCGAGGACGGCACCGTCTACTCGTGGGCCCTCAACAACATCTGGGACACCAACTTCCCGTCCCAGCAGCAGGGCGAGACGACGTTCCGGTACGCGTTCGCGTCCGCCCCCGCCGGCTCGGGCCGCCGCCTCGGCGCCCGTACCGCCGCCGGGCTCACCGACCCGTTCGTCGCCGCCCTCGCCACCGGCGCGACCCCGGAGGACGCGGGCGCGTTCGTCCGCGTCGACGACCCGGACGTCCTGGTCACGTCCGTGGGCCGCGCCCGCGACGGCGACGGCCTGGCCGTCCGGTTGCAGTCCCTCGCGCCGGACCCGGTGGAAACGGACCTGCACGTGCCCGGCTTCACGCGGGCATGGTTCTCGGGAGGGCTGGAGCGGGACCCGGCGGAACTGCCCGTCCGGGACGGCACGACGACGGTCCGGCTGCCCGCGTGCGGCGTCGCCGTCGTCACGGTTCGGCGCTAGAGGATCGGGGACCAATGAAGATCACGGACATCAGGGCCACCACCGTCACCGTTCCCCTGGAGGCGCCGCTGCTGCACAGCAACGGCGCCCACTGGGGCCGGTTCGTCCGCACCATCGTCGAGGTCGAGGCCGACAACGGCCTGATCGGCCTCGGCGAGATGGGCGGCGGCGGGGAGAGCGCCGAACTCGCCTTCCGGGCCCTCGCCCCGCACCTGCTGGGGCACGACCCGTTCGAGCTGGAGGCGCTCCGCTTCAAGATCGCGAACCCGACCGCCGGGCTCTACAACAACCGCACCCAGCTCCTCGCCGCGATCGAGTTCGCCTGCCTCGACCTCGTCGGCAAGCACCTCGGCGTCCCCGTGCACGACCTGCTCGGCGGCCGGATACGCGACAGCGTCCAGTTCGCCTCCTACCTGTTCTTCCGCAACCCCTCCGGTGACGTGCCCGAGGTCCGCACCCCGGATCAGCTGGTCGAGCACGCGCGCGCGCTCAAGGCCGCCCACGGTTTCACGGTCCACAAGCTGAAAGGCGGCGTCTTCCCGCCCGCCCACGAGCTGGAGTGTTACCGGTCGCTCGCCGCGGCCCTGCCCGGCGACCGCTTCCGCTACGACCCGAACTCGGTCCTGTCCATCGACGAGGGCCTCCGCTTCGGCCGCGCCATCGAGGACCTCCCGAACGACTACCTCGAAGACCCCGTCCTCGGCCTCGAAGGTCTCCGGCTCGTCCGCGAACGCGTCCGCATCCCGCTCGCCACCAACACGGTCGTCGTGAACTTCGAGCAGCTCGCCGCGAACGTCCTGCGCCGCGCCGCCGACGTCGTCCTGCTCGACACCACGTTCTGGGGCGGCATCCGCGCCTGCGTGAAGGCGGCCGCCGTGTGCGAGACCTTCCAGCTCGGCGTGGCCGTCCACTCGTCCGGCGAACTCGGTGTGCAACTCGCCACGATGCTGCACCTCGGCGCCGTCCTGCCCAACCTCACCTACGCCGCCGACGCCCACTACCACCATCTCGCCGACGACGTGATCAAGGGCGGGCCGTTCCGCTACGAGGACGGACGCATCCGCGTCCCGTCCGGTCCCGGGCTCGGCGTCGAACTCGACCGCGACCGGCTCGCCGAGTACGCCGAGCTCTACCGCGAGCTCGGCGGCTACCCCTACGACCGCGACCCCGGCCGGCCCGGCTGGTACCCGATCGTCCCGAACGACCGGTGGGCGGACCCGTCGGTCCCGCTCACCCCGATCGCATAACCTGTCCGCCGTGATCCGAACCGCGACGCCCGACGACGTTCCCGACATCCTGCGGCTCATCCGCGAGCTGGCCGACTACGAGCGCGCCCTGCACGAGGTGAAGGCCACCGAGGAGCAGCTGCGCGAGCGGCTCTTCGGCGAGGAGCCGAAGGTGTTCGCGAACGTCGTCGAGCACGAGGGCCGCGTCGTCGGGTTCGCGCTGTGGTTCCTCACCTTCTCCACCTGGAACGGTACGCACGGCATCTACCTCGAGGACCTGTTCGTCGAACCGGACGTCCGCGGCCACGGCTACGGCAAGCTCCTGCTCACCGAACTGGCCCGGATCGCCGAAGAGCGCGGCTACGAACGCGTCGAGTGGTCCGTCCTGACCTGGAACACCCCGGCGATCGAGTTCTACGAGGCCCTCGGAGCCCGCCCCCAGGACGAGTGGATGGTCTACCGCCTGACCGGCGAAGCCCTCACCACCGCAGCCAAGTCCTGACCCCCCACCCCAGTCAGAGCGGACCGAAACCACCGCAATCGCGAGCGAAGCCAGGTTCGAGCGAAGCGAGAACTTGATCGCGCGCGGGCCTCTGGCGTCCCCAGAGACGAGTGATGGTCTATCGCCTGCTCGGCAGTGCCCTGACCAGGGCGGCAAGTTCTGGCTGCCCACCCCGGCCAAGCCCCGGCCAGAGCGGACCGGAACCACTGCGATTGCGAGCGAAGCCAAGTTCGAGCGAAGCAAGAACTTGATCGCGCAGCGAGCCCCTCGGGCGAGCCGGAGCGATGCAGCAATCGCACGCAAGGCCCGTTGAAGGAAGGCCGCCTCGCGGCCTGACGCCGAGGGTCTTGCAAAAAGACAAGGCCCGGTCCCCGTCGGGACCGGGCCTCGGGCAGCGGGGACTCAGCCCTGCTTGGTCTCCCAGAAGATCTTGTCGATCTCCGCGATGTAGGACAGCAGCTGCTCGGCCGCCTTGACGTCCATGGAGGCCTTGGTGCCGCCGGGGCCGCCCCCGGCCGCCTTCGTGGCCTTGTTGAACAGCTCGTGGAGCTGCGGGTACTTCTCGAAGTGCGGCGGCTTGAAGTAGTCGGTCCACAGCACCCAGAGGTGCTCCTTGACCAGCTCGGAGCGCTGCTCCTTGATCGCGATGGCCCGAGTCCGGAACTCGGGGTCCTCGTTGCCGGCGTACTTCTCGCAGATCGCCTTGACCGACTCGGCCTCGATCCGGGCCTGCGCCGGGTCGTAGACGCCACACGGCAGGTCGCAGTGCGCGGAGACCGTCGTCTTCGGGCGCGGAAGCTTGAACACCTGCGAATCCCTTCCCTCGTTGCGGATCATGCTCAGGTCACCGACATTACCGTTGTGGTCCCGGCCGCGTGCGGTCAGGGACTCGGTATTTCGGCCTAAGACCCGGACCGGCGGGCGGCCCGGAACCCTTCCGCACAGGGTTGTGACCGCCTGGGGTCCGGATATGCCTGCGGGAGGGCGCGCATGCGGATCGGGTGGCTGCTGGGCGGCGCGGCGGTGCTGGCGGGGGCCGGCTGGGCGCGGGGACGGCTGCGGACGGCGGCGGTCGAGGGGGAGTCGATGCTGCCGGGTCTGCGGCCCGGGGACTGGCTCGTGGTCCGGACGGGCGGGGCGGCCGAACCCGGGGACGTCGTCGTGGCGCGGCATCCGGAGCGGGCGGGCCTGCTGGTCGTCAAGCGGGCGGTGCGGCGGGAGCCGGACGGGTGGTGGCTGGAGAGCGACAACCAGCGGGCGCCCGGACGGCGGGACAGCTGGGACTTCGGGACGGTCCCGGACGGGCATGTCGTGGGGCGGGTCGTGGCGCGCTACTGGCCGCCGTCGCGGTGGGGGACGGTCACGCGGGGCGGACCCGGGTGGTGCGCGGCGGACGCGCGGGAGTTCGGGGCGCAGCGCTCGGAGCAGTAGGGGCGGCCGGACCGGGCGAGGAAGGCGCGGCCGCACTGCGGGGCGGGGCAGACGCCGAGCCGGGCCATGCCGTGCGCGTCGATCTCGGCGGCGAGGCCCATCGCGGCGCGGGCGGCGTACCGGTCGGGGACGGAGCCGCCCTCGTTGCAGTGCAGGTGCCAGCCGGTGCCGTCGTGCCTGCAGATCTGCGGGTGGACGGGGTGCCAGATCAGCAGCGTGTTGAGCCGTTCGGCGGCCTCGGCGGCGTCGCCGCGCGCGGCGGCGACGAAGATCGCGCGCAGGACGGTGCGCAGCTCGCGCATGGCGTCGAGATCGCGTGCGGCGGTCCGGCCGGTGAAGTCCGGACGGGCCGCCAGCAGGGCGCGCAGGGCGTCGAGGTCGGGCAGTTCGTCGGTGCGGGGGCCGCGCGTGTTGACGAGGTCGACCGCGAGGTCCGCGTATGAGGCGAGATCCACGGTCGCTCCTGACGGCTCCGTCCTGGGCGGGCGAGTGTGGAGAAGTATTCCCCCATGCCGGGAATTACACCCATGCCGGAAATTGCACCCGCTTACGGGGACGGCCCGTGCTCCGCGGGGGAGCACGGGCCGTGGGGAGCTCGTCAGATCCGGTTGACGCCTTCCTTGCGGGCCTGCGCGGCGACCGCGGCGGTGACCGCGGGCGCGACCCGGTCGTCGAACGGGCCGGGGATGACGTAGTCGGCGGTGAGGTCGCCGCCGACGATGTCGGCCAGCGCGTTCGCGGCGGCCAGCTTCATGCCCTCGGTGATGGAGTGGGCGCGGACGTCCAGCGCGCCGCGGAAGATTCCGGGGAACGCCAGCACGTTGTTGATCTGGTTCGGGAAGTCGCTGCGGCCGGTGGCGACGACCTTGGCGTGCCGGCGCGCGACGTCGGGGTGCACCTCGGGGGTGGGGTTGGACAGCGCGAACACGATCGCGTTCTCCGACATCGTGGCGACGCACGACTCGTGGACCGTGCTGCCGGACAGGCCGATGAACACGTCGGCGCCCTTCAGCGCCTCCTCGGTCGAGCCCTTGAGCCCGGTCCGGTTGGTGATCGCGGCGATCCGCTCCTTGATCGGGTTGAGCCCGTCGCGGCCCGTGTAGATGAGGCCCTTGCTGTCGGACAGGGCGATGTCGCCGATGCCGGCCTCGATGAGGATCTGCGAGACGGCGATGCCGGAGGCGCCCGCGCCGGCCACGACGGCGCGCAGCTCCGACAGCGGCTTGCCGACGAAGCGGGCGGCGTTGGTGAGCGCGGCGAGCGCGACGATGGCGGTGCCGTGCTGGTCGTCGTGGAAGACGGGGATGTCGAGGGCTTCGCGGAGCCGCTCCTCGATCTCGAAGCAGCGGGGGGCGCTGATGTCCTCGAGGTTGATGCCGCCGAAGCTCGGCGCCATCCGGACGACCGTGTCGACGATCTCGTCCACGCCGGTGCAGCTGAGCGCGATCGGCACCGAGTCGACGTCGGCGAACTCCTTGAACAGCAGCGACTTGCCCTCCATCACGGGCATGGACGCGGCCGGGCCGATGTCGCCGAGGCCGAGCACGGCGGTGCCGTCGGTGACGACGGCGACGACCCTGGACGTCCACGTGTACTCGTGGGCGAGCTCGGGATGGTCGGCGATGGCGGTGCAGACGCGCGCGACGCCGGGCGTGTAGGCGAGCGAGAGGTCTTCCTTGTTGCGCACCGGGATCGTCGAGCGCATCTCGAGCTTCCCGCCCCGGTGCAGCGGAAATGCCGGATCATCGTCCAGTGAGTGCGGTTCTGTGGGAATGGGCTGAACAGCCACAGCGACCCCTGTCTGTGAAAGTTGGTCTGCTTTCGAGTGATGCCGCCGCGGTGGTGTGGTCTGGTGGCCGTCACCATGGTGGTCATCTCGCGACGCACGGGGGTCACCCGTTGTCCGATTGTGCCACACGGCCCGCCGCCGATCCGGGGGCCGGGGCGGTGGTGACGGTCACGTGGCGGGCGGCGGGACGCGGGCCGCCGAGCACTCGACATCACGGTCTCGGGCATGGACGAGACACAACCGGAGCGGGCTCGTTGTCCGATTGTTTCGCAGCCTTAACCGGGACCATGCCCGTTATGCGCCAAAATGTGCTCCTGACCTCCGGATCCTCGCGGATCCGCTGACTTCGACTGGAGGGGGACCCGTGATCAACGGTTCTCTGCGCCGCCGCGCCGTCGCGGCCGGTGCGCTCGTCCTGACGGGGGCCCTCGCCCTCTCCGCCTGCGGCGGGGAGGAGGACGGCGGCGGCGGTTCGGAGGCCGCGTCCGGCGTCAGCGCCGACACCGCGCTCGCCGAAATGGTGCCCGAGGCGATCAAGAGCGACGGCAAGATCGTCATCGGCTCGGACGCGTCGTACCCGCCCAACGAGTCGGTCGACCCCGGCACGCAGGACATCGTCGGCTGGGACGTCGAGCTGTTCCAGGCCGTCGCCGCCAAGCTCGGCCTGAAGACCGAGTTCCACAACGCGGGCTTCGACACGATCATCCCGGGCGTGCAGTCCGGCAAGTACGAGATCGGCGTCTCCTCGTTCACCGACACCAAGGAGCGCGAGCAGATCGTCGACTTCGTCACGTACTACTCCGCAGGCACCGCGTGGGCTGCCCTCAAGGGCAACCCCGAGCAGGTCGACCCGGACAACGCGTGCGGCAAGAGCGTCGGGGTCCAGCAGGGCACCGTCCAGGTCGAGGACCTGGAGGCCCGCAGCAAGGAGTGCACGGACGCGGGCAAGCCCGCCATCAAGAGCGTCGTCCGCAAGCAGCAGACCGAGGTCAACAACGACCTGGTCGCGGGCAAGGTGGACGCGATGGCCGCCGACTCGCCGATCGTCGGCTACGCGGTCAAGCAGACCGGCGACAAGCTGGAGATCATCGGCGAGGCGTACGACACCGCGCCCTACGGCTACGCGCTCAACAAGCAGAGCGGCCAGTTCAAGGAGGCCGTGCAGGGCGCGCTGAAGGCGCTCATGGCCGACGGCACCTACACGAAGATCCTCGAGGAGTCCGGGGTCGAGACCGGCGCGATCACCGAACCGGCGATCAACGCGGCGCAGAGCTGATCGCATGACGATCGGCGACGACGTCGGGAAGGGACGGCCCGACCCGATCAAGGCCGTCCCCGTCCGGCACCCCGGCCGCTGGGGCGGCGCGGCCGTGGTGCTGGTGCTGGTCGCGATGTTCATCCACTTCCTGCTGACCAGCGACGCTCTGGAGTGGGCGGAGCAGTGGGAGTACCTGTTCTCCGAACCGGTGCTGGAGGGCGTCCGCAACACGGTGTGGCTGACGCTGGCCGCGATGGTCGGCGGGACGGCCATCGGCATCGTGCTCGCCCTGATGCGGCTGTCGGCCAACCCGCTGCTCAGCGGCGCGGCCTGGATCTACCTGTGGTTCTTCCGCGGCACGCCGCTCTACACCCAGCTGCTGATCTGGGGCGCGATCGGGACGCTGTTCCCGACGGTCGGGATCGGGATCCCGTTCGGGCCCGAGTTCCAGACCTGGGAGACGCAGGCGCTGATCAACGCCGCGAGCGCGGCGGCCCTCGGGCTGATCCTCAACGAGGCCGGCTACATGGCCGAGATCGTCCGCGCCGGGATCCTGTCGGTGGACGAGGGGCAGCAGGAGGCGGCGAGCGCGCTCGGCATGTCGCGGGCGCAGACGATGCGGCGGATCGTGCTGCCGCAGGCGATGCGGGTGATCGTCCCGCCGACCGGCAACGAGTCGATCTCGATGCTGAAGAACACCTCGCTCGTCGCGGCCGTCCCGTACGCGGAGCTGACCTTCACCGCGCAGACGATCTACGCCACCACGTACAAGATCATCCCGATGCTGGTGATGGCGTGCCTGTGGTACCTGCTGATCTCCTCGATCATGATGATCGGCCAGCACTACCTGGAGCGGCACTACAGCAAGGGCACCAGCAAGGGCGAGACGGCGCGTGCGGGGCTCCGGTTCCGCGGCGGCGGTGGCGGCCAGTGACCGGCGGGACGAGCGAGGTGAGGAATCCGTGAGCGACGCTCTGGCGAAGGACCCCGCGTCCGGCGGGCCGATGGTGCGCGCCGAGCAGGTGCACAAGTCGTTCGGCCGCACGGAGGTCCTCAAGGGGATCGACCTGGAGGTCAAGCCCGGCGAGGTCATGTGCGTCGTCGGCCCGTCCGGGTCCGGCAAGTCCACGTTCCTGCGCTGCATCAACCACCTGGAGAAGATCAACGCGGGCCGCCTGTACGTGAACGGGCACCTGGTCGGCTACCGGGAGAAGGGCGGCAAGCTGTACGAGCTGCGCGACAAGGAGGTCGCCGCGCAGCGCCGCGACATCGGCATGGTGTTCCAGCGGTTCAACCTGTTCCCGCACATGACGGCGCTCGAGAACGTCATGGAGGCGCCCGTCCGGGTGAAGCGGCGGCCCAAGGCGGAGGCCCGCGAGCGGGCCACCGCGCTGCTGAACCGGGTCGGGCTGGGCGACAAGGCGGGCAGCTACCCGGCGCAGCTGTCCGGCGGGCAGCAGCAGCGCGTCGCGATCGCGCGGGCGCTGGCCATGGAGCCCGCGCTGATGCTGTTCGACGAGCCCACCTCGGCGCTGGACCCCGAGCTGGTCGGCGAGGTCCTCGAGGTGATGAAGCAGCTCGCCCTGGACGGCATGACGATGATCGTCGTCACCCACGAGATGGGGTTCGCCCGCGAGGTCGGCGACTCGCTCGTCTTCATGGACGAGGGCGTCGTCGTCGAGAAGGGCGTGCCCCGCGAGGTGCTGGCCGAGCCCAAGCACCCGCGCACCCGGGACTTCCTGTCCAAGGTGCTCTGATCGAAGGTGCTCTGATCGAAGGTGCGCTGATCAAAGGTGCGCTGACCGGCCGAGCGACGGCCCGTCCCCGCGCGGGGGCGGGCCGTCCGGCGTCCGGTACGGCCGTTATTGTGCGGTCATGTTCGCTGTCACCGCCACCAAGACCGACGCAGACGACCCGCTGGCCGGGCTGACGGTGGGGGAGCGCCCCGAACCCGCCGTGCCGGACGGCTGGACGACCGTCACCGTCCGGGCCGCGGCCCTCAACCACCACGACCTGTGGTCGCTCAAGGGCGTCGGGCTGCCCGCCGACCGGCTCCCCATGATCCTCGGCTGCGACGCGTCCGGGATCGACGAGGACGGCAACGAAGTGATCGTCCACGCGGTGATCGGCGACCCGGACCGGGGCGGCGGCGACGAGACGCTCGACCCCGGGCGCTCCCTGCTGTCCGAGGTGTACCCGGGCACGCTCGCCGAGAAGGTCGCGGTGCCGCGCCGCAACCTCGTCCCCAAGCCCGCCGAGCTGTCGTTCGAGGAGGCGGCCTGCCTGCCCACGGCCTGGCTCACCGCCTACCGGATGCTGTTCGACAAGGCGGGCCTCGAGCCGGGCGGCAGCGTGCTGGTGCAGGGCGCGGGCGGCGGCGTCGCCTCGGCGGCGATCGCGCTGGCGTCCGCCGCCGGGCTCCGCGTCTACGCGACCAGCCGCAGCGAGGACAAGCGCCGCCGCGCCGAGGAACTCGGTGCGGACGCGGCGCTGGAGTCGGGCGCGCGGCCGCCCGAGCGGGTCGACGCGGTGATCGAGACGGTCGGGCAGGCGACCTGGTCGCACTCGCTGAAGTCGCTGCGGACCGGCGGACGGGTCGTGGTGTCGGGCGCGACCAGCGGGCAGGTGGCCCCGGCGGAGCTGAACCGGGTGTTCTTCATGCAGCTCCAGGTGATCGGCTCGATGATGGGCACCCGCGACCAGCTCGAGCGCCTCGCCCGGTTCCTGGTCAAGACGGGCGTGCGGCCGTCCATCGACCGGGTGCTGCCGCTGCGCGACGCCCGCGCCGGCTTCGCCGCGATGGCCGGGGGCGACCTCTTCGGCAAGATCGTCTTCACGCCGTGACCGGCCGGGAGGCCGTGCCGGTCACGGCCTCCCCGCGCCGTCCTCGAAGATCTTCCGGAGCCGCTCGCGCGTCTCGTCCAGCAGGGTGCGGACGGCGTCCAGATCGCGCTCGCCGAGCGGTCCGTCCCCGGTCGCCTCGCGGACGTCCTCCACGAACCCCTGCAGGTGCCGCTCCAGCTTGAGGCGGGCGGTGTCCTCCTTGGAACCGGTCGCCGTCCGCCAGGCGTCCTCCCAGGTCTGCCGCCACGCCTGCGTCTGGTCGCGCCAGAAGTCCTTCTGCCGCCGCCACTCGTCCTTCTGCCGTTCGGTGGTCTCGCGCCAGGCGTCCTTCTGCCGTTCGGTCGTGTCCCGCCAGGCGTCCTTCTGCCGCTCGGACGTGTCGCGCCACGCGTCCTGCGACGCCGTGCGGCCCTGGTCGCGCATCGTCTTCGCGGCCTGGCTGAGCTCCTCGCGCAGCGTCCGGACGGTCTGCCGCACGTCCTCCTGCACCCCGCGCGCGAACTCCTGGGCCGACGCGGAGATCTCCTCCTCCAGGTCGGCGAGCTCGTCCATCCGCTGCTCCAGTTCCTCGCGGCCCTTGTCGGTGAGCGAGTACACCTTCTTGCCCTTGATCACCTCGTGGGTGACCAGGCCCTCCGACTCCAGCCGGGCCAGCCGCGGGTAGATCGTGCCGGGCGAGGGGGAGTAGACGCCGAGGAAACGGTCCTGCAGCAGCCGGATCATCTCGTAGCCGTGCCGCGGGCTCTCCTGCAGCAGTTTCAGCAGGTAGAGACGCAGGCGGCCGTGGCCGAATACGGGGCTCAACTCACTTCTCCATTCCGGGGGCGTCGATGCCCGGCGCGTCGTCATCGGCCCGCCCGAGGAGCGTGACGGCACCGGACACGGTGTTGACCGTGAGGTGCCCGGACCCGTCGCCGATCTTGCCGGTGACGCTGCGCGAGACCGTCCGGCCCTGATGGTGCAGCTCCGGGAAAGACGTGTCGATGCTCCCGGCGGCCGAGTTCAGCGAGACGTGCGCCCCCGCGGACTCCGGGATCCGCAGCGCCACCTCCCCGGACACGCTGTTCACGTCGATCCGGCACTGACCGGGCAGCGCCACGTCCGCCGCGACGCGCCCGCTGACCGTCCGGGCCCCGAGCCGCTCGATCGACGCGCCGGCCAGCGCGAGGTCCCCGGACACGGAGGTGAACGAGACCGTGCCGTCCAGTCCCTGCGCCTCGATCGCGCCCGAGACGGTGTTGGCGTCGATCGCCCCCGCCACCCCGTCGAGCGTCACGTCGCCGGACGCGCTCTTGATGGACGTCCGGACCGTCATCCCCGTCACGATCGCGTCGGCCGACACGAGGTTGAGGCTCACCGGGCAGTCGTGCGGCACCGTCACGGTGATCTCAGCCCGCGCCTTCTGCGTGCGCAGCCAGGTCAGGACGCCCTCCCACAGCTTCTCGTGGCTGACCGTCAGCATCCCGGCCTCGTGCGTCACCAGCAGCGGCGGCCCCTCGACCGCACCGATCGTGATCGACGGCCGCTCGTCCGAGGCCAGCACCGACACGCTCCCCGCGATCAGCGTCGCCCGCAGCGCCACCACCCCGTCGAAGTCGAGGGTGGTCGGTTCGTCGATCGTCCAGCGCGACATGTCGCCTGCCCTTCCGCCGGGGGACCCGTTCCAGTAGACACGATATGTCGCGTCGAACGAAAGTCAAGACATATCGTGTTAGTCGTCGTCCTCGTCGTCGAGGCGGGCGAGCCAGGTCGCGAGGCGCTCGACCGGGGTCTCGAACTCGGGGTTGAGGTCGACGAACTCGCGGAGGCGCTCGGCCAGCCAGGCGAGGCTGACCTCCTCCCCGCCGCGCCGCTCCGTCAGCTCCTCGATGCCGCGATCGGTGAAGTACATCCCGTCAGATCCCTCATGTCTCCAGGAACGCCGAGGGCTCCGGCGCGCGCGCCGGAGCCCTCGGGTATCGCGTCGGTTACTTCTGCTCGCCGAACAGGCGCGCCATCAGCGCGTCCTGCTCCGCCTGGTGCATCTTGGCGGAGCCGACCGCCGGGGACGAGGACGCCGGGCGCGACACCCGCGACATCTCCAGCCCCTTGATGTGGTGCGGCAGCTTCAGCGCCATGAACGGCCAGGCGCCCATGTTCGCCGGCTCGTCCTGCACCCACACGACCTCGGCGCCGGACGGGTACTTCTCGAGCTCCGCCTTGATCTCGTCCACCGGCGGCGGGTACAGCCGCTCGACCCGCACGATCGCGGTGTCGGTGGCGCCGGCGGCGTCCCGCGCCTTCACCGTGTCGTAGTAGATCTTGCCGGTGGTCAGCAGCACCCGCCGGACGTTCTTCGCCTCGATCGCCGGGTCGCTCTCCGGGATGACCGGCTGGAACGCGCCCTCGGTGATGTCCGCGACCTTCGACATCGCCGCCTTCAGCCGCAGCAAATACTTCGGCGTGAACACGACGAGCGGCTTGCCCCGCCCCGACAGCACCTGCCAGCGCAGCAGGTGGAAGTAGTTCGCGGGGGTCGTCGGGTAGACGACGGTCATGTTGTCCTGCGCGCACAGCTGCAGGTAGCGCTCGATGCGCGCGGACGAGTGGTCCGGCCCCTGGCCCTCGTAGCCGTGCGGCAGCAGCAGCACGACGCTGGAGTGCTGGCCCCACTTCTGCTCACCGGACGAGATGTACTCGTCGACGATGCTCTGGGCGCCGTTCGCGAAGTCGCCGAACTGGGCCTCCCACGCCACCAGCGCGTCCGGGCGGGTCATCGAGTACCCGTACTCGAAGCCCATCGCCGCGTACTCGCTGAGCAGCGAGTCGTGCACGTAGAACTTCGACACGCCCTGGTCGAACTGCTTGAGCGGGGTGTACTCCTCGCCCGTCTTGCGGTCCACCAGCACGGCGTGCCGCTGGCCGAACGTGCCGCGCCGCGTGTCCTGCCCGACCAGCCGCACCGGACGCCCGTCGATCAGCAGCGAGCCCATCGCGAGCAGCTCGCCGGTCGCCCAGTCGAACGCGTCGTCGTCGATCGACTGGACGCGCCGCTGCAGGATCGGCTGCAGCCGCGGATGCACGGTGAAGCCGTCCGGCAGCGTGACCTGCGTCTCGATGATCCGCTTGACGGTCTCCGCGGAGATCGCGGTCCCGCCGTGGTCGATCGGGATGCTCTCCTCGACGTCCGGCTTGACCACCGAACCCGGCTCGAGCGGCTTCTTCACGGCCTCGCGGGTCTCGGTGAACGCCCGCTCCAGCTGCTCCTGGTAGTCGCGGAGCGCCTGCTCGGCCTCCTCGACCGTGATGTCGCCGCGCCCGATCAGCGCCTCGGTGTACAGCTTGCGGACCGACCGCTTCGCGTCGATCAGGTCGTACATCAGCGGCTGGGTGAACGAGGGGTTCTCGCCCTCGTTGTGGCCCCGCCGCCGGTAGCAGACCATGTCGATGACGACGTCCTTCTTGAACGTCTGCCGGTACTCGAACGCCAGCCGCGCCACCCGCGCGCACGCCTCCGGGTCGTCCCCGTTCACGTGGAAGATCGGCGCCTGGATCATCCGGGCCACGTCGGTCGAGTACACGCTGGAGCGCGAGTACTCGGGCGCCGTGGTGAACCCGACCTGGTTGTTGATGATCACGTGGACGGTGCCGCCGGTGCGGTAGCCGCGCAGCTGCGACAGGTTCAGCGTCTCGGCGACGACGCCCTGGCCCGCGAACGCCGCGTCCCCGTGCACGAGGACCGGCAGCACGCTGAAGCCTGCCTCGCCGACGTCCAGCAGGTCCTGCTTGGCGCGGACGACGCCCTCCAGCACCGGGTCGACCGTCTCCAGGTGGGACGGGTTCGCGACCAGCTCGGTGTGGATCCTGGAGCCGTCGCCGGCGACGAAGTCCCCGGACGCCCCCAGGTGGTACTTCACGTCCCCGGAGCCCTGCGCGCTGCGCGGGTCCAGGTTGCCCTCGAACTCGCCGAAGATCTGCCCGTAGGACTTCCCGACGATGTTCGCCAGCACGTTCAGCCGGCCGCGGTGCGCCATGCCGATGACGACCTCGTCCAGGCTGTCCTTCGCCGCGGCCGAGATCACCGAGTCCAGCAGCGGGATGACCGACTCGCCGCCCTCGAGCGAGAACCGCTTCTGCCCGACGAACTTCGTCTGCAGGAACGTCTCGAACGCCTCGGCGTTGTTCAGCCGCCGCAGCACGTGCAGCTGCTCCTCGCGCGACGGCTTGTCGTGCGGGACCTCCACGCGCTCCTGGATCCAGGCGCGCTCCTCGGGGTCCTGGATGTGCATGTACTCGATGCCGACGGTCCGGCAGTACGCCATCCGCAGCACGCCGAGGATGTCGCGCAGCTGCATCGTCGGCTTGCCGCCGAACCCGCCGGTCGCGAACTCGCGCTCCAGGTCCCACAGCGTGAGCCCGTGCTTGAGGATGTCGAGGTCGGGGTGGCGGCGCTGCTTGTACTCCAGCGGGTCGGTGTCGGCCATCAGGTGGCCGCGGACCCGGTAGGCGTGAATCAGCTCGTGGACGCGCGCGACCTTGGCGACGTCGTCCTCGTGCGTCGCCGAGATGTCCTTGACCCAGCGCACCGGCTCGTACGGGATGCGCAGCGCCTCGAAGATCTCGTCCCAGAAGCCGTCCTCGCCGAGCAGCAGCTCGTGGATCCGGCGCAGGAAGTCGCCGGACTGCGCGCCCTGGATGATCCGGTGGTCGTACGTGGAGGTCAGCGTCATGATCTTGCTGATCCCCATGCGCGACAGCGTCTCGCCGGACGCGCCCGCGAACTCCGCCGGGTACTCCATCGCGCCCACGCCGATGATCGTTCCCTGGCCGGGCATCAGCCGCGGCACCGAATGCACCGTTCCGATGGTGCCCGGGTTCGTCAGGCTGATCGTCGTCCCCTGGAAGTCGTCCAGGGTCAGCTTGTTGCCGCGCGCCTTGCGGACGATCTCCTCGTAGGCGGCCCAGAACTGGCGGAAGTCCAGCGTCTCGGCGGCCTTGATGCTGGGCACGACCAGCTGCCGCGTCCCGTCCGGCTTCTGCAGGTCGATCGCCAGGCCGAAGTTCACGTGCTCGGGCCGGACCAGCACCGGCTTGCCGTCCACCTCGGTGAACGCCGCGTTCATCTCGGGCATCGCCACGAGCGCCTTGACGATCGCGTACCCGATCAGGTGGGTGAACGAGACCTTCCCGCCGCGCCCGCGCTTGAGGTGGTTGTTGATGACGATGCGGTTGTCGATCAGCAGCTTGGCCGGGACCGCCCGCACGCTCGTCGCGGTCGGCACCCCCAGGCTGGCCTCCATGTTGGTGGCCGTCCGGGCCGCGACGCCGCGGAGCCTGACCTCCTCGGCGCCCTCCGGCACCGGCGGCGGCGCCGGCTGCTTCTTCTCGGCCTTGGCCGGCTTCGCGGACGGCTGCTGCTTCGGTGTCGGCGGCGCCGCCGTGCCGTTCGCGCCCTTGGGGGCCTCGGCGCCCTGGGACGGCCCGGTGGAGGTTCCGGACGGCCGGGTGTCCGGCTGGTAGTCCGTGAAGAAGTTCCACCAGGCTTCGTCAACCGAGTTCGGGTCTTCGAGGTACTTCTGGTACAGCTCGTCGACCAACCACTCGTTGGCACCGAAATCTGTCATCTTCGGGTCGGCACTAGGTTGCGACGACTCTGTCGACACGGCGGAGATCGCCCTCTTCCGCAGCTCGCAGGTAAGTGTTGAGACCTGTCAAGGTTATCGCGTGTTCATTGCGGCGTCCTCGGCGTCGGGCCGCCCGGCGGCCTTCCTTCGACGGACGCGGCGTGCGATCGGCGCATCGCTCCGGTCCGCGCGGAGGCCCGCCGCGCGATCGGGGCGCCGCTTCGCTCGCACCTGGCTTCGCGCGCGATCGCAGCGACTCGGGATCGCTCCGGCCGAGACGATGGCCGAGCCGAGCGAGGAGGGGACCCGCGGAATCGCAGGCCGCTCGCCGCACCCGACAAAGCCTGCCATAGAGTGGTCAAGGTCACAGTTTGAAACGCCGAAGTGTGGCCGTAATCGGCCCGATCGGCGGCTCTCCCGAGGTGGCCCGCCCCCTGGCCTCGTCGCCCCGTGTCTTCCCCGCGTCCCCCGCGTCCCCCGTGCCCCTCGTTCCCGTCTGCCTGGCCGCTGGACCCGCGCCCAGGACTAGTGCGTGTGCTGGGGGACCGTGGGGCCTTCGCTGGCCTGGACGAGGACGAAGCCCTGGCCCTGGTAGGCGAGCTGCATGGCCTCGCCGCTGCCGCGGCCGATGAGGGCGCCGGCCTTGAAGGTCTTGTTGACCCCGACCTGGAGGCTGGTGCTCCACGCGACGGCGGACTGGCCGTCGACGAAGGTGGGCGCGCGGCCGCAGTCGAGCATGACCGGGGTGCCGTGGGTGGTGAGGGCGACCCAGCCGGTGCCCTGGAGGGTGGTGTTGAACAGGCCGCCGGCGGCGATGCCCGCGCCCTGCACACGCTGGATGTCGGACTGCAGGTGCGAGTCGTAGGCGAGGATGTTCGCGCCGTTGACGGTGAGGCCCTCGTTCTCCAGGTAGAAGAGGTGGATGTCGTCGGCGTCGTTGGCCACGAACAGCAGGCCCTGGCCGCGTACGCGCATCGTGGGCACGCCCTCGCCGGTGATGGCCTTCTTGAGGAACTTGCCCATGCCGCCGGAGCCCTCGTAGTCGAACTCCATCTGCCCCTGGAAGGCGACCATGGAGCCCTGCCGGGCCAGGACGTCGCCGTTGAGGTGGATCCGGAGCATCTTGGAGTTCTGGAGGGTGAAGTGGCCGGGGAGCTGCTGTCCCTGGTCCATGTTCCCGAAGAACTGGCTGCGCATGGTCGGGGCCTCTCGTTACTGGGGATATCTCCGGTTCCGCAGCATAACGAGGGGTCGGGACGGATGGTGACCGGGTTGTGATCTCCGTCCCGCGGTCACGTCCAGTCGATGGCCGGGCCCTTCGGGACGATGCCGGACGGGTTGATGTTGGGGTGCGTCACGTAATAGTGGCGCTTGATGTGGTCGAAGTTCGTCGTCTCGCCGAACGCGGGGATCGAGTACAGGTCCCGCGCGTAGGCCCAGAGGTTCGGGTAGTCGGTGAGGCGGCGGAGGTTGCACTTGAAGTGCGAGTAGTAGACGGCGTCGAAGCGCGCGAGGGTGGGATAGAGCCGGACGTCGGCCTCGGTGACGTCGTCGCCGAAGAGGTAGCGGCGGTCGGCGAGGCGTCCTTCGAGGCGGTCCAGGGTGTCGAACAGCGCGTCGAACGCCTCGCCGTAGGCGTCCTGCGAGGTGGCGAAGCCCGCCTTGTAGACGCCGTTGTTGACGGTCCGGTAGACGAGGTCGTTCAGCTCGTCGATCTCGGGCCGGAGCGCCTCGGGGTACAGGTCGGGGGCGCCGGGGGCGTGGAGCGCGGCGAACTCGGTCTCGAACGTCGTGGTGATGTTCGGGAAGTCGTTGGTGACGAGGCGTTCCGTCCGGACGTCCCAGATGCAGGGCACCGTGTAGCGGCCCACGAAGGACGGGTCGGTCGCCAGGTAGAGCTCGGACAGGAACTCGGCGTTCGTGACCGGGTCGCGCTCGGGGAACCGCCAGCCGCGCTCGTCGCGGATGGGGTCGACGACGTTGACGGCGATGGCGTCCTCGAGGCCGAGGAGACGGCGGACGATCAGCGTGCGGTGGGCCCACGGGCACGCGTACGAGACGAACAGCCGGTAGCGGCCGGATTCGGCGGGGAAGCCGGACGAACCGTCGGCGGTGATCCGGTCGGTGAAGCGGTTCGGCTGCCGGACGAACCGGCCCCCCTCGACCTCCTGCACGGACATGCCGATCCCTCCTGCGTCGTCGGAGACGAGACCTCGCCCGCCACGATAGCCGGGCCGCCCCCGAACCGGGCGCGCGCGAGCCGGGGCTAAGCCTGCATCCGGCCGGAGAACGCCGGCAGGTCCAGGTACGTGCGGACGCCGGGGGCGGCGGCGCACACGGTGGGGATCGCGTTGAGCGCGTGCGCGGCGGCGGCCGACACCTCGTCGGACACCCAGGCGTCGTCGGTGGTGAGGGCGAGGGAGGGGCGGCCGTCCACGCGGACGGAGTGGCCGGGGTCGCCCCATTCGGGGACGCGCGCGGCGTCGGCCTTGTAGATGACCTCGGCGGTGATCGCCGGACGCGCGCCGGTGAGGCCGCTGAAGGTCCAGCGGGCGGCCGCGACGGTGCCGCGCGGGATGCGGCCGGCGGCGATGTCCAGGTCGGTTCCGGCGAGCCGGTAGTCGACGTCCACGTCGATCTCGTCGAGGTCGGCGCCGAGCCCGGTCGCGACCAGGTGGAGGCATTCGGAGTAGAGGGCGCGCATCGCGGTGCGGGCCGGGCGCAGGGAGCGCAGGAAGGCCTCCTCGTCGCGGCCGAAGCCCAGCCGGTCGTGGACGAGCCCCCAGGACGGGTGCCGGGAGAGGTCCGAGCACTCGCGGGAGTACACGTGGGTGATGCGGCGGACCAGCCGCGCGAGCACGAGGGGGAGGACGTCCGCCATGAAGCCGCCGTTGAAGCCGGTGCCGTACAGGGACGTGCCGCCCTTCTTGCACGCCTGCTCGAGGTCGGCGACGAGGTGGGGGCCGTGGGCCTGCGGGTAGACGAGCCCGTTGGTGCAGACGACGTTCTTGCCCGAGGCGAGGAGGGCGCAGACGGTGTCGGTGTCCTCGAGCGGCGGGCGTCCGGGCGCGTACACGACGCAGTCGGCGTCCAGGGCGAGGATCTCGGCCGGGTCGCGGGTGGCGCGGACGCCGGTGGGCGGGCGTCCGGCGAGGGTGCCGGCGTCGGCGCCGTCCTTGTCCGGGCTGTGCACCCAGACGCCGGCCAGTTCCATGTCGGGACGGTCGAGGACGCCGCGGATGACGCTGCGGCCGAGCGTTCCGCTGGCCCACTGCACGACGCGATGGGGGCGGGCCTCGTGGTCGGTAGGGCTCATGGGCTGCTCCTCGCGGCGTCGAACGGGCGAGCCGATGGGGGAGGAGACTACGCCGGGCGTCCGGCGGATTACGACGATTGACGCAACTTTCCCTCGGTGTCCCATCGTACGCGGGACTGCGGTCCCGTCCAGGCGGGAAGGAACCACCGGGGGGCCGATCCCGAGCGGGATTCGGTTAGGTGGTACCACTTGGTAACCCCTGGGTGATTACCTGGGGTCGTAGTCGGTGCTCGATGTGAGGAGACACAGATGGCGGAACTGCGCTACGACGGCCGGGTCGCGGTCGTCACCGGTGCGGGGCACGGGCTCGGCCGGCAGCACGCGCTGGAGCTGGCCTCCCGCGGCGCGAAGGTCGTCGTGAACGACCTGGGCGGCGACCGTTCGGGCGTCGGTGCCGACGCCGGCCCGGCGCAGCAGGTCGTCGACGAGATCAAGAAGAACGGCGGCGAGGCCGTCGCCAACCCCGACAACGTCGCCACCCCCGAGGGCGCGCAGGCGATCGTCCAGACCGCGCTGGACACGTTCGGCAAGGTCGACATCATCGTCAACAACGCCGGCATCCTGCGCGACAAGTCGTTCAAGAACATGACCCCGGCGGAGTTCGACGCCGTCATCGCCGTGCACCTGCGCGGGTCGTTCCTCGTCTCCAGCGCCGCGTGGGCGCACCTGCGCGAGCAGGGCTACGGACGGATCGTCAACACCTCGTCCCCCGCGGGCCTGTTCGGCAACTTCGGCCAGGCCAACTACGCGACGGCCAAGATGGGCCTGGTCGGGTTCACCAAGACCCTCGCGCAGGAGGGCGCCAAGTACAACATCAAGGCCAACGCGATCGCCCCGGTCGCCTGGACCCGGATGACCGAGGACCTCCTGCCCGCCGACTTCGCCGACAAGCTGGGCGTCGACCAGGTCACGCCGCTGGTCGCCTACCTGGTGCACGACGAGGTCGCGGACTCCGGCGAGGTGTACACGGTCGGCGGCGGCCGCATCGCGAAGATCTTCGTGGCGGAGGGCCCCGGCTACGGGCAGAAGACGACGCTGTCGGTGGAGGACGTCCGGGACAACTGGGCGGCGATCAACTCCGCCGACCCGCTGACGGTCTTCAAGAACGTCGGCGAGCAGATGGGCCCGCTGATCAAGCAGCTGAGCTCCTGAGCCGTTGAGCGGGCTGAAGCTCGACCGGCGGGACGGGGTCCTCACGATCACCCTCTCCCGGCCGGACCGGCTCAACGCCGTCGACGGCGCGCTGACCGAGGAGATGCTCGACGTCCTCAACGGGCTGATGCGCGACCCGGCCACCCGCGTCGTCGTGCTCACCGGCGAGGGCCGCGGGTTCTGCTCCGGGATGGACATCCAGGGCGGCGGCGTGGACGGCGGCGAAGGCGAACCCGAGGAGGGCCGCGTCCAGCGGCTCTACCGGGGCATCGCGAACGGCGGCGAGGTCACCGCCCGGCTCCGGGAGATCCCGCAGCCGGTGATCGCGGCGCTGCACGGACCGGTCGCCGGGATGGGCGTGTCGTGGGCGCTGGCCTGCGACCTGCGCGTCGCCGACCCGACCACCCGGTTCGTCGTCCCGTTCACCGACCTCGGCCTGTCGGCCGGGGACTGCGGGCTGTCCTGGCTGCTGCCGCGGCTGGCCGGCCCCGCGAAGGCCGCCGAGATCTCCTACCGGGCGCAGCGGCTGGACGCGCCGCGCGCCCTGGAGCTCGGGCTGCTGACCGAGATCGTCGACGCGGGCGCCGACCTCGCGGGCGCGCACGCGCTCGCCGACGAGCTGCTCACCAAGTCGCCGTACGGGCTGCGGCGCACGAAGGAGCTGCTCAACATGGCGCTGGACGCGCCGGGGCTGCGGCGGCAGCTCGCGGCGGAGACGGGCGTGCAGACGCTCGCGTTCTTCAGCGAGGACCTCGCCGAGGGAATGACCGCGACGCTGCAGAAGCGCCGCCCCGAGTTCAAGAACCGCTGACGAGCGCGGGGGGCCGCGGCGGGACGACGTCCCGCCGCGGCCCCCCGCGTCGTGCGTCAGTCGGCGAGGGCAGTGGCGAGCGCCTCGACGTAGCGGAGCGCGGCGAGCCGGGCCAGCGCCGGGTGGGCGCCCAGCGGGGCCGCCTGCGCGGCGCCGACGGCGGCTCCGGCGGCCGCGACCCAGCCCGTCTCCGGCTCGATGCCGATCAGGTGCGGCGCGATCGCGACCGACGCGGCGCCCGAGGCGCGCAGCTGCTCGGCGACGGCCTTCACCGCCGCCTCGTCCGCGAGCGACGCGGTGAACACGGGCGCGGCCAGCCGGGACGCCAGCAGGACGCCGGTCACCTCCGCCTGCCGCACCGCGTCGGGACCGCCCGGCGTGGCGACGACGAACCCGGACGCGGCCGTCACCATCGTCATCATCCGGATCCGGTCGGCGCGCGCGAGACCGGCGTCCGCGAGCCGGTCGTGCAGCGCCTCGGCGATCAGCGGGTGCGGGCCCAGCGGTTCGGCGGCGACGGCCGGGACCGGCGCGTTCGCGACGGCCGCGCGGACCGCGCCGTCCAGTGCCGGGTCGGGGCCGGTGGACAGCGGTACCACCACTGCGGCGAGCTCGCCCTCCTGCCGCGGCAGCCCGGCGAGGATCCCGTGCAGGGACGCCTCGTTCCCCTCCAGGTGCCCGACGTGGGCACGCTGGCCGGTGTGCTCGATCTCGACGAGCCGGGCGAGCTCGTCCGCGATCTCCGTGCCGGGGCGCCGGGCGCCGGGAACGGCCAGGACCAGCGCGGGGGATCCGGGGGGCAGCAGGAAGGACTCGTCGCCGCGATGGCGGCCGCCACGGGGGGCGCGGCGGCGTCGCGACGGAAGTGCGTCGGATGCCTGGCTTTCGGGACTCACGGCGGGCATCGTAACGTCCCGCGCCGCAACTGTCGGCGTCCCGGCCTGATGAGGCGGTATCTGTGACCCGGTCGTGAGGCGGGGGAGACAGAGGCGTAGTACCGGGAGATGGCCGAAATCGCCGGTCCCGTTACCATCACGAGACCCTCAGCGGGCTCGCCGCCGGCGCGGCCGCACGGCCGCGATGACGCTCGGTCGCCGATCACCCCGAACCCGTGACGTAGTAGGCTCCGCAGACCCCCGTACACGACGCATCGGGAGGTTTCCCCCCGCATGTTCCACCCCCGAGTGCCGAGACCCGTCCCCGTCAGCAGGGGCGGCCGACTGTGACGGGCTCGCGTTTCTCCTCCATCCGGTCGCGGATCACGCTGCTGGTCCTCGCGCCGATGCTGGCCGTCGCCTCGCTCTGGGCGTTCCTGACCGCCATCACCTACGGCGACGCCAACCAGCTCCTGCAGGCGCGGGCGTTCCAGGAGAAGGCCGTGCAGCCGACGCAGCAGCTCATCGACGCGCTGCAGAAGGAGCGGCGGCTGTCGATGACCGCGATCGGCGCGGGCGGGCCGGAGCTGCACGACCAGCGGCTCGCCACCGACCGGGCCGCCGCGTACGTGCGCTCGGGCGCCCGGGACGACGGGCTGCGCGAGGACCTCCTGCCCCAGGTCGTCTCCCGGTGGGACACGCTGGTGAGCGGGCTGCGGTCGCTGGACGCGATCCGCGCGGGCGTCGACCGGGCGACCGACGACCGCGCCGCCGTCCTGCGGCACTACACCTCCCTGATCGACGCGGGGTTCGCCGTCTACACCGCCACGACGCCCGGCAACGGCGAGATCACCGCCGACGCGCAGACGCTCGTGCTGATGGGCCGCGCCCGCGAGTTCCTCGCCCGCGAGGACGCGCTGCTGGCCGCCGGGCTCGCCGACGGACGGCTCAGCGCCGCCGAGCGCGGCGAGTTCGCGCAGCTCGTCGGGGCGCAGCGGTACCTGTACGCCGACAACGTCAAGAACCTCCCGGCCGCGGGACGCGAGGAGTACGAGAAGTTCGCCGCGTCGGACGCGTTCCGCCGCCTGCGCGCGCTGGAGGACCGCGTCGTCCACGGCGCGCCCGCGCCGTCCCGCCCGTCCGGGAACGCGGCCGGGACCGCCGGGCGGGCCGCCGCGCCGCTCGTCGATCCCGCCGAGTGGCGCGCCGCCGCCGACGCCGCCAACGCCGGACTGTTCGAGCTCGAGAACAGCGCCCTGGAGAGCCTCACCGGACGGGCCCGCGGCATCGCCATGGACGTGTTCGTCCGGCTCGGCGTCGCCGCCGGGCTCGGGCTGCTCGCGGTGGCCCTGTCGGTGTTCGTCGCCGCCCGCGTCTCGCGGCGGCTGGTGCGCGAGTGCCGGACGCTCGCCGACGCCGTCGTCGAGTTCACGCAGCGGCGGCTGCCGGGACTCGCCGAACGGATCCGCGCCGGACGCCCGGCCGAGGCCCGCACGCTCCGCGACGAGGACTTCCGCATCAACGAGGTCCGGCAGATCGCCGAGTCCTTCGACCGCGCCCACGAGGCCGTGATCATCGCCGCCGAGGGCGAGATCGCGGCCCGCCGCGGCATCAGCGAGGTCTTCGTGAACCTCGCGCGCCGCAACCAGGCGCTGCTGCACCGGCAGCTCAGCCTGCTCGACACCATGGAGCGCCGCACCGAGGACCCGGCCGAGCTGTCGGACCTGTTCCGGCTCGACCACCTCGCCACCCGCATGCGGCGGCACGCCGAGGGCCTGGTGATCCTCGCCGGCAAGACCGCGGGCCGCGGCTGGCGCCGTCCCGTCCCGCTGGTGGACGTCGTGCGCGGCGCGGTCGCCGAGGTCGAGGACTACCCGCGGGTCCGCGTGCAGCCGCTGCCGCGGGTGTCGCTGCTCGGCTCGGCCGTCGCCGACGTCGTCCACCTCCTGGCCGAGGTGGTGGAGAACGCCACCACGTTCTCGCCGCCCCAGTCGCCGGTGCGGGTCAGCGGCCACCCGGTCCCCAACGGGTTCGCGATCGAGGTCGAGGACCGCGGGCTCGGCATGACCGAGGAGGCGCTGCGCGCCGCGAACGCCCGGCTGGCCGACCCGCCCGAGTTCGACCCCACCGACAGCGCCCAGCTCGGCCTGTTCGTCGTGGCGCGGCTCGCCGCACGGCACGACGTCCGCGTCACGCTGCGCCCGTCCCCGTACGGGGGGACGACCGCGATCGCGCTGATCCCCGGCGCGCTGCTGGTGGAACCCGCCGAGCAGGAGCCGTCCCAGCGCCGGATCAGCGGGCCGATGCCCGCGCTGCAGCCGGCCGCGGCGCCGGCGGCGGGGGCGCACGCGGGGGAGGAGACGGGCGGCGTCGTCCGGCTCGTCGCCGAGGCGGAGCCCGTCCGGCCGGAGGCCGTGCCCGAACCCGCGCCGGAACCCGCGCCCGAGGCAAGGCCCGAGCCGCTGCCCGAGCCGCCGCGCCCGGTGCCCGAGCCGGAACCCGAGCCGCCGCTGAAGGAGGGCGAGCTGCCCAAGCGCAGGCGGCAGACGCACCTGGCGCCGCAGCTCAAGGAGCGGGTCGACGCCCACCTGGCCGCCGAGGGCCGGACGCCTCCCGAGCCGGCCCCGCCGCCGTCCCAGGCGCCCGCGTGGTCCGTGCCGTCCGTGGGCCGGCACGCCGGACCGCCGGACGCACCGCCCGGCGCACCGCCCGTCCGTCCGGACGAGCCGGAACCCGCGGCGCCGCTGGCGGCGCCCGTCCCGCAGGACGCGGCCCAGGACCCGCCCGAGGGGCGCTCGCCCGAGACGCTGCGGTCGATGATGTCGGCCATGCAGCAGGGCTGGCAGCGCGGACGGGACGAATCGGCGGCCGACGAACAGACCCCGCAGAACCGAGGCGACCAGGAGGACGACACCCCATGACAGATGCCCAGCACTCCGGCGCGGAGCCCGCTGGCGGCGCCGGCGGTGACCTGAACTGGCTGCTCGACAGCCTCGTCGACCGCGTCGCACCCGTCCAGAACGCGGTGGTGCTGTCGAGCGACGGACTGCGGATGGCCGCGTCGCGCGGGCTCGCCCGCGAGGAGTCCGACCACCTGTCGGCCGTGGCGGCGAGCTTCCAGAGCCTCGCCCGCGGCGCCGGCGAGTCGTTCGGCGGCGGCCCGGTCCGGCAGACGATCGTGGAGATGGAGTCGTCCTTCCTGTTCGTCACCGCCGCCGGGCGCGGAGCCTGCCTGGCGGTGCTCGCCGACGCCGACGCCGACCTCGGGATCATCGCCTACGAGATGGCGATGCTGGTGACCCGCGTGGGCCAGCACCTGTCCGCCGACCCCCGCGTCGCCGCGGCCGAACCGGGCGGCGGCTGACATGGAGCGTTCGGAGGGGGCGGCCTGGTACGACGACGCCGCCGGGCCCGTCGTCCGTCCGTACGCGCTCACCGGCGGACGGACGGACCACGACGACGCCGACCAGTTCGACATGGTCGCCCTCATCGTCGCCGTGCCCCGCCCGGAGGACGGCCGCGGCGACGCGTCCGGGTGGGCGCCGGAGCCGGAACATGACATGATCTTGGAGCTTTGCCGCACCCCGTTGTCGGTTGTCGAGATAGCGTCGGATCTGGAACTTCCCCTCGGAGTCGTCCGGGTCCTGCTCGGCGACCTGCTCGACCACTCGCTGATCGAGGTTCGACGCCCCGCGCCGGTGGCGCAGTTCCCCAGCGAGCGCGTACTCAAGGAAGTGATCGATGGAATCCGTGCGCTCTGACGCGGTCGCCTCGGCGGGCGACTCCGCGCTGACCGTGAAGATCCTGGTCGCCGGCGGCTTCGGCGTCGGCAAGACCACCCTGGTGAGCGCGGTCAGCGAGATCCGGCCGCTGCGCACCGAGGAGGCCCTCACCGAGAAGAGCATCGGCATCGACGACACCAGTGCCGTCGCCGCCAAGACGACGACGACCGTCGCGATGGACTTCGGCCGCATCACGCTGCCGAACGGCCTGGTGCTCTTCGTGTTCGGAACCCCCGGCCAGGACCGCTTCTGGTTCATGTGGGACGAACTCGCCAAGGGCGCCCTCGGCGCGGTCGTGCTCGTCGATACCCGCCGGCTGGCCGACTGCTTCGCGTCCGTGGACTACTTCGAACGGCGCGGCGTCCCGTTCATCATCGGGGTCAACCGGTTCGACGGTACGGGGCACCACTCGCCCGAGCAGATCCGCGACGCCCTGGACCTCGGCTCGAACGTGCCGGTGATCTCCTGCGACGTCCGGGACCGCGAGGACGCCAAGCGCGTCCTCATCACCCTCGTCGAGCACATCATGCGAACCATGAGCTCGCAGCGCGCGGTCACGTACTGACGGCGCCGCGGGGCCCGCGCGCCCCGCGGCGACGACCGACGACGGCGGCCTCGGCTCCGGGCCCTGACGGGCCCTGCACCGAGGCCGCCGTCGTCGTGCGCGCGTTCCGACTTCTCCTGCCCCGGGACGTTGCAGGCGAAAGCAGGTCCGGTGATCGTCTGGCGCCCAGCCCCGTGACCTGATCCGGCCGGCGTGCGCCGGTCGGGTTCTCGCCGGTCCGCGGATCGCTCGCGCGGCGCCGTCCGAGCATCTTTGTCCTCTGAGTGGAAAAAGTCCGGACGATCTCACGAAAAGGTCTTCTCAACGCGGCGAAAGCCGGTTACGTTCTCGGCACGACCGGCGCGGCCGGCCCGCTCGGGGCCGGGTCCGTGGAGTCCGGTGCGTCGTGGACCCGGAGGGACAATGCGCATGACGGCTCGTCCGCAGAACGTGCATCAGGCACGACTGCTGCGGCTGCTGCGCGACGAGGGGCCGCGGTCCCGCGCGGAGCTGGGGGACGTCGTCAAGCTCTCGCGGTCGAAGCTCGCGGTCGAGCTGGACCGGCTCGTCGAGCTGGGCCTCGTCGAGGGGGCGGGGCTGGCGGCGTCGCGGGGCGGGCGGCGGTCGGGCATCGTGCGGCTGTCGCCGCGGCTGCGGTTCGTCGCGTTCGACATCGGCGCGACCTCGATCGACGTCGCGGTGACCGACGGAGAGCTGGAGCTGCTCGGGCACGTCAACGAGCCGTGCGACGTGCGGCAGGGCGCGACGGTCGTCCTGGAGCGGGCGCTCGACCTGCTGGGCAAGCTCCGGGACGAGGGCCTGATCGACCAGGTGCACGGGACGGGCATAGGCGTCCCGGGACCGGTCAGCTTCCGCGACGGCATGCCGGTCGTGCCGCCGATCATGCCGGGCTGGGACCGGTTCCCGGTGCGGGACGCCATCGGCCAGGAGCTGGGCTGCCCGGTGCTCGTGGACAACGACGTGAACCTCATGGCGCTCGGCGAGCTGACGTCCGGGGTGGCGCGGTCGGTGGACGACTTCCTGCTCGTCAAGATCGGGACGGGCATCGGCTGCGGCATCGTCGTGGACAAGGCGATCTACCGGGGCGTGTCGGGCAGTGCCGGAGACATCGGCCATATCCGGGTCGACGACGACGGGCCCGTGTGCGCGTGCGGCAACACCGGGTGCCTGGAGGCCTACTTCGGCGGCGCGGCGCTGGCCCGGGACGCCACGGCGGCGGCGACGTCCGGCGAGTCCGTGCATCTGGCGGAACTGCTGGAGGCGCACGGCGAGCTGACCGGCGAGCACGTGTCGGCCGCCGCGGCGGCGGGGGATCCCGCGGCGGTGCGGATCATCCGGGAGGGCGGGCGGCACGTCGGCCAGGTCCTCGCCGGCCTCGTGAGCTTCTTCAACCCCGGACTCGTGATCATCGCGGGCGGCGTCGCGGGGCTCGGCCACACGCTGCTGGCCGAGATCCGCGGCGTCGTCTACCGCCGGTCGGCACCGCTCGCCACCGGCAACCTGCCCATCGTGCTGTCCGAGCTCGCCGGTGCCGCCGGCGTGGTCGGCGGCGCGCGGCTCATCAGCGACCACGTCTTCTCCACCGCCTAGGAGTCCCGATGGGCGAACCTCTGCTGCGGATGCGCGGCATCGTCAAGCAGTTCCCCGGCGTCCGCGCCCTGGACGGCGTCGACCTCGACGTCCTCCCCGGCGAGGTGCACTGCCTGCTCGGGCAGAACGGCGCCGGCAAATCCACGTTGATCAAGGTGCTCGCGGGCGCGCACCAGCCGGACGAGGGCGAGATCGTCCTCGCCGGCGAGACGGTGCGGCTGGCCGGGCCGACCGCCGCCATGCGGGCCGGAATCGCCACCATCTACCAGGAACTGGACCTGGTGGACGGCCTGTCGGTGGCCGACAACATCTTCCTCGGCCACGAGAAGGCGTCGTTCGGGTTCACCCGGCGCGGCGACGCCGAGGGGGCGGCGCGCGAGCTGCTCGGCCGGCTCGGGCACGGCGAGATCCCGCCGCGGCGGGAGGCCGGCCGGCTCCCGGCGGCGGGCAAGCAGGTCGTCAGCATGGCGCGGGCCCTGTCGCACGAGGCGAAGCTGATTGTGATGGACGAGCCGTCGGCGGCGCTCGCCCACGACGAGGTCGGCAACCTGTTCCGGATCATCCGCGAGCTGACGGCCGCGGGCGTCGCGGTGGTGTACATCTCGCACCGGCTGGAGGAGATCCGCGAGATCGGCGACCGGGTGACCGTGCTGAAGGACGGACGGTCGGTCGCGAACGGGCTCCCGGCGAAGACGACGTCGACCGACAAGGTCGTGTCGCTGATGACCGGACGCGACGTGGAGTACGTGTTCCCCGAGCGTCCGGCGGCGTCCGAGGGCCCGGAGGTGCTGCGCGTCGAGGACCTGGCGGTCCCCGGGGCGTTCGCGGACGTGTCGCTGACCGTGCGGGCCGGGGAGATCGTCGGGCTCGCGGGGCTCGTCGGGGCGGGCCGCTCGGAGATCCTCGAGACGATCTACGGCGCGCGGCGTCCCGCGCGCGGCCGGGTGCTGGTGGACGGGCGCCGCGTGCGGCCGGGCGACACCGGCGCGGCCGTGCGGCGCGGCATGGGCATGGCGCCGGAGGAGCGCAAGAGCCAGGCGCTGCTGCCGAACCAGACGGTCGCCGCGAACGTGACCGTCGCGGGCCTGGGCCGGTACTCGAGGTTCGGGTGGTTCGACCGGCGGCGCGAGCAGGACGACGTGCGTCGCCAGATCGCGTCGCTCGACATCCGCCCGCCCGACCCGGACCGTCCCGTCGTGACGCTCTCGGGAGGCAACCAGCAGAAGGTCGTGCTGGCCCGCTGGCTGCTGGACTCCGACGACCTGCGGCTGCTGATCCTGGACGAGCCCACCCGCGGCGTCGACGTCGGCGCGCGCTCGGAGCTGTACGCGGTGATCCGGGAGCTGGCCGGGCGCGGCATCGCGGTGCTGCTGGTGTCCAGCGAGGTGCCCGAGGTGCTCGGGCTGGCCGACCGGGTCCTGGTCGTCCGGGAGGGACGGGTCGTGCACACCGGCGACGCCCGCGACCTCGACGAGGCCGCCGTACTCAACATGATCATGGAAGGAAGCGCGCTGTGAACGACACGGGCGTGGACCGGCTCGGCGACGCGCCGGTCAAGACCGAGGCCGTGCGGGGGCCGGCCCCGTGGTGGCGGCGGCCGCCGTTCGACGACACCCGGCACCTCGGGCTCGTCGTGGCACTGCTGCTGCTCTGCGCGGTCGGTGCGATCACCCAGCCGGACAACTTCCTGACCACCGGGAACACCGTCGGCATCCTCGTCCTGGCCGCCACCATCGGCGTGATCACCGTCGGCCAGACGTTCGTGATCATCGGCGGCGGCATCGACCTGTCGGTCGGGTCGGTGATGGCGCTCGCGTCGGTGTGGGCGACGACCGTCGCCACCCAGTCCTACGGCCCCTGGATCATGGCGCTGTGCGCGATCCTCGTCGGGACGGGCGCGGGCGTCGTCAGCGGGCTGCTGATCTCCTACGGACGGCTGGTGCCGTTCATCGCGACGCTGGCGATGCTCGTCGCGGCGCGCGGGCTGGCGCAGCGGCTGTCGGACCGCAAGACCCAGCTGGTGCAGCAGCCGGAGAACACCGCGATCGTGGAGCTGTCCACCACGAAGGTGCTGGGGCTGCCGCTGGTCGTCTACATCTTCCTGGCCGTCGGCGCCGCCGGCTGGGTGCTGCTCAACCGGACCACGTTCGGCCGCCGGACGTTCGCCGTCGGCGGCAACCCGGAGGCGGCGCGGCTGGCCGGCATCGACGTCCGCCGCCACACGCTGCTGCTGTACGCGCTGTCCGGGTTCTGCTGCGGCGTCGCGGCGATCATCATCATGGCCCGGACGACGACCGGGTCCAGCACGCACGGCGACCTGTACGAGCTGGACGCCATCGCCGCCGTGATCATCGGCGGGACGCTGCTGACCGGCGGGCGCGGCACCGTCATCGGGTCGATCCTCGGCGTGCTGGTGTTCACGCTCATCACGAACCTGTTCATCCTCAACGGCCTGCAGACCAGCGACCAGCTGATCGCGAAGGGCGCGATCATCGTGATCGCCGTGCTGCTGCAGCGCCGGGCGCTCCGCTCGCCCACCTGACCCCCCCGCCACGATCCCGCGCCACCCCCCACCCCCCGATCAGGAGCACGACATGCGCGATCAGAGCCCCTCCCGTCCCAGCCGCAGAGGCGTCCTGTTCGGCGGCGCCGTCGTCGCCGCCGGCTCGCTCGCCGCGGCCTGCACCAGCAACGCCGAACCGGACGACGGCGGCACCGCCGCGCGGGGCGGCACGCTGGCCGGCGACAACGACAAGCCCGGCAAGAAGGTCACGATCGGCTTCTCCGCCCCGGCCGCCGACCACGGCTGGATGGCGGCGATCGCCAAGGACGCCGAGGCGCAGGCGAAGAAGTACACCGACGTGAACTGGAAGCCGGTCGAGCCGACCAACGACATCAACCAGCAGATCTCCGCCGTCGAGTCGCTGATCCAGGCGAAGGTGAACGCGCTGGTCATCCTGCCGAACGACGGCGAGCAGCTGAACCAGGTCGCGCGCAAGGCGATGGACGCCGGCATCCCGGTGATCAACCTGGACCGCGTCTTCCCCGACAAGCTCTCCTACCGGACGTGGCTCGGCGGCGACAACTACGGCATGGGCGTCTCCGCGGGCCACTACATCGGCAAGAAGCTGAAGGACGCGGGCACGTCGAACCCGGTGATCGTCGAAGTGCAGGGCATCGCGACGCTGCCGCTCACCCAGGAGCGCAGCAAGGGGTTCGCCGACACGCTGAAGACCTACGGGTTCGAGGTCACCGACCAGCAGGCCGCGGAGTTCACCGTGGAGTCCGGCAACGAGGTCACCAGCAACCTGCTGTCGGCGCACAAGAAGATCGACGCGCTGTGGAACCACGACGACGACCAGGGCGTCGGCGTCCTCGCCGCGATCACGCAGTCCGGACGGGACGAGTTCTTCATGGTCGGCGGCGCCGGTTCGGCCAACGCCATGCGGGAGATCCAGAAGGGCGGGGTGCTGGAGGCGACCGTCACCTACCCGCCGACGATGGCCGGTTCGGCGGTCAAGCTCGCGCGGTTGATCGCACAGGGCAAGGGGATGGCCGACCTCGTGGAGCTGCAGGTCCCGCAGTCGGTCACGCTCGCGTCCGAGACGATCACCAAGGCGAACGTCGACACGTACATGCCGCTCGGCTTCGAGTCCTGAGGCGCGGCCCGAGCCCGTCCCGGGACGCGCCCGCCGAGACCCGGCGGGCGCGTCCCGGGAGACACAGAGAGGTGAGCCTGAATTGACGACCGTCGGAATCGGGATGGTCGGGCATGCGTTCATGGGGCGCGCCCACTCCCAGGCGTGGCGCAGCGTCGGGCCGTTCTTCGACCCGCCGCTGACCCCCGTGATGACCGCCCTCGCCGGGCGCGACGCCGGACGCACCGCCGCCGCGGCCCGCGCGCTCGGCTGGGCGTCCGCGGAGACCGACTGGAAGGAGCTGCTGCGCCGCGACGACGTCCAGCTCGTCGACGTCTGCACGCCGGGCGACAGCCACGCCGAGATCGCGGTCGCCGCGCTCGACGCGGGCAAGCACGTGCTGTGCGAGAAGCCGCTCGCCAACACCGTCGCCGAGGCCGAGGCGATGGTCGCCGCGGCCGAGCGGGCGCGGGAGCGCGGCGTCCGCTCGATGGTGGGGTTCAACTACCGGCGCGTCCCGGCGGTCACCCTCGCGCGCCGGCTGGTCGCCGAGGGCCGCATCGGGACCGTCCGGCAGATCCGGGCGCAGTACCTGCAGGACTGGCTGAGCGACCCGGAGTCCCCGCACACCTGGCGGCTGGACCGTGACAGGGCGGGGTCGGGCGCGCTCGGCGACATCGGCGCGCACATCATCGACACCGTCCAGTTCGTCACCGGGCACGCGCTGGCCGGGGTCACCGCGCTGACCGAGACCTTCACCCACGAGCGCCCGCTGCCCGGCGGCGGCACCGCGCCGGTGACCGTGGACGACGCCGCGCTGTTCCTCGCCCGCACCGGCGGCGGCGCGCTCGCGACGTTCGAGGCGACGCGGGTCGCGTCCGGGCGCAAGAACTCGCTGCGGTTCGAGGTGAGCGGCTCGGCGGGCGCGCTGTCGTTCGACCTGGAGTCGCTGAACGAACTGTGGCTGTACGACGCGACGGAGGACGCGGCGACCGCCGGGTTCCGCCGGATCGTCGTCACCGAGGACGTCCACCCGTACGCCGGACGGTGGTGGCCGCCCGGTCACCTGCTCGGCTACGAGCACACCTTCACCCACCAGATGGCCGACCTGCTCACCGCCATCGCGGGCGGCACCGACCCCCGTCCGTCGTTCGCCGACGGCCTGCGGGTGCAGCGCGTGCTGGCGGCCGTCGAGCGCAGTGCCGCCGGGGGCGGCGGCTGGACCCCCGTCGAACCCACCCCCGGATCCACCGTCGAAGGGAACGCGTGACATGGCACGACCCATCACCCTCTTCACCGGCCAGTGGGCGGACCTGCCGTTCGAGGAGGTCTGCCGGCTCGCGTCCGGCTGGGGCTACGAGGGCCTGGAGATCGCCTGCTGGGGCGACCACTTCGAGGTCGACAAGGCCCTCGCCGACGACTCCTACGTCCCCCGCAAGCTCGAGACGCTCGCGAAGCACGACCTGAAGGTCTGGGCGATCTCGAACCATCTCGTCGGGCAGGCCGTCTGCGACATCCCGGACGAACGGCACCAGGCGATCCTCCCGGAGCGCATCTGGGGCGACGGCGCGGCCGAGGGCGTCCGGACGCGGGCCGCCGAGGAGATCAAGGACACCGCGCGGGCCGCCGCGAAACTGGGCGTCGACACGGTCATCGGGTTCACCGGCTCGTCCATCTGGCACACCGTCGCGATGTTCCCGCCCACCCCCGACGCGATGGTCGAGCGCGGCTACGCCGACTTCGCCGACCGCTGGAACCCGATCCTGGACGTGTTCGACGAGGTCGGCGTCCGGTTCGCGCACGAGGTGCACCCGAGCGAGATCGCCTACGACTACTGGTCGACCGTCCGGACGCTCGAGGCGATCGGCCACCGTCCCGCGTTCGGCCTCAACTTCGACCCGTCCCACTTCGTCTGGCAGGAACTCGACGCCGTCGGCTTCCTGTTCGACTTCCGCGACCGGATCTACCACGTCGACTGCAAGGACACGAAGGTCCGCACCGGCGACGGGCGCCGCGGCCGGCTCTCCTCGCACCTGCCGTGGGGGGACCTGCGGCGCGGCTGGGACTTCATCTCCACCGGGCGCGGCGACGTCCCGTGGGAGGACGTGTTCCGCGCCCTGAACTCGATCGGCTACGGCGGCCCGATCTCGATCGAGTGGGAGGACGCGGGGATGGACCGGCTGCAGGGCGCGCCCGAGGCGCTCCAGTTCGTCCGGGCCCTCAACGCGATGGAGCTTCCGACGGCGTCGTTCGACAGCGCGTTCGCGAAGGACTAGGCGCGGAAGTCGGCGAAGTCGAAGCCGGGGGAGACCACGCAGCTGACGAGGACCTCCTCCGGCCCGGCGGGCCGCGCCGCCTGCCACGTCCCGGGCGGGACCACGGCCTGCGGCGCCTGCCCGGCGGCGACGTCCGCGCCGACGACGATCGTCTCGGCGTCGCCGGGGCGCGCGCCGTCCCCGCCGAGCAGCAGGTGCAGCGGTCCGCCGCGGTGCCACAGCCACACCTCGGCGGACCGCACCACGTGCCACATCGACTCCTCGCCCGGCGGCAGCAGGAAGTAGATGCCGGTCGCGCTCGCCCGCTCGCCGGGATAGCCGTCCGGGACGAACCGGACGTCCGACCGCCACGTCTCCCGGTACCAGCCGCCCTCCGGGTGGGGGAGCAGGTCGAGCGCCCCGGCGGTCGCCGGGCGGTCCAGCAGCGCCGAATGCCGCCCGTCGGGGCCGCGCCGCAGGTACCGGACGCGCGCCGCGGTCGTCCGGTCGATCACGGCCTGCGGCGGGCGGACACCGGGCGCCGGGTCGAGCGTGACCGCGAGGACCTGGCCGTCCGGGAACGCGTCGTCGGCGACGGCGAGCACGTCCGGTTCGCCGTCCGGCGCCCACACACCCCCCGCCTCGGACAGGACGAACCGTGGCCCGGGCTGGGCGCGCCAGCCGTCCAGTGTGGTCAGGAGAAGCATGACGTCGGCCGACCTCCTCAAGAAGACATCGTCAGGACGATCTTGCCGGTCACGTGCCCCGTCTCGCCCCGCTCGTGCGCGCGCGCCGCCTCCTCCAGCGGGAACACCGAATCGATCTCCGCCTGCAGCCTCCCGGCCTCCGCCAGCGCGGCGATCTGCCGCATGGCGTGGTGGTCGGGCTCGACCAGGAGTCGCTCCCAGCGCACCCCGGCCTCCTCCGCCGCGTCCGCGAACCCCGCCTCGGCGTCGCGCAGCAGCGAAACCAGGACACCGCCCGGACGCAGCGTGCGCAGCGACCGGGGACCGTACTCGCCGCCGATCGGATCGAGGACCACGTCGACGCCCTTCGCGACGTCGGTGAAATCGGCCGACGTGTAGTCGATCGGCTCGTCCACACCGATCCGCCGCAGGAAACCGTGCTTGCCCGCGCTCGCCGTCCCGAGGACCTCCGCGCCCCGCGCCTTGGCGATCTGCACGGCCAGATGCCCGACCCCGCCGGCCGCCGCGTGCACCAGCACGCGCCGTCCCTCCCGGACCCCGGCCGTGTCCACCAGCGACTGCCACGCCGTCAGCGCCGCCAGCGGCAGCGCGCCCGCCTGCACGTGGTCGATGTGCTCCGGTTTGCGGACGAACGTGCGCGACGGCGCCGTCACGTAGTCGGCGTGCGAGCCGACCCCGAACGGGTACCGCAGCATGCCGAACACCTCGTCGCCCGGCTTGTGGATCGTCACCCCCACACCGACCGCCTCGACGACGCCCGAGACGTCCCAGCCCAGCGTGAACGGCGGATCGCCGAGGAACCCCTTCCCGGCCCGGTGCTTCCAGTCGGTCGGGTTGAGCCCGGCCGCGTGCACCCTGACCAGCACTTCCGTGGGGCCCGGCACCGGCCGGTCGACCTCCACCATCCGCAGCACCTCGGGCCCGCCCGTCACGTCCTGCCGGACGGCCCGCATCGTCTCGCTCATCGTCCCCTCGTTTCCGCCTACGCCTCGACGATCATTCCATTTCCGAGAGCCGCCCCGGATCGAACGCGATCGGGAACGGCCGCTCGACCTCGACCGTCTCCCCGGACCGGACCCGCCGGACGATCTCGTACCGGCCGTCCGCGAGCTCCATCAGCGTCAGCGTGGGCCGCGGCTCCAGATCGACGAGCCAGTAGTGCGGGATCCCCGTCGCCGCGTACTCCTCGACCTTCAGGACCCGGTCCGTCCGCTCGTTGCCGGTGCGCGGCGTCACGACCTCGGCGACGAAGATCAGGTCCGGCCCGTAGTACGTGCGGGTCCGGCGCTCGAGGGCGAGCCGCGCGACGTCCCGCGCGACGGCGAACACGTCCGGCCGGCGGATGCCCGCGCGGGTCGTCACGTCCTGCGGCGCCCCCGCCACATGGACGTCGGCGTCCGCCTGCCGTGCGGCGTCCTTGAGGATCTCCTTCAGCCGTCCGGCGGCGTGGTCGTGCCACACGTCCCCGGGCAGCTCGCTCAACCAGCCGTCGGCCAGCTCGTGGCGCCGTCCGTCCTCGGGCAGCGAGTCCAGGTCGTACAGCGTGTACGGGCCGTGCGCGCGGCCGAGCGTCCCCCCTCCGTGCATGTCCGAAAACTAGCGCGGCGGACGTCCGATCGGCGTGATCACGCGGCGGGGTGGCCGGATTTGGCGATATGTCTCGATGGCGGGGGCCGTCCGGGTTAAGATACATCTCGTCTTGCCTCTCGAAGGAGAGATGCGATGAGCGTCGAGCACCAGCCCCTCCGCGCCTCCGACCGCGACCGCGACGAGGTGCTCGTCCGGCTCCACACCGCCTACGCCGAAGGCCGGCTCAGCGAACCGGAACTGGACGAGCGCATCGACCTGACCCTCGCCGCGCGCACCCACGACGATCTCGGCCGCGTGTCGGCCGACCTCCCCGGCCCCCGGCCCGCCCCCGGATCCCCGTCGGGCCGCCTCCAGGTCGCCTACAAGGACACGATCGCCCGCGGCGGCCGCTGGCGCGTCCCCGACACGTTCACGTCCGTCGTCTACAAGGGCCGGATGCTGCTCGACCTCCGGATCGCCGAGCTCACCGAGACGGTCACGACCCTCCGCGTCGTGGCGTACAAGTCCACGGTCGAGATCGTCGTGCCCGCGGGCGTCCGCGTGGAGACCGCCGGGACGGGCGTCAGCCTGGACGCGCACGACGCTCCGGCCGGCGCGCCGGTCGTCCGCGTCCAGGGACTCGCCTACAAGGGGCACATCGAGGCGAAGGGGACGCGCGAATACTCCGCCGTCTGACCGCCCCCGGCGGTGTCGCCGCTCGCGCGGCCGCCGGGTGGCCGTTGCGACGTCGTCCGGCCTGGTGGGCGGCGCTGTGGCGAAGGGAACGCGCGGTCACTCCGTCCTCCGGGCGGTCCCGGCGGCTCCCGTCCGGGCCGCCGGGTGGCCGTTGCGAAGTCGGTCCGGCCTGGTGGGGTGGTGCTGTGGGGAAGGGAACGCGCGAGCACTCGGCCGATCGGATGGTTCCGGTGGTACCGCGGGCTTTGTGTCCGGCGGGTGGCCTTCGCCAGGTCGTCCGGCGCGGGTTATAAGGGCCTGCACGAATGCGCGGTGCGTGTTCGAATCTGAGCGGGCTGTGTCGGTGCGCCGGCATGGGCACTCGGGGTGTGCGCCGACACTCATGAAAAGCCTCCTGCCAACGGTTCCGAACCCCGTGTGCACAGGGCTGCCGCGAGGCAGGTCGCGTTCGGACGCTCGGCTCGGCGCGCTCGGCAGGGCCATTCGGGCCGACCCATCAGCACATTTCGGCTGTCGCCCGCGAAAGGTGATAGAACCCTCACGCGGCCCGATCGGCCGTCGTTCACCTCAATGTCCGAACAGACCGCCATGTGACGCGGTTTGATGGTGTGCCATCACCAATGGCCCGAAAAGGAGCGCGTGTGACGGCGAGGAGCCCGCAGCGGGACGAGGCACGCTCCGACGACCCGGCCGACTCCCGCGAGGTCCGGCGCCGCCTGACGTTCGGTGTGACCGCCGACCTTCCGGCGTCCCTGTCCCCGTGGCAGCGCGCCCTCGCGGCCTGGCGCGCCGCCGGGATCCCGTGGCGCCACGCCCCCGCATCCGACGAGCGGTCCGAGCGAGGCACGAAGAGCGGCCCCCGCCCATCGGAGACCGCTCCCGCGCCCGACCCTGCGGACGGGCCGGACCCGGACGTGGACGCGGGGAAGGCGGGGCCAGAGCACGCTTCCGGACCGGACCCCACGGCCACGTCGGGCGCCGCGCCCTCTCCGGAGGCCGAGGCTGGATCGGGTACCGGTGCGGACCTGGGGGCGGCGGGTCCGGAGGGTGCTTTCCGGGCGGATCGCACGGCGGCGCCGGGCGCCGTTCCTTCCTCGAATGCCGAGGCGAAGGAGACTTCTGCTTCGGGGGCCGGTGCGAACCCGGCGGCGGGATCGGGGGGTGTTGCCGAGCCTTCGGAGTCGTCCGGTGTTGCGCCTTCTGCGGAGATCGAGGCGAAGGGGGCTTCTGCTCCCGCATCAGGCACCGGCGCGACTTCGGGGAGGACGGCCGGGAAGGCGGACGGGCCCGCCGGGGAGCCGGAGAAGAGCACGGGCGAGTCCGGTCGGTCGGCGGCCGCCGGGGCGCGGAAGGCGTCCAGGAAGCCGGCGACACCCGCCGGTCCGGGGGTCGTCGCGATGGCGGCCAAGCGGACGAAGGGCGACGCACCACCGGCCGTCGAGGCCGTGCCCGCGGAACCGGCCGTCGAGGCCGTGCCCGCGGAACCGGAGCCCGCGACGACCGGCGAGGCGGCGGGGACGAGCGCGCCCGCGCGGTCCGCGCCCCCACCGGCGCCGCCGCGGACGGTGCGGCGGGCGCTCGCCGGGGTGGCCGCCGCGGCGGGGATCGCGCTGGTCGCGGGCGGTGCGGTGGTCGTCGCGGGACGCGGGCAGGACGGGCCCGCGCGGCCGTCGGTCCCGGGGCCCGTCGAGGCGGCGGGGCGGTTCGCGCTCGATCCCGCCGCGACGGACGACGGGTTCGCGCAGGAGCTCGCGGCGGTCGAGACCGCGGGCGGGACGGTCGTCGCGGTGGGGAACGAGGACGGCGGCCGGGCGGAGTTCCTGGTGTCGTCGGACGGCGGACGCGGGTGGTCGGCGGGCACGGCGCGGACGGAGGCCGGGACGGTGCCGGCGCGCGGGGACCGCCCGCGGCTGGTGGCGGGCGGTGCCGGGCGCTGGGCGGCGCTGGGCCTGGCGGCCGACGGCACCCGCGTCGCGTGGACGAGCCCGGACGGACGGGCGTGGACGCGGCGCGCGCTCGGCACCGCGTTCCGCCCGTCCGACGAGGTGAACGACCTGGTGCGGACGGCGGCGGGGTTCGTGGCCGTGGGCGCGGCCGGCGGCCGGGCCGTGGTGTGGAGTTCGGCGGACGGGCGCGTGTGGCAGCGGCTGGACGGCATCCGCGGCGTCAGCGGGCTGTACGGGGCGGCGGCGTCCGGGAACGTGCTGGTGACGCAGGGCACGTACCCGAAGAAGGTCACGGAGCGGAAGGGCCGCCGGAAGGTCGAGCGGACGGTCGCCGCGCAGGGCCTGTGGCGCTCGGCGGACGGCGGGCGCACGTGGAAGGCCGTCCATGTGCGGCAGTCGCACGGGTCCTATGGGGCTACGAAGGGGCTGGTCGCGGGGCCGGGCGGCTTCTTCACCGTGCGGGACGCGAAGGACGGGAAGAAGCGGCTCGCGATCGTGTTCGGTTCGACGGACGGGGCGCGCTGGAGCGCCATCGGGAAGATCGGCGTCGCGGGGCACCGGGGCGTCGAGTCGTTCGGCGGCTCGCCCGCGGGGCTCGTCGCGGTGGTGCGGGGGAAGCGGCGGACGATCGTGCGGAGCGCGGACGGGCGCGGGTGGAAGGCCGCCGGGACGGTCGGGGGCGCGCAGGTCGCGGGGCTGACGGTCGCGGACGGCGGGCGGCTCGCGCTCGCCGGGAGGACCGGCGACGACGCGTACCTGTTCGGCGTCGATCTCGCGAAGGTGCCGGGCGCGGTGCGGGAGCGGCGGGCGATCGGCGCGCTGGGGGCGGTGGACGGCCGGGTCGTGGCGGTCGGGGCGGGCAACGGCGACGCGGCCGTCTGGAGTTCGCCGGACGGCGCCGCGTGGGCCCGCGCAAAGGTCCCGGCGGTCCGGGGCGGGCTGTCGGACGTCGCGCACGGCGGGCACGGCTGGCTGGCCGTGGGCCGCGCGGGCGAGGAGCCGCTGGCGCTGCGGTCGTCCGACGGCGTGACGTGGCGGCGGGCCGCGGCGCCTCCCGGGCGCCCGGCGGCGGTCGCCGCGGGACCGGCCGGGTACGTCGCGGTCGGGACGGGCGCCGCGTGGCGTTCGTCCGACCTCGGGGAGTGGCGGGGCGCCCGTATCGACGGTGACCCGGCCGACGTGACGGCGACCGCGAACGGGTACGCGGCGGTCGGCGGGCGGGCGAAGGCGCCGGCGGTGTGGACGTCCGCGGACGGTGCGGCGTGGCGGGCGGTGCCGCTGCCGCCCGGCCTGGACGGGCCCCTGACCGGTGTCGCGGCGGCCGGCGGCGCGGTCGTCGCGGTCGGCCCGGGCGTTCCGCCGCTGGTGTCGTCGGACGGCGGCGCGACGTGGGCGCCGCGCGGCATCGGCGAGGTGTCGCCCACGGCGGTGACCGCGACGTCGGGCGGCTTCGTCGTCGCGGGCGTCACCGGCGGCCAGGACGGTGCCGTGTTCGCGTCCGCGGACGGGACGGAGTGGCGCCGGGTGCCGGTGCCCGGTCTGGACGGCCCGGCCGACCGCAGGCTCACCGCGCTGGCACCGGTCGGCGGCGGCGTGCTCGGCACCGGCGAGAGCGACGACGGCATGGCGGTGACCCCGCTGCTGTGGCGGGCGGACGTGCTCGGACGCTCGGCGGCGGCGGCCGGATAACCGGGTGGTGGCGCCGGGACGGGGCGGGTCGTCGCGCCGCCCGCCGGAGGGCGGCGCGACGACCCGCCGCGCCGACGGCTACCCGTTACAGCCGCAGGAGCAGCCCTTCGGGCATGAGCATCCGCCGCCGTGTCCGCAACTGCAGCCCTTTTGAGTCATGTCCGGAACATAACCTTTGTCTGCTTTGGGGTCTATGGCCGGGACGGCAAGGTGCATGTGTCCGTGCGGGGGACCCGGCGACGACCGTCATGTGTCGATCGTCAGGTCGACGCCGAGCAGGACCAGGAACCACAGGATGACCGCGAGGACCGCGCTCAGCAGCTTGCCGAGCAGGTCGACCGTGATGTAGCCGCGGTCCCAGGCCACGAACAGGCCGATGACGATGTAGATGATGCCGACGAGCCCGATGTGGGTCCGGCGCGTGCGATAAGCCATGGGGGGTCGTCTCCTCCCGGAGGAATCTGACGATCCACCGGTGCCCCGGCCGGTGCGAGAATAACTTCGGACATCGACAGGGATGTCCGAAAACGACTTTCTGGCGTGTCCCGATTCAGTGCGCGGGCTTCGTCGCCGGCTTCCGCGGCGCGTCCCGGCCGGTGAGGTCGATGCGGACGATCGTGGGGTCGTGCTCGCCCGGCCGGTCGGCGAACTCGGCGCTGCGGTGCACGATGTCGAACTCGTGCCCGCGCTTCTCCAGCGACCCGCTCAGCATGATGTGGTCGAGAGCCTGGGCGTTGCCCTGGGTGACGGCGGTGTAGCGGTCGGCGGGCGGCAGCTTCGCCGGGAGGTCGGCGAGGCCGGTCTGCGCCAGCGCCTGCACCGGCAGGGACTCCGGGGTATCGTTGAGGCGGCCCGCGACGACGACGTTGGCGTCCCGGTCGACCTTCCGCACCGACTCGACGAACCCGGCGACCACCTTCGCCTGGGCGTCGCGGCGCCAGCGGGTGGGCTGCTCGGGCGGCTGGTGCCGGCCGAACAGCGGATCGTCGTCGGCGGTGCCCGGGTACCACTCGCCGGCCACGACGATGATCCGCTCGCCCTGCCAGGTGACCTCGCCGGCGAGCGGCTTGCGCGTGCCCGCCCACACGGTGTGGCCGGGCGCGATGCGGCCGGGGCTGCGGGAGAGCCCGGCCGTCCCGTCCTGGGCGACCGCGCGGACGGCCGTCACCGCGGGGTCCGGCTCCTCCGCGGCCGGTTCGTCCGGGAGCGTTCCGGTCTGGGCGGGACGGTCCACGAACGCGAGACCGCGGTCGGTGCGGAACAGGAACCCGACGCGCGGGTTGCTCCCCTTGTCGCCGCCGTCGGCGTTGTCCCGCGGCTCGACCGAGCGCCACTCGTAGGCCGGGCCGCCCGCGGCGCTGATCGCGGTGATCAGCTCGGCGACGGTCTGGTCGGCGGCGACCGTCCCGTTGTCGGCGCGGCCGCTGTTGTCCTGCAGGCCGTCGACCGCGATGAGGTCGGGGGACGCGAGGCCCGTGACGATGTCGTCGGCGACGGCGCGGAACCGTTCGCGGGGCGTGTTCGGGCTGAGGCCGCCGAGCCCGACGGTGGCGATCGCGATCTCGCCGGGACGCTGCGGGCGGGTCGCCTCGCGGGGCAGCCCTCCGGCGGTGCGGCGCGGCGTGGTGGACGGAAGCACCTTGAAGTGGCCGAGCGAGTAGTCGACGACGCCTCCGCTGTCGCCGGGGAGCCGGTCGCCGACGTTCATGGCCGGCAGCGGGGCCAGGGCGTCGTCCAGGACGATCCGCTCGGGGTTGGCGTCGCCGTCGCGCTGCAGGATGCCGCCGCGTCCGGTGCGGCCGCCCACCCCGGCGCCGCCCGCGGGCAGCACGGGCAGTTCGCCGTGGCGGGTGGGCCCCACCGCGACGGCGTCCTGCAGCCGCACCCGCATGCCCTCCAGCGCCTCGAAGAAGTCGAGGCCGTTGCGGCGGGGGTCGAACGTCCCGCCGCGCTCGACGTCGCCGTTCCCGGCCTTGACGACGCTCGCCGGCGGCCGGACCCCCTTCGGCCCCAGCAGGACGGGGGACGGGACGGCCGCGCGCCCGGTGACGGCGATCTTCGTCGCGCCGATCTCGGTGCGGGTGAGGCCCCCGGAGTCGGCGCCGCCCGGCCGGAACTCGCTGACCCGCCCGTCCACCCGCACGGACTCGCCGGGCGTGACGCTCGGGCGGGAGCGGGTGAAGACGAAGACGCCCTCCGACGTCGCGGCGTGCCGGTCGGGTTTCGGGTCCTGCATCCAGAACCCGGTACCGGTCACGGCGGTCACCACGCCGGGCACGCGCGCGACGGACGCCCCCTTGAGCGGCGAGACGTGCGCGGCGCCCTGCACGTCGTGGATGCGGGCGGGACGCGGCGCGGCGTGCGCGATGGACGGGACCGCGCCGAGCGGCACGGCGAGGATCGCCGCGCCCGCGAGCGCGCGGATCGTGCGGGGGCGCCGCCGCCCCGGTCCACCCGTGTACGCCACCCCGAACTCCATGATCGCCTCGTGGTTCGCGCCGGACACGCAGCAGGATGGCATGCGCGTGTTACGGGGACCAACCGCCCCGCGAAATCCGTCCGAATCCACCGGCGAAGGGCCGCTCGAAGCGTGCGATCGCACCGTCTCCGGCCCCGCCGGACCGGGGACGGCCGCGGGTCACTCCTCCAGCGTCAGCGCGGCCTTCGGGCAGGACCGCACCGCGTGCCGCACGCGGTCGGCGTCCCCCTCGGGCACGTCCGGCCTTACGATCTCGAGCTCGTCGTCGTCGCTGAGATCGAAGACCTCGGGAGCGAGCCCGACGCACACGGCGTTGGCCTCGCAGATCAGCGGGTCCACCCGTACTCTCATCGCCTTCTCCGTTCGCAGGATCCCGGTGAGCGTTCGCGAAGGCCCGGGCGGACGCGCGCGGCACGCGCGCGGGACCGGGCCGTCCTCGGCCGCCAACCTACCGAACATGGTTCGGAGAGGTGCGCTCGGGGAAAGTAGAACACGTTCCAGTCTGCCTCGGCAAGTTCGAGCGGCGGTCGTCCGGCGCCGGGGGCGCCGGACGACCGCCGCGCAGGGGAACCCGTTCCCCGGCTTCGGCGGCGGGCGTCGTGGCGTTGTGGGGTGTTGGTGTGTTGTCCGGGTGGGGGAACCCGTTCTCGGGCTTCGGCGGCGGGTGTCGTGGCGTTGTGGGGTTGCCCGGGTGGGGGTACCCGTTTGCGGGCTTCGGTGGTGGGTGTCGTGGCGGGGAGGATGGGGTGGGGCAAGTCGGATAAAGTGCCCGGCGGAGGAGAGCGAATGACGCACACCGAGGTGCCCGCCGGGCCGGGGACGACCGAGATGCCCGCGGCGCTGCTGCGCGCGGCGCGCGCGGCCAAGGGCTTCATGCCCGACCCCGAGGGGGCGGCGCTGTACGAGACGGCCGTGGAGTACGGGGGGCGGCTCGCCGCCGCCGGGCCGCTGCTGGAGGTCGGGACGTACTGCGGGAAGTCGGCGGTCTACCTGGGCGCGGCGGCGCGGGCGGCCGGGACGGTCGCGGTGACCGTCGACCACCATCACGGCTCGGAGGAGAACCAGGCGGGGTGGGAGCACCACGACCCGTCGCTGGTCGATCCGCGCACGGGCCGGATGGACACGCTGCCGACGTTCCGCAAGACGATCGCGGCCGCGGACCTCGAGGACCACGTCGTGGCGATCGTGGGGCAGTCGCGCACCGTGTCGGCGTTCTGGCGGACGCCGCTGGCGCTGCTGTTCATCGACGGCGGGCACGCCGAGGAGCACGCGCAGGGCGACTACGAGGGGTGGGCGCCGCACGTCGCCGTCGGGGGCGCGCTGGTGATCCACGACGTGTTCGCGGACCCCGCGGACGGCGGGCAGGCGCCGTACCACGTGTACCTGCGGGCGCTGCGCAGCGGCGCGTTCGAGGAGCGCCGGGTCGAAGGCTCCCTGCGTGTACTGGAACGTGTTTCAGACGCCGATCCGCTCGGCGAGGCCTGAGGGCCGCACCGGACGCCCGGTGCGGCCCGCGCGGCTCACAGGCGCGTGCGCACCGGGTTGGCGACCGGCACGCGGGCGCAGCCGCACGCCGCCGGATCGGACGCCTCGGACGGTCCCAGCGGCCGCCCGGCGATCTCCTTGAAGATCCGGGCGCCGGGGGACGAACCCTCCAGCGCGTCCGCCGCGAGGATCACCGCGGCGGCCGTGTAGGTGGAGCGGTCCCCGGGGAAGTGCCGCCGGTTCTCGAACTGCCAGCCGGTCCAGTAGGAGCCGTCCTCGTGGCGCAGGTGCTGGATCGTGGCGAACAGCTCGCGGGCGCGGTCGCGGTCGCCGGACGCGTCGAGCGCCAGGACGAGCTCGCAGCTCTCGGCGGCCGTCACCCACGGCTGGTCGGACACGCACCGGCAGCCGAGGCCCGGCACGACGAAGACGTCCCACTGCTCGGCCAGCCGGCGTGCGGCGGCCTCGCCGCGGACCGGGCCGCCGAGGACGGGGTAGTACCAGTCCATCGACCAGCGTCCCTTGTCGGCGAACGCCTCCGGGTGGGCGGCGACGACGTGGCCGAGCTGGTCGGCCGCGAGCTCCCACTCGGGCTGGGGCTCGCCCAGGCGTTCGGCGAGCGCCACGGCGCAGCGCAGCGACTGGTAGATCGACGAGCAGCCGGTCAGCAGGGCGTGGTCGGACGCGCGGCCGTCCTCGGTCCGCATCCAGATGATCTCGCCGCGGCGGGTCTGCAGGTCGAGGACGAAGTCGATCGCGCGGCGCACGGTCGGCCACATGGCGCGGGCGAAGGCCTCGTCGCCGGTCATGAGCAGCTCGTGCCAGACGCCGACCGCGACGTAGGCGGCCTGGTTGGACTCGCCGCCGGGTTCGGTGACCTCGCCGAGCACCCACTTGGCCGGCCACGAGCCGTCCTCGCGCTGGACGCCGGCGAGCCACGCGTAGGCGCGGCGGGCGGCGTCGCCCATCCCGGCGACGGTGAGCGCCATCGCGGCCTCGACGTGGTTCCAGGCGTCCACGTGCCCGGCGATGCCGTCGATGGGCGCGAACCAGGGGATCGCGCCCGACGGCTCCTGCTGGCGGGCGATGCTGCGGGCCGTCTCGAGGACGTCGCCGCGGGTCAGGACTCCGGGGACCGCGGGGATCTCAGACCGCATCGGCGGTCTCCTCCGCCGGGGTCTCGGACGTGCCCGACTTGACGGGCTTGCTGCAGTACACGACGACGCTCTTGCCGATCAGCGGGTTCAGCACCTGCTCGGCGACCCGGGTCGCGAGGGGGCGCTTCATGATGTCCCAGACCAGGAGCTGGTGGTACGCCTTGGCGAGCGGGTTGCCGTCGTTCTCCACGCCGACGGCGCACTTGATCCACCAGTAGGGCGCGTGCAGGCCGTGCGCGTGGTGGTGGCCGCCGACCGTGAACCCGGTCGACTTGAGCTTCGCCTCCAGTTCGGCGCGGGTGTAGATCCGCACGTGGCCGCCGGGTGCGGTGTGGTAGTCCTCGGACAGCGCCCAGCACACCCGTTCGGGCAGCCAGGACGGGACGGTCGCGGCGAGCCGGCCGCCGGGCCGCAGCACGCGCAGCAGCTCGCGCATCGCCCGCATGTCGTCCGGGATGTGCTCCAGGACCTCCGATGCGACGATCGCGTCGAAGTGGTCGTCGGGGAACGGCAGCTCCAGCGCGTCGCCCCGGACGGTCTCGGCGGCGGAGCCGGCGGGCACCTCCTCGGCGAGCCGCATCGCGCCGAACATCTTCTCCACGCCGGCGAGCTCGTCGGCGTCCTGGTCGAAGGCAACGACGTGCGCGCCCCTGCGGTACAGCTCGAACGCGTGCCGCCCGGCACCGCATCCCATGTCCAGGATGCGGTCTCCGGTGGCGACGCGGAACCGCTGGAAATCCACGGTCAGCAGGGTCGTGCTCCTTCCATGCAGGGAACGCCGGGCGTTCCCACGGGCCTTGCTGTTGGGGGCTGTCAGCCGCGCCGGGCCAGCCGCAGATACCTCTGCTGGGCGATGGCCTCGCGGTAGTGCCGCACGGTGGCCTGCGCGACGGCGGGCCACGCGAAGCGCTCCTGGACGCGGGCGAGACCGGCCGCGCCGACGCGGGCGCGCTCGCCGGCCGAGTCGTGCAGGCCGCGCAGGGTGGCGGCGAGTTCCTCGACGTCGCCGGGCTCGACCAGCACGCCCGCGTCCCCGACCACCTCGGGCAGCGCCCCGGCGCGGGACGCGACCAGCGGGGTGCCGGACGCCATGTGCTCGACCGCGGGCAGCGAGAAGCCCTCGTAGCGGGACGGGACGACGGCGATCTCGGCGGACGCGAGCAGCTCGCCGAGCTCGTCGTCGCTGATACCGCTGACGAACTGGACCCGCTCGCCGAGGGCGAGTTCGCGGACGAGCTTCTCGGTCGGGCCGTCTTTCTGCGGGCGGCTCACGACGACGACGTGCACGTCCCGTTCGGTGGCGAGCTTCGCGACCGCCCGCAGCAGCACGTCCACGCCCTTGATCGGGGCGTCCGCGCTGGCCATGGCCACGATCCGGCCGGGGACGCGCGCGCCGCGCGGGTGGAAGATCCGGGTGTCGACGCCCAGCGGCAGGATGTCGATGTCGCGGGGGTCGACCTTGAAGTCCTTGACGATGTCGACCTTGGACGACTCCGACACCGTCAGGACGGGGCCGATCCGCCGCGACACCTGCGACTGCATGGTCACGAACCCGTACCAGCGGTGCTTTCCGAACTTCTGCCGGATGCCCTTCGCGGCCTCGAACTCGATCCGCCGGTCGACGCTGATCGGGTGGTGGATGCTGGTGATCAGGGGCAGACCGAGCCGGGCGATGCCGAGGTTGCCGACGCCGAGCACCTGGTTGTCGTGCACGACGTCGAAGTCGCGGCGGCGGCGCCGCAGCTCCCGCAGCGCGCGGATGCTGAACGTGAGCGGCTCGGGGAAGCCGCCCGTCCGCATGTGGGCGTACTCCAGGACGTCGACCCAGTCGCGGAACTCGCCGAGAGCGGGGTTCCGGAACGGATCATCGTCCCGGTACAGGTCCAGGCTCGGGAGCTTGGTCAGCTCGATCTCGTCGCGGTCCAGTTCGGGATACGGCTGCCCGGAGAACACCTCGACGGTGTGCCCGAGATCGACCAGTTCCCTGCTCAGATGCCGCAGGTAGACGCCCTGCCCTCCGCAGTGCGGTTTGCTCCGGTACGAGAGCAGGGCCACCCGAAGTGGACCGCCCGGCTCGCCTGCCTCACCCACGCCAGCACCTGCCCACGCACCACTCCCGTCAGTCCCGGGACGCCGGTCGCACTCGCACCGGCATCTCCTTTATGCCGTTGATGAAACTAGACCTTAGCCTCCGTACGTTACCGTTGAGTTCGATATTGGGCATAGCGTCCAAGAGTGTTTCGAAGAGCACACTCAGCTCGAGTCGGGCGAGGTGGGCGCCCAGGCAGAAGTGGGGGCCGCCTCCGCCGAACCCGATGTGCGGGTTGGGGTCGCGGCCGACGTCGAACGCGAACGGGTCGGCGAACACGCCCTCGTCCCGGTTGGCGGACGCGTAGAACACCACGACCTTGTCGCCCGCGGCGATCGTCCGGCCGCCCAGCTCGGCGTCCCGCACGGCCGTCCGCTTGAACAGGTTGACCGGCGTCACCCACCGGACGATCTCGTCCGCGGCCGTCCGGACGAGCGCGGGATCGGCGCGCAGCCGCGCCCACTGCTCCGGGTGCTCCAGCAGCGCGAGCATCCCGCCGGACGCGGCGTTGCGGGTCGTCTCGTTGCCCGCGACCGACAGCAGCATCACGAACAGCTCGAACTCGTCGCCGTCCAGGACCTCGCCGTCGGCGTCCGGCTGCAGCAGCTTCGTGACGATGTCGTCGCGCGGGTTCTGCCGCCGCTCCGCCGCGAGCTCCGCCGCGTACGCGTACAGCTCCGTCGCGGCCTGCTGCCCCTCCTCCGGGCTCCGCTGGAAGTCCGGGTCGTCCGCGCCGACCAGCGTGTTCGACCAGTGGAAGATCTTGTCGCGGTCCTCCGGCGGGGCGCCGAGCAGCTCGCAGATCACGTAGAGCGGCAGCGGCGCCGCCAGGTCGCGGACGAACTCGGCCTCGTCCCCGCGCTCCACCGTCTCCGCGACCAGCTGCCGGCAGATGTCGCGGATGTGCTCCTCCAGCGCGCCGATCGCGCGCGGCGTGAACCCGCGGTTCACGATGCTCCGCTTGCGCGAGTGCTCCGGCGGGTCCTGGTTGAGCATCATGAGCCGCTGCAGGGCCAGATGCTCCTCCTCCGGCTCCTCGAACAGCGCGAGCCGCTCGTAGGAGGAGAAGATCTCCGGATGCCGCGACACGTGGACGACGTCCGCGTGCCGGGTCACGGCCCAGAACGGGGGCGCGCCCCGCTCCGGGTCGCCCTTGTGCCGGTGCACGGGATCGTGCTCGCGCAGCCACGCGAGCTGCTCGTGCGGGATGCCGCCGTGCTCGTACGAGCCCGGCTCGACCAGGTCGATGTCGGGTGTGACCGTCATCGCGCGCCTCCAGGTCAGGGGGTGGGTGGGGGCGCCCCGAAGGGCGTCGTTCAACCGCGCGGAGCCGACGGGGTGAACCGGACCGGCAGCTCCTTGAGGCCGTTGACGAAGTTGGAGCGCAGCCGGCGGGGCTCGCCGGCGGGCCGGATGTCGGGCATCCGGTCCAGGATCGTCTCGAAGACGATCTTCAGGTTCATCCGGGCGAGGTGGGTGCCCAGGCAGAAGTGGGGGCCGCCTCCGCCGAACCCGATGTGCGGGTTGGGGTCGCGGGCGATGTCGAACGTGTACGGGTCGTCGAAAACGCTCTCGTCCATGTTCGCCGAACTGTAGAACAGCACGACCTTGTCGCCCGCCTTGATCGTCTTGCCGCCCATCTCGACGTCCCGCAGCGCCGTCCGGCGGAACTGGTTGATCGGGCTCACCCAGCGGACGATCTCCTCGATGGTCGTCGGCAGCAGGCTCCGGTCGGCCCGCAGCCGCTCCCACAGCTCCGGACGCTCGAAGAACGCCTGCATGCCGCCCGCCGTCGCGGTCCGGGTGGTCTCGTTGCCCGCGATCGACAGCATGATCACGAACATCGCGAACTGGTCCTCGGTGATCCGCTCGCCGTCGGCGTCCGGCGTCAGCAGCTTGGTCACGATGTCGTCGCGCGGCGTCGACTCCCGCTCGCGGGCGAGCTCCCCGGCCCAGCCGGCGAACTCGGCCGCGTACATCTGCGACTCGGACCGGTCGCCGATGAACTCGGGGTCGTTGAACGCCACGAGCTGGTTCGACCAGTGGAAGATCTGCTGCCGCTGGTCCAGCGGCGCGCCGAGCAGCTCGCAGATCGTGTAGAGCGGCAGCGGCGCGGCGAAGTGCTCGACGAAGTCGCACTCGCCGAGCGGCGCCGCCTCGTCGATCAACTGGTGGCAGATGTCGCGGATGTGCTGCTCGAGCTTGCCGATCATGCGGGGCGTGAACCCCTTGTTCACCAAGCTGCGCAGCTTGGTGTGGTCGGGCGGGTCCTGGAACAGCATGATCTGCCCGTACAGGGCGATGTCGTCCTCGGTGAACTCCTCGAACATCGCCGTCCGCTCCTGCGAGGACAGCAGGTCCGGACGGCGGGACGCGCTGACCACGTCCTCGTGCCGGGTGATCGCCCAGAACCCGGGCACGCCCTCGTTGGGATCGGCGTGCCAGTGCACCGGGTCGTTCGCGCGCAGCCACGCGAACTGCTCGTGCGGGATGCCGCCCCGCTCGTACACGCCGGGATCGATGACGTCGATCTCCCGGCCGGCGGGGGCGAGGGCCACGTCCTGTTGCGTCACGGTCGTCCCTTCGTGAAGAGCCGGCCCCGCGTCGCGCCGCACGGGACTCAGACTGAGCGCTTGCTCGGTCGCAGTTCTAGAACACGTTCTAGCATGAGACTCGAGTCTCATCAAGGGTCTCAGCCGGAAGTCGTCCCGCCCTGCACGGCCCTCTCACCGCCGCGCCACCACGCGAAACGCCCGCGAGCGCGCCATGCGCCCGCGGGCGTTGCCCCCGAGAAGGGGGGTCAGGCGGCTCGCGGCCAGTCGATGCGGGAGCCATCGCGCTCCCACCACTCGACGGCCTTGTCCACGGCCAGGCCCTCGACCCACAGGTCCTCGGGCTCGTCCGGCATCAGCACCTCGCGGAGGGCGTCGTCCAGCTGCCACGACTCGTGCTTGGCGAGCCGGCCCGTCTCGGGGTCGAGGTAGAGCTCGGCGACCTCGGGCGGCAGCAGGGCGGACTCGACCTCGCGACCGGCCGTGTACAAGAACCCGTACGCCGCGGACGCGGCCGTGTGCACCCGCAGCCCGGTGCGCTCGGCCAGCCGGTGGATCGCCCCCACGTCGTAGGGGGCCGGGCCGCGCTCGTCCAGCAGGCGCAGGAACCGGGCGATGCGGTCGGCACCGCCCCAGCCCTGCGGCCGCGGCTCGTACTTGTCCGTCCAGCCGGGGAAGACGAAGTCGCGGAACGTCCCGCCGGGGGAGTACTCGATCGCCACGGAGTCCTTGTGCGGGTGGTTCTGGAACGACAGGATCACCATCGCGCCGTTCGGCGTCCGCCACACCTGCCCGACCGGGTCCTGCGTCGCCTTCGCCTGGAACCACAGGCGGCGCCACCGGCCGCTGCCGTCGCCCCACGGCGTGTCGCCCAGCGCGCCCAGCAGGTCGCGGGACCTCGCGCGCCCGCGCTCCGTCGTCCACGGACGGGCGGCCAGCAGCGCCTCGCCGCCCAGCGTGCCGAACCGCAGGTAGTTCGGCCGGGGCGCCTCGACCCGGCCGAGCGGGTGCGGGGTGTCGTAGGCGGGGCCGGTCGCGGCCGCCTCCGCCAGCAGGCCCGCGAGGTGCCGGACGGCCGGGACCTCCGCGACGTGCCGCCCGGCCCGGAGCCCGCTGACGCTCGCGACCAGGGCGGGCGTCCCCGCCGGCCGCTCCATGCCCAGCGCGTCCCGCAGCCGCAGCGTGCCGCGCAGCGCCGCGGCGGCGCGCTCCACGAGCGTCCGGACGGCGTCGCGGAGCCGCGCGTCGGTGACCTCCGGCAGGACGCGGGCCAGCCCGTCGTCCAGCTCGCGGCCGCCGGCCAGGGCCGCGTCGACGAGCCGCGCGAACCCGGCCCGGTCCAGCCGGCGCAGCGCCGCCGAGCCGTCCGGGTCGGTGGGCGGCAGGTGCGGCCAGAAGCCGGGCGGGGGCATGACGGCGCCGTTCTGCGGGCCGTGCGCGAACGGCCGCCGCGCGACCGTCCGGCCGTCCGCGAGCAGCCGCAGGACGCCCCGGTCGAGCGTCACCTGCACCGGCTCGGCGGCGCCCGGGAACGTCACCGGGACCGACGTCGGGCTCTGCGGCCAGCGCAGCCGCCCGCCGTCCGGCACCGCCAGGCGCCCGTGGTCCGCGACCAGGTAGGTCTCCGGACGCCCGTCGCTCAGCCGCGACAGGTACATGTCGGTGCCGTCGGACCACGGGAAGACCCCGGTGGGGAACGGCAGGTCCCGCTCGTCCAGGAGTCCGTCGGGCCCCCGCACCACGACGCGCTTCCCGGCGAGGCCGAGGGTGAGCACCTCCCCGTGCAGGACGGCGGTCGCCGCGCCGTCCCCGGCGGCCGGGAAGCGCAGCTCCTCCGGGAGGCCGGCGCGCAGCGCCCGCCACGCCGCGTCCACCGGGTCCGCGACCTCCAGCCCCGCGAGCACCGCGGCCGCCGGGTCCGTCTCGGCCATCGGGACGAGGCGCTTCAGCGACGGCTCGAGCCCCTCCAGATCGCCCGCCGCGCACTCGTCCCGCCACTCGGCGAACTGCTCCGCGAGCACCCGCCGGACCGGCCCGTGCTCCAGCAGCGAACGCAGGGCCGAGGGGTAGTCGACGTTGCCGTAGCGGCCGAGGCCGCGGACGAACGCGTCCAGTTCGCGGCGCGCCTCCAGGGAGCCGCCGTCCTCGAACCGTGCCGCGACCTCCGCGAGGTCGGTCTTCTCCCACCAGCGCGGCGCGTCGTCGTGGAACCCCGTCCGTTTCGGCGGGGCCGGGGTCAGCGGGTGCGCGGCGGCCCGGCCCGCCACCGGGTCCGCCGCCGGGTCGAACCAGCGGCCGGGCGGCGGGAACAGCCGGTCGCCCGCATCGGCCGCCAGCCGCATCAGCGCGTCCGCCGGGAGCGGCCCCGCCTCCCGGAACCACGCGCGCGGCAGCCGCCGCCCCGCGCCGACCGCCCCGAGCAGCAGCAGCCAATGGTGGTGCAGCCGGTCGCGCGGCTCCGGGTCGTCGTACACGCCGGGGTCGGGACGGGCCGCGATCAGCAGGTCGAGTGCCTCGTCGTCCTCCGCGAGCCCGCGCAGCGCCCCGTCCAGCGCCTCCCACACCGGCAGCGGCGCGCGCGGCAGCAGCCCCTCCCGCAGCAGCCGCTCCGCGACGAACCGCTCCTCGGCGGCCGGGGCGACCCCGGCCGCCCGCGCCACCGGGAGCAGGTCGGCCACGAAGTTCGGGTAGGGGACGGTGCCCGCGTCCAGGAACGCGCCCACCGCCTCGCGCGCCCACCGGTGCGCCGTCTCCGGGTCCGGATGCGTCGCCAGCCGCCGCAGCCGGTCGTGCAGCAGGCTCGCCGTGACCGCCCCGGACGGGACGAGGTCCACCAGCGTCCGCTGCGCCCGTACGGCGTCCGCGGGGAGGCCGAGGAGCCGCGCGTGGGCGTCCTCCACCTCGCGGGCCCGGCCGACGAGGAACGCCGCCTCGCCCGGCAGCCCGCGCGCCGCGAAGACGCGCGCGGCGTGCTCGAGGAACTCCGGCACCGAGTCCGCGGCGAGCCGCCCCGCCGCCCGGAGCACTTCCGTCCACGCGTCCCGCGGATCGTCCGCCGCCCGCGCCACGGCCCCCTCGAGATCGGGCCATTCCTTCGACATCCACGCCTCCTGCTCGTCACGGTCCCCCATGCGACGATCAGCGGCGCCCGGTGGATCCACCGAGCGGAAAACCGGTTGCGAGGCATCGGGCAGAGGTTGGTAGCGTCGGTGCCGTGCCACGCTTGTTCTTTCTCTGATCCACTCCGGACGGCCCGTCCCTCGCGCTGAGCGAGCCACGGGCGGTCTGACGCTGCCCTGAGCCAGCCCGAAGGCGCGTCCCTTCACCTTCCGTGCTCCGCACAGAGTTCTCTCGTGCTACGCACAGGCGCGCCTCCGTCCGGAGGAAGCATGAACACCCTCTCCATCACCCTGCCCGCGCGCGCCCGCGCCCAGCTCGTCGCCGACGGGATCCGACTCGCCCGCGGCGGGCGCACCGTCCTCGACGGCGTCACCCTCGCCGTCTCGCCCGGCACCCGCTGGGGCGTCGTCGGCGAGAACGGGCGCGGCAAGACGACCCTGCTGCACGTCCTCGCGGGCGTGCTGGCGCCCGACGAGGGCGACGTCCAGCGCGTCGGCACCCTCGGGATCGCCGAGCAGGCGATGCCCGCCGCCGACGGGACGACGGTCGGCGACGCGATCGACGCCGAACTCGCCGACGCCCGCGCCGCGCTGGCGGCCTTCGACGCGGCCACCGCCGCGCTCGCCGACGGGCGGCCCGGCGCCGACGACGCCTACACCGCCGCCCTCGACGCGGCCGAGGCACTCGACGCCTGGGACGCCGACCGCCGCGTCGACCTCGCCCTCGAGCACCTCGGCGCCGTCACCGACCGGGCCCGGCCGCTCGCCGAGCTGTCGGTCGGGCAGCGCTACCGGGTGCGGCTCGCGTGCCTCCTCGGCGCCGAGCACGACTTCCTGCTGCTGGACGAGCCGACGAACCACCTGGACGCGTCCGGCCTGGACTACCTCACCGCGCGGCTGCGGGCCCACGCCGGCGGCGTCGCCGTGGTGAGCCACGACCGGGCGCTGCTCACCGACGTCGCCACGACGATCCTCGACCTCGACCCCAGCCGCGACGGGCGGCCCGCCGTGTACGGGGGCGGGTTCGCCGGGTACCGGGAGGGGCGCGAGGCGGAGCTGCGCCGCTGGGAGGACGAGTACGAGAAGCAGCGGGCCGAGCACGCCCGGCTCTCCCGCGACCTGTCGGAGGCGCAGAACCGGCTCGTCTCCGGCTGGCGCCCGGACAAGGGCGTGCACAAGCACCAGCGGGCCACCCGCGCGGGCGGGCTCGTCCGGGCCGTGCACCGCCGCCGCGACGACCTCGAGAAGCACGCGGTGACCGCGCCGGTGCCGCCGCAGCGGTTCCGGATGCCGGACCTGCCCGCGCGGGCGGGCGTCCGGCTGCTGACCGCGACGGACGTCCGGGTGGACGGGCGGCTGCACCGGGAGACGTCGGTCGAGCTGGAGTCGGGGTCGCGGCTGGTCGTCACCGGCCCGAACGGCGCGGGCAAGTCGACGCTGCTCGCCGTGCTCGCCGGGACGCTCGCGCCGACCGCCGGGACCGTGCACCGGGCCCGCAAGGCGCGGGTGGAGGTGCTCGCGCAGGAGTCGCCGAGCGCGAGCGGCCGGCGCGCCCGCGACGTGTTCGCGGCGCACGTCGCGCGGCTCGTCGGCACCGGCGTCCTCGCCGCGGACGAGGCGGTCCCGCTGGGCGGGCTCGGCCTGCTGCCGTCGGCGGACGCCGCCCGGCCCATGCGCGAGCTGTCGATGGGGCAGCAGCGCCGCCTCGACCTGGCGATGGCGCTGGCCGCGCGCCCGCACGTCCTCCTGCTGGACGAGCCGACGAACCATCTGTCGATCGCCCTCGTGGACGAGCTGACCGAGGCGCTGCACGCGACCCGGGCCGCCGTCGTCCTCGCGACCCACGACCGCCAGCTGCGCAAGGACGTCGCGCCGTGGCCCCGGATCGAGCTGCGCGCGGCGGGAGAGGAGTGACGGCGCGCCGGTGACGGGAGCGGGAACACCGCATGATCAAGGGAGGTTCGCGCCCGCCGGACGGGGGATCCCGTAGGTGAGGCGGCCGAGGGGAGGTCCTTCCATGATCATCGGAATCCTGGTGTGCGGGATCCTCGCGTACGCGCTGTTCGACGTCGGACGGACGCTCGTGCGGCGGATGCGGGGCTCGGCCGCTCGCGCGGCGGCCGAGTCCCGCCCCTTCGAGGCACGCACGGCCGAGGCGCACGCCGCCGCGTGGGCGAACGAGCTGGAGACCGTCGAGGAGATCCTGGGCGCCGAAGCCCTGTGGACCGAGGCCGACCAGGAGTGGCTGGAGAGCCGCCGGATCAGCCTGCCAACGTGAAGCTCAGCACGTCGCCGGTGTCCGCGCGGCGGACGAGGCCGCGGTTCTCCAGCGTGCGCAGGTGCGCGGCGGCCTCGCCCGTCGCCATCCGGCGGGCCTCCACCGGCATCTCGGCCCACGGGTGCCGCCAGGCGAGACCCGCCGCCACGTCCCACAGCGTGGTCGGGGACGCCGACAGCAGCGCGGTGATCTCGCCGAGCCGCTCCTCGTGGTGCTCGATGATCTCGCGGACGCGCGCGGGCAGGTCGGCGAACCGGTACTGGTGGGCCGGCAGCACCTCCTCCACGGTCATCTCGCCGACGCGGGCGAGCGATCCGAGGAACGCGCCGAGCGGGTCCACGTCCGGGGTGTCGTAGGGGTACAGGCCGATGTGCGGGGTGATGCGCGGCAGGACGTGGTCGCCGGTGAAGATCCGGTCGGCGTCCTCCAGATGCAGGCAGACGTGACCGGGGGAGTGGCCCGGCGTGTGGATCGCGCGGAGCTTGCGGCCCGGCAGGTCGATCATGTCGCCGTCGGACAGTTCCCGGTCGGGGACCGCGGGCGGGTCGACCCGGCCGCCGCCGCCGGTGAAGCCCTCCAGCTCGGCCGCGGACGCCCCGGCGCGCTTCATCGAGGCCTGCTCGATCCCGGTGCGCCGTGCCCGGTCGACCGAGTTGAACAGCCGCACGATCTCGGCGTCCGCGTGGTGCATGGCGATCCACGCGCCGGACGTCTCGCGCACTCGCCCGGCGAGGCCCGCGTGGTCGGGGTGGAAGTGCGTGACGACGACCCCGTGCACGTCGGCCACGTCGATCCCGAAGGTCGCGAGGCCGCCCGTCAGGGCCGTCCAGGCGTCCTCGTGCTGCCAGCCCGCGTCGATCAGGACGGGCCCGCGCGGGCTGTCCAGCGCGTACACCAGCGTGTACGCGAGCGGGTTGCCCGGGATGGGCACGGGAACGCTCCACAGGCCCCCGCCGAGATCCTCCGGTTCCGGCTGCAACGGCAGACCGCCTTTCGCGCCTGGGCGCCCGCGCCCGTGCTCGTGCCAGTGCTCGTGCTCAAACGCGGACGCCGACAATGCGTCCGTGATCGGACGCCTCCGATTAAACGCGTTCGAGGATCGTCGCGGTCGACAGGGCCCCGCCGCAGCACATCGTCACGAGGGCCGTCGCGGCGTCGCGGCGCTCCAGCTCGTGCAGCGCGGTGGTGATCAGCCGGGCGCCGGTGGCGCCGACGGGGTGGCCGATCGCGATCGCGCCGCCGTTGACGTTGACCTTGTCGATGTCCGGCTCGTGGACGGACGCCCACGACAGCGCGACGGACGCGAACGCTTCGTTCACCTCGGTGATGTCGATGTCGTTCATCGTCATCCCCGCACGGGCGAGCACCCGCTCGGTGGACTGCACCGGGCCGTCCAGGTGGTAGTACGGCTCGCCGCCGACGAGGGCCTGGGCCTTGAAGCGCGCGCGCGGGCGCAGGCCGAGGGCCTCGGCCTTCTCCTCCGACATGACGACGACGGCCGCGGCCCCGTCGGTGATCTGCGAGGACGTCCCGGCGGTGTGCAGGGCGTCCGGGCCGAGGACGGGCTTGAGCTTGCCGAGGCTCTCGACGGTCGTCTCGCGCAGGCCCTGGTCGCGGGTCACCGTGCGGGTCTCGCCGGTCGGGTTCCCCTCGGCGTCCAGGACGGGCGCGTCGATCGGGGCGATCTCGCGGTCGAACCGGCCGTCGGCCCACGCCTTGGCGGCGAGCTGCTGCGACCGGGCGCCGAAGGCGTCGAGGTCGGCGCGGGTGAGGCCGCGGCGGGCCGCGATCCGCTCCGCGGCGCCGAACTGGTCCGGCATGTCGAGGGACCAGTCGTCCGGGCGCGGGTCGGCGGGGTAGACGTTGGCGCCGAGCGGCGTCCGGCTCATCACCTCGACGCCGCAGCCGATCGCGACGTCCACGACACCGGCCGCGACCTGCGACGCGGCCAGGTGGACGGCCTGCTGCGCGGAGCCGCACTGCGCGTCGACGGTCGTGACGCCGGTCTGCCAGGGCAGCCCCGCGTACAGCCAGGCGTAGCGTCCGACGTGCCCGCCCTGCTCGCCCGCCTGCGTCACGCACCCGGCGAAGACCTGCTCCACCTGGCCCGGGTCGATGCCGGAGCGCTCGACGGCGGCGGTCAGGGCGTGCGCCAGGACGGCTTGGGCCTTCAGGCCCGCGAGCACGCCGTTCCGCTTGCCGAGCGGCGTGCGCACGGCCTCGACGATCACCGGGTTCGCCATCCGATCTCCTTCTAGAACAGGATTCGCTTTCGACGGTAACGCGTTCTAGTCAAGCCCGGAAGGCCGGTCCCGGAGAGTGAGATCATCGGCCGTCCGGCGCGGCGTCCGGTGTGGTGTCCGACACTCTGGCGTCCGATGAACTGATAGTTCGCTATCGGTAGTGATAGTTTTACCCTGCAGGTAAGTGAGAGTCGAGTATCACTTGCTCCGGTGCGGCCGGCCGGTGGTCCACCAGGGGGTTCACCGGACGCCGCACGGCCCGCGGCTCCCGCTCCGTGACCGACGCGCGCCCGCCGAGCGCGGTTCTCCTCCATCTTCGAAAGCCCTACGGAGGCTCGACATATGTCCCATGCGCAATCCCGGTCCGCGGGGGACGGGGTGACCGCTCCCGCGCGGGTCAACATGATCGTCGCGGTCCTCGCGTTCAGCGGGATCGTGGTCGCGCTCATGCAGACCCTGGTCATCCCGATCGTCCCGGACCTTCCCCGGCTGCTGGACGCCTCGGCGGCGGACGCCGCCTGGGCCGTGACCGCCACGCTGCTCGCGGCGGCCGTCGCGACCCCGGTGAGCGGGCGGCTCGGGGACATGTACGGCAAGCGCCTGATGCTGCTGGTCGGCGTGGCCGCGATGATCGCCGGATCGGTGGTCGCGGGCCTCAGCGACACGCTCGTCCCGATGATCGTCGGCCGGGTGCTGCAGGGGCTGTCGGCCGGGGTGATCCCGCTCGGCATCAGCATCATGCGCGACGAGCTGCCCCCCGCGCGGCTGCCGTCCGCCATCGCGCTGATGAGCGCGTCCCTCGGCGTCGGCGGCGCGCTCGGCATGCCCGCCGCGGCGCTCATCGCGGACAACTGGGACTGGCACGCCCTGTTCTGGTTCTCGGCGGGGGCGGGCGTCGTCGCCTTCCTGCTCGTGCTGGTCGTGGTGCCCGAGTCCGACGTGCGCACCGGCGGGCGGTTCGACCTGGTGGGCGCCGTCGGCATGGCGGCGGGGCTGATCTGCCTGCTGCTGGCGATCTCGCAGGGCGCGGACTGGGGCTGGACGAGCGGCACCACCCTCGGCCTGTTCGGCGCGGCCGCGGTCGTCCTCCTCGTGTGGGGCGTGTTCGAGCTGCGCGTCAAGACGCCGCTGGTGGACCTGCGCACGACGGCGCGCCGCCAGGTGCTGGTCACCAACATCGCCTCGATCGCGATGGGCTTCTCGATGTTCGCGATGTCCCTGGTCATCCCGCAGGTCGTCCAGCTGCCGGAGGCGACGGGCCACGGGCTGGGCGAGTCGCTGCTCGTCGCCGGCCTGGTCATGACGCCGGGCGGGCTGGTGATGATGGCGATGGCGCCGCTCTCGGCCGCCGTCTCCCGGGCCGCGGGCGCGAAGGTCACGCTGATGCTCGGTGCGCTGATCGTGGCCGCGGGCTACGGCCTGAACATCCTGCTGATGTCGGAGATCTGGCACCTCGTGCTGGTCACCTGCGTCATCAGCGCCGGTATCGGGTTCGCCTACGGGGCGATGCCCACGCTGATCATGGCGGCGGTGCCGCCGTCGGAGTCGGCCGCGGCCAACAGCCTCAACACCCTGATGCGCTCCATGGGCACGTCGGTCGCCAGCGCGGTGGCCGGCGTCATCCTGGCCCAGCTGACGATCGGCTTCGGCGGGGTCCGGCTGCCGTCCGAGATCGGCTTCAAGGTGGTCATGGCCGCCGGTGCCGGCGCCGCCCTGCTGGCCTTCGCCATCGCCGCCTTCATCCCGCGCCGGCGCCCGGCCGCCGCGCCGCCCGTCCCCGGCGCCGAGCCCGCGCCCGCGGACGCCGAGCCCGGCCTGACGCACGCCGGGCCCGGCCTGACGGCCGACGCGGCCGCCCTGGAGGAGGCCTTCGCCGCCGCTTCGGCGCCCGGCCCGGTCGGCCCGGCGACCCGGGCGGGGCAGCCGGGCCCGGCCGGCCCGGCCAGTGCGGTGCCGTCGGCGGCGGCCCTGGCGAGCGCGCAGAACGGCAGTCGCGTCCGGACGGCCGAGCCCCAGGCGGCGGCCGAGCCCGCCGGGGCGGCCGAGCCCGCCGGGCCCGGAATCCCCGTCACCGGGCACATTCGCGGGGCGGAGGGCGCGCCCGTGGCGGGCGCGGCGGTGACGCTGATCTCCCCGGCGGGGCGGCAGGTGAGCCGCGCGGTCGCGCACGCCGACGGCGCGTACGGCGTGCGCGCGCCGATGGCGGGCTCCTACGTCCTGATCACCTCCGCCGACGGGCACCGGCCGCAGGCCTCCGCCCTCGCGGTCGGCGGCGAGCCCGTCGTCCACGACGTTCTGATGGGCGGGATGAGCGGCCTGACCGGCGTGGTCCGGTCCGCGCACGGTGGGGCGCCGATCTCCGGTGCCGTGGTCATCGTGACGGACGTCCGCGGCGACGTCCTCGCGACCGCGGAGGCCGACGCGCGCGGCGAGTTCGGCTTCGCCGAGCTGGTGCCGGGGACGATGACGCTCGCGGTGAGCTCGGCCGAGCACCGGCCGCGGGCGATGCCCGTCGAGATCGGGGACGGCGGCGTCACCCGGGTCGAGGTCGAGCTGCACCCGGGCGCGCACGTGCGGGGCGCGGTGCGCGGGGCGGGCGTCCCGCTCGGCGGCGCGCGGGTGACGCTGGTGGACGCGGCGGGCAACACCGTCGCCACGACGACGACCGGTCCGGACGGGACCTACGCCTTCTCCGACCTGGACGGCGGCGCGTACACGGTCATCGCGACCGGCTACCCGCCGAAGGCGACCGCGGTCACCGTGTCCGGCGGCGGGCTGGACGGCCACGACATCGACCTCGCCGACGGCGAGGCATAGGCGGGGAGCAGGGGCCGTCCGGGCGTCAGGCGCCCGGGCGGCGGACCAGCACGGGGACCGGGGGCGGCAGGGGAGTGGCCGCCTCCGGGGACAGCCCGTCGAGGACGAGCGCGACGTAGCGCCGCCAGCCGCCCTCGCGCGGATCGAGGGTCCAGAGCACGCTGACGAGCATGGTCATGATCCGGCGGACGTCGTCGAGCACCAGGTCGTCGCGGATCAGCCCGGCCCGCTGCCCCCGCTCGATGAGGGGCGCCAGCGACTCGAAGAACCGGGCGCTCGCCTCCATGCCGGCCACGCCGGAGTTCTGGGCCGCGGCGAGCGTGTTGTAGTTCTGCGCGGTCAGGGAGACCGCGGTCTCGATCACCCGGGCCAGGCCGCGCCGCGGATCGTCGTCCTCCAGCGCCTGCTCGATGACGGGGGCGAGCACCTTGGTGAAGCTCTGGTCCAGGGCGGCGCGCACGAGCATCGCCTTGTCGGGGAAGCGCCGGTACAGGGTCGCGATGCCGACCCCGGCGCGGCGGGCGATCTCCTCGAGCGGGGCGTCGGGACCGCGCTCGGCATAGACTTCCCGCGCGGCCCGCAGGATCTTCTCGGAGTTGCGCGCCGCGTCGGCGCGCAACGGTCTCGGGGCCTCGCTGGACACCTGCCCATCGTATCAAGTGATAGTGGACTATCGGCTGTTCGGTCGCGATCTCCGGACCCGGAACGGTGTGGGGCGGTCCCGCCGTCAACTACCGTGGAGGTGTCCTCCCCCGCGCCGGAGCGTCCGATGCCCGCAGATTTCGACGAGCCCGTGTTCGACGAAGACTTCGTTCGTGGTGCCTCGTTCACCGAACCCTCGGCACAGGAACGGGCCCGCCCGCCGAGCCGCCGCGCCCGGCGCGGCGCCGCCCGCCGCCGGAACCGGGCCGCGCGCCCGCCGCGCGGCCGCGGGTTCCGCCGACCCGGCAACCGGATGGCGGTCGCGCAGCTCGCGGGCGGCATCCTGGTGCTGCTCGCGATCTCGGTCGCGCTGTGGTGGTGGAACCAGCCGTCCGGCGAGATGGAGGCGCCCGCCCGGGTCGAGATCATGACGCCGGCGGAGCCGGTGCCGCCCGAGCCGGCGGACCCGGACGGCGGGCCGGCGCAGCCGGCGCCGTCGGAGATGGCGCCCCCGCGCGTGTGAGCCCGCGCGTGTGACGGCGCGGGCTCCGCGTCCCCGGCGGCCCCTGTTCGCCGGGGCGCGCGAACGCCCGCGCGCCCGTGGACGTCAGCGGGCGAGCGTCACCCGCAGCTCCGCGTACGACGGGACGAGCACGCGCCGGGACGCCCGCCGGTGCGTGATCGTGTACGGGCGGCCGTCCGCCAGCAGCGCCGCCAGCATCCGCGCCACCTGGACGCGCGCCACCGCCGCGCCCAGGCACAGGTGGCGCCCGCCGCCGAACCACAGCTGCCGGGTATCCGGCACGTACGGGCGGCGCACGTCGAACGGGCCCGCGCCGTTCGTCGCCAGGTACGTCAGGACGAGCACGCGCTCCCCGGCGCGCATCGACCGGCCCGCGACGTCCGCGTCCCGCACGACGTGCCGTCCGATGACGGGTGCGGGCGCGGCGACGCGCAGGCCCTCGCGCACCGCGCCGTCCAGGAGGGACGGGTCGTCCAGCAGCGCGCGCTGCTGGCCGGTGTCGTGCACCAGCGCGACCGTCCGGACCGTCCCGGACGCGCCGGTCTCGGTGCCCGCGATCACCAGCAGGGTCGCGAGGCCGCGCGCCATCGGCAGCCCGAGGCCGATCTCCCGGCAGCGGCCGAGCAGGGTGTCCGGGCCGCCGGACCGGTAGGCGGCGGGGACGTCCGCGGTGATGCCCTCGACGATCGCGCGGGCCCGCCCGACGGTCGCCGGGTCCAGCTCGGTCGAGGCGGTGGTGCCGAGGGCGAGGGCGGCGAGCCGCTCCCCGGCCGCGAACAGCTCCCGGTACGTCCCGTCGGGTCGGTCCGCGGGGAGGCCGAGCACGTCGGCGACCATCCGGCCGGCCAGGACGCGGGCGGTCGCGGCGACGTCGGCGGACTCCCCGGCGGCGAGGCGGCAGGCCAGATCGGCGTGGTGGGCGCCCTGCGACCGGTCGATCAGCGCGCGGGCGGCGTCCTCGGTGAACAGGTCGCGGGCGGCGGTGCGGACCTCGGTGTGCCGGGCGCCGCCGAAGAACCGCCCCATCTCCGCCCCGAACAGCTGCGTCCACAGGTGCCCGACGCCGCCCTCGCCGTTCATCCCGAAGTGCTCGTGGTCGTTGAGGACGCGGCGGGCCAGGACCGGGTCGGTCACCACCCAGCCGAGCCGCGGCACGCGCACGACCGGGCCGGTGCGCCGCGCCGCCTGCAGGAGCGCGAACAGCCCCCGGTTGCCGTGCCACAGCAGCCGCGCCTCATGCCGTTCCGCGTTCGTGGTCTTTGTGCTGGTCACCAGGAGATCATCGCCGACGGGCCGGCCGGACGGACCGGCTGTATCCCCCAATCGGGATAAGTGGTAGTACTCACCTCGAACTGGGCTACTTCCCCGGTGGCCTGTACGTCAGGTCTCTCTGTCCGGAAGGCGCCCATATCGGCGAACCTGGCCGTCCTGGCCGCCGACCGAGCACGAGCAACCGGGGGACCCCCATGAGAGCCCGCATCACCGCCGTGGCCGCGCACCTGCCGCCACGGACCGTCACCAGCGCCGAGGTCGAGGCGCGCGTCGCCCGGGAGAGCGCCCGCGCCGGCGGCGGCTACCGGCCGCATCCCACGATCGTCGAGCGGATGACCGGCATCCGCGCCCGGCACGTCATGCGCGACGACGAGCAGGCGTCCGACCTCGCCGTCGCCGCCGCCCGCACCGTCCTCGCCGACCGCGGGCTGCGCCCGGACGGCGTCGACCTGCTGATCTTCGGGTCGGCGTCGCAGGACCTCGTCGAGCCCGCCACCGCCCACATCGTCGCCGCGAAGCTGGGCGCGACCTGCCCCGTCTTCGACGTCAAGAACGCCTGCAACAGCTTCCTCAACGGCCTGCAGACGGCCGACGCGCTGATCCGCACCGGGCAGCACGAGCGGGTGCTCGTCTGCACCGGGGAGAGCCCGTCCCGCGCGATCCGCTGGAGCGTGCGCGACCGCGCCCAGTTCGTCGACGCGTTCGCGGGCTACACGCTGTCCGACGGCGGTGCCGCGATGCTCGTCGAGGCCGCGCCCGACGGCGGCCTCTTCTACCGCGACTTCGCCGCCGTCTCGGCGTCCTGGCGGATCGGGACGCTGCCCGGCGGCGGCTCCATGCATCCGCGCGACCCCGAGCACTCCTACTTCAGCGGGGACGGCCGCCGCCTCAAGGACGCGTTCCTCGCCGGCGGCACCGAACTGTTCACGACCGCGCTCGAGAAGACGGGCCTGACGTGGGACGACTTCGCGTTCGTCGGCGTCCACCAGGTGACCGTCCCGTACCTTGAGGTGCTGCGCGGGGCCCTCGGGATCCCGCCCGGCAAGCTGGTCGTGACGCTGCCCGACCACGGCAACGTCGCGTCCGCGAGCCTCCCGCTGCAGCTCGCCACCGCCCTCGCCGAGGGACGCTGCGGGCCGGGCGACCGCGTCGCGCTCGTCGGTCTGGCGGGCGGCCTCAGCCTCGGCGTCGTGTTCGCGGAGCTGTGATCGTGAACCTTTGGGTCGTGGTCCCCGCCTACAACGAGGAGCGCTCGATCGGCGCCACGCTGCGCCGCCTCGCCGAGCAGACCGACACGGCGTTCACCCTGGTCGTCGTCGACAACGCGAGCACCGATGCCACCGCGAAGATCGTCGAGGAGTTCGCCGCGGACGGCCCGCTCCCGGACGTGCGGATCGTCCGGGAGACCGAGAAGGGCACCGGCGCCGCCGCCGACACCGGGTTCCGGCACGCCATCGCCGCCGGGGCCACCCACATCGCCCGCACCGACGCCGACTGCCTGCCGCACCCCGGCTGGATCGCGGCGGTGCGGCGGGCGTTCGGCGCGGGCCTCGAACTGGTCAGCGGGCCGCTGCGCCCCCGCACCGACGAGTTCCCGCTCAAGCTGTGGGAACGCCGCCTGCTGCCCGCCGTCATCGAGACCGCCGCCCTGTTCGGACGCTTCCGCCCCGGCAACCAGGACCCGCTCTACCTCGGGCCCTACGTGATGATGCCGGGCTGCAATGTGGCCGTCACCGCCGACCTGTACGAGCGCGCGGGCGGCTTCCCGCGGACGTGCATCGAGGACGTCCACGAGGACCGCGCGCTCGTCAACGCCGTCCGCTACCTGACCCCGGCCTACGGGCTCCGCGACGACGTCGTCGTGTACGGGTCGGTGCGGCGGCTGCGCGCGTTCGGCCTGGTCAGGACGCTCGGCTGGTACGCCGACCACCGGTACCGGCCCGCGGAGGTCGACATCCGATGAACGCCGAACGGCTCCGCCTCCCCGCGCGCCCCCGGAACTGGGAGCGGCGGCTCTACCTGGCCGCGCACCCGTTCGCCTACCCGCTGCTGCGCGGCCTCGCGCGGCGCGGCCCGGTGGTGCGGGTGCCCGGCGTGGGCGTGGTGGTGAACGACGCCCGTCTCGCCCGCGACGTCCTCATGGACGGCGAGACGTTCCGCAAGGACGGGCCCGGCTCGCCCGGCGAGCTGTGGACGCCGGTGCTGGGGCCGTCCGTCCTGCTGAACATGGAGGGCGACGCGCACCGGGCCCTCCGCCGCCGCCTCACCGACCTGTTCACCCCCGCCTACGCCGACGAGCTGTGCGCGCGGGTGCTCGCCGCGCCGCTGGACCGGCTGCGCGAGCGCCTCGCGTCCGGCGCGCCCGTCGACGTCGTGGACGCGGCGCGCGTCATGGCGGGCGCGGTGATCAGCGAGGTCATCGGGCTGGACCTGGCCGGCGAGGCCGGGTTCCGGGACCTGTTCGAGCAGGGCGAGCGCGTCGTCGCGATGGTCTCGCTGCGGACCCGGCGGCTGTCCCCGGCGCAGGTCCGGCGCGCCCGCGCGGTCCTGGACCCGCTCGGGGACGTCGCCGCGAAGGCGTACGCCGCCGGGGACGGATCGACCGTCATGGGACGGATGCGTGCCCTCGGGCTCTCCGAGGACGAGGCGCGCGGCGCCGCCGGGGCGTTCTTCCTCACCGGCACCGAGACCGTCGCCACCTTCGTACCCCGCGTCCTCGCCCTCCTCGCCGACTCCGGCCGCCTCGCCGACGCCGCCGCGTCCGCCGCGTCCGGCGGTTTCCTGGACCGGGCGATCGACGAGGCGATGCGCGTCACCACCCCGACGCCCGTGATGCTGCGCAGCGTGCACCGCCCGGCGCGGGTCGGCGGCACGGCCGTCCGGCCGGGCGACCGGATCCTGATCGCGACCCACAACTGCTGCCGCGCCCTCGGCCCGTTCGACCCGGACCGCCCCCACCCGCCCGAGCTGCGCCGCCTCTGGTTCGGCGCGGGCCCGCACTTCTGCATCGGCTACCCGCTCGCGATGGCGCAGATCCGCCGCGTGTCCCGCGCCCTGCTGGACGCCGCGCCGCTGCGGATCGTCGACCGGTCGGCCGCGCGCGACGTCCTGATCCCGACCTACCGCCGGTTGATCGTGCGGTCGGAGGCCCGGCGATGACGCTCGTCCGGAGGTTCCTCGACCAGGCCGAGCGGACGCCCGCCGCGGTGGCGCTCGTCGCCGGGGACGGCGCCGAGCTCACCTACGGCGAGCTGCGGCGGCGGGTGCTCGCCGTCCGGCACGGGCTCCGGACGGCCGGGATGGCGCCCGGCGACGGGGTCCTGTTCTCGGTGCGGCCCTCGCCGGAGTCGCTCGCGCTGGCGCTCGGCGTCGTCGCGGCCGGGGGAGTGGTCGTGTTCGCCGATCCCGGCGCCGGGCCCGAGATGTTCACCGCGCGGCTGCGGCTGGCGCGCCCGCGCTGGTCGGCGGCGGAGTCGATCCTGTACGCGGGAAGCCGGCTGCGGCCCGTCCGGGCGTACGCGCGGCGGCGCGGGCTGCTGCTGCCGAACCTCGCCGACCTGCGGGTCCCGGGCGAGGGGCCGATGCGGCACGTCCATGTCGGGCGGCGGCTGCCGGGCGTCCCGCGCGGCGCCCTCGCGTTCGCGCGGCTCGCCGCCGGCCCGGCGCCCGAACCGGACACCGGCGGCGATCCGGACGCGCCCGCCGCCGTGATCTTCACGTCCGGGACGACCGCGGACCCGCGCGCGGTCGTCCACACGCAGGGCTCGCTGGCGGCGGCGCTCGACCTGTTCCGGTCCCGGCTGCCGCTCGGGCCGGGGGACGTCGTGCACACCGACCAGCTCATGCTCGGGCTGCCGACGCTGATCTCGGGGGCCCGCTGGTCGATGCCGCCGCTCGGGTGCCCGCCGGGGGAGTTCGTCCGGCTGATGCGGGAACGCCGGGCGACGCACACGTTCTGCGTCCCGGTGCATCTCGCGGAGATCCTGGACGAGACGCCCGAACTGCCGGGAACGCTGCGGCACGTCCTGCTCGGCGCGGCCCCCGCGCCGCCCGCGATCCTGCGGCGGGCGGTGGCGGCGGCGCCGTCGGCCGAGGTCGCGTCGGTGTACGCGATGACCGAGATCCTCCCGGTCGCGATCGCTTCGGCGGCGGAGAAGCTCGCCTTCGCGGGCCCCGGCGACCTGCTCGGGACCCCGCTGCCCGGCGTCGGGGCCCGGCTCGCGGACGACGGCGAGCTCCTGCTCTCCGGCCCGAACCTCTGTCGCGGGTACCTCGGCACCGAGCCGCGCGCCGAGCTGCCGACGGGCGACCTCGCGCGCTTCGACGCGGGGCGGCTCGTCCTCACGGGGCGCAAGAAGGACATGCTGATCCGCGGCAAGTTCAACCTCTATCCGGGCCTGTACGAGCCGTCGATCGCCGCGCTCCCGGGCGTTGCCGAGGCCGCGATCGTCGGCGTCCCCGACCCGTCCACGGGAGACGAGGAGGTGGTGCTCGCCGTGGTGGGCCCGCCTGACCTGCCCGGACGCCTGCGCCGCGAACTCCCGGACGTCATCGACCACGACGCGCTGCCCGACCGCGTCGTCGTCCTGCCCGAACTGCCCCGGTCCGGCCGCACGCGCAAGCTCGACCGCGACCGTCTCCGAGAGCTGGTGGGCCGGTGAGGATCGCGGTGACCGGAGCGTCCGGGTTCGTCGGCGGCGCGGTGTGCCGCGCGCTCGCCGCCGAGGGGGCGACGGCGTTCGCGTTCGGCCGCCGTCCCGCCGCCGACCCGGGCCACCTGGGCGGCGCCCCCTACCGTGCCTGGGACCTCGTGCGCGGCCCGCTCCCGGACCCGCCGCGCGTCGACGCGGTGATCCACTGCGCGGGGAGCGTCACCGACTGGGGACATGCCGCCGGGCTGTTCGCCGCCAACCTCACCGGCACCCGCCACGCGCTCGCGACGTTCCCGGACGCCCGGTTCGTGCACGTCAGCACGGCGAGCGTGTACGACCCGTTCCGGCCGAGCGTCATGGCGACCGAGGACGAGGCGCCCGTCCGCCGGTACATGAACGCGTACGGGGCCTCGAAGGCGGCGGCCGAACGCGCGGCGCTGGCCGGCGGCGCGACCGTCCTGCGCCCGCACGCGGTCTACGGGCCGGGCGACACGACGCTGCTGCCGCGCGTGCTGTCGGCCGTCCGGGGGCCCGTCCTGCCCGCGGTCGGGACGGGCCGGCAGCGCGTCAGCCTGACCTCGATCGGCAACCTCGTGCGGGCCTGCCTGCTGGCCGCGACCGTCCCGGCCGCCGGGCCGCGCGCGTTCAACGTCGCCGACGCCGAACCGGTGACGATCGACGCCGCGTTCCGCGAGATCCTGCACGAGCGCGGCGTCCGGGCCAGGCCGGTCTACGTCCCGGCCGCCCTCGCCCGCCCGGTGGCCGCCGCCGCCGAGGGCGCGTTCCTGCTGGCCCGGCGCCCCGAACCGCCCCGGATCACCCGCTACGCGATCAGCCATCTCGCGGTCGAACGGACCCTGGACATCTCGGCCGCCCGCACCGTCCTCGGCTACCGCCCGGACCCGACGTCCTTCACGGGCGCCGCCGGCTGGTGACCGTCAACCACGGGTTGACGCACGAGGATCGTCAACCTATGGTTGACGCATGACGGATGCGGAACGGCCGATCGGCAACGTCCGGCTGGACGAGCTGATCGACGCCATCAAGAAGGCGCACAGCGAACCCCTGGAACAGCTGACCGACGCGGTCCTCGCCGCCGACCACCTCGGTGAGGTCGCCGACCACCTGATCGGCCACTTCGTCGACCAGGCCCGCCGTTCCGGGGCGTCCTGGACCGACATCGGCAAGAGCATGGGCGTCAGCAAGCAGGCCGCGCAGAAGCGGTTCGTCCCGAAGGAGGGCACGCCGCTCGACCCGAGCGAGGGCTTCCAGCGGTTCACGGCGCGCGCGCGGAACGTCGTCGTGGCGGGCATGACCGAGGCACGCGCCGCCGGCAACGACCGTATCGACCCCGTGCACCTGGTCCTGGGCCTGCTCACCGAGCCCGACGCCCTCGCCGGGCGGGCGATCGTCGCGCAGGGCGTCCTGCTCGACACCGTCCGGCAGGCCGCCCGCGAGGGACTGCCGCCCGAGAGCGGCACGGTGCCGGACGAGATCCCCATGGGGCCGCTCGCGAAGAAGGCGATGGAGCTGACGTTCCGGGAGGCGCTGCGGCTCGGCCACAACTACATCGGCACCGAGCACCTCCTGCTCGCCCTCCTCGAACTCGAGGACGGCGACGGCGTCCTGTCCGGCCTCGGCATCGGCAAGGCGGCCGCCGAGGCGAACATCGTCGAGACCCTGAACGCCCTCACCGGCTCCTGACGGAACCCCGGCGAACCCGGCCGGTGGCGCGCGCCACCGGCCGATGAGTTCCGGACGCCCGGCGAGTCGGAACTCGTATGGAGTCACTCATCAAGGCCAACGGCGTCGAGCTCTGCGCGGAGACCTTTGGCGACCCCGCGGACCGGGCCGTCCTGCTCATCGGCGGCACGATGCTCACGTGGCCCGACCGATTCTGCGAGCGGCTCGCGGCCCTGCGCCGCTTCGTCGTCCGCTACGACCTGCGCGACGTCGGCCGCTCGACCACCGTCGACCCGGACGCCCCCGGCTACACGCTCCGCGACCTGGTCGCCGACGCCGCCGCCCTGCTGGACGCCCTGAACCTGGCCCGCGCGCACGTCGTCGGCGCGGGTCCCGGCGGCTGGATCGCCCAGCTCCTCGCGCTCGACCACCCCGGCCGGGTCGCCACCCTCACGCTCATCGGCACCCGCCCCGTCGCGCCCGGCCCGGTCGACCCCGACCTGCCCGACCACGCGCCCGAGGTCATGGAGGCGTTCATGAACGCCCCGGAGGTCGACTGGACGGACCGCGCGTCCGTCGTCGCCGCGCAGCTCGCGGGCGACCGGGCGATGGGGGGCCGCGACTTCGATGAGGACGAGGCGCGCGCGGACATCGAGCGGATCCACAACCGCACGCCCACCGGCGCCGACCCCGGCAAGGCCCACCGCGCGAACCTGATGGGGACCGTGTTCGCCGCCCTCGACTGCGGCGACCGCTGGCGCGAGCGCCTGCCCGCCATCGCCGTCCCCACCCTGGTGATCCACGGCGAGGACGACCCGTTCTTCCCCCTCGGCAACGCCGAGGCCCTCGCCGCCGAGATCCCCCGCACCGAACTGATCGTCCTGCCCCGCACCGGGCAGGGGCTCCCGAGAAGGACGTGGGACACGGTCGTCCCCGCCCTCGCCCGCCACACCGCCTGAAAGCGAGGAATCCATGACCGACGCACCCGCCACCGAGTTCGACGGCCGGTTCAGCGACCCCGCGGCCCGCGCGACCCCGTGGCCCGAGGCCCGCCGCGTGCTGGAGGACGCGGAACTGTACTGGCTCGCCACCGTGCGGGCCGACGGACGTCCGCACGTGACGCCCCTCATCGGGGTGCTGCACGACGGCGCGATGCACTTCTGCACCGGGCTGGGCGAGCAGAAGGCCCGCAACCTCGGCCACAGCGCGCAGGTGACGCTGACCGCGGGCAACAACGCGTGGGCGAAGGGCCTCGACGTCGTCGTGGAGGGCGCCGCCGTCCGGGTGACCGGCCGTCCGGCCCTGGAGTCGCTGGCCGCCGCCTACCTGGACAAGTACGGCGAGGCGTGGCGGTTCGAGGTCGGCGACGGCGTCTTCGGCACCGGCGACGTCGCGGCGGCCGTGTTCCGGATCGAACCGGCCCGGGCGTTCGCGTTCGCCAAGGAGCCGCACGGCCAGACGCGATACCGCTTCGGGGGTTAACGGATCGCCGCGAGTGGCGCGGGCTGGGAGCATGCGAGCATGCAGCCGACCGTGCGGGCGTTCGAGGAACGCGACCAGGACGCAGTGATCGCGCTATCGCTCCCGGCCCGGGCGCCCGTGCACCGCCCGATCGCCCGGTACTTCAAGAAGCTGTGACCGCGCCCGGCGAGCCGCGCGGCGCCGAACTGGCCGCGGGGTTCTACGCCGACCTCGTCCGTCCGCTCCTGGGCGGGCTGCCGCACGCGGCGGCGCGCCTGGGCTCCGGCTCGGACGTCCTCGGCCTCGACGACGCGATGAGCCGCGACCACGACTGGGGCTGCCGCCTCACGCTCCTGCTCGACGACGAGGCCGCGGTCGCGGGCGTCCGCGCGATGCTCGAACGCGAGCTGCCGGACCGGTACGGGGAGCGTCCCGTGCGGTTCCCGGTCATGTGGGACCCGGCGGACACGCACAACGTGGAGGTCGCGACCGTCGCCGGGTTCTGCCTCTCCCGCCTTGGCGTGGACCCGACCCGTGACCTGTCGGCCGTCGACCGGCTGTGCCTGACGGGCCAGAGCGTCCTCGAGGTGATCGCCGGGCCGGTCTTCGCCGACACCACCGCGACGCTCACCGCCGTCCGGGCGACGCTCGACCGCCACCCGCCGGACGTCGAACGGTACGTCGCCGCGGCGTGGTGGCGCCGCGCGTCCCAGTGGATGCCGATCGCCGGACGGACGGCGGCGCGCGGCGACGAGACCGGGTCGCGCGTCCTCGCCGCCCGGATCGCCGAGGACCTGCTCCGGCTCGCGTTCGTCCTGTCCGGCCGGTGGGCCCCCTACGCGAAGTGGCGCGGCATCGCGTTCCGCGAACTCCCGATCGCCCGCGATCTCGGGCCCGCGCTCGCCGCCGCCGTCGCCGCGCCGACCTGGCGGGACCGCGAGGACGCCCTCGCCGCGGCCGCCGAGTCCCTGCTCGACCTGCAACGGCGCCGCGGCCTGCCCGCACCGCCCGGCGCCGTCGTCCCGTTCTGGGACCGCCCCTACCGCACGATCGACGGCGCCGTCTCCCGGCCGGGCTCCTGGCCGATGTCCGCGCTCCCGAGGTCGCCGCGCTGCCCGCCCACGTCGGCTCGATCGAGCAGTGGGTCGACAACGCGGACGTCCTCATGGACCCGGCCCGGCGGGCGGCCCTCCGGACCGCGTACCGCAGCCTCGTCCGCCCCGGCCGCGGTTGACCGGTTCGTGGCCCGAGGCCCGCCGCCTGCTGGAGGACGCGGAGCTGTACTGGCTCGCCACCGTGCGGGCCGACGGACGGCCGCACGTGACGCCCCTCATCGGGGTTTCGCCAAGGACCCCCATGGCCAGATGAGGTACCCCTTCACGGGCCTGCGCTGACGGGCGGTGCCGGGGGAGACGCTGGACCTTCCCTCCGTGGGAGGGTCCAGCATGGTGGCATGACCACGGTGACGGGCATTGACGCCCGCGGTACGCGGCACTGCGAGACGTCCGCGCTGGGGGTGCTGCTGCGGCACCAGGGACTCGACCTGTCCGAGCCGATGCTCTTCGGCCTCGGCTCCGGCCTGTCCTTCATCTACTGGGACGCGAAGAACATGGGCTTCCCCTTCCTCGGGGGACGGGTGAAGCCGTTCGAGCTGACCAGGAACCTCGCCGCGACGCTCGGGCTGGAACTCCAGGTGCGGGAGACGGCCTCGCCCCGAAGGGCATGGGAGAACGTGACGGGCCCGATCGACGCGGGCCGCCCCGTCGGGCTGCAGCTCGACAGCCACCACCTGGACTACTTCGGCTCGGCGGCGCACTTCGGCGGCCATATCGTCGCCATGTACGGCTATGACGACCACGAAGCCCACCTGGTCGACACCGACCAGCAGGGCGGAGCGGTGTCCACCGGCCTGGCGGGCCTCGCCGCGGCCAGGGCCGCGCGCGGCCCGATGACCGCCAGGCACCGGTCCTTCACGATCACCGTTCCGGAGACCCCGCCCTCCCCACGGGAGCGGATCGTGCCCGCCATCACCGCCTGCGCCGACGCCTTCCTCGACCCGCCCATCGCCAATCTCGGCCACCGGGGCGTCGAGAAGGCCGGCAAGCTGGTGCGCACCTGGCTCCAGCGCGCCGACGACCCGGGGCGGGACCTGCCGCAGGCCGCCCTCCTGATGGAGAGGGCCGGCACCGGCGGCGCCCTCTTCCGCAACCTGTACCGCGACTTCCTCGCCGAGTGCGCCGAGCTGCTCGGCAGCCGCCACCTGCGCACCGGCCACGCGTTGTACCGCGAGGCGGCCGCCCTGTGGACGGACGTCGCGGCACTGATCGCCGAAGCCGGCGAATCGGGCGACGCGCGGTACCTCGCGCAGGCGGGCGAGATCCTCGGCGACCTGTCCCGGATCGAGCGCGAGGCCATGCGGGAACTGAGCCGCGTTGAGGTGGGGCGGGCCGCGTCCCCACCACCCCGGCGCATGCCGGGGGCTTTCACCGTACATACTCCATGTGACTGAAGACACACCTAAAGTAATCGCATAGTCAAGGGGGGCAATCGTGTTCGTCCAGTAACTTTACGTGACATGGTGACCGCGCAGCACGAAGCCCCCATCCAGATAATCCGGGACAACCCGGATGTCGTCGCCCAGTTACTGCGAGCCGTGTGCCCGGTCGAGTTGCCCGACGACGTGCTCATCCGGTCCATATCCGAGGAGTTCACCCAGATCGCGCCCACCGCCTACCGTGCCGACAATGTCGTGGAAGTCTGCGAGGGGGGCTCTTCCAAGCCGTCCATCGCGATCATCGCGGAAACCCAGCGCGACGTGGACGACGGCAAGCGCTATAGCTGGCCTCTCTACCTCACCGCGCTCCACGGCAAGGCTCGTTGCCCCTGCTACCTGATCGTGCTGTGTCCCAGGCGCACGGTGGCGGACTGGGCGCGCAAGTCGATCGCCATCGGCCATCCCGGCTTCGCACTCGCCCCGCTCGTGATCGGCCCGGGCACAGGCCCGCTCGTCACCACGACGGCGCAGGCCGCGCAAGCGCCCGAACTGGCCATCGTGGCCACCCTGGCCAACGTCGCGAGCCACGACAGGGACGCCATGGAGATCACGCATGCCGCCCTCGCCACACTTGAGAACGCGGGGCACGAAAACGCCGACATGTACACTGACATGGTGCTCGCAGGGCTTTCGAAAGCCGCCCGAAGCATTCTGGAGGAGCTCGTGACCACCGGTACCGCCGAATACAAGTTCAAGAGCGACTTCGTCCTTCGCAACCAGGCCATCGGCGAGATGCGAGGCGAGGTGCGAGGCGAGGCGAAGTCGGTGTTGAAGATCCTCGCGGCGCGGGGTGTGACGGTGTCCGACGAGGTTCGCGAGCGGGTTCTGGCATGCGAGGACGAGGAACGGCTGGATGTCTGGCTGATGAGGGCCGGCTCGGTCGAGTCCGCCGACGACCTGTTCCACTGAGCGACCTCCCTGCCGGGCTTCCACGGCGGTCCCCGCGTGGGCGGCCCGCCGGGCTGCCGCGAGGCCGACGCCGTCCGCGTCACCAAGACGGCTCCCTGAGCGCGGGCTCAGACATCCCTGGAGGTTGGATGTCAAGCGGCGAGGTCGTGGTTGTGGTGTGACCATGCGGTCGCCCGGTCGTAGAGGGTGCGGGTCTTCAGGCAGCCGTGCAGGATGCCGACGAGACGGTTGCCGACCTGGCGCAGGGCGGCGTTGTGGGCGATGTCGCGGGCTCTGAGCCGGTCGTAGTAGGCGCGGACGTGCGGGTCGTGCAGGAGTGCGCAGGACGCCTGGAGGTGGAGGGCGTCCACCAGGCGGTCGTTGTGGACGAACCGGGCGTGCACGGTGCGCATCTTGCCCGATTGCCGGGTGATCGGGCTGGTGGCGGCATAGTTCTTGCGGGCCTTGGCCGAGGCGTAGCGTCCCTCGGCGTCCCCGAACTCGGCGAGCACCCGGGCGCCCAGAACCACGCCCAGGCCGGGCTGGGACAGGATGACCTCAGCGTCCGGGTGCCGGCCAAAATGCGCCTCGACCTGCCCTTCCAAGGCCGTGATCTCGGCGTTCAAAGTGGTGATGACCGCGACCAGCGACCGGACGGTGGCCGCGTAGGCGCTCGTGACGATCTCGCCCTGGCCCAGATGCTCGCCGCGCAGGACCTGCTGGATCGCCGCGGTCCTGCCGTCGATGTCGCGGCGGCCCTTGAGCGCCGCCGCGATCTGAGAGCGGGTGAGCTTGGCGGCAGCTTGCGGGGTGGGGGCCCTGTTCAGCAACCGCAGCACCGCCCCGCTGGTCAGCCCCAGGGGCTTGTAGGCCTCCAGCGCGGCGGGGAAGTACTCGCGCAGCGCCGATCGCAGCCGGAGCATGTGCCGGGTGCGTTCCCACACCATGCTCTGGTGCGCCCGGGTGACGACCTTGACCGCCTCGGCGGTCTGGGAGTCGCCCGCGATCTCGCGCAGCTGCCGGTGGCGGGTGCGCAGCATGTCGGCCAGGGCGTGCGCGTCGCCTTTGTCGCTCTTGGCGCCCGAGCTGCCCAGGATCTCGCGGTGCCGGGCGGCCTGCTTGGGGTCCACCGCGAACACCCGGTAGCCGGCCGCGACCAGGGCCCGCACCCACGGGCCCCGGTCGGTCTCGATGCACACCCCGACCTCGGACGCCTCGGCGTCGGCGGCCACGAACCGGCCGACCAGGTCGTGGAACCGGGCCATCCCGGCCATCCCCTCGGGCAGCCGGGCCCGCTTGAGCACCCTCCCCTCCCGGTCCTGGACCTCCACATCGTGATGGTCCTCGGCCCAGTCGTCTCCGACGAACAGCACATCACCCTCCACGCTCGATGGTCGGAGCAGCAGCCCGCAGGAGCCGGTCGGCGACCTAATGGACAAGTGCTCACGCCACGATCGGGCGGGCACGACATCCCATCAGCGATCAAGACCCCTGACCACCGGCGAGGGCACAATCTGACCCAAGGACTCAAGGTCCAGGCGATAAGAGTGCTCACTCACCGGCGGCTACCAGGCACCGAGTCTGCCAGCGCGGCTGACCCGGTACCTCCCATTAGGCGAGGCGGAGCGCGAGGAAGAAATCGACCCGGTCCTCCAGGCGGGACAGGTCGCGGCCGGTGAGGTCCTCGATGCGCTGGATCCGGTACCGGACGGAGTTCACGTGCAGGTGCAGCTGCTCCGCGCAGCGCGTCCAGGAGCCCGAGTTCTGCAGGAACGTCTCCAGGGTGCGGATCAGGTCGGCCTTGTGGACGTCGTCGTAGTCGTGGAGCGGGTCGAGGAGCCGCATCCGGAACATCTGCCGCACGTCGTCGGGGACGCTCGCCAGGAGCAGGGCGTGCGTGGCGAGTTCGTCGTGCCGGACGACGCGGACGGGTTCGGCGCGGCCCCCGCCGAGGCGCCGGGCGTAACGGGCCTCCTCGACGGCGCCGCGCAGCCCGGCGGCCGGTGCGACGTCGCTGACGCCGGCCGCGATGCCGCTGCCCGCGAGGCCGGGGGCGAGGGACTGCAGGGTGGCGTGGACGTCCGCGGCGACGTCCGCGCCCGGTGCGACGGGGACGAGCGCGACGGCCTCGTCGTCGAGGAGGCCGACGAGGGGGTGCGGCACGGGGAGGGCCTCGGCGAGGACGGTGCGCAGCTCGCCGGGCCGCAGGGGACCGTGCCCCGTGGCGGCGACCGCGACGAACGATGACGCGGGGTCGAGGCCCGCGAGTTCGAGCCGGGGGACGATCTCCTCGGCGGGGGCGGCGGAGGCCACGAGGCGGACGATCTCCTGCGCGAGCCGCCCCTCCATGCTGAGCCGGTCGTCGAGCCGGGCGCGCTCCAGGGCGGCGAGCGCGGCGAGTTCGGTGGCGAGGGCCCGGTGCTCGGGCGGCCGACCGGCGACGTCGCCCGCGCAGGCCAGGAACCAGTCGGCGACGCGGGACGTGGTGTCCGCGGCGACGGGGAAGAGCGTGACGTCCGGGTCGGCCAGGTGGTGCGGGAGGCGGGGCGCGGTGAGGAACGCGCGGGCGAGGACGGCCGGGGCGGGCGCGGGCGGCCCGGCGACGACGCGTCCGGTGGGGGCGAGCACCCAGCAGCGCATGCCGAGGTCGCGGTCGAGGAGGTCGAGGACGGCGTCGAGGCCCGCGCCCTGGCCGGCGACGAGCCTGCGGTGCCGGTCGAGGACGGCGGTCAGGTCGGCGGCGCGGGCGCCCGACAGCCGCCGGACGACCTCCTCGGTGAGGGTCGCGAACGCCACGTCCTCGGGCACCTTGAACAGCGGGAGCCGGTGCCGCTCGCAGGCCGCGACGAGGTCGTCCGGGATGGCCCCGGCGGCGAGGTCCCAGGCGGCGAGCGCGGAGACGCCCGCCGCGGCGAGCGCCGACACGAAGGTCTCGGAGTCGGCGGGGCCGGAGCGCCAGACGAGCCCGGTCAGCACGAGCTCCCGGCCGCGCAGGTAGCGGCCGGGGTCGAGCAGGTCGGTGGTGACGACCCACCGGACGGTCCGGTCCAGCTCGTCCTCCCCGGTGACGACCTCGAGTCGCAGGGGCATGGCGAGCAGGGAGCGCAGCTTCATGCGGCCAGTCAACCGTCCCTGATCTTCTCATTCCCGGCCAGGACAGCAGAATGTGACACGAAATATACTTTACGTGATTCATTGGAAACGTGAGGTCGCTTCCTTGGGAAGCGGCGCGCGGACGCTTGGAGCAACGCACGAAAACGGGGCACCGATCGGGGCCGCATCTCGGAGGTCCTGTGCCTCGACCGGGGCACCGGCCGCTGTGTCTACTGCAGTGAGGACGCGGAACGGACGTGAGACGGGGGGAGGCGCGGATGCCGATCGGCGATGAGGAGCTTCGCGCGTGCTGCGCGTCCCGCCGATGGATCGAGGCGGTCCGCGGCCGGGGCCCGGCGGAGCTGCGGGCGGTGTCCGCGGCGGTGCTGGACGGCCTGGACTGGACGGACGTCGAGGAGGCGCTCGCGGCGCACCCGCGGATCGGTGACCGGGTCGCGGGCGGCGACCGGGAGTCGGCGTGGTCGCGGGGCGAGCAGTCCGGGATGGACGCGGCGGCGGACGGGGTGCGGACCGCGCTGGTCGCGGGCAACCGCGCATACGAGGAGCGGTTCGGGCATGTCTTCCTCATCTGCGCGACCGGCCTGAGCGCCGCCGGGATGCTCGCCGCCCTGCGCGAGCGGCTCGGCAACGACGCGGCGGCCGAACGCGCGGTCGTCCGCACCGAGCTGGCGAAGATCGTCGATCTGCGGCTGGCCAAGCTGATCGAGGAGCCGAAGTGAGTCTTTCGACGCACGTGCTGGACGCGTCCCGCGGGCTGCCCGCGCGCGGCGTCGCCGTCCGGCTGGAACGCCGGGAGCCCGACGGGGCGTGGACGACGCTCGCGCAGGCCCGGACGGACGAGGACGGGCGCGTCCGCGAGTGGGGCGCCGTGCCCGGCGCGGGGGTGCACCGGCTGACGTTCGACACGGCGGGCCTGTCGGACTTCTACCCGGAGGTGACGGTCGCGTTCACGGTCACCGACCCGGACGGGCACCTGCACGTCCCCCTGCTGCTCAGCCCGTTCGCGTACTCGACCTACCGAGGGAGCTAGCCAGGATGGCGATCGTGCTCGGCCCGAACCGGTACGGGAAGGCGGAGACGCGCGTCGTCCGCGTCACCCGGCACGGCGACCGCCACGAGATCAAGGACGCGAACGTGAGCGTGCTGCTCTCGGGGGAGATGGCGGACGTCCATCTGACCGGCGACAACGCGGCGGTGCTGCCGACCGACACGCAGAAGAACACGGTGTTCGCGTTCGCGAAGCGCTACGGGATCGGGGAGATCGAGAACTTCGGGCTGCGGCTCGCGCGGCACTTCGTGGACGCGCGGCCGGCGATCGGGCACGCCCGGGTGGAGATCGAGGAGTACTCCTGGAACCGGATCACCGGCGGGCACTCGTTCGTCCGGGACGGCACGGAGGCGCGGACCGCGCTGGTCCACAGCGACGGGACGGGCGGCCGGGAGTCGGTCGTGTCGGGCCTGCGGGACCTCGTGGTGCTGAACTCGACCGGCAGCGAGTTCCACGGGTTCGCCGTGGACGAGTTCACGACACTGGAGCCGACCGACGACCGGATCCTCGCGACGGCCGTCACCGCGACCTGGCGGCATCGCGGGGTGAGCGTGGAGTGGGGCGACTCGTACCGGGCCGTGCGGGAACACCTGTTGAAGGGGTTCGCGGAAACGCACAGCCTGTCGCTGCAGCAGACGCTGTACGAGATGGGACGCCGGGTGCTGCGGGGGCGCCGGGAGGTCTGCGAGGTGCGGATGTCGATGCCGAACAGGCATCACTTCCTCGTCGATCTGGGGCCGTTCGGCATGAGCAATGACAACGAGGTCTATTTCGCGGCCGACCGTCCGTACGGTCTCATCGAGGGCACGGTGCTCGACGATGACGCCCCGGACGCGCCGGCGGCGTGGAGCTGAAGGGGGCGGGGGATGGAGTTCCTGCGACCGGCGACCTGGGCGGACGCGCTCGCCGCTAAGGCCGCGTATCCCGGTGCGCTGCCGATCCAGGGCGGCACCGACGTCATGGTGGAGATCAATTTCGACGTGCTCCGGCCCGCGGCGCTGCTCGACCTGAACCGGGTCGGCGAACTGGCCGACTGGGACGAGCGGGACGGGACGCTGCGCGTCGGCGCGGGCGTCCCGTACGCGCGGGTGATCGGCGAGCTGGGGGACCGGCTGCCGGGCCTGGCGCAGGCGTCCCGGACGGTCGGATCGCCGCAGATCCGCAACCGCGGGACGGTCGGCGGCAACCTGGGCGCGGCGTCCCCGGCGGGCGACGCGCACCCGCCGCTGCTGGCCGGGGGCGCGGTGATCGAGGTCGAGTCGGCGGCGCGCGGCGTCCGGCTGATCCCGGCGGACGCGTTCTACCTGGGCGTGAAGCGCTCCGCGCTGGAGCCGGACGAGTTGATCCGCGCGTTCCGCGCCGCACCGGCGTCCGGCCCCGAGTACTTCTCCAAGATCGGCACCAGGAACGCGATGGTGATCGCGGTGTGCTCGTTCGCGGTCGCGCTGCACCCGGACGAGCGCCGGGTGGGCACCGGGTTCGGCTCGGCCGCCACGACCCCGCGGCGGGCCCGGGAGGCGGAGGCGTTCGCCGCCGCCGAACTGGACTGGGACGGGCGCGGCCCGCTGCCGGACTCGGCGGCGCGGGAGTTCGGCGAACTGGTGAAGCGGGCGGCGGCGCCGATCGACGACGTGCGGGGCACCGCCGACTACCGCGGGCACGCGCTGGCGGTGATGGCGCGGCGCACGCTCGCCTGGGCCTGGGACGACCACCGGGCGGGCCGGAAGGGAAGGGAGGCGTCCTGATGCGCGTGAACGTCACCGTCAACGGCTCGGCCGAGACCGTCGACGACGTGTGGGAGGGCGAGAGCCTGCTGTACATGCTGCGGGAGCGGATGGGGCTCCCCGGCTCGAAGAACGCCTGCGAGCAGGGCGAGTGCGGTTCCTGCACGGTGTACCTGGACGGCGTGCCCGCGTGCGCGTGCCTGGTCGCGGCCGGGCAGGTCGAGGGCCGCGAGGTCCGGACGGTCGAGGGGCTGGCCGAAGGGGCGCCGGGCGAGGAGCGGCTCGATCCCGTCCAGGAGGCGTTCGTGGAGGCGGGCGCCGTCCAGTGCGGGTTCTGCACGCCGGGACTGATCGTCCAGTCGCACGACCTGATCGAACGCAACCCGGCGCCGAGCGACGCGGAGATCCGCGAGGCGCTCGCCGGGAACCTGTGCCGCTGCACCGGCTACGAGAAGATCCTGGACGCGGTGCGCCTCGCCGCCGAGCGGAAGGCGGCGGCGCGGTGACGGGAGACGGAGGGGTGACGGGCGACGGAGCGGTGGTCGTCATCGCGAACGCGCACGTCGTGACGGTTTCCGGGGACGAGCATCCCGGCGGGCACATCGTCGTCGAGGGCGACCGCATCACCGCCGTGGGGCCCGGTTCGGCGCCCGCGATCGAGGGCGCGGAGAAGGTGGACGGCCGGGGCTGCGTCGCGACGCCCGGCCTGATCAACACGCACCACCACCTGTACCAGTGGGCGAGCCAGGGCCTCGCGAGCGACAGCACGCTGTTCGAATGGCTGGCGACCCTCTACGAGCCGTGGGCGAGGATGGACGCCGAGGTGGTGGCGGGCGCGGCGAGCGCCGGGCTCGGCTGGCTCGCGAAGTCGGGCTGCACGACCGCGTCGGACCACCACTACCTGTTCCCGAAGGGGCGCGGCGACCTGCTCGCCGCCGAGATCGGCGCGGCGGCCGAACTGGGGATCCGGTTCCACCCGGCGCGGGGGTCGATGGACCGGGGCCGGTCGGACGGCGGGCTGCCGCCGGACGAGGTCGTCGAGGACATCGACACGATCCTCGCCGAGACCGAGGACGCGATCGACCGGTACCACGACCCGTCGCCCGGCTCGATGCTGCGCGTCGCCGTCGCGCCCTGCTCCCCGTTCTCGGTGACCCGCGACCTGCTCGTCCGGTCGGCGGAGCTGGCGCGGGCCAAGGGCGTCCGGCTGCACACGCACCTCGCCGAGACGCTCGACGAGGAGCGGCACACCCTCGAGCAGTTCGGGACGACGCCCACCGAGTACATGGACTCGATCGGCTGGCTCGGCCCGGACGTGTGGCTCGCGCACTGCGTCCACCTGCACGACACCGACGTCAAGCGGCTCGCCGAGACCGGCACCGGCACGGCGCACTGCCCGAGCTCCAACGCCCGGCTCGGCGCCGGCATAGCCCGCGTGTCGGACCTGCTGCGCGCGGGCGCGATCGTCGGGCTCGGCGTGGACGGGTCGGCGTCGGCCGAGCTGGTCCCGCTGGCCGGGGAGATGCGGCAGGCGATCTACATGCAGCGGGCGCGGTACGGGCCGGCGGCGCTGACGGCGCGGCAGGCGCTGGAGGCGGCCACGCTGGGCGGCGCCCGCTGCCTCGGCCGCGCCGACGACCTCGGCACCCTCGAACCGGGCAAGCTCGCGGACATCGCGCTGTGGCGGGTGGACGGCTTCCACGCGGCGGTCGACGACCCGGTCGTCGCGCTCGCGTTCGGCGGCACCCCGCCGCTGGAGCGGCTGCTGGTCGGCGGCCGGACGATCGTCGACGGCGACGCGCTCGTCACCGTCCCGCAGGACGAGGCGGGCCGGCGCGGCGCGGACGCGCACCGGCGGCTCATGCGACTCGCGCGGGAGGTGCTGTAGATGGGCTCCCCGATCGGAACCGGCCGGGTCGGAAGCGGCCCGGTCCGGAACGGCCCGGTCCGGAACGGGCCGGTCAAGTCGCCCGGCCACGTCAGCGCGCCCGGTGCCGGCGGCGTCGGCGAGAGCCCGCTGCGGCCCGACGGCACGCTCAAGGTCACGGGCGAGTTCGCGTACGCGTCCGACCTGTGGATGGACGGCATGCTGTGGGGCGCGACGCTCCGCAGCCCGCACCCGCGCGCACTCATCCGGTCGGTCGACGTGGGGCCCGCGCTGGCGACGCCGGGCGTCCGGGCCGTCCTCACCCACGAGGACGTGCCGGGCCGCAAGGTGTTCGGTCTCGACGGGACCGAGGACCAGCCCGTCCTCGCGATCGGGGAGGTGCGGCACGAGGGCGAGCCGGTCGCGCTCGTCGCCGCCGACCACCCCGAGACCGCGCGCCGCGCGATGGAGCGGATCGCGGTCGAGTACGAGGTGCTGGAGCCGATCACCGATCCGCGCGCCGTCATCGCCGACCCGGACCGCCTGAAGGTGCAGCCGCGCGGCGGCATCACCCGGTACCAGCCGGTCCGGGTCGGGGACGTGGACGCGGCGAGGGCCGGCGCCGACGTCGTCGTGTCCGGCGAGTTCGAGGTCGGCATCCAGGACCAGGCGTTCCTCGGCCCGGAGGCGGGCCTCGCGATCCCGGCGGAGGACGGCGGCGTCGATCTTTACGTGTCGACGCAGTGGATCCACAACGACCTCGAGCAGGTCGCGCCCTGCCTCGGCCTCGCCCGGGATCAGGTGCGCATGACGCTCGCGGGCGTCGGCGGCGCGTTCGGCGGCCGTGAGGACCTGTCGATGCAGATCCACGCCGCGATGCTCGCCCTGCACACCGGCAAACCGGTGAAGATGTCCTACAACCGGTACGAGTCGTTCTTCGGCCACGTGCACCGGCATCCGGCGCGGATGCGGTACGAGTACGGCGCGTCGGCGGACGGGCGCCTCGTGTACGCCGACGTCGAGATCGTCCTCGACGGGGGCGCGTACACGTCGTCCACGATGAACGTGACCGGGAACGCCGCGTCGCTCGGCGTCGGCCCGTACGAGATCCCGAACATCAGGATCGACGCGTACGGCGTGTACACCAACAACCCGCCGTGCGGCGCGATGCGCGGGTTCGGCGCGGTGCAGGCGTGCTTCGCCTACGAGTCGATGATGGACCGGCTGGCCGCCGCGTGCGGGCTCGGCCCGGTCGAGGTGCGCCGCCGCAACGCCGTCACGCAGGGGTCCAGGCTCGCGACCGGGCAGGTCATCGACTCCCCGGCGCCGCTCGCGGAGATGCTGACGCGGCTCGAGGCCATGCCGATGCCGCCCGCCGCCGACCCGTCCGACATCCGGAACCTGCCCGGCGGCGCGTCCCAGACCACCCACGGCGAGGGCGTCGTGCGCGGCGTCGGCTACGGCGTCGGGATCAAGAACATCTGCTTCTCCGAGGGCTTCGACGACCTGTCCACCGCCCGCGTCCGGCTGGAGGTCGTCGGCGGCGCGGCGACCGCGCTCGTCCACACGGCGGCGGCCGAGGTCGGGCAGGGGCTCGTGACGATCCAGGCGCAGATCGCCCGGACCGAACTCGGGATCGAGCGGGTCGTGATCGCCCCCGCCGACGACCGGGCGGGCGACGCCGGCTCGTCCAGCGCGTCCCGCCAGTCGTACATGTCGGGCGGCGCGGTGAAGGCGGCCTGCGAGGCGGTGCGCGCCGGGCTGCTGGACCGCGCCGCGCGCCGCTACGGCCGCACCGACCTCGGCGTCGCCGGCGGCAAGATCGTCTCCCGCGCGGGCGGCGTCCTCGGCACGATCGAGGACGCGCTCGGCGGCGCCGCCATCGAGGAGACCCGCGAGTACCACCACCGGCCCACCACGGCCATGGACCCCGTGACCGGGCAGGGCACGACGCACACCCAGCTCGCCCTGTGCGTGCACCGCGCCGTCGTGGACGTCGACGTCGACCTCGGCCTGGTCAAGGTCGTGGAGATGGCCGCCGTGCAGGACGTCGGCAAGATCATCAACCGACTGTCGCTGGAGGGGCAGATCCACGGCGGCTCCGCGCAGGGCCTCGGGCTCGCCGTGATGGAGGAGATCGTCGTGTCCGGCGGCCTCGTCCGCAACCCGTCCTTCACCGACTACCTCATCCCGACCATCCTCGACATGCCGCCGATGCGGCTCGACATCCTCGAGCACCCCGACCCCCGCGCCCCGTACGGGCTGCGGGGCGCCGGAGAGCCGCCCACGCTCTCCTCCACGCCCGCCATCGTCGCCGCGATCCGCGACGCCACGGGCGGCGCGCTCACCCGAGTGCCGGTTCGACCGGAGCACATCGCCCTGGCGCCGTCCGGCGCGGCCGGCGGGATTCACTGAGGGAGGCCGATGACCGATCGTGCGTGGGCCGTCAACTGCTCGATCCTGTTCACCGAGCTGCCCCTGCTCGAACGGCCCGCCGCCGCGAGGGCCGCCGGGTTCGGCGCGGTGGAGTTCTGGTGGCCGTGGCCGGGCGAGCCCGTCCCGCCCGCCGCGGACGTCGACGCGTTCTGCGCGGCGCTCGAGGCGGCCCGCGTCCGCCTGATCGGCCTCAACTTCTACGCGGGCGACATGCCGGCGGGGGAGCGGGGCGTGCTGTCGGACCCGGCCCGCACCGCCGCGTTCCGGGAGAGCGTCGCCGTGCTGGTGCGGATCGCCGGGCGGACGGGCGTCCGGTCGTTCAACGCGCTGTACGGGCAGCGGCGGGACGGCGTCGCGGCGTCCGAGCAGGACCGGGTCGCGACGGAGAACCTGGTGTTCGCGGCGGACGCGGTCGGGGCGTTGGACGGGACGGTCCTGATCGAGCCGCTCGCGCGGGGGCTCAACGGCGCGTACCCGCTGGAGACGGCCGCCGACGCGACGGCGGTCGTGCGCCGGGTGCGGGCGGCGGGCGCGGCGAACGTGAAGTTCCTGTTCGACGCCTTCCACCTGACCGTGAACGGCGAGGACCCGGCGCAGGTCGCGCGGGCGCACGCCGCCGACATCGGCCACGTGCAGATCGCCGACGCCCCCGGCCGGGGCCGTCCCGGCACGGGGGAGATCGACTTCGCGGCCCTGTTCGGCGTGCTCGACGCGATCGGCTACGACGGCCGGATCGCGCTGGAGTACAAGCCGGACGGGCCGACGACCGAGCGGGAATTCGCCTGGATGGAGGGGAGACGGGCGTGAGCGGGATCGGATCCGCCCGCATCGTCCGGATCCGCGAGCACGAACCGCTGCCGGAAGGAGCCGCGTGAGCCCGGTGACCGGAACACGGGTGATCAGGTCCCGCAGGACGGTGACGGCGGACGGGGAACGCCCCGCCGCCGTCACCGTCCGGGACGGGCGCGTCGCCGCGATCGGCCCGTACGGCGCGCCGTCCCGCCCCGGGGACGTCGATCTCGGGGACGTCGATCTCGGGGACACTGCCCTGCTGCCGGGGCTCGTCGACACGCACGTCCACATCAACGAGCCCGGACGCACGGAGTGGGAGGGGTTCGCCACCGCGACCCGCGCGGCGGCGGCCGGGGGCGTCACCACCCTGGTCGACATGCCGCTCAACTCCCTGCCGCCCACCACCGGCCCGTCCGCCCTCGCCGTCAAGCGCGCGGCGGCGGACGGCGCCTGCCACGTGGACGTCGGGTTCTGGGGCGGCGCGGTCCCCGGCAACCTCGCCGAGCTGCGGCCGCTGCACGAGCGCGGCGTGTTCGGGTTCAAGTGCTTCACCTCCGACTCCGGGGTGCCGGAGTTCCCGCCGCTGCCGCCCGGCGAGATGCGGGCCGCGTTCGCCGAGATCGCGTCGTTCGGCGGCCTGGTCATCGTGCACGCGGAGGACCCCGGCTCACTGACCGTCCCCGAGAGCGGACGGTACGCCGCGTTCCTCGCGTCCCGCCCGCCCTCGGCCGAACGCCGCGCCGTCGAGCGGGTCGTCCGGCTCGCGGAGGAGACGGGCGTCCGCGCGCACATCCTGCACCTGTCCGCCGCCGACTGCCTCGCCCCGCTCGCGGCGGCCCGGTCCGCCGGGCTGCCCGTCACCGCCGAGACCTGCCCGCACTACCTGACCCTGACCGGCGCCGACGCCGAGCGCGGCGGGGCGGGCGACACGGCGTTCAAGTGCTGCCCGCCCATCCGCGACCCCGGCAACCGCGAGGAGCTCTGGCGGGGCCTGGCCGACGGCGTGATCTCCTGCGTCGTCACGGACCACTCGCCCTGCACGCCCGAACTGAAACGCGGCGACTTCGCGTCCGCGTGGGGCGGCGTGTCGTCCCTCCAGCTCGGCCTGCCCGCCGTCTGGACGGCCGCGCGGGAGCGCGGGCACACGCTCGCCGACGTCGCGGGCTGGATGTCGCGGGCGCCCGCCGAGCTGGCCCGCGTCCCGGGCAAGGGCGCCATCGAGGTCGGGCGGGACGCCGACCTCGTCGCCTTCGACCCCGACGCGGCCTTCACCGTCGACCCCGCCGCCCTGCACCACCGCCACCCCGTCACCCCGTACGCGGGCCGGGTCATGACCGGCGCGGTCCGGACGACCTGGCTGCGCGGGGCGCCCGCCGGGGACGTCCCGTCCGGCCGCCTGCTGGACCGATCGGAGGGTCCATGACCGCGTTCACCTCGTTGCCCGACCTGGCCGTCCGGACGCTCGGCGGCTCGGTGATCGCCGCCAGCGACGAGTCGTTCGAGGAGAAGGAGAACCTGATCAACCCGTGGGTCCCGGCGTTCCGCCCGGAGACGTTCGGGCCGAAGGGGCAGGAGTACGACGGCTGGGAGACGGCCCGGCGGCGCGGCCCCGGCCACGACTGGGCCGTCGTCCGGCTCGGCCTCCCCGGCGTGGTCCGCGGCGTCGTCGTCGACACCGCCTGGTTCAAGGGCAACTACCCGCCGCACGCGTCCGTCGAGGCCTGCTTCGCCGACGGGTACCCGAGCCCCGCCGAACTCGCGGACGCCGCCTGGACCGAGATCGTCCCGAAGTCCCCGCTGGCGGGCGACACCGCGCAGGCGTTCCCCGTCGAGGCCGGACGGCTGTTCACGCACGTCAGGCTGAACATGTTCCCGGACGGCGGCATCGCCCGCCTGCGCGTGCACGGCGAGGTCGTCCCCGATCCCCGGCCGCTCACCGGGCTCACGATCGACCTGGCCGCCCTCGAGAACGGCGCGCGGGTCGTCGAGTGCTCGGACATGTTCTACTCCTCGCCCGACAACATGCTGTTCCCCGGCCTCGCCCGCAACCAGGCGGAGGGCTGGGAAACCGCCCGGCGCCGCGGGCCGGGCAACGACTGGGCGCTGATCCGCCTCGCCGCCCCCGGCACGATCCGGCTCGCCGGGGTCGACACCACGAACCTCAAGTTCAACGCCCCCGCCGAGGTGTCCCTCAGCGGGCTCGACGCCCGTGCCGCCGCGCTCGACGACGCGTCCGCGTGGCGCCCGATCCTGCCGCGCACCCGCGTCCGTCCCGACGGGAGCCACCGCTTCCGCGTGGACGGCTCGCCCGAGGTCACGCACGTCCGGCTCGACGTCCACCCCGACGGCGGCCTGGCCCGCCTCCGCCTGCTCGGCGACCTCGCCCCGGACGGCGAGCGGGCCCTGGCCGCCCGGTGGGCCGAGCTGACCGGCTGATCAGGCCCCGTTCCCCGGCACGGCGATGGTGCCCTGCGCGACCGCGCAGAGCGTCTCCGCGCCCGCGCCGTCCACCGCCGACACGTCGCAGCGGCACACCACCCGCGTGCGCCCGGCGCGGACGACCCGGGCGCGGGCCCGCAGCAGCGCGCCCCGCGCGGGGCGCAGGTAGTCGATGGCGAACCCGGCGGTGACCAGCCGGGCACCCGCCACGGTGCCCGCCGCGAACGTGAGCGTGTTGTCCGCCGTGTAGCTGACGACGCCCCCGTGCACGTGGCCGTCCTGCTGCCGCAGCTCGTCGCGGACGTCCAGTTCCAGCGTGGCCCCGCCCTCACCGAAGGCCACCAGGCGCGCCCCGAGCAGCCTGCTGAAGGGCTGGGCGTCCAGGACCCGCCGCGCGGTCGCCAGATCCACGGTCGTGCTCATGCCGCACCTCACTTCACTAGTGAAGTCACGGTGCCGTGCCGCCGCCCCGTCTGTCAAGATCGCCCTATGCCCGAGCCCGATCCCCGCCTGTTCTTCCTGCTGCAGCGGGCGGCGCACCGGCTGCGCACGGTCGCCGACCGGCGCTGCGCCGCCGCCGCCGGGGTCAGCACCGCCCAGCTCGGCGCGCTGCTGGCCGTGCGCGACGAGCCGGGCCTCACCCAGCGCGGCCTCGCCCGCACCCTCGGGCTGCGCGAGTCCGCCGTCACCGCGCTCGTCGCCCGGCTCACCCGGGCCGGCCTGGTGACCCGGCGGTCGCATCCGCACGAGCACCGCGCCGTCGTGCTGGAGCTGACCGGGGACGGCGCCGCGGCCCTCCGCGCCGCCCAGCCCGAGATCGACCGCTTCAACGCCGAACTGCGCGCCCTCCTCGGCGACGACGGGTTCATGCGCACCGCCGTCACGATGCGCGACCTCGCGCACTGGGACCCCGCCGACTGACTCCCGGGCCGCCTCCGTCGACGGGGGAGCCGTGTCCCGGACCGGGTAAGGGGCCGGTATGCCGGAACTTCCCGACGTGGAGGGCTTCCGCCGGGTGCTGGCCGCGCACACCGGCGAGCCGATCGAGCGCGTGACGGTCCGCGACGCGGGCGTCCTGCGGGGCGTCGGCGCCCGGCGGCTGGACGCGGCGCTGCGCGGCCGGCGGTTCGGTGCGCCGCGGCGGCACGGCAAGCGGCTCCTCGCGCCGGTGGGCGGGCCCGTGCTGATGCTGCACTTCGGCATGACCGGCTCGCTCACGTGGCACCCGGCGGACGAGCCGCGCCACCGGCACGACCGCGTCGTCTGGCGGCTGCCCGGCGGGGAGCTTCGGTACCGCGACATGCGCAAGCTCCAGGGAGTCCGGCTCCTGAAGGACGAGGCGCAGGCCGAGGACGTGCTCGGGGCGCTCGGCCCGGACGCCTCGGAGGTGTCGCGCGGCGAGCTCGCCGCTCTGCTCGCGGGACGCCGCGCGCGGCTGAAGTCGGTGCTGCTCGACCAGTCCGCCATCGCCGGGCTGGGCAACCTGCTCGCCGACGAGATCTGCTGGCGCGCCCGCGTCCGCCCGCTGCGGGCCGCCCGTGAGCTGGACGATGCGGAAGGGGCGGCGCTGCACCGCGCGATGCGGCGCGTCCTGCGCGACTCGATCGAGGCCGGACGCGTCCCGCCGCGCGGCACGTGGCTGACGGGCGTCCGCGACGAGCCCGGCGCGGCGTGCCCGCGCTGCGGGACGGCGCTGGCCCGCGGCCGCGCGTCCGGCCGCACGACCGTCTGGTGCCCCCACTGCCAGCCTTGATCGCGAAATTTCTCGAATTCCCAGCTCAGGCCGCCTACGACCTGAACGGCCCGGAACTGATCAGCCGCCGCGAGCAGGCGGACGCCATCGCCGCGGCCATCGGGGAGGAGATCGGGTTCGAGCGGGTCACGCCGGGCCGGGCGCGCGAGATCTACCTGCGGCAGGGCGGGTTCGCCGCGGACAACGCCGACTTTCTGCTGGGGTTCGAGGACTACGGGGGCGAGGAGTCCGACCCGGAGGCCCTGGACGGTCTCGACCCGGCGCACGGATCGCCGCCGGCCACCGCCGAGGCGGTCACCGGCCGTCCGGCCCGGACGTTCGCGCAGTGGGCGCGCGACCACGCGGACGACTTCCGCTGACCTCCCGCTGCCCTGCGGCCGCGGTGCCGTCGCGGGGGTCAGGCCAGGCCGGTGACGGGCGAGGCGGTCAGGCCCGCGGCCGCCGCCGCCGGGAAGTCGTCGTCGATCAGGACGACGTCGTGCCCCGCGCGGTCGAGGAGGCTCGCGGCGATCGAGGCGCGGTAGCCGCTCGCGCAGTGCACCCAGATCTCCTCGTCCGGGACCTCGTCCATGAGGGCTTCGAGCGAGTGGAGCGGGATGCCGATCGAGCCGGCGACCGCGTCGTCCGCGCGCTCGTCCGCGCGGCGGACGTCCAGGACGGTCGCGCCCGTGGGGACGTCGGCGAACGCGGCGGTCGGGTAGCCGGTCACGCGGCTCGGGGCGGCGACCTCGGCGGGGGAGCCGACGGCGGCGCCCGCCGGGCGCTCGACGCCGATCCGGACGAGCTGCCGCTGGGCGTCCGCGATCTGCTCGGGCGAGTCGCCGACCAGGGTCAGCGGAGCGCCCCACGGGATCAGCCAGCCGATGTAGGTGGCGAAGGGGCGGCCCAGCTCGATGCCGACGGTCCCCCGCGCGTGCGCGGCGGCGTAGGCGGTGCGGGAGCGCAGGTCGACGACCCATTCGCCGCGCGCGATGCGGGCGGCGAGTTCGGCGGGCGCGACGGGGGCGGGCGGCGAGAGGTCGGCGGGGCCCGCGCCGGCCAGGTTCCGCTCGCCCATCTGCGCGTAGTAGCGCGGGTAGGCGGTGAGGCCCGCGACGAGGCGGGAGACGAACGCGTCCTCGGACGGTTCGGTCAGCGCGGTGTTGCGGGCGCGCTCGTCGCCGAGGGTCCGCACGGTGTCGGCGGTGGCGGGGGCGGACGAGCAGAAGCTGCCGAACCCGTGCGTCGGGTAGACGCGGGCGTCGTCGCCGGCGAGTTCGGCGAGGCGGTGCGCGGAGCGGTACTGGGCGCGGGCCAGTTCGCCGGTGCGGGACGGGGCGACGAGGTCGGTGCGCCCGACCGTCCCGTAGAGGAGCGAGCCGCCGGTGAACAGGGCCGTCCCGCCGGGGCCCCCGTCGACGACGTAGGCGACGTGGGCGTCGGTGTGCCCGGGGGTCGCGACGGTCCGGACGTGCAGGCCGCCGATGTCCAGCTCGTCGCCGTCGGCCATCGGGCGGTGGTCGAACGCGAGGAGGGCGGTCGCGGGCAGGCCGTGCCCGGCGCCGGTGGCGCGGGCGAGCGCGAGGCCGCCGGACACGTAGTCGTTGTGGACGTGCGTCTCCAGGACGAGCGCGCACCGCAGGCCGAGGTCGTCCAGGACGCGGGTGACGCGGTCGAGGTCGCGCTGCGGATCGACGACGATCGCCTGCTCGCCGTCGTGCGCGACGTGGCTGCGGTCGCCCAGCGCCGCGGTCTCGATGATCTCGACGTCCGTCATGGTCGCCTCCTCCGGCGCGGCCCGCCCGCGCGGCGGAGCCGCGACTCGCTCCGATGAGGGCTACATGCCCGCCCGGAACCGGACAATTCGGCCCCGCGTCCCGGATCGGGGCGCGGGGCCGGAGGCGGGGCGGGGTCAGGAGCCCTCGGCGGGCTCCTCCTCCAGGAGGTCGTCGAACTCGCCGTCCTTGACGCCCGCGATGAAGGCGTCCCACTCGGCCTCGGTGAAGTAGAGGATCGGGCCCTCGGAGTTCTTCGCGTCGCGCATCACGACGGCCCGCTCACCGAAGTCCTTGTGCTGGACGGGAACGTCCTTGCCATCGATGAACTCGATGATGACCCCGTCGCTGAGGATCGGTTCCTGGTCGGTCACTGCACACCTTCTTCGTCCCGGCGCTGTCGGTCCCCAGGCTAGTGCGAGTTCGGCCGGTCACACAGCGGAACGCCCCGGCCGCCCGCCGCGGGGAGCGGGCGGCCGGGGCGGCCGTCACGGCCGGGAGAAGCCGAGCGTGTACGCGCCCGACCCGCTGTAGGCGTGCACGCGGTACCGGTAGTACCCCGCGGTGCCGTTGTAGGAGATGTTCTCGTCGGGCGTCGGGCTGATCGACTGCGCCACGGTCTGCCAGGAGCTCCCGCTCCACTTCTGCAGGTACAGGTCGAAGTCGGTGCCGGTCGGACCGTCGAGGCAGGCGGTGTGCGCGCCGGACGAGGTGCTCTGGTAGTAGCTCCCGTTCGGCTGGTACGCGTTCGCGCCGGAGCTCAGCGAACCGGACACGGTCGTCTGGTGGCCGTCGCAGGAGCCCGGGTCCGGTCCGGGGCCGCCGTCACCGGTGACCAGCTCGCGGCCCTGCTGGGCGAGAATCTGCAGCACCTCGCCGACCGGCTGGAAGTACGTCGAGTCGCCGCCGCCCTGGCCGTCCCGGCAGGTGCCGGAGCCGCCGGACGTGATGCCCTGCGCCTGGCCGGCCTCGGTGAACAGCGCGCCGCCCGAGTCGCCGGGGTCGGCGCAGATGTTCGTGCGGATCAGCCCGGTGACGGTGCCCTCCGCGTACCGGACGGTCGCGCCCCGCTGCAGGATCTGCCCGCACCAGATCTGCGTGTTCGTCGTCGAGCCGGACCGGCAGACGCGCGTGCCGACCGGCGCCTCGACGGCGCCGTTGACCGTCTGGTAGGTGCCGTTCCACCGGTTGACCCTGGGCGTCGGCGTCCACTGGCTGTTGGTGTCGACCCAGGCGTAGTCGTTGCCGGGGAAGGAGGAGCCGCCGAAGCGGCCCTGCGCGGCCTGGTTGTCGCCGCTGGTCGTCGTGCCGGTGCCGCCGCAGTGCCCGGCGGTGATGTAGCCGCCGTCCACCGAGAACGCCACCGAGCAGCCCGAGGACGGCGTCCAGTAGCGTTCGCCGCCGATGATGTCGTACAGCGGGCGCGGCTTCGCCGCCGAGTGGACGTACTCGACCGCGCCCGCGTCGACGCCGCTCGCCCGCGCGAACCGCTGGACGGCGGCCCGCGAGGACGCCTCGACGACCACCCGGTTGCTCACGGGGGAGACGTACCAGGCGGTCACGGCGGCCGGCGCCGACTTCGCGTGCCGGTTCAGCCCGGTCTGGACGGACGCGAGGTCGCGGGCGTCGTACTTCACTACCTTGGGCGTCGCGCCCTCCTTCGCGATCTCGGCTGCCTCGCCGGCGTCGGTGGTGGCGACGACGACCTCGGCCGAACGGCCGGAACCGCGCTCGACCCAGGCGCCGCCGAAGTCGGCGCCGAGCGACATCTCGAGCTTCTTCTGGATGCGGGCGGCCTTGAGGTCGGGATCCGGCGCGGGGGCGGCCGGGGCGGCCTGGTTCTGGGCGGGCTGGGCCTGGGCGGGCTGCGTCCGGTGGGATGCCGTGCTCGCGGCCTGCGCGGACGCCGGGGTCACCGACGCCGCGAGGAGGCCGGAGGCGGCCATGATGCCCAGCACAGTGCGTTTGCGGGCCATGTGGCTCTCCTGACGGGGGTTGGGACGGGAGAGGGATCGGGCGCCCGATGCCCGGACTGTACGGCCGTGGGTAATCGGCGACAATGAATCGCCTTCGCGTGGTTTTTCAGTGTTGATTCCGTTGTCGTCGAAGGTGCTGACCTGTCGCGTTCCAAGTTCGGAGCGGGGCGCGAACGCGCGGCGGGGGATCGGCGAAGCGGGAGTGACCGACGCTCACAGCGGAAGGCACGACATGACCCCTGACCCCCGCGCGCGGCGCCTCCGGACCGCCCGCAGATCCCCGACCCGGCGGGCGGCCGCGCGTGACCGCGCCGACCGTCTCCGCCGGCGACGCCGAGATCGTCCGGCGCTCGGTGGCCGAACCGGAGTGCTTCTCCGTCCTGTTCGACCGGCACTACACCGCGATCCACGGGTACGCCTCGCGCCGCCTCGGCCCGACGCTCGCCGACGACGTGGCCGCCGAGACGTTCCTGATCGCGTTCGACCGGCGCGAGCGCTACGACCCGTCCCGCGCCGACGTCCGGCCCTGGCTGTACGGGATCGCGTCCAACCTCATCGCGCGGCACCACCGCGGCGAGGCCCGCCAGTACCGGGCGCTGGCCCGCGCCGGGGCCCGCGACGTCGAGGCGGGGCACGCCGACCGCGTCGCCGGACGGCTCGACGCGCAGGCCGCCCGCGCGCCGCTCGCCAAGGCGCTGCGGAAGCTGTCGCGGGGCGACCGGGACGTGCTGCTCCTGGTCGCCTGGGCCGACCTCGGCGTCGGGGAGGCGGCCGAGGCGCTCGGCATCCCGGACGGGACGGCGCGTTCCCGGCTGCACCGGGCCCGCAAGAAGATCCGTGCCGCGCTCGGCACCGGCTTCGACCTTCGAGAGGACACGACCTGATGAACGACATCGACACCCTGCGGCACGCGTGGGACGAGCCGGAGCCGCCCTCGGCCGCCGCCCGCCACGGGGCCCGCACCGCCCTCCTCGACCGCGCCGCCGGGCGCGCGACCGCCGCGGCCCCGCGCGCCGCGCGCACGAGCCGCCTGCCGCGCCTCGGCGTCCGGCTCGCCGCCGTCGGCGCGCTCGCGACCGCCGCCGTCGTCGGCGTGACGGTGCTGCAGCAGGCGGGCGGCGTGGACGAGCACGGGCGGCCGTCGCCGGCCGTCCCCGGCCTCCCGGCGGCGCCGGTCGCCGACGCGTCCGAGCTGCTGGAACGGGCCGCGAAGTCCGCCGAGACCCGCTCGTTCACCCCGCCCCGCCCCGACCAGTGGATCTATGTCGAGTCGCGGTCCCGGCGCGGCGACACCCCCAACGGGCCGCTGTCGGACGATCCGGCCGACACCCGGACGAACCGGAGCTGGAAGCGCGCCGACGGCGAGCTCGCCGCGTACATGGAGAACGGGCGGCTCACGACGTCGCCGATGATGCCGACGACGCCGCCCTCGGACTACGCGTCACTGTCGAAACTGCCCACGGACCCGGACGCGCTGCTGAAGTGGGCGTACGGGCAGATGGGCGGCCTGGGCGAGACCCCCGAGGGCCGGTACACGACCGCGTACACGATGTTCGGCGCGATCCTGCGGGACAACGTGCTGCCGCCGAAGTTCGAGGCGGCGCTGTTCCGGGCGATCAAGAAGATCCCGGACGTGACGCTCGTCGAGGGCCGGGTGGACATGGCCGGACGGCAGGCGATCGCGCTCGGCCGGGTCACCGAGGGCTACCTGCACGAGGAGATCCTCTTCGACCCGAAGACCTACGCCTACCTCGGGGAACGCGCGGTCGCGATCAAGGACGACACGACCCGCGGGGAGGACATGACCCGCTCGGTGCGCGAGGGCGACGTGCTGCGGCTGACCGTCCAGTCCCGGACCGGGATCGTCGACGCGGCCGGGCAGCGGCCGTAGGCCGACCGGGAGACCGCGAGCGGACGGTACGGGCGGCCGGGGAGATCCTCGGCCGTCCGTGCCCGGTCAGCCGCCGAGCAGCCGCTCGGCGGCGATCTCCAGCCGGGCCTGGATCTCGTCGGCCCCGGCCTGGCCGCGCAGCATCTCGATCATCTCCATCGTCCAGACGGCGGTCAGCGCCCGCGCCATGACCCGCCGCGAGTCGTCCACGCCGGCGCCGGTCCCGGGACCGACGGCGGCCCGCAGCAGCAGGCCGGTCATCCGGTCGCTGAAGTCGGTCTGCACGTCCGACAGCAGCAGCGACCGGATCAGCGCCGCGGCCAGCTCCGGCTCCCGCATCAGGCCGCGGGTGGCGCGCATCAGCGCCTCCACCGCCCGCTGCGGGGACGTGCCGGCGCGGGGCGGGCGCCGCTCGATGCTGCGCTCGAGCAGTTCGATCTCCTCGCCGACGACGGCGACGACGAGGTCGTCCTTGGAGGGGAAGTAGCGGTAGAGGGTGCCGAGCGCCACCCCGGCCCGCTCGGCGACGGTGCGCATCTGCATGGCCTCGATGCCGCCGCGCGACGCGAGCGCGGCCGCCGCCTGGACGATACGCTTGCGCCGCTGGTGCTGGCTGCGGGACCGCGCGCTCTGCCCCGCGCGCCCGGCGGGCTGCTCGGGCTGCCCCGGGATCTCGTCCTCGGCCACGGTCGGCTCTGCGGTCACGGTCCTCATCCCTTCGGGGCGGGCGTGGCGCCCGCCGTGTCGCTCCCAGCCTACAGCCCGTGCAAGAACCTGTTATCTGAACGGTGAGCGCCGGGCGCCTCGGGCCCTCCCGATACCGTTCCGTCCATGCGGCCATGCTAGGTGAATCCCGGCGAACTGACCGCTGATCATCCCTCTGGACACAAAGTAGAATCTGTTCTACTTTCAGCCGTGAGGTCGGTGCGGCCGGCCGCACCTCCCGGAAGGAGCGGATGAGTGGACTTCAACCTCGACGAGACCCGGAGCGAACTCCGCGGCCTCGCCGCGGACGTCCTGGCGCGCGAGGCCACGGCCGAACGGCTGGAGGCGTTCGACGCGGAGCGCGGCAGGGGCGGCCCGGCCTTCGACGGCGGAACCTGGAAGGCGCTCGCGCAGGCCGGGCTGCTCGGCGTGGTCCTGCCCGAGGACGTCGGCGGCGCGGGGCTCGGCCCGATCGAGCTGGCGGTCGTGCTGCGCGAGGTCGGGGCGCGGGTCGCGCCCGTCCCGGCGTACGCGTCGCTGGCGCTGGCCGCGCTGCCGATCGCCCGGCACGGCACGGCCGCGCAGCGCGCGCTGCTGGCCCCGCTGACCGAGGGCGAGACCGTCCTGACCGGCGCGTACCGCGAGCCGGGCCCGACCGGACGGGTCGCGGCGACGGCCCGCCCGGACGGCGACGGGTACGTCCTCGACGGCGTCAAGACGTTCGTGCCGTGCGCCCGCGAGGCCGCGCGGATCCTCGTCCCGGCGCGGGTCGAGGGCGCGGGCGTCGGGGTGTTCCTGGTCGAGCCGTCGCGGGTCGCGATCACCGAGCAGCCGTCGGCGATCTCCGAGCCGCTGTCGCGGATCGCGCTGGACGGCGTCCGGGTCGGCGCGGACGCGCTGCTCGGCGGCCCCTCCGGCGCCGACGGCGCCGCCTGGGAGACGCTGCGCCGGACGGCCGTCGCGGGGGCCGTCGCCGTCGCGTCCGGGGTGATCGAGGGGGCCCTCGACCTCACCAAGGAGTACGTGAAGACGCGCGAGCAGTTCGACCGGGCGCTCGCGCAGTTCCAGGCCGTCACGATGCAGATCGGCGACGTGTACATCGCCAAGCGCGCGCTCGACGTCGCCGTCTGGGCGGGCGTGTGGCGGCTCGCCGAGGGGGCCCCCGACGCCGACGAGGTGCTGACGATCGCGGCCTTCAACGCCTGCGAGCCCGTCATGCAGGCCCTTTACACCTGCCAGCACCTGCACGGCGGCATCGGCCTCGACGTCACCTACCCGCTGCACCGCTACTTCGCCTGGGGCAAGCACTACGGGCACCTTCTCGGCGGCCCGGAGGACACCCTCGACACGCTCGGCGCGCTCGTGCAGGTTCAGGAGGCCTGAATGTTCATCGACCTGACCGACGAGCAGAAGAAGCTCCGCGCCGAACTGCGCGAGTACTTCCGGGGCTGCCTGACCGCCGAGCAGGCCGAGGCGATCCGCGAGGACCCGTTCGGCCCCGCGTACATGGAGCACTGCAAGCGGCTCGGCCGCGACGGGATGCTCGGCGTCGCGCTGCCCAAGGAGTACGGCGGGCGCGGCTTCGGCCCGGTGGAGCAGACGATCTTCGCGAACGAGATCGCGTGGGCGGAGGTCACCTACCCGCTGATCACGCTGAACTCCGTGGCGCCGACGATCCTGGAGTACGGCTCCGAGGCGCACAAGGAGTTCTTCATCCCGCGCATCCTGGCGGGGGAGTGCCACTTCGCGATCGGCTACAGCGAGCCCGGCGCCGGCACCGACCTGGCCGCCCTGCGCACCACCGCCGTGCGGGACGGCGACCACTACGTCGTCAACGGGCAGAAGATCTTCACCTCGGGCGCCCAGCACGCCGACTACGTCTGGCTCGCCGCGCGTACCGACCCGGACGCCAAGAAGCACAAGGGCATCTCGATGCTCATCGTCGACTGCAAGGACCCCGGGTTCTCGTGGACGCCGATCATCACGATGGACGGCCGGCACCACACGAACTCGACGTACTTCGAGGACATCCGGGTCCCGGCCGACATGCTGATCGGCGGCGAGAACAAGGGCTGGGACCTCATCGTCAACCAGCTCAACCACGAGCGGGTCACCCTCGCCCCCGCCGGGAACATCGGCCACACCTACGACCGGTTCGAGCGCTGGGCCCGCACCTCCGCCGGACCGGGCGGACGCCCGCCCATCGAGGAACCGGACGTCCGCCGCGCCCTCGCCCGCGTGCGCGCGTACCTGCGCGTGAACGAGCTGCTGAACTGGCAGGTCGCCGCGAACCAGGACCTCGGCTGGCTCGGCGCCGCCGACGCGTCCGCCAGCAAGATCTACGGCTCGGAGCGGATGCAGGACGTCGGTCGCATCATCGGCGACGTCCTCGCCCGCTTCGGCGACCCCGGCGACCCGGCCACCGCCGACTTCGTCGACCGTCTCGACGAGGGCGTCAAGGGCGCGCTCGTCCTGACGTTCGGCGGCGGCGTCAACGAGATCCAGCGCGAGCTGATCTCGATGATCGGCCTCGGCCTGCCGCGCGCCCCCCGCTGACCGCACGCCGACCGCACACCGACCGCTCAGGCAGAACGGTGCACGACGAGCTCACGCCCCTCGCCGGCCGGCGCGCCGCGGCCGGCGAGGGGCCCGCGGCGAAGGGCGTCAGCCGGGTGCGGTGCCGGACCCGAGCGCGGCCAGGTCGGGCAGGCCGAACCTGCCGCACATCGCCTCGAAGGCGGTGACCTTGTCGTCCCCGAACCGGCGGACGTGGCGGGTGAACTCGTCGGCGGGGACGAACCGCGGCGGGTCGGTCTTGCTGTGGAACTTGTCCGCGTACATGACGAGTTCCTCCTCGACCGTCTCCGCCAGGTAGTCGGCGTCCGGCAGCGGAAGCCCCTGCCTGCGGACGTCCTCGCGGGTGAGGCCCACCCCGGTGTGGTGCGAGCAGAACCGGCAGACCGCTTCGGGCAGCCCCTCGTCGGCGAGGATCTCGTGCCCCAGGATCCCGTGCCGGATGTAGCCCGCGTGGTCGAAGCGGCCGTCGGCGTCGTACAGCCGGTAGACGCCGATGTCGTGCAGCAGGCACCCGACCCGGATCAGCTCGACGTCCACGTCCAGCGGCCGGCGTTGGAGCAGCTGCTCGGCGATGCGCCAGACGGTCTCGCAGTGCGAGTGGACGAGATCGAACGCCTCCTGGCTCGGGGCGTACTTGGCGTGCAGAGCGCGAACGTCCTCGTCACTCAAAAGCCCCATCGTTCGATCTTATCAACCGATCATGATTCGAGGCCGGATGGCGCGACCGTGCCCGCGGGCCGGTTCCTATAACAATCCCTTCTGGTTCGCAGAGAATACATGTCTTGGACTTATGGCTCGACGGACTCCAGGATGGAGGCATGCCGAACTACGAGAAGGCCATGCGCCCGGAAGACATCACCCGGCTGTTCGTCGAACGCTCCAACGCGGGGGACGCGGCCGGGGTGGCGGCGCTCTACGCGGAGGACGCCGTCCTGGCGTACCCGCCCGGCGCCACCACCGTGGGCCGCGAGGCGATCCGCGAGCTGTGGGCCGGAGTCCTGGCGAACCGTCCCCGGTTCGAGCCCGAGGAGCCGCTCCCGACCCTGGTCAACGGCGACATCGCGCTGACCTCGACGCCGCCGCGGGACGGCGCGGGCGCCCGCGCCCAGGTCGTGCGGCGGCAGCCGGACGGGAGCTGGCTGCGGATCCTCGATCAGCCCGAGTTCGTGACGCCCGGTTCCGGCGCCTGACCGGGACCCCGCTAGCGCCTGATGCGGTAGGTGAGGTGGGTGACCAGGTCGGTGCCCGGCGCGTCGCCCGGCGCCCGGAGGTCGAGGTCGCCCACCCCGTCGAGCAGCCGCTCGCCCCGCCCGAGGATCACCGGCGCGACGTGCAGCCGCAGTTCGTCGATCAGCCCGGCCGCGAGGTACTGGTTCACGGTCTGCGCACCGCCGGCGATCGCGACGCGCCGATCGCCCGCCGCCTCCCGGGCCTGGACGAGCGCCGCCGCGATCCCGTCGGTGACGAACGTGAACGTCGTCCCGCCCTCCATCGGCAGCGGCTCGCGCGGATGGTGGGTGAGCACGAACGTCGGCGCGTGGTACGGCGGCTCCTCGCCCCACCAGCCGTGCCAGTCGAGGTCCCATTCGCCGCGCCCGTGGGTGAACATGTTGCGCCCCATGATGTAGGCGCCCGCCCCGAGGATGCCCGCGACGGCGTCGGCGTTCGCCTCGCGCTGCTCGAACTGCCACCGGTGCAGCCGCTCCGCGCCGACGCCGAGCGGGTGCGCGAAGCTCTGGTCCGGCCCCGCCACGTAGCCGTCCAGGGACATCGTGATGTCGCAGGTGACCTCGCCCATCTCGTAACCTCCGTCCGCGGGCGCCCCCAGCGGGCGCCCGCACCTGTCGATCGGAGCCGCCTCCCGGTCCTCGACATCCCGCCCGAGATTTTTCGGCCACCGTGCCGCCTACCGCCATCCCTCACCAGGGCGGGGGTAAACGGCCACGTCACGGCTTGATAGGCAAGTAGGGGCTTGCGTATCATGGATCCCGTGGCGGATGATCTGTTCAAGGCCCTGGCCGATCCGACGCGGCGGAAGATCCTCGACGAGCTCACCGAACGCGACGGGCAGACGCTCTTCGAGCTCTGCGGGCGCCTCACGATGCGGCACGGGCTCGGCTCGTCCCGGCAGGCGATCAGCCAGCACCTCGCGGTGCTGGAGGCCGCCGGCCTGGTCCGGACCCGGCGCGAGGGCCGCTACAAGTTCCACGACCTGGACACCGAACCGCTTGAGCGCATCGCCGACCGGTGGCTCAAGCCGAACGCGAGGCAACGATGAAGATCCACATCACGAGCGTCTACGTCGACGATCAGGAGAAGGCCCTGCGCTTCTACACCGACGTCCTCGGATTCGTGAAGAAGCACGACATCGACATGGGCGAGGCCCGCTGGCTCACCGTCGTCTCCCCCGAGCAGCCCGAGGGCACCGAGCTGCTCCTGGAGCCCGACGGCCACCCGGCCGTCAAGCCCTACAAGGAGGCCCTCGTCGCGGACGGCATCCCGATCATCCCGTTCGCCGTGGACGACGTCCACGCCGAGGCCGAGCGGCTGAAGGGCCGCGGCGTCCGCTTCGTCCAGGACCCCGTCGACATGGGGCCCGCGACGACCGCCGTCTTCGAGGACACCTGCGGCAACCTCCTGCAGATCGAGCACCTGAACGGGTGACGGTCACGAGGGCGGGAGGAGCGTGCCGAGCGGGCCGAGGTCGAGGTTGAGCTCGTCCATCGTCAGCCCGTGCCGGTCGCAGAGATCCTCCATCCGGTCGTAGAGCGTCATCAGCGTCATGCCGATGCGCTCCTCCTGCTCCTCGGTCAAATCGCCCTGGTCCACCCGGTGCAGCGCCGTCCGCTCCATGAGCTGCCGCAGCAGCTCGACGACGGTCAGCACCAGCTTGACCAGGTCGCGCTCGACCGTCTCGGGGTCGGTGTTCAGCCGCTCGGCGACGCTCGGCACCTTCGGCTCGCCCGGCGGGGCGGGCAGCAGCTCGAAGGCGCGCGCGGCGGCGTCGGCCACCCCGTCCAGCCTCAGGTCGCCGGGCGGGGCGGGACGGCCGGACGGGGCGGGGCTGCGGTGTTCCTGTCCTCGGTGTTCCTGTCTTCGGTGTTCTTCGTGCACGGTGCTCACCAGGGCGCGGGGTCGTCGGGCGTGACGGAATGGATGACGGCGCGCAGGTTGATTCGGACGAGGTCGATGTCCGCGATGGACAGCACCAGGTCGCCGGTCAGCACGGCGCCGGTGTTCAGCAGCCGGTCGAGCAGGTCGATCAGCGCGACCTGATGGCCCGCGAGGGCCGGCTCCTCGTCGAACCCGCGCAGCAGGACGTCATCGGCCACGCCGGCCCCCGTCCTCGACGGGCGGCGGCGTCGCGAAACTGTACGGCGCCCACGGCCCGGTGACCTCGACGCGCACGCCCGGCAGGTCCCGGGCCGCCGCGCGGACGGCCTCCGCGAACGCCCCGGTCGTCCCCGCCGGCACCAGGTAGGCCTCGTTGGTGATGTTGCGGCCCTCCCCGGTGGCGAGTTCGCCCTGCTGCGGGCGGTGCGCGACCCGGTCGACGGCGTGCGCGGCGGCCACCTCGCGGACCCGCGCCGCGGTCTCGGCCGCCTCGCGCGCGGAGTCCTCGTGGCGGGTGCGCTGCGCCTTGCGCCGCCGCAGGTAGTCCCGGCCGGGGTTGCTCCCGGCGGCGCCGCGTTCGCCGCCCGCGCCGCCCGTCCGGGCGGGGGCGGACGGCGCGTTCCGCGGGTCGGGCGGCAGCGCGTACACCTTCACCCCGCACTCCAGGTGCCCCGCGAGCCGGTCCAGCAGCCCGCCGAACTCGGTGCGCGACTCCTCCAGCATCGCCGCCACGCGCTCGTCGTCCCGGTAGACGGTCGCGAGCCGCAGCGGGAGGACGGTCACGGCCCGGAACAGCGCGTCGACCACCCCGTGATGCGTGCGGGCGATCACCTCGAGCCGTCCCAGGTCCTCCAGCTGGGCCTTGAACCCCTCCTCGCCGAACTGCGCCTCCGGCACGCGCGACACGACGGCCGCCAGGCCGCCCGCCTCGACGGTGTGGACGGGACGGTCCTGCAGGCCCGTCAGCTCCGGCGCGGCCCGCGCCAGCTCCGGGCCGCGCGGGCCGACCGCGTACACGTAGCTCAGTTCGTCCCGCGCGACCGGCGGCGTCGCCGGGGTCGGTGCGACGGTCATCGGGTGTCCTCCTCCCGGTCGGCGGCGGGCAGCCCGGCCACCTCGCGCAGCCGCTCGAGCTCCGTGCGCAGCCGCGCGTTCTCCTCCGCCAGCGAGTCGGGCCCGCGCGGCGTGCTCGCCCCGACGGCCGGGCGCCGCGCGTGCGAGGAGAGCGACGGGTCGTGCTCCCACCAGTCGATGCCCATCTCCTTCGCCTTGTCGACGGAGGCGACGAGCAGGCGGAGCTTGATGGTCAGCAGCTCGATGTCGAGCAGGTTGATCTGGATGTCGCCGGCGATGACGACGCCCTTGTCCAGCACCCGCTCCAGGATGTCGGCGAGGTTCGCCGACGATCCGCCGTCGCGGGCGGCGTACGGGCTCACGCCGGTGGACGGCCCCATGCGGCCCGCCAGTGAGTCGGACATGTCATACCCGCCTTGTCCGGTCGTCGTGGTGCGCCGCGGCCACCGCGACCGCCGCGTCAGCGGCGGCCGGCGCCGGCCTCGGCCCGGTCGCGCTCCTCGTCGGTCTCATCGTCGATCTCCTCGTCGGGCTCCTCCTCCTCGTACTCGTCGGCCGGCTCGTCCCCGTCGTCCTCGTACTCCTCTTCCTCGTAGTCGTCGTACTCGGCGTCCTCGGCCGGTTCGTCCGCGTACTCCTCGTCCTCCGCGACGTCCTCGGCGTCCTCGGCGTCCTGCGCGGCGGCGTCCTCCGGGGCGTCCTCGGCGGCCTCCTCGCGGGCGCGCTCCTCCTCCTCGACGGCCTCCTCGTGCTCGACGACGACCTCGCCGTCGCGGATCTCGCCGCGCCAGCCGTCGGTGGCCTCGCCGCGCGTCATGATGAACTTGCGGTACAGCTTCAGGTCGAGCCGCGCCCGGCGGCCCTGCGCCCGCCAGATGTTGCCGGTCTTCTCGAACAGCCCCTTCGGGAAGTACTCGAGGACCAGCAGGACGCGGGTGAGGTCGTCGGTGATCGGGTGGAACGTCACCACGCCCTTGACCGTGGCCTTGGCGCCCTCGGACGTCCAGCTGATCCGCCGGTCCGGCACCTGCTCGGTGACGCTCGCCTGCCAGCTCCGCGTCGACTTGGCGACCTTCACCTTCCAGTTGCTCTTGGTGTCGTCGGCCCGGTCGACGCTGACGACGCCCTTGGCGAACGACGCGAACTCCTGGAACTGCGTCCACTGGTCGTACGCCTCGCGCACCGGGACGCCCACGTCGACGTCCTCGATGATGACGACGCTCTTGGACTTGCCGCCGCCGCCCTTGCCCTTCTTGCCGCCCATGCCGAACATCGACTTCACGCGGTCCTTCAGCATGGACCCGCCGGCCTTCACGGCGGCCTGGCCGGGCGACTTGCCCTCGCCGATGGCCTGCCCGCCCTTGGCGAGCCCGCCGACGAGCCCGCCGGGGGAGCCGCCCTCGGCGAACTTCCCGGCGCCCTGGCCGATCCGCTCGCCCAGGCCCGACACGGCCTTCATCGCGCGTGCCTGCAGGTAGGACTGCAGCTCGTTCTTCAGCCGGTCCGTGGCGGGGTTGCCCACCACGTCGTCCTTCACCTTGCTCATCGTCGACTCAGGCATCGGCGTCACCCCGCCGGGCCGCCTTCCGCGGGCCGGACGACGCGGTCTTGCGCGCCGTCCCCGCGGTCTTGCGCGCGGCCGACCGTCCGCCGGACGACGCCTTGCCGGTCGTCCGGCGGGCGGTCGAGGAGGCGGGGGCGGTCTTGCGGGTGCCGCCGCGGCGGCGTCCGTCCTCGCGGGCCCGGCCGTCGCCGTCGCCGTCGCCGCCCGCGTCCCGCGCGTCGTCCGGCGCGTCCTCGTCCCGGGCGTCCGCCCCGCCGGCCTCGCGCTCGGTGTCGCGCTCGGTGTCGCGCTCGGTGTCGCGCTCGGTGTCGCGGTCGGACTTCTCGCCGTCCCGTCCGCCGAGGTCGAGCGGGTCGTTCAGGTCGAGGGTGCGCTCGTGCAGCGTGTCGGCCAGGGTGTTCGCGCGCTGGGTGACCGCGGACGTCAGCGCCGTCCGGGTGCCGTCGACCAGATCCTTGCGCACCTGGTCGCTCAACCCGCTCACCAGCGGCGAGGCCAGCGCGAGCCGGCTCAGCTCCTTCGGGTCCAGGCTGATCTTCTTGCCGGCCAGGAACATGCCCAGGCCGATCGCCATCTTCGCCTTCTTCGTGCGCCCGAGGAGGTATCCCCCCACCAGCGCGACGGCTATCTTCGCGTTGTTCGTCATCTCATCCCGTTTCCGTGGTCGTCCGGTCGCCGCCGATCTCGCGCCACCGTTCCTCCAGCCAGATCAGCCGGTCCAGCAGCTCGTCCTCGCGGCGGTCGAACTCCTCCTCGTCGATCCGGCCCTCGATCAGCGCCCGTTCGAGTTCGCGCAGCTCGGCGCGGACGGGCGCGGGGTCGTAGTACTCCCGCTCGGCCTCCTGGACCACCTGGTCCAGCACCCAGCCCACGCCCCGCACCGGGGCGAGCGGGAGGGTCAGCACCTGCGTGATCAGGCCCATGCGCTCCTCCGTCAGACGAAGCTGTAGGGCGGCAGCGGCCCGTGCAGCGTCAGTTCGTAGCCGTCGCCGCGGCGCGCCCGCTCGTCCTGCACCAGGTCGGCGAACCCGGCCGCGCGTGCCCGGTCCACCAGGAAGGACACGGCGAGGAAGTGCTCGCCGCGAGCCTCGCCCGGCGCGACCTGCGCGGCGCCCGGCGCGAGCGTGTCCACGATCTCCCGCGCGGCGGCGTCGTTGCGCCGCACGACCTCCTGGGAGATCAGCTCGCCGAGCGCCATCTTGTCGCCGTGCGCGGCCGGGTCCCGCCGGGTGGCCTCGTTGAGCCGCCGAGCCTCCGCCGACTCGGCGAGGATCTCCCGCAGGACGTCGTCCTGGTCGCGGCCCGCCTTGAGGTGGTATTCGACGCGGCCGGAGAGCCGTTTGAGAGTCGCCGCGTAGGTGTCCGCGTTCTCGTCGAGCGCGCCCGTGACCTCGTCCCGGCCCGGCGCCACGAAGCCGAAGCGCATCGGCAGGACGGCGCCGTCCTCCAGCAGCCGTTCCAGGACGGCCTGGTGCGCGAGGAGCTCGCGCCGCTTCGGCCGCAGGTCGGCGGGGGCGTCGCTCACCACCGCCTTCAGCGACCGTCCCGCGATGGTCGTCGGCGGGCCCGCGGACTCCCCGACGCCCTTGAGGTCGTCGAGCCGGTGCGGGTGGTCGGCATCGGTGATCGCGTAGACGTAGACCGGCATGGCCGCTTACTCGCCTTCCTTGCGCCGGGTGCCGCGGCGGGCGGTCGAGGACGATGAGGACGAGGACGAGCGGCTCTTGCGCTCCGCGGGCTCCTCCTCCTCGCCGTCCCGGCCCTTCTGCAGGGACTCGCTGAACGCCTCGACGGCGCCGGTCAGCGCGCCCTTCGACTTGCCCTTGGCGCCGCTCTCCACCGAGTCGCCGACGATGTCGGTGAGCTGCGTGGGCGCCTTGCGGCCGGACTCCAGGTCGAGCCGGTTGCAGGCCTCGGCGAAGCGCAGGTAGGTGTCGACGCTCGCCACGACGACGCGGATGTCGATCTTGAGGATCTCGATGCCGACCAGCGAGACGCGCACGAACGCGTCGATGACCAGTCCCTTGTCGAGGATCAGCTCGAGGACGTCGTAGAGGCTCGAGCTCCCGCCGCCGCCGGCGGCGGGGCGTGCCTGCTGTTGCTGCATGACGGTCATGGGGGGCTCCCTTCGTTCGGCCCGGGGCCCACGGGGAGATCGCCTCCCGCGCGGGGCGCCGTTCTCAGGTCCGGTCCAGCTGTCCGCGCGCGTACCGCCGCGTCCGCTCGTACCCGACGAGTTCGCCCCGCGGGTCGAGCGTCACCCGGTAGGTCGCCATGACGCTGGAGGTGTCGGGGATCCGCTCGATCTCCACGACCTCCACGTCGGCGACCCAGCCGCCTTCGTCCCGCGGTTGCAGCGCCGACACCGAGTCCGGCTGCGCGCCGAGCAGCTCGGCGAGCTGCACGGCGGCGCCGCGGATGGCGTCGCGGGCGGTCAACCGGGGGGAGCCGGAGGCGGAGGTTCGGGCGGCCTCGCCATCGTCCTGTCGGTCGTTCGTCATGGTTTCCTCAGGATTTGGGGGCGGGGGGTTGAGGGCGGTCGCGTTGTCTGTTATTGCGGACGGCCCCTGTCGTACCCGTTCTGAGGAATCCACACCTCTCGGGCATTTCGGTCTTCGACCGGCGGTGCCGCGGACGGCGATACGCGGCGCGCGCGACCGGTCGGCGGGCGCGCGAAAGCCGCCCACCCAGCCCTGAGGAGGGGGAACTCGGCGGCGCGGTGCCTCAGCGGGTGTTGAGGTCGTTCTCCAGGACGGCGAAGGCGGCGTCGGCGGCGTCGGCGAGGCTCGGGTAGCCCAGCCGAGGGTTGTGCAGGGCCTCGGCGGCGGTGCGGAAGGCGCCGAGGGAGGCGGCCGCGACGACGTGCGGGCGCAGGTCGGTGGCGGGGTCGAGACCCATCCGCGCGGCGATGACCTCGGTGAGGAGCAGCTGCTTGCGCTGCGCGTGCTCCAGGCTGCCCGCCGACAGGGCCGGGCTGTCGGCCGTCATCGAGATCAGGCACTCGAAGCGCTCGGGCGTGAAGCCGAGCTCCCCGCTCTCGCAGGCCCGGGCGACCTGGACGACCGTGTGTCGCAGCGCGGTCATGATCGGTTCGTCCGCCGGGCGCTCGGCCAGGATCGTCAGGACGGCGCGGAGCTGCTCGTCCTGGAAGGTGAGCGCGACGTCCTCCTTCGAGGCGAAGTAGCGGAAGAACGTGCGGGACGACACGTCGACGGCGTCGGCGATCTCCTCGACGGTCGTCGCGTCGAACCCCTTCTCGGCGAAGAGGGCGAACGCGGCGTCGACGAGGGACTCGCGGGTGCGCTGCTTCTTGCGCTCCCGCCGGCCCGGCGGCCGGGCGTCGGGGACGGTCGCGGTCATGGGCGAATCTTAACGGCCGGGTGGAGGCGGGTAAAGCGTCTTGCGCCGACTATTGGCCGACTGTGACGATTGTCGTATAGCGACTCTCGGCGGTTGACGACAAGTGTCGCGTCATGACACTTTGAGGCCAGTCGATCGGGAGGACGCACGATGACGCAAGTGCTCGAGAGGCCCGTGCGGGCGCGGGAACGGGCGGGGCACGGGCATCCGTGGCTCACGCTGCTCGCGGTCGCGCTGGGCGTGATGATGGTGGGGCTCGACGCGACCGTGGTCGCGATCGCCAACCCGGCGATCGCGCGGGAGTTCGGGGCGAGCCTGTCCGGCCTGCAGTGGGTGACCAACGCGTACCTGCTGGCCCTGGCCGTGACGCTGATCCCCGCGGGGAAGATCGCCGACCGGTTCGGGCGGCGCCGCACGTTCCTGGCGGGCGTCGTCGGGTTCGCCGTGTCCAGCGTCCTCATCGGGCTGTCCGGCGGGCTCGGCGCGGTGATCTTCTGGCGGGTCGTGCAGGGGTTCGCGGGAGCGCTGCTGCAGCCGGCGAGCCTGGCGATCCTGCGCAACACGTTCCCCGCCGAGCGGCTCAACACCGCGATCGGGGTGTGGGGCGCGACGCTCGGGGTCTCCATCGCGGGCGGCCCGATCGTGGCGGGGCTGCTGGTGGAGAACGTCAGCTGGGAATCGGTGTTCTTCGTCAACGCCCCGCTCGGGCTGGTCGCGCTGGCCGTGGGGATGTGGGTGATCCGCGAGTCGCGGGACGACGACGCGCGCGGGGCGTTCGACCTCGCCGGGGTCGCGCTGCTGACGGGCGCGCTGTTCGCGCTCGTGTGGGGCCTGATCCGGGCGGGCGAGGACGGCTTCGGCGCGGGCGTGCCGCGCGTGTCGTTCGCCGTCGCGGTGGTGCTGTTCGCGGCGTTCGTCTGGCAGGAGCGGCGGGTGGAGCGCCCGCTGCTGCCGCTCAGCCTGTTCCGGTCGGTGTCGCTGTCGGCCGCGACAGGGCTGATCGTCCTCGGCTTCTTCGCGATGTTCGGGACGATCTTCTTCATCACCCTGTACCTGCAGCAGGTGCACGGGATGAGCCCGGTGGACGCGGGCGTGCGGCTGCTGCCGATGACGGCCGTGTTCATCGTCGCGTCGCCGATCGCGGGGGTGCTGACCAACCGGTTCGGGCCGCGGGTGCCGCTGGCGCTCGGGATGGCGTTCACCGCGGTCGCGCTGTTCGGGCTGTCGCGCGCCGGGGTCTCCGCCCCCTACGTCGAGCTGTGGCCCTGGTTCGTGCTGATGGGGCTGGCGTTCGGCATGGTGATCGTCGCCGGGACGGAGGCGATCGTGGGCAATGCGCCGCCGCGGTTGGCCGGCGTCGCCGGCGGGCTGCAGCAGACCGCGTCGCAGGTCGGCGGCGTCCTCGGTACGTCGGTGCTCGGGGTGCTGCTGTCCGGCCGGGTCGGCGACGTGCTGTTCGGGCGGCTGACCGACGCGGGCGTCCCGGACGCGGCGGCGCAGCGGCTCGCCGGGCAGGAGGGGCTCGTGTCGCAGGGCGTCGCGCCGGTGCCGCCCGGCACGCCGGAGCCCGCCGCCGACGCGATCACGGCCGGGAGCCATCAGGCGTTCATGGACGGCTTCCAGGCGTCGCTGACCGTCGCGGCGGCCGTCGCCGCGGTCGCGGTGCTCGCGGCGCTGTTCGTCCGGCGCGGATCGTCGCCGGTCGAGGGCGCGGCGGCGGTCTGACCGGGGTCAGCTCGGGTCGGGCGCGGGATTCGAGGTGGGGCTGGGCGTGCCGGACGGCGGCGGCGTCGTGGCCGGCGGCGGCGTGCCGGTGCCGGTGTCCGGGGGAGTGGTCGGAGGCGTCGAGCCGTCGCCCGGGGGAGTCGTCTCCGGCGGTGCCGCGGGGGTCTCGCCGGGCGGGCTCGACGGCGTGCCGGACGGGGACGGCTTCCCGGACTCCTGCTCGCGCCCGTCCGACGCCGGGGCGCCCGGTTCGGGCTTCGCGGCGGGCGCGGACGTGCGGCCCTCCCCGGAGCCCCCGGCGGACGAGCCGGACGTGCCGGACGAACCGGCGGGCGCGCCGCCGCCCGGCGCGGCGGGTCCGGCCGGCGCCGCGGGCCGCCGGGAGTCGCCGTACGGGCTCGGCGCCCCGTCGGACCCGGCCCCGGCGTCGGCGGGGGTGTGGCCGGTGCCGTTGGGCGAGACGGACGCGGGCTGCGTCCGGCCCTCGCCGGACGAGGGGACGATCGTGGCCGACGACGATCCGGTGCCGCGGGCGGCCGGCCACGACGCCAGCAGGCCGATGACGGCCGCCGCCGAGGCCGCGACGCCCGCCGCGGCGCCGAGCCCCCGGGACCAGCCGGCCGCGAGGCCCTTGCGGCGGCGTGTCTGCGCTGGCCGGTCCCGGCCGACGACGACGAGCGGGATCGGGGCGGTGACGGTCGGGACGTCCCGGGCCGCCTCCTCCTCGCAGGCGGCGATGACGCGCTCGCGGAGCCAGCCGGGCGCGTGCGCGGGGGCGCGGCTCGCGAGCAGCCGGGGCAGCTTGCCCTTCTCGAACGCGGTGATGAGGTCGAGCCGCGGCTCGGTCGTGCCGCGCATGAGGATGTCGAGGACGGCCCGTTCCAGCCGGGCCCGCGCGGACTCGACCAGCTGCGCGGCGGTGTCGGGGGCGACGCCGAGCAGCCGCGCGATGTCGGGGATCTCCAGCCACTCGCCCGCCTGCAGCAGCAGCGCCTCGCGGTGGTCGGAGGGCAGGGCCGCGGCGGCGCGCAGCAGCGGGTCGGGATCGGCGAACAGCGGGGCGCCGCGGGCGGCGAACGCGCCCCGGTCGGCGCAGACCGTCCGGGCGAGCGAGTACAGCCACAGGACGCCGTCGCCGCGCGGGGGCCGGTGGACGGCCGCGGTGAAGGTGTCGCCGAGCGCGGCGGCCGCGATCTGGTCGCCGGCGAGGGACCAGCAGTACGCGTAGAGACGGTCCGCGTGCGCGTCGTAGAGCGAACCCGTGTCTGCGCGCATATGACCTCCACGTCGTCCGCTGCGGGGGACCGGCGCCCGGTCTCCCGATCGACGTACCGATCGGGAGGGCGCGCACACCGGTGGTTGACGGGACTCTAGCGCGTCGCGTCAAGAGGTGAGAAGTCCGGTAATGGGGGATTCGTGAAATGCCACGGAGGGTGATCGCGACGCGTGCGAAGTGTGATGTTCACGGAGATTTAAGGAAGATCATGAAAAACGCCGGATATCTGATGCGGTTCAGCAGGGAAGGAACCCGACTCGTTGCCGGAGCAGAGGAGTCAGGGGTGACGGGGCTGACCGTTGACGACGTCTACCAGCACATTCACGGTGTCTGCTTCAAGACCGGCCCGCCCGGGACGGTCGGCGCCGAGACCGAGTGGTTCGTGGTCGACGCGGCCGATCCGGGCGCGCACGTGCCCGCCGGACGGGTCCGCGCCCTCATGGACGCGGACGCCGACGCCGCCGGGCCGCTCGCCGGCGGGAGCGCCGTGACCTACGAGCCGGGAGGCCAGCTGGAGCTCAGCTCCGCGCCCTATCCCGGCCTGGCCGCCCTGCACGCCGCGCTCGCCGCCGACATCGAGCGCGTCCGCGGCGTTCTCGCCCCGGCCGGACTGGACCTCGTCGGGCACGGCGTCGATCCGTCCCGCCGTCCCCGCTTCCAGGCCGAGCACCCCCGCTACCACTGCATGCGCGACTACTTCCGCTCCGGCGGCTTCCCCGACGCGGGCGAGGCCATGATGTGCTCCACCGCGTCGGTCCAGGTCTGCGTCGACATCGGCGCCGACCGCGCGGACGCCGCCCGCCGCTGGCGGCTCGCGCACGCGCTCGGCCCCGTGCTGGTCGCCGCGTTCGCGAACTCGCCGGTCCGCGCCGGGCGGCGCACCGGGCTGCGGTCGTCCCGGCAGGGCATCTGGACCGAGCTCGACCCCTGCCGCACCCTGCCCGTCCTGCGCGACGGCGACGGCGGCGACCCCGCCGAGGCGTGGACGCGGTACGCGCTGGACGCCCGCGTCATGCTCGTCCACACCGCCTCGGGGGAGTGGGTGTCCGATCCCGGCATGTCGTTCCTGGAGTGGCTCGGCAAGGGCGAGCCCGGCCCGGACGACCTGAACTACCACCTGTCGACGCTGTTCCCGCCCGTCCGCCCGCGCGGCTGGCTGGAACTGCGGATGATCGACGCGCTCCCCGGGCCGTACTGGGCGGTCCCGGTCGCCGTCACCGCCGCGCTGCTGGACGATCCGGCGGCGGCGGCGCTCGCGGAGGCCGCGGCCGAGCCGGTCGCGGACCGGTGGGCGGAGGCCGCGCGGTCCGGGCTCGCCGACCCGCCGCTGGCCGCCGCCGCCCGCGCCTGCTTCGCCGCCGCGCTGGACGCGCTGCCCCGGATGGGCGCGCCGGGCCTGGTCCCGCTGGTGGCCGAGTACGCCGGACGGTACGTGGAGCGCGGCCGCTGCCCCGCCGACGACGACCTGCCGGACCAGAACGCGGCCGAGGAGGAGGACCCGACATGCCCCCTGTGACCCGAGACGAACCGATCCCCGACGAGGACGCGCTGAAGGAGCTGATCGCCGCCGAGCTGGGCGCGTCCCGGCACCGCAGCTTCGGCCTGACCACCGACGTGCTCGCCGAGGACGACCTGGTCTCCCAGGTGTCGCCGCTGATGTCGCCACTCGTGTGGGACCTCGCGCACATCGGCAACTACGAGGAGCTGTGGCTGCTGCGCGCCGCCGCGGGCGCCGAGCCGATGCGCCCCGAGATCGACGGGCTGTACGACGCGTTCGAGCATCCCCGCGCCGAGCGTCCGGCACTGCCGCTGCTGCCCCCGGACGAGGCGCGCGCGTACATCTCCACGGTCCGGGCGAAGGTGCTGGACGCCCTGCCGTCCGTCCCGTTCGACACCCCGGACCCGCTCACCGGCGGCGGGTTCGTCTACGGGATGGTCGTGCAGCACGAGCACATGCACGACGAGACCATGCTCGCCACGCACCAGCTCCGCAAGGGCGCGCCCGCGCTGCTCGACCCGCCGGACGAGATCGTCCAGACGGACGGCCCCCGGGGCGGCGCCCGGAACGGCGCCCCGAACAAGGACGAGGTGCTGATCGAGGGCGGGCCCTTCCAGATGGGGACGTCCGACGAACCGTGGGCGTACGACAACGAACGCCCGGTGCACATCGTGGACGTTCCGTCCTATTACATCGACGCGGAACCGGTGTCGAATGCCGCCTACCTGCTGTTCATGGACGCGGGCGGATACGACGACCCGCAATGGTGGACCCAAGCCGGTTGGGAATGGCGCAACAAGAGCGGTAAACGGGCCCCCGCGTTCTGGGAACGGGAAAGCGGCCAGTGGCTCCGCCGCAGGTTCGGCAAGACCGAACCCGTGCCGCCCGGCGAGCCCGTCCAGCACGTGTGCTGGTACGAGGCGGACGCCTACGCCCGCTGGGCCGGCAAGCGGCTCCCGACCGAGGCCGAGTGGGAGAAGGCCGCGCGCTGGGACCCGGCCGTACAACGGTCCCGGAAGTACCCGTGGGGAGAGGTGTACGAGCCAGGACGCGCGAACCTCGGGCAGCGCGCGCTTCGCCCGTCCCAGGAGGGCTCCTACACCGCCGGTGCGTCCGCGTACGGGGTGCGCCGGATGCTCGGCGATGTCTGGGAGTGGACGTCGTCCGATTTCCACGGCTACCCGGGTTTCCGCTCCTTCCCCTACAGGGAGTACTCGGAGGTCTTCTTCGGCCCCGAGTACAAGGTGCTCAGGGGCGGGTCGTGGGCGACGCACCCGCTCGCCGTCCGCGGCTCGTTCCGCAACTGGGACTACCCGATCAGGAGGCAGATCTTCTCCGGGTTCCGCTGCGCGCGCGACGCCGGAGCCCGCTGATGTGCCGCCACCTCGGGTACCTGGGCCCGGAACGCACCCTGCACTCGCTCGTCTACGACGGCGAGCACTCCCTCGAATCGCAGGCGTACGCGCCCCGCATGACGCAGGGCAACCTCCTCAACGCCGACGGGTACGGCGTCGGCTGGTACGCGGGCGGCGAGTCCGTCCGGTTCCGGCGGGCGCAGCCCCTCTGGACGGACGCGTCGTTCCGCGAGATCGCCGCCACGGTGCGGGCCCCGTGCGCGATCGCGGCCGTCCGGTCGGCGACCACCGGGTTCCCGGTGGACGAGTCGGGCGCCCAGCCATTCCGCGCCGAGGGCCGGCTGTTCAGCCACAACGGCGTCGTCCACGGGTACGCGGAGGTCGAGGGCCGGCTCCGGGAGCTGGCGGGCGACGTCGCGCGCGTCCCGGACGCCCGCGCCCCGCTCGACTCCGCCCCGCTGCTGGCCATCGCGGCCCGGCACTGGCGGGACGGCGCCGCGCTCGGCGCGGGCCTCGCCGCGACCGTCGCCGCCGTCACCGCGCTCGCCCCCGGCCGCTACAACCTGCTCGCCGCCGACGGCACGTCCCTCGCCGCCACCACCTGGGGCGACAGCCTGTTCGTCCGGGAGGACGCCGACGCGATCCGGATCGCGTCCGAACCGCTCGACGACGACGGCTGGAAGCGCGTGCCCGACCGCAGCCTCGTCACCGCCGACCACGCGTCCGGCGTCCGCATCGAATCCCTTTAAGGAGACCCACGTGGACCGGTTCCTGACCGCCGACGACCTGTCCAAGTCGCTGCGCGCCGACGTCCGGGAGGGCCTCACCGCCACCCCCAAGACGCTGCCGCCCAAGTGGTTCTACGACGAGCGCGGCAGCGAGCTGTTCGAGGAGATCACCGCGCTCGACGAGTACTACCCGACGCGCCGCGAACGGGAGATCCTCACCGCCCGCGCGCCCGACATCGCCGCCGCGACCGGCGCCCGCACCCTGCTGGAACTCGGCGCCGGGTCGGGCGAGAAGACGCGCCTCCTCCTGGACGCCCTCGCCGGCACCCTGACGACCTACGTCCCCGTCGACGTCAGCGCCGACTTCCTGGAGGACGCCGCGCGCGGCATCGCCGCCGACCATCCGGGCCTGCGGGTCCGGCCGGTCGCCGCCGACTACGAGCAGCACCTGCACCTGCTGCCGGGCGGGGAGCGCACGCTCGTCGCGTTCCTCGGCGGGACGATCGGCAACATGCCGCCCGCCGAGCGCATCGGCTTCCTCGGCGGGCTCCGCGCGACCCTCGGCGACGACGGCTTCATCCTCCTCGGCGCCGACCTCGTCAAGGACGCCGGACGGCTCGTCCGCGCCTATGACGACGCCGCCGGGGTCACCGCCGAGTTCGACAAGAACGTGCTGCGGGTGCTGAACCGCGAGCTCGGCGCCGACTTCGACCCGTCCGGCTTCGAGCACGTCGCCCGCTGGAACGCGGCCGAAGAATGGATCGAGATGCGGCTGCGGTCCGTCCGCGACCAGCACGTGCGGATCGGCGGGCTCGACCTGGACGTGTCGTTCGCCGCGGGCGAGGAGATGCGCACCGAGATCTCCGCGAAGTTCCGCCGCGAACGCCTCGAGGCCGAGCTGGGCGCCGCCGGGCTCGCGCTCGCCGAGTTCTGGACCGACCCCGCGGGCGATTTCTCGCTCAGCCTCGCGCGCCCCGCCTGAGCCCGTCCCGTCCGGTCTCGGTCGTGCGAGCCCGTCCGGGTGGCTACGGCGTGTCGCGGACGGGCTCGGCGAGCCCGAGACTTTCGATGGCGGCGGCCAGCCGGGTCGCCAGGTAGCGGTGGCCCGCCTCGGTCGGGTGGGTGCCGTCCGGCTTGATGTACCGGGCCGCGTTGCCGCCGCCCAGCGGCGTGCCGGTGATCCACCGCTCCGCGATCGGGTCGACGAACGGGACGCCGAGCCGCCCCGCGAGCCCCTTCAGCCCGTCCCGGACGCCGAGCACCTGCGGCGTCGGGGACCCGCTGCCCCACAGCGGGCCCATCAGCACGAGGTGGGTGCCGGGCCAGCGCTGCGCCGCCCGGTCCAGCAGCGTGCGCGCGGCGGCGGCGACCTGCGGGCCGGACAGCCGCCGGTCGTTGTGACCGCCGGACACGATCAGCAGGTCCGGCGCGGGCCGCCAGCCGAGCTGCAGCTCGAACATGCCGAGGAAGTCGTCCTCGCCGTTCGTCGTCTTCACGAACCCGGTGCCGCCGCGCCCGCCGATGATCACCTGCCAGCCGAGCAGCCGCGCGGTCGCGGCCGCGTACGTCTCCTCCTCCATCACGCCGACCTCACCGACCGTGTAGCTGTCGCCGAGGAACATGACCACCGGCGGGGTCGTCCGCGGCGCCGCCGACGCCGACTGCGACGGGCCGTCCGCCACCGCGGAGCTGTGCACCGGGTTGGCGACCGCCGAGCAGCCCGCGACGGCCCACGGGCCGACCAGCAGAGCAAGGCACAGCGTCAACGCCGCGCCGCGACGGGCGCGGCGAAGGTACATGGAGACCGTCCAAAGAGAACTGGGGGATGCATCCGCATTCTACTGACACGATCACCGTCCCGTGAGCGGACCGCTCCACGCGCCCCTGTGCGTGTCGTCCTTTTCGAGACCTGAGCTACACCCGCCGTTCACCCGATACTCACGTTCGGGTACTCGCCGGGAAACCCGGCCCCGAAAGGGTTCCGCCGGTGACCCGACACGAGCCCCTGCCCGCGGACGCGGCACCGCCGACGGCGGTCCGGTCCCGGCCCGAACTCCCCCCGCCCGCCCGCCCCCCGGACGACCGGCCCCCGCGGGACCGTCCCCGGCGGGACGTCCCGCGACTCCCGGCGGGCGGACGCCCCGGGCACGGCCGGCTCCGCGAGCTGGACCTGCTGCGCTTCCTCGCGGCGCTGGCGGTGGTGCTGTACCACTTCACCGGCTTCAACGGCGCGGGCGCGTGGCCCGTGCCGTCGCTCGACCTGTTCCCCGGCGTCGGCGCCGTGACGAGCTACGGGTACCTCGGCGTCGACCTCTTCTTCGTCATCAGCGGGTTCGTGATCCTGCTGAGCGCGTGGGGGCGGGGCCCCGGCGAGTTCGGCATCTCGCGCCTCGTGCGGCTCATGCCGGCCTACTGGTTCAGCGTGCTGCTCGGCGCGGCCGTGTACGCCGTGTTCAAGATGGGCCACGGCGTGCCGGGCCTGGTGATCCCGAACCTCACGATGCTGCAGGGCGGCCTCGACGTCCGCAACGTGGACGCCGTGTTCTGGACGCTTTGGGTCGAGCTCCACTTCTACGTGCTCGTCGCCGTCCTCGCGGGGATCGGCATCACGTACCGCTCCTGCCTCGTCTTCATGGCCGCCTGGATGTTCGGCGGCCTCTACGCGAACCAGGCCGACAACGAACTGCTGCAGGTCATGCTCCTCCCCACGTGGAGCCCGTACTTCATCGGCGGCATGGCCCTCTTCCTGATCTACAAGTTCGGCCCGACGCTGCTGCTCTGGGGATACGTCGCCGTCTCGTGGCTGCTGGCGATGCACTGGGGCGCCTGGCGCGCGCGCACGGCGTGGGAAGAGGCCAACGAACTCGTCGCGGTCGCGGCCGTCACCGGCATCTTCGCGCTGATGAGCCTCATCGCGCTGGGCAAGCTCAGCTGGATCAAGTGGCGCGGACTGACCGTCCTCGGCGCCCTGACGTACCCGCTGTACCTCGTGCACTCGCAGCTCGCGCTCCCGCTCATCGACGCCCTCTATCCGAGCGTCGGCCGCTGGGGCACGCTCGCCATCACCATCGCCGCGTCCCTGGCGCTCTCCTACGCGGTGTACCGCCTCGTCGAACGCCCCGCCGCGCCCTGGATGAAGGCCCGCCTCCGCGCGTCCCTGGAACCCGTCCGCGCCGCCGCGCCCGCCCCGGCCGCTAGGTTGGCGCGGCATGAACCCCTGGGTGGACGGCGCGGTCCTGGTGGCGACGGCGGCGAGCCTGACGACCGCCCCGCTCCTGACCAAGCCCGAACCTGAACGCCGGCCGTCGCGGGCGACCGACCGGCCTCCGGGGAGGCTCGGAGGGCGTCCGGTGCGTGTGCGTGGGGCGGGTCCGTTTCCGGGTGGCCTGAGGGACGAAGACCGCCCGGCCCGTGTGCGTGGGGCGGGTCCGCTACCGGGCGGCCTGAGGGACGAAGACCGCCCGTGGACGTCCAGGCTCGCGTGTCCTGAGGTCGTTCTCGGCCTCGTCGTGGCGCTCGTGTACGTGAACCAGATCCTGTTCACGGTCTACGTGCTGCGCGTGCACGACGGGGACGTCACGTTCGTGTCCCGGTACCTGCCGGACGGGTGGTTCGCGCTGGCGGACGGGACGGTGATGCGGGCGGTCGCCGAGCGGGTCCCGAATCCCGGACTGCTGGCACCGTCCGTCCTGCGGGTGCAGGCGTTCCTCGAACTGCCCCTCGTGCTGCTCGCCTACGTGACGGTCCTGCGGTGGCTGGATCGGGGCCTGTACCGGCGTGTGGCCGGTTCGTGGATCGTCTGGGCGGCGTCCCTCTCCTACACGTTCGTGTTCTGTGCCGTCGAGTGGGACCTGCGGAACCCGTACACGACCGAGGACATCGTGATCCGGGTGTGCGCGGCGGTGGCGACGCCGCCGCTCGTCCAGTGGCTCGCACGGCGGGACGGCGCCGGCCCGGAGGTCTCGTCGCTCGGGCAGATGCTCGCGTTCGCCGCGTCCGTGTGGGCGCTTGGGCATCTGGTGCTGACCGTCTACGACACCGCGCTGCTCTACAACCTCGCGCATCTGGGCGGACGGCTGCCGGGAGCGCTGGTCGCCGTGGTCGTCCTCGTGGCCGCGCGGACGGCCGCCGGACGACTGCCCGGCGGGGAGCCGGGCCGGGCCTCGGCGTCGGCGCGGATCGCGCTGCGGTACGCGCTCGTCCTGTTCCTCGTGCCGGCGCTCGCCGTCCGGTACGGGCCGAACGTCGGGTCACCGCTGCTCGCGGGCGCGGCCGGGCTGCTGGTGTGCGGTGCGGCGGCGGTGCTCACGCTCCGCGAGAGCCTGTCCGGCGCCACCCGGAACCGGACGCTGCTGTGGTGCGGGCAGGCGTCGGCGGCGGTGCTCGCCGGCGGCCTCGCCGGGTACGCCGCCGTGCGCGCGGTGACGGACCTCTACTACGAGGCGGGCCTGCTGAGGGGCGCGGCCGTCTCCTTCGCCGTGGCCGTCGCGGTGTGCGCCTTGACCGACCGGTTGATCGGGGAAGGGCGATCTGTCATCACCGCCGCATAGTGTGTGGAGGGTGGCGGCGAGGCGGAAACGCGCGACCATCCGGGAAGTGGCCGAAGCGACGGGCCTCTCGCCCGCCGCGGTGTCGTACGCGCTCCGGGGCGTCCAGACGTCCGAGCGGACGCAGGAGCGGGTCCGCGCGGCGGCCGCCCGGCTCGGCTACGAGGTCCATCCGATCGCCCGCGCGCTCGCCAGCGGGCGCACCGGGCAGGTCGGGCTGCTGTGCGGCTCGCTGGAGGACTACTGGCAGCAGTCCCTCGCGGTCGGCATCGGCCGCGCGCTGCTCGCCCGCGACCGGTACGCGCTGATCGTGGACGCCGGCGGCGACCCGGAGCGCGAGGCGGCGCTGGCCCGGCGGCTGCGCGACCAGCGGGTGGACGGCCTCATCGTGCAGCCGCTCGACCCGTCGGCCGCGCTGTGGGCCGACCTGGCGGGGACGGTCCCGGTGGTGTCGATCGGGGACGCGCTGCACGGCGGGCGGTCGCACGGCGAGGTCGTGTTCGACAACCGGCGCGGCGTCACGCTCGCGCTGGAGCATCTGCGCGACCTCGGCCACCGGCGCCTCGCGGTGTTCACCTCGACCCGCGCCAGCACCCCGGACCGTCCGGCCGACGTGCACGTCAACGCGGAGGCCGAACGGCTCGGGCTGCGCGCCGACGTCGTCGTGGTGCCGCAGGGCCTCGCCGCCGCGACCGCCGCCGCGCTGCGCGTGCTCGGGGTTTCGGACCGTCCGTCCGCGGTTTTCTGCTTCACCGACTCGATGGCCTACGGCGTGTACGCCGCGACCCGCGAACTCGGCCTGGGCGTCCCGGACGACGTCGCGGTCTGCGGGTACGACGACCACCCGATGTCGGCGCTGCTGACCCCGCCGCTGACGAGCGTCGACTGGGACATCGACGGCATCGTCGACGCGGCGGTCGACCTGGTCGTCGAGGGTGTGGACGGGACGGGCGACGGGGGCCGCGTCGTGCGCGAACCGGCCCTGCGCGTCCGCACGTCCACCGGCGGCCGGTGACCGGAACCGGCTATGGCGATGGTCACATCGGTCCGGGTCACGACCCTATATAGGTGACGTTCCGGTCATATAGGGACGCTGCACCTGGGGTACCCATTGGCTACGGTTGGGCAGATGGCCGAAATCGAACATCGGCGTCTCCGGCGCCCAGCGAGGACGTGATCCCGCTTTGATCACCTTTGAGGGCGTCACCAAACGCTTCCCCGACGGCACCGTCGCGCTCGACGACGTCAGCCTCGAGTGCCCCACCGGCGAGATCACCGTCTTCGTCGGCACGTCGGGCGGCGGCAAGACCACCGCGCTGCGCACCATCAACCGGATGGTCGACCCCACCGCGGGGCGCGTGCTGATCGACGGCGGGGACGTCCGCGACCGCAAGCCCGCGGAACTGCGGCGCGGCATCGGCTACGTCATCCAGCACGCCGGGCTCTTCCCGCACCGGACGATCGAGGACAACATCGCGACCGTCCCCCGGCTGCTCGGCAGGAAGAAGCGGGAGACGCGCGAGCGGGCGCACGAGCTGATGAAGCTCGTCGGCCTGGAACCGGCGATGGCCGGCCGCTACCCGTTCCAGCTGTCCGGCGGGCAGCAGCAGCGCGTGGGCGTGGCGCGCGCGCTCGCCGCCGACCCGCCGATCATGCTGATGGACGAGCCGTTCAGCGCCGTCGACCCGGTCGTGCGCGCCGAACTGCAGGACGAGTTCCTGCGCCTGCAGGCCGAACTGCACAAGACGATCGTGTTCGTCACCCACGACGTCGACGAGGCCATCAAGCTCGGCGACCGCATCGCGGTGTTCCGGACCGGCGGGCAACTCGTCCAGGTCGACAGCCCGCAGGACCTCCTCGCCCGCCCCGCCGACGACTTCGTCGCCGGATTCATCGGGCACGACCGCGGCATCCGCCGCCTCTCGTTCGTTCCCGCGTCCGAGGCGCCGCTGTCGGACCACGGCATCCTGCCCGCCGACGCGCCCGTCGAGCGGGCCCGCGACGCCGCCGACGGCTGGACCCTCGTCGTCGACGTCGGGGGCCGTCCCCTCGGCTGGGCCGCCGCGGCCGCGCTGCCCGCCGACGGCGTCCTCGCCGACGCCCGGCTCGCCCCGATCGGGCACACGTTCTCCGTCGAGGACGACTCGATCCGCGCGGCGCTCGACGCCGCGATCCTGTCGCCGTCCGGCCGGGCCATCGCCGTGGACGGCGAGGGACGCGTCCTCGGCCTCGCCGACCAGGCCGACCTCAGCGCCGCGATCAGCCGGTCCGGCACCAGACCGCAGCCCGAGCCCGGCAGGGAAGGTGCCTCGGCCTGATGGAAATCGACTGGGGCTGGATCGGTGAGCACACCTCCGACCTCGGCGAGAACGCCCTGCTGCACCTGCGCCTCGCCCTCCTGCCGGTGCTGTTCGGGCTGCTGATCTCGCTGCCGCTCGGGGTGCTGTGCCGCCGCTTCGGCTGGCTCTACCCGCCCGCGCTCACCCTCGCGAACGTGCTGTACGCGATCCCGTCGCTCGCACTGTTCATGGTCTTCATCCAGTACACCGGGCTGACCCCGTCCACGGTGATCATCCCGCTGACCCTCTACAGCCTCTCCGTGCTCATCCCGAACGTCGTGGACGGCCTGGGCTCGGTGTCCGAACCCGTGCGGCAGGCCGCCACCGCGATGGGCTTCGGCCCCCTGCGCCGCCTCGTCCGCGTCGAACTGCCCATCGCGGTCCCCGTCGTGATCGCCGGCACCCGCGTCGCCGCCGTGTCGTCCATCAGCCTCGTCGCCGTCGGGCAGCTGATCGGGCAGGGCGGCCTCGGCTACGACATCGTCCGCGGCTACCAGCTCCAGTTCCCCACGCAGATCCTCGCCGCCTCGGTGCTGATCGTCCTGCTCGCCCTGATCACCGACGGCCTCCTGGTCGTCCTGCAACGCATCCTCACCCCGTGGGCGCGCGCGCGAGGTACCTCATGAACGAACTGTGGAACCAGATCGACCTCTCCTGGAGCTGGCTAACGTCGGCCGAGCAGTGGGAGGGCGCCAACGGCATCCCGCACCGCCTCTGGCAGCACCTGATCTACAGCGGCACGTCCCTCTTCTTCGCCGCCCTCATCGGGCTCGCGCTCGGCCTCCTGGTCGGGCACACCGGCCGCGGCGGGTTCCTCGCGACCGGCCTCGCCAACGTCGCCCGCGCGATCCCCACGTTCGGGCTCGTTCTCGTCATCGTCGTGATCGACTACAGCATCACGCCCGTCCTGATCGCGCTCGTCGCCCTCGCCGTCCCCCCGATCCTCGTCAACACCTACGAGGGCGTCCGCGGCGTCGACGCCGACGCCCGCGACGCCGCGCGCGGCATGGGCATGACCGGCTGGGGCGTCCTGTGGCGGGCCGAACTGCCGATGGCGATGCCGCTGATCCTTCTCGGCCTGCGCACCTCGGCGATCCAGGTCGTCGCCACCGCCACCCTCGCCGCCTACCCCGGCTTCGGCGGCCTCGGCCGCTACATCATCGACGGTCTCGCCCGCAACGACTACCAGCTCGTCGTCGGCGGCACCGTCCTCGTCGTGGCGCTCGCACTGCTCGTCCAGTCCGTCTTCGCGGTGCTGCGCCGCCTCCTCGTCTCACCGGGCCTGCTCGGAACGGCCCGCTCCTGACCGTCCCCACGGAAGGAATCACACATGAAGCACTACATCCGCGGCACCGTCGTGGGTCTGGTGGCGGCGCTCAGCCTCACCGCCTGCGGCGGCGGGGACGGCGGTGACGACAACCCGCTCGCCGGTGGCGGCGGCGACTCGTCCGCCATCACCGTCGGCAGCGCCAACTTCCCCGAGAGCGCCCTGCTCGGCGAGATCTACGCGCAGGCCCTGGAAGGCAAGGGCCTCGAGGTCGAGCGCAAGTTCAACATCGGCGCCCGCGAGGTCTACTACGACCAGGTCGTCAAGGGCGGCATCGACGTGATGCCCGAGTACAACGGCGCCCTGCTGACCACCTCGGTCGACCCGGAGAGCAAGGCCGCCACCACCGAGGAGATCAACAAGGAGCTCACCGCCAAGCTCCCGGAGGGCGCCGCGATCCTCGACTCATCGACGGCCGAAGACAAGGACTCGGTCACCGTCACCAAGGAGACCGCGCAGGAGCACGACCTGAAGACGATCGCCGACCTCGAGCCCGTCGCGGGCCAGATGACGATCGGCGGCCCGTCGGAGTTCAAGACCCGCCAGCAGGGCCTCGTGGGCCTCGAGGGCCAGTACGGCCTGAAGTTCGAGAAGTTCCAGCCGCTCGACGCCGGCGCCCAGGCCACCCTCGTCGAACTGCTCCTCGACGACGAGATCCAGGCCGCCGACCTGTTCACCACCGACCCCATGATCGCCGAACACGGCCTCGTCGTCCTGGAGGACCCGAAGCACGTCTTCAGCGCCCAGAACGTCACCCCGCTCGTCTACGAGCAGGGCGTGAACGAGCAGGCCCGCACGGCCCTCAACGCCGTCTCCGCCAAGCTCACCACCCAGCACCTCCTCGACATGATGAAGCGCATCGTCGTCGACAAGGACGACCAGGAGAAGGTCGCCGAGGAGTGGCTCAAGCAGAACGCCCTGGCCTGACCCGCCACCCCACCCGAGAGCCCGCCGCCCCCAGGGACGGCGGGCTCTCGCCGTCCGGGGGTTCAGGCGCCGATGGAGCGGACGGCCTCCAGGAAGGCGCCCCATTCATGAGGGGTGAGGTCCAGGACGGGGCCGTCGCCGTCCTGCTTTGTGTCGCGCACGCCGACGGTGCCCTCGACGGAGAGACCGACCTCGACACACTCGCCATTGGGAGCGCTGTGGCTGGACTTTCGCCAGGTGCCGTAATGCGTGGTCATGGGGAGGCCCCGATCCTCTTCTCAGGTGCCGGTGGAGCGGATGGCCTGCAGGAAGGTGCCCCATTCACGAGGGGTGAGGTCGAGGACGGGGCCGGTGCCGTCCTGCTTGCTGTCGCGCACGCCGATCAGGCCGACGGCGGAGCGACCTACCTCGACGCAGTCACTGTTGGCAGCACTGTGGCTGGACTTGCGCCAGTGTTCGTACCGGGAAGTCATGCTTACGATCCTGCCAGACCGGCCAGCTCGTTCGCGGCCTCTTCCAGGAGTGTGAGGCTCCGTGCGGGAGAGGTCGTGGCATCTCTCAGCCGTTCGAATAACTCCGCGTAACGAGTGACCTCGACCGGCTCGGTGTGGACGACGTCTGCGCTGATCGTGTCGGCGATCGCCATTGTTGGGTCGTCAGGGTCCGGGAAGCTGTAGATCGTGAAGGTCGACCGTGCCAGACCACCTTCGATGCGCGCTTCGACCGGCAAGAGGCGCACCGTGAGGTGAGGCCAGGTGGAGACGGTCTCGACCAGATGGCGAAGCTGGTTGCTCATGACGCGCGGTGGGACAGCCAGGCGGCGGATGACGAACTCGTCCAGAATGAAATCGCATCTTGGTCCGCCGGAGCGCAGGGCGACCTGCTGCCTGCGCTGGCGTGCCTCGATCATGCGGTCAGGGCGATAGATCAATGGTCCTTCGGTCTTGTCGTACTCGACGAGGGCCTGAGTGAAGTCGGGCGTCTGCAGAATTCCGGGGACGGCCACCTGGTAATAGCCGCGGATCGTGTTCGCGTCGGATTCGATATCGGCGTACATCCGCTGGCGCGCGCCCATGGTGTTGCCAAAGGCGTCCCACCAGCCGCGGTCGGCGGCCTGACCGGCGAGGGTGAGGATCGCCGTCCACCTGTCACCCGTCACGCCCAGAGCGTCGAGGATCTTCATGACGTCGGCGACGTCGGGGCGGCAGCGTGCGTTCTCCAGTTTGGAGATCGTCGTGCGGGATCTGAAGATCAGCCTGGAGAGTTCGTCGGCGGTCATGTCCTGTTTCTCACGGAGGCTTCGTAGTTCCTCGGCGAGGCGGCGGCGTCGGACGTAGGGACTCGTCACCGGTGACCTCCAAGATCGGGCCGGTAAGCCCAGGGGGCGAGTGCCGACCGAAATCGGCATGTCAACTCGTTGTTATCACGTGATCTCAGAGTGTGTTGGAGATTGGCGGTGGCTTCGGACGTGGGATCGAAGGTGTCATGTCACTCAGGTGAACGTTCCCGTGGTGAACGTGCGGGCCGTGGACATCGTGCGCCACGAGGTCCACCGCCCGCACGTACCCGGTCGCCGTACGGCCAGGTGTCCGGCCGGTTCGGCGGACGGGCGGGCGAGGGGCCGCCAAGTATGAGGTCGTCCGACACACGCCGACTTCGTGAGGTGATCGATGTTGCTCGCCGTTTCCGGTCCCGACCAGTCCGGGACGTCGATGTACTGGCGGCGCGGGTTCTGCGGCAGGGCGGAGCAGATCCGATCCGTGCGCGCCTTCGCCGCGCACCTGCTGGCCGACTTCCCGGCCCTGGATGACGTCCTCCTCGTCGTCGACGAGCTGGCCGTCAACGCCATCCGGCACACGCGGTCCGGCCGTTGCGGCGGCCGGTTCGCCGTGGAGATCTGCATGGACCTGGCAGGCGTCATCGTCTACGTCGCCGACGAGGGCGGGCCGGGGGAGCCGCGGCTGCGGGACATCGCCGGCCTTGCGGAGGGCGGTCGGGGGCTGCTCGCCGTGGAGGCCCTGGCCGCGACCTGGTCCTGGACGGGCGACGAGCGGGGCCGCACCGTCCGCGCCACGTTCCCGCGCGCGGACGCGCGTCCCGGCCGTCCGGCGGTGAGGTGACGCGGCCGACGCCTCAGCCGGTCGGCTCGCGGTTCGCGGCCCGTCGGCGCGCTCGGTAGGCCGCGGCCTTGACGCGGTCGCCGCACTCGGCCATCCCGCACCACGTACGGCGCGCGCCGCGCGAACGGTCGATGTAGACGCGGGTGCAGCCGGTCCGGCCGCATTCCTTGAGACGGACGTGCGGGTCGGCGAGCACGGCGATGCCGTCCCGCGCGATATGCGTGAGTACGGCGCGGGCGTCTCCCGACGTGTGCAGCCCCGAGTCGTCGAGCCGGACGGAGAGCGCAGGTCCGGCCGCGGCCGTGTTGACGACGGCGAGGTCGTCCGGCTGGAAGGGGCGGCCCTCGATGCGATCCAGCGCGAGCCGGTAGAGCGCCTCCCGCAGCGTCAGCGCGGCCTCGAAGGCGGCGGTGTCGACGGTGACGCGATCGGGAAGGCCGGGGCATTCGGACGTCCACCGTTCGAGGTCCGCGGGGCCGGTCAGGGCGTCGACGGGGTCGTTCCGGCGTGACCCCACGGTGCCGGCCAGGTCGAGGGAGGGGGCGCCGCTCACGAACGCGAAATCCACGTCACCATCTTGACCGGTGACGCGTGCGGCGGCAAGATCGTCACCTGTCGAACCGGTGACGCCTGCACGAACGGGAGAGGTCATGGCCGAGATCCGCGACATCGAGGTCGTCGTCTTCGACGTCCTCGGCACGCTGGTCGACGAACCGGGCGGGCTTCGCATGGAGATCCGTGCGGCGGTGCCCGCGTCCGACGACTCGTCCGTCGATGAGCTTCTCGCCGTATGGCAGCGGCATATCGAGCGGGAGCAGCGGCGGATCGCGGAGGGGCGGCGCGCCTACGTCGGCACTGAGGTGCTCGACGGGGAGGCCGCACGGCTCGTCGCCGAGTGTGCCGGGCTCACCGATCCGGCGGCCGTCGCCCGGCTGGCGACGGCGGGGCGGCGGCTGCCTCCGTGGGGCGACTCCGTGGCCGCGCTGGACCGGCTCGCACGGCGGTTCCCCGTCCTCGGGCTGTCCAACGCCGATCGGTCGACGCTGCTGCGGCTCAGCGCGCACGCTGGTTTGCGCTGGCACCTGGCCCTGTCCGGCGAAGCGGTCCGGGCGTACAAACCGGCGCCGGAGATCTACCGGCTCGCCGTCGACGCCGCCGGTTGCCCGGCGGACCGCGTGCTCATGGTGGCCGCCCACGCCTGGGACCTGCGCGCCTCTCGGGCGAGCGGCATGCGGACGGCGTATGTGCGGCGGCCGGGCGGCGATCCGCCGACGGAGTCCGACCCCTTCGACCGGCGGTTCGGCGGACTGGACGAGCTGGTCACCGAGTTGACGGCGGCGTAGCGCCGTCGAGGCGGTAGTGCAGTCGCAGGACGGGGATCGTCCAGAGGTTCAGCGCGTGGTCGGTGCGCAGGACCCCTTCGCCGTCCACGTGGACGTGAAAGCGTTCGTGTACGGGGACGCGCCGGGCCCACGCGCGCGAGCCGCGTTCGACGACCAGGTACGCGCCGTCCTCTCCCCAGCCGCCGCCGGGCGAGGCGAGCAGCAGGCCGCCCTCCGGTGTGACGCGCGGGCGCAGCAGGACGACCAGCCGCCCGTTCGGCAGCGGGAACACCACGCGCACGCGGGGCTGCGGGACGCCGGGCACAGTGAACGCCTGGTACCACCCGCTGAACACCGTGCTGCCGGTCGCCCGCAGGCGCCGCTGCCAGGACGCGCCGAGCGTCCCGCCGTCCGGGGCGACCACGGGCGTGACCTCGCTGGTCATGCCGTGGGCTGCGTCCAGCGGGCGCAGCGGCAGGCTCAGCTGCTCGAGCCTGCGGGCGAACAGCGTCGAGACCAGCCAGCCGAACGGCCACGCCCACGGCGACCACTGCGACCAGAGCTCGAGCCGCCACCGGGTCGTGTGCTCGTAGAAATCGCGCACGTGCGGGTGCAGTTCGGACGCGTCGAAGCCGGGGCCGTCGAGTGCGGTCATCGAGGGGAGCAGGCCCGCGTCGTCCGCGCCGTCCAGCACGCGGGCGCCGTGGCGTGCGGCCTCCCGCCGCAGCCAGGAATCGCCGACACGGTCCCGGTCGCCGCAAGGTCCGGCGAGCCACGGTTCGTCCCGCAGGTCGATCCGGCGGCCGGTCAGCCGCACCCAGTGCTGCGTCATCCGATCGAGCGGCGTCCCGATCGTCCGCTTACTCCCGTTCGTCACGGCCTGAGGCTATGCCCGCTCGCCGAGGGCTCGTGCGGGCGTGTCGGCGGTCGACGGTATTGTCCGCGTATGTCGCGGCGGCGTTTCGATCAGGCTGTTCAGCACATGCGCGGGCAGGACGCGCGGGTGCGCGCGGACTCGTTCGACTTCCTGCGCGAACACGCCGACGCGTACGTCGGCGAGCTGATCGAGGAGTTCGCGGCAGAGGAGGACGACGGCCTGCGCTGCCTGTTCCTTGAACTCGTCGCCGAGGCCAGGTCCGCGCAGGCGCTCGACCTGTTCCGCGACCAGTTGGAGAGCATGGACGAGTCGTTGCGGTTCTGGGCGGTCCGCGGCCTGGAGATGCTCGACACCCGCGAGGCGTGGCAGGCCCTCGACCAGGCGCAGGCCGAAGGCCTCATCGCGTGAGATCGTGATCGCACGTCGATCACGATCGTGCGGTTCCTCGCGAACGTCCTTGCAGGGGTGGTGGCGGCGGGGCCGGCGCGACCCTCTCGGCTCCAACCGCTTATGGGCGTGGACGTCAAGGAATGCCGCTGGCCTCCACCTCAAGCGCCCGACGAGGACGTAGCGGCAGACGGCTCTCGCCAGTCGTCAGCGGGGCAGCCGCTGGAGGAGCGCGCGGATCAGCGGGGGGCGCGGGCGCCGGTCGTCGGGCTGGATGCGCAGGGTGGTGATCACGGTCGCGAGCATGTCGTAGTGGCCGGCGAGCATCAGCAACTCGACGCATTCGGGCTCGGTCAGGTGCGCGCGGAGCGCGGCCCAGGTGTCGTCGTCCAGGTCGCGGTGGTGGTGCAGGGAGTCGACGGCGGTCAGGATCGCCCGGTCGCGGCCGGTCCAGCCGTCGACGGGTCCGGCGACGACGCGTTCGACGTCGGCGGAGGAGAGGCCCGCGCGGCGGGCGAGGCGGGTGTGGTGCTGGAACTCGTAGGCGCATTCGCGCAGGTGGGCGACGCGCAGGATGACCATCTCGCCCTCGCGGCGGGGCAGGCCGCCGGCGGGCATCAGGCGGGCGGCGAAGTGCAGCCAGCCCCGGAAGAGCTTGCGGCGGCGGCCCAGCGTGAGGAAGAGGTTCGGGGGCGTCGTGCCCTCGACGGCGGCGGCGCCCCGGCTGACGAGCCAGGCCAATGGGCCGACCTGGCGCAGGCCGCCGGGGGCGATGCGGGGCTCAGCCATGGCGCGCCGACCTCCGGACGGCCAGGACGAACGCGCGGTTCATCGCGTGCATCGCGGCCTCGTACAGCGGCGGGCACAGCCGCTGGGCCAGGTGGCCGATCCGGATGTCGGCCGAGGTGAAGATCAGGTACCGGTCGCGTTCGACGCCCCGCAGGACGGTCCGCGCGGCGCGGTCGGGGGACACCGCGTGCCGGGAGAAGAGCCGGACCATCCGGCGGGCCGTCGGGGTGTCGCGGTCGATGCCCACCAGGTCGACGCTCTGGACGAGCGGGGTGTCGACGGCGCCGGGGCAGACCAGGCTCACGCCGATCCGGTGGCGGCGCAGGTCGAAGCGGAGCACCTCGCTGACGCCGCGCAACCCGAACTTGCTCGCGCTGTAGGCGGCGTGCCAGGGCAGGCCGAACAGGCCCGCGGCGGACGAGACGTTGACCAGGTGCCCGCCCCGTCCGGCCGCGATCATCGGCGGGACGAACGCCTCGATCACGTGCACGGGCCCCATGAGATTGACGTCGATCATGCGGCGCCAGTGCCGGTGTTCGAGCCGGTCCACCGAACCCCAGACCGAGACGCCCGCGACGTTCATCACCACGTCGACGCCGCCGGTCGCGGCGAGGGCCCGCCGGGCCAGGTCGTCCACTGCGTCCCGGTCGGTGACGTCGGCGGGCTCGGCGAACCGCACGGTGCCCCCCGCGTCGCGCACCTCGTCGGCCGTGCGCGACAGGCCGTCGGCGTCGAGGTCGGTCAGCACCAGGTCGGCCCCGCGTGCCGCGGCGGCCAGCGCCATGCTCCTGCCGAGGCCGCCCGCGGCACCGGTGATCAGGCACGTCCGGCCCTCCAGCTTGGTCATGGCCGGGACGATAACATTTATAAACAGTCGTGGCTATATATGTTCTTCCTCGTCGAGGGAGCGGGCCAGCCCGCGGACGAGGAGTCCGAGCGGGGCGCGCAGCGCGACCAGGCCGTCGAAGTCGTCCTGGACGACACGGTTGGTGGCCATGGAGACGACGGCTCCGACCATGGCCTCGCAGGCCGGCAGCCCGAGCGGCGTCCGGATGCCCAGGAAGTCGGCGATGGCGCCGACGACCGACCCCTGCAGGGCGACGCGGCGGCGCAGGAACTCCGGCCCGGCGGCGTACGCCTCGACGAGGAACAGCCGGGCCAGGACGGGCTCGGCGGCGAGGGCGTCGAGGTAGGCGCCGAGGGCGCGTTCGACCGACTCCCAGCGTCCGGTCTCCTCCCGCAGGGTGCCGGTCACCACCTCCAGCAGCGCCCCGGTGGCGGTGTCGTAGGCGGCGCCGAAGCAGTCGGCCTTGTCGGAGAAGTGCTGGTAGAAGGTCAGGCGCGACACTCCGGCGCGCTTGAGCACGTCCGCGACGGTGACGGCGGTGTAGCCCTTCTCGGCGGCGACCTCGGCCATCGCGGCGACCAGCCGGGCGCGTTGGGAGGCGGCGACCTGCTCCCGGCTCAGCCCGTGCCGTCCGGGTGAGAGCTTCTTGCGCTCCCCTGCGGGGGATTCCTCCATGCGTCGATGCTAGTGAGGGTCCGGCGGGCGGCCGGTGAGGCGGGTGGTGAGGGCGGCGGCCGTGGCGCGGATCCGGGTGGCGAGGGCCGGCCAGGTCTCGGGCGGGCGGTCCTCGCGGCGGAACGTGACCGTGATGGCCGCCGTGGGGCGGGCGTTGTGGTCGAAGGCGCAGGCGGCGATGCTCGCGAAGCCCTCGGTGACGTGCCCGTCCTCGGCCGCCCAGCCCCGGCGGGCGTCCTCGGCCAGGACGCGGCGCAGGGAAGGCAGCGACGTGGGGCCCCGGCCGGTCCGGTCGACGAACGGGCCCGCGAAGAGGGCGCGGACCTGGGCCGGGGGCAGGTGCGCGAGGAGGGACCGGCCGCTCGCGGTGAGGTGGGCGGGCATCCGGACGCCCACGTCCGTGACGAGCGTCGCGTGGTGCGGCGGCTGCTCCTTGAGCAGGTAGAGGGTCTCGGCGCCGTGCAGGACGCCGAGCTGCGCGATCTCCCCGGTCCGGTCGACGAGACGGCGCAGGAGGGGGCGGGCCAGGCGTTCGAGGGGCTCGTGGCGCAGGTAAGCGGAGCCGATCTCGAACGCGGCGACGCCGAGGCCCCAGCGGCGCTCCTCTGGGAGGTAGGCGACGAAGCCGTCCCCGGCCATCGCGGCGAGCAGGTGGTAGGTGGACGAGCGGGGCAGGTTGAGGGTGCGGGCGATGGACGAGGCGGGCAGCGGGCCCGGGGCGGCGGCGAGCAGGCGCAGGACGGCCAGGGCGCGGCGGGCGGCGGGGACCTGGCTCATGGGGCGAGTGTCTCGTATCCGAGACGGAATGCGGGCGGGCGGGGTCGTGCCCGGTTCCCGTGGGCGCTCCAATGGTGGGTATGGGTTCGCTCGTGGGGGACAGCAGGGTGAAGGACGTCATGGTCGGTTCGGGGCCGCTCGCGTTCGGCGACGTGGTGGCGGTGGCCCGGGACGGTGCGCGCGTCGTGTTGACGGACGGGGCGCTGAAGGCCATCGGGGAGGCGCGCGCGCACATCGAGGAGCTGTCCGCGCGCCCCACGCCGGTTTACGGGGTCTCGACGGGGTTCGGGGCGCTGGCGACCCGGCACATCGCCCCGGAACTGCGTGATCAGTTGCAGTTGAACATCGTTCGGTCGCACGCGGCCGGGTCGGGGCCCGAGGTCGAGCGCGAGGTCGTCCGGGCGCTGATGCTGCTCCGGCTGCGCACCCTGGCCACCGGACGGACGGGCGTGCAGCCGACGACCGCCCGGACGCTCGCCGCGCTGCTCGACGCCGGCATCACCCCGCAGGTCTTCGAGCACGGCAGCCTCGGCTGCTCGGGCGATCTCGCACCGCTCGCGCACGTCGCGCTCGCCCTGATCGGAGAGGGGAACGTGCGCGACGCGAAGGGCGAGCTGCGGCGCGCCGGGGAGGTGCTCGCGGAAGCCGGGATCGCGCCGGTGAAGCTCGCGGCCAAGGAGGGCCTCGCGCTGCTGAACGGCACGGACGGCATGCTCGGGATGCTGGTGCTGGCGATGCACGATCTGCGGCGGCTGCTGACCGCGGCCGACCTGGCGGCGGCGATGAGCGTCGAAGCGCTGCTGGGCACGGACCGGGTCTTCGCCGCCGACCTGCAGGAACTCCGGCCGCATCCGGGGCAGGCCACGTCGGCGGCGAACCTGCGGGCGCTGCTGGACGACTCGGGGATCATGGAGTCGCACCGCGGGCCCGACTGCACGCGCGTCCAGGACGCCTACTCGCTGCGCTGCTCGCCGCAGGTCAACGGGGCCGCGCGGGACACGCTGGCGCACGCCGAACTCGTCGCGGGACGGGAGCTGGCGTCGGCCGTCGACAACCCGGTCGTCCTGCCGGACGGGCGCGTGGAGTCGAACGGGAACTTCCACGGCGCCCCGATCGCGTACGTGCTCGACTTCCTCGCGATCCCGGCGGCCGACGTCGCGTCGATGTCGGAGCGGCGGACGGACCGGATGCTCGACAAGGGCCGGTCGGGCGGCCTGCCCGCGTTCCTCGCGGACGATCCGGGCGTCGACTCCGGGCACATGATCGCCCAGTACACGCAGGCCGGGATCGTGTCGGAGCTGAAGCGGCTCGCGGCGCCCGCGAGCGCCGACTCGATCCCGAGCTCGGCGATGCAGGAGGACCACGTGTCGATGGGCTGGAACGCGGCCCGGAAGCTGCGGCGGGCCGTCGACGGGCTCGCGCAGGTGGTCGCGATCGAGATCCTCACCGCCGCGCGGGCGCTGGACCTGCGGGCGCCGCTGCGGCCGGGCCCGGCGACCGGCGCCGTGGTCGCGCGGCTGCGGCGGGCCGTGCCGCCGCCCGGCCCCGACCGGTACCTGGCGCCCGAGATCGCCGCCGCGACGGAACTGGTGCGGGACGGCTCGCTCGTGGCGGCCGCCGAAGCGGTCGTCGGCCCCCTTTCCTGAAGGAGTTCCCCATGTCCGGACCTCGGACGGTACGCGCCCCTCGCGGCGTCGAACGAACGGCGAAGGGCTGGCCCCAGGAGGCCGCCCTGCGCATGATCCAGAACAACCTCGACCCCGAAGTCGCCGAGCACCCGGACGAACTCGTCGTCTACGGGGGGTCGGGGAAGGCCGCACGGAACTGGAGTGCTTTCGATGGGATCGTCCGGTCGCTCGCCGATCTCGAAGGGGACGAGACGCTGCTCGTCCAGTCGGGGAAACCGGTCGGGATCTTCCGGACGCACGAGTGGGCGCCCCGCGTGCTCATCGCGAACTCCAACCTCGTGCCGCAGTGGGCGACGTGGGAGGAGTTCCGGCGGCTGGAGTCGCTCGGCCTGACGATGTTCGGCCAGATGACCGCCGGGTCGTGGATCTACATCGGGACGCAGGGCATCCTGCAGGGGACGTACGAGACGTTCGCGGCCGTGGCGGCGAAGCGGTTCGGCGGGACGCTGGCCGGGACGGTCACGCTCACCGCGGGCCTCGGCGGGATGGGCGGCGCGCAGCCGCTCGCGGTCACGATGAACGGCGGCGTCGCGATCTGCGTCGAGTGCGACCCGTCGCGCATCGAGCGGCGGGTGGCGCACCGGTACTGCGACGTCCGGGCGGAGTCGCTGGACGAGGCGCTGCGGCTGGCCGGGGACGCGAAGGCGGCGCGGCGCCCGCTGTCGATCGCGGTGCTGGGGAACGCGGCGGACGTCGTCCCGGAGCTGCTGCGGCGGGGCGCGCCCATCGACATCGTGACCGACCAGACGAGCGCGCACGACCCGCTGATGTACCTGCCGTCCGGGATCGCGTTCGACGACATGGCCGGCGCACGGGACAAGGACCGCGACGGGTTCATCTCCCGCGCGCGCGCATCGATGGCCGCGCATGTGGAGGCGATGGTCGGCTTCCAGGACGCGGGCGCCGAAGTGTTCGACTACGGCAACTCCATCCGGGGCGAGGCCCAGCTGGCGGGGTACGAGCGGGCGTTCGCCTTCCCCGGGTTCGTCCCCGCCTACATCCGGCCCCTGTTCTGCGAGGGCAAGGGCCCGTTCCGGTGGGCCGCGCTGTCGGGCGACCCGAAGGACATCGCCCGCACCGACCGCGCGATCCTCGAGCTGTTTCCCGAGAACGAGTCGCTGGCCCGCTGGATCCGGCTGGCGGGGGAGCGGGTCCACTTCCAGGGGCTCCCGTCGCGCATCTGCTGGCTCGGCTACGGCGAGCGGGACCGGGCCGGGGACGCCTTCAACGACCTGGTGGCGCGCGGCGAGATCGCCGCGCCGCTCGTCCTCGGCCGCGACCACCTCGACTGCGGGTCGGTCGCGAGCCCGTACCGGGAGACCGAGGGCATGGCGGACGGATCGGACGCGATCGCCGACTGGCCGCTGCTGAACGCGATGCTCAACACCGCGTCCGGCGCCACCTGGGTGTCGATCCACCACGGCGGCGGCGTCGGCATCGGCCGGTCGATCCACGCGGGCCAGGTGTGCGTGGCGGACGGGACGCCGCTCGCCGGGGAGAAGCTGCGGCGGGTGCTGACGAACGACCCGGGCACCGGCGTGATGCGGCACGTGGACGCCGGGTACGACCGGGCCGCCGAGGTCGCGGCGGAGCGCGGCGTGCGCGTCCCCGCGCAGGGCGCATGAGCTTCGCGGAGATGTGGGCGGACCTCCTGCCCCTCGGACGGGACGGGACGGGCGGCTACCACCGGCTCGCGTGGACGCCGCCCGAGCTGGAGTGCCGCGCCTGGTTCGCCGACCAGGCCCGGCGGCGCGACCTGGACATCGAGCACGACGCGAACGGCAACATGATCGCGTGGTGGCGGCCCGCCGGGGCCGGGGGACCGGCCGTCCTGACCGGCAGCCACCTGGACTCGGTCCCCGGCGGCGGCGCGTTCGACGGCCCGCTCGGCATCGTGTCGGCGTTCGCGGCGATCGACCTGCTGCGCGAGCGCGGCGCCCGGCCGGGACGTCCCGTCGGCGTCGCGGCGTTCGCCGAGGAGGAGGGCGCCCGGTTCGGCGTCGCCTGCCTCGGCTCGCGGCTCCTCACCGGGGCGATCGACCCCGCACGGGCGCGCGCGCTGACCGGCGCGGACGGACGGACGTTCGCCGACGTCCTGCACCACGCGGGACTCGACCCCGAGGCCATCGGCCCCCGCGACGAGCTGCTGGACCGCGTCGGGTGCTTCGTCGAACTGCACGTCGAGCAGGGCCGGGCCCTCACCGGACCGGTCGGGCTCGCGAGCGCGATCGTCCCGCACGGACGCTGGCGGTTCGGCTTCGCGGGCGAGGGCAACCACGCGGGCACGACCGGGCTCGCCGACCGCCGCGACCCGATGCTGCCGTTCGCGGGCATGGTGCTCGCGGCCCGCGAGGCCGCCGAGCGGAACGGGACGGTCGCGACGGTCGGCAAGGTGCGGGTGACGCCCGGCGGGGTGAACGCGATCGCGTCGTCGGTCACCGGATGGCTGGACGCGCGCGGCCCCGACGACGCGTCCGTCCGGCGCACGGTCGAGGACGTCGCGGCGGCGGCCCGCGCCGCCGCCCGCCCGCACGGCGTGGCGGTCGAGGCGGCGGAGGAGTCGTACACCGAGATCGTCGACTTCAACATCGAGCTGCGCGACCGGCTCGCGAGGACGCTGGGCGGCGTCCCCGTACTGCCGACCGGAGCCGGGCACGACGCGGGGATCCTGTCCGCGCGGCTGCCGACCGCGATGCTGTTCGTCCGCAATCCGACCGGCGTGTCGCACGCCCCGGCCGAGCACGCCGAGACCGCCGACTGCCTCGCGGGCGTCGAGGCGCTCGCCGCGGTGCTGGCCGACCTGGCGTCCGGGTAGGGGTACCGGTATGCAGTGGCATGCGCAGTTCGCCTGGCTCGGCGACGGTGTGGCGGCCGACGTGCTCGTCGAGGCCGACGGCGAACGGATCACCCGCGTCGAACGCGGCGCCGCCGCCCCGCCGGGCGCCGTCCGCCTCCCCGGCCTGACCCTCCCCGGTCTCGCCAACGCCCACTCCCACGCCTTCCACCGCGCCCTCCGCTCCCGCGCCCAGCGACAACCCTGTTTTCCCCAACCAACCAACCCCGACCTACCTCCCGGGACGTTCTGGACGTGGCGGGAGCAGATGTACCGGGTCGCCGACCGGCTCGACCCCGAGTCCTACCGGGCCCTCGCCGCGGCGGCCTTCGCCGAGATGGCCCTCGCCGGGATCAGCTGCGTCGGCGAGTTCCACTACCTGCACCACCGCCCCGGCGGCGACCCCTACGACGAGCCGAACGCGATGGGCGAGGCCCTGATCGCCGCCGCGGCCGACGCCGGCATCCGCATCACCCTGCTGGACGCCTGCTACCTCACCGGCGGCATCGGAGCGCCGCTCACCGGCACCCAGCTCCGGTTCGGCGACGGCACCGCCGGGAACTGGGCCCGCCGCGCCGGAGCCCTCCACGACGGCCTGCACAAGCGGACGGACGGGCGGACGGACGGGACGGGCGGCGGGCACGCCCGCGTCGGCGCCGCGATCCACTCCGTCCGCGCCGTCCCGCGCGAGCAGCTCGCCGCCGTCGCGGCCTGGGCACGGGAGCGCCGCGCGCCGCTGCACGTCCACCTGTCGGAGCAGCCGGAGGAGAACGCGGCGTGCCGGGAGGCGTACGGGACGACGCCCGCGCGGCTGCTCGCCGAGGCCGGGGCGCTCGGCGCGTTCGCGACGGCCGTGCACGCCACCCACCTGACCGGCGAGGACATCGGGCTGCTCGGCACCACCACGACCGGCGTGTGCATGTGCCCGACGACCGAACGCGACCTCGCCGACGGCATCGGCCCCGCCCGCGACCTCGCCGCCGCGGGCGCCCCGCTCTGCCTCGGCACCGACCAGCACGCCGTCGTCGACCTGTTCGAGGAGGCCCGCGCGGTCGAGCTGGACGAGCGGCTGCGCACCCGGCGGCGCGGCCACTGGACGGCCGGGGAACTGCTCACCGCCGCGACCCGGCACGGCCACTACGGGCTCGGCTGGCCGGAGGCGGGACGGCTGGAACCCGGCGGGTACGCCGACCTCGTCACGGTCGACCTCGGCTCGGTCCGGACGGCCGGGGCCGGGCCCGCGCACGCCGCCGAGGCCGCCGTGTTCGCCGCGACCGCCGCCGACGTCCGGCACGTCGTCGTCTCCGGCCGCGAGATCGTCCGGGACGGCCGCCACCTGCTGATCGAGGACGTCCCCGGCGCGCTGGCCGCCGCCATCGACGCCGTCACCCGCGACACGTTCACCCGGGAGGACCACGCTTGAGCACCCTGATCACCGGCATCGGCGAACTCGTCACGAACGACCCCGCGACCGGCGGGGGCCCGCTCGGGATCGTCCGGGACGCGGCGCTCGTCCTCGACGGCGGCACCGTCGCATGGACGGGACCGGCCGCCGCGGCCCCGGACGCCGACGAGCGGTTCGACGCGGAAGGACGGGCCGTCCTGCCGGGGTTCGTCGACTCGCACGCCCACCTGGTGTTCGCGGGGGAGCGCGCCGGGGAGTTCGCCGCCCGGATGAGCGGCGAACCGTACGCGGCGGGCGGCATCCGCACCACGGTCGCCCGCACGCGCGAGGCGTCCGACGGCGAGCTGCGCGCGACCGTCCGGCGGCTCGTGGACGAGATGGCGCGGCAGGGCACCACGACCGTCGAGTGCAAGTCGGGGTACGGGCTGACGGCCGAGCAGGAGGAACGGGCGGTGCGGATCGCCGCCGAATACGCCGACGAGGTCACCTACCTGGGGGCGCACGTCGTCCCGGAAGACACCGACGCCGCCGCCTACACCCGCCTCGCCTCGACCGAGATGCTCGCCCTGTGCGCCCCGCACGCCCGCTGGGTCGACGTCTTCTGCGAGCGCGGCGCGTTCGACGAGGCCCAGGCCCGCGAGATCCTCCAGGCGGGGGTCAGGGCGGGGCTGGCGCCGCGCCTGCACGCGAACCAGCTCACCGAGGGGCCGGGCGTGCGGCTCGCGGTCGAACTCGACGCCGCGTCCGCCGACCACTGCACGTTCCTGTCGGACGCCGACGTCGCCGCGCTCGCCTCGTCCCGGACCGTTGCGACCCTCCTGCCCGGAGTCGAGTTCTCCACCCGGCAGCCCTACCCGGACGCGCGCCGCCTGCTGGACGCGGGCGCCACGGTCGCGCTCGCGTCCGACTGCAACCCCGGCTCCTGCTACAGCTCGAGCATGGCGTTCTGCGTCGCGGTCGCCGTCCGGGACATGCGGATGACCCCGGCCGAAGCCGTCTGGTCCGCGACCGCCGGGGGCGCGCGGGCGCTCCGCCGCACCGACGTCGGACGCCTCGCGCCCGGCGCGCGCGCGGACGTCCACGTACTGGACGCCCCCACGCACGTCCACCTCGCCTACCGTCCCGGGGTGCCCCTCACCAGGGCCGTCTGGAAGAAGGGCGTGCGGGTCACTGGCCCAGGTAGCGGCGGTTGACCCGGATCAGCGGCTTGCGGTCCCGCGCGATGTAGTCGGCCGTCAGGACCTCCGCGACGAACAGCGTGTGGTCGCCCGCCTCGATCGTCTGCCGCGTCTCGCACTCCAGCGCCGCGAGCCCGTTCTCCGGGACCAGCGCGTCCGACACCGCCCCCCGGTGGTGCCGCTCGCTCGCCAGCAGGATCCGGGCGCCGGGCCGCCCCGCCGCCGCGAACCGGCCCGCGAGGGCCCGCTGCCCGGACGACAGGACCGTCGCGGCCCACCGGTCGCGGCGTCCCAGCACCTCCGCCAGGTACGACGACGAGGACAGCCCCGCCAGCACCATCGGCGGCTCCATCGACACCGACGTGAACGACGTCACGGTGGTGCCGTGGTCGTCGCGGCCGTCGCGGACGGTCAGCACCACCACGCCGGTGGCGAACCCCGCGACGGCGTCGACGAAGTCCGTGCCCGCCGCCACGTCAGCGGATCTCCCAGGACCCCGGCAGGGTGAGCGGACCGGCGGACGGCAGCCCGAGCCGGGCCGCGAGACCGCCGAGCGATCCCCAGCCGTCGAACCGGGCGGACGCCGCGGTGCGGTCCTCGCTCGACTCCGGCGGGCGCAGCCGCTCCAGCGGCGACGCGTGCGGGTAGGACCGGATCGGCGCGTCCGCCGCCAGCCCGCCCTTCTTGCGGGCCAGCTCCAGCGCCGCCTCCAGGCCGCCCAGCTCGTCCACGAGACCGCCCTCGCGGGCGTCCGCGCCCGTCCAGACCCGGCCCCGCGCCAGCTCGTGCACCCGCTCGCGCGACAGCCCGCGGCCCTGCGCGACCTTCGCGGTGAAGTCGTCGTAGATCCGGTCGAGGGACGCGTTGATCCGCTCCCACTCCGACTCGCTGAACTCCTTCGTGGAGCTGAACATCCGGGCGTGGTCGCCGTCGGCGACCGTCCCCATCCCGACGCCGACCTTCTCGAGCAGATCGGTGACGACGGCCTTGCCGACCACGACGCCGATCGACCCGGTGATCGTCCCCGGCTGCGCCAGGATCACGTCGGCGCCCATCGACACGTAGTAGCCGCCGGACGCCGCCACGTCGCCCATCGACACGATCACCGGCTTGCCGGCCTTGCGCGCGAGCGCGACCTCCCGCCAGATCGAGTCCGACGCGACCGCCGAACCGCCCGGGCTGTTCACCCGGAACACGATCGCCTTGACGTGCTCGTCCTTCACCGCCGCCCGGAACGCGGCCCCGACCGTGTCCGAGCCCATCGCCGGGCCCGAGCTCGGCAGCGGCCCGCCGCGCCCGCTGCGGCCGAGCCGGATCGGGCCCTGCCCGTTGATCAGCGCGACCACGTCCTGGCGGCCCGGCTGCGGCAGCCTCCGCGCGAGGCCCTGCGTCCGGTTGTAGCGCGCGACGTACCTGAGCTGCGCGTCGTCGCCGAACCGCTCCCGCAGCGCCGCGTACACCTCGTCGCGGTACCCGAGGTGGTCGACCAGGCCCTCCTCCAGGGCCTCGTCGGCCAGCAGCGGCCCGCGGTCGACCAGCTCCCGGACCCGCTCCACCGGCAGGTTCCGGGACGCCGCGATGCCCGCCGCGAGCTGCTCCCCGAACGAGGCCACCAGCCGCCGCGACGACTCCTCGTGCTCGGGCGTGTACGCCTTCTCCATGAACGTGTTCGCCATGGTCTTGTACTCGTGCCGCGCCGCGAACAGCGGCCGGACGCCCGCCTTCTCGAGCGCCCCCGCCAGGAACGGCTCCTCCAGCGCGACGCCCGTCAGCCCCACGTCGCCCGTCGGCTGCAGGTACACCTCGTCGAAGCCGCAGGCCAGGTAGAACGGGACGTTGCCGCGCCCGCCCTCGCCGAACGTCTCGGCCCACGCGACCGTGTGCTTGCCCGCGTCCCGCAGGGCCTGGACCGATTCGCGCAGCTCCTGCGCGAGCGCCATCCCGACCCCGCCGGTGATCTTCACGACGAGGGCGCGCACCCGCGCGTCCGAACGGGCGCGGCGCAGGCCGTCCAGGACGTCCCGCAAGTGCGTGCGGCGCATCGACATGAGCGCCGAGATCGGGTCGGCGGGCGCGGTCTCCACGATCCCCTCGGTGAGGTCCAGCTCGAGGATCAGCGGGGCCGTCCGCCGCTCGCGTGCCTGCTTGATCACGTTGACGACTGTGCCGGGATCCACCATGCCCTCACCCTATGCGCCCCGCCGCCCAGGGGGACGACCCCCTGGAACCCCCGTCACGGGAACGGCGATCCTCGCGTGCTGTTGCAGGGCTCGCTTCCTGTGCGGCGCTCGTACGCACGCTGCGGTCGCCGTTCCCGGCGTTCGGCGCGGCCTCCGGGCGCTGGGCGCCCTACGGCCGCGCCGAGCGTGACACGCGTGGTGCGGCCCCGCGCGCGTGCTCGACGTGTGGTGCGGGCACGGGGAGCGGACTCGACGTGCGATGTTCACGTCCGCACCGGCCCGCCGGGCGGTCGCCCCGCCGGATGGTGGGGCGTGGAGCGGGGCAGGGCGGCGTGGGGTGGGGCAAGGCGGCGCAGGGCGGGTGGTGCGGCGTGGGGCCGGAGCCATGCCGGACGGCCGGGCCGATGGGGGCGGGCGGTCAGCGGGCGAAGGTGCGGTTGGGGAGGACGCTGGCGGACGCCTGCGCGATCGGGCGGCCGGACGCGTCGGAGATGAGCGCGTTCGCGACCATCCGGGTGCTGCCGGGGTGCACGCAGGTGCCGGTCACCGTGTACGTCCGGCCCGCCTGGACGCCGCGCAGGTAGTCGATGTTCAGGTTGAGGGTGAGCATCGGCATGAAGTGCTCGCACGTGCTGGAGCCCGCGAGGCACACCGCGTTGTCCAGGATCATGGCGATGTAGCCGCCGTGCACGGTCCCGCCGGGGTTGCACAGGTGCTCGGCGGGCGTCCAGGAGATGTCGACGCGGCCCGGCTCGGCGCTCGTGATGACCTGGCCGATGTGCTGGTTGACGTCGGAGATCTCGGGGAACCGGCCGTCGGCGAGCGCCTGGATCAGCTCGGCGCCCGACAGCGTGTTCCACATGTCGGAGTGGTCCTGCGGTCCCGCCTCGACGCTCAACTCTGCTCCCTGATCGACCGGACGTCCGTCCAGAATCGTATTCGGGTGGATGGAACGCGGCACAACGCGGCACTGTGCCGTTCATCACGGGCGTCAGGCGGCGCCGAGCCGGCCCCGGATGTCGCCGGTGCCGGTGGAGGTGTAGCGCAGGCCGCCGGACTCGCGTTCGAGCGTGACCCTGCCGCCCGTGCAGAACCCGGTGATCCCGGTGCCGTCCTCGACCCGCTCCCGGAACTCGGCCCGCGCGGAGCCGGCGTCGATGAGGGAGAGGGACATCCGGCAGCCCCAGCCGGTGTAGTCGGCGGTGCCCTCGCCGTCGTCGTCCAGCTCGATCGTGACGGGCGTGCTCGCGTCGCCGATCGTGATGCCGCCGGTCTGGGTGATCTCCCCGGTCCAGGTGCCGGCGAACCCGTCGGGCAGGGGGCCGTCGGACGTCTCGGACGGGCTCGGCGACGGGCTCGTCGGCCTGTTCGTCGGGTTCGTCGGGTTCGTCGGGGTCTTCGAGGGTGTCGGCGGGGACGAGGACGACGCGGCGGGCGGGGCGTCGCGGGTGTCGTCGTCCAGCGCGTCGAACGCGAGCAGGCCGCCGGCGAGCAGGGCGATCGCGGCGACCACGGCGGCCGGGACGGCGACGCGCCGGCCCGTGCGGCGGCCCGTGCGGCGGCGCGGGGGCTCGGTGGCGTGCGCGGGCGGGACCTGCGCGGCGCCGCCGGGCGGCGGGGGCGGCGGCACCGGTCCCGGGACGGGCGCGGGGCCGCGCTCGGCGGACGGGTCGACGAGCCGCACCATCAGATCGCGGGCGGTCGGGCGGCGCGCCGGGTCCTTGGCGAGGCACACGGTGAGCAGCGGCGCCAGCCAGGGCGGCACCCCGCCGAGGTCGGGCTCGCCGTTCGCGATCCGGTGCATGACCGCCGGGATGCTGTCGGCGGGGCCGAACGGGGGACGGCCGGTGGCCGCGTAGACGATCGTGCCCGCCCACGCGAAGACGTCCGACTTGTCCGTCGGCGGGTGCCCTTCGAGCCATTCGGGGGCGAAGTACGCGGGCGTCCCGACGAGCTGGGTGTGGGTCTCGGCGTCGATGGCGCGGGCGATCCCGAAGTCGACGACGCGCGGGCCGTCCGGGCCGAGCAGGACGTTCGCGGGCTTGAGGTCGCGGTGCACGATCCCGGCGCCGTGGATCGCGGCGAGGGCGCTCGCGGTGTTCACCGCGAGCCGCTGCAGCTCGCCCTCCCGCAGCGGCCCCTGCTCGAGCACGCGGTCCTGGAGGGACGGGCCGTCGATGTACTCGCTGACGACGTACGGGACGGCCGCGTCCGCCGAGGCGTCCAGGACGGCGGCCGTGCAGAACGGCGCGACCCGCTGGGCGGCGGCCATCTCCCGGGCGAAGCGCGCGCGGGCCGACTCGTCGGTGGTCTTGAGCGTCTTGACCGCGACGCGCTCGCCCGCCGGGCCCTCGCCGAGGTAGACGACGCCCTGACCGCCCTCGCCGAGCCGCCCGGTCAGGCGGAATCGCCCGACGGTGCGCGGATCGTCGGGTTGCAGCGGGGCAGGCGGCATCTCTCTCCTCGCGAGGGATCGGCCGAGCGGACCTCACCACGTTACTTGCCATCCCGAGCGCACACGCAGCGGATATGGTCGGCTGCATGGGAGACGGCGACGGGTGGGCCGACTGCGAGCGGGGGCACCGCCACTGGGGACGGTTCGGCGCGGCGGGCCTGCTCGCCTACCACAGGGACCCGGCCGGCCAGGTGTGGACGCTGCTGCAGCAGCGCGCGTGGTGGGGCCTCGGCGGCGGCACGTGGGGGATGTTCGGCGGCGCGCTGCACAGCCACGAGGACGCCGTGACCGGTGCGCTGCGCGAGACGTCCGAGGAGTGCACGCTCGACGTCGGGACCGTGACCGTGCACGGCACCAGCGTCGAGGACCACGGCGGCTGGTTCTTCACGTCCGTGATCGGCGAGCTGCCCGAGATGGCGCGGGTGAAGGCGGCGTCCATGGAGACGCGCGGCGCCCGCTGGGTGCGCGCCGAGGACGTCACCGCGCACAAGCTGTTCGAGCCGTTCGCGCGGTCGTGGCCGCGGCTGCGGGACGCGATGCGCCGCCTCGTGCTCGTGGTGGACGCCGCCAACGTGGTGGGCGCGCGGGCCGATCACGGCTGGTGGAAGGACCGGGCCGGGGCCAACGCGCGCCTGCGCGACGACCTGAAGGCGCTCGACGGGGGCGTGACGGGCGTGCCGGACGGACTCGTCCCGTTCGACCGCTGCTTCCCGGAGGTCGTCCTGGTCGTGGAGGGGCAGGCGCGGGGCGTCGCGGACGAGCCGGTGGACGGCGTGCGGGTCGTCGCGGCGCCCGGCAGCGGGGACGACCGGATCGTGGAGCTCGTCACCGACCCCGCACCCGGGACGGCGCACCTGGTGGTGACGGCCGACCGGGAGCTGCGGGCGCGCTGCGCGGCGGCGGGCGCGGGCGTTACCGGCCCCCGCTGGCTCCTCGACCGCCTCTGACGCGACCGCCTCCCGACGCGACCGGCTCCGCGCTAGGAGTCGCCGACGCGGTGGCCGGCGGCGCGGAGTGCGTCGGCGGCGTCCTTGGAGGAGTTCTCGGGGACGAGGAGCAGGTCGGCGTGGTAGGTGGAGGCGACGAACACCGAGATCCCGGCGTCGGCGAGCGGGCCGAGCAGCCCGGCCAGCGCCCCCGGCGCACCGGGGCCCTGCCGCGCGTCGCCGTAGAAGCCGACCCAGCGTTCCGCCTCGGTGAACGGGGACGCGTCCCGCACGACGGTGAGGCCCTCGGGGGCGCGGACGAGCGCGATCCAGTCATCGTCCTCGGGGAACGTCGCGTGCGGCAGGTGCCCCACGGTGAACTGGGACGGGACGAGGTGCAGGCGCTGGCCGTCGGTCATGGGCCAACTCTATTGACCGGCACCGACGGCCGGAGCCGGGTCATTCCGGGGCGAACCAGACGGCGCCGAGGGGCGGGACACGCAGCACGGCCGACGCGGGCAGCCCGTGGCACGGTTCGGCGGTGGCCTCGATGCGGCCGAGGTTGCCGACGCCGCTGCCGCCGTACTCGTACACGTCGGTGTTGAGGATCTCCCGCCAGCCCCCGGTGCGCGGCAGCCCGAGCCGGTAGTCCTCGTGCGGGGTCCCGGAGAAGTTGATCACGCAGGCGATGACGGGCGGCTCCGCCGTCCCGTCGGGCGCGGTCCCGTACCGCAGGTAGGACAGGGTGTTGCCGCCCGCGTCGTTGCCGTCGATCCAGCGGAAGCCCTCGTGGTCGCTGTCGCGCGTCCACAGCGCGGGCTCCTCCCGGTAGGCGAGGTTGAGGTCGCGGACGAGTTTCTGCAGGCCGAGGTGGCTGGCGCCCTCGGCGGCGTTCTCCAGCAGCCACCAGTCCAGGGGGCGTTCCTCGGCCCATTCGGCGCCCTGCCCGAACTCCTGCCCCATGAACAGGAGCTGCTTGCCGGGGTGCGACCACATGTAGGCGAGGAGCGTGCGGAGCCCGGCGAACTTCTGCCAGGCGTCGCCGGGCATCTTGCTGAGCAGTGAGCCCTTCCCGTGGACGACCTCGTCGTGCGACAGCGGCAGGACGTAGTTCTCCGAGAACGCGTACATGAGCGAGAACGTGATCTCGTTGTGGTGGTAGTGCCGGAACACCGGTTCGTGACGCAGGTACTCCAGCGTGTCGTGCATCCACCCCATGTTCCACTTGAAGCCGAACCCGAGACCGCCCAGGTGCGTCGGGCGGGACACCCCGGGCCAGGCGGTCGACTCCTCGGCGACCGTGATGATCCCGGGATTGCGCTTGTAGACGGTGGCGTTCATCTCCTGCAGGAAGGAGATGGCCTCCAGGTTCTCCCGGCCGCCGTACACGTTCGGGGTCCAGCCGCCCTCTTCACGGGAGTAGTCCAGGTAGAGCATGGACGCCACGGCGTCGACGCGGAGCCCGTCGATGTGGAACTCCTCCAGCCAGTACGAGGCGTTGGCCACGAGGAAGTTGCGGACCTCGGCGCGCCCGTAGTTGAACACGAGCGTCCCCCAGTCGGGGTGCTCGCCGCGCGACGGGTCGTCGTGCTCGTACAGGGCGGTGCCGTCGAACCGCGCCAGGGCCCACTCGTCCTTGGGGAAGTGGGCCGGGACCCAGTCCATCAGGACGCCGATGCCCGCCTGGTGCAGCCGGTCGATGAGGTGCCGGAGGTCGTCGGGGGTGCCGAACCGGGACGTGGGCGCGTAGTAGGACGTCACCTGGTAGCCCCAGGACGGCCCGTAGGGGTGCTCGGTCACGGGCAGGAGTTGGACGTGCGTGAACCCCATGTCCTTGACGTAGGTGGTGAGGTCGTCCGCGAGCTCCCGGTATCCGAGACCGGGACGCCACGAGCCGAGGTGGACCTCGTACACGCTCATCGGCTCGTGCAGCCAGTCGCGCTGCTTGCGCTCGTCCATCCAGGCGGCGTCGCCCCACTCGTAGGACGAGGTGAACACGCGGGACGCGGTCGCCGGCGGGGTCTCGGTGTAGCGCGCCATCGGGTCGGCCTTGCCGCGCCAGTGCCCGTCGGCGCCGAGGATCTCGAACTTGTAGCGCATGCCGTCGGTGACGTCCGGGACGAACAGCTCCCAGACCCCGGTCGAACCGAGGGACCGCATGGGGTGGGCGCGCCCGTCCCAGTGGTTGAAGTCGCCGACCACCCGGACGCCCCGCGCGGTGGGCGCCCACACGGCGAACGCGGTGCCGGTGACCTGGCCGAACGACGAGGTGTAGGTGCGGACGCGAGCGCCGAGCGCGTGCCACAGCTCCTCGTGCCGGCCCTCGCTGATCAGGTGCAGGTCCAGCTCACCGAGCGTGGGCAGGTGCCGGTACGGGTCGTCCTGGACGTTCTCGAGCCCGTCCCCGTAGGTGACGGCGAGCCGGTAGTCGGGCACCGCGAGCGGCGCCTCGTCCTCGTCGTCGCCCGACAGGGACGCGCCGACCGGCAGAGTGCCCGCGAAGACGCCCTGGTGGACGTGCCGGAGCGGGTGCCGGTCGCCGTTCGGCAGGACGACCTCGACCCGTTCGGCGAGCGGGCGCAGCGCCCGGACGGTGACGCCCGAGCGGCCCGGATGGGCGCCGAGGACACCGTGCGGATCATGGTGGTCGCCGCCGACGAGCCGGTCGATCTCCGCGTGCGTCACCCGCGCCATGGCGTCATGGCCTCCTCGTCCCCGTCCCTGTTGCCGCTTCCACAGGGTTGAGTGCCCCGAGATCGGGCTGTTTCACATGTACGGACCGACCCTTTCCAACAGATTGCGATCCGTTCAGGAGGCGGGGGTTGCGGAAGGGGGAGATGCGCCGTCTTGTGATGGTTCCGCCGGGAGAGTCCCCGGAAAGTTGCGACCGTACGAGCGGCACCACTCTTTGTTTGGGGGTCGCGCCGAAGGCGCCGCCCGTACGGTCACGTCTACCTGGCCCCAGGGGCTACATCGACCCCTCCGCCCCGGGCTCCACTGTGGTGTCACTCCAGCGACACAAGTACCTGTCGTTCCGGCCCGTCCCGGCCCGGTCCGGCCCCGCGCACGGGCCGGGCCGCGACGGTCCCCGCGTTCGCGTCACCGGCCGCCGCGCCCCTCTCCGGTTTGCTCGCGCAGCAGCGCGCGCAGCCCCGCCGAATCGTCCGCGGCCACCGTCATCGCATATCCCGCCTGCAGTTGGGCGTCGGTGAGGTCCCCGCTCCGGGTCGCGTACCAGCGGCCCGCGTCGCTGCGCCAGACCTGCCAGCCCGGAAACTCCGTCTCGATGGCCGTCTTCAGATCGTCGAAGTCGCCCATCAAGGTCGTCCTTTCCTCGAGGCGGCTTTCTGTATACAAAAGTCTTACTCGGTCTCAGAGGTGTCAAGCTGTCCGTAAGCGGACCGTGCCCTCGGGGATAGCGCCGAGCAGGCATGGAAGGGACGGAAAGGGAGAGGAGGGGCGCCCGAGAATCGAACGCCGGATCGAACGCCGGGATCGAGCGTCACGCCGCGGACCGCGCGGCGGCGGGGCGCCGGAAGAAGGGGAGGTGGACGCCCGTGCCGGACCGTCCCGCCTATCTGCGCATCGCCGACACGCTGCGAGAAGGGATCCGGGACGGCGGCTTTCCGCCGGGATCGCGGCTGCCGACCATGGCGGAGCTGCGGCGGGCGCACGGCGTCTCGGAGATCGTCGTCCGGCAGGCCGTCGCGCTGCTGCGCGGCGAGGGCCTCGTCGAGACGCGCCGCGGCGGCGGCACCGTCGTCCGGATCCGGCCGCCCGTCCGCCGCGTCGCCATGGACCGCTACCTCGCGGTCGCCCCCGCCGCGACGTCCGAGCAAACGTCCGAGCAAACGTCCGGCCCGCCGCAGACCACCTTCACCCGCGACCAGAAGATCACCTGGGAGGAGTACCGGCTCGACAAGGAGTTCACCCGGGTGCGCGCCGACCCGGAACTGGGCGCGCTGTTCGAGCTGTCGGCCGGAACCGAGCTGCTGCGCCGCCGGTTCGTCTTCTACGCGCGCGGGGAGCCGCAGCAGATCTCGGTGAACTTCCTGCCGTGGGACCTGGTGGGCGACACCCCGGTCGCCGACCCCGCCCGGGAGCCGTGGCCCGGCGGGACGCTCGCGCAGCTGGCCTACCTCGGCCACCCGCCGACGCGGGTCGAGGAGGCCGTCCGGTCCCGGATGCCGACCCCCGACGAGGCCGAGACGCTCCGGCTGTCCGGCGGCGTGCCCGTCCTCGCCATCACCCGCCGATTGCTGTCGGGGGACGGCGTGATGGAGGTCTGCCGCGACATCGTGCTGCCCGCCGACCGCGTCGTCCTCGACTACGCCATCGACCTCTGACGGCCCGGCCCGCGCGGCACGCCGCGCTCCTCAGCCCGCGAGCCGCTCCAGGGTCCGGAGCGGGACGGGCAGCCAGGACGGGCGGTTGCGCGCCTCGTACCGGACCTCGTAGACGGCCTTGTCCAGCTCCAGCGCCCGCAGCAGCCCGGCGTGCGCGACCGGGTCGGGGCCGCCCGCGGCCGCGTACCCGCGGCAGAACGCCGCCCGGTTCCGCTCCGACCACGCCCGCGCCCGCTGCTCGACGGCCGCGGCCGCCGCCGGCGGCGACGCGCCGCCGTCGCCCGTCTGCAGGTACCGCGCGGCGTACTCGAACGAGCGCAGCATGCCCGCGACGTCGCGCAGCGGATGCCCGAGGGCCCGCCGCTCCGCGGGCGTCCGGGCGGGCTCGCCCTCGAAGTCCAGCAGCACCCAGCCGGCGTCCGTCCGCATCGCCTGCCCCAGGTGGTAGTCGCCGTGGACGCGCTGGAACGGCAGCGGCACCGCGCCCGCCGCGCAGCGCGCGAACACGTCGCGGATCGCGGCGGTGTACGGGCGGATGTCCGGGACGGCCGCGCTGACCTGCGACAGCTGCTCGTTCATGGCCGCGACCCGGGACCGCAGCTCGTCCGCCGGAACCTCGGTCACCCCGAACGCGGCGGCGAGGTCGCGGTGCACCTGCGCGGTCGCGGCGCCGAGCCGCTCGGCCTCCGCCGCGAAGTCGCCCCCGGCGGCGCCCGCCTCCGCCGCCGGCGGGACGGGCGCCGCGGCGGGTTCGGCGCCCGGCGGCGGAGGTTCGGCGGGCTGCGCGAACCAGTCGCGGACGCTGGTGAGCGCGAGCTGCCAGCCGTCCGACCCGGTCCGCAGGAACTCCGACAGCAGCGCGAGCGTCACCGGCTCGCCGTCCTCGCCCGCCCCCGGTTCGAGCTCCATCCAGCCGTGCACGGCGGGGACGTGCGCGCAGCCCTGCCGGGACAGCGCCAGGTTGACCTCCAGGTCGGGGTTCACGCCGGGCGCCAGGCGGCGGAACAGCTTGCAGATGTAGGCGTCCCCGAAGATCAGCGAGGTGTTGCTCTGCTCGGCGGGGCTCCGCGCGGCGTCCAGGTCCGTCCGGATCCGCGCGCCGGGCGCGTGCCGGAACCGGACGGGCCCGAGCGCGTCCTCCGCGGCCATGTGCGCGAGCAGCGGGCCGGTCAGCTCCGGGTCGTGGGCGGCGTCGTAGACGTGCTCGGTGCCGCCGCCCACCGCGGCGACCCGGCCGATCTCGCCGGGCCGCAGCCGTTCCGGCAGGTCGTGGCGGACGCCGAGGAGCAGCTGGTAGCGGTCGGTGACGCCGCTCTGGGAGACGTCCAGGACGAGGTGGTGCAGTCCCGGGTCGCCGGGCCGCAGCACGGTCGCGGTGCCGATCGACAGGCCGTCGATGGGGCGGTGCTTGCCGCCGAACCACCGTTGCCGGGGCAGCCACTCCGCCAGGAGCCGGACGAGTGAGCGGTCGGGCGGCGCCACGGTCAGATCACCTCTTCACCCGGATTCTCACCGGATTCGGTCTCGGCGGGCGGCGGGGGGAGGAGGAACCAGTAGAAGCCGTGGCCGGGGAGCGTCAGCAGGTAGGGCAGCTCGCCGATGGCCGGGAACTGCACGCCGCCCATGCACTCGATCGGCGCGGAGCCGCGGAACCGCCGCAGGTCCAGTTCGACGGGCTGCGGGAAGCGCGACAGGTTGTTCACGCACAGGACGGTGTCCATGCCGCCCCACTGGTTCGCGTCCCCGTTGCCGATCTCCCGCGTGTACGCCAGCACGGACGGGTTCGACGCGGACAGCTCGACGTACGAGCCGACGCCGAACACCGGGTGCCGCTGCCGGATCTCGATCATCTTGCGCGTCCAGTGCAGCAGTGACCCCGGATTGCCCGCGAAGGCCTCGACGTTGACGGCCTGGTAGCCGTAGATCGGGTCCATGATCACCGGCAGGTAGAGGCGGGCCGGGTCGCATTTCGAGAAGCCCGCGTTGCGGTCCGGCGTCCATTGCATGGGGGTGCGGACGGCGTCGCGGTCGCCGAGCCAGATGTTGTCGCCCATGCCGATCTCGTCGCCGTAGTACAGGACGGGCGAGCCGGGCAGCGAGAGCAGGAGCGCGGTGAACAGTTCGAGCTGGTTGCGGTCGTTGTCCAGGAGGGGGGCCAGGCGGCGCCGGATGCCGATGTTGGCCTTCATGCGCGGGTCTTTGGCGTATTCGGTGTACATGTAGTCGCGCTCTTCGTCGGTGACCATCTCCAGGGTCAGCTCGTCGTGGTTGCGCAGGAAGATGCCCCACTGGCAGTTCTCGGGGATCTTCGGTGTCTGCGCCATGATCTCGGAGATGGGGTAGCGCTGCTCGCGGCGGACGGCCATGAAGATGCGCGGCATGACCGGGAAGTGGAACGCCATGTGGCACTCGTCCCCGCCCACCCCCGGATCGCCGAAGTACTCCACGACGTCGCCGGGCCACTGGTTGGCCTCGGCCAGCAGGACGCGGTCGGGGTAGAGGCGGTCGACCTCGGCGCGGACGCGCTTGAGGTAGGCGTGCGTCTCCGGCAGGTTCTCGCAGTTGGTGCTCTCGCGCTCGTACAGGTACGGGACGGCGTCGAGGCGGAAGCCGTCGATGCCGAGGTCGAGCCAGAACCGCAGGTTCTCCAGCATGGCGTCCTGGACGTCCGGATTGTCAAAGTTCAGATCCGGCTGGTGGGAGAAGAACCGGTGCCAGTAGTACTGCCCGCGCACCGGGTCGTAGGTCCAGTTCGACTGCTCGGTGTCGACGAAGATGATCCGCGCGTCGGGGTACTTCTCGTCGGTGTCGTCCCACACGTAGAAGTCCCCGAACGGGCCGTCCGGGTCGCTGCGCGACGACTGGAACCACGGGTGCTGGTCGGACGTGTGGTTCATCACCAGGTCGGCGATCACCCGGATCCCGCGCGCGTGCGCCTCCTCGATCAGCTCCACGAAGTCCCCGAGCTCCCCGAACTCCGGAAGGATCTTCGTGTACTCGGCGATGTCGTACCCGCCGTCCTTGAGGGGCGACTGGTAGATGGGCAGCAGCCAGAGGCAGTCGATGCCGAGCCACTGCAGGTGGTCGAGCTTGGAGATGAGCCCGCGCAGGTCGCCGTAGCCGTCGTTGTTGGAGTCGGCGAACCCGCGCACCGACACCTCGTAGAACACCGCCGTCTTGAACCAGTGCGGGTCGCGCGGCGTCTCCGGGTCGAAGGCGTCCGGGACGGGCTCGGACGCGACCGGGAGGGACTCGGCCGCCGGGTACTCGGTGGCGGGCTCGTTCGCGGGCACCTGCCCGGGGGGCGCGCCGGGCGGTTCGGGCGCGCCGGACTCCTCGAACGTCCCGGGGGCGGACTCGTGGGGGCCGCTCAACTCTCCTCCTCCCGCAGCGTGAAGACGTGTGCGGGTCGGGTGCGGGGGTCGAGGTGGACGTAGTTGGTTTGTGTCCAGGTGTAGGGGGTGCCGTCGAGTTCGTCGACGACGGTGAAGGTGTGGTGGGGGTGGTCGGGCAGGCCGAGTGCGGGCAGGTCGAGGTGGACGGTGGCTTCGCGGGGGTGGTGGGGGTTGAGGTTGATGATGGTCAGGACGGTGTCGTCGAGGTGGTGTTTGGAGAAGGCGAGCAGTTCGGGTTGGTCGACGTGGTGGAAGTGCAGGTTGCGCAGGTGGTGCAGGGCGGGGTGGGTGTGGCGCAGGGTGTTGAGGCGGGTGATGAGGGGGGCGATGGTGGTGCCGGTGGCGGCGGCGGTGTCCCAGTCGCGGGGGCGGTACTGGTATTTCTCGGAGTCGCGGTATTCCTCGCTGCCGGGTCGGACGGGGGTGTTCTCGCATAGTTCGTAGCCGCTGTAGATGCCCCAGGTGGGGGACAGGAGGGCGGCGAGGATGGCGCGGATTTCGAAGGCGGGGCGTCCGCCGTGCTGGAGGTATTGGTTGAGGATGTCGGGGGTGTTGGTGAAGCAGTTGGGGCGCATGTGGGCGGCGGCGGGTCCGGACAGTTCGGTGAAGTAGGTGCGGAGTTCGTCGGCGGAGTTGCGCCAGGTGAAGTAGGTGTAGGACTGGTGGAAGCCGATTTTGGCGAGGGTGTGCATCATGGCGGGGCGGGTGAAGGCTTCGGCGAGGAAGAGGACGTCGGGGTGGGTGGTGGCGGTGTCGGCCAGGAGGCGTTCCCAGAAGGGGACGGGTTTGGTGTGGGGGTTGTCGACGCGGAAGATGGTGACGCCGTGGTCGATCCAGTGGCCGATGATGCGGGTGATTTCGGTGTAGAGGCCGTCGGGGTCGTTGTCGAAGTTGAGGGGGTAGATGTCCTGGTATTTCTTGGGTGGGTTCTCTGCGTGGGCGATGGTGCCGTCGGCGCGGGTGGTGAACCATTGGGGGTTTTGGGTGACCCAGGGGTGGTCGGGGGAGCATTGCAGGGCGAGGTCGAGGGCGATTTCGAGGCCGTGGTGGTGGGCGTGGGCGACGAAGGCGTCGAAGTCGTCGAGGGTGCCCAGGTCGGGGTGGATGGTGTCGTGGCCGCCGTGGGGTGAGCCGATGGCCCAGGGGGAGCCGGGGTCGTGGGGGGCGGCGTCCAGGGTGTTGTTGGGGCCTTTGCGGGCGGTGGTGCCGATGGGGTGGACGGGTGGGAGGTAGATCACGTCGAAGCCCATGTCGGCGATGGCGGGGAGGCGTTTCATCGCGGTGCGCAGGGTGCCGGAGGTGGGTGGGCGGCGTCCCATGGGGTCGTGGGTGGCGCCTTCGGAGCGGGGGAAGAACTCGTACCAGGCGCCGTAGAGGGCTCGTTCGCGGTGCACGATCAGGGGGTACCAGTCGCCGGCGGTGACCAGGTCGCGCAGCGGATGCCGCTCCAGGATCTCGTGGACGTCCGGGTCCGCGGCAGCGTCCATGCGGTCGCCGGCGGGGACGGTCTCGTCGGCCAGGCGCTTCGCGAGACGGTCGAGCGCGGGAGCGTCCTTGGACGGGACGGCATCGGCCGCGCGCTCGAACAGCTGCGCTCCCTCGGTGAACATCAGTTCGACGTCCTGGCCGCGCGGGATCTTGATCTGGGCGTCGTGCCACCAGTGCGCGATGGGGTCGCCCCAGGCCTCCACCCGGAACGACCACGGGCCCCGCTCGGTCGGCGTCACCCGCGCCGCCCACCGGTCGGTGCCCGGCGCGACCTCCCGCATCCGCACCGGCGGGCACTCCTCGCCGTCCGGCGTCCGCAGCACCACCGCCGCGCCGAGCATCTCGTGTCCCTCGCGGAACACCGTCGCCGACACTTCGAAGGTCTCGCCCACGACCGCCTTGGCCGGCCACCGGCCGCACCCCACCACCGGGGCGACGTCCACGATCGGTATGCGACCGAGCCCTGACAAGTCGGTCATACGGAACGATCCGGACTCGACGTGCATGTGGCATCCCCTACCCGTGCGAGGCTGTCGAAACGTCCATGCCCGCGAGTGGGGGCTTACCGCCCTGTAGGTTTCGCTAACTTTGCGTCCATATCCGGACACTCCGTGCACTCGCGCCGACCGCAGGGTGGAGCGGTAGGGTGCAAGCGAGGCCGAGACGCACAGCAATCACTTCATTACTTCGGGGTGATGTCCGGAGGTGCGGGAGCGGCCCCGAGATCGGAACGGGAGCCATCCGGTGAGCAACGGTTCGCGTGAGGGTTGTCCCGGCACCGTCGGGACATTCCCTAGCGGAGGCCGGAATCTCCCCCGGCTCGAAGGCCGCAGCATCTACTGGAGGCATTGGTGAAGGCGATCCGACGATTCACCGTCCGCACCGTCCTTCCCGAACCGCTCACCCAACTCGAGGAACTGGTCCTCAACCTGCGCTGGTCCTGGCACCACGAGACGCTCGACCTGTTCCGGGCCGTGGACCCCGCCCTGTGGAAGGCCGTCGACCACGACCCCGTCCGGCTGCTCGGCGAGGTGTCGCCGGAGCGGCTGGACCGCCTCGCCGAGGACCGCCGGTTCCTGCGCCGCCTCCGGGACGCCGCCGAGGAGCTGCGCGAGTACCTGACGGCGCCGCGCTGGTACCAGTCGCGGCCCGGCGTGCCGTCGTCCATCGCCTACTTCTCGCCGGAGTACGGCATCACCGCCGCGCTGCCGCAGTACTCCGGCGGGCTCGGCATCCTGGCGGGCGACCATCTGAAGACCGCCAGCGACCTCGGCGTCCCGATCATCGGGGTCGGGCTGCTGTACCGGCACGGGTACTTCTCGCAGTCGCTGTCGCCGGACGGCTGGCAGCTGGAGCGCTACCCCCCGATCGACCCGAACGGGCTGCCGCTCACGCTGCTGCGCGAGCGGGACGGGACGCCGGTGCGGGTCCGCATCGGCCTGCCGAAGGGCGGGCCGCTGCACGCGCAGGTGTGGCTCGCCCGCGTCGGGCGCGTGCCGCAGCTGCTGCTGGACTCCGACGTCGAGGACAACGAGCCGCCCGCGCGGGACGTCACCGACCGCCTGTACGGGGGCGGCGGCGACCACCGGCTGCTGCAGGAGATGCTCCTCGGCATCGGCGGGGTCCGGGCGATCCGCGCGTACTGCCGCATCACCGGGCATCCCGCGCCCGAGGTGTTCCACACCAACGAGGGCCACGCCGGGTTCCTCGGCCTGGAACGCATCCGCGAACTGGTCGCCGAGCACGGGCTCGGCTTCGACGAGGCCCTCGAGGCGGCCCGCGCGGGCACCGTGTTCACCACGCACACGCCCGTCCCGGCGGGCATCGACCGGTTCCCGCGCGAGCTGGTCGGACGCTACTTCGGCGGGGCCAACGAGGAGCCGGCGGTCCCCGTCGACCGGATCCTCGCGCTCGGCGCCGAGGACTACCCGGGCGGCGACCGGACGGTGTTCAACATGGCCGTCATGGGCATGCGGCTCGCGCAGCGCGTGAACGGCGTCAGCGAGCTGCACGGGCGGGTCAGCCGGGAGATGTTCGGCGGCCTGTGGGGCGGTTTCGACACCGCCGAGGTCCCCATCGGGTCGATCACCAACGGCGTCCACGCCGGGACGTGGGTGGCCCGGGAGATCCAGGAGCTCGCCGCCCGCGAGATCCCGTCGCTGGTGGAGACGGGCACCGGCTGGGAGGAGATCCTGTCGCGGCCCGGCACCGAGCTGTGGCGGGTGCGCGGCCTGCTGCGCCGCCGCCTGGTGCTGGGCGCGCGGCGGCGGCTGCGCGAGTCGTGGCGGCAGCGCGGCGCAAGCGAGGCCGAAACGTCCTGGGCCGGCGACGCGCTCGACCCCGACGTCCTGACCATCGGGTTCGCGCGGCGCGTCCCGTCCTACAAGCGGCTCACGCTGATGATGCGCGACCCGGAGCGGCTCCGCCGGATCCTGCTGGACCCGGTGCGGCCGGTGCAGATCGTCATCGCCGGGAAGGCGCACCCCGCCGACGAGGGCGGCAAACGGCTCATCCAGGAGATCGTGCGGTTCGCCGACGACGCCGAAGTCCGGCACCGCATCGTGTTCCTGCCCGACTACGACATGGACCTCGGACGGCTCCTCGTGCAGGGCTGCGACGTGTGGATGAACAATCCGCTGCGCCCGCTGGAGGCGTGCGGAACGTCCGGGATGAAGGCCGCGCTGAACGGCGCGCTGAACCTGTCGGTCCGGGACGGCTGGTGGGACGAGTGGTACGACGGGCAGAACGGCTGGTCGATCCCGTCCGCCGACGGGCTCGCCGCGCCGGACCGCCGCGACGAGCTGGAGGCCGCGGCGCTGTACGAGCTGATCGAGGACCACGTCGCCGTCACCTTCTACGACCGCGACTCCGCCGGGCTGCCGCGCCGCTGGCTGGAGATGGTCAAGCACACGATCGCCACGCTCGGCCCGCGGGTCCTCGCGACCCGGATGGTCCGCGACTACGTCGAGGAGTACTACACCCCGGCGGCCGGATCGGCACGCGCGATGGCCGCCGACGGGTACGCGGGCGCCCGCGAGCTGGCCGCGTGGAAGCGGCGGGTCGCGCGGGCCTGGCCGGACGTCACCGTCGAGCACGTCGAGGGCGGCGGGGACGACAGCCCGCACGTCGGCGCCCGCATGCCGGTTCGGGTCGTCGTGGACCTCGGCGGGCTCGATCCCGGCGACGTCGCCGTCGAGGTCGCCTACGGCCGGGTCGACGCGTCCGACACGCTCGCCGACCCCGCGTACCTGGAGCTGGGCGGCGCGGAGAAGGCCGACGGCGGGCGGCTCCGGTACGCGGGGGAGGTCCCGCTCGCGCGCAGCGGCGCGTTCGGGTACAGCGTCCGCGTCGTGCCGAGCCATCCGCGGCTGTCGGGACGCGCCGAGCTGGGCCTGGTCGCGCTGCCGCCCGCGCCGCCCGGCATGACGAACGGCGACCTGCGCTAGCGGTCCGTGCCCTCGGGGTCGTCGCCGTCGAGGTCGTCCTCGTCGTCGGGCGGCGGGTCGGGCAGCCGCCATCCGGCGACGAGGAGGGGCAGCTGCAGGTGCGTCGTGAACAGCGCCACGACGCCGGTGACGACGGCCGCGATCGGGACGAACGTGCTCCGGTCGCCCTGCACGCTCAGCACGCCGACCACAAGGACGACCAGCAGCAGGAGCATCAACCGGTGCGCGATGGTGTGGGCGCGGAGCCGGTCGGCGATCTGCCGCTCGTCCAGCGTGGCCTCCGCCAGCGACGTCGCCCCCCGGGTGGCGGTGTTCAGCGCCGCGGCGACCGGGACCGCGATCACGACGGAGCCGAGGAACAGCCCGATCGTCCAGTACATCGCGGTGTCGCTGGGCGCGAGGTGCCACGAGACGACCGTTCCGGCCCACTGCATGGCGGCCGCCGCCGCGCCCGCCCCGGCGGTGACGCGGCGGCGCCTCCGGGTCCGGTGCCAGGAAGGCAGGGTCCCCCGCTCGAGGCCCTTCTGCTGGGAATCCGCCCAGCGCCGCCTGAACTCCTGCACGCTCGCCCCCCTCACCCGGCGCTCCCCAGCCTCGGGAACGGCGCCAGCGAGAATACGACCTCCACCGGGACCTCGAAGAATCCCGCGATCCGGAGGGCGAGGTGCAGGCTCGGGCTGTACTCGCCCCGCTCCAGATACCCGATCGTCTGGTAGTGCACGCCCAGCGCCGTGGCCAGCTCGCGGCGCGAGACGCCGCGTTCGGCGCGCAGCACCGCGATCCGGTTGTAGACGTTCTCCTTGTCCCCTGGCACCGGCCCAGTCTCCCGCAGTCCGCGTCAGAGCGCGCCCTGGGCGGCGCGCCTCTCCTGGGCGCGGGCGAGCCGCGTCCCCGACTCGCGGCGGGCCGCCCGCAGCAGCAGGACGGGTGCCAGCAGCAGCCCGAGCAGCGACCAGGCGCCCAGCACCGCCGCGGCCTCGGCGAGCCGCCAGCTTCCGCCGATCTCCGCCGCCAGCATCGCGTCCGGCAGGAACACCGACCGCAGCCCGAGCCCCTGCCAGTACAGCGGGAACGCCTGCGCGACCCACTGGACGGGCGCGGGCATCGCCGTCACCGGGAACATCACGCCCGAGACGAGCATGAGCCCCATCATCGGCAGCGACAGGATGCCCGCGGCGTTGCGCGCCCCCGGCAGCAGCGCGCCGAGCGCGGCGCCCAGCGGGACGACCGACAGCGTGCCGAGCACGAGGACCCACGCGAGCGTCAGCCAGTCCCCGGCGGCGGTCGGCAGTTCGAGCCCGCCGAACGCGACGCCGGCGACGAGCATCATCGCCACGTACGTCCCGATCTGCGCCAGGACGAACACCGCGCGGCCGATCAGGTAGGCGGGGATGCCGTCCGGGACCGTCCGCATCCGCAGCAGCGTGCCCTCCTCCCGGTCCGCCGCGATCGACATCGGCAGGCTCAGCAGCCCCGCCGTGTACACCGCGAACGCGACGAACCCGGCCGTCATCAGCACGGCCTGCGAGGCGCCCGCCGCGCCCTCCACGTCGTGCCCGCCCTGCCACAGGACCAGCGCCAGGTAGACCCCGACCGTCCCGATCAGCGCGCCGGCGAACTCCTGCCGGTTGCGCAGGAACTGCATGTACTCGGCCCCGCCCCGGCGGAGCCCGATCATCGTCACCCGGGCGTTCACGCGGCCCTCCCGCTCTCCTCGAGGATCTCCGGCTCGCGGTCCCGGCCGCCGCCGTCCCGTGCGGCGGCGACCAGGCCGAGGTAGGTGTCCTCCAGCGACGCCCGCCGCACCTCCAGCCCCGGCACCGGCCCGCCGAACCGCTGGTGCAGGTCGAACGCCAGCCGGGACGGGTCGGACGTCCGCTCGCCGCGGACCTCGCCGTCCTCGAGCCAGCGGACCTCCGACGACGCCCGCGCGGTGGCCGCCAGGCTCGACGGCGTCCCATGCGCCCTGACCTCGCCGCCGACCAGGATCGCGATCCGGTCGGCGAGCCGCTCGGCCTCCGCCAGATCGTGCGTGGTCAGCAGGACCGCGAGCCCCTCGTCGCGGGCGAGCCGCTCGACCAGCTCGTGGAACTCGCGGCGCGCCTGCGGGTCGAACCCGGTCGTCGGTTCGTCGAGGAACAGCAGGTCGGGCCGTCCGACGATGCCGAGCGCGACGTCCAGCCTGCGCCGCTGCCCGCCCGACAGCCGCGACACCGCCTGCCCGGCCTGCTCCGTCAGCCCCATGACCGCGAGCAGCTCGTCGGGGTCGCGGGGCCGCTTGTACAGCGACGCGACGTGCGCCAGCAGCTGCCGGGCGCCCCAGCGGGGGTGGTCCCGCCAGTTCTGCAGGACGATCCCGAGCCGCGCCCGCCACGCGTTGCCGCCCGTTCCGGGGTCCTCGCCCAGCACCCGGACGTCGCCGGACGACCGCCGCCGGAACCCCTCGAGGATCTCGATGGTCGTCGTCTTGCCCGCCCCGTTCGGCCCGAGCAGCGCGACGACCTCGCCCGCCGCGACGTCCAGGTCGACGCCGCGCAGCACCTCCGTGCGCCCGTACCGCATCCGCAGCTCGCGGGCCCGCACCACCGGCTCGTCCATCCGCGTCCCCTCTCGTATCGGAGCTCGGACCAAATGCCGCGCTTCTGCTGTGAACGATAGCAGAAGTACTACATCCCATCGCAGTGGTGTGAAGGCGCCCCGCGACGGTGGGTGCGCGGGCGGCGGCGCCGGGGCACGATGAGGCGCATGAAGGTCTTCGTATCGGTCGACATGGAAGGCGTGTCGGGACTCACCGACCCCGAGGAGATGCGCACCGGCGGGCGCGGCTACGAGCGCGGCTGCGAGCTGATGACCGGCGACGCGAACGCGGCGATCCGCGCCGCGTTCGACGCGGGGGCCGACCGCGTCGTCGTCACCGACGCGCACGGCGGCGGCCGCAACCTGCGCGCCGACCTGATCGACGAGCGGTGCACGCTCGTCCGGGGGCCGTACAAGCCGATGCGCATGGGCGAGGGCCTCGACTCCACCTTCGACGTCGCCCTGTACGTCGGGTACCACGCCCGGGCCGGTGCGGAACGCGGCGTCCTCAACCACACGTGGATGGGCCGGGAGATCCAGAACCTCTACGTCAACGGGGAGATCGCGGGCGAGATCCGGCTGATGGCGGGGTACGCGGGCTCTCTCGGCGTCCCGGTCGGCCTCGTCGCCGGGGACGAGGCCGCGTGCGCCGAGGCGCGGGACGTCCTCGGCGCCGTCCCGACCGTCGCCGTCAAGCGGGGCCTCGACCGGTACGCGGCCGAACTGATCCCGCCGGCGCGCGCGCAGGAGCGCATCTACGAGACCGTCCTGCGCTCCCTGCGCGAGGAGCGGTGGCCGCAGCTCACCATGTCCGCGCCCTACACCCTCGCCGTCGAGTGGAACGCGACGGCGATCGCGCAGTCGTGCGCGGTGATCCCGGGCGTCCGGCTCACCGGGCCGCGCACCACCGAGCTGACGACGGACGACTACGCCGACGTCGTCGGCCTCCTCGGCGTCTGCGCGACGCTCGCGGGCGAGATCGGCTGCACCGGCCGCCACTACGGCTGAACGGCGCCGCCGCCAGGGCGGTGCACAACGGGACGCGGGGATCGGTGTGTTCCGGGCGCGAACATCACCCGGAAAGGGGCGTGCCGCCGTATCTTCGACGGGCGCGCCCTATCCTTCACCAAGGTGATCGACCGCCGACCGTCGGAAGGTGCGCCGTGGAGGCACTCGGCCCGGGAGACCCGCGCAGCGCGGGAACGTACCGGCTGATCGCGCGGCTCGGCGTGGGCGGCATGGGACGGGTGTACCTCGGACGGTCCGCGCGCGGGCGCGCGGTCGCGGTCAAGCTCGTCCATCCCGAACTCCTGCGGGATCCCGGCACCCGCCGCCGGTTCCGGCACGAGGTCGACGCGGCCCGGCGGGTCGGCGGCGCGTTCACCGCGGCCGTGCTGGACGCCGACACCGAATCGGACGCGCCCTGGGTGGTCACCGCGTACGTCCCCGGCCCCGGACTGCAGGACGTCGTGGAGACGCACGGCCCGCTGCCCGAGGCGTCCGTCCTCGCGCTGGCCTCCGGGCTCGCGCGGGCGCTGCGGGCGGTGCACGGCCTCGACCTGATCCACCGCGACGTCAAGCCGTCGAACGTGCTCGTCACCATCGACGGCCCGAAGCTGATCGACTTCGGCATCGCGCGCTCGGTCGACGACGGTCTCGGCACCCGGACGGGCGGTGTCGTCGGGTCGCCGGGGTTCATGTCGCCCGAACAGGTCCGCGGCACGCCCCTCACGCAGGCGTCCGACGTCTTCTCCCTCGGCGCCGTGCTCGCCTTCGCGGCCACCGGGCGGCACCCGTTCGGCGACGGCGGCGTGCACGCCCGGATGTTCCGCATCGCCACCGAGGCTCCCGACCTCGGTGACCTGGCCGGGCCCGTCCGCAACCTCGTGGACCGCTGCCTGGCCAAGGACCCCGCCGACCGGCCCGGCCTCGACGAACTGCTCGCCGGGGTCCTCGCCGAACCGCCCGCCGGCGCGTGGCTGCCCGCCGCGGTCATGGCCGAGCTGGGCCGGCACGCCGCGTTCCTGCTGGAGGTCGAGGACCCGGCGGACGGCGGCGAGCCGCAACCGGGAACGCCGCCCCCGCCGCCGCCCGCCGCCGCCCCACCGCCCGCGGGCACCTCCTCCGCGGGGACCGCTCCCGCCGCGCCGGGCCCGGCCACCTCGCCCGCCGGCGCCCCGCCGCGCCGCCGCCGTCGCCGTAGCCGGACGCCGGCCTACCTCGGCCTGGGGGCCGCGGCCACCGCCGTGGTGGTGGCCGCGGGGCTCGCGTTCGCCCTGCTCCAGAACCGGAACCCCGACGGCGGCGGGCGCGTCGGTACCGGGGCGGCCTCGGCGCCGATCACCGCCCCGGCCGGTGCGGTCCCGCTGGACATGGTCGGCACCTGGGAAGGACGGACGGGCGCGCTCGACGGGCCCGACTCCCGCGTGCGCCGCCTCACCGTCCGGCGGGGCGCCGTCGGAGACGCCGTCGCCGTCCTCCACTCGGCCGAGGGCGGCTTCCTGTGCGAGTACCAGGGCGCCCTCGAGCAGGGCGGGCCGGCCGTCCGGCTCGACATGAGCAACAGCCGCTTCTTCGGCGGCCCCGAGGACTGCGCCGACCGCGTGGAGGTCTCCCTGACGATGGAGGCGGGGAAGATCCGCTGGACGGGTCCCGAACCGGCCCAGTCGCTCACCCTCGCCCGCAACCACACCGTCCCGGAGCGGCTCCGGGGCGTCTGGCAGTGGGGCGGTCCGGAGGGGACGGAGCACAGGACCATCGAGCTGACCTCGGACGACGTCGGGACCCAGACCGTCGGGGTCGCCTGGACGGGTCCGGACGGGGCCCCGTGCGCGACGAAAGCGCTGCTGCTGTCCGCCGAGAAGGAGATCGTCTTCTACGCGGGCAAGCCGCAGGAGTACGACCGGTGCGAAACGGTCGGCCTACAGAAACTCACCCCGCAGGGCAACGGGGCCGCCCGCTGGGAGTCGCTGACCCTCGGGACGAGCGGCCCGTTCCGCCAGTACCAGCACTGACGGGCTCCGGCCCGGGCGGCCGCCCGCGGTCGAGGCGGGTTCTTGCGGCCACCGGCCGAGCGGCGTGCTCACCCGTCGTCGCCGGACTCCTCGGCCAGCGCCTCGTAGGCGGGGGCCAGGACGTCGGTGAGCGGTCGCCGCCGGACCTTGACCGGCGGCGGCGCCGCCACCCGCAGGACGAACCCCGGCGGGACGGGCGGTGCGGCCGGGCGCTCGCGGAGCCGGGCGAGCCCGGACGGCGCCGTCCAGAAACCGTCCGCCGTCAGGGGCTCGTCGTCCATCTCGAGCGGGTCCGGTTCGGTGGCCGAACCGCGGCGGAGCGCCGCCAGCAGCGCGTCCCGTCCGCGCCCGTTCCACGCCAGGATCAGGAACGGGTCGTCGTCGAACGCCTCGGCCAGCAGGTACAGGACGGCCGCCGCGTGCTTGCACGGGTCGCCCCAGTCAGGGCAGTCGCACATCAGGTGCAGGTCGGCGGCCGTCCCGGGGAACAGCGCCAGGCCCATTTCGGCGAACACCCACTCGATCTCCGGCGGCATCTCGCCCGCGAGCAGGCGGGCCCGGAACAGCGCGCGGGACGCCAGCTCCCGCTCGACCGCGCGCCAGCCCGCCGCGTCGATGCCATGGATGCCCAGGGTCACGTCGTAGGGGTCGGGCGCCGAACCGCGAACCTTCGCCGTCACCTCGTGCGGCGCGACCTTCAGGTCCGTCACGTTGCCCTTGCGTGCGTACGTCCGCCCCCGCGCGAGCCGCCCCTTGTCGGCGAACGACTCGACGAGGTCGATGAACCGCCGCGACCACCACCGCTCGCCGATCGAGCCGCGCCGGTTGCGGGCCCGGATGCCGCCGTCCGGCCCGCCGCCCTCCGGCCCGCCGCCGTCCGGACCGTCCATCAGCCGCTCACCGCCGACGGGTCCAGCCGCAGGACGTCGCGCAGCTCGGCGACCGACAGCTCGGTCAGCCAGTCCTCGCCGGTCCCGACGATCGACTCGGCGAGGGCCTTCTTGCGCTCGATCATCTCGTCGACGCGCTCCTCCATCGTCCCGGCGCAGATGAACTTGCGGACCTGCACGTTGCGGGTCTGCCCGATGCGGAACGCCCGGTCGGTGGCCTGGTCCTCGACGGCCGGGTTCCACCACCGGTCCACGTGCACGACGTGGTTCGCGGCCGTCAGCGTCAGGCCCGTCCCGGCCGCCTTCAGCGACAGCAGGAAGACCGCCGGCTCCGGGTCGTGCTGGAAGTGCTGCACCAGGTCGTCGCGCGCCTGCTTGGACGTCCCGCCGTGCAGCCACAGGACGGGACGTTCCAGGTGCGCGGCCAGGTACGGCTGGAGCATCGACCCGAACTCGGCGTACTGCGTGAACACGAGGGCCTTCTCGCCCTGCCCGACGATCTCGGCGCAGATCTCCTCGAGCCGTTCCAGCTTGCCCGAGCGGCCGGGGAGGCGCGAACCGTCCTTGAGCAGCTGCGCCGGATGGTTGCAGACCTGCTTGAGCTTGGCCATCGTCGCCAGCACGAGCCCCCGGCGCTGCTTCTCGTCTGCCTCGGCGATCTGCTCCAGCATGTCGTCCACGGTCGCCCGGTACAGCGACGCCTGCTCGGCCGTCAGGTTGCAGTAGACCTTGATCTCCTGCTTGTCCGGCAGGTCCGAGATGATCGACCGGTCGGTCTTGAGGCGGCGCAGGATGAACGGCTGCGTGGCCCGCTTCAGCGCGGCCGCCGCGCGCTCGTCGCCGTCCCGCTCGATCGGCACCGCGAACCGCCGCCGGAACACCGCGCGCGGCCCGAGCAGCCCCGGATTCGCGAACTCCATGATCGACCACAGTTCGGTCAGGTGGTTCTCCACCGGCGTGCCGGTCAGCGCGATCCGGCTCCGCGCCGGGATGCTCCGCACCGCCCGCGCCTGCCGGGTGCCGCTGTTCTTCAGCGCCTGCGCCTCGTCGCAGACGACCCGCTCCCACGCGACGGCCGCGAGCGCCTCGGCGTCCCGCGCGGCCGTCCCGTAGGTCGTCAGCACCAGGTCGGCCTCGCCCGCCGCCCGCGCCACGTCGTCCCCCCGGTGCCGGGACGTCCCGTGGTGCACGTACACGCGCAGCTTCGGCGCGAACCGGGCGGCCTCCCGCTCCCAGTTGCCCACCAGCGACATCGGCAGGATCGCGAGGGTCGGGCCCGGACGGGCGGCGCCGTCCCGGCGCTCGTGCACCAGCAGCGAGAGGATGGAAATGGTCTTACCCAATCCCATATCGTCCGCAAGCAGGGCGCCTAGCCCCAAATCGTTCATGAACGACAGCCAGGACAGTCCGCGCTCCTGGTAGGGGCGCAGGTCCGCGTCCAGCTCGTCCGGCGTCCGCATCGGGACGAGGCGCCGATCGGCCTCGCCGGACAGCAGGTCGCCGAACGCGCCGTCGGCGTCCACGTCGACGAGCGGGAGGGCGTCCTCGCCCGCGTGGACGATCGCGCGGATCGCCTCGGCGGCCGGCATCCGGCCGCGCCGGGGCTGCCGCAGGAAGTCGAGGGCGGCCTCCAGTTGCTCCGGGTCGAGCTCCACCCACTGGCCGCGCAGCCGGACGAGCGGCGTCTTCAGCCGCGCGAGCTCCGCCAGCTCGTCCTCGTCGATGCTCGCGTCGCCGATCGCCAGATCCCAGCGGAAATCGATCATGGCCTTGAGGTCGAAGCCCGACGGGGCCGCCGCGCCGGACGACGCCTCGGGGTCCTCGGTGCGGGTGGTGAGCTTCATGCCGAGCTTCGCCTTGCCCGCCCAGTGGGGGAGCAGCACGCCGAACCCGGCGGCCGCCAGCATCGGCGCGGCCTGCCGCAGGAACCGGAACGCGCCCGCGGTGTCGAGGACGAGCTCGTCCGGCACGGGGGAGTCGAGGGCCGGGGCCAGGTCGGGGAACAGCCGGAGCGCGCGGCCGAGGCCGGTCAGCAGCGTCTCCTCGGCGTCCGCGATCGAGGGGGCCTCGCCCGCCCACACCAGCGACGCCGGGACGTACAGGCTCGGGTCGTCGGTGCCCTGCAGGGCGAACTCGACCCGCCACGAGCCGTCCTCGCGCGGGCCCCTCGCCTCGCCGGTCTCGTACTCGTCCGCGCCCGGTTCGGCGAGCCGGAAGCACACCCGCAGCGGCCCGGACGGGCGGCGCGCCGCGGCGGCCCACGCGTCCAGCTCGGCGATCAGCGCGTCCGGGTCGTCGCGGGTCTCGCGGGCGACCTCGGCGGACGGGCCGGTCAGCGCCGCCACCCAGCGTTCGGCCAGCGGCAGCCGGTCGGGGGCCCTGCCGCGCCGGTGCGGCAGCAGCGGATGCGGGACGGTGCCGCGCACCGCCGTGTCGACCAGCCCCGACAGCGCCTCCCGCAGGACGTCCGCGGCGGGGCGGCCGCCGTCGGCCGCGCGGCACGCGGCGGGCATCGCCCGCGCCAGCGCGCGGAACCGCGCGGGATCGTCCAGGACGGGACGCCAGCGCGCCACGAGATCGCCGTCCTCGCGCAGCAGCGCGGGCAGGACGTGCCCGCGCCCGGCCAGGGCCACCGCCTCCTCGGCGAGCAGGCCCAGGAAGCGCAGGTCGGTACCGGGGATCACGTCGCCGCTGTGCTCGGCGGCCTGCAGCAGCGCCATCGCCGGGAACGGCTCCAGGACGAGCGCCGGGACGCGCCACGGCCGCAGCTCGGGCGGCCCGGACACCGGTTCGGGCCCCAGCTCCGCCGACGGGAGCGGGTGGTCCCCGGCCGTGGGCAGCGCGAGGGCGAGCTCGACCCGGACGGCGCCGCGCACGAGCGGCTCGTAGGAGGTGCCGGTGAAGTCGCGGGCGGCGAACGGGTGGACGTCCCCGGACGGCTCGTGCGGGCCGGTGCGCTCGGCCCACAGGCACAGCGCACCGCCGTGCCAGGTGGCGTGTCCGACGAGCATGGACACCGAAGTTACCAGCGGCACCCGACGTTACCGGCGACACCCGAGTTCATCGCCGGCACCCGGCGGTGCCGCCGCGACGGACCGGACGCCTTGTTAGGTTCGGGGCGTCGTGGTCAACCGAGCATGGAGGCGTTCGTGGGCGAGTTCGTACGGGTCGAGGTCGAGGACGGGATCGCGACGATCAGGCTGGACCGGCCGAAGATGAACGCCCTGAACGCCGCGATGCAGCGGGAGCTGGCCGACGCCGCCCGGCGGGTCACCGAGGACGCCGCCGTCGCCGCGGTGATCATCTACGGCGGGGAGAAGGTGTTCGCGGCGGGCGCGGACATCAAGGAGATGGCCCCGATGTCGTCCGCGGAGATGTCGGCGGGCCACTCGCACCTCCTGCAGAACTTCGGCAAGGCCCTCGCCGGCATCCCCAAGCCGGTCATCGCGGCGATCACCGGGTACGCGCTCGGCGGCGGCCTGGAGGTCGCGCTGACCGCCGACTTCCGGGTGCTGGGCGAGGGCGCGAAGGTGGGGCAGCCGGAGATCGCGCTCGGCGTCATCCCCGGTGCGGGCGGCACCCAGCGGCTGGCCCGGCTCGTCGGTCCCGCGAAGGCCAAGGACCTGATCTTCTCCGGCCGGCACGTGAAGGCGGACGAGGCGCTCGCGATCGGCCTCGTCGACCGCGTCGTCCCGGACGCCGACGTCTACACGGCCGCGCGCGAGTGGGCGGCGACGTTCGTCGGCGGCCCGGCGGTCGCGCTGCGCGCCGCCAAGCAGGCGATCGACTCGGGGCTCGAGGTCCACCTGGACACGGGCCTGGAGATCGAGCGCGTGCAGTTCTCGGCCCTGTTCGCCACCGAGGACCAGGCCAACGGCATGAAGAGCTTCATGGAGGAGGGCCCCGGCAAGGCGAAGTTCACCGGCCGCTGAGTTCGCCGGCCGCGCCGAGGGCGGCCCGGTCCCGGGCCGCCAGGACGTCGTCGGCGTGGCGCTCGGTCCACCGGCCGAGCGCCCGGATCGGCTCCAGCAGCCCGCGCCCCGCCTCGGTGAGCTCGTACTCCACGCGCGGCGGCGCCTCCGCGTAGCGCCGCCGCGCCACGAGCCCGTCCCCCTCCAGCCGGCGCAGCGTGCCGGTGAGGACCTTGTGGCTGACGCCGCCGATGCGGTCCCGCAGCTCGCCGGGACGCAGCGGGCCGTGGCGCAGCGCGAGCAGCACGACGCCCGTCCAGGTGCCGGACAGCAGGTCGAACGCGAGCCGGGCCCGGCAGTCGGCGATGAACTCGTGCTCGTGCATCGGATCGCCGCTCATCCTGCCCCTTCCGATACGCACCGGATGGTGCGAAACGACCCGCCTAACGTCCCGTCCGACGGTAATCGACCGGAGGAGGACGGGATGCGGATCGGCGTGCTGGGCGCGGGGAACATGGCGGACGCGCTCGCGGGGCAGTGGGTGCGCGCGGGCCACGAGGTGCTGATCGGCGCCCGGACCCCCGCGAAGGCGGCGGCGCTCGCCGGGCGGCTGGGCTGCGCGGGCGGCGGGCTGCGGGATGCGGCGGAGTTCGGCGCGGCGGTCCTGCTCGCCGTTCCCCACGACGGCGCCATGGACGCGCTGCGGGACGCGGGCGCGGCGGAGGGCGTCCTGGCGGGGCGGGTGCTGATCGACTGCACCAACCCGATGGCGCCGCCGTTCGAGGCGCTGACGACCGGGGGCGGCCCCTCGGCGGCGCGCCGGATCGCCGACGCGTCGGGCGCGCGGGTGGTCAAGGCGTTCAACCTGTGCCCGGACGGCGTGTGGCGGATGACGCCGCCGGTGTTCGGCGGCCGCCCGCTCGGGGTCCCGCTGTGCGGGGACGACGCGGACGCCCTGGAGGCGGTCGGGGGCCTGGTGCGGGACCTCGGCTGCGTCCCGATGCGCGGCGGGAGCCTGGCGCGGGCCGCCCTGCTGGAGGCCGCGACGGCCTTCACGGTCGGGCTGCTCGCCGCGGGCGAGGACCCGGCCGCCATGCTCCCGCCCGTGGCGCACATGGGGGACCCGCGGTAGGCGCCGATGCCATCCTTTTCGGGCGTGTTCCACGGCCGGCGGAAGATCGCCCGGTAGCATCGGCGGCCATGCGGCAGGCGTACCGAACGGCGCTCGTGACGGGCGCGTCCAGCGGGATCGGGGAGAGCTTCGCGCGGCTCCTCGCCGCGCGGGGCACCGACCTGGTCCTGGTGGCGCGCCGGACCGACCTGCTGGACGAACTGGCCCGCGACCTCGTCGAGCGGTACCGGGTCCGGGTAGAGGTCCTCGCGGCCGACCTCACCGACATGGGGCCGCGCGGCGAGGTCGAGCGGCGGCTCCGGGACGCGCCGGTCGAGCTGCTCGTGAACAACGCGGGCTACGGCGCCTTCGGCGCGTTCGCCGAGGAGCCGGTCGAGGAGCAGCTGGCGCAGATCGAGCTGAACGTGACCGCGCCGGTGCGGCTGACGCGCGCGGCGCTGCCGGGGATGGTGGAGCGCGGCCGCGGCGGGGTGCTGAACGTCGCGTCGGTGGCCGGCTTCGCGCCGTCGCCGGGAAGCGCGACGTACGGGGCGACGAAGGCGTACGTGGCGTCGTTCTCCGAGAGCCTGCACGCGGAGGTCGCGGGCAAGGGCGTGCACGTGACGGCGCTGTGCCCCGGCTTCACGCGGACGGACGAGGCGTCGCCCGCGAACCTGATGTGGCTGCGCCGCGACGACGTGGCCCGCGCCGGGCTGGAGGCGGTCGCGGCGGGACGGGCGCTGTGCGTGCCCGGAGCCCAGTACAAGGCGGTGATGCCCGCGCTGCGCGTCCTGCCGCGCCCGCTGCTGCGGGCTGCGGCCGGCCGCGTGTGGAAGCAGGCCGCCGACACGCAGTGAGCGTGGTGTGGCGGCGTGTGAGACCCGCCGTGAGCAGCAAAGGTGGGGTTCGCGTTTCGTCCGGGTCTACAAAAGTCGCGCGCGGTTGATTGTGCCGGGTGTTACTTGACGGCGATACCGCCGACTCGCGACCATCGAACCTACGGTTGAGTAAGTTAGGAGCGAGGAAGCGACATGTCCGAGAGCCCCGAGAAGAAGTTCCAGCACGGCCTCCTGATCGAGCTCGAGCAGGTCGTCGAGAAGGAGCTGGACCGCCACCTGTCGATGGCCAAGGAGTGGTTCCCGCACCAGTACGTACCGTGGAGCGAGGGGCGCGACTTCGACGGGCCGCTCGGCGGCGAGGAGTGGTCGCTCGAGCAGTCGAAGCTGAGCCAGGAGGCGCGCGAGTCGCTGATCGTCAACCTCCTCACCGAGGACAACCTGCCCGGCTACCACAACGCGATCGCGACCGTGTTCGGCCAGGAGGGCGCCTGGGGCGCCTGGGTCAACCGGTGGACGGCCGAGGAGAACCGGCACGGCATCGTCCTGCGCGACTACCTCACCGTCACCCGCGCCGTCGACCCGGTCGCGCTCGAGCGGGCCCGCATGCAGCACATGGAGCAGGGCTACGCGGCCACGCACGGCGACTCGTTCCTGCACGGCACGGCCTACGTGTCGTTCCAGGAACTGGCCACCCGCGTCTCGCACCGCAATACCGGCAGGGCGTCCGGCGACCCGGTCTGCGAGCAGATGATGACCCGCATCGCCGCCGACGAGAACCTGCACATGATCTTCTACCGGAACCTGCTGGGCGCCGCGCTGGAGATCGCGCCGAACGAGACGATGCGCGCGATCACCGACGTGGTCAAGGCGTTCGAGATGCCCGGCACCGGCATCGACGGGTTCCTCAAGAAGTCGGTGATCATCGCGAACGCCGGCATCTACGACCTGCGCCTGCACCACGACGACGTCCTCGTCCCGGTGCTGCGCAAGTGGAAGGTGTGGGACCGCACCGACCTGACCGGCGACGGCGACAAGGCCCGCGACGAGCTCGGCGAGTTCCTGCAGCAGCTGGACGCCGCCGCGACCAAGTTCGAGACCCGCCGCGAGGAGCGCCGGGCCCGGCAGGCCGCCCGCCGGTCCTGATCCGCGGCCGTCGCACCCTCGTCGCCCGCGAATCCACCCGCACTTCGGCTGAGATGCCGGCCGGACCGGAACCCGACCGGGGGTCGGCGGCGTCAAAGAGGACGTGGAAGAACTCAGGAGGAGGGGCGGCACCCTCCTGTCGGCATCCTTTCGGGGAGCGTGCGAAGGGTAGGGTTTTCGCAAACGATGAGGGGAGCTGTCACGTCCGGGGACCGAATCGGCCACTACAGCGTGCTCCAGACTCTCGGGGAAGGGGGCATGGGCGTCGTCTACCTCGGCGCCGACCCCGAGGGGCGCAACGTGGCCATCAAGGTGCTGCGGCCCGCGGTGGCGGGGGACGCCACGGCGCGCCGCCGGCTGGCCCGCGAGGTCGACTCGATGCGGCGCGTGCACAGCCCCCACGTCGCCGAGATCCTCGACGCCGACGTCACCGCCGAGCAGCCGTACATCGTCACCCAGTACGTGCCGGGGCGCACGCTCGAGGAGGTCGTCGAGGAGAACGGCCCCGTCGAGGGCGCCGACCTGCAGCGGCTCGCGGTCGGGCTCGCGTCCGCGCTGTCGGCCATCCACGGCGCCGGGATCGTCCACCGCGACCTCAAGCCCGCCAACGTCATGATGATGGACGGCGGCGAGCCCGTCGTGATCGACTTCGGCATCGCGCAGGCCGCCGACGCGACCCGGCTCACCGCGACCGGCATGGTGATCGGCACGCCCGGCTACCTCGCCCCCGAGATCATCGAGGGGCACGAGGCGGGCCCGCACTCCGACGTCCACGCCTGGGCGGGCACGATCGCGTACGGCTCGACCGGCCGCCCGCCGTTCGGCTCCGGCACGTTCGAGGCGATCTTCTACAAGATCATGTCCGGTAAGCCGGACCTGGACGGCGTGCCCGCGCCGATCCTGCCGGTGCTGCGCGCGGCGATCGCCCGCGACCCGTCCGAGCGGCCCAAGGCCGTCGACCTCGTCCAGCTCACCCGCCGCCTGCACTTCGACGCCACCGTCACCGACCAGACGCGCGTGGACCGGCACTACCCGGGCGCCGCGGCGGCCGGGGCGGCCGGAGCGGCGGCCGGTGCCGCCGCCGGTGCCGCGGTCGGCTCCCCCGACCCGGACCAGGCCGGGCGGTTCACCATGCCGCCCCCGCCCACCGGGGAGAGCGCCGGGCGGTCGGCGACGCAGCCGCCGGTGCCCGCGCCCGTCCACTCCCAGCCCGTCCACTCCCAACCCAGCGACTTCGTCGGGCAGCTGCCCCCGGCGGCCCCGCCGCCCGCGCCGCCGCCGCCCGAGTACCGGCAGGACCGGCCCGGCCAGTACGACCAGTACGGCCGGCAGGGCGGGTACGGGCAGCAGCCCCACCCGCCGCAGGAGCAGTACCCGGAGCCCTACGCGCAGCGCGGCGGGCTCCAGCGCAGGCCGCCCGAGCAGCCGCCGCAGGATCCGCGCGCGGACCGGCGCGACGAGCGGACGCGCGACGACCGCGGCGACCGCGAGGCCCGCAAGCCCTACGGCTGGTACCGGATCATCAGCTTCCTGGTCCTGGTCGCGCTGCTCGGCTTCGCCGGCATCGCGCCGCTGCTCGCGGTCGCCGTCACCCTCGGCGGCGTCCTGGTCCTGCGGATGGCCGACAAGGCCGCCAAGGGCATGGAGGGCCGGCAGACCCGGCGCGGCCCGCGCACCGGCGACGCGGTCGCGGCGGCGTTCCGGACGCCGCTGCACCTGCCGGGCGCCCTCACGATGACCGCCCTGCTGTCGTCGCTCAGCCTGCTCGCGGGCATGATCCTGCTCGGGGTGCTGATCTTCGCCGACCCGGACATGACCGCCTCCCGGGCGATCGCCTGGTCGGCGATGCTGGTGATCGTGCTGATGTCGCTGGCCCCGGGCAGCGGCGCGCCGCGGCGGCAGCTCGCCCGGGTCTGGGGCGCGCTGATGCCGCGCGCCGAGGCCGCCCTCGTCGGCGCGCTGATCATCGGGGTCTTCGCGGTCGTCCTCGTCGGCCTGTCCCAGCAGCAGCCACCGGACACCACGCCGCTGGACGGAATGAGCCAGAACCTGGAGAGCCTGCGCAGCGATGTCCGAGACCTCGTCTCCGGGATCCCGTTCTTCTGACGGAGCCTGGAGCCCCCCGCCGACGTCCGGTCACCCGCCCGCGAGCGGCCCGCCCGCCGGTCCGCCGCCGTACCCGGAGTCCGCGCCGCCGGCGTACCCGGAGTCCGCGCCGCCGTACCCGGAGTCCGCGCACCCGCGCCGGGAGGTGGAGCTGCCCGCGGCGATCGGCCCGTACCGGCCGCTCGAGCTGATCGGCGCGGGCGGGATGGGGCAGGTGTTCCGCGCGACCGACCCGCGCGGCGGCACCTACGCGGTCAAGATCCTGCACCCGCACCTGGTCGACCAGGGCGACTCGCGGGCCCGGCTGCGCCGCGAGGTCGAGACGATGGGCCGGGTCACCACCCCGCGCGTCGCCGAGATCGTCGAGTTCGACGTGGACGCCCGCGTCCCGTACATCGTCACCCGCTACGTCGAGGGCCGCTCGCTGCAGGACGCCGTCCGGGAGGGGCGCGTCGCGGACGGCGCGGCGCTGTGGCGGATCGCGGTCGGGACGGCCGAGGCGCTGGAGGCCGTGCACCGCGCGGGCGTCGTGCACCGCGACATCAAGCCGGGGAACGTCCTGCTGGAGGGCGGCGAGCCGGTCGTCATCGACTTCGGCATCTCGCAGGGCGTGGGCGACACGCGCCTCACCGGCACGGGCGCCCGCGCGGGCACGTGGCGGTACCTGTCGCCCGAGCTGCTGGAGGGCCACGACGCGGGCCCGGCCGCCGACGTGTTCGCGTGGGCCGCGACCGTCGCCTACGCCGCGACCGGCCGCGACCTGTACGACGCGCCGAACGACGCGGCCGTCTGCCTGCGGATCATCCGCGGCGACCACGATCTGGGCGACGTCCCGGCGGAGCTGCGCCCGCTGCTGGAGGAGGCGCTCACCGCCGACCCGGCGGCCCGCCCGCCCGCCGAGCACCTGGTGCGGCGGCTGCGGGCGCTGCGCCCGGACTCGATCGGGCTGCGCGCGTCCGGCGGCAGCCAGCCGTCGGCGCGGGGACCGGTCCGGTCCCGGCCGCTCGACCCGATCGGCCCGTACCGGCCGCTGCAGCGGCTGGGGCGCGGCGGCATGGGGGAGGTGTTCCTCGCCCGCGCCGACGACGGCCGGATGGTCGCGATCAAGATGCTGCACGCGTCGCTGCCCGCCGAGTTCCAGGCCCGCGACCGGCTGCGCCGCGAGGTCGCCGCGATGCGGCGGGTCAGCAGCAGGCACGTCGTGGAGCTGATCGACCACGACCTGGACGCCGACCAGCCGTACATCGTCACCCGGTACGTCGAGGGCACCTCGCTGCTGGAGACCGTCAAGGGCCGCGGCGCGCTGCCCCGCGACGGGCTGCTCCGGCTCGCGGGGGGCCTGGCGGAGGCGCTCGCGGCGGTCCACGCGGTGGACGGCGTGCACCGCGACGTCAACCCCGGCAACGTGATGCTGGTCGCGGGCTCCCCGGTGCTGATCGACTTCGGCATCGCGTACCTGTCGGGCGCGACGCGGCTGACGCAGGGGCCGATGGGGACGCCCGGGTACGTCTCGCCCGAGGTCCTGGAGGGGCGCCCGTCGGGCCCGCCCACGGACGTGTTCGGCTGGGCCGCGACGATCGCGTTCGCCGCGACCGGCCGCCGCGCGTACGAGGCGACGAGCCCGGCGGCGTTCGTCCGCCGGGTGCTGACCGGCTCGCCGGACCTCGCGGGCATCGAGCCCGACCTGCGGGAGGTCCTGGAGGACGCGCTGGCCCGCGACCCGGCGGCCCGTCCGGAGGCGCAGGAACTCGCCGCCCGGTTCGCCAACCCTGGCTCGATCGCCCCCCGGCTCAACCTGCGGCCCGCGCCGAAGCCGGAGCCCGAACCCGAGCCCGAGCCCGAGCCGGTGCCGCGGCCGGCGCCGCAGCGGCCCGTCGACCGGGTCGTGGCGGGGCGCGCCGCGTTCGAGCGGGCCGGGCTGGCGCTGACGGTGTCGGTGATCGAGGTGTCACTGGCGGAGGCGAAGCGGGAGCTGGTCGCCGCCGAGCGCGCCCACGCGATGGGCGGGTCGTGGACCGAGCACGGGCACGCCGCCAAGTACGCGAACAAGGCGCTGGCCGCCGCCGGGCGCGCCGCGCGCGACGCCCGGACCGGCACCGGCATCCCCGCGAACGGGCCGCGCCTCGCCGAGATCTACCGCGCCGCGAGCCTGTACGGGACGCACGCGCAGGCCGTCCTGCGGGGCCGTCCGGTGACGCCGGGGCAGCTGGTGGACGTCCGGCGCGCCGTCGCGCTGCTGCAGAGCGCGCGGTTCACGCGCGTCCGGTTCAAGGAGGGCTACGACCCCGCCGAGGTGGACGAGTTCGTCGCGCGGGCCCTCGGCTGGCTGGTCGGTGACCGGCGCGGGCTCGCCGAGGTGGTCGGCGCCGACGAGGCCCGGGCCCGGACGTTCACGCTGCGGCGCCTCCGCGAGACCTACGTGAAGGCGGAGGTGGACGCGTTCCTCGCCGCCCTGGAGACGGAGCTGCGCCGCACCGGGTACGCGTGATCGCGGACCGCGGCGCCGGAGATCGGTAGGGTGGCCGACCATATGATCGGCGAACACATCGGCCCGTACCGGCTGCTGTCCGCGCTGGGCCGCGGTGCCGGGGCCGTCCATCGCGCCACCGGCCCGGACGGCCGCGACGTGGCGATCCGCACGCTGCCCGAGGGGGCGGTGCCCGACGTCGCGCGGATGCGGGAGGTGCGCAGCCCGCACGTGGTGGACGTCCTGGACGGAGCGGGCGCCGGCGACGCCGGGCACGCGGGCGGCTCCGGGCGGCCCTACGTGGTGACACGGCTCGTGCCGGGCCGCCCGCTCGCCGACGTCGTCGCGGAGCGGGGCCCGCTGGCGGGGGAGGCGCTGCACCGCACCGCGCTCGGCCTCGCCAAGGCCCTCGCCGCGATCCACCGGGCCGGTCTCGCGCACGGCGACCTCCATCCGGGGACCGTGCTGGTCGTGGACGACGCGCCGGTCGTGGTCGACTTCGGGGTGGCCGCGTCCGCCGATCCGGCCGACGACGTCCGCGCGTGGGCGACGGTCGTGCTGTTCGCCGCCGTGGACCCGGACGCCGTCCCCGGCGGGCTGCGCCCGCTGCTGGAGGCGGCCGCGGCCGCCGACCGGGACGCCCGGCCGTCGGCCGCCGAGCTGGCCGAGGCGGTGGGGCGGCTGGAACCGCCCCCGGCCGTCCCGCGCCCGGCGCCCGAGTCGCTGCGGGCCCCGCCCGCGGAGGCGGCCCCGCCCGCGCCGGACGCGGTGCCGTCGCCCGCGGTGCCGCCGGACGCCGGGCCGGAGTCCGTCCGCCGGACGGACGCGGACGCGCACCGGCTCGCCGTCGCGCAGGGCTGGGCCCGCCTCCTCGCCGCGATGGTCGTGGTGATCGCGGTCGGCGCCGCGATGATGATGCCGATCGCCGGGCTGGCCCTCTCGCTCCTCGCGGTGACCTGGCTGCGCGCCGTCACGGCGGTCTCGTTCCGGGACTGGACGCTCGCGTTCGGGCGCACGCTGGCGACCGTCCCGTACGCGGCCGTCCTCACGGTCGCGGTCCCGCCCGCGCTGCTGGCCGCGACGGTGTTCGGCGTGGAGATCGACTCGCTCGCCGCGTGCGCGTTCGGCGCGGGCGCGGGCGCCGCCGTCCTGTGGACGGCGCCGGGCGTGCGGGGGCCGCGCCGCAGGCTGGAGCGGATCTTCCTGCGGGTCGCCGCGTCGCCCCGGCGGATCGCGGCGTTCGGGGCGGTGCTCACCGCGCTCACCCTGGCGGCGGTGGTCGGCGCGCTGTCGCTCACGCCGAGCTTCGCGCCGATGTACGGGCTGGCCAGCAGCGTGGAGGCCGCGCTGGACCGGCTGCACGGTGCTTTCGACCGGTTCTGAGACCGTCCGTAGTGTGATGTGCGCCACGTCCGATTCTTGGGTGAGACCGGCCCGTCGGGCATTCCCCGGAGGTGGGTAAGGTCTCACCACCTGGGATTTGCCACCAGGCTACTCACGGGTAACATGCGAGTGGGCACAGCCGAACCGGGGACCCGGATCCGAAGGGCGTTCGGGGGTTTGGCAGGCTGTGACTGCGAAAACGCACGTCCGCGTCGACCCGTCATGGGCGGCGCCCCTCTGTCCGCTGCCCCAGCGGCCAAACGAGTGCAGGGAGGTCGGCCACCGGCCATGAACATCGTCGTCCTGGTGAAGCAGGTTCCCGATACGGAGAGCCCGCGCAAGCTGAAGTCCGATGACAGCACGCTCGACCGCGCTGCCGCGGACGGTGTCATCAACGAGCTCGATGAGTACGCCATCGAAGAGGCGCTGCGCATCAAGGAGGCCCAGGGCGGCGAGGTGACCGTTCTGACCATGGGCCCGGACAAGGCGACGGAGTCGATCCGCAAGTCGCTGGCCATGGGGGCCGACAAGGCCGTGCACCTCCTCGACGACGCCCTCGCGGGCTCCGACGCGCTGCAGACGTCCTACGCCATCCAGCAGGCCCTCGGCCGCACCGAGTTCGACCTGGTCGTCCTCGGCTCGGAGTCCACCGACGCGCGCACCGGCATGCTCGCCGCGATGCTCGCCGAGCGGCTCGGCCTGCCGCAGCTCTCGCTCGCCAACAAGGTCGAGATCGAGGGCTCCGCCATCAAGGTCCAGCGGCAGACCGACTACGGCTACGACAAGGTCGAGGCGACCCTGCCGGCCGTGGTCAGCGTCGTAGAGAAGATCAACGAGCCGCGCTACCCCTCCTTCAAGGGGATCATGGCGGCCAAGAAGAAGCCGGTCGAGACGCTCGGCATCGCCGACGCCGGCATCGACGCCGCGCAGGTCGGCGTCGCGAACGCGGCCACCGAGGTGGTCGACTTCGCCGACGCCCCGCCGCGCGCGCAGGGTCAGATCGTCACCGACGAGGGCGACGGCGGCGCGAAGATCGCCGAGTTCCTCGCGTCGAAGAAGTTCGTCTGACCGGGGAAGGGGATTCACGAACCATGACTGAGATTCTCGTCCTCGTCGACCACGTCGACGGTGAGGTCAAGAAGGTCACCCTCGAGCTGCTGACGCTGGCCAACCGGCTCGGCGAGGCCGCCGCCGTATGGGTCGGGCCCGGCTACGAGAACGCCAAGGACCGGCTCGCCGAGTACGGCGCCGGCAAGGTCTACGTCGCCGCCGACGAGGAGCTCGCCTCCTACGTCACCGGCCCGAAGGCCGCGCTGCTGGCGCAGCTCGTCGCCGACAAGTCCCCGGCCGCCGTGCTCGTCGCCGCCACCGGCGAGGGCAAGGAGATCGCCGGCCGGCTCGCGGTCAAGACGGGCTCCGGCGTGCTCACCGACGTCGTGGACGTCGCCGACGGCTTCGTCGCCGAGCACTCGATCTTCGGCGGCGGCATCATCGCGCACGCCAAGGTCAAGACCGGCACGCCGATCATCGCCGTCCGGCCGAACTCCATCGCCCCCGAGGCGAACGCGGCCACCCCGGCCGAGGAGCAGGTGTCGGTGTCCCTGTCGGACGCCGACAAGGGCGCCAAGATCGTCGAGAAGGTCGTGCAGGAGAAGGGCGAGCGCCCGGACCTGACCGAGGCCGCGATCGTCGTGTCCGGCGGGCGCGGCGTCGGCGGCGCCGAGAACTTCTCGATCATCGAGGGCCTGGCCGACTCGCTCGGCGCGGCCGTCGGCGCCTCCCGCGCCGCGACCGACGCCGGCTGGTACCCGCACTCGTTCCAGGTCGGCCAGACCGGCAAGACGGTGTCGCCGCAGCTCTACGTCGCGGTCGGCATCTCCGGCGCCATCCAGCACCGGGCCGGCATGCAGACCTCGAAGACCATCGTCGCCATCAACAAGGACCCCGAGGCGCCGATCTTCGAGCTCGTCGACTACGGCATCGTGGGCGACCTCTTCCAGGTCGCGCCGCAGCTCACCGAGGAGATCAACAAGCGCAAGTGAGCGCCTGACGACTCCGCCCGAACGCCCCGGACGCTCGCACGTCCGGGGCGTCCGGCATGTCCCGCACCCCGACGGGGCCGGTTCAGGCGGCGACCGGCTCCGGTTCCGGCTCGGGTTCCGGCCCGCCGGATCCGCCCGGCGTCCCGTCCCGCACCGGGACGGGACGTGCGGCGGCCAGATCGGCGCCCTCGCCCAGCGGGACGAACCGGGCGCCCGCCGCGATCAGCAGCGCGAGCACGACCACCACGCCGACGCCGACCCGCAGCGACGTCGCGTCCCCGAGGAACCCGACCACCACCGGGCCGAGCAGCAGCCCGCCGTAGCCCATCGCGCCGACCTGCGCGACCGCGGCGGCCGGACGGTCCGGCGCGGCGGTCCCGGCGAGCGAGATCGTCGTCGGGACGACCACGCAGACGACCAGGCCCGTCACGAAGAAGCCGGCGATCGCGACGTGCGCCGTCGGGGCGAGCACCACCACCGTCATCCCGGCCGCGGTGCCGAGCCCGGCGCCCGCCAGCAGCCGCCGCGTGCCGATCCGCATCCGGACGCGGTCGCCGACGAGCCGTCCGATCAGCATCGCCAGCTCGAACACCGGGTACCCGAACGCCGCCAGCGACTCGGTCGCGCCGAGCTCGTCGTGCAGCATCAGGCTGCTCCAGTCGGCGATCGACCCCTCGGTCATGAACGCGATGAAGCCGAGCACGCCGATCAGGTACACGGCCGCGGGCATCCGGCGCCGCCGGCGCCCGCCGGTCCCGGCCCCGGCGGGGGCGTCCGGGTCGGGCAGGTAGGTGCGGCCGAGCGCGAGCCCGGCGGGCAGCGCGAACAGCGCGGCGATCAGCACCGTCGCGGTGAAGCCGAGGCCGAGCGCCGCCGTCGCGACGCCGAACAGCCCGCCGGTCATCGCGCCGATGCACCAGCCCGCGTGCATGCCGCTCATGATCGACCGCCGGTACGCCTGCTCGACCACGCTGGCCTGCGCGTTCATCGCGATGTCGGTGATCCCGAACGTCATCCCGAACGCCACCACGGCGGCCAGCAGCGACCAGTAGGTCGGAGCCACCGCGACCGCGACGTAGGCCAGCGCGGTCAGCGGCAGCGCGAACCGCAGCGCGCCCCGGCTCCCGACCCGCGCCATCACCCCGCGCAGCGCCTGCATGGCGGCCACCGCGCCGAGCCCCCAGACGAGGACGACGATGCCGATCTCGCTCTCGGACGTCCCGAACTTCCCGGCAAGCGCGGGCATCCGCGCGACCCAGACACCGGTGAGCAGGCCCGCGAGGGCGAACGTCAGGAACGTCCCGGTACGGGCGCGGAGCAGCATGGTTCACCTCTTTCTGAACTCGGGGGGCGGAGGGCCCCGGACACGTGCGCCGGCCGCGCGGGAGTGCGGACCGGATGCGGACAGTCGGATTCGGGCGGACGGGCCCGGACGAGGGACGTGGAGCGTTCCAGCGGGGGAGCGGGGCGCTACCCGAGGAGGGCGAGCAGCCGCCGTTTCAGCGCCGCGAACTGCTCCTCGTCGTACAGCTCGGGCGCGTGGCTGACCACTTCCCACAGGCCCTCGGCGGCCAGCCGGACGACCGCCGCCGCCACCGGGTCGGCGTCCTCGCCGGCGGCGCGGCCGTGCCAGCGGCGCATCGCCTCGTTGAGCGGCAGCCCCTGCCCGGGGTCCGTCGCGGCGGCCGTGATGGCCGACCAGCGCCGGTAGGCGCGCGCCTCGCCGGTCAGGATCTCGAAGGTCGCCTCGACGTAGGCGCGGGTGTAGGACCCGGGCGTCCCGTCGTCGTGCGCGGCGATCAGGTCGTCGAACTCCTCGATGACCCGCGCCACCATCGCCTTGACGAGCGCTTCCTTGGAGGGGAAGTGGTAGAGCAGCCCGCCCTTGCTGACGCCGGCGCGGTCGGCCACCGCGGTGAGCGTCAGCGCCTGCGTGCCGTGCTCGGAGAGCACCGCCTCCGCGGCGTCCAGGAGGGAGTTCTTCGTCATGACCGCTCCACTGTACCGACCGGACGGTACAGTCGCCAAACCGGCGGTCCGTGCCCGGCATTCCCGTAACCTCCCGGCCACCTACGGGGAACACCGGATGCGCGGATAATGTTGACGCCGTGGTGACCTACCTCGACCATGCGGCGACGACCCCCATGCTGCCGGAGGCCGTTGAGGCGATGACGGCGCGGCTGCACGAGCTCGGCAACCCGTCCTCGCTGCACGCCGTCGGGCGGGGCGCCCGCCGCGTCGTCGAGGAGTCCCGCGAGCTCATCGCCGAGGCGTTCGACGCCCGTCCCAGCGAGGTCGTGTTCACCTCGGGGGCACCGAGTCCGACAACCTCGCCGTCAAGGGCCTCTACTGGGCGCGCCGCGCGGCCGACCCCGCCCGCACCCGCGTGCTGGCGTCCGCCGTCGAGCACCACGCCGTCCTCGACTCGGTGCAGTGGCTCGCCGACCACGAGGGCGCCCGCGTCGAATGGCTCCCCGTGGACGAACTGGGGCGCGTCCGTCCCGAGACCCTCCGGGACGCGCTCGGCGACGGCTCCGACGTCGCCCTCGCCACCGTCATGTGGGCGAACAACGAGGTCGGCACCGTCCAGCCGATCGCCGAACTCGCGGCGATCGCCCGCGACCGGGGCGTCCCGCTGCACACCGACGCCGTCCAGGCCGCCGGCACGCTGCCCGTCCCGTTCGCCGCGAGCGGCGTCCAGGCCCTCACCCTCACCGGGCACAAGCTCGGCGGCCCGATCGGCGTCGGCGTGCTGCTGCTCGCCAAGCCGAAGGAGCCGGTCCACCTCGATCCCGTGCCGCTCCTGCACGGCGGCGGCCAGGAACGCGACGTCCGCTCCGGCACCCTCGACACCCCCGCCATCGCGGGCTTCGCCGCCGCCGTCGAGGTGGCCGCCCGCCGCCGCGCCGCCGAGGCCGAACGCCTCGCCGGGCTCCGCGACCGCCTCATCGAGTCCGTCCGCGCGGCCGTCCCCGACGCGGTCCTCAACGGCGACCCCCGCGACCGCCTCCCCGGCAACGCCCACTTCTCCTTCCCGGGCTGCGAGGGCGACGCGCTCCTCATGCTCCTCGACGCCCGCGGCATCGCCTGCTCGACCGGCTCCGCCTGCTCCGCGGGCGTCTCCCAGCCCAGCCACGTCCTGACGGCCATGGGAGCCGGTCCCGAGCGCGCCCGCGGCTCCCTGCGCTTCACCCTCGGCCACACCTCCACGGAGGCCGACGTCAAGGCCCTGGCCGACGCCATCGCCCCCGCGGTGGAGCGGGCCCGCCGAGCCGGCCTCACCTGACCCCGGACGCGCCCGCGGGTTTCATCGCCCCTCGATCGGGGACGGCTTTGCCGTTCGTTGAACGAGAGATTGCGAGGGACCGGGAGCGATGACGGGCGTGGCGAACGGCGGCGCGGTGCGGGGCGCGGGACGGAAGGCGGCCGGGCACCCGTGGTTCCACCGGCTGTCCCGCGTGGGGCTGGTCGCGCGCGGGCTGCTGTACATGCTGATCGGCGTGCTGGCACTCCAGATCGCGTTCGGGGACGGAGGCCAGGAGGCCGACCGGGGCGGCGCGCTCAGGACCGTCGCGGAGCAGCCCGGCGGGACGGTCGTGCTGTGGCTCATGACGGGCGGGTTCGCGGCCCTCGCGCTCTGGCAGTTCGCGGAGGCGCTCTACGGACGTCCCGTCCCGGACGGGCACAAAGCGCACGAGCGTCTCGGTTCGGCCGGTCGCGGGCTCCTGTACACGGCGGGGTTCGCGGCGACGCTCGCGTTCGTGTTCGGGCACCAGGGGGCGTCGAGCGACGAGCAGTCGAAGACGTTCACGGCACGGTTGATGGGCGAGCCGGGCGGGCGCTGGCTCGTCCTCGCGGTCGCGGCGGGATTCCTCGGCGTCGGCGCGTACGTCCTGTACACCGCCGCGCGCCGCAAGTTCCTCGACGAGCTCAAGCTCGGGCAGCTGGGCGGCGCCCGGCGGTTCGTCGAACCGCTCGGCGCCGTCGGCAACGCCGCGCGCGGCCTGGTGATCGGCGCGGCCGGCGTGTTCCTCGGCTACGCGGCGATCAGCTACGACCCGGACAAGGCGCACGGCCTGGACGGCACCCTCCGCGAGTTCGCCGGGACGCCCGCCGGAGCGTGGGGGCTCGTGGCGATCGCCTGCGGCGTGGTGCTCTTCGGCGTCTACTCGTGCTGCGAGGCCCGCTGGCGCCGGGTGGAGGCCGTCCGGCCGGGTCAGGGCCGGTAGGGGGCCAGCGCCTTCCAGCCGGGGTCGCTGGTCGAGGCGACCTTGGCCTTGCCCTCCGCCCAGCTCGCGGCGAGCTGGTCGAGTTCGCCGACGGCGCCCGAGTCGGGGTCGGCGTACAGGTGGAAGACCCGCAGCCCGTCGCCGGTCTCGCGGACCGCCAGCACCGCCCGGTCGCCGAGCTTGCCGAGCTTCTTCTCGAACGCGTGCAGCGCGCCCGACGACGGCTCGACCGGTAGCCGGTCGGGGTTGCTGTGCCGGTACGGGACGCTGATCGCCACGTGCAGGTCGCAGAGCGGGTAGTCCTGCCGGTGGAGCGGGAACCGCGCGCCGACCCGGGCGGGATGCCCGCGCGGCGTGCGGCCCTCGCCGCTCAGCCACGCCGGCTCCCCGAACGGCTCGGCGACCTGCTCGACGACCGAGCCGAGCATCGCGGGCGGCAGCGAGTCGATCGGCGCCTCCATCGCGATGTCGACGTCGCCGACCCAGCGGGCCACGTCGTCCTCGCCGAGCGCCCAGTCCAGGACGTGCGAGGCGACCTGCAGCTGCTGCTCCTCGGGGACGAACAGGAAGTCGGGGTGGTAGGCGGTGATGTGCACCTTCGCGCGTCCGGCGTCGGCCCGCATGCCCAGCCGCACGTACTCCAGGTCGAACTCGTGGTCGCCGAGGACGAGGTCCTGGGCGAGCATCTCCGGGTCGGCCTGCCGCGCCGGGTGGAAGGCCCAGTCACCGGCCCCCTTCGGCGCCGCCCGCACCCACCGCTCGGCGAGTCCGCGCAGCTCCGGGTCGCCGCCGCCGGTCAGCGTCAGCGAGGGCGCCCGGTCCTCGGCGCCGCCGATCTCCCACTGCAGGCCCGGATGGATCTTGTGGACGCGGCGGGACAGCTCCTCGATCGTCTCGGCCGACAGCCCCTCGCCCGGCGGCTCGCCCGGCTCCTGCTCGCCCGGACCGGCCGCCAGCGACGACTCGATCGTCGGGCGCGCCTGGCCCCACCATTCCCAGAACTCGCCGACCGCGGGCGGTGCGGTGGCGGACGTGTCGCGCGGACGGCGGAAGATTCCCACCTGTACGTCTCTTCCTTTTCGTGGGGTCACACGGGGTCCGGGCCTTCACGGAGCCCGCGACGTAACCCTACGCGAGCCGCCGGACGATCCGTCGCCGCGTCCCCGCCGCGTCCCGTTCACCCCGCGGCGCACCCGTCCCGCCGGTAACCCGATGTGGACAGGGCCCCGCGGCGCGTACGCTCGAAGGACTATGACTCTGCGCGTACTCGCCGCCATGTCCGGCGGCGTCGACTCCGCCGTGGCCGCCGCCCGCGCCGCCGAGGCCGGGCACGACGTCACGGGCGTCCACATGGCCTTGTCCAGCAACCCGCAGTCCTACCGGACTGGCGCGCGCGGCTGCTGCACCCTCGAGGACTCCCGGGACGCCCGCCGCGCCGCCGACGCGATCGGCATCCCGTTCTACGTCTGGGACCTCGCGGAACGCTTCCACGAGGACGTCGTCGAGGACTTCGTCGGCGAGTACGCCGCGGGCCGCACCCCGAACCCCTGCCTGCGCTGCAACGAGAAGATCAAGTTCGCGGCGCTGCTGGACCGCGCCCTGGCCCTCGGCTTCGACGCGGTCTGCACCGGCCACTACGCCCGGCTGGAGGACGGCGTCCTGCGCCGGGGCGTCGACGAGGGCAAGGACCAGTCGTACGTCCTGGCCGTGTGCACCCCGGAGCAGCTCGCGCACGCGATGTTCCCGCTCGGCGACACCACCAAGGCCGACATCCGGCGCGAGGCCGACCGGCGCGGCCTCCAGGTGGCCGACAAGCCCGACAGCCACGACATCTGCTTCATCGCCGACGGCGACACCCGCGGCTTCCTCGCCGACCGCCTCGGCACCGCCAGGGGGCCGATCGTCGACACCGACGGCACCGAGGTCGGCGAGCACGACGGCGCCTACGCGTACACGATCGGGCAGCGCAAGGGCCTGCGCATCGGCACCCCGGCACCGGACGGCCGGCCCCGGTACGTCCTCGACATCTCCCCGGTCACCAACACCGTCACGGTCGGCCCCCGCGAGGCCCTCGACGTCCACGAGATCACCGGCGAGCGCCCGGTCGTCCTGGGCGGCGTCCCGGACGGCCCGTTCGGCTGCCGGGTGCAGCTGCGCGCGCACGGCGAGGTCCACGACTGCACGGCCGAACTGGACGTCGACGTCCTGCGCGTCCGCCTGGCCGCCCCCGCCCGGGGAGTCGCCGCGGGCCAGGCCGCCGTCCTGTACGAAGGCGACCGCGTACTGGCCTCCGCGACCGTTTCTTCTGCGGTGCCCTCGGCGTCAGGCCGCTAGGCGGCCTTCCTTCAACGGGCGCCGCGTGCGATTGCTGCATCGCTCCGACTCGCCCGAGGGCTCGCTGCGCGATCGGATTCTTGCTTCGCTCGAATCCGGCTTCGCTCGCAATCGCAGTGGCAATGGTCCGCTCGGGTTGGGGCGGGCCGGCGGTCGGTGAGTCAGGGCGCGCCTGGACCCGCGGGGGTCGCGGCGCCGTCGATCTCGAAGGCCTGGCCGTCCTCCGGGAACACGATGTTCGTCCTGGACGAGCGGGTGACGTCGTCGTCCCGGTGCGTCGCGAGGAACCGGACGTCCGGGTGGCGGTCCGCCAGCGGTTCGACGTCCGCGAGCCCCATGTGACCGAACTTCCCCTCCGCCGGGAAGCTCGTGTCCAGCACGACGGTCGGGCAGTCGGCGGCGAGCTTCTCCACCGCCGGGCACAGCACCGTGTCGCCGGTGTACCCGAGCCGCGCGCCCGACTCGTCGGCGATCGCGTAGCCGAGCGCGGGGACGGTGTGGTCGACGGGCATCGCGTGGATCCGGTACCCGTCGCCGGACCATTCGCCGCCCTGGTCGCCGATCTCGACGAAGCGCGGCGGCACCTTCTCCCGGATGCCCGCGTAGGTGTCCGGGTACGCCATCTCGAACAGCCGCTCCAGCCGCTCCTCGAACCCGGACGGGCCGATCAGGACGAGCTCGCGATCCCGGGCGTGCCGCAACCCCTGTTCGAGGAACAGGAACACGATGTCGAAGAAGTGGTCGGCGTGGAAGTGGGTGATGAGGCAGACGTCGATGTCCAGCGGGTCGAGCCCGTGCCCGCGCATCGCCTTGAGCGACCCGTTCGGGGCGTCGACGAGCACCTTGCCGTCGACCAGCGCCGACGCGCTCATGCTGGCGCTGAGGATCGATCCGGTCCCGATGAACTGCAGCCGCACTGTTGCCGCCCCCCAATGCCGTGTCCACGGCGTCGCCGACGAGATTCCCCTACAGGAATAACCCAAAGTTTCGCTACTTACACTCACGGTAACGGGAGTCGGGCGGCCGACCTTTGCCGGCCGACCACCGGGCGGCGTTCCGCCGCCTCCGGGCGGACTAGGGTCGGTTCCCGGTGAGTCTCTGGAGGTGGTGTCGTGAAGTTCGGTGTCTCGACGTTCGTGACCGATGACGGGATCAGGCCCGCGGCCCTCGGGCGGGCGCTGGAGGAACGCGGGTTCGGGGCGCTGTTCCTGGCCGAGCACACCCACATCCCGGTGAAGCGGGAATCGCCGTGGCCCGGCGGCGATGAGCTGCCGCGCATGTACTACCGGACGCTCGACCCGTTCGTCGTGCTGTCCGCCGTCGCGAGCGTGACGGAGCGGCTGCGGCTCGGCACCGGGATCGCGCTGGTGATCCAGCGGGACCCGATCGTCCTGGCCAAGGAGGTCGCCTCGCTGGACCTGATCTCCGGCGGGCGCGCGGTGCTCGGCGTCGGGGCCGGCTGGAACCGGGAGGAGATGCGCAATCACGGCACCGAGCCGAAGACGCGGATGCGGCTGCTGCGCGAGCGGGTGCTGGCCGTCAAGGAGCTGTGGACGAAGGACGAGGCGGAGTTCCACGGCGAGTTCGTCGACTTCGACCCGGTCTTCATGTACCCGAAGCCCGTCCAGGACCCGCACCCGCCCGTGCTGATCGGCGGCGGAGGGCCGACGACGGCCGACCGGGTCGTGGAGTTCGGCGACGGCTGGCTGCCGCTCTACGGGCGCAACACCGACGCCCTCGCGGAGCAGATCGCCGACGTCCGGGAACGGGCCGGACGGCACGTGCCGGTCACGATGTTCGGTGCACCGGGCAGGCCGGAGGTCCTCGAGGAGCTGGCGGCGGCCGGGGTGGACGAGGTGCTGTTCAACCTCAAGACCGACGCGGAGGCCGACACCCTGCGGCGTCTGGACCGGCTCGCGGAACTGCTGTGATCACGCGCCGCTAGATCGTTGATGGGGTTTTGTTGAGTGCCCCGATCAGTGGTCATAGGCGATCAGTGACCGCTTGACCGGGGCGCCGATCAGCCAGTTGTGCCAGATCACGGCGTTGAGGGCGCAGATCCGCTGGCACAGGCGCGTCCAGAGCCCTCCGGTGGTGCGTGCGGCGTGGCGTTCCAGTCCGAGCTGGTTCTTCAGGGTCCAGATGACGGCCTCGATGCGCTGGCGCAGCCAGGCCGGGAACACCTTGACAGGCGGCTCGGGCTCGTCCTGGCGCACCGGCCGGATCAGGAGGTGGCCCAGGCCGGCGGCGGTCTTCTCCACCTCGGCTCCGGCGAATCCCTTGTCGCACACGATCGGGCAGGGCCCCGGGGCGGGCGGCCGGGTGTGCAGCAGGTGGATCGCCTGCTTGCGCTCGTCCAGTTCCTTGGGGTGGGCCACGCTGAAAGAGCACACTGCGCCTTCGGGGGTGGTGATCAGCATGAGCTTGGCTCCCCAGTAGAAGGCGTGGTGGGACTTGTCCATGCCGTAGCCGGCGATCTCGCCCAGGGCGGAGCGGTGGACGGTGGTGCGGGAGGCGCCGCAGCGCAGCGGGGTGCCGTCCATCAGCCGCAGCCGGTCGTGCCAGGAAGGCGTCTGGCGGACCAGCCACATCGACGCCGCCGACAGGACGGGTGCCGCATCCCGCAGGTGCCGGTTGTACTCGGACTGGCCGGGCAGCCGGGGGAACAGGTGCCCGATCCGTGCGGGCGCGGTCCGCAGCCACCGGCGCTCGGAATCGCACCCGAGCAGGACCTGGGCGATGGCGACGCAGACCAGCTCGGCGTCGTTGAGGGTCCGGGCGGGGCCGCGTCTGCGGGGCCGGTCGGCCGATCGCAGGACGTGGTCGTCCAGATGGACGTAGAGTGCGGTCAGAAGGGCGTCCAGGTTTGTCTTCACACACTGATCATGGGCGCCCTTCGCCATGCCCGCCGCCGGTTCGGCAAACCCCCATCAACGATCTAGGCTTTCGGTGTGACTCATCCGTGGCAGGCCGGGACCGCGACCGGCGTCGGTTCGTATCCAGGTGACGACCCCGAGGAGACGCTGCGGGTCGTGCTCGGCGAGGTGCCCGAGCTGCCCCACCTGCCGGAGCTGCCCGCGCGCGGCCCCGGCGCCGACATGGTGGGGCGCTCGGCGGGGCTGCTGGTCGACATGCCGGTGCACCTCGAACCGTCCGGCTGGCGGTTCTCCGACCGGCCCGGCCGCGACACCGTCCGCACCCGCGACCACCTCGCCCGCGACCTGGACGTCCTGGAGGCCGTCGCGGGCGGGCACGACGGGCCGTTCAAGATCCAGGTGTGCGGCCCGTGGACGCTGGCGAGCACCGTCGAGCTGCGGCACGGCGACCGCGCGATCAAGGACCCGGGCGCCGTTCGCGACCTGGCCGCGTCGCTCGCCGAGGGCGTGGCCGCGCACGTCGCGGACGTCCGGCGGAGGCTGCCCGCGGCACGGATCCTGCTGCAACTGGACGAACCCGCCCTCCCGGCGGTCCTCGCCGGGACGGTCCCGACCGCGAGCGGCTTCGGACGGCTGCGGGCGGTCGAGGAGCCGGTCGCCGAGGACGTCCTGCGGCGGACGATCGACACGGTGTGCGCGGACGACGCCGCGTACCCGCTCGTGCACTGCTGCGCCCGGAACGTCCCGTACGGCATGCTGCGCCGCGCGGGCGCGAAGGCCCTCTCGGTCGACCTGCGGTACGTGCCGCGGCGCGACGACGACGCCGTCGGGGAAACGATCGACGCGGGCGTGGGCCTGTTCCTCGGCGCCGTCCCGGCCGTGGACGCGACGCTGCCGCCGCTGCGGGCGACCGCCGAGCCGATCCGGGAGCTGTGGCGGCGGTTCGGGTTCCCGCCCGACCGGCTCGCCCGGCAGGTCGTGGTCACGCCCGCGTGCGGGATGGCGGGCGCCTCGCCCCGGTACGTCCGCGACGCGCTGAAGCGCGCCCGCGACACCGCGCGGATGCTCCACGAGGCCGCCGAACAGTAGCGGCGACAGGGCGCGCCCCCTGCCGGATTGTCGGTGCCACCGGGGAAAATGGGGGCATGACCACGAGCGACGGCACCACCGGCGGGGTTCCCGGCGAGGCACGGCAGCGGCATCTGGACCTGAGCGAGCGGATCGACGAGGGCAACTACCGCTACTACGTCCTCGACCAGCCGACGCTGAGCGACGCCGAGTACGACCGCATGATGCGGGAGCTGCGGGAGCTGGAGGAGCGGTATCCGGAGCTGGTCACGCCCGACTCGCCCACCCAGAGGGTCGGCGCGCCGATCACGACCGACTTCGCGACCGTCGCGCATCTGGAGCGGATGCAGAGCCTCGATAACGCGATGGACGCCGACGAGCTGCTCGCGTGGGACGAGCGCGTCGTGAAGGAGGTCGGCGAGGTCGCGGGCTACCTGTGCGAGCCGAAGATCGACGGTCTGGCGATCGCGGTGACCTACGAGCGCGGACGGCTCACGCGCGGCGTCACCCGCGGGGACGGGCGCACCGGCGAGGACGTCACGCACAACATCCGGACGATCGCCGACATCCCGAACCGGCTCGCGGGGGAGGGCTGGCCGGACGTCCTGGAGGTGCGCGGCGAGGTCTTCCTGCCGGTCGAGGGGTTCCAGCAGGTCAACGCGGCGCAGGTGGAGGCCGGCAAGGACCCGTTCGCCAACCCGCGCAACGCGGCGGCGGGGTCGCTGCGGCAGAAGGACCCGCGGATCACCGCCAAGCGCCCGCTCAGCATGCTCGTGCACGGGTTCGGCGCCTGGGAGGGCGGCACGCGGCCGGAGAGCCAGTCCGGGGCCTACGAGCTGATGCGCGGGTGGGGACTGCCGGTCAGCGACCGGTACGAGGTCGTCGGGGGCATGGACGCCGTCCGCGCGTACATCGCCGAGTACGGCGAGAACCGGCACGGCACCGCGTACGAGATCGACGGGGTCGTGGTGAAGGTCGACCAGTTCGCGCTGCAGCGGCGGCTCGGATCGACGAGCCGCGCGCCGCGCTGGGCGATCGCGTGGAAGTACCCGCCCGAGGAGGTCAACACCCGGCTCCTCGACATCAAGGTCGGCGTGGGACGGACCGGGCGCGTCACCCCGTACGGGGTGATGGAGCCCACGAAGGTCGCCGGTTCGACCGTCGACCGGGCCACCCTGCACAACGCGGGCGAGGTCAAGCGCAAGGGCGTCCTGATCGGCGACACGGTCGTCCTGCGCAAGGCCGGGGACGTGATCCCGGAGATCGTCGCGCCCGTGACGGCCCTGCGGGACGGTTCGGAGCGCGAGTTCGTCATGCCCGCGGAGTGCCCCGAGTGCGGCACCGAGCTGGCGTACGAGAAGGAGGGCGACGCCGACATCCGCTGCCCGAACGCGCGGTACTGCCCGGGGCAGCTGCGCGAGCGGGTGTTCTTCGTGGCGGGCCGCAGCGCGCTCGACATCGAGGCCCTCGGCTACGTCGCGGCGACCGCGCTGACGCAGCCGATCGAACCCGCCGACCCACCGGTCAAGAACGAGGGCGACCTGTTCCACCTGACCGTGGAGGAGCTCCTGCCGATCCGGAGCCTGGTCCTGGACGCCAAGACGGGCACGCCGAAGACCGACCCGGAGACCGGGGAGCCGAAGGTCGTGTCGTTCTTCGCGAACAAGGAGGGCGAGCCGAAGAAGACCGTCGAGATCCTCTTCGAGGAGCTGGAGAAGGCGAAGAAGCAGCCGCTGTGGCGGGTGCTGGTGGCGCTGTCGATCCGGCACGTCGGGCCGTCCGCCGCGCGCGACCTGGCCCGCGAGATGGGCTCGCTCGACGCGATCGCGCACGCGTCCGAGGAGGAGCTGGCCGCGGTCGACGGCGTCGGCCCGACGATCGCGGCGTCGATCGCGTCGTGGTTCGCGGTCGACTGGCACCGCGAGATCGTCGACAAGTGGCGCGCGGCGGGCGTCCGGACGCAGGACGAGGGCGCCGCGGGCCCGCGCCCCCTGCAGGGCGTCACGGTGGTGATCACCGGTTCGCTGGAGGACTACAGCCGCGACTCGGCCACCGAGGCGGTGCAGGCGCTCGGCGGCAAGGTGTCGGGATCGGTGTCGAAGAAGACCGGGTTCGTGGTCGTCGGTGACAGTCCCGGGTCAAAGTATGACAAGGCGATGAAGCTCGGCGTGCCGGTCCTGGAGGAGGACGGGTTCCGGGTTCTGCTGGCCGACGGGCCGGAAGCGGCCAAAAAAGTCGCTGTCCGTGCCGACGAGTGACGAAATGTGCTTGACGGTCCGCCAGCAGGTTTGCGTTACTCAGGGGTACACTTTCACTACCCAACGGAGAGGAGTGAGCGCGATCCGGGCATAACGGAACGTACCCAACCGGTTTCGCGAAGTTCCCCAGAGGTCGTACTCTCCCTCTCATCGCGACACACCTGAATCACCGGACGTATCGCCCGGGGGCGTCCCCGTGGCCCGGCACGTCCGGTTCCGGGGGACATCCCCCGCGAATCCCCCGAGGATGGTGATGAAGGACCCGAACAACACGCGGAACACGGCGCCGCGCCGAGGTTCCCCGTTGTGGATCTACATCGTCGTCGTCATCGTGCTGGGCGCCGTGGCGGGCGGCTCCGCCTGCGCCGGGCTCACCCGCCCCGACCTGGACGCGCTGCTCGGCAACCCGGTCTTCTGGATCCTGGGCTGCTTCATCGTCTTCGGCGAGATGCGGCCGATCATCACCCCGGGATCCACCGAGAACAACGGCGCGACCACCTCCACCACGTTCGCGTTCGCCGCGCTGCTGTACGCGGGCCTCCCGGTCGCCGCCGCCCTGCAGGCCGTCGCCGTCGTCACCTGCGGCATCTTCCGCGGCCGCGCCCCGCACCGGATCGCGTTCAACGTCGCCCAGTACACCCTCAGCCTCGGCGCCGCCCAGCTCGCCCTCGCGCTGACCGGCGACCTCGCGACCCCCTCCGCCCTGTGGGTGCCGGACGGCTCCGACCTGCCCGCCATCGCCCTCGCCGGGACCGTCTACTTCATCTGCAACGACACCCTCGTCAGCGCCGCCGTCGCCCTGCACGAGCGCGTCTCCGTGCTCAAGGCCATGCGGTGGGACTTCGGCTACCAGGTCCTCGTCCACCTCGCACTGCTCGGCCTCGCCCCGCTGATGGTCGTCGCCATGGACCGATCCGCGGCGTTCGTCCCGCTGATCGTCCTGCCGTTCATCGCCGTGTACCTGAACGCGTCCGTGTCCGTCCGGCGCGAGCACCAGGCCCTGCACGACGCCCTCACCGGGCTCCCGAACCGCAAGCTGCTGATCGTCCGCACCGAGGAGGCGCTCGCCGAGGCCCGCGGCGTGGACGCCCACCGGCACCTGCGCGGGCGCCGCCGCAGGACCGCCGAACCGCCCCGCCGCGCCGGCCTGTTCCTGCTCGACCTCGACCGCTTCAAGGAGGTGAACGACACCCTCGGCCACCCCACCGGCGACCGCCTCCTGCAGCTCGTCGCGCACCGCCTCACCCACAGCGTCCGCCCCGGCGACCTGGTGGCCCGCCTCGGCGGCGACGAGTTCGCGGTGCTGCTGCCGACCGTCCGCGACGAGGCCGCCGCCCGCGAGGTCGCCGCCCGGCTGCGCGCCGCGCTCGCCGAGCCCGTCCGGCTGGACGGCCTGTCGTTCGACCTCGAGGCCAGCGTCGGCATCGCGCTGTTCCCCGACCACGCCCCCGACTTCGAGCTCCTGCTCCAGCGCGCCGACGTCGCCATGTACAACGCGAAGGAGGCTCGCACCGGCGTCGAGGTGTACTCCCCGCAGAAGGACCGCAACTCCCCGGCCCGCCTCACCATGCTCGGCGACCTGCGCCGCGCGGTCGACCGGTCCGAACTCGAGCTCTTCTACCAGCCCAAGGTCGCCCTGCGGGACGGCCAGCTCGTCGGCATGGAGGCCCTCCTGCGCTGGCGGCACCCCGAGCAGGGCCTCCTCGAACCCGAGGCGTTCCTGTCCGTCGCCGAGCAGACGTACCTGATGCGCTCGATCACCCACCACGTCGTGGAGAAGGCCCTCGCGCAGACCGCCTCCTGGTGGCGGGAGAACCTCGCCGTCCAGGTCGCGGTGAACGCCTCCGGCCGCGACCTCCTCGACACCGGCCTCACCGAGATCATCGAGGAGGGCCTGCTCGCCCGCGGCCTGCCCACCGCCGCGCTCCAGCTGGAGATCACCGAGCGGATCCTGATGAACGAGCCCGCCTACGCCTCCGACACCGTCGCGGCCCTCGCCGAACTCGGGATCCCGCTCAGCCTGGACGACTTCGGCACCGGCTACTCGTCCCTCGTGCGGCTCAAGCGGCTCCCCGTCGAGGAGATCAAGATCGACGCCTCGTTCGTCCGCCGGCTCACCGAGTCGTCCGACGACGCCGTGATCGTCCGCTCGATCGTCGACCTCGTCCGGACCCTCGGCCTGCGCTCGGTCGCCGAGGGCGTCGAGGACCCGCAGACCGCGGAAGTCCTCCGCGAGATGGGCTGCGACGCGGCCCAAGGCTGGCACTTCGGGCGCCCGATGGACGCCGAGACCGCCACCGAGTGGCTCCGCCGCCACATGGACCGCGCCCCCGAGCCCGCGGCTTGACCCAGGGGGGGCGACCCCCTGGAAGGTCGCGGTCGTCAGTACGGGCGGCGGGGGTCGTTGTCGTAGTACCGCTCCTCGCGCACCGGGGGCGGCGGCGGGGGACGGCGGCGCGCCGTCGCGATCCGCACGATGCCGATGATCAGCCCGATCGCGCCGCCGACCATCAGGATCACGCCGACCAGCCGGATGTCGACGCCGCTGAGGTCGAAGTCGACCGCGTAGGCCAGGATGGCACCGACGATGATCAGTGCGATGCTGCCGCCGATGGTCACGTCGGCTCCTCTCGTCGTCCTGGGGGACGACAGAAGCGTTCCCTCCAGGGGAATCTGAAACGGCGCGGCGGATCGCCGCCGGTAATCCGGTCTGCGAGGAGGGACCGGCCCAATAGGATGGCCGTGAACCCAATCGAATCCAGGAACGGTTTTCTCATGTCCGCCATCACCCGTGACGAGGTGGCGCACCTCGCTCGGCTCTCCCGGCTGGCGCTCGGCGACGATGAGCTCGATCATCTCGCGGGCCAGCTCGACCAGATCATCTCCGCGGTCTCGCGGGTGCAGGAGGTCGCGGCGGAGGACATCCCGCCCACCTCGCACGCGCTGCCGCTGACCAACGTGTACCGGGCCGACGAGGTCCGGCCCTCGCTCCCGCCGGAGCAGTCGCTCGCGGGCGCCCCGGCCGCCGAGCAGCAGCGCTTCCGGGTGCCGCGGATCCTGGGTGAGGAGGCCTGATGAGCGAACTGGTCAGGAAGGGCGCCGCCGAACTCGGCGAGCTGATGGCCGCGGGCGAGACGTCCGCCGTCGAGGTCGCGCGGGCGCACCTGGACCGCATCGCCGCCGTGGACGAGCGGGTGCACGCGTTCCTGCACGTCGACCGGGAGGCGACCCTCGCGCAGGCCCGCCGGGTGGACGAGCGCCGCGCGGCGGGGGAGGAGCTCGGCCCGCTGGCCGGCGTCCCGATCGCGCACAAGGACGTCTTCACCACCCGCGACATGCCGACCACCGCCGGGTCGAAGATCCTCGAGGGGTGGCGGCCGCCGTACGACGCGACCGTCACGGCCCGCCTGCGCGAGGCGGGGCTGGTCATCCTCGGCAAGACGAACATGGACGAGTTCGCCATGGGCTCGTCCACCGAGAACAGCGCCTACGGCGTCACCCGCAACCCGTGGGACCTCGACCGGATCCCGGGCGGTTCGTCCGGCGGTTCGTCCGCGGCCGTCGCCGCCTACGAGGCGCCGCTGTCCACCGGCACCGACACCGGCGGCTCCATCCGGCAGCCCGCCGCCGTCACCGGGATCGTCGGCGCGAAGCCGACGTACGGCGGCTCGTCCCGGTACGGGATCATCGCGTTCGCCTCGTCGCTCGACACGCCCGGCCCGTTCGCGCGGAACGTCCTGGACGCGGCGCTGCTGCACGAGGCGTTCAGCGGCCACGACCGGATGGACTCGACGTCGATCGACCGTCCCGTCCCGCCGGTCGTCGAGGCCGCCCGCCGCGCGGACGTCAACGGGCTGCGCGTCGGCGTCGTCAAGGAGTTCGCCGGGGACGGCTACCAGCCCGGCGTCACGGCCCGCTTCGACGAGACGGTCGAGCTGCTGGAGTCGCTCGGCGCGAAGGTCGTCGAGGTGTCGTGCCCGAACTTCTCCTACGCGCTGCCCGCCTACTACCTGATCGCCCCGTCGGAGTGCTCGTCCAACCTGGCCCGGTTCGACGCCATGCGCTACGGACTGCGCGTCGGCGACGACGGCACCCGCAGCGCCGAGGAGGTCATGGCGCTGACCCGCGCCGAGGGCTTCGGGCCCGAGGTGAAGCGGCGCATCATGCTCGGCACCTACGCGCTGTCGTCGGGCTACTACGACGCCTACTACGGCAAGGCGCAGCAGGTCCGGACGCTCATCAAGCGCGACTTCGAGTCCGCGTTCGAGCAGGTCGACGTGCTGATCTCGCCGACCACGCCGACGACGGCGTTCCCGATCGGCGAGCGCGCCGACGACCCGATGGCCATGTACCTGGCCGACCTGTGCACGATCCCGTCGAACCTCGCCGGCAACGCCGCCGTCTCGGTGCCGTGCGGGCTGGCGGACGGCCTGCCGGTCGGCGTCCAGATCATGGCCCCGACCCTCGGCGACGACCGCGTCTACCGCGTCGGCGCCGCCGTCGAGCGCGCCCTCGAGGACCGCTGGGGCGGCCCCCTCCTCGCGCAGGCCCCGGAACTGGTGGAGGCGAAGTGACCACTGCGACCGTCATGCCCTACGACGAGGCGCTCGCGAAGTACGAGCCCGTCCTCGGGATCGAGACCCACATCGAACTGGGCACCGCGTCGAAGATGTTCTGCGGCTGCCCGACGGCGTTCGGGGCGGAGCCGAACACGCAGGTGTGCCCGGTGTGCCTCGGCCTGCCCGGCGCCCTGCCGGTGACGAACCACGCCGCGATCGAGGGCATCATCAAGATCGGTCTCGCGCTGAACTGCGACATCGTCGAGTGGTGCCGGTTCGCCCGGAAGAACTACTTCTATCCGGACATGCCAAAGAACTTCCAGATCTCGCAGTACGACGAGCCGCTGTGCGTCGACGGCCACCTGGACGTCGAGGTCGAGGGCGAGACGTACCGCGTCGAGATCGAGCGCGTCCACATGGAGGAGGACACCGGCAAGTCGCTGCACGTCGGCGGCACCACCGGACGCATCCACGGCGCCGAGTTCTCCCTCGTCGACTACAACCGCGCCGGGATCCCGCTGGTCGAGATCGTCACCAAGCCGATCACCGCGACCGGCGAGCGCGCCCCCCTCGTGGCCCGCGCGTACGCGACCGAGCTGCGCGAGCTCGTCCGTTCCCTGGGCGTCTCGGACGTCCGCATGGAAGAGGGCTCGATGCGCTGCGACGTCAACGTGTCGCTGATGCCGCGCGGCGCCGCCGAGTGGGGCACCCGGACCGAGACGAAGAACGTCAACTCGCTGCGCTCGGTCGAGCGCGCCGTGCGCTCGGAGATCGAGCGGCAGGCCGGGGTGCTGTCCGAGGGCGGCCGCATCGTGCAGGAGACCCGCCACTTCCACGAGGACACCGGCCGCACCACCAGCGGGCGCAGCAAGGAGGAGGCGCAGGACTACCGGTACTTCCCCGAGCCCGACCTCGTGCCGATGGCGCCGTCCCGCGAGTGGGTCGAGGAGGTGCGGGCGTCCCTGCCGGAGCTGCCCGCCGCCCGCCGCGCCCGCATCCAGGGCGAGTGGGGCCTGTCCGACCTCGAACTGCGGGACGTCGTCAACGCCGGGGCCGTCGACCTGATCGAGTCGACGATCGCGGCGGGCAGCGACGCCGCGGCCGCCCGCAAGTGGTGGATGAACGAGCTGTCGCGCCGCGCCACCGAGCAGGGCGTCGAGCTGGCCGACCTGCCGATCACGCCCGAGCAGGTCGCGCGCGTCCAGTCGATGATCGCCGCCGGTGAGCTGAACGACAAGCTGGCCCGGCAGGTCTTCACCGGCGTCCTCGCGGGCGAGGGCACCCCGGACGAGGTCGTCGCCGCGAAGGGGCTCAAGATCGTCAGCGACGAGGGCGAGCTCAACTCGGTCATCGACCAGGTGATCGCGGACAACGCCGACGTCGCCGACAAGATCCGCGCGGGCAAGGTCGCCGCCGCCGGCGCCCTCGTCGGCGCCGTCATGAAGGCCACCCGCGGCCAGGCCGACGCCGGCCGCGCCCGCGAGCTGATCCTGGAGAAGCTCGCCGCCTCCTGACGCCCCTTCCGCCGCTCGTGGCCCTGACCACGGGCGGCGGAGTCCCCGGAAAGCCCGCCCGCGAGCGCGGTCACGGGCCGTAGCTGAGCGTGTCGGGCGTGGCGTGATCTCAAGGAGCGTACTGATGAGGGCGTTGCCGGAAGACCACTGGCTTCTGGGCGTGCGGCCTCAACCCGTTACGGCGGAGGAGTACGAGGCACTGCCGGAGGACATCTGCAGGATGATCGAGGTCGTCGGCGGTCAGGTCATCTTCAGCGAGGCACCGACACCTCGGCACCGGCGTGCGGGACGCCGGCTGGCACAGCTCATCGAGAAGCACGCCCGTAGGGCGATGGAGAGAGGGCACGGCTGCCTGGAGGTCGATACTGATATCGACCTGCGTCTTCAGGACGTGCCCCTGCTGAACCGTCGGCCCGACGTCGTCCTCTACCGCTGTATCGACCACGACAACAGAGAGCGGCTTCGTGCCGAGCACGTCGCGCTTGTGGTGGAGATCGTGTCGCCGGGCTCCGAAGTGGCGGACTCCATGGACAAACTGAGCGAGTACGGGAAGGCGAGCATTGCCCATTACTGGATCGTGCGGCTGGACGGCCAAGGCATCTCGATCATCGAGCGTTACCGGCTGGACACCGCGACCAGGTGCTACAAGCACACGGGCACGCTCATGAGAGATGAGGACGGTGGCCCTCCGGAAGTCGACTCGCCCATTCCGGTGACGATCGACTGGTCGGAACTCGAGTACTGAGCCCGGCGGCGGGTGTCGGTGGTCGGCGTTAGGTTGCCCGCATGCACGACGCCGAGTTTCCGCCGTTGCCGGACGGGTTGCCCGCCGGACGGCTGATCAGCCCCGATTTCGCCGCCGGCGACGACGCCGGACGGAAGGTTCTGTGGGTGTCGGACGAGCCGTCGTCCGACGCCGGGAACCTGTGGTGCCGGCTCTACGACGAGCGAGCGAGGACGGGGCTGTACCCGCTGCTCCTCGACACCCTCCGCGGCGACCCGGAGCGCCCGTGGCATGCCGGGGAACTCGGGTACACGCCGGTCGAGGCGATCGACCGGCTCGACGCCCTGCGGGTCCTGCAGTCCCTCGGGGACTACCCGGACGAGATGTTCGGCCCGGACGAACTCGCCGCACCCGGCCCGGCGGGGGAGGACCCGGACGAGAACGCCCGGATGGTGGCCGAGGCGTTCGGCTCCGAGAACGCGCGGCTGCTCGGGCTGGTGCCCGCGGTGCGGGGCGCCGACGCTCTGACGCTGGCCGGGTGGGAAGGGCCGTGCAACCACACGAACGAAACCGAGTGGATCTCGGCCGTCGTGCGGTCGTGGGAGGACCGGTTCGGCGCCCGGGTGGTGGGTGTGGGGTTCGCCGACCTGTGGCTCTCGGTGGCGGCGCCGCCGGTGACGATCGAGCACGCGCGGGCGGTCGCCGCCGAGCACATGGCGTTCTGTCCCGACAACGTGTGGCAGGGGCCGGGCGACTTCGACGTGTACGCCGAAGGGCTGGCCGGACGGCCGGCGTGGAGATTCTGGTGGGATTGACCGGCACCGCCTGGCTCTCCGGGTTTCGGGACGCGGATCCCCGCATGGCGGGCGCGTCCTTGCGAAGGGTCCAGTCGGAGACGGAAAACCCGTTGGTCCTCCTCCCCGCCGCCGGTTAGCGTCGCTCTGGTGATCCACGAGCACTCGCTTGCCTACCTTCTCGGCATCGAGGGCATCGCGCTGCTGCGCGCGTTCACCGGCGAGCACGACGGCGCGTTCGTCGAGGCGCGCCTCGCCGAAGTCCGTCGCCTGCTCGACGAACCGTCCCTCACGGGCGCCGCCGTGGACGTCGAGCGCGTCGACGTCGTCGACGGCTACCGGGCCTGGGCACCGACCTACGACGAAGGAGCCAACGCGGCCTTCGAGTTCGAGGCGCCCGTGCTCGAGGAGATCCTCGACACGATCCCGCCCGGTGCGGCCCTCGACGCCGCCTGCGGCACCGGCCGGCACACGGCCCTGCTCGCCCGGCTCGGCCACCGCCCCATCGGCGTGGACGCCTCGCCCGACATGCTCGTCCGGGCCCGTGCCCGCGTCCCGGAGGCCCGGTTCCTGCGGGGCGACCTGAATCGTCTCCCCGTGCGGGACGCTTCGGTGGACACGGTGGTCAGCGGGCTCGCGCTGACGCACGTCCCCGACCTCGTCCCGGTGCTGGCCGAGTTCGCGCGCGTCCTGCGTCCGGGCGGGCACCTGGTGATCTCGGACATCCATCCCGAGCACGTCGCCCGCGGCTCCGTCCCGCCCGTCCGCGACGCCGAGGGCCGGCCCGGACGCCTGGTGGCGCACCGGCACACGGTCGGCGACCATGTTCGTGCCGCCCTCCGCGCGGGACTGGAGGTGCGGCGCTGCGAGGAGCCCGACCTGCCCGAGCCGCCGCCGGACGGTCCGCCCCCGGCGGGGCCGGGCCCCTGGGACACGTGGCCGTGGTCGATGGCCCCGCTCATCCCGGAGGCGTCGGCCGCCGCGGCCACCGGGGTCCCGGCGATCCTCGTCCTGCACCACCGCCGCCCCGCCGGTGGATTTCGGGGGTGGATCCTGCATGGCGGGAACGTCCGTAAAGAAAGATGCGCGAATTATGGGACCGGGACGCCGATGATTCGGTCGTCCGAATCTGCGGGGTCGCCGCGGCCGTCGCGGTTGCTCGTCGTGACCCAGAGGGTGCCGTCGGGGGCCCGGACGACCGCGCGCAGCCGTCCGTACTCGCCCTGCAGGTGGGCCTTCGGGGCGCCGGCGTCGCCGTCGGTCAGCGGGACCTCCCAGAGGCGCTCGCCCTGCAGGGCGGCGGCCCACAGGGAGCCGTTCGCGTAGGCGAGGCCGGACGGGGACGACTCGTCGGTGGTCCAGGTCACGAGGGGGTCGACGTAGTCGTCGTCCGGGGAGCCCTCGCCCTCGACCTCGGGCCAGCCGTAGTTGCCGCCCTTCTCGATGAGGTTGATCTCGTCGAACTCGTTCTGGCCGAACTCGGTGGCGTAGAGGCGCTCCCGGTCGTCCCAGGCGATGCCCTGGACGTTGCGGTGGCCGTAGGACCAGACGCGGTTGCCGAAGGGGTTGCCGGAGGCCGGGGCGCCCTCGGGGGTCACGCGGAGGATCTTGCCGCCGAGGGAGTCGGTGTCCTGCGACAGGGACGGGTCGCCGATCTCGCCGGTCGTGATGTACAGCATGCCGTCGGGCCCGAACTTCAGGCGTCCGCCGTTGTGGTTCGAGCCCTTCGGGATCCCGGTGACGACCGGTTGCAGGGTGCCGAGGCGGCCGTCGTAGGGGGCCCGGACGACGCGGTTGTCGTCGGCCGCCGTGAAGTAGAGGTACACGAGACGGTCGTCGGCGAACGTGGGGGAGACGGCGACGCCCATGAGCCCGCCCTCGCCCAGCGGGTCGACGCCCGGGACGGTGGCGACGGTCGAGGTCTCGCCGGACGGGGTGACGCGGAGCAGCCGCGCGCTCTGCCGTTCGGTGACGAGGGCGTCGCCGCCGGGAAGGAACGCGACCGACCACGGGACCTCGAGGCCGGTGGCGACGGCCCCTGCCCCGGTCGCGGAACCGGACGGAGCGGGCGAACCGGGCGAGGCGGGTGGCGGGCTCGTCGATTCACCGGAGTCGGTGCCCGACGTGCAGGCCGCCAGTGCGAGCATGAGCCCCGCGAGTACGATCAGGTGCTTGCGCATGATGACCCCTCCCGCTCCCAGGATGGCACGGACGGGACGAGCGGGGCACGGAAACGGTCACTGTGCGTGATGCGGGCATCGGCGACGATCCCCTTTCGGACAGCATAAAGAGGTTTCCAACGTGTTGCTTCGTCTCCGGGAGGACGCAGTCCCTCAATCGCTCCGTGACCTACGGAACGTACATTGGGCGTCACGGTGATCCCGCATCGCAGCGACGGAGCTGATCTCCGGCCGGCGCAGCCGACGTGCTCGCCACCGGCCCCGCGCCGACCCTGCGCGGGGGCACGATCCATGACCCTCCAGGCGTTATCGGGCCGGTGAGGGTGCGGACCCCTGTTTCCCCGGCGCCCTGCTCGCGCGCCCGGGGACCGAGCGGAAGGGACACGGCGCGATGAGCGGCGAGAACGCCACGCGGATGCCGCCGCGTGCCCTGCCGGTCGTCATCGTCGGGATCGTCGGCGTGTTGTACGCCGCCGGGTCGCTGGCGGGCTGGGGCGGCACGGCGTTCATCACGTGGGCCGAGGCCGGTGCCGCTGGCGCCGCGGCGATCTCCCTGCTGATGTCGGCGGGACGGCCGCGCGGCGGCGACGGCGACGGCGCGAGCGGCCTGCGGCGGCTGTCGGCGGGCGGCATCTGGCGGGCGTCGCTGCGCTGGTACGGCATCGCCGCGTCGTGCTGGTTTCTCGGGGCGCTGGGCAGCGCTCTCGCCGACTACGCGAGCCGCAGCGCGCTGTCGCTGTCGGTGCCCGACCTGTTCTACCTGATCGCGGTGGTCGCGCTGGTCATCGGTCTCGTGGTGCCGGTCCGGCCGCCGCGCGACGTGGGGACGTGGCTGCGGTACGCGGCCGACACGTACGTGTGCGTCTGCGGGCTGTTCGTCCTCGGGTGGGTGGCGGTCTTCGGCACCCTGTACCACCGGTCGGGGGAGTCGCCGACCGAGTTCATGCTGGAACTGCTGTACCCGCTGATCGACATCGCGCTCGTGTGCGGGGCGCTGCCGTTCGTGCTGGGGGCGGCGCGGGGGCACCGGCGCCCCGCCTGGATGGGGTACGGGGCGCTGGCGGCCTTCGCGATCGCCGACATCGTGACGACGTTCGTCCGGCTGCACGGCGGCGCCCCCGCCGAGGACCCCGCCGACATCCTGCGGCTCGCCGGGCTGCTGCTGCTCCTGCTCGTCCCGTGGACGGAGCCGGCGCCGGAGCCGACGGACGACCTTCCGCCGGGCGTCACGGGGGTGGTGCGGGCGGACGGCGCGGAGGAGCGGCGGGGCCGGATGATCGGCCCCGGGATCGCCCCGGCGGCGGTCGCCGCGGCCGCCGCGCTGTTCATCGCCGGGCACACGCTGACCGGGCGGAACGGGATGGAACCGGTCGTCCCGCTCGTCGCGGGCTCGGCGACGCTGGTGCTGCTGGCGCGGCTCGCGTCGCTGCTGCGGGAGAACGACCGGCTGCGCCGGGAGGTCGAGGCGGGCGAGCAGCACTTCCGCGCCCTGTCGGAGAGCGTCGAGGACGCGGTCCTGATCTGCGACATGGACGCCACCGTGCAGTACGCGAGCGCAGGTGCCCTGCGGACCTACCACTACACGGCGGACGAGCTGGTCGGCCGGCCGCTGCAGGAGCTGATCCACCCGGAGGACCTGCCGCGCCTGGAGGAGGTCTTCACCGAGTTCCTGGAGGCCGAGGACGGTCCGCTCGGCGAGGACGTGCTGCGCATCTCCTGCCGGGTCCGCGCCGCGGACGGGACCTGGCTGCCGACCGAGTCGACGGTGTCGCGCTACAGCGGCGGCGAGTGCGGGCGGCTGCTGGTGACCACCCGCGACCTGAGCGCGCAGGCGGCGCTGCAGCGGCAGGTCGCCCATCTGACGTTCCACGACGGCCTCACCGGGCTGCCGAACCGGTCGTACCTCGAGGAGCGGACCCGGGAGCTGCTGTCCCGGCAGGGGTCCGGCGACAAGATCGCGGTGGTGTTCGTCGACCTGGACGGCTTCACCGACGTGAACGACTCGGCGGGGCACGCGGCGGGCGACCAGGTGCTGGCGCAGGCCGCGCGGCGGCTGCGCGGGAACGTGCTGGCCGACGACACGGTGGCCCGCTGGGGCGGGGACGAGTTCGCGGTGCTGGTGCAGCTGCCGTCGGACGAGCGGGAGACGCAGGCGACCGTCGAGCTGGCGGGCCGGCTGCTGCGGGTGCTGTCGGCGGACCCGTACCAGGTCGGCGGCAAGCAGATCGTGCTGACCGCGAGCGTCGGCATCGCGTTCGCGGGCGACGACGAGCGGCCCGTCCGCGGCTCCGACAGCGGGCGGCGGATCCGGCGCAGCGCCGCCGACCTGCTGCGCAACGGCGACCTCGCGATGGCGCGGGCCAAGGAGATGGGCGGCGGCCGGGTCGAGGTGTACGCGCCGCACATGCACGCCGACGTCGTCCGGCGGCTGGAGCTGGGCAGCGACCTGCAGCGGGCGCTGGCCGAGGAGCAGTTCGCGGTCGAGTTCCAGCCGGTGGTGGACCTCGCGACGTCCCGGGTGACCGGAGTGGAGGCGCTGCTGCGCTGGTGGCGGGGCGGCGAGCAGGTGCCGCCGGAGGAGTTCATCGGCCCGGCCGAGGAGGCGGGGCTGATGCCGCCGCTCGGCGACTGGGTGCTGCGGGAGGCGTGCCGGGAGGTGGCCCGCTGGCGGCGCGACTCCTGGGAGGTCGGCCTGTCGGTGAACTTCACCGCCCGGCAGATCGGCGCGCCCCGGTTCGTGGAGACGGTCGCGGCGGTGCTGGAGGAGACGGGCCTGCCGCCGCACGCGCTCACCCTGGAGGTGCGCGAGGAGGTCCTGGTCGACGACGGGACGAAGGTGGAGCGGCTGGAGGCGCTGCGCGACCTCGGCGTCCGGCTCGCGATCGACGACTTCGGCACCGGGTACGCGTCGCTGGCCTACCTCGGGCGGCTCCCGGTGGACGTCATCAAGATCGACCCGTCGTTCGTGGCGGGCCTCGGCGCGGACGAGACCAGCACGCTGCTCACCCGGACGATCGTCCGGCTGGGCAGCGACCTCGGGCTGACGGTCGTGGCGGAGGGCATCGAGCGGCCCGAGCAGCTGGAGCTGCTGCGCGAGATGGGCTGCCCGCGCGGGCAGGGGTTCCTGGTGGCGCGGCCGATGGCGGCCGGGCGGGTCGAGTCGCTGGTCCGGACGAACCTGGCCGGTGGCGGCGACGACGTGTCCGGCGAGCTGCCGCTGCCCCTGCCGGGGTGAGCCAGGCGGCCGGGCGGCCCGCCGTTCGCGTCTCATATTTCGGGACGTTGTGTCCAAGGATTTGACGGGCGGCGGTACTTCGGCGAAAGTGGGGCCGTGCAGAGCATCTCCACCATCATCCTCGTAGTACTTGGTCGGCGCGCAGGCTGACCGAGTCCTACCGTCCTGCGCGCCTCCCCTCGACCGCTTCCCGGCGGCGGGGGTTTTTTGTTGCCCGGCGAGCCCAGTCCCTCTCCCCAAGGAACCGCAGATCATGACGACCGAACAGATGACGGGAGCCCAGGCGCTGGTGCGCGCCCTGGAGAACGTCGGCGTCGACACCGTGTTCGGCATTCCGGGTGGCGCGATCCTCCCGGCCTACGACCCGCTCTTCGACTCCGCGAAGCTCCGCCACATCCTCGTCCGGCACGAGCAGGGCGCCGGCCACGCGGCCCAGGGCTACGCGATGGTGACCGGCAAGGTGGGGGTCTGCATGGCCACCAGCGGGCCCGGCGCCACCAACCTCGTCACCGCGATCTCCGACGCCTACATGGACTCCGTGCCGATGGTGGCGATCACCGGCCAGGTCGCGACGTCGCTGATCGGGACCGACGGGTTCCAGGAGGCCGACATCGCCGGCATCACGATGCCGATCACCAAGCACAACTTCCTCGTCACCGACGTCCGCGACATCGGCCGGACGATCGCCGAGGCCTTCCACATCGCGAGCACCGGCCGTCCCGGTCCCGTCCTGGTCGACATCGCCAAGGACGCGCTGCAGGCCAAGGTCGAGTTCGAGTGGCCGGTCAGCCTGCAGCTCCCCGGGTACCGGCCCGTCACCCGGCCGCACTCCAAGCAGGTCCGCGAGGCGGCACGGCTGATCGTCGAGTCCGCGCGCCCGGTGCTGTACGTCGGCGGCGGCGTGCTGAAGGCGGGCGCGTCCGCCGAGCTGAAGGTGCTGGCCGAGCTGACCGGCGCGCCGGTCGTCACCACGCTGATGGCCAAGGGCGCGCTGCCCGACAGCCACCCGCAGCACATGGGCATGCCCGGCATGCACGGCAGCGTCGGCGCCGTCGGCGCCCTGCAGCGCGCCGACCTGCTGGTCACCCTCGGCGCCCGCTTCGACGACCGCGTCACCGGCAAGCTCGACGGGTTCGCGCCCAAGGCGAAGGTCGTGCACGCCGACATCGACCCCGCCGAGATCTCCAAGAACCGGCACGCCGACGTCCCGATCGTCGGGGACGCCCGCGAGGTCATCGCCGACCTGATCGTCGCCGTCCAGAACGAGCACGCCGCGGGCCGCACCGGCGACTACACCGACTGGTGGCGGCAGCTCGACGCGTGGCGCGACACCTACCCGCTCGGGTACGACGCGCCGTCGGACGGGTCGCTGTCGCCGCAGCAGGTCATCGAGCGGATCGGGCAGCTGGCCGGACCGGACGCCTACTACGTCGCGGGCGTCGGGCAGCACCAGATGTGGGCCGCGCAGTTCATCAAGTACGAGCGGCCCGGCGCGTTCCTCAACTCCGGCGGCGCGGGCACGATGGGCTACGCCGTCCCGGCCGCGATGGGCGCCAAGGTCGGCGCGCCCGACACGCAGGTGTGGGCGATCGACGGCGACGGCTGCTTCCAGATGACCAACCAGGAGCTGGCCACCTGCGCCCTCGAGGGCATCCCCGTGAAGATCGCCGTGATCAACAACGGTAACCTCGGCATGGTCCGCCAGTGGCAGACGCTCTTCTACGACGGGCGCTACTCCAACACGAATCTCCAGGCCGCGAAGCGGATTCCCGACTTCGTGAAGCTCGCGGAGGCGTACGGTTGCGTGGGGCTGCGCTGCGAACGGGCCGAGGACGTCGACGCCGTCATCACCAAGGCCATGGAGATCAACGACGCGCCCGTCGTGATCGACTTCGTGGTGCACGAGGACGCCATGGTCTGGCCCATGGTCGCCGCCGGCACCGCCAACGACGACATCAAGATCGCCCGGGACATGGCCCCCGACTGGGAGAACGGAGACTGACCCCGATGAGCCTGCACACCCTCTCGGTGCTGGTGGAGAACAAGCCCGGCATCCTCGCGCGGGTCGCGGCGCTGTTCTCCCGGCGCGGTTTCAACATCGAGTCCCTCGCGGTCGGCGTCACCGAGCATCCGGACATCTCCCGGATGACGATCGTCGTCAACGTCGAGGACCTGCCGCTGGAGCAGGTCACCAAGCAGCTCAACAAGCTGATCAACGTCCTGAAGATCGTCGAGCTGGACCAGTCGGCGTCCGTCCAGCGCGAGCTCGTCCTGGTCAAGGTGCGCGCCGACGCCGAGACCCGCTCGCAGGTCCTGGAGACGGTGAACCTGTTCCGCGCCAAGGTCGTGGACGTCGCCCCGGACGCGGTGACGATCGAGGCCACCGGCAACCGCGACAAGCTGGACGCCTTCATCCGCGTCCTCGAGCCGTTCGGCATCAAGGAGCTGGTGCAGTCCGGCATGGTGGCGATCGGCCGCGGCGCCCGCTCCATCACCGACCGCTCGCTGCGGGCCATCGAGCGCAGCGCGTGACCGTAACCAATCCGATCACTGAAAGGCAGCAGCACTGTGGCTGAGATGTTCTACGACGACGCGGCCGACCTGAGCGTCATCCAGGGCCGGCACGTGGCGATCATCGGCTACGGCAGCCAGGGACACGCGCACGCGCTCTCCCTGCGCGACTCCGGCGTCGACGTGCGGGTCGGGCTCCGCGAGGGGTCGGCCAGCCGGGAGAAGGCCGAGGCCGAGGGCCTGCGCGTCGTCACCCCGGCGGAGGCGGCCGAGGAGGCCGACCTCGTCATGCTGCTCGCTCCCGACCACCACCACCGGGAGATCTTCGAGAAGGACATCAAGCCCGCGCTGGTCGAGGGCGACGCGCTGTTCTTCGGGCACGGCTTCAGCACCCGCTACGGCCTCGTCCAGGCGCCGGAGGGCGTGGACGTGGCGATGGTCGCGCCGAAGGGCCCCGGCCACCTCGTCCGCCGCCAGTTCGTCGCCGGCCGCGGCGTCCCGGTGATCGTCGCGGTGGAGAAGGACCCGTCCGGCAACGCCTGGCCGCTGGCGCTCTCCTACGCCAAGGCCATCGGCGGCCTCCGCGCGGGCGGCATCAAGACGACCTTCACCGAGGAGACCGAGACCGACCTGTTCGGCGAGCAGGCCGTGCTGTGCGGCGGCGCGTCCGAGCTGGTGAAGACCGGGTTCGAGGTGCTGACCGAGGCCGGCTACCAGCCGGAGGTCGCCTACTTCGAGGTGCTGCACGAGCTGAAGCTGATCGTCGACCTCATGTACGAGGGCGGCATCTCGAAGATGTACTGGTCGGTGTCCGACAACGCCGAGTACGGCGGCTACCGGAGCGGCCCGCGCGTGATCACGCCGGAGACCAAGGCCGCGATGAAGAAGATCCTCGGCGAGATCCAGTCCGGCGAGTACGCCAAGGAGCTGGTGAACGAGTTCGAGACCGGCCAGAAGAAGTTCAGCGAGTACCGCGAGAAGATGGCCGAGCACCCGGTCGAGAAGACCGGCGCCGAGCTGCGGCCGATGATGAGCTGGCTCAACGACTGAGCCGACGGCTGGAACGGAGCGCCAGCGGAGTGGAAGTCGGCGGCTCAGTCCGCCCTTGCAGGGGGTGTGGGGGTGTCCCCCACAGAGGTACTGAGCCGACGGACTGAGCCGCAAGACTGAGCCGCAAGACTGAGCCGACGCCCGGACGGTGGCGTCGGCTCAGTCCGTTCCGGAGCGCGTCAGCGCAGCAGGCGGCGCAGCAGCCGCGTGAACGGCGACAGGTTCTCCTGTTCCCGGCCGACCAGCAGCGCGAGGTATCCGCCGCGGGTGAAGTAGACGGTCACGTCCTGCGCCCCGACCGCCCGCCGCTGCGGGCCCGTCCGGACGCCTTCGGGCCGGACGGCGCCGAAGCGCGCCTCGCGGCGGACCCCGAGGGCCGTCGCGGCGATGTGCACGTCGTACCGTCCGGGCGGGATCTCGGACGGGTCGGTGACCAGCTCGAACCCGCCGGGGACGGCCGGGCGGGACGGCGCGGGCAGGCGGTGCTCGCGGCCGGTGGCGCGGTCCCGCAGCAGGATCTCGACGGACGAGCGGTCGGTCGCGACGCGCTGCAGCCGGGCGGCGCCGCGGAGCCGCACCCGGCGGCCCTGCCAGTCGACGCCGTCGAGCCGGTGCTCGACGCCGACCTCCGCGGTGATGTCGACGTCCTGCCGGGGCACGCCGCGCAGGAACGGGTACATCGCGTAGATCCGCCCGCCGACCACCACCGCGCCCGCCGGGCCGCCCTCCACCTCGTCGCGGATCAGCCGTTCCAGCTCGTCGAGCAGGCCGTGCTGGATGCAGAACGCCCGCAGCCGCGCCGACGCGGGCAGCGCCGCGCGGATCACGTCGCTCAGGCCCTCGTCGCCGATGAGCCGGCGGGTGCCCTCGACGAGCCGTGCGCGCTGCAGGGAGTCGAGCTGCAGGAACCGGTGGTCGTACACGCGCAGGACATCGCGCAGGACGCTGATCGAGACATCGGTCGGGACGCTGATGCTGTCGGACGTCACGGTGTCCTCTCCTGATCGCCGGGAACTTCGGTCACGTTAAGCCACCGTTCGGTTTCGCACAGTAAAAGTCTCAGGACCCTGTCTCCCGGGATGCATACTCGGTATTGCCTTGGGTATACGCGGTATGCATACTTCGTAGGCATGTCGATCCGTCATGGCCTCCTGGCGCTGCTGTCCCAGGGGCCCCGCTACGGCTACCAGCTGCGCACCGAGTTCGAGTCGTCCACGGGCGCCACCTGGCCGCTCAACATCGGGCAGGTGTACTCCACCCTCTCCCGGCTCGAACGGGACGACCTGGTCACCCGCGTGGGCGCCGACGACGAGGGCCGGTTCGTCTACCGGATCACCCCGGGCGGCGAGGACGAGGTGCGGCGCTGGTTCGCCACTCCCGTCGCCCGCGCCGACCGGCCCCGCGACGAACTGGCCATCAAGCTGGCGATGGCCGTCACGACGCCCGGCGTCGACGTCGCCCGGGTCGTCCAGGCGCAGCGCACCGCCACCCTGCGCGGCCTGCAGGACCTCACCCGCCTCAAGGCCGAGCCGTCCGCCGAGCCTCCCGGCCAGAGCGACCACGCCTGGCGGCTGGTGCTCGAATCGATGATCTTCCAGGCCGAGGCGGAGATGCGCTGGCTCGACCACTGCGAGTCCTATGTCGCGCGCGCCGTGCCGCCGCCTCCGCCCGTCCCCGGCGAGCCGGAACGGGACCCGTCGCACACCGGGGAGGCGCACCGGTGAGCGTCCTGTCCCTGCGGGACCTCTCCCGCGACCACGGGACGGGCGCCGCGCTCGTCCACGCCCTGCGCGACGTGAGCCTCGACGTCGCCGAGGGTGAGTTCGTGGCCGTCATGGGTCCGTCCGGTTCCGGCAAGTCGACGCTGCTGACGCTCGCGGGCGGGCTCGACACCCCGACCGCCGGGCAGGTGCTGGTCGGCGGCGAGGACATCGGCGGGCTGAAGCCGGCCGCACGCTCGGCGCTGCGCCGCCGCGGCATCGGCTACGTGTTCCAGGACCTCAACCTCGTCCCGAGCCTGACCGCCGCCGAGAACGTCATGCTGCCCCGCGAACTGGACGGCGTCCGCACCCGGAAGGCCCGCGCGGAGGCCCGCGCCGCGCTCGCGGAGATCGGTGTCGGCGACCTCGCGGGCCGGTACCCCGACGAGATGTCCGGTGGCCAGCAGCAGCGCGTGGCGATCGCCCGCGCGCTCGTCGGCGACCGCCGGCTCGTCCTGGCCGACGAGCCGACCGGCGCCCTCGACAGCCGCACCGGGGACGAGGTCATGCGCGTCCTGCGGCGGCGCTGCGACGCGGGCGCCGCCTGCCTGATGGTCACGCACGAGCCGAGGCACGCGGCCTGGGCCGACCGGGCGGTGTTCCTGCGGGACGGCCGCGTCGTCGACGCCACGCCCGCCCGTCCGGGCCCGGAGACCCTGCTGGAGGAGGCCCGGTGACCGGCTACCGGCCCGCGCTGCGCATCGCCTTGCACGACGCGCTGCGCGCCAAGGGACGCACGGCGCTGATCCTGTGCATGATCGGGCTGCCCGTCGCGGCCGTCGTGGCGCTGGGCACGGTGTGGAAGACGCTGGACTGGTCGCCGCGCGAGTCGTTGCCGCACGAGATCGGCGCGGCGGACGCCCGCCTCACCAGCACCGGCCGGGACCCGATCCGGCAGCTGGACCATCAGAGCTCCATCGACCTGCGGCCCGGCCCCCCGCGTCCGGAGACCCGGCCATGGACCACGGCGGAGGTCGCCCGGCTCGCCACCGCCCTGTACGGTCCGGACGCGCGCGTGCTGTCGATGGTGCTCGGGAGGTCGGTCGCCCTCGCGACGTCCGCCGGTCCGCTGCGGGTCCCCCTCACCGAACTGGACGTCCGCGATCCGATGGCGCGCGGGATCCTGGAGATCACCGAGGGGCGGGCGCCCGCGACGCCGGACGAGATCGCGCTGTCGCCCTCGCTCGCCGGGCGCGGCCTCGAGCTCGGCGGCACGGTCCGCGTCGATCGCGCCGGAACGCCCAAGCGCATCGTCGGCTACGTGCGCGACCCGTACTCGCCCCGCGGCGCGGAGCCCACCGAGCACTCCGCCCTCACCCTCCCCGCCGCCATACCCGCCGCCCCCGCCGGATCTTCTGCCGACCCGGCCGACGATGCGACCGGCTCCGCGGACGACGACGCGATCCGGCAATGGCTGGTCGACGCGGGCGAGGCGGTGACCCGGAACGACATCGCCGCGTTCAACGCGGGCGGCTTCATGGTCCTGTGCCTCGAGGCTGTCGAGAATCCGCTGGACGAACCCGAGTCGTCCGGTCCGGCATCGTTGCCCGACTGGCCCTTGAACCGGACGAACGCGGTCGTCGTGCTGGCCGTGGCGATGGTCATGCTGCAGGTCGTGCTGCTGGCGGGTCCCGCGTTCGCCGTTGACGTCCGCAGGCGGCGGCGCCTGCTCGCGCTCGTCGCGGTCGCGGGCGGCGGACCTCGCCACCTTCGGGCCGTCGTCCTGGCCGGGGGCCTGCTCCTCGGGAGCGCGGGCGCGCTGGGCGGCCTGCTGCTCGGGATCGCCGCCGGGGCCGTGACCGGGGAGGTCGTGCGGGCGGCGACGGACGCGGCGGACCGGCCCGTGGGGCCGTTCGACGTGCCGTGGGCGGCGGTCGCCGCGACCGTCCTGCTCGGCACCGCCGCCGGCCTCGTCGCCGCCTACTTCCCGGCCCGCCAGGCCGCGCGCATGGACGTCGTCGCCGCCCTCGCCGGACGCCGCGATCCCGCCCGTGCCCGCAGCGGCCGCCGCCGGGCGGTCGCGGGCGCCGCACTCGCCGCCGCCGGGGTGCTCTGCTGCCTGTTCGGCGTGCGGACGCTGCGCGAGTTCGGCGCGGCCGGCGGCGCCGCCGCGATCATCGTCGGGACGGTCCTGACGGTGCCCTGGCTGGTCGGGGCGCTGGGAGGCGTCGCCGGACGGCTGCCGGTGCCGCTGCGCCTCGCCGTCCGGGACGGCGCCCGCAACCGGGCCCGCACCGCGCCCGCGGTCGCCGCGATCATGGCGGCGGTGGCCGGGGCGACCGCGCTGGCCATCGCCAACGCGGGCGACCTGAAGCAGGCGCGGGAACTCTACAAGGCCGAACTCCCGCAAGGCTCGGCGCTGATCTGGCCGACTCTGGAGAAGGCACCCGCCGCCCGGACGGCCCGCGACGTGACGGGCGGCGACGTGACGGGCGGCGACGTGACGGGCGGAGACCGGACGGTCGCGGCCTGGGCGGAGGCCGTCCGGCGGAACGACGCGCGGGCCGCGGAGGTCCGCGCCGCGATCGAGCGCGAGGTCCCCGGGCTGCCGCTGCTCGACCTGCCGATCCTGCCGGGCCACACCTGCACGCCGCCCGTCAATCCCGCGTGCCACTCGGTGACCTTCAGCACCGGGTACCGCGGTGGAGGCACCGCCTCGCACGCCTTGGAGACGGTCGTGGGCGGCGCCGCCGAGGCCCGGATGCTGCTCGGGCGCGAGGTCCCCGAGGTCACCGAGGCACTGGCCGCCGGCAAGATCGTCGTCTTCGGGGCGCGCACGCCCCCCACGGAGTCGACGACCGCCACCGTCCAGGTGTGGGAGCAGGGGAGACCGAAGCCGCGGACGCTCCGGCAGGTGACGGGGCTCCCGGCGGTCACGGTCGCCATGGACGCGCACGTGCGGGCGCTCGTGCCGCCGTCCGCCGCCGGGCGGATCGGTGTCCCGCCGCGCGTCGCGGCGTTCGGAGTGGACGCGGCCGAACACCGGACCACCGAGCCGGAGGCGGAACGCGTGGACGAGTTGCTCGCCGGGTTCGACGGGACCGAGCAGGGCCGCGTCTACGTCGAGCGCGGCTTCGACCGCACCGAGGGGACGCTGATGTCGGTGCTCGCGGCGGTCGCCGCCGTCCTGACGCTGGGCGGCGCGCTGATCGCCACCGGGCTGTCGGCCGCCGACGCCCGTCCCGACCTCGCCGTCCTCGCCGCGATCGGCGCCCGGCCGCGCACCCGGCGGCTGCTGGCGGCGGGCCAGGCCGCGTTCGTCGCCGTGCTCGGCTGCTGGCTGGGCATCGCGGCCGGGTTCGTCCCCGGTATCGCGGCGTCGCGGGCGCTCACCGAGGAACTGCTGGACGGACCCTCCGGGCAGGGCCCGTTCTTCGACGTTCCATGGACGGTGCTGCTGGTCATCGGTGTCGCGGTGCCGCTGGTCACGGCGCTCGTCGCGGGCCTGTGCGTCCGGTCGAGGCTCCCCGGGGCGACCGCCACCCGCGCCTGACGGCGCCGTGCGAAGCCGCGGGCCGCCGCTGCTGATAGCGTCCGGCTCGTGGCTGAGGGGGGTTCGGCCGGCGGGGGAGCGGGGACCCTCGACCGGGCGCCGGCGGACCGCGCCGGACGGGACGTGCGGCGCCGCTGGGCCGCGCGCGGGCGCCGCCTCGCGGGACCGGCGGCGCTGGTCGCCGTCAGCGCCGCCGTGTACGCGGCGTACTCGCTGCTGTGCCTGTACACGTTCCGGGCCAGCAGCTACGACCTGGTGATCTTCGACCAGGCGGTCCGCTCCTACAGCGGATTCGGGCCGCCGGTCGCGATCGTCAAGGGCGTCCACAACGGGTTCGGGCCCGACTTCTCGGTGCTCGGCGACCACTTCTCGCCGATCCTCGCCGTGCTGGCGCCGCTCTACTGGATCCACGACGGCCCCGGCACGCTGCTGGTCGCGCAGGCCGTGCTGTTCGCGGCCGCGATCGTCCCGATCTTCCGGTACGCGCAGCGGAGGCTGGGCCGGGCCGCCGCCTACTGCGCGTCCGGCGCCTACGCCCTGTCGTGGCCGGTCGCCGAGGCACTCGCGTTCGACTTCCACGAGGTCGCGTTCGTCCCCCTGCTGTCGGCCCTGCTCATCGAGCGGCACGACGCGCGGCGGCGCGGGCAGGCGGCGGCCGTCGCGGTGCTCCTGCTGCTGGTCAAGGAGGACATGGGCCTCCTGCTCGCCGGGTTCGGCCTCTACCTGCTCACCCGCCGCGGCGAGCGCCGCTCCGGCGCCGTCCACATCGCCGCCGGGCTCGCCGCCACCTGGGTCGCCTCGCGCCTGCTCATCCCGGCGGCCGGCGGCGACGAGAACTACTACTGGGCGTACGGGGCGCTCGGCCCCGATCTCCCGCGCGCCGCCGTCCACGCGGTGACGCACCCCTGGGACGTCCTGGCGCTGCTGGGCGATCCGCCCGCCAAGCTCGGCACGATGCTGCTGCTCGCGGCCCCGCTGCTGCTGCTCCCGCTGGCGTCCCCGCTGGCGCTCGTCGCGGTGCCGCTGCTCGCCGAGCGGATGCTGGCCGACGGCTTCGAGAACTGGTGGCAGCCGCAGTACCACTACAACGCGTTCGTCATCGCGGTCCTGGTCATGGCCGCCGTGGACGGGGCGGTGCGGCTGCGCGGGCGCGTCCGTGCGGCCCGCCGCGGCCCGCGCGCCCTGCCCGCGGCGGGACTGCTGGTCGCAGCGGCCCTCACCGTTCCCTTCTTCGCGTTCGGCGATCTCGCCGACCCCTCCCTGTACCGGCGGGACGCGCGCGTGCGGGCGGCCGCCGAGGCCGCCGCGCACGTCCCGTCCGGCGCGCTCGTCGAGGCGGCGAACAGCGTCGGGCCCGCGCTCTCGGCCCGTACCCGCGTGCTGCTCCTGGACCGGTGGCCCCGCAGCGCGCCGTGGGTCGTCGCCGACGTCGAGCGGCTGACGTTCCCGTTCCGCTCGGTGGACGATCAGCGCGTGCGCGTCCGGGGACTGCTGCACCTCGGGTACAGGGAGGTCTACCGGAGCGGCGGGTACGTCGTCCTGCACCACTCCGGATACCCGCCGACCGGGAATTTTGGACGGACGTCCAATACTCCGTGAAGATCGGCTGGTCAAAATGCCGGTGAAGGTGTCATTAAGGTAAATTTGCCTATCATTTTCGCCATGCCTGCCTGATACTTGAAGTGAGTCGCGACGGCAGCGCGCGGCGCGGGCGGCCGAGCCCGCGAAGCCCCCGGTGACGTGGCCGGAACGACGCAGGGGCGGAGTCACGGAGCGAGGCCGGAGACGGTCCGGGGCAGGCGCGGAATTCGCCCACCGCGCGCCGGTGCCGCGGATGGGAATTCCCGGCCGGAAGGCGCGGCGCGGGGTGGAACATGTCGAATGGTCATGACGTGCCGGCCGAGGCCGTCCGGCGCTTCGAGACCTGCGGCCGGGCGTGGATCGGCGCCCTGCGGCACGTCTGGTCCGCCGGGGAGGCCGGCCTGGCCGACCACGGCCCCACCATCGAGGGCCCGCCGCTGCTGTTCGAGATCGCCTCGCTCAGCTGGGAGGACCCGATCGTGCGCGAGTACGGCGACCGCTCCCGCCTCGTCCGCCGCGCGGAGGAGCGCACGGGACACGGCGCCCGTCCCGGCGCCCCGCCGGAGGGCGCGTCCGGCGGGACGCGCCCGGACGCCGAGCAGATCCGCTGGGTCGTCGACCTCCTGCGCGCCCGCCCCTGGACCACCAGTGCCTGGATCTCCCTCACCGTGCCCGCCGAGCCGCCGGGCGCCGTGCCGTCCGGCGCCGCGCCCGCCCCGGCCGCGCTCGCCTTCCGCATCCGCGGCTACCGGCTGATGATGACGGCGATGTTCCGCGCGCAGAACGTCCACCGCGCCTACCTCGCCTACATCCCCCTGCACGAGACGCAGGCCGCCGTGGCCGAATCGCTCGGCCTCCCGCACGGCCCGCTCCGCGTCTTCGTCGACGTCCCGCACCTCCGGGTCGCCGACGCCGACCGCGTCGCGACCATCCTCGCCTCCCAGCCGGAACCGAACGCCGCGTGACCGGGCCGGACGAGGCGGACATCGGTGAGTTACCGGCCGGTGTTTCCCCGTGGACGATGCGACCGCGCGCCGGAGAGATAGACTCGCGGACGGGCGAGCGCACGACGAGGTGACTCGCGACTCCAGCTGCAGACCACCCGAACACCCGACTTTCGAAGGACCTTTCCTTGAGCAAGCCCGTCGTCCTCGTCGCAGAAGAACTCTCACCCGCCGGCATCGCCGTGCTGGAGTCCGACTTCGAGGTCCGCCACGTCGACGGAAGCGACCGCGAGCAGCTACTGCCCGCGGTGGCCGACGTCGACGCGCTGATCGTCCGCAGCGCCACCAAGGTCACCGCGGAGGTGTTCCGGCACGCCGCGAAGCTGCGCGTCGTCGCCCGCGCCGGCGTCGGCCTCGACAACGTCGACGTGGAGGCCGCCACCAAGGCCGGCGTCATGGTCGTCAACGCGCCCACGTCCAACATCGTCACCGCCGCCGAGCACGCCATCGCGCTGCTGCTGGCCACCGCCCGGAACGTGCCACAGGGCCACGCCGCGCTCAAGCAGGGCGAGTGGAAGCGGTCCAAGTACACCGGCGTCGAGCTGCAGGGCAAGACGGTCGGCGTCCTCGGCCTCGGCCGCATCGGCGTCCTCGTCGCCCAGCGCCTCGCCGCGTTCGACATGAACGTCATCGCGTTCGACCCCTACGTGCAGGCCGCCCGCGCCGCGCAGCTCGGCGTGAAGCTCGTCACGCTCGACGAGGTGCTCGCCGAGAGCGACTTCATCACCGTGCACCTGCCGAAGACCCCCGAGACCCTCGGGCTCATCGGCGACCGCGAGCTGCACCGGGTCAAGCCCAGCGTCCGGATCGTCAACGCCGCCCGCGGCGGCATCGTCGACGAGAACGCGCTGGAGCTGGCGATCAAGGACGGCCGCGTCGCCGCCGCCGGCCTCGACGTGTTCAGCAGCGAGCCCTGCACCGACAGCCCGCTGTTCCACCACGACAACGTCGTGGTCACCCCGCACCTGGGCGCCAGCACCCACGAGGCGCAGGAGAAGGCGGGCACCCAGGTCGCCCGCTCGGTGATGCTCGCGCTCTCCGGCGAGTTCGTCCCGGACGCCGTCAACGTGCAGGGCGGCGCCGTCGCCGAGGACGTCAAGCCCGGCCTGCCGCTCGCCGAGAAGCTCGGCCGGATCTTCACCGCGCTCGCCGGCGGCGTCCCGGTCCGCCTCGACGTCGTCGTCCGCGGCGAGATCGCCGAGCACGACGTCAAGGTGCTCGAGCTGGCCGCGCTCAAGGGCGTCTTCGTGGACGTCATCGAGGAGGCCGTCACCTTCGTGAACGCGCCGCTGCTGGCCCGCGACCGCGGCGTCGAGGTGACCCTCACCACCAGCGAGGACAGCCCCGACTGGCGCAACGTCGTCCAGGTGCGCGGCACCATGGCGGGCGGCGAGGTCGTGTCGGTGTCGGGCACCCTCACCGGCCCCAAGCACGCCGAGCGGCTCGTCGAGATCAACGGCTACGACATGGAGCTGGTCCCGACCGCGCACATGGCGTTCTTCTCCTACGTCGACCGCCCCGGCATCGTCGGCGCCGTCGGCAAGCTGCTCGGCGACGAGCAGGTCAACATCGCCGGCATGCAGGTCGGCCGGGACGCCAAGGGCGGCCGCGCGCTGATCGCGCTCACCGTCGACACCGCCATCCCGGCCCAGCTCGTCGACGCCATCACGACCGCGGTCGGCGCCGACATGGGCCGCCGCGTCGACCTGGACGCCTGACCGGACGGTCCGGCGGGACATGACCGCCGAGGGGCGGGCGCCCGGCATCGTGCCGGGCGCCCGCCCCTTCGCCGTCCGGCCCGCTTGGCCTCTCGCATACTGAGATTTTCGGCCACGGTTCGGGACAAGCACGAGGCGGCGCGGGTACCGTGGCTGGGAGTATGCGGCGCTTCGTGGTGATCCTTCGCTGCCGCAGCGGGGCCTGAGCATCGGCGGGCCGTCCCGCTGCGGAGGCAGCGCACGGCCATGAGCCCGATGCCGCGCCGGACCGTGCGAACCACGGCCGCCCGGCGCCCCGTACGCCATCCGCTCAGCGACACCGGAGACTCCCATGAACACCACCGTGCCCGCCGCCCAGCCGTCCGACGACGCCCGCGACGAGGCGGCCCGCGCCCTGCAGACCGCCCTGGACCGCCGCGACAACGGCGGCCACCCCGCCCGCTGACCGGGCCCGCCGCCGTGCGGCGCGAGCCGCCGGGCGGCCCGTCCGGCGGCGCCGGAGGCCGGGGCGGGCACCTCCGTCCGTCCCCGGCGTCCGTTCTTCTCGAGACCGCCCGTCCTCCGTCGGTTCGCCCCGCGTCGCCGGGAACGGGACGCGACCGCGAACGGGCCGGTCGGCGTTGCCGGACGCCGGGACGGCACGGCAGGGTCGAGACATGACGCCGAACGCCCGCGTGACCGCCGAGCCCGCCGAATCCGGTGAGGTCGTCCAGGTTCTCGGAGACGTCGGGCGGCTCGGACCCTACTTCGAGATCCGTACCGACCCGGCGGAGGCGGCCGACCCCACCTGGCGCCCGTTCCCCGAGACCGACCGGGCGCGGCTCGCCGAGCTCACCGACCGGTACGCCGAACGGCTCGGCACGGCCGAACGCCGCGTCGCCGCGTCCATCCTGTACCAGGGGCTCGCGTCCCGGCTGTGGTCGCCCGTGGTCGCCGCGGCGGCACGGGGCGTCGTGCCCGATCTCGCGGGACTGCACTGGCGGTGGGCGCCCGGCGCGCCCGTCGCGCTGTGGCTGGCCGCGCCCGGCGGATGGCGCGCCGGCCGGACGGACGACGCCGCGCGCCTCGTCCACGACACCGTCGTCACCCGGGCCCTCGAACCGCTCCGGGACGCCCTGTCCGGGGTCGTCCGGCTCGCCGACGGGCTGGTCTGGGGGAACGCGGCATCGGCGCTCGCCGGAAGCCTGCAGGCGGGCCCGCGCGACCCCGGCCGGGCGGCGCTCGTCCGGCACCTGCTGTCGCTCCCGCCGCTGGACGGCACCGGCGAGTTCGGCCCCGCCGGGTTCGTCCGGCGGAGCTGCTGCCTGTACTACCGGGTGCCGCCCGGCGGCGGGTACTGCGGCGACTGCGCCCTGATCGAGCGGGGTTAGCCGGCGGGCTCGGGCCCGGATGCGGCCGGCGCCGTCCGGCGGGCGAGCGCCCGTTCCGACAGCAGGCCGAACACGACGCCCAGCGTCGTCCACAGCGCCAGCTGGATGCCCAGCGACGCGATCCGGAAGTCCCACAGCACCGTGGCGGGGAAGCCGTCCGGGAGCGCGTCGGGGTCCGGGGTGAGCCGGTTCGCGACGGCGATCAGCACCACGAACCCGGCGGCGGTCACGATCGTCGCGTTCCAGGCGCCGAGCCGGGGGGCGAGGCGCCGGCCCACGACCAGCGCGGCCGCGGTCGCCAGGACGCCGAGCGCCGCCATCCCGAAGTACAGGACGGTCCGGCTCCCGATCGTCTCGGGGTCGCCGACCGCCGGGGGCGTCGCCGGGTACTTCAGGAACGGGACGAGCACGAGCGCGACGAACCCGGCCGGTGCGACCACGGCGGCGGTGCCGCGGGCGCCGAGCGCGCCGAGGCGTCCCTGCGCGAACGCGAAGGCGATCGCGAAGAGGCCGCCGACCGCGACCCCGTACACGCCGACCGCCGTGATCAGGCCGACGGTCTGCTGCGCGGTGCGGCTCACCACCTCCTCCTCGTGCCCGTGGTCCCCGGCGGCGTGGGCGGCCGCCTCCTCGAAGGCGATGGCGTCGGCGACCTGCGGCTCCCCGTAGATCCACGCGACGACCAGCGCGACGGCGGCGGCGGCGAGCCCCGCGAGCATGCCCCGGACGAGCAGTTGTCTCATCATCGCGGCGGCCCTCAGTGGCAGGGGAAGCCGAGCAGGTGCCGGCCGTCGTGGGTGAACTCGTGGATCCAGGTGCCGCCGAACACGGACGTCGCGCCCTGCTCGGCGCCGACGAAGTAGATCAGGACTGCGGCCAGGACGATCGCGAAGACCGCCCAGGGCAGGATCTCGCGGACCGGGACGCGGACGGGCGCCGCCGGGCGCGCGTCCGGCGCGCCTGCGGGCGGTACGGCGGGCTGGGCCATGGGGGTCTCCTCACGGGGGTCGCTCGCCCCCGGTTCGGGAGGACGACGGGTCAGTGTCCTGACTCCCGGATCACCGCCTCCCGCCGACCTTCCGGCCCGATCGGCCGTGGTCGTCCCCGGGGGAGGCTCCCCGGTCACAGTGGCGGGACCGTCCTGGAATCGCACCAGAGTTCCTGCGCACCGTCGCCTCGATGTGAGCTTGTCGAGCAGAGCGTGCTCCCGGGGGGCCGGGCGAGTCAAGACACGATTGCCCGGAATGCGAGACGCGAGCCCATGCAGTGAGACGTTTGCAGTAGAGTGCGCCCATGGCATCCCGCAGCATCCGTCTGGCCGTCATCCCCGGTGACGGGATCGGCCCCGAGGTGGTCGCCGAAGGACTGAAGGTCCTCGAGGCGGTCGCGCCGTCCGGCGGCCTGAAGTTCGAGCAGACCTCCTACGACCTGGGCGCCGCGCGCTGGCACCGGACGGGCGAGACGCTGCCCGACTCGGTCCTGGCCGAGCTGCGCGAGCAGGAGGTCATCCTGCTCGGTGCCGTCGGCGACCCCAGCGTGCCGAGCGGGGTGCTGGAGCGCGGGCTGCTGCTGCGGACCCGGTTCGAGCTCGACCACTACGTCAACCTGCGCCCGGTCCGGCTGTTCCCGGGCGTCACGACCCCGCTCGCGGGCGTCACCCCGGACGACATCGACATGATCGTCGTCCGCGAGGGCACCGAGGGCCCGTACACCGGCGTCGGCGGTGTCCTGCGCAAGGGCACCCGGCACGAGGTCGCGACGCAGGAGAGCGTCAACACCGCGTTCGGTGTCGAGCGGGTGATCCGGTACGCGTTCGAGGTCGCCGCGGGGCGCCCGCGCAAGCACCTCACGCTCGTCCACAAGGACAACGTCCTGACCTTCGCCGGTGACCTCTACCAGCGGACGCTGGCGCGCGTCGCCGAGGAGTACCCGCAGGTCACGACCGCCTACACGCACGTCGACGCGGCGACGATGTTCTTCGTGAACGACCCGGCGCGGTTCGACGTCGTCGTCACCGACAACCTGTTCGGCGACATCATCACCGACATCGGCGCCGCCATCGCGGGCGGCATCGGCCTGGCCGCCTCCGGCAACGTCAACCCGGACCGGACGGCGCCGTCGATGTTCGAGCCCGTGCACGGCAGCGCGCCCGACATCGCGGGGCAGGGCAAGGCCGACCCGACCGCCACGATCCTGTCGGTCGCGATGCTGCTCGACCACGCCGGCGCCGGCGACGCGGCGCGCCGCGTCGAGCGGGCCGTGTCGGACGACCTGGACGAGCGCGGCGCCCTGGGCGCCCGCTCGACCGCGCAGATCGGGGACGCGATCGCCAAGCGAGTATCCGGCTAGGGGCGCGCCTCTCTGCCGGAACGCAGACACAGCCGGAACAGGGACACTCCGGGCGCGCCGTGCGGCGCGCCCGGTTTTTCGTGTGCGCCGTTACCGAGGAGTTGGCTCCACGAAGTACGACAATGAGGACTAAGACGCCTATGCGGCGACGGGGCCGCACCGGCGATCCGGAGAGGACGACCGCGATGAGCAGCAACCTGGACTTCGAGATCATGCGCACCGACCGGCCCGCGTCGGCCGCCGAGCGCGAACGCGTCCTGGCCGATCCGGGGTTCGGCCAGCACTTCACCGACCACATGGTCACGATCCGCTACTCGGCGGAGCGCGGCTGGTACGACGCGAAGCTCGAGCCGTACGGGCCGATCCCGATGGACCCCGCGTGCCAGGTGTTCCACTACGCGCAGGAGCTCTTCGAAGGACTCAAGGCCTACAAGCAGCCGGACGGCTCGATCGTCACCTTCCGCCCGTACATGAACGCCGCGCGGATGAACCGCTCCGCGAAGCGGATGGCGATGCCGCAGATCCCGGACGAGCTGTTCGTGCGGGCCTGCGAGCTGCTCGTCGGCACCGACCGCGACTGGGTTCCCGACACCGAGGGGCACAGCCTCTACCTGCGCCCGTTCATGTTCGCGACGACGCGCGCGCTCGGCGTGAACAACCCGGCGAGCGAGTTCCTGTTCATGGTCATCGCGTCGCCGTCCGGGCTGTACTACCCGCGCGGGATCAAGCCGGTCTCGGTGTGGCTGTCGCAGGACTACACGCGCGCGGCGCCGGGCGGCACGGGCGAGGCGAAGTTCGGCGGCAACTACGCGGCGTCGTTCGCCGGGCAGGCCGAGGCCGTCGAGCAGGGCTGCGACCAGGTCGTCTGGCTCGACGCGGTGGAGCACCGCTGGGTCGAGGAGGTCGGGTCGATGAACCTCATGTTCGTCTACGGCTCCGGCTCGGACGCGCGCGTCCTCACGCCCGCGCTGACCGGCACGCTGCTCGCGGGCATCACCCGCGACTCGATGCTCAAGCTCGCGCCCGACCTCGGCATCCAGGCCGAGGAGGGCAAGATCAGCATCGAGGAGTGGCAGGCGGGCTGCGAGTCCGGCGAGATCACCGAGGTGTTCGGCTGCGGCACCGCCGCGATCATCAGCCCGGTCGGGCACGTCAAGGGGCACGACCGGGAGTGGAAGATCGGCGACGGCGAGCCCGGCGAGATCTCGATGCGGCTGCGCGAGGAACTGATCGGCATCCAGTACGGCACCAAGCCGGACCCCTACGGCTGGGTCCACAAGATCGCCTGAGCCGGGCCGGGAAGCGGCCCGGGCCGGTGGTCCGGGCCGGTGGCCCGCATGGGACGCGGGCCACCGGGACGGTCACCGGTTCCGGACGTCAGTGCCTGATGTCCACCGACGTCTTCACGACGGGACCGGTGGACTTCGGTGCGTACCGGCGGGTCGGGTCGATCGCGTACCGGAACTCGAAGCCGACGTGGGCGACGCCGGGCCGTCCGCCGACCTGCACCCGGAACCGGCAGTGACCGGTCAGCTCGTAGACCTTCTTGGCACGGTGCGGCCGGACCGTCGAGTGCCACGTGTACCCGACGGGGATGACGTGCCGGTCGTGGTAGCGGCCGTTCAGGCCGCGCGCGACGCAGGTGGCCTTGCCGCGCGCGATCGCCTTGAGCTTCTTGTTGGTGATGACGAACGCCCACGGCATCGGGTACCGCTTGGAGTGGCTGCCGCGGAGGTCGACCTGGGCGTGGAAGCGGCCCACCCGGTCCCGGTAGCTGAACGACGGCTTCCGCTTGGTGAAGACGAAGTTCCGCGCCTGCGTCTTCGCGGCGGGCGCGGCGGCGGGCGCCGTGGCGGGCTGGGCGGCGGGCAGGGCGGTGACCGCCCCTCCGGCGCCGGTGGCCGGGCCGAGCGTCAGGGCCAGGGCGGCGGCCGAGACGACGGCGATTCCCCCGATTCTGTGCATTCCGGGTTTCCCTTCAGGAAGGATTCCCGCCCGCGGGCTCGCGGGGCGGGCATGACCGTCCACCGGTCGGGACGGGGCGGGTCAGTCGCGGTCCCAGGTGATGTCGACGTCGAACATCGACGGCTCGTCGCCGGACGGTCCGTCCGGCGTCCGGTCCGGGGCGGGGTCCGGCGGCGGGCCGCCGGGAGCGCGGACGTCCAGTGCCCGGTAGGCGTAGCCGTCCTGCTCTTCCTCCTCCCACGTGAAGACGACCTCTTCACCGGGCGTCAGCGACGCGAACGCCCCCGGCTCCCCGGTGCGGACGGAGGAGAAGTGCGTCCAGACCCCGCCCGGCAGCTCGGGCGAGACGAGCACGCCCCAGCCGGCCTCGTCGTCCCACGACAGGACCGTCCCGTGCGCTGCGGCACCGCTCATCTGACCCCCCGATTAGATGGACCTTGGAATCGTCGTCCACCCTCATCTTGCAGGGAATATGCCTGAGAGTAATGAAAGAGTCGCTCGTGGTGCCGTCAACTTGCGGTGCCGTCAGCGCGTCGCGGCGCGCGGGGGACGGCGGCGCGGATCGGCGACCGGGACGGCGTCGAGCAGGCTCCGGGTGTACGGGTGCCGGGGGTCGGCGAAGAGCGTCGCCGCGTCGGCCTCCTCCACCACCCTGCCCCGCCGCATCACCGCGATCCGGTCGGCGATCAGCCGGACCAGCGACAGGTCGTGGGACACGAAGACGTAGGCGACGCCGCGTTCCCGCTGCAGCTCGCGCAGCAGATTGATGACCTGGGCGCGGATCGAGACGTCGAGCGCGGCGACCGGCTCGTCGCAGACGACGAGGTCGGGTTCGACGGCGAGGGCCCGGGCGATCGCGATGCGCTGCAGCTGCCCGCCGGAGAACTCGTGCGGGTAGCGCTCGGTCTGGTGCCCGGCGATGCCGACACGGTCGAGCAGTTCGAGCACCCGGTCGCGGCGCTCGGATCCGCCGAGGCCGAAATGCACGGTCAGCGGTTCGCCCACCGCGTCCGCGACGACCATGCGCGGGTCGAGCGACGAGTAGGGGTCCTGGAAGATCATCTGCATGCGCTTGCGGAGCGCGCGCATCCGCCGGGCCGGGAGGGCCAGCACGTCCGTGCCGTCGAGCGTCACCTCGCCCGCGTCGGGGCGGATCAGCCGCAGCACGAGCCGCCCGACCGTCGACTTCCCCGCGCCGGACTCGCCGACGATGGCGAGCGTCTCGCCCCGGCGGACGTGCAGGTCGACGCCTTGCACCGCGTGCGTCCACCCGGTGGGCCGGCCCAGCAGCGACCGTCCGCCGGGGAACGACTTCCGCAGGCCCGTCGCGGTCAGGAGGGTCTCGTTCACCGCACACCTTCCAGCGCCAGCGCGTCCCGCAGCAGGCAGCGGACGAGCGCGCCCCCGCCCACCGGGACGAGCGCGGGCGGCTCGCTCGCGCAGCGGTCCCCGGCGTGCGCGCAGCGGGGATGGAACCGGCATCCGGCCGGCCACGCGTGGGCCGGGGGGACGACGCCGGGGATGGCGACGAGTTCGCCGCCCGTGCCGCCGCCCGTGCCGCCGCCCGTGCCGCCGCCCGTGTGCACGTCCGGGATCGACCGCAGCAGCGCGGCCGTGTAGGGGTGGCGCGGGCGCAGGAACAGGTCCTCGGCCGGTGCCTGCTCCACGATCTGCCCGGCGTACATCACCGCGACCCGGTCGCACATCTGGGCGATCACCCCGAGGTCGTGGGAGATGAACAGCACCGCGAGCCCCAGTTCGTCCTGCAGGTCCCGGATCAGCCGCAGGACCTGGGACTGGGCGGTGACGTCGAGTGCCGTCGTGGGCTCGTCCGCGATCAGCAGCTCCGGCGAGCAGCTGAGCGCGATCGCGAGCATGACGCGCTGCGCCATGCCGCCGCTGAACTGGTGCGGGTACTCGCGCACCCGCCGCCGCGCGGCCGGGATCCCGACCAGCTCCAGCATCTCCACGGCCCGTTTCCCCGCGTCGCGGCGGGAGAGCCCGAGGTGGGCGCGGACGGTCTCGGCGATCTGGTCCCCGACGGTGAACGCCGGGTCGAGGCTGCGGCGGGACTCCTGGAAGATCATCCCGATCCGCCGCCCGCGGACCTTCCGCAGTTCCCGCCGGGGGAGCCCGCGCAGCTCGCGGCCGTCCAGCCGCACCGAGCCCTCGGGCACCCTGCCGCCGGGCCCGTCGACCATCCCCAGCAGTGCCAGCGACGTGACGGTCTTGCCGGAGCCGGACTCGCCGACCAGCCCGAACGTCTCGCCCGCGTGGACGGTGAAGCTCACCTCGCGGGCCACCTGGACCGGTCCGTGCTCGGTGGAGAACTCGACCGCGAGGTTCTCCACCTCGAGCAGCGGCCGGCCCGCCGGTGCGGGCGCCGCTGCCGGGGGGACCGGTGCGCTCGGGTCGTCCATGTCAGGCCCCCATCCGGTTCTGGCGTCCGAGCGCGTCCCGCAGCGCGTCGCCCAGCGCGGAGAACGCCAGGATCGTCAGGACGATCATCAGTGAGGGTGCGAACAGCGGGAACGCCGAGTGGTAGATGTTGTCGAAGGCGTCCCGCAGCATGCTCCCCCAGGACGCGGTCGGCGGGCGCGCGCCGAGGCCCAGGAAGCTGAGGCTGGCCTCCGCGGTCACGATCAGCCCGAGCGCGAAGGTCGTCTGCACCAGCAGCGGGCCGCTGGCGTTCGGCAGGACGTGCCGGAAGAGGATCCGCGGCGTCGAGAAGCCCAGCGCGACGCACGCCTCCACGTAGGTCTCGTTCCGCACCGAGTACGCGGCGCCCCGCGCCACCCGGAAGAAGCGGGGAGCGAGCGTGATGCCGACCGCGATCATCGCGTTGGTCAGGCCCGGCCCGAGGATGCCCACGATCGCGAGCGCGAGGATCAGGGACGGCAGCGACAGCAGCACGTCGGAGATCCAGTTCAGGACGGTGTCGAGCCGCCGGCCGACGAACCCGGCGAGCAGCCCGGCCGGGAACCCGAGTACGACGGCCAGGGCGATCGCCTGCACCGCGGCCAGCACGGTGACCCGCGTGCCCTCGATGAGGCGGCTGAGGTTGTCCCGGCCCAGGCTGTCGGTGCCCAGCCAGTGCTCGGCGCTCGGCGGCCGCAGCAACTGCATGAGGTCCTGCCGGGCGGGGTCGTGCGGGGTGATGAACGGCGACAGGAGCGCGACGAGCGCGAGCAGCGCGATGAAGGCGGCCGCCGCGACGGCGACGGGGCTGCGCAGCAGCCGCCGCGCCGTCCGGCCGCCGCCGCGGCCGCGGGGGCGCCGTGCGGGCGGCCCGCCGGTGCCGGGCGGGGCCTTGTCCGGGGTGGCGTGGACGGTCATCGGGCGGTCCTCCCGGTCAGGTCCGAACCTTGGGGTTGAAGTAGCCGTACGCGATGTCGACCGCCACGTTCGCCAGCAGCACGCCGATCCCGCTGATCAGGACGACGCCCTGGATGAGCACGACGTCGCGGGTGAGGACGGCGTTCATGGCCAGCGCGCCGAAACCGTTCATGCCGAAGACCAGCTCGACGACGACGGCGCTGCCGAGGACGTGGCCGACGTGCAGGCCGAGCACGGTCACGACCGGGGTGGCGGCGTTCTTCGCCGCGTGCTTGCCGATCACCCACCGCTCGCGCAGGCCCTTGGCGCGCAGCGCCCGGATGTAGTCCTGCTCCAGCGTGTCGACCATCGAGCCGCGGGTCTGCCGCGCGAGTTCGGCCGCGGCCAGGAGCGCCAGCGCGAAGCCGGGCAGGACCAGGTGCCGCAGCCAGGTCCCGGCGCCCTCGCCGAGCGGCGCGTAGCCGCCGGTCGGCAGCCACGCGCGCTGCAGCGCGAAGAAGATGATGAGCGCCAGGCCCGCGACGAACGGCGGGACGGCCTGGACGGCGGCGGCCACGGCGGTGACGGCGCGGTCCGCGAGGCCCCCGCGGCGCAGCGCGGCCAGCGTGCCCGCCGGGATCGCGATCAGCACCGCGAACACCATGGCGACGAGCCCGAGCGACAGCGTGACGGGCAGCGCCGCGGAGATCCGGTCCCGCACCGGTATGCCGCTGCCGGGCGAGCGGCCGAGATCGCCGTGCAGCACGCCCCACACGTACGCGCCGAACCGCTCGAAGATCGGGTCGTCCAGGTCGAGGTCGGACCGGACGGCGGCGATGGCCTCCGGGGTCGCGTCCTCCCCGGCCATGATCGCGGCCGGGTCCCCGGGCATGAGCTCCACCAGCAGCAACGCGACCAGCATGACGCCGAGCAGGGCGGGGATCGTGGTGATCAGGCGGCGGCCGAGCAGCTTCAGCACGGCGCACCCGCCGGCGGGGCAGGGGTCACCCAGGCAGGGGTCACTGGGGCAGGGGTCACTGGGGCAGTGGTCACCGGGGCAGTGGTCACCGGGGCAGTGGTCACCGGGCTCACCGCCCGGTGACGCCGACGCGCCGGAAGTCGAGCTTGCCGAGGTCCTGGACGACGATGTCCGCGCTGCCGACGACGTTCGGACGGGCCAGCACGACCGTGGAGAACTGGACGATCGGCACGTGGACCGGGTTCTCGATCAGGTACGCGCCGATCTCCCGGTACGCCTTCTCCCGCTCCGGGCCGCCCACCGGCAGCGCCCGGGCGTCCCGCGCCATCTTCTCGAGCGCGGGATCGGCCGGCCCGGGATTCTCCTTGCTCAGGTAGGTGCGGGTGAGCGTCTGCGAGGGTTCGGCGTAGTGGAGCATGGTGCCCACGTACGCCTGGGACCGGCCCTCGCGCCAGATCGCGTGGCTCTCCGTTCCGCTCTTGGGCGACAGCTCGACCTTGAGGCCGATGTCCGTCAGCGCCTGCTGGACGACCTGGGCGAGCGTGTCGTGGGGCGAGGTCGTGACCTGCAGGACGGTCACGGCGGCGCCCTCCGCGCCCGCTTCGCGGACCAGCGCCCGGGCGCGCTCCAGGTCGTAGGGGTTCTTGTCCAGCTTCGGGTCGAAGCCGAGGTACCCCTCGTTGAAGGTCTGGTAGGAGGGCGGGTTCAGGCCGCGCAGGACCTGCTCGGAGATCTTGGCCCGGTCGACGGCCAGGTACACCGCGCGGCGGACGCGGACGTCGTCGAACGGGGCGATGGCGCCGTTGAGCAGGACGCCGAGCGAGATGGGCGACAGCTCCTGCTCCCAGTGGTAGCCCTGACCGGCGAGCGGCTCGGACACCGAGTTCAGGGGCGGCGACATGTTGGCGGCGTCGTACCGGCCCGAGCGCACGCCGTTGAAGCGGGCGTTGGCGTCCGGGATGGTGGTGATCGTGAGCTCCGCCGCGAGGGCCGCGTCGGGGTCCCAGTGCCCGTCCCGCCGCCGGTAGACGACGTCCGCGTCCTTCGCCGCGGACACGAGCGTGTAGGGCCCGGTACCGGCGGGCTCGGACTTCAGGTCCGTGCCGAACGCCGCGGGATCGACCATCATCCCCGCCGTGCCGTCGGCGAGCGTCCACGGCAGGCCGGGATCCGGATGCGACAGGTGGAACACGACGTGCGTCGGGTCGACGACCTCGACCCGCTCGATGGCGTCGATCTGCCCGGCGACGGTCGAGTCGGGGCCCATGGCGCGTTCGATGTTCGCGGCGACGGCCTCGGCGTCGAACGGGGCGCCGCCCGCGAACGTCACGCCGTCGCGCAGGACGAAGTCGATGCTGAGCCCGTCCGGCGCGATCTCGTACGAGGTGGCGAGCTGCGGGGCGAGTTCGACCTTGTCGCCGCGGCCGGCCAGGGTCAGCAGCCCGTCGTAGACGGGGCGCATCCAGATCGAGTCGGACGGGTTGACCGGCCGGTGCGGATCGAGGGAGTTCATCCCGATATTGATCGCGAAGCGGAACTCGGCGGCGCGGTCGGCCGCCTTCGCGGCGTCCACCGCCGCGGCGTCCGCCCCGCCGGTTCCCGAGGTGCCGCTGCAGGCGGTGGTGCCGAGCAGGAGAAAGGCCACGAGGCAGGAGGCGAGGCGGGCGGGGAGGGAGCGGGAGGGAGGCTTCATCGACAGTCCCTTCGCTGGCCGGGGTGGGGGCCGCGCCTGCATTGAAACATGTGAGCGTTTACTTATCAAGGAGTATGTGAGCGCTCACTAAGCCAATCGCCGGGATCGGGTTCCGGCCGACCGGGACGGGGGTGGCGTCTCAGAAAGTGGGACGCCGTTCCGAGCATCGGGCAGCGTGTGGCACACTGGGTCGCATCATGCGCCACAGCCTCGTGATTATCGGCTGGCGCGCCGGCATCTGACGGGACAACGCCGGCGCGCAGACCTCTCACGTCCGTGAGGGGTCTTTTTTGTGTCCTGGCGCCGATCCGCCCATATCTGGGGGTTTCCGAAACCATGCAAGGTGACGCTTTCCACGTCTACGACACCACCCTGCGCGACGGCTCGCAGCAGGAGGGCCTGAACCTCTCCGTGGCCGACAAGCTCGCCATCGCGCGCCACCTGGACGACCTGGGCATCGGCTTCATCGAGGGCGGCTGGCCGGGCGCCAACCCCAAGGACACCGAATTCTTCAGGCTGGCTCGGACCGAGCTGAACCTGAAGCACGCGCGGCTCACCGCGTTCGGCGCGACCCGCCGGGCCGGTGTGAAGGCGGCCGACGACCCGCAGGTCGCCGCGCTGCGCGACTCCGGCGCGTCCGTCGTGACCCTGGTCGCCAAGAGTCACGACAGGCACGTCGAACTGGCCCTCCGCACCAGCCTGGAGGAGAACCTCGCGATGATCCGCGACACGGTCTCCCACCTGCGTGCGGAGGGCCAACGCGTCTTCCTGGACGCCGAGCACTTCTTCGACGGCTACAAGGCCAACCGCGCCTACGCGCTCGAGGCCGTCCGCGCCGCCGCCGAGGCCGGTGCGGACGTCGTCGCGCTGTGCGACACCAACGGGGGCATGCTCCCGGACGAGCTCGCCGACGTCGTCAACGACGTGGTCTCGCTCGGCGTGCGGGTCGGCATCCACTGCCACGACGACTCGGGCTGCGCGGTGGCGAACTCGCTCGCCGCGGTGAAGGCCGGGGCGACGCACGTCCAGGGCTGCGCCAACGGGTACGGCGAGCGCAGCGGCAACGCCAACCTGTTCACGCTCGTCGGGAACCTGCAGCTCAAGCGGGGGATGAACCTCGTACGCGACGACCAGCTCGCCGAGATGACCCGGATCGCGCACGCGGTCTCCGAGGTCACGAACATCGCGCCCGGCTCGCAGCAGCCCTACGTGGGCCTGTCGGCGTTCGCGCACAAGGCGGGCCTGCACGCGTCCGCCGTCAAGATCGACCCGGACCTGTACCAGCACATCGACCCGGCGGCCGTCGGCAACGACATGCGGATGCTCGTCTCCAGCATGGCCGGGCGCGCCTCGGTCGAGCTCAAGGGCCGCGAGCTCGGCTACGACCTGTCCGGCGACAAGGCCAAGGCCGTCGTCGACCGGGTCAAGGAGCTGGAGTCGACCGGCTACACCTACGAGGCCGCGGACGCCTCGTTCGAGCTGCTGCTGCGCGAGGAGCTGACGGGCGTCCGGCAGCGGCACTTCGAGGTCGAGTCGTGGCGGTCGATCGTGGAGCGCCGCCCGGACGGCTCCATGGTCAGCGAGGCGACCGTGAAGCTGCACGCCAAGGGCGAGCGGATCATCGCGACCGGCGAGGGCAACGGCCCCGTCAACGCGCTCGACAACGCCCTGCGGATCGCCCTCGAGCGGCTGTACCCGGAGCTGGCGCGGCTGGAGCTCGTCGACTACAAGGTCCGCATCCTGGAGGGCGCGCACGGCACCGACGCCCGCACCCGGGTCCTGATCGAGTCGGGCGACGGCACCCGCGAATGGGGCACGGTCGGCGTCGAGGACAACGTCATCGCCGCGTCCTGGCAGGCCCTGGAGGAGGCCGTCACCTACTGCCTGCTGCACGCGGGCCACGAGGTCGGCTAAGGCGCCGCCGGAGGGGCATGATCGGTCCATGAGCACCGAAGTGACCGACGATCCCGCCGAGCAGCGGTACGACATCACCGTCGACGGCGCCCCCGCCGGATTCACCGAGTACGAACCGGGGGAGGGCGTCGTCATGTTCACGCACACCGAGGTCGACCCGGCCTTCAAGGGCCAGGGCGTCGGCGGCGCGCTGGCCAGGGGAGCGCTGGACGACGTCCGCGCGAAGGGCCTCGGGGTCGTCGCGCTCTGCCCGTTCATCAAGTCGTGGATCGAGAAGCACCCCGACTACCAGGACCTTTTGGCGCGCTGACGAACGCGGCGGTGCCCGTCCGGTCCGGCCGGACGGGCACCGCCGCCTCCGCTCAGCCCTCGGCGGGCTTCGGGGCGGCGCTCTGGACGACCTCGAAGCCCCACAGCTCCGCGCCCGCCGCGGCCGGGCCGCCGTGCCCGTGGCCGTGGCCGTGGCCGTGCCCGGCCGGGCGGTCCTTGGCCGCCTCGGCGTGCCCGCGCTGGAACTCCTGGCTCTCGGTCCAGCGCTTGAAGTCCTCCTCGCTGCGCCACTTCGTGTACACCATGTACCGGTCCTGGCCCTCGACCGGGCGCAGCAGCTCGAAGCCCTCGAACCCCTCGGCCGACTCCACCAGCCCGGCCCGGCCGGCGAACCGGCGCTCGATCTCCTCGCGCATCTCCGGCTTGACGGTCAGGACGTTGATCTTCACGACGGACACGCGGGTCTCCTTCGCCTCGGGTGCGTGCTCTCCCTGCATCGTCCTACATCGCCTGGGGCCAGGTCGTCCCGCCCTCCAGGGTGAGCCACGCCGACAGCGACGCCTCCTTCACCCGCACCCGGACGCGCGAGTACCGGTGCGGGTCCACCAGGCCGGGCCCCGACCGGATCACCGAGTCGTAGACGAAGTCGGACGCGACGAACGCCAGGTCCGCGCCCGTCTCGGCCACCCGCCGCTTCACCGCCGGGGCGTCCACCAGCCGCGCCGCCGTGATGAGCGCCATGCCCGACACGCCGCGGTCGCCGCGCCGCACCGGACCGACGTGCAGCGCGGCGCGCAGCTGCAGCCGTGTCGCGTCGGCCGCCCGCCGGTTGTGCCGCCGCAGCGACGCCGCCAGGTGCGCGAGCATCGGGTCGACGACCCGCTCGGTCGGCGTGGTCGGCGGGACGACGACGAGCGCACCGTCCCCGCGGTCCTCCTGGTAGAGCCGCGAGAAGTCGATCCCGGACGCCGCGAACGCCGCGTCCAGCCACTCGTACATCGCCGCCGCCACCACCCGCCGGTCGGCGTCGGTGCGGCGCGGCGAGCCGAACCCCGTGATGTCGGTGACGAGCACCGAGCAGTTGCCGTCCGACCAGTCCGGCGGCGCGGGCCCCCGGTCCTCGGTCTGGCGCCGGTACACCTGCCGCTCGAGCACGGCCCGGACCCGCGGGTGCGCGGCCAGGAACGCGCCGAACGCCCCGTCGGGCACCCGCAGCGCCGCCACGTCGCCCTCCGCCGTCACGGTGGCGGACCGGTCCCGGACGAGCAGCGCCGCGCGCTCCCCGACCAGCTCGCCCGGCCCGCGGAACGCCACGATCCGCTCGTCGATCCCGTCCCGCACCCACACGCGCGTCCAGCCGTCGACGATCACGATGACCTCGCTGGCGAGCCCGCCCTCCTCGCACAGGACGTCCTCCTTGCGGTAGACGTGCCCGCGCGCGCTCGCGAGGAGCGCGCGCCGCTCGTCCTGCGACAGCGCACCCCAGAACGTCGTCTCCGGATAGCGCCCCGCGGCGGGTTCCACGGGCGCGGCCCGCGCGCCGGTGGCCAGGTCCGTCGACCGGGACGCCGCCGGCTCCTCCGGCGCGGAGCTTTCCGGCGTTCCGTCCCGCATGTACTGGACGACCGCGGTCGTCACGGCCGCCGCGGGCAGCGACAGGAACGCCACCACCCCCGCGACCGCCGCGCCCGCCGAGCCGTCCAGCGCGTACCCCAGCACGAGCCCGAACAGCGTCACGGGCGTGGTGACCCGCGCGCTCAGCGGCTTCGGCGACTCCCGTCCCCCGCGTCCTCGAGACCTCACGATGCTTCCCTTCCCGAGAAGGCCCGCGCCCCCGCTCCGGCCGGCTCCTCGGCGCTCGTCGGATCCCCACATCCCACGCACAGGCTAAATCGCGATGCAGCGGATAGCCATACTTTTAATGTACGGAAGCCGGTGAATATTAGCTACCCTGATGGTGACAGTGTGCCGATAAGTAGAGCGTCAGGTTTTCGTGCCGCCCGAACAGGGCAAACTCACACGTACACCCTTTTCCGGGGCAGGGGATGGCTGCCGGAGGGCTGCACATCGGCCTGACGGCGTCCCGCCGCGCCCCCGGCGCGGGGCGGAGCCGACCGTCGCTCTCCGGATTGGAGATGAGCAGCCCATGACCAACGCTCGAGCCGACGAGGACGCCCCCCAGGTCCGCGCGGAGGCGGTTCCGCAGGGTGAGCGCGTCACGATCAACCTGACCGGCAAGGCCGTCCAGGCCCTGCAGCGGCTCCAGGAGATGACCGGCTACAACAAGACCGACTGCATCAACCGCGCGCTGATCATCTCCGCCGAGATCGAGCGGATGTCGCGCGAGCCGGGCGCCGTCTACTGGCGCGAGACCCCCGACAGCGACCTGATGCTCGTCCGCTTCGTCTGACAGCGGCGGCGTTCGCGGTGCCGCCGCAGGCGCCCCGGCCCCGCCGTCCGGCCGGCGCCCCGGCCGTCCACAGGAGGGCCCGGCCTTCCGGGGCGTCGCCGCCCACGCGGCGGGCGGAGCATCACGGCCGCCGGAGCACCGGAGCACCCTCCCGAATACGCGGCACGGCGGGCTCCTCGGGGATCGGCTTCAGCCGTCGTCGTCGAGCGGCGGAACGTTGCGCGAACCTCCCTGACCGGGGCGCCTGAGGATGTCGTCCGGGACGTCTCCGGCGTTGTAGTGCAGGCGCGTCCGGTCAGCGGGCCAGATCGTCACGGTCAGGCGGAAGGCCCGGCCGTTCTCCGAGTACGCCGTCCGGACGGTCTCGAAGACGACGTCGGCGGCCGAATCGCCCAGACTGAAGAACTGCTTCTCGTTCACGTCCGGGACACGCGCCCTGATCTCGTCGTGGAAGCCGACCTCGGTGTAGCCGAGGGTCTCCTTCAGGTATGCGACCGCGCCCTCGGGGATGTCGCGCGGCTTGAGCAGCCGGGACGCGCCCGCGGTCGCGAAGTCCAGGGGATAGAAGGACGTCTGCATCGCCCACGCGCGCCCGTTGAGGAAGAGCAGCTGGTGCCGGGAGATGAACTCGGTCTCCTCGTCCGTCTGCAGGTACCAGGAGATGAGCTGTGGCCCTTCCTGGACCTCGACCTTGACCGGTGAGACGGTGACCGTGCTTCCCTCCGGGATGAACGCGTCCCGGTTGTACCACTTGCCGCCGTCGCTGTCGCCGTCGGGCGCCAGGCCCAGCGCGGCGGCCGACAGGGTGACGTGGTCGGCCTGCGGGCGATGGACCACGAACGTCCCCTTGCCCCGCTCGGAGATCACGGCGCCCTGCTTCTGCAGCCAGGACAGCGCCTCGCGTACCGTGTTGCGCGAGACGCCGTAGTGCGTTTCGAGGTCCTTCTCCGGCGGCAGCCGCCGCCGCGCCCCGGACCCGTCGCCCGGCGCGAGATCGCCGCGCTCGATGCGTTGGAGCAGGTCGCTGGCGACGTCGCGCCAACGCGGAGGCGTCGTGCGGGTCATGTCTCGCTCCTCCCGCCGAATGGGCCACAGTGCCGGCGCGCGCCATGTGCCATGGCGAGGCGCGAATCCGCATTGTGGCCTGAAGCCACCGGCGATGATCGGTCGTGGCCGACTCCGGACGACCACGACCGATTCCGATCAGTAGCCGCGCAGGCCGTCGAACAGCCCGTCACGTGCGCCCGCCCGCCTTCGAGGCCAGGCGGGTAGGAGGGTCGCGTGCGCGACCGCACGCGCCAGCCGCGCCGGCACGGGCAGCAGGCCGCCGCCGAGCGGTGCGGCGTCTCCCAGCACGGTGCGCGTTCCCTGCTGGCCTGAGACATACGCGCCCTGCCGCCAGCCGTTCCACTCGTCCCACACGAGGGCCTGGGTGTCCAGGACGATCGTGGCGTCGACGGGCCCCTTCGGGTCGAGCCAGGCACGGCTAACCGGGACGCCCAGGTCGGCGATGGCGTCAACAGTGGCCTGGATGTAGCCGTGGGCGGCGTCTACCTCATGGTCGGGGTGGTGCGGCACATACGTGGAAATTGGCATTCCAGTCCTTTGGTGTGATTGGCGCTATTCGTGTTCTTGTGCGGTGGGTCTGTTTTTCCATACCTCTTCGGGGACGTCGCCGGCGATGAAGCGGAACTTGTTGCTGCCGGGTTTGTAGACGGTGACCGTGAGGCGGAACGGCTCCCCATTTTGATCATAGGCGGTGCGCCTGTGCACGATCACCGCGAGACTGTCCTTTGGGAGTCCGAAGAACTCCGCTTCCTCGGGGGTTGGAGGTCTCGCTTCGAAGACGTCCTCGTACCCGACCTGGACATGGTCGAAGTTTCGCAGGTAGGCAACGGTTCCTTCAGTGATGTCGACTGACTTGACCAGCGCCTTCGCCTTGAACCCGAGGTCCCACGTAAAGTAGGACCACTGCATCGAATTTGGCTTGTCGTCGATGAACCGTTTCTGGAACCGGCAGACCACGTCCGGAGCGTCTTCGTCGGGACCGGCAGGGGGTATTTTAAGTGCCTTAATGTGCATCTCGGTGGCAGTGATGATTTCCACGCTGGGTTTCGATGAGTGGGCGGAGTGGTTCTGACGCCTGGCCTCTGTCACGAAGGCTCGCCCCTCCCCGCCGCCGAACGCGCGGCCGGGGCCCTCGTCTTCGCCTAGGTCGGTGTGGTTCAGCGTGATCACGAACGGCGGGACGTCCTCGGTGACGAAACTGCCCACCTTCGGAATGGTCTTGACCCGCTCCCTCTTGGTCAGTTCCTTGATCGCCGCCTTCACCGTGTTTCGGGAGACAGCCCACTGGGCGGCCAGTTCCTCCTCGCTCGGGAGCCGATCACCCGGCCCCAGGACCCCCTGCTCGATCTGGCGCTGGAGATCTTGGGCGATCTGCTTGTACTGGGCCGTGGACTCATCGGCTGCCATGGTGCCCTCCCGCTGAGATCTGGCCTGACGGTCCCCCTGGATCCAACTAGATGCATCCAGAAAGTTTTACCCAACCAGATGATGGTTACATCTTTAGGTAGGCAGGATCGAATCAGCCGCCTTGGTCGGAGCCATCCTAGTCAGGGGGAATCGCGAGATCCAGGAACGCGGTCCAAGCGCTGATCGGTCATCGTCGAGACCTCCGAGGGAGGGACGATGGGCAGTGCGTTCGTCATCTACCTGTGGATCCTCGTGCCGGTGGCGTTGTTCGTGGTCACCGTCGGCTGCATCGTGCTCGCCGGTCGCCGCATGCGGTACGTGAGCTTCCGTGTTCAGCGGCCGGTATCCGGGGCGACGCGTCGGGCGGTCATCGTCAACGTGATCATCCGTGAGGCCGGTTCGGCTGCACCATGCGCTTCTTCGCAACCGCTTCGATCCCCGTCCGCTTCGATTCCTGGAGGGGCGGGCCGGCCGAGGTGAAGAACATGGAGACCTCCCAGGATGCCGTGTCGAGTGACGTGAGCGAAGCGCCGCCGGAGCAGCCGACCGAGGGCGCACATCCGCGCCTGGTGCTGACCAGGGTGCCGGAGGCGTCCGGCGTTCTCTCAACACGCATGGTGCTCGCCGGCATAGTGGCGTTGACCGTCACCGCGGAGACGGGCCGCTGGGTCGGCGCGTCTCCCCGGGTCACGCTCGTCTGCTCGGTCGCTGCTCTTGGCGCCGTCGTGATGCGGCGGGCGGGGCGAACTCGCGGGGGACAGGCGAGAAGCCACGGCGGCGGTTGAGTTCGTTCCTCGCGCCGAGCTTTTCCCTTCGAGATCGGCGCGGGGGAGGAGGAGTTCCGTCGAAATCGTCGAAATCGGTGGCGGATTTCGGGCTCGGCGGTCACCATGGGACGAGCGCGGCAAGCGCGGCGTTCCCGCATGCCGTCCCCCAGCCCCCGAACACCGGAGTGATCGTATGCCTGTCCGACCCTGGAGACCCGAGGATCTCGGGCGTCCGACGGACGGAGAGCGGGTCGACGTCGCCTTCGGGCTGGGGCGGGTGTGCGAGCACGAGGGCGACCTGGAGCGGGCCGCCGGCTGGTACCGGCGGGCGGCCGAGTCCGGGCACGCCGGCGCCGCGCTGCGGCTCGGCGCCGTGCTGGGCAGGCTGGCCGACGCGCGGTCCGCCGACGCGTCGGACGAGTCCGCCGAGGACCTGCTCGCCGAGGCCACCCGCTGGCTGAGCGGCGTGCAGGCCGCCACCACGCCGGACGCCATCGCGCTGATCACCGACATGCTGAACCGGCACCAGCGGCAGGCCGCGCGGCGGGGGCTGGAGCCCACCGCGACGGGCTGAACCGCCTCTCGGGGACGAACCTCGCGGCCGTTCCGGCCGTCGGACTCCATGAGACCGACGACGGGAGAGTGGCCGATGAGCGGCGACGAGCGCCGGTACGTGCCCCCGGATACCCCGACCGCCACCCGGTTCACGGCCGCCGATCCCGGCGCGACCGCCCCGGACCCGCCCGTCTCGCCGGACGACCCCGCGGACGCGGCGACCGTCCCCGAGCCGCCCGGTCGGCGCGAGGAGCCCGAGGCGCTGGACGTCCGGGTCGCGCCGCTGCACGCACCGCCCGTCCAGCCCTCCGGTGGGACCGCCGAGTTCGCCGATCCCGCCGCCGCGCCCCCTCCGGTACGCGATAGGGGAGGGAACGTCCGCGGTCCGGCCCTCGCGCTCGGTGCGGGCGTCCTGGCGGTCGCGGTGGCCCTCGCCGCGATGTTCGTCCTCGGCGGCGACGGCGGGGCGGAGCGCGGTTCCGCGCCCGCGACGCCGTCGCGCGAGGCCGCGGGCGGCGCCGCGCCGGTGCCGACGGACGGGGGCGGCGCCGCGCCGGCGCCGACGGACGCGCCGTCCACCGAGCCCCCGGCGTCGGAGGCGCCCGCCGCCGGGGTGCCGACGGCGGGGCCGGGACGGCTGCAGGGCGTCGGCGTGACGTACGAGGTCGGCCAGCGCGACTCCGGCTACTACGAGGGGACGTTCGTCCTGACCAACCGCACCGGCGCCCCGATGACGTCCTGGCGGCTGTCGTTCGTGGTGCCCGGCGGGGACGTGCGCAACGTATGGGGCGGACGGCTCGTGCAGGGCGGCGAGCGGGTGGTGATCGAGAACGCGGCGGGTGCGGCGGCCGTCCCGCCGGGCGGCACGGTGACGGTCCGGTTCGGCGCCGCGGGGGTTCCGGCGGCGCCCGCCGAGTGCGTCCTCAACGGCGCGGGGTGCGGCTTGTGACCGGGGTACTAGGCTCTCGAGCATGCGTATCGCCAGGTTCTCCACCGACGAGGGCATGTCCTTCGGGGTGGTGGAGGAGAACACCGTCGCCGCCGTCGCGGCGCATCCGTTCGGGGAGCTCACCTTCACCGGGCACCGGTTCCCGCTCGCCGACGTCCGGCTGCTGGCCCCGATCCTGCCCAGCAAGGTCATCGCGATCGGCAAGAACTACGCCGAGCACGCGGCCGAGATGGGCGGGGAGGCGCCCGCCGAGCCGCTGATCTTCGCGAAGCCGTCCACCAGCGTCATCGGTCCTGGTGAGGCCGTCGCCTACCCGGAGAAGCTGTCGGAGCGGGTCGACTACGAGGGCGAGCTGGCGGTGGTGATCGGCCGGATGTGCCGCGAGGTGCCGGCCTCCCGGGCCGCCGAAGTGATCCTCGGCTACACCTGCGCGAACGACGTCACCGCCCGCGACCTGCAGGCCAGGGACGGCCAGTGGACGCGCGCGAAGGGCTTCGACACGTTCTGCCCGCTCGGCCCGTGGATCGAGACCGAGGCCGATCCCGCCGACCTGGCGATCAGCACGTCCGTCAACGGCGAGGTGCGGCAGAGCGCCCGCACGTCGCAGCTCATGCACGACATCCCCAAGCTGGTGGAGTACGTCAGTCAGGTCATGACGCTGCTGCCGGGGGACGTCATCCTCACCGGCACCCCGGCCGGCGTCGGCCCGCTGGAGGTCGGGGACGAGGTCACCGTCACGGTGGAGAACGTCGGAAGCCTCACCAACCGGGTCGTCGCCCGCGAGTGAGGCGGCGACCGGGGCGAGGCTCGGGCCGTCGCGACGGAGACGCGCGAACGGCCGTCCGCTAATCGTTTTGGTCCGCGTCCCCGGTTCCTGTAGTCTCTTCGAGGCGCGAGCGACCGGTCCGGAAGGGCGGGAAGCCCGCGTACCTCTCTGGGGTATGGTGTAATCGGCAGCACGACTGATTCTGGTTCAGTTAGTCTAGGTTCGAGTCCTGGTACCCCAGCTGCGTCCGCGATAGCGGACAGGCCCCCGTCGTCTAGTGGCCTAGGACGCCGCCCTCTCAAGGCGGTAACGGCGGTTCGAATCCGCTCGGGGGTACACGTTCGCTTCTCCCCGGCAACGCGTGGGAGCGGACGGCACGTCCAGCCCCCGTCGTCTAGTGGCCTAGGACGCCGCCCTCTCAAGGCGGTAACGGCGGTTCGAATCCGCTCGGGGGTACAGAAGAAATCCCAGGGATCACCCTCGAGATCGCGTGACCCTTGTGCGCCCCACGGCCGGGCGTGATCGGACGGCTCCGTCCGCACCTCTGAATCGATACCGCCACTCGCCTCATCTGCGATGCCATCGATCCGTTCCGGGGCCGATGGCGTGATCCGGCCGCCATCGAACCGCCGGCAACTCTCGGACCCGGCAAGCACTCCGCGGCGCGGGCATGGTCTCCGCCCGCGAACCCGTTGAGCGACGAATCGAGTGCGCCCGACAGATCGACATCCGGCCAACATAGGTTAGGCTAACCTAAATGACGCCACCGTCGGGCATCGCCGGTGGCAAGTCATCGTGCCCCGTCGACGTGCGCTCGTGGAACCGCCCTTCTCGGGATAAGTGAGGCTGAGGAACGATGAAGCTGTGCATGGCGACCGTGTCGATCGGCGGAAGCCTCATCGAGAAGATCGCCGCGATAGGCGCCGCGGGATTCGACAGCCTGGAACTGCTCGACGACGACCTCCGGAAATCGGGCATGACGCCGGAGGAATGCGCCCGCCGCTGCGCCGACCTGGGCCTCACCATCGACCTCTACCAGCCGTTCCGGCGTGCGGAAGGGGTTCCCGAGGACGAGTTCCCGACGGTCCTGGCCCGCTTCCGGCGGGAGCTCGAGGTGATGCGCAGGCTCGGCGCCGACTCGATCCTGGTCGTGTCCAACACCGACGCCGACGCCGACGGCAGCCGCGATCTGTCGGCGGGCCAGCTGGCGACTCTGGGGGACGCGGCGGCGCAGAACGGGATGACGGTGATGTTCGAGGCGCTGGCCTGGGGTACCCACATCAGCCGGACGGCCGACGCCTGGGAGACCGTCCGGTACGCCGATCATCCGAACGTCGTCCTGGTGGTGGACACGTTCCACCTGAACGCCGCCGGAGAGGACGTGTCGGTGCTGGAGGGGCTGCCGCGCGATTCCGTGGGCTTCTTCCAGGTGGCCGACGCGCCGTGGCTGTCGATGGAGGTCGTCCAGTGGAGCCGCGGCCACCGGTGCTTTCCGGGCGAGGGGGAGTTCGACGTGCTGCCCCAGGTCGCGGCGGCGGTCGCGTCCGGCTACCGGGGGCCGCTGTCGCTCGAGATCTTCAACCCCGGGTACCGGGAACGGCCGGCGGACGAGGTCGCCAAGCTCGGCGCCGACTCCCTGCGGCAGCTGGTCGGCGACCTGGTGGAACGGGCCGCGGGGCCGGTCGCGCTCGGGGACGATCACCGCCGCGTCCGGTAGCGGTCGAGGTACTCGGTCGGCGAGATGCCGAAGTGGCTCTTGAACACGCGGCGGAAGGCGTTCGCGTTCGTGTAGCCGACCCGGTGCGCGACCGCCTCCAGGGCCGCGTTCGAGCGCAGCAGGATGGCGGCCGCCTCCATCCGGTTCCGGATCCGCCACTGCCGCAGCGTCATGCCGGTCTCGGCCTGGAATGTCCGCTCGACGGTGCGCACGGACGTGTGCACCGATTCCGCGAGTTTCTCCACGCCGCGGATGTCGCCGGGGTTGAAGCGCAGCGCCTCGGCGATGGCCCGGGCCGGTTCGCTGGACGGCATCGGAAGCCCGGCGGACAGCACCGGGCTCTCCTCGATCAGGGCGAGGATCTGCCGGGCGAGGTTCGGGGTGGGCTTGATGATCGTGTTCCACGACACCGTATACGCCAGGAGGAGCATCTGCAGATCCCGGTCGACGGTGACCAGCGTGGGCTCGGTCAGGGTGGTGGCGGTGTCGGCGGCCTCGAAGAACAGCGGCATCGTCACCGAGTTGGCCCGGACCGTGAACTGGTGCCTCACGCCGACGGGGAGCCACAGCGCGGTCCCGGTCCGCAGCGTGCGGCCGTCGCCGCCGACGATGAGGTCCGTGTCTCCGCACACCTGCCACAGCAGGACGTGCAGGTGCTCTTCGTGCTGCTCGGGGATGGTGACCGCCGGCATCCAGATGCGCCAGGGAGCGGGCGCGTCGCCGTACGTGCGCTGAGACATTTCGTCAACCTCGGGTCCGGTTCTGTCGCATTCTGCGCCATGGCTGTCGGAATCAGTGCACCGCGAGAAATTAGGTTCGCCTAACCTTACGTCGGGCGCATGTCGCGTACGTACCCCCAGACGGCCGGCGCCGCCGGACAACCGAGAGGACCCCCATGACCAGCTCCATTCTCCGACGCGGCAGGCGGTGGCGTCTTGCCCCCGCCGTCGCGCTGACGGCGCTCCTCGCGCTCACCGGCTGCGCCTCGACCGATGACGGCGCGTCGGCCGAGCCGGGGAGCAGCGAGCCGGCGGGCCTGCTCCCGGCGGCCGAGGGCACCACGACGTACCCGCTGACGCTGAAGACGTGGGCGGGGGAGACGACCCTCGAGAAGCGTCCCGAGCGGGTCGCCGTGATCGGCATGTCCCCCAACCTGGACGCGCTCCAGGCGCTCAAGGTGACCCCGGTCTACGCCCTCACCGAGGACCCCGAAGTCGGGTGGCGCGACAAGGCCTGGGCGCAGAAGATCGAGAAGGTGGACACCGCCACCCGCAAGGACCCGATCAACTTCGAGGGCATCGCCGCGACGAATCCCGACCTGATCGTCGCCGTGGGCGGGATCCTGGAGAAGCCCGAGTTCACGAAGCTGGCCGACATCGCACCGGTGCTCGACACCGAGACGGAAGAGCAGATTCCCTGGCAGGACCTCCAGCGCCTGGTCGGTAAGCCGCTCGACCTCGCCGCGGCCGCGGACAAGGCGGTCACCTCGGCCGAGCAGGCGGTCGCCGAGGTCGCCAAGGCGCACCCGGAGTTCGCCGGCAAGACCATCACCGTCGCCAACGACTACGGCCCCCAGAGCGGCCTGTCCTACTACACGGTGGCCGGCAGCATCACCGAGGGCATCATGACCGACCTGGGGTTCAAGCCGAACCCCAACGCGAAGGAGTTCGTCGACGAGGACGTGGTCTCCGACGAGAACCAGGGCCTGCTGGACGCCGACCTGCTCGTGGTCGTCTACGGCAGCGAGGCGTTCCGCAAGGAGCGCGAGGCCAAGCCCCTCTTCAAGGACCTCAAGCCGGTGGCGGAGGGCCGCTACGTCGCGCTCACCCTGGCGGAGAACGACCCGACCAAGCTCACGAACGCCGCCGGAGAGCAGGTGGAGAACGTGACCTGGATGCTGCGTATGGGCGCCAGCGCGACCAGCCTGCCCTTCGGCACCAAGGTGATCGCCGACGAGTGGCTGGCCGGCGCCAAGCTGTCCTGACCGCCGACCGCAAGGGATCCGGGACCGGGGCCGCCGCGGCCCCGGATCCCGGATCCGACCGCTATCCGCAAGGGAAGGCCGTGCCGCCAACCTCCACGCACCGGCCGCCCGGGAAGGCCGAACTCCCGGACGCCGCGCCCCTGCCGTCGCTGTACCGCCGCCGCGCGATGGGGCTGCTGGTCATCCTGGCGGCCCTCGGGATCGCCGGGCTGTTCAGCCTCGCGTTCGGCGCCAACCCGATGTCGCCCGTGCGGGCGTGGGACGTCCTCTGGGACCGGGACGGGACCGAGGCGTCCAAGATCGTCTGGACCGTGCGGGTGCCCCGCACCCTGCTCGGCGTTCTCGTCGGCGCGGCGTTCGGAGTGGCGGGCGCGCTCATCCAGGCACTGATCCGCAACCCGCTGGCCGAGCCCGGAATCCTGGGCGTCAACGACGGCGCCCGGTTCGCCGTCACCTTCGGCGTCGGGGTCTTCGGCCTGACCAGCATCGACGGCTACATCTGGTTCGCCTTCCTCGGCGCGGCGGCGGCGACGGTCGTGGTCTTCCTGATCGGCTCGGCCGGGCGCGGGTCGGTCTCACCGGTGACGCTCGTGCTGGCGGGGGTCGCGCTGGGCGCCGTGCTGCGCGGGCTCTCCACTTTCCTGGTGCTGATCGACGAGGAGACGTTCCGGGCGATCACCCACTGGGGGCTCGGCTCGATCGCCGGCATCGGCCCGGACAAGATCCTCGCCGTGCTGCCGTTCATCGTGACCGGCCTGCTCATCGCGATCGCGCTCGGCGGGCCGCTGAACTCCATCGCGCTCGGCGACGACCTGGCGGCCTCGCTGGGCACCAAGGTCGGGCGCACCCGGGTGCTGGGGGTCGTCGCGGTGACCCTGCTGGCCGGCGGCGCGACCGCGCTGACCGGCGGGCTCGTGTTCGTCGGGCTGATGGTGCCGCACGTCGTCCGCTGGTTCACCGGCCCGGACCAGCGGTGGATCATCCTGTACTCGGCGCTGGCCGCCCCTGTCCTGGTGCTGGCGGCGGACGTCATCGGCCGGGTGATCGTCCGCCCCGGAGAGATCGAGGTGGGCATCGTGACCGCGGTGATCGGGGCACCGGTGCTGATCGCGCTGGTGCGGCGGCGGATCGCGAGCGGGTTGTGAGCGCGGGCCGCGTCGCCTTCGGGTACCGCACCCGGACCGTGCGGTCGCGCGTGGTCTCCGGGCGCGTGGGCATCCGGTCGCTGGTGGTCACGACCGTCCTGTTCCTGGTCGCGCTGGGGTTGGGCACCGTCGCTCTCACCCACGGCGATTATCCGCTCACCCTCCAGCAGGTGCTGGCGTCGCTCACCGGCGCCGAGCAGGGCTTCGAGCGGACCGTCGTCCTCGAGTGGCGGCTGCCGATCGTGATCGCCGCCATCGTCTTCGGCGCGCTGCTCGGCATCGGCGGCGCGATCTTCCAGTCGCTGACCCGCAACCCCCTCGGCTCTCCCGATGTGATCGGGTTCGACGCCGGCTCGTACACCGCGGTCGTGGTCACCATCCTGGTGATCGGGACGGGCAGCTACTGGGAGATCGCCTTCGCGGCGATCGCCGGCGGGCTGGCGACCGCGTTCGTCGTCTACGTCCTGTCCTACCGGCGCGGCATCCAGGGCTTCCGGCTGATCATCGTCGGTATCGCCGTCTCGTGGATGCTCGTCTCGGTGAACAACTACCTCATCTCCCGCGCCGAGATCGAGGACGCGATGACCGTAGGGCTCTGGCACGCGGGCTCCATCGGCCGCGTCACCTGGCCCCCGATGATCCCGGGCCTGGCGATCGCCGCGGCGATCATCATCGCGGCGGCCCTGCTCGCACCCGCGATGCGGCGCCTGGAGCTGGGGGACGACGCCGCCGTCACGCTGGGCACGCGTCCCGGACCGGTCCGGCTGGGGCTGATCGTGGCGGGCGTCGCGACGACCGCGGTGGTCACCGCCGCCGCCGGCCCGATCAGCTTCGTCGCCCTGGCGGCGCCCCAGCTCGCCCGCCGACTGGCCCGCTCACCCGGGGTGAGCCTCCCGGCCTCGGCCGCGATGGGAGCCGTCCTGCTGGTCGGCGCCCATCTGCTCTCCCTGCTCATCGCCCAGGCGTACCGGCCGGTGCCGGTCGGGCTGATCACGCTGTGCCTGGGCGGCGGGTACCTGATCTGGCTGCTGATACGCGAAACCAACCAACGGTACGGACTCACCCGATGAACCCCGCGAGACCTGAGAAGGACGAGATGACCGACTCACCCGGGACGGCGGACCCCGCGGGCGACGGCGCCCGTGTCGTCGTCGACGACGCCACCATCGGGTACGACAAGCGCACCATCTCGGAACGGCTGTCCGTGACGATCCCGGACGGCTCGTTCACCGCGATCATCGGCCCCAACGGCTGCGGCAAGTCCACCCTGCTGCGGGCCCTCGCCCGCGTGCTCACCCCCAGCAGCGGGACGGTGCTGCTCGACGGCAGGGAGATCGGCTCCTACAAGTCCAAGGAGGTCGCCCGCCGGCTCGGGCTGCTGCCGCAGAGCTCGCTCGCCCCGGACGGCATCCGGGTGGCCGATCTCGTGGCGCGGGGCCGGGCGCCCTACCAGAACCTGATCCACCAGTGGCGCCGGTCCGACGAGGACGCCGTGGCGGCGGCGCTGGAGGCGACCCGCCTGACCGAGCTGTCGGGACGGCTGGTGGACGAGCTGTCGGGCGGGCAGCGGCAGCGGGTGTGGGTGGCGATGCTGCTCGCCCAGGACACCCCGGTCATGCTGCTCGACGAGCCCACCACGTTCCTGGACATCGCCCATCAGTACGAGCTGATGGAACTGTTCCGCGACTTCCACGACCAGGGCAAGACCATCGTCTGCGTGCTGCACGACCTCAACCAGGCCGCCCGCTACGCCGACCACCTGATCGTCATGCGCGACGGGCGGATCACCACGACCGGGGCACCGCGCGACGTCATCACCGCCGAACTCGTCGAGTCCGTGTTCGGGCTGCGGGCCCTGGTGACGCCCGACCCGGTGACCGGCACGCCCAGCGTCGTCCCGCTGGACCCCCGCTCGGCGGAGGTCCGCCCGGTGGAGCCGCACGAGTCCGGCACCGACCACGAACCGTCACCCTCCCGCCGATAGGAGAAGGAGAGCAGCGATGGACCGAGCCAGGCTCCCAAGGTTCACCGGCCCGAACCTGACTGGGGAACTCCAGTTCAACTACATGGATCGGCTCGTCCGCCGCGACCTGCGGGTCGCGCGCGTCGAGGACATCACGCCGCGGTACCGGCGCATCGTGCTCGCGGGCGACGACCTCGCCGACGGGTTCCCGATCGCGCCGCTGTCCCCCGACCACGTCCGGGTGTTCTTCCCCCATCCCGACACCGGCGAGCTGGTGGCGCCGCGGGAGCAGCCCGACGGCCGGTGGGTCAACGAGGGCGGCACCGGCGAGGCGATCCACCGCGACTACACCGTCCGGGCCTGGGATCCGGAGGCACGGGAGCTGTCGCTCGACTTCGTCCTGCACGGCCACGGCTTCGCCAGCCGGTGGGCGAGCGGAGCGAAGGCCGGTGACCCGCTGGTGGTGAACGGCCCGAGCTCGAACTGGCGGCTCCCGCAGAACTACACGAACTACCTCGCCCTGGGGGACGAGACCGCCCTGCCGGCCATCGCGCGGATCATCGCCGAGGCGCCCGCCGAAGCCCGCGTCACGGCCCTGATCGAGATCCCGGAGGCCGGGGAGCGGCAGGACCTGACCGGCGCGGCCGAACTCGACCTGCGCTGGGTCCACCGCGACACGGCTCCGGTGGCCGACGGACACCTCGGCGCCCTGGAGACCGCACTCCGGGAGTGGACGCCCCCGGCCGACCCGGGCACCCTGTTCGCGTTCGCGGCGGGCGAGACGGAGTCGATGAAGCCGATCCGGCGGTACCTGCGGGGCGAGGTCGGCCTGACCAAGGACCAGGTCGTCGTCGACGGGTACTGGCGGCGCGGCGTGCGCGGCTTCGACCACCACGATGCCGACATCGATGACAACTGACGCGCCCGCGGACCGGAAGTGGGGCCGGTTCGAAGCCCCCGCCGTTCCCGACGACGAACCGCGGCTCCGCATCGACCCGGCCTGGGCACCGGCCCGGCTGACCCGGGCGATCATCGCCTCGGCCTGGCCGTACGTCCTGGCGGGTTCCGTCCTGCGGACACTGTTCAACGTCACGAGCGTGCTGCTGCCCTTCGCCGTCGGCAAGCTGATCGACGAGGTCGTCGCCCCGGCGGCCGGCGGCGCGAGCGGCGGCGAGATCGCCGGGCCGCTGGCCGCCTGGACGAGCGTGCTCATCGGCCTGTACGTGCTGATGAACCTCGGCTTCCGCTTCGGCGGGCGCCTGGGCTGGTTCGGGGTGCAGCGCGCCCATTACGAGCTGTCGCAGCACACGCTGGAACGGGTGCTCGACGAACGGGACCTGGGCACGGCGCAGCAGCCGCCGGGCCGGCTGCTGTCGCTGACGACGTCCGACACCTTCAAGGCATGCCAGTCGATCTACGTCGCGGTCTACCCGCCCGGCGAGGTGATCGGGCTGCTGGCCGCCGCCGGGGTGCTGTTCTGGGTGCATCCCGCCCTGGGCATCGGTGTCGTCCTGATCCTGCCGGTCGTGCTGGGGCTGATGCACCTGGCCGCCTACCCGCTCCGCCGGCGCGGCAAGACCGAGCAGGCGGGCCTCGCCAACGCCGCCGCCGCGGCCGCCGACCTGGTCGCCGGGTTCCGGGTCGTCCAGGGGCTGCACGCCCAGCGCACCGCCACGGACCGGTACCGGAACGTCAGCCGGGACGCGCTGCGGGCGAGCCTGGCGGCCCGGTCCGTGCAGGCGGCGTTCGACGGCGCCAGCGCCGCGATCGGCAACCTGTTCGCGGCCGCGGTCACCGTCGCGGCGGCGCTGCTGGCCTTCGGCGGGCACATCACCGTCGGGGAGGTGGTCATGGTGTCGTCGATCGCCATCACCCTGATCGGTCCGCTCGACGCGCTGATCTCCGTGCAGGGAGAGATCTGGGCCATGTCGCAGGCCTCCGCGGAACGCGTGCTGGACCTGCTCGCCACGCCCCGGAAGACGGTCGGCCCGGCGACCGCCGCGCCCGGCCGCGAGGAGGAACCGGTCCTGGAGTTCCGGAACCTCGCCCTGCCCGACGGCATGATCCTGGACGGGCGGGTCGAGCCGGGCGAGTTCGTCGTCCTCGACCTGCCGCACGCCGCCCGCGGGGCGCTCGGAGACATGCTGACGCTGCGGGCCGAACCCGCCGCCGGGGGGATCGCCTTCGCCGGCCTGCCGCCCGCGGAGCACTCCTCGGCCCGCTGGCGCGAGCGGGCGCTCATCGCCCCGCACACCCCGGCGCTGCTGCCCGGGACGGTGCTGGACAACGTCCGCGCCACCGGGGACGAACCGGTCCCGGCCGGCGCCGCACGGGCGGCCCTGGAGGCGGCGGCGCTGACCGCCGCGGAGCTGCCCGACGGGTACGACACGGCCGTGGGCTACGGCGGATGGCAGCTCTCCGGCGGGCAGCGCCAGCGCATCGCCCTGGCCCGCGCGGTCGCCGCCGACCCCGAGCTGCTGGTGCTCGACGAGCCCACCACCTCGGTGGACGCGGTGACCGAGCATGCGATCGCCGCCGCCGTCCGGGCCCGCCGGGCCGGGCGGAGCACGCTCGTGCTGACCTCGGCGCCGGCGTTCCGGGCGGTCGCCGACCGGGTCATCACCGTCGAACGGGAGACGAGGATCGATGTCTGAGCCGGGCACCGCGGACGCGCGCGGGATGCTGCCGGTCGCCTCCGGCCGCACGGTCGTGGCCTGCCTCTGGCGGATGCTCGCCGGACGCCGCGCGGCGCTGTGCGGGATCGGGGCGCTGTTCCTGGTCGAGGCGAGCCTCGCGCTCGTCTTCCCGCTGGTGATCGGCGACCTGGTCGACACCGTGATCGCCGCCGACGGCTCCGGCGTGCCGGGGTCGTTCTGGTGGCAGGTCGCGCTGCTCGCCGCGACCGCGATGGGGGCCGGGGGCGTGGCCTGGGTCGCCGTCCGCGCGCTGGCCCGGCTGGTCGAAGCGGTCCTCGCCGAGCTGCGCGAACGCTACGTCGGGACGGCGCTGGACCTGCCGCGGGCCACGATCGAGACCGCCGGCACCGGCGACGTGGTCACCCGCGCGTCCGACGACATCGGGCAGGTCTCCGGCACGCTGCCCGGCGTGCTGCCGCGGCTGATCGTCGCGATCCTGACCATGACGATGGTCGCGGGCGCCCTCGCCGTCCTCGACCCGTGGTTCCTGGCGGGCTTCGCCCTCACCTTCCCGCTGTACGCCCTCACCGTGCGGTGGTACCTGCGCACGGCCCCGGCCGTCTACGTCGCCGACCGCACCGCCGAATCCGCGCGGGGCCACGACGTCCTCGGCACCCTGACCCAGCTGCCGACGGTGACGGCGCACCGGCTCGAGCGCCGCCAGCTGGACCGGATCAAGGCGGCGACGTGGCAGACCGTCCGGTGGGCGATGCGCGCCCGGATCGTCCAGAACCGGCTGTTCGGCTACCGCAACGTCGCCGAGGCCCTCGGGCTGCTCGCCGTGCTCGGCATCGGCGTCCGGCTCGCCCTCACCGGCGAGACGACGACCGGTGAGGTCACCGCCGTGGCCCTGCTGTACCTGCGCACCGTCGCCCCCATCGCGGAGCTGCTGTTCCTGATGGACGAGCTCCAGTCGGCGTTCGCCTCGCTCGCGCGCATCATCGGCGTCACCACCATCCGCCCGGACGCTGAGGAAGGCGCGGGCGGCACCGCCGGCGGCGCCGCGGTCGGCGGCCCGGCGGTCGAGCTGTCCGGGGTGCAGTTCGCCTACCGGGCGGGCCGGCCCGTGCTCTCCGACATCCACACCCGGATCGAGCACGGGACGACGCTCGCCGTGGTCGGGCCCACCGGGTCGGGCAAGTCCACCCTGGCCGCCCTGGTCGCCGGTGTGCACGACCCCACGGCGGGCGACGTCGTCCGCCGGGTCGATCCGCGGCGGATCGTCACCGTCACCCAGGAGACGCACGTGTTCTCCGGTACCGTGCGCGACAACCTCACCCTGGGCGCGCCCGGCGCCACCGACGACCAGGTGGCCGGGGCGCTGCAGCGGGTCGGCGCCGACCACATCGTCGGGCTTCTGCCCGACGGCCTCGACACCCAGGTGGGCGACGGCGGGCACGCCATCACGGCCGCGCAGGCGCAGCACCTCGCCCTGGCGCGGCTGGCGCTCGCCGACCCGCTCCTGGTCGTCCTGGACGAGGCCACCGCGGAGGCGGACACGGCCGACACCGCCGTGCTGGACCGGGCGACGGCCACCGTGACGGCGGGCCGCGCGGCGCTCGTCATCGCCCACCGGCTCTCCCAGGCCCGCGCCGCGGACCGGATCATCGTGCTGGACGACGGACGCCTCGTGGAGACCGGCGCCCATGACGACCTGGTCGCCGCGGGCGGCCGGTACGCCGCCCTCTGGGCGGCCTGGGACACCGGCCGGCAGTGACCGCCGGCGCGCCGGCCGGCGGTGACCCCGCCGGCCGGCGGACAGGTCAGCGGTCCTGGAGCCCGCGCAGCACGCCGAGCCAGTGCGTCACGCGCTGGTCCTCGGCGAGCATGATGTAGTCGAGCTCCATCAGCCCGGCCGCGCGCCACTTCTCCACCAGCTCCATGACCCGCACGGAGTCCATGCCCTGGTCGCGCAGATCGGCCTCGTGGTCGAGTTCGCCGGGCTCCAGGTAGAGCAGATCGGCGATGTCGGCGACAGCCTGGTCGTCGGTGATCTTCATTCCGCTTCTCCTTCGGTGAGCAGTTCGACGAGCTTCGGCACCCATTGCCGTGCGGGCGCGTCCTCGACCACGACCTCGACGTGGCCGGCCGCGACCGGCACCGTCCGCAGGTTCGGCAGGAACGGCGACCACATCCCGGCGAGCTGCTCCGGGTAGTCCTCGTGCTCGGCGTCCGCCGTGGCCGCGACCAGCAGCGCCGGCACGTCGAGCACGCCGTCCGTCGGCGTCGGCAGCAGCGAGTCGGTGCGGGCGGCGGAGACGGCGACCGCGCGCCGCTGGTCGCGGCCGAGCCCGCCGAAGAGGCGCTTGCCGAGGTCCAGGCGCTCGTTCTCCTCCAGCTGGTCGGCGACGCGGTCCTGCAGGGAGACGTCCGCCAGCAGTTCCGCCATCTTCACCCCGACAACGTCGATCTCCTCGCGCAGCGGGCCCTCGGCGCTCGGGACGGCGTCGACGATCCCGAGACCGCGCACCCGGTGCCCGCGCGCGATCAGCTCCCTGGCGACACCGAACGCCACGTGCCCGCCCCAGGACCAGCCGAGCAGGTCGTAGGGCCCGGCCGGTCGCGTCTCCACGACCACGTCGGCGTAGGCGCGGCAGAGGTCCCAGAGGTCCGCGAAGTCCACCGGCATCGCCCCGTGCGCCGGGTCCTGGACGCCGTAGACGTTCCAGTCGTCCGGCAGCAGGCCGAGCAGCCGCCGGTACGTGATGGCCAGCCCGGTGTAGTCGTGGAAGCAGAACAGCGTCCGGCCGTCCGCGCCCTCGCGCAGCGGGAGCACCATCGCGTCGTGCAGGGTGGGGCCGGGCGACGCCGCCCGCTCGTCCAGGCTCCGGGCGAGCTCGGCCACCGTCTGGTGGGCGAAGACCTGCTTCACCAGCAGGCCGTGGTCGCCCGCGGCGTTGACCCGCGCCACCAGCCGCATCGCGAGCAGGGAGTTGCCGCCGATCTCGAAGAAGTTCGCCGTCGCCGAGACCCGCGTGACGCCGAGGAGCTCGGCGACCGCGTCCGCGACCAGCTCCTCGGTGGCGGTGCCCGGCGCGACGTACTCCGCGCCGGCGGTCTCGATCTCCGGCAGCGCGCGGGCGTCGATCTTTCCGTTGACGGTCAGCGGGATGTCCGCGACCGCGGCCAGGCCCGCCGGGACCATGTAGTCGGGCAACTGCCCGCGGACGCGCGCGCGGACAGCGTCGAGGTCGACACTCGCGGGATCCCCGGCGGCGGGCACCAGGTAGCCGTACAGCTGCACCGCGCCGGACGCGTCCTTGCGGGCGACCACCGCCGCGCGGGCCACCTGCGGGTCGGCCGCCAGCGCGTCCGCCACCTCGCCCGGCTCGATCCGGTAGCCGCGGATCTTCACCTGGTCGTCGGCCCGGCCCAGGAAGTCGATGTTGCCTTCCGGGGTCCAGCGCGCGAGGTCGCCGGTGCGGTACATCCGCTGCCCGGGCTCCCAGGGGCAGGCAGTGAACCGCTCGGCGGTCAGCGCCGCCTGGTCCCAGTAGCCGCGGGCGATGCCGTCCCCCGCCAGGTACAGCTCGCCGGCGACGCCCCGCAGCGTCGGCTGCAGGTTCTCGTCGAGGATGTAGGCGCGGGTGTTGAAGATCGGCCTGCCCACGCTCGAGGTGGGGCTGTCGGCCAGGTCGGCGCCGAGCGCGTTGATCGTGTACTCGGTGGGCCCGTACAGGTTGTAGGCCTCGACGCCCGGCGCGTCGCGCAGCTGCTGCCACAGCCGTTCCGGCACCGCCTCCCCGCCCAGCGACACGAACACGACGCCGGGCGCGTCGGCGGACACCGACCGTCCCGCGGGCCGGTCCCGTTCGAGCAGGCCGTCGTCGACGAGCAGCTGGCCGTAGGACGGGGTGACGTCGAATCCGTCGATCCGCGCCTCGTCGTAGTAGGCCAGCAGGCGGGCCGGCTCGCGCCGCAACTCTTCGTCGATCACGTGCACCTCGTGCCCGTTGAGCAGCCAGAACAGCTGCTCCCAGGAGGCGTCGAAGGAGAACGACGTGGTGTGCGCGATCTTCATCCGGCGGCCGCCCTGGTGCGCGACGACCCGGTCGAAGATCTCCTCCACGTGGTTGGCGTACATGTTCGTCAAACCCCGGTAGCCGACCGCGACGCCCTTGGGGCGCCCGGTCGAGCCGGAGGTGAACAGGACGTAGGCGAGGTTGTCGAGCGAGACGGCGCCGCCGCGCTCGGCCACCGTGATCGCGCCGGTGCCGAGCCGGGCGATCCCGTCCCGGACGGCCGGGTCGTCCAGATCGACGATCAGGCCGGCTCCGTCGCCGAGCCGGTGCGCGTCCCGTCCGGTGACCAGCGTGACCGTCGGCCGGGCGACCGACAGCATGTAGCCGATCCGGTCGTCGGGGTGTTCGGCGTCGATCGGCACGTACGCCGCGCCGACGGCGAACACGGCGAACATCGCGATCACCATCCGCTCGTCCCGCGGCAGCAGCAGGGCGACCCGGTGCTCGGGCCGCACCCCCCGCTCCAGCAGCATCCGGGCGTACCGGTGCACCTCGCCGGAGAACTCGCCGAAGGTGTAGCGGCGGTCACCGGCGACCAGCGCCGTCTCGTCGCGCGACAGCGCGACCTGCTCCGCCAGCAGGTCGCCGACCGTCACCGCGGCGACGGGGCGCGCCCCGTCGCCGCCGCCCGGTACCTCGGGCTCGTGGGGGAGCAGCGCGGGAATCCGGCCGACGGGCTCGGCGAGATGCTCGGTGAGGAACCGCAGCACCAGCAGGTAGCGCTCCAGGACCTCGCCGGCGGCCGCCTGCTCGTAGGCGTCGCGGCGGAACGAGAGCCGCACGTGCACGGCGGGCGTGCCCTCGGACTCCCACGGGTTGACCGCGAACGTCAGCGGGTAGTGGGTCGCGTCGTTCAGCCCGCCGCCGGTGACCCGCGTGTCCGCGTCGTCGTCGCCGCCCACCTCGTACGGGAAGTTCTGGACCACGAACAGAGTGTCGAACAGGGTGCCCAGACCCGCGTCGTCCTGGATCCGGCTGAGCGAGGCGTAGGCGTGGTCGATCACGGCCGCCTGGTCGGTCTGCATCCGGGCCAGCAGGCCGCGGACCGTCTCGAACGGGTCGAGCCTGACCCGCAGCGGCAGCGTGTTGAACAGCAGGCCGACGATCCGCTCGGCGCCGGCCAGCTCGGGCGGGCGCCCGGACACGGTGTTGCCGAACACCACGTCGCCGCTGCCGGTGAGCCGGCCCAGCGTGACGGCCCAGGCCGCCTGCAGCAGGGTGCCGACCGTGCCGCCTGCCGTCCGGGCGGCCGCGAAGACGCGCGCCGCGTCGGCCGGGTCGAGATCGCGGTGCAGGTCGCCGGTCTCGACCCGGCTGTCGCCGAGGTCCCCGCCGACCGGCCAGACGATCGACGGGCCGGCCAGGTCGGCCAGGTAGTCGCGCCAGGCCGTGTGGGTCGCCTCGGTGTCGCGATCGGCCAGCCAGTCCAGGTAGTTCCGGAACGGCACGGCCGGGACGCGATCGGCCTGATCCGGGTCGTGGTAGGCCGCGAGCACCTCGGCCATGACGAGGTTCAGCGACCAGCCGTCCATCAGGATGTGCTCGAAGGTCATCGCGAGCGTCCACGCCGACGGCGCGACCTCCAGCAGCACGAACCGCAGCAGCGGCGGCCGCTCGTGGTCGAACGGCGCCTCCCGCTCCGCGGCCAGGAAGGCCGCCGCGTCGGCCGCCTCCGCCTGCCACTCGTCCCGCGTGACGACCCGGTAGGGCAGCGGCGTGCCGGCCGGCACGACCTGCACCTCGCCCGCTCCCAGCGCGACGAAACCGGCGCGCAGGTTGGGGTGGCGCCGCAGCACCGCCGCCACCGCCTCGCCCATCCGGGCCGGATCGACGGCGCCCGACAGATCCCGCGTGACCTGCGAGACGTAGGTGTTGTGGTCGTCGGTCTCGCGGGAACGGACCATGTGGTACAGCAGCCCGCTCTGCAACGGCGACAGCGGCATCAGCTCGGCGTCGGCGCCGTAGCGCGCCCGCACCTGCTCGGCCTCGGCCGCCGTCAGCGGCAGCCGGTCCGCTCGGCGCAGTGCGGGCGGCCCGGTCCCGGCGTCGCCGGCGACCACCCCGCGCGTCGCGAGGTCGCCGAGGACCGCCTCGGCGAGCCGCCCCGCGTCGATCCCGATCCCGGACGCCACCTCGGCGTGCACCGTCACCCGTCCGCCCGTCCCGACGAGCACCGTGACGGACACCGGCGCGCCCTCATCGGCGCCTTCGGCGCCTTCGGCGTCCGTGCGGAACTGGCCGATCCGCACATCGGGCTCGGGGACGTCGTCGAGGATGCGGCCCAGCGCGGCGTCGCGCAGCAGGGCCGCGTACTCGTCGGCGCGCCGCGGCTCCCACGACAGCGCCGCCTCCAGATCCGGTGCCGCCTCGTCGCCGTCCGCGACGCGCTCGCAGAGGTCGCCCGTGACGACGGCCGGGAGGCGCCGCAGCGCACCGGCCGGTCCCGGCTCCGCGAACTCGATCACGAGGTCGCCGGTGACGCCGAGCGCCCGCACCACCGCGGCCGCGAGGCGGGCGCGGACGGCGGCGGGCGCCCCGGACCGCACCGGCGCCGTGGCCGCGGCGGTCCCGGCCGTCCGGGGAGCCCCCTCGCGGGACGGCTCCCAGGGTTCGGCGTCGGCGAGGGCGTCGATGTGGTCGTCCCAGAACGGATCCTCGATCGCCTCGCGCAGGGCGTCGCCGTCCAGCGCGGCCGCACCGGCCCGCTCCGCCGGTACGACCGTGAGCACGGTCCCGGTCCGGTAGGACTCGACCAGGCGGGCGGCCGGCGGGGCCAGCGCGTCCAGCGCCTCGGGATTGCGGCTCGTGGTGGTGAGCCGGCCGCGCCCCTCGTCGTCGATGGCGACGGCCAGCGGCCCGGTGCCGGGCGACGCGAGGGTCAGGTGGTCGGCGGCGGCGCGCCACAGCGGCGCGTCGGCCATGTCGAAACCCGGGATCGCGTAGCGGTAGGCGGGGGCGCGGTTCCCGGCGGGCACGGCGCCCGCACCGGCGTCCGCACCTGCGCCCGCACCGTCCCTGGCCAGCCGCACCAGCTCCGCGAGCTGGACCACCGGGAGGGCGGGATGGCGGGCGCCGAGCACCAGGAAGAGGCGCGCGGTCTCCAGCAGACGCCGCGTGGTGCCGGCGGACATCAACTCGCGGGCGGCGTCCAGTCGCAGCCGGTACCCGCCGCCGGTCTCCCGGGCGAAGACGAAGACCAGGTCGAACAGCGCGGGCGGGGCGTCGCCGTCGCCGTCGTCGCGGTCGGTGCGTGAAGCCCCGTCCGGCACGTAGGGCATCAGCCGCCGGTCCGCGACGGCGTCCGACTCGCCGGTGCGGTCGAAGAAGGCCGCCATCACCTGGAAGAGCGGGCTCACCCCCGGCAGGCGCGGCGGGTTGACCGCCTCCACGACGCTCTCGAACGGCACCAGCTTGTGCTCGCCGGCCTCGAGCGCACGATCGCGGACGGAGCGCAGGGTCTGCTCGAAACCGCCGTCCTCCGCGATGTCGGCACGGATCACCGCCGTGTTCACCAGGTACCCGATCAGGTCGTCGAGCCCCGGATCGTCCCGAAGGCTCACCGGAGTGCCCACCGGGATCGCCGTTCCCGCCCCCTCGGCCCAGAGGGCGAGCGCGAGCGCCCCGACGAGCGCGTGCAGCGGTGTGGCCGCACGCTCCACCAGGAGGTCGAGCAGATCGCCGACCTCCTCCGCGGCGAGTTCGGCCGACACCGTGCGGACCGTCCTGGCCGCGCCGTCGGCGCGCGCGTGGTCGAGGGGCAGCGGTGTCTCGGCCGGCAGGCCGTCGAGCGTCTCCCGCCAGTGGTCCAGCTCGGCGGAGAACAGCGAATCGGGGTCGTCGCGCTCGCCGAGAACCTGCCGCTGCCACACCGCGAAGTCCGCGTACTGCCCGCCGAGCGGAGCGAGCTCGGTCCGGGCGCCGCCGACTTCCTCGGTGTAGAACGCGTCGAGGTCCCGCATCATCGGCGCGCTGGACTGCTCGTCGGTGACGATGTGGTGCCCGTGCACCGCGAGGATGTCGTCCGGATCCGTCCGCAGCAGCGTGAACCGCATCCCGTACGCGGAGGTGATGTCGACGGGCTCGTCGAGCAGCGCCTTCATCCTGTCCCGTACCGCCGCCGGTCCGACCTGCTCCACGTTCAGCAGGCCGTGGACGGGCGCCGGGTGCACGACCTGGGTCAGCGCACCGGAGCCGTCGAACGCGAACGTCGTGCGCAGCACCTCGTGGCGTTCGATCAGGCGGCCGATCGCCCGCTCCAGGGCGTCGGCATCGGCCCGGCCGCGGAACTGGAACGAGTCACCGATTCGGTAGACGCTCTCCCCGGAGACCTGCTCGGTGACCCAGAGCGCTTGCTGCCCGTAGGAGGCCGGGAGCACTTCGGGCCGGGTGATCTCGGTGAAGCGCGGGGTGGCGGAGGTCGCGGTCGGTGATGCTTCGGGCAGTGCGGCGAGTGCGGCGATGGTGGGGTGGTCGAAGAGGTTGCGGAGGGTGAAGGAGGTGTCGAGGCGTGCGTTGGCGCGAGTGATGGCGCGAGTGGCCAGCAGTGAGTGCCCGCCGAGGCGGAAGAAGTCGTCGTCGATCGTTATCGAGGGCACTTGGAGGATCTCGCCGAACACCTCGGTCAGGATCTGCTCGGTCCGGTGCCGCGGCGCCCGTCCCGCTCCGCCGCCCAGGTCGGGGGCCGGTAGGGCTCGCCGGTCGAGTTTGCCGTTGGGGGTCAGCGGGAGGGTGTCGAGCCGGGTGAAGGTGGTGGGGACCATGTAGTCCGGCAGCCGGGCTGCGACGTGGGCGCGTAGTTCGTCTTCTGGCGGGGTCTCTTCCGGTGTTGATGTGGTGATGTAGGCGGCGAGGTATGTGCCGCCTGCGGGGTGGTCGAGGGCGAGGATGGCGGTGGCGGTGATGGCGGGGTGTTGTTGGAGGGTGTTGCGGATTTCTTCGGGTTCGATGCGGTAGCCGCGGATTTTGATCTGGTCGTCGGCGCGGCCGATGAAGTCGAGGGTGCCGTGGGTGTTCCAGCGGACGAGGTCGCCGGTGCGGTACAGGCGGTCGCCGGTGTCGCTGTGGGGGTCGGCGATGAATCGGTCGGCTGTCAGGGCGCCGCGTCCGGTGTAGCCCTCGGCGAGTTGTGTTCCGCCGACGTAGAGTTCGCCGGTGACTCCCGGGGGCACGGGGCGTAGCCAGGCGTCCAGGACTCGCACTTGGACACCGGGGGCCGGGGTCCCGATGGCTGTTGCGTCGGCGTAAGTGGTGGTGGCGTCGCCGGTGACTTCGGTGGAGCCGTAGAAGTTGCGTAGTACGGCGCCGGGTGCGGCTTGGCGGATGGCCTCGGTGGTGGCCGGTGTGAGTGTCTCGCCTGAGCAGACCCAGTGCCGCAACGAGCGCAGAGCGTCTGAGGCGTTGGGGACGCGGGCCAGTACGTCGGCGAGGCTGGGGACGGTGAGCAGGTGCGTGACCTGGTGGCGTTGCACGATGTCGGCCAGCGCCATCGGATCTGCGGCTGCGTCGTCGTTGGCGATGACGATGGTGGCGCCTGCGGTGAGGGGGGTGAGTAGTTCGGTTGCCGCGTCGATGAATCCGACGCTGCTTTTGGCCAGGGCGCGGTCGCCGGGGTGGAGTTGGAGGAGTTCGGCGCCCCAGGTGAGTCGGTTGGCCATGGCGCGGTGGGAGAGGATGACGCCTTTGGGGCGGCCGGTGGTTCCGGAGGTGAAGATGACGAATGCGGCGTCGTCTGGGGGTGTGGTGGTGCGGCCGGTGGCTTGGAGGGTGTCGGGGCCGGTCACCACGATGGCGGCGTTGGAGTCTTCGAGGATCTGCTGTATCCGCTCGGCCGGGTATGCCGGGTCGATCGGTACGCATGCCGCACCCGCCCGCATCACCGCGGCCAGGGTGACGATCAGGTCGACCGATCGGGGCAGGATCACCGCCACCCGGTCGCCGATGGCCACGCCCCGGTCGATCAGCGTCCGCGCGGTCGCGTTCACCCGGGCGTCGAACTCGGCGTAGGTCACCCGGACGCCGTCGTCGCCGATCATCGCGACGCCGTCCGGGGTCGCGACGACCTGCCGCCGGATCAACCCGTCCAGGGTCGAGTCGGCGACCTCGAGCGCATTGCCGGCGGCTGCGGAGATGGTGTCGGCGGGCGGCGCCAGTTCCGCCACCCGCATGGTCGGGTCTGCGGCGATCGCAGCCAGGACTTGCTGGAACGTCTCGATGAACCGGTCGACGGTGGCGGGGTCGAGGATGTCGGTGGCGTAGGTGAGGTGACCGTCGAGACTGGTCGAGGTTTCGACGAGGTCGAGTTCAAGGTCGGTCTTGGCCGCGGCGAGGGTGGCCGGGATGTTCTCGGCGACGAGACCTTCGAGTGCGACGTCGCCGGTCTGCGCGCCGATGTGGTGGGTGAGCATGACCTGGAAGAGAGGGTTGCGGCTCGGGGAGCGTTCGACTCCCGCCACCCGCGTCACCTCCTCGAAAGGCGCGGCCTGGTGGGCGAATCCGTCGAGGACGGTCTGCCGGGTGCGCACAAGAAGATCAGCGATGGTGTCGGCGGGCATGAGCCGGTGCCGGACCGGCATGGTGTTGGCGAAGTAGCCGACGACGTTTTCCAGCTCGTGTTCGGTGCGACCGGCGACCGGTGACCCGATGACGAGGTCGTGGCCGCCGCCGAGCGTCGAGACGGTCAGGGCCGTCGCCGCGTGGACGATCACGAACATGGTGACGTTCAGGTCGTCCGCGACCGTCCGCAGTCCTGCCACGGTGTCGGCGGCGATCGCCAAGGTGGCGTCGACGCCCCGGTGGGTCGGTTCGGTCGGGCGGGGCCGGTCCAGCGCGATCGTCGATTCTGGCGGGGCGTCCTCCAGCACCTCGCGCCAATGGTCGAGATGCCGGGCCAGTTCGGACTCCGGATCGGCGGCGTCGCCGAGCACCTCGCGCTGCCAGACCGCGTAATCGGCGTACTGCACCGGCAGCGGCTCCCACGCGGGCCGCGCGCCTTCGAGCCTGGCCCGATAGGCGGTCGACAGGTCACTCAGCAGCAGCGGGAAGGACCACTCGTCCACCGCGTGATGATGCATCGCCAGCACGAACACCCACTCCGAGCCGGTGACGCGGAGCAGCGCCGCACGGACGGGGAGGTCCGCCCCGAGATCGAACCGATCCTGGAGGATCTCGGCGACCCGCGCGTCGGTGAAGTCATCCACGATCAGCGGGAGGCGGGAGGTCGCGTCCTCCGCGGGAACGATGACCTGCCGCAGCCGTCCGTCCTGCTCGATGATCAGCGTCCGCAGTGCCTCATGGCGGGCCACCACGTCTCGCAGCGCGGCACCCAGGGCGGTCTCGTCCAGCGTGCCGGTCAGCCGCAGAACGAGCGGTACCACGTATCGGGAACCGGGCCCGCCGAGTTGCTCGATCAACCACAGCGACTGCTGCCCGTAGGAGGCCGGGAGCACTTCGGGCCGGGTGATCTCGGTGAAGCGCGGGGTGGCGGAGGTCGCGGTCGGTGATGCTTCGGGCAGTGCGGCGAGTGCGGCGATGGTGGGGTGGTCGAAGAGGTTGCGGAGGGTGAAGGAGGTGTCGAGGCGTGCGTTGGCGCGGGTGATGGCGCGGGTGGCCAGCAGTGAGTGCCCGCCGAGGCGGAAGAAGTCGTCGTCGATCGTTATCGAGGGCACTTGGAGGATTTCGCCGAACACCTCGGTCAGGATCTGCTCGGTCCGGTTCCGCGGTGCCCTGCCGGTTGTGTTCCCGAGGTTCGGGATCGGCAGAGCCCGCCGGTCGAGTTTGCCGTTGGCGGTCTTTGGGAGGGTGTCGAGCCGGGTGATGGTGGTGGGGACCATGTAGTCCGGCAGTCGGGCTGCGACGTGTGCGCGTAGTTCTTGTTCTGTGGGTGCTGGTGTTGTGGTGGTGATGTAGGCGGCGAGGTATGTGCCGCCTGCGGGGTGGTCGAGGGCGAGGATGGCGGCGGCGGTGATGGCGGGGTGTTGGTGGAGGGTGTTGCGGATTTCTTCGGGTTCGATGCGGTAGCCGCGGATTTTGATCTGGTCGTCGGCGCGGCCGATGAAGTCGAGGGTGCCGTGGGTGTTCCAGCGGACGAGGTCGCCGGTGCGGTACAGGCGTCGGCCGTCGTCGTCGGCGATGAACCGGTCGGCTGTCAGCGCGCCGCGTCCGGTGTAGCCCTCGGCGAGTTGTGTTCCGCCGACGTAGAGTTCGCCGGTGACTCCCGGGGGCACGGGGCGTAGCCAGGCGTCCAGGACTCGCACTTGGACACCGGGGGCCGGGGCCCCGATGGCTGTTGCGTCGGCGTAAGTGGTGGTGGCGTCGCCGGTGACTTCGGTGGAGCCGTAGAAGTTGCGTAGTACGGCGCCGGGTGCGGCTTGGCGGATGGCCTCGGTGGTGGCCGGTGTGAGTGTCTCGCCTGAGCAGACCCAGTGCCGCAACGAGCGCAGAGCGTCTGAGGCGTTGGGGACGCGGGCCAGCACGTCGGCGAGGCTGGGCACCGTCAGCAGATGCGTCACCTTGAAGCGGCCCACGATGTCGGCCAGGGCCAGCGGGTCTGTGGCTGCGTCGTCGTTGGCGATGACGACGGTGGCGCCGGCGGTGAGGGGGGTGAGTAGTTCGGTTGCTGCGTCGATGAATCCGACGCTGCTTTTGGCCAGGGCGCGGTCATCTGGGCCGAGTTGGAGGAGTTCGGCGCCCCAGGTGAGCCGGTTGACCATGGCGCGGTGGGAGAGGACGACGCCTTTGGGGCGGCCGGTGGTTCCGGAGGTGAAGATGACGTATGCGGTGTCGTGGGGTGACAGCGGGCGTGGCGGTGCGGGGTTTCCGGTGGTGCCTGGGAGGGGTTCGTCGATCACCAGGGTGGGGGCGGCGTCTTGCAGGATGGTCTGGATGCGGCCGGTCGGGTAGGAGGGGTCGATCGGTACGAATGCGGCGCCCGCCCGTATCACTGCGGCCAGGGTGACGATCAGGTCGACCGATCGGGGCAGGATCACCGCCACCCGGTCGCCGATGGCCACGCCCCGGTCGATCAGCGTCCGGGCGGTCGCGTTCACCCGGGCGTCGAACTGGGCGTAGGTCACCTGGACGCCGTCGTCGTCGATCATCGCGACGCCGTCGGGGGTCGCGGCGACCTGCTCCCGGATCAACCCGTCCAGGGTGAGCGCTCGCACCTCCAGTGGCGTGCCCGCCGTCTCGACCGCGTCGCCGGGCGGCAGCAACGCCAGGTCCGCCACCCGTACATCCGGGGTGGTCGCCATCGCCGCCAGCACCCCCTCGAGCATCGCGGCGAACCGGCCGACCGTGGCGCGGTCCAACACGTCCGGCCGGTAGGAGAACTCGAGAAGGGCCGAGTCGGGCCCCGGCGTGATCCTGATCGCGAGCGGGTGCGTGGTGGAATCGCGCGCTTCGACGCGGCGCAGCGTGATCCCGGTGCCCTGCTGCGCCTCGGCCAGTTGCTCCTCGTCGACGGGGTAGTTCTCGTGGACGACGAGTGTGTCGAACAGCGGGTTGAACCCGGTGGCGTGCTGGACTTCGGCGAGCGGCACGTGGTGGTGGTCCAGAAGGGCGGTGTTCTGCTCCTGAACCTTCGCGATCAGCTCCCGAGGGTGGGGTTGGCTGCCACGGAGACGGGGACCGGGACGGTGTTGATGAACAACCCCACCGAGTCCTCGATGCCGTCGATCTCCGCGGGGCGGCCGGAGACCGCGGTGCCGAACACGACCGTCGGCTGACCGGTGACGCTGTTGAGGACGACTCCCCAGGCCGCCTGCATGAGGCTGCTGAACGTGGCGCCAGCGGACCGCGCGGCCCGCTGCAACGCCGCGTGCGTCTCCGGATCGACCCTCACCTCGAACTGGTCCGGGAACACCGAGGAGGTGAGCGAGGTGCCGGGGACGACGAGCGTCGGCTCGTCCACCGTCGCGAGTGCTCGGCTCCACCGGGTCACCGAGGCGCGCTCGTCCCGGGCGTTCAGCCACGACAGGAACTCCGGGTAGACGCGGTCCGGCTCGGGCCGCGCCGAGGGATCCCGGTACGCCTCCAGCAGCGCCTCGATCAGCATCGGGCTCGACCACCCGTCGGCCAGGATGTGGTGCATCGTCCAGACCAGGGTGCGCCGTCCGGGCGCGGTGGTCAGCAGCACCGCGCGGGTGAGCGGCGCCGACCGGAGGTCGAACGGCTCCGCCCGGTCACGGTCGAGCACCTCGTCGAGCGGGACTCCGGCGTCGGCGGCCGTGAACGGCGTCCCCGCCGAAGCGGGGACGACGGCGACGAGTTCCCCGGTGCCGGTGGCGGCGATCGCCGCCTTCAGGTGCGGGAACCGTTCGAGCACCCGGTCCAGGGCGACCCGCATCCGGTCGGGGTCGACCGCGCCGTCGAAGTGCAGGACGGTCTGGGTGGTGTAGACGTCCACCGCCCCGTCGTCCGCGCCGAGGAGCGTTTCGAACGCGATGCCCCGCTGCAGGGCCGTGAGCGGCTGCACGTCGGTCAGCTCCCCGTGGCGCGCCTCCCACGCGTCGACGTCCGCTTGGGTCACACCGGGGGCGGTCAGGTCCGACGGCGAGCGGCGCCGGTGTGCGGCCACGTCCGCGTAGCGGCCCAGCGCGGCCAGCGCGGCCGTCCAGAGCTCGACGAGTTCGCGGACGTCCCGCTCGCCGATGACGCTGGCGGCATAGGAGAACGTGCCGTCCAGGACGAGGCCGCCCTCGCCGGGGACGGCGGCGGTGTTGATGTCGACCACCGCCGGCAGCGGCAGCTCGGCGGGGGAGTGCACGTCGAGGCCGCCGGTCTCCGGCGCCTGGCCCCAGGCGGCCGCCTGCTCCGTTTCGTCGCCGCGGAACTGCCCGAGATAGTTGAAGCCGAACTGCGGGACGCCTCCCGAGGCGAGGGCCGGCGCGGTGGCGGGGTTGAGGTGGCGGAGCAGGCCGTAACCGGTGCCGCGGTCGGGAACCCGGCGGAGCTGCTCCTTGACGCGCAGCACCGCGTCCGCGGCGAGCCGCGGGTCGGCCAGGGCCCGCGCGGGATCGATGCCGTCGCTGGACAGCGCGACGGGGAACCAGCTGGTGAACCACCCGACCGTGCGGGAGAGGTCCGTGCCCGGGACGAGCGATTCCTGGCGGCCGTGCCCCTCCAGCCCCACGAGGGCGCGCCGGTGGTCCGCTCCGCGCCGGGCGCGCCAGGCGCCGATCGCGATCGTGAGCGCCCCGAGGAGGACGTCGTCGACCTCGGCCGACAGCAGGTCCGGCACATCGGTCAGGACGGCCCGGGTGACGTTCGCCGGCACCGACACCCCGACCGTTCCGGCGGTCCCCTCGGTGTCGCGTGCCGGGTCGAGCGGGCGCGAGCCGATCAGCGGATCGTCGCCGGCGAGCACACCGGTCCAGTAGTCGAGCCGGCCGGTCACGTCGGTGTCGGTCGACCGCCCGGTGAGGGCGTGCGTCCACGCGGGCACGCTCGTCCCGGCCGGCGGCAGGGGTTCGCCGGTCCGGCCCGTCTCCAGCTCCCACGCGTGCCGCAGGTCGTCGCCGAGGATGCGCCAGGACACGCCGTCCACCACCAGGTGGTGGATCACCCACAGCAGCCTGCCGCCGGATCCGGCGTCGCCCGGGAACCAGCGTGCGCGCCAGAGGACCCCGGCCGTCAGGTCCAGCGACTCGGAGAGTTCCGCCGTGACGGTGCGGATCTGCTGCGGCCACGCGGACGAGGACCGGTCCGCGGGGGTCTGACGGTCGACGGAGGTCTGGCGGCCGACCGCTTCGGCGTCGAACGGCCGGGTCTCGAAACGCCATTCGTTCCCGTCGCCCCGCACGAGCCGCCCGCGCAGCGCGGGATGGTGCTCGATCACGCGCCCGAGGGTCCGGTGCAGGTCCGGCTCGGTCAGGCCGGGCGGGGTGACGAAGGTGAACGACTGCGTGAACGCGCCGAACCCGGGGAGGTCGGCCTCGGCGGCGGCGATCGGCCACAGCCCGGACTCGGACCGCTCGGCCGGTCCGCCGGACTCGCCGGGGGCCGCGGCGTCGTGCTGCTCGGCCACCCGCGCCAGCGCGCCGACCGTCCGGGCGGTGAACATCTCCGCCGCGGTCACCGTCACCCCGGCCCGGCGCGCCCGCGACACCACCTGGATCGACAGGATGCTGTCGCCGCCGAGGCGGAAGAAGTCGTCGTCGACCGTCACCGACGGCACCTGGAGGACGTCCCGGAACACCTCGGCCAGGATCTGCTCGGTGCGGGTCCGCGGCGCCCGTCCCGGCCCGCCGCCCAGGTCGGGGACCGGCAGCGCTCGCTGGTCCAGCTTGCCGTTCGCGGTCACCGGCAGCGAGTCGAGCCGGGTGAACGTGGTGGGCACCATGTAGTCCGGTAGTCGCGCCTCGGCGCGGGCGCGCAGCTCTTCCACCGGTGCCGATGTGATCACGTAGGCGGCGAGGTACTTGCCGCCGGCGGGGTGGTCGAGCGCGATGACCGCGGCGGCCGAGACGCCTTCGTGGTCTTCCAGGACGTTGCGGATCTCGTCGAGTTCGATCCGGTATCCGCGGATCTTGACCTGGTCGTCGACGCGGCCGAGGAACTCCAGCCCGCCGCGGTCGTTCCAGGCGACCAGGTCCCCGGTGCGGTACAGGCGCCGGCCGTCGTCGTCGGCGATGAACCGTTCCGCGGTCAGGCCGGGACGGCCCACGTAGCCGTCGGCCAGCTGCACGCCGCCCAGGTACAACTCGCCCGCCACGCCGGGCGCGGTCGGCCGCAGCCAGGCGTCCAGCACCACGGCCCGCACGTTCGCGATCGGGCGGCCGATCGGGACCACGGGAACGCGGGTGAGATCCACGTCGGCGAGGCTGGTCCCCGTGGCGTCCACCGCCGTTTCGGTGGGCCCGTAGTTGTTCCACACGTTCACGCCGGGAACGTCCTGCAGCCGCCTGCCCAGCGCGGCGGGCAGCGCCTCCCCGCCGACCGACAGGTGCCGCACGGGCGTCGCGGCGGGATCGAATCCGGTGTCCAGCATCGCCTGCAGCGCCGTGGGCACCAGATCGACGAACGCGATCGGCTCGTCGCGCAGGATCCGGGTCAGGTACTCCGGGTCGCGTTCCCCGCCCGGCCGGACGAGGCGGACCGTGGCTCCGACGGTGAGCGGCCAGAAGAACTCGGGGACGGCGACGTCGAACCCGACGGACGTCTTCTGCAGCACCCGATCGGCCACCGCGATCGGAAAGATCTCCCACCGCCACGCGATCAGATTGACGATCGCCCGATGCGGTACGGCCACGCCCTTGGGGCGGCCGGTGGTTCCGGAGGTGAAGATGACGTATGCGGTGTCGTGGGGTGACAGCGGGCGTGTCAGTACGGGGTTTCCGGTGGTGCCTGGGAGGGGTTCGTCGATCACCAGGGTGGGGGCGGCGTCTTGCAGGATGGTCTGGATGCGGCCGGTCGGGTAGGAGGGGTCGATCGGTACGAATGCGGCGCCCGCCCGCATCACTGCGGCCAGGGTGACGATCAGGTCGACCGATCGGGGCAGGATCACCGCCACCCGGTCGCCGATGGCCACGCCCCGGTCGATCAGCGTCCGGGCGGTCGCGTTCACCCGGGCGTCGAACTGGGCGTAGGTCACCTGGACGCCGTCGTCGTCGATCACCGCGACCTCGTCCGGGGTCGCGGCGACCTGCTCCCGGATCAACCCGTCCAGGGTCGAGTCGGGGACCTCGAGCGCCACGCCGGCGCCGCACTCGTCCAGCACGGCCTGCTCGGCGGGGGTCATCACGGCCGGCAGGGCGGCGATCTCGATGCCGGCGTCACGGTCGAGGGCGGCCGACACGAAACTCGCGAAGCGCTCCGCGTGCTCCGCCAGCTCCGCCGCCCCGATCAGCGACTCGTGGCCGGCGAGGTCGAGCCGGGAACCGTGCACCGGGTCCGAGTAGACGACCAGTTCGAGACGTCCCACCGGGCCCGCGTTGACGGTCTCCTGGCGGCCGCTCACCTCGCCGAACCGGGCCGTGTAGTCGAACGCCTTGATGTTGATGAGCGGGAGGCACAGGTAGTCCAGCGCGCCGCCCGGCCACTCGCGGGCCACCTCCTCCTCGGTGAGGTTCCGGTCGCGGCTCGTCGTGCGCAGCTGCCGCGCCACGCCGGCCACGAGCTCGTCCAGCGACGACGCCCCGGACAGCCGCGCCACGACCGGCAGCGAATTCACCAGCATGCCGGGCGTACGGAGGGCGGCGGCGCCCTCGCGCATCATGAAGGGGACGCGCACGATCAGTTCGGGGCGGTTCTCCCCGAGGGCGGTGTAGACGCCCCACAGGCCGGTCAGGTAGGCCGCCCAGCTCACCCGCGCCCGCCGGGCGCGATCCTGCATCCGGTCCCAGACGCCGGCCGGCAGCGGGACGTCGACCTGCTGCTCCGACAGCACGAACAACTCGTCGACGGGGACGTCCGCCGCGTGGCCGAGCGGCTCCGCGTCCTCGAACAGCGACGTCCACTCGCCGGGAAGGCGGTGGTCGGCGTCCGGGGCGGCGCCGGAGCCGACGAGGTCCGGCCAGCTGCCGAACCAGCGCGCACCGGGCGCGGCGCCGTCCAGCCGGGCCGTGTAGATCTCGGCGACCCGGCGGGTGAACAGCGACAGGCCGTACGCGTCCAGCACGAGGTGGTGCGTCGTGAACGCCCAGGCCCACCCGCCGCCGTCCCGCCGGAACAGGGCGGACTCGGAGCGGGACGGCTCGGTGACGTCGATGACCGCACGGTAGGCGGCCCGGACACGGCGCCGGATCGCGTCGTCGCCGGCCGGCTCGTCGACGACCGTCGTCGGCAACGAGGCGTCCTCGTCGATGCTCTGGTACGCCGTACCGTCCACTTCGGTGAACCTGGTGCGAAGCGCCTCGGACTCCGCGAACGCCTGCCCGGCCGCGTCCGCGAAGACCGCGGCATCGATCTCGCCGTCCAGCCACACCAGTTGGCCGATCCGGAACGCCGTCGCCTCGGGGACCAGGCGCTGCGCCGCCCACACGCCGTGCTGGGCCCGGGTCAACGGGACAAAACGGCCAGACATGAATCCTCCAGGATCAATGCGGTCGGGTGGGGATCAGATCGAAGTCGTGACGGAGTCGGCGAACAGGGCGTCGCGCACGGCCAGGGCGACCGAGGCGTCGAAACCGAGCATGGTGATCGTGGTGGCGTCCGGGCCGAGGTGATAGCGGATCACCGCCCGGTACAGCGTCTCGACGCCCTCCGGCCGGTCCGCCGCCGGTCCGTGAACCCTGGTGATGAGCACGTCCGGCGCCAGCACGCGCCGCAGGGCGCGGCGCCCGGCCTTGTTGTGGTGGCGCAGCAGCGGGAACTCCACGGTCACCGTCCGGTCCTCGTCGTCGACGGGCACGGGGACGGTCGCCGTGAACGGACCCGGCGGCACCGGGCCGGTCCCGGCGACCAAGGCGACCTCCTCATCGACGAGACCACCGGTCGTGCCCGTGCCCGTGCCCGGGCTTGCGCCTGTGCCCGTCGCCCACAGCGCGCGGCGTAGGGCGTATCGGACGGTGCTCTCCCCGTACGTCCCCGTCCACCCGAACGTCTCCGCCCGGCCCGGGGCGAAGACGTCCCCGTCGACCTCCGCGCGGCGATTCAGCAGGTCCTTCCACCCGTCCAGGCTCGACGTGCCGGTCGCGGCGCCGGTCTCCTCGACGGCCTCGAGGGCCGGTGCCAGCCCGCCGCCCGTCCACTCGGCAGGGACGCCGGACCGCAGCACGTCGGCGAGGCGATGGACCGAGGCGCGGTCCGCCGCGCCCGCGTGGACGGCAAGGGAGACGACCGTGCGCGTCGGCGTCCGGACGAAGGCCATGGCGGACGGCCTCCCGATCGTGATGTCCACCAGGTCCGTCGCCGCCGCGCGCAGCGCCGCCGGGTCGGCGTCGTCGACCGGCGCGAGCTCGGCGACCGCCGCCTCGGGCGCGGTCGGCAGGACGTGGCTGAGCCAGAGACGCCGGCTCACGCACTCCACGGACATGCGCAGCGCGTCCGTCTCCGCGATGACGGCGGCGTATGTGTCGCGCAGCGCCGCATCGTCGGCGACCTCGAAGGTCTCGGTGTACACCCAGGCGTTCGGGTCGGCGCCCGACTCGCGGAGACGATCGAGGGCGGCGGACACCGGAACCGGGACCGGCTCCTGAGCGCCCTCGTCGACCCGGCCGTCCGGGGGAGCGGGCAGCGCGCCGGCCAGCCCGCCCACGGTCCGGCGCTCGAAGACGTTCTGGAGTGTCAGCGGCAGCTCGCGGGCGAGCGCGGCGGACACGAGACGCGCGGCGAGGATGCTGTCCCCGCCCAGGCGGAAGAAGTCGTCGTCGGCGGAGGGGTGGTGGTCGAGGTGCAGGACGTCGCGGAAGATGTCGGCCAGTGCGTGTTCGGTTTCGGTTTCTGGTGCTCGTCCGTGGGTGGTGGTGAGTTGTGGTGTGGGGAGTGCTGTGCGGTCGAGCTTGCCGTTGGGGGTGGTGGGGAGGGTGTCGAGTGTGGTGATGGTGGCCGGGACCATGTAGTCGGGGAGGTGTCGGGCGAGGTGTGTGCGCAGTTCTTGTTCTGTGGGTGCTGGTGTTGTGGTGGTGATGTAGGCGGCGAGGTATGTGCCGCCTGCGGGGTGGTCGAGGGCGAGGATGGCGGCGGCGGTGATGGCGGGGTGTTGGTGGAGGGTGTTGCGGATTTCTTCGGGTTCGATGCGGTAGCCGCGGATTTTGATCTGGTCGTCGGTGCGGCCGATGAAGTCGAGGGTGCCGTGGGTGTTCCAGCGGACGAGGTCGCCGGTGCGGTACAGGCGTCGGCCGTCGTCATCGGCGATGAACCGGTCGGCTGTCAGCGCGCCGCGTCCGGTGTAGCCCTCGGCCAGCTGTGTTCCGCCGACGTAGAGTTCGCCGGTGACGCCCTGGGCCACGGGCCGCAGCCAGGCGTCCAGGACTCGGATGTGGGTGCCGGGGACGGGGCTGCCGATGGTGGTGGCGTCGGCATGGGTGGTGGTGGCGTCGCCGGTGACTTCGGTGGAGCCGTAGAAGTTGCGCAGCACGGCGCCAGGCGCGGCCTGCCGCATCGCCTCGATGGTGGCCGGTGCGAGGATCTCGCCTGAGCAGACCCAGTGCCGCAACGAGCGCAGAGCGTCTGAGGCGTTGGGGACGCGGGCCAGGACGTCGGCGAGGCTGGGGACGGTGAGCAGGTGCGTGACCTGGTGGCGTTGCACGATGTCGGCCAGGGCCAGCGGGTCTTGGGCGGTCTGGTCGTTGGCGATGACGACGGTGGCGCCGGCGGCCAGTGGGGTGAGTAGTTCGGTTGCTGCGTCGATGAATCCGACGCTGCTTTTGGCCAGGGCGCGGTCATCTGGGCCGAGTTGGAGGAGTTCGGCGCCCCAGGTGAGCCGGTTGGCCATGCCCTGGTGGGAGAGGATGACGCCTTTGGGGCGGCCGGTGGTTCCGGAGGTGAAGATGACGAATGCGGCGTCGTCTGGGGGTGTGGTGGTGCGGCCGGTGGCTTGGAGGGTGTCGGGGCCGGTCACCACGATGGCAGCGTTGGAGTCTTCGAGGATCTGCTGTATCCGCTCGGCCGGGTATGCCGGGTCGATCGGTACGCATGCCGCACCGGCCCGGATCACTCCGAGGAGTGCGATGACCCGGTCCAGCGAGCGTGGCAGGACCAGCGCCACCCGGTCACCGGTGGCCGCACCGGCGTCGGCCAGAGTGTCGGCGAAGGCTTCCACCCGCGCGTCGAGTTCGGCGTACGACAGCGAGAGTTCGTCCGCAACGACGGCTGCGGCATCGGGAGTCGCCTCGACCTGTCGTCGCAGCAACCGGTCCAACGACACCTCTGTGGAGGCGGCCGGCATCTCGGCGGGGGACGGCGCTGGTAGCAGGTCGAGGTCGGCGACACGGGCCTGTGGGTCGGTCGCGAGCTTGTCCAGGATTTTCTGGAGCACGGTCAGGAACCGGTCGGCTGTGGCCGGGTCGAACAGGTCGACGGCGTAGGTGAGGAAGCCGGTGACCGCTTCGGGGGTCTCGGTCAGGTAGATGTCCAGGTCTGTCTTCACGGCGCCGAGGGCCGCCCGCTCCATCCGGGCCTGGAGGCCTGGGAACTCCGGCTCCAGCACGGCATGGTCGGCCAGGTGCCGGTAGGTGAGTAGGACCTGGAACACCGGGTTGCGGTTCATAGCCCGTTCGCCGCCGGCCGCTGCCGCGATCTGCTCGAACGGTGCCTCTTGGTGCGCCAACCCGTCAAGGACCACGTCACGGGCTCGAGCGAGGACGTCGATCAGACGGTCACCCGACTCGATCCGGTGCCGGAACGGCAGAGTGTTCAGGAAGTAGCCGACCAGGTCTTCGAGACCGTCTTCGGTCCGGCCGCCGACAGGCGAGCCGACCACGATGTCGTCTCCGCCGCCGAGAGCCGACATGCTCAGGGCGACTGCGGCTTGAACGAGCATGAACATCGTCACGCCCTGTGCCTCGGCCAGCGTTCGCAGGGCCTTGACCGTGGCGGTATCCACACCGAATTCGATGTCGGCGCCGATGTGGGACGGCACGGCCGGGGGCGACCGATCGGGGCTGATTCCTGATTCTGGCGGGGCGTCCGCCAAGGCGTGGCGCCAGAAGTCGAGCAGCCGGTCGAGTTCCGCGCCGTCGAGGACCGCTCGTTGCCATAGGGCGTAGTCCGCGTACTGCACCGGCAGTGGGGTCCAGTCCGGTCGGTTGCCCTCGGTCCGTGCTCGGTAGGCCTGTGAGAGGTCACCGAGCAGTGCTGGGAAGGACCACTCGTCCACGGCGGAGTGGTGCACTGCCAGCGCCAGTACCCATTCCGTGTCGGTGGCCCGCAGCAACGCCGCGCGGATCGGGATGTCCGATCCCAGCGCGAACCGCGCCTGCACGATCTCCGCGAGTCGCGCCTCGGAGAAGTCCTCCACGGCCAGCGGGAGCCGAGCGGCCGCATCCTCCGCGGAGACGACGACCTGGCACAGTTGCCCGTCCCGCTCCACCAACAGGGTCCGCAACACCTCATGCCGGGACACCACGTCCCGCACCGCAGCCCTCAGCGCGGCCTCGTCCACGTTCCCTGCCAGCCGCAGCACGACTGGGACCACGTATCGTCCGCCCGGCCCGCCGAGCTGATCCACCAACCACAACGCCTGCTGCCCGAATGAGACCGGCACGACCTCGGGCCGTGGGACCTCTCCCACCCGCACTTGGTCGGGGCCCTCTTCGGGCCCGGAGCCGACGACCCGTGCCAGCGCCGCGATCGTCCGGGCGTCGAACAGGTCCCGCAGCGACAGCCTCGAGCCCAGCCGGGCGTTCACTCGCGCGACCGCCCGTGTCGCGAGCAGGGAGTGCCCGCCGAGGCGGAAGAAGTCGTCGTCGGAGGAGGGATGGTGGTCGAGGTGCAGGACGTCGCGGAAGATGTCCGCCAACTCGCGTTCGGTTTCGGTTTCTGGTGCTCGTCCGTGGGTGGTGGTGAGTTGTGGTGTGGGGAGTGCTGTGCGGTCGAGCTTGCCGTTGGGCGTGAGGGGAAAGGTGTCGAGTGTGGTGATGGTGGCCGGGACCATGTAGTCGGGTAGGTGTCGGGCGAGGTGTGTGCGCAGTTCTTCTTCTGGCGGGGTCTCTTCCGGTGTTGTGGTGGTGATGTAGGCGGCGAGGTATGTGCCGCCTGCGGGGTGGTCGAGGGGGAGGATGGCGGTGGCGGTGATGGCGGGGTGTTGGTGGAGGGTGTTGCGGATTTCTTCGGGTTCGATGCGGTGGCCGCGGATTTTGATCTGGTCGTCGGTGCGGCCGATGAAGTCGAGGGTGCCGTGGGTGTTCCAGCGGACGAGGTCGCCGGTGCGGTACAGGCGGTCGCCGGTGTCGCTGTGGGGGTCGGCGATGAATCGGTCGGCTGTCAGGGCGCCGCGTCCGGTGTAGCCGTGGGCGAGTTGTGTTCCGCCGACGTAGAGTTCGCCGGTGACGCCCTGGGCCACGGGGCGTAGCCAGGTGTCCAGGACTTGGATGTGGGTGCCGGGGACGGGGGCGCCGATGGTGGTTCCCTCGGCGTGGGTGGTGGTGGCGTCGCCGGTGACTTCGGTGGAGCCGTAGAAGTTGCGCAGTACGGCGCCGGGTGCGGCTTGGCGTATGGCCTCGGTGGTGGCCGGTGTGAGTGTCTCGCCTGAGCAGACCCAGTGCCGCAACGAGCGCAGAGCGTCTGAGGCGTTGGGGACGTGGGCCAGCACGTCGGCGAGGCTGGGCACCGTCAGCAGATGCGTCACCTCGAAGCGGCCCACGATGTCGGCCAGGGACAGCGGGTCTGCGGCTGCGTCGTCGTTGGCGATGACGATGGTGGCGCCTGCGGTGAGGGGGGTGAGTAGTTCGGTTGCTGCGTCGATGAATCCGACGCTGCTTTTGGCCAGGGCGCGGTCGCCGGGGTGGAGTTGGAGGAGTTCGGCGCCCCAGGTGAGTCGGTTGGCCATGGCGCGGTGGGAGAGGATGACGCCTTTGGGGCGGCCGGTGGTTCCGGAGGTGAAGATGACGAATGCGGCGTCGTCTGGGGGTGTGGTGGTGCGGCCGGTGGCTTGGAGGGTGTCGGGGCCGGTCACCACGATGGCGGCGTTGGAGTCTTCGAGGATCTGCTGTATCCGCTCGGCCGGGTATGCCGGGTCGATCGGTACGCATGCCGCACCGGCCCGGATCACTCCGAGGAGTGCGATGACCCGGTCCAGCGAGCGTGGCAGGACCAGCGCCACCCGGTCACCGGTGGCCGCACCGGTGTTGGCCAGAGTGGCGGCGAAGGCTTCCACGCGCGCGTCGAGTTCGGCGTAGGAGAGGGACGTTCCGTCGTCTGACAGCACCGCGGTCGCCTGCGGGGTCGCTTCGATCTGCCGCCGGAGGAGCCCGTCCAGTGACGTTTCCGTGGAAGTGGCGGCGGGTGTCTGGGCGGGGGACGGCGCTGGTAGCAGGTCGAGGTCGGCGACACGGGTCTGCGGGTCGGTCGCGAGCTTGTCCAGGATTTTCTGGAGCACGGTCAGGAACCGGTCGGCTGTGGCCGGGTCGAACAGGTCGACGGCGTAGGTGAGGAAGCCGGTGACCGCTTCGGGGGTCTCGGTCAGGTAGATGTCGAGATCTGTCTTCACGGCGCCGAGGGCCGCCCGCTCCAAATGTGCCTTTGCGCCAGGGAACTCCGGCTCAAGCACACTGTGATCAGCCAGGTGCCGGTAGGTCAGCAACAACTGGAACACCGGGTTGCGGCCCGCTGCGCGTTCCCCGCCGACAGTCGCGGCGATCTGCTCGAACGGCGCCTCCTGATGCCCGAGCCCGTCGAGCACCACGTCACGGGCTCGAGCGAGGACGTCGATCAGACGGTCACCCGACTCGATCCGGTGCCGGAACGGCAGAGTGTTCACGAAATAGCCGACCAGGTCTTCGAGACCGTCCTCGGTCCGGCCGCCGACAGGCGAGCCGACCACGATGTCGTCTCCGCCTCCCAGCGTTGACACGGCCAATGCCACCGCGGCTTGAACGAGCATGAACATCGTCACGCCCTGTGCCTCGGCCAGCGTTCGCAGGGCCTTGACCGTGGCGGTATCCACACCGAATTCGATGTCGGCGCCGATGTGGGACGGCACGGCCGGGGGCGATCGGTCCGGGCTGATTCCTGATTCTGGCGGGGCGTCCGCCAAGGCGTGGCGCCAGAAGTCGAGCAGCCGGTCGAGTTCCGCGCCGTCGAGGACCGCTCGTTGCCATAGGGCGTAGTCCGCGTACTGCACCGGCAGTGGGGTCCAGTCCGGTCGGTTGCCCTCGGTCCGTGCTCGGTAGGCCTGTGAGAGGTCACCGAGCAGTGCTGGGAAGGACCACTCGTCCACGGCGGAGTGGTGCACTGCCAGCGCCAGTACCCATTCCGTGTCGGAGGCCCGCAGCAACGCCGCGCGGATCGGGATGTCCGATCCCAGCGCGAACCGCGCCTGCACGATCTCCGCGAGTCGCGCCTCGGAGAAGTCCTCCACGGCCAGCGGGAGCCGAGCGGCCGCATCCTCCGCGGAGACGACGACCTGGCACAGTTGCCCGTCCCGCTCCACCAACAGGGTCCGCAGCGGCTCGTGCCGGGACACCACATCCCGCACCGCCGCGCCCAGCGCGGCTTCCTCCAGGCTTCCCGATATGCGCAGCACCAGCGGAACCACGTATCGCGAACCGGGGCCGCCGAGTTGGTCGATCATCCACAACGACTGCTGACCGTACGAGAGAGGCAGCGCCGCAGGCCGCGGGACCTCACCCATCCGTACCGTTCTCGGTCGGGTACCGCGATCGGCGTCGACGATCGGCGCTAGGTCGGCGATCGTCGGAGCGTCGAACAGGTCCCGCAGCGACAGCCCCGAGCCCAGCCGCGCTACCACGCGCGTCGCGAGCAGCGAGTGCCCGCCGAGGCGGAAGAAGTCGTCGTCGGCGGAGGGATGGTGGTCGAGGTGCAGGACGTCGCGGAAGATGTCCGCCAATTCCCGTTCGGTTTCGGTTTCTGGTGCTCGTCCGTGGGTGGTGGTGAGTTGTGGTGTGGGGAGTGCTGTGCGGTCGAGCTTGCCGTTGGGCGTGAGGGGAAAGGTGTCGAGTGTGGTGATGGTCGTCGGCACCATGTAGTCCGGCAGCCGCGCTGCGACGTGCGCGCGCAGTTCGTCTTCCGGCGGGGTCTCTTCCGGTGTTGATGTGGTGATGTAGGCGGCGAGGTATGTGCCGCCTGCGGGGTGGTCGAGGGGGAGGATCGCGGCGGCGGTGATGGCGGGGTGTTGGTGGAGGGTGTTGCGGATTTCTTCGGGTTCGATGCGGTGGCCGCGCATTTTGATCTGGTCGTCGGCGCGGCCGATGAAGTCGAGGGTGCCGTGGGTGTTCCAGCGGACGAGGTCGCCGGTGCGGTACAGGCGTCGGCCGTCGTCATCGGCGATGAACCGGTCGGCTGTCAGCGCCCCGCGTCCGGTATAGCCCTCGGCCAGCTGTGTTCCGCCGACGTAGAGTTCGCCGGTGACGCCCTGGGCCACGGGGCGTAGCCAGGTGTCCAGGACTCGCACTTGGACACCGGGGGCCGGGGTCCCGATGGCTGTGGCGTCGGCGTAAGTGGTGGTGGCGTCGCCGGTGACTTCGGTGGAGCCGTAGAAGTTGCGCAGTACGGCGCCGGGTGCGGCTTGGCGTATGGCCTCGGTGGTGGCCGGTGTGAGTGTCTCGCCTGAGCAGACCCAGTGCCGCAACGAGCGCAGAGCGTCTGAGGCGTTGGGGACGTGGGCCAGGACGTCGGCGAGGCTGGGGACGGTGAGCAGGTGCGTGACCTGGTGGCGTTGCACGATGTCGGCCAGGGCCGACGGGTCTTGGGCGGCTTGGTCGTTGGCGATGACGATGGTGGCGCCTGCGGTGAGGGGGGTGAGTAGTTCGGTTGCCGCGTCGATGAATCCGACGCTGCTTTTGGCCAGGGCGCGGTCGCCGGGGTGGAGTTGGAGGAGTTCGGCGCCCCAGGTGAGTCGGTTGACCATGGCCTGGTGGGAGAGGATGACGCCTTTGGGGCGGCCGGTGGTTCCGGAGGTGAAGATGACGAATGCGGCGTCGTCTGGGGGTGTGGTGGTGCGGCCGGTGGCTTGGAGGGTGTCGGGGCCGGTCACCACGATGGCGGCGTTGGAGTCTTCGAGGATCTGCTGTATTCGCTCGGCCGGGTATGCCGGGTCGATCGGTACGCATGCCGCACCGGCCCGGATCACTCCGAGGAGTGCGATGACCCGGTCTACCGAGCGTGGCAGGACCAGCGCTACCCGGTTACCGGTGGCTGCACCGGTGTCGGCCAGAGTGGCGGCGAAGGCGTCCACGCGCGCGTCGAGTTCGGCGTAGGAGAGGGAGGTTCCGTCGTCTGACAGCACCGCGGTCGCCTGCGGGGTCGCTTCGATCTGCCGCCGGAGCAGCCCGTCCACGGACATGTCGGCAGCGACGTCCGGTGCCCTTCCCGCGCCGGACGGAGCGTTCCGCACGGGGAAGGCCGCTTCGACCAGTTCGTGGAGGGTCGTGTCCGGACCGGCCCCGAGCGCCCGCTCGAGGAACTGGGCGAAGGCGGTCGCGTGCCGTTCCACGTCCGCGACCGAGATGATCGACTCGTGCCCGGCCAGCTCGCAGCGCAGCCCGGACACCGGGTCGCGGTAGACGGACAGGTCCAGCTTCCCGATCTGCCCCGGGTTGACGGTCTCCACCGTCCCGACGAGCTGATCGAATCGCGCGACGTATTCGAAGATCTTGATGTTGATGGACGGCAGCGTGAAGTAGGAGGACTCGCTCCCCGGCCAGCTCCGGGCGATGTGGTGGTCCTCCGCCGCGGCATGCGCCTTCGCCTGCCCCATCTGCAGGCGGACGGCCTTCATCAGCTCCGCGAGCGTGTCGCGCGGACCGATCGGGGCGACCAGCGGCAGGACCCGCGACATCGCGTTGGGGGTCCGCAGCAGGTCGGGGGTGTCCCGCATCATGAAGGGCACCCGCACCGCGATGTCGGTCCGCCGCTCGGCGAGCGACGTGTAGAGCCCCCACAGGGCGATCAGCGCGTCGCTCCAGTTCGCGCGGACGCTCCGCGAGAACGTCCGCAGACGGTCGAACGTGCTGTCGGGCGTCGGTAGGCGGACAGGACGGTAGGAGAACGAGAAGAGTTCGGCCGGGACGGCCGAGGCCGGCTCCTGGACGACGTCCACGTCCAGGAGCCGGCGCCAGTACTCGACCGTGCCGGGATCCGGGCCCACCTCGTCGTGCGGCGACGGGAGGGCGTCCGCCAGCCGCCCGAACCAGGCGTCGGGAACGGGTTCGTTCCGGACGGCCGCCGAGTAGATCTCCGCCACGCGGCGGATGAACATCGTGACGCTGTACCCGTCGAGCAGGACGTTGTCCGACGCGAAGAACCACGCCCAAGTCCCGTCCGCGCGCCGCAGCAGCGTGGAGGCCGTGGCCAGCTCGGCCGCCGCGGCGGCGGGATCGTCGAACGAGGCGCGGACCAGGTCGCGGATCGCCGCATCGTCGTGCGGCTCGTCCACCACCGTCGTTTCGAGGTGCCGTGCTGTGTCGACGCGTTGGAACGGGGTGCCCTGTTCCTCGTGGAACCGGATGCGCAGGGCGTCGGTCTCCGTGAAGGCACGGCCGACCGCGGCGGTGAAGGCGGCCGTGTCCACCGGGCCCGGCAGCCAGGTGATCTCGGCTGCGCGGAACGCCGGCGCGGGGAACAGCTTGTGCGCGGCCCAGATGCCGCGTTGGCTGGCGGACAGGGCCACCCGCTCGTCAGAGTCCACCGGGAACGTTCGTCCTCTCAGTTCTACGTGACCCGCTGCAGCCGCTTGCTGACCTTGCCGACCGCCGTCTGCGGGAACTCGGCGACGACGTCCAGCGCGTCCGGCAGCTTGTACGAGGCGAGGCCCCGTTCGCGGAGGAACTTGCGGATGGGCGCCAGTTTCAGCGTGGCCGGGTCGGCCTCCTTCCGCGGGATCACGAACGCCTTGACGCGCTCGCCCAGGACGGCGTCGGGGATCCCGATGACGGACACGTCGTGCACCCCCTCGTGCCCGAGGATGAGGTTCTCCACCTCCTCGGGCGCGACCTTCTCCCCGCCCCGGTTGATCTGGTCCTTCGACCGTCCCACCACGGCCAGGTAGCCGTTCTCGTCACGTTCGACGATGTCGCCCGTGCGATAGAAGCCGTCGGGGGTGAAGCTGCGGGCGTTCTCCTCGGGGTTGCGGAAGTAGCCGCGGATGGTGGAGGGACCGCGGGTCAGCAGATGCCCCGGCACACCGGGCGGCACCGGCTCGCCGTCGTCGTCCAGGATGAGCAGTTCGTCACCTGGAGAGATCGGGCGGCCCTGGCACCGCACGCTCGTCTCCTCGTCGACGTCGAACCGGTTGTAGTTGACCAGCCCTTCGGCCATGCCGAAGCCCTGTTGCAGGATGACGTCGAGTTCGGGCCGCACCCGCCGTGCCGCCTCGATGCTGAGTCTCGCCCCGCCTACGTGCAGGCTCTCCAGGCTCGACAGGTCGAAGCGGTCCTTGAGCGAGGAGTTCAGCCAGGCCAGCAGGAGCGGTGGGACGATCGACGACTGGGTGACTCCGTGCCGCTCGATGAGCGGGAACACGGTGTCGGGACTTCCGTCGTGGGCCAGCACCACGGTTCCGCCGACGCTGAGAACGCTCAGGAAGCCGGGGGATCGCACCGACATGCTGTGGCAGAGCGGGACCGCGGTCAGCTGTACGGAGGCCTCGGTGATCCCGCAGAGCGGGATGCTCGCCCTGACGGAATGCAGGTAGGTCTCGCTGGTGTGCGGGATCAGCTTGGGCCGTCCCGTCGTTCCGCCCGACAGTTGCAGCAGGGCGACGTCGCCGGGCAGGGACCGCCGTTCGTGGGGCAGCGGATCGTGTGCCAGCAGCCGGTCGAGGTCGGCGCCGGCGCCGTCCCCGTCGAGCACCACGGTGTGCTCCAGGCCGGGCCACTTCGCCTTCAGGTCCGCCGCCAGCGCTGCCAGATCGGCCCCGTCGTGCTTGGCGACGGTGACGTAGACGCGGGCCCCGGTCACCTCGACGAAGTGCTCGATCTCCGTGCGCCGGTGCGCCGCCGGGGCGAAGACCGGGATGGCGCCGATCTCCCAGAACGCGTAGACGAACACGATGAACTCGGGGATGTTCGGCAGGTGCACGATCGCCCGGTCGCCGCGGCCGACGCCGAGGTCGCGCAGGCCCGCGGCGATCCGGAGGACCCGGTCACCGAGCTCCGCGTAGGTGAGGCCGGTCTCACCCGCGACGATCGCCGTCTTGCCGGGGATCCGCGCGACAGTCTCGAACAGCGGTTCCGGAAGCGTTTGGTCGGTCCAGAACCCCGCGTCGCGATAGCGGGCGGCGGTCTCGGCCGGGTACGGCACGAAACCGTCGAGGGAGAGCGGCTCCAGGACGGCCATCAAAGGTGCCTCGACGAGACCTGGTCGACCGCGCCGGGCACCGGCTCCGCCGGGTCGTTGCCCAGCGCGACGATCCGGTTGTCGGCGTCGACGTGCACGATGCGCGGCTCGTGCGTGATCAGCTCGGTCTCCTCGGCGAGCAGGTAGGACATGATGATCACAAGGTCGCCGGGGTTCACCAGGTGCGCCGCGGCGCCGTTGATGCAGATCTGGCCGCCGCCGGCGTCCCCGGTGATGAGGTAGGTCTCGATGCGGGCGCCGTTCGTGATGTCGACGACCTGAACCTTCTCTCCTTCGACGAGACCCGCGGCCTGGACCAGATCCGCGTCGATCGTGATCGAGCCCACGTAGTGCAGGTCGGCCTGGGTGACGGTGGCGCGGTGGATCTTTCCGCCGAGGACGGTGCGGAACATGCTTGTTCTCCCTGGGTCGAGAAGTCGGTCAGTTGCCGGTGGGGGTCGCGTTCTGCGCCGCGCCCTCTTGCTCGGCGATGAAGTCGCGAAGGGACTTGGGACGAAGGTCGGTCCAGGTGCCGTCGATCCAGTCGAGGACCTCCTGGCGCGGAGCCCCGTCGGGGGCGCCGAAAACGATCGTCCAGCCACCGGGAACCGGCTTGAAGGTCGGCCAGAGGGAGTACTGCTCCTCCTGATTGACGAGGGCGTAGAAACTGCCGCTGTCGTCGTCAAAAGGATTTTGAGGCATGGGTTGCTCCCTTGTCTTCTGCAAGGTCCGGGGGGCAGCGAGGAGGGCAGCGACGAGGCCGAGGCGTCGTCATTGACGGACTCGGCGGTGGTGGATCTCGGAGCGCGGGGCCAACGGGTCACGGTGCGGCTTGCATCGATTCGCATCGATGGTCGGTGCCGTGCGACACAGTAACACAGAAGTTAGGGAAGCCTAAGCTAACTCTGGCCATCTAATGGATCTCCATTTCGCCGCATCGATCAAGGTCGATCCGGTGGACGGTCGGTGACCACTCGGTCGCTGTCCGGTGGTGGAACCGTGGGGCGCCGACCGGGCGGTGGGCGCCGCGCGCGGTGCGGGCAAGGCTCTTTCGCCTGCCGCCCGCTGAGCGGGAACGGGGCGGCGGCCGGACGCGCGGTGGCCGTATACGAGAGGTATGACCCCCACGTTGAGCGACCGCGACCAGATCATCGAGCGGCTCGCCGAACTCGCCGCCGCCCTCGACCGCCGCGACTGGGACGCGATCGGCGCGATGTTCGTCCCGTCCGCCGCCGGCTACGGCCGGACGGGACGGGACGAGATCGTCGCGACGGTCCGCGCCCACCTCGGCGGCTGCGGGCCGTCCCAGCACCTCCTCGGCAACCACCGCGTCGAGATCCGCGGCGACGAGGCGCGATCGCTGACGTACGCGCGCGTCCACCACCGCGGCGAGGGCCCGGCGGAGGGGCTCGCGTACGAGTGCTTCGGCGAGTACGAGGACCGCTGGACCCGCACCCCGCACGGCTGGCACATCACCTCCCGCACGTTCACGATCTCGCACGACCTGGGCGACTTCGCCGTCCTGCGGCCCGGCTGAGGGCCTCGCCGGATACCGAAGCGTCACCCGCGGTTTCCTGGAATGTGGCGAAGTACGCGGACCGGGCGCGGCGGGCCCGGTCATGCTTCGCGCATGAAGCGAAACGACCGGTGGAGCCGCGTGCGGCGAACCCTCGGATCGCCGTGGGGCCGGCGATCCCCCCTGCACGGCGCCGCCGGGCGCCGCGGGCTCGTCCTGACGGCGATCGGCGGCTGCGCGTTCGTCCTGCCGGCGGCCACCGGATGCGGCGAGACCGCGCAGCGGCAGTCCTTCACCGACGAGAACGGCCGCGCCTGCGCCTACGTGCTCATCGAGGAGCCCGACGGCGGCAAGGAAGTCGGCGACATCGACTGCGACTTCCCGCCGGGCCACGTCCCGTCCACCTCGCCCAGCCCCACCCCGACGGGGTAGGGCGTCCCGCTCAGACCAACGTTTTACCTGGTCGACAGGCTTTGCGTCGTTTGTCCGCCGCCGGTCGCGGTGAAGGGTGGGGTGACGCCGCGCTCCGCCGTGCGGCCGACGGACGGTCCGCACGCCGGGCGGGGAGCGGCCCGCCCTAGTGAGAAGTGGTGACGATGGCCGGGACCAGGACCGGGGACGCGCCGAGTCCGACCGACGCCCTCCCCCTCGACGAGTTCAAGGAGGCGGGCCGGGGGCTGGCGCGCGCGATGATGATGCGGGCGCTCACGTCCGCCAACGGCAGGATCCGGGATCTGACCGGACGCCTGAACGAGAGCACCGGGAACGGCGAGAGCGCCGGCGCGAAGATGTTCGAGGCCGGGGCGGGCGAGCTCGCGAAGGGCAGATCGCCGCTCCGGGCCGGCGTCACCGCGGGAGTGACCGGTGCGAAGGAGAAGGTCAAGGACGTCGCGGGAGCGGGCGGCGAGAAGGTGAAAGACGTCGCTGGACTGGGCGGCGCGAAGGAGAAGGTCAAGGACGTCGCGGGACTGGTCGGCGGCGGAGAAGGGGACGGCGGCGATGCGGGCGGCGGCGAGAAAGAGGCCAAGGTCGTCACCATCATCGAGGAGTTCGACGTCGGGCTGCCGCTGCGCACGACCTACGACCAGTGGACGCGGTTCGGCGACTACCCGTCGTTCACCAGCAAGGTCGAGAGCGTCGAGCAGGAGTCCGACGAGAAGATCAACTGGCGCGCGCAGATCTTCCTCTCGCACCGCAGCTGGGAGTCGACGATCGTCGAGCAGGTCCCCGACACGCGCATCGTGTGGAAGTCCACGGGCGCCAAGGGGTACGTCGATGGGGCCGTGACCTTCGCGGAACTGACGCCGAACCTGACGCGCGTCCTGCTGGTCGCCGAGTACCACCCGGACGGCTTCTTCGAGAAGACCGCGAACCTGTGGCGCGCGCAGGGGCGCCGGCTGCGCCTCGAGTTCAAGCACATCAAGCGCCACATGATGACCCGTGCCGTCCTCGAGCGGGACGAGATCGAGGGCTGGCGTGGCGAGATCCGCGACGGCGAGGTCGTCAAGACCCACGAGGACGCCGTCAAGGAGGAGCAGGACTCCGTCAAGGAGGAGCAGGGCGCTGCTAAGGAGGAGCAGGGCGCCGTCAAGGAGGAGCAGGACGCCCGGCGGGACGACGCCGGCTGACCCGGTCGAGGGGGACCCATGGCAGACACCACGCCCGGCGACGTGGAACGGGACCGCGGCCGGGAGGAGCCCGACCGCCGGGCCGAGCGCCGCTCGCCCAAGGGCGGGCCGGACGTCTACCTCAACGTTCCCGAACTGAAGGTCGAGGAGATCTCCCTCGAGGTCGAGAATCTCGAAGCGCACGTCGCGCTCTCCGCCCAGGTCCTCGACATGCTGAGGCTCAACGTCGGCGCCGACGTCGGCCTGGGCGCGGTCAAGCTCGACATCAAGGGCGTGGAGGCGCAGGCCCTCCTGGAGGTCAGGCTCGACGAGGTGGCCGTCATCGTCGACCGCGTCCTCACCACCCTCGACCGCAACCCGCAGCTCCTCGAGCACATCGGCCGGGGCGTGGAGTCGATCGGCTCCGGCGCGGGACGAGCGGTCGGCGAACTGGGCTCGGGAGCCCGCAGCGCCGTGGAGGACGTGGGCGAGGGTGCGGGCGGCGCGGTGGAAGACGTGGGCAAGGGGGCCGGTGGGGCGGTCCAGGAGGTCGGCGAAGGTGCGGGTGGTGCTGTGAAGGACGTGGGCGAGGGTGCCGGTGGTGCTGTGAAGGACGTGGGCGAGGGTGCCGGTGGTGCTGTGAAGGACGTGGGCGAGGGTGCGGGCGGTGCTGTGAAGGACGTGGGCGAGGGTGCGGGCGGTGCTGTGAAGGACGTGGGCGAGGGTGCGGGCGGTGCGGTCCAGGACGTGGGGGAAGGCGCCGGTGGTGCGGCCGAACAGGTCGGCAAGGGCGCCGGTGGTGCGGCCGAGGAGGCGGGCAAGGGCGCCGGGAAGGCGACCGAGGCCGCCGGTCAGGGGGCGGGCGGTGCGGCCGGGCAGGTCGGGCAGGTCGCCGGGGACGCGGGACGGTCCGTGGGTGAAGCCGGCACCGGCGACGAAGCCCGGCGCGGCGGCGGAACGGGGACGAGCGGCGGCGCCGACGAGGAACGCGCCGATGAGGAACGCGGGGACGAGCCGCCGGACGAGCGGCGGCCGTCCGGTACCGGCACGGAACCGGACGGCGACGCCACCGAACTGCGGGGCGCGCTCAGGGAGACCGAGGAGTCCCTCCAGGAACTCGGCCGCACCTTGATGCGCATGTTCTCCAAGCAGTCGCAGTCGGGGCGCTGACCGGAACGGGAGGGACGATGGCCGGCAGGTATCCGGAGGACGGGATCGCGGCGTCGGCGGCGATCCTGTTCCGCGCGACGATCAAGGCGGACGAGCTGCGGTTCGACGTCGTGCCGGGCAGTTCGGTCGAGTTCACCGGGGACGCCGACGCCGGTTCGTCCTCCGGCAGCGTTCGCGAGGGCGTCCCCGACGAGGCCGAGCCGAAGACGACGTACCGCGACGTGCGCGTCGACTACGCGATCGCGGCGAAGCTCGCACCGCCCGACCGTCCCGACGACGGCTGAGCGCCCGGACTCCCGTCCGGCACCGGCCCGACGCGTTCTGGAGACGCCATGAAGCAGATCGTCACCCCGATGCTGTCGTACGAGGACGTCCGTTCGGCGCTCGCCTGGCTCGGCGACGCGTTCGGCTTCCGGGAGACCGGCCGGATCAGCATGCCGGACGGGACGATCGGCCACGCGGAGATGGAGACCGGGGACGGCGGCGTGATCATGCTCGCCGAGCCGACGCCCGCGTACCGGTCGCCCGCGCGGCACGCCGAGACGTGCGCGGACGCCGCCGCGTGGTCGGCCGTCCCCTACGTGATCGACGGCGTCCACGTGTACGTGTCGGACGTCGAGGCGCATCTCGAACGGGCCCGGCGGGCGGGGGCGACGATCCTCGGCGAGCCCGGCGACGGCCGCTACCGGGCGGCCGACCTCGAGGGCCACCGGTGGATGTTCGAGGACATCACCGAAGCCTGAGGCGTCATACCCCGGACCGGTCGGTGACGGCGCGCAGGCGCCGCCCGAGGTGGGCGCGGGCCCGTTCCGGGTCGTCGCCGGTGAGGGCGACGAGGGCGATGCCCGCGGTGATGATCACGTCGGCGAGCTCGTCCCGGACGTCGCCCCGCGTCCCGTGGACGCCCTTGCGCGGGTTCTGGCCGGTGACGCCGATGTACGCCTGGAAGGCCTCGCCGTACTCCTCGGCGATCTTCAGGATGAGCGTCTGCTCGTCCACGTCGGGGAGGTAGCCGGTCCGGAGGCGGGCGAGGTCGTCCCACATGGCGCGTCCAGGGGTGTGCGGGGATGTGACGTCGGCGATGCTAGCGGCGCGGACCGGCGGGGGTTCCCGGACGGCCGGTACGATGGTCGGATCATCCGTTGAAGCACGTCAGAGAGCCGCCATGTCGCAGTTGCCGGTCGTCAAGGTCCACGGAAACCGTAATGACATCCTGGTCATCGACGGTGCCCCGGACGAGGTGTTCCCCGGCGGTGAGGCCGCCCGCGCGGTGCGGCGGCTGTGCGACCGCCGGGACGGGCTCGGCGCCGACGGCGTCTACTTCATCGTGGACGGGGGCGACGGCTCGGGCCGCGCGTGGTTCTTCAACCCGGACGGCTCGGAGTCGCTGCTGTGCGGCAATGGGATGCGCGGCGCGGGCCGGCTCCTCCTCGACCGCTACGACGCGGGGCGGGTCGTGCTGCGCACCGGCCCGTACGACTTCACGGTGCGCGACGCGGGGACGACGCCGCACGGCGTCCGGCGGACGGCCGTGGAGCTGCCGCCGGTCGACTTCGCGCCCGCCGACCCGATCGTCGCGGGTGCCGCCGGCCCGGTCGTCGACCGGGTGCTCGGCGCCTACCACGCGTCGCTGCCGGTGACGGCGGTGGCGGTGCCGAACTCGCACCTGGTCAGCGTCATCACCGGCTACCGCGAGGACGATCTGGTCGAGACGGGCCTGCGGGTCGCCGGCAGCCCGGCCGCCTTCCCGCAGGGCGCGAACGTCAGCTTCGTCCTCCCGCTGGACGGGCGGGGCCCCGACGACGTCTACGTGCAGACCTACGAGCGCGGGGCGGGGCTGACGCCGTCCTGCGGGTCGGGCGTGGCGGCGTCGCGCGCGGTGCTGTCGCGGCTCGGACGGGTCGAGCCGGACGTGCCCGTGCTGGTGCGGAACCCGGGCGGCCCGGCGCGTTCGTGGCTGCAGGAGACCGGCGGCCGCTGGCAGCCCGTCCTGGAGGGCAACGGCACGATCGTCTTCCGCGCCGAGGTCGACCGGACCTCCCTGGCGGGCGAGGGCGCGCTGTCGTTCGTCCAGGAGGACGACGAGGCGGAGCTGGCCGCGTTCGACGCCCTCTACCGGGAGAACCGCGAGATCCTCGCCGACGCCGGGGTGAAGCCCACCGCCTGACCGACGGCCGGACCTGTGGGGGTCGCTCCCCACAGTGAATCGCCTGACCGACGGCCGGGCGGAGGCCGCTCTCCCGGCCGTCAGCGGCGGGCGGCGGCCAGGTAGGCGGCGAGCACCGCGATCCCGGTGAGTGCCTGGACGGCCAGGTACGGGCCGATCGCGGACGGTGGGGCGCTCAGCGCGGCGAGCAGCGGCGCGCAGCCGAGGGCGGCGACGTCGATCCCGGTCCCGGCCCACACGAGCGGGCCGGTGGGCACGGACCCGAACGGGGTGTCGAGCGTCGGCATGGCGTGGTCGACGGGCCGCCGCCGCGCCATCCGCAGCGCCCCGGCGGCCAGCGCGGGCGCCGCTGCCGGGCCGAACGCCCACCAGGCCGCGCCGGGCAGGGCGCCCGTCACGGCCGCCCAGCTCAGGGCGAGCGCGAGCCAGCCGCCGCCGAGCAGCGCGGGCAGCACGGCGCGCGCGGCGAGCGCCGTCCGGGGCGCGACGCCGGACAGCCGCGCCAGGCCCGGGTCGCCGGCGTCCCGGCGGGCGCCCGCCGTGCCCGCCGCGGCGGCCGTGAGCGCCCCGCCCGCCACCACGACGGCCACGAGGTTCGGCCCGGCACCGGCCGCGGCGGCGAGCGCGGGCAGCGCACCGGCCGCGGCCAGCCCGCACAGCGGGCCCGGACGGCGCGACAGCCGCCGCCAGTCGATCCAGGCGAGGGCCGCCGGACGGCCGAGGCGCGCGGGCCACGGGCGGGAACGCACGAGCCGTCCCCGCCAGTGGGCGTCCTCGGCGATCCCCGACAGCGCACCGGGGTCGAGGACGACCGCCGCGGCCACCACGTGTCCCGTCCGGGTGGACGCGTCCAGCAGCGAGCGGGCGGGGATGCGCCCGAGCGCGCCCCAGGCGAGCCGGAGCAGCAGCGCGGTCACGGCCGCGCACGCCACCGCCACGGCCGTGACCGGCGGCATCGGCGCGTCGGCGACGGAGGCGAGCAGTTCACGGCCGGGTCCGTGGCCGAGCACGACCGCGACCACGGCCGCGCCCACGCTTCCGGCGATCACGGTCTGGAGCCACATGTCCCACTGCGGGGACGCCTGGGCCAGCACGGCCGTCGCCGTCCCCCCGGCCGTCGCCGCGACGCCGAGCACGAGCGCTCCGGCCAGCGGCACGGGGGCGTGGCCGGACAGGCCGAGGACGGGCAGCAGCGCGACGCCGACCACGGCTCCGGCCACGAGCGCGAACGCCAGTAGGAGCGCGGTGCTCCGTCCGAGCACGCCGCGGCGGGGCAGCGGCGAGAGCAGCAGCCACGCCGCGTCGGCCGCCGGGAGCGCGACGGGCCCGAACCTGCGGGCCAGCGTGAGGAACCCCGCGTAGGCCAGCGCGATCAGCGCGAGCCCGGCGCCCGCCTGCGACGGGTCCACCTCCCGCGCGGCGGGCGGCAGCACGGTGCGGGCGAGCCCGCCGAGCGACGCCGCCAGGACCAGGGCCGCGGCCGCGCGCGTGTACCGGTCGGTCCAGCTCGCGGTCGGGCGGCCGTGGGCCCGCAGGTATCCGCGGACCGTCCGGGCACCCGTCACGCGGGGGCCTCCATCTTCAGCCGCCGCGTGCTCCACGCCAGGTCGCCGTCGTGGGTCGCCATGACGACGGTGCCGCCGTCCCGCAGGTACGCGACGAGGATCTCGGTGAGCCGGTCGCGGAAGTCGGGATCGAGGCCGCGTTCCGGCTCGTCCAGCAGGAGCAGCCGGCTCGGCCGCACCAGCCCCATCGCCAGCGAGAGCCGCTGCCGCTGCCCGGTCGACAGCCGCAGCGGCGACGCGTCGTCCCGTCCCGCCAGGTCGAACAGCTCCAGGGCCGCGTCCGTCCCGAGCCGGGACGCGTCGTGCACGGCCCGCATCAGCTCGACGTGCTCGCGCACCGACAGTCCCGGATACCAGGCGGGTTCGTCGGCGACGAGGACGACGTCGCGCCAGAACGCGGGCTCGTCCACCGGCGGCCGCCCGAGCACGGTCACCTCCCCGGCCGCCGGACGCTGCAGGCCCGCCAGGCAGCGCAGGAGCGTCGACTTCCCGGCGCCGTTCGCCCCCATGAGGGAGACGACCTCGCCGGGCCGCACGTCGAGGTCGAAGCCGTCCACGACGGGGACGCCGCCCAGCTCCACCTCCAGCCCCCGGACGGTGATGACCGTTTCGTCCATGCCGCCGATCCTAAGGGCGCGGAAATGTCGGCACTCGCCACTAGTTTCGCGTGCCATGGTCGAGACGGTGGTGGACATTCCGGTCGAGTGGCGCGAGCACATCCATCCGCGGCGCGGGGGCGTCCCCGGGCCGCGGGTCGTCCTGGACGAGGACGCCGCGCGGCGGGCGCGCGAGTGGGACCGCGAGGCCCGCCCGATCGCGGCGGAGATGGCGGAGCACGAACGCACCGACCCCGCACTCGGCGCGGCCGTCCGGGCGTGGCTGGACGGCGAACCCGACCCGGCGGGCGCGGCGGCCGTCGCGGCCGTCGCGGTGCGGTACCTCGGCGCGGACGGCACGGCCTTCCCGGACGCCTGGGTGCCGGACCACGGGCTCGCGTTCGCCGCCTGCGCGGTCACCGAGGCGTGCTCCATCGTGCTCGGCCCGGTGCCCCGGCCCGCGAAGCCGGGGGCCGACGGCGTCATCCGGGGCTACGCCGTCTTCTACGGCGGCGACGGGCCGCGCGGGTGGCGCGGCGAGATCAGGCGCGTGGCCGACGGCGACGCCTTTCCCAGCGGCCGGTGGGTCGCCGAGGACGCGGTGGCGAAGCGGCTCCGCACGCTGCTGGCGGCGGCGTCCGAGCCCGAGTACGGCGACGCCGTCGCCCGCCTGGCGGCGCACCGGGGTGATGCCGGGCGGCGCCGCTCGGCCTCCTACCTCGTCCCGACCGAGACGGCCTGGACGGACGAGTCCCTCGCCGACCCCGCCGCCCGCCAGGTGCTCGGGCACGACCACGTGCTCGCGTCGCTGACGCGCGCGGCGCACCTCGCCGGGATCGGCTGGATCACGGTGACCCCCGCCATCGTCGGGACGCTCCTCGACGGGCTGGGCCGGGACGCGTTCCCGCTGATCGACACGGCGTACCGGGGCCATTTCCGGCGCGAGGCGGACGAGACCCGCCCGATCCTCCTGCGCGCCCTGCTCGCGATCCCGGACGAACGGATCTTCCTTTCGCTGCTCGACGGCTTCGGCGACAAGGACGTGCCCGCCGTTCTGCTGAAGGCCGCGGAGCGGTACCCGGCACAGGCGGTGCGGGCGCTGGCGCCCCGCGCGGACGACGGCACGACCCGCGGCCTTCGCGCGGCCGGGCTGGTGCGCGGCCTGCTGCACGCCGACCCGTCCCTGGCCGGGAACCTGCCCGCGGGCGTCGCCGAAGGGCTCCGGCCGCGCCCGCCCGTCCCGGACGCCGACGACGTGCCGGCGGTCCTCGCGGGCAAGCCCGCCCGCAGCGCGAAGGTCGACTGGGCCGACCCGGCGCTCCTGCCGCGGATCCGCACGCGGGCCGGTGACCGGGTCCTGCCGGAGAGCGCGACCCGGTGCCTGCTGAACCTGCTCGCCAAGAGCGCCCCCGAGGTCACCGCCGCCCGCGACTTCTGCGACCGGCACTCGCTGGCCGAGTTCTCGTGGGCGCTGTTCCAGCGCTGGCACGCGTGCGGGGCGCCCGCCAAGCACAAGTGGGCGCTGGCTCAGCTCGGCCTGATCGGCGACGACACGACGGTGCGGCGGCTCAGCCCGCTGATCAAGGCCTGGCCGGGCGAGGGCGCCACCGCACGGTCCGGCGCCGCCCTGGACGTCCTCGCCGCGATCGGCTCCGACGTCGCGCTCACCCACCTCTTCGAGCTGGCCCGCCGGGGCAAGTACAAGGGGCTCAAGTCCCGCGCCCTCGGCAAGATCGACGAGGTCGCCGCCGCGCGCGGCATGACGCCGGACGGGCTCGCCGACCGGGCCGTCCCGGACTTCGGCCTGGACGCCGCGGGCACGCTCGTCCTCGACTACGGTCCCCGCCGCTTCACCGTCACGTTCGACGAGCAGCTCGTCCCGCTGGTCGCGGAACCGAACGGGAAGATCCGCAAGAGCGCGCCCAAGCCCGGCCCGAAGGACGATCCGGTCCTCGCCCCGGCCGCGCACGCCCTGTTCACGGGCCTCAAGAAGGACGTGCGGACGATCGCCGGCCAGGAACTCAAGCGCCTCGAAGCCGCCATGATCGCCCGGCGGAGCTGGACGCCGGACGACTTTCGCGCCCTGTTCGTCGATCACCCCCTCCTGGGCCACATCACCCGCCGCCTCGTGTGGATCACCGACGGCGGCGTCGCCTTCCGCGTCGCCGAGGACCGCACCTGCGCCGACGTCCACGACGACCCGTTCACCCTCGCGCCGGACGCCCGCGTCGGCATCGCCCACCCGATCCTGCTCGCCGACCTCGACGCGTGGGCCGAGCTGTTCGCCGACTACGAGATCCTGCAGCCGTTCGAGCAGCTCGGACGTCCCGTCCACCGCCTCACCGGCGGCGAGCGGGCCGCGCACCGGCTCGCCCGCGTGGAGGGGCTGGTGCTGCCCTACGGCAAGGCGAAGGGCCACTCGCAGGGCCGGTGGGAGTCGGTCGGTGCCGACGGCGAGTTCGCGGGCGGATGGCTGGCCCGCCGCGACCCCGCCGGCCTGTACGTCGTGGCGGGCCTGAGTCCCGGCCTGTACGCCTACATGTACGGCGAGGGCGACGACCAGGAGGTCAAGGCACTGTGGGCCGGGTCCGCCCCCGCCGCCGCACCCGAGAACACGGTGCCGCTCGGCGAGGTGGACCCGGTCACGATGAGCGAGGCCGTCCACGACCTCGTCCGCAGCGCGTCCTGACGCCGGTCCGGCGGCTTAGTCCCCGCGCGCGGGCGACGTGCGCAGGGCGGCCCGCAGGGCGGCGGCCGCGAGGACGATCACGGGCCCGTCCGCGTTCTTGCTGTCGCGGACGGCGACGCCGTGGGGGAGTGCGGCCACCTCGACGCAGTTCCCCGTCGCACCGCTATGGGAGCTCTTGCGCCAGGTCACACCGCTCAGGTTCACCATCTGTGCTCGCCCTTCTGTGGACGTGGGGGCTTGGACGTGAACTTCCCTCATATCAACCGTCCATGCGGGCCGCCGGTGACCGGTTCCGGGCCTGGACGGGCCCGCGATTCCCCCGGACGGGGGAGCGGGTTCCCTCCGGCGGGTGGCGATCACACCCCGGTGCGGTTGCGACCTTCGTTGTGGAGCGGGCGCCCCGGCCCGCCGGAACGGAGGACGACGATGACCGCCGCGACCGATCGGCCGGTGACCGCCGGACGGCTGCGCACCGCGTGGCACGCGGCCCACGCCCCGGTGGCCGGGGTCCCGCGCTGGGCGCGGATCGCTGCCGTCGCGATCCCGCTCGCCGTCCTGCCGTCCGGCCTCTGGCGCCTGCCGCTCGCGTTCGGCCACACGATGGGCTTCGACGCGGCCGCTCCGCCCGCCGAGCGCGTCTACATCCTCTTCCTGTCGATCGTCTCGGAACTGGTGGCGTTCACGGCCTTCGGCCTGATCGCCTCGTGGGGCGAACGGGTTCCCCGCTGGATCCCGGTCCTGCGCGGCCGCAGGGTGCCGCCCCTGGCCGCGATCGTCCCCGCGTCCCTCGGCGCCGTGCTCCTCACGGTCCTGTGGACCTTCTCGTTGGCCGGCCAGCTCACCGGGACCACCCTCCAGGGCGAACCGCTGCCCGGCGACTTCCCCTCGGAGCAGGGCGGCTGGAATGCCGCGCTCTTCTACGCCTGCTACCTGCCGCTCCTGCTCTGGGGCCCGCTGCTCGCCGCCGTCACCTACGCTTACCACCGCCGCCGGAACGGGCGCCCCGAGCATGGGACGGACGGAAGCGCGGCGGACCGGAGCGCGACGGCGCCTACGGGCCGGTGAGCCCGTCCTGGTTGTCGGCCGCCCACCGGGCGAGCTGCGCCAGCGGCCCGTTCGCGAACGACTCCCCGAGCGGGGAGAGCCGGTAGATCGCGCGGTGCGGCCCGGACCCCCGCTCCCTGACGACGAGCCCGCGCGCCCGCAGCCGCCGTAGCGACTGCGTCATGGCCTTGTCGCTGATCCCGGCGATCCGCGCCAGCAGCTCGCTGCGCAGGGTCGGCCCCGCTCGCAGGGCGGACAGGAGGACGGGATCCCACCTGTGGCTGATGAGTTCGGCGGCCGCCCACACGTGGCAGTCGGAGGCGAACGTCTCGCAGTGCCCGTCCATCATGGATCCCAGTGTGGCCCGGCAACCGCCTACCGATCGGTAGGAACGGGGTTCGTAGCGTTCCCGTCGACAGCGACTTCCCGATGGAGGAACACCGTGAACGTAGGCATCCTGGGTACTGGAAACCTCGCCGTCGCACTGGGCCGCGCCTGGGCCGCGAGCGGCCGCTCGGTCCTGGTGACCGGTCGCGACCCGCGGCGCGCGAGCGGCGCCGCCGAGCGGATCGGCCATGCGGCGTCGGCCGTGGCTCCCGGCGACCTCGCGGGCGCCAGCGACGCGGTGGTCGTCGCGGTGTCCTGGGAGGGGCTCGAGCAGGCCGTGACGCTCGCCGGAGGCCCGCAGGGGGCGCTGTCCGGGAAGGCCGTGATCGACTGCACCAACCCGGTGGACTTCGCGACCGGCGCGCTCGAGCCGGCGTCCGGTTCGGCGGCGCAGGTCGTGGCCCGCAACGCTCCCGGCGCGCATGTGGTGAAGGCGCTGCACCTGTTCGCCGGTGCCTCGTGGCCGTACACGGGGGCGCCGGAGGCGGCCCCGGTCGTGGCGATCTGCGGTGACGACCGGGGCGCCCTGGACCGGGCGGCGGCCCTCGTCGCGGACCTCGGCGCCCGCGCCGCCGTCGTCTCCGGGCTCGCGGGCGCCCGCCAGCTGGAAGAGGCCGCGGGGTTCGTGATGCGGGTCGTGGCGGCCGGGCACAACCCCAGGCTCGCCGTCCCCGATGTCGACCCGGCCCTCCTCGGACCGGCGGACGCGGCGACCGGCTGAGGCGGCGCCCGGAGGGGAGCGGGCCCCGTCGCCGCGCCGGGGCCCGCACCGTCGGCGTCAGGGGGTGGTGAAGGCGAGGGCCCCGGAGCCCTCCCGGCCGACGGCCCACACGGTGTTCGTCTCGGGGACGGTGGTGAGGCCACTGAGGACCAACCCGTAGGAGGGGCCGAACTCCACGCGCGTCCACGCGCCGTCCCGGTACCGGTGGAGCCACCTGTCGCCGCCGGTCACCCAGACCGTGCCGGACGTGTCGACGGCGAGATCCTCGAAGTAGCCGCGCAGCGGGTAGTCGTCGGGGAACGGGAAGTCGGTCCACGCGTGCCCGTCCCAGTGGACGAGGGCCGTCGCGGTCGCGGCCCAGACGTCGTCCCCGGCCAGCGGGACGATCGCGCTGAACGCGTTGACCACGGGGGCCGGTGGGACGCTCGTCCAGGACGTCCCGTCGAAGCGCGCGGCGGCCCGGACGGCGGACGGGCCGAGCCCGGCCGCCCACATGGTGGTGCCGTCCCGCGACGCCTGGAGGTGGGTGACCTTCACCATCCCGGTGGGGAGATCGACGGCCGTCCACGTGCCGCCGGTGCGCCGGAAGAGCCGGGGCTCCTGCTCGTCGTCGGTGAACCCGGCGATCCAGGTTCCCCCCGTCCCCGTGCCGACGGCGTCGAGTTGGAAGCCGGGCGGCAGCTCGACCTTCTGGAAGGCGCTCCCGTCGAACCGCGCCAGGAAGTCGGTCTCCCACCAGATCCCGATCTCGGCGATCCACGTCTCGCCCGCCGCCGAGGCGATCCGGTTGATCGGCCCCGTGCCCGTCCAGCCGTTGATCGGGTACTCGGTCCAGGACGTGCCCGTCCGGCGCCGCACGACCGGGTTCCCGTCGCTCCGGGCCACGCAGCCGATGATGACGACCGGCACGCAGTACGCACCCTGGTGCCCGCCGACCCACACACCGCCCTCGCCGTCCGGGACCACCTCGCTCAGCGCCGCGTCGGGCCACAGGAAGGGCAGCGGCACCGCACCCCACCCGGTTTCGGCGGCACGCGCCGTCCCGGGAACCCCGGCCACCACCAGGGAGGCCGCCAGCGCCAGACCGATGAAAGATCGCCTCATGAGGGCACTATGACGGCATACCACCCACAAAGCCAGTGTTTGCTGGCATCTTCCTTCGACGGGGTGCCTCGACACAGCCCCCGGCCGCCGGGCGCGTGTACCGGGACTGGCCGGGAGCGGGGGCCTGGGGCGGCCGGTCGGTCAGTGGACGGGGCAGACCCGCCTGCGGCGTCACCACGAACATCATCACTGTCCAGTGGACGACTTCGTGGATCGAAGGACGTCTGCGTGTCCTTGGCTGACGAGGTGGGTTGTGGTCAACTAAAGTCGTTGAGCATTCGAGACGGGGAGGACCTGACGATGCTGAACGACACGGGGGCCGGGGGCGTGGCGCCGGGGGCGGCGCTCGCCGACAAGGTCGAGTGGCTCATCCGCAACCAGTGGCCCGCGGAGGCCGGGCCCCCGCGCAACAACGTCGAGACCGCGGCCGCGATCGCCCGCGCCACCGGCGAGGACATCTCCTCCACGACGGTGTGGAAGCTGCGCACCGGACGGCAGGAGAACCCGCAGCTCAAAACGCTGACGGCGCTCGCGACCTTCTTCGGCGTCCCGATCGGGTACTTCGGCTTCCCGGTCGAGGCGGCCCCGATCGAGGACGACCTCACGTTCAAGGCACTGCGGCGCGAGGTCGAGCACGGGGCCATCCCCGCCGAGGTGCTGCGGGCGCTCGTCGACCTCTCGGCGGACGCCCGCTGGGTCGTCCACGAGATGATCCTCGGCGCCGCGGCGGCCGACCGGCGGCGCGGCGAGGTCGGCTGACGTCAGGGCGGGTCGGTGCGCCAGAGGGTCGGGGTCGTGCCGTTCGTCCCGGTCGCGAGGAGTTCGTCGCCGAGGGCCGTCAGGCCGGTGATGCGCTGCGAGCCGTCGCCGGTCAGGCCGTCGCCCTCGGGGCGCCGCACCTCCCACGACCTGCCGTCCGCCGAGGTCCACAGCGCGACGTCGGAGGTGCCCGACGGGGTGCCCGCCAGGACGAACCCGCTGTTCGTCGCGGCGGACGCGGTGATGGCCGAGGCTTCGAGGGTGCTCAGCGTCCACGTCTTCCCGGCGTCGGCCGAGACGCCGACGAGGTTGCCGTCGCCCGTCGCCACCAGGACGTCGCCCCGTGCGATGACCTTCGTGAGGGCGCCCGAGGCCTGGGGGAGTCGCACGGGCGTCCACGTCGTGCCGTCCGCGGACGTCCAGGCGGCCGGGACGTTCGCCGCGCTCTCGCCGACCGCGGCGTATCCGGCGCTCGTCGCGACGACGTCGCGCATGCGGCCGTCGCCGAGGTCGCCGGTGCCCTGCGTCCAGGCGGTGAGGTCGGCCGAGTGCCAGGCGGCGGGCGCGCCGGACGCCGCACCGACGACGACGTAACCGGACGTCCCGTACGTGGCGCCCGACATGTCGGGCTTGTCGGCCTTCGGGGCGGTGGCGGGGGCCCAGGCGGCGCCGTTGGCCGAGGTGACCAGTACGCCACCGCCCGCGGCCACCCAGCCCTTGGGGCCGTGTGCCGCGTCGGCGAGCCGTTGCACTCCCGGGCCGCCGAGCCCGTCACCGCCCGCGCGCGTCCACGACTCGCCGTCCCGGGTGTGCCACACCGCCGCGTCGCCCGCGCCGCTGCCGATCGCGAGGGTCGTCCCGCCGCCCGACAGCAGGCGGGTCAGGGTGCGGTCGGGGGTGACGGCGCCGGGGACGGCGAGGAGGTCGATGTCGTCGTGCCGCGCCCCGGGCGCCGTGAGGTACGCCCCGTTGTCCTGGGTGCCCGCCACGAGAACGCCCTTGGGCAGCGCCGCCGTCGTCGTCGCGTTCTTGCCGTCGCCCTCGAGGCGCTCGACCGACTCCCACTTCACGCCGTCGTCGCTGCGCTGCACCGCGAGCCGCCCGTCGGTGAGCGGGACGAGCGCCGTCAAACCACCGGACGTCCCGTTCAGCGCGGCGAGCCGGTCGTAGGTGCGGCGGTCGATGACGCTCGCGCGGTTCCAGCCCACGCCGTCGGCCGACCGGTAGAACACGGCCCGGCGCCGGTCGCCGCTCTTGCCCTCGCGTGCCGCGAAGAACCCGCCGGGGCCGTTCGCCAGCGCCACGACCGGCCCGTACGAGCCGTCCGCCTCGGGAACCTCGGCCCGCGTCCAGGTGCCGCCGTTGTCGGCGGACCGCCACAACTCGCCCTCCTCGGTGAGGACGACGAGCGCGCCACCGGCCGCCGCCACGCTCGCCGGCGCCCCCTCGACGGACGCCGCGACGCGCTGCCACGCGGCGCCGTCGGCGGACGTCCACAGCGTGGGCTTCCCATCGTGGCCGGAGCCCGCGGCGGCGAAGCCGTTCGGCGTCGCGGTGAGCGAGGTGACGGTGTCGCCCCGCTGGAAACCCTGCGGGGCCGCCCGGTGCGTCCACGTGCCGCCGTCGGTGCTCGTCCACACGGCCACGCCCGCCGGGCCCGCGCCCAGGGCCGCCCACCCGTTGCCGGAGGCCGCGACGACGCGCGGCACGTCGAACGGGCTCGCGGAGCCCTCGCGCCGCACCTCCGCGACGCGCCACTGCTCCGCCGCGTCGGACGACACGAGGATCTGGCCGCGCGGACGATCCACCGTCTCGCTCCCGACCGTCACCGCCGTGTCCCCGCTGACCGCGACGCTCGTGATCGCCTGCTCGTGCCCGTCGTACAGAGCGGCCTGGACGGCGAAGACGCCGCTCGCGTCCGTGGCGCCGTCGGCGGCGGGACCGCTGCTCACGCCCGGAACGCCCTCGCCCTTCAGCAGGTACGCGACACCCCCCGCGATGAGGGTGGCGACGGCCGCGACCGCGATGCCCGAACGCATGCCCGGCCGGAACACGCGCTGCCCCGGCGGCCCCGGAGGCGTCGGCATGCTCTGCGGCCGATCGAACGCGGCGGGCGCCGCGGCCGCCGGTGGATCGGACGCTCGCCCCGGCGCCTCGCGTACCCGCGCTTGGCCTTGGCCGGGTAGCAGGGCCTCGCGCATGTGCGTCTGTTCTTGGGCGGGTGGTGCTCCGGGCGTGGGTGCATGCGCGGGCGGCGTGGTTTCGTGCACGCGTGATTGGTCGTGTGCGGGTGGCGCTTGTGCGGACGGTGGGGCCTCGCGTACGCGTGCCCGGCCCTGACCGGGTGGTGGTCCGGGCGCTGTGGGCGCTTGCGGCGGGGACTGGGGTTCGGGGCCGCGCCCTTCTTCGTGCGTCGCGGGTGCGTGTGCGGGCGGTGGGGCTTCGTGGGCGCGTGCGGGCGGCGCTTGCGCGGGGGGTGGGGCCTCGCGTACGCGTGCTCGGTCCTGGGCAGGCGGCGCGGGCTGCGGTTTCGCGGCGAGCCACGGGACGGTGCCCGCCGTCGGCTGTGGCGCGGTGAACCTCGCGGGCGGCGCTTCCTCGCCGGTCCGGACGACCCATTGCGGGCCCGTCCCGCCGGGGCCGGGCGGCTGCGGGTCCACGCGGGTGGCCGACGCGTCGTCCCGTCCGGGCGGGGCCTCGGCCGGGGGCTCCATCACCGGTCCGGGCGTGGGCGCCGGGTCGGCCGGTGCCTGCGGGACGGACGCGGTGGTGCCGGGAGCGCCGGCCGGAGGCGCTGCGGGCGCGGTTCCGCGCGGTGGGGCGGACGGAGGGGAAGTGGGTGCCTCGTGACCAGGAGGGGTCGGCGCCTGTGATGGTTCGGTGGGTCGGGGCGTGTCTGCCGGGGCGGACGTGGCCGCGTCCGTGACCGAGTGTGGCGCGGGCGGTGCCTCGTGGGCTGGAGGGGCCGGTGCCTGTGGTGGCGCGCCGGGCTGGGGGGCGTCGGCCGGGGCGGGCGCGGTCGCGTCGCCGGCCGGGCTGGTTGCGGGCGGTGCGGCGGTCCGGGCGGTGTCGGTCCGGGTTGCCCGCCCGCCGCCGGGCCCGCCGAACGCGCGCTCGCCGGGCGTGCGTGGGGCGGTAGTCGCGCCGAACTCGGGGATGGGGCGCGTGTCGTCTCGACCCGGCGGCGGTGCGGAGGGGGCCGTGTCGCCGGGTGGTGCAGGTGTGGCGTCCGCGGCCGGCCCCGGTGATCCGGGCGTGGTCGCGTCCGTGGTCGGGGATGCCCAAGGTGCGGGCGGCGGTGGGGCGGGGGGACCCCACGGCGCGGGCGGCGGGACCGGAGCCTGGGGAGACGGGGGCGTGGCCGCGTCCTCGGCCGGCGGGGCGGGGAGGGCGTTGGGGCGCGTGGGGGCCGTTCCGCTCGGCGGGGCGGACGGTGGCGGGGCGGACGGTGGCGCGGCCGCGCGGGACGTGCGCCAGCTCGCGACGAGCTTGTCGTCCTCGGTGCCGTCGGAGACGCGGCCCCAGCTCGGTGGTGGGGCGTCGGAGGGACGCCCGTCGTCATTCGTGCTCACGTTCGCCCCCCTTGCGATGGCACAAAAGCGAAGTGTACGGAAACTCGGTCAAGCGTAGGAAGTGCCCGGTGCGGGGCCGCATGTTTTCCCGTGGGCCGATCAGGTACATGGTCCCCTACCGGCCCCTGGGACAGGAGGGAAGATGCCCCCTTACGTCGCGCTCCTCTCGGTCGCCGGGCTCGCGGGCGCGGTCATCGCGGCGGTGTACGCGGCGTCCGCCCTGGTGGCTCCCCGCACGGTCGAGAGCGGGCCCTTCCTCTCCGGGGCGTTGCCGCGGGAGCACGCGGTGTCGCGGTACCACGTGCGCTGGTACACGGTCTCGATGGTGTTCCTCGCCTTCGACATGGAGATGGTCTTCATGTACCCGTGGGCGCTGGTCGTCGCGTCCGTGGGCGTGAAAGCGGTCGTGGAGATGTTCCTGTTCCTCGCGCTGCTGCTGGTCGGCGTCCTGTACGCGTGGCGGGAGGGGGCACTGCGATGGACGTGACGGAAGTGTCGCGGCGCCATTCGATGCATTTCCCGCCCGTTTCCCCGGTCGGTCTTCTTGACAGCACACGGAATGGAATGTCGCGGTGGACGTGACCCGGATGCTGCGGCGGTACGCGGCGCCGCGCCCGTTCGTGGTGCCGGCGGCGGATGGGACGGGCGCGCGGCTGGCCGTCGAGGCGGACATGCGGGCGCGCGGGTGGCGGCGGGCGGCGTCGCCGGGGGAGACCGGGCTGCTGGTGGTGTGCGGGAATCCGGGCCCGGAGCTGGAGCGGGCGATCGGCACGGTGTGGCGGTCGATGCCCGCGCCGCGGCGGCGGGTGTCGAGCCTGGACGAGGTGACCGGCGATGCCGGGCCCGCCGAGCCGCCGGACCTCGGTGAGGTGGGCATGGCCGATCGGGGCGACGACCGGGACGGGTTGCGGCTCGACGTGCTGCACGTGCCGCTCGGGCCCGTCCTGCCGGACTGGCCGGCGGGGGTGCGGCTCGACGTGGCGTTGCAGGGCGACGTCGTCCAGGAGGCGCACGTCACGGTGCTGGAGTCGGCGCCGGGGTACTGGCGGGACGGGCGGGCGCGGCGGCTGGACGCGGTGGCGCGGCTGCTGCGGGTCGCCGGGTGGGACGCGGCGGCCGAGCGTGCGGCGGTCCTGCGGGACGCGGCGCCGGCGGAGGAGGACGCGGCGTTCTGCCGGCGGGTCGCGAGGTCGCGGACGCTGCGGTGGATGACCCGGGGCGTCGGGGTCCGGGACGGGCGGGACGTCCACGACCGGCTGTCGGGGTGGCTCGACGAGATCGCGGGTGGGGAGGGGGCGGCGGACGGGGAGCCGGTGGAGGTCCTGCCGGAGCTGGTCGCGGGCGAGGAGCTCGGACGGGCGCGGCTGATCGTGGCGAGCGTGGACGTCGATGGCTGAGGTCGCGGTGCTGGGGGTCCTGGCGGTGGCGGCGGCGTCGCTGGACGCGCTGCTCGGCGGGCGCTCGTGGGACGCGCCGTGGCGGGAGGCCGCGCGGCTGCTGGGCACCGCGCGGCGGACGACCGTCCGGTCGGACGTGCTGCTGATGCGGACGGGCGTGGTGGTGCTGCCGGTCGCGGCGGCCCTCGCGGCGGCGGTGGTCCCGCTGGGCGGGGGCGCGGCGGCCGGGGTGCCGGTGAGCGTCGTGTGGTTCAACGCGCTGGAGGTCGTCGCGTGGGCGGCGGTGTGGCTCGTGGGGTGGGGGACGAACTCGGCGTTCGCGCTCGTGGGCGGGTACCGGTTCCTCGCGCAGGGGCTCGCGTACGAGCTGCCGCACATGTTCGCGCTGATCACGGCGGCGCTCGCGGCGCACTCGCTGGACTTCCGGAAGATCGCGGCGGCGCAGGACGGGCTGTGGTTCGGCGTCTGGATGCCGGTGGCGTTCGCGGTGTACCTGGTGTCGGCGCTGGCCATGACGTTCTGGGGGCCGTTCGGGCATCCGGTGGGCGACGACGTGGCCGGGGGAGCGGCGCTGGAGCTGTCGGGGGCCGACCGGCTGGTGTTCTTCGCGGGACGGTACGGGCTGCTGGCGGTCGCGGCGGCGGCCTCGGTGCCGCTGTTCCTCGGGGGCGGGGCGGGGCCCGTCCTGCCCGGGTGGGCGTGGTCGGCGGTGAAGGCGGCCGCCGTGCTGGCGCTGCTGGTGTGGGCGCGGCGGCGGCTGCCGGTGCTGCGGATGGAGCGGTTCATGACGGCGGCGTGGACGGTGCTGATCCCGGCCGTGCTGCTGCAGATGCTCGTCGTGGGAATCGTGGTGGTCTGAATGGTCTGGGCGGTCGGGACGCTGGGCGCCGTGGCGGTCGCGTTCGGCGTCGCGGTGTTCGCCGTCGACTCGATGGCGCGGGCGACGTTCGCGCTGCTGGCGTCGTTCCTGTGCACGGGCGGCCTGCTGATGCTCGCGGGCCTGCACTACCTGGGCGTCCTGGTGGTGCTGATGATGATCATGGAGATGCTGGTGATGGCGGTCTTCATGGTCATGTACATGATGAACCCGGCCGGGCTGATGCCGATGTCGATGCTGCACAACCGGCGGGGCGCCCTGGCCATCGCCGGGACGGCGTTCGCGGCGATGGTCGCGGGGATCTTCGCGGTGCCGTGGCCCGAGCGGGAGGGGCGCCCGCGCGGCGATCCCGCGGTCGCGCTCGGCGAGGCGAGCATGGGCCCGAAGATGCTGGTGATGATGGTGATCGGCGTCGCCATCCTGGCCACCATGATCGCGACGGTCGCGCTGGCGCTGAAGTCGGGACGGTACGGCGATGGCGCTTGAGGCGTTCCTGGTCGTGGCGGCGGCGCTGTTCTGCGTCGGGCTGTACGGGGCGCTGTCCCAGCAGTCGATCGTGATGCTGATGATGGGCCTCGAGCTGATGGTCAACGGCATCCTCGTCGCGGCGGGCGGGTTCTGGTACGCGGTGCGGCCGGTCGTGGACGGGCAGGTGCTGGTGCTCGTGGCGATCACCGTGATGGCGCTGGAGATGGCGATGGGGTTCGCCGTCGTCACCGCGCTGTTCCGCGCGCGGGACGTGGACGTGACCGACGACGCGGGGGACCTGAAGGGATGATCGCCGTAGTCTGCGGGGCGCCGCTGCTGGCCGGGGCGCTGCTGCTCGCCGCGGGCCGGAGGGCCGACCGGGCGGCGCCGGTGGTCGGCGTCGCGGTCGCGACCGCGGTGCTCGGGCTCGCGGTCGCGGCGGCGGTGGCGCGGCCGGCCGTCCGGTTCGCGATGCTGCCGGGGACGCCGGGAGGGCTCGCGGTGGACGGGCTGTCGGCCGCGATGGTCGTGACCGTCGCGGCGATCGTGCCGCTGATCCTGCTGTACGCGGCGGCCGAGCGGTTCGGCGCGCGGTTCTTCGGGCTGATGCTGGTGTTCGCGGGCGCGATGCTCGTCACGGTGACGGCCTCCGACCTGCTGTTGCTGCTGATGGGATGGGAGGTCATGGGCGCGATGTCGTACGCGCTCATCGGCTACCGCTGGACGGACGAGTCCGTGGTGCGTTCGGCCGATGTCGCGTTCGTCACCACGCGGGCGGCGGATACGGGTCTTTACCTCGCGGCCGGGTTCGCCTTGGCGGGGACGGGTTCACTGGAGCTGGAAGCTTTGGGGACGGCGGAATCGCCGTGGCTCGACCTCATCGCAGTGGGCGTCGTCGTGGCGGCACTGGGGAAGTCCGCGCAGCTTCCGTTCTCGTTCTGGCTGTCGCGGGCGATGGCCGGCCCGAGCGCCGTTTCCGCACTGCTGCACTCCGCGACCATGGTCGCGGCAGGGGGCTACCTGCTGCTGCGCCTGCACCCCCTCCTGGCGGAGAGCGGGTGGGCCGGTGCCGTCGTTTCGTGGGCGGGGGCGCTCACCGCGCTCGTGCTGGGCGCCGTCGCGCTGGCGCAGCGGGACCTGAAGCAGCTGCTGGCGGCCTCGACGTGCTCGCAGATCGGGTTCGTGGTCCTGGCGGCGGGTGCCGGGTCGGTGGCGGGCGGCGCGCTGCACCTGGTCGCGCACGCGGCGGTGAAGAGCCTGCTGTTCCTGTGCGCGGGCGTGTGGCTGGCCCGGCTCGGCACCCAGCGGATGGACGAGCTGCGCGGGGCCGCGCGCAGGATCCGGTGGGTCGGTGTCACGTTCGCCTTGGGTGCGCTCGCGCTGGCCGGGGTGCCGCCCCTGTCGCTGTGGTTCACGAAGGACGCGGTGCTGGCGGCGGTGCTCGAACGGTCGCCCGCGCTGTTCGCGGTGGGGACGGCGGCGTCCGTGGTGGCCGCCGGGTACGCGGCCAAGGCGATGGTCGAGGTGTGGGCGCGGCGCGGCGGCGGGGAGCGCGAACGCGTGCCTCTGCCGCAGGCGCTCCCGCTGGGCGTGCTGGCCGCTGCCGCGTGCGTGGCGGGGTTCGCGGTCCCGTTCGACGGGTGGTGGCAGGTGCGGCCTCGTCCGTCCGCGTGGGAGCTCGGGCTGTCGGGTGTGCTCGCCGTCGGGGCGGTCGCCGGGGTCGCGGTGGCCGGGCGGGGCCGGGAGCCCGCATGGGGACTGCGGTGGCTGTACCTGGAGCGGTCGGCGCACGCGGGCGTCGTCCGTCCGGTCTTCGCCCTGGCGCGGGGGCTGGCGCGGTTCGACGACCGGGTGGTGGACGGGACGGTCGTGGCGGTGGCGCGCGGGGGCCGCCGGCTCGCGGGGTTCGCCGGACGGGACGTCGAACCCCGCGTGGACGGGCCGGTCGCGGCCGTCGGGCGCGGTGCGCGGGCGCTCGGCGCGCTCGCGCGGCGCCCGCAGACCGGGCAGGTCCACCTGTACTACGCGCAGGCGGCCGTGGTGCTCGCGGTGCTGGTCCTCGTCGCGATCCTGGCGGGGTGAGCGCGTGCTCTCACTGGCGATCTTCCTGCCGCTGGCCGCCGCGCTGCTGCTGCCGGCCGTCCCGCGCCGCGCCGTGCCGTGGACGTGGGTCGCGGTGAGCCTCGCCGAACTGGCGCTGGTCGCCGGGATGTGGGCCGCGCACGGGACGCGCGACGGCTTCTCGTTCGAGACGGACGTGCGGTGGATCCCGTCCGTCGGGGCCGGGTACCACGTCGGCGCGGACGGACTGTCGCTCCCCCTCCTGACCTTGACGGCGCTGCTGTTCGCGGCGTGCGCGGTGTACTCGCTGGGGCAGGAGCGACGCGGGCGGGCGTTCGCGATGGCGTTCCTGTTCCTGGAGACGGTCTGCCTGGGCGTGTTCGCGGCACTCGACCTGCTGCTGTTCTTCGTCTTCTTCGACCTGTCGATCGTGGGGATGTACTTCGTCATCCTCGTGTGGGGTCATGCGGGCGCCGCGCGCTCGGCGTTGAAGTTCTTCCTGTACACGTTCCTCGGGTCGCTGGTCCTGCTCCTGGGCTTCATCGGCCTGTACCTGGGCGCCGACCCGCACACCTTCGACATGGTGGAGCTGACCCGCGACCCGCCCCTGGAGGACGCCCCGACGGCCGCCGGGCTCACGCTCCTCGCCCTCGGCATCGGTCTCGGCATCAAGACGCCGGTCGTCCCGTTCCACACGTGGCTGCCGCCCGCGCACACCGACGCGCCCGCCGCCGGGTCGGCGGTCCTGGCCGGGGTCATGCTGAAAATGGGCGGGTACGGGCTCGTCCGGATCGCGATGCCGATGCTGCCGGACGCGTGGCGCCGGTACGCCCTGGCCGTCCTGATCGTCGGGCTCGTGTCCGTGCTGTACGGGGCGCTCGTCGCGCTGGCGCAGGACGACGTGAAGCGGCTCGTCGCGTACACGTCCGTCAACCACATGGGCTACGTCGTGCTGGCGCTCGGCGCCGCCGGGTACGCGGGCGGGACGGACGCCGGCGCGCGGCTCGCGGTGACGGGGGCGGTCACGCAGATGGTGAGCCACGGGCTGATCACCGGCGCGCTGTTCCTGCTCTGCGGCGTCCTGCACGCGCGGGCCGGGAGCTACGACCTGCGGCGGTTCGGCGGCGTCGCGCGGGCCGCGCCCGTGTTCGCCGGGACGCTCGCCGCCGCGGCGTTCGCGTCCCTCGGGCTGCCCGGGCTGTCCGGGTTCATCGCCGAGTTCCAGATCTTCGCCGGGACGATCGGAACGGGCGCCGCCGCGACCGCCGTGACGGGCGCGCTCGCCGTCCTCGGCATCGTCGTCACGGCCGGGCTGTTCCTGCGCGTGCTGCACCGGCTGCTGCTCGGCGGGCCCGGCGAGCTGACCGGACGGGTCGGCGACCTGCGGCGCCCGGAGGCGGTGGCGATCGTCCCGCTGCTGGCGTCCTCGCTGCTCATCGGCGTCCTGCCGGGCCCGCTGCTGGACACGATCGGGCCGTTCTCCGCCGCGGTGACCGGGTGGGTCGCGCGGTGACGATGAACGAGAACCCGGCCGATCTCGCCCCGGAGCTGTGCCTGCTCATCGCGGCCGTCCTCGGCCTGGTCGGCGGGATGTTCCTGCCCCGGACGGGCCAGTGGCGGGTGGCCGCGATCGGCGCGGCGGGCGCGGTCGCCGGGCTGGCCGCGGCCTGCGTCGCCGCGACGCGTCCCGACCTGGCGGCGTTCGGGTCGTTCGCGGTCGATCCCGTCACGCACGTGACGCGGATCGTCGTGCTGGCGTCCGTCCCGGTCGTCCTGGCGCTCGCGGCCGTCCCGGTGCGGGGGCATCCGCGCGAGAGCGAGCACTACGTCCTGATCATGCTGTCCGCGCTCGGGACGATCATGCTCGGCGGCGCGACGGACCTGCTCGTCGTCGTGGCCGCCTACCTGCTGGCGAGCATCCCGGCCTACGCGCTCGCCGGGTTGGGCGGCGACGCGCCCGGCACCGAGGCCGCGCTGAAGTACTACCTGCTGGGCGCGTTCCTCGGCGTGCTCATGCTCGCCGGCGTCACGCTGCTGTACGGCGTGGCCGGGCGAACCGCGTATCCCCAGCTCAGGGCGGGGCTGGCGGCCGCGCCGGACGCGGCCGTCGCGGTCGGCGTCGTCGCCCTGCTCGCCGGGCTGCTGTTCAAGGCGGGCGCCGTCCCGGGGCACTTCTGGGTGCCGGACGTGACGCAGGGCGCGCCCCCGGCCGTCGCCGCGTTCGTCACGACCGTCCCCAAGATCGGCGCGTTCGCCGCGCTGTACCGGCTCGGCGCGGAGGCGCTCCCGGACGGCGCGGGCGGGTGGCCCGTGCTCGTCGCGGTGCTCGCCGCCGCCGCGATGACGCTCGGGAACCTCGCCGCGTTCGGGCAGGACAACGTGCGGCGGCTGCTCGCGTACTCGACGGTGAGCCAGGCCGGATACCTGCTCGTGCCGGTCGCGGCGGCGGGCCGCACCGGCCTCGCCGAACCCGCCGTGCTGTTCTACCTCGGCGCCTACGCGGCGACGAACCTCGGCGCGTTCGCGGTCGTCCTCGCCATCGGACGGGACGACCTGCGCGGCTACACCGGGCTGCTGCGGGCCTCACCGGTCACCGGGCTCGCGCTGGCGGTGTGCCTGCTGGGCTTCGTCGGCACGCCGCCGACCGCCGTGTTCGCCGCGAAGGTCCTGATGTTCGGCGCGGCGATCGACGGAGGCCTCGGGTGGCTCGCGATCGTCGCGGCGGCGAACACGGTCGCGTCCGTCTTCTACTACCTGCGCTGGATCGTCCCGATGTGCCGCGCGCCGGACGGCCCGTTCCGTCCGGCGCGCGGCGCGTCGATCGTCGCCGCCGGCGCCGCCGCGTTCTCGGTGCTGCTCGGCGCCGGCGCCGGCGTCGCGCTCGCCGTGTGACGCCACCGGCCGGGCCGCGTCAGACCAGGCGCTCCAGGACGGTGATCTCGCGGGACGCGAGGCGGGCGAGGCAGTCGCCGACGACCAGCTCCTGGAAGTGCGGGCTGGCGCGGTGCGCCTCGAACGCGGCGGCGTCCACGTACTCCTCGATGATCACGAACCGGCGGGCGTCGGCGGAGTCGACGTGGGCCTGGTACGTGAGGTTGCCCGGTTCGTCCCGGGACGGCGGGGTCATCCGGCGGACGATGTCGGCGACGGCGGCCTCCTCGCCGTCCCGAGCGGTCCACACGGCTTGCACTATGTAGCTCATGACCAGGCACTTTAAGGGGGCGGCCGGAGCAAACGGGCATCGAGGTGTGTCGGTTGACACACCGGACGTCCACCTCGTAACCTCCGAGCGTTCGACAGGCACAGACGAAGACATCCCTGTCAGTGGTCTTCGTGCTGTGCCTTTTCGTTCTGCCGACCGCTGGCAAGGGCTTCCACCCCCTGAAAGGCGGCGGGCATGAACGACGCCCCATCGAGCACGGCCGTCATCCGCAACGCGGGTGACGTGGCCGGGCTCATCGACACGCTCAAGGCCCTGCGCGGCCGGACGAACTGGATCTGGTTCCTCGCCCTGGCCGGGCTCTTCCTGGACGCCTACTCCAACGCGGCGCTCGGGGCGGGCCTGTCGACGATGGTCGACCAGCTCGAGCTGTCCCCGACCCAGGTCAGCGTGCTGACGGCGATGGCCCCGGCCATCGCGATCGTGTCCAACCCGTTCGGCGGCTGGCTCGCCGCCCGGATCGGCCGGCTCAAGCCGCTGCTGATGACCAAGGTCATCTTCGGTGTCGGCGCGCTGCTGACCGCCGTCGGCTCGGACTTCCTGACGGTCTTCCTGGGCCGCGGGCTCGTCGGCATCGCCTACGGCATCGACTTCGCCGTCGCGATGGCCCTGCTCGCCGAGTACACCCCGGCCAAGCTCAAGGGCAGGCTCAACTTCTGGCAGGGCGTCTGGTACACCGCGACCACCACGAACCTCGCGCTGACCCTGCTGTTCTACTCGTTCGACGTCGGCGCCGACATCTGGCGCTGGTCGGTGGCCTCCTCGGCGGTGTTCGCCGTGGTGCTGCTGGTGGGCCAGCTCGTCTTCCTCGTCGAGAGCCCGACCTGGCTCGCGTCCAAGGGACGGCTGACCGAGGCCGCGGCGAGCCTCCGCAAGATGTACGGGTTCGACGTGCGGGCCGGGGAGCCCGACGGAGCCGAGGCCGCCAAGGCCCGCCACCAGGTCGGCTTCAAGGACATGGGCGTCCTGTTCCGCGGCTCCTACCTGCCGCGCACCGTCCTGTCCACGATGATCTCCCTGACGCAGGGCATGCAGTACTTCGCCGTCGGCTGGTACCTGCCGGTGATCAGCCTGGAGCTGTTCGGCGAGCAGTTCGAGAAGGCCACCCTCGGCTCGATGATGTTCAACGCGGTCGGCATCGTCGGCGGCTGCCTGTCCGCCTACTTCGGCCGCCGGATGGGCCTGCGGATCAGCTCCATGGCCGGGTACGCGGTCGTGTTCTTCGCGCTGCTCGTCATGGGCGCCACGTTCAAGGAACTGCCGGTCTTCCTCGCCGCGCTGCTGCCGGTGCTGTTCATCTTCTTCCACTCGGCCGGCCCCGGCCCGAACGGCAAGTCGATCGCCGCGCTGTCCTACCGCAGCGACATCCGCACCCTCGGGACGGGCGTCACCGGGATGCTCGGCAGCTTCGGCTCCGTCGCGGGCCTGTACCTGTTCCCGCAGCTGGAGTCCGGTCTCGGCATCGGCACGAGCCTGATGCTGCTGTCAGCCGTCCCGCTGGTCGGCTTCATCACCTGCGTGATCATCAAGTGGGAGCCGACCCGCACCACCATCAACCTGGAGGAGGAGGCCATCGGCCTCAGCCCCCGCCAGACGGTGTCCGTCTGATTCGCGCCCGTCCGCACGGAAAGGACCTTCGCTGATGATCGGGGAACGCCGCCGCGGCGTGCTGAGCATCGATGAGGGCACCACGGGCACCCGCGCCGCCGTCGTCCGCGACGACGGCGGCGCGGCGGCCCCCGCCTACCTGCCGATCTCGGTCCGCTCGCCCGACCACCTGCGGGTCGAGCAGGACGCCGCCGAGATCTGGGCGAACACCCTCGAGGTGTGCCGCCGCGCCCTGGCCGGGGCCGCCGCCGAGGGCGTCGAGGTCGTGGGCGTGTCGGTGTCCACGCAGCGCGCCACCGTCCTGGTCTGGGACACCGCGACCGGCGAGCCGCTCAGCCCCGCCGTCGTGTGGCAGGACCGCAGGTACGCGGCGCGGCTGCGCGCGTTCGAGCCCGAGTGGGACGCGCGGCTCACCGAGCGCACCGGGCGTCCCGTCGGGTCGCGGGCACCGCTGCTGTGGGCCGCCGAGGAGATCGCCCGGAACGGCGCGGCGCGCCGCGCCCACGAGCGGGGACGGCTCGCGTTCGGGTCGGTCGACACCTGGCTGGTGTGGAAGCTGACCGGCGGGGCGCGGCACGTCATGTCCGCGACGAACGCGGTCGCGGCGGGCGCCTACGACCTGCGCACCGGCGGCTGGTACGAGCCGTGGGTCGACGCCCTCGGCTGCCCGCGCGACGTCCTGCCCGAGATCGTCGACGACGACGCCGACCTCGGCGGCACCGACCCGGCGGTGCTCGGCGCGCGGCTCCCGATCCTGTCGGCGATGGGCGACCAGCACGCCGCGATGATCGCGCTCGGCGCGCACCGCCCCGGCCAGGCCACCTGCGTGCACGGGACCGGGACGTTCGTGGACGCCGTCACCGGCGACCGGCCGCCCGCGCACGCCCGCGCCGTCCCGGGGATCCTCACCCTCGTCGGCTGGCGGTCGCGCGGGACCAGCGTGTTCAGCGTGGAGGGCTACGCCTCCACCACCGGCTCGGCGATGCGCTGGCTCTGCGAGGAGATCGGCCTGTACGAGTCGCCCCGCCACCTCGCCGAGCTCGCGCGCGAGCACGACGGGCCGTCGGACGTCCTGTTCGTCCCGGCCCTGGCGGGGCTGCGCACCCCGGCCTGGGTGCCGGAGGCCACCGGGATCCTCACCGGGCTCAGCCTGTCCACCACCCGCGCCGAGCTGGCCCGCGGCATCCTCGACGGCTTCGCGCACTCGGTGTGCGACCTGCTCGAAGGCGTCGAGGCGGCCGGCGGCGCGCCCGTCACCGACCTGTTCTGCGGCGGGGGCCTCGCCGCCAGCGACGTCCTCATGCGCAGCCAGGCCGACCTCATCGGGCGGCCGGTGCGGCGCGCCCCCGGCAACGAGACGGCCAGCCTGCGCGGCACCGCCTACCTGGGCGGGGTGAAGGCCGGGCTGTGGCCCGACCTCGCCACCGCCGCCGCGCTCGACGACGCCCCCGTCTTCGAGCCGGCCCTGCCCGGCTCCCGGCGGGAGGAGGCCCGCGCCGCCTGGCGCGGCCTCCTCGCCCGCCACCTGCCCCCCACCCCGCCCCCGTCCGACACGTCCACGTCCGACCCGAGTACGTCACCGGAGGAATCGAAGCCGTGATCCGACTGCCCGAACGCAAGGCGAGATCCGAGACGCGGAACGCCATCCGCCGGACCCCGCTGCTCCTGGACCGCGCGCGGCAGGTCGAACGGCTCGCCGCCCGGCCCGTCGACGTTCTCGTCGTCGGCGGCGGGGTGACCGGCTGCTACGCCGCGCTGGACGCCGCCACCCGCGGCCTGACGGTCGCCCTCGTCGAGCGGGACGACTTCGCCTCCGGCACGTCGTCCAAGTCGTCCAAGATGGTGCACGGCGGGCTCCGCTATATCGAGCAGGGCAACCTGCCGCTGGTGCGCCGCTCCCTGCTGGAGCGCCAGCGGTTCCGCCGCAACGCGCCCCACCTGGTGCACCGGCTGCCGTTCGTGTTCCCCGTCCTGACGCAGGACGGCGTGTTCGACCCGAAGACCGCCAAGGCGTTCGAGGGCCTGCTGTGGACCTACGACCTGGCCGGCGGCTGGCGGATCGGGCGGCTGCACCAGAAGCTCACCGTCCCCGAGGTCCTCACCCGGGCGCCGAAGCTGCGCTCCGACCGGCTCAAGGGCGGGCTGCTCTACTACGACAGCCGCACCGACGACGCCCGGCTCACGCTGACGATCGCGCGGACCGCCGCGCACTTCGGCGCGACCGTGCTCAACGGCGCCGCCTGCACCGGCCTGATCCGCGAGGACGGACGGGTGCGGGGCGCGACCGTCGAGGTCGACGGGCGCCCGATCGAGGTCCGCGCCGGCGTCGTCGTCAACGCGACGGGCGTCTGGTCCGACACGGTCGACGCGCTGTCCGACCCGGCGCACGAACCGTCCGTCCGTCCCGCCAAGGGCGTCCACATCGTGGTGCCGTGGACGCGGCTGCCCATCGACGGGACCGTCACCGTCCCCGTCCCCGGACGGGCGCGCCGCGCGACCTGCACCCGCTGGGGCGACGTGGTCGTCGTCGGCACCACCGACACCGACTACGACGGGCCGCTCGACGAGGTGCTGTGCACGAAGGAGGAGATGGAGTACCTCCTGGACGGCGCCAACACCGCGTTCGACGCCGACCTCACGCCCGCCGACGTCGTCGGCTCGATCGCCGGGCTGCGCCCGCTCGTCGGCGCGAAGGACGGCAAGGCGGGCGCGACGCTCGACATGAGCCGCGACCACCGCGTCACCACCGACGCGCAGGGCATGGTCACCGTGACCGGCGGCAAGCTCACCACCAGCCGCCACATGGGCGAACTCGTCGTGGACGAGGCGCTGGGGGTGCTCGGCCGCAAGGCCGCCTGCCGCACCGCGAAGCTGCCGCTGCTCGGCGGCGCCGGGTACGACGCCGAGGCCACCGCGGCCACCGGCGGGACGGGCGCCCACCTGGGCGAGCGCTACGGCACCGAGGCGCGCTTCGTCGCCGCGCTGTTCGCCGAGGACCCCGACCTGGCCGAACCGCTCGTCGAGGGCGCGCCCTACCTGCGCGCCGAGGTCGTCTACGCGGCGCGCTGCGAGCTGGCCCGGTCGGTGGACGACGTCCTGTCGCGCCGCACCCGGATGCGGCTGTTCGCGCGGGACCTGTCGGTGCAGGCCGCCCCTGAGGTCGGCCGCCTGCTGCGGCGGGAGCTGGGCCTGCCGGGCGACGAGGTCGCGCGGCAGGTGGAGGAGTACGTGTCCGGCATCGACCGGGAGAAGACCGTTCTGATGGAGGGACTTTCATGATCAGCAGGCAGACCGTCACGCACCCGTTCAACCGCGGCGACTACGTCGTCGGCGCGCCCACCCCGCCGCGCTGGGCCGCCGACTGCCCGCCCGGGGACGGCCCGGCCAGCCTGCAGGGCGAGGTCGTCGCGGTCCCGGACGCCGTCGTGGCCGAGCTGCGCGCCGCCGCCGCGGCCGTGCACACCGAGCGGGACGAGGTCGTGCGGCGCACCCGCGACTGGTGGGCGGGCACGTCCATCGGCGAGACCGACGGCGCCCCCGCCACCCCGGACGCCGTGATCGTCGAGGCCGCCGACGAGGACCAGGTCGCGGCCGTCGTCCGCGTGTGCGCCGAGCACGGGATCCCGCTGACCGTCTCCGCCGGGCGCAGCAACGTGCTCGGCGCCGCGCTGCCGGTCCACGGCGGCGTGGTGCTGGACGTGTGCCGACTGAACTCCATCGTCGCGTTCGACGCCGAGTCGATGATCGTCGAGGTGCAGGCGGGCATGTTCGGCGACCTGTTCGAGAAGGAACTCCAGGAGGTGCACGGCGCCACCACCGGCCACTGGCCGTCGGCGTTCGCGATCTCCACGGTCGGCGGCTGGGCCGCCTGCCGGGGCGCCGGGCAGCTCTCCACCCGCTACGGCAAGATCGAGGACATGGTGGCCGGGCTGGACGTCGTCCTGCCCGACGGGTCCACCGCCTCCTACGGCACCTACCCGCGCGCCGCCACCGGCCCCGACCTGCGGCAGCTGTTCATCGGCTCCGAGGGCACCCTCGGCGTGATCACCCGGCTGCGGCTGCGCGTCCACCGGCTCCCCGACTACGCCAAGGCCCTGGCCTACGGCTTCGCCACGTTCGCCGAGGGCCTGGACGCCTGCCGGGAGATCCTGCAGCGCGGCGCCACCCCCGCCTGCCTGCGCCTGTACGACGCGCACGAGAGCGGCACCCACTTCGGCGAGCCCGGCACCAACCTGCTGCTGATCGCCGACGAGGGCGACCCCGCGATCGCCGACGCCACGATGGCGGTCGTCGCCGATGTCTGCACCGCCGCGGCGTCCGTCACCCTGGACGGCGACGCGGTGTTCGAGCGCTGGCTGGACGAGCGGATGCTCGTCGGCAAGTCCGGCGACGGCTTCGCGAAGGGGCCGGGGTTCGTCGCCGACACGTGTGAGATCGCCGCGCCGTGGTCGTCCCTCTCCGCGATCTACGCCGAGGTCGTCGAGGCGATCGAGGCGGTGCCCGGCACGCTGCGCGCGTCCGCGCACCAGTCGCACGCCTACACCGACGGCGCCTGCATCTACTTCTCCCTGCGCGGCGACGTCGAGCGCTCCCGCCGCCGCGAGTGGTACCGGGCCGCGTGGGACGCGGCCAACGACGTCCTGATCCGGCACGGCGCGGCGATCAGCCACCACCACGGCGTCGGCCTGCTCCGGTCCCCGTACATGGAGAAGGCCCTCGGCAGCGGCTTCGGGACGCTCGCGCTGGTCAAGCGGGCACTCGACCCGGCCGGGATCATGAACCCGGGCAAGCTGGGCCTCCCGTCCCGCTTTGGAGCGGGTGCGTAGCATTTGGCTGTGAGCCCTCGCCCGAAACGTCCGGTGGACCGCCGCCTGCTGACCGCGCTGGCGGAGTACCCCGTCATGGCCTCGCTCGTCGGCGCGGCCATGGCGGAGCGGTTCAGCGCCGCGGCGGCGGCCCCGCTGGGGGTCCTCGCCTCGGTCCCGCTGGTCGACCTCCAGGCCACCGTGGCGAAGACCGCGGCGGCCGGGAAGATCGTGTTCGTCAACATGGACTCGACCCCCGGCCTCGGCCACGACCCGGGCGCTCTCACCTACCTCAAGGGGATCGGGGCGGTCGCGGTCTGCTCCACCCGCGCCGGGATCATCGAGCGGGCGAGCGCGCTGGGCCTGCTGGCGATGCAGAAGGTCTTCGTGACGGACCGTTCCAACCTGCACCGCAGCGTCCAGTCCATCGCCCGCTCGCAGCCCGACCTCGTCCAGCTGATGCCCGCGGTCGTCCTGCCGTACGTGGAGCGCCAGGCGCGGGACCTCGGCGTCCCGTACCTGGCCGCCGGGTTCGTCCAGGCCGAGACCGACGTGGCGGACGCCCTCCGGCACGGCGCCGCGGGCGTGTGCACCTCCGACGAGGACCTCTGGGACCTGCGCCGCGCGGGCCTGCCCACCGCGCGCTGACCCTCCCCGCCGTACCCCCGCCGTCTCCGCTATTCGAAGGATCACGCATGCCGTCGGTGACGCCGACACGTCCTCGCGGCCGCACGCCCGGCCCGTCCGCGACGCCGCGGACGGGCGGTCCGGCGGTGCTCGCCCCGCCGCTGTTCGTCCTGCTGTGGAGCAGCGCGTTCATCGCCGGGATCCCGGGCGTGGAGTCGGCGCCGCCGCTGCTGCTGATGTTCGCCCGGTTCGGCCTCGCCGGGCTGCTGCTGGCCGGGTTCGCGCTGGCCGTCCGCGCGCCCTGGCCGCGCGGCCGGGCCCTCGCGCACCTCGCCGTCACCGGCCTGCTCATCCAGGCCGTGCAGTTCGGCGGCTTCTACACCGCGCTCGACCTCGGCTTCCCCGCCGCGGTCGTCTCCCTCGTGCAGGGCCTCAACCCGGTCGTGATCGCGTTCGCCGCGCGCCTGCTCGGCGAGACCGTCACCGCCCGGCAGTGGGCGGGCTTCGCGCTCGGCGCCGCCGGCGTCACCCTGGCCGTCGCCGACCGGCTCAGCCTGTCGGCCGGGGGCGTGCTGCTGTGCCTGCTGGGCCTGCTCGGCCTCAGCGCCGGGACGCTCTACCAGAAGCGGTTCGTCCCGGACATGGACGTCCGGTCGGGCACCGCCGCGCAGCTCCTCGCCGCCGCCCCGGCCGTCGGCGTGCTGAGCCTGCTGCTCGAGGAACCGCACGTCACCGACTGGGCGAAGTTCACCGGCTCGGTCGCCTGGATGGTCCTGGTCAACTCCATCGCCGCGTTCCTGCTGCTCAACACCATGCTGCAGCGGTTCTCGGCGAGCCGCGTCAGCACCCTGTTCTTCCTCACCCCGTCGGTCACCGCCCTGATGGCGTGGCTCCTGGTCGGCCAGTCGCTGCACCCGCTGGCCATCGCCGGGCTGGTGTTGGGCGGGGCGGGCGTGCTGCTGGCGAACCGCCAGGTCAGGACGCCCGAACCGGCAGGCTGATCCACGAAGCGCGGGCCGCGTCGTGGAACACGGTGTGGTCGGCGCGGACCATCGCCGGGTTCCGGTCGAAGCGCGGGAAGTTCGACGAGGCGATCTCGACCCGGATGCGGTGCCCGGCGCGGAACGTCTGGCTCGTCGCGGCGAGGTCGATCTCGTGCCGCGTCCGGTCGCCGGGGGAGCGGACGATCCCGTCGGTGACGCTCATCGCGCGCCCGTCCGGCCACACGTCCACGAGCTTGGCCGTCCAGTCGGCGCCCGGCGCGGACGTCGCCGCGTGCAGCACCGCCGTGACCGGGCCCGTCACCTCCACGTCCGCCGTCAGGACGGGCGTGGTGAAGCACAGGACGTCCGGGCGCTCCTCGATCGCGCGCTGGTCGCGGGGGCCCACGTTCACCGGATCGGGCAGCAGCACCCCGCCGCCGTGCGTCGGCACCGGGTCGTCCGGATCGTGGACGAACGTGGACGGCGCCGCGTCCGCCTCCGGTTCGCCGGGGGAGAGCGTCCCGCCCGCGTGCAGGTAGTACGGGGTCTGGGTGACGCCGGGCGGCGGCCACGACTCGGCCTCCCGCCACTCGTTCGCGCCCATCGTGAAGTAGCGGACCCTCGGGCCATCGGTCGAGCCGCTCAGGAACTCGATCTGCGTCGGCTCCAGCAGCGCGGTCGCCGCGGCGGCGGCGTGCCCGAAGTTCAACTCCCCGACGCCCGACATCTGCGACAGGTGCGTCCACGGGCCGATGACCAGCCGCCCGCCGGGGATCCGCCGGAAGTTCTCCAGGGTGCCGCGCAGGAACACGTCGAACCAGCCGGCCGTGTGCAGGACGGGCACGTCGATGCGGTCGTGCCGGAGCGTCTCCGCGAGGCCCCGCCAGTACGCGTCGCGTTCGGGATGGTCCGTCCAGTCGCGCCAGAACGGGAACATCTCCGACACGCCCGGCATGTCGCGGACGGGGGTCGTGCGCAGGGCCGCGTCCGGCTCGGCGAGCGCGCCCAGCAGCGTCGCGAAGCCGTCGCCCGGCGGCCGTCCGCCCGCGATGCCGTGCATCACGCCCAGCAGGCCCTGCATCGAGCCCCAGTGGAACGCCGACCCGACCGCGAACGCGCCCCCGTGGTACTTCAGCCCCTCGTAGAAGTCGTGCGGGGTCACCGACGCCACCACGGCCTTCAGCCCCGCGGGCCGCTCGGCCGCGAGCTGCAGCGCGCACCCGGCCAGGTAGGACCCGCCGGACGCGACGACCTCGCCGTTCGACCACGGCTGCTTCGTGATCCACGCGACCGTGTCGGCCCCGTCGCGGCCCTCGTTCTCCCACGGGACGAACTCGCCGTCGCTGCTCCCGCGCCCCCGGCAGTGCTGCAGCACCACCGCCATGCCCGCGTGCAGCCACGCGGTGACCGGCTGCGAGCGGAACACGCTCTCGCCGTAGGGGCCGCGGACGAGGACGGTCCGGTACGGGCCGCCCGACGCCGGACGGTGCACGTCGGCCCGCAGGACCACGCCGTCCCGCATCTCGACCGGCTGGTCGAGGGTCGTCGCGACGGGGACGGCGGGGCGGTCGAGTTCGGTCATCGGACGGGATCTCCCGGGGGTCGGGTACTGGGGGCTCAGGTGAGGGTGTAGGCGTCGTAGACGACCGCGTCCGGCTCGCGCCGCCCGGTGCCGACCGCCAGCGTGCGGCCCAGCCAGGCGTACTCGGGCGCGCCCGTCTCGAAGCGCAGGAAGAGGCGGAAGTAGTACTCGGACGGGTCGACGCCCGCGCCGTCCGCCAGCCGCGCCATCACCTCGGGCGGGCCGTGCCGGACACCCTGCGTCCGCAGGTACAGCAGGGCGCCGTCGGACGTGCGCAGCGCGTACCGGGTGTCGATGCTGGCCGAACCGTCCTCGTGGACGACCTGCCAGTCCGCCCCGCCGGGCAGGACCGTCCCGGTCAGCCGCGGCCCGGCGAACGAGCCGCCGGTGATGTTGACGATGCGGCGGTCGCCCCAGCGGGTCGTCCCGACGTGCAGGATCGGGGCCAGCTCCACGCGGAACGTCGCCAGCGGCTCCAGCTCCATCGACCGCCCCCTTCCACTCCGGGAGACGTTAGGCAGTTCCGTATTGGGCGTCAACGAAATGCCGAACATTCGCCCCCGGGGCGGGGGCCTCAGCCGAGCAGCCCCCGATCGGCGGCGAGGTCCAGGGCGGCTCGCGCGGCCGGGGCGAGCAGCCCGCGCTCGTCCGGCCCGACGAACCGGAACTCGTCCACCTCGCCGGACGCGGTCATCGCGCCCCGCCCGTCCGCCGTGAAGCACGCCATCCGGACGTGCTCGAACGCCGGCTGGTCGTGCGCCGGGGCGCGCACCGTGCCCAGCTCGCGCAGCGACGCCCGCTCCAGCTCCAGCCCGAGCTCCTCCCGCACCTCCCGCGACAGCGCCGACCAGTCGCTCTCGCCCGGCTCGCGCTTGCCGCCGGGCAGGTACAGCAGGTCGCGGCCGCGGGACCGGACGGCGAGCAGCCGCCCGTCCACGACCCGCACCCACGCGACGACGTCCAGATCGGCGTTGGCATCGGTCATGCCGATCAGTATCGCCGGGTCGCTCAGGAGACCGGGACGCGCCGGAGTGTGATCGATGTCGCTCCGGCCAGGCCGAGGGCCTCGGCCGCCGACCCCTGGTTGACCGCCAGGCCGAGCCAGCCGGACGAGTCGGTCCACAGCAGCGCGCTGCCGGGCGGCACGCCGCCGAACGTCTCGGCGAACGGGACCCGCGCGGTGCGCGCGTCCCCGTCCGGCCCCGTCCACGCGACGTCCAGCGGGGTGCCGGGGCCCGGCGGGGCACCGAGCGCGGCGGCGAGATCGGCCGGCTCCGCGCCGAGCACCAGGCTGCCGAACCGGTCGGTGTACAGGACCGGGACGGTCAGCGCCCCCTCCGCGACCGCCGGGGCGGGGACGTTCAGGGGCATCGGCTCCACGGCGGGACCGAACCCGGCGACGGCGACGCCCGCGGCGATGTGGGCGGCGGCGGGGGAGAAGACGTCGCGCCCGTGGAACGACGCCGACACGCTCGGCAGCCGGTACGCCGGATCCTCCAGCACGTGCGCCGCCGCGACGCCGCCGAGCGCGCCCGCCGCCGGGACCAGCAGCCCGTTGTCCGGGCCGACCAGGACGTCCCCGCGCCCGGTGACGAGCGCGACCGGCAGCCGGGGCGTGCCCACGCCCGGATCGACGATCCCGACGTGCACCCCCACCGGCAGGTACGGCAGCGACTGCCGCAGCAGCATGGCGCCCTCCCGCACGCCGAACGGGGTGATCTCGTCGCTGAGCACCAGCACGTTCGCGTCCGGGACGATCGTGTAGATCACCCCCGCGCAGACGGACGTGTAGGCGTCCCCGAAATCGGTCGCCAGGCTGACGAACGGGCGGCTGTCGGGCATGGGCACCTCGGGGGCGACGGGAACGGCGGGCCACCCCGTAGTCTCCCGGATGATGCGCCCCGAAGCCCTCGACCCCGTGCTGCTCCGCACGTTCGTCGCCGTCGCCGACCTCGGCTCCTTCACCGCCGCCGCGTCCGCCGGGGACTACACCCAGTCGGCCGTCTCCCGGCAGATCGCAGCTCTGGAGGACCTCTGCGGCGTCGAACTGTTCGCGCGCGGCGCGCGCGGCGTCCGCCCGACGCCCGCCGCGGAGCATCTCCTGCCGCACGCCCGCGCCCTCCTCGACCGGCTCGCCGACACCGCCCGCGCGCTCGACGGGCTGCGCCGCCTCGACGCCGGGACCCTGCGCGTCGGCGCGTTCCCCACCGCGAACGTCACGCTCGTCCCGGACGCGCTCGCCCGGCTGCGGGCGCGGCATCCCGGCGTGCGGGCCGTCCTGCGCGAGGGGCTGACCGAGCGGCTGGCGCCGATGCTCGACGCGGGCGATCTGGACATCGCCGTCGTCAGCACGCACAAGGTCCCCGCCCCCGCCGGCGACCTCGTCCGGCTGCTCGACGACGAACTGCTCGTCGCCCTCCCCGGCGGGCATCCCCTCGCGTCCCGCCGCCGCGTGCCCCTCGAAGGTCTCGCGGACGAGCCGTGGATCGTCGCCGACGAGCCCGCCGCCGTCGCCGCCCTGCACGCCCGCTGCGAGGCCGCCGGATTCACCCCGCGGACGCCCCTGCGGGCCGCCGAGTGGATCTCCAAGCTCGGTCTCGTCGCCGCGGGCTTCGGCGTCACGCTCGTCCCGTCCCTCGCGGCCGCCGGAGCGCGGCGGGACGGCGTCGTCCTGCGGGCGCTCGCGCCCGAACCGCCGCGCCGGACCGTGTACGCCGCCGTGGGCCGGCACGCCCGCAGGTCCCCGCCGGTGATCGCGTTCCTGGAGGACCTGCGGGCCGCGGCCGCCGCCGGTGGCTAGATGGCCGCGACGATCTCGACCTCGAGCAGCGCGTCCGGGTGGAAGAGTCGCGCGACCTCCACGGTCGTGCTCGCCGGCGCCGGGCTCGGCAGGTACCCGGCCCGCACCGCGCCGTACTCGGGCAGCCGGTCCAGGTCGGTGAGGAACGTGCGGATGCCGACGACGTCGGCGAACCCCGCCCCGTGCGCGGCGAGGATCCGCTCCAGCAGCGAGAAGACCACCTCCGACTGCCGGGTCATGTCGCCGGGCGCGTCCACCGTGCCGTCGTCCGCCAGGGCGATCTGCCCCGAGACGTGCAGCATCGGCCCGGATGCCACGTGGACGGCGTGCGAGTAGAGCGGGGTCGGCGGCGGGGGAACGGTCGCCGGATCGCTGTGCGTGATTCGTGTCCGTGTCATGGTGCGACCGACGCTAGGCGGCCGCGAGCCATGCGACCAGCGAAGGTTTCGCACACCCGCCATGCGGGACGCGCATGCCTCAGACGGCGAGCAGGATCCCCGCGACGGCCAGCAGGATCGTCAGGCCCGTCGCCAGCAGGACGGACTCGGCGTCGGCGATCCGCCGCCCCCGCGGGAGCCGGTCCCCGCGCCGCCGCAGGCTCCGCCCCGTCCGGCGCAACTGCAGCGCCGCCGCCCCGCACACCACGGCCGCCGCGGCCCCCGCGCCGAGGTCCGAGGGCGCCAGCCGCACGCACAGCAGCCCGACGACGAGCAGCGCGAGCGTCGTCCGCGACCAGGCCAGGGCCGTCCGTTCCGGCTGCGCGCCCCGGTCCCAGAGCGGCGGGGCGGTCATCGGGTGAGCAGCAGGGCGACGACCAGGGCGACCGCCGCGACCGCCAGCCCGTAGGACATGAGCGGGGCGAGCGCCGGGGGCGGGAGGGGTTCGTCGCGGCGGAGCGCACGCTCGGTGCGCAGCCAGCGGCGGAACGCCAGCGCGGCGAGCAGCGCGCCGGCGGCGGAGAAGCCGATCGCCAGGACGTGCCGGAGCGGCGTGTCGACCAGGTCGCCGGCGAGGGCCACGCCGACGCCTCCCGCGACCAGGGCCAGCGCCGTGCGGATCCAGGCGAGGAAGGTCCGCTCGTTGGCGAGGGTGAAGCGCGGGTCGGGGTCGCGTCCCTCGGCCAGCAGACGATCGGTCCATCTGCCGCCGGGGGAGCGGGGAGAGCGCGTCGCGGTCATCGGTGCGTCGAACCTGCATTCGTGGGAAGCATCGGACCTTCATATTAGGCGATCCATGCCATTTCCGAATTTGCCGAATTTCCCGACTCAACAACTGGGAATAGTGGGGTGATTGATTCGCGTCGCAGGTCAGCGCGGTCGCGGAACGTGCCGTCCACCGGCTCGCAATGGCGGCTCAGGGGGCGAAACGGCGGGCGGAGGCGTCCTCCCGCGCGAGCCCGAGCAGGGCCGTCAGCACCTGCTCGTACACGACCGCCGACACCAGCAGGGACTGGACGGTCCGGGCCGCCGGGGCGGCCTCGTCGACCCGGGCGATCTCGTGCTCGGCGACGTCGGCGGCGGCCCGCACGTACGGGCGCAGGTCGGCGAGCGTCACCGGGAACCCGAGGCGGCGCAGCGAGACGAACGCGGTGGCGAGCAGGTCGCGGGCGGGGGCGTCGGCCGCGACGCGCCAGCCGAGTTCGCCGACGAGCGCGTCGACGTCGTTCCGGGCGGCGCGCCAGTCCGGGTCGGCGGGCGCGGCGGCGTCCGGGGTGACGGCGTGCTGCGCCGCCCCGACGAGGGCGTGCGGGCCGCCGTCCCCGTCGACCGCGTCGACGATCTCCCGGATCGCCGCGACGGGCAGGTCGCCGACCTCGCGCAGCGCGCTGATCAGCCGCAGCCGCTCCAGGTGCGCTGGGCCGTACTCGGACCGGGTGGCGCTCACCGCCGAGCCCCTCGGCAGCAGTCCCCGGCGGATGTAGAACTTGATCGTCTGCACCGTCAGGCCGCTGCGGTCGCTCAGCTCGGAGATCTGCACCGCGTACCCCCTCGTCCGGAGGGTAGCTCCGAATCGCCCGCCGCCGCGGGCGATCGGGGGTATTCGCCGGTCAGGACGCGGTGCGGCGCATCCCCTCGGAGATCTTCTCGGCGGCGGCGATGACGGGGCCCGCGTGCAGGCGGCCGGGGGACCGGGTGAGCCGCTCCAGCGGGCCGGACACCGAGACGGCGGCGATCACCCGCCCGGCGGCGCCGCGGATCGGGGCCGACACCGAGCCGACGCCCTGCTCGCGCTCCCCGACGCTCTGCGCCCAGCCCCGGCGCCGGACGGACGCGAGCGTGGCGGCCTCGAACTTCGCGCCGCGCAGCCCGCGGTGCAGCCGGTCGGGCTCCTCCCAGGCGAGCAGGATCTGCGCGGCGGACCCGGCGGTCATCGGGAGGGCGGCGCCGACCGGGATGGTGTCGCGTAGGCCGCTGCTGCGCTCGGCGGCGGCGACGCAGACCCGGACGTCCCCCTGCCGGCGGAACAGCGACGCGCTCTCGCCCGTCAGGTCGCGGAGCTGGGACAGGATCGGCTGGGCGATCGCGAGCAGGCGGTCCTCGCCCGCGGCGACGGACAGCTCGGCGAGCCGCGGGCCGAGGATGAACCGGCCCTGCGCGTCGCGGTGCACGAACCGGTGGTGCTCCAGCGCGACGGCGAGGCGGTGGGCGGTCGGCCGGGCCAGCCCGGTGCTCTGGACGAGCTGGGCGAGCGACGCCGGGCCCGCCTCGAGCGCGTTCAGTACGAGAACCGCTTTGTCAAGTACGCCGACTCCGCTAGAGTTGTCCATGTCTTGATATTGCAGTCTCGGAATGTGAGATGCAAATCAGGACGGACCAGACCAGCGGCGCGGACGGCATCGAACACGGCGCGCCCGGGACGAATCATGACAGGTGAGGTGGGAGCGATGGGCCGGACACTGGCCGAGAAGGTGTACGACGCGCACGTCGTACGGCGTGCCGAGGGCGAGCCCGACCTCCTCTACATCGACCTGCATCTGGTGCACGAGGTCACCAGCCCGCAGGCGTTCGACGGGCTGCGGATGAACGGGCGGCAGGTCCGCCGACCCGACCTGACGATCGCCACCGAGGACCACAACGTCCCGACGACCGACCTGCTCAAGCCGATCGCCGACCCGGTGTCGCGCACCCAGGTCGAGACGCTGCGCAAGAACTGCTCCGACTTCGGCGTCCGGCTGCATCCGATGGGCGACGACGGGCAGGGGATCGTCCACGTCATCGGCCCGCAGCTCGGGCTGACCCAGCCCGGCATGACGGTCGTGTGCGGCGACTCGCACACCTCCACGCACGGCGCGTTCGGCGCGCTCGCGTTCGGCATCGGCACCAGCGAGGTCGAGCACGTCCTCGCCACCCAGACGCTGCCGCAGGTCCAGCCGAAGACGATGGCCGTCACCGTCGAGGGGGAACTGCCCGCCGGCGTCACCGCCAAGGACCTCATCCTGGCGATCATCGCCCGGATCGGCACCGGCGGCGGCCAGGGCCACATCATCGAGTACCGCGGCGAGGCCGTCCGCTCGCTGTCGATGGAAGGCCGCATGACGGTCTGCAACATGTCGATCGAGGCCGGTGCCCGCGCGGGCATGATCGCCCCGGACGAGACGACGTTCGAGTACATCAAGGGCCGCCCGCACGCGCCCGAGGGCGCCGACTGGGACGCGGCCGTCGAGTACTGGACGTCCCTGCGCACCGACGACGACGCGGTCTTCGACAAGGAGATCGTCATCGACGCCGCCGCGCTCACCCCGTTCGTCACCTGGGGCACCAACCCCGGCCAGGGCCTCCCGCTCGGCGAGTCCGTGCCCGACCCCGCGTCCTTCGCCGACCCGGTCGACCGGCAGGCCGCCGAGCGCGCCCTCGAGTACATGGGCCTCACCGCCGGGACGCCGCTGCGCGACGTCGCCGTCGACACGGTGTTCGTCGGCTCCTGCACCAACGGACGCATCGAGGACCTGCGCGCCGTCGCGGACGTCCTCAAGGACCGCCGGGTCGCCGACGGCGTCCGCATGCTGGTCGTCCCCGGCTCCATGAAGGTCAAGAAGCAGGCCGAGGACGAGGGGCTCGACGAGGTCATCTCCGCCTCGGGCGCCGAGTGGCGGGAGGCGGGCTGCTCGATGTGCCTGGCCATGAACCCCGACAAGCTCGCCCCGGGCGAGCGCAGCGCCTCGACGTCCAACCGCAACTTCGAGGGCCGGCAGGGCCCCGGCGGCCGCACGCACCTGGTGTCGCCCGCCGTCGCCGCCGCCACCGCCGTCACCGGCCGCCTCGCCGCTCCCGCCGACCTCTAAGGACTTCACGATGGAAGCGTTCACGACCTACACCGGGCGCGCGGTCCCGCTGCGCCGCAGCAACGTCGACACCGACCAGATCATCCCCGCCGTGTGGCTCAAGCAGGTCAGCCGCACCGGTTTCGACAAGGGCCTGTTCTCCGCCTGGCGCGAGGACCCCGAGTTCGTCCTCGACCAGCCCCGGTACGCGGGTGCCGGGATCCTGGTCGCCGGCCCGGACTTCGGCACCGGCTCGTCCCGCGAGCACGCCGTCTGGGCCCTGCAGCAGTACGGCTTCCGCGTCGTCATCGCGCCGCGCTTCGGCGACATCTTCCGCAACAACTCCACGAAGATGGGCCTGCTGCCCGTCATCCTCACCGGCGAGCAGGTCGAGACCCTGCACACGCTGGTCGAGCGGGACCCGGCGCTGGAGATCACCGTCGACCTGGAGAAGCGCGAGGTCCGCTACGGCGCCGAGACCGCCGCCTTCGAGATCGACGACTACACCCGCTGGCGGCTGATGGAGGGCCTCGACGACATCGGCCTCACCCTCCGCCACGCCGACGCCATCGCCGACTTCGAGTCCACCCGCCAGTCCTACAAGCCGGTCACGGTGTAAGGACGATCCGCGCGGCCTCCGGCGCCGGGGGCGCCTACGGCCGCGCGGGGCTCCGTCTCCCGCCACGGCGCGCTTCCGCGGGCCGTGGCGGGTTCGGCGCCCTCGCGCTACGGCGCCCATTGCCGGGTGTGTGCGGCCGTGTGGGGTGTCGGGTGGGCCGTGTGCGGCTGTGTGGGGTGGTCGTGCGGGGTGTCGGGCGGGGCGTGTGCGGCCGTGCGGGGCCGTGCGGGTGTCGGGCGGGGCGTGCGTGGCCGTGCGGGTACCGGAGTGTTACCCCGGACCGGAGTCGCCGGTCCGGGGCTTCGGCGTACCCGGGTGCCGGAGCATCGGGGACGACCGGCGACAATCGAGGTACGAGGCCCGAACGAGTGTTGAGGGGGGATCCACGTGACCTCGGCCCCGTGGGACGGACCGGCATGGGACGACCCGGAGCTGACCCGGCTCGCGCGGCAGCTGCGCGACGCCCATCGCGCCGTCGCGCCGCTCCCGCCGCAGGTCCGGCAGCGGCTCATCCGGCACCTCCTGGCGATCACCGATCTGGCCAAACGGGACGCCGCGCTGGCCGCGCGCAGGCTGGAGGCGTTCCTCGCCGATTTCCAAGACGCGCCCGACGTCCGTTAGCGTGCGCAGTGGCCGGATCCGGTCCGGTCACCCGGCGAGACGGGGACGAGAACGACAAAAACGGCCGCGACACGCCAACTATTGCGTGCAGGTGATTGTGTCGGTGCTGAGGGTCCCTTAGTTTCGTTCGGGCAAGGGGGGAACTAGAGGAGTAACCCATGAACAAGCGTGAGCTGGTCGACGCCATCTCTGACCGGCTGGGCAGCAAGAAGGCCGCAGCCGAGGCCGTCGACGCCATCCTGGAGGCGATCCAGACCGCCGTCGCCAAGGGCGACAAGGTCGCGATCACCGGGTTCGGTTCGTTCGAGAAGGCCGACCGGCCTGCCCGTACGGCCCGTAACCCCGCAACGGGCAAGACCATCGAGGTTCCCGCGACGTCCGTGCCGAAGTTCAAGGCCGGCGCCGACTTCAAGAACCTCGTGGCCGGCAAGAAGTAACCGCAGGGCGACGGTGCCCGGGACCCATCGGGTCCCGGGCGTCTTCGTATCTCGGGCCGCGTACCTGGGGGGCGCGGTGCCTGGGGGCCGCGTTCTTGGCGTACCAGGGCCGCGTACTTGGGGGCTGCGTACCTGGGGACCGCGTTCCTCAGGGCAGCGGGAACGTCGACAGCGTCACCACCGCGACCCGGTCCTCGTGCAGCGCGAGGTTCACCCGCTGCCCGAACCGCAGCAGCCGCAGCCCGCCCGCGTCGAAAGCCGCGGCGTCGAACGGCAGTTCCGTCCCGTCGTCCAGCAGCACGCTGCCCGAGCGCGTCTCGTCGTCGAACGTCCGCACCGTCCCCTGCATGACGATCAGCCTACGTCGGCGCCGGGCGACGGCGCGCCGGGGCCCGCCGCCGTGCGGACGGAGCGTTCGTTCAGGCGTCGGCGGCGAGGGCGGGCAGCCGGGCGGCGACGGACGCGGTGTGCGGGCCGGCGCCGAGCGCGAGGACCGCACGAAGATCGTCCGGGGTGTCCACATCCCGGCGTACGCTGTCGATGGAATCCAGGACCAGTTCCCGGGCGCCCAGGGCGCGGTGCGCGGCGCGGGAGCCGCGGCCGAACGCCGGGGTGAACGGGACGCCGGGACGCGCGGTGTACAGGGTGGTGCCGACGCCCGCCGCGTCCGGGACGAACGCGTGCGGCGCGGCCGCGGCGGCGTCGAGGACGCGCGCGAGTTCGTTCGGTCGCAAAGCGGGCAAGTCAGCGGAAAGCGCCCCCACTCCCGCGTCCGGGGCGGCCTCCCGGCCCCGCGCGGCCCCGTACTCCAGGGCCGGGTTGAGGCCCGCGTCCGGCGCGTCGGGCACGATCCGGGCGCCGAGGGCGGCCAGTTCGGCGGCCGGAAGGGGATCGTCGGTGACGACAATCACATCGCGGACGCGGTCGCAGCGCAGCGCCGCGGCGACCGTGTCGGTGGCCACGGCCAGCGCCAGGTCCCGCCGCAGCGGGCCCGCGGCCGCGGACATCCGGGTCTTGGCCCTGGCCAGGACCTTGACCGGCACGACGAGCGACCACGGGAGGGCAGGCGCGCTGCGCGCTTCAGCAGTAGACATGGCGACTCGACACTATGCGCACGCAAGCGCGAAACTTGAGGACACCCCGCGTTCACCCGGGGTACGGATCGGAAGGGGACGGGGCATGAGCCACGGGTATTCGCCGGCCTGGCGCAAGCTCACGATCGTCATCCTGCGCCCGCTGCTGTTCGGGTTGCTGAAACGGGACTGGCGGGGCCGGCGCAACGTGCCCGGGGAAGGCGGTGTGATCATCGCCGCGAACCACATCTCGGAGTCCGATCCGCTGGCGCTCGCCCATTTCGTGTACAAGGCGGGCCGCTACCCGGTCTTCCTGGCGAAGTCGACGCTGTTCGACGTCCCGCTCGTCCGGACGGTGCTGCGCGGTACCGGGCAGATCCCCGTGTACCGGGACCGGGAGGACGCGGCGGCGGTGCTGCGGGACGCGGAACGCGCGCTGCTCGACGGCGAGTGCCTGATGTTCTACCCCGAGGGCAGCTGCACCCGCGACCCCGAGCTGTGGCCGATGAGCGGCCAGACCGGCGTGGCGCGGATGGCGCTGAAGACGGGCGCGAAGGTCGTTCCGGTGGCGAGCTGGGGCGCGCACGAGCTGCTGCCGTACCGCAAGGGCGAGCGGACCGGCCTGGCGGGCCGCCTGAAGAAGGGGTTCCGGCCGTTCCCCCGCAAGACGATGCGGGTGAACGCGGGCCCGCCGGTCGACCTCTCGCGGTACGCGGGCGAGCCGCTCACCAAGGAGACGCTGCGGGCCGCGACGGACGACATCATGACGGCCATCGCCGGGCTGCTCGGCGAGCTGCGGGGCGCGGAGCCGCCCGCGGAACGGTACGACCACCACCGGGTGCTGGAGGAACGCCGCGCCCAGGTGCCCGGCGCCCGTCCGGCCGGGGACGCCGCCGACGACACCGCCGCCGAGCGCACCACCGGACGCGGGGCGGCCTCGTGACCTTCCGGACCGCGGTGATGGGCGCGGGCTCCTGGGGCACGACGTTCGGCAAGCTGCTGCACGACGCGGGCGGCGAGGTGGTCCTGTGGGGCCGCCGGCCCGGCGTCGTCGAGGCGATCAACGACCGGCACGAGAACACCGACTACCTGCCGGGCATCGCGCTCCCCGAGGGGATGCGCGCCACGCTCGACCCCGCCGAGGCCCTGCACGGCGCCGACTTCGTCGCGCTCGCCGTCCCCGCGCAGACCCTGCGCGCGAACCTCGCCGAGTGGGTTCCGCATCTGCCGTCCGGCGCCGTCATGGTGAGCCTGATGAAGGGCGTGGAGGACGGCACGACGCTGCGGATGTCGGAGGTCGTGCGGGAGGTCGCCGACGTCCCGCGGGAGCGGGTCGCGGTGTTCTGCGGGCCGAACCTGGCGCGCGAGATCGCGAGCGGCGAGCCCGGCGCCGCGGTCGCCGCCTGCGCGGACGAGGACGCGGCGCGGCGCCTCCAGGCGGCGACGATGACCCCGTACTTCCGCGTCTACACCTCCACGGACGTCATCGGCTGCGAGTTGGGCGGCGCGGTGAAGAACATCGTGGCGCTGTGCGTGGGCATGTCGGTCGGGCTCGGGTTCGGCGCCAGCACCCAGGCGGTGCTGATGACCCGCGGCCTCGCCGAGATCACCCGGCTCGGGGTGGCGATGGGCGCGGACGAGCACACCTTCGCGGGGCTCGCCGGGATGGGCGACCTCGTCGGGACGTGCATGTCGCCGCTGTCGCGGAACCGCACCTTCGGCGAGAACCTCGGCCGGGGCATGACGCTGGAGCAGGTCATCTCGGTGACCAAGCAGACCGCCGAAGGCGTGAAGTCGGCGGAGGCGGTGATGGAACTGGCCCGCAAGCACAACGTGGAGATGCCGATCACGGAGGCGGTCACCGCCTTCCTGCACCACGGCATGCCGATCAAGGAGGCCGCGCTGTCGCTCATCTCCCGAGCCCCGAAGGCGGAGCGCTATGGCGTGTGACCTGCGGCGGACGTCCCGGCGGGCCCGCGCGGACCGCTCGTGGCCGACCCCGCCCCGGCAACGGTAGGGTCGGGGATCATGTCCCATTCCAAGATCCGCGTGGCCGTCGTGTTCGGCGGGCGCAGCAGCGAGCACGCGATCTCCTGCGTCACCGCCGGAGCCGTGATGGCCGCGATCGACCGGGACCGCTACGAGGTGGTGCCGATCGGCATCGCCCGCGACGGCCGCTGGGTACTGGCGTCCGACGGCCAGCGGCTCGCGATCGAGGACGGCCGGCTGCCCGAGGTGGACGGCGGCGGCACGGCGCTCGCGCTGCCGTTCGACCCCGCCGCCCGCGGCCTGATCGCCGTCGCCCCGGGGGAGATCCCCGCCTCGCTCGGCGAGGTCGACGTCGTCCTGCCGCTGCTGCACGGCCCGTTCGGGGAGGACGGCACCATCCAGGGCATGCTCGACCTGGCGGGCATCCGCTACGTCGGTGCCGGGGTGCTGGCCAGCGCGGTCGGCATGGACAAGGGCTTCATGAAGCTCGTCTGGCAGGCGCAGGGGCTGCCCGTCGGCCCGTACGTGCTGGTCGGCGACCGGGAGTGGCGCCGCGAGCGCAAGCGCAAGATCGACGAGATCAAGGAGCTCGGGCTGGACGCGGGTCGTCCGGTGTTCGTCAAGCCCGCGCGGGCCGGGTCGAGCATGGGCATCAGCCGCGTCACCTCCGAGGACGATCTGGAGGCGGCGGTCGAGGCGGCCCGCGAGCACGACCCGAAGGTCATCGTGGAGGCCGCGATCGAGGGCCGCGAGATCGAGTGCGGCGTGCTGCAGGGCTTGGACGACGGCCCGGCGGAGGCGAGCCTGCCCGCCGAGGTGCGGACGTCCGGCGACAGCGACTTCTACGACTTCGAGACCAAGTACCTCGACGGCGGCACCACGATGGAGATCCCGCCGGACCTGCCGGAGCCGGCGATCGAGGAGGTCCGGCGCATTGCCGTCCAGGCGTTCGAGGCGCTGGACTGCGAGGGCCTCGCCCGCGTCGACTTCTTCCGGACGCCGGACGGCCGCTGGGTCCTCAACGAGATCAACACGATGCCCGGGTTCACGCCCGCGTCGGCGTTCCCGCAGATGTGGGCCGCGACCGGCCTGGACTACCCGGCCCTCGTCGACCGCCTGATCCGGACCGCCGCCGACCGCACCACCGGCCTGCGCTGAGCCCTCCGCCGCGGCCGGTCCCTCATCCGTAGGGGAGCCAGGCCCGGTCGTCGAGCGTGGCGGTGACCGACGCGCGGGCCCCGGCGTCCGAGAACGTCCAGAGGGTGCCGCCGACGACGAGCGACCGCCGGATGGACGCGCCCGGGTGCCGCACCTCGCCCGCCTTCGCGACGCCGTCCCGGGTCACCCTCAGGACGAGCGCCCCGTCGGCCGCGCCGCCCGGCTCGCTCACGGGCAGGACGGTGTGGCCGGTGGGCGCCCAGTACAGGAAGGCGTGCGGGTCGAACTCGGCGGCCGAACCGGCGCCCGGCACCCGGTACGCGGCGATCCGCCGCGGTTCGCCGGTCACGTCGAAGAGTGACACCTGCAGGCCCTCGACGCGTCCGGAGGCGTCCGCGTCCTGCCCGACGCCGAGGAGCCGTCCGTCCGCCACCGGATGCAGGTAGGCCGAGTACCCGGTGATCTTCAGTTCCCCGGTGACGCGCGGGCGGCGCGGGTCGGACAGGTCGAGCACGTACAGGGGGTCGGTCCGGCGGAACGTCACCACGTAGGCGGCCGGGCCGGTGAAGCGGACCGCGTAGATGCGCTCGGTCTTCCCGAGGCCGCCCACCCGGCCGACCCCGTCGAGGCGCGGCCCGCGCTGCCGCAGCACGTGCAGGGAACTGCTCGACACGCGCGCGTCCGCGGGACTGGACGTCGTCGCGATGCGGAGATGCCCGTCGTGTTCGGACATCGAGTACTGGTTCAGCAGCCGCCCGGGCACGGATCCGGACGCGGCGAACTCCGGGAGCCCGTCCGGGCGCAGCGCGATCTTGTGGACGTCCGTGCGCTCGACGCTCCGGGACCGGGCGGCGTACGGGCGCGGCGGGGTGCCCGTGACGTACAGGTTCCTCCCGTTTCCGTAGACGGTGGAGCCGTCGACCGCGATCCCGACCGGGCGCGGGTCGGCGAGGTCGCCCGCGAGGTCGACCGTCAGCACGCTGAGCATCGAGCCGCTCCCGCTGTACGCGGCGGGGCGGCTGACCCGGCCGCACGGCGCCCGGTGCTCGGCCCGCGGCCCGCCGTCGCCGCGCTCGACGGTGAACGCGGGCAGCCAGGCGTCCAGCGGAGCCCGCATCACCGCCCGCCGGTTCGCCTCGATCGCGGCGTCCTCGCCGCGCCCGGTTCCGGCCGGCCCCTCCCGTCCCGCCGGCCCGTCCGGGCGCGGTTCCGGGAAGTCGATCCGCGGCGTCGATCGCGCGACGACGTGGACCGTCCCGCCGTTCTGCCGCGCGTCCACGTACTCGGTGCCGGACGTCAGCGTCGCGACGACGCGCGGCGCCGCGGCGACGTCCACCAGCGTCAGCCGGGTGCGGGGCGCCGGGGGAGCGGGCGGGGGCGGGGACGGGCGCCGGGGCGAACCGGCGTCGGGGAGCACCGCCCGGCGTTCGAGCGTCCGGAACGTGCGCCGCGACTCCAGCACCAGGACGCGGTCGCCGTCCATGAGGAGCTTCCTGTCGGCGTCCCAGGCCTCCCCCGGAAGGTCCAGCGTGTGCGCGATCCGCGTGGACGCGGGGTCGATGACGTGCAGGTCGCCGTCGCCGATGGCGACGATGCGGCGGCCGTCGGTCTTGACGAGGTCGGGCTCGTCCGCGCCCGGCTCGTGCGCGTTCGTCCCGGAGTGCTCCGGGACGGCCGACGCCGCCTCCGGTGTGGCCCCGGATGCCGAGCCGGGCGCGGACATGCGCTGCTTCTCGGGCATCGAGGAGTCCGGAGCCGCCGTCCCGCCCGGCCCGACCTGCTGCGCGGTCGCCCGCCGCAGCCCGTCCAGCAGCCGCTCGCAGTCGCGGTAGGCGACCAGCGCCATCGGCGGCGCCGGCACCGGCACCGGCTTCGGGTCGTCCCCCGCCCGCAGGGCGCAGCCGCCGGACACCACCACCGACGCCACGGCCACCGTGATCGCTGAGAGCGTACGTGCACGCATTCGCGTGAGACGCGCGCGGGAGGCGTCCGGTTCCCGCCGGGAAGCGGGACACGAGACCCGGTCGAGATCGTTCCCCCGGACGGTGCGCGTCCGGATATGCCACGCTTGGGTCATCTGCCCCCGCCTTGAGGAGAACGCCCCCGTGTGGCACGCCGAGACACCGGATCGCATCGGCCCGTACCGGGTGATGGACCGGCTCGGCGAAGGAGGCATGGGCACCGTCTACGCGGGGACGGACCAGTCCGGCCGCAAGGTCGCGATCAAGGTCATCCGGCGCGAGTACGCCGCGGACCCGCAGTACCGGGCCCGGTTCGAGTCCGAGGTCCGGGCCGCACAGCGCGTCCGCCCGTTCTGCACCGCGCCCGTCCTGGACGCCGACCCGCGCGCCGATCCGCCGTACCTCGTGACCGAGTTCGTCAACGGGCAGAGCCTCGACGCCGCGGTCGCCGAGGGCGGGCCGCTGCGCGGCGCCGACCTGGAGGCCGTCGCGGTCGGCATCGCCACCGCGCTCACCGCCATCCACGACGCCGGCGTCGTCCACCGCGACCTCAAACCGGCGAACGTGCTGCTGTCGACCTTCGGCCCCCGTGTGATCGACTTCGGCATCGCCCGCTCCCTCGACGGCACCCGGCTGACCGCCACCGGAGGCATCGTCGGCACCCCCGCGTTCATGGCCCCCGAGCAGCTGGACGGGCGCGGCGCCTCCCCGGCGTCGGACGTCTGGGCGTGGGGCGCCACCGTCGCGTTCGCCGCCCGGGGCGGCACCTGCTTCGCCGGGAACTCCCTCCCCGCGATCATCCACCAGATCATGAGCGCCGAACCGGACCTCGGCGGCCTGGACGGCTCGCTCCTGCGGGCCGTGCGCCGCGCGCTCGCGAAGGACCCGGCGCACCGTCCGTCCGCCCAGGAGCTGCTCGACGGCCTGATCTCCAGCGGCGTCCGCGAGCACCCGGTGGAGGCGCGGAGCCGCACCCACGCGCCGTCGCCCTCGCCCGCGAACCCGCCCGCGAACCCGCCCGCGAACCCCTCCGCGAACCCGCCCGCGGAGGACCCGCGGCCGACCCGTCCGCCCGCGCCCGGCCCGTCCGCGGGCCCCGCGCTCGCCGACGGCGAGGCCGCGGCCCTCGTCGAGCGGCAGTACCGGCAGGCCGCCCAGGCCGGCGACCCGGCGGCGATGCGCAACCTCGCGGCGCTCCTCGCCGGGCAGGGCCGGACGGCCGAGGCCGAGACGTGGAACCGCTACGCCGACGCCGTCGCGACCCGCCCCGCGCCGCCCTACGCGCCGCCGGGCCACCACGCGCCGCCGGGCCACCACGCGCCGGTGAACCCGCACGCGAAGCCGCCGCTGAACAGCTACGCGATCTACGCGCTGACGTTCGGGCTCGTCGGCCTCGTCACCTGCGGCCTCCCGTCCATCCCCGCCATCGTCGCCGGGCACCTGGCCTGGAGCCGCGTCCGGCGCTCGGGCGAGCGGGGCCTCGGCCTCGCCCTGACCGGGATCGCTCTCGGCTGGATCATGGTCGCCCTCTGGCTGCTCCTGCTCATCGGCATCCTGGCGCCCCCGACGGAGGGCGCGTGAACAAACCGGTTGTGCCTCCGGCCCGCCGGATGGCACCGTAGATCACGTCAGCCCGTCGAAGACGGTGACGCCAGACCCCGAGAGGAGGACCGGCCATGGCACTGCAGCAGCTCCGCTATCGACTTGGCGGCTATCGACTGCCCTCGGCGTCGCACGCCCGCCCCGGCCGGTATCCCGCCTCCTAGGCACTTCCCCGGCCGAGCCGCCGCGAGCGACGCCTCCTCGCCCGACCCACGCGGCTCTACCCCAATCGGCAGAGGGACCACTTTCAGGAAGTGGACGTTCCGGGTTCGAATCCCGGGAGCCGCACGCAAGCCTCCGTAGTCCAACGGCAGAGACGGCAGCATGAGGTGCTGTGCGCTGGGGGTTCGAATCCCTCCGGAGGTACTGACGCGGGTTCGCGTCCCCAGGGACGCGCCGACCCGCGCCGGGGGGCGGCGCCGACGCCGGAGAGTCGGGCCTGCCTGTAAAGCAGGTGCCTCGCGCTGAGTGGGTTCGAATCCCACCCGCCCCACCTCGGTCAGATCTGGCCTTCGGGCTTCGCCGGGATCGTCGCCTGGATCGCCGGTGCGAGCTCGATGAGGACGTCACCCGCCGGGTGGTACTCGGGCGGGACCGTCACCTCGACGTACGCCTGCCGCGCGACCGCCGTGAACGTGACCGGCGGCTCGCCGGGGGCGGGGAACCAGTCGAGACCGTTGATCGTGACGAGCTGCGACTCCGGCCGCAGCGCCGCGGGGCGCGGCACGCCGCAGCGCAGCCCGATCGCGGGCGACCCCCACGCCGCCGTGAGCGCCGACTCCGGCGAGGTGTCCCGCCGGTCCCGCCCGTGCAGCTTCTCCGGCAGCCGCAGCCCTTCGCAGAGCCGCTGCGTGGCCGCGTCCGGCTCCGGCGGCCGGACCTGCACCGCACCGTCGCCGCACGCCGCCGCCAGTACCGCCACCATGGCGAGGGCCATCGCCAACGCCCCCCGACGCCTTACCATCGACAGTCTTGCTCTCTCCGGTCAGATGTGGACGATCGGGCAGGTCAGCGTTCGGGTGATGCCCTCGACGGTCTGGATCCGCGCGACGACGAGCTTCCCGAGCTCGTCCACGTCGTGCGCCTCGGCCCGGACGATCACGTCGTAGGGGCCGGTGACGTCCTCCGCGCGCGTGACGCCCGTCATGCCGGAGATCTGCCCCGCCACCTGGGCGGCTTTGCCGACTTCGGTCTGGATGAGGATGTAGGCCTGCACCATCACGTCCTCCCCGGGCGGAGAAAATGCCGTCGGACGGTTCACCGTATCGCGTTACCCGGTGCGGCGGGGCGCCCGGGGCGGTACGAACCGGCGTCCGCGCGGTGAAAACATGGACGGATGGCGACGATCGGGGAACTGGGCGAGTTCGGGCTGATCGAGCGGCTGACCGGGCGGCTGCCCCGCGGCCCGCAGGTGCGGCTCGGCCCGGGCGACGACGCGGCGGTGATCGCGGCGCCGGACGGGCGCGTGGTGGCCACCACCGACCTGCTCGTCGAGGACCGGCACTTCCGCCGCGACTGGTCGGGCCCCTACGACATCGGCCGCAAGGCCGCCGCGCAGAACCTCGCCGACGTGGCCGCGATGGGCGCCCGGCCCACCGCGCTGCTGGTCGGCTTCGCGGCACCGCCCGGCACGGAGGCGGCCTGGGCGGACGGGCTGTACGCGGGCCTCGCCGACGAGTGCGAGAGCGCCGGGGCGTCCGTCGCCGGGGGAGACGTGGTGGGATCGCCGCGGATCACGCTGGCGATCACGGCGCTCGGCGACCTCGGGGGAGGGGCGCCGCTGACCCGCGCCGGGGCGCGTCCCGGCGATGTCGTGGCCGTGCGGGGGCGGCTCGGCTTCGCGTCGGCCGGTCTGGAACTGCTCACCGCCGGACAGGACGGTCCCGCGGAGCTGATCGCGGCGCACCGGCGCCCGGAACCGCCCTACGCCGCCGGGCCGCAGGCGCGGGACGCGGGGGCGACCGCCCTGCTGGACGTCAGCGACGGGCTCCTGCAGGACCTCGGGCACATCGCCGGGGCGAGCGGGGTGCGGATCGAGGTCGAGTCGGCGGCGGTCCCGGTCGCGGGCGTCCTCGGCCCGGACGGGCTGCGGCACGCGCTCACCGGCGGCGATGACCACGCGTTCGCGGGCACGTTCCCGGCGGCGGATGCGCTGCCGCCGTCCTGGACGCGGATCGGCGCCGTCGCGAGCGGAACGGGCGTCCGGGTCGACGGCCGCGTTCCGGAAGGCGGGGGCTGGGACCATTTCCGCATGTGAACCGAGCTTTTGCCGTTTTTAAGGAGAGCAGGGCGTTCGTCGGGCCGGTAGGCATATTTGGTGCCGGTTTGGTATACATCCCCTGACCGACGAGGAATGGAATGGGACGACACTCCAAACCCGAGCAGCCCGAGGACGAGCCCGCGGCGAGCGCGCAGGCGCCGCCGGGCGGGTCCTTCGGCACGTCCGGCGGACCTCGCTACGACGGCTTCACCGGTCCGACCGACGATCAGGTGTTCGTGTCCCGCCGGGGAACCCACCGGCGGCCGTCCGCGCCGGGGCGCGGGCCCGGCCCGGCGTCCGGCGGCCACGGCACCGGCGGCCACGGCACCGGCCCCCGCGCCACCCTGCCGGACGGCGCCCCCACGATGCCCCCAGGCCGCGCCGTCCCGCCTCCGCCGCCTCCCGGATCCGCTCGGCCCGCCGCGGCGGGCGGACCCGACCCGGAGCGCCCCGACGGGACGGACGCGTCCGGGCGGAAGCGGATCGCCAGGTTCGTCGGTTCGCTCCCGTTCCCGCTCATGCCGATCGTCGCGCTCGTGATCGCGGTCGGCATCGTGTCGTACGCGCTGAGCACGCAGCAGATCTCGCTCAACTTCGCCGGCGGGGCGCCGAAGAACCCGGAGGCCACGGCCAACGACAGCCAGGTGCTCCAGCACGGCCCCGGGCGGGGCTCGGCCGCGGCCGGCGGACGCCCGGACGGGCTCGTCGTCTCCTTCAGCGTCGCCTCGCGCGACGCGGAGGGCTTCGAGGCGTCCGCCACGATCGCCAACCAGGGCGACGCGCCGGTGGCCGAGTGGGCGCTCGCCTTCACGATCCCGGACGCCGTGGTCGGCGAGGTGCGGGGCGCCAGGGTCGCCGAGGTCGGGCGGCTCACGCGAGTGCACGGCACGACCGCGATCCCGGCGGGGGAGACGGTGAAGATCGTGTTCACCGCGACCGGTAAGCCCACCAAGCCGTCGTACTGCGTGCTCAACGGACTGGCGTGCGCTCTGGCCTGAGCCGTGCCCGCTCGGACTGTGCCCGCCCGGACCGACGCGCCAGGGGACGATCCACCGCAAGCGCAATAAGGTGGACGTATGCCCCATGACGCGCCCGCTCCCCAGGCCCCGCCGCTCGTCCTCACCATCGCCGGCTCCGACTCCGGGGGCGGCGCCGGCATCCAGGCGGACCTCAAGACGATGCTCGCCCTCGGCGTGCACGGAATGAGCGTGATCGCCGCCGTCACCGCGCAGAACTCCCTGGGCGTCCAGGGCTACTGGGAACTGCCCGTGGAGGCCGTGCGCGCCCAGCTCGACTCCGTCATGTCCGACATCGGGGTGCACGCCCTCAAGACCGGCATGCTCGCCTCGACGGCCCTCGTCGAGACGGTCGCCGAGGCCCTCGCCGCCTCGCCCGCCCCCTCGGTGGTCGACCCGGTCGGCGTCTCCAAGCACGGCGATTCGCTGCTGGCGCCCGAGGCCGTGGCCGCCGTCCGCGGGACGCTGCTGCCCGCCGCGACCATCGTCACCCCGAACCTCTACGAGGTGGAGCAGCTCACCGGCGTCAAGGTCGTGGACGAGTCCGGGATGCGCGAGGCCGCCGAGGCGGTCAAGGCGCTCGGCCCGCGCTGGGTGCTGATCAAGGGGGGCCACCTGCCGGGCGAGCCCGCCGACCTGCTGTTCGACGGGGAGCGCGAGCACCGCTTCGGCGCGCCGCGGCACGACAACCGGCACACCCACGGGACCGGCTGCACGCTGGCGTCCGCGATCGCCTCGCACCTGGCGCTGGGTGCGGACGTCCCCACGGCCGTGGGGCGCGCCAAGGAGTACGTGACGGGAGCCATCGCCGCGGGCTTCCCCCTCGGCACCGGCATCGGCCCGGTCGACCACGCCTGGATGCAGCGCGGCTGAACAGGGCCGTCTGAACAGGGCCGTCTGAACAGGGCCGACCGGACGGGGCCGACCGGACGCGCCCGTCCGGACATGCGAAAGGTCGGCTCATCGGACGCTTCCGATGAGCCGACCGGGACCCGCGGTCAGACCGTGGGCTTGACGATCTTGCCGGCCTTGATGCAGGACGTGCAGGCGTTGATCCGCTTGGTGCCGCCGTTCACGACGGCGCGCACGCGCTGGATGTTGGGGTTCCAGCGGCGCGGGGTGCGGCGGTGCGAGTGGGAGACGCGCATGCCGAAACCGGGTCCCTTGCCGCAGACGTCGCAGACGGAAGCCACGGGAAACTCCAAGTGGGTGTCGATGCTCTAACCGGAGCGCCGCCCGTCGCCGTAGGGGGCGAACCGGACATCATCGGCGCTCACGAGGGAACGCCTGGACGAGGCGCATGGATCAGAGTAGCCCACCGCGCCCGCGATGAGCGAATCGGCCTGCGCGAATGCGGACCGGCCGGCCCGCGGCGCCTGATTCCCGTCACCGGGATGGGCTAGAAAGGACGGCGTGGCGAATCTCGACGAGCCGTTGCGGAAGGTACTCGGCGACAAGACGGCCAAGGTCCTGGAGAAGGGCCTCGACCTGCACACCGTCGGCGACCTCCTGCACCACTACCCCCGCCGGTACGCGCACCGCGGCGAGCTGACCCCGCTCAGCGGCCTGCAGGACGGCGAGCACGTCACGGTCATGGCCGAGGTCGTCAAGGTGCAGGGCCGCTCGCTGACCCGCAGCCCCGGCTACGTCCTGGAGATCACCGTCACCGACGGCACCGGGCGGCTCAAGCTCAGCTTCTTCGGCCGCAAGGGGTCCTACAAGCCCGAGAAGGAACTGTCCCCCGGCACCCGCGGCCTCTTCGCCGGCAAAATCAGCACCTACGTGCCGCGCAGCGGGCAGGTGCAGCGGCAGCTCACCCACCCGCAGTACAAGGTCGTCGCGGAGAAGACCGCCGAGCAGGCCGCGCAGGAGTGGGCCGACGAGATCATCCCGATCTACCCGTCCACCAAGGGCCTGGACATCGAGGCGATCAGCAAGTCCGTCGGCACGGTGCTGGACGGCCTGGAACTGCCGACCGATCCGATGCCCGCGCCGCTGCTGCGCCGCCGCAACCTGATCGGCCTGGCCAAGGCCTACGAGGGCATCCACCGGCCGCGGAGCTGGGAGGAACTCGGCCGTGCGAAGGCCCGGCTCAAGTGGGACGAGGCGTTCGTCGTCCAGGTCGCCCTGGCCCAGCGCCGCCGCGCCGCCGGCGCGCTGCCCGCGAAGCCGCGCCCCGCCCGTCCGTCCGGCCTGCTCGCCGACTTCGACGCCCGGCTCCCGTTCGAGCTGACCGACGGCCAGCGTGCGGTCGGCGGCGAGATCGCCGCCGACCTCGAGCGCGAGCACCCCATGCACCGCCTCCTGCAGGGCGATGTCGGCGCGGGCAAGACGGTGGTCGCGCTGCGGGGGATGCTGCAGGTGGTGGACGGCGGCGGGCAGGCGGCGCTGCTCGCGCCGACCGAGGTCCTCGCGCAGCAGCACCACCGGTCGATCACCGGGATGCTGGGGGAACTGGCCCGCGCCGGGCAGCTCGACGGGGCCGAGAACGCGACCCGGGTGGCGCTGCTGACCGGGTCGCTGGGCGCGAAGGCCCGCAAGGAGGCGATGCTGGACGCGGCGTCCGGCGCGGCGGGCATCGTCGTCGGGACGCACGCGCTGCTCCAGGAGTCGGTGCAGTTCGCCGATCTGGGCCTGGTGGTCGTGGACGAGCAGCACCGGTTCGGTGTCGAGCAGCGCGACGCGCTCCGCGAGAAGACCGCCGGGGGACGGCCGCACGTCCTGGTCATGACGGCGACGCCGATCCCGCGGACGGTCGCGATGACGGTGTTCGGCGACCTGGAGACGTCCGTGCTGGGGCAGCTCCCGGCGGGCCGCTCGGGGATCCAGACCGTCGTGGTGCCGCCGGAGAAGCCCGCGTTCCTCGCCCGCACCTGGGAGCGGATCAAGGAGGAGTCGGGGCAGGGCAGGCAGATCTACATCGTCTGCCCCCGGATCGGCGAGCAGGAGGGCGACGAGGGCGACTCGCTCGACACCGAGGAGGGGCGCCGCTCCCCGCTCGGGATCATGGAGCTGCTGCCGAAGCTGGAGGAACTCCTCGCCGGGCTGCGCATCGGCGTCCTGCACGGGAAGCTGCCGCCCGACGAGAAGGACGCGGTGATGCGCCGCTTCACCGACCGGGAGCTGGACGTCCTGCTCGCGACCACGGTCATCGAGGTCGGCGTCGACGTCCCCAACGCCACGGTGATGGTGATCATGGACGCGGACCGGTTCGGCGTGTCGCAGCTGCACCAGCTGCGCGGCCGGGTCGGGCGGGGCTCCCTGCACGGGCTGTGCCTGCTGGTCACCGATGCCGAGCCCGGCTCGAAGGCGCGCGAGCGGCTCGACGCGGTCGCCTCCACCACCGACGGCTTCGAGCTGTCGCGCCTCGACCTCGAGCAGCGCCGCGAGGGCGACGTCCTCGGCGCCGCGCAGGCCGGCCGCGCGTCCAGCCTGCGCCTGCTCACCCTGCAGCGGGACGAGGACGTCATCCGCGACGCCCGCGAGGAGGCGACCGCGCTCGTCGACGCGGATCCCGACCTGGCCGGGCATCCCGGGCTGGCCGCCGAGCTGGCGGCGCTGCTCGACGAGGAGCGCGCCGACTTCCTCGAGAAGGGCTGATCCGCCGCCGCTCCGACGGCCGGTGCACGAACGTCCGATCGGACGGGAGTCACGCAGAACGCACGGCTCGTCACCCGCGTCCAATTTCATGGCGGATGCGGAGTGGCCATCCGGTGCCGCCGCGGGTACGACTCCCGTGGCGGATCGCGTGCGACGGAGGAGCACCCATGACGGGCGTCGACCCCCTGCTGCCCGGGGACCCCGAGCGGCTGGGCCCGTACGAGCTGGCCGGGCGGCTGGGCGAGGGCGGGCAGAGCATCGTCTACCTGGGACGGAGGGAGGACGGCGCGGAGGCGGCGATCAAGCTGCTGCGAGCCCGGCTCAGCCGCAACCCCGAGTGGCGGTCGCGGTTCGAGCGGGAACTCGCGGTCATCGGGCGGGTCGCCGGGTTCTGCACCGCGCAGGTCCTGGACGCCGACTTCTCCGGCGACGCCCCGTACGTGGTGAGCGAGTACGTCCCCGGCCCGTCGCTCAGCGCGCAGGTCGGCGCGCACGGGCCGCGCACCGGGACCGACCTGGACCGGCTGGCGATCGGCACCGTCACCGCGCTCGCCGCGATCCACCGCGCCGGGATCCTGCACCGCGACTTCAAGCCGTCGAACGTCCTGATGGGGCCGGACGGCCCGCGCGTCATCGACTTCGGCATCGCGCGGGTGCTCGGCTCCTCCTCGTCGTCCAAGGGCAGCGGGATCATGGGGACGCCCTCCTACATGGCGCCCGAGCAGATCGCCGACGGCGACCTCGGCGCGGGCGTGGACATGTTCGCCTGGGCGGCGACGATGGTGTTCGCCGCGACCGGACGGCACCCCTTCGGTAACGACAACATCTCCGCAGTGTTCCACCGGATCCTGCACTACGAGCCGGACATGTCCGCGCTCCCGGACACGCTGCGCGGCGTCGTCGCCGCCTGCCTGGCCAAGGACGCCGCGCGCCGCCCCGAGGCCCAGCAGGTGCTGCTCGACCTGCTCGGCGGCGCCGCCCCGGCCGCCCCCGCCGCGCCGTACGGGGCGCGGGACGACCGGGCGCTGAGCACCGGCGCGCAGTTCGCGGCGCCCCCGCACGTCCCGCCGCACCCGTCCCCGCCCGCGCGGCCGCGCGCGTCCGCCGACCCCCCGTCCCCGCCCGCCCCGCCGCTCGGTGGCGCCCACCCGCCGCCCCCGGGGGCGGAGGACGGTACGCACCCGGCCGGCTCGACCGACACCGTCCCGCCGGTCCGGCCCCGGCGGAGGCTGCGGATCGCCGCGCTCGCGCTGCCGGTGGTACTGCTCGCCGGCGGCGGCGCGGCCTGGGCGGTGGTGGCCGCCGCGTCCGGCGGCGAGGACCCGCCCGCGTCCACCGACGCCGCGGCGCCGCCGGCCGGCGCGGCCGCCGGCGTCCGGTCCGCCGAGCACGCGGTCGAGACGGTGCTGAGCTTCGACCACGCGTCCTACGAGCGGAACGTGACCGCCGCGCACGGGGTGTCCACCGAACGGTACGGCGCCGACTACGACCGCCAGCTCGCCGCCCGCGACTACCGCGCGGAGCTGGAGTCGAAGGACGGGTCGGTGACCACGGACATCGCCGGTTCCGCGGTGGTCTCCGCCACCCCGGACTCGGTCACGGTCCTGACGTACGTGGAGCGGACGGTCCGCGCGTCCGGCGCCGAGCCGAACGAGCTGCGGGATCCGATGCGCGCCACCGTGATCCGGCGCGGCGACCGCTGGCTGCTCGACACCCTCTACACGCTCCGGGCCGGTTCCCCGCGCGCCCGGACCGACGGTGCGCGCTGGCCGGGGGCCCGGGCCCGGGACGTCCTGTCCGTCGTGGCGCGGCACCCGTCGATCGCGGCGGGCACGATCGTGGGGGCGGGGCTGCGGCCGGGCGGGTCCGGCGACGAGATCACGGCGCTGGTGGCGCTCGGCGAGTGCACCTCGGCCTGCGACGACGCGGACCCCATCGGCGTCCACCAGGTGCGCGTCGGCAAGGCGGGCGACGGCTGGCGGGTGATCGGCGCGCGGAAACTGTGAGCCGGCCGGGACGGAAAGGGGCGCCTTCCGGTGGGAGGCGCCCCTTCCCGAGCGGGTCGGGAACCCGTGATCACGATTCCCGGATCACGACTCCCCGGCCTCGCGGCGGCGCGTCATCGCGACCGCGGCACCGCCCGCCGCGATGGCGGTCAGGCCGAGCGCCACCAGCGGGAGCGCGTCGGTGCCGGTGAACGGCAGCTCCTTCGGCGGCGTGATCCGGCCCGCGATCGTCCCGCTTCCGTCGCCGCTCCCGGCCAGCCCGCCGCCCGTCCCGGACGGGAGGTCGGGCGGCATCGGCGACGCGGGCGACGACGGGTCGCCGGGCAGCGGCGGCGGCTCCGGGCTCGGCGAGTCCGGGTCCTCCGGCGGCGTCGGCGGGGTGGGCGGCGCATCGTCGTCCGGCGGGGCGGGCGGCGTCGGCGGGGTCGGCGGGGTCGGGGGAGTGGGCGGCGCGTCCGCGCAGCCCGACCCGACGCAGCCGCTCAGCCCGAGCCGCGCGGAGATCGGGGTGCCGCCCGCCGCGGACGCCCGCACGCCCAGCGTCGTCCCGGCGGCGATCATCGGCGTCCCGGCCGACACGGTCGCGCCCGTGTCCAGATTCAGCGCGGCGCTTCCCAGCGGCGTCCCGGCGTGGGCGCCCAGCTCCGCGCCCGCCTCGACCGTGGCGTCGTCCAAGCCCACGCTCGCGCCGGCGCGCAGCCGGAGGCCCGCGTCGGCGTGCGGGGTGCGGACCCCGGCGGTGAGGCCGACGCCCGCGGTCGCGGTCCGCGTCCGCTCGTCGTAGTCGAGGTCGGCGTCGAGCCGGAGCTCCAGGCCGAGGGCCTGCTCCTGCCGGGCCTCCGCCCGGTCGGGCCGCTTCGGCTGTTCCGGCTGTTCGGGCCGTTTCTGCGCCTTCTGCTCGACGGGCCCGCTCTCGCGGGGGGAGTCGCCGCCGGTCTTGCCGGTCTTCGCCTTCTTGCTCTCGGCGGGGGCCGATGCCCCGCCCTCCGCCGCCCGCTTCGGCTCGGGCTCGTCGCGTTCGAACGTCCGGACCACGGGCTCGGCGGCGCGCCGCAGCGCCGCGCCGGCGTCGCTCTTCCCCGTGCTGATCTTCCCCGTGTTCCGCGGCTCCGCCTGCCTCGCCTTCTTGGCTTTGGCCCGCTTGGCGTTGGCCGCGCTCTTGGCCGGTTGGTCGGCCGCGGCGCGGGCGGGAGCGCGTTCGGCGGAGAGCCGGGCGGTCTCGGCGTGGGAAACGCCGCTCATGGCGGCGATGCCCAGAACCGTCGCCCCGGCCGTCACCGCCAATCTCCTACCTTGGTGCACCAGTGCTCCTGAGGGTCGGGTGGTTGCACAACCTGCGAGCACGTTGGCACGCGAAGTAGTTGATGTGAACATCAAGTCATATATTTGGGTAGAGATTCACATCGGTCACTGCTGTCATTTGTGACATTTTTGGAGTCCGCGATACTGGTGGGCATGACACGGGTGATCGCGGGGAGCGCGGGCGGGCGGCGGCTGGCCGTCCCGCCGGGACGGGACACGAGGCCGACCAGCGACCGCGCCCGCGAGGGCCTGTTCGCGACGGTCCTCGCCCTCCTCGGATCCCTGGACGGGCTGCGCGTCGCCGACCTGTACGCGGGCTCGGGGGCGGTCGGTCTCGAGGCCCTGTCGCGCGGCGCCGCGCACGCCCTGCTCGTCGAGTCGCACCCCCGCGCCGTGAGGGTGCTCCGGCAGAACGCGAAGGACCTCGGGCTGGCCGGTGCGGTGCCGTGCGCCGACAAGGTCGAACGCGTCGTCCGCCGCGCGCCCGACGCCCCCTACGACCTGATCTTCGCCGACCCCCCGTACGCGCTGGCCGACGCGTCCGTCACCGAACTGCTCGAGGGCCTGCGCGACCACGGCTGGACGGCCCCGGACGCGCTCGTCGTCGTCGAGCGCGCGGCACGCGGCCCCGCGCTGCGCTGGCCCGAGGGGTACGGGGCCGAGCGGGACCGGCGGTACGGCGAGGCCGTGTTCTGGTACGGCACCGCCCGCTGAGGCCGCGCGCCGGCGACCGGTGAAGGGCGCCTCCGGGGGCGGGCGCGTTCGGGACGGACCGGTGAGCCCGGGTGAAAGCGGGCAGAATGCGATTTGGTACGTTCGCGCCGCAGGTCAGAAACCGGGAACGAAGGGGTTCGCGCCGTGCGCCGTGTCGTCTGTTGTCCGGGATCGTTCGACCCCGTGACCAACGGTCACCTCGACATCATCAGCCGCGCCTGCGGGCTGTACGACGAGGTGGTCGTGGCCGTGCTGATCAACAAGAACAAGCAGAGTCTGTTCACCGTCGACGAGCGCGCGGACATGATCGCCGAGGTGACCGAGCCTTACGGGAACGTCCGCGTGGACACGTTCTACGGCCTCACCGTGGACTACTGCAAGGAACAGAACATTCCCGTCATCGTCCGGGGGCTGCGCGCCGTCAGCGACTACGAGTACGAGCTGCAGATGGCGCAGATGAACCACCGCATCGCCGGCGTCGAGACCCTCTTCATGGCGACGAACCCCGAGTACGCCTTCCTCTCCTCCAGCCTGATGAAGGAAGTCGTCAGGTTCGGCGGCGACATCTCCGGCCTCGTTCCCGACAGCGTCCACGAACGGCTCATCGAGCGGCTGCGCGAGGCGGACTGAGACCGGCCCGGGGCGAGCCCGGGCCCGAGAGGCGGGGCGGCGGCGCCGATCGGCTGGTGGGAGGGCCGTGAGTTGGGGCATGCGCCCGGCGTTCGGTATCCTGGGACATCGGCCATCACCGACGGCCCGAATTCCCATGCCTCACGAAAGCAGGATTCCGCTGACACGCCTCGACCCCAATGCGCCGCTCGTGCTCGACACCCGGGCACTCGGCAGGCAACCCGGGTCGTCGCGCGAGGAGCACCTGAGCGTGCCGGCTCCGGAGGATTTCGGTGTGGAGATGGTGGGCGTCCCCGAGGGCGCCGCGATCGAGCTGGACCTGCGGCTCGAGGCGGTGCTGGAGGGGGTGCTCGTCACCGGCACGGCGACGGTCCCCCTCACGGGGGAGTGCGCTCGCTGCCTCGACCCGATCGCCTCGACCTTCGAGGCGGACTTCCAGGAGCTCTTCGTCTATCCTGACACCCGCTCCGGCGGGAACGCCGAAGACGACGAGCTCTACCTCGAGGACGATCTGATCGACCTCGAACCGCTGCTCCGAGACGCGGTGGTGCTCGCGCTGCCGCTCTCGCCGCTGTGCCGGGACGACTGTCCCGGCCTGTGCGCGGAGTGCGGGGTCCGGCTGGCCGACGCCGGCCCGGACCACCGGCACGACGTCGCCGACCCCCGGTGGGCGGCACTGCGTGACCTGGCCGCCGGCATGGCGGCCGACACCCCGGAGCGGGGGAGCGGGAGCCCAGGCGCCCGCGGTACATCCGACCGACGACAAGGAAAGCAGGAGGGCTGACGTGGCCGTCCCGAAGCGGAAGAAGTCCCGCAGCAACACGCGGCACCGGCGCGCGCAGTGGAAGACCGCGGCGCCGACCCTGGTCGACTGCCCGACCTGCCGCGACAAGAAGCTGCCCCACACCGCCTGCGCGACGTGCGGCACCTACGACCGGCGGCAGGTCATCACCCCGTCGGCCTGAGTCTTCTCCGCATCCCGGGGGGCGGCCCCGCGCACACGGCGCGGTCCGCCCCTCCAGGTGCGTGAAGGCACGACCACCCCGGCGCGCGACGTCGGCGTGGTGTCCGGCACGGCGGCCTGTGCCCGGAGCCGTGGTGCACGCCGGGATCAGCCGAACCGGCGCGCACCTCGTCTTCGCGGACCTCGCCGCGGGGTGACCCCGCCCGGCCCGTCCGTTCCCCGCGTCTCGCGCGGGGAACGGCAGGGCCGCCCCTCCTCGTGCCGCGCCCTCCGCCGTCCCCGGCCATCCGGCCGGCGCGCCATCGAGGCGACCGCGCGACCGCGCGGCGCACGGCCTGCGAGGAGGGCCAGATGAGCGCCAAGAAGACCGACCCCGCGCCCGATCGCGCGGAACTGACCCGCGCCCTCGGCGTCGAGGTCGACGACGCGCTGCTGGAACGCGCGCTGACGCACCGTTCGTACGCGTACGAGAACGGCGGCCTGCCCACCAACGAGCGCCTGGAGTTCCTCGGCGACTCGGTGCTGGGCCTCGTCGTCACCGACACCCTGTACCGGGGGCACCCGGACCTGCCCGAGGGGCACCTGGCCAAGCTGCGCGCCGCCGTGGTCAACATGCGCGCCCTCGCCGGCGTCGCCCGCGGGCTCGGCGTCGGCGCCCACATCCGGCTCGGCCGCGGCGAGGAGGGCACCGGCGGCCGCGACAAGGCCTCGATCCTCGCCGACACGCTCGAGGCGCTGATCGGCGCCGTCTACGTCGACCGCGGTCTGGACGAGGCGTCCGCGCTCGTCCACCGGCTGTTCGACGCCCTCATCGCGCGCTCGGCCGGTCTCGGCGCCGGCCTCGACTGGAAGACGTCCCTGCAGGAGCTGACGGCCGTCGAGGAGCTCGGCGTGCCCGAGTACCACGTCGCCGAGAGCGGCCCCGACCACCAGAAGACGTTCCGGGCGTCGGTGCGGGTGGGCGGCGAGACCTACGGGTCCGGGGAGGGCCGCAGCAAGAAGGAGGCCGAGCAGCACGCCGCCGAGGCCGCCTGGAACGCCATCCGCGACATGGCCGCCGAGCGGGAGGGCGCCAGGAAGGCGGGGCAGGACCAGGCGGGCCAGGACCGGGCCGGCCGGGACGGCGCCGCCGGCGCCGGCCCCGCGGCGGCGGGCGACGGCCGCAACGGCGACGGCCGGGGTCCGCGTCCCGCCGGGCTCGCCGGTGCCTGAGCTGCCCGAGGTCGAGGTCGTCCGGGCCGGTCTCGACCGCTGGACGACCGGCCGCACGGTCGAGAAGGCCGAGGTCCTGCACCCCCGCGCGGTGCGCCGCCACGAGACCGGACCGGCCGACTTCGCCGGGCGGCTCGCGGGCCGCACCGTCCTGCCGCCGCGCCGCCGCGGCAAGTACCTGTGGCTGCCGCTGGCCGACCCCGCGGACGCCGCGGGCGCGCCGCCGTCCGAGGCGCTGCTGGCCCACCTCGGGATGAGCGGGCAGCTGCTGGTCGGCGCACCCGGCCGGGAGGCGCAGAAGCACCTGCGGGTGCGGATCGCGTTCACCGACGACCCCGCGGCCGACCCTCTCGACCTGCGCTTCGTCGACCAGCGGACGTTCGGGCACCTGATGGTCACCGACCTCGTCCCCGACGCCGTCTCCGGTGCCGCCGGGCCCGCGCCGGACGGTACCGGGCTCGTGCCCGCCCCGATCGTGCACATCGCCGCCGACCCCCTCGAGGCGGCGTTCGACGGCGACGCGCTGTACCGCGCCCTGCGCCGCCGCAAGACCGGCGTCAAGCGCGCCCTGCTCGACCAGTCCCTGATCAGCGGCGTCGGCAACATCTACGCCGACGAGGCGCTGTGGCGGGCGCGGCTGCACTGGGCGCGCCCGACCGAGACGCTGACGCGCGCCGAGGCGGCCCGGATCGTCCGGGCCGCGCAGGACGTGATGGGCGCGGCGCTCGCCGTCGGGGGGACCTCGTTCGACAGCCTGTACGTCAACGTCGACGGCGAGAGCGGCTACTTCGAGCGCTCCCTGGACGCCTACGGCCGCCGCGACGAGCCGTGCCGCCGCTGCGGGGCGCCGATCCGGCGCGACGAGTTCATGAACCGTTCGTCCTACAGCTGCCCCGTGTGCCAGCCGCGTCCGCGCCGCGCGCGGTACTAGGGTGCCCTGGTCGAACGGCTGACGAGGGAGAACGCGAATGGACGACGAGGCGGTGCGGCTCACCGCGTGGGTGCGGGGCCGCGTGCAGGGCGTCGGGTTCCGCTGGTGGGTGCGGGCGCGCGCACTGGAGCTCGGCCTGGTCGGCAGTGCCGCGAATCTGAGCGACGGCCGGGTCGAGGTGGTGGCCGAGGGGCCGCGCGACAGATGCCGCCGGCTGCTCGAGATGCTGCACCCCGACGCGACGTCCGGTGGCCCGCCGCCGTCGGGCGCCCCGGGCCGTCCGGGCGCCGTGACGGGCGTGACCGAACGGTGGAGCGAGCCCCGCGGGACCGCCGACGGTTTCGAGGAACGGTGAACGGGTACGGATGTCCGGTTTATACCTGCTAAACTAGATGGTGAACGGTTGTTACCGGCCTGTGATGTGCGTCTTGACCAGGACACCGGCCGGTGCGACTCTAGTTGATACGCGCACCGACATCAGTTGCTTCTCGTGCGCGATCCCTGCTGGTTGCTCAGCGTGGAGGACCTTTAGTCATGGCGAAGGCTCTACTCGGCCACGTCGGCGGTCCCGACCCCCGGATGGTCGCGGAGATGCGGCGCCTTCAGCAGCGCGTACGTGACCTGGAAGCCGAACTTGTACGGCTCCAGGCGGAGAACGACGCGCTCGCGACGGCGAACGACGACGACGTGATGTCGCTCGCGGTGAAGGACCGTGAACCGGCGCTGACCTGACGGCGCCGACGAATCATTCAACACAGGGACGCTGGGAGTCCGGCGTCCCTAAAATTCTGCCCACGGGACCGTCCGGCCGACGAGCGCCGGACCGGTCCGTGGTCTGCGGCACATGCCCGTCCATCGCTTCGGCGGTCCACGCCCGGGCCGCCGCGGTCGCGTGCGAACTCGGCTCTCGAGATCGTCCGGACTCGATCGCGCGGCGCACTCCCGGGCGGGACGGAGCGATGGCCGGTCGCGCGCGCCGCTCGGGGCGGCGTAGGCGAACACGGCGCGGTGTGACGGGCCGCGGGGCGTCCTGACCGGTATCCTCCTCGGAATGCCCGGCCCCCGCGCGGCGTGATCCGCGGCTCGACCCGCGCCGCGAGCGGGGACGGCGACCGAGCATCGGGCCCGGCGGGGGAGGCCCTCCGGCGCCGCGAACGGCGCGCGCTCCGCCCCCGGCCCCGGCACACCGACCGGAGGAGGACGGGAAGCGCGTGTATCTGAAGAACCTGACGTTGCGCGGCTTCAAGTCCTTCGCGTCGTCGACCACGCTGCGGTTCGAGCCCGGCATCACCGCCGTCGTGGGCCCCAACGGGTCCGGCAAGTCCAACGTCGTGGACGCGCTCGCGTGGGTGATGGGCGAGCAGGGCGCGAAGTCGCTGCGCGGCGGCAAGATGGAGGACGTCATCTTCGCCGGCACCGCGAACCGGGCGCCGCTCGGCCGCGCGGAGGTCGTGCTGACGATCGACAACGCCGACGGCGCGCTGCCCATCGACTACACCGAGGTCACGATCAGCCGGCTGATGTTCCGGTCGGGCAGCAGCGAGTACGCGATCAACGGCGACTCGTGCCGGCTGCTCGACATCCAGGAACTGCTCTCGGACTCCGGCATCGGCCGCGAGATGCACGTCATCATCGGGCAGGGGCAGCTCGACCGCGTGCTGCACTCGGGCCCGGAGGGCCGCCGCGCGGTGATCGAGGAGGCGGCGGGCGTCCTCAAGCACCGCAAGCGCAAGGAGAAGGCGCTGCGCAAGCTCGACGCGATGCAGGGCAACCTGACGCGCGTCCAGGACCTGACCGGGGAGTTGCGCCGCCGGCTCAAGCCGCTCGGCAAGCAGGCGGAGATCGCCCGGAAGGCGGCGGTGATCCAGGCCGACCTGCGGGACGCGCGGCTGCGGCTGCTGGCCGACGACCTGGTCACCCTGCGCACGAAGCTGGAGCAGGAGGCCGCCGACGAGGCCCAGATCCGCGAGCGCCGCACCGAGACCGAGCGGGCCCTCGCGCAGGGGCAGGAGCGCGAGGAGGCGCTGGAGGCCGAGGAGGCCGTCGCGGCGCCGCGGCTGAAGCGGGTGCAGGACACCTGGTACCGGCTGTCGGCGCTGCAGGAGCGGCTGCGCGGCGTCGCGGACCTGGCCGCCGAGCGCCACCGCAACGCCGCCGAAGCCCGCGAGGACGAGCGGCGCGGCCGTGACCCCGAGGACATGGAGCGCGAGGCCGCCGAGATCCGGGAGCAGGAGGAGACGCTCCGCGCGGCCCTGGACGAGGCGCAGGACGGGCTCGCCGACGCCGTGCAGGAGCGGACGGGCGTCGAGGAGGCGCTCGCGGGCGAGGAACGGCGCCTGCAGGCCGCGGCCCGCGCCGCCGCCGACCGGCGCGAGGAGCTGGCGCGGCTGCGCGGCCGGGTCGAGGCGCTGCGCAGCAAGGCGGCGGCCGGAAGGTCGGAGATCGGGCGGCTCGCGGAGGCGCGGGACGAGGCGGAGCGGCGGGCCGAGAGCGCGCGGGCCGACTTCGAGGCGTTCGAGGCCGAGGTCGTCGAGGACCCCGCGCTGGCGGCCGAGCACGAGGCGGCGCAGGAGGCGCTCGCCACCGCCAAGGACGCGGCCGAGGGCGCGCGAGGGGCGGTGGCGGGGCCGCGCGGCGCCGTCAAGGAGGCGCGGCAGGCCATCGCGGCGGCGCGCAGCGCCGACCAGGCCGCGCAGAAGAAGGTCACGGCGCTGCAGGCGCGGATCGAGGCGCTCAACCTGACGCTGTCGGCCGCCGCCGACGGCGGCGAGGCGCTGCTGGAGGCGGGCTCGGACGGGTCCCTCGACGGGGTGCTCGGCACGGTCGCGTCGCTGCTGACCGTCCGGCCCGGGTACGAGACGGCCGTCGCGGCCGCGCTCGGGAACGCCGCCCAGGCCGTCGCCGTCGGATCGCTGGACACCGCCGCGGCGGCGCTCGCGCTGCTGCGGTCGCGGGACGCCGGACACGCCGGGCTGCTGGTCGGCGGCGGCCCGAACGGCGACGGCACCGCGCGGATCGACGGCATCGACTACGCGGTCGACGCGGTGACCGTCCCGGACGGCGTCCGCCGCGCTCTCGCGCACCTGCTGCGGGACGTCGCGGTGGTCGACGACGTCCCGTCGGCCGTCGCGCTCGTCCGGCGCGAGCCCGCGCTGCGCGCCGTGACCCGGGACGGGGAGCTCGTCGGCGCGCACTGGGCGCAGGGCGGCGCGGCGGGCGGCGCCCAGAGCCTGCTGGAGATGCGGACCACCCTCGACCAGGCCGCCGAGGATCTCGCCGCGGCCGAGACCGCCGCGGAGACCGCCGCCGCCGAGCTGGCCGCCGCGACCGAGGCGGAGCAGGCGGCGCAGTCCGCGCTGGAGGCCGCGGAGGCCGCCGCGAACGAGGCCCAGACGGGCGTGAACCGTGCCCAGTCCGATCTCGACCGGGTCCGCGCGCGGGTCCGCGAGTTCGAGGCGCGCGCCGCGCAGGAGGCCAAGCGCGCCGCCCGGCTGGAGGCCGACGTCCGCGCCGCCCGCGGCGAGGCCGAGCGGCTGACCAAGTCGCTGGACGCCGCGAACGAGTCCCTCGAGCAGGACGTGCGCGCCGCCGACGACCTGGCCCTGCGGCTGGCCGAGGCCGAGGAGGCCGCCGACGTCGCCGACGAGGCCGGGCACGACACCGAGGCGCGCGACGAGCTGAACGCGCGCGTCCAGGAGCTGCGGTCGGCCGAGATGGAGGCGCGGCTGGCGGTCCGGACGGCCGAAGAGCGCGTGCAGGCCATCGCGGGGCGCGCCGACGCGCTGGAGCGCGGCGCCCGCCGGGAACGCGAGGAGCGGGCCCGTGCCGCCGAGCGGCGTGCCCGCCGCGAGATGCAGGCCCGCGTCGCCGAGGCCGTCCTGACGGGCGCGCGGACGGCGCTGCAGCGCATCGAGCTGTCGCTGGCGGCGGCCGTGCGGCGGCGCGAGGCCGCCGAGGAGGCCCGCGCGGCGCGCGAGGCCGAACTCAAGGTCGTCCGCAACCAGGTGCGGGACCTGTCGGCGACGCTGGAGCGCCTCGTGAACGTCGTGCACGGCAACGAGGTGGCCCGCGCCGAGCAGCGGCTCCGGCTGGAGCAGCTCGAGCAGCGGGCGATGGACGAGTACGGGCTGGAGGTCGACGCGCTCGTCGGCGAGTACGGGCCGGACGTCCCCGTGCCGCCGGGACCGGACGCGGGCGAGGAGACCGGGGAAGAGGCGCGGCCCGTCCCGTACGAGCGGGCCGTGCAGGAGAAGCGGGCCAAGACGGCCGAGCGGCAGCTCAACCAGCTCGGCAAGGTCAACCCGCTGGCGCTGGAGGAGTTCGCGGCGCTGGAGGAGCGGCACGCGTTCCTCAACTCCCAGCTCGAGGACCTGAAGAAGACCCAGCGGGAGCTGCTCGGCCTCGTCAAGGAGGTCGACGAGCGGGTGCAGCAGGTGTTCGGCGCGGCCTACGCCGACACCGCCCGCGAGTTCGAGCGGATCTTCGCGCGGCTGTTCCCGGGCGGCGAGGGCAGCCTGTCGCTGACCGAGCCCGAGGACATGCTGGCCACCGGCGTGGAGGTGGCGGCCCGGCCGCCCGGCAAGAAGGTGAAGCGGCTGTCGCTCCTGTCGGGCGGGGAACGGTCCCTGGTCGCGATCGCCTTCCTCGTCGCGGTGTTCAAGGCCCGGCCGTCGCCGTTCTACGTGCTGGACGAGGTGGAGGCGGCGCTGGACGACACCAACACCCAGCGGCTGATCACGGTCTTCGAGGAGCTGCGCGAGTCGTCCCAGCTGATCGTCATCACGCACCAGAAGCGGACGATGGAGGGCGCGGACGCCCTGTACGGGGTCAGCATGCGCGGCGACGGGGTGACCCAGGTCGTCAGCCAGCGACTGGAGAAAACTGACAAGTCCTGACTTCTCGACCATTGTCCGGAATGGTCTTTTTGGTGGGGCCGGATAACGGGCATCGAGTGCCCGTTCCGCGGGGAAATCGCGCCACCCGACGTTCCGCCGTCGGCCGTGTCGCCCCGTCCGGGCTCCGTTCGAGCCCGCGCCCGTCCCGCCATCGCCGCAGGGCGGCGCGTGATGGCGCCCGTGCCGGGCAGAAAACGTGAGCACCCCTCGGATTCAGTCGTCACCCGTGGTGACCGCGCGGGGACGGTCGCGGGCTTGTGCACCGCCGATTCGATCCACTACGCATATGCCCCGTGGTTCTCGGGACCCCTGTTCCGGACACCCCGCCCGGCACGGAGGACCACTGGAGAGGTGTGTCATGGACGCGCAGCGTCTCAAGCGGAACTTCGCCCTGGTGGGCGAGCACGGCATCGACGTCGCGGAGTACTTCTACGCCGACCTGTTCGAGCAGAATCCGCAGGTCAGGTCTTTGTTCGGTGGTGCGATGGCCAAGCAGCACGAGAAGCTGCTGGCCGCGCTGTCGCACATCGTGGGGGCGGTGGACGACGAGGCCGAGCTCGTCCCGTACCTGCGGGATCTCGGCCGCCGGCACAACGGCTTCGGCGTCGTCGCCGAGCACTACCCGCACGTCGGGGCGAGCCTGATCGCCACCCTCGCCCATTTCAGCGGACCGGAATGGAACGCCGACCTGGAGCGGGACTGGACGGCCGCCTACGGCGTCGTTGCCCAGGTCATGCAAGAGGCCGCCGCCGATCCCGTCGCCTGACCCGGCGCCGCCGACCGCCCCCCGCCATGGACGCACAGCGCCTCAAGGACAGCTTCGCCCTGGTCGCGCAGCACGGTGACGCCGTCGCGCTCTTCTTCTACGCCGACCTTTTCGTCCGCAACCCGCACCTTCGCGACATGTTCCCCATCGGGATGACCGGGCAGCGCGACAAGCTGCTGCGGGCCCTCGGGACGATCGTGTCGCGGGTCGACGACCTGCCGAACCTCGTCCCGTTCCTGCAGCAGCTCGGCCGCGACCACCGCCGGTTCGGGACCATCGCCGAGCACTACCCGCAGGTCGGCGCCAGCCTGCTCGGCACGCTGCGGCACTTCGCCGGCCCCGCCTGGAACGACGACCTCGAGAGCGACTGGAACGCCGCCTACAGCCTGGTCGCCAAGGTCATGCTGGAGGCCGCGGACGAGGACGCCCTGAACCGGCCCGCCTGGTGGAACGGGCAGGTCGTCGCCGTCGAACGGCGCCGCTTCGACATCAGCGTCCTGCGCGTCCAGCCCGACCGGCCGCTCCCGTACCGGCCCGGCCAGTCGGTGGCGCTGGAGGTGCCCGCCCGGCTGCGGCACTGGCGGTACTACTCCATGGCGAACGCCCCGCGCCCCGACAACTCCGTCGACTTCCACGTCCGGCTCGTCGACGGCGGCCCGGTCAGCCCTGTGCTGGTGCGCGGCACGCGGACCGGCGACCGCGTCCGGATGGGCGCCCCGATCGGCACGCTCACGCTGGACGAGTCGTCCCCCCGCGACGTCCTGCTCGTCGCGGGCAGCACCGGCCTCGCGCCGCTCAAGGCGATCCTCGAGCAGATCGCCGGCCGTCCGTCCCCGCCCCGGGTGCACCTGTTCTTCGGCGCCCGCGACCGCGACGGCCTCTACGACCTCGAGGAGCTGACCAAGCTGGCCGAGGCGATGCCCTGGCTGACCGTCGTGCCCGCCGTCTCGGACGACACGGGCGGGCACGGCTTCTCCACGCTGCTCCAGTCGGGCGCGTTCCAGTCCGGGCAGTCCGGGCAGTTCAACGAGTCCGGCCGGTTCCAGGCGGGCGGTGACGACATCGAACACGGGACCCTCGCCGACGTGGTGGCCCGCCGCGGCCCCTGGACCGACCACGACGCCTACGTCTGCGGATCCGCCGAGATGGTGCGGGGCACCGTCGAGCGGCTCGTCCGGTCCGGGGTCGGGCGCGAACGCATCCGGCTGGAATCCTTCGCAGACGCACAGAGGTGACCCGTTGAACTCCCCGAACCTTCCCGTCGTCTCCCAGGGGACGCGGCTGACCCCGGGCGAACTGCAGTCGGTCGTGTTCGCCCGGGCGGCGCTGGGCCGCCGCGGGTACGACGAGGACCAGGTACGCGACTTCCTGCAGTACGTCGAGAGGGAGCTCGTCCAGATCTTCAGCGAGAAGTCGGCGCTGGCCGAGGAGGTCGACCGGCTGCGCGCGCGGGTCGGCTCCGCCGCCTCGCCGGGCTCCGGCGCCGGGGGAGCGGGCGTGCTGGCGCCCCAGGACGCCCACTTCCAGGCCGTCCGGATCCTCTCCCAGGCGCAGCAGACCGCCGACCTCTACGTCGCCGACGCCGAGCGCTACACCCGCGAGCTCGCGCACGAGGCCCGCCTGCACCGCGAGGCGGTCCTGTCCGACGCCAAGGGCCGCGCCGAGCAGATGCTGGAGGAGGCCCACCGCCGGGCCGCCGCGATCGCCGACGCCGCCGTGCGCGAGGCCGAACGGGCCCCGGCGGCCGCACCGCCCGCACCGTCCGCGCCCGCACCGTCCGCGCCCGCGTCGCCGCCCTCTCCGGACGACGGCGGCGACGAGCGGCGGCGCCTGGAGAGCGAGGTCGCCTACCTGCGCACCTACAGCGACGTCTACCGCAGCCACCTGCGCACCTACCTCGAGGCGCTGCTGCGCAACGTCGACGAGTGGGAGGGCTCGGAGCGGGCATCCCTGTCCGGAGGAGCCCCGGAGCCGCCACAGCTCCGGGGCTGATCGCGTGCGCCCGTGGCGCGGGCGCGCCACGGGGAGACCATGCGGCCGGCGCAGCGTGTTCTGCGCCGGCGCGCCGGTCTGGAAAACTGGGGGCGCTATGGGAATGGAATACCTGATCCTCATCGCCGTGCTGGCCGTCGTCGGCCTGATCGTCGGCGGATTCCTGCTGCTGCGGCCGGGCCGCACCAGGCCGCGCCCGCCCGCCGAGGAGCCCGCCGAGGAGCGGCGCGGCGGCGCGACCGTCGTCGACGAGGCGGAGGGCACGGCCCCGACGCTCGAGCGGGCGCCGCCCACCGAGGCTCCCGCGCCGCCGCCGACGGTCGAGATCGAGAAGCCGCCGCCCGGCGCGGGACGGCTCGTCCGGCTGCGCGCCCGGCTCGCCCGCTCCCAGAACGCCTTCGGCAAGACCCTCCTCGGGCTGCTGTCGCGCGAGACCCTCGACGACGACGCCTGGGAGGAGATCGAGGACACCCTCATCACCGCCGACATGGGCGCCGCCGTCGCCGCGCAGGTCACCGACGAGCTGCGCACGCGCGTCCAGGTCCTCGGCACCCGCGACGTCGCCGAGGTGCGGGCGCTGCTCAAGGAGGAGCTGGTCAAGCAGATCGGCGCCGACCTGGACCGGTCGCTCGACACCGGCCCGCACGGCGGACGGCCCGCCGTGCTGATGGTCGTCGGCGTCAACGGCACCGGCAAGACCACCACCTGCGGCAAGCTCGCGCGCGTCCTCGTCGGCGACGGGCGCACCGTGCTGCTGGGCGCCGCCGACACCTTCCGCGCCGCCGCCGCCGACCAGCTCGAGACGTGGGGCAACCGCGTCGGCGCCCAGGTCGTCCGCAAGGACGAGGGCGCCGACCCCGCCAGCGTCGCGTTCGACGCCGTCAAGCAGGGCATCGACACCAAGGTCGACGCCGTCATCGTCGACACCGCCGGCCGGCTGCACACCAAGACCGGGCTGATGGACGAGCTCGGCAAGGTCAAGCGGGTCGTCGAGAAGCAGGCCCAGGTCGACGAGGTCCTGCTCGTCCTGGACGCCACCACCGGCCAGAACGGCATGCAGCAGGCCCGCGTGTTCGCAGAGGTCGTCAACATCACCGGCGTCGTCCTGACGAAACTGGACGGGACGGCGAAGGGCGGCATCGTCGTCCAGGTGCAGCGCGAACTCGGCGTCCCCGTCAAGCTCATCGGGCTCGGTGAGGGCCCCGACGACCTCGCGCCCTTCGAGCCGGAGGCGTTCGTCGACGCGATCCTCGGCGACTGACCGCCGGCTCCTCCCGCCCCGGAGCCCCGCCCGCCCCAGCGCGTGCGGGGCTCCCTCATGCCTGGGAGTTTCCGGTCCTCCACGGCCCTCACGGCGGTCTGTGAGGAAACCGAAACAAATCGGCAACATGGCGGGTGTCCTTTTCACACCGAGGAAACGCGAGAGCCCCCGGCGCGAAACGGCCGAGGCCCAATCTCTGAACAGTTCGATTTCCCCGGCGAGGAGGGGCACTGGCAGAGATGACAGTCGACAGCGGAAGCACCGCATGGATGTTGACGAGCACCGCGCTCGTCCTCCTGATGACACCGGGCCTGGCCTTCTTCTACGGGGGCATGAGCCGGGCCAAGAGCGTGCTCAACATGATGATGATGAGCTTCGTCTCCATCGCCGTGGCGGGCATGGTCTGGGTCGTGTACGGATACTCGCTCGCGTTCACCTCGGGCGGATCCCTCAGCTCGTTCATCGGCGGATTCGGCGACTGGGGCCTGGTCGGCCTGGAGAACGTCGCGACCGCCGACGACGGCTCCGGAATCCCGCAACTGGTCTTCGTGGCGTTCCAGGCGACGTTCGCCATCATCACCGTCGCGCTCATCAGCGGCGCCGTGGCGGACCGTGCCAAGTTCGGGGCCTGGGTCCTGTTCATCCCGGTCTGGGTGACGCTCGTGTACCTGCCGATCGCGCACTGGGTGTGGTGGTCGGACGGCGAGGAGAACGGCCAGGCGGGCTGGATCTTCGAGCTCGGCGCCCTCGACTTCGCGGGCGGCACGGTCGTGCACATCAACGCCGGCGTCGCGGCGCTCGCGCTCGCGCTCGTCCTCGGCAAGCGCAGGGGCTGGCCCAAGGAGCCGATGCGCCCGCACAACCTCCCGTTCGTCCTGCTCGGCGCCGGCCTGCTGTGGTTCGGCTGGTTCGGGTTCAACGCCGGATCCGCCCTCTCGGCCGGCTCGACGGCCGCGGTCGCGTTCGTCAACACGCTCGCCGCCACCTGCGCCGCCGGGTTCGCCTGGATCATCGTGGAGAAGCTGCGGGACGGCTCGTCCACCACGCTCGGCCTCGCGTCCGGCATCGTCGCCGGGCTCGTCGCGATCACCCCGGCGTGCGCGTTCGTCACCCCGCTGGGCGCCATCGCCATCGGCCTCATCGCCGGTGCCGTCTGCGCCTTCGCGGTCAGCCTCAAGTACAAGCTCGGCTACGACGACTCGCTGGACGTCGTCGGCGTCCACCTCGTCGGCGGCATCATCGGCGCCCTGCTGATCGGCATCGTCGCCACCACCGCCGTCAACGACGCCGGCGCCGACGGGCTGCTGGCCGGCGGCGGTATCGGCCTCCTCGGCAAGCAGGCCCTCGCGGTCGTCGCGACGCTCGCCTACTCGTTCATCGTGACCTACGTGATCGCCAAGGTCATCGACCTGGTGATGGGCTTCCGGATCAGCGAAGAGGACGAGCTCGCCGGCATCGACAGCACGGCCCACGCCGAGACCGCCTACGACTTCGGCGCCGTCCGCGCCGGATCCGGCGCCACCCGCGCGTCCGTCGCGTCCGCGCCGGTGCAGGATGAAGGCGTGCAGGACGAGACCAAGGAAGAGGTGCGGGGATGAAGCTCGTCACCGCGGTGATCAAGCCGTTCAAGCTGGACGAGGTCAAGGCGGCCCTCGAGACCTTCGGGGTGCGCGGCATGACCGTCAGCGAGGCCAGCGGCTACGGCCGCCAGAAGGGCCACACCGAGGTCTACCGGGGCGCCGAGTACAAGGTCGACCTCGTGCCGAAGCTGCGCATCGAGGTCCTGGTGGACGGCGAGGACGCCGACGACATCATCGACGTGCTGGTCAAGGCCGCCCGTACCGACAAGATCGGTGACGGCAAGGTCTGGGCCGTCCCGGTCGACACGGTCGTCCGCGTCCGGACCGGCGAGACCGGCCCGGACGCCCTGTAGGGCCGATGACAGTGCGCACGGGGAACTCGGCCCGGGCCGCCCTCGCGGCGGCCCGGGCCGAGCGCGCCGCCGACCTCGACCGCCGCCTCGGCGGTCTCCTCGCGGAACCGCCGGACGGCGGCGACCGCGCGCTCTCGCTCGTCACCGTCGGCGGGCACGCCCGCCGCGACCTGACCCCCGGCGGCGACCTCGACCTGGTGCTGCTGCACCGCGGCCGCGCCGACATCGCGGAGATCGCCGACCGCGTCTGGTACCCCGTCTGGGACTCCGGGATCCGGCTCGACCACTCCGTCCGCACCGTCGCCGAAGCCCGCGAGGTCGCCCGCGCGGACCTCAAGGCCGCCCTCGGCCTGCTCGCGGCACGGCACGTCACCGGCGACCCCGCCCTGCTCGACGAACTGCGCGCGGCCGTCCTCGCCGACTGGCGCGCCCACGCCCGCACCCGCCTCCCCGCGCTCGCCGAACTCTGCCGCGACCGCTGGGCCGCCCACGGCGAGCTCGCCTTCCTCCTCGAACCCGACCTCAAGGAGTCCCGCGGCGGCCTGCGCGACGTCCACGTCATGCGCGGCGTTGCCGCCTCCTGGGTCGCCCCCGCCCCCGGCGGCCGCGTCCAGGAGGCTCACGACCTGCTCCTCGACGTCCGGCACGCCCTGCACGAGGTGACGGGCCGCGCCACGGACCGTCTCGTCCTGCAGGAACACGACGCCGTCGCGCACGCACTCGAGTTCCCGGACGCCCACGCCCTCAAGCACGCCACCGCCGAGGCCGCCCGCACCATCGCGCACGCCGCCGACCAGATCTGGCGGCGCGTCGAACGCTTCGCCGCGGGCCGCCGGACGCCGTCCGCGCGCCGTCCCGTCGGTGACGGGGCCGTCGAGCACGACGGCGAGGTCGTCCTCGCGCGCGGCGCCGACCTGGACGACCCCGCGCTCGTCCCCCGGGTCGCGGCGGCCGCCGCGCAGCACGGCCTGCCGCTCGCGCCCGCGACCGTCGACCGCCTCGCCGCGTCCGCCGCCGTGCCCCGCCCGCCGTGGCCCGCCGACGCCCGCGACGCCCTCGTCTCCCTCCTCGGCGCGGGCCCCCCGGCGATCCCGGTCTGGGAATCTCTCGATCAGGCCGGAGTGATCGTCCGGTTGATCCCGGAATGGGAGCATGTCCAGAACCGGCCGCAGCGCGACCCGATCCACCGCTTCACGGTCGACCGCCACCTCGTCGAGACCGCCGCCGGCGCCGCCGCCCACACCCGCGACGTCGCCCGCCCCGACCTCCTCCTCGTCGGCGCCCTGCTGCACGACATCGGCAAGGGCCGCGGCGGCGACCACTCCGTCGCCGGCGCCCCCATCGCCCGCGACATCGCCGCCCGCCTGGGCTTCGACCGCACCGACGCGCGCGTCCTGGAGGCCGTCGTCCGCCACCACCTCCTCCTCCCGCACACCGCCACCCGCCGCGACATCGACGACCCCGCCACCATCGAGACCGTCACCACCGCCGTCACCGACGTCCCCGGCCGCGAGCGCGAGACCCTCGAGCTGCTCGCCGCCCTCGCCGTCGCCGACGGCAACGCCACCGGTCCCGCCGCCTGGAACGCGTGGAAGGCCCGGCTCGTCGCCGAACTCGCCCGCCGCGCCGCCGCCGCGCTCTCCGGCGGCACCCCGCCGCCCCCGCCCGCCCTCGGCGAACGCGAACTCGCCCTCGCCCGCCGCGACGGCGTCGCCGTCCGCGTCGCCGGAACCCGCGTGACGATCGCCGCCCCCGACCGTCCCGGCCTGCTCTGGCGCGCCGCGGGCGTCCTGGCCCTGCACCGCCTCGCCGTCCGGACGGCCCGCACCGTCTCCTCGCCCGGCGCGGGCACGGCCGTCCTCGACTTCACCGCCGTCCCCGAATTCGGCTCCCCGCCCGATCCCGCCGCCCTCGAAGCCGATCTGCGCCGCATGCTCGCCGACCGGCTCGACGTCGCCGGCCGCCTCGAACGCCGCGCCCGGTCCCGGCGCGTCCGTCCCGGACTGCCCGTCCCGCCGCCCCGAGTGATGATCGTCGACGGCGCGTCCAGCACCGCCGCGGTCGTCGAGGTCCGCGCCCACGACCGTCCCGGTCTGCTGTGGCGGATCGGGCGCGCGATCGGCGGACGCGGCCTGCAGATCCGCGCCGCCCAGGTGGACACGCTCGGCGCCGAGGCCGTCGACGTCTTCTACGTCGTCGACGCGCACGACCATCCGCCCGCGGACCCGTCCGTCCTGGAGTCCGTCCGAGCCGACATCCTGGACGCCCTGGCCTGACGCACGGGCCCGGCGGCCGACCGGGAGCCGGCGGCTGCGGCGACGCAGGCTCGGCGCCCCGGTGCGGGACACGCGAAGCCAGTGCATAAGCGCGGAGGGAACGCGCGACATGGGAGGGCGGCGCGGGAGGCCGCCGCCGGGCGCGGGTCCGGCGGGTCGCTGGGTTTCAGCGGGCGCGGGAACCGGAGCGCTGCGGAATGCGGCGTGGGAGGGCAGCGTGGGAGGTTGTCGCTGGGTGCGGGTCCGGCGGGTCGCTGGGGCCAGATCCAGGCTCGGGATCCGTGCGTGCGCGTTGTGTCAGCGCGAGGACTGGAGCGCTTCGGAGTGCACGGGTGTGAGGACAGCGCGGGGCTGCCGCCGGGTGCGGGCCCGGCGGGGCGCTGGGTTTCAGTGGGCGCGGGAACTGGAGCGCTGCGGAATGCGGCGTGGGAGGGCAGCGCGGGAGGTTGCCGCTGGGTACGGGTTCGGCGGGTCGCTGGGGCCAGATCCAGGCTCGGGATCCGTGCGTGCGCGTTGTGTCAGCGCGAGGACTGGAGCGCTTCGGAGTGCACGGGTGTGAGGACAGCGCGGGGCTGCCGCCGGGTGCGGGTCCGGCGGGGCGCAGGGGTCTCATGCGGGCACGGGGTGCGTTGGAGCGGGAAGCGGAGTGCCGCGGAATGCGCGGCGTGGGAGGGCAGCGTGGGAGGTTGTCGCTGGGTGCGGGTCCGGCGGGTCGCTGGACCGGTCTCATTGGAATCGCGATGCCGGTGGGGCAAGCGTGGAGGCCGGAGGGGACGCGGGGCCACGCGGACTCGAAGGCAGGTGAGGGCAGCGCGCGGCTTGGGGGCACCGCTGGACGAGCGCGTGTGCGCCGGAGCGGCGCCTCAGCGGCGAGCGGGACCGCCGAGGGCCACGAGTCCCATGCGCGGTGATGGGGACGCCGCGCAAGCGCGGGCGGCACACGTGGAACAGAGATCGGCGAGTCGCTGGGGGAGTGCGCGGCTGAGACCCGGCGGGCCCGCGGCAGAGGGATGCTCGGGAGATCGTTACCTGGAAGGGTGGGGGCGACTCTGCGAGCGGATGCTTGACACGGGTGGGAACCCGCCGGGGAGCCGATACGCTGATAGACGATCCCAGTAGCTTTCCAAGGACGGTCCAGACACGTGTTCGAGACGCTCTCCGACCGGCTGACGACGGTCTTCTCGTCGCTGCGCACCAAGGGCCGGCTCTCCGAGGCCGACATCAACGCCACGGCCCGCGAGATCCGGGTCGCGCTGCTCGAGGCCGACGTCGCGCTGCCCGTGGTCAAGGACTTCATCGCGCGCGTCAAGGAGCGGGCGCGGGGCTCGGAGGTCTCCCAGGCGCTGAACCCCGCCCAGCAGGTCGTCAAGATCGTCAACGAGGAGCTCATCGAGATCCTCGGCGGCGAGACGCGCGAGCTGCGGCTGGCCAAGAACCCGCCGACCGTCGTCATGCTGGCGGGCCTGCAGGGCGCCGGTAAGACGACCCTCGCCGGCAAGCTCGCCCGCTGGCTCAAGCAGGAGGGCCAGACCCCGATGCTGGTGGCGGCCGACCTGCAGCGGCCCAACGCCGTCCAGCAGCTCCAGGTCGTCGGCGAGCGCGCCGGGGTCCCGGTGTTCGCGCCCGAACCCGGCAGCGGCGTCGGCGACCCCGTGGACGTCGCCCGCCGCTCCATCGAGCAGGCCCGGCGCGCGCAGCACAGCATCGTCGTCATCGACACCGCGGGCCGTCTCGGCATCGACGCCGAGATGATGCAGCAGGCCATCGACATCCGCGACGCCGTGCAGCCGGACGACGTCCTGTTCGTGGTCGACGCCATGGTCGGCCAGGACGCGGTGAACACCGCCCAGGCGTTCATGGACGGGGTCGGCTTCGACGGCGTCGTCCTGACCAAGCTCGACGGCGACGCGCGCGGTGGTGCGGCCCTCTCGGTCCGGCACATCACCGGCCGGCCGATCATGTTCGCCTCGACCGGTGAGAAGCTCGAGGACTTCAGCGTCTTCCACCCGGACCGGATGGCCGGGCGCATCCTCGACATGGGCGACATCCTCACCCTGATCGAGCAGGCCGAGCGCACCTTCGACGAGGCGCAGGCCGAGAAGATGTCGGCCAAGTTCGCCTCCGGCGAGGACTTCACCCTCGAGGACTTCCTCGAGCAGATGATGATGATCCGCAAGCTCGGCCCGATCGGAAACCTGCTCGGGATGATGCCGGGCATGGGCCAGGTCCGCGATCAGATCAGCCAGATCGACGACCGCGACCTGGACCGGATCGCCGCGATCATCCGCTCGATGACCCCGCAGGAACGCTCCCAGCCCAAGATCATCAATGGCTCGCGCCGCGCCCGCATCGCCAAGGGGTCCGGTGTCGGCGTCGGTGAGGTCAGCAGTCTCGTCACGCGCTTCTTCGACGCGCAGAAGATGATGCGGCAGATGGCGGGCGGCATCCCCGGAATGCCGGGTATGCCCGGCGGAGGCAAGCGCAAGGCGACGAAGGCCGCGAAGGCGAAGAACAAGAAGGGCAAGCAGCGCAGCGGCGACCCCCGCAAGCGGGCGGCCCAGGGCAAGCAGCAGCCCAAGGAGCACGCCGACGGTGCGCCCCAGGGGCTTCCGCCCGGCCTCGGCGGTCAGCTGCCTCCGGGGCTCGGCGGGCAGTTGCCGCCCGGCTTCCAGATGCCCGACCTCGACAAGCTGCAGGGCCGCAAGAAGAAGTAACGCGCGGCGTCACCGCACGATTGCGCTTTTCCCGCCTCCGTCTGGCAGAATGACGGGCTGGAAACCCCGTAGCCGCGAGGCGCCCTCTCTCGTCCTGCGCGGCCGGAGTCCTCGGGCTGGCCGAACGCCGGTGTTCCCCACCTGGCACGGCATGCCCACCCTGTAATGAAGTCTGGAGTACACCACACCCGTGGCAGTCAAGATCAAGCTCAAGCGTCTGGGGAAGATCCGGAACCCGCAGTACCGGGTCGTCGTCGCCGACGCCCGCACCAAGCGGGACGGGCGGGCCATCGAGGAGATCGGCCTCTACCAGCCCAAGCAGGAGCCGTCGCTCATCCAGATCGACTCCGAGCGCGCGCAGTACTGGCTCGGCGTCGGCGCCCAGCCGACCGAGGCCGTGCTGAACCTGCTGAAGATCACCGGTGACTGGCAGAAGTTCAAGGGCGAGCCGGGCGCCGAGGGCACCCTCAAGGTCGCCGAGCCGAGGCCCGACCGCAAGGCCGTCTTCGAGGCCGCGGTCAAGGAGGCCCTCGGCGACGACGCCGGCGAGGCCACCGCCACCCGCACCAAGAAGAAGGCCGAGCCGAAGAAGGCCGAAACCGAAGTCAAGAGCGAGGGCTGACGTGCTCGAAGAAGCGCTCGAGCACCTGGTCCGCGGGATCGTCGAGCACCCCGACGACGTCGGAGTGCGCGCCCGCCGGATCAGGGGCGGCCGGGTCCTCGAGGTGCGCGTGCACCCCGAGGACCTCGGCAAGGTCATCGGCCGCGGCGGCCGCACCGCCAAGGCCCTGCGCACCGTGATCAGCGCCCTCTCCGGGGGCCGCTACGTGCGCGTGGACCTGCTCGACGTCAACGAGGTCCGCTGACAGCGTGAACCTCAGCTCCGCCGCACGGCGCCACGCCGTGTCCGTGCGGGGGGACGACCTGCCCGGCCGTCCCCCCGCCCGCGGGCGTCTCCGAGCGCTCTCTTCCCGTCCGGCCCATCTCGGCCGGTCGCCTGCCGTCCTCGCCGGCGAACCCTTCGCCGACCTCGGCCCGCCGCATGCCCCGTCCGTGCGGGGCCCCGCCTGTGCTCCACCCGCGAGGCCGTCGGCCCCGGAGCGGCCGACTGTGGAGCCGTCGCCCTTGAGCTCCTCAGCCGTGAAGCGGCAGGTTGCTGAGCCGTCCGCCGCGGACCGGTGGGCCGTGTACCCGACGGCCGTGGAGCCGCCACCCGCGAAGCCGTCGGCTGTGGAGCGGTGGGCTGTGTATCCGTCGGCTGTGGAGCCGTCGGCCGTGTACCCGACGGCTGTGGAGCCGCCAGCCGTGGAGCCGTTGGCCGTGAAGCCGCCAGCCGTGTACCTGTCGGCTGTAGAGCCGCCAGCTGCGTACCCGACGACTGTGAAGCCGTCGGTCGTGGGGCCGTCGGTCGTGGGGTCGGCCGCCGCGACGTCGGCCGCCGAGGGGCCGCGGACGCTGCGAAGCCCGTCTGTCCCGGCCGTCGGCGTACCCGGCTCCACGGCGAGGAACGAACGTCGTGCGGGCGCGCGTTCCGTGCCGTCTCGCGGACGTCGCGAAACGACCGCCGAACGGACGCCTGAACGCGGCGGGCCTGCGAGGTGGGCGCGGTGAGCGAGCCGATCGTCGTCGGGAGAGTGGGACGGCCGCACGGCATCCGCGGCGAGGTGACGCTCGACGTTCGCACCGACGAGCCCGACCTCCGGTTCGCACCGGGCACCGAGATCGCCACCGACCCGGCGTCCGCCGGACCCCTCACCGTCGAGCGCACCCGCATGCATTCCGGACGCCTGCTCGTCCGGTTCGCCGGGATCGCGGACCGCGACGCCGCCGAGGAGTTGCGCGGCACCTGGCTGGTCCTCGACCCCGACGACATCCGGCCCTCCGACGACCCCGACGAATTCCACGACCGCGAGCTCATCGGCCTCGCCGTCGTCACCACCGACGGCGCGGACATCGGCCGCGTCACCGACGTGCTCCACCACGGCCAGGACCTGCTGGTCGTACGGGGTCCCGGCGGGGAACGGCTGGTCCCGTTCGTGGCCGCGCTGGTCCCCGAGGTGGACGTGGCCGCGGGCCGCGTCGTCATCGATCCGCCTCCCGGCCTCCTCGACGAATCATGAACATCGACATCGTCACGATCTTCCCCGAGTACTTCGCACCCCTGGACCTCTCCCTGCTGGGCAAGGCCCGGCGCGGCGGGCTGCTCGATCTCAACGTCCACGACCTGCGGGACTGGACGCACGACCGGCACCGCACCGTGGACGACACCCCCTACGGCGGCGGCCCCGGCATGGTGATGAAGCCCGAGCCGTGGGGCGAGGCGCTGGACGCCGTCGTACCGCCCGGCGTGCAGGCCCGGCTCGTCATCCCCACGCCCGGCGGACGGCCCTTCACCCAGGCGCTCGCGGCCCGGTACGCCGCCGAACCCCGGCTGGTGTTCGCGTGCGGACGGTACGAGGGCATCGACTCCCGCGTCGCCGCGGAGGCCGCGGCCCGGATGCCCGTCGACGAGGTCAGCCTCGGCGACTTCGTGCTCGCCGGCGGCGAGGTCGCCGTCCTGGTCATGGTGGAGGCCGTCGCGCGGCTCCTGCCGGGCGTCCTCGGCAACGCCGACTCGGTCGCCGACGACTCCTTCGCCCCCGGCGCGATGGAATCCCTGCTGGAAGGCCCCGTCTACACGAAGCCGCCCGTATGGCGGGACCATCCCGTCCCGGAGGTCCTGCTCTCGGGCCATCACGGCGCGATCGCACGGTGGCGCAGGGACGAGGCCCTGCGCCGCACTGCCCGAGTCCGACCCGAGCTGCTCGCCCGCCTCGGCCCCGAGGACCTCGACAGGCACGATCGGGACGTCCTCCGGGCCGCCGGTTTTCCGGTCGACGCCGAAGGTATGGCAGACTAGAGCGTCCGTACGCCTGCACTCGCGCAGGCGATGAAGACCGCTTCCGCGGCGCGACGCCCCCACGAAAGACCCACGGGGCCTCTCGACGTCCGCGTTCGACCTTGAGGAACCGCTGCGATGCACACCCTGATCCAGGAGATCGAGAAGGCCGCGATGCGCGCCGACGTCCCGGACTTCCGCCCGGGCGACACGCTGAAGGTGCACGTCCGCGTGACGGAGGGCAACCGGAGCCGTATCCAGGTCTTCCAGGGCGTGGTGATCCGGCGCCAGGGCGGCGGCGCCCGGGAGACCTTCACCGTCCGCAAGGTGAGCTACAGCGTCGGCGTCGAGCGGACGTTCCCGATCAACAGCCCCTCGATCGACAAGATCGAGGTCGTCACCCGCGGCGACGTCCGCCGCGCCAAGCTCTACTACCTGCGCAACCTGCGCGGCAAGGCCGCGCGCATCAAGGAGAAGCGCGAGTCCTGAGCCCGTGTCCCCGCAGCGCCCCGGCCCCCGCGGTACCGGGGCGTTGCCCGTTTCGGGGAAAATGTTCGGCTCGGCTCTCGGCGACACGCCCGTGACGGGCGTCCTCGGGCCCCGCGCCGCTAGTCTTTTGATCCGATGAACGATGAGGACGATCGGAGAGACGTGCGATCCGAGGCCGAGGGCGCGGTGCCCGAAGAAGAGCAGACCGTGACCTCCGAAGAAGAGGAGGAATCCGAGGCCGGCGACGGCAAGAAGAAAAAGCAGGGCTCCTTCTGGAAAGAACTCCCGATCCTCGTCGTCATCGCGGTCGTCCTCGCCCTGGTCATCAAGGCGTTCGCCGTCCAGGCCTTCTACATTCCGTCCGGTTCCATGGAGAACACCCTCCAGGTCGGCGACCGGGTCCTCGTCAACAAGATCGTCTACCACACCCGCGACGTCGCCCGCGGTGACATCATCGTCTTCAACGGCCTGGACTCCTGGGATCCCGAGATGCAGGTCCAGGAGCCCACGAACCCGGTCTCGAAGGCCCTCCGCTGGGTCGGCGCCGCCTTCGGCTTCGCCCCCAACGAGAAGGACTACATCAAGCGGGTCATCGGCATTCCCGGGGACCGCGTCAAGTGCTGCGACGCTCAGGGGCGCGTCACCGTCAACGGTGTCCCGATCGACGAGGCGTCCTACCTTTACACCGACCCGATCACGGGCGAGCAGAACAAGCCGTCCAACGACCCCTTCGACATCACGGTCGCGCCCGGCCAGCTGTGGGTGATGGGCGACCACCGGGAACTCTCCTACGACTCCCGCTCCCACCAGGCCGACCCCGGTGGCGGCACCATCCCGATCGACCACGTCATCGGCCGCGCCTTCGTGATCGTCTGGCCCCTCGACCGCATCGACACCCTTCCGATTCCCGACACGTTCGAGCAGCCCGCCCTCGAGGCGGCCGCCGCGGCCCTTCCCGCGACGCCCTACGCGCTGGGCGCCATCGGCACGCTCCCCATCGCCTATCTCATGAGGCGCCGCCGCATTCCGCACTGATCGGCATCCATCCAGGTGATCAGGGACATGCCCGGAACGGGGCATTCGGGCGGCGGGAGAGGTGTCCGGAGACGTACGCTGCGGAGCATGAAGGGTCGTCCACTCCGCTTCACGCCGCGCCGCGACGCGGGGCTGCTCGCCTACGAGCGAGCCCTCGCGCACGCCGGCTTCACTCCGGTGGCCGGTGTCGACGAGGCGGGGCGGGGAGCGTGCGCCGGACCGCTGGTCGTCGGCGCGGTGATCCTGCGCGACGGACGCCGCGGGGCGATCGACGGGCTGACCGACTCCAAACTCCTCACCCCCGTTCGCAGGGAGGAGATGTACGACGAGATCACGCACCGGGCCCTCGCCTGGAGCGCCGTGGTCATCCCGTGTCACGACATCGACCGCATCGGCCTGCACCGGTGCAACATCACCGGGATGCGCCGCGCCCTCGCCGCCCTGCCCGAGCGCCCCGGCTACGTGCTGAGCGACGGTTTCCCCGTGCCGGGGCTCGACGTGCCCGGCCTCTCGATGATCAAGGGCGATCAGGTCGCCGCATGCGTCGCCGCCGCCTCCATCATCGCCAAGGTCACCCGAGACCGGATCATGGTGCGTCTGCACGAGCGGTATCCGAACTACGGTTTCGACCTCCACAAGGGCTATGCGACCCGCGCTCACAGCGCGGCCCTCCTTGAGCACGGACCTTGTCCGGAGCACAGGTTCTCCTACGTCAACGTTGGGCGGGCAGTGCGTAACAATGGGGAGGTGGCCTTGGGGGAGGTCCCCGGCGAAGGCCGCACGGAAGGGGCACGAGCGTGAGCGCCGAGGATCTCGAGAAGTACGAGACCGAGATGGAGTTGCAGCTCTATCGCGAGTACCGGGACGTCGTCGGGCTGTTCACCTACGTCGTAGAGACGGAACGCCGCTTCTACCTCACCAATTCGGTCGACCTGCAGGTACGCGGCACCGACAACGGCGAGGTCTTCTTCGAGGTCACCATGCAGGACGCCTGGGTCTGGGACATGTACCGCCCCGCCCGCTTCGTCAAGAACGTCCGTGTGGTGACGTTCAAGGACGTCAACGTCGAGGAACTCGCCAAGAGCGACTTCGAGATGCCGTCCGACCAGTAACGCGGTAGGCGCCGTCCAGCGGCGCGCCGTCCCTCGACCGTCGACCCCGACCAGCCTCGCCGCGCGGGTGCGCCCCTGGTCTACGCGTCGGTAGGTGCCGATTCGGCGGGGTCGGACGCTCGGGAGTTCGGGGGCGACGACTTGGCGGTCGGCGTCAGGCGCCACCCGGCGTGGGCGCGTTCGACGAAGCCGCCCGCCGCCAGGATGCCCAGCTTGGCGTTGACCACCGGCATGGGCACCCCCGCCTTCGCTGCCAACTGGGCCGGGCCGACCGGGCCGCGGGCGGGGAAGGACTCCAGGACGGACCGTGTCACCGGCTCCAGCCGATCCCGGGGGAGGACCGGTGTCCGCGGGGCCGGAGCCAGGTCGTCGCCGATGCGGCCGACGGCCTCGATGACCTCCTCGTGCCGGGAGACCAGGACCGTGCCCTCCTCGCGGAGGAGCCGGTGAGCGCCGACCGACGTCCGGGAGGTGACCTGACCGGGGACGGCCATCACGACGCGGTTGAGCCTGCGGGCCCACGACGCCGTGTTCAGGGCGCCGCTGCGGGCCTCGGCCTCGACGATCACCGTGCCGCGGGACAGTGCGGCGATCACTCTGTTGCGCACCAGGAACCGGAGCCGGTGCGGATGGGTGCCGGGCGGCGACTCGCTGACCAGGACCGAGCGCCGGGCCATCTCGGCGAACAGCCCCTCGTTCGACGCCGGGTACGGGACGTCGAACCCGTTCGCCAGGACCGCGACGGTGGGGCCCTCCGCCGCCATGGAACCGCGATGGGCGGCGGCATCGATCCCGAGGGCGCCCCCGGAGATCACCGTCCAGCCGGAGTCGGCCAGCTCCGCCGCGAACTCCGCTGCGACGTGCACCCCATAGGAGGAGGCGGCACGGGAGCCGACGATCGCGACCGAGTGCAGGCAACTCCTGCGCAGGTCGGCCGGACCGCGCAGCCACAGCGCGTAGGGGCGCTCGCCGCCGAGGTCGTCGAGGGTGGTGGGCCATTCGGGGTCTCCCGGGCAGATCAGGCGTCCGCCGAGTTCGGCGCACACGGTGAGGTCCTCGTCGGGGGCGGCCGCGATCAAGCGGATCCGCCAGTGTTCGAGGCGTGCCGACTCCTTCGCGGTGACGCTCAGGCCGTCGGGCGGACGGGCGGTGCGGATCGATTCCAGGGCTCGTCCGGCCCCGCAGTGGTCGATGAGCCGGTTCAGGAAGGCGTCGCCGGGTTCGGCGACGGCGGAGAGGGCGGCGCGCGCGGCCCGTTCGGCGTTCATACGCGGCCCACCGTCCAGAGGCCGAGAGCGCCGCCGATGTCGTCGGCCTCGGGTTCGTCGTGGCCCGCGAGGTCGGCGATGGTCCAGGCCACCCGCAGGAGCCGGTCGAGACCCCGGGCGCTCAGCGTGCCGCGCTGGAGCGCGTCGTCCGCGCTTCGCATCGCCTCGCCGGACGGGACGAAACGGCGGCGCAGCTCCGGTCCGGGAATCTCGGAGTTGGCGCGCCAGGGAGTTCCGGACAGGCGCTTGAGCGAGCGTTCGCGCGCGTCGAGGACCCGTTCGGCGACGACCTTGCTCGTCTCGGCGAACTCCAGGTCGTACCGGAGTTCGGCACGGCTGGCCGGGGTCAGTTCCAGTTTCAGATCGATCCGGTCCAGGAGCGGGCCGGAAATGCGGGTCCCGTACTTGCGGCGGATCCCCGGGGCGCAGGAGCAGTCGATCTGCTTCGCGGCCGCGCACGGGCACGGGTTGGCCGCCAGGACGAGCGTGAAACGGGCCGGGAAGGTCGCGGTGCCCTCCGCCCGGCAGATCCGGACCCGGCCCTCCTCCAAGGGCTGTCGGAGCGCGTCCAGAGTGCCGTGCTGGAACTCCGGCGCCTCGTCCAGGAAGAGGATCCCCCGGTGCGCCAGGGAGACGGCGCCCGGCTGGAGCGTCCGGCCGGAGCCGCCGCCGACCATCGCGACGCGGCTGGCGGTGTGGTGCGGTGCGTAGAACGGCGGCTGGCTGATCAGCGGCTGACCCGGCGGAAGCGTGCCCGCGACGGAATGGATCGTGGTGACCTCCAGTGCGGACTCCGGCTCCAGTGGCGGTAGAAGTGTCGGCAGCCGCTCCGCCAGCATGGTCTTCCCGCACCCCGGTGGTCCCGAGAAGTAGAGATGGTGCCCTCCGGCGGCGCTGATCTCCAGGGCGCGGCGGGCGTCGGCCTGTCCCCGGACGTCCGCCAGGTCGACGTCGGAGGGGATCTCCTTGCGGCCGACGGTGAGCCTGCCGCCGAGCGGCGGTTCGTCCGCGGCCTCCTCGATCGGCGGCGGCTCGTCGCGCAGGATGCACAGGAGGCCGCGCAGAGTGTGCGCGGAGACCACCTCCACGTCCGGTACCAGCCGCGCCTCCGCCGCGTTGGCGTGCGGGACGACCACGGTGCGGCAGCCGCTCTGGGAGGCGGCGAGCACGGCGGGCAGCACACCCTGCACCGCGCGGATCCGGCCGTCCAGTCCCAGTTCGCCGATCATCACCAGTCCCGCGCACGACCGGGCGGGGACGACCTCCGCGGCCGCGAGCAATGCGACGGCGATGCTGAGATCGAAGTTCGAGCCGCGCTTGGGCATGCTGGCCGGGAACAGCGACACCGTCACGTGCCGGTTGGGCCACACCAACTGGAAGCAATGTTGAAGGTAGCACACTTCCAGGAGACCTGAACCAAGTGCAGCACCCCAACACCCTCAGCCGGCCCGCTCGCTGGTCCGTCTACGCAGGTACCCCAGTCGCCCTCGCAGCCGTGGCTGCGCTCGCCTACGAGCCTCAGAGCGCCCTGGGGCAAGCAGTCGGGTGGAGCCCCTACGTTGCCTGGCTTCTCCCCGTAGCGGTCATCGTGTGCGAACTGGTGGGCACTCTCGTCTACTTCTGTAGCCCCGATGGCCCCGGCCGCAACTCTGCCCGCCGGGCCGCCATGGTGGCCATCGCAATGAGCTACGGCCTGTCCTGCACCTGGCACGTCCTACACCCCGGCAACGCCCCAATGGGTGTGACGCTGATCGTCAGCGGCGTCCCCAACGCCGTGGCTGCCCTCATGCTTCACATCGCCATGTCGATGTCGGCCGCGCCGGAAGTCGCTCAGCCGGAACCGAAAGTAAGAGCGGAACCGCAGCCGGAAGTCGCCACCATCGAACTTCCGGAAGTCCCCCCGGCAGTGGAACCGGAACCCGAGCCGGAACCCCGGAAGCCCACCAGGCCCCGGAAGTCGCACACGCACCCGAGGACCGCCTCAGCCAAGGCGGAAGCCCTGGAACACCTGGGGAGCCTTCCGGAAGATCAGCTTCCCTCAGCAGTGGAACTTGCCGCGAAGTTCCGGAGGACCGATCGTTGGGCCCGGAACGTCCTAGCGGAGTTCAAGGACCCTCAGGCCGCCTGACTACATAGCCCCCGGCAACGGCCGGGGGCTGTGCTGTGTCTGGATACTTTCTTCCTTCTTCAGTGGCAGCGCTCTGCCGTACCGATGATGCCTACTATCACCAAGGACGGCCCGCGAACCCACATGCTCCAAGTCAGATCCGTACCGTGGCTCAAGCTGTTAACAGCCGACCGGTACCGGAACGGCCAGTCCTCAGTCCCACGATGCATCGCTTCCTCGATGATCGGGTTCCAGAACCCCTGGAGCCACTCAAGACCTTCTTCCGGGCTCTTGGGGGCAGCGCGGACGAGCCTCTGGTTCTTCCGCAGCCAAGCGCGCACGTCAATGGGGGCTACATCCGAGGAGTCCAGGCTCCGGGCCGTGTCATCGGCGTACTGGGCACCCGTGCCGCGCCAGGTGTAGCAGTGCCAGTGGAGCCCCAGCTCCTCCCAGCGACCCGACAGGGTCTCGACAGCCTTCTCGTAGTCGAACGGCGGGATCGTGATGGTCACCTGGGGAGTCTCCCATGAAGCAGGCCCCGTCTGCGGGGGAGACGGGGCCTGCGGTCGAAGGTGTCAGGTCAGAGGACGTTGCAGTCCTGGTGGCACGTGTTCGTGCATCCGGTGCCGGCCGGGGACCACATGTCCTCGTCCACGGGCAGGCCGGTCACTCGCATGACGGCGGCCGTACGCTGGATCGCCTCACCGCCGTCCTCCATGCCGTCCGCCGGCTCGTGGTGCATGAAGCGGCCCGCGACGCGGTCGCAGAAGGCCGCGTACGCCTTGGTGTGGATGATGAACATGTGCCATCCCCAGTCCACCTCGAAGGGCGGCGCGAGGGGGACACCGGGGTTCTCAGCGCACGCCTGGAGGAAGCTGAGCGCCTGCTCCATGATCCGTTCGGCGTGCTCGTTGGAGATCTCATGCTCGCTCGCCAGACGGCTCGTGAGCTGGCCGAACAGCTCGCTGCTGATCAGCTCTCTCGGGTTTCGGGTCGGGGCTTGGACAGTGACTGTCATGTGCTTCTCCGAACCTTGAGGGGTGGAGCCCCGGCCAAGGGGAAGCCAGAACCGGGGCCCCTATGCTTCACGCCCTGCATAGGTAGATGCCGATAGACCACCTACTTTCTTCGTCAGGAGCCAGGTCCTCCGGCAGCCCCCGGAGGAAGATCACCACCTGTCCCCGCAGATCGAGCACTTCACCTTGCCGTTGCTGTCCTCTACAGGGTTGTGTGGACCGTTCGACCTACAGTCCGGGCCAGGCCCGGCGTGCTTCTTTTCGTAGTCTCGGGCCTCTTCGAGGTCACTCTTCTTAGGCACGTCTTCCTTGCCAGCGGTAGTAGGTGTGCGGGTATGGTCAGTCCAGAACGCCAATAAAGGACAGGCATGCCGAAGTTGCAGCACAAGGTTCGAATCGTCGGCGAGACGCTTCGGATCTACGACTACAAACCCCCGCGACGGGGCAGGCCGCCGCAGTACGAGGTCACCACCTACCGTGTAGCCCCTGCCGCCCTAGAAGCGGCCCTGCAACTGGCGGGTGGGGATCCGTCGAGGTTGGTCCCGCAGCGGGACGGCTCGGTGGTGGTGAAGAACCACGGGCGTGCTTGACCGCCTTCTTTCTTCTGTGCGCGGCACGGTGACGCCGAGCTGAAGGAAGCAGAAGCCACGTCATGAAGGCGCCGAAGGCTCCGCAAGCGGCTCCGTAGAGGAGCAAGCCCGCCACGATCTGGCCGAGTTCCGGAAGCTGGATGTACCCCATCAGCCCGAGTTCCGGTGCGCCCACGCGGGCAGCAGGCCATGACTCGCCGCCAACTCGTCCTGCTCCTTCATGAGCTGCTTCAGCTCATCTTTGGTCGTCGCTGTGACAGTGCCCAAGACACCCAGCTCCTTGAACTTTGGTGGCACCTGGTACCGGACGCAGACCACCCACTTCTGGGTGTTGGTGGACCAGTACGGCACCATCCAGCGCCCCTTCGGCTCCTCAGGGGCCGGCAGGGGTGTGTCCCGGTCGAAGCGTGGGGTTTCGCCGGACTGCATGACACCTCCGGGTAGACTGTGATCTACTGGTTAAACGTTCGATGAGTTGACGCTAACTCATCGTCCAGAGGCAGTCACGACCTTGGATCAATGATCGAAACATTGGATGTCTGAGCGAAACATTGAACCTTTGAAGGAGGGGCAGGGTGGGACTGAGCGCGAGGGACCTCGCGGCGGTACTCAGACGGAAAATCCAGGATCAGGAGTTCAAGTACGGCGAAACGCTCCCATCACAGAGCGAACTGGCCAGAGAGTACGGAATCAGTGTCTCGTCAGTGAACAGATCACTGGCGGAGCTGAGACGAGAGGGACTCGTGCGTCCCGAGCAAGGAAAGGGAACCATCGTGACCTCACTGCCACGAATCATCCGAGACGCCCGAGACAGGTACACAACCCCCAAGCGCAACGAGAACCGCGGCGCCTTCGCTGCGGAGGTCTCCCGCCTCGGCATGACGCCGAGGTCGGACACGAACATCTTCCGGACTCCTCCGCCGGCCCGTGTCGCCGAGTTCCTCGGAACCCCGAGTGGAGAGGAAGTCGTCGTACGGAACCGCGAGATGTACGCCGATGACACGCTCGTGCAGATCGCACCCAGCTACATCCCCCTGGACATCGCCGGGGGGACGATGCTGGAGGACTTCGTCCAGGTTCCGGGCGGGATGGTCAGCACTATGGCCGAATTGGGGTTCGAGCAGGTCCATGCGGACGAGTTCCTGACCCCGTCCCGAACCCCCACACCCGAAGAGGCCGAGAAGTTCGACATCCGCGGCGACCAGTCCGTCTTCGAGATGTTCCACGTGGCGTACGACGCCACGGGAAGGGTCGTGGAGGTCTGTCACCACGTCGGACCGACCCATCTGTGGGAGTTCGTCTACCGAGTGCCGATGAAGTAGGACCAGCAGAAGGCCCCCTCCTCCGGGAGGGGGTCTTTTCATATACTTACAGTTAGGTGACTTCAGCTAGGGCGAAAGGTAGTGTCGATGCCGCCTTCAGAACGGCTCGGGTTCCGGGAGATTGCCTCCAAAATCCGGCAAGACATCCTAGAAGGGGCATATCCCACCGGATCCACCCTTCCACCGGAGCCTCAGCTCGCTGAAAGGTACGGGGCATCTCGAAGCCTCGTAAACCGTGCAATGCAGGCGCTCTACGCCGAGGGTATTGTGCGCCCTCAGCGAGGAAGAGGTACCGAAGTGACCTGGACTGACCCCCTCGTTCACACCCCGAAGCGGTACAGCCGGGACTTCCGAGAGCGAGACAGCGCTCTCGGGGCCCTGGACTCCCAACTGAAGACCCTCGGGGCAACACCTGTCCACAAGATCACCACCGAGCGGACCGCACCGCCGGCCGACATCGCGGCGCTGCTCCAGACGGACCAGGCGCTCGTCCGCCGGCGCCTGGTTCTTGTCAACGGATCCCCCTACCGGATGGGGGAGAGCTGGTTCCCGCTCGACATTGTCAAGGACTCGCCCCTCGAAGAGGCGAGCCCGACCCTCGTCGGGGGAGTGAAAAGCGCCCTGGCGGCGCTCGGCTACCCACAAACCACGGCCAAAGAGCGGATCACCGCGAGCCGAACCCCAACCCCGGCAGAGTTCCAGGCCCTGGACATCAGCCCGGAACGATCCGTCGCCGAGATCATGCACATCGGGTACACCGCGGACGGCAGAGTCGTCGAAGTGACTGTGACGGTGGCGCCGGCACAGACGTTGGTGGCCGAGTTTGAGTTCGACCTCGACTAAGGTCCGACACTCGGCGGCTCCTTGACTGTCGCCCCCAGCTCGGTAGAACCTTGAGACGCACGGGCGGTCGTCTGCCACGGGAAACCGTGGCACCCGGTCTCCGGCTTCAGCCGGCCGACGTGCACCCTCAGGCCACATCGAGGCTGAGGTAGCCTCGTAGCAGGCGGTTTACACGTCCTGATGGATGTGGCTAGACCTCAAAACCGCCTCCCAGGGGCCCTCCTTCACGGGAGGGCCTCTTTTCGTGTCTCAGAGCCTCTTAGAGGAAGCCGGCACTGGACTTTATAGACGCCTTCACAGCGTCTCAGGCGCTAACTGGGGCCCATCTGGGGCCCCTTGAGGCCCCTAGAACACCCTCAACTTTGCCATTCTGTGACCTGAGGTGTTTCCCCAGGTCGAAAATGGGTTTCAACCCGAAAAACAGGCCAAGATCAAGTCCTGAGATCCGTACAATCCGCGAGAGGGGAGACTACCCTCCCCCGCGCGAAGTAAGAAACGAGGGTACCCCCCCACCCTATCTGACCTGGGCTTTCATCTTTCTTACGGCTTGCTGCCTGTCTTTATCACTGTGAGTAGTGAATTTCACTCTCTGTCATCATCACTCCTCTTTGTGCTTGCTCACCTGCTGTTACTACTCACTGTGCCCTTGTCCTCTACCTAGTGTGCTCTACCTAGTGTGACCTGCTGCTATGCCCTGTCTATGCAGGTGGGACCGTATGTGTAGGGGAGTGGGTTGCGTGGGGTTGCCTCTCCAAGTCGCCCCAAAGTGGCCCCTGACCTGCGAAAACGTCCCTGCGAAGGGCCTTCCCACGGTGGGCGCCCGTGAAGGCGCCCCAAAAAACTTTTTTCGGCCTCTGACCTGCGGAAACGCCCCCTGGGAGGGTGTCAGCGAGTTGATAGTGAGTAGAGATCCTGCTTAGCTATGGAGTGTTCCACCCCGGAACGCACCGCCCCACCGGGCGGCGCGGGAAGGGCGGGGACGCCGCTTCTAGACCGACCTCCGGGCCGGTCGCCACAACTCAAGAGCTGATCACGAATCGCACGGCGCGACGCAAGTCGCGTGACTGTTCGCGAGAGTCGCTAAACCGACGCCGACCATGCCAAACCCGCCCCTAGGCGGGGGCGGTGCCGGGGAAGTTCCCGCAACGCAAGAACGCGGGCAACTTCACTTGTGACGGGGTGCCGCCATAGGCCGAGAAAGCCCAGACTGCGAGTAGATAGCGAGTTGACAAAGCCAGGCGGGACGTGATTAGCTCGGAGTTGTTCGGCCAGCAGGATCGGCCGGACGGGCGGTGAGACTCTCGCGAGTCTCTCGCTAGCGGGCAAGAACGGGCCGTATGGAACGGTGCCGCTGCCGAATCGCAAGCGAGTAGATAGCGAGTTGACACCGACCGGGAACGGAAGCTAGATTGGAAACAAGCCCGAACCGGGGACGCCGCAAGCGGCCGACTCGCTCGGACGGGAAGCTAGACCACTCTCCGCACGATGCGGGAGGGCAGTGGACCGCCCGAAACAGCGAGTTGATAGCGAGTGGATAACCCGCTAGGGTGGAAGAAGAAACAAGCCGTACGGCCCTCCGGGGCCACGCGGAACCAGGTGAGCGAGCGCTCGCCGGGCGAAACCGCCAGGTGTGAACTGGCAGGTCGCACGGTGACTAGGCAGCCGGACCTGGCGGGCGTCGAACGGACGGTCAACCCGCACGAATGCGATAGCGGGCCCCTCCGAACGGCGTGCCGTAGAACCGACTGAGTACGGTCGGGTCGAAAGCGGAATGGTAGCCCGATTAGGGAAACCGGGATATAGCAGGGCAAGAGCAAGAGCCCTGGCAGTGAGTCGGTACTGAGAACTGACGTTTGGCGCAACCCAATGCGTCGCACTGGATACAGCCCGGCGTGATCGAAAGGGAGTCGGACCGCGAGTAGCTCGACAGGGAAACGTCGGACGATCGGATGCTGGGCAGTCGGGCCTTTGGCTCGACGGGGGTTCGATTCCCCTGCCGATCACTTGGCCGGTCAATGGCCACAAATCTCAACGAGTAGATAGCGAGTAGAGACGTGAAGTTCAACCTGGATGTTTGGTCCGAGGAACTGGACCCTGAGAAGGACTTCCCCAAGGGGAAGATGCTCGACCAGCACCACACCCGAAACAACGGCATGGGTGCGGCCGACTTCCGTGACGCTAAGGGCCGTGGCACCCGTGCGGGTGTTGGTGAGGTGAAGTCGACGGCGGGGGAGCGGGTCAAGCGGAAGAAGCGCAGTTCCAAGCCCAAGGGCTTTCAGCCTGCCCGGAAGGGTGCCGTGCAGCACAAGGCTGCGCATGAGAAGCGCCTGGCGACGCTTGCCAAGCGTCACCCGGAGGTCTACGCCCGAGTTGTGCGACAGATGGAGGCCGCCAAGTGAACATCAAGGGCATCGACATGGAGAAGCTCCTGAAGGAGGCCGCGCGTATGGGTAAGACGCGCGAGGACCTGGAGAAGGCGCTCCGGCTCAACAAGAGCACCGTCGCACGACTCGCGGGCGCCTACTCGTCCGATGGTTCGGGTGACAAAGAGTAGATAGCGAGTAGATCGCGTGTGGCTTCCATGGGGCCCTTCGGGGCCCTGTGGTGGATACACGGGATTCAAGAAAGGACACAGACTTGATTTCTCTGAAGAAGTTCGACCTGCACGTGGGCGACGCCGTCGCGGACAACACGGGTGACTACGGGTTCATTGAGAGCCCGCTGTACACACACCCGGATTACGGAACCGTCGCGGACGTGGACCTCATCGGTGCCAACAACGAGTTCGACTCCGGGATCTGGCAGGTCTACCCGCAGTACCTCACGCACACGTCCTTGTGCGAGTGCGGTAACCCGTTCGCCCTCTGCCACCCGGAGGCGTGACGGCATGAAGTGGGTTACCGCCGCGATTCTGCTCGGAATCGGCATCGGCCTGACCGTTTACACGGTCCTCGGCACCTTCACCCCGGACAGTTCGCATGTGGATTATCCGCCGTGCGTGACGGAGGACTCGCCCGGTCCCTGCTACTGGGACGCGGAAATACAGGGGAACGGCGAGGGCCGTTCCTTCCTGGTCCACGCGGACGGCACCGTTCAGTACCTCTGAAAGGGGACACGTGATCACTCGATCCAAGTTCGAAGTTCTGCTCGGCCAGCTCGGGTTCATGATCAACCGGGGTGGAGCCAAGGACTCGTACGAAGAAGGGCTCATGGAGGGCCTCGCAACCGCGATCGAAGCGGTCACGGGTGCCAACCCCGTGGACGTCGTCTTCGCGACGCGTGACGCCTACCTGGACGGGTCCGAAGACGAGGCGCTCGCCGGGAAGTTGATCGCGGAACAGCTCGAACGCGGGGGCTTTCTTCTTCCTTCCTGACTAGGCCGAAACGGGCGCTCATTCCCGCCCGTCGTGCGCTGACATTGCGCACCTGACGATGGCCCGTCAGTCAATCTCTCCCGGATGGGGTCCCTATGACCGTCACCGCCATTGCCACGCCCATGTTCGACCTGGCGAACGAGATCATCCGCGACGGCGGCGCCACCTGGCACGCCTACCGGCCCGCGCCGATGGACGGGTTCATGGTGTCCGCCCCCAACCACGAGCGGCGTATCCCGCTCGCCGAGTTCAACAGCACCGAGGTCGAGATGTACATGCGTGACAAGCAGAACATCACGTACAGGTACGACGACCTCTTCTACGGCGCGTGGATCGACGGCGGGCACGTCTACCTCGACCTGTCCTACTGGGTGGCCACCCGGACGGTGGCCATTCAGTTGGGCAAGATCGCGAAGCAGCTCGCCATCTGGGACGTGCTGAACGGGGCGGAGATTCGGCTCTAACCCTCAGGAGTCGTCGGAGTGAGAAGTGGGGCACGGGCTTGGGTCCGTGCCCTGCGGCATTCCTGCGAATCCTGCCACGTCGAAAGGACTTGTAATGAGTCTCGCGTATGCCGACTACTTCACCACCGGTCCGGGCAAGCCTCTGGCCCACAAGGGGACCGGTTCCCGCTCCAAGCGGATCGAGCGTATCCGCAAGGCGATGCCGTTCGTGGACGACCTGATGTCCCTGTCCAACGAGATGGACGGTACGCCCTGGACACAGCGCCGCGGATACACGGCCGAGGACGAGATGTGGGTTCCGCTCCCCATCTCGCACAACGACCGCGAGGACGACCCGCGTGCGGACTCGAACTACTACACGGCTGCGGAGCTGCTGGAGGACGCTGCCGCGTTCGGCACCAACTTCCGCATGGACGCATGGCCGGGCGGTGTGATCCACACGCTCATGGTGCGCGCCGATGACGCCCTGGCGTTGCGTGAGGCCGAGCGGATCGTGTCGGCCCTCCAGGACTCCCCGGTCCTGGACGACGAGGATCTTTCCCGTCGCGAGTGGGAGGCCAACCACCCGGCGTTGGGTGAGTGCTACGCCGAGGACGGGTGTGAGTGCGAGTACGCCCAGCACCGTGAGATGTCCGAGGAGGACGGCGGGCACGTGGAGTGGCTGTCCCGCCAGACGTCGCACCCGGAGTACGACGGGGATGGCGACTACTACTGCGAGATTTGTAGCGACTGGTTCACGTTCACGGACGCCGAGAAGGAGTACATCGCGAACGGCGTGGGGGAGGCCCGCCTACGGGAGATCTACGCCCTGCTGGAAGGCAAGGGACAGGCACGCCTCTTCTGACGAAAGGGCCTCGAATGCGTGAATGCGCCTGCTGCGGCATCCCCGTTTACACGGGGCTCCTGCTGTGTGAGTGGTGCGAGCGGGACGACTGCTACGAACCGGACTCACTCGCCTGGCACTGCACGGGTGAATGCGGGGGTGCCTGTGACGGCACCGTGTGTGAACCGATGCCGATGGCTGCCTGAATCACCCTGTGAGCCATTGAGCCCCCGGCCTGTAACGGGTCGGGGGTTGATTAGTCCACAGGGGACTACCGAGAGGGAGACACACATGCTGGAACTGATCAACGACCGTGTCATTCCGGGTGCGCTGCGTCTGACCGAGAGCCAGGGGGATGGGTGGTGGCACCGCATCAACCTGGAGCGCCTGGACTCCAGCTCGGACACGAACTCCGTGCTGGGGCAGCTCTACGGCTCCCGTGAGAAGGGTCTGCGGCTCATGCTGCTGGACACGGAGGAGGCGGACAACTTCGGGTTCCACGTGAACGCGGAGGCGTTCGGGATGGACAACAACATGGCGGTGACGGCGCACCGGATCCTCGATCTGGGGTGGGTCAACCTGATCTCCAACCTCCAGCGGGACACGGTTCGGATCGCGGCCTAATCCCTGTCGGCATCGGGCACACGGACCCTGTTCCGTGTGCCCCATTGTCCACAGTGGGCCAGCAAAGGGAGACACACGTGATCGACATCATCGACATTCGTTCCCGCGTCTACGCAGGGGCCATGATTCTCTCGTTCACCCGGTCGGACCCGTGGTGGAACGTGATCGACCCGGACGCACTCGACCTGGACAGCATCTCGGACTGCATCCTCGGCCAGCTCTACGAAACGTTCGGGGGTGGGCTCAAGGCCCTGGACATGGATCTTTCGGAGGCTCATGACTCCGGGTTCTACGTGCCCCTCTTCGCTGTGAACAAGGATCTCGACCAGCTTGACGAGGAGTACAAGGCGCTCACCAAGGAGTGGCGGACGCTGATCACCCAACTCCGTGAGGCCGACACTGCCGAGGTCAGCTTGGCCTTCTGATCCCTGTGTTCAACATGACCCACGGCTTAGGCCGTGGGTTGTCTTGTCCACATGGGCTCAAAGAGAGGAAACAACATGTCGAAACTGACCTTTGACCAGGTGGAGCAGAAGGTGCGCGAGTTGGCGGCCGAGAACCCGGAGTTCGTCTACGAGACGGGTGGGCACACGGTGTGCCAGTACAACCCCGATGAGGAACAGCCGGGGTGCATCTTCGGGCAGGCGCTCATTGCGCTCGAACGCCCGGTTCCGGGCACGCTGGAGGCCGAGCCAATCGCCAAGGTCCTCGACGAGCTGGGCGTCGAGACGACCGAGGGCCAGAAGTGCTGGGTGAGTGCGGTCCAGTCGCGGCAGGACACCTTCTCCCCCTGGGGTGAAGCGGTGAATTACGCGGACGCGTACTTCGCCGAGTGATCCCTGCCGTCTAGTTGGGGCCCGGCTTTCCGGGCCCTTTCTTGTCCGCAGGAGACCGCAGAAAGGAAGACATGGCGCTCACGTTCACGACCGACCTGGGAAAGCGCGCGGAACGCGGGGCTGAGCTGCTCGACAAGGCGCGGCCCGGCTGGGAGAAGGAGGTCAACCTCTACAGACTGGACATGATGCGTACGGACGACTGCGTCATCGGCCAGTTGTTCGGGGACTGGGGTAACGGGCTCTTGAAACTGGGCCTGAACGGGGACGGCTCCGCCGAGCACGGCTTCAACCTCGGTGACCTGGCGGGCGATTACACCTACACCGTGCTGACGGGGATTTGGCGCCACCTGGTCCGGTCCCGCCTCAACTGACCCTGTCGTCCACATGGGCCCCGGCTACGGCCGGGGCCTGTCTAGTCCACAGGGACTTTCTTCCATCCATCACGACCCTTGGAGGATCCATGTCCAACGCCACCCGTCTCCCCGCTCTCGTCCGGTCCGACAACTACGTGGTCCAGGAGTTTGAGCGCACCGGATCGGTGCTGCGTCCGATCACGCCGAAGCAGGCCCGTCGCATCAAGCAGAAGTCGAAGCACGCCTACGCCGTGGTGGACGGCTTCACGGTGGTGCGGGACGCCGAGAAGGCGCGGAACGAGTTGCACAGGCTGATCGTCAACTCCCTCCCCGCTGAGGAGCTGGAGGACGACGGCACCGACATCTTCGACACGGGAACCCCCGACATCCAGCCGGCCGCGGGAAGCAACGTGATCCCGCTGCGGGACGAGAACTCGGCCGTCCGGCCGTGCGGTGGCGTGGCGCACTGCGTCACGAAGACCGGCAACAAAGCATCCAAGGCGCACAAGGGCTGCCAGGAGTTCGAGGTGGCCGCCTGATGGATCACATCTCCGACCCGGAGGTCTGGGTGACCCTGCGAATCACCATGCACCGTGAGATCCGGGAACTGCGACGGCTCATCCGACTCGCCGAGAAGGACGGGGATGACCCCGTGTTCCTGAAGAATCAATTGGAACTGTCGCAGCGTGCGTACGAGTACGTCTGCGCCGCCTGACCTGACCAACCGATATAGGGCCGCCCCAACCGGGGCGGCCTTTTCTATCCCCACAAGGAGACAGTTCATGTACGACGACGACGTTTACACGCGCACCCGCACCTCCGGCTCGGAGGTCCAGGTGCTCACGGTCAACAGCGACAACCAGATCACGGCCACGCCGATCGAGCACCTTTCCTTCGAGGACCTGGAGGACCTGGGTGTCCTCTGAACTGTTCAACAAGCTGACGTGGGGCGAGCTGACCCTCCTGGAAGACATGGCGACGTCAGCGGAGGAGAAGTGTTACGACGTCTACGGGGTGGTGGACCCGTTCTACGAGGACATCGGTGAGTTCTGGGACGACGTCTACGACGCGTACCTGGCCAGAAAGTACGGGGAGTCCGTTCGTTCGCAACTGATGACCTGATCTGAGTGTGATCGGTTTGGTTGAGGCCCCGTGTAAACGGGGCCTTTTCCATGCCGGGGCAGTCCGAGCAAAGGGGAACCAGTGGACAAGAGCACCCCCACCGATCAATGGATCGTGAAGGACAGGAACGACAGAGAGTTGGCGGTGGTGTACGGCGAAACGTTCGGTGAGGCCGTGGACGCCGCGATCGAGGAGACGGGGTTCATGGGCGGCTTCTACGTTCGTCGGCTTCGGGTATCCGAGATCGAGGAGCGGCAGAAGTGAGATTCAAGTTCCAGCGGAGGGTTCTGCCACTGGACTGCGCTCAATGCCGGTATTTCAACAGTCTCGGCAACAGCGGGCACATCGTGTGCAAGCGGTGCTGGAAGTTCAGCAACCACAACATCACTTGGCTTGAAGCCAAGTACTGGAAGCGCTGGCACGTCTGCGATCGAAACGACCTGAAGGGGCCCATTGGGTAATTCCGACGAGAAAAAGGTGCAGAAGGCCATCAAGTCGGAAGCCATTAGGCGAGTCCCGAAGACGGACAAGAACGCCCTCAAGAAGATCCAGGATCGGACGAAAGGGAAATGATGGTTCTGAACAACGAGGACCGCGCCGACCGAGGTGCCGAATCCGTCTACCCGTACCTGCGTGACGTGGGGGGCGACCAGTTCATCGCGCTGTCCGATCTCCTTGCGGACCTTCAGCACTTCGCCGACCGCCGGGGCGTCAACTTCGAAGCTGCGTTGGAGCGCAGCCAGAACGTCTTCGGTGAGGAGAAGGCCGAAGAGGAGATGCCGTGCGGCGTGTGGTTCACGGTCGGGGAGGCGCGGACGACGCTCGCCAAGCTCCAGGTCGCGGGGAGGGCGAACTGATGGGTAACGCGATCGTCAAGAGCTTCTTCCCCGGCAGGTTCGAGCACTGCTACCGGGGCCACCCTCTCCCGGCCGGCGCGGGACCGGTGGGTTTCCGCGTGGGGCACGACCACCAGGACGAGGACGGGGAGGGCAGCGACGACAAGCCGCTCAAGACCTGCTCCGTCCATCTGGCTGATGCGGTTCGAAAGAAGGAGAAGGAGGGGCGGGAGCTGGAGGAGGGGGACGCGTTCGAGGATGCGTGGCTCTGAGTGACTATGACGACCTCAACCCCGGTGAGGTCGAGGACTACGAATGCTGCGGCAGTGACACCTGCCCCGGTACGTGCGACTACTGCGGATTCTCCCTGTGCCCAATGGCCGATCACGTCGTCTGCTGCGACTGCTGAGAGAGGAAAGCGAATGACCGACATCACGTTCAAGGACATCGAGAACGAGGTCCGGCGTCTCGTGAACGAGAACCCGGACTACAAGTATCCCGCCCCGTACGACGGCCTGTGCACCTACAACGCCGTCGAGTCCGAGGGAGAGGACGGGACGGAAGCGAAGCCCGCCTGCCTCTTCGGGCAGGCGTTCACCAACCTCGGCTCGCCCATCCCCGACAAGCACGAGGGCCAGTTCATCCAGACCGTCCTGGGGGTGCTGGGGATCAACTCGACGCGCGCCGAGCGGTGCTGGGCCGGAGCGGTGCAGGACAAGCAGGACAATTCGCGGCGGTGGCGTGAGGCCGTGGCGTTCGCGGATCGGATTTACCCGATCTCGTAGCGATCGGGCGCATTCAGTGGGGGGCGGCTTCGGCCGCCCCTTTGCTGTGTCCGCCCGGATTATAGAAGAAAGGATTTATCCACATGGGTGAGAAGCGAGTCCCGCCTCAGATCGATGAGGCCGCATTCGTCAACCCCTTCGGTTTCATGGCCGAGGAGCTGGCCCCCTACACCGAGGGCGCCAAGGTCGGCGTGATGGTGACGCTGATGTCCGCGTTCTCCGGTTATATCGGGCCCGAGGTGCGAGTTCAGACGGGCCGCGGAACGTCCCCGTTGTCCGCCTGGTTCGTTCTGGTCGGTGTCTCCGGCAGGGGCCGGAAGGGTGCCACGGCCCGGATTGCCATGCCTGTCATCAAGGGCGCCTTCAAGGCTTGGGGTGACGAGCACATCGTGCACGGTATCCCTGCGACGGGCCTCGGCATGATGACCGAGCTGTCCGAGCACAAGGACAACCCTGTCTTTGTCCTCGAAGAGGAGATGGACACCTTCATCAACAACGCCAAGCGCGATGTGAAGGTGGGCGTCTACCTGCGCAAGGGGTGGGATGGGGAGACCCTGGCCCACAAGACGGCCAAGGCCGACTTCAAGATTGAGAACCCGCACCTGGGCTTCGTGGGGCACGTCCAGCCGAAGAACTGGGGTGCGATCACGGGGAGCAAGGACGCGACTGGCGGCACCTTCAACAGGTTCCTCGCGGTCTTCGTCGAGCAGTCGGGGGTCGTGCCCGTCTTCGGTGGACCGGATCCGGGCCCTGTGATCGAGGTGGTGGCGAGGGAGCTGCTGGGCATCGGCCTGTGGGCCCGTGAGACGCGGCCAGTGGTGAAGGTGCCGGCTGACGTAGCGGAGGTGTTCGAGAAGGTTCACCGGCCGGTGTGCGAGGGCCTCACCGAGGACAACGAGGTCTTGAGCGAGATGGCGGAACGCGCCCTCGCGTATCTGATCCGGATCAGTGCTCTGTACGCGTTGGCGGACAAGCGCGACGAGGTCACGGTCGAGGATCTGGACAGTGCCCTGGCGCTGATCAAGTACTCAGTGGATTCGGTTCGGTTCGTTCTGCCGGAGACGGGTGGCGAGTCGCTGTCTCAGAAGATTCTGAAGGCCCTGGACGAGAACCGGGATCCGTCCACGCTGGAGCCCCTCCCGATGTCCATGACGGAGATCTGGGATGTGGTCGGTCGGAACATCAAGGTCAAGTACATCAGGGAGGCACTCAAGCAGCTCCCGCAGGTCGAGGCATTCCAGGGTCCGTCATCGGGTGGACGTCCACCGACGTTCCTGCGCCTGGTCGAGGACGATCTCGACATTGAGATCCGGAAGGCGGAGGAGATCGCGGCGGAAGACGACCTGGACCGGGAGATTGCCAAGGCTGCGGCCGAGAAGGAGGCGGCCGACGAAGACGGCCCGGAGGAGCTGGCGGCTTGATCGAGATGAAGTGTGAACACTGCGGGGCCGAGCTGGAGTGGAAGGGGCGAGGCAGGAAGCCGAAGCGGTGCAAGCCGTGCGGTCGAGAATCCAACCGGAAGAAGACGGCCAAAACCATTACGAGGGGTCGTCTCCACAAGAAAGGGGAGGCGACCACCCGATTCGGTGAGCTGTGGCTTCTCAAGGACGTCTTCGGCAACCCCTACGCCGTGCGACGTGAAGCCCGCTACGTGTGGGGCGCAACAGGTCCGAACGACGAGCAGGTCAACGGCCGATCAGGCGTGTTCCACAAGATCGGCTCGGAGGGTCTCCCGAATGAAGGGCACTCGGTTCCGACCACGAACGAGTACGCCGATCTCCGCTGGATAATCTCTGAGAATCATCGGCTGGCCCAGGAGTCGGCCGAGGCCGACGAATGGCTGAACGGCATCCCGTGCAACTGCAAGGCAGCACGGCTCTACGAAAACGTGTTCCTCGCGAAACACGAGAAGGGGTGCACGTACAAGCCGGGTCACACCTACTGGTGGAAGTTCGAGGCGCACGCCCACGGGCTGTTTACACGGGACGTCACCGAGTCCGCGGTAGTCCACGCCGAATCCCTCGAAGACGACCCGGACGAGACCAGCGTGAAAGACCGGTGCACCTGGTGCGGAGACCGCCGGCCGCTGGTTCTCGCACACGAGTTCTGTGGTGACGCGTGCATGACCGACTACGTGACGACCTTCGGGCCTGACGGCCTCGACCTGGAAGGGGGTTTCGATGCACACGACACGGGAGGGGTGGCTGAAGCATGGCGTCGAGCTGATGCGCCCGTGGTTCTCCGAGCTGCGGCATGAGATCCCCGACCTCTACATCTCGGTGAGCTTCCCCGTGTCTGGGGGGCGCTCGGGTAAGCGGATCGGAGAGTGCCATCACACCAGCGAGGACGGGAGCCCTCATGTCCTGGTGCACCCGTACCTGAACGACGCGACCAGGGTTCTGGACGTCGTCCTGCATGAGCTGGTGCACGCGACGCTCGGATACGGGGCTGGGCACGGTGCGCCGTTTCGGAGACTCGCTGAGGCCCTCGGCCTCACGGGGAAGATGACGGCCACGGTCGCTACTGACGAGCTGCGTGAGGTCCTGGCGGACATGGTTCGCCGGGGCCTCGGCCCGTACCCGCACTCGGCTTTGCAGCAGTACGTGCCGAAGCAGACGACGCGGCAGATCAAGGCGACCTGCCCCGAGCCGCATGGAGAAAAGAAGAATGGTGAGCCCGAGTACTACGTGACTCGGGTGAGCCGGAAGTGGATCGAGTACTGGACTGACCGCATCGGGTATCTGGCTTGCCCGTGTGGTGAGCCAATGATCGTTGAGGAGTAGTCGTGATCGATCTGGACGAGCACGCCAGACTGATCAACCTGCTCATGGATCTCAAGAGCAAGGCAGAAGAAGCCTTGGCGGACGCGCAGAAAGGCGAGTTCCTCGACGTCCGTTGGGCTGCAAGTGAGATAGCCGTGATGGCGGGAACCGCCGAGGAGAATGCAACGCTGCTAGCGGAACAGTGGTAGTCACCCTGTAGGGGTTTGATGGAGGGCGGCTTTCGGGCCGCCCTTTGTCATGCCCGTATAAGGACACAAGGAGGTAACTGATGGGACTGTTTCTCGTGGACCTGGACGGCACGCTCGCACTGCGAGACGACAACGACCCCAAGGTCCGTAAGTGGCACGACTGGGACCGGGTCGGGGAGGACCTTCCGAACCTGCCCGTCATCGAGGTCGTCCAGGCACTCGATGCTGCCGCGCACATGATCGTGTACCTCACCGGCCGCCCTTCGGTGTGCAGGCGCCAGACGAACATGTGGATCGACACCCACATGGGTCACATCGGGGAGCTGCTGCTAATGCGGGAGGAGGGCGACTATCGGCCGGACCATGTGGTCAAGCGGGAGCTGTACGAGCAGAAGATCCTTCCCGTGTACGGCAAGCCGACTGCCGTCCTGGACGACCGTAACTCGGTCGTGAAGATGTGGCGGGAGGAGTTGGGGCTGACCGTTCTCCAGGTTGCCGAGGGTGACTTCTGATGAAGATCCGCGTCGAATTCACCGTCGATGTGGACGACAGTTTCTTCCGGGCGGCTTGGGCTTTGGACCCGGAGGAGGTTCGGGAGAAGGCCGCGTGTGAGCTTGCGGCAGACCTGACCGAGACAGATTTCTTCGAGCAGTACGTGAACAGCGTCAAGTGGCATCGCCTCGGTAGTACCGAAATCCCCTACGTCATCGTGTACGCGGGGGAGAAGGGGCGATCCATCCGAGACCAGATGGACATCGACTCCTACGGCGCATTCTCCTAAAGAAAGAAGAAAGCCCATGATCCAGGTTCAGATCGAGATCTTCCACAACGTTGCGAAGGACGAGAACGGGCGGTCCCTAGGGTTCTTCGGCTACGAGCCCAATCACCCGGTGGTCAAGGTGTTCGAGTACCTGACCGAGCAGACCACCCTTCCACCCGAGGACGTTGCCGAGGAAGCCATGCACATCGGGAACGGTGTGGACAACCGCAGTGACTCCTACTACGCGCGGGAGCTGCGCTCCGTGAGCGTCGGGGACCTGATCCGCATCGACGGCCAGTGGTGGACCTGCGAACGCGTCGGCTGGCGCTTCGTCGGCGACATCCCCAAGGACATCACCGACGAGTTCGAGGGCGAGCACGGTACCCAGCCCTGGCGCGACTAGCGCACACATCTTTCTTCCACCCACGGGCCCCGGCATCCGCCGGGGCCCTTTCTCATGCCGAGACAAGGGAGCACACGTGGACGTGATGGAGCTGTGGAACCAGATCGAGCGCGAGACAGCCGGGATGTGGCGGCAGATGGAAATCGCCGAGGAAGAGATCCGAGCCGTCATGGAGGAGCACGGGGAGGAATCCCCGTGGGACGAGGACGGGAACGAGGTCCGATTGCGCGGGCCCATCTTCGACTCCTTCACGCTCATGCACACCGGGCACCGGTCCGAGCCGATGCCGGAGATGGTCTACCGGGCGCACTGCCGGGAGATCGCGGAACGCCGAGCGAAGGGTGAGGACACCCGGCCGGCGACCGCCGCCGAGATGCTGTACCCCCTGTCGGAGGCGAGCAAGGTGGCGCCGCTGGCGCCTTCGGTTGCGGGCCTCTACCTGAAGCTGGGCCTCCAGTGCTTCCCCGAGCTGATGACCGACGTGATGGACGACATCGGGCGGAGTGTCGGCGACTACGAGCGAATCCACGGTCAGGAGATGGCGGAGCACGAGGCGTACCTCCGGAAGAAGCTCACCCAGCCCTGGCGCACCAAGGACTGAACCCCTAACCGTTCACGGGCCCCGGCGGTTGCCGGGGCCCTTGCTGCTGTGCACAGGAAGGGAGTCACCAGTGACCGACGAGGAGATGCGCATCGTCATTCGTGACGCGCTGCTCATGCTCACGCCGCTGGCCATCCTGGAGATGAGGGTGGTGCCGTTCGAGACCCGAAAGGAGATCGCCTCCGAGGCGGCGGACATCATCGCGTCCAAGGCCGACCAGCTTATGTATACGCCCGGTAAGAACCCCGGCGTGCTCGGACACCTGGCCCGCGGCTTCGCCGCCCTGGCCTATCAGGAGGGCGGAGTAACGGCGCTCGGGCTGCACGCATGCGCCGAGCCGCACATCGAATGCCCCGGCTCGGGACACCACCCCGTCTTCGGCCTCGTCTGCGAGGTGGACACCTGATGCCACATGGAGGCAACGCGATCTGGGGCGGGAGCCGAGTCCGGCTCACCCAGATGCACAGCAACATCCGCCCCGGTGCCGAGGGTGTGAACCTCGGCAAGCGCCAGGACGGTGAGATCCTCGTCCGCCTGGACGACGGGCGGGAGGCCCGCCTCCCGCTGAACCTGCTGGAGCGCATCGATACGGAGGAGTACGTGCCCGACGCGATCACCTGGAAGGCGCACCCCAAGGGCCGGGTGTGGCACCCCCACATGGCCGACACGGTCAAGCAGCAGGAGTACCGGGGTGAGTACTGCTACCAGCTCCGAGGCTTCTCGGGGAAGTGGTACGTCGCCCGCGTTCACGACTACAACCAGACCGTCGAACGCACCAAGTTCTACCCCAACCAGCGCCTCGCCCAGCAGGCGTTCGACCACATCGTCAACGGCGAGTAGGCCCTGGCCGATGAGATCTACGCGCGACTGACCGCTTAGACGACGAAAGACCCCTCCCCGGCATGGGGAGGGGCAATACACTGGCCCCGAGAGGGGGAGAAGAGTGAACGAGTCTAATTTCGAGGAGATGGACACCGCCTACCTTCTGGGCCTGGTGGAAGGGGCCAACAAGGTACTCGGTGATGATCCGATCACCGATGACGTTGTTCGGGATGGTTCCTTCACCCGAAGGGAGCTGGCCATCATCCGGTATCTGGCTCTGAAGGAGCTGGAAGACAGGGTGAAGCAGGAGTAAAACCCGAAACGACAAAAAGGCCCCCACCCGTGAGGGTGGGGGCCTTGGTTCTCACCGGCGCGGCCTGAAATGGGAAATCAGGGCACCAACGGCGGCGGTGCGGACCAGCTCGACAATGCCGGGTAGATCCACATCACCAGCCGCTAGCGCGTCCCACAGGACAGGGCTGACCTCCAGGGCGACCGCAACGGCAACACCGTGAGCAACCGAGATCAGGAAGTGCTTACCCTTCGACAGGGTCTCAGGGGTTAGCTTCCCATCATCGCTGAAGTCCTCCCAAAAGTCCTGGAAGACCTGATCAGCTCGAACATCCTCAACTGCCTTAGTTGGCAGGGTAGGGAAGTCCTCGGTAGTCACGTCGGGCCTGCTGTGCTTGCCCATGTGGGCACTCCTTACGTTACAGGCGCCTCCCAGGACGCCTTCCAAGTCTTCGGGCCGACAACGCCGTCAACACCAAGGCCCTTCTCGGCCTGGAACTGTCGGCAGATACGCTCCGAGTCGGGGCCGTACCAGCCGTCGACGGAAATGGACCAGCCGCGGGCCCGCATGCGGGACTGCCAGCGCCGCACATCCGAGCCCTCCATGAGCGGAGGCTGAGTGATGTACCTGCCGGGCCACTTCGGGGCCTCAACGCCTGGGTAGGTGGGTACGCTCGGTGCGGGCTGCCCGTCATAGGCGGGCCGGCCGAACCCGGCAATCTCAACGTAGGAACGAGTCCGGCGAAGGCACTGGTTTTCCGTGTTGCCCTCGATCGTCCTCAGTCGACCGTTGCCAAGGTTGTCAGTGACAACGCCAACATGGTCAATGTGGTCAATGCTGTCGGTCTTGCCCCAGTCGAAGAAGACAATGTCCCCAGGCTTCGCCTTCAGGACATTCGCGTACGTACCCTTGAACCAGCGTCCGTGCTGCTCGAAACGGCGTGCCGCAGTCACCGTGTAGGCGTCGTTGACGCCAAACATGACGGCCTTGTGGTTGCCGGTATCGTGAGCCCACTCGTTGATAGCGGCCTGACACCAGGCGTAGTTGTAGTACGCCCAGCCGACACGCTTCGAATAGCTCCGCTGAAGATAGTTCGGCTCGCCGAGATTGATGTCCTTCTCAGCGCGGTCAATGAGACCGTTTGCGGTACCCATGTGCCTCCTTACTTGATGACCATTGGCGCGAGAATGCCGATGATGGCAATCGGCGCTGCGATGAGAGCTGAGGTGACCGAAGGGGAGAGACGGTCCTTCTTAGTTGTCTCCAGGGTTCGGATGCGCTTCTCGTGATCACGCTCTACAACCTTCGAGTCGTCAATCCGCGTGTTCATCTGATTGATGTCGCCACGGATCTCGATCATTCGCGCATTGGTCTGATCGATTGACTGGCGCAGCAGGTTGTAGATCTCATTGGTTGGAATGAAGACCCCGCCCTCAGTGGCGGGACGCTCGTCAGTCATGTCTGTCCTTTGCAGGGCATGAAAAGGCCGCCCTCCCAAAGAAGGGCGGCCATAACTGCTTCTACTTACGCGGCTGCCAGGGCGATGGAGAATCCACCCGCGTTCGCGGCCTCGACGTCCGCCGTTGCGGTAGCGAGGGGGACCACCCCTGCCGAGGTGATCTCCTGGTCCGTGGCGAGCACGGCGCAGCTACCCGCACCGGTGCCGTACTGGACACCTCGCGTAGTGGCCCCCGCATCGTTTGCGTTGAGGTCCGTAGTGCCCGCGGACTTGTCCCAGTAGAAGCGAACCAGTCGGGCCGGAACCTGCTGCACGTCCAGAGCCGGGGCCTCGTGTGCCCCGTCGCTACCCGCATCCGGGAGACCGTCCGATGCCGCAACTATCGACGCCTGGTAGCCGACGCACACAGCCGTGATCTTCTGCTGGGTTGGCAGAGAGAAACTCGACGTGTTCACGTCAGCCGCGTTCACCGTGTAAACGGCTGCACGCCCGGACGTCTCAACAACCTCCCGAACGAGCGTCCACTCTGCCGGGACGGACGTGAGCGCGTCAGCGCTGTTCCAGGCGATGCACGCGAGGTAGGTCTCACCGCCCGGCAGGGGAACATCGATGCTCGTCCAGTTGACCTCCGTCGACTGAACTCCCATGAAGGCCGGGGCCGCGTTCGGGTCGTCCGGCACGGTTGCCTCGCCGTTCAGGGCAGACCAGCCGCCGTTAGCTCGGATCTTCAGCACCGGGGGAGTGGACGCAAGATCCACCCACAGGTCCCCGTCGACAGGGTTGGTCGGCTCCGGGCCGGCACTGACCTTCGCGTTGCCGATGTTCGGTCCGTATAGTTCCCCGTCCGCCTTCACACCGGACAGCACGTTGTTGTCGATATCTGTGAACTGGGCGAGGTCACCAACCTGCCCAGGGTTCGCCTTGATGCGGAGGCCAACACGATCCACGCTCGACGGGATCACCCGCGGCTCGCCGTACTCGTTAAACCACGTGACGCGCTGCCAGCTCGGGGTCGCATCGGTACCCGTGTTGACGTAGAACCCCATTGTGTCGACCGCTTCAGCACGATCACCCGCCGGGATATGAACCCTTAGAGCCTGTGTCGAGATGTTCCCATTTGGAAGCTGAATGGTGCTTCCGCCAGACGTGAGAACGACGTCCGTTGGGTCGATAAGTCCACCACCAGATGGCGCCTCACCCGGCGCAACGGTCGTGTACTCGGGCTCAATCAACAGCATCCGCTGGAAAATCGTTGCCGTGGACGACCCATTGCTTGTCGTGTAAACGGTCTTCACCGTGTACTGGTTGCCGGGGGTCAGCCCAGAAACGCGCTTACGAAGCGAACCCCCGTGGAACTGGTCGCCCTGCTGAGTGACGGAAACATTCTTGTCTGCAGCAAGGAACAGGGACCCGTTCTCGCCACCATTGCGAACCTCGAATGCGAAGTAAGCTGTACTAGGCTGCTCGCATTCGAGCTGTGCGTAGATCGTCACAAAGACGGCACCGGACGGCGGTGCCGTGAAAGTACCCACAACCTGATGAGGATTGCCAGCGACCCATCCCGTAGACCGGGTGGTCTTGTCGACTGTGGACCAAACCTCAACCGTGTCCATCCGCTCCTCAGCGAGTGGATACCACGGAGCCCAGTACGGGTTACCGTTCCCGTCGAGCTTGCCGATATAGATGGCCTCATTGCCGTCTGCGGAAGGGTTGTAGATCAACCCACCCGGTGTGGCTGGCGGGATCGCATCCGGCAGGTAGGGGCGGATGCGGGCGCCAATGAACCAGCGTGCATCGATCTCCCAACCCCAGTAGTCCGCGGTGACCTCCGTCGAGGGCGGCTGACCCCACAGACCCAGCGGCGCCTGGCCCTCGCCGACAGCCCACACACCGGCGTTCGTCAGCAGGACCGGCTCAATCACCTTCGAGTCAGTATTGAGCTGGAGGACAACAATGTCCCAGCGAAACTCGGTGGTGCTGTTGGCAACAGTCTGAATGACCTTCGGAGCAGTCAGCCGGTAGTGGAAGCCGCCGAGCTGGGCGTCACCCGGATTGATCTGAATCGTGCCCGGCTCCGGGCCCGGCTCAATTGTCAGACTGTTCGATCCGGGATGCCCGTATACTCCGTCATCCTGGTAGCCCTGAGCCATCACAGCCCAGTCTTCCTCTGTGACGAACTCGCCAGGGCCCGACGAGAAAGGGTAGAACCTTTCAGTTACGCTCGGGTCCGCCATCTCGGTCTCCCTATCTTTAGGTTCGGTTGTTGGTGGCCTCGACCTGCCTCTGGAGCTGTCGAAGCTTGCGGTACACGTACGGAGTGCTCGACGTCTCATCCGAGCCGATAGTTGGTTCGATGATCCACATCTCGTCCGCCTTGCAGGCGATACGTACCTCACGGACCTGCTGACGAATTACGCCGTCCGCATCCGTCATCGATTCGGGAATGTTGCTGGTATCCAGCAGCATTCGGACGGTGTCACCGATCTGGTAATCGCGCCCATACCTGCACGTGTCGGTGTCTACAGCCTCGAAGGTGACTAGACCCTTCTGGCTGTTCTCCACAAACGCAGCGATGCGCTGACGGTCGAAACGCCTGCGCTCATCCGAATCCACGGGCGGGTCAAGAGCCGCGCCAGGGTCGGCAGGGTCGGACTGGTAACCCCAGTCCGACTCACGGACGTCGAGGTAGGACTCTGCGGTCGTGTTCCACTCGACCTCCAGGCCCTTGCGACCCCAGTACGGGTCCGACCATTGAGCCGGCGTGGAGCCGGGGGTTGAAAAGTCGACCCAGCCGGGAGGGTTCCACAGGTTCGAACGCCAGTACTCGTAGTACCGGCGGCCGTCGTCGGCCTCCGGCGCCTCACCCGCCATGAAGAGGCGTGTAAACGCGGGCGCCTCTACCGTCACCTCGAAGCCGGCAAGGTTCCCCGCCAGCTCATCGAAGACGATGTCGTCGGACAGGTCGCGAGACGGCTCAATGCGCGGCTCGACCAGCCCCGTGTGCGCGTTGTAGAGGAAGCGAACCGACAGACCGACCAGCCGGGCCAGGTCCCAGACCGCGTCCTCGATAGAGGAGAGCTTGATCGGGTAGCGCTTCCACTCCTCGTCTGCCGGCATGGCCCTCAGTACTGCGGGGCACGTCGTCGGCATGTCCAGATAGCGAATGCGCCTGGAGGTGTCCCCTACGGAAGAAAGAACCGGGATCGTCAGGTTCGCGACCAGCAGACCCCAGATGAACTCGCCCGAGTTGCGGGGCGTCCGGTAGCCCACCCCGTCATGGACAGTCGGCACCCACTTACGGGATACCTCGTCCTCGCGGGCATAGACCGTGGTCGGGTCGATGCGCCCCAGGCGCTCGCGGACGACCGTGTTGTCACAGACACCCGAGACAGTGAGGAGGCCGCGGCCTCCGGTCTCCCGGTTCTTCGTCAGCTTGATCGACCGGATCGGGCCGCCGAAGGCGACCTGGTCTGGCGAGGAGTCGAGGAACAGGGCGATTCCTCGGCCAGGCTTGATCAGGTGCGCCTGGGGGCTGCTCGCGGGGAGAGTCAGCGTCCAGGAACCCACGTCCAGGTGCCGGCCGATGCTCTCGAAGGAGATGAAGCGGTCAACCTCACCAATCAGCAGCATTGGGGCGGGTGAAGTAGTGTCCGGTGCGACAGGCTTGTCCCGGACATGTAGCCGAAACTTGGATGCCATGTCACATTCCCAGGTACTTGGGGCGGAAAGAGATGGAGACAGACGTCGGCTCGTCGCCCGTAAGGCCGACGATCGACACCGCGTTGTTGCCGGGATCGAGCTCCCAGAAGTGCGGGTTCACTGCGAGGGACGACCAAACGGCCTGCGCGCCGGCTGAGGTGGAGAGGCTGACCCGGCCGGGCTCCGTAACGAGCGTCGCCGTCTCGCCCTCAGCGAGAGACAGCGTGTTGATCGCTAGAACCTCTTCGTCCGAGTAGGCCGTAGCGGCACGGACCAGATTGAACGGGCCCTCGATTGGGCCGACGATCGTCCACGTGGGGTACGCCGACTCGTCACCGGGGTTAGTGACCGTGATGTTGGTCGTGAAGACGGGGGAAGCAGTCAGCTTGAAGCCCCCGGAGACACCGTCCGGGCTGACGAACGGCTCATCCTCAGGGGGAAAGAACTTTCTTACCTCGCCGTAGGTGGCGAACGAGACCCTGACGTCGGAGACGGCCCGGAAGTACGGGTCCGTAGCCTGGAGCACCAGGCCGTAGCGGAAGTAGTTCCTTCCATTCTCCTCGCCTTCAGTGCCCTCCATACCGTTGTCGTAGTAGCACTCGATCTCACGCTGATCCTCGAAGGCGCCGTCCGAGTTGGACTCGGCAACGACCAGCTTGGCCATACGGCTGAACATGCGCGTCGGTGCCAGCGCCCGGCGAAGCCGCCTCTTCAGCTCAACAGCCTCGGCTCGGGTGTCCCCCCAGATGGTCAGCGGAAGAAAGATCTCCCGGCCGGCCCCCCGCACGGAACGGGGGACCGAGCCAGCGACGTTAGGGAACTCATCGGCCTGGACGTCATAGGTGGGCATGTCCAGACCCTTGGCTCCCTCGTTGAGCCAAATGTTTCCCGACGACCCACGGGCCTGTAGGGCGAACTGAGACCCGTCCACCCCATTCAGGGTGACCATGGGCAGATAATCCACGGAAACTCCTTACGTTGCGTACAGCGTGTCTGCGTAGTCCATCCACTTCACGAACTGCCGCTCAGTTGGCTCATTCGGTGCCGCATAGGTCGTGAAGTTGAAAATCCTCTGCGCCAGGTCATTGCCCTGCCCCTGGGCCGGATTGTCGTACGCTTCCCGGCCGCGAGCATTGAGGTAGGTTCGGCGAAGGTTCCGGCTGGTTTCCGCCATCTGATCAACACTGTCGTAAATCGACCTTGCCGAAAGAGCCATGGGCGCCATCGCGTCATCGCCATCCGGCGACTTGAACAGAGGCATAGGTGCATTCTCGACAGGGGCCGAGAAGAGACTGAACGGGTTGAGATTGCTCGCAATACCGCTCAGGCCATTCACTAGACTCCTGGCTCGACCCACAGCACCCGCAATATTCGAGACGATTCCAGAGATGCGCGACCAGGCAGACTCGACGATTCCGACGATCGAATTCATGATGCCTGAAATGGCACCGAGCATCCCATTGAAGGGGCCAACGGACGCATTCTTCGTGTTGTTCGCACCGGAACTCGAAGTTCCGGTGATGCTCGACCAGATATCGGCAATCCAGCCCAGCAGCGAATCCAGGGTTCCGGTAATGCTCGCCGCCATGCCCGAGAACGAACTCGATACACTCGAATTCATGCTCTGGAGTCGGCTGATCGTTCCACTCTTCAGAGAATCCCAAAGACCGGTGATCCAGTCGACAAACCAGTTCCACAGGTCGCCGATACCCTCGATCACCCACTTCGTGGAATTCCAGAGCGTCTCGTACTGCCACACCAGGGAACCGATGTAGCTAGTGATCGCAATGAACGCCCAAGAGAGTGCCTGGAACGAAAACTCGGCAAGAGTGGCAATCTTCTCTAGTACACTGCCATTGCTGGACAGGGTGTCGAAGATGCGCGTCAGTGCGCCAGCCAAACTGTCAATCACGTCGGGCGAAACTGTGGCAAAAGCGTTCAGAAGCCGCCCCAGGGAAGGGGCGAGTTCGATCAGCGCATCACCCAGCGCCTCGAACATGTCACGGTAGTCGGAGCCGCCGCCGGCGAGCGTCTTGAAGAACTCACCGATCGCTGTTCCAATGTCAAGCAGAAACTGCTTGAAGCCGTCGACCGCGGCACTCATCTCCGGGTTCTGAAGGGCCTCTACAAGACCCTTGAGCGCATTGTCGACCAGGCCGCGGAGACCGGCCGAGAACTCATCGACATATCCGGAGCCAGCAGTGAAAGCCTCCGTCAGGGGGCCCTTAAGATTGCGGATCCACTTCTCAACGATAGGGATCTGCTGCCGAAGGGCTGCCGTCATAGGCCGAATGGCCGACGACAGTGTGTCCTTAGCAGCTTCCTTGACGCCGTCGAACTGCTTGCGGATCCGCTTGGCCTGCTCGTCATTCGACTGGAGAATGTAAGCAACACCCGCACCGATTGCAGCAATCGGTGGGAGCATCAGTGCCAGCCCGCCGACAACTGCACCAAGAATGATGACAAGACCAGCGATAGCTCCAATGGCTACCAGCACGGCCGCGGCCAGCAGTGGGAAAGCGAGACGAGCGAGAGAACGGATACCGCCACTGAACTGGCTGACACTGTTGGTCGCCTGACTGAACGCCTGGGACGCACGGTTGCCAACAATGTTCATGTTGCTGGCCATATTGGATGTCATCCGCTGAAGGCGTCGAAGTTCTCCGCGGAGCAGGTTGAACTCGTCCCTGTCCACTTCCACGTGAACCGTAAGAGTGCGAGGGCGCAGGAACGTGGCAAGTTCGATTACCGCCTGATCGAGATCCAGTTCGACCTTTACGTTGAGGTGCCTGGAGATCTCTGCAAGCTTCGCCTTCGCGAAAGTGGTGTCGACATCCACGTTGAGGTTGATGTCGCGAGGGTTGGTGAGGGCAGCGAGCTGCGAACGTACGGTCGCAAGGTTTTCCAGCTCAAGCTTCACCTTGACCGTGATGTTCTTGGCCAGGGCCTCAAGTTCGGTCTTGGCCTTGCTCAAGCCCTTCAGCTCGACAGGAACTTCGACCTTGGATTCCTTCTCGATCCGCTCCAGGAACTTCTTCAGCTTCTTCTTGAAGCCTCCGGTATCTGGAACGACCTTGACGGCAATCCGCTCGACTTCGTGCCCGCCGGCACCAGCCATGACCTCACCTCCTTATCGCTTAGCAGGTGGGAGTGGGATCAGTGATCCGGGTCCAACCTCCGTGTTTGTCTTCGCGTTTTCTCCCCGTAGCTTCCTCAGGAGAATGTCTGGCTCCTTGGCCGCCTTCTGCTTGGGGCGCGGGTACGGGTCGGGTGCGGGCACCCTCTTCTTCGAATTCACCGACAGCGTGGCGTGGTGAAGATGTAGAACGGCGTCGATGAGATCTGCAAACAGGTACGCGTGGCGATCCCAGCCATAAAATTCAGGTCCACCCCGCATAGCGGTTACGGTCGTGGAATCAAGTGGAAGGGCCTCCACAAGCGCTAGAGCGTGCCTAGGGGGAAGGGATCCGTCGAAGACCCCGTGAATATCAACCCCGTAGCGGGCGAGGAGATCCGCATAGATCTCCCCGCCGAACTCTTCAATCAGCTTGTGGAGTCGGACGCTTCCGGGCCCTGAGCCGCCTCCATCCACGCCTTGAAGATCTCCATGCGGGCGTCGGTCGGCAGGTCGGCCAGCGACTTACGCATGGCGTCCTTGCGGTCCGCGGCAACAACAAGCATCTGATCGACCGCCTCCAGGCGGGTCTCAAAGTCGTTGTCGTCGTTCTCGATCACGGAGACGTGCGCCAGGGCGTTCTTCAGCTCTGTCTTCGACAGGTGCAGCAGGGGGCGAAGCAGCAGCTCCTTGCCGTCCTTCGCAATGAAGGAGAGCCCCATCTCCTTCTCTGCCTGCTCGGCCTTCGCCTTCAGGTCAGCAAAACTAAGCGTAGCCATTTCGGTTACCTCTCTATCCGCGCCATCCCGGCAACGGTGCAGATGTGCAGATGAAAAGAGCCCCCGGACCCCGTTATCTGCGAACAGGGCCCGAGGGCTAGTCAGGGTTGGATCAGGCGACGTAGTTCAGCCGCTCGGAAATGGTTCCCGTGTAGTCGGTGCCATCCGCGCTCAGCATCGTTGCGACAACCGGGATCTCGGCAAGTGCTGCCGGGTCGTACTCGATCGCGTCGCCTCCCGTGAGAGACGCCTTCCCGTAGTGCTCGACAACCTGATACTCGCCGTCAACGGCGATAATCAGCAGCGCCTTCTCCTGCGGAACAGAGACGGCCGGGATCTGGAACGCCTTCACCGTGTCCTCGGGCAGGGCCGGCGTCACACCATCGGGGCCGACAATGACGCCACCGCCGTAGTACAGCGCGTAGGCGTCCACCGTGAAGTCCAGCAGGTTGATGGTCAGCGACCGTGTCTTGGTCGGGCGGGTCGTCTTGAGGCTCGGGTTCTGCCACGAGCCGAGGACCGCAGGCTCATCGCCATCGGTCTCCCGAGAGATGCCGTTCTCCAGCGACGTATTCCCCACCGAAACCCAGGTCGCGCCAGGCGCCTTCGGGTCTGCGATCGGTAGAGCCGGGATCGCGGTGCCAACATCAGCAACGTACACATAACCGGTGCTTGGCAGCACAGGCGCATCCGCCATTAGGGCCTCCTAGAAAGAAGAAAGCCCCGCCGATGGCAGGGCTGTGAGAGAGAAAAGAGGGGTTCAGTCTCGGGCTCGCGCCCAAAGGTCATAGGTCGCATCGAAGTTGAAACTGTCCGGATGCTTACCTGTCAGACCGTCACGGTCGAGCTGGGGTCCCTTGATCGTCTCGAAGTTGGACACAACGCCTTCCTCCGAGAAGTAGTTATCCCGACGAGCCTGGTAGAAGGCGGACTGAACTCGCCTTGCCAGGTCGGAGGCAGCCTTGCGCGTCGAAGCGACCACGGACACCGAGAGGATCGCGTGATCCACCCGGTAATCCACAGTCCTGCCGCTGGTCCGCGCAACCCAGACAAGGGGCAGGGCCTTGCTCCAGTCATTCGGAGCGGTGGTCCTGAAGTTGGCCTCACCAGGGAGGTAGTAGTTCAGGAGATCCAGTGCCAGCGCTTCCGTGTCGGGGAGCTTAGGCAGGTCAGCCATAGATAGCCCCCTTGATGAAGTGAAGTCCTTGGATGCGTTCCTCGGTCCGGTTGTGCTTGAAACCGAAGTTCACCGGGGCCGCGTACCGGGCCCCGATGTAGACCCAGTAGTCCTTGTCGTTCGCGCGCTCGACACCCACGGAGGACAGCAGAAACCCTGTCCGGGAGTGAGGGCGGATCAGTGTCCTGATCCGGAACTCCAGCAAGTACGCCTGCTTGCGTACCGCGGCCTGGACTCCGGGCAGCTCCGCAACGATCTCGTTCAGGTTGTTTCTTACGTAGGCCATCAGGCGTCTCCCATCAGCTCGGCTGTGAGGGACACGTAGCTCTGTGAGGGGCGTAGGCCCTGGAAGATGCGGGGGTCCTCCTGGACAGTCCAGAGCTGCCCGCGGAACTCCAGCCGGCCCCACTTGTCGGTGGGGACCGAACCGCCGAGCGGCTTGAAGATCAGCCGACACCGGTTCACGTCTGCCCAACCCTGGGCGGTGATCCGACTGTCGATCGCCCAGCCGGCACCCGCAAAACCAACGGGGAGGATGAACGCCCGGAACTCGACGTAGGGGAGTGGGTTGCCAGCCTCGTCCTCGAACGTCGGGTAGGTGCCGCCGTAGCCGTCGTCAGCCATGCGAATGGGGTAGGCGCGAACGACCTCGTTGGCCTTGTCGAGGATCGCCATGTCACACCGCCGTGTAGGAGGTCTTGACGGCCAGCGACCACTTCGAGACATCGCCGTCGTAGTTCAGGCGTGCCCTCCAGCGGTAAACCCCGGACTCGACCGGGGCCGGGAAGATCGCCTGCCAGTACGGAGCCCCGCCGTCACTGATGTCCGCAGACTGCGTGTAAACAACGTCATCCCACTGGATGCCGTCCACGCTGTACTGGACTTGGACCAGGCCCTCCTTGCAGGTGCGGCCAGAGATCAGAATGTCTCCCGGACCGGTTGCCGCGGTTGGGGCTTCAACGACAGGCGGGGTGAGGCTCGACAGGTAGTAAGGGCTGAACACCCGGATGGATCCGACACCTGGACGCTTCCAGCGTAGGTACGCCCGAAGGTCGGCCTTCGCCGAGTTGGACAGCAGCACCGCGCCGCCGCCGTAGGCGTAGCCCGTGGACAGGTCGGCAATGCGCTCGGTCGAGACACCGGGCTCGCTGTTCAGCAGCCGGCGAACCTCCAGGAGGGCGACGGCCTTCACGGCACCAGGCGCCGGGTCGCTGAAGGTGCGTCGGCAGTAGACCTCGATGGCGTCCGTAACGTTCTGGATGAAGGAGTTAACCCGATCCAGGTCCTCTGCGGTGTAGGTCTCCCTGGTCTGGACGGAGACCTCGTCAGCAGTAATAAGCAAGGTGGCCTCCAAAGGAAAGGGGCCCCGAAGGGCCCCTCTCACGACAGATCAGGCAGCCGGCGCTGCGTAGTCACCCACGACAACGAGCTGCTCCGGACGGATCACCTTCGCGTCGTAGATCAGACGGGACTTGACCGCCGAAGTGAAGCCGTCCTCGGGGTTGTACGCGGCCAGCTCGGCGTGAGGCATGACCAGCGAAACCGCGTTGGTCGAACCCATCAGCATCGAGATGTTCGCCGCGCCCGTGTGGTTGCCCTTCACAAGCTTCTTGCCGCTGGTGGTCGAGGCGTTCTTGAGGATGTTCGACACGTACACCGGCACTCCGAGGATCTGGCCGATGACGCCGGTTGGCATCACAGCCCCGCCACCCCAGTTGCTAGCGTCGGTGAAGTTCGGGTCCTTCAGAAGCGCCGCCCGGATGGACGGAGCCACGATCAGGTAGCGGTCCTGGGGAGCCGAAACATTGTCCAGCTCCGTAACCATGTCCACGATCTTCTCGTAGACCCAGCTAGCACCCGTGCCCTCGGCGAGCTGAGTAACCGAGCCGTGCAGGTCGGTCAGCGCGTTGAAGTCCGCGAGGACAGTCGGGATGGTCTTGGAAGTGGTCGAGTTCAGGTCCTTGCCCTCGACCGCGGCTGTGATCGTCTGCGCAACCAGGGCGTCAATCGCCTGGGAAGTGCGGCGAGCACGCTGACGGATCAGGTCGCTCATCAGGTCGATGCCAGCCTGAGTCTGGAGCTGGTGGAGCGAGTCCACCTCGAAGCGGAACGAGCTGCCCTTCTGGACAGTCAGCTTGATGTACTCAAGCTCGCTGTGGTCCATCTCGTCGGCACTGAAAGCGCCGTACGCCTTCTTGGTGCCGAAGTCACGAACCGTCTCCAGGAAGTGAGGGATGTGCAGCACGTCACCGTTGCGGCGGAACTCACCCTCGTAGTTCCGGTTGGTGACCAGCGACGAACCCAGAATCAGGGTTGCCTCAAGGTCGGTGAGATACTGCGCAGTCCACAGCTCGGGAATGAACAGGTTGTCTGTACCCTGAAGCGGGTGCCCGACCTGGCTGTCGGTGTAGGTGCCGTTGGCAAAAGCCTCGGCCATGGGGATTCTCCTTTAGCGCATACAAAAGGACCCCACGGCTAATCCGTGAGGTCCTGCAAAAGGGGGCTTGGTTAGTTGAGCTGTCCCCGCATCAGCGCATCGAACCGGCCCTCAGCGCGCAGCTTGGCGATCTCCCCGAACTTGCGTTCGTTGGTGAGTCGCTGGAGATCTGCACGGGAAAGCTGGCCTGCGTTCGCATTCGACTGGGCACCGATGTTCAGATCAGCAGCAGTCTTCTCGAACTTGCGCTTGGTCCCGGAAAGGGACGACAGGAGATCAAGGTTCGGCTCACCCTCGTCGGTGAACACCTTGCTTGGGTCGAGGAGACCCAGAACCTCGTCAGGGACGCCGGCCTTGGCGGCAGCGGCCTGAAGCTTCGTGTGCTTGAGCTGGTTCTCGTACTCGGCCATCGCGGCAGTACGGCCACGCTCCTCGGCCTCCAGAAGCGCCTTGTCCGTCTCGGACATGTTGGCCCTCTGAAGCTCCTGAAGCTTCTCCCAGTTCTCCTTCTTCTTCGCCTCTTCCTGGCGTGCCAGGGACTTGTACTTCGTGACGTTGCTCTCCAGCTCGGTAATCTGCTCCAGAGCCTCCTCAAGGGTCTGCGGACCCTTCGGCTCCTCGGTTACCGGCTCAGCCTCAACCTGCGTCTGCTCGGTGGACTGCTCACTCATTGGGGTCTCCATCTCGGATCAAAAATGACGGGCAGTCCCATCTCGGGACGCCCGCCAGCAAAGGTGAGGGGTGAAGCTATTCGGTTATCGGGCCTGCCTAGCGGCTCGCCTTCTCCTTCTGTCGCTGAGTGGTAGCGCTGGCTGCGGGCTTTCCTGCGCCGGCGCCGTTGCCTTCGGCTCCGAGGTCTTCTTCCTTCGGGCCGTACTTCTCGCGCCACTCGGCTTCTTGCTTGAGTTCATCTTCACGCATCTCCGCGAATCGGTTAATCTGCTGCGGCGAGTAACCCGCCTCCTCCCAAAGCTGACGCTTCGGAACCTCCAGCAGCTCCTTCTCCTTGCCGAGAGCATCAACAAGGGTCGCCTTCTGACGGTGCTCGGGGTCTGCCCAAATGACCTCGGCGTCCCATGCCTCGGCCCGTGGATCGTCCATAACCTTGAAGGACAGGCGCATGGCCTGCTCCCAGGACTCACCGAAATGCAGCATCCGCTCGCGCGCCTTAGCGACAAGACCCGCTTCGGCAGCGGTAATGCTCTCGCCGGATGGTGCCTGCCCACCGTTTAGAAGAAAGTAGTGGAACGGCACGCGTGACTGGCTCGCCATGTGCTGGACGAGCATGTCAATGAGCTTGACGTAGTTGCCAAGGTCAGCGGCGGCGAACTGGTCGGTTCCAACGTTCTCGCCATCGAAGGTAAGAATGCGGTCGACATACGCCTTCAGCATCGCCTGGCGTTCCTCGTCAGAATCCTCGAACGGCTCCAGGCCGGTAATGATCCTCTGGGGGAAGGCCGCAAACTCGGAGGCAACGATGGCGTCAGCGCTCACCTTATTGATGGCGTCCTGTACCGGCAGGATCGCCGCCAGCTCGGAGAAAGGCTTCTGCTTGAGCCGCTTGCGGTTCAGCAGGGGAACGATCGGAACCACGCCGAGGGGGTTCCTGACAGATTCCGGCTCGCTCCAGTCGTTGGAGCCCTTGACGGACGTGTAAACGCCGTCAGGTAGCCACAGGGTGCTGTGGATCTCGCCCCAGTCGTCCTGGAACTCTCGGTAGCCGGCCTCCAGGAGCCGGCGGCTTCCGGGGGCGTACTGGACAACAACCTCGTTGGCGGACTCCGGTGTGATGACCGGCTCGTCCTCGTCGTCACCCCAGACGATCAAGTAGGCGGAGCCCTGGACCATCGCATCGATCATCGCTGCGTTGGAATCGGCGTCCAGGAAGTTCTTCTGCCAGATCTGAAGGGCGTCCTTGTCGGCCTCCTCCTCGTCTCCCATCCGGAAGCCCTTGACGGTGAGCCGTTCGGAGATGGAGTCCACGATCAGTGGTGCGAAGTTGTCCCGGTAACCGCGGAACATGTCGCCGAAGATCTCGCGGAACTTCTGCTGAGCGTAGGAAAGGACGGTGTTCTCAGAGTCGTAGTACTCGACGTACTTCCGCCCCTGGGCTGCCTGCACGTGGAGCCGTCCCGACATGTAGTCGATCCACTCAAGTGGGGACTGCGGCTTCGTACGAATGACTAACCTCCCTTCTCTACTTGCTATCTACTATTTAGTATGTGCGCATTCGGGCCTTGCGGCGGATCTTCATCCGGCCATCGTCGATGGCCAAACCCCGCGCCTCGTAGGCCAAGACCGCGGCCATCGCCGCATCGATCTTCTTCTTCGAGTTCGGGTTCTCCTTGGTGATCAGGAGCCCCTGAGGAACCTCGTACGTCACCGTGTTAGTGATGTGCCGTGCAAGGTCCTTATCACCGTCGTGGCAGATCTCCTGCCCGAGAACAACGGCAGTGTGGAAGCGCTCAACGGAGGCCACCATCTTCTTCCGCTGCTGAGGCGGGAATTCGAAGACGATGTCCCGCCCATCGCGGTCCATCTCCTTGAAATCCAGGGCCCAGACACCGACGAGGTTCTGCCAGTAGGACGGGTCGACGCAGACCCACTCAACCCTGTAGGTATCGCGGGCCTGACGCATGGCCTTGTCCACGAGGAACGTGTTGACCTGCCAGTCGTCGTCGTGGTCTGGCTTCTCCTGGAGATGGATGAGGAACAGCTTCCCGTCCCTCAGCCGGCACCCGACGATCGCCGTGGAGTCTGATCGGAGGGAACCGTCGAACCCGATTGCGATCTGATCACCGGGCTTGATCGGATCATCGAGGGAGAGTAGGTCGTTCCACTCGTACTTATTGATCCAGTTATCGGCAGACTCAGCAATCTGGTTCAAATAGAAGCGCCAGAACACCGCGTTAGGTGTGAGGGGGTCCGTCGCCAGATCGACAAGTCCTTCGATCGGGGCCCAGTGGGAGTCGCCGTACGCCTCCTTGAGCGCCGTGTAAACAGCCTCAGTATCAGTGAGGTCCTCTACCGGCTGCCCTTCACGGCAGTCGTAGAGAAGCTTTGCGGTGCCCTTCACGAACGAGTCGTAGGTGCGCTGAGCCACACTGTCTTCGTTCGGGTTAAACGCATTTGTGGTCTGCATGGCACGCGAGCCGGCGCGCATCGTCTTATCGACGTTACGCTGAAGCGTCTCGAACACGTAGACGCCACCATTGGACGTGATCCAGTGATGCGTCTCGTCGCAAATAACGAGCATTGTCTATGCCCGGCCCCCGGTGAAACCTCACCGGGGGCCGAACAAAGGTTGGCCTCGCCCCCTCTAGACCGCGCGAGGAGGACGCCACAGGCTCAATGCGTCCGGGCTTACCATCCCGGAACTGAATGCGCTCCTTGCCGATCTCCAGATCGTAGGCAGCCTCGGCCGGGCTCTCGGCGAGCATCCCTCGAATCATGTCTCGGGTGTTCGCAGTCTGCTCCAGCGAGACCGCCGCAATCTGCACTAGGGGGAGCTGCACATGGACCGCAATGGGCTGACCGTCCTTGGCCCAACCCCCGAACCGGCAGGGGCCGATGAACTCAATGATCGCGAGCGCCGCCAACAGCGGCGTCTTGCCCCATCCCTTGCTGCGGCGGAGAGACACCTTCTGGTACCGCCACCGGCCGTTCTTGTCGATGCTGTAGGCCCAGAGGATGAAGCGCTTCTGCTCGGCCGTGAACTGCCACGGCTGGCCGGCGTTCTCGCCGTCCGGCTGGACGATGTACGTCTCACACCAGCGAAGGATCTGGTATCCGAGCGTCTCGTAGGGGGTTGGTACGCCCTTCGGGAGGTTGCCGGTCTGCGCATCCCAGTCGGGGTTGTACGCCACCAGCTCACCTCCTAGTCGTCGTTCAGCTCCGCGTACAGTTGGAGGTCCGCCTCGATGGTGGGCGGTGCCTCTTCCTTGTCCTTCTTCTGCTTGTCCTTGAGGGCTGCCACCTTCAGCCGCATCCGGTCGCCGATCGTGGCGCCGAGCAAGCTCTCGCACTGCCGCAGCTCCGCGGCAACGAAGTGGGAACCGGTGTCAATGAACTTCTCGTGCAGCCGAGCCATGCGACGGAGCGTCAGCCAGTCGGTAGGCATGAACCAGGCCGCCTGCTCGCTGTCGGCCCAGACGTCGAAGTAGAGCTGCGTCTCCGAGGAGAACGAGCTGCGGTTCGGGAGCTTGGTCAGCCTCCGGTCGATCGGGCCGGCGTACTCCTCCAGGTGTGAGGTGTCGACCTCGTTGCGGCGGACCCGAGTCTCGGGATCCTTGGGCAACCTGCCCCTGCCTGCCACGTGACACCTCCCCTGTGCCGTTGATGAAAGAAGTAAGTAGCCCCGGCGGGAATCGAACCCGCTCCCCGAGATTGAGAGTCTCGTGACCTGCCGTTAGTCCACGGGGCCATGCGCTCCCAGCCAAGGATTCGAACCTCGCCTACCGGGTTCAGAGCCCGGCGTCCTACCGCTAGACGAGCTGGGAATGGAGCCTCATGCCGGAATCGAACCGGCATCTAATGGGTGGAAGCCATTTGTCATCGCCGTTAGACCAATGAGGCTAGAGGACAACATTCGTCGTCCCGAGGTTGGCTAGGCAGGAGTCGAACCCGCACCTTACTCTTTAGGAGAGAGACGCTCTATCCATTGAGCTACTAGCCAGAGAGCGGAGAATCAGGGATTCGAACCCCGGACGGGCGTGAAGCCCGCTACGGCTTAGCAGGCCGCTGCCATACCACTAGGCGAATTCTCCAGAGAGCCCCGTGTAGGAATCGAACCCACATCTTCTGCTTACAAGGCAGTAGCTCTAAGCCATTGAGCTAACAGGGCGAGCCGGGGGATTGCCGTAGCGCACCTTGTTCCCGGTAAGCGGAAAGCGGAGGAGTTGAACCCCAATGCCGTAACATCCACCCGTTTTCGAGACGGGGACCGCAACCGACTGCGATGTCACTTTCCAGAGTTGGCCATGCGGGATTTGAACCCGCGATCTTCCGTGTATCAGACGGATGCTTTACCCAGACTAAGCTAATGACCAAGTGGAGACTGCGGGGCTCGAACCCGCCGCCGCCGGCTTGCAAGGCCGGTGCTCTACCAAATGAGCTAAGTCCCCAAGATTGCAAAGGCATTTGCTGGTTGCGACATACGTTTCGCACGAGTTGTATTTTCACCTAGGAACGCTGTACCTCTAGGTACCTTTGCAAGCGTCCTCACTGAGGGATTCGAACCCCCAACGCATCGGGTCTGAGCCGATCGCCTCTACCAGATTGGGCTAAGTGAGGAAAGCTGACCATACAGGACTCGAACCTGTATCTCCCGGATTAACAGTCCAGCGCTCTACCGAATTAAGCTAATGGTCATTGATGGGCAGCACCGCCTAAAGCGGACCAGCCCCGTAGGTCCAGGAGGGCTCGAACCTCCACAACTCCGGGTAAGAGCCGGATGCACTACCAATTATGCTATAGACCCATGCGCACTGCCCTTGCACCAGCAGGGAATCGAACCCGGACAGTACTGGACGCGTTTGCAACCGCATCGTGTGTGACCCCCAGGAATCGAACCTGAGACCTGCCGGGTTTCAACCGGCCGCTCTTACCAACTGAGCTAGAGCCACTTGGAAGCGCTGACGGGATTTGAACCCGTACATGACAGGGTTGCAGCCTGCCGCCTTTGCCGTTCAGCCACAGCGCTTCGGCGAACCTGACCGGACTCGAACCGGCGACCTCCGCCGTGACAGGGCGGCGCTCTACTCTTCTGAGCTACAGATCCATTGGGTGTGGGCACCTGACGTTTCGGATGTTTAAACAGCGGCCTGCCGCTGTCCCACAAAGTACCCGTCCCAGGATTCGAACCCGGATTCCGAGGTTCGTAGCCTCGTGCTCTATCCATTGAACTAGACGGGCGGGGTGACATGCGGGGCACGATCCCGCTCCTCCAGGGTCACAACCTGGCGTGCACACCAACTACACCAATGCCACAGTAGACCTTCCAGGGTTCGAACCTGGGGCTTCCTGCTTGTAAGGCAGGCACTCTTCCGCTGAGTTAAAGGTCCATGGTCGCGGACGCCTGGATTCGAACCAGGGGCCTTCGGGTTATGAGCCCGCCGCTCTGACCTCTGAGCTACGCCGCGTTGAGTATAGTCGGAGGGACTTGAACCCCCATATTCCCGCTTCCAAAGCGGACCCATTAGCCATTATGGTACGACTATATGCGTCCGTGTGTTCTGATCATTTAGCAGTGCATCATTTACATGGTCCACGGACAGACCGAGCACGACGGGTAGGATTCGAACCTACACCGACTGGTTTTGGAGACCAGCGCTCTACCAATTGAGCTACCGACGCATGGTGCGCAGGGCTGGAGTCGAACCAGCACAGCCAAGGGCGCCCGGTTTACAGCCGGGGTGACTCGCCAATGTCCGCCTACGCATGTGGCACAGAGGTCGTACCTTGTCGGCGCTGTGCCTCGCCTGCTTGGAAGGGGCCCCTCGCCGGGAGAGGAGGGAGAACGAGGGGCCCCAAGGCCGCGGGAGCTTGCCAGCAGTGGCCGGCTTGCCGACTGAGCGCTCTACCGCAGCCAGGTCATCACAGGGTCCACCAGCCGAAGGCCAGGTGGCCGACCAGCCAGCCGCCGAAGGCGAGCTGGACGACGGTCAGCAGGGCCTTGGCCCAGACCGGTGTCTTCTGGCGGACCCTGAACAGGGACCACCAGTGTTCGCTGAAGGTGTCACCCTTCTGGCGACGGAAGAGGGCGACGCCCTCTACCAGAAGAAAGAAGAAGATCCAGACAACCCAGGCAACCGTGAAGGCCGATGGGCGCTTCACGACAGCTCCACCGAGCTGGCGATCCCGCGGGGTTCGGCATCTACGTTGGTCACCTCGACCAGGCCGATACCTCCGAACTCGGAGATCAGGACCGGAAGATCCTCGTCCAGGCCCTCCAGGACCTCACGCAGCTCGCCAACAGTCATCGGGTGTTCCTCAGCTTCCTTGTACGTTCTCGGCCTCGTCGAGCCTCCTCTTGGGCCTTGGCTTGGTTGTGCGTCTTGCAGAGGAGCTGGAGGTTGTCCAGCCCCCAGCGGCCTTGCTCGGCCACGGGGTTGATGTGGTCTACCTCTGCACCGGGCTCGGTGCAGTCCTTGACCTCACAGAGACCCCCGGCTCGGCGGATGACCCTCAGGCGGAGCGTCTCCCAGTTGCCGGGCCGGTTGGCCTTCCAGCGCTCGCGGGCGCCTGCGAAGGGCTTGGGGCGGTGGGTGTTGCAATACGAGCCGCCGGTCGCCGGCTTGTTGCAGCGGGCACACAGCTTCGAGGCTCTGGGCAACGAACACACCTCCCCCAACAACAGAGCCAGCCCCTCAGGGCTGGCTCTTGTCTAACTAGTAAGGCCACCCTAAGGTGGCCTGTTATTGACTAACTATCTACTAGGGAGCCCTTCAGGGGCTCCCTGTAACTAACTTCTTGTTTCCAAGGTCGGTCGTCCCCTCCCTCCCTTGGCTTAATACAAGCTGTGCCGCGACGCGGAATCCGCGGCACTCTCCCAGTGTGATGCTTGCCACACCCCCTTCCGTGGTGGGGGGTACCGGTGAGTAGATGACTCGCTGTGACGCGTTTTGGTCCCCCGGAACGCCGACAAGCACCGTCACAGACAAGACTGAGTGCTAGCTGAGTGTTACCTGAACGTTGCTGACCTGCGTGTTCGTGTGGGACGTTGAAGCTTCACGTTTGGTTTACAGGCGACCACCCAGTCATTGAAACCGTTCAACGTCCGCCGGAACACCCGTTGTGACCATCACGCTCCGCGAGGCATACTCGATGCTGTCACGTTCCGTAAGGTCGTGACGGAAGGGGGTGAAACCATGCCTGACCTGCGATGTTTTGATTAATGAGTATAGGGTGAAGGCTGCTAAGAGCGAGAAGATAGCGGGAAGATACTCGAACCGCTACGCTGTGCACCCAGAGCCACCCGCCGGCCGGGCGGGGCCTGTCCAGGAAGGGAACTTCCACGGTGAAGCATCGGAGGATCACGCAGAGTGAGCTAAGCGAACTGATCGACGCTGGTGAAAGTTACGAGACCATCGGGCAGATGTACGGCCTGAGTGCGTCTGGCGTCTACCAGGCCGCGAAGGACTTCGGGCTTACTCGACCGCAGCTCAGCCACAAGTGGGCTTTGCCGTGGACCCTTGCTCCCGAACACAAGGCGGGCAAGATAGCCAAGTACCTTCGCGACCTGTCCAGTCTCGCCCAGGGCAAGCAGATCCGGGACACCCACAAGGTGACCGCGATCCGTTGGGCGGAGCAGCTCGTAGCTCAGAACCTCGATGTTGCCTACCGGCGAGACGAACCTCCGAACGACGAAAGCGCCGTGGGCGGGTTCTACACCGTACCGGCCTCCAGGGTTGACGGTAAGTGGCATCTAAAGCATGTCCTCGACAAGGCCAAGCGAGGTGTTGTTCAAAACCTTTAGGCCGCGGGAGGCATTGTCGCCTCCCCGGCCCTGTTTTCCCCCCGCAGTTTGGAGTACACGCATGTCCGTCTCGTTCGACTTTGCTCTCTCCTCCACCCGCGTCGGACCCGCCGACGTCCTCTCCCCGAGGGAGACCCTGAGACGCTGATGCACGGCATCAGCGGAGGAGTGCTGAAGAGTCAGCGTTACCAGGACGGGACGCTCTACGAGGTGCAGGTTCCGCATGGCGGGAAGTTCAACGCCGGTGAGTCGCTCCTGCACAGTGTGCCGGAAGGGGTGTGGCACGGCGTCCGTGAGACCGATGACGGACGCCTTCTCGTCAGTATCTGGGTCCCCAACAACTAAATATCCCGTGGCTCATCGAGAGCCGCACGAAAGCACGTCATCGCAGGGATGACGTGCTTTCTTCTTTCTGCAAGGAGATGACGTGACGAAGGAGGACAAGGGCCCGCGACTGTCCCCGTCCCGACTTGGGACCTACGCAGATTGCGCCTACGCCTACTACCTCGAAAAGGTGGCCAGGGCTCCACGACGGCAGGCCGTGTGGTTCATCCAAGGGACCGCCGTCCACGAGGCCATCGAGCTGTACGAGAGGTCATTCCGGACGGCATCGGCAGACGATGCACTCGCCCGCTTCGAGCTGACCTGGACCCGTGAACTTACCGCAGCCCAGGAGGAACAGCCCGACGAGGCGATGTGGATGGTCGGTGGCCGGCGCAGCCTCACCACGGACATCACCAAGCGCCGCGACATGGGGGCCCAGCAGGTTCGGGACTACATCGGGCACCACCCCCGAACGGTCTACTGAGACCCGCAGAGATCATCCCTGGCGAGCCGGCCATCGAGGTCGGCTTCGAGCTGGAGTTCGACGGCTTTCGAGTCATCGGCTACATCGACTGCGTCATGGAAGACCAGAACGGGTTGTGGTTCCCGATCGACTGGAAGACCGGCTCCAAGCTCCCAGTCGACCCCTACCAGCTTGGTACGTACGGGATGGCCCTGGAGGAGCTGACGGGGGAGAAGGTCCCGTGGGCGGCCTACTGGGACTGCCGGAACAACGAACTGGTGAGCAAGGACCTCACCGAATACCCCAAGGAAGTCGTTCAGGATTGGTACCGGCAGTTCCACGAGGGCATCAAGGCACGATCTTTCCTCGCTAACCCTGGCGACTGCTTCACCTGCACTGTGCTGCCATCCTGTTCGTTTGCCGTCTAACAGTAAGTAGATAGCTAGTAGATAGCCGACAGAGAGAGAACTTTCTTATGTTCGACTTCCCCCTTCCTTTCAGCTTCGAGGACAACCCCGGCCTCCTCGCGGTCGCCAACGCCAGTGCCAAGCTCCGCGACACCATCGAGTTCACCCCGACCGGTCACGAAGACCTGAAGGACTACTTCCTGGACATCAGCATGGCCCTCGTCATCGGCCTTACGACGGCTGGCGGAGACGAAGAGAGTCTCGTGGACCTGCTCAACCACGTTGAGGGCATCGTCCGCGACATCTACAGCCGCCTGGAGGTGCGTGTCTGATGAACACGTCTGTCGAGATCCTGGAGTCCTGGCGGGACAAGGCGCGGGAGGAGTCCCTGTACGAGTTCTTCCCGCCGCGGATCGTCCTCGGATCCTGGGGTGAGCCCGACCCGAGCCGCATCATCGTGCTGGAGGGCGATTGAGTCTCTTCCAGCTTGGCTCCGCCCTCAGGTACAACAAGTCGTCCGGGGTTGCCCTGGACAGCCCGTGGCGAAGCCTGACAGCAGCCACGGCCGTGTTCCGCAAGCCGCAACTCGTGCTGATCGCATCCGCCCCCGGCGGTGGTAAGAGCGCCCTGGCTCTCAACCTCGCCGTCAAGTCCGGGGCCAGTTGCATCTACTTCAGCGCGGACTCCGGCCCCCGGACGCAGGTCGTCAGGTCCATGGCCATCACCACCGGCCGAGAGACCACCGAGGTCGAGGCCGCCATGGAACGCGGCTACACGTTCGACAACGAGCTGCGGGACCTATCCCGCATCTGGTGGGAGTTCGACGCCGGCCCGAGCCTCGACACGATCGATGAATCGATCCTGGCTCACGGCTACCTCGGCGCCTACCCCGACATGTGCGTGATCGACAACCTGATGAACGTCGATCCGGGCGACTCGGAAGGCAACGAGTTCAAGTCCCTGGAGAACATTCTTCTTTTCGGGTTGGAACTGTCGCGCTCCAAGAACATGTGCGTCGTTGTCCTTCACCACCTGACTGGTGAATACGAGGACGGGCGTACGCCTCCGCCGCTCTCTGCCCTCCGAGGCAAGGTCGGCAAGGTCCCCGAAATGGTTCTGACCCTGTGGCGTGCCAGTGACGACCTGGACGAGGCCCTCGGGCAGGACAAGATGGGCGTCGCCATCGTCAAGAACCGAGACGGAATCGCCGACCCCTCGGCGATGTACTCCGTGGAACTGGACATGAACTTCGCCCGGATGAGCATCACGGACAGCGGCCTCCTGGTCGCCTAAGGAGAAGAATGAGTGACGCGTAGCGGATACAAGAAGTGCGCGAAATGCGGCAAAAACAGAGCAGAAAGATTCTTCACATCTAGCCGAGGGCGAATCTGCGAGACTTGCCGCAAGAAGTCCCGATCCAAGGCTTCACACGAGCAAAGAGTGATGCGGACCTACGGCCTCGGGCCGGGGGAGTACGACAAGCTATTCGAAGCCCAGGGCGGTGTCTGTGCGGGCTGCCGCCAGCCTCGAAGAGAGAGGCTGTCCGTAGACCACTGCCACACAACCCAACTCGTTCGAGGGCTTCTCTGCCGCCGCTGCAACGGTCACATCCTCCCGTACTCGAAGGACTCACCCGAAGTGCTTCGCAGGCTGGCCGACTACCTGGAACACCCGCCCGCGGTCGCCATTCTCGGGGAGCGCTACTACCAAGGCGACGGCACACCGAAACCTCAGCGGAAGAGAAGGAGGCGAAAATGACCGAAGGTTGGGCCCTGTTCTTCGCCCTCCTCATCGTTCTCGCGCTAGCACTCACGAGGTCCTAATGGATATCGACATCGTCCCCATTCTGGCGCACTACGGAGCCGATCTCCCCGACCTCGAACCGGGGGACGTGTGGACCTCTGTCGTATGTGTCTTCCACGAAGACAACCGGCCATCGGCCTCGTACAACCAATTCGCTTTCAACTGCTTCAGTTGTGAAGCGAAAGGTGACGCAATCGCCATAATCAGGAGAGAGGAGGGGCTGGACTTTGCTGGTGCCGTCGAGTTCGCAGAAAGACTTCTTGGAGAAGGCGTCGCGAAGGTACCACGAAGGACTCACACCGGAAGGCGTCGAGTATCTGACGGGACCAAAGCGAGGGCTAACCGAGGAGGCCATCGAACGGTTCCGGCTGGGGGTCGTCGCCGACCCTCTACCGGGCCATGAAAGCTACAGGGGTTGGATCACCATCCCCTACCTGACGGCCTACGGCCCGACGACCATGCGGTTCCGCAGGCTCGGCGAAGGGAGCGGCGACAAGTACCTGTCCGCCCCCGGTGACCCGGTGAGGATCTACAACCCGGAAGCGCTCCAGCGCGGCACGCGGGCGATCTGCCTCACCGAGGGTGAGTTCGACTGCGTTGTGGCCGAGTTGTGCGACATGCCGTGCATCGGCCTCCCTGGCGCGCAGTCCTGGCAGCCCGCCTGGACTCGCCTCCTGGAGCAGTACGACTCGGTGTTCTTCCTCCAGGACGACGACGACGCCGGCCGCACCATGGCCAAGGCGCTGGCCAAGCCCCTGAGGTCGAACCTGCGCACAATCGTCATGAACGGCGGAGATGTCACATCTTTCTTCCTGGAGCACGGCAGGGAGGCTCTCCGGGAAAAGGTACTCGGCAAGCAGCAGGAGAGGAGCTAATCAGATGGCTGCGCTCAGTTTTGAGAACACTCAGGAGAACGACCCGGTCAACCATCCGGCGCACTACGCCGATGGCTGGTCGAACGGCGCCGAGGTCATCGACATCACAGAGAACCTTCCGTTCAACCGTGGCAACGCAATTAAGTACCTGTGCCGGGCTGGGAAGAAGAACCCGGACACAGAACTGGAGGACCTTCGCAAGGCCCTCTGGTACATCGAGCGGGAGGTGAACCGACTTGCAGCGAGTAGTGATCATCAGTGACCTTCAGATCCCCTACCACGACCGTAGGGCGCTGAAGAACGTCATCCGGTTCATCGGGGACTACCAGCCCGACCTGGTTGGGCAGATCGGCGACCTGAACGACTACGAGACCCCGTCGCGTTGGAACTTGGGCACGAAGCTGGAGTATGCCCAGCGAGTCAGGTCCGACTCCGAGGTCACCAAGACCGAGTTCCTCGGGCCCCTGCGGGAGGTCTACAACGGACCGGTCAAGATCTGGGAGGGCAACCACGACCTCAGGCCGCGGACCTACCTGTCCGACAAGGCCCCCGCCCTGGCCGAGTTCGCCGACGACCTTCACTTCGCGAAGCTCCTCGACTTCGAGACCTTCGGCGTGGAGCTGGCCGAGCCGTTCCTGAAGCTCGGACCCGACACGGTTGGGATCCACGGCCACGAGATCAAGGGCATGAGCCAGATCGCCGGGACGACCGCGTACAACCACGCGCAGAAGGCCGGCGCGAACATCGTCATGGGGCACACCCACCGCCTCGGCATCCGGCGAGGCACTACCGGCAACAGTTCGACCGGCTTCACCACCCGATGGGGCTTCGAGGTCGGACACCTCATGGCTCCGGAGAAGGCCCAGTACCTCGGGCCGGGTGCCGTGGCGAACTGGCAGAAGGGCTTCGGGATCTTGTACGTCGGCAAGCAGGACGTGGCACCCGTCGAGATCGACGTGCACCGGGACGGCTCGTTCGTCGTCGAGGGGGAGCGTTACGGCCAACTCCGGCGCGGGGCCGGCGGGAAGTTCGCAACCTCCAAGTAAGAGAGGGTAGATAGCTAGTAGAGAGGTTTCCATGTTCGACAACGTAGCCACGGACGAACTCGTTCAGATGGCGAAGCGGGCAGGCTACAGGGTCGCCCGCGAATATCCGGGCATCGAGGCCGAGGACATCGCCTACGAGGCCCTAACCCGCCTCTACGAGCGGGCCGAGAGGCTGAAGGCCGCCACCGCGGACTACCTCTACAGGGTTCTGGAAGGCGAAGGGGTCAAGTACGCCGCGAAGGAGCGGTACGACTACATCCTCTTCTCCAGCCAGTACGTTTACACGCCTCGCGAAGTCCGGGCGGTCCTGGAGCACGTCTACTACGACCCCACGGCCCGTGACGTGCCGACCCAGAAGGACGACTGGCTGTCGGCAGAGATCGGCAAGGGGACAGTCGGGATCTCCCTGGTGGACGTCGATGTCGCGATGGAGAAGATCAAGCCGGAGTACCGGAAGGTCCTGGAGCGCCGGTTCCTGCACGGTGACACGGTCACCGACACCAAGGCCGTCACGCGGGCCGTGGACTCCCTCACCCAGGTCGTAAACCGGCTCGTCTACCGGAAGGGCCTCTCAGACGACGGGCCCGGTTCCCGTACTGCGATGAGCAACGCCAAGGCGCAGTACGTCACCCGCGCCGAGTCCGGCCACGAAACCAACGCATACGAGCCGGATGCGGTCCGCAAGCTCCAGACGGAGCGATCCCAGGAGCGGAGCGACCCGCCCGGCACGCACTTCAACTGGTCCAAGTACACGGACTGAAAGGAATACATGGGGATCTACAACTTCGACATTGCCTGGGGGCCGTCCGGAAAGGACATCTACGACCGGACGTACTCCCGCACCAAGCCGGACGGCACGAAAGAGACCTGGCCCGAGACCGTCAAGCGGGTAGCGACCGGGAACGTGTCCCTGCTCGCGGGCTACGGAAACGATCTGGTGTCTCAGGGGCTCGTTGAGGACGACGAGATTGCGCGGCTCCGGGAACTGATGCACGACTTCGCCATCCTCCCGGCAGGCCGGCACCTGTGGGCGAGCGGTGTGAAGGGGCGCCAGTTCCTCTTCAACTGCTGGCACTCCGGATGGAGTGACACCGTCTCATCCCACTTCCGCTTCAGCTTCCTGAGGCTCATGGAAGGCGGGGGAGTGGGCGCCACCTACAGCACCCAGAACACCGAGAAGTACGGCCCGGTGCGGCGACCCATCGAGGTCCACATCGTCTGCGACGAGCAGCACCAGGACTACGAGGCCCTGAAGGCCGCCGGCCTGCTGTCGACCTACTTCAGCCCCGACTACCAGGGTGCCTTCTCCGAAGTCGAAGACAGCCGGGAAGGCTGGGCTGACGCCCTGACAGATCTTCTGGAGGCCGCCTGGAACCCGGCCGCCAGCCCGGTCAGGGTTTACGACGTCTCTCGTGTCCGCCCGAGCGGCGCGAGGTTGAAGACATTCGGCGGCAATGCCTCCGGCCCCGAGCCCCTTGCCCGGATGCTGACCGAAGTCGGCAGGACTCTCGCAGGACTGTACGGCGAGGAGCCGATGGAGCCCCTCACCCTGGACCCGATCTCCGCCATGGAGATCGACCACTCCATCGCTCAGTGCGTCGTCGCCGGAGGTAACCGGCGGTCAGCGCGCATGAGCATCATGCCGTGGGACGACCCGTACATCTTCGAGTTCATCAAGCTGAAGGAGAACACCGACCGGCACTGGACGACGAACATCAGCGTCCAGGTCGATCACCTCTTCTTCGAATTGCTGAGGAGTGACTACCCCGACTCCGAAGTAGCCAAGGGTGTACTCAAGGCCATCTCGGAAGGGATGCTGAAGAACGGCGAACCCGGCATCTGGAACAAGGACCTCTCCAACGAGGAAGAGGTCAACCTTGTTTCTTCTACCAACCCCTGTGGAGAGATCCCGCTCCCCGAATGGGGTGCCTGTGTCCTCGGCCACGTGAATCTGGAAGCCTTCGCCCCGAAGAATCCCGGTGACAATTTCGACATGGCCGGTGCAGTCAAGGCTGCACGACTCATGACCCGCTTCCTGATCCGGGCGACCTTCGGCGACATCGGTGACGAAAAGGCGCGCGAGGTCATGGACAGGGACCGGCGGATCGGAGTTGGCCTGTTCGGCTTCCAGGCGGCCTTCGCCAAGATGGGAATTCCGTTCTCCGAGATTCCGAACAGTGGACAGGCGCACAAGATCTTGTCCCGACTCCGGCAGGCAATCCGAGCCGAGGCACGGGCATACGCCTTCCAGCTCCGAATCCCGGAGCCCATCAAGGTGACCACGGTCGCCCCGACAGGGACGATCGCGAAGCTGCCAGGTACCACGGAGGGGATCCACCCGATTTTCTCCAGGTACTTCATCAGGCGCATCCGGTTCTCCACGCTCGACCCGGATCAGGTGCGTCGGCTGGAGGAGTTCGAGGCGGAAGGCTTCCACGTGGAGCCGTGCCAGTACGCGGCGAACACGATGGTCGTGGAAATCCCGACGCGCGAGCGCCTGGTGGACGATGTTGTGGCCCTCGGCTACGACCCGTCCCTTGTCGAGTCTGCCGACGAACTGACTCTCGACCAGATGCTTGATGTTCAGAAGTACGTCCAGTGGGCTTACGCGGACAACGCGATCAGCTTCACAGCGAACATCGATCCCAGTAAGTACACGGCTGAGGACCTGTACGAAAGCCTGGCCTACTACGGGCCCACTCTGAAGGGCTCGACCATCTTCCCCGACGAGTCCCGTCCGCAGGCGCCCTACGAGCGCATCAGTGAAGCTGACTTCGCTATCTATCAGGCTACGCAGATCGGCGAAGGCGTCGATGAGGACTGCGCTACTGGAGCCTGCCCCGTTCGATAGGAGAAATATGGGCTACTCCAACCCCGACATCTACTACAACCCCGAGAAGTTCGGCCTTGAGATCGTGGGCGAACTGGAGTTCCTCGGCGGCTACGAGTTCGACACTTTCGTGGTCTACCGCGAGGTAGACACTGGCCGACTCGGCTACGCCGAGGATTACGGCTGTTCATGCAAGAGTCCCTTCGAGGACTTCAAGGCCGAGGACATCACTTTTGCCGAACGATGGGGGATCATCGAAGAGGCGCGAAAGGAGTTCAACTCGCGCAGCGAATTCTACCGTGAGTGCACCGAGATTGACCTGGTCAACCTGATCGACAAGGTGGTGAACGCCTGATGGCCTCCAATGACGATGTGGCTGCGGTTACCGGCCTCGTGTTCGTCGTAGCCACCCTCGCTTTCACCATCGCCCTCATCGCACTCATCCTCGCCATCGTCGCCCTCTAGGAGACCCATGACCGACAACCCGTTTGAGACCGGTAACGACGCCCCGGCCGACCCGTGGGCCTCGACGTCGACCGACACAATCCCCCGCCCCCAGGAGGCCCCGCCCGTGGCAGTGAAGTCCGACAACGAGATCAGCGTGACCCTCAAGCAGCACGGCGGGTTCGACTCCCCGTGGATCGTCGTGCGTGGCCCTTCCGCTGCGCAGGTGAAGGAGCTGCTCCGCGATCTTTACGCCGAGGACCTGGTCGACGCGGTCGCGCAGACTGCGGTGAAGTTCGCCGACAGCAAGCCGGCGGGTGCCTCCGTACCCGCACCCCGCCAGGGCGGCGGCGGTTACCAGCGCACCGGGGGTGGCGGGCAGCAGGCCAGCACCCCTCCGCCCGGCGCCTCGCAGCCGTCCTGCGATCACGGCCCGATGGAGTTCAAGACGGGCGTGAGCAAGAAGGGCAACTCCTACAAGGTGTGGTCCTGCACCAGCCCGGACCGGGACAACCAGTGCAAGGGCATCTTCGTCAAGTAGCAAAGTAGATAGCGAGTAGAGAGCGCGGGGGCCTTCGGGCCCCCGCCTGCCTTGGAGGGGAGGGGGAGTGCCGCAAGGGACGCTCTACTTTGATATCGAAACCCACAGCCAAGAGCTTCTTTATTCCATGCCGCCCGAGGAGTTCGTCAGGCTCATCGGATACGCCTGGGGCGATGGACCAGTCCAGATCACGACAGATCTGGAAGAGATCCGGAAGCAGATCCTCAGAGCCCGATGGATCATCGGCCACAACATTCACACCTTCGACCTGCGAGCCATCTTCGGGATCGACTCCAACATCCCAATGCAGCTTGCCGACGAAGGGCGAATCTACGACACGTGGACCCACGCTGTTCTGGTCAACCCCGCACCGGCCCTTTACACGAACCGCTTCGGGAAGCAGGCCAAGGCCACCAAGCCGGAAGAGATGAAGGCATGGTTCGCCCTTGCCGAGCAGGCACACCAGCTTCAAGTCCCCGGCAAGACAGCGGACCTTCGGGAGCTGGCTTACGAGTTCGGCGACCCCACCCTTCCTAAGAAGGCGAGGATCGCGGACGGCTTCGGAAAGATCCCCGTAGACGACCCCCGGTACATTGCCTACCTGATCGGTGACGTCGAGGCTTCACGATACGTCGCTAAGGTCCTCTACAAGCGCGGCAAGCTCGACAACTACGCGATGCGCGAGCAGCGGATTGAGAGCCGAAAGGCCGCCATCTCGTCCAACGGTTGGCGTGTCCACCAGGAGCGAGCCCAAGCTCGGGCCGACTACCTGAAGGAACGCCGCGACGCCATCATGACGAACCTGGTTCGGGACTACGGATTCCCGACCAAGGGTGATCAACCCTGGAAGACGAACCCCGGCAAGAACGCCATCATGGCCGTGCTTCGAGACCACGGAATCACCCCGCAAACCCGCCCGGACTGGCCGCATACGGAAGGGATGAAGAACCTCCCGAAAGCGCAGGAGAAGGCTCGGGAATGCAAGAGAGAAGCCGACGATCTCCGGAAGTTCATGGACGAGGAAGGGCACACCCTTCCTGAGCGGTCCCGGAAGGCCCGCGAGAAGAAGATTGTCGCGCTGGAAGAGAAGGCCATAGTTCCCGAGTGGTTCGGGCTTTCCCTTTCGGGAACCACGATGCTCGACCTTACCAAGGGCACCGAGGTTGAAGACCTCGGCAAAGCCCTGGCCGAGCTGATGGGGCAGCGGTCCCTGTCGGAGCTGGCGCTCGACTCCGTTCACCCGGACGGTTTCGTGCACCCCGAGATCACCATGCTTCAACGCAGCGGCAGGTGGTCCACCACCGAACCCGGCCTGACGGTGTGGACGAGCCGCGGTGAGGGTGCCGTCGAGAAGTCGTACTTCCTGCCGGACTCGGACGATCACGTACTCATCGAGATCGACCTGAGCAACGCGGATGCCCGCGTGGTCGCAGCCATGTCAGGCGACGACAAGTACGCCGAACGGTTCGAAGAGGGTGCGGACGGCCACCTGATCAACGCGTGGGCGGCCTGGGGCAAGTCCGTGGTTGGCACGAACAAGAAGGACCCGGTCACGGCGACGTACCGGCAGAAGGCAAAGCCCCTCGGGCACGGCTGGAGCTACGGCGGCCGGGCCAACACGCTCAGCCAGATGGCCGGCGTCCCCCTGGACGACGCCAAGACGTTCGTTGACGGAATGGACGCGACCTTCAGAAAGGTCGTCCGCTGGCAGAACAAGGTCCGAAAGGACGCTTCACGGGATCACTACGTGGTGAACCCCTGGGGCCGGAAGATGCCCGTCGAAAAGGGCAAGGAGTTCACGCAGGCCCCCGCCCTACAGGGCCAGTCAGGAACCCGAGAAATCATCTGCGACGCCCTTCTGAAGATGTCTCACGGCGCTATCCGCTCCGTGAAGGCACAGATTCACGACGCGCTCGTGTTCTCGGTCCCCAGAGACGGATGGGAGAAATACCGGGACTACCTGCTGAGCGTCATCGAGTCCGAGATGAACCCGAAGGGCGGTCAGTACATCGCGTTTCCGGCGGAGTGTGGGCCGCCGGGTGAGAACTGGCAGGAAGCCTGCCATTAAGGGAGAGAGATGAAGGTAACCCGAATCGCACAGACTGTCATTGACCGCACCGCGATGTATGAGGTCACCGACGAGAAGTTCGAGACCTGGTCTGTTCGCAACGACAAGGACAGCGACGTCCTAGCCGAGTTCGCAGGTCGGGCCTGCTACCAGAGCTGGAGTCGGCCGAACCCCGCTACCGCACATAACGCGGATTACATCCGCTCCGCCGTGCATGAGAAGGGTCACGAATCCATCGCAGCTCACGCTTCGGTGACGTACTACATCACCGGGGTTTCCCGTGCGCTGACACACGAGATGATCCGGAGTCGATTCCTCGCCTTCAGCGAGGTATCCCAACGCTACGTGGACGCCAACCAGCTCGGAACGGTTACGCCGCCCGCTCTGCGGGATGCCCCAACCTATGGCGAGGATCCGGCCGCTGATTCCCGAGAGTGGTACACGGAGATCGTGGAGGTCCTAATCGATAAGGGGCTGACACGCAAGCAGGCCCGTGAGGCGGCTCGTGCTGTTCTCCCATCGATGATCGAGACGCGGATTGTCGTCTCCGGCAATTTGCGTGCCTGGCGAGATTTCATCAAGCAGCGTTGGTCTGTCCATGCGGACGCCGAGATTCGAGAGCTGGCCGGAGAGATCCTCAAGGATCTCCGGCAGGTTGCTCCGAATACCTTCGCCGACATTCCTGAGGAGCCCTATGAGTGATGTCTACTCCCTTCGGCTGGCTGTTGACGAAGCCAAGGACGAAGTCCTTCAACGGGTGGTGAAGTACGCCGCCGAGTACTTCGCAGATGGCGACTACGAGTTGGCCTACAAGGACATCGATGACGCACTGGACAAGTACGTCAACGCTCTGAACGAGCTAGTGGCCTACGAAGACCCAACCCCCAAGAGTTCCTTCTTTCTTCACCCCACCATCCCGTAAGGAGAAATACATGGGCGAGCAGTTCACCATTCACGAGGCTTACCTCGGACTCAAGCCGTTCATCCTGATCGAAGTCGAGGAGATCAACGACGACGAGACGATCGAGTTCCGTATCCGAGCGGGCAGCGGGATCGAGACCAAGGCCGAGATCCGCGAGGTTCTGGAGATCGCCCTGGAGTCGCTCCCCGAGGACGACGAGTGACTCTACGGGACGTCATTGGAGCACTGGGATTCCTCCTAGTGTTTTTCACGCCCTTCTTCGCAATCCTCTGGATCCTCGAAGAGATCTTCAACAACTAAGGAGAAGCACATGGGAGAAGTCGTTTTCCAGCGTTGGCCGAAGACGCCCCGCCTCAACCAGGACATGATCGTCACGGAGAAGATCGACGGCACCAACGGTGCCGTGATCATCCGCAAGGCCCCGGAGGGGTCCCCGTTCACCGGCAGTGTCGAGCATCTGGCGGGCCACAAGGACGGTGAGGTCTGGTTCGTCGGAGCCCAGTCCAGGAACCGCCTCCTGCCCATGGGGCCGCGGGGCATGGACGACGTTTCCTGGCGCAAGGAGGACAACGCCGGCTTCGCCCAGTGGGTGAAGCAGAACGCCTGGGCTCTGGCTTTGACGCTGGGGGAGGGGCACCACTACGGCGAGTGGTACGGCCAGAAGATCGGCCGCAAGTACGGGCTCACCGAGCGCCGCTTCGCCCTCTTCAACGTCGGCCGGTACGGACCCCTGGATTTGAGCACTGTCCCTGGCCTGGAGACGGTGCCGGTTCTCTACCAGGGACCCTTCGACAGTCACGACGCTATGGCCATCTACGACGAGCTGATGGAGACCGGCTCACGAGCGGTGCCGGGCTGGGACAACCCTGAGGGGGTCATCGTCTACCACTGCGGTTCGAAGCAGGTCTACAAGGTCACCGACAACGGTGACGTGCCCAAGTGGCAGCTCAAGGCTGTCGCTGCCTAAGGAAGACGTGTAAACGGGGCGCCCTTCGGGGCGCCCCTTCTCATTGGAAGGGCATCAAAGTTGAAGTTCCCCAAGGAAATCTTCTGGGTGACGGGCTGGAAGAACCGGCTGTACCACAGCCGGGGCCACGTGAAGCTTTCCCTCAAGCACAATCCGAATGACCGTGTCTACAAGTTGATTCCTGACGACCTGTTCGGAACCGACTGGATCGAAGTGACGAAGGAGTTCAAGTGAAACTGACTGACTGGCGTGGAAACGAGTACGGCGTGGGCTCGATCGTGCTCTACAGCCAGTACCTCTACAACCAGAAGACACAGGTCCTTGAAGGAGAGGTCGTGGATATCACCAATCATTCGGTGATCATCCGAGTCATCAAGGGGTCTTCCTACACGCCCAATAACGAGCGCCTGGTCTGCAAGGTTCGCCGGAACATCACCGCCCTGGAGGGCTGATGAAGCTCGTCGTCACCGGATCCCGAGACTGGGGTGACTGGTACTTGGTTTGGAACGCCTTGGACGTCTTCACGGCTATGGCCAAAAAGGTAACGCTCGTTCACGGAAACTGCCCCACTGGTGCGGACAAGCAGGCAGACCTTTGGTCGGAGAAGGCGTCGTGGCCCACGCGACCCGTGAAAGTCCTTCGCTACCCGGCTCAATGGGAGCTACACGGGAAAGCGGCCGGCCCCATCCGCAACCAACAGATGGTGGACGAAAACCTCGACGCTGACTACGTCCTCGCATTCCCTCTCGGGGAAAGTCGAGGCACGCGGGGGTGCATGGAGTACGCCCGCAAAGAGGGACTCACCGTTGTGAACCTAGGAGAGAAGCTGTGAACTACAAGGAATCCTTCTATGACGCCCTCGCCAAGTGGCTGCGGGACTACTACGAACTCGACGCCGTCAGGGTCACGAACTTCAAGGAAGATGTCGAGTCGGGTGGCTACTGCGAAACCTGCTGGTACGACGAAACCGTTGTCTACGTCGACTTCCTGAACTCGAAGGGCATCGAGACCTCGTACCGGTACTACGGCAGCATGGCCGACCTCATTCGGGAGCTGTGCAACGAGTGAGCCGACCCGACTGGCGAGAGTACTTCCTCGGCATCGCCGAAGCCGTCGCCAAGAGGGGGGATTGTTCCCGGCGGCAGGTCGGGGCAGTCGTCGTGGACATCGATCAGCGGATCGTGAGCACGGGCTACAACGGCACTGAACCGGGCGGGCCGTCCTGTCTGGACGGTGCCTGCCCACGGGCCACCAGCGACGTCCCGCCCGGCTCCAGTTACGACACCGGGCCCGGAGCGTGCATCTCCGTGCATGCGGAAGCCAACGCCCTCCTGTACGCCGGCCAGGCCCGCGCCAAGGGTTCCACCCTCTACCTCACCGACCGGCCCTGTAAGGGCTGCACGAGGCTCATCCGGGCCTCGGGCATCGCATGGGTTATCGCACCTGGGTACGAATGGAGGGTCAACTGAGCTACGGCAACGACACTTGCGAAGCCTGTGGTCTGGACACCGAGACCCTCGAATGGGATGACGACTACGACATGTATGTCTGCCCCGAGTGCCTAGACAGCCCTGTAGAGTAACCTGAAATGTAAGAAGCCCCCGGCCCTTTATGGGCCGGGGGCATTTTTTTTTGTTTTCTGGGGGCTACTCCCGCTTGCTCGCCCAGTCCTTCGCCCGTTCGGCAAGGTTCTCCGGAAGGACGACGCCTGCAACAGGCGTCCCGTCCGGCTTCCGAACGCACATGACCTTGACGCCTGCGTCGCGGAGCATGGCGCCACGCTCGGCATCGTTGAGGGTCGTCCAGAGCTGGGCGTAGGTCTGCCCGGTGCCCTCGTACCGCCATGTGGACGGACGGTTGGGGAGTTCTTCCAGGTCGGCGATCCGCTCGTCCAGAGCGGTGAGTTGCTCCATGAGCTTGGCCCGACCCGATGCGGACCGGGTGATCGTGAGCTGCTGGGTCAGCTCCTCGTAGGCGGCCTGGGCCGTTTCGAGGGTTTCCGTGTGGTCCTCACCCGGCACGAAGACACGCTGCTGTACCTCCAGCGTGCCGATCACGTCCAGAACCTCGTGGAAGACGAGCCCCTCCAGCTCTAGGTACTTGTACGGCTTGTCAGGGCAGGTCTCCACCGTTGTGTCGCTGGCGGACGCGCAGCGGTAGTAGAAGTACGCCTTCGTGTCCCCGCTCGCCATCACCCGCTCCGTTCCCCGCCGGTAGAACGGACGCTCACACCGGGCGCAGAAGGCCACCTGTAGGAGAGGGGACGCGTCGTATCGGTTGCCCGTGGTCTGCTTGGCGTTGGCGTTGAGGGTCTCTTGGAGACGCTCCCACGTCTCCCGGTTGACGATCGGTTCCGCGTACTGGACGGGAAGGCCGTCGTCCCCGCGGACGACGTCTACCCACCCCTTGCTCCGGGTGTTGCCCCGATCCTTGACGCGCTGCCCCAGAAGGGCGGGGGATCTGAGTATCTCGTACACGGCGGTGTAACCCCAGCTCTCGGCACCTCGTGCCGTGGGGATCTTCTGCTCGTTCAGCCAGTTGACCTGGCTGAGTGTTGATGCGCCGCCGATGATGCGGTTGATGATGGTCCGGAGAACCTTGGCCTGCTCGGGGTTGATGACGAGCTGCCAGCCGTCCCCGTCCTGACGCTCGACGGCCGAGTACCCGAAGGGGAGCCGGCCGCCTGGCCAGCGCCCCTGCTTCAGCACCTCCGCATACCCCTCCTTGGTCCGCTTCTGGATCATGTTGCGTTCCAGTTCCGCGAACACGGCGAGGATGCCGCCCATTGCCCTGCCCCACATGTCCGTGAGGTCGATCTGGGGGTCGAGGATCACCAGACCAACCCCGTGCTCCTCAGACCATGCCATCAGGTCCACGAAGTCACGCAGGGAGCGGACGGCCCTGTCGAGCTTGGCGAAGATGAGGAGGTCGTACTCGACGTGACGCTCCAGCCACGCCCCCAGTTCGGGGCGCTCCCACGGAGGGATGCTGGCCGAGACGTCCAGGTCGACGGCCCATCCGATGATCTCGGTGTTGTTGGCGTTGGCCCACGCCTGTTCGGCTTCCTTCTGGCGCTCTGGAGACGTGGTCTCCTCGGTGAGGCTTGATAGCCTCACTGCTCCGATCGCCTTGCGGCGCTTGGTCCCTGCTTGCACTCTCATCCTCCTGTTGGCCGTGCTAGGGTACCTGTTGTCAAAGCTTCCGGTTGGGCCAGTCCTCGTCCGAATTGAAGATCGCCGCGCGCACGCGGTCCCGTGCTTCGCTGAGCACCGTGTCGGGCAGGCCGACCAGGTGCAAGCCGGGGACTCCGCTGGTGATGGCCGCCTCGACGTCGACCAGGAAGCCCTCCACGCCGACCAGCGACACCGAACGGGTCTTGGCGAGCGTCATCTAGCACACCTCCCTCAGGTGATCGATGGAAAAGCCGTCGCCGACCGCGACCAGGCCGAGCACGTCGACCCGGACGGGGGCCGCGGGGACACCGTGCTCCGCGGCCCATCGCCAGGCCAGCCGACGTAACCGGACGGCCTTCGCCCCGGTGATCGCCTCCAGCGGATCGCCGTAGGCCGCGGAACGCCGCGTCTTCACCTCGCAGACGACGGGCCCTCGTCCGTCGTGGGCGACGATGTCGATCTCTCCCTCGGAACATCGCCAGTTGCGGTCGAGGATCCGCCAGCCCATCCCGGCCAGGTATCCCGCGGCGGCGTTCTCGCCCCGGCGCCCCAGATCCATGTGGTGACTCATGCGCCTCACCTCCGGAATCGACGCTCCCCGAAGCCGTGACGCCACGTAACTGGAACGTGATTCTGTGGATAACTCCGGACGGGCAATGCGGGCAGTCGCCCGAAACCCGGCGTGTGGTGCTTGCTTCCGCGCGGACGGCGCCGCACGGTGGCGGCTGTGAGCAACGCGGGCGAGAACGGACCGGGCGGCCGCATCCCCGGCGGCACCGCCGAGACGGACGAGGCTTCGGGCGGCGGCGACGCGATCGAGGCCGCCCTTGTCGAGTTCGGACGCCACCTGCGCGCCGAACGCGATGTTTCCCCGCACACGCTCCGCGCCTACCTCGGAGACTTGAGGGACCTCTGCGCCTACGCGGCCGAAACCGGAGTCACCCGGCCCGCGGACCTGGACGTCGCGCTGCTGCGGGCCTGGCTGGCACGGCAGCATGCGATGGGACGATCCCGGGCGACGCTCGCGCGCCGGACGGCGGCCGTCCGCGCGTTCACCGGCCACCTGCACCGGCTCGGCGTCCTGGAGAACGACCCCGGGCTGCTCCTGGGAACCCCGCAGCGGCGCCGGACCCTGCCCGCCGTGCTCACCCGGGACGACGCGGGCCGGCTCTTGGACGAGCTGGACGCCGAAGGCCCGCTCGGGCTGCGCGACATGGCCGTGCTCGAGCTTCTCTACGCGACCGGCGTGCGGATCAGCGAGCTCTGCGGCCTCGACGTCGATGATCTGGACACGGGGCGGCGGACCGTGCGCGTCGTGGGCAAAGGACGGCGCGAGCGGACGGTGCCCATGGGCGAACCCGCCGCCCGCGCCGTCGAGGACTGGCTCCGCGCGGGCCGTCCCGCCCTGGCGGACGAGCACAGCGGATCGGCCCTGTTCCTGGGGGCGCGTGGGCGGCGCCTGCATCCGACGAGTGCGCGGCGTCTGGTGCACGCACGCATCGCCGAGGTCGGCGGCATACCGGACATGGCTCCGCACGGACTTCGCCACAGTGCCGCCTCGCACCTGCTGGAGGGCGGAGCCGACCTGCGAAGTGTGCAGGAGATCCTCGGCCATGCCTCGCTGCAGACGACCCAGCTCTACACTCACGTGTCGACCGAGCGGCTGAAGCATGTGCACCGCCAGGCACACCCCCGTGGCTCTCAGGAAGAATGACCGGGCCCCTGGGGGCTTCTCCTGGCCCGTGCCTGGCCCGTGGCTCCCCCGAACCCGGCCCTGGGAGCCACGGGCGGCGGGTCTCGCCCGGCGGCCGTCCTGATCTGCGGGCCTGCGCTACGGGGTGCGACGCAGGCGCCTCTCCTTCGACAGGTCGATGACCCCCGGCGGTGGAGGGGGCGGTGGCCGGAGACGGCCGAGGCAGAAACGGGCACGGGGACGCGGGCGGGTGCGGCGCCAGGCGAAAGCCAGCGCGTACGCCAGGGCGATGCCCGTCAGCGCACCGCCCGTGGCCGTCGTGGCGTCCCGGAGCCCCATGCCGGGCTCCGCGGGAGCGGACTCGTCCCGTCCGGCCGGCGACGGAGACGAGGACGGGGACGGGGCCGGGGACGGGGACCAGAGGGGGAGCAGCCTGATCTGCCGGCGGACCAGGTCGATCGGATTCAGGTACGTGTCACCGCTGCGCAAACCCCAGTGCAGGCAGGTGGTCCGGCAGTGCGACCGGCCGGGCTCGACCCGGCCGATCACGGTGCCGGCCGCGACCCGCACGCCGACGCGGACGCTCGGACGGACGGGCAGGTACGTGGTGCGCAGGCGTCCGTGCGTGATCGCGACGATGCCTCGGCCCGCCAGCCGGTCGGCGAACGACACCCGTCCGGGCCCGGCGGCGCGCACGGGCTGCCCGGGACGGGCGGTGAGATCGACTCCGCGGTGGCCCGCGCCCCACGGGGACGCCGGTGGCGAGAAGCCGCGCAGCACCTGGGGAGCGGGCGGGCCCAGCGGCCAGCGCCAGGCGTCCGCGCCGGGGGCGCCGGCCGTGATGACGCAGGTGAGGAGGAGTGTGAGCAAGGACATGCGGGAAGCCTGCCGGGCGCACGAGCCGATCGCGGGTAATACCGCCGGTTGTGGATAACCTCCGCGTCCATTGATTCCCGGTGCCCTCCGGGCCCTGATAATCTGTGATGGTGTCCCAGAAGGACACCGGCCGTGGCCAGGCCGTCGCCCGTCCGTCATCGCGCCGGAGGGGCGAGAAGCCGCTACCTGTGAGCGGACGGGCCGCGGCCCGGGCGACCGGGCCACAGCCGCAAGGGAGAACCCAGCGGCTGATTTCACGCGTCCGCATGCCACCGACCTGGTGGGGTGCCGCCCCTCGGTCCGTCGCCGCCGGCGACGGTGGGACGGCTCCCGGGCGCAGGCAGACAACCAAATGCGGCCCGCCCCGGGCCAGAGAAGGAGAACACGGGCCATGGCACCCGTCGTCACCATGCGGCAGCTCCTTGAGAGCGGCGTCCACTTCGGCCACCAGACCCGCCGGTGGAACCCGAAGATGAAGCGCTTCATCCTCACCGAGCGCAACGGCATCTACATCATCGACCTGCAGCAGTCGCTGTCCTACATCGACCGTTCCTACGAGTTCGTCAAGGCCACGGTCGCGCACGGCGGCACGATCCTGTTCGTCGGCACCAAGAAGCAGGCCCAGGAGGCCATCGCCGAGCAGGCCACCCGGGTCGGCATGCCCTTCGTCAACCAGCGCTGGCTGGGCGGCATGCTCACCAACTTCTCCACCGTCCACAAGCGGCTCACCCGGCTCAAGGAGCTGGAGGAGATCGACTACGACGACGTGGCCGGCTCCGGCATGACCAAGAAGGAACTCCTCGGTCTGCGCCGCGAGAAGGACAAGCTGGAGCGCACCCTCGGCGGTATCCGCGACATGGCGAAGGTTCCGAGCGCCATCTGGATCGTGGACACCAAGAAGGAGCACATCGCGGTCAACGAGGCCAAGAAGCTCGGCATCCCGGTCGTCGCGATCCTGGACACCAACTGCGACCCCGACGAGGTCGACTACCCGGTTCCCGGCAACGACGACGCGATCCGCAGCGTCAGCCTGCTGACGCGCGTGGTCGCCGACGCCGTCGCCGACGGCCTGATCGCCCGTGCCGGCGCCGGTGCCGGCGGTGACGAGAAGCCCGCCGAGGGCGCCGCGTCCGCCGCCGAGCCGCTGCCCGAGTGGGAGCGCGAGCTGCTGGAGAAGCAGTCCGCCGAGACCGCCGCCGAGGCCGCTCCGGCCGAGACCGCCGCCCCGGCCGAGACCGCCGCTCCGGCGGAGACCGCCGCCCCGGCCGAGGGCTCCGCGGAGGCCGAGGCCCCCGCCCCGGCCGAGGCCCCGGCCGAGCCGGAGCAGGCGAACGCCGAGGCCGAGCAGGCTTGATCCCGCGATCCCGGTGGCCCGTCACGGGCCGCCGGGATCGTCGCGGGTCCACGACCAACGACGAGAGAAGCGAAGAGAGCGATGGCGAACTTCACCGCCGCTGACGTCAAGCGGCTCCGCGACCTGACCGGCGCCGGAATGATGGCCGTCAAGAACGCCCTGACCGAGGCGGACGGCGACTTCGAGAAGGCCACCGAGCTGCTGCGCCTCAAGGGTGCCAAGGACGTCGGCAAGCGCGCCGAGCGCACCGCCGGCAACGGCCTGGTCGCCGAGTACTTTGCCGACTCCGGCAACGGCGCCCTGCTGGAGCTCAACTGCGAGACCGACTTCGTCGCGAAGAACGCGCAGTTCATCGAGCTGGCCGACCGTCTGGTCCGGTTCGCCGCGACCGGCGGCGCCGCCGACACGGCCGCGCTGCTGACCGCCGAGATCGAGCCGGGCAAGACCGTTCAGGCCCTGATCGAGGAGAACAGCGCCAAGATCGGCGAGAAGCTCGAGCTGCGCCGCTTCGCCCACTTCCAGGGCGCCTACGTGGCCAGCTACCTGCACAAGTCCGACCCTCAGCTGCCGCCGACGACCGGCGTGCTGGTCGAGCTGGACGCCGAGAACCCCGAGGTCGCCAAGGACATCGCCCAGCAAATCGCGGCGATGGCGCCCAAGTACGTGACCCGCGACGAGATCCCCGCCGAGGCGATCGAGAAGGAGCGGGCGCTCGCCGAGCAGCTGACCCGCGACGAGGGCAAGCCCGAGCAGGCCATCCCGAAGATCGTCGAGGGCCGGGTCAACGCCTACTTCCGCGACTTCGTCCTGCTGGAGCAGGCGTTCGTCAAGGACGGCAAGAAGACGATCGCCAAGGTGCTGGACGAGGCGGGCGTCAAGGTCGTCCGGTTCGCCCGGTTCAAGGTCGGGCAGGCCTGAGGGCACCCTGGAAACGGGGACCAGGGCAGAAGACGGACACAACGAGGAGGCCGCCGACGTGCCGGAGAAGACGACCACTAGCGCGACGGCGGCCTCGTCGTCCGCCCGGCACGCGCCGGGCGCGGGTTGGAAGCGAGTGCTGCTGAAGCTGTCGGGGGAGGCGTTCGCCGGACGCGACCCGCTCGGCATCGACCCGCAGATCGTGCAGCACGTCGCCGAGGGCATCGCCGAGGCGGTGCGCGACGGTGTCGAGGTCGCGGTCGTGTGCGGCGGCGGCAACATGTTCCGCGGCGCGGTCATGGCCGAGCGCGGCATGGACCGCGGCCGCGCCGACTACATGGGCATGATCGGGACGGTCATCAACTGCCTGGCGCTCCAGGACTTCCTGGAGAAGCTCGGCATCGACACCCGGGTCCAGACCGCCATCACCATGAGCCAGGTGGCCGAGCCGTACATTCCTCGGCGCGCCATCCGGCACCTGGAGAAGGGCCGCGTCGTCATCTTCGGTGCCGGGCTCGGCCAGCCGTTCTTCTCCACCGACACCACCGCCGCGCAGCGCGCGCTGGAGATCGGTGCGGAGGCCGTGCTCAAGGCGACCCAGGTGGACGGCGTCTACGATGCCGACCCCCGCAAGAATCCAGAGGCGGTCAAGTTCGACCATTTGGATTACGGTGAAGTTCTACAGCGGGGACTGAAGGTCATGGACGCCACGGCCATCAGCCTCTGCATGGACAACGCGCTCCCCATCGTGGTCTTCGACCTGATGGGGCAGGGCAACATCGTCCGGGCCGTCCGGGGTGAGAAGATCGGCACGCTGGTCAGCCCGGCACAGGGCTGACCACGGCCCGACCGCATTTCGCGGGGATCGTGCGCGGGCGCGGTTCCCGTGCGGCGCGGGCCGCAGAGGCAGCACCGCACGTACAGGGCCGACCAGATGACACGGGAGTCACAGTGATCGACGAGACCCTCCTCGAAGCCGAGGAGAAGATGGAGAAGGCGGTCGCGGTCGCCAAGGAGGACTTCCAGGCCATCCGCACCGGCCGGGTCACCCCCGCGATGTTCAACAAGATCACCGCGGAGTACTACGGCACCCCGACGCCGATCAACCAGCTCGCTTCGTTCACGCTGCCCGAACCGCGGCTGGTCATCGTGCAGGTCTTCGACAAGTCGTCCATGCAGGCGGTCGAGAGGGCCATTCGGGACAGCGACCTCGGCGTGAACCCCACCAACGACGGCAACGTCATCCGCGTCGTCTTCCCCGAGCTGTCGGAGGAGCGCCGCAGGGAGTTCATCAAGGTCGCGGGCGGTAAGGCCGAGGACAGCAAGATCTCCATCCGCAACGTCCGGCGGCGCGCCAAGGACACCCTCGACAAGCTCGCCAAGGACGGCGAGGCCGGTGAGGACGAGGTCCGCCGTGCCGAGAAGGAACTCGACGACACCACGCACCGGTACACGGCGCAGATCGACGAGTTGCTCGAGCACAAGAAGGCCGAACTGCTCGAAGTGTGATGGAACTCGACGACGCCGGGGAGCCCACGGGCTCCCCGGATAAGCCGCGCGCGGGCAAGACCGGCCGTAACCTCCCCATGGCCATCGGCGTGGGCGCCGGCCTCGGCGCACTGGTACTGGTGTCGCTCTACACCGTCAAGGAGATCTTCCTTGGCGTCATGGTGCTCTTCCTCTTCCTCGGCATGCGCGAGCTGACCGAGGCGTTCAAGAGCCGCGACATCCGGGTGCCGTTCATCCCGGTCGCGACGGGGATGGTGGCGACTCCGGTCGTCGCCTACATCTGGGGCTCCACCGCGGTGGTCGCCGCGGTGTCCCTGACGATCCTGGCCCTGCTCGTCACGCGGATGACGGAGGGGTCGGACGGCTACGTGCGGGACGTCTCCGCGGGGGCGCTCACCAGCGGATGGCTCGTCCTCATGGGCGGGATCGTCGCGCTGCTCATGGCGCCCGGCGACGGCGACCACCGCATCGTGATCTTCGTGGCGACGACCGTCGCCAGCGACATCGGCGGCTACTTCGCCGGGTCGTTCCTGGGCAGGCACAAGATGGCGCCGACGATCAGCCCCAAGAAGACCTGGGAGGGCTTCACCGGTTCGGCCCTGACGTGCATGGCCGTCGGCGGCTGGCTGGTGTGGTGGCTGCTGGACGGCGGGCGGATCTGGCACGGCGTCGTGATCGGCCTCGCGGTCGTGTTCACCGCGACCGTCGGCGATCTCATCGAGTCGATGGTCAAGCGGGACCTGGGGATCAAGGACATGGGGACCCTGCTGCCCGGCCACGGCGGTGTGATGGACCGCCTCGACTCCCTCGTGGCGACCGCCCCCGTGGTGTGGCTGCTCCTGGAACTGTTCGTCCCCACCACGTGACCGGCGCGGTGGTCACGTGACGGGCACGCGGGCCCGGCTTAAGACGTCCCCAAGGGCTTAAGACAGCACCCATGTGCGTCCCTCGCGGGCGAGTCGCCGTACGAGAGCATCCGACCCCTCCGTCTTGGCGAAGCGGTGCTCCTCGGCGGTGACGGGGACGAGCCATAGCCATCGTACGGGGTCGCCTTGTACGGTCAGGCCGGTCAACGCGGGGGGAGCCGGCCCGGTGAGCCGGGTCGGGTCCTCCAAGAGGAGGACGCCCGCCCACTCCCTCCCTTCACCGCCCATGGGGAACGGGCGGTCGTCGTGAGGCCACTTGACGACGTCACCGGGTGCGAACCACGTCACCGAACGCCAGGGACGCGGCGCGAGCCAGGGGAAGACGTCGCCGGTCCGGCGGGCGGGCAGTGTGCTTGCCAAGGCGAGCTCTATGCGGGCGTAGGGGGAGACGTCCTGCTCGTACAGTTCGATCGTCGGCATGCGCTGCAGGCTCATCCCGACCGTGCTCAACACGGTGAACTCCCGGCCGTCACGTGGCGGGCGTTCCGTGAGCCCGACGGTCGGCATGGTGCCGGGCTTGCCGTTGGCCGAACGCCGTCCCACATCGTGCAGGTAACGTCCACCTGGGCCGACCCGTTGCAGCAGATGCCCGAGGACGGACTGCTGGTAATCCGCCCAAGAGTTCTTGGCACGCGAGGTCTTCCAGTGGACGCGCGCGCGGTCTATGCGGGTTCCGAAGTCGGCGATCTCCTCTGCGAGGGGGAACGCGAACGGGCTCTGCTCGGCGGCGTCCCGGGCGTAACCGGGGATTCCCCGCCCCATGTCGGACCATCCAGGGATGACGAAGAGCGGGTCTCCCGCTTCGAGAACGGCGACACCGTCGCCCTCCTCGAACCAGACGACCTCCAGGGCGCCGGCCTCCGGGACGTCCCGTCCCTCGGGGCGCCGGACGTGCGACTCCGGCAGGAGGGGCGCCGTGCCCGCGTCCAGCCGGGTCCGGTCCAGGCCCTCCGGTGCGGCGCGGTGGTTGGCGACCCACACGGCACCGACGACGGATTCTCCCGGATCCTTCAGGTACGCGGCGGTGACGGTGCCGTCGGTCTCGATGACGAGCCGGCGGCTTCCGTACGGGCTGGTCTCGGCGTGGACGACGGCCGCGGCCCGGTTCCGGGCCGCGGCGGCGCCCCTGCGCAAAACCGACATGATCGAGACCTTAGTCGTCCACGAGATCATGTGCAGTCATGTCGCCCATCGCCCGAGCGGCGGGCCCGGACGGACGGTCGAGGCACACGCGGGTGTTTGCGACACTGGAAGCACCATGTCTGCCACCACCGAGCCAGCCACCGGAACCACCGGGCAGCCGGACGGCTCCGCGCCCCGCAAGACGCCGGCGAAGCTGGTCTTCGCCGCGCCCCGGCGCGGCAAGCCGCCGCGGCACCTCGCCGACCTCGCCCCCGCGGAGCGCCGCGCGGCGGTCGCCGACCTGGGCGAGAAGCCGTTCCGGGCCGACCAGCTGTCACGGCACTACTTCGCCCGCCTGGTCGACGACCCCGCCGAGATGACCGACCTCCCGGCCGCGGCCCGCGACCGCCTCGTCTCCGCGCTGCTGCCGTCGCTGCTCACGCCCGTCCGTGAGATGGACTGCGACGGCGGCAAGACGCTCAAGACCGTCTGGAAGGCGTTCGACGGCGTCCTGTTCGAATCCGTGCTGATGCGCTATCCCGACCGGGCCACCATGTGCGTCTCCTCGCAGGCCGGGTGCGGCATGAACTGCCCGTTCTGCGCCACCGGGCAGGCGGGGCTCACCCGGAACCTTTCCACGGCCGAGATCGTCGAGCAGGTCGCCGCGGGCGCGCGCGCACTGGCCCGTGGACGTGTCCCAGGTGGTCCGGGACGTGTGTCCAACATCGTCTTCATGGGCATGGGCGAGCCCTTGGCGAACTACAAGTCCGTCATGGGCGCGGTGCGCCGCATCACCGATCCCGCGCCCGCCGGGCTGGGCATCTCGCAACGCTCGGTCACTGTCTCGACGGTCGGGCTCGTGCCCGCCATCGAGAAGCTGGCCGCCGAGGACCTGTCCGTGCGGCTCGCCGTGTCGCTGCACGCGCCCGACGACGAGCTCCGCGACGACCTCGTCCCGGTCAACAACCGCTGGAAGGTCGCCGAGGTCCTGGACGCCGCGTGGGCGTACGCCGACCGCAGCGGTCGCCGCGTGTCGATCGAGTACGCACTCATCAAGGACGTCAACGACCAGGCGTGGCGGGCGGATCTTCTCGGCAGGCTCTTGCGCGGGCATCTGGCACACGTCAATCTGATCCCGTTGAACCCGACGCCGGGCTCCAAGTGGACCGCGTCCCGGCCGGAGGACGAACGGGAGTTCGTCCGGCGGCTGGAGCACCACGGAGTCCCGGTCACGGTGCGCGACACTCGGGGCAGGGAGATCGACGGGGCCTGCGGACAGCTGGCCGCCTCGACCGAGGACTGAGCGCCCGCGGTGTGCTCCCCCGCACCCCGGCCGGGCGCGGGGAACAGTTGAGGAGCACCTGTGCGGGGCAAGAAGGACACGCGGCTGCCCGTCGTCCTCCGGGGCTACGACCGGGAGCAGGTGGACGGCCTGCTCGAGGAGATCCGCAGGTCGTTGAACGGTGGGGCGCCGCTGACCGCCGACGAGGTCCGCGCGCGGCGCTTCGACGTCGTCCTGCGCGGCTACGATCCCCGCGCGGTGGACGAACTGGTCTGCGAGTGCATCCGTGACCTGCAGGCGGCCGGACCGATCGGCGAGCGCGCCGGCCGTCCGCGCGTCCATCCGGACTGGCTGATCTCCTGGATCCAGAACGCGCGATTCCCCAGCGTGCGCGTGCGGACGGGGTACGACGTGCGGGACGTGGACGCCTTCCTGGAACGCGTCATCGCGGGCCTGCGCGGTACCGCCCCGCCGGTGACCCCCGCCGACGTGCGCGCCAGCGTTTTCCGCATGACCCGTCTGAGTCCCGGTTACGACGTGGGCGAGGTCGACACGTTCCTCACCCAGCTCACGGACGCCCTCGAACGCCGCTGACGAGAGTTATCCACAGTTTTCCGGCGGGGTGGCGAACGCCTCCGCGGCGCGCAACGCTACGTGCATGGACGAATTCACCGCGCAGCGGCGGCGGCTGCGCCACCTCCTCGAGATCTTCCTCGCCCCCGAGATGCTCGGCGCCGTGCTCCCCCTGGCCCGGCCCGCCCTCCGGCTCACCGAGGGTGAGGGTACCCCGGTCGACCTCGGGGGCACCCCGCGCCTGCCGGCGGGGGTGCCGTGGCCGGAGTGGGGCGGACGGCCACTGGACTTCCTCGGCGTCATCGACTTCGCCGACCTGCCGGCGTCAGGCGCGATACCCGGGGTGCCCGCCACGGGATCCGCCGCCTTCTACTACGCCAGCGAGGTGCCGCGGCCCTGGGGCGACGCGGCGGCCCAGCGCGACGGCTGGCGCGTCTTCACCGGCGCTCTTGAACGCGCGTCCCCACCGCCCGGCGCCGTGGTCTTCCCCAGCACTCGCCTGCACGCCGTCCCGTTCCTGTCCCTGCCTTCTCCGCAGGAGCCGACCCTCCGGCGCCTGGAGATGAGGTATCCCGGGCTTCTGGCCGTCTACTGGCAGTTGCACGCCGTGTGGTCGCGGCATCTCGAACCCGACGGCGTTCCGGCCCACCAGCTGGGCGGCTGGCCGGCCCTTGTCCAGCGTCCGATCGAACCCGACTGCTTGTACGCGTCCACCGGACGCCCCCTCGAGTCTCTCGGCTCACCGGTGCTCTCGCACGAGGAGGCACGCGCGGCCGAGGACTGGCGCCTCCTGCTCCAACTCGACTCCGACCGTCGCCTCGGCTGGTACTGGGGCGACCCCGGCCGCGTCTACTTCTGCGGTCGCCGCGACGCCCCTCTGGAGGACGCATGGCTGACCGTGCAAGCCGCGTGAACCGCGTTGCCCCGTCCACGCCACAGCGGACGCAAAGCGCATCGTCGCCTGGCCGGCGCCGCCCCGCTCGAAGCCCCAGCCACGAGCACCGGCCACTGGCGTCGACGGCTTCATGTTCGCCTCAACGAGGGCCGCCGACCATCCGGCGGGCCACTACCGCACCGGCCGACCGGGGCCGCGTGCATCGGGGTGGCTGGTGGCGGCCGATGGAGGGCGGTCGACGGGCGCCGGACGGACGGCGCAGGCGTCCGGCACGCCGGCCACACCGCGCAGCGTCCGGCACTCGGCCGTCCCGCCACCGTTGCCTACTTCGTGTCCCCGGCAAGCGGGATCTTGGTCGCGGGGCTGGGCATGACTGACTGTCCCGGTCATCGATCATCCGGGGGTGTTGTCATCCGGGCCGGGGAGCGCCGCCGTTCGCAGGGGCGCCGATGACGGATGAGGAGGCGCCGGTGCGCGAGCTCAGGAGCGGAAACGGTCGGTCGCGATGTAGGCGGCTCCGACCAGTCCCGTCCAGATCGACAGGTGCAGCGCGATCCCGGAGAAGTCCGAGACGAAAACGTCCGAGCCGTCGTGCGCCGCCCGCAGCCAGTCGATCATCGGCACCGAGAGACCGGAGAACGGGCCGAGGCCGAGCAGGATCAGCGCGGTCGCTCCGCCGATGAGCGTCAGCAGCGAGACCCCGGGAGAGGGGAGGACGGCCCTGCTCGTCCACGCGCCGAGCAGCGTCCCCGCGGCCGCCACGAGCGCGTTGAGCGCGCACCCGGCAAGCACGGCGGGGCCGGGTGAGCCCAGTGATACCGCATGACCGAGAGGAGCAGCCAGTGCGACGATGCCCAGACCCAGATTCACCAGGTACGCGGCGAACAGTCCCGCCCAGACGGGAGCCCGAGGGTGCCGTGCCGCGGCGGCCGTCAGTGCCCGCTGCTCGTCCGGTGCCGTGTCGAGGAGGCCGCGCGCCGCCCAGGCCCAGATGGGGAACATGAACGCCGCGCCGTCGCCGAACGTGCCGACCGCGAGTTCCGCCGCCTCCGGTCCGCCCGGTGCCTGCGACAGCATCAGGCCCACGATGAACACGACGGCGATCAATGGAGGCAGGACGCGCAGCGACCGGATGTAGGCCGCCGTCTGGAACCGGACGATCGTGATCACCGCGCGGGCCTCCGTACCCGGTACCCGTCCGCACGCAGCTTGGCCTCCACGGTGTCGAGTTCGTCCTCGGCGACCACGACCTCCAAGACGGCCTGCTCGGGCATTGCCGCGCCCTCCTCCAGCACGGTGACCGTGCCGTCGGCCACACGCACCCGCCCGACGCCGGGCAGAGGTTCGATGCACCGCTGATGGTCGCTGATGACGACGATGGCGCCGCGCGCGGCGAGGTCGGAGACCAGGCCGGGGAGTGTCTCGCGCGTCGCCGCGTCCAGTCCGGCGAACGGCTCGTCCAGCACGAGGAGCCCGGGGTCGTCCAACAGAGCCTGGGCGAGCCCGACCTTCTGCGCGCTGCCCTTGGACAGTTCCGGGAGCCGCACGTCGAGCAGACGCGCGAACCCGAGCCGCTCCGCCCATCCGCCGACCGCGTCCGCCCGAACACCCCTGATGGAGGCCATGTGCGTCAGATAGGACCGAACCGTGAACGGCTGGTCGACGGGGAACCGTTCGGGCGCGTACCCCACACGGCGCGGGCGCCCGCTGACCGTCCCCCTGCCTGGTCGCCGCAGGCCGGCGACCAGCCGCAGGAAGGTGGACTTCCCCGCGCCGTTGCTTCCCGTGACCTCGATGACCCGCCCCGGTTCCAGGGCGAGGTCGACGCCTCGGAGAACCCACGGGCCCCGCCTGCGGTAGCGGAAGGCCACATTCTCGAACAGCACCGTGGGCACTTTAGCGAGCGCCGTGTAAGAGCGACGTCAGCCGGCGCCCGTCGGGCAGAATGCCGCTCATGGCCAACTCCGCCGAGCCCTGCGTCTTCTGCGAGATCGTGAAAGGAGAACGACCCGCGCACATCGTCCTCGACGTACCGGACGCCGTGGCGTTCCTCGACGCGCGCCCGCTGTTCAAAGGGCACACACTGCTGGTCCCGCGCACCCACTACGAGACCTTGACGGACGTCCCGCCCGATCTGCTCGGCCCGCTCTTCTCCCAAGCGCAGCGACTGGCCGCCGCGATGGAGCCGGCCTTCGACGCCGCGGGATCGTTCGTGGCCATGAACAACCGGATCAGCCAGAGTGTCCCGCACCTGCACGTCCACGTCGTCCCTCGTAAACGCAAGGACGGGCTCCGCGGTTTCTTCTGGCCACGCCACAAGTACGACTCCGACGCCGAGGCCGCCGACCACGCCGCCCGCCTGGCCGATGCCCTCGACTGACCGGCACGACCGGGGGCCGCTCACGCTCTGCCACGCCCGCACCCTCGTCAGCTGTGAACCGCCGCCCGCCGAGGTGCTGATTCGAAAATCAGCACCCCTTGTTTCGTAGCCACTGGTCAGGCAGCTCCTTCTGACCCACGGGCTCGGAACGCACCAAGACCACACGACGTCCGCCGGAAGACCGCACACCGATTTCCCCGCACACAGGGTGTCGCCGTCAGGCGACCGGATTACCGACCCGCCTGGCCGCCCCGATGGACGAGCCGGGGCGGAGGAGTGGGATGCCGCGATGGCGGTGAACCGGGACGTGCCGTGAACCGGGACGTGCCGTTCCTGCTCGGGCAGCGGTCGAGGAGCCTCCGCTCGCCCAGCGCGGGTGATGGCCCGGACGGAGGTGGTCGGCCTGGAAACGGGGCACTCGGGCGTCGGGCGGTATGCGCGGTCTTGGAAAGGCTTGGAAGCGGGGTGTCCGTGATGTCCGTGCCGGGTCGTCCCTCGGCTTCCTCCATCCGTTAGCTTAACCCGGTTAATATTCTGACTCGGTCAGAATATTGTTTCGGTAGCGTGCATTGTTACGGTGGGCTATGACCGAGCCGAGCTGAGGGAGCGCAAGAAGGAGCGCATCCGCGAGGCGATCTCGGAAGCCGCGATCACCCTGTTCGCGAAGTCGGGCTTCGACGGGGTGACCTTCGCGGAGATCGCGGCCGCCGCGGAGGTGTCGAAGCCGACCCCCTTCGCGTACTTCCCGCCCAAAGAGGATCTGGTGCTGCACCGGCTCGCCGACAACGAGGACGAACCGGCCACGGTCGTGCGCGGGCGGGCACCCGGTGTGCCGCCGCTCGCCGCGCTGCGTCGCCACTTCCTCGACGGGCTCGACCGGCGCGAACCCGTCACGGGCCTGAACGACGACCCGCGGGTGCTCACGTTCCGCCACCTGCTGTACTCGACTCAGGCGCTGATCACGCGCCTGACCGCCTACATGCTGCACAGCGAGGCGGCGCTCGCGGACGCTCTGGCCGAGATCGCCCCCGGCGAAGACACCGGCCCGCGGGTGGCCGCGGCGCAGATCTTCGGCACCCAGCAAATCCTGGGGGATCGGAACGTCCAGGACCTGCGCGCCGGACTGAACGCCGACGCCGTTCCACGCGCGGCGATCGCCCGTGCCGCGGCCGCATTCGACCTGCTGGAGGGCGGCCTGGCGTCCCGGTTCGGGTGAGCCGATCGACCGCCCGCGTCGCCGATCGTGCGCCACGCGGGCGTTGCGCGGATTCTCGGGACCGCGGGCGGGAGCGGCTCGGAGGAAGCTGGGCGCCGGTGCTCTGCTCCTCGGATCGGCCGACGAGTTCAGGGACGATCGGGGACGTGGACGTGTGAGGGGGTGGGCCCGGCCGGGGCCGGGCCCACCCCCCACAGGCGGATGAGAGGCGAAGGTCCCGCGGCGGGCCGTGATCGGGCCCGGAGGCGCTCCTTGATCTTCATGGCCCCCGGTCTGCCACCCGCCTGAGTCGCCGACCGAGGTCTCGGCGCGTGCCGGTGGTCACTCAGCGTGCGGCGGGCTCATTCGAGCGGGCCCGATTCCCGTGACGAAGCGAGCCGCGAGTGCGGTCATCGTGATCACAAGAGACCGCGTGCGGTCGAGAGAGCCGATCAGATCGCCGCCACGCGGGAGCGCGGCCGGTGACGCTTCAGCCGAGAGCTTGGGCTATGGCCAGGTACGGGTCGGGAGACGGGGCGGCCGGGTCGTCCGGGACGTCGTGGAGGGCGGCGTGCGCGTACAGGTCCCGTTCGGCGCGGTCGAGTGCGGCGGACAGGACGTACTGGGGGACCGTCCAGCCGATGAGGGCAGCGGCCTTGCGGATGGCATGGTGCTGTTCCGCGGACGTGTGGAGGTGGATGTGGTCGTCGTGGGAGCCGGGAAGGTCGTGGTGAACCGACGGCTGCATGGACGGCCTCCTTCCTCTTCGGCACCTCAACGTACGCCCGGGGGCGTTGTCCGGACATCCCCTATAGGGACGAGAATCGCCCAGGGCGGATTGTTCGTCCGAAGGAGGTTGATCATGATTTCGGCCATCGAACTCGCCGGGGTGGAAAAGGCGTACGGGCGGACCGAAGCGGTGCGGGGCGTGGACCTGGCCGTCGCGCAGGGGGAGTTCTTCTCGCTGCTGGGGCCGTCCGGGTGCGGGAAGACGACGGTGTTGCGGATGGTCGCCGGGTTCGAGGAGCCGTCGGCCGGTGAGGTGCGGCTCGACGGCCGGACGGTCAACGGGATCCCGGCGGAGCGGCGCGACGTCAACATGGTGTTCCAGTCGTACGCGCTGTTCCCGCACATGAGCGTCTTCGACAACGTGGCGTTCGGGCTGCGGCGGCGAGGCGCCGGGCGGGCGGAGGTCCGGACGCGGGTCGGCGAGATGCTCGAGATGGTCGACCTCGCGGGAGGGGGCCGCCGCCGGCCCACGGAGCTGTCCGGCGGGCAGCAGCAGCGGGTCGCGCTGGCGCGGGCGCTGGTGAACCGGCCGCGGGCGCTGCTGCTGGACGAACCGCTGGGCGCGCTCGACCTGCGGCTGCGGCAGGCGATGCAGGCGGAGTTGAAGCGGCTGCAACGGGACGTCGGAGTGACGTTCGTGTACGTGACGCACGACCAAGGGGAGGCGCTGACGATGTCGGACCGGATCGCGGTCATGAACGAGGGGCGCATCGAGCAGGTGGGAACGCCCCGGGACGTGTACGAGCGGCCCGCGACGCGATTCGCGGCCGGGTTCATCGGGACGTCGAACGTGCTGGACGGCGAGGTCGTCGAGACGTCCGGGGACGGCGCGGTGATCGGGCACGGGAAGGACGGGCGGATCGAAGTGCGAGGGACGGTCGCGGGCACGCGGATCGAGGTGACGGTGCGTCCGGAGAAGGTGCGGCTGACGACGGACGAGCCGTCACCGCGATCGTGCAGGCTCCGCGGAACGGTCACGGACGTCGTGTACCAGGGGGCTTCGACGAGCTACGAGGTTCGTACGTCGGCGGGGGCGAACGTGTCGGTGTTCGCGCAGAACGCGGCATCGGCGGACGTCGTGGCCGATCGGGGCGACGAGGTGTGGCTGTCGTGGGACCCTCGGCACTCCTACGTGATCGGCGACCGGCGAAGTGCGGGAGACCACGTGACCGGCGACCGGCGAAGTGCGGGAGACCAGGCGACAACCGACCGGGAACGTGCGGGAGACACCGCGATCGGAGGTGCACGGTGAGGCGACGGGACGTCCTGCGGCTGTCGGGAGCGGGGCTGCTGCTGGCCGCGTGCGGGGTCGAGGGCCGTGGGAAGTCGGTCGATGAGGGCGAGTTCTGGACCGGGAAGTCGCGGAACGGGCGGCTGCGCTGGGCGAACTGGCCCGGGTACATGCAGGACGACCGGGCCACGATCAAGGCGTTCGAGGCGGATTCCGGTATCGGGGTCACCTATCGGGAAGTGATCCAGGAGATGGGCCCCTGGTTCGGCAAGATCCAGGCGCCGCTGGCGGCGGGGCAGTCGATCGGGTTCGACCTCATGGTGATGACGAACGGGATCCATCTGGAACGCTGCCGCCGTCTCGGCTACCTGGCCCCGCTCGACCACGGCCGGCTCAAGAATTTCGCGGCTCACGCGGGCCCCGGCTACAAGGATCCGTCCTACGATCCGGGCAACGAGTTCACCGTGCCGTACCAGGCGGGGATCACGGGGATCGCTTACAACACCAAGTACGTCGATGAGGAGATCACGAGCATTTCCCAGCTGTTCGACCCGCGCTACAAGGGCAGGGTCGGAATGATGAGCGATTCCCAGGAGCTGGGCAACTTCGGGATGTTCCTGCTGGGGATCGATCCGGAGAAGTCGACGCGGGCGGACTGGGAGCGGGCGGCCGGGAAACTGCGGGAGCAACGGGACTCGGGAATCGTCCGTAAGTACTACGAGCAGAACTATGTGGACGCGGTCAGCAAGGGCGACGTCTGGTTGACGATGGCGTGGTCCGGCGACGTCTACAGCCTCACGAGCCCGGACGTGCGGTTCGTCGTCCCCGAGGAGGGCGGGACGATCTGGACGGACAATCTGTGCGTCCCCGTGACCGCCGAGAACCCGGTCGATGCCCTCGCCCTCATGGACTGGCTGTACGTCCCCGAGCACAACGCCCCGCTGACCGAGTTCGTCAACTACATCACCCCCGTGCCGGCGGTCCGGGACATCATCGCGCGGCACGCCGCACAGGCGACCGGCGAGGAGAAGGAGGACCTGGCCCGGTTGAGCGAGAGCCCGCTGGTGTTCCCTTCCGAGGGTGACATGGCGCGCCTGCGCCATTACCGGCGTTTCTCGCAGGAGGAGGCCACGGAGTACCAGAAGATATTTCAGGCGATAGTCAGGGGCGCGTGATGCCCCACCACAACTCCGGCGAGCCGGACGGGTCCGGAGGGTCGAACGGGTCGGGCGAGCCGGACGGGTCCGGCAGGTCGGACGGGTCGGGCGCATCAAGCGGGTCCGCAGGGCCGGGCAGGTCCGGCAGGTCCGGCAGGCTCGGACCGTTCGGTCGGCCAAGCAGGCTCAAACCGTTCAGCAGGCCGGGCAGGTCGGCGCCCTACCTGATGGTCCTGCCGGCGGGTCTGTGGCTGCTGGCCTTCCTCGTGATCCCGCTGTCCTTCATGGTCTCCCTCTCCTTGCAGACGGGGAATCTCGTCGACGGATTCCGGCAGACGCTGCACTGGCAGAACTACGCCGACGGCCTGAGCACTTACGGTGAGACGTTCGCCCGTTCGCTCTGGTACGGCCTTCTGGCGACGGTGCTGTGCATCCTGCTCGCCTATCCGGCCGCGTACTGGATCGCCTTCCGCGCGGGCCGCCGCAAGACGATGTACCTGTTCCTGATCCTGTTGCCCTACTTCGTGTCGTTCGTCCTGCGGACCGTGGCGTGGCGGCAGGTGCTGTCCGACAACGGCCCGCTGCTCGGGCCGCTGCGCGACCACGGGCCGCTCCCGGCGGGCTTCCATGTTCTCGACACCGGGTTCGCGGTGGTGGCGGGCCTCACCTACAATTTCCTGCCGTTCATGATCCTGCCGATCTACGTGGCGCTGCAGCGGATCGATCCCCGGACGGTCGAGGCCGCGCGCGACCTGTACGCGGGCCGTGCGCAGGCGTTCGGACGGGTGGTGCTCCCGCTGTCGCTGCCCGGTGTCTTCGCGGGAGTGATCATGACGTTCGTCCCCGCGTCGGCGGACTTCGTGAACGCCGAGGTGCTGGGCGGACCGGGAGACACCATGATCGGCAACGTGATCCGCGCCGAGTACTTCGAGAGCGGCGCCTACCCGGTGGCGTCGGCGCTGTCGTTCACGCTGACGGCGATCCTGCTCGTCGCGATCTTCGTCTACGCGCGGACGCTCGGGACGCGCGGCGTCCTGGAGGCCGCGCGGTGACTCGCCCCCGCAACGGAACCGGCACGGGAGCGCTGCACGTCTACACGCTGCTGCTGATCGGCTGGCTCCTGCTGCCGATCACGGTGATGATCCTTTTCGGGTTCAACGACGTCCAGGGCAAGCAGAACTTCCGCTGGGAGGGATTCACGCTCGAGTGGTACGCGCGCCTGTTCGACCGGAGCGACCTGACCCGGGCACTGGTGAACTCGCTGGCGATCGCGTTCGCGAGCACCGCCGTCACGACGGTGCTCGGAACGTTCGCGGGTCTCGCGCTCGCCCGGTACCGGTTCCGGGGACGGCGGGCGGCCGACCTGCTGCTGTTCATGGCGATCGCCTGCCCGGAGCTCGTGATGGGCGCGTCCCTGCTGTCGATGTTCGTCACGTTCGGGGTGCCCCGCGGCGCGCCGACGATCCTGGTCGCGCACGTGATGTTCTCGATCGCGTTCGTGACCGTGACGGTCCGCGCCCGCGCGGTCGGGCTCGATCCGGCGGTGGGGGAGGCCGCGCGCGACCTGGGTGCCGGACCGTGGATGCGGTTCCGGCTGGTCACGCTGCCGATGATCCGGCCGGGAGTGGTGGCGGGCGCGCTCCTGGCGTTCGTCCTGTCCGTCGACGACTTCGTGGTCACGAGCTTCACCGGCGGCGCGACCGTGACGTTCCCGCTGTGGGTGTACGGGTCGACGCGCACGGGGACGCCGCCGCAGGTCAACGTGATGGGGACGCTGATCTTCGCCGTCGGGGTGCTGATCGCGGTCGGTTCCGCCCGGCGCACCTTTCGCGGACGGGACGCCGCCGGAACAGGCACCGGATCCGGGCGGGCCGAGCCGCAAGCCGATGGGACGGGCAAGGGGACGCATGAGGAGACGGACGGACACCGACGTGGACGCTGACACCGACACCGACATGCACGTGGCGCGATCACTGGCGGACGCGGAGCCCACCCCGTACTGGACGGCCGGTTCCGTGCGGCCCGATCCGGGGCCGGCGCTGACCGGCCGCCGGGCGTGCGATCTGGCGGTCGTCGGCGGCGGCTACGGCGGGCTCTGGACCGCCCTGCGGGCCAAGGAGCGCGACCCGTCCCTGGACGTGGTGGTGCTGGAGGCGGGCCGGATCGGTTCGGCCGCGTCCGGACGCAACGGCGGGTTCTGCTCGGCGAGCCTCACGCACGGTCTCCTCAACGGGGTGGGGCGGTGGCCGGACGACATGGACGTCCTCGAGCGGCTCGGCTGGGAGAACCTGCGGGCCATCGCGGCCACGCTCACCCGGTACGGCATCGACGCCGACTGGGACCCGACCGGCGAACTGACGGTCGCGACGCAGGAGTGGCAGGTCCCGCTGCTGGAGGAGGAGGCGGAGCACGCCTTCGAGCTCGGCTGGGAGCCGATCCTGCTGGGCCGCGAGGGCGTCCGCGCGGAGGTGAACTCCCCGACGTACCTCGCCGGGCTGTGGGACCGGCACGCCGTGGCGCTGCTGCACCCGGCGAAGCTGGCGTGGGGGCTGGCGGACGCGTGCCGCTCGCTGGGCGTGCGGATCTTCGAGGACACCCGCGTGACGGGGCTGCGCCCGGACGGCGGGCGGCTGCGGCTGGACGGCGCGCACGGGGCGATCGGGGCGCACCGGGTCGCGCTGGCGACGGGCGCGTTCCCGCCGCTGCTGCGGCGGATGCGCGGGTTCGTCGTGCCGGTGTACGAGTACGCGCTCGTGACCGAGCCGCTGTCGCGGGCGCAGCGCGACGCCGTCGGGTGGCGGCGCCGCCAGGGGGTGGGCGACAGCGGCAACCGGTACCACTACTACCGGCTGACGCCGGACGGCCGCGTCGTGTGGGGCGGCTACGACGCGGTGTACCACTTCGGCGGCCGGATCGGCGCCGCACTCGAACGCCGCCCCGCCGCGTTCGCGTCCCTCGCACGGAACTTCTTCACCACGTTCCCTCAGCTGGACGGCGTCCGGTTCGCGCACGCGTGGGGCGGCGTGGTCGACACCTGCACGCGCTTCTGCGCGTTCTTCGGCACCGCCCACGACTCCAGGCTCGCGTACGCGGCGGGCTACACGGGCCTGGGCGTGGGCGCGACCCGGTTCGGCGCGGACGTCATGCTCGACCTCCTGCACCTCGGGGTCGGTCCCGGTGAGGAGACCGAGCGGACGCGGCTGGCGATGGTGCGGGACAAGCCGGTCCCGTTCCCGCCCGAGCCACTGCGGTTCGGGGCGATCGAGCTGACGCGGCGGGCGATGGCGCGGGCCGACCGGGAGGGCGGACGGCGCGGACCGTGGTTGCGCGCGCTCGACCGCATCGGCGCCGGTTTCGGAAGCTGACGGGCCGCCGCCGGACGTCGGCGAGGGCGCCGGACGGCGCGAACCCGCCGGCGGGCCGCGGAACGGCCGGACACCCGCGGGCGTGCCACACGAGGTCCGTGCCACCGCCGAGCCCGCAACCGGGCCAGGCAGCCGGGCCAGGCAGCCGGGCCAGGCAGCCGGGCCGTTAACCGGGCCGGGCAGCCGGGCCCGGCAGCCGGGCCGGGTAGCCGGGCCGGCAATCGGGCCGGGTAGCCGGGCCGGGCAGCCGGGCCGTTAACCGGGCCGGGCAGCCGGGCCGGGCAGCCAAGCCGGTAACCGGGCCGGGCAGCCGGGCCGGCAGCCGGGCCGGGTAGCCGGGCCGGCAATCGGGCCGGCAGCTGGGCCGACAATCGGGCCGGCAATCGGCCCGCCGACGGCGCCGACAGCCGGGTCCGCAGCCGGGCCGGCAGCCGGGCCGGTAACCGGGCCAGGCAATCGGGCCCGCAACCGGGCCGGGTAGCCGGGCCCTCGGCCGGGGGGCTCCCGGGCTCTCAGCCGGGGCCGGCGTCAGTCCGGGGACTCGTCGATGGTGCCGAAGATGACCGACGACACCTCGAGGTAGAGCTGTTCCGGATACGGCATGAAGCCCACGTTGCGCAGTGCCTGCTTCTGTCCCGCCGACTCCATCACGAACTCGCCGTAGCCGAGCATCTGGCCGGTGATCGAGCGCTCCAGGTTGATGTCGGTGACCTTCGCCAGCGGCATCATCGCGACCGTCCGGTTGAGCACCCCGTTGATCACCATGACCCGGTGCTCGGTGACGAGGAAGAACTCCAGCGACCAGGCGATGACCTTCCACAGCAGGTAGCCGACGGGGATCAGCCACAGCCACCAGATCCAGAACACGCCGGTGACGGTGGCGGCGGCGCCGCACACGATGAGACCGGCCACGAACGCGATGACGGGCGGCAGCAGCACCGCGGGATGGCGGCGCACCGCGATGACGCGTCCCTCGTGGCCCATCAGATAGCGGTCGACGGTCCGCGTCGAGTTGTCGCGGTGGACCATCATGTCCTGCAGATTCACGGCGGCGTCCTCGTCATGATCCGGTTGCTTCAAAGGTAGCCGACCGGGCGCCGCCGGTGCAGTGGCCGGGCGGTGCGGACGGCGGACGCCCGCGTCCCGGTTGTGCGCGGCGGACGGGCGGCTGATGATGGTCGGCATGGGCGGCGGTGCGGTCGGTGGAACGGGCGGCGGTGCGGGAGACGGTACGGCGACCGGCGGGACGGGAGGCGGCGCGACGCCCGGAGCGACCGGGGCGCCCGGAGCGACCGGGGCGCACGGGCCGCCCGGAGCAACCGGGGCGCACGGGCCGCGGGGAGCGCCCGGGGTACCGGACCCGGTGGCGGACACCCGCGTGGACTTCCCGCCGGACGTCGACTTCACGCCCGACGTCACGGTGCGGCCCATCTGGCGGCTCCTGCTGCGCGGCCTCGGCGTGTACCTGCCGGGCTGGGAGCGGCCCGCCGGGGCGGCGCGCGTCCCCGGCCGCGCGGGCGACGGCTTCGGCCCGCCCGCGTACCTGGACGGCGACGCGGGGTTCGGGCTGCAGGTGCCCGACCGGCGGCGCGGTCTGGAGCCGGACCGGGAGATCTACGTGCGGGGGCGGGAGAACCCGAGCTTCGGCATCGTGGTGGCGGGTCCGACCGCGGCGATCGGGAGCCGCGTCGTGGACGCGGCCGCCCTGCTGCGGTTCGCGCGGCGGCTCACCTTCGAGGAGCTGTTCGACACCGGGGACGCCGACTCCGTGCCGTACGCGGTGCGCGGTGCCCGCGCCGTCGAGAACGTGGTGTTCCTCGACCGGGCCGCGGGCGTCGGGCTGTGCGCGGAGGTCGATCCGGTGACGCGGGACGTCCGCTGCCCCCTGTACGTGCGGATCGGCGACCCGGCGGAGCGGACGGTGCGGGCCTACGGCGTCGCGGCGCACGCGCTGCCTAGGGGGCCGCGGCCCACGCGGTGAGGTCCCACAGCTGGTGGGACGGCAGCCGGCGCAGCCGGACGGCCGCCGCGGCCGGGTCCCAGAACACCTCGTCGCTCTCCAGTTCCAGCGACTGCCCGGCCGACAGCACCGCGCACACCAGCTCGTCCCGCGTGCGGACGGCCATGAGCGGCCCGATCTGCGCGACGGCGCCGGAGCACTCGGCGAGCGTGCGCAGCAGCGACTTCAGCGCCGCCTCGTCCTCGGGCGGGCGCGCCGGCTCGACGCCCGACGGGACGCCCGGTTCGACCCGGGCCAGGCCGCGCCGCGTTCCGCCGTTCCCGGCGAGCCCGCTGGGCGGCAGGTCGGCGCCGGTGGAGATGAGCAGCGCGCTGAAGGCCCCCGCGAGGTCGTCGGGGAGCTGGCCGCCGAGGAAGTACCGGCGGCGCTCGGGCGAGCCGGGCTCGAGACCGTCCGCGCCCTCGGCCGTCCGGAACCGGACGCTCAGCCGGTTCGCGCGGACGCACCGTTCGTAGACGTCGCCGAGGATGTCCTCGAGCTGGTCGTCGCGGGTCCAGAGCCGGCCCGTGGCGGTGACGGCGGCGTCGCGCGGGCCGCCGACGGTGCCGACGCCGCCCGGCAGGCCGCCGGGAAGCGCGCCCGCGCGGCCGGCGCCGCCCGCGCCGCCGCCGGGACCGGTGGAGCCGGCGGGCAGGGACCGCGGCGTGCCGGTCAGCGCGGCCGTGACGGCGTCGTCGAGCGCTCCCTCGGTGAACTGCAGCAGCTCGGCGACGATGTCCTCGACGTCCTCGAGCGTGCGGGTGAGGGTGCGCTGCAGCTCCAGGATCTCCGCGCCGCCCCGTTCGAGGTCGGCGAGCCGCTCCAGCGCGGTGTCGACCTGCTCCCGGACGTCGCCGGAGGCGCCGGCGCCGCCCGCCCCGACGACGACCTCGCGCACCGACGTCTCGACCTCGGCCAGCTTGCGGCGCAGCGCGGCGAGCGTGATGCGCTGCTGCTCCAGGTCGCGCAGCCGCCCCGCCTGGGTCCGGACGAACTCGTCCGCGCGGTGCACGACGTCCGCGAGTTCCTCGACACGGCCCGTGGTGCGGTGGACGCGGTCGTCGAGGGCGGGCAGCACGTCCCGCTTCACCCGCGCCAGCTCGGCGGTGAGCTGCTCGCCGACCGTCACCAGCACGTTGTTCTGCTTGGTGACCTGCTCGTTCAGTTCGTCCACGCGGCGCGTGAACGCGCGCGCCTGATCCCGGCTCTGCTTGCCCGCGTAGAGTTCCAGGGCTCCGACGACGACGCACATCACGATCAGTACGACCGTCGTCATGGCACTCCTCGAACGGGACGGCGATTACCGGATCGAATATTGATCGCGACCATAACTTACGATCATGCGCGCTGACCGGAACTTACGTAACCGACTGATCTCACTGACCTGACGGACTCATCCGTCTTGAAACGCCTGCGAAGTTCGTCCCGCGCCGGGTGCCGCCCGAGGCGTCCGCCGGGAGCGCCGCGCAGGTCACTGGCAGCCCTCGAACTGCGGGACGTCCTTCGACAGCTCCAGCTCCGTCTCTCCGAACCACCGCTCCAGATGGATGGGGATCGTGTCGTCCAGGTACATCTTTGTGATCGCCTCGTTCACGGCCTCGCAGCCCTCCACGTCGTCCGCCCGGAGGCCGACGCTGTAGCGCTCGTCCGAGATCGGGGCGTTCACGATCGTCATGGTGTGGCCGTCGGCGGCCGCCTGCCGCGCGAGCCCCGCCAGGATGAGGTCGTCGGTGGACACCGCGTCCAGCCGCCCCTCGGTCAGCAGCCGCAGGCACTCGCCGTAGCCGCCCGCGTCGACGGGCACGGCCGCGACGCCCTGTTCGTCGTGGATGCGGGGGAACGACGTCGACCCCTCCACCCGGCACACCCGCTTGCCCACCAGGTCGTGGATGCTCCGGATCGCGTCCGCGTCGGCCTCGCGCACCATGAGGTCCTGGTGAGCGACGTAGTAGGGGCCCGCGAACGCCGCCTTCAGCTTCCGCTCGGGCGTGATCGAGTAGCCCGCGACGACCAGGTCGACGTCGCCGTTCGCCAGCAGTGTCTCCCGGTTGCCGGAGGTCACCTCGCGGAACGACACGTCGGCCGCGTTGACGCCGAGGTTGCGGGCGATCTCCTTGGCGACCCGGACGTCGAACCCCTCGAACGCGTCGTAGTCACCGGACTCGGCGATCCGCAGGCCGACGCCGGGCCGGTCCCCGTTGACGCCGATGACCAGCTTCTCCATGTCGGCGACCGACTCGGCGTCGCTCGAGCCGACGCCGCAGGCGGCGGCGGTGAGGAGCGCGGCGGCCCCGGCGAGCGCCGCGCCCGCGCGCCGCGCCCGCCCGGCCCCGCGGGTCCGCCGCGGCCCGCGCGTCCGGCCGGTCTCCCGTGCCCGCTCGGCACCGCGCGCCGGCCGTGCCCCGCGCGTCCGGTCGGTCTCGCCCGCGAAGGGCCGCATCGTCCGTCCTCTCACTTCGACCACCGGTACTCCGACAGGCGGGGCCAGACCCCGATGAGCAGGAGCACGACGATGGCGGCGCCCGCGATCGGCAGCACGCCGTACCAGCCGCTCGTCCCGTCGTCACCGTCCTGGACGGCTTCGTCGAAGACGGTCTGGCGGATCTCCTCCAGCTCCTGCAGCGCCTGGTCGTACTGCCGGAACTGGGCGGTGAGCTCGCCTCGCCGGGCGACGGCCTGCGCGCGGTCGCCGCTCTCGACGAGCCGCCGCATCTCGTGGTCCCGCTGCTGGAACCGCTGGTACTCCTGGAGCGCGGTGTCGAAGATGCCGCCGATGCGCGACTGCGTCGCCGGGTCCTCGACCAGCCGGTTGCCCTCGGTGCCGAGGAACCCGAGGAAGTCGGTGCGGCCCGGCACGTATCCGGCCTTCTGCACGGCCGCGTTGTACTCGGCGAGGTTGCCTGCCTCCACGTAAAGGACCGTCTGCGACTTGCTCAGATAGACCTGCTCGTACGTGTCGGTCCGTCCCGGGTCGAGCAGGTACCGGGTCTGGTCGGCGGCGGCGTTGTTGCTGATGGCGCGGGTACGCGACAGGGCCAGCATGGAGTCGAACCCGTCCTCCTTGGCCTTGCGCAGACTTTCCGCCTGCCCCCACAGCATGAGGCCGCTCGCCGTGATCAGCGCGAGCGTGCCGACGGTCGCCAGCGCCACCCCAACGTTCAGCAGCCGCCGGAACCGGACGGCGAGGAACACCTGGAGGGCGACCAGCGCCGCCACCAGCAGGACGCCCACCGCGATCACCCAGACGAGTCCGGTGCGGACCGCCGACCGCTGATCCTCGTACGTGCCGCGGACGAGCGCGCCGTTGTCCAGCGTGAGGTTGTAGGCCTTCGGCAGCAGGTTCAGCTTCATCAGGTCGGTCGCGTCCCGGTAGAGGTCCAGAACCTCCTGCGGCGGCGGGCCGGCCTGGTGCTGCGTCCGCCGCTCCAGCTGCAGCGCCTGCCCGGCGAGCCGCTCGTAGCGGGCGAGGGCGTCCAGCAGCGCCCGGGCGGTGTCCTCCTCGGTCGGGTCGTCGGCCAGCCTGGCGGCCTCGAAGAGCGCCTCGCCCGCGCGCAGCCGGTTCATGTCGTACAGCTCCAGCGCCTCGGCCCGCACCGCGGGCTCGGAGTCGCCCGCGAGCAGGGCGTTGGCGAGCTGCGCGTCCATGTCGGTGAGCTGCGAGTACAGGTCGCCGGTCGCGACGACCTGGGGGCCCGCGTCGTGCCCGATCACCCGCATCCCCTCGCGGGCCTGCGCGATCGTGCCGGCGGTGACCCCGAGCAGCGCCAGCAGGATGAGGACGGCCAGGGCCGACAGCCACCGGACGCGGGACGCGGCGGTGCGCGGCAGCAGCCGTCGCGGGCCGGTCGGCGCCGGGACGGCCGCCGACAGCAGGCGGCGCGCGGACGCCGGGTGCGCGGGCGGCTCCGCGCGGGCGGGGAGGTTCGACGCGCCCGCGCCGTCCGGTGCGTTCGCCCGGTCCGGTGCGCCCCGGCCCGGTGGCGCGTTCGTCCGTCCAGGGGATGTCATGACGTCGTACCTCGGGTCAGTGTGATGGTGGTCCAGGCGCCCACGTGGATCCGGTCTCCCTCGGCCAGCGGAACCTCCGTGTTGAGCGGGATCGGGTCCATCGACCCGTTCATGTACGTGCGGTTGGTGGAGCCGGGGTCGACGAGCGTCCAGGAGCCGTCCGACTTGCCCAGCAGCACCGCGTGGACCTTGGAGACGCCCGGGTCCTCGGGCGGCTCCCGCAGATCGATCTCGGGCGGCGTGGGCTGCGTGGAACTGCGCCGCCCGATGCGGACCTGCTCGGCCGACAGCGGGATCCGGCGCCGCGGCGCGTACGGCGGGAACACCAGGGAGCCCGAGTCGGGCCCCTCCTCGGCGAGGACGGCGTTGAAGTACTCGCGGTCGGCCTCGACGACGGCCGTCCACTCGGCCTGCGAAGGCACCCCGGACGACGGCAGCGGCGCGGACGGCGCGGACGGCGTGGACGGCGCGGACGGCGTGGACGGCGTGGACGGCGCGGACGGCGTGGACGGCGTGGGCGGTGCGGGGTCCGGGCCGCCGGGTGGACGCTCCAGCTCGCCGGTGGGGCGCCCGCCTCCCGCGACGAAGTCGTAGCCGCAGCCCTCGCAGAACCGGTCGGTGCCCGGCAGGCCGCAGTCGGGGCAGGGCGTGCCGCCGTTCGGCCCCGCCGCCGCGGACGGGCCCGGCGTGCCCGGCGCGCCCGGCCCGTCCGGGGTGCCGGACGCGCCCGCGCCCGGCACCCCGGACGGTGCGGCGCCGATGGCCGAACCGCACAGGTCGCAGAAGTCCGCCGACCGCGAGGTGTGGCCGCTCGGGCAGATCGCCATGCTCAGCCCTTCTGCCCGCGGTTGTTGACGGTCTCGTCCTTCCGGGTCCGGACGGTCTTGGTGGAGCGGGTGTTGAGCTCCATCTCGTCGCCCTTGTCGACGTCTTTCTTCAGCCTGACGGTGCCGGTGGCGGGGTCGATGACGTCCACGACCTTGCGCAGCAGCGAGGTGATCTCCTCGTTGCCGGCCTCGTCGGCGAGGACGACCGCCCGGCCGAGCCGCGCCGTCGCGGTGTCCTCGTCGCCGCGGTCGCGGGCCTCGAGCCCCTGCTGGATCTCGGCGGCCAGCTCGGCCTGGCCGGTGTAGTGCGCGACCCGGTCGTTGATCCGGGTGGAGCGGGCCTCGTCGTCGGTCCACTCGGCGAGGACGTTGCCGGTCGCGAGGACCCGCGCCTCCTCGCCCGGTGCCCCGGGCACGACGAGCTTGACCCACACCGCGCGCAGCACCTTGCCGACCTCGCCGGGCGGCAGCTCCACGCACACGTGGTAGTCGCGGCTCTCTTCGCCCCACGCGCCCAGCGGGTAGTCGCCGGCCTGCGGCGGCACCTCGACGCGGCGCCCGGTCAGGTCCTCCACGGTCGGCAGGACCTGCTTGACGAACTTCAACTTCGCCGTCTGCGGAGTCTGCAGGCGCAGCGCCACGTCCGCGACCGACTTGCCCATCGCCGCCTCCGTCATCGCCTGGAAGTCGGCGACGAGCCCGGCCGGGTCGCGGACGATGTCGACGCCGCCCAGCAGCGCCGACGCGACCTTGCGCAGCTCCGCGACCTCCCAGTCGGTGCCGACGCCGCGGCAGTCGCAGATGAACCGGCCCTCGCAGCGGAACAGGACGGCGTCGAGCTGCTCGGGCGTCTCGTGCTGGTTCTTGCCGTCGGTCAGCAGGATCGCGTGCCGGATGCCCTCCCGGTCGCCGAACAGCACGTCGGCCTGCCGCAGCCACGACCCGATCGCGGTGCCGCCGGACGCGCGCAGCCGGCCGAGCGCCTCCTTGGCCAGCCGGCGGTTCTCGTCGTTGGCCGGAACGAGTTCCTGCCGCGCCGGGAACACCATCGACGCGACGTTCGAGCCGGACACGACCGCGAACTCGACACCGTCCCGCAGCGTGTCCACCGCGACCTGCGCCGCCTCGACGGCGGCCCGCAGCTTGGTCTCGGGATAGGACATCGAGCCGGACGTGTCGATGATGATGACCTCGGACGCGCGGGTGGCGGGCCCGGCGGCGGGTGCCGCGCCGCCGGCGGCGTCCGCGCCGCTCGCCTCGACCGAGACGATGGCGTGCACCTCGCGGCCGCCCTCGGGCAGGTACTGGTTCTGGTCGACCTTGACGGTGAACTGCGGCTGCTCGCTCATCGATGCTGCTCCGTGCTCGGGGGACGGACGGGGGAGGGGAGGGGGACCACGGCGACGGTGATGTTGTCGCGGCCGCCCGAGTCGAGGGCGTGCCGCACCAGCGTCCGCGCGGTGCCCAGCGGATCGGCGGCGGGGTCGGGGGCGGGGTCGGCGGGCAGCAGCGCCCGCAGGTCCCGGGCGGCGGGGAAGTAGTTCCACAGCCCGTCGCTGCAGACCAGCAGCGTGCCCGGGCCGGACGGGCGGAACGTCGCGACGTGCGGGGCGACGTCCCCCGCGTCCGCGCCGAGCCAGGCCGTGATGACGTGCGCGTTCGGATGTGCCTCGGCCTCGGCCTCGGTCAGCGCGCCCTCCGCGACCATGAACGCGGCCCAGGAGTCGTCCTCGGTGAGCCGCCGCGACGCCGCGAGCCCGACCGGTCCGGCCTCGCCGGATCCGCCCGCGCCGGAACCGCTCTCCACGCCGCCGCCGCCGTCGCCGCCGGCGTCGGCGTCACCGGTGTCGTCGGCGGCCAGCCAGTAGGCGCGGCTGTCGCCGACCCACCCGACGGTGATCGTCCCGTCCCGCGTCACCGCGGACACGTAGGTGCACGACGGCGCGTCGTCCTCCGACGAGGCCAGGGCGGCGACGGCCAGCGCCGCCGCCCGCGCCGCCGCGCGGGTGGCCTCCGCCGGGTCCTCGCCCGCGTCCAGCCGGGACGCCAGCGCGGCGGCGCCGGTGTCGGCCGCGGCGCGGGACGCCTCCTCGGGGCGCTGCGAGGAGCCCACACCGTCCGACACCACGGCCGCGACCCCGGCGGCGTGGACGGCGAGGGCGAGCGCGTCCTCGTTGCGGCTGTAGCGCAGGCCGCGGTCGCTCACCCCGGCCACCAGGAGCGGGCCCGCGCCCTCGGGAAGCGTCGCCTCCACGTGGTCGCGGTCGGCGGGCTGCCGGAGCCCGCAGCTCTCGCAGTAGCCCTCGGCGTCGATCGCCGAGCCGCCGCATCCGGTGCAGGGCGGCGCGGTCGCCGCCCGGCGGCGGGCGAGCGACGCCGTGGTCGTCCGGAAGGTACGGCCCTCGCGAACCGCCGCGCCCGCGCCGGGGGCGGGGGCGGACGGCTCCGGGGCGTCGCCGAGGCGGTGACCGCACCCCTCGCAGAACGTCTCGCCCGCGTACACCATCTCGCCGCAGGCAGGGCAGGACAGCTCCGCGGCCTTGGTGCCTGCCTTGGCGCCTGTTCGCGCGCCTGTCTCGTCGTGGGTCACGGCGTGGTCCGTATCTGCAGCGGGGGATGTGGGACGGTCGGGCCGGGGAGGCGGCTCACAGAAAGGTCCTCGGACGGACGGCGTTGGCGGCGTCGACGAGCCGCCGGGACTCGTCCCGGTCCGGTGCGACCTTCGCCAGCCGCCGGTAGGCGCCCTCCAGATGGCGGCGCAGCGGCGCCTCGCTCAGCGTCGCGCCGAGCAGCGCCGCGCCGCGCGCCTCGTCGGCCCGGCCCGGCCCGATGAGCAGCCAGTCGAGCGCCGCCTCCAGGATCTCGGCGGTGAGCCGGTCGCGCCGCCGGACGTCCAGGGCGTCCGGGCCGAGCCGGCCGAGCCGTTGCCCGGCGGCGAGCAGGTCCGCCGCCGTCAGCTCGGCCGCGGGCCGCGAGCGCACCGCGGTCGTGACCGCCGCGACCTGCGCGGAAGTGCGCCGGATCGACGACTCGGGCACCGAGTCCAGCGCGCTGATCGCACCGGCGCGGTCGCCGCTCGCGAACCGCACCCGGGCGAGCCCGAACGCCGCGTTGATGTACGCGTCGTCGGTGCGCCACACCAGCTCGTACAGGCGCGCGGCCTCGCCCGGAGCGCTCTCCTCGCGGCAGCGGGCGAGCGCCAGCTTCGGCGCGGCCTCGCCCGGCAGCAGGTCGTACAGCCGGTCGAAGCGCGGCTCGGCCTCGGTGGCCCGGCCGCGGGCGAGCAGCGCGACGGTCCGGAACCACTCGACCCGCCAGTCGCCCGGCTGGTCGGCGTCGGACTCGTCCAGCAGCCGCCCGGCCTCCTCGTACTCGCCCAGCTCGATCTTGACCCGGGCGAGGGTCAGCCGCACCTCCGGCGTCCGCTGCGGCGCACCGGCCACGGTCGCTTCGAGCTGCCGGGGCTCCAGCGAGGTGAGGCCCGCGAGGAACCCCGCGGCGGGGTCCCCGGCGTCCACCAGCGGGACGGGCAGCGCCGCGGCGGCCGTAGCGGGCGGGACGGGCGGCAGCGCCGAGGCGTTCGCGTCGTCGCCCGCGGCCCGTGCCGCGAACCGCTCGGGGCCGAACAGCGCCGACGGCGCGGGGCGCGGCCGGCCGTCCTCGGTGGCCAGCACCTCCCGCAGGACGCCGGTGAGCTGGTCGGCCATCTCCGCCGCGTCCTGGAAGCGTTCGTCCGGGTCCTGGTGCGTCGCGCGGCGGAGGAAGCGGTCGAACGACTCGTGCCGCGCCAGGACCGGCACGTCCGACCGGGGCGGGAGACTCTCCCGGAACCGGGAGGTGTAGCCCTTGAAGGGGAAGCTCAGCACGGCCAGGGTGCGGCCGACGGTGTAGAGGTCGGAACTCACCGACGGGCCCACGTCGGCGATCTCGGGCGCCTGGTAGCCGGGGGTGCCGTAGATGGCGCCGTCCGGATCGTCCAGCCGCCGCACCCCGCCGAGGTCGATCAGCCTCAGCTGCTCCTCGAACTGGATGACGTTGTCGGGCTTGAAGTCGCAGTACACGAGGCCGCGGGCGTGCAGGTAGCCGAACGCCCGCAGCACCTCGAGCCCGTACGCGATGGCCTGCGCGACGGGCAGCGCGTCCGCGCCCTCGTCGCGCCGCTGCAGCAGGATCTCCTTGAGCGACCGGCCGCCGACGTACTCCATGACGATGTAGCCGTCGCCGTCGTGCTGCACGAAGTTGTAGATCTTGACGATGTTGGGGTGCTCGACCTCCGCGAGGAACGCCCGCTCGGCCGCCGCCGCGGCCTGGGCGTCGGCGTCCCCGCTGTTCAGCAGGCCCTTCAGCACCACCCACCGGTCGCTGACGTTCTTGTCCCTGGCGAGGTAGATCCAGCCGAGACCGCCGTGCGCGAGGCAGCCGAGCACGGCGTACTGCCCGCCGACGAGGTCGCCGGGCGCCAGCTTCGGGGTGAACGCGAACCCGGTGCCGCACTTCGGGCAGAACCCCTCGGTCCGCCCGGGCTGCCCGCCCCGGCTGCGGCCCACCGGCTCGTCGCAGTGGCCGCAGTACCGCTTGGTCTCGGCGACCTTCGGGTCGCGCAGCACCGCGGCGGACGGGTTCAGGGGCTCGATGCGCGGCACGTTGATCAGGCCCGCGCCCAGCCCGCCGACGCCGGTCGACGGCCGGGACGCGCCGGTGCGCGCGCTGCCGGTCCGTCCGGTGCCCACGCTGCCCGACCGGCTGCCGCCCAGGCTCAGCGACCGAGCCCCGGACGGCCCGGTCGCCGCGGTCGCGGACGGGGGCGACGGGGCCTCGCCGCAGACGTCGCAGAAACCGTCGTCGATCGTCCCGCCGCAGCCGGGCTTGTCGCACGCGCCGCCCGGAGCGCCCGCGCCGCCCGCGCCGCCCGGAGCGCTCGCACCGCCCGCGGCGTTCGGCGTGCCCGGCGTCCCGGCGCCGCTCGGGCCCGGCGGCGACCCGCACGTGGCGCAGAAGCCGCCGTCGATCGTCCCGCCGCAGCCGGCCTGGGCACAGGCGTCGGGGGCGGAGGGTCCCGATGGGCTGGAGGGTGCGGCCATGCCGCATATGACGCAGAACCCGCCCTCGACGGTTCCCGCGCATCCCGGCTGCGTGCACCGGCTCATCCGTCCGCTCCCTTCTCCCGCGCGGCGACGGCCCGCTGGTACTCCGACAGGGCCACGGTGGCCTCACGGAGATCGCAGGGGGACGTCCACAGCAGCGCGCGCGCCTTCTCGTACAGTCCGGTCGTGGCTTCGTCCTCGGAGAGGCCCAGCCGGGCGGCCTTCACGCGGTAGGCGTCCAGCCGGCCGCGCAACTCGTCGCGCCGCTCCAGCAGGCCCCGGACGACCTCGACCGCGTCCCGCGCGGCCCGCAGGGCCTCGTCCGCCGCGTGCTCCAGGTCGTCGATCCGCCGGGCCCGCTCCGTCCAGTCGCCGCCGCTCCGGGCGTCGCGGTCGAGAGCGGCCAGCCGGTCGGCGAGCGCGGGCGACGCCTCCGGCCGCGCGGGCGGCACCGGCCCGGCGATCCGCGCCGTGACCGAGTCCCGGACCCGGCGCGCCTCCGCCTCCGCCTCCCGCACCCGGTCGAGTGTCCGCGCGACGCCCCGGACCCGCTCGGCGTACCCGTCGCGGAGCAGCGCCGCCGCCTCCAGCCGACGCCGCGCGTCCGCGAACCCGCCGCGCAGCTCGTCCAGGCGGGAGGTGTCGGGGCGGCCGCCGGGCGCGAGCGCGAGCGGGTCGCCGCGGACCTCCGCGGCGACCGCGTCGAGGCCCGCGCCGAGCCGGTCCAGCTCCGGGTCCGTCCCGCCGAGCGCCGCCAGCGCCTCGGTCGCCGCGCGCCGCGCCGCCTCGATCTCCGCGAGCCGCGACAGCAGCGCCGACCAGACCCGCTCCAGCCCGCCCACGGCCCGCACGGTCTCCTCGTACAGGGCGGTCATGCGCGCGACGGCCGCGCGCAGCGTCAGCCGTTCACCGGACGGGACGTGCAGCAGCGCCCGGCGTTCGAGCGGCACCTCGGCGGCGGGCAGCTCGATCGACGGGCCCGACAGCAGCCGGGTGAGCTCCGCCAGCCGCCAGTGCCCGAGCCTGCCGGGCCGGGCACGGACCTCCTCCGCCTCGGCGACGGCGCGGCGGTACAGGTCGAACAGCGTCCACAGCGACTCCACGCGGGAGCGCACGTCGGACTGGACGCGTCGCGTCTCCCCGTGCGGCGTCGCGCCCTCCAGCAGCTGGTACCCCTGGTTCGCCTCCAGTTCGAGGAGGGACGAGCCGATGCGCTCCCTCTCGTCCCGCAGATGCGCCAGCGTCCGGTCGACCTCGTCGCGGCTCATCGGCAGGCGCGTCGGCTCACCCAACGCGAGTCCACGGCTCGCCCATGTTCGCCCTGCCATCCCCCGGATCGTGCAATTTTGAAGCCAGTTTTCCCCATCCTCGCCCCGCGGCTCAAGGATCGCGAAGGATCAAGCTCGCGGGGCGCCCGAGGCCTCCAAAATGTCAGTGTTCGAACGTATTATCGAACCATGGCGAACGTTGCGACGCACCGCAGGACCGCCCCCACCCTGACCGCGCTCTCCGCCGCGGAGATCGCCGCCCTCGCGCTCTCCCTCGCGCACCTGGGCGCCGGCCCGCAGGCCGCGACCGCGCGCCGGGCCCTGCGCACCCTCCTGGACACCGTCCCCCACGACGACGTGGCCGGCGCCACGCTGACCACCCTCACCGCGTCCCTGGACGCCTCCACGGCCGACCGCGCCCGCGTGGTCGCCGCCGCCATCAGCGAGCACCGGGTCGTCCGCCTCTGCTACGGCGACTCCGGCGCCAACGTCACGATCCGCGAGGTCGAGCCGGTCACCACGCTCGTCCACCGCGACCACTGGTACCTCGTCGGCTGGTGCCGGATGCGGCGCGGCGTCCGCGCCTTCCGCTTCGATCGCATCCTCGCCGTCGAGTCCACCGGCATGCCCGCCCGTCCGCGCCGGGCCGACCGCTACCTGCCCTTCCAGCGCCGCAAGGCCGTGCACGCCGGAGGTCCGGCGCACACCGCGACGACCTGACCGCACCGCGCATCCGACCGCTCCACGTCCGCCGCCCCCGCCCGCCCGGCCCGCCACAAGCGGCCCGGGCGGGCCGCGCGTGCACCCCGCTATCGGCGGAGGACCGTCGCGGAGGTTCTCGGTCGGTGCGACCTCGGATTCGGCTTGCCCGGCCTGCCACAAGCGGCCCGGGCGGGCCGCGCGTGCACCCCGCTATCGACAGGGCGGGTGGCTCGGCCGCTCGCGTCGGCCGGACCACCATGAACGTCCCCGGTCCGCGCGTCCGCTGGGCCGCCCGACGGTCCGGCGGGGCCGCCGCCCGCGCGGCCTCGGACCGCTCCGCCTTCGGTCGTTCCGAGAGTGGCTCGCACGTCCGGTCGTCCTGGAGGGGGCGGCCGCTCGGTACGTCCCGGACGGTTCGGGTCAGCGCTCGCCTTCGACCGGTTCGGGGGCGTAGTACGAGTCGACGGCGGGCTGGCCGGTGTAGTTCGGCCCGGCGCGGTCGTCGGCGCCCAGGTACCGGTACGGCAAGGTGATCTCGCGGCGGCCGCGCAGCGTGATCCGGTGGCGCCGGGTGTCGAGGGCGAAGCCCGCGCGGCGGAGCGCGGCCGCCGCCGGCCGTCCGGCGGGGGAGCCGCCGGCGAGCCGCACCGACCGCGGGTCGAAGTCGGCGACCAGCAGGCCGTCCCCGGTCAGCCACGACGCGGCCCGCGCCAGCAGCCCGAGCTTGTCGCCCACGTAGTGCAGGCCGTGCACGCACGTGATGAGGTCGGCGGGCGCCGCCGGCTCCCACACGGTCACCGAGGCCACGACGAGCCGGACGTTCGGCGGCGGCACGCCGGGGAGGAAGTGGCCGACGAGATCGACGCCGGTGATCCGGACGTCCGCGGACTCCCCGGCGGCGTCGACGAGCGCGCGGCCCGTCCCGCAGCACAGGTCGAGCCAGTGGCCCGTTCCGGCCTCGGCGAGCGGATCGACGCCGAGTTCGCGGCGGTAGGAGGCGAGGGTGCGTTCGCGGTTCATGGCGATGTTCGCCACGACCGGGGACGCCTCCAGTTCGGCGTCGTCCAAGCGGCGCGTCATGCGGCGATCATGCCAGCGGGGCCGGGCGCGCGTAGCATGACGGCGGTGAGCACGCGCGACGTCCTGGAGCACCTCCGGCGGCTGGGCATGTCGGGGTACGAGGCCAAGGCGTACGTGGCGCTCGTCGCGGCGGGACGGCCGGTCAACGGGTACGAGGTCGCCAAGCGGTCCGGGGTCCCGCGCAGCACCGTGTACGAGACGCTGGGCAAGCTCGTGGCGCGCGGCGCCGCGTACGAGGTGCGCGGCTCCTCCGACGGCACCGAGTACCTGCCGCTGCCGCCGGAGTCGCTGCTGGACCGGATGCGCCGCGAGTTCGACGGCTCGGTCGCGGCGCTGCGGACGGCGCTGCCCGCCGTCGCCGCCGCGCCCGAGGCGCCGCCGATCCACGGGCTCAAGGACGCCGAGGCGATGCTCGACCGCGCCGGGGACGTCGTCGCGGCGGCCCGCCGCGACCTGTTCGTCTCGATCTGGCCCGAGGAGATGCGGCGGCTGCGCGGCCCCGTCGAGGAGGCCGCCGGACGGGGCGCGGACGTCTCGGTCGTCGCGTTCGGCGAGGACACCGCGTTCGGCGGGGACACCGCGCCGGACACGGGCGCGCGAATCCACCGGCATCGGTACTCGGCGCCCGAGGCCGTCCTCGAGGACCTCGGCTACCGGCTGATCGTGGTCGTCGGGGACCGGCGCGAGGCCGTGGTCGGCGGCTTCGCCGAGGGCGCGGCGTGGGGCATCTACACCGCCGACCCGGCGGTCGCGCTGATGGCCGCCGAGTACGTGCGGCAGGACATCGCGCTGCAGATCCTCGCCGACCGGGTCGGCGCCGCCGAGCTGGACCGGCTGTTCGCCACCGACCCCGACCTGCTGCGCCTCCTCGGGCGCCGGTGACGCGCCGGGTTCAGCGGACGGAACCGAGCGCGAGCAGCGCGACGTGCAGGGAGACGCAGGACTCCACGTCGTCGAGGTCGGTGTCGAGGACGCGTTCGATGCGGCGGAGCCGCTCGTAGAGCGCCGGGCGCGACAGGTGGGCGCGCTGGGCGGCCTCCGCCTTGTTGCGGCCCGACTCCAGGTAGAGCTCCAGGATGCGGGTGAGGTCGGTGCCGCGCCGGGCGTCGTGCCGCAGCAGCGGGCCGAGCTCCCGCTCGGCGAACGTCTGCACGCGGGCGTCGTCGCGCAGCAGGTGCAGGAGGCCGCGCAGGCGCAGGTCGGGCAGCCGGTAGAAGGGGCGGTCGCCCGGACCGCGGGCCGCGACGTCGGCGACCTGCTCGGCCTCCAGGAAGGAGCGGCGGACGTCGCGGACGGTCTCGACGACGGACCCGGCGGCGAGCACGCCGTCGTGCACCGACTGCTTGCGCAGCAGCGCGGCGACCTCGGTGAGCACGGTCTCGGCGTCGGCGCGCGCGGGCAGCGACGCCAGCACGCCGACGCGGGCGTGCGGGCCGCCCTCGTCCAGGACGCCGACGAGCGCGGCGAGCCGGGCCTGCCGGCAGGCGGCCGCGGCGGTCTCGGCGAGCTGGGACAGCTCCCCGACGGGCGGCGCGGACCCGGCGGCGCCGCGCTGCCGCAGCACCGCGCCGAACAGCCGGCGCCCGGTCAGCGGCACCCCGAGGGCGCGGGCGCGGGCGGCGGCCTCCTGCGGATCGGAGTGCGCGTGCGCGATGACGCGGGCGATGACCGTGCCGTGCGCCTGCCGCTCGAGGCTCTCGGCGTGCCGGTCGAGCAGCCGGCCCAGCGCGAGGGTGGTCGCGGCGCGCTCGATCAGGACGGTCTCGCGCGGCGTCGGCGGCGACCCGAGGACGATGATCAGCCGTCCCCAGTCCTCGCCGCGCGCCCCCACCATGGTCGCCAGCCAGCCTGACGTGTCGTCGTAGCCGGTGCGGACGCCGGGCCGGACGGCGCGCGACCGGGCCTCCCACGCCGCGAGCACCTGCGCGGGGTCGGCGCCGCCCGCGTCCGCGGCCAGCACCCGGTGCGACAGGTTCTCCAGGACGACCGGGTGCCCGGCGAGCGCGGCGACCCGCCGGACGACCTCGTCGGTGGAGGCGCCCTCGACCGACAGCCGGGTGAAGATCTCGTGCAGCCGCTCCGACTCGCGCAGCTCCGCGAACTGCTCCTGGACGATCCGCGCGTGCACGGCCTCGGTGATGTCGACGAACACGGGTTCGTGCGCGAGCACGATCACCGGGAGGCCGTGCCGTTCGGCGGCGGCGAGCAGCGGCCCGGGCAGTGCGGTGGCGTACCGGCGGCCCAGCTCGATCATCAGTCCGCTCACCCCGACCTCGGCGAGGTCGGCGACGTAGGCGCGCAGCCGGGCCGGGTCGTCGGGCAGCGCGATGCCGGTGGTGAGCACCAGCTCGCCGCCGCGCAGCAGGTGGGCGATGTCGGTGACCTCGGCGACGTGCACCCAGCGGACGCGGCCGCCGGTGCGGTCGGCGCCCGCGACGACGTGCGGCCGGCAGCGGCGGACCGCGTCGAGCCGGAGCACGTCGTCGAGAGTGGGCAGCATCACCCCGATGCTACCGGGCACAATGTCAAGCGGACCTGATCGCCGCCTTACACGGTGTCGGGAGTCGCGGCCCTCGCGGCGGGCGCGGCCGGGACCTCCGACACTCGGCGGGGAGGGCGTCCGCGGGCTTTCCGTCGCCTTCTTACGCGCGCGGCGCGGCGGCGAATAATAGCAACTTCCATTGACTCGTTCTGTGTCCGGCGACACAATCTGACTGTCCCAATTAATTGGGGCGAAAATGAAAGTCAGGGCCCGGTGGCGACCGAGACCGCGGGCCGGCGCAGGGAGCCGCGCAATGACCGCAGACGACCATGCCGCAGAGGTCGACGCGCTCGGACGGCGCTTTCCGGGCTGGACCTTCTGGTTCGGTCCGTTCACCCGCCGCTGGTGGGCGCTGCCGCCCCGCGAACTGGACGTCGGCGACTTCCTGGAAGCCGACACCCCGCAGGCCTTGATCGCCCGGATCGAGATGATCCGCCGGGCCCCGTGGCGGCCCCCGCAGGGCGACGGCCGCAGACCGTCGTTCCCCACCACCGACACCCGGCGGGACGCGCGGCGTCCCTCGAACCTCCTCCGGCTCGAGGGCATCACACCGTCGCCGTTCCGCCGGGCGCCGGCGATCGCGTGGCCAGGCAGCACCGCAGGTTGACCGCTGTTCCCCACCTCGCCGCGCCCGCCGGTGCCGCCACGGCCCCGGACAGGGCGGCGGCCGCGCCGTACCCCCTCGCGGACCTCCGGGTAGGGCGCGGACGCCGGCACCCGCCGCCTCCCGGGGCCGTGGCGGTCCGCCGCCGGCGCCGCGGAAACGATGCCGGAGAATGGCGGTGAATGGTCGTCGCCGGTAACGGCTCGGCGCGTGCCGCCGCGGGCTGCGTGCGGCGCGTTGTTCCGGTCGGCGGAAAAGCGTGCCGCCGGTTCGGGCGGCGAACGAATGGCGATATTTTCGCCGGGCGCCGTCCGGTCGAGGAAAAGGGCGGCCGGGCGCGCCCGTACACGCCGGTCGCGGCGCGGACCCGCCGCCCCGCCGCCGCGGAGGCGCTACGCTGCGCCGACGGGGACGTTCGCGAATCCGGGGGAGCGGACCCGCGAAGCGAGCTGGGAGCGACATGCGGCTGACGGGCACGCGCCTGACGAACACGCGCCTGCTGGACGGGGTGCGCGCCAAGGTGCTGGCGGCCCTGGGGACGACCGCGGTGCTGGGCGCCGCGGGCCTCGTCGCGTGCAGCGGCGGTGAGGACGAGCCGGGCCGGGTCGGTGTCGCCAAGGTGGCGAGCACGCTGGGCCCGGGCGAGGGCGTCCTCAACCTCGTGACGCTGCCGGGCTACATCGAGAACGGCGGCAACGACCCGCGCGTCGACTGGGTCACTCCGTTCGAGGAGCGCACCGGCTGCAAGATCGGCTGGAAGGTGGTCACGACCCCGCACGAGATGGCCGACCTGATGCGCGACGGCGGCCGGCACTACGACGGGGTCGCCGCGCCGCCCGAGGTCGCCGGCCGGCTCATCGCCGAGAACCAGGTCGTCCCGGTGAACACCGACCTCGTCGACGGTTACAAGAAGCTCGAGCCGACGCTGCGCGGCCTGCTCGAACGGGACGACCGGTACTTCGGCGTCCCGTACGTGTGGGGTTCGAACCTGCTGGTCCACGACGCGCGCTCGGTGCTCCAGCCGTCGAGCTGGGCGGCCCTCTTCGACCCCGATCAGGCCCGCCGGTACTCGGGCGAGCTGGTCATGCGCGACAGCCCGCTGTCGATCGCGGAGGCCGCCCTGTACCTCAAGGGCGCCGAACCCGATCTCGACGTCGCGGACCCGTACTCGCTGACCCCCGAGCAGCTCGCCGCGGCCGGGCGCGTCCTGAAGGAGCAGCGCCCGCACGTCGCCGAGTACTGGGAGTTGCCCGCCGACGCCGTCAGCGCGTTCGCGGCGGGCGGGGCCGTGCTGGGCCAGGCGTGGCCGTACCACGTGGACGTGCTGAACCGCGCGTCGCAGCCCGTCCGCGGCGCCGTCCCGGCCGAGGGCGTGACCGGCTGGATGGACGCCTGGATGATCAGCTCGCGGGCGCAGCACCCGAACTGCATGTACCAGTGGCTGCAGTGGACGGCGTCCGCGGACGTGCAGCAGCAGGTGGCCGAGTGGACGGGCGTCGCCCCCGCCAACCCGCAGGCGTGCTCCGGCGACCGGCTGCGGCCGGGCTTCTGCAGCGCCTACCGCGTCGGCGACCGCGACTACCTGGAGAGCGTGATCTTCGCGCACACGCCGCGCGCGGACTGCGGCCGGAAGCCGGGCGAGGACGCGGAGGAGAAGCCGGGCGAGGCCAAGTGCACCAGCTACGCGGACTGGACGCGGACCTGGATCGAGTCGACGAAGCTGTAGGGCGGAAGCTGTAGGGCGAACGAGTCGGCGCGCGGACGCGGAAAGGCGCGCGATGAGGCCCGCGGGTCAGCGGGCCCGCGGGAAGGGGTCTCTCCGGCGCGCCCGACCGCCCCCAGCCGGGCGCGCCTCTCGGGTGGTCCCGGGCTTCCCCCCGAAGGCCCGGGTCACCCTTCTCCCTGGAGAGACTCCATGGCGACGGCGGCGTGCCGGGCCGTCACCTGCGCCGGGTTCGGCTCTCCGACCGATCCGGCGTGCGTGGAGCGCGATTTCCGCGGGCCCCGCCGCGGGCGGGGTACCGGCGGGGCGGGTGCGCAGTCGTCGCACGCGAACACCCCGGTCGAATCCGGCAGGCGGCCGACGCGGACGCGCGGCCGGGGCCACTTCTTGCCGCAGGCGATGCAGGCGTCGCCCATGCGCTGCGCTGTGCTCAGCGGCGCCGGGTCGAACGTCGGGTTGCCCGCCTGGCCCATGTTCCATCCCCTCGCGGGAGTCGGCTTCACGTCACTCCTTTATAGGCCGGGGAGTGTGTTATCGCTGCTAGTGAAGGTGAAAAGGGCGGCAAAGCCTCTGGTGCCGACCGCCGGCCGCACGGTCGGCGGGCCGGTAGAAGATCAGCCCGGCCCATACGGTCGATGCGTGTCTCCTTTGCCCTGTAATACGTACAAAGGAGACATGGCGGTCCGGAAAGCCCAGGGTCGGATGCACCCGCCGCGTTCCGCACCGGCCCGCTCGACGGCGGGCGCGCTGGCGTCGACGGCACCGCCGCTGCTGCTCACGACGGCCGCGGCGGCGCTCGTCCTGCACGCGTTCGCGGACGCGGACTGGAGCGTCCTCGCACCCGTCATGGCCGCGGTCTTCGCCGTCGCGCTCGTCCTCACCGCATGGTCCGCCCACCGCGCGGCGCGGCGCGCGCTGCGTCCCCTGGCCGAGGCCGAGGCGCAGATGAGGGAGATCCTCGAGACGGCGGACGCCTCCCGCCGGGTGAGCGTGCCGCCGACCGGCGGCGCCGACGCCCGGCTGGCCGCGCGGGTCAACGGCGTCCTCGACCGCCTGGAACGCTCGTCCCTGCAGCGGCGCACGTTCATCGCGGACGCCTCGCACGAGCTGCGCACCCCGCTGGCCGGCCTGCGCACCCGCATCGAGCTGGCGCTGGCCGCCCCCGGCGAGGCCGAGATCCCGGAGACCCTCGAGGGCGCCCTGCGGGACGTCGAGCGGCTGCACCGGATCGTCGACGACCTCCTCGCGCTGGCCCGCCTGGACGCCGGCGAGGAGCCCGCCCGCGAGCCGCTCGACATCGGAGCGCTGGTGGAGGGCGAACTCGCCGTCCGCGCCTCGCCGGTCGCGCTGACCGCGAAGGTGGAGACCGGCGTCCTGGTCGAGGGCAACCCGATCCGGCTCGGACGGCTCCTGGTGAACCTGCTCGCCAACGCGGAACGGCACGCGATCGGGCTCATCGAGGTCGAGGTGCGCCGGGACGGCGGGGAGGCGGTCGTCGAGGTCCGCGACGACGGCCCCGGCATCCCGCCCGCCGACCGCGACCGCGTCTTCGAGCGCTTCACCCGGCTGGACAGCGCCCGCAGCCGGGCCGACGGCGGCAGCGGCCTCGGCCTGGCGGTCGCCCGGGCCACGGCGGTGTCGCACGGCGGCCACCTCTACGCCGCCGACGCCGTCACCGGCGGCTCCGTCGACGGCGACGCCGTCACCCGCACGGACGGGACGGCCGCGCCGGACGGCACCCGCGGTTCCGGGGGCCCCGCCCGCGGTGCCCGGTTGGTCCTGCGGCTCCCGCTCATCGAGCCGCGACCCACCGGCCGTGGAGACTGAGCGGAGACCGGGCCGGGGCGATCTGGCAGGCGGGGCGGACGGGACCGTCCCGATGGCCGACAATGGTCCCGTGATGACTCCCACCGACACCGCCGACGCGTCCGCCGCCCGCGACGTCGTCGTGCTCGGCTCCACCGGATCGATCGGCACCCAGGCGCTCGACGTGATCCGCCGCAACCCCGGCCGGTTCCGCGTGACGGGCCTGGCCGCCGGGGGCGGTCGGGTCGGCCTGCTGGCCGAGCAGGCGCTGGAGTTCCGGCCCGAGATCGTCGCCGTCGCCAAGGCGTCCGCCGCCCAGGAGCTGCAGCTCGCCTTCTACGCCGAGGCCAAGCGCCGCGGCTACGCCGCCGGCGACTACCCCATCCCGAAGATCGTCGCCGGGCCGGAGGCGGTCGCCGAGGTCGCCGGGTGGCAGTGCGACGTCGTGCTGAACGGCGTCACGGGGGCGCTCGGCCTGGCGTCCACGCTCGCCGCGCTGGACGCCGGACGGACGCTGGCGCTGGCCAACAAGGAGTCGCTCATCATCGGCGGCCCGCTGGTGCGGGAGCGGGCCAGGCCGGGGCAGATCGTCCCGGTCGACTCCGAGCACTCGGCGCTCGCGCAGTGCCTGCGCGGCGGCCGCGCCGCGGAGGTGCGGCGGCTGGTGCTGACCGCGAGCGGCGGCCCGTTCCGCGGCCGCACCCGCGACGAGCTGGCCGGTGTCACGCCCGAGCAGGCGCTGAACCACCCGACGTGGGACATGGGGCCGGTCGTCACGATCAACTCGGCCACCCTCGTCAACAAGGGCCTGGAGGTCATCGAGGCGCACCTGCTGTTCGACGTCCCGATGGACCGCATCGAGGTCATGGTGCACCCGCAGTCGGTCATCCACTCGATGGTCGAGTTCACCGACGGGTCCACGCTCGCGCAGGCGAGCCCGCCGGACATGCGGCTGCCGATCGCGCTCGGCATGGACTGGCCCGACCGCGTCCCGGACGCGGCGCCCGGCGTCGACTGGACGCGCGCGCACACCTGGGAGCTGTTCCCGCTCGACGACGGGACGTTCCCGGCGGTGCGGCTGGCGCGCCGCGCCGGTGAGCTCGGCGGCACCGCCCCGGCCGTTTACAACGCGGCCAACGAGGAATGCGTGGAGGCGTTCCGGGCGGGACGGCTGCCGTTCCTCGCGATAGTCGACACGATCGCGCGGGTACTGGACGAGCACGATCCGGGCGCCGGTGCGGGAGCGGCGGGCCTGACGGTCGACGACGTTCTCGCCGCCGACGCGTGGGCACGCTCCCGGACCAAAGAAGTCACGGGACTCGACTGATCCCCGGCCCGTCCGGGGACGACCCCAAAGGGGGCCCGGATGGCCTTTCTGCTCGGCGCGGTCGCGTTCGTCGTCGCGCTGCTCGCGTCGGTGATGCTGCACGAGGCCGGGCACCTGCTCACCGCCAAGCGGTTCGGGATGAAGGCCACCCAGTACTTCGTCGGGTTCGGGCCGACGCTGTGGTCGCGGCGGCGCGGCGAGACCGAGTACGGCGTGAAGGCGATCCCGCTGGGCGGCTTCGTCAAGATCGTCGGGTACACGCCGCTTGAGGAGATCGATCCGGCCGACCGGCCCCGCGCGTTCTACCGGCAGCCCGCCGGGCGCCGCGCGATCGTGATCGCCGCGGGCGTCGCCGCCAACTTCGCGTTCGCGTTCCTGCTGCTCATGGTGATGGCGATGACGATCGGGGTGCGCGATCCCGGGACGGTCACCACGACCGTCGACCGGGTGTCGGAGTGCGTGCCCGCCGGGACGGGCACCGAGTGCGGGCCCGACCGTCCGGCGTCCCCGGCCGCGCGGGCGGGGCTGCGGCCGGGGGACCGGATCGTCGCGTTCGACGGCACCCGGGTCGCCGGGTGGGAGGAGCTGACCCGGGCCATCGACCGCGCCGAACCCGGACGGACGGTGCCGCTGACGGTCGAGCGGCGGGGCGCGCCGGGGCCCGTGACGCTGCGGCTGCGGCTCGCCGAGATGGGCGGGGAACCGTTCGTCGGGATGTCCGCGCGGGTGACGGGGGCCGGGTACGAGCGGGTCGGGCCGATCAACGCGGCCGTGTTCGCCGCGCGGGGCATCGCGACGACCGTCGAGGCCATCGGCCGCGTCGTGGTGGACATCCCGTCCGCGATCCCGAACCTGTTCTCGGACGAGCGGGCCAGTTCGCCCGGCGGGCAGGTGGGCAGCGTCGTCGGCGCGACCGACGTGTCCGGGCAGATCTTCTCGTCCGAGGACTCGGTCCGCGACAAGGTCGCATTGTTTCTGTCACTTGTCGTCTCGCTGAACATCTTCCTCGGCGCGCTGAACGTCGTGCCGCTGCTGCCGCTGGACGGCGGGCACCTCGCGGTCGTCGGCTACGAGCGCGCACGGGCCGCACTGGCGCGGCTGCGCGGCCGCCCGGACCCCGGCACCGTCGACCTCACCAGGCTCCTTCCCCTCACCTACCTGGCCGTTCTCCTCCTGGTGGGGTTCGGGGCGCTGCTGATCCTGGCCGATCTGTTCAACCCGCTCAACCTGCCCGAATGATCGAGAGGTTTACTGTAGGTAGCCAAATGGCCACACTATTACGTGCCGGTCGCCGTCACCTCATTCGCCCGGGGCGCCTAGGCTTGTACGGGCCGGGCGGCCGTGACACGAGGGGGACGCCCGCCCTTCTCTGCGGGGGTCCGAGTGCGTCTCCGGGCGAGCAGAGGCGAACAGAGGAGAGGGATGAGCGTTTCACTGGGAATTCCTACGGTCCGTGACGGGCAGGGGGCGGGGGCCGCGGCGATGCCGCGCCGCAAGTCCCGTCAGATCATGGTCGGGAACGTGCCGGTGGGCGGCGACGCGCCGGTGTCGGTCCAGTCCATGACCACGACGCTGACCGCCGATGTGAACGCCACGCTGCAGCAGATCGCCGAGCTGGCCGCGTCCGGATGCCAGATCGTCCGGGTGGCCTGCCCGTCGCAGGACGACGCCGAGGCGCTGCCGGCGATCGCCCGCAAGTCGCCGATCCCGGTCATCGCCGACATCCACTTCCAGCCGAAGTACGTGTTCGCCGCGATCGACGCGGGCTGCGCGGCGGTCCGGGTCAACCCGGGCAACATCAAGAAGTTCGACGACAAGGTCGGGGAGATCGCCAAGGCCGCGACCGAGGCCGGGGTGCCGATCCGCATCGGCGTCAACGCCGGGTCGCTCGACAAGCGGCTGCTGGAGAAGTACGGCAAGGCCACCCCCGAGGCGCTGGTGGAGTCGGCGCTGTGGGAGTGCTCGCTGTTCGAGGAGCACGGCTTCCGCGACATCAAGATCTCCGTCAAGCACAACGACCCGGTCGTGATGATCGAGGCGTACCGGCAGCTCGCCGCCGCCTGCGACTACCCGCTGCACCTCGGCGTCACCGAGGCGGGCCCGGCGTTCCAGGGGACGATCAAGTCCTCGGTGGCGTTCGGCGCGCTGCTGAGCCAGGGCATCGGCGACACGATCCGGGTGTCGCTGTCGGCGCCGCCCGTCGAGGAGGTCAAGGTCGGCTCGGCGATCCTGGAGTCGCTGGGGCTGCGGCAGCGCGGCCTGGAGATCGTCTCGTGCCCGTCGTGCGGGCGCGCGCAGGTGGACGTCTACACGCTGGCCGAGCAGGTCACGGCCGGGCTGAAGGACTTCCCGGTCCCGCTGCGCGTCGCGGTCATGGGCTGCGTCGTGAACGGGCCCGGCGAGGCCCGCGAGGCCGACCTGGGCGTGGCGTCCGGGAACGGCAAGGGCCAGATCTTCGTCAAGGGCGAGGTCATCAAGACCGTCCCCGAGGCGCAGATCGTCGAGACCCTGATCGAGGAGGCCATGCGGATCGCCGAGGACATGGGCATCGAGGTCGGCGAGGACGGTTCCGTCTCCGGCCCCGGCGCCGAGGTCATGGTCGGCTGACCCGCCGACCGGCACCCGAAGGGCCCGAAAGCCCCCGGAACCCGTTCCGGGGGCTTTCTCATGCCCGGGGACCGGAACGTTCGGGGTGATCACGAAGTTCCGGTGATCTTGTCACGATTCGGTATCCACCATGTGATGGGCCTGTCCGCGCCGACGTGATCATCGCAACAATCTTCACTCATTTACCCATATGTCTGGCTCGACCGAGTCGGCACGTTAGGGGGATTTGTGAAGAGGATCGTCGTCGCGGCCACCGTGGCCGCGCTCGGCCTCACCGGCCTGGGCGCCACAAGCGCGCAGGCCGCGAGCCCGTCCGCCGGACCGGCCGGAGGATTCGACCCCGCAGCACTGGAATGGCACGCCTGTCCCGCGGACTTCGTGGAGACCGTGCGCTCCGCCTACGACTCGCTGTACCCGGTCTCGAAGATCGTCCAGTGCGCCGAACTGGCGGTGCCGCTCGATCACGCGAAGCCGGACGGCGCGAAGATCACCCTGCAGCTCACGAAGACGCCGCACACCGGCGACGGGCCCGCCGAGGGCGACATCGTCGTCAACCCGGGCGGACCGGGCGGCGGCGGGGCGCTGTTCGGGCCGCGCGTGTTCGCGCAGAACTCGCCGGAGATGCGGAAGGCGTACAACGTCATCGGGTTCGACCCGCGCGGCGTCGGCATGAGCGAGCCCGCGCTGAGCTGCGACAAGACGTACACCAACGCCCCGCGCCCCGCCTACGGCGAGGGCGAGATCGGGCCCGTGGCCACCTGGCTGTGGCGCTCGGCCGGTTACGCGCGGGACTGCGAGCGGGCCGACGAGATCGGCCTGATGGACCACGTGAAGACCATCGACTCCGTGCACGACCTGGAGACGATCCGCAAGGCGCTGGGCAACGACCGGCTCGACTACTACGGTGCCTCGTACGGCACGTACCTCGGTTCGTCCTACGCGACCGTCTACCCCAAGCGGGTCGACAAGATGGTGCTGGACGGCAACGTCGGGCCGTCGCACGTCTGGTACGAGGCGAACCTGAACCAGGACGTCGCGTTCGACGAGAACATCGAGTACTACTTCGGGTGGATCGCCCGGTACGACGACGTCTACGGCCTGGGCGACACGCAGGAGAAGGTCCGCGACTTCTTCTACGGCCTGCGCGACGAGCTCCGCGGGAAGCCCGTCCGCCACACCGACCCCGAGAGCGGGCAGGAGCTCGCCGTCGGCCCGGCCGAGCTGATCGACGTCATGCTCAACGCCGGCTACCGACGCAGCCAGGCGATCTGGCACGGCTACGCGGCCGGGCTGTCGGCGTACAAGGCCGGGGACGTCGCCACCTTCGCGAGCACGTTCGGTTCGCCCACGAGCGGCGAGGCCGACGACAACGGCTACGCGATGTACCTCGCAACCGAGTGCACCGATGTGCAGTGGCCGCGGAGCTGGTGGAAGTGGTACCGCGACAACTCGCGGATCAACGCCGAGCACCCGTTCACGACCTGGGGCAACGCCTGGTTCAATGCCCCCTGCCTGTTCTGGGGCGCGAAGGCCGGGGAGCCGGTCGACGTCGGGGCCGCCCCCGACCTGCCGGAGAACATCCTGATGTTCCAGTCCACGCATGACGCCGCGACGCCGTACGAGGGCGCGCTCGACATGCACGAGCGCCTCCGGGGATCGCGGATGGTCGTGCAGGACGGCGACCGGACGCACTGCATCGTGCACCGCGGCTCCGCGGCCGTCGACGCCTATTACGACGCGTACTTCCTGCGCGGCGAGCGTCCGGACGAGCGGATCGTCCACGTCCCGGACCTCGGCGACCCGAAGCCGCCGTCCGAGGCGCGGGCGAAGGCGCCGACCGGCACCGGCGCGCCGGAGGCGGCGCTGCTCAAGGCCGACGTCATCCGCCCGTGACCCCGCACCGGGCCCGGCCGGTACGGCCGGGCCCGGTCCCGGGCGGGCGTGACCTCCCGGTTCGGCATGGAATCGCGCGATCGCCGGTTCGGCGGTGCCGCGGCGCGCGACCGGTAGAAAGCGAAAGTGCCGAACGACGTCGCCAGAAGGATCACCGCCGGGACGGCCGTCGCCGCGCTCGCCCTCGCGCTCGCGGGCGTCGCGGAGCCGGGCGCGTCCGCCGCGCCCGGGGCCGCCGCGCCCGGCTCGGCCGCGGCCGGGGCCGCCGCGCCCGGCTCCCGGATTGCCGCGCCCGGCTCCCGGATCGCGTGGAAGCCCTGCCCCGCCGCCGACCCCGTCGCGGGCGGCAGGCTCAAGGGCCTGGAGTGCGCCGAGGTCCGCGTACCCCTCGACCACCACCGTCCCGACGGGAAGCAGATCACGCTCGCGCTGAGCCGCGCCCGGCACACGGCGGCCGAGTCCAAGGGCGCCGTCCTGCTGAACCGCGGCGGGCCCGGCGCGACCGGCCGCGACCTCCCCGCCCTGTTCTCGTCCGCGCTGCCCGGGGACGTCGCCGCGGCGTACGACTGGATCGGGTTCGACCCGCGCGGCGTCGGCGCCAGCGAACCCGCGCTGAGCTGCGACGAGACCTACCGGAACCCCGGACGGGCGCTGCCCGACCCGGTCCCCGCGGACGCCGGGGAGGAAGCGGCGTGGGTCGCGCGGGCCCGCGCCTTCGCGCGCTCGTGCGCCGAGGAGCACGGCGAGATGCTCCCGCACATGGGCACGGCCGACGGCGCCCGCGATCTCGACGCGATCCGCCGCGCGCTCGGGCAGGAGAAGCTCGGCTACGTCGGCTACTCCTACGGCGCCTACCTGGGCGCGGTCTACGCGACCACGTTCCCCGAGCGGGTCGGCCGGATGGTCCTCGACAGCGTGCCCCGGCCGAGCGGTGTCTGGTACCGGAACAACCTCGACCAGAACGTCGCGTTCGAGGACCGCATCCGCGCCTACTTCGACTGGATCGCCCGCCATCACGGGACCTACCGGCTCGGGACGACCGGAGCCGAGGTCCGCGCCGCCTACGACAGGGCGCGCGCCGCGGTCGCCACCGCGCCGATCGACGGCCGCATCGGCCCCGCCGAACTCGACGACCTGTTCCTCGGCGACGGCTACGCCCGGCACACGTGGGACGCTCACGCGCGCGCCCTGTCGGCGTACGCCGTCGGCGGCGACCCGGGCCCCCTCCGCGCGATCTGGACGCCGCCGACCCCGGTCGACCTGAACGGCTACGCGGTCTACACCGCCGTCGAGTGCCGCGACGCCGCGTGGCCGCGTGACTGGGCCCGCTGGCGCGACGACGCCGAGCACCTGTACCGGACGGGCCATCGCTTCGAGACCTGGAGCAACACCTGGTACAACGCGCCGTGCGCGTTCTGGGAGGCGGCCGGCGGGCCCCGCCCGGACGTGTGGGGCGAGGCGACGCTGCCGCCGATCCTGCTCGTCCAGGCGACCGAGGACGCCGCGACGCCGTACGAGGGCGCGGTGGAGACGCACCTGCGGTTCCCCACGTCCCGGCTGCTGGTGCAGCGAGGGGGCGACGAGCACGGCGTCACGCTCACGGGGGACGCCTGCGTCGACCGTGCCGTCGCCGCCTACCTGGGGCGCGGCGAGCTGCCCGCGAGCCGTCCCGGCCCGGACGCGACGTGCGACGCGGCCCCGCCGCCCGCCCCGGCGGACGCGCGGCCGGACGCGGACGCGGCGGAGGGCGCGCGGGAGAGGCCGGTCGAGCCCGCCGGGTGAGCCGCCGCGTCCGGGCGCGGGAGCCGTTGAGGTGATCGGGGCCGGGACCGCATAGGCTTGGCCACGTGGTGCTTTCAGTGGTGAAGGCCGCCGTGCGGGGCGGGTCCCCGGCCCGGGGAGGGTAGCGGTGCGCATGCTCGGCTCGGCGCCCGTGCGGGTGCTGGACGACCGGCATCGGCGCGACGCGCTGGCGATCCTCGACGCCGATCCCGTCGCGAACGTGTTCGTCGGGTCGCGGGTGCACGCGGCCGGGCTCGACCCGCGGCGCCTCGGTGCGCAGATGTGGGGCTACATGCGCGACGGGCGGCTGGCGTCGCTGTGCTACTCGGGCGCCAACCTGATCCCGGTCGCCGCCTGCCCGGACGCCGTCCGCGCGTTCGGCGAGCGGGCGCGGGCGCAGGGGCGGCGCTGCTCGTCCATCGTCGGGCCGGTCGACACGGTCGGCGACCTGTGGCGGATCCTCGAACCGTACTGGGGGCCGCCGCGGGCGGTGCGCGCGGTGCAGCCGGTGATGGCGACGTCGCGGGTGCCAGACGCCCCGCCCGACCGGGCCGTCCGGCGGGTGCGGATGGACGAGTTCGACGTGGTGTATCCGGCGTGCGTGTCGATGTTCACCGAGGAGGTCGGGGTCTCGCCGAACACCGGCGACGGGGGAGTGCTGTACCGGTCGCGGGTGGCGGAGCTGATCCGGGACGGGCGGGCGTTCGCCCGGATCGAGGACGGCCGCGTCCTGTTCAAGGCCGAGATCGGTGCGGTCACGCCGCACGCCTGCCAGGTGCAGGGCGTGTGGGTGCCGCCGGACCTGCGCGGCCGGGGGCTGTCGGTGGCGGGGATGTCCGCGGTGGTCACCGAGTCGCTGCGCGGGATCGCGCCGACGGTGTCGCTCTATGTCAACGACTACAACGCGCGGGCGCGGGCCGCCTACCGCCGGGTCGGCTTCGTGGAGACCGGATCGTTCATGTCCGTCCTGTTCTAGCGTTTTGTTATTCCTTGCCCGATTACTCCCCGATACCTGACGGGAACGGTCCGGAACGGTAGCATCCGGGCCGTGGAATTCGCCGGGGCACTGCGGCAGGCCATCCAGGCCAGCGGGCTGACCCTGGAACGCGTCCGGCACCGGCTGGAGCGCAGCGGCCTGACCGTCAGCGTGGCCACCCTCAGCTACTGGCAGCGGGGCCGCAGCCGCCCCCGCTCGCGCGCCGTCGTCGAGACCCTCGAGGACGTCCTCGGTGTCGAGCCGGGCACCCTGACCGACCTGCTCGACGAGCCCGCGCCCGTCGCCGGAGCGGTCGCGACCCCGGCCGCGGGCCGGGGCGCGCTCGCCGCCGGGCCGTCCCCCGCCGCGCCCGCCTCCGCGCGTGGGCTGTGGCCCGACCCCGCGGGGTACGCCGAGCTCGTCGGCCAGCTCGACCGGTCCGGCGACCACCGCCTCGAACGGCTCAGCGTCCACGACGTCTACCGGCTGGACGAGGCGGGCCGCACCTGGACGCTGTCGGTACGGGCCGTGCTGCGGGCCGCCGGCGACGACATCGACCGCGTCGTGTGCGTCCACCGGACGAGCCCCGCGGTGCACGGCGCGGACGGGGGGTCCGGCGCGTCCGGGCTCGCCGCCGCCCGCTACTGCCGTCCGGGACGGATCCGCGCCGGGGGCGGACTGGTCGCGTTCGAGCTCGTCTTCGACCGGGTGCTGGCGGCTGGGGACACCGCCGTCGTCGAGTACGACCTCGGGCCCGTCACGATCCCCGAGGGGGCCGGGCCGCCCGGCGGGTACGACCGCCGCTTCCCGCATCCCGTGCAGCACTACGTCGCGGTCGTCCAGTTCGACGGCGAGCGGCTCCCGGCCCGCTGCTACGGCTTCTCCGCCGAGGCCGCCGACGGGCCGCGGCACCGCCTCGGGGAGCTGTGGGTCGGGACGTCCGGCAGCGCGAACCTCGCGGTCGCGAACGTGCGGCGCGGTATCGTCGGCCTGGAATGGGAGTGGCACTGATCGTGCGACGGGAATCACAGCGCCGTTGTGAACCTTTGCCGCTCGACGCGGGGGGCGAGCCGTCTTACAGTGAGCGCGGGAGCGGAAAGTTCACGAGTCAAGGCCGTTTCACGGGGGCCGGCCGGACCGGATCCGGAGGCCTAGCAGTGCAGAGTGTCGCCGAGGACGACCTTCTACAGGTCCTGCAGTACGGTCCCTTCAACGTCGCCCTGCAGGCCGCCATCCAGGCGCGCGGCCTCAGCCTGGAGTCGCTGCGCCGCCGCCTGGAGGAGCAGGGTATCGCCGTCAGCCTCTCCACCTTGAGCTACTGGCAGCGCGGCCGGACCCGCCCCGAGCGCGCCGACTCGCTGCGCGCCGTCCGCGGCCTCGAGGCGATCCTCGAACTGCCGCGGCACTCGCTGCTGACGCTGCTGCGCCCGTCCGCCGACCGCTCCGCCGGGCCGTGGCAGTCGGTCGAGGAACTGTGCCCGGAGCCCGGCGTCCGCGACCTGCTCGACGAGATCGGCGACCGCGGCGAACGGCAGCTCACCGGGCTCAGCCTGCACGACCAGCACATCGTCGGGCACCGCCGGGAGCTGCGCGAGGTCCGCACCCGCGCGGTGTTCCAGGCCCAGCAGCGCGGCGTGGACCGCTGGATCGCCGTCTACCACCACCCGCACGGCGTCCTCCCGTCCTCCCGGACCGCCCGCGGCTGCCGCTTCGGCCGCGTCCGGATGGACGAGTCGAGCGGCCTCATCGCCGCCGAGCTGCTGTTCGACCGGGCCCTCGGGCGCGGCGAGACGTACCTGCTGGAGTACGGGTTCGGGTTCGACGAGACCGGCCCGCCGGTGACCGAGGAGGGCCGCGGGTTCCGCACTCCGCAGCACGAGTACCTCATCGAGGTCTGCTTCCACCCGGCGACGCTGCCCGCCCGCTGCTACCGGACGTGGCGGCCCGACGGCCAGTCCGCCCTCGAGGACTCCGCGGATCTGCGGATGTCCAGCTACCACAGCGTCCACTACATCGAGTTCGGCATGGCCGCCGGCTACCACGGCATCCGCTGGGAGTGGGACTGACGGCCTACAGCACCAGCAGGTTCAGGAGCCGGTCGAGTTCGGCGGCGGGATCCTCGGTGAGGCCCGCGTGCACCGGCCCCGGCTGGACGATCGTGCTGCGCGGCGCCGTCAGCCAGCGGAACCGGGCGCCCGGCGCCTCGGCGGCCGCCTGCCCCGCCCGCTCCCCGCCCCCGCACACGGCGTCGACGCCCGCGAGCGCCGAGCGGACGCCGTCCAGGTCCAGGGACGCGTCGAGCGCCTTCAGCCGCGGGGTGTCGAGATGGGTGCGGCAGCCCAGGTAGTCACGGGCCCGGCAGTACACGACGACGCCCACGTTCATCACCTCGCCGCGCTCCACGCGCGGGATCACCCGCAGCGCCGCGTACTCGAACACCGTCGGCTCGCCCGCCTTCCGGATGTTGCCCGCGCCGCTCATGCCGGGCCCCCGAGCCAGTCCGGGCGGTTCTCGCCGCGCCGCGTCCCGGTGTCCGGGCGGCGCCCGCTCACCGCCAGGTCGGGCAGCCACTCGCGGGGCTTGCCGGCGCGCGGCAGCAGCACGTCCACGTAGGCGTCCCGGACGGCCTGCGGCCCCGCGAACCCGGGCTCGCGCTCCAGCCACTCGTCCGGCACCAGCGAGGTCACCTCGCGCAGCACCCCCTCGGTGATGCGCGGCGCCAGTTCGGCCTCCGCCTCCTCCAGCCGCGTCGCGTACCGGGTCAGGACGTGGTCGTCGACGTCGTAGGGACCGGAGAACAGCCGCGCCGCGTTCGCCCACGCGTGATGGAAGATCAGGCTCGCGCCGTGGTCGATCAGCCACACGTCGCCGTGCCACACCAGCATGTTCGGGTTGCGCCAGCTCCGGTCCACGTTGCCGATGAACGCGTCGAACCACAGCACCCGCGACGCGAAGCCGGGGTCGGGCGTCCAGCCCAGCGGGTCGAAGCCGAGCGAGCCCGGCAGGAAGTCGATCCCCAGGTTGCGGCCCGAGCTGGCCTTCAGCAGGTCCTGGACGTCGGGGTCGGGCTCGTGCCGGCCGATCACCGGATCGAGGTCGATCAGCACCTGGTCGGGCACCCGCAGGCCGAGCCGGCGCGCCAGCTCACCGGCGATCACCTCGGCGACGAGGGCCTTGCGGCCCTGCCCGGCGCCGTGGAACTTCATCACGTAGGTGCCGAGGTCGTCGGCCTCGACGACGCCCGGGAGCGACCCGCCCTCACGCAGCGGCGTCACGTATCGGATGGCTGTCACATGAGGCAACACGACGTCACGCTATCGGTTGCCGGGATAATCGCCCGCATGGATATCGAGCTGGTGGACCTGTCGGTGCCGATCACCACCGGCATGCAGGTCTACCCGGGGGACCCCGAGGTGGAGGCCGCTCCCGCGCTCACGGTCGCCGAGGAGGGCGTGAACGTCCTGCGGCTGCACCTGGGCTCGCAGTCCGGCACGCACGTGGACGCCCCGTTCCACATCGACGACTCCCTGCCCCGCCTCGACGAGCTGCCGCTCGCCCGCTTCACCGGACCGGCCGTCCTCATGGACGCCCGGGGGCTGCCCCCGCGCGCCCCGATCGAGCCCGGCGCGCTCCCGTCCGGCCTCCGTCCCGGCACCGTCCTGCTCGTCGCCACCGGGTGGTCGCGGCACTGGGGCACCGACCGCTACCTCGACCACCCGTACCTCGCGCCCGAGACGGCCGAGGCGATCGTCGCGGCGGGCGTCCGCACGGTCGGGATCGACGCGCTCAGCGTGGACCCGACCCCGGTCCTGGGGGCGGACGGCTTCACCCTGGCGGCCCACCGCGTGCTGTGCGGCGCCGGGGCCGTCATCGCCGAGAACCTCACGAACCTCGACACCCTGCTCGCCGCGCGCGGCGCCGCGATCGAGGCGTCCCTGTTCCCGATCCGGCTGGCCGGGGCGGACGGCGCACCGGTGCGCGCCGTCGCCCGCGTCACCCGCTGAGCCGTGGCCGCGCTCCCGCCCTGCCGGTGCGGGAGCGCGGCCCGTCAGATGCGGCTTGGGCTCGACCTGCCGCGGGCCGAGCCCAGGGTGACGTTCGCGCCCGGGAGTTATCTCATCTCGCACGACCGACGTGGTTGATGCAGATTTCGCAGCCTTTGCCGCAGATGCTGTATATGACCCGATAGCGCTCGATATGCAGACGACTGTCTACCGGCCCGTGCGGGAAGGGCTCCTTCGGGCGGGGATCATGGGCGAGCGCGCCGGTCGCCTCCAAGACCTCCTGCATGTCCCTTGGGGGGCGTCCAGGTAGGGGAGAGCATGCTTGTGGCTTTCGGCTCCCAGATCAGCGCATAGGTCATGTCTCCGTGAGCCCCAGGAAGCGACGTACCTGTTCGGTCGTCATGCCGGGTTCGACCTCGCCGGTGGCCGCCCTCTCTCGCGAGCGTAGTGCGGCGGCCAGTTGCTCGGCTTCGAGTTTCGCTTCGCGGAGGCGGAGGTACTCGTCCAGGGGTACGACGACGGCCGTCTCGTCGCCGAGACGGATCGTGTTGTGCGGGTCGTCACCCGGCAGGTCGCTCGCGACGGTCACGCTACTGGGGGGCGACGGCCCGTTCAGGGCGTCGATGGGGAGCTCGCTTATGACGGCGAGAATAGAGAAGTGTGCGGAGCGTAGTCACACCTTCGTTGCATCTCACCGACTGCTTCCGTGGGGGCGCGTCCAGGGGGAGATCAAGTCGTCCGTTAACGGGCGGCGTTCACGTTCCTCCTTGCGCGATAGTGGGGGAGGGGGCGACGAGGGGAGCGGGATGCGGGTCACGTGGGCGACGGACGAGGGCGATCCGAGGCGGGGCAACGAGGACTTCGTGGCGGCGGCGCCGGGTGCGGCGGTCGTCCTGGACGGCTGCGGACTTCCGCTCGGCACGGACCTCGGCTGCGTGCACGGCACCGCCTGGTACTCGCGGTCCCTCGGCACCCGCCTGCTCGCCCGCATGCTGGACGGGCTCGGCCCGCAGGCCGGGGCGCCGGTCGGGCCGCCCGAGGGCGCGCACGTCCGCGCCGACCGTCCGCTGGTGGGACGGCTCGCCGGGGCGATCGCCGACGTGGCCGCCGCGCACCGTGCCACGTGCGACCTGACCGTCCCGACGACGCCCCGCGCGACCGTCCTGGCCGTCCGGGTGCGCGGCGACCTGCTCGACTACCTGGTGCTGGCCGATTCGACGCTGCTGCTGGACTGCCGCGACGGGCTGCGCGAGATCACCGGCGGCCCCTGCTGGGTGGGGTCCGACCCGGCCGGGGCGGAGGACGCGATCACCGGGACGGTCGCGCTGCGCGACGTGCGGCACGCGCTGCTGCTCACCGACGGCGCCACCCGCCTCGCCGACCGGTTCGGCGTCACCGACCTGGCAGGTCTCGCCCGCCTCGCCGTCGAGTCCGGCCCGGCCGTCCTCGTCGAGCGCACCCGCGAGATCGAGCGCACCGATCCGCAAGCCGTCCGCTGGCCGCGCGGCAAGCCGCAGGACGACGCCACCGCCGCCGTCTGCGCGTTCTGAGCACAGGATGTCCCGAGCAACCGCTTGGTCGGGTGTTACGGTGTCCTCGCGGAGAGAGGGGAGCGGGGATGCGGCTGGGCGTCACGATGTTCGCCACCGACCTGACCATGGCGCCGCACGAGCTGGCGCGGGAGGCGGAGGCGCGCGGCTTCGCGTCGCTCTACCTGCCGGAGCACACCCACATCCCGGTCTCGCGGGCGACCCCGCCGCCCACCGGGGACGGCACGCTGCCCGCCGAGTACGGGCGGACGCTCGACCCGCTCGTCTCGCTCGCCGCGGCGGCCGTCGTCACCGAGCGGATCACGCTGGGCACCGGCATCCTGCTGTCGGCCCAGCGGGACCCGATCGTCACCGCGAAGGCCGTCGCCACCCTGGACCGGCTCGCGGGCGGGCGCGTCGCGCTCGGCGTCGGCTACGGCTGGAACGCCGAGGAGGGCGCCGACCACGGCGTGCCCTGGCAGCGCCGCCGCGCGATGGTCCGCGAGCACGTCCTGGCCATGCGCGAGCTGTGGACGAGCGAGGAGGCGTCGTTCAAGGGCGAGTTCGTCGAGTTCGAGCCGAGCTGGTCGTGGCCCAAACCCGACGGGCGGGTGCCGGTGCTGCTCGGCGGTGCCCCCGGGCCGACGCTGTTCGAGCACGTCGCCGAGTACGGGGACGGCTGGCTGCCGATCGGCGGCGCGGGCGTCCGCGAGGCGCTGCCGCGGCTCCGGCGGGCCTGCGCGGACGCGGGGCGCCCGATGGTCCCGGTCGTCCCGTTCGGGACCCTGCCGTCCGCCGAAAAGCTTGACCACTACGCCTCGCTCGGCATCGCGGAGGTGGTGCTGCGCGTACCCGCCGGCGGTCGCGACATGGTGCTGGCGTGCCTCGACGAGTACGCGTCGTCCTACCTGTGATCCGGACGGACGCCGTCAGCGGATCATCGGGAAGCAGAAGAACGCCGGGATCCGGAAGTACTCGCCCTTGTTCGACTTCACCGCACCGATGATCAGCGCGACGAACGGGCTGATCAGCAGCTCGAGGTACATGAAGACGAGCGGGATCAGGAACAGCGGGTTCTCGGTGATGATCAGGGGCACCACGGAGACCAGCAGGAACGCCGCGACGTGGATCAGCAGCGTGAGCGAGTAGTTCAGCGCCTGCGCGGCGTGGTAGCGGACGAACCCCGACTCGCGCCGCTTCACGAAGTAGATGACGAGCGGGGCGATGAAGCCGACGACCAGCGAACCGAGATAGCAGAACATCGCCCACATGGGCTCCTCACCGCCGCCGGCCGTGCCACCGGGCGGCGGGCCGTAAGGCGGCGAACCGTGGGGCGGGGGACCGCCGGGCGGCTGCCCGTACCCCCAGTTCGAGCCGCCCCCGGGATAACCCTGCTGGTACCCGCCGTACGGCTGCTGCCCGTAACCCTGCTGGCCGTACGGCTGCTCGTAGCCCTGTCCGTATCCCGGACCGTGTCCCTGCTGCCCGTGCGACCAGTCGTCGGGCGGTGCGAAGTCGGGCCGGTCTCCGGGCGGCTGATCCGTCATGTGCAGGAATCTATCTCGCAACGCCGACGATCCTCGCCGTTCCGGACGCACTAGCCGGATCTGCCGAAAACGGCCACCAGCGCGGCGGCCTTTGCCGGGGGCATGGGCAGGCTCCTCCGGCCGAACCGAGACCCTGGTGTACGGGGCATTCCGCCCGACAACTTAGAATCTCGTTCGGCTGAGGGAGGCTGAATGAGCGAGGTGTTCGCGGACCGGGACATCCTGTCCGACGACGACGAGACGGCGCTCGCCGCGCTCGCCGCCGAGGTGCGGGAGCTGACCGAGGCCATGGTCCTGACCCGGATCGAGCCCGCCGAGGCGGCCTCGGTCGCCGCCGAGGTCGCGGCGCTCACCGCACGTGTGAAGGCCGCCGCGCGCGTCCACCCGCCGTACGGGGCGATCGCCGGGCACGGTCTCGAGCGGCAGATCGCCAACCCGGTCACCGGTCACCTCAACCCGATCGCCCCGCCCGTGGACTTCGAGATGTCCGAGGAGGGCATCGTCCGCGCCGAGTTCACGCTGCCCGCCGTCTACGAGGGGCCGCCCACCTTCGTGCACGGCGGGGTCTCCGCGATGGTCATGGACCAGGTGCTCGGCATGGCCGCCGCCGCGACCGGCACCCCGGGCATGACCGCCACCCTGGAGACCCGCTACCGCCGCCCGACCCCGCTCGGCGTCCCGCTCACGGTCGAGGCGAAGGCGAGCCGCGTTGAGGGCCGCAAGATCTACGCCGACGGCACGATCTGCGGACCGGACGGACGCGTCTGCGTCGAGGCGTCGGCGATGTTCATCGCCCCGCAGTCCGCACCCGGCGACGCCGTCTAGAGGTACCGGCGGGGAAGACTCCCAACGCCGGGGCACGTTCGGCGTGAATTCCGCATGGGAGGGCCTCCCAGTTCCGATCATGGATCGAGAACCGCGAACACGACCTTCCCGAGGTTGCCGCTCAGCGGCCGGACGCCCCAGTACCGCGTGTAGGACTCCACGACGAACATCCCGCGCCCGGACTCGGCGTCGAGGTCCGCCCGCTGCACGCGCGGCTCCTCCCACAGCGAGTCCTGCACCTCCATCCACAGCGACCGGTCCTCGTTCCACCCGATCCTGAAGGTGACGTCGTCGGTTCCGGTGGTGTGCCGGATGGAGTTCGTCACCAGCTCGCTCGCGACCAGGCACGGGACGAAGTCGTCCACGTCCGTCGTCCCGAGCACCAGCCGCACGAAGCCTCGCACCTCCGCGACCGACCCGAGGTGGCGCTTGACCACCATCTCCGCATGCGTCGCCTCCACCATGCCCAGCTCCCATCACTGTGTGTTGCGGATGGCATACATTCAGCCATCTTGAGAGTTAGGATTGGCGTGCCACTGCGAAGTGGCGCTCAAGAGCAAGGCCCCCGCCGTAGCTGCAAATTGCCAAGAGAGGTAAGTGATCATGGCGGTACGGCGTCAGCGTCAGCGTCCCCAGGAATCTCCGGCCCTCGTCGCGCTCGGACGGCAGATGCGGCGGCTGCGAGAGGCCAAAGATCTCAAGCAGGAGACGATCGCCCACCTGACGAAGGTCAGTCCCGCCCAGGTGAGCAGGATCGAAGCGGGGAAAAAGCGAGCCACACGGTCGTACGTCGAGCTGGTGGACAACTACCTTGAGGCGGGCGGGTTCCTCATCAGTCTGTGGGGTGACCTGAACAAGGACGGTCACCCGGTCCCGATCTGGTTCGACTGGCCACAGATCGAGGCCGATGCCGTCGAGTTGATCACCTACGAGCACACGATCGTCCCCGGGCTGCTTCAGCACGAGAGTTACGCGCGCATGTTCCTCAACACGGAGGAGGCAGTGGAAGCGCGCCTGTCGCGGCAGGGGATCCTTACCAGGGAAGACAGAACTCCCACGACCCTGACCGCGCTCTTGGGTGAAGCGGTGCTCGGTTACATGGTCGGATCAGCCGAGGTGATGCGTCAGCAGATGGAGCACCTGATCTCTCTCAGCGAACTGCCCAACGTCACCATCCAGATCGTCCGGAACAATGGGCGCCCTTCAGGCACAGGCGGCGCCTGCGTGATGGCTACCATGGAAGACCGCAGTGAGGTGGCATACCTGGAGACGATCATTCGCGGCATCACGACCGATGCTCCCGAAGATCTGGCGAAGCTGTCCAACGCCCTGCGAGAACTACGGGCGCGGGCCCTCCCGGAAGACATGTCACTGGATGTGATCAGGAAGGCGCTTGAAAAATGGACCTGAGTAACGTCGCTTGGCGCAAGGCAAGCCGGAGCGGCGAGAACGGTGGCAACTGCGTCGAGTTGGCGGCGGTTTCCGGCGCGATCGGTGTCCGCGACAGCAAGGATCCGGACGGGCCCGTCCTCCTGCTCACCTGCGCCGCTCTTCGTGAGGCCATCGGGCACCACATGCCGCGATGAGCGGTGAGTACCGCTCCACTCGGTCAACGTGAACGGCATGCCCGTGCGTGAGGACGGGTGCGTCCTCGCCATCGAGCGGCGGGACGACGGACGCCGGGTGCGGCGGGGCGGGCCGTTCGTGCGGGTGTCCGACGGGGATCGAGTGCTCTGATCCGCCCGTCAGGTGACCGGCCGGTGTGATGGCCGCCGTTCTTGTCGTTCGGGCCCGTTACTCTGCCGGACCATGTACGAGATGGCCGCAATGGCTGGATTCTTTGCCGCCCATGGCGTCTGGAGCGTCTCGACGGGCGAGACGCTGATCCCGATGCTCGCCTACGAGTCCCCGAACGGCGAGCGGGGCATGGAACGGCTGGTTCAAGACGACGTCGGGGACGCCGCGAGGGCGGGGCAGGAGGCGCTGCACACCGGTCAGGACGACCGGGTGCGCGCGGTCCTCGTGATCGACGCCTACCTCCACCTCGAGGCGGGACGCGTCGATGCGCTGATCATCGAGGCCGTGGAGTACCTCCCGTCCCGGCGGTCGATGAAGATGGCGGTTCCCTACCGGCCCGAGGCGACTTCCGAAGGGTTCGCCGTGTTCCGGCCGAAGTTCCTCGAAGCCGAGGGCATCGACGAGGCGGAGGTTCCCGCGCTGGCCGACTCCTTCTTCTCCGGCGTCGACTCCCACGAGAAGGCCGCCGGGATCTGGGACGCCCACCTGGTGGACGAGTCCGTTTAGCGGCGGGGACCGGTCCTTCCGTACGGTGGGTACCGCCGCCGCGCGAGGTCGTCACCGGCGTGGACGGCCCATCTTCGCGTCATCGCGGAAGGGACGGACGAGTGTCGACGACCCGGTTCTCTCTCGTGGGCGGTGCCGTGTGACGGGGCCGGTCGCCGTGCTGGTCAACGGGCTGCCCGGTGCGGGGAAGTCGACGCTCGCGCGGGAGTTGGCGCGGCGTCTCGGGCTGCCGCTGTTCAGCAAGGACGTCATCAAGGAGACCCACGCGGACGTGCTGGGCGCGGCGGCTGCCGGGGTGCCGCAGCGTCGCTGGAACTCGGCGCTCGGTGCGGCGGCGAGCGAGACCATGTGGGCACTGCTGGCGGACGCGCCCGCCGGTGCGGTCCTCGAGTCCTGCTGGCCGTCGGACGTCCGCGACCTGGTCACGCGCGGATTGAACCGTGCCGGGGAGCCGAGGACGGTCGAGATCTGGTGCGATGTCCCGATGGAGATCGCCAGGCGGCGCTTCGAGGCCCGGCATCCGCGCCATCCCGTGCACGGTGATCCGCTGACGGACGACGAGTGGGAGAGCCGGCGGCACACGGCCCGGCCGCTCGGTGTGGGGCCGACGTTGCGCGTCGACACCACGCGTCCGGTCGATGTGCATGCCGTCGTCGCATGGATCCGCGAACGGGAGCACTGAACGGGCGGGAGCGCGCGCGGGTGCCGCGGCTTCAGCGGGGCGGTTCGGTGTCGACGAGCGTGCGGAGCAGTTCGATCGTGTCGGCCGAACTGGAGCCCGCTTTCGTGGTCATCACGGACAGGGATTGCCCGGGGGAGCGGGTCATGGCGAGGTTCTGCTGCGTGACGGTGAGTTCGCCGACGAGCGGGTGCCGCAGCAGGTAGGCATCGGCCTCGCACGGCCTGACCCGGTGGTCGCTCCACAGTGCGGTGAACTCGTCGGACCTCATCGACAGTTCGCCGATCAGCGAGGCGAGCAGCGCGTCCTCGGGGTGGCGGCCGGCGACCCGGCGCAGGTGGCCGACGACGGCGCGGGCCTTGCGCTCGCGGTCCGCGTACAACTCCCGGGTGTGCGGGTCGAGGAACAGCATGCGCGCCAGGTTGGGCCGATCGGCGGGACGGTCGGGGGCGGTGGGGTCGACGTGTCCGGCGAGGAGGGCGTGCGCGAGGGGGTTCCAGGCGAGCACGTCGGTGCGGCGGCCGAGGACGAGCGCCGGTGCGTCCCCGACGGAGCGCATCAGGTCGCGGGTGAGGGTGTCGACGTGCTCGGCCGGGGGCTCCTCGCGGGGGCGGGGGCGGCCGGACGCGAGCAGGTGCAGGTGCGCGCGTTCGTGCTCGTCCAGGCGCAGGGCGGTGGCGAGCGCGTCGAGCACGCCCGGGGACGCGTTGACCGACTGGCCCTGTTCGAGGCGCGTGTAGTACGAGACGCTGACGCCCGCGACGTGGGCGAGTTCCTCGCGGCGGAGCCCGGCGACGCGGCGGGGGCCGGGCAGCGGGACGACGCCCGCGTCCGCGGGGGTCAACCGCGCACGCCGGGCCTGCAGGAACTCGCTGAGCTGCGTCGAAACCGCCATGACGTCGAGTATGCCCGGCTTCGCGGCGGTGAGCCTGACCCTGCCGTGCATACCCACAACGCGGGCTGGTGGCCGCCGTGGACGGCGGGTCAGGCTGGCGGAAACCCCACGAGAACGGACGGGATTTGCCATGCAGGAGATCGTGCTCGGTGACGTGACCGTCACGCGAGTCGTCGAGTACTACGGATCGGTCGAGATGTCCCCGGACGTCTTCTTCCCGGAGGCGCCGGAGCGGGCGTGGCGGGAACACGGGTCCTGGCTGGAACCGGACTTCGTCGACCCCGCCTCGAACGAGTGCGTCTCCGCGATCCAGACCTGGGTGCTGCGCAGTGAGGGCCGGACGATCCTCGTCGACACCGGTGTCGGCAACCACAAGGAGCGTCCGTACTCGCCGGTGTGGAGCCGCCGGAACACCGGCTTCCTCGGCGAGCTCGCGCGGGCGGGCGTCCGGCCGGAGGACGTCGACCTGGTGGTGAACACGCACCTGCACGTCGACCACGTCGGCTGGAACACCCGGCTGGACGACCGCGCGTGGGTGCCGACGTTCCCCAACGCCACGTACCTGATGCCGCGGCGCGACTTCGACTTCTGGAATCCGGCGAACGGCCACACCCCGCGGCTCGGGCGCGGCAACCAGAACGTGTTCGAGGACAGTGTGGCCCCGGTCCACGAGGCGGGGCAGGCGCTGCTGTGGGACGGCTCGCACACCATCGACCGGAACCTGCGGCTCGAACTCGCGCCCGGGCACACGCCGGGCTCCTCGGTGCTCGCGCTGGAGTCCGGCACCGACCGGGCCCTGTTCGTCGGTGACCTGCTGCACACGCCGCTGCAGTTCGTGGAGGCCGACGTCAACAGCTGCTTCTGCGAGGACCCGGCCGAGGCCAGGGCGACCCGGCGGCGGCTGTTCGGCCGGGCCGACGAGACCGGCGCGCTCGTCCTGCCCGCCCATCTGGGCGGCCACGGCGCCGCCGAGGTGGCGCGGGACGGCGACGGGTTCGCGATCAGGGCGTGGGGCCCGTTCGCCCGTATCTGAAGGAGGAACGTGATGTCCGATCCGATCGTGACCACCGCCGCGGGCGACGTCCGCGGTACCGAAGGCGACGTGCGCCGCTTCCTCGGCGTCCCGTACGCCGCGCCGCCGCGGGGCGCGGGACGGTTCGCGCCGCCCCGCCCGCCCGAGCCGTGGACGGGCGTGCGCGACGCCCGGACGTTCGGCCCGACCGCCCCCCAGCCGCGACGGGACGCGTTCGGCGCGCTCGACATGTCGCCGTACTTCGGGCCCGGCTGGGTTCGCGGTGACGACCACCTCACCGTGAACGTGTGGGCGCCGCGCGGCGCCGCGCGCCGCCCGGTGATGGTGTTCGTGCACGGCGGCGGGTTCGTCGCGGGCTCGCCGCGGGCCGCGCTGTACGACGGCGCCGCGTTCGCCCGGGACGGCGCCGTCCTCGTGACGGTCGGCTACCGGCTCGGCGTCGCGGGGTTCCTCGACCTGCCGGGCGCGCCCCGCAACCGCGGCCTGCTGGACGTCCTCGCAGCACTGCGCTGGGTCCGGCGCGAGATCGGGGCGTTCGGCGGCGACCCCGGGAACGTCACCCTGTTCGGCCAATCCGCGGGCGCCACGATCGTCGCCGGGATGCTCGCGACGCGCGAGGCGGACGGGCTGTTCCGGCGGGCGATCGTGCAGAGCGGCAGCGGCCTCGGCGCGTTCGCCCCCGAGCAGGCGGCCCGGGTGACGGGCGCGGCGGCCGCGGCGCTCGGTGTCGCCGGGACGGCGGAGGGCTTCGCCGGTGTGCCCGACGAACGGCTCGTCGACGTCGTCCCCGAGCTGGGCGGCCTGGACCTGCGGACGGGCGAGCTGTTCGACCCGCTCGCCGGGCTCAGCCCGTTCGGCCTCGTCCTCGACCGGCAGCCCGCCCGGAGCCGTCTCGCGGATGTCGACCTGCTCGTCGGCACCAACGCCGAGGAGGGCAACCTGTACCTCGCGCCCCAGGGGAACCTGACCTCCTCGACCGCGCGGGACGTGCGCGAGACGGCGTCCGCCGTCCACGCCGACCCGGACGCGCTCGTCGCGGCGTACCGGTCGCGACGCCCGGACGCGGGGGAGGGCGAGGTCCGTTCGGCGATCCTGGGGGACGCGCTGTTCGGCACGGGCAGCCGGGCGCTCGCCGAGGCCCACGGGAACGCGCACGTGTACGAGTTCGTCTGGCGCTCGGGGGCGGTCGGCGGCCTGCTGGGCGCAGCGCACGCGGTGGAGGTCCCGTTCGTGTTCGGCCGCTTCGACCTCCCCGAACTGGGTGGCCCGCGGGGGCTGCTCGGCCCCGCGGAGCCGCCCGCGCCGCTCGCCGGGGAGATGCGCGCGGCCTGGGTCTCGTTCGCCCGGTCCGGCGATCCCGGCTGGCCGCCGTACGGCCGGGACGGGACGGTCCGCCGCTTCGGCGCGGCCCCGGAGACGACCATGCCGTCCGGCTCCTCGGTGTGGGAGCGTCCGGTCGGAGCGGTGTAGCCGACGGCCCCTCGGGTCCGGACCGGCGGCGCGGAGGGGCGATCACGGCTCGTCACGTCGCCCGTGAATCGGTCTCCGGGGCGGCGGGCGGAGCATCGCGCGGCGGCGCCGCGTGCGGATTCGGGGTCGGTGGTGCGCCGCGCGCGCCGTAGGCGGCGCGGGCGGCGCACCCGGCCGCGAGCGCGAGGAGGGCGGCGACGGCGGCGGCCGTGCGGAGCAGGCCGTCGGCGGAGGTGGGGGCCGCGAAGTAGACGCCGCCGAGTCCCGCGACGGCGACCACGCCGGCCAGCGTCGGGCCGGTGGCGTTGAGCGCCGACACCGCCGACGCCAGCCGCGGCTCCACCAGGGACGCGATCCGCGCGATCAGCGGGCTGTAGCCCGCCGCGTGCCCGGCCCCGGCGAGGACCAGCGGTGGTACGGACGCGTACAGGTGCCACTGCCCGCGGTCGAGGAGGGCCAGCGCGACCGCCCCGGACCCGAGCATGATCGGCCCCGCGACGGGGAGGGCGTCCCGTACCGGCCGCGGGTACCGGTCCCAGGTCAGGCTGACCAGGCCGAAGCCGATGGTGTAGGGCACGAACGCCAGCCCGGCCCGGAGGGGGGAGAAGCCCAGTGCGGACTGCAGGTGCAGGGTGAGGGTGAGCAGGAGAACGGTGTAGCAGCCCATGCCGAGCCAGCAGGCGGCCAGTCCCGGCTTCACGCCTTCCGGCCTGAGCGCCGCCAGGTCCAGCAGGGGGTGCCGTGCCCCGGCCTCGTGGCGGACGAACGCCGACAGGCCCGCGGCGCCGCCCGCGAGCGAGATCCAGGACCAGGCGGGGAAGCCGTGGTCGGGGCCGAAGACGAGCGGGACGATGAGCGCCGTCATCGCGACGGACAGGATCGCGACGCCGACGAGGTCGAGGCGTGCCCGCCCGACGGCGGGGGAGGCGGGGAGGAGGCGCGGGCCGAGCGCCAGCAGCACCGCGCCGACCGGGACGTTGAGCAGGAAGACGGGGCGCCAGCCGAGCCCGAACAGGTCGGCGCCGACGACGAGCCCGCCGACGACCTGCCCCAGCGCGACGCCGAGCGCGAGCACCATGCCGTACAGGCCGAGTGCCCGGCGCCGCGCCGTCCCGTCCCAGGTCAGCTGGATGAGCGAGAGTACCTGGGGGATCAGCAGCGCGGCGCCCGCGCCCTGCGCGACGCGGGCGAGGACGAGCGTGGCCGCGTCCGGCGCCAGCCCGCACAGCAGCGAGGCCCCCGTGAAGCAGCCGAGCCCGAGCAGGAACGCGCGCCGGTGCCCGACGACGTCGCCGATCCGCGCGCAGGTGACCAGCAGGACGCCGGTGGCCAGCAGGTAACCGGACACGATGAGCTGGATCGCCGTGCCGCCGGTGCCGAGTCCCGTCCGGATGCTCTGCGCCGCGACCGAGGCGATCGAGCCGTCCATGGACGCCATCAGCTGCCCGGTGAGCAGCACGGCCAGCATCGGCCGCCGGCGGGGGACCGCCGGACGAGTGGGGATGGTCATGCGCGCGAGCATCGGCTGTGCGCGCCGGTCCGGTCTTGAAGAAATATGCGGACCGGGACGCCGATGGCGCGGCGTAGGGTCATGTCGGTGCGTACTGCGAAGACGGTGGTCGAAAGCCCGCATTTCGTCATCAGGGCGGTGGAGTGCGAGGACGACCACACGCGCTGGTCCGCCCCCGAGACCTCGCCCGTCGCCGAGATCGTCCTGGTGCGGCGGGGCCGGTTCCGGCTCGACTGCCGGGGCGGGCGGGTGATGGCGGATCCCACCACCGGCTACGTGCACCGGCCGGGGGACGAGGTGCGCTTCGCCCATCCGGCGGGCGGCGACGCGTGCACGTCGGTCTCGTTCGCCGGCGGCGCGCTGACGGCGGGCACGCCGGCCGGGCCGAGGCTCGCCGTCCGCGTGGACGCGCGGCTCGAACTCGCCCACCGCCTGCTCCTGCGCACCGGCGCGGACCGGGCCTTCGCCGCCGCGGAGGCCGTCCTCGGGCTCCTGCTCCTGGTCCTGCGCGAGCAGCCCGACGCCCTGCCCGCACCGGGCCGGAAGGCTCTCGCGGACCGGGCGCGGGAGGCGATCGCCGCCGGTGAACCGGACGGCGCCGACCTGGTCGCGCTCGCCCGGCTGCTGGAGACGTCCCCCGCCCACCTGAGCCGGACGTTCCGTCACCACACGGGCATGTCCGTCAGCCGGTACCGCAACCGCGTCCGGATCAGCCGCGCGCTCGCCCGGATCGACGAGGGCGAGACCGACCTCGCCGGGCTCGCGGTCGGCACGGGGTTCAGCGACCAGGCCCACTTCACGCGCGTCATGCGGGACGTGCTGGGGCGCACGCCCGGCCGGGTCGTGCGGCTTCTCGGCGGCGGTCTCTCCCGGGACGGCGGCGCGCGGGTCAGTACTCGTACACCTTGATCAGCGGATCGTCCCCGTCCCAGGACGCGACGATCGACGACGTGCGGCGGTCGCCGCGGAAGTCGACGCGCAGCCGGTCCCGCGACTGCGTCACGCGCGTCTCGTACCCGGGGTTCGGCGTCGCCGACACCAGCCGCACCTCGCCGCCGTCCAGCGACATCGCGGCCTGCCCGCCCCGCAGCGCGTAGCTGCGGACGTTCCCGCGCGATGCGGCGGCGCGGGCCCGCCCGTCCGGACGGGCCGTCGAACCGGCGGTCGCGTCCGGCGGGCTCGCGCTGATCACCGGTCCGGCGATCGGCGGCTGCGCCGCCCGCTCGGTCACCGTCGCGCGCACCACGTCCCGGACGCCGAGCCACGACAGCGTCACCGCGAGCGCGGTCACCCCGACCCACGGGGCGACATACGACATCACGCGACGCATCGCCACATCGTGGCATACGGTTCCGCCATGGCAAGTGTTCTGGTGGTCGAGGACGACGCCGACGTGCGGGCCGCCCTGATCCGCGAGCTCGGCGCCCGCTCGCACGTCGTGCGCAGCGCCGGGACCGCGATGGACGCGCTGCGCGAGGTCACCCAGGAGCCGCCCGACCTCGTCATCCTCGACCTCGGGCTGCCCGACCTCGACGGCGCCGAGGTGCTGAAGATGCTCCGCGGCGTCTCCGACGTCCCGGTCGTCATCGCCACCGCCCGCGACGACGAACCCGAGATCGTCCGGCTGCTGAACGCGGGCGCCGACGACTACCTCGTCAAGCCGTTCTCCGCCGAGCACCTGAACGCCCGGCTCGCCGCCGTGCTGCGCCGGTCGGCGCGGTCCGGGCCCGCCGCGGAGCTGACCGTCGGCGGCCTGCACATCGACCTCGACCGCCGCGAGGCGGGCCTGGACGGCGCCGCCCTCGAGCTGACCCGCCGCGAGTTCGACCTGCTCGCCTACCTCGCCGCCCGGCCCGGCCGCGTCGTCGCCCGCCGCGAACTGCTGGCCGAGGTGTGGCGGCAGGCGTACGGCGACGACCAGACCATCGACGTGCACCTGTCGTGGCTGCGCCGCAAGCTCGGCGAGACCGCCGCCGCGCCCCGCTACCTGCACACCGTCCGCGGCGTCGGCGTCCGGCTCGCCCCGCCCGAACGGCCATGAGGCGCACGCTCGTCCTGGTGTCCCTCGCGGTCACCTCGATGGTCGCGCTCGCCTTCCTCATCCCGCTCGCCCTCACCGTCCGGGAGCTCTCCCGGGACCGCGCGCTCACCGCCGCCGAACGCCAGGCCAGCGCCCTCGGCCCCGTCCTCGCCGTCACCCGCGACCCGGCCGCCCTCGAACGCGCCGTCGCCAGCACCCGTGCGGGCGCCGCGGGCCGGATGACGCTGCACCTGCCGGACGGCGGGACCGTCCCGGCCCACCGCGGCGGCGTCAACGCCGACCCCCGCGAACTCGACCGCGCCGGCCGCCGCGGCCGCGCCTACACCGTCCGCGTGCCCGGCGGGTACGCGCTGCTGCAGCCGGTCGCCCTGGACGCCGGACGCAGCACCGTCATCGAGGTGTTCGTCCCGTCCGAGGACATGTCCCGCGGCGTGCCGGAGGCGTGGGCCGTCATGACGGCCGTCGCCGCGGCCCTCGTCGCCGGTTCGGTCGCCGTCGCCGACCGGCTCGGCAACCGGATGATCCGCTCCACCCGGCGGCTCGCCGTGGCCGCCGCCGCGTTCGGCGACGGCGAACTGAGCGTCCGCATCGAGCCCGACGGGCCGCCCGAGCTGATCGAGGCCGGGCGCGCCTTCAACGCGATGGCCGACCACGTCGTCCAGCTGCTGTCCGCCGAGCGCGAGATGGCGGCCGACCTCTCGCACCGGCTCCGCACCCCCCTCGCCGCGCTCCGGCTCAACGCCGAGGCCCTCGGCCCCGGCCCGGTCGCCGACGAGACCCGCGAGGCCGTCGACCGCATCGAACGCGAGGTCGACCAGATCATCCGCACCGTCCGCCGCCCCACCGGACGCGGCAGCTGCGACGCCGCGAAGGTCCTGCGGGAACGCGTCGAGTTCTGGTCCGTGCTCGCCGAGGACGAGGGCCGCGCCTGCGAGCTGATCGGCGCCGCGCAGCCCGCCCCGCTCCCGCTCCCCGGCACCGAACTCGCCGCCGCCGTCGACGCCCTGCTCGGCAACGTGTTCCGGCACACCGCCGAGGGCACCGGCTTCGCCGTCACCCTGCACATCGGCAAGGGCCTGACCGGGATCCTCGTCGCCGACGGCGGCCCCGGCATCGCCGACCCCGACGCCGCCCTGCGCCGCGGCAGCAGCGGCGGCGGCTCCACCGGCCTCGGCCTCGACATCGCCCGCCGCGCCGCCGAGTCCACCGGCGGCCACCTGCGCATCCACCGCTCGGTGTTCGGCGGCGCGCAGATCCAGATGTGGTTCCGCACGAAGTACCTGCCGCCGCCGCGCCGCTCCCGCCGCCTCGTCCGCCGCCGCCACGCCCGCTAGCCTCCGGCCCATGGACGTCACCGGAGTCGCGGTCACGTACAAGAAGCAGACCGCCTGCCCGAGCCACTTCGCCCGCATCGTCCTCGACTTCGAACCGGCGGACGCCTACACGTTCGTGAACGCGGTCCCGGCCGGCGCGATGCAGTACCCCGACTCCCAGGCCCGGTTCGTGCCCGTCGTCGACGAGACCGTCCACGAGCGACTGGAGACCGTCTTCGGCGCCGGACCGCCGCCCGTCCGGGTCACGCTCCGCCAGGCCCTCGACCACCCCGTCGACTCCTCGGACGCGAGCTTCCGCGCCGCCGCCCTGCACGCCGTCCGGGAGGCGCTCGACCGGGCGGGCCACCGCCTCGACGAGCGGATCCGCATCGAGGAGACCGCCGGAGCGCTGGGCCCGCCCGACCGCGTCCCGTACCTGCGCACGCTGCTCGACGAGCCCCGCCACCGCTTCCAGGCCCTCGACCTGTGCGGCGACCTGCTCGCCGAAGCACCACGCGACGCCGCCGCCCTCCTCCCCGCCCTCGCCCGCCTCGTGGATTCCCCGGACGACCGCGAAGCCCTCCGCGCCGTCCGCGTCCTCACCACCGCACCCCACGACCGCGCCCGCGAACTCGTCGCTCGTGCCGTGGAGCGCCCCGCCGGGCAGGCCCGCGACCGGGCCGTGCTGACCCTCGCCGAACGAGGCGACCCCCGTGCCGCCGAGCCCCTCGCCGAGCTCCTCGCCCGCGACCGCCTGCCGAAGGACGTCGAGTGGCCCGTCCACGCGATGAAGGCCCACGCATCGGTCGTGCTGCCCCCGATCCGAAGCCGGGTGGAGGCCGCGGTACCGGGTGCCCTCGAGCCGTTCCTGTTCGAGCTCGTGTGCCGGATCTCCCGCTGGGGCGCGACGGCCGCACCCCTGGCCCCGTCCCTGCGCGCTCTCGCCTCCGGAGCCGATGGCTGGACGTCCCGCGAACTGGCCCGAGCCCTCGACCGCATCGCACCGCCCCGCTGACCGGACGCGCGCCACCCTGCTCCGTCGAGAGCTGTGTGGTGGCGATCGAGTGGCTCGTCCTGGGGAACGCGCGTCCATCCCCGACGTCGTGCACGGCGCAGAGGTGCTCGCGGTTCCGGATGGTGCGGACTGCGGGCCGTCCCTGCGGTTACGTTCTTGCGCGCCGGGATGGAAGGTCGCATAAGTCTCGCTCAGTGCATCCCTAAGGGAGGCTTAAGGGGCGGGACGGGCGGGGCGCGGGTGCCTACGTTCGAGGTGTCACATCGCAGACACGGTGGAGGTGCACCGGCGGAAAGCGAAGCGGCGGCCGGACCCTCGCTCCGGCCAGGTTCCTGATTGAGACAGGATCCGGCCCGTACGGTCCCGTTACCCCGCTCTGGGACCGTGCGGGCCGTTTCCGCTTTCCCGGGGGACCGCGCCGAAGAGCAGGAGCCGGAAGGCGTCGGCGGTGCCGTCGGCGGTGGTGCCGCCGGTGGCGAGGCGGCGGATCGCGAGGCCGTACAGGAGCGCGACGACGGTCGGGGCGTGCCGTTCGGCGTCCGGGAGGCCGAGGGCGGTGAGGACGGCGGCGGCGAGGCGGTCGTAGGCCTCGACCGAGCGGGTGGAGGTCTCGCGGACGCCCGGGTCGCGGGCGGCGTGCAGGTGCAGTTCGAGGTTGGCGAGCTGCTCGGGGCCGCGGGCGAACTCGGTGACGGCCTTCTCGACCTGGTCGGGGGCCTGGCCGGGGGCGATACCGGCGTCGGCCAGGTCGGCGACGCGGGCGGTGATGCGGGCGATCTCGAGGTCGACGTAGGTCTGGAGCGCTTCGCGCAGCAGGGCGTCCTGGCTGGGGAAGTGGTAGGTCAGGGAGCCGAGGGAGACACCGGCCGCCTTGGCGACGGCGCGGTTGGTCACGGCGCCGATGCCCTGCTCGCCGATCAGGCGGAGGGTGGCGCTGAGGATCTGGTCGCGGGCGCTCATCGATGTTCAGTCTTCCGCACGCCCCGGGCCCGCGTTATCGTTCGTTCGAACGAACGAGAGGGGTGGTCGCGTGGACCTCGGGCTGGCCGGGCAGGCGAACGCGCTGGCGGAAGGCGACGTCTCGGCGGACGAGCTGGTGCGGGCGTCGCTGGAGGCGATCCGGCGGCGGGACGATCTGGGCGCGTTCCGCGTCGTGCGGGACGAGGCGGCCCTGCGGGAGGCAGCCGAGGCGGACGGGCGGCTGCGGGCCGGCGAGCGGCTCCCGCTGCTGGGCGTCCCGGTCGCGATCAAGGACGACACGGACCTGGCGGGGGAGACGACGCCGTTCGCGGTCGGGGGCGAGCACCCGGTCAGGACCGAGGACGCCGAGGTGGTGCGCAAGCTGCGGGCGGCCGGGGCGATCGTGGTCGGCAAGACGACGACGTGCGAGGTCGGGCTCTGGCCGTTCAGCGAGTCGCCGGAGTACGGGGTCGCGCGGAACCCGTGGAACCCCGCGTACACGCCCGGCGGTTCGTCGGGCGGGTCGGCGGCGGCCGTGGCGGCGGGGATGGTCGCGGCGGCGGTGGGCTCCGACGGGGCCGGGTCGATCCGGATCCCGGCGGCCTGGACCGGGCTGGTCGGGATCAAGCCGCAGCGGGGACGGGTGTCCGGGTTCCCGCACACCGACCCCTTCAACGGGATCACGGTGTGGGGGCCCCTGGCGCGCAGCGTCGAGGACGCGGCCCTGCTGCTGGACGTGCTGACGGGGAGCCGCCCGGAGGACGCCTACCGGCTGGACCCGCCGGTCCGTCCGTTCGCCGAGGCGGCCCGGCGGGAGCCGGGACGGCTGCGGGTGGCGGTGTCGTTCCGGACGGCGCTCGGCGTGCGCGGCAGGCTCGATCCGCAGATCCGGGCGGGCGTCGAGCGGCTGGCGCGGCGGCTGACGGACCTGGGGCACAAGGTGTTCCCCGCCGACCCCGACTACGGGCCGGTGGGGCTCGGGCTGATCCCGCGCGGGACGGCCGGGGTGGCCGACTGGCTCGACTCGATGGTCGACCCGCGGCCGGAGGCCCGGACGGCGGTCGAGGCGCGGATCGGGCGCCTGGTCGGCCGGCGGGCGCTGCCGCTGGCACGGAGGATGGACCCGCACCTCTGGCGCCGGGCCGGGCGCATCTTCCGGTACGCCGATGTCGTGCTCACCCCCACCACCGCGTCCACCCCCCTGCGGGTCGGGGCCTTCACGGGGGCCGGATACCGCAAGACCCAGTCCGGGGTCGCGGCGGCCTGCCCGTACGCGTGGACGTGGAACGTCCTCGGGTGGCCCGGCGTGAACGTGCCCGCCGGGCTCACCCGGGACGGCCTGCCGATCGGCGCGCAGCTCCTCGGCCACGACTCGGACGAGGCCACGCTGATCTCGCTCGCGGCCCAGCTGGAGGCGGTCGAGGGGTGGACGGAGCGGCGGGCCTGCTGAGAGGGCTCAGTACCCGGCGCCCGTCAGCATGCCGCCGTCCACGAGGACCTCGCTGCCGCTGCAGTAGGACGAGTCGTCCGACGCCAGGTAGACGACGAGGCCCGAGACCTCCTTCGTCTTGCCCATGCGCCCGAGCGGCAGCGCCTTCAGGAAGGCGTCGGCGCTGTCGGCGGTGGCGGCGACGACGTCCTCCTGCAGGGAGAGTTGCGTCAGGACGCCGCCGGGATGGATCGAGTTCACCCGGATGCCGTCCGCGCCCAGCTCGCGGGCGGCGGCCTTCGTCAGGCCGCGGATCCCGAACTTGCTCGCGCTGTAGGCGGCGAGGCCGGACGCGCCGATGAACCCCTCGGTCGACGACACGTTCACGATCGAACCGCCGCCCGCGTCCCGCATCGCCGCGGTCACCGACTTCACGCCGAGCCACTGGCCGACCAGGTTAACCTCCAGGACCTGCCGGAACTCGTCGACCGACATGTCCTCGATGCGCTTGTGCCGCATGATGCCCGCGTTGTTCACCAGGACGTTGAGGGCGCCGAACGTGTCGACGGCGGTCCTCACGGCGGTCTCCCAGTCGCCGGGGTCCGAGACGTCCATGCGGACGAACCGGACGTCGTCCCCGACGTCGGCCGCGAGCTTGGCGCCCTCCTCCGCGAGGACGTCGCCGAACACGACCTTCGCCCCCTCGGCGACGAACCGGCGCACGTGCGCCTTGCCCATCCCGCGCGCGCCCCCGGTGATCAGCGCCACCTTGCCGTCGAGCTGTCCCATCAACGCTCCCTTTCGCCGTGCCACCGCCCGTCAAGCTAGCGAACGCTTGGTTCGGCGAACAAGGCCGGTCCCGGTGGTCAGGACCGGAGCGCGTCCCGCGACAGCCGGTCCGCGCGCCGCGTCGTCTCCGGCAGGCGGTGGTCGGGCGCCAGCTCCAGGACGATCCGGCACGCGTCGTCGAGGCCGGTGCGGTGCCCGACGGACACGAACACCGGCTTCACGCCGTCCTGCGTCCGCAGCACCCGCCCGACGACCTCGCCGCCGGCGGTCAGCGGGCTCGCGTCGCCGCGCCGCGCGCCCGGCGCCGCGTGCTCGCCGACGAACGCCGTCTTGCCCACCCCGATCGACGGCAGGCCGGTCAGCACGCCGACATGGCAGGCGAGCCCGAACCGGCGCGGGTGCGCGACGCCGAAACCGTCGCAGACCAGCAGATCCGGGGACGTCTCCAGCCCGCGCAGCGCCTCGACCAGCGTGGGCAGCTCCCGGAAGGCGAACAGGCCGGGGACGTACGGGAACGCGGCCGTGCCGACGGCGACGGACTCCTCGACGACCCGCAGCGTGGCGGCGTCCAGGACGACCGCCGCGGCCGCCAGCCGCGTCCCGGTGCCGCCGCCGTCGCCCGCGTACGAGACGTCCAGCCCGGCGACCGTGCGGGGCCGGAGGGGGCCGGGGGAGTCCAGGTCGAGCAGCGGGCGGAGCCGGTCCTGGATCGCCTCCGCCTCCGCCTGCGTGGACGGCCACGGGTGGAGATCGCGTACCTGCATGGACCGGGACGCTATCTCAGGACAGCGCGGCGTACGCGGCCTCGACCAGCCGGTACGCGCGCAGATCGCCGGAGAGTTGGGCGCCCATGAAGTTCGGCAGGTAGGCGATCGCCAGCCCGGCGTCCGGGTCGCCGAGCCCGATCGAGCCGCCCGCGCCCGTGTGGCCGAACGCCGAGTCCCGTGCGGCGACCGGGGTGAAGAACGTCGCCGCCGGACGCATGAAACCGAGGCCGAACGCGCTGTCGATGAGCAGCGTCCGGTCGGGGCCGCTCGCGCGGGTGCGCATCGCCTCGCGGAGCGTGTCCGGGCGCAGGATCCGGCCGGCGGCGAGGTCGCGGTAGAACGCGGCGAACGCGGGGGCGGTCGCGAGCATTCCGGCCGACGGCCAGCCCGCCCGCAGCACCACCGGGTTGTTGTAGCCGCCCTTGCCGGGGTGCGGGTTGTTCAGCGCCCGGTTCATCGCGCTGTCCGGGTCGGTGTACGCGCTCGCGAGCCGGTCGAGGAGCGAGGCGTCGCCCGCGGGCGGCGGCGCGTCCGCCCCGCCGCCGCTCGTCACCCGGCGGCCCGCCGACATCTTCGCGGCCCGCTCGATGACCCCGTCCGGGGCGCCGATCCACAGGTCGAGGCCGCGCGCGAACTCGTCCGCGACGAACGCGCCGACCGTCCATCCGGACAGCCGCCGCACGATCTCGCCGGCCAGCCAGCCGTAGGTCAGCGCGTGGTAGCCGTGCGCCTCGCCGGGTGTCCACTCCGGCTCCTGCGCGGCCAGCTCGGCGGCCCGCGCGGGCGCGTCCGCGGCCTCCTCCGCCGACACCGGACGGGCGAACGCGGGCAGCCCGGCCTGGTGCGACAGCAGGTGCGCGGCCGTGGTGCCCTCCTTGCCCGCCGCGCCGAACTCGGGCCACCAGTCGGTGACCGGGCCGTCCACGTCGTACGCGCCGCGCTCGGCGAGCAGCATCGCGGCGGCGGCCGTCACCGCCTTGGTGCAGGAGAACCCGAAGCAGGGGGTGTCGGCGCGCCACGCGCGGCCGGTGCGGCGGTCGGCGATCCCGCCCCACAGGTCCACGACCTTGCGGTCGCCCGCGTACACCGCGACGGCCGCGCCGAGCTCGCGCCCCTCGGCGAAGTTCCGCTCGAACACCTCGCGCACGCGGGCGAACGCCGGGTCGCAGTCGCCCTGAACGGTCACGGCGGGATCGGGCGCGGCGGGATCGGGTGCGGCGGGTTCGGGCACGGCGGGTTCGGTCATGGGGGGTCCTGCCTTTCCACGGGAAGGTTCATCGAATCATGCGCCGCCGGACCCGGCCGGACGCGGGCGATCTAGAGTCGGAGGCGATGAAGAGGCTGCTGATCGTCCACCACACCCCGTCGCCGAACCTCCAGGCGATGTACGAGGCCGTGCACTCGGGAGCGTCCACCGACGAGATCGAGGGCGTCGAGGTAGTGGCCCGTCCCGCGCTGACCGCGTCGCCCGTGGACGTGCTGGAGGCGGACGGCTACCTGCTCGGCTCGCCGGTCAACCTCGGCTACCTGTCGGGCGCGCTCAAGCACTTCTTCGACCAGATCTACTACCCGTGCCTGGAGGAGACGGTCCGCCGCCCCTTCGGCGCGTACCTGCACGCCGGCAGCGACGCGACCGGGGCGCTGCGGGCCCTGGAGTCGATCACGACGGGCCTGAAGTGGCGCGCCGTCTGCCCGCCCGCGGTCGTGACCGGCGAGCCCCGCCGCGACGCGCTCGAGGAGTGCTGGGAGCTCGGCGCGATGGTCGCCGCCGAACTCGGCTCCGTCTGACCTCGGCGGAACGGGACGGACGCGACGCGCCGTCCCCGCGGCGACGGCGCCGCGCCGGGCACGGCACCGCTAACGTGCCGACATGAGTGGATTCCGGCATGTGGTGATGTTCAAGTGGGCCGAGGGGACGACCACCGGCCAGCAGGAGGAGGTCGCGGCGCGGCTCTCCGAGCTGCCCGGTCTCATCCCGGAGATCCGGGAGTACGTCATGGGCACCGACGCGGGGCTGTCCCCGGGCGCGTACGACTTCGTGGTGGTCGCGGACTTCGCGGACGCGGACGCCTTCCGGGTGTACCGGGACCATCCGGCCCACCGCACGGTCGCGGACGATCTGATCGCGCCGATCATGGCCGAGCGAGCGGTCGTGCAGCACGAGCGGTAGGGATACCGAGCAAGCGCTTGTGTCTGAAGCTGTTTCAGGTTAACGTCGTTGTGACGCCGCCCACCGGGGACGGATCGCGCCCCGTCTCCGGTGGACGGCCTCGAAGCCGGAGTGCCGGCACCGTGCGGCCGGGGAGTCGATGAGATGGCGGTACCCCGTAGAGTCGCCACGAATCGCGATTGAGACTCCCGTCTCTACGGGAGTCTCATATATGGGCGTCCCGTACACCCGCATTTCCCGCAAAGTTCTCCGCCGTGTCGCCCCGTGCGCCGCATGTCGGCTGCGCGAACCGGTGCGCGCGCCGCCGCGCGCGTCCGTCCTCGACCTCCGCGGATCAGCCCCGTGCCCGCGCGTTCAGGATCGCGTCGCGGAGCCGCTGCGGGGTCTCCGCCTCCAGCAGTCGCGGCCCGTTCCGCAGCGGGACCATCGCCCACCACGATCCCGTCGCCGTGCCGAACCAGACCCGCACTCCGGGGAACTGTTCCTGCAACCCGCGCGCCGTGGCGGCGCGCATGGCGGGCGTGGGCTCCCCGTGGCCGGCGGCGTCCCCGTCAGCCGTCATGTCGCCCTCCCCCCGTAGAACTCATCCGTAACAGCGTCCTCGCGGGCCACATCATCACCCCTGCCCGGGAAGTGTGACTAAGCACACTAAGGGGGTTCTGGAGGGTGCACCTCCGGATTCGCGCGGTCGCCGCGCGCCTGGGAAGTATCCCCAGGTCAGTGCAGATTGATCCCGTCGAACATGACCTTCAGGTAATGTTCGGCCAAACCTTCGGCGTTGAGCCTGCCGCCGGGCTTGAACCAGCGGATGGCGACCCACACGGTGTCACGGATCATCCGGTACGTGAGCTTGGGGTCGAGGTCGAGCCGGAACACGCCCTGCTCCTGACCGGCCTTGAGGGTGTCCACCCACATCTTCTCGACCTCGTCCTCGGACTTGGTCAGGTAGGCGAACCGCTCCATCCCCTTGAGGTAGTTCCAGTCGTTCTGCATCACGGTGATCGCCGCGCGGTGCGGCTCCAGCGTGCCGAACGCGGTCCGGACGAGCCCGGCGATCGTGGCGCGCGGGTCGTCGCCGCCCTCGTCGATGACGCGGCGGTACGCGGACATGATGTCCTCGAAGAACCCGGTGAGGATCTCGTCGACGATCGACTCCTTGGAGTCGAAGTGGTGGTAGAGGCTGCCCGACAGGATCCCCGCCTCTTCGGCGATGTTACGGACCGTCGTCGCCTGGAAACCCTTCTCCGCGAACAGTTCGGCCGCCAGCTTGACCAGGTGCTCGCGCCGCTCCGACGCCAGGGCCGGGGACCCCTTGCCGCGACGGCGGGATCCGCCCTCGCCGGAACTGCGGGTTCTGGGTCGTCCGGAATCAGCGTTGGTCGTGGTCACCCCCTCATTATGCCGCCTCGGACAACCGCTTGCTCGCCTTGCGTAGTCTCGGGGCATGTCCGACGTGATCGTGTTCGACCTGTACGGAGTGATCGCCCGAACGCAGAGCCCGGAGGCGGTGCGGCGCATCGAATCCCTGGCCGGGCGCTCGGGGCCCGCGTTCTGGGACGCGTACTGGTCCTGCCGGCCCGCCTACGACGCGGGCCAGGAGAGCACCGCCTACTGGACGAACGTCGCCGCGGCCCTCGGCACCGAGTTCCCCGACGTGCCCGCCCTGATCGAGGCCGACCTCGACAGCTGGACCGACGTCGACGACCGCATGGTCGACCTCGTGGGGGAACTGGCCGACGAGGGGCGCACGCTCGGCCTGCTGTCCAACATCATCGGCGACCTGGTCCCCCGGATCGAGGAGCGGCACGGCTCCTGGCTGGCCCGCTTCGACGCGCTGACCTACTCCTGCCGCATCGGCGTCGCGAAGCCGGACCCTCGCGCCTACCGCATCTGCGCCGAGCGCCTCGGCGTCGATCCGGCCGACGTCGTCTTCTTCGACGACACCGAGCGCAACGTCCTCGCCGCCCGCGAGGTCGGCATGCGCGCCGAGGTCTTCACCGGCCCGGACCAGGTGCGCGCCCTCGTGTCGTGAGCGCGCCGCCCGAGGGCATGGTTCGCCGTCCTGGCGATCAACGACGCGTTCGACCTGGACGCGCCGGCGGCCGGATGTCAGTTCGCGGGCGGGAGTTCGTCGGCGGCCTCCGCCGCCCGGGCGAGGCGCTCGCGCAGCGTGGTGATGAGGGCCTCGGACTGCTCGGTGAGCCGGTCGATCGCGGGGATGGCCAGGTCGTCGCGGACGGTGTCGGCGACCAGTTCGTCGTACTCGTGCGCCTTCGCCGCGATCTCCTCCAGCCGGCGGTGCGCGTCCAGCGCCTCGTCGGCGGCGCGGGCCCGCTCGGCGTACCGCTCCAGCGCCTCGATCCGCCGGGCGACCGACTCGACCGACAGGTCGAGCTTGTCGCGGAGCGGCCGCAGCGCCGCCTCGACCTCCGGGAACGTCGCCGATCCCGCCATCTCCGCGTGATCGGCGCGCAGCTTCGACTGCCGCGCGAGCACCTGCGCGATCTCCCACTCCTGGCGCGGCAGCATGACCGAGTTGTCGGCCGAGTCCAGCAGGCCCTCCCGGTTGACCCGCGAGTCGCGGACGGCGTCCAGCGCGGCCTGCGCGCGGGCGAGCATCGCCCGTCCCTCGGCGTCGAAGTCGTCGAGGGTGTGGTAGCGGTCGCGGTTGCGTTCGAGCTCGCGGACGCGGCGGATGTCGGGCGCCAGCGAGCGCCCGCCGAAGGTGATCATCACGGCGAGCATGCCGAGGCCGAGCAGCCAGAACGGGCCGAGCAGCGTCGACCCGATCAGCCCGAGCATGAGCATCGACGTCGGGACGAGCCAGCCCGGCAGCATGCCGCGCGCGGCGACGGCGTCCAGTTCGGCGCGCAGGGCCGGATCGGCGACGGGGCGCGGTTCCGGCGCCTCGCCCGCCGAACTCTTCGCGGTGCCGCCGACGCGCTTCCAGTCGGATCCGGTGTGGGTCTCGAACGCGACGTCGGTGGCGGCGATCTCGATCTCGATGCCGCCCTCGGGCAGCGGCCAGGACGCGACGGGCTCGCCCCCGCCGGGCCCGGGGTAGCGGACCCACCAGCCGCCCTTGGCGTCGGTGCACAGGTACCTGCCCGGCGCGATGTCGATACCGACGAAGAACGTGCCGTTACCCGGGATGGAATCGCTCCACTGGCCAATGGTCACGGGGACCTCCCACCAGACTCCTCCGCCTGGACGGCCCCGCCCGGCTCAGGCGTCGGCCGCCCTCCCACTCGTTCTGAACGATCGCGGAACGGTAAAGGTTGCCGTACCCACTACCTGCGGCGGAAAGTCGCGTGCGGGGCATTGGATCGGGTTTGGAATACTCCAGTCGTGCGACCCGACTTCGATCCCCTCGACGACCCGCCCTGGGCCATGCAGCTGGTGGTCCGCGCCGAGAAGGCCGATCCGCCCGCGCACGGCGCCGTCTGCGCGGCGGCCGCGGCGGCGGTCGTCCGGCTGCTCACCGACCCGCGGGCGACGGAGCCGGACGGGGAGTGGCGCGCGTCCGTGCACGCGTGGGAGTCGCGCCGGATCCGCAAGGTGACGCGGCGGGCGCGGGGCGTCCGCTGGCCGGAGGCGCAGGCGCTGCCGGGCGTCACCGCCCGGCACGCGGGCGCCCAGGTGCGGGCGTTCCCGCCCGGGCCCGTGTCGGACGTCCCGCCGGAGCTGGCGAAGCTGCAGGTCGCCGGGCTCGATCTCGCGGAGGCCGGCGAGCCGGCACCGCCGCCCGAGCCTCCCTACGCGGCGATCGCCCTCAACCCGGACGTCACGATGACCACGGGGAAGGCCGCGGCGCAGTGCGGGCACGCCGCCCAGCTGCTGCTGCGCCAGGGGAAGCGCCGGCATGTGGCGGCGTGGCTCGAGGCCGGTGCGCGCGTGCACCTGACGCGGGACGTCCCGTGGCGCGCGTGCGTGAAGGAGGCGAGGGGGCGGGATCGGGTCGCGGTCCGTGACGGCGGCTTCACCGAGGTCCCGCCCGGCACGATGACCGCGATCGCCTGGATCGTCCGCTGACAGAGGGGCCCGACGGGCCCCTGCCCGCGGGGCGCCCCGTTTCCCTGTCGCCCCGCACACAAAAGCTGCCAGTGATCAGTGGTGCAAGGGGGTATCGCGCGGGCGCGGAACGTGGTTCCGTTCCGTTCACGGACCGTTCGCCGCAGGATCCGGAGGCCGCGGATGCGCGCAGTGCTGACCACCGACGACAAGACCATGATCGTGACCGAGGTGCCGGACCCGGTCCCGCAGGAAGGGCAACTGCTCGTCCGCACGCTCGCCTGCGGGATCTGCGGCTCCGACCTGCACGCCCTGCAGGACCCGGACGCCTTCATGGAGACCACCCGGCGCTCCGGCGGCAATCCCCACGACCCCCGCGACGGGCTCGTGTTCGGGCACGAGTTCGCCGGCGAGATCGTCGAGCACGGCCCCGGCACCGAGCGGAGGCTCCCGGTCGGCGCCGCCGTGTGCGGGCCGCCGATCGGCATCGGGCCGCAGGGCGCGGGCATCATCGGCTACACGCCCGCCTATCCCGGCGGGTACGGCGAGTACATGATCCTCAACGAGGGCCTGACGCTGCCCGTCCCGGACGGCCTCGACCCCCGGACCGCCGCCATCACCGAGCCGTTCGCCGTCGGCACCCGCGCGGTCGTCCGCAGCGGCATCGCGCCCGGCGCCGTCGCGGTCGTGCTGGGCCTCGGCCCGATCGGGCTCGGCGTCGTCGCCGCCCTCAAGGCGCGCGGCCACGGCCCCGTGATCGCCGTGGACTTCTCCCCGAAGCGCCGCGCCCTCGCCGCGGGCCTCGGCGCCGACGAGGTGATCGACCCCGCCGCCGGATCCCCCTACGACCGGTGGGCGGACCTCGGCGTCCCCACCGGCACCGTCGACCGCATCGCCGCGGAACTGCTCGGGCTCGACGTGCGGGAGGCCGTGGTGTTCGAGTGCGTCGGCGTCCCCGGCATGCTCGCCCGCGCCGTCGAGGGCGCCCCCGCCGGCTCGACGATCATGGTGGTCGGCGTGTGCATGCAGCCGGACGAGATCGAGCCCGGCGTCGCGGTCAGCAAGGAGCTGACGATCCGCGGCACGTTCGGCGCCCTGCCCGCCGAGTACGGCGCCACCCTGACCGACATCGCCGAGGGCAGGATCGACGCCGCGTCCATCATCACCGGCACCGTCGGGCTGGACGGCGTCGCGGACGCCTTCACCGAACTGTCCCGCCCGGACCGGCACGCGAAGATCGTCGTCATCCCGTGACGAACCGGGTCAGCGGCGCGGCAGCCGGTTGATCGCCGCGAGGGCCAGCTCCTGCGTCCTGGTCAGCCCCTCCGGCCCCGGGCCCTGCCCCGGAACGGACGCCCGCGCCGCGCCGCCGACCTGCGCCTTCGCGCTCAGCCCGTACGACAGGAAGAGCAGAACCACGAAGCCCGCCAGATACAGCAGGTGCTCCAGCAGCCCGCCCCACCGCGCGGTGTAGACGTCCAGGACGGCGAACAGCGCGAAACCCGCCATCCACCCGGCCAGCGGCGGCACGAACCAGGTGTCGCGGCGGCGCGCGATCGCCGCCACGGTGACCAGGACGAGCACCGCCTGCACCGCCTTCGCCAGGACGAGGATCGGCCCGGACGGCCCGGACGCGAAGTAGTCCCCGATCTCCTCGCGCCGGTCGCCCCACAGCAGCGTCCCGCTGATCAGGCTCATCACTCCGTAGGCCAGGAGGAACGCGCCGACGGTGTAGTGCTGCCGGTGCCACGTCGGGCTCTCCCCGCGCCCGGCCGCCGCCCCGCCCGTCCCGCCCCGCACGGGCGGCGCGGGCTCGGGAGCCGGGCCCGGGCGCGGTGCCGGGACGGACGGCGCGGGCCCGGGCGCCGCGGGTTCGGGCGCGGGCGGCGGAGCGGGCGTCGTCGCGTCCCCCGGGGCCTCCGGTTCGGGCGTCCCGGCCGACCGGGGGACGGACGGGAGCGGCGCCGGCCGGGTCGCGTCCGCCTCCGGCACCGGCTTCGCGTCCCCGTCCCCCTCCGCGTCCGATGACGGTTCCACGTCCGGTTCGGTCCGGTCGGTCTCGTCGCCGCCCTCGGACGGTGCGGGCAGTTCCGCCGTCCAGCCCTCGGCCGGCACCCGCGGGGACGGGTCGTCCACGAGCGTCTCCCCGGCGACGCGCTCGTCGCCGGGCTCCTCGCGGGCCGCGTCCTCGGCCGTCGCGGACTCCTCCGGCGCACCGTCGCGCTCCGGCAGCCGCTGATCCGGCCGGGTCCGCTCCGCCTCGGCGCCGCCCACGTCATCGCCCCCATCTCGCCGCTTGCCGTCTGCCATGCGCAAGATATCCCGGATGGCGTGCCGCCCGTCGACGCGTGCCGCCCGCTCGTGGCGGCGCGTCCGGCTGACCTGCCCGAAGTGCTTGCACACCGGGCCCCGACACGGAAAGGTGACTCCTCGTCGGGCCGCCGGAATCCATGAAGGAAACGAGGATGACGCCTGACGGAACGGAGCCCGCGACGCCGACGAAGTCGCGGATCGAATACCTGGAAGAGCTCGGCGACGAGCTGGTCGCGCGCGGGCTGCGCGTGCGCCTCACGCTGCCCCGCGGGCAGTCGCCCGCCCTGCACGTGGCGAACCCCGACGCGTCCGCGCTCACCGAGAACATCCTGGTGGAGCAGGACGCCGACGGGTGGTGGTTCTGGTGGTCGTGGTCCGAGCGCATCACGCTCGCCGACGACACCGCGGGGGCGGCCGACCGGATCGCGGGCGTGCTGGCGTCGCGCCCCTGACCGCGCCCCTGACCGGGCCCCTGACCGGGCGCCTCAGCGGAACCACGTGGTGGGGCGGTACTCGTAGGCGTTGCCCTCATCGACCGTCACCGGGGTGAGGGCACCCGCCATGGCCTCGGCCCGCCGCCTGCCCGCGCGGAACTCCGCGGGCGTGAGCGGCCGCACGCCGAGCGCCCACCACCGCCGACGGTCGGGACCATGCGCGGCCGGGCCCGGAGGTCGCCGGTCTCAGGGACGCCGCCTTTGCCGACCGCCGCCAGGATCGGGAGGGCACGGCGTCCTCGCGGTCGGGCGCCGCCGCGCGCGCCTCCCACCGGCCGCACAACGCGTCGATGAGGTGCCCGGCACCGGAATCCCCTGCCGCCATCGATGCGGCTCCGTGTTCGTGCCGTCCGGACCCCTCTCAGAGCCCTCCGGCATGCCGCCGCTTCCACTCGATCCGCCCGCTGTGCCCGGAATGACGCTGTACGACGGTGCGGGGCCGGGGAATGTTGACCCGGCGAACAATCTGGCGTCCTGGCCGGTCATCGGCTTGATCAGGTCGTTCGCCCGTCGCGTGCGGTTTCCCTCGTGTTACTTGATTGTTACTGCCAACAACAAATCAACCGGCACCGGGGTCTGGCGCGACGGCCGATCGCGACATAAGTTGCGGGGCACAACATTCACGCCGGTGGAGGACGGGCCCGCACACCGGCGGAGAAAACCCCCGAGGCCGTGCACCTAGCGGCCGACCCCCCAGAAAGGACCCGGGCAATGCGCAAGGGGATCCTCCGCCTGGCGGCGGCCTCCGCCGCCGCGGCGGTGTCGCTGACGTCGCTCACCGCGTGCGGGGACGACTCCGGTGACGCCTCGACCGGTGCTGCCGAGGGCAAGATCGGTGTGATCCTGCCCGACACGACGTCTTCGGACCGCTACGAGAGCTTCGACCGTCCGTACCTGGCGGAGGCGTTCAAGGCCGCCGGCGTCGAGTACGACATCCAGAACGCCGAGGGCTCCGCACAGCGGTTCCAGACGATCGCCGAGCAGATGCTCACCAACGGCGTCACCGTCCTGGTCGTGGACGGCATCGACTCCAACTCCGCCGCCGCCGTGCAGCGCCTGGCGCAGAACCGCGGCGTGCCGACGATCGACTACGACCGGCTCACGCTCGGCGGCGTCTCCGACTACTACGTGTCGTTCGACAACGTGAAGGTGGGCGAGGCGCTCGGCAAGGGCCTCCAGCAGTGCCTCGGTGACGAGGCGTCCAACATCGTCTACCTGAACGGCGCGCCGACCGACAACAACGCGACGCTGTTCTCGCAGGGCTACCACGGCGTCCTGGACCAGGTCTCCAACTACAAGAAGGTCGCCGAGCAGGCCGTTCCGGACTGGAAGGCCGAGAACGCCGCCACGATCTTCGAGCAGATGTGGACCGAGCAGAAGGGCGAGATCGACGGCGTGCTCGCCGCCAACGACGGCATCGGCAACGCGGTCATCTCGATCCTGAAGAAGAACCGGGCCGCCGGGGACGTCGCCGTCACCGGCCAGGACGCGACGCTGCAGGGCCTCCAGAACATCCTGGACGGCAACCAGTGCATGACCGTCTACAAGCCGATCAAGCAGGAGGCGGACGCCGCCGCGAAGCTCGCGGTGTCGCTGCTCAAGGGTGAGAAGGGCGAGACGAACGGCACCGTCAAGGACCCGAAGGGCAACCGGGACGTGCCGTCGGTGCTGCTCGAGCCGATCTCCGTGACCGAGGAGAACATCAAGCAGGTCGTCGACGACGGCTTCGTGAAGGCCGCGGAGCTGTGCGCGGGCGCCTACGCGCAGAAGTGCAAGGACGCCGGCGTCCAGTGACGCCCCGTTGACCTCGTGGCGGGCCCCGCTCCCCGAGAGCGCCCCGGGTGCCCGGAACCCCGGGACGCGTGGGGGCCCGCCACGGGCACGACCCCTGGAAGGAAACACGTGGCAGACAACGGTGACCCCGTACTGCGCCTGACCGGGCTGAACAAGAGCTTCGGCCCCGTCCACGTGCTGCACGACGTGGACTTCGCCGTGCGGCGCGGCGAGGTGATGGCCCTGGTCGGCGACAACGGCGCCGGGAAGTCCACCCTCATCAAGTGCATCGCCGGGATCCACCCCGTCGACTCGGGCCGGATCGAGTTCGAGGGCCGCGCGGTGTCCATCGACGGCCCGCGCGCCGCCGCCGACCTCGGCATCGAGGTCGTCTACCAGGACCTCGCGCTCGCCGACAACCTCGACATCGTGCAGAACATGTTCCTCGGCCGCGAGCGGCGCAAGTTCGCCGTGCTGGACGAGGCGTCGATGGAGAAGGCGGCCCGGGAGACCCTCGCCCGGCTGTCGGTGCGGACGGTCAAGTCGGTGCGGCAGCAGGTGTCGAACCTGTCCGGCGGGCAGCGGCAGACGGTCGCGATCGCCAAGGCCGCCCTCTGGGAGTCGAAGGTCGTCATCCTGGACGAGCCGACGGCCGCGCTGGGCGTCGCGCAGACCGAGCAGGTGCTGGGCCTGGTGCGGCGGCTCGCCGACACCGGCCACGCCGTCGTGCTGATCTCGCACAACATGAACGACGTGTTCCAGGTGGCCGACCGCATCACCGCCCTGTACCTCGGACGGGTCGCGGCGGACGTCGCGCGCTCCGAGGTCACCCACGGCCAGGTCGTGGAGCTCATCACCGCCGGCCGTTCCGGCGATCTCGGCCTCGCGCCGACGACCGCCGCCGAGAACATCTGAAGGGGCGCCAGGTGTCCACCGAAATCCCCGAAGGCAAGAAGACCGCAGTGAAGCTGGCGGACTCGGACTTCGCCACCGACCTGCGCGAGCACGACCTGCGCACGGCGCTGCTCGACTACTGGGGCCGCCTGCGGTCCGGCGAGCTGGGCGCCCTGCCCGCCGCGCTGGGCCTGATCTCGCTGGTCGTGCTGTTCACCGCGCTCAAGCCCGACACGTTCCTCAGCAACACCAACATCGCGAACCTGTTCACGCAGGCGCTGCCCATCTCGCTGCTCGCGATGGGCCTGGTGTTCGTGCTGCTGCTCGGCGAGATCGACCTGTCGGCGGGCGTGACCAGCGGTGTCACCGCCGCCGTCATGGCCAAGCTGCTCACCGACGCCGGGTACGCCTGGCCGGTCGTGGTGCTCAGCGCCGTCGCGGTCGGGATCGTGATCGGCGCCGTGATCGGCTGGCTGGTCGCGGTGGTCCGGATCCCCTCGTTCGTCGTCACGCTGGCGTTCTTCCTCGGCCTGCAGGGCATCATCCTGTGGCTGATCGGCGAGGGCGGCACGGTCGCCGTCCGCGACGACGTCATCGTGGCGCTCGCCAACCGCAACATGCCGATCTGGCTCGGCTGGACGCTCGCCATCGCCTGCTCGGCCGGCTACGCCGGGATCCAGCTGCTGCGCTGGCAACGGCAGCGCTCCGGGGGACTGCACTCCCGCCCGCTGCAGCTCGTCCTGCTGCAGGCGGGCGCGATCGCCGCGGCGCTGCTGGTCGGCACCGCCGTGCTGAGCGTCGACCGCGCGCCCAGCCCGATCGCCGTGGTCGCCGGTGTCCCGTGGGGCGTCCTGCTGGTCGGCGTCCTGCTGATCATCTGCACGTTCGTCCTCACCCGGACGCCGTTCGGACGGCACATCTACGCGGTCGGCGGCAACCCCGAGGCCGCGCGGCGGGCCGGCATCAACGTCACCCGCATCCGGATCTCCGTCTTCATGATCGGCTCGGGGCTGGCGGCGGTCAGCGGCATCGTCGCGGCGTCCCGGCTCATGTCGGTCAACACCGCGGCGGGCGGCGGCGACACGCTGCTGTACGCGGTGGGCGCGGCGGTGATCGGCGGGACGAGCCTGTTCGGCGGGCGCGGCAAGGCGCGGGACGCGATCCTCGGCGGCCTGGTCATCGCGATGATCAAGAACGGGCTCGGGCTGATCGGGACGTCGGCGTACCTGACGTTCCTCATCACCGGCGTCGTGCTGCTGTTCGCCGCGAGCATCGACGCGCTGGCCCGGCGCCGGCGCAGCGCCGCGGGCAGATGACCCGCCCCGGCGACCGCCGGGAGCCGATGGCCCGCGCCGCCGGCTCCCCGGTCGCGCCCTTCGGCCCGTCCGGCCTCCCGGCCCCGGACGGGCCCTCGGGCGTTTCCGCACCGTGGGCGGGCGCTGATACGCTCGGCGTCCACGGCCGCGCGGGACGCGGCGGCGCGGCACGGTGGGAGCCCGACGGGATGTCCAGAACTCCGGTTCTCGACCTGCGCGGCATCGACAAGAGCTTCGGTTCGGTGAAGGTGCTGCACGACGTCTCCTTCGCCGCGTACCCCGGCGAGGTCACCGCCCTGGTCGGCGACAACGGCGCCGGCAAGACGACCCTGGTCAAGTGCATCGGCGGGATCCACCCGATCGACCGCGGCGAGTACCGCTTCGAGGGACGCCCGGTGCGGCTCGGCAGCCCGCGCGCGGCCTCGTCCCTCGGCATCGAGGTCGTCCACCAGGACCTCGCGCTCTGCGAGAACCTCGACATCGTCGAGAACCTCTTCCTCGGCCGGGAGCGGCGCCGCGGCCTCGCGCTGGACGAGGAGGCCATGGAGGACATGGCCCGCCGCACCCTGTCCGGGCTGTCGGTCCGGACGGTCGACTCGGTGCGGCGGCGGGTGTCGAACCTGTCGGGCGGGCAGCGGCAGACGGTCGCCATCGCCCGCGCCGTCCTGTGGGACTGCAAGGTCGTCGTCATGGACGAGCCCGCGGCCGCGCTCGGCGTCGTGCAGGCCCAGCAGGTGCTGGAGATCGTGCGGCGGCTCGCCGACCGCGGCCTCGCGGTCGTGCTGATCTCGCACAACATGAACGACGTGTTCGCCGTCTCCGACCGGATCTGCGCCCTCTACCTCGGCCGGACGGCCGCGCAGGTGCGGACCGCCGACGTGACGCACCGGCAGGTCGTCGAACTGATCACCTCGGGCGTCAGCGGCGACCTCGGGCTGCGCCGATGAGGGCGGGACCGTCGCAGGAGGACGTCCGGAGACACAACCTCGGGACGCTGCTGCGCTTCGTGCACCTGCGCGGACCCGCGTCCCGCGCGACCCTCGCCGAGTCGCTGGGCCTCAACCGCAGCACGATCATGGCGCTGACGTCCGATCTGACCGCCGCCGGGCTCGTCCGCGAGGAGCTGCCGCGCGGCCCCGGCCGCCGCGCCGGGCGCCCGTCGCTCGTCGTCCGTCCCGAGTCGACGCGCGTGTACGTGCTGGCGTTCGAGGTCGCGGTGGACCGGTTCGTCGTCGCCCGGGTGGGTCTCGGCGGGGTCATCCTGGACCGGCGGGAGGGCCGCCGGGCCCGCGACTCCGACCCGGCCGAGCTGCTCGGCACGCTCGTCGCGGGCGCCCGCTCGCTCGTCCGCAAGGCGGAGCGGGACGCGGTCTGCGTCGGCGCCGCCCTCGGTTTCCCGGGGACGGTGCGGCGCGCCGACGACGCGATCATGTTCGGCCCGAACCTCGACGTCGGCGACCTGCACCTGGGCGACGCGCTGTCCCGCCGCCTCGGCCTCGGCATCCCGGTGTCGGTCTGCAACGACGCGAACCTGGGCGCGCTCGCCGAGCACGAGCGCGGCACCGGGGTGGGCTGCGACAACCTGATCTACCTGCACGGCGACGTCGGCGTCGGCGGCGGGATCATCGTCGGCGGGCGGCTGCTCGGCGGCGACGAGGGGTTCGGCGGCGAGGTCGGGCACATGGTCGTCAACCCGGGCGGGCGGCGCTGCGCCTGCGGGGCGAAGGGCTGCCTGGAGGCCGAGGTGGGGGAGCGGACGCTGCTGTTCCACGCCGGCCGGGAGGAGCGCCCCGACCAGGCCGGACGGGAGGCGGTGCGGGCCGTCGTGGACGCCGCCGACCGGGGCGACATCGTGGCCCGCGAGGCGCTGCACCGGGTCGGGACCTGGCTGGGGCTCGGCGTCGCCAACCTCGTCAACGTCTTCAACCCGGGACTGGTGGTGTTCGGCGGGACGCTCCGCGACATCTACCTGGGGGCGGCCGCGCAGGTCCGCAGCGTGCTGGCGCAGGGCGCGCTGGCCGCGCCGCGCGACAAGGTCCGGCTGCGGACGGCCGCGCTGGGCGACGACACGACGCTCGTCGGCGCCGCCGAGTTCGCGTTCGCCGAGGTCCTCGCCGACCCGGTGCAGGTGCTGGCCCGGCTGCGGACGCCGGAGAGCGAGCCCGTCTAGCCGTACTCAGCCCGTCCGGCCGCCCGCGTGGGGCGTTGCGTCAGGCGATGCCGCCGTACCCGCCCCGGTAGAAGATCAGCGGGTCGCCGTCCCCCCGGGCGCCGAGGTCGTGCACGCGGGCGACGACGATCGCGTGGTCGCCCGCGGGATGCTCCCGCTCGACCGAGCAGTCGATCCAGGCGAGGGCGCCCTCGACCAGCGGGGCGCCGCCGGGGGTGCGCGTCCACGCGATGCCGGCGAACTTGTCGTCGCCCCGGACCGCGAGCCGCTCGGAGACCTCGAGTTGCGGCTCGCTGAGGATGTTGACGCAGAGCCGCCCGGCATCGCGCAGCAGCGGCCACGTACGGCTGGTGTGCGCGATGCAGAACGCGACGAGCGGCGGGTCGAGCGAGACGGACGTGAAGGAGTTCGCCACCAGGCCCGCGGGGCGTCCGGTGCCGGGCTCGATGGCGGTGATCGCGACCACGCCGGTCGCGAACCGGCCCAGCACGGAACGGAACCGCGCGCCGTCGGGCTCCGTGGTCGGGGCGTCCGTGGTCGGGGCGTCCGTGGGCGGGCCGGTCGGCGGGGAGTCCGTCACCGGCGGGCCGGTCACCGGGGCTGGAGCGGCGGCTCCGTCGGGCATCGAGCCGGTCCCTTCTCTCGGGGGCGCACGCTGTGGACCGTGCACGGGCACGTCCAGTACAGCCGATCACCGGGGACACTGATTCCCAAAGGGGACGAACTCCGTCAAAGGTCCTGGTAGGGCCTAGGTCGGCGGTCCGAGAGGAAGGGGCTTCGCGCCGGGATCAGGGGCGCGGGGCCGGCTCGATGTTCTGGTTCGCGTGGAAGAAGTTGTCCGGATCGTAGGTCCGTTTGACCTCCGCGAGCCGGTCGTAGTGGTCGCGGTAGGTCGCCAGGACCCGTTCGGGGCCCTCGCCCGCGCCGATGAAGTTCACGTACGAGCCGCCCATGGAGTAGGGCAGCAGGGCGTCCCAGTAGTCGACGCACCACCGCCGGATGATCTCGGCGTTGGCCGGATCGGGGTCGACTCCGGCGAGGACGCCCGACCAGACGGCGTCCCGGTAGCTCCAGGCGGTGTCGTCCCGGCCCGGCCGGTGGGCGGCGCCGTCGACCGGGTAGAGGTGCATCAGCGACAGCGGGGTGGGCACCCTCTCGCCGTACTCGAGGTGGACGTCCAGGGCCCCGTCGGGGATGCGGTCGAAGAAGTGGCCGCGCCAGTACCACTGGTAGCCGGAGGGGATCAGTTCGTCGAACATGCTCTGCAGCGCGGGGTAGGGCATGGGCGACGCGAAGTGGAAGGCGGGCGGTCCCGGATCCCCGATCGAGGCGAAGATCTCCCGGAACGTCTCCTCGAGGCGGCCCGGATCGCCGGTGTGGCACCACACGACGCCGCACATCGTCCGTCCGTGGATCTCCTCGGGGAACGGCGGGGCCGGCGGGATGACGAACATGGTGTAGAAGCCGTATACGTCCTCGGGCGCACGGGGGAGGAACTCGCGGTACCAGGCCAGCACCTCGCGGGTGAGGCCGACCGGCCACACGGTGATCCCCACCCCAACCGTGTCCACCGGATGGAGCCGGTAGGTCAGGGAGGTGACGACCCCGAAGTTGCCGCCGCCGCCGCGCAGCGCCCAGAACAGGTCGGGATGCTCGTTCTCGTCGGCGGTGACGAAGCGCCCGTCGGCCAGCACGACGTCCGCGGACAGCAGGTTGTCCACCGTCAGCCCGTACTTGCGGGTGAGGTAGCCGTGCCCGCCGCCGAGGGTGAGGCCCGCGACTCCGGTCGAGGACACGATCCCGGCGGGGGTGGCGAGCCCGAAGGCATGGGTCGCGTGGTCGAGGTCGGAGAGCAGGGCGCCGCCGCCGACCTCGGCCGTCCGGGCGGCGGGATCGACCCGTGTCCAGCGCATCGGCGACAGATCGATGGTGACGCCGTCGTCCACCAGGCAGAGCCCGGGGCCGCTGTGCCCGCCGCCGCGGACGGCCGGCTCCAGCCCGTGGTCGCGGACGAGCGCCACCGCCGCCATGACGTCCGCGGCGTCCGCGCACCGCACGATCGCGGCCGGGTGCTTGTCGATCATCGCGTTGTAGACCTTGCGGGCCTCGGCGTACGCGGCGTCCCGCGGATCGATGACCGGTCCGCGCAGGCTGGAGCGCATCGCCGCCATGGTCGAGCTCTTCATCACGTTCTCCCAAGACGAGTCGGGCCGTACGGCCGGACTCCGGCGGCCCTCCGGCCGCACTCCGGGGGAGTGCCCGCTCCGGCGTCGTCGCGCGTCCCGCCTCAGGCCGGTACGCAGGCCGCCCTGCCCGCCCCTTCGTGACAGAAACCGACTTAAGGGGCATTTGGGACTGTCTGGGTCAAAGTTCCGCGATGGGGGCCGGTCGCGCGGAGCCCCCCGGGCGCTCCGAGAGCCGCCCCCGGCGTTTCTCGGGGGCGGCTCTCGGGCGCGGTTCTCAGGGGCGGTTCGTCGGGTTCACCGCGTCCGACTCGGCGGGGCCGTCCCGGTCGGGCCAGCGCTCGTCCTCGCCCTCCCGGGCGGCCTGCTCGTCGTACTCGGCGACGCTCAGCCCGTCCCGGTCCTGGTCCGGCTCCTCGATGACGTGCTCCTCCGGCGGATCCTGGACGTACTGCTCGGTCAGGGCGATCTCCTCCGCCTGCTCGTCGTCGCCCATGTCGTCCATGTCCGCGCGGAAGTCTCGGTCCTCTCCAGGGTTGCGCTGCCTCATGCCTCCGGTGTTCCCGCAGTCCGGCGCCCTATGCGGCGCTACCGGCGGTCCCGGACGGCGACGAGCCCGCCGATCACGCCGACGAACGCGGTGCCGTCCGGCCCGAGCGTCACCGGCGCCCAGTTGTTGTCGAACCACTTGCCCGTGCCCGTCAGCACCTTGTAGACCGTCCGTCCGGTGTGGACGTCGATCGCCGTGAGGTACCAGGCGTCGATGAGGTCGCGGCGGGGCTCCTTGGTGTAGACATAGAGCAGCCCGGCCGGGACCGACACCTTCGGGACGGTCGACGGCGAACGCTCGGCGCTCGTCCAGACGGTGCGGCAGCCCGACCCGCCCGCGTTCACGTCGACGCGGGCGAGCCCGCCGGTCGACGAACCGCCCGGCGGCAGCTCGAAGAAGTTGCGGTAGCCGTGGTTGTTCTCGATGAACAGGCTGTTCCCGTACCCGACGAGCGAGTTGTCGGTCGCGCTCGCCCCGCTGCCGAACACCGGCTCCGTGCAGACGAGGCTCCCGTCGTCGCGGCGCCGGACGACCACGTTCATCCGGTCGTCGGCGTTGTCGGTGATCGCCACGTACTCGTCGCCGAGCAGCGTCGGCGTCGTCCCCGAACCCTGGTCGATCTGCCCCGGTTTGCGGCCCGAACCCCGGTCGTAGGTCTCGCGCCAGACGACCGACGGCATCCCGGTCCCGTCCGCCCGCATCTTGTAGAGGGCGTGGTCGGACACGATCGAGACGCCGTCCTCCCCGGCGGCGAACGAGTTCTGGATCTGCTCGCCCGCCAGCCGCGTCACCCGCACCGTCCCCGACTCCGGATCGACCGTCCCGATGCGGCCGCCCCGCGTGACCCACCAGATCAGGCCAGTCCAGTCCGGCCCGACCGCGGTGATCGGGTCGCACTCGCCCTTCGGCCACGGGTTCGTCCACGTCGCGCAGTCGTGCGGCAGGTACGGGCTCAGATCCCAGTCGTCCACGACCTTGAACCGCCAACGCCCGTCCGGGCCCTTCTCGTGCGCGAAGCGGCGCAGATGGAACTCCGAGTCGGCGAGCACCGCGCGGTCCTGCGGGTCGAGGTAGTAGTACGCCCCGCCGGAGGTGTCGGTGAAGATCTCGTCGAGGCTCAGCGAGAACACCGCCCGGACCGTGGACGAGCGCGGCGGGAGCTGGAAGGTCGCGAGGTCCTGCAGCGTCCTCGGATCGATCAGCCGGAGCATGAAGTTCTGCCCGCGCGTGCACTGCGCGACGATCAGCCCGCTCTTCTTCGCGAACGTCACCGTCGAGCACAGTCCCGGCAGCCCGCCGCCCTTGGCCTCGTCCAGCACCTCCGGGTTCCGGCCCAGCGGCCCGAGGAACGGGTAGGTGTCGGACGCGTGGCTGTCGGCGTGCATGGACGACCTGCCGACCGGGCCCATGTGCGGGTTCGCGGGGATCGGCTCGCCGGGCAGCGGCCGCGGCACCGCGGGCCCGCCGACGAATTCGGGGACCAGGCCCGTGCCGGGACCGTCGGGGATCGTGTCCGCGCGCGCCGCGGACGGCGGCAGGGCGGCCGGCAGCAGCGCCGCGGCCACGGCGACCGGCAGCACGGCGGCGAGCAGGGATCTGCGCATCGGGCAACTCCTCGTCAGGACGTCGCCCCGTTCGCGCCGCCGGGACGTTCACCGCATCGTAAAAGTGATCGTCCCGGGTCCCCGGATGGTTACCATCCCCGCATGGCAGTAAAAGCAGTGATCTTCGACTGGGGCGGCACCCTCACCCCCTGGCACGACATCGACCTCGGCGACATGTGGCGCGCCATCTGCACCGCCCACCTGCCCGCGGACGACGCCGAGAAGGCCGCCGCCGCGCTGCTCGAGGCGGAGCTGGAGCTGTGGCGGCGCGGCAGCGAGGAGCACCGCAGCGCCACCCTCGGCGACGTCTTCGACATGGCGGCCGCGGGGCTGGAGCTCACCGAGGCGCTCCTGGAGACCCACTTCGAGACCTGGACCCCGCACACCCTCACCGACGCGGCCGTCCCCGGCCTGTTCCGCACCCTCCGCGACCGCGGCATCAAGGTCGGCGTCCTGTCGAACACCATGTGCGGCCGTGACTGGCACGAGCGCGTCTTCGCCCGCGACGACGTCCTCGACCTCATCGACGGCGCCGTCTACTCCAGCGAGATCCCCTGGACCAAGCCGCACGCCGAGGCGTTCCGCGCCGCGATGGACGCCGTCGGCGTCACCGACCCCGCGTCCTGCGTCTTCGTCGGCGACCGCCCCTACGACGACGTCCACGGGGCCAAGTCGCTCGGGCTGCGGGCCGTCCAGATCCACCACCAGACGACCCACGCGTTCACCCGGCCCGGCCTCACCCCGCCGGACGCGCTCATCCACGAACTCGACGAATTGCTGCCGCACCTCGAACGGTGGTGACCAGGCGGCGGTGAGCTAGGACGGCTTGGCGGCGACGATCAGATCCCGGGAGATCGCCTGGTCGACGCGGTGCCGGAACCGCAGGTAGGGCTCGGAGTCCGCCACCCGCAGGCCGCTCCCCGCGAGGATCTCGGCCAGGTCCTCCCGGCGCCCCACGAAGGTGTTCCACGAGATGCCGATCGCGCCGCCCGGCCGCAGCAGCCGCGCCCACTCCGGGACGGCGGCGGCCAGCAGCTCCACCGGGCTCCGCGACAGCTCCTGCCGCCGCCCCGGCCGGCCGCCCTTCGGACGGCTCGCGTGCTGGACGCCGTACGGCGCGTCCGTCACGATCAGGTCGAACGCCGCGGGCTTGAAGAACCGCCCGGCGTCCAGCGAATCGGCGTTCACCACCGTGATGTCGATCGTCTCGCCGCTCTTGTACCGCTCCTTGGACGCCCCGAGCGTGACGTGCAGGCGCCGCCCGACCACCGACTTCTCGCGCCGGATGTTCGACACCTCCGCCTGGTGCTTCACCCGGTTGTTGCGCAGCCACGTCTTGATGAACGCCGCGTACGCGTCGAAGTCCTTGCCGTCCAGGTCGATCCCGGCGGCGTCGAAGCCGTACATCATCGCCTGGTTCAGGGTCGTGCCCCGGCCGCACATCGGGTCGAGCACCCGCGGCCGCCCGGTCACCAGGTCCGCGGGGGAGTCGGTGGCCATCGCCGTCACGTTCAGCAGCAGCTTCGTGAAGTGCTCGTTCGTCTTCCCGGAGTACTTCTGGATCGTCAGCAGGTCGCTGCCGAACAGGTCGAGGGGCTCGACCGTCACCGGCTTCAGCAGGTCGCCGTCGCGGATCTCGAACAGCGCGTACAGCGACGACAGGTTCGACAGCAGCCGCACGTCCCGCCCGTCCAGCCCGTCGGCCTCGAACGTCACGTAGGGGACGCCGCCGATCGAGCGCTCCCCGATGCCGCCGATCCGCCCGCCCAGCGCCCGCTCGCCGAACACCGCGAGCTCGGCCCGCACCAGTTCGGCGGCGGCCTGCGAGTAGACCCGGTTGTGCGAGGGGGAGACGAGAAGGCCGTACGCGGTCATCCGAAGGAGCGTAACAGCGCAGGCCACCGCCCGAGACCATGCGGACCGCGGGCGGTCGGCCCGGCCGATCGGATCCGGACGATCGGATCCGGACGATCGGGCCCGGACGTCCGGGCCCGCGCGACCGGGGCGTCAGCCGGTGCCGATGCGGCGGCGCTTGGAGCGGCCCGTGCGGGGACGGCCCGACGGCTGGTCGGGCGCCTGGACCACGCGTCCCTCGACCGTCGGGATCTCGCCGGAGGCATCGCCTACGGGCGCGTCCGGCGCGTCCGGTGCGGCACTGTCGGCCCGCACGTCGGCCCGCACGTCAGCCCGCACGTCGGCCCGCGCCTCGGGCCCTGCCGCCCGCCCGTCGCCGCCGGTCTCCAGCGCGGCGGGTTCGGCGGCCGGGGCCCGCGGGGCCTCCAGGGGCTGCAGGTCGGGCAGGTGGCGGGACGCGGCCGTCAGCAGTTCGGCGACCCGGCTCTGCAGGCTGGCGAGGTCGGCGCGGGCCACGTCCGCCTGCGCCTGGGCGCGGCGCGCGTTGCGGCGCGCCTCGTCCCGCTCGGCGGCCAGCCGGTTCAGCTGCTCGTGGTAGGCGGCCCGCAGTTCGTCGAGGGCGCTCGCGGCGCCGCTGTGCGGAGTGGTCATGCTCTTCTGGGCTCCTCCCCCGAGTGGTCCAGTGGCACAGAGTGCAACGCCCGTCCAGGGCCGGTTGGTTCCCCGCAGTGCGGAAGATCACTCACCGGTCGCCGGGAACGGGCCGCGGCGCCAGCGCCGCGTCCGGGAGCCCGGGGAACGCGTCCGCCGGCGCCGCCGCCTTACCCCGGTCCCGCCAGCGCGCGGCCCGCGCCGCCGCCCGCAGCGCCCCGTCGGCGGCGAACACCCGCAGGTCCGGGGCAGGAGCGCCCGCCAGCCCGACGTAGGCGGGGACGAGGTCGCGCTCGAGCGCCGCCGCGAGCAGCGCGGCGCTGCGGGCGTCGGTGACCTGTACGGGCAGCTCGTAGGCGGGAGCCGCGGCCACCGGATCCGCGGACATGACCGACACGAGCGCGTCCCGCCGCGACCGGTGCTCCTCCCAGATGCCCTTGGCGGTCGCGCGCAGGCCCCCGGTCAGCCGCCCGCCGAGCACCCCGTACCCGTGGACGGCCGCGTGCTCGGCGGCCAGCGCGCCCTGCAGGGCGGGCGCACCGGACCCGGCCGGGACGGGGGCCGGCCCGCCCTCGATCGTCCGCGCGTGCCCGGCCTCGCACGCCGCGATGCTCGCGAGCAGCTGGGCCAGGCCGGGCTCGACGTGCGCGGTGTCGGCCGCGCGGGCGACGGCCTCCCGTCCCTCCGCGCGGCGCAGCGCCCCGAGCGCCGCGTCGCGTCCGGACGGGACGGGAACCGCGCTGGGGGAGGGGATCGCGCCGCCCTCGTGCCTGCGATCGCCCGACCCCGGCACGTAGTGGTTCCGCAGGACCCTCAGGTGCTCGCGGTGCCGCGCCAGGACGGGATCGACCTCACCGGCGAGACCGGGCGTCGCGGCGCGCGCCGCCTCGTAGGAGGCGATCAGGTTCTGCTCGGCGGCGATGGCGCGCACCAGCGCGGGCATTCCCCGCCGCGGTGCCGACGCCTCCGCCGCGCACCCCGCCAGCGAGCCGGACAGCAGCGGCAGGACGAGCGCGGCCGCGCCCCCGAGCAGCGCCCGGCGCCGCACGCCGCCGGGTGGTACGGCCTGTGGCAAGGGATTCTCCTCACCCGGTGGTGGAGGTGTGCGTGCACGTGGAGGTGCACGTGGGGGGTGTGCAGGGGAGGACCGCGGGTCCGGCGCTCCGGACGCCGCCTGCGGGCCGCTACCAGCATTTCACATCCGCCGCGCCGGTGACCTGTCCGAAAGACCGCTGCGGTCTCCGGCTGTCGATAGTCTTGAAGGGTCAGCGGACACACGGTGACGCCAGTACAACACGAGGAGGGGCCATGAGCGTCGAGTCCCGCGGAGGTCCGGCCGGCGGCGGCCGCCCCGGCAGGGGCCGCGCCCATGGGGGCCGTGAGCAGAAGGGCCGGACGCAGGACGCCGGGGGCCGCGACCGCCGCCCCGACGCGGCGGCGCGCCCGCCCCGGGACGCCGCCGCCGCCGAGCTGCGGCGGCTGCTGGAACCGGCCGTCGCCGAGGCCGGCTTCGATCTCGAGGACCTCGACGTCCGGCCGGCGGGCCGCCGCCGGCTGGTCAAGGTCGTCGTGGACGCCGACGGCGGCGTCGGGCTCGACGACATCGCCACGCTGAGCGAGACGGCCTCCAGACTTCTCGACGGCTCCGACGTCATGGGCGCCTCGCCGTACGTGCTCGAGGTGACCTCGCCCGGGGTCGACCGGCCGCTGACCGAGCCGCGGCACTGGCGCCGCGCCGTCGGCCGGCTGGTCGTCGCCCCGCTGGCCGACGGCGGCCGGGTCGAGGGGCGGGTGGTGGCGGCCGACGACGAGGCCGTCGAGATCGAGGTCGCCGAGCCGCGCCGGAAGAAGGGAGCCGGTGCGGGCGGCGACGGCACGTCCGCTGGGTCGAGGACCGCCGGGCCGGACGCCCGGCGGCGCCGGTTCGGCCTCGGCGAGCTGGGGCGCGGCCGCGTCCAGGTGGAGTTCAAGACTCCGCCGCCCGGAGCGGCCGAGGAAACGCGTTCACCGGCTGAGCCGGACTAGAGGGGGGAACCTCGTGGACATCGACATGACGGCCCTGCGGGGCCTGGAGAGCGAGAAGGACATCTCGCTCGAGGTGGCCGTGAAGGCCATCGAAGACGCCCTGCTGATCGCCTACCACCGCACCGAGGGCGCGGCGCCGCGGGCGCGCGTCGAGCTGGACCGCAGCACCGGGCACGTCACCGTCTGGGCCACCGAGACCGACGAGGAGGGCACCGCCCTCCGGGAGTACGACGACACCCCGACCGGCTTCGGTCGCATCGCGGCGACCACCGCCAAGCAGGTCATCCTGCAGCGGCTGCGCGACGCCGAGGACGAACTGACGTTCGGCGAGTACGCGGGCCGCGAGGGCGACATCGTCAGCGGCATCATCCAGCAGGGCCAGGACCCCCGGAACGTGCTGGTCGACCTCGGCAAGATCGAGGCGGTGCTGCCGCCGCAGGAGCAGGTGCCGGGAGAGCGCTACGGGCACGGCGAGCGCCTGCGCGCCTACGTCGTCCAGGTCCGCAAGGGCCACCGCGGCCCGTCGGTGCAGCTGTCGCGCACCCACCCGAACCTGGTGCGCAAGCTGTTCGCCCTCGAGGTCCCGGAGATCGCGGACGGGACGGTGGAGATCGCGGCGATCGCCCGGGAGGCCGGGCACCGCACGAAGATCGCGGTGCGCTCGCGCAAGCCCGGGGTGAACGCCAAGGGCGCCTGCATCGGGCCCGTCGGCGGCCGCGTCCGCAACGTGATGACCGAGCTGCACGGCGAGAAGATCGACATCGTGGACTGGTCGGAGGATCCGGCCGAGTTCGTCGGGAATGCGCTGTCCCCCGCCCGTGTTTCGAGTGTGGAGGTCGTGGACGCGGACGCCCGGGTCGCCCGGGTGATCGTGCCCGACTACCAGCTTTCCCTGGCGATCGGCAAGGAAGGGCAGAACGCCAGGCTCGCGGCCCGGCTCACCGGCTGGCGGATCGACATCCGGTCCGACACCGAGCCCGCCGGGGCCGGCGGGGAAGCGGGCTCCCGGGGCGGGGCGCCGGGCGAGGACCGCGGTGACGCGGGATCGCGAACGCCCCCGAAGGCCGCCGGGCCGGGCGGATCCGGATCTTCTACGTCAGGAGACCATGCGACAGGTCCCGCCGACGCCTCGGCGCGGTAGACTCTTGAAAAGTGGCCGGGCGGCCTCCATTCGAACGTGTGTGGGCTGCCGGGTTCGCACGGCCAAGTCCGACTTGCTCCGCCTGGTGGCGGTCGAGGGCGTGATCGTCCCCGATCCGCGCGGGCGGATGCCGGGCCGGGGTGCGCATCTGCATCCCGATCCGGGGTGCCTCGAGCTCGCAGAGCGACGCCGGGCGTTCCCCAGGGCGTTCCGCCTTCAGGGGCCGCTCGACGCCGGTGTGCTGCGGGCGCGGGTTGCGGAGCGGGCCGCGCAGCAGCAGGATGGCTGAACGGTCATGGCCGAACGGTAAGCGACGTCTAGTCGGGAAGCAGGTCGAGATTGCTATGAGCGCTCGATGAGCACGCCGCGATGAGTACGGCAAGTTAGCGACGGTCCGGAGGCCGCACCCCCGGACCGAGTAGGGAGTGCAGTGGCGAAGGTCCGGGTATACGAGCTCGCCAAGGAGTTCGGAGTCGAGAGCAAGGTCGTCATGGCCAAGCTCCAGGAGATGGGCGAGTTCGTTCGTTCGGCGTCCTCCACGATCGAGGCGCCGGTCGTACGCAGGCTTACCGAAGCCTTTCAGAATGGTTCTTCCTCCTCCAAGCAGGGGGACAAGCGCGTCGCGTCGAAGAAGCCTTCGCCGCCGCGCCCGTCCGCGCCGCGTCCGGGCCCGCCCGGCGGCGACGGACGTTCGCAGGGTCCGCGTCCGGGCCCCCGTCCCGGCCCCGGCGGTCCGGGCGGCCCCGGTGGTTCCGGCGGCCCCGGCCCGCGTCCGGGTGCGGGCGCGTCCAAGCCCGGTCCCGCCGGCGGTGGCGCCCCCAAGCCGGGCCCGCGCCCGCCGGTCCCGCCGGCGCCGAGCCAGCCGGTGACGCCCCCGGCCGCCGCGCAGGGCCCGAGCGCCCCGCCGGCCGGTGAGCGCACCGACCGCGGCGAGCGTCCCGCCGGTCCAGCCGGCCAAGGCGGCGGTCAGGGCGGCGGCCAGGGCGGTCAGGGCGGCGGACGGCCGTCCGGCGGCCCGAAGCCGGGTCCCCGCGCGCCCAAGCCGGGCCCGCGGCCCGGCCCGCGCCCCGCTGGTGGCGGCGGTCGCGGACCGGGCGGTCCGCGTCCCGGCAACAACCCGTTCAGCTCGAACGCCAGCGGCATGGGCCAGGCGCCCAAGCCGGGCCCGCGTCCCGGCCCGCGGCCGGGCGGCGAGCGCGGCGACCGTCCCGGCCGTGACGGCGGTCCGGCGGGCGGTCCGCGTCCGGGCCCGCGTCCCGGCGGCGCCCCCGGTGCCGGCGGCCCGCGCCCGAGCCCGGGCGGCATGCCGCCGCGTCCCGGCGGCCCGCGGCCGAGCCCGATGAACATGCCGTCCTCGCGTCCCGCGGCCCCCGGCCGCGGCGGCCCCGGTGGCGGCGGCCGCGGTCCCGGTGGCGGCGGACGCCCCGGTGGCGGCGGCCGTCCCGGCGGCGGTGGCGGCGGCGGCCGTCCCGGCGGCGGCTTCGGCGGTCCGCGCGGCGGCGGTGGCGGCGGCGGTGGCGGCCGTCCGGGGTTCGGTCCCCGGCCCGGTGGCGGCGGTCGCGGTCGCGGCGGCACGCAGGGCGCGTTCGGCCGTCCCGGCGGACGTCCCGCACGCGGGCGCAAGTCGAAGCGCGCGCGCCGTCAAGAGTTCGAGAACATGCAGGCGCCCGCCGTCGGCGGCGTCTCCGCCCCGCGCGGCAACGGCCGGACCATCCGGCTGCCGCAGGGCGCCTCGCTGACCGACTTCGCCGAGAAGATCGGCGCCAACCCGGCGTCGCTCGTCGCGATCATGATGCACCTCGGCAAGATGGTCACCGCGACGCAGTCCGTCGACCCCGACGACCTGCAGGCGCTCGGGCTCGAGCTGGACTTCGACGTCCAGGTCGTCAGCCCCGAGGACGAGGACCGCGCGCTGCTCGAGTCGTTCGACATCGAGTACGGCGAGGACGAGGGCGGCGAGGAACACCTCCAGGCCCGTCCGCCGGTGGTCACCGTCATGGGCCACGTCGACCACGGTAAGACCAAGCTGCTGGACGCCGTCCGGCACGCCAACGTGCAGGCGGGCGAGGCCGGCGGCATCACCCAGCACATCGGCGCCTACCAGGTCGAGACCGAGGTCGACGGGCAGGAGCGCAAGATCACCTTCATCGACACCCCGGGTCACGAGGCGTTCACCGCCATGCGTGCCCGCGGTGCCGACACCACCGACCTGGTGGTGCTGGTGGTCGCCGCGGACGACGGCGTCAAGCCGCAGACGACCGAGGCGATCGACCACGCCACCGCGGCCGGGGTGCCGATCGTGGTCGCGGTCAACAAGATCGACGTCGAGGGCGCCGACCCCAACAAGGTGCGGGCGCAGCTCACCGAGTACGGCCTGGTCGCCGAGGAGTTCGGCGGGCAGACCATGTTCGTGGACGTCTCGGCCAAGCAGGGCCTCAACATCGACGGCCTGCTCGAGTCGATCATCCTGACCGCGGACGCCGAGCTCGACCTGAAGGCCAACCCCGACATGCCCGCCCAGGGCTCGGCCATCGAGGCCCACCTGGACAAGGGCCGGGGCGCCGTCGCGACCGTGCTGGTGCAGCGCGGCACGCTCCGGGTCGGCGACTCGATCGTCTGCGGCGTGGCCAACGGCCGCGTCCGGGCGATGCTCGACGAGAACGGCAACAACGTCGAGGAGGCGGGCCCGTCCCGTCCGGTGCTGGTGCTCGGCCTCGCGGCCGTGCCCGGCGCGGGCGACAACTTCCTGGTCGTCGACGACGACCGGGTGGCCCGGCAGATCGCCGACAAGCGGGTCGCGCGCAAGCGCAACGCCGAACTGCTCCGCAGCCGCAAGAGCAGCTCCCTCGAGGAACTGTTCAAGGACTTCCAGCAGGGCAAGCGGGAAGAGCTGCTGCTCATCCTCAAGGGCGACGTGTCCGGTTCGGTCGAGGCGCTGGAGGACTCGCTCCTCAAGATCGACGTGGGCGACGAGGTCAGCCTGCGGATCATCCGCCGCGGCGTCGGCGCGATCACGCAGGACGACGTCAACCTGTCGCTGGCGTCCGAGGAGGGCGCGGTCATCATCGGCTTCAACGTGCGTCCCGAGCGGAACGCGCAGGAGATCGCCGACCGCGAAGGCGTCGACATCCGGTACTACTCGGTCATCTACCAGGCGATCGAGGAGATCGAGGCGGCCCTCAAGGGCATGCTCAAGCCGGAGTTCGAGGAGGCCCAGCTCGGCACCGCGGAGATCCGCGAGATCTTCAAGGTGCCGCGGATCGGCAACGTCGCCGGTTCGATGGTCACCTCCGGCCACATCCAGCGCAACGCCAAGGCCCGGCTCATCCGCGACGGTGTCGTGGTCGCCGACAACCTCACGGTGTCGTCGCTGCGCCGCTTCAAGGAAGACGCCACCGAGGTCCGCGAGGGCTTCGAGTGCGGTATCGGCGTGGGCTACAGCGACATCAAGCTCGGCGACGTCATCGAGTGCTTCGAGATGCGGGAGAAGCCCCGCGACTGACGCACCCGGAGACGGGACGAGAGTCGAACGGCCGTCTGCCCGGACCCGCGCGGTCCGGGCAGACGCCCGTGTCGGGGCCCGCCGGGACGGCGCGCCCCCGTGAGCTCGCGGGGCCGGAGGGATCGCTCCGTCCGTCCCGCGGGCTCGTCGCTCTTCCGTCCGGGCGGGCTCTTCCGCGGGGACCGGTGCGAGGTGTCCGGGGGAAGATCACCGGACGGAAAAACGGTGACATGACGCCAGGCGCATCTCGTAGCCTGGCGTCTGCCATGTCCGGTCCGGGCCGCGCCGAAGGCGGAGGTCGGGCCGGGAACACGGCGGCTCATCGCCGTCGTTCAATGTGAGAGATCCCGAGGTGATCGATCAGGTGTACGTGGGCGCGCTGACACTCGACCTGCTGCTGGGGGACGTGCGGTCGCTGAAGCAGAAGCGGTCCGTGGTCCGGCCCATCATCGCCGAGGTGCGCAAGCACTTCCCGGGGGTGGCCGTGGCCGAGACCGGCGACAACGACCTGTACCGCAGGGCGGAGATCGGGATCGCCGTGGTCTCGGGCACCGCGGCCAACTGCACGGAGGTGCTCGACCAGTGCGAGCGCCTGGTGTTCGGGCGGCCGGAGATCGAGCTGCTGTCGTCCAGGCAGCGGCTCTTCAACGACGAGGACTGATCCGGCGACGGCCGGGACACGGCCCTCGCCGGACTATGGAAAGGGAGTGCGATCATGGTGGACGCAGCTCGGGCGCGCAAGCTCGCCGACCGCATCCAGCAGATCGTGGCCGAGATGCTGGAACGGCGGATCAAGGATCCGCGGCTCGGCTTCGTGACCGTGACGGACACCCGCATCACCAACGACCTGCGCGACGCCACCGTGTACTACACGGTGTACGGGTCGGACGGCGAGCGCGCCGAGACGGCGGCCGCGCTGGAGAGCGCCAAGGGCGTGATCCGGTCGGAGGTGGGCAAGAAGACCGGGATCCGGCACACGCCGAGCATCACCTTCGTCATGGACTCCCTGATGGAGAACGCCGCCCACATCGACGACCTGCTGGCCAAGGCGCGGGCCCGGGACGCCGAGGTCGCCCGCGCGGCGCAGAGCGCGTCCCACGCCGGGGACGCCAACCCCTACCGCGAGCCCGCCGACGAAGGCGAACCGGACGGTGAACCGGACGACGGGCCGGGCGGCGAGTCCGGCGACGGGGCCGCGTTCGGCGGCGAGGACGGCCCGTCCCGGCGTTCGCCGTCGTGACCGCCGCCGACGATCGTGCGGTCGCGCCGGGCGCGGGGCGGCCGCACGGGTGGCCGCCGCACGTCGCGGGCGGCCGCGCGGCCGGCGGGTACCGGGCGGGCCAGGGCGGCCACGGGAGCGGGCACGACGTCGTGCCCCGCGCGCTCGCCGCGGGGAACGGCGCGGGCGCGCCCGCGGACCCCGACGCCGGCGACCTGGAGTGGGAGAAGGCGCTCGAGCTGATCAATGCGGCCGACGAGGTCGTCCTCGCCTGCCATGTCGTCCCGGACGGGGACGCGCTCGGCTCGATGCTCGCGCTGGGGCAGGCGCTCCGCGCGCTCGGCAAGCGGTGCCTCGCCTCGTTCGGCGAGCCGTTCGCCGTCCCCGGCATCCTCCGGTTCCTGCCCGGACAGGACCTGCTGGTCCATCCCGGACGGCTGCCGGCGGAACCGCGGCTGATGATCTCGCTGGACGCGGCGGGTCGCGCCCGGCTGGGCTGCCTCGCCGGGCACGCCGACCGGGCCGGGGCGCTGATCGTCGTCGACCATCACGCGTCCAACACCGCCTTCGGCGGCGTGCGGCTGGTCGACCCGGACGCCGCCGCGACCGCGGTGCTGGTCGAGGAGCTGATCCGGCGGCTCGGCGTCCCGCTCGACGGGGACATCGCGCAGGGCCTGTACGCGGGGCTCGCGAGCGACACCGGCTCGTTCAAGTACCCGTGCACCACCCCGGAGGTGCACGACCTGGCGGGACGGCTGCTCACCGCGGGCGTCCGGCCGGAGGCGGTCAGCCGCGAGCTGTGGGACCGGGCGCCGTTCGGCTACCTGCAGGTGCTGGCGGGCGCGCTGGCGCGGGCCCGGCTGGAGCGCGACGCCGCCGGCGGGCGCGGCCTGGTGTGGACGACGATCGCGCGGGCGGACCGGGACGCGCGCGACGTCCCCTACGATCAGCTCGAAGGGGTCATCGACCAGCTCCGCCGCACCGACGAGGCCGAGGTCGCGGTCGTGTGCAAGGAGAACGACGACGGCGACTGGTACGTGTCCATGCGCTCCAAGGGCGCGGTGGACGTGGGCCGCGCCTGCGTCGGGCTCGGCGGGGGCGGGCACCGGACCGCGGCCGCGTTCACGACGGGCGCGGAGCCGGCCGCCATCATCGACCGGCTGCGCGGCGCGCTGCGCCCGCCCGGCGAGGCCGTCCGCCCGTCCTGACCCCTCGACCGGAGCAGCCGCCCCCCGGCCGGGGCCATGGGATCGGAGCGCGCGTGGAGAACTCGGGGCTCGTCATCGTCGACAAGCCGGCGGACTGGACATCGCACGACGTCGTCGGCCGCATGCGGCGGCTCGCGAAGACCCGCCGGGTCGGGCACGCGGGCACGCTCGACCCGATGGCGACGGGCGTCCTCGTCCTCGGTGTGGGGAAGGCGACCCGGCTGCTGGGCCACCTCGCCCTGACCGAGAAGGGCTACGACGCGACGATCCGCCTCGGGCAGTCGACCAACACCGACGACGCCGAGGGCGAGATCACCGCGACGGCGCCCGCGGCGGCGGTGCCGGACGAGGCGCTGCACGCGGGCGTCGCGGCGCTGACCGGGCGGATCGAGCAGGTGCCGCCGCAGGTCAGCGCGATCAAGGTGAACGGCGAGCGGGCGTACAAGATGGCCCGCAAGGGCGAGGAGGTCGAGCTCAAGGCCCGTCCGGTGACCGTGCACGGGTTCACCGTGACCGGCGTGCGGCGCGCCGGCGACCTGATCGACGTCGACGCCACGGTCTCCTGCTCGTCCGGCACCTACATCCGCGCGCTGGCCCGCGACCTCGGCGCGTCCCTCGGCTGCGGCGGGCACCTCACCCGGTTGCGCCGCACCCGCGTCGGCCCCTACGACCTCGGCGCGGCCCGCACGCTGGACGAGCTGGCGGCCGAGCTCGAGATCCTGCCGATGGGCGAGGCGGTCGCGGCGGCGTTCCCGCGCCGGGACGTGTCGGCGGACGACGCCCGCAAGGTCGCGCACGGGGGACGGCTTCCGGCCGCCGGGCTCGGGCCGGGGCCGGTCGGAGTGTTCGGTCCCGACGGCGCGCTGCTCGCCCTGGTCGAGGAGGAGGGCCGCGCGGCCAAGCCCCTCGCGGTCTTCGTTCCCTGAGCGCCCGTGCATGCTGCCTCGGGCGCCCGCTGACCCGGGCGGCCTCCGCAGGACGGTCGCCGTGTCGAGCATCACGCCCGGATGCCGTCCCCCATAAACCTACGGTGCCGTAACCTACGTAACCGTAAGTTTGTTGTGGCATGGTCGGAGCAGGAGGTGCCCATGGCGACGGACGACCGCACCGCGAGCACGCCCGTCGGATCCCCCACCCGGCCGAGGCTGCGCGGCTGGCTGCACATCGGCGCGTTCCCGGCCGTCCTGGTCGCCGGGCTCGTGCTCGTCGCGCTCGGTCCCAGCACGCAGGCCCGGCTGGCCTCGGCGGTGTACGTCGCGGCGTCCGGGATGCTCTTCGGCATCTCCGGGACCTACCACCGGCAGCGCTCGCACCGGATCATCGAAGTGCTGCGGCGCTTCGACCACGCGAACATCTACCTGATCATCGCCGGGACGTACACGCCGTTCGCCGTGCTCGCCCTGGACGGCGGCCTCCGCGTCGCCGTACTGGCCACGGTCTGGACGGGCGCCATCGCCGGTGTCGTGTTCCGGACGACCTGGATCGGCGCCCCGCGCGCGCTCTACGTCACCCTGTACATCGTCCTGGGCTGGGTCGCGGTGTTCTTCATGCCGCAGTTCCTGGACGGCGCAGGCGTCGTGGCGTGCGTCCTCGTGGCACTCGGCGGTATCTGCTACAGCCTGGGCGGGGTCGTGTACGGCCTGCGGCGCCCGGACCCGTCCCCGCGCTGGTTCGGTTTCCATGAGGTGTTCCACACGTTCACGCTCGTGGCCTACATCCTCCAGTACATTGCGGTTTCGCTGGTGGTGTACCAGTCCGGCTGACCGCGCCGCGTGCCCCGCACCCGCGAAAGGACGCCCCCTCCCACGACGCGTGCCCGGGACGCATGGCACCCTTTATGGCGACGGTAAGAACCGGGCGGACACGAACCGGACGGATACGTCCTACGCAGGGAGAGCATGGTGCGGCGCTGGCATGGCCTCGAAGAGGTACCCGCCGACTGGGGCCGTTCGGTGGTCACCATCGGCGTGTTCGACGGTGTGCACCGCGGGCACCAGCGGATCGTCGGCGCCGCCGCCGAGGAGGCCCGGCGGCGCGGGCTGCGGTCGGTCGTGATCACGTTCGATCCGCATCCGGACGAGGTCGTGCGGCCCGGCACCCACCCGCCGCTGCTGGCCACCACCGGCCGCCGCATCGAGCTGCTCGAGGGCCTCGGCACGGACGCGGTCGTGGTCGTCCGGTTCACGCTCGAACTGTCGAAGACCCCGCCGGACGAGTTCGTCCAGCGGGTCCTCGTGGACCGGCTGCACGCGGCGCACGTGATCGTCGGCGAGGACTTCCGGTTCGGGCACAAGGCCAAGGGCGACATCGCGCTGCTGCAGGAACTCGGCGGCAAGTACGACTTCACCGCCGAGGGCGTCCCGCTGGTGGCGAACGGCGGCACGATCTCCTCGACCTACATCCGCGAGCGGCTGGAGGCCGGCGCCGTCGAGAGCGCCGCCGAGGCGCTCGGCCGGCCGCACCGGGTCGAGGGCGTGGTCGTGCGCGGCCACCGCCGCGGCCGCGCGCTCGGCTTCCCGACCGCGAACCTGGAGACGCAGCCGCACACCCAGATCCCCGCCGACGGCGTCTACGGCGGCTGGCTCGTCTGCGACTCCGACCGCTACCCGGGCTTCCGCTGGCCCGCCGCGATCTCCATCGGGACGAACCCGACGTTCGAGGGCGCGGGGGAGCGGACCGTCGAGGCATACGCGCTCGACCGCGACGACCTCGACCTGTACGGCGAGCACATGGGCGTCGACTTCACCGCGCGCATCAGGGACACGCTCAAGTTCGACTCGATCGAAGCGCTGGTCGAGGAGATGCACCGGGACGTCGACCGGGCCAGGGAGATCACCGCCGAGCAGCCCGAGCAGCCCGACCAGCCCGAGGCGTCCGGCTGACGGGCACGGCGCCCGGCGCCCGGCCGGCCGCGGCGGCCCGCGGAGCGGCGCACCCTCGGTGATCGCCCGGGATCCGCGCCGTGACGGTGCGTCGTGCCCGGCATGGTACGGTGAAGAATCGCCGGGATGGGCCCCGGCGCGGCTGGCTGCACCCTCATGCGGCTCGCCATATCTCTCAATGACGCACCATGCGGGCCCGTCCGCCCGTCTCCGGGCCGGGATCTGCGGGTGACGACCTTACGAAGGAGCCACGTGTCGCTCGACACCGCCACGAAGAAGCAGATCATCGCCGAGTACGCGACCACTGAGGGTGACACCGGGTCTCCGGAGGTCCAGGTCGCGCTGCTGACCCGGCGCATCACCGATCTGACCGAGCACCTCAAGGAGCACAAGCACGACCACCACAGCCGCCGCGGCCTCCTGCTGCTGGTCGGCCAGCGTCGCCGGCTCCTGAAGTACCTCGCCAACAAGGACATCAACCGCTACCGGAAGCTGATCGAGCGACTCGGTCTGCGCCGCTAGCAGCGTGAGGGAGTGGCCGCCCGGCCACTCCCTTCCTTTTGTGGCCGGGGGCCGTGACGGCGCCCCCGGCGCGCGCCGGGGACCGGGCGGACGGCCCGCCCGGCGCGGCACTCGAGCCGCCCGGCCCACGGCCGGGACGGCCGCGAAAACCGAAGAGAAGAGCCTCGCGGACACCGCTGGTGCGGGCCGGTCCTCGGTAGTGGCTTCCGGATCCGTTCCGCCCGCAGCGGCGGGAAGGGATCCGGGTGCTTCGATCGAAGACCGGCAGCGTGACAAGCCACGGGAAACGGCCGCGAGGACCGAGAACAGGAACCTGAGGAGGTTTCCCGTGACAGAAGCCGTGCGCATCGACGGCGCGCAGAGCACCGAGGCCGTGATCGACAACGGCACGTTCGGCACTCGCACCATCCGCTTCGAGACGGGCCGGCTGGCCCGCCAGGCCGCCGGCTCGGCCGTCGCCTACCTCGACGACGAGACGATGGTGCTGTCGGCGACCACCGCGTCCAAGAGGCCCAAGGACAACCTGGACTTCTTCCCGCTGACCGTGGACGTCGAGGAGCGGATGTACGCGGCCGGGCGCATCCCCGGCTCGTTCTTCCGCCGCGAGGGCCGTCCCTCCGAGGACGCCATCCTGACCTGCCGGCTCATCGACCGGCCGCTGCGCCCGTCCTTCGCCAAGGGCCTGCGCAACGAGATCCAGGTCGTCGAGACGATCATGGCGCTGCACCCCGACCACCTGTACGACGTCGTGGCGATCAACGCCGCCTCGATGTCCACCCAGCTGGCCGGGCTGCCGTTCTCCGGCCCGATCGGCGGCGTCCGCGTCGCGCTGATCGACGGCCAGTGGGTCGGCTTCCCGACCCACCCCGAGCTCGAGCGCGCCACGTTCGACATGGTCGTCGCCGGCCGCACCCTCGAGGACGGCGACGTCGCGATCATGATGGTCGAGGCCGAGTCCACCCGCGACACCCTCAAGCTCGTCGGCGACGGCGCCGCCGCCCCGACCGAGGAGACCGTCGCCGAGGGCCTCGAGGCCGCCAAGCCGTTCATCAAGGTGCTGTGCCGCGCGCAGAGCGACCTCGCCGCCGTCGCCGCGAAGGAGACCGCCGAGTACCCCGTCTTCCTGGACTACCAGGACGACGCCCTCGACGCCGTCACCGAGGCCGTCAGCGGCGACCTCGCCCAGGCGCTCACCATCGCCGGCAAGCAGGAGCGCGAGACCCGCCTCGACGAGATCAAGGCCGCCGCGGCCGAGAAGCTCGCCGAGCGGTTCGAGGGCCGCGAGAAGGAGATCTCCGCCGCCTACCGCGCCGTCACCAAGAAGCTCGTCCGCGAGCGCGTCGTCCGGGACGGGCTGCGCATCGACGGCCGCGGCACCAAGGACATCCGCCAGCTCACCGCCGAGGCGCACATCGTCCCGCGGGTGCACGGCTCGGCGATCTTCGAGCGCGGTGAGACGCAGATCCTGGGCGTGACCACGCTCAACATGCTCCGCATGGAGCAGATGATCGACACGCTCAACCCCGAGCGCACCAAGCGCTACATGCACAACTACAACTTCCCGCCCTACTCCACCGGTGAGACCGGCCGGGTGGGGTCGCCGAAGCGGCGCGAGATCGGGCACGGCGCCCTCGCCGAGCGCGCCCTGATCCCGGTCCTGCCGACCCGCGAGGAGTTCCCGTACGCGATCCGGCAGGTGTCGGAGGCCGTCAGCTCCAACGGCTCCACCTCGATGGGGTCGGTCTGCGCGTCCACGATGTCGCTGCTGGACGCGGGCGTCCCGCTGAAGCAGATGGTCGCGGGCATCGCGATGGGGCTGATCCACGAGGGCGGCGAGTACGTCACCCTCACCGACATCCTCGGTGCCGAGGACGCCTTCGGCGACATGGACTTCAAGGTCGCCGGCACCCGCGACCTGATCACCGCGCTGCAGCTCGACACCAAGCTCGACGGCATTCCCGCCTCGGTGCTGGCCGCCGCGCTCAAGCAGGCCAAGGGCGCCCGCCTGGCGATCCTGGACGTCATGCAGGAGGCCATCGAGGCGCCCGCCGAGATGAGCCCGAACGCGCCGCGGATCATCACCATCAAGGTCCCGGTCGACAAGATCGGCGAGGTCATCGGGCCCAAGGGCAAGATGATCAACTCGATCCAGGACGACACCGGCGCCGACATCACCATCGAGGACGACGGCACGATCTACGTCGGCGCCACCGACGGCCCGTCGGCCGAGGCCGCGCGGCAGGCGATCAACTCGATCGCCAACCCGCACATGCCCGAGGTCGGCGAGCGGTTCCTCGGCACGGTCGTCAAGACCACGACGTTCGGCGCGTTCGTGTCGCTGCTGCCCGGCAAGGACGGCCTGCTGCACGTCTCCCAGATCCGCAAGCTGCACGGCGGCGCCCGGATCGAGAACGTCGAGGACGTCATCGGCGTCGGCGAGAAGATCCAGGTCGAGGTCACCGAGATCGACCAGCGGGGCAAGCTGTCGCTGGTCCCGGTCGACGTGGTCGAGCGGGAGGCCGCCGAGAAGCCCGACGGCGACGACGGCGCGCCCGCCGCCGAGGAGGCGGGCGGCGACTCCGGCGAGCGCCGCGAGGACGGCGAGCGCCGCGCTCCGCGCCGCCGCCGCACCCGCCGCACCGGCGACGACGGCCAGCGCAACTCCTGACCCACCGGACGGCCGACCGGCCCGCCCGCCCGGGGCGGGCCGGTCGGCCGCTTTCCGGCCCGGCGCCCGCAGGCGGCACGGCGGGCGCCGACCTCGACCAGCAACCGGAGGGTGAACCCGTGACGCTGCCGGCCCGGGCGCAGGAGCCCGGCACCACCACCACGATCCACGCCGACGGCGCCGGCGAGGTCCGCCGCACCGTCCTGCCCGGCGGGCTGCGCGTCATCACCGAGACGATGCCGACCGTCCGGTCCGCGGCGTTCGGCATCTGGGCGTCGGTCGGGTCCCGCGACGAGGCACCCGCCGACGCGGGCGCCTCCCACTACCTCGAGCACGTCCTCTTCAAGGGCACGAAGCGGCGCTCCGCGCTGGAGATCTCCGCCGCGATCGACGCCGTCGGCGGCGACCTCAACGCGTTCACCGCCAAGGAGTACACCTGCTACTACGCGCGGGTGCTGGACACCGATCTGCCGCTCGCCGTCGACGTCGTGTCCGACATGGTCGCCGAGTCGGTCAACCGCCCCGAGGACGTCGAGGCCGAGCGCGGCGTCATCCTCGAAGAGATCCACATGCGCGACGACGACCCCGGCGACCTCGTCCACGACGTGTTCGCCGACGCGCTGTACGGGGACACGGCCCTCGGCCGCCCGATCCTCGGCACCGAGGAGTCGATCAACGCGCTGTCGCGGGACCGCATCCACGGCTACTACCGCGACCGCTACGTCCCCCGGAACCTCGTCGTCTCGGTCGCCGGGAACATCGACCACGACCGGGTCGTCGGGCTCGTGGCCGAGGCGTTCGCCGACCACCTCGGCGGCGACGCCGTCCCGTCCGGCCCCCGCCTCGGCGGCGCGCCCGTGCCCGCGGACCCCCGCACCATCGTCCTCGACGAGGATACCGAGCAGGCCCACATCATCCTCGGCGGGCTCGGCGTGTCCCGCACCGACGACCGCCGTTTCGCGCTCGGCGTCCTCGACGCGGCGCTCGGCGGCGGCATGTCGTCCCGCCTGTTCCAGGAGATCCGCGAGAAGCGCGGCCTCGCGTACTCGGTCTACAGCTACACCGCCCACTACGCCGACTCCGGCATCTTCGGCGTCTACGCGGGCTGCCAGCCGTCCAAGGCCGACGAGGTTCTGCAGATCTGCCGGGACGAGCTCGCGCGCGCGGGCGACCTCACCGCGGAGGAGCTCGAGCGCGGCAAGGGGCAGCTGCGCGGCGCCATGGTCCTCGGCCTGGAGGACTCCGGCTCCCGGATGACCCGCATCGCCAAGAGCGAGCTGGTCTACGAGTCGCTGATGCCCGTCGACGAGGTCCTCGCACGCGTCGACGCCGTCACCCTCGACGATGTCCGCGCCGTCGTCGCCGACGTCCTCGGCGCGCCGCAGGCCCTCGCCGTCATCGGCCCCGTGCCGGACGGTTTCGGCAGTTAACCGCCCGGCCCCGCCGGGTAGGCAGACCGCGTGAAGATCCTCATCAGAGTGGTGATCGCCGCGGTGGCGCTGTGGGTGGCGTCCGCGGTGGTGGACGGCATCGACCTCGAGGGCGGCAGCGACGGCGAGAAGGCGCTCACGCTCCTGGTGGTCGCGGTCGTCTTCGGCGTCATCAACGCCGTGCTGAAACCGATCATCAAGGTCGTGGGCTGCGCGTTCTACGTGCTCACCCTCGGCCTCATCGCCCTCGTCGTGAACGCCGCGCTGCTGATGCTGACGAGCTGGATCGCCGGCGAGATCGGCGTCCCCTTCCACGTCGAATGGTTCTGGCCCGCGTTCTGGGGCGCCATCATCGTCGGGCTCGTGAGCTGGCTGCTCAACCTGTTCGTCGACGACGAGCGGTAGGCTCGGGCGGACGCCGAACAGGAGGAACACGTGATCAAGGTTGGGGTGCTGGGCGCGCAGGGCCGGATGGGCTCGGAGGTGTGCCGTGCCGTGCAGGGGGCCGACGACATGGAACTCGTCGCCACCGTCGACGTGGGCGACGCCCTCGACCCGCTCGCGGCCGCCGAGGTCGTGGTCGACTTCACCCGCCCCGACGCCGTCATGGACAACCTCCGCTGGTGCGTCGAGCACGGCCTGCACGCCGTCGTCGGCACGTCCGGCTTCGAGGCGTCCCGCTTCGACACCGTCCGGTCCTGGCTGACCGACGGCTCCGCGGGCAACGTCGTCATCGCCCCGAACTTCGGCATCGGCGCCGTCCTGATGATGCACTTCGCGCAGAAGGCCGCCCCGCTGTTCGAGTCCGTCGAGATCATCGAGACGCACCACCCGAACAAGGTCGACGCCCCGAGCGGCACCGCGCACCGGACCGCCGAGCTGGTCGCCGCCGCGCGCGCCGAGGCCGAGGTCGGGCCGTCCCCGGACGCCACCACCTCCGAGCTCGACGGTGCGCGGGGCGCGGACGTCGACGGCGTCCGCGTGCACGCCGTCCGGATGTCCGGCGCCATCGCGCACCAGGAGGTCGTCCTCGGCGGCCACGGCGAGCTGTTCACCATCCGCCACGACTCCATGAACCGCGAGTCGTTCATGCCCGGCGTGCTGCTGGCCGTCCGCCGCGTCCCGAACCTCGACCGGCTCACGATCGGCATCGAGTCCCTCCTCGGCCTCTGATGGACTTCGCGGCCGAACCCTGGGACTACCTCGCCGCTTCCGAGGCGATCGACATCGAGCACCCGCTCGTCCAGTCGATCGCGTCGGAGCTGCGGACCGGCGACGACGTCGCGTACGCCCGCGCCGCGTTCGACCACGTCCGCGACCGCGTCGCCCACTCGATGGACGTCTCCGACCCCCGCGTCCCGTGGCGCGCCTCCGACGTCCTCGAGCAGCGCGTCGGCCTCTGCTACGCGAAGTCGCACGCCTACGTGGCCCTGCTGCGCGCGGGCGGCGTCCAGGCGGGCCTGTGCTACCAGACCGTCTCCGGGGTCCTGCACGGCCTCACGGCCGCCCTCGTGGACGATCGCTGGGTCCTCCTCGATCCCCGGGGCAACAACGCGAACGTCGACGTGGAGTTCTCCGCGTCCGAGGACCGCCTCGCCTACCCGGAGATCCCGGTGCACCCGACGGTCCACGCGACCCCGCACCCGACCGTCCTGGCGGCTCTGCGGTCCATGCGGACCCTCGACCCGGACGCCCTGCCCACCTCGCTTTGACGACGCGCCTCAGCAGGGGCGCAGGGTGCTCGGGCCGGCCTTGCGAGAGGTGTCGATCTCGGGGCGGGGCGGCGGTCGTCGTCGGGGGTCCATGTGCCGGTGAGGGACGTGACGAGGGCCGCGTGACCCTTGCCGACGCCCTTCCGCCTCGGACCGAGTAACGCTCGGAGTCTGCGGGCTCGTAATTCAGCGGCCCGTCTGCCAGGGGTCCCACTCGTCCGTCGGGATCTCCAGGCCGAAGGGGTCGGGAAGCTTGACGGTTGCGCCGAACTCCCAGCTCACCGATTCGCGGTACTCGCCGGTGGCCTGGTCGGGCGAGCTGAACAGGGTCGTTCGTGCCGCCTTCGGGTCGCGGTCCACCAGGAGGTAGTGGGGGATGGCGACGCGGGCGTAGCCGTTCCACTTGCTGGGAGTTCTGCGCCGGTTGCCCGGACGCCGGTCGTCGCACGCGTTGGACGGCGAGGTGACCTCGAGAACCAGCTCGAGGTGGCTGGGCAGTGCCTTCTTCAGTTGCTCGCGGCGCGCCTGCGCGGCGATCGTCCTGTCCAGGACGCATAGGTCCGGGATGTAGCCATCGTGGATGTCGCTGAGGTTGAGATCCTGTGTGGTGATGCAGCGCCAGGGGAAGGATGCGTCCCTGGTACGGGCCACCGCGAATGCGTCCGCGAGGTCCTGGACGATGAAGTTGTGAGCCATGTCGGGCCCTGGTGACACGATGATCTCCCCACCGATGATCTCGACTCGGGAGCCGTCGTGGGGGAGGGAGATCAGGTCGGCGAGCTCGTCCCGCATCCACAGGTTGTAGGGGGTGTCCGGGAGCTCGTGGCGAGCATGGACGGTGGCGATGGTCACGGGGGGTGATTCCTCCATCACGTTCGGCTCCCGTCAGTGTAGGGGACCCTGCGTAGTCAGCGTACCCACTTTCGGTGATCTCCGCCGGGTCATTCGGTCGTCGGGACGGTCCGTGTCCGACGCTCGGCGCGCTCGTCCGACGCCGGCGGCCGTGCAGACGGCCTGCCCGCCGGAAGTGCTACTGCGGCGGGTCGGGGACCGGGAATCCGTGCTTGTGGAACAGTGTGCGGGCCGTCGCGCCGGTGAGCCAGGAGACGAACGCGTTCGCGGCGCGCTCCTGCCCGCCCTCCTCGACCACCGCGGCCGGGTAGGAGGTGACGACGTTCGCGCCCGCCGGGATCGGGACGCCGCTCGCGGCGACCCCCGCCGAGCGCAGGTCGGTGAGGTAGACCAGGCCGGCGTCGGCGTCCCCGGCGCGGACGCGGTCGAGGACGGCGCGGGCGCTCACCTCGACGCTCGTCCACCGCGGGGTCAGGCCGGCTCGGCGCATGACCTGGGCGGCGTAGCGGCCCGCCGGGACGGCGTCCGACCCGGCGGCGGACCGCAGTCCCGGACGGGCGAGGTCGGCGAGCCCGCGGACGCGCAGCGGGTTGCCGGGGGCGACCGCGATGGTCATCGAGTTGTGCGCGACGGTGCGGCGGCGGCCGCCGAGGTGCTCGTCGGCGTCGTTCATCGCGGCGGCGTCGGCGGTGACGAGCACGTCGGCGGGGGACAGGTCGGACAGCCGGCCGGCCATCTCGAGCGAGCCGCCGAACACGAACTGCACGTCGACGTCCGGGACGGTGTGCTCGTAGGCGGTCTCCATCTCGCCGAACACCTCGGTGAGCGAGGAGGCCGCGTAGACGGTGAGCGTCGTGCCGCCGTCGGCGGAGCCGCAGCCCGCGGTGAGGCCGAGCACGGCGAGCAGGACGGGCGCGAGGACGCCGCGCCGACGGGGGGAGTCCGGCATATGGCCTCATCCTAGAGCGCGGTGTCGTTCGCCCGGCTCATTCCGGTCTGGCGTGTCAGTGCGCGGCGCTAGTGTTTCCGGCGAAGACGATGACCCTGACGGAGGCCGACGATGTCCCTCGATCTGATGGAGCTGCTGCCGGGCGACTGGCGGGCGAGGCTCGACCCGCTGCTGGACCCGCTCGCCACGGCGGCGCTGGGCGCCTTCGTCGCGGGCGAGTACGAGGAGCAGACCGTCTACCCTCCGCGCGAGGACCTGTTCAACGCGTTCCGGTCCTGCTCGTTCGAGGACGCCCGGGTGCTGATCCTCGGCCAGGACCCCTACCACGGTCCCGGGCAGGCGCACGGGCTGAGCTTCAGCGTGCGCGAGGGGGTGCGGCTGCCGCCGTCGCTGCGCAACATCTACAAGGAGCTGGCCGCCGACCTGGAGGTCCCGGTGGCGGCGTCGGGCGACCTGACCCGCTGGGCCGACCAGGGCGTCCTGCTGCTGAACGCGGTGCTGACGGTCCGCGCGGGGGAGGCCGGGTCGCACGCCGGCAAGGGCTGGGAGGACTTCACCGACGCCGCGATCCGCGCGCTGAACGACAAGTCCGACCGGGTCGTGTTCGTCCTGTGGGGTGCCTACGCCAGGAAGAAGGCGCGGCTGATCACCGGCGCGCACCACACCGTGATCGAGTCGGCGCACCCGAGCCCGCTGAGCGCGAAGAAGTTCTTCGGGACGCGGCCGTTCAGCGCGGTCAACAAGGCCCTGGTGGACGCGGGCCGCAGCGAGATCGACTGGTCGCTGGGCTAGATCGTCCAGGGGTCACCCGAGCGGGGGAGGCCGGGCGGCGGATTCCCCTCGGAGGGGGAGGCACGGCCGGCCCGTCCCGGCGGACGATCGTGGCATGACGGTCATAGCTCACCCCCATGGACGTACGGACGCGCCGGCGGCGCCGGGACGGTTCAGGCTCGCCGTGTGCGCCGGGACGATCGCCGCCTGCGTCCCCTATCTGACCATCAAGCTCGCGTGGCTGTCCGGCAGCACCGTGGGCTGGAACGACGTCGAGGCCGCGCGGGACTCCGGGCTGTACGTCGCGAACGCGATCACGATGGCGATGGACGCCGTCGCGGTGGTCATCGCGCTGGCGTTCACGTTCCGCTGGGGGCTGCGCCTGCCGGCGTGGCTGGTGCTGGCGCCGATCTGGATCGCCGCCGGGCTGCTCGCGCCGATCGTGATCGCGGTGCCTCCGGCGGCCGTGGTCATGGCGTTCGACGGGTCCGCGGCGGAGCCCGGGGCGTCGGACGCCATGCAGGGCTGGGTGTTCGCCGTCGTCTACGGCGGCTTCATCCTGCAGGCGGTCGGCCTGCTGACGGCCTTCGTCCTGTACGCCCGGGCGCGCTGGGGGGACGTCCTCACGGCGCGCGCGCGGGACATCGCCGTCGGGGCGACGCACGGCCTGCAGTTGGTCCTGGCGCGGACGGCGCTGGTGTTCGCGGTCGTGTTCGCGCTGCCGAACCTCTACTGGGCGTTCGGCGGGACGTCGGGGCGCCCGGACGGGCCGACCGGCGACCTGAACGTCGCCCAGCACATCCTCGCCGGGGCGGGCGCGACGCTCGCGGTGGCGGGCGCGGCCGCGCTGCTGCTCGTCCTGCGCCGCGCGGACCGGCCCCGGCGGTTCGTCCGGCCGCTGGCCGTGGCGTGGATCGGTTCGGCCGCGACGTTCGCGTGGCCGCTGTTCTCGCTCGTCGCCGTGCTGACGCAGCCGGGCGAGATGGGGCACGACATGTCGGCGGCGACGAACATGACGTCGCTCACGGGCGTGTTCGCCGGGCTCCTGATGGGGCTCGCGGGCGCCGCCCTGCTCGCCGAGCACGCCGGGGCGGTGCGTCCCGGCACCGCCGTCTACAGTGCCGTCTACAGTGCCAGGCCGACCGCCAGCAGCACCCCGTAGGCGATCTGGAGGCGGCCGGTCTCGCCCAGCACCGGGATGAGGGCGGGGCCGGTCGCGCCGTTCATCACCTTCTGCGTGGGCGGCACCGACAGCGGTGCGGCCAGCAGCGCGAGCAGCGCCCATGGGTGCGGGGCGGCCAGCGCCAGGACGACCATGAACGGCAGCGCGGTGCACGCGGCGTACAGGATCCGCGTCCACGGGCCGCCGAGGAGGACCGCGAGGGTCCGCTTGCCGGACTCCCGGTCGGTGGGGATGTCGCGCAGGTTGTTGGCGACCAGCAGCCCGCAGGCGAGCAGCCCGACCGGCACCGCCGCGGCCCACGCCTCCCACGGCACCGCCTCGACCTGCACGTACACCGTCCCGACGACGGCGACGAGGCCGAAGAACACGAACACCGACACCTCGCCGAGCGCCCGGTACCCGTAGGGCGTCTTCCCGCCCGTGTAGAACCAGGCCGCCAGGATCGCGACCGCCCCCACCAGCAGCAGCCACCAGGTCGTCACCGCCGCCAGCACCAGTCCCGCCACGGCGGCGAGCAGGAAGCAGCCGAGGGCCGCGGCCAGGACCCGCTTCGGCTGCGCGACCCCGGACCCGACGAGCCGCAGCGGGCCGACGCGGTCCTCGTCGGTGCCGCGGACGCCGTCGCTGTAGTCGTTGGAGTAGTTCACGCCGATCTGCAGGACGAGCGCGACGACGGCCGCGAGGAGCGCGCGCCACCAGACGGCCTGGCCCTCGCCGACCGCCACGCCGGTGCCGACGGCGACGGGGACGAGGGACGCGGGGAGGGTGCGGGGCCGCGAACCGGCGACCCATTGGGACAGCGTGGCCACGGTTACCGCTCGTTCTCGTCGACGACAGGGGGAGTCACGGGGTCGATTCTTCCCGATGGGGCGCGCGGCCGGGACGCAGCCGCAGTGACAGGACCAGGCCGAGCGCCAGGATCCCGGCGGTGACCAGCGCACCGTTGCGGGCCGCGGTGGCGAGGCTCGCGTCCGCGGCGTGCGCGGCGGTCTCCATGCCGGACGTCTCGTGCAGCTCGCGCGCGTACGTCCCGGCACTCTCCCGGAGGTCGCCGACGATCGTCTCGCGCGCGGCCGCGGGGGTGCCGGCCGCCGCCAGCTCGTCGTCCATCGCGTGCCCGAGGCTCGTCGCGAACACCGTCCCGATCACCGCGATGCCGAGCGCCGCGCCGACCTGCCGGGCGGTCGACTGGGTGCCCGACGCCTGCCCGGACCGGGCCACCGGGACGTCCGCGAGCGACACGTTCGTCAGCTGCGCCGACGTCAGCCCGAGGCCCAGCCCGTACAGCAGCATCCAGGGCGCGAGGCCGAGCCCGCCGGTGGTCGCGGAGATCGTGAACGCGAGGCCGAGGACGGCGGCGACCTCCAGCGCCATGCCGATCTGCACGACGCGGTGCGGCCCACGCCGGTTCGCGAGCCGTCCCGCGCAGCCGCCGCTCAGGAACGCGCCGACCGCCAGCGGCAGGATCGCGACGCTGATCTGCAGCGGGTTCGTGCCGTGCACGCCCAGCAGGAACAGCGGCAGGACGAACAGGAGCCCGAGCTCGCCGACGTTGATGAGTGACGACGCGAGGTTCCCGTGCCGGAAGTTCGGGATGCGGAACAGGTCCAGGTCCAGCATGACCGGGCGCCCGGCGGCGGCGCGAGAGCGTTCCAGCACCACGAGCGCGGTCAGCAGGACGATGCCCAGGGCGAGGACGACCGGGACGGGCGACAGTCCCGTGTCCGGCCAGTCGTACCCGGCCATCGTGAACGGGTGGGTGATGCTCCACCAGCCGTAGGTCTGGCCCTCGATCAGCCCGCACACGAGCGCGCCGAGGCCCAGCGCGGACAGCAGCCCGCCCGCCCAGTCGATCTCGCGCAGCGCGCCGCCGCGCCGCGGCGAAGCCGGGCGGATCCGCGTCTCGGGCATGAGCCACAGCGCGCCCACGATGAGCAGGACGCCGAGCGGCAGGTTGATCCCGAACGCCCAGCGCCAGCCGCCGCCGGCCGCGACCGCGCCGCCGAGCAGCGGCCCGAGCGCCGCCATGCCGCTGATCAGCGATCCCCAGATGCCGAACGCGACCGCGCGGTCCCGGCCGGTGAACACGGCGTTCACGGTGGACAGCGTCGCCGGCATGATCATGGACGCGCCGACGCCCTGCAGGGCGCGCGCGCCGAGCAGCGCCGAACCGTCCTGCGCGAGGGCCGCGCCGACGCTCGCGACCGCGAACACGCCGACGCCGAGGACGAACAGCCTGCGGCGCCCGAACAGGTCGCCCGCGCGCCCGAACGGGATGAGCAGCGCCGCGAACACCAGCGAGTAGACGGACGTCACCCAGGCGGCGTCCGTCGTGGTGAGCCCGAGCCCTCCGATGATGTCCGGCAGGAGCACGCCGACGATCGTCGCGTCCACGACGATGAGCGAGACGCCGAGGCTCATCACCACCATGCCGAGCCATCGTCGATGGTCGGCGGGGCGCTCCGCGGCGGCGGTCACCGGCTCGGTGACCTGCGCGGAGCCATGCGCGGAGGCATGCGGCGGCGTCTTGGAGAGGGACTTGGGCACGACCTCCAAGATATTGCCGGGCCGGCGATGCCCGCATCCGCCCCCCTCGCGAGGCCGGCTCAGCCCTCCGCGCCGCCGGTTCCGCCGGGGGCGTCGCCGCCGGGAGCGTCGGCGATTTCGGTGATGTCGGTGTGCAGCCGGATCTGCCGGATCGGCTCGCCCATGTCGAGCGTCCGGGCCGTCCCGTCCGGTGCCCAGCCCGCCGAACCCAGGAACGCCCGGGTCGTCTCGTCGTCCTCGAACGTCCAGGTGAGCAGCGTCGTGACGCCGTCCTCGCGCAGCATGTCGACGGTGGCGGCGAGCAGCCTGCTGCCGTGCCCGGCGCGGCCGTGCAGGGGGTCGACGAGCAGCGTGATCAGTTCGGCGGAGGTGCCGGGATCGTGGTCGGCCTCCTCGGCCGGACCGTGCGCCGCGAACCCGACGACCAGGTCGGCGGCCACCGCGACGAGGAGCCGGTGCCGGGGTGACGGCGGCGCCGCCGCGGCCTCGGCCCACCGCTCCCGCCAGGCCTCCCGGGCGGCGGGGGAGGTCACCTCGGCGAGCACCTCGGCGGGCAGCAGGTCCCGGTAGCCCTGCCGCCAGGTCCGTACCTGGACGTCGGCGACGGCGGCGGCGTCGGCACGGCGGGCCCGCCGCACCCCGACATCTGGCCCGTTGGCAGCCATGGCGCGCTGTGTCCTCTCCTTCGAAAGATCCACGCTCACCCTAGGGCGCCGGAGCGCGCGGCGGCGGGCGCGGGCCGTCAGTCCCCGGCGGACGGGCCGTGCCCGGCCGTGGAGGCGCGGCGGCGGGCGCGGTAGGCGCGGGTCTTGGTCCGGTTCCCGCAGGTGCTCATGTTGCACCAGGCGCGCGACCGGTTCTTGGAAGTGTCGACGAACGCCCAGAGGCAGGTGTCCTCCTGGCAGACCTTGAGGCGGGGCCAGGTGCCGTCGGCGGAAGCGGCGGCGATGGCCGCGGCGATGCGCGCGAGCCCGGCGGCGACCGTCCCGGACGGGGCGGCGGGGACCAGCGCGGGACGGGGGCCGGCGGCCAGCGTGACGCGCAGGGGAAGGCCGCCGAGGGCCTCCTCCAGTTCGCCGGGGAGTTCGGGCGTGTCCGGCCCGCCGGCGGAGGTCCCGCGGCGGTGGTTGCCGAGCATGGCCGCACGCAGCCCCTCGCGCAGGCCGATCGCGGCGCCCAGGTCGCCGTCCGACGCCGCCGTCCCCGGCGGGACGAGCCCGCGCCCGGCGAGCCAGCCCGCGAGGTCCGCGGGCGCCGCCAGGTCCTCGGTGCCGGCGTCGATGTTGAGCGTGTTGACGAAGTCCCGCAGCAGCAGTGCGGGATCCGCGTGCGCGTCGGCCATCACCCCTCCCGCCGTTCATTGAACACCCTACCCGGCACAACACCATCGTTCGCCGAATGACGGTTGCGTTCTCGAGACACCGGCGTTACGGTTTAGGTGGTGTCAATGAACGGAGGGCGCGATGAAGGCGCTGATCGATCTGGCGGACCTCGCCGCGCGCAACCAGTGGGCGCGGCGGGAGCACGCACGGCTGCAGGCGGACGTGGTCGAGGCGCGGCTCGCCGCGCGCGCCGTCGCCGAGGCCTCCGGCCCGGCCGCGCGGATGCGCCGCTGGCTGACCGGCGGGGTGGCCGGACGGCTCGGCGCGGCGCGACGGACCGCCGGTTCCGCTCGGTCCGCGAGCCCCGTGCCGGTACCGTCCGTCCACCCGGTGCCCGGCTGCCGCAGGGCCGCCGCACGCTCGTTCCACGTCGCACGGACCGCAGGAGGAACCCGATGACCGCGAGCCCGGCCGGGGACGCGACCCCGAAGGTGGGCAACCTCGTCTTCGACTGCACGGACCTGGACGTCATGGCGGGGTTCTGGGGAGGGCTGCTCGGGATGGAGGAGACCTCGCGCGACGAGGACTGGCTCGACCTGCAGCCGCTCGAGGGGCACGGCCCGGTGCTGTCGTTCCAGCTCGTCCCCGAGGGCAAGACGATCAAGAACCGGATCCACCTCGACCTCGACGTCCCCGACATCCACGCGGCGGGGGAGCGGGCCCGGCGGCTCGGGGCGTCCCCGGCCGGCGAGCCGATGGGCGATCCCGCCACGCCCTTCCGGGTCTGGTACGACCCGGAAGGCAACGAGTTCTGCTTCGTGACCGTCCGCTAGAGCCGCGCGGCGCCCGGAGGTCGGGCGCCACGCTCAGTCCTTGACGATCTGGGCGAGCAGGGTCACGACGCCCACCCCGACACCGATGGGGATGGCGGCCTCGGGGGCGGCGGCGCAGATGCCGGCCGCGACGAGGGCGATCAGGATGATCAGCAGCGCCCGGGTCGTGATGAGCGGGCCGGGGCCCGGGGGACCGGGCGGCCCCGGCACCGGCGCGCCCGCCCGCGGGCGATCGTCGACGTTGGCCCGCCTGTCGGATCGTGCTCGCATGTCGGCTCGACCTCCATCCCCCGCGTCGGGTGTGGTCACCGCATGATTCCCCGTTCGTGAAGCGTCCTCGCGTCCGTGCCGGAGGCCGGGCCAAAGCATGAGCGATTCATGGACGGCGGCATCCCGCGTCATGGGAGTCGGCCGTTCCGCGGGGCGCCGGATGCCCGGTCTGCGTGGCTGATCCGGGATCATTGCGCCATGACACGGACCGTACGGAAAAGCCGGGCGAGGCGGGTGCTCCGCGGGGCGGGCTGGGCGATGGCGTTCGTCCTCGGCCTCGCCCTCCTCGCACCGGTCGCGGCGTGGGCGTGGTGGCAGCCCGAGCCGAAGGCGTCGGGAACCGGGACCAACGCGATGTGGGCGCGGCACCAGTGGGTGGGGGAGCCGCACACCGACGCCGAGTACCGCGAGCTCGCGGAACTGCTGCGGACCAACCGCATCACGGACGTGTACTTCCACACAGGTCCGTTCGAGGCGGACGGCACGGTCCCGCCGGGCAAGTACCGGCACGCGGGCGCCCTCATGGAGGCGATGGACCGGTACGCGCCGGACGTACGGACGCAGGCCTACCTCGGGCAGATCCGCGTGGTCGCGGGCGAGGGGATCATCGAGATCGACGACCCGGCCGTCCGCGCGGAGATCCTGCGGACCGACGAGATCTTCCTCGACCTCGGGTTCGACGGCATCCACTACGACCTCGAGCCGATCTACCCCGACGACGCGGCGTTCCTCGACCTGCTCGACGCGACCCGCGAGCTGACCCGCGAGCGGGACGCGCTGCTCTCGGTCGCGCTGGAGCAGTCCGCGCTCGTCGACTCCCTCCAGCCGGTCTACTCGGCGCTGCTCCCGCGCCAGGGCGCCCTGCGCCACCCGGCCCGGCCCACCGAGGAGTTCCTGCTGGAGGTCGCGGGCAAGGTCGACCAGGTCGCGATCATGACCTACGACGTGTCGCTGCCGACCCGGTCCCTGGCGGGCTGGCACTTCGCCCGGCACACCCGCGCCACGCTCGAGCTCATCGGCGACCGCACCACCGTGTTCATCGGCGTGCCCACCTACCGGCCGCCGATCATGCCCTGGGCGGAGGACCTGGAGGTCGCGCTGCGCGGCGTCCGGCGCGGCATCGACCAGCTCGACCGGCCGCCGAAGCGTCCGTACGGGGTCGGGATCTACGCCGCCTGGACCACGAGCGCGGACGAATGGGCGCTGTATCGCGCGAATTGGCTGCCGCCCGCGACAGTGAAGCTTGGCGGTTGAGAAACCCCTTCCGTGACGTTTCAGAACCCCGGTTTCCCCAGGTAGAAAGGGGCGGGTACGCGGGCTCCGCCGGGGTAGACCCCGGTGCGGCGCGCCCGGCCCGAGCGGCGGGCCGGAGGGCGGACGGCACGAGGAAGTGGGGACGAGGCCGATGACCATTCAGCAGACCGCGCGGCACGACGGCGACCGCCTCAGCGAGCTGTCGGCGGAGTTCACCGGGTGGCGGATCGGACGTGGCGGGTCCGGGTACTGGTGGGCCGTCCGGGGCAATGATCTCGTCCGCACGCCGGACGTCGAGGAGCTGCGCGTCCGCCTGCGGGAGTTCGCGCCCGGCCGCGCGGCGGCCGAGGCCTGACGCACGCTCGCCGCGTGCTCGCCGAAGACTCGGTAGGGGCTCGGTGGGGGCTCGGTGGGGGCTCGGTGGGGGCTCGGTGGGGGCTCGGCGGGGGAGGCGGACGGGCGTCGCCGTCCAGGCGTGATGTCGGGTATGGGCGCGTTATGCAACCGAGTCCGGAGAGTGGCCGGACCGACCCCGTAGCGAGGCGTTCGCGTGCCACGATGTCGATGGAGCCACTGCCACGCGTACCCCCGAGCGTGTGGCAGTGGCTCCTTCGCGTCCGCGAGGTCGCGGACCGTCCCGGCGGGGCACGAACCGGGCGTCCGAGCACGGTCTCAAAAGGGGCAATTCGGTAGGCTTTGCCCTGAGCGCGACCTGCGGGTCCAAGGGGAACCGCCGGAGCGGTACCGTTCGTACCATGGCACCCAGCACATCCACCGACGCTCCGTTCGGACGGATGCTGACCGCGCTGGTCACTCCGTTCCTGCCGGACGGCGGCGTCGACTACGACGGCGCCGCGCGCCTCGCGACCCACCTGGTCGACGAGCGGCGCCACGATGGCCTGGTCGTCAACGGGACGACCGGCGAGTCGCCGACGACGAGCGACGAGGAGAAGCAGAAACTGCTTCGCGCGGTCATCGACGCGGTCGGGGACCGCGCGGTGATCATCGGCGGCGCTGGGACGAACCACACCGAGCACACCCTGAAACTCGCGCGGCAGGCCGAGGCCGCCGGCGCGCACGGGCTCCTCGTGGTCACGCCTTACTACAACAAGCCCCCGCAGGAGGGGCTCGTCCGCCACTTCACGGCGGTCGCCGACGCGACGGGCCTGCCGTGCATGCTGTACGACATCCCCGGGCGCGCCGGAGTGCCGATCCAGAACGACACCCTGGTGCAGCTCGCCGAGCACCCGCGGATCATCGCCGTCAAGGACGCCAAGGGCGACCTGTTCGGCGCGTCCCGGGTGATGGCGGAGACCGACCTCGTCTGGTACTCCGGCGACGACATCCTCAACCTTCCGTGGCTGTCGGTCGGCGCGGCCGGGTTCGTCAGCGTGGTCGGCCACGTCGTGGGTACGGAACTGCGTGAGATGATCGACGCCCATCTCGCCGGCGAGCACAAGCGGGCGCTGGAGATCCACCGGCGGCTGCTGCCCGTGGTCGCCGCCATCATGACCCGTACGCAGGGCGCCATCGCCGTCAAGGCGGCGCTGAACCTGCTCGGCCTCCCCGGAGGCGGCCCGCTCCGCGCTCCGCTGGTGGAGGCCACGCCGGAGTTCGTGGCGCAACTGCAAGAAGACCTTGCAAACGGAGGAGTCAAAGTGTCGGAGGTCGCCATCCCGGAGGTCGCCCGGTGAGTCATCCTCACCCGGAGCTCTCGGAACCGCCCGCGCCGCCCGAGCACGGTCTGCGCATCGTCGCGCTCGGCGGCCTGGGGGAGATCGGCCGCAACATGACGGTGTTCGAGTACGGCGGCCGCCTGCTCGTCGTCGACTGCGGCGTCCTCTTCCCCGAGACGGAGCAACCGGGGATCGATCTGATCCTGCCCGACTTCGACTACATCCGGGGCCGCCTGGACGACATCGAGGCGATCGTCCTGACGCACGGGCACGAGGATCACATCGGCGCCGTCCCGTACCTGCTGCGGGAGCGCCGCGACATCCCCGTGATCGGGTCGAAGCTGACGATGGCGCTGCTGGAGGCCAAGCTCGCCGAGCACCGCATCAAACCGGTCGTCGACGTCGTCGCCGAGAGCGAGCGGCGCACGCTGGGACCGTTCGAATGCGAGTTCCTGGCGGTCAACCATTCGATTCCGGACGCCCTGGCCGTCGCCGTCCGCACGCCCGCGGGGGTCGTGCTGCACACCGGCGACTTCAAGATGGACCAGCTCCCGCTGGACGGCCGGCTCACCGACCTGCCCGGCTTCGCGCGGCTCGGCGCCGAGGGCGTCGACCTGCTGCTGTCGGACTCCACCAACGCCGAGGTCCCCGGGTTCGTCACCAGCGAGCGCAACATCGGCCCGGTCGTCGACGAGGTGTTCCGCACCGCCGAGGGCCGGCTGATCGTCGCGTGCTTCGCCTCGCACGTCCATCGCGTGCAGCAGGTGCTGGACGCCGCCGTTGCCAACGGCCGGCGGGTGTGCTTCGTCGGACGGTCGATGGTGCGGAACATGGGCGTCGCCCGCGAGCTCGGCTACCTGGAGGTCCCCGAGGGGATCATGGTCGAGCCGAAGCAGCTGGACGACGTCCCGCCCGACAACCTGGTGCTGGTGTGCACCGGTTCCCAGGGCGAGCCGATGTCGGCGCTGTCGCGGATGGCGAACCGCGACCACCAGATCCGCATCACCGACCGCGACACCGTGGTGCTGGCGTCGTCCCTGATCCCCGGCAACGAGAACTCGGTCAACCGCGTGATCAACGGCCTCACCCGCTGGGGCGCGCGCGTCGTCCACAAGGGCAACGCGCTGGTGCACGTGTCCGGGCACGCCCCGGCGGGCGAGCTGCTCTACGTCCTGAACGTGACGAAGCCGGGCAACTTCATGCCGATCCACGGCGAGTGGCGGCACCTGCGCGCGCATGCGAAGCTCGCGATGCTCACCGGCGTTCCCGAGGACAACGTCGTCATCGCCGAGGACGGCGTCGTCGTCGACCTCGTCGACGGCGCGGCGAAGATCGTGGGCGCCGTCCCGGCCGGGTACGTGTACGTGGACGGGCTGTCGGTCGGCGAGGTCACCGAGACGTCCCTGAAGGACCGCCGGATCCTCGGCGAGGAGGGGTTCGTCTCCATCGTCGTCGGCATCGACTCCACCTCCGGCAAGGTGGTGGCGGGGCCGGAGATCCACGCGCGCGGCGCCGGGATCGTCAACGAGGACTTCGAGGACGTCCTCGAACGGCTCGAGGGCGTCCTCGCCGACGCGGCCGGCGACGGCGTCAACGACGTGCACCAGCTCAACCAGCTCGTCCGCCGCACGGTCGGCAAGTGGGTGAGCGAGAAGTACCGCCGCCGCCCGATGATCATCCCGGTGGTCGTCGAGGTCTAGGACGCCCGCGGTCCGGACGCACGGACGCCGCGGGGCCGCACGGCCGGCCCCGCGGCGCCCGATCCGGCCCGGATCCGGGCCGCGCGTTCACCCGCCCGCCGCCGCGCCGTCCGCGACACGCCCGGCCGCCGTCCCTGGGACGCCCGCCGATGCTTGGTTACCCTCGTCATCATGGCCACACGTGCGTCCGGAGAGGCGAACAGCTCCTCCCGCGCCGGGGGCGGCCCGGCTCGCCGACCCGCCGGGTCGTCCCCCCGGCAGCGATCCAGCGGCAACGGCAGGAGCGGCGGCAAGACCGCCCCGAAGGGCGGTGCCAAGACCGGCGGCAGGAGCGGCGGCAAGCCCGCGCAGGGCAAGGGCGGCTTCAAGCGGGCCCCGGCCGCCAAACCCGACCCGATCCCGCAGGCGATCCTGGGCGTCTTCAAGCTGCTGTTCAAGCTCTGGCAGCTCGCCGCCGTCACCGTCGGCTCGGTGTTCCGCGCGTACGGGAACGGCGCCCGCAACCTCGACCCCGAGCACCGGCGGGACGGGCTCGGGCTCGCGCTGCTCGGCTCCGCCATCGTGGTCGCCTCGGTGACCTGGTTCCGGCCGGACGGCGTCGTCAGCGTCGCGCTCGAGAAGGTGATCCGCGGCGGGCTCGGCATCGTCGCGATGGGCGTACCCGTCCTGCTGGCCCTGCTCGCGTGGCGGACGCTCCGGCACCCCGACCAGCACGAGGACACCGGGCGCGTCGCCATCGGCATCACCACGCTCGGCGCCGGCGTCCTCGGCATCCTGCACCTGGCCGCCGGGCTGCCGGCCCCGGCCGACGACATGCCGGGCGTCCGCGAGTCGGGCGGGGTGCTCGGCTGGCTCGTCTCGGCGCCGCTGGACACCGCGCTCAGCGGCTGGGTGGCCGTCCCGCTGCTGCTGCTCCTGTCCGGGTTCGGGCTGCTGGTCGTCACCGCGACGCCGATCAACAAGGTCCCCGAGCGGCTCGCCGAACTGTGGTCGGTCGCCACCCTGCAGGGCCGTCCCGAATCCGCGCCCGCCGACGGCGCCGAGGACGCGGCGCGGGACGACGGGCCGGCACCGCGCAAGCGCCGCCGCAAGGGCCGCAAGGCCGCGGACGGGGACGCGGAGAACGGCGAGCCGGAGATCGGCGAGCACTCCCGCCCGTACGACTCGCCGCTGCTGGACGACGAGGCCGGCGGGGCCGGTGCGTCCGGCGGGTCCGGGAAGCCCGCCCCGACGCGCCGCGACCTCGCCGACGAGCTGTTCGACCCGGACCCGTTCGGCGCCGAGGTCCCGCCGCCCGCACCGCCCGGCGACGACGACCCGTACCCGTTCGACCCGCCCGCGGCCGAGGCACCGCCCCCCGAACCGGGCGCCCCCGGACGCGACGCGGCCGAGCGCGAGATCCCCGATCCGACCCCGGCGCCGCGCGGCTCCGAGCAGCTGCCGCTGTCGTCGTCCGGCGAGATCTACGTGCTGCCGGACCCGTCCGCGCTGCGGCCCGGCAGTGCCGCCAAGCCGCGCACCAAGGCCAACGACACCGTGGTGAACGCGCTCACCGGCGTGCTCGAGCAGTTCGACATCGACGCGCAGGTCACCGGGTTCACCCGCGGCCCGACGATCACCCGGTACGAGATCGAGCTGGGCCCGGCGGTCAAGGTCGAGAAGGTCACCGCGCTGACCAAGAACATCGCCTACGCGGTGAAGAGCGCCGACGTGCGGATCATCTCCCCGATCCCCGGCAAGTCGGCGATCGGGGTGGAGATCCCCAACACCGACAAGGACATCGTCAGCCTCGGCGACGTGCTGCGCGCCCCCGCCGCGACGAACGAGCACCATCCGATGATCGTCGGGCTGGGCAAGGACGTCGAGGGCCGCACGGTCGTGGCGAACCTGGCCAAGATGCCGCACATCCTCATCGCGGGCGCGACCGGCGCCGGTAAGTCGACCTGCATCAACGGGCTCATCACCTCGATCCTGATGCGGGCGACGCCGGACGAGGTCCGCATGATCCTGGTCGACCCCAAGCGGGTCGAGCTGACGATGTACCAGGGCATCCCGCACCTGATCACGCCGATCATCACCAACCCGAAGAAGGCCGCCGAGGCCCTCGAATGGGTCGTCGGCGAGATGGACCGCCGCTACGACGACCTGGCGGCGTCCGGGTACCGGCACATCGACGACTTCAACAAGGCCGTCAAGGCGGGCAAGCTGGTGCCGCCGCCCGGCAGCGAGCGCGTGTACACCCCATACCCGTACATGCTGGTGATCGTCGACGAGCTCGCCGACCTGATGATGGTCGCGCCGCGCGACGTCGAGGACTCGGTCGTGCGGATCACCCAGCTAGCCCGCGCCGCCGGGATCCACCTGGTGCTGGCGACGCAGCGCCCGTCCGTCGACGTCGTCACCGGGCTGATCAAGGCGAACGTCCCGTCCCGGCTGGCGTTCGCGACCTCATCGCTGTCCGACAGCCGCGTCATCCTCGACCAGCCCGGCGCGGAGAAGCTCGTCGGGCAGGGCGACGCGCTGTTCCTGCCGATGGGCGCGAGCAAGCCCATGCGGCTCCAGAACGCCTACGTCGCCGAGAAGGAGATCACGACGGTCGTCGGCCACTGCAAGGGGCAGATGGAGGCGTCCTACCGCGACGACGTCGGCGACGCCGCCAAACCGAAGAAGGAGATCGACGAGGAGATCGGCGACGACATGGACCTGCTGGTCCAGGCGGTCGAGCTGGTCGTGTCGACGCAGTTCGGCTCCACCTCGATGCTGCAGCGCAAGCTGCGGGTCGGGTTCGCCAAGGCGGGCCGACTGATGGACCTCATGGAGAGCCGCGACATCGTCGGCCCGAGCGAGGGCTCCAAGGCGCGCGACGTTCTCGCCAAACCGGACGATCTGCCCGGAGTGCTCGCGGAGATTCGCGGTGCCGGCTAGGAACGGCCGTCTCGCCGATGATCAGCGATTTCGCGCGGGACGGCGGCGGACGGTGGACGATCATGACGGAATGATGCGAAATCTTGCCCACATTCGAACGCGTTGCGAGTCGCACGGGGGGCATGCCCTTCCTAGACTGGAGCCACGGATGTGGGATCGGTCATAGTCGCCCCCGAAGGAGGCTCGGCGTGAGCATCGGAGAGACCCTGGCGAATGAGCGACAGCGAGCCGGTCTCTCGGTGACTCAGGTGAGTCTCCAGACGCGGATCCGGGAGACCGTGATCCGCGGCATGGAGGCCGACGACTTCGCGCCCTGCGGCGGCAACTTCTACGCGCGCGGCCACATCCGGAGCGTCTCGCGGGTCATCGGCATCGACCCCGAACCCCTCGTCAGCGAGTTCGACGCCACCCACGGCGGCGCGCCGCAGCCCGTCTCGGCCGTCTCGGCGTTCGAGCCCGAGCAGCCGGTCCGGGAGTTCCGCGAGCGCCGCCCGCCGAACTGGAGCGCCGCGATGGCGCTCGCGCTCGCGCTCGTCGTGGTCTACACGGTCGTCCAGGTCGTCGGCCCGGACGGCGGCGAGCGGCGCACCGCCACGCAGGTCGCCGGGACGCCCGGCACGTCGCCGTCCGCGACGCCGTCGAGCGCGCCGACGAAGAAGAGCGACCCCGTCGCCGCGGCGCCGCGCACGGAGGTGGACGTGCGCGCCACCGCGAACCGCACCGTGTGGCTGAGCGTCCGCGACGGCGCGGGCAAGGCGCTGTTCACCGGGATCATGCGCAAGGGCGACCAGAAGCGGTGGACGGCCGACAAGGAGATCGCCATGGTGATCGGCATCGGCGGCGGCGTCGACCTCACCGTGAACGGCAAGGAACTCGGCGCGCCCGGCGAGGACGGCGGAGTGCAGCGGCTCAGCTTCGACCGCGACGACCCCGAAGCGGCCTGACGCGCGCGACGATCGGCCCACCGGTCCCCCCGGCGGCCGGAGCCCATTACCTTAGGGGGCATGTCCACTCGCGGTAAGGTCTCGCTGATCACGCTCGGTTGCGCCCGGAACGAGGTCGACTCCGAGGAGCTCGCCGCCCGTATCGAGGACGCGGGGTGGGACCTTGCGGACGGTTCGGACGGTTCGGACGGCGCCGACGTCGTGGTCGTCAACACCTGCGGGTTCATCGAGGCGGCCAAGAAGGACTCGATCGACACGCTGCTGGCCGCGCACGACTCCGGTGCGAAGGTCGTCGCCGCCGGCTGCATGGCCGAGCGGTACGGCAAGGAGCTCGCCGACGCGCTGCCCGAGGCCGACGCCGTCATCGGCTTCGACGACTACGCCGGCATCGGCGACCGGCTCGACGACGTCCTGGCCGGGCGCGCGCACACCGCGCACACCCCGCGCGACCGCCGGACCCTGCTGCCGATCAGCCCGGTGGAGCGCGGCTCGTCCGCGTCCGGAGTGGCGATCCCCGGGCACGGCGGCGCGGACGGCGACACGTCCGGCCCGGCGTCCGGCCCCGCGTCCGGCGCCGCGTCCGGCGGTGACGCGCCGGGCGGTGACCTGCCCGACGGCGTCGCGCCCGCGTCCGGTCCCCGGGTGCTGCGGCGGCGGCTCGGCGGCGGCCCGGTCGCCCCGCTGAAACTGGCGTCCGGCTGCGACCGCCGCTGCACGTTCTGCGCGATCCCCGCGTTCCGCGGCGCGTACGTGTCGCGCCCGCCGGAGGAGGTGCTGGAGGAGGCCCGGTGGCTCGCCGCGCACGGCGCCCGCGAGCTCGTCCTGGTCAGCGAGAACTCCACGTCCTACGGCAAGGACCTCGGCGACCTGCGCGCGCTGGAGAGGCTGCTGCCCGGCCTCGCGGCGGTGGCCGGAGTCGAGCGCGTCCGCGTGAGCTACCTGCAGCCCGCCGAGACGCGGCCCGGACTCGTCGAGGCGATCGGCGCCACGCCCGGCGTCGCCCCCTACTTCGACATGTCGTTCCAGCACGCCAGCGGTCCGGTGCTGCGCGCGATGCGCCGGTTCGGCGACCGGCCGCGCTTCCTGGAACTGCTCGAGCAGATCCGCGCGCACGCGCCGGAGGCGGGCGTCCGCTCGAACTTCATCGTGGGCTTCCCCGGCGAGACCGAGGACGACTTCGAGGAGCTCGCCGAGTTCCTGTCGGCCGCCCGGCTGGACGCGATCGGCGTGTTCGGCTACTCCGACGAGGAGGGCACCGAGGCCGCGAAGCTGGACGGCAAGGTCGACCCGGACGAGGTCGCGCGGCGCGTCGAGGAGCTGACCGGGCTGGCCGACGAGCTGACCGCGCAGCGCGCCGAGGACCGCGTCGGCACCGAGGTGCGGGTGCTGCTGGAGGACAAGACGGACGACGGCGGGTTCGAGGGACGCGCCGACCACCAGGCCCCCGAGGTGGACGGCACGGTGCTCGTGCGCGGCGCGGGTCTCGCGCTCGGCGAGATCGTCACCGCCCGCGTCGTCGGCAGCGACGGCGTCGACCTGATCGCCGACGCGGGCGCACCGTGACGGCCGGCGCGCCGGACCCGGTGGCCGAGGACCGGGACACGCCCACCGCCAGCGTCTACAACATCGCGAACCTGCTCACCCTGCTGAGGATCGCGCTCGTCCCGCTGCTCGTGTGGCTGCTGTTCCTGGACGGCACCGGCTGGCGGCTCGCCGCGTTCGCGGTGTTCGCGGCGGCGTCCATCACCGACAAGATCGACGGGGACATCGCGCGCGCCCGCGGCCTGGTCACCGACTTCGGCAAGATCGCCGACCCGATCGCCGACAAGGCGCTGACCGGGGCCGCGCTGATCTGCCTGTCGCTCCTCGGGGAGCTCTGGTGGTGGGTGACCGCCGCGATCCTGATCCGCGAGATCGGCATCACGCTGCTGCGGCTCGTCGTCATCCGCTACGGGGTCATCCCGGCGAGCAAGGGCGGCAAGCTGAAGACGATGCTGCAGGTCATCGCCATCGGCCTGTTCATCCTGCCGGGTCCGCTCGACCCGATCCGCTGGGCGACGATGGCGACGGCCCTGGCCGTCACCCTCGTCACCGGCGTCGACTACATCGTCCAGGCCTGGCGACTGCGCCGCTCGGGCGGGCGGGCGCACGGGGAGAGCGTGTGACGGCGGACGGGTACACCTATCCGGAGGTCGGGGCCACGCGCGCGGGGACACGTCCCGAGGGCTACCGGTACCTGCGGGTTCGCATGCGCGTGGGGGAGGGGCCGGACGCGCTGCCGGCCGCGGCGGACGCGGTCCTGAGCCTGCGGATGCACCGCGCGCTGCCCGTCCGGGTGCGCGCGTCGGCGTCGCGGGCCGAGCCCGGCGCGGAGGTGGCGATCGGTGCCGGGGCCGGGCCGCTGCGGCTGCTGGCGCCGTGCCGGGTGGTGTGGGTGCGCGAGGACGAGCGCGGCGCGGGTTTCGGGTACGGGACGCTGCGCGGGCACCCGATGTCGGGCGAGGAGTCGTTCGTCGTGGAGCCGGACGACGCGGGGGCGGTGTGGCTGACCGTCACCTCGTTCAGCCGGCCCGCGACGGCGGCGGCGCGGCTGGCGGGGCCGGCCGCTCCGGTCTTCCAGCGCCTCTACGCGCACGCTCTGGGCGTCGCGCTGCGCAGGTTGCTCCGGCACTGACCGTCCGGTCACGGGGAGCGGCGGAGCGGAACGGCGGAGCGGAACGGCGGGGCGGAACGGAGCGGGCCGCGGAACCACGCCCACCCCGGTCGTGGTTCCGCGGCCCCGTTCACGGTGCCCCGCGCTCCCAATTATCCCTGCGATTCGGGGTGCTACGCGAATCGCAGGGATGAGTTTTGACTCACAATATGACGCTCACTTCTGCCGAATGTGGGGCGGTGCGGCCGGGGCGGACGTGCCGATATGCGGCCCGGGTGCGGTCCGAGTCGCGCGCGACGTGCACGTATGACAGGACGATGAACGCCATGTGTACCCGATGTTTTGTTCGGCGAGAAAAAAGCGGCTCGGAGGCGGCGCGGTCGGCTTTCGGGTACAACGTGAGATTCGTCCTGATTCGGTCATTCGAGGCGGCCGACCGGCGGCGCGGGCCCCGCGCGGGCCCCGCGCGGGCCGTGCGCGGGCCGTGCGCGGGCGTTCCGGCCCGCCTCCGCCCGCGTCCGGCCCGTGCCCGCCGTCGGTGGGCGGCGGTAGATTCGGGGACCTGATCGGGAGGGGACGGGATGCGCGTCGAGCTGCTCACGGTCGGGGACGAACTGCTCCTCGGCGACACGATCAACGGCAACGCCGCATGGCTGGGGCGGCGGCTCGCCGACCGCGGTGTGGAGGTCGCCCGCAGCGTCGTGGTGGGCGACGAGACCGGCGTGATCGTCGAGGCGGTGACGGCCGCGCTCGGCCGCGCCGACGCGGTCATCACCACCGGCGGGCTCGGGCCCACCTACGACGACCTCACGCGGGACGCGCTCGCCGCCGCGGCGGGCGTCCCGCTCGTCCGGGACCCCGGCGTCGCGGCGCGGCTGCGGGAGCGGGCGGCGGCGGCCGGGCACGAGGTCCGGGAGATGGCGCTGCGCATGGCGGACGTGCCGGAGGGGGCGGGGCTGCTGCGCAACTCGGCCGGATCGGCGCCCGGGCTGCGCGTCGAACTGCCCGGCGGTGTCGTGTACGCGCTGCCCGGCGTCCCGTTCGAGATGCGCACGATCATGGACGAGGTGGTGCTGCCCGAGCTGGCCGGGCCGTCCGAGGTCGCCCGCCGCACCCTCCGTACGGCCGGCGTGTGGGAGTCGGTGCTCGCCACCCGGCTCGCCGAGATCGAGGCGATGGACGGCGTCCGGCTCGCGTACCTGCCGCAGCCCGCGGAGGTCCGGGTCCGCGTCACCGTCGCCGGGACGGACGCGTGGGACCGCCTCGCCGGCGTCGAGAAGCGCGTCCGCGAGCTGGTCGGCTCCGCCGTGTACGGCGTGGAGGACGAGACGCTCGACCGTGTCGTGCACCGGCTGCTGACGCAGCGGTCCGCGACGGTCGCGGCGGCCGAGTCGCTCACCGGCGGGCTGATCGGCGCGGAGCTGACCGCGATGCCCGGCTCGTCGGCGACGTTCGCGGGCGGCATGGTCACCTACGCGACGGAACTGAAGCGGCGCCTTCTGGGCGTCCCCGGAGACCTGCTCGCCGAGCACGGCGCCGTCCACCCGGACGTCGCGGCGGCGATGGCGGCGGGCGTCCGGGACCGGCTCGGCGCGACGTACGGGATCGCGGTCACCGGCGTGGCCGGGCCGGAGGCCCAGGACGGCCGTCCCGTGGGAACGGTCTATATCGGTGTGGCCGGACCCGGCGATACGCGCACCGTCACCAAGCCGGAACTCCCCGTACCCGGTCCCGGTCCGGAGACCCGGGACGTCATCCGCCGGATGACCGTTGTTCACGCGCTTGACCAGCTCAGACGCGTTCTGCTGGGGCTCGGGGCGGACGCCTGGGGCGAGTTCGTCCGGTAAGTTCGGGAAGAGTCGGGCTGATTACAGCGTTACGTTGCGAGCGAACACGAAATCAACGGTCTGCCATGGTCACCGTCAAGGCAGGTACGGTGGAAGTGGCAGATGGTCCGAACTGAGGGAGGGAGCGAGACGATGGTCCTGCTTCGCCAGCTGCTCGGTGACGTACTGCGGCAGCTGCGGCTGCGCCAGGGACGCACCCTCCGTGAGGTGTCCGCGGCGGCGCGGGTTTCCCTCGGTTATCTCTCCGAGGTGGAACGAGGGCAGAAGGAGGCGTCCTCGGAGCTGCTCTCCTCGATCTGCAAGGCTCTGGGAGTGCCGCTGTCGCACGTGCTGAGGGACGTCGCGGATCAGCTCGCCCTCGCCGAGCTGCAGCACGAGCCCGTCATGGCGGGTGCCCCCGAGCACGACCGCATTCCCGCGGAGAGCATTCCGGAGACGCCGGAGGAGATCACGGGCGAGCTTCGCGCCGACATGGTCGCCGCCTGAGCGGCGGCCGACGGCCGCCCTCGCCGGGGCGGGGCCCGAGGGGCCGCCGCTCGACGGTGCCTGCTCGGGGATCGCCGCCCCGGGCGGCTGCCGCTCGCCGTCACCGGCCCGTCCGGAGAACCCGGCCGCGGGTGTGCGCGGTCTCACGGTTGGGCACGGCATAGCGGGGGATTCTCACCGGTTGTAACGGATAACCGTAACGACGCGGAAGGAGCCCACAATGGCGGCGGTCAAGAGCCCCCTCACCGAGACGGCGCAGAAGGTCGTGGGGAACGCATTGCAGGGCGCCCTCGTCGACCTCATCGATCTGGCGCTGGTCGCCAAGCAGGCGCACTGGAACCTCACCGGTCGCAACTTCAAGGTCGTCCACGAGCACCTGGACGAGGTCGTCGACCTCGCCCGGCAGAGCCAGGACGACGTCGCCGAGCGCGCCGTGGCGATCGGGGTGAGCCCCGACGGCCGCGTCCGCACGGTCGCCGACCGGAGCGAGCTCCCGCAGCTCGAGGCCGGCTACCTCGCCGACGACAAGGTCGTCAGCGCGGTCACCGACGTCCTCGCCCAGATCATCGGCCGTTTCCGGGAGCGCATCGCCGAGACCGACGAGCCGGACCCGGTCACCCAGGACCTGCTCATCGGCATCACCCACGAACTCGAGAAGCAGCACTGGATGTTCCAGGCGCAGACCTGACAGACCCGACCATCGCGCCCGCCCATCCGCGCGGGCGGCCCACGACGCCGAGGCCCCGGTCCGTACGGACCGGGGCCTCGGCGTGTTCCGGGGGAACGCCCGGCGGGGCGGCGGCGTCCATGAACCATGGGAGTGTTGGGAAAGGGCGCGTGCATCGGCGCGATCGTCGCGGGGGCGCTGCTCGCGGCGGGCTGTGACACGCCCGTCGCCTGCCCGGCGATCGGGTCCCCGTCCGGGGTGAGCGTGGACGTGCGGCCGCCGGAGGCCGCCCGGGTCGCGTCGGCGTCGCTGCGGGTGTGCTGGGACGGCGCCTGCCGGACGCCGCCGATCACGCTCCGGCCGTCCTCGACGTCCGTGCCGATGGGGTGCGACGGGGACGGGCCGGACGCGGCGTGCGGCGCCTCGGCGTCACCGGACGGCGGCCGGACCGGGTTCGCCCCGGTGCCGGACCTGCCCGAGCGGCCCGTCGACGTCGAGATCACCCTCCGGGACGACGGAGGCGGCGAACTGCTCGCGGAAACCCTGCGGGTGACGCCGAAGGCGACCTACCCGGGCGGGCCCGACTGCGGCAAGGGCGGCCCGCAGGCCCGGATGACCGTGGCGGACGGGCGCGTCACCGCCGGTTGAGCCGCTCCAGGACGGTCTCGGCGAACTCGACGGCGAGCGGGCTGAGCGCGTCCCAGTCCCGGGCCGCCCACCCGGCGGCCAGCGGCGGCAGATCCGGGATCGGGATCAGCCGGACGTCCCCGGAACCGGCGCCGGAACCGTCGCGCCAGCCGGGAAGCGCGGGCAGGATCGCGTGGCCGAGGCCGAGTTCGGCGAGCAGCAGCGCGGTGTCCCAGTCGGCGACGCTCGCCGTGGACGCGAGCCGGAGCCCGTGACCCTCCAGGCGCATCTCCAGGTGGACGCGGGACGTGGCGTGCTCGGGCAGTTCGATGTGCCGGATCTCCGCGAGGTCGCCGAGCGCGAGGGACGCCCGGCAGGCGAGCGGGTCGTCGCTGCGGACGGCCAGCACCCACGGCAGCTCGCAGGACGCGCGCTGCTCGACGCCGTCGAGTGGCGGCCCGATCGTCACCCACGCGAGGTCGGCGGCGTGCGAGCGGACGGCCTCCAGGCAGCGGCGGCTCGACCCGGCCGTCTCGAACTGCAGGGCGACCTCGGGGTGCCGCGCGCGGAACGCCGCGACGCCCCCGGCCATGAAGTGCCGGACGGTCGTGGCGCCGGTCGCGACCCGCACCGTGCCGCCGACGCCGCGGCGCAGATCGTCCAGGAGGCGCAGGGCCGCGTCGAGTCCGGACAGGCCGTCGGCCGCGGCCCGCCGCAGGACCCGCCCGGCGCCGGTGGGCACCACACCGCGCGGGCGGCGCTCCAGCAGCACCAGGCCCGTCTCCCGTTCCAGCCGCCTGACGTGCTGGCTCACCGCGGACTGGCTGCACGACAGGTCGCGGGCGACGGCGCTGAGATTGCCCGCCTCGCAGACGGCGACGAAGACCCGCAGGTCGTCCAAGGTCATGATCCCCAAGGTAGCCCTTGGGGTTGTCCAAGGAAACCTGAGAATTGACTTGGGTATATGCCGGTTCGATGATGGGGCGTGCGGGCGCCGGATCCGGCGACCTGCCGCGGGCGGCGACCCGCCCGGCGTCCCGGGCGTGCCGGGCGGGCGCCGACCCCTCGCCCCGCCCGACCCCTCGCCCCGGTGGGCTCGTGCCGGTCGGTTCGTGCAGGTGGGTTCGTGCAGGTCGGACCGGCCGGGCGGTCAGATTCGACGATCCGTGCCGGTCGGATCGGGCCCGCGCCCGTCGGGCACTTCGCGGCCGACGAGTGGTGCCGGGGCCTCGACACCGAACCTCACCGGCGCGCCGCCGGGGCACGCGCGGGGCCGTGCGGTGTGATCCCCGGGCGTCCGGGGTGCGCGGTCAGGGCTGGCAGTGCGGGCACCAGAACGTGACGCGATCGTCCGCGGACGGGGACGGGGACGGGGACGGCTGTCCGGCCCGGCGGATCGCGGTGCCGCAGCGGCGGCACGGGCGTCCGGCCCGCCCGTACACCCAGTGCTCGTGGCCGCGCCGCAGGTCACCGGTCGTGACGTGCCCGTACCGGTCCTGGTTGGCGGCCAGCAGGCGGTGCGCGAGCTCCACCAGTCCGGACATGCCGGGCACGTCGCCGACGGGCGTCCACGGGTGCACGCCGCGCAGGAACAGGACCTCGGCCTTGTACACGTTGCCGATGCCGGCCAGCCGCGTCTGGTCCAGCAGCGCCTCGCCGACGGGACGGCCGGGGTCCGCGGCGAGCCGCGCGACGGCCTCGGCGGCGAGTTCGGGCCCCCACGCCGGATCGAGGAGGTCCGGGCCGAGGTGCCCGACGGCGCCGTCCTCGTCGGCGGTGCGCAGCAGCTCCACCAGCCCGAGCGAGCTGCCGACCGCCTGCCATTCGGCGTTGCCGAGCACGAGCCGCACCCGGTGGTCGCGGGGGACGGGCCCGGCGCGCCGCACCCGCCAGCGTCCCTCCATCAGCAGGTGCGTGTGGACGGTCACGCCGCCCTCCACGCGGATCAGCAGGTGCTTGCCGCGCGACACGACCTCCAGGACGGTCCGGCCGCGCAGGTCGACGGTCGCGAGCCGGGGGACCCGGAAGTCCGAGCGCGTCAGCGGCCGGCCGGCGAGCGCCTCGTGCAGCCGCCGGGCCGCGAGCCGGACGACGTCCCCCTCCGGCACGTCACCGCCCTCCGGGCGGTCTCGCCGCTAGATGAGCGATCCGCTCTCCCATGCCGACGGGTCCTCGGTGAGGACGCGGACGGAGTCGGGCAGCTCGCCGGCGGCGATGTGCGAGAGGCGGACCCGCTCGAGGATCGCGCGCTCGCTGGCGCGCAGCGCGATCCACACCTCCTGGAGGGACCGCGCGGGGCCCTCGTAGCCGACGTGCTCGGGGCGCTCGCCGCGCACGCCCAGCAGCGGTCCGTCGATCGCCCGGATGATGTCGGCCAGGGAGATCTGCTCGGCGGGCCGGGCCAGCCAGTAGCCGCCCTCGGGCCCGCGCTGGCTGCGGACGAGACCGGAGCGGCGGAGCTGGCCGAGGATGTTCTCGAGGAACTTGGGCGGGATCTGCTGGGCCTCGGCAAGCTGGACCGCGGTCACGGGATGACTCCCGGCCACCGCCAGCTCCGCGGAGGCACGCAGCGCGTAGTCGACCCGGGCGGACAATCGCATGCACGTATTATCCCTCGCCGGCCGGACTGGTCGGGCGGTCCCCCGGAGACCGATGCGCAAAAGGAACGTGGTGCGCCCACCGGAACCGGGCCGTTGTCCGGCGGACGCACCACGAGCGGGGCGCCCCGGGAGCCGCGCGGCGCCCCCGAGGGCTGCGGATCAGGCCGTCCCGTCCGGTGCGGGGACGAGCCCGAGCAGTTCGGCGGCCGCCTGCGCGTTGGCCGCGGCCGCGCCGTAGGTGGCCAGGTAGACGGCCGAACCCGGCCGCCAGACCGGCAGCCCCATCTCGACGACCACGGTGTCGGGACGGGCCGTCAGCAGCGCGGTCGTCAGGGACCGCTGGGCGGCGTGCCGGTGCGCGTCCCGCAGGACGACGACGAGTCCGCGTCCCTTGGCACGATCCAGGACGCGGTCCGCGTTCCCGTCCGTCCCGGCGGCCCGGACGGCGTCGGGCGCCCACGGGTGCAGGCCCCACGGCGTCGGACCGACCGCGATGTTCCCGGACGCCTCGACCTCGACGACCAGCGGTGGTGTCTCCGTCCAACCTGGGAGCGCTCCCGTGACCCGCACGGCGCGGCGCGCGCCCTCCAGCCCGGCGTCCCGGTCGGGCGTCGCCGGGATCTCGCGGGAGAGCCACCGGCGGAGCGCGTCGGTGCGGTCGGCGGCGTCGCGCAGCCGGTGCGGCGACAGCCGTCCGTCCCGCACCGCCGCCTCGACGGCCGCCAGCGTCGCGCGCAGCGTGTCGGCGTGCTCGTTCGGCCCGAGGCACAGCAGGTCGGCGCCCGCGATGAGGGCCCGCACGGACGCCTCGGGGATGCCGATCGCGCCGCTCGCCCCGCGCATGTCGAGCGCGTCGGTGACGATCACGCCCGGGTAGCCGAGCCGCTCCCGCAGCAGCCCGGTGATCGCGGCGGGGGACAGCGTGGCGGGCAGCCCCTCGGTGATCGTCGGGACGTTGAGGTGCCCGGTCATCACCGCCCGCGCGCCGGCGTCGATCGCGGCCCGGAACGGGACCAGCTCGCGGCGGTCCAGCAGGTCCAGGTCGGCGTCCACCAGCGGGATCGCCAGGTGGGAGTCGACGACGGTCGCGCCGTGCCCCGGGAAGTGCTTGGCGCACGCGGCGACGCCCGCCTCCTGCGTCCCGGCGACCGCCGCGGCGGCGTGCCGCGCGACCAGCGCGGCGTCGGCGCCGAACGAGCGGGTGCCGATCACCGGGTTGTCGTCGGCGGTGTTGACGTCCACCGACGGCGCGAAGTTGAGGTTGACGCCGACCTCGGCCAGCTCGGCGCCCATCGACCGGTAGATCCGGCGGGTCAGCTCCGGGTCGTCGACGGCGCCGAGCGCGGCGTTGCCCGGGTAGGGGCTGCCGGTGGCGTGCCCGCCGAGCCGGGTGACGTCGCCGCCCTCCTCGTCGATGCTGACCAGCGGGTCGCCGGCGGTGCGCATCCGCGCGGTGAGCGCGGCCAGCGACCCGGGGCTCGGCACGTTGCCGGTGAGGGCGAACAGGGTGACCCCGCCGAGGCCCCGCTCCAGTTCGTCCAGCAGCCAGCCCGGCGCGGTCGCCCCGGGGAAGGACGGCGAGAGCGCCGCGCGCGCCAGCCGGGTGATCTCCCCGGTGGTGGCGATGTCGTCGGTCGTCACCCCTTCACCGCCCCGGCGGTCAGCCCGGTCACCATGCGGCGCTGGACGATCAGGAAGAAGATGATGACGGGAATCGTGAGCAGCGTCGACGCCGCCATGATGGGCCCCCAGGAGTTGCCGCTGCGGCCGAAGAAGAACTGCAGCATGATCGGCAGGGTGTACTTGTCCTGGTCGTCCAGGAACGTGAAGGCGAAGATGAACTCGTTCCACGCGGTGATGAACGAGAAGATGCTGGTCGCGACCAGGCCCGGCGCGACGAGCGGGAGCATGACCCGGAAGAACGTCCGGACCGGGCCGGCGCCGTCGATGGCCGCGGCCTCCTCCAGCTCGCGCGGCACCGCCGCGACGAACCCGCGCAGCATCCAGATCGCGAACGGCACCGCGAACCCGATGTAGACGACCAGCAGGCCCCACATGCTGTTCAGCATGTTGAGGTGCTTGAGGTCCAGGAACAGCGGGATGACCAGCGCCTCCAGCGGGACCATCTGGACGATCAGCAGCATCACCAGGAAGGTGGTGCGGAACCGGAAGCGGAACCGGGCGACCGCGGTGGCGGCCAGCAGCGCCAGCAGCCCCGACACCAGGACGGTGCCGAGCGCGAGCAGCGCGCTGTTGCCGAAGTACTTCCAGAACGAGACCTCGGCGACGGAGCCGTTGACGATGACGTCGAAGTGCTCCAGCGTCGGGTCGGTCGGCAGCGGCTTCGGCGTGGAGCTGAAGATCTCCTCGTTGGGCTTGAAGGCGGTGGAGGCCATCCAGAAGACGGGGAAGACCGCGAACGCGAACACCAGCAGGCCGATGCCGTTCCAGGTGATCTTCGAGAGCCGCTTCTTCCGGCCGGACCTCCCGGCGTGCGCGGAGGCCCCCGCGGCCCCGCCCCCGAGGAGCGCCGGAAGCTTGGTCGGCGCGTTCATCGTGTCTCCCCCTGACGCACCATGACCCGGACGTACAGGGCCGTGACGATGAGCAGGATCAGCGTGAGCACCAGCGCGATCGCCGAGCCGTCGCCGAGCTTCGGATTCATCGAGCCGAACGCCTCCGAGTACGCGTACAGCGAGAGGTTGAAGGCGTCCCGGTTGGCCATCCCGGACATGATGAACAGCTGCGTGAACACCTTGAAGTCCCAGATGATCGACATGACCAGCACGACCAGGAAGATCGGCTTGAGCATCGGGTAGGTGATGCTCCAGAACGTCCGCCACGGGCCGGAGCCGTCGACGCGCGCGGCCTCGTACAGCTCGCGCGGGACGCTCTTGAGCCCGGCGAGCACGGACACGGCCACGAACGGGCAGGCCTGCCACACCACGCAGATGGTGAGGACCGTGTAGGTGGGCAGCGGCTTGGCGAACCAGTTGTAGCCGAGCCAGTCGCCGCCGACCAGGAAGTCGGGGAGCAGGTCCAGCGTCCAGTTGACCAGCCCGCCGGTCGTGCCGAACAGCCAGGTGAAGATGATCGCCGCGGTGATCGGCGGGGTCGCCCACGCGACCATCACGCCCCCGGCGACCAGGTTCGACATCCTCTTGCCGAGCTTGTTGAGCAGCAGCCCCACCAGGGTGCCGACCACCATGGTCAGCGACACCGCCACGACGGCGAACAGCACCGTGTGCCGGAGCGTCTGCCAGAAGAACGGGTCTCCGAGGATCTCGCTGAAGTTCTCGAACCCGACCGATTCGGCCGGCTCGCCGCGCAGCTGGCGGTTGCCGACCTCCTGGAACGACATGATCCCGATCTGGATCATCGGCCAGAACATCAGCAGGGCGATCACGGCCACGGTGGGCGCGATCAGCAGGTACGGCCCGAAGCGGGGCCGGCGGCGCGGGCGCGAGCGGCCGGCGGATCTGCGGCCGGGCGGCTTGCGCACCGCGGGAGCGGTGTCGAGCATGGGCGGTTCCGTTCAGGAGGGACGGGCGGCCGTGACTGGTCCGGAGCGCGGCCCCCGCCGCCGCGGCGCCGTGCGCGCGGCGGCGGGGGCGCCCGGTGTCACGGGTTGAGCAGCGTGTTCGCCTGCTCGTTGGCCTTCTTCATCTCCGCCGCGGCGTCGCCGCCCTGCATGATCGCCTTGACCGTGTTCGGCAGGACCTTCTTGGCCTGCTCGAACTCGGCCCAGCCGGCGGTCATCGGCGGGAACTTGGTGTTCTTGGCGATGTCGGTGAAGATCGCGAGCTTGGGGTCGGAGAACGACACGTCCGAGCGCATGGACGAGAAGCCGCTGTAGTCGGCCCACGCCTTGGCGTTCTTCGCGTTGTTCAGGACCTTGATGTACTCGAAGGACACCTTCGTGTTCGCGGTGTCGCGCCAGACGGCGACGTCCGAGCCGCCCGCCATGACCGGGGCGTTGCCGCCGGTCTTGGTCGGGATCGGGAAGACCGCCCAGTTCTCGGCGTTCTTGGGGGAGATCTCCTTGAGCTGCTTCAGCGCCCAGCTGCCGTCGAAGTACATGCCGACCTTGCCGAGCGCGAAGTCGCGCTGCGGGCCCTCCAGCTCGTTCTTGCCGACGTACTTGCCGGAGTCGTCGAGGCCCGCGTAGTACTGCACGGCCTCCACCGCCTGGGGCTGGTCGAGCTTACCGGCCCACTCCTCGCCCTCCTGGACCGCGACCTCGCCGCCGTTGCCCCAGACGAAGCTGATGATCGCGTTGGTGTGGTCGCTCGCGACGCCGATGCCCGGGACGTCCTTCTCGTCCTCGATCTTCTTGGCGGCCGCCGTCAGCTCGGCCCAGTTCTTGGGCGTCGTGATGCCGAGCTCCTCGAACCAGTCCTGCCGGTACCAGACGCCCCGCACGCCGCCGTACCACGGCACCGCGTACGTCTTGCCGTCCGCCTGGTCGTTCTCCAGCGCGGTCTTGTTCAGGGTCTGGGCGTCGGCCCAGTCGCCGAACTGGTCGGAGATGTCGGCGAGGTTGCCCTGCTCGATGTGGGACTGGACGTCGGTGTTGCCGAGTTCGGTGACGTCCGGGCCCTCGCCGCTCGCGGCGGCCTTCTGGAACTGCGTGGCGACCTGCGCCCACGGCACGTACTTGATCTTGACGTCGGTATCCGGGTGCGTCTTCCTGAACTCGGTCTCGACGCCGTCCAGGAACTCGGTCTGCTCGGGCGTGCCCTCGCCCATCATCCAGACCTCGAGTTCGGCGGGGACCTTCTCGCTCCCGCCGTCGCCGCCGTCGCCGCCGCAGGCCGATGCGGCCAGGGCGATCGCGGCCGCCGCGGCCGCCATCTTGATGTACCTCACTGGGGGATTCCTTTCCGGCATCGCCTCGCGCGGCCTTGTGGCCTGCGGTGTGAGCCGGGCACTCCGACCCTTTAGGGTCCGGTCATGCCCCGCTCGCAGTCGCATGGTTCGCGGGCGCCCTGCTCGCCGCTCGGCGCTCTGCGCGCGTCCACCGGTCCCGGGTAGGGGCCGGTCGGCGCTTGCGCGTAAACTAACAAGAAACTTTCCTAAACAAAACTGCCCGTTAGCGGATTGAGACATCGAGGGGTGCCAAGCATGGCCAGACGCCCGGGAACGCCGCGGCTGCTGCGTGAGTTGAACGACCGCGCGGCGCTGGACCTGCTCGTGGAGCAGGGGCCGCTCACCCGCGCGCAGATCGGCGAGCACACCGGGCTGTCGAAGGTCACCGCCTCCCAACTGCTGTCCAGGCTCGAGGAGCGGGGACTGGTGGCGGTGGTCGGGGAGCAGGCCGGAGGGCGCGGCCCGAACGCCGCCCTGTACGCCGTGGTGCCGTCGAGCGCCTACGTGGCGGGCCTCGAGGTGGGCCCGGACGGGGTCACCGCGGGCGTCGCCGACATCACCGGCCGGATGGTCGCCAAGGTTACCGTCGATCCGAATGGATCGGACGATCCGGTTAAAACCGTACATAGTGCCGTGGTGAAGGCGTGCCGGTCGGCGAAGGTCGCGGCGGGCCGGCTGAAGGCGTTCGTGATCGGCACCCCCGGCGTCGTCGACCCCCGCTCGGGCGACGTCAAGTTCGCCTTCGACCTGCCGTCCTGGCACGAGGGGGTCCTCGCGGCGCTGCGCACGGACCTGCGCCGACCGGTGACGATCGAGAACGACGTCAACCTCGCCGCCCTGGCCGAGCGCGCGTACGGCGCCGCGAGGCACGCCGACGACTTCGCGCTCATGTGGTTCGACCGCGGCATGGGCCTGTCGGTGATGCTGGGCGGGCGGCTGCACCGCGGCCGCTCCGGGGGCGCGGGCGAGATCGGCTACCTGCCCGTCCCGGGGGCGCCGCTCCCGCTCGGCGCGGCCCGCCGCCCCGAGGACGAGGGCGTCACCGAGTCGACGACCTGGGGCATCCCGGCCCTGGCCGGCGGCTACGGCTCGCTGGTCGGGGCGGACGCCGTCCGCGCGCTGGCGCACGAGCACGGCATCGCCGAGCCGACCGCGGTGGACTGCGTGCGCGCCGCCGTCGCCGACGAGGAGCGCGGCGGATCGTTCCTGGACGAGCTGGCCGTCCGCATCTCCTACGGGGTCATCTCGGTCAACGTCGTGCTCGACCCCGGCCTGGTGGTGCTGTCGGGGCAGCTCGGGCACGCGGGCGGCGCGCCGCTGGCCGCCCGGATCGAGCGGGCGGTGGGGCGGCTCAGCCCGACCCGTCCCACGGTCGCGGTGACCGAGGTGGAGGGCGATCCGGTGCTGCGCGGCGCCGTCCACGCGGCCCTGGAGCGGGCCCGGGACGACGTCTTCTCGGCCCCCGGGGAGGACTGACCGCCCGCCGTCCCCGGCCGCCCGAGATCGCCGCCCGAGACCGCCGCCGCGCCGGGGACGCGGACGAGGGCGGGCGGAGACGCCGACGCCCCCGCCGGAGGATCGGCGGGGGCGGTCGTGGTTCGCGCGGGCGCCTCCCCGTGCGTGCGCCCGGACGGGCGGTTACTTGGCCGTGGTGGTCGGTGCGTCGGCGGGCTCGTCGTGCCTGCGCGGGTCGTTCAGCGCGCGGTCGATGACGGTCTGGCTGATGACCTGGCGCCTGCGCCGCAGCGCGGCGGCCCTCCGTGCGGTAGGTGTCATGCGATTCCCCGTTCCGCGGCGAGCCCTTCCCCGACTCCCCGCAACCCCGTACATCTTCATTTTCCCAGAGAAAGGGCCCGGGGGTATCCGCCCAAAGGAGGAAACCGAGATCAGACCTCCTGCTTAGGGCGGACGGCGCGGGGGAGGATCGCGTCCGCCGTGGCGCGCGCGAGGGCGGCCGCGTCCCGCACCCCGCCGACGCTGTAGGCGACGTTCGCGCCCTCGTGGACGATCGCGAGCTGCTCGGCGAGCGTCCCCGTGCCGCCGTCCCCGGGGAGGTCGCGGACGAGCCGCGCGTACAGCTGGCGGGTCCACGCCTTCTGCTCGGCGGCGAGCCCGTGCACGGGATGGGACGCGTCGGGCAGTTCGGCGCAGGCGTTGACCATCGAGCAGCCGCGTCCCGAACCGGCCGCGAGCCAGGCGCCGAGCGCGTCGAACGAGGCGAGGGCGCGCTCGCGCGGGTCGCGGACGGCGGCGAGTCGCTCGTCCATGAAGGCGCGCCAGCGCTCGTCCCGGGCGCGCAGGTACGCCATGATCAGCGCGTCCTTCGAGCCGAACCGGTCGTAGACGGTCTTCTTCGTGACCCCGGCCTCGGCGGCGACGAGCTCCATGCCGACGCTCGTGATGCCGCGTTCGTAGAAGAGCTCGCTCGCGACCTCCAGGACCCGGCGGGCGGCGGGCGTCAGCGGGCGGTCCGCGGGGGCGGTGGCGGGCATCGCGCGCTCCTTCCGATCGGCGTGCACCACGAGTATACCCACCGGTGTGGGTAGTGTAGGTATACCGGTATGTATATCTATGGAGGGCGGATGACCTCGCAACGGACGGACGCGCTGCTCGGCGCCGGATTCGTCGTCCTGTGGAGTTCGGGATTCATCGGCGCCGAACTCGGCGCGCAGAGCGCCCCCGCGAGCACCCTGCTCGCCTGGCGGTTCCTCACCGCGCTGCCCGTCCTGGCCCTGTGGGCCGCCTGGCGGCGGCCGCGCGTCCCGCGGCGGGAACTCGGCCTGCACGTGCTCATCGGCGTCCTCGGGCAGGGCGGCTACCTCTACGGCGTCTTCGAGGCGTCCCAGCAGGGGGTCGACGCGGGCGTCAGCAGCCTGATCGCGGCGCTGCAGCCGCTCGTCGCGGTCGCCCTGGCCGTGCCGCTGCTGGGCGAATCGATCACCCGCCGGCAGCTCGCCGGGTTCGCCGGCGGGCTCGGCGGGGTCGCGCTCGTGGTCGGCGGCGAGCTGACCGGCGGCGCCCCCGCCTGGGCGTACCTGCTGCCGTTCGGCGCGATGCTGAGCCTGGTCGCCGCCACCCTCGTCGAGCGCCGCACCCGCCCCAAGGCCGGGATCACGGAGGCGCTGGCGATCCAGGCCGCGGTGAGCGCCGTGCTGTTCTCGGGGCTCGCCGCGTCCGAGGGCGCGCTCGTCCCGCCCGCCGAGCCCTCGTTCTGGTCCGCCATCGCGGTACTGGTGCTGCTGGCGATGTTCGGGGGGTACGGGCTCTACTGGGTGAACGTCCGCCGGACGGGCGTGGCGCGGGTGTCGGCCCTGCTCTACCTGACGCCGCCCACCACGATGATCTGGGGCTGGGCAATGTTCGGCAGCACCCTCCCGCCGCTGTCGCTGCTGGGCGTCCTGGTGTGCGCGGTCGCGGTCGCGGTGGCCCTGCGCGCGCCCGCGACCGGCGAGCCCGGACGGGACGGGCGGGCCGCTCAGGCGCGCAGGCGCAGGCCCTTCGGCGTCGGGTGGAAGCCGGCCGACTCCAGCGCGGCGGCGAGCGGCGACCCGGCGATCGCGGCGCCGTCCGCGCGCTCCACGGTGAGCTTGCCGAGCGCGCCCTCCCGGACGGCCAGTGCCAGCGCGTCCACCGCGGGCTGCACCACGCCGGGGTCGTCGTCCCAGGTCAGCAGCGTGCGCCCGCCGCGCTCCACGTAGAGGACGAGGCGGCCCTCCACCAGCACCACCAGCGCCCCGGCCTTGCGGCCCGGCTTGTGCCCGCTGATCGCCTCGTCGTCGCGCTGCGGCCACGGCAGCGCGGCGCCGTAGGGGTTGGCGGGGTCGGCGGCGGCCAGCACGAGCGCCCGGTCGGCCCGCCCGCGCGGGGACCGCGGGTCGGGCGCGGGCGTCTCCCACAGCGCGGACAGGTCGTCCGGTGCGCCCGGTGCGGCGGCCGGGCGGAACGCCCGCAGCCGGTCCACCGCGCCGGGCAGCGCGAACTGCGCCGCGCCGAGGCCCTCGACGAAGTAGCCGCGGCGGCAGCGCCCGCTCTCCTCGAACGCGCGCAGCACCGGGTACACGCCGGCGAACCCGCCGGGCGTCCGCTCCGCCGCCACCGCGCCCCGGATGACGATGCCGTACCGCTCCAGCAGCGCCTCGGCCAGCGCGGTCGAGCGCAGCGTCGCGGTGCCCTCCCGCTCCGGCAGCGGCCACCAGCGGCCCCCGACGGTCGGCGGCCCGGTCCGCGACGGGAGCACCGGACGGCCGCGCCGCGTCGTCCGGGACCGGTGCGTCGGCCGCCCCGAGCCCAGCGCGGCGCGCAGCGGGGCGAGCGTGTCGTTGGTGAGCCGCCCCGCCCACACCAGGTCCCACACGGCGGTGACCAGGTCGGCGTCGGCTGCGGTGACGTCCCGGTTCACCCGGTCGGACAGCGTGCGGAAGAACAGCGCGCCGCCGTCGCCGAGCGCCGCCAGCGCCGCCTCGTGCACCGGCGTGATCGTGATCTCCGCCGGTTCGGGCATCAGCAGCGGCGCGGTGTCGGCCAGGTAGAGCGCGACCCAGCCGTCGCCGCCGGGCAGGTCGCCCTGCCCGGCCCAGACGACCTCGCCCGCCGACGTCAGCTCGTCCAGCATCGCGGGGGAGTAGCCGGGGACGCGGGACGGCAGGACGAGCGTCTCCAGCGCCGACGCCGGGACGGCCGCGCCCTGCAGCTGCTCGACCGCCTGGACGAGCGCGTCGACGCCGCGCAGCCGCGACCCGCCGGTCACCCCGTGCCACGCCGGCAGGAACCTGCCGAGCGACTCGGGCGGGGACGGCTCGACCTCCGCACGCAGCCGCGCGAGGGAGCGCCGGCGCAGCGTCCGCAGCACCCCGGCGTCGCACCACTCGTTCGTCAGCGGCCCGGACACCGCCTCGACCGGCAGGAACTCGCCCTCCGCGACCCGCCCCGCGCCCGCGAGCCGGCGCAGCGTCTCCACCACCACGGCCGGGCCCAGCCCGAACCGCGTCGCGGCGGCGGCCGCCCGGAACGGGCCGTGCGTCCGCGCGTACCGCGAGATCAGGTCGCCGAGCGGGTCGTCCAGCGGCTCCAGGAACGCCTCCGGGACGCCGACGGGCAGCGGCGCGCCGAGCGCGTCGCGGAGCCGTCCGGCGTCCTCGATCGCGGCCCAGTGCTCGGCGCCCGCGATCCGCACCCGGATCGCCCGCCGGGTCGCCTCCAGCTCGGCCAGCCAGTGCGCCGACTCCGTGCCGAGTGCGCGGTCGGCGACCTCGGCCGTCGTCAGCGGGCCGAGGACGCGCAGCAGGTCGGCGACGCCCTCCAGGTCGCGGGCACGGCGGTCCTCGGCGAGGCGCTGCAGCTCGCGCTCGGTGTCGGCGACGACCTCCGGGTCGAGCAGCTCCCGCAGGTCGGCCTGGCCGAGCAGCTCCGCCAGCAGCGAGGTGTCGAGCGCGAGGGCCTGCGCGCGCCGCTCCGCGAGCGGGGAGTCGCCCTCGTACATGAACGCGCCCACGTAGTGGAACAGCAGCGAGCGGGCATAGGGGGACGGCTGGGGCGTCTCGACCTCGACGAGCCGGACGCGCCGACCCGACACGTCCCGCATGAGCTGGACGAACCCCGGGACGTCGAACACGTCCTGCAGGCACTCCCGCATCGTCTCCAGCACGATCGGGAACGACGGGTACTTGCTCGCGACCGACAGCAGCTGCGCCGCCCGCTGCCGCTGCTGCCACAGCGGCATCCGCTTGCCGGGACGGTTGCGGGGCAGCAGCAGCGAGCGCGCCGCGCACTCCCGGAACCGGGCCGCGAACAGCGCCGACCCGCCCAGCTCGTCGACGACGATCCGCTCGACGTCGTCGGGGTCGAACACCGCGACGTCCAGGCCCGGCGGGTCCTCCATGTCGGGGACGCGGATGACGATGCCGTCGTCGGCGTGCATGGCCTGCGCGTCCACCCCGTACCGCTCGCGCAGCCGCCCGGCGATGGCGAGGGCCCACGGCGCGTGCACCCGCGCGCCGAGCGGCGAGTGCACCACCATGCGCCAGTCGCCCAGCTCGTCGCGGAACCGCTCCACGACCATCGTCCGGTCGTCGGGCACGTGCCCGGTCGACTCGCGCTGCTCGGTCAGGTACGACACGAGGTTCGCCGCGGCCGACTCGTCCAGACCGGCGGCCGACACGCGCCCGCGCGCGTCGTCCCCGGCCAGCCCGGACAGCTCCCGCGTGAACGAGCCGAGGGCGCGGCCCAGCTCCGCCGGGCGCCCGAGCGTGTCACCGTGCCAGAACGGCAGCTTGCCCGGCTGCCCCGGCGCGGGCGACACCAGCACCCGGTCGGGCGTGATGTCCTCGATGCGCCACGAGCTCGCGCCGAGCACGAACACGTCCCCGACGCGCGACTCGTAGACCATCTCCTCGTCCAGCTCGCCCACCCGCGACGCCTTCTCGCCGACCAGGAACACGCCGAACAGGCCGCGGTCGGGGATCGTCCCGCCGCTGGTCACCGCGAGCCGCTGCGCGCCCGGACGGGCGGCCAGCGTGCCGGTCACCCGGTCCCACACCAGGCGGGGCCGCAGCTCGCCGAACTCGTCGCCCGGGTAGCGGCCCGCGAGCATGTCGAGCGTCGCCTCGAGCGCCGAGCGCGGCAGCGTCGCGTACGGCGCGGCCCGCTTGACCAGCGACTCCAGGTCGTCGACCGGCCACTCCTCCATCGCCGTCATCGCGACGACCTGCTGCGCCAGGACGTCCAGGGGGTTGCGCGGGTACCGCAGCTCCTCGATCTCGCCGCCGCGCATCCGCTCGGCCACCACGGCCGTCTGCACCAGGTCGCCCCGGTACTTCGGGAAGATCACGCCCTTGGACACCGCCCCGACCTGGTGCCCCGCCCGGCCGACGCGCTGCAGCCCGTTCGCCACCGACGGCGGCGACTCGACCTGGACGACCAGGTCGACCGAGCCCATGTCGATGCCCAGCTCCAGGCTGGACGTCGCCACGACCGCGGGCAGCCGCCCCTCTTTCAGCGCGTTCTCGATCGCGGCCCGCTCCTCCTTGGACACCGACCCGTGGTGCGCGCGGGCGATCTCCCCGGGGGCGCCCTTCGCCGCCCCGGCCTGCGCCATCGCCTCCGCGGGGGAGTGGTCCTCGGGGAGCGCCTCGCCGGTCGCGCGCTCGTAGGCCAGCTCGTTCAGCCGCCCGCAGAGCCGCTCGGCGAGCCGCCGCGAGTTCGCGAACACCAGCGTCGAGCGGTGCGCCTCGATCAGGTCGAGGAGACGGTCCTCCACGTGCGGCCAGATGCTCCGCTGCCGCGGGTCCGGCGCGCCCGAATCGTCCACGAACCGCCCGACCTCGCCCATGTCCTCCACGGGGACGACGATGTCGAGGTCGAAGATCTTGTCGGACGGGGGCTGCACGACCCGCGCGGGCCGCGGCCCGCCGAGGAACGCCGCGATCTCCTCCGCCGGGCGCACCGTGGCCGACAGCCCGATCCGCTGCGCGGGCCGCTCCAGCAGGGCGTCCAGCCGTTCCAGCGACAGCGCCAGGTGTGCGCCGCGCTTGGTGCCCGCCACCGCGTGCACCTCGTCGACGATCACCGTCTCGACGCCGCGCAGCGACTCGCGGGCCTGCGAGGTGAGCAGCAGGAACAGCGACTCGGGCGTGGTGATCAGGATGTCGGGCGGTTTGGCGGCCAGCCGGCGCCGCTCGTCGGCCGGGGTGTCGCCCGACCGCATCCCGACCCGGACGTCCGGTTCCGGCAGGTCCAGCCGGCGGGCGGCGTGCCGGATGCCGGTCAGCGGGGCCCGCAGGTTGCGTTCGACGTCCACGGCCAGGGCCTTCAGCGGCGACACGTACAGCACGCGGCAGCGGCGCAGCGGATCCGGGCCGGGCGGCGGGCCGCCGGTCAGCCGGTCGAGCGACCACAGGAACGCGGCGAGCGTCTTGCCGGACCCGGTCGGCGCCACGACGAGCGTGTTGTCGCCGCCGGAGATCGAGTCCCAGGCGCCGGCCTGGGCCGCGGTGGGCGCGGCGAAGGCCCCCGCGAACCACTCGCGGGTCGCCGGAGAGAAGCGTTCGAGCACGTCACCGCCCATGGCGCCATCTTGCCTCGCGGGTCCGACAGAACGGGACCGGGGTGGCGCGCGTCACATTGTAAGCAAGCGCTTGTCAGGGCAGTGTGGGGCGACGACCGTCCAGTGGAGCCGTTCATGACCTACCTCCTTCTCGCGCTCGGGATCCTGTTCGGCCTGCTCGCCGTCAACGCGCACCGGCCGAGCAAGAACCCCGTGCTGCTCGCCCCGAGCTTCTTCGCGGGCTGGTGGACGATCGAGCTCGCGCCGCACCTGCTCGTCGCCGAGGTCGCCGCGCTCGTCCTCACCGCCCGCTACGGCGGCCTGGACGGGTGGGCCGGATGGACCGGCCTCGCCCTGGGCGCCGCCGGCCTGGCGGGCCTCGCGGCGACCATCGCGGTGTCCCGCAAGACGACCGTCACCCTGCGCGAGTGCGGCGTCCCGCTCGACCTGGACCCCGATACCGCGCCCCGCTACCCGCGCACCCACCTGGTCGTGCCGCCCCTGTGCCTGATCCCGCGCAGGGGAGTGCGGGCCGAGCGCAACGTCGTCTTCCACGAGGACGGACGGCTCCGCCTCAAGCTGGACGTGTACCGGTCGGCCACCGAACCCGCCGGGGGAGGGCTGCGTCCTGGGCTGATGCAGATCCACGGCGGGGGATGGATCATCGGCGACAAGCGAGAACAAGGTCTGCCCCTGCTCAACCACATGGCGCTCCAAGGCTGGGTGGGCTTCAACGTCAACTACCGTCTCAGCCCCCGCGCCACCTGGCCCGACCACCTCATCGACCTGAAGCGCTTCCTCGCCTGGTACCGCGAGCACGCAGAGGAATACGGCGCCGACCCCGACTTCCTCTGCGTGACCGGTGGTTCCGCCGGGGGCCACCTCACCGCGTTGGTCGCGCTCACCGCGAACGACCCCGACTTCCAGCCCGGCTTCGAGGACGTGGACACGTCCGTGCAGGGAGCCGTCCCCTTCTACGGCGTGTACGACCTCCTTGAGCCCGGTCCCTGGCCCGTCCCCTTCGGATCCACCCGGCTCATGGAACGGTGGGTCATGAAACTGCCGTTCGCCGAGAACCGCGACGTGTTCGCCAAGGCCTCACCCGTCACCCACGTGCGCGAGGACGCACCGCCCTTCTTCGTCATCCACGGCAGCCACGACTCCCTCATCCCCGTTCCGGAGGCCCGCCGGTTCGTCGAACGGCTCCGCGAGACCTCGCGCGCGCCCGTCCTCTACGCCGAGATGCGGGGCGGCCAGCACGCCTTCGACGTGTTCCCCTCCTACCGGACCGCCCGCGTCGTCGAAGGCGTCGAGCGGTACCTCACCGGCCTCCACCGGCAGTACCGGCAGGGCACGGGACCCTCCGTCCCCGGCGAGGTCGCCGAGTCCCTCGACGGGACCCCGAAGGACGGCGCCGCCGGATAGCGCCGTCGGATAGCGTTGGGGACGTGCGGCTCACGGTGTTCTGGGAACGGATGAACGAACAGTTCGGCAAGGGCTACGCCGAGAGCGTGGCCAAGGACCACGTCATCGCCGAACTGGGCGGCCGCACCATCGAGCAGGCACTCGCCGACGGGGAACCCGCGAAGAAGGTCTGGCAGGCCGTCGTCGCGACCTTCGACGTCCCCTCACGCCTTCAGTAGGGACGTCCGCTCCTTCACCAGGGACGGCTTCGCCGGGGCCACGACCCGGTGCGGGACGAACGACGACGTGTCGTCGGTGATCAGCCCCGACGTCTCCCGGATGCCGATCCCGGCCGCGCCGTCGTGCACGACCCACGCGCCCAGCACCGGATGCTCGCCGTCGAAGTCCGGCAGCGCGCAGAACTCCTGGAACACGAACCCCTCGGCGCCGTACTCGCCCTGCGTCCGGTGCTCGCCGCCGTCCGGCGTCACGATCCGCATGCTGGCGCCCTCCCGGCCCAGCATCGGCTTCTGCACGTACGACGTCAGGTTCGCCGGGGTGTTCAGATACGTCGGCAGCAGGTTCGGGTGGTCCGGGAAGAGTTCCCACAGCAGCACGAGCAGCGCCTTGTTCGACAGCACCATCTTCCAGATGGGCTCGATCCACGACGTCGACGCGAACCGGATGTTGCGGCCGAACGGCTCCGCGACGATCCACTCCCACGGGTACAGCTTGCAGAGCGTCCGTATCTCCCGCTCCTCCAGGTCGACGAACCGGCGCCCGCGCGCGTCCCAGCCGACGTCCTCCATGGCGATCGCCGTGCCCGAGAGCCCCGCCTCCGCGGCGGTCTCCTGCATGTAGGCGATCGTCATGACCTCCTCGCCGCTCTCGTCGTCGGTCGTCCACGCGAAGTGGGCCAGGTCGCCGCCCACGGCGGGCGCGATGTCCTTCCAGCGCGCCACCAGCCGCTCGTGGATCGAGTTCCACTGGTCGTCGTCCGGATAGACGTCCTGCAGCCAGAACCACTGGACGACCGAACTCTCGACCAGCGCGGTCGGGGTGTCGGCGTTGTACTCCAGCAGCTTCGCGGGACCCCGGCCGTCGTAACGCAGGTCGAACCGCCCGTACAGGTGCGGGTCGCCGCGCCGCCACGACGCCTCGACCAGCGGGGCGACCCAGTCGGGGAGGCCGAGCACGTGGTACCGGCCGGTGGACACCACGTGCTCCACCACCTGCAGGCACATGTCGTGCAGTTCCTCGACGACCCGCTCCAGTTCGAGGATCTCGTCCAGATCGAACACGTAGTGCACGGACTCGTCCCAGTAGGGACGGCTCAGATGCTCGGGGTGCGCGGTCCGGTGGAACGCCAGCCCGTGCGACTCGACCTTCTCGGCCCAGCCGTCCCGCGGTGTCGAACGCATTCGGCGCATCCGGTCAGCTCCCGCCGCCACCGCGGCCGCCGAACCCGCCGCGGCTCAGCGTCGTCCCGCTCCGGGACTTGATCTTGCCCTCGGGACGGACCGACGAACCGCCCGACACGTAGCCGTTCCGGACGTTGCCGCCGTAGTACCAGTAGTACTGGCCGTAGGAGTCGCCGTCGTCGATGTCGTCCACGTCGCAGTTGTAGTCGGACACGACCTTGCGGCCGCCGGTGTCGTCACGGTCGACGCAGCGGGCGACCGTCGACTTCGATCCGCAGGCGACCAGGGTCACCGACAGGGCGCTCACCATCCCGACCTTCACGGCCCGGGACCTGAGCCGGCGGGTCGGCTCCTGTGGGGGCATGGAGAGCACATCCCTTCGGCGCGATGGAGGTTTTGCAGAAGTGAGACGCGACTAACCGGAGCCAGGTTCCCCCTGGAACGCAACAAAGGGCTAATCGGGCACGGGAAGGTGCGCGAACAGGTCCATCGCGTCCACCGTCGAGGGCAGGTCGCTGACCTGGCCGTCGCCGACCTCCACCACGCGCCACCGGCCGTCCGACCGGCGCGCCAGGTCGGTGGTGATGAACCGGCAGCCGAGCGAGCGGACGGCGGGCGCCACGTCGGCGACCTCGGGGACGGGCTCCACGTCCGGGCTGTCGGGATGCGGCCCCACCAGGACCGGCTCGCCGTCCACCCACCACACGCGGGCCTCGCCCGCCCCGACGTACTCCTCGAACTCGCGCACGACCAGGCCGCCCGCGAGGAAGTCGCCGCGCAGGGCGATCATCTTCGCGGCGACGTCGCGCAGCCGGGCGGCGTTGTGCACGTCGGGGACGAAGCATGCCTCGTCCCACTCGTGCTTGCACGACTTCACGTAGTCCTTGACGACACCCGGCCCGGCGCTCAGCGGCCGCACCAGTTCCGCCAGCTCGCCCGCCCCGCCCGGGTCGCCGCCCGGCGGCAGCGGGCGCCACACGCTGGGCGGCGTCAGGCCGGCGAACGTGTCGTGCCAGCCCGGCAGCTCGTGGGCGCGCCGGTAGTCGTCCGGGTGCGTCACCAGCGCCGATCCGCGCGCCTTCAGCGCGGACGCCAGCGCCGCGTACTCGTCCGCCGTCAGCATCCAGCCCCGGTACCAGACGGCGCCGAGCGCCTCGGGCACCCTGCGCGCCGCCTCCTGGACGTCGCCGCGCTGCAGGGCGTCGTGGTCGAGCAGGGCGATCTCGCCGTAGTGGTCGCGCACGGCCGAGGCCTCGCGTGCGAAGTGAGGGTCAACGCGCCGGGGGTGCAGTGGATCGACGCAGAAGAGGACGGTCAGCGTCATGATGGGAAACCCCTCCGTGGACGGAGCCAGCGTACGGCGGCACGGCCCGGGCGCGCACGGAGATTCCGTCCGAAACGGCATACGGGGCGATGATCGAACGAGTGTTCGGTAGGCTGGTGCAGGCCCGCGCCGTCGTCCACAGGCGCGCCGGGCGCTCGAAAATGTCGGCGGCCCGCCGTAGCGTCGCCCTCGACATCGCAAGCAGCGGCCCGAGAGCCGGCAGTCACGACGAATAAGGACATCTCATGGCAGCGAACGACAGGGAGAAGGCTCTCGAGACCGCCCTCGCCCAGATCGAGCGGCAGTTCGGCAAGGGCTCGGTCATGCGGATGGGCGAGGAGGTCCGGGCGCCGGTCGAGGTGATCCCGACCGGGGCGATCTCCCTCGACATCGCGCTCGGCATCGGGGGGCTGCCCCGCGGCCGCGTCGTCGAGGTCTACGGGCCGGAAGGCTCCGGCAAGACCTCGATCGCGCTGCACGCCGTGGCCAGCGTGCAGAAGAAGGGCGGCATCGCCGCGTTCGTGGACGCCGAGCACGCCCTCGACCCCGAGTACGCCAAGAAGCTCGGCGTGGACATCGACGCCCTGCTGGTCTCCCAGCCCGACACCGGCGAGCAGGCGCTGGAGATCACCGACATGCTGATCCGCTCCGGCGCGATCGACGCGGTCGTCATCGACTCCGTCGCCGCGCTCGTCCCGCGCGCCGAGATCGAGGGCGAGATGGGCGACAGCCACGTCGGCCTCCAGGCCCGGCTGATGTCGCAGGCGCTGCGCAAGCTCACCGGCGCGATCAACCAGACCAAGACCACCGCGATCTTCATCAACCAGCTCCGCGAGAAGGTCGGCGTCATGTTCGGCAGTCCCGAGACCACGACCGGCGGCCGGGCGCTGAAGTTCTACGCGTCCGTCCGGCTGGACGTGCGCCGCATCGAGACGCTCAAGGACGGCACCGAGGCCGTCGGCAACCGCGTCCGGGTCAAGGTCGTCAAGAACAAGATGGCGCCGCCCTTCCGCGTCGCCGACTTCGACCTGCTCTACGGCCAGGGCATCAGCCGCGAGGGCGGGCTGATCGACCTCGGCGTCGAGCACGGGTTCGTCCGCAAGTCCGGCGCCTGGTACACCTACGACGGCGACCAGCTCGGCCAGGGCAAGGAGAACGCCCGCAACTTCCTCAAGGCCAACCCCGACATGGCCGACGGGATCGAGAAGAAGATCAAGGAGAAGCTGGGCGTCGGCCCGAAGGTCGACAAGGAGGCCGAGCCCGTTCCGGCGGACGCCGCCGCGGCGCCCCCGGTCCCGCCCGCCGCCCCCGCCAAGGCGCCCGCCGCCAGGAAGACCGCCAAGGCCAAGGCCGGTGATTCCTGACGGTGAATCCCGCGATATGGGTGACTCCTGACGAAGAGTAGGCGATGATCTCGTATGTAGGGCGGCGGCGCCTCCCCCGGCACCGGCCCGCCGGTGCGCGGACCTTCCCCGATGGCGCCGCCGCTCCCGCGGTCCCGGCGTGAGCGGCGACCCGAGCGCGGCCGCGCACGACGACCCGCACGACGACCCGCACGACGACCGGCGCGACGGCCCGCGCGAGCGCGGCGCGTCCCGTCCGGCAGCCGAGCCCCGCGACCCGGAGGCGCGCGCCCGCGACATCTGCCTGCGCCTGCTGACGGGGTCCCCGCGCACCCGCGCGCAGCTCGCCGATGCCCTGCGCCGCAAGGACGTCCCGGACGACGTCGCCGAGCGCGTCCTGTCCCGGTTCACCGACGTCGGGCTCATCGACGACGAGGCGTTCGCCCAGGCGTGGGTGCAGTCCCGCCACACCGGCCGCGGCCTGGCCAAGCGCGCCCTCGCCGCCGAACTGCGCCGCCGCGGCGTCGCCGACGAGACCGTCAACGATGCCGTCGAGGTCCTCGACCCTGCCCGGGAGGAGGAGACGGCCCGCGCCCTCGTCGCCCGCCGCCTCCCCGCCACCCGGGGCGTCGACCCCGCCAAGCGCATGCGCCGGCTGGTCGGCATGCTCGCCCGCAAGGGCTACCCGCCCGGCCTGGCCTTCCGCGTCGTCAAGGAGGCCCTCGCCGACGAAGGCGCCCACCTCGACGACCACCTCTTCGACTGACGGTGATGATGTCCGTGGGTGACGCGGCGGGCACGCCGACTGCCGGGCGGACGCCGAACGGCGGGGCGGCGGTGCCCCGTGGCGCCCGCGGCCGCCGACGGTCCGGGAGGGGCGGGGAGCCGCTGCGGGCGGACGCGTGGGGCGGGTTTCGGACGCGGGACCGGCGGGCGGCTCGTGTCCGGAATCAGGGGTCGCGGGCACGGATCCGAGGGAGATTCGGTTCTCGTCGGAGGCCGTCCCGTTCGGGGGCGCGGTCCCGGGCGGCGGGCCTGCCTGCGGCGATGGCGCGTACGGGCGGGTAAGGAAGGCATCACGTCCGCGTGTGGTTGGTCCGGAATGCCCCCTGTTTGCTTGCTCATTACCTCCATGCCGCTTACCGTTACGGCAGTGAGGAGTTACTCCGCCTAGTGCGGATTGCCATAGGACCGAACACGTTCGAGCAGCTGAGAGGCACCAGGGACACGTTCGCCGATCTGGACTCGGCCGGATCTCCGGGACGCGCGCGGCGCGGCCCGGTGATGGCGTCGCCGTGTCCGCGGCCGTCCGCAGGGCGCGAGTAAATCCTCGCTAGGCAGGGTTCCGAACCCCAGACGGGACCCGACGGCGAGGAAGGATCTGCCTCATGGAGAGCGTCCTGCTGGGTGCAGCGCTGCTGGTGACCCTGGTCGCTCTCGTCATCGTGATCCTGTGGCGCCCCGGTGCGTCCGGCAAGGCCGCCGCCGAGATGGCGCGCGCGCAGAGCGAGGCCGACGAGGTCCGGGCGGACGCCGACCGGGAGGCCCGCAAGCTCATCGAAGGCGCCGAGGGCGAGGCGCGCCGGCTGGCGACCGAGGCCCGCACGGCGGCCGAGCAGGAGGCCAGGGCCGTCCGGGACGAGCTGCGCGGGCTCCGGGAGGACCTCGAGCGCCGGGAGGCGCGGCTGGCCGAGCGGGAGCAGCGGCTGGACGGCGAGGTGCGGCGGCTGACGGAGTGGTCGGCCAGGCTCACCGAGGACAAGCGGGCGCTGGAGGAGCGCGGGCGGGAGCTGGACGGCGTCGCCGAGGAGCGGCGGCTGGTCCTGGAGCGGACGGCGGGGCTCACCGCCGAGCAGGCCAAGTCCGAACTGGTCGCGTCGATCGAGAACCAGGCCAAGCGCGAGGCCATCCCGATCACCCGGGAGATCGAGAACACGGCCCGGCAGGAGGGCGACAAGCGCGCCCGGAAGATCGTCACCCTGGCGATCCAGCGGATCGCGAGCGAGCAGACGGCCGAGTCGGTCGTGTCGGTCCTGCACCTGCCCGGCGACGAGATGAAGGGCCGCATCATCGGCCGCGAGGGCCGCAACATCCGGGCGTTCGAGACGACGACCGGCGTGAACCTCATCATCGACGACACCCCCGAGGCCGTCCTGCTGAGCTGCTTCGACCCCGTGCGCCGCGAGGTCGGGCGGCTGACGCTGGAGAAGCTCGTCCTGGACGGGCGCATCCACCCGCAGCGCATCGAGGAGATCTACGAGCGCAGCAAGCGGGACGTGGAGCAGCTGTGCGTGCGGGCCGGGGAGGACGCCCTGGTCGACGTCGGCATCGCCGACATGCACCCGGAGCTGATCGCGCTGCTCGGGCGGTTGCGGTACCGGACGTCCTACGGGCAGAACGTCCTCAAGCACCTGATCGAGTCGGCGCACATCGCCGGGATCATGGCGGGCGAGCTGCGGCTGCCGGTGGACGTCGCCAAGCGGGGCACGCTGCTGCACGACATCGGCAAGGCGCTCACCCACGAGGTCGAGGGCAGCCACGCGCTGATCGGCGCGGAGATCGCCCGCCGGTACGGCGAGCCCGAGGACGTGGTGCACGCGATCGAGGCGCACCACAACGAGGTCGAGGTGCGGACGGTCGAGGCGGTGCTCACCCAGGCGGCGGACGCCGTCAGCGGCAGCCGTCCGGGCGCGCGCCGGGAGTCGCTGGAGGCCTACGTCAAGCGGCTGGAGCGGCTGGAGGAGATCGCCCGCGACAGGCACGACGGCGTGGAGAAGGTGTTCGCGATGCAGGCCGGGCGGGAGGTCCGGGTCATGGTCAAGCCGGACGCGGTCGACGACATCCAGGCGCAGGTGATCGCGCGCGACATCGCCAAGCAGGTCGAGGACGAGCTGATCTACCCCGGGCAGATCCGCGTCACCGTCGTGCGGGAGTCGCGGGCGACCGAGTTCGCCCGCTGAGTTCGCCCGCTGAGTTCGCCCGCCGAGTTCGCGTGGCGGGTCGGTCCGCCGGCCGGGGCTCCGGCCCCGGGGCCGGCCGTGCGGGCCGGATATTTGGCCCGGAGTTCAGACGCAAGACGAATGTCCGAAATGCGCCGCCATGATCATCGCATGGTCGGCTCACCGGAAGGACACTCGTGAACAGGCTCTCCAAGCTCGTCGGCGGCACCGCTCTGGGCGGTGCGCTGCTGAGCGGCACGGCGCCGGCCGCCGCGCTCACCGTCACCGGCACCGCCCAGGCCGCGCCGGACCGGCCCGCCGCCCACCACCGGACGGACGCGGTGATCCTCGGCCATCGCGGCTCGCCGGGCCAGGCCCCCGAGGAGACGCTCGCCTCCTACCGCAACGCGCTGCGCGAGGACGCGGACGTCCTCGAGGGCGACGTCCAGCTCACCTCGGACCGCGAGCTCGTGCTCCTGCACGACGACACGCTGGCCCGGACCACCGACGTCGAGGAGGTATACCCGGACAGGGCGCCGTGGACGGTGGGCCGGTTCACGCTCGCGGAGATCAAGAAACTGGACGCCGGGTCATGGTTCGACTCGCGCTACCGGGGCCAGCGCGTGCCGACCGTGAAGGAACTGCTGGACCTCACCGACCGGCGCACCGGCCTCACCCTCGAACTGAAGTCGCCCGCCAACAGCCCGGGGGTGGCGACGCTGCTCGCCCGCGAGCTGAACGCGGCGGGGCTCACCGATGGCGCGACGCTGCGTTCGGGCGCCTACCGTGTGCACGTCCACTCGCGCGACAAGGCGGCGCTGGAGGAGTTCCACGCGGCCGCGCCCAAGGTGCAGCTCTCCTACCTGACCGGCGGGAAGATGCTGTCCGACGCCGAACTGGCCGAGCTGTCGGGGTGGACGGTCGGGGTGTACGCGCACCCGCGCGTGACCAGCGCGTCCGACGTCGAGCGCGCGCACGGCGCGGGACTGAAGGTCATCAGCGACCCGGTGGACGGCCCGGCCGAGATCTCCATGGCCGCGAACCAGGGATACGACTGGGTCACGTCGAACTTCCCGGGGACGGCGCGGCGCGTCCTGGAGCACGCGAAGCGGCCGTTCCCCGGCGCGAACGGCGTCGTGGTGGACAGCGTCTTCCCGAACCCGAGCGGCGACGACGTCCAGCCCGAGAACAGCGAGCACGTGGTCCTGCGCAACACCACGGGGCGCGCCGTGGACGTGAGCGGCGGCTACCTGCGCGACCAGGCGGGCAACCTGCTCCGGATCGGTCCCGGGTACGTGATCCCGCCCGGCAGCCTGCTGCGCGTCCACGTCGGCCCGGGGACGAACCGGGCCGACGCCTACTACAACGGGCTGACCAGGGGTTTCCTGAACAACACCGCGGGGGACTCGCTGTCGTTCTTCGGCGCCGACCACTCGCTAATCGACATCGGCTCCTACATCGTCCCCTGATCCCGTTTCGTCCTCTGGATCCGCCTTCTCGGAGGCCGCCGGCGCGGCGCCCATCGTCAGCTCGATGGGCGTCACGTCGCGCGGCTCGAAACCGAGGACCTGCCCGTAGACGGCGAGCTCCGACTCCAGGCACGTGACGATCGTCGCCGTCCGGCGGAAGCCGTGCGCCTCGCCCTCGAACGTCAGGTACGCGTGCGGCGTCTCGCCCGCGCCCAGCGCCATCGCGAACCGCTCCGACTGGTCCGGCGGGACGATCGGGTCGTCCAGCCCCTGCAGCAGCAGGACGGGGCACGCGGCGGCGCCGGCGCGGTTGAGCGGCGAGCGCTCCTCGTAGGCGCGCTCGAAGCCGGGCAGGGGGCCGATCAAGCCGAACAGGTAGCGCGACTCGAAGTCGTGGGTGCCCTCGGCGAAGCTCTGCAGGTCGGTGACGCCGAAGTAGGACGTCGCGGCCTTGAACACGCCGGTCTGCGTGACGGCCGCGAGCGTCGTCCAGCCGCCCGCGGAGCCGCCGCGGATGGCGAGCCTCCCGGGATCGGCGGTTCCGCCCTCCACGAGCGCCTGGGCGGCCGCCACGGCGTCCTCCACGTCGACGACCCCCCACTGCCGGCTGAGCCGCTCGCGGTAGGTGCGGCCGTAGCCGGTCGACCCGCCGTAGTTGACGTCGACGACGCCGATCCCGCGGCTGGTGAAGTACGCGCGCTCCATGTCGAGCGCGGTGGAGACGCGGCTGGTCGGGCCGCCGTGGACGAACACGACGTACGGCGGCAGTTCGTCCGCGGGCCCAGCGGCCTGCGGGTTCGCGGGCGGGAAGACGTACGCGTGCACGGGCCGGCCGAACGGGCCCTCCAGCCGTTCGGCGCGCGGCGCGGGCAGGTACCCGGACGCGGGCACGTCCTCCAGTTCGGCCCGCAGCTCCTCGGCCCGGCCCGTCGCGGCGTCGATCCGCACGACGGTGCGGGGGGTCTCCGGACCGCCCGCGATGCCGACGATCGTGGAGCCGTCCGCGGACACCTGCGGCAGCCAGTCCGAGTAGGGGAGGTCGAGGTCCTCCAGATCGAGCGTCTCCGGGTCGTAGATCCCGATGCGCATGTCGCCCTCGCCGTGCAGCACGGCCAGGCGCCCGTCGCCCAGGAGCGCGTACGGCATCCCGCCGAGCTGCCATAGCGGGCCGGCGAACTCCTCTTCCGCGGGGTAAAGCGCCTGAGCGGACTCACCGTGCAGGCCCACCTGGTAGATGTTCCACCAGCCGGGCCAGTCTGAGACGACGTACAGGGTGTCGTCGTCCGCCCACAGGGGCGCCAGGACCGATTCCTTGAGCCCGCCCTTGACCGTGCGGGGCGCGACGGCCGCACCGTCCTCGATCGCCGCGACGCGCAGTTCCGTCCCGTCCCAGGGCATGCGGGGGTGGTTCCACTGAACCCAGGCGAGGTGCCCGCCGCCGGGAGACGGGGAGGGCGAGGCGTAGAAATGCGCGCCGGACACGAGCTCGCGGATCGCGCCCGGATCGTCCGCGGCGCTCCCGTCGAGCGGCACGGCGACGATGGCGCGCCGGATCCCCGCGTCCCGCTCGTCCGCGGCGGCGCCGTTCGCGCCGTCGGCGCCGTCCGCGCCCTCGGGGGCGTCCGCCGGGGCGGCGATGTGGCCCTCGCAGACGCACCACACCTCCGTCCCGTCCGGGGCCAGCACGTAGTCGGCGTAGCGCAGCCCGCCGGGGACGGCCGGTTCCGGGGTCAGCGGGTACGGCTTGGCGTCGCCCTCGTCGAGCCGGTGCAGCCGCTGGTCCTCGTAGTTGGAGAAGACGATCGAGGTGCCCTCGGCGGTGCGCACCGGCAGGTACGACCGCCCGCCGTACTCGTGGACGCGCGTGCGCGCGTCCCACGGCGCGTGCAGCAGTTCCGTGCGGCGACCGTCGTGCAGGCGGACGACCGTGTTCCGCCCACCCTCCTCGGGGCGGGTCTCCTGCCACCACACGTCGTCGCCCGCGACGGAGGGGAAGCCGAGACGCAGCCGGGCGCGGGCGACGTCGGCCGCGGAGATGGGAGACGGCCAGGAGCCGTAGGGAAGGGTCGCACGAGCGGTCATAACGGAATCGTCCCGCATACGGGGATGCAGTGGGGCCATGACGGCCCGTTTGACTTCGGAAAGATACGGGCCGTCACTCCGGCCGGGACGCCTCCGGACGCCGTCCCATGTGCGAAGGGGCGCCGCCGGGGAGTTCCGGCGGCGCCCTTCGATGCGCCCTTCGATGCGCCCTTCGATCGTGCGCGGGCGCCTACTTCTTCTCGACGTCCTCCGGTTCCATCCCCGGCGCCGCCGGGACTCCCGCGGTGGGCGCGACCGAGTGGCCGGCGGTCCGCCGGTTGCGCCGCAGGCGCGCCTCCAGCCGGGTCGCCACCGCGCTCAGCGCCATGTTGATCCCGATGTAGATCACCGAGACCACGATGGCGGCGGCGAGCAGGTTCTGGTAGTTCGGGCCGACCACCTTGAAGCCCGCGTGGAGCAGGTCCTCGAAGGCGATGATGAACCCGAGCGCGGTGTCCTTCAGCAGCACCACGAGCTGGCTGACGATCGCGGGCATCATGGCCGTGACCGCCTGGGGGAGCAGCACCAGCCGCATGACCCCGTTCTTGCGCAGCCCGATCGAGTAGGCGGCCTCGGACTGCCCCTTGGGGATGGACAGCACGCCGGCCCGGATCACCTCGGCCAGGACGGAGCCGTTGTACAGCGTCAGGCCGAACACCAGCGCGGCGAACGCGGGAACGGTCACCACGCCGTAGTTGCTCTCGACGCCGAAGATGAACAGGAAGTTGTCCACGACGAGCCGCTGCGCCTGCCCGAGGGGCGACTCGGCGATGACGGGGCTGACCAGCGGCGGCGCGAAGAACGCCAGGAAGATCAGGATCAGCAGCGGGATGGCGCGGAAGAACTCCACCACCGCCCCGGCCGGTACCCGGATCCACCAGTGGTCCGACAGCCGGGCCAGCCCGAAGACCGCGCCGAACAGCAGCGCCAGCACCGACGCCACGGCCGCGGCCTTCAGCGTGTTCCAGAGCCCGGGCAGGATCAGGTTCGTCCAGACGTCGCCCCGCAGGAACGGCTCCCACAGTGCGGACCTGAACTGGTCGCGGTCGTTGAGCTTCCACACGACCGCCGCCGCGACGGCCAGCAGGAGGACGACCGAGACGACCGTCAGGAGCCGGTTGCGGGCCTCGGCCCTCGGCCCGGGGGCGTCGAAGAGGACGTTGGCTTCCCTGCTCATCGCGCCACCGCCATTCGCTTGGCCAGCCAGCCGAAGAAGAACCCGGTCGGCAGGGTGAGGACCATGAAGCCCGCCGCGATCGCGAGGAACAGGGGGATCGCGGGCGGCTGGCTGTTCGGGTCGTCGAACAGTTCGTACATCGCCAGCGCGGCCTCCGCGTACCCGGCGGCCATCACGACGGTGGTGTTCTTGATCATCGCGATGAGCGTGCTGCCCAGCGGCGCGATCACCGTCCGGAACGCCTGCGGCAGAATGATCATCCGCAGCGACTGGGTGAAGGTGAGCCCGATCGACCGGGCGGCCTCCGCCTGGCCGAGCGGGACGGTGTTGATACCCGAGCGCAGCACCTCGCAGACGAACGCCCCGGTGTAGAACGAGAGCCCGATGACCGCCCACCAGTACGCGTCGACGGTGTTGGTGTCGGAGAACTTGAGCTGCAGGGTGGTGGAGATGCCCAGGCTGCACAGCAGCAGGACCAGTGTCAGCGGCGTGTTGCGCACCACGTTGACGTAGACGGTGCCCACGACCCGCAGCAGCGGGATGGGGGCGACCCGGAACGATACGGCGATCGTCCCGATGACCATCGACAGCAGCGCCGACATCAGCGCCAGCCGGATGGTCCCCCAGAAGCCTTCGAGGATGCGATCGCCGTTCTCGAAGACCGGGCCGAAATCGAGGAGGCCGAGCAGGTCTTCCATGACACTCCAGCGTGGTCAGGGCCGCGCCGGCGCCCCGAGCGGACGGGACGCCGGCGCGGCGCGGCCGATCGGAACGGTCAGGCGCAGCCCTCGAACTGCGGAACCGTCGTCGTCGGCTTCAGGCCGGTGCCCGCGAACCACTTGTCCAGCAGCTGGGCGGCGGTGCCGTCCTCGTACATCTTGGTGATGGCCGCGTTGACGGCCTCGCAGGTCTCGGTGTCGCCCAGGCGCATGCCGACGCCGTACTTCTCGTCGGTGAAGGGGTCGTTGATGACCGAGAACTCGCCCTCCTGCTGCTTGGCGAAGCCCGCGAGGATCAGGTCGTCGGTGGTCACCGCGTCCAGGTCGCCGGCCTTCAGCTTCGCCACGCACTCGGAGTAGCTGGAGGCGGGCACCGGGGTGGCGTCGATGTCGAGCTTGCCGTCCGGCGGCGGGTCGATGACGCGCTTGTAGGAGTTCGATCCGGCCGCCTGGCAGAGCTTCTTGCCCTTGAGGTCGGCGGCCTTCTTGATCGAGTCGTCGTCGGCCCGGACCATGGTGTCCTGGTGGGCGACGTAGTACGGGCCGCCGAAGGACACCTGCTTCTTCCGGGAGTCCGTGATCGAGTAGGTGGCGAAGATCAGGTCGACCTGGCCGCCGGTGATGAAGGTCTCCCGGTTGGCCGAGCGGGTCTCCTTGAAGGTGATGCCGTCCTCGGGGACGCCCATCTCCTTGGCGACGTACTTGGCGACGTCGACGTCGAAGCCCTCGACGCCGCCGCTCGGCGTCTTCAGGCCGAGCGCCGGCTGGTCGTACTTGACGCCGATCGTGATCTTCTTGTTCTCCTTGACCCGGTCCACGATGCTCTGCGCATCGGTGGCCTCGGTGTCGCTGCCGCAGGCGCTCAGCACCAGCGCGAGCGCTGCGGCCGTGCCGATGGCGCCGCCGAAACGACGTACTCGCATGTCTCTTCCTCTGCTGTCAGGGCCGATGGGCTCGGTGCTTGCCGGTCGCGGGTGCCGGAAGTCAGTGGGTCAGGATCTTGGACAGGAAGTCCTTCGCGCGGTCGGTTCGCGCGTTGGTGAAGAACTCGTCCGGGGTGTTCTCCTCGACGATCTGGCCGTCCGCCATGAACACGACCTTGCGTGCCGCCTTCCGGGCGAACCCCATCTCGTGGGTGACGACGATCATCGTCATGCCGTCGCGGGCCAGGCCCGTCATGACGTCGAGCACCTCGTTGACCATCTCGGGGTCCAGTGCCGAGGTCGGCTCGTCGAAGAGCATCACCTTGGGCTTCATGGCGAGGGAGCGCGCGATCGCGGCGCGCTGCTGCTGCCCGCCGGAGAGCTGGGCGGGGTACTTGTGCGCCTGATTGCCGATGCCGACCCGTTCCAGCAGTTCCATGGCGTGCTTCTCGGAGTCCTGCTTGCCCTGCTTGCGGACCTTGGTCGGCCCGAGCGTGACGTTCTCGAGGATCGTCTTGTGGGCGAACAGGTTGAACGACTGGAACACCATGCCGACGTCCGAGCGGAGCTTCGCGAGCTCCTTGCCCTCCTTCGGCAGCTCCTTGCCGTCCACCGTGATCAAGCCGTCGTCGATGGGCTCCAGCCGGTTGATGGACCGGCACAGGGTCGACTTGCCGCCCCCGGACGGGCCGATGACGACGACGACCTCGCCGCGGTCCACGGTGAGGTTGATGTCGCGGAGAACGTGCAGATCGCCGAAGTGCTTGTTGACGTTCTCCATCACGACGAGGGGCCCGCCGCCCTGGGTCGTCCCCTGCGGGGCGGACTCGTCCGGCCCGTCGCCCTTGGTGAGCTCGGGCCCGCCTTCGCTGTCCGTCATGGGCTCGGACTTTACGACATGGAATTCGGAGAGCAAGTTTCCGCGTGGTACCGATACGATCACGAAAACCCATGTCGGGTAAGGGATGCGGGCCTCTCGGGTGTAACCGCTGGGGTGCAGGTGACCACGCCGGAGTCCCGTTCCGTGACGTGACGGTTACCTCCATGAGACCCGGGGCGGCGCGTACCCTGGGGACGTCATGAGTGCGCCTATGGAGATGGGCACCCGCACGTACGAGATCCGTACCTACGGGTGCCAGATGAACGTCCACGACTCGGAGCGGCTGTCCGGGCTCCTGGAGGACGCCGGGTACGTCCGCGCCGGCGAATCCGAGCCGGACGTGGTGGTGTTCAACACCTGCGCCGTCCGGGAGAACGCAGACAACCGCCTGTACGGGAACCTGGGGCACTTGCGTCCGGTGAAGGACGGGCACCCGGGCATGCAGATCGCGGTGGGCGGTTGCCTCGCGCAGAAGGACCGGGACGCCATCGTCAAGCGTGCCCCCTGGGTGGACGTCGTGTTCGGCACCCACAACATCGGGTCGCTTCCCGCGCTGCTGGAACGGTCGCGCGTGCAGAGCGAGGCGCAGGTCGAGATCGAAGAATCCCTGGTGACGTTCCCGTCGACTCTGCCGACCCGCCGGGAGTCCCCCTACGCGGCCTGGGTGTCGATCTCCGTGGGCTGCAACAACACGTGCACCTTCTGCATCGTGCCGTCCCTGCGCGGCAAGGAGAAGGACCGCCGTCCCGGCGAGATCCTCGCGGAGGTCGAGGCGCTGGTGGGCGAGGGGGTCCTCGAGGTCACGCTCCTGGGGCAGAACGTCAACGCCTACGGTTCGGGCTTCGGCGCCCTGGCGGCGGCACCGGACGAGGTGCGCGCGATGACGGCCGGCGGCGGTTCGGCCTTCGCGGGGCTGCTGCGCGCGGTCGGCCAGGTGGACGGCCTGGAGCGCGTCCGGTTCACCTCGCCGCACCCCAAGGACTTCACCGACGACGTCATCGCCGCCATGGCCGAGACCCCGAACGTGATGCCGTCGCTGCACATGCCTCTCCAGTCCGGCTCGGACGCGGTCCTGCGCGGCATGCGCCGTTCCTACCGGCAGGAGCGTTTCCTCGGCATCATCGACAAGGTCCGGGCGGCGATCCCGGACGCGGCGATCACCACCGACATCATCGTGGGGTTCCCCGGCGAGACCGACGCCGACTTCGAGGAGACCCTCCACGTCGTCCGGGAGGCGCGCTTCGCCTCGGCGTTCACCTTCCAGTACTCCAAGCGGCCCGGCACCCCGGCGGCCACCATGGACGGCCAGCTGCCGAAGGAGGTCGTGCAGGAGCGGTACGAGCGGCTCGTCGCGCTCCAGGAGGAGGTCTCCTGGGCGGAGAACAAGAAGCAGCTCGGCCGTACGCTCGAGGTCCTGGTCGCCGAGGGGGAGGGCCGCAAGGACGGCGAGACGCGCCGGCTGTCGGGCCGCGCCCGCGACAACCGCCTCGTGCACTTCCGGGCGCCCGACGAGCACGTCCGTCCCGGCGACATGGTCACCGTGGAGGTCACCTACGCCGCGCCGCACCACCTCGTCGCCGACCGCGCGGCGCGGTCCGTGCGGCGGACGCGCGCGGGCGACGCGTGGGAGGCGCGGCAGGGCGGCGGCGGCGCGCCGAAGGGCGTCGCGCTCGGGATGCCGTCGATCGGACGCCCCGCCCCGTCCGCCGAGCCGGTCGCGGCGCCCTCCGCCGGGCCGTCCGGACCGGGCTGCTCCACCTGCTCCTGAGGAGGCCGGTCACGTGCTCATCTCGGCGGCGGTGTGCCCGCACCCGCCCATCCTGGTGCCCGCCGTGGCGGGGGCGGCGGCGCGGGAGCTGGACGGGCTCCGCGCGGCCTGCGACGACGCCGTCGGCCGGCTGGTCGCCGCCGCGCCGGACGCGCTGGTCGTCGTGGGCGGCGCCCCGGAAACGGCCGCGTACGGGGACGGTGCCTACGCGACGCTCCGTCCGTACGGGCTCCCGTGGACGAGTCCGGACGCTCCGGGCAAGGGCGGGGAACCGCTGCCGCTGTCCCTGACGATCGGGCGCTGGCTGATCGAGCGGTCCGCCGATCCCGCGATGCGGGCGGCGGCCCGCCACGGACGACCCGGTGTGCGGTACCGCGCGGTGGCGTTCGACGCCCCGTCCGCGGAATGTCTGGCGCTCGGGCGTGAACTCGCCGCGTCGGCCGGCCGCGTCGCGCTGCTGGTGATGGGCGACGGGTCGGCGTGCCGTTCCGAGAAGGCGCCCGGCTATCTCGATGAGCGCGCGGCGCCGTACGACGAAGCCGTGGCGCGCGCGCTCGGCAAGGCCGACGCCGCCGCCCTGGCCGCGCTCGATCCCGGGACTTCCCGGGAGTTGCGGGCGGCCGGGCGGGCGGCGTGGCAGGTGCTGGCGGGGGCGGCCGCCGCCCGCGGGTTCGGCGGCGAGCTGCTCGCCGCCGAGGCGCCCTACGGGGTCGCGTACTTCGTCGCGTCCTGGACGGCGGCCCCTGCTCTGTAGCGGCCCCTGACCTGTGGCGGGCCGGTCCCGAGCGGGCCGGTCCCGGTGCGGGGCCGGCCGCGGATCAGGCGCGGCCCCCGGGGTCGTTCGGGCCCGGCTCGTCCATGCCGTGCCGGCCCTGCTCGGCCTGGCCCATGTCGCCGCCCATGTCACCGCGCCCCATGTCATCGCGGTTCATGTCGCCCTGGCCCTGCCGGTCGACGTAGTCGCCGGCCTTGTCCTGGGCCTTGTCGACCTTGTCCGCGTACTTGCCGCCCGTACGCTCGTCGATCATGTCCCCGGCCTTCTCCGTGCCCTGCTTGGCCTTGTCGGGGTGCTGCCCGAGCATGTTCTTGACCTTGTCGACGATGGACATTGGAAAATCCCCCCGGATCCCTCGTCTCGGACGGCGCCGCGCGATGTGCCCGCGCGACACCCGTACAACCCCGGCTATACCCGTTCTGTTGCCACAATTAAGCTCGTGACCTCTCCTGATGTGATCGCGGTCGTCGGCGCGACCGCCGCCGGCAAGTCCGACCTCGCCGTGGAGCTGGCCCTGCGGCTCGGCGGGGAGGCGGTCAACGCCGACTCGATGCAGCTGTACCGGGGCATGGACATCGGCACCGCCAAGCTCGCGCGCGACGAGATGCGCGGCGTCCCGCACCACCTCCTCGACGTCTGGGACGTGACGGCGACCGCGAGCGTCGCCGAGTACCAGCGGCTCGCGGCGGAGACGATCGGCGCGATCCGCGGGCGCGGGGGCGTCCCGGTCCTGGTCGGCGGGTCCGGGCTGTACGTGCGGGCGGCGGTCGACGAGATGGAGTTCCCGGGAACGGACCCGGCCGTCCGGGCGCGCCTCGAGGACGAGTTGGCCCGCGACGGGGCCGCCGTCCTGCACGCGCGCCTCCGTGGGGTCGACCCGGCGGCTGCGGAGGCGATCCTGCCGAGCAATGGACGCCGCATCGTCCGGGCACTGGAGGTCATCGAGATCACGGGGCGTCCGTTCACCGCCACCCTGCCCGAGCACAGGTACCGCTACGGGAGCGTCGTGCAGGTGGGCTTGAGCGTGCCCAGGGACGAGCTGGACGAGCGCATCGCCGTGCGGGTGCAGCGCATGTGGGACGCGGGCCTGGTCGACGAGGTCCGGGCACTGGAGAAGCGGGGCCTGCGGGACGGGCTGACCGCCGGGCGCGCCCTGGGGTACGCCCAGGTGCTGCGTTACCTCGCGGGGGAGTGGAGCGAGGAACAGGCCAAGGCGGACACCGTCCGCACCACGCGGCGTTTCGCGCGTCGGCAGGAGTCGTGGTTCCGGCGCGACCCGCGGGTGCACTGGCTCCCCTACGACGCCCCGGACCTCGTCCCGCGCGCGCTTGCGCTCGTCCAGATGTGAGGTGCCAGACATGAAGTGGCAGGTATGAGGTGGTCAGAGGGACGCACTCCGGGCGCGCTTTCGGCGCGCTCGCCGTCCCGGATCGATCGGGACAACTGTCCCTCTGCACCGGGACCCCTCCCCGCGTAACTTCTTTCTTGCACACCCTCTGGTGAATGGCCCGTACGGACCGAGATGGGAGCCTCGGTCCAGTGCGGTGCCAGAGGGCCGGTGGCGACCTTCTTGGCGGGGGGCGGTCACCGGCCCTCCCACCGGGTGGCGAGGCGCACGGGACGGCCGGAGCACGCGGCCCCGCGGAGCGATCCGCGAGGACGGCGGGGCGGGCCGCTTCAGGCGGCGCCGAGGGACCGGGCCCCGTCGACGGGCAGCCGGGCGCGGACGAGCGTGCCGCCCTTCGGACCGGGACCGACCGTGCAGGAACCGCCGAGTTCGGTCGCGCGCTCGCGCATCGACGCCATGCCGATCCCCGCGCGCATCCGCTCGGGCAGGCCCACGCCGTCGTCGTCCACCGTGACGTGCAGATCCCCGTTCAGGCTCAGCCGCACCTCCGCGGACCGCGCCCCGGCGTGCCGGTGCACGTTCGTCAGGGCCTCCTGGACGATCCGGTACGCGGCGACCTCGGCGGCGGCGGGCAGGCACCCGACGTCCCCTTCCACGTGCACGTCCACCCTGGGGCCGTCTCCGCCCGCGACGACGCCGCCGAGCGCCCGGATCGCCCCGGCCAGGCCCAGGTCGTCCAGTGCGGGCGGCCGCAGTCCCTGCACCAGCTCGCGGATGTCGCCGATCGTGCGGCCCATGGTCGTGCGCAGGTTCTCCAGCAGCGCGTCCGCGGCCTCCGGGTCGGTCCTGAGCGTGATGCGGGCCGCGTCGACCGTCATCGCGAGGCTCGCCAGCGTCGGCCCGAGCCCGTCGTGCAGGTCGCGGCGGAGGCGGCGGCGCTCGTCCTCCCGGGCCCGCAGGATGCGCTCCTTGGAGCGCTGCACGTCGGCGGCCAGCCGGGCCGCGTTCGCCAGCTCCGCGAGGTTGCGCGCCAGGATGCCCGACAGCCGCGCGTCCGGCGGGCGCGTGACGCCGAACCGCAGCCGTCCCACCGGCTCCCCGTGCCACACCAGCGGGATCAGGTGCGGCCGATCGCCGGGCGCGCCGTCCTCGGCGGAGATCGTCCGGCCGTCGCGGTCCAGCACCTCGATGACCACGCCCGTCGCGTGCAGCGCGGAGCGCGCCACCTCGGCGCCCACCGCCAGCGCGGCGCCCGGGTCGGCGGCGCTCTGCAGCCGCCGGTTGAGGCGGTCGGCGATCCGGTAGGGGTCGCGCTCGCCGTGCACCACCCGGTCGACCGTCCGCTGGATGCGCCGCCGCGCCGGCTCGAACAGCGCCCCCGCCGCGACGGCCCCAGCCAGCCCGGCCAGCGTGCCCTGCCCCGCGACGAGCATGCTCGTCATCCCGAGCAGCGCGAAGTAGACCCCGGTGATCACCACGGCGAGGCCCGCGTACACCAGCGTCCGGCTGACGACGAGGTCGATGTCGTACAGCCGGTACCGGGTGATGGCGATCGCGACGCAGATCGGGACGGCCACGATCGTGAGGCTGCGCATCGGATCGCCGATCGCGGTGTTCTCCCCGGCGTAGATGACCGCCTCGGCGAGCACGCCCGGGTAGACCACCCAGCCGATCTGCCGCCGCACGTCCGGAGCGGACCGGACGAACCGGACGACGACCGACAGCACCGCACCGGCGAGCGTGGCGAGGATCAGCGCGGCCACCGGCGGCGGGATCTCCGTGAACGGGTAGATCGACACGCCGTTGTGGAATCGGCGGGCGTCCGGATCGACCGTCAGGTGCACGCAGACCACGACCGGCACCAGGCAGGCCATGGCCAGGATCGGCCGGAACCGCGCCGACACCAGCCGCCCGTCCGGGAAGATCAGCGGCAGGACGAGCGTGAGCACGAACGTGTCGATCGCCCACAGCCAGGTGCCGAGCCACAGGAAGAACCCGGCCGCCGCCCATCCCCGCAGCTCGAGCCACGGTCCCAGGTTCAGCGCCAGCACGTACACGGCGGCGCTGACCCCGGCGCCCATCATCAGCCAGCCCACCCGCAGGCGGGGCCGGTGCCGCAGCAGCAGGGCCGCGACGCCCGTCCAGCACAGCGCGACGAGGATCTCGGGATGCCACCAGACCATCCGCAGGTCGGCGGGCAGCAGCCCGCCCACGGCCAGCGACGCGCCGACCAGGCCGGCCGCCCCGAGCGCGAGCAGCCACGCCGCGCGCCCCGCGCGCCCGGCCGCGCGGACGCCCGCCCCGCGACTCTGGGCCACCGTCACCATCCTGGGCTCCCGGGTCTGAAAAGTAATGGAATGTTAAAGCGTCCGGGTCACGGTCCTGCACCCATCAGCGCGTCCGTGTGCGGACAGCGTGGCCGCATCCGGCCGCGGCCGGGGTACGGCCGGGCGCACGGCGCCGGGTGTGCCGAGATGATAACCAGGCAAAACGGAAACTAGGTCAGAAAAGGCATGTCAGGGACTCATACGGAATCTGGCGAACATCTGCCAGAGACCGGGGGAGTTGGACGGGTGCCGTGCGGCCGGATGCGCGGGGGCGGGCGCGCGGGCACGGGACGCGTCGGTCGCGCACGTCGAGAGGCGGGACGGCCAGGGCTGGGTTTGCGCGGGCTGGGTCTGCGCGGGGTGCGGGTCCTCCTCAGTCCCCGGCCTGCCGCGCGTGACTGGCGTGCAGGCCCGCGAGCAGTCCGCGCGCGCCGCGGCCGATCTCGGCCGGGTCGACGTCGTCGAGGATGAGCCGTTGCAGGAGGAAGCCGGGAACCACGCCGAACAGGGCCTTCCCGGTGGCCACGACGTCGGTGTCGGCGGGCAGGAGGCCGGCGCCGACCAGCCGCCGCACGTACCGGATCCACGTCTCGCGCAGCGTGACGATGGTGGCGGCGACGTAGCGGCCGATTTCGGGGTCGTACAGGGCCAGGGCCCAGCCCTGCGGGGCCAGCCGGAGGATGCCGTCCTCCCCGGACATCTCGATGGCGCGCGTCGCGATCAGTTCGAGCACCTCGTCGGGCGGCGGGACCGGGTCGGCGTCCACGAGCTCCCTGAGGGAGGTGTGCAGGTCGCCGACGACGGTCGACAGGATCGCCTCGATGATCTCGTTCTTGCTCTTGAAGTACCGGTAGACGGCTCCGGCCGAGAGCCCGGCCTCCGCGAAGATGTCCTGCATCGACGTCGCGTGGACGCCCTGGCGGATGAAGCACGCGCGGGCCGCGTCCAGGATCTGCTTGCGGCGCCGCTCCAGGTGCTCCTCGCTGACTCTCGGCATGGAACCAATCTAAAACGAACGTTCGTTCTTGACAAGTCGCGCCACCGGGTGTGACGCTCGTAAAGAGAACGGACATCCGATTTTTTGGGAGCAGGTCGTGCACTCCTCACTCGCCAAGCGCACCGCCGGGGTCGCCCTCGGCGCCGCGCTCCTGCAGCTCCTGATGATCGTGGCCTTCACCTGGCCCGCCACCAGGACGGCCCCGCACGACGTGCCGATCGTCGTCGCCGGGCCCGCCGCCGAAGCGACGGCGGAACGGCTCGAGCGGGCGCGCCCCGGCGCGTTCGACATCGAGGTCCGGCCGGGCGCGGACGAGGCCCGCGCGGCGATCACCGACCGCGAGGCCTACGGCGCGATCGTCACCACCCCGGCGGGCCCGCGGGTGCTCACCGCGTCGGCCGCGTCCCCGATGGTGGCGCAGCAGCTGACCGCGCTCGCCGAGTCCCTGTCCGGGGCGCCGCGGGGCGCGCCCGTCGAGGACGTCGTCGCCACCGACCCGGACGACCCGCGCGGCTCCGGTCTCGCGACGCTGATCCTTCCGCTGGTCATGTCGTCGCTGGCCGCCGCGGTGCTGCTGACGTTCGCGGTGCCGAGCGCGGCGTGGCGGGCCGCGGGGGCGCTGCTGTTCGCCGTGCTCGGCGGCCTCGGCGTCGCGGGCGTCGCCTACGGCTGGCTCTCGCTCGTCCCCGGCCCCTACCTGCTGGTCGCCGGTGTCGTCGCGGCCACGATCGCGGCCGTGACCGCCGTCGTCGCGGGACTGGGCGCGGCGGTCGGACGGGCCGGCATCGGCCTCGGCGCGCTCACCTTCCTCCTGCTCGGCAACCCGACCTCCGGCGTGGCCACGGCGCCTGAGATGGTGCCGGAGCCCTGGGGCGCGATCGGGCAGCTGCTGCCGCCCGGCGCGGCGGGCACGTTCATCCGGTCGGCGCTCTTCTTCGACGGTGCGGGCGCGGGCGCCCCGCTCGCGGTGCTGCTGGGCTGGGCCGCCGTCGGTTTCGCGCTCCTGGGCGTGGCCACGTTCCGAACCGCCAAGCGGGAGGAGGCCCCCGACCGCGAGCCGGTGCCCGCCTGAACGAGAGTCGCCGTTCGCCCGTCCCGGTGCGTGATCGATCAGTAGCCTTATGTGACTCGATCGCATCGGAAGGGCGGACATGGCGGCGTTCCTGGCGCGCCGGACGGTACGGGCCGCGCTGCAGGCCGTGCTCGGCGCGAGTCTCGTGTACCTCCTGGCGGCCGCCGTGCTCGACCCCCGCGCCCACCTGGCGGGCCGCGTGCCGCGCCCGCCGGACGCCGTCCTCGACGCCCGGCTCGCCGGGCTCGGCCTCGACCCCCGCGTCCCGCCGTCCGCCCGCTACCGGGCCTGGGCGGCGGGCGTGCTGCGCGGTGACCTCGGCCGGACGCTCGACGGGCGGCCCGTCCGCGCCGAACTGCTCCGGCGGCTCGGTGTCAGCGTCCGCCTCGTCCTGCCCGGCGCGCTGGTCGGCTCCGTCCTCGGCGTCCTGCTCGGGGCCTGGGCCGCGGCGAGACGGGGGCGGGCCACGGACAGGGCCGTCTCCCTCCTCGCGTACGTGCTCGCCGCCGTCCCGGTGTTCGTGCTCGCGGTGCTCGTGCAGATCGCCGCGGCCCGGTTCGGCGACCACACGGGCGTCACGGTCGCCTGGACGGGAGAGGCGCCCGGCCGGCCCGACCACGTCCGGAACCTGCTGCTCCCCACCCTCGTGATCGCGCTCGCGCAATCCGCCGTCGTCGCCCGCTACCAGCGCGGCCTCGTCCTGGACGTGCTGAACGCCGGGTTCGTTCGCGCCGCCCGCGCGAAGGGCCTGCGCCACCGCCGTGCGCTGCTCCGGCACGCCCTGCCGCCCGCGCTGATCCCGATGACCGCATACGTCCCGCAGACCGCCGCGGCACTGCTGCTCGGTGGCATGTTCGTCGAGCGGGTGTTCGCGCGGCACGGGCTCGGCGAGTGGCTCGCGCAGTCGGTCGCCCGCGGCGACGTCAACGCGGTCGCCGCCGTCGGCTGCCTCGTCGCCTGCGCGGTACCGGCCGCCGTGCTGGCCGCGGACGTCCTGCACGGGCTCCTCGACCCGCGCGCCCGCGCCGCCTGATGCGCCGCACCGCCGCGGGCCTGTGCCTGCTCGCCGCGCTCGTCCTGCTCGCCCTCGCCGGACCAACGCTCTCGCCGTGGGCGTGGGACGAGATCGACTTCACGGCGTTCGGAGCGCCCCCGTCACGACGCCACTGGCTCGGCACAACCCAGAACGGCCGGGACGTGTTCGCCGTGACCGTCCACGCGCTCCGCAGGTCCCTGCTCGTCGGCTTCGGCGTCGCCGTGCTCGCGACGCTCCTGGCCGCCCTCGTCGGAACCGCGGCGGGATACGCCGGCGGGTGGGCGGACCGCGCGCTCATGTGGGCGGCCGACCTGCTGATCGTCCTGCCGCCGTTCCTCGTCGTGGCCGTCCTGGCGCCCCGGACGGACGGCGGCGCTCTCGCGCTCGTCGCCGTCCTCGCCGCGCTGCTCTGGACGAGCACCGCCCGGATGGTGCGGGCGCTGGCCCGCACGCTGCGCGAACGCGAGTACGTCCGGGCGGCCCGGCTCGGCGGGGTGAGCGCGCCGCGGACGGTCGTCCGGCACGTCCTGCCGCAGCTCGCGTCGCTGCTCGCGGTGGACGCGGGCCTGAACGTCGGGGCCGCGATCATCGCCGAGAGCGGGCTGGCCCACCTCGGGTTCGGGGCGCCCCCGCCCGCCGTCTCGCTCGGCACCCTGATCGCCGACGCCGGCGCGGGCGTCCTCGCGTTCCCCTGGCGGTTCGGCTTCCCCGCCGCGCTCCTGATCCTGGTCGCCGTGGCCGCGAACCTGCTCGCCGACGGCCTGCGCGACGTCCTCGACCCCGCCACGCGGTGACGGCGCTGCGAGTCGCGGACCTGCGGGTCCGCCACGCGCCGGGCGTCCGCGCCGTGCGCGGTGTGGACTTCGAAGTCGGTCCGGGCGAGACGCTGGGCGTCGTCGGCGCGTCCGGCTCCGGCAAGACCGCCCTCGCGCTCGCCGTGCTGGGCCTGCTCCCGGACGGCGCGCGGGCCGAAGGCTCGGTGCGGCTGCACGGCCGGGAACTCCTCGGACGCCCCGACGCGGAGCTGTCCCGGATACGCGGCAGGCACCTGGCGATGGTGTTCCAGGACCCCTCCCTCGACCCCTTCCGCACCGTCGGCGCCCAGGTCGCGGAGGCCGTCCGCGTCCACCGGCGCGCCGGGCGGGCCGCGGCCCGTGCGCGCGCCGCCGAACTTCTCGACCTGGTGGGCGTCCCGGCAGCCGCCAAGCGCGCGCGGGCCTACCCCCACGAGCTTTCGGGCGGCATGCAGAGGCGCGTGCTCATCGCGATGGCGCTGGCCAACGACCCGTCCGTCCTCATCGCCGACGAGCCCACCGCCGGCCTCGACGTCGCCGTCCAGGCGCAGGTCCTGGACGTGCTGCGCACCGCACGGGCGTCCGGCACGGCGACCGTCCTCATCGCGCACGACCTCGGCGTCGTCGCGGGCATCGCCGACCGCGTCCTGGTCATGGACGCGGGGCGCGCCGTCGAGCAGGGGCCGGTCGAGGAGGTCTACCGGAGGCCCCGGGCCCCGCGCACGGTCGCCCTCCTGCGATCGGCGCCGCGCATCGCCGAGGTCCCGGACCGCGCCCGCCCGTCCGGTCCCGTCGTGCTGGCCGTGGCGGGGCTGGCCCGCCGCCACGGGGCGGTCCGCGCGGTGGACGGCGTCACGTTCGACGTCCGGCGGGCGGAGACGCTCGCGCTGGTGGGGGAGTCGGGCTGCGGCAAGACGACCACCCTGATGGAGATCCTGCGCCTGGCCCGCCCGCAACGCGGCCGCGTGACCGTCCTCGGTGCGGACACCGCCGCGCTGCGCCGCGCACGCCGCAGGGAGCTGCGCCGCGACGTGCAGCCGGTCTTCCAGGACCCGCTCGCTTCGCTCAGCCCTCGCATGCGCGTCCGCGCCATCATCGCCGAACCGCTCACCGCGTACCGCCTGCCCGCCCGGGAACGCGTCCGGGAACTCCTGGACCTCGTGGGGCTGGAACCGGCCCACGCGGACCGCCACCCGCACGAACTGTCGGGCGGGCAGAGGCAGCGCGTGGCCATCGCCAGGGCACTCGCCCTGGAACCACGCCTACTCCTACTGGACGAACCCGTGGCGGCGCTCGACACGACCGTCCAGGCCGACGTTCTTAACCTCCTGCGGGACCTCCAGTCCCGGCTGGGCCTCGCCTACGTCTTCGTCGCCCACGACCTCGGTGTCGTGCATCGCATCGCCGATCGGGTCGCGGTCATGCACATGGGCCGGATCGTCGAACTCGGCTCGTCCGGCGAGATCTACCGGGCGCCTGCACATCCGTACACGCGCGCGCTCCTGGACGCCGTCCCGATCCCCGATCCGGTCCTCGAGCGCGCGCGCCCCCGCGTCGTCCTGCACGGCGACGCCCCCGATCCGTCGAACCCGCCCGATGGCTGCCGCTTCCGTCCCCGATGCCCGCTCTATCCCGCGCTCGCCCCCGTGCAGCGCACCCCGTGCGACGCATCGGACCCGCAACCTCGCACCACCGGCCGTCCCGACCACCGCGCCGCCTGCCACCACCCGTTGCCCACGCCGCGAGCCCGCGATTGAGCTGCGATGTCCCGCCGAGCCCCCGTGCCCCCAGCCCCCAGCCCCCAGCCCCCGTGCCCCGTCCCCGAGCCCCGTTCCCTGGAGCCCCCGAGCCCAGTCCCTCGTCCCTCGGTCTCCGTCCCCCGTCCCTCGGTCTCCGTCCCTCGATCCCCGTCCCTCGATCCCCGAGCCCCGGTCCCCGAGCCCCGTCCCCTGGAGCCTCTTTCGATGACGCACCACGAGTTCGATCCGTTCGCACCGCGAAGGGATGGCCGCATCCGCCGTCCGGACATGGCGGGTGTGGGTGAACGAACCTTGCCGCGCCGGCCCGGCGCCGCACCGTCGGGAGCGTCCGAACGTCACCCGGGCCGCCGTCCGAGCAGGCGAGGACAGGCGGCGCCCGGCCGTGCGCGGTCGGCGGTCGTCGCCGTGGTCCTCGTGCTGCCCGTCCTGTGCGGGGGCGCGGGGTGCACCGGGAACGACGCGGGGGAAGGGGCGGCGTCCGGAGCGTTGCCCCTGTCGGACGTCAACCCGGTGCCGCGCGAGCGCGTGCGGGACGGGGGCACTCTGCACTGGGCGTTGCCGGAGTTTCCGTCGCAGTGGAACTTTCACCACCTGAACGGGAAAACGGGAGCGGCCGACCGGGTGCTGCAAGGCGCCTTGCCGTACCTCATGCGCGCGGACGAGAAAGGCGTGGTGCATCCCGTTCCGGAGTACCTTCGCTCGGCCGAGGTAAAGCGCACCGGGCGCGGGCAGACGGTCGTCTACCGGCTCAACCCCGAGGCGCGCTGGTCGGACGGGCGGTCCATCGGGTACCGCGATTTCGCCGTGCAGGCGCGCGCGCTGTCCGGGCGGGATCCGCGGTACGAGATCGCCGACGACACCGGGTACCGGCGGATCGAGCGAGTCGAACGCGGGGCGGACGAGCACGTGGTCGAGGTCGTCTTCTCGCGGCCGTACGCGGACTGGCGGCGGCTGTTCGGCCCGCTGTACCCGGCCGCGGCCTACGACGACCCGCGCGCGTTCAACACCGGGTGGCTCGACCGGGTGCCGGTCACCGCCGGTCCGTTCCGGCTTGGGGGAATCGACCGGACGGGCCAGGTGGTCACGCTCGTGCGCGATCCGGCCTGGTGGGGACGGTCCGCGAAGCTCGACCGGATCGTGTACCGGGCGATGGACGCTGCGGCGATGCCGGGCGCGTTCGCCAACCGGGAGATCGACCTGATGGAGGTCGGGCTGGACGCGGGGGCGCTGCGGCGGGTGCGGCGGGCGGACGGCGCCGAGGTGCGCCGGGCGGCGGGTCCGGACCGGCGGGTCCTCACGCTCAACGCGGCCGGGCCGATCCTGTCGGACCCGCGGGTCCGGCTCGCCGTGCTGCTCGGCATCGAGCGGGAGACGATCGCCCGGTCCGACCTCGCGGGTCTCGGCGTTCCGGTGCGGACGCTCGGCAACCACTTCTACGTCGGCACCCAGGAGGGCTACCGCGACAACTCGGGAACACTCGGGCGCCCGGATCCGGCGCGGGCCGTCCGGCTCCTGGAGGAGGCCGGCTGGGCGAAGCGGGGACGGTACCGCGTCAAGGACGGGCGGACGCTCGCCCTTCGGTTCGTCATCGCGGCGGGGCAGCCGATCGGGAAACGAGAGGCGGAACTGGCGCGCGCGCTGCTCGAACGCATCGGCGTCCGGGTGGACATCGACCCCGTCCCGTCCGGCGACCTGTACGGCCGTCACGTCACGCGGGGCGACTTCGACGTCGTCGCGTTCTCGTGGCTCGGGACACCGTTTCCGGTGTCGTCGATGAGGGCGGTCTACGCACGTCCACGCGAGGGGAGGGCCCGGCAGAACTATTCGGGGGGCGGGACCGCGGCCATCGACGCGGCCCTGGAGCGTGCCGTGGCGGGGAAGGGATCGGAGGTTCACGTCCTTGTGAACCGTGCCGATCGGCTCATCTGGCGGGAGGCGCTCGTCCTTCCGCTGTACCAGCGTCCCCAGCTCGTCGCCGCGCGCGCGGACCTGGCCAACATCGGCGCCTGCGGTTTCCTCCAGCCCGCCTACGAGGACATCGGGTTCGCCTAGGACGCGTAGGGGAGTTCGATGCCCTTGCGGTCGCTGGTGTAGCGGGCGTTCCACACGTACAGCTTCAGGTCGCTCGCCGATACGCCGTCCTGCACCGGGAGGTCGGAGGCGATCCGCACCACGTAGGACGCGCCCGCGGGCATCATCTGGGTGCCGGCCTCCTCGAACGGGGGGTCGGACCGGTCGACGCGGGCGATGATCTCGCTGTGGTTGGGAAGCGTGCACATGGCGTCGGGGATGCCCACCTGCGGCATGCAGCGCTCCCGCGCGTCCTCCGGCACCTGCTCCCGGGGCATGAACAGGTCGGCGGGGAAGTCCAGCAGGACGGGACGGCGCTGGGTGTTCGTCAGGACGTAGTCGGCGTAGGCGTACGTCGTCCCCGAGGGGGGAGCCTCGGTCGCGCCGAGCGGCTTCGCGTCCGTCCCGGACCGGACGGCCGCGAGGCTGTAGCCGTACCCCTCCGGTGTGGTGAAGCTCACGGCCGCGCCGGTCTCCGGCGCGGGCCGCGAGGCGACCGGCGGGGTCGCGGCGCCCGCGCCGCTCGCCTGGGACGGCCGCGAACCGCCGCCGTCGGTGTCCGAGCCCGGCCGCAGGACGACGATCCCGGCGGCGATCACGGCGATCCCGACCGCTCCGGTGAGGGCCCCGGCGAGGCCGAGCCGGCCCGCGCCCGCCCGTTCGGGTTTGCGCCGCCGGCGTCCCGCGGACCGCGGCCCGTTGCTGTACGACATGGTCTCCGTGCTCCCCTCAGCCCGTTGCGTCCTGATCGGTAAGCGCGTGCTGCCTGTGGGTGGCCAGTCACGATACCGGACACCCGAATCAATGTCGGACGGGCCGTACTTGACGCGAGAAACACCGAACTACTAGGGCGAACGCCTACGAACTACGTCCGATGAGGGCGTCGCGGCCGAGGCCCCGCAGGGACGCGTCGAGCACCTGCGCGGTGTGCGCGATCGCGATTCCGGCGCCCCGGCGGCGCAGCGCCCCGGCGATCTGCATCGTGCATCCGGGGTTGGCGGCGACGAGCAGTTCGGCGCCGGTCGCGGCGACGTTCGCCGCCTTGCGGTCGCCGAGTTCGGCGGCGGCCTCCGGCTGCAGCAGGTTGTAGGTCCCCGCCGAGCCGCAGCAGATGTCGGGGTCGGTGATCTCGCGGACGTCCAGGCCGGGGATCCCCGCGAGCAGCGCGCGGGGCTGGCTCCGCACGCCCTGCGCGTGCGACAGGTGGCACGCGTCGTGGTAGGCGACCGTGACCGGAAGCGGCCGCCGCTCCGCGCGCGGCCCCAGCTCGGCGAGGAACTCCGCCAGGTCGCGGGTGCGCTCCGACAGCGCGTCCGCGCGGCGCTCCCACGCGGGGTCACCGCCCAGCAGCGCCCGGTACTCCTTCATCGACGACCCGCAGCCCGCCGAGTTGACGACGACGACGTCCGTGCTCTCGAACGTCTCGATCGTCCGTTTCGCGAACGCGCGAGCCTCGTCCTCGCGTCCCGCGTGCATCGACAGGGCGCCGCAGCAGCCCTGCGCGCGCGGGATGGCGACGTCGCAGCCCTCCATCGCCAGCACGCGGGCCGTCGCCGCGTTGACGTCCGGGAAGAACTCGCCCTGCACGCAGCCGGCCAGCATGCCCACCGTGGCGCGGCGGTCCCCGCGCGCGGCGACCCGCTCCGGCAGCCGCGGCGCCCGGCCGAGCGGGGGCGCGAGCCGCTCCATCGCCGCCAGCGACGGCGAGATCCGCTCCAGCAGCCCCGACCGGCGGACGGCGCCCTCCAGCCCCGACCGCTGGTACGCGCGCAGCGGCCCGCGCAGCGCCCGCAGCCGCCGCCGGTACGGGAACAGCCGGAAGACCAGCTCCCGCACGGCGCGCTCGCGCAGCGGGCGCGGATGCCCGCGCTCGACCTCGGCCCGCGTCATCTCGATCAGCCGGTCGTACTGGACGCCGGACGGGCAGGACGTCACGCACGCCATGCAGCCGAGGCACCGGTCGAAGTGCTCGACCATCGGCCCGCTCAGCGGCTCGCCCTTCGCGTGCTGGTCCATCAGGTGGATGCGGCCGCGCGGCGAGTCCATCTCCTCGCCCCACAGGACGTAGGTGGGGCACGTCGGCAGGCAGAATCCGCAGTGCACGCAGTCGCCGAGCAGGTTCGCGAACTCCTGACCACCGAACAGTTCCGCCGATCCGGGCGCGGGGGGTTCGGGCGAGTGCGGTCCGGGTGAGGGGGTGTTCATCAGATACCTCCCGCGAAGCGGCCGGGGGACAGTCGGTGGCCGGGGTCGAACTGGTCCTTCACGCCGCGCATCAGCGACAGGGCGGGCACCGGGCCCCACACGTCGACGGCGCCGCGCACGTCCTGCGGGGCGTAGCGGACGACCGCGCTCCCCTTGTGCCGCGCCAGGGCGGCACGCACATCGGCGAGGATGCCCGCGACGTCACCGGACGACAGCCCCACGTACCCGTGCCCGTCCCCGCTCCACGTCACGGACGTCCCCGGGCCGGCGGACTCCCGCAGGGCGGTGAGCAGGTCGCGGAGGGCGGGCGGAGGCGCGGCGACATCGAACAGGACGGTGCCGCCGGGGTAACGGCCCCAGCCGTCCGGTGCGCCCTCCGAGATCTGTGCTGTGTCGCCCAGGAGCCCGACCGTCTGCTCCGCGCGCGCGCCGACCTCGTCCGGGCCGCCGTCGAGCAGGACGGCGACCGTCCCGGGGGAGAGGTACTCGATCCCGCTCGGGACCACCGGCGAATGCAGGACGGCCTGTATCGCCTCGTGCGCCTCCTCCGGGCCGTCCACGGGACGCGTGACGTACGCGTGGGCGGCCGGAACCGGATGCAGGCGGAACGTGGCCTCGACGATGAGCCCGAGCGTCCCGTACGAGCCGCAGAACAGCCGCCCCAGGTCGTATCCGGCGACGTTCTTCACGACCTTGCCGCCCGACTTCGCCACTTGACCGTCCGCCCGGACGATCGTGAGCCCGATGACCAGGTTCCGTGGGGTTCCGTAAAGGGTCCGGAGTGGCCCCGCCGCACCCGTCGCGATCGTCCCGCCGATCGTCGAACCGGGGATCGGCACGTCCAGCGCGAGCCGCTGCCCGTTCCCCGCGAGCTCCTCGCCCAGCCGCTCCAGCGGCATGCCCGCCTGCGCGGTGGCCACGAGGTCCCCGGCGGCGTGCTCGACCAGGCGGTCCAGGCGCCGCGTGTCCACGATCAGGTCGCAGCCGCGCGGCGGCGTCCCCCAGTCCAGCCGCGTCTCGCCGCCGCGCGGGACGACGGTCAGCGCGTGCTCGGCGGCGACCCGCATCACCGCGGCGGCCTCGCCGACCGTCGCGGGCGCGGCGACGACGGCGGGCTCGACGCCCAGCACGCCCTCCTCGGGCTCGCCGGGACGGACGTCGCCGCAGACCTTCGCCAGCGCGCCGAGCGCGCCGAGCGCGCCGTGCGCGTCGGGTGCATCGGGGGGTCGCATCAGAACAGGTCCGCCTTTCCCGCGAACGGATGGGGTCCCTTGCGCACTCCCGGAACCTCTCCGCACATGCGCGGCGTCGGGAACACCTTCCCGGGGTTGCACAGGCCCGCCGGGTCGAACCCGCACCGCACCATCTGCATGGTGTCCAGGTCGGCGTCGGTGAACATGCGCGGCATGTACCGGGACTTGTCCACGCCCACACCGTGCTCGCCTGTGATGGACCCGCCGTGCTCGATGCACAGATCGAGGATCGCGCCCGACACTTCCTCTGCGCGCGCGCCCGCGCCTTCCTCGGCGTCGTCGAACAGCACCAGCGGATGCAGGTTGCCGTCTCCCGCGTGGAAGACGTTCGCGACCCGCACCCCCGATTCGGCCGACAGTTCGTCGATGCGGGCCAGGACCTGCGGGAGGGCGGTCCGGGGGATGACCCCGTCCTGGACGATGTAGGCGGGGCTGATCCGGCCCACGGCGGCGAACGCCGACTTGCGCCCCGTCCAGATCAGCGCCCGCTCCGCATCGCCGGCCGCCACCCGGATCTCGAACGCGCCCGCGTCCCGGCACAGCTTCTCGACCTGCGCGAACTGCGCCGCGACGGCCGACTCCGGGCCGTCCAGTTCCACGATCAGCACGGCACCCGCCCCCGGCGGGTACTCGCACCGCACCGCCGCCTCGGCGGCCTCGATCGACAGCGCGTCCATCATCTCGATCGCCGCCGGGACGACCCCCGCGCCGATGATCGCCGACACGGCCGTCCCGCCCGCCTCGATCGACCCGAACGCCGCGAGCAGCGTCTGCACGGTCTCGGGCAGCCGGGTCAGCCGCACGGTGATCTTCGTGGCGATGCCGAGCGTGCCCTCCGCGCCGACGAACACGCCGAGCAGGTCGTAGCCCGGACCGTCCGCCGTCAGCTCCGCCAGTTCTCCGTCCGGCGTGACGACCTCGCAGGCCAGCACGTGGTGCGCGGTGAACCCGTACTTGAGGCAGTGCGCGCCGCCGGAGTTCTCCGCGACGTTCCCGCCGACCGAGCAGATCTGCTGGCTGGACGGGTCGGGCGCGAAGTAGTACCCGTGCGGCCGGACGGCCCGCGTCACGTCCAGGTTGATCACGCCGGGCTCGACCACCGCCCGCTGCCCCGGAATGTCGATCTCCAGGATCCGCCGCATCCGCGACGTCACGATCAGCACGCCGTCCGCGCGGGGGAGCGCCCCGCCGGACAGTCCCGTCCCCGATCCCCGCGCCACGTAGGGCACGCCCGCCGCGGCGCACTCGCGGACGATCGCCGCGACCTGCTCGGCGGTGTCGGGCAGGACGACGAGGGCGGGCGTGCACCGGTGGTTCGTCAGCCCGTCGCACTCGTAGGTCCGCAGCCGCACGGGGTCGGTGATGATCCGTTCCGGCCCCAGCGACGCGTTCAGGCGCCTCGCGAGCGCCTCCAGATCCGGCTCCATCCCTTGCACGATCCTCCCTGCCCCCGCCCGCCCGCAATGCCCGGACCGGCCGGCCCGTCGGGCCGGCCGGTCGCCCGCTCAGCCCATGCGCTCGTAGGCGGGGGTGGTGAGGAACTCGGAGTAGTCGTCGGCCAGGGTGACCTGCTTGAACAGGGTCACGGCCTCGTTGTACCGGGGCTCGTTGAACGCGTCGCCCAGCTCGGCGCGGATCTTGCCCAGCTCCTCGTCCAGCAACTGCTCGACCCAGTCCTTGGTGATCTTCCGGCCCTCGGCGGTGGACACGCCGTTGTAGATCCACTGCCACACCTGCGAGCGGGAGATCTCCGCGGTCGCCGCGTCCTCCATCAGGTTGTGGATGGCGACCGCGCCCGCGCCGTCCAGCCAGGTGGCCAGGTAGCGCAGCGCCACGTCGATGTTGTTGCGCAGCCCCTGCTCGGTGATGTCGCCGGGGGTGGCCTTGACGTTGAGCAGGTCCGCCGCGGTGACCCGCACGTCCTCGCGGAGCCGGCCGCGCTGGTTCGGCTCGTCGCCCAGCACGCCGTCGAAGACCTCGCGGCAGATCGGGACGAGGTCGGGATGCGCGACCCAGGAGCCGTCGAACCCGTCGCCGGACTCGCGCGTCTTGTCCGCCCGGACCTTCTCCAGCGCGACCTTGTTGACCTCCTCGTCCCGGCGGGACGGGATGAACGCGGCCATGCCGCCGATGGCGTGCGCGCCGCGCTTGTGGCAGCTGCGCACCAGCAGCTCGGTGTAGGCCCGCATGAACGGCGCGGTCATCGTGATGGCGTTGCGCTCGGGCAGGACGAAGTCGGGGCCGCGGTCGCGGAACTTCTTGATGACCGAGAACAGGTAGTCCCAGCGCCCGGCGTTCAGGCCCGCGGAGTGGTCGCGCAGCTCGTAGAGGATCTCCTCCATCTCGAACGCGGCCGGGATCGTCTCGATCAGGACGGTCGCGCGGATCGTGCCGCGCGGAATGTTCAGGTGGTCCTGCGCCAGGTTGAAGGCGTCGTTCCAGAGGCGAGCCTCCTGGTGGGCCTCCATCTTCGGCAGGTAGAAGTACGGGCCCTTGCCCTTGTCGATCTGCCGCTGCGCGCAGTGGAAGAAGTAGAGACCGAAGTCGAAGAGCGACCCGGACATGGGCTCGCCGTCGATCAGCAGGTGCTTCTCCAGCATGTGCCAGCCGCGCGGCCGGACGACGATGGTGGCCAGCTCGCCATCGCCCTTGAGCGCGTAGGACTTGCCGCTCTTGGCGTCGGTGAAGTCGATCGCGCGGTCGAGGGCGTCCCGCAGGTTGAGCTGGCCCTCGATCATGTTGTTCCACAGCGGGGTGTTGGCGTCCTCGAAGTCGGCCAGCCACACCTTCGCGCCCGAGTTCAGCGCGTTGATCGTCATCTTCCGGTCCGTCGGGCCGGTGATCTCGACGCGGCGGTCCTCGAGGCCCGGCGCGGGATCGGCGACGCGCCACGAGTCGTCCGCCCGGACGCTCGCGGTCTCGGGGAGGAAGTCGAGCGTCCCGCCCTCCGACAGCCGGCGCTGCCGCTCCGCGCGGGCCGCCAGCAGCTCCTTGCGGCGCCCGCCCAGCTCGCGCTGCAGGGCGGCGAGCAGGCCGAGCGCCTCCGGCGTCAGGATCTCCTCGTACCGGTCGCCGAGCGGCCCGGTGATCTCGATGCCGTCCTGGTTGCCCATCTGCCCCGCCCTTTCGTATAGCGAAATTCCGTTTCTGTTACGTGGAGAACGCTACTCGGCGGTCCAGCCGCCGGTCAAAGCGGGTCCGCCGCGCCGTCCCTCCGCACGCCCTGCTCCTGCTCTCCCCTGCGGCGCTCGCGGCAACCGCTCCCCGGAAGCGGTGCATAAGCAGGTGACGCGGGGGAAGGCGCGTGAGACGATCGCGGGGAAGACACAGCCGCGCCGCGGCGTTCTACCGAGGACATATGACTCAACCTTTCACTGCAGACCAGACACCAGACGAGTTCGAGCCGATGACCGGCGAGCTCGACCTCGAGGACCGGCGGGCACTGCGCCGCGTCGCCGGGCTGTCGACCGAGCTGATCGACGTCACCGAAGTCGAGTACCGATCCCTGCGACTGGAACGGGTCGTCCTGGTGGGCGTCTGGACCGAGGGCACCGCCGAGACCGCCGAGAACTCGCTGCGCGAGCTGGCGCTGCTCGCCGAGACGGCCGGGTCCGAAGTGCTCGAGGGCCTCGTGCAACGCCGCTCCCGGCCCGACCCCGCCACCTACATCGGTTCCGGCAAGGCCGCCGAACTGCGCGACGTCGTCATCGCGACCGGCGCCGACACCGTCATCTGCGACGGTGAGCTGGCCCCCAGCCAGCTGCGGCACCTGGAGGAGACCGTCCAGGTCAAGGTCATCGACCGGACGGCCCTGATCCTGGACATCTTCGCCCAGCACGCCAAGAGCCGCGAGGGCAAGGCGCAGGTCGAACTGGCCCAGCTCGACTACCTGCTGCCCCGCCTGCGCGGCTGGGGCGGGAACCTGTCCCGGCAGGTCGGCGGGCGCGCCGCCGGCGGCGTCGGGATCGGCGGCCGCGGCCCCGGCGAGACCAAGATCGAGCTGGACCGGCGGCGGATCCGCACCCGGATGGCCAAGCTGCGCCGGCAGATCACCGAGATGTCCAAGTCGCGCGACACCAAGCGCGGCGGGCGGCGCCGCCACGACGTCCCCGCCGTCGCCATCGCCGGCTACACCAACGCGGGCAAGTCGTCGCTGCTCAACCGGCTCACCGGTGCCGGGGTGCTGGTGGAGAACGCGCTGTTCGCCACCCTCGACCCCACCGTCCGGCGGGCCGAGACCCCCGGCGGCCGCGCCTACACGCTGGCCGACACCGTGGGGTTCGTCCGGCACCTGCCGCACCAGCTCGTCGAGGCGTTCCGCTCGACGCTGGAGGAGGTCTCCGACGCCGGGCTCGTCCTGCACGTCGTGGACGGCTCCGACCCCGACCCCGAGGCCCAGCTCGACGCCGTCCGCGAAGTCCTCCGCGAGATCGACGCCCAGGACATCCCCGAGATCGTCGTGATCAACAAGGCGGACGCCGCCGACGAGCTCGCCCTCGCCCGGCTGCGGCGCCGCGAGCCGAACAGCGTCGTCGTCTCGGCGCGGACCGGCTTCGGCATCGAGGAGCTGCGCGAGGCGATCGAGGCGGGGCTTCCCGGCCTCGAGGCCGAACTGCACGTGCTCGTCCCGTACGAGCGCGGCGATCTGGTCGCGCAGGTCCACGAGCGCGGCGAGGTCCTCAAGCAGGAGCACGTCGCCGAGGGCACGATGCTGCACGCGCGCGTCCCCGACGACCTCGCCGCCGAACTCGCCCGGTACGAGGCCGCCCCCGCCTGACCCGTGAACCCCACCGGACCCGTTCCGGTGGGGTTTTCGGTCGAGATTCGGGTGAATTCCGGCCATTCCTAAATGGACGCTCGGTCGCCGAACGGTGACAGCTTCACCAATCGACTTGACGGTTCGGGCGAATTCCGTACGGTCATAGGGCTAGGGGCGGGGTGACGGCCGCCGATGCGCCTCGATCAAAGGTTGTCGGAGGGGCCGTCGGTGCACTACCGTGACGGAACCGATATCTCCGGTCTCGTTGCCCGTGGTGGTCCGTGATCACCCGACCCTCCAACGGTGAATCGCCGGCACCCAGTCGGCGTTTCGGATCGAGAACAGGTGGATCACTCCATGGCGTCCGGTACCGCGTCGTCTCCTCAAGGCCGGTGAACCAATGACGGTACGGCTGTTGACGAACATCGGCAGGCTCTGGACGGGCACCGACGTCTGCAGCAACGCCGCCGTGCTCATCCACGACGACCGGATCGTCTGGGCCGGCCCCGCGTCCGACCTCCCGCAGAGCATCCCGGGCGTCATCGACGACATCGTCGACGTCGACCACGTGGAGAACCTCGGCGGCGGCCTCGTCACCCCCGGGCTCATCGACGCCCACGCGCACCCGGTCTACGCGGGGAACCGCTGGGCCGAACTCGCGATGCGCACCAGCGGCTCGTCCCACTCCGCCATCGCGGCCGCCGGGGGCGGCGTCAACTCCACGGTCACCGTCACCCGCGGCACCGACCCCTGGACCCTGTGCAACGGCGTCCGCGAACGCCTCCGCCAGTGGATCATCGCCGGGACCACCACCGTCGAGGCCAAGACCGGCTACCACCTCACCCGTGACGGCGAACTCGCCGACATCCGGATGCTGCGCTCCCTCGAGTCCGAGCCCTCGATGCCGCGCATCCACGCGACGTTCCTCGCCGCCCACATCCTCCCGCCCGAGTTCTTCGGCCGCCGCCGCGACTACATCGAGGCCGTCCGCCTCTGGGCCGGCGACGCCGGCGTCGCGGGCGCCGACAGCATCGACGTCTACTGCGACGAGGGCCACTTCACCGCCGAGGAGGCCCGCGCGCTCCTGCTCACCGGAAAGCGCGCCGGCCTGAAGGCCCGCATGCACGCCTGCGCCAACGAGCGCGTCGGCGCCGCCCAGGTCGCCGCCGAGGTCGGCTGCGCCTCCGCCGACCTGCTCACCCAGGCCAACGACGACGACATCAAGGCCCTCGCCCACGCCGGCGTCACCGCCACCGTGTGCCCCGGCAGCGCCCTCAACAGCACCCGCGCGCCCGCCCCCGTCCGGCAGATGCTCGACCGCGGCGTCACCGTCGCCCTCGGCACCGACCACAACCCGGGCCAGTGCGGCATCACCTCCATGCCTCTGGTGATCGGCCTCGCCGTCGCCATGTTCGGCCTCAGCGTCACCGAGGCGCTGCGGGCCGCCACGCTCGGCGGCGCCGCCGCCCTCCGCTACGGCGACCGCGGCTCCCTGGCCCCCGGCATGCTCGCCGACATCGTGCTCTGGGACGCCGACCACGAGGGCGCCTTCGCCTGGGCCTTCGGCCTGCGCGCACACCGCGTATGGCGCGGCGGCGTCCCCGTCCAGCCCTGACCCGCCGGGACGAGCACCTCCCCGGGACGGCCGGACCGGGGCGGCGCGACCGGACCGGCGCGCGACACGCGACCGGTGCCGCCGCCGGCCGGTGAGGCATGGTCGGCACGATGCTCGACCAGTGCGGCGCACCGGGTGCGGTGTCCGGCCGGTGAGGCACACCGGATCGGGCGGCCCTCGTCCCGACGGCGCACGACGGCATGCGAGCGGGCGGCCGGTGCGGACCGGGAACCGGGGAGGCGGCGGAGTTATCCACAGCTCCTGATTCTCGGACGGCACCCCGCCACCGGCTCCTAGCGTCGGCCACATGAAAGCGTCCGACCGCCTGCAGGCACTCGTCGACCGGGTGCGGGTCCCGGCCGCGCCCCCGCAGGAACCGCCCGCCGCCCGCTTACGCGCGGCACCCGACCGTCCGGGGGTCCGCGCCCTCGTCATCGTCGCCGTGATCGCCGCCGTCGTGGCCGCCGGGTACCTGTGGGCCTCCAGGCCGCGCCCGCACGCCGCACCGGCGACGGACGCGAGCGTGGCGACGCTCGCCGCCGGCCCGAGCGCCCCAAGTGCGCCGAGCGAGTCCGCCGCCCCCACCGGCACGGTCGTCGTCCACGTCCTCGGGAAGGTGCAGAAACCGGGCGTGATCACACTCCCGGCGGGCTCCCGCGTCGCCGAAGCGCTCGAGGCCGCCGGAGGCGTGCGGCGCGGCGCGAAGACGGGCCCCCTCAACCTCGCCCGCAAGGTGGTGGACGGGGAACAGATCCCGGTCGGCGTCCCCGCCCCGACACCTCCTCCCGGCGTCCCGCCGCCCGGGGCGCCGCCGCCCGGCGCGCCGAGCAGCGACGGCGTGCCGGTGAACCTCAACACCGCCACCGTCGACCAGCTCGACGAACTGCCCGGAGTGGGGCCCGTCCTCGCCGGGCGCATCATCGAGTACCGCACCGCGAACGGCGGCTTTCGCTCCGTCGACCAACTCCAGGACGTCAACGGCATCGGCGCCGCCCGCTTCGCCGACCTCAAGTCCCGAGTGCGCACATGAACGCCCCCCTCCACCGCCCCCCGCCTGCGGCCCCCAAGGCGACTGCAGCGCGCACGGCGCGTGCGGCGCGCACGGCGCGTGCGGCGCATGCGGCGCGTGCGGTGTGTGCGGCGCGCACGGCGCATGCGGCGCGTGCGGTGTGTGCGGCGCGCAGGGCGCGTGCGGTGTGTGCGGCGGCGTGGTGCCTGCGGGGCGTATGGCACTTGCGGTGTGTGTGGTCTGTGCGGCGTGCATGTCGCGCAAGTCGCGTGCGTCGCGCACGAAGCGGACGTGGCCGATGGCGTGCATGTGGGTGCGGCGTTCACGGGGTGTGCGGCGTGTACGGGCGTACGGCGTGCACGTTGCGCACATCGCAAGCGGCGAGCACCTCGGGCGCGGTGAGCACGGCGAGCAGGGGGCGTACGGCGGCGGCCGCGGGCCGGACGGTCACGCGACGGGAGGGGCCGTTCGTCGGCGGGGAAGGGGAGGTTCGCGGTGAACCATGATCTGCGCCTTGTCCTGCCCGCTCTGGCGGCGTGGGTCACGGCCGCCGTCGCCATCGGGGTAGCCCCGGCCGTGTCCTACGCGCTCGCCGCCGCGGCGGCGGTCGGCGCCCTCTGCGTCCTGGCGCCCCGCCGGGCAGGGGCGGCGCCGCGCCTGCTCGTGGCCGGGGCGGTGCTCGCGTGCGCCGCCGCCTCCGCCATCGGCGTCGCGCTGCGCGCCACCGCGGTCGGTACCGGCCCGGTGCCCGACCTGGCCCGCGCCGGGCGCACCGCGACCGTCGAGGCCGTCGTCACCGGAGACCCGCAGGCAACGGTGGGCGCCTCCCGGCGGACGATCACGCTCCGGGCGCGCGTGGAAGCCGTGCGGAGCACCGATGTCCGCGTCCCGGTCCTGCTCATCGCGCACGACGGCCGCTGGCTCGACCTCGTCCCCAGCCAGCGGGTGCGGTTCACCGGGTGGTTCCGGGAGCCCCGGGAGGACCGGTTGCTGGCCGCCGTGGTCCTCGTCCGGGGCTCCCCGTCCGTGCTGTCCCCGCCGTCCGGAGTGCAGCGCGCGGCCGAGACCGTCCGCGCCAGGCTGCGCGCCGCCACCGACGTCCTGCCACCCGGGCAGCGCGGGGTGCTGCCCGCCATGGTGGTCGGCGACACGTCCCGGATCCCGCCGGACCTCGCCGACGACTTCCGCACGGCGGGACTCACCCATCTCCTCGTCGTGTCCGGTGCGAACCTCGCGATCGTGATCGGCGCGGTGGTCGGCCTGTGCCGCCTGGCCGGGCTCGGCCGCCGCCGCGCGCCTCCGCTCGCCGTTCTCGCGGTCTGCGCGTTCGTCGTCGTGGCACGACCGGAGCCGAGCGTGCTGCGCGCGGCCGTCATGGGCGTCGTCGGCCTGCTGGCCCTGTTCACCGGGCGGCGGCGGCAGGGCCTGCCCGCGCTCGGCGCGGCGGTACTGCTGCTCGTCCTGATCGACCCCGCCTTGGCGCGGTCCTACGGGTTCGCGCTGTCGGTGGCGGCGACCGCGGGACTGCTCGTCCTCGCGCCACCCTGGCGCGACCGGCTCGCCCGGTACCTGCCAGGGCCGTTGGCGGACGCCCTCGCCGTCGCGGCGGCGGCCCAGACGGCCGTCGCCCCGATCCTCGTCATGCTGTCCGGAGAGGTCGGTGTCGTCTCGGTGTTCGCGAACCTGCTGGCCGCCCCCGTCGTGGCCCCCGCCACGCTGCTCGGCGCACTCGCCGCGGTCGTCGCACCGTTCTCGCTGCCGCCCGCCCGGCTCCTGGTCCGTCCCGCGGGCCTCGCCGTCGGCTGGATCATCGGGATCGCGCGCGTCACCGCCGACCTCCCGTACGCGACCGTGCCGTGGCTGGGTGGCGGCCTCGGCGCGCTGACCCTCCTGGTCGCGGCAGGCGGGGTCCTCCTCGTCCTGCGCAGTCCCCCCGTGCGCCTCGCCGTGGCCGCGGTGCTCGCCGGGATCATGATCGCGGTGGTCGCCCTGCGGGTGACGGCTCCGGGCTGGCCTCCGCCCGGCTGGCGGATGGTCGCCTGCGACGTCGGCCAAGGCGACGCGATCGTGCTGTCCGCCGGGGCCGGACGCGCGGTCGTGGTCGACGCGGGCCCCGACCCCGGCGCGGTCGACGCGTGCCTGGACCGCCTGAAGATCACGGACGTCCCGCTCCTGGTCATCACCCACCCGCACGCCGATCACGTCGACGGGACGCCCGGCGTCCGCGCCGGCCGGACGGTCCGGCGGATCCTCACCACTCCGCGCACCTCCGGCCGGGCCGCCCGCCTGGCCCGCGGGGTCATGGCCCGTCCCGCGCTCACCGGCCAGCGATGGCGCATCGGCGACCTCACCCTCGCGGTCATCGCGCCCCTCACCACCGGCCCGCCGCTGACCCGCTCGGACGACGGCAGCACCATCAACAACGCCAGCGTCGTCCTGGTGGCGCGCGGTCCGGGTTTCAGCGCTCTCCTCACCGGTGACCTCGAGGCCGACGCGCAGCGCGCCCTCGCGAGCGGCGTGCCGCCCGTCGAAGTCCTGAAGGTTCCGCACCATGGCTCGCGCAGTCAGGACGCACGTTTCCTGGCGGCGGCGAGAGCGTCGATCGCGCTCGTCTCCGCCGGCCGCGGCAACGACTACGGCCACCCGTCGCCCGCCACCCTCGACCTGCTGCGCCGCCTAGACGTCCGCGTCCACCGCACCGACCGCGAAGGAGACATCGCCGTGGTCCGCACCGCCACCGGCCTCGCCACGGTGTCCCGGGAGTGAAGCCGAAGGCGGCGGCTTGACCGTCGCGGCCGCTCGGGGGGCGGGGCACGGTACTTCGCAAGTGAGGCCGAGCGTGGTGCCGTCATCCCGGTGGTCGTTCGGGGGTGGTTCGAGGTGTTTCGGGTGCCGGCAGCGGCGGTGCGGGTGCCGTTGTCCCTCGTGCGGTGCCGTCACGATGTTTTGGGGAGCTAGGTGCCCTGTGGAGCCGGCTGCGGACATGTTCTGACCGCGATGGTCCGTAGCGTCGTCCCGGGATCGACGGAAGGAGCGGGGACATGACGGTTCTGGTCACCGGCGCGACGGGCGTCGTCGGGCGGCGCGTGGTGGAACGGCTGGTGCGGGCGGCGGTGCCGGTGCGGGCGCTGACACGGAACCCGGCCTCGGCGGGATTGCCGCCGCAGGTGGAGGTCGTTCGTGGCGACCTCGGCGAGCCGGAGGGGGGCCGGCGGTGTCTGCCTGTGGAGCCGGTGTCAGACCTCGACGGGAATCCTCCCGGACGGGGCGGTCGGTGTCGAAGCAGGAAACCCGGCGGGCGACCGCTGGAATCTCCCGCCTTTAGGCGGGGGAGGAGGTCAAGGCGAACATGCTGCCGGTCTGGGCGCCGTCCGTCCGCGCGGAACGGGTGGTGCGCTATCCGTTCGCGGACGAGCCCATGAGCCTCGTGCACGAGGACGACATCGCCGAGGTGGCGGTGGCCGCGCTGCTCGAGGAGGGGCATCACGGCAAGGCGTACACGGTCACCGGGCCCCGGCCGGTGACCGTCCGCGAACAGGTCGCGGCCATCGGCGCGGCGCTGGGGGAGGAGGTCCGGTACGAGGAGGTCGGGCGGGCGCGGGCGCGAGCGTTGATGCGGGCGCAGGGCGGTTTCGCCGCCGCTTCGGCCGATCTGCTGCTCGGGTTCGTCGAGTACGACGGCACCGAGCCGGAGGGCGGGTTCGCCGATCAGGACTGGTCGGCGCTGATGCGGGTCTGGCCGGACGTGGAGGAGGTCACCGGGCACCCGCCGCGGTCGTATGCGCGGTGGGCCAGCGATCACGTGCGCGACTTCCGCTAGCCGTACCGCCCGGAGAGGAGGGTGACGCGTCCGGCATCGCGATGACGTCCCCGGCACGGTACGGGCGGGGTGTCGGGCGTGGCATGCTGCTCAGTGTGTCGGTTGAGCCCATCATCGTGGTCATCGGTGACGAAGAGCTGCTGGTCGAGCGTGCGGTCGGCGAGGTGGTCGCGTCCGTCCGGGCGGGGGACCCGGACCTCGAGGTGATCGATCTCGCCCCCGGGGGACTGGAACCCGGACGGATCGCGGAGTTGACCTCCCCGTCGCTGTTCGGCGGCGGCAAGGTGCTCGTCATCCGGTCGGCGCAGGACCTCGGCAAGGACCTGACGGCCGAGGTGCTGAAGTACGCGAAGACCCCGGCCGACGACGTGGTGCTCGTGGCCCTGCATCCCGGCGGCGCGAAGGGCAAGGCGCTGGTGGACGGGCTCACGAAGGCGAAGGCGCGCAAGATCTCGTGCCCCAAGATCACGAAGGTGGGGGAGCGGGTCGACTTCGTCCGGGCCGAGATCCGCAACGCCGGTGGCAAGATCTCGGCGGACGGGGCGCGGGGGCTGATCGACGCGGTCGGCAACGACCTGCGGGAGCTGGCGGCGGCGTGCAGCCAGCTCGTCGCCGACACCGGCGGGAAGATCGACGACGCCGCGGTGGCCCGGTACTACCGGGGACGTGCCGAGGTCAGCGGGTTCACGGTGGCGGACAAGGCCATCGAGGGGCAGCTCGCCGAGGCGCTCGAACAGCTGCGCTGGGCGCTCGCGACGGGCGTGCCCCCGGTGCTGATCGTCAGCGCGCTCGCGCAGGGCGTCCGGGGACTCGCGAAGGTCGGCGGCGCGCCGCGCGGCGCGCGGGGCGCGGCCCTCGCCAAGGACCTGGGCATGCCGCCGTGGAAGATCGAACGCGTGCAGCGGCAGTTGCGGGCCTGGTCGGCGGACGGTGTGGCGCGTGCGATGACGGTCGTCGCCGAGGCCGACGCGGCCGTGAAGGGCGCCGCCGCCGACCCCGCGTACGCGCTCGAGAAGACCGTCGCGGAGATCGTCGCCGCCCGCGGCTGACTCAGGCCGATTCGGCGGCCCTCCGCACCGCGTTCGCCTCCATCGTGACGTAGGCCCGGGCGCGGCGGCCGAACAGCAGGCCGATCGCGGGTGCCAGCGGGCCCTGCTGGACGAGCGTCAGCCGCAGGGTCGCGCCGTCCGGGGCGGGAAGGACGAGGTGTCCGGCGGTCGTGGTGACGCCGGGTCCGCGCGACTCCCAGGTGAACGACTCGCCGTCGGTGAACTCGGTGACCGTCCAGACGGCGGTGGCGAGGCGCGGCTGCCGGACGCGGGCACGCCCCGCGAGGCGCAGCGGACCGTCGAGCAGTTCGACGCTCTCCATCGACGGAGTCAGGTCGGGCAGCCGTTCGACGTCGGTCATGACGTCCCAGACCCGTTCGGGCGGCGCGGCGACGTCGACGGTGATCTCGAGGCGCATCAGGAACTCCGGAGGACGGCGCGGACGGCCGACAGCAGGTCGGTGACCAGTGGGTCGTCGGCGCGGGACGGCAGGTGCAGGGCGTGGTAGGGGACGGTCGGGAGGTCGATGATCTCGCGGGTCACCAGGCCGGGGGAAGGGGTAACGCAGCCGTTGACGACGGCGAGGCCGACGCCGAGGGAGACGAAGTGCAGCATCAACGGCCAGCCTTCGGCCTCGACGGCGACCGTCCAGGGGACGTCGGCGGCGCGCAGCGCGCGCTCGAGCGCGACGCGGTGCGGGCCGGACGGCGGCGGGACGATCAGGGCGGTGCCGGCGAGGTCGGCGAGGGCCAGGTCGGGGACGGCGGCGAGCGGATGCCCCGCCGGCATGACCAGGACCTGCGGGTACGTGGCCAGGACGGTGGCCGTGAGGTCGGCGGGCAGGAGGTCCAGGACGGCGACGCCCACGTCGGCGCGGCCGGTGCGGACGGCCGCGAGGGTCCGGGGCCGGTCGCCGTTGATCAGCTTGATGCCGGGGCGGACGACGCCGCCGAGCAGGTAGAGGTAGGCGCCCTCCCCGGCGGCGAGCGTGGGCATGCGGGCGGTGCCGTGCAGGTCGGCGAGGAAGGACGCGACGCGGGCGTCGAGGTCACGGGCGAAACGGGCGGCCGCCTCGCCCGCCGGGGTGAGGGCGAGGCGGCGCCCGTGCCGGGTGTAGAGGGGACGGCCGAGCGTCTCGGCGAGCTTCTGCACCTTGACGTGCAGCGCGGGCTGCGAGACGTGCAGTTCCTCGGCGGCCCGGGTGAAGTTGAGGTGGTCGGCGAAGACGGCGAAGGAGGCGAGCGCGTCGGTGGACACCCGGCTCAGTTCCATAGCCGAGGACTATAGCCGGACGGTAGATCGATAGTTCTGCTGGAGCTCTGGATGCCGGATCGTCGAGGCATGGACATCGAACCTCGGCTCGGCATCGACTTCGGCAGGGTGATCCAGGGCGGCGCGGTGGCGCCGGGGAGCGCGGACACGGCGTTCCTCGGCGGCTCCCTGGAGGCGGCGCTGGCGTCCCCGGCGACGGACGGCGCGTTCGACGCCCTCCCCGAACTGATCGGCCTCGTCGGCGGGCGGGCCTGGATCATCTCCAAGGCGGGTGACCGGGTGCGGGCGCGGACGCTCGCCTGGCTCGACCACCACGACTTCTACCGCCGGACGGGCCTCGCACGGGACAACGTGCGCTTCTGCAGGAAACGCTCGGACAAGGCCGCGCACTGCGCGGAACTCGGGATCACCCACATGATCGACGACCGGCTCGACGTGCACCGGGCACTGCGGGGCCTCGTGCCCCACCTGTACCTGTTCGGCCCGCAGGAGACCGTGCCCGGATGGGTGCGGCACGTCCCCACCTGGACGGACGCGCGTTTGATCAGCGGAGATATCGCGGCGGGACGGACACCGCCAGCCACACGCCGTTCGAGGTGACGCGGAACTCGTGCCCGTCGGCGGCCATCCGCCCGGCCCGGACCACCAGGACGACCGGGGCGCCGCGGCGGGCGCCGACCAGCCGCGCCGTCGCGCGGTCGGGGGACAGGTGGACGGCGTGGCGCCCCATCGGGCGGAGGCCGTCGCGCCTGATCGCGGCGACGAACCGTCCGACGGTGCCGTGGTACAGCAGATCGGGCGGGGGAGTGACCGGAAGGTCCAGCTCGACGGGGACGGAGTGCCCCTGGACGGCGCGGATCCGGTTCCCCTCGAGCGCGTAGCGGCCCTTGCCGTCGGCCGCCACGACGTGGCCGAGTTCCGCGCGGGTGAAGGGGAAGCCGTGCCGGGCGGCGGCCGCGAGGAGGCCGCCGACGTCCGTCCAGCCCTCCCGGTCGAGGACGAGGCCGATGTCCGAGGGACGGTGCCGCAGGTGGCGGGCGAGGTACTTCGAGATCCGCACGGCGCGGCGTTCGTCCATCGTCACCGCCTCCGGACATGCTTCAGGGCCGGCCCGTGAAGGCCGGCCCCGGGGCGCGCGGACCCGGCCCGCGCGAGCTTTACTTGGCCTGCAGGGCGGCGGCGCGCTTGGCGATCGCCGACTTGCGGTTCGCGGCCTGGTTCTTGTGGATGACGCCCTTGCTGGCGGCCTTGTCCAGCTTCTGGGCCGCGCTGCGCTGGGCGGCGACGGCGGCCTCGAGGTTGCCGGCGTCGGCGGCCTCGCGGAACTTGCGGATCGCCGTCTTCAGTTCCGACTTGACGGCCTTGTTGCGCAGGCGGGCCTTCTCGTTCTGCTTGTTGCGCTTGATCTGGGACTTGATGTTAGCCACGTCGTAGTGCCTCGGTTTGGGTCGCGGTCCTCGCCTGCGCGCGGGCAGGCTCTGACGAATGTCCAACGGGGGCGGTCGGTGTCGGTGCCCCCGGGGCACGACGGTACGCCACACGCAGTCGCACAGCTTAGCAATCACCGGGGCCCTCCCCAAACCGGGCCGTGCACGGAGCATCGCGTCCGGCATGGGACCATGGAAGGCACAGAACCCATGTCCACACCCCGAGTGAGTTTGCGAACGGACCCCGGTGGCAGCGCCTCAGCCCAACAAGACCGATCCCGCGATCATCCGCAACTTCTGCATCATCGCGCACATCGACCATGGAAAGTCGACGCTCGCGGACCGGATGCTGCAGCTGACCGGTGTCGTCGAGGAGCGCCAGATGCGCGCCCAGTACCTCGACCGCATGGACATCGAGCGCGAGCGCGGCATCACGATCAAGAGCCAGGCGGTCCGGCTGCCGTGGACGTCCGGCGGCGTCGAGCACGTCCTGAACCTGATCGACACCCCGGGGCACGTCGACTTCTCCTACGAGGTGTCCAGGTCGCTCGCGGCGTGCGAGGGCGCGGTCCTGCTGGTGGACGCGGCGCAGGGCATCGAGGCGCAGACGCTCGCGAACCTGTACCTGGCGATCGAGGCGGACCTGCACCTGATCCCGGTCCTCAACAAGATCGACCTGCCCGCGGCGCAGCCCGACAAGTACGCCGAGGAGATCGCCGGCATCATCGGCTGCGACCCGGCGGACGTCCTGCGCGTGTCGGGCAAGACGGGCGAGGGCGTCGCCGAACTGCTGGACCGGATAGTCGAGACGGTCCCGGCACCGGTCGGCGACCCCGACGGCCCGGCCCGCGCGCTGATCTTCGACTCGGTGTACGACACCTACCGCGGCGTCGTCACCTACGTCCGGATCGTGGACGGGCACCTGTCGCGGCGCGAGAAGAGCCTCATGATGTCGACGGGCGCCGCGCACGAGACCCTCGAGGTCGGCGTGATCGCGCCCGAGCCGAAGCCGGTCGGCGGGCTCGGCGTCGGCGAGGTCGGCTACCTGATCACCGGGGTGAAGGACGTCCGGCAGGCGCGCGTCGGCGACACGGTGACGACCGCGTCGAAGTCCGCGCCCGAGCCGCTCGGCGGCTACCAGGACCCCAAGCCCATGGTGTTCTCCGGCCTCTACCCGGTGGACGGCGACCAGTACCCCGACCTGCGGGAGGCGCTGGAGAAGCTGCGGCTGAACGACGCCGCGCTGGTCTACGAGCCGGAGACGTCGGCGGCGCTCGGGTTCGGGTTCCGCTGCGGTTTCCTCGGGCTCCTGCACATGGAGATCGTCCGGGAGCGGCTGGAGCGCGAGTTCAACCTGTCGCTGATCTCCACCGCGCCGAACGTCGTGTACCGGGCGGTGATGGAGGACGGCACCGAGTTCATCGTCACGAACCCCAGCGAGTTCCCCACCGGCAAGGTCGGCGCGGTGTACGAGCCGATCGTGAAGGCGACGCTGCTGACGCCGTCCGAGCACATCGGCGCGATCATGGAGCTGTGCCAGGGGCGGCGCGGCGAGTTGCTCGGCATGGACTACCTGTCGCCCGAGCGGGTCGAGATCCGCTACACGCTGCCGCTCGCCGAGATCATCTTCGACTTCTACGACCAGCTCAAGACGCGGACCCGCGGCTACGCGTCGCTGGACTATGAGCCAAGCGGGGAACAGGAGTCCGACCTGGTGAAGGTCGACATCCTGCTGCAGGGCGAGTCCGTGGACGCGTTCAGCCAGATCGTCCACCGGGACAAGTCCCGCGAGTACGGGCTGATGATGACCGCGAAGCTCAAGGAACTGATCCCGCGGCAGCAGTACGAGGTGCCGATCCAGGCGGCGGTGGGCGCCCGCATCATCGCCCGGGAGAACATCCGCGCCATCCGCAAGGACGTCCTCGCCAAGTGCTACGGCGGCGACATCTCCCGCAAGCGCAAGCTGCTGGAGAAGCAGAAGGAAGGCAAGAAGCGGATGAAGACCATCGGCCGGGTGGACGTCCCGCAGGAGGCCTTCGTCGCGGCGCTGTCCACCGGCGGCGGGGGCGAGACCGCCGACAAGAACAAGAAGTAGCCCGCAAGGCGACTCGTCCGAGAGCGGGGGACGGGCCCCGCCCCGGCGGAGCGCTCCGCTCCACCGGACCGGGGCCCGTCCCCGTTTCCCGCTCCCGACCGGTCCCGCTTCTCGACCGGTCTACTTCTTGATCAGGGGCCAGGCCACCGCGGCCGGCACGCGCCGGAACTCGCCGCGGTTGGCGGCGCGTCCCGCGTACACCAGGAAGAACATCACGACCGCGGTGAAGATCAGCGGCGCCCAGATGAGGACGTCGACGGCCAGCGACAGCAGCAGGCCGACCAGCCACACGGCGACGGCGGCCAGGCCCATGTTCAGGCCCTGCGCCGCGTGCCGCCGGGCGAACGCCGAGCGCGGCTTGCCCAGGTAGACGACCGCGGGCGCGATCACGCCGACGAGGAACTGACCCACGTAGGCCATCAGGGACCAGGTCCGCTCGTCGTCGCTGACCGGCCCGTAGTGGCCCGGCAGCGGCCGTGTCCGCGGGGGCTGCTGCTGCTGCCCGGGCGGCGGCCCGCCGGGTGGATGCTGCGAGCCCTGCTGGGGCTGCTGCTGCCAGAGGTTGCCGGGCTGCTGCCAGGGCTGTCCCTGGCCCTGCGAGGGGGGAGGCCCGTAGGCCATGGCGGGCTCCTCTCCGACGTCGCGCCTCCGCCGTCCGCGGTTGCGTTGTGCACTCTACGACTCCTTGGACGCACCCGAAGTTCGCCCCGGTTCCGCAATTCCGGCCCGGGTCACCCGCGCCACAGGACGGCGGACGGCTCGCCGGGCGTGAGCGTGACGGCACCGTCCCAGGTCAGCGCGGACGGGCCCGGCAGGTACGCGTCGTCCAGCATGAAGCCGCGCTCGATCGCGGTGACCGAGACGGGCGCGCCGCCGTCGCCGAGTCCGGTGGGCAGCCGGACGGCCTCGACGCTCGCCACGTCGGACGTGCGGGTGCCCGGCGGCAGCTCCACGGCGGTGGAGACGGCGCCGTCGCGGCCGATCGCCCGGTCGGCCCGCCCGTGGTCCGACCGGTACAGGACGGACGGGTCGTCCTTCAGCCGCACGCCCAGCGCGACACCGGGCGCGGACCCGATCGCCGTCGCGTCCCCGACCTCCATGGCGAACTCGACGAACAGGTAGGCGCGCGGGTCGCCCGCCTCGGGCGTCGCGGGATCGGACGGCTCCTCGACCTTCCCCTCCCGCACCAGTTCCTGCGCCATGACCCGGTACGTCCAGGGCTCGCGCTCCATCACGGCCTCGCGGGCGCGCCCGGCGGGAAGCGTGCGGGACGCGTCCGGCAGGAACCGCAGCGGCGGATTCGGGCCGATCACGTCGCACAGGTTGTTGTTGTGCGTGCACGTCTGCAGCACCGGATGGTCCCGCTCGTACCGGCCCGCGAAGTTCAGCGTGATGTGGAACGGGCCGTGGTAGACGGCCGTCCCCGGCACCCGGTCGCCGGACGCGTCCACCTCGACCCGGTACGTCCACTCGATGTCGCTCGTCCGGCCCCACCGCGCGAGCAGGCCGGGGGTGTCGGTGCCGCCGTCCTCGTTGCTCCACACCAGCGAGTACTCGAGGATCCGGTGCCCCGCCGTCGCCGCGGGCCGCGTCTCGTGCCACGCGACGAGCGGGGCGTCGGTCGTCGCGTTCTGGTGGGGGTCGCCGAACGGCCAGCCGGTTCGTCCGACGATGAGGGGCGCGTGCCGCAGCGCTACCTGCCCGACCTCCGGCACGCGCACGGTCGGCCGGGCCAGCGTCACGCTCCCGGCCGCGTCCGCGCTCCCCTCCGCGAACCGCAGCGCGACCGTGTGCGCGCCCGCCCCGACGTGGCCGAGGCCGAGACTGCGCGGCACCGGATCGGCGGACGGGACGACGAGGTCGGTCACGTGCCGTCCGTCCACCGAGACCGCGACCACGGCGGACTCGGCGCCCGCCCGGCCCCAGGAGACGCCGGGGGCGGCGGCGGTGAACCCGATGACCGCCTCACCGGCCCGGTCGGCGGTGAACGCGATCGTCCGCGCGCCGCCGTCCCGCTCCAGGACGATCGTGCCCGGTGCGGCGGCCCGCGCGGCCGTGCCGGGCGCGAGGACGAGCGGCGCGCCCGCGAGGACGGCGGCCAGGAACGAGGCGGCGTGACGCGCGCGGCTTCTCATGATCGGGAAACGTAGGGCCGCCGGGTCGCGGCGCGGTGACGGACCGGTCCCTCGTGGGTGACGGGCTCACGGCGCCGGTCCGGGCGCGTGCACGTCAGCGGCGCGGCACGGCCGGATCCGGCCATCCGGCCGGCGGCGTCAGGGAGCGGACGGGAAGTGCAGCGAGACCGTCGTGAACCGGCCGGCCCGCGGGGACGGCGGATCGGGCTCGTGCAGGTTGAGGCCCATCGCGGGGATCCGGGCCGTCCGGCCCCGCTCGACGACCTCGTGCCCGAGGTCGCGGAAGAGGGTGACGACGTCGGCGGCGGGGTCGTCGAGCAGGTCGACGCCGTCGAGCCGCAGGCGCAGTTCCGGGTTGCCGCCCCAGCCCGGCGCGCGGGCCCCGACGATCTCGGCGAGCCGCTCGACGCCGTCCGCGCCCTCCTCGGTCGACAGCGCCAGCGAGCCGCGGCCGACCCGCACGCTGCGGTGCCCGGCGAAGCCGCACACGAACGCGTCCCGCGGCGCCGGCGCGCCGCACAGTTCGGCGACGGCGTCCAGGGTGGTCCAGGCGTCCGCGGCCCGCGTGGAGAACAGCAGGTGGGCGTCCGGGAGCACCGCGCCGCGTCCCGGTTCCAGCGTGACGACGAACGGTGCGACGCGGCCGGGGAAGCGCGCCGGATCCGGCTCCCCGAGCGTGACGAGGCCCTCCCACTCGACGGGCTCGTCGACGGCGAACCAGCTGATCGCGGCCTCGGCGCCGAATTCGCCGAACGTCGCGTCCGTCAGCCGCTCGCCGACCAGCCCGCGCAGCCCGGCGGCGGTCTCCGCGAGCCGCTGCCGCCACCACGGGGGCTCCGGATCGTCCCGGCGCCCGCTCCAGCGCGTCCCGGGCGCCGCCAGCTCGGTGCGGCGCTCCCCGCCCGCGTCGTCCACGACGACGCAGTGCCAGCCGTCCGGGCCGCCGCGCAGCAGGACCCGCGCGGGCGGCCGTCCGGTCCCACCCTCGATGCGCATCCGACGACCCTATCCGGGGCCCGCCGATCCCCGATCCGGGCACGCGCCCCCGGCGCGGGCACGCGCCTCCGGCTCGGCGCGCGCCCGGCTCGCCCGAGATCGTCCGCGCGGCGCGGCGGCGTTCGCCCGCGACACGCCGCAGGCCGTTCGCCCGGGGCGCGGATGTCGGTACGGTCTGAGGACACTGGCCGTGACGGGTAGCGGAGGTTCGAGGGTGGCCCACTCCGAGCAGGTGCTGCGTTCCCCGAAAGAGCGGGACACGGTGAACGGCGCCGTCCGCGCGCTGCGGTCGGCCGCCCCCGCCGGCTGGGAGCGGCTCGGCCTGGACTTCCGCGCGATCGTCGGCATCGACTGCGCGTCCTTCGAGATCGTCGACGCCGCCGGCGCGCGCCGCACCGCGACGCCGCCCGGCCACGCCGTCGGCCGGATGGACGAGCTCCGCCGCGTCATGTACCGGCGGGGGAAGGGCGCGTGGTTCACCGCCCGGCTCCGGGTCGAGCGGTCCGGACGGTTCAGCGCCGAGTTCGACTACGACGGCGAACCCGACTTCGTCCCGCCGCTGCCGCCGTCCGCCTACGCCCAGGACCTCGACCGCTTCCCCCGCACCGAGGAGCACATCCCCGGCTGGCTGCGCGAGAAGCTCCGGCTCGCCTGAACCGCCCGCCGGGCCGGCGGGCCCGGCCCCGGCGGGCCCGAGCACACCGCCCCGCGCGGCAGACTGGGAGCATGCCCGCGACCCTGCCCGACGGCGACCCCGTACCGGCCGACGGCGCGCTGCCGTCCGGCGCCCTCGACGGTCTGGGGACGCGGCCCTTCGCGTTCTACGTGCACGTCCCGTTCTGCGTGACCCGCTGCGGCTACTGCGACTTCAACACCTACACCGCCACCGAGCTGGGGCCGGGCGCGAGCCGCGACACCTACGCCGACACCGCGGTCGCCGAGGTGCGGATGGCGCGCCGCGTCCTCGGCGACGCCGACCTGCCGGTCGAGACGGTCTTCGTCGGCGGCGGCACCCCGACCCTCCTCGCGCCGGACGACCTGGGCCGCGTCCTCGCCGCCATCGACGCCGAGTTCGGCCTCGCCCCGGGAGCCGAGATCACCACGGAGGCGAACCCGGAGTCGGTGGACGACGCGTACCTCGGCAAGCTCCGCGAGGCCGGATTCACCCGCGTCTCCTACGGCATGCAGAGCGCGCGCGAGCACGTCCTGGCCGTCCTGGAACGCACCCACACGCCCGGACGCGTTCCCCAGGTCGTCGACTGGACGCGCGAGGCGGGCTTCGAGCACATCAACCTCGACCTCATCTACGGCACCCCAGGGGAGACGGACGACGACTGGAGGGCCTCACTGGAGGCGGCCCTCGAATGCGAACCCGACCACGTGTCGGCCTACGCGCTGATCGTCGAGGAGGGCACCCGCCTGGCCGCGCAGGTCCGCCGCGGCGAGCTGGCGGCCCCCGACGACGACGCCATGGCCGACCGGTACCTGCTGGCCGACGACCTGCTCTCCGCCCACGGCCTGCACTGGTACGAGATCTCCAACTGGGCGACCGGCCCGGACGCCGCGTGCCGCCACAACCTCCTCTACTGGACGGGCGCGGACTGGTGGGGCGTCGGTCCCGGCGCCCACAGCCACGTCGGCGGCACCCGCTGGTGGAACGTCAAGCACCCGGCCGCCCACGCGTCCCGTCTCGCCGAGGGCGTCACCCCCGCGCACGCCCGCGAGGTCCTCGGCGCCGAGGACCGCCGCATCGAGCGGATCATGCTCGAGCTGCGCCTCGCGGCCGGCTGCCCCACCGGCGTCCTCGACGGCGCCGCCGTCCGCCGCCTCGTCGCCGATGGCCTCCTCGACCCCGGCCCGTACGCCGCGGGCCGCGCCGTCCTCACCCGCCGCGGCCGCCTCCTCGCGGACGCCGCCGTGATGGCCCTGACCTGAGCGGCGGTCACGAAGCCTGAGCGGCGGTCACGAAGTCGATCAGTTCCTCCACACGCCCCAGGAGGGCCGGTTCCAGGTCCGTGTAGGTGCTCACGGATCCGAGGATCCGCTTCCACGCGGCGCCCGTGCCGCCGTCCCAGCCGAGGGCGTCCAGGACGCCCTCCTTCCACGGGACGCCGCGCGGCACGCGAGGCCAGGCGGGGATGCCCACGGCCGCCGGCTTGACGGCCTCCCAGATGTCGATGAACGGGTGGCCGGTCACCAGGACGTGCGGGGACGAGACCCGCGCGGCGATCCGGGTCTCCTTGGAGCCCTCGACGAGGTGGTCGACCAGGACGCCGAGGCGGCGGCCCTCACCGGGATCGAACTCCTCGACGATCGCCGGCAGGTCGTCCACGCCCTCCAGGTACTCGACCACGACGCCCTCGACGCGCAGGTCGTGGCCCCAGATCTTCTCGACCAGCTCGGCGTCGTGCAGGCCCTCGACGTAGATGCGGCTCTCCTCGGCCACCCGGGCGCGCAGGCCCTGGACGGCGACGGAGCCGGACGCCGAGCGCGCCGAGCCGCGCGGGGCGGCCCGCGGGCGGACGAGCGTGACCGGTGCGCCGTCGATCAGGAAGCCCGACTTGGTGAGGGGGAACACGCGGCGCTTGCCGAAGCGGTCCTCGAGGGTGACGCCGAACTTGTCGCAGGCCACGACGGCGCCGCAGAACCCGCTGTCCGGATCCTCGGCGACCAGCCCCGGCTCGGCCGGGACCTCCGGGATCCGGCCCTTGCGGGGCCTGCGCCAGTCGCCCGAGAGCACGTCGTTGCCGTAGTCCTTACTCCGCACGGGTCCGCACATTAACCGGACGGAGGCGTCCGGCGGCGTCGTCCCCGGTCGCTCGGCGTGGCGCCCGATGCGGATAGGATCGCGCCGCCGCCGGGCTCGGGCCCTCCGGAAGGGCCCCCGCGGGTCGTACACTTGGCACTCAGGAGTATGGAGTGCCAGCGGCACGGGGCCGGGCGGCACCGGGTGATCGGGGGGCCAGTGGCAGCGCACGAGGGAGGTGACAACGTGCTGGACGACCGGAAACTCTCGGTCCTGCGCGCCATCGTCGAGGACTTCGTGTCCACGAACGAACCGGTGGGCTCCAAGGCCCTCACGGACCGGCACAACCTCGGCGTGTCCCCGGCCACGATCCGCAACGACATGGCGGTGCTCGAGGAGCAGGGGTACATCGCGCAGCCGCACACGAGCGCGGGCCGCGTCCCCACGGACAAGGGGTACCGCCTGTTCGTCGACCGGCTGTCGACGATCAAGCCGCTGTCGCCGGCCGAGCGCCGCGCGATCGAGACGTTCCTGTCCGGCGCCTACGACCTCGACGACGTCGTCGGCCGGACGGTGAAGCTGCTCGCGCAGCTCACCCGGCAGGTCGCGGTGGTCCAGTACCCCTCGCTGACGCGGTCGACGGTGCGGCACGTGGAGCTGGTGACGGTGGCCGAGAGCCGGCTGCTGCTCGTCCTGATCACCGACACCGGACGGGTGGAACAGCGGGTCATCGAGACGCCCGGCGACATCTCCGAGGAATCGGTGGGGCACCTGCGGGCGTTGCTCAACACGTGCCTGGACGGGCTGGGCCTCGGCGAGGTGCCGACCGCCGTCGCGGACCTGCCGGACAAGGTCGGCCCGGACGAGCGGCCGGTGGCGGCCGCGGTGCTGTCGGTGCTGCTGGAGACGCTCGTCGAGCGGCACGAGGAGAAGATCGTCTTCGCCGGGGCCGCGAACCTGGCGGCGGTGGACTTCTCGCAGAGCCTCCGGGAGGTGCTGGTCGCGCTGGAGGAGCAGGTCGTGCTGATGCGGTTGCTCGGCGAGTCCGGCCATTCCTCTACAGTTACGGTGCGGATCGGCACCGAGAACCCCGAAATGGGGCTCCGATCGACCTCGGTCGTCGCCGCCGACTACGGCGTCGGCGACCTCACGCTGGCCCGGCTGGGAGTGCTCGGGCCTACACGCATGGATTACCCCAGCACGATGGGAGCGGTACGGGCAGTGGCACGCTACGTGGGACAGATCCTGGCGGGGTCGTAAGGTGGCCAACGACTACTACGCGACCCTGGGGGTCCGCCGGGACGCCAGCGCCGACGAGGTCAAGAAGGCCTACCGCCGGCTCGCACGGGAGCTCCACCCGGACGTCAACCCGGATCCGGAGACCCAGGAGAAGTTCAAGGAGATCACCCAGGCGTACGAGGTGCTCTCCGACCCGAAGAAGCGCGAGATGTACGACCTGGGCGCGGACCCGTTCGCGCCCGGCGGCGGTGCGGGCGGCGCCGGCGGGTTCGGCGGCGCGGGTTTCCCCTTCAGCGACATCATGGACGCCTTCTTCGGGACGTCCGCGTCGCGCGGCCCCCGGTCGCGGGCGCGTCGCGGGCGGAACGCGACGCTGCGGGTCGAGCTCGACCTGTCGGAGACCGCGTTCGGCACGACCCGGGAGCTGACCGTGGACACGGCGGTCGCCTGCTCGGCCTGCGAGGCGACGGGCTGCGCGCCCGGCACCCACCCGGACACCTGTGACACCTGTCACGGGCGCGGCGAGGTGCAGCAGGTGCAGCGCTCGTTCCTCGGCCAGGTCATGACGGCCCGGCCCTGCCCGGCCTGCGGCGGGTTCGGCTCGGTGATCCGCAACCCGTGCACCGAGTGCTCCGGGGACGGACGCGTCCGCACCCGGCGCACCGTCAAGGTCAAGATCCCGGCCGGGGTGGAGAACGGCATCCACATCCAGCTCGCCGGCGAGGGCGAGGTCGGCCCGGGCGGCGGCCCGCCCGGCGACCTGTTCCTGGAGATCGTGGAGCGGGCCCACCCGATCTTCGAGCGGGAGGGCGACGACCTGCACTGCACGGTCGAGATCCCGATGACGGCGGCGGCGCTCGGCACCAGCGTCACGATCGAGACGCTCGACGCGGCCGAGGAGATCGACATCAAGCCGGGCACGCAGTCCGGCCAGGTGATCACCCTCTACAACCGGGGCGTGCGGCACCTCAACGAGAGCGGGCGCGGCGACCTGATGATCCACGTGAACGTGGAGACGCCCGGCAGGCTCGACGAGGAGCAGGAGGAACTCCTGCGCCGCCTGGCGACGCTGCGCGGCGAGGAGCGCCCGCCCGGCAAGTTCGCCCCCGGGCAGCGCGGCATGTTCTCGCGGCTGCGGGACGTGTTCAACCAGCACTGAAGAGAGACGGTGACGGCCTACCGGGAGGGCCGTGACGCCGCCGGTCGTGATTGATGTCGGCGCGGACCCCGGAGACGCTCCGGCGCCTCCGGGGTCCGGTGACGTTGGGGGAGAGCGATGAGCCCGCCGGTGTTCCTCGCCGCGGCGGACGCGCTGGAGCGCGACCGTGTCGTCCTGGACGGCCCCGAGGGGCGGCACGCGGCGACAGTGCGGCGGCTGCGGCCCGGGGAGCGCGTCGACCTCACCGACGGGGAGGGGCTGCTCGCCGAGTGCGTCGTCACGGCGGCCGACCGGGTCTCGCTCACGCTGGAGGTCGCGGCCCGGCACCGGGAGCCGCCGCCGAGCCCCCGCCTCGTCGTCGTGCAGGCGCTGCCCAAGGGCGACCGGGGCGAGCTGGCCGTGGAGACGATGACCGAGGCGGGCGTGGACGAGATCGTCCCGTGGGCCGCCGCGCGGTGCGTCACCCAGTGGCGTCCCGACCGCCGCGAGAAGGCCCTGAACCGCTGGCGGAACGCCGCGCGGGAGGCCGGCAAGCAGGCGCGGCGCAGCCGGTTGCCTCAGCTGCCGGACCTCGCGTCGACCGCCGCCGTGGCCGGGCGGCTCGCGGGGGCGTCCGCCGCGCTCGTCCTGCACGAGGACGCCGCCGAGCCGCTCAGCGCCGTCCGTCCGCCCGCGGACGGCGAGATCGTCCTGGTGGTCGGCCCCGAGGGCGGGATCACCGAGGACGAGCTGGCCGCGTTCGGCGCCGCCGGGGGACGTCCGGTGCGGCTCGGCCCGACGGTGCTGCGCACCTCGACGGCGGGCGTCGCCGCGGCCGCCGTCCTGCTGGCCGCCACCGGCCGCTGGTGACCGCGCCGGGCGCGGCACGAACCGCGCCCGGCCCGCGACGTCGCGTCAGGACGCGTCGGCATGCGTCAGGGCGCGGTCTGGGCGCCCTGCTCGGCGGTGGTGGACGGCGTGCCGCTGGCCGTCGGCGTCGGCTCGTCGGACGGCTCCGGTGAGGTGTCCGGCGGCGGGGCCGACGTGGTCGGGGCGTCGCTGGGCGACTCCGTCGGCGTCTGCCCGCCCGGGCACGGCGTCCCGCTGGGCGCGCCCGGCGACGGCGTCCCGCTGGGCGGGGGCGTCCCCGGCGTGGCCGCCGCGCCGCCGCCGCGCGGGATGACGCACGACGACAGCCCGGGCGAGGACGGCGGCTCCCCGGCCTCCTCGGAGGTGCTGGGCGTCGCGGTCGTCGTCGGGGCGGGCGACGACGGGTCGCCGGGGACGACCGGCGGCGCCTGCGCGCCGGTGCCGTCGCCGCCCGAGTCGCCGTCCCCGCCGCCCGACGGGCCGTTGCCGGTGACGGTGTGCTGGATCAGCTCGATGGTCTGCGGGCCCGCCGTCACGCCGAACCCGGCGACGGCGACGGCCGCGGCGACGGCGAGCACCGGGCGCGCCCAGCCCACCCCGAAGCCGGCCGGGCGCAGGTGGGCGGGCACGAGGCGGCCGAACCGGCCGCGCCGCCGTTCCCCCTCGGCGATCCGGGCCCGGATCCGCTCCAGGCCGTCGTCGGAGGGGATGACCGATTCCGCCTCCGCGTCCAGAACCCGGCGAAGGAATTCGCCGTGGTCGTCGTGGGGGTCGGTGGTCATGAGAACTGCTCCAGGACGTTGCGTAGGGCGGTCATGCCGCGTGCGGTATGACTCTTGACCGCGCCGCGGGAGATCCCCATGGCGTTGGCGATCTCCGCTTCGGAGAGATCACCGTAGTAGCGCAGGACGAGCGCCTCCCGCTGGCGCGGGGGGAGCCCGGAGAGCGCGTCGATCACCGCCGAGCGTTCCAGCTCCCCGATGGCCCCGGCCTCCGCGCTCGGCATGTCCGGGAGCCCCTTGGGGGCGTACTTCTCGACGACGGCACGGTGACGCAGCACCGATCGGGACCGGTTCACCACCGACTGCCGCAGGTAGGACAGGGCCTTGTCGGGGTCGCGGAGCCGCCGCCAGCCGCCGTGCATCGCGACGAACGCGTCCTGGACGACCTCCTCGGCCGTCCCGGCGTCCCGCACGAGCATCGCGGCGAGCCGCACGAGCGATCGGTAGTTGGCGCTGTAGAGGGCGGTCACCGCCTGGTCGGCGTCCCAGGCGACGGCCACGGCGCCGGCCGTGCCCCTGGCCACGAGGGTCTCGGTCACGTCTGTGGGACGCCCGCCCTCCCCGTCCGGTTTACGAAAGGGCATCTTCTGGTCTGCCTCGGTCACCTATCCGCCGCCTTTGCCGTCCCCCGGCCGTCCTTTCGGTCGACCACCCCGAGAGCGGCGTCGATCGGGCGTACCCGACCGCGCCGAGGCGTGCCGCAATGCCTGCGAACCGGAGGGTACGCCTTGAATTGACAACCTTAACCAGTGGCCGGTCGGAAACGGATCGACAACCGGAGATCGATCGCGGAAAACCCTATCGGCGCGGGGGCGGCGCCGACCATGGCCGAGGCGGTCTCGATAGGATTCCGATCGCGGCCGCCGCCGCGGGAGGGGAGACAGATGACCGACTGCCTGTTCTGCAAGATCGTTTCCGGGGACGTGCCGGCGAAGGTGGTCCGCTCGTCGGACCGGGCCGTGGCGTTCCGCGACATAAACCCGCAGGCGCCCACGCACGTCCTGGTCATCCCGAAGGACCACCATCCGACGGTGGGCGAGCTGGCCGCGGCCGACGCCGAGCTGCTCGCCGAGGTGCTCCGCGAGGCGCACCGGGTCGCCGAGGACGAGGGCATCTCCGACACCGGCTACCGGGTCGTGTTCAACACCGGCGCGCAGGCCGGGCAGACCGTCTTCCACGTGCACGCGCACGTGCTGGGCGGCCGTGGCCTGAACTGGCCCCCCGGCTGACCGGACACCGGACGGGACGGGGCGCGGCGCGGGGGGCCGCCGGGCCCCGGGACGCCGTTTCGCGGGCCGCGGACATGCCGGGGCGAGCGGAAATACGGCGGCGCACCGTGGAGGGCGGTCGGTACCATGGAACCGACATCCCTTGCACACCCGGAGCAGACAGAAGGCAGGTCTGAGAGGCCGCAAGGCCCGGCTGATGGTCGAATCAACTCACACCGGGCGCGACGACCGCGCCCAGATCAAGATCGTGGTGCCGGACGACCATTCGATGGTGAGCCTCCTGGGCTCCCGGGACGAGTTGCTCCAGGCGGTCGAGCGAGCGTTCGGCGACGGCATCGACATCCATGTCCGCGGCAACGAGATCACCGTGACCGGGTCCGAGACGGACACCGGCCTGGTCTCCCGCCTCTTCACCGAGATGCTGGAGATGCTGAAGGGCGGCACGCAGCTCACCCCCGACGCGGTCGAGCGCAGCCTCGCGATGCTGCGCGGTGAGGGCGACGCCCGTCCGGCCGAGGTGCTCAACCTGAACGTGCTGTCCGGCCGCGGCCGGACGATCCGCCCCAAGACGCTCAACCAGAAGCGGTACGTCGACGCGATCGACAAGCACACGATCGTCTTCGGCATCGGCCCGGCGGGCACCGGCAAGACGTACCTGGCGATGGCCAAGGCCGTCCGCGCGCTGCAGGAGAAGCAGGTCAACCGGATCATCCTGACCCGGCCGGCGGTCGAGGCGGGGGAGCGGCTCGGGTTCCTGCCCGGCACGCTCTACGAGAAGATCGACCCGTACCTGCGGCCGCTGTACGACGCGCTGCACGACATGGTCGACCCCGACTCGATCCCCCGGCTGATGGCCGCCGGAACCATCGAGGTCGCCCCGCTGGCGTACATGCGTGGGCGGAGCTTGAACGACTCGTTCATCATCCTCGACGAGGCGCAGAACACCTCGCCCGAGCAGATGAAGATGTTCCTCACCCGGCTCGGGTTCGGCTCCAAGGTCGTGGTGACCGGCGATGTCACCCAGGTCGACCTGCCGAACGGGACGCAGAGCGGCCTGCGCGTCGTCCAGGACATCCTGGAGGGCGTCGAGGACATCCACTTCACCCGGTTGACCAGTCATGACGTCGTCCGGCACAAGCTGGTCACCGACATCGTGGACGCCTACAACCGCTACGACGAGTCGCGGGTGCCCCAGTTCAAGAAGGACACGGCGCGCGGCGGCGGGTCCGGTCGCAAGCGAGGGCAGCGTTGAGCATCGAGGTGCTGAACGAGTCGGGCGCGGACGTCGACGGGAACACCCTCGCCGAACTGTCCCGGCACGTTCTGGACGGCATGCGCGTGCATCCGCTCGCGGAGCTGTCGGTCCTGCTGGTCGACGAGGACGCGATGACCGAGCTGCACGTCAGGTGGATGGACGAGCCGGGCCCGACCGACGTGCTGTCGTTCCCGATGGACGAGCTGCGCCCCGGGCACCTGTCCGGCGGGGCCGACGAGGACGACGAGGCCGATCCGGGGCTGCTCGGCGACGTCGTGCTGTGCCCGTCGGTCGCCGAGCGGCAGGCCCGCACCGCCGGGCACAGCACCGAGGACGAGCTGGAACTGCTGTGCACGCACGGCATCCTGCACCTCCTCGGGTACGACCACGCCGAGCCGGAGGAGCACAAGGAGATGTTCGGCCTGCAGGCCGAGCTGCTCACCTCCTGGCGGGAGAAACGCGGCCGGCGGTGACCACGGCGCAGGCGTGGCTGGCCGGGCTCGCGGCCCTGCTGGTGGTCCTCGCGGGCCTGCTGGCCAGCACGGAGACGGCGCTCGCGCGCGTCTCCCGCGTGACGGTGGAGGAGTTCGCCAGGGAGCGGCGGCGGGGCTCGAAGCGGCTGGCCGAGGTCGTCGCCGACCCGGCCCGCTACGTGAACATGGTGCTGCTGCTGCGCATCGGCTGCGAGCTGGTCGCCACCGTGATCGTCGCGGACCTGTGCATCTCGTGGCTGGACGAGACGTGGCCCGCCTACGTCGTCGCCGCCGCGTTCATGATCGTGGTGAGCTACGTGGCGGTCGGGGTGGCGCCCCGCACCCTCGGCATCCAGCACGCCGACCGGATCGCGCTCGCGGGCGCGGCCGTCCTGCACCCGGTGACCCGCGTCTTCGGCCCGCTGCCGCGGCTGCTGATCCTGCTGGGCAACGCGCTGACGCCCGGCAAGGGCTTCCGCGAGGGGCCGTTCGCGTCCGAGGCGGAGCTGCGCGACCTGGTCGACCTGGCCGAGCAGCGCAGCCTCATCGAGCCGGACGAGCGCGAGATGATCCACTCGGTGTTCGAGCTGGGCGACACGCTCGTCCGCGAGGTGATGGTGCCGCGCACCGACATCGTGTTCGTCGAGCGGGACAAGACGCTGCGGCGGGCGATGTCGCTGGCGCTGCGCAGCGGCTTCTCCCGCATCCCGGTGGTCGGGGAGAACGAGGACGACGTCGTCGGCATCGCCTACCTCAAGGACGTCGTCCGGCGCAGCCACGAGCACCACGAGGCCGAGTCGGTCGAGACGGTCGACTCGGTGATGCGCCCCGCGACGTTCGTGCCCGACAGCAAGCCGATCGACGAGCTGCTGCGGGAGATGCAGGCCCGCCGGATCCACGTCGCGATCGTCATCGACGAGTACGGCGGGACGGCGGGGCTCGTCACGATCGAGGACATCCTGGAGGAGATCGTCGGGGAGATCACCGACGAGTACGACCGGGAGATCCCGCCGGTGAGCTGGCTGGACGGCGAGGCCGCCCGGGTGACGGCCCGCCTGCCGGTCGACGACCTCGCCGAACTGTTCGACGTCGAGATCGACGCCGAGGACGTCGACACGGTCGGCGGGCTGCTGGCGCGCGCCCTCGGCCGCGTCCCGATCGAGGGCTCGACGGCGGAGGTCGGCTCCGCGCCGCGCACCCCGGACGACGATGACGACGGCGGGGCCGCGCGCGGGGCCGTGCTGTCACTGAAGGCCGAGACGATCGCCGGTCGCCGCAACCGCATCGGCACCGTCCTGGTCCGGCGCATCGACACCGGCGGCGGGGAGGTCTGACGCCCCGCCCCGGTCCCGGCCGGGGACGGGTCAGAGGGTGGCGCGGAGCGTGCCGTCGGGGCTCGCGACCAGGACGGGCGCCTTGGGGCCGAGGTCGCGGACGGCGGCGACGTCCGACGGGTCGGGCGCGTCGGCGGCGGTGACGACGGCGGCGGCCTCGAGGTCCTCGGCGCCGCTGGACACCGCCATCGCGACCGCGACCTTGAGCGCCGACAGCCGCAGCGACGGCAGGTCCACGCTGGTCGCGGCGTAGGTGCGTCCGGTCTCGTCGCGCACGGCGGCGCCCTCGGCCGCCCCGCCCCGCGCCCGGGACGACCGCGCCAGGGTGATGATCTTCGCGTCCTCGTCGTTCAGCTCGCTCACGCCCCGATCGTACGGGACTCGCGCGGACGTCCATCAACGCACATCGACCCGCCGCGACCGGCGGCGAGCGCGGCGGCAAGTCGGTGCCAAGTGGGCGCCAAGCGGCGGGCGGCACCCTCGGAGTCTCGAATCCTGACTTCTGGGGGAACGTGATGTCCCGTCTGCTGTACCGCCTGGGCAGGGCCGCCGCCCTGCGCCCGTGGCGGTTCGTCGTCGTCTGGCTGGTGCTGGTCGCCGCGGTGGGAGGGGCGGCCGCCGCGGGCGGGGGCTCGCTGCAGGACGACTACACCCTCGAGGGGACCGGTTCGCAGCGGGCCACCGAGCTGCTGCGGGACCGGTTCCCGGCACTGTCCGGCGCCGACGCCCGCGTGGTCGTGCACTCCGGCGACGGGCGCGTCGACCCGGCCGCGCTCGCCGCCGCGAGCGGCGAGCTGCGCGAGCTGCCGGACGCCGCCGCGGTCGATCCGCCGCGGTTCGGCGCCGGCGGGCGCACCGCGCTGCTGACCGTCCGGTACTCGGTGCCGGTCACCGACCTGGAGACCGGGCCGACGCTGGACGCCCTGCGCGGCGCGACGGCGAACCTGGAGGACGCCGGGTACCAGGTGGAGTTCGGCGGGCAGGTGCCCGAGAACGTCACCGCGCCCGGCGGGGTCGCGGAGGCGGTCGGCGTCGTGGCCGCCCTGGTGATCCTGCTGGTGGCGTTCGGGTCCGTGGTGGCGGCGGGGCTGCCGCTGGCGGTCGCGCTGGCCGGGCTGGGCGCGGGCGTGTCGGGGATCATGCTGCTCGCGGCGGTGTCGAACGTGGCGACGACCGCCCCGACGCTCGCGGTGATGGTGGGACTCGGTGTCGGGATCGACTACGCGCTGTTCATCCTCACCCGGCACCGCGAGGGACTGGCCGCGGGCCTGGACGTCCCGGAGTCGGCGGGCCGCGCCATCGCCACCGCCGGCCAGTCCGTGCTCTTCGCCGGTTTCACGGTGCTGCTGGCGCTGTGCGGGCTGGTGCTGTCCCGGATCCCGGTGTTCATGACCATGGGGTTCGCGACCGGGATCGTGGTGGCGGCGACCGTGGCGAGCGCGGTCACGCTGCTGCCCGCGGTGCTCGGGCTCGCCGGACGGCGCGTGCTGCGCCGCCGCGACCGCGCGTCCGGTGCGGCGCCCGCGACCGACTCGCCGCGCGTCCGCCGCTGGGCGCTGCACGTCGGCCGCCGCCCGTGGCCGTGGCTCCTCGCGGGGCTCATGCTGATGCTCACGCTGGCCGCGCCCGCGCTCGGCATGCGCACGTGGCCGAGCGACGCGGGCAGCGAGCCGACCTCCAACACCGCGCGGCAGGCCTACGACCTGGTCGCCGACGCGTACGGGCCGGGCGACAACGGCCCGCTGCTGGTGGCGGTCGACCTCCGCGAGACCGATCCCGGCGTGCTGCCGGGGCTGCGCGACCGACTCGCCGCCACCGAGGGGATCGCGGCCGTCGCGCCGCCCCGGCTGTCGGACGCGCGGGACGCGGCGGTGATCGTCGCGACGCCCGAGTACGGGCCGCAGGACGAGCGGGTCACCCCCCTCGTCGACCGGATCCGCGCGGACGTCCTGCCGCCCGGGGCGGAGATCACCGGGAACACGGCCGCCTACGTGGACCTGACGCGGACACTGGCCGAGCGGCTGTGGCCGGTGATCGGAGCGGTGGTGGCGACGTCGTTCGTCATGCTGGTGCTCGTCTTCCGGTCGGTCCTCGCGCCGCTGAAGGCGGCCCTGATGAACCTGCTGTCGATCGCCGCCGCGTACGGGGTGCTCACCGCCGTGTTCCAGTGGGGGTGGGGCGCCGAGCTGCTCGGGCTGCCGCACAGCGTCCCGGTGTCCAGCTTCATCCTGCTGCTGATGTTCGCGGTGCTGTTCGGCGTGTCGATGGACTACGAGGTGTTCCTGCTGTCGCGCGTCCGGGAGGAGTGGCTGCGGACCGGGGACGCGCGCGGTGCGGTCTCGGGCGGCCTCGCGGTGACCGGCCGGGTGATCACCAGCGCGGCGCTGATCATGGTGGCGGTGTTCCTCGGGTTCGCGGCCGACCCGAGCCTGGTGATCAAGCAGATGGGCGTGGGCCTCGCGGTCGCCGTCGCGCTGGACGCGACGGTCGTCCGGCTCGTCCTGGTCCCGGCCGCGATGGCGCTGCTCGGGCGCGGGAACTGGTGGCTGCCCGGATGGCTCGCCAAGGTCCTGCCCAGCGTCGACCTGCACGGCGCCGCGGTGCCCCCGGCGGCGGGCGCCGAGCCCCGGACCCCGGAGCCCAGCCGCACCTAGGAGCCGATCACGGCGGTCGGCATGCCCCGGTTACGCTGATCGGGACATGTCGACCGTTCTTGACGCGCCCGTCGTCAGCGTGCTGGGCGCCTTCGGCGCGGTGGTGGACGGGGCCCCGGCCGACCTCGGCGGCCCCCGCCGCCGTTCGGTGCTGGCCCGGCTCGCCGCCGCGCACGGCCGGATGGTCCCGGCGGACGCCCTCGTCGAGGACCTGTGGGCCGGGACGGCCCCGCCCCGCGCGGGCGCCGGCCTGCAGTCGTTCGTGTCGCACCTGCGGCGGGCCCTGGAGCCGCGCCGCCCGCCCCGCACGCCCGCGCGCGTCCTGGTCACCGCCCCGCCCGGCTACGCGCTGCGGCTGCCGGACGGGCACGTGGACGCCTGGCGGTTCGACGCGCTGGTCGGCGAGGCGGGCACGCTGCTGGCGGCCGGCGACCCGGCGGCGGCGCGCCGCCGCGCCGAGGACGCCCTCGCCCGCTGGGGCGGCCCCGCCTACGCCGAGTTCGCCGGCCTGCCGTGGGCCGCCGCCGAGGCCGTCCGGCTGGACGAGCGCCGCCGGCTCGCCGTCGAGCGCCGCGCCGAGGCGCTGCTGGCGCTGGGGGGAGCCGCCGAGGCCGTTCCCGACCTGGAGGAGCACGCCGCCGCCGAGCCGCTGCGGGAGGAGGCGTGGCGGCTGCTCGCGCTCGCGCTGTACCGGGCGGGACGCCAGGGGGACGCGCTCGCGGCGCTCCGCCGGGCCCGCGCCGCGCTCGCCGAGCAGCTCGGCGTCGACCCCGGGCCCGCGCTGCGCCGCCTGGAGGCCGGCATCCTCGCCCAGACCCCGGACCTGGGCGCCCCGCCCGGCGACGCCCCGCCCGCACCCGTGCGGCTCCGCGTCGCGGACCCGCCGGAGGCCGCGGAGCCGGGGGGCGCGTTCGTCGGGCGGGAGAACGAGCTGGCCCTGCTGGACGGCGCGGCGGAACGGGGCGGCGTGGTCCTCCTCGGCGGCGACGCGGGCATGGGCAAGACCGCGCTTGCCGAGCGGTTCGCGCGCCGGCTCGGCGAACGGGGCTGGACGTGCGCGTGGGGCCGCGCGCAGGAGACCGGCGGCGCGCCCGCCGCCTGGCCGTGGGCGGAACTGCTGCGCGACCTCGCCGCCGCCGCGCCGCCCGCCGCCGGCGTCGCCGCGCGCCTCGGCCCGCTCCTGCGCGACGCGGCGGCCGGGGGCGGCGACGGCGACGTCACCACCGGACGGTTCCGGCTCCACCTCGCCGTCGGCGACTACCTCGCCGGGATCGCCGACCGGGCCCCGCTGCTGCTCGTCCTGGAGGACCTGCACTGGGCCGACGACGAGACCCTCGCGCTGCTGGTCCGGCTCGCCGAACGGCTCCGCGACCGGCGCGTCCTGCTCGCCGCCACGTTCCGCCGCACCGAGGCGCCCGACCGGCTCGCCGCGGCGCTCGCCGCCCTCGCCCGCCGTGAGCCGCTGCGCATCGACCTCGGCGGCCTCGGCCCCGCCGAGGTCGCCGAACTCCTCCGCGCCACCTGCACGACCGGCGTCGCCGCCGCCGAGGCGTCCGACATCGCCGAACGCACCGGCGGCAACCCCTTCTTCGTCCGGGAGACGGCCCGGCTGCTGGACGCCGAGGGCACCCCCGCCGCCGTCCGCCGCGTGCCCGCCGGGGTCGGCGACGTCCTGCGCCGCCGCATCGCGCGCCTCCCCGAACCCGCCCGGGACGTCCTGCGCGACGCCGCCGTCGTCGGCCGGGACGCCGACCTCGCCGTCCTCACCGACCTCGCGCGCGACGAGGAGACCGTCGTCGACGCCGTCGAGGCGGCCCTCGCCGCCGGGCTCGTCACCGAGCCCGCGCCCGGCCGGATCCGCTTCGTGCACGCGCTCGTCCGCGACACCCTCTACGACGGGCCGTCCCGGGCGCGCCGCACCCGCCTGCACGGCCGGGTCGCCGCCGCGCTGGAACGGCACCGCCCCGCCGAGGTCGCCGCGATCGCGCACCACTACCTGGAGTCGGGCGCCGAACCGGGCAAGGCCGTCCGGTACGCGACCCTCGCCGCCGAGGCGGCCGAGGCCCGGTTCGCGCACGGTCTCGCCGCCGACCTGTGGGTCCGCGCCGCCGAGACGCTCCGCGCGCAGGGCCCCGGCGCCGCCCGCGACCGGCTGGAGACCGAGGTCGCCGCGATCCGCGCCTGCGGGCTGTCCGGCGACGTCATGCAGGCCCGGGACCGGCGGCTGCGCGCCATCGCCGCCGCCCGCGACCTCGGCGACGTCCGGCTGCTGGCCCGCGTCATCACCGCCTTCGACGTCCCGACGCTGTGGACCAGCCGCGAGTACGGCACCTGCGACCGGGACGTCATCGACGCCGCCGAGGACGCGCTGCACCGGCTCCCGGACGGCGCGGACGAACTGCGCGTCCGGTTGCTGACCAGCCTGGCGATCGAGCTGGAGGGCGACTTCGACGACCGGGGGGTCACCGCGGCCGACGAGGCGGTCGCGCTGGCCCGCGCCCTCGGCCGCCCCGCCCTGCTGGCCGTCGCGCTCAACGGCCGCTACATCAACGGCTACCGGAGCGCCGGCGACCTCGCGCTGCGGCGGCGGCTCGCCTGCGAACTGCTCGACCTCGCCGAGGAGCACGACCTCGGCGCGTACCGCGTCCTCGCGCACCTCCAGCTCCAGCAGACGTCCGTGGCCGCGCTGGACCTGGCCGCCGCGGAGACGCACCTGGCCGCGGGGCGGCGCCTCGCCGACCAGTACGGGCTGCCGCTGCTCGGGCTCATCGCGAGCTGGTACTCCGGGCTGGTGCACGTTCTCGCCGCCCGCTTCGACGCGGCCGAACGCGTCTACGCCGAGGTCAGCGAGGACATCGGCCGCACCGGGATCTGGAGCAGCGAGGACGGCATCGTCGGTTTGGGGGCGTTCTGCCTCAGTCTCGTCCAAGGACGGCCGGGCGAGATGCTGGAGCAGGCCGCCTGGCTGGCGCGGCGGTGGCCGCACGTCGCGGTGACCGCCGACATCCACGCGCTCGCGCTGGCCGGCGCCGGCCGCGCCGCGGAGGCCCGCGCGGCCGTCGCCGCCGCCGGCCCCATCCGTCCCGACTACTTCCACGACCTCGCCGTGGCGGTCCGCGCGCACCGCGCGATCGCGCTGGACCAGCGCGACGTCGCCGAGGAGGCGTACGCGGCGCTGCTGCCGTACGAGGGGCACTTCACCGGCGGCTGCACCACGTTCGCCACGATCGGCCCGGTCGCGCACGTCCTCGGCGACCTCGCCGTCCACCTCGGGCGTCCCGAGGGGGTCGCCGCCGCGCACTACCGCCGCGCCGCCCGCGCGGCCGACACCCTCGGCGCGCCGCTGTGGTCCCGGCTCGCCCGCGAGGCCCTGGCGGGGCTCGGAAGCCCCGCCGCCTGACCGACGACCGGAGCGGAGCGCTAGCGGAGTGGAGGTCGGCGGGCGGGCGGCTGCTTTTGCCGGGGGGTGTGGGGGGTCGCCTCTCACTGTGGTGGGTCTGACCGACGACCGGAGCGGAGCGCTAGCGGAGTGGGGGTCGGCGGGCGGGCGGAGGCGGGGTGCGGGTGAGGGACAATCTAGGGGTGACATCGACGGGAGATCTGACGACCGCTCCGCCGCCCGAAGGATTCCGGGCGGGCTTCGCCTGCTTCATCGGACGGCCGAACGTGGGCAAGTCGACGCTGATGAACGCGCTCGTCGGGACCAAGGTGGCGATCACCAGCAGCCGGCCGCAGACGACCCGGCGGGCGATCCGCGGGATCGTGCACCGGCCGGACGGGCAGCTCGTCGTGGTCGACACGCCGGGCCTGCACAAGCCGCGGACGCTGCTGGGCGAGCGGCTCGACAGCCTCGTCCGGTCCACGCTCACGGAGGTCGACGTCATCGGGTTCTGCGTGCCCGCGGACCAGCCCGTCGGCCCGGGGGACAAGTACATCGCCCGCGAACTGGCGGGCGTGAAGAAGACGCCGGTCGTGGCGATCGTCACCAAGACCGACCTCGCCGCGCCCGAGCAGGTGGCCGAGCAGCTCCTCGCGGTGGGGCGGCTCGGAGAGTTCGCCGACATCGTGCCCTGCTCGGCCCAGGACGGCTTCCAGGTCGATCTGGTCGGCGAGCTGCTGGTCTCGCGGCTGCCGGAGGGCATGCCGCTGTATCCGGAGGGCGATCTCACCGACGAACCCGAGCAGCTGATGGTCGGCGAGCTGATCCGGGAGGCCGCGCTCGAGGGCGTCCGGGACGAGCTGCCGCACTCCATCGCCGTCGTGGTGGACGAGATGGCGCCGCGCGAGGGACGGGACGACCTCGTCGACGTCTACGCGCACCTGTTCGTCGAACGCCCCAGCCAGAAGGGCATCATCATCGGGCACCGCGGCGCCCGGCTGCGCGAGGTGGGCGCGGCGGCGCGGCGACAGATCGAGGCGCTGCTCGGCACGAGGATCTACCTCGACCTGCGGGTCAGCGTCCTCAAGGACTGGCAGCGCGACCCCAAGCAGCTGCGGCGGCTCGGCTTCTACGACTGATCGTCGCGGCGCTCGTCCCGGGAGTCGGCGCGGGGTTCGGACGGGTCGTGGGGCGCGGGCTCGCCGGGCTGCGCCTCCCAGCCGTTCTGCTGCGGCCAGACCGCGTTCGGGTCGCCCGCGTACTGGCCGTAGTACGGATGCTGCGCGTACGGGTCGTGGGCGTACTGGTCGGCCGCGTACCCGTCCTGCGGGTAGGCGGCCTGCCGCGCGCGTCCGGCGCCCAGCCGCGCGCTGATGGGGCGCGCCAGGCTGAACCCGGTGACCAGCAGCGACGCGCCGACCGCCACGTACCACCCGTACTGCACGCTGATCTCGTAGCCGACGTCGAGCCCGCCGGTGGGCAGGTCGTCGGCCGCGTCGTCGAGGCGGAGCAGGAACAGCAGGCACGCCAGCAGCGACAGGACGCCGGGGACGGCCGCGAGCGCGGTGATCCGCGTGTCGCGGGCGAGCAGGTCCCAGGACGCCATCACGATCGCGACGACCGCGAACACCGGGACCGCCAGCACGACGTCGTCGGCGTCGATGCCGGCCGCGGTGGCGACCTCCCGGGTGATCGCGCTGCCGAACAGGTCGACGACGACCGAGGCGCGCGCCCACGGCAGGAACGCCGACACCAGCAGCGCCGCCGCGGACGCGATCAGCGCGATGCTCCAGCCGATGCCGCCCCGCCGCGGTTCCGGCTCGGGAGGCGGCGGCGGGGGCGCGGCGTCCTCGGGCAGCGGCGGCGGCAGACCGTCGTCGGGCGGCAGGAACTGCGGGCGCGACCGCGCGCGGCCCGCGTCGGATCCCAGGTCACCGGTCATGGACCCAGCGTAAGGGGAGGAACCGCCGGGTCGTGGACGGGCGGGAATGTCCCGGACGTCCGATGACGTTCCCGTGACGGAAGAGGCCCCGATCGTCTCGTCATACTTCGGTCATCTAGTTGTGTTTCAGTCATCTCGACATGCTTCAGTCATCTCGACATGCTTCAGTCATCTCGACATGCTTCAGTCATCTCGACATGCTTCAGTCATCTCGACATGCTTCAGTCATCTCAATATGCGGACGATGGTTTCCGGAGCACGGATGTCATCTGTTACTTTGATGAGCGTGTCTGGTGCGCTGCTCCTCCTTAGCGGCCGCAGCGGGGGCCTGTAACCAAGGTCGGCTCCCTCGCTGCGGGACTCTGACGTGGACGTCGGCCGCAAGGTTCGAGCAGGGAGATCCCACCGCATGTACCCGGCACAGCAGCCCTCCGGTATGCCCTTCGAGCGATACCGCCCCTTCACCCCGGTCAAGCTGACGGACCGTACCTGGCCGGACGCCGCCATCACGCAGGCCCCGCGCTGGTGCGCCGTCGACCTGCGGGACGGCAACCAGGCGCTGATCGACCCGATGGACGCCGACCGGAAGCTGCGGATGTTCGAACTGCTCGTCCGGATGGGCTACAAGGAGATCGAGGTCGGGTTCCCCGCGGCGAGCCAGACCGACTACGACTTCGTCCGGCAGATCATCGACGAGGGCCGCATCCCCGACGACGTCGTGATCCAGGTGCTGACGCAGGCCCGGCCGGAACTGATCGAGCGGACGTTCGAGTCGGTGCGCGGCGCGAAGCAGGCGATCGTCCACCTGTACAACTCGACGAGCACGCTGCAGCGCCGCGTGGTGTTCGGGCAGGACCGCGACGGCATCACCGCGATCGCCGTCGAGGGCGCGAAGCTGTGCGCCAAGCTCGCCGAAGACATGGGCGACACCGAGATCTTCTTCCAGTACTCGCCGGAGTCGTTCACCGGCACCGAGCTGGAGTACGCCGTCGAGATCTGCAACGCCGTCAACGACGTGTGGAAGCCGACGCCGGACAAGAAGGTCATCGTGAACCTGCCGGCGACCGTCGAGATGGCCACCCCGAACGTGTACGCCGACCAGATCGAGTGGATGAACCGGCACCTGGCCTACCGCGACTCGGTCATCCTGTCGCTGCACCCGCACAACGACCGCGGGACCGCGGTGGCGGCCGCCGAGCTGGGCTACCAGGCGGGCGCCGACCGCATCGAGGGCTGCCTGTTCGGCAACGGCGAGCGCACCGGCAACGTGTGCCTGGTCACCCTGGGGCTGAACATGTTCACCCAGGGCGTCGACCCGCAGATCGACTTCTCCGACATCGACGAGATCCGCCGCACCGTCGAGTACTGCAACCAGCTGCCCGTCCACGAGCGGCACCCCTACGGCGGCGACCTGGTCTACACCGCGTTCTCCGGATCCCACCAGGACGCCATCAACAAGGGGTTCGACCACCTGCGCATCGACGCCGCGGCCGCCGGGACGCCCGTCGAGGAGTACCGGTGGGAGGTCCCGTACCTGCCGATCGACCCGCACGACGTCGGCCGCACCTACGAGGCCGTCATCCGGGTCAACAGCCAGTCCGGCAAGGGCGGCGTCGCCTACATCATGAAGACCGAGCATTCGCTGGAGCTGCCGCGGCGGCTGCAGATCGAGTTCTCCCGGGTGGTGCAGGAGCACACCGACAGCGAGGGCGGCGAGGTCGACGCCGCCCGCATGTGGGAGATCTTCGAGGGCGAGTTCCTGTCCAACGGGCCCCGCGTCGGCCTGCTGGCCCACCGGACGACGTCCCGCGTCGACGAGAAGGACGCGCTCAGCTGCGACGTCCGGGTGGACGGCGAGATCCGCGAGATCGAGGGCCTCGGCAACGGGCCGGTGTCGGCGTTCGAGGACGCACTGGCCACGGTCGGGATCGACGTCCGCGTCCTGGACTACGCCGAGCACGCGATGAGCGCCGGCGGCGACGCCCGCGCCGCGGCGTACGTCGAGTGCGACGTGGACGGCGCCACGGTGTGGGGCGTCGGGATCGACGGCAACATCGTCACGGCCTCGCTCAAGGCGATGCTGTCGGCCGTCAACCGCGTCGCCCGCGCGCAAACGAAGTAAGCGGTTTGCGCGAAGGCGCTCTATAGTTGCGTGCATGGCACGTCGACTGGCGGAGGTCGCCAAGAAGGTCGGGGTCAGCGAGGCCACGGTCAGCCGGGTCCTGAACGACAAGCCCGGCGTCTCGGCGGCGACCCGCGCGGCGGTGCTGACCGCCCTCGACGTCCTCGGCTACGAGCGCCCCACGCAGTTGCGCGGCGAGCGCGCCCGCCTGGTCGGGCTGGTCCTGCCCGAACTCGGCAACCCGATCTTCCCGGCGCTGGCCGAGGTGGTCGGCGGCGCGCTCGCCCAGCGCGGGTTCACGCCCGTCCTGTGCACCCTCACCCCCGGCGGACTGTCGGAGGCCGACTACGTCGAGATGCTGCTGCAGCAGCAGGCGTCCGGCGTGATCTTCGCGGGCGGGCTGTACGCCGAGGCCGACGCCGTCCACGACCACTACCACCGGCTCCTGGACGTGCGGCTGCCGGTCGTGCTGGTCAACGCCGCCGCCGACCGGCTCGACTTCCCGCAGGTGTCCACCGACGACGCCGTCGCCGCCGAGCAGGCGTTCGGGCACCTGCTGTCCCTCGGCCACGAGCGCATCGGCGTGGTCCTCGGACCCGAGGACCACGTCCCGTGCCGCCGCAAGCTCGCCGCCGTCCGCGCCGCCGCCGAGCGCGCCGGCGTCGACCTGCCCGGCTCCCGCATCCGCCGCGCGATGTTCTCCCTCGAGGGCGGCCAGGCGGTGACCGGGCGCCTCATCCGCGACGGCGTCACCGGCGTGATCTGCGCCAGCGACCCGCTCGCGCTCGGCGTCATCCGCGCCGTCCGCCGCCTCGGCATGTCCGTCCCCGGCGACGTGTCGGTCGTCGGCTACGACGACTCCGCGTTCATGAACTGCGTCGACCCGCCGCTGACGACCGTCCGCCAGCCCATCGAGTCGATCGGCCGCGCGGCCGTGACGCTGCTGGTGAACCAGGTCGAGGGCGGCTCCGTCACCGCCGAGGAACTCCTCTACGAGCCCGAACTGGTGGTCCGCGCCTCGACCGCGCCCAGCGCGCCCAGCGCGCCCAGCGCGCCGAGCCGCGTGCCGGCCTGACGCCCGTCCGCTCGTCGCCCTTTCGTCGCCGCCCCGTCGGCTTGCGTCTGCTTGCGATCGATTACGCCAGGTCAGAGCATTGCTGTCGACTTTTTGCGTATGTTCATTCATGTATTGCATTGTGATGTAGGTCTCTGTATGTTCCTCGCAATTGGCCGACCCCCACGGCCCAGGAGGGAACCCCATGAGATCCCGGATTCTCGCCACCCTGCTCGCCACGTCCGTTCTCGCCGGCTGCGGCGGGGACGGGGGCGGCGGCGCGGACACCTCGCCGCTCGGCGCCGACACCGAGGTGACGATCACTGTCGGCTGCATGCCGGCCAAGAGCCAGGAGGCGCAGCGCAAGGAGTGGAACGAGGACGTCGCCGCGTTCCAGAAGCTCCACCCCAACATCAAGGTCGTCGGCAAGGACGCCTTCCCCTGCATCGACCCGAACACCTTCCAGGCGAAGCTGGCCGGCGGGCAGATGGAGGACCTCTTCTACGTCTACTTCACCGACGTCAACAGCATCGTCGCCAAGGGCCAGGCCGCCGACATCACCCCCTACCTCGGGCAGGTCGAGAACCACGGGAGCCTCGACCCCGCGGTGCGGAAGGTGTTCGAGAAGGACGGCGAGGTGTACGGGCTGCCGCGGCAGAACTACACGATGGGCCTGTTCTACAACCGCGAACTGTTCGAGAAGGCCGGCCTGGACCCGGACGCGCCGCCGCGGACGTGGCCCGAGGTGCGGGCCGCCGCGAAGAGGATCAGCGACCTCGGCGACGGCGTCGTCGGCTTCGCCGAGCTCAGCTCGCAGAACCAGGGCGGCTGGCACTTCACCACGTCCCTCTACAGCCAGGGCGGCGCCATGGTGACGCCGGACGGGAAGAAGACCGCCTTCGACGGCCCGCAGGGCAGGGCCGTCCTGCAGACGCTCAAGGACATGCGCTGGACGGACGACTCGATGGGCGGCAAGCAGCTCCTCGTGGCGGCCGACGTGCAGCGGATGATGGCCGCCGGAGAGCTCGGCATGTTCCTCGGCGCGCCCGACAACGCGACCGCACTGGTCGACCAGTTCAACGGCGACTACGGGAACTACGGGATGGCGCCGATCCCCGGGGCGAAGGGCACGCTGCTGGGCGGGGACGGCTACATGTTCAGCCCCGACGCCTCGCCCGAGCAGATCAAGGCCGGGCTCATGTGGCTCGAGTTCTACGCGATCACCCCCGGCCAGGGGCAGCTGAACTACGCGCGGGCCGCCGGGAACGGGCGTCCGGTGGGGCTGCCGCAGCCGAAGCTGTTCGGGGACAACGCCGTGGGGCGGAAGGATCGGGAGCTGCGGGCCGCGTCGGCGAACCTGCCGGTCGCGAACTTCAGGCCGTACGAGGACGCCTACGCGTCCGTCCCGGCGAAGCTGGAGCCGCCGCACGCGCAGAAGCTGTACGCGATCCTCGACTCGGTCGTGTCGGCCGTGCTGACCAGGCGTGACGCGAACATCGACGCGCTGCTCGCGGACGCGCGCGAGAAGGGCGACGCCGTCCTCGCGCGGTCGGTGAACTGACGCCCGGATCCCCGGATCCCCGGATCCCCGGATCCCCGGAGCCCTGGGCCCCGGACATCTCCGAACCGACACCCGAACCGGGGCGCCGGCCCGACGCCGGCGCCCCCGAGGGGACCTCATGCTCACACTGCGGACACCGGCGCGCCCGGCCGCGCCGCCCCGCCGGCACCGCAAGGCGACCCGGGGGCGGCGGGCCGTGCGGCGCAACCTGACCGCCTACGGATTCCTGTGCGGGGCGCTGATCTGCTTCGCGTTCTTCTCCTGGTATCCGATCGTGCGGGAGATCCTGCTCAGCTTCCAGCAGACGAACTTCGTCGGCGACACGCGCTGGGTGGGCCTGGAGAACTTCCGCACCGTCCTCGCGGACCCGGTGTTCTGGGACGCCTGGAAGAACACCGCGATCTTCACGGTGCTCGCGCTGGTGATCGGCTACGCCGTCCCGTTCACGATCGCGATCGTGCTGAACGAGCTGCGGCACGCGCGCGGTTACCTGCGGTTCGTCGTGTACCTGCCGGTGATGCTGCCGCCCGCGGTCGTGGTGCTGCTGTTCAAATGGTTCTACGACCCGGGATCGGGCCTGTTCAACCAGGTCCTGGGCCTGGCGGGCCTGCCGGGGCTGCAGTGGCTCGACTCGACCGGCACCGCGCTGCTGTCGCTGGTGCTGGTGTCGACCTGGATGAACCTCGGCAGCGGCACCCTCATCTACCTCGCCGCGCTCCAGACGATCCCCGGCGAGCTGTACGAGGCCGCCGAACTGGACGGCGCGGGACTCTTCCGGCGCATCCGGCACATCACGATCCCGCAGACCAGGCTCATCCTGCTCGTGATGCTGCTCCTGCAGGTCATCGCGACGATGCAGGTCTTCATCGAGCCGTACCTGCTGACCGGCGGCGGCCCGGAGAACGCGACCGTCACCGTCGTCTACCTGATGTACCAGTACGCGTTCAACTTCACGAACTTCGGCGGCGGCGGCGCGCTCGGGCTGATGCTCATGGTCGTGCTGATGCTGTTCTCCGCCGTCTACCTGCGCGTTTCGCGTGACGACCCGAGGTAGGCACCCATGACGCAGACCCGCACGCTCGTCTCGCCGCACACGCTCGGCACCCGGCGCGGCAAGGCCGTCTACTGGACGGTCCTGACGACCGTCGTCGTGACGTTCACGTTCGTGTTCGTCTTCCCGCTGTACTGGATGGTTACGGGCGCGATGAAGTCGCCCGAGCAGCTCGCCGAGGTGCCGCCGAGCCTCTGGCCGGGGGACGTCGACCTCGGCGCCTACCGGGAGGCGTGGCGCCAGCTCGACCTGGGCCTCTACATGCGGAACACGTTCGTGTACGCGTTCGGGGCGTGGCTGTTCACCCTCGCCGTGGACGTGTCCGCCGCGTACGCGCTGTCGAGGCTGCGGCCGCTGTTCGGCCGCGCGGTCCTCGGGATGATGCTGGCGACCCTGATGATCCCGCCGATGGTGATCCTGCTGCCCGCCTACCTCACCGTGAAGGACCTGCCGCTCCTCGGCGCCAACCTGCTCAACACCCCGTGGGCCATCTGGCTCCCGGCCGCCGCCAACGCGTTCAACATCTTCCTGCTCAAACGCTTCTTCGACTCGATCCCCACCGAGCTGATCGACGCCGCCGAGGTGGACGGCGCGGCGCCCGCCCGCATCCTGTGGTCGATCGTGCTGCCGGTGTCCCGGCCGATCATCGGCGTGGTGTCGATCTTCACGATCGTCAACGTCTGGCGCGACTTCGTCTGGCCGCTGCTCGTCCTGCCCGACGGCGAGAAGAAGACGATCAGTGTGGCGATCTCGTCGCTGGCGGTGCAGGTGCCGCAGAACGTGCTGATCGGCTCGCTCGTCATCGCCAGCCTGCCCACGATCGTCGTCTTCTTCATCTTCCAGCGCCAGATCATGGCCGGACTCACGGCGGGCGGCCTGAAGGGCTGACCCGGCTCCTCCGCTCCCTGCCCGTTCCCTTCTCACGACCTCAAGGAGTTCTCGCATGCCCGAAGCATGGTGGCGCGACGCGGTGATCTACCAGGTGTACCCGCGCAGCTTCGCCGACGGGAACGGCGACGGCGTCGGCGACCTCGCCGGGCTGCGCGCACGGCTGCCCTACCTCGCCGGCCTCGGCGTCGACGCCCTGTGGCTGAACCCGTGGTACCCGTCCCCGATGGCCGACGGCGGCTACGACGTGGCCGACTACCGGGACGTCGCCCCGGAGTTCGGCACCCTCGCCGACGCGGAGGCGTTCGTCGCCGAGGCGCACGCGGCCGGCCTGCGGATCATCCTGGACGTGGTGCCGAACCACGCGTCCGACCGGACGGCCTGGTTCCGTGAGGCCCTCGCCGCCGGTCCCGGCTCGCGCGAGCGCGCCCGGTTCTGGTTCCGTCCCGGCCGGGGCGACCGGGGCGCCGAGCCCCCGAACGACTGGCGGTCGATCTTCGGCGGGCCCGCGTGGACGCGCGTCCCGGACGGCGAGTGGTACCTGCACCTGTTCGCGCCCGAGCAGCCCGACTTCAACTGGAACAGCCGAGACGTCGTCCGCGACTTCCACGACGTGCTCCGGTTCTGGTACGACCGCGGCGTGGACGGCGTCCGCATCGACTCGGCGGCGCTGCTGGTCAAGGACCCCGACGCCGAACCGGACGGCCTCGACCCCTACACCGACCGCGACGGCGTCCACGAGATCTACCGGGGCTGGCGGAAGATCACCGACGGGTATCCGGGGCGGATGCTGGTCGGCGAGGTGTGGCTGCCCGACCAGGAGCGCTTCGCGCGCTACCTGCGCCCGGACGAGATGCACACCGCGTTCAACTTCGACTTCCTGAACTGCGCGTGGGAGCCGCACGCCCTCCGCAAGGTGATCGAGACGACGCTCGCCACGCACGGCCCGATCGGGGCCCCGCCGACCTGGGTGCTCGCGAACCACGACGTCGTCCGGCCGGTCACCCGGTACGGCCGCGCCGACACCTCGTTCGACCTGCAGGACCGCCGGCTCGGTGCCCACACCGACCGCGCCCTCGGCGTCCGGCGCGCGCGGGCGGCGGCGCTGCTGGCGCTGGCGCTGCCGGGTTCCGCCTACATCTACCAGGGGGAGGAGCTCGGCCTGCCCGAGGTCGAGGACCTGCCGGACGACCTGCGCCAGGACCCCATCTGGCACCGCTCGGGCCGGACCGACCCGGGCCGGGACGGCTGCCGCGTGCCCCTCCCGTGGTCCGGGGACGAACCGCCGTTCGGCTTCGGCGGCGACCCGTGGCTCCCGCAGCCCGCCGAGTGGAAGGCGCTCACCGTCGAGGCGCAGGACGCCGACCCCGGCTCGATGCTGGCCCTCTACCGGACGGCCCTCGCCCTGCGCCGCGACCACCTGGGCGACGGCACGCTCCGCTGGCGGCCCGCCCCGGAGGACGTCCTGGCGTTCACCCGCGAGACCGGGCTGACCTGCGTCGTCAACCTCGGCGAGGGACCGTTCCCGCTGCCGGACGGGGAAGTGCTGCTGTCCAGCGGCGAACCGCCGGACGGTGAACTGCCGCCCGACACGGCCGTCTGGCTGCTCGAGAGCACCGCGACCGCGTTCACGGGCGGCGGGAACGCGTGACCGGGCGCGGGGACCGCGGTCGCCGCGCGGTCCCCGCCGCCACCGTCCGGATCGGGCGCGCCGGGGTCAGTGCGCCCGGCCGAGGACGTGGTGGACGAGTTCGCGCAGCGGCCCGCTCAGCTGCGCCTCGCCCACGGTGGTCCGCCGGCCGTCGATCTCGATCTCGTACAGGAACTGGTCGGGGTGCCGCCCCGGGGGCGGCACCGCACCGAGGTCGACGCGCCGGACGAGCCCGGCCAGGACCGGGTCACTCGCACTGTCGGACTCGGCGCGCCGCTCGATTCCGGCGAACCCTCCGCTGCGGACGACTGTCACCTTCACCGTTCACCTCAACGCCTCCGACGCCGCCGCGACGGGCACCCCCACGCCCGTCCAGCCCCGGCGCACCGCCTCCGTCTCCGCCGCGTCCGCGCCGAAGCGGGTCGCCGCGGCGCGGACGGTCGCGGCGGCGAAACCGGCGAAGTCGACGTCCACCGCCAGCGTGCCGCCGGTGAGGACGTCATACCAGACGAGGCCCGCCTTTTCCCAGGCGTTGCCGCCGATCGCGGTGGCCGCCAGGTGGAACGCGCGGTTGGGGATCCCGGAGTTGATGTGGACGCCCCCGTTGTCGCGGTACGTCTCGACGTAGTCGTCCATGTGCCCGGGCTGCGGGTCCTTGCCGAGCCGCGGGTCGTCGTAGGCGGTGCCGGGCTCCTTCATCGAGCGCAGCGCGACGCCCCGGACGCCCTCGGCGAGCAGGCCCACGCCGATCAGCCAGTCGGCCCGGTCGGCGGTCTGCCCGAGATGCCACTGCTTGACCAGCGACCCGAACACGTCCGACACCGACTCGTTCAGCGCGCCCGCCTGGCCGTAGTACTCCAGGTTCGCGGTGTGCTGGGTGATGCCGTGGACGAGTTCGTGGCCGGTGACGTCGAGCGGGCCGGTGAAATCGGTGAAGACCACGCCGTCGCCGTCGCCGTACACCATCTGCTCGCCGTCCCAGAAGGCGTTGGCGTACCCGTCCCCGTAGTGGACGGTCGAGACCAGCGGCAGCCCGGCGCCGTCGATGGAGTCGCGCCGGTGGACCTCCTCGAAGAAGTCGAAGGTGGCGCCGAGCCAGTCGTAGGAGCGGTCCACGACCGCGTCCCCGGTCGCCGGGTCGCCCTCCTTCCGGACGGCGCGGCCGGGCAGCGTCTCCCGGCCCTCGGCGTCGTGGATCGTCCGCTTCGGGACGAAGTCCTCCTCCGGGGCGCGGGCGGGCGCGGGCACCAGCCGCCGGACGTACTGGGCGGAGGTGAGCGCCATGGTACGGCGGGCCCGGGCGCTCACGACCGGGTCGCCGGCGTCGCGGGCGAGGCGTTCCAGCATGTGCGGCGGCACGATGTGGCATCTCATGCCGCAACGCTGACAGGTCACCGGCCGTCTGGCCACGGGTTTCACCGCGTGACCGCGGCCGATTCCGGTCACGATACGTGATTGTGTCCATGCGGAGGGGTACTGTTCGGCCGGGCTTGTGGAGATCCTGGGGAGATGTCCTGCCGGGCATCGGAGCACCCGGACGGGTACGCCAGAATGAACGAGTGACCCTCTACCGCGACGAAGGCATCGTCCTGCGCACCCAGAAGCTGGGCGAGGCCGACCGCATCGTGACGGTGCTGACCCGGCGCTCCGGCCGGCTCCGCGCCGCGGCGAAGGGCGTCCGCAAGACCAAGTCGCGGTTCGGCGCCCGGCTGGAGCCGTTCACCCACGTGGACCTCCAGCTGTACGAGCGGCGGTCGCTCGACCTGATCACGCAGGCCGAGACCCTGCGCCCCTACGGGGAGCGGCTGGTCGCCGACTACTCCCGCTACACGGCCGGGACCGCGATGCTGGAGACCGCCGAGAAGCTCACCGCCGAGGAAGGGGAGCCCGCGCTGCGACAGTTCCTCCTGCTGGTCGGCGGGCTGCGCACCCTCGCCGACCGCAGCCACGACGCGCGCCTGGTCCTGGACGCCTACCTGCTGCGCTCGCTGTCGGTCGCCGGGTGGGCGCCCGCGCTGGACGAGTGCTGCCGGTGCGGAGCGCGCGGCGGGCTGCGCGGCTTCGCGATCGCCGCGGGCGGCGCCGTCTGCGCGAACTGCCGCCGTCCGGGGGCCGCGACCCCGGCACCGCCCACCTTCCGGCTGATGCTGGCGCTGCTGCGCGGCGACTGGGAGTACGCGGACGCCAGCGAGCCGCGCCACCGCGCGGAGACGAGCGGCCTCGTCGCCGCCTACCTGCAGTGGCATCTCGAGCACGGGATCCGCTCGCTGCGGCACGTCGAGCGCGACGGGGAGACCACCGGCGACCCGGCCGGGATCGACGACGACAAGGAGAGAGTGTGAGCAGGGGTGTTCTGCCGCCGGAGCCGCACCGGGACGGGGCCGCGCCGCCCGCGATCCCGGCGGATCTGGTGCCGCGGCACGTCGCCATCGTGATGGACGGCAACGGCCGCTGGGCCAAGGAGCGCGGGCTGCCGCGCACCGAGGGGCACAAGCGCGGCGAGGACTCGCTCTTCGACGTCATCATGGGCGCGATCGAGCTGGGCGTTCCCTACCTGTCGGCGTACGCGTTCTCCACCGAGAACTGGAAGCGCTCCCCGGACGAGGTGCGGTTCCTGATGGGGTTCAACCGGGACGTCATCCGCCGCCGCCGGGACCAGCTCCACTCGATGGGGGTCCGCGTCAGGTGGGCGGGCCGGCGCCCCCGCCTGTGGCGCAGCGTCATCAAGGAGCTGGAGACGGCCGAGGAGATGACGCGCGACAACGACGTCCTCACCCTCCAGTTCTGCGTGAACTACGGCGGCCGGGCGGAGATCATCGACGCCGCGGCGGCGATCGCCCGCGACGTCCGGGACGGCCGCCTCAACCCCGACAAGATCGACGAGAAGGTGTTCGCCCGCTACCTCGACGAGCCGTCGATCCCGGACGTGGACCTGTTCCTGCGCTCGTCCGGAGAGCAGCGCACGTCCAACTTCCTGCTGTGGCAGTCGGCGTACGCGGAGATGGTGTTCCTCGACACCCTGTGGCCCGACTTCGACCGCCGGCACCTGTGGCACGCCTGCGAGCTCTACGCGTCCCGCGACCGCCGCTACGGCGGCGCCGTCCCGAACCCGGTGGAGCCCGCGCCGACCGGAACCTGACGGGCGGCCCGCACTCGCGGAGCCCGCTCCGGCCGTCCGGAACGCGGCCTGGCCCGCCGCGCGCGGCCGGGTCCGCGCGGGCGGGGCTGGAGGGGGGCTTTTCGCGCACGCGGGTCGGGCCCGCTCGCGGAGGAGGCCGCGGGCGGGCCCGAGGGCGGGCGCGGCGCCCCTACACCAGGGCCGCGTCCAGCGTGATCTTCGTGCCCGCGAGGGCCTTGCTGACCGGGCAGCCGGCCTTGGCGTCCTGCGCGGCCTTCTCGAAGTCGCCGGCCGACAGGCCGGGCACGCTGGCCCGGACCGTCAGGTGGATCCCGGTGATGCCCTCGCCCGGCTGGAAGGTGACCTCCGCCTTGGTGTCGACCTTCTCCGGCGGTGTCCCGGCCCCGGCGAGGCCGTGCGAGAGGGCCATCGAGTAGCAGGTGGAGTGCGCCGCGGCGATGAGCTCCTCGGGGCTGGTCTTCCCGCCCGGCTCCTCGGCGCGCGACGGCCACGTGACGTCGAACGTGCCGGTCTTGGAGGAGTCCAGCGAGACCGTGCCCTGGCCGCCCATGAGCGGCCCTTCCCAGTGCGCGTTGGCGGTGCGAGTCGTAGCCATGCGGGCATTCTTTCGTGATCGTGAGGCGGACGTCACGGCGGGGGTGCCGGCTGGCGCGGCGGACGGCGCCGCCGCCCGGTCAGCCGGGGCCGCGGGTCGAGGCGCGGACGACGAGGTCTATCGGGTGCAGGCGCTCCGCGCCCGGCCCGGCCTCCCCGGCCAGGAGGTCGAACAGCAGCCGCGCGCAGGCCTCGCCCGCCTCGCGCGGGCGCAGGTCGATGGCGGTGACGGGCGGGTCGGCGGAGCGCATGCTCGGGCCGTCGACGCAGGAGGCGAGCAGCAGGTCGGCGCCGACCCGGCGGCCCGCCTTGCGCAGGACGGGCAGGAGTTCGGCGGCGGCCCCGGCGGGTGCGCAGACCAGGGCGTCGGGGCGGGGGTCGGTGTCCAGGAGCCTGCGGGCGGCGTCGTGGACGTCGTCGTGGGGGGCGTCGAAGGGCACCGTGGCGACGGCGGGTTCCAGGCGCCGTCCGGCGCACCACCGCACGTACCCGCGCCGCACGTTCGCGGCCCAGTCGCTCTCGCCGCCCGCGACGACGAGGGCGGGCCGGGCGGCGCCCCGTTCGCCCAGGTGGTCGAGCAGGTCGCCCAGCATCGCGGCGTGGTCGGACAGCACGACGCCGTCCGCCCGGCCGGTGCCGCGGAAGCGCTCGCAGGTGACGGTCGGGAGCCCGGCGCCCATCAGCCGTTCCACGATGGGGTCGCCGCTGAGCGGGTCGCCGAGGATCAGGCCGTCGACGCGGGGCACGCGGGCGGCCGGGCCGGAGGTGATGAGCGTCAGGTCGTGGTCGTGGGCGGCGGTCGCCTCGACGACGCCGAACACGAACCGCATGTAGTAGTCCGAGCGGGTGAGGACCTCGGGCACGTGCAGGCCGATCGCCCCGGTGCTGCCGCGGCGCAGGTGGCGGGCCGAACCGTTGGGCACGTAGCCGAGTTCGGCGGCGGCCTCCCGGACCAGGGCGCGGGTCTCGGGCGACACCCGGCCGCTGCTCCGCAGCGCGTCCGACGCGGTCGTCTTGGAGACGCCCGCGCGCTCGGCGACGGTCATGAGGGTGACGTGACGGGGCGAGGGCACGGCGCCATCGTAGCCCTCGCCGTCCGGGTGTTAAGCCGAGGTAACACCTTGCGCGACCCCTTGCCGGAACGTTCCGGCATCGTCTAGCTTGCTCGACATTGCCGGAACGTTCCGGCAATGCTCGAAGGGAGAGGAATGGCCTACGGTTCGACCGGGCGGACGCTCGGCACGGGCGAACGCCCCCATCCCCTGGACCCGCTGAGCCCGGACGAGTTCGGCCGGATCCGGGAGATCCTCGAGACCGGGGGAGTGCTCGCCGAGACCACCCGGACCGCGTACGTGGGGCTGGAGGAGCCGCCCAAGCACCTGGTGCTGAACGACCCCGGCGCGGCCCCCCGGCGGGCGCGGGTCCTGCTGATCGACGCCGCCACGGGCGCCGCCGAGGACGTGATCGTCTCGCTCGGGGAGCGCCGGGTGGACGAGCGCAGGCCGCTCGACCCGGTCACCGACGGCCAGGTCCCGCTGCTCCAGGACGACCACAAGCTGGTGCGCCGCGTCCTGCGCGCGGACGAGGGCTGGGCCAAGGCACTCGCCGACCGCGGGATCACCGACCAGGACACCGTCTACCTGGCGGCGCTGTCGGCCGGCCACTTCGGGCTTCCCGCCGAGCCGGGCCGCCGGCTGGCGCGGGTGCTGGCGCACCGGCAGCCCACGCCGGAGAGCCTGCCGTGGGCGCATCCGATCGACGGCCTGGTCGCGTTCGTCGACCTGATCGCCGGGACGGTCCTGGAGATCGTCGACACCGGGCCGGTGCCGGTCCCGCAGGAGTCGGGCGACTACCACCTCCCCGAGGTGGCGGGACCGCCGCGCACCACGCAGCGGCCGATCGAGATCACCCAGCCCGAGGGGCCGAGCTTCCAGATCGACGGGCCGGTGGTCACCTGGGAGAAGTGGAGCCTGCGGCTGGGCTACGACATGCGCGAGGGCCTGGTCCTGCACCAGATCGGGTTCGACGACGAGGGCCGGACGCGTCCGGTGGTCTACCGCGCGTCCGTCGCCGAGATGATCGTGCCGTACGCGGACCCGGGCCCGATCCGGTTCTGGCAGACCTACTTCGACACCGGCGAGTACCAGCTCGGCCGCCTGGCCAACGCGCTGGAACTGGGCTGCGACTGCCTGGGCGAGATCACCTACTTCGACGTCACGGTGGCCGGGGACGACGGGCGGCCGGTGGTCCTGCCCAACGCGATCTGCATGCACGAAGAGGACTTCGGCGTGCTGTGGAAGCACACCGACCCGGCCAACGGCTCGCGTGAGACCCGCCGGCAGCGGCGCCTGGTCATCTCCTTCTTCGTCACCGTCGGCAACTACGACTACGGCTTCTACTGGTACCTCTACCTCGACGGCACGATCGAGCTGGAGGTCAAGGCCACCGGCATCGTGTTCACCGGGGCGTACGACGAGCGCGTCGCGCCGTACGCGTCGCAGGTCGCGCCGGGTCTCGCGGCGCCCTACCACCAGCACCTGTTCGGCGTGCGGCTGGACATGATGGTGGACGGCCTGGCGAACGCCGTGGACGAGGTGGACGTCGCGCCCGTCCCGATCGGGGACGGCAACCCGTACGGCAACGCGTTCGGCCGCGCCGCCACGCGGCTGCGCACCGAGGACGACGCGCGGCGGGACGCCGACCCCGCCCGCAACCGCGTCTGGCACGTCGTCAACCCGGCGGTCACCAACCGGCTCGGCGAGCCGGTCGGGTACGCGCTGTACCCGGAGGCGGGCCCGACGCTCATGGCGGATCCGGCCTCGCCGATCGCGGGCCGGGCGGGCTTCGCGGGCCACCACCTGTGGGTCACCCGGCACCACCCCGACGAGCGCTACCCGGCCGGCGACCTGCCCAACCAGCATCCGGGCGGGGCGGGGCTGCCGGCGTACGCGGCGGCGGGGCGCGACATCGACGGGCAGGACATCGTCCTGTGGCACACCTTCGGCCTGACCCACTTTCCCCGCATCGAGGACTGGCCCATCATGCCGGTCGACACCTGCGGTTTCACGCTGAAGCCGGCCGGCTTCTTCGACCGCAACCCCACGCTGGACGTCCCGCCGAGCACGGCCGCCTGCTGTGCGGGCGGTGGCGAGGCGTGCTGCTGCTGAGAACCCCGTTGGCACGAATCCCCTTGGAGTTGGTGCACATGCGCCACGCGAAACTGGCCGCCTGCTCAGCCGCGGCCCTCCTGCTCACCACCGCCTGCACGGCCGGCGGGACGGCATCGACCGGCGACGCCGGCGGGAAGCCGGGGTACGCGGCCGTCGCCGACACCGCGCTCCCGGCGGGCGGCGTCCTGAAGCTGCAGACGCACGTCGACATCGGCGGGGCCACCGGCCTGGATCCGCAGATGGCCGATGTGGCGACGTCCTGGCAGCTGATGTCGCTGGTGTACGAGACGCTGGTGACGGTGGGGCCGGACTTCTCGATCCAGCCGCTGCTGGCCGAGCGCTGGGAGACCCCCAGCCCCACGACGTACGTCTTCCACCTGCGCGACGGCGTCTCCTTCTCCAACGGGCGGGCGATGACCGCCGACGACGTCGTCGGCAGCCTCGAGCGGCTCCGCGGGTCCGGGGCGGTGTGGTCGGGGCAGCTCGGGCCGGTGAAGTCGGTGACGAAGACCGGCGAGCGCACCGTCACCGTGGAGCTGGACGAGCCGTACACCCCCTTCCTGGCGGCGCTGGCCAACGTCCCGGCGGCCGTCCTGCCGGTGAAGGAGGTCGAGGACGGCTCGGTCGACCTCGAGAAGGAGATGGTCGGCACCGGACCGTTCACCGTCTCCGCGCACCGCCAGGACGTCTCGTGGACCTTCGAGCGCAACGACGGCTACTGGGCGCAGGGCAAGCCGGCGCTGGACGGGGTGGAGGTGACGATCGCGGCCGACGAGGCCGCCCGGGTCGCCGCGCTGCAGAACGGCCGGGCGTCGATGGCGGTGCTCGGCAACGTCGACTCCCGCACCACCCTCGCGGGCGCGTCCGGAGTGGAGGTCGCCGACCAGGCCACGACGGACTTCTACTACCTGTTCACCAACACCCTGAAGCCCGGCTCCAAGCTCGCCGACCCCCGCGTGCGCACCGCGCTCAACCTGGCGATGGACCGCGGGCAGATCGCCCAGGTCGCGACCGGCGGGCTCGGGAAGCCGACCGCCGTCACCCCGGTCGGCCTGCCGGACGCCTGCGACCCGTCCGCGCTGCCGTCGGCGACCGGTGACCTGGAGAAGGCGCGCGGGCTGCTGGCGGAGGCGGGCGCGCAGGACCTGTCGTTCACCCTGAGTGTCTACTCCACCCGCCCCGCCCCGGCGGTGGCGCAGGTGATCCAGCAGAACCTCGAGCGGATCGGGGTGGCCGTCGACATCGAGCAGATGGACGAGGCGAGCTGGGCGGGGAAGGTCTACGCCGAGAAGCCGGAGTTCGACGCGGCGCTGTCGTGGTTCGCCGGCTACGCCGACCCGGCGATGGCGATGCGCTGGTGGAACCCCGAGCAGGCCGGCTTCAGCAGCGCCTTCATGCGGCCGAACGAGGAGCTGAACGGGCTCATCGAGGCGGCGGGCGAGGCACCGGCCGGAGCGGGCCGGGCGGAGGCCCTGTCGGCGGTCTGCGCGGCGGTCGACGCGGACGCCCAGATGATCCCGCTGGTGACGCGCCCGGCGACCCTCGGGTACCGGTCCGACGCGGTCAGCCCCGGCCTGTACGCGACGGAGGGCTACGGCAACATGCTGCGCCTGATCACCGACTTCCGCGCGAAGACGGCCGGCTGATCGATGCGGCTGCTGTTGTGGTGGGGCGGCCGGGCCGCGATCTCGGCCGCCACCTTGCTCGGCGTGTCGGTCCTGATCTTCGCCGCGGTCCGGATGATGCCCGGCGGGTTCGCCGAGACCGTCCTCGGCCCGTTCGCCACCGCCGCCCAGAAGGCCGAGCTCGCCGAACGGTACGGCCTGGACCAGCCGCTGGCGGCGCAGTACTGGCACTGGCTGAGCGCGGTCCTGTCCGGCGACTTCGGCACCTCGATGATCAGCCGCGCGCCGGTCACCGACGAGCTGACGGCCCGGCTGCCGGTGACGGCGGAGCTGACGCTGTTCGCGATCGCCGTGGCGCTGCTGGCGGGCGTGCCGCTCGGCGTGCTCACCGCCGTCCGGGCGCGGCCCGGCGGCGGGGGCGCGATCGGCCGGCTGCTGAGCGGCCTCGGGGTCAGCGTGCCGGAGTTCGTGCTGGCGTCCCTGGCGGTCTTCCTGTTCTCGCGGTACTCGCTCGGGCTGCGCGCGGGCGGCCACGTCCCGCTCACCGAGGACCTCGCGGGCAACCTGCGGGCCATGGTGCTGCCCGCGCTGGTGCTGTCGGTGTTCGCGCTGTCGGCCACCGCCCGCACCACGCGGGACGCGGTACTGAACGTGCTGGTCGAACCGTACGTGACCGCCGCCGTCGCGCGGGGCGAGCGGCCCGTGTCGATCGTGCGCCGCCACGTCCTGCGCAACGCCGCCGCACCGGTGGTCACGCTCACCGCGACGATCGCCGCGTACCTGCTGGGCGGCGCGCTGATCGTCGAGTACACGTTCAACCTGCCCGGGATCGGGTCGTTCATCGTCCAGGCGATCACCCGCCGCGACTACGCCGTCGTGCAGGCGGGCGTGCTGCTGGCGGCGGCCGTGTTCATCGTCATGAACATGCTGGTCGACCTGGTCGTCGGGATGATCGACCCGCGGCTGGGCGCCGAGGCGGGAGGCAACTGAGATGACGACGGCGACACCGGCCCCGCCACCGGCCGCGGCACGGGCGGCCTCCCGGGCGGGGATGCGCGCCGCGGCGCGCGCCGTCCGGAGCCTCGACGTGCTGTCGCGGGCGGCACTGGCCTGCCTGCTGGTCCTGGTGCTGCTGGCACTGCTCCCGCTCGCGGGGGTCGGCGGCGATCCGGACGCGATCATCGGGCCGCGGCTCCGGCCGCCCGGTCCCGAGTACTGGATGGGCACCGACCACCTCGGCCGGGCGATGCTGCCGCGCGTGCTCGAGGGCATCGGCACCACGCTGCTGCTGTCGTCCCTGGCCGTGGCGGTGACCGCCGCGGTCAGCACCGCCTTCGGCGTCCTGGCCGGATACCGCGGCGGCGCCGTCAACGGGCTGGTCATGCGGCTCGTCGAGGTGCTGTACGCGTTCCCGGCGATCATCCTGGCGATCCTGGTGGCCGCGGTCATGGGCCCCGGCCGTCCGGCCGCGCTGGCCGCGATCGTGCTGGTGACGATCCCGCTGATGACCCGCCTGGTGCGGGGCGCGGCGGCGAGCGTGGCCGGGCGCGACTACGTCACCTCGGCGGTGATCAGCGGGGCCCGGCTGCCGCGCGTGCTGGTCCGGCACGTCGTGCCGAACGTGGCCGGCACCGTCGCCGTCCAGGGCACCTACGCGCTGTCGGTGGGCATCACGGTCGAGGGCGGGCTGAGCTTCCTGGGGCTGGGCGTGCAGCCGCCGCAGGCGTCGCTCGGCTCGCTGATCGCCGAGGGCACCGGGTACCTGGTGGCCGCGCCGTGGCTGGTGTCCGGGCCGGGCGCGGTGCTGGTGGTGGCGATCCTGTCGATCAACGTGTTCGGGGACGGGCTGCGGGATCGGCTGGAACCGAGAGAGACGAGGTCGCTGGTATGAGCCCGCTGCTGGAAGTGAAAGGGCTGGTCGTGGAGTATCCCGGGGCCGGCGGCGCGGTGCGCGCCCTGGACGGCGCCGACCTGACGGTGGACGCCGACGAGACCGTCGGCCTCGTCGGGGAGAGCGGGTCGGGCAAGTCCACCCTCGGCTCCGCGGTGGGCCGGCTGCTGCCGCGCGCCGCCCGGATCCGGTCGGGGACGGTCGCCGTCGCCGGGGAGCCGCTGCTGGACATGGCGCCCAGGGAGCTGCGCCGCGTCCGGCGCGAACGGCTCGGGTTCGTCTTCCAGGACCCGATCTCCTACCTCGACCCCACGATGCGCGTCGGCGCGCAGATCCGTCGGGCCGTCGCGGGACGCGCCGGGAGCGGAGACGTCGCCGGCCTCCTCGAGCAGGTGCGGCTGGACGACGTGCGGCGGGTCGCGCGCGCGTACCCGCACCAGCTCTCGGGCGGCATGGCGCAGCGGGTCGCGATCGCGATGGCGATGGCCGCCCGGCCCCGCCTCCTGGTCGCCGACGAACCGACCGCCGCCCTGGACTCCCAGGTCCGCGAGGACGTCCTGGACGTGGTGTTCGGGCTGGCGGCGGACGCCGGTACCGGGATCCTGTGGCTCAGCCACGACCTGCCCGCCGTCGCCCGCCGCTGCGACCGCGTCGCGGTCATGTACGGCGGCCGCGTCGTCGAGGACGGTCCCGCCGCCGAGGTGCTCGCCCGTCCGTCCCACCCCTACACCGCGGCGCTCGCCCGCTCGGCGCCGGGCAAGGCGCGGCGCGGCGAACGGCTGGAGCCGGTGCCCGGCCGCCCCCCGGTGCTGACCGGGGAGCCCGCGGGCTGCGCGTTCGCGCCGCGCTGCCCGATGGTCATCGACCGCTGCGCGGAGGAACGTCCCGTCCCGGTGCGGAGCGGCGGCCGCGACGTCCTGTGCCACCGCACCGGCGAGACCGCGGCCGAGTCCTCGGCAGAGTTCTCGGCCGAGGACTCGGCAGAGTCCGCGGGGAGCGTACCGGGGGTGAAGCGATGATCCTCGAACTCGACGAGGTCACCGTGGCGTTCACCTCGGGGCCGCCGATGCGGCGCCGCCGCCTGGAGGCCATGCGGGACGTCACGCTGCACGTCGCGGCGGGCGAGACGCTGGGCGTGGTGGGGGAGTCGGGCTCCGGCAAGACCACCGCGAGCCGGGTCGCGCTCGGCCTCCAGCGGCCCGCGTCCGGGACCGTCCGTTTCGGCGGCGAGCCCTTCCCCCGCCGCCGCCGCGCGCTCGCCGGGCGGATGCAGGCGGTGCTCCAGCACCCGCAGTGGTCGCTGAACCCGCGGATGCGCGTCGGCCAGAGCGTCGCCGAACCCCTGGTCGTGCTGGGCGGGGAGGGCCGCGCGGCGGCCCCGGGCCGCGTCGCCGACATGCTCGAGCAGGTCGGCCTGGAACGCGGGCTGGCCGGACGGTACCCGCACGAGCTGTCGGGCGGGCAGCGGCAGCGGGTCTCCATCGCCCGCGCGCTGGTCACCCGCCCGGAGTTCATGGTGTTCGACGAGGCCGTCAGCGCCCTGGACGTCTCGGTCCAGGTGCAGATCCTCAACCTGATCAAGGACCTGCAGGCCGAATTCGGGTTCGGGGCCCTCTTCATCTCCCACGAACTCGGCGCCGTCCGCTACGTCGCCGATCGCATCACCGTCATGCGGGCAGGACGGGTGGTGGAGACCGCGGACGCGGAAACGTTCTACCGCGGCCCGTCCCACCCTTACTCGAAACAACTGCTGGAGGCGCTTTGACCACCCTGTACGAACCCCGCCAGGCGATCGTGTCCGCCTACGCGCCGGACGTGCCGGGCAACGCGGGCACGGAGCCGAAGCCGCAGTCCGGCCCCGGCCGGGCGGCGGTGCCCTTCGACATCCCGGGCGTGCTCGTCGGCACCGCCGAGTACGCCGAGGGCCCGACCGGCTGCACCGTCGTGCACGTCCCGGCCGGGGCCCGCACCGCGGTGGACGCGCGCGGCGGCGCGGTCGGGATGAGCGGCGGCTACGCGTTCAACCACGCGATCTGCCTCGCGGGCGGCTCGGTGTACGGGCTCGCCGCGGCCGCGGGCGTGAGCCAGGAACTCCTGGTCCGGCGGCGCAACCGCGTCCGCTGGGACGACCTGCAGAGCGTGTCCGGCGCCGTGATCTACGACTTCTCCATCCGGGACAACGCGATCCATCCGGATGCTGAACTGGGCGCGGCGGCGCTGCGCGCGGCCGAGGAGGGCCGGTTCCCGGTCGGGCGGTGCGGCGCGGGCGCCGGCGCCAGTGCGGGCAAGGCCGACTTCGCGCGCGCCGAGCTGGTCGGGCAGGGCGCCGCGTACGCGGAGTTCGGCGCGGCCAAGGTGCTGGTGGCCACGGTCGTCAACTCGGTCGGGGCGATCGTCGACCGGGACGGCACCGTGGTGCGGGGCAACCGCGACGCCGCGACCGGCGTCCGCCGGCACCCCGCCGCCGACTACGCCGAGCTGATCGCGAACCCCGGTGCGGGCACGGACGTCATGGGCAACACCACCCTGACCGTGGTGGTCACCAACGTGCGCCTGGCCGACCGCGAGCTGAACCAGTTCGCCCGCCAGGTGCACAGCTCGATGCACCGCGGCATCCAGCCGTTCCACACCGACACCGACGGCGACGTGCTGTTCGCGCTGACGACCGACGAGGTCGATCTGACGGGCGTCAAGACCACCGGGTTCGGGGCCCTGGCCTCCGAGGTCGCCTGGGACGCGATCCTGGACGCGGCGCTCTGATGTACGCCTTCCCCCGTTTCACCCCCGACGACCCCCGGCACGCCGTCGAACTCGTGCGCGACCATCCGTTCGCGCTGGCGGTCAGCGCACCCGGCGGCGTCCCGGTCGCCACCCACCTGCCCGTCATCATCGAGGACCCCGCCGAGGTCGGCGACACCTTCGCCGGGACGACGCTGCTCGGGCACATGGCGCGGGTCAACCCGCACTGGCGCGACATGGCGGCCTCGCCCGAGGCGCTGCTGGTCTTCTCCGGGCCGCACGGGTACGTCTCGCCGTCCATGCACGGCGCCGACCCGTCCGTGCCGACCTGGGACTACGCGGCCGTCCACCTCAACGGGACGGTCGAGCCGATCACCGACGAGGCGGGGGTGCTCGACGTCGTGGAGCGGACCGTGGCGGTCGTGGAGGCCCGCCGGTCGCCCGGCTGGACGCCGAGCGAGAAGTCCCGCGAGGTGTTCCGGTCGATCGTCTCGGGAGTGGTGGCGTTCCGCTTCCACGTGCGCGAGCAGCAGAGCATCTTCAAACTCAGCCAGGACCGGATCTCGCCCTGGGACCGTATCCACGACGCCTTCTCCCGCGGCCCGGACGCCAACCCCGAACTGGCCGGGCTGATGCGGGAGATCGGCTGCCCCGCAGGGAGCGGACGCGAATGACCCCCTTTCCCACGCACATCTCGACCGCGACCGCGCCGCGGGCCCGCGGCGCGGAGTTCGGCGCGCGCTGGAGCGCCGAGACCCGCGCGGCCGTCACCGCCTACACCGACCTGTTCGCGGCCCTCGGCGCCACCGGCGCCCAGGTTCGCGGCTGGGCCGGGCAGGCCCTGGACCGGACCGCGGCGTGGGCGCCGGACCTCGCCGTGGAGATGGCCGGGCTCGCCGCCGGCGCCGGGCTGGAGCCCTGGCAGGTCGCCGCCCTCAACGCGCGCACCGAGATCCTGGCCGCGCTGCGCGACGGCGGGGAGGGCGAGTGCTCCACCTCGGTCGCCCTGCCGGGCGGCGGGCGTCCGCCCCGCACCCTGCAGACCTGGGACTGGCTGGACGGCATGCGCGACGTGGGCGTCCTGTGGGAGTACGAGCCCCGCCCCGGCCGCCGCGTCCGGACCTTCACCGAGTTCGGCGTGCTCGCCAAGATCGGCGTCACCGGCGGCGGCCTCGGCGCGCACTTCAACATCCTCAAGCACACGTCCGACGGCGGCGACATCGGTGTCCCCGTGCACCTGCTGGTCCGGCGCATCCTGGACGAGGCGGACGACCTGGACGCGGCCGTCGCGATCCTGCGCGGCGCCCGCACCTCGGCGTCCAGCGTCATCACCGTGGTCACCTGGGACGGGGAGCGCGCGGACGCCCGCGCACTGGAGGTCTCGCCGGCCGGTCTCGGCGTCGTCGCCCCGGACGCGGACGGGCTGCTGCTGCACACCAACCACTTCCTGGACCCGGCGCTGGCGCCCGGCGAACGGCTCGGCACCGACCGTCCCGGCACCTACGCCCGGTACACCCACCTGAGCGGCCGCGCGCGGGAGCTGTGGGACACCGACCCGACCGGACGGGCGAAGGCGATGGTGGCCCACCTGCCGGACGGCGCCCCGGTGTGCGCCCACTCCGACCCCGCCGATCCGCCGGACCAGCGCTGGGACACGCTCGCCACCATCGGCCTGGACCTGCCGGCGGGACGGCTGGAGGTCCACCGGGGCGGCCCGTGCGGCGTCACCCCCACCACCTGGCAGACCTTCTGAGGAAAGAAAGAGAGATCGCGTGGACCTGCTGAACCTGGTCGACGGCCGCTGGATCGAGGGATCGGGGGCCGCGCTCACCGACACCAACCCCGCCCGCCCCGGCGAGGTCGTGGCCCGCGGCCGGCTCGCCGCCCCGGCCGAGGTGACGGCCGCGATCACCGCCGCGGCCGGCGCCGCGCCGGCCTGGGCGGCCACCCCCCACCACGCCCGCGCGGCCGTGCTCGCCGAGGCCGCCCGGATCCTCGACGGCAACGCCGAACCGTGGGGCCGCGAGCTGAGCCGCGAGGAGGGCAAGACCCTCGCCGAGGGCGTCGCCGAGGTCCGTGGCGCCGCCCGCATCCTGCGCTTCTACGCGGCCGAGTCCGACCGCGACAGCGGCGAGATCTACCCCTCGCCCCGGCCGGGCGAGAGCATCCAGGTCGTCCGCAAGCCGGTCGGGGTGGCCGGGATCATCACCCCGTTCAACTTCCCGATCGCCATCCCCGCGTGGAAGATCGCACCCGCGCTGACCTACGGCAACACGGTCGTGTGGAAGCCGTCCTCGCTCGTCCCGCTGCTGGCGCTGCGGCTGGCGGGCGCGCTGGCGGACGCGGGACTGCCCGCCGGGGTGCTGAACCTGGTCTACGGCGAGGGCGACACCGGCACGGCGATCGTCGACCACCCGGGCGTGGACGCCGTGTCGTTCACCGGCTCCACCGCGGTCGGGCGCGCGATCATCGCCCGCTGCGGGGAGCTCGCCAAGCCCGTCCAGACCGAGATGGGCGGCAAGAACGCCTCGATCGTCCTGGCCGACGCCGACCTCGACCACGCCGCCGCGCAGGTCGTCGCCGGCGCCTACAACTCCACCGGGCAGAAGTGCACCGCCACCTCGCGGCTGATCGTCCACGACGGCGTCGCCGACGAGCTGCTGGCCCGCGTCGCGGACCGCGCCGCCGCCCTGCGCGTCGGCGACCCGCTCGAGGAGGGCGTCCAGATGGGCCCGCTCGTCAGCGACGCCGCCCGCGACCGCGTGGCCGCCGGTGTGCGGGAGGCGGTCGGGGAGGGCGCCCGGCCGCTGGCCGGGGCCGAGCCGTACACCGACGCCGACCGCGCGGCGGGCTGGTTCGCCCCGCCGACCCTGCTCGACCTGCCCGGCACCGGCCTGGGCTTCTGGCGCCGCGAGCTGTTCGGCCCGGTGGTCGGCGCGGTGCGCGCGCGGGACGCCGCCGAGGCGTTCGGCCTCGCGAACCTGAGCGACCACGGCCTGTCGGCCGCCGTCTTCACCCGCGACCTGGGCGTCGCGCTGACGGCGGTGAACGGCCTGGACGTCGGCGTCCTGCACATCAACTCCGAGTCCGCCGGGACGTTCCCGTGGGTCCCGTTCGGGGGCGTCAAGGGCAGCGGCCACGGCCCGAAGGAGCAGGGCCGCGCGGCCCGCGACTTCTACACCCACACCGTCACCGTCTACCTGGGCCCGCCCGCCTGAACCCAACGGGCCGGCCGCCTCGGTCAGGGCGGCGGCCCCGGTCCCCGTTTATGTCGCCTTTCGGTGCCTGTTGATCAACTTGGCGCGTCGACGGCCTCCGGGGGGAGGCCGCATCCAACCCCCGAAAGGGACCCGATGAGAAGACTCGCCTGCGCCATCCTGACCGTGGTGCTGCTGGTGCTGGCCCCCGCGCCCGTGAACGCGGACGCGGGCGCCGGCGGCCTGCCCGACGCGTACGTGGTCCCCGGCGACCGCGCGTTCCCGACGGGCATGACGTTCGACCGCCGCACCGGCCACTTCTACGTCGGCAGCGCCGAGGACGGAACCATCTACCGGGGGCACGTGACGCGCCGCGAGCTGGAGGTCTGGTCGCCCGACGGGACGGACGGCCGCAGCGTTACCTCCGGGATGGCCCTGGACCCGGCCGGGCGGCTCTACGTGGGCGGTGCGGACACCTCCACCCTGCGCGTGTACGACGTTCGCACCCGGCGGCTCCTGGCCACGCTCGAGGGAACGGACGGCGGGTTCGTCAACGAGATCGCCGTTGCCGACGACGGCACCGTCTACGCCACCGACTCGTTCGATCCGGTCATCTACCGGATCACTCACGCGGACGGCCGCTGGCGGATGGAGAACTGGCTGGACGTCACCACCACGCCGGTGGACTGGGTCGACGGCCGGCACAACCTCAACGGCATCATCGCGGTCGGCCGTCACCTGCTCACCGTCAACAGCGCCTCGGGAACCCTGTGGCGCATCGATCCGCGCAGCGGCGAGACCGTCCAGGTCGACCTGGACGGGCACATGCTGAACAACGGTGACGGGCTCGCCTGGCGGCACGGGCGGCTGTACGTCGTCCAGGGCAACCTGAACCAGGTCCCCGGCCTGGTGCCGCAGGTCGCGGTGGTCTCGATGCGGTCCGACCTCGCCGGTGGCCGCTACGTCGCCCGGCACGTGCCCCCGGGGGGCTTCCGCCACCCGAGCAGCATCGTGCTCACCCCGACGCGCGTCATGGTGGTCAACAGCCAGTACGACCGCTGGCTGGGCGGGCTCGCGCCCGAAACGCCCTTCACCGTCTCCAGCATGAGGATCGGCGGCGCCGAGCCCGTCGGCGGCTGACGGCGGGACGGCACGAGGCCCGGCGGCCGCTCGTGACCGCCGGGCTTCGTACCGTCCTCGGCCGGCGGGTCAGGACGCGGCGCAGTCGGCGCAGGTGCCGAAGACCTCGACGGTGTGCGTGATCTCGGTGAAGCCGTGCTCGGCGCCGATCGCGTCGGCCCAGCGCTCCACCGCCGGGCCCTCCACCTCGACCGTCTTGCCGCAGCCCCGGCAGACGAGGTGGTGGTGATGCTCCTCGGTGACGCAGGCGCGGTAGACGGCCTCGCCCTCGTCGGTGCGCAGGACGTCGACCTCGCCCGAGTCGCTGAGCGCCTGCAGCGCCCGGTAGACGGTCGTGAGGCCGATCTTGGAGCCGTCGGCGCGCAGGTCGGCGTAGATGTCCTGGGCGCTGCGGAATCCCTCGCAGCCGGCCAGCGCCTGCCGTACCGCGTCCCGGCGGGCCGTCGTCATCCTTTGAGCACCTCCGCCTCGGCTTCCGCGCGGGGACCGGTCCGGTCCGGGATCACCTCCCGGGCCTCGCCCGCCCGCGCACGCCTGTGTCGAACCACGGTCCCCCCGGCGACCGCGACCGCGAACACCGCCAGGGCGAGCAGCACGATCGAGGGGCCCGGAGGCAGATCGTACTCGAACGAGCCCGCCAGTCCCGTCACGGCCGACAGTACACCGACCGCCATCGCCACCAGCATCGTCCCGCGGAATCCGCGGGTCACCTGCTGCGCCGCCGCCACCGGCACGATCATCAGCGCGCTGACCAGCAGCAGCCCGATCGCGCGCATCGCGATCACGACGGTCGCCGCGGCGGTGACCGCGATGAGGATGCTCAGGAACCGGACGGGCAGTCCCGAGGCCCGCGCGACCTCCTCGTCCTGGCAGAGCAGGAACAGCTCGCGGCCGAACACCGCGATGACGCCGAGCACGACGACGGCGAGCCCGGCGACCACGTACAGGTCGGAGGTCGTCACGCTGCTGATCGAGCCGAACAGGTAGGACTGCAGGCTCGCGCCGCCGTCGCCCGCCCGGCTCGTCAGGATCACGCCGCCCGCGAGCCCGCCGTAGAAGATCAGCGCGAGCGCGACGTCGCCGCCGCTGCGGCTGCGGGCCCGCAGCACCTCGATGGCGACCGCGCCGAGCACCGACACCGCCAGCGCGGCCAGGATCGGGGAGGTGCCCGTCAGCAGCCCGAGGCCGATGCCGGTCAGCGCGATGTGGCCGACGCCGTCGCCGAGCAGCGACAGCCGGCGCTGCACCAGGAACGTTCCGACGGCGGGGGCCGTCAGCCCGATCAGCACCGCCATGACGAGGGCGATGCGCATGAAGTCGTACTGCAGCATCTCGATCATGCGGACTTCCCGAGTGCCGTTTCGGGGGCGCGGGCGCCCTCGTGGACGACGCGGCCGTGCGCCAGCTCGACCGTCCGCGTGACGAGGGGCGCCATCGGGCCCAGCTCGTGCGCCACCAGGACGACCGTGCGGCCCGCCCCGGCCAGGGCGCCGAGGGTTCCGGCGAGCGCGTCCTGGCTGCCCGCGTCGACGCCCGCGGTCGGCTCGTCCAGGACGAACGCGTCCGGCCGCCCGGCGAGCGCGCGGGCGATCAGCACCCGCTGCTGCTGGCCGCCGGACAGCAGGTGGGCGGTGTCGCGGGCGCGGTCCGCGAGCCCGACCGCGGCGAGGGCGTCGGTCACGGCGGCGCGGTCGTCGGCCGTCGCGGGCCGCCACCGGGACCGCCGCGCGACGCGGCCGGACGCCACGACCTCCCGGACGGTCGCGGGGACGCCGCCGCCCATCGGCAGCCGCTGCGGCACGTACCCGATCCGCTTCCAGTCGCGGAACCGCGCGGGCGCGTCCCCGTAGATCTCGGTGCGGCCAGCCGACAGCGGGACCAGCCCGAGCAGCGCCTTGATCAGTGTCGACTTCCCGGCCCCGTTCGGGCCGAGGACGGCGACGACGTCGCCGGCGTCGACCCGCAGGTCCACGCCGGCGAGCACCTCGCGGCCGTCGCGCCGGACGTGCCCGCCGGTCATCGCGAACGGCGGGGCGAACGGTGCGGCGTCTTCCCGTTTCATGAGCATCCGAGGGCGGGCCGCAGGGTTTCCAGGTTCTTGTTCATGATCGTCATGTAGTCGTCGGACGAGCCCTCCTCGACGCCCTCGACCGGGTCGAGGACGGCGGTCTTCACACCGGCCTCCCGGGCGAGCGTCTCGGCGACCTTCGGGCTGACCAGCGTCTCGGTGAACACGGTCGTCGCGCCCGCCTCCTTGATGTGCTCCGTCAGCTCGGCCAGCCGCGCGGGGGAGGGCTCGTTGGACGGGTCGACGCCGGCGATCGCGACCTGCGTGAGGCCGTACCGGTCCGTGAGGTAGCCGAACGCGGCGTGCGCGGTGACGATCTCCTTGCGCTCGCACGTCGCGAGGCCGTCCTCGAACTTCCCGTCCAGGTCGGTGAGCCGCTTCGCCACCGCCTGCGCGCGGCTCGCGTACTCGCCCGCGTTCTCGGCGTCCACCTTCGCGAGCCGGTCGCCGAGCGCGGTGGCGATCGTCGCCATGCGGCTCGGGTCCAGCCAGAGATGCGGGTCGTAGCCGGCGTCGCCGTGGTCGTGCCCGGCCTCGCCCTCGTGCCCGGCTTCGCCCTCGTGCCCGGCCTCCGCCTCGCCCTCATGGCCGTGCTCGTGCCCGGCCTCGCCCTCGCCCTCGTGCTCGTGGCCGTGCCCCTCCTCCTCGGTGGGCGGCGGCAGCGTCTTCACCGCGCCCGCGACGTCGAGCGAGGACTCCTTCGCGTGCTGCTGGACCGCGTCGTCCACGGCCGGCTGCATGCCCTTCAGGTAGACGGTGAGGGGGGCCTCCTGGACGCTCGCGACCTGCTTGGCGGTCAGCTCCAGGTCGTGTGGCTCGGCCCCCGGCGCGGTGAGTGTCCGCACGTGCACGTCGTCTCCGCCGACCTGGCCCGCCAGCCACGCCATCGGGTAGAAGGACGCGACGACCTCGGTGGTCCCGGCCGGGGCGGCGGTGTCGGAGCCGCCGCAGGCGGTGAGGCCCGCCGCCAGCCCGGTCAGGGCGAGCGCGGCCGCGGGGAGGTTTCGCAGGGTTTTGCGGGATCTGAGCACGTAGGTAGTATGCGAAACCTGAAAATGGTTGTCAAAATCGACCAAGGATGCGCGCCACGCCGAAACCGGCCAGAGCGGTCACCGCGACGACCCGCAGCAGCCGTCCGGACGCGTCCAGCGCGGGCCAGTTGAGGTAGGCGAACCAGCCGAGGAACAGCGCGAGCACGAACAGCCCCGCCGCCGCGGGCACGCCCGTCCCGGCCATGCCGAGCACCAGCAGCGCGAACACCGCGACGAGCAGCACCCAGGTCGGCAGCCGGTGCAGGAACACCACCGGAGCCGCGCTCCACCGCTCCACCGCCGCCCGCAAGCCCGTCGATCCCGCCGATCCCGTCGGCCCGGTCGATCCCGTCGCGCGTCCGCCCGGCATCCCGCCTCCCCTCTCCACGCGCCCAACGTACTGCCAGGATGGGCGGATGATCGCGATAACCCGGTACCGGGTTCCCGGCGCGGAGGCCGACGGCTTCGCCGCCCGCATGAGCGCGGTGCTCACCGCGCTGTCCGCCAGTCCCGGGTTCCGCACCGGCAGGCTCGCCCGCACCGTCGACGAGCCCGTCCTGTGGGCCCTGGTCACCGAATGGGACGGGGCGGGATTCTACCGGCGCGCCCTCGGCGTGCCCGCCGTCCGGATGGAGTTCATCCCGCTGGCCGCGTACGCCGTGGACGAGCCCGGCGCCTACGAGGTCGTGACCACCGCCTAGATCGGCCGCCCGCGCGGGAACGGCCGTTCCCGGCACGCGCGTCGGCGCCCCAAAACCGGGCAACCGCCGGGCAAGATCCTTCCGGGGATCGTTTCGCCCCGGCGTCCGAGGTGATCTTTGCCGCGTCACGATCACGTCGCGGGCCGCCCGGCCCGGCGTTCCACGGGGGAGACGCGATGCGCCATGCCGTCCTGCTCAGCGCGCTGTCCGGGGCGGCGGTCCTCGCGCCCCTCGGCGCGATCCTCGCGGCGGCCCCCGCCCGGCCTCCCGCCGGTGCGCCCGCCGCCCCGGCCGCCGCGACTGCCGCCGCGACCGCCGCCGCGGAGCCGGGGCGCGTCGTCCGCTACCGGGGGCTGAGCGTCCCGGTGCCGGACGGGTGGGAGGTGCACCGCCTCGACCGGGACCCCGGCCGCTGCATCCGGTACGACCGCCGCGCCGTCTACCTCGGCCGGCCCGGCCCGCAGCCCGACTGCCCGGCCCGCGTCGCCGGGCGCACCACGGCCGTCCACATCGCGCCGATCGGCGTGCGCGATGTGGACGGCCGCCCGTCCCGGACCGCCGTCCGCGCCGACCGGCTCGCCCGGTACACCGTCGCACCGTCCGTCGACCGCGAGGCGCGGCTCGCGCTGCCCGAGGCCGGCGTGGCGATCACCGGTGTGTACGGCGACGGACCGGAGGCGCTCCAGCGGTTGCTGCGCGGCATCCGCCTCGGCTCCTCCTGGGCCGCCGACGACGCCCCCACCACGGGCACTCCCACCACGGGCACCCCCACCACGGGCGGCCCCGGCGTCGAACCCGCGCCGTCCACCGTCCGTCCGCCGGACGGCGCCGAGGCCCCCGCCGCGGCGCCCCGACGGCCGTGGACGCGCGGCCGCGGGTTCGACACGTGCACCGCACCGGCCCTCGACACGATGGCGCGCTGGCGGAAGGCGTTCGAGGTGACCAACATCTACATCGGCGGCGCGGCGCGCGGCTGCGCGCAGCCGAACCTCACCGCGGCGTGGGTGCGGAAGGTCCGCGAGATGGGCTACCGGATCACCCCGACCTACGTGGGGCACCAGGCGCCGTGCGGCCCCCGCCCGCAGCGCTTCACCCGGCGCAACGCGGTGGCGCAGGGCCGCGCGAACGCCGCGGACGCCGTCGCCAAGGCCCGGGACCTCGGGATCCCGGGTGGCGAGCCGATCTATCTCGACGTGGAGGCCTACGACAGCTCCAAGAGCGGGTGCCGCAAGGCCGTGCTCGACTTCGTCGACGCCTGGGTGCGCGAGGTGGAGAGGCGGGGCTACCGGCCCTGCATGTACAGCAGTTCGGCGTCCGGCGTCCGCGACGTCGCGCGGGCGTCCGGGATCAGCAAGCCCGAGGGCATCTGGTTCGCCAACTGGGACGGGCGCGCGAGCGTGTACGGCGACAAGTACTTCTCCGACGACCTCTGGTCCCCGCACCGGCGCATCAAGCAGTACCGGGGCCCGCACAGGGAGCGGCACGGCGGCGTCACGCTCAACATCGACAGCAACGTCGTGGACGGCCTCGTGTACTGACCCGTCCGCTGACGGGGCGCCGACCGGACGCGCGGCGGAAAAGCCCTCGCGGACGCGCGCGGACTGTGCGAGCCTCGCGGCAGCGGACCCGCTCCGGTGCTCTAAGCTGGGGAATGCTCTGAGGCGCCCGGGGAGGACCGCGCCTCGGGCGCACATCACCGGGGATCACACTCGCCGCCGCCCGCCGTTCCGCGGGCCGGGGGCGCACTCACTGTCCCGCCGACCGCCAGCCGGATGGAGAAAGTATTCATGGCACGCCGTTCCGACGTGATGGACACGATCGTCAACCTCGCCAAACGGCGGGGCCTGGTCTACCCGTCGAGTGAGATCTACGGCGGGCTCCGTGCCTCCTGGGACTACGGCCCCCTCGGCGTCGAGCTCAAGAACAACGTGAAGCGCCAGTGGTGGAAGTCCATGGTGCAGGGCCGCGACGACATCGTCGGCCTCGACTCGTCGGTCATCCTGGCCCGCGAGGTCTGGGAGGCCAGCGGCCACGTCCGGGAGTTCACCGACCCGCTGACCGAGTGCCAGTCCTGCCACAAGCGCTTCCGGGCCGACCACCTCGAGGAAGCCTACGAGGAGAAGCACGGCCGCGCGCCCGCCGGCGGCCTGAACGACCTGACCTGCCCGAACTGCGGCGTCAAGGGCTCGTTCACCGAGCCGCGGATGTTCAACGGCCTGCTCAAGACCTACCTCGGCCCCGTCGAGGACGAGTCGGGCCTGGCCTACCTGCGGCCCGAGACCGCGCAGGGCATCTTCATCAACTACAAGAACGTCGAGCAGTCCGCGCGCCGCAAGGTCCCGTTCGGCATCGGCCAGATCGGCAAGTCGTTCCGCAACGAGATCACGCCGGGCAACTTCATCTTCCGGACCCGCGAGTTCGAGCAGATGGAGATGGAGTTCTTCGTCAAGCCCGGCAGCGACGAGGAGTGGCACCAGTACTGGATCGACGAGCGGTTCCAGTGGTACGTCGACCTCGGCATCCGTAAGGAGAACCTGCGGCTGTACGAGCACCCGGCCGAGAAGCTGTCGCACTACTCCAAGCGGACCGTGGACGTGGAGTACCGGTTCAACTTCGTCGGCGGCGAGTGGGGCGAGCTGGAGGGCGTCGCGAACCGCACCGACTACGACCTGTCGACGCACTCCAAGGCGTCCGGCGCCGACCTGTCGTTCTTCGACCAGGAGTCCGGCGAGCGGTTCGTCCCGTACGTCATCGAGCCCGCGGCCGGTGTCGACCGCTGCACGCTGACCTTCATGATGGACGCCTACGCCGAGGACGAGGCCCCGAACGCCAAGGGCAAGCTGGAGAAGCGCACCGTGATGCGCCTGGACCGGCGGCTCGCCCCGGTCAAGGTCGCGGTGCTGCCGCTGTCGCGCAACGCCGACCTGTCGCCGAAGGCACGCGACCTGGCCGCGCAGCTGCGCCGGAACTGGAACGTCGACTTCGACGACGCCGGCGCCATCGGCCGCCGCTACCGCCGGCAGGACGAGATCGGCACCCCGTTCTGCGTCACGGTCGACTTCGACACCCTCGACGATGACGCGGTGACCGTCCGGGAGCGCGACACGATGAGCCAGGAGCGCATCGCGCTCTCGCAGGTCGAGGCGTTCCTCGCGGCGCAGCTCGTCGGCTGCTGACGCGACGTCCCTGGCAGGACGTCCGCACGCGATGGGCCGCGAGCACGAGGACGGGCCGCCCCGGGGGATGGGGGCGGCCCGCCGTCGTGGGAAGCCGGGACGTGCCGGGGGAGCGACCGGTCAGCTGGTGACGTACAGCGACTGGTCGTAGGTGCCCGACCCGGCGGACGACTCGCCGGTCAGCTCGTAGGTCGCGGTGACGGTCGCCGTGGACGGGCAGAGGAAGCTGCCGCCCTGCTTGGAGACCGTCGCGCCGTTCACGCCGACCTGCGCCTCGCCGCTGCCGGTGTCGGGCCGGTTCGCGTTGTCGCCGTTGAAGCCGTCCGCGGTCAGCGTGCCGCCGAACACGCAGGTGATGCCGCCGAACAGGTCCACGACGGCCTGGACCCGGAAGTTGGCGATCGTGACGCTCGCGTCCCGTCCGTTCGTCCCGGCCGGGTCGTGGGCGACGGCGCCGCCCGTCCACGGCAGGTTCTGCGCGGTGATGGTGGACGACGTGGTCCCGGAGCAGGGGCCGCCGCCCGCGCCGCTGAAGCTCGCCGCGGCGATGGCGAGGCCGGTGCCGTCGGAGTTCACCGACCCGGTCATCGTCGACTCCGCGCAGGAGCCGTCGCCGATCACCGTGGAGACCGTCGCGACGCCGAGCAGGGACGCCTGGACGTTGCCGGCGTACGGGGCGGCGGTCGCCGAGCCCGCGCGGATGGTGGTGGTCGCGGCCGAGGCGGGGGTCGCGCTCGCGGCCAGGACGGCCAGCGCGGCCGTCCCCATGATCGCAGCCTGTCTGATTCGTGCCACCGGATGCTCCTTTGTTCGGTTCGGGGTGGGCATTGTGAAAGTAATTCGCTTTTCATGGCGCTGCAATACCGGCCGGTAAGTACAGCACCGACCGGATCCGGACACCCGGCCGTCCCGGCAGGTCGGACGGCCCTGGCCGGAATGGGAACGGCGATGTGGCGGCGAACGTCCTTGACATGAAAGTTCGTCGGTTGGTCAAACCCTCGGCGAACCGGACGCGTCCGGCCGCCGGTGTGGGCTAGGTTTGCCACAGCGTTCGGGGCGAGCCGCGACCATCGAGGGGGAGGGACCATGCAGCACCCTCCCGCCGCATCGGCATGCGCACCGGCATCGGCCCGCGTTCCCGGCGGACGGACGGCGCTGCGAGCGCGCGCTTCGCGGTACGCCCGGCACCGGGCGGCGGCCCCCGCGGGCCTCCTCGCCCGGATGCTCGTCGTCGCGCTCGGGCTGCTCGGCCTGGTCGGCGGGCACGGGCCGCACACCGCCGCGTCCGGCGCCTCCGGGGCGTCCGCGTCGTTCGCCGGGACGGGGCCGCGCACCGGCACGGTCCTGGGCGTCCCGTCCCGGGGACGCGCGCAGCACGCGGGCCTCGCCGACCGCGGGGGCCACGGCCGGCACGCGGAGTCCGCCGCCGCGGCGCTCGCCCGGCAGGCCGCCGGGCTCGCCGCCCCCGCGCCGCCCGGCTGGCAGGCCGCGCCGCCGGCCCCCGGCCCGGACGTCCGGCCGCCGCGCGCACCGGCCGTCCGCTCGGCGCCCGCCTCCGACCGTCCGGCGTCGGCCCCGCGCGCCGCCCCACGCGGCCGCGCCCCGCCCGCCCCCGCACGGATCTGACGACCCGTTCCCGGCGCCGCGTCCCCGGCGGCGCCGACGTTCCCGTGTGGAGGTTTCCCCTTTGACTCGCGCCACCCTGGTGCGGGCGGTACTGGCGTTCGCCGTGCTCGCCGCATCGCTGTACTTCGCGCTGAAAGAACCCGCCCGCCTGGGCCTCGACCTGCGCGGCGGCACGCAGATCGTCCTGGAATCGCAGGACACGCCGCAGGTCAAGGCGAACCGGGAGTCCACCGACCGGGCCCGCGAGGTCCTGCAGCGCCGGATCAACGCGCTCGGCGTCGCCGAGTCGTCGATCACCCGTTCCGGCGAGCGGCGGCTGATCGTCGAACTGCCCGACGTGCAGGACCCGCGCGCCGCCGCCGAGGTGATCGGCCGCACCGCCCAGCTCACCGTCCACCCCGTCCTGCCGCCCACCACCGGCGAACTCCAGCAGGGCCAGCAGCGGATCAACGACGAGAGCGGCCAGCCGATCATCATCGGACCGGCACGGCTCACCGGCGACCAGATCGGCGGTGCCGAGGCCGTCTACGACCCGCAGAACCTCAGCGGCTGGGCCGTCACCATGGACTTCCGGGCCAACGGCGACGACATCTGGCAGCGGATGACCGCCGAGGCCGCCTGCAAGGCCGGTGACGAGCGGCGCGCGGCGATCGTCCTGGACGGACGGGTGATCTCCTCGCCCGGGGTCGTGCAGAGCGTCCAGTGCGGCGTCGGGATCAGCGGCGGGTCCACCCAGATCACCGGCGATTTCACCCCCGACGAGGCCAAGGACCTCGCGGCGCTGATCGAGGGCGGCTCGCTGCCCGTCCCGGTCAAGGTCATCGAGCAGCGGGTGATCGGCCCGACGCTCGGGGACGAGGCCATCGACGCCAGCGCCAAGGCGGCGATCATCGGCATCGTGCTGACCGGCCTGTTCATCGTCGCCGTCTACCGCATCGCGGGCTTCCTAGCGATCATCGGGCTCTGCGCGTACGCGCTCATCTCCTACGGCGCGCTCGTCGCCATCGGCGCGACGCTGACCCTCCCCGGCCTCGCCGGGTTCGTCCTCGCCATCGGCATGGCCATCGACGCGAACGTCCTGGCGTTCGAACGGGCCCGGGAGGAACGCGGGATGGCCCCCGGCCGGCATCCGCGCCTCGCGCTCTCGACCGGCTTCGACAAGGCGTGGTCGGCGATCGCCGACTCCCAGGTCACGACCCTGCTGGCCGCCGCCCTGCTGTTCTTCCTCGCGTCCGGCCCGGTGAAGGGCTTCGGGGTCACGCTCAGCATCGGCGTCATCGCCTCGCTGATCTCGGCGATGCTGCTCACCCGGACCCTGACCGACACCGCCGCGGCATGGATGCCGCGGGTGATGAGGTCGCGTGCCGGCGGCCTCAGCGGCCCCGGCCGCATCCGGCGGTGGCTGGAGAGCAACGGGCCCGACCTGATGAAGCGGCGCCGGCTCTGGCTCGGGATCTCCGGTCTCGCGGTCGTCCTCGCCGTCACCGGCATCGCCACCCGCGGCCTGAACTTCGGTGTCGAGTTCACCGGCGGCCGCATCGTCGAGTACTCCACGACCAGGCCCGTCGACATCGACACGGCGCGCTCGGTCGTCTCCGACGCCGGATTCCCCCGCGCGATCGTCCAGACGTCGGGCGACCAGGACATCTCCGTCCGCACCAGCGACCTCAGCAACGACGAGGTCGTGGAGATCCAGAACGCGCTCGCGGAGGAGGGCGGCGGTGCCACCAAGCAGCGCGACGAGCTGATCGGGCCGAGCCTGGGGGACGAGCTGCGGCAGAAGGCGCTGATCGCGCTCGGTGTCGCGCTGATCGTCCAGCTCGCCTACCTGACCATCCGGTTCCGCTGGACGTTCGGCGCGGGCGCTGTCCTCGCGATGTTCCACGACATCCTGATCGTCATCGGCGTCTTCGCGTGGCTCGGCAAACCCATCGACGGCGTCTTCCTCGCCGCCCTGCTCACCGTCATCGGCTACTCGGTCAACGACTCGGTCGTCGTGTTCGACCGGGTGCGAGAACTGTGGGGCGCGAACCCGAAGAAACCGTTCGCCGAGGTCGCGAACATGGGCGTGCTGCAGACGATCCCGCGGACCGTCAACACCGGCATGGGCGCCCTGTTCATCCTCGGCGCGCTCGCCGTCCTCGGCGGCGACTCGCTCACCGACTTCGCGATCGCGCTGCTGATCGGCATCATCGTCGGCACGTACTCCAGCGTGTTCACCGGGACGCCGCTGGCGATCGAGTTCGAGCGGTTCGCCAAGTCGCCGCCGCCGCACGCGAAGAAGAAGTCCGGTCCGTCCCGTCCCCGCTCGGCGGACGACTCGGGCGCCGTCGTCTGACCGGACGCGCCGCCGGCACCTCGAGGGGCGCCGGCGGCGCGGGCCGTCAATCCTTCGACACGATCGACTTCTCCAGCTCGGTGCGGTCGAGCAGGCCGACGAAGCAGATGACCGGCCGCTTCCGCACCCCGTCCCTGTTCGCCCCGATGAGCCAGGTGAGCTCCAGTTCGGCGGTCGGTGCGGCCGGGAGCATCTTCCGTGCCTCCGCGACGCACTTGCGCTCGGCCTTCTCCTCGATGCCCTTCTCGGAGACCGGGTCCCACGTCGCGCCCTCGAAGGCGACGAGGTCGAAGTCGGCGTACACCTGGTAGCGGTGGGGTTCCGTGCACGGAACGGGCCTCGCGATCTGGTCGGCCCAGTTCTGCTGATCGAGATCGTCCAGGTCTTCGATGCACTCACCGATCGGCAACCGGCTGTACGTCGTGTTGTCCTGGTCCAGCGTCTCGCCGAGCCGAGTGTCGAGGGTCTCCGGCCCGACGTAGTGCACGGCGCAGGTGATCACCGGTTCCTCGCCGGCGTCCTTCGAGACGGACACGTACGGCTTGAGGTGCTCGAGGAGGCGGCTCTTCTCCAGGTACGCCGCCTTCTGGTCGCACAGCGGGGTGGCCTGCTCGACCGGGGTCGTTCCGGCCTTCGCCGTCACCGCGTCGAAGGGGGCCAGCGCAATGACCTCGCCCTGGTGGGGCTCGTCGCACGGAACGGCCTCCACCAGCGTGATCTCGACGGCGTCCGGCCGGACGCCCGCGTAGCAGTCGCCCTCGCGGAGCGTCGAGAAGCGCACCTTGCCGTCCGCGGCGACCTCCCCGGAGGCGGGCTCCGTGCCGGACGCCGGCACGATGACGACGATAGCGGCCGTCCAGGCCACGACCCAGGCGAGGGCCGCGCCCAAGCCGCCGACGGCGAGTCCCTTGCCCCGGCTCGACCCGTGCCGCACCCGGACGAGCGCGGCGATGCCGAAGGCGAGCGCGAGCGGCACGATCCCGAGCAGCCCGGTGACGAGGGCGCCGATCGCGAGCCCGCCGGTGCGCGGCGGGGCTTCGCCGGCGGTGGCGTCGGGGTCGACCACAGGGGGTTCGTCACCGCTGTCAGCGCCCGGTGGCATTATCACTGGAGCCATTCCTAATCCTTGACGATCGACTTCTTCAGCGGCACGTCGCCGGGCAGGCCGACCAGGCAGAGGGTCTCCCGGCTCCCGTTCCACGTCTGCGGCGTCGGCGTGATGTACGTGAACTCGTACTCGACGCCCTCCTCCTCGTCGATCGCGTCCCAGAACCGGTCGTCGCAGCCCTTCTCGGACACCTTGTCGATGTACTCCTGCTCGGGCAGGATCGCCGGGTCGCCGTCCTGGTACGGGAGGTCGAACACCGCGTACACCTGGTAGGGGTGCGGCTTCGTGCAGGGCGACGACCTCATGTACTCGGCCGCCCGCATCCCCTCGAGTTCCTCGACGCATTCGCCGACCCGCAGGTAGTCGTACTTCTTCAGGGAGTCGTCCAGCGTCTCCGCCAACCTGGTGGTGATCGGCTCGGCGCCGATGTAATGCATCGCGCAGACGATGTCCTCGTCGTCGCCCAGGTGCTCGGGCGAGTAGGTGTAGGGCTCGAGATCGTCGTAGTAACGGCTCGTATCGAGGTAGGCGGTCCGGGCCGGGCAGACGTCCGTCCCGACCAGCAGCCGCGCGCCGGTCGATATCCGGGCGACGACCTCCCCGCGATGCGGCTCCGTGCAGGGCACCGCGTCCACGAGCGTGATCCGGGCGTCGTCCGGCCCGAAGCCGGTGTAGCAGTCGCCCTCGCGCAGCGTCGAGATGTGGACCCTGCCGCCGTCGGTGATCCGGCCGGACGCGTTCCGGTCGACCGAGAACGTCGACACCAGCATGACGCCCGCGACGGCTACCGCGGTCACGATCCAGGCGAGCGAGGCGGCCAGGCCGCCGAACGCGAGGCCCTTCCCCTTGTGCGTCGGGCGCCGCAGGACGACGAGGGCGGCGATGCCGAACGCGATGGCGAGCGGGACGAGGCCGAGCAGCCCGGTGACCAGTGTGGTGATCGCGAGCCTGCTCGTCCGCCGGGGTCCGGCGGGTGCCGGGGGAGGCGGTGCGTGCATGGGCGGCCCCGGCGGCACGGCTCCGGGCGGGGGAGGCGGTGCCGGGGGCCTACTCGGCGGCGGGACGGGACCGGCCGGTGCGACCGCGGCGTCGGGCGACGCCCAGACGGTCGCGGACGCGGCGTCGGCGGGCTCGGCGCCCGTCCCGTCATCGGGCTCGCGGTCCCGGGGCGAATCGGGATTCGAGGGCGTGGTCATGACGTCAGCCGCCCACGATCGACTTCGTCAGCGGGGCGCCGCCCACCGCGCCGACGAGGCAGATGACCTCGGGGCTCCCGTACCAGGACAGTTCGGTCGGCGTTATCCACAACATCTCGTAGTCGGCGTCCGGGGCGTTCTTGAGCGCCGCGTTCCACCGCTTGTCGCAGCCTTCCTGCCCTTCTTGGTCGAGAACCCTCTGGGCGGGTGCCTTCCCGGTGATGGAGGCGGGGACGTCGAACGCGGCGTACATCTGGTACCGATGGGGTTCATCGCAGGGGAGGAGTGTGACGGAGCCGCTGACCTTCGACGGCGCGCCGGTGTCGATCTCCGCCATGCAGTCTCCCACCCGCAGTTCGTCATGGAGGCGCCGGTCGGCGTCCAGCGTGTCGGCCAGCGGGGTGCCGAGTGTGCCCGATGCCGTGTAGTGCATCGCGCAGACGATCTTCTCCTCCCTGTCGGCCAGGGTCAGCCCGCCGCCCGGTTCGGGCAGGTAGAGGTACGGCTGGAGGTCGTCGTAGAACCGGCTCTTGCTCGTCCACTCGGTGTGCACCTGGCAGAGCAGGTCGGCTCGCTCGAAGGGGGTTCCCGTGCCGAACTCGGCCGCCGTCCCGGCCGGCAGCCGGGCGGTTATTTCACCCCGGTGGGGCTCGGTGCACGGGACCGCCTTCACGAACATGACGTCCTCGGCGTCCGGTGCGAAGCCCGTGTAGCAGTCGCCCTTCCGAAGTGACGCGAGGTGGACCGTGCCACCGTCCGTGATCGCCCCGGATTCGTCCCGTTCGACGGTGAACGCCGGCAGGAACACGCCGGTCGCGGAGGCCACCGCGATCACGCCCCAGACGAGCGCCGCGACCAACCCGCCGATGGCGAGGTTCCGGCCCTTCTCCGCACTTCGCCGCAGGACGACGAGGGCGGCGATGCCGATGGCGATGGTGAGCGGTATGAGGCCGAGCAGCCCGGTGACCAGCGTGGCGATCGCGAGCCGGTTCGTCTGCCGCGGCTCGGCGGGCGCCGGGGGCCGGGACGCGTCCGGCACCGAGCCGGGCGGGGGCGTCGCGGGCGGCGGAGGCGGCGGGACGGGATCGGCCGGTGCGGCCGCGGCGTCCGGCGGCGACCAGACGGCCGGGGAGGCGGACTCCGAGGGCTCGGTGTCCGAGGGCTCGGAGTCCGGTGGGTCGCCGGAGGGTGTACGGGGGTGGGGTGGCGTGCTCACGGGGCAGAACGTTAAAGATCTTGCATAACGAACCGCGCACATTTGGCAGGAAGTGCCAAAATGGCCGGTGTCGGACAGTCCGGAGCCTGGGCAGGTTTCTTCACGGTTCGTTCGCGGGCGGCTCAACCCGGCATGATCGAGCCCTGCATGCCTTCACCCGTGGCACGCACGGTGCACAGCACGGTCAGGATGCCGATGCTCCATTCCGCTTGATGCGGCAGCACGGCGTCGATCTCCAGGCCGGGTTTCGGGGGCACCTTCCGGAACAGGGACCCGGCTTCGGCGGAGCATCTCCCGAGTGCTTCCGGATAGAGGACCTCCCCGAAGGGATATGGGGGCAGGGAGCCTGGAGCGTAGGTGCCGTCCAGGGAGATCTCGTATGTCGCGAACACCTCGTTCCAGTGCGGCTCGCCGCACGGGACGACGGACGTCACGATCGGCCTCTCCAGCGTCCAGCTTCTGACGCATGTCCCGGGGGTCAATTGCTCGTAGGTCTTCAGCGAGTGATCCACCGTGGCGGCGAGGGGCGTCCGGAGTTCGCCCTCCGGCAAGTGCTGGGCGCAGACGATCCAGCGTTCACGCCCTTGCCCCCGACCGGCCGCCGGCACGCCGAAGTAGGGTTCCAGCCGCTCGTGCGCACGGCTCTTGCGCAGGTACGTGTATCTGCCCGTGCAGAGGACGTCGGGCGTGTCGGGGATCGCGTCGTCGGGCAGGGGGATCCGGGCGATGATCTCGCCGGTGTGCGGCGTGGTGCAGGGAACCGCCAAGACGGTTCCGAGTTCCTCGACGGGCGTCATGGGGTCGTATCCGGTGAAACAGTCGCCTTCCTGGAGCTCCGCGAACGGAGCCTCGCCGGCCACCGTGATCGTGCCGGACTCGTTGCGTTCGAGGGAGGAGCCCGAGGCGGAGAGGACCGCGACGAGCGTTCCGGCCACCGTCCAGGTGAGCGACGCGGCCAGCGCGGCGACGGCGAGGGCCCGCCCCCTCTGCGTCCCCCGCCGGAGCCGGACGAGAGAGGCGACGGCGAACCCGAGCGCGACCGGCACGAGACCGAGCAGTCCGGTGACCAGGGCGATGACGGCCGTCCGGTCCATTCGTCTCGGGGGCTCGGGGGACGGCGGCTCCGGGGCCCCCGGCGCGGCCCCGTCGGGGGCCTCCGGCGGGGTGGCGGGTACGGCGTCCGGCGGCGCCCAGGGACGGTTCCGGCCGATGTCATCGGCGTCGGGCGGTGTGGTCACGGCGCAGGAATGTAATGATCTTGTATAACGAACCGTGCATTCTTGGTGCCTGTCGTCGAAACGTGATCAATGCGGCGGTCACCGCGGGGCGAGGGAGCCTCTCAGGTTCTCGCCGGGCCTGGTGAGCGTGCACACGACCGTCCGGATACCGACCTCCCAGTCGGCCGGGGAAGGCGGGATCGCGAAGAGTCGCAGGCCGGAGCCCGGCGGGCGGGGCCAGGTCTTGACGGCGAGTGCCTCGCACTGATTCCCCACCCGTGCTTCGAGGACCTCCGGGCCCGGATACGCAGGGTAGGCGAGGGGATGGTCGCCCAGGTCGGGCTCGATCTCGTAGGTGGCGAAGACCTGGGCGAAGTGCGGCTTGGAGCAGGAGACCCGGGACACGTGCGGGTGCTTCCCCTGGACCGGTTTCCCGATGCAGTTCCAGCGGGCCAGTTCCTCGTAGGTCCGCACCTTCTTGCTCACCGTCCCGGCCAGCCGCCCCTCGAGTTCGTCGTCGCTGTGCAAGGCGCAGATGAGCTGCCGGCGGCCCAGCCGCCACCCCACGGCGTTGGGCACCTCGTAGTAGGGCTTCAGGGTCGGGTACCGGGGGCTCTTGCGCAGCCGGACGATCTCGCTCCCGCACACGACGCGCGCCGCCCGTTCGACGCGCTCGTCCCCCGGCCACGGCGCGTCGGGCAGGGTCGTGCGCAGGATCACCTCGCCCGTGTGGGGCTCGGTGCACGGCACCGCCTTCACCATCCGGAGCTCCTCGGTGGAGTCGTAGCCGGTGAAGCAATCGCCCTTCCGCAGCAGCGTGAACAGCGTCGTTTCGGCCCTCCGGATCTCGCCCGATTCGTCACGCTCGACCCGGAACAGGGCCTCCGCGGCAACCGGCAGCAGCAGGTAGGCGGCCGCGGACCAGGCGAGGGAGGCGGCGATGCCCACGACGGCGAAACTCTTGCCCGCCCGGTTCCGGCGCCGCCGGAACACGAGGGCGCCGATGCCGAAGAGGAGAGCGACCGGTACGAGGCCGAGGAGCCCGGTGACCAGGGCGATGATGGCCGCGGCGCCCGTCCGCCGCTGCCCGTCCGGAGGCGGAGCGCCCGGGGCTCCCGGCCCCGGCGGAGGGTACCCCGGGGCGGGCAAGGGCGCGTGCGTGCCGGCGGGGTGCAGGGGAGGCGCGGCGTCCATCTCGGGGAGGTCCCCGAAGGACGGCGCGGCCGTACCGGGCTGGTCCGCGAAGGGGACGGCGCCCGTCGGGGACGTGGGGAAGGGGACGGCGCCCGTCCCCGGAGCGTCCGGGAACGGGACGGCGCCCGTCGGCCGCGTCGGGCTGTCGTCGGCGCCGTGGGCGTCCGGTGGCGTGGTCACACGGCGAATCTAATGATCTTGAACGACGGAACGGGTCCGATTTCGGGTCCGGCGCCGAATTTGACCATTGTCGGCCGTTTTGGTGAAACGTGCCGTGGCCGGGACGGGCCCGGCCACGGCGGGGAGGGTCAGGCGAGCGGCGGCTGGTCCTCGTCGTTCTCCGCCCGGATCACCTGCATGACCGCGTTGATCAGTGCCAGGTGCGTGAACGCCTGCGGGAAGTTGCCGAGGTGGCGGCCCGTGTGCGGGTCGATCTCCTCGGCGTAGAGCTGCAGCGGGCTCGCGTACGACAGCAGCTTCTCGCACAGCGCCCGGGCCCGGTCCAGCTCGCCGATCAGGACGAGCGTCGAGACCAGCCAGAACGAGCAGATCGTGAACGTGCCCTCGTCGGACTCGAAACCGTCGTCGGTCTCCGCAGCGCGGTAGCGCAGGACGAGATCGTCCTCGGAGAGCTCGTCGGCGATCGCCAGGACGGTCTCGCGGACCCGCTTGTCGTCGGCGGGCAGGAACCCGAGCAGCGGGATCAGCAGCGCCGAGGCGTCCAGGGCCGTCGCGCCGTAGTGGGCGGTGAACACCCCGCGGTCGTCGAGGGCGTTGGCGAGGACGTCCGCGTGGATCTCGTCCGCGGCGGCCTGCCACCGGCGGGCTCGCTCGGCGTCGCCGCGGATGCGGGCCAGCCGGGCGCCGCGCTCGGCCGCCACCCAGCAGAAGACCTTGGACGAGGTGAAGTGCTGGGGTTCGCCGCGCACCTCCCACATGCCGCAGTCGGGGGTGCGCCAGTTGGCGAGCGCGTCCTCCACCTGCTTCACGATGATCTTCCACAGCCGGTCGTCGAGGCGGTCGCGCTTGCGCACGAACAGGTAGACCGAGCCGATGATCGCGCCCCACACGTCGTGCTGGGCCTGCATGTACGCCTCGTTGCCGATGCGGACGGGACGGGCGTTGTCGTAGCCCGCCAGATGATCGAGCGTCGACTCGGGCAGCTCCTCCCGCCCGTCGAGCCCGTACATGATCTGCAGCTTGCCCTCGGCGGCCTCGGCGACGTCGGTGATGAAGTAGAAGAAGTCGTTGGCCTCCCAGTCGTAGCCGAGCGTGTAGAACGCCCACAGCGCCATCGTGGAGTCGCGGATCCACGTGTAGCGGTAGTCCCAGTTCCGGTCGCCGCCGGGGGCCTCGGGCAGCGAGGTCGTCGCCGCCGCCGCGACCGCGCCGGACGGCGCGAACGTCAGGCCCTTCAGGGTGAGGGCGCTGCGCTGCAGGTGGGCGCGCCACGGGTGGTCGGGGAACCGCCCCCGGTCCAGCCAGTGCTGCCAGTGGTGCACGGTCCAGACGAGCCGTTCCTGCGCCTCCTTGTAGGTGGCGGGAGCGGCGTGCTCGCTCCAGGACAGGGCGACGAACCGGGCCTCGCCCTGCTTGAGGAGCGTGCGGGCGGTCGCGAGGGACCCCTCGAAGCCGACGTTCATGTCGGTGGTGAGCCGCAGCCCGACGCCGTTCCCGCGCGCGGCGGCCTCGTGGTAGCCCGCGCCGGTGTGCTCCCAGCGCGCGGGCGTCTGGCCGTAGTCGAACACCGGCATGCAGTCGAGCCGGACCTGCACCTGGCCGTTCACGCAGCGCACCATCCGGAGCAGGACGTGGTCGGCGTCGTAGTCCGTGGGCGCGCGGCGGTGCGTGTGGGACCGTTCCGTCTCGTGGTGCCAGGGGCCCATGAGCAGGGCGTCCGTCACCACCAGCCAGCCCCCGTGCACCCACCAGGTCGTCTCCATGACCATGGTGCCGGGGATGTAGCGCTGCGCCGCGGGGACCTCCACCCCGGCCGGGCCGACCCGGAAGTACCCGGCGTCGCGGTCCAGGATGGACCCGAACACGCTCGGGGAGTCCATCTTGGGCAGGCACATCCACTCGATGTTGCCGCTGGGGGCTACCAGCGCGGTCGTCTCGCAGTCGGACAGGAATCCGTAATCGGCGATGGGGGCGAACGGATCTCCCGCCCGGCCGCCGGCGACCTTCGGCCTCACAGCCTCACCTCCTTGATCCTCCATCATTCCCTCTCGCGTCCGGTGGGTACGCCATCACGGGCGCGAATGTCGCCCCGGCGCCGGAGACCGGCCCGGGGAATCTGTGACGCATGTCCGGAACGGGTCCGGTGGAATAGACCACCGACCGTGGAATAGACCACTATCCGGGTATTGACCTGCGAGAACGCCCCTCCGCCGATGGGGCGCCGAACAAAGCCTCGCGGCGCGGGTACAGTCCCGGCAAACAGGGCAGCGGACCCGCCGCAGCCTGGGGGAACGCGATGACGCGCGCCTCCGGGGGAGCGGGACCGGACCTGTCCCTGGCCGGAATCGGAGCGTAAAGGAGCTCCCCGTGGCGAAGTTCGTGTACGACTTCACTGAGGGCAACAAGGACCTCAAGGATCTGCTGGGCGGCAAGGGCGCCAACCTGGCCGAGATGACCAACCTCGGACTGCCCGTGCCTCCCGGGTTCACGATCACCACGGAGGCGTGCCGGCACTACCTCGAGCACGGCGGCGTCCCGGACGGGCTCGAGGACGAGGTGAACCGGCACCTCGCCGGGCTGGAGCGCGCGATGGGCAAGCGGCTCGGCCAGCCCGACGACCCGCTGCTGGTGAGCGTCCGGTCCGGCGCCAAGTTCAGCATGCCGGGCATGATGGAGACCGTCCTGAACGTCGGCCTCAACGACGAGTCGGTGCACGGCCTCGCGGCGCAGGCCGGGGACGAGCGGTTCGCGTGGGACTCCTACCGGCGGCTCATCCAGATGTTCGGCGGCACGGTCCTGGGCATCGACGGCGAGCTGTTCGAGGACGCCGTCGAGGCCGCGAAGCGGGCCCGCGGCACCGACGACGACGTGGACCTCACCGCCGAGGACTTCAAGGACCTCGTCGAACGGTTCAAGGGCATCGTCCGCGATCGGGCCGGACGCGAGTTCCCCGCGGACCCGCGCGAGCAGATGGACCTCGCCGTCCGCGCCGTGTTCGACTCCTGGAACGCGCCCCGCGCGATCCTGTACCGGCGCCAGGAGCGCATCCCGGTCGACCTCGGCACCGCCGTGAACATCTGCTCGATGGTCTTCGGGAACCTCGGCATGGACTCCGGGACGGGCGTCGCGTTCACCCGCGACCCCGCGTCCGGCCAGCAGGGGATCTACGGCGACTACCTGCAGAACGCGCAGGGCGAGGACGTCGTCGCCGGCATCCGGAACACGGTCGCGCTGACCGAGCTGGAGCGCCTCGACAAGGCGTCCTACGACCAGCTGCTCCAGATCATGGAGAAGCTGGAGAACCACTACCTCGACATGTGCGACATCGAGTTCACGATCGAGCGCGGCAAGCTGTGGATGCTGCAGACCCGCGTCGGCAAGCGGACCGCCGCGGCGGCGTTCCGGATCGCCTGCCAGCTGCTCGACCAGGGCCTCATCGACGCCGACGAGGCCGCCCGCCGCGTCAAGGGCGACCAGCTCGCGCAGCTGATGTTCCCCCGCTTCACCTCCACCACCGACGGCATCGCCAAGCTCACCCGCGGCATGAACGCCTCGCCGGGCGCCGCCGTCGGCAAGGTCGTGTTCACCTCCGAGCGGGCCGTCGAGCTGGCCGGACGGGGCGAGGACGTCATCCTCGTCCGCCGCGAGACCAACCCCGACGACCTCGCCGGGATGGTGGCCGCCCGGGGGGTCCTGACGTCCCGCGGCGGTAAGACGTCGCACGCCGCGGTCGTCGCCCGCGGCATGGGCAAGACGTGCGTGTGCGGCGCCGAGGAACTCGACGTCGACGTCAAGGCGGGCCGGTTCACCGCGCCGGACGGGACGAGTGTGGCCGAGGGCGACGTGATCTCGATCGACGGGTCGTCCGGCGACGTGTACCTCGGCGAGGTCCCGGTCGAGGACTCCCCGGTCGTCCGGTACTTCGAGGGGGAGCTGGCCGCCGCCGACGGCGACGACCTCGTCAAGGCGGTGCACCGCGTCATGCGGCACGCCGACGAGCGCGCCGCGCTGGCCGTCCGCGCCAACGCCGACAACCCCGAGGACGCGGCGCGCGCCCGCCGGTTCGGCGCGCGGGGCATCGGGCTCTGCCGCACCGAGCACATGTTCCTCGGCGACCGGCGGCGGCTGGTCGAGGCGCTGATCCTCGCCGCGGACGACGCCGAGCGGCAGGCCGCGCTGGACGCGCTGGAGCCGCTGCAGCGCAGCGACTTCGAGGGCATCTTCGCGGCCATGGACGGGCAGCCGGTCACGATCCGGCTGATCGACCCGCCGCTGCACGAGTTCCTCCCCGACCTCACGGAGCTGTCGGTGAAGGTCGCGCTCGCCGGCGACGGCGCGGACCCCAGGGACCGCAGGCTCCTGGAGGCGGTCAACCGATTGCACGAGCAGAACCCTATGTTGGGATTGCGGGGTGTGCGCCTGGGTTTGGTGATTCCCGGCCTCTTCTCCATGCAGGTGCGTGCGATCGCCGAGGCCGCGGCGGCGCGGCGGAGCGCGGGCGGCGACCCGCGCCCCGAGATCATGATCCCGCTCGTCGGCGCGGTGCAGGAGCTGGAGGCCGTCCGCGACGAGGCGCGCGAGATCCTCGCGGGCGTCGCGGGGGAGACCGGGGTGGACGTGCCCGCGCTGATCGGCACCATGATCGAGCTGCCCCGCGCGGCGCTGACCGCCGGGCAGATCGCCGAGGCCGCCGAGTTCTTCTCCTTCGGGACGAACGACCTGACCCAGACGACGTGGGGCTTCTCCCGCGACGACGTCGAGGCCGCGTTCTTCTCCCGGTACCTGGAACTCGGGATCTTCGGCGCGTCCCCGTTCGAGACCCTCGACCGCGACGGCGTCGGACGGCTCGTCCGGATCGCCGCCGAGGAGGGGCGCCGCGCCCGTCCGGGCCTCAAGCTCGGGATCTGCGGTGAGCACGGCGGCGACCCGGACTCGGTGCACTTCTGCCACGAGGTCGGCCTCGACTACGTGTCGTGCTCGCCGTTCCGGGTACCCGTGGCGCGGCTCGAGGCGGGCCGCGCCGCGATCGCCGCGTCCGGCGGCTGAACGGCCCCGCGCGGCGGCCGGGCGCGCCGGCCGCCGCGCGGGCGACACGCTCGATTCGCGAACTTCGCACATGTGCCGGACCATCTAACTAGCGTGTTCGACACGATGACGTTGGAAGTGGAGCCGCCGAAGTCCGCGCCGGGGGGCCGGGGCGGACGGCACGGCCGGCGGGGCGGCGCGTCCCGGGCGGTGATCCCGGTCGGGATCGTCCTCGGCCTGCTGATCGTCGCCCTCCTCACCCCGCTCACCATCGCCGCGCGCGTCTGGTACGAGGCGCGCCAGGACGAGCGTCCGCACTCGGACGCGATCGTCGTGCTGGGGGCCGCGCAGTACAACGGGAAACCGTCCCCGACCCTGCGGTGGCGGCTGCAGCACGCGCTGGACCTCTACCGGGACGGGGTCGCGCCCACGATCGTCACCGTCGGCGGCAAGCAGCCCGGCGACAACTACACCGAGGCGGGATCGGGCCGCCGCTGGCTGGTCGAGGAGGGCGGCGTGCCCGCCGGGGACGTCGTCGCGGTGCCCACCGGACGCGACACGCTGCAGAGCTTCGAGGCCGTCGGGCGGCTGTACGACGCCCGCGGCTGGTCGTCGGGCGTGATCGTCTCCGACCCGTGGCACTCGTTCCGGTCCGAGCGGATGGCGGTGGACCACGGCATCGAGGCCACCGCGTCCCCGACGCGGAGCGGCCCGAGCGTCCAGACCCGCGAGACGCAGGTGTACAACATCGTCCGCGAGACGGGCGCCTACCTGTCCTACACGTTCCTCGGCGGCGACGGCGAGCCCGCGACGCGGCCCGGCGCGGCGCGGGACGCCCCCGCGGGCGACCCCGCCGGGGGCTCGGCGGGGGACGGCGCCGCCGGCGCCCGGACGTCCGGGCGGTGACGCGGATCCCTCGCCCGGCGGACCCGAGGCGTCACGGCCGCCGCTTAACCTGGACGTGAGATGACCACTTACACCGATCACGACCGGCGGCGCTGGGCGCCCGAGCCCGCCAAGCGGCGCGACCGGACCGCGTTCGAACGCGACCGGGCGCGCGTCCTGCACAGCGCGGCGCTGCGCAGGCTGGCGGCCAAGACCCAGGTCGCCTCGCCGGGCGCCGACGCGTCCGCCGACACCGTGCAGAGCCTGCGCACCCGGCTCACCCACTCGCTGGAGTGCGCCCAGGTGGGACGCGAGCTGGGCAAGGCGCTGGGCTGCGACCCCGACCTCGTGGAGACGGCCTGCCTGTCGCACGACATCGGGCACCCGCCCTTCGGGCACAACGGGGAGGCGGCTCTGGACGTCGTCGCGCGCGAGTGCGGCGGATTCGAGGGCAACGCGCAGAGCCTGCGGGTGCTGACGAGGCTGGAGCCCAAGTCGTTCGCCCTGGACGGGCCGCCCCTGCACGGCCGCAGCGTCGGCCTCAACCTGACGCGGGCGGCGCTGGACGCCGCGATGAAGTACCCCTGGGGGGCGGGCTCGTCGCAGGCCGAGGCCGCCAATGGCAAGTTCGGGGTCTACCAGGACGATCTGGACGTCGCGAGCTGGGTGCGGGAAGGCGTCGAGGCCGGCCGGACGTGCTTCGAGGCCCAGGTCATGGACTGGAGCGACGACGTCGCCTACTCCGTCCACGACCTTGAGGACGCGCTGGTCGCCGGGCACATCGACTTCGCCCGGCTCGCCGACCCCACCGAGCGCCGCCTCGTCGCCGCGACCGCACGCAAGCTGTACTGCGCCGACGCCGACCTGGCCGAACTGGAGGAGCGTTTCGCGACGCTGCTCGCCGAGCCGTACTGGCCGTCCCGGTACGACGGCACCCCGCGCAGCCTCGCGGCGCTGAAGAACCTCACGAGCACGCTGATCGGCCGGTTCTGCCTGGCCGCCGAGGACGCGACGCGGGACGCCCACGGCGACCGCCCGCTGACCCGGTACGCCGCGGAGCTGGTCGTCCCGCGCGCGACCCGGCTGGAGAACGCGCTGCTCAAGGGCATCACCGCGCACTACGTGTGGATCAGCCACGAGGAGATCCGGGCGCGCCAGCGCGCGCTGATCACCGAGCTGGCCGAGCTGACGCTCGCGGGCGCCCCCGGAAGCCTCGAACCGGGGTTCCGCGCCGCGTTCGAGGAGGCCGGCGACGACGCGGGACGGCTGCGCGCGGTCGTCGACCAGATCGCCTCGCTCACCGACCTCTCGGCGATCGCCCGCCACGAGCTGCTGACCGGCACCGGCTGACCGCGGGTACCCGCCCGGCCACGGGTGGCCGGCCGGGGAGACCGGCCGATCGGCGACACGGCGTCCGGCGCGCCCTCCCCTTGATCCCTTGTCCCATCACGGATGTCATTGTGAGGATGACTCAAGGTGACTATGGGAGGCATCATGCCCGAGGGGACGTTCGTCATCGTGGGCGCCGGCCTGACCGGTGCCAAGGCCGCCGAGGCGCTCCGGGAGGAGGGCTTCGCGGGCCGGATCCTGCTGATCGGTGAGGAGATCGAGCGCCCGTACGAGCGGCCGCCGCTGTCGAAGGGGTTCCTGCTGGGCGCGGAGCCGCGGGACAAGGCCCACGTCCACGAGCCCGAGTGGTACGGCGAGCACGACGTCGAGCTGCGGCTGGGGGTGTCGGTCGACGCGCTCGACACGGCGGCGCACGTCGTCCGGCTGGCGTCGGGGGAGCGGATCGGCTACGACCGGGCGCTGCTGGCGACCGGCGCGGCGCCGCGGCGCCTGGACGTCCCCGGGGCGCGGCTGCAGGGGATCCACTACCTGCGGACGATGGGGGACTCCGCGGAGCTCAAGCAGGCGCTCGTGCACGGCGGCCGCCGGGTGGTGGTGGCCGGCGCGGGCTGGATCGGGCTGGAGACGGCCGCGGCGGCGCGCGCGCACGGCAACGACGTGACGGTGATCGAGCCGGAGCCGGTGCCGCTGCACCAGGCCGTCGGTCCCGAGATGGGCGGGATGTTCGCCGACCTGCACCGCGACAACGGCGTCGACCTGCGGCTCGAGCAGGGCGTCGCGGGGTTCTGGGGCGCCGGGCAGGTGTCGGCGGCGGTGACGTCCGGCGGTGCCGAGGTGCCCGCGGACGTCGTGATCGTCGGCATCGGGGTGCGGCCGAACACCCGGCTGGCCGAGGGCGCCGGGCTGGAGGTGTCGGACGGGATCCTCGTGGACCAGTCGCTGCGCACGTCCGACCCCGACGTGTTCGCGGCGGGCGACGTCGCCAACGCCTACAACCCGCTGCTGGGCCGCCGGATCCGCGTCGAGCACTGGGCGAACGCGTTGAACGGCGGCCCGGCGGCGGCCCGCGCGATGCTCGGCCGCGAGGTCGTCTACGACCGCGTCCCGTACTTCTTCAGCGACCAGTTCGACCTCGGGATGGAAATGTCGGGCGTCGCGTCGCCGGGCGAGTACGACGAGGTGGTGTACCGGGGCGACCGGGAGGCGGGCGAGTTCGTCGCGTTCTGGCTGTCGGGCGGGCGGGTCGTCGCGGGCATGAACGTGAACGTGTGGGACGTGACCGGGGACGTCCAGGCCCTCATCCGGTCGGGGCGGCCGGTGGACCCGGCGCGGCTGGCCGATCCGGTCGTCCCGCTCGCCGACCTGCGCTGACGGAACCGTCCCGGCGCCGCCCCTGTCCGGCGTCCGGGGAGGCACGTACAGTCGGCCGGATGATCACCGAGAGGTCCGCGCCGCCGGCGCCGTCGCCCCGCGCCCGGTTCGCGGTCACGCTGGCCTTCGCGGTGCACGGGTTCTTCACCGCCGCGTGGATGGTCCGCATTCCGCAGATCAAGGACGATCTCGGGCTGAGCGAGGGGACGATGGGCCTCGCGCTGCTCGGCGCACCGCTCGGGCTCGTCGTGGCGGTCCGGTCGGCGGGCGCGCTGATCGGGCGGTGGGGCAGCCAGGCGGTGACACCGGCCTCGGGCGCCGCCTGCGCGGTGTCGCTGATCCCCCTGGGCCTGGCCGGGAATCTCGGGGCGCTGGTCTGCTCGCTGGCGCTGCTGGGCGCGTCGCTCGGGCTGATGGACGTGGCGATGAACGCGCAGGGCGTCGCGATCGAGCGCTCCTACGGGCGCCCGCTGATGTCCGGCCTGCACGGCTGGTACAGCGTCGGGACCCTGCTGGCCGCGCTGGTCGGCTCGGCCGCCGCGCACGCGGCCGTCCCGGTCCCGCTGCACTTCGCCGCGGTCGCGGCCGTGCTGACCGCCGTCCTGCTGCCGGGCTGCCGGAACCTCCTCGACCGGTCCGCGGACGCGATGCCCGAGCCGGAGCCCGCCACCCCTGGCGGACCCGGCGAACCGGGCGGACCCGTGCGGGACGGGACGGTCCGGACGGCGCGGTGGTCGCTGGCGCTGCTCGGGATCATCGGGCTGTGCTCGTTCGTCGGCGAGGGCGCGGTGGGCGACTGGAGCGCGATCTACCTGCGGGAGGACCTCGGGACGGGGCCGGGCACCGCGGGGCTCGGCTACGCGGGCTGCGCGGTCGCGATGACGCTCGGCCGGTTCACCGGGGACCGGATCGTCGCCCGCTTCGGGCCCGTCCGGGTGCTGCGCGCCGGGTCCCTCGTCGCCGCCGCCGGGCTGGGGCTCGGGCTGGCGGCGCACCATCCGGCCGCGGCCGTCGCCGGGTTCACGCTGTTCGGCCTCGGCGTCGCGGCAGTGGCGCCGGTGACCTTCAGCGCGGCCGGGAACCTGCCCGGGATCCCCGCCGCGACCGGGATCTCCCGGGTCACCGGCGTCGGCTACCTCGGGGTGCTGGGAGGCCCGCCGGTCATCGGTTTCATCGCGCAGGGCACCGGGCTCGGCTGGGCGCTGGGGGTGCCCGTCGCGCTCGTCGGGCTGATCGTGCTGCTCGCCCCGGCGACGGCCACGGCGGGCCGCTGACCACGGCCCTCGCTGCGGGCTCCTCCCAAGGTAGGAGTTTCTCTCGGGTAAGGTCTGGGCGAGTGAGCACCATACAACGGTCAAGACCGCCCGAAACGGTCAAGACCGTGCGGCCGAAACGGAAATTCCTCAGCGAATTGCTCACTTTCGGCTTCGTCGGCAGCATCGGCACGCTGATCATGATCCTGGGCGCCAACCTCATGCGCGCCTGGCTCGGCGACAGCCCCATCACGAGCGTCGTCGTGCCCGGGATCGTCTCCACGCTGACGTCCTACCTCGCCAACCGCTTCTGGACGTTCCGGCACCGCGACAGCGACGGGTCGGGCCGCGAGGTCGGCACGTTCTTCGCGCTGAACGGCATCGGGATCCTCATCCAGGTGGCGTGCACCGGCTTCACCTACTACACGCTCGGCCTGCACGGCGGCGTCGCCTACAACATCGGGCTGCTCGCCGGCGTCGGCCTCGGCGCCGCCTTCCGCTACTGGTCGTACAAGAAGTGGGTGTTCACCCCTGCGGCGAGCTGACGCGGGGCGCCTGGCGGACGAGTGGGCGCTGCACCGCCCGGCGGTGTTCGGCGCCGCGTACCGCATCACCGGATCCGTCGCCGACGCCGAGGACGTCGTCCAGGACACCTGGCTGCGCGCCGCGAAGGCCTCCCTCGCCGACGTCCGGGACCTGCGCGCCTGGCTGATCACGGTCGCCGCCCGCCGCGCCTACGACCTGCTCGGCTCCGCGCACGCCCGGCGCGTCGACTACGTCGGCCCCTGGCTGCCCGAACCGCTCCTCACCGGCCCGGACGCCGCCGAGCCGGTGCTCGTCGACGAGACGCTCGGCACCGCGATGCTCCTGGTGATGGAGGAGCTGTCGCCGCCCGAGCGCGTCGCGTTCGTCCTGTACCGGGCGTTCGGGGTCCCCTACGACCGGATCGCGGACGTCCTCGGCAAGACGCCCGCCGCGTGCCGGCAGCTCGTGTCCCGGGCACGCCGCAAGGTCGCCGCCGCCGCGCCGCCGCCCGCCGGACCGGAGGGCGCCCGCGTCCTGGCCGCCTTCCGCGCGGCCTACGAGCGCCGCGACGAGGCCGCGCTGCTCGCGCTGCTGGACCCGGACGCCGCCTACACCACCGACGGCGGCGGCCGCGTCTTCGCCGCCCGCAAGGTCGTCCGCGGTGCGGTCCGGGTCGCGACCGCTCTGCTCCGCACGGCCGTCCGGAACGACTTCCGGGCCACTCCTGCCGAGGTCAACGGCGGTCCCGGCCTGCTGATCCACCGCGCCGGACGCCTCGTCGCCGTCGACACGCTGGAGATCGCGGACGGCCGCGTCGTCGCCTACCGCCGCGTCCTCAACCCCGCCAAGCTGGACGGCGGCGCGCGCCGGGGCACCCGCTGAAACAGGCCGGTATTCCCGTCACAACCCGGACGGGTGCGCCGTCTCCCTGGTGACGAAAGGAGACGACCATGCCGCGCATGCTGCTGAAGGACGCGAGCCCCGAGGTCTACCGGGGGATCATCGGCACGGCCGGGGCGATCCACGAGGGGCCGCTCGACCGCACGGTGCAGGAACTGATCAAGCTCAGGGCGTCGCAGCTCAACGGGTGCGCCTTCTGCGTGGACACCCACTCCCGGGACGCGCGCCGGAACGGCGAGCGCGAGGAGCGCCTGCACCACCTCACCGTCTGGCGGGAGTCGCCGCTCTACACTGGGGCGGAGCGGGCGGCGCTCGCCTACACCGAGACGGCCACGCGGCGCGAGCCGGTGACCGACGAGATGTGGGAGACGCTGCGGAAGCACTTTCCGGACGACCGGGAGGCCGGCGACCTCGTGGGGCTGGTGGCGATCATCAACGCGCTCAACCTGATCGGGGTCCCGCTGCACTACCACGAGCAGATCCGGGCCTGAGGACCGCGGGGACGCCCCTACCGGGGCGTCCCCGCGCCGTCATCGCCCGGCCGGGACGATCTTCTCCGTCTGCGCCCGGACCTCGCCCAGCACGGGGACCAGGTCCTGGCCGGTGCCCTGCGAGACCATCACGTGGTCGATGCCCGCCTCGGCCAGCCGCCCGACCGTGTCGACGGCCTCGTCCACCGACGGCGTCTGCGGGAAGAACGTCAGCGAGGTCTTCTCGATGCCGGCGTAGTCGCGGCCCTCGCGGTCGCAGTGCCCGCGCAGGACGTCGAGCTTGCGCGGCAGGTCGTCGCCGTCGAAGACGTTGCAGGCGTCGGCGTACTTCGCGACGAACCGCAGCGTCTTCTTCTCCCCGGTGCCGCCGATGAGGATCGGCGGGTGCGGGCGGCGCACCGCGGGCGGCGAGTTCAGCGGACGCTCCAGCCGGTAGTGCTCGCCCTCGATCGGCGACTCGTCCCCCCGCCACATCGCCAGGGCGATCCGCAGGGTCTCCTCCAGCCGCTCGAACCGCTCGGCGGTCGGCGGGAACGCCACGCCGAGGCCCCGCGACTCCTCGTCGTTCCACGCCGCGCCGATACCGAGCCACGCCCGTCCGCCCGACAGGACGTCCAGGGTGGTGACCGTCTTCACGAGGATCCCCGGATGCCGGTAGGTGACGCCCGTGACGAGGGTGCCCAGCGTGATGTTCTCCGTGAGCGCCGCCGCGTACGACAGCGCCGAGTAGCCCTCCAGCATCGGCTCCTCGGCCGGGCCGACCATGCTGATCTGGAAGAAGTGGTCCATGACCCACAGCGAGTGCAGCCCGGCCTGGTCGGCGTCACGGGCGATGCGGCCGAACGTCGGGCCGATCTGCTCGGTCCCGCCGGGGAAGGTGAAACTGGGAACCTGAAGTCCGATGCGCATGCTGGTTCCTTCGTCTGTCTCGGTGCTGATCGTCGTAACTGTGCGACCTGGAGCGCGCTCCAGGTCAAGCCCGCTCCGGGGCCGGGCACCTCACCTACCCGCCGCCGGGGCCCGCGAACGTCCGGTCTCCTTGACCTGGAGTGAACTCCAGGTGGGAAACTTGAGGGCGTGAGTTCTTACTCCCCGGCCGAGACCGCCGAGAAGAGCGGCTTCAGCATCGACACCCTGCGCTACTACGAGAAGATCGGCCTGCTCTCGCGGATCGCGCGGAACGCGTCCGGACGCCGCGTGTTCAGCGACGGCGACCTGCAGTGGCTCGGCATGCTGCGGTGCCTGCGCGAGACCGGCATGCCGATCGCGGAGATGCTGCGGTACTCCGAGCTGGCCCGCGGCGGGGACGGGACGGTGCAGGAGCGCCTCGAGCTCCTGCAGGCCCACGACCGGCGCGTCGAGGAGCAGATCACCCGGCTGCGCGACCAGCAGCAGCAGATCCAGTGGAAGATCGACCTCTACAGCGGATCCCTCTGCAACGGCGCCCCCGCCTGACCCCCGCCTGACCCCCGCCTGACCTCGGCCTGACCTCGCCCGGTCCGCCGCACGGCCCCCGCCCGCACGGCCCCGACCCCGCCGCCCGCACGGCCGGTGATCCACCGGCGACCGACCGTTAGTGATCATTTGGCAACGGTCTCCTTACGAGCACGAATCACGGCCCGAACGGAACGCTCCAAGACTTCGCGTGTCGAGATCTTGGAGGTGTTTCTTGGCGACACGGGAACAGACGCAGGGAGTCGACCGCCGAGCGTTCCTCACCAGGGTGGGGGCCGCCGGCGGGGCGGGCGCGATGTTCGCCACCATGGGAGCGCTGGGCCTCGCGCCCTCCGCGGAGGCCGCGACCAAGGTGCCCTTCCAGCCGCCGCGGCCCTCCGACTTCCGGTTGCGCGGCCGCGCGGGCGCCAGGGTGCTCATCCTCGGCGGCGGCGTGGCGGGACTGGCCGCGGCCTACGAACTGGGCAAGGCCGGATACCGGTGCACGATCCTGGAGGCCCAGGACCGGGTCGGCGGGCGCAACCTGACCCTGCGCGGCGGGGACCGGCTGGGCGAGATGGACGGCGCGGCGCAGCGGGCGGCGTTCAGCCGGGGCCAATACATGAACGCGGGCCCGGCGCGCATCGCGCAGTGGATGACCACCATGGACTACTGCCGCGAACTCGGCGTCCCGCTGGAGGTGTTCACCAACTCCAACGCCGAGGCGCTGATCTACAACGAGTCCGCGGGGATGCGGGATCCGGTGAAATGGCGGACCGCCAAGGCGGACGTGCACGGCTACATCTCCGAACTGCTCGCGAAGGCCACCGACCAGGGCGCCCTGGACGGGCGGCTCACCGGGGACGACAAGGAGCGGCTGCTGTCGTTCCTGTCGAGCTTCGGCGCCATCGGCCCCCGGTCCGCCGGATACGCCTACACGGGCACGGGCAGGCGCGGCTACAGCGTCGACCCGGGCGCGGGCGCCGAGGCCGGCACCGTGCTGGGCCCGCCGCCGTCGCTGTCGGACGTGCTCGCCAGCGGGGTCGGCCGCGCGTTCTCCTTCGAGGCCGGATACAGCCAGGCGATGCTGATGTTCCAGCCGGTCGGCGGCATGGACGCGATCCCCCGGGCGCTGGCCGCCGCCGTCGGCGAGCACCGGATCAGGACCGGCGCGAAAGTCACCAAGATCACCGACCTGGCGGGCGGGGTCCGGGTCGAGTACGTCCTGGACCGCCGCACCCGCGTGGCCGAGGCCGACTACGTCATCGCCACCCTGCCCCCGCACATCCTCGCCCGGATCCCGCACAACCTGGGCGCGGACGTCCAGGCGGCGCTGCGCACGCCGGTCCCCTCCTCCACCGGCAAGATCGGCATCGAGTACCGCAGCCGCTGGTGGGAGCGGGAGGAGAACATCTACGGCGGCATCACCAACACCGACCTGGACCTGGCGACCATCTGGTACCCGTCGTACGGCTACCACGGTCCCCGCGGGCTCCTCATCGGCTACTACAACTTCGGTTCCGCCGCCGACGCCTACGCCGGGATGACGCACGCGCAGCGGCTCGGGCGCGCCCTGGACCAGGGCGCGCGGATCCACGGCGACAAGTACCGGCGGGGCGTCGCCGCGTCGATGTCGATCTCGTGGTCCCGGCAGGAGCACATCGAGGGCGGCTGGATCGGCTGGCCGGAGCGCGGCGCCGCGTACCGGCTGCTCAACGAGCCGCAGGGCAACGTCTACTTCTGCGGCGACTGGCTCAGCTACGAGATCGCCTGGCAGCACGGGTCGTTCGAGTCGGCCCGCAAGGTCGTGACCGAACTGCACCAGCGGGTCGTGAAGTCCTGATGGGGAGGCCGAGCATGCGCGGAAAGATCATTACCGGTGGCGCCGCCCTCGTGGCGCTCGTGGGCCTGGCCGGGACCGCCTCGGCGGCGCCGCGGGGCGCCGCGCCGAGACCGGGGGACGTGCGCGTCGCCCTTCCGCCGGGCGAGAGCAATCCCATGATCGCGAACGGGGTCGGCGTCGGGCACGCCGTCGCCACCTACACCGCCAGCGGCACCGGGCCGGCCGGGACCAACTCCGCCGCGCCCCCCGGGACGCCGGAACGCTACATCGGCTTTCCCGGCGGGGAACTGCCGCCGGGCGTCACCATCACCGAGGCGCAGGGCCTCAACGCGCTCGAACGGCTCGCCGCGAACCTGAAGGCGGCGGGGCTCACGCCGCGCGACGTGATCTCCATGCGCGTCTACCTCGCCAATCCGCCCGGCGAGGACGCGGCGGACTTCGCCGGATGGAACCGCGCCTACCGCCAGTACTTCGCCAACGTCGACCTGAAGACCCACCGGGTCGTCAAGGTCCCGCTGGGCGGCGCGCCGCCCGCCTACCCCGAGTATCCCAACCGCGCGCGGCCGGCGCGGGTCGCGCTGGAGGTCGAGAACCTGCCGGTCGCGGGCTGGCTGGTCGAGGTGGAGGTGATGGCCGCCTACCGCTGACGGGGTGCGGCCGCGCCGGGCGCGTCCTCGCCGGCGAGGACGCGCGCGGCCCGGGCCCACGCGGCGCGCGCGTCGAAGGCGTCCGCCTCCCACGTGACGGAACGGAGCCCGCCGCGGCCCCGGTACCGCCGCATGATCGCGACGTGCTCCGGCAGCGCCACGAAGCCCCGCAGGGCGGCGGCGTCCGTCCAGACGGAGACGGAGCCGCACCGCCGCTCCGCGGGGATCGCCCACAACCAGAGGCCGACCGCGCCCGGAAGGTCCGGCCAGGAACGGCGCAGGGCCATGCCGGCCCGGAAGACGCCCGGCAGGTCCAGCGCGCTCGCGGCGGTGAAGTCGGTGACGCTGACCAGGACCGGTCCCGCGGCGCTCGCGGGGCCGGCGCGCCAGCCGGTCCTCACCGCCATGAGGGGGACCGGCCGAGCGCGGCGAGGAGGCGGTCGCGCGGTCCGGCGCCGCCGGGGGCCGGGACGGCGGGCCCGAACGCCTCGCCCGGGCCCCGGCCGTCCGCCGGCACGACCGCGGCGATCCGGAGCGACGCCTCGACGAGCTCGTCGTCCGGTTCCCACGGCGCGCCGATGGCGGCGGCCGCGTCCCACGCGTGCACGACGACGTCCAGGAGGTGGAACGCGACCGCGAGCGGCGCGGGCACGGTGGTGCCGTCGCCGATCTCGGGGAGGTGGAGCCGGTCGCGCGGGCCGGTCGCGGCGAACGCGGCGGTGACGAGGCCGGCGGACGCCGCGGCGGCGGCGTGCGGGTCGGAGCCGAGGTCGCCGCCGCGCCAGGCGGACGGGCGCGCGCCCTCGCCGCGCGCGGCGGCGGCGAACCCCGCGTCCTGGCTCAGCTGGTGGCGGATCAGGCCGTGCAGCGTCCAGTCGGGGCAGGGGGTCGGCAGGCGGAGCATGTCCGGCCCGACCCGCGCGACCATGCCGACCCAGAGGTCCAGGCCCCTGCGGTCGAGGGCACGGAAATCGGTGCCGAGCAGGTCCTTCACAAGATCCATGCGATCACCGTACGAGGCGCCAGTGGACCGGTTACAGAGCCAAAATTGCGCTAAGCGATTGAGCCGATTTACCGTCGTCCGGTGGAACTCCATGTGAGCCTGGTCGGCCGGAGGGACCTGTCCGGGCAGATCTACCGGCAGCTCCGGGACGCGATCCTGGACGGCCGGCTGCGGGCCGCCGAGGCGGTGCCGCCCACGCGCGAGCTGGCGCGGCGGCTCGAGGTCTCCCGCAACACCGTCGCCGTCGCCTACGACCGCCTCACCGCCGAGGGATTCCTGCGCGGCCGCGTCGGCGCCGGCACGTTCGTCCAGGACGCGGGCGCGCACCCGCGCGGCGCGCCCGCCGCGTCCCCGCTGCGCCCCCGCCGCGTCTGGGACGACCTGGCGGTCTGGCCGCGCCGCATGCCGGGCGTCCGCTGGGACCTCCGCGCCGGGATCCCGGACGTGCGGCTGTTCCCGTTCGAGGCGTGGCGGCGGATCACCGCCGGGGTGCTGCGCCCGTCCGGGCTGCGGGACGCCGCGTCGGCCGGCGACCCGGCCGGGCTCGCGGACCTGCGGGAGGCGATCGCCCGGCACGTCGGCGTCTCCCGGTCGGTCCGCGCGGACGCCGCGGACGTCGTCGTCACCTCCGGCACGCAGCAGGCGATCGACCTGATCGTCCGGGTGCTGCTGGAGCCCGGCGACGTCGTGGCCGTCGAGGACCCCGGCTACCCGCCGGTCGTCACGCTGCTGCGCGCGGCGGGCCTGCGTGTCGCCGGCGTGCCCGTGGACGGCGAGGGCCTGCGGGTGGACGACCTGCCCGGCGATGCGCGCGCGGTGTACGTGACGCCGTCCCACCAGTTCCCGCTGGGCATGCCGATGTCGCTGCCCCGCCGCCGCGCGCTGCTGGACTGGGCGCGGCGGCGGGACGTGGTGATCGTCGAGGACGACTACGACACCGAGTTCCGCTACGGCGGGCGCCCGATCGAGCCGCTGCAGAGCCTCGACGAGGACGGCCGCGTCCTCTACACCGGCACGTTCTCCAAAGTCATGCGGCCGGTGCTGCGCCTGGGCTTCCTCGTTGCGCCGCCCTCCCTGCACCGCGCGCTCCGCCTCGCCCGGTACGCGTCCAGCCGGCACGCCGAGCTGCCCGCGCAGGCCGCGCTCGCCCGGTTCATCGACGAAGGCCTGCTCGCCCGGCACGTCGGCCGGTCACGGCGCGCCTACCAGGCCCGGCACGAGCGGGTCGCCGAACTCGCGGGCCGCTGGTCGCGGCCCGTCCCGTCCGAGGCCGGGCTGCACCTGAGCGCGCCGCTGCCCGCCGGGACCGACGACGCCGCGATCGCGCGGCGCGCGCTCGACGCGGGGGTGGGGCTGTTCGCGCTGTCGGAGTTCGCGGTCACCGGACCCGCGGCGCCCGGCCTCGTCCTCGGCTACGGCGCCGTCACCGAGCCCGAGATCGACGCGGGCTTCGCGCGGCTCGGCCCGCTCATCGCCGGACGGGCGTGACCCGCCGCCCGTCCGAGTCGAAGATCAGCATCCGGTCGAAGGAGACGGTCAGCGCCACGTGGTCGCCCGGGTTCGGGCGCATGCCGGGCCCGATCCGGAAGATCAGGTCGGAGCGGCGGTGGTGGCCGGCGTGCTCCTCCTGCGGCGGTCCGCCTACCGCGGCGGGGCGGCCCAGCAGCGCCCGCACCCGGTCGCGGACGCCCGGACGTGCGGGCTCGGCGTACCCGGCGCGGGCCGGGCGCCCCACCTCGTTCGCGTCCACGACGGGGATCCCCGCCCCGGCGTAGGCGAGCCACTCGTGCCCGTGGAACTCCAGCGACCGGACCCGCCCCGACAGGACGGTCCCCGGCGGCGCGGGGGCGCCGGGGGCGATCGGCGCCAGCGTGTCCGGCCGGATGCCCACGATCACCGGACGGCCGTGCTGGCTGATCAGCCAGGACGCGCGCGGATCGTCCCACGGGAGCAGCAGCCGCTGCGCGCCGAAGTCCAGCTGCAGGCCCTCGCCCTCGATCGCCCACAGCGTCGCCCGCAGCAGGTTGATCGGCGGCGAGCTGAGGAACGCCGCGACGAACACGGTCGCCGGGTCCTCGTAGATCTGCTCGGGCGTGCCGACGTCCTCGAGCACGCCGTCGCGCAGGACGGCCATGCGGTCGGCCATCGTCATCGCCTCGATCTGGTCGTGCGTGACGTAGACCGTGGTGGTGCGGCTGGAGCGCACCAGCGCGGAGATCTCGACGCGCAGTTCCGTGCGCAGCCCGGCGTCGAGGCTCGACAGCGGCTCGTCCATCAGGAACAGCGACGGTTCGCGGATCAGCGCCCGGCCGATCGCCGCGCGCTGCCGCTGCCCGCCCGACAGCGTGTTCGGCAACCGGTCGATCATGGTGTTCAGACCCAGCGCGCGGGCCAGCTCGACCACCCGGGCGGACGCCTCGGCGCGATCGTCCCCCGACACCTCCAGCGGGAACATCATGTTCCCCTTGACGGTGCGGTGCGGGTACAGCGCGCCCTCCTGGAACACCATCGCGACGTTCCGTTCGCGCGGTGTCAGCCCGTTCGCCACCGAGCCGTTCAGCCACAGGTCCCCGGAGGTGATCTCCTCCAGCCCGGCGATCATCCGCAGGATCGTCGACTTGCCGCAACCGGACGGGCCCAGCAGCACGAAGAGCTCGCCGTCCTCGATCCGCAGCCGCACGTTCCGCACGGCCGCCTGCCCGCCGGGATAGATCTTCTCGACGCCGTCCAGCACAACATCCGTCATCGGGTCCGCCTGGGGGTGGGCGATATCTCGGTCCGCCATCTCACCGCGCACCGGTCCCGGTTGTCCATAGCCACCTCAGGGTTACCGGCGGTTAACCGGGCCGGGTCCGGTCACCGGCGCCGGCATGGCGATCCGGCGACGATCCCGGCGCGCACCGGGCCGTCCGTGGCCCTTCCGGGACCGCCCGTTCCCGCCGTGATGCCTCGGATGTCGTCCCCCCGCCGTAGACTCCATCGACGTGGCAGGCCGTATTCGAAATGAGGACATCGCGCTCGTGCGCGAGCGCGCGTCCATCGCCGACGTCATCGGCGAGCACCTGCAGCTGCGCAACGCCGGCGGCGGCAACCTCAAGGGCCTGTGCCCCTTCCACGACGAGAAGTCCCCGTCGTTCAACGTGACACCCGCGCGCGGCCTGTACTACTGCTTCGGCTGCGAGGCCGGCGGCGACGTCATCAGGTTCGTCCGGGAGATCGACCACCTGACGTTCTCCGAGGCGGTCGAGCGGCTCGCCGCGCAGGTCGGCATCCAGCTCCGCTACGAGGACGACGGGCGGCGCGCCACCCGGCAGGACGGCGGGCAGCGCGCCCGGCTGCTGGAGGCGCACAAGGCCGCCGCCGAGTTCTACGCCGAGCGCCTCGCCGCGCCCGAGGGCGAGATCGGCCGCCGGTTCCTGTCCGAACGCGGCTTCGATGCCGCCGACGCCGCGCGGTTCGGGGTCGGGTTCGCGCCCCGCGAGTGGGAGGGCCTCGTCCGGCACCTGCGCGGCCGCGGCTTCGCCGACCGGGACGTCGTCGCGGGCGGCCTCGCCAAGGAGGGGCGGCGCGGGCCGATGGACCGGTTCCGCGGCCGGCTGATGTGGCCGATCCGCGACCTGAGCGGCGACGTCATCGGCTTCGGCGCCCGGCGCCTCTACGACGACGATGACGGCCCGAAGTACCTGAACACCCCCGAGACGCCGCTCTTCCACAAGGGATCGGTGCTGTACGGGGCCGACCTCGCCAAGAAGGCCATCGCGCGGCGGCGCCAGGCGGTGGTCGTCGAGGGCTACACCGACGTGATGGCCTGCCACCTGTCGGGCGTCGAGACGGCCATCGCGACGTCCGGCACGGCGTTCGGCGACGACCACATCAAGGTGCTGCGCCGCCTCCTGATGGACCAGGACGAGTTCCGCGGCGAAGTGATCTTCACGTTCGACGGCGACGCGGCCGGGCAGAAGGCCGCGCTGCGCGCCTTCGACAACGAGGACAAGTTCGTCAGCCAGACGTTCGTGGCCGTCCAGCCGGACGGCCTCGACCCCTGCGACCTGCGCGTCCGGCACGGCGAGGCGGCCGTGCGCGACCTGGTGGCGTCCCGGGTGCCGCTGTTCGAGTTCGCGGTGCGCAGCGCCATCGAGCGGCACGACCTCGACACCGTCGAGGGGCGGCTCGCCGCGCTGGACGCCGCGGCCCCGGTCGTCGCCGCGATCAAGGACCGGTCGCGCCGCCACATGTACACGATCAACCTGGACCGCTGGCTCGGCATCATGGACGAGCAGTTCGTGCTGCGCCGCGTCCGCGAGCTGGCGGCCCGCCGGCACGGCGGGAACGGGCGCAACGGCGGGCGGAACGGCGGCGGCCGGAACGGCGGTGCGCCCGAGGGCGGCCCGCGGTCCCCGGCGGCCCTGGCCCGCCCCGCGGTCGACCCGAACGACCCCGAGGTGCAGCGGGAGCGCGAGCTGCTCAAGCTGGCCGTGCAGCGCCCCGCGCTGCTCGGGCCGGAGTTCGACGAGGAAGTGATGCCCGAGGCGTTCATCGCGCCGCAGCACGCCGCCGTCCGGACGGTGATCGGCTCGGCCGGCGGGGTGTCCGCGGCCGGCGGGGTGGCCGAATGGGTCGGAGCCCTCCTGGAGCTGTCCCCGAACGACCAGGTCAGGGACCTGATCACCATGTTCGGAGTCGAGCCGGTACGGTCCGCATCCGAATCGGACGACCGGTATGCGGCGGAACTGCTCGCCCGGATCCAGGAGCGGCAGCTCACCCGCAAGATCAGCGACGCGAAATCTAAACTCGGTCGGCTGAATCCGGTCGAGGGGCTGGAGGAGTACAACCGGCTCTTCGGCGAGCTCATGGCGCTTGAGCAGCAGCGACGGGTGTTGCGTGAGCGCGCTCTTGGAGCGCAGTGAGTCAAGCGTCCGCAAAATAGGTCCTGTGATCTAGGCCGCATTTATCGCAGACTGTCTGCGTGAGCCCTTCGGTGCTGCCTAGCGAGGCGCCATCGGTTGATCAGGTGGCGGACCTCGTCGCACGTGGTAGAGAGCGCGGCGGTGTGACCGTCGCGGACGTCGCTGCCGCGCTCGACCGCTCGGACTTGCCGGACGACTCCATGGAGCGGGTGGTCCGGATGCTCGCGGAGCAGGGGGTGGACGTCCTCGAACCCCAGCAGGAGAACGAGGACGTCGCGCGGGTTGATGAGGGAGACCTCGGCAAGCGGGCGCCGACGAGCGACCTGGTCCGGATCTATCTGAGAGAGATCGGTCGCGTACCGCTGCTCACGGCAGAAGATGAGGTAGAACTCGCGAAGTCGATCGAGGCGGGACTGTTCGCGGACGAGAAGACGGCGCGGGCCGCCGTCCTCGACCGGGGCGAACGGATCGACCTCGAACTGCTCGCCCGCGAAGGACGGCGGGCGAAGCAACGCCTGATCGAGGCCAATCTGCGGCTGGTGGTCTCGATCGCCAAACGCTACGTCGGCCGGGGAATGCTCTTCCTCGACCTGATCCAGGAGGGAAATCTCGGACTCATCCGCGCGGTCGAGAAGTTCGACTACACGAAGGGGTTCAAGTTCTCCACCTACGCAACGTGGTGGATCCGCCAGGCGATCACCCGGGCGATCGCGGACCAGGCCCGGACGATCCGGATCCCGGTCCACATGGTGGAGACGATCAACAAGCTCGTCCGCGTGCAGCGCCAGCTGCACCAGGACCTCGGACGCGAGCCGACGCCCGAGGAGATCGGCCTGGAGATGGGGCTGACGCCCGTCCGGGTCCTTGAGATCCAGCGGATCTCCCAGGAGCCGGTGTCGCTGCAGTCCCCGATCGGCGAGGAGGACTCCGACCTCGGCGACTTCATCGAGGACTCGGACGCCGTCGTCCCGATCGAGGCGGCGGCGTTCATCCTGCTCCAGGACCAGCTGGAGGACATCCTCGGCACGCTGTCGGAACGGGAGCAGCGCATCATCCAGCTGCGCTTCGGCCTGGCCGACGGCCATCCCCGCACGCTCGAGGAGGTCGGCCGGGAGTTCGGCGTCACCCGGGAGCGGATCCGCCAGATCGAGTCCAAGACGCTGGCGAAGCTCCGGCACCCCTCGCGCGCGCAGATGCTCCGCGAGTACCTCGAGTGAGCACGTAGGAACGGGCACGGCAAGAACGGGCACGGCGGGAACGGGCACGCGGGAGCGGTCCCGGAGCGACGAGCGGGTCCGCCGCGGGCGGGCGGGAGCGGCCGGGGTGCGCGGCCGAGGCGCCCGCCCGCGGCGGAGCCCGGCCACGTGCCGACCACGTGCGGGCCATGGGTCCGGTCACGTGGGTCCGGTCACGTGGGTCCGGCCACATGGGTTCGGTCACGTGGTCGGGGTCACGTGAGTCGGGACGCGGGTAAGGCCGGATGTCGCGAATCGTCCGTCCCGTCGATTACCGTTGTGGCCATGCTGATCGTGACCACTGACGGCCTGGCGGGATTCGAGATCCGCAGCGTGCTCGGCGAGGTGCAGGGCACGGCCGTCCAGGCCGACCAGGGCGGGGCGCCGCAGCACGGGCCCGGGAGCAGCGCCACGTTCCGGGTGACGGGGGAGCGGCCGGTGGCCGGGCTCTCCGCCGCCCGCCGCGAGGCGGTGGACCGGCTCGGCGAGGAGGCCCGCCGCAAGGGCGCCAACTCGGTCGTCGGCATGCGCTTCGACACCGCTCCGATCGGCGGCGGCGCCTACGAGGTCTGCGCCTACGGCACGGCCGTCTGGGCGGAGCCCGCCGCCGCGCAGCCCCGCGACCAGGCGCCGCCGATGCCGCAGCACGGCCAGGTCCCCCCGTACGACCCCGGGGCGAGCGGCCCGCCGATGGCCGCACGCAACCTGACGATGGGGCTGCACGACCGTCCGCGCTAGCCGGACGCGGCCGGACGGTCCCGCGCGTCCCCCGCGGGCACGGCCGTCCGGCGGGCTACCCCTGGGCGGCCCGCTCCGAGCGGATGCGGGTGACGACGTCGCCCGCCGCCGTCTTGATCGACTCCAGCTCCTGAAGGTACGCCCAGTAGTCGGGGTGCGTGCCGGTGAGGCGCTCGGGCGCCCTCTCCAGGCGCTCGACGAGACCGTCCAGGACGCGCGCGTGGTGCGGGGCCGCGCCGCCCGGCTGCGCGACGGCGAGGCGCTGCGCGTCCCGGACGGCGAACCGCACCCCCTCGACCGGACGGGCGGGATCGGCGGCGACCTCGGCGAGGCGCTCGACCCGTCCGGTGACCTGCCCGGCGCGGCGGTCCGCGGCGTTCAGCTCGGTGCGGGCGGCGGTCAGCGCCCGCTGCGCGTCCTTCCACTCGCCCCGCGCGGCGTGCTCGGCGGCCTCGTCCAGCCGCTCCCGGGCGCGCTCCACCCCGGCCTGGACCGCCTCGGGCGCCCCCCGCAGGTCCTGCCAGCAGGCCTGCGAGTAGGCGCGCAGCATCGTCTTCATCGCCTGCCGGACGGTCTCGACGCGGTTCGCGACGACGTCCACCCGCGTCTTGACCGAGTTCAGCGAGTTGCGGACCTTCTCGCCCTGCTTCGGCAGCTCCTCCGCCGCCTCCCGGGCGCGCTCGGCGATCTCCCGGGTCTCCTCGGCCCGGCGCAGCGCGCCGTCCAGCCCGAGCCCGCCCAGGCCGCGGGACGACAGGACGCCGAGGGACTCCTTCGCCCGGTCGAGCTCCGCGGCGGGATCGGAGGCGTCCATGCCGGCCTGCCGCGCCGCCGTCACCGCCGCGTCGGCGGCGGCCACGGCGTCCCGCGCCGCGCCCAGCTTCGGGGGGAGCCGGTCGAGTGCGGACTCCAGCCGCGCCATCTTCGGGGCGAGCCGTTCGGCGAACCCGTTGAGGTCCCGGGCGGCCTTGGTCAGCCCGTCGGTGCACGCGACGAACGCGCGGCGCGCCGCGTCGAACTGGGCCGGTGACCGATCCTGGTCGGACAGGTCGTGCGCGTCGACGACGGAGATGTAGGCCACGGCGGCCGCGTCCGCCGCCTCCGACAACCGGGTGAACTCGCGCCGGGCGGGCTCCGCCGCGCGGGCGTCCAGATCCTCGAAGACGGTGACGCGCCCGTCGATGAACTTCTGGGCCTGGTCCATGTCGTAGAAGGCGGACCCGGCCGCCTCCTTCGCCTCGATCGCCGCCGCAGCCTCCTGCGCGCCCCGGCCTCGCCTGCGCTGGTCGCCCGCTCCCCGCAACGCCGCCTCCCTTCGTCCACTGCCCAGTGTCGCGCAGCGGACCGCCTCTCCGGTAATGCCGCCGGAACGGATGGAACGGATAGCATCGCTGCTACGTCGATATACCGGGACGCCCGTACGAACAGAGGTGCGTCCGGTGACGGCAGCGATCTTGGAGGAACACGTGGGCGTCAGTCTCAGCAAGGGCGGCAACGTCTCGCTCACCAAGCAGGCGCCGGGACTGACGGCGGTGACCGTCGGGCTGGGCTGGGACCTGCGCACCACCACCGGGACCGACTTCGACCTGGACGCGTCGGCACTGGTCCTGGACGCGTCCGGCAAGATCATCACCGATCGGCACTTCGTGTTCTTCAACAACCTCCGGACGCCGGACGGCGCGGTGGAGCACAGCGGCGACAACACCACCGGCGCCGGGGAGGGCGACGACGAGCGGCTGAACGTCAACTTCGGCGCGATGCCGGGCACCGCCGAGCGGGTGGCGTTCGCCGTGTCGATCTACGAGGGCGACTCGCGCGGCCAGAACTTCGGGCAGGTCCGCAACGCCTTCATCCGCGTGATGAACCAGGCCGACGGCACCGAGCTGGCTCGCTACGACCTCTCCGAGGACGCCTCGATGGAGACCGCGATGGTCTTCGGGGAGCTGTACCGCGCGGGTACGGACTGGAAGTTCCGCGCCGTCGGCCAGGGGTACGCGTCGGGGCTCGCCGGTATCGCGGCGGACTTCGGCGTCAACATCTGACCGTTCGGCCGAACGCAGCAGGGATCCGATCAGTTTCGCAGGGAAGGGGTGGCCCGACATGGGTGTCTCTCTCGCCAAGGGCGGCAACGTCTCGCTGACGAAGGCCGCGCCCAATCTCACGGCGGTCGCCGTCGGTCTCGGCTGGGACGTCCGCGCCACCACCGGCGCCGACTTCGACCTGGACGCGTCCGCGCTGATGCTGGGCGCGTCGGGGAAGGTCCTGTCGGACCACCACTTCGTGTTCTTCAACAACCTGACGAGCCCGGACGGGTCCGTCGAGCACACCGGCGACAACCTGACCGGTGAGGGCGAGGGCGACGACGAGGTCGTCAACGTCGACCTCGGCGGGGTTCCGGCCGAGGTCGAGCGCATCGTGTTCCCCGTGTCGATCTACGACGCCGACAACCGGCACCAGAACTTCGGGCAGGTCCGCAACGCGTTCATCCGCATCGTCAACCGGGCCGACGACGCCGAGCTCGCGCGCTTCGACCTGACCGAGGACGCCTCGACCGAGACCGCGATGGTGTTCGGAGAGCTGTACCGTCACAACGGTGAGTGGAAGTTCAGGGCGGTCGGCCAGGGGTACGCCTCGGGTCTGGCCGGCATCGCCATGGACTTCGGCGTCAATGTCGGCTGATCGCATGTCGGCTGACCGCATGTCGGCTGATCGCATGTCGGCTGATCGAACGCCGGCTGATCGAACGCCGGCCGGCCGGGCGCCGGCCGGCCGGAATCCGGCCGCCGGAACGCCGGCCGGACGAACGCCCGCCGGTCCGGCGGCCGGTCCCTCGCCGGCCGGTCCGGTGGCCGCACCCGCGAGCCGTGCGAGACCCGCCCGGCCGTCCTCACTAGCAGAAATACGCGCATGATTCTTCGCACCTTCGGGTGGTCCTTCGGCGTCACGGCCGCGGGCCTCGTCGCCGCTTTCTTCTATGACGGGCCCACGGGGCTCGCGCTCGTCGCGGTGCTCGCCGTCCTCGAGATCTCCCTGTCGTTCGACAACGCCGTCGTCAACGCCAAGGTGCTCGACCGGATGAGCCCCTTCTGGCAGAAGATCTTCCTGACGATCGGCATCGCGATCGCGGTGTTCGGCATGCGGCTGGTGTTCCCGCTGGTCATCGTCGGGATCACCGCCCGGCTGGGGCCGATCGAGGCGTTCGACCTGGCGCTCAACGACTCCGACAGGTACCACCACCTGATGGAGGAGGCGTACCCGACGATCGCGGCGTTCGGCGGCATGTTCCTGATGATGCTGTTCCTGAACTTCGTGTTCGAGGACCGCGAGGTCCGGTGGCTGGTGTGGCTGGAGAAGCCGCTGTCCGTCATCGGCCGCCTGGAAGGGCTGCCGGTCGTCGTCGCGGGCGGCGCGCTCGCGCTGGTCGCCACCATCTGGGCGGACGACCCGGGCGAGGTCATGATCGCCGGAGTGCTCGGCATGGTCACCTACATCCTCGTCAACGGGCTCGGCGAGCTGTTCTCCCAGGCGAGCGACCTGGACCTCGACGATGACGACGAGGGCCCCGAGGACGAAGTCAGGATCCGCCGCGGGCCGAGCGGCCTCGCCAAGGCCACCGGCAAGGCCGGGTTCTTCCTCTTCCTCTACCTGGAGGTGCTGGACGCCTCCTTCAGCTTCGACGGCGTCATCGGCGCGTTCGCGATCAGCACCGACCCGATCGTCATCGCGATCGGCCTCGGCATCGGCGCCATGTACATCCGGTCGCTGACGGTGTTCCTCGTCCGCAAGGGCACCCTGCACACCTACGTCTTCCTCGACCACGGCGCCCACTGGGCGATCGGCGCCCTCGCCGTCTGCATGCTGGTCGGCATCGGGGGCCACGTGCCCGAGTGGATCACCGGCGGACTCGGCGCGGGCCTGATCATCGCCGCGTTCATCAGCTCGGTGATGCGCAACCGGGGATCGGACGACGGCCCGGCCGCACCCTCCGGTGAGGACAAGACGCTCCACGCCGGAAAGGTCTGACCGGACCGCGCCGGGCCGGTCCCGGCCCGGCGCACCCGCCCATCCCGCCCCCCGTCCGACCACCCACGCGAAACCCGCATCGATCACCGAAGGAGCCGACGATGTCGATCTCGCTGCAGAAGGGGCAGAAGGTCTCGCTGGCCAAGCCCGGGGGCGGCAGCCTCACCCGCGTCCGGATGGGCCTGGGCTGGGACGCCGTCGCCAAGAAGGGCCTGTTCGGCAAGAGCCGTGCCCAGTCCATCGACCTGGACGCGTCGTGCCTGCTGTTCGACGCCGCCGGGAACCTCGCCGACCAGGTGTGGTTCCGCCAGCTGCAGAGCAAGGACGGGGCCGTCCGCCACACCGGCGACAACCTGACGGGCGAGGGCGAGGGCGACGACGAGGTCATCAACGTCGACCTGCAGCGGGTCCCCGACAACGTCCAGCAGCTCGTGTTCACCGTGAACTCGTTCACCGGCCAGGACTTCTCGCAGATCGCGAACGCTTTCTGCCGGCTCGTGGACGAGGGCACCGGGCAGGAGATCGCGCGCTACGAGCTGAGCGAGGGCGGCCGGCACAACGCGCAGATCATGGCGAAGGTGTCGCGGGACGGGAGCGGCTGGACGATGACCGCCATCGGCGCGACCGCGACCGGGCGGACGTTCCAGCACCTGCTGCCGGCCGTGTCGGCGCATCTGTGAGCGACGCGACCGGGCGGCCGTGACGGTCATGCAGCACCCCGGGGCGGAGCGTCCCGCCACGCCGGGCGGGGCCCGGCGGTCCCGTGCGCGGGGTTCCGTCCCGCGCCGGGACGGCCCACGCCAGGCCGACACGCGCCAGGCCGACCTGCGCCACTTCGACCATGTCGACGCCGCCCGCCGCAAGCACCTTTTCTACCGGCACCCGCGGCCGTTCGCCCGGCACGACGACCCGTCGGTGCTGGCCGTGGCGCTCGGCGCGACGCTCTACTGCCCGTCCACCCGCCCGGCCCTGGCCGACGACATGGTCAAGGCCGGGCGGCGCGGGGTGAAGAGCATGGTCGTGTGCCTCGAGGACGCGATCGCCGACACCGACGTGATCCGCGGCGAGGCCAACCTCGTCGCGGCGCTCACCGACCTGCACGCGCGCGGGTCCGCCGCGCCGCTGCTGTTCGTCCGCGTCCGCACGCCCCGCCAGATCGGGGACCTGATCGACCGGCTCGGCGGCGCCGCCGAGCTGGTCAGCGGGTTCGTGCTGCCGAAGTTCACCGCGTCCACCGGTGGAGCGTTCCTGGACGCGCTGGCCGACACGGCCGCGCGCACCGGGCTGCCGCTGCTGGCGATGCCGGTGATCGAGAGCCGCGAGACGGTGTACGCCGAGATGCGGGCGGAGATGCTGGACGACGTCGCGCGGCTGCTCGGCAAGCACCGCGAGCGGATCCTGGCGGTCCGGCTCGGCGCGACGGACATGTCCGCCGCGTACGGGCTGCGCCGCCCGCCCGACCTGACGATCTACGACATCCGTCCCGTCGCGGGCGTGATCAGCGACGTCGTCAACGTGCTCGGCCGCGCCGACGGCACCGGGTTCGTGATCACCGGGCCGGTCTGGGAGTACTTCGCGGCGGGGGAGCGGATGTTCAAGCCGCAGCTCCGCAGCACCCCGTTCGACGCGCAGCGGGCCGCGCCGCTGCGGGAGCGGCTGATCACCTCCGACCTCGACGGGCTGATCCGCGAGGTCCACCTCGACAAGGCCAACGGGCTCACCGGCAAGACGGTGATCCACCCGAGCCATGTCGCGGCCGTGCACGCGCTGTCGGTCGTCACCCACGAGGAGTACTGCGACGCCGCCGACATCCTCGGGGTCGCCGGGGGCGGGGCGATGGCCAGCGCGTACGCGAACAAGATGAACGAGGCCAAACCGCACCGCGCCTGGGCGGAGCGGCTGATGCTGCGCGCGCGGGTGTTCGGGGTCGCGGCCGAGGACGTCACGTTCGTCGAGCTGCTCGAGGCGGCGGACCTGCCATGACGCGGAACACGGGAAGGCGACCCTGAAGTGATCGAGGCGGCCGGAACGGCGCGGACCGGGACACGGGACCGTACGTGGGCCGGCAGGTGGGTCGCGGAACGGCTCGGCGTGCGGCTGGCCGACGGTGCGCGACCGGTCGGCGCGGGCCTGTCCGACCTCGTCGGGCTGGCGGTCCGCCGGAATCCGCGCCGCGCGCACCTGCTCGTGTCCGCGGTGCTGGGCAAGCACGTCCCCACCGATCCGCGGCTGGTGTACGGGGCGGGCCTGCTGCTGGGCGACCTGGTGCGCGCGCGCCTGGCGGGTGTGGACGTACCGTCCCGCGCGGGCACGCACCTCGCGGACGCCCTGCGCGATGCACCGGGCGCGGCGGCCGCACTACGGGACGTCCTGTGCGAACCCCAAGACCCCGTGGACGCGATCGTGTTCGGCTACGCGGAAACGGCGACCGCCTTGGGGCACTCCGTGGCGGACGCTCTGGGCGGCGCGTACTACCTGCACTCCACGCGCCGTCCCGTGCGGGGCTTCACCGCGTACGGAGGGTTCGAGGAGGAGCACAGCCACGCCACGAGCCACCTGCTGCTCCCCGCGGACCCCGCCGCCCTGGACCGGGACGTCCCGATGGTCCTGGTGGACGACGAGCTGTCGACCGGGCGCACCGTCCTGAACACGATCGAGGCGCTGCACGCCGTCCGCCCGCGCCGGCACTACGTCGTGGCCGCCCTGGTCGACCTCCGGGGCGAGGAGGACCGGGCCCGCATGGACGCGCTCGCCGCACGCCTCGGCGCCCGCGTCGACGCCGTGGCGCTGGCCGGGGGACGCGTCGAGCTGCCCGACGGCATCCTGGACGCCGGGCAGGCGCTCGTCGCGAGCCTCACGGAACCCGAGACCCGGCCGGAGGCCGTCCCTGCCGGGAGCTTCCCGGTGACGCGCGCCCGGCTGGACTGGCCGTCCGGGCTGCCCGACGGCGGACGGCACGGCTTTCTGCCCGCACACCGCGCGCGCTTGGAGAAGGACCTGCCGCGCATGGCCGACACCGTCGCCGGTTGTCTCGGCGACGGGTTCTCCCGCGTGCTCGTCCTCGGCTTCGAGGAGCTGATGTACGCGCCCCTGCGGCTCGCCGAGGCCCTCGCCGGCGCGCTGCACGGCGCGGACGTCCGCTACTCGACGACGACGCGCTCACCCGTGCTCGCGGTGGACGACCCGGGCTACGCCATCCGCACCCGCCTCGCGTTCCCCGCGCACGACGACCCCGCCGACGGGCCGGGGGAGCGGTACGCCTACAACGTCTCCGCCGGGTTCGACCGGATCGTGTTCGTGGTGGACGACGCAGGCGACACCGATGAGCTGGCCACGGGCCTCCTGGGCGGGCTGCGCGCGCTCGCCCCGGTGACGATCGCGACCGTCCCGTCCCACAGGAGGGAAGCGTGAAGCCGCTGCACGGCCCCGAATTCGGCAGCTACCCCGCCGAGGACGTCACGTGGCTGCTCAAGGACCTCTCCCACGTGGAGCTGGAGGCGCCCACCGAGGAGCGCGAGGCCGCGATCCAGGCCGGGCGCGCCCACTACGCCGAGTCCCTGCCCGTCGAGTACCAGCCGGGGCCCGAGTACCGGCGGCTCTTCCACGAGGCCCTGGACGCCTCCGCCGAGCGCATCGCGTACGCGACGGGCCTCGTCACCGAGCTGGTCCTCGCCGAGCGCGGCCCGGACGCCGTCCTGGTGTCCCTCGCGCGCGCCGGGACGCCCGTGGGGATCCTGATGCGCCGCTGGGCGCGGTTCGCGCGCGGCCTCGACCTGCCGCACTACGCGATCAGCATCGTCCGCGCCCGGGGCATCGACGCCGTCGCCCTGCGCCACCTCGCGGAGCACCACGACCCGTCCGCCGTGATGTTCGTCGACGGCTGGACGGGCAAGGGCGCGATCACCCGGGAGCTCGCCGGGGCCCTGCACGGGAGCCCGTTCCGTCCCGACCTCGCGGTGCTGGCCGATCCCGGCCGGTGCACGCCGCTGCACGGCACCCGCGACGACTTCCTGATCCCGTCGGCCTGCCTGAACTCGACGGTGTCCGGGCTGGTCAGCCGCACCGTCCTCAACGACGCGCTGATCGGCCCCGGCGACTTCCACGGCGCGAAGTTCTACGCCGACCTCGCCGCCGACGACGTCTCCGCGCACTTCCTCGACACCGTCCGCGCCCGCTTCGCCGACGTCGCCGAACGCGTCGCGAAGGACCTGCCCGCCCTCCGCGCCGCCGACCGGACGCCCGACTGGTCCGGCTGGGAGGCCGTCCGGCGCTGGGCGCGCGCGCAGGGCACCGACGACCTCAACCTCGTGAAACCGGGGATCGGGGAGACGACCCGCGTACTCCTGCGACGCGTCCCCTGGAAGATCCTTGTCCGCGCTGACGCGGGCCCGGAGGTGACGCACATCCGCCTCCTCGCCGGAGAGCGCGGCGTGCCCGTCGAGGAGGTCGCTCCGGACGCCTTTCCGTACGCCTGCATGGGCTTCATCCACCCCAAGTTCGGCAAGGGGGCCGTTCAGTGACCGTCCTGGTGTGCTCCGACCTGGACCGCACGCTCATCTACTCGCAGGCCGCGTTCGCCTTGGACGGGCCGGACGAAACGATGCCCCGCCTCCTGTGCGTGGAGTTCTACCAGGGGAAGCCGCTCTCCTACATGACGGAGACCGCCGCCCGCATCCTTGAGGACCTCGCGGCCACGACCGCGTTCGTTCCCACCACCACGCGCACGCCCGAGCAGTACCGTCGCGTCCGGCTGCCCGGCAAGCCGCCCGCGTACGCGATCTGCGCGAACGGCGGGCACCTCCTCGTGGACGGCGCGGACGATCCCGAATGGTCCGCCTCCGTCCGGTCCCGGGTCTTCGCAGGGTGCGCGCCGCTCGCCGAGGTGCGGGCGCACCTCACCGGCGTCTCCGGCGAGTTCGTGCTCAAGCGCCGCACCGCCTCCGACCTGTTCGCCTACACCGTCGTCGACCGCGCCGCCCTCCCCGCCGGCTGGGTGGACGACCTCACCGGCTGGTGCGCCGAACGCGGCTGGCGCACGTCCCTGCAGGGCCGCAAGGTGTACTGCCTGCCGTCCGGGCTGACCAAGGCCGCCGCCGCCCGCGAGGCGGCCCGCCGCACCGGCGCCGCGACCATGCTCGCCGCCGGTGACTCCCTCCTCGACATCGAGCTGCTCGACGCCGCCGACGCCGCCGTCCGTCCCGCGCACGGCGAGCTGCACGACACCGGCTGGACGTCCCCGAGCACCGGCGTCACGGCGTCGGCGGGCATCGCCGCAGGGCAGGAGATCGTGGAATGGCTCCTGTCGCGCGCCACCGCACCGTGAAAAATCACGGAACCCCGCCGTGAACCGTGGAGAACCGACGTCCTCCGGGGACTCGTCGCGGACGCCCGATGGGGTCAAAATCGGCAGTGAGGAGGCACCCTGAACACATGAGCTCCCGGCTGACCGGAGACGAGAACGCGCTGTGGCAGGCAGCGGCGTGCGTGCTGGACGCCAACTGGACCGGCACCGCGACCGCCGCGTCGCCCGGCCTCTACCCGCACCAGTGGAGCTGGGACTCGGCGTTCGCCGCCCTCGGCCTCGCCCGGCACCGGCCCGACCGCGCCCGCCGCGAGCTGCTCTCCCTCTTCCGCGGCCAGTGGGCGGACGGGATGCTCCCGCACATCGTGTTCAACACCCGCCTGGACCGGCGCGCGTTCTTCCCCGGCCCCGAACTGTGGTGCAGTGACCGGCAGCCCGCCGCGCCCCGCGGCGTCCGCACGTCCGGCCTGACCCAGCCGCCGCTGCACGCCCTGGTCGCCCTGCGCCTGCACCGGGCCGCGCCCGACCGCGCCTTCGCCGAACGCCTTTACCCCATGCTCGCCGCCCAGCACCGCTACCTCGCCCAGGTGCGCGACCTGGAGTCCAGCGGCCTCATCGCGATCTGCCACCCGTGGGAGTCCGGGCTCGACAACAGCCCCGCCTGGGACCGTCCGCTCGGCGCCCTCGAACTGCCGCCGGACGCCTTCGCGCCCGCCCGCGCCGCCCGCGCGCTCCCCACCGGCGAGGACTACGACCGGTACGTCCGGCTCGTCACCCTGCTCCGCGACACCGCCTACAGCCACGGCCACATCCGCGAGGCGCACCCCTTCGCCGTCGAGGACCCCCTCGTCAACGCCGCGTACCTCGCCTCCACCCACGCGCTCGCCGAACTCGCCGAGATCGTCGGCGCCGACCCCGTGCCGCACCGCGAGCGCGCCGCGCGCGTCCACCGGGCCCTCCTCGACCGCCTCTGGGACCCCGACAGCGGCTGCTTCCGCGCCCGCGACCTGCGCACCGGCCGTCTCCTGCCGACCGTCACGATCAACGCGTTCGGGCCCCTCCTGGACCCCGAACTCCCCGCCCCGATCGTCCGCTCGCTCGTCGACCTGCTCCTGTCGGCCCGCTTCGCCGGAGCCGCCGGGTACCCCGTCCCGACCTGCGACATCCAGTCGCCCTCGTTCGACCGCACCGGCTACTGGCGGGGGCCCACCTGGATCAGCACCAACTGGCTGATCTGGTACGGCGCCCTCGTGCACGGCCTGCCCGTCGTCGCCGACCTCCTCTACGGCTCGACGCTCCGGCTCGTCCGCCAGTCCGGCTTCCGCGAGTTCTTCGACCCCTTCGACGGCTCCGGCCGGGGCGGCCACGACCACTCGTGGTCGGCGGCGCTCGTCCTCGACCTGCTCGGCGCCCGCCGCGCCCCGCGGGCCGCCTGATCGCCTACGTTTGGGGCATGCGTCTTCTCCGGGGCTCCCTGCCCGCCGCGCTCCGCACCGCGCTGTCCCTCGAACGGGGCGAGCGCGTCCTCGCCCACGCCCCCACCCGGGGCGGCTCGCACGTCGCCGCCACCACGACCGCCCTGCACCTGCCGACGCCCGAGGGCGGGTTCGTCCGCGTCCCGTACGAGCGCGTCGACAGCGCGTCCTGGAAGGACGGCTGGCTGCACGTCACCGAGACCTCCCGGGCCGCGCACCACGTGCGGCTCACCGAGCCCGGTTCCGTCCCCGAGACCATCCGCGAGCGCGTCACCGCGACCGTCGCCGTCAGCCACCGCGCCGAGCTGCCGGGGGCGGCGTCCGCATCGCCGGACGCCGCCCGGCCACCGGCGGGGACGTGCGCTGGACGTTCGTGTTCGACGCGGGCATGGACCCGGACGACCCGGACCTGCGCGCCCGCGCCGAGCGGATCCTCGAGGACCTGCGCCGCCAGACGGGCCTCTAGCCCGGGTGGACGGTCGGCTGGTCCTGGTGCTCGGCCTGCTCGGGAACCTGCCCCTTCGAGTTGCGCATGTTCCCGGCCTTGCTCTTCGCGGCCCCGGCGAACTCCTCGCCCTTGGCCCGCAGCACGCCCGTGGCCTCCTGCACGTTCGGGTTCTCCTGCAGCTGCCGCGTGAACCGCTTGAGCTGCTCGTAGCGCTCCTGACCGGCCTTCGTCCCGAGGACGTAGCCGATCGTCGCGCCCGCGATGAACGTCATGCGGTGCTTCATGGTGGTTCCAACCCCCGGGTAAGAGCGGATGATGACGGACCCCATACCCACGATCGCCGCCGCCACCCATAACGCGTGCGCGAACCACCCCCGAAATGCGCTAACCTAGACGCGCCGACGGGGACGGAAGCCCCCGGCGCGCCGAACGATCCCGCGTAGCTCAATCGGCAGAGCAGCCGGCTGTTAACCGGCAGGTTATTGGTTCGAGTCCAATCGCGGGAGCACGAGGTGGGGCCTCCTGCTCGTCGGACTTCGTCCGGCTTCGCCGGGGGCCCGCAGTGTTTGTCCAGGGGGCGACCCCCTGGAACCCCCGTCGGGTCGCTTCGCTCCCGCGCGGGGCTGGGGTCCGGTGTTGTATTGGCGTCCTTTCAGGGGAGCCAGCGCGGAACGTTCTTTATCGGAGCCTCGATCCATCCGGGATCGAGGCTCTCGTCTTTCCTGTCTCTGCTCCGGGGCTCCGGGGTTCCGGTGCTGCCCCGCCCGGCGATTCGGGCGGGGCGTCGCTCAGGCGGCCCGTGCGGTGATCGTCCAGAGGGCCGCGGTGAACCGGACCTCGTCCCCGTGCACGTAGGAGTCGAACGCGGGCCGGACCGCTTCGACGACCTTCCCGCGCGTCCGTTCGTCCGCGTCCGGCAAAGCCAGCCCCACCGGACCGAAGCGGGTGAGGTAGGTGACGAGCTCCTTCTCGGGCATGACGCAGTCCACGTCGAGAGGCCGGACGCCGATGTCGCCCCAGCCGCCGTCCTCCAGGACCGCCCGGACCTTGCCGTCGTCGGCGAAGGCGAACTGCCCGGGGGCGTCCGGTCGCCGCTCCGGAAGGTTCGGCAGCAGCGGCGCCGCCGCGCGCTCGGCCGTCGTCATGAACGGGTTCTCCTCCGCCCCGCGCCACACCACGAGCCGCAGCGCGCCCCCGTCCCGGGTGGCGCGCCGCAGGTTCGCGAACGCCTTCACGGGGTCGCCGAAGAACATGACGCCGAAACGCGACATGACGGCGTCGAAGGATCCGGGTTCGAACGCGTGGTCCTCCGCGTCGGCGCGGACGAACCGCGCCGTGACGCCCGCCCGCTCCGCGCGGGCCCGCGCCGCCTCGATCATCGGCTCCGAGATGTCGATCCCCACGCTGTCCGAACGCCGCGCCGCGGCCACGGTCGTCGCGCCCGTCCCGCACCCCACGTCGAGCACCCGGCCCCCGGCCGGAACCGACTCGACGAGCAGGTCCTCGATGGGCTTGAACAGCTCGTCCACCAGCCCCTGGGTCTCGACCCACGCCTGCCCGGCGCTCTTGTTCCAGTGCGACGCCTGGTCGGTCTCTTCTCCCACGTCCGCCTCCTTGACTTCGCGTTCCGTTGCCGCCATCGTCCTACTTGAAGTCGACTTGAGGTCAAGATGAGCGAACTGGACATCGCCGAGGTGTCACGGCGCGCCGGCGTCCCCGCCTCGACCCTGCGGTACTACGAAAGCAGAGGCCTGATCGCCTCGTCCGGGCGGCGGGGCCTGCGCCGCCAGTTCGACCCCGGCGTGCTGGAACGCCTCGCCCTCATCGCCCTCGGCCGTGCCGCGGGCTTCACCCTGGACGAGATCGCCCGCATGTTCGGCCCGGACGGGCGCCCCGACATCGACCGCGCGATGCTCACCGCGAAGGCCGACGAACTCGACCGGAAGATCGCGGAACTCGACGTCCTGCGCGACACCCTCCGCCACGCCGCCGCCTGCCCCGCGCCCCGGCACACCGAATGCCCGACCTTCCGCGGCATCCTGCACGCCGCGATGGCCGGCGATCCCGGTGGACAGGACGTCGACGCATAGCCACAACGCCCGCGAAGCCCCGTACCGCTCGCCCGCCCTCGCCGCGTCCCGCCGCGCCACGCCGCGGCACGACCGGACGGGAGAACCGCCGATCACGCGAGGGCGCCGGGCGGGTGGGCGTCCCCGGACTGCGGGTCCCAGATGAGCAGCCGGTGGACGGCCGCGAGTTCGAGGACGGCTCGCAGCGCGGCGTCGCCCGCCGCTCCGGACGACAGGTTCATGATCACGTGGTCGATGCCGACGCTCAGGGGTGTCGACGCCCACGGGGACGGCTCGGCGTACGGCGGGTGGTCCGGGAAGCGCGCGCGCAGCTCCTCGTAGAAGGCGACCACGCGTTCGTCCAGATCGCCTTCGACGTGGTCTCCGGTGGTGCAGCGCTCGTAGCGCGCCCGTGCGGCCGTCGCGTCGGCCGACTCGTCCATGGCGAGGACGGCCAGGCCGAAACTCAAGGCGTGCTCCATCTCACGCCGCCATGCTGTCAGAGGCGAGTGGGGTTGTCAGAGGCGAGTGGGACGGTGGCCGGATGGTGATCTGGGTGGCGGGCCGGCGGCGCGGGGCGAAGTCGCTGGAGGCCGAGTTTCCGGGGGCGGCCGTCCTGGACGTGACGTCGAAGGCGCCCGAGCCCTGGGTGCGGTTCAGCCCGTTCTGGCCGCATGGGGGCATTCCCGTGCCGGGGATGGACGGGGTGTTCAGCGAGTCGGTGGAGGGCGTCTGGCAGGGGCTGAAGGTGTTCGAGGGGGACGACGTCGATCCGGCCCGGTTCCGGATCACGTCGATGAAGGGGATCAAGCGGACGGTGCGCAAGCACGGGCCGGTGCTCGGGCACCGGCTGGGGGACGAACTGGTGCCGTACGAGCGGGCGCGCCGGGAGATCTACCTGCCGACGTACCGGTGGGTGCTGGAGAACCGGCTGGACGGGCTCGTCGAGCGGGTGCGGGGGATGGGGGACGTCGTGCTGCTCGACTACACGGTGAACGGGGACGTCGGGGATCTGCGCGTGCCGTTGTCGCACGCGCAGATCGTCCGGTCATGGGCCGGATCCGGGGCTCACTCCTCGGTGTAGGGGTCCTTGCCGGCCTGGTACTCGGCGAGCAGGTCCTCCTCGCTGGCGCCGCGCCGCCAGTAGCCGCAGAAGGCGACCGAGCGGCGGTGGACGCCGCGCTCGTTCACCAGGTGGCGGCGCAGGGCCTTGACGACCGAGGACTCGCCGGCGATCCACGCGTAGGCGCCGTCCGGGATCTCGGCGGCGCGGACGGCGCCGAGCAGGTCGGTGACCCAGGTGACCTCGGCGTCGGCCTTGGTGGGGAGGTCCTGGCGGTCCTCGGCGTGCGGGACGTGGACGAAGACCCGCGCCGGGGTGCCGGCGGGCAGCCAGGCGAGGTTGCCGGCGATGGCGGGGAGGGCGGTGAGGTCCCCGGCGATGACGACGGGCGCGCCCTCGGGCGGGCGGAAGTCGTAGCCGCCGTTGTCGGGGCCGGTGGGGCCGAGGACGGTGAGGCGGGCGCCGGGCGCGGCGGCGGCGGCCCAGGCGGCGGCGGGGCCGGAGCCGCCGTCCATGTGCAGGGCGAAGTCGATGTCCAGCTCGCCGGGACGCTGCTCGCGGACGGTGTAGGAGCGCATGATGCCGCGCTCGGCGGGGTCCATCGCGCGCCAGTCGTCGAACCAGGTCTCGGCCGTCCCGTTCGCCGGCATGACGGGCGCGTCCTGGTGCGGGTGCGGGAAGAAGAGCTTGACGCGCTGGTCGCGCCCGGCGGAGACGAAGCCGTCCAGCTCCGGGCCGCCCAGGGTCACCCGCACCATGGACGGGCCGAGCCGTTCGGAGCGCAGGACGTGCAGGTCGAACAGGCCGTAGGGGTGCGTGGGAGTCGTCAAGACGGAACCTCTCAGCCGGTCTTCTCGGCGGATTCGATGGCCTTGGCCAGGTTCTCGAGGATCGGCGCGCAGCCCAGGTGGGAGAAGCGGGGCTCGGCCTCCCACGGGATGACCTGGCCGGCCTTGACGGCGGGCAGGTCCTGCCAGGTGGCCTTGCCGCCGAGGGCCTCCGGCCGGAGGGCCTGGGTGCGGCTGTCCAGCATGATCAGGTCGGCGTGGTAGCGGCCGGCGTTCTCCCAGCTCAGCTCCTCGAAGAACCCGTTCTGGTCGAGCTTGTCGGGCGTGATGAGCTCGACGCCCAGCTCCTTGAAGTAGATGAGGTCGCTGTTCTTGGCGGGACCGGACGCGTAGAAGAGGTCGGGGCTCGCGGACGCGGCGAGCACCTTGAGGCCCTTGTTGGCCTCGACGGCGGCGCGCACCGACTCGGCGGCCTTGTCGAACCGGGCCTTGGCTTCGGTGACCTTGGGGGCGTTCAGGTCGGCGCCGAGCGCGGCGGCCAGCTCGCCCATGCGCCGGAGCGGCTCGGTGAGCGTGACGGCGCCGGTCGAGACGGCGGCGCTCGGCGCGAGCGCGTAGATCTTGTCCGCGCTCTCGGGCGGGACGTAGAACAGCTCGCCCTCGACGAACATGTTGCCGACGAGGAGTTCGGGGCGCAGCGCGGCGTACTTCTCGATGTTGAACTCGCCGAAGGCGTTGCCGATGATCTCCAGGCGGTCCACCGGGAGCTCGCCGGCCTGCGGGTCGGGGGAGCCGTCCTCGAGCTTGGTGGGGCCGAACACTCCGACGAGCGGCTCGTCGACGCCGAAGTCGTAGAGGGCCGCGGCCGTCCCGACGTAGCCGACCACGCGCGTCGGGCGGGCGTCCAGCTCGACCTTCTTCCCGCGGTCGTCGGTGAAGGACCAGGCGCCGCCGCCCGCGGCGGCGCTTCCGCCGCCGTCACCGCCGCAGGCGGCCAGGACGGCGCCGAGCGCGACGGCGCCGCTCGCCCCCAGGAAGCCGCGGCGGGTGATCTGACGGGCAGAAAGAACAGACATGTGGGATTTTGCTCTCAATCAACTACGATGGCCGTATTGCGCGGTCAGCGGCTTAGGTTAACCTAACCTAAGCCGTTGTTCATAGAGTGGGGCCTGCTCAGCGTCCCGCCGTCCCCGGAGATCGACCGTGACGTTGACGCAGTCCCCGCCCGCCGCGGCGGCTCCGCCGAAGGGGACGCGGCGTTCCGCGCGGGGCGCCGGGCTCGCGGGCGCGGCGGTCCTGCTCCTGATGATCGCGCTGCTGAGCCTGGCGGTCGGCGCCAAACCGCTGTCGCTCGGCGAGGCTTGGAACGGTCTCATCGACCCGGCCTCGGACGCCTACCCGGTCGTCCACGAGATGCGCCTGCCGCGCACGCTGCTGGGGCTGCTCGCCGGGACGGCCCTGGGGCTCGCCGGCGCGGTGATGCAGGCGCTCACCCGCAACCCGCTGGCCGACCCCGGCATCCTCGGCATCAACGCGGGCGCCGCCGCCGTCGTCGTGTCGGCGATCTCGTTCCTCGGCGTCACCTCGTTCACCGGTTTCGTGTGGTTCGCGTTCGCGGGCGCCGGGATCGTCGCCGTCCTGCTGTACGCGGTCGGCGGCGGGCGCGGCGCCACCCCGGCGCGGCTGGCGCTCGCCGGGTCCGGGCTGAACGCGGCCCTGTTCTCCTACGTCAACGCCGTCCAGCTCCTCGACACCGCGTCGCTGGACCGCATGCGCTTCTGGACGGTCGGGTCGCTCGCCGCCGCGCAGGACTACACCGTCGTGCGGGTCGCGCCGTTCGTCGCCGCCGGGCTCGTCATGGCGCTGCTCCTGGCCAGGCCCCTGAACGCTCTGGCGATGGGCGAGGACGCGGCGCGCGCGCTCGGCGCGCGGCCCGCGCGCGCCCGGGGCGCCGCGATCGTCACGGTGACGCTGCTGTGCGGCGCCGCGACGGCGGCGTGCGGGCCGATCGTCTTCGTGGGGCTGATGGTGCCGCACCTCGTCCGGGCCCTGACCGGGCCCGATCTGCGCTGGCTGCTGCCGTACTGCGCGCTGCTGTCCCCGGCGCTGATGCTGGCGGCGGACGTGCTCGGACGGGTCGTCGTGCGGCCCTCGGAGCTGCAGGTCGGCGTCGTGATGGCGGTCGCGGGCGGCCCGGTGTTCCTCTACTTCGTCCGCCGCCCGCACCGGTCGCGGAAGGTGACCGCGTGACGGGCCGGGGGGCGCGGACGGCGGTGCTGCGCGCGCCCGGGGGCGTCTCGCTGCGGTTCCAGCCGCGCGCGCTCGCCGTCGCGGTCGGCTGCGCCGCCGTCGCGCTGGCGGTCGCGGTGCTGCTGATCGGCACCGGCGACTTCCCGATGACGCCCGCCGAGGTGATCCGCACGCTGCTCGGCCGGGGCGCTCCCGCCGAGTCGCTGATCGTCAACGAGATCCGGCTCCCGCGGGTGGTGACGGGCCTGGCCGTCGGCGCCGCGCTCGGGCTCGGCGGCGCGATCTTCCAGTCGCTCACCCGCAACCCGCTCGGCAGCCCCGACATCCTCGGTTTCACCTCGGGCGCGTCCACCGGCGTGCTCGTCATGATCGTGCTGGCCGGGGGCGGCGGCGCGGCGGTCGCGTCCGGCGCGGCCGCGGGCGGGATCGCGACCGGGCTGCTGATCTATGCGGTGGCCGGACGGCACGGCGCGCACGGGCAGCGGCTCATCCTCGTCGGCATCGGGACGGCCGCGATCCTGACCGGTGTCAACGGCTACCTGCTCACCCAGGCGCACATCACCGAGGCCGCCCGCGCGGTGCTGTGGCTGACCGGCAGCCTGGACGGCCGCGAGTGGGCGGACGCGGCGCCCGTCCTGGTCGCGCTGGCCGTGCTCGGGCCGCTGGTGGCGGCCGGCTGCGGGCGGGCGCTGCGGATGCTGGAACTCGGGGACGACGCCGCGCACGGGCTCGGCGTCCCGATCGAGCGGGCCCGGCTGCTCATGCTGGTCGCCGCGGTGCTGCTGACGGCGCTGGCCGCCGCGGCGGCCGGTCCGGTGGCGTTCGTGGCGCTGACCGCGCCGCAGCTCGCCCGCCGGCTGACCCGGGCGACCGGTCCCGGGCTGCTGCCCGCGGCGTGCATGGGCGCCGCGCTGCTGGTGGCCGCCGACTGGATCGCGCAGAACGCCTTCCCGGGCCGCCAGCTCCCGGTCGGCGTCGTGACCGGGCTGCTCGGCGGCGGATACCTGGTCTGGCTCCTGGTGGCCGAACGCAAGAGGGGACGGATTTGAGATGAAGGACCGCCTTCCACCAGGCGAGGACGCGCGGCTCTCCGGCAGCGGGCTCACGCTCGCCTACGACAAGCGCACCATCACGCGCGACCTCGACGTCGCCGTCCCGGACGGTTCGTTCACCGTGATCGTCGGCCCGAACGCGTGCGGCAAGTCGACGCTGCTGCGGGCGCTCGCCCGCATCCTGAAGCCGTCCGCCGGGTCGGTCGTCCTGGACGGCGAGCCGATCGCGGGGTGGCCCGCCAAGAAGCTCGCGCGCACGCTCGGGCTGCTGCCCCAGTCGTCGATCGCGCCGGAGGGCATCTCGGTCGCCGACCTCGTCGCGCGCGGCCGGTACCCGCACCAGGGGTTGCTGCGGCAGTGGTCGAAGGAGGACGAGCGGGTCGTCGGGGAGTCGATGGCCGCGACGGGCGTCGAGACGCTGGCGGACCGCAGCGTGGACGAGCTGTCGGGCGGGCAGCGGCAGCGCGTGTGGATCGCGATGGCGCTGGCCCAGCAGACGCCCCTGCTGCTGCTGGACGAGCCCACCACGTACCTGGACATCGCGCACCAGATCGAGATCCTCGACCTGTGCGCGAGCCTGCACGAGGAAGGGCGCACGGTCGTCGCCGTCCTGCACGACCTGAACCACGCGTCCCGCTACGCCACCCACATGCTCGCGATGCGGGAGGGGCGGATCGTCGCGGAGGGCGTGCCCGCCGACGTCGTCACGGCCGACCTCGTCGAGGAGGTGTTCGGGCTGCCCTGCCGGGTGATCGACTGCCCCGAGACGGGAACGCCGCTGGTCGTCCCGGCCGCCCGCGCCCGGACCCCCGCCGCGCTGGGGTGACCCGCCGGGACCGGGTCCCGTCCGGGGTGCCCGCAGGATTGTTGTACGCTTAAAATAATTATAGGCGTACAACGATCGGAGGGTCGTGACCGAACCCGGTCCCCGCCGGAAGCTGCTGATCCTGGCGATCTGCTCCATGAGCCTGCTGATCGTCAGCCTGGACAACACCATCCTGAACGTCGCGCTGCCCACCCTCCAGCGCGAGTTCGACACCTCGCTGTCCGGGCTGCAGTGGGCGATCGACGCCTACCTGATCGTGCTCGCCTCGCTGCTGATCATGTCCGGGGCGGCCGGCGACCGGCTCGGCCGCCGCCGCACCTTCCAGACCGGCCTCGCCGTGTTCGCGCTCGGTTCGGTGCTGTGCAGCCTGGCGCCGTCCCTCGGCTGGCTCGTCGCCGCCCGCGTCGTCCAGGCGGTCGGCGGCTCGATGCTCAACCCCGTCGCGATGTCGATCATCACGAACGTGTTCACCGAGCCGCGCGAGCGGGCCCGCGCCATCGGCGTGTGGGGCGCGGTCGTCGGGCTCGGCATGGCGCTCGGGCCGCTCGTCGGCGGGCTGCTGGTCGACTCCGTCGGCTGGCGCGCGATCTTCTGGCTGAACGTGCCGATCGCGCTGGCCGCGCTCGTGCTCACCGCGCTGTTCGTTCCCGAGTCGCGCGCCGAGCGCCCGCGCCGCCCGGACCCGGTCGGCCAGTGCATGATGATCCTGCTGCTCGGCGGGACGACGTTCGCGATCATCGAGGGCCCCGGTCTCGGCTGGACCCACCCCGCCGTGCTCGGCTGCGTCGCGGTCGCCGCCGGCGCGCTCGGCACGTTCGCCTGGAACGCGCGCCGCGTCCCCGAACCGCTGATCGACCCGCGCTTCTTCCGCAGCGTCCCGTTCTCCGGCGCGACGCTCATCGCGATCACCGGCTGCGCGGGGTTCGCCGGGTTCCTGTTCATCAACACGATCTACCTGCAGAACGTGCGCGGGCTGTCCGCGCTGCACGCCGGGCTCTACCTGCTGCCGATGGCCGTGATGACGGCCGTGTGCTCCGCGCTGTCGGGACGCATCGTCGCGGCCCGCGGCCCGCGCCCGCCACTGCTGATCTCCGGGGCGACGATGCTCGCCAGCGGCCTGCTGTTCGCGCTCGCCGGCGCGCAGGAACACCTCGCCGTGCTGTTCACCGCGTACGTGCTGTTCGGCGTCGGGTTCGGCATGCTCAACTCGCCGATCACGAACACGGCCGTGTCCGGGATGCCGCGCGCCCAGGCCGGCGTCGCCGCCGCCGTCACCTCCACCAGCAGGCAGATCGGGCAGGCCCTCGGCGTCGCCGTCATCGGCGCCGTGCTCGCCGCCGGTACCTCCGGGACGTTCGCCGCGGACGCCTTCGCGGCGGCCGCCCGCCCGGCATACTGGGTGGTGGTCGGCTGCTCCGCCGCCGTGCTCGTGCTCGGGACGGTCACCACCGGCCGCCGGGCGCTGCGCAGCTCGGCGCGCGTCGCCGACCTGTTCGACCCCGCCGAACGCCCCGTGACCGCAGTGAACACCGGAGTGAGCACCGGAGCGAGCACCCGATGACCGAGCACGCGATGACCGAGCACCGGACCACCGAGCACCCGACCGCCGGGGCCCGGCGCACCGCCACGCCGGACACGGCGTCCGATCCCGCCGCCCGAGCCTGGCGCAACCTGCGGCTCGCCGTCCTGGAGCCGGGCGATCGCCGCCGGGAGGCCACCGAAGCGCTCGGGATGAGCTTCTTCCGGGTGAAGGCACTGTGCCGCATCGCCGCCGCGCCCGACCCGATGACACTGCGCGACCTCGCCCACGACCTGGTCACCGACCGTCCCTACGCCACCCTCGTGGTGGACGACCTGGTCGGCCGCGGCCTTGCGGAGCGGACCGTCAACCCCGCCGACCGCCGGTCGAAGCTCGTGACGGCCACCGCCGCCGGGCGCGCGGCGGCGGCGGAGGCCGAGCGCATCCTCGACACCCCGCCGCCCGCCCTGTACGGCCTGCCGGCCGAGGACGTCGCCGCCCTCGACCGCATCGCCGCCCGGCTCGCCGCCGAGGTCCGGCGCCCGGCCTGACGTCCAGGCCCGACGCCGACCCGAAGGGCCGCCGCACACGCCCGTGCCCGGCCCCCACCAGGGGCCGGGCACGGGCCGTTCGGTCAGCGGGTCAGCGGGTCACTCCCCGGCCGGGACCTTGTAGGTGTTCACGGCCTCCGAGGCCTGCGCCTCACGCTCGACGACCATCCCGCCGAGCGCCTCCTTGTCCGTCCGCAGGATGTAGGTCTTGCGGGTGGCGGGCTCGGTCCAGGTGGAGAAGTCCATCGGGGTGCCGTAGCCGGTGTCGTAGGCCTTGCGGGCCCGGTGCGCCTTGATGAGGCCCTCGCGGGTCAGGTCCTTGGCCTTGCACGCCTCCTTCAGCGCGTCCACGAAGATGACCGCGTTGGTGTAACCGTTGACGACCGCGTTGTCGAGCGGCTGGTTCGGGTACTTCTTGCTGTACGCGTCCGCCAGCTTCTTGACCGCGGGCAGTTCGGAGGCGATCGGAGCCCCGGCGCTGGTCAGGTAGAAGCCCTTGAGCAGGGCGGGCGCGGCCTCGGTCTCCAGGAGCTGCGGCGAGAAGCCCGAGTTGCTGGCGAGGATCGGGGCGGCCACGCCGCGGCTGCGGACGATGCCCGCGAGGGACGCCGACTGGCGCGGGCCCGCGCTCATCAGGATCGCCTTCACCCCGGCGCTCTCCAGCGCCGACGCCTGCGCGGACATGTCGGTCGCGGTCGCCTTGATCTTCTGCTCGACCAGCTCGAGGCCGAACTGCTCGGCCGCGGCCTTGGAGCCGTTGAGGGCGCTCTCGCCGTAGTCGCCCTCGAAGTACACGTGACCGATCTTGTCGCCCTTCTTGATCATCCCCTCGTCCATCAGCCACGACACGCCGTTGACCATGTCGACGTCGTAGGTGGTGCCGGTGACCTGGATGTACTCGCTGCCGAGCAGGGCGGTCGACCAGGCGTTGGGGATGATGAACATCTTGTCGGTCTCGATGCGCTGCTTGAGCGCCGTCACCATCGGCGAGCCGACGAACTGCGGCATGCCGATGACCTCGCCCTGCAGCTCGCTGTAGGCGGAGACGGCCTTCTGGACGTCGTAGCCGTGGTCGCGGACGACCAGCTCGAGGTCGCGGCCGCAGACGCCGCCGGCCGCGTTGGCCTCCTCGATGTACATCTGCTGCGACTGCGTGAGGCTCTTGCCGAGCGGCGCGTACACGCCGGTCAGGTCGGTCTCGACGCCGATCTTGATGACGTCGTCGGTGACCCCGGTGCCGACCTTGACGCCGTCGGCGTCGGTGCCGCCGGAGCCGCCCGTCGCCTTGTCGCTACAGGCCGTCATGCCCAGGGGCAGGATCATCGCCAGGGCGGCCGCCGCTGTGGCGCGCACCGTACGCTTCATGCCGGTTGCTCCTCTTTGTTGAGTCGGTTGGGGGTTCGGGCGGACCGGCGCCGGGCCGCGGCCATGCGCAGCCGCGCCCAGAGCCCGAGCAGTCCGCCGGGCAGGAACAGGACGACGGCGACGACGGCGGCGCCGTACAGGATGCGGGCGGCCTCGGCGGGGGAGACCCCCTGCGAGCCCGGCTCCGCGACCAGCGGGAGATCGTTGCCGAAGCGGGTGAGGAGCTGCGGGAGAACGGAGACGAACACCGCTCCCGCCACCGCCCCGGCGGCGGACCCGAGACCGCCGATGACGATCATCGCGAGGTAGTCGAGGGACAGGAACATGCCGAAGTACTCGGGGACGGTGCGGCGGAACGCCAGCGCCAGCAGCGCGCCCGCCGCGCCCGCGTACATCGACGACAGGACGAACACGCCGCTGCGGTAGCGGGCCACCGGGACGCCCATGACCGCCGCCGCCACCTCGTGGTCGCGGATCGTGTTCATCGCCCGTCCGGGGCGGCCCCGCAGGATCCCGCGGGCGATCCAGATCGCCGGGATCAGCAGCGCGACGCCGAGGAACCACAGCCGCTCCAGCGCGCCCAGCGGCACGTTGAACAGGACGAACTCGGGGCTGTCGGCGAACGTGAACCCGAAGATCTCCATCGGCGGCACGTCCCGGCCGTTGAAGCCGCCGGTGATGCTCTCGGCGTTGAACAGCACGTGCTGCCCGATGAAGATCAGGGCGAGCGAGGCGATGCCGAGGTAGGTGCCGCGCAGCCGTCCGGAGATCGGGCTGAACAGGCCGCCCGCGATCCCGGCGAGCAGGATCGCGCCGACGAACGCCAGCGGCGTCGGCAGCCCGAGCCCGATCATCTCGTGGTCGGAGTCGGACGCCAGGTACACGTACCCGTAGGCGCCCATCGCCAGGAAGAACGCGTGGCCGAGGGACAGCTGGCCGGTCGCGCCGGTCAGCATGTTCAGGCCGATCGCGCCGATCGCCGCGGACATCGCGAACAGGCCGGTCTGCAGCCAGAACGCGTCCAGGTAGAACGGGACGGCGAACAGGACGGCCGCCGCGGCGACGGTCGCGAGGAGGGGGCCGCCGATGCGGCGGGCGGGACGCTCAGACACGGGTCAGCTCCCTCGTGCCGAACAGTCCGGCGGGACGGATCAGCAGGATCACGATCATCACGACGAACGGGGCGACCTCGCCGATGCCGCGGCCGAGGAACGTCAGGTCGCCCTGGTAGCCGGTGACGAGCGACTCGGTGAGCCCGATGATCAGGCCGCCCGCGAGCGCCCCGGTCGTGGAGTCGAGCCCGCCGAGGATCGCGGCCGGGAACGCCTTCATCGCGGCGTAGGAGGTGCTGCGGTCAAGGCCGGGCGTGGGGAACACGGTGAGGAACAGCGCCGCGACCGCCGCCAGCCCGCCCGCGATCGCCCACGCGGTCAGCGACACCCGCCTCAGCCGGATGCCCATCAGCGCGGCCGTCTCGCCGTCCTCGGCGGCCGCCCGCATCGCCACGCCCCACGAGGTGTAGCGGAACGCGAGCAGGAACGCCGTGATCAGCAGCGCGGCGACCAGCAGCGCCGCGATGCGCGTCTGCGCGATGCTGACGCCGCCGATCGTGACGATCTGGTTCTTCCACGGGTCGCCCATCGACAGGACCTCGGTGCCGATCTGCCGCGTCAGCTCGGTCGTCAGCACGATGTCGATGCCGATCGTGACGATGGCCAGCACCGCGTGGTTCTCGGTCCGCGCCCGCCGCAGCACCAGCGCCTCGACGAGCGCGCCGATCAGCGCGGCGCCCGCGATGCCCGCGGCGAGCGCGAGCCAGAAGCCGAGCTGCTCGTGCAGCTTCGCCGTGATGAAGCCGCCGACGAGCAGCAGCGAGGCGTGCGCGAAGTTCACCACCTCGGTGGCCTTGAAGATGATCACGAAGCCGAGGGCGATCAGCGCGTACACCGCCCCCATCGAGAGCCCGTTGATCACGAGCTCGATGAAGGTGCTCAAGCCTTCTCCTCTTCCGTGCCGGCCGGCGAGCCCGGTCCGGTCTCTGTATGGGCACCGCCCAGGTACGCCTGGATGACCGCGGGGTCGCGCTGCACCTCGTCCGGCGGTCCGCTCGCGATGCGCTTGCCGAAGTTGAGCACGGTCACCCGGTCGGCGAGCCGCATGACCATCCCCATGTCGTGCTCGACGAGCAGGATCGAGACGCCGAGGTCGGCGCGGGCGCGGCGGATCACCTCGGCCATCCGCACCCGCTCGCCGCCGTTCATGCCGGCGACCGGCTCGTCCAGCAGCAGCAGGCTGGGCTCCAGCGCGAGCGCGCGGGCCAGTTCGAGCCGCTTCTGCACGCCGTACGACAGACCCGCGACGGGCGCCGCGAGGTACTCGTCGACGCCCACGAAGCGGGCGATGTCGCGGACCCGCGCCCGGTGCCGGGCGTCCTCGCGTCGCGCCGCCGGCAGCCGCAGCCCGGCCGCGACGAACCCCGCCTTCGTGAGGCGGTGCCGCCCGAGCATGAGGTTGTTCTCGACCGTGAGGTTCCGCGACAGCGCGATGTTCTGGAACGTCCGCGCGACGCCCAGCGCCGCGATCCGGTCCGGGCGCAGCGCGGTCAGCTCCGTCCCGCCGTAGCGGACGCTGCCCTCCGTCGCCTTGTACACGCCGGACAGGACGTTGAAGCAGGTGGACTTCCCGGCGCCGTTCGGCCCGATGATCGCGTGCACGCTGCCCGGCTCGACGGTGAACCCGACACCGTCCAGCGCCGTCAGCCCCGCGAACCGGACCGTGAGTCCGGTGACCGTCAGCTCGCTCACCCGGCCCACCTCTCCAGCGTCGGCGCCGTGTCCGCCGCCCGCACCGCCTCCGCCGCGTCCTCCGCGGCGTCGTCGTCGGCGACGCCCAGGTAGCGGCGCCGCACCTCGTCGCTGGCCGCCAGCTCGGCGGACGGCCCGTGCAGCGTCACCGCGCCGACCTCGAGCACGTGCGCGGCCGACGACAGCTCCAGCGCGAGGGCCGCGTTCTGCTCGATCAGCAGGATCGCGGTGCCCTGCTGGTTGATCTCGGTGATCGTCTCGGCGATCCGTTCCGCCATCAGCGGTGCGAGGCCGAGGGTCGGCTCGTCCAGCAGCAGGACGGACGGGCGCGCCATCAGCGCGCGGCCGATCGCGAGCATCTGCTGCTCGCCGCCCGACAGCAGGCCCGCCCGCTGCCCGGCCCGCTCGGCCAGGACCGGGAACAGCTCCAGCACGCGCGCCCGGGACTTCGCGGTCCCGGACCGGTCGCGGGCGCCGAGGGCACCGGCCCGCAGGTTCTCCTCGACCGTGAGCCGGCCGAACACCCGCCGGCCCTCCGGTACCTGCACGACCCCGGCGGCCACGACGGCCGCCGCGGGGAGCCCGGTGAGTGTGCGGTCGCCCAGCCGGACGCCGCCCGACTCCACCGCGCCGCGGTGGAACGGGAGGGTGCCCGAGATCGCCCGGAGCAGCGTCGTCTTGCCCGCCCCGTTCGCGCCGAGGACGGCCGTGACCGAGCCCGCCGGTACCTCCAGCGACACCCCGCGCAGGGCCCGGACGGCCCGGCCGTAGCTCACCGACAGATCACGGACCTCGAGGGTCCCGTTCGCCATGCGCTCCTCCTGCCAAGTGTTGTGGCAGGCACCCCAGCACGGGCCCCGCGAGCGCGTCTACGGGCGCGTGGCAAGACGGGGCAGGCGTCCAATCGAACGGCATTCGGGTTGTGTGCGGAGCACAGCCCGAGAAGGTTGCCTTGCGTTCCTTCGCTGTGATCCGTGACACTGTGTCGGCAGATGCCTGACCGGAGGTCGTAGATGCCGCTCACCAGCGCCGATGCCGCTCTTGACGCCGACGCCGGCGCCGCCGACGTGGAACGCGCCGACGTTCCGCGGCGGGACGCCGCACGGGCGGAACGCGTCCGGTTGCTGCGGGCGATCGTCGGCCGGATGCACGACCGCATCCCCGAGCTCACCGACCGGCTCGTCGCCGAGGTCCTGGCCGAGGACCCGCTCTACACCGACTTCGTGTCCCGCGAGGAGTTCTGGGAGTCGGTCCGCACCTGCCTCGAGGCCGGGATTGTGCAGCGGGCACAAGAGGCCCGCGGCCGGCGCCCCGACCTTTCGGAGGCCGAGCGGGTCGGGCGGCGCCGCGCCGAGCAGGGCATGCCGCTGGAGTCGCTGCTGCGCAGCTTCCGCATCGGCGGGCGCGTCGTCTGGGAGGCGCTCATCGAGGAGGTCTCCGACGAGGGCCCCGACGCGATGGCGGACCTGCTGCGCTACGCCAGCACCGTCTGGCACACGGTCGAGCAGCAGTCCACGGTCGCGTCCGAGGTGTACCGGCGCACCGAGTCGGAGATGCTGCGGCGCAGCGACGAGCGCGTGCAGGCCCTGCTGGACGCCCTCCTGGAGGGCCGCGGCGCCGACGGCGGGCTCGCCCAGGCCGCGTCGGCCGCCCTCGACCTGCCCGAGCGCGGACGGTACGCCGTGGTGGTGCTGCGCGCCGCCCGCCGCGACCCCGGCTTCGAGCGCCCCGAGGAGCTGGACGGGCTGCGGTTCGTCTGGCGGATGCGCACCGACGGCGAGGTCGGCGTCGTCGCGCTCGGCGACCGCTCGCCGCAGGACGTCGCCGCCGCGCTGCGCGACCTGGTGCCGAGCGAGGCCGGGATCAGCACCGTGGTGGACGGGCTCGCCGGGCTCGGCCGCGCCCGCTGGCTCGCCGAGACCGCGCTGGCCACCTGCCGTCCGGGGGAGCGCCGGGTCGTCCGGCTGGACGACCGGCTGCCCGGCGCGCTCGTCGCCGCCCAGCCCGAACTGGCCGGGCTGCTGAACACGCAGGTCCTCGGGCCGCTCGACGGGCTCGACGCGGCCGACCGGGAGGTCCTGCTGGAGACCCTCGAGACGTGGCTGGAGTGCGAGGGGTCGGCGATGCGCACGGCGGGCCGCCTCTACTGCCACCGCAACACGGTGTTCAACCGGCTGCGGCGGCTGGAGCAGCTGACGTCCCGCTCGCTGCAGCGCCCGCGCGACGTGGTGGAGCTGTCCCTGGCGCTGGACGCGGCGCGGCTGTCGGCCCGGTCCTGACGTCCTGCGCCGTCGGGTCCCGCGCCGCCGGATCCGGGTGTGCCGGGTCCGGGCGGGCCGGGTCCGGGCGGGCCGGGCCTAGGAGCGGGGGCCGTGACCGGCGGAGTCCAGCCGGGCCCAGTCGGCGTCCCACAGCGCGTCGCGGCGCCGGTCGCAGCGCCGCCGCAGGAGCCCGTACGCCACGGCCGCCGGGAGCGCGGCGCCGAGGACGGCCGCCGTGCCCGCGTACGCCGCGTCGGTGACCGTCCGGCTGTGCGGGCGGGGCTCCACCGTCGGCTCGCCCGCCCGGTCGACCCAGATCGCCCGCCGGTCGCCGACCTCGGCGCCCCGCCAGCTCGGCAGCGCCCCGGCGGTCGGCTTGCCGTCCGGGCCCGGCCAGGTCGCCTGGACGGTCTCGTGGACGAACCGGTCGCTGGAGGGGGTCCCGTCGCCCGTCCGCGTGACCGTCGCGGTGACCTGGTGCCGGTCCCGCCGCTCGGCCTCCTCCGCACGGTTCCCGGCGGCGTAGGACGACGCCCCCGCCCACAGCGCGAGTGGTGGCGCGACCCCGAGGAAGATCAGCAGCAGCGCGAAGCCGAGCAGCCGCTGGGCCCGGTCGACCGGACGGCGCAGCTCGTTCGGCTCCAGGCCGAATCTCCTGCGCAGCGGCCGTCGCGGCATCGCCCGCGGCCCCTGCCCTGGTCCCTGCTGCGGTCCTTCGTGCGGTCCTTCGTGCGGTCCGTCGCCCCGGCCGGAACCGGACCTGCGCATCTGTCGTCACCTCCCCGGGGAGCGTCCTCCCGGCAAGAGGCCTTGCTCATCGTTTGCCAGGATATTCCCGAGATCGCTCAACGGCACGTGGCCATGGCCGAATCGTTTCCCGGATCCGGCCCACTATTCCGCATCGGTGACCGAAACGGCGCGGGCGCGCCCCCGGTCCCGCCCACCGCCGCCCGCGCCGAGCGCGAGCAGCGCGCCGATCGCGCACAGCACCGCCGTGATCAGGAAGATCTCCCGGTACTCGATGCGGAGCGCCTCCTCGACCGCGGCCAGGTAGACCTCCATCGCCCGGTCGAAATCCGCGTCCGACATCGTGAACGGCAGCGGCGGCCGCAGGTCGGCCGTCAGCGCGTGGAACCGGTGGAAACCCCAGGCCGACAGCGCCGAGATGCCGAGCAGCATCCCCATCATCCGCGCGACGACCACGGCCGCCGACGCCACCCCGTGCCGCGCCGCCGGGACGAACCGCAGCACCGCCGACGACACCGGCGCGATCACCAGGCCGAGGCCGAGCCCGGTGATCACCAGGTCGACGTCCATCCGCGGCAGCGGCCCGTACGACGCGTTCGCCAGGTCGGCGGGCCAGCCCGCGATCAGCAGGTACCCGGCGGCCGAGACCGCCATCCCCGCCGCCATCGGCCACCGCTCCCCGAACCGCCGCGCCGCCGTCCCCCCGGCCACGGCCGCGATCGGCAGCGCGATCAGGAAGCGCGTCAGCAGCAGGGCGCCCTCGACCTCGTCCTTGTCCAGGACGGTCTGCGCCACGAGCACGACGTCCACCAGCGTGACCATCAGCGCCGCGCCCGACAGCAGGCTCACGCCCAGCGTCGCCAGCAGCGGCCCGCGCCGCACCCCCGACAGGTCGAACAGCCGCGTCCGGGCCCGGATCTCCCACAGCACGAACAGGACGAGCGCGACCGCCCCGGCGAGCAGCAGCGGCGCCCCCCACGGCGGCAGCGCCGACTCCTGCGGCTCCGGGTTGTAGACGCCGCCGACCAGCAGTCCCAGACCCGCCGCCAGCAGCAGCCCGCCGACCACGTCCACGCCCGGCCGCGGGCCCTCCGCCCGGCCGCCCGGGACCGCCCGGCCGGGAACGGCGACGTGCACGGCGATCATCGCGAGCGCCGTCAGCGGCAGGTTGATCCAGAAGATCGCGCGCCAGTCGCCGAGCAGCGCGACCACGCCGATCCCGTACAGCGGGCCGAGGACGCTGCCGAGCTCCTGCGCGGCGCCGACCGCGCCGAGCACCACCGGCCGCTGCCGCTCCGCCCACAGGTCGCCGGCCAGCGCCATCGTCACCGGCAGCAGCGCACCGCCCGCGACGCCCTGCACCACCCGGCCCGCCGCCAGCACCGGGACGCCCTGCGCCAGCGCCGTGATCACGGAGCCCACCGCGAAGAACAGCAGGCACGCCTGCAGCAGCGGGCGCCGCCCGAACCGGTCCGACAACTGGCCGAGCAGCGGCATCGCCGCGACGTACCCGAGCAGGAACCCCGTCAGGATCGGGGTGACGCGCTCCAGCCGGTTGACCGGCAGGCCCAGGTCGTCGACGATCGTCACCAGGACGGTCGTCACGACGTAGGCGTCCAGGGCGGCGAGCAGCACGACCGCTCCGCCCGCGCCGATCGCGACGCGGCGCCGCGCCCCCGCCCGCCCGTCCGTCCGCTCGGCCACGGCTCCGGTCACTGCGGCGCGCTGATCTCGTACGCGGCGTCGAACTCGGTGAACTCGATGACCACCGCGCCCCGGCCCTCGGGGAACGCGCCCCGGACCTTGACCAGCCGGCCGTCGTCCTTGTTCACCCACACCTGGCCGCGCAGGTCCGCGTCGATCCCGGGGATGAGGCCGCCGATGCGGTCCTGCGGCAGCGTGGCCGCCACCCGGTACGTCTCCTTGCCGCCGATCTCCTCGACGGCCTCCGCCTCCGGTTCCCGCAGCGACGACAGCAGGCTCGAGATGCCGCGCTCGGGGTCCAGGACGGCCGACGGGTCGTACATCGTCGCCGCGAGCGCCTTCGGGGCCTCGCGCCAGCCGCCCGTCCCCGCGTCCAGGAAGATGCTGTCGCCGACCGCGACGACCTTCATCTCGACGGCGTGGCCGGACTGCTCGATCGTCAGCGTGCCCTCGGCGTCCCCGTTGCGGAGCAGCTTCAGGTCACCGCCCTTCACCATGATCGGCGTCTCGTCCTCCGTCGTCACGGTGAACGCCGTGCTCTTCAGGCCGGCCATGGCCTGCGCGGCCCGCTGCAGCACCTGCGCGCCGTCGAAGTCGGCCTTCCGCGGCTCGTCCGCCCCGTCCCCGTCGCAGGCGCCGACCGCGCCGAGCAGGAGGAGGAGGAGGGAGACGAGGGCGAGGATGCGTCTGGACATGGACGGGACCCTACCGACGGGTACCGGCGCCCGTCCTCGCTCTGAGGTATGACATCGCCGACCTCGTACCGACGAGGCCGGAGATCGGGGAAATCGCGGTGGCCGCCGTCAACGGCGCGCCGCTAAGATGACTCGCGGCACGCCCCCCGCCGTCACGGGGGAGGCCTCGGGGCGGTAGCTCAGCCGGTCAGAGCAGGAGACTCATAATCTCTGGGTCGCGGGTTCGAGTCCCGCCCGCCCTACCTGTCGGGAATGCGGCACATCCCGGGACGTGGCGATACGCCGGGCTCGCGGCGTAACGTCGGACCCTCGTCGTACCGTGGACGCGTCCACGGCCGGCCGAGGGGGCACTGTGAAGCTGCTGACCGCCACGAACTCGACCCAGGGATTCCGCGACAACGACTTCGACTGGTGCGTCGAGGGCGAGCTCGTCCACATCGGCGTCGTGTGCGCCCGCGACACCGGAGACCCGGACGGCGGCTGCGGCTGCGGCCGCTCGTTCGCGGGCCTCAACTCCCACCGTGCCACCACCACCGCGATGGTCCGGGAGGTCCCCGGGTTCACCGGCGCCGACTACGTGGAGGCGATCAGATCGAGCCTGCAGCAGCAGGGCTGCGACGCCTCCAACGCCGAGCACGAGGCGGCGCTGCTGCGCTGCCTCGTGCGCGACTGGCCGGTGGGCGCGATCGTCGAGCGCCGCCTCGACGAGATCGTCGTCCGCCAGGTCGTCCGCTGAATCCCGCGCGCCCTGCGCCCCTCTGTGCACGGCGGCCGTTGCCGCCGGCCGACAGCCGCCCCCGCCAGGCCGCCTGACGGCCGGTAGACGGCCGGCCGGAAGCCGCTTCGGACGGGCGGGTCCGTGGTCAGGGAGCGGTGGCGGGTTCGGTGGTGCGCTTGTCGGCCGTGGTCGGGCCGTGCGAGCGCAGGACCACCGGGGCCCGGAGGGCTTCCTCGACGGCCTCCTCCGGACGGGCGAGCGGGGCGTACACCGGGCGGGCCGCCAGCAGCCGCCGGGTGAGGGCCTCCTGCAGGTCCAGGCGTCCCGCCGGGTTGGGCGCGAGGCGCCGCACGGTGGCGTCGCCGATGCGGTAGGCGTGGCAGACGCGCAGATCGGGACGCGCCCCCGCGACGTCCAGGTGCGTGACCGCCACGCCGTCCATCCCGCCGGTGACCTCCCGCGCGTACCGCAGCGCGACCGCGTCGAGGTGCCCGGCGCGGAACGCGCCCTGCCACGGGCCCGTCCCGTTGTGCGGCTCCGGCAGCTCGCGGGCGAGCACCGGGTCCTCGGTGACGAACGGACCCGGACCGTGCCGGGTCGCGTACGCCCGCACGACCCCGAGGCGGGCCGCGCCGCCCCCCGCCTCGCGCAGCAGCGCCTCGGCGTTGCCGAACGTGGTCGTCGACCAGGTCGTGTACGGGTGGAAGCCGTGCCACTCGTCCAGCAGCACGCCCTGCGCGCCCTCGAACACGACGGGCCCACCGGCCAGGAGCCGCCGCAGGTGGCCGCCGTCCACGACGCGGACACGCTCGCCGAAGGCCGCGAACGCGGCGGCGCAGTCGGCCGCGTCCGGGACGTCCGGGACGTCCGGGACGTCCGAGGGGCCGGCGGGGAACGTGTCCAGGTACCACTCGCGGACGGCGGCCAGCCTGCGGCGCAGCCGCGCGGGAGAGCGGCAGTCGCCCGCTCGGGGCGCGTCCTCGTGGGCGAGCGCGTAGGACGCGGTCTCGCCGACCCCCATCCCGCACGACCCGTGCCGGTCCGCGCCCCGTGCCCGCTCGCGCGCCCGTCCGGCCGCCCGGTGGTAGGGCGTCGTCAGCAGTGCGTCGCCGTCCACGGTGAGCCGCTCGAGCGCGTCGCCGACGCCGACCTCCCGGAGGTGGCCCGCCTCGGCGGCGAGCGCGAGCGGGTCGACGAGCATGAACCGGGACAGGTGCGTCCGCACCCCGGGCGTGAACGTCCCGGAGCCGAACTGCGCGAACGTGTGGTGCCGCCCGTCCGGGGTCACCACGTTGTGCGCCGCCTGCGCGCCGCCGTTGAACCGCACGACCGCGTGCACGGGGGACGCGGCGCACAGGTGGTCGACGACCGTGCCCTTCCCGGCGTCGCCGAATCCGAGGTCGACGACGATCACGTTCTCCGCGCCGAACAGCACGTCGCGGTCCCCGCTACAGCCGGGTGGTGCGGGCGGCGGCGGGGCGGTCGAGGCCGGGCGGCGCCGGGGACGTGGCCGCGGGGGCGCGGGCGCCGTCCAGGCGGGCCAGCGCGCGCGACACCGAGTCGCCTGCGGTCGAGCCCGACTCGGCGAGGTGGCCGAGTCCCTCGGCGAGGTCGATGGCGTCCTCGCCGAGCCCGACGGTGAGCGCGATCGTCTCGCAGACGGCGTCCAGATCGTCCAGGTAGAGGACGTTCTGGCCGAGCAGGTCGCGCCAGAAGTCGCGCAGTTCGGGCTTGCCGGAGTGGTAGCCGCCCTCGGGGATGATGAAGTACACGTCCCACCTGCGGCGCAGCTCGCGCACGAGTTCGGCGACGGGGACGTCGGCGGGCACGTCGGTGCCGATGATCTTCGCGATCTCGCGGCGGCGCGCCTTCGGGTAGGCCAGCTCGTCGCCGATCATGAACAGGTAGCCGCGCTTCCCGCGCTTGTCGAAGCAGTCGGTGGCGGTGTGCCGGGCCATGAAGTACATCGCCAGCTCGTAGGACTCCCGCAGCTGGCCGCCGCCCCCGCCCTCGATGAGGATCTTGGCGAGGTCGTCGTCCATCCGGTTGTCGGCCTCGAACTGGCCGACCTGCAGCGGGGCCCGGTCGCAGGTGGCGTCGCCGACGGCGCCGAACAGGATGTGCGGGTCGGCGGCGTAGCCCTTGCGCAGCAGCAGGCCGAGCAGGTCCGGCAGCTTGGACTGCAGGGTGCGGGGGACGGTGCCCATCGACCCGGTGACGTCGAACAGGACGGCGATCGCCAGCGACTCCGGGTGGTCGTCGGAATCGCGGCTCTCGCGCACGGTGGCGCCGCGCGGGTCGAGGTCGGGGTGGACGGTGGTGGCGCCGCCGTCGCTGTAGGCGAAGGCGCTGACGCCGTTGGCGGCCTGGTAGCTCTTGCGGGCGGCGTAGACGTCGGTGGACCAGTGTCCGCTTCCCATGGGGCTCTCCTCAGTCGGTCTCGGGCAGGTGGAAGGGGCGGAAGCGGCGCGGGCCGTAGAGCCGTTCGAGCAGGTCGTCGAACTCGGCCAGCAGCCGCCAGGCGTCGGACGGGCGGCGGTGCGGCGCCGGGAGCGTGCAGCCCCGCGCGAACGCGCGCATCGCGCCGGGCGCCCGGTCGCCCATGAGGACGGTCATGCAGCGGGCGGCCATGAACAGGTCGGTGCCGGGCGTCGCGGCCCCGCGGCCGGGCACCTCGGGCGGGTACAGGTCCGCGTGCCGGTCGACCATCGCCGGGACGCGCCCGCCGGGGTCGGTGACCGCGTGGCACCAGCCGACGAGGACCAGGCCGTGCTTCTCCGGGTGGATCATGACGTGCTCGGGCAGGACGGCGCCGTGCAGGACGCCCGCGCGGTGCGCGGACCCGAGCGCGACGAGCAGGCGGCGCCACATCCAGGCGGCGTCGCGCGGGTCGACGCCGTCCGGGTACGCGCGGCGGACGGCGGCGAGGTCGTGGAAGCCGTCGAGCTCCCGCAGGACGTCGACCCGCCGCCGCGCGCCCGTCGCGGCGTCCCGGTGCCGGAACGTCTCGACCAGGTGCGGGACGTACGCGCGGTGCCGTCGCTCCCCGCGCGCGGCGAGCCGCCGCAGTGCCGTCGCCTCCCGCTCGATCAGGTCGCCGTCCCGGGGGTCCCGCGGCATCTTGACCAGGACCCGCTCCCCACCGTCCGCGCGGGCCGGGTACAGCTCGGCGACGTCGCCGCCGATCGGGTCGCCGCCGAGCCGGTAGGCGTGCCGCCCGCCGATGATCGTCGCGGCGCCGGCGCCGTGGTAGGCGCGCCACAGCGCGGTCAGCCGGGTGAACGCGTCGTGGGTGCGGCCACCGGTCGCGTCCGGGTGGACGGCCCGGGCCAGCCGGCGGTAGCGCCGCGCGGCCTCGGCGGCGTCGGAGCCGAACAGGTCGGCGGGCGTGCGGGCCGCGTCGAGCCCGGCCAGGGCTTCGTCCAGGGGCGTCATCTGATCAGCTCCTCCCGGCCGGGGCGCAGCAGCGCGGGATGCAGCAGGCGGGCGTCCCCGGCCCGGTACAGGCGGGGCCGGGGCCCGCCGCGCCGCCCGGCCGTCCGGTCGGACGTCGCGCCGGTGCTCTCCACGAATCCGGGCACCGACAGGACCTTGCGGTGGAAGTTGCCGGCGTGCAGTTCCTCGCCCCAGACCGCCTCGTAGACGGCCCGCAGCTCGGGGATCGTGAACTCGTCCCCGCAGAACGCGGTGGCGAGCGGCGTGTACTCGAGCTTCCCGCGCGCCCGCTCCAGGCCGTCGGACAGGATCCGCGCGTGGTCGAAGGCGAGCCTGCGGGTGGTGCCGGGCCGCTGGTCCCCGGTCTCGGTGAGGCCGAGCGCGGCGACGTCCGTCCACTGCGCGGCGGCCGCGTCGCCGCCCGCGCGCGGGTCGGGCAGCTCGGGCGCGAACGCCAGGTAGGCGACGGACACGATCCGCATGCGCGGATCGCGGCCGGGCCCGCCGTAGGTGGCGAGCTGCTCCAGGTGCAGGCGGCCCAGCTCGGCGCCGCCCGCCTCGAGGCCGGTCTCTTCCGCGAGCTCGCGGACGGCCGCGTCCGGCAGGTCCTCGCCCCGGCCGGGCCCGCCCGCCCGGACGAAGCCGCCCGGCAGTGCCGGCATCCCCGCGAACGGGGCCTCGCCGCGCCGGACGAGCAGGACGTGCAGGGCGCCGTCGCGGATCGTCAGCGCGACGACGTCCACCGTCACGGCGACGGGGTCGTAGGCGCGCGGGTCGTAGTTCGCGAGGAAGTCGTGCTCGTCCTGCCGCGGGTCCGGGCTCATCCGTGCTCCGATGTTGTTCTCACTTTGAGTTTGTCTCTGTCTGAGAATAACATAGCCCGGACGGCTCTCCGTGTCCACCCCGCTCCCCGTGATGAGATCGTTGGAGGACGGATCGAACGAACCGGACAGACCGGACGGCTGGAGGTGCGCTGTGCTCGTCGCGTTCTCGGTGACCCCGCTCGGCACGGGGGAGGACGTCGGGGAACTCGTCGCGGAGGCGGTGCGGGTGGTGCGCGAGAGCGGCCTGCCCAACCGCACCGACGCGATGTTCACCACGATCGAGGGGGAGTGGGACGAGGTGATGGCCGTGGTCAAGGCCGCCACCGACGCCGTCGCCGCCCGCGCGCCCCGGGTGAGCCTGGTGGTGAAGGCGGACGTGCGGCCCGGCGTGACCGGGGCCCTCGACGCCAAGGTCGAGAGCGTCGAGCGTCACCTCAGCCGGACAGCCACTCCCTGATCTCCTCGTCGGTGCGCGGGAGCACGCACCACAGCGCCTCGTCCATCGAGCCGCACAGCGGGACGTCCCGGTCCAGGCCGAGGATCCGGAACACCTTCGCCGCGTACGGGCGCACGCCGACCAGTGCCAGCGCGGCGCCCTCCGCCTCGCACGCGCGGGCGCACCGGCACACCGTCCGCATGCCCTCGGCGTCGAAGAACGTCACGCCGGAGACGTCCAGCACGAGCGGGCGCCCGGTCAGCGGGCGCAGCCGGGACCGGACGTGCGGGCACGAGGCCCGGTCCAGTTCCCCGCTCAGCAGCACGGTGGTGTGCCGCTCGCCCTCGATGACGACCATGTCGACGCCGCCACCAGGCTCCATGATCCCCCCTTACCGGTCGCCGGTCACCGGAAGAGCATCGCGCGGTCACGGGCGGTTGCCAAGCGATTCGCGGGAGTGGCGCGGTCAGGGCCGGGGGTCAGGAGGCGCGGTCAGGAGGCCGGTCAGGGGGCGAGGACGCACGGGCCGCCGCCGCAGACGTCGACGACGCGGCCGGTCTCGAGGAAGATCGCCTTCTGCCGCCGGGCGTCGGCGTCGTTCCGCGGATCCGAGTGCGGGTCCTCGCCCCGCGCGGGCGGGGTGTTCGTCGTCGGCGGCGCCGGCGTGCCGCTGTCCCAGACGACCATGGCCGACCCCTCGTGCGACGCGCCGAAGGCCGGGACGCCCCAGTACGGGACGGCGTCCGGGCTGCGGCCGGGGCGCAGCGCCGGGACGTGGACGTGCGCGCCGATCGTCCGGGCCTGGACGTCGGAGGCCACGTTCGCGACTTGGTGATCGCCGAACGCGACGTGCATCAGCACCCGGTGCGGGGGAGTCCCGGGGAGCGGGTCGCCGGTCATGTGCCGCGCGTAGCCGTTGGCCTCGCCGCGGTCCCACAGCATCTGGATCAGCGCGAGCCCGATCTGCTGGTCGAGCTTGTCGGGGTAGAAGACGTCGTACACGCGCGCGTACGTCGGGAAGTCGGAGCTGCGGTTCAGCATCGTGCTGTAGTTCATCGCCGGGACGCCGAGGACGGCGCGGCGGATGTCGGGGGACACGGCGGTGAGCGCCCCGCCCATGATCCCGCCCTGGCTGTTGCCGTCGAAGGTCAGCGGCGCGTCGCGGTCGATGAGGGACGCGCCCGAATCGTCCTGGAACGCGGCGTGGCCGGGGAAGCCGCGGGTCATGGCGCGGCCCAGGAAGACGAAGTTGAGCATGCCCTGCTGGAGGCGGTCGGCGACCGTCCGGAACCGGGTCAGGTCGGTGAGCGCCGAGACGACGTTCGGAACGTCCTCGTCGGCCATCCCGATCCACTTCGTCGCGCAGAACACGAAGCCGTGCTCGTCCGCCATGGCCTTGACGTTGCCCGCGCCCACCTCGTTGTGCGAGCCGAGGAGCCCGTGCCCGTACAGGGCGGGACGGGCCGGTTCGGCGAACGCCGCGCGGGGGATCTCGCACCGGAACGGGACGGCCTGGTCGTTGCCGGGCAGCCGGGACGGCAGCCCGTCCGGGCCGAGCCGGAACTTCGAGCCCGGCAGGCCCCCGTACTGATCCAGGTAACCCGGCGCCCACACGACGCCCTCGACCTCGCGGGCGATCCGCGCGTCGACGTCCTCGCGCACCCGCGTGACCAGGAAGGACGGCGAACGGTCCCCGAGCCGTCCGAGCGCGTCGTCGCGGATGTGCAGCATCCGCCCGGTGAGGCCGTCGCGGCTCGCGACGGTGAAGTCCCACGCGAGGTAGAGGCCGGCGCGGTCCACGCCGTGCGCGGCGAGGTCGGCGAGCACCGGCCGCATCGACCGCTGCCGCTCGGCCAGCGGGTGGCCGCCGGGCAGGTCGGGCCCGGTGATCGTGCGGAACGCCGGGTTCGGCGCGATCGGCGCGCCCGAGCCGTCCCGAAGGTTCCGCAGCGCGACGACGTAGCGGTGGCCCTCCAGGAAGTTGCGGGCGGGCCGGACGATCAGTGCGCGGCGGTCCTCCGGCGCGTTCGCGTCGAGTTCCGCCCAGTGGGGCCACCGCTCGCCGGTCTCGGTGTCGATCACGACGATGGGGGCGTCCGGTTCGAGGGAGGCGCCGATGTCGGTGACGGGCGCCGCGCCGCTGCGCGCGAGGTCGACGCCGGGGACGCGGCTCAGCAGCATCGAGCCGGGGGAGAAGCCGTCGGCCCGGTTCCACTCGTCCGGTGCGACCGGCACCCCGAGCGCGTTGCGCGGCATCGTCCGCAGGTCCACGCGGTGTCCGGTGGGCGTGCCCGGATCGCGTGCCGTGTACCAGTCGTTGGGGAACGGCAGCAGGCACGCGGCCGGGGCGATGGGGTCGCAGCCGTCCCGCGTGTCCGCGGCGGCCGGGGCCGCGGCCAGGGGGGCCGCCCCGGCGATCGCCAGGACGAGCGCGCACAGCGCGGCGGGCAGGGCGCGTGGGAGACGCAACGTCCACCTCCGGATGATCCGCGGCGTTGTGCCGAGATCATGGACGCGTCGCGGCCTCCGGTCAATGCGTGCCCGGCCGGCGCGCGTCCGGATGCGGCCATGCCCTCCCGCGCCCCGTCCCGTGCCGGGGTCAGCGCCGGTGGCGGCCGCCCGGGTGCGGCGGCTCCTCCCGCCCGTCGTCCCGTTCCTCGTCCCGGCGCGGGTCCGGCGACGTCCGCCGCGGGTCGCGCGCGGGCGGGACGGGCGGGGCGTCCGGGCGGCGCCGCGAGTACCGGCCCGTGGGGTACGGGGTCTCCGGCGCGGGGACGCCCCCCGGCCGCGGTGACGGCGGCGGTGGCGGCGGGGCGGAGAGCGGTCCCGAGAGCGGGCCGGACACGGGCTCGACGCCGGGCGGCAGCCCGCCGGGCGGGGGCGAGCCGGGCGGGGGCGAGCCGGGCGGGGGCGCGTCCAGGACGGGACGTTCCGCCGGAGGCTCGTCCAGCAGCAGCTTCAGCTCGCTCTTGCGGCGCCCGTACGCCAGGTAGAGCAGGAGGCCGGCGAGCATCCAGAGGGCGAAGTAGACCCACGTCCGCACGTTGAGGTTCAGCATCAGCCAGCCGATCGCCGCCATCGTCACCGTGGCGGTCAGGGGCGCGGCCGGCACCCGGAACGGGCGGTGCAGGTCGGGGCGGGCGCGGCGCAGCGTCGGGACGGCGGCGGCGACGAACAGGAACGCGAACAGCGTCCCGAGCACCACGAGCTGCTCGAGGGTGAGGACGTCCACGGTCTGGGACATGACGATCGCCGCGCCGCCCGCGAGCAGGGTGGCGCGGGAGGGCACCCGGTACCGGCTCATCCCGGCGAGCGGCCGCGGCAGCAGCCCGTCCCGCGACATCGAGAAGATCACGCGCGTGAGGCTGATCAGCAGCACCAGGGTGACCGTGGTGAGCGCCAGCACCGCCCCGATGTCGATGATCTTGGCCATCGCGCCGGAGCCGGCCGCGTCGAACGCGGTCGCGAGCAGCAGCCCGCTCTGGTCGAGCCGCGCGAGCCCGTCCGTCCCGGCCATGCCGACGAACGTGACGGCCACGGCCGAGTACAGGACGACGGCGGACACGAGCGCGGTGAGGATGCCGCGCGGCACCTTGCGGGGCGCGTCGTCGGTCTCCTCCGACGCGGTCGCGATCAGGTCGAAGCCGATGTAGGCGAACGCGATGGCGGGGGCGGCGGCGAGCACCCCCCAGACGCCGAAGACGTGCGGCGTGCCGCCGCCGAGCGCGCCGAGCACCGCGTCCAGGACGGTCCGGCCGTTCTCGGGCGCGGGCTGCGCGGGCGGGACGAGCGGCGTGAGGTTGCCGGGCTCAAAGTACTTCAGGCCGACGGCGACCACGAGGCCGATCACGACGACCTTGGCCATCACCATGAACCACAGCGTCCGCAGCCCGAGCCGGCTGCCGGTGGCGAGCATGAGGACGAGCAGCGCCAGGATGCCGAACGCGAAGAGGTCGGGCCCCTTCTCCTGGCCGATCAGGTCGCCGAGCCAGGACGGGACGCCGACGCCGAAGTCGTGCAGCGTCTGCGTCGCGTACAGGGACCAGACGCGCGCGAGCACGGACGCGGCGAGGAGCAGCTCCATCATCAGCGCCCACCCGACGACCCAGGCCCACACCTCGCCGAACGCGACGTAGCTGAACGAGTAGGCGCTCCCGGCGACCGGAATGATCGACGACAGTTCGGCGTAGGCGAGTGCGGCCAGCAGGCACACGAAACCGGCGATGAGGAACGACACCAGGACGGCGGGACCGGCGGTGCCCGCGGCCTGCTCACCGGCGATCTTGAAAATGCCGGAGCCGATCATCACGCCGAGGCCGAGCACCACGAGATCGCGGGTCCGGTAGACCACGCGGAGGCGGTGCCGGCCGCCGTACAGCCGGCCGGTCGCCTGCTCGACGGGCAGGCGCCGGAACATGTTCGTGCGCGTGCGGATGTCCCAGGTCATAGGCGGTCCCCCCTGGCACCGGCCCCCGTGGCGCCGGTCGCGGGGGTCGTCGGCGAAGTCCCCAAGAATTCACCAGGTATGACCGAAAATGCAACGCTTGCCGGGAGGTCGATGCCCAATCGCTGTCGTCGAATCCTGCCAAACTCCGGAGCCGGAGGCGGGGCGCAGCGGCATGCTCACCCAGGGCGAACACCGATTCGGTTTCGGTGGGAGCGCTCCAGTCCGAACCATTCGCAATATGTGCGGACGAAAGTAAATTCGAGCGAAGATCGGCCGGTGTCGGCCGTCCCCCGGCGCCGGCGGCGCGGACGGTGGCGCACGGCGAAGATCGATGACACCGTGGAGGCGCCGCGATCTTCAGGAGGCCCGGTGTCCCGCTCCCCGTCGCACCCGTCCCCGCCCGGCCCGTCCCGCCCGCGCCCGTGCGGGCCGCGCGGCCGGCGGTTCCGCCGGACGGCTCCGGCCACCGCGGTCGCCCTGAGCGCGGCCCTCGCCGCCGCGACCGCCCTGACCGCCCCGGCGTCCGCCGGCCCCCGGCACCCATCGCCGCCGGGCAAGCGGCCGGTCGCCACCGGGTACGGCGGCGCGGTCTCCACCGTCGACCCGTACGCGAGCCGGACCGCGCTGGACGTCCTGAAGCACGGCGGCAACGCGATGGACGCGGCCGTCGCCGCCGCGGCGACCCTCGGCGTCACCGAGCCGTACGTCGCGGCGATCGGCGGCGGCGGGTTCATGACCTACTACGACGCCCGCAGCGGACGGGTGCACTCGATCGACGGCCGGGAGACGGCACCGGAGCGGATGCGCGCGGACTCGTTCACCGACCCGGAGAGCGGCGAGCCGCTGCCGTTCGACGAGGCCGTCACCAGCGGGCTCGGCGTCGGCGTGCCCGGCACGGTCGCGCAGTGGGAGCTGGCCCTCGACCGGTTCGGGCAGCGCAAGCTCCGCCACCTGCTGCGGCCCGCCATCGAGGTCGCCGACCGGGGGTTCGTCGTCGACCGGGAGTTCCGCGACCAGACGGCCGTGAACGCCGGGCGGTTCCGCGACATCGCCCCCACCCGCGAGCTGTTCCTGCCCGGCGGGAAGGTGCCCGAGGTCGGCTCGGTCTTCCGCAACCCCGACCTCGCCGACACCTACCGCGCGCTCGCGCGGTACGGGGGCGACTGGCTGTACGAGGGCCGTCTCGGCCGCGAGATCGTGCGGACGGTCGCCGATCCGCCGGTCGCGCCCGGCGCCGCCCGCACCGTCCGTCCCGGCCTGATGCGGCCCGGCGACCTGGACGCCTACCGCGCGAAGCTCCGGAAGCCGACGCACGTGTCGTACCGGGGGCTGGACGTGTACGGGATGCCGCCGCCGTCGTCCGGCGGGTCCACGGTCGGGGAGGCGCTCAACATCCTCGAGGAGTTCGACCTCGGCGCGGACCGCCCGGCCGACGCGCTGCACCTGTACCTGGAGGCGTCCAAGCTCGCCTACGCCGACCGGGGCCGCTACCTCGGCGACGCCGACAAGGTCGACGTCCCGCTCGGCGAGCTGCTGTCGCAGGGGTTCGCGGGCGAGCGCGCGTGCCTGATCGAGCCGGACGAGGCCGCGCCCGCGCCCGTCCCGCCCGGCTCGCCGGACGGACGGTACGGGCCGTGCGAGCCCGCGCGCGGCGCGGCGGCGCCCCTCACCGGCGAGGGCCCGCAGACCACCCACCTCGTCGTCTCCGACCGGTGGGGCAACGTCGCGTCCTACACGCTGTCGATCGAGCAGTTCGGCGGCAGCGGCATCACCGTCCCCGGCCGCGGCTTCCTGCTGAACAACCAGCTCACCGACTTCTCGTTCGAGCCGCCCGGGCCCGGCGAGGCGCCCGACCCGAACCTGCCCGGCCCGCACAAGCGCCCGCGCAGCAGCATGGCCCCGACGATCGTGCTGGCGGACGGCCGGCCGCGGCTCGCGCTCGGCACCCCGGGCGGCTCCACGATCATCACGACGGTGCTGCAGATCCTCGTCAACCGGCTCGACCTCGGCATGGACCTGCCGGAGGCCCTCGAAGCGCCCCGCGCCACCCAGCGCAACACGCCGCAGGTCTTCGCGGAGCAGGAGTTCATCGACCGGTACGGCGACGAGCTGCGCGCGCGCGGACACGAGCTCGAGCTGTTCGCGGGGCCGCCGGAGGGCGTGATCGGCGCCGCGAACGCGCTGGAGATCCTGCGGCCCGGCCTGGTCCAGGCGGTCGCCGAGCCCGAACGGCGCGGCGGCGGCAGCGCCCTCGTCGTCCGACCGGTCCGATAGCGTGCGGTTCCCGCAAGCGTGCCGGATCCGCGAGAGGGAAGGACTCGTGCCATGGCGCAGTCATACGTCCAGGTGACGACCACCACCGACTCGCGGGCCGAGGCGGCCGAGCTGGCCAAGGCGTCGGTGTCCGAGCGGTTCGCGGCGTGCGCCCAGCTCGTCGGCCCGATCGCCAGCACCTACTGGTGGGAGGGCGAGATCGAGTCGGCGGAGGAGTGGATGGTGCTGTTCAAGACCACCGTCGACCGGTTCGACGAGCTGGCCACCCTGATCACCGACCTGCACTCCTACGACTCTCCCGAGATCATCGCGACGCCGGTGGTCGCCGGCAGCCTGGACTACCTCGCCTGGATCGCCGAGCAGACCGAGATCGACGAGGCGGAGGACCCGGACGAGGACTGACCGTCGAAGACGGCCGCCCGCGGGAGATACCGAGGCCGCTCCCTGACGCGTGTGACCCAGGACATACCTGGGTAAATCTTCAGTTACGCGGATCGACGTGGTTTCCTCGGCGCGAGGAAAGGGGGCCGCCGTGCACGACGAGACACGCGGGACGCAGCCCAGCGACGCGCGGGCCGACGGACCGGACGACGGGCTGTTCGGGCCCGGCTCGATCACCTGGCGGGTGATGGGCGAACCGGTTCTGATCATCGGCGGGATCAGGGCGCTGCTGCTCCAGTCGCTGCACCCGCGCACCATGTGGGGCACCGCCCAGAACTCCGAGCTGATGAAGGCGGACGCCGCCTGGGGCCGGCTGACCCGGACGGTCGAGTTCGTCCGCGTCCGCACCTACGGGACGCCCGAGGAGGTCGAGCGGATCGGGCGCCGCGTCCGCAAGCTGCACTCCAAGCTGACCGGCGTGGACATGCGCACCGGCGAGACGTTCCCGATCGACGCCCCCGAGAACCTGCTCTGGGTGCACATGGGGGAGGTCGACTCCTACCTGGACGTCGCGCGCCGCGCGGGCGTCCCGCTGACCGCCCGCGAGGCCGACCGGTTCGTGGACGAGCAGCGCCGCGCCGCCGCAGTCGTCGGCCTCGACCCCGCGGACGTCCCGGCGTCCGTCGCGGAGATGGCGGACTACTACGCCGACATGCGGGGCCGCATCTGGGCGTGCGACGAGGCCCGGCTCGGGCTGCGCCGGATGTTCAGCCCGGCCGTCCCGCGCAACCTGCTCCCGCTGAAGCTCGCCGCGCCCGCCGTCGGGAGCCTGACGGTGTCGACGCTGCCGCGCTGGGCCCGCCGCATGTACGGGCTGCCCGGCCTGCCGACGTCCGACCTGGCGGCCACGCTCACGCTCAAGAGCCTGTACCGGACCACCCGCGCGGTGCCCGAGCGCTACCGCTACTCCCCGGACGCGCGGCGCGCCCTGCGCCTCACCCGTGCGCGGGAGACCGAGGCGTCCACCTGGACGATCGCGTCCTGAGCGGCGCCCGGCCGGGCCCGGCCCGGCGGTCGGCCGGCTCCCGGCCGCCCGTCAGCCGCGGCGCATCAGCCGCCCGACGGCGGCCATGAGCTCGGTGGACATCGCGTCGCCCTTGCCCTCCTCGGCGCCCTCGGCGACGCAGTGCCGGACGTGGCCGTCGAGGAGGCCGAGCGCGACCTTGTCGAGGGCGGCCTGGATGGCGCTGATCTGGGTCAGGATGTCGATGCAGTACCGGTCGTCCTCGACCATGCGCTCGATGCCGCGCACCTGCCCCTCGATCCGGCGGAGCCGGGTCTGCAGCTGGTCCTTGGTGGCGGTGTAGCCGCGCGTGGGGGCCTCGCTGTTCGCCATCTCGGTCCTCGCAATCGGTCTGGGGCCTCGCACGCCGCGGAGACGCCCCCCGCAGGGGTATGTTATGCGCTAGTTCGGTGGGATGTTCCAGGCGGAGACGACCGGACGCCCGTGCTCGGTGCCCAGCACGGACAGCGTTCCCGTCGCGAGCGCGAACAGGCGCCCCAGCGCCGGTTCCAGGCCGAGCCAGCGGGCCGTGAGGACGCGCAGGAAGTGCCCGTGCGCGACGAGCGCGACGTCCCCGTCGTCCGGCAGCGGGCACACTCGGGCCAGGACGGCGTCTGCGCGCGCGCCCACCTGCTCGAGGGACTCGCCCGGATGTTCGGCGTCGCCGGGGATCACCCCGTCCGTCCACAGGTACCAGCCGGGCCGTTCCTGCCGGATGCGGGCCGAGGTGACGCCCTCGTAGCCGCCGTAGTCCCACTCCCACAGGTCGCCGTCGACGCCGTCGGCCGGCAGGCCCGCCAGTTCGGCGGTACGGCGCGCGCGGTCGGCGGGGCTGACCAGCGTGCGGACGATCGTGCGGCGGGCGAGCGCCCCGCGCAGCGCGCGGGCCTGCCCCTCGCCCCGTTCCGTCAGCGGGAGGTTCGTGCGCCCGGTGTGCCTGCGCGCACGGCTCCACTCGGTCTCGCCGTGCCGCACGATGATCAGCTGCCCCATGCGCCCCACTCTAGGCAGCACGTTCCCGCCGCCCGCATCCCCCGGGCGGGTGGCGTGCCGGGGGAGCGGTGAGACGGGTCAGGCCAGGACGGGTCATGCCAGGACGGACGGCAGCGGCCGGTACGGCAGCCCGTGGGCTTCGGCCACGTGGTCGTAGACGACCTCACCCGCGTGCGTGTTGAGCCCGCGCGCCAGCGACGCGTCGGCGTTCAGCGCGGCGTGCCAGCCCTTCTCGGCGATGGCGACGGCGTAGGGGAGCGTGACGCCGGTGAGGGCGTAGGTCGAGGTGTTGGGCACCGAGCCCGGCATGTTCGCCACGCAGTAAAACGTGGACCCGTGCACCCGGTAGGTCGGTGCGTCGTGGGTGGTCGGCCGCGAGTCCTCGAAGCAGCCGCCCTGGTCGATCGCGATGTCCACGAGCACCGATCCGGCCTTCATCCCGGCGACGAGGTCGCTCGAGATCAGCTTCGGCGCCTTCGCGCCCGGGATCAGCACCGCGCCGATCACCAGGTCGGCGGCGCGGGCCTGCTGCTCGACGGCGAGCGCGTTCGACACCAGGGTGCGCACCCGCCCCTGGTAGATCGCGTCGATGCGGCGGAGCCGGTCGACGTCGACGTCCAGGATCGTCACGTCCGCGCCCATGCCGACCGCGATCTGCGCGGCGTTCAGTCCGGACACCCCGCCGCCGATCACCACGACCTTCGCGGGCGCCACCCCGGGCACGCCGCCCGGCAGCACGCCGCGCCCGCCGTTGAACGCCATCAGCTGGTAGGCGCCGACCTGCGGGGCGAGCCGCCCGGCGACCTCCGACATCGGGGCGAGCAGCGGCAGCGAGCGGTCCGGGAGCTGCACGGTCTCGTAGGCGATCGCGGTGACGCCCGCCGCCAGGAGGGCCTCGGTGCACTCGCGGGACGCGGCCAGGTGCAGGTACGTGAACAGGACCTGCCCCTCGCGCATCCGGTGGAACTCGGGCGCGATCGGCTCCTTGACCTTGAGGATCAGGCCGCCCTCGGCCCACACCTCGTCGGCCGAGTCGAGGATCTTGGCGCCCGCCGCGGTGTAGTCGTCGTCGGGGATCGCCGAGCCGAGGCCGGCGCCCCGCTCGACGAAGACCTCGTGGTCGTGGCGGGTGAGCTCGTGGACCCCCGCCGGGGTGATGGCCACGCGGTACTCGTGGTTCTTGATCTCGCGGGGTACGCCGATCTTCACGGAAGGCTCCTTGTGGGGGCTGACGTCCGTTACCTCTCAAGCGTCCTGCCCCGGGCGTGCCGCCGCCATGTGCAGCGTGACAGCAGATCGAGGTGTTCGATGACACGGTGTAAGCCTCCCGCGCCGGGCCCGGCACCGCGGGACGCGGCGCTGCCGGGCTCGGGACCGGCGGGCTCGGGACTCAGGACTCCGGGCGGCGGCGGACGGGCGGGAGCCACTCGTCGGCGATCGCGACCGTCAGCTGCTCCAGCAGCGGCCCCGCCCGCCGGGCACGGCTTCCGGCGTCGGGCTCGATGTCCTCCAGCGCGTAGACCGCCTGGATGCGCGCCTTGCGGAGCTGCTCGCCGGTGAGGCCGCGCCGCCCGGCCACGGCGACGACCGGGACGCCCGCGCGCGCCGCCGCCCGCGCGACGCCGATCGGCGCGCCGCCGCGCAGCGAGCGGGTGTCGAGCACGCCCTCGCCGGTGACGACCAGGTGCGCGTCGCGCGCCCGGCCCGCGAACCCGAGCACGTCGAGCAGTACGCCGGGGCCGGGCTCGATCGTCGCGCCGAGGAAGGCCAGCGCGGCGAACCCGGCGCCGCCCCCGCCGCCCGCGCCCGGCCGGTCGCGGGCCGTCCGGCGGGTCGCGGCCTCGGCCAGGTCGGCCCAGCGGCGCAGGCCCGCGTCCAGCACGCGGACCTCGTCGCGGCCGGCGCCGCCGCGCGTCCCGTGCACCGCCGCCGCGCCGCCGCGGCCGAGCAGCGGCCCCGCCGGGTCGCCCGCCGCCACCACCTCGACGCCCGACAGGTCGGGCATGCCGCGCAGGTCGAGGGCGTGCAGCGAGCGCAGCGCGGCCCCGCCGGGCGGCAGGTCGCGGCCGCCCGCGTCGAGCAGCCGCCCGCCGAGCCCCCGCACGATCCCGGCGCCGCCGTCGACGCACGCGGCGTCGCCGAGCCCGAGCACGATCCGGCGGGCGCCGTGCCGCAGCGCGTGCCCGATCAGCCGGCCCGTCCCGACGCTGGTGGCCGCCAGCGGGCGCGGCCGCCCGCCGGGGAGCCGCCGGAGACCGGACGCGGCGGCCAGCTCGACGATCGCGACGTCCCCGGCCAGCGCGAACGCCGCGGCGACGGGCCGTCCGAGCGGCCCGCACACCTCCGCCTCGATCCGCCGCCAGCCCGCCGCGACGGCCGCGTCCACGGTGCCGTCGCCGCCGTCGGCCACCGGCAGCTCCACCACCGGGACGTCCGGCCGCGCCCGGCGCAGCCCGGCGGCCAGGTGCCGCGCCGCCTCCGCCGCCGTCAGGGCGTCGAGGAACCGGTCGGGCGCCACCAGGACTTGGCCGTGCGGGGACGATTCGGAGGGTGGGTCCGCGGACACAGGCAGCCACACTTTCACGCCGGGAGGTAAGGCCTTACCTTCTGCTTACGCGATGTCGGCATCATTTGACACCCGGAACGCGCCGCGAGACTTTCGAACGCGCGGAGAAGTTGCGGAGAGGTACGGCCTTCCGGCGTCAGCGGACGCCCAGCCAGGTCTCTATGGGGTGAATCGCGAAGAACAGCAGGAACAGCACCACCACGGGCCACAGCCACACCGAGACCTCGCGCACCTTGCCCTTGGCGACCTTGATCAACGCGTAGGCGACCATGCCGCCGCCGATCCCGATGGTGATCGAGAACGTGAACGGCATCAGCACGATCGTCAGGAACGCCGGGATCACCAGCTCCAGATCGTCCCAGTCGATCTTGGCGACCTGGGTCATCATCAGCGCGCCGACGACGACGAGCGCGGGCGCCGCGGCCTGCGCGGGCACCACGGCCGCCAGCGGGGTCAGGAACAGCGTGACGGTGAACAGCGCGCCGGTGGCGAGGTTGGCCAGACCGGTCCGGGCGCCCTCGCCGACGCCCGCGGCCGACTCCACGAACACCGTGTTGGCCGACGAGCTGGTGATGCCGCCGAACGCGGCCGACACGCCGTCCACCGACAGGATGCGGCCGAGCCGCGGCACGTCGCCGCGCTCCGACACCAGGCCGGCCTCGTCGCTGACGCCGAGGATCGTCCCCATCGCGTCGAAGAACCCCGACAGGACCAGGGTGAACAGGACGACCAGCGCGGTGATCACCCCGGCCTCGGCGAACCCGCCGAACACGTCGACCTGCCCGAACAGCGAGAAGTCGGGCACGGCGAACAGCTCGTCCGGCATGTCCGGCGTGACGACGCCCCAGCCGCCCTCGGCGATCGTCGCGTTCGCCTGGATGATCACCGCGCCGACCGTTCCGGCCACGATGCCGATCAGGATGCCGCCGGGCACCCGCCGCACGTACAGGACGATCATCAGCAGCAGCGTCAGGCCGAACACCACGGTCGGCCACGTCTCCAGCCGCCCGCCGGTGCCGAGCGCCAGCGGCGGGCTCGTCTCGCTGGAGCTGATGAAGTGCGCGTCGTACAGGCCGACGAGCGCGATGAACGCGCCGATGCCGACCGCGATCGCGTGCTTGAGCGCCAGCGGGATCGCGTTCATGATCCGCTGGCGGATCCCGGTGAGCGCCAGGATCACGATGATCACGCCCTCGATGACCACCAGGCCCATCGCCTGCTCCCAGGTCATCACCGGCGCGGCCTGGAACGCCACGACCGCGTTGATGCCGAGGCCCGCGGCGAGCGCGAGCGGCGCGTTGCCGACCAGGCCCATCAGGACGGTCGCGACGGCCGCCGACAGCGCGGTCATCGTGGTCAGCTGGGGGATCGACAGCGTGGCGCCGGTGACGTCCTTCGCCCCGCCGAGGATGATCGGGTTCAGCAGGATGATGTACGCCATCGCGAAGAACGTGGTGACGCCGCCGCGCAGCTCGCGCGGGACGGTCGTCCCGCGCCCGCTCAGATCGAAGAACCGATCGAGCGGCCCGCGCCCGCCGGGGGGCGGTGATTCGGCTGCCTTCGCAGCAGGGGTGTCGGACATGGCGCGGGCTCAGCCTCCAGCGGCGTCAACTCGGAAAAGTGCGAGCACAGGCTAGCCGCCGCCGTCGCCGATCCGGCCGGTGGCACCACCGCTGGGAGGGTTTTCGCCGGAAGTTCCACCGAAACGCGGCTGGACTGCGCTGCGTGACGGCTTTGCTGCGCTATAGCCTGCCCTGGTGCGAATGCCAGACTCGTTGGGCGCGGTGAACCCCGACACCTATGCGCTGCTGCTGGCCGAGGTCTCCGAACGGACGCGCTGGTCGTTCCGCGACCGGATGCTCGGACCGCTGGAGGAGTACGACAGTGCCCGGCGCGCCGAGCTGCTGCACACCCTCGAGGTCTTCCTCGCCTGCTCGGGCTCCTGGAGCCGGACCGCGTCGCAGCTGCACGTCCATGTGAACACGCTTCGGTACCGAATCCGGCGAATCGAGGACCTGACCGGCCGGGATCTCGGCACACTGGAAGATCGAGTCGACTTCTTCCTCGCCCTGCGCGCGACGCAGCCGGCGAGAACCCTGTAGGCGGTGGTCACACGATGGATCGCGAGACACTCGGACAGCGCATCCGCGCCCTGCGGATCCGGCAGGGCATCAGCCAGGCGCAACTCGCCTTTCCCGAGCTGTCCGACAGCTACATCTCGCTGATCGAGAGCGACAAGCGGGTGCCCGCGCCGAGCGTGGTCGAACTGCTCGCCGCGAAGCTGAACTGCTCGGCGACGTACCTGGTCAGCGGCGTCAGCGAGGACGTCGTCGACGAGCTGCGCGTCACTCTCGACTACGCCGAGATCGCGCTGCGCAACGGCGCCGCCGAGGAGGCCCGGGCCCGGTACGCCGAGGTGCTGGCGAGCGCCGACGCCATCGCGCTGCCGGAGATGCTCCACCAGGCCCGGTGGGGGCACGCACTGGCACTGGAGGCGGCCGGCGCGCTGGAGGACGCGATCACCGGGCTCGGCGCGCTCGCCGACGAGGTCTCCGCCGAGGACGACCTCGACCACTGGGCCCGCGTGCACGTCGCGCTGAGCCGCTGCCTGCGCGAGCGCGGCGACGCCGGAGCGGGCGTGCAGGCCGCCGAGGACGCCCTGCGGCACCTGATCGCGACCGGCGCCGACTCCACCGACGCGGCCGTGCACCTCGGCGCGGCGCTGCTCGCCGCGTTCGTCGAGCGCGGCGACCTCGTCCGGGCGCGGCAGCTCGCCGAGCAGCTCGTCGAGCGCGCCGAGCGGATCGGCAGCCCGCGCGCCCGGATGCTCGCCTACGGCGAGGCCGCCTACGTCGCCGAGATCCGCGGCGCCTACGAGGAGGGCGTGGAGCTCGCCGAGCGGGCGCTGATGCTGGCCGGCGACGGCGAGGACCCCCGCGACCTCGACCGGCTCCGCGTCAGCTACGCGGGCCTGCTGCTGCGCGCCCGTCCGGAGCAGGCCGGCCGCGCCCGCGACCTGCTGGTGCGGGTCCGCGGCGAGGGCGGTGTCGGCGCCGCCGGGGAGATCGACGTCGCCTGGTGCCTGACCGAGCTGGCCCGCGCCGAGACCGTCCTCGGCCGTCCGGCGGACGCGGTGCGGCTCGCCGAGGAGGCGCTGGACCTGCTCGGGGACGCCCCGCGCCGTGCGGCCGCCGGGGCGCTGACCGTCCTCGGCGAGGCGTGCCTGCTGCTCGGCCGGCGCGACCGGGCGACCGAGGCGCTCACCCGCGCCGCCACCTGCCTGGAGCAGATGGAGGCGTCCCGGGAGGCGGCCCAGGCCTGGTTCGACCTCGCCGAGGTGCTCGCCGAGACCGGCCCGGCCGACGAGCCCCGGATGGCCGCGTACCGCCGCGCCCTGACCTGCGCCGGGGTGTAGCCGCGATCGCGTTGAACCGTTCCGATCACCGGGACGTCGGACTGGCAGGTCCCCGGTTCCAGGAGGTTCATCGTTGTTCGGCGTGGTTCGCCCGTGCAGGCACGTGCTGTGCGGATCCCTCTTCAAGGACTGGACGGCGCACCTGTGCGGGCTCTGCCTGACCCTGCGCTCCCGGCACGGGCAGGCGGCACGGCTCGTCACCAACTATGACGGGCTGCTCGTCTCGGTCCTGGTCGAAGCGCAGGCCCCCGAGGCCTCCCCGCGCCGGACGGCCGGGCCGTGCGCGCTGCGCGGCCTGCGCCGCGCCGAGATCGTGGCGGCCCGCGCGGAGGGCGCGCAGCTCGCCGCGGCGACGTCGCTGCTGCTCGCGGCGGGCCGCACCCGCGACCACGTCGCCGACGGCGACGGGGCCTACGCGCGGCGGGCCGTCGCGGCGGCGGCCGGCCGGCTGGCCGGGCGCTGGGACGCCGCGGGCGGCCGGACCGGCGCCGCCGTCGGGTTCGACGCGGCCGCGCTGCGCGACGCCGTCGCCCGGCAGCCGCTCCTGGAGGCCACGCCCGGGCTCGGGCCGCTCGAACTGACCGAGCCGACCGAGACCGCCGTCGCGGCCGTGTTCGCGCACACGGCCGTCCTCGCGGGCCGGGAGGGCAACGCCGAGCCGCTCGCCGAGGCGGGCCGCTTCTTCGGCCGCCTCGCGCACCTGATCGACGCCGTCGAGGACGTCGGCGACGACATCGAGTCCGGCGCGTACAACCCCCTCGTCGCCACCGGCACCGGACCGGCCGAGGCGCGGCGGCTGGCCGCGGACGCCCTGCGCGGGCTGCGGCTGGCGCTCGCCGAGCTGGAGTTGGAGCAGCCCGCCCTGGTGCGGGCGCTGCTGGACCGTGAGGTCGCCCGCTCCGTCGACCGGGTGTTCGCCGCCTACCCGCCCGCGCCGGGCGGGCCCCCGCCGCACGGAGGCCCGTACCCGCCCCACCACGGCCATCCGCAGCGGCCCCACGCGCCTTATCCGCAGCAGGGATATCCGCAACATGCGGGCGGCGGTCACGGCGGCGGCGGTGGGTTCGGCGGCTGGGGCGGAGGCGGGCATGGCGGCGGTCATGGGGGAGGGCCGCGCAGGAAGCGGCCTCCGCTGCCGATCCCGTGCTTCACCGGCTCCCTGGTGTGCGCCACGTGCGGCATCTACCAGCCGGAGTGGAGCAAGTACCACGGCAGGCGGTTCAGCGACCGCTTCTGGGTCACCCGCCACTGCGACGACTGCGGCTGCGACGGCAACTGCGATTGCTGCTGCTGTCCCTGCGACTGAGCGTCGCGGGGACGGCCCGCGCGGCGGGTGCCGCCCGCGCGGGGCAGGTAAGCGCAGCGGCGGACCCTAAGTAGGGTGGGTGCAGCCCCGTCGCTCTCCTGGAGATCCGGCACCCATGAAGCCCCGCAATCCCCGCAGTATCCGCGCGCCCCGGCGCCGCATGCCCGTCCGGCACGGCGCGGCCCGGATCGGCCTCGTCGCGGCCGCCGCCACCGTCCTGTGCGTCCTCGCCGCCGGCCCGGCCCTCGCGGCGGAGGAGGGGGCCGGGTCGTCCGCCGTCGTCACCGGGGTGATCATCGTCGTCGGCGCCCTGATCGGCATCGGCATCGGCCTCGCGATCGTGTCGCGCGCGGCCCGCGGGCACACCCGCGACCGCGGCAAGGGCGGTCCGCGATGAGCGCGGGGGAGCGGACGGGCGGCGCGGAGAGCGCCCGCGGCGGCGTGCCCGCGCTGGTGCGGACCGCCGCGATCGCGCTCGCCGCGGGCATGGCCGCGCTCGCCGTCGCGCTGGTCGTCGGCGGCGCCGTCGCCGAGCAGATCATCCCGGGGATCGCGACCGCCGGCACCCTCACCCGGTGGGGCCTCCCGATCTCCCGCACGATCATGGACCTGACGTCCGCGCTGACCATCGGGACGCTGCTGGCGGCGACCGTCCTGCTGCCGCTGGAGGCGAAGCGCGGCGCGAAAAAGGCGGGCGCGGGGAAGGGGGCCGCGGGGAAGGCGGCGGGGGCGACCGGCACCGGGGTGCTGTCGCGGGACGCGATCGGCTACCTGCGGACCGCGTCCTGGTTCGCCGCCGGGTGGGCCGCCGCCGCGGCCGCCACGCTCGTCTTCACCGTCTCGGACGTGCTCGGGCAGCCGGTCGCGCAGGTGATCACCGGCAGCGAGCTGAGCAGCTACGTCGGCTCGCTGGAGCAGGGCACCGCGCTGATGATCGTGGTGCTGCTGGCGGTCGTCGTCGCGCTGCTCGCGCGGACCACCACCACGCCCGCCGCCGGGATCGGGCTGCTGGTCATGGCCGGCGTCGCGCTGCTGCCCGCGCCGCTCACCGGGCACTCGGCGTCCTCCGCCAACCACGCGATCGCGGTCGTCGGCGTCGCGCTGCACGTCGCGGCCGTCGCGCCGTGGGTCGGGGGCCTCGCCGTCGTCACCGCGCACGCGCTGCTGCGGCGGGACCGGCTGCCCCTGATGGCCGAGCGGTTCAGCCGGATGGCGCTGTGGTGCTACATCATCGTGGGCGCCAGCGGGCTGGCGAACATCATCGCGCGGATGCCCGATCCCGCCGAGCTGCTGACGACGAACTACGGCCGGCTCGCCCTCGCCAAGATGGCCGCGTTCGCCGCGCTGGGCTGGTTCGGCTGGTGGCACCGGGAACGCACCCTGCCCGCGCTGCACGACCGCAAGCCGGACGGCCGGGGGAACTGGGCGTTCGCCCGTCTCGCGGGCGTCGAGACGGCGGTCATGGCCGCCACGATGGGCCTCGCGGTCGCGCTCGCCAGCACCGCGCCGCCGGCGCCGACCGGCACCGAGACCGCCGTCCGGACCCTGCTCGGCTTCGAGATGCCGCCGCCGATCACCGCGGGACGGCTGATGACGCTGTGGTGGTTCGACCTGTTCTTCGCCGCCCTGGCCCTGGTGCTCGCCGCCGTCTACCTCGCGGGCGTGGTGCGGCTGCGGCGGCGCGGCGACGCGTGGCCGGTGTGGCGGACGGCCTTCTGGCTCGCCGGCGTGCTGACGATCGTGCTCGCCACCCAGACGGGCGTCGCCCGGTACTCGCCGATCCTGTTCAGCGTGCACATGGCGCAGCACATGACGCTCAACATGCTGACCCCGATCTTCCTGGTCGTGGGCGCGCCGGTCACGCTGGCGCTGCGGGCGCTGAAGCCCGCGCGGATCCGCGGGGACCGCGGCCCGCGCGAATGGCTGACCGCGGCGCTGCACAGCCGGTTCTCCGCGTTCATCACGCATCCGGCGGTTGCGACCGTCATCTTCGTGGCGAGCACGTTCGCGCTGTACTTCACGCCGCTCTTCCAATCGCTGATGCAGGACCACCTGGGCCACATCGCGATGACCTTGCACTTCCTGCTCTCCGGCTTCCTGTTCTTCTGGGTGCTGCTCGGCGTGGACCCGGCGCCGACGCGGCTGCCCTACCCCGGACGGCTGCTGCTGCTGTTCGTCACGATGCCGTTCCACGCCTTCTTCGGCATCGCGCTGATGAACCTGAGCCGGCCGATCGCGGAGGGCTGGTACAACGCGGTGGACCCGCCGTGGGGGACGACCCTGCTGCACGACCAGCACACCGGCGGGGCGATCGCCTGGGCGTTCGGCGAGATCCCGACGTTCATCGTCCTGATCGTCCTGGCGATCCAGTGGTACTCCGACGACCAGCGGCAGGCCCGCCGGATGGACCGCAAGGCCGACCGCGCGGCGAGGGCCGGGACCGCGGCCGGGGCGCCGGTGGAGGACGACGAGCTGGCCGCCTACAACGAGCGCCTCGCCAAGCTCGCCGAGCGCGACCGGCTCGCGGGGGAGCGCGGCGACACCTGACCGGCCCGGCCGCCGGTCCGGGGCCCGGCGGCCGCCGGGCTCACCCGTGCGGGGGAGGCGCCCGTCCCCGCGGGGGAGGGCCCGGGTCCCGGCGGTCTGCCAGGATCGACGTGTGATCGGTCCCCTGCGCCCGCTGATCCGGCGGACGACCTGGCGGCGGTGGTCCCACCTCGTGGTGGGCGGCGCGCTGCTGATGCCGTACTGGTTCCTGTCGGTCTCGCTCGCCCCGCTGCTCCCGATCGGGAACGTGTACGTCACGTTCGTGCTCGCGCTCGTCGTCCTGCCGGGGGCGGCGGCGTTCGTCACCGGGCTCGTCCCGACGGTCCGGATGCTCGAGACGTCCATGGCGCGGGAACTGCTCGAGGGGCCGGCGCGGGAGCTCGAGCCCGGCCCGGCGCGCTCGTGGGAGAGCCGCGGCCGGACCGCCGCGTGGTTCTCCCTCCACCTGGGGGTCGGCGTGGTGGTCAGCGGGCTGAGCCTGGCCGTCCCGCCGTTCGCCGTCGTGGCGGTCCTCGCGCCCGCCGTGCGGTGGGACGAGCAGTTCATCGACGCCTGGGGCTGGCGGGACGGCTGGCCGCAGTGGCCCGGGCCGCTGGTCGGGATCGGCGCGATGGCCGTCCTGCTGGCGCTGATCGTCGCGGCGGGCGCGCTGCTGTCCCGGCTCGCCCCGGTGTTCCTCGGCCCGTCCGCCGCGGAACGGCTCGCCGCGATGGAGGCCGAGGCCGTCGCGCTCGCCGAGCGCAACCGGCTGGCGCGGGAGCTGCACGACTCGGTGGGGCACGCGCTGAGCGTGGTGACGCTGCAGGCCGCGGCGGCCGGGCGGGTCCTGGACGGCGACCCGGACTTCGCCCGGGAGGCCCTGTCGGCGATCGAGGAGTCCGCCCGCGCGGCCCTGGAGGACCTCGACCACGTCCTCGGGCTGCTGCGCGAGGACACGTCCCGGTCCGTCCCGCAGGCCACGCTGAAGGACCTCGGACGGCTGCTGGAGCAGACGCGGATCGCGGGGGTGACGCTCGACGCGCGGGTGGGCCCGGAGATCGAGGCGGTGCCCGCCGCGGTGTCGCGGGAGGCCTACCGGATCGTCCAGGAGGGCCTGACGAACGCGCTGCGGCACGCGGGGAAGGTGCCGGTGCGGCTCCGCCTGGACGTCACCGGCGAACGGCTGGAGATGGAGATGAGCAATCCGCTGGGCGCGGCGGACGGCGCCGGCGCCGACCACGGCGGCGGGCGCGGCCTCGGCGGCGTCCGCGAGCGCGTGACCGTGCTGCGCGGCGAGATGAGCGCGGGACCGGACGGCGGACGCTGGTGCTTCCGGGTGTCCCTGCCGCTAAGGTCCGGGTCATGACGATCAAGGTGCTGCTGGTCGACGACGAGCGGCTGATCCGGGCCGGGCTGGCCGCCATCATCGGGGCCGAGGCGGACATGACCGTGGCCGGGGAGGCGTCCGACGGGTCGGAGGTGCCGGGCGCGGTGTCCCGGCTGCGCCCCGACGTGGTGCTGATGGACGTGCGGATGCCGGAGCTCGACGGCATCCAGGCCACCCGGCACCTGCTGTCGGCGACGCCCGAGCCGCCCCGCATCATCGTCGTCACCACGTTCGAGAACGACGAGTACGTCTACGACGCGCTGAAGGCGGGCGCCCACGGGTTCCTGCTCAAGCGGACGCGTCCCGAGGAGATCCTGCAGGCGATCCGGATGGTGGTGCACGGCGACACCCTGCTGTTCCCCGCGGCGATCCGCGCGCTGGCCGCCGAGCACGGCGGGTCGCGCGGCGGGCCGTCCGGGGCGCGCTGGCACGACCGGCTCACCGAGCGGGAGTCGGACGTCCTGCGGCTGATGGCGCGGGGACGCTCGAACGCGGAGATCGCGACCGAGCTGTTCGTGAGCCCGCAGACGGTGAAGACGCACGTCGGCAACGTCCTGGCGAAGCTGCAGGCCCGCGACCGCACGCAGGCGGTCATCTTCGCCTACGAGACGGGGTTCATCTCACCGGGATGATCCGGCCGTACCGTGACCTTCGCCGCGCTGCGCGAAAACTCAACCTCCCCTTACGTGCGATTTACCCCCGAATCGTTACAAATGAGACAGACTGCGAGTCGACCGATCGGGGGATCATGGACGCTGTCACGCTGGCCGAGCTGCGCAAGCCCCGCGCCTATCCGGCGGTGTCGGTGCTGATGCCGACCCACCGGGCCGCCCCGGGCGACCGGCAGGACCCCATCCGGCTGCGGAACCTGCTGGCCGAGGCCCGGCGCCGGCTCTACGCCGACGACCGGATCCCGGCCGACGCCGCCGACCACGTCGTGCGCGGCCTGGAGCGGGCGGCCGGCGAGGTCGACCTGCGGCACGCCGCGGACGGCCTCGTGCTGTTCGCCGCCCCGGACGGCGAGCACCACGCGTTCGCGATCGACCAGCCGGTCGACGAGCGGGTCATCGTCGACAGCGGCTTCGCCACCCGCGACCTCGTCGCCGCCTACACCCGCACCCCGCGCTACTGGCTGCTCACCCTGTCCGACCACCGCACCCGGCTCTGGGACGGCCGCGGCGACGAGTTGACCGAGCACACCGCGGGCCGCTTCCCGGTCGAGCCGGAACCGATCGACGAGGCCGCCTCCGGCCGCCGCGCCCGCCGTGCGGCCACCGGCGGGGACGAGCCGCACCGGCAGGCCGCCCGCGACGTCGCCGCCGCGCTCGACCGCGTCCTCGCCCGCGACGACCGTCCGCTGATCGTCGCCGGGGTCACCCGCCACCAGGCGTTCTTCGACGAGGTCGCCGGACCGCACGTCCGGATCGCCGGGCGCGTCGACGGCAGCCTCGAGGGCGCCTCGCCGAGCACGCTGATCGAGGCGGCCCGCCCGGCGCTGGCCGCCTACGAGGACCTGCGCGAGGTCGGGGTGCTGTCCGAGCTGGAGGCGGCGCGCGGCATCGACCGGTACGGCGCCGGGCTCTGCGACGTCGTGCGCCTCGTCGAGCAGGGCCGCGGCGAGCACCTCGTCGTCGAGCGCGGCTACTACGCGCCCGCGATCAGGAGCGACGGGGGCCTCGTCCCGGTGGACGGGCGCCCCGGCGTGCTGCACGGCGCGGACGTGATCGACGACGCCGTCGACCACGTCATCGAGACGGCGCTGGAGTACGGCGGCGAGGTCACGTTCGTCTCCGACGGCTTCCTCGTCGACCACGACCGCATCGCCCTGGTCACCCGCTTCTGACCGCCCCGGGCCGGGTCACCCCGCGGTCATCCAGGTGACCGCGACGTCGCCGAGGACCGACCGGATCGCCAGGATCGCGATGCCCACGCTGAGCACCGGCATCACGACCCAGCGCTCGACCTTCCCGTCGGTGCGGGGGATGATCGGGACGATCGTCCGCCACTTGAACGGCCACAGCACCGGGCAGCCGCGCGGCGTCAGGCAGTCGCCGACGACGTGCGCGAAGCAGCCGAGCCCGACCGCGAACCCGACGAAGCTCATGTCGAGGTCGTGCATCAGCCACACGGCGATGGCGGCCAGCGCGCAGTCGGCCAGCGCCGACTGCGGCTCCTTGCCCTCGAAGTCGAGGCCGACGCCGCGCAGCCCCAAGCCGACGATCATGAAGAGGCAGGCCCACCAGGCGTACACGACGTGGGTGGCGAGGAGGTCCATCGCGAGGCCGATGCCGACCGCGAACAGCAGCGAGTGGGTCGCCTGCCGGTGCCCGCCCGAGGCCTTGCCGATCCACTTGCACATGTGCTTGGTGATCGGGCCGAACGTGTTCGCGATGCGCCCGTTGTGGTGGTCGATGTCGGGCAGCAGCGCGGCGCCCGCGCAGACCACCGCCCCGGCGGCGACCTGCTCGACCGACAGCGACACCGCGTAGTCGCCGATCCAGTCCTCCCGGCTGATCACCGGAACGACCGCGAGCCATGCCAGCGCGCCGCTCAGGGCGTGCGTCCTGCCCATCATCAGCCGTTACCCCGCCTTCCCGCATCCGCCGTACCGGGGCGGACTCTAGCCCGCTGTTGATCGTTTTCGGCGGCGGCGCGCCGAAGCGGGTGCTACGTCCGTTTGATGCGGGGAAACGGCGGGTGGTTCCGGATCGGCCGCCTACCGGTGCCCGCCGGACGGGACGAACCGCCAGGCGTTCGACTCCTCGCCCGGACGGTACGGGGAGTCGAGCCGCTTGGCGAGGACGCCCGGCAGGTCCTGCGCGCCCGCGGCCTCCCGCACCGCGTCCCCGTCCCCGGGGAACCACGGCGCCGTCTGCCACAGTGCCCCCGACAGCCCCAGGCCGTCCAGCCGCTCCCGGCGCTCCCGGTACGGGACGTCCAGCAGCGGGTGCCCGTCCAGGTGCGGCACGTCGTAGATCATGTACGTCTCGCGGCCCTCGACCACCGCCAGTTCCCCGTCCAGCACCGCCCGGCGGGCGCCCAGCTCGGCGCCCAGCCGCCCGCCCATCCGGGCGGGACCCGCCGCGGACCGTCCCTCGCCGTCGGTGAACCGGGCCCGGCCGCCCTCGACGTAGGCCAGCAGCCGCCGCCCGCCCCACGCGAACTCGAACGCCCAGCCGTCCTGGTCGCGGGGCAGCCGCGCCCGCCGCACCGGACGCATCGGCGCCAGCGACTCCGGGAGCGGCTCGGCGTCCGGATCCTCCGGCGGGTCCATCCGGTGGATCATCCAGTCGTCGCCGCGCGTCCGGAACAGCACGTACCGGCCCGACACCCGCGAGCCGTGCACGACGACCTTGACCTCGCGGTCGCTCCACTTCTCCGTCTCGTACGTCCCGCGATCCCAGACGGTCACCGTGCCGCCGCCGTACTCGTCCCTCGGGATCTCGCCCTCGAACGTGGCGTACTCCAGCGGATGATCCTCCGTGTGCACCGCCAGATGGTTCGTGCCGGGACTCCACGGCAGCCCCTTCGGCACCGCCCACGACACCAGCACCCCGTCCCGCTCGAACCGCAGGTCCCAGTGCAGGGTGCTCGCATGGTGCTCCTGCACCACGAACGTGTCGTCGTCCCCGTGCGGCAGCGCCGCCTCGTCGGGGACGGGCTCGGGCGTGCGGCGCGCGTCGCGCCTGCCCCGGTACTCGGCCAGCCGGTCCTTGTTCGCGTCGTTCGCGTCCTCGGGACTCACGCCCCGTGCGTACCCGGCGTCAGCGGATGAAGACGGCGTGGTCGACCAGATCGCCGGTGAGGTCGGGCGGCAGCCCGGCGACCGCCGACAGCTCCTCCGCGGACATGAACCCGCCCGTCTCCGCCCGCACCCGCTCGATCTTCTCCGCCAGCTCCGGGGTGATCCCCGGCAGCAGCTCGAGTGCCGTCGCCGGCGCGTGGTTGACGTCGACGAGACCCCCGTCGTTGTACTGGCGCGGCAGGTCCGGACGCCCGATCCGCAGCTCCTTCGCCAGCCCCGGATCCGTCGCGGCCAGCTCGCGCGCCTTCTCCCGCAGCAGCCGCCGCCGCTTCACCCGCTCCACCACGGCCTCGTTGTCGACGCCCGACAGCCCGTGCGGATCGAACACCCGGCGCCGGATCACGAACGCGTGCCCGCACCCGATGATCGCGAGCACGAACATCAGCAGCCCCACGGTCCGCTGCGTCCCGTCGTCGTCCCCGAGACCGGGCAGCAGGTACAGCATCAGCGCGAAGACGCCGATGTAGGCGGCCGACGAGACGAGCAGGTGCAGGTTGCGCCGCCACAGCGCCGCCACGGCGAAGGTGAACGGCGTCGCGTAGCCGAGCGACAGGAACGGCAGGGCCGCCCACGTCACGCTCAGGGCCGCCCGTCCCGGCGGCATGCTGTCGGACGGAACCCTCGGCTCGTACGGCGCTGGCTCGTTCATCCAGGAGTCTCCCCGGTGGGGCGGGCGTTGCTTCGACTCTAGGTGATGGGACGCTCAGGACGGCCGGAGGCTCACGGCAGGGTGAGGATTTCGTTGCCGTCGTCGGTGATCAGGATCGTGTGCTCGAACTGGGCCGTCCGCTTGCGGTCCTTCGTCACGACCGTCCAGCCGTCGTCCCACATGTCGTAGTCGAAGCTGCCGAGCGTCAGCATCGGCTCGACCGTGAACGTCATGCCCGGCTCGATCAGCGTGGTCGCGTTCGGGTCGTCGTAGTGGGGGACGACCAGGCCCGAGTGGAACGTCGTGCCGATCCCGTGCCCGGTGAAGTCGCGGACCACGCCGTACCCGAAGCGCTTGGCGTACGACTCGATGACCCGCCCGATCACGTTCAGCGCGCGGCCCGGCTTGGCGGCGCGGATGCCCCGCATCATCGCCTCCCGGGTGCGCTCCACCAGCTGCGCCGACTCCTCCGGCACGTCCCCGCACAGGAACGTCGCGTCGGTGTCGCCGTGCACGCCGCCGATGAACGCGGTGATGTCGACGTTGATGATGTCGCCGTCCCGCAGCACCGTGTCGTCCGGGATCCCGTGGCAGATCACCTCGTTGATCGAGGTGCACAGCGACTTGGGGAACCCCCGGTAGCCCAGCGTGGACGGGTACGCCCCGTGGTCGAGCATGAACTCGTGCCCGATCCGGTCGAGCTCGTCCGTCGTGATGCCGGGCCGCACCTCGCTCCCGACCAGCTCGAGGGCCTGCGCGGCGATCTTCCCCGCGACCCGCATCTTCTCGATGATCTCGGGAGTCTTGACGTCCGGCTCGCCGGTCCTGGGCTTCTTCTTGCCGACGTACTCCGGGCGGGGAATGTGCGCGGGGACCTTCCGCAGAGGGGAGATGGTGCCGGGCCGGAGAAGCTGGGTCGTCATGGTAAGGGAGTGTAGTCAGCGCGACCGGGGCACGAATCCCGTGACTTCCGGCGACGTCGAGAGGAGCGCCCGTGAAAGGCACTGACGGCGACTGGTGGTTCTGCCTCAAGCACATGAAGGTGGAGCACGGGCCCGGCTGCCCCAACAAGGACCGGATGGGCCCCTACGAGACCGAGGGCGCCGCGGCGAACGCCCTCACCCTGGCCCGCGAGCGCAACGAGACCTGGCGCCGCCAGAACGAGGACTGACGACTGCGGCCGAGGCGGATCGGGACGGCCGCCGGGTGTGCGACCCCGCGGCCGTCTCCGCTGGTCGGCCTCGGCGAGTTCGGGCCGCCGAAGGCCCGCGCGGTCAGTCGACCGTGGGGCCGGTCACGGTCTCCAGCAGCCGGGCGAGGCGGCGGCGCAGGCCCGGCCGTCCGCGCGCGTCCCCCTCGCCGGCGGCGGCGCTGACCAGGTGCTGGGCGCCGTCGAACGACAGCAGCGCCTCCCGCGGCGGGACGGTCAGCGCCTCGTGCGCGAGCCCCCGCAGCTCGCGGTCGCCGCTCTCGAGGGCCATCACGATCGCGCCGGTCCGGCGCGCGTCGTCCACCCGTTCCAGCAGCGGGACGGGCGCGTCCTCCTCGGCGACGACGAACACGGTCTCGCCGCGCCGCGCCTCCTCCAGCCGGTCCAGGCCGATCGACAGGTGGGCGGGCGCGCCCCGCGGCGGCGACCAGCGCACGAGGGTCGGGGCGAGTCCGGGGGCGCCGCCGAGCCGGCTCTCGTCGTCCAGGTGCGCCGCGAGGTGCCACGGGTCGTCGCCGGGCGTCCCGACCAGCAGCAGCCCGCCCGGGGACCGCGACGTTCCCCGCAGCGCGCGGCCGAACTCGCTCGTCCGCTCCAGCCATCCGGTGACGGACAGCACCTCGCGCAGCATCGAGATCTGCTCGGCGTCCACGGGACCATGGTGCCGCACGCGGGGCGTCCGCAGGCCCGTTTCCGCCGATCGGGGAGGCCGGGAGGCGGCGGCCGGAGGCGTGCCTGGCAGACTCGGCGGCATGAGTGATCAGCAGCCCAAGAATCCGCACGACCTCCCGGACGCGAGCGGCATCCCGATCGGGATCCTCGGCGGCACCGGTGACCAGGGCAAGGGCCTCGCGCGCCGGTTCGCGCTCGCCGGGCACCGGGTGACCATCGGCTCCCGCAAGGCCGACCGCGCCCAGGCGGCCGCCGACGACCTGATCGCCGGCGACCCGGACGCGGGCCTGCGGGTGTCGGGCGCGGAGAACCCGGTGGCGGCGGGGGAGTCCGACGTCGTGATCGTCGCCGTCCCGTGGGAGGGGCACAAGGCCACGCTGGAGTCGCTGCGGGACGAGCTCGCCGGCAAGATCGTCGTGGACTGCGTGAACCCGCTGGGCTTCGAGAAGGGCAAGGGCGCCTTCGCGCTTCCGGTCGAGGAGGGCAGCGCCGCCGAGCAGGCCGCCGCCGTCCTGCCGGACAGCCGCGTCGTCGCCGCGTTCCACCACGTGTCGGCCAAGCTGCTGCTCGACCCCGCGGTCGGCGAGATGGAACTGGACGTCCTGGTCCTCGGCGGCGACCGGGAGGCCACCGACCTCGTGCAGGCCCTCGCCGGCCGGATCCCCGGCATGCGCGGCGTGTACGGCGGACGCCTCCACAACGCCGGCCAGGTCGAGGCGTTCACCGCCAACCTGATCTCCATGAACCGCCGCTACAAGGCACACGCCGGCCTGCGCATCACCGACGTGTGACCGGCGGGCGCCGATGATCGATCCGGAGGCGGCGCGCAGGCCGCTCGTCCTGCTGCCGAAGGTGCGGACGGGCCCGCTGCGCGCCGTCGGGCGGCGCGTCGGGCTCGCCGGGCTCGCGGTGCTGGCCGTGGTGGCCGCCGTCTACCTGGGCCGCGACGGCTACCGTGACTCCGCCGACGGCGACGTCACGCTGCTGGACGCGTTCTACTACGCCACCGTCTCGGTCTCCACGACCGGATACGGCGACATCACCCCGGTGAGCGATTCCGCCCGGCTCGTCAACATCCTCTTCGTCACGCCCGTGCGGGTGCTGTTCCTCATCGTCCTCGTGGGCACGACCCTCGAGGTGCTCGCGGAACGCACCCGCGAGGACTGGCGGCAGTCACGCTGGAGGGCACGCGTGCGCGACCACATCGTGGTGACCGGATACGGGACGAAGGGGCGCAGCGCGATCAAGACGCTGCTGACCACCGGCGTCCCGCGCGACTCGATCGTCGTCGTCGACCCGGACCCGCGCGTCGTCGCCGAAGCGGCGGAGGCGGGGCTGGTCGGCATCGTGGGGGACGCCACCCGCAGCTCGGTCCTCGAGCAGGCGGGCGTCCGGCGGGCCCGCGAGATCGTCGTGGCGGCCGCGCGGGACGACACCGCGGTGCTGATCACGCTGACCGCGCGGCAGCTCAACCCGCGCGCCGGGATCCAGGCGTCGGTGCGCGAGTCCGAGAACGTCCCGCTGCTGCGGCAGAGCGGCGCCGACCATGTGGTGACCTCGTCGGAGGCCGCGGGCCGGCTGCTCGGCGTCACCACGCGGCACCCGAACGTCGGCGACGTCATCGAGGATCTCCTCGACCAGGGCAGCGGCCTCGATCTCGTCGAACGTCCCGTGGCGGCCGAGGAGGCCGGACGTCCCCTCGCGGCGCTGGCCGAACCGGCGCTGGCGGTGGTGCGGGACGGCCGGATGCTCCCGTTCGACCATCCCGACTGCGCGGCGCTGCGGCCGGGCGACCTCGTCATCGTCGCGCGCTCCAGCCGCCGGTCGCGCACGGCGCCGAAGGCGGCGCCCGAGGACCCGTCCGGTCCGGCCTGACGCGAGGCTCGACACGGTGCGGCCCCCGCGCGGTGCGTCCGCGGGGAACGCACCGTGCGGGGGCCGTCGCCCGTTACCTGGCCGCGCGTACTTGGCCGCCCGTTACCCGGCCGCCCGTCACCTGTAGGAGTGCTCGGCGGTCGGGTAGGTGCCGCCGACGACCTCGTCGGCGTAGGCGCGGGCCGCGTCGCCGAGGACGCCGTGCACGTCCGCGAACTTCTTGACGAACTTCGCGGTGTGCGGGGTGAGGCCCGCCATGTCCTGCCATACCAGGACCTGCGCGTCGGTGACGTTGCCGGCCCCGATGCCGATCGTCGGGATGGACAGCGACGCGGTGACGCGCTCGGCCAGCTCCTCGGGCACGCACTCGAGCACCACCGCGAACGCGCCCGCGGCCTCGAGGGCCTTGGCGTCGGCGATCAGCTCCTCGCCGGACTCGCCGCGGCCCTGCACCCGGTAGCCGCCGAAGACGTTCACCGACTGCGGGGTGAGGCCGAGGTGGCCCATCACCGGCATGCCGGCGGCGACGAGCGCCTCGACCTGCGGCAGGACGCGCCGGCCGCCCTCCAGCTTGATCGCGTGGGCGCCGGTCTCCTTCATGAAGCGGGTCGCGGTCGTGAGCGCCTCGGACACGCCCGTCTGGTAGGAGCCGAACGGCAGGTCCGCGACCACCATGGCGCGCCGGGACCCGCGGACGACCGCGGCGGTCAGCGGGATCAGGTCGTCGACCGTCACGGGGATCGTCGAGTCGTAGCCGTAGACGACCATCGCGGCGGAGTCGCCGACGAGCAGCACCGGAATGCCGGCGTCGTCGAACACCCGCGCGGTGAGCGCGTCGTAGGCGGTGAGCATCGGCCACTTCTCGTGCCGCTGCTTCGCCGCGGCGATGTCGCGGACGGTGACCCTTCGCCCGCCCGTGCCGCCGTAGAGGGCGTTCGGCTGTGCGGGGGGTGCGACAGATGAAGACATGTGAAACCTCCGGTCTTGAGGCGCCACGGTGGCGTACCCAGACGGTTCCGATCGTGCCACTTCGTCAACGATTCGGGTAGCCCCGACATTCCACAATCTATTGGGGCGAGATAGGTGCAAAGTGGGGTTCGGCATCCGGTTTTCCGCACGGTAAGGCCGATCTTCTCCCCGCGTCACGGTGTCATGGCCCATACTGTCGCTGGATACTGCTACGAGACCGGCTGTCTGGAGCGCGTCAGTGAGATCCGTCATGGCGCCGCGAGGCGACGTCCCCGGCCCCGACTCGGCGTCCCGAACCCTCGTCCTGGGCGTCGACGGCGCCCGGCGGATCGTCCAGTGCGGGCCCAACGTCCGTGCCGTCCTCGGGCGGGAACCCGGGGAACTGCTCGGCCGCGCCGCCTGCGACCTCGTCGCGGAGGAGGGCAAGGCCGAACTGGAGGCCATGCTGGAGGCCATCGGCGCCGGCCAGGAACGGCGCGGCATGCTGCCGGTGCTGAACCGGGGCGACATGGTGTCGGCGATCGTGACCGCGCAGCCCATGCTCGGCGGCGACGCCGACGCCGCGCCCGCCGGGCTGCTGTACGTGCAGGTGGCGCTGCCGCCCAGCGAGCGCTACCAGGACCCGGCCCTCATGCGGCGCGCCCTGCTGGACGACCCGCTCACCCGGTTCGCCGACTCGCTGGACCTCGACCAGTCCGCGCGCAAGATCGTCGACGTCATCGTCCCGCACTACTGCAACGCCGCGTCGGTGCTCGTGCTGGAGAGCCTCGTCGCCGCCGACGAGGTGCACAGCGAGTCCGGCTCGGCCGTGATGCGCCGCGTCGCCGTCACCTCCGACGACGACAACCCCGCGTGGACGTCCGCGTTCCCCGTCGGCGAGGTCCTCGTCTTCCCCGAGGGCACCCCCTACCACGAGGTCATGGACACCGCCCGTCCCGTCCACAAGCCCCACATCGACGGTGCCGCGGCGGCCGCCATCGGGAAGATCTGGCGGCGCGGACCTGCGGGCGAGCTGCTCACCGACGTCTCCATGGTGCTGCTGCCGCTGATCGCGAACGACACGCTGCTCGGCTTCATCGCCTGCACCCGCGTCCCCGGCTTCCGCAAGTTCGACCTCTACGACGTCGAGATCGGCATGGAGTTCGCGGCCGGCGCGGCGATCGTCATCGAGAACGCCCGCCGGTTCAGCCGCGAGCGCGCCACCGCCCTCGCCCTGCAGCGCAGCCTGCTGCCGAACCGGCTGTCGGCCCCGTCCTCGGTCGAGGTGCGGCACCGCTACCTGCCCGGCAGCAAGCTCGTCGAGGTCGGCGGCGACTGGTACGAGTCGATCGCGCTGCCCGGCGCCCGCGTCGCGCTGATCGTCGGCGACGTCGCCGGGCACGGCGTCCGCGCCGCCGTCACGATGGGACGGCTCCGCACCGCCCTGCACACGCTCGCGAACCTGGAACTGCCGCCCGCGGACGCCCTGCACGTCATGCACGAGCTGATGATCGAGCTCGGGGAGCAGGAACCCCACTTCGCCACCTGCGTGTACGCGGTGTACGACGCCACGACCGGCACCATCGAGATCGCCTCCGCCGGGCACCTGCCGCCGCTGCTCGCCGGTCCCGGCGGCGACAACGAGTACCTGCGGGTCCCGCCCGCGCCGCCGCTCGGCGTCGCCGGCGGCGCCGCGATCGAGAGCCGCGAGTTCACCGTCGAGGACGGCAGCCTGTTCGTCATCTACACCGACGGCCTCGTCGAGAACCGCGGCCGCGACATCGACGACGGCCTCGCCCGCCTCCGCGCGATCTTCGGCCCGGAGTCGGTGGACCGGCCCATGGAGGACCTCGCGAAGGCCACCCTCGCCGGCGTCTACGCCGACCAGCACCGCGACGACATCGCCGTGCTGATCGCCCGGCTCCGCCGCCTCCCCGAGGACCGCTGCGCCTCCTGGACGCTGCCCGCCGACCCCGCCGCCGTGCGCCGCGCCCGCGGCCTCGTCCGCGCCCGCCTCGCCGACTGGGGCCTCGAGGACCTCGAGTACACCACCCAGCTGCTGATCTCCGAGCTGATCACCAACGCCTACCGGTACGCGCACGGCCCCATCGAGCTGCGGCTGCTCTACGAGCGCACCCTCGTCTGCGAGGTCCTCGACCGCTCCGCCGCCCTGCCCCGCCTCCGCCGCGCCGAGGACGACGACGAGAACGGCCGCGGCCTCCTGGTCGTCAGCCAGCTCGCGCACCGCTGGGGCAGCCGCCGGACCGCCGCCGGCAAGGTCGTCTGGTGCGAGCAGGTCCCACCCGGCGTCGACCCCGAGCCCATCGACCTCGACTCCACCTGGCCCGGCGAAAGCCACCACCTCCCCGGGTGAGCCCGCCGGGGCCGCGGCGGCCTGCGCCGGCCGGCTCCCGGGCCGGCCGCTCGACCGTGCCGTTCGGCTCCAGCCCGATGCGGGCGCGCTCCGCGCGGTCCCGCGCGAACGGGGGGCGAGCCCGCAGGACGTCGGGCCGGCGATCGACTCGCTCGCGGTCGGGCGGCCCGGCCCGTGAGACGACGAGCGCGCGGGCGGGCTGATCCGCCGGTGATCGAGAGCCTTCGCCCGGGAGTCCCGTCCTAACGCGCGGAACCGCGGAGCGCCGGGCCGCTCACCCGCGTTCCCGCCAGCGGTTGGTGATGGGGAGGCGGCGGTCGCGGCCGAAGTTCTTCGGGGTGATCTTCGGGCCGGGCGGGTACTGGCGCCGCTTGTACTCGGCGATGTCGACCAGGCGGATGACGCGGTCGACGAGGCCGGGGTCGTGCCCGGCGGCGATGAGGGGGTCGCGGCCCATGTCGCGTTCGACGTAGTCGGACAGGACGGCGTCGAGGAGGTCGTACGCGGGGAGGCTGTCGCGGTCGCGCTGGCCCGGGCGCAGTTCGGCGGACGGCTCCTTGACGATGATCGCCTCGGGGACGGGCTCCTGCGCGAAGGGGTGCAGGAACGGCAGGTCGGCGGTGAGCGCCGTGTTGCGCCAGCGGGCGAGGTCCCAGACGGTGGTCTTGAAGACGTCCTTGATCGGGGCGAAGCCGCCCGCGGAGTCGCCGTAGAGGGTGGAGTAGCCGGTGGCGAGTTCGCTCTTGTTGCCGCCGGTGAGGACGAGGTGGCCGTGCTCGTTCGACAGGCCCATCCACACGTTGGCGCGGATGCGGGCCTGCAGGTTCTCGGCGGCGAGGCCGTGCAGGTCCAGTTCGGCCTCGAACGCCTCGACCATCCGGCTGATCGGGACGATCCGGGAGTGCAGGCCCTGGCGCTTCACGAGGTCCTCGGCGTCGGACACCGAGCCCTCGGACGAGTAGCGGCTCGGCAGCAGGATCGCGTGCACGTTCTCGGGGCCGATGGCGTCGGCGGCGATGGTCGCGACGAGGGCCGAGTCGATCCCGCCCGACAGCCCGAGGACGACCGAGCGGAACCCGTTCTTGCGGACGTAGTCGCCCGTGCCGAGGACGAGCGCCGCGTAGATCTCGGCGAGGTCGTCCAGGGGTTCGGCGACGGCCGGCGGTTCGGGGGCGTAGGCGGGCAGCCGGACGGGCGAGAGCGTGCGGCGCTCGACGGTGAAGGTGACGCCGTCGGACGCCTCGACGGACGCGGGGCCCTCGCCCGGTGACGCTTCGGGAAGGTCGAGGTCGGTGATGAGGAGGTGCTCGACGAACTGGGGGGCGCGCGCGACGAGGGCGCCTTCCGCGTCGACGATGACGGAGTCGCCGTCGAAGACCAGTTCGTCCTGCCCGCCGACCAGGTTCACGTACGCGAGGGCGCACCCGGCTTCGCGCGCGCGCTTGGCGCACAGGTCGAGGCGGACGTCGTCCTTGTCGCGCTCGTAGGGGGAGGCGTTGATGGAGAGGAGGAACCCGGCTCCCGCGGCGCGGGCGATCCCGGCGGGCCCGCCGTCCTGCCAGAGGTCCTCGCAGATGGCGGTGGCGACGTCGATGCCGTGCAGCCGGACGATGGGGAGCATGTCGCCCCGCTCGAAGATCCGGTACTCGTCGAACACGCCGTAGTTCGGCAGGTGGTGCTTCGCCGAGCTGATCAGGATCTCGCCGCCGTGCAGCCACGCGGCGGCGTTCAGCGGGCGCCGGCCGCCGGCGCGGCGGTCGAGGTGCCCCACCACGACGGGCACGTCGCCGAGGCCGGCGTCGGCGAGGCGGCGGGCGACGCCGGTGAGGGCGCGCCGCGAGGCCTCGACGAAGGACGGCCGGAGGGCGAGGTCCTCCACCGGGTAGCCGGTCAGTGCCATCTCGGGGAAGGCGACGAGGTGCGCGCCGGAGCCGGCGGCGGTCCGTGTCCAGTCCACGATGAGGTCGGCGTTGCCGTCGAGGTCGCCGACGGTCGGGTTCACCTGCGCGAGCGCGATCCGGAGCTGTGCCACCCCCCAAGAGTAATACGTCCCCGCCCGGTATCGTCACTTTGACGAAAAATGGCGGTGGCGGATCGCCGGGGCGAGCGCGAGCTGTCCGGCCGCGGCGGCCAGCGCGAGGGCCAGGCAGGTCGTCCACAGCAGGGACGGCCCGCCGAGTCCGAGCAGCTGGGTGCCGCCGAGCGGGGCCAGCAGGAACCCGCCCGCCCAGGCCGTTCCGAACAGGCCGCTGTACCGGCCGCGCAGGTCGTCGGGGGCCAGGTCGGCAACGACGGCCTGCAGGACGGCCGCCGCGACGATCTCGCCGCACGTCCAGACCAGGATCGTCGCGGTGTAGGCGGGCACCGAGGACGCGAACGCGGTCAGCCCGTAGCCGACGCCGACGAGGACGAATCCGGCGACCAGCACCCGGCTGTGGTCGCGGCGGCTCAGCCACGCGTTGACCAGCGGCTGCACGATGACGATCAGCACCCCGTTCGCGGCGATCGCCAGCCCGTAGGCCTGCGGGCCGAGGCCGTCCTCCCGCATCGCCAGCGGCAAGGTCGTCATGCCCTGCATCAGGACGAACGTGTACAGCAGCGTCACGGCGACGTAGGCGACCATCACGCGGTCGCGCAGCGCCCGCAGGTACCCGCCCCGTCCGGACCCGCTCCGGCCCGGCGCCGCCCGCGTCTCGGGAACGGCCCGCCACACCAGCACGCCGAACGCGGCGCAGGTCAGGGCGTCGATCCAGAACAGCCACAGGAAGCCCTGCCGGGCGAGCGTCCCGCCGAGCACCATCGCGACGGCCCAGCCGAGGTTGACCGCCCAGAACAGCAGCCCGAACGCGCGCGGACGGTCCGCCGGGGAGATCAGGTCGGCGACCATCGCCTGCGACGCGGGCCGGTACATGTCCAGCAGCAGCCCGAGGGCCAGCGCGGACGCGGCGAGCGCCGGCAGGCCCCGGGCGTGGCCGAGGGCGAGCATCGCGGCGCCGGTGCCGACGGTCGCGGCCGTGAGGGTGGCGCGGCGGCCGATGCGGTCGGCCAGGACCCCGCCGACGAACTGGCCCGCGAGCGACCCGGCGCCGAGCAGCGCCATCACCGCGCCCGCCTGCGCCAGCGAAAGGCCTCGCACGGTGGTCAGGTAAAGGCCGAGGAACGGTTCGACCATCGTCCCGAGGCGGTTCAGCAGCGTCCCCGCCCACAGCACCCAGAAAGTGCGGGGGAAGCCGCCGATCCGGGGCTCGAAGAAGGCCGCGATCCGGCCGGGCGGTTCGGTGGGGATGTCCTGTGCCGTGGTCACGGAACCGATGCTCCGGGAGGGCCCGCGGGAGCGATATTGATTTAGCCTGAGCTTAATGATCGAGATGGTGTTCGCCCCGGACGACGTCGCGCGGGTCAGGTTCGCGTTCTCGCCGCTGTGGGAGATGGTGAGCAGCCTGCGTGTCCTGTCCGATCCGTCCGGGCACGCCCTGCACCTGCCCTGGGTGCACGCAGTACGGCCCCGGCTGAGGGGGCTCGACCTGGCACCGCTGCGACGGCTGGTGCCCTCCTGGGGCTACATTCCCGACTTCCTCACGCCACCGCCGGAGGGCCCGCTGCCCGATCTCGGCGCCGAGCTGGCGGCGGTCCGGGCCACCCCGCCCGAGGTCGTCGCCACCGAGCTGCGGTACATGCCGCCCGACCCGCGCAGGGCCGAGATGGCGGCGCGTCCGGAGCGCACCCTGGCCGTGGTCGCCGGGCTGCTCGAGGAGTACTGGGCCGCCGCCGTCGAGCCGTACTGGCCCCGGGTCCGCGACCTGCTGGAGGGCGACGTCCTGCGCCGCACCCGCGCCCTCGCCGCGCGGGGCGCCGCCGGGGTGTTCGGCGACCTGCACGAGGCCGTCGCGTGGCGCGCCGGGACGCTCGCGATCGACCGGCGCTGGGACTTCCGCGGCACCCTGGACGGGCGCGGGCTGCTGCTGGTCCCGAGCGCCTTCGTCTGGCCGGCGGTGTCGGTGATGATCCCGCCCTACCAGCCCATGCTCTGCTACCCGCCGACCGGCGTCGCCGCGCTGTGGGAGACGCGCCGCCCCGCCGGACCGGACGGGCCCGCCGCGGCGCTCGCCGCGCTGCTCGGCCGCCGCCGCGCCGGGCTGCTGCTCGCGCTCGCCACCCCGGCGTCCACGACCGAGCTGGCCGGGAGGCTGGGCGTGACCCCGGCGGCGGTCAGCCAGCACCTCGGCGTGCTGCGCGCCTGCGGGCTCGTCGCCGGGCACCGCCTCGGCCGCCGCGTGCTGTACGCCCGGACGCCCGCGGGCGACGCCCTCGCCGCCGCGCCGGGCACGGCGGCCCGCTGACGCGCGGTCAGCGCAGCGACGCCAGCGCGTCCAGCCGGGGCGCCGGGACGGCCGCGCCCGCCTCGTACCGTCCGGACTCGGCGAGCCAGTCGATGTGCGCCCGCGGGGTGTCCAGCAGGACCCGGACGACCTGCGCCGCCGCCGCGCGCTGCGCGACGGTCAGCTCCAGCCGGTCGAGCATGTCCGGCAGCCGCCGCGCCGCCTCGCGGGCGTCCTCGATCCGCTCGGCGACGCGCGCCGCCACGGCCGGACCGGCCTGCGCGGGGGTCGTCCCCTCCGCCTTCGCCAGCACCGCCGGCAGGTCGTGGACGTCGCCGCGCGCGGCCTCGAGATCGTGCGAGGCGATGTCGTTCGACCAGGCCACGGCGTCGGCGACGGCGTGCGAGAGCGCCTTCCAGCGCGGCGTCCGCAGCAGCCGCGCGGGCAGCTCGACGCCGAGGACCGGCTCGATCAGGTCGTACAGGAACGGCCCGCACGCGCGGCGCCGCAGCGGCGCGTACGCGCGCGGGTCGGGCACGTGCCCGATGCGGCGGTTCACGGCCTCCTGGGCGCAGCCGTCCCGGTGCGCCTCCAGATGGAGCATGAAGCGGCGGCGCCAGTCGCGGCTCATGCCCTTGGACGTGGCGTGCCACAGCTCCACCAGCGTCGCCTCCAGCGGCCGCGCGCCCGGACGGGGATGCCCGCGGCGGGTCGCGCGCAGCAGGTCGTCGTACAGCGAGTGCACGGCGCTGCCGCTGTCGGCGAGCGGCTGGTGGTCGAGCATGTCGTCCAGCGCGAGCGTCCAGGTCAGCCACCGGGCGAACAGGTCCACGGCGGCGAGGTCGGCGGACGGGAAGACGCGGGCGGCGAGCCGCTCGCAGCGGGCCCGGCCGAGCGGAGAGGTGTCCGGATCTCCGAGCACCAGGCCGCGGCCCCGGGCCCAGGTCTCCACCTGCGCGCACAGCTGCCACGACTCGGGGTGCATGGCCGCGGGCGCGGCGAGCGCGCCGGCCCGGTCGGCCGTCGAGAGAAGAAGAGAGATGTCCACGACGCGGTTCACGTTAATGATCAGTTCCCGGTCGAGGCCCGATCGGCACGTCAAGATTCGGGAAACGGCTGCTGGGGCCGGGGATGGGTGGGCGATACGGGGCATAGGTCCGATACCTTCGGGCGTGCGGCCGTGAGCGAACACGCCACCTCGCGTCCACGGAACCGACGAGGGGCGCGTAACGTCGTGGTAACAGCGGCCGGGCATACTGCAGAGTGACCGGCTCCGTCGATGCGGCGGGCCGGTGGCGCAAGGCACCGAGGGAGAAGGCTTTGGACCGTCAGCAGGAGTTCGTGCTCCGTACGCTGGAGGAGCGCGACATCCGGTTCATCCGGCTGTGGTTCACCGACGTGCTCGGGTTCCTGAAGTCGGTGGCAGTCGCGCCCGCCGAACTGGAGGGCGCCTTCGGCGAGGGCATCGGTTTCGACGGCTCGGCGATCGAGGGCTTCGCCCGCGTGTACGAGGCCGACATGATCGCCCAGCCCGACCCGTCCACGTTCCAGGTGCTGCCGTGGCGCTCGGAGTCGCCCGGCGTCGGCCGGATGTTCTGCGACATCATGATGCCGGACGGCACGCCGAGCTTCGCCGATCCCCGCTACGTCCTCAAACGCTCGCTCGCCCGCGCCGCCGACCTCGGGTTCACGTTCTACACCCACCCCGAGATCGAGTTCTTTCTGCTGAACACCAAGCCGGAGGACGGCAGCGCGCCCGAGCCCGCCGACTCCGGCGGCTACTTCGACCACACCCCGCACAGCGCCGCGCACGACTTCCGGCGCAACGCGATCATGATGCTGGAGTCCATGGGCATCTCGGTGGAGTACAGCCACCACGAGGGCGCGCCCGGCCAGCAGGAGATCGACCTGCGCTACGCCGACGCGCTCACCACCGCCGACAACATCATGACGTTCCGGCTGGTCATGAAGGAGGTCGCGCTCGAGCAGGGCGTGCACGCGTCCTTCATGCCGAAGCCGTTCACCGAGTACCCCGGCTCCGGTATGCACACCCACATGTCGCTGTTCGAGGGCGACCGCAACGCCTTCTACGAGCCCGGTGCCGAGTTCAAGCTCTCCAAGGTCGGGCGCGCGTTCATCGCGGGAGTCCTGCGGCACTCCGCGGAGATCACCGCCGTCTGCAACCAGTGGGTCAACTCCTACAAGCGGCTGTGGGGCAACGTCGGGTCCGCGGCGGGCGCCGGGGGAGAGGCCCCGTCGTACATCTGCTGGGGGCACAACAACCGCTCCGCGCTCGTCCGCGTGCCGATGTACAAGCCGCACAAGGGGCACTCCACGCGGATCGAGTTCCGCTCGCTGGACACCGCCGCCAACCCGTACCTGGCGTTCGCGGCGATCCTCGGCGCCGGGCTCAAGGGCATCGAGGAGGGCTACGAGCTGCCCGCCGGCGCGGAGGACGACGTCTGGGCGCTCACCCCCGCAGAGCGGCGCGCGCTCGGCATCGAGCCGCTGCCGCAGAACCTCGACGAGGCCATCCACGCCATGGAGCGCAGCGAGCTGATGGCCGACGTCCTGGGCGAGCACGTGTTCGACTTCTTCCTGCGCAACAAGCGGCAGGAATGGGAGGACTACCGCCGCGAGGTCACCGAGTTCGAGCGCAGGCGGCTGCTGGCCGTCCTGTGACGGCCGGGGCGGCCGCATCGGGCCGTCCGGGGGGCGCGTACGCCGCACCCGGAGTCCGGCGCATTACGGTTGAGGTGTGACCGAGCCGAGCACGACCGAGCCGGGGAACGCCGAATCCCGGATCCGCGACCGCCACCCCTCCCTCGCCGGACGCCTGGCGCGGCTCGGCTTCACCGACGCGGGACGCGCGCAGCGGCTCGTCCGCGACGCCGAGGCCGACGACGGCGTCCGGCTCGACGGGGCGCTGCTGGAGGCCCTGCTCGGCGCGCTCGGCGGCACCGCCGACCCCGACCTCGCGCTGAGCGGCCTGCTGCGGCTGCTGGCCGCCGCCGACGAGCACGGCGAGGGCTCCGAACTGCGCGCCGCCCTCGCCGCCGAGGACGGCACCCGCGACCGGCTGACCGCCGTCCTCGGCGTCAGCGTCGCGCTCGGCGACCACCTCGTCCGGCACCCCGGCCACTGGCACGTCCTGCGCGACCACCGCGCGGGCCACGGCGACGTCCGCGCGGAACTGCTCGCCGCGGTCGGCGCGGCGCCCGCCGACGCCGGACCCGGCACCGGGCAGGGCACCGAACCCGTCGCCGCGTCCGCCGGGCCGGACGCGCTCGGCGCGCTGCGCGTCGCGTACCGCCGCCGCCTGCTCGACCTCGCCGGGCGCGACCTCGTCGGCGCCGCCGACGTCGCGCGGGTCGCCGCCGAGCTCGCCGACCTCGCCGCCGCCGCGCTCGAGGCGGGTCTGGCGATCGCGCGCGCCGAGGTGCCCGAGCACGCGTCCTGCCGCCTCGCCGTGATCGGCATGGGCAAGTGCGGGGGCCGCGAGCTGAACTACGTCAGCGACGTCGACGTCGTGTTCGTCGCCGAAGCCCGCGACGGCGCCTCCGAGGACGCCGCGCTGCGCGCCGCGACACGGCTCGCCGCCGCCACCATGCGGGCCTGCTCGGCCACCACCGAGGAGGGCTCACTCTGGGAGGTCGATGCGGCGCTGCGCCCCGAGGGCAAGGCGGGACCGCTCGTCCGGACCCTCGCCAGCCACCGCGCCTACTACGAGCGCTGGGCCAAGACGTGGGAGTTCCAGGCGCTGCTGAAGGCCCGGCCCGTCGCGGGCGACGCCGGCCTCGGCGCCCGCTACATCGAGGCCGTGGCCCCGCTCGTGTGGGCCGCCGCCGAGGGCGAGGGCTTCGTCGAGGACGTCCAGGACATGCGGCGCCGCGTCGAGGCCGACCTCAACCGGCGCAGCGCCGAGGCCGAACGGCAGCTCAAGCTCGGCCCCGGCGGCCTCCGCGACGTCGAGTTCGCCGTTCAGCTCCTCCAGCTCGTCCACGGCCGCACCGACGAGACCCTCCGCGCCCCCGGCACCCTCGAGGCGCTCGCCGAGCTGTCGCGCGGCGGCTACGTCGGCCGCGACGACGCCGCCGCCCTGACGTCCGCCTACCGGTTCCTGCGCCGCGTCGAGCACCTCCTGCAGCTGCACCGGCTGCGCCGCACCCACCTCGTCCCCGACGACGGGGACGACCTGCGCCGCCTCGGCCGCGCCCTCGGCCTGCGCACCGACCCGGTCGCCGAGTTCACCGCGCTGTGGCGGCGGCACGCCCGCGAGGTCCGCCGCCTCCACGAGAAACTGTTCTACGCGCCGCTGCTGCGGGCCGTCGCGCGGCTCCCCGAGGAGGAGGCGCGGCTCACCCCCGAGGCGGCCCGCGCCCGGCTGGAGGCCCTCGGCTTCGACGACCCGGCCGGGGCCCTGCGGCACATCGAGGCGCTCACCGCCGGGGTGTCGCGCCGCGCCGCCATCCAGCGGACGCTGCTGCCGGTCATGCTCGGCTGGTTCGCCGGCGCCCCCGACCCGGACGCCGGGCTGCTCGGCTTCCGGCAGGTCAGCGACGCCCTCGGCACCACCCCCTGGTACCTGCGGCTGCTCCGCGACGACATCACCGTCGCCGAGCGGATGGCGTGGGTGCTCGGGGCCAGCCGCTACGCCACCGACCTGCTGCTGCGCGCCCCCGACGCCGTCGGCATGCTCGCCGGCGACGCCGAACTGGTGCCCCGCCCGCACGACGCGCTGCGCGCCGAGGCGCTCGCGGCCGTCCGCAGGCACGCCGCGTCCCCCGACGCCGGGACGGCCGCCGCCGAGGCGGCCGTCACCGTCGTGCGGGCGCAGCGGCGCCGCGAGCTGTTCCGCGTCGCCGTCGCCGACCTGCTCGGCCGCGCCGACGTCACCACCGTCGGGGAGGCGCTCACCGACATCGCCGCCGTCACCGTGGAGGCCGCCCTCCGGGCCGCGACCGACGCCGTCGAGGCCCGCACCGGCGAGCCCCTCCCCACCCGCCTGGCCGTCGTCGCGATGGGCCGCTTCGGCGGGCGCGAGCTCGGGTACGGCAGCGACGCCGACGTCATGTTCGTCCACGACCCGCACCCCGGCGCCGACGAGCGCGCCGCCGACCGGGCCGCCCGCGCCGTCGCCGAGGAACTCCGCCGGCTGCTGTCGCTGCCCGCCCCCGACCCGCCGCTCGCCATCGACCCCGACCTGCGCCCCGAGGGCCGCCGCGGCCCGCTCGTCCGGACCCTCGCGTCCTACGCCGCCTACTACGCCCGCTGGTCCGAGCCGTGGGAGACGCAGGCGCTGCTGCGCGCCGACCCGATCATCGGCGATCCGGGCCTGCGCGACCGGTTCCGCGCGCTGATCGACCCGATCCGCCGCCCGCCCGGCGGCATCGCCGAGGACGCCGTCCGGCAGATCCGCCGGCTGAAGGCCCGCATGGAGTCCGAGCGGCTCCCGCGCGGCACCGACCCGCGGCTGCACGTCAAGCTCGGCCCCGGCGGGCTGTCGGACGTCGAGTGGGTCGCCCAGCTCATCCAGCTCCAGCACGCCCACGACGTCCCGGAGCTGCGCACCACCCGCACCCTCGCCGCACTGGACGCCGCCGTCCGGGCGGACCTGCTCGACCCCGCCGACGCCGAGGTGCTCGCCGCCGCCTGGACCCTCGCGACCCGCATCCGCGGCGCCGTCATGCTCGTCCGCGGCCGCGCGTCCGACCTGCTGCCCACCGACCACCGCAGCGACCGCAGCGCCGTCGCCCGCGTCCTCGGCCACGCCACCGCCGGGGACCTGCTGGAGGACCACCGGCGCTGCACCCGCCGCGCCCGCGCCGTCGTCGAGCGGGTCTTCTACGGCGACACGGACTGACCCGCGCCCACCGGCTCGGGACGGTCGCCGGGCGCGGCCGGACGCGGCGCGGGAGCGGGCGGCGCGACCGGCCGCCGCAGCAGCCGGTCCCGCGCCTCCAGCAGCCGCCGCGGCCGCCGCACGTACAGCAGCCACGACAGCGCCAGCGCCCCGGCGACCAGCGCGAACCCCGCGACCGCGTCCAGCACGTAGTGGTTCGCCGTCGCGATGATCACCACCGTCGTGGTCGCCGGATACAGCACGCCCAGCGCCTTCAGCCACCGCCGGCCCGTCAGCCGGAACAGGACGAACCCGCACCACAGCGCCCAGCCGGCGTGCATCGACGGCATCGCCGCGTACTGGTTCGTCATCGTCGCGGACGCGTCGCTCGCGTACAGGCCGAACGACTGCAGCGCCGTCACCGGGTCGACGAACCCCTGCTCGCCCAGGAACCGCGGCGGTGCCAGCGGGTACAGCCAGAAACCGAGCACCGCCACCCCGGTCGCGATCATGAGGGACGTCCGGAGCCACCGGTAGTCGCGCGGCCTGCGCAGGTACAGCCAGACCACCATGCCGAGCGTCACCGCGAAGTGCATCGTCGCGTAGAAGACGTTCGCGGCGCGCGCCAGCCAGGGAAGTTCCAGAAGCGCCTGGTTGAGCGTCAGCTCGAAGTCGAGACCGAGGGCGCCCTCCAGCCGCAGGATCTGGTCCGCGTGGGCGAACGCGGACGCGGTGCCGTCCTGGACGAGCACGATGCGGGTGAGCGAGTAACCGGTGTAGAACAGGACGATCAGCAGCAGCTCGCGCCATACCGGGGGTACGGTGAACACCCTGAGCCGCGGCGTTGCGGCCGGCCTTCGCGGCTCGCCGGGCGGGGCCTGGTGGGCCGGGGCTCGGCGAGGGGCCGGGGGGGCGATCTGGGCCATACCGACCATCATTCTCCGGCGGCCGCGATATGTGATCACCGCAGCGAACGGTCTTCACCTCAGACCTGAGTAGTACGACCCCGAGGCCCTGTCCGGTCTTTGGGGGGAGTTCATCAGGGCTTCCCGGTGGATTTCCTCCACCCGGACTACATCCCGGAGCGCAGCCGGCACCGCCCCGCGCCCCGCGCGCCGGCACCGCCCCGGCCGCGTCCGGCGCGGACCGCCCGCGCCGCAACGCCTCCCCGGGCCGTTCGTCGCCGTGCACGTCCGCAGTCCCACGCCGCCTCGTCGCGTCCCGCCCTCATGGACACCGGGCCGTGCAACGCCGTGTGGCCCCGGCACGAAAGCGCCGGGGCCACACGGAACGGGGCGGATCAGATGTCGTAGTACATCTCGAACTCGTGGGGGTGGGGGCGGAGGCGGATCGGGTCGATCTCGAACTCGTTCTTCATCGCGATCCAGGTCTCGATGAGGTCCTGGGTGAAGACGCCGCCCTCGAGCAGGTAGTCGTGGTCGGCCTCGAGCGACGCGAGGACCTCGGGGAGGGAGCCGGGGACCTGCGGGATCGCGCGGGCCTCCTCGGGCGGGAGCTCGTAGAGGTCCTTGTCGACCGGCTCGGCGGGCTCGATCTTGTTCTTGATGCCGTCCAGGCCGGCCATCATCATCGCAGAGAAGGCCAGGTACGGGTTGCAGGACGGGTCCGGGACGCGGAACTCGACGCGCTTGGCCTTCGGGTTCGAGCCGGTGATCGGGATGCGGATGCAGGCGGAGCGGTTCCGCTGCGAGTACACGAGGTTGACCGGGGCCTCGAAGCCGGGGACCAGCCGGTGGTAGGAGTTCACCGTCGGGTTCGTGAAGGCCAGCAGGGACGGCGCGTGCTTGAGCAGGCCGCCGATGTAGTAGCGGGCGTTGTCCGACAGGCCCGCGTACCCGACCTCGTCGTAGAACAGCGGCGAGCCGTCCTTCCACAGCGACTGGTGGCAGTGCATGCCGGACCCGTTGTCACCGAAGATCGGCTTGGGCATGAACGTGACGGTCTTGCCGGCGGCGCGCGCGACGCTCTTCACGACGTACTTGTAGAGCAGCAGGTTGTCGGCGGCCTTGAGTAGGGTGTCGAACTTGACGCCGATCTCCGACTGGCCCGCGGTGCCGACCTCGTGGTGGTGCAGCTCGACGTTCAGGCCGACGTTGAGCAGCTGCGCCGACATCTCCGAGCGGAGGTCGGTGTAGTGGTCCATCGGCGGGACGGGGAAGTAGCCGCCCTTGTAGCCGGGCTTGGCGCCGAGGTTGCCGCCCGCCTCCTCGCGGCCGGTGTTCCACGCGCCCTCGATCGAGTCCAGGTGGTAGAAACCGGCGTTCGGCGACGTCTGGAAGCGGACGTCGTCGAAGATGTAGAACTCGGCCTCGGGACCGAAGTAGCAGGTGTCGGCGATGCCGGAGCCGCGCAGGTAGTCCTGGGCCTTCTTCGCCACGTTGCGGGGGTCGCGGCTGTAGGGCTCCCCGGTCAGCGGGTCGTGCACGAAGAAGTTCAGGTTCAGCGTCCGGTGCTGCCGGAACGGGTCCAGCACGGCGGTCGCCGGGTCGGGCAGCAGCAGCATGTCCGACTCGTGGATCTCCTGGAACCCGCGGACGGACGAGCCGTCGAACATCAGGCCCTCGGTGAAGATGCTCTCGTCGAAGCGTTCGACGGGGAACGTGAGGTGCTGCATCTTGCCGGGCAGGTCCACGAACCGGCAGTCGACGAACCTGACGTCCTCGTCCCTGATATAGCGCAGGATCTCTTCGGCGCTGCTGAACATCCGGCCTCCTTGTGGGACTCCTTGGCTCCCCACGAGGCTAGGCAGCCGCCGTTTCCCGTCCATGTCCCATATGTTTCGGGCGTGTTACGCGGACGGTCCTTCCTGTGGCGCTTCGTCCGGAGGCGGGGCCAGTCGGCGCCCGCCGGGGGAGCGGATAGCGTAGGGACATGAGCAGTGGCAAGGGCCCGCGCTGGACGCAGACGTGGCTGGGCGGCGCGCGCGCGGCAGGAGTCGACCTGGGGCAGCCCGGGGAGCGGATCGGTTTTCCGGAGAACGGCAGCGGCGCCGTCGCGAGCTACGGCCGCAGGATCGCCGCGCTGTTCGTCGACTGGGGTCTGTCGATGCTGGTCGCGAGCCTGCTGGCCACCTCGCTCGACTGGGGCCCGCCGGAGCGCAGCACCTGGACGCTCGTCGTGTTCGGCGTTCAGGCCTGGCTGCTGACCTCGCTGCTCGGCGTGACGATCGGCAAGCGGCTGTGCGGGATCCGGGTCGTCCGGCTGGACGGGCGTCCGGTCGGGCTCGGCTGGGGCCTCGCGCGCTCGCTGCTGCTGCTCCTCGTCATCCCGGCCCTGCTCTGGGACCGCGACTACCGCGGACTGCACGACCGGGCGGCGAACACCGCCGTCGTCAACATCTGACGTCCGGCTCACGCGAACCGGATCACGCGAACCACCTCACGCGAAAGCGCCCCCTCCCGGCGGGAGGGGGCGCTCCGTCGTCGGTGCTCGGTCAGCGCATCCTGGGCTTGGGGCCCTTGGGCATCTTCGCGCCCTTCGGCATCGGCCCCTTCGGCATCTGCATGTTGCGGGGCAGCGCCGTCAGCCGGTCGTTCAGCTCGGCGACCTGCCCCTTGGAGAGGTTGCGCGGCAGCTTCATCAGGTGCCGCTGCAGCTTGTCGACCGGGATCTGCCCCTCCTCGTCGCCCACCTGGACGTCGTAGATGGGGACCTGCTGGGCCGCGCGCGACAGGCGCTTCTTCTCCGCGCCGAGCAGGGGCCCGACCCGGTTGGGCGGCCCTTCGGAGACCAGCACGATCCCCGGCCGCCCGACCGCGCGGTGCACCATGTCGAGGTTGCGGTTGCCGGTGACCGCCTCGGTCACCGTCCACCCGCCGCGCATGTTCTTCAGGATCGCGGCGGCCGCCCCCGGCTGCCCGGAGATCACCTTGTACTGGGCGCGCTGCGCGAGCTGGCCGAACACGATCATGCCGACCGCGAAGGCGGCCAGGATGCCCAGCGGGATGAAGAACCACAGCTGGCCGAAGATCAGCCCGATGGCGACGACGACGGCCAGCGTGCCGATCGCCGAGGCGAAGACGATCGGGAGGGCCTTCTTGTTCGCCTGGTGCAGGACCTGGGCCACCATGCGGATCTGCTTGAGGCGGCCCGGACGCTCCTGGCCTCCGTCTGCGGGCTTTTTCGACATGGTTCCAAGGATAGTCGGGTCGGGGTCGTCACCGGACAGCCGATTCGTCCCCGAACGGTGTGCGGGTCAGACATCCCTGGAGGTTGGATGTCAAGCGGCGAGGTCGTGGTTGTGGTGTGACCATGCGGTCGCCCGGTCGTAGAGGGTGCGGGTCTTCAGGCAGCCGTGCAGGATGCCGACGAGACGGTTGCCGACCTGGCGCAGGGCGGCGTTGTGGGCGATGTCGCGGGCTCTGAGCCGGTCGTAGTAGGCGCGGACGTGCGGGTCGTGCAGGAGTGCGCAGGACGCCTGGAGGTGGAGGGCGTCCACCAGGCGGTCGTTGTGGACGAACCGGGCGTGCACGGTGCGCATCTTGCCCGATTGCCGGGTGATCGGGCTGGTGGCGGCATAGTTCTTGCGGGCCTTGGCCGAGGCGTAGCGTCCCTCGGCGTCCCCGAACTCGGCGAGCACCCGGGCGCCCAGAACCACGCCCAGGCCGGGCTGGGACAGGATGACCTCAGCGTCCGGGTGCCGGCCAAAATGCGCCTCGACCTGCCCTTCCAAGGCCGTGATCTCGGCGTTCAAAGTGGTGATGACCGCGACCAGCGACCGGACGGTGGCCGCGTAGGCGCTCGTGACGATCTCGCCCTGGCCCAGATGCTCGCCGCGCAGGACCTGCTGGATCGCCGCGGTCCTGCCGTCGATGTCGCGGCGGCCCTTGAGCGCCGCCGCGATCTGAGAGCGGGTGAGCTTGGCGGCAGCTTGCGGGGTGGGGGCCCTGTTCAGCAACCGCAGCACCGCCCCGCTGGTCAGCCCCAGGGGCTTGTAGGCCTCCAGCGCGGCGGGGAAGTACTCGCGCAGCGCCGATCGCAGCCGGAGCATGTGCCGGGTGCGTTCCCACACCATGCTCTGGTGCGCCCGGGTGACGACCTTGACCGCCTCGGCGGTCTGGGAGTCGCCCGCGATCTCGCGCAGCTGCCGGTGGCGGGTGCGCAGCATGTCGGCCAGGGCGTGCGCGTCGCCTTTGTCGCTCTTGGCGCCCGAGCTGCCCAGGATCTCGCGGTGCCGGGCGGCCTGCTTGGGGTCCACCGCGAACACCCGGTAGCCGGCCGCGACCAGGGCCCGCACCCACGGGCCCCGGTCGGTCTCGATGCACACCCCGACCTCGGACGCCTCGGCGTCGGCGGCCACGAACCGGCCGACCAGGTCGTGGAACCGGGCCATCCCGGCCATCCCCTCGGGCAGCCGGGCCCGCTTGAGCACCCTCCCCTCCCGGTCCTGGACCTCCACATCGTGATGGTCCTCGGCCCAGTCGTCTCCGACGAACAGCACATCACCCTCCACGCTCGATGGTCGGAGCAGCAGCCCGCAGGAGCCGGTCGGCGACCTAATGGACAAGTGCTCACGCCACGATCGGGCGGGCACGACATCCCATCAGCGATCAAGACCCCTGACCACCGGCGAGGGCACAATCTGACCCAAGGACTCAAGGTCCAGGCGATAAGAGTGCTCACTCACCGGCGGCTACCAGGCACCGAGTCTGCCAGCGCGGCTGACCCGGTACCTCCCATTAGGCGTCCCGGGCCTCGACGGCCTGCCGGTAGAGGCGTCCGGCGCGGTAGCTGGAGCGGACGAGCGGACCCGACATCACGCCCGCGAAGCCGATCTCCTTCGCCTCGTCGGACAGCTCGACGAACTCTTCCGGCTTCACCCACCGCTCGACCGGGTGGTGGCGCGGGGACGGGCGCAGGTACTGCGTGATCGTGATCAGTTCGCAACCGGCGTCGTGCAGGTCGCGCAGCGCCGCGGAGACCTCCTCGCGCGTCTCGCCCATGCCCAGGATCAGGTTCGACTTGGTGACCAGCCCGTCCTCGCGGGCCCGGGTGATCACCTCGAGGGAGCGCTCATAGCGGAACCCCGGACGGATCCGCCTGAAGATCCGCGGGACGGTCTCGACGTTGTGGGCGAGCACCTCGGGCCGCGACGAGAACACCTCGGCGAGCTGCTCGGGCTCCGCGTTGAAGTCCGGGATCAGCAGCTCGACGCCGCAGCCGGGCACCGCCGCGTGGATCCGCCGGACCGTCTCGGCATACAGCCAGGCGCCGCCGTCCTCCAGGTCGTCGCGGGCGACGCCGGTGACGGTGGCGTACTTCAGGCCCATCGTCACGACCGACTCGGCCACCCGGCGCGGTTCGTCCCGGTCGAAATCGGCGGGCTTGCCCGTGTCGATGTTGCAGAAGTCGCAACGCCGGGTGCACTGCTCCCCGCCGATGAGGAACGTGGCCTCACGGTCCTCCCAGCATTCGAAGATGTTGGGGCAGGCCGCCTCCTGGCACACCGTGTGCAGGCCCTCGGACTTCACCAGCCCGATGAGCTCCTTGTACTGCGGGCCCATCTTCAGCCGGGTCTTGATCCACTCCGGCTTGCGCTCGATCGGGGTCTGGCTGTTCCGTGCCTCAATGCGCAGGAGCTTGCGCCCCTCAGGTGTCACCGTTGTCACCCGTTCAGCCTACGTCGCGGTTTCCGGGATCGGCACACCGCGGCCGCCCGGCCCGGCGGCGGGGGGCTCGATGCAGTATCGGGATCATCTCGAACGAGTGACGGTACCGGCCGGGGCGCCGCGGATTCGCGTGTTTCGGCCATCTCTTTCCCCGGACGTCTCTAGGGTGGCTCCCTGTCGTCACGAAGAGTCGTCACGGGTCGTCCGAGCGGTGTGGACAGGAGGAGCGCAGTGGGTCTGGCAATGTCGTACCTCAGGGTGCCGCCGGTGCTGGAGGGTGAGTCGGATCCCGGCCGGGTCGCCCGCCACGTGTTCGGCGACCGCGAGTGGCGCCGCCGCGCCGCGCCCCCGCCCGTCGACCTCGGCGGCGCCTGGCAGGCCCTGCACTACCTGCTGACGGGCGACGCGTGGGACGGCCGCCAGCCGGACGCGGACGTGGTGTGCGGCGGCCGGCTGCTGACCGAGGACGGCGCCGACGAGCTCGGCATGGACGTCATCTACCTGGCCCCTGACCGCGTCAAGCCCGCCGCCGACCACCTGGCCGCGACCCCGTTCGCCGACGTCGCCGCCCGGTTCGATCCCGCCGCGATGCACGCTGCGGGCGTCCAGGATGCCGCCGGGCTGGGCGCGGCCGCCCGCGACGAGGTGCTCGCGCCCGCCTACGAGGCCCTGACGGACTTCTTCCGGGCCGCCGCCGACGCGGGCGAGGCCGTCTACAAGGTGATGATCGCGTCCTGACGGCCCGTCAGAGCGAGGCGAGCAGCCGGGGCTCCAGGCGCGTCTCCTTGGCCGTGCCCGGCCCGTCCGGTTCCACCCGGTAGGCGCCCGCCTCCTGCCGAAAGGAGACGGCCTGGACGAACTCGGTGCCCACGTAGTGCAGGGCGACCGACTCGTCCGCCGCGTACCCGCCGGGGAGCGTCCCCTCGCCCACGAGCTGCTGCAGCAGCGGACGGCGCTGCGGGTCGCTGTCGTAGTGGACGCCGCAGGAGTACGGCAGGAACCCGAGGCCGTCGGTCAGGGGCCGCAGCTGCGGGCCGAACGAGTCGGTGTTGCCGCCGACGTGCCAGCACAGGGCGCCCGCGCTCTGCCCGGACAGCACGACGCCCGCCTCCCACGCCTCACGCATGATCTCGTCGACCCCGTGCAGCCGCCACAGGGCCAGGAGGTTGGCGACGCTGCCGCCCGACACGTACACGAGGTCCTGCGTGAGCAGGTGCGCCCGCATGTCGGCCACGTTCGGCATCGGGAACAGCGCCAGGTGGCTGACCTCGGCGTCCAGCGCGGCGAACGCCGCGTAGAACCGCGACACGTACTCGGCGCCGTCCCCGAGGGCGGTGGTGAGGAAGCACACGCGGGGACGGTCCTGCCCGGTGAGGTCGGCGGCGTAGCGCAGCAGCGGGCTCGGCGCGAGCCCCTCGCGGCCGTCGGGGACGAACGATCCGCCGCCGATCGCGAGAATGTGCGGCTGTCCGTCGGTGCTCATGCGCCCTCCTCAAGGCCCGTTCTCCGGGGCCGGTCGGTCTCGCTGTCACCGTACGGCCACCCGGGGGCGCGGACCGCGACTTTGACGAATCTTGGGCGGAACGGCGAACCCCCGCCGTCCCGGCGGGACGGCGGGGGCTCGCGTGACGCTGCGGCGGGCCGGAGACGAGCCGGTCAGAGGCCGAGCTCGGACTCGAAGTTGCCCTCCTCCAGGCGGTGCTTGACGGTGCCCAGGAAGCGGGCGGCGTCAGCGCCGTCGACGAGCCGGTGGTCGTAGGTCAGGGCCAGGTAGACCATGGACCGGACGGCGATGACCTCGCCCAGCTCGGGGTCGTCGATGACGGCCGGGCGCTTCACGACCGCGCCCGTGCCGAGCATCCCGACCTGCGGCTGGTTGAGGATCGGGGTGTCGAACAGGGCCCCGCGGCTGCCGGTGTTGGTCAGCGTGAACGTGCCGCCGGCCAGCTCGTCCGGGCTGAGGTCGCCGGTGCGGGTCCGCTCGGCGAGGTCGGCGATCCGCTGCGCGAGCCCGCCCAGGTTGAGCTGCCCGGCGTTGTCGATGACCGGGACCATCAGGCCGCGCTCGGGGACGTCCACCGCGATGGAGAGGTTCTCCACGTCGTGGTAGGTGACCTCGTTCGTCTCGCTGTTGACGACGGCGTTGAGCTTCGGGTGCGCCTTGAGCGCCTCGACCGTCGCCATCGCGAAGAACGGCATGAACGACAGCTTGACGCCCTCGCGGGCCTGGAAGTCGGCCTTGGCCTGCTCCCGCAGCCGCGCGATCTTGGTGACGTCCACCTCGACGACGGTGGTGAGCTGCGCCGACACCTGCAGCGACTCCACCATGCGGCGGGCGATCGTCTTGCGGATCCGCGACATCGGCTCGGTCCGGCCGCGCAGCGCGAGCTGGTCGGCGGGGGCGGCGGCGGGCGCCGGGGCGGCGGGCCTGGACGGCCGCGCGGCCGGGGCGGACGGCGCCGCGGCCGGTGCGGCCGGGGCGGCGGACTCCTGCGCCTGCCGCTCCTTGGCGGCGCGGGCGGCCTCGAGGACGTCCTGCTTGCGGATGCGGCCCCCGACCCCGGTGCCGTTGACCGAGTTCAGGTCGACGCCGTGCTCGGTCGCCAGCTTGCGGACGAGCGGGGTCACGTACGGGCCGTCGGACGGCGCCTCGGCGGACGCCGCGGACGGCGCGGAGGGCTGCTCGGGCACCTGCGGGGCGGGCTCCTGCGGGGCCTGCTGGCGGGGCTGCTGCGGGGCCTGGGCCTGCGGGGCGGGCTCCGGCGGCGCGGCGGGCTGCTGCTGGGCGGGCGGCGGCCACGCGGCGGGCGGCGGGGCCTGCTCCTGCGCCTGCTGCTGCGGCTGCTCCTGCTGCGGGGCGGGCGCCTCCTGCGGCTTCTCCTCGGCCGCCGGGGCGGCGCCGCCGGACGGCGCGTCCCCCTCGTCGCCGATGACGGCCAGTTCCGCGCCGACCTCGACGGTCTCGTCCTCGGCGACGGTGATGCTGGTCAGGATGCCCGAGGCGGGCGAAGGGATCTCGGTGTCGACCTTGTCGGTCGACACTTCGAGAAGCGGCTCGTCGGTCTCGACGCGCTCACCCTCCTTCTTCAACCAGCGGGTGACGGTGCCCTCGGTGACGCTCTCGCCGAGCTGGGGCATGGTGACGGAGACCGGCATGGCTCTCAGCGACTCCTTCGAAGAAATGAACCGTGCGGCGTTCAGCCGTGCACGTGCAATGGCTTGCCGGCGAGGGCGAGATGGGCCTCGCCGACGGCCTCGGATTGTGTCGGATGGGGGTGGATCAGCTGCGCGACCTCGTCGGGCAGGGCCTCCCAGTTGTAGATGAGCTGCCCCTCCGCGATGAGCTCGCCGACGCGCGCGCCGACCATGTGCAGGCCGAGGACGGGACCGTCCACGGCCGCGATCACCTTGACCTCGCCCTGCGTCCCCAGGATCTTGCTCTTGGGGTTGCCCGCCAGGTCGTAGGTGACCTCCTTGATCTCGTGCCCGCGCTCCCGCGCCGTCGCCGAGGTGATGCCGACGGAGGCGACCTCGGGGTCGGAGTAGGTGATGCGCGGGACGCCGTCGTAGTCGATCGGCGGCGGCGTGAGCCCGCCCAGCCGTTCGGCGACGAGGATCCCCTCGGCGAACCCGACGTGGGCCAGCTGCGGCGTCTGGATCAGATCACCGACCGCCGAGATCGTGGGGACGCTGGTGCGGCAGTACTCGTCGACCTTGACGAATCCGCGCTCGGTCTCGACGCCGGCCTCGGCGAGCCCGACGCCGTCGGAGACGGGGCCGCGGCCGACGGCGACGAGCAGCAGCTCGGCGTCGATCGTCTTGCCGTTGTCCAGGGAGACCGCGATGCCGCCCTGGGTGGTCTTGACGCCCTCGAAGCGGGTGCCGAGCTCGAACTTGACGCCGCGCTTGCGGAACGCCCGCTCGAGCCGCTTGGAACTGGACTCCTCCTCCAGCGGCAGCAGGTGGGGGAGTGCCTCGACGATCGTGACGTCGGCGCCGAACGAGCGCCACACGCTCGCGAACTCGACGCCGATGACGCCGCCGCCGAGGACGACGACGGAGCCGGGCACGTGCTCGAGCCGCAGCGCGTGGTCGCTGGAGATGACGCGCTCGCCGTCGATCTCCAGGCCGGGCAGCGACCTGGGCGCCGCCCCGGTGGCCAGGACGACGTGCGCGCCCTCGAGCTCGCGGACCGTCCCGTCCTGCGAGGTGACCTCGACCGACGTCGGCCCGGTCAGCCGGCCGGTGCCGTGCACGACCTCGATGCCGCGCCCCTTGATGAGGCCGGTGAGGCCCTTGACGGTCGTGGTGACGACCTTGTCCTTGTAGGCGTTGACACCGGCGACGTCGATGCCCTCGAACGCCGCCTTGACGCCGAACTTGGCGGCCTCGCGGGTCTGGTCCGCCACCTCGGCCGCGTGCAGCAGCGCCTTGGTGGGGATGCAGCCCCGGTTGAGGCACGTCCCGCCGAGGGACTCGTCCCGCTCGATGAGCGCGACCGACTTGCCGAGCTCGGCGGCGCGCAGCGCGCACGCGTATCCGCCGCTGCCGGCACCTAGGACGACGATGTCGAAGGGGCCGCTGTTGGCCACTGGACGCTCCCTTTCCCGGTTCTGGCGCCGCGTGGACCGCGGCGCCGGGGCGGGGCGGGGCGCTCCGGCAACGGGCCCCCACCGCCACGAAGAAACCTATTCGCTTGTCATCCCGGTCGCACCGGGGAGGCCCCTAGAGGGTTCCCGCGGCGAGATCCTCGGCGATCTGCACGAGCGTGCGGGTCGCGGCGCCGGTGCCGCCCTTCGGGGTGTAGCCGTACGGCTCGCCCTTGTGGAACGACGGGCCCGCGATGTCCAGGTGCGCCCACTTGAGGCCGTCCTGGACGAACTCCTGGAGGAACACGCCCGCGACGAGCATGCCGCCCCAGCGGTCGCCGCTGATGTTGGCCAGGTCGGCGACCGCGGAGTCCAGGCCCTTGCGCAGCTCGGCCGGCAGCGGCATGCCCCAGGAGGGCTCGCCGGCGCGCCCGGCCGCGTCCACCACCTTCTCACGGACGGCGTCGTCGTTGGCCATGACCCCGGTGGTCCGGGCGCCGAGCGCGACGAGCTGCGCGCCGGTCAGCGTGGCGACGTCCACGATCAGGTCGGGGTCGTCCTCGGCCGCGCGGACCAGGGCGTCGGCGAGCACGAGGCGGCCCTCGGCGTCGGTGTTGAGGACCTCGACCGTCTTGCCGCCGTAGATGCGGATGACGTCGGACGGGCGCTGCGCGGTGCCGCTCGGCATGTTCTCGGCGGCGGCCAGGTACCCGACGACGTTGACCTTCGGGGCGAGCCGCCCGATGGCGGCGAGCGCGCCGAGCACGGCGCCGGCGCCGCCCATGTCGGACTTCATCCAGTCCATGGCCTCGGACGGCTTGAGCGACAGGCCGCCGGAGTCGAACGTGATGCCCTTGCCGACCAGCGCGAGCGTCTTGGCGGCCTCCGGGTGGGTGTAGGAGAGCCGGATCAGCCGCGGCGGGTTGGCCGAGCCCTGTCCGACGCCGACGAGGCCGCCGTAGCCGCCGTCCACCAGCGCCTTCTCGTCGAGCACCTCGATGGACAGGCCGGTCTCGCGGGCGACCCGCTCGGCCTCGCCCGCGAGGTCCTCGGGGGCGAGGTGGGACGGCGGGGTGTTCACCAGGTCGCGGACGAGCTTCACCGACTCGGCCAGGACGCGCGCGCGCTCGACGGCCGCGGCGGCGCCGTCGCCCTCCGCGAGCAGGGTGATCTCCCCGACCGGGCTCTTGTGCTCGCCGGTGCGGAAGGAGTCGAAGGAGTAGGCGCCGAGGAGCGCGCCCAGGGCGGCCGCCTCGACCCGCTCGACGTCGGGGGCGGGCAGCGCGACGGCGGCGCGGGCCGTCCCGGCGAGGGAGCGCAGGGCGGCGCCCGCGGCGCGGCGCAGGTCCTCGGCGGTGGGGTTCTCGCCGAGCCCGGCGGCGACGATCACCGGGGCGGGCACGGCGCCCAGCGTGGGCACGCGGGTGATCTCACCGGTCTTGCCGGTCGCGCCCAGCGCGCCGAGCGCGGCGGCGAGCCGCCCGTCCAGGGCCCGGTCCAGCGCCTCGGCTCCGGCGGCCGGGGAGACCCCGTCCCCGCCGGGGGAGACGCCGATCACGATCGCGTCGACGTCGAGGCTGTCCGGGGCTGCGCTGTCAAGGCTGATGGTCGTCACGTAGCCCGATGTTAGTCCTCTTGGCGGGCCGGTTCGTCCCCTGGGATCAAAGGTTCGTCCGGTTCATCCCGCCGCGAGGACGATCAGTGCGCCCGTCGCGGCGATCTCCACGAGCGCGCCGAGGACGTCGCCGGTGACGCCGCCCAGCCGCCGGACCGCGTGCCGCAGGGTCAGCAGGGCGGCGGCGAGCCCGACCCCGGTGGCGGCGGCGGCGAGCAGGGCGCCGTCCGTCCCGCCGGCGGCGGCCCCGGCCGCGGCGGCCGCCGCGAGGACGGCGGCGGTGACCGGCAGGGCCGCGCGCGCCGGGACGGTGCCCGCGACGAGCGCGCCCAGCCCGTCCGGACGGGCCGGGGGGACGGACGCGCGGCACGCCCACGGCAGCGCGAGCCGTCCCGCGACGCCCGCGACGAGCGCCGCGACCGCCGGATTCGGGGCCGACGCCAGTGCGGCGACCTGGATCAGCAGGGTCAGCAGCAGGGTGACGACGCCGAACGGGCCGATGTCGGACCGCTTCATGACCTCCAGCGCGCCCGCGGCCGGCTTGCGGCTGCCGAGGCCGTCGGCGAGGTCGGCGAGGCCGTCCAGGTGCAGCGCCCGGGTCACCGCCGCCGTTGCCGCGACCGCGAGGGCCGCGCACAGGGCCGCGGACAGGCCGAGCGCGCCGCCCGCCACCAGGACGAGCGCCGCCGCGCCGCCGGTGACCAGCCCGGCGCACGGGGCGAGCAGCATCGCGGTGCGGGCGGTGCCGCGGTCGAACCGGCCCTCGCCGGGGAACGGCACGACGGTGAGCAGCGTGACCGCCAGCCGGAGCCCGGCGATCACGCGAGGTCCCGCACGCGGCCCGCGACGACCAGCGCGGCGTCCTCGGACTCGGCGGCGAGGCGCTGGTTGAGCAGCCCGAGCGCGTCCCGGAACGCCCGTCCGGCGGGGGTGGTCGGGACGAGCGACAGGCCGACCTCGTCGGTCACCGCCACGACGTGCGCGGCCGTCCCGCGCCACGCGGCGACCAGGGCGTCGAGGCGCGGGAGGACCCGGGTGACGGCGGTCGCCGGGTCTTCCCACGCGCCGGTCTCGTCCATCGCCGCCGCGAGCCACGTGCCGATGCCGTCCACGAGCACCGCGCCGTCCGCCGCCGCCAGCACGCCCGCGACGTCGGTGGTCTCCGCCGTCCGCCACCGGGCGGGGCGGCGCCGCCGGTGCGCGGCCACGCGCGCGGCCCACTCGGGGTCGCCGTCGCGCGCGCCCCCCGTCGCGACGTAGGTGACGTCCGGGTGGGCGGCAAGCCGCATCTCCGCCTCCGCCGACTTGCCGGACCGGGAGCCGCCGAGCAGGAGCGTGCGCCACGGTCCGGCGTGCGGGCGGAGCCAGAAGCCCAGCCGACGCTCCAGTTCGGCCGGGGACGGGACGCGGTGGTCGACGTGGACGGCCGCGACGTGCGTCTCCGCGGTCACGGCCCGGCCGGCGCGGAGCCGGCCGAGATGGTCGGGCGCCCCGGCCAGATCGAGGAGGGCGGCGGCGTAGCGGACGCCCTCGGCGGGCTCGGGACGCGAGCCCGGCCCGGCCGCCACGAGCACCCGCTCCCCGGACGGTCCGCGCACGTCGTGGCCGCCGGGCACGTCCGTCCGGTCGCACTCGGCCCAGGGCGTCCCGCCGACCAGCGCGTCGAACGGCGCGTGCCGGATCCCGGCCGCGCGCAGCCGGGTGCAGGACGCGCAGCGGCAGCCGTCCGCGGGCCACCCGCCCGCCGCGGCCGTCCCGAGGATCCGGACCCCGCTCGGGGAGGGGGCGGGGGCGTTGACTTCGGAGTTCATGTCGGTGGACGACTCTACGTCGGGGGGTGCGCCGTTACGCTCACGGGATGGGGTTCGCCATTGCGGCGAAGCTCGCACATGACCGAAGCGCACTACACCGCACTACACCGCACTACATCGCGTCACATCGCGCTAGAAGACCGACAAGACGATCAAAGGAGACACGGGTGGGCTACCCCCCGAACCCCCCGAATCCGCAGTTCCCTCCGCCGCCCCCTCCCGGCGGGACGCCTCCGGGCGGGCCGCCGCCCGGGCCGGGCGCGCCCTGGCAGGGCGGCCCGCCCGGACCGCCGCCACCCGGCGGGGGCAGGGGCCCGGGACCGGTGATCGCGATCGTCGCCGGCGCGATCGCGGTCGTGGTGGTCGTGGTCATCGCGGCGGCGGCCGTGGGGTTCGTGCTCAGCGGTGAAGAAGAGGGCGGGGGCGGCGGCCGCGGCGGCGAGGTCCGGTTGCAGGTCGGGGAGATCGTCGGCGGCGCGAACGCCACACCGGGCGAGGACGGCAGCCTCGCGATGGCCCGGCCGGGCGTCTCGTCGCCCGTCGTGGACGTCTACACCGACTTCGCCTGCCCGCACTGCGGCACGTTCGACAAGGCGAACGACCCGATGCTCAAGGAACTGGCCGTCGCGGGCGAGGCCAAGGTCGTCTTCCACCCCATGGTGGTCTTCGACGAGTCGCGGCAGCCCGCGCACGGCAACGCGCTGCGGGCGGCGTCCGCGCTGCGCTGCGTCGGGCACGGCTCGCGGTGGCTGTCCTACCAGGACGCGCTCTACGAGCACCAGCCCTCGAGCCTGGAGACCGAGGGCTACGCCACGTCGGAGCTGATCTCCGTCGGCCGCGAGGCCGGGGTGCCCGGGGCGGAGTTCGAGCGGTGCGTCCGCGAGGAGTGGTACGCCGCGGAGGTCGAGCGCGTCAGCGACGGGTACATCGACTCCGGCGTGCGCGGCACGCCCACCGTCCAGGTGAACGGCCGCACCCTGGACCAGGACGACATCGGCACGCCCGAGGCGCTCCGCAAAGCCATCGAGGCCGCCTCCTGACGGGCTACGCTCACGTTTCACGGCGGCAGGGCATGTGCGCGGGACGAGCGGGACGGGACACGAGGGAGAGGCGAGCGCGATGGCGTGGAGCTGGCGTTTGGAGACGGCCGACGGCCGCACGGTGGGCATGTCGGACGAGTCCTTCTCCACCCAGGCGGACGCGGAGAGCTGGCTGGGCGAGAACTGGCGGGGGCTGCTGGCCGGCGGCGCCGCCAAGGTGACCCTGCTGGAGGGGGACACGGCCGTCTACGAGATGAGCCTGCACGAACCGGAGTGAGCGACGGCCGGAGCGGACGGCCGGAGCGGACGAGGGCCGCGGGGCCCCGGGAGACCGGGGAGCCGCGGCCCTCGTCCGTCCGGCGCGGGGCGGGCGGCGCGCGGGTTCAGGGGCGCGGGTTCAGGGGCGCGGGTTCAGGGGCGCGGGTTCAGGGGCGCGGGTTCAGGGGCGGGAGCCCGGGGACGGGAGGCCGGGGGGACGCCGGGGAGGGGTCAGGGCCGCGACTCGGGGCTGCGGGTCCGGGACGGGTCGCGGATCACCACCGGGCCGAGCACGTCGTCGATCCGCCGGAGCACGTCGGCGTCCAGCTTCACCCCGGCGGCCTTCACGTTGTCGCGGACCTGCCCGGGACGGCTCGCGCCGACGATCGCCGCCGAGACGTTCGGGTTCTGCAGCGTCCACGCGATCGCCAGCTGCGCCATCGACAGCCCGAGCTCGTCGGCGATCGGCCGCAGCTCCTGCACCCGGGTGAGCAGGTCGTCGCTCATGTACCGCCGGATCATGTCGGAGCCGCCCTTGTCGTCGGTCGCCCGCGATCCCTCGGGCAGCGGCTGCCCCGGCTTGTACTTGCCGGTCAGCACGCCCTGCGCGATCGGCGACCAGACGATCTGGCCGATCCCCTCGCGCTCGCACAGCGGGACGACCTCCTCCTCGATCACCCGCCAGAGCATCGAGTACTGCGGCTGGCTGGAGACGATCCGGTCGAAGCCCATCTCACCGGCGATCTTCAGGGCCGCCTCGATCTGCTCGGCGCGCCACTCCGACACGCCCACGTACAGGACCTTGCCCTGCCGGACGAGGTCGTCGAACGCGCGCAGCGTCTCCTCGAGCGGCGTCTCGTGGTCGAACCGGTGCGCCTGGTAGAGGTCGACGTAGTCGGTCCCGAGGCGGCGCAGCGACCCGTTGAGGGACTCCATGATGTGCTTGCGCGACAGGCCCCGGTCGTTCTGCCCGGGGCCTGTGGGCCAGTAGACCTTGGTGAAGATCTCCAGCCCTTCCCGGCGCTGCCCCTGCAGCGCCCGCCCGAGGACGGCCTCGGCGCGGGTGCCCGCGTAGGCGTCGGCGGTGTCGAAGGTGGTGACGCCCTCGTCGAGCGCCGCGCGCACGCACTCGTTCGCGGCGTCCTCCTCGACCTGGGAGCCGTGGGTGAGCCAGTTGCCGTAGGCGATCTCGCTGACCTTGAGACCGCTCCTGCCCAGGTGTCTGAACTCCATGCCCAGACCCTAGCCCGCCGTGCGGGGCCGCAGATCCGGTCGACCGGCGTTCAGATCCCGTCCTTCTCGCCGATCTTCACCTGGGCGGCGGGAACCCGCAGCCGGCGGATCTGCATCGCCCGCATCGCCGCGTACATCCCCACGCCCTTCTGGCTCTCCTCGGGGTACCGCTCGGCGGCCAGCTTCTTGATGCCGCGGCTCAGCAGCAGGCCCTCGCCGAACACCGCGAGCAGCAGCAGCGGCGGCGCGAACAGCACCAGCAGGCGGGCCGCGGGGATCGGGATGAGGCTCAGCAGGACGATCGCGAACATCGCGTACATCAGGTACGAACCGACCGTGCGGCGCGAGTCGACGTAGTCGCGGGCGAGTTTGCGGACCGGGCCCTTGTCCCGCTTGAGCAGGTACTTCTCGTCGCCCCGCTGCATCCCCTCACGGGCCTTGACCCGGTCGGCGGCCTGCCGCTCCCGGACCTTCTTGTACGCCTCTTTGCGGTTGGACGGAGCGGTGATCGGTTGCCGGTTCCGCTTCTCGGCGTCCCGCCGCTTGGGCGTGGGACGGCCCTTTCCTCCCGGCTTTACTACCTGAGGAGGATTCGGAGGGGCTTCCTGGGTACGACGCTTGAACACGGGGTCAGCCTACCGGCTGCGAACGTCGTGACTGCCTCGCACGTTACCGCGTAGGGTGATAAGAACCCCAGCAGTGGTCATTGAGCCCAGTTTGCGACTGAGCGACAGCACGAAGGGACCGGCGCCGCGCGATGAGCGTGATGAAGCGAATGTCGATGATCTTCAAGGCCAAGGCGAACAAGGCCCTGGACCGAGCCGAGGATCCTCGCGAGACGCTCGACTACTCCTACCAGCGTCAGCTGGAGATGCTGCAGAAGGTCCGTCGGGGAGTCGCCGACGTCGCCACCTCCCGCAAGCGTCTCGAGCTGCAGATCAACCAGCTCGAACAGCAGCAGGAGAAGCTGACCGACCAGGGCCGCAAGGCGCTGCAGGTCGGCCGCGAGGACCTGGCCCGCACGGCGCTGGAGCGCCGCGCCGGGATCGAGAGCCAGCTGAACGACCTGCGGGCGCAGTACCAGCAGCTGCAGGGCGAGGAGGAGAAGCTCACGCTCGCCTCCCAGCGGCTGCAGGCCAAGGTCGACTCCTTCCGCACGCGGAAGGAGACCATCAAGGCCACCTACACCGCGGCCGAGGCCCAGACGAAGATCAACGAGGCGTTCTCCGGCATCTCCGAGGAGATGGGCGATGTCGGGCTGGCGATCCAGCGCGCCGAGGAGAAGACCGAGACGATGAAGGCGCGGGCCGGCGCGATCGACGAGCTGCTGGAATCCGGCGCCCTCGAGGACTTCTCCGGCCCGAAGGACGACATCCAGGCCGAGCTGGACCGGCTGGGCGCGGGTAGCGGTGTCGACCTGGAGCTGGAGCGGATGAAGGCCGAACTCGGCCAGGGCCCCGCTCCCAAGGAGCTGAACGAGGGCTCCCCGAACGCGCAGGAGCAGCCGCAGGTGGACACCTCCAAGCAGGCGTGGCCGCAGCAGCCCGGGGGTGCCCAGTGATCGTCCGGCTGATGGGCGAGGGGCAGCTGGACGTCGCCGCCGAGGATCTGACGGCGCTCAACGCGCTCGACGACGAACTCGAGGCGGCGATCGAGTCGGGCGACGAGACGACCTTCCGGGCCGCCCTGGTGGCCCTGCTGGACAACGTCCGCAAGGTCGGCAAGCCGCTGCCGGCCGACAGCCTGGCGCCGTCCGAGCTGATCCTGCCGCCGGCCGACGCTCACATCGACGAGGTGCGCTCCATGCTCGGCGACGAGGGGCTGATTCCGGACTAGGCCTGGGGGAACGGGGAGCCGGGGAGGACCACGGGCCGATCATCGACGGTGCGGGGAACGCCACGGCACAAAAGTCTCCGCTCGCGCGTTCTTCCTGGTGAACGGGGTTTATACCGGGGGGTGGCAGCCGCATGGCCAAGACTCGTTACGCGCCCGACCGGGGACTGACGTCGCGCATGCTCGTGACGATGTTCCTGCTGGGGCTGGTCTATGTCGTCTTCGTTTCGGCGTTCTTCGTGCTGGCGCCGAGCTGGGGCGTGTTCGCGCTGGCCGTGGCGGTCGTGTTCCTGCTCGCGCAGTACTTCTTCTCCGACCGGATGACCCTGTTCGCCATGCGCGGCAAGGTCGTCTCACCGGAGGAGGCGCCCGAGCTGCACGGGGTGATCGACCGGATCTGCGCCCTGTCGGACGCACCGAAGCCCAAGGTCGCGATCGCCGACACCGACGTGCCCAACGCCTTCGCGACCGGCCGGAACCAGAAGAAGGCCGTCGTGTGCGTGACCACCGGGCTGCTGCGCAGGCTCGACCCGGTCGAGCTGGAGGGCGTCCTCGCGCACGAGATGGCGCACGTCGCGCACAAGGACGTCGCGGTCATGACGATCGCGTCGTTCCTCGGCGTGTGCGCCGGCCTCATCACCCGGTTCGGGCTGCAGATCGGCCTGTTCGGCGGCTTCAACCGGCGCGGCAACGACCAGAACACCGGGCTGATCCTGCTCGCCGTGGTCGGCGCGAGCGCGCTGGCCTACGCCGTCAGCTTCCTGCTGACCAGGGCGCTGTCGCGGTACCGGGAACTGTCGGCCGACCGGGCCGCCGCGCTGCTGACCGGGCGCCCGTCGGCGCTCGCGTCCGCGCTCACCAAGGTGACCGGCGACATCGCCCGCATCCCGACGAACGATCTGCGGTCGGCCCAGCCGTTCAACGCGTTCTTCTTCACCCCGGCGCTCGGGCGCGGGTTCAGCGTGTCGTCGCTGTTCTCCACGCACCCGACGCTGGACAAGCGGCTCGCGCAGCTCGGCAAGATCTCCGACCAGCTCAGCAGGGGAGCCTGACCGTGGGATTCCTGGACACGCTGCTCGGCCGGTCCAAGCCGGCCCCGCCCGACCTCGACCGGTTGTTCGCGCTGTCGACCGCCGCCGTCACGCTCGAGGCGGCGACGGGCTTCGCCCCGACCGGTCTCGGCTCGGTGAGCTTCCGCGCCGCGGAGGGCGGCGCGTTCGCCCGCCTGCAGCAGGACGTGCGAGAGCTGCTGGACGCCGATGAGGGCCCGCCCGTCGAGCTGAGCACCGACACCTACGGGTTCACGTGGCTGCTCGCCGAGCACCGTCCGGACGAGCTGCCCGCCCTCGTCACCGACCTGCACGCGGTCAACTCCACCCTGGAGTCCGGCGGGTTCGGGCCGCACCTGCTGTGCTCCCTCGCCGGGTTCCGCGGGACGGACGGGCGGCGGCTCGCCCTCGTCTACCTCTACAAGCGTGGAACGTTCTACCCGTTCGCCCCGATGCCGGGCGACAAGCGGGACAATGCCCTGGAACTCCAGGTTCGGAGCGCGCTGGGCGCCGATCTCCCGATCGAGGAGGATCTGGGACGCTGGTTCCCGGTATGGGGCGCGCCGGGGCTGTGAGGCGCCCCCCGACGTCCTCCGAGAGGAAGAGAACATGACGGAGACGGCGGCATCGGCCTTCGACCATGCCCGGTACTGCGACGCCCTCGAGCTCGAGATCGCGGCGTTCGCGGACGCGGCCGGGCGGATCGATCCGGACGAGCCGGTCCCGACCTGCCCGGGCTGGTCGGCCGCCGAGCTGGTCCGGCACCTCGGCGGCGTGCAGCGCTGGGCCGCCGGAACGGTCCGTACCCTGACCACGCGCCGCCTCAGCCTGCGCGAGCTGGGCGTGACCTTCCCGGTCGCGCGGGTCGACCACGTTCCGTGGCTGCTGGAGGGCGGGGAACTGCTGCTGCGGGTGCTGCGCGCCGCCGATCCGGACGCCGGAGTCTGGGCGTGGGGCGCGGACCAGCACGTCCGGTTCTGGTCGCGGCGGCTGCTGCACGAGACCGTCGTGCACCGCTGCGACCTGGACATCGCGGCCGGAGGGGCGCCCGAGGCCGCCCCGGAGGTCGCCGCCGACGGCATCGCCGAGTACTTCGCCAACCTGGAGTCCGCGGCGGCGTTCTCGCCCCGGATCGTGAACTTGCGGGGAAACGGGGAGACGCTCGACTTCGTCGCCGGTGACATCGGCGCCCGGTGGCGGTTCCGCCTGCTGCCGGACGGCTTCGAGATCTCGGGCGGCGCCGGAGAGGCGGGGGCCGCCGGAGACGCGGGAGACGCCGACGCGACGGTGCGCGGCGACGCCTCCGACGTGTTCCTGTTCCTTTGGGGGCGGCGCAAGCCCGGCGATCCCCGGCTCGAGTTCTCCGGAGCCGAGGACGTGCTCGTCCGCTGGGCGGAGAACTCCGCGATCGGCTGACCGCGGCCGCCCGCGCCTCCGCCCGTGCCGTTTCTCCGGGAACGCCCGGCGTCGCCCCCGGAGGAACGGCCGACGGTTACGGGAGGGCGAGCATCTGGTCGAGGGCGAGGCGGGCGTAGTGCGCGGTCTCCGCGTCGACCTCGATGACGTTCTCGACCTCGTCCCGCGCGAGCGACTCCAGCGACCGGACCAGGTGCGGCAGGTCGATGCGGTTCATCGTCGAGCAGTAGCAGACCGCCTTGTCCAGGAACATGACGTTCTTGTCCGGGTGCGCGTTCGCCAGCCGGCGGACGAGGTTCAGCTCCGTCCCCACGGCCCACGACGTCCCGGGGGCGGCCGCGTCGATCGTCTTGATGATGTACTCGGTCGACCCGATCAGGTCGGCGGACGTCACGACCTCGTGGCGGCACTCGGGGTGCACCAGCACGTTCACGCCGGGGACGCGCGCGCGCACGTCGTCCACGGACTCCTTGGTGAACCGGCCGTGCACCGAGCAGTGCCCGCGCCAGAGGATCATCTTGGCGTCCCGCAGCTGCTGCTGCGTGAGGCCGCCCTCGCGGCGGTGCGGGCTGTAGACGACGCAGTCGTCCAGCGAGAAGCCCATATCCAGCACCGCGGTGTTGCGGCCGAGGTGCTGGTCGGGCAGGAAGAGAACCTTCTTGCCCTTCGCGTAAGCCCAGTCCAGCGCCCGCTTTGCGTTGGACGACGTGCACACGACGCCGCCGTGCCGTCCGACGAACGCCTTGATGTCGGCCGAGGAGTTCATGTACGTCACGGGGACGACGTCGTCGGCGACGCCCGCGTCCTCCAGGACGTCCCAGCAGTCCTCGACCTGGTCGAAGGTGGCCATGTCCGCCATCGAGCACCCGGCGGCCAGGTCGGGCAGCACGACCCGCTGGTGGCCGGCGGTCAGGATGTCGGCGGACTCGGCCATGAAGTGGACGCCGCAGAACACGACGTACGGGGCCTGCGGGCGGGCCGCGGCCTCGCGCGCCAGCTTGAACGAGTCGCCGGTGACGTCGGCGAACCGGATGACCTCGTCGCGCTGGTAGTGGTGGCCGAGCACGAACACGCGGTCGCCCAGTGCGGCCTTCGCGGCGGCGGCCCGCTCCACGAGGGCCGGGTCGGAGGCCGGCGGCAGTTCGCCGGGACAGTCCACGCCGCGCTCGCTGGCCGGGTCGGCGCCGCTGCCGAGCAGCAGCAGGGGCAGGTCGCGCACCGGTGTGCTCACGAGGATCTCCCTCCAGGCGGCAGCGACGGTACTTATCGTCGCATTGACGACTAATCATGGCACATCCGGCGGGATGCGAAGATGTGACGTAGAACGCACCCCCGGGGGATGTTCAAGACCGCCGGGAAGCGGAATGGGTCGGTGGCGAGGTACGTTGTCCTACGGGAAGGGGCGTACGCGTCCTCGATGGACAAGCGGAAACAGCCGCATCGCGGCGCAGCGAGACCCGGGAGCTGAACACATGACGGTTTCAGGCGAGACCACGCAGGAGACCACGCAGGACGGCGTGATCCTCACCGACGCCGCCGCCGAGAAGGCCAGGGGCCTGCTCGACCAGGAGGGTCGTGACGACCTCGCGCTGCGTGTCGCCGTGCAGCCGGGCGGCTGCTCCGGCCTGATCTACCAGCTCTTCTTCGACGAGCGGGAGATGGACGGCGACCAGATCCAGGACTTCGGCGGCCTGTCGGTCCGCGTCGACCGGATGAGCGCGCCCTACCTCACCGGCGCCACCATCGACTTCGTCGACTCCATCGAGAAGCAGGGCTTCACGATCGACAACCCGAACGCCTCGGGTTCCTGCGCCTGCGGCGACTCCTTCAACTGAGCCCGCCGGAAGCGCGGCCGGGACGGCCGGACGGTCCATGTGCTCTGTCCGCGCCGTCCCTTTTCCGTTGCCCGGCTCAAGATCAGCCGCCCCGGCAAGTAGGCTTTCCGGGTCTGTACAGCCGGTGAAGCAGCCGGACGACGACCATGACGGAGGAGAGCGGCTCAGTGCGCATCGCCGTGACCGGTTCCATCGCGACCGACCATCTGATGACCTTCCCAGGAAGATTCACCGACCAGCTCCTGCCCGACCAGCTCGACCGGGTGTCGCTGTCCTTCCTGGTGGACGAGCTCGAGATCCGCCGCGGCGGCGTCGCCGCCAACATCTGCTTCGGCATGGGCAGCCTCGGCAAGCGGTCGATCCTGGTCGGCTCGGTCGGCGACGACTTCGCCGACTACCGCTCCTGGCTCGACCGGCACGGCGTCGACACCGCCTCCGTGCACGTGTCCGAGCTGCACCACACCGCCCGGTTCCTGTGCAACACCGACCAGGAGCAGAACCAGATCGCCACGTTCTACGCGGGCGCGATGAGCGAGGCGCGCACCATCGAGCTGCAGCCGGTCGCCGACCGCGTCGGCGGCCTCGACCTGGTGCTGATCAGCCCGAACGACCCCGAGGCGATGCTGCGGCACACCGACGAGTGCCGCGACCGCGCGATCCCGTTCGCCGCGGACCCGTCCCAGCAGCTCGCCCGGATGGACGGCCCGGAGGTGCGCCGCCTCATCGACTCCGCCGCGTACCTGTTCACCAACGAGTACGAGAAGGCGCTCTGCGAGGAGAAGACCGGCTGGACCGGCGAGGAGATCCTCTCCCGCGTCGGCGTCCGCGTCACCACGCTCGGCGCCAAGGGCGTCGTCATCGACCGGCAGGGGCAGGAGGGGATCCACGTGCCCTGCGTCGCCGTCGACTCCATCGTCGACCCCACCGGCGTGGGCGACGCGTTCCGCGCCGGCTTCCTGACGGCCCTCGCCTGGGAACTGCCGCTGGAGCGCGCCGCGCAGGTCGGCAACGCCATCGCCGCCCACGCCCTCGAGGCCGCCGGCCCGCAGGAGTACACGCTCTCCCGAGCGGCGTTCCTGGAGCGCTTCGCCGCCGCCTACGGCGAGCAGGCGTCCACCGAGGTGGCCCCGCACATCGCCACCCACAACCCGTAAGCCCCGCAACCCGCAACCCGACCCGCGACCCGCAGGGCTCGCACACCGGCCGGACGGGCGCCGCGCGGCGCCCGTCCGGCCGTCGCGTCGGTACGTGCGCGTCAGTACGTGCGGCGGATGTGGTAGCCCCAACCGCCCTGGGCGAGGGTCTCCTCGCGGACGAAGTCCTGCGACTTCATGCGGCACCAGGCGGGGACGTCGGTGCGGGCCGCGGGATCGTCGGCCAGGACGGCGACGACCTCCCCGACCGGCACCTCGCGGATCCGCTCGGCCAGCATGATGATCGGGATCGGGCACTTGCGGCCCAGCGCGTCGATGACCAGCACGGGAACCGGGCCGGACGGCTCGGGGACGGCGGGGACGGGCGCCGCCGCGGGCTGCCGGCTCTTGGCGCGGCCTCGGAACCTCATGGGCGGGACCGCCTCCCTGTCTCGGGGGTCGTGGGGGTGCGGGCGGCACCGGGGGAGGGCGCGCGGCGGGGCGCTGCGGGGCGGGTCACTGCGAGGTCACTCCCAGATCGCTGCGGAGCCGGGCGACGGTGCGGGGAAGCACCGACAGGAAGCGTTCGACGTCCGCCGCGTCGACGTCACGCGGCAGCGATACCCGCACGTTCCCATGGGTGATCACGCCCATCGCCTCCAGTACATGACTGGGACGCAGCGTATCCGCCGTGCACGAACTGCCCGACGAAACCGCGAAACCCAGCCGGTCCAGTTCGGTCAGCAGAGCCTCGCCCTCCACGTACAGGCAGGAGAACGTGACCAGGTTCGGTAGCCGCCGGACCGGATCGCCGACCACCTCCACGTCGGGCACGGTGCGCGGTACCTCGGCCCGGATCCGGTCCACGAGCGCCGACAGCCGCGCCGCGTCCGCCGCCATGTCGACCTGCCGCGCCTCCAGCGCGGCCGCGGCGGCGACCGCGCCGGGCACGTTCTCGAAGCCGGGGACGCGGCGCGCCTCGCGCTCGTCGTCGGGCAGCGGGGAGCGCCACCGCGTGCCCTTGCGGATCGCGAGCACGCCGACGCCGGGCGGCCCGCCCCACTTGTGCGCGCTGCCCGCCAGCAGCGACCAGCCCGCCGGGACCGCCGCGCGGCCGAGCGACTGCGCCGCGTCCGTGCACAGCGGGACGCGCGCGGCCCGGCAGTGCTCGCCGACCTCGGCCAGCGGCTGCAGGGTGCCGACCTCGTGGTTGGCCGACTGCAGGACGGCCAGGGCGGTGTCCGGGCGCAGCGCGGCCGCGAACTCGGCGGGATCGACGCGTCCGGTCCGGTCGACGCCGACGAGCGTGACCTCGCCGCCGTCCCGCTCGTGCAGTTCGGCGGCGTGCAGGACGCTGGAGTGCTCCACGGCGCTCACCACGAGGTGCGACCCGACGCGCCGGCGCGCGCGCAGGCCCCCGAGGACCGCCAGGTGCACCGCCTGCGTCCCCGAGGACGTGAACGACACCTCGTCCGGACGGACGCCGAGGACGCCCGCGACACGCGCGCGGGCGCGATCGAGCAGGATGCGGGTCCCGCGCGCCGTACCGTAGAGCCGCGCGGGATCGGCCCAGGCGGAGTCGAGCGCGTCCAGCAGCGCGGCGCGCGCGGCGGGGTGCGGCGGTTCGGTGGAGGCGGCGTCGAGGTAGCCGCTGCTTCCGGCCATGGCGGAACACTAACCGGGCACCCGATCGGGGGTGCGCGCGACCCTCGCGCTAGGGTGTCCAACGCACGTGTAACAGCAGATCTACACCGCCCGGCCGACCGGGCTTTCATCCGTGGGGAAGGCATTCCGTGAGTCCGACCCGCTCTAGGGAGCGGCGTACGCCTGTGCGCACTCGCCGCGTGATCACAAGCGCCGGCGCGCTAGGGCTGCTGGCGCTGACCGCCACCGCGTGCAGCGGCGAGGCGGCCCGCCTCGGCATGCCCGAGCCGATCAGCATCCAGGGCGAACGCATGCTGAGGCTCTGGCAGGGCTCCTGGATCGCGGCGTTCGCCGTCGGGGCCGTCGTCTGGGGTCTGATCATCTGGGCGGTGGTGTTCCACCGCAAGCGCTCCGACGACCTGCCGCCGCAGGTCCGCTACAACATGCCGATCGAGATCCTCTACACGGCGGTCCCGTTCGTCATCATCGCGGTCCTGTTCTACTTCACGGCGCGCGATCAGAACTTCGTCGAGAAGACCACCGACGATCCGGACGTCGTCGTCGACGTCACGGCGTTCCAGTGGAGCTGGCAGTTCGACTACGTCGAGAACGGCCAGAGCGTCGCGAGCGTGGTCGGCCAGCCGGTCGCCCCGAACGGGCCCGCTCCGGCCAAGCCCGTCTTGACGATCCCGGCGAACGAGACGGTCCGCGTCCGGCTGCACGCCAACGACGTCATCCACTCGTTCTGGGTCCCGGCACTGATCTACAAGAAGGACGTCATGCCGGGCTACACCAACGAGTTCGAGTTCACGGCGAACAAGCTCGGCACCTATGAGGGCCGCTGCGCCGAACTCTGCGGCGTCGACCACAGCCGGATGCTGTTCCAGTTGAAGGTCGTCACGCCGGAGCAGTACGACCAGTTCATCGCCGACGCCAAGGCCAAGAAGCAGGCCGCGTCGACCCAAGCCGCGGGGGGTGCCAATTGACGACGATCAGCAAGGCACCGAGCGCGCCGGTCTCCGCGTCGCGGACGAGCAAGGGGCGCATCATCGCCTCGTGGCTGTCGTCCACCGACCACAAGACGATCGGCTACCTCTACCTGATCACGTCGTTCTTCATGTTCCTGATCGGCGGCGTGATGGCGCTGCTGATGCGCGCCGAGCTGTACACGCCGGGGCTCCAGGTCGTGAGCAACGAGCAGTTCAACCAGCTGTTCACGATGCACGGCACGATCATGCTGCTGATGTTCGCGACGCCGCTGTTCGCCGGTTTCGCCAACGTCATCATGCCGCTGCAGATCGGCGCGCCGGACGTCGCGTTCCCGCGCATGAACATGTTGGCGTACTGGCTGTTCCTGTTCGGCAGCCTGATCGTGCTCGCCGGGTTCCTGACCCCGAACGGCGCCGCCAGCTTCGGCTGGTTCGCCTACGCCCCGCTGTCGAACGCGGTCCGCTCGCCGGGCATCGGCGGTGACATGTGGGTGCTCGGACTGGCGATGTCGGGCTTCGGCACCATCATGGGCGGCGTCAACTTCATCACCACGATCCTGTGCATGCGGGCGCCGGGCATGACGATGTTCCGGATGCCGATCTTCACCTGGAACGTCCTGCTGACCTCCATCCTGGTCCTGCTGGCGTTCCCGGTGCTGGCCGCCGCCCTGCTGGCCCTGGAGGCCGACCGGAAGTTCGGCGCGCACGTCTTCGACGCCGCGCACGGAGGCGCGCTGCTATGGCAGCACCTCTTCTGGTTCTTCGGGCATCCGGAGGTCTATATCATCGCCTTGCCCTTCTTCGGCATCGTGACGGAGATCCTCCCGGTGTTCAGCCGCAAGCCGGTCTTCGGCTACGTCGGCCTGGTGTTCGCCACCATCAGCATCGCGGGCCTGTCCGTCACGGTCTGGGCGCACCACATGTACGTCACCGGCCAGGTCCTCCTGCCGTTCTTCTCGTTCATGACGTTCCTCATCGCCGTACCGACGGGCGTGAAGTTCTTCAATTGGATCGGGACTATATGGAGAGGCCAGCTGACATTCGAGTCACCGATGCTCTGGTCTCTCGGATTCCTCGTCACGTTCCTGTTCGGCGGCCTGACCGGCGTCATCCTCGCGTCGCCGCCGATGGACTTCCAGCTGTCCGACTCCTACTTCGTGGTGGCGCACTTCCACTACGTCGTCTTCGGCACCGTGGTGTTCGCGATGTTCGCGGGCTTCTACTTCTGGTGGCCGAAGTGGACCGGCAAGATGCTGAACGACACCCTCGGCAAGGTGCACTTCTGGCTGCTGTTCATCGGCTTCCACGGCACCTTCCTGGTGCAGCACTGGCTCGGCGCCGCGGGCATGCCCCGCCGGTACGCCGACTACGCGGCCGAGTTCGAGGGCCTGAACGTGGTCTCCACGATCTTCTCGTTCATCCTCGGCGCCTCGATGATCCCGTTCTTCTACAACGTCTACAACACGTGGAAGAAGGGCAAGCGCGTCGAGGTCGACGACCCGTGGGGCTACGGCGCGTCCCTGGAGTGGGCGACGACCTGCCCGCCGCCGCGGCACAACTTCAACTCGATCCCGAAGATCCGCTCCGAGCGGCCGGCGTTCGACCTGCACCACCCGCATGTGGGGGCGAAGGGCGAACTGGCCGGCACCTCGGGCGGCCCGGCCGGGTCGAAGGGGGACTGACCGATGCGCGTTCAGGCGTTCATGTTCTACGGCTGCGCCGTCTTCTTCCTCATCACCGACATCGTGTACTGGTACTGGTCGAAGGACTGGACGGGGACGACCGCGCTCGCGCTGTCGATCGGCCTCGCCGGGCTCATCGGCTTCTACATCCACTTCACGGTGCGGCGCCTCGAGCGGGCCAACGCCGGCCCGCTGTACGAGGACGACCCTGAGGGCGAGATCGCCGACGCCGCCGGTGAGCTGGGCTTCTTCAGCCCGCACAGCTGGTGGCCGCTGTACGTCGGGCTGTCCGCCGCGGCGATCACGCTGGGCCTGGTCTTCGGCTGGTGGCTCGTGATCATCGGCACGGTCGCCATCATGATGTCGGTGATCGGCATGGTCTTCGAGTACTACCGGGGTCATTTCGCCCACTGATCGGTAAAAACCGCCCATGAAGGGCCGGTATCCGGAGTTTCCCGGGTACCGGCCCTTTCACATACTGGGCGTCGCTCCAGCGACCGGGCCGGAGCGGACGAAATGGGCGCCCAGTGAACGACCGGGGGGTCCACAGTGCCGTTTCGTTGCTCAGGACCGAGGGACCGGAGCCGGCGGGCCGTCGCACTGCTCGTCGGCGTCGGAGCGGCGGCGGCCGCGGGATGCACGGGACAGGACGGGCCGACGGCCGAGGCCGTCGCGCTCACGGTGTCACCACGCCAGGGCGGGACGATCGCGCCCGACGCTCCGATCGCCGTGCGGGCACAGCGCGGCACCATCGCGGGCGTGACGGTGTCGAGCGGCGGCAAGACCATCGCGGGAAGCCTGAACGAGGACGGGACGGCGTGGCGGTCCCGCTGGGCGCTCATGCCCGGGACGTCCTACACCGTCAGCGCCACGGCGCTCGGGGAGGACGGGCGCAGCCGGACGGTGCGGAGCCGGTTCGCGACCGCCGCGGCGGAGAAGACGAACCCGATGACGCTCGAGGGGCCGTTCGACGGGGAGACCGTCGGCGTCGGCATGCCGATCGTCATGAGCTTCGAGGAGCCGGTCAAGGACCGGGCCGCGGTCGAGCGGGCGCTCGTCGTGCGCTCGAGCAAGCCGGCCGAAGGCGCGTGGCACTGGATCGACGACGAGAAGGTGGCCTTCCGCACGAAGGAGTACTGGCCCGCGCAGACCAAGGTGTCGTTCCAGGCGCACCTGGCCGGGGTGAGCACCAGCAAGGGCGTGTACGGCGGAAAGAACTACAAGGCCTCCTTCACCGTCGGGGACTCCCAGATCAGCACGGCTGACGAGGACTCCCACAAGATGGTGGTGAAGGTCAACGGCAAGAAGGTGCGCACCCTCCCGACCAGCATGGGCGACGGGACGGAGCGCAGGTTCACGACCACCAACGGCGTCCACCTGGCGATGCAGAAGGACGACCCCGTCACGATGACGTCCTCGTGGATGGGGATCTCGCCCGGAAGCGCGGGGGGTTACAGCCTCGTCGTGGACGACGCCGTGCGGATCTCCGACAGCGGCGAGTACGTCCACAGCGCGCCCTGGTCCGTCGGCAGCCAGGGAAGCTCGAACGTCAGCCACGGCTGCATCAACGTCAGCCCGTCCAACGCCGAGTGGTTCTACGAGAAGACGATGCGCGGCGACCCGATCATCGTGACGGGCACCGACCGGGAGCTGGAGCCCTACAACGGGTGGAGCTACTGGCAGATGGATTGGAAGAAGTGGGTGCAGGGCAGCGCGCTGAAGCGGCCCGTGAAGACCGGGCCGAACGCCGACCCCGCCACCCTGTCCGCGCAGGCGGACGACAAGGCCGGTGAGGAGAAGCCGGCCGGCGGCTGACGGCGGTCAGCCGCCGGGACGCGGCGGCGGGACCCGGACGCCGTGCAGGCGCGCCCAGTCGCGCGCCATCGCGATCCGCTCCGGGCCCGCCGGATGCGTCATCCACAGGAACCGCTCGACGGGGTTCGGGCTCAGGTCGGAGATGTTGCGCACGGACAGCTCGCGCTGCATCGACACGAAGGTTTCCGGATCCCGCGTGAGGTCGAGCGCGTGGACGTCCGCGCGGGCCTCGATGCGGCGGCTGACGAGGTTCTGCACGGGCGCGCCGACCTGCATCGCGACCGCCACCAGCGCGAGCACGAGCGCGACCGACCGCGGATCCGCGGCGCCGCCGCGCGGGCCGTCGTGCGGGCCGCGCGAGTCGTCGTGGGGATCCGGGCCGGCGCCGTCCGCGGCCGCCGCGCCGCGCGGGACGACCCCCGCGCGGCGCAGCAGCCGCGGGGACGTCATCAGCGGGTACAGCAGGCACACGCCGCCCGCGACGGCGAGCGCCCCCATGAGCGTTCCCCACAGCACGTCCTGGCTGTCGGCGTGGCCGAGCTCGTGCCCGACGATCGACTCGACGTGCTCCGGCGGCGACTCCAGCAGCGTGTCGTACACGACGATCCGGTGCGTGGAGCCGAACCCGGACACGTAGGCGTTCAGCGAGGTCGTGCGGCGGGACGCGTCGGCGACCAGGACGTCCTCGACCGGCACCCCGTCGCGCTCGGCCATGGCCAGCAGCTCGGTGCGCAGCCGCCCCTCCGGCAGCGAGCGGAAGTCGTTGAAGACCGGCTCGACCACGACGGGGTAGGCGAACGACGCCGCGACCACGAGCGCGAAGCCGCCGGCGGCGGCGCCCGTCCACCAGTAGCGGGGGAAGCGGCGCACCACCGCGTACAGGAGCAGCAGCACGCCCCCGTAGACGGCCCACGTGAGCCCGAGGGACTTCAGCTCGTCCACGGACCACGCGGACCAGCTCTGGGTGGACAGCCCGTAGTCGCGCAGCACCGTCTCGCCCCAGACGTCGAACGGCAGCCCGGCGAGCCACAGCAGCGTCGTCACCGCGACCGTGGCCACCAGGACGCGCAGCCACCGGCGCGGCACCCGGGCGGTCGTGAACCGGACCAGCCGGGCGCCCAGCGGCGTCAGGCCGAGGACGAGGATCACCGCGAGCCCGGCGACCAGGCCCGCGTACGCGGGCGGGTTGATCGCGGAGTCGAAGGCCGCGCTGCGGGCGATCTCGGCGGCGGAGTAGTCCGCGGACGGGTCGGGCGGCGTGCGTCCGCCGCCGGGAACCGGGCCGGGCAGCGGGTTCCACGGGGTGGTGAGGGCCAGCACGGTGCCGACCCCGGCGAACAGCACGGCGGCGGCGACCGTGGCGGCGATCCGGGGGCGCCGCGACGGCCGGTCCTGCTCGCTCACGTGAGCTCCTTCTCCAGGTGGTCGCGCCACAGCGCGGTGAAGCGGGCCGGGGTGAGCCCCAGCGCGTCGCGCAGCGCGGTGGTCAGGGGGGTGCGCCCGGCGGCCCGGTAGAACCGGACGAGCGTCGCCTCACCGTACCGCTCCGCGATCATCCGGCAGGCGAGCCAGGCCTCCTGGTAGGCCTGCGACAGGCGCCGCGCGCCACCGGCGAAGGCGTCCGCCGCGGGCAGCCGCGCGGGCGGGCGGCCGGCGGCGACCTCGCGGCGCAGCTCGGCGGCGGCGGCGCGGACGTCGACGCCGGTGCCCCGGTAGCCGACGTAGTCGGCGAACCCCTCGATGAGCCACAGCGGGGTGGTGCCGTCGCGGGCGCCGCCGGTCGCGACGTGGGTCAGCTCGTGCGTGAGGACGACCCGGCGGCCGAGGTCGTTGAGGCGGCCGAAGGTGGCGGGGGAGACGACGACGCGGTCGCGGCCCGGTCCCTCCCCGGGGCCGGGGGTGACGGCGGCGAGGGCGGCGAACGACGCGACGTCCGTCCGGGAGTCGGCGAGGTCTCCGGCCAGTCCGGGGTCGGCGGGCGCCAGCAGCACCGCGCGGCGCGCCCAGCCGGTGCCGACGACGGCGGTGACGGCCGGCACCGCGGCGTCGAGCAGCGACGCGAGGTCGTCCAGGCCGGTCGTGTCGCCGACGACCAGGCACGCGCGGCCCCGCACGGCCGTGAGCGGCCCGGCGTCCCAGATCGCCCCGTCGTCGAAGAAGCCGTGCCCCGAGCCGTCGCCCGTCACGGCCCACGCGCCGGAGCGCGGCGCGAACGCCAGGTGCCGGACGCGCGCGGCGTCGCCGTCGTCGAACCCGCGGAACCGGTAGCGGGTCCGGACGCGGACGACGACCTCGTCCGCGTCCGCGTCCGCGGCGGGCCGGGGGTCCGCGAGTTCCTCGCGCCAGCCGCCGAGCGGGAGCCTGCGCAGGTTGTCGAAGCGGCGCGCCTCCGCGGCGCGGAACTCCGCGGGCGCGTCGGCGACGGTCGCGAGGAACGCGGCGCGGTCGCCGGAGCGGACCGCCGCGGCGCGGCGGGCGAGGACGGCCGCGGCGCGCGCGGGCTCGAACGGTCCGGCCGCCCGCGCCGCGCCCGCGGTCCGGCCGGGCTCGGAACCGGCCGCGCCGGTGCGGGCGTCCGGTACGTCGGGCAGGAGCCCCGCGCCGCCGGCCGCGAGCAAGACGGCCCCGCCCGCGCCGAGGGCGAGTGCCCTGCGGCGCGAGACGGGGCCGCGTGCGCCGGCGCCGGGGTCGTCCGTCATGGGCGCGATCCTATGCACCCGTGCGGTGTCGCCCGGCCACGGTCAGCCGGTCACGGGGTGCCGACGCGTCGGCACCGTCCTGCGGTGCTCGTCACGACTTCGCGTACTCGGGGTACCCGTAGCCGACGATGCTCGAGGTCGAGCGCTCCCGGACCCGGACGGCGCTGCTGGTGTTCCCCTCCACCGTCTTGACCGTGCCGTCGTCGATCTTCTCGATCACCATGCCGACGTGGTCGATGGCGTCGACGGAGTCGCTGCCGCCCCAGTCGAAGAAGACGATCGCGCCGGGCTCGGGCTCGGTGCCCCAGCGGCCCTGGTCCTTGAACCACTGCGCGTGGGTCACCGTGTAGGCGTCATGCCCGAACTGGTCGCCGGCCCCGATCTGGGAGCCGATCCAGGAGATGAACATGCTGCACCAGGCGGCGTCGCTGTAGCCCGCCAGGGAACCGCCGTCCCGGTCGACCGTCTTCTTGGAACGTTCCGATTCGACGTACCACTCGTTGAACTTCGTCTCGCCGCTCGCGTCCTCCTCGATGCCCACCTGCTTCTCCGCCAGCGCGATGGCGTCCTGCGCGGTGGGCTTGCTCTTCTTCTTCTCCGATCCGCCGTTCCCGGACCCGCCCTCCTCGGACGAGCCGGAGCCGGCCTTGCCGGAACCGTTGCCGGAATCGCCTCCTTCGGGTTCCCCGCCCTCGTCGGACGACGCGGAACCGCCGGGACCGGGGTCGCCGCCGTCCTGCACGACCGCGAACTCCGCCGTCGTCTTCGCGGTGCCGGCGTCGAACGGCAGGACCGACGCCTGCGCGGTGGCCGCGGCGGTGCCGAGGACGGCCGCGCCGACCACGACGCCGCCGGTGGTGCGCCACGAGAGGGGAACGGCGCTCCACGAGCGCGGGATCGTCCGCGCCGTCCGCGGAACCGCGCGCATCTGCTCCCGGGCGCCGCGCGGCGCGGCGGGGAGCGGGTCGGAAAGGGGGGACGGGCCCGGCTTGCGTCGCCTGGGGGCCCGGTGCTTGCCTGCCACGGGGTTATCTCCTTGGCTTCCATTCCGCCTACCGGGTTAGCTGACGGGTTCGGGCGTGGAAGCCGCCCTACGGCCTGGGGGCAGGCCGATTCACCCCGAGACAACAGAAGGTGGGTCCCCGGCTCCGCGGCGGCCGTGCGGGCGCGTGCGGACTCGGCGGTGACGCGCCCGGGGGGCGGGCGCGCCGATGCGGATGGTGAGCCTCCCGGGGGCGCGGTGGCCGCGGGGAGGCGGAGGGCGTGGCCGCTCGGTCGTCCGGCGACCACGCCCTCGTCGTGCCGTTTCGGCTAGATGGTCCCTACTCGCCCGTCAAAGGGCATGGCGGGACGCGTTGAGAATCGCCTCGCGACGAGATTTCTGAGGGGATGTCGGACAGAATTCACACTCCGTTTCTTCCAGACGCCTACCGGGTTAGCTGACGGGTTCGGGCGGGAAGTGGCCCTACGGCCGCCCGCTGGAGGTCTCCAGAGGACGGGCCGATTCACCCCGGCGCCGGAAATGCCCGTCCGGAACGGTCCGGACTCCAGCGCGAATGGGTCCCCGGCTCCGCGCGAGGCGGATTCGGCGTGCCGCTGCGACGAGCGGCGATGCTGTTGTGATGACGGCGGGCCCTGTCCAGGGGAACCGCTCGGGCCTGCCCGCCGGCCTCGTGGAACGCAGACGGCTCCATGCACGCCGCGCGTGCGCACGAGGAGGGGAGGCCGGGTCTCGGGAGGCGGGGCCTCGGCGAGACCTGCGCGGCACCGTCGCGGTGCCGCGGGCGGCGCGCGGGACGCGCCGCCGGGGGAGGCGGCACGTGGGGCGTGCCGCCGGAAGGGGGAGACGGCGCGTGGGGCGCGCCGCCCGTCGCACGACCACTGGATGTGCCGTGCGGGTCCGCGGTTCCTGAAGCGGTTCCGCGGGCCACGGCGTCTGGAGGGCGCCGTGAGTCAGGACAACGTACCAAAGGTTCAAGCGGAGGCAAATCCCCACTAAAACGACAACGGACCAGGTGAGACCTGGTCCGTCGTCTCCGGCTCCCGCTCCGGAACCTCGCTCGAGGCCCGCGTCGCGGGGGCGTCCTGGCACCCGGGGGGTGTGTCAGGGCCGCCCGGCGCCGTAGTAGTTGTTCAGGTAGTAACCCGAGGTGATGCTCACGACCTCGACGTTCTTGCCGGTGCGCGGCGCATGGATCATCTGGCCGTTGCCGGCGTACAGGCCGACGTGCCCGAGACTGTTGAAGAACACCAGGTCACCGGGCTGCAGGTTCTCCTTGGAGACCCGCTTCGTCGCCGCGTACTGCGAGTTCGTCGTGCGCGTGATGCTCACGCCCGCCGCCGCCCACGCCTTCATGGTGAGACCCGAGCAGTCGAAGGAGTTCGGGCCCTCCATGCCGTACCCGTACGGCTTGCCGAGCTGGGCGTAGGCGAAGTCGAGCGCCGCCCCGGCCGCGCCGCTGGCGGGACCGTTGTAGGTGCCGCCGACGCCGCCCGAACCGCCCGAGGAGGAGGTCGTCCCGCCGAGTTCGCGGACCAGCTTCTGCTGTTTGTCGATCTCCTTCTCGACCTTGTCCTTGTGCTTCTTGATCTCGTCGGACTTGGCCTTGACCTCCTCGTAGGCGGTCTTGGCCGCGGCCTGCTCGCGGCGGAGCCGCTGCGTGGTGGCGATGAACTGGGTGAGCTCGGAGCTGCGCTCGCGCGACAGCAGCGAGAAGACGGCCGACTGGTCGAGGATCGCCTGCGGGTCGTCGCTGCTGGTGAACGTCGCGAGGTTGGTCTCCTCGTCGCCGCCCTCCTTGTAGGCGTTGGCCGCCATCTGGGCGACGGTCCGGCGCTGCTCCTCGAACTTCGCCTGCTCTTCGGTCGCGCTCTTGTTCGCCGCCTTGTACTTCTTCTTGGCGATCTTGAGCTTCTCGCCGATCTGGTTGTACTTCTCGACGTACTGCTCGACCTTCTTGTTGAGCTCGTCGAGCTTCTCCTGCGCCTCCGCGGCCGTCGGCTGCGGATCGGCGTGCGCCGCCACCGGGGCGGACACCAGCGAGGTCGTCACGGCGAGACAGGCGGCGGCCGCCAGTCCGCGAAACGCGCCCGCCGTCCAGAGCCCGCCCCTGCGGCGCGTGGGCTCCCCGATGTGATCATTGGTCACGGTCGAAATCAGCCCCTCTCGTCGACGACACAATCAGCCGACGACATTAGCGAGGCCCCACAACCGTCACAACCGGTTCATCACTATTTGCTTGGCTTCCCAGCCGAACGCCCACAATTTGTCACGACAAGATCACAGATCGCTCGGACGTGCGGCCGCCGGAGGTGCTGAGCTGGGAGATTTCTCACCCTCAGGAACGGCCGAGCCGGCGCAGCAAAAGCGTCGACGGGCACGGCCGCGCATTGGCGCGCCGCGCGGCGTCGGCCACCTCGCGATCCGACGAGACCACCACCACCGCCCGTCCCGGCGGCTCCGCGCGCACCAGCTCGCCGATCAGCTCGTCGGCGGTCTGCCCAGGGCTGCTGAACTTCACCCGGACCGTCCGGGGGGCGGCCACCGCGACCGGTGCGTCCAGCTCCGCGCCGTCGAACACGCACGTCACCTCGGCGCGGGTCTGCGCCGCGAGCCCGCCGAGCCCCGACACCAGCCGGCTGCGCTGGTCGGCCAGCGGCAGCTCGCCGTACCCCGTCTTGGTGACGTTGTAGCCGTCCACGACGAGATGCACCTGCGGCAGCGTCAGCAGCCGGTCCAGCAGCTGCGGGTCGCTGTCCGACAGCGCCCGGCCCGGCAGCGTCCGGTGCGTCAGCGTGTCCGGCTCCATGCCCCCGACCGCGTCCGCGGGCCGCCCGATGGTGGACGGCAGCGCCAGCTCCCGGCGGACGCCCTGCGCCGCGTCCTGCAGCACGTCGAGCAGCATCCGCAACCGGACGTCGTCGACGTTGCGGCCCTCGCGCGCGGCGCGCTTGGCGGCCTCCGCCGCCGCCTCCGCCCGCTCGGTCCGCGACCGCAGCTTGCGCAGCTCCTTGTCGGACGCGGTCGCGCGTTCCCGCGCCGCCGACAGCTCCCGCTCGGCGTCCGCGGTCACCTCGGCGGCGTGCTCCTGCGCGGTGCGGGCCTTCACCCGCGCGTCGTGCAGCTTGCGGCGCAGCTCGGCGACCTCCGCTTTGGCGCCGCGCAGCTCCGCCCGCAGCTTGTCGACCTCGCCGGCGCGCGCCGTCCGCGCCGCGGCCAGCTCCTCCTTCAGCCCGGCGACGCGCCGCTCGGCGTCCTGCTCCTGCGACACCGTCGCGGACCGCTCCAGTTCCTCGCGCGCCGCCTCGACCAGCCCGGTCCACCCGGGCGGCCGCAGCAGGTACCCGAGCATCGCGACCCGCACCGGATCGGCGGCGGGCGGGACGTCGCCGCCCTCGACGGCCTCGGCCAGGTCGGGCTGCGCCGCGCGCAGCGGCCCGGCGACGCTCGTCCGGAACCCGGAGTCCTTCTCCAGCAGCGCCGCGATGTGCTGCCCGGCGAGCTTGGCGCGCTTGCGGCGCTCGAACCGCGCGAACCGGCGCAGCGGCATCGGAACCTCACCGGGCGGCAGTGTCCCGAGCAGGTCGGCGGCGGTCTCCACCACGCCGTGCCGCACCGCCTCGGGCAGCGGCCGCTCCAGCCGCTCTTCGGGCCCGCTGTCGATGATCCCGCTCCTTCCGGGGTTCCCGCCGGTGCGCACACCGGGAAGAAAGGTCTTCCCGGGCGTACCGTGCACTAACCGGCACCGAGCACCGGCACCGGCATGGCGGACGGAACGCGCCGAGCTGCTGCGCGCGGCCGTTCCCCCGGGCCCCGTCCGGCCGATCCTGCAACCCTAGCGGCACGGGCCCGCCCCGGTGGCGCCCTCCGTGACTGTCGGTGGCGTCCTCTACGGTCGCCGTCATGACGACTGCGCACGGGAACGATGTGCCGGACGTCGGGGTCCAGGGCACCCTGGACGACCTCGGCACCCCGCTGGCCGACGTCACGTTCGTCGTGGTCGACCTCGAGACCACCGGCGGCTCCGCAGCCGACTCGGCCATCACCGAGATCGGCGCCGTGAAGGTGCGCGGCGGCGAGGTGCTCGGCGAACTCGGCACGCTCGTCGACCCCGGCGGCCCCATCCCGCCGTTCATCACCGCCCTGACCGGCATCACCACCGCCATGGTGACGGCCGCGCCCCGGATGGACTCGGTGCTCCCGTCCTTCCTGGAGTTCGCCCGGGGCGCTGTCCTCGTCGCGCACAACGCCCCCTTCGACATTGGGTTCCTCAAGGCGGCGTGCGCCGAGCAGGGACGCGCCTGGCCCGCGTTCCCCGTCGTCGACACCGTCGACCTGGCGCGCCGCGTCCTCGGGCGGGACGAGGTCCCCAACTGCAAGCTGGGCACGCTCGCCCGCTTCTTCCGCACCGCCACCGAGCCGACGCACCGCGCGCTCGCCGACGCCCGCGCCACCGTCGAGGTCCTGCACGGGCTCATCGAGCGGCTCGGCTCGTTCGGCGTCACCTCGCTGGAGGACATGCGCGGCTTCGCCAAGGCGCCCACGCCCGAGCAGCGCCGCAAGCGCCACCTCGCCGACGGCGTGCCGAGCGCCCCCGGCGTGTACCTGTTCGAGGACGACGCCGGCGAGGTCCTCTACGTCGGCAAGAGCGGCGACCTGCGCTCCCGGGTGCGCAGCTACTTCACCGGCTCGGAGACCCGCCGCCGCGTCCGCGAGATGGTCGGCCTCGCCGAGCACGTCCGGACGATCCCCTGCGCCACCGGCCTGGAGGCCGAGGTCCGCGAGCTGCGGCTCATCGCCGAGCACAAGCCCCGCTACAACCGGCGCTCCAAGTTCCCCGAGCGGGCCATCTGGCTGAAGCTCACCGTCGAGCCGTTTCCCCGGCTGTCCATCGTCCGCGAGTGCCGCGACGACGGCGCCTGCTACCTCGGCCCCGTCTCCTCCCGGCACCGGGCCGAGGAGGCCCGCGCCGCGCTGCACGAGGCCGTCCCGCTGCGGCAGTGCACCCAGCGGCTCACCCTCCGCCTCATCGCGGACGGACGCGCCCGCACCTGCGCCCTCGCCGAGCTGGGCCGCTGCGGCGCCCCCTGCGAGGGGCGCGAGTCGGCCGCCGACTACGCCGCGCACGCCGACACCGCCCGCGCCGTCATGCGCGGCGACGTCCGTCCGGTGGTCGCCGCCGCGCAGGTCCGCATCGACCGGCTCGCCGCCGAACTGCGCTACGAGGAGGCCGCCGCGCAGCGCGACCGGCTGCACGCGTTCGTCCGCGCCGCCGCCCGCGGGCAGCGCCTCGCCGCGCTCGCCGGCCTGCCGGAGCTCGTCGCCGCCCTGCCCGCCTTCGACGGCGGCTGGGAGCTGGCGGTCGTCCGGTACGGCAGGCTCGCCGCCGCCGGGACCGTCCCGCCGCGCGCCCGCCCCCGCCCGTACGTCGACGCCCTCATCGCCACCGCCGAGACGGTCTTCCCGCCGTCCGGGGGCGCGCCCGGCGGCGTCGCCCTCGGCGCGCCGCCGTCCACCGGCGCCACCGCCGAGGAGATGGAGTGCGTGCTGCGCTGGCTCGACCGCCCCGGCGTCCGCCTCGTCGAGGTCGGCGGGACGTGGACGTGCCCGGCGCACGGCGCGGAGGGGCAGCGCGGGCGGCTCGACCGTGCCGTGAGCGAAAGGGTCGCCCGTGACCGGGCCTTCGGCGACCGGGCCCCCCGCCCCGCGCAGGCGCCGCGGCCCCGCGCGTCCCGCCGCCCCATGGGCTGATCCCGCTAAAGTGACGTGATCGTCCGCGCACCGCCGCACCATGCACCCCCGAGGGGATCGCCCGCACATGGCACTGCCGCTCTACGACAGCCAGCCCGCACGCCGCGTGCCCTGGGTGACGTACCTGCTGGTGGCGGCGAACGTCGTGGTGTTCCTGATCACGCCCATGTCGAACTTCGCGACCTGGTACGGCGAGGGCGCGGTCCGCGAGTGCAGCGCCGCGCACTTCAGCTACGAGTACGGCGCGGTGCCCAAGGAGCTGACGACGGGCGAGCGGCAGCCGCTGCCGACCGAGGTGCGGCACGAATGCGGCCCGTCCGACCACGGCAAGATCCCCTGGACGTCCGCGTTCACCTCGATGTTCGTCCACTCCGACGCGCTCCACCTGCTGGGCAACGTCGTCGCGCTGTTCGTCATCGGGATGGGGCTGGAGGACAGGCTCGGCCGATGGCGCTACCTCGCCGCCTACCTGCTGTTCGGGCTCGCGGCCGTCTACGGGTTCGCCTACACCTCGCCCGACTCCACGGTCCCGCTCATCGGCGCGTCCGGCGCCATCGCCGGGGTGATGGGCGCCTACGTGATCCTCAACCCGGGGGGCCGCGTCGTGACGTGGGTGGTGCCCTTCATCGTGCTCCGGCTGCCGGTGTGGGTCGTGCTCGGCTACTGGTTCGTCATGCAGTGGCTCTCGCTGGGGCAGGAGAGCAACGTCGCCTACGCCGCGCACATCTCCGGGTTCGTCGCCGGGGCGGTCTTCGCCGTCATCGCCCGCAGGGCCGGCCCCGGGCGCCGGTTCGCCGCGCTGAGCCGCGGCTGACGGCACCCCCGGCCGGCCGGTGCGAACGGTCCGTCCGGCGCGGGGACGCGTCCCGATAGAGTCGGGACGTCGTAGAACAGGGGAGGGTGCAGTGGTCACTGCGATCGTGTTCGTCAAGGCCGACGTCGCGCGCATCCACGAGGTGGCCGAGGCGATCGCCGCGCTGGACGGCGTCAGCGAGGTCTACTCCGTCACCGGGGACCACGACCTCATGGCGATGGTCCGGGTCCGCCGCCACGAGGAGCTGAACGACGTCATCCCCGGGCGGCTCAACAAGGTCCCCGGCATCGTCGGCACCGAGACGCACATCGCGTTCCGCACCTACTCCAAGCACGACATCGAGGCCGCGTTCGCCCTCGGCCTGCCCGACGCGGACTAGCCGCACCGCCCGCGGGCGGCCGGCGGATCAGCCGCGCACGCCCTGGGAGACCTCGATCCAGCGGTCGAGGAGTTCGTTCGCCGCACCCGAGTCGACGGCGCGCGCGGCCCGCTCGTACGCGGCGCCCAGCGCCGCGGTGAGGTCGCCGGCGGCCGGGGCGCCGGCATCGGCCGTCATCAGCGCGGCCGCGTTCAGCAGCACGATGTCCCGGACCGGGCCGGTCTTCCCCGCGAACAGGTCGCGCGCCACCCGCGCGTTGAAGGCCGGGTCGGCGCCGCGCAGGTCCTCGGGCGCGGCGGGCGGGATGCCGAGGTCGGACGGCGTGAACGTCGTCTCGGTCGCGGTGCCGTCGCGGACGACCCACACCGTCGAGGTGCCCGTGGTGGTCAGCTCGTCCAGGCCGTCGTCGCCGCGGAACACCAGCGACGAGCAGCCGCGCGCGGCGAACACGCCCGCGATGACGCCCGCCATCCGGGGGTGGAACACCCCGACGGCCTGGGCGGCGGGCCGCGCCGGGTTCGTCAGCGGGCCCAGGAAGTTGAACACCGTGGGGGTGCCGAGCTCGCTGCGCGTCCGCCCGGCGTACTTCAGCGCGGGGTGGAACCGGGGCGCGAAGCAGAACGTGATGCCGGTCTCCGCGGCGACCCGGGCGGTCGCCTCGGCGGACAGGTCGATGGCGACGCCGAGGTGCTCCAGCAGGTCGGCGGCGCCGCACGAGGACGACGCGGCCCGGTTGCCGTGCTTGACGACCGTGACGCCCGCCGCCGCCGCGACCACCGCCGCCATCGTGGACACGTTCACCGTGTGGGCGCGGTCGCCGCCCGTGCCGACCAGGTCGGCGATGGGGCCCGGCACGTGCACCGGCGTGGCGTTGTCCATCATGCCCTCGGCGAGCCCGGCGACCTCGGCGACCGTCTCGCCCTTGGCGCGCATCGCGACGGCGAAGCCCGCGATCTGCGCGTCCGTCGCCTCCCCGGCCATGATCGTGTTCATGGCCCAGGAGGTCTCCTCGCTCGTCAGCGACTCGCCGTCGAGCAGCGCGTTGAGCAGTGCGGGCCAGGTCGTGCGCGCGTCCATGTCTCCCCAAGGGTGCGGTCGGGTCGGCGGGGACGCGGGGGCGGCCGCCCGGCCGGGGTGCCGGGCCGGGGCTCCGCCCCGCCTCCCCGGCGAACTGGTGTTACAGGGCCGGAAGGCGGTTCTCGATGCGCCAGCGAAGCAGGCCGGCGAGCTCGTTCGCCAGGGCCATCGGGTCCAGCGGCAGGCTCACCACGGCGTCGGCGCGCGACCACGTCGCGAGCCAGCCGTCGTCCCGCCGGGCGATGACGGCCAGCACCGGAGGGCAGTCGAAGACCTCGTCCTTGGCCTGCCGGCACACGCCGAGCCCGCCCGCGGGCTGCGCCTCACCGTCCACGATGAGGGCGTCGATGCCGCCCTCGTCGAGCCGCCGGACCACGGCGGGCTGCGTCGCGCACTCGACGAACTCGACCCGCGGCACGTCGGCGGCGGGACGCCGCCCGATCGCCGTCCGGATCTGGGCGCGGGTGTTCGCGTCGTCGCTGTAGACGAGAACCTTCATCGGGCTCTCCGGGGCGGTGCTCATGTCGATGAAGGGTACCCGCTCGCGGCGGTGCGCACGAGATCCCGGGCACGTTTTCGGCGGTCGGGCGGCCTCTCCTCCGGCGGCGGGGCGGCCTCCTCGAACACGCCCGGGAACTCTAGGAGGGGGGTCATGCGTCACTCACGGGATAGGGACGCAATAATGCTGCCCGTGACAGCATCCGCGATAGAGACAACACCTCACGCACGGGCGAACCGTCCCAATCTGGTCAGCGTGGGGACGATCGTCTGGCTGTCGTCCGAGCTGATGTTCTTCGCGGCGCTGTTCGCGATGTTCTTCACGATCCGCTCCGTGACGATCGGCCAGTCCGGGTCGGACGCCTGGCCGGGCGCCCACCTGAACCTGCCGCTCTCCGCGGTCAACACCACCATCCTGGTGCTCTCCTCGGTGACCTGCCAGATGGGCGTGTTCAAGGCGGAGGCCGGGAAGGTCGGGCGCGACGGCGGCCTCCTGAACTTCCGGCGCTGGGGACTGCGCGAGTGGTACGTCCTCTCGTTCCTCATGGGCGCCTACTTCGTCGCCGGCCAGGCGTACGAGTACTACGCCCTCGTCACGCACGAGGGGCTGACGCTCTCGTCCTCCGCCTACGGGTCGGTCTTCTACCTGACCACCGGCTTCCACGGGTTGCACGTCACCGGCGGCCTCATCGCCTTCCTGTTCGTCCTCGGACGGACGTACGCGGCGAAGAGATGGACGCACGAGCAGGCCACCAGCGCGATCGTCGTGTCCTACTACTGGCACTTCGTCGACGTGGTGTGGATCGGCCTGTTCGCGGCCATCTACCTGCTCGACCTGTGACGACCCGACTGACCTACCAGACGACATGACCCGAACGGGGATTTCCGTGAAAAGGTTCACCGCATGGCGACGGCGCCCCTGGGCGGGCTACGCCGTCGTGCTGGCGGCCCTGGCGGCGATCGGCGTCATCTACGCCGGCTTCTCGCCGCAGACCGAGCGCGCCCAGGCGGCGGCGGGCCAGGCCCAGACCGCCGAGGACATCGAGCATGGCAAGCAGCTGTTCGACAAGAACTGCGCCAGCTGCCACGGGCTCAACGGCGAGGGCACCAAGGACGCCGAGGGCAACTGGATCGCTCCCAGCCTCATCGGTGTCGGCGCCGCGTCCGTCGACTTCCAGGTCAGCACGGGCCGCATGCCCGCGATGAACCCTGGGGCGCAGGTCCCGCGCAAGGACCCGATCCCCGTGTTCGACACGGACATCGAGACGGACTACGAGGACCCGAAGGAGCGCGCGGAGGCCGAGAAGCAGAAGGCGGAGGCGGAGGACAACCTCCACGACCTGATCGCCTACGTCGACTCCCTGGGCGGTGGCCCGGCGATCCCGCCGGAGTCGGTGACCGACCCCGAGGGCGGTGACGCCGCGCTCGGCGGGAAGCTGTTCCGCACCAACTGCGCCCAGTGCCACAACTTCACCGGCCAGGGCGGCGCCCTGACCGGCGGGAAGTACGCGCCGCCGCTGTCCACCAGCGACGTCACCCCGACGCAGATCTACGAGGCCATGCTGACCGGCCCGCAGGCGATGCCGGTGTTCAACGACACCACGATCACGCCCAAGGAGAAGCAGGCCATCATCGCCTACCTCGTGGAGACCCGCGAGGAACCGAACCCCGGCGGCTGGGGACTCGGCCGCATGGGCCCGGTGAGCGAGGGCCTGGCCGGCTGGCTGTTCGGCATCGGATTCCTGGTGCTGGCGGCCATGTGGATCACCGCGAAGAAGCCGAAGAAGCTGAAGAAGTCATGAGCGACGACAACAAGGAGAACGCGGGCCCCACGGGGCCGCGCGAGGAAGGCGAGCCGCGCGAACGCGTGATCGGCACGCCCTCCCCGGCGAGGGACAAGGCGCTCCTCGCCGAGGACGACGTCTCCGCGCCCGCGGGCAGCGGGGAGCAGCTGGACGAGGAGTCGGCCAAGCGCGCCGAGCGGATCGTCGCGCTGCTGTTCCTGCTCGCGTTCGCGGCGAGCGTCGCCTTCATCGCCTACTACATCGGCTGGAGCGGACGCGACGGCGGGATGCACGGCATCCACCGCGCGCAGGAGTCCAACCTCTGGCTGGGCGGCACGATGGCCGCCGCCTTCCTGCTGATGGCGGCCGGCGTCACCATCTGGATCCGCCGGCTGATGACCAGCAAGCCGATCACGCAGGAACGGCACGACCTGGCCAGTGACGCCGAGACCCGGGCGGCGCTCAGCAAGGACGTCCTGGAGGGCGCCGAGGACAGCGGCCTCACCAAGCGGCCGCTGCTGCGCCGGACGCTGCTGCTGGCCGCGGCCCCGCTGGGCCTGGCCCCGCTGGTGCTGCTGCGCGACCTCGGCCCGCTGCCGGAGAAGCGGCTGCGCCACACGCACTGGGCCAAGGCGGTCGAGAAGGCCAAGTCCGAGGGCAAGAAGGGCGTCCGCCTGGTGGTGGACGGCACCCACAAGCCGCTCCGGGTCAGCGACTTCGCGACCCCCGGCTCGATGATCACGGTGCTGCCCGAGCACATGGAGGAGGACGTCCCCGAGCACGACGTCCTCACCGAGATGGCCAAGGCCGTGACCATCCTGATCAACGTGCCGGAGGGCCAGTTCAAGCCCGCCGAGGGCCGGGAGAACTGGCACGTCAACGGGATCGTGGCCTACTCCAAGGTCTGCACGCACGTCGGCTGCCCCGCGGCCCTGTACGAGCAGACCACGCACCACATCCTGTGCCCGTGCCACCAGTCGACCTTCGACGCGACCGACGCCGCCAAGGTGATCTTCGGTCCGGCGGCGCGGCCGCTGCCGCAGCTGCCGCTGAGCGTCGAGGACGGCTACATCATCGCGACGAGCGACTACCGCGAGCCCGTCGGCCCGAGCTTCTGGGAGCGAGGATGAGCGACACGACGGCTCCGAAGGCGATCGAGGGCTCGCTGGGCTTCATCGACGAGCGCCTGGGATCGACGAGCTTCCTCAAGCGCAACGTCAAGAAGGTCTTCCCGGACCACTGGTCGTTCATGCTGGGCGAGATCGCGCTGTACTCGTTCATCATCCTGCTGCTGACGGGGACGTTCCTGACGCTCTGGTTCAAGCCGAGCATGATGGAGGTCGTCTACCACGGCTCGTACGACCAGCTCAACGGCGTCAAGATGTCCGAGGCGTACGCCTCGACGCTGCACATCAGCTTCGACGTCCGCGGCGGCCTGCTCATGCGGCAGATCCACCACTGGGCCGCGCTCCTGTTCATGGCGTCGATCCTGGCGCACATGCTGCGGGTGTTCTTCACCGGCGCGTACCGCAAGCCGCGCGAGCTGAACTGGCTGATCGGCATCGGCATGTTCATCCTGGGCATGCTCGAGGGCCTGTTCGGCTACTCGCTGCCGGACGACCTGCTGTCCGGCACCGGCCTGCGGATCACCCAGGGCGTCCTCGAGGCGATCCCGGTGGTCGGCACCTACGGGTACATGTTCCTGTTCGGCGGCGAGTTCCCGGGCACCGACATCGTCTCGCGGATGTACATGCTGCACATCCTGCTGATCCCGGGCATCATCCTGGCGCTGGTCACGGCGCACATGATGATCATGTGGCATCAGAAGCACACCGCGATGCCGGTCAAGAACCAGAGCGAGAAGCAGGTCTACGGCTACCCGTTCTACCCGGTCTTCATGGCCAAGACGGGCGCCTACTTCCTCTTCGTGTTCGGCCTTCTGGCCCTGATGGGGGCGTTCTTCCAGATCAACCCGATCTGGCTGTTCGGGCCGTACGATCCGGGGGCCATCTCCGCCGGATCGCAGCCCGACTGGTACATGGGCGTCCTGGAAGGCTCGCTGCGGCTCATGCCCGGGTGGGAGACCACCCTCTGGGGCCACACGGTCAGCTGGAACGTGTTGATCCCGGCGGCGGTGCCGCTCGGCATCGTCTTCGGTGGCGCGATGGCCTGGCCGTTCCTCGAGCAGTGGGTGACCGGCGACCGGCGCCAGCACCACGTCAACGACCGTCCGCGCAACGCCCCGGTCCGCACCGGGATCGGCATGGCGGCCGTCACCTTCTACGGGCTGATGTGGCTCGCCGGCGCCAACGACGTCATCGCGGAGAAGTTCCACGTCTCGCTGTTCGCCACGACGTGGTTCTTCCGAGTGACGATCTTCGTCGGGCCGGTGCTCGCGTACATCATCACGAAGCGGATCTGCCTCGGTCTGCAGCGCAAGGACGCCGACGTGGTCGGGCACGGCGTGGAGAGCGGCATCATCACGATGTCGCCCGACGGCAAGTACGCCGAGCGGCACGAGCCCGCCAAGGAGGACGAGCGCGTCAAGCTCCTCGCGAAGGAGACCGCCCGTCCGGTGGCCCCGACGAAGGACGCGCAGGGCATCCCGGCGCCGGCCGCCAAGGGCCCGATCGGGCACCTGCGCGCCCGGCTCAACCGGGCCTGGCACTTCGACGACATCCCCGTCGAGGAGCACGGCCACGAGGAGAACGGGCACGGCGAGAACGGGCACGCGGAACTCGAGGAGTCCAAGGGCTCCAAGGAGATCCGCGGCTGACCGCCGCCGACGTCGCACCGTCATGACCGCGGGGCCCGCCACCGGACGACCGGTGGCGGGCCCCGCGCCGTTTCCGGACGTCCGGTGACGTGCCCGCCCCCGGCGCTCCATATCCTGGGCGGCGATGACCAAGACCCTCGTCGTGACCAATGACTTCCCGCCCCGTCCCGGTGGCATCCAGGCGTTCGTGCACGCCCTGGCGCTGCGCCGCCCGCCCGGCTCGGTGGTGGTGTACGCCCCGGCCTGGGAGGGCGCCGCGCGCTTCGACGCGGCGCAGCCGTTCCCGGTCGTCCGCCATCCCGGTTCGCTGATGCTGCCGGTGCCCGGCGTGCTGCGGCGCGCGGCGGACGTGCTGCGCGCCGAGGGGTGCGACTCGGTGGTGTTCGGCGCGGCGGCCCCGCTCGGGCTGCTCGGCCCGGCGCTGCGCCGGAGCGGTGCGCGGCGGCTGGTCGGGATCACGCACGGGCACGAGGCCGGCTGGGCCGCGCTGCCCGTCGCGCGGTCGCTGCTCGGCCGGATCGGCGACGGCGTCGACGTCCTCACCTACCTGGGCGAGTACACGCGCGCACGGATGGCGCGGGCGCTCAGCCCGGCCGCGGCGGCGCGGATGGCGCGGCTCGCGCCCGGGGTGGACGAGAAGGCGTTCCGGGCCGGTGCGGGCGGCGCGGACGTCCGCGCGCGGTACGGCCTCGCGGACCGTCCGGTGGCGGTGTGCGTGTCGCGGCTGGTGCCGCGCAAGGGGCAGGACGCCCTGATCCACGCGTGGCCGCGGGTGCTGCGCAGGGTTCCGGACGCGGCGCTGCTGCTCGTGGGCGGCGGCCCGTACCGCGCCGACCTGGAGCGGCTCGCGGAGTCGGCCGGGGTGTCGCGGTCGGTGGTGTTCACCGGGAGCGTCCCGTGGGAGGAGCTGCCGGCCCACTTCGACGCCGGGGACGTGTTCGCGATGCCCTGCCGCACCCGGCGCCGCGGACTGGACGTCGAAGGGCTCGGGATCGTCTACCTGGAGGCGTCGGCGACCGGGCTGCCGGTCGTCGCGGGGGACTCGGGCGGCGCGCCCGACGCCGTCCTGGAGGGCGAGACGGGCGCGGTGGTGCCGGGCCGGTCGGTCGCGCGGGTCGCCGCCGCGGTGGCGGACCTGCTGGCGGACCCCGCGCGGGCCCGCGCGATGGGCGAGGCGGGCCGGGCGTGGGTCGAGCGGGAGTGGCGCTGGGAGATCCAGGCGGCGCGGCTGGGGGCCCTGCTGGAGGGCTGACGGGCGGGCCGGCGGGCGCCGCCGGTTCCGGCCGGGCCGGAAATGGCGCCCCGGCGCTCGTACCGCGGCAGGTCCCCGGGTGACAGGATGCCAGCTATGGAGAACGCGCACGTCGAGGACGCATGGGTCCGGGTTCCGGGGGCGGCCGCCCGGTGGCTGGAGGAGCTCGATCCCGAGCACGGGTACAGCGGGTTCCAGCCGCCGAGCCGTCCCGACGCGGCGTGGATCCTCCACGCGATGTACGCGTGGGAGGAGGGGCTCGTCACCACGACCTACGACGACCTCCACAAGTCGATGGCGGAGGCGGGGCTGACCCGGCGGCCGCGGCTGCCGGAACCGGTGGGCGACGTCAGCGAGCTGCTGGCGGGCTCGGTCGTCACCGGCACCGCCCTCGGCCGCACCGGCCATCCGGGGCGGGGCTGGCGGCGGCTGCGGTGGCGCGAGCTGGCGCGGGGGTCCGGCGAGCCCGCCGTCCCGGACGGGCGGTTGCCGGGGAGCCGGTGCCTGCGGCAGGCGCATCCGGCGGGCAGCTGGTCGGCGGCGATCCGGCCGCCCGCCGAGGGGTGCCTGGACCGGGAGGGCTGGCAGCGGCTGATCGGAGTCCTGCTGCGGTGCGTCCCGTCGGGCGCCGACACCCGCTGCCTGGCGTACTACTGCCCGCTCGTGACGAACGAGTGGGAGGAGGACACCGTGCTCGTCGGGCGGCTCGGCGACGCGGACGCGCTGTACGACCACCCGTCCATGCAGAGCTGCCCGTCGAACCTGTGGCCGGAGGACCGGTCCTGGATCGTGTACTGCGACTGGGACCTGTGGGGGACGAAGTTCGCGGGACCGTCCGCCCTGGTCGACGCGGTGCTGGCCGATCCGGAGCTGGAGAGCCTCCGGCTGCCCTGGACGGGGTGAGCGGTCAGGTCCGCTCGCGCCCGGTGCCGGCGACCAGCAGGGCACCGGCGGCGAGCAGCGCGGCGAGGACGAGGCCGAGCGCGCGCAGCCCCTGGCCCGTCAGCGCGGCGGCGAGCTGCGGCCCGAGGCTGGCGCCGGCGAACAGCAGAGTGCTGTGCAGCGAGACGGCCGGTGCGCGGGCGGCGCCCGCCCGTGCGACGACGATGTCGATGAGGCCGGGGGCCGCGACGGCGGTGCCCGCGGTGACGACCATCAGCAGCAGCGCGAGCCCGAGGGTGCCCGGTTCCAGGAGGCCGACGAGGGCGACCCCGGCGGCGGCCGCGGCGAGTGCCCCGGCCGCCCGGGCCGGGCCGGGGATCCGGGCGAGCCGGGTGGTGAGGAACGGGACGGCGAGGATGACGGGCAGCGCGCTCGCGCGCAGCGCCAGCAGCCCGGTGGTGCCGGTGAGCTCCAGTCCGGTGTAGATCGCGACGAAGGGGCCGAGGACGACGGGGACGGCCAGGAACAGCGGCACCAGGTTCGGGGCGGCCAGCAACCGGAACATCATCCGGTAGGCGGTGAGGGGCGAGGCCCCGCCGGACGGGCCGTCCGGCAGCAGCACGCGCGCGAGCGCGACGGCGGCGGCGGCGAACGCGACCGCGCCGGCGAGGAAGAACGAGCGCCAGCCGAGCACCGCGGCGAGGCCCTGCGCGGCGAGCTGGCCGATGACGGCGGCGGCGAGGAACCCGGTGGTCATCGCGGTGACGGTGACGAGCCTGCGGTGCGGCGCGACCCGCTCGCCGATGTAGGCCATCGCGACGGGCGGGAACGCGCCGATGGTGACGCCCTGCGCGATGCGCAGCATGATCGCGGCCTCGGGGGACGGCGCGGCGGCGACGAGCGCGGTGGTGACGGCGGTGGCCGCGACGCCGCCGACCATGACGCGGCGGCGGCCGAGCCGGTCCGACAGCGGGCCGAACAGCAGGAACCCGGCGGCGTACCCGAAGCCGAAGACGCTGACGAGCCAGGTGAGGGACGCGGGGTCGGCGTGCCAGCCGGACGCGGCGCGGCCGAGCAGCGGGATCATCCCGTACAGCTGGCTCGTGGCCAGCAGGGCGGTGGCGGCGAGCACGGCCACGGTGGGTCCGAACGGAGCGTGGGCCGGAGCCGCGGGGGAGGGGGAGCGGAGCTCTGTGCGGAACATGACCCGGAACGGTAGCCAACCAACCAGTTGGATGTCAACCAACCGGTTGGTGGTTCACTCCGGTAGGATGCCGCCATGCCGAAGAACCCCGCGACCACCACCCGGGATGCACTGCTCGCCGCTGCCCGCGAGGAGTTCGCCGCGCACGGGATCGCCGGCGCCCGCGTCGACCGCATCGCCGCCCGCGCGGGCGTCAACAAGGAGCGGATCTACGGCTACTTCGGCAACAAGGAGAAGCTGTTCGACGCCGTCATCAAGGACGCGCTCGACGAGTTCGCCGCGGCCAACCACGTGCTGGCGGACGACCCGGTCGCGTACGTGGGCGCGGCCTTCGACCATTACCGGCAGCATCCCGAGCTGCTGCGGCTGCTGATGTGGGAGGCGCTGCACGAACGGTCCGAACCGCTGCCCGACCAGTACTGGCGGGCCGAGCGCTGCGGCGAGAAGGTCACCTCGCTCGCGGCGCGGCTGGGGGAGGAGCCGTCCCCCGAGGTCGGCCGTACCGTGCTCAGCCTGCTCGGGCTGGCCATGATGCCGCTCGCGATGTCACAGCTCGCCGACCTGCTCGGCGCGGGCACGGACTCGCCGGAGTCGGCCGCGGCGATGCGCGAGCACGTCGTGCGCTTCGCGCGGGCGGCGCTGGAGAACCGGCCGTCCGCGACCTGACCGGCCACCGCGCGGACCGGCCGCCGTAGGATCGCGGCATGGACGTAGTGATCGCGGGCGGGCACGGGCAGATCGCGTTGCGGCTGTCCCGGCTGCTCGCCGCACGGGGGGACACGGTCCGGGGCATCATCCGCAACCCGGACCACACCGACGACCTGCGGGCGGCCGGGGCGGAGCCGGTCGTGCTGAACCTGGAGTCGGCGACCGCGGACGCGGTGGCGGGCCCGCTCGCCGGCGCGGACGCCGTCGTGTTCGCCGCCGGGGCCGGGCCCGGCAGCGGGGCGGCGCGCAAGGACACCGTCGACCGGGCCGCCGCGGTGCTCGCGGCGGACGCGGCGGAGCGGGCCGGGGTCCGCGACTTCCTGCAGGTGTCGGCGATGGGCGCGGGCGCGCCGACCGACGCGTCCCGCGGCGAGGTGTGGGCCGCCTACGTGCGGGCGAAGGGGGAGGCGGAGGACGACCTGCGCGCGCGGGACGCCCTCGACTGGCTGATCCTGCGCCCGGGCCGCCTCACCGACGACCCGGGCACCGGGCGCGTCCGCCTGGCGGAGCCGCCGATCGGGCACGACGCGGTCACCCGCGACGACGTCGCCGCCGTGCTGGTGGCGCTGCTCGACGAGCCGGGCGTGCGGCGCCGCACGCTGGACCTGCTGAACGGCGGGACGCCGATCGCCGAGGCCGTCGCAGGCCTGCGCGCCTAGCGCCCCGTGCGCCCTACCGCACCGTCCTGACCCGCACGGAAGCCGTGCGGGTCAGGACGGTGCGGGACAGAGCGGGTCAGGAGGTGTAGAGGGCGTCGATCTCGCCGGAGAAGTCTTTCATCACCACGTTGCGCTTGACCTTGAGGCTCGGGGTGAGGTGCCCGGCCTCCTCGGTGAAGTCCACGCCGAGCACGACGTGCTTCTTGATCGCCTCGGCGTGGCTGACCGACTTGTTGGCCTCGGCGACCGCGGACTCGATCTCCGCGGTGAGGTCGGGGTCGCGGCGCAGCTCGTCCACGGTCATGGCGGCGGGCTTGCCGTGCCGCTCCTTCCAGGGGCCGAGCGCCTCCTCGTCCAGCGTCACCAGCGCGCTGATGAACTTGCGGCCGTCGCCGACGACCAGGCACTGGCTGATCAGCGGGTGGGCGCGCAGCCGGTCCTCCAGCGGGGCGGGCGCCACGTTCTTGCCCGCGGCGGTGACCAGGATCTCCTTCTTCCGGCCGGTGATCTTCAGGAAGCCGTCGTCGTCGAGGGAGCCGAGGTCGCCGGTGCGGAGCCAGCCGTCCTCCAGGGACTCCCTGGTCGCGTCCTCGTTGTTCCAGTAGCCGCGCATGATGTTGACGCCGCGGAAGAGGACCTCGCCGTCCTCGGCGATGCGCACGTCCACGCCCGGGATCGGCTGCCCCACGGTCCCGATCTTGATCGCGCCGGGCCTGTTCACCGCCGCCGGGGCGGTGGTCTCGGTGAGGCCGTACCCCTCCAGGATCGTGATGCCGACGCCGCGGAAGAAGTGGCCGAGCCGCTCACCGAGGGCGGCGCCGCCGGAGACCGCGTACTGCACCCGCCCGCCGACGGCCGCCCGCAGCTTGCCGTAGACGAGCACGTTGAACACCGCGTGCTTGGCCTTCAGCCCGGCTCCGGGGCGGCCGCCGTCGTCCAGCGCGCGGCTGTAGGCGATCGCGGTGTCGGCCGCCGCCTTGAAGATCTTGCCCTTGCCGCCGGCGATGGCCTTCTGCTCCGCGCCGTTGTAGACCTTCTCGAACACGCGCGGGACGGCCAGCAGGAACGTCGGCCGGAACGAGGCGAGATCGGGCAGCAGGTTCGGGATGTCGCTGTGCCCGAGGACGATCCCGCCCTCGATGCTCGCGACCTCGATCAGCCGCGCGAACACGTGCGCGAGCGGGAGGAACAGCAGCGTCGCGCTGCCGTCCACGGCCACCTCGGAGATCGCGCCCTGGACGGCGTTGCGGGCGGTCAGCACCAGGTTCCCGTGGGTGATCTCGCAGCCCTTCGGGCGTCCGGTGGTGCCGGAGGTGTAGACGAGCGTGGCGACGTCGGCCGCGCCGCGGGCCCGGCGGCGCTCGGCCGCCGCGTCGTCGCCGACGTCCTTGCCCAGCTCGGTGACCTCGGTGACGGCGCCCGCGTCGATGCCCCAGACGTGCGCGAGGTCCGGGAGCGCGCCCCGGATCCCCTCGATCGCCTCCAGGTGCGCGGCCGTCTCGGCGAACACGGCGCGGGCGCCGGAGTCGCCGAGGATCCACTCGACCTGCTCGGCGGAGGACGTCTCGTAGACCGGCACGGCGACCGCGCCCGCCGCCCAGATCGCGTAGTCCAGGAGGGTCCACTCGTACCGCGTCCGCGACATCAGGCCGACGCGGTCGCCGGGCTCGATCCCGGCCGCGATCAGGCCCTTGGCGACACCGGTCACCTCGGCGGCGAACTCTCCCGCGGTCACCGCGCTCCACGCCTCGCCGCGCTTGCGGCGCAGCACGATGGTCCCGGGGGACTCGGCCGCCCGGTCGAACGGCGCGTCGGTCAGGTTGGCGGAGTCGGGGACCTCCACCATCGCGGGGACGCTGAACTCGCGCACGGCCTGCTCCTCGATCGATCCTCGGCGTGACGGGGAAACCGTCCGGCTTCTCCGGAACGGCATGATACCCACGGGTAGCAAAGGTGCTCGCCCGGTGCGCACGCGCACCGGTCAACGGAGGGCAAAGAGCGCGGCCGTTCCGTGGCGGCGCGGCCCCGTTCCTCTACCCTGGGTCGCGTCCCACACGAACCGGGCCGGGGGAGCCGCATGTCGCTGCTCGAAGTGATCGCGCTGACCGCCGCCGACGCGCGCGCCGCGCGGGAGGGCGGGGCCGACCGGCTCGAGGTCGTCGCCGACATGGCCGCCGACGGCCTGACGCCCGACCCCGACGTGCTCGCCGCGATCCGGGCCGCCACCGACCTCCCGCTGCGCGTCATGCTGCGCGCCAACGCCGGGTTCCGCACCACCGGCGCCGAGCTGGACCGGCTCCGGCACGCCGCCGCCGGGCTCGCCGAGGCGGGCGCGGACGGCTTCGTGCTCGGCTTCCTCGACTCGTTCGGCCACGTCGACACCGCCGCGACCGGCAAGCTCGCCGCGGTCGCCGCGCCGCTGCCCTGGACGTTCCACCGCGCCCTCGACCACGCCGCCGACCCCGCGCAGGCGTGGCGGGCCGTCCGCGGCCTTCCCGCCGCCGCCGAGGGCGGCGGGCTCGACACCGTCCTGACCGCCGGTTCCGCGCGCGGCGTCGACGCGGGCGTGGACGTCCTGGTCCGGCGGGCCACCGAGGGCCCCGGCGCGGCCGGGATGATCATGGCGGGCGGCGGGCTGCGCCGCAAGCACGTCGCGGTGCTGGCGGCCGCGGGCGTCACGTCGTTCCACGTCGGCACCGCCGTCCGTCCCGACGGCTCCTGGGACGCCCCGGTCGACCCCGCGCTGGTCGCCGAGTGGCGCTCGCTCGTCTCCGCGGCCGCCGGCGGCTGACGCCGAGCCGCCGGCGGCCGACGCCGGAGCGGGCGAGAGCGTCCCGCGCGCGGACCGGCCGGCGTCCGGAACGGCGTGAATCGCCGATCAACCCGGGTGTGTCGCGTGCCGGTCCGTCCCATTAGAGTCGGTTCATGAGGATCCACGTGGTGAGCGACGTCCATGGCCGCGCGGAGGCACTCCGGAGCGCGGCGGACGGCGCGGACGCCCTCGTCTGCCTGGGCGACCTCATCCTGTTCATCGACTACGACGACCACGCGCAGGGGATCTTCGCCGACCTGTTCGGCCGCGACAACGCCGACCGGTTCATCGAACTGCGGACGCTGAAGCGGTTCGACGAGGCGCGGGCGTTCTCCCGCGAGCTGTGGGCGTCCCTGGACGGGGACGCGTGGCCGCACATCGAGAAGGCCGTCGACCGCCAGTACGCGGAGCTGTTCGCGGCGATGCCGTCCCCCGCCTACCTGACGTACGGGAACGTGGACGTCCCGCGCATGTGGGCGCCGCACCTGCGCGATGGGCACCGCGTCCTGGACGGGGAGACCACCGAGATCGGCGGCCTGCGGTTCGGGTTCGTCGGCGGCGGCCTGCGCACCGAGTACCGCACCCCCTACGAGCTGGACGACGAGACGTTCGCGGCGAAGGTCGCGGCCGTCGGCGAGGTCGACGTGCTGTGCTGCCACATCCCCCCGGCCGTGCCCGACCTGCTGTACGACACGGTCGCGCGCAGGTTCGAGCGGGGCAGCGAGGCGATCCTCGAGGCCGTCCACCGGACGCAGCCGCGGTACGTCCTGTTCGGGCACGTGCACCAGCCGCTCGCGTCCCGCATCCGTATCGGGCGGACCGAATGCGTGAACGTGGGGCATTTCCGTGCGCGCGGCGTGCCCTACGTACTGGACGTGTGAAGGATACTGGCGGGGGCGTCCACGCAAGGTTCACGCACCGTCCACGCACCGTCCACCGATGACCGCGCAGCGCCGGAAGGGAAACGCAGATGGCGGACCGCACGAGTTCTTCCATCGTCGTCGAGGCCGGCAGGCCCGAGATCATGGCGATCATCGCCGACCTCGAGGCGTATCCGGACTGGGCGAGCGGCATCCGCGAGTTCACGGTGCTCGAGGCGGCCGCGGACGGCCGCGCGGAGCGGGCCCGGCTGACGTTCGACGGCGGGCCCTTCAGCGACACCGTCGGCCTCCGCTACACCTGGGAGGGCGACGACCGGGTGTCCTGGCGGCTCGACGAGAAGGGGTCGGTCGTGACCGGTCTCGAAGGCGCCTACACCCTGGCGGACGACGCGGGCGCCACGCGGGTGACCTACGACCTGACCCTGGACGTGCGGGTGCGGGTGCCCGGGATGGTGAAGCGCAAGGCCGAGAAGCGCATCGTCGACACCGCGCTGAAGGGCCTCAAGACCCGCGTGGAGCGCTGATCCGGGGTGTTCACCCCCGACGACGACGGATGGATGATGGGGTCATGAGCGATCAGCCGGGCGACATCCTGGACGAGGCGGGCAAGGTCTTCGACGCGCTGCTGCGGCGCGCGGCCCGCACCGGAATCCTCGGCGGTCCCCGCCCACCGGGCGAGCGCGACCGTCCCGACCGGACCGAGGCGCCCGGATCGGGCGATCCGGGCGGCGACGCGTGGGCGGCGGCGACCGCCGAGCGGCCCCGCGACGAGCGCGGCACCCGCGCCGGCCGGGAGGCGGGGGAGCCGCGCATCGCCACCGGCGCCCCGGAATGCCGCGACTGCCCGGTCTGCCGGGCGATCGCGATCCGGCGCGCGGCGGGCGGCGACGTCGCCCGGCACCTGCGGGAGGCGGGCGAGTCGCTGCTGGCCGCCGGCCTCGACGTGATCGCCGCCGCCGACCGCGTCCGGGACGAGCGCGTCCGGGACGAGCGCGTCCGGGACGAGCGTGCGCGGGACGAGCGTGCGCGGGACGGCCGCGAGCGAGCGGGCGGTACGCGAGACGGCGGTACGTACCAGAAGCGGTCAGGCCAGGAGTCGGCGAGCCGTGCGGCGGGTACCTCTGAGCGGTCGGGGGAGCGGCGCGGCCGCCCGGCGGGCGACCCGTGGTCGGCCGCGACCGGCGACTCCGGCGGGTCCGGCGACTGACGTGCAAGGCGGGACGCGCCCCGGCTCGGGGGCGCGTGAAGAGGAGGATGCGTACATGGCCCTGACCATCGGCGTTGATGTGGGCGGCACGAAGGTGGCCGCGGGGGTCGTCGACGATCGTGGAACGATCCTCGAGAAGGTCCGGCGGCCGACGCCCTCGACCAATCCCAAGGAGACCGCCGAGGTCATCGCCGAGGTCGTCGAGCTGCTGAAGGGCAAGTACGAGGACGTCACGGCGGTCGGGCTCGGCACCGCGGGGTTCGTCGACGAGACGCGCTCGACCGTGCTGTTCGCGCCCAACCTCGCCTGGCGGGACGAACCGATCAAGCAGAAGGTGGAGAGCCTGGTCGGGCTCCCGGTCGTGGTGGAGAACGACGGCAACGCCACCGCCTGGGGCGAGGCCAGGTTCGGCGCCGGACGCGCCGAGGACCACCTCGTCCTCATCACGCTCGGCACCGGCATCGGCGGCGGCGTCGTGCTGAACGGCGAGCTGTACCGGGGCCGGTTCGGCATCGGCGCCGAGGTCGGCCACTTCCGGGTGGTGCCGAACGGGCGGCGCTGCGGCTGCGGCAACCGCGGCTGCTGGGAGCAGTACGCCAGTGGCAACGCGCTCGTGCACGAGGCCCGCGACCTGGCCCGGGTGGCGCCCGCGATGGCGGGGCGCCTGCTGGAGCTGGCGGGCGGCACGCCCGAGGGCATCCGCGGGCCCGAGGTGACGCAGGCGGCGCGGGAGGGCGACCAGGCGGCGCTGGAGTGCTTCCGGACGGTCGCGCAGTGGGCCGGGCAGGGGCTGGCGGATCTGAGCGCGATCCTCGATCCGGGCGCGTTCATCATCGGCGGGGGCCTGTCGGACGCCGGCGACCTGCTGCTCGACCCGATCCGCACGTCGTTCGGGGAGGCGCTGACCGGACGCGGGCACCGCCCGCTGCCCGACATCCGCATCGCCGAGCTGGGCTCGGCCGCCGGGATCGTCGGCGCCGCCGACCTCGCCCGGGTCCCGGCCCCCGCCCCGTGACCCCGCCCCGTGACCCCGCCCCGTGACCCCGTGACGTGACCCCGTGACGGCGCTGCGGGTGATGAGCTACAACGTCCGGTCGCTGCGCGACGACCCGGCGGCGGTGGCGCGGGTCGTCCGCGCGGTCCGGCCGGACGTGCTGTGCCTGCAGGAGGTCCCGCGGTTCTGGGGCTGGCGCGGCAAGCGGCGCCGGCTGGCCCGGGACTGCGGGACGGTCGTCGCGGCGGGCCGCCGGGCGTGCGGGCTCGCGGTGCTCGCGGCCCCGCGCGTCCGCCGCGTCGCCCGCGAGTTCCACCTGCTCGGGCCGGAACCGGACCTGCACCGCCGGGCGCTGGCCGTCGCGGTGCTGGAGACCGGCGGGGTCCGGTTCGTCGCGGCGTCCACGCATCTCGACCTCGCGGCGGAGCCGCGCCGCCGGCACGTCCTGGAGATCCTGGAGCATCTGGACCGGGCTCGGGAGCGCTACGGGGCTCCGGTGGTGCTGGCCGGGGACGTCAACGAGGAGCCCGGCGGGCCCGCCTGGTCGCTGCTCGCGGACCGGCTCCGGGACGGTCACGCGGTCGCCCCGGCGGGGGAGTCGGCGACGTTCTCCGCCCGCGCCCCGCGGCGGCGCATCGACGGGATCTTCGCCGATCCGGACGTGGACGTCGAGGGCTGCGGCGTTCCCGGTGCCGACGTCGCGCCCGCCGCCGACTACATCGCCGCCACCGATCACCGTCCGGTGGTGGCCGATCTCCGGCTGCGGTCTTGACTTACCTCTGAGTCACAGTCGTCGCACCTGGGAAAAATGCAACGGATATGTTGATTGTCGCATGCCCGAAATATGTCGCCGCAGGTGGTGGGCTTGCCTTTGGGGTCGTCGGTGCCGACGCTCTCGCGATGTGGTGATCATTCTGGCGGGAAAGTCGTGGTTTCCTGAGGGATGTTCGCATGTGCAGATAAAGAGTGGCCGAAATGGGGGTTGACGCAATTCATCGAAATATTACGGTGAATGTCCACCCGATAGATTTCGGAGGATCTCCATGGAACGATCCGCCGTGCCCTTCCCCGTCCACCGGGACGACCCCCTCGATCCGCCCGCGGAGTACGCCGCGCTGCTCGACGGGCCGCCGGTACGGGTGCGGATGCCCGACGGGTCCGAGCCCTGGATGGTGTCGCGGCTCGCCGACGTCCGGGCCGTCCTCGCCGACCCCAGGCTCAGCGCCGACGACCAACTCCCGAACTTCCCGCACGTGCTGCCGCTGCCGCCCGTCCCGGGCGCGCTGTCGTTCCTGCGGATGGACGACCCGGAGCACGCGCGGCTGCGCCGCACGCTGACCGCGGAGTTCACGGTCCGGCGTGTCAACCTGATGCGGCCGGGCATCACCGAGACCGTCGACGCGCTGCTGGACGCCATGGTCGGGCAGGGCCCGCCGGCCGATCTGGTGTCGGAGTTCGCGCTGCCGCTGCCGTCCCTGGTGATCTGCAGGCTGCTGGGCGTGCCCTACCGCGACCACGACTTCTTCCAGGACCGCAGCGCCGAGTCCCTGCGGACGGACATCACGCAGGAGGAGGCGGGGGCGGCGTTCGGCGAACTCGCCGCGTACCTGGACGGGCTCGTCGCCGAGAAAGAGCGCGAACCGACCGACGACCTGCTCGGACGGGTCGCGCGCCGGGTCCGCGCCGGGGACCTGGAGCACGCGGAGGCCGTCGCGATGGCGCGGCTGCTGCTGCTCGCCGGGCACGAGACGACCGCGAACATGATCGCGCTCGGTACGTTCACGCTGCTGCGGCACCCGGACGAGCTCGACCGGCTGCGCGCGGACCCCGCGCTGATCCGTCCCGCCATGGAGGAACTGCTGCGGTACCTGACGATCGTGCATCGCGGCACCCAGCGCGTGACCCTCGAGCCCGTCGAGGTGGGCGGCGTGACGATCGGGGCGGGCGAGGGCGTCATCGTCGCGTTGGCCGCCGCCGACCGCGACCCCGGCGCCTTCGCCGACCCCGGCGTCTTCGACCCGGCCCGCCCGCCGGGCCACCACGTCGCCTTCGGGTTCGGCGCGCACCAGTGCATCGGCCAGACGCTCGCGCGGCTGGAGATGGAGATCGCCTTCGCCCGGATGCTCGACCGGCTCCCCGGCCTGGCCCTGGCCTGCGCGCCCGGGGAGGTCCGGTTCCGCGACTCCGTCGTGTACGGGGTCCGCGAGCTCCCGGTGACGTGGTGAGCCGGCTGAGCGTGGACCGGGACGCCTGCCGCGGCGCGGGCCAGTGCGCCTTCAACGCGCCCGAGCTGTTCGACCAGGACGAGGACGAGGGCCTGGTCGTGCTGCTGGACGCCGAGCCGCCGCCCGGCCTGCTGCCGTCCGCCCGCCGCGCCGCCGAGGCGTGCCCGAACCGCGTGATCGTCCTGGCCGAGGCACCGGAACGCGGAGAGCGCGGCTAGACGACCGCGCCGTCGTCCCCGTCGCGGGGTTCGTCGCCCATCCGCAGGACGAGCGTGACGAAACCGCCGATGAACGCGGCGACGGCGAGGAACGCGGCCCAGCCGGGCACCTCCCAGTCGAGGATGACGGTGATCAGCAGGTAGACCGGCCCGCCGACCAGCGCGACCCAGGCGCCCTTGGTGAGCGGGTCCGCGGCGGGCAGCGGCGGGGGAGGCGGCGGGACGTAGTGGCCCTCCTCGTCCTCCGCCGGGAACTCCGGCTCCGCGGCCGGCTTGATCACCCGGGCGCGGGGCAGCCGGCCGGTGCGGTCGTCGCCCTCCGCGGGCGGTTCGGGCGGCTCGTCGATGTTCTCCTGGTCGGGCCAGGGCACCTCGTCGCCCTCGGGTACGGCGTCGAACCCCGCGACGATCTCGGCCCAGATGGCGTCCTCGTCGCGTTCGGCGGTGCCGGCGGGGGACGCGTCGGCCGCGCCGGGCCCGTCCGGGCCGCCCGCGCCGGCGGGCTCGGGACGGTCGGCGCGCGGCCGGTCGCCGTCCGCGCGGTCGGGGTCGGAGCGCTTGCCGTCCGCGCGCTCGCCGTCGGGCCGTCCCGGGTCGGTGAGCGCGGCGTCGGTGCGGTCGGAGTCCGGGTCGGAACCGCGGACGCCCGCGTCGCGCAGCCGCGCCAGGTGGGCCCGCAGGATCCCCTCGGCGGCCGGCTTCATCTCGACGTCCACGTACAGCCGGTCGAGGACGTCCTCGGCGGCGCGTCCGGACCCGTCCGCGGCGCGCGGCGCCCCGTCGGGCGGACCGGACGGGGTGAGCCCCGGGTCGTCCGCGCCGGTCCCGGCGGCCGGCGGGACGGCGTAGGCCGCCACGCCCGCGTCCCGGAGCGCCGTCAGCATCGCGTCGGCGAGATGCGGGGCGAGATCGACCAGCGGGGCGTAGGTGTCGGCGGACAGTCCATTGCCACGGCGATTCACGGGGCCGGCTCCTTCGACTCCGGCGTGACCGGCAGCACCGGCATGTCGGCCTCCGCTCCCCCATCGACAGGCGCGTCCGGCGGCGCTCCGCACACGGCGGCGCCCCCGGACACGTAGAAACGTGTGTCCCACGGTATTCGCTGCACCGCCCGGGACAAGCCCCGGGGCGCACCCGAATTGAGATTACGTAGAGAGACTACGGCCATCCGGCGCCGCGCCGCGCCCCGTCCGGCGGGCCCGGCGGGACGGCCGGGTGGGCGGCCGCGGGGCGAGATGCGAAGATAGCCCATCATCTTCCCCCCGGGCCGGGGACCTCGTCTCGCACACCGCATGCACGCGCGGTTAGGAAAGGGTGTCGGCATGCTCTGGTTCTGGATCCTGCTGAGGATCGTCCTCACGCCCATCATGTACCTCCTGTGGCGGCCGCGGAACCGGGGGATGCGCAACGTGCCGAAGCGCGGGCCGGCGCTCATGGTCAGCAACCACCTGTCGTTCGCCGATCATTTCTTCGGGCCGCTGCCGCTGATGCGTCCGATCCTGTTCATCGGCAAGGGCGAGTACTTCACCGGCAAGGGGATCAAGGGCCTGATCAGCAAGGGGTTCTTCACCGGCGTGGGGGTGGTGCCGGTCGACCGGACCGGCGGCTCGGCCGCCGAGGCCGCCCTGCAGACGGGCCTGCGGATCCTGGGGGAGGGCAAGCTGCTCGGGATCTACCCGGAGGGCACCCGCGCCCCCGACAACCGTCTGTACCGGGGCAAGACGGGCGTGGCGCGGCTCGCGCTGAAGTCGCGCGTCCCGGTGATCCCGATGGCGATGATCAACACGTTCGAGCTGATGCCGCCCGGCAAGCCGCTGCCCCGGCTCGGCGTCCGGCCGGGCGTCCGGTTCGGCGAGCCGCTCGACTTCTCCCGCTACTACGGCCGCGAGGACGACCGGGAGGTGCTGCGCGCGATCACCGACGAGATCATGGCGGCGATCCGGGAGCTGTCCGGCCAGGAGTACGTCGACCGGTACGCCGCCGAGGTCAAGGCCGAGATGGCGGGCAAGCCGGTCCGCCCGGTGCGCGACGACGATGACGACGACGAGAACGACGACGACGAGAACGACGAGGACGAGAACGACGCCGGCGAGAACGACGGCGGGGCCGCAGCCCGTACCGGGCGCGACGACGGAGGGCGGACCGACGGCGGGTGAACCGGACCGCGGCGGCGGCCTGGGGCTGGAGGCCGCGCTGTGGCGGGCGGTCGCGGTGTACCGGACCGCCGCGCTCGGTTACGCCGCGGTGCTGATCGTCAAGAACTCGGGCGGCTACGCGCATCCGGCCGGCGCCTGGGCCGTCCTCGGGGTCATGTCCGGCTGGACGGTCGCCGCGTGGCTGCTGTTCCGCGACCCGCGCCGCCGCGGCCCCGCCCTCCTCGCCGCCGACATGGCGATCTCGGCCGGCTGCGTGCTCGCGACGGCGTGGGTGGAGAGCGTCGCGGGGATCGTCTCCGGACGGCCGACGCTGCCGGTGTCGTGGGTCGCGGCGGCCGTCCTGTCGTGGGCCGTGGTGGGGGGCCGCCGCCTCGGCATCGCCGCCGCCGGGGTGCTCGCGCTGGCGAACCTGCTGGTCCACGTGTTCGCCGGGACGACCGGCGAGATCGACACCCGCGCCCTCAACGGGATCGTGCTGCTGGTCCTCGCCGGACTGGTCGTCGGGCACGTCGTCCGGCTGGCGCGCGAGGCCGAGGCGCGGCTCGCCCGCGCCGTCGAACTGGAGTCGGCCGGACGCGAGCGCGAGCGGCTCGCCCGCGACATCCACGACTCGGTGCTGCAGGTCCTGGCGATGGTGCGGCGGCGCGGCGCCGGGCTCGACGGCGAGGCGGCCGAGCTGGCCCGGCTGGCGGGGGAGCAGGAGACCGCGCTGCGCGCCCTGGTCGGCAGCGCTCCCCGCACCCCGCCGCGCGCCGCGGCCGGTTCCGGACGTCCCGCCGCGGGGGCCGCCCCGGGCCGTCCGGGACCCGCCGCCGGGGACGACCGGGACCTGCGGCCGCTGCTGACGGCCCGAGCGTCCGGCACCGTCACCGTCTCCACGCCCGCGACGCCCGTCCCGCTGCCCGAGCACGCCGCCCGGGAACTGGACGCGGCCGTCGCCGCGGCGCTCGACAACGTCGCCGTGCACTGCGGTGACGCCGCGCGGGCCTGGGTGCTGCTCGAGGACGGCGGCGACGAGGTGATCGTCAGCGTCCGCGACGACGGGCCGGGCATGCCGGCCGGGCGCCTCGAGCAGGCGGCGGCGGACGGACGGCTCGGCGTCGCCCAGTCGATCCGCGGGCGCGTCCGCGACCTCGGCGGCACGACCCTGATCACGTCCGCGCCCGGTGAGGGCACCGAGATCGAGATGACCGTTCCGCGTGGAAAGTGAAGGCGTGAGAAGGTGAGGCCGTGAGCGAGGCACCCCTCAGGGTCATGGTGGTGGACGACCACCCGATGTGGCGGGACGCGGTCGCCCGCGACCTGGCCGAGGCCGGGCACGAGGTGGTCGCGACCGCGGGCGAGGGCCGCGCCGCGGTCCGCGCCGCCCCCGCCGCGCGTCCCCAGGTCGCCGTCGTCGACCTGCAGCTCCCCGACATCTCCGGGGTCGAGGTGACGCGGCACCTCGCCGCCGCCGACCCGCCCGTCCGGGTGCTGGTGCTGTCGGCCAGCGGCGAGCAGGAGGACGTGCTGGAGGCCGTCAAGGCGGGCGCCACCGGCTACCTGCTGAAGTCGGCGGCCCGGGAGGAGTTCCTGGACGCCGTCCGGCGCACCGCCGCCGGCGACGCCGTCTTCACCCCGGGCCTCGCCGGGCTCGTCCTCGGCGAGTTCCGCCGCCTCGCCGCCGCCCCCGCCCGCGACGCGGGCGACGGCGCGCCCCGGCTCACCGAACGCGAGACCGAGGTGCTGCGCCTGGTCGCGAAGGGCCTCACCTACAAGCAGATCGCGCAGCGCCTCGTCCTGTCCCACCGCACCGTGCAGAACCACGTGCAGAACACCCTCGGCAAGCTCCAGCTGCACAACCGCGTCGAACTCGTCCGCTACGCGATCGAGCAGGGCCTCGACGACGACCTCGGCAAGGGCTGACCGGAACGGCCGCCCGCGGCCGGATCCGGCCGCGGGCGGCGGGACAAGACAGGGAACACCCCGCCTCTTCCGGGCGTCGAAGCCAACAACTCGACATATCGGACATCGGCGCGCCGGGGAGGCGGCTATGGCGGATCCTCCCGAGCACGCCCCCGCGTTCGGCCTCTTCTCCCTTGAGGTCGCCTGGACGGTCATCGTCCCCGTGTCCGTGCTGATCCTGGCCGGTGCCCTGGCGCTCCGGCGCCGGTACTCGCGGGTGCCCCCGCTGGGGCGCGAGCCGCGCCGCTACGAGGCCGCTCTGCTGAGCGGCGGGGAGAGCCGCGCGGTCCTCACCGGCGTGGCGGTGCTGCGCACGGAGCGGGCCATCGAGGCGCGCGGGCCCCGCAGGGTCGGCGTCACCGAGGGCGGGCGGGGGCGGGGCGAGCCGCTGGACGACGCCCTCTACGAGGCCATCGGGCCGGAGTGGGATCTGTCGACCCTGAAGGACCGGACGGTGGTCGAGGACGCCCTGCGCCGGCTGCGGGACGGCATGGAACGCGACGGTCTGCTGCTGTCGCCGGACCAGCGCGCCGACCGCCGGGCCGCCGCGCTCATCCCGGTCATCGGGACGGTCGTGGGCTCGTTCGTCATCATCGCCGGCGGCCTGCGCGCGGGCGTGACGGCACCCTGGATCGCCGCGGCACTGGTCGAGGCGGCACTCGCCGTCACGGCTCTGATCCTGCTGGCCGACCCCGTGTCCCGGACCGGCGAAGGGGTTCGTGCCTGGCGGGCCTGCAGGGAGCGGCACAGCCATCTGGACCCCGCGAACTCGCCGTCCTGGACGACCTACGGTGCCGCGGGGGTGGCCATGGGGGTGGCGCTGTTCGGCGCGCAGGCCCTGGCCGGCGCGGATCCGGAGTTCGCGGCGGAGACGGAGATCGTGGACGTCTTCGAAGGGAACGGCGGCACCAACGGCGGCGGATGCGGAGGCTGCGGCGGATGCGGAGGCTGCGGGTGATCCCGCGGCCGAGGCGAGTGAGGCGCGCCGCCCGCGGCGGGGACGGCGCTCCGCGGACCGCCGTGGCCGCCGGGGCGGGCGGACCGTCCGGCCGCGCGGGAACGGACGCGGTCCCCGCCGGGCTCGGGGTGGGCATCGGGTGGCGGCCGCCGATCACCGGGTTCGTCTCGGCGCTGCCGGGGCTGCGGTTCACCGAGGTGATCGCCGAATCGGTGCGCCCGGACCGTCCCGCCTCCGACCTGCTCGCCCTGCGCGACCGCGGCGCGGCGGTCGTCCCGCACGGGGTGAAGTTGTCGCTCGGCGGCGCCGAGCCGGTCGCGGACGAACGGGTCGCGCACCTGGCCGCGTGCGCCGAGGCGCTCGGGGCGCCGCTGGTCGGCGAGCACGTCGCGTTCGTCCGCGCGGGCGGGATCGAGGCCGGGCACCTGCTGCCGGTGCCGCGCACCCGGGCCGCGCTGAACGTCCTCACCGCCAACGTCCGCCGCACGCTCGACGGGCTGCCGGTGCCGCTGGCCGTCGAGCCCATCGCCGCGCTGTTCGACTGGCCGGACGCCGAGTACGACGAGGCCGGCTTCCTCACCGAACTGGTCGAGCGCACGGGCGTCCTGCTGCTGCTCGACGTCGCCAACGTGTACGCCAACGCCCGCAACCGGGGCGCGGACCCGCTGCACCTCCTCGACCGCCTGCCCCTCGAACGCGTCGCGTACTGCCACGTCGCGGGCGGCGACCAGGCGGGCGGGCGGTACCACGACACCCACGCCGCGCCCGTCCCGCGCGAGGTCCTCGACCTGCTCGCGGAGCTGTGCGCCCGGCACCGCCCGCCCGGGGTCCTCCTCGAACGCGACGGCCGCTACCCGCCCGCCGCCGAACTGCGGGACGAACTCGACGCGATCGCCGACGCGTCCGGCCACCCCCGCATCACATGACCGGGGAGCCCCTGGACGCGGACCTGGCGGCGGCGCAGGAGGCGCTGGTGCGGGCGATGACCGCGGGCGGCCCGGTACCGCCGGGGTTCGACGCGGGCGCCGTCCGGGCCGCCGCGCGCGGCATCCTGCGCAAGCGGGCGGGGGAGGTCGCGCACGCGTGGCCCGCGCTGGCCGCGTCGTACGGGACGTCCTGGGGCGAGGCGTTCGCGGCCTGGGCGGCGGACCGGCCGACGCGCGGATCCGCCCGGGACGGGCGCGACTTCGCCCGCGCCCGCCGCGACGAGTTGGCGCCCGGCGCGGCGCGGGAACTGGCCCTCGCGGAGGCGCGGTGGTCGTATGGCCGCGAGGGCGCGCCGCGGCGCCGGGCCGCCGGGATCCGGCGGATGCCCGGCGGGCTCGCGGTGGCGGTCCTCGGCCGGGCGTGGACGGCGGCCCGCCGCCGCTGACGGGCTTCGCGGCGGACGTGCCGAAGCCCGCCCGAACGACTATGGTCTAGACCAATGGACGGGCGGCCGGAACGGGCGGCGAACACGCCCCGTGGCCGCGCGCCCACGGATAGTCTGAGCACGTGAATCGAGGGAGGAGACCGGTGGCGGGACAAGGAGACGGCATGCGGGTCGGAGTGCTGACCGGCGGCGGGGACTGCCCCGGCCTGAACGCGGTGATCCGCGCGGTAGTGCGCAAGGGCGTGCAGGTCTTCGGGTACGAGTTCGTGGGCTTCCGGGCCGGGTGGCGCGGGCCCCTCGAAGGCGACACCGTGGCCCTCGACGTCCAGGCCGTGCGGGGCATCCTGCCGCGCGGCGGCACGATCCTCGGGTCGTCCCGGACCAACCCGATCAAGGTCGAGGGCGGCGTCGAGCGGATCAAGGACAACCTGGCCGGGCTCGGCGTGGACGCCCTGATCGCCATCGGCGGCGAGGACACCCTCGGCGTCGCGCGCGAGCTGCACTCGCGCGGCGTGCACGTCGTCGGCGTCCCCAAGACGATCGACAACGACCTGAACGCCACCGACTACACCTTCGGGTTCGACACCGCGGTGAACATCGGGGTGGAGGCCGTCGACCGGCTGCACACCACCGCCGAGAGCCACCACCGCGCGCTGATCTGCGAGGTCATGGGCCGGCACGCGGGCTGGATCGCGCTGCACGTCGGCATGGCCGCCGGCGCCAACGTCATCCTGATCCCGGAGCGGCCGTTCGACATCGACAAGGTCGTCGAGTACGTGGAGAGCCGGTTCAAGACCCGGTACGCCCCGATCATCGTGGTCTCGGAGGGCGCCCACCCGGTCGACGGGCAGATGCAGCTGCAGACGGGCGAGCGGGACGCGTTCGGGCACGTCCGGCTCGGCGGCATCGGGCAGCGGCTCGCCGACGAGATCGAGAAGCGCACCGGCAAGGAGGCCCGCGCCACCGTGCTCGGGCACATCCAGCGCGGCGGCACCCCGAGCGCGTTCGACCGGGTCCTCGCCACCCGCCTCGGCCTGCAGGCGATCGACGCCGTCCGCGACGGCGACTACGGCAAGATGGTCGCGCTGCAGGGCACCGACATCGTCCGGGTCGGCCTCGACGAGGCGACCAAGGAGCTGAAGACCGTCCCGGTGGAGCGCTACGAGGAAGCCGAGGTCTTCTTCGGCTGACCGGCGTCCTCCCCGGCGGGAACACGCATACCCGGTCGCGGCGTTGCGGCTTCTGGGCCACACTAGAGGCCCCACCCCCGATCGACGCCCGCCAGGAGGATCCGCATGACCACGCTCGACGCCGCGCCCGCCGTCGTCCGGGAGCAGTCGCCGGTCGACGGCGAGCCGTGCGTGCTGCTCAAACTGGGCGAGGTCGTCCTCAAGGGCAAGAACCGCGAGCAGTTCGAGCGCCGGCTGGCCGACAACGTCCGCACCGCCGTCCGCCCGATCGCCCGCGTCGACGTCATCCGGCGGCACGGGGTGTTCATCGTGCGCATGCACGACGCGGACGTCCCCACGGTCGACCGGATCGCGCAGCGGATCGGCGACGTCATGGGCATCGTGTGGGCGCACCGCGCGTGGCGGGTCGGCAAGGACCTCGCCAGCGTCGAGCGCGCCGCCCTCGAGCTGATGGACGGGCGGGCCGGCTCGTTCGCCGTCCGCTCGCGGCGCCGCGACAAGCGGTTCCCGATGACCTCCACCGAGCTCGACCGGCACATCGGCGCGCTCGTCGCCGCGAAGTACGGGCAGCCGGTCCGGCTCAAGAACCCCGAGCACACCCTGTCGATCGAGGTCGACCGCGACGAGGTGTTCGTGTTCTCCGGCGGGCTCCCCGGCCAGGGCGGCCTCCCGGTCGGGATGAGCGGGCGCGCGCTCGTGCTGATGTCGGGCGGCATCGACTCGCCCGTCGCCGCCTACCGGATGATGCGCCGCGGCCTGCGCGTCGACTACCTGCACTTCTCCGGGATGCCGTTCACCGGCCCCGAGTCGATCTACAAGGCGTACGCGCTGGTCCGCGAGCTGGACAAGTTCCAGGGCGGGTCGCGGCTGTTCGTCGTCCCGTTCGGGAAGGCGCAGCAGCAGATCAAGTCCTCCGGCGCGGACCGGCTCGCGGTGGTCGCGCAGCGCCGGCTGATGCTGCGCACCGGCCAGCTCCTCGCCCGCCGGCTGCGCGGCGCCGCGCTGATCACCGGGGACGCGCTCGGCCAGGTGTCCAGCCAGACGCTCGCCAACATCACCGCGCTGGACGACGCGGTCGAGCTGCCGATCCTGCGCCCCCTCGTCGGCATGGACAAGACCGAGATCATGGACCAGGCGCGGCGGATCCGCACCCTGTCGATCTCCGAGCTGCCGGACGAGGACTGCTGCACGATGCTCGCGCCGCGCCGCGCCGAGACCCGCGCGAAGATCGACGACCTGCGCCAGATCGAGAAGCGCCTCGACGTCGGTGAGCTCGCCGACCGGCTCGTCGAGTCCGTCCAGGAGCACCGCCCGGTCTACGGCGACGCCGCCGCCTCCTGACGCCCGGCCCGGCGCCGACCGCGGGACGTCCGGGGACGGGACGGGCGTCAGCGCGGGTCGCCCGGGCGGGGCGGCTCGGGCCCGTCCGGGCCCAGCAGCGTGATCCGTTCGATCCGCACCACCCGGAACCGGCGCCCGGCGACCGTGATGCCGTTGCGGCCCGTGCCGTCCTCCATGAGCTCGGCCGCCGCCGCGAACTCGGCCGCCGCGGGCTCCCCGGGCAGCTCGATCACCGGGACGACGTGCCGGAAGTAGGTGACGAGCGAGTCCCGGGCCTGCTGCGGGCCGTCGTGCAGCCTGCCGACCGGGCGCCACCGCCCGCCGCCCCGCTCGGCGACCGTGAAGACCGGCGCGAGCGGCACCGGCGTCAGGAACGTCCCGTCCGGCTCGTTCCCGGTGGCGGCCGCCGCGTCCAGCACCTGGCACAGCAGCTCCGCCGAGGTGAGGTCGGCGCCGGACTCGTCCCCGGGCAGCAGGTCGGGCTCGCCGCGCGGCGCCCGCCCGGACGGGTCCAGGTCGGTGGGGCGCGGCGGTTCGGGCCCGTCCGGTCCGGTGCGGACCAGCTGCTCGATCCGCACGATCCGGAACCGCAGCCCCGCCGTGCTCACCTCGTCGGACGGGTCGGCCTGCAGCGTCCGCGCCGCCGCCCGCAGCTCCCGTCCGGTGGTGCCGTCCGCCGCGGCGGCCCGGTCCTCCAGGTGGACGGCCAGCAGCTCGCGCGCGCCCTGCGGCAGCGGGTCGCACGGGCACACCAGCCGCCACCCGCCCCCGACCCGCTCGGCCGCCGCGAACAGCGCGCCGACGGCCACCGGCTCCGGGTACGCCGTCATGGCGCGGCGCGCGTCCGCGCGCAGCACCGCGGCCACGGGGTCGACGCCGTCCAGGTCCTCCGGGAACAGCCGTCCCCCGGCGTCCCCCTCGCCCGTCGTCATGCCGGCCATCATCCCTCCCGGACCCGGCCTCCGCGAGTGGTTCAGACCAATTGTTACTTCCGGGCGGGCAGGGCGATCAGCGGCAGGGCGGCCGCGATGAGGGCGAGGCCCGCGAGCGCGGGGCCGCCGAGGTGCTCGCCGAGCAGGGCGACGCCGAGGACGGCGGCGACCGCGGGTTCGGCGAGCGTCAGCGTCGTCGCGGCGGTGGCGGGGGTGGTGCGCAGGCCGCGGGCGAACAGCAGGTAGGCGCCGCCGGTCGCGACCACGCCGAGGTAGAGCGCGATGAGGGCGCCCGAACCGGTCAGCATCCACGCCGGGCCGGCGAACGGCAGGAGGGGCAGGAGCGGGACGGCCGCGACGCCGAACAGGGTCCCGACGACCGCGCGCTCCTCGCCGCCCCGCGCGAGGAGGGCGGCCGTGACCGTCGTGTACGCCGCGTAGGCGAGGCCGGAGAGGGCGGCGAGCCCGATGCCCGCGGGGTCGGCGCCGGCGTCCGCGCCGCCGCCGGCGAGCAGGGCGCACCCGGTGACGGCGGCTGCCGTCGCGAACGTCCAGCGGAGGCCCGGCACGGTGCGGCGGACGGCGACGCCGATGAGCCCGGCGAACGCGGGCGCGGAACCGATGGTGACGACGGTCGCGATCGCGACGCCGGTGCGGGCCGCGGCCACGAAGAACGCGGTCTGGTAGACGGCGATGGCGAGCGCGCCGAGCAGGACGAGGGGACGGGCGCCGCGGTCGGCGGCGAGCCGCCGCAGGCCCGCGCCCCGGACCGTCCCGTCCCGGAGCAGGGCGGCGGAGGCCAGCAGGACCAGCCCGCCGAGGACGATGCGCATCGCGGCGACCGACAGGCTGGACGCGCCGTCGGCGAACGTGCGGGCGGTGCCGGTCGTCCCCCACAGGGACGCCGCCGCGAGGATGGGGAGGGTGCCTCCGCCCGGCAGCCCCCGCCCGGACGGACCGGAGGCGGGGGCGTGCCCGGACGGGGACGTGGACGGGGACGTGGACGGGGATGTGCGCGCGGAACGGCCGAACGAAGGCGTGCGCAGAGACATGGAGTACTGCTCCTGAGCTCGAATCGGGAGAGGGATTCCGGATTCGGGGCACAGGACCGGCCGGGCCGGGACGCCGTCGCGCCGGGCCCGTCAGGACTCGAGGTCGGAACTACCGGTGGTTCGCCGCGCCCCGTCAGGAGCGGGGCGGCCCGCAGTTCGGGGTCCAGTACGCCATGTTTCCGACAATATCAGCCGTCACGCCGGGTTTCCGTCATGCCGGGACGGCGTCGACGTCCGGGTCCTGGGTGAGGGTCCGGCCGACCAGCGGGGGCAGGTCCCGCACCACCTTCGCGAGTTCCCGCAGGTCGCCGTCCACGAGCGCCTGCGGGCCGTCGCACAGCGCGGTCTCCGGGTGCGGGTGGACGTCGATGATGACGCCGTCGGCGCCGATCGCGATCGCGGCGCGGGTGAGCGGCAGGACGAGGTCGCGGCTGCCGCCCGAGTGCGACGGGTCCACGATCACCGGCAGGTGGGAGAGGCGCTGCGCCACCGGGACCGCGGAGATGTCGAGGGTGTTGCGGGTCGCCTTCTCGAAGGTGCGGATGCCGCGCTCGCACAGCACGATGTCGAGGTTGCCGCGCTGCGCGACGTACTCGGCGGCCATCAGCCACTCCTCGATCGTGCCGTTCATGCCGCGCTTGAGCATCACCGGCTTGCCGGCCTCGCCGGCGGCCTGCAGCAGCGCGAAGTTCTGCGCGTTGCGGGTGCCGATCTGCAGCATGTCGGCGTATCCCGCGACGAGCTCGACGTCCCCGGCGTCCACGACCTCGGTGACGACCGGCATCCCGGTCTCCTCGCGGACGTCCGCGAGGATCCGCAGGCCGGCCTCGCCGAGCCCCTGGAACGCGTACGGGGACGTGCGCGGCTTGAACGCGCCGCCGCGCAGCAGCGTCGCGCCCGCGGCCTGGGCCATCTGCGCCGCCTGCAGGGTCTGCTCGGGGGTCTCGACCGCGCACGGCCCGGCGATGAGCGTCATCGTGCCGGGGCCGACGGGAACACCGCCGACCCGGACGACCGACCGCTCGGCGTGGTTCTCCCGGCTCACCAGCTTGTACGGCGCCGAGATGCGGATGACGTCGCTGACGCCGCGCATCCCGCGCAGGTTCAGCGAGCCGAACTGCTCCACGTCGCCGACCAGCCCGACGATCGTCCGCTCCACGCCGCGGCTGACGAACGCGTCGCCCCCCGCCGTCTCGACCAGTGAGACGACGCCGTCGACGTCCGCTTCGGTGGCCCCCGGGGCCATGACGATGACCATGCCGTACTCCCTCTCCTCATCCCGCGGGCCCGGCGGTCCCGCGGCCGTCCCCTGAAACGAAGAAAGCCCCGGGCCGACCGGCCCGGGGCTTTCTTCGTGGTCTGTCAGCGCAGCGCCTGGCAGACCAGCCGTCCGGGCTGGTCGAACCAAAAGAAATACACCACGTTGCGCATGGGCATCAGAGTAGCCGACGCGGGACGGTACCGGCGGCGAGGGGGCCGAATATGGCTCAGCTCACGCCGGATGGCAGGATGGCGGCGTCATGTCCCATCCCGAAGAGCCCACGCAGCAGCGGCGGGACCTGCCGCCCGGTCAGTACGTCCCCCGGGGATGGCCTGTCCTCCACTACGGACCCGTGCCGAAGTTCCGTCCCAAGGACTGGGACTTCCGCGTCTTCGGTGCGACCGCGACGGGCGGGCAGCACCGGTGGACGTGGGACGAGTTCGACGCGCTGCCCAGGACGAAGGCCGTCGCCGACTTCCACTGCGTCACCAAGTTCACGATCCCCGACAACGAGTGGGAGGGCGTGCCGGGCTCGGCGATCGTGGAGCTGGCGCCGCCCGCCCCCGAGGTCACGCACGTGATGGTGTGGGCCGAGTACGGCTACAGCGCCAACATCCGGATGGCCGACTTCCTCGCCGACGGGACGATGTTCGCGACGCACCGAGACGGGGAGCGGATCACGCCCGACCACGGCTTCCCGATCCGGATCGTCGTCCCGCACCTGTACGCGTGGAAGAGCGTGAAGTGGGTGCGCGGCGTGGAGTACCTGGTGAAGGACCGCCGGGGCTTCTGGGAGGAGCGCGGCTACCACAACGTCGCGGACCCGTGGCGCGAGCAGCGGTACTCCTACCAGGAGGACGACGGCGAGGCGCCGCCGCTCTAGGCGGCGTGGCCCATCCGAGACCTTCGTAAATGGCCAACATAGCGACCCGCGCGGACGACAGCCGTTACCGTAAGTCGTCATGGTCCTACCGTCCGTTCTGGACGCCCTGGCGTGGTTCGCGGCCGCCGGCGTCGCGACGGGAGCGTGCGCGCTGCGCCACCGCTTCCCGTCGCGCGGCCGGGGCGCCGCCGAGCCGGGCGAGCAGGCGGCCTTCGCGGCGCTGCACGCGATCGCGCGGGCGTCGCCGCCGCTGCGCGCCGGGCTCGGCGGCGAGGCCGCCCGCCGGTCCGTCCGGCACCTGCGGTCGCTTCTGGGCGCCGAGGCCGTCGCGCTCGTCGCGCTCCGCGCCGCCATCGAGGAGGACGGCGAGGACGACGACGCGGAGGACGGCGAGGCCGCCACCGCCGCCGGTGCGCCCGGCGCGGTGCTGCTGGCCTGGGACGGCGCGGGGCGCGCGGCGCACGCCCGCGGGGCGGTGGACCTCGTGCTGCCGGTACTGGCGTCGGGACGGCCCCGGGTGGTCGGCGACGGCCGGCTCGGCTGCCGGGACGACGGCTGCCCCCTCCGGGTGGCGATGATCGCGCCGCTGGCCGTCCGGGTGCCCGCCGGGAAGGGGGCCGACGCCGCGCTCGTCGCGTACTGGCCGGGGCCGTCCGCCGGCCGGGTCCGGGCCGTCGGCGAGACCGCCCGGCTGGTCGCCGGGCAGCTGCGGCTCGCGGAGCTGGACGCCGCGCGGCACCGGGTCGCCGAGGCCGAGATGCGGGCGCTGCGGGCGCAGATCTCCCCGCACTTCGTCTACAACTCGCTGACGACGATCGCCTCGTTCGTCCGCACCGACCCCGAACGGGCCCGCGAGCTGCTGCTCGACTTCGCCGACTTCGCCCGCTACTCGTTCCGCAACGCCCGCGACTTCACCACGCTCGCCGACGAGCTGCGCTCCATCGACCGCTACCTGCTGCTGGAACGCGCCCGCTTCGGCGAGCGGCTGCGCTTCCGGGTGGAGATCGCGCCCGAGGTGCTGCCCGTCGCGGTGCCGTTCCTGGCGCTGCAGCCGCTGGTGGAGAACGCCGTCCGGCACGGGATGGCCGACGCCCGCGAGGCGTTCCACATCTCGATCATCGCGCGGGACTCCGGGCCCGAGGCCGCGATCAGCATCGAGGACGACGGGGTCGGCATGGACCCGGAGCGGCTGCGGGAGATCCTCGCCGCGCCCGTGGGCGGTCCCGGCCCGACCGGCTGGGGCAGCGTTCCGGGCGGGCGGGAGCGGCGCGGCGGGACCGGAATCGGGCTGGCGAACGTCGACGCGCGGATGCGGCAGGTCTACGGAGAGGAGTACGGGCTGACCGTCCGGACGGCGCTCGGCGCCGGGACCAGGGTCGACCTGCGCGTTCCGAAGTACCGTCCGGGGGTGTTCCCGGACTGAGAATCTCACACTCACCCCACACTCACTTTGCGGAATCGATTGCGGACGGTCGGTAATCGCGGCAGAGTCACCTTCATGCTTCGCGTTCTGGCCGTGGACGATGAGCGCCCCGCCTTGGAAGAGCTGACCCATCTGCTCCGGAGGGACCCGCGGATCGAGCGGGTCACCGGCGCGGGGGACGCCTCGTCGGCGCTTCGCGACCTCAGCCGGATGCTCGTCGAGGGCGAGCGCCTGGACGCAGTGTTCCTCGACATCCGCATGCCCGGCCTCGACGGACTGGACTTCACCCGCCTGCTCACCGGCTTCGCCGCGCCGCCGCACGTGGTGTTCGTGACCGCGCACGACGACTGCGCCGTCACCGCCTACGAGCTCGGCGCCCTCGACTACCTGCTCAAGCCCGTCCGCCCCGAACGGCTCGCCGAGGCGGTCCGGCGCGTCGCGGTGGCCGCCCGCCGCGCCGCCCCGTCCGTCCCGGACGAGCGCGCCGACCCCGAGGACGAGATGATCCCGGTCGAGCTGGGCGGCCGGACCCGCCTGGTGTCGCGACGCTCCGTCACCCACGTGGAGGCGCAGGGCGACTACGTCCGGCTGCACACCCCCGACGGGGGGTACCTCGTCCGGATGCCGCTGTCGGCGCTCACCAAGCGGTGGGAGGCCGCCGGGTTCATCCGGATCCACCGCAGCACGCTCGTCGCGTCCGCGCACATCACCGAACTGCGCTTCGACGGCGGCCGCGCCGCCGTGCAGATCGGCGACGAACTGCTCCCGGTGAGCCGCCGCCACACCCGCGAGGTGCGCGACCTGCTCGTCCGCCGGTTCCACCACGATCAACCGGCCGACTGCGACGGGGACGGCCGCCGTGGTTGAGGCGACCGCCGACGCCGACCCGCACCCTACGACGACCGCCCTCCCGGCACCCGCCCCCCTCGCCCCCCGCGCCACGCTCCCCGCCGACCCGCCGCCGTCCGACCCGCCGCCGTCCGGCCGGGCGGCCGCCCGCGCCCAGCTCGCGGTCGCGCTGCGGACCGGCGCGTACGTCGCGACCGCCCTGGCCGCCCTGCCCCTGCTGCCCGGCCCGTTCGCCTTGGCCGTCCCCGCGCTGCTCGCGGCTGCCGCCCTGGACCACGTCCGCCGCGCCGAACGCGCCGAACGCGGGGTGCGGGGCGGCCGCGCGGGACGGAACCGCGAGAGACCGGGCGGCCGTCGGAAGGGCCGGGACGGTGCGGAGCGCGGGCCGGAGGGATGGGACCGCCCCGTCCGGGCGGTCGATCCCCGGTGAGCGCGACGGCCGTGGCGGGCGCGCTCGTCGCGCTGGCCGCGGTGGTCGCGGCGTGGCTCGTCCCGCGCCGCCGTCCGGTGGCCCGTCCCGTCCCCGGGCTCGCGGCGGCCGCGCGCGAGGTGCCGCCGTGGCGCAACGCCGCCGCGATCGGCGGCGAGCACCTGTGCGCGGCGATGTACCTCGGCGCGGCCGGGCTCGTCCTCGCGCACGGGACGGACGTGCTGTGGCTCCCCGTCGGGGCGGCGGCCGGGTGCGCGCTGCTCGCCGCGTTCGCCGCCGCGCCGCTGCGCAGGTCCGGCGCGTACAGCGTGGTCGACTTCGCCGAGTGGCGGCTCGGCTCCCGCGGCGTCCGGCACGCCGCCACCGGCTGCGTCTGCCTCGTCGGCTGGTGCTACCTGCTGCCGCAGCTCCACGGCGCGGGCACGGCGCTGCACGTGCTGACCGGCGGACCGCCCTGGGCCGGCTGGACGATCGGGGTCGCGGCGGCGTCGGTGCTCGTCGCGTCCGGCGGGGTGCGGAGCATCACCGCGTTCCAGGCCGTCCACTTCTGGGGGAAGCTGGCGGCGCTGACCGTTCCCGTTCCGGTGCTGGCCCTCCTGTGGCACCGCGCCCCGGCCGCGCCCGCTCCGGAAGCCGACCCGCCCGGGCATGCCGGCACGTACGCGCTGGTCCTGTGCGTCGCGCTCGGCACGATCGGGCTGCCCCAGGTTCTGACGCACTACTACACGAGCGGCGGGGGCGGCGCCGCGCGCCGGACGGCGGCGTACGTGACGGTCCTCGCCGGGCTGCCGTCGGTGGTCGCCGTCCTGTACGGGACGCTCGGGCGAGCCCGCGAGCCAGGCGGCCCGGTGACCGGCGCCGGTGCCGACGCGGAGTTCCTGCTGCTGCCGGACCGGACGGTCCCGGGGACGGCCGGCGCGGTCCTGACGGGGCTGCTCGCGGCGGGCGCGCTCGCCGCGTTCGTCACCGCCTCGTGCGGGATCGCCGTGGCCGTCGGCGGGACGGTCGCGCAGTACGCGCGGCGGCGCGGTGCGGCCGCCTTCCGCGCGGCCGCGGTGGTGGTGCTCGCCGCCCCGCTGGCCGTCATGCCCCGGATCGGGCCGCACGGGGCGGCGGCGCTCGTCACCCTCGCGCTCGCCGTGTCCGCGTGCACGCTGTGCCCGCTGCTGCTGCTGGGGATCTGGTGGCGGGGGCTGACCGCGCCGGGCGCGATCGCCGGCCTGGTGATCGGCTGCGCCCTCGCGGTCGCGGCCGGGGTGCCGCGCCCGGCCGGGGAGGACACCGTGCCCGCGGTGGCGGCGGCGCCCGTCGCGGCGGGCGTGATGGTCGCCGTCTCGCTGCTCACCCGCCGCCGCGTCCCGCGGCACGCGGGCCGCGCGATGGCACGGCTGCACCGGCCGGACGGCTGAACCGGCCCCGGCCGTTCGTCGCGCGAAACCGCCCGCTCATCGTCCGACTACTCTCCGAACATCTATAACTACACACCGTTCATCGCGGATCGCGTGTCCATGGTGCCGATCTGCGGCATCACAGGCCTAGTGTTCTCAGTGGCACCACACGCAACACCCGCCTCCGGAGGGGCGGGCGGCGCGGGGGACGAGCGTCCACCGCCCGTGAGACCTCCCACAACAGCAAACCCGGAGATCCGGCGCACGCCAGTCGACGCCGGATCGTGTGTCGCCGGGTCCCGTACCGGGGGGTGGGACCCGACGGCCTGTGGCTCGGGTGCCGGTGGACAGTCGGGGGGTTGTTCACCGGCACCCGAGCCCTTTTTCACGCTCGACCCCCGCGGCGGGCCCTCGCGCCCGTGCCGCTCCTCTCGCGCCCGCGTCGTGCCGGGCCGCGCTGTCGGGTTGCGCCGCTCTCTCGCGCCGCGCCGCTCTCTCGCGCCGCGCCGCTCTCTCGCGCTGAGCCGCTTTCTCGCGCTGGGCCGTGCTGCGTTGCTCTCTTGCGCCGCGTCGCTTTCTCGTGCGGCGCCGCTTTCTCGCGCCGCGCCGCTTTCTCGCGCCGCGCCGCTTTCTCGCGCTGGGCCGCTTCCTCGCGCCGGGCCGTTCTCTCGCGCTGGGCCGCTTTCTCGCGCTGGGCCGTGCTGCCGTGTTGCGTTGCTCTCTTGCGCCGGGGTGCACGCTCGCGCCAATCCGCACTCCCGGGCCGCGTTTCCTGTTCGTGGCCGGGTGTGCCGGTTTCGCGCTCGGGTGTCGAGTCGTGCGTGGGGCGTTGCGGCCGAGGGGACGGCGTCAGGCGTCGTCTCGGAGGCGCTTCAGCGTGGTGATGTCGCGGCCGTGCGGGCCGGGGTCGCGGCCCGGGGTCTCGATGATGAACGGGACGCCGGCGACGGCGGGGTGGCGGAACAGCGCCGCGAACGGGTCCTCGCCGATGTGTCCGGCCCCGATGTTCTCGTGCCGGTCCTTGGCCGAGCCGCACACGTCCTTGGAGTCGTTGGCGTGGACGAGGTCGAGCCGTCCCTCGCCGACAGTCCCGACCAGCGCGTCGACCGTCTCCTTGACGCCGCCCGGCGCGGCCAGGTCGTGCCCGGCGGCGAACCCGTGGCAGGTGTCGAAGCACACGCCGAGCTTCGGGTGGTGCTCCAGCTTCTCGAAGAAGGGGCCGAGGTCATGGACCTTGGCGCACAGCATCTTGCCCTGGCCCGCCATCGGCTCCAGCAGCAGCCGGGGGCCGTCGTCGGGGATCTCCTCCAGGAGGGGCAGGACGTGCTCGTGGATCTGGTCCATCGCGGCGTCGTAGGACTGGCTGACGGCCGAACCGGTGTGGACGACCACGCCCCGGGCACCGATCGCGCGCCCGCGCTCGAGCGAGTGGCGGACCGTCGCGATCGACTTGGCGAGCGTCTCCTCGCTCGGGGAGCCGAAGTTCACCAGGTACGGGGCGTGCACGAAGACGGGCACGTCGTCGCGGTCGCGCAGCTTCGCGTCCTCGTCGGGCTTGCCGGCCGGGAGGGCCCATCCGCGCGGATTGGCGACGAACACCTGGATCGCCTCGGCGCCGATCTCGGCGGCGTACTTCAGGCCGCCGGTGGCGAGCCCGCCGGCGACCGGGACGTGGGCCCCGACGGGGCTGCGGTGCGGAGAGGTCATGGTCCCTCCAGCCTATCCGCCGCTCAGGGCCCCCGGACGATCGTGACCGTGGAGCCGCGCGCGGCGGAGCTGTCCGCGCCGGGCGCCTGGAACCGGACGGTGTCGCCCCATCCCTGCGCGTTCACCTTGAACCCGGAATCCTCCAGGATCTTGGTGGCGTCGGCCACGCTGCGGTTCGTGACGTCCGGCACCGGGATCTTCTCGGCGCCGGCGCCGTCGTCGCAGCCGAACTGGAACGGGCCCGCGTCGATGATGCAGTCGCGCTCGTTGACGACGAGCGTGACGTCGTCGCCGCGGGACACGCCGGTGCCCTCGGCCGGGTCCTGGCTCAGGACGCTGCCGGGTTCCTTGCCCTCGACCCGCTTCTTCTGGACGGTGACGTTCAGGCCCAGCGAGCGGAGCCTGTTCGCGGCGGTGTCGCCGCCCGTACCGACGAGGCCCGGCATCGACATGCCGCCGCTGACCACGACGGTCACCGGCTCGTCGGGCGAGAGGTCCTCCCCGGCGGACGGCTGCGTGCCGATGACGCGGTCCTTGGGGACGGTCTGCGAGGAGCGGGTGCTCGTCCCGCCGACCCGGAACCCCTCGTCCGCGAGGATCTTCTTCGCCTCGTCCAGCGTCTTGCCCTCGACGTTCGGGACGTCCCGGGGGGTGAGGCCCTTCGACGGCGTCAGGGTGACGGTCTCGCCCTGCGCGACGCGCGCTCCGCCGCCGGGGTCGGACTCGGCGACCAGGCCCTTGCGGACCCGGTCGTGGTAGACGGGTTCGGCGACGCGGACGTCGATCCCGGCGTCGGCGAGCGCGCCGCGGGCGTCCGCCAGCTCCATCCCGACGATGTCCGACGGGACGTGGTCGTACTGCCCGGACGTCTGGTACCAGACGGCCCACCCGAGGATCACGGCGGCGATCACGCCGATCGCGACGAGCACCCACCGGCCGGTCAGCGCGCCGATGACGCGGTCGCCGCGGGAGCGCGGCGGCCCGGCCGGGTCCGCGCCGACGTCGAGGACGGCCGTGTGCCCCCGCTCCTCCGGGAAGTGCAGGACCTGCCCGTCCCGCGGGGCGGGCGGGAGCATCGCGGTGCGCCCGTCGCCCGCCGGGTCCCCGTCGACGCGGGTGGCGTCGGGCGGCGCGGGCGCCTCGAGGACGGACGTGGCGGTGCGGGACGCCTCCTCGAGGCGGGCGTCGATGTCCGGCGGGAGACCGCCGTGCACCTCGGCGACCTCGGCGAGGTACCGGTTCGCGTCCTGCGGGCGGCGCGCGGGCTCGTGGCTCGTCGCGTCCGTGACCAGCTCGTCGACCCGGTACGGCAGCCCGGGGACGAGTTCGGACGGCGGCGGCACGGTCTCGTTGACGTGCTTGTAGGCGACGGCGAGCGGGGTGTCGCCCTCGTGCGGGAGCCGCCCGGTGAGCAGTTCGAACAGCAGGACGCCGGCGGCGTAGACGTCGGAGCGGACGTCGGCGCTGCCGGAGGTGACCTGCTCGGGCGCCAGGTACCCGACGGTGCCGATGATCACCCCGGTCCGGGTCATCTTGCTCGCCGACTCGGCCCGCGCGAGCCCGAAGTCGGTCACCTTGACCTGGCCGTCGTCGGTGATCAGGACGTTCTCCGGCTTGATGTCGCGGTGCACGAGACCGGCACGGTGCGCGGCGCCGAGGGCGGCCAGCACCGGCTGCATGATCTCCAGCGCGGCGCGCGGCCCGAACCGGCCGCGGGCGGCGAGCGCGTCGCGCAGCGTCCGGCCCGCGACGTACTCCATCACCAGGTAGCCGCGCTCACCGTCGGTGCCCTGGTCGTAGACGGCGACCACGTTGGGGTGCGACAGCGCGGCGGCGGCCTTGGCCTCGCCGATGAAGCGGTCGACGAAGTCCTCGTCGGCGGCGAGGGCCGCGTGCATCACCTTGACCGCGACGACGCGGTCGAGCCTGCTGTCGCGCGCGAGGTAGACCGTGGCCATGCCGCCGCGCGCGATGCGGGACTCAATGCGGTAGCGCCCGTCGAGCAGCTGCCCGACGAGTGGATCTGCGACCGACGTGTCCATCGATGCGAGTGTACGGCGCGAAACGCATGCGACTCATCAGTCGCGAGTATGAGCATGGTCGAGTGCGGAGGGTGACGCGCCCGGCGCGGAGGCCGGGACCTCCGTGGACGCGGGGGCGGCGGCGGTCCGCGGTCCGCGCCGCCCGCCGCCGCGCGGTGTGCTGCGCGACACCGCGACACCGGCCAGGCACAGCACGCCGCCGAGCAGCGTGACCGCCCCGGGGACCTCGTCGAGCAGCGCCCACGACATCAGCACGACGAGGGCGGGAACCGCGTAGGTCGTCGCGCCCATCCTCCCGGCGGACGTGCGGGCCAGCGCGTAGCCCCACGTGGTGAAGGCGAGCGCGGTCGGGAAGACGCCGAGGTAGATCATGTTCAGGGTCGCCCCCGCCGGGGCGTCGGCGGCCTGCTCCGCGAGCCGCCCGGCGAACGGCAGCGTCGCCGCGGCGCCGATCGCGCACGCGAACGTGGTGAACTGCAGCGCGGACGCGTGCCGCAGCGCCGGCTTCTGGCTGACGACCCCGCCCGCGTAGGTGACGGCCGCGACCACGCACAGCAGGACGCCGAGCAGCGGTGATCCCGTCTTGCCGGCGATCGGCTCGCCGGACATCGACAGCCCGACGACGGCGGCGCCCGCGAACGCCACGGCCAGGCCCGCGAGCAGCCGGGAGGAGAAGCCCTCCTTCAGCAGCCAGCCGCCGAGGAGGGCGATCAGGATGGGCCCGATGTTGACGACGAGGGCGGCGGTGCCGGCGTCCACGAGCTGCTCGCCCCAGTTGAGCGCGACCATGTAGACGCCGAACCACAGGATGCCCGCGGCGACGATGCCGGGCCACGCGCCGCGCGGCGGGAGGCCCTCGCGGCGGACGAGCCACAGGGCGCCGAGCACGACGGTGCCGGAGAGCAGCCGGCCGAGCGCGAGCGGGCCGGGGTCGTACGCCTCGCCCGCGCTGCGGATGGAGACGAACGCCGACGCCCAGAGCACCACCGTCACGGTGGCGGCGGCGACGGCCCGCCGGTCGGCGCCCTTCGCGGGCGCGGGAGGGGAGCTTCCCTGTTCCATGAAGCGCACCTTAGGTCGGGGACGTTTCGCTGAACCCCGAAGTTCGGCGCGCGGTTGCGCGGCCGGACACCGATGGGCCGCCCCCAGTCTGGGAGCGGCCCATCGTTCAGGTCCAGCGATTAATGCTTGATGTCTCCGTTAAGGTCTGCTACATCGACGCGATGCCCTCGAAGGGCGACGACGCCTGCGCGTAGCGGCGCCTGGGGATCCGCCCCGCCTGCCGCGCCAGCCGCCCGCCCGCGACGGCGTGCCGCATCGCGGCGGCCATCGTCGCGGGGGCCTGCGCGCGGGTCACGGCAGTGGCCAGCAGCACCGCGTCGCAGCCCAGCTCCATGGCCAGGGCGGCGTCGCTCGCGGTGCCGAGCCCGGCGTCCAGGATGACCGGGACGCCCGCCCGTTCGACGATCAGCTCGATGTTGTGCGGGTTGCGGATGCCGAGCCCCGAGCCGATGGGGGAGCCGAGCGGCATCACCGCGACGCAGCCGGCCTGCTCGAGCCGCCGCGCCAGGACGGGATCGTCGTTGGTGTACGGCAGTACGGCGAACCCGTCGTCGACGAGCTGTTCCGCGGCCTCGACCAGTTCGATCGGGTCGGGCAGCAGCGTGTGCTCGTCCGCGATCACCTCGAGCTTGACCCAGTTCGTCCCGAGCGCCTCGCGGGCGAGCTTGGCGGTCAGCACCGCCTCGCCCGCGGTGAAGCAGCCCGCGGTGTTGGGCAGCACGCGGATGCCGCACTCCTTGAGGACGTCCAGCACCGAGCCGCGCGCCGCGGGGTCCACCCGCCGCATCGCGACCGTGGTCAGTTCCGTCCCGGACGCGGTCAGCGCCTCCCGCAGCACCTGCATGCTGGGCGCGCCGCCCGTCCCCATGATGAGCCGCGAGCCGAACTCCTCGCCCGCGATCACCAGCGCGTCCTCGTGCTTCTCCTGCATGGTCAGCCCCCCTGTACGGCGGTCAGCACTTCCAGGCGGTCGCCGTCGCGCAGCGGCGTCGCCTCCCAGGACGCCCGGCGGACGACCTCGTCGTTCAGCGCGGCCGCCACACCGGACGGCGCCGCGCTCACGGCCGCGACCGCGGCGGCCACGCTGGTGCCCGCGGGCAGCTCGCGCGGCTCACCGTTGACGATGACCTTCATCGGTTCACCTCTGTAGTCGAACGGGGCGGGGTCGATCGGGGCGGGGTCGATCCGGCGTGGAAGCGATCGGGGGAGAACGGGCGGGCGACCTCGGGCACCGGGTCGTCGAGCAGCAGCGCGGACAGGACGTCCGCCGAGAGCGGCGCGAGCAGGACGCCGTGGCGGAAGTGCCCGGTGCCGAGGACGAGCCCGGGGAGGTCCGCGTGGCCCATCACCGGGGCGTTGTCCGGGGAGCCGGGCCGCAGCCCCGCCGTGACCTCGGCGAACTCCAGCTCGGTGACGCCGGGGAGCAGCTCGCGGGCGTCCCGCAGCAGCTCCCACAGGCCGCCCGCCGTCACGCGCGTGTCGAACCCGAGTTCCTCCTGCGTGGCGCCGAGGACGATCTCGCCGTCGTCCGCGCGCGGCACCAGGTACACCGGCGACCCCTTCACCAGCCCGCGCACGCAGCGCCGCAGGAACGGGACGCGGGTGCGCAGCCGGATCACCTGTCCCTTGACGGGGCGCACGGATGGAACGGTCCCGGGGGGCAGGCCCTCGATGTCCTCCGACCAGGGACCGGCGGCCAGCAGGACGCGGCCGGCCCGCAGGACCGTCCCGTCCTCGAGCCGGACGCCCGCCGCCGCGTCGCGCTCGACGACCACGCCCGCCGCGCGCCGCCGTACGAGCGTCACGCCGGCCTTCTCGCACGCGGCCAGCAGCGCGGCGGTGAGGCGGCGCGGGTCGACCGAGCCGTCGCGGGGGGCGAGCAGGCCGCCGCGGACGCCCGGTGCCAGCATCGGCTCCTGCCTGCGGCACTCCCGCCCGGTCAGCGCCTCGACGGGGAGCCCCAGACTCGCCTGGAAGCGCCGCAGGTCGTCCAGGACGGCCAGGTCGTCGGCGTCGAACGCGACCTGGAGCAGGCCGTCGTCGCGGTAGCCGGTGCTCGTGCCGGTCAGCTCCTCCAGTTCCGCGACGAACGTGTCGTAGCGGTCGCGGGAGGCCAGGTTCAGGCGCAGCAGCGGCTCCTCGCCGTAGGCCAGCTCGCTGACGGGGGTGATCATGCCCGCGGCGACGGCCGTGGCGCCGCTCGCGGGCTCGGGATCGACGAGGGTCACCCGGACGCCGCGTCCGGCGCCCCGTTCGGCGGTCCGCCAGGCGGCGGCGAGGCCGACGATCCCGGCCCCGATGACGATGATCTCCATGTGCGCTCCCTTCGCCGGCATGATCCGGATCAGGTCGTGGCGGTCGGCGGCCCGTTCAGCCGCCCTCTCAGCCCGGTCGCACCGGACTCCCGCGTCTGTCGTGCTTTACGTGCTCTTCTCCCACTTTACGACCGCTGTGACGTACACGATCGTCTGGACAGGTGTCCAGGCGAATCCGGCGCCCATTAGGGTGCATGGCATGGAGAGGGTCATCGTCGTTGGTGGCGGGCTGGCGGGCGTGCGCGCCCTGGAAGCCCTGCGCAAGAAGGGGTACGAGGGCGCGCTCACCCTCGTCTCGGCCGAGCGGCACCGGCCGTACGACCGGCCGCCGCTGTCGAAGGCCGTCCTCGCGGGCGACTCCGACGACACCACCGTCGACGCCGACTGGGACGCGCTGCGCTGCGAGCTCCTGCTCGGCGAGCGCGCCACCGCGCTGCGCCCCGGCGAGCCCGGACGCGGCGGCGTCCTGGCCACCACGGCCGGGGAACTGCCGTTCGACGGCCTCGTGATCGCGACCGGCGCCGCTCCGATCACGCTTCCGGGGGACGGCCGCCAGCACGTCGTCCGCACCATCGAGGACGCCCGCGAACTGCGCGGCCTGCTCGCCCCTGGCGCCCGCGTCGCGATCGTCGGGGCGGGCTGGATCGGCGCCGAGGTCGCCACGACCGCCGCGAAGAAGGGCTGCGCGGTCACCGTCGTCGAGGCCGCCGACACGCCCCTCGCGAACGCCCTCGGTCCCGAGGCGGGCGCGCTGACCGCCCCCTGGTACGCCGAGGCGGGCGTCGAGCTGCGCACCGGCGTCAAGGTCGCCGAGGTCGACGCCCGCGGCCTCGTCCTCGCCGCCGACGGGGCGGCCGGGCGGATCGACGCGGACGCGGTCGTCGTCGGCGTCGGCGTCCGCCCGGACCTCGGCTGGCTCGCCGGATCCGGCCTGCTGCTGGAGCGCGGCGTCGTCACCGACGGGTCCTTCCGCACCTGCCACGAGGGCGCCGAGCCCGGCACCCCCGGCGAGTACCGCCCCGACATCGTCGCCGTCGGGGACTGCGCGGCCTGGTGGTCGTCCCGGTACGGACGGCGGCTCCTGGTCGAGCACTGGGACACCGCCCTCAACGCCCCGGAGACCGCCGCCGCGACCCTCCTCGGCGAGGACGCCGCCTACGACGCCGCCCCCTACTTCTGGTCCGAGCAGTTCGGCCGGATGGTCCAGTACGCCGGGAACCACGCGGCGTCCGAGCGGATGATCCGGCGCGGCGACACCACCGGGCGCAAGTGGGCCCTCGCGTGGCTCACCGGCGACCGCCTCGACGCGATCCTCACCGTCGACCGCCCCCGCGACCTCGTCCAGGCGCGGCGGGCGATCGCGGCCGGGGCGTCCGTCGACCCGGCCGTCCTCGCCGATCCGGACGTGCCCGTCCGCCAGGCCGTTCGCGGCTAGCGGAGCCGGTCCGAAAAACCGGTGGTCGTCCGGGGGGTTTGAGCGATTCGGCGGCGTGGTAGCAAGGGGGCGTGACGCAGATGCACGCAACCGTTGAAAGCGCACTCGACCCCCGCACCGAGGCCCTCGCCGGCGAGTGGCTCACCCTCCCGCAGACCGCCGCGCTGCTCGGCATCAAGACCAACCGGATGAAGCAGCTCATCAGCGAGCGCAAGCTCCTGGCGGTCCGCCGCGGGGGCGAGCCGATGGTCCCGGCCGCCTTCATCAAGGACGGCCAGGTGATCAAGGGCCTGTCCGGGACGCTCACCGTGCTCTCGGACGCCGGCTACAGCGACGTCGAGACCGTCCGCTGGCTGTTCACCGCGGACGACACGCTGCCCGGGACACCGGTCGACGCGCTCACCGAGAACCGGGGGACCGAGGTGCGCCGCCGCGCCCAGGCCCTGGCGTTCTGACGGTTCCACCCGACCCGAACACGTGACACCGGGGGTCACGCGCCCGCGTGGCCCCCGCAGCCCTGCCCGAAAGGAAGACCTCCCGACCGTGTCCAGGCACCTGCCCTCCGACCGAGCCGTGGCGCTGCGCGCCCGGCTCGACCGCGCCCGCCTCTACCTCTGCACAGACGCGCGGGAGGAGCGGGGCGACCTGCCCGAGTTCCTGGACACCGTCCTCGCGAACGGCGTGGACATCGTCCAGCTCCGGCAGAAAGGCCTGGAGGCGCGGCGGGAGATGGCGCTCCTGGAGGTGTTCCGGGCCGCGTGCGAGCGGCACGGCGCGCTGCTGGCCGTCAACGACCGAGCGGACGTCGCGCACGCCGTCCGCGCCGACGTGCTGCACCTCGGCCAGGACGACCTGCCGGTGCCGGCCGCCCGCGAGATCGTCGGCGGGGACGTGCTGATCGGCCGGTCCACCCACGCGGAGGAACAGGCGTCCGCCGCCGCGTCCGAGCCCGGCGCCGACTACTTCTGCACCGGGCCGACCTGGCCCACCCCGACCAAGCCCGGACGTCCCGCCCCCGGCCTCGGGCTGCTGGAGTACACCGCCGGGCGGCGCTTCGCGCGGCCGTGGTTCGCGATCGGCGGCATCGACCTGGGCAACCTGGGCGAGGTGCTGGACACCGGCGCCCGCCGCGTCGTGGTGGTGCGGGCGATCACCGAGGCCGCCGACCCCGGCGCCGCGGCGGCCGAGTTCGCGCGCCGCCTCGCCGCCGTGTGACCGGCCGTGTGACCGGCCGTGTGACCGGCCGTGTGACCCGGCGCACGGTTCCCCGGTGCGCGGCATGCCGCACAATGGGGATCATGAGCGTGGGACCCGACGACGACCGGCCGGTCGACCTCGACGACGACTTCGCCGTCCTGCCCGACCAGACGTCCGACGACACCGACACCGGCTGGGGCGAGTGGCGCGGCGGCGACGACGACTCACGCCTGCTGGAGGACCGGCCGCCGCACTGGTGACCCGTCCGGCCTCCGCCGTCGGCTAGAGGATGCCGATGAGGAAGCCCGCCGTCATCACCAGGGCCAGCGCCACCATCATGCGCCAGCGGTAGCGCGGGATGCGGGTGGGGCGCGGCCGGGGCGCCGGGCCCGCGCCCTCGCGCAGCGCCCGGACGAGCTGCCGCGCGGACGGCCTGGCCTTCGGGTTCTTGTCGAGGCAGCGGGCCGCGAGGTCGCGCAGCGGCCCGTCGAGGTCGCCGAGGTCCGGCGGGCGGGACGTCACCCGGCGCATCACCGCGGCGTTCGGCCCGGTCCCGAACGGGGGGCGGCCGGTGGCCGCGAACACCATCGCCGCGCCCCACGCGAACACGTCCGCGGGCGGCCCCACCGGCTCGTCCTCGATCTGCTCGGGGGACATGTAGGCGGGGGTGCCGAGCGGCCCCGTGGTCAGCGGCGTCGCGTCCGCCATCCGCGCGATGCCGAAGTCGATGACCTTGGCGCCGTCCGGGCCGAGCAGCACGTTGCCCGGCTTGAAGTCGCGGTGCACGATCCCCTCGCGGTGGATCGCGGCGAGCGCCGCGGCCGTGCCGACGGCGACGCGGTGCAGCCGCCGCTCCGGGAGCGGCCCGTCCTCGGTCACGACCTCCTGCAGCGACGGGCCGTCCACGTACTCGCTGACGATGTAGGGCCGGTCGCCGGTCACGTCCGCGTCCAGCACCCGCGCGGTGTGCCGTCCGGTGACCCGCCGCGCCGCGTCGGCCTCCTTGACGAACCGGTCGCGGGCGCGCCGCCCAGCCGCCATCCCGCCCTTCAGCAACTTGACCGCGCACACCTCGCCGCCGCTGTCCTCGGCGAGGTAGACGATGCCCTGGCCGCCCTCGCCGAGCCTGCCCAGCAGGAGGTGGCCGCCGATGTCGTCCGGATCGCCGGGCCCCAGCGCGGCCGCGGGACGGCGCCGCGAGGCGCGGGGCGGGGCGGCGGACGGGGCGTGGGACGGCCGGGGCGCTGGGGACACGGGGGACTCCGGCGGGGAGACGGAAGTGAAAAGGGGTCCTTATTTGTACCGTGTGACCGTCCTGTCCTGCAGCGGAACGAGGATCTTCTTTACCCGCACGCCCCGAAGGCCCCCTGCTGGGCGATGTCCCGCGACGAGGCGCCGACCATGACCCTGTAGCAGCCGTCCGCGACCTTCCACTGCTTCGCCTCCACGTTCCAGTAGGACAGGTCACGGGTGCTGAGCGGGAAGGTGACGGTCGTGCTCTGCCCCGGCTCCAGCGTGACCTTCGTGAAGCCCTTGAGCTGCTTGGGCGGCTGCGGGACGTCCACACCGGGCGACGGCAGACCGAGGTACATCTGCGGGACGGCCACGCCTGTGCGGCTCCCGCTGTTGGTGACCGTCACGCTGGCCCGCTTCGAGGAGACCTTCAAGCCGCTGTAGCGGAACGTCGTGTACGACAGGCCGTGACCGAACGGGTACTTGGGCGCGATGCCCCGCTCGTCGTAGTGCCGGTAGCCGACCATGACGCCCTCGGAGAACGTCGCGGTCTTGCCCACCCCCGGGTACTGCGCCGGGTTCCCGGCCGCGGGCGCGTGCGTCTCCGCGGCGGGGAAGGTCACCGGCAGGCGCCCGCCCGGATCGACGTCCCCGTACAGGACGCGGGCCAGCGCGTTCCCCGCTTCCTGCCCCGGATACCAGGTCTCGACGACCGCCGCGACCTCGTCCGCCCACGGGGTGAGGACGGGCCCGCCCGTCTGCAGCACGACGATCGTGTTCGGGTTCGCCGCCGCGACCGCCGAGATCAGCCCGTCCTGGTCGCCGCGCAGCGGCTCCCCGCACTCCAGCGTCAGGCACGACTTGTCGAAGAACTCGCCCTGGCTGTCGGTCGCGAACACGATCGCGACGTCGGCGCCGCGCGCGGCGTCCGCCGCCGCGCCGTGGTCGTCCCCGTCCCGGTAGGTGACCGAGGCGCCCGCCCCGGCCCGCCGGGTCAGCCCCTCCTGTGCGCTCACCGCCTCGAACGGGACGACCTTCGCCGACCCGGAACCGGACTGGCTCTCCCGCGCGGCCCGCCCGATCAGCGCGATCTTCCCGGGCGCGCTCAGGGGCAGGGCGCCGTCGTTCTTCAGCAGCGTGACGCCGTCCTCGGCGATCGCGCGGGCCGCGGTCCCGCTCGCCGTCCGGTCGGCGCGGGCGAGGTCGTTCGGGTACGCCGGACGGTCGAAGACGCCGAACTCGAACATCGTCCGGAGGACGTTGCGGGTGTGCCCGTCGATCGTGGCCTGGCTGACCTCGTTCTGCGCGCGCGCCGTCTTGAGCAGGAACGCGTTGTAGCGGACGCCGATCGGCAGCTCCATGTCCAGCCCGCCGTTGGCGGCCTCGGCGGTGTCGTGCGCGGCGGTGTGGTCGGACATGACCATCCCGTCGAAGCCCCACTCCGACCGCAGGATTCCGTTGAGGACGCCGCCGTCGTGGCACGCCCAGCGGCCGTTCAGCTTCCCGAACCCGCACATGACGGTCGCGGCGCCGCCCTCGGTCACGGCGGCCTCGAACGGCGGCAGGTAGATCTCGCGGAGCGTGCGCGGGTCCACCGCCATGTTCAGCTCGAGGCGGTCCTTCTCCTGGGTGTAGACGGCCAGGTGCTTCACCGACGCCATCACGCCCTGCCCCTGCGCGCCCTCGATCCAGGACGCGCCGAGCCGGGCCGACAGGTACGGGTCCTCGCCGAACCCCTCGAACGTCCGGCCGTTGAGGGGCGTGCGCAGCACGTCCACCGTCGGGCCGAAGATCACGTCGTTGCCGCGGTGCCTGGCCTCCCACCCGACCGTCCGCCCGTACAGCCGCGCGGCGTCCCGGTCGAACGTCGCGGCCAGCGCGATCGGCGCGGGCAGCGCGGTGGCCTCGCCCTGCCGGACGCCCGCCGGGCCGTCGGCCATGTACAGCGGCGGCACGCCCAGCCGCTCGATGCCGTGGTTGGTGTCGGCGTGCGCCCAGTCGAAGAACCCGCCGAGCGGGCCGCCGAACGGGTCGTCGGACGACAACAGCGCGATCTTCTCGTCGTCGGTCAGCTTCGCGAGCAGCAGCCGCGCCCGCTCGTCCGCGCTCTTCGAGGTATCGCACCACGGCCGCACCGCCGGGTCGCCGCAGCGGCTCGCGGCCGCCAGCGCCCCGTCCGGCGGGGCGGGGACGACCGCGAGCGCCAGCGCGCACGCGAGCGCGCCCACCGCGGGCAGCCACCGCCCGGTCCGGAGCGTTCCGGTCCGGAGCGTCATCGGCCCTCCCCGTCCCGGTGCCCGGGGTCCTCGCTTTGGACGCGCAGCGCGTTCAGCGTGAACGCGACCATGTGGTAATGGCCGACGAGCATCACCAGTTCGATCAGTTCGGCCTCGCCGAAGCGGCCGGCCAGCTCCACCCACGTCGCGTCCGTCACCGTGCCGCGCTCGTGCAGCTCGTCCGCGGCGGTCAGCACCATCCGGTCGCCGTCGCCCCACGGGTGCGCGCCGAGGTCGCCGCGGAGCGCGTCGATCTCCTCCTCGGTGAGCCCCGCGGCCAGCGCGAGGTCGCGGTGGTGCGCCCATTCGTACGCGCAGGAGCGGTGGTGCGCCGTCCGCAGGATCGCCAGCTCGCGATCCCGGCCCGGCAGCAGGCCGTTCATCAGCAGCGCCGACCCGAGGCCGATCCAGGACTGGAACAGCGACGGGTGGCGGGCCAGCGTCGTGAAGACGTTCAGCGGACCGGTGGCGGCGGTGACGGCCTTGAGCACGTCGTCCCACCGCTCCTCCGGCAGCGGGGCGATGCGCGGGGCGCGGTCCCCGGGGGTGTCGGCGCACATGGCGACATTTCTGCCACCAAATGGTGGGAAAGTGCTAGTGCGATCGGGTCGATTGGCCGGATCGTGCCAGATGTTCCGGCCGGCCGGACGGACGGGTCAGGTGCGCCGGGAGGGTCAGGTGCGGCGGACGGGTCAGGTGCGGCGGGAGGTGGCCGCGACCGCCAGGCCCGCGAGCGCCTCCCGCGCCTCCTCGGTGATCGGCGCCGCCCGCAGCGCCCGCTCGGCCTCGTCGAGGTAACGGTCGATCATCGCCTCGCACGCCGCGAGCCCGCCGGTCTCCTCGATGATCGAGCGCAGCTCGTCCACCCCGGGCCGGTCCAGCTCCGGATCGCCGAGGCGCCGCTCGAGCGCCGCCGCCTGCGCCGCGTCCGACCGTTCGAGAGTCAGCGCGACCAGCACCGTCCGCTTGCCCTCCCGCAGGTCGTCGCCCGCCGGCTTGCCCGTCTCGGCCGGATCGCCGAACACGCCCAGGACGTCGTCGCGGAGCTGGAACGCGATGCCGAGCGGCAGCCCGTACCCGGTCAGCGCGGCGGGGACGTCCGGGCGCGCCCCGGCCAGCGCCGCGCCCAGGTGCAGCGGCCGCTCGATCGTGTACTTCGCGCTCTTGTACTCCACGACCCGCAGCGCCGTGGCGACGGTCGCGGCGCCGCGCGTCCCCTCCAGCATGTCGAGGTACTGGCCGCACATGACCTCGGTGCGCATCAGGTCGTACACCGTCCGGCCGCGCCGGCGGCGCTCGCCGTCCAGGCCGCACGTCTCGAACATCTCCGCCGACCAGGCCAGGCACAGGTCGCCGAGCAGGATCGCGGTGCCCTCGCCGAACGCCGCCGCGTCGCCCGGCCAGCCCTGCGCGCCGTGCAGCGCCTCGAACCGGCGGTGCACCGACGGCTGCCCGCGCCGGGTGTCGCTGGAGTCCATGACGTCGTCGTGGATCAGCGCGCTCGCCTGCAGCAGTTCCAGGGACGCCGCCGCGCCGACGACGCCCGCGTCCGTCCCGCCGCCCGCGGCGCGCCACCCCCAGTAGCAGAACGCCGGACGCAGCCGCTTCCCCCCGCGCAGCAGCGCGTCCAGCGCCCCGAGCAGCGGCGACAGGTCGTCGCTGATGGCCAGCAGGCCCGGGCGCTGCCGATCGACGAAGGCGAGCAGCGCCTCGTCGACCTCCTTGCGGATGCGGCTGGTCGACATGTCGTGATCGTATCCAGGGGAAGGCATTCAACCGCCCGTCGTTAGCGCGAGATGTCCATCGATCCTAGGAAATCCCTGCATATTCGGGACAACGGGGTATATGTTCCCAGCCCGGCGGGGTGCGGGCCGGATCCGGCCCGCACCCGGGCCCCACCGCCCACCCCTTCTGTACGCTGGTGGGATGCGACCCGTACGCCCCGACCGGCCCCCCACAGTCCGTGAACTGCTCGCCACCGGTGGAAGGTCCTTCTCCTTCGAGTTCTTCCCGCCCAAGACCGAGAAGGGCGCGCGGACCCTCTGGCGTACCATCCGCGAGCTCGAACCCCTCCAGCCCACGTTCGTCTCCGTGACCTACGGCGCGGGCGGCGGCACCCGCGACACCACCGTCGACATCGTCGAACGGATCGCCACCGACACCACCCTCACCCCGGTCGCCCACTTCTGCGCGGTGAACCACTCCCAGGCCGAGCTCCGCCACCTCATCGGACGGCTCGCCGCCGCGGGCGTCCGCAACATGCTCGCGCTGCGCGGCGACCCGCCCGGCGACCCGATGGGGGAGTGGATCAGCCACCCCGACGGCGTCGAGTACGCCGCCGACCTCGTCCGCCTCATCCGCGCCACCGGCGACTTCAGCGTCGGCGTCGCCGCGTTCCCCTACAAGCACCCGCGCTCGCCCGACATCGAGAGCGACACCCGGTACTTCATCGAGAAGTGCCGCGCGGGCGCCGACTACGCCATCACCCAGATGTTCTTCCGCGCCGAGGACTACTTCCGGCTGCGCGACCGCGTCGCCGCCGCCGGGTGCGACGTCCCGATCATCCCCGGGATCATGCCCGTCACCCAGCTGAGCACCATCGAGCGGTCCGAGCAGCTGTCGGGCGCGCCGTTCCCGCCCGAGGTCAAGGCCCGGTTCGACGCCGTCGCCGACGACCCCGAGGCCGTCCGGCGGCTCGGCATCGAGCACGCCGCCGAACTCTGCCGCGACCTGCTCGACCAGGGCGCGCCCGGAATCCACTTCATCACGTTCAACAAGTCGACGGCGACCCGCGAGGTGTACGGGCTGCTCGAGGCCGACGGCTACTGCGGGACGTCCGCGCCCGCGGCCGAGCCGGTGGCCAGCGGCAGCGTCCCGCCCATGACCGCGTAGCGGGGCCCGCCGCCGGGGAACTCGAAATCGGTCAGCAGGTCGACCATGCCGACCGAGCGGTAGAGCCGGCGGGCGGGGGTGTCCGGGCGGCGCTCCAGCGTCGACAGCACCACCGTCCGCTCCGGCCTGCCCTCGCACAGCGCGGCCAGCAGCCCCCGGCCGAGCCCCCGGCCCTGCGCGTCCGGACGGACGTGCAGCTCGGCGACCTCGAACGCGTCCTCCAGCCACGCCGCCGCGTGCTCCGGGCCGCCCCGCGCGGTGAGCGCCTCGATGACGACGTCGTGCCACCACTGGCCGCGGGCACCGTGGAACCCGTACGCGAACCCGTGGAGCGGCCCCGGCAGGCGCGCCAGCGCACCCCGGCGCTCCGCGGCGAACGCCCGGAACCCCGGGTACCCCGCGTGCCGCTCCATGATCATGCGGCGGCCCGGCAGCTGCTCCGCCGGCGGCGACATCGCCGCCGCGTAGACGTCCAGCATCGGGGCCACCCTGCGCAGGAAGGCGCGTTCATCGATCTCGCGCAGCTTCGCGTCCCTCACCCGCCCGAGCCTAGCCCCGGGGAAGGGTCCGGGGGGTCGCGGACAGCCGATCGTAGATGTCCCACAGGATCCGGTCGGCCGCCTGCCGCAGCCGCGCCCGCTCCGCGTCGAGCGCCGAACCCCACCGGCGCGCCTCCGGGCCGAGCCACGCGTCCGTCCCGCCCAGGGTCTTCACGGGCGCGTCCAGCGCCTGCCGGAGCCGGTCGATCCCGCCGTAGGCGTCCGCGTACGCCCGGTAGAGCTGCGCGTAGGCCGGGTTGGGGCGTTCCGTCAGCGGCAGGGCGGCGGCGGCCGCGCCCTCGAGCGGCGGCGGCAGGCTCCCCGGCGGCGGCGCGCTCACGGGTCCCGCCTCGGCGCCGCCGGATCCTGCTCCGACGTCGCCAGATCCAGCTTCCCGACCGCCTCCTGTGTGCGCGCGCTCCAGTCCACGCCCGTCAGGACCTGGACGGCCACCGGACGCACGCCGACGCGCTCCGCCTCGGCCAGGAACGCCCGCAGCCACGCGACGTCCATGCGGACCTCGTTGCTCGCCATGCCCAGCGACTCGCGGATCACCCGCAGCCGCGCCGCGTCGCCCTCGCCCGCCGCGAGCAGCCGCGCGGTGCCCGCCGGGCCCAGCCGCTCGTACAGGCGCGCGGTGTAGTCGGGATCGTCGGCGTCGGCCTTCAGGCGCGTCCAGACGGCGGCCGGGACGGCCGCGCCGTCCTCGAACGCCGCCCGCAGCGCCCGCGCGTCGGCCTCCGCCGCCTTCTCGGCCGCCCGCCGGTCCGGATGGCTCCCGATGTCGCCCGCGCCCCGCGAGGAGAGACCGCCGCCCGCCGGGGGCGCCTTCGCCCGTCCCGGATCGGGGGTGCGCGGGGCCTGCGCCACCGGGTCCCGGCGGGGCGGCGCCACCGGCGCGGGCGCGGCGCCGCCCGCCTCCACCGGCGCCCGCCCCGCCTCCGGCGACGGCGCCGGGGACGGCGGCGCCTGCATGGAACCGCCGTCCGGGTGCGTGATCGCGTAGTTGTAGCGCCGCGACAGCATCCCGAGCTGGCTCCCGACCCACTGCGCGACCTCGTCGGCCTGCCGGTACCCCGCCGCCGACACTCCCGGCGGCGGGCGGTGCCCGTTCAGCCAGCCGCGGATCGCCGTCTGCGCGTCCCGCATCTGCGTGATGAGCCGATCGAGCGCGGGCGGGTCGATCCCCCGGAAGTTCGGATCGCGGGCGGCCGGGCCCGTGCGCATCTGCGCGGTCACTGGTCCTCCGGGGGTCGCCGGACGTCGGTCGTACCCAGAATCACACCGGCGTTACAGGCTGTCGAGGGCTTTGCGGACGGAGTCCTCGTCCCGCGCGACGATCGCCGCGGTGCCGGTCACCACGATCGGCCGCTGGATCAGCACCGGGTTGGCCACCATGACCTCGATCCACCGCGCCCGGTCGCGCTCGAGCTCCTTCAGCCCGAGATCCTTCGCGACGGCCTCGCCCAGCCGCGCGACCTCCCACGGCTCCGCGCCGATCCGGGTGAGCACCGCGTCCAGCTCGTCCGCCGTGGGCGGGTCGTCCAGGTAGCGCCGCTCGGTGTAGTCCGCGCCCGCCTCGTCCAGCGCGGCCTTCGCGGCGCGGCTCTTGGAGCAGCGCGGGTTGTGCCAGATCTCCGTCATCACTCCACCTCCGCCGGGTCGCCCCCGGTGATCTTCAGCAGCTCCTCGTACGACGTCGGGAACACCGTGTGCGGGTGCCCGGCCGCCGCCCACACCCGGTCGTGCCCGCCGAGCCACACGTCCACGAGGGTGCGGATCGGCGCCGGATGGCCCACCGGCGCGACACCCCCGATCGGCTGCCCGGTCGCCTCCCGGACGAACTCCGGCGTCGCCCGCCGCACCCGCCGCGCGCCCACGAGCCCGGCGACCTTCGCGGTGTCGACGCGGTGCGCACCGCTCGTCAGCACCAGCAGCGGCGCGCCGTCCGCGTCGAACACCAGGCTGTTGGCGATCGCGCCGACCGCGCACCCGACCTGATCGGCGGCGGCCCGCGCCGTCGGCGCCGAATCGGGCAGTTCGACGATCTCGCCCTCCACCCCGTGACCTTGCAGGACGCTCGCGACGTGTTCGGCGTTCGGATGCATGCCCGCACCCTAGCCGACCTGCTCACGCCGATCCGTTCGAACACGTTGACGAATCGTCACCGGGCGGGTTTACTGTGAATGCGTCGAACTTATGTTCGACGTGATGCGGGACTCGCGGCCCGTATCAGGGCGACGCCCCCGCCGGTGCCGATGCGCCGGCGGGGGCCGAGGGCCGGGCGGAGTGAGGGGAAGCTCTCCGCCCGGCCGGCCCGAGCCCCGGAAGGAGGCAGCCATGTCCGCAACCGCCGTTCACTCCGCCGCACTGTCCGGCCCGCCGAGCCCGCGGCGCCGTCCGAGGCCCGCGCCCCGTCCGGCGCACACCGCGGTCGGCCAGTTGCAGGCCGCCCGCACCGGCCTCGCCGAAGCCGCGGAGGCGACCACGCCCGCCGTCCGCTACGTCTGCGCGCATCTCGCCGCGCTTCGCGCCGCCGCCGCCGTGCTGGCCTCCCGCGAACCCGTCGAGACGCACCACCGCGGCCGTCCCCGCAGCGTGTGGGTGCTGCTGCCCGAGGCCGAGCCCGCCCTGCGCGAGTGGGCCGCCTTCTTCGCCGCCGGTGCCGACAAGCGCGCCGCCGCCGAGGCCGGCCTGCCCCGCGCCGTCACCGTCCGCGAGGCCGAGGAACTCCTGCACGACGCGGAGATCTTCGTCTCCCTCGTCGAGGACTGCCTCGGCATCGCCGGCCAGACCGCCCTCCCGTTCACCGACGCGAACTGACCGCACCGACGCCGCCGACCCTCCCCGAGGGGCCGTCCCACCCTCCCCGGGACCGCCCCGCGCCGGGCCGGGGCGGACCGCTCCCCTCACCGAGCACCGCCCCGGCCCCGCGCCGCGGAGCGGAGGTGGCGGGCGCGGCGGGGATATGGGCGGGTGATAGGGATTTGCGGATGGACGCACTGTTGCCGCTCGCCGGGATGCGGATCGTCGAGATCTCCAGCTTCGTCGCCGCGCCGCTCGGCGGCATGACGCTCGCGCAGCTCGGCGCCGAGGTGATCCGGGTGGACCAGATCGGCGGCGGGCCCGACATCGACCGGTGGCCGCTGGCGCCGTCCGGGCGGAGCCTGTACTGGGCGGGACTCAACAAGGGGAAGCGGTCGGTGACCGTCGACCTGCGGTCGGCGGAGGGACGCGGTGTCGCGGCGCGGCTGGCGGCGGAGTGCGGGACCGTGCTGACGAACGCCCCGCCGCGCGGCGGGCTCGCCCCCGCCGAGCTCGCGGCGCTGCGGCCCGACCTCGTGCACGTCCAGCTCGTCGGGCGCCGGGACGGCGGCACCGCCGTCGACTACACCGTGAACGCGGCGTCCGGGTTCCCGGCGATCACCGGACGGGACGGCGCACCGGTCAACCACGCCCTGCCGGTCTGGGACGTCGTGTGCGGGCTCTACCTGGCGGCCGGGCTCCTCGCGGCGGAGCGGCACCGGCTGCGGACGGGCGAGGGGAGCGGCCTGCGGGTCGCGCTGGACGACATCGCCCTGGCCACTGCGGGCAACCTCGGGTACCTCGCGGAGGCGCAGCTCGGGACGCCGCGCGAACGGATCGGCAACCACCTCTTCGGGGAGTTCGGGCGCGACTTCGCGACGGCGGACGGGCGCGTCATGGTCGCCGTGGTCACCGGACGGCAGTGGCGCGACCTCGTCGCCGCGACCGGGCTCGGGGAGGTCGTCGAGGCGCTCGAGCGGGCGCTGCGGGCGGACTTCGGGACGGCCGGGGACCGGTACCGGCACCGGGAGGCGATCGGCGGCCTCCTCGCCTCCTGGTTCGGGACGCGCACGTGCGCGGAGATCGAGGCCGGGCTGCACGGCACGTCCGTCCTGTGGTCGCGGTACCGGGACTTCGGGGAGGTCGCGCGGGAACTGGACGGGCGGCCGCTCATGGCCGAGATCGACCAGCCCGGCGTCGGCCCCCACCTCGCGCCGGGCTCACCGCTGGTGTTCGGCGGGCAGGCGCCGCCCGGCCCCGCGCCCGTCCTCGGCGAGGACACCGCCGGGGTCCTGCGGGACGTGCTCGGGCTCTCCGGCGATGCCGTGGACGATCTGCGCGCCCGCGGAGTCGCCGGAGAGCCCTGACGGCGGGCCTCGCGGACGCTCGCGCCTCGCGGCGTGACCGGCCGCCGTCCGCGTGCGCGGGTCAGGCCTCCTGCAGGACGGAGAGGACGTTGCCCGCCGGGTCCCTGAACCAGGCGATGAGCGGACCCATCTCGCGCATGATCCCTTTCGCGTCGGTGTAGCCGTCGTACTGCTCGAAGGCGACGCCGCGCTCGCCGAGTTCGTCGACGGCCCGCTCGATGTCGTCCACCGGGAAGTTGAGGATGGTGAACGTCGCCGGCGTGTGGTCGGGCTTCGGGTAGACGAGCGTGTCCCGGTCGCCCGCGATGTGCAGGGTGAGCATGCCGTGGTCCTCGGATACTCCGAGGCCCAAGACCTCTCCGTAGAACTCCCGCGCGGCCTCGATGTCGTCGACCGAGAAGCCGCTGTACGCCTTCGTGTCCTTGAACATGTGTCGCCTCCCGCTCATGTGCGCGCGTCTCGTGCTCACCGGTACCGACCGGGCCCGTGCCCGGAACTCATCGCATGGCTTTTGTGGGCATATGAGATTGTTAGTAGGGCGAAGTAAGGGGGACGGACGTGGCGGCGCGCGGCGGTCGGGGGCTGGTGCCGCTGCTGGCGTTCCTCGGTGTGTCGGCCTACTCGCTGTCGATGGCGGTCGTCACCCCGGCGCTGCCGCAGATCCAGGCGGGCCTGGGCACGACGCCGGCCGGGGCGGCGTGGGCGCTGACGGCGATGACGCTGTCGGCGGCCGTGGCGACGCCGGTGGTCGGGCGGCTCGGCGACCTGTACGGGCCCCGGCGGGTACTGCTGTCGGTGCTCGCGGCGGCGACGGCCGGGATGGTCGTGGCCGCCTCGGCCGGGTCGCTGCCGGTCATGCTCGCCGGGCGGGTCCTGAGCGGGGTCGGCGCGGGGGTGTTCCCGCTCGCGTACACGATCATCCGGGACGTGGTTCCGGCCGGGCGGACGGCGTCGGCCGTGGGGCTGATGTCGTCGATGCTGGGGCTCGGCGGCGCGCTGTCCTGGTGCATGGCGGGTCCGATCATCGACCTGCTCGGCTGGCGCTGGCTGCTGTGGGTGCCGGTGCTCGGGCTGGTGCCGGGGCTCGCGGCGGCGTGGTGGATCGTGCCGCGGTCGCCGTCCCGCGCCGGCGCCCGGGTGGACTGGTGGGGCGCGGTGCTGTTCGCGGGGTGGCTGGTGGCGGCGCTGGCGGCGCTCACCCAGGGGACGTTCTGGGGCTGGACGTCACCGGGCGTGCTGGGGCTGCTCGCGGCCGCGGTGGTGACGGCCGCGATCTGGCTGTGGGTCGAGACGCGCGTGCGCGAACCCCTCGTGGACCCGCGCGTCATGCGGCTGCGAGGGGTGTGGACGGCCAACGCGGCGTCGCTGCTGTCGGGGTACGCGCTGATGGCGGGCGGGCTGCTGTTCCCGCTGCTGGTCCAGCTGCCGGAGGACACCGGGTACGGGTTCGGGGGCAGCGCGACGCAGGCGGCGGTGCTGCAGTTGCCCGCGAGCATCGGGATGACCGTCGCGGGCGTGGCGGCGGGGGCGCTGGACCGGCGGTTCGGGTCGCGGGCGGTGCTGTCCGGCGGGGCGGTGCTGACGTGCGCCGGGTACGCGTTCGTCACGTTCGCGCATTCGGAGCTGTGGCACCTGTACGTCGGCGGGCTCGCCCGGGGGATCGGGCTCGGGCTCGCCTACGCGGCGGTCGCGACGCTGGTGGTGCTGGCGGTTCCGGTGGGGGATACGGGCGCGGCGACGGGCGTCAACACGCTGATCCGGACGGTCGGCGCGTCGCTGGGCACGCAGGTCAGCGCCGTGATCGTGGCGGGCATGCCGGGGGAGCGGGGGTTCACCGCCGGGTTCGCGATGAGCGCGGCGGCGATGGCGGCCGTGCTGCCGCTGGCGCTGCTGGCGGCGCGCGGCGGGGGACGGGCCCGGGGCGCCGGCGGGGAGCCGGTGGTGCGCCCGTCCATCACCACGGCGGACGCGCGCGACGGCGCGTGAGGCGGCTCAGTTCCGGGGCCGGAACCCGTCGAACACGACGGCCAGCGCGCGGTCGCGCGTCCCGGCGTCCCACCGGCCCCGCTCGGCCGCCAGGCAGGCGGCGCCGAGCAGCGCGAGCACCTCCGGCATTCCCACGTCGGCGCGGACGTCGCCGGACCGCTGCGCGCCGGCCAGGAGGGTCGCCAGCGAGTCCTTGATCTCCGCGGCCAGGTCCGCCATCCCGGCCTTCACGTCGGCCTCGGCGACGCCGGCGTCGGTGAGCGCGTCGACCAGCATCTTCTTGTGGGTGCTGTCCTCGACGATCAGGGTGAAGAAGGTGAAGAACGCCGCCCCCGGCGCGGTGCCGCCCGACCCGGCGATCAGGGCCGCGGCCTCGTCGGCGAGGGCGCCGATGCGGTCGCGCACGACCGCCGCGAAGAGGTCCTCCTTGGTCGGGAACTGCCGGTAGATGGTGGCGAGCCCGACGCCGGCCTCGCGGGCGATCTCGCGCAGTGAGGCCGACGACCCGTCCCGCGCCAGGACGGTCCGCGCCGCCTCCAGGACGCGCGCGCGGTTGCGGCGGGCGTCGGCGCGCAGCGGACGGCCGGGTTCGGGCATGGCGGTTCCTCGCTCCTTGCTAACCGGATCAGGTGTTCCGTATAGTTCCGGAACGGAACCGGATCAAATGTTCCGGTTCCGTGGCTTCCGCTGATTGTAACGAGGGGACCGGCATGGAGTACGCGACGCTGGGACGGTCCGGGCTCAAGGTCTCGCAGGCCTGCCTGGGCACGATGAACTTCGGCACCGACCATCCGTTCGCCGGCTGCACGGAGGACGAGGCCCGCCGGGTCGTCGACGCCTTCCTGGACGCCGGCGGCAACGTCATCGACACCGCCGACGCCTACACCGGCGGCCAGTCGGAGGAGATCGTCGGACGGGCGGTCGCGGGCCGCCGGGACTCGGTCGTGCTCGCGACCAAGGCGTTCATGCCCCAGGGGGACGGACCGAACGACATCGGCCTGTCGCGGGCGCACCTCACGCGGGCGCTCGAGGCCAGCCTGCGCCGCCTGGGAACGGACCACATCGACCTCTACCAGTGCCACCAGTGGGACGCGGCGACGCCGATCGAGGAGACCATGGCGACCCTGGACGGCTTCGTCCGGTCGGGCAAGGTCCGCTACATCGGGTGCTCGAACTTCACCGCCGCGCAGATCGTCGAGGCGCGCCGGGCCGCCGAGCGGGCCGGCGGAACGCCGTTCGTCAGCCTGCAGCCGCAGTACTCGCTGGTGGCGCGCGCCATCGAGGCGGAGATCCTGCCGGCGTGCGAGCGGCACGGGCTGGGCACGCTGACGTACTCGCCGCTCGCGAACGGGGTGCTGACCGGACGGTACGCGCGCGGTGCGGCGCCGGCCGACTCACGGATCGGGCGGCTGCGCTCGTCCCCGCTGGACATGGCGCGCAGGTACGCCGGCGACATGCTGAACGAGCGGACGCTGGGCATCGCGGCGGAGGTCGGTGCCGTCGCGGCGGAGTTGGGCGCCGCCTCCGCCGCCGTCGCGCTCGCCTGGGTGCGCGCCCGTCCCGGGGTGACGTCGGTGATCGTGGGGCCGCGCGACCTGGAGCAGCTGCGCGGGAACCTGGCGGGCTTCGCGCTGGAGTTGCCGGACGAGGCGGCCGCCCGGTTGGACGAGGTGTCGCGGGCCACCGTGCTGCCGCCCGTCACGGGGATGCAGGTCCGGCACCACGCCGAGGTCGCGCGCGCGTCCTGACCCGCCGGGCGCGCGAACGGGGGCCCGGCCGGAGCCGGGCCCCCGTGTCGCTGTGCCCGTGTCGCTATGCCCGTCTCACGATGCGCGCGACGGGAGCGGGCGCGTCAGAACGACTCGACGGCGCGGCGCGCCTCCGGGTCGAGGACGCCCCAGGAGATCAGCTCCTCGGTCAGCTCCGTCGGGGACTTGTCGTAGATGACCGCGAGTGAACGCAGGTCCTCCTGACGGATCGACAAAACCTTTCCGTTGTAGTCGCCCCGCTGGCTCTGAATCGTCGCGGCGTAACGGGCGAGAGGACCGGCCTTGTCCTTCGGAAGCTGCTGCAGCCGCTCGAGGTCGATCACGAGCTTGGGTGTAGGCCCGAGCGGGCTCGGCGCGGCACCGCCGGGCAGCAACTCGGAAACCGGCACGCCATAGAAATCGGCGAGCTCGGCCAGCTTCTGAACGGTGACGGCGCGGTCGCCCCGCTCGTACGAACCCACGACGACGGCCTTCCAGCGGCCTCGGGACTTCTCTTCCACGCCGTGCAGGGACAGGCCCTGCTGGGTGCGGATGGCGCGCAGGCGCGCGCCGAGAGCCTTTGCGTATTCAGACGGCATTCTTGGCCCCCCAGGCTCACTTTCGTCGTCGTTCGGTTCCCGGCCGACGCCGGGGACCGACGGAATCCCGAAGCCGCCGGGCTCCAGGACCCCGTTTCCAGGGATGGTTACGGACAGTGACGGTAAAACGGTGCGGGCCTCAGGTCAAGCCGATTGGAAAAAAGCGGTCGAATCCGTAGGACTCCCTCCGGACCTCCCGCGGCCTCGCGGACTCGGCGGAAACGGCGCCGAGACGGCCCTTCCGCGCGCCCGGCCGACCGAATGTGAGCCCTCTCACCAGCAAGGATACGGGCCCGCCCGAGGTCGGGGCAGGTCCGGCCGACTGCTACCGTGTGGGGGACAAGACGTCCTTTAAGGCCCGTCCAGTGAGGCGGGAAAGGAGGTTTCCGAGGTGAATGCTGCCTCCAGGCCGCCGCGGCCTGTGGGGTCGCGCGCCGCGGAGGGTGACCCCCGGCCCAAGGCCGTTCTGGAGGGTCCCGACATCCGCCGCGCACTGACCCGGATCGCGCACGAGATCCTCGAACGCACCAAGGGCGGGCACGACGTCCTGCTGCTGGGCATCCAGACGCGCGGGGTGACGCTGGCCGAGCGGCTGGCGGGCCTGCTGCGCGAGGTGGAGGGGCGTCCGGTGCCGTGGGGCTCGCTCGACGTGACGATGTACCGGGACGACCTGCGCATGCGTCCCGCGCGCGCCCTCGGCCGCACCGAAGTGCCCTCCGACGGGATCGACGACCGCGTCGTGGTGCTGGTCGACGACGTGCTGTTCTCCGGACGCACCGTCCGTGCGGCGCTCGACGCCCTCAACGACCTCGGCCGGCCGCGCGCCGTCCAGCTCGCGGTGCTGGTCGACCGGGGACATCGCGAGGTCCCGATCCGCGCCGACTACGTGGGCAAGAACCTGCCGACGTCGATGCGCGAGACCGTCAAGGTGCTGCTGGACGAGAACGACGGCCGCGACGCCGTGCTGCTCGGCCCGGTGCCCGAGCCCGTGGGCTCCCCGGTGCCCGCCCAGCCGTCCGCCCAGCCGTCCGGGCAGCCGTCCGGGCCGGCGGGAGGTGCCGGGTGAAGCGCCATCTGATCTCCGCCGCCGACCTGACCCGCGACGACGCGCTGCTCGTCCTCGACACCGCCGAGGAACTGGCCCAGATCGCGGGCCGTTCCATCAAGAAGCTGCCGACGCTGCGGGGCCGCACCGTCGTCAACCTGTTCTTCGAGGACTCCACCCGCACCCGGATCTCGTTCGAGGCCGCCGCGAAGCGGCTGTCGGCGGACGTCATCAACTTCTCCGCGAAGGGGTCCAGCGTGTCCAAGGGCGAGAGCCTGAAGGACACCGCGCTGACGCTCGAGGCGATGGGCGCCGACGGCGTCGTCGTCCGGCACGGCGCGTCCGGCGCCCCGCACCGGCTCGCGGGCTGGGTGCGGGGCAGCGTCGTCAACGCCGGCGACGGCACCCACGAGCACCCGACCCAGGCGCTGCTGGACGCCTTCACGATGCGCCGCCGCCTCGGCGACCTCGACGGCCGCAAGGTCACGATCGTCGGGGACGTCCTGCACAGCCGGGTGGCGCGTTCCAACGTCCTGCTCCTGGACACCCTCGGCGCCGACGTCACCGTCGTCGCGCCGCCGACGCTGCTGCCGGTCGCGATCGGCACGTGGCCGTGCCGGGTGTCCTACGACCTCGACGACGTCGTGCCCAAGAGCGACGTGGTCATGATGCTGCGCGTGCAGCAGGAGCGGATGAACGCCGCCTACTTCCCGAGCGTGCGCGAGTACAGCCGCCGCTACGGCCTGGACGCCGAGCGGATGGCGCAGCTCCCCGAGCACGCGATCGTCATGCACCCCGGCCCGATGAACCGCGGCGTCGAGATCGCCGCCGAGGTCGCCGACTCGGTGCGGTCCACCATCGTCGAGCAGGTCGCCAACGGCGTCAGCGCCCGCATGGCCGTGCTCTACCTGCTTCTCGGCGGCTCCGAGCCCGCCATCGGCCAGGAGGTCCCCCAGTGACAGAAACCCCGACCACGGGCGCCCGCGCGGGCGTGCTCATCCGGGGCGCCCGGATCCTCGGCGGCGAGCCCGCGGACGTCCTCGTCCGCGACGGCGTCGTCGCCGCGATCGGCGCCGGGCTGGACGCGGCGGGCGCGCAGGTGATCGACGCGGACGGGCTGATCGCCCTGCCGGGCCTGGTCGACCTGCACACCCACCTGCGCGAGCCGGGCCGCGAGGACGCCGAGACCGTCGAGTCCGGCACGAAGGCCGCCGCGATGGGCGGGTTCACCGCCGTGCACGCGATGGCCAACACCGACCCGGTCGCCGACACCGCCGGTGTCGTCGAGCAGGTGTGGCGGCTCGGCCGCGAGGCCGGGTACTGCGACGTGCAGCCGGTCGGCGCCGTCACCCGCGGCATCGCCGGCGAGCAGCTCGCCGAGCTCGGCGCGATGGCCGACTCCGCCGCGTCCGTCCGGGTGTTCTCCGACGACGGGCACTGCGTGTCGGACGCCGTCATCATGCGGCGCGCGCTCGAGTACGTGAAGGCGTTCGACGGCGTCGTCGCCCAGCACGCGCAGGAGCCGCGGCTCACCGAGGGCGCCCAGATGAACGAGGGCGAGGTGTCGGCCGCGCTGGGGCTGGCGGGCTGGCCCGCGGTCGCCGAGGAGGCGATCATCGCCCGCGACGTCCTGCTCGCCCAGCACGTCGGGTCGCGGCTGCACGTCTGCCACGTCTCGACCGCCGGGTCCGTGGAGATCCTCCGCTGGGCCAAGGGCAAGGGCTGCCCGGTGACCGCCGAGGTCACCCCGCACCACCTGCTCCTCAACGACGGGCGGGCCGAGTCCTACGACCCGATCTACAAGGTGAACCCGCCGCTGCGCACCGCCGAGGACGTCGCCGCGCTGCGGGACGCGCTGGCCGACGGGACCATCGACTGCGTCGCCACCGACCACGCCCCGCACCCGGTCGAGGCCAAGGAGACCGAGTGGGCGGTCGCCGCGATGGGCATGATCGGCCTGGAGACCGCGCTGCCGGTCGTCCAGGAGGCCATGGTCGACACCGGGCTGCTCGACTGGGCCGGGGTCGCCGACCGCATGTCGTACCGGCCCGCGCGCATCGGGCGCCTGTCCGGGCAGGGCCGTCCGCTCGAGACGGGGGCGCCCGCCAACATCACGCTGTACGACCCGTCGCCGCGCCGCGCCGTGGACGCGTCCGCCATGACCTCCAAGAGCCGCAACACCCCGTTCGCGGGGCTGGAGCTGCCGGGGCGCGTCGTGGCGACGTTCCTGCGCGGCGAGCCGACCGTCCTGGAAGGGAAGCTTCAATGAACCCTGCTCTGCTGGTCCTGGAAGACGGCAGGGTGTTCCGCGGGGCCGCGTACGGGGCCGAGGGCGAGGCCTTCGGCGAGATGGTCTTCAACACCGGGATGACCGGCTACCAGGAGACCCTCACCGACCCGTCGTACGCGCGGCAGATCGTGGCCATGACGTCCCCCCACATCGGCAACACGGGCGTGAACGACGAGGACCCCGAGTCCGGCCGCATCCAGGTCGCGGGGTACGTGGTGCGCGAGCCCGCGCGCGTCGCGTCCAACTGGCGCGCCACCGGCTCGCTCGGGTCGGCGCTGCGCGACCAGGGCGTGGTCGGCATCGCGATCCCCGGGACGCGGGCGCTGACTCGCCACCTGCGCGACCGCGGCGCCATGCGCGCCGGGATCTTCAGCGGCGCCGCCGCCGGCGGCGGGGAGGACGCGCTGCTGGAGCGCGTCCGGCTGAGCCCCTCGATGGAGGGCGCCGACCTCGCCCGCGACGTGTCGACGACCGAGCCGTACGTCGTCCCGGCGATCGGCGCGAAGCGCTTCACCGTCGCCGCCGTCGACCTCGGCATCAAGTCGATGACGCCGCGGCGGATGGCCGAGCGGGGCTGCGAGGTGCACGTCCTGCCCGCCACCGTCACGGCGGCCGACATCCTCGCCCTGAACCCCGACGGCGTGTTCTTCTCCAACGGCCCCGGCGACCCGTCCGCCGCGGGGTACGCGGTGGACGCGCTGCGGGGCGTCCTCGACGCCGGCAAGCCGTTCTTCGGCATCTGCTTCGGCAACCAGATCTTCGGCCGCGCGCTCGGCCTCGGAACGTACAAGCTGCGGTTCGGGCACCGGGGCATCAACCAGCCCGTCCAGGACCGGACGACCGGCAAGGTCGACGTGTCGGCCCACAACCACGGGTTCGCCGTGGAGGCGCCGGCCGACGGCCCGTTCGACACCCCGTACGGCCGCGCCGAGGTCACCCACGTGAACCTGAACGACGGCTGCGTCGAGGGCCTGCGGCTGCTCGACCGTCCCGCGTTCAGCGTCCAGTACCACCCGGAGGCCGCGGCGGGCCCGCACGACGCGTCCGGCCTGTTCGACCGTTTCTGCGAGATGATGGAGGGGTCTGCGTGACGCGCCGCGAAGACCTGAACTCGGTCCTGGTCATCGGGTCCGGGCCGATCGTCATCGGCCAGGCCTGCGAGTTCGACTACTCGGGCACCCAGGCGTGCCGCGTGCTGCGGGCCGAGGGCCTGCGGGTCACGCTGGTCAACAGCAACCCCGCGACGATCATGACGGACCCGGAGTTCGCCGACGCCACCTACGTCGAGCCGATCACCCCCGAGGTCGTCGAGAAGATCATCGCCAAGGAGCGGCCGGACGCGCTGCTGCCGACGCTCGGCGGCCAGACGGCCCTCAACACCGCGATCTCGCTCTACGAGAGCGGCGTCCTCGAGCGGTACGGCGTCGAGCTGATCGGCGCCGACGTCGACGCGATCCAGGCCGGTGAGAACCGGGAGAAGTTCAAGGAGATCGTCGCCAAGGTCGCGCGCGAGCAGGGCCTGAACGCCGAGTCCGCCCGGTCCGTCATCTGCCACACGATGGACGAGGTCACGGCGGCGGCCGGCGAGCTCGGCTACCCGCTGGTCGTCCGGCCGTCGTTCACCATGGGCGGGCGCGGCTCCGGCTTCGCGCACGACGAGGACGACCTGCGCCGCATCGCCGGCGCGGGCCTCGACGCGTCCCCGACCAGCGAGGTGCTCCTCGAGGAGTCGATCCTCGGCTGGAAGGAGTACGAGCTGGAGGTCATGCGGGACCGCGCCGACAACGTGGTCATCGTGTGCTCCATCGAGAACCTCGACCCGATGGGCGTGCACACCGGCGACTCGATCACCGTCGCGCCCGCGATGACGCTGACCGACCGCGAGTACCAGAACATGCGGGACGTCGCGATCGCGGTGATCCGCGAGGTCGGCGTCGACACCGGCGGCTGCAACATCCAGTTCGCCGTGCAGCCCGGAACCGGCCGGATGATCGTCATCGAGATGAACCCGCGGGTGTCGCGGTCGTCCGCGCTGGCGTCCAAGGCCACCGGCTTCCCGATCGCCAAGATCGCCGCGAAGCTCGCGATCGGCTACACCCTCGACGAGATCCCGAACGACATCACCCGCGAGACGCCCGCGTCGTTCGAGCCCACGCTCGACTACGTCGTGGTGAAGGTCCCCCGGTTCGCGTTCGAGAAGTTCCCCGGCGCCGACGGCACGCTCACCACCCACATGAAGTCGGTGGGCGAGGCGATGGCGATCGGCCGCTGCTTCACCGAGGCGCTGCAGAAGGCGCTGCGGTCGCTGGAGCAGAAGGGCTCGTCGTTCGGCTGGGCCGGACGGGACGACGCGTCGGGCCTCGACGCCGCCGCGCTCGTCGAGTCCGCGTCCCGCCCGCACGACGGGCGGCTCCGCGACGTGCAGCGCGCGCTCTGGGCGGGGGCGTCCCTCCAGGACCTGTACACGGCGACGGGGATCGACCCCTGGTTCCTCGACCAGATCGCCGCGATCAACGCCGTCGCCGAGGAGATCCGCACCGCCGACGACGCGCTCACCCGCGGGAAGCTGCTGGCCGCCAAGCGGCACGGCTTCTCCGACGCGCAGATCGGCGAGCTGCGCGGGCTGTCGGAGGAGGTCGTCCGCGAGGTCCGGCACGCCCTCGGCGTCCGGCCCGTCTACCTGACCGTCGACACCTGCGCCGCCGAGTTCGAGGCGCGGACCCCGTATCTGTACTCGTCCTACGACGAGGAGACCGAGGTCCCGGCCGGGACGAAGCCGAAGGTGCTGATCCTCGGCAGCGGGCCGAACCGCATCGGGCAGGGCGTCGAGTTCGACTACTCGTGCGTCCACGCGTCCTTCACGCTGGCCGAGGCGGGCTACGAGACCGTCATGGTCAACTGCAACCCCGAGACGGTCTCCACCGACTACGACACCTCCGGGCGGCTCTACTTCGAGCCGCTCACGCTGGAGGACGTCCTCGAGGTCGTGCACGCCGAGCAGCAGACGGGCGAGGTCGCGGGCGTGATCGTCCAGCTCGGCGGGCAGACCCCGCTCGGCCTCGCGCAGAAGCTCAAGGACGCGGGCGTCCCGATCGTCGGCACGACCCCCGAGAGCATCCACCTCGCCGAGGAGCGCGGCGCCTTCGGGCGCGTCCTGCACCGCGCGGGCCTGCTCGCGCCGAAGCACGGCACCGCCACCTCCTACGCCGAGGCGCGCGAGATCGCCGCCGAGATCGGCTACCCGGTGCTCGTGCGGCCGTCCTACGTGCTGGGCGGGCGCGGCATGGAGATCGTCTACGACGACGTCACGCTCGAGTCGTACATGGCCCGCGCCACCGAGGCGAGCCCGGAGCACCCGGTGCTGGTCGACCGGTTCCTGGACGAGGCCATCGAGATCGACGTCGACGCCCTGTTCGACGGCGAGGAGCTCTACCTCGGCGGCGTCATGGAGCACATCGAGGAGGCCGGCATCCACTCCGGCGACTCCGCGTGCGCGCTCCCGCCGATCACCCTCGGGCACGACGACATCCGCCGCATCCGCGAGGCCACCGAGGCGCTCGCGCGCGGCGTCGGGGTGCGCGGGCTCATGAACGTCCAGTACGCGCTCGCCGCGGGCGTCCTGTACGTCCTGGAGGCGAACCCGCGCGCGTCCCGGACCGTCCCGTTCGTGTCCAAGGCGACGGCCGTGCCGCTCGCGAAGGCCGCCGCCCGCGTGATGATGGGCGCGACGGTCGCGCGGCTGCGCGCCGAGGGCATGCTGCCCGCCGAGGGCGACGGCGGGAACCTCCCCCTGGACGCGCCGATCGCGGTCAAGGAGGCCGTCCTGCCCTTCGACCGGTTCCGCAACGAGCGCGGGCAGGGCGTCGACACCGTGCTCGGCCCGGAGATGCGCTCGACGGGCGAGGTCATGGGCATCGACGAGGTGTTCGGCACCGCGTTCGCCAAGTCGCAGCAGGCCGCCTACGGCTCGCTGCCGACCAAGGGACGCGCGTTCGTCTCCGTCGCGAACCGGGACAAGCGGCACATGGTGTTCCCGGTGAAGCGCCTCGCTGACCTGGGCTTTGAGATTCTTGCCACGGAGGGGACCGCCGAGGTCCTGCACCGCAACGGCGTCCGTGCCAAGATCGTGCGCAAGCACAGCGAGGGGCCCGGCCCGGACGGCGAGCCCACGATCGTGCGGCGCGTCCTCGACGGCGAGGTGGACCTCATCGTCAACACGCCCTTCGGCGGCCCCGGCCAGTCCGGGCCCCGGCTCGACGGGTACGAGATCCGTACCGCGGCCGTGCTGCGCGGCGTACCGTGCGTCACGACCGTGCAGGGGCTCGCCGCCGCCGTGCAGGGCATCGAGGCCGTCGCGGGCGGGCAGATCGGCGTCCGCTCCCTCCAGGAGCACGCGGAGCGGATCAGCGGCGCGCACGGCCGCACGGGCCCGGCCGACCCGGGCGCGGGCACCGGCTGACGTCGCGGGCGGCACGCCGCCGCGACGTCCGGACGGGCGGTCGCGGCGGCGCGCCGGCCGCGTGCGAGCGTGACCCGGCGAGACGATCGCGCGGCCCGTCCGTGCGGCCGGTCGGTTGTGCGGGCGTGACCGTGCGGGTGGTCGTGCGGGTGCGGTCGTGCGGGACGATCGTGGGGCCGCCCGTGCGGGACGCCCGTGCGGGACGATCGTGCGGGCGAGACCGTGCGGGCGTGACCGTGCGGGCGAGACCGCGCGGAGGGACCGGGCGAGGCGAACGAGGAGAGGGAGACGGGTGTCCGACACACCGGTGCAGACCTCGGCGACGGTCCTGACGGTCCGCCAGGTGCAGGACTACCACGCGCTGACGCTGGTCGCCCCGGCCATCGCCGAACGGTTCCGGCCCGGCCAGTTCATCGCGGTCGCCGTCGGCGGGCGGCAGTCCGCCCGGCTCGTCCGCCGCTGCTTCGGCGTGCACGAGGTCAAGTCCGACTACGGCGGCACGGTCGAGGTCGTGTTCGCCGACACCGAGCCCGGCACCGGCTGGCTGGCCGGGCTGCGCTCCCGCGACCAGCTCGACCTCCTGGGCCCGCTCGGCCGCCCGTTCCGGCTGCCCCGCGACCCGGTGAACTGCCTGCTGGTGGGCGGCGGCCCCGGCGGCGCGGTGCTGTTCGCGCTCGCCGACTCCCTGCTGCGGCGGGGCTGCCGCGTCCACTTCGTCCTCGGCGGCCCGTCCGCCCGGCAGGTGTTCGGCTCCCGGATGGCGCAGCGCATCGGCGACAGCGCCACCGTCGTCACCGCGGACGGGACGCTCGGCGACCGGGGCGCCGTCCGCGACGTGCTGCCCCGCGTCATCGACGAGACCGCCGCGGACGTCGTCTACGGCTGCGGGCCCACCGACCTGCTCCGCTCGGTCACCCAGGTCGCCGGGGACTTCGGGCTCCCGTCCCAGGTGTCGGTCGAGGAGTTCATGCAGCGGACGGGCGCGTGCGGCATCGGCGTGTGCATGACGTGCGTGCTGCCCGTCCACGGCGACGACGGCGTCACCCGCATGGCGCGCGCCTGCGCGGACGGCCCCGTCCTGCGCGGCGACCGGGTCCGGTGGGGCGACCTCGGCACCATCCCGTTCGACGCGCTCGGCGCGCCGCGCGTCCTGTCGCCCGGTGCGCGCGGCGCCGCCGAGGGGAGCGAGCGGTGAGCGACCGGATGAACGAGCGCGCGGCGGGGGACCGGCTCCGGACCGCGATCGGGGCCCTCGAACTGCCCAACCCCGTCCTGACCGCGTCCGGATGCGGCGGCACCGGCCGGGAACTGGCCCAGTTCTTCGAACTCTCCCGGCTGGGGGCGTTCGTCACCACGTCCGTCATGCCCCAAGCGCGCGCGGGACGCCCCACGCCGCGGGTGGCCGAGACCCCCAGCGGCCTCCTGACCGCCATGGGGCTCCCCGGGCCGGGCATCGAGACCTTCCTCGAGCACGACCTGCCGTGGCTCATCGAGCAGGACGTCCGCACCGTCGTCTCCGTCGCGGGCAACAGCGTCGAGGAGTACGGCGACCTGTCCCGGCGGCTGCGCGGTGTGCCCGGCGTCGCCGCGATCGAGGTCAACCTCGCCGCCCCGAACGCCGGGGACCGCGGCGGGACCTTCGGGCGGCACCCGTCGGCCGCCGCGGCGGCCGTCCGGGCCGTGCGCGACCACGCGCGGCCCGGCGTCCCCGTCCTGGCCAAGCTCGCCCCGGACGCCACCGACGTCGTCACCATCGCGCTGGCCTGCGTGGACGCGGGCGCCGACGGGCTGACGCTGATCAACACCATGGACGGCATGGCGATCGACCCGCACACGCTGCGGCCCGCCCTCACCGGCGTGTCGGGCGGCCTGTCGGGCCCGGCGATCCGCCCGGTCGCCGTCCGCTGCGTCTACCAGGTGCACGCCGCGCTGCCCCGCACCCCCATCATCGGGGTCGGCGGCGTCGTCACCGGCCTGGACGCCCTCGAGTTCGTCCTCGCCGGCGCGTCGGCGGTCGCCGTCGGCACCGCCCTGTTCCACGACCCCACGGCGGGCCCCCGCATCCTGCGCGAACTCGACGAGGCCCTCGCGGCGCGCGGGATCGGGAGCCTGGCCGCCGCCGTCGGGCTGGCCCACCGGCCCGCCGGCTACGTGCCGCCCCAGGTGCGGCCCGACGAGCCCGAGAAGGAGCGAACGTGACCCCGGCCCCCGCCGCACCGATAGCCGTCGCGCTGGACGCGCCCGACCTGGAGACGGCCGCGCGCTGGGCCACTCTGGTCACGCCGCACGTCTCGACCGTCAAGGTCGGCCTGGAGCTGTACCTGCGGTACGGCCCGGACGTCGTCGCGAGCGTCCGGGGCGCCAGCCGCGTGCAGGTGTTCCTGGACCTGAAGCTGCACGACATCCCCGCGACCGTGCGCGGCGCGGCGCGCGCCGTCGCGCGGCTCAAGCCGTCCTTCCTCACCGTGCACGCCGCGGGCGGGTCCGCGATGATCCGGGCGGCGGTGGACGCCGTCCCCGCCACCAAGATCGCCGCGGTGACCGTGCTGACGTCCCTCGGGGACGCCGATCTGGCCCGGCTCGGCATCGAGGGGCCCGCACCGGACGCCGTCCGCCGCCTCGCCGTCCTGGCGGTCGAGGCGGGCGCTCAGGCGCTGGTGTGCTCGCCGCAGGAGGCCGCGGCCGTCCGCGCCGAGGTCGGCCCCGACATCACGCTCATCACGCCCGGCGTGCGTCCCGCGGGCACCGACGTCCAGGACCAGGCCCGCGTCGCGACGCCCGAGCAGGCGCTCGCCGCGGGCGCGGACCTGCTCGTCGTCGGCCGTCCCATCACGGGCGCGCCGGACCCGGGCGCGGCCGCCGCCGGCCTCGCCGCCGCGCTGCGCCGCACGTCCGCCGAAGGCTCCGGCGCGCCGTCCTGAGCCCGGCCCGGCGGGGGCGGCGGCCCGGCGCGGAGGCCAGGTGCGGAGGGCGTCTTGACAGCCCTCGGGTCATGGCCGGGGTAATGGCGCCGCCGCTCCGGTGAGACGTCGCTTCCGGCGTGCTCCGCGGAGTGGGCGGGAGCGTGTCCGGACGGGACCCCGGTTGCGACGTGCCCTCCCTGACGTGCGAAGATGGCGGGCACCGGTCGCCTCGGGGGCGACCGCCCTCCCGGCCACCCGCGGTCGTCCCCCGGCGACGGGGGCCGGTCCCGGCAGCGGATGAGTCGCGCGATCCGTCATGACAGGGTCGCGCGTCGCATTATGGGACGGGCGGGGTCCCGTATGGCGAGATTTGCTTTGCGGGCCGGATTTGGCGTCGCGTTGCGGCGGGCGCGCAGTTGCCCGCGGCTGATCACCCATTGCGGTTTTTGCCGTGCGCGCGAATGCCGCCCGGCGACTTCCACAATGCGAAACGCGGTGAACGCCCGGCGTTCGTGAACGGGGCCGCATGGGGGCGTTTCCCATAGGGCGGAACGCGCCCGGTGCGGCCCGCGGGACCGTTCTCGCGCGGACGGCCGACGGCGGAGCCGCGGACGGGCGCGGAGGCGCGTACGGGCGCCGGGAAGGGGGAGCGGTGTCGGGCGGGGAGCCTCCGGAACGGTAACGATCTTGGCGGGCGGGTGTTGTCGAGGATGGCAGTTGCGGGACCGTCGCGACGTGCGGAACGGCGCGGCGTGACGAGCGTCACTCGGTCGGGACGTCCTGTGGGGAGGTTCACACGGGCCGCCTCGCGCGGGGCGCGGCCGGGCATCCGGCGCGTGCGCCGCCGCCGTGCGGAGGCCGGTGCGGCGCCCTCGGCCGTCCCGGCCAACGGTGCTCAATGCCGCGAACCGGGCCGGAATGGGGGGTTTTTCACGATCTCCCGAAAGTCCCAGCAAGGTGCAGGGGTCGCCTTCCGGAGCGTCCAAGTTGTGTACACTCTGTATTGAGGACACTCCGGGGAGTGATTTTCGTGAATTTGTGGTGGGCTAAACGGCACTTCACGTTGCCTTATGGGGCGTGAACTCGCTAGTTTCCCAACCCGTCCGACTCCGTCGAGTGGAAACCTGAGGTGACCCGGCGTGGCTCTTCCGCCCCTAACCCCCGAACAGCGCGCCGCAGCCCTGGAGAAGGCTGCCAAGGCCCGCAAGGAGCGGGCCGAGGTTAAGAACCGGCTCAAGCACGGGGGAACCTCGCTCGCCGAGGTTCTCAAGGAAGGTCAGACCGACGACGTCATCGGAAAGATGAAGGTGTCGGCCCTTCTGGAATCGCTGCCCGGCGTGGGCAAGGTCCGTGCGAAGCAGATCATGGAGCGACTGGGCATCGCCGAGTCCCGCCGCGTGCGGGGCCTCGGCGCCAACCAGCGCGCCTCCCTGGAGCGTGAGTTCGGCGGAAGTGCGAACCGCTGACGCGCGACTCACGGACGGGCGCGGCGGGCAGACCGCCGCGGCCGGCTCCGGGCTCCCCGGACACGGGGCGCCGGGCACCGGGTCGACCGGTGCCGGGCTCCCCGGCGGCGGGCTCCCGGAAGCCGGCACCATCCCGCCCGACTCCGGCGCACCCATGACTGCGCCGGACGGCTCCCCGGCCCGCGGGCCGCTCGCCCGGCGGCTGACGGTCCTGTCCGGACCGTCGGGCGTCGGCAAGAGCACGGTCGTCGCCGAGATCCGGCGCTCACACCCCCGGGTGTGGCTGTCGGTCTCGGTGACCACCCGGGCCCCCCGCCCGGGTGAGACCCACGGCGTGCAGTACTTCTTCGTCGACGACGCCGGTTTCGACCGGCTCGTCGACGAAGGAGAGCTCCTCGAATGGGCGGAGTTCGCCGGGAACCGCTACGGCACCCCCCGGCGGCCCGTCGAGGAGCGGCTCGCCCGCGGCGAGCCCGTCCTGCTGGAGATCGACCTGCAGGGCGCCCGCCAGGTGCGGGGGACCATGCCGCAGGCGCAGCTGGTCTTCCTCGCACCCCCGTCCTGGGAGGAACTCGTCCGCCGCCTCACCGGCCGCGGCACCGAGCCCCCTGAGGTGATCGAGCGGCGCCTGGACGCCGCCCGCGTCGAGCTCGCCGCCGAGAAAGAGTTCGACGTCACGCTCGTCAACACGTCCGTCCGGGGCGTGTGCTCCGAGCTGCTAGCCTTGATGGCTGTTCAATGACCGGAGTCCGCCCACCGGCGGACGCCCCGCACCCTAGTGGAAGGCCACGGAGTGGCAGCCAGCAGCGAAGGCATCACCAACCCGTCGATCGACGAGCTCCTCGAGGTCGTCGACACCAAGTACGGCCTCGTGAGCATCGCGGCCAAGCGCGCCCGGCAGATCAACGCCTACTACGCCCAGCTCGGCGAGGGCCTGCTGGAGTACGTCGGCCCGCTCGTCGAGACCCAGGTCCAGGAGAAGCCCCTCTCGATCGCGCTCCGCGAGACGCGCGAGGGCCTCCTGAACGCCGAGCCCATCGAAGGCTGAGACGGACCAGACCGGGCCGCCGACCCGCGGCCCGAACGGACCCGGCACCGCGCCTGGGGGAGCGAGCACCGGGCCGGTGAGCCGGGAGAGGGATCGGCATGACCTCCGGTAAGCCCCGCGTCGTCCTCGGAGTCGGCGCGGGCATCGCCGCCTACAAGGTGTGCGAACTGCTGCGGCGGCTCACCGAGTCGGGCCACGACGTGCGCGTCGTCCCCACCGCGGACGCGCTGCGCTTCGTCGGCGAGCCCACCTGGGCGGCGCTGTCGGGGAGTCCGGTCTCCCCGGACGTCTGGGACGGCGTCGCCGAGGTCCCGCACGTCCGGCTCGGGCAGACCGCCGACCTGGTGTTCGTCGCGCCCGCCACCGCCGACCTGCTCGCCCGCGCCGCGCACGGCCTGGCCGACGACCTGCTCACCAACACCCTGCTCACCGCGCGCTGCCCGGTGGTGTTCGCGCCCGCGATGCACACCGAGATGTGGGAGCACCCCGCCACCCGCGACAACGTCGCGACGCTGCGCGCGCGCGGCGCGATCGTCGTCGAGCCCGCCGCGGGGCGGCTCACCGGAGCCGACACCGGCCCCGGGCGGCTGCCCGACCCGGCCGAGCTGTTCGAGGTCGCCCGCCGCGTCCTGGCCCGCGGCGAGCGGGAACGCGGCGTGCGCGCCGCCGACCCCGCGGGCGACCTCGCCGGCCGGCACGTCGTCGTCTCCGCCGGCGGGACGCGCGAGGCGATCGACCCCGTCCGCTTCATCGGCAACCGCTCGTCCGGCCTGCAGGGTTACGCGCTCGCCCGCACCGCCGTCGCGCGCGGCGCCCGCGTCACGATCGTCGCCGCCAACGTCGCGCTGCCCGATCCGGCGGGCGCCCGCGTCGTGCCCGTCGGGTCCGCGGAGGAGATGCGCGCGGCCGTCCTCGACGCGGCCGGCGACCCGGACGGCCCCGCCGACGCGGTCGTGATGGCCGCCGCCGTCGCCGACTTCCGGCCCGCCGCGTACCGGGGTTCGAAGATCAAGAAGACCCCGGACGGCGAGCCGGAACCGATCGAGCTCGTCAAGAACCCCGACATCCTCGCCGAGCTCGGCGAGCGCCGGCGTCCCGATCAGGTGATCGTCGGGTTCGCCGCGGAGACCGACGACGTCCTCGCCAACGGGCGGGCCAAGCTCGCCCGCAAGCGCTGCGACCTCCTCGTCGTCAACCAGGTCGGCGAGAACCTCGCCTTCGGCACCCCCGACAACGCCGCCGTCGTGCTCGGCGCGGACGGCTCCCGGACCGACGTGCCGCGCGGCGCGAAGGAGGAGCTGGCCGACACCGTGTGGGACCTGATCGTCGCCCGCCTGAAACCTCGATCTTGATCCCGCCCGCTAGACTGCCCACTTGACCCTAGGGTCGCCCGGGCGGGGCGGCCCCTCCCGCCGGCCCGAAGTATCATCCGTCCTGCGACGTCAGTCAGCAGCCGCTGCAAGGAGTTCACGTACGTGTCTCGCCGCCTGTTCACCTCCGAGTCCGTCACCGAAGGCCACCCGGACAAGATCGCGGACCAGATCAGTGACGCGATCCTCGACTCGATGCTCAAGGACGATCCGAAGAGCCGGGTCGCCGTCGAGACCCTGATCACGACCGGCCAGGTACACGTGGCCGGTGAGGTCACCACCGAGACCTACGTGGACATCCCGGCGCTGATCCGGGAGAAGATCCTCGAGATCGGCTACGACTCGTCAAAGAAGGGCTTCGACGGCCACTCCTGCGGCGTGTCGGTGTCCATCGGCGCCCAGTCGCCCGACATCGCCCAGGGCGTCGACGACGCCTACGAGACGCGCGCCGGGGACGACCGCGACAAGCGCGGCGACGACCTCGACCGGCAGGGCGCCGGCGACCAGGGCCTGATGTTCGGCTACGCCACCAACGAGACCCCCGAGCTGATGCCGGTGCCGATCACGCTCGCGCACCGGCTCGCGCAGCGGCTGTCCGCCGTCCGCAAGGACGGCACCGTGCCCTACCTGCGCCCCGACGGCAAGACGCAGGTCACCATCGAGTACGACGGCGACCGCGGCGTCCGCCTCGACACCGTCGTCGTGTCGTCCCAGCACGCCCCCGACATCGACCTCCGCGAGCTGCTGACGCCCGACGTCAAGGAGCACGTGGTCGACCCGGTGCTGGCCGCCGCCGGCATCGACACCGAGGGCTACCGGCTGCTGGTGAACCCCACCGGCCGCTTCGAGATCGGCGGCCCGATGGGCGACGCCGGCCTCACCGGCCGCAAGATCATCGTCGACACCTACGGCGGCATGGCCCGGCACGGCGGCGGCGCGTTCTCCGGCAAGGACCCGTCCAAGGTGGACCGCTCCGCCGCGTACGCCATGCGCTGGGTCGCCAAGAACATCGTGGCCGCCGGGCTCGCCGACCGCGCCGAGGTGCAGGTCGCCTACGCGATCGGCAAGGCCCACCCGGTCGGCGTGTTCGTCGAGACCTTCGGCACGGCGAAGATCGACCCGGAGAAGATCGAGAAGGCCGTCGACGAGGTCTTCGACCTCCGCCCGGGCGCGATCGTCCGCGACCTCGACCTGCTCCGCCCGATCTACTCCCAGACCGCGGCCTACGGCCACTTCGGCCGTTCCGAGCCCGACTTCTCCTGGGAGTCCACCGACCGCGCGAAGGCGCTCGCCGCCGCCGCCGGTCTCTGATTCCCGGCCCGACGGCACCGACCGGCCCCGGACGCCCCGCGCGTCCGGGGCCGTCGCCGTCCGGCTCCCGGGCATGCGCCGTGCGGCCCCGGCATGCGCCGTGCGGTCACGACGTACGGCCACGGCGCGGGGCGGTCACGACGGGCGGCCCCACGCATGGCGCGCGGCCACGGCGTGCGGCCACGGCGCGCAGCGGGTGTGCGCTCGGCGGTGTGGACGTGCGCTGAGGGGCCTCAGGCACGGCGGGTCAGGACGGGCAGTGCGTTCCGTGGCTCAGGGCGCCGTACCGGGCCGCGAGGGTGTAGCGGCCCGGCGCCGGGACCCGCAGCCGCACGAACTCGCCCTCGCGCCGCAGGCAGCCGCTCCCGGGCCCGGTGACGTCCAGCCACGGCGACCAGGCGACGCGCACCAGCACCGACCCCGCGGACGGCATGTCCACCGCGAGTTCGCCCGCGTTCAGCCGCGCGACCGTGCCGGGCGCGTCCACCAGCGGGGTCGCGTGCCGGACGCGGAACAGCCGCCAGTGCTCGTCGCGCCACACCTCCGCCAGGTACGCCGGTTCCGACCGGACGAGCGCGGCCTCGGCCTCGGCGGCCCAGTCGACCTCCTGGGCGGGCAGCACGACCCACTTGACCGCCCACTCGTGCAGCCAGTCGCGGTACGACTCGGCGGTGAGCGCGCCGTCCTCGTAGAACAGCCCGTGCCGTTCGGCGTCCACCTGCCGGTTCCAGCCGCGGGCCAGGGTGAACCCGCGGGCCAGCCCCGCCGACTCCCAGTGCGACCGCAGCGGCACGACCTCGATGCGGCTCTCGTCCGCGTCCAGGGTCTCCAGCTCGGCCACGAGACCGCGCGCGTGGTCGGCCGCGCGGCCGGCGGGCTCCGTGTGGACGATGTCGTCGACCGGCTTCACGACCTGCCAGGCGGCCGTCACGACGAACGCCAGCGACAGCGCGGCCAGCCGGATCCGGCCGCGCGCGCACCCGACGGCCACCAGCAGGAACATGCCGCCGAACAGGAGCGACAGGCGCTCGACGTTGCTGCCCACCGGCGACGGGATCAGCCACGTCAGCAGGATCCCGGCGAGGTAGACGCCCGCGGCGATCCGGACGAACCGCCAGGTCGCGGGCGCGCAGCACAGGATCGCCAGGACGCTCGCGGCGGCCGGGAGCACGATCGCGTCGAAGGAGATGGGCTGGACCCCGCCGAACGGGAACAGCAGGCTCGTCGTCCCCGACACGACCGGCAGCCCCGCGCCGACCGCGACCGCCGCGCGGAACCGCCGGGTCAGCACCAGGGCGCCCGCGAGCACGAGCAGGAACAGCCCGGCGACCGGGCTGGCCAGGGACGCGAGCAGGCCGCACGCGACCATCCCGGCGCCGCGCCGCACCGGGGTGCCGCGCCGGGTGAACGCCAGGAGCGTCGCGGCGAGCGCGAACATCAGGCCGAGCCCGAACGTGGTGCGTCCGGACGCGCTGTTGCAGGTCAGCGCGAACGCCGCCCACACCGCCGCGGGCAGCGCCACCGGCGCGCGGAACCGCACGAGCAGGTGCGCGGTCAGCGCGGCGGACGCGACGCCCGTCACGGTCGCGACCGTCCGGATCCCGAACAGCGCCATCACGTACGGGGAGACGACGCTGTAGGACGCGGGATGCATCCCGCCGTACCAGGTGAAGCTGTACGCGGCGCCGGGGTGCTCGGCGGCGAAGTCCGTCCACGCGGCCTGCGCGGCGAGGTCGCCGCCCTCCGCCGCCAGGAACAGCGCCCACACCAGGTGCAGGACGGCCGCCGTCAGCGCCGCCGCCGTCACCGGGTGCCGGAGGCTCGCGTACCGCCGCCACGGGGGCGGGGCGGGCGCGGCGGGACGGTCCGGCCGCGCGTCCCCGAGGAGGGCGCCCGCCCGTCCGGGGGCTCGCGTGACGCTCACGGCGCTCGCAGGGGTCCGGCGGACGAAGGGGGCGTGGGAGGCATCCGCCAATGATTCACCGAACGGCCATCCGGCACAAACGGGCGCCCGCCCCGGCGTTCGCCGCCGTCCGCCGGTCGGAGGCATCTGGTAGGACGGGGAACGTGACGAAGGCGCGCGGAGAGCCGGCCGGCGGGGGAGCGGACCTGATCCCCGGGCTCGACGATCTCCCGCGCGCGGAGCCCGCGAAGCCGGCGGGCGCCGCGAAGAAACAGCCGAAGAAGGGCGCCAAGGTCCCCGCCGGGGAACTGCCGGTCGCCCGCGTCGCCGTCGACGTCCCGCTCCCGCACCTCGACCGTCCGTTCGACTACCTCGTGCCCGCCAAGCTGGACGCCCAGGCGGTCCCCGGCTGCCGGGTGCGGGTCAGGTTCCGGGGCCAGCTGGTCGACGGCTACCTGCTGGAGCGCGTCGCCGAGAGCGACTTCGCGGGCACGCTGATGTACGTGGAGCGGGTCACCTCGCCCGAGCCGGTCCTCACGCCCCAGGTCGCCGCGCTGGCCCGGGAGGTCGCCGACCGGTACGCCGGGACGTTCGCGGACGTCGTGCGGCTCGCCGTCCCGCCGCGGCACGCCCGGGCGGAGGCCGAGGAGCCGCCGGAGCCGCCGCCCCCGCTGGAGGAGGACGCTGGTCCCGGGCCGTGGGCCGAGTACCCGGCCGGGCCGTCGTTCCTGGCCGCGCTGGCCGAGGGCCGGGCACCGCACGCCGTGTGGACGGCGCTCCCCGGTCCCCGCTGGACGGACGCGATCGCGCGGGCCGTCGCGACGGCGCTGCGGGCCGGGCGCGGCGCCCTCGTCGTGCTGGCCGACGGCCGCGACGTCGCCCGTGTGGACGCCGCGCTGACCGCGGAGCTGGGGGAGGGGCGGCACATCGCGCTCACCGCCGAGCCGGGGCCGGCGGAGCGGTACCGCCGGTGGCTCGCGGTGCTGCGCGGCACGGTGCGCGCGGTCGTCGGGACGCGCGCCGCGATGTTCGCGCCCGTCGCCGACCTCGGGCTGGTCGTGCTGTGGGACGACGGCGACGACGTGCACGCCGAGCCGCACGCCCCCTACCCGCACCCGCGCGAGGTGCTGGCGCTGCGGGCGCACCGGTCGGGCGCCGGGGCGCTGATCGGCGGGTTCACGCGGACGACCGACGCGACCCGGCTGGTGGAGACCGGCTGGGCGCACGCGCTGGCCCCCGAGCGGGCGCGGATCCGGCAGGTGATGCCGCGCGTCCGGTACGTCGGGGAGGAGGGCGAGCTGGCCCGCGACGCCGCCGCCCGGACGGCGCGGCTGCCGAACATCGCGTTCCAGGCGGCCCGCCGCGCGCTGGAGGACGGCCCGGTGCTGGTGCAGGTGCCGCGCCGCGGGTACCTGCCGGGGCTGGCGTGCGGCCGGTGCCGGACGCCCGCGCGCTGTGCCGCGTGCCAGGGGCCGCTGGCGCTGCCGTCGTCGCACGCCGCCCCCTACTGCCGGTGGTGCGGGCGGATCGCGGGCGACTGGCGGTGCGCGGAATGCCAGTACTTCCAGGTCCGCGCGGTGGTGGTGGGCGCCAAGCGGACGGCCGAGGAGCTGGGCCGCGCGTTCCCCGGCGTGCCGGTGCGCACCTCGGGACGGGACGCGATCCTCGGCCGGATCGGCGGGGAGCGGGCCCTCGTGGTGGCGACGCCGGGCGCCGAGCCGGTCGCCGAGGGCGGGTTCACCGCCGCGCTGCTGCTGGACGGCTGGGTGCTGCTGGGCCGCGCGGACCTGCGGGCCGGCGAGGAGGCGCTGCGCCGCTGGATGAACGCGGCGGCGCTCGTCCGGTCCGGCGGGCCGGTGGTCGTGGCCGCCGACGGGACGCTGCCGCAGGTGCAGGCGCTCGTCCGGTGGGATCCGGTCACCTACGCGGAGCGGGAACTGGCCGAGCGCCGCGACGCCGGGTTCCCGCCCGCGGTGCGGATGGCGTCGCTGACCGGCACGCCCGCCGCGATCCGCGACCTGCTGGGCGACGCCCGCCTTCCGGACGCCGCCGAGGTGCTGGGGCCGGTGCCCGTCCCGCCGGCGCCCGGCGCGCAGAAGGGCGACGCGCGGAAGGGCGACGCGGGCGGGCGGGACCGCGGCCCCGAGCGGGAGCGGGCGCTCGTCCGCGTCCCGCAGCGGGACGGTCCGGCGCTGGCGCGCGCGCTGAAGGAGGCCCGGGGTGTTCGCAGTGCGCGGAAGGCCGCGGAGGCCGTACGCGTCGAGATCGACCCCCTGGAGCTGATCTGACCAATAGGGTGCTCTGGTGGCCGATAACTGGGTGGAGTCGACCGACCGCGACCTGCGGCGGTGGGCGGACGAGCGCGGAGAGAAGCTCGACGAGCAGGGCACGCGCATCCTGCTGGAGCTGATGCGGGACGAGCTGGGCCTGCCGGGTCCCGGGGAACTGACCCCCGAGCGGCTCCGGAGCCTCCTGCTGGAGGTGTTCCCCGAGGCCGTCGTCGCGGCCGCCGACGACGTCCCCACCGTCCTGGCGGCGCTGCGCGGCGTCGTCGGGTACCTGCGCGACTCCGGGACGGTCACCGCGCCGGACGCGGCCGCGCTGGAGTCCGAGATCGACCGGGTCGCGCCCGAGTTCACCGAGATCGTCGGCGACTTCGACGACGCCGAGCAGCGGGCCGCCGCGGAGGTCGTCGCCGGGCTGATGCAGGCCGACGGCGTCCCCATGGAGGACCGGGAGGCCGTCGAGAACTGGGTGCGCGAGTTCGAGAGCCTCCCCGAGAACGAGCGGTTCGCCCGCACGGAGGAGTACCTGCGGGAGGTCGAGGAGCGCGTCGTCCCGCCCGTCCGGATCGCGCCGGACGGGGAGCTGGCCGCGGCGGCGCGCGCGTCCCGGCTGACCGCGGCGGTCGTCGCGCTGGCCGAATGGACGGGCGAGCGCGCGCTGACCGAGCACGAGACCCTCACCGGCGCCGACGCGGCGGAGGCCCGCCGCGTCCTCGGGCTCGCGGAGGCCGGCCCGGCGGGCGAGCCCGACGGCGAGCTGGAGCGGCTCTGGTGGGCGGCGGCCGCCGCCGAGGTGATCGAGGTCGAGGGCGGCCGCGCCGCGCCCGGCCCGGCGCTGGCCGGGCTGCGGTCCGGCGACGACGGCGAGGTGCTGGCCGCGTGGCTGCCGCTGTTCGACGCCGTCGCGGTGCCCGAGCACGACTACGAGGACGGCCTCGACGCGGCCGAGCTGGTCCAGAACGCGCTGACGGGCGTCCTGATCCACCTGTACGAGCAGGAGGAGCCGACCCCGCCGGACGCGCTCGTCGCCGCGATGATCGACCACATCGGGGAGCAGTACGTCGTGGCGGAGGAGGGCGCGGCGATGTCGCGGCTCCTCGCCGACGCGTTCCGCCGGGAGCTGGACGTCCTGGCCGGGTGGGGGATCGTCGCGCCGGCGGGCGACGAGGCGGCCGGCGACGGCCGGGCGCTGACGCCGCTCGCCGTCTGGGCCGTCCGGGAGCTGCTGGTAGCCGACGGTTTCCTGGCGCCGGTCGTCGGCGACCTCGCGGACGCGTCGGCGGCCGAGCTGGTCGCGGGGCTGGCGTGGCACCGCCCCGACACCGCCGTCGAGGAGATCGACGGCTGGCTGGCCGGCCGGGACGCCGCCGCGGGCGCCGCCGAGCTCCTCGACGTCATGCGCACCGGCGGACCGGGCGCCCGCAACATCGCCGCGACCGTCCTGCACCGCATCGGCGCCGACGCCGCGCCGGTCGTGCGCGCGGCGGGCGACCATCCGCTCGTCGCCCCGTACGCGGCGATGTGGCTGGCGTCGGCGGGCGACGCCGCGGGCCGGGAGCTGACCCGCGACGAGTACCTGTGGGTGTTCGTCGACACCGTCGCCGGGATGCTGGAGGCCGCCGACGCCGCCGAGGCGGTCGCCGCCGCGCTCGCCGACGTCCCGCCGGAGACCGACATGGCGGCGATGGCGGACGAGTTGTGGCGCATCGAGCACCCCGACCTGGTGGAGGTGCTGGAGGCCCTCGGAGACCACCACCCCGACCGGGCGGTCGCCAAGACGGCCCGCACCGCCGCCTACAAGGCGCGATCCGCCTGACGCCTCCGTAAACTGGACGGCACGCACCACGGGCACGCACCACGGGCACGCGCCCCGAGCACGTCCCACGGGCACGTCCCACCGGGCACGCGCCACGGGGCACGTCCCATGAGCACGTCCCACGAACGGAACGCACGACCCCTGCGGGAAAGGGAGCCATCCTTGGCCGTCAAGCCCATCCGCCTCTTCGGCGATCCAGTGCTGCGCACCCCCGCCGATCCGGTGAAGGACTTCGACAAGGAGCTGCGCAAGCTCGTCAAGGACCTCACCGACACGATGATCGACGCCCCCGGGGCGGGGCTGGCCGCGCCGCAGCTCGGCGTCGGCCTGCGCGTGTTCACCTACTACGTGGACGACCGCCTCGGGCACGTCGTCAACCCCACCCTGGACCTGACGGACGAGCAGGAGACCGACGACGAGGGCTGCCTGTCGCTGCCCGGCCTGGCGTTCCCGACGCCGCGCAGCGTCGGGGTCGTCGCCAAGGGCTTCAACATGCACGGGGAGCCGATCACGCTGGAGGGCACGCACCTGCTGGCCCGCTGCGTCCAGCACGAGACCGACCACCTGGACGGCGTGCTGTTCATCGACCGGATGGACGCCGACCAGCGCAAGGCCGCGATGAAGGCGATCCGCGAGGCCGAGTGGTTCGGCGACCCGGCGCCGGTCGTGAAGGAGTCGCCGCACCGCACGTTCGGGAAGGCCATCTGATGAAGCTGGTCTTCGCCGGGACGCCCGACACGGCGCTGCCGTCGCTGGACGCGCTGCTGGCGTCCGAGCACGAGGTGGCGGCGGTCGTCACCCGCCCGGACGGGCGCGCGGGGCGGGGCCGCCGCGTCGCCGCGAGCCCGGTGGCCGAGCGCGCCGCCGCGGCCGGGGTGGAGGTGCTCAAGCCGGCGAAGGTCCGCGATCCCGAGTTCCTCGACCGGCTGCGGAAGATCGCGCCCGACTGCTGCCCGGTCGTCGCCTACGGGGCGCTGCTGCCCCGCGAGGCCCTCGACGTCCCCCGGCACGGCTGGGTGAACCTGCACTTCTCGCTGCTGCCCGCGTGGCGCGGCGCGGCGCCCGTCCAGCGGGCCATCCTGCACGGCGACGACGTGACGGGCGCGGCCACGTTCGAGATCGAGGAGGGCCTCGACACCGGCCCCGTCTACGGGGTGCTGACCGAGCCGATCCGGCCGGACGACACCTCCGGCGACCTGCTCGGACGGCTCGCCGTCGCGGGCGCGGGCCTGCTGCTGGACACGATGAACGGGATCGAGGCGGGGGTGCTCGAGGCGCGCCCGCAGCCGGCCGAGGGCGTCTCCCACGCCGCGAAGCTGAACCCCGAGGACGCCCGCGTCGACTGGACCGCCCCGGCGCGGCACATCGACCGGCTCGTCCGCGCCTGCACGCCCGCGCCGGGCCCGTGGACGGAGTTCCGCGGCGCCCGGCTGAAGCTCGGGCCCGTCCGCCCGGCGCCGCCGGACGCCGCGCCGCTGCCGCCGGGACGGCTGCGCGCGGGCAAGAACGAGGTGCTGGCCGGGACGGCCACGCACCCGGTCGTCCTCGGCGACGTCCAGCCGCCCGGCAAACGGCCCATGCCCGCCGCCGCCTGGGCGCGCGGCGCCGCCATCACCGACGAGGACGCGCTGCACTGATGCCGCACACCCGCAGACACGGCGGAAACCGCGACAACCGGGGCAAGGGGAACGGCGGCGCCGGGCGGCGCCCCGGCGGCCCGCGCCGCACCGGACGCCCGCAGGACCTCGTCCGCCGCACCGCGTTCGACGTCATCCGCGCCGTCGAGACCCGCGACGCCTACGCCAACCTGCTGCTGCCCGCCCGGCTCCGCGACCGCGACCTCTCCGGCCGCGACGCCGCGCTCGCCACCGAGCTGACCTACGGGACGCTGCGCGGGCGCGGCACCTACGACGCCGTCCTCGCCCTGTGCAGCGACCGCGAGCTGCGCCGGATCGACGCGCCGCTGCTGGACGTGCTGCGGCTCGGCGCCCACCAGATCCTCGCCACCCGCATCCCGCCGCACGCCGCCGTCGGCACCACCGTGGAGCTGGCGCGCTCGGTCGCCGGGCCGGGGCAGGCGAAGTTCGCCAACGCGGTCCTGCGCAAGGTCGCCGGCCGCGACCTCGACGGCTGGCTCGCGATCATCGCGCCGCCGGACGCCGACCCCGTCGCGCGGCTGTCCGTCGCGCACAGCCACCCGAAGTGGATCGTGTCGGCGCTGCGCGACGCGGTGGGCCCGGCCGAGATCGAGGACCTGCTCGCCGCCGACAACGCCCGCCCGCGCGTGACGCTCGTCGCCCGCCCGGGCCGCGCCACCGTCGCCGAGCTGGCCGGGGCGGGCGCCGAACCGGCCCCGTACTCGCCGCACGGCGCCGTCCTGCCCGACGGCGACCCGTCCGCCGTCGCCGCCGTCCGGGAGGGCCGCGCCGCCGTCCAGGACGAGGCGAGCCAGCTCGTCGCCCTGGCGCTCACCGAGGTCCCCGTGGACGGACGGGACGCGCGCTGGGCCGACGTGTGCGCGGGGCCGGGCGGCAAGGCGGGCCTGCTGTCGGCCGTCGCGACGCAGCGGGACGCGCGGCTCGTCGCCGCCGACGTCCAGCCGCGCCGGGCGGGGCTCGTGCGCGGCGCCGTGGACGGCCGCGCCGGGGTGCTCGCCGCCGACGGCACCGTGCCGCCCTGGCGTCCGGGCGCCTTCGACCGGGTCATGGTGGACGCGCCCTGCACGGGTCTCGGCGCCCTGCGGCGGCGCCCGGAGGCGCGCTGGCGGCGCGGCCCCGAGTCGGTCGCCGAACTCGGCCCGCTGCAGCGCGGCCTGCTGGCGGCCGCGCTCGACGCGACCCGGCCGGGCGGCGTGGTGGCGTACGTCACCTGCTCGCCGCATCTCGCGGAGACGCGCGTCGTCGTCGACGACGTCGTCCGTACCCACGGCGGTGCCGAGCGGCTCGACGCCCCGTCCGTCCTGACCGGGCTCGCTCCCGGCCTCGCCGGCCTCGGCGACGGCCCCTACGCGCAGTTCTGGCCGCACCGCCACGGCACGGACGCGATGTTCCTGGCACTCCTGCGCCGCACCTGACGTTCACCTTGACGAGGGCTCGTGTTCACCGTGGAGCCCGCCGGTTCGTAGGGGAGGTCCGTGCTCACCGCCTTCATGCACGTCGTGTCGGCTCTGGGGAGCGCTGCCTTCTACGTCCCGCTGCTGGTGGTTTTGTACTGGTGTGTCGCGCCGCGTCTCGCCGCGCGCGCCACGGTGCTCCTGCTGCTCAGCGCCGTCCTGAACACGCTGCTCAAAATGGTCTTCCACGACCCCCGGCCGTTCTGGACGGACCCGTCGGTCGAGGGACTCGCGCCCCACTCCTCGTTCGGCATGCCGTCCGGTCACGCGCAGAACGGGATCGTCTTCTGGGGCTTCCTGGCGATGCGGGCCAGCCGTCCCGTGCCGTGGGCGGGCGCCGTCGTCATGATCGTCCTGATCGGCGCGTCCCGCGTGTACCTGGGCGCGCACACGGTCACGCAGGTCCTGGCGGGCTGGGCCGTCGGCGGCGCGCTCCTGCTGCTGGCGCTGGCGGTCGGGCCCGCCGTCGTGGCGTGGTGGGTCCGGCGGCGCCCGGCCGTCCAGGCGCTCCTGTCCCTCGGGATCCCCCTGCTGCTGATGGCCGCCGCCTGGGGCGCGTTCCGGCCGCTCCAGGACTTCCGGTACCCGCCCGGCTGGCGGCGGGAGATCATCGAGGCCGGGGGAGACGTCGAGCCGCTGAGCCTCACCCAGGCGGCGATGATCACCGGGGCCCTGTGCGGGTTCCTCGCGGGCGCGGCGATCACGGCGCGGCGCGGATGGCCCGAACCGGCGGGCGCGCTCGGGCGCCGCCTCGCCCTGCTCGGCGTCGGGATCGCGGGCGCCCTGCCGCTCCTCGCGCTGAACCTGCCGTTCGGTGGCCCGCACCCCGTCCAGGCGTACGCCGTCCAGGCGCTCGCCGCCCTGTGGGTGACGGCCGGGACCGCCGAGGCGTACGCCCGGCTCGGCCTGGCGTCGCGCACCCGTCCCGAGACCACCCCCGCCGTCACCCGGCCGGGGGACGGACCGCCCGGCCACCGGCAATAGACTCGTCGCATCATGGCTCCGCAGATCTCACCCAGCATCCTGTCCGCCGACTTCGCCCGACTGGCCGAGGACGTCGAGCGCATCGCCGACTCCGCCGACTGGGTGCACGTGGACGTCATGGACAACCATTTCGTTCCGAACCTCACGCTCGGGCTCCCGGTCGTGCGGTCGCTGCTGGAGAGCAGCGCCCTCCCGCTCGACTGCCACCTCATGATCGAGGACCCGGACCGGTGGGCCCCCGAGTACGCCGAGGCCGGCGCGGGCAGCGTCACCATCCACGCCGAGGCCGCGAAGGCGCCCGTCCGCACGTTGCGCGCCATCCGGGCCGCCGGGGCGCGCGCGGGCCTCGGCGTGAACCCGGCCACGCCCGTGGACGGGTTCGAGGACCTCCTCGGTGAGATCGACATGCTCCTGCTGATGACCGTCGAACCCGGCTTCGGCGGGCAGCCGTTCCTCGACGTCGTGCTGCCGAAGGTCCGCCGCGCCCGGGAGCTGATCAAGGGCCGCGACCTGCCCGTCTGGCTCCAGGTCGACGGCGGCGTCAGCGCCGGGACGATCGAGCGGTGCGCCGAGGCCGGCGCGGACGTGTTCGTCGCGGGCAGCGCCGTCTACGGCGCCGACGACCCGGCCGAGGCCGTCCGCCGCCTGCGCGGCCAGGCCGAGGAGGCGACCGCCAAGGCGGACTGGTGACGGGCCGGGCGGACGCCGGCGGGCCGGCGCGGGGCGGGGCGCACCTGCCGTGCGCGGCCGTCCTCTTCGACGTGGACGGCACGCTCATCGACTCCACGCCCCTCGTCGAGCACGCCGCCCGCCTGTGGGCCCCCGGGTACGGCATCGACGCCGAGGAGTTCCTCGCCGGCTCCCACGGGCGCCGGACGAGCGACCGCGTCGCCGACTTCCTGCCGCCGGACCGCGTCGCCGAGGCCACCGCCCGCCTCGACGCCCTGGAGGCCACCGGGACCGACGGCATCACCGCCCTCCCCGGCGCCCTCGAGCTCCTGGCGGGCATGGACGGGCTGCCCTGGGCGCTCGTCACCTCCATGGACCGCGCGCAGCTCGCCGCCCGCGCCGCCGCCGCGCGGATCCCGCTGCCCGACGTGGTGATCACCGCGGAGGACGTCCGGCGCGGCAAGCCCGACCCCGACGGGTACCGGCGGGCCGCGCGCAGGCTCGGCGCGGACCCGGCGGCCTGCGTCGTCGTCGAGGACGCCCCCGCGGGGGTCGCCGCCGGGCGCGCCGCGGGCGCCACGGTCCTCGCGGTCACGACCAGTCACCCGCCCGAGACGCTGGGCGAGGCCCACCACGTCATCGAGGGCCTCACCGCGCTCGTCCCCGGACCGGACGGCCTGACGCTCGCCTGAGCGCCCTGAGCGCCCTGCATGCGGGGCGGGCGTCGACCGGTCCGGCGGCGGGAATCGGCACGATCATCCGGAATCCGCCGGTTTCGCGGTAGGGGTGCGGCCCCGGCGGGCATCCCACCGACATGAGCAGTGCGCTGGAGGTGACCGTCGCCGAGCGGCACGGGCCGATCGCCGTCCTCGCCGTCGAGGGGGAGCTCGACCTGCACAACGGCCCGCTGCTGGCCGGTGCCGCCCTGGAGGCCGTGGGCCACGGGTACCCGCACGTGGTCCTGGAGATGTCCGGGGTGCCGTTCTGCGACTCCAGCGGCCTGAACGCGCTGATCAGGCTCTACCGGCGGCTGCACGCCGAACACGGCTCCCTGACGCTGGCCGCCGTGCCCGGGCGCCTGGAGCGGCTGCTGAGTATGACGGGCATCGACCGGCTCATCCCCGCCCGTGCGGACGTCCCGGAGGCCCTGGAGGTCGTGCGCGAGGCGACCGGGCCGCCCGGCACGGAGGCGGGCTGACCGAGCGTCCCCGCAGGTCCGGGCGGGCCGCGCGGTCCGCACGGGCGCCCGCGGGAATCTCGCATGGACACGGGAGTTGCGGGCCGGAACGCCGTCGTGGCGACTCTCACATGGGGCGGGGAATGTCGGGCATGGCACACTGGTTGGAAGCATGAACGCGTGCTCCGGGGTCGGTGCAATTCCGAACCGGCGGTGACAGTCCGCGACCCGGCCGAAACCATCGGCCGGTTGACCCGGTGGAACTCCGGGACCGACGGTGAAAGTCCGGATGGGAGGCAGCGCGCGTACGTCCCTGTCATGGGGGCGTAATGGGCATATCTGCCGTACCCCGGAGCCTTTGGAGTAGGAGGCCCGGGAGTGTTCACCGGCATCGTCGAGGAGCTCGGCGAGATCGCTTCGATCGAGCCCCAGGGGGACTCGGTCGCGCTCGCGATCCGCGGTCCGCTCGTCACCCAGGACGCCGTGCACGGCGCGTCGATCGCGGTCAACGGCGTCTGCCTCACGGTGGTGGACGTCCGCGACGGAGTCTTCACCGCCGACGTCATCAAGGAGACCCTCGACAAGTCGAGCCTCGGCGTGCTCGAACCGGGCTCGAAAGTGAACCTGGAACGTCCCGTCCGGCTGTCCGACCGGCTCGGCGGGCACCTCGTCCAGGGCCACGTGGACGGCGTCGGCGCGATCGTCTCCCGGGAGCCGGGGGAGCGGTGGGACGTCGTCACGGTGTCGCTGCCGGCCGACCTGAGCCGCTACCTGGTCGACAAGGGCTCGATCACCGTGGACGGCATCAGCCTCACCGTCGTCGAGGCGGGAACCGACCGGTTCAGCGTCGCGCTCATCCCCACGACCCTCGCGCTCACGACGCTCGGCCACAAGCGTCCCGGCGACCCCGTGAACCTCGAGGTCGACGTCGTCGCCAAGTACGTCGAGCGCATGTTCGGCGACCGCGCGTCCGGTGACCGGCCATGAGCTGGCTCGACGCGAGCTTCACCGTCTTCGGCGAGCACGTCCTTTGGACCGATCTCATCGGTAACGCGCTGTCCCTCGCCGTCGTGTGGCTCGCCATGCGCAAGACGATCTGGACGTGGCCGGTGCAGCTCACCGGCGCCCTGCTGCTCCTCGCGGCGTCCCTGCACGCCGACGTCCCCGGCAACGCGCTCAAGCAGGTGCTGTTCTGCGGTCTCGCCCTGTACGGGTGGCACCGCTGGACGCGCGGGCGGCGCGACGGCGAGGGACTGGTCGTGCGGCGGGCCACCGCCCGCGAGCGGATCGTGCTGGTCGCGGTGCTGCTGCTCGGCACCGCGGTCGTCGCGCAGCTGTTCACCCACCTGGCCTGGCTGGAGATCGCCTGGTCGCCGTGGGCGAACGCCTACATCTTCGTCGGCAGCGCGGTCGCGACGTTCGCGCAGAGCCGCGCGCTGGTCGAGTTCTGGGTCGTGTGGGTGCTGGTCGACCTCGTCGGCGTCCCGCTGGCCCTCAAGTCCGGCCTGTACGTCTCCGGAGCCGTATACGGGATCTTCTTCGTGATGGTGATGTTCGGGCTCCGCAACTGGCTCCGCGAGTCCCGGGACGGCTCGGCCTCGCGCACTACCCCCACCAAGGACAAGGCGGTGACCGCATGAGCGGCAACGACGGCATGACCGAGCACGACATGACCGAGCACGACATGACCGAGCACGACATGACCGAGCACGGCACGATCGACAACGGGAACGGGATCTTCGACGACATCGAGGCGGCGGTCGCCGACATCGCGGCGGGGCGTCCCGTCGTGGTGGTCGACGACGAGGACCGCGAGAACGAGGGCGACATCATCTTCGCCGCCGCCAAGTCGACGCCGGAGCTGCTGACCTTCACGATCCGCCACACCAGCGGGGTCATCTGCGTCCCGATGGAGGGCGCCGACCTCGACCGGCTGCAGATCCCGCTGATGACCGCGCAGAACACCGAGCCGATGCGCACCGCCTACACCGTCAGCGTGGACGCCCGCGACGGCGTCACCACCGGCATCTCCGCCGCCGACCGGGCGAAGACCATCCGGACGCTGTGCGACTCGGCGTCCGAGCCGCGCGACCTCGTCCGTCCCGGGCACATCTTCCCGCTGCGCTACCGCGAGGGCGGCGTGCTGCGCCGCCGCGGCCACACCGAGGCCGCCGTCGACCTCGCCCGGATGGCGGGCCTCGCGCCCGCCGGCGTCCTCGCCGAGGTCGTCAACGAGGACGGCACCATGGCCCGCCTCCCCGAACTCCAGGTGTTCGCCAAGGAGCACGGCCTCAAGCTGATCTCCATCGAGCAGCTCGTCGAGCACCGCCGCCGCACCGAGCCGCTCGTCACCCGCGCCGTCGAGACCCGGCTGCCGAACCGGTACGGGACGTGGCGCGCCGTCGGGTTCTCCAGCGCCGTGGACGGCGGCGAGCACGTCGCGCTCGTCCTCGGCGACCTCGGCGACGGCACCGACGTGCTGGTCCGCGCGCACTCCGAATGCCTCACCGGGGACGTCCTGCACTCCGAGCGGTGCGACTGCGGCACCCAGCTCGACGCCGCGATGGAGCGCATCGCGCAGGAGGGCCGCGGCGTCGTCCTCTACCTGCGCGGCCACGAGGGCCGCGGCATCGGCCTGCTGGCCAAGCTGCGCGCCTACGCGCTGCAGGACGCCGGCTCCGACACCGTCGACGCCAACCTGGAGCTCGGCCTGCCCGCCGACGCGCGCGAGTACTCCAACGCGGCGCACATGCTGCGCGACCTGGGCGTACGCTCGATACGGGTGCTCACCAACAACCCGGCGAAGCTGCGGGGCCTGCACGGCTTCGGCATCGAGGTGCGGGGCCGCGAGGCCATGCCGGTGGTGGTCACCGAGGACAACAGGCGCTACCTGACGGTCAAGCGGGACCGTCTCGGACACCAGATCGAGGGACTCTGATGAGCGGCGCGGGACGCCCCGAGGACACCGTCGTCGACGCGGCCGGGCTCACGCTCGGCGTCGTCTGCACCCGCTGGCACGAGCCGATCACCGATCCGATGCTGGAGCGCGCCCTGGCGGCCGCCAAGGCGTGCGGGATCGACGAGCCGGTGGTCGTGCGCGTCGCCGGGGCGCTGGAACTGCCCGTCGTGGCCCAGCAGCTCGCCCGCGACCTGGACGCCGTCGTCGTCCTGGGCGCGGTCATCCGCGGCGAGACCGCCCATTTCGACTACGTGTGCGACTCGGTGACCGCCGGTGTGACACGTGTCGCGCTCGACGAGTCGACTCCGGTGGGCAACGGGGTCCTCACATGTGACAACATTGAGCAGGCAATGCAGCGGAGCGGGCTGCCCGGCAGCCGCGAGGACAAGGGATGGGAGGCGACTGTGGCCGCGCTAGACACGGCTCTGACCCTGCGAGGTCTGCGGCATCACGGTCACGCCGGGTACGGCCTGGAGCATTCGGGCTCCTGAACGTCCCCGGAAACCCGTCACGCATCCCATCGAAAGGCAACCTTCCGTGCTGTCACTCGTCCTGCCCAAGGGGTCGCTGGAGAAGGCGACCATGCAGCTGTTCGACGCCGCCGACCTCACCGTCCGGCGCGCCTCGGACCGCGACTACCGCGCCTCCATCGACGACCCGCGCATCGACCGCGTCCGCGTCCTGCGCCCGCAGGAGATCCCGACCTACCTCGAGCAGGGCCTGTTCGACCTCGGCATCACCGGCCGCGACTGGATCACCGAGACCGACTCCGAGGTCGTGAGCCTCGGCGAGCTGAAGTACTCCAAGGCCACCTCGAACCCGGTCCGCGTGATCATGGCTGTGCCCGAGGACGCGCCCTGGAAGAGCGTGTCCGACCTGCCCGAGGGCGTCCGGATCTCCACCGAGTTCCCGGCGATGACCAAGCGGTTCCTCGAGCAGCACGGCGTGAAGGCCAAGGTCGTCCCGTCCTACGGCGCGACCGAGGCGAAGGTGCCCGACATCGTGGACGCGATCGTCGACCTCACCGAGACCGGCTCGTCGCTGCGCAAGAACGGGCTGCGGATCCTCGACACGCTCCTCACCAGCTACACCGAGCTGGTCGCGAACCGCGAGGCCTACGAGGACGCGGAGAAGCGCGCCGCGATGGAGGACGTCGCGCTCCTCCTGCAGGGCGCGATCCGCGCCCGCGGCAACGTGCTGCTCAAGCTGAACGTCGCGCAGGCCGACCTGCGGGCCGTCCTCGACATCATGCCGTCGATGTCGTCGCCCACGGTCACGTCCCTCGCCGGGGGCGAGTCCAACGCGGTCGAGTCGGTCGTCGCCAAGCGCGGCGTCAACACCCTGATCCCGGCACTGAAGGCCGCGGGCGCCCACGACATCCTCGAGATCCCCATCTCCAAGATCGTTGACTGAGAACCCGGCCCTGCCGGCCGAGTGGCGCCCCCGCACCACCCGGCTCGTCGCCTACGCCACGGCGGGCGCGATCATCCTGGCCATGATCGTGCTCGCCGTGTTCGTGGCGCCCCAGTTCACGGTCGTCGACCGTGCCCTGATGGTGCTGTTCGGCCTCGGCCTCGCCTGGATCCTGCACATGCTGGCCCGCTGCCGCGTCACCGCGGACGAGTCCGGCCTGACGGTCGTCAACGCGTTCCGCACCCGCCGCCTCGAGTGGCCGGAGGTCCTGGACGTCACGATGACCGTCGGTGACCCCTGGCCGCGCCTCGACCTGTCCGACGGGACCGCGCTCGGCGCCATGGGCATCAACGGCGCCGAGAAGGCCCGCGCCTCGCGCCAGGTCGCCGAGCTGGCCGCCCTGCTGAAGGCCCGTTCCGAGACCCCGGACGTCACCTGACGGCGAGACCCGCCGTCCGTACAAGTCCCGCTCGGTAGGCTGTAACCAAGACCAGAGGCGTGTTCATGTGCGACAGTGGACGCGTGAGCGCACAGAGTGTCGAACTGTATGCGGAAAGTGGCCTCATGGACGTTGAGTCACTGCCAGACTGGGTCATCCCCCCGCCGGGTGGCTTCACCGCCGACCAGTTCCTCGACATGCGCGGTCTCCCTCGGCATACGGAGCTGATCGACGGGAGCCTGGTCTTCGTGAGTCCGCAGACGGTCTGGCACGCGTGGGCCATCATGCACATCGTGCATGAGCTGAGCCGCCAAGCACCGCCGGAGTTGGAGGCCGTTAACGAGATGACCGTCCGGTTGTCGCAGCGACAGGCACCAGAGCCGGACGTGTCGGTGATCAGGGCCGAGGTCCTGGACCTCGATCGCACCCATTTCGAGTCGGAGGACGTCGTTCTCGCGGTCGAAGCCGTTTCCCCGGATTCCGTGGAACGTGACCGGGAGATCAAGCCCCGCAGGTACGCCGCCGCCGGGATCCGCCATTACTGGAGGATGGAGAAGGACGGCGACCGTACGGTCGTCTACGTCTATGTCCTCGATCCGGTGGACGACGCGTACCACCTGACCGGCATTCACCACGGCACCCTCAAGGTCGCCGTCCCGTTCGAGATCGAGATCGATCTGAACGCCATCGACCGGCGCGGCCGCGGTAACGCCCGGTCACGCGGCCGTGACGAGGGTGAAGGCGCCGGCGAGGAGTAGGGCGGCGGCCCAGAGACGGTCCAGGTCCCACCAGGTCCGGCGGAGGATCGCCGGGCCGACGAGTTCGTAGACGAGCACGGCGACGATCCCGGCGACGGCGAGCATCGCGAGGGTGTGCACGGCCGTCACGAAGATCCCCGCGGACAGCGCGCTGCCGGACGCCTCCGCGAGACCGTGATCGTGATGGCCCGCCACGGCGGGCGCCGCGGACGGGGTGAGCAGCGGCACCAGCATCAGGCCCGCGCCGTGCATGGACGACATGACGAACGACCAGCCCGCGAGCCGCCACGTCCCGACCGGCGCGGGCGGCCGGTGCCCCGCGCGACGTCCCGCGGTCAGCAGCCACAGCCCGAAGCCGACCAGCAGGACGCCGCCGCCCACCGCCAGCGTCCGGGGCGGGACGACCGTGCCCGCGAGGGACACGAGGACGGCGACCGCGCCGATGGACGCCGCGTGCCCCGCGGCGATCGGGGGCAGTGCCCCCACGACCGGCGCGCGGCCGCGTTCCTGCAGGCCGCGCGTCACGGCGAACAGCCAGCCCATCGCCGGATTCAGCCCGTGGAACGCGCCGAGCACCACGAGCGCGGCGAGCGAACCGTCGCGCATGCCCCGCCCCCTCCCTGCCCGTCCCTCACGTCCCTCCGTGCTCCGTCGCGGCCGGCGTCCGTGCGGAGGCGCGGGACGGTCAGCGGAGTGCGGCCGACAAGGGGAAACGGTACCCGGTATGGGCGATTCGCGATCTCGGTGTATAGCCTGGCGCTGTGGTGGCTGACACAGTGGAAGGCGGCCCTTTCGGTGGCGGCGGGGCCGGGGAGGCGGCCGCCTCGCCCGCGGACCTGGCGGGCCTGCTGGACCGGCACGGCTACCTGTGCGACGACGGCCTGGCCACGGCGTGCTTCCTCGCGCTGCGCATGGGACGGCCGCTGTTCCTGGAGGGCGAGGCCGGCGTCGGCAAGACCGAGCTGGCCAAGACGCTGGCGCGGGCGCTGCGGGCGCCGCTGATCCGGCTGCAGTGCTACGAGGGGCTCGACGCGTCGCAGGCGCTCTACGACTGGGACTTCCCGCGCCAGATCCTGCACCTGCGCGCCGCCGAGGCCGCCGGGACGGCCGACGCCGCGCGCCTCGAGGGCGAGCTGTACGACCGCCGGTTCCTGCTGGCGCGGCCGCTGCTGCGGGCCCTCGAGACCTCGCCGAGCGTCCTGCTGGTCGACGAGCTCGACCGCGCCGACGACGAGTTCGAGGCGTTCCTGCTCGAGATCCTCAGCGACTTCACGATCACGGTGCCCGAACTCGGGACGATCCGCGCGGAGCGCCCGCCGGTCGTCGTCGTCACGTCCAACCGCACCCGGGAGGTGCACGACGCGCTGAAGCGGCGCTGCCTCTACCACTGGCTGGAGCACCCGTCGTTCGAGCGGGAGGTCGCGATCATCCGGCGGCGGCTGCCGGACGCGACCGCGCACCTGGCGGGTCAGGTCGCGGACGCCGCGCGGCGGCTGCGGGGCGGCGGGCTGCTCAAGCCGCCCGGCGTCGCCGAGACCCTCGACTGGACCGAGGCGCTGCTGGCGCTCGGCGCCCGCGAGCTGGATCCGGGCACGGCGGCGGTGACGCTCGGCGCCGTGCTGAAGTACCGCGAGGACCAGGAGCGCGGCGGCGCCCTGCTCGGCGGGGGCTGACGCGGCGGTGGAGGGCGGAGACGTCATCGGGACCCTCGCCGGGTTCGCCCGGACGCTGCGCGCGGCGGGCGGCGCCGCCGACCCCGAGCGCCTGCAGGCGATGGTCGCGGCGCTGCGGCACCTCGACGTCCTCGACCCGTCCGAGGTGTACTGGGCGGGACGTCTCACGCTGTGCGCGGGCCCGGACGACCTGCCGCGCTACGACCGGGCCTTCGCCGCGTACTTCTCCGGCGAGACGGCGCGCCCACGGAGCAGGCCCCCGGTCGTGGTGCGCCGGATCCCCGCTGCCGACCCCGCCGGGGACGGCGACGGGAGCGACGACGGGAGCGGCGACGCGCGGGCGGCCACCGCGAGCCCGTCGGAGGTCCTGCGGGAACGGGACGTCTCGAAGCTCGGCCCCGCCGAGCGCGCCGAGGTCGCCCGGCTGATCGCGGTGCTGGACGCGGGCGCCGAGCCGCGCCGCTCCCGCCGGTTCGCGCCCGCCCCCGCCGGCCGCCTCGACCCGGCCCGGACCGTCCGGGAGACGCTCCGGCGCGGCGGCGAGACGGCGCTGCTGCGGCACCGGACGCACCGCGTCCGGCCCCGCCGCGTGGTGCTGATCGTCGACGTGAGCGGCTCGATGGCCCCGTACGCGGACGCGCTGCTGCGCTTCGCGCACGCCGCCGCGCGGGCCGGGGGCCGGACGGCCGAGGTGTTCACGGCCGGGACGCGCCTGACCCGCGTCACCCGGCAGCTGGGCGGCCGCGACCCGGACGCGGCGCTGGCCGCGGCGTCCGCGGCGATCCCCGACTGGAGCGGCGGCACCCGCCTCGGCGAGGAGCTGCGGGAGTTCCTCGACCGGTTCGGCCGGCCCGGCATGGCCCGCGGCGCGATCGTGGTCGTCGCGTCCGACGGCTGGGAGCGCGGCGACGCGGGGCTGCTCGGCGAGCAGATGGCCCGGCTGCACCGGCTCGCGCACCGGGTGATCTGGGCGAACCCGCACAAGGCTCGGCCGGGCTACGAGCCGCTCACCGCCGGGATGGCGGCGGCCCTCCCGTACGTCGACGACTTCACGTCCGGGCACAGCCTGGCCGCACTCGAACATCTCGCCCGCCTCGTCGCGGGCACCGGAGGGACGACCGCCCATGCGTGACGTGCTGCAGGACATCGACGGCTGGTACGCCGCCGGGGAGACGTTCGGGCTGGCGACCGTGGTGCGGACGTTCCGCAGCGCGCCGCGCCCGCCGGGGGCCGCGATGGCGGTGTCGGCGGACGGGGAGGCGGCCGGGAGCGTGTCCGGCGGGTGCGTCGAGGGCGCGGTGTACGAGGTGGCGCGGGAGGTGCTGGCGTCCGGCGAGGCGGTGGTGCGGCGGTACGGGGTCAGCGACGACGACGCGTTCGCGGTCGGGCTGACCTGCGGCGGGATCCTGGACGTGCTGGTCGAGCCGGTCGGCCCGGAGACGTTCCCGGAGTTCGGCGATGTGGCGGCGGCGGTGGAGAAGGGCGAACCGGTGGCGGTCGCGACGGTCGTCGGCGGGCCCGGCCGGATCGGCGCGCGGCGCGTGGTGTGGCCGGACCGGGCGGCGGGGACGCTCGCGCCCGGCGCGGCGTTCGCGGCCCGGCTGGACGCGGCGGTCGACGACGACGCGCGGGGGATGCTCGCGCAGGGCGTCACCGGGGTGCGGCGGTACGGGCCCGAGGGGGAGCGTCGGCTGGACGACCTCGAGGTGTTCGTCCACGCGTTCGCGCCGCCGCCGCGGCTGCTGGTGTTCGGCGCGATCGACTTCGCGGCGGCCGTCGCGCGGATCGGCCGGTTCCTCGGGTACCGGGTGACGGTGTGCGACGCGCGTCCGGTGTTCGCGACGCCGAAGCGGTTCCCGGACGCCGACGAGGTGATCGTCCAGTGGCCGCACCGGTACCTCGCGGGGGAGACCGTCGACGAGCGCACGGCGATCTGCGTCCTGACGCACGACCCGAAGTTCGACGTGCCGCTGCTGGAGATCGCGCTGCGCACGGAGGCCGGGTACGTGGGTGCGATGGGGTCGCGCCGCACCCACGACGACCGGCTGGCCCGGCTGCGCGAGGCGGGCCTCACCGAGGGCGAGCTGGCGCGGCTGCGGTCGCCGATCGGCCTCGACCTCGGCGCCCGCACGCCGGAGGAGACCGCGGTGTCGATCGCGGCGGAGCTGGTGCAGCTGCGGTGGGGCGGGTCGGGCCGCCCGCTGACCGAGACCGACGGCCGCATCCACGGCCCGGAGGCGCACCACGGCGACGCCGATGGCGGGTGAGGCGGCCCCGCCCGGTCGCGGCCGGGCGGCCGGGGCCGGCGGGGGGCGGGTCGCCGGGCTGCTGCTGGCGGCGGGCGCGGGCCGCCGGTTCGGCCGTCCGAAGGCGCTGCTGGAACTGGGCGGCGAGCGGCTCGTCGACCGGGGCGTCCGGACGCTGCGCGACGCCGGGTGCGCGCCCGTGCTCGTGGTGTCGGGGGCCGCGCCGGTGGAGGTCGCGGGGGCGGTCGTCGTGCCCAACCCGGAATGGCGGGAGGGCATGGGGTCGTCGCTGCGCGCCGGGCTGGCCGCGCTGCCGCCGGGCTGCCCGGCCGTGGTCGTGGCGCTGGTCGACCAGCCGGGGGTGACGGCCGCGGCGGTCGCCCGGCTGATCGGCGCGTACACCGGCGGCGCGCGGATCGCCGTCGCGACCTACGGCGGTGCGCCGCGCAACCCGGTCCTGCTGGCGGCCGAGCACGTCGCCGCCGCGGCGGAGTCCGCGGTCGGGGACCGGGGCGCCCGCGCGTTCCTGCGCTCCCGCCCCGACCTGGTGACGCCCGTGCCGTGCGACGGCGTCGCGGTGCCCGACGACATCGACACCCCGGACGACCTGGAGTCCTTCACCCGCCGCCCGCCCCGCTGAGCGCGCGCTCGTAGGCCAGCAGGGTGTCGACGAACGTTCGGCGCTCCGCGGGGGAGAGGGGCTCGAGCGCGGTGCGCCAGGCGCCGGCGCTGTGCCCCAGCCACCCCTGGATCGCCGGAAGGTGCTCGGCGGTGACCCCGACGATGGTGCGGCGCCGGTCGCCGGGGTCCTCGCGCCGCTCCAGGATCCCCTGCCTGCTGAGGTCGCCGACCATGAGGCTCACCGTCGCGGGCGCGACCTCGAGCCGTCCCGCGAGTTCGGTGACGCCCATCGGCCCGTCGAAGAGCAGGTAGGCGAGCATCGACAGGTGCCGCGGCGCCAGGTCGAAGCCGGCCAGCTCCGGCGGGGGTTTGATCCGCTTGGCGGCCCCGACCAGCCGGGGCATCAGCAGCAGCATCGTGCGGACGCCCTCGTCGACATCGTCTCCGGTTGACATACCTATGCTTCCAAAATAGCTTTGTCTAGAAAGTATTTTTGCTTGCAAAGCAAATCTGTTGTGCGTGCACTCGCAGGATAGGAGATCGTGCCATGAGCGACTGGAACCGGCCGATCATCGAGGAGTTCCGGGCGAACGGCGGGAAGGTCGGCGGACCCTTCGAAGGCGCCGACCTGCTGCTGCTGACCGGCACCGGGGTCAAGAGCGGACGCCCGCACGTCACGCCGCTCGGATACCTGGAGCGGGACGGCGTGCTGTTCGTGTTCGCGTCCAACGCGGGGGCGCCCGACGATCCCGCCTGGTACCGCAACGTCCGCGCCGACCCCCGCGTCACCGTGGAGATCGGCGCCGAGACGTTCGACGGCGTCGCGCTCCCGGTGGACGGGGACGAGCGCGACCGCATCTACTCGCTGCAGGGCGAGCGCGTCCCCGCGTACGCCGAGTACCAGCGGCAGACCGACCGGGTGATCCCCGTCGTCGCGCTGCACCGGGCGTCCGCGGCCGGGCGCGCGTGGGCGCTCGGCGACGAGCTGGCGCGGATCCACGACGACCTGCGGGGCCGCCTCGCGGACCTGCGGGCCGAGATCCTCGCCGTCCCGGACGGGCGGGCCGCTCGCGCGCCCGACCTCGGACGGCGGCTGCGCGAGCACTGCGTGTCGGTCTGCGACGTCCTCGGCGAGCACCATGACGGCGAGGAGGCCCGCGCGTTCCCGCGGCTCGCCGCGCGGTTCCCGGGCCTGGCGCCCGTCCTGGCGCGGCTTCGCCGGGAGCACGTCCAGGTCACCGAGACCCGCCGCCGCCTGCTCGAACTGGTCGAGGACCCGGGCGACCACGATCCCGCCCGGGTGCGGGCGGAACTGGAGGGCATGATCGGCCGCCTCGAGGCGCACTTCGCCTACGAGGAGGAGCAACTCGGCGGGGTCCTCAACGCGGTCGGCCCGCTGTGGCGGTCCGGGCCGCCGGAACTCGAGGCGCGCGACGGCGCGGCGGGCTAGGGCAGGGGCGGGACGGCGGACTCGTCGAGCGCACCGCAGTCGACGGCGCGGCGGAGCCGGTCGGTCAGCGCACTGATCGTCGCGGGCTCGTCCAGCACGCCGCCCCCGCCCCCGGCCCCCTCCCGCCAGGCCCGCACCCGCGCGATGACGTCGTCCACGCCGGTCAGGTGGTGGCCGTACACGACGGCGTAGCGGCTGGGCAGGTGCGCGGGGTGCAGGTCCCAGCCCTGGTGGAAGCCGTGCCGCAGCGAGTGCCGGACGTGCGCGGCGTGCGCCGCCCAGGCCGCGTTGACCTCGCCCGCGCCGTCGTCGCGCGGGACGACGTTGGTGGAGCCGTCCGACAGCCGCACCCCGGATCCGGCGAACCCGACCTGCATGACGTGCCGCGCGAAGTCGCACGCCGGATGGTCGAGGCGCTGCTCGTCCGGGGAGAGCCCGATGGCGGCGGTGTAGTCGAACACGCCGAAGTGGGCGCCGGTCAGCCGGCCCGCGGCCGCCCGGACCAGGGCGGGCGCCGCGACCCGCCCGTCCGCGTCGAAGACCGACTCGGGGGTCTCCACCTGGATCTCGAAGCGCAGGATCCCGGCGGGCAGGCCGAGGGCGGTCTCCAGCCGGTCGAGGTACTCGGTGAACAGCGCGACGTGCTCGGCGGCGATCACCTTCGGGAACGTGATCGTGAACCCGCCGGGCAGGCGCCCGAGCCGGTCCCGCAGCGAGGTGAGGAACCCGTCGAGGGTCCGCATCGCCCGCTCGTGGCCGCCGTCGGCGAACGACTTGACCCGCAGCCCCCAGTAGTGGGGCAGCCCCTTCACCTCGTACGCGGCCGCCACGGCCTCGACGACCCGGGCGACGTGCGCGTCCTCTTCGGCGTCCGGGCGGGTGCCGTAGCCGTCCTCGAAGTCGATCCGGAGGTCCTCGACCGGTTCGGCGGCCAGCTTGGCCGCGACCCGCTCCCGGACCTGCCCGGCCACCTCCGGGTCGAGGCCGAACGCGGCGCCGAAGGACCCGTCGCCCGGGGTGTGGGTGTTGAGCAGTCGCAGCGCCTCGGCGCCGAAGTCGGCGGGCGTCGAGGCGGCGAACCGGTCCGCCGGGACGTACACCGTGTGCACCGGTCGGCGGCCGTCGGCGCCGCCGGGCAGGCGTTCGCGGTGCTCGTCGCGGACGGCGGCGATGCGGGCGGACAGGTCGTCGAGCGAGGCGGAGCTGAGGTTCACCCGGCCATGATCCCCCAAGATCCGCGGAATGTGGCGCCGGGCTCGAGATCGATCACTCCTTCACCGGACGCGAACGCGTTCGGCGGGCACGTCATCGGCTCCACGCCGAGCCCGGCGCGCGGTTCGGGGGCCGCGTCGGCGGTGTAGATCTCCATCCAGGGGTGCGCCTCGTCGGACCACAGCCGCACCGACCGGCCGCCGCCGCTGAGCGTCGTCCAGCAGCGGCCGTCCGCGTCCCGGCCCAGGTCCGTGTACGCGTTGTCGATCTTCCGGTCGCCGAGCGCGGGGCCCGCGCGCAGGTCCCGGCGGGTGCCCGCGACGTCCTTCGCGGGCCCGGACGGGATCATCCGGCCGTCCACCGGGAGGTACCGGGCGGCGTCGAGCGTGACGGTGCAGCGGTCGATCGGCACGCCGACGGTGAGGTACGGGTGGGCGCCGTGCCCGTACGGGGCGGTGACGTTCCCCGGGTTGTGCGCGCTCAGCCGGACGGTCAGGCCGGCCTCGGCGTCCAGGACGTACTCGGCCTCGAGGTCGAGCCGGAACGGGTACCCGCCGGACGCGAGCAGCCGGTGCGCCAGCCGCACCCGGTGCGGCTCACGCTCGGCGAGCGTCCAGGGCGCCCACCGGACGAGCCCGTGGATCGCGCAGTCGTTCTCGGGCTCCGACAGGTCGAGCTGATACGGCTTCCCGGCGTACCGGTACCGGCCGCGGTCGACGCGGTTCGGCCACGGGATCAGCAGGCTCCCGAACGCCGCCGGGGCCGGCTCGTCCGCGCCGTGGGTCAGCACGAGCGGCCGCTCGTCCCCGCCGTCCGCGAGCCCGCCGTCCGCGAGCAGGGTCAGCGCGCGCAGGCTCGCGCCCGACTCGGTGACGACGGCCCGGTACGGCCCGGCGGCGAGCGCGTACTGTGCCCCGGTGATCATTTCGGTCATACCCGGACGTTACCCCAGTGCAGCGCCACCACACGGCGCCGTGCGCGGGCCCGCGCGGACCCGTCCGGCCCCGCTCGTCCGGCCCGCTCGTCCGCCCCGCTCGTCCGCCCCGTTCGTTGGGCGTGGTTCAGACGGCCCGGTTCATCCAGCGGGGGCCCGCCAGCGCGATCGCCGCGCGGCAGCCCGCGAGGAGCCCGCAGGCGAGGTCGGTGCCGGAGGTGTGGCCCACGGCCAGCAGCCGCCGCACCGCCGGGTCCGCCGGCCGCGTCCCGGCGGCGCAGTGCAGCACCGCGCCGACCTCGACGCCGGCGCCGCCCGCGGCCGCGCAGTGCAGCAGCGTCGCGGCGAGCGCGGTGGTGCGGGTGCCGGCGTCCGCGGTGACGGCCGCGCCCAGCCAGTCGGCCAGCCACACCGCGCGCCCGCCGGGCCGGACGGCGCCGCCCGCGAGCCGCAGCGCCACGAGCAGCCCGCACAGGATGTCGTCCCCGCTCGGCGTGAGGCCCGGCCCGAGGCCCACGATCCGCTCGGCGGCCTCCACCGCGCCCGCGAGGTCCCCGGCGGCGCAGCGGGCGGCGAGCAGCTCCGGGTCCGGGTGCCCGGCCAGGCCGCCGCCGGTCATCTCCGCGTCGGCGCACGCGGACTCCACGGCCCGGACGCCGCGGGCGAGCGCGGCGGGGTGGAGCGGTCCGAGGACGGGCGCCGGGTCCCACTCGCGGCGCACCCGCACCGCGAACCCGCCGGTCTCGACCCGGCCGTCCCCGACGATCGCGTCGGCGCCCTCGCGCACCGCGCGGAACGGGCGGTCGCGGCGGGCCGCCGGGACGACCACGGCGTTCGGCATGCGGGCGGCGTCCGAGGCGACCACGGCCAGCACCCGCGGCTCCGGCGCGCCGCGCACCTCCGCGTACACCGCCGCCGGGAAGACGGCGATGACGCGCGCGGGGCGGCGCGGGCCGTCCAGCAGCGGCCGCAGGGCGAGGCTCGCGGCACCGGCGCCGGCCGGGCGCGCGCCCGGCGGGCGGGTTCCGGGCCGCGCGGGGAGCGGTGCGGGATCGCGGACTAGCGGGGTCACGGAACCTCCCGAGGCCGGTGACGGGCGCCGCCCGCGTCCTCGTCGACGGGGCGGCCCGGACTCTGCCGCGACGGTAGATCGCCGCTCGCGCGGGCCGTATGGACAAAGGTGCCAAGGCTTCTTGTCATTGTTCGTCTTTGTTGTCAGTGTTGATCAGGAACCGGTAGCGATCACGCCGTAACTGGCGATGTACGCACCAAAAGGCGAGGTGACCCCTGGCATGAGTTACATCAGCGCGGACCCGGGCCCACCGGCCCTGAGGCTCGCCAGCACCGGAACCCTGACCTACGGCCTGTCGGTCGGCGAGGTCCTCGGCGTCAGCACCCTGGACGGCGCCCGCCTCATCGCCGGCCGCGCCGGACTCGACCGCGTCGTCCAGCGGCTCAACGTGATGGAGGTCCCCGACGTCCTGTCGTGGGTCAAGCCGAACGAGCTCCTCCTCACCACCGGATACCCGCTCCGCAACACCCCCCAGTCCCTCGACAACCTGGTCGCCGACCTGGACGAATGCGGCCTCGCGGCGCTCGCGATCAAGCTCGGCCGCTACCTGGACGCCGTCCCGCCGGAGATGGTCGCGCAGGCCGACCGGCGCGGCTTCCCGCTGATCCTGCTCCCCCCGGGCGTCGGCTTCGACGACATCCTCAACCAGGTGCTGACCGACATCCTGAACCGGCAGGCGGCCGTGCTCGCCCGTACCGAGGAGGTGCACCGCGCGCTCGTCCAGATCGTGCTGTGCGGCGGCGGGCTCCAGGAGGTCGTCGACGAGGTCGCGTCGCTGCTGGACGTCGCGGTCGTCGTGCTGGACGGCGACCAGCGGGTGCTCGCGGGCGCCGGGCCGGACGAGGACGTCCAGGCGATGCGGGCGTTCGACGCGGGCCGGCACGCGGCCTGCGGGTGCGGCATCACGGGAGCGCACGGCACCGCCGACCACCTGGTCGTGCCCGTGATGGCGGGCGGCTTCGACCACGGCCGGATCATCGCGTTCAGTCCCGGCGGCGCGCTGCGCGGCACCGACCTCGGCATCCTCGAGCGCGCCGCGACCGTGACCGCGCTGGTGGTGACCAAGCAGCAGGCGGTCGCGGCGGTGGAGAGCAAGTACCGGGCCGACTTCCTGCGGGACGTCCTGGCGGGCCGCGCGGGCGACGACGACCGGATCATCGCGCACTGCGACGGTTTCGGCTGGGACCTCGACCGCCCGATGATGGTCGTGGTCGCCGAACTGGACGGGCGCGCCCGCAACGGGGGCTCGGGCGGGGGAGCGGGCGGCGAGCAGGACGGCGGCGCGCGCGGCGGGCGCGGCGCGGAGGAGCGGTCCGCGCAGGAGCGGCTCGCCGCGGCCTGGACGGCCGCCGCGCGGCGGCACGACCGCGGCGCGGCGGTGGTGAGCTTCGCCCACGAGGTCGTCGCGATCATCGGCGGGGACGACGGCGGCTCGGCCGAACTGCCGTCCGCGCCGCTGCAGACCATGATCAAAGAGGCGGCGGCGCTGTTCGCGGAGCAGTCCTCGGTGCGGCGGACGTTCTCCACCGGCGTCAGCCGCACCGTGGACTCCCCGCTCGCGCTGCCGGAGGCGTACGAGCAGGCGGTCAAGGCCGTCCGGGTGGGGCGGCAGCTGCACGGTCCCGGGGCGCGCGCGCACTTCGACCAGCTCGGCGTGTACCGGCTGCTGAGCCTGGTGTCGGACCCGGACGAGCTGCACGCGTTCGTCCGCGAGACCCTCGGCGACCTGGCGTCCGACGCCGAGCCCGAGCTGGTGGACCTGCGCCGCACCCTGCAGGTGCTGCTGGAGACCAACCTCAACGTCGCCGAGACCGCCCGCCGGCTCCACTTCCACTACAACACGCTGCGGTACCGCATCGGCAAGCTGGAGCGGATGCTCGGCGCGTTCACCGAGGACGCACATCTGCGGCTCAACCTCACCCTCGCCCTTCACGTTCTGCGCATGCGAGGTATCTGAGCGTAGTCGCACCGACCGGTGGTCGTCCGGGGGCCGCGCCGACGCGGGCACCCGGACCGCCCCGGTCCGTTCGCACGTCCTCCCGCCTGGTAGATCTACCGTGCCGCACGGAGCGGCGACGCAGGAGCGGGAGGGACCCGATGAAGATCGGCTGGAAGCTGCACGGCGACGGGCGGACGCCGCCGCCGGGCGAGATCGTCCGTCCGGACGAGCGCCTGTCCTGGCCGCGCACCGCCGGGATCGGCGCCCAGCACGTGGTGGCGATGTTCGGGGCGACGTTCGTGTTCCCCGTGCTGATGGGCCTCGACCCCAACCTCGCGATCATGATGTCGGGGTTCGCGACGGTCCTGTTCCTGCTGATCGTGAAGGGCAAGGTGCCGAGCTACCTCGGCAGCAGCGCCTCGTTCGTCGGCGTGGCCGCGGCGATCCGGGCGGGCGGCGGCGACAGCGCCACCGTCACCGGCGCGATCCTCGTCACCGGCGCCGTCCTGCTGCTGGTCGGCGTCGCCGTGCACCTGCTGGGCGGCGAGCTGATCCACCGGATCTTCCCGCCCGCGGTGACGGGCGCGGTCGTCATGCTGATCGGCTTCAACCTCGCGCCCGTCGTCGCCGACACCTACTGGCCGCAGGACCAGTGGGTCGCCCTCGCGACGCTGTGCTTCGCCGTCCTGTGCACGGTCCTGCTGCGCGGGTTCTGGGCGCGCATCGCGATCCTCCTCGCCCTGGTGTTCGGGTTCGCCCTGTCCTGGTTCCTGGACGTCCTCGCCGGGCCCGTCACCTCGGTGCTGCCGGGCCGGAACCTGCTGGACGCCGCGGGCCGCCCGTGCGCGTCCGAGGGCCCGTACTGCGTCGCCACCCCGTTCGCGCACGACCGCGTCGACTTCGGCGCCGTCTCGTCCGCCGACTGGTTCGGGCTCCCGACGCTGCACGCGCCCGACTTCAAGACGTCCGCGATCCTGCTGGCGCTGCCCCCGGTCATCGCGCTGATCGCGGAGAACACCGGGCACGTCAAGGCGGTGGCGGCGATGACCGGCGACGACCTGAACCCCTCGCTGGGCCGCGCCCTCGCCGCGGACGGCGTCGGCACCACCCTCGCGTCCGCGGTCGGCGGCGCGCCCACCACCACCTACGCCGAGAACATCGGCGTCATGGCCGCCACCCGCATCTACTCGACGGCCGCCTACTACATCGCGGCGCTCGTGGCGATCCTGTTCGGGCTCTGCCCCAAGTTCGGCGCGCTGGTCGCCGCCACGCCCGGCGGCGTGCTCGGCGGGATCACGGTCGTCCTGTACGGGATGATCGGCCTGCTCGGGGCGAAGATCTGGGTCGAGAACCGGGTCGACTTCGCCGATCCGGTGAACCTCGTCCCGGTCGCGGCGGCGCTGATCCTCGCGATCGGGAACGTGACGCTGACCATCACCGACGACTTCCCGCTGGGCGGCATCGCCCTCGGCACCATCGCCGTCCTGGCCGGTTACCACGCCCTGAACGCGGTGCGGCGCCCGGACGCCGCGGGCGGCGGGGTGATCGCGCCGGGAGAGAGCGAGATCGGCGGGCCGGTGCGCCGCCGCCCCGGCCAGGAGTGAGGGCCAGGAGTGAGGGCCGGTGCCGGCGGGGCTGCTCGGGGAGCGGGGGACTCAACCCCGCCGGCGGGACGACGATAGAACGCGCGGGACGGCCCGCACCCCGTAACCGGGAATCCTCCGGATACGCCGGATTTCAGGCGCCGTCCCGGTCGGGGGCGTTCCCGCCGAGCGACTCCGGCAGGTAGTTCTCCAGCGCCGCGGGCCGGAACCCGGCCTTCCTGATCTTGTCGAGGAACGCCTCGAGCTGCCCCGCGAGCCCCTTGCGGAAGTGCATCAGGATGATGTCGCCGGGCTTGAACCCCTGGCCGCCGTCGCCGCGCGCGAACCCGTTGAATCCGACGCCCGGCCCGGACGTCCCGTTGTAGTACTCGGCCGACCACATGACGAGCGCCTTCACGCCGCAGTCCTTCGCGACCCGCCGCGTCGTCTCGTTGTAGCTGCCGAACGGCGGCCGGAACAGCGTCGGCCGCCGCCCGTACTGCTTCTCGATCACGTCGGAGGACTCGCAGATCTCCTTCTTCTGCGCGGCCGGGCTGAGCGTCGCCATGTCGGGGTGCCCGATCGTGTGGTTCTCCATCGGGGAACCGGCCCGCTTCATCGCCCAGAAGTACTGGCCGTGCCCTTCGACGTACCGGGTGGTCAGGAACGTCATGATCGGAACCTTCTCCTTCCGGACGAGGTTCACGAACTCGGCGTCGTAGACGTAGCCGTCATCGATCGTCAGGAACACCACGCGTTCCTTCGTCGCGATGTCGGTGATGATCGGGGGAAGGCCGTCCGGCGCCGGTTTCGGGGGCGTCCAGGAACCGGGTTCCGGCGCCGGGAAGGTCCGGTCGGCGAGCGCCGAGGCGAGCTGCGACCGGGTGGACGGCCCGGACTCGCCGGCCTGCGCGCGCACCACGGGCCAGCCGCCCGCCGCCAGGCCGAGCACTCCCGCGGCGACCATCGCGGTCACGGGCGTCTTCCCACGCATTCGGCGCGTTCTCCGTTCGGTCGAGCAGGCATCCGGGGGCCGCCGGTGTGCTCGCGCGGCGCGGGAGCGGCGCGCGGCGAGAATCCGACGGGACATATCTGATCATGCCCGGGCGCGCGCTGCCGTAATTGCCCGATCTTCGGCGTGTATTCGACTGTCACCCGGCGGCAAGGGGGCCGCCGCCGCTCCGCCGCCCTCCGCTCGGCCGCGCGGAGGGCGGGCGGTGTCAGGCGTCGCGGCGTTCCATGACCACCAGGGCGGCGGCGAGCAGGACGACCGTGTAGATCGCGAAGACGGCGAGGCCGGTCCACGGCGCGAGCTGGTCCGGTTGCCGGGCGGGCGCGAGGATCGCGCTGCCAGCGTTCGACGGCAGGTACTCGTTCACCGTCGCGCCCCAGGATCCCGGCAGGAAGCCGCCCGCGATGCCGAGGACGAAAAGGGCCACGAACACCAGCACGATCGATCCCGCCGTGTGCCGCAGCAGCGTCCCGAGCGCCAGCGCCATGACCGCGATCAGCATCAGCCAGACCCCGCCGCCGACGACCGCCCGCAGGACGCCCGGGTCGCCGATCGAGCCGTCCAGGCCCTTCCCGGCGAGGATGGGCTGCGCGACGAAGAACGACGCGAACGTCACCGCGACGCCGACGGCCAGCACGACCAGGGCCAGGACGAGCGTCTTGGCCGCGAGGTAGTGGGCGCGGCGGGGGACGGAGGTCAGCGCGGTCCGGATCATGCCGGTGGAGTACTCGGCCGTGATCACCAGCACCCCGAGGGCGCCGAACACCACCATCGCGAAGTAGAACGCGACCTGGATCGGCGTCATCGGCGTGAACGTGGCCCGCTCGGTGTCGGTCATCTGGTCGAAGGTCGCGCTGAACGCCAGCGCCCACAGCGCCGTGAACCCGATGAGGACGACGGCCCCGGCGAGCAGCGTCCAGAACGTCGACTTGACCGTGCGGATCTTCGTCCACTCGGCCGCGAGGACGTGGCCGAACTTCACCCGGTGGGCGCTCCGTCCGGGCGGGGCGGCGCGGTGCGCGGGCGCGGCCGTCATGCCGGGGGCTCCGGACGCGGCCCGGGCCGCGGTTCCGGAAGGGGCTCGGTCACGGCGGCGTGGTACTCGACGGCGTCCCCGGTCAGCCGCATGAACGCGTCCTCCAGCGACGGCCGGACCAGCGCCAGCTCGTGCACCCGCAGCGCGTGGTCGGCGGCGAGATCACCGACCTGCGCGGTCGTCGCGCCGTGCACCAGCAGCGACCCGTCCGGTCCGTCCTCGACCCGCCGCCCGCCGGACGCCAGCAGCCGGGCGAGCTCACCGAGCTGCGGCGACCGGACGCGGACGTGCCCGGCGGCGTTCTGGTCGATGAACTCCCGCATCCCGGTGTCGGCGAGGATCCGGCCGCGCCCGATCACCACGAGATGGTCGGCGGTGAGCGCCATCTCCGACATGAGGTGGCTCGACACGAACACCGTCCGGCCCTCCCGCGCGAGCCGCCGCATCAGGGTCCGGATCCACCGGATGCCCTCCGGGTCGAGGCCGTTGGCGGGCTCGTCGAACATCAGCACGCCCGGGTCGCCGAGCAGCGCGCCCGCGATCCCGAGCCGCTGCCCCATCCCGAGCGAGAAGCCCCGGACGGGCCGCCGCGCGACGTCCCGCAGCCCGACCAGGTCCAGGACCTCCTCCACCCGCCGCCGGGCGATGCCGTTGCTCTGCGCGAGGCACCGCAGGTGGTTGTAGGCGCTGCGGCCGCCGTGCACGTCCGTGGCGTCCAGCAGCGCCCCGACCTCGCGCAGCGGCGCGCCGAGGGAGCGGTAGTGGACGCCGTTCACGGTGACGTCCCCGGCGGTCGGGCGGTCGAGGCCGAGGACCATCCGCATCGTCGTCGACTTCCCCGCCCCGTTCGGGCCGAGGAACCCGGTGACGCGGCCGGGCGCGACGGTGAACGAGGCGTGGTCGACGGCGATGGTGGTGCCGTACCGCTTCGTCAGCCCCCGCGCCTCGATCACCTTCGGCTGATACCGAACCGTGCGGCCCGGAAACGGCGGCGGCGGGCACCCGGGGGTGAATTTCACCGCCGGATTGCCCGCCGTTTCAGTCTCCGGTCAGCTGACCGAGACCAGGTCGACCACGAAGATCAGCGTCTCGCCGGGCTTGATGGCCGGGCTGGGGCTGCGGTCGCCGTAGGCCAGGTGCGGCGGGATGACGAGCTTGCGGCGCCCGCCCACCTTCATGCCGGGGATGCCCATGTCCCAGCCCTTGATCATGCGGCCGGCGCCGAGGTCGAAGTCCAGCGTGGAGCCGCGGTTCCAGGACGCGTCGAACTCCTCGCCGGTGGACCAGGACACCCCGACGTAGTGCATCGCCACGTGCGAGCCCTTGGTGGCCTCCGGGCCGTCGCCCACGGTGATGTCGGTGATGTCGAGCATGGAGGGCGGCTGACCCTCGGGGAAGTCGATCTCGGGGCGTTCAAGCGCCATGAACGGGCTCCAGCGTGTCGTCGGATGGAACGGTCGATCGGATGAAAGGGATCAGCCTACCGACCGGGGCGGGGCCGGTGCGCGAGATCGGTGCCGTCGAGCCGCAGGTCGGACCGGTGCCGGGTGCCGTCCGCGGCGAAGTGGGCCGCCTCCCGGACGCTCCAGCCGTCCCAGGCGTCCGCGAACTCGGGGCCGTCGCGGTCCAGGACGCGGGAACGGCGCAGCTCGCGCGGCGCCTCGATCCACACGCGGTACGCGGCGGGCGACCCCGACCACGCCGCGCCGACCCCCTCGGCGAGCAGGACGGGCGCGGGCGGGATCGTCTCCGGCGGCCCGTGGCCGCCGCGGCGCCAGGAGAAGCGGCGCAGGACCGCCGGGCGCGCCTCCCGCAGCGGCGCCAGCACCGCCCGCTCGAACGGCTCCCACCAGGTCAGCGGGTCGGCGTCCCACGGCACCCGGAAGTCGTCCGACCGGACCACCGGCGCGCCCGCCAGCGCCTCCGCCAGCCGGCGCGCGAACGTCGACTTGCCCGCGCCGCTCGGCCCGTCGACCGCGACGAGCCGCACCGGCCCGCAGGACGGCTCCAGGGCGAGCAGGCGCGCGGCGAGCGCCGGGTAGGTGGTCGCGGATTCCGGCATGGACGGCATACTTCCAGGTGTCCGGCCACCGACCGGGAGAAGGGGCGAGGATGGAGCTTTTCGGCGGGACGGGCGGCCCGGTGCGGGTCGGCGGCCGGGAACTGGCGCGCGCGGAACTGCTGCGGCGCGCGTCGGCGGTCGCCGCCCGGATCGGGGGCGCGGGCGCGGTCGCCGTGCACGCCGACGCGTCGGTGGAGACGGTCGTCGCCGTCGCCGGCGGGATCCTCGCGGGCGTCCCGGTGGTGCCGCTGCCGCCCGACTCGGGCCCGGACGAGCGCGCCCACATCCTCGGCGACTCCGGCGCGGAGCTGCTGCTCGCCGCCCGCGGCGCCGTGCCCCCCGGCGGCGCGCTCCCGGGCGGCGGGCCGCCGCTCGTCCCCGTGGACGACCTGGCGGGCGGCGAGGTCACGGGAACGCCCGCGCCGGACGCGACCGCGCTCGTCCTCTACACCAGCGGGACGACCGGCGCGCCGAAGGGCGTGCCGATCTCCCGGGGCGCGATCGCCGCCGGTCTCGACGCGCTCGCCGACGCGTGGGCGTGGACCCCGGACGACGTCCTCGTCCACGGGCTCCCGCTGTTCCACGTGCACGGCCTCGTGCTCGGCGTGCTCGGCGCGCTGCGCACCGGTTCGCCGCTCGTCCACACCGGGCGCCCGCGCCCCGAGGCGTACGCGGCCGCCGCCCGCGACGACGGCGGCACGCTGTTCTTCGGCGTCCCGACCGTCTGGTCGCGGACGGTCGCCGACGCCGCGGCGGCCGAGGCGCTCCGGGGCGCCCGCCTGCTCGTCTCCGGGAGCGCCCCGCTGCCCGTGCCCGTCTTCGAGCGGCTCGAGAGCCTTACCGGGCACCGCCCCGTCGAGCGGTACGGCATGACCGAGACGCTCATCACGGTCAGCGCGCGCGCCGACGGCGAACGGCATCCGGGATACGTCGGCACGCCGCTGCCGGGCGTCGAGACCCGGCTGCGGGCCGAGGACGGGACCCCCGTCCCGTCCGACGGCGAGACCCCCGGCGAGCTGCACGTCCGCGCCCCGCAGCTGTTCCGGGGCTACCTGAACCGCCCGGAGGCCACCGCCGCGTCGTTCACCGCCGACGGCTGGTTCCGCACCGGCGACATCGCCGCCGTCGAGCCGGACGGACGGCACCGCATCGTCGGCCGCGCCTCCACCGACCTGATCAAGAGCGGGGGCTACCGGATCGGCGCCGGGGAGATCGAGGACGCGCTCCTGGCGCACCCGGCCGTGCGGGAGGCCGCGGTGGTCGGCACCCCGCACGCCGACCTCGGCGAGCAGGTCACCGCCTACGTGGTCGCCGACGGCGTGGACGAGCGGCGGCTCGTCGACTTCGTCGCCGAACGCCTCTCGGCGCACAAGCGGCCCCGCACCGTCCACCTGGTCGACGGGCTCCCGCGCAACGCCATGGGCAAGGTGGTGAAGACCCGGCTCGGCGACCTCGAAGCCTGATCCGGGGGCCGGACCGGAGCGCCCTGACCCGGGTCAGGGCAGCAGCGCCGGGAGCAGCGGGCGGACGAGGTCGCGGGCGCGGGACTCGGGCGGGTCCGGGCCGTCGGAGCCCTCCGCGAAGTAGCGCACCGCTGCTGCTGAAGCCGATGCTCAAGCACGCGTTCGCCGACATGCGCCGCGCCGAGGACGTCGTCCGCGCGTCCGGGCTCGACTGGACGATCGTCCGCCCGCCGCGGCTCACCGATGGGGCGGGCAAGGGCCGCTACCGCGCCGCGGTCGACCGCAACGTCCTCGGCGGCTTCACCCTCGCCCGCGCCGACCTCGGCCTCGCGCTGCTCGACCACGCCGCCGACCCGGCCTCGGTCCGGCGCGTCGTCAGCGTCGGCGGCTGAGCCGGAACGGCCGAGCCGGAAGAGGGGACGGGCCGGGCGGATGACAAGCGTCATGCGGATCGGCTGACAGACGCCGGTAGAAGCGGTGACGGCCGCTTCTACCGGCGGGGCGGCGCCCTCGCGACGCTGGACGCATGCACAGCGATCCAGTGATCCGCGTAGACGGGCTGCGGCAGCGGTACGGCGACCACGAGGCCGTCGCCGGGATCTCGTTCACGGTCGGGGAGGGCGAGCTGTTCGCGCTCCTCGGGACCAACGGGGCCGGCAAGACCACCACCATGGAGGCCATCGAGGGCTTCCGCCCGGTCCACGCGGGCAGCGTCCGGGTCCTCGGCCGCGACCCGCACCGCGAGCGCCGCGCCGTCCGCCCGCAGATCGGGATCATGCTGCAGGAGGGCGGTTTCTGGGGCGACCTCACGGTCGCCGAGACGGCCGGCCACTGGCGCGCGTTCACCCCCGCCGCGCGGCCCGCCGCCGAGGTGCTCGACCTCGTGGGCCTGGACGACAAGGCGCGGGTGAAGGTCAGGCAGCTGTCGGGCGGGCAGAAGCGCCGCCTCGACCTCGCGCTCGCGCTCCTCGCCCGTCCCCGGGTCCTGTTCCTGGACGAGCCCACCACCGGCATGGACCCCGAAGCCCGGCACACCACCTGGCGGATCGTCCGGGACCTGGTGGCGGACGGCACCACGGTGCTGCTGACCACGCACTACCTGGAGGAGGCCGAGCGGCTCGCCGACCGGCTGGCGATCATGCACCGGGGAATGATCGAGCAGAGCGGCACGGTCGCCGAGGTCGTCGCGGGGCACGGCGACCGGATCAGCTTCCAGATGCCCGAGCGGATCCAGGTGGGCGAACTCCCCGCGCTCGACGGCGCCGTCCCGCAGATCGCCGTGGACGGCGGCCGCGCCACCGCCACCTACACCGTGAACGGCGTGGGCCTCCAGGCCGGCCTGTACGGGCTGCTGCGGTGGGCGGACGACAACCGCGTCGCCCTCGACGGCCTGCAGGCCCGCAGCGCGTCCCTCGAGGACGTCTTCCTCCGCACCGCCACCGAAGGAGCCGCCCGATGAGCGCCCCCGCCGCCCGCCGGGCCGCGACCGTCCTCCCGTCCGCCTCGCCCCGCGCCCTCGTGCGCGTCGCGCGGTTCGACGCCGTCCTGCTGTACCGCAACCGCACCGCGCTGTTCACCGTCTTCGGCCTGCCGGTGCTGTTCATCGCGATGCTGGTCCCGGTACGCGGCCAGGACATCGACGGCGTGGACGGCGCCCTCCTGCAGGGCACCGGCCACCTCGCGTTCTTCCTCGTCTTCGCGATCTTCATGAACCTGGTGAACGTGTTCACCGCCCGCCGCGAGGACCTCACCCTCAAGCGGCTGCGGGGCACGGCCCTGTCGGACGCCGAGATCCGCGGCGGCGGCGTCCTCACCGCGGCCGCGGCGTACACCGCGCAGGCCCTCCTCCTGCTCGTCGTGCTCGGCACGGCCTTCGGCGGCCGCTTCCCCGCCGACCCGCTGCTGCTGCTCGCCGGGCTCGCCGGGGGCGTCGCGCTCTTCGCCCTGCTGGCGTTCGCGGTCTCCGGGCTCACCCCGAGCGCCGAGCTCGCCCAGCTCACCGTTCTGCCGATCATGTTCGGATGCATGGCGGGCGGCGGGGTGATGTTCCCGCTGGACGCCCTCCCCGACGCCCTGGCCACCGCCTGCCGCTGGCTGCCGCTGACCCCGGTCGTCGAGATCACCCGCACCGCCTACTTCGGGCAGGACTTCACGGGCGCCTCCGGGCACGCGGCCCTGAGCTTCACCGAGGGCTGGGCGGCGTGCGTCCGGCCGTTCGCCGTCCTCGCCTTCTGGATCGTCCTCGGCCGCGCGGCGGCCAGACGCTGGTTCCGCTGGGAGCCGCGCCGCGCTTGAACGGGCGGATACCGTACTCGGGGGAGGGGGAACAGGAACATGGCGGTCGCCACGAAGGCCGAACTCGAAGAGCAGAACGCCCTGCGGCTGGAGCGCTACCGCAAGGTGACGCAGCGGTCCTTCATGATGGCCGGCGTCGCGTTCATCGCGGTCGGGCTGGGGGCGCTGGGGCCCTCCTACAGCTCCGGCGACATCGGGATGCCCGTCGTCGTGCTCGCCCTCGCCGGCCTCGGCCTGCTGCTGTGGTTCTACCTGCGGCTCGTCCGGACGGGCCTGGACGGCGGGGCGATGCGCCGCGACATCGTCCTCAGCGGCGCGGTGACCGCCGGGCTGAGCGCGATGATCCTCACCAACCCGATCTGGTGCGTCATCCCGGCGTTCTGGGTGTCGGCGGTGGTGCTGTCCCCGGTGACCCGCCGGCAGATCGCGGCGGTGTGCGCCGGGACGGCGGCCTTCTGCGCGATCCTCGCCACGGTCTCGGCCGAACGCAACTTCGACGGCGGCGGGGACGTGGCCTGGTTCACGATGCTGCCCGTCTTCTTCACGATCTTCCTGGTGAGCTGCCTGACCGTCGCGTGGGTCAACCGGTACCAGCGCCGCATGTGGGACATGCACCTGGAGGCCCACGCCGCCCGCGACGCCGTCGCCCGGCTCGCCGTCACCGAGGAGCGGGTCCGCTTCTCCCGCGACCTGCACGACCTGCTCGGGCACAGCCTCTCGCTGATCGCGGTGAAGAGCGAGCTGGCGATGCGGATGGCCGAGAGCGACCCGGCCCGCGCGGGCGCCGAGATGGCCGACGTCCGCACCGCCGCCCGGGAGGCGCTGCGGGAGGTGCGGGCCGCCGTCCGCGGCTACCGGGCCGTCGAGCTGGACGCCGAGCTCGCGGGGGTGCGCGCGGTGCTGGAGGCGGCCGGGATCCGCTGCGACGCGGCCGACCCCCCGGCGGACCTGCCGTCCGAGGTCGGTTCCGTGCTCGCCTGGGTGATCCGCGAGGGCGCCACCAACGTGATCAAGCACAGCGACGCCCGCCGCTGCGCGGTCGCCCTGACGGTCTATGGTCATGCCGTGGTCCTGGAGATGCGCAACGACGGCGTCCGCGGGCGGAACACCGAACCCGCCGGGTCGGGCCTGACCGGCCTCGAGGAGCGGGTCGCCGTCCTCGGCGGCGAGATCACCGCCGGCCGGCACGGCCGCGACGGCTTCCTGCTGCGGGCGGTCGTCCCGCTGCCCGCCGAGGAGGACGGCGACGGCCGGGCGGAGGCGCCCGTCCGGGCCGGCGGGAGGGAGCGGTGATCCGGGTCCTGCTGGCCGACGACGAGCACCTCATCCGGGGCGCCGTCGCCGCGCTGCTCGGCCTCGACCCCGACCTCGAGATCGTCGCCGAGGTCGGCCGCGGCGACGAGGTCGCGGCGGCCGTCGCCGCGCACGACCCCGACGTCGCCGTCCTCGACATCGAGATGCCCGGCGCCGACGGCCTGACCGTCGCCGAGGAGCTGCGCGCGGCCGGAGCCCGCTGCGCGGTGTGCATCCTCACCAGCTTCGGCCGCCCCGGCTACCTGCGCCGCGCGATGGCCGCCGGGGTCCGCGGGTTCGTCCCGAAGGACGCCCCCACCCAGGAGCTGGCCGCCGCGATCCGCAAGGTCCACGCCGGCGGGCGCTTCCTGGACGCCGAACTGGCCGCCGCCGCGATGGAGGCCGGCGACAACCCCCTCACCGAACGCGAACGCGAGATCCTCCGCCAGATCGCCGCGGGCGCCGACACGTCCGCCATCGCCGCCCGCCTGCACCTCACCGAGGGCACCGTCCGCAACTACCTGTCGTCCGCGATGAGCAAGCTGGGCGGCTCCACCCGCCTCGCCGCGGTCCAGGCGGCCCAGGGCATGGGCTGGATCTGACCACGCCCTTCGACCGGTGCGTGCTGCCCGCGCATGCGGGGAACCGGGACCGGATTGACTAGCCTTGTGGCGTGACTGAGCCACTGGTCGAACGCATGCGGGAATTCGGCGAGACGATCTTCGCTGAGATGTCGGCCCTGGCGGTTCGGACGGGCGCGATCAATCTGGGCCAAGGCTTCCCGGACACCTCGGGCCCGGCGGACATGCTGGATATCGCCGTCGAAGCCATCCGGTCAGGGGCGAACCAGTACCCGCCCGGCCCCGGAACGAGCGAACTCCGGGAGGCGGTGGCGGCGCAGAAGCTCGAGCGGTACGGGCTGTCGTACGACCCGGCGACCGAGGTGTTCGTCACCGTTGGCGCGACCGAGGGCATCGCGGCGTCCGTCCTCGCCCTCGCCGAACCGGGCGACGAGGTGATCGTCTTCGAGCCGTACTACGACTCCTACGCGGCCGTCGTCGCGCTGGCCGGGGCCGTCCGCAGGCCCGTCACGCTGCGGCCCGCCGAGGGCCGGTTCACCTTCGACCCGGACGAGCTGCGCGCCGCCGTCACCCCGCGCACCCGGCTGATCCTGGTCAACTCCCCGCACAACCCCTGCGGGACCGTCTTCACCCGCAGCGAACTGGCGGAGATCGCCGCGGTCTGCCGCGAGCACGACCTGGTCGCCGTCACCGACGAGGTGTACGAGTACCTGACGTTCGACGACGCCGAGCACGTCCCGCTCGCCACTCTCGACGGGATGCGGGAACGGACCGTCTCGGTGTCGTCGGTCGGCAAGTCCTTCTCCGTCACCGGCTGGAAGACCGGCTGGGTGACGGCGCCCGCGCCGTTCGTCCGGGCCGTGCAGTCGGTGAAGCAGTTCCTCACCTTCGCGGTCAGCGCCCCCTACCAGCGGGCCGCCGCGTACGCGCTGCGCGAGGAGCTCCCGTGGGCGGAGGAGCTGCGCAAGTCGCTGCAGGGCAAGCGCGACCGCCTGGTCACCGGGCTGGCGGCCGCCGGCTTCGACGTCTACCGGCCGCAGGGCACGTACTTCGTGCAGGCCGACATCCGGCCCCTCGGCTTCACCGACGGCATGGAGCTGGCGCGGGCGCTTCCCGAGCGGGCGGGCGTCGTCGCGATCCCGACCCAGGTCTTCTACGACCACGAGGCCGCGGGCGCCCACTTTGTCCGGTTCGCGTTCTGCAAGAAGGACGAGGTCATCGACGCGGCCGTCGAACGGCTCGCCGGTCTCCGCTGACGGGGGCGACACGGACGCGACACGGGCGCGACACGGGCGCTCACGGGGAGTATCCGGATCGGCGCCCATGGTGGACGGCGGAGGTTATAGCCTTCCCTTCGTGTCCGGATTGACGATTCCCAGGCCCCAGTTCCCCGAGGACGACGGCGGCGCCGACCCCCGGCTCTGCGAGGCGCTCACCGGGTACGCGGCGGGACGGGTCGGGCAGCACACCGTGCTGCGGCGGCTGCAGGCCGCCCGGCTGCTGGTGCCCGTCGTCGCGGTCCTGACCGAGGAGGAGGACGTCGCCCCCGGGGAGTTGCGGCGGGAGAAGTCCAGCGACATGGCGCTGCCGCTGCTCACCGGCGAGGACGGGCGCCGCGGGGTGCTCGGGTTCACCTGCACGGAGACGATGCGGGCGTGGCGGGCGGACGCGCGGCCGGTGGCGGTGCCCGCCGGGCAGGCGTGCCGGGCGGTCCTCGACGAGAACGCCGACGCGCTCGTGGTCGACGTGGCGGGCCCCGTCCCGTTCGCCGTCGACGGGCTGCGGCTGCACCTGCTGGCCGAGGGGCGGCCCGTCCCGGCGCCGCACGAGGACCCCGACGTCCTCGCCGCCGTCGAGGCCGCGTTCGGCTCGGACGAGGCCGTCGCGGGGGTCCGCGTCACCGAGGGGACGTCCGCCGAGCTGGCCGTCCGGTTCACCGTGAACGCCGGGCACGACGAGCGCCGCATCGTCCAGCGGGTCTCGGACCGGCTCGCGGAGGTGCTGCGCGGCCGGATCGTCGGCGGGGTCGAGCTGAGCGTCGTCCGCCGCGGATAACCGTTCGACGCCCGTCCCGGTCGTCGCCATCCTGGGGCGATGCACGACGGAATCGACATCGACGCCTTCATCGGCGACGGCTACCTCAAGATCGGCGGGGCGTTCCCGCGCGAGCTCGCCGACGCGGGCCGCGAGATCCTCTGGCGCGACACCGGCGCCGATCCCGAAGACCGGACGACCTGGAAGCGGCCCGTCGTCCGGCTCGGCGGCTACGCGCAGGAGCCGTTCCGCGCCGCCGCGAACACCCCGCGCCTGCACTCCGCGTACGACGCGCTGGCCGGCGAGGGCGGCTGGGCGCCGATCGGCGGCCTGGGCACGTTCCCGGTGCGGTTCCCCAGCCCGGACGAGCCCGGCGACGACGGCTGGCACATCGACGCGAGTTTCCCCGGCGACGATCCCGCCGACTTCATGGACGCCCGCGTCAACGTCGCGTCCAAGGGCCGCGCGCTGCTCATGCTGTTCCTGTTCTCCGACGTCGGCGAGGACGACGCGCCCACCCGCATCCGCGTCGGCTCGCACCTGGACGTCCCGCCGATCCTGGCACCCGCGGGCGAGGGCGGCGTGGCGTTCATGGACCTCGCGGGCCGCGCCGTCCCGGCCACCGAGCACCGCCCGCTCGCGCTCGCGACCGGCCGCGCGGGCGACGTCTACCTGTGCCACCCGTTCCTGGTGCACGCCGCCCAGCCGCACCGGGGCACGGAGCCGAAGTTCATGGCGCAGCCGCCGCTCCTCCCGGCGGGCCCGGTCCGGGAGGACTCGCCCGTCGCGGCCGCGATCCGCCGCGGCCTGGCGGGCTGAGCGGGCCCGTCCCGTCTCAGGACGTGGACGCCGGTCTCGGGAAGGGGCCCGGCGCCCATAGGATTCAGGGCATGCTGCGCTGGTTGACCGCGGGGGAGTCCCATGGCCCGGCCCTCACCGCGATCGTGGAGGGCCTCCCGGCCGGTGTGCGCGTGACCTCGGCGGACATCGCCGAGGACCTGCGCCGCCGGCGGCTCGGGCACGGGCGGGGCGCCCGGATGAAGTTCGAGCAGGACGAGGTGCGGATCCTCGGCGGGGTCCGGCACGGGGCGACGCTCGGTGGCCCCGTCGCGATCGAGGTCGGCAACACCGAGTGGCCCAAGTGGGAGACGGTGATGTCCGCCGATCCCGTGGACGCCGACGTGCTCGCGGCGCAGGCGCGGAACGCGCCGCTGTCGCAGCCCCGGCCCGGCCACGCCGACCTCGTCGGCATGCAGAAGTACGGCTTCGACGACGCCCGTCCCGTCCTGGAGCGGGCGAGCGCGCGGGAGACCGCGGCGCGGGTCGCGCTCGGGACGGTCGCGAAGGCGTTCCTCAAACAGGCGCTCGGCGTGGACGTGCTGAGCCACGTGATCGCGCTCGGCGAGGTCGCGGCGCCGGACGGCGTCCTGCCCGAGCCCGGCGACCTGGCGGCGGTCGACGCAAGCCCGGTGCGGTGCTTCGACGACGCCGCGTCCGCGGCGATGGTCGCGCACATCGACGAGGTGAAGAAGGCCGGCGACACCCTCGGCGGCGTCGTGGAGGTGCTGGCCTACGGCCTGCCGCCCGGCCTCGGCAGCCACGTGCACTGGGACCGGCGGCTGGACTCCCGGCTGGCCGGGATCCTGATGGGCATCCAGGCGATCAAGGGCGTGGAGCTCGGCGACGGGTTCACCACCGCGCGGCGGCGCGGGTCGGGCGCGCACGACGAGATCGAGGGCACGGGCGCGGGGATCCGGCGGCGGACGAACCGGGCGGGCGGCGTCGAGGGCGGCATGACGACCGGCGAGCCGTTGCGCGTCCGCGCCGCGATGAAGCCGATCTCGACGGTGCCGCGCCGCCTCGACACCATCGACGTGAAGACCGGCGGGCCCGCCAAGGCGATCAACCAGCGCAGCGACGTGACCGCGGTGCCGGCCGCCGGGGTGGTCGCCGAGGCGATGGTGGCGCTGGTGCTGGCCGACGCGGCGGTGGAGAAGTTCGGCGGCGACTCCGCCGAGGAGACCGCCCGCAACCTGCGCGGATACCTGTCCTCCCTGGCCATCAAGTGAACGGGGCCTCCTCCATGACGCGACCCAAGGCCGTCCTGATCGGGGCGCCGGGCTCGGGCAAGACGACGATCGGGACGGCGCTCGCCGAGCGGCTCGGGGTGGCGCTGCGCGACACCGACGCCGACGCCGAGGCGGCGGCCGGCAAGCCGATCGGCGAGATCTTCATCGACGACGGCGAGGAGCGGTTCCGGGAGCTGGAGCGCGCGGCCGTCGCGGCGGCGCTGGCCGAGCACGACGGCGTCCTCGCGCTCGGCGGCGGCGCCGTCCTGGCCGCGCAGACGCGGGAGCTGCTCGCCGGGCACACGGTCGTCTACCTGCGGGTCGGTCTCGGCGAGGCGGTGAAGCGGGTCGGGCTGGCGGCGGCGCGGCCGCTGCTGGTGCTGAACCCGCGCAGCCAGATGCGCAAGCTGCTGGAGGAGCGGCTCCCGATCTACGAGCGGCTCGGGACGCTGCACGTCGACACCGACGGCCGGGAGCCCGCCGAGATCGTCGAGGAGATCGTGAAGGCGCTGGGGGCGGACGCGTGATCGAGCCGGCGCGGGTCCGCGTCGAAGGCGCCGACCCCTATGACGTCGTGATCGGGACGGGCGTGCTGTCCGAGCTGCCGGGTCTGGTCGGCGACCGTGTCCGGACGGTCGCGGTGGTGCACGCCGAGGGCCTGCCGGAGATCGCGCGGCCGGTGTGCGAGGCGCTGGAGAAGGCCGGGTACGCGGTGCACCCGCTGCCGGTGCCGGACGGCGAGGCGGCCAAGGAAGCCGGGGTCCTCGCCGGGCTGTGGTCGTCGTTCGCGCGGCTCGGCATGACCCGGACGGACGTGGTCGTCGGCGTCGGCGGCGGCGCGACCACCGACCTCGCCGGGTTCGCCGCCGCGTCGTGGCTGCGCGGCGTCCGGTGCGTGCTGGTGCCCACGACGCTGCTGGGCATGGTGGACGCGGCGGTCGGCGGCAAGACCGGCATCAACATCGCCGAGGGCAAGAACCTCGTGGGCGCGTTCCACCCGCCCGCCGGGGTGCTGTGCGACCTCGCGACGCTGGTGACGATGCCGCACGAGGACTACATCAGCGGCCTCGCCGAGATCGTCAAGGCCGGGTTCATCGCCGACCCCGCCATCCTCGACCTGGTGGAGGCCGACCCGCCCGGCGCCGCGTCCCCGGCCGGGCCGCACACCCGCGAGCTCGTCGAACGGGCCGTCCGGGTGAAGGCCGAGGTCGTCGGGGCGGACCTGAAGGAGTCCGGGTTGCGGGAGATCCTCAACTACGGCCACACGCTCGCGCACGCGATCGAGAAGGCCGAGGACTACCGCTTCCGGCACGGCCACGCCGTCGCGATCGGCATGGTGTACGCGGCGGAACTGGCGCGCCTCGCCGGCCGGCTGGACGTCGCGGACGTCGCGCGGCACCGGTCCGTGCTGACGTCGGTGGGGCTGCCGGTGGCGTACGCGGCGGACGCGTGGCCGGGGCTGCGCGCCACGATGACGATCGACAAGAAGTCGCGCGGCGCCACGCTGCGCTTCGTCGTGCTGGACGGCGTCGCGAAGCCCGGCCGGCTGGAGGGCCCGGACGAGGAGCTGCTCGCCGCCGCCTACCGGGAGGTCGCCCGATGACGCGGGTGCTGGTGCTGAACGGGCCCAACCTCGGGCGTCTCGGGACGCGCGAGCCCGACGTGTACGGCGCGACCACGTTCGAGGGCCTGGCCGCGCTGTGCCGCGACGCCGGGCGGCGGCTCGACCTGGACGTCGACGTCCGGCAGACCGACGACGAGGCGGAGCTGATCCGCTGGGTGCACGAGGCCGCCGACGAGCGGCTGCCGGTCGTGCTGAACCCGGCGGCGTTCACGCACTACTCCTACGCGCTGCGCGACGCCCTCGCGCAGCGGACGGCGCCGCTGGTGGAGGTGCACATCTCCAACCCGGCGGCCCGGGAGGAGTTCCGGCACACCTCCGTCGTGGCGGCCGTCGCGACCGGCACGATCGCCGGATTCGGGACGTTCTCGTACGTACTGGCTCTGCAAGCGATCGTGGAACTCCTCGCCGAGGACTCCTCCGAGCGGGGCTGACGCGGGATCAGGCCCCCTCGGCGGCCGCGCGGGTCATGGCCTTGAGCTCGGCGACGACGTCGTCGAGCGGACGGACGTCGCGGTGGGCGCGGCACAGGACGGTCGCGCCCTCGACGGCGGCGACGATCAGCCGGGCGAGGCTCGCCGCGCGCCCGTCCGGGACGCCCGCGTTGCCGAGCCCGGTGGCGAGGGTGTCCTCCCAGCGGCCGAAGACGGCCGCGGTCGCGGCGGTGAGCTGCGGCGCGTCGTCGTGGCATTCCACGGTGACGGCCAGGACCGGGCAGCCGGCCCGGAAGCCGCTGCGGATCAGCACCTGCCGCCACCAGCCGACGAAGGCGTCCACGGCGGACGCCGCGTCACCGCCCTCGGTGGCCGCGACGATCCCGGCGTTGAGGAACTCCCCGGCGTAGCGGACGGCCTCCTCGGCGAGCTGCGCCTTGCCCTCGGGGAAGTGGTGGTAGATCGATCCGCGCGGCGCGCCGCTGTGCGCGATGACGTCGCGGAATCCCGTGCCGCTGTAGCCGCGCTCGCGGAACAGGTAGGCGGCGCTGCGGACCATGCGCTCCCGGCTGTCGGACCCCATGCAGCGATTATGACATTCATCATAAGCTCTTCGCGTTGACCATGACGATCGTCATAGGAAATCGTCTGTATGTCGAACGTCATACTTGGCCGTAGGATGCGGGGACGTTGTTACCGGCCGGTAGCCCCGGATCCGGGCAGGGAGACAAGGAGACCCTCGTGATCGACCTCCAGCGTGACGGTGACGTGTTCGTCCTGCGGCTCGACGCCGGGGAGAACCGGTTCGGCCCCGACTTCCTCGGCGCGGTCGAGGGTGCGCTGGACACCGTCGCGAAGGCGGACGGGCCGCGCGCGCTCGTCACCGTCGGGACCGGCAAGTTCTTCTCCAACGGCCTCGACCTGGAATGGCTCGGCGCCAACGGCGACAGGTTCGAGGAGTACCTCGGCCGCGTCAACGGGCTGTACGCGCGGCTGCTCGAGCTGCCCGCGCCGACGGTCGCGGCGGTCAACGGGCACGCGTTCGCCGGCGGCGGGATGCTCGCGCTCGCGCACGACTTCGCCGTCATGCGCGCCGACCGCGGGTACTTCTGCCTGCCCGAGGTCGACCTCGGGATGAGCTTCACGCCCGGGATGAACGCGCTGATCACCGCCCGGTTGTCGGCGGCAACCGCGCACGAGGCGATGATCACCGGCCGCCGGTACACCGCCGAGCAGGCGATCGCCGCCGGGATCGTGCGGAGCGCGGCGGCCGAGGCGGAGGTGCTGCCCGCGGCCGTCGAGCTGGCGGCGTCCCTCGCGGGCAAGGACGGGAAGACCGTCGGGAAGATCCGCCGCGACATGTACCGTGCGACGCTCGCGGCGCTGCACGGGCCCGCGCTCGGCTGAGCGGCCGTCCCGGCCACCCCGGCACTGGGCGGGCGGAAGGCGGCGGGCTAGGTTGTGTTCGACTGGAATCGGATTCGGTAATTCGGGAACACGGGAAGGGGTGCCGATGCGCATCGGGATGGCCCTCAACTACGCGGGCGGTTTCAAAGAGACCGTCGAAGAGCTCGCCGACTACGAGAAGGCCGGGCTCGACATCGTCTACGTCGCCGAGGCCTACAGCTTCGACGCGGTCAGCCAGATGGGATTCATCGCCGCCAAGACCGAGCGGCTGGAGATCGCGTCCGGCATCCTCAACATCTACTCCCGCACGCCCACCGCGCTCGCGCAGACCGCGGCGGGCCTGGACTACGTCTCCGGCGGGCGGTTCACGCTCGGCATCGGCGCGTCCGGCCCGCAGGTCATCGAGGGCTTCCACGGTGTCCCCTACACCGCCCCGCTCGGCCGGACCCGGGAGATCATCGAGATCTGCCGCAAGGTCTGGCGGCGCGAGCGGCTCCAGCACGAGGGCAAGCACTACCAGCTGCCGTTGCCGGAGGGCCGGGGCACCGGCCTCGGCAAGCCGCTCAAGCTGATCAACCACCCGGTGCGGGAGAGCATCCCGATCATGGTGGCCGCGATCGGCCCGAAGAACGTCGAGCTGACCGCCGAGATCGCCAACGGCTGGGAGCCGATCTTCTACATGCCGGAGAAGGCCGCCGACGTGTGGGGCGGGTCCCTCGCCGCGGGCAAGGCCAAGCGCGACCCGTCCCTCGGCGACCTCGACGTCGTCGCGCAGGCCACGCTCGCGATCGGCGACGACGTCCAGGGCTACCTGGAGTTCGGCCGCCCGATGGCCGCGCTGTACATCGGCGGCATGGGCGCCAAGGGCAAGAACTTCTACAACGACCTCGCCCGCCGCTACGGCTTCGAGAAGGAGGCCGAGGAGATCCAGGACCTCTACCTGGACGGCAAGAAGGACGAGGCCGCCGCGAAGGTCCCGCAGGAACTGCTCGAGAAGATGTCGCTGATCGGCACCGAGGGCCACGTCCGCGAGCGGCTCGCCGCGATCAAGGAGTCCGGCGTCACCACCCTGAACGTCGCGCCGATCGCGGGCGACCACAAGGGCCGCCTCGCCCTGATCGAGAAGGTCCGGGAGATGGTCGCCGACGTGTGACGGACTCCCCCGGGGGCGCGGACGCGTCGCGCGCCCGCGCCCCGGGGACGTCCCCGGCCGGCGATGCTCTACAGTCCTGCCTATGGGGGAGACGCACACCGGACGTCGCCGCCGCCTGGCCGAACTCGCCGCCGCGCACGGCGCGGACGCGATGCTGGTCACCCGGCTCGTCAACGTCCGCTACCTGACCGGGCTCGCCAGCTCCAACGCCGCCGTGCTCGTCCCGGCGGGCGCGCCCGCCGTGCTGGCCACCGACAACCGGTACGCCGGGACGGCCGAGCGGATCGCCCCCGAGCTGCCGCTGGTCCGGGAGCGCAAGACGGCCGCCGCGCTCGTCGCGCGGGCTGCCGCGGACGGGCACGCTCGGCTCGGCTTCGAACCCCACGCCGTCACCGTCGAGCAGCACGCCACGCTGGACGAGCAGGCCCGCGCGGCCGGGATCGAGCTCGTGGCGGTGCACGGCCGCCCCGTCGAGGAACTGCGCCGGGTCAAGGACGAGGAGGAGATCGACCTCCTTCGGGAGGCCTGCGCGATCACCTGCCGCGCCTTCGACGCCGTGCTGCCCGCGATCGCGCCCGGCCGCACCGAACGGGAGATCGCCATCGCCCTCGAGCGCGCCATGGTCGACCTCGGCGCCGAGGGCCCCGCGTTCGCCTCGATCGTCGCGTCCGGTCCCAACGGGGCCGTCCCGCACCACCGCCCCGGCGACCGCGGGCTCGCGCGCGGCGACCTGCTCACCATGGACTTCGGCGCCCGCTACGGCGGCTACCACGCCGACATGACCCGCACCGTCGCGATCGGCGAGCCGGCCGGCTGGCAGCGCGACCTGTACGACCTCGTGCACCGCGCCCAGCGCGCCGGGATCGGCGCCGCCCGTCCGGGCGCCGAGACCAAGGCCGTGGACGCCGCCGCCCGCGACGTCGTCAAGGCGGCCGGGCACGGCGACGACTTCACCCACGGGCTCGGGCACGGCGTGGGCCTGGAGATCCACGAGGCGCCGCTCATGGGGTACGACGAGACCGGTAAGCTGATGGACCGAGTTCCGATCACCGCAGAGCCGGGGGTCTACCTCGCGGGCCGCGGCGGGGTCCGCATCGAGGACACGTTGGTGGTCCGTGCGGACGGCCCGGAGCTCCTCACGACGACGACCAAGGACCTGCTCGTTCTCTAGCGAGTCTTCGAGCGCGGGTCCGCGACCGGGAGAACTACGCAGTGGCGACGACGAACGACCTGAAGAACGGCATGACGCTGAACCTCGACGGCGGACTGTGGACCGTCCTGGAATTCCAGCACGTCAAGCCCGGCAAGGGCGGCGCGTTCGTCCGCACCAAGCTCAAGAACGTGCTGTCGGGCAAGGTCGTGGACAAGACCTTCAACGCCGGCACCAAGGTCGAGGTGGCCAGCGTCGACAAGCGGGAGATGCAGTACCTCTACCGCGAGGGCGACGACTTCGTGTTCATGGACACCGAGACCTACGAGCAGCCGCAGATCCCCGGCGCCGTGGTCGGCACCGCCGCGAACTACCTGCTCCCCGAGCAGAACGCGGTCATCGCCTTCAACAACGAGAACCCCCTGTACGTCGAGCTGCCCGCCGCCGTCGTGCTGCAGATCACCGAGACCGAGCCGGGCCTGCAGGGCGACCGCTCCACCGGCGGCAGCAAGCCCGCCACGCTGGAGACCGGCGCCCAGATCCAGGTCCCGCTGTTCATCACCACCGGCGAGAAGGTCAAGGTCGACACCCGCTCCGGCGACTACCTCGGCCGCGGCTGACGTCCGCCGGCGAGCGGAGCGAGAGCGAGACACATGAGCGCGCGCACCAAGGCGCGGAAGCTGGCGCTGGACATCCTGTTCGCGGCCGAACTCCGCGAGGAGGAGCCGACGGCGGTGCTGGCCGCCCGCGGCCGTCCCAACCAGGACGAGCTGGCGGAGTACCCGCACGCCGTGCGGCTGATCGAGGGCGTCCAGGAGCGCCGCGAGCGGATCGACGAGCTGCTCGCCACCTACGCCACCGGGTGGACGCTGGAGCGGATGCCCGTCGTCGACCGCAACATTCTGCGGATGGGCGTCTTCGAGCTGCTGTGGGTGGACGACGTCCCGGACGGCGTGGCGGTCAGCGAGGCCGTCGGGCTGGCCACCGAGCTGTCCACGGACGAGTCGCCGCGGTTCGTCAACGGGCTGCTGTCGCGCCTGCAGCAGCTGAAGCCGTCCCTGGCGATCTAGGCCGGAGCGATCCGGGCCGGGGCGATCGGGTCCGGCGGCGGTCCGGGCCCGCGTCCCCGGCCCCCCGCGAGCCCGCGGACGGCTAGGGTGGGGTGCGATGAGCGACGTTAAGGGAGTGTCCGTGTCCGGCCGGCAACCGAAGCGGGCACGGGGCGGCGGGCGCGTGCGCAACGCCGTGCTGTGGGAGGCGCTGCGCGCGGTCCTGGAGCGGATCACACCGGAGGCCGGGGCGAGCGACATCGTCGACGTCGGCGGCGGCACCGGCGGCTTCGCGGTGCCGCTCGCCGAACTCGGCCACCGGGTCACCGTCGTCGACGCCAACCCCGACTCGCTCGCCGCGCTCGAGCGCCGCGCCGCCGAGGCGGGGGTGCGGGTCCGCGCCGTCCAGGGCGACGCCGTCGACCTGCCCGACCTGCTCGGACCGGCCGCGGCCGACCTCGTGCTGTGCCACAGCGTGCTGGAGTACGTGGACGACCCCGCGGCGGCGATGGCCGCGCTCACCGCGACCGTCCGTCCCGGCGGGTCGGTCAGCCTGCTGGCGGCCGGGCAGCTGGCCGCCGCGCTGTCCCGCGCGGTCGGCGGGCACTTCGACGACGCGCGGCGGGTGCTCATGGACGTGGCCGGACGGTGGGGCGACGCCGACCGGACGCCCCGCCGGTTCACCCGCGAGACGCTGACGGCGCTCGCGCAGGGCGCGGGCCTGCGGGTCGCCGAGCTGCACGGCGTCCGGATCTTCGCCGACCTGGTGCCGGGCGGGATCTCCGACGGCGACAGCGACTCCGCCGAGGCGCTGCTCGCGCTCGAGTCCGTCGCGGCCGTCCATCCGGTCCTGCGCGACCTGGCCGCCCAGCTGCACCTGGTCGCCGACCGGCCGGCGGCCTGAGCCGTCCCGTGAGCCGCCCGGTGAGCCGTCCTGTGAGCAGCGTCCGTGGGCCGCGTCCGTGAGCCGCAAGCAGCAGCTCCACCGGCCGGGCCCGCAGCCGGGCCCGCCCGCCGACGACACCGGCTGCGCGATCCTGCACGTCGACATGGACGCGTTCTTCGTCAGCGTCGAGCTGCTGGAGCGCCCCGAACTGCGCGGCCGTCCGGTGATCGTGGGCGGCGCGGGCGCGCGGGGGGTCGTGTCGGCGGCGTCCTACGAGGCGCGCGAGTACGGCGTCCACTCGGCGATGCCGATGACGCGCGCGCGGCGGCTGTGCCCGCGCGCGGTCGTCCTGCCGGTGAGCCACGGCAAGTACTCCCGCGTGTCGGCGTCGGTGTTCGAGCTGTTCCGCTCGATCACGCCGCTGGTGGAACCGCTGTCGCTGGACGAGGCGTTCCTGGACGTCGCGGGCGCCGTGCGGCGGCTCGGCCGGCCCGCGGAGATCGCCCGGAGCATCCGCGAGCAGGTCCGCGCCCAGCAGGGCATCACCTGCTCGGTGGGCGTGGCGAGCACCAAGTTCGTGGCCAAGCTCGCCTCCACCCGCTGCAAGCCCGACGGGCTGCTCGTCGTGCCCGCCGGCGGCGCCGTCGAGTTCCTGCATCCGCTGCCTGTGGCGTCCCTGTGGGGCGTGGGGGAGCGGACCGAGCAGGCGCTGGCCCGGCTCGGCCTGCGGACGGTCGGGCAGCTCGCCCAGGTGCCCGTCGCGACGCTCCAGCGGGAGCTGGGCAACGCGCTGGGCGCGCACCTGCACGAGCTGGCGTGGGGCCGCGACCCGCGCGACGTCGTCGCGCACACGCCCGACAAGAGCATCGGCGCCGAGGAGACGTTCGAGACCGACGTCGACGATCCCGAGGTGATCCGCCGGGAACTGCTGCGGCTGTCCGAGCGGGTCGGCGAGCGGCTCCGCGCGGGCGGGAACGCGGGACGCACCGTGAGCGTCAAACTGCGGATGGCGAACTTCAAGACGATCACCCGGGCACGGACCCTCGCCGAACCCACCGATCTCGCTCGTGTGATCTATATCACAGCGTGCGAGCTCTATGAGGGGGCGGGGCTGGAACGGGTACGTCTCCGACTGGTCGGGGTGCGGGTGGAGAACCTGGGCCCCGCCGGCGAGGCCCCCCGTCAGCTCGCCCTCGACGAACCGGAGAGCGGTTGGCGTGAGGCCGAGCGAGCCATGGACCAGGTCGCACACCGGTTCGGCCGCGGCGCGGTCCGCCCCGCCGCGCTCGTCCGGCGTGCGGAGGACGGTGACGGACGTGACGGTGGTGACGGGAGACGATGAAAGAACACGGTGAAGTGTCCGAACAGCCCCGTACGGCGGGCCGTTCGCTTTCGTCCGCCCGCCAGTGCTCGTATTCTGGGCATATCACCGTTGACGTTCCCGTCCTGCACCGGATACCCCGTCGCGGGGCTGTCGTTGGGAGGCGCCGTGCCGCTGTCTGAGCACGAGCAGCGCATGCTCGAACAGATCGAGCAGCAGCTGTACGCCGAGGATCCGAAATTCGCGCACGCGGTCCGCTCGACCAACCCGCAGGTCCACTACAAGCGGCGGGTCGTCAAGTCGGCCGTCGGTTTCGTGGTGGGCGTCGGAGTGCTGATGGCCGGGCTCGTGATCAACGCGGGCGCGGTCACCATCGCGATCAGCGTGACCGGGTTCCTGCTCATGCTGGCCTCCTCCTTGTGGGCCCTCACGAGCTGGAAGCGGATGGCCGGCATCGGCGAGGAACCCGCGCCACAGGGCGGTCAGGGGCGGCAGGGCCGCCAGGGCCGGCAAGGGCGGCAGGGACGCGCGGAGCGCCAGGACCGGCCGAAGGGGACCTTCATGGAGCGCATGGAGGAACGCTGGCGCCGCCGCACCGAAGGCGACGTCTGATCTCCCACCGGAGAACTTCCGGCCGCGACTCACCGAACCCGGGCGGTGCCGCCGCCCGGGTTCGGCGTGGCGCTAGCCGCGCCTGACCCGCTCGCCCAGCGCCCGCAGCCGCGCGACCGGACCGTCCGGCCGGTCCGCCAGCGCGGTCACCCGGTCGCCCGCCGACCGCAGCGTCCCGCGCGCCTCCGCCAGGGTGGACGGCGGCAGCAGCCGGGCCCGCAGCCGCGCCCGCCGCCCCGCCGCCGCCGCGACCGCCTCCCGCACCGTCCGGACGTCCGCGCGCAGCCGCTCCGGCGGCTCCGCCGACCGGCGCCGCGAGTACCGCGCCAGCTCCTCGGCCCGGGCGATCCGGCGCAGCGCCTGGGTTCCCGCCGGGTCCAGCTCCAGCAGCTCCCCGAGCCGCCGTGCCGCCGCGCGCGGCGAGTCCCCCGCGCGCCACTCCAGCCCGTGGTCCAGCGCGTCCGCGCGGAGTTCCCGCCATGCCGCGTGCGCCGCCGTCGCCGGGTCCCGCCGGTCCGCCTCACCCGGCGCGGCGGGCCGCCCCCCGGACGGTCCGGGCGGACCGTCGCCCGCGCTGTCGTCCGGTCCCGTCCCGTTCCCGGTGAGCGCCGCCCACCGGCGCCGCCGCGCGATCACCCGGGCCACCGCCGGGACCGCCAGGGCCAGCAGCGCGACCAGGCCGCCCGCCAGCCACGGTGCCGCCCGGAAGCCGTCGTCCGCCGCCTCCTGCCCCGCCGCGGCGTCGCCGGGGTTCCCCGCCCCCGGGTCCTGCCGGGGGTTCTGCGGCGCCGCCGACTCCTCGGCCGCCGAGGACCCCGAGTCCTCGGCGGAGGACGAGTCCGAGCCCGTCCCCACGCCGCTGGAGGTCTCCGGCGTGCTGTAGGACGGCGCGGTGGCCGTGCCCTGCCCCTGGATCCCCGAGGGGGTCGGCTCGAACCGCACCCACCCCGAACCCGGGAAGTACAGCTCCGGCCACGCGTGCGCGTCGCGCGACCGCACCGTCCACTCGTCCGGGCCGGTCTGCACCCCGGCGGTGTACCCCATCGCCACCCGCGCGGGGATCCCCAGGATCCGCGCCATCAGCGCCATCGACGCGGCGAACTGCTCGCAGTACCCGCGCTTGCTGTGCAGCAGGAAGTCGACCAGGTCGCTGCGCCGCTTCGGCGCGGGGGCGGACAGGTCATAGGCGTACCCGCCGGTCTCGGTGAACCACCGCTGCAGCAGGACGGCCTGGTCGTGCGCGGTCGACGCGCCCGCGGCGACGTTGCGGGTCAGCGTCCGGACCTCGTCGGGGATGCCGCGCGGCAGTTCGGTGTAGCGGCGGACGATCCGCGCCGAATAGCCGTCCGAGTCCTCCAGCTCGTCGCCGCTCGGCTGCGGGATCCGGCTCTGGACGGTGTAGGTGCGGCCGCTCGCCGAGTCGCGCAGCGAGTACACCATCAGCGACTCGGGATCCGCCCGCCAGTCGCCGTCGATCGCCACCCGCTCCGGCGCGTAGGGCAGCGGGAGGAAGGACATGTCGCGCACCTCCTCGCGGACCGACACCTGCGTCGTCACGCGGCGGGACGCGCCGGTCGTCAGGCCCGGCGGGTCCGGCAGCGGCTCGCCCTCCCGCAGCCGGTCGGTGTCCCGGGTGCTCATCGGGCTGTAGGTCCACCGGTCGCCGTCGAACCGGTCGAGCGCGTACAGGCGCAGGTAGCCCGGCCCGATCGGATCCTCGGTGCGGTAGGTCAGCACCGTGGAGTCGTCCAGCCGGGTCAGCTCCCGCTTCAGGCTGACCAGCGGATCCGGCGTCGTCACCGTCCGGGTGTCGCCGCCCGACCCGCCGCGCAGGTCGAGGATGCCGCGCTCCTGCAGGCCGGGCACCGCCGTCGGGAGCAGCACCGCGACGGCCACCGCGCCCAGCGCGATCCGGCGCCCGCCCGACGTCGCCGCCGCCGCGAGCGACGCCGGCAGCGCCGCGTCCGCCGCCTCGGCGTCCGCCGGGTCCCGCGGCGCCGACCAGCGCCGCCGCGCCACCAGCGGCCCCCAGCCGCCGACCTGCTCGCGGGAGTCGGCCATCAGCAGGGCGAGGAAGCCCAGCGCGCCCACCGCGAACGGCAGCCAGCCGATGCCGTCGTCCCGCACCGCCGCCGGCACGCTGTACATGGCCAGCAGCGGCAGCCCGGCGGGCGCCGCCCGGCGCAGCCCCACCGCCAGGAAGTCGACCAGCACCGCGACCAGGCCGATGCCCGCGGCCGTCAGCAGCCCGATCCCGGGCAGCACCGGCACCGGCGCCGCGTACCGGTTCGCCGATGCCCAGCCGCCGTCGGCCAGGTCGAGCAGGCGGCCCAGCGACTCGGGCGTCGGGACCACGCCCAGCAGCGACTCCGGCCCCGCGTACACCAGGTTCAGGCACAGCAGGAGTGCGAGCAGGGTGGCGAGCGGTTGCAGCGCGGCGGGCAGCCGCAGCCGCCGGGCGATCAGCCCGCCCGCCGCCACCGCGAGCACCGCGCCGAGGCCCGCCGCGAACCAGCCCGCCGTCTCGAACAGCGGGTACAGCCCCACCGCGCCGGCGAGCGTCGCCAGCGCGGCCGTCATCGTCATCCGCAGCCTCATGACCCGCCCTCGTGTGAGTCGGCCTCGTGTGAGTCGGCCTCGTGTGAGTCGGCCTCGTGTGAGTCGGCCTCGTGTGAGTCGGCCTCGTGTGAGTCGGCCTCGTCTGGATCGGCCTCGTCTGGATCGGCCTCGTACCGGCCGGCTTGTATCGGTCGGCCCATGCTCGTCGGCCCCATGCTCGTCGGCCCGCCGTCAGCCCGTGCGGGCGGGATCCTCGCCGGCCCGCCCCCACGCCTCGGCCAGCTCCGCGGCCGTCCGCACCGTCACCACTCGCCAGCCGCCCGCGCGCAGCAGGTCCGCCGCCCGCCGCGACGCCGGGACGTCCGCGGCGGCGCCCGCGGCGGCCTCGTCCGCACGCCCGTCGCCGACCAGCACCGCCACGCGGGTGGCGCCGCGCCAGCGCGCCGCCACGGTGCCGGCGTCCTCGGCGGACAGCGCCCCGAACACCGCGATCACCAGTCCGCCGCGCTCCCCGCCGCCCGGACCCGCCGCGAGCGCCTCCACGGGCAGCGCGCTCCCCGTGGACCTGCGCACCACGGCAAGCGAGTCCAGCAGCAGCCCCTCGAACGCGCCGTCCGCGGACGCCGCCGGCAGTTCCTCGCCGCCGTCGGTCACGTACCGCAGCCGCATCCCCGTCCGGACCAGGTGGACGCCGATCGACGCCGTCACCGACACCGCCCGTTCGAAGGTGCCGCCCGGCCCGTCGCCCAGGTGCGCCTTGCGGCGGGTGTCCAGGAACAGCGTCCCGCTGCTCTGCCAGTGCTGCTCCTCGCGCCGCACCATCAGCTCGCCGCGCCGCGCCGTGGACCGCCAGTGCACGCGGCGCAGATCGTCCCCGTGCCGGTAGTCGCGCGGCGCCACGTCGTCCTCGCCCGCCGCCGCGACCGCGCGGGCGAGGCTGTCGCCGCCGCCCGTCCACGCGCCCGACAGGCGGCCCGGACGCAGCGGCACCACCTCCGGGGTCACGGTGAGGGAGTCGGCGGCGCTGAAGGAGCGCACCAGCTCCACCATCCCGAACGGGTCGGTGAGCCGGACCGTCAGCGGCCCGACCCGGTACCGGCCCCGGACGTCCGAACGGACCCGGTACCGCAGCTCACGCGCTCCCTGCGGCTCGATCCGGTCGATGAGGAAGCGGGCCCGCCCGCCGAGCGCGTACGGGATCCGGTCCTCGACCATCAGCAGCCCGCTCGGCAGCCGCGACACGTTCTCCAGCCGCAGGTCGATCCGGGACTCCCGGCCCACCGGCAGCCGCGCCGGCGCCAGCCGCCGCGCGCACGCCAGCCGGTACCGGGTGCGCGCCACCGCGAGGGTGCACAGCAGCGGCAGCACCAGGACGAGCACGCCGGCGCGCAGCAGGTCCCGCTCGCCGAGTACGAACGCGCACGTGATCGCGGTCGCGCCCGCGGCGACGAACGACCGCCCGCGCGTGGTGAGGCCGGCCAGCGCTCTGCGCACCGCTCACCTCCCGGGGGCGGGGACCGGCAGGCGGCGCACCAGGTCGGCGACCACGTGCTCGGACCGCCGACCGTCCACCTGCGCCTCCGTGGTCGTCAGCATCCGGTGCGCCAGTACGGGGACGGCCAGTTCCTGGACATCGTCGGGGATCACGTAGTCGCGGTCGTCCAGTGCCGCGTACGCCCGCGCCGCCTTCACCAGCTGCAGCGTGGCGCGCGGGGACGCGCCCAGCCGCAGCTCCGGGTGCGACCGGGTCGCGGAGATGAGGTCGATCACGTACTGCCGGACGTCCGGGGAGACCTCGATGCCCCGCACCACCTCGATCAGCTCGCGGACGTCGGAGGCGTGCGCCACCGGGACGAGCCGGTCCAGCGGGGACGAACTGCCGTGCACGTCCAGCATCTCCAACTCCGCGGACGGGGCGGGGTACCCCATCGAGATGCGGGCGGTGAACCGGTCGCGCTGCGCCTCCGGCAGCGGGTAGGTGCCCTCCATCTCGATCGGGTTCTGCGTGGAGATCACCATGAACGGGGGTTCCAGCGCGTACGTGGAGCCGTCGACCGTGACCTGCCGCTCCTCCATGCACTCCAGCAGCGCCGACTGCGTCTTCGGGGAGGCCCGGTTGATCTCGTCGCCGACCACGATGTTGGCGAACACCGGGCCCGGCTTGAACTCGAACTCGCGCAGCTCCTGGTTGTAGGCGCTGACCCCCGTGATGTCGCTGGGCAGCAGGTCGGGCGTGAACTGCACGCGCCGGACCGAGCAGTCCACCGACCGGGCGAGGGCCTTGGCGAGCATCGTCTTGCCGACCCCGGGCACGTCCTCGATGAGCAGGTGTCCCTCCGCCAGCAGGACCGTGAGCGCGAGCCGCACCGCCGCCGGCTTGCCCTCGATCACCGATTCCACGGCGCCCCTGATCCGGCCCGCGACCTTCGCCAGGCCCTCCAGCCCGGGACCGGGCTCCGCGCGGGCCGGTTCGCCGCGCGCGGCGGAGCGGGGGGATTCGCCGTGCGTTCCTACTGCCACCAAACCTCCTCAGCCGTCCGGCCGCGCGGGTGCCCGGCAGGACCGGTGGGCCCCGGCAGGGCCCGTCCCCGGAAAACGCGGCCCCGCATGCCGCGGGCCGGTGCCGCGCTCCAACGCGCCACCCCAACAGACAGTACGTCGTCACGATCGTCGTCGCGATGTTCACGGGGCACGTGAGTCCGGTGCGTGTTGATCTGGACGGGTTCACAGTGTGATGTCCGAAGGGCCGCCGGGCGCCCGTCCCGCGCCCGTCCGCCGTCCGGCGCGCGGGCGCCCCTCGCGCCCCCCACTCCGCACCACCCGTCCTGACCTGCGCTTTCTCTGACGATCTTGTTTCGTCGAAGCGGTTTTCGTTGTTGACGGTGGGGAAGAGTGGAGTAGAGTGGGGCGCCGTGGGGGACGGTAGCGTCCCTTGCGGCGCGGGAGGTGGGCCGGTGTTCCTCGGCACCCACTCACCGCGCCTCGACGACAAGGGACGGCTGTTCCTGCCGGCGAAGTATCGCGAGGAGCTGTCGGGGGGATTGGTGATCACGAAGGGCCAGGAACGCTGCCTGTACGTCTTCCCCATGGCGGAGTTCCAGCGCATCACCGAGGCTCTGCGCGCCGCGCCGGTCACCGAGAAGGCGGTACGGGCCTACAGCCGCGTCTTCTTCGCCAGCGCGTCCGATGAGATCCCCGACAAGCAGGGTCGCATCACCATCCCGCAGCCGCTGCGCACTTACGCGGGTCTCTCCAAGGAGTGCACCGTGATCGGGGCGAACACCCGCCTCGAGATCTGGGACGCCAAGGCCTGGGAGACCTACCTCGAGCAGGAGGAGCAGGCCTTCTCCGACGTCTCGGAGGAGGTGTTGCCAGGGATCCTCTGAGTAGAACGACTCGTCGGTCCGACGACCGGCACTGGCCCGCGTTCGGCCAGGTCTCCAGCCGCTCTCCAGCCATCTGGCGCAGCTTCCCCGGTGCCAGGCGGCGACCCCCGCTTAGTCGCGGTGAACTTCCTCCAGGGCAGCGGATGGGGACCTGGCCGGGCGAGGCCGCCGCCGGGGGGCGGACACGGTCCGGACCGGCGATGCTGCACAGAACCGCGAGCGAGTGGCAGCGCATGGGGGGTTGGAACATGGACGTGGGCGACCACGCGGCCGACGCCGGTCACGTACCGGTCATGCTCGGTCGCGTCCTGGAACTGGCGGCCCCCGCGATCGAGGCCGTCCCCCGCGACGAGACCCCCGTCCACATCGACGCCACCCTGGGCATGGGCGGCCACGCCGAGGCGATGCTCCGGGCCCACCCGCGGCTGCGCCTCATCGGCCTGGACCGCGACACCAGCGCGCTGGAGCGGTCCGCCCGGCGCCTCGCCCCCTTCGGGGACCGGGCCGTCCTCGAGCACGCCGTCTACGACGAGATTCCGCGCGTGCTGCGCCGCCACGGCGTCCGCGCCGCGCACAGCGTCCTGTTCGACCTCGGCGTCTCCTCCCCGCAGCTCGACGAGGCCGACCGCGGCTTCGCCTACTCCTACGACGCCCCCCTCGACATGCGCATGGACCGCACCCAGCGGCTCACCGCGGCGGGCGTCGTCAACGACTACCCGCCCGCCGAGCTCGCCCGCATCCTGCGCGAGTACGGCGAGGAGCGGTTCGCCCAGCGCATCGCGGCCGCGATCGTCCGCGAGCGCGAGCGCGAACCCCTGGAGACGACCCGGCGGCTCGCCGACCTCGTGCGCACCGCGATCCCGGCCGCGACCCGCCGCACCGGCGGCAACCCGGCCAAGCGCACCTTCCAGGCGCTGCGCATCGAGGTGAACGGCGAACTGGAAACCTGGCGCCGGGCGCTGCCCGCCGCCCTGGACGCGCTCCCGGTCGGCGGCCGGGTCGTCGTCCTCAGCTACCACTCCCTCGAGGACCGCATCACCAAGCAGGTCCTCGCCGCGCAGGCGGCCGACACCACCCCGCCGGACCTGCCGGTCCCGCTGCCCCAGCACGAGCCGCGATTCCGGCTGCTCACCCGCGGGGCCGAGCTGCCGTCCGACGAGGAGACCACCACCAACCCGCGGGCCGGATCGGTGCGGATGCGCGCCGCCGAGCGGGTCCGGGAGGCGACATGACGACCACCAGCAGACGCCCGCCGCGCACGCCGCCGAAGAAGAAGGCGCCGGGCCGGAAACCGCCGAAGCCGCGGGGCGAGGCGCCCGCGGGCACGGCGGAGCCCGAGACCGCGGTGAAGACCGCGGCGAAGCGCACGTCGCCGCCCGGGAACGCACCGAAGGCGAAGGCCGCACCGAAGGCGAAGGCCGCACCGAAGGCGAAGGCCGCACCGAAGGCGAAGGCCGCACCGAAGGCGAAGCCTGCGGCCGAGAGCGTCCCCAGAGCCAAGGCCGCGGCCAAGGCGGCGCAGGCGCCGCCGCGGACGCCGTTCATCCTGCTCATCGTCGGACTGCTCGGCGGCGCCCTGGTCAGCCTGCTGCTGCTCAACACCGTCCTGGCGGAGGACGCCTTCACCCTCACCCGGCTCCAGCAGAGCACCGAACGGCTCGAGGAGCGGCAGCAGGAACTCGAACTGCAGAACGCCCAGGAGGGCTCGCCGGAGAAGATCGCGGAACGCGCCGAGAGCCTCGGCATGAAGGAGAACGAGGTCCCGGTCTTCTTCGACACCGACACCGGGCGCCCCAGCGGCGGCGACATCCGTCCCGTGCCGCACGCGGACGCCGCGGCGGCCGGGGCCGCGAGCGTCATCGGCGTGCCCGGCACGGTGGTCCCCGGCGACGGGGCCGCGCGGTGACCCAGCGGCCGGGACGCGGGGCCGCCGGGCCGTCGCCCGGCCGCCGCGGCCCGCAGGGGCGCGCGTCCCGGGGCTCGGCGGGACGGGACGACAAGAGCGGCCCGGGCGCGGCGCGCGCGTCCGGGCGCGCCGACGGGACGGGCGGGCGCGGCGGCACGCGCCGCCCGGCCCGCGGCGGCACGACTCCCGCACCCCGCTCGTCCGACCCCGCCAAGCCGTCCGGCGGGACCGGCGCCGGGAAGCCGAACGGGACGCAGGGCTCGGGCAAGCCGCGCCCCGCCAAGACGGCGGCCAAGACGGCGGCCAAGACCGGATCGGCCAAGACGGGATCGGCCAAGACCGGATCGGCGAAGAACGCCTCCGCGAAGAAGGCCTCCGCCAAAGCGGCCGCGCCCCGGAGCGGCTCCGCGAAGAAAGGCTCGGGCACGGCCGCCGGGAGGCGCATCCCCGTCGCGTCGCCGCAGGGCCGTGCGCCCGCCCGGCCCCGCGACGACGCCCGCGGGGTCGGCGGACGGCCGCGCCGGCGGCGGACCGGCGGCGGTTCGGGCCCGCCGCGGGGACCGCGGCGGCACCGCGGCGTGTTCGACCGCCGCGACCCGCTCAAACGACTCAACATCGGGCTCCTCGCCGTGGCGTTCGTGCTGTCGCTGTTCGCCGGGCGCCTCGTCCAGCTCCAGACCATCGACGACGACCGGTACGCGGAGCTGGCGCTGCGGCAGCGCGTGCAGGAGATCGACCTGCCCGCCCTGCGCGGCGACATCACCGACGCCAAGGGCAACCCGTTCGCCATGACGGTCGAGGCCCGGTCGGTGTTCGTGGACCCGTCGATCATCGAGCCGGAGAAGCGGCAGGAGATCGTCAACGCGCTGGCGCCCACGCTCGGGCTCAATCCGGCCAACGTGATGAAGGCGGTCAGCAAGCCCGACACCCAGTTCGTATATCTGGCGCACGGGGTCCGGCCGGAGAAGGCGCGCATGATCAACGACTGGGGTTTCGCCGGGATCGGAACTTTGCCGGAGTATCGCCGGGAGTATCCCAACGGTTCACTGGCCGCGAGCGTCATAGGTTTCGTGAACGACTCCGGCAAGGGCGCGGCCGGGCTGGAGGCCGCGATGGACGGCGTGCTCGCGGGCCGCGACGGCCGGCAGCGCGTCGAACTCAGCCTCGAGGGCCAGCACATCCCGATGGGCGAGGACCAGAAGCAGGACCCGGTCCCCGGCAAGGGCGTCCGCCTCACCCTGCTCCAGGACCTGCAGTACAAGGCGCAGCAGGCCATCACCGAGCAGGTCGCGGCCAGCAGGGCCGAGAGCGGCAGCGCCATCGTCATGGACCCGCGCACCGGCGAGATCCTCGCGATGGCGTCCGCGCCCGGGTTCGACCCGAACGAGTACGCGAAGTCGAATCCCGCCGTATGGGGGAGCCCGCTCGTCCAGGACGCCTTCGAGCCCGGCAGCACCGGGAAGGTCGCGACGGCCGCGGCCGTCCTGGAGCACGGCGGCGTCACCCCGCACACCCCGTTCGTCGTCCCCGACCGGATCGGCCGCCACGACCGCGTGTTCAACGACTCGCACCCGCACCCGACCGAGCGGCTCACGTTCGCCGGGGTGCTCGCCGAGTCCAGCAACGTCGGCACCATCCTGGCCAGCGAGCGCATCACCGAGGAGCGGCTCTACAAGACGCTGCGGGAGTTCGGGTTCGGGGAGAAGACCGGGCTGAACCTGCCCGGCGAGACCGCTGGCAGCCTCCGGACGCCCGACCGATGGTCCGGGGTCGACCGGTACACGATCGCGTTCGGGCAGGGCCTCTCGGTGAACGCCGTGCAGATGGCGAGCGTCTACGCGACGATCGCCAACGGCGGCGTGCGGGTCCAGCCGAGCCTCGTCGCCGGGACGGTCGACGAGAACGACGAGTTCGACGCGGCGGCCGAGCCCGCCAGCAGGCGGGTGGTCGGCGCCGACACGGCACGGCAGATCAGCGACATGCTGGAGGGCGTCACCACCGCCGAGGGAACCGCGCCCAAGGCGCAGATCGAGGGGTACCGGGTCGCCGGCAAGACCGGCACGGCCGAGCGGGTCAACCCCGAGTGCGGCTGTTACAAGGGCGGCGGCTACGTGGCGTCCTTCGCCGGGTTCGCCCCGGCCGACGACCCGCGGCTCGTCGTTCAGGTCGTCCTGGAGAACCCCAGGCGCGGCAGCCACTATGGTGGCGACGTCGCGGCCCCGGTCTTCCGGGACGTGATGAGCTTCGCGCTGCAGACCCAGAAGATCCCGCCGACGGGAAGCGAACCGCCGACGATCCGGACCCACGCGCGGAACTGATCGCGGCGAGTACCCTTCCTCGCCGTGAGGCCGGCGCCGAACCCGTCGCCGGCGCCGCGGCAGTCCCGTTCCGATTCCACCGAAAGTCACGTCATGCGTCCGACCACCAATCCGGCCCGCTCGCTGAGCGGGCTAGCGGAACTCTTCGGGATCGAGGCCGGTGACCTGCCCCGGGAACTCGCGCGGACGTCCGCCACCGGGATCACGCACGATTCCCGCGCCGTCCGCCCCGGCGACGTCTACGCGGCGCTGCCCGGCACGCGCGCGCACGGCGCCCAGTTCGCCGCGCAGGCCGCGCGGGCCGGGGCCGTCGCCGTCCTCACCGACCCGGCCGGGCACGAGCGGGCCGCCGCGAGCGGCCTGCCGGTCCTGGTCGTCCCGGACGTCCGGGCGCGGCTCGGCGACGCGGCGTCCTGGGTGTACGGGGAGCCCGGCCGCGACATCACGCTCGTCGGCGTCACCGGCACCAGCGGCAAGACCACGACGGTGTTCCTCGCCGAGGCGGGGATGCGCGCCGCCGGTCTCGAGACGGGCCTGGTCGGCGGCGTCGAGATCCGCGCGGGCCGCGACACGGTGCCGAGCGCGCTGACCACGCCGGAGGCCACCGACCTGCACGGCCTGCTCGCGATGATGCGCGAGCGCGGCGTCGGCGCCGCCGCGATGGAGGTGTCCAGCCACGCGCTCGTCCAGGGGCGGGTCGGCGGCGCCGTCTACGAGGTCGCGGTGTTCACGAACCTGTCCCAGGACCACCTGGACTACCACCCGACCATGCAGGACTACTTCCTCGCGAAGGCCCGGCTGTTCACCCCGGAGTACTCCCGCGTCGGCGTGGTCAACCTCGACGACCACTACGGCCGCGAGCTGCTGGAGATCGCCACCGTCCCGACCACGACGTTCTCCGCGTCGGGCGACCCGGGCGCCGACTGGCGCGCCGAGGACGTGCGGCTCGGCGCGGACGGCGCGACGTTCCGCGTGGTCGGCCCCGGCGGCGTCGAGGCCGACGCGAGCGTGCGGCTCCCCGGCCCGTTCAACGTCGCCAACGCGCTCGCCGCGATCGTCGCGCTGGTGGAGGCCGGGATCACCCTGCAGGCCGCCGTGCACGGCGTCGCGGCGTGTCCGGGCGTCCCCGGGCGGCTGGAGCGGGTCGACGAGGGGCAGGACTTCGTCGCCCTCGTCGACTACTCGCACAAGCCCGGCGCGGTGGAGGCCGTGCTGAACGCGCTGCGCCCGGTGACCGAGGGACGGCTCGCGCTGGTGCTGGGCTGCGGCGGCGACCGCGACCGCGGCAAGCGGCCGCTGATGGGCGAGGCCGCGCTGCGGCTGTCCGACATGGCGTATTTCACGAACGACAACCCGCGGTCGGAAGATCCGCTCGCGATCCTCACCGCTATGGTCGAGGGCGGGCTCAAGGTGCCGCAGCCGCAGCGGGCGCACGTCGTGGTGGAACCCGACCGTGCCGCCGCCATCGCGCTGGCCGTCGGCCGGGCCCGTCGCGGCGACGTCCTGGTCATCGCGGGCAAAGGGCACGAGCAGGGCCAGAACGTGGCCGGCGAGGTGCATCCGTTCGACGACCGCGAGGTCGTCCGCGCGGCGCTTCGGCGCCACCTGGGTGAGACGAGAGGGGCGGGGACGCAGGCGTGATCCCACTTCCGCTGTCGACGATCGCGGAGATCACGGAGGGGACCGTGCACGGCGGGCCCCCGGACGCCGTGGTGCGCGGTCCCGTGATCGTCGACTCCCGTGCCGCCGAGCCGGGCGCGCTGTTCGCGGCGCTGCCGGGCGAGCGGGCCGACGGGCACGACTTCGCCCCCGCCGCGCTCGCGGCCGGGGCCGCCGGGGTGCTCGCGCAGCGCCCCGTGGACGGGCCCGCCGTGCTGGTCCGCGACGTGCAGGAGGCGCTCGGGCGGCTCGCCCGCGGCGTGCTGGAGCGGTTGCCGGACACCACCGTCGCGGCCGTCACCGGGTCGGCCGGCAAGACCTCCACCAAGGACCTCATCGCGCAGGTCGTGGGCCGTGCCGGGCCGACGGTGTTCCCGCCGGGGTCCTTCAACAACGAGATCGGGCTCCCGCTGACCGTGCTGCGCGCCGACGCCGGCACCCGGCACCTGGTGCTGGAGATGGGCGCCCGCGGCGTCGGCCACATCGCCTACCTCACCGGCATCGCGCGGCCCGACGTCGGCGTCGTCCTCAACGTCGGGACGGCGCACGTCGGCGAGTTCGGCGGCCGCGACATGATCGCCAAGGCCAAGGGCGAGATGGTGGAGGCCCTGGCGCCCGGCGGCACCGCGGTCCTCAACGCCGACGACCCGCTCGTCAGCGCGATGGCGTCCCGCACCGTCGCGACCGTCGTCACGTTCGGGCGGTCCGCGGACGCGACCGTCCGGGCCGCGGACGAGGCGCTGGACGAGCGGGGCCGCGCCCGGTTCACGCTCGTCACCCCCGAGGGGGCGGCACCGGTGGCACTGCGCCTGCACGGCTCCCACGCCGTCCCCAACGCGCTCGCCGCCGCCGCGGCCGCCCGCGCCGCCGGGATCGCGCCCGCCGACGCGGCGGCGGCGCTGTCGGAGGCCGAGCCGGTGAGCCGCTGGCGGATGGAGGTCACCGAGACGGCCGGCGGCGTCACCGTCGTCAACGACGCCTACAACGCCAACCCGGACTCGACGCGCGCCGCGGTCGACGTGCTCGTCCACATGGCCCGCGGCCGCCGCGCATGGGCCGTCCTCGGCGAAATGGCCGAACTGGGCGACTCGTCCGTGGCGGAACATGCCAAGATCGGGGAGCATGTCGCCCGCAGCGGCGTCGCCGGCCTCATCGTCGTCGGCGCGAACGCCGCGGCGATGGCCGAAGGGGCCGCGCGGGCGACGTCATGGACGGGAGAGTGCGTGCAGGTGGATGACGTCGGCGCGGCGGTGGCCGCGCTCAGCGAGCGGCTCGCGCCGCGGGACGTCGTGCTGGTGAAGGGATCGCGGGTGGCGGGCCTGGAACGGGTGGCCGAGGGCGTCCTGACCGCCGGGAGCGGGACGGGCCGGACGGCCGCCGCGCCCGGCGGCCCGGGTGACGCGGAGGCCGCCCGATGACCGACATCATGATCGCCGCCGGGGTGGCGCTCGTCTTCGTGGCGCTCGGCACCCCGGTGTGGATCAGGATCGTCAACCGGCTCGGCTACGGCCAGATGATCCGCGACGACGGGCCCGAGGCCCACCTCACCAAGCGCGGCACCCCCTCGATGGGCGGCACCGTCTTCATCGTGGGGTCGCTCGTCGGGTACGCGGTGTCCCACCTGATCACCGGGAACGCCCCCACGGTCTCCGGGATCCTGGCGCTGTTCCTGATGACCGGGCTCGGGCTGGTCGGGTTCGTCGACGACTACATCAAGGTGTTCAAGCAGCGCAGCCTCGGCCTGCGCAGCGGCGCCAAGATGATCGGGATCATCCTGGTCGGGGTCGTGTTCGCGGTCGCGGCCCTGCGGTTCCCCAACGGCTACGACATCACCCCCGCCTCCGCCCACCTCTCCTTCCTGCGCGACTTCGGCCCCTCGATCGGCCCCTACTTCTTCGTGCTGTGGGCACTGCTGCTGATCGCGGCGATGTCCAACGGCGTCAACCTCACCGACGGGCTGGACGGCCTCGCCGCCGGGCCCGCCGGCATGGTGCTGGCCGCCTACGTGGTCATCGGCAACTGGCAGCTGCGCAACAGCTGCTCGGCCGCCCTCGCCCCCAACTGCTACAGCGTCCGCGACCCCCTGGACCTCGCGGTCGTCGCCGCCGCCGTGCTCGGCGGCGTGTTCGGCTTCCTCTGGTGGAACGCCCCCCCGGCCAAGATCTTCATGGGCGACACCGGCTCGCTCGCCCTCGGCGGCGTGCTGGTGGCCCTCGCCATCCTGACCCGCACCCAGCTGCTGCTCGCGGTCCTCTGCGGGCTCATCGTGATGATCACCCTGTCGGTGATCATCCAGGTCGGCGGGTTCAAGATGACCGGGAAACGCGTGTTCAAGATGGCGCCGCTGCAGCATCACTTCGAGCTGTCCGGATGGGCCGAGACCACGATCGTCGTGCGCTTCTGGCTCATGTCCGCCCTGTTCGTCGGGATCGGCATCGGCCTGTTCTACCTGGAGTGGATGCCGAAGTGACGAACGGTCCCTGGGACGGCCGGGCGGTGTGCGTCGCCGGGCTGGGCGTGTCCGGACGCGCCGCCGCGCGCGTGCTCGCCGAGCGCGGCGCCCGCGTCACCGCCGTGGAGGCCCGCGACGACGCGGACCGGCGGACGCTCGCCGCCGAGCTGGAGGCCCTCGGGGTCGCGGTCCGGCTCGGCGACGGCGACGCCCTGCCCGACGGCGTCGAGCTGGTCGTGACCTCGCCGGGCTGGCGCCCGGACGCCCCGCTGCTCGCCGCCGCGGCCGCCGCCGGGATCGAGATCATCGGCGAGGTCGAGCTGGCGTGGCGGCTGCGGCCCGCCGAGGGCGCCGCGCCCTGGTTGGCGATCACGGGGACGGACGGCAAGACCACCGTCGTGCGGATGCTCGCGTGCATGCTCACCGCCGCCGGGCACGACGCCCTCGCCGTCGGCAACGTCGGCACCCCGATCGTCGAGGCCGTCGCCGAGAAGCACGACGTCCTGGCCGTGGAGCTGTCGAGCTACCAGCTGCACTGGTCGAGCTCGCTCGCCCCGGCCGCGGCCGCCGTCCTCAACATCGCGCCCGACCACCTCGACTGGCACGGCTCCATGGAGGCCTACGTCGAGGCCAAGGGCAAGATCTACGCGCCAGGCGGCGTCGCCGTCCACAACGCCGACGACCCCACCTCCACGGCGCTCGCCGAGAAGGCCGCGGGCGCCGCGCGGCGCGTCGGGTTCACCCTGCGGGTGCCGCGCCCCGGGGAGCTGGGCGTGGTCGAGGAGCTGCTCGTCGACCGGGCGTACACCGCCGACCCCGCGACCGAGGCCGCCGAGCTGGCCGCGCTCGCGGACGTCCGCCCGTTCGCGCCGCACAACGTCGCCAACGCGCTCGCGGCGGCCGCCCTCGCCCGCGCGTACGGGGTGCCGCCCGAGGCGGTCCGGGACGGCCTGCGCGCGTTCGTCCCCGACCCGCACCGCATCCAGCACGTCGCCGACGTCGGCGGCGTCGCCTACGTCAACGACTCCAAGGCCACCCAGCCGCACGCCGCCGCGGCGTCCCTGGCCGCCTACGAGCCGGTCGTGTGGATCGCGGGCGGTCTGCTGAAGGGCCTGGACGTCGACGACCTGGTGCGATCGTCGGCCGCGCGGCTGCGCGGGGTCGTGCTCATGGGCCGCGACCGGCACCGGATCGCCGAGGCGCTCTCGCGACACGCGCCGGATGTCCCGGTGGTGGACGTCGCCGACACCGACACTGGGGCCATGGAACGCGTCGTCAACGAAGCCGCCGGGCTCGCCCGCCCCGGCGACACCGTGCTGCTCGCCCCCGTCGGAGCCTCCTTCGACATGTTCGCCAACTACCCGGCCCGCGGCGACGCGTTCATCGCGGCCGTCGAGCGCCTCGCCGCCGGCGGGTCCGCCGCCGCCCGGCCGGGGGACGGCCCCCGGAGCGCCCGGTAGGGCGCGGCGCGATGGCCATTTCTCCGGCCGGCCGGGCACCGGCCGACCGGGAGGGGGCGGGGGGCGCCCGGCCCCGGCGGCTCGGGCCGCGCGAGCGCGCGGTCGCCGCCGTCGGGCTGCTCGACCGCCCGCTCACGTCCTACCACCTCGTGCTCGGCTGCACGGTGCTGCTGGTGGCGCTCGGCCTGACGATGGTGCTGTCGGCGTCCAGCGTCGACCAGCTCCAGGCCACCGGCTCGGCGTACACGCTGGTGCAGAAGCAGGGGCTGTGGGTCGTCATCGGGCTGCCCTGCATGTGGCTGGCGTCCCGGCTCCCGGTCAAGACGTTCCGCGCCCTCGCCTACCCGCTGCTGCTGCTGTCGATGGTGGCGCTCGCGCTCGTCCTGGTGCCCGGCCTCGGTCGCAGCGCCTGGGGCGCGACCCGCTGGATCGACCTCGGTCCGGTGCAGATCCAGCCGTCCGAGCCCGCCAAGCTCGGCCTGGTGCTGTGGGGCGCCGACCTGCTCGCCCGCAAGGAGCGGCTCGGGCAGCTCACCGAGTGGCGGCCGCTGCTGGTGCCGCTGCTGCCCGGCGCCGGGTTCCTGGTGCTGCTGGTCATGCTCGGCAGCGACCTCGGCACCACGCTGGTGCTGCTGACGATCTTCCTGGCGCTGCTGTGGGTGGTCGGCGCGCCCGGACGGCTGTTCGTCGGGATGGCCGGGATGGTCCTGCTGCTCGTGGCGATCCTCATCGTCGTCGAGCCGTACCGGATGCAGCGCCTCACCGGGTTCCTCGACCCGTCCGGCAACACCCTCTCCACGAACTACCAGAGCGTCCAGGGTCTGTACGCGATCGCGTCCGGCGGCATGTTCGGGATCGGCCTGGGGGAGAGCCGCGCCAAATGGGACTACCTCCCGCACGCCGAGACCGACTTCATCTTCGCGATCGTGGGAGAGGAGCTCGGGCTCGCCGGGACGCTCATCGTGCTGTGCCTGTTCGGGCTCCTCACCTACGCGGGCCTGCGCATCGCCAAGCGCGTCCAGGACACCTTCACCCGGCTCGCCGCCGCCGGCGTGACGGCGTGGCTGGTCGTCCAGGCGGTCATCAACATCGGCGCGGTCGTCAACGTCCTGCCCATCACGGGGATCCCGCTGCCGCTCGTGTCCTACGGCGGGTCGGCGCTCATCCCCACCCTGATCGCGCTCGGCATGCTGCTGGCCTTCGCCAAACGGGAGCCCGGCGCGAGGCAGGCACTCTCCGCACGGGGCCCCGGACCGGTCGTGAGGGCTCTAAGCTGGCTAGGCCTGGCACGTCGGTGATTTTCATGAGGAGTTGTCAACGAGCATGAGGGTTGTCCTGGCCGGCGGGGGCACCGCCGGACACATCGAGCCCGCGCTGGCCCTCGCGGACGCGCTGCGCCGCAACGACCCGAACACCGGGATCGTCTGCCTGGGCACCGAACGCGGCCTGGAGACCCGGCTGGTCCCGCAGCGCGGGTACGAGCTCGCCCTGGTCCCGCCGGTGCCGCTGCCGCGCACGCTGACCCCCCAGCTGCTGACGGTGCCCGGACGGCTGCGCGGTGCGATCAACGCGGCGGCGTCCGTCATCGACCAGGCGCAGGCCGACGTCCTCGTCGGCTTCGGCGGCTACGTCGCCACGCCCGGCTATCTCGCCGCCCGCAAGCGCAAGATCCCGATCATCGTGCACGAGGCCAACCCCAAGCCCGGCCTCGCCAACAAGCTCGGCGCCCGCTTCACCGAGCACGTCGCGGTGTCCCACGCCGACTCGCCGCTGCCGAACCCGACGTTCGTCGGCATCCCGCTGCGCCGCGAGATCGCCACCCTGGACCGGCTCGCGATGGGCGACAAGGCCCGCTCGTACTTCGGCCTGCTGCCCGACCTGCCCACGCTGCTGATCTTCGGCGGCTCGCAGGGCGCCCGGTCGCTCAACCAGGCCGCGGTCGCCGCCGCGCCCTACTTCCGGCAGGCCGGCATCCAGGTGCTCCACATCGTCGGGCCGAAGAACACCGAGGAGCCCGAACCGGTGTCGGGCGGACCACAGTACGTGACGATCCCCTACTGTGACCGCATGGACCTCGCCTACGCCGCCGCCGACATGGCCATGTGCCGCGCCGGCGCGATGACCTGCGCGGAACTCGCCGCGGTGGCGCTGCCCGCGGTGTACGTGCCGCTGCCCATCGGCAACGGCGAGCAGCGGCTGAACGCCGAGCCGATCGTGGCCGCCGGCGGCGGGATGCTCGTCGACAACGCCGAGCTGTCGCCCGACTGGATCGCGCAGCACCTCCTGCCGGTCCTGGCCGACCCCGCGCGGGTCGCGAACATGTCGGAGGCCGCCGGCCGGATGGGCCGCCGGGACGCCGACGTCGCCCTCGCCCAGATGGTGTACGACGTCGTCCGCTCGGCGGGCGCCGCGCGATGAGTCTGATCGAGCCGAGCGACATCGAGCGCGGCGAGGTCGTCCCGGCCGGGGAGCTGGGCCGGGTGCACTTCATCGCCATCGGCGGCGCCGGGATGTCGGGCATCGCCCGGATCATGCTGCGGCGCGGCATTCCCGTGTCCGGCAGCGACGCCCGCGACTCCGAGCTGCTCGCCCAGCTCGGCGGGATGGGCGCGCGGGTCCATGTCGGGCACGACGCCGCGCACCTCGGGGACGCCGACACGGTCGTGGTGTCGACCGCGATCCGCGACGGCAACCCCGAGCTGGTCGCCGCGCGCGAGCGCGGCCTGCGGGTCCTGCACCGCTCCGCCGCGCTCGCCGCGCTGATGGCCGGGCGCCGCGCCGTCGCGGTCGCGGGCACGCACGGCAAGACGACCACGACCTCGATGCTCACGGTCGCGCTGCAGCACGCGGGCGCCGACCCGTCCTACTGCATCGGCGGCCAGCTCGTCACGACCGGGCTGGGCGCCGACGAGGGCACCGGCGACGTGTTCGTCGCCGAGGCCGACGAGAGCGACGGCTCGTTCCTGATGTACACGCCGCGCATCGCGGTGATCACCAACGTCGAGGCCGACCACCTGGACAACTACGGCGGATTCGAGCAGGTCAAGGAGAACTTCGCCCTGTTCGTCGACCGCGTCGAGCCCGGCGGGACGCTCGTCGCCGGTGCGGACGACCCCGTCGCGATGGAACTCGCCGAGCGCGCGCGCGAACGCGGGCTGACCGTCCGGACGTACGGGGAGGCGGAGGGCGCCGACCTGCGCGTCACCGGGTTCACCCCGCGCGGGCTCGGCTCCCGGTTCGAGATCGCCGGGGTCGGCCCGGTCGCGCTCGGCGTCCCCGGGCGGCACAACGCGCTCAACGCCACCGCCGTCGTCGCGGTCGCGCAGGCCCTCGGCCTGGACGACGCGGCCGTGCGGGACGGCCTCGCCGCGTTCGGCGGCGCGATGCGCCGGCTGGAGCACAAGGGCGAGGCGGGCGGCGTCGAGGTGTTCGACAGCTACGCCCACCACCCCACGGAGCTGACCGCCGACCTGGAGGCCACCCGCGACTACGCGCGGGAGAAGGACGCCTCGGCGGGCGGACCGCGCATCGTCGCGGTGTTCCAGCCCCACCTGTACAGCCGCACGCGGTTCTTCGCCGCCGAGTTCGGCGCGGCCCTCGGCCTCGCCGACGTCGCGGTCGTCCTCGACGTCTACGGCGCCCGCGAGGACCCGGAGCCGGGCGTCACGGGCAAGCTCGTGGCCGACGCGGTCCCGCCGGGCACCGAGACCGTCTACGCGCCCGTCCGGGACGACGTCCCCGCGACCGTGGCGTCGCTGGCACGGCCCGGCGACCTGGTCATCACGCTGGGCGCGGGGGACGTCACCGCGCTCGGCGCGCCGATCCTGGAGCGTCTCGCGGGCGCGGCGGAGCGTTAGCGGAGCCGGCGGTCACGGCCGTTCGCCCGCCGGGGAGGCCCGGTGACACGCCGGGGCCGCCGCGATCGGCCTCCGGCCGGGCCGGCACTGTCAAGCTTGGGTCATGACCGAGTCGCGGACGGGTCGGCGCGAGGACGCGGAGGCGGCGCCGCCCGCGGACGTGCCGGAGGAGGACGTGCCGGCCGGCGGCCGCTGGAAGGCGGTGTTCGTCGCGCTGCTGGTCGTCGGTGTGCTCGGCGCGGTGACCTGGGTGCTGCTCGGCTCGCGCCTGCTGGTGGTGCGGCACGTGGAGGTCACCGGCACCGACCTGGCGCCGCGCGACCGGGTCACCGCCGCCGCCGGGGTCGACCTCGGCGTGCCGATGGCGCGGCTGGACACCGGCGAGATCCGTGCCCGCGTCGAGCGGCTGCGGGAGGTCGGGTCGGCCGAGGTCGAGCGGAACTGGCCGGGCACGGTGCGGATCGTCGTGGACGAGCGCGTCCCGGTCGCGGTGTTCGAGCACGGGGGCCGGTACCACCGGATCGACGGGCAGGGCGTGGTGGTGGCCGACGGCACGACCCGTCCGTCCGGGCTGCCGGCGCTGAGCGTGGGCGCGCCCGGGCCGTCCGACCCGTCCACCCTCGCGGCCCTGCGGGTGCTCACCGCCCTGCCGGACGCCCTGCGCGGCCCGGTCGTGCAGGTCGAGGCGACCGCGCCCGAGGCCGTCACCCTGTACCTGAACGACGGCCGCACGATCCTGTGGGGTGCGGCCGAGCGGGCCGAGGAGAAGATCCGGCTGCTGGAGTCGCTGCAGCGGACCGAGGCGGGGCGGGCCGTGCGGAGGGTGGACGTCAGCTCTCCGGGCGTCCTGATGACGAGCTGATCCCGGTTCCGGGGGAGTGCGGCCTCGGAAACGCCGGGAAATCCGGAACCGATCGCGACCATTCGCCTCCGGTGCGTGTGTCGGGGCGCGCCGCGCCGTCCGATGGGGCACGCTGGACGGGTCGGCGGAAGACGGGTCGGCGGATTGGGACGGCTGAGACGGATGATTCGGACGTTACGCGACAGGACGGCGCGGGAGACGGCCCCTGCCGGGGGAGGTCCATCGCCAACCTGGGCAAACCGGCGCTCAGTGCGACACGCCGGTGGAGTTCGGGGGAGGTTAGTTGACCCTGGCGGTAAGGCCGCCCTACTGTCCGTATCAGTCCTCAGGTTGACATAACTGTAAGCCTCAAGTTGAGGGTGAGGGTTGAGGGCGACCCGGTCCGCCGGACCGGACGCTCCCGGCTCGCGCCAAGTGCACACAGGTCAGGAAACACCGCGGCGGCACGGTCGGCAGACCGGTCAGGCGGTCGGATAGAGCGAGCGGAAAGGCCCCTCGTCGTGGCAGCACCGCAGAACTACCTCGCGGTCATCAAGGTCGTCGGCATCGGCGGCGGCGGCGTCAACGCCGTCAACCGGATGATCGAGGAGGGACTCAAGGGCGTCGAGTTCATCGCTATCAACACGGACGCCCAGGCGCTGCTGATGAGTGACGCCGACGTGAAACTGGACGTGGGCCGCGAGCTCACCCGCGGCCTCGGCGCCGGCGCCAACCCGGACGTGGGCCGCAAGGCCGCCGAGGACCACCGCGAGGAGATCGAGGAGGTCCTCAAGGGCGCCGACATGGTGTTCGTCACCGCCGGGGAGGGCGGCGGCACCGGCACCGGCGGCGCGCCCGTCGTGGCCAACATCGCGCGCTCGCTCGGCGCCCTGACGATCGGCGTGGTCACCCGCCCGTTCAGCTTCGAGGGCAAGCGCCGGGCGATGCAGGCCGAGGCCGGCATCGAGACGCTGCGCGACGAGGTCGACACCCTCATCGTCATCCCCAACGACCGGCTGCTGTCGATCTCCGACCGGCAGGTCAGCGTCCTCGACGCGTTCAAGGCGGCCGACCAGGTGCTGCTGTCCGGTGTCCAGGGCATCACCGACCTGATCACCACCCCCGGCCTGATCAACCTGGACTTCGCTGACGTCAAGTCCGTCATGTCCGGCGCCGGTTCGGCGCTCATGGGCATCGGGTCCGCGCGCGGCGACGACCGCAGCGTCGCGGCGGCCGAGATGGCGATCTCCAGCCCGCTGCTGGAGGCCAGCATCGACGGCGCCCACGGCGTGCTGCTGTCCATCTCCGGCGGCTCCGACCTCGGTCTGTTCGAGATCAACGAGGCGGCCCAGCTGGTGTCGAACGCCGCCGCGCCCGACGCCAACATCATCTTCGGCGCGGTCATCGACGACGCGCTCGGCGACGAGGTCCGGGTGACCGTGATCGCCGCGGGGTTCGACGAGGGCCGCCCCACCAAGCCGGCGCCGGAGCCCGAGCACGTGCGGACACCGCCGCCGCCACGGCCCGCCCCGCCGCCGCCCCCGACGTCGGCGCCCGCCGCGCCGCCCGCGTCGGCGACCTCGCCGAACCCGATCCCCAGCCGGGTCGGACGCTCGGACGCCGCGGGCGCCCAGGCGTCCCAGCAGCAGGGGCAGCGCACCGTCGCGCAGGCGGCCGCCGCCCAGCAGCCGCCCGCCCCGCCGCAGCCGCCGGCGCCGCAGCCCGCGCAGGCGGCCCCGCCCGCGCGGCCCGAGGCCGAGAACCGGCCGTCCGCGCCGCCTGCGGGCGACGACCGTCCGGTCGCCGGCCGCCCCGCGCCCCGCGACGAGGCCGCGCACGGCCCGCCGCCCGGCGCCGGGCACGCCGACGCCCCGCAGCCGCCCGCCCCGCCGGCCGAGCGCGCCGCCGACCAGGCGCAGCGGGCTCCGGCGCCGCGCCCCGGCGGAGACCAGCCCTCGCGCGTGCACGCCGGCGAGAACGAGGGCGGCCCCGCCGCCGCGGGCAAGCGCCCGCCGCGCCGCGTCGTGTTCGACGAGGAGGACGACCTCGACGTTCCCGACTTCCTGAAGGGACCGTGACCCCCATCCCGAGCGAGCTCACCCGGGACGGTTCCGTCCTGGGCGACGGCGTCCGCGCGGCGTTCACCGACCGCGCCGGAGGCGTCAGCGAAGCCCCCTACGACTCCCTCAACCTCGGCGGCGCGGTCGGCGACGATCCCGCCGCCGTGCGCGGCAACCGCGAGCGGGCCGCCGCGCGCCTGGGCGTCGACCCCGCGCGCACCGTCTGGATGCGGCAGGTGCACGGCGCCGGCGTCGCGTACGTCACCGCCCCCGAAGACCTCGCCGACACCCCCGTCGACGCGATCGTCACCACCGTCCCCGGGCTCGCCCTCGCGGTCCTGGTCGCCGACTGCGCGCCCGTCCTGCTCGCCGACCCCGTCGCGGGCGTCGTCGGCGCCGCGCACTCCGGCCGTCCCGGCACCGCCGCTGGCGTCGTCCCCGCCCTGCTGGCGCGGATGCGCGAGCACGGCGCCGACCCGGCCCGGACGTCGGCCGCCATCGGCCCCGCCGCGTGCGGCGGCTGCTACGAGGTCCCGGCCGCGATGCGCGACGAGGTCGCCGCCGCCGTGCCCGCCGCGTACGCGACCACGTCCCGCGGCACCCCCGGCCTCGACATCCGCGCGGGCATCGCCGGGCAGCTCGCCGCCGCGGGCGTAGCCGACGTGCGGACCGACCCGCGCTGCACGATCGAGGACCCGGGCCTGTTCTCCTACCGGCGCGACGGCCGCACCGGCCGGTTCGCCGGGTACGTCTGGCTCACCGAACGCGAGGACCGCCCGTAGTGACCCCCGAGGAGCGCCGGGCCGAACTGGCCGACGGCCTCGCCGCCGTCCGCGCCCGCATCGCCGCCGCCTGCGCCGCCGCGGGCCGCGCCGAGGACGAGATCACGCTGGTCGCGGTGACCAAGACCTTCCCCGCGTCGGACGTGCGGCTGCTGGCCGGACTCGGCCTCACCGAGGTCGGCGAGAACCGCGACCAGGAGGCGCGGCCGAAGGCCGACGACTGCGCCGACCTTCCCCTCACCTGGCATTTCGTCGGACGCCTGCAGACGAACAAGGCCCGCGCCGTCACCGGCTACGCCGACGTCGTCCACTCGGTCGACCGGTCCCGGTTGGTCGCCGCGCTGTCGGACGCCGCCGTGCGCACCGGGCGCACGCCGCGCTGCCTCGTCCAGGTGTCGCTGGACGAGACCGAGCGGCGGGAGGGGCGCGGCGGCGCGGCCCCCGAGGACGTCCCGGGCCTCGCCCGCGAGATCGCCGACGCCCCCGGCCTGGAACTCGGCGGGGTGATGGCCGTCGCGCCGCTCGGCGCCGACCCGCTGCCCGCCTTCGCCCGGCTCGCCGAGGTGGCGGCGGACGTCCGCCGAAACCATCCGGGCGCCTCGATCGTTTCCGCGGGTATGAGCGGGGATCTGGAACAGGCGATCGCGTGCGGCGCGACACACCTCAGGATCGGTACGGCGTTGCTCGGCGGCCGACGGGCAATCGTCAGGTAATGTCCCCCCAGTGGGACCTGCCGGAACGCGGGCCACGCAGACGGACGGTCAACCGCGGCGCCGGACGCGCCGGAACCGCGGCCACAGGACACGGAGGGGCGTATGGCCAGCGCGATGCGCAAGATGGCGGTCTACCTCGGCCTGGTGGAGGACGACCGTTACGACGACGACCGTTACGACGAGTACGACATCTACGACGATGAGACCGACCCGGGTGAGGGGCGCCGTCGCGAGGACGAATCCGGCGGTCAGCTTACCCGAGCCGAGGACGACCCGGACCGTGATCGCGAGCATCACGCCGCGTCCACCGTCGAGCGACGTTCCGTGGCTCTCTACGAGAGCGGTACCACCGACCTTGCGCGCATCACTACGCTGCACCCAAGGACCTACAACGAGGCGAGGACCATCGGGGAGCACTTCCGTGAGGGCACCCCGGTGATCATGAACCTGACCGAGATGGTCGACAGCGACGCCAAGCGTCTCGTCGATTTCGCGGCGGGTCTCGTGTTCGGCCTGCATGGGAGCATCGAGCGTGTTACGAACAAGGTGTTCCTCTTGTCGCCCGCCAACGTGGAGGTGACGGCGGAGGACAAGGCCCGGATGGCAGAACGAGGGTTCTTCAACCAGAGCTGAGACGCACATGCGAGAGTATCCGTGAACATCGTTTGGGCCGTAATCGAGACGCTCCTCATCATCTTCCTCCTGCTCCTGATCGGGAGGCTGATCCTGGAGGTCCTGCAGTCGTTCGCCCGCCAGTGGCGGCCGACCGGGGTCGTGCTGGTGATCGCGGAGGCGGTCTACACCGTCACCGACCCCCCGCTGAAGTTCCTGAGGCGTTACATTCCTCCCATACGGCTGGGTAACGTTGCGTTGGACCTCAGCTTCACTGTCCTCTTCCTTGTGGTCTGGGTCTTGATCATCTTCGTACCGGGGCTCTGATCGGATACCGTCCTTTGGGACAGACTCCAAGCGCGCCAAGGAGACGAACATGCCGCTGACACCCGCCGATGTGCGGAACAAGCAGTTCAGTACCACCAGGCTGAGGCCGGGGTACGACGAGGAGGAGGTGGACGCCTTCCTCGACGAGGTCGAGGCAGAGCTCGACCGCCTCATCCAGGAGAACGAGGAGCTGCGGGCCAAGCTGGCCGAGTGCCTTCGCGGCAAGGTTCCCGCCATGGCCGCTCCCATCGTGGAGCCGAAGCCGGACGTGCAGAAGATCCCCGAGCCGCCCCGTCCCGAGCCGCAGCCGCAGCCGCAGCCGCAGGCGCCTCAGCCGGTGCAGCAGCAGCCCGAGCCGGAGCCCGCCCTCGGCGGCCTCGGCATGGCCGCCGCCCAGTCCGGCGGCGAGGACAACATGGACACCGCCGCCCGCGTGCTCGCGCTGGCGCAGCAGACCGCCGACCAGGCGATCGCGGACGCCCGCCGCGAGGCCGACGAGACGCTCGGTCGCGCCCGCCGCGAGGCCGAGGAGATCCTCGGCAAGGCCCGCCGGCAGGCCGACCAGATCGTCAGCGAGGCCCGCTCCCGCGCCGAGGCCCTCGACCGCGACGCCCAGGAGCGGCACCGCCAGGTCATGGGCTCCCTCGTGCAGCAGCGCGAGGAGCTCGAGCGCGAGGTCGACAACCTGCGCGCGTTCGAGCGCGAGTACCGCAGCCGCCTGAAGGTGTATCTGGAGGGCCAGCTGCGCGACCTCGAGGCGGGCAGCACCGAGACCGGCGCGTTCGCGGCCGTCCCCGGCGCCCCGCAGCCGCAGAACTCCGGCCCGCAGACCGGCCCGCAGACCGCGGTCCCGCAGAGCGAGAACCGCAACGGCGCGGCGCCGACCGGCTTCCCGCAACCGGCCGAGCACGGCCCGCAGCAGGTCCAGCACTCGGCGACCGGCGCGTTCCACTCCGGTGGGGACAACCCGCCGCACGAGAGGCGCTGACTCGGGCACCGCAGGCGATAGGGTCTTCCCGTCCGCCGCGCCGAGGATGGCACCGTCGCCATCCCGGCGGCGCCCACCGGCGCCCCGGCGGGTCGACCACCGGGCCACTCGGGCGGCCCGGAGCCCAGCGGTCTGAACGAGGGGGAGAGACCCTGTGATCATCCTGAGTGGCGTGCTCGTGGTGGCGGCCATCGCCCTGCTCGTCGCGGGAATCGTCGCGGGCAACGGCGACAGCGCCCAGGTCTTCGGCCTGGACGCGCTGGTGGTGATCTACATCTCCATCGGCGTCAGCATCGTCTCCGCGCTGTGCCTGGCCATCGGGGTGTTCCTGCGGCGCAAGGAGCTGTTCGGCCCGGGCGTCTCCACGGCGCCCGCCAAGAAGCGCAAGACCAGGCGGGACAAGCGCGCCACGCCGGCTCCGGCCGCGACCGCCGGCGCCCGTCCCGCGGGAACGCCGCCCGAACCGGCCGACGACGGCGTCGAGATCCCCGTCCAGCCGGTCGACGTGCCGGGCGACGCGATGGTGTTCGTCGTCCGCGGCCGCAAGCGCTACCACCTCGACACCTGCCGCCAGCTCGCCGGCCGCGACACCGAGGAGCTCACCTACGCGGAGGCCCGCGAGGAGGGCTTCAGCTCCTGCACCGCCTGCATGCCCGACACCGCACTGGCGGCGCGCGCCAAGGCGGGCGGGGAGAAGAAGGCGGAGCGGGCCGCGGACGAGAAGGGCCTCGCCGGCCTGGCCCGTCCGGCCTCCGCGCCGACGCCCCTGGACGCGACCGCCGAGATCCCCCGCGCCGAGGCCGCGGAGAAGTCGCGGCGCACCCCCGCCGGTCCGACGCTGATGGACCTCCCCGTCGCCGATCTCGTCAGGAAGAAGCCGGACGAGCCGGCCCCGGAGCAGCCCGAGCCGCCGAAGGACGAGCCGTCCCGGCACGAGCCGCCGAAGGACGGGCCGTCGAAGGACGAGTCGTCAACCGAAGCGCCGCCGAAGGACGCACCCCCGAAGGACGCTTCCTCGAAGGACGCGCCGCCGAAAGACGCGTTCTCGAAGGACGCGGGGAAGCCGGAGCCGTCCCCGGTGGACGTCACCGCCGATCTGGAGCCCCCGGCGCCCCGCCACGGCGACGCCGAGCAGCCGGACGAGCCCGCCGAGGTGCCCCGCCGGGCGCCCGAGCCGGAGGCCGCCGAGGAGGAGCCGCCCGCGGCCGACCCGGACGGCGACGACCCGCAGGTCCGCATCCTGAGCGGCACCAAGCGCTACCACCGCACGGACTGCGCCCTCATCGAGGACATCGGTGACGAGGCGGACGACCTCGAGTCGCTCTCCCGCACCGAGGCCAAGTCCCGCGGCTGCACACCCTGCCTCGTCTGCCAGCCCGACCGGGAGCGCGCCCGCGACTGAGGTCAGTCGCGGGGGCGGTGCCGTTCCGTCAGCCGGCGATGCCGCCGCGCGTGGCGGTCCATCACCCGCTGGTGCCGTTCCTCCAGGCGGTCGCGCCGCGACGCCGTCCCTCCGGCCTCCCTGCGGTCGACCGACACCCCGGAGAGCAGGACCACGCCGGTCAGCCGGATCACGGGCGCGCCCTCCTCGACGACGTCGTCCTCGGGCAGTGCGGTCCCGCCGAGGATCGCCATCGTGGAGTCGACGACCCGGACCCCGGGCGGCACGGTGATGGACACCCCGCCCATGATGGCCGTGATGTTCAGCGTGACCTCGGACGCGCTGAGGACGGCCTGGCGGAAGTCCAGGTCGACACCGCCCAGCAGGGAGACGACGTTGGTGCGCTTTTCGACGAGCCAGCGCCCGGAGCGGGTCGCCCCCGACAGCACGGCCACGACGTTCGCCGGCTGCGGGGTCGGCGGTTCGACCTGCTCGCCCTGCTTGCGCAGGTTGACGCGCGGCCCCGCCGACGCCGACGGCAGGTCGCCGAGGAGGGGCTCCAGCTCCGCGTAGGTCTTGGCCCGGTAGGCGGCGTCGATGCGCTCGGCGTGCTCCTCGGCCGTGATCCGCCCCTCGGCCAGGGCCTCGCGGAGGCGGTCGGCGACCTCGTCGCGGTCGGCGTCGGACGCCCGGAGCCGGGCGGGGTCCTGTCCGGAAGGGTTCTCGGGAAGGTTCACCCCACCATCATGACAAAACGCGATGCATCTCGAAAACCCGTCAAGCCCCCGCGCGAACCTTACTAGGTAAAGCCGTCCGCCGCTGTCGCGACGACACATGTTCCGGATGATCGTGTTTTGGTCAGATGCCGGCGACACCGGCCACGGGGACGCTTCGCGCGGCCGTAGGCGCCCAGCGCCGGAGGTCGCGCGAAGCGTCGGGGACGGCGACCGCAGCGTGCGTACGACTGCGGCACAGAGCACGGCGTCTTGCAACAGCACGCGAGGATCGCCGTCCCCGTGACGGGGGTTCCAGGGGGTCGCCCCCCTGGACTCACACCGTCTTGCGGAGCCAGTAGGCGAGGCCCAGTTCGTCGTCGCGGCCGCCCTCGACGCCGCCGGGGCGGCCCTCGGCGACGGACGTGGCGAGGACCTCGGTGGCCAGCTCGGAGCCGTGGGCGCGCAGGGCCTCGGCCAGGTCGGTCCCGGCGGCCTCCCACCACAGCTCGATGCGGTCGGTGACCTCCAGCCCGGCGGCCTTGCGGGCCTCCTGGACGAGCCGGACGGCCTCGCGCACGAGGCCGGCGCGGCGGAGTTCGGGCGTCACGTCGAGGTCGAGGGCGACGGTCTCGCCCGCGGCGCTCTCGACCGCCCAGCCGCTGCGGGGCCGTTCGGTGACGATCACGTCGCCGGGCGTGAGGCGCACGGCGCCGAGGTCGGCGGCCTCCACCTCGACGGCGCCGTCCTCGCGCAGGGACCGGACGAGCGCGGCGCCGTCGGCGGACGTGACGGCCTTGGCGACCTTCGGGGTGTCCTTGGCGTACCGCTTGCCGAGCTCGCGGAAGTTCGGCTTGACCTCGTACTCGACCAGGTCGCCGCCGATGGAGGAGAGTTCCTCGAACGCCTGGACGTTCAGTTCCTCGGCGATCTGCGCGCGGAGCTGGGCGGGCAGCGCGGCCCATCCGGTCGCGCCGACGAGGGCGCGGCCGAGGGGCTGGCGGGTCCGGACGCCGCTGGCGGCGCGGGCGGAGCGGCCGAGCTCGACGAGGCGCCGGACGAGCGCCATCTGCTCGGTCAGCGCGGGGTCCAGGAGTTCCTCGCGGACGGCGGGGAAGTCGGTGAGGTGCACCGACTCGGGCGCGTCGGCGGGCCGGAGCACGTCCCACACGTGGTCGGTGACGAACGGGACCATCGGCGCCATCAGGCGGGTGAGGGTCTCGAGGCACTCGTAGAGGGTGGCGAAGGCGGAGGCGCCGTCGGGCGTCTCGGGGCCCTCCCAGAACCGCTTGCGGGAGCGGCGCACGTACCAGTTGGACAGGTCGTCGACGAACTCGGCGAGCCGGCGGCCGGCGCGGGCGGTGTCGAACTGCTCGAGGGCGGCGTCGACCTCGCCGACGGTGCGGTGCAGTTCGGCGAGCGCCCACCGGTCGAGGAGGGGGCGGTCGGCCGGGGCGGGCGCCTCGCCCGTCCGGTCGGGCGTCCAGGGCTCGCCCTGTGCGGCGGCCGCGTTGGCGTAGAGGACGAAGAACGACGCGGTGTTCCAGTAGGTGAGGAGGACCTTGCGGACGATCTCCTCCAGCGCGCCGTGGCCGACGCGGCGGGACGCCCAGGGCAGGCCGTTGGCGAGCATGAACCAGCGGACGGCGTCCGCGCCGTGCTCGTCCATCAGCGGGATCGGGCGCAGCACGTTGCCGAGGTGCTTGCTCATCTTGCGGCCGTCCTCGGCGAGGATGAGGCCGAGGCACAGGACGTTCTCGTAGGACGAGCGGTCGAAGACGAGGGTCCCGACGGCCATCAGGGAGTAGAACCAGCCGCGCGTCTGGTCCTGGGCCTCGCAGATGTACTGCGCGGGGTAGGAGGCCTCGAAGACGTCCTTGTTGCGGTGCGGGGCGCCCCACTGGGCGAACGGCATCGAGCCGGAGTCGTACCAGGCGTCGATCACGTCGGGGACGCGGCGCGCTTCGGCTCCGCAGGACGGGCAGGGGAACGTGACGTCGTCGACGTACGGGCGGTGCGGGTCGAGTTCGGACATGTCGGAGCCCGCGAGTTCGCCGAGTTCGGTGAGGGACTCGACGCAGGTGATGTGCTCCTCGTCGTCACCGCACACCCACAGGGGGAGGGGAGTGCCCCAGTAGCGGCTGCGGGAGAGGGACCAGTCGACGTTGTTGCGGAGCCATTCGCCGTAGCGTCCGTGCTTGACCGTGTCGGGGAACCAGTTCGTCTTCTCGTTCTCCTCCAGCAGCCGCTCCTTGATCTGCGTGGTGCGGATGTACCAGGCGGGCAGCGCGTAGTAGAGGAGCGGGGTGTGGCAGCGCCAGCAATGCGGGTAGCTGTGTTCGAAGTGGCCGCCCCGGTAGAGGAGCCCGCGCGCGCGCAGGTCCTCGGTGAGGGCCTCGTCGGCGTCCTTGAAGAACTTCCCGCCCACCATGGGCACGTCGGGAAGGAACCGCCCGTCGGGGCCGATCGGGTTGACGACCGGCATGCCGTAGCTCTTGCAGACGGTCAAGTCGTCCCCGCCGAACGCGGGCGCCTGGTGGACGAGCCCGGTGCCGTCCTCGACGGTGACGTAGTCGCCCAGGACGACGTAGTGCGCGTCCGGGATGTCGACGAGGTCGAACGGACGCTCGTACGGCGTCCGCTCGAGGTCGGCGCCCCGGTAGGAGGCGAGGCGTTCGGCGTCCGCGCCCAGCACCTGCTCGAGGAGGGGCTCGGCGACGACGAGGACCTCGTCGGAGCCGGCGGGGCGCGCGGCGACGTAGGTGACGTCGGGGTGGACGGCCACGGCGGTGTTGGACACGAGCGTCCACGGCGTCGTCGTCCAGATCAGCAGCGCGGCGCCGAGGTCGGCGAGCGGGCCGGAGGCGACGGGCATCCGCACGTACACCGACGGGCTGGTGATCTCCTCGTACCCGCCGGGCTGGCCGAGTTCGTGGTCGGACAGGCCGGTGCCGCAGCGCGGGCAGTAGGGGGTGATGCGGAAGTCGCGGAACAGCAGGCCCTTGTCGAAGATCTGCTTGAGGGACCACCAGACGGCCTCGACGTACCGGGGGTCCATCGTGCGGTACGCCTGGGCCGTGTCGACCCAGAACCCCATCCGCTCGGACATCTCCTCGAAGGCGTCGACGTGCCGCAGGACCGACTCGCGGCAGCGGGCGTTGAACTCCGCGACGCCGTACTCCTCGATGTCCTTCTTGCCGGTGAGGCCGAGCTCCTTCTCCACGGCGACCTCGACGGGCAGCCCGTGGCAGTCCCAGCCGGCCTTGCGGGGGACGTGGTAGCCCTTCATGGTGCGGTAGCGCGGGAAGACGTCCTTGAAGACGCGGGCCTCGACGTGGTGCACGCCCGGCATGCCGTTGGCGGTGGGCGGCCCCTCGTAGAACAGCCAGCGGGGACCGGACGCGGTGCGCTCCAGCGACCGCTCGAAGACCTTGTTCTCCTGCCAGCGGCGCAGCATGTCCCGCTCGAGGGCGGGCAGCTCGACCTGCGCGGGCAGTGGCCGGAAACCTCGGCTCACGGTGGCGGACCTCCGGATCGACGTGGATGCGAGCGTGCACGTGTCCGGAGGGACGAGACGCGCGCCCGGATCGTCCGGACGGGCCCCGCGGTACCACCCTCCTTGCCCGCGTCGGATGCCGGCGCGGACCGCTTCTTTCGAGCCGCGGCGACCGGTTCTACTGGGCCCCGCGCGGGCGGGGCGGTTCTTCCGGAGGGCTCCGGGGTGATCGGACCGCCGTGCTCGCCCCCGGGCTCGCACCGTCCCCGGGTCGCTCATGGCTGCGTGCGGCGGCAGGTGTCCCCATCATCGCCTGCTGCGGCTGCGTGTATCCCGACTTTAACGCACCGGAGGCCCGTCCTCTTCCGGTTATCGCCGGGACGGCCGTTCGTCCGTCATGGTTCCTTTCCGAGGATTCGGTGATCCCTGGGGTTTCCGGAAACGCGGGCCGGGGGCATAAGCGGTCGGTAACGATCCCAGGTCGACGTCGACCTTGCCCGTGAAGGGGGACACCATGCCCGGACTGCCCACTGAGGCGATCAGCGTGACGGAGGCCGGTGCGGCGGCCACGACGGGCGGGACCCGGGCCGGGTCGGCGAAACCGGCGGCCAAACCGGCGGCCGCGCCCCGGCGGACCGCGAAGGCGCGGCGGGACGCGGCGGCCGACGGCGCGCGGCCGGACGCCGCCGGGCTGCCGGTGCGCGCGGACGAGGCCGGGTGGACGGCCGACGAGCTGTCGGAGGTCCGGGCGGGGCTGGAGGAGCAGATCGCGGAGCTGCGCGCCGACATCGCGGTGTCGACGAGCCAGATCGCGGAGGGCGACGCCAGCGAGGGCGCGGGCGACGACCAGGCCGACGCGGGCGCCAAGACGTACGCGCGCGAGCACGAGCTCGCGCTGGCGTACAATGCGCAGGACCTGCTCGCGCAGAGTGAGCGGGCCGTCCAGCGGATGGAGTCCGGCACGTACGGGATCTGCGAGGTCTGCGGCGAACCGATCGGCAAGGCGCGACTTCAGGTGTTCCCGCGTGCGACCCTGTGTGTGACATGCAAACAACGCGAGGAACGTCGCTGAGCGACTCAACGAACCCAGAGGGCGGGGCCGGGGAATCCACGGGATCTCCTCGGCCGCGCCGTGTCGGCGTGCTGGCCGTGGTGGCCGTGGTGGCGCTGGCCGCCGACATCGTGACGAAGATGATCGTGGTGGCGACGCTGCAGGGCGAGGAGCCGATCCGGCTGCTCGGCGGGCTGCTGACGCTGCGCGAGACCCGCAACAGCGGCGCCGCGTTCTCGATCGGCACCGGCTACACGGTCGTGTTCACCGTGATCGCGTCGGGCGTGGTCGTGGCGATCATCTGGACGGGCCGCAACCTGCGGAGCATGCCGTGGGCGATCTGCCTCGGCCTGATGCTCGGCGGCGCGCTGGGCAACCTGGTGGACCGGGTCTTCCGCGCGCCCGCGCCGCTGGAGGGCCACGTCGTCGACTGGATCCAGGTGCCGAACTGGCCGGTGTTCAACCTGGCCGACTCGGCGGTCGTCTGCGGCGGCGTCCTGGCCGTCGTGCTGGCCGCGCGCGGCCTGCAGATCGACGGTACCCGCATCACCGGCGACAAGGACGGGGACGGCGAGGCGGGCGAGGGCGGCGGGTCCGCGAAGGCCGCCCCCGAACCCAGCGAACCCACCGGACCGACCGAGCCCGAGAGCGCCGAGCCCGAGGCCACCGCCCCGAAGACCGCCGACGAGCGGGACGAGCGGGACGCGCGGACTCCGGGGGACGAGTCCTGATGGGGGACATGCGCAGCCTCCACGTCCCGGACGGGCTGGAGGGGGAGCGGGCCGACGCGGCGCTGTCGCGGCTGTTCGGGCTCTCCCGGGGCCGGGCCGCCGACATCATCGCCTCCGGCGACGTCCTGCTGGACGGACGGGAACTGGCGACCAAGTCCGAGCGGCTGCAGGCCGGGGCGTGGCTCGAGGTGACGCTCCCGCCGCCGCCCGCACCGCCCGCGCCCGTCGCGGAGCCGGTCCCGGGGATGGGCGTCCTGTTCGAGGACGACGACATCGTCGTGATCGACAAGCCGATCGGGGTCGCGGCGCACCCCACGACGGGCTGGACGGGCCCGACCGTCCTCGGCGGGCTGCTGGGCGCCGGGCACACGATCGCGACGAGCGGCGCGTCCGAGCGGCAGGGCATCGTGCACCGGCTGGACGCCAACACCACGGGCGCGATGGTGGTGGCCAAGAGCGAGAACGCCTACTCGCAGCTCAAGCGCGCGTTCCGCGACCGCCGCGTGGACAAGCGGTACCGGGCGCTGGTGCAGGGGCATCCGGACCCGTTCCGCGGGACGGTCGACGCGCCGATCGACCGGCACCCGTCCGGTGACGGGCGGTTCGCGGTGGTGGCGGGCGGGAAGCCGTCGGTGACGCACTACGACACGGTCGAGGCGTTCCGGGCGGCGACGCTGCTCGACATCGGGCTGGAGACGGGCCGCACGCACCAGATCCGGGTGCACATGGCGGCGATCAAGCACCCGTGCGCGGGCGACCACCTCTACGGCGCCGACCCGACGCTGGCGGCGCGGCTGGACCTGAACCGGCAGTGGCTGCACGCCGCGCGGCTCGGGTTCGAGCACCCCTCGACGGGGCGGTGGGTCGAGTTCGAGAGCCCCTACCCGGCCGATCTCGCGCGCGCGCTCGAGATCGTCGAGTCGGAGTCCTGACGGGCGCGGCCCGGCGGCTCACACCCCCAGCAGGCGGAGCCCGGCGGCGGTGGCGGCGGCGACGGCCAGCACCACCAGGAACGGCGCGCGCAGCAGCAGTGCCGCGACCGCCGCGCCGAGCCCGGCCGTCCGGGCGGGATCGAACTCCAGGCTCCGGCCGTCGGCGAACGCCTGCACGGCGATCAGCGCGGTCAGCAGCGCGACCGGGACGAGTTCGGTGAACCGCCGCACGCGCGGGTCGTCCAGGACGGACTGCGGCGCGACGAGGCCGGCGAACTTCAGCGCGTAGCAGCCGAGTGCGGTGGCCAGCACCGCGATCCAGACGCTCATGCGGGTTCCCCCGGCTTCTCGCGCTCCTCCCGGCGGAGCAGGGCGGGCAGTGCGGCGACGGCGGCGAGCATGACGGGCACGCCGGGCGGCAGCAGCGGCGTCGCGGCGAGGGCGATGGCGGCGGCGGCGAGCGCCGCCCGGGCCTCGGTGCGTCCGGCGGTGAGGCGCGGCCACAGCAGCGCCAGGAACGCGGCCGGACCGAGGACGTCCAGGCCCACGGCGTCCGGGTCGCCGATCCGCCCGGCGCCGACCGCGCCGAGCAGCGTGGTGAGGTTCCAGGTCAGGTAGATGGTGATCGCGGTGGTGTAGAAGCCGGCGCGGGCGGACGCCCGGTCGGGCTGGGCGGTCGCGACGGCGGTGGTCTCGTCGATGACGACGTGCGCGACGAGCGGCCGCCGCCACCCCCGCACGTCCAGGGTCCGCGCGAGCCGCAGCCCGTAGAGGGCGTTGCGGCCGCCGAGCAGGACCGCGCCGAGGGAGCCCGCGACGAGCCCGCCGCCCCCGCCCACGACGCCCGCCAGCGCGAACTGGGACGCGCCGGTGAACGCCAGCAGGCTCAGCACGCACGCCTGCGCCACCGTCAGGCCCGCGGTGACGGCGGCGGCGCCGAATGCCAGGCCGGACATGCCGACGGCGACGCCCACGCCCAGCCCGTCGCGGATCGCCGCGGTGCGGGCGCCGCCGGCCGCTCGGCCGGCGGCGTCGCCGTCCGCCCGGGTGTTCGCCATGGTCATACCGCCGACGTTAGGGGAGGCGGGGACGGGCGTATTGAACGTTCTTGCGGCCTTCGGGCGGTGGCCCTCACCTGCCCGCTCACGCGCGCGGCGGCTCGGCCGCGGCGTCGAGCCCGGCCTCGATGACGGCGGTCATGATCCGGGCGAGCCGGTCGGTGCCCAGCGTCGGGGCGTGCGCGGCCATCGCCTCGACGATGGCCCGCTCGCGCGCGGCGTCCCGTCCGGCGAACCCGCCGACGGGCTTGAGCCGCTGGACGGCGCCCGCGACGGCGGCGCGGCGCTCGAGCAGCGCGGCGAGCGCGGCGTCGATGCCGTCGATGGCGGCCCGCGCCTCCCCGACCGTCCGCAGGTCCGCCGCGTCCGGCAGGGCGATCCGCAGTTCGGTGGCCTTGCCGGCGGCGGGGTCGATGACGTGGTCGTTCATGTGCGGGTTCCTCTCAGGCGTCCCCGGACGGGACGGGCGGGGAGGGGAGGAGTCCGGGCCGCCCGTTCGGGAAAGGTGTCGTTCCACGAGAAAAGGCAGAGCCCGGGGGGCTCTGCCTTGGCCGGCTCCGGCCGGGAGGTCGGTCGGGTGTCGGCCGGTCGGGGAGATCCGTCGCTAGATGCTCGCGTCGACCGGCTCGACCGGAGCCGGCTGCGTAAACGCGGTACAGCGGAGGTCCATGGCCGCAATGGTAGGCGCCGCGGCGGGACGCGCGTCAAATCGTGGAACGGTGCGTCTCGTCTCATGAGACGGGGCGGGCGTGCGGCGCCCGGCTAGCATGTCAGGCATGACGGGAGAGGTCGCGCATTACTGGCGGCACCCCGCGCTTCCCGACGTGGGCCTGCTCCGCGCCCGGTACATCACCCACCGGTTCACGCGGCACGTTCACGACGGGTACGCGATCGGCGTGATCCTGGCGGGGGTCGAGGAGTTCGAGTACGCGGGCGGCGTCGAGCGGGCGGGCCGGGGCGCGGTCGTGGCGGTCAATCCTGGCACCGTCCACACGGGGCACGCGGGCGCGCCCGAGGGCTGGGCGTACCGGATGACCTACCCGTCGGTCGAGGTGCTCACGGACATCGCGGCCGAGCTGGGCCTGCCGCGCGGGACGCCCGCGTTCCCGAGCCCCGTCCTGGACGATCCGGGGACGGCGCGGCGGCTGCGCGCCGTCCACCTGGCGGGGGAGCGGGGCGACGCCCTGGCCGCCTCCACGGTGCTGCGGACGGCGTACGCGGGCCTGCTGCGGCGGCACGCCGCCCGCCTCCCGTCCGTCCCGCGCCCGGACGGGCCGCCCGCGCTGCCGCCGGCCGTGCGGGACGCGCGGGACGTGCTGCACGCGAGCCTCGTCGGCCCGCCGACGCTGGAGGAGCTCGCCGCGACGGTCGGGGCCCGCCCGTTCCCGCTGCTGCGGGCGTTCCGGGAGGCCACGGGCCTGCCCCCGCACGCCTACCTCAACCAGGCGCGGGTCCGCGCGGCGTGCGCGCTGCTGGACGAGGGACTGCGTCCGGGCGAGGTCGCCGCGCGGACGGGCTTCGCCGACCAGGCCCACCTGACGCGCCACTTCAAGCGCACGATGGGTGTTCCTCCGGGTGCGTACCGTGCGGCCCGGGGCTTTGGGAGTGTCGGGACCCGAGAGCCTCATGGGTCGGGTTAAGGTTTCAGGACCGCGTCGCCCGGAGCTCCCGTCCGGGTCGGCGATCTTCCCCCGGGACCGACGGCGACACCGCGTGCGGGCCGCACGCGGGCGGTCGCATGCCAACGAGCAGGAGGTGCGCCAGGCATGGCCGACTCTTTCGTCCATCTGCACGTTCACACCGAGTACTCCATGCTGGACGGGGCCGCCCGGTTGAAGCAGATGTTCGATGAGGTCGGGCGGCAGAAGATGCCCGCGATCGCGATGACCGACCACGGCAACATGCACGGGGCCTACGACTTCCACAAGCAGGCCACCGCCGCGGGCGTCACCCCGATCATCGGCATCGAGGCGTACATGGCGCCGGAGTCGCGGTTCCACAAGAAGAAGGTCCAGTGGGGCGAGCCGAGCCAGAAGCGCGACGACGTGTCCGGCGGCGGCCTGATCAACCACATGACGCTGTGGGCGCGCAACAAGACCGGCCTGCACAACCTGTTCAAGCTGTCCAGCCGGGCCTACACCGAGGGTTTCGTCTTCAAGTACGCCCGGATGGACGAGGAGCTGCTCGCCGAGCACGCCGACGGGGTGATGGCCACGACCGGCTGCCCGTCCGGCAAGATCCAGACGCGGCTGCGGCTCGGCCAGTTCGATGAGGCGCTGAAGGCCGCCGCCACGTTCCAGGACATCCTCGGCAAGGACAACTACTTCCTGGAGTTGATGGACCACGGGCTCGACATCGAGCAGCGGGTCCGGCAGGGCCTCCTCGACATCGGCAAGAAGCTGAACATCCCGCCGGTCGTGACGAACGACTCGCACTACACCCACGAGTCCGAGGCGACCGCGCACGACGCGCTCCTGTGCGTCCAGGTGGGCAAGCAGCTCGCCGACCCCGACCGGTTCCGGTTCAACGGCAGCGGCTACTACCTGAAGACCGCGGACGAGATGCGCGGCATCGACTCCTCGGACGCCTGGCTGGAAGGCTGCCGCAACACGCTGATGATCGCGGAGCGGGTCGAGCCCGAGGGGATGTTCGAGTCCCACGACCTGATGCCGCGCTTCCCTGTCCCCGAGGGCGAGACCGAGGAGACCTGGTTCCGCAAGGAGGTCTGGAGCGGCCTCGGCCGGCGGTTCCCCCAGGGCCTCCCGGAGAAGTACAAGGAGCAGGCCGAGTACGAGATGGGGGTCATCCTCGGCAAGGGGTACCCGTCGTACTTCCTCGTCGTCGCCGACTTCATCATGTGGGCCAAGGAGAACGGGATCCTGGTCGGCCCCGGGCGGGGCAGCGCCGCGGGCTCGCTCGTCGCGTACGCGATGGGCATCACCGACCTCGATCCGCTCCCGCACGGGCTGATCTTCGAGCGGTTCCTGAACCCCGAGCGCGCGTCCATGCCCGACATCGACATCGACTTCCCTGAAGACCGGCGCGCGGAGGTCATCAAGTACACGACGGAGAAGTGGGGCGCCGACAAGGTGTCCTTCATCGCCACGTTCGGCACCATCAAGGCGAAGGCCGCCATCAAGGACGCCGGCCGCGTCCTCGGCTTCCCCTACGCCCTCGGCGACCGCATCTCCAAGGCGTTCCCGCCCGCGGTCATGGGCAAGGACATCCCCCTGTCGGGCATCTTCGACGACAAGCACCCCCGGTACGGCGAGGCGGGCGAGCTCCGCAAGCTGTACGAGGAGGAGACCGACGTCAAGCAGATCATGGACCTGGCGCAGGGCCTGGAGGGACTGATCCGGCAGACCGGCGTGCACGCCGCAGGGATCATCATGTCCGGTGAGACGATCACCGACCACGTCCCGATCATGCGCCGGGACGCCGACGGCGCGATCATCACGCAGTTCGACTACCCGACCTGCGAGACGCTCGGCCTGCTGAAGATGGACTTCCTGGGCCTGCGGAACCTGACGATCATCGACGACGCCCTGCAGGGGATCAAGAAGAACAAGGGCGTCGACGTCGACCTGCTGGACCTGCCCCTCGACGACCAGCCGACCTACGATCTGCTGGCGCGCGGCGACACCCTCGGGGTGTTCCAGTTCGACGGCGGGCCGATGCGGTCGCTGCTGCGGCTGATGAAGCCCGACAACTTCGAGGACATCTCCGCCGTCGGCGCCCTGTACCGGCCCGGCCCGATGGGCGCCAACTCCCACACCAACTACGCGCTCCGCAAGAACGGCCAGCAGGAGATCACCCCGATCCACCCCGAGCTGGCGGAACCGCTCAAGGAGATCCTCGACACGACCTACGGCCTGATCGTCTACCAGGAGCAGGTCATGGCGATCGCGCAGAAGGTGGCGGGGTACACGCTCGGCAAGGCGGACCTGCTCCGCCGCGTCATGGGCAAGAAGAAGAAGGCCGAACTGGACGCCCAGTTCGTCGGGTTCGAGGAGGGCATGGTCGAGAACGGCTTCTCCAAGGAGGCCGTCAAGACCCTCTGGGACATCCTCGTCCCGTTCTCCGACTACGCGTTCAACAAGGCGCACTCCGCCGCGTACGGCCTGGTCTCCTACTGGACGGGCTACCTCAAGGCCAACTACCCGGCCGAGTACATGGCGGCGCTGCTGACGTCCGTCGGCGACGACAAGGACAAGAGCGCCCTGTACCTGAGCGAGTGCCGCCGCATGGGGCTGAAGGTGCTGCCGCCGGACGTCAACACCTCCGAGGCCGACTTCACCCCGCTCGGCGACACCGAGATCCGGTTCGGGCTGTCGGCCGTCCGCAACGTCGGGACGAACGTCGTCGACGGCATCGTCGCCGCGCGGAAGGAGAAGGGCGCCTACACCGACTTCAACGACTTCCTCAACAAGGTCCCGCCGATCGTGTGCAACAAGCGGGTCGTGGAGTCGCTGATCAAGGCGGGCGGGTTCGACGAGCTGCGGCACGAGCGCAAGGCCCTGCTGATGGTGCACGAGCAGGCCATCGACTCGGTCATCGACATCAAGCGCAAGGAGGCCATCGGCCAGGACTCCCTGTTCGGCGCGCTGGAGGACGACGGCGGCGAGGACGCGTTCGCCGTCGTGATCCCCGAGGGCGAGGAGTGGGACAAGACCACCCTGCTGGCGTTCGAGCGGGAGATGCTCGGCCTGTACGTCTCCGACCACCCGCTGCTCGGCGTCGAGCACATCCTCGAGCGCGAGGCCGACTGCACGATCGCGTCGCTCAACTCGGGGGAGCGGCCCGACGGCCAGATCGTCACGGTGGCGGGGCTGCTGTCGGGCCTGCAGCGCAAGGTCACCAAGCAGGGCAACTCGTGGGCGATGTTCCAGCTGGAGGACCTCGCCGGTTCCATCGAGGTGCTGTGCTTCCCCTCGGCCTACCAGCTGTGCTCCACGCTGCTGGCCGAGGACGCGATCCTGATCGTCAAGGGCAAGCTGGACCGCCGCGAGGACGTCGCGAAGATCATCGGGATGGAGGTCACCCAGCCCGACCTCACGATCACCGACGCGGTCGGCCCCCTCTCGGTGAGCCTGCAGCTCAACCGCTGCACCCCGCCGACCGTCGCGCGCCTCAAGGAGGTGCTGACGACGCATCCCGGCGCCGCCGAGGTGCACCTGCACCTGCAGAACGGCCCCCGCACGACGGTCGTCCGGCTCGACGACCGGCTCCGCGTGTCGCCGTCCCCGGCGCTGATGGGCGACCTGAAGCAGTTGCTCGGCCCGTCCTGCCTCGGGTGACGGGCCGCCCCCCGGCGGGGCCGGCGCGGGCCGGTCGGCCGGCGGGTCAGCCGGGCAGGCCCGCGGGGCTGAGCTCGGACCGCCAGTCGACGAACCGGCCGAGCCCGTCGAACCGGGCGCGGGCGAGCCCGCCGCCCGGCGCCATGACCTCGGTCTCCATCTCGGTCTGCCGGTAGCCGACGCGGTGCTCCGCGAGGAACCCGGCGAGGGTGAGCCGCGGCTCGTGCGGGAACAGGCTCGCGGCGTCCTTCAGCAGCCGCGGCACCGGGACCGGGTCGAAGGACGGCGCGGGCACCTGGGGGTCGTCGACGTGCAGGTACGCCGAGCCGCCGTCGTACCCGGCGCTGATGTAGCCGCCGCCGCGCAGCACCCCGCCCGCGGCCATCGCGATCAGCTCGCCGCCGTGCCCGGCGGGGCCCTCGTACCAGGACAGGTCCACCTCGGGGGTGGTGAACTCGGTGATGCCGAGCCGTTCGCCGACCGTCCGGATGATCAGCATGGGGACGACCGCGGGGTGCGCGTCGCCGAACTGCGGGTTCGCCCATCCCCACAGCCAGGTGCGCTCGTGCGCGGCGTAGCTGCCGAGCAGCGAGACCCGGACCGTGACGCCGCCGCTGGTGTAGGTGCGGGCGGTGAGGTCGGCGCTCCAGTCCTCGCGGGGCAGGAACTCCGCGAGCGCCTCCTGCCGTTGCAGGACGACGGCGGCCAAGGCGGCGCCGAGGCGTTCGAACGCGGGACTGAATCCGGACATGTCGGGCACACTATCCCAGTGGTCGTGGCGGGTGCGGGCGTCGCGAAGCCGCCCTTGCATTGTCGATCGGCTGACCACGGCAGGCTAGTCTTTCGCCGACAGCGGAGTCTCGGTAAGGAGCGGGCGAGGTGCGGGGACCGACCGGGAGACGCCTGGCGACCGGGCTGGTCACGACCCTGGCCATGGCCCTCCTCGGGCCTGTCGCGGGCCTGCTGTGGGCCTGGACCGCCCCCGAGGTGACATATGTCATCTTCCGCGGTGACACCTACCTCGCCGATCCCGAGAGCCAGGCGCCGATCGGGACCGACATCCGGTTCGCGCTGATCGTCCTGGCGGCGGGCGCGTTGTGCGGCGGCGCCGCCTACCTGGCCGGGGGCCGCGGGAACGACATCGCGCTGCTGCTGGGCCTGGCCGCGGGCGGCGTCCTGGCCGGGCTGCTCGCCTGGCGGACCGGCCACATGATCGGCCTGGACGAGTTCCGGGCGGCGGTGCGCGCCGCCGCCGACCGCGAGCGCGTCACCGGCGTCGCCGAGCTGCGCGCCCGCGGGCTGCTGGTGGGCTGGCCGCTCGCCGCCGTCGGCGCCTACGGGCTCCTGGAGCTGGCGGTCCGCCGGCTACCCGCGCGCGACGACGGCGACCCGGGCGCCGGTGAGGCGGACGAGGTCGGCGGGGCGCAGCTCGATCTGCAGTCCGCGCCGACCGGCGGAGACGTAGATCGTCGGGAGCGCTGAGGCCGACTCGTCCAGCACCGTCGGCAGCCGCCTGCGCTGCCCGAGCGGGCTGATCCCGCCGACCACGTAGCCGGTGGCGCGCTCGGCGTCGCGCGGTTCGGCCATCCGGGCCCGCTTCCCTCCCGCCGCGGCGGCCAGCGCCTTCAGGTCCAGGCCGCCCGACACCGGGACGACGGCGACGGTGAGGTTCCCGTCCACCTCGGCCAGCAGCGTCTTGAAGATCCGGTCGTGCCCGATCCCGAGCGCGTCGGCGGCCGCCGCCCCGTAGGACTCGGCGTCCGGATCGGGCTCGTAGGGGTGCAGCGTGTGCTCGATCTTCGCCTTCGCGGCGGCGACGGTGGCCGGTGTGCCCCCGCCTCCCTTCGGTTTGCCCATGGGCAGAGTCTCCCGCACGCGTCCACCGCTTTTCGCCGGCGCACCGTTCCGCCGGACCGGTGCGTCCGGTCGCGTCCCGGTCGGGTCAGTTCGGGTGGAACGACCCGTCCAGGAACTGCCCGGCGGGGAGGGTCGGCAGCGCCCCCAGGATCCGGTTCTCGCGGCGGAGCAGGTCGCGTTCGGCCCGCAGCCGCAGCGCCGCGTCCTCGCATTCCAGCAGCCGCTGCTTCTCGTGCCCGTCCGTGATCAGTGACGACGCGATCAGGTAGGACAGCCGCACCGGGTCGGCCGGGAGGTCGATCTCCTCGGCGGGTCCGGCGCCGGCGGTGCGCAGCCGCTCCAGGTACCGGCCGAACAGCCACCGGACGTGCCGCGCCGCGGGCACCGGGTCGGGGCCGGGCTCCTCGGGCAGGTACTCGACCTCGCCCCGCAGGTAGGGGCGGGAGCGGTCCTGCTCCTTGAGCCGGAACCGGCGGGTGCCGACGGCCACGATGTCGTACCGGCCGTCCGCGTGCCGCGTCACGTCGTGCAGCTCGGCGAAGCACCCCACCCCCGACAGCCGCCGGGCCGCGTCGTTGCCGACCTCGTGCCCGAGTTCGATGTTCACCACGCCGAACCCGCGCGGCTCGGGCGTCTCCATGAGGTCGGCGACGAGCCGGCGGTACCGCTCCTCGAACAGGTGCAGCGGCAGCACCAGGCCGGGGAACAGCACGGTGCCCAGGGGGAAGAGGGCGATCCGCTCCGTCACTGTCTCTCCTGCGCTCCCGGGCGCCCGCCGGCAGGACGCACTCCCACAGCACTCTACGCCGCGGTTGATGATCTTGGTAAGCCGCGATTTTTCACATTGTGAAGTGGGAGTCACCCGCGCTCCCGGCGGGTGGGCGAGCGGTAACGTCGGTGCCATGCGGATGCTCGTCGTCGACGCCTTCACCGACCGCCCGTTCGCGGGGAACCCCGCCGGCGTCTGCCTGCTCGCCGAGCCCGCCGACCCCGCGTGGATGCAGCGGGTCGCCGCCGAGATGAAGCACGCCGAGACGGCGTTCGTCCGCCCGCTCGACGACCCGGACGCGGGCTGGGAACTGCGCTGGTTCACCCCGCTGGCCGAGGTGGCGCTGTGCGGGCACGCCACGCTGGCCGCCGCGCACGCCCTCGGCACGACCGCGACGGCCGACCCCGGCGCGCCGATCCGGTTCCGGACGCTGCACAGCGGAGTCCTGACGGTCACCGGCGGTGACGGCGGAGCGGGGCTGTCCATGGACTTCCCCGCCGTGCCGGCCGGGCCCGCCGAGGCTCCGGAGGGCCTCGCCGCCGCCCTCGGCGCCGAGATCCGGTGGACCGGCCGCAGCGCCCAGAACGACCTGCTGGCCGAGGTGGCCGACGCGCGGACCGTCCGCGGGCTCGCCCCGGACGCCGCCGCGCTCGCCCGGATCGACGCCCGCGGCGTCATCGCCACGGCCCGCGCCGACGCGGGCTCCGGCCACGACTTCGTCTCCCGCTTCTTCGCCCCGCGCCTGCTGCCGGGCGACGGCGAGGACCCCGTGACCGGCTCCGCGCACTGCACCCTCGGGCCGTTCTGGGGGGAGCGCTTCGGCCGCGACACGCTGACCGGGTACCAGGCCTCCGCGCGCGGCGGGGCCGTCCGCGTGGCGCTGCGCGGCGACCGGGTCGTCCTGTCCGGTTCGGCCGTGACCGTCCTGGACGGGACGCTGCACGCCTGAGCGGCACCCGGAGTGAGTCGTGTCTCGGCACGTGAGACGGTGCGCGAGGGGGCGGGGGCACTCCGTAGACTGGTCCGCGTGATTTCCCGTATCGACCTGCGCGGCCCGCTTCCCGGCGAGCTGCGCTCCGTGCTGCCCCGCGCCGAACTCGACGTCGAGGCCGCCCTGGACAAGGTGCGGCCCATCTGCGACGACGTCCGCCATCGCGGCTCCGCGGCGGTCCGGGAGCACACCAGCAGGTTCGACGGGGTCGAGCTGGAGAGCACCCGCGTCCCGGTCGCCGAGATCCACCGGGCCCTCGCCGAGCTGGACCCGAAGGTCCGCGATGCGCTGGAGGAGAGCATCCGCCGCGCCCGCATCGTGCACCGGTCGCAGCGGCGCACCGACGTCGCGACGCAGGTCGTGCCGGGCGGCACCGTCACCGAGCGGTGGATCCCCGTCGGCCGCGTCGGGCTGTACGTGCCCGGCGGCCGCGCCGTGTACCCGTCCAGCGTGGTCATGAACGTCGTCCCCGCCCAGGAGGCGGGCGTCGGGTCGCTCGCCGTCACCTCGCCCGCGCAGGCCGAGTTCGGCGGCCGGCCCCACCCGGCGATCCTCGCGGCGTGCGCGCTGCTCGGCGTCGAGGAGGTGCACGCGGCGGGCGGCGCCCAGGCGATCGCGATGTTCGCCTACGGCACCGCGGAATGCCCCCGCGCCGACCTGGTCACCGGCCCCGGCAACGTGTACGTCGCCGCCGCGAAGCGGCTGCTCAAGGGCGTGATCGGCATCGACGCCGAGGCGGGCCCGACCGAGATCGCGATCCTCGCCGACGGCACCGCGAGCCCGGTGGAGGTCGCCGCCGACCTGATCAGCCAGGCCGAGCACGACACCCTCGCCGCCGCCGTCCTGGTCACCGACTCGCTCGAGCTGGCGAACGCGGTCGAGGAGGAGCTGAAGGCGCAGGTCGCGCGCACCAAGCACGTCGAGCGGATCACCGAGGCCCTCGCCGGCCGCCAGTCCGGCATCGTCCTGGTCGACGACGTCGAGGCCGGGCTGAAGGTCGTGGACGCCTACGCCGCCGAGCACCTGGAGATCCACACCGCCGGCGCGGCCGCCGTCGCCGCGCGCGTCCGCAACGCCGGGGCGATCTTCGTCGGCCGGCACGCGCCGGTGTCGCTCGGCGACTACCTCGCCGGGTCCAACCACGTGCTGCCCACCGGCGGGTGCGCCTGCCACTCCTCGGGCCTGTCGGTGCAGTCGTTCCTGCGCGGCGTGCACGTCGTCGAGTACGACCGGGAGGCGCTCGCCGCCGCCACCGGGCGGGTCGTCGCGCTCGCCGAGGCCGAGGACCTGCCCGCGCACGGCGCCGCGCTCTCGGCGCGCTTCGACTGGGAGATTCCCTCGTGACCGATCTGTCCGATCTTCCGCTGCGCGACGACCTGCGCGGGAAGGAGCCCTACGGCGCCCCGCAGCTGGACGTCCCGTACGCGCTGAACACCAACGAGAACCCCTACCCGCCGTCCGAGGCGCTGGTGAAGGCGCTCGGCGAGGCCGTGATGGACGTCGCCGGGACGCTCAACCGCTACCCCGACCGGGACGCGGTCGCGCTCCGCGCCGACCTCGCGGCGTTCCTCGACGCCGACACGCCCGGCGCCGGGCTCACCGGTCGCCGGGTGTGGGCCGCGAACGGCTCCAACGAGATCATCCAGCAGATCCTGCAGGCGTTCGGGGGGCCCGGCCGCACCGCGCTCGGGTTCGAGCCGTCCTACTCGATGCACCCGGTCATCACGGGCGTGTCCGGTACCCGCTGGATCAACGCCGCCCGCGACGCCGACTTCGGTCTCGAACCGGCGCGGGCCGTCGCCGCCGTCGCGGAGCACCGCCCCGACGTGGTGTTCCTGACCTCGCCGAACAACCCGACCGGGACGTCCCTCCCGCTGGAGACGATCGAGGCGGTGCTGGACGCCGCACCGGGCATGGTCGTGGTCGACGAGGCCTACGCCGAGTTCCGCCGCGCCGGCACCCCGTCCGCGCTGACGCTGCTGGACGGGCGGCCCCGGCTGATCGTCACCCGCACGATGTCCAAGGCGTTCGCCATGGCGGGCACCCGCCTCGGCTACCTGGCCGCCGACCCCGCCGTCATCGACGCTCTGCTGCTGGTGCGGCTGCCGTACCACCTGTCGGCCGTCACCCAGGCCGTCGCCCGCACCGCCCTCGCCCACGGCGACGAGCTGCTCGGCACCGTCGAGGCGCTGCGCCGCGAGCGCGACGGGATCGTGGCGTGGCTGCGCGGCGAGGGCCTCACGGTCGCCGATTCCGACGCCAACTTCGTCCTGTTCGGCCACTTCCCGGACCGGCGCCGGGTCTGGGAGGGCCTGCTCGAGCGGGGCGTGCTGATCCGCGAGGTGGGGCCGCCCGAGTGGCTGCGGGTCAGCGTGGGCACCCCCGACGAGATGGCGGCGTTCCGCACCGCACTGAAGGAGAGTCTGTGACGCGCAAGGGCAGAGTCGAGCGCGGGACCAAGGAGACGCAGGTCCTCGTCGAGATCGACCTCGACGGGACCGGGCGGGTCGACGTGGCGACCGGGGTCGGGTTCTTCGACCACATGCTCGCCCAGCTCGGCAAGCACGGGTCGTTCGACCTGACCGTCAAGACGACCGGCGACCTGCACATCGACAGCCACCACACGATCGAGGACACCGCGATCGCGCTCGGCCAGGCGTTCCGCGAGGCGCTCGGCGACAAGGCCGGCATCCGCCGGTTCGCCGACGCGTCCATCCCGCTGGACGAGTCGCTCGCCCAGGTGACCGTGGATGTGTCGGGCCGCCCCTACCTCGTGCACGTCGAGCCGGACGGCATGGCCCCGATGATCGGCCCCGAGTACGACACCACGATGACCCGGCACATCTTCGAGTCGTTCGTCTCGAACGCCCGGGTGGCGCTGCACGTCCACGTCCCGTACGGGCGCAACGCCCACCACATCGTCGAGGCCCAGTTCAAGGCCCTCGCGCGGGCGCTGCGCGACGCGGTCGCGTTCGACCCGAAGGTGCACGGCGTGCCGTCCACGAAGGGGGCCCTGTAACCGTGGAGATCGGCGGCGTGGAGTTCACCTACGGCAACATCGCGGTCTTCGGGGTGGCGGTGTTCCTGCTGGCCGGGGTGTACAGCTTCGTCAAGCAGGGCCTGAAGATCGCCGCGATGATCGTCTTCGTGCTGGCCGCGATGGCGTTCGCCGGGGGAGTGATGTGGCTGTGAGCCGCCCCGAGATCGTCGTCCTGGACTACGGGTCGGGGAACCTGCGCTCGGCCGAGCGGGCCGTGGCCCGCGCGGGCGCGTCCGTCACCGTCACCGCCGACCGGGACGCCGCGCTCGCCGCGGACGGCCTGGTCGTGCCGGGCGTCGGCGCGTTCGCCGCCTGCATGGCCGGGCTGCGGTCGGTGCGCGGCGAGCAGATCATCGGCCGCCGGCTGGCCGGGGGACGGCCGGTGCTCGGCATCTGCGTCGGCATGCAGATCCTGTTCTCCAAGGGCATCGAGCACGGCGTCGTCACCGAGGGCTGCGACGAGTGGCCCGGCACCGTCGACCGGCTCGACGCCCCGGTCGTCCCGCACATGGGCTGGAACACGGTGGACGTCCCGGCGGGCTCCACGCTGTTCCGCGGCATCGAGGACGCGCGGTTCTACTTCGTCCACTCCTACGCGGCCCGCCGCTGGGAGCTGGAACCCGACCAGACCGGCCGCATCGAGCCGCCCCTCGTCACCTGGGCCGAGCACGGCGACCGGTTCGTCGCCGCCGTCGAGAACGGCCCGCTGTGCGCCGCGCAGTTCCACCCGGAGAAGTCCGGAGACGCGGGCGCCGAGCTGCTCCGCAACTGGCTGTCCACCCTCTCCTGAGCACCAACGAACGTCGATAAGGTTTTCGCATGACTCTGACGCTGCTTCCCGCCGTCGACGTCGCCGACGGGCAGGCCGTGCGCCTGGTCCAGGGCGAGGCCGGCACCGAGACCTCCTACGGCGCGCCGCTGGAGGCCGCCCTGGCGTGGCAGGAGGCGGGCGCGGAGTGGATCCACCTCGTCGACCTGGACGCCGCGTTCGGCCGCGGCTCCAACCGCGAGCTGCTCGCCGAGGTCACCGGCAAGCTCGACGTGAAGGTCGAGCTGTCCGGCGGCATCCGGGACGACGCGTCGCTGGAGGCGGCCCTGGCCACCGGCTGCGCCCGCGTCAACATCGGCACCGCCGCGCTGGAGAACCCGGACTGGTGCCGGAAGATCATCGCCTCGCACGGCGACCGGATCGCCGTCGGGCTGGACGTGCGCGGCACCACGCTCGCCGCCCGCGGCTGGACCCGCGAGGGCGGCGACCTGTGGGAGGTCCTGGCCCGCCTCGAGGAGGACGGCTGCCCCCGCTACGTCGTCACCGACGTCACCAAGGACGGCACCCTGCGCGGCCCGAACACCGACCTGCTGCGCGACGTGTGCGCCCGCACCGACAAGCCCGTCGTGGCGTCCGGCGGTGTCTCCTCCCTGGACGACCTGCGCGCCATCGCGGCGCTGGTGGAGGAGGGACCGGGAGGTAGGCCGGGGTCGGTTGGTCGGGGAGGAATCGAGGGGGCGATCGTGGGCAAGGCCCTGTACGCGGGCGCGTTCACGCTCGAGGAGGCACTGGAGGCGGTCAAGTGACCGTCGCCGTCCGCGTCATCCCGTGCCTGGACGTCGACGCCGGGCGCGTCGTCAAGGGCGTCAACTTCCAGAACCTGCGGGACGCGGGCGACCCCGTGGAGCTCGCGCACCGCTACGACGCCGAGGGCGCCGACGAGCTGACCTTCCTGGACATCACCGCGTCCAGCGCCGACCGGTCCACCACCTACGACGTCGTCCGCCGCACCGCCGAGCAGGTGTTCATCCCGCTGACGGTCGGCGGCGGCGTCCGCACCGTCGACGACGTCGACCGGCTGCTGCGCGCGGGCGCCGACAAGGTGTCGGTCAACACCGCCGCGATCGCCCGCCCCGAGTTCCTCCGGGAGGCCGCGCACCGCTTCGGGTCGCAGTGCGTCGTGCTGTCGGTGGACGCCCGCCGCGCCGCCGGCACCCCGTCCGGCTTCGAGGTCACCACCCACGGCGGCCGCAAGGGCGCCGGCATCGACGCGATCGAGTGGGCGCGCCGCGGCGCGGAGCTCGGCGTCGGCGAGATCCTGCTGAACTCGATGGACGCCGACGGCACGAAGAACGGCTTCGACCTGGAGATGCTCGCCCGCGTCCGGGAGACCGTCACGATCCCGGTGATCGCCAGCGGCGGCGCGGGCACGGTCGGCCACTTCGCCCCCGCCGTCGAGGCGGGCGCCGACGCCGTCCTCGCCGCGAGCGTCTTCCACTTCGGCGACATGAAGATCTCCGAGGTGAAGGACGCCCTGCGCACCGCCGGACACCCCGTCCGCTGACCGGAGGTCCCCCGGAAACACCATGGAGAACATGCGCGTCGCTCTCGCCACCTGCTCCCGCCTGCCGGGCGGCAACGCCGACGTCCGCGCCCTCGCCGGCGCGCTCGCGGACCTGGACGTCCGCGCCGAGCCCGTCATCTGGGACGCCGGCGTCGACTGGTCCGGGTTCGACCTCGTCGTCATCCGCACCACCTGGGACTACACGCACCGCCCGGACGAGTTCCTCGCGTGGGCCGGCGGGCTGCCGCGCGTCCTGAACCCCGTGTCCGTCCTGCGCTGGAACACCGACAAGCGGTACCTGCGCGACCTCGCGGGCGCGGGCGTCCCGGTCGTCCCCACGCGCTGGGACCCCGACGACGTCCCGTCCGACTGGCCCGAGTACGTGATCAAGCCCGCGGTGTCGGCCGGGTCCCGCGACACCGCGCGCTGGGGCGCCGCCGAGCACGCCGCCGCCCGCGCCCACCTGCGCGAACTCCGCGACGCCGGACGCACCGCCATGGTCCAGCCGTACCTGGCGGGGATCGACGCCGCGGGGGAGACGGCGCTGGTCTTCATCGACGGGGAGTTCAGTCACGCCGCCCGCAAGGCCCCGATCCTCGCCCCCGGCGCCGGCGTCCAGGGCCTGGTCACGCCCGGCGACGGCCGCGGTACGGTCACCGCCGCCACCGCGACCCCCGCCGAGCTGGACGTCGCGCACCGCGCCCTCGCCGCCGTCCCGGACGCCCCCGACCTTCTCTACGCCCGCGTGGACCTCGTTCCCGGCCCCGGCGGCGACCCGGTCGTCCTCGAGCTGGAACTGGCCGAACCGAACCTCTTCCTGGAGCACGGCCCCGGCGCGGTGTCCGCGCTGGCCAAGGCGGTAGTGGCCCGCCTCTGATCAGTTGTCCTCCGGGACGAGCGGTGCCTCGGCCTCCGGGTCCGGGTCGGCGCGCTCGGGGGACGCCTCGACGATCGGCAGGATGATCGCCGACGGGTGGTCGGGGTCGTGGAAGACCTCCTGGTGCGCCGCGACCATCTCCCGGGCGGTGCCGAGCGGCTCGCCGGTGCCCGGGTTCGCCGCGACCTTCGGGTGGGCGCCGCTCGTCACGTGCAGCCGGACGCGGTGCCCGCGGCGGAAGCGGTGCCCGGTCGGCCACAGGTCGACCGCGATGCGGCGGATGCCGTGGGTGCCGACGGGCTTGTCGGCGGCGGCCGGCAGCCGCAGGCCGCCCTCGCAGACGTTGCGGGACGCGCCGTCCGGACCCACGTCGCAGAGCCGGACGACGAAGTCGGTGTGCGCGCGGTCGGACCGGACGAACAGGTCGGCGGCGAGCGGCCCGATGACGTCCATGTCCCGGTCGAGGGGCGGGGAGGTGAACACGAGCACGTCGTGCCGGCGCTCCAGCGGCCGGTTGTCGACCGGACGCGAGCTGCCGAGCAGCGTGGGGCCGCCGAGCGCCGGGGTCGGATGCTCGGGGTCGAACCGGTACGCGGACGGACGGCAGCGGCGCGGGCCGTCCGGGCCGAGCCCGCCGCCGGGGTGCAGGTGCCAGCGCTGCTGCGTCATCCCGGGCGGCGGCCAGTCGCGGTAGTTGCGCCACTCGCGGGCGCCCGTCACGTACACCCGGACGGGGTCGGGCCGCAGGCCGGACGGGTCGCCGAGCAGGTGCGCGCGGAACCAGGCGAGGGACTCGCGCAGCGACACGATCCCGTGCCGGGGGTCGGTGTGCCACCAGGGGCCGATCGTGAGGTAGGGCCGCTGTCCGGCCGCCCGCAGCGCCAGGTAGTCGCGGACCTCCCACGGCAGGAACACGTCGAACCAGCCGCCGAGCAGGTTCACCGGCGCCGCCACCTCGCCGACGGTGCCGCTGAAGTCGCGGGTGTCCCAGTAGCCGTTGTCGGTGGCCTGCGCGGCGAGCAGGTCCTGGTAGAAGCGCATCTCCTCGCCGCCGGTGAGCACGTCCAGCTCCGACAGCGGACGGCCCGACGCGGCGGCCCGCGCGACCCGGCGGCGCGCGAGCAGCGGGCCGGTCAGCAGGCCGAGCCGTTGCTGCTGCTGGTGCGTCAGGTTCGTCCAGGTCAGCGTGGACTCCAGCGCGAACGACCCGCCCACGTAGGCGGCGTCCCGGAAGGATGACGCCGTGACCTGCAGCGACATCGCCTTCAGTTCGGGTCCGGCCTCGGCCGCCGTCGCCCACGCGGTGTACCCGAGGTAGCTGGCGCCGTAGGTGGCGAACGACCCGTTGAACCACGGCTGCCGCTTCAGCCACCTGACGGTGTCGAGGCCGTCGTCGCGCTCGCTGCCGAGCGGGTCGAACTCCCCGCCCGAACCGAACGTCCCGCGCGCGCTCTGCGCGACCAGCTGGAACCCGAACGGGACGAACAGCAGCCCGTTCGCCAGCGCGGCGGGACCGCGCCGGCCGTAGGGGGTGCGCACGAGGATCGTCGGCGGCGGCTCCTTCGCCCCCGCCGGGATGTACCGGTCGGCCAGCAGCGTCACCCCGTCCCGCATCGGCACGGGGATGTCGCGCTCGACGGTGTAGCGGGGCAGGCCGGGCGGGAGGGGGAGGCCCGGCGGGCGCGGCAGCCCGGGCGGGCGGGGAATCCGGATAGGCGGTGTGGGCAGTCGATCCCACGGGGCCATGTTCCCTCCCCTGTCCAGGCCGTTATGTGCTTACACGACCATACGTAACCGTTCATGCGGTGCCGAATCCCCGCGGCCACACGCGTCCCGGCCGCCCGGTCCGCCCCAGGGGCCGCACCCGACGCTCCCACCTGGGCGGATGCCGGCCTTGGGGGCGCCCCCGTCTGGTGGACGGGGCCTCCGAATGAGATCGTGGACCTGACCGGCGTTGATCAGGGGGAAGGCGGGGGGACGACATGTGGCCAGGGGCGAATCTGCCGATGGGAACGCCGCCCGTGGGTCCGGCGGGTCCGGCGGGGCCGACACCGCCGATCCGGCCCGCCGCCGGCTGGTACGCGCTCCCGATCACCCTGGGCGTCCTGGCCATCCTGATCTTCTTCGGAGCGTTCGCGCTGCTGTGGAGCGATTCCGAGATCGCCGAGGGGCCGTCCGCGGAGGGCCCCGAATCCGGCGTCGGCCTCCACATGGAGGAGGGGTTCGGCTACTTCGTCTACGTGCGGGACGGCGCCTCGGAGCCGCAGTCCTGCGAGGTCGTCTCCGGGGAGCGGACCATTCCGGTCCGGTTGACGACGGCGAACGCGTGGGTGGCGTCCGACATCGACTCCTACCGGTACGCGGCGACGTTCGCGGCGCCGGTCACCGGGCAGGCGCAGGTGGTCTGCCAGGGGACGGGCGGCTGGATCCGGGTGCAGCCGGACGACGCGTCGCTGCTGTACCTCGGGCTGTCGTTCTTCGCCTCGCTCGGACTGGTGATCATCGCGCTCGCGGCGCTGCCGGTCATCATGCTGCGGCGCAGCTCGGCCCGCCGCCGCGCCGCCGCCGTGACGGGCCCGCCGTACGGGTACTGATCAGCCGGTGAGCTCGCGTTCGAGCGGGGTCCGGAACCGCGGGATCGCACGGACGTCCCCGTACCAGGCGGCGATCCGCTCGGCCTCCCGCTCGGCGGCCGCGCGCGCCTCGGAGCCCGCGTCCTCCAGGAAGCGCAGCACGATCTCGCCGTCCGCGCGCTGCGCCCAGCCGCCGACGATGCGGCCGTCCCACCACAGCGTGGGGCCGATGTTGCCGTTGCGGTCGAACAGCGCGGGACGGTGCTCGCCGAGGAACCAGCCGCGCTCCTGCCAGCCCATCGGGGTGGGGTCGAGGGCGGGCAGCAGCGCCGCCCACGGCTCGGGCGCCCCGACCGGCTCGAGGTCGTCGGTGAGCACGATCCCGGTGGTGCCGTCGAGGTCGACCTCGGTCGTGTCGAGCGGGGCGAGGGCCTTCTTCACCTGGGCGGCCGTCCACCCGGTCCACCACTTGAGGTCGGCGACGGGCGCGGGGCCGAACGCCCGCAGCCACCTCCGCACGAGGGCGGTGCGGGCCTCGTCGGCGGGCATCGGCGCGATGCCGCCGGGCAGCCACGCCTCGGCGGGCGCCCACCGGTACTGGCTGCTGGTCCACGACCCGTTGGGACGGCCGCGCACGATCCGGCCCGCGCAGCCGAGGACGACCAGCACCCACGTGGTGACCCCGGTGGGCCTGGAGTAGGACTTGCCGGGCGCCGGATCGACCCGGGTCCGCAGCGCCGGGACGTCCGTGCTGAGCTGGGCGCCGGTCGCCTCGCCGCGGGCCAGCAGCGCCCGGTGCGTCGCGTCCTCCAGCTCGGTGAACCACGCGAGGACGTCGGTGAGGCCGGGGTCCCGGTCGAGGAGACCCTTGTCGATCATGCGGGCGTAGGTCGTGCGCTGCTTGACCGCGAGCGCGTCGGCGGTGGACGCCTGCAGGACGGGCACGAGGTCGGTGGGCGCGACGAACATCGTCCGCCGCATCGCCAGCATCCGCAGCAGCGTCCGGTCGTCGTACAGGGCCCGCTCCACCGCCGCCGGGACCGTCCCCGTGCCGCGCGCCGCGACCGACAGGAACACCGTCGCCGGGTCGGTGGCGTGCAGCACCACCAGGGAGCGGGCGATGTCCAGGACGTCGTCGGTCCTGGACATCGCGGCCAGCCGGTGCCGTCGCCCGAGCCGGGCCCGCCGCTCCGCGGCGCTGATCGAACGCATGTGCGAGAGTGTACGCCGCTCAGGCGTTGGCGGTGATCTCGACGACGACCTGTTCCTGCGTCACCGACTTCACCGAGACGTCGAAGCCCTCGGCCTCTTCGGGCTGCTGGTCGCCGACCGGCACGGTGATGTTGTTGCCCTCGATCGCGAGGGTGACGGTCTCGCCCTCGACGCTGACGAGTTCGGCCTCCACGCCGAGGATCGAGGCGCTCGCCTCCACTCCGCGGTCGAAGGTGACGGTGCACGAGTTCACGCCGCAGTCGGTTTCGGTGTTCGTCCCGCCGCACGCGGCGACCGCGCCGAACGGCAGCAGGACGAGGGGGAGGATGGCCAGCTTCCGCCGGGCAAGCGAGTTGGTCATGAGGGGAGTCTATGAGGGCGGGGACCGCCGGTCGCCCTCCGGCAGGCTGAACTTCGCGGTGCGGAAGTAGTACCGCGCGGTGACACTCCCACCGTACGCCTCGGCTGGATCGCCGGGACGGGGCGTGATCTTCTTGACCGCGTGGAGGAGGACGCCGCGCGCGGGACCGGCGAGGGCTGTGGCGAGGGCTGCGGGGAGGGCTGCGGGGAGGGCTGCGGGGAGGGCTGCGGGGAGGGCTGCGGGGAGGGCTGCGGGGAGGGCTCGGCCGCGCCCGGCGGGCTCGTCGTCTGCGCCGCGCTGCGCCTGGAGGCCCGCGCGCTGCGACGGGGTCTGGCCGCCGCCCCGGTCGCGGTCGTCGGCTACCGGGCCCGCCGCCCGCCGCCCGCGTCCGGCGGCGTGCTCGCGGTGGTGGGGTGCGGCGGCGCGCTGGACGAGCGGCTGCGCCCCGGGGACGTCCTGGTCGCCGACGAGGTCCGGGGGCCCGGGCCGCCGCGGCGGTGCCACCGGCCGGACGCGCTGGCCGGGGCGATCGCCGCGGCACTCGCCCGGGAGATCGTCCGCGCACGTCCGGGGGCGGGGCCCGGCGTGGTGGTGGGGCCGTTGCTGACCTCCCCGAACGTCGTGGACGGCGCCGAGCGGGCCCGGCTGGCCGCGCAGGGCGCGCGGGGCGTCGACATGGAGACGGCGGTGCTCGCGGCGGCGGCTCCCGGGCGGCGCCTCGCGGCCGTCCGGGTGATCGTCGACGGCCCGCGGCATCCGCTGTGGCGTCCGGGGACGGCCGTCCGGGGCGTGGCCGCGCTGCGGGTCCTGGCGCGCCTCGGCCCGGCCCTCGAGCGCTGGGCGGCCGCACCGGACGGCCCGTAGCGCGTCAGGAGGGTTCCGGCGGTCCGGCGCCGGACGGGTTCAGGGGGAGCGGGGGAGCACGGCGGTCAGCCGAGCGTGCGAGCGGCGGCGGCGGAGCGCACCTCGGGCTCCTCGGCGACGTCGTGATGCAGGCGTTGCAGGCGCAGGCGCGTGTCGCGGGTGTGGGGGACGAACCGCGCGGCCTCCTCGCGGACGTCGGCCTCGCTGTCCCACAGCCCTTCGACGGCGTAGGACTCGGCGGTGTGCGGCGCGGTGCGTGCCAGCGCCCCCAGTACGCGGGGCCGCAGGTAGGCGTAGGTGGATTCGGTCCAGGCGGTCTTCAGCAGCGGGACGGCCTCACCGGCGCGCAGCCGCCCGAGTCCCTCGACGGGACTCGCCGCCCCGCCCCATTCGCGTTTCTCGACCGTCTCCCGCAGCTCGTCCATGAGGAGAGGGATGTCCTGCCGGGTTCCGTGGCGCGCGAGGAACCGCAGTCCCATGTCCTCGCACCCGCCCTTCGCCGCGGCCCACGCGCGCGCACGCGGCAGCGTCTCCTCCCCGTACTGCGTGAGCGCCCGGCACACCGCGGCGCCGAACCTGCTGGGACGTTCGGGCAGCATCTCCTCGGCGAGGTCGAGCAGCGCGGGCGTCCGCCTGCGGCCCAGCTCGAATATCGCCGCGATCGCGTCCGGGCCGCGCCGCCGGGCGGTCTCGAGCAGCTCGGCGTCGGCGCACGCGGCGGGGTCCGGCCCGTCTCCCGCGGGCGGTCGCTTCCCGCCCGCCGGCGCGGGCCGCCACGGGAAACCGGCCGCCCGCGCCCGCGCGCGATACCGCGCGCTCTCCCGCGCCAGCTCCCGGCTCCGCGCCAGCGCCGCGGCGATCCGCGGCTGCCGCACCGCCCACGCGTCGATCACGGGATTCGGGTCGGCCGGAATGAGATGGGCGAGATCGTCGTCGTCGCAGCGGGACGCGACGACCTCGTCCAGCCCGAGCGTCAGCGCGGGATCACCGAGCTCGACGAGTTCCACGAGGGCGTCGTGCCAGTGCGAGCCCTCCTCGGCGTACCGCCGCAGCGGCGCCGCGGCCTCCCGCCTGCTGAGCCGCACCAGGTCCGACAGCACCTCAAGCGCGAGCCGCACCCGCCACGGGTCGTCGTCGACATGGTCGGACGGATGGAACAGATGCCCGGCCACCGGCCCCGCCGGCAGCTCCAGATCGACCAGCAACCGGGCGTAGTACAGCCCCCGGGACTCGCACTGCGGGTCCCAGCGCGGATCCCTGCGGATGCAGTCGTAGACGTACTCGCCCGAACCGGGCCTGTCCGCCGCGCGGCGCGCGGCCCTACCGAGTCCTCGCTGCAGCTGACCGTGCAGCGTCCTCGCCGATTCCATCACGACCTCATTGCTCACCTCAGCAGAATGCGCACTGGACCAGATAACGGGCAAGTGCTTTACCGCAGGTCGTCATGTCCGTCACAACCGTGAGGGGGCGATCACAGCGTCCGCTGCGCCGCCCAGGACGCGTGCAGGTCCGCGTACACACCGGGCCGGGACGCCAGCTCCGCGTGCGGGCCGCGCTGCACGATCCGCCCCGCCTCGAACACGATGACCTCGTCGGCGGCCTCGGCCGTGGACAGCCGGTGCGCGATGGAGATCGCCGTGCGGCCGCGCGTCACGCCGTCCAGGGCGCGCTGGATGCGCACCTCCGTCGCCGGGTCGACCGCCGAGGTGGCCTCGTCCAGCACGAGCAGGTCCGGATCGGCGATGTAGGCGCGGGCCAGCGCGACCAGCTGCCGCTCGCCGGCCGACAGCGACTCGCCGCGCTGCCCGACCGGCGTGTCCAGCCCCCTGGGGAGCCCGTCCAGCCAGTCCGCCAGCCCCAGCTCGGTCAGCGCGCGCGCCAGCTCGTCGTCGGTCGCGTCCGGACGGCCGTACCGGATGTTGTCGGCGAGCGTGGCGTCGAACAGGAACCCGTCCTGCGGCACCATCACGATCCGTTCCCGCAGCGACGCGAACCGCACCCGGTCCAGCGGCACGCCGTCCACCAGCACCTGTCCGGACGCCGGGTCCATCAGCCGGGTGAGCAGCTTCGCGAACGTCGTCTTGCCCGACCCGGTCTGCCCGACGACCGCGACGCGGCTGCCGGGCTCGATCGTCGCGTTCACGTCGTGCAGGACGGGCGGCCCGCCCGGATACGCGAACCCGACGGACTCGAACCGCACCTCGATCGGGCCGCGCGGCAGCGTCTCGCCGTCCCCGCCCGGGTCCGCGACGTCCGGGACGACGTCGAGCACGCCCAGCACCCGCCGCCACCCGGCGATCGCGTTCTGCGCCTGGTTGAACACCTCGGTCGCGGTCTGCATCGGGCTGACGAACAGCGTCACCAGGAACAGGAACGCGACCAGCTCGCCCGCCGTCAGCTGCCCGGCGACGCCCAGGAGCACCCCGGCCACCACCACCGCGGCGGTCGCCACCGCCGCGACCAGCTCGCTGACCGGGAACGTCAGCGCCACCATCGCCTGCGCCCGCGTCTGCGCGACGCGGTGCGCGTCGACCGTCTCGTCCACGCGCCGCCCGGTGCGCTCCTCGACGGCGTGGGCGCGGATGACCGGCGCGCCCACCACCGACTCGCTGACCGCCGCGAGCAGGTCGCCCATCCGCTCCCGCACCCGCATGTACGCCGCGGAGATGACCCGCTGGAACCGGCGCAGCGCGAACGCCAGCGGCAGGAACGCCACCCACACCAGCAGCGCGAGCTGCCACGAGTACACCATCATCAGGACGCTCGCCACGACCAGCTGCCCGATCGAGACGATGAACATCAGCCCGCCCGACTGCATGAACTGGCTGATCTGGTCGACGTCGCCCGTCACCCGCGACACCAGCGACCCGCGCCGCTCCCCGCTCTGGGTGAGCATCGACAGGTCGTGCACGTGCCGGAACGCCTTCACCCGCAGGCTCGCCAGCCCGCCCTCGGACGTCTTGTACAGCCGCACGTTCATCAGGTACGACGCGACCGCCGTCACCAGCACCGCCACCGCGCACACCAGCACCGCCGTCCGGATGAACCCGATGTCGGGGCCGCCCGGATTCCCCAGGCCCTTGTCGATCGTCTGCTGGACGGCGATCGGCACGACCACGCGCCCCGCCGTCGACACCAGCGCCAGCAGCAGCGTCCCGGTCAGGCCCGCGGTGAACTCCGGGCTCAGCCGCAGCCCGCGCCGCAGCGTGCTCACCGCGCCCTCGGCGGCCGCGTCGTCGAGTCCCCGCGGCGGGGCGTCGATCGTCGTCATCTCAGGGCCTCCTCGCCGCCCTCGACGCCGGTGTCCTCGAGGTCCGGCCGTCCGGACCCGGTTCCCTCCGGCCCTGCCCGCTCGGCCTCGGCCCGCTCGGTCTCTGTCCGCTCGGTCTCGGCTTGGTCGGTCTCGGCTTGGTCGGTCTCGGCCTTCTCGTAGGCGTTCACGAGGTCGCGGTAGCCCTGGGACGTCCCCAGCAGTTCAGTGTGCGTGCCGCGTCCCGTCACGCGGCCGTGCTCGAGGTAGACCACCTCGTCGGCCAGCGCGATCGTCGCCTTGCGGTACGCGACGACGACCACGGTCGAGCCGCCCGCGCCGTCCGCGTCCTCGGTCCCCTGCTCGCGCAGGTTCCGCAGGATGCGCGCCTCGACCTGCGGATCGACCGCCGAGGTCGCGTCGTCCATCACCAGCAGCCGGGGCCGCCGGATCAGCGCGCGGGCCAGCACCAGGCGCTGCCGCTGCCCGCCCGACAGGGTCGCGCCGCGCTCTCCGACCCGGGTGTCGAGCCCGTCGGGCAGCGCCGCCGTGAACCCCTCGGCCTGCGCGAGCCGCAGCGCGTCCCAGACCAGTTCGTCCGGGGCGTCCAGGCCGAGCGTCACGTTGCCGCGGACGGTGTCGTCGAACAGGAACGTCTGCTGCGGGACGAGCGCCACCGTCTCCGCGACGCCCCCGCGGCGCAGGTCCCGCAGGTCGACGCCGTCCAGCAGCACCGAGCCGTCCGCCGGGTCCACCAGCCGGACGAGCAGCGACGTCAGCGTCGACTTCCCGGAGCCGGTCGGCCCCACCACCGCGACCGTGCGGCCCGGCTCCACCGCGAACGACACGTCGTGCAGGATCTGCCGCGGCCCGCTCCCGTTCCCGCTCGCGGTGCCGCTCAGGTCGGCGTGCTCGTCGGTCTCGTAGGCGAACCGGACGCCCCGGATCTCCATCGCCGCGGCCGCCGCGCCGTCCCCGCCGGGCGCCGCGGCCCCGTACGGCAGCGACCCGGTCGCGTCCAGCACGCCCCGGACCCGCTCCCAGCCGACGACGCTGCGCGGCACCTCCGCCAGCACCCAGCCGAGCGCGCGGATCGGCCACGACAGCAGCGTGAACAGGTACGCCACCTGCACCAGGTCGCCCGCGGTCATCGCGCCCGCCTCCAGCCGCAGCGACCCGATCAGCAGGACGGCCAGCACGCCCAGGTTCGGCAGCGCCTCCAGGACCGGGTCGAACAGGCCGCGCAGCCGGCCCACGGCGATGTTGGCGTCCCGCAGCTCGTCGGTCGCCGCCGCGAACCGCCGCGTCTCGGCGTCCTCCCGGCCGAGGGTCTTGACCACCAGGCCGCCCTCGAAGCTCTCGTGCGCCACTTCGCTGACCTCGGCGCGCAGCCGCTGCGCCCGCGTCGCGACCGGTGCCAGGCGGCGCTGGTACACCACGTTGACCAGCGCGATCGCCGGGAAGATCAGGAACCCGACGGCGGCGACCGCCACGTCGGTGACCAGGATCGACACCGCCGAGATCAGCAGCATGAACACCACGCCCACCGCCATCGGCAGCGGCGCGATCGGTGCCCACGCCGCCTCCACGTCGGCGTTGGCGTTGGACAGCAGCTGCCCGGTCGGGTGCCGGTGGTGCCACGCCAGCGGAAGCCGCAGGTACTGGCGGGTGACCTCGCGCCGGTACTTCGCCTGCATCCGGTACTGCATCAGCCCCGCGTAGAAGCGGCGCCCCGCCACTCCGAGGGCCTTGAGCGCCGCGACCCCGACGATCGCCGCCGCCCCGGCCGCGAGCGCGCCCGCCGCGGCCCGCCCCTCCTCGAACGCGGGGAGCACCACGTCCTCGGTCACCATGCCGAGCACCTGCGCCGTCGCCACGGTCATCGCCGCGTACAGCGCGCTGGCGATCACCGAGAGGGCGAACACCCGGGGTTCCGCCCGCACGGCGACCCACAGCACGGCCGCCCCCTCCCGGAGGACGGAAGGGTTGACGCGTTTCGACGCAGGTGGCACGGCGACTCCTCGATCACGGCGGCGCGCGGGTACGCCCCCGCGGGCGGGCGGCGGCGGGGGCGGGGCCCGAATATTCCCCAGCCATGTGGATACACCCCTTATTCCCGGTCCGTTCCCCGGGGCCTAGGATCGTCCAATGCGAAGCACCGCGCACGAAGGGCCGGCCCGCCGCGAGCGGCGGCTGCTGGCCGACGCGCTGGACGCGGCCGGTCCGGACGCCCCCACGCTCTGCGAGGGATGGGACGCCCGGGACCTCACGGCACATCTGGTCGTCCGCGAGGGGCGCCCCGACGCCGCCGTCGGGATACTGCTGCCCCCGCTGGCCTTCTACGAGCGGCGCGTCCGGGACCGGGCCGCGGACGCGTCCTACGACCGCCTCGTCGACCGATTCCGGCAGGGCCCGCCGAAGTACTCTCCGTTCGCGCTTCCGGGGGTGGAGGAAAACGCCAACGCCGTCGAGTTCTTTGTCCACCATGAGGACGTCCGGCGGGCCGGAGCCGGCGCCGAGCCCCGGGAGATCTCGTCCGATCTCGAGGAAGTCCTCTGGCGGAGGATAAAAATTGCCCGCTTTGTCCTAAGAAATGTTCACGTGGAGGTAACGCTCGTCCGGCCGGACGGGCAGGAGGCCCGCGTCTCGCGCGCCCCGAGAGGTGCCCGCGGCGGCGGCGCGGACGGCGCGGGGGCGGGTCCCGGCGGAGTGCGCGTACACGGCCCGGTCGGCGAACTCGTCCTCTGGACGCTCGGCCGCCGCGACGTCGCCGACGTCCGCCTCGAAGGCGACACGGACTCTGTCAAGAGCCTGACCGAGACCGGTTGGAGTCTTTAACGGGCAGGTAACGGCAAGGTTCGCCGAGAGGAGAAACACAGAGCATGTGGATCCTCCGCTTTACGTGGAACCGGTGATACGGTGGGGCGGTCGGTTGCAGTCGTGGTTCTCGATCGTTAGTCAGACGCCCGCGGACTGATGGCAGCGGGCGTTTTGGCTTTTCCGGGACCGTACCGGGAGCGAGGGCGTGCCGCAGCGACCGCGCCGGGCCCGCGAGGTGTGGGCCCATGTTTTGCCGCAAGGAGAAAGACATGCCCCAGCAGGGCACCGTGAAGTGGTTCAACGCCGAAAAGGGCTTCGGCTTCATCGCCGTCGACGGCGGAGGACCGGACGTCTTCGTGCACTACTCGGCGATCCAGAGCTCCGGGTACCGCACCCTGGACGAGAACCAGCGCGTCCAGTTCGAGGTGACGCAGGGTAACCGGGGTCCGCAGGCCGACCAGGTCGTCCCCCTGTAACACCCGAAGTCGTACGTCAGGGCCCGCCGCCCCGCTCCCGGGACGGCGGGCCCTTTCGTGTCTTCGCGTCCCTTCGCGCGTGCCGTGCCGCGCACCGCGCCGCAGCGGGCACAATGGAGACCATGCCGGTTCCACCGTCCAACCTGGACCCCAAGATCGCCGACCGCCTCAAGCGGAGCGCCGACGGCCTCGTCCCCGCCATCGCCCAGCAGTACGACACCGGCGAGGTGCTCATGCTCGGCTGGATGGACGACGAGGCCCTGCACCGCACCCTCACCACCGGCCGCTGCACCTACTGGTCCCGCAGCCGCCAGGAGTACTGGGTGAAGGGCGAGAGTTCCGGCCATCAGCAGTGGGTCAAGTCGGTCGCGCTGGACTGCGACGCCGACACCGTCCTGGTGAAGGTCGACCAGGTCGGCGCCGCCTGCCACACCGGCGACCGCACCTGCTGGGACGCCGACGTCCTGGACGCCGTCGTCGGGGAACGTCCCGCCGCCGGGTCATGACGCCGGGGCGGGAACGGGGGCTGGCCGCCCTGCTGTGCGCCGCGGGCGCCGGGCTCGTCCTGCTCGCGGCCGGGCGCACCTGGGCCACCGTCACGGCCGAAGGGGCGATCACCCCCTTCAGCCGTGAGCTGACCGGGGGCGACCTCACCGGCGCCCCCGGAGCGCTCGGCTGGGCGGGGCTCGCCGGCCTCGCCGCCCTGTTCGCCACCCGCGGCCGCGTCCGCGCCGCCGTCGGCGCGCTCATCGCGCTGTTCGGCGTCGGCATCGGCTACGCGGCGGCGACGGCCGCGCGCGGCTCCCACGTCGCCGCGGAGGCCGGTGACGACAGCGCCCTGCTGAAGCTCGCCGCCGACCCGTCCGTGCACGTCAACGCGTGGTGGACGGTGTCGGTCGCGGGCGGCGTCCTGCTCGTCGCCGCCGGGCTGATCACGCTGCTGCGCGGTTCCCGGTGGCCCGGCATGTCCGCTCGCTACGAGCGCACCGGCACCCGCGCGCCCGGTGCGTCCGGGCCGCGCCGCGCCCCGGCGGCCGACGACCCGTCCGCCATGTGGAAGTCCCTGGACCGGGGCGAGGACCCGACGGACGCCGACGAGCCCGACGAGCCCGGCGAGCCCGCGGAGCCCGGGGCGGCGGTGCGGGCCGAGGGGGACGTCCGGGACGGCGAGGGCGCGGTCCCCGGGAACGGCGGGTCGTGAGCGCGGGCGGCGGACGGCTGGTCCTGGTGGCCGAGCACGACGCCGCCGTCGCCGAACTGCAGCGCCGCTACCTCGCCCGCGAGGGCCTGCGGGTGCGGATCGAACCCGACCCCGGCCGCGCGCCCGCCGCCGCCGCGCGGGCCCGGCCCGCCGCCGTCGTCCTCGACCTCTCCGCGTCCGCACGGCCCGCCGACCTGTACCGCCGCACCGCCGACGCCGCGGAACCCGCGCCCGTCGTCGTCACCGGCGGCCCCCAGGACGGCCCCCGCGGCGCCGCGACCGGCCCGCGCCGCGTCGCGCGGCCCTTCGCGCCGCGCGTCCTCGTCGCGGCCGTCACCGACGCCCTGCGGGGCGCGGGGACCCGGCCGGGCACGGCGCCCGGACCGCTGCGCGCCGGCCCGCTCGCCCTCGACCCGCGCCGCCGCACCGCCGCCGTCGGGGAACGGCGCGTCACCCTGACCGGCACCGAGTCCGACCTGCTCGAGTTCCTGATGGCCAATCCCGGCCGCGTCTTCACCCGCGAGCAGCTCCTGGACGCCGCCTGGGGGCCCGGCGCGGGCGCCGGGAGCCGCACCGTGGACGTCCACATCGCCCAGCTCCGCGCCAAGCTCGGCGTGGGCGCCCGCCACGACGGCCCGATCCGCACCGTTCGCGGCGTCGGCTACGTGCTCGACGCCTGATCCCGCCGCCACCGGTCCCGGCGGCCGGTCCCGTCATCGGGACGCCGCCTGATCTACGCTGGGCGCATGACCGGGCACACGACCGCGCACGCGCACCCGCCGGCACCGCCCGGGCGCCGGGCCCGGGCCCTGCTGCCGCCCGCCGCCGTGCTCGGCGGCGCGGCCGCCGCCGCGACGCTCGTCGCGTTCGTGGACCCGAACGAGGCGGGCCACTACCCGTCCTGCCCCTTCCTGACGCTGACCGGGCTGTACTGCCCGGGCTGCGGCATGACCCGGATGGTGCACGCCCTGACGCACGGCGACGTGGGCGTCGCCTTCGGCCTCAACCCGCTGCTGTTCGTGCTGCTGCCCGTCTTCGGCTACCTGTACGGGCGGTGGGTCGTGCTCAGCGCGCGCGGGCGGCCCATGCGATCCGCGCTGTTCCGGTCCGTGCCCGTCTTCGCGCTCCTGGGCGTGATCGTCGTCTACTGGGTGCTGCGGAACCTGCCGTTCGCGCAGGCTCTCGCGCCCTGACCGGATCCTGACCGCCCTGCTGCGAAGAGCGTCCGGCGGGGCGGCTACGATCGGTGCACGGATCGACCTGAAATAGGGGGCCTGTCACCTTGAGTGTTTTGGACGAGATCATCGAAGGCGTCCGGGCCGATCTCGCCGACAGGCAGCGCGAGGTTCCGCTCGACGCCCTCAAGGAGAAGGCGGCGACCGCCCCGGCGGCCCGGGACGCGCTGGCCGCGCTGCGCGGCCCCGGCGTCTCGGTGATCGCCGAGGTCAAGCGCAGCAGCCCGTCCAAGGGCGCGCTCGCCGCCATCGCCGACCCCGCCGCGCTGGCCCGCGACTACGCGGCCGGCGGCGCCAAGGTCATCAGCGTGCTGACCGAGCGGCGCCGGTTCGGCGGCAGCCTCGCCGACCTCGCCGATGTCCGCGCCAGCGTCGACGTGTGCGTCCTGCGCAAGGACTTCATCGTCACCTCCTACCAGCTGTGGGAGGCCCGCGCGCACGGCGCCGACATGGCGCTGCTGATCGTCGCCGCCCTCGAGCAGGACGCGCTGGTGTCGCTGATCGAGCGCGCCGAGTCGATCGGGCTCGTCCCGCTCGTCGAGGTCCACACCGAGGAGGAGGCGGAGCGCGCGGCGGCGGCGGGCGCCAAGGTCATCGGCGTCAACGCCCGCGACCTGCGGACCCTGCAGGTCGACCGCGGGGTGTTCGCCCGGGTGGCGCCGCTGCTGCCCAAGGAGGCCGTCAAGATCGCGGAGTCGGGCGTGCGCGGCCCGCACGACCTGCTGTCCTACGCCTCCTCCGGCGCCGACGCCGTGCTGGTGGGGGAGAGCCTGGTGATCGGCCGCGACCCGCGCGCGGCCGTCGCCGACCTCGTCGCCGCCGGCGCGCATCCCGCGCTCCGGCAGAGCGGCTGACGGCGGACCGGTAGGGTACGGCCATGCAGGTCGAACCGCTGCACGAGCGATGGCGGGGCCGGTCCATTCCTCGCTGACCGGACACATCCCACACGCCACGACAGGACACGTTTCTCTCATGACCACCGATACCGCGGGCGCCGCCGTGCCCGACGCCCTGCCCGACGCGTCGGGCCACTTCGGGCCCTTCGGCGGGCGGTTCGCCCCCGAGGCGCTGATGGCGGCGCTGGACGAGCTCACCCGCGAGTTCGAGACCGCCCGGCACGACCCCGCGTTCACCGGCGAACTCGACGGGCTCCTCGCGGACTACGCGGGCCGCCCCAGCCTGCTGACCGAGGCGAAGCGGTTCTCCGCGCACGCGGGCGGCGCCCGGGTGCTGCTCAAGCGCGAGGACCTCAACCACACCGGCTCGCACAAGATCAACAATGTGCTGGGGCAGGCGCTGCTCACCCGCCGGATGGGCAAGACCCGGGTCATCGCCGAGACCGGCGCCGGCCAGCACGGCGTCGCCACCGCCACCGCCGCGGCCCTCCTCGGCCTTGACTGCACCGTCTACATGGGCGAGGTCGACACCGAGCGGCAGGCCCTGAACGTCGCGCGGATGCGGATGCTCGGCGCCGAGGTCGTCCCCGTCCGCACCGGCAGCCGCACCCTCAAGGACGCCGTCAACGAGGCGTTCCGCGACTGGGTCGCCAGCGTCGACCACACCCACTACTGCATCGGCTCCACCATGGGCCCGCACCCGTTCCCGATGATGGTCCGCGAGTTCCACCGGGTCATCGGCGCGGAGGCCCGGCGGCAGTGCCTCGAGCTGACCGGCGCGCTCCCGGACGCCGTCGTCGCGTGCGTCGGCGGCGGGTCCAACGCGATCGGCGCGTTCCACGCGTTCGTCCCGGACGAGTCCGTCCGGCTGTACGGGTTCGAGGCGGGCGGCGACGGCGTCGCCACCGGCCGGCACGCGGCGACGCTGACCGGCGGCTCCCTCGGCGTCATCCACGGCATGCGCACCTACCTGCTGCAGGACGAGGACGGGCAGACCCAGGAGACCCACTCGATCTCCGCCGGGCTCGACTACCCCGGTGTCGGCCCCGAGCACGCCTGGCTGCACCACTCCGGCCGCGCCGAGTACCGCGAGATCACCGACGCCGAGGCGATGGACGCGTTCGCGCTGCTGTGCCGCACCGAGGGGATCATCCCCGCCATCGAGTCCGCGCACGCGCTCGCCGGCGCCCTCAAGGTCGGCGCGGAGCTCGGCCCGGACGCCACGATCGTCGTCTGCCTGTCGGGCCGCGGCGACAAGGACATGCACACGGCCGCCACCCACTTCGGCCTGATGCCCGAAGGGGAGGGCCGGTGACCGCCAAGACCGCCTACGACAAGGCCAGGGCCGAGGGGCGCGCCGCGCTCGTCGGCTACCTGCCCGCCGGGTTCCCCACCCGCGACGGCGCCATCGACGCCGTGCGCACGATGGTCGACGCGGGCTGCGACGTCATCGAGATCGGGCTGCCCTACACCGACCCGATGATGGACGGCCCCACCATCCAGGACGCCGTGCACCGGGCCCTCGTCGGGGGCGTCCGCGTCGCCGACGTGTTCCGCACGGTCGAGGCCGTCGCCGCCACGGGCGTCCCGGCGCTCGTCATGACCTACTGGAACCCCGTCGACCACTACGGCGCGGACGCGTTCGCCCGCGACCTCGCGTCCGCGGGCGGGGCCGGGCTCATCACCCCGGACCTCACCCCGGAGGAGGGCGGCGACTGGCTCGCCGCGTCCGACGCGCACGGCCTCGACCGGGTGTTCCTGGTGGCGCTCAGCTCCACCGACGAGCGCATCGAGACGATCACCAGCCTGTCCCGCGGGTTCGTGTACGCCGCGTCGCTGATGGGCGTGACCGGCGCCCGCGGCGCCGTCGACACCGGCGCCCCGCGGCTCGTCGAGCGCACCCGCGCGATCATCGACAAGGGCGGCACGGACCTGCCCGTCGGCCTCGGCCTCGGCGTCGGCAACGGCGCCCAGGCGGCCGAGGTCGCCGGGTTCGCCGACGGCGTCATCGTCGGCTCGGCGTTCGTCCGCCGGCTCCTCGACGCGCCCGACCCCGCGGCCGGGCTCGCGAGCCTGCGCAGCCTCACCGAGGAGCTCGCCGCGGGCGTCCGCGGCGAGGCCTGACGCACGGGCCCGACCGCACGGGCCGGACCGCACGGGCCCGACCGCACCGAGGACGTCCCCGGGAACCGACCGCACGGCGGATCCCGGGGACGTTTCACATCCTTCCGGGAACCAACGGGCGGCCGGGATCGGTTGATGCTTGTGGGACCGCCGCACTCCCGTAAGGTGTGTTCGCCAGCGGAGGCGGTCCCGGAGGATCACGATGACGCAAGAGATGACGGCGGAGGAGCGCGGCGGCGCGGCGGCGAAGGCGCCGGCGCGGCCGATGTGGTTCCTGGCCGCGGCCTGGCTGCTGACGGTGGCCGGGCTCGGGATCTCCGGTTACCTCACGGTGACGCACTACGACGACGCGGCGCTCGTGTGCTCGACGTCGCAGACCGTCGACTGCCACTCGGTCACGACCAGCGAGTACGCGACCCTGCTCGGCATCCCGATGCCGTTCCTCGGCCTCGCCTTCTTCGTGGGCTTCGCGGTGCTGATCACCCCGTGGGCGCTGCGCTCGCAGTGGCCGCCGCTGCGGTGGGGACGGATCGCGAGCACCTCGGTCGGCGTGCTGTTCGTCGTCTATCTCGTGACCGTGGAACTCGCGCTGCTGCATAAGATCTGCCTGTGGTGCACCGGGGTGCACGTCATCGCTACCCTGCTTTTCATCCTCGTTCTGATCGACGAATTCCGGCGGATCGGCCAGGTCGACTAGCGGGACGACCGACCGAAGAGACCGGCGGGGACGACCGAACCGCCGGGACCGCGCCGCCCCATCCGGCGCGGCCCCCCACGCATAGGAGTGTCCATGAGCAAGGCCGCACGGGAGCGGTCCGCGCGGGAGCGCCTGGCCGCCGAGCGCAAGCGGCAGGCCGCGCGGGCGAAGCAGCGGCGGCTGCTCGCCATCGTCATCGGCTCGGTGGTCGCGGTGGCCGTCGTGGTCGTCGGCACCGTCCTGATCATCGAGCAGCGGAACAAGAACAACACCGCCGTCGCCTATGACGGCCAGCTCGCTCCGGTGAGCCGCCAGGACGACGGATCGATCGTCATGGCGAAGCAGGGCGTGGAGAAGCCGGTCCTGGAAGTCTTCGAGGACTTCCAGTGCCCCATCTGCAAGGACCTCGAAGAGTCCAGCGGCAAGACGATCAAGCAGCTGGCCTACGAGGGCAAGGTCAAGGTCGTCTTCCGGCCGTTCCACCTGTTCGGCCAGCAGCAGGACCCGATCAAGATCAACTCGCTGCGGTCGGCGAACGCGGCGCTGTGCGCGCCCGCCGACAAGTGGGTCTCCTACCACGACGCGCTGTTCGAGTTCCAGCCGCGCGAGGGCAGCGAGGGCTTCGCACCCGACGACCTCGTCAAGTGGGGTAAGGACATCGGCATCACCGACGCCGGCTGGGAGTCGTGCGTGCGCGACATGGAGCAGGAGTCCAAGGTGCAGCAGATGACGAACTACGCGCTCCAGCAGCGCGGCGTCGAGGGCACCCCCGCGCTGTTCCTGGACGGCCGGCCGATCGACAACGGCGTCGCGATGAACCCCGCCACGCTCCGCGCCACCGTCGACGCCGCCGCGGCGGCCCCCGCCGCGTCCCCGAGCGCGTCGCCCTCCGGATCCCCGTCGGGGTCGCCGTCCGCGTCGCCGTCCGAGTCCGGCGAGGGCTCCGAGGGCTGACCGTCCCGTCCCGTTCGCACGCCGACGCGCGCCGCACGCCCCGCCGACACGGGGAGTGCGGCGCGCGTCGCAGCGTGTGAGGGAGGTCTCCCGTCGGTACGCTCGGATGTGCTGCGACAGTCAGGCCGATCGGGGGATCGAAGCATGGCCGACAATGAGCGTTCCGCGCGGCGGCGGCTCGCGGACGAACGTGCACGGGACGCCGCCCGCACGAAACGGCGGCGGCTGCTCCTGACGGTGCTCGGCGGCGTCGCGGCGGCGGCCGTCGTGGTCGCCGTCGTCGTCATGGTGACGGGCCGCCAGGACGGCCCGGACCCGATCGCCGAGTACGACGGCACGCTCGCCCCGGCGACCCACCAGCGGGACGGGTCGGTCGCGATGGCGAAGCAGGGCGTGAACGCGCCCGTCCTGGAGATCTACGAGGACTTCCAGTGTCCCGCCTGCCGCGCCATGGAGGCGCGTCTCGGCGCGACGATCAAGGATCTGGCCGCCGAGGGCCGGGTGAAGGTCGTCTACCGGCCGTTCCAGCTGTTCCAGCAGGATCCGCTCATGGGCAACTCGCGCCGCGCCGCGAACGCCGCGGCCTGCGCGCCCGCCGGCAAGTGGGTCGCCTACCACGACAAGCTGTTCACCCACCAGCCGCCGGAAGGCGACGAGGGCTTCACGCCGGACGAACTCGTCACGTGGGCGGGCGAGGTCGGGATCACCGGGCCGCAGTTCGAGACGTGCGTGCGCGGGATGCAGAAGATCGAGCAGGTCGAGGACGCGACCACCGCCGCGGGCCGGGCCGGGGTCGACTCCACGCCGTACCTGGCGCTGAACGGCCGCAAGCTCACCGGTGACGCGCTCACCCCCGAAGGCCTGCGCGACGCGGTCGCCGGAGCCCAGGGGACCACCCCGACGCCGACCGGCAGCGCGTCCGGCGGCATGTCGGGCAACGCGTCCGGCGCCGGACGGGACGGCGCCGGGACCGGCACCGCCGCGATGCGGGCATAGCGGGGCACGTGCGCGCGCCGGAGGCGGTAACGTCAACGCCCATGCAGCCGCTCGCCTACATCCCGAGTCCCTCGCAGGGCGTCTGGCACCTCGGGCCCGTCCCGATCCGCGCCTACGCCATCATGATCATCATCGGCATCGTCATCGCCGTATGGCTGGGCGAGCGGCGCTGGGCCGCCAAGGGCGGCCAGCCCGGCACGGTCATCGACGTGGCGGTGTGGGCCGTGCCGTTCGGCCTGGTCGGCGGCCGGATCTACCATGTGATCACCGACTACCAGCGGTACTTCGGCGCGGACGGCGACCCGCTGCGGGCGCTGGAGATCTGGGAGGGCGGGCTCGGCATCTGGGGCGCGGTCGCGCTCGGCGCGGTCGGTGCCGCCATCGGCTGCCGGACGCGCGGCGTGTCCCCCCTCGCCATGGCCGACGCCGTCGCGCCCGGGATCGCGCTGGCCCAGGCGATCGGCCGCTGGGGCAACTACTGGAACCAGGAGCTGTACGGGCGGCCGCTCGACACCTTCTGGGCGCTGGAGATCGACCGGGACAACCGGCCCCGCCTCGCCGACGGCGTCACGCTCGACCCCAAGTACGCCGACATCGCCACCTACCACCCGACGTTCCTGTACGAGTCGCTGTGGTGTCTGGGCGTGGCGATCCTCGTCATCTGGGCCGGGCGCCGCTTCAAGCTCACCCACGGCCGCGCGTTCGCGCTGTACGTCGCCGCGTACACGGTCGGCCGGTTCTGGATCGAGTCGCTGCGCATCGACGACGCCCACGAGATCCTCGGCATGCGGCTGAACGGCTGGACGTCGATCGTCGTGTTCCTCGCCGCGGTCGGCTACATGTACTGGGCCCGCGACCGCACCGGCCCGGAGAACGTCGGCGCCGGGCCCGACGGGGACGCCCCGGCCGGCGACCCGGAGAAGCGCGCGGACGCGAAGGAACCCGGTACGGGCGAGAAGCCGGAGAAGGCCGGGGAAGCCGGGCCGGACAAGGGCGCGCCCGCGGACGCGAAGCCCGAGGACGGCGAGCCCGAGGACGGCGGCCCGCAGGACAGGGCCCCCGAGGACGACGAACCCGTGGACGAGACGCCCGAGACCGACGGGCCCGCGGACGGCGAGGCCGCGCAGCCCGAGGACACGGCGCCCGCGGACGGCACGGCCGGGGAGACCGGGGACGAGATCCCGGACGGTGAGCCCGAGGACGCCCGTCCCGTCCGGGACGGGAAGTAGGCGGTGGCCGGGCGGTGACGGCGGAGCACCACCATCGGCACCGCGACGTCACCGGCGGCTGGCTGCGGCCCGCCGTGTTCGGCGCCATGGACGGGCTGGTGTCCAACTTCGCGCTGATCGCGGGTGTCGCGGGCGGGTCGGAAAGCCAGAAGGTGGTGCTGCTGGCGGGCCTGGCGGGGCTCGCCGCCGGGGCGTTCTCGATGGCGGCGGGGGAGTACATCTCCGTGGCGTCCCAGTCGGAGCTGGCCGAGGCCGAGATCGAGGTGGAACGGCTGGAGCTGGCACGGCACCCGGCCTCCGAGCAGCGGGAGCTGGCGGAGGTCTTCGAGTCGCGCGGCGTGGACCCCGAGACGGCCGCGGAGGTCGCCCGGCAGCTGTCGCGCGACCCCGACGAGGCGCTGCAGACGCACGCCAAGGAGGAGATCGGGGTGGCGCCGGGGGAACTGCCCTCCCCGCTGCTGGCGGCCGTCTCGTCCTTCCTGTCGTTCGCGGTGGGCGCGCTGCTGCCCGTCCTGCCGTACCTGCTGGGCGCGACGTCGCTGTGGCCCGCCGCGGCGGTCGCCGCGCTCGGGCTGTTCGCCGCCGGGGCGCTGGTGTCGCGGGTGACCACGCGCGCCTGGTGGTTCGGCGGCCTGCGGCAGCTCGCCTTCGGCGCCGCGGCCGCGGCGATCACCTACGTCGTCGGCGCGCTGATCGGGACCAACGGCGTTTGACGGGCTCGTGCGCCGGAACCGAAACGTGACCTTGAGCCATCGCGACGGACAAAACCTCCTTTCCGGCCCGCGAGGTGCGCTCCGACCGCTAAGCTCCCGGGCGTGATCGAGGCACGTGACACTGGTTCCCCCGGGACGGCGCCCACGGGCGGACGGGACCGCCCGCCCGAGAAGAACGCCAAGCCCGGCTCGAAGGGACCCTCCCCCAAGCTCCTGTTCGGCGCGGCCGCCGCGCTCGTCCTGGTGGTCGTCGCGGTCGTCGCGGTCGTCCTGGTGACGGGCGGCGGCGAGGAGAAGGCGCCGGCCGTCGCGAAGGTCGTGCCGACCGCCTACACGCCGGACTACAACGGCGGCGGGTTCGCGCAGATCGCCGACCGGCGGACGGACCAGCGGGCGATCACCGAGGCCGAGGCGTTCGGCGGGGACGCCAAGACCATCCAGAGCGGCCGGTACACCTTCACGCAGGCCGGTGCCCAGTTGACCGACTGCAAGAGCGCCACGTGGGGCGACAGGCTCCAGCAGGACCTGGCCGCGCACGGCTGCACGCAGATCGGCCGGGCCGCCTACGTCAGCGCCGACAAGAAGGTCGTCGGCCAGTTCATCGTGATCAACATGAAGGACAAGGCGGGCGCCGACCAGATCATGCGGAGCCTCGAACCCGGTGCGAACGCCGGTTGGATCGTCCCGCTGAACCCCGATGGCGCTCCGGCCTTCGGCGCGGGGTTCAGCGCCGCCTACGCGCGCAACTACGGGCACTACGCCGTGGTCACGTGGGTCCAGGAGGCGGGCGGCGGTCAGGGGGCCACCCTGAACGAGCTGATCGACGCGAGCCTCGCCGTGGAGAAGCCCGCCGACTTCCTGTGGGCCCGGCTGGGCCTGGCCGACGAGGCGGCGCAGTGATGCGGGCCGGGACGCGCGTGTCTCCGGCGCGCGGGCAGTAGTCTGCGCGATCGTGGAGTTCGATGAGCCCGGCCGCCGTCCCGGCGGCCCACGCCGCGCCCCGGTGAACCGCCCCGCCCCGCGCCAGCCGGCCCCGCGCCGCACGTCCGGACGGACGGGCGCGGCGCCCCGGCGGCCGCGCCCGGCGGGCGGAGCGGGCCGCGGCGGCCGTCCCGGCCCCGCACCCCGCCAGGTTCCGTCCGCGGACCCCGGCTTCACCGACCGCGGGTACGGCGACCGCGGGTACGGCGACCCCCGGTACGCGGATCCGGGCTACGTGGAGCCCCGGTACGGGAACCCCGGCTACGCCGACGACCATGCCTACCAGGACGCCCCGTACCCGGAACAGCCGCCCGCCCCGCCCGGCGCCCGCAGGGGCGGAAAGGGCAAAGCCGGAAAGGGCAAGGGCGCCGCGAGGAACGCGAAGGGCCCCAAGGGCGCGAAGGCCCGCAAGGGCGCGAAGGCCGGGAAAGGACGCCGTCCCGCGAGCGCACCGGTCGCGGGGTTCCACGCACCCCGCGACTCCGACGGGGCGGGGCCGGGAGGCCGTTCGCCGCGCGGCGGTCCTCCGGTACCGCGCAACCTCGCCGCGCTCGGACCGAAGGCGTACTTCGCCGCGGCCGGCGCGCTGGCCGCGGTCGTCCTCCTCGGATTCGGCGCGCTGGCGATGACCGGCGGGGCGGACGGCACCGACGCCCGGGGTGCGGCGCTCCCGCCGGTGGGCACCGCGGCCGAGACGGGGCCGTCGCCGACCTCGTACTCGAACTCGCCCTCGTCGGAGGCGTACGCGGGGATCGGGGCCCGCGAGGCCGACGCGGAGCCGCTGACGATCGAGGAGGCGTTCCCGAAGGGCGCGCAGACCCTGCAGGTCCCGGAGACCGACCTCGAACTGGAACTGGCGGCGAAGAAGCTGGACGGCGACTGCGCGGCCGCCGTGTGGGGCGCGAGCGTGGCCGCCGACCTGCGCCGCGGCGGCTGCAGCCAGGCCGTCCGCGGACTGTACGCCGACGCCGACGGCGGCTACGGGATGGCGGTCGCGGTGTTCAACCTGGCGTCCGCGGCCGACGCCGACCGGTTCGTCGCGACGCTCGGCGAGGTGCGCGGCGGCGGGTTCGTCCGGCCGCTTCCGGCCGAGGCGGCGCGGGCGGAGTTCGGCACCGGCTTCAGCATGGCGCGGGGCCTGGCGCAGGGCCACTTCGCCGTGGTGTCGTGGTCGGCGCGCCTGGACGGGACGGGCGACGCGTCGGACGAGGCGCTGCTGTCGATGCTGATCGAGGGCGGGAAGGCCCCGGCGGTCCTGGCCCGCGCGGCCCGCGCGGCCGAGTGACCCTCCGGCACGACCCGGCGCCCGGAATGTCGCGCGATGTCCGGGACGTTAGTTTGGCCGGACGGCCCGACGACAACGTACAGTGACGTCGGCGGCACCGATGTCGAGGGATTCGGCGCCGTATGACCGATAAGTTACGGGCTAAACATGGCGGACCGGTGATGATCCTCACCAGCCCGCACGGAGCGTCGTGCCCGGTCGTAGCCGGTAACCTGGTCTAAACCACTTGAAATGACATGTGCCGATCCGGGCTGAGAAGTTTCGCGATCCGCCACAGTCGGGCATGATCCCGGCAGTGATGTAATGTCATCTCACCGCAGCAGGGCCAACGTCGTCCCGGCTTGCACTGACCTTAGAAGCAGTGACACGACGACGACGGGAGGGTTGATGGCTACTGCTGCCCTCACACCGGGCCGCCCCCGCCACCAGGGTCTCTACGATCCCGCCAACGAGCACGACGCCTGTGGTGTCGGAATGGTGGCGGATCTGCACGGCCGCGGAAGCCACGACATCGTTCAGAACGCCCTGACCGTCCTGAAGAACCTCGACCACCGCGGCGCCGTGGGCGCGGAGCCGGACGACGGCGACGGCGTCGGCATCATGCTGCAGATCCCGGACGCCTTCTTCCGCGAGACGGCCGGCTTCGCGCTGCCCGAGCCGGGCGCCTACGCCGCCGGCATCGCGTTCCTGCCGGTCGACGCGGACGAGCGCGCCGCCGTGATCGCCCACGTGGAGACGCTGTGCGTCGAGGAGGGCCTGACCGTCCTCGGCTGGCGCGAGCTGCCGACCGTCCCCGAGTTCGCCGGGCCCGCCGCCCGCCGCGCGATGCCGCACTTCGCGCAGCTGTTCCTGCAGGCCGCCGAGGGCGGCCCGCACGCGGGGAAGACGGGGCTGGAGCTGGACCGCGTCGTGTTCTGCATGCGCGAGCGTGCCGAGCAGGACGTCGCCGTCTACTTCCCGAGCCTGTCGAGCCGGACGATCGTCTACAAGGGGATGCTGACGACCCCGCAGCTGGAGCCGTTCTTCCCCGACCTGTCGGACCGCCGGTTCACCAGCGCGATCGCGCTCGTGCACTCGCGGTTCTCCACCAACACGTTCCCGGCGTGGGAGCTGGCGCACCCGTTCCGGTTCATCGCCCACAACGGCGAGATCAACACGGTCAAGGGGAACCGGAACTGGATGCGGGCCCGCGAGGCGCTGCTGAAGTCCGACCTGCTCCCCGGCGACCTGTCCCGCATCTACCCGGTGATCGACATCGAGGCGTCCGACACCGCGTCGTTCGACGAGTGCCTGGAGCTGCTGCACCTCGGCGGCCGGTCGCTGCCGCACGCCGTCCTGATGATGATCCCGGAGGCGTGGGAGAACCACACCGAGATGGACCCGGACCGCCGGGCCTTCTACGAGTTCCACTCCACGCTCATGGAGGCCTGGGACGGCCCCGCGAGCGTCAGCTTCACCGACGGCACCGTCGTCGGCGCCGTCCTGGACCGCAACGGCCTGCGCCCCGGCCGCTACTGGGTGACCGACGACGGGCTCGTCGTCCTCGCCAGCGAGGCCGGCGTCCTCGACATCCCCGCGAGCAAGGTCGTCCGCAAGGGCCGCCTGCAGCCCGGCAAGATCTTCCTGGTGGACACCGCCGCCGGGCGGATCGTCGAGGACGACGAGGTCAAGGCGGAACTGGCCGCCGAGCACCCCTACGCGCAGTGGCTGCACGAGGGGCTCGTCCGGTTCGAGGAGCTCCCGCACCGCGCGCGGGAGATCCCGACGCACGACACGCTCGTCAAGCGGCAGCAGACCTTCGGCTACACCCTCGAAGAGCAGCGGATCATCCTCAGCCCGATGGCGAAGACGGGCGCGGAGCCGATCGGCTCGATGGGCACCGACACCCCCATCGCGGTGCTCTCGGAGCGGCCGCGCCTGCTGTTCGACTACTTCAAGCAGCAGTTCGCGCAGGTCACCAACCCGCCGCTGGACGCCATCCGGGAGGAGCTCGTCACCTCCCTGCAGTCCACCCTCGGCCCCGAGGGCAACCTGCTCGAGCCCGGCCCGGACTCGTGCCGCCGGCTGGTGCTGCCCACCCCGATCCTGGACAACGACGAACTCTCCAAGATCATCCACATCGACGACGAGGGGTCCCTGCCGCACCTGCAGGCCCACGTCGTCCACGGTCTCTACGAGGTCGCCGGCGGGGGAGAGGCCCTGCAGACGCGCCTGGAGGAGATCAACGGCGAGGTGTCCCGCGCCATCGCCGCCGGCGCGCGGATGATCGTGCTGTCCGACCGCGGCGCCGACTCCGCCCGCGCCGCGATCCCCGCGCTGCTGCTCACCGGCTCGGTCCACCACCACCTGATCCGGGAGAAGACCCGGACGCGGGTCGGCCTGGTGATCGAGACCGGTGAGGCCCGCGAGTGCCACCACATGGCGCTGCTCGTCGGCTACGGCGCGTCCGCGATCAACCCCTACCTCGCGATCGAGACCGTCGAGGACCTCGTCCGCTCCGGCGTCATCGAGAGCGACGGGCTCGACGAGAGCAAGGCCGTCCGCAACCTCGTCAAGGCGTACGGCAAGGGCGTCCTGAAGGTCATGTCGAAGATGGGCGTGTCCACGGTCGCGTCCTACACCGGCGCGCAGATCTTCGAGGCGGTCGGGCTCGGCGCCGAGGTCGTCGACCGCTGCTTCACCGGCACCATCTCCCGGCTCGGCGGCGTCGGCTTCGACGTGCTGGCCCGCGAGGTCGCCGAGCGGCACCGCCGCGCCCACCCGGCCGGCGGCAACGACCTCGCGCACCGCACCCTGGAGGTCGGCGGCGAGTACCAGTGGCGCCGCGAGGGCGAGCCGCACCTGTTCAGCCCGGACACGGTGTTCAAGCTGCAGCACGCCACCCGCACCCGCCGCTACGAGATCTTCAAGGAGTACACCTCCAAGGTCGACTCGCAGGCCGAGAAGCTGATGACGCTGCGCGGCCTGTTCCAGCTCAAGGAGGGCGCCCGCCCGCCGGTGCCGATCGAGGAGGTCGAGCCCGCGTCGGAGATCGTCAAGCGGTTCTCCACCGGCGCGATGTCCTACGGCTCCATCTCCGCCGAGGCCCACGAGACCCTCGCGATCGCGATGAACCGCCTCGGCGGCAAGTCCAACACCGGCGAGGGCGGCGAGGACCCGAACCGCTTCACCCCGGACGAGAACGGCGACCTGCGGCGCAGCGCCATCAAGCAGGTCGCGTCCGGCCGGTTCGGCGTCACCTCCGAGTACCTCACCAATGCCGACGACATCCAGATCAAGATGGCGCAGGGCGCCAAGCCCGGCGAGGGCGGGCAGCTGCCCGGCCACAAGGTGTACCCGTGGATCGCCAAGACCCGGCACTCCACGCCCGGCGTCGGCCTCATCTCGCCGCCGCCGCACCACGACATCTACTCGATCGAGGACCTCGCCCAGCTCATCCACGACCTGAAGAACGCCAACCCGTCCGCGCGCGTGCACGTCAAGCTCGTCGCCGAGATGGGCGTCGGCACGGTCGCGGCCGGGGTGTCGAAGGCGCACGCCGACGTCGTCCTGATCTCCGGGCACGACGGCGGCACCGGCGCGTCCCCGCTGACGTCCCTCAAGCACGCCGGGACGCCCTGGGAGCTGGGCCTCGCCGAGACCCAGCAGACGCTGCTGCTCAACGGGCTGCGCGACCGCATCGTCGTGCAGACCGACGGGCAGATGAAGACCGGCCGCGACGTCGTCGTCGCCGCGCTCCTCGGCGCCGAGGAGTACGGCTTCGCGACCGCGCCGCTCGTCGTGTCCGGCTGCATCATGATGCGGGTCTGCCACCTCGACACCTGCCCCGTCGGCGTCGCCACCCAGAACCCCGTGCTGCGGGAACGGTTCTCCGGCAAGCCCGAGTTCGTCGTGAACTTCTTCGAGTTCATCGCCGAAGAGGTCCGCGAGTACCTCGCCGCGCTCGGCTTCCGCTCGCTGGACGAGGCCATCGGGCACGTCGACATGCTCGACACCCGCGACGCCGTCGAGCACTGGAAGGCGTCCGGCCTCGACCTGGCCCCGATCCTGCACGCGCCCGACACCCCCTACGGGGACGCGCTGCACTGCGTCGGCACGCAGGACCACGGGCTCGAGAAGGCGCTCGACAACACGCTGATCCAGCTCGCCGAGGGAGCCCTCGCCTACGGCGACAAGGTCACCCTCGACCTGCCGATCCGCAACGTCAACCGCACCGTCGGCACCATGCTCGGCCACGAGCTCACCCGCAAATGGGGCGGTGACGGCCTCCCCGACGACACCATCGACGTCACCTTCACCGGCTCGGCGGGCAACTCGTTCGGCGCGTTCGTGCCGCGCGGCGTCACCCTCCGGCTCGTCGGCGACGCCAACGACTACGTCGGCAAGGGCCTGTCCGGCGGACGGATCAGCCTGCGGCCCCCGGAGGACGCCGGGTTCGCCGCCGCGGAGCAGATCATCGGCGGCAACGTCATCCTGTACGGCGCGACGTCCGGCGAGCTGTTCGCCGCCGGCGTCGTCGGCGAACGGTTCTGCGTCCGAAACTCCGGCGCCACCGCCGTCGTCGAGGGCGTCGGCGACCACGCCTGCGAGTACATGACCGGCGGCCGCGCCGTCATCATCGGCCGTACCGGACGCAACCTCGCGGCAGGCATGTCCGGCGGCATCGCCTACGTGCTCGACCTGGTACCCGAGCGGGTGAACGGCGAGATGGTCGACCTCGAGACCCTGGACGCCGAGGACGTCGCGTTCGTCCGCGGGCTCGTCGAGCGGCACCTCACCGAGACCGGCTCCCGGCTCGCCCGGCGCCTGCTGGACGACTGGGACGCCACCGCGTCCCGCTTCACCAAGATCATGCCGCGCGACTACCGCCGCGTCCTGACCGCCATGGCCGAGGCCGAGGCGCAGGGACGCGACGTCGACGAGGCCGTCATGGCCGCCGCCCAGGCCTGAGAGAGGGGGATTCCCACATGGCCGACCCGAAGGGTTTCCTGACCGTTTCGCGGGAGCTCCCGAAGCGCCGCCCGGTCGACGTCCGCATCAAGAGCTGGTCCGAGGTCTACGAGGACTTCGGCAAGGACCGCCTGGAGAAGCAGGCGAGCCGCTGCATGGACTGCGGCATCCCGTTCTGCCATCAGGGCTGCCCGCTCGGCAACCTCATCCCCGAGTGGAACGACCTCGTCTACCGCAAGGACTGGCAGGAGGCGATCGAGCGGCTCCACGCCACCAACAACTTCCCGGAGTTCACCGGGAGGCTCTGCCCCGCCCCGTGCGAGAGCGCCTGCGTCCTCGGCATCAACCAGGACCCGGTCACCATCAAGCGGGTCGAGGTCGAGATCATCGACCGCGCGTTCGCCGAGGGCTGGGTGCGCCCGCAGCCGCCCGCCGTCAAGACCGGCCGGAAGGTCGCGGTCGTCGGCTCCGGCCCGGCCGGCCTCGCCGCCGCCCAGCAGCTCACCCGCGCCGGGCACGACGTCACCGTCTACGAGCGCGCCGACCGCATCGGCGGCCTGCTCCGCTACGGCATCCCCGAGTTCAAGATGGAGAAGCGGCACGTCGACCGCCGCATCGCCCAGATGCGGGCCGAGGGCACCGAGTTCCGCACCTCCGTCAACATCGGCGTCGACCTCACCGCCGACGAGCTGCGCGCCGGGCACGACGCGGTCGTCCTCGCCGGCGGCGCCACCGCCTGGCGCGACCTGCCCGTCCCCGGACGCGAACTCGGCGGCGTCGTCCAGGCCATGGAGTACCTGCCGCCCGCCAACAAGGTGCAGGAGGGCGACCTCACCGAGTCGCCCATCGACGCCGCGGGCAAGCACGTCGTCGTCATCGGCGGCGGCGACACCGGCGCCGACTGCATCGGCACCGCCATCCGGCAGGGCGCGGCGTCCGTCACCCAGCTCGAGATCATGCCGCGGCCCCCGGAGTCCCGCCCGGACGCCCAGCCGTGGCCGACCTACCCGATGCTGTTCAAGATGGAGAGTGCCCACGAGGAACTCGCCGACCAGGACGGCGACCGGCTCTACGCCGTCTCCACCACCGAGTTCGCCGGGGACGAGGACGGCAACGTCCGCGCCCTGAAGATCGTCGAGGTGGGCGGCCCGGACACCGGCTTCAAGCCGATCGAGGGCACCGAGCGCGAGATCCCCGCGCAGCTGGTCACCCTCGCCATGGGCTTCCTCGGCCCGCAGCGCGAGGGCCTCCTCGAGCAGCTCGGCGTCGAGCTGGACCAGCGCGGCAACGTCGTCCGCGACAAGGACTACAAGACGTCCGTGGACGGCGTCTACGCCGCCGGCGACATGGGCCGCGGCCAGTCGCTGATCGTGTGGGCCATCGCCGAGGGCCGCGCCGCCGCGCACGGCGTCGACGAGCACCTCACCGGACGCACGTCGCCGCTGCCGTACCCGATCCCGCCCACGGCCCGGCCCATGGCCTGACCACCCGCCCGACCCCCTGCGTGCGGGACCCCGGAGCCGAGCTCCGGGGTCCCGCACGTCACGGGGGGTGTCCGAGGCATGTGCCGGCATCGGGGGATGCCCCTACGGCGTCGAGGCCGTCTTCCGCGACGACTCCGGCTGCTGGTACAGCCTCACCCAGCCCTTCGACCAGCTCGACGACACCGCGTCCTGGAACGATTGCGTTACCTGACCGGACGCTGCCGCGAGGTCCGGGACCCCCGGGCCTCGCGCACGCACGGGCAGCCTCGGCCGTTTCCTACAAGACCTGCCCTGGACACCGCCCTACGGTGGGGGCCATGAAGACCTTGACCAGGGAACACGTCGAACGGGCCTGGGAGTTCATGCTCCTCAACGCCCGCCTCCTGGACCGCCACCGGTTCGCCCTGCACTTCCGCGGCGGTCCGCCCGAACCCGTCCTCGCCGCGCTCCGCCCCTACGAGAACCCCGACGGCGGCTACGGCAACGCCCTCGAACCCGACCTGCGCGGTCCCGCGAGCCAGCCCGTCCCCGCCCAGCACGCCCTGGAGATCCTCCACGAGGCCGGAGCCGACGACGACCCCGCCGTCGCCCGCATCGCCGACCACCTCACCACCGTCACCACACCCGAAGGCGGGGTGCCGTTCGCCCTGCCCACCGTCCGCGACATGCCCCGCGCACCCTGGTGGCAGGTCCCCGACGACCCGCCCGCCGCGATCAACCCCACCGCCGCCCTCGCCGGCCTCCTGCACCGCGCCGGAAGCGACCATCCCTGGCTCAGGACCGCCACCGACTTCTGCTGGCGCCGCCTCGACCGGCCCGGCTTCGAATTCGGCCCCTACGACGTCCTCGCCGTCCTCGCCTTCCTCGACCACGTCCCCGACCGCGACCGCGCCGAAGCCGCCTTCGCCCGGCACCGCGACGCCCTCGCCGCCACGGAGAGCGACCACCACACCGCCCTCGACTTCGCGCCCGGCCCCGGCGGCCTCGGCGCGCGCCTCCGCCCCCGCGACGTCATCGACGCCGAACTCGACGCCCTCATCGACGCCCAGGACGACGACGGCGGCTGGGACATCGACTTCCCCGTATGGACCCCCATCACCCGCCACGAATGGCGCGGCTTCCAGACCGTCGAACGGCTCCGCGTCCTGCGCGCCCACGGCAGGCTCGAGCGCTAGACGAGGTCGCGGAGCGGGGCGCCCGCGAGGTCCCGCACCTCGTGCGCGAAATGCGCCTGGTCGGCGAAGCCCGCCTCGTACGCGGCCTCCGCCGGCGGCCGCCCCGCCCGCACCAGCCGCAGCCCCCGCTGGAAGCGCAGCACCCGCTGCAGCACCTTCGGCCCGTACCCGAACGCCGCCAGCGAGCGCCGCCGCAGCTGCCGATCGCTCAACCCCACCGCGTCCGCCACGTCCCGCACCGAACCCCGCGCCAGCCCCGACACCACGGCCGGGACCAGCGGATCCACCGGCCCCGCGACACGCCCCGCGACGGCGCGCACCAGCATGTCCCGCCGCGCCTCCGGGCGCTCCGCCGACGCCACGGCCTCCGCGAGCCGGTCCGCGTCCCGGCCCCACAGCTCCCGCAACGGGACCCGCGCGTCCCGCACCGCGTCCGCCGGCACACCCAGCACCGGCGGCGCCGCACCCGGAGCGAACCGCACCGCCGCCACCGCACCGCCCGGCCGCATCACCGCCGGCATCGGCCCCGTGTCCGGACCCGCCACCATGATCTCCGCGTCCCACCAGATCAGGTCGACGCATCCGTCCGGCACCACCCGCCGGACGAACGGCTCCGCACCGTCCGGCAGCGCCGCCGACCACGCGCACACCAGCCCCGCCGGACCCGGCGCCGGTACCTCCAGATATCTCGTGGGATTCACACCACCCTGCATACCACCCCCCACCGACGGGCAGGGCGACAGAGAACCCGACAAAACGGAGGTCATCATGCCGAGCGACCTGCAAGGCGGGACCATCGCGTTCCTGTGCGCCCCCGAAGGCACCGAACAGGTCGAACTGACCGAGCCCTGGACGGCCGTCGAGCAGGCCGGCGGCACGCCCCGCCTCGTCTCGACGCAGTCCGGCGAGATCCAGGCGTTCAACCACCTCGACAAGGGCGACACATTCCCGGTCCACGCCACCGTCGACGACACCGGCCACACCGCCTACGCGGGGCTCGTCCTCCCCGGCGGCGTCGCGAACCCCGACTTCCTGCGCATGCAGCCGGAGGCCGTCGCGTTCGCCAAGGCGTTCTTCGACGCGGGCAAGCCCGTCGCCGTGATCTGCCACGGCCCCTGGACGCTCATCGAGGCCGACGCCGTCCGCGGGCGTACGATCACTTCGTGGCCCAGCCTGCGGACCGACCTGCGCAACGCCGGCGCCACGTGGGTCGACGAAGAAGTGAAGGTCTGCGAAAGCGGACCCAACGTACTGGTGTCCAGCCGCAAGCCCGACGACCTCAAGGCCTTCTGCCAGGCGGCCGTCGACGCGTTCAAGGCCGTGGTCTAGACCTTGACCTAGACCACTGCGTGAACCCTGGGGGTCCGCATCCTGCAGAAATAACCGTACCCACCAGTAACTAAGTACGGTTGTGCACGTGACCCGTCGAGCGAAAATAGTCAGCACCATCGGCCCCGCCTGCTCCAGCACCGAGCAGATCAACGCCCTCGTGGAAGCCGGCATCGATGTCGCCCGGCTCAACATGAGCCACGGCGACCACGCCACCCACGAAGAGGTCTACCAGCGGATCAGGGCCGCCGCCGACGCCACCGGACGCGGCGTCGGCATCCTCGCGGACCTCCAGGGCCCCAAGATCCGCATCGGCCGCTTCCCCGACGGCCCCGTCCGGCTCACCCTCGGCGACGACTTCACCATCACCACCGAAGACGTCCCCGGCACCCGCCGCGAGGTCTCCACGACCTACGAGGGCCTTCCCGGCGACGTCGGCCCCGGCGACACCGTCCTCATCGACGACGGCCGCGTCGCCCTCCGCGTCACCGACGTCGACGGCACCCGCGTCCGCACCACCGTCACGGTCGGCGGCATGGTCTCCGACAACAAGGGCCTCAACCTGCCGGGCGTCCCCGTCAGCGTCCCGGCCCTCACCGAGAAGGACGAAGAAGACCTCCGCTGGGCCCTGCGCCTCGGCGTCGACCTCGTCGCCCTCTCCTTCGTCCGCACCCCCGCCGACGCCGACATCTGCTACCAGATCATGGAAGAGGAGGGCGTCCGCGTCCCCCTCATCGGCAAGATCGAGAAGCCCCAGGCCGTCGAACGCCTCCCCGAGATCGTCGCCGCCTTCGACGGCATCATGGTCGCCCGCGGCGACCTCGGCGTGGAACTCCCGCTCGAACAGGTCCCGATCGTCCAGAAACGCGCCATCGAACTCTGCCGCGAGAAGGCCCGCCCGGTCATCGTCGCGACCCAGATGCTCGAATCCATGATCTCCGCGCCCCGTCCCACCCGCGCCGAGACCTCCGACGTCGCCAACGCCGTCTTCGAAGGCGCGGACGCCGTCATGCTCTCCGGCGAGACCAGCGTCGGGCAGTACCCCATCGAGTCCGTCCAGACGATGAGCCGCATCGTCTGCACCGCCGAGGAAGCGGCCCTCCAAGCCACCCACACCCTCGAGCGCATGCCCGAGACCGTCGGCGGCGCCATCGCCCGCGCCGCCGCCGAGGTCGGCGCCATCGTCGGCGCCGAAGCCCTCGCCGCCTTCACCATGTCCGGCGAGACGGCCCGGCGCCTCTCGCGCTACCGCTCGCCCATCCCGCTGCTGGCCTTCACCTCGGTCCCCGCCGTCCGCGGCCGCCTCGCGCACGTCTGGGGCGTCGAGACCTTCATCGTGCCCCAGGTCGACCACACCGACGCCATGTTCGGCCAGGTCGAGCAGGCCCTCCTGGAGCTCGGCCGCGCCCAGAAGGGCGACCGGGTCGTGGTCGTCGCGGGCTCCCCGCCCGGCACGCCGGGCTCGACCAACTCCCTGCGCGTCCACATCATCGGCGACGCCATCACCACCCAGCACTGAGCGGGGCGCCGGGCGGCCGCCGGCCGCCCGGCACATCACCGAGCGATCTCATTTGAAACTCGCTCCGGCCAACCACCTCGACTCAGTACTTCGGCCCCACGAACTCGTCCATCCGCGCCACCGCCTCCCGCCGCGCGACCGAGATGTTCTTCCGGTTCATCTGCCGCCACGCGATCCCGAGCCGATCGAGCGCATCCGTGAAGATCCGCTGGATGTCCACGGAGTCATTGGTGAAGTAGCAGCGGGGGTACTCGTACCAGCGTTCTTCATCATTGAGGCGTCGGCGCACGCGGTTGGTCCCGCGAGACCCGACTGGCCGCGCGCCGCAGCCGCCACGGGCCGTCCCAAGCGATTCAACGCATGGGATTGAAGTCCTGCTAGCCAGGTCAACCTGGCCAAAATGGGACAGCAAGCCCGAATTATGGTGCTACCGCCGACGTTTCAGGGGGATCGCCGCCTCGACAAGGCTATGGAGTGGCGTTTGCGTGTGAAGCGGAGTGGCCTCGTTGTCCGGGTGCTCGATCTGGACGTCCGTGCCGCTTTGTGCGTGCGTAGTCGTGCATCTACGAGCGGTTCTGGATGCAAGGCGAAATGCCGGGCTGGAGTCCAGCGAGGCCATGCCCGGCGAGCGAGTATCCGGGCTGGGAAAGTGGCATCTGTGAGTGATGTCAGGCTTGAAAGTGCCCCGGGTGGGACTCGAACCCACACTGTACGGTGTTTGAGACCGCTCCCTGCTGCCAATTGGGGTACCGGGGCATATTTGATCGGGACTTGTCCCTTTATGTCCCGATTGTCATCCCTTGGTGAGGGGCGACGGGTACCAGGGTAGCGCGTCCCGGTAGTCTCGTGCGCGTGACGGAGAGCGCTCGGCGAGTTGTGATCGCAGAAGACGAGGCCCTGATCCGGCTGGACCTCAAGGAGATGCTGCAGGAGGACGGCTACGAGGTCGTGGGCGAGGCGGGGGACGGCGAGGCGGCCGTCCGGCTCGCGTCGGACCTCAAGCCCGATCTCGTGATCCTCGACGTCAAGATGCCGGTGCTGGACGGGATCTCGGCCGCCGAGCGCATTTCGGCCGAGCGGATCGCGCCCGTCGTCATCCTGACCGCGTTCTCGCAGCGGGAGCTCGTCCAGCGGGCCACCGAGGCGGGGGCGATGGCCTACCTGGTGAAGCCGTTCGCGAAGACGGACCTGGCGCCCGCCATCGAGATGGCCGTCAGCCGGTACACCGAGATGCGGGCGCTCGAGGCCGAGGTCGCGGGGTTGCAGGACCGGCTGGAGACCCGGAAGGTCGTGGACCGCGCGAAGGGGCTGCTGCAGGAGGCGCACGGGTGGTCCGAGCCCGAGGCGTTCCGGTGGATCCAGAAGACGTCCATGGATCGCCGGCTCACGATGCGGGCCGTCGCGGAGGCGGTCGTCGCCGGTGCGGGCGGCGAGTCCGGCGGGTCCTGACTCCCGTCATCGTCGTTCCCCGCGTTGTCAAGGGCCAATGCGCGCGTCCCGGACCGACCATATTCGTGACTCTCGGTAATCGTCGCTGTTGGTCGCGCGATTCCCGATGAGCACGGGGGAGTAACGAACGAGTAACCCTTCTGTCCGGGGGTGCTGATCTGCGTCGGGTCCTCGGTGTACGACATACCTGGTCCCCGTGACCGATATCTCCCCATCCATGGAGACGTGTCGCGCGGGGCCTCGACTCGTACCCGATCCCTTCCCGGATCCGGATGGAAAGGCTGGGCACCTTGCGGCGCAACATGATGAGGGTCGCCGGCGCGGTGGGCATGAGCGCGGTGCTCGCGCTCGGCGCCGTGGCGTGCGGCGACGACGGCGGCGGCTCGGGCGACGGCGACTCGATCACGATCGGGTTCATGGGAGACCTGACCGGGGAGAACTCGGGTCTGGTGATTCCGCCCAAGCAGGGCGCTGAGCTGGCGATCGAGCAGTACAACGCCACCAACCCCGAGGTCAAGATCAACTTCAAGACCTATGACAGCCAGGGCAAGCCGGAGCAGGCGACGACGCTGGCGACCGGCGCGGTGAAGTCCGACGGCATCGTCGGCATGATCGGCCCGGCGTTCTCCGGTGAGTCGCAGAGCGTGGGGCCGATCCTGGAAGAGGCCGGGGTGCCGAGCATCTCGCCGTCGGCGACGGGCATCACGCTGGCCGAGCAGGGCTGGAAGTTCTGGCACCGCGTGGTGGCCGACGACACGGTCCAGAGCGCCGGTGTCGCGACGTTCCTGACGGGGTCGCTGAAGGCCGAGAAGGTCTTCCTGACCCACGACAACCAGGAGTACGGCAAGGGGCTCGCGGACGCGATCGCGAAGGGCCTCGAGGGCAAGGTCGAGGTGCAGACCGACCCGATCGACACGCAGGCGACGGACTACTCCTCCACGGTGAACAAGATCGTGCAGTTCGCACCGGACGCGGTCTACTTCGGCGGCTACTACGCCGACGCCGGGAACCTGTTCAAGCAGCTCCGCGAGGGCGGCTACGAGGGCAAGCTGATGTCCGGGGACGGTTCGTTCGCCCCGCAGCTGATCGAGGGGATCGGCCAGGAGGACGCGCAGGGGACGCTGGTCAGCTGCGGCTGCCTGGTCGACACCGAGGGCACCACGAACGAGACGGCGAAGAAGTTCGCGGCCGACTACCAGGCGAAGTACAACGCTCCGCCCGCGGTGTACTCGTCCGAGGGCTACGACGCGGCCACCGCCTTCATCAAGGCGATCCAGGACGGCAAGACGACGCCGGAGGACATCAACGAGTTCCTCACCGGCGTGCAGTTCGAGGGCGTCGGCAAGTCGATCGCGTTCGCGGAGAACGGTGAGCTGGCGGCCAAGGACATCTTCATCTACGAGGTCAAGGGCGGCGAGATGCCGCTCCTGGGCACCGCGGAGGAAGCTCAGGCCTCCTGAAGCGGAAACGTCCTGTGACCGACCCCTGACCGAGGGGTCCATGACGGCGCGGGAGCGGGAGCGCTACAGCGCTCCCGCTCCTTTTCACAAAGGGCAACCAAGGTGCTCGATAGTTTCATCAACCAATTCTGGCCGTCGACCATCGACGGGCTCTCGCTGGGCGCCATCTACGCGCTGCTCGCGCTGGGGTACACGATGGTGTACGGCGTGCTCCGGCTGATCAATTTCGCGCATGCCGACATCTTCATGGCGGGCACGTTCGCCGCGTTGTGGTCGGTGCAGATGCTGGGCGTGGACGATGCGACGGGCATCGCGCTGATCGGCGCGGTGGCGGTCTCCGCGGTGGCGGCGGCGATCGTCGCCGGCGGCGGGGCGCTGGTCCTGGAGCGGGTGGCCTACAGGCCGCTGCGCAAGCGCGGGGCGTCCCGGCTGGCGGCGCTGATCTCCGCGATCGGTGCGTCGATCTTCATCCAGCAGCTGTTCGCGACGGAGATCGTGCATCGCGTCTTCGACACCTCCAGGGAGGGCGGCAAGCTTCCGGTGACCGAGCAGTTCCGCGAGATCACCACGGTGTTCACGCTGGGGCCGGTGCGCGTCACGAACGTGGCGTTGATCATCGTCGTCGGCGCGGTGCTGATGATGGTGGCGCTGGATCTGTTCGTGAACCGGACGAAGCTCGGGCGGGGCATCCGCTCGACCGCGCAGGATCCGCAGACCGCGGTGCTGATGGGCGTGAACATCGACCGGGTGGTGTCGGTGACGTTCGTGGTGGGCGGTGTGATGGCCGGTGTGGCGGCCGCCCTGTACTTCCTGCGGTTCGAGCAGACCGAGTACTTCGTGGGCTTCCTGCTCGGGATCAAGGCGTTCACGGCGGCGGTTCTGGGCGGGATCGGCAACATCCGCGGTGCGCTGGTCGGCGGGTTCGTCCTGGGGTTGCTTGAGATGTACGGCTCGAGCATTTTCGGTTCCGAGTGGCGGGACGTCGTGGCGTTCACGCTGCTGATCCTGATTCTGATGTTCCGTCCAACCGGCATTCTCGGTGAGTCTCTCCAGCGGGCGCGCGCATGAACATGATGAAAAAGAGCCCGGTGAACCTGACGAAGAAGGCGGGCGGCGGTTCGGGCCGGTTCTCGCTCGATCCGCTGCGCGCCTGGTGGGCGGCCGCCCCGCGGGCGCAGCGGTGGGGCGTGTACCTGCTGCTGGTGGTGGCGGCGGTGCTGCTGCCGCACGAGGCCATCGGCAGTTTCATGGCGCCGAGCGGTGCGGACTGGCCGGCGATGCTCGCCGACAAGATCGCCATCTACATCCTCCTGGCGATCGGCCTGAACGTCGTCGTCGGCATGGCGGGTCTGCTGGACCTGGGGTACGTCGCCTTCTACGCGGTCGGCGGCTACACGATCGCGATCTTCTCCACCCGCTACGGCTGGAACTTCTGGGAGACGCTGGTCCTGGCGATCGTGTTCGCCGGGATATCGGGCCTCATCCTGGGTGCGCCGACGCTGCGGTTGCGCGGTGACTACCTGGCGATCGTCACGCTCGGTTTCGGTGAGATCATCAAGCGGACGGCGAACAACAGCGACTTCGTGAACGGGCCGCGCGGGGTCCAGGGGATCCCGCGGCCGCCGTCGCTGTCGGAGTTCGAGATCTTCGGGGTGCAGCCGCTCAAGTACGGCTTCCTGGACTCGCGGCCGTACTACTACCTGCTGCTGGTCTTCATCATCCTGGCGATCATCTTCGTGAAGCGGCTGGAGAACTCGCGGGTCGGCCGGGCGTGGACCTCGATCCGGGAGGACGAGGACGCGGCCGAGCTGATGGGCGTGCCCACGTTCCGGTTCAAGCTCGCGGCGTTCGTGATCGGTGCGGCGATCGGCGGCAGCGGCGGCGTGGTGTTCGCGACGAAACAGACGTCGATCATTCCGAACAACTTCGAGTTCCTCGTGTCGGCGCTGGTGCTGGCGGCGGTGGTGCTGGGCGGTTCGGGTCACCTCCCGGGCGTGATGCTGGGGGCGTTCGTGGTGGCGTGGCTGCCGGAGCGGTTCCGGTTCCTGGACGACTACCGGATGCTGCTGTTCGGCGCGGCCCTGGTGCTGATGATGGCCTTCCGGCCGGAGGGGTTGTGGCCGTCCCGGCAGCGGAAGGCGGAGTTGGCCGAAGGAGGCGGTGGCATGGGCCATATGGGCGCCGAGATCGGCGAGGAGCAGGACGACGCCGCCGGGGAGGTGCGGAAGTGAGCGAGTCGGACGGCCGGGCGCCGTTGCTGGAGTTGCGGGACGTCGTCATGCGCTTCGGTGGCGTCGTGGCCCTCAACAAGGTCGAGATCACGGTTCGCGAAGGTGAGATCTTCGCGCTGATCGGGCCGAACGGTGCGGGCAAGACCACCGTGTTCAACGTGACGACGGGCGTGTACCAGCCGACCGAGGGCCGGGTGGTCTTCGGCGGGACGCGCATCGACGGCAAGAAGCGGTTCACCGTGACGAAGCTGGGCGTGGCGCGCACGTTCCAGAACGTCCGGCTGTTCCACAACATGACGGCGGTCGAGAACGTGCTGGTGGGCGCGGACGCGCATCACCGGACCGGGTTCGTCGGCGCGGCCCTGGGACTGCCGTGGCATCGCCGGGAGGAGCGCCGGGGCCGGGAGAAGGCGGCGGAGCTGCTGGAGCTGGTGGGGATCCCGCACCGGTCCGGCGAGCTGGCGAAGAACCTGCCGTACGGCGACCAGCGGCGGCTGGAGATCGCGCGTGCGCTGGCGACGGATCCGAAGCTGCTGCTGCTCGACGAGCCCGCGGCGGGCATGAACCCGGCGGAGAAGGCGGCGCTGCAGGAGCTGATCCGCAGGATCCGTGACACCGGCGTGACCGTGCTGCTGATCGAGCACGACATGGGCCTGGTGATGGGGATCAGCGACCGGGTGGCGGTGCTGGACTTCGGTCAGAAGATCGCCGAGGGTCTGCCGGCCGAGGTGCAGAGCGACCCGCGGGTCATCGAGGCGTATCTGGGGGCTCCGGCCGATGCTTCTTGAGATCGACGACATTCACGTCCACTACGGGAAGATCGCGGCGCTGAAGGGCGTCAGCGTGTCGGTGGACCAGGGCGAGATCGTCACGCTGATCGGCGCGAACGGCGCGGGCAAGACGACGACGCTGAAGGCGGTGTCGGGGCTGCTGGAGGCGTCGTCGGGCGCGATCCGGTTCGAGGGCGCCGACATCAGCCGGATGGCGGGTCACAAGCGGGTGCTGGTGGGCATCGGGCAGGCGCCGGAGGGCCGGGGGATCTTCCCCGGCATGACGGTGGAGGAGAACCTGCTGATGGGCGCGTACGCCCGCAAGGACGACCCGTCCAAGGAGCTGGCGGAGGCGTACGAGCTGTTCCCGCGGCTGGCGGAGCGCAAGTCGCAGGCGGGCGGCACGATGTCCGGCGGTGAGCAGCAGATGCTGGCGATCGGCCGGGCGCTGATGGCCAAGCCGAAGGTGCTGCTGCTGGACGAGCCGTCGATGGGGCTGGCGCCGATGCTGGTGCAGCAGATCTTCTCGATCATCGAGGAGATCAACCGGCGGGGCACGACGGTGCTGCTGGTGGAGCAGAACGCCCAGCAGGCGCTGCAGATCGCGCACCGCGCGTACGTGCTGGAGACGGGGCGTGTGGTGAAGACGGCGGCGGCGGCGGACCTGCTGGACGACCCGCAGGTCCGTGCGGCGTACCTGGGCGGTGATCTCGGCGAGGCGGCCGGTGCCGCGGGCGGGCCGGCGGAGGCCGGGGCGCTCGGCGACTCCGCGGACCCGGACGCCGGAGGCGGCGCGGACGCCCGCGCCGGTGACGGCGGCACCGGTGAGGACGCCCGTGGCGGCGGTGAGTCCGGCGGTGGCGAGTCCGGCGGGGGCGATGCCGGAGGGACGACGACCGCCTGACGCAAAGACCGCCTCGTTGCGACGCGCCCGCCGGGTCCGGTTCGTCCGGGCCCGGCGGGCGCGCCTCGCGGTCCGCGGCCGCCGGTACGCCGGCGCCGACCGAACGGGCCCGCACGCGCCGCGTCCGGACCCCGGACATGCGTTGACCCGGGATCACCTTTGGGGCCGTACGGGCCTTCCCCGGCGCGTACGTTGTCTACTCGGCGATCCCGGGCCGTTCTGAGCCACCGTACAGATGTGCGGTGCCTCGTCGCAAAGGTCCCGCGAAGAACGCGGGTCTTCGCGGGTCAGGATTCGGGCGCGTCCTGCAGCATGCAGGTGAGGCGCGCGGTGCAGACGCGGCGGTCACGGTCGTCGGTGATGACGATGTCGTAGGTGGCGAGGGTGCGGCCGCCGTGGGCGCGGGTGGCGACGCCCGTGACGTGTCCCTGGGTCGCGGACCGGTGGTGGGTGGCGTTGATCTCGATGCCGACGGCGATCCGGCCGGCGCCGGCGTGGAGCGCGGAGCCGACGGATCCGATGGACTCGGCGAGGACGCAGGACGCGCCGCCGTGCAGGAGGCCGTAGGGCTGGGTGTTGCCTTCGACGGGCATGCGGGCGACGACGCGTTCGGGCGTGGCCTCGAGGTACTCGATGCCCATCGTCTTCGCGAGGTCGGAGCCCTCGTCGAACCGGGCGAATCCGGCGATGACCTTCGCGAGGTCGCCCGTGCCGCCGCCCGCACCGGCGCCGTCGGCGCCGTCCGCGCGATCTTCGGAGGTCACGCCGTTGGGGTCTGTCACTTGCTCCTCCACATATCTGTCGTACGCGCAGACTAGAGTCCTGCTGTGGCGATGACAGCAGCGACCCCTGACAAGCGTGAACGGCTCCTTCTGCTCGACGGGCACTCCCTGGCCTACCGGGCGTTCTTCGCGTTGCCGGTGGAGAACTTCTCCACCACCGACGGGCAGCCGACGAACGCCGTGTACGGCTTCACCTCGATGCTCATCAACGTCCTCCGGGACGAGCAGCCGTCCCACATCGCGGTGGCGTTCGACCGGTCGGAGCCGACGTTCCGGCACGAGCAGTACGTGGAGTACAAAGCGGGCCGGCAGAAGACGCCGGACGAGTTCCGCAGCCAGGTGAGCCTGATCTTCGAGGTGCTGGACGCGCTGCGGATCCCGCGGATGTCGGTGGCGGGGTTCGAGGCCGACGACATCATCGCCACGCTGTCGGTGCAGGCGACCGAGGCCGGTCTGGAGACGCTGGTCGTCACCGGTGACCGGGACGCCTTCCAGCTCGTGAACGAGCACGTCACGGTCCTGTACCCGGTGAAGGGCGTGTCGGAGCTCGCCCGGATGGACCCGGCGGCCGTGGAGGCCAAGTACGGCGTGCCGCCGGAGCGGTACCGCGAGCTGGCCGCGCTGGTGGGGGAGAGCAGCGACAACCTGCCGGGCGTGCCCGGCGTCGGCCCGAAGACGGCCGCGAAGTGGCTCGCCAAGTTCGGCGACCTCGACACGCTGGTGAACCGCGTCGACGAGATCAAGGGCAAGGCCGGCGACAACCTGCGCGAGCACCTGTCGGGCGTGATCCGCAACCACCAGATCAACCGGCTCGACTCCGAGGTCGGGCTGGAGCTGACGCCGCCGCAGCTGGCGATGGGCCAGTGGGACCGCGAGGAGATCCATACCCTGTTCGACTCGCTGCAGTTCCGGGTGCTGCGCGAACGGCTGTACTCCACGCTGCACGCGGCCGAGCCGGAGGCCGACGAGGGCTTCGACGTCGAGCTGGAGGAGCTGGAGCCGGGAGCGCTGGGCACCTGGCTGGACGCGAACGCCGGCGGGCGGCTCGGCGTCGCCGTCACGGGGACGTGGGGCCGCGGCACCGGGGAGATCACCGCGCTGGCCCTCGCGTCGAAGGACGGCCCGGCCGTCCACCTCGACCCGGCGGAGCTGATCGAGGACGACGAGCGCGCCCTCGCCGCGTACCTCGGTGACGGCGCCCGCGCGAAGGCGATGCACGAGGCGAAGGGCCCGATGCTGGCGCTGGCGGCGCGCGGCCTGGCCCTGGCAGGCCTCACCAGCGACACCGCCCTGGCCGCGTACCTGGCGCTGCCCGGGCAGCGCACGTTCGACCTCGCCGACCTCGCGCTGCGCTACCTGCACCGGGAGCTGCGCGGCGAGGCCGAGGACTCGGGGCAGCTGACGCTGGACGGGTCCGGCGAGGAGGAGGCCGCGCAGGCGCTCGCGGTCCGGGCGCGGGCGGTCGCCGAACTCGCCGACGTCCTGGACGCCGACCTGGAGAAGCGCGGCGCGACCCGGCTGCTGCACGAGGTCGAGCTCCCGCTCGTCGGCGTCCTCGCGGGGATGGAGCGGGCCGGCATCGCCGTGGACGCCGACCATCTCGCGGGCCTGTCGGCGACGCTGGGCGGGCAGGTCAAGCAGCAGGAGCAGGACGCGCACGGGGCCGTGGGCCGGGAGTTCAACCTGGGCTCCCCGAAGCAGGTGCAGCAGGTCCTGTTCGACGAGCTGGGCCTGCCCAAGACCAAGCGCACCAAGACCGGTTACACCACCGACTCCGAGGCGCTCAGCAACCTGCTGGAGAAGGACGGGCATCCGGTCCTCGAGCACATCCTGCGGTGGCGGGAGGTCGCGAAGCTGAAGAGCATCGTCGACTCCCTCATCCCGATGGCCGACGACGCGGGCCGCATCCACACCACGTTCAACCAGATGGTCGCGGCGACCGGGCGGCTGTCCTCCACCGATCCGAACCTGCAGAACATCCCGATCCGCACCGAGGAGGGACGGCGGATCCGGGAGGCGTTCGTCGTCGGCGCCGGCTACGAGACGCTGCTGACCGCCGACTACTCGCAGATCGAGCTGCGGATCATGGCGCACCTGTCGGAGGACGAGGCGCTGCTGGAGGCGTTCGGGTCCGGTGCCGACTTCCACACCATCACCGCGTCCCGCGTGTTCGGGCTGCCGCCCGAGCAGATCGACTCCGAGCTGCGCGCCCGCATCAAGGCGATGAACTACGGCCTGGCCTACGGCCTGTCGGCGTACGGGCTCTCGCAGCAGCTGCGCATCGCGCCCGACGAGGCGCGCGGGCTGATGGAGGAGTACTTCGAGCAGTTCGGCGGCGTCCGCGACTACCTGCGCGACGTGGTGGCCCGCGCCCGCCGCGACGGCTACACCGAGACGATCCTGGGCCGCCGCCGCTACCTGCCGGACCTGAACTCCGACAACCGGCAGCGCCGCGAGATGGCCGAGCGGATGGCTCTCAACGCCCCGATCCAGGGGTCGGCCGCCGACATCGTCAAGGTCGCGAGCCTGAACGTCGACCGTGCCCTGCGCGGCGCGGACCTGGCGTCGCGCGTGCTGCTGCAGGTTCACGACGAGCTCGTCCTCGAGATCGCCGCCGGGGAGCTCGACCGCGTCAAGGAGCTCGTGGGCGAGCAGATGACGGGCGCGTACGAGCTGCGCGCCCCGCTGGAGGTCTCCATGGGCACCGGCCGCACCTGGCAGGACGCGGCCCACTGATCCCGCGCCGGCCCGCCGCGGCCCGCTCGGGATCGGCCGCCGGAGCGTCGGCCGGAAGCGGTCGCGGACCCGGGCGGCACGCTTAAGGTACCCCCGGTGATCGATACGTCACGGTGGGTTGATCTTATGGGAGGTGCCGCCGCGCGGGCCGCAAGGCGCGGGTGGCGGCGTGTCCGGGACACCTGGGTGAGTCATGCCATTTACCCGCGGGTTCTGGATTTGGCGGGATGAGGGCCGGAGCGCGGGTGCTCCCGGGGATCGTGCGGGTACCAGATGAGGTGTCCGTAGATCTCCCGTGGATCTACGCTGTCTCTGGTCCTGTTCGGGTCGACCGGCGGGGGGAACATGCCGCTCCTTCACAAGATCGCAGGAGTCGTGGTCGTCTGCGCCGTCCTCCTCGGGCTGGTACTGCCCGGAGAGCGGCGGGACGACGGCGGGAACGAGGCCGAGGTCGAGCGGGTCGGAGGGGGTCATCCGGCGCGGCCGGTGGACGCGGAGCGCCCCGCACCCGGAGCCGGGGCGGCCGTGCCCGGAACCGCGAGCGCGACGCCGAGCGCGGCGGCGACGGCGCCGATCCAGGCGGCGGCGCCCGCCGCGGCGGCGGCGAAGGCCAACGAGCTGGGACAGGTGCCGGTGCTGATGTACCACCGGATCCTGGACAAGGCGGAACAGTCGCTGGACCGGTCGACCAAGGAGCTGTACGACGAGCTGACCAGGCTCGCCAAGGGCGGGTACACCCCGATCACCGCGACGGAACTCGCGAGCGGGCGGATCGACGTCCCCGCGGGGAGGCACCCGGTGGTGCTGACGTTCGACGACAGCACGCCGGGCCACTTCGGCCTCGACGCGCACGGCAACCCGAAGCCGGACACCGCCGTCGGGATCATCCAGCGGGTCGCGAGGGAGAACCCCGGCTTCCGGGCGACCGCGACCATGTACCTGAACAAGGACATGTTCGGGCTCAAGGGCGCCGAGGCGTCGGCGGGGCTCGCGTGGCTGCTGCAGCACGGGTACGACCTCGGCAACCACACGCTGTCGCACCCCAACCTCGGCGGGCTGTCCGCCGAGAAGGTCCGCGCGGAGATCGGCGGGCTGGAGGACGAGGTCGTCAAGCTCACCGGCGCGCACACCGGGACCCTCGCCTACCCGTTCGGGGTCCCGCCCGAGAAGGAGGAGTGGGCGCGCGAGCAGCAGGGCCGGTTCGCGTTCCAGGGCATGTTCCTGGCCGGCTGGCGGCCCGCGCCGTCGCCGTTCTCCGAGGACTTCGACCGGTGGGCCGTCCCCCGGGTGCGGTCGGAGGGGAAGATCAAGGAGAACGACTGCGAGAAGTACTGCTCGACGGCGTGGCTGGAGTACCTTGACCAGCACCCGCAGGAGCGGTACACCTCGGACGGGGATCCGGGTACGGTGACGGTCCCGAGGGGGCTGCAGGACGGGCTCGCCGCACAGGCCCGGAGCATCGCGCGGGTCTACTGACCTCCCGGCCGCCGCCGGCGCGCGGCCCGTCCGCCGGTCGTCCGCCATCAGCCCGCCGTCCGCCCGCATCGGGCGCGGGCCGGACGGACCCGGACGCGCGGCCGGGAGCCGGGGCGGCGGGGGCCGGATTGACCCGGGGGGTTTCGGTCCCATATCCTGATCGCTGCGCTGTGGGCTTGCGCGTGCTTCGGACGGAGCAAGCTCGCGCTCGGTCAGGTCGGCGACAACGGTTCGGTTCACAGGCGCGGGGCGACCCGCGTTCCTTTCCGGTCTTCGGCAGGGCAGACCAACGGCCCGCCGCGCACAACCCATACGACTTCCATGTCCGTACCGGAGCCAGCCGACACATGACGAGCAGCACCGAGGCCACCTCGACCACCCCGCAGGTAGCGGTCAACGACATCGGGTCCGAGGAAGCCTTCCTCGCAGCGATCGACGAGACCATCAAGTACTTCAACGACGGCGACATTGTCGAAGGCACTGTCGTCAAGGTCGATCGTGACGAGGTCCTCCTCGACATCGGCTACAAGACCGAGGGCGTCATCCCGTCCCGGGAACTCTCGATCAAGCACGACGTCGACCCGAACGAGGTCGTCGCCGTCGGGGATCACGTCGAGGCCCTCGTCCTCCAGAAGGAGGACAAGGAAGGCCGGCTGATCCTGTCCAAGAAGCGCGCCCAGTACGAGCGCGCCTGGGGCACGATCGAGAAGATCAAGGACGAGGACGGCATCGTCACCGGTACCGTCATCGAGGTCGTCAAGGGCGGCCTGATCCTCGACATCGGCCTGCGCGGCTTCCTGCCCGCCTCGCTGGTCGAGATGCGCCGCGTCCGCGACCTGCAGCCCTACGTCGGCCGCGAGCTCGAAGCCAAGATCATCGAGCTGGACAAGAACCGCAACAACGTGGTCCTGTCCCGCCGCGCCTGGCTGGAGCAGACGCAGAGCGAGGTCCGCCAGACCTTCCTCAACACCCTGCAGAAGGGCCAGGTCCGCAAGGGCGTCGTCTCCTCGATCGTCAACTTCGGCGCGTTCGTCGACCTCGGCGGCGTCGACGGCCTGGTGCACGTCTCCGAGCTGTCCTGGAAGCACATCGACCACCCGTCCGAGGTCGTCGAGGTCGGCCAGGAGGTCACGGTCGAGGTCCTGGACGTCGACATGGAGCGCGAGCGCGTCTCCCTGTCGCTCAAGGCCACGCAGGAAGACCCCTGGCAGCAGTTCGCCCGCACCCACCAGATCGGCCAGGTCGTGCCGGGCCGCGTCACCAAGCTGGTGCCGTTCGGCGCGTTCGTCCGGGTCGAGGAGGGCATCGAGGGCCTGGTCCACATCTCCGAGCTGGCCGAGCGCCACGTGGAGATCCCCGAGCAGGTCGTCCAGGTCGGCGACGAGATCTTCGTGAAGATCATCGACATCGACCTCGACCGGCGCCGCATCAGCCTGTCGCTCAAGCAGGCCAACGAGGGCGCCGCGGGCATGGACGAAGAGGACTTCGACCCCACCCTGTACGGGATGCCGGCCGAGTACGACGAGCAGGGCAACTACAAGTACCCCGAGGGCTTCGACGCCGAGACCGGCGAGTGGCTGCCGGGCTTCGACGAGCAGCGCGAGACCTGGGAGCGGCAGTACGCCGAGGCCCGCTCCCGCTTCGACTCCCACCGCCGGCAGATCGAGGAGGCCCGCAAGGCCGAGGCGGAGGCCGACGCGGCGCCCGCACCGTCCGGTGGTGGTGCCGGCGGCGGCGGCGAGACCTCCTACTCCGGCGGCGGCGAGAGCGAGTCCGGCGGTGGCGCCCTGGCCACCGACGAGGCGCTCGCCGCGCTGCGGGAGAAGCTCTCCGGCGGGCAGTGACGCCCCGTCGGCCGCGAGGTGCCCAGCACCGCGGGGCCGACTCCACCGGCGGCCGGTCCCAGCCGGACCGGCCCCGGTGTAGGGCGCCGCGCGCTCCGGACGTGCCTGGGCGTGCGGTCGCCGATGACCCTATGATCACGGCCGGGGGCCGATCTTCACGGATCGGCCCCCGGCCGTGATCTCGTTGCCACGACCCCCAGAAACGCCCGTCCCCCTGGAGCACTCGAAAAAGTGGCCAGCACAGAGGCAGAATCCAGGATCGGCGGCCCGGTGGTGCCCGGCCCGTCGATCGTCCCGCCCGGCCCGGCCCGGCTCGCGCTGATCGCGATCACGGTGGCGGTGCTGGCGCAGACCCTGCGCTTCTCGCTACCGCAGCTCGACAACTTCGCCGACAGCGCCGGCTTCGGCGTCGCCGCCGTCGCGGTGCTGATCGTCTTCCTGGCCGGGTTCGCCGCGCCGCTGATCCGCCGCGCCGCCGGCCCGCGCGGCCTGCTGCTGACCGGAGTGGGCGGGCTGCTCGCCGTCCGGCTCCTCGCGCAGCTCATCGACCCCCGCACCTGGCTGGTGTTCATCGGCGCCGCGATCGGCATGATCGCGGTGGCGGCGCTCTACGAGGGCGCCCGCGGCCTGTCCGGAGTCGGGTTCGCGACCGCGGCCGTCGCCGGGCTGTCGGCCGACGCGGCCGTCCGGATGTGCTTCGCCACCTGGGATCCGGTGTGGCGGTCCGGGATCGGGCCGTGGATCGCGTGCCTGGCGTTCGTCGGGCTCGGCGCCGCCGCGCTCTGGCGGGAGCTGGGATCCGGGCCGGTGGCGCCGCCCGGCATCTCCTGGCGGGACGCGCTGGGCGCCTCGGCGTTCGGGCCGTTCCTGGCGCTGCAGGTGCTCGTGCTGTCCAGCCCCGCGTTCGTCGCGTCGTCCGGCTGGCGGTCCCTGACGGCGGCGCACGTCACGATCGTCGCCGGGCAGGGCCTCGCGCTCGCGTTCCTCGCCTCGGGCCTCGCCGTCCGGGCGGTGCCGGGCGGCGTGTGCGTGCTCGGCGGGACGGTCCTGGGCATCGGCGCGGGCGCGGTCGCCGGCACCTACGCGGTCTCGGGGATCGAGGTCGTCCCGATCGTGATCCTCGGGCAGGTGCTGGCGGCGTGGCTGCTCGCCGTCGCGTCGCGGGCGCCGCTGCGCCGCGCCGGGACGGGCGGTTCGGTGCTGCGCATCGACGTCGCCGCGGCCCTCGGTGGTTTCCTCGTCGCGGTGATCCTCGTCCCGTACCAGGTGAGCGCGCTGCTGCCGATGCCGTTCCCGAACAACCTGCTGCCCGGCGTCGCCGGGATCGCGCTGGGGGCGCTCGCCGCGATCACCGCGGCCCGCGGAGGCCCGCTGCCCGCGCGCGCGCCGCTGCGCGCCCTGATCGCCGGTGCCGCGTCCCTCGCGCTGCTGGCCGGGACGCTCGTGTTCACGGTCGCCGTGCCGGACGGGACGGCGCAGGCCGCACCCGGCGAGGGCCGGGTCCGGATCATGACCTACAACATCCACGACGCCGTCGACCAGGACGGGCGGCTCGACCCCGAGGGCCTCGCCCGCACCATCGAGCAGCAGAAACCGCAGGTCGTCCTGCTGCAGGAAGCCGGACGGGGCTCGCTGCTGTCCGGCACCGCCGACGTCGGGGTGTGGCTGTCGCGGCGGCTCGGCATGAAGCTGATCTGGGGCCCGGCCGCCGACGGCCAGTTCGGCAACGCGATCCTCACCTCCCTGCCGGTCGTCAGCTCGGGAACCGCCCGCATGCCCAAGGGCGACTGGTCGCAGATCCGCGGCTACGTGTGGGCGCGGCTCCGCGTCGGTGAGACCACGATGGACGTGTGGTCCACGCATCTGGAGGGCGGCGAGAGCCACGCCGACGAGCGCGTCCGGCAGATCGCGGCGCTGCTGCGGGCGTGGGGCGGCGCGCCCCGCACCGTGATCGGCGGCGACCTGAACTCCGGTCCCGGCAGCCCCGAGCTGGAGCGGATGACGCGCGGCACGGACCTGCGCACCGCCGTGATCGGCGCCGACCCGTCCCCGACCACCCCGGACGGGGAGCGGCACGACTGGATCTTCGGGTCGGACGGTGTGCTGTTCTCCGACTACGACGTGCCGACGTCGGACGCGTCCGACCACTACCCGGTCGCGGTGACCGTCCGGATCCAGCGGTAGCGGGGGCCGCCGGGAGCTAGGGTCGTGCGCATGACCGAGACGACGGCCGCCGTCGCGCGGGCCGCCCTCGCGGACGCCGGGGAGATCCTGACCGTCCAGCGGGCCGCCTACCTGGCCGAGGCGCAGCTGTACGGCGACCCGTTCATCCCGCCGCTCGTGGAGTCTTTGGAGCAGGTCCGGGCGGCCCTGGCGGCCGGCGACGGCATCGTGCTGAAGGCGGTGCTGGACGGACGTCTCGCCGGTGCCGTCCGCGCCCGGTTCAACGACCGGACGTGCCTGATCGGGCGGCTCGTCGTACCGCCCGACCTGCAGGGCCGCGGGATCGGCGGGCGGCTGCTGCGGGCGGTCGAGGACGCGGCGTCCGGACGCGCGGACGCGGCCATGCTGTTCACCGGCCACCTCAGCGAGGGGAACCTGCGGCTGTACCGGCGGGCCGGCTACCGGGAGACGCACCGGGAGCGGGTCGCCGCGCACCTCACGCACGTCCACATGCGCAAGCCCCTCGGTCCCGCCGGCACCGCGTCCGCCGGCGGCACCGCGCGGACGGCCGGGACCGCCGGGACCGCCGGAACGGCCGGGGCCTAGGGTTCCTCTCATGCTGAAAGTGGGACTCACCGGCGGGATCGGGTCGGGCAAGAGCGAGGTGTCGGGGCGGCTCGGCGCCCACGGCGCCGTGGTGATCGACGCCGACCGCATCGCGCGGGAGGTCGTGGAACCCGGCACCCCCGGCCTGGCCGCCGTGGTCGCGGAGTTCGGCGAGGACGTGCTGCTGCCGTCGGGCGAACTCGACCGCCCGAAGGTCGGCTCGATCGTGTTCCACGACGCCGACCGCCTCGCCGCGCTGAACGCGATCGTCCATCCCCTGGTGGGGGAGCGGATGCGGGAGCTGATGGACGCCGCCCCGAGCGACGCCGTCGTGATCTACGATGTGCCGCTGCTGGTCGAGAACGGGCTCAAGGGGATGTACGACGCCGTCGTGGTCGTCGACGCCCCCGAGGAGGCGCAGCTCGACCGGCTGACGTCCCGTCGCGGCATGACCGAGGCGGACGCCCGCGCCCGGATGGCGAACCAGGCGTCCCGCGACGAGCGGCGCGCCGTCGCCGACCACCTGATCGACAACTCCGGTGATCTCGAGAAGCTGAACGCGCAGGTCGACGCCCTCTGGGAGGCCCTGGCCGCCCGCGCCGCGCGGACCTGACCGCAAGGGGCTCGGACGCCCGGTGAGTGCCGGATGTCACCTTCGTCACGGGTGGCCGGTGCCGGGTGGCCGGCCGCTATAGGCTCGTCGCTATGCAGCCCGGGGGATGGTGGCGGACGGCGTGGGCGTCGCGGCGCTCGCGCGCGCTCGACGTCGCCATCGCCGTGTCGGCGGCGATCACCGACGCCACCGTCCTCTGGTTCACGCCGCAGCAGGACTTCTGGCTCCCGCCGTGGGGGGTGTCGGCGGCGAGCGTCGTCGTCGGGCTCGCACTGATCGTCCGGCGGCTCCACCCGGTCGGGCTCGCGGTGTTCACGGTGGCGTTCAGCACGGCGACCGGCGGCGGCGCGATCGGGTTCATCATCATGCTGTACTCGCTGGCCGCCTACGCCGCCTCCAGGCGGGCCGCCGTGGCGGTGTCGGTCGCCGGGTACGTGCTGTCCGTCGTGCTCCCCGCCCCGGCGGCCTCGAACGACAGCCTGGGCGTCCGCGCGATCTCCGCGGTCGCGTTCATCGCCGTCCCTGTGCTGCTGGGCCTGTACATGGGGGCGCGCAAGCAGTTGCTGGCGTCGCTGCAGGAGCGGACGGCGCGGCTGGAACGCGAACGGCATCTGCTGGCAGAGCGCGCGCGGGGCGAGGAACGCACCCGTATCGCGCGGGAGATGCACGACGTCGTGGCCAACCGGATCAGCGTCATGGTGGTGCATGCGGGGGCGCTGAGGGCCATCGCCTCGCGCGATCCCGGACGCGCGGCCGAGACCGCGAACGTGATCGGTGAGATGGGACGGCAGGCACTGGAGGAGCTGCGGCACGTGATCGGGGTGCTGCGGCAGGGCGAGGAGGTCCTGCCGCAGGAGAACGCCACCCTCGAGCACGTCCGGGAGCTCGTCGGGCAGTCCGGGGCGGCGGGCCTGCGGGTGGACCTGGCGGTCCGGGGCGAGCATCGGCCGATGCCGCCCGCCGTCGGGCGCGCGGTGTACCGGCTCGTCCAGGAGGCGCTGACGAACGTCCACAAGCACGCGGGCGCCGCCGACACCCGGGTGGCGCTCGTCCTGCTGGCCGAGGCGGTCGAGGTGGAGGTCGTCAACGGCGTCTCGACGGCCCCGCCCGAGCATGCGCTGCCGAGCGGCGGGAACGGCCTGGTGGGGCTGCGCGAGCGCGTCACGGCCCTCGGCGGCGGCTTCGAGGCCGGGCCGCTGGACGGCGGCTGGGCGGTCCGCGCGCGGCTGCCGCTGCCGACGTCCTGACGGGCCGTGACCTGCGGTTCCGTCGACCGCGTACCGAATGTCGGACCCCCTGAATACAGTGGGGGGAGACCAGGGGAGGGACGAATGCGGCCAGTCACGGATCTGCGGCGCCGTGTGGCGCCGTTCGAGGTCGTCACCGAGATGACGCCGTCGGGCGACCAGCCGCAGGCGATCGGCGAACTCGCCGGGCGCGTTGCCCGCGGCGACAAGGACGCGGTGCTGCTCGGCGCGACCGGCACCGGCAAGACCGCCACGATCGCGTGGCTGATCGAGAAGCTGCAGCGGCCCGTGCTCGTCATGCAGCCGAACAAGACCCTCGCCGCCCAGTTCGCCAACGAGCTGCGGGAGATGCTGCCCGGCAACGCCGTCGAGTACTTCGTGTCGTACTACGACTACTACCAGCCCGAGGCGTACATCCCGCAGACCGACACCTACATCGAGAAGGACTCCTCGATCAACGACGAGGTCGACCGGCTGCGGCACTCGGCGACGAACTCGCTGCTCACGCGGCGCGACACCGTCGTCGTCGCGTCCGTGTCGTGCATCTACGGCCTCGGCACGCCGCAGGAGTACGTCGACCGGATGGTGCGGCTGCACGTCGGGCAGGAGATCGACCGGGACGAGCTGCTGCGCAGGCTCGTCGAGATGCAGTACTCGCGCAACGATCTCGCGTTCACCCGCGGGACGTTCCGGGTGCGGGGCGACACGATCGAGATCATCCCGCAGTACGAGGAGCTCGCCGTCCGGATCGAGATGTTCGGCGACGAGATCGAGAAGCTCGCCACCCTGCACCCGCTGACCGGCGAGGTGATCACCGAGGACGAGGAGCTGTACGTCTTCCCCGCGTCCCACTACGTCGCCGGTCCGGAGCGGATGGAGCGGGCGATCGGCGACATCGAGGCCGAGCTCGAGACGACCCTCGCCGAGATGGAGCGGCAGGGAAAGATGCTCGAGGCGCAGCGGCTGCGGATGCGCACCACCTACGACATCGAGATGATGCGGCAGGTCGGCACCTGCTCGGGCATCGAGAACTACTCGCGGCACATCGACGGCCGCGCCGCCGGGTCCGCGCCCAACACCCTCCTCGACTACTTCCCCGAGGACTTCCTGCTGGTCGTCGACGAGTCGCACCAGACCGTCCCGCAGATCGGCGCGATGTACGAGGGCGACGCGTCCCGCAAGCGGATGCTGGTCGAGCACGGGTTCCGGCTCCCGTCCGCGATCGACAACCGCCCCCTCAAGTGGGAGGAGTTCCTCGAGCGCATCGGGCAGACGGTGTACCTGTCGGCGACGCCCGGGCCCTACGAGATGGGACGGGTGCGGGGCGAGGTCGTCGAGCAGGTCATCCGCCCCACCGGGCTCATCGACCCCGAGATCGTCGTGAAGCCGACCAAGGGGCAGATCGACGACCTCGTGCACGAGATCCGGGAGCGGACCGAGCGCGACGAGCGCGTCCTGGTCACCACGCTGACCAAGAAGATGGCCGAGGACCTCACCGACTACCTGCTCGAACTGGGCATCCAGGTGCGGTACCTGCACAGCGAGGTCGACACGCTGCGCCGTATCGAGCTGCTCCGCGAGCTGCGCGCCGGGGAGTTCGACGTGCTGGTCGGGATCAACCTGCTGCGCGAGGGCCTCGACCTGCCCGAGGTCTCCCTCGTCGCGATCCTGGACGCCGACAAGGAGGGCTTCCTCCGCTCCGAGACGTCCCTCATCCAGACGATCGGCCGGGCCGCGCGGAACGTGTCCGGGCAGGTCCACATGTACGCCGACACGGTCACCCCGTCGATGGAGCGGGCGATCGACGAGACGAACCGGCGCCGCGCCAAGCAGCGGGCCTACAACACCGAGCACGGCATCGAGCCGCAGGCGCTGCGCAAGCGGATCGCCGACATCCTCGACTCCCTCGCCCGCGAGGACGCCGACACCGAGACCCTCATCGGCGGCGCGGGCCGGCAGCAGTCCCGCGGCAAGGCGCCCGTCCCCGGCCTGGCGTCCCGGACGGGCGAGGTCGGCCGGCACGCCGCCGACCTGGTCGGGGAGCGCCCCCGCGAGGAGCTGGAGGGCCTCATCGAGCAGATGACCGAGCAGATGCACCAGGCCGCCGCCGACCTGCAGTTCGAGCTCGCCGCCCGGCTCCGGGACGAGATCAAGGAACTCAAGCGGGAACTCCGCGAGATGAAGGAGGCCGGCGTCAGCTGACCGGGCCCGGCCCCGGCCGAAGGGCCGGCCCGGCGGATTCCCTAACGGGCCGCGGGGCGGAAAGCCATGATCGTCCGGTCCTCGACGGGGCGGTAGCCCAGCCGCCGGTAGATCGCGTTGCTCGTCGGGTTGGCGAGGTCGGTGAACAGGACGACCTCGCGCGCGCCCGCGTCCAGGACCGACCGGGTCACGGCGGCGGTCACGGCGGCGCCGTAGCCGTGGCGGCGGTGCTCCGGGGGCGTGTAGACGGGCGCGACGCGCGACATTCCGGCGATGATCCGGGTGCGCGCCGCCATCGACACCGGTGTGCCGGCACGCTCCCAGAGGACGAGGCCACCGGTGGCGATGCGGTCGTCGAGCATCGCCGGGTCGGCCGGGCCGTGCTCCTCGTCCTCCTCGCTGAATGCGACGACCCACGTGCGGGCGACGTCGCGGTCGGCGGCGGTCGCGATCCGGGGCGCGCCGGGCGGCGGCGGTTCGGGGGCGGCGAGCGTGCCGAGCCGGTAAAGGCGCTGCCGCATCGCGACGCGGGCCTCGCCGCCCGTACGGCGCCGCCAGGCGTCCGTGAACGCCTCGGCGGCCCCGGGGGCGGCGTGCACGCCCCGGACGTCGCCGTGCCCGGCGAGGGCATCGGCCAGTTCGCGGGCCGCGCCCGGGGCGCAGCCCAGCAGCGGCGGGCGCGGCGGGGTCCACAGTGCGACGCCCTCGACGCGCCCGGCGCGGGTCCACCGGCCGAACAGGACGTCCTCCCGATCACCGGGCCGCTGCGCGCGCATGGTGGCGGTCGCCGTGAGCGCGACCGTGTGGACGACCGGGGCCGCGCGCAGGAACGCGCCGGCGTCGGCGAGGAACGCGTCGAGGTCCCGCGTCAGCGTCCAGCCCATCGCCCCAGTCTGGACGACGCCCCGCGTCCGGCGCACGCGGATATTCGGTTCCTCCCCCGCGGGGGCGGTCCTACGATCGCGCCATGGAGTTCGAGGTGCGGACGGCACGCGACGGTGATCTGGCGGGCCTCCCGGAGATCGAGCGGGACGCGGACGGGATGTTCCGGCCGCTCGGCATCGTGTTCCCGCCGGGACCCACCGTGATCGAGGAGGTGATCGGGACCGGCGCGGACATCATCGTGGCGGGCGACCCGCCGGTCGGTTTCGCCGCCGTCCGCGACGTCGACGGCGCGGCCTACCTGGAGCAGATCGCGGTCCGGGCCGACCTCACCGGCCGGGGCATCGGCGGGCCGCTGCTGGCGGCCGTCCGGGCGCGCGCGGCCGAGGCGGGAGCGCCGGGCGTCAGCCTGCTGACGTTCCGGAACGTCCGGTGGAACATGCCCTGGTACGAGCGGCACGGGTTCGCCGAGTTGCCCGAGGCGCGCTGGGGACCGGGCCTGCGGGCGCACTGGGAGGCGGAGATCGAGGCGGGCCTGCACCGGCTGGGACCGCGCGTCGTCATGTGGGCGCCGACCCGCTGACCCGCCGCCTCCGGCGCAGCAGCCGCACCGCCGCCCCTACCGCCGCGAGGATCGACAGCAGCGCGAGGAGCGGTGCCACGACGGCCAGCAGGCTCATGCCGAGGGAGGCCGTGTCCTCCGAGGTGCTGACGACCGGCGCGCCCAGGCCGAACGTGCCGCCGTCGATCAACGGCCGTGCGGACGCCTTGACCGCGTGCACCGCCAGCGCGACCGCGATCCCGAGCACCCAGCCGATCCAGCCGTGCTCCTGCATGAACGAGGACGCGGCGATCCGCTCGTCCAGCCGCTCCGCCGCGTCCGTCGCGGCGAACACGGCCCCGCCCGCCGCCGGACGGACGAGCGTCTGCACGGCGTCGTTCACGGTGTCGACCGCCGGGATCTTGTCCAGGACGACCTCGGCGGCCAGCAGGACGCCCAGGCCGGCCAGCACCCACCCGTTCGTCAGCCACCCGAACTCGGCGGGCAGCCGGAGGACGTCGGTGAACCGCGCGAGGAGCCCGACGACGAGCATCGGGATGTAGGCGTTCAGCCCGGCGGCGGTCGACAGGCCGAGGCCGGTCAGTGTCGCGAGCATCGTCCGGAGTCCCCCGTATCGTTGTTGTCCTAGGACGTGGGCGCCCCCCGCCCGGGTTCCCGGGCGGGGTCGGCACAACAGGACAGGGGGGACGATGACGAGCCCGGGGGCGTGGCTGCGGGGTCTGCGGGGCCGGCTCGGCGATCGGTTGCTCTCCGTGGCCGCACTGGCCGCGCTGCTGGCGCTGGCGGTCTTCCCGCTGGTGGCGCTGCCGGCGGTGCGGTGCGAGGTGTTCGGCAGCGGCTGCCGGGAGCCCGCCCCGGACGTCCGGGCCGATCCGGTGGTGGCGCGGACGGCGTCGGTCACCCCGATCCAGGCGGCCACTCGGGGCGGGTACGTGGCGCTGGGCGATTCCTACTCGTCCGGGCTCGGCGCCGAGCGCACCGTCGCGGACCGCAACCCGCTGAACCGCTGCCAGCGGACGTCCGAGGCGTACTACCACGGCGTCGCGAACGCGTTCGAGTTCGGGCGGGGCAGCGCTTTCTGGGCGTGTTCGGGGGCCACCACCGCCGACATCCTGGACGGCAAGGGCGGTGAGCGCCCGCAGATCGACCGGATCGGCCGCAACACGAGCCTGATCACGATCAGCATCGGCGGGAACGACGTCGGCTTCTCGAAGATCCTCGCCGGGTGCGTGATCAAGCTGCCGTGGAGCGACGCCTGCACCGAGCAGGGCGTCGACATCGCGGGGCGGATGGCCGAGCTGCGGCAGGAGCTGCCCGCGCTGATCGCGAAGCTGCGCGAGCGGGCGCCCCGCGCCCGGATCATCCTGATGAGCTACCCGAAGGCGTTCTCCGAGGTGGACGGCGCGGCCGGCGACAACATCACGGTCGCCGACCAGCGGTGGCTGAACGCCCGCACCTACGAGCTGGCCCGGCTGATCAAGCGGACGGCCGCCGAGGCCGATGCGGGGATCGCGGCGTCCGGCGCGCCCGGCAGCGTCGAGTTCGTGGACGCCTACAGCGCGTTCGCCGGTCACGAGGCGGGCAGCCGCGAGCCGTACATGAACGGGCTCACCGTCGACCTGTCGGCGTTCAAGGCCGAGCCGCGCAGCTTCCACCCGACCGTGCGGGGCCACGACGCCCTCGCGGCGCTGTTCGTCGAGCAGATCAAGAAGGGCCCCGGCCGCCCCCTCACCTGAGCGCGGGACGGCCCGCTCCCCGCGTGACGGCACCCGGCCGACCGGGCATGAAGAGGGCGAAGGGGGAGGTTCCGATGTCCGTCACGCTCGCGCTCGCCGGAGACACGATGCTGGGACGCGGCGTGGCCGAGCGCGCCGCCGCCGACCCGCACGGGCTGTTCTCCGAAGGGGTGCGCGACGCCGTCGCCGCGGCCGACCTCGCCGTCCTGAACCTCGAGTGCTGCGTCTCCGACCGGGGACGGCGCTGGGACCCCGCGCACAAGGCGTTCCACTTCCGCGCCCCGCCCGCCGCCGGGGACGCGCTCGCCGGCCTCGGCGTCGACTGCGTCACCCTCGCCAACAACCACGCCCTCGACTACGGCCCCGACGCGCTGGCCGACACGCTCGAGCACCTGGACCGCGCGGGCGTCCGGTCCGTCGGTGCCGGGCGCACCGACGCCGAGGCCCGCGAACCGGTCGTGCTGGAGGCCGGGGGACTGACCCTGGCGATCGTCGGCGTCACCGACCACCCCGCGGACTTCGCCGCCGCGCCCGGCCGTCCCGGGGTGGCCCACGCCGACCTGCGGGCGGGCGTGCCCGAGCGGCTGCTCGACCGTGTCCGGGAGTTGCGCGCGGCCTGCGACGCCGTCCTGGTCACCCCGCACTGGGGCCCGAACATGACGTCGGAGCCGCCGCCGTACGTCCGGCGGGCCGCACGGGCCTTCCTGGAGGCGGGCGCCACCCTGGTCGCCGGGCACTCCGCCCACGTCTTCCACGGCGTCGCCGGGCCGGTCCTGTTCGACCTCGGCGACTTCATCGACGACTACGCCGTGGACGGACTCCTGCGCAACGACCTCGGGCTCCTCTTCCACGTGACCCTGGACGCGCGCGGTCCGTCCCGCGTCGACGCGATCCCGCTCCGCCTCGACTTCGCCCGCACCCGCCTCGCCGACGGCCCCGACCGCGCCTGGATCACCGGCCGCCTCACCGAGGCCTGCGCGCCCTTCGGCACCGAGGTCACCGCCACCGGGGACGGCCGCCTGACGATCACGCCCGCGAGCCGTTGAGGCGGAGGCGGACGGCCGTGGACGCCGGCCGTCAGCGGAGGTCGCCGGCCTCGTGCAGGCGGTCGAAGATGATCTGATCGACGGGGGAGACCCGCTCGCGGTCCCGGTAGGTCAGCCAGCCGACCTCGTCGATCTCGCTGCGCGGGACGGGTGTCCCCCGGTGGTCGGCGGTGTAGCAGGTCATCCGCACGGTGACGCCGCACGCGTGCCCGTGCGCCTGCGCGCGGAACGTCCCGAAGTGCCGGACGGTGTCGGGCTCGATGGAGACGGCGAGCTCCTCCGCGATCTCGCGGGTGAGGGTGTCGAGATCGGTCTCGCCGGGCTCGCGCTGGCCGCCCGGGAGGTAGTAGACGTCCTTGCCCCGTGATCGGGTGCTGAGAATCCTGCCGTCCTCCAGATGGATCCACGCGATCTTGTCGATGGTCCTGATCAACCCGGTGTCCCCCGTCGGTCGCCTGCGGTAGTCCCCCCTGCGCCCATCATCGCAATTCTCCGGAGCCGGCGGCGCCGTCATGGCGTTTTGACTCTTTTGTCTAACGTAACCTGACGGCAAAGCATCCCCCTGACCAGCGGAAACCCCGTACCCGGCAGATGGACGGCATCGCCCGGGCAACGCACGGCAGACCCCTTGACGGAGGCCCCCTTGCGCAACTTCGACGAGCCCGACCTCTTCACGGACGAGTCCCTCATCGACGACCCGCAGCCCCACTACGACCGCATGCGGGGGGAGTGCCCGGTCCGGATCGAACCGCATCACGGTGTGGCCGCGGTGACCGGCTACGAGCAGGCCGTCGAGGTGTTCCGGGACCACGCGGGCTACTCGTCGATCAACGCGGTGACCGGGCCGTTCCCGAGCCTGCCGTTCGAGCCGGAGGGCGACGACATCGGGGCGCTGATCGAGAAGTACCGCGATCACTTCCCGATGAACGAGCACCTGGTGACCCTGGACCGGCCGCAGCACACCGCGCACCGGGAACTGCTGAAGAAGCTGCTGACGCCGCGGCGGCTGAAGGAGAACGAGGAGTTCGTGCGGCGCCTGGCCGACCGCCAGATCGACGAGTTCCTCGAGCGCGGCCGGTGCGAGCTGATGAGCGAGTACGCCAAGCCGTTCTCGCTGCTGGTCATCGCGGACCTGCTGGGCGTCCCGGAGGAGGACCACCGCAGCTTCCGGGCCCAGCTGGCCTCGGGGTCGGCTCCGCTGGAGAACGGCGAGGTGCCGATCGCCAACCCGCTGGAATTCCTGGAGGAGCGGTTCACCCGCTACGTCGAGGACCGCCGCCGCGAGCCCCGCGGCGACGTGCTGACCTCGCTGGCCACCGCCCGCTTCCCCGACGGCACGCTGCCGGAGGTGGCCGACGTCGTCCGCGTCGCCTGCTTCCTGTTCGCGGCCGGGCAGGACACCACGGCCCGCCTGCTCACCTCCGCGTTCCGGATCATCGCCGAGCGGCCCGACCTGCAGCGGCTGCTGCGGGACGAGCGCGAGCGCGTCCCCGCGTTCGTCGAGGAGACGCTGCGGATGGAGAGCCCGGTCAAGAGCGGCTTCCGGCTCGCCCGCACGCCCATGACGCTCGGCGGCGTCGACGTCGCCCCCGGAACCACGGTGATGGTGCTCAACGGCGCGGTGAACCGCGACCCCGCCCGCTTCGAATGCCCCCACGAGTTCCGCGTCGACCGCCCCAACGTGCGCGAGCACCTGGCGTTCGGCCGCGGGATCCACACCTGCCCCGGCGGGCCCCTCGCCCGCATCGAGGCCCTCGTGAGCATCGAGCGGCTCCTGGACCGCACGAGCGGCATCACCCTCAGCGAGGCCGAGCACGGCCCGCCCGGCGAGCGCCGCTACTCCTACGAGCCGACCTACATCCTGCGCGGCCTCAACGAGCTGCACCTCGAGTTCGCCCCGGCCGCGGCGCTGTGACCACGGCACCATGACCACGGCACCATGACCACGGCACCATGACCACGGGGCCCGGACCGGGGCGGCCGGTCAGCCCTCGGTGATCCGGTTGAGGCGGTCCACGGCGTCGGCGAACTCCTGAACCATGTCGTAGACCACCTGGCGGGCGGGCTTGACGGTGTTCATCATGCCGACGCACTGGCCGACGAAGTAGCTCGCCAGCTGCCGGGCGCCCGGGTTCCCGGACTCGGCGATCTTGTTGATCTGCCGCATGGCCCCCTCGGCGACGATCATCTGCAGCGGCATGCCGAGGGCGCCGGGGCTCGCCGGGCCCTCCCACTCGTCCGTCCAGGCGGAGCGGAGCTGGCGGGCGGGCTTGCCGGTGCGGGAGCGGGAGCGGACCGTGTCGCGGGACGTCGCCGCGAGCAGTTTCCCCTTGACCGTGGGCGGCGTCTCGGCCTCCTCGGTGGTGAGCCAGACCGAGCCGCACCAGACGCCGGACGCGCCGAGGGCCAGGGACGCGGCCATCTGCCGGCCGGTCGCGATGCCGCCCGCCGCCAGGACGGGCACCGGCGCGACGGTGTCGACGATCTCGGGGACCAGCACCATCGTGGAGATCTCGCCGGTGTGGCCGCCGGCCTCGCCGCCCTGCGCGACGATGAGGTCGGCGCCCGCGGCGACCTGCCGGCGGGCGTGCTCGGCGGTGCCGACGAGCGCGGCGACGGGGACGCCCGCCGCGCGGGCCTTCTCCACCATGAGCGGCGGGGGAGTGCCGAGCGCGCTCGCGATGAGCCCGATCGGGTGCGCGAGCGACACGTCGATCAGCTCGGACGCGCCCTGCTTCGTCACCTGCGGTCCGCCGCGCGCGTTCGCCCGCCCGGCCTTCTCGAAGTCGGGCACCGGGACGTCGTACTTCTCGAACAGGCCCGCGAGGAAGGTCCAGTGCTCCTCGGGGACCGCGGCGAGCATGGCGCCGAGGCCGCCGCCCCGCTCGGCCGATTCGTCGATCTTTCCGGGGACGAGGACGTCCACGCCGTACGGCCGCCCGCCGACGTGGTCGTCGATCCAGCGCAGTTCCTCCTCCAGCCGATCGGGCGTGTAGGCCACGGCGCCGAGAACGCCGAAGCCGCCCGCGTTGGTGACGGCGGCCACGACGTCGCGGCAGTGGCTGAAGGCGAACAGGGGGAACTCGATGCCGAACCGGCGGCAGACCTCGGTGTCCATGCCCGGCACGCTACTGGACCGAATCTTATTCGGTCCAGGGCCGGAACAGCAGGTACGGCTCACCTTCCTCCGGATGCACGAACGCCGCGCGCAGCCGCAGGCCCTCGCGCAGCGCCGCTCGTTCGACGCCGTCCAGGCGGGCGTGCAGCCAGGGCCCTTCGGCCAGCTCCACCAGCGCCAGGAACGCCGGAGGCGGGACGGTGCCGTCCGCGGCCGGGCGCCCGTGCGTGACGGTCCAGGTGACGAGGGACGCCTCGCCGCTCGCGTCCGCCCAGCCGGGCCCGGTCGTCCCGCAGTCCGGGCAGTCGCCGGCGTCCGGGGCCAGCCAGCGGTCGCAGTCCGCGCAGTGCTTGATCACGAGCCGCCCGGCGGCGGCGCCGTCGAAGAACGGGTCGGTGCGGCCGTCCCGCCGCAGCACGCCGATGTCCATCGGGTCAGGCTCCCTTCGGGTGCGGGCTGACGATCAGCGTGGAGTGGTGGTCGAGGATCCCGCCGTTCCCGCTGACCAGGATGACGTCGTTGTCCGGCGCCTGCCGCTCGCCGCCGTCCCCGCGCGCCTGGATCACGGCCTCCGACAGCGGCGTCATGCCCCACATGTAGTACGCCGACAGCTGCCCGCCGCCGGTGTTGGTCGGCAGCGACCCGCCGGGGCCGAGGGCGCCGGACGCGGCGAACGCGCCGCCCTCGCCCTTGGCGCAGAACCCGTAGTCCTCCAGCGACACCAGGACCGTGTAGGTGTAGCAGTCGTACAGCTCGCAGACCGTGACGTCCGACGGGGTGACGCCCGCCATCTTCATCGCGGTGGCCCCGGACGAGACGGCGCCGGTGGTGAGGCCCCACTCGCTGCCGCGCTCCTTGCGCAGCCCCGGGTGCCCCTGCCCCCAGCCCCACAGATGGACGGGTGGGCGGGCGAGATCGCGGGCCCGTTCGGCGGACGTGACGATCACCGCGATCGCCCCGTTGGAGACCAGGCAGCAGTCCAGCAGGTGCAGCGGCTCGGCGACCCAGCGCGAGTTCTGGTGGTCCTCGAGGGTGATCGGGTCGCGCATCTGCGCGAGCGGGTTGCGGGACGCCCACTCGCGCGTCGCGACGGCGATCGCGCCGAGCTGCTCGCCGGTGGTGCCGTAGCGGGCCATGTGGCGCTGCGCGGCGAGCGCGTAGAACGAGTTCACGCTGCGCAGGCCGAGCGCCGCCGTCATCCCGCCGAACCCGTACCACTCGCGGGCGTCCCGGTGGTAGGCCGCACCGGACGACTGCTTCGGCTTGAGCGGCGCGTCCGCGAACACGCACGCCACCGCGGACGCGGCACCGGCCAGCACGGACGTCGCCGCGTAGGAGATCATCGCCCCGGCGGTGGCGCCGAAGGAGTTCATCTGCGTGAGCAGTCGCAGGTCGCGCATCCCGAGCGTGTCCGCCAGCTCGATGCCGGGGGAGCCCCCCAGCCCGTGGCTGACGATCAGCCCGTCCACGTCGCCGAGCGCGAGCCCCGCGTCCGCCGCCGCGAGACGCACCGCGTCCGCGGCGAACCGGCGCGGGCTGCGTCCGTAAACCTTGCCCAGCTCGGTCATACCGAGCCCTGCGATCGCCGTGCCGTCACCCATCGGTCGTGCATCCCTCCAGCGTGTCCATCGGGCCACGGTACCGAATCACGTTCGGTGGGTGGTGGGAGGGGCGGTGCGGAAAGCGTTCCGGTACGCCTGCGGCGACGCGCCCACCCCGCGCGCGAAGTGCGCCCGCAGGGTCACGGGCGACCCGTACCCGCACTCGGCGGCGACCCGCTCGACCGGCAGGTCCGTGGTCTCCAGCAGCTGCTGCGCCCTTCGCACCCGCGCCCCCGCGAGCCACCGCAGCGGCGTCGTCCCCGCCTGCTCGCGGAATCGACGGTTGAGCGTCCGCACGCTGACGGACGCGTGCCGCGCGATGTCGTCCAGCGCCAGCGGACGGTGCAGGTTGGCCTCCAGCCACGCCAGGACCGGTTGCAGCGCGCCGCCCGTGTCCGCCGGGTCCGCGTGCCGGATGAACTGCGCCTGCCCCCCGTCCCGCTGCGGCGGCATGACGATCCGGCGGGCGGTGCGGGCGGCGGTGGCCGCGCCGTGGTCGCGGCGGACGACGTGCAGGCACAGGTCGATCCCGGCGGCGACCCCTGCCGAGGTGAGCACCGCCCCCTCGTCGATGAACAGCACCGAAGGATCGACCTCGACCTCCGGGTGGCGCTCGGCCAGCCGGGCCGCGAACATCCAGTGGGTGGTCGCGCGCCGCCCGTCCAGGAGCCCGGCGGCGGCCAGGGCGAACGCGCCCACGCAGATGGACGTGACGCGCGCGCCCCGGGCCGACGCGGCGCGCAGCGCGTCCAGTACGGGCCCCGGCGGATCGTAGGGGTCGTCGTGCCCGGGGACGACGATCGTGTCGGCGCTCGCGAGCGCGTCGAGACCGAACGGGGCGTCCACCCGCATCCGGCCGAGCATCCCGGACGTCTCCGCGCCGCCCGGCCCGGCGCACACGCGCACCTCGTACAGCGGGACGCCCCGGTCGGTCGTGGTCGCCCCGAACACCTGGCCCGGGACGGCGAGATCGAACGGCACGACCCCGTCCAGGGCGAGGACGGCGACGATGTGCGGTCCCGCGGGGGTCATGGCCAGAACGTAGCGCACATCGGCAGCACGGCCACTGTCGGGGGACGGGCGCTCCGGCGGACGATCGGTGACGTTCACCGGCACCCGAGCGAGGAGACCACGTGGCCGACTTCTTCACCGAGTTCGACGCACCCGACACCGACCTGACCCGCAAGGCGTACGACCACGCCTTCGCGATCGAGACCGCGGCCATCGCCGGGCACAGCATCCGCACCTACCTGTTCGGGCGCGCCCTCGGGGAACACCGGGGGCTGCGCCCCGGCGCCGACTACGACGACGAGGCGCTGTTCCTCGCGTGCGCGCTGCACGACGCCGGGCTGACCGAGGAAGGGGACGGGCACGCGCGCTTCGAGGTGGACGGCGCCGACCTCGCCGCGTCGTTCCTGCGGGAGCACGGGCTCGCGGAGGACCGCGTCCGCCTCGTGTGGGAGGCGATCGCCCTGCACACCAGCGGGGGCATCGCGCACCGGATGCGTCCCGAGATCGCGCTCACCCACCTCGGCGCCGGCGCCGACGTCGCCGGGTTCGGGGCGGACGCCCTCCCCGGCGGGCTCGCCGACCGGGCGCATGCGGCGTACCCCCGGCTGGGATCGAGCCCGGAGCTCCTGCACGCGATCGTCGGCCAGATCGCCCGCGACCCGCGCAAGGCGCCGCTGGGCTCGTTCCCCGGCGAACTCGCCCGGCAGGCCGGCGTCGAGCTTCCCGAGGAGCGATTCGCCGAGGCGGCCCTGGGGGCGTGGCCGGGAGTCGCCTGACGGCCCGAACGCGCGTGCGCCCGCGTCCCGGAGCGGGACGCGGGCGCACGCGGCGGGAGTCAGGAGGCCAGGACGGCCTGCAGGAAGTCCCGCGTGCGCTGCTCGGTGGGCTCGCCGAAGATCTGGTCCGGCGGGCCCTCCTCGACGATCTGGCCCTGGTCGAACATCAGGACCCGGTCCGAGATGTCCCTGGCGAAGTGCATCTCGTGCGTGACGCACAGCAACGTCAGGTCGCTCTCGCGGGCGATGTCGCGCAGCAGGTCCTGGACGCCGACGACCAGCTCGGGGTCGAGCGCCGAGGTGACCTCGTCCAGCAGCAGCACCTTGGGCTGCATGGCCAGTGCCCGCGCGATCGCCACCCGCTGCTGCTGGCCGCCCGACAGCCTGCTCGGGTGGGCGTCCTCCTTGTCGGCCAGCCCGACCATGTCCAGCAGGCCGCGGGCGCGCTCGACGGCCTCGTCCTTGGACAGCCCCAGCACGCGCACCGGGCCCTCGGTGAGGTTGCGGAGCACGTTCATGTTGGGGAACAGGTTGAACTGCTGGAACACCATGCCGATCTGCTTGCGCATCTCGTGCAGGTGCTTCTCGTTGGCCGCGACGAGCTTGCCGCCCTTGTCCATGTGCCACAGGGGGGCGTCGCCGACCCGGATGACGCCCTCGTCGAGCTTCTCGAGCGTCATCAGCAACCGCAGGATCGTGGTCTTGCCCGACCCGGACGGCCCGATGAGCGTCACCCGCTCGCCGGGACGCACGCTGAAGTCGAGCTCGCGGAGCACGACGTTGCTGCCGAACCGCTTGACCACCTTCTCGAAGCGGATGCCCGGAGCGCCGCTCCGCGCCGGCCGCCCGGCCGGGTCGCCCGGGGCGCCCTCGCGGACCTCCTTCGTGGTCGGGACGCCCTCGTTGTCCGCGGGCCTCGGGTCTTCGGGTGCGGTGTCAGTTGGTGGCATAACGCCTCTCCAGGCGGCGGACGATGATCGAGGAGATCACGCTGACCAGGACGAAGATCAGGCCCGCGACGGTCAGCGGCTCCAGGTACTTCAGGGTCTTGGCGCCCTCGTCGAACGCGACGAAGAGCACCTCGTGGACGCTGATCGCCAGCAGCATCGGCGTGTCCTTGAAGGTCGCGATCAGGTAGTTCCCGAGGGTCGGGATGACGCGCCGGACCGCCTGCGGCAGGATCACGTCCAGCCAGACCCGCGACTTCGGCAGGTTGAGCGCGGTGCACGCCTCCCACTGCCCCTTCGGGATGTCAGCGATGCCCGCGCGGTACACCTCCGCCGTGTAGGTGGAGTAGTGGACGCCGAGCGTGATGATCCCGGCGGTGAGCGACTCCAGCGTCAGGCCCCAGTCGGGGAAGACGAAGTAGACGAAGAACAGCTGCGGGATCAGCGGCGTGGACCGGATGAACTCGGTCACCCACCGCGTCGTCTGCCGGACGACCACGTTCGGGGCCCGCCGCAGCAGCGTCCACACCAGCCCGAGGACCAGGGCGATCGCGTAGGCGATCAGCGTCGCGAGGACGGTGACGCGCAGCCCCTCGAGCAGGGCCGGGAGGACGTCGACGGCGTACCCGGTGTCCCACTGCATCAGCCGGTCACCCCCGCTCCGGGAGCGCCCGCGGCGACGGACTTCAGGGACGGCTCGTGGCCGCCGCGGCGGCCGAGCATCCGGTCGACGCGGCGCTCCGCGTAGCGGACGAACAGCTGCAGGACCTGCGCGATCACGAAGTAGAACACCAGGACGACGGCGAAGACCGTGACGGTCTCACCCAGGCTGCTCTGCAGGTTCTTCGACACCCGTGTCAGGTCGACCAGGCCGATCAGGGACACGATGGCCGTGGCCTTCATCAGCTCGATGAGCAGGTTGCCGAACGGCGGCAGCATGAGCGCGATCCCCTGCGGAAGCAGGACGTGCCGCATCCGCTGGAGGGGCGTGAAGTTCAGCGCGATCGCCGCCTCGTACTGGGCCTTGGGCACGGCGTTGATCGCACCGCGCACCACCTCGGCCCCGTACGCGCCGACGTTCAGGCCGAGGGCGAGCACCGCCGCGAGCATCGGAGTGAACCGGAAGCCGACGAGGGGAAGCGCGTAGAAGAACCAGTACAGCAGCACCAGCGCCGGGGTTCCGCGGAAGAACTCCACGTAGACGCGGTTGAGGGCGCGCACCCACATGTGGCGCGAGGTGCCCGCCAGGCCGAGGGCCAGGGCGAGCACCAGCGCCAGCAGTGCACCCAGGACGGTCAGCTGGATCGTCGTCAGCGCGCCCTCTAGCCACTGGTCGTTGCTGAGGACCTCGGACACGGATCAGCCCTTGCAGAACTTGGCGGCCGTGTCGTCCGGGCCGGGCATCTCCGCCTGGGTGAACCCGAACGGCTGGAGGATCGGCAGCAGCTGGTTCCCGTCCTTCAGCTTCTTCAGCTCCGCGTTGAAGCCGTTCAGCAGCTCCGTGTCGGCCTTGCGGAACGCGAAGGCGCCCGCGCCGAACTGCTCCTTGCCGTCGACGACGGGGGTGAACGCCTCGGTGACCTCGTAGCCCTCGCCCTCGTGCTTGGACAGCAGGTCGGCGAGCGAGATGCGGGTGAGCCAGATGGCGTCGATCCGGCCGGACTTGATGGCGGAGTAGGCGCTCGCCTGGTCCGGGAACGTCTGGACGTCCTTGACGCCGAGGCTCTCGGCGTAGCCCTGCTCGACGGCGCCGGTCAGCACGCCGACCTTGGCGCCCTCGGACGCGAGGGTCTTGCCGTCGGTGAGCCCCATCGGGTTGCCTTCCTCGACCATGAGCGCGCTCTTGGCGACGTACTCGGGGTCCGAGAAGGCCACCGACTGGCAGCGCTCGGGCGTGACGAACATGCCGGCCGCGATGACGTCGAAGCGCTTGGCGTTCAGCCCGCCGATCAGGCCGCCGAAGTCGACCTGGACGCCCTCCATCTCGTCGATGCCGAGGTTCTTGAAGATGACGCGGGCCAGCTCGGGGGCCTCACCGGTCAGCTTCCCGGAGCTGTCGGTGAAGCCGTACGGGGCCTCGTTGGCGAAGCCGACCTTGATCTTGCCGGCGTCCTTCGCCTTCTGGAGCGTGCCGCCGCCGCTGGCCTCGGTCTCCGGGTCCGTCGTGGAGCAACCCGCCGCGGCGAGGGGCACCGCGGCGGACAGCAGAACGGCGGAGCGGAGGAAATCGCGTCGTGAGGAAGTCATCGTCGAACTCCTGCTCGGGGGGTTTCTTGGGGGGCGAACGTCGCGCCCGCGGAGACGATATGCCTCCGCGGGCGCGACGACCTTGGTCCGGTTATTGAATTGTTACGCCATCGGTGTCAATCGCGGACGGGGGTGAAGTCGCGCGCGCCGATGAACGTGGGGCGGGGGAGGGCGCCGAGAAAGGCTCGACGCACGTGTTCTCCACGCTGTTGAACACGATGAACACGTTGGACCGCGGGAACGGCGTGATGTTCCCGTTGGAGCCGTGCATGCAGTTGCAGTCGAACATGGTCGCCGAGCCGGCGGTGCCGGTGAACAGCTCGATGCCGTGCTTGTCGGCGAGGATGGACAGGCTGGCCGGGTCGGGGGTCCCGATCTCCTGGCTGCGCAGCGACTCCTTGTAGTGCTCGGCGGGGGTCTCCCCGACGGCCGCCACGAACGTCTTGTGCGAGCCCGGCATAATCATGAGGGCGCCATTGTGCACGAAGTTCTCGGTCAGCGCGATGGAGATGCTCACCGCGCGCATCCGAGGCATGCCGTCCTCCGCGTGCCAGGTCTCGAAGTCAGAGTGCCAGTAGAAGTCCTTGCCGGTGAAGCCCGGCTTGTAGTTGACCCGGCTCTGGTGCACGTAAACGTCCGAACCCAGGATTTGCCGGGCCCGGCCGACGACGCGCGGGTCCTTGACGAGCGCGTTGAAGACTTCGCTGATCTTGTGGACTTCGAAGATGGACCGGACCTCGTCCGACCCGCGCTCGGTGACCGTGCGCTCGTCGGCCAGGACCTGCGGGTCGGCGGACAGCCGGCGCAGCTCGGCGCGGTAGTCCTCGACCTCCTCCGGCGCGATCAGCTGGTCGACGTTCAGGAAGCCGTTGGCCTCGAAGGAGTCGAGGGTCGCCTCATCGATGGGACCCTCGCCGGGACTGCCGTAGACCACCGGGTCCTGTCGGTACAGGAGCGCGGCCTCGGCGCCCTTGCGCGTGGGATAGGCGTCGTCGATGGTCGGGTGCGACTCGATGATGCTCATGCGTCCTCCTCTGTGAGCAGCGGGTAGACCCCGTTCTCGTCATGCACCTCCCGCCCGGTCACGGGCGGGTTGAACACGCAGACCGTCTTGACATCGGTGTGTGCATGCAGAGTGTGGTGTTCGTGCTCGTTGAGCAGGTACATGACGCCGGGCTCGATACGGTGCTTCTCACCGTTCTCGTGATTGATCAGCTCCCCTTCGCCCTCGATGCAGTAAACGGCCTCGATGTGGTTCGCGTACCACATCTTGGTCTCCGTCCCGGCGTACAGCACGGTCTCGTGCATCGAGAAGCCGACGCCCTCCTTGGCCAGCACGAACCGGCGGCTGTGCCACGTGGGCGCCTGAACATCGCGCTCGGTGCCGATGATCTCCTTCAGGGAACGAACGATCATTGATCTCCTCTTTCGATCGGCGGGGGCGGCCGGTGACGGCCTCGGGGGCGGGCCCGATCGCGAAGGGCCCGCCCGGTCCCCGTGCGGGACGGTCGGTTCAGACCGTCACGGTCGAGCGGACGGCCTCGACGGAGTCGGCGATGATCTCCAGGCCGCGGCCGAGCTCGGTCTCGGTCACGGTGAGCGGCGGCAGCAGCTTGACCACCTCGCCCTCCGGACCGGAGGTCTCCATCAGCAGCCCGCGCTTGAACGCCTCGCCGCAGACCTTGGGGGCCGTCTCCGGGTCCTTCATGACCAGGCCCCACGCGAGGCCGCGGCCGCGCACCGAGTCGACGGCGCCGGCGTGCGACAGCGCGATCTCCTCCAGCGCGGTCTGGACCTGCTGGCCCTTGGCGAGGGTCTGCTTCTCCATGCCCTCGCCGGCCCAGTAGTCCTCCAGGGCGCCGACGGCGGTGACGAACGCGGGGTTGAAGCCGCGGAACGTCCCGTTGTGCTCGCCGGGCTCCCAGACGTCCAGCTCGCGGCGCATGAGGGTCACCGCGAACGGCAGGCCGTAGCCGCTGAGCGACTTGGAGAGGCAGACGATGTCCGGGGTGATCCCGGCCTCCTCGAAGGAGAAGAACGCGCCGGTGCGGCCGCAGCCCATCTGGACGTCGTCGACGATCAGGAGGATCTCGTGGCGGCGGCACAGGTCCTGCAGCCCGCGCAGCCACTCGGCGGTGGCGACGTTGATGCCGCCCTCGCCCTGGACCGTCTCGACGATCACGGCGGCGGGCTTGTCGAGGCCGCTGCCGCTGTCGTCCAGCATCGTGTCGAACAGCAGGAAGTCGGGCGTGCGGCCGTCGAGGTAGTTGTCGTAGGGCATCGCGACGCCGTGCCCCAGCGGCACGCCGGCACCGGTGCGCTTCATCGAGTTGCCGGTGACCGCCAGCGCCCCGAGCGTCATGCCGTGGAAGGCGTTCGTGAAGCTGACGACGGTCTCACGCCCGGTGTACTTGCGCGCCAGCTTGAGGGCGGCCTCGACCGAGTTGTTGCCCGCCGGGCCGGGGAACTGGACCTTGTAGTCCAGGCCGCGCGGCGACAGCACGAACTCGTTGAACCGTTCCAGGAACTCCCGCTTGGCCGAGGTGTACATGTCCAGGCTGTGGACGATGGAGTCGCTCGCGAGGTAGTCCAGGAGGCGCCGTTTCAGCTGCGGGTTGTTGTGCCCGTAGTTCAGCGTCCCCGCACCGGCGAAGAAATCGAGGTAGGTGCGGCCGTTCTCATCGGTCATGTGGCTGCCCTGGGCGCTGGTGAACACCGTGGGCCAACCCCTGCAGTAGCCGCGGACTTCCGATTCCATGCGGGCGAAAGTGTCCATGATTCTGCCTCCGGCAGGTCGGGATGGAGTGAAGCGGACGATCGTTGCGTCAGATCGTGCGTCAGTCGGTGGCCTTGATCGGGCCGATCCGGAAGAGCACCTCGGGCTCGTGTCCCCCCTCGGGGAAGTGCTCCGAGCCGAACAGCGGGCTGCGGACGAGTTCGCACCCCCGGGCCCGCGCGAACGACTCGAACATCGCGGTGGACGCGGCGTTGTCCGGGGTGACGGTGGCCTCCAGGTACCGGTGGCCTCGGGCGGCGAGGCGATCGGCGAGCTCGTCGAGCATGCGCCTGGCCAGTCCTTGCCCGCGGTGGTCATGATCGACCGCGACCTGCCACACGAAGAACGTGTCGGCGCTGGACGGGCGGGTGTAGCCGGTGATGAAGCCGCAGGGGACACCCGCGTCGCGGGCGACGACGGACGTGTCGGCGAAGTCGCGGCACCAGAGCGTGTAGCTGTACGGCGAGTTGACGTCCAGGACCTTGGAGTCCCGGGCCAGCCGCCACATCTCGGGGCCGTCGGTCAGGCTGGGCTCCTGGAGTCGCACGTCCTCGTTCGTCTCGTTCGCGTCCGGGCGTCGGGTCGTTGTTTCCAGGGATTGCGCTGCCATGTCCAGGCAACTTACCGAATCCCGGCCCGTGATCGCAGAGTAATGTTATCTGCGAGATGTTTAGCGAGGTCGCGCAGTGGGTATGGTGATGTGCTTAACAATTTCGCGGGTGATTAATCGGTGCGGCGGCCCCTCGGAACCGGCATTTCCCCGCGATACGCAGGGGCTACTGCCGACTTCGCCTCCGGGGGCGTAGATCGCCTTCCTGAACGGAAGCTTAATGTCCTGTCATCGCTTGAAGGGGCGATTTGTGTATCGGTTGTGTGAGGTAAGTCACTAAGATTTAACGTGAACGACGCGAGTGCGGTGGGCGTCACGTCGGCCAGGGGCGGACGGCCTCCGCATCGCGCCAGGTGGGGCGAGTGGGGGAGGTGGCGTCGGCGCGGATCCTGGGAGGGGCGCGGATCACCCTGCAAGCCCCCGAAGGGCTTACCTCGGCGGCAGGGGGAACGCGCCGTGCGGTAAGGCGATCTCAGGTTTCGGGCGCTCCGGACGCCCACCGGGGCGGGTTCCGGCCGGTGTGACGCCGTCCGGTTCCGGACGGGGCACATCGGGGGTTGGGGACGGACCGTTAGCGGGATCGGGCGAGCGGGTCGGACGAAGGCTCGGAGCGGCGGGCTCGCCCGGCCGGGATCGGGCGGGCGGAGGATTCGGCGGGCGGGGGACTCAGCGGGCGGATGACTCAGCGGGTGCGGGCGAACCGGTCGGTCGCCTCGATGAGGTGATGCAGGATTCCCGGCTCACTGTAGGCGTGCCCGGCGTCGTCGACGATGTGCAGGTCCGCCTCCGGCCACGCGCGGTGCAGGTCCCAAGCCGTCGCCACGGGCGTGCACATGTCGTAGCGGCCCTGCACGATGACGGCCGGGATGTGGCGGATCTTGCCGACGTCCCGGATCAGCTGGTCCTCCTCGAAGAAGCCCTCGTTCACGAAGTAGTGGTTCTCGATCCGGGCGAACGCGACCGCGTAGTCGGGTTCGCCGAAGCCGCTCGCCAGCTCCTCGTCCGGGCGCAGCGTGAGCGTCGACCCCTCCCAGGTGGACCAGGCGCGGGCCGCCGCCACCCGGACGTCCCGGTCGGGGGAGTTCAGCCGCTCGTGGAACGCGGAGACGAGGTCCTCGCGCTCGTCCTCGGGGATCGGCTCGACGTACCGCTCCCACAGATCGGGAAAGATCAGCGACGCGCCCTCCTGGTAGAACCAGTACAGCTCGAACGGCCGCAGCGTGAAGATCCCGCGCAGGACCAGTTCGGTGACGCGCTCCGGGTGCGTCTGCGCGTAGGACAGCGCCAGCGCGCTGCCCCAGCTCCCGCCGAAGACCAGCCAGCGGTCGATCCCGAGGTGCTCGCGGAGCCGCTCCATGTCGGCCACCAGATGCCACGTGGTGTTCGCCTCCAGCGACACCGCGGGGTCCTTCGCGTGCGGCTCGCTCCGGCCGCAGTTGCGCTGGTCGAACAGCACGATCCGGTACGCCTCGGGATCGAACTGCCGGCGGTGCGCCGGGCTGCACCCGCCGCCCGGCCCGCCGTGCAGCATGACGGCGGGCTTGCCCTCCGGGTTCCCGCAGACCTCCCAGTACACGCGGTTGCCGTCGCCCACGTCGAGCAGCCCGGAGTCGTAGGGTTCGATGGGCGGGTACAGCGTGCGGAGCTCCATGGTCCGGGATTGTCGCACCCGCGCGCGCTCGCGCGTCCGTCCGCCGCGCCGCGCCCCCGGCGACCGTCACCGACGGTGGGCACGGGGTGGCGCGGGGGTGTGAGTCGTGGCACCGTCCGAGGAAGCCCGCACGGCCCCGTCCAGGGCCGTGATAGACGGTTGATCAGGCGCGCTGCGTGCGTGAACGCCGGACCGGGAGCACGAAACTAAACCCCAAACTGGGCAAACGTTTCGCCGGTCCGGACTAGAGTGCCTTCCGTGAGCGAAGCGACGAGCCTGCGGGCGAGGAGTGAAGCGAGCGCCATGTCCACGGGCGGCCCCGCGCACACGACGTGCACACCAGCCCCGCGAACGCGGCCCCGGGCCGCCAGTCGAGGAGAGCAGTGAGCGAGCTGAACGGATCGGGTGGTTCGCGCGGAGTCCCGGAGCCGGGCTCCCCCTGGCCCGCGATGGGACGTGACCCCTCCCGCGGGTCGGACGTCTCCGTGCCTGCCGCCCAGCAGCCGATCCAGATGACCAAGGCCGACCAGCCCGGCGAGACCGCCCGGCCGGAGCCCGAGCAGCCCGAGGCGCAGCCCTGGGACATCGTCGAGCGGCTCCGCCAGATGGCGGACCTCATCGGCGACGCCCTCGCCGCCGGAGAGCGCAAGGTCAGCGAGGCGCAGACCGACGCCGCGTCGCAGGTCACGGCCCTGCAGTCGGAGAAGGAGTCGGCGCAGCGGGACGCGGCGGCGGCGTGGGGCGAGGTGCAGCGCGCGCGGGGGCAGGCCGAGGAGGCCGACCGCCGCGCCGTCGAGGCCGAACGCCGCATCACCGACGTCCAGGCCGACGCCGCGTCGCAGGTCTCGGCCGTCCAGTCGGAGAAGGAGTCGGCGCAGCGGGACGCGGCGGCGGCGTGGGGCGAGGTGCAGCGCGCGCGGGGGCAGGCCGAGGAGGCCGACCGCCGCGCCGTCGAGGCCGAACGCAAGATCGCCGAGGCCGAGCGGCGCGCCACCGAGGTGCAGAACGAGGCCGTCGCCCAGATCGCCAACCTCCAGACGGAGAAGGAGGCCGCCCAGCGGGACGCGGCCGCCGCCTGGAACCAGGCGCAGCAGGGACGTGCCCAGGCCGACCAGGCCCGCGGACAGGCCGAGCAGGCGCGGATCCAGGCCGACCAGGCGCGCGCGCAGGCCGAGCAGGCCCGCACCCAGATGGAGCAGGCCCAGGGGCAGGCGGCACAGGCCCGCGCCCAGGTCGAGCAGGCCGAACACCGCGTTGCCGAGGCCGAGGCGACCGTCCGGCAGGCCATCCAGCAGCGCGACGCCATGAGCGAGGCGCGCGACGACGCGCTGCGCGCCGTCGAGGACGCCGTCGGCGGCCGCCGCGGCGCCGAGTCCGAACGCGACCGCGCCGCCGAGCAGGCTTCCGAGCTGTCCCGGGCGCTGGAGACCGCGCATGCCGAGCTGACCGCCCTGCGCGCGAAGGTCTCCGACGCGGAGATGACCGCGCAGAACCTCCAGCACGCCGTGGTCGCCGCAGGGAAGGAGGCGGAGGAGACCCGCCGCCGCGCCGAGGTCGCCGAGCGCCGCGCGCAGGAGAACGACCGGCGCGCCCAGGACGCCGAACGCCGCGCGCAGGAGTCCGAGCGCCGCGCCACCGAGGGACAGCGCCGTGCCGAGGCCGCCGAGTCCGAGCGGCAGCAGGCCCTCGACACCGCCGCCCAGTCGCTGGAGGCGGGCAAGAAAGCCGAGCGGGAGCGCGACGCCGCCGCCAAGGGACGCGAGGAGGCCGAGCGGGCGCGCGAGGCGGCCGTCCAGGCGCAGGCCCGCGCCGAGTCGGAGCTCACCCTGGCCCGCGGCCGCGCCGACCAGGCCGGCCGGGAGCGCGACAAGGCCGTGGCGGGGATGCGCCAGATGGCGGCCGAGCGTGACGCGGTCGCCGAGAAGCTCGCCGAACGCGACCAGTGGGTCGACCAGCTCGCGCAGGCGGTCACCGAGCAGCGCGCCGCGATCGCCGAGCTGTCCCAGGAACGCGACGCCGCCAAGAACGCGGCGGACCAGGCGCGGTCGCTGATCGACGAGCTGACCCGCCAACTGCGCACGATCATGCCGACCGCCGCGACGCCCCGCCTCTGACGGACCGCCCCTGACGGACCGCATCCGACGGACGGCACTCCGCCGCCGGGCCCCGTGCCCGGCGGCGCGCACGCCCGCCCCCACCCGTCCCGTCCGTCCCCGTTCCGGCCCCTGACCAGGAGTGGCGCGCCGCCTGGCGTTCGCCCTCCGGACATCTCACGGGCCCGCGACTGTTATCCTGGTGGCCCGTGGACAGTGAGCCTTTCCAGGCTCATCGCGGTACCGTCCGCATCGCAACGACCACGGGAGCGCCTTCTTGCCTTCGGCAGCCACTGGTAGATCACGTCCTACCAAGCATCTCTTCGTCACCGGCGGTGTCGCCTCCAGCCTCGGCAAGGGTCTGACGGCGTCCAGCCTGGGCCGGCTTCTCACCCTCCGCGGCCTCCGGGTCACCATGCAGAAGCTCGACCCCTACCTCAACGTCGACCCCGGCACGATGAACCCGTTCCAGCACGGCGAGGTCTTCGTCACCGACGACGGCGCCGAGACCGACCTCGACATCGGCCACTACGAGCGCTTCCTGGACACCGACCTGCACGGCTCGGCGAACGTCACCACCGGCCAGGTCTACTCGAACGTCATCGCCAAGGAGCGGCGCGGCGAGTACCTGGGCGACACCGTGCAAGTCATCCCGCACATCACCAACGAGATCAAGGACCGCATCCGCGGGATGGCCGACGGCTCGGACGGCGCCGAGGTCGACGTCGTGATCACCGAGGTGGGCGGGACCGTCGGCGACATCGAGTCGCAGCCGTTCCTGGAGGCGGTCCGGCAGATCCGGCACGAGATCGGCCGCGAGAACTGCTTCTTCCTGCACGTCTCGCTGCTGCCCTACATCGGCCCGTCCGGGGAGCTGAAGACCAAGCCGACGCAGCACTCGGTGGCCGCGCTGCGCTCCATCGGCATCCAGCCCGACGCGATCGTGTGCCGCTCCGACCGGCCGATCACCGACGGGCTCAAGGACAAGATCGGCATGATGTGCGACGTGGAACGCGACGCCGTCGTGTCCGCCGTCGACGCCGCCAGCATCTACGACATCCCGAAGGTGCTGCACTCCGAGGGCCTGGACGCCTACGTCGTCCGCCGCCTCGACCTGCCGTTCCGCGACGTCGACTGGGGCGCGTGGGACGAGCTGCTGCGCCGCGTCCACCGGCCCGCCCACGACGTGACGATCGCGCTCGTCGGCAAGTACATCGACCTGCCCGACGCGTACCTGTCGGTCACCGAGGCGCTGCGGCACGGCGGGTTCGGCAACGACGCCAAGGTCCGCATCCGCTGGGTCAAGAGCGACGACTGCGAGACGCCCGAAGGCGCCAAGCGCGAGCTGGACGGCGTCGACGGCGTGCTGATCCCGGGCGGGTTCGGCGTCCGCGGCATCGAGGGCAAGCTCGGCGCCGTCCGGCACGCCCGCGAGAACGGCGTCCCGCTGCTCGGCATCTGCCTCGGCCTCCAGTGCATGGTGATCGAGGCGGCCCGCGAGCTGGCCGGGATCCCCGGCGCCGGCAGCGCCGAGTTCGACGCGACCACCGCCGACCCCGTCGTGGCGACGATGGCCGACCAGCTCGACGTCGTCGCCGGCGAGCGCGACATGGGCGGCACGATGCGGCTCGGGCTCTACCCCGCCGACCTCGCCGAGGACTCGATCGTCCGCGAGCTGTACGCGGAGTCGAAGGTCGCCGAACGGCACCGGCACCGCTACGAGGTCAACAACGACTACCGCGACCGGCTCGTCGAGGCGGGGCTGCGGTTCAGCGGCCTGTCGCCCGACGGGCGGCTCGTCGAGTACGTCGAGCTGCCCCGCGACCGGCACCCGTTCTTCGTCGGCACGCAGGCGCACCCGGAGTTCCGCTCCCGGCCGACCCGCCCGCACCCCCTGTTCACCGGCCTGATCGCCGCCGCGATCGGCTACGCCGGGGAGCACGGCCGGGGCCGGGCGCCCGGCGCCGTGGCCGCGTCGTGAGCGGGCTCGGACCGGACGACGTCCGCGACCGCCCCGAACGCTGGCGCGTCGTCGGGGCCAGCACCCCCTTCGAGGGGCACGTGTTCAACGTCCGGCGCGACCGGGTGGAGATGCCGCGCGGCGACGGCAGCGAGGTCGTCGGACGGGACGTCATCGAGCACCCCGGCTCCGTCGGCATCATCGCCCTCGACGACCGCGACAGGGTCCTGCTCGTCCGCCAGTACCGGCACCCGGTCGGGCGGCTGCTGTGGGAGGCGCCCGCCGGGCTGCGGGACGTGGCGGGGGAGCCGCTGCACGAGCTCGCGCGGCGGGAACTGCTGGAGGAGGCCGGGTACCGGGCCGAGCGCTGGGACACCCTCGCCGACGTGTACCCCTCGTCCGGCATGTCGGACGAGCGGGTCCGGCTGTTCCTCGCCCGCGACCTCACCGAGGTCCCCGCCGACGAGATCGACTTCGAGCGGATCCACGAGGAGGCCGACATGCCCGTCGTGTGGGTCCCGCTCGACGAGGCGGTCCGCAAGGTCCTCGCCGGCGAGGTGCACAACATGATCGCCGTGACCGGCGTCCTCGCCGCGCACGCCGCCCGCGCCGCCGGGTTCGCGGGGCTGCGGCCCCTCGACGCGCCCGAGGACTGAGCCCGATCGGCGCCCCCTCGCCCCGCGCGAGGGGGCATGATGGGCTCGTCCCCATCGGCCGGCGCCGGGCGGATCGGCCGCGCCGCGCGCCGGACCGACCGCCGGAAGAGGTGCCGCACTGTCCCCGAGCACGACCCGCCGCAGCGCCGGACGGCCCCCGGCCGAGCCCGCGGACACGGACGCGTCCGCCGGCACGGAGACCGGCGCGGACGCCGGCGCGCCGGCGACCCCGCTGGCCGCGCTCGCCGACACCTACCTGGGGCATCTCGCCGTCGAACGCGGCCTGGCCGCCAACACCCTGAGCGCCTACCGCCGCGACCTCGCCCGGTACCTGCGGGTGATGCGGCTGATGGGCCGCACCGCGATCGACGAGATCACCGAGCACGACGTCCGCGGCTTCCTGCTCGTCCTGCGCGAGGGCGACCCCGACCACCCGCCGCTGTCGGCCGGCTCGGCGGCGCGCGCGCTCGTCGCCGTCCGCGGCCTGCACCGGTTCGCGCTGCGCGAGGGCCACGCCCCCGACGACCCCGCGCACGGCGTCAAGCCGCCGACGCCGCCGCGCCGGCTCCCCAAGGCGATCTCCGTACAGGACGTCGAGCGGTTGCTCGCGGCGGCGTCCGGCTGGTCCGCCGCGGACGCCCGCACGGCGCGCGGCCTGCGCGACCGCGCCCTGCTCGAGCTGCTGTACGGGTCGGGCGCCCGGATCTCCGAGGCCGTCGGGCTGGACGTCGACGACCTCGACCTCGCCGAAGGAGTCGCCCGCGTCGCCGGGAAGGGCGGCAAGGACCGCGTGGTCCCCGTCGGCGACTACGCCGCCCGCGCCGTGGACGCCTACCTGGTGCGGGCCCGTCCCGAACTGGCCGGAGCCGGGCGGGGCGGCCCCGCCCTGTTCCTGAACGCGCGCGGCGGGCGCCTGTCGCGGCAGGGCGCGTGGATGGTGCTGCGCGCCGCCGCCGAGCGCGCCCAGCTGTCGGACGTCTCCCCGCACACCCTCCGGCACTCCTTCGCGACCCACCTGCTGGACGGCGGAGCGGACGTGCGCGTCGTGCAGGAGTTGCTGGGGCACGCCTCGGTGACCACCACGCAGGTCTACACTCTGGTCACGGTGCAGCTCCTGCGCGAGGTCTACGCCACCTCGCATCCCCGTGCACGGAGTTCCCGATCCGGTGCCTGACCGGCCGCTTGACCGGGCGGGAATCGGCGGTGACGCGGCGCCGACAAATACCGACGATCGGCGCGCGTCGCCTTGTGAGGGCATGGTAGGGGGCCATAGAGTCCCCGTTCTGGACGGCATTTCCGGCCGCCGGGGAGGGATCTGGTGACCAGCACGAACGGTGCGGATGGAGGCCTCTCCTCCGCCACCATAGAGACCGATCCGAGTCGGGCCCTCGGCCCGACTCAGCGACCCGTGCCCGATTTTCCGGAACCTGTGATCCCGGCCGAGCACGGACCCGCGCGCATCGTCGCCATCTGCAACCAGAAGGGCGGCGTAGGCAAGACCACGACGACCATAAATCTGGGTGCCGCGCTCGCCGAGTTCGGCCGCCGCATCCTGCTCGTGGACTTCGATCCGCAGGGCGCGCTGTCGGTCGGCCTCGGCAAGGGCGATCCGCGCCAGCTCGACGTGACGATCCACAACCTGCTGCTCGAGGCCGACACCGAGTGGGACGACGTGGTCATCGAGACGAGCGTCGAGGGCATGGACCTGCTGCCGAGCAACATCGACCTGTCCGGGGCGGAAGTGCAGCTCGTCCACGAGGTGGGGCGCGAGTACATCCTGCAGCAGGCGCTGAAGTCGGCCCGCCCGCACTACGACTACATCCTGATCGACTGCCAGCCGTCCCTCGGCCTGCTCACGATCAACGCGCTGGCGGCCAGCGAGGGCGTGCTGATCCCGCTCGAATGCGAGTACTTCGCGATGCGCGGGGTCGCGCTGCTGATGGAGACGATCGAAAAGGTGCAGGGCCGGATCAATCCGGAACTGGTCATCGACGGCGTCCTCGGGACGATGTACGACTCGCGCACCCTGCACACCCGCGAGGTGCTCGGGCGCATCGTCGAGGCGTTCGGCGAGAAGGTGTTCCACACGGTCATCAACCGGACCGTGCGCTTCCCCGACGCGACCGTCGCGGGCGAGCCGATCACCTTCTTCGACCCCAACTCGATGGGCGCGAACGCCTACCGCTCGCTGGCGCGCGAGGTCCTCGCCCATTGGGCGGCCTAGCCCGTCCCGACCCCCGGAACGCCAAATGAATCAGCATGGGCCGCCGTTGGGGCCGCAGCCGTCCCGGCCCGGAGGTTCGGTGCCGGGGCTCGTGATCGCGGCCATGGTGATCGCGGCCCTGATCGTGGTCGCGGTGGGCGCGTTCGCGGTCTACCTGCTGACGCGCCCCGTCACCGCCGTCCACGAGGGGATGGGGCCGGCCGAGCACGGCGCGAGCGACCCCGTGCACCTGCGGATGCCGCTGGAGTTCGCGCCGGTCGCCGACGAGTCGCGGGGCCGCCCGTGCCCGCCCGGCTTCCTGCCCGAGAACGCCACCGGCGGCTGCCTGCTGCTGGACCCCGGCGGGTTCAGGGTCGCGCGCGTCGAGCAGATCGAAGCGGTCATCGCGGAGTCGTCCGGCTCCTGGGCCATCGAGATCAAGCTCACCGGGAACGACGCGGACGCCTTCGCCCGGCTGACCGAGAAGGTCGCCGCGGCACCGGCGGGAACGCCCGGCCAGCGGATCGCCATCGTGGTCGGTGAGGAGATCGTCTCCGCCCCGGCGGTGATGCAGCCCATCACCGGCGGCGAGGTCATGATCAGCGGGGACTTCACCAAGGCCGACGTCGACGCCCTCGTCGACCGGATCACCGGGGGCTGACCGCCGACGCGGCCCGTCCCGTCCCGCCCGCCTCGCGTTCCGGGCCCGCGCACCCTCGCGGGCATGGGACGATGTGGCCGGTGGACGGCGCGCCGGTGAACGGCGTGCGGGCGTGGCGGAACGGGGGGAGGAGCGGGTGGGCTCCGCTACGGTGAGCGACGTGGAGGAGACGCCCCCGGAACCGCCGTCGCCGGAATCGGGAGACCCGGAACCGGAGCCCGCGGCGGAGGCCTCCGCCGAGGCCGCCGCGGAGGGCGGCTTCCACGTTCACCTGGACAACTTCGACGGGCCGTTCGACCTGCTGCTCGGGCTGATCTCCAAGCACAAGCTGGACATCACCGAGGTCTCCCTCCACAAGGTCACCGACGACTTCATCGCGCACATCCGCTCCCACGGCCAGGACTGGGACCTGGACCAGGCCAGCCACTTCCTGCTGATCGCCGCGACCCTGCTGGACCTCAAGGCGGCGCGGCTGCTGCCGTCCGGGGAGGTCGACGACGAGGAGGACCTCGCGCTGCTGGAGGCCCGCGACCTGCTGTTCGCGCGGCTGCTGCAGTACCGCGCGTACAAGGAGGTCGCGCAGGTCCTCGCCGCGCGGATCGCCGAGCACGGCCGCCGCTACCCCCGGCTGGTCCCGATGGAGCCGCGGTTCGCGAACCTGCTGCCCGAGGTGCTGCTCGGCCTCGGCCCGGACGAGTTCGCCCGGCTCGCCGCCCGCGCGATGACGCCCAAGGCGCCGCCGTCGGTGTCGGTCGAGCACATGTACCAGCCGAAGGCGAGCGTCAAGGAGCAGGCGGAGATCGTCGTGGCGATGCTGCGGCGGCTGCGCGACACGACGTTCCGCGTCCTGGCCGCCGACGCCGACGGCACCTACGAGGTCGTCGCGCGGTTCCTGGCGCTGCTGGAGCTGTACCGGGAGCAGGCCGTGGCGTTCCGGCAGGACGAGCCGCTCGGCGAGCTGCACGTCGCCTGGACCGGCACCGACGAGGGCGACGTCGCGGTCGGCGACGACTACGAGGGCGCGCCGAAGGCCGACGGGGAACGCGACGGGGAGAGCGCCGAGCCGTCCGGGAGCGAGTCCAGCGAAGGCGCGCCCGACGGTGCGCCCGACGGTGCCTCCGACGACGGTGCGTCCGACGACGATGAGGGGGGACGATGACCCAGGAGCCGATCACCGACGAGCCCGCCGGCCCGCTCGACGACCCGGACGGCCCGACCCTGCACGCCGCGATCGAGGCGATCCTGCTGGTCGTCGACGAGCCGGTCGCCGAGCTCACGCTCGCGGAGCTGTTGGAGCGGCCCCGCCCGCAGATCGCGGCGGCCGTCCGGGAGCTGGCGGCGGAATACACCGCGCAGCGCCGGGGGTTCGACCTCAGGGAGGTCGCCGGCGGCTGGCGGTTCTACACCCGGGACGTGTGCGCCCCGGTCGTGGAGCGGTTCGTGACGGACGGACGGCAGGCGCGGCTCACCCAGGCCGCGCTCGAGACCCTCGCCGTCGTGGCCTACCGGCAGCCGGTGAGCCGGGCGCGGGTGTCGGCGATCCGCGGGGTCAACAGCGACGGCGTGATGCGGACGCTCGCGCTGCGCGGCCTCATCGAGGACGCCGGGCAGGACCCGTCGTCGCAGGCGCACCTCTACCGCACCACCGGGTACTTCCTGGAGCGGCTGGGGCTGCGTGACCTCGACGAGCTCCCCGAGCTGGCCCCCTACCTGCCCGACGAGCTGCCCGACGAGATGATCGACGGCTGACGAGATGATCGAGGAAACGTGAGCGAGAACGAAGGCGTGCGGCTGCAGAAGGTCCTGGCGGAGGCCGGGATCGGCAGCCGCCGCCACTGCGAGGACCTGATCGGCGAGGGCCGTGTCACCGTGAACGGCAAGAAGGTGTTCCGGTTCGGCGAGCGCGTCGACCCGCACCGCGCCGTCATCCATGTGGACGGCCGGCGGGTCGAGACCCGCTCCGAGATGCGGTACTACATGATCAACAAGCCACGCGGCGTGGTCAGCACGATGTCGGACGAGCGGGGCCGCAAGTCCCTCGCGGACTTCGTCGAGGTGCCCGAGCGGCTCTTCCACGTCGGTCGCCTCGACACCGACACCGAGGGGCTGATCCTCCTCACCAACGACGGGGAGCTGTCGCACCGGCTGACCCACCCCAGCTACGGCGTGAACAAGACCTACCTCGCCGAGATCCACGGCCCGATCCCGCGCGACCTCGGCCGGCGGCTGAAGGCCGGGGTGACGCTGGACGACGGCCCCGCCAAGGCCGACGGGTTCCGCATCTTCGATCAGGTCGGCCGCCGCGTGCTCGTGGAGATCACCCTGCACGAGGGGCGCAAGCACATCGTGCGGCGGCTGCTGAAGGAGGCCGGATTCCCGGTGCAGCAGCTGGCCCGCGTAGAGTTCGGGCCGATCAAGCTGGGGCAGCTGAAGCCGGGCGGGATGCGCGCGCTGACCGTGCGGGAGGTCGGCGAACTGTACAAGGCCGTCGGGCTGTAGCCGCGGGCGGACGACGACGAGGGGATGGCAAGTGGCGGTACGCGCGGTCCGCGGGGCGACGCAGATCGACGCCGACGACCGGGAGCAGATCCTGGCGGCGACGACGGAGCTCGTCAGCGAGGTGATGGGCCGCAACGGGCTCACCACCGACGACGTCATCAGCGTGATCTTCACGGTGACGCCGGACATCACGGCCGAGTTCCCGGCGCTCGCCGCGCGCAAGCTCGGCTTCCACGAGGTGCCGCTGCTGTGCGCGACGGAGATCGGCGTGCCGCATGCCCTGCCGCTGGTAATCCGGCTGATGGCGCACATCGAGACGGACCGCCCCCGCTCGGACGTCCAGCACGTGTACCTGCGCGGGGCGACGGCCCTCCGGCTGGACATAGCACAGTAGAACGCGCGGAAGCGAATAGGGTGACGGCGTGAACGACGAACTGGCGGGCCTCCGCATCACCGTGGTCGGGACGGGGCTGATCGGCACCTCGATCGCCCTGGCCGCCCGGGAGCGGGGCGCGCGGGTCCTGCTGACCGACCGGGACGCGGCGGCGCTGGAGCTCGCCGTCGAACTCGGCGCCGGGGAGGCGCTGCCGGACGGCGCCCCGGCCGGCCCGGCGGACCTGGCCGTCCTCGCCGTGCCGCCCGCCGCCGTGGCGGTGACGCTGCTGGACGCGCAGAAGCGCGGCCTCGCGTCGGTCTACACCGACGTGGCCAGCGTGAAGGCGCTGCCGCTGGCGCAGGCGGCCGAGCTCGGCTGCGACATGTCGGTGTTCGTGCCGGGCCATCCCCTCGCGGGCAGCGAGCGGTCCGGGCCGGGCGCCGCGCGCGCGGACCTGTTCCTCGGCCGTCCGTGGGCGCTGACGCCCGGGCCGGAGGCCGATCCGGACGCCGTCGAGCGGGTCGCCGCGGTGGCGCGGGCCTGCGGCGGGATGCCCGTCACGGTGGACGCGGCCGAGCACGACCGGGCGGTAGCGCTGGTCTCGCACGGCCCGCACGTGGTGTCGGCCGCGGTCGCGGCCCGGCTGACCGGTGCCGACGACACGGCGCTGGGCCTCGCGGGGCAGGGCGTCCGGGACGTCACCCGGATCGCCGCCGGCGACCCGAGGCTGTGGATCGGGATCCTCGCGGCGAACGCGCAGCCGGTCGCGGACGTCCTGGAGGGCGTCGCCACCGATCTCGCGGTGGCCGCCTCGCTGCTGCGCGACGGCAGCGAGGGCGCCGCCGCGCACGTCGCCGACCTGCTGCTGCGGGGGAACGCGGGCCGGTCCCGCATCCCGGGCAAGCACGGCGGCGGCCAGTCCGCGTACACGCCCGTCCAGGTGGTGATCCCGGACCGTCCCGGCGAGCTGGCGATGGTGTTCCAGGCGGCGGGGGTGGCCGGGGTCAACATCGAGGACGTGACGATCGAGCATTCGCCGGGACGGCCGCTGGGCGTGCTGGAGCTGTCGGTGGCCCCCGAGGCGGCGGACCGGCTCGCCGACGAGCTGCGCGCCCGCGGCTGGTCCGTGCCGGGGCGCCCCACCGAGGCCTGAGCCGGCCGGACCGCGCGGCCGGCACGGCGCCGGGGGTGCCCGCGGGCCGGTAGCCTGATGCGCCGGGGCTCGTACGGGGGGACACGCACGCCGAGACGGCGCGACGAGCACCGCCCGTTCGCCCGGCGGCAGCGCCGCGGGGCGCTCCGACGAACAGAGAAGGGGAGCGATCGTGCCGCTCGTCATCGCCATGGACGGACCCTCCGGGTCGGGCAAGTCGAGCGCGTCCAAGGGCGTGGCCCGCGCGCTGGGCCTGCGCTACCTGGACACGGGCGCCATGTACCGCGCCATGACCTGGTGGATGCTGCGCGCCGGGGTGCCGGTGGAGGACGCGAGCGCCGTCGCGGCCCGCGCGCTGGAGCCGGCGATCGAGTGCGGCACCGATCCGGACGCGCCGGCGATCGCGGTCGACGGCGCGGACGTGTCCGGGCCGATCCGCACGCGCGAGGTCACCAACGCGGTCAGCGCGGTCAGCTCCGTCCCCGCGGTCCGTACCCGGCTGGTCGATCTGCAGCGCGAGATCATCGGTGCGGGCGGCATCGTGGTCGAGGGCCGCGACATCGGCACGGTGGTCGCGCCGGACGCCGCGGTCAAGGTGTTCCTGACCGCGAGCGAGGAGGTGCGGGCGGCCCGCCGGGCGAAGGAACTGGAGGCCGACCCGGACGTGTCGGTGCAGGTCACGCAGGCCGAGCAGGCCCGCCGGGACCGGATCGACTCGACCCGGAAGGCGTCGCCGCTGACGAAGGCGGCCGGCGCGCACGAGATCGACTCGACCGAGCTGGGGCTCGACGAGGTCATCGAGGCGGTCGTCCGCCTCGCCAAAGAGCGGGAGTGAGCGGGCCGCAAGGCGCCCGCCGGGGAAGCACAGTGAGCGAATACGAGATCGATACGGTCGACATGGAGACGGTCGACGTCGGCGCCGAGGTGGGCGCGGACGAGGGGCCGGCGCCGGTAGTGGCGGTCGTCGGCCGCCCGAACGTCGGCAAGTCCACCCTGGTCAACCGGATCCTGGGACGCCGCGAGGCCGTCGTCGAGGACGTGCCGGGCGTCACCCGGGACCGGGTCGCCTACGACGCGACGTGGAGCGGGCGGCGGTTCACCGTCGTCGACACCGGCGGCTGGCTGCCGGACTCCTCCGGGCTGGCGGCGGCGATCGCCGAGCAGGCGAGGCTGGCGGTCGACCTCGCCGACGTCGTGATGTTCGTGGTCGACGCGACCGTGGGCGCCACCGACGTGGACGAGGCCGTCGTGGAGATCCTGCGGCGCGCGGGCAAGCCGGTCGTGCTGGTCGCCAACAAGGTCGACGGCGTGGCCGCGGAGGCGGACGCCGCGATGCTGTGGTCGCTCGGTATCGGCGAGCCGCACCCGGTCAGCGCCCTGCACGGGCGCGGCAGCGGCGACCTGCTGGACGCGGTACTGGAGGCGCTGCCCGCGGAGGCCCCCGCGGAGACGTTCGGGGAGGCGGGCGGCCCGCGGCGGGTCGCGCTGCTGGGACGCCCGAACGTCGGCAAGTCGAGCCTGCTGAACAAGCTGGCGGGGGAGAACCGCGCGGTCGTCGACGCGGTCGCGGGGACGACCCGGGACCCGGTCGACGAGCTGATCGAGCTGGGCGGCCGGGAGTGGCGGTTCATCGACACCGCCGGGATCCGGCGGCGGCACCGGGAGAACCAGGGCGCCGACTTCTACGCGACGCTGCGGACGCAGTCCGCGCTGGAGCGGGCCGAGGTCGCGGTGGTCCTCGTCGACGCGGAGGAGCCCCTCGCCGAGCAGGACCTGCGGATCGTCTCGATGGTGATCGACTCGGGCCGCGCCCTGGTCATCGCCTACAACAAGTGGGATCTGCTGGACGAGGAGCGCCGCCACTACCTGGAGCGCGAGATCGACCGGCAGCTGCACAACGCCCGCTGGGCCCCGCGCGTGAACATCTCCGCGAAGACCGGACGGCACGTGGAGAAGCTCGTCCCCGGCATCGACACGGCCCTCGAGGGCTGGGGCACCCGGGTGCCGACGTCCAAGCTGAACCAGTTCTTCGCCGACCTGGTGAACTCCCACCCGCACCCGGTGCGCGGCGGCAAGCAGCCGCGGGTGCTGTTCGCGACGCAGGCGGGCGTGCGGCCGCCGCGGTTCGTGCTGTTCACGTCCGGGTTCCTCGAGGAGGGGTACCGCCGGTTCATCGAGCGGCGGCTGCGCGAGGAGTTCGGCTTCGCCGGGACGCCGCTGGACGTCACGATGAAGATCCGCGAGAAGCGCGGCAAGAACCGCAAGTAGCCCCAGAGCGTGATCAAGGCCCGTCCGGACCTTCCCCGGACGGGCCCCGACGTGTCAGGATGCAAGCAGCGGGCGCGAGTAAGTTGTCCATTACTCGAGGGGTGCTATGTGAAGCTGCTGCTGCTCATCTGCTGTGCCGTCATCTGCGTGGCGTTGAGCTTCGCCTGGCGGGAGCCGTGGATCGGCGGGCTCGGCCTGCTGATCGGGTTCGTCGCCATGTTCACCGACCGCGACGACGTCCAGGTGGACGACGAGAAGCGCAGCTACGAGACGACGAAGTCCGTGCGCAACATGCGCAGCGGCCGGCGCTAGTACGGCTCGGGGCCGCGATCTCCGGCCACCGGGCGGTCGCCGGGCGGCCCGTTCTCCCGGGCGTACCGGCCGAACACGAGCGGCTGCGTCGTGCGTTCCCCGCCGTCCGGACGGGCGGGCCCGGACGGTGCGGGCCCGGACGGCTCGGCGGGCGGCTCGGCGGGTGCGGCCTCCCGCACCCCGACGACGGCGAACCTGCCGAGCGCGAGCGCGGCCAGGAACACCACGACGATCCCGAGCCCGGTGAAGCCCGCGAGGTCCTCGGCCAGCCGCCGCCCCTCGCTCGTCCCGAGGGGAGCGCCGACGCCGCCCGCGTCCCAGAGCGCCGCGACGTCCCGCCCGACGGCGAACCAGGCCCCGCCGAGCGCGGCGACCCACGCCCCGGTCAGCGCGAACGCGCGGTTGGCGCTGGCGAGGACGATGAGGCCGCCCACCCCCGCCGCCACGGCGGGCGCGACCGACAGCTGCAGCCGCGCGTCCGAGTAGACCCATGGCTCGTCCGGTGCGAAACCGAATCCGGCGTACGGTCCGGCGAAGGGCAGGAGCCCGCCCCACAGGCCCGCCAGCACGAGCAGCGTCCCGCTGAGGGCGCCCCGGCTGCGCGGTATCCGCATGGTCCCAGTCATGATCGATCCCCTCCTGACCGGGCTCCGTGATGGAATTTGTACCGCCTTTACCCGCAGCCGTGCCCTCCACACGGCCGCCGCCGCGAGGAGCCGTCGGCGACCCGCCCGCGCCGGGGCCGTCACGGGTCGCCCGGGGACGCCCGGCGAGGTTCTGTCAGACGTTCCGTGACGACTGGTCGGGGTCGGCCGGGTCGATGTGCCAGCTGACGACGCGGGTGGGGCGGATCCGGATGAGGTCGTCGCTGAAGTAGTCCCGGCCGATGTGCATGGTGCCCTTGACCGTCTCCGCGACGCCGCGGATCTCGACGCCGCGGCCCCAGCCGGGCTTCACGGCGTCGGGGTCGTCGGGCGCGGCGAGGTCGTCGACGAGGAACGAGACGTGCGGGTCGGCCAGGACGTTGCGGTACTTGCGGCTGTTCGCGTTGTCGGGGCCGCCGATGTCGACGGTGCCGTCGTCGTTCAGCCGGAAGCCGACCGGGCGCGTCTGCGGGGCGCCGTCGGGGCCGATCGTGGACAGCCGTCCGAGGCCCTGCGAGGCGAGGTAGGCGCGTTCGGCGGCGGTGAAGGGATCAGTGATGGTGTCCATGCTCCGACGGTAGAACCTCAAGCGAGGTTGGGGTCAAATGCCAGTTGCATATGCCAGCTGGAGTCGCATTACAGATCGCAATCTCTGGCTGATGAGTCAGATTTACCTTGTATCTGCAAGGAGCTAGGGTTGCCGCGTGACGACATTCGGGATCGGCGAGGCGGCGGAGTTGCTGGGCGTGAGCGCGGACACCGTCCGGCGCTGGGTGGACGGCGGGCGGCTGCCGGCCGCGCGGGACGAGCACGGCCGCCGGCGGGTGCCCGGCCCCGAACTGGCCGCGTTCGTCCGGGACCAGGCGCGGGGCGGCATCGGGGAGCACGGCGAGCGGTTCTCCTCGGCGCGCAACCGCATGCGCGGGATCGTCACCGAGGTGATCCGGGACGGCGTCATGGCGCAGGTGGAGATCCAGGCGGGCCCGTTCCGGATCGTGTCGCTGATGAGCCGCGAGGCGGCCGACGACCTGGGGCTGGCGGCCGGTGTGGTCGCCGAGGCCGTCGTGAAGTCCACCAACGTCGTCGTCGAACTGCCCGACGCGGGCTGAAGGGGAGTGGACGTGTTCAAGCGCTCCGCGACGACGAGCGCGGCCGTCGCGGCCCTGGTCGCCGTCGCGTCGGCCGGCTGCGGCGAGGTGGACGAGGCGACGGGGGACGGCGGCGGGACGACGCTGACCGTGTTCGCGGCGGCCTCGCTGACCGAGACGTTCACCGAACTGGGGGAGGCGTTCGAGAAGGCCAACCCCGGGACGGACGTGCGGTTCGGTTTCGCGGGCAGTTCCACGCTCGCCCAGCAGATCACGCAGGGCGCCCCCGCGGACGTGTTCGCCGCCGCGAGCCCCGCGACCATGAAGACCGTGGCGGACGCCGGTGACGCGGCGGGGGATCCGGTGGTGTTCACCACGAACCGGCTCGTCATCGCGGTGCCCAAGGACAATCCGGGCGGGGTGCGCTCGGTCGGGGACCTGGCGGACGGGGACCTCCGGGTGGTCGTGTGCGCCGAGCAGGTGCCGTGCGGCGCGGCGGCGGGCAAGGCCCTGGACGCGGCCGGGGTGACCGTCGAGCCCGCGTCGGCGGAGAAGGACGTGAAGGCCGTGCTGACCAAGGTCCGGCTCGGCGAGGCCGACGCGGGCCTCGTCTACCGCACCGACGTGAAGGCGGCCGGCGGGGACGTCACGGGCATCGAGTTCGCGGAGTCCGCGGAGGCGGTCAACGACTATCCGATCGTCCGGGTGGCGGACGCGCCGCAGCCCGGCCTCGCGCGGGAGTTCATCGACCTCGTGACGGGCCCGCAGGGGGAGGCCGTGCTCGGCGCGGCGGGGTTCCAGGCGCCGTGACGGCGCGGGACACCGTTCCGGGGCGGCCGCCGCTCGCCCTGGTGCTGCCCGCGGCGGCCGGGCTCGCCTTCCTCGTGCTGCCGCCCGCGGGACTGCTCGTCCGCGCGCCGTGGTCCACGCTCGGCACCCGGCTGGTGCGGCCGGAGGTGCTGGACGCGCTCCGGTTGTCGCTCGTCACCGCGACGATCGCCACGGCGCTGTGCGTCCTGTTCGGCGTGCCGCTGGCGTGGACGCTCGCGCGCGTCCGGTTCCCCGGCGCCCGGCTCGTCCGGGCCCTGGTCACGGTGCCGATGGTGCTGCCTCCGGTGGTCGGCGGCGTCGCGCTGCTGCTCGCGGCGGGGCGGCGGGGATTCGTCGGGGGGCCGCTGGAGTCGGCGTTCGGGATCACGCTGCCGTTCACCACGGCGGGCGTCGTGCTCGCGCAGACGTTCGTCGCGATGCCGTTCCTGGTGATCAGCGTCGAGGGGGCGCTGCGCGGCGCCGACCCGCGCTTCGAGGAGGCGGCGGCGACGCTCGGCGCGAGCCGCTGGACGGCGTTCCGCCGCGTCACCCTGCCGCTCGTCGCGCCGGGCGTCGCGGCGGGCGCCGTCCTGTGCTGGGCGCGCGCGCTCGGGGAGTTCGGGGCGACCATCACCTTCGCGGGGAACTTCCCGGGCGAGACGCAGACGATGCCGCTGGCCGTCTATCTCGCGCTCGAGACCGACCCGCAGGCCGCGATCGTCCTCAGCCTGGTGATGCTCGCGGTGTCGGTCGCGGTGCTGGCGGCCCTGCGGAACCGCTGGATCGGCGCGTCGTGACGGGCCCGGGACTGGACGCACGGGTGGTCGTGCGGCGCGGCGGGTTCGCCCTCGACCTGCCGCTCACCGCGGGACCGGGTGAGGTCGTGGCGCTGCTCGGCCCGAACGGGGCGGGCAAGAGCACCGCGCTGCGCGCGCTGGCGGGCCTGGTCCCCGTGTCGGGCGGGCACCTGCGCCTGGACGGCGCGGACCTGCGCCCGCTGCCGCCCGAGCGCCGCCGCATCGGCATGGTGTTCCAGGACTACCTGCTGTTCCCGCACCTCAGCGCACTCGACAACGTCGCGTTCGGGCCGCGCTGCCGGGGGGCCCGGCGCCGGGAAGCGCGCCGGGTCGCCGCCGGCTGGCTGGAGCGCGTCGGGCTCGCCGGGTACGTGTCCGCTAGGCCGCGGGAGCTGTCCGGTGGCCAGGCGCAGCGCGTCGCGCTCGCGCGGGCGCTCGCCGTCCGCCCCGGCCTGCTCCTGCTGGACGAACCGCTCGCCGCCCTCGACGCGCACACCCGGATGGAGATCCGGGCCGCGCTGCGCCGTCACCTGGCCGGCTTCGAGGGCGCCGCGGTCCTCGTCACCCACGATCCGCTCGACGCGATGGTGCTGGCCGACCGCATCGTCGTGGTCGAGGGCGGGCGGCCCGTCCAGGAGGGCGAACCGGCGGAGGTCGCGCGGCGTCCGCGCACCGACTACGTGGCCCGGCTCGTCGGCCTGAACCTGTATCGCGGACGGGCGGAGGGCGGCCGCGTCGTGCTGGGTGACGGTTCTCACACCCTGGACACGGCGGACACGGTGAACTTCCTCGAGGGTGACGTCTTCCTGGCCTTCGCGCCATCCGCCGTGGCGCTGTACCGGACGCGCCCGGACGGCAGTCCCCGCAACATCTGGCCGGCCCGCGTTGGAGCGATCGAACGGCACGCGGACCGGGTGCGGGTGCGGTTGGCGGGAGAGTCCATTACGGCGCTGGCGGACGTGACCGCGGCGGCCGTCGCGGAGCTCCAATTGTCGGAAGGCAGCCCCGTATGGGCGGCCGTCAAGGCCACCGAGACGCACGTTTACCCAGCTTGAGGGCGGTTATGTCCTAGTTTAGGGCTCTACGTCCGCAGCGCCCGTAGTCTGGTGATATCAATCACAAATGAGGCCGGGAAGGCCCAAAAGTCGACGGGATTGGTCCAGACCAAATGGCAAAAACCGAGGGTCTTGTTCATCATGCAAAGATCCTGCGAACAGCTGAAGGAGTAGCCCGTGTCCATCCAGGTCCCCGGCCTCGACCAGGCCCCAACCGGTCACACCGAACTGATTGACTGGGTACGCGGGATCGCCGAGCTGACCAAGCCCGACCGCGTCGAGTGGTGCGACGGCTCGGACGACGAGTGGGAGCGGCTCACCGGCCTGCTCGTCGAGCAGGGCACGCTCACGCGGCTCGACCCGGCGAAACGGCCCAACAGCTTCTACGCGGCCTCCGACCCCACCGACGTGGCCCGCGTGGAGGACCGGACGTACATCTGCTCCGAGAAGGAGGAGGACGCCGGTCCGACCAACAACTGGATCGCGCCCGGCGAGATGAAGGAGACCCTGGGCGGGCTCTTCGACGGCTGCATGAAGGGCCGCACCATGTACGTGGTGCCGTTCTGCATGGGCCCCCTCGGCGGCGAGATCTCCCAGCTCGGCGTCGAGATCACCGACTCCGCCTATGTCGCCGTCTCGATGCGGATCATGACCCGGATGGGCACGGGCGCCCTGCGGCTGATCGAGGAGCGCGGCTCGTTCGTCAAGGCCGTCCACTCGGTGGGCGCGCCGCTGGAGCCGGGGCAGCAGGACGTCAAGTGGCCCTGCAACTCCACGAAGTACATCACGCACTTCCCCGAGACCCGTGAGATCTGGTCGTACGGGTCCGGGTACGGCGGCAACGCGCTGCTCGGCAAGAAGTGCTACGCGCTGCGGATCGCCTCCACGATGGCCCGCGACGAGGGCTGGATGGCCGAGCACATGCTCGTCCTGAAGCTCACCCCGCCCGACGGGCGGACCCGGTACGTGGCCGCCGCGTTCCCGTCCGCCTGCGGCAAGACCAACCTGGCCATGCTGGAGCCGACGATCCCCGGCTGGAAGGTCGAGACGATCGGCGACGACATCGCCTGGATGCGGTTCGGCGACGACGGCCGCCTCTACGCGATCAACCCCGAGGCCGGGTTCTTCGGCGTCGCCCCCGGCACCGGCGCGAGCACCAACGCCAACGCCGTGAAGACCCTGTGGGGCAACAGCATCTTCACCAACGTCGCGCTCACCGACGACGGCGACGTGTGGTGGGAGGGCCTCACCGACGAGCCCCCGGCGCACCTCACCGACTGGAAGGGCAACGACTGGACGCCCGAGTCGCAGACGCCGGCTGCGCACCCGAACGCGCGCTTCACCACTCCGGCCGGGCAGTGCCCGATCATCGCGCCCGAATGGGAGGACCCGAAGGGCGTGCCGATCTCGGCGATCCTGTTCGGCGGCCGCCGCGCCAGCGCCGTCCCGCTGGTCACCGAGTCGTTCGACTGGCAGCAGGGCGTGTTCCTCGGCGCCAACGTGGCGTCGGAGAAGACCGCCGCCGCCGAGGGCAAGGTCGGCGAGCTGCGCCGCGACCCGTTCGCCATGCTGCCGTTCTGCGGCTACAACATGGGCGACTACTTCGGCCACTGGCTGGAGATCGGCAAGGCCACCGACGCCGAGAAGCTCCCGCGGATCTACTACGTCAACTGGTTCCGCAAGGACGCCGACGGCAAGTTCATCTGGCCGGGCTTCGGTGAGAACAGCCGCGTGCTGAAGTGGATCGTCGAGCGGCTCAACGGCAAGGCCGACGCCGTCAAGTCCCCGATCGGGCAGCTGCCGACGAGGGAGTCGCTGGACACCGACGGCCTCGACATCGACGACGCCGCCCTCGACACCCTCCTGTCGGTCGACACCGAGGTGTGGAAGGAGGAGGCCGCGCTCGTCGTGCCGCACTTCGAGACGTTCGGCGACCGCACCCCGAAGGCGCTGTGGGACGAGTACCACAGCCTGGTGCGCCGCCTGGAGCACTGAGCCTCCGGCGTTCCGGCGCCGCACTCCGCGCCCGCCGCCCGGCACGTCCGGGCGGCGGGCGCCGCCGTCTCCGGGGCCGGTGCGCGCCGGCCCGTCCCGCTCACGGCGCCCGCACGGACGGCTCGTCCCGGCACCCGGCACCGGCGTTTAGGATGCGGGGCATGACGCGGCTGGAACACCGGGTGCACGAACTGACCGTCGGCCAGCTCGCCGAGCGCAGCGGCGTGGCCGTCTCGGCGCTGCACTTCTACGAGTCGAAGGGGCTGATCAGCAGCCGCCGGACGGCCGGGAACCAGCGCCGCTTCGCCCGCGACACGCTCCGCCGGGTCTCCTTCATCAGGGTCTCCCAGCGGGTCGGCATCCCGCTCGCCGAGATCCGCGAGGCGCTCGCCACGCTCCCCGAGGAGCGCACCCCGACCGTGGACGACTGGGCGCGGCTCTCCCGGCACTGGCGCGGCACCCTCGACGACCGCATCGCCCAGCTCGAGAAGCTCCGGGACGACCTCACCGACTGCATCGGCTGCGGCTGCCTCTCGATCAACAAGTGCGCGCTCGCCAACCCCTACGACCGCCTCGGCGACGAGGGCCCGGGGCCGCGCCGGCTGCTGACCGCCGGCGCCCCGCCCCGCGGGGACGGGGAGGGGGACGCCCCGCCCCGCGGGAACGGGGACGGCGGCGGCGTCCGGCCGGCCGCGGACGGCGGCGGCTGCGCGCCCGTCTGCACCCCGGCCGACTGATCTCAGCGGGCGTCCCGGCCGTGCGGGTCCAGGCGGCGCGGCATCGGTTCCCGCCCGGCGGGCTGCGTCGGCGGGGACTGCGCCGCGAGCGGCGCGATGGGCAGCTCGACGGGGTCCTCGCCCAGGGTGAGCGGCTCGCCGTGGTGCCACAGCTTGGCCCCCGGCCCGTCGAGCAGGTCGTAGCGGGCCGACTCGGCGCTCACGGTGACCCTGATCAGGCTGCCCCGGTACCGCATCCGGAACGTCAGCCGGCTGATCCCGCCGGGGAGCCGCGGCGCGAACCGGAGCCGCCCGCCGCCCGCGCGCATCCCGCCGAAGCCGGCGACGAGCCCGTTCCACGCCCCCGCCATCGACGCCAGGTGCAGCCCGTCGCCGGTGTTGCGGTTCAGGTCGTGGAGATCCATCATGGCGGTCTCGCCGAGATAGTCGTGCGCCAGTTCGAGCTGGCCGACCTCCGCGGCCAGGACGGCCTGCGTCTGCGCCGACAGTGAGGAGTCGCGGACCGTCAGCGCCTCGTAGTAGGCGAAGTTCCGGGCCTTCTGCTCGTCGGTGAACGACTGCCCGCACAGGTGCAGGGCCAGCACCAGGTCGGCCTGCTTGACGACCTGCTTGCGGTACAGGTCGAAGTACGGGTAGTTCAGCAGCAGCGGGTAGTGGTCGGGCTTGGTGGCGGCGAAGTCCCAGCGGGCGTGGTTGGTGAACCCCTCGCTCTGGGGGTGCACGCCGAGCCGCTCGTCGTAGGGGATCAGCATCGCGGCGGCGGCGTCCCGCCAGGACGCGGCCTCCTCGGCGTCCACCCCGAGCCGTTCGGCGACGTCCGGGTGCCGCATGGCGGTCTCGGCGGCCTCCTGCAGGTTCCGCCGCGCCATCAGGTTCGTGTAGACGTTGTTGTCGGCGACCGCGCTGTACTCGTCGGGGCCGGTGACGCCGTCGATGCGGAACACGCCGCCGACGTCGTGGTGGCCGAGGCTCCGCCACAGCCGGGCCGTCTCGACCAGGATCTCCAGGCCCACCTCCCGCTCGAACTCCTCGTCCCGCGTGACGTCCACGTACCGGACGGCCGCGTCGGCGACGTCGGCGTTGATGTGGAACGCGGCGGTGCCCGCCGGCCAGTACCCCGAGCATTCGTGGCCCCGGATCGTCCGCCAGGGGAACGTCGCGCCGCGCAGGCCCAGCTGGCGGGCGCGGTCGCGGGCCAGCGGCAGCGTCATGTGCCGCCATGCCAGGACGTCCGCCGCCGCACCGGGCGCGGTGTAGGTCAGCACGGGCAGGACGAACGTCTCGGTGTCCCAGAACGTGTGCCCGTCGTAGCCGGGACCGGTGAGTCCCTTGGCGGGAATCATGCGGCGCTCCGCGCGCGCGCCCGCCTGCAGCACGTGGAAGAGCCCGAACCGCACGGCCTGCTGGATCTCGGCGTCGCCCTCCAATTCGACGTCCGCGCCCTCCCAGAAGGCGTCGAGGTACTCGCGCTGCTCGGCCAGCAGCCCGTCCCAACCGGTCTGCCGCGCGCCCGCCAGAGCCCCGACGACCTGGTCGTGCAGCGCCGGGCGGGACCGCTGGCTCGACCACCCGTAGGCGATGTACTTGACGACGCGGAGCCGCTGCCCCGGCTCGATCCGGGTGGCGACCGTCAGCCGGCCCACGTCCGCGGAGCTCTCGGTGTCGATCGTCATGGACTCCGGGCCCCGCACGTCGTGCGACATGCCCGCCGCCATCCGCAGGCGGCTCTCCCGGGTGCAGTGCAGCAGCAGGACCTTCTTGCCGTTGGCGACGTGCTCCTCGCTGACCAGCGGGCTGTCAAGGATCGCCGACTCGCGCGGGTCCTTCCCGCCGCCCGGCAGCGCCTCGTTGGCGACCAGCTCGGACTGCACGACGATCCGGACGGCCTCGTCCACCGGTTCGACGTCGTAGCAGATCGCGGCGACGGCCCGCTGGGTGAGCGACACCAGCCGCACCGAGCCGACCTTGACCCGGCGGCCCGCCGGGGACGTCCACTCGACCTCCCGGGAGAGCGTTCCGGCGCGCATGTCGAGGACGCGCTCGTGGTGGTGCACGCGGCCGTACCGGACGTCGAACGGCTCGTCGTCCACCAGCAGCCGGATCACCTTGCCGTTGGTGACGTTGATAACGGTCTGTCCCGATTCGGGGTACCCGTAGGCGACCTCGGCGTGCGGCAGCGGCCGCTGCTCGTAGAACGAGTTCAGGTAGGTGCCCGGCAGGCCGTGCGGCTCGCCCTCGTCGAGGTTGCCCCGCAGGCCGACGTGCCCGTTGGAGAGCGTGAACACCGATTCGCTCTGCCGCAGCCGGTCGAGCCGCAGCTCCGGCTCCCGCACGCACCACGGTTCGACCATGAAGACCGGACGGTCGACGCTCGCCTGTCCCTCGGGGATGTTCACGCGTTCTCGTCCTCCATCAGCTCGGAGAGATCCTCCACCACCACGTCCGCGCCGCGCTCCGCCAGCTCCCGCGCGTGCCCGCCGCCGACGCGATCCACGCCCACGACGTACCCGAAGGCGCCGCCGCGTCCCGCCTCGACGCCGGCGAGCGCGTCCTCGAACACCGCCGCCCGCTCCGCCGGGACGTCCAGTTCCCGTGCGGCCGCCAGGAAGGTGTCGGGGGCGGGCTTGCCCGGGAGGTTCCGCTCGGCCGCGACGACGCCGTCCACGCGGGCGTCGAACAGGCCGGCGATCCCGGCCGCCTCCAGCACCTGGACGGTGTTGGCGCTGGACGACACGACGGCCGTCTTCAGCCCGGCGGCCCGCGCCGCCCGCACGTAGTCGATCGACCCGTCGAACCGTTCCACGCCGTCGTCCTCGATCAACTTCAGGACGAGCGCGTTCTTGCGGGTGCCGAGGCCCCGGACCGTCTCGGCGTCCGGCGGGTCGTCCGGCCCGCCCTCCGGGAGCTCGATCCCGCGCGAGCGCAGGAACGCGCGCGTCCCGTCCGCGCGCTTCTTTCCGTCCACGTAGGGGCCGTAGTCCTTCGCGATGTCGAAGGGGACGAACGGCTCCCCGGTCCGGTCCGCCCGCTCGCGCAGGTAGCCGTCGAACATCTCCTTCCACGCCGCGGCGTGCACCGACGCCGTGCGCGTGAGCACCCCGTCCAGGTCGAACAGGCACGCCGCCGTCCGGTCCGGCAATCCCAGCATCGCCACCTCCGGTCACTCGTGATCCCGTTGCTCCGTCACGTGCGACACGTTCCCGAGGGGAATAAGGGCATGCGGGCACGGTGCTCGAACGGGAGATCGCGATCTTGCGGGCCGATCCTCGGCCAGGGTCGCATACGACAAGGAGAGAACCAATGGACAGCGGGGCAAAGGGCAAGGCGCGGATCGGTGTCACGGGGCTGGCGACGATGGGGCGCAACCTGGCCCGCAACCTCGCCCGGCACGGCCATCCGGTCGCGGTGCACAACCGGACCCCGTCCCGGACGAAGGCGCTGGTGGAGGAGTTCGGCGACGAGGGGGCGTTCCTGCCCGCGGACTCGCCGGAACGGTTCGTCGCGTCGCTGGAGCGCCCCCGGCGGCTGGTGATCATGGTGAAGGCGGGGCCCGCGACGGACGCGGTGATCGAGGAGTTCGCACCGCTGCTGGAGCCCGGCGACATGATCGTCGACGGCGGCAACGCGCACTTCGCCGACACCCGCCGCCGCGAGCGCGAACTGCGCGAGCGCGGGGTCCACTTCGTCGGCACCGGCATCTCCGGCGGCGAGGAGGGCGCGCTGCACGGGCCGAGCATCATGCCGGGCGGCTCCGCCGAGTCCTACGCGGCGCTCGGTCCGCTGCTGGAGGACATCTCCGCCCACGTCGACGGGACGCCCTGCGCGGCGCACGTCGGCCCGGACGGCGCCGGGCACTTCGTGAAGATGGTGCACAACGGCATCGAGTACGCCGACATGCAGCTGATCGCCGAGTCCTACGACCTGCTGCGGCACGCCGCCGGGCTGGCGCCCGCGGAGATCGCCGCGGTGTTCCGGGAGTGGAACACCGGGCGGCTGGAGTCGTACCTCATCGAGATCACCTCCGAGGTCCTCGCGCACACCGACGCGGCGACCGGACGCCCGTTCGTCGACGTCGTGCTCGACCAGGCCGAGCAGAAGGGCACCGGACGCTGGACGGTGCAGAGCGCGCTCGACCTCGGCGTCCCGGTGGGCGGCATCGCCGAGGCCGTGTTCGCCCGCTCGGTGTCCGGGCACGCCGCGCTGCGGGAGGCCGCCCGCGGCCTGCCGGGCCCCGCCCGCGCGGGCGCCGAGACGCTGCCGGGCGTCCCGGACGCCATCGAGAAGGCGCTGTACGCGTCGAAGATCGTCGCGTACGCGCAAGGTTTCCACGAGATCCAGGCGGGCAGCGCCGAGTACGGCTGGAACATCGACGCGGGCGCGATGGCGACGATCTGGCGCGGCGGCTGCATCATCCGGGCGCGCTTCCTCGACCGCATCCGCGCCGCCTACGAGGCCGATCCGGCGACGCCGACCCTGCTGACCGACGCGCACTTCGCCGAGGCGCTCGGCGACGCCCAGGAAGCGTGGCGCAACGTGATCGCCATCGCGGCCAAGCACGGCGTGCCCGTCCCCGGCTTCTCCGCGGCCCTGGCCTACTACGACTCGCTGCGCGCGTCCCGCCTGCCCGCCGCGCTCACCCAGGGCCAGCGGGACTACTTCGGCGCGCACACCTACCGCCGCGTCGACCGCGACGGCACGTTCCACACCCTCTGGGGCGGCGACCGGACCGAGATCACCCCGTGAGGATCATCGGCCCGGCGGGCGTTCCGGTTGCCGGTCCGCGGGCGATCGGGGGCAGGATGGAGGGGTGAGTCTTATCGATGAGCTTCCCTCCGGGAACGACGCCGACGCCGATTCGCTGTTCGAGGCCTTCGAGCGGTGGGTGTCCGGGCGCGGGATCACGCTGTACCCCGCGCAGGAGGAGGCGCTGATCGAGGTCGTCTCCGGCGCGAACGTGATCCTGTCCACGCCGACCGGCTCCGGCAAGAGCCTCGTCGCGGCGGGGGCGCTGTTCGCCGCGCTCGGCAAGGACCAGGTCGCCTTCTACACGGCGCCGATCAAGGCGCTGGTGTCGGAGAAGTTCTTCGACCTGTGCGAGATGTTCGGCCGCGACAACGTCGGGATGATGACCGGGGACGCCAGCGTCAACGCCGACGCCCCGATCGTCTGCTGCACCGCCGAGGTGCTGGCCAACATCGCGCTGCGGGACGGCGACCGGGCCGACATCGGCGTCGTGGTGATGGACGAGTTCCACTTCTACGCCGAGCCCGAGCGGGGCTGGGCGTGGCAGATCCCGCTCCTGGAGCTGCCGCAGGCCCGGTTCCTGCTGATGTCGGCGACGCTGGGCGACGTCACGTTCTTCCAGAAGGACCTCACCCGCCGGACGGGACGGCCGACCGCGCTCGTCACGTCCGCGGAGCGTCCCGTCCCGCTGATCTACGACTACCGGGTCACGCCGCTGCACGAGACGATCGAGGAGCTGCTGGGCGAGCAGAAGGCGCCGATCTACCTGGTGCACTTCACGCAGGCCGCCGCGATCGAGCGGGCGCAGTCGCTGATGAGCATCAACGTGTGCACCAAGGCGGAGAAGGCGCGGATCGCCGAGCTGATCGGCGGGTTCCGGTTCACGACCAAGTTCGGCAGGAACCTGTCCCGGTTCGTCCGGCACGGCATCGGCGTCCACCACGCCGGGATGCTGCCGAAGTACCGGCGGCTGGTGGAGCGGCTGGCGCAGGCCGGGCTGCTGAAGGTCATCTGCGGCACCGACACGCTGGGCGTCGGGGTGAACGTCCCCATCCGGACGGTGGTGTTCACCGCGCTCAGCAAGTACGACGGCAGCCGGGTGCGGCGGCTGCGGGCCCGCGAGTTCCACCAGATCGCCGGACGCGCCGGACGCGCGGGCTTCGACACGGTCGGGTTCGTCGTCGCGCAGGCCCCCGAGCACGTCGTGGAGAACGAGAAGGCCCTCGCCAAGGCGGGCGACGACCCGAAGAAGCGCCGCAAGGTGCAGCGCAAGAAGGCGCCGGAGGGGTTCGTCGGCTGGGACGAGGAGGTCTTCCGCAAGCTGCAGGACGCCGAGCCGGAGATGCTCCGGTCCCGGTTCCAGGTCAGCCACGCGATGCTGCTGTCGGTGATCGCCCGCCCGGGGAACGCGTTCCAGGCGATGAAGGCGCTGCTGACCGACAACCACGAGGAGCCGGCGGCGCGCCGCCGGCACATCTCCCGCGCCATCGCGATCTACCGGTCGCTGCTGGCCGGGGGAGTGGTCGAGGTGCTGCCGGAGCCCGACGACGTCGGACGGTACGCGCGCATCACCGTCGACCTGCAGGAGGACTTCGCGCTCAACCAGCCGCTGTCGACGTTCGCGCTCGCCGCGTTCGAGGTCCTCGACCCGGGCTCGCCGTCGTACGCGCTGGACGTCCTGTCGGTGATCGAGGCGACGCTCGACGATCCCCGGCAGATCGTCGCGGCGCAGCTCAACAAGGCGCGCGGCGCGGCCGTCCAGGAGATGAAGGCCGAGGGCATCGAGTACGAGGAGCGGATGGAGCTGCTCCAGGACGTCGACTACCCCAAGCCGCTGGAAGAGGAGCTCGGCGCCGCCTACGAGATCTACCGGGCGGGGCATCCGTGGGTGGGCGACCACCCGCTGCGGCCCAAGTCCGTCGTGCGCGACATGTACGAGCGGGCGATGACGTTCACCGAGTACATCGCGTACTACGAGCTGGCGCGCGGCGAGGGCCTGGTGCTGCGGTACCTGTCCGGCGCCTACAAGGCGCTGCAGCAGACCGTGCCCGAGTCGATCAAGACCGACGACCTCATCGACCTCATCGAGTGGCTCGGGGAGCTCGTCCGCCAGGTCGACTCCAGCCTGCTGGACGAGTGGGAGCAGCTCGCCAACCCGGCCGAGGAGCCGGGCGAGCCGATCGAGGAGCGTGTCACCAAGGTCACCGCGAACGCGCGGGCGTTCCGGGTGCTGGTGCGCAACGCGATGTTCCGCCGCGTGGAACTGGCCGCCCTGGAGCGGTACCGCGATCTCGGGGAGCTGGACCCCGACTTCGGTGCGGACGGCTGGGCGGACGCCATGGACGGCTACTTCGCCGAACACGAGGAGCTGCTCACCGGCCCCGACGCGCGCGGGCCGAAGCTGCTGCAGATCGAGGAGGTCCCCGAGGACGCGCTCTGGCGCGTCCGGCAGGTGTTCGACGATCCCGCGGGGCATCACGACTGGGGGATCTCCGCCGAGGTGGACCTCGCGGGCTCCGACCAGGAGGGCGAGGCCGTCGTCCGGGTGACCGGGGTCGACCGGCTCTGAGCGGTGTTGGTGAAGCGGGGAGGACGAGGAACATGGTGCAGGTCGCGGTGGCGCAGTTCGCGCCCGGGACGAACAAGGACGAGAACCTCCGGACCATCGGGGGGCTGGTCGCCGAGGCCGCGGAGCGCGGCGCGCGGGTCGTGGTGTGCCCCGAGTTCGCGATGTTCGCGGCCTCGAAGCTGGACCGGCGCTACGTCGACTCCGCCGAGCGGCTCGACGGCCCGTTCGCGAGCGGGCTCGCCGAGCTGGCCCGCGGGCACGGCGTGCACGTCGTCGCCGGGCTGAACGAGCGCCTGGACGATCCGGACCGCATGGGCAACGTGCTCGTCGCGTTCGCCCCGGACGGGACGACCGCCGCGACCTACCGCAAGATCCACCTGTACGACGCGTTCGGCGACAAGGAGTCGGACATCGTGCGGCCGGGCGACATTCGCGACCCCGAGACGTTCGCCGTGGACGGCGTCACGTTCGGCATGCAGACCTGCTACGACGTCCGGTTCCCCGAGGTGACCCGGCGGATCGTGGACGCGGGCGCCGACGCCCTGCTGCTGCCCGCCCAGTGGGCTCCGGGACCGCTCAAGGAGGACCACTGGCGGACCCTCGTGCGCGCCCGTGCCATCGAGAACACGATCTACGTGGCCGCCGCCGACCAGTGCGCGCGGTCCGGCGCCGGCAACAGCATGATCGTGGATCCGATGGGCGTGGTCGTGGCGGGCCTGGGCGAGGCGCCCGGGACGGCGGTGGCCGACGTCGCGCCCGCACGGATCGCGGCCGTCCGGGAGAAGAACCCCGCCCTGTCGCTGCGCCGCTTCACGGTCGCGCCGCGCGGCTGAGCTCCCGGCCGAGCGGCCCGGCCGGGGCGCGGGCCGTCCCGGGGTGTATCGAGGTGGCAACGGCCCCGCCGTTCACCGTGTGCGGGCGTGCGCGGAGCGTGATGATCGTGGCGTGCCTCCTCCCCGTCACCTGCCGCCGTCCGGTTACACCCGCGCCGCGCCGAGCCCGCCCGCCCCGCCGCGCGGGCCGCGCCGCGCGTTCGTCCGCCCGGCCGCTCCCGCGCTCGCGGTCCTGGTCCTCGCGGGCCTCGTGACGCTCGTCGTGGTGGCGGGCTCCGCCGGGAGAACGGGCTCGCGGACGCCGCCGCCCGGCGGGCCGGCGCGATCGGCGGACGGGAGCCCGGCGACCGGGCCGTCCGCCACCGGGACGGGCGGTCCGGGCGCGGTGCCGTCGCGGCCGGGGACGGGCGGTGCCGTGCCGCCGCAGGCTTCCCCGGGGCCGCCGGGCGGGTCCTCCGCGCCCCCGGGGGAGCGGGCGCGGGACGGCCGGGAGTCGTCCGCCCGCCCGTCCAGCCGTCCGTCCACGGCGACCGGACCGCGCGTCCCGCGGCCGCCGGACGTCGAGCCCCCGGCGGTCCCCGAGAGGCCGCGTCCGGCGCCGCGGCCCCGAGACGCGCCGGAGCCGGGCCCCGCGCCCGCGCCGGAGGCGGAACCGGCGGAGCCCGCACCGCGCGATCCGCCGCGGGACGCGCCGCGCGACCCGTCCTGGATCCGGACCGAGTGCGCCCGGCGCTTCCCCGGCGATCCCGTCCGCGCGCGGGCCTGCGCCGCCGCGCTCGGGGCGCGCTTCGGGGGCTGAGCGGTGCCCGGCCGCTCGTCGGCCGGGTCAGGCCGCCTCGGACGTCAGCAGGCGGGTGACGTCGGCGCGCAGCTCGCCCACGTCTGCGCCCGCCGACCACGCGAGCCGCACCGCGCTGGAATCGTCCTGCAGCACACCGAGCAGGATGTGCCCCGTGCCGATGTGGTGGTGCTTGAGGTCGAGCGCGCGGCGCAGGCTCAGCTCCAGGGACTTCTTCGCCTCCTTCGTGAAGCGGATGTGGCGCTTGGGACGGTCGGGCTCGCCGCGCGGCGCGTCCAGGGCGCCCTCCCCGAAGTTCTCCTCGGTGGCGCGCCGGACCGCGTCGAGGTCGATGCCGATGGCCCGCAGCGCCTCCGGGTCGAGCTCCTCGCCGGAGCCGCCCCGGCTCGCGAGGCGGGCCCGCAGGACCGCGGCGTCGAGCCCGTGCCCGCGCAGCGTCCGCGCGGTGGCGTCGTCGACGCCGGCGAGCGCGACCAGGACGTGCTCGGTGCCGATGTGCCGGTGCCCCAGGCCCCGTGCCTCCTCCTGGGCACCGACCACGGCCTCGCGGGCGCCCTTGGTGAACCGTTCGAACATGCCTACTGCTCCTTCGTCGGGAGAAGGCGGCGCCCGCCGCCGTGCTTCTTGTGGACCGCCTGCCGGCTCACGCCGAGGTGGTCCGCGATCTCCTGCCAGGACCAGCCGCGCTCGCGGGCGGAGGCGACCTGGAGGCCCTCCAGCCGCTCGGCCAGCTCGCGCAGCGCGCGGACGGCCCGCAGCCCCACCGCCGGGTCCCGGCTGCCCGCCTCTCGGGCGAGCGTCACTCCGTCGCTCATGGCTGTCAATGTAGGTTGACACTCGGGCCGTGTCAACCAACATTGACATGTGCCGCCGGTGGCTAGCGGACCGCCAGCAGGGTGGTGAGCAGATCGTCCAGGCTGACCAGGCCCGCGACGCGGCCCTCGGCGTCCACCGCGAGACCCAGATGGCTGTGCTGGGCCCGCAGCGTCGCGACCGCCTCGCCGACCGGCGTGGCGACCGGCATCGCGGGCACCGGATGGGCCAGCTCGCCCGCGGCGGAGTCCCGGCCGCGGGCACGGGCGAGGTAGGCGTCGCGGACGTGCACCATGCGCGCCCGTCCGGAGCTGTCGAACCCGCGCAGCATGATCCGGATCCGGCCGGTCCGCGCGGCCGTGTCGATCACCTCCTGCGGTGAGGCCTCCTCCGGGACGGCCACGATGTCCTGCACCGGGACGACGAGGCCGGCCAGCGGCGCGCGGGGCGCGTCCAGGGCAGCCGTCAGCAGGCTCAGGTCGCTCTCCTCGATCAGGCCGAGGCGCCGCGACTCCACCGCGATGTTGCGGAGCTGCTCGGGCGTGCGCGCCGCGCGGCGGCTCGCCGTCGTCGCCGTCGGCCGGACGCCGATCGCCCGCAGCAGCAGGTTCGTCCCGCCGTTCAGCGCCGCCAGCACCGGCCGCATCACGAGGCTGAACACCCGGAACGGCGGCCCGAGGACGGTCGCCGAGCGCTCCGGCGCGGAGATCGCCCACGACTTCGGCGCCATCTCGCCGACCACCATGTGCAGGAACGTCACCAGCGCCAGCGCCAGGACGAACGCCACCGCGTGCGACGCGCCGTCGGGAAGCCCGGCGGCGTGCGCGAGCGGCGCCAGCGTCTCGGCGAACACCGGCTCCGACACCAGGCCGAGCCCCAGCGAGCACATCGTGATGCCGAGCTGGGCGCCCGCGAGGGTCAGCGTCAGCTCGTCGATGCCGGCCACCGCCGTCCCCGCGGCCCGGCTGCCGCGCGCCGCCGCCCGCTCCAGCCGCGAGCGCTTGGCCGCCACCAGCGCGAACTCGGTGGCGACGAAGAACCCGTTGCCGGCCAGCAGCGCCAGCGTCACCACCGCACCGAGCCCGAGGTTCACCGCCCACCCCTCCCGCCGTCGCCGTTCCCGCGCCGGTCGCCGTTCCCGCCCGGGCCGCCGTTCCCGTCCCCGGGCCGGTGCCCGTTCCCCTCCACGGTCCGGACGCGGACCAGGCCGGGGACGTGCCGCCGGACGGTGAGCACCTCGACGATCGCCGTCCGGGCCGGCTCGTCCAGCCGCGTCCGCGGCAGCGCGACGTCGACCACGTCGCCGGGCCGGGCGACCCGGCCGAGCCGCTGGAGCAGCAGGCCCGCGACCGTCTCGTAGTCGCCCTCCGGCAGTGCGATGCCCGTCTCGTGCTCGACCTCGTCGACCCGCAGCCCGGCGTCGGTCGTCCACCACTCGCCGCGCCGGATCGCCAGGTCCTCCGCCGGCTCGTTCTCGTCGGCGATCTCCCCGACCAGCTCCTCGGCGACGTCCTCCCAGGTGATGATGCCCGCGAAGCCGCCGTACTCGTCCACCACGCAGGCCACGGGCTCGTGGGCGCTCTGCAGCCGCAGGACCACCTCCGGCAGCGGCAGCGAGGACGGCAGCAGCAGCGGGGGCCGGGCGATCTCGGAGACCGGCGTGCGCGCGGCCGCGCCCGGCGGGAGCGGCACCAGCTCCTCCAGACCCACCACCCCGACCACGTCGTCGACGCCCTCGCCGACGACGGGGAAGCGGGAGCGGCCCGTCGCGGAGATGACCTCGTCGAGGTCGGCGGCGCGCGCGGTCGCCGGCACGGTGATGACGTCCACCCGGGGAACCATGACCTCCTCGGCGTCCCGCTCGGAGAACGCCAGCGCCCGCTCCAGCAGGTCGGCGTGCCCTTTCTGGAACTGCTCGCCCGACTCGCCGATGATGTGGCCCAGTTCCTCCAGCGTCGCGCCGTGGTGCAGTTCCTGGACCGGCTCGATGCCCACCGCGCGCAGGAGGCGGTTCGCCGACGCGTCGAACAGCCGGATCAGGGGTGCGGCGACCGCCAGGTACACCAGGGTGGAGGCGGACAGCGCGCGCGCCAGCGGCTCCGCCTTCGCCAGCGCGAGGTTCTTCGGGAACAGCTCGCCCAGCACCATCTGGGCCATCGTGGCGAGCGTGAACCCCAGCGCCACCGCGATCCCGCCCGTCGCGCCCGCCGGCACCCCGGACGCCGCCAGCGCCGGGGCGATCAGGTCGGCGAGCGCGGGCTTGGCGATGTACCCGACGAGCAGCGAGGTGACCGTGATGCCCAGCTGGGCGCCCGACAGCATGAACGACAACCGTCCCATCACCCGGACCGCGCGCGCGGCCGCACGGTCGCCCTCCGCGGCCCGCTGGTCCATCGACGGGCGGTCCGCGGTCACGAACGCGAACTCCTGCGCGACGAAGTACCCGCTCGCGGCGATCAGCAGCAGGACGGCCAGCAGGCCGAGCGCGGCGTCCACCCGGGCGCCCCCCTTCAACGTCCATCCGAGGCCCTCCTACCCGGCCGGGGGCCGCAGTCGCGCCGGGCGGGGAGAGGATCCGCGATTAACAGTGGCCGTCAGCGATTGGTTACATATGAGGCAATTGTCCGCAGATTGCGGTGGCTTCCCGCTGGAAATACGAACCTCGCGACGGGTCGCGCTTGGGGCGGGCATGCGCGAGGCCGGGGTGATGAGAATTTCACCCCGGCCTCGGGAAGGCGCCGAACGCCGCCGCGGTGCGCGGCGGCCGCGCTAGTGCGCGGCCTCGTACTTCTCGATCACGTGGGCGGGGATACGGCCCCGCTCATTGACCTTGATGCCCCGGTTCTTCGCCCACTCGCGAATCTCGGCGGAGCGCTCCCGGCTGTTCGCCGTACGGGTGCCGCGGCCGGAACGACCGGTCGTCTTGCGCGCCTTGCGGGCGCCCGCCACGAACGGCTCCAGGCCCGACCGGAGCTTGTCGGCGTTCTTCTTGCTCAGGTCGATCTCGTACGTGGTCCCATCGAGGGAAAAGCTGACGGTCTCGTCGGCCTCTCCGCCGTCGATGTCGTCCACGAGCAGGACTTCGACCTTCTGTGCCATGCGGGGACTCCCTAACTATGCGTCCGGCTTCGCGTCCGGATGAGCCTCGATGAATGCAGCATAGACCTCATCCGATATCTTGCCACGTTCGGAGACTTCGACGCCCTCTCGCAATGCCCACGAGCGCACATCCGCGTTCGTGTAGCCCTTGATCTTCGCGGTGCGGGACTTGCGTCCCTTCCCCGCGGCCTTGACCTCGGCGGCGTTCTCGATGAACGGCGCGAGACCGTCCAGCAACTCGTTCAGGCGCTTGTAGTTGTCGTCGCCCAAGTCGATCGTGAACGTACGGCCCAGGACTTCGAAGTCCCGCTTGTCGACATCGGATCCTTCGGATCCGTCGATGTCGTCCACCCGAATGACCTTCTCGGCCATGTGTGCTCCGTGTTCCTTCCCCTCGCCAACGCGGCGTCCATGACCGTAGCGGATTCCCGGACCCGACACGTCCTCGCGGCGCGCGGCGACACGGAAAAGGCGGACCGGAAGCGCCGGCCGGCGGGCCGGGAGCGCGGGTGCCGCGGCGGCCGCGCGGGCCCGCCGGCACGGAACACCGGCGGCCGCCGGGCGCCCGCCAAAGTTCCGGTCAAGGCGGGCATGTGGGCGATTCTCCCGGGTAGCGGCGTGCACGGAGAGTCCCATCCGTGCGTGTCACTAGGAGCGATGATGGCCAACGGCGGCCGCGACGAAAAACAGGAGCAACTCGAGCAGTGGCGGGTGAGCCCGGAGGGCTCGGGGCTCACCACCGACCAGGGAATCCCGGTCGACGACACCGACAACTCGCTCGCCGCGGGCGAGCGCGGCCCCAGCCTCATCGAGGACTTCCATCTCCGCGAGAAGATCACCCACTTCGACCACGAGCGGATCCCCGAACGGGTCGTGCACGCGCGCGGGGCGGGAGCCTACGGGCAGTTCACGGTCACCGACCCGCTGACCGACTTCACGACCGCCGAGTTCCTGCGCGACACCTCGCTCACCACGCCGGTGTTCGTGCGCTTCTCGACGGTCGCCGGTTCGCGCGGTTCGGCCGACACCGTCCGGGACGTTCGCGGGTTCGCGGTCAAGTTCTACACGCGGCAGGGCAACTTCGACCTCGTCGGCAACAACATGCCCGTGTTCTTCATCCAGGACGGCATCAAGTTCCCCGATTTCGTGCACGCGGTGAAGCCCGAGCCCGCCAGCGAGATCCCGCAGGCGCAGTCGGCGCACGACACGCTCTGGGACTTCGTGCAGCTGCAGCCCGAGACGCTGCACATGATGATGTGGCTGATGTCGGACCGGGCGATCCCGCGCAGCTACGCGATGATGCAGGGCTTCGGCGTCCACACGTTCCGGCTGATCAACGCCGAGGGCCGTCCGACGTTCGTGAAGTTCCACTGGAAGCCGGTCCTCGGCACGCATTCGCTGGCCTGGGACGAGACCCAGAAGATCGGCGGGAAGGACCCCGACTTCAACCGCCGCGACCTGTGGGACCGGATCGAGGCCGGCGCGTTCCCCGAATGGGAGCTGGGCGTGCAGCTCGTCCCGGCCGAGGACGAGCACAAGTTCGGCTCCGACCTGCTCGACGCCACGAAGATCATCCCGGAGGAGGAGGTGCCGGTGCGGCCGGTCGGGCGGCTGAAGCTGAACCGCAACCCCGACAACTTCTTCGCCGAGACCGAGCAGGTGGCGTTCCACCTCGCCAACGTCGTGCCGGGCATCGACTTCACCAACGACCCGCTGCTGCAGGCGCGGCTGTTCTCCTACCTCGACACGCAGCTGATCCGGCTCGGCGGGCCGAACTTCCCGCAGATCCCGGTGAACCGGCCGGTGGCGCCCGCCCGCAACCACCACCGCGACGGCTACCACCAGATGGACATCAACGGCGCCCGCTCCTCCTACCACAAGAACAGCCTGTCGGGCGGGTGCCCGGTCGTGGGCGGCGAGGGCTCCTTCAGCCACTACCAGGAGCGGGTCGACGGAGCCAAGATCCGCAAGCGGAGCGACAGCTTCCAGGACCACTACTCCCAGGCGACGCTGTTCTGGAACAGCATGGCCGACTGGGAGAAGGAGCACATCGTCGGCGCGTTCCGCTTCGAGCTCGGCAAGTGCGAGCAGACGCACATCCGGGAGGGCGTCGTCGGCCACCTCAACCACATCGACCACGACCTCGCCGTGCGGGTGGCGAAGGGGATCGGCGTGGAGCCGCCCGGCTCCGCCGCGGTCGCCAACCACGGCCGCAGCTCGCCCGCGCTCAGCCAGGTGCACGCGCCGGCCGACTCCGTGCTGGGCCGCAAGATCGCCGTGCTGGTCGCCGACGGCGTCGACTCGGCGGCCGTCGCGGCGGTCGGCGACGCGTTCACCGACCGGGGCGCGGTCGTCGAGCTGCTCGCGGCCGAGGACGGGTTCGTGCAGGCGGCCAACGGCGGCCAGGTCGAGGTGACCCGGGCGATGCCGACCGTGGCGTCCGTGCTGTACGACGCGGTGCTCGTGCCCGGTGGAGAGGCGAGCGTCCGCACCCTGTCGCAGGACGGCGACGCCGTGCACTTCGTCGCCGAGGCGTTCGTCCACTGCAAGGCGGTCGGCGCGCTCGACGAGGGCATCGGCCTGCTCGAGCGGGCCGGGCTGACCGGGGTGCGGTTCGCCGACGAGGGCGCGGGCGGGAACGCCGTCGTCGACCAGGGCGTCGTCACGACGCGCGGGCCCGGCGGCGACTTCGCCGAACGGTTCGTCGACGCGGTCGCCGCGCACCGGCACTGGACCCGCCGGAAGAGCCACGTGCCCGCCTGAGCGCCGGGCGACCCGCACGGACGGGCCCGGTGCGGTGCGCTCGGGGGCGCGCCGCACCGGGCCCTTCGCCGCCGCGCCGGCCGCGGCGGGACACCGCAGCTTCGGGTCGGGGACACGTGCCGGATATGTCACACAGGGAATGAAACGGGGCCGCCGGGACTTGATCAGTGCAGATCCCCGAGCTCCCCCCTGGAGGCGTGTACACGTGTCCCTCGATCCCGCCATGCCCCGGCATCCGGACGCGGCCGTGATCCCCGACGATCTCCCCGGCGGCCGCGCGGCCGGCCGCGCGGACGGCCTCGCCGGCCACGACGTCGCCGATCGCGCCGAGCCCGCCGGTCTCGCCGGTCCCGTCCGGGAGCGGGGCGGCGGCGTGCTGATCGCCGTGCTGGCGTTCGCCGGGATCACCGTCGCGCTGATGCAGACGCTGCTCGTCCCCGTCATCGGGCGGCTGCCGCTGCTGCTCGACACGTCCATCGCCAACGCCACCTGGGCGATGACGGCCACCCTGCTGACCGGAGCCGTCGCCACCCCGATCATGGGACGGCTCGGCGACATGTACGGCAAGCGCCGGATGATCCTCGTGAGCATCTGCGCCCTCATCGCCGGCTCGCTGGTGGCCGCCGTCAGCTCCGAGCTGATGGTCGTGGTCGCGGGCCGCGCGATCCAGGGCTTCGCGATGGGCGCCATCCCGCTCGGCATCAGCCTGATGCGCGACCGGCTCCCGCGGGAGCGGCTCGGCGGCGCGCTGGCGCTGATGAGCTCCTCGCTCGGCGTCGGCGGCGCGCTCGGCCTGCCGCTGTCGGCCTACGTCGCGCAGAACTTCGACTGGCACGTCCTGTTCTACGGCGCCGCGGTTCTCGGCGCGGTCGCCTTCGCGCTCGTCCTGCTGCTGGTTCCCGAGTCCCCGGTGCGGACGGGCGGCCGGTTCGACGTCACGGGCGCGCTCGGGCTGTCGGCCGGGCTGCTCGCGCTGCTGCTGCCGGTTTCCAAGGGCGCCGAATGGGGCTGGACGAACCCCGCCACGCTCGGCCTCGCCGCCGCCGGGATCGCGATCCTCGTGCTGTGGGGCATCCTCGAGCTGCGGCTGCGCGAGCCGCTGATCGACCTGCGCACCACCGCCCGCCGCCAGGTGCTGCTGACGAACCTGACCGCGATCACCGTCGGCGTCTCCTTCTACGCCATGTCGCTGGTGCTGCCGCAGCTGCTGGAGCTGCCGACGTCGACCGGCTACGGCCTCGGGCAGACGCTCATCGTCGCGGGCCTGGCGGTGGCGCCGATGGGCATCGCGATGATGCTCGTCTCCCCGCTGTCGGCCCGCATCTCCGCCGCGCGCGGCCCCAAGACGTCCCTCATCCTGGGGCTGCTGGTCATCGGCGGCGCCTACACGGCGGCGCAGGGCCTGATGAACGCGGTGTGGCAGGTCGCGCTGATCAGCACGCTCGTCGGCGGCGGCATCGGCCTCGCCTACTCGGCGCTGCCCACCCTGATCATGGGTGCCGTGCCGACCTCGGAGACCGGTGCGGCCAACGGCGTGAACACGCTGATGCGCTCGATCGGCACGTCGGTGTCCAGCGCGGTGCTGGGCGCGGTCCTCGCCCGCAACACGATCTCCCTGCACGGTTCCGACGTGCCCGACATGACCGGTTTCCGGATCTCGTTCCTCATCGCGACCGCGGTGGTCGGTGTCGGGATCCTGCTCGCGTCCTTCCTGCCGTCCGGGCGCCCGGCGGCGGGGCGGGCCGTCACCCGCCGGGCCGCAACAGCACCTTGATCGCGCCGTCCCGCTTCTTCTGGAACATGTCGTAGGCCTCCGGTGCCTCCTCCAGCGGCAGCCGGTGCGTGGTCAGGTCCATCACGCCGAGCGGGTCGGCGTCGTCGGAGACCAGCGGGAGCAGGTCGTCGATCCACGCCTTGACGTGGGCCTGGCCCATCCGCAGCCCGATCCCCTTGTCGAACATCCGCAGCATCGGCAGCGGGTCGGTCATCCCGCCGTAAACGCCGATCACCGAGATCGTGCCGCCGCGGCGGACGGTCTCGATCGCCGTCATGAGGGCCGCGAGCCGGTCCACCCCGACGCGCGACATGAGCGGCGCCGCGGCGCCGCCGGGCAGCATCCCGGCCAGCGTCTGCGCGATCTTCGCGCCGGGGGAGCCGTGCGCCTCCATCCCGACCGCGTCGATCACCGAGTCGGTGCCGCGGCCGCCGGTGAGCTGCCGTACCGCGTCCGCGACGTCGTCGGCGTCCGCGGAGTCGATCACCTCGATGCCGTGCCGCCGCGCCATCTCCAGCCGCTCCGGGACGACGTCGACGCCGATCACCCGGTGGCCGTGGTGGCGGGCGATGCGGGCGCACATCTGCCCGATCGGGCCCAGCCCGAGCACGGTCACCGATCCGCCGGGCGGGACGTCCGCCCACTCGACGGCCTGCCACGAGGTCGGCAGGACGTCCGAGAGGTACACGAACCGCTCGTCCGGCGGCCCCTCCGGCACCTTGATCGGGCCGAAGTGCGCCTGCGGCACCCGCAGGTACTCGGCCTGCCCGCCCGGCACCTGCCCGTACAGCCGGGTGTACCCGAACAGCGCCGCGCCGCTGCCCTGCTCGCGGACCTGGGTGGTCTCGCACTGCGCGAACAGCTTCCGCTCGCACATGTAGCAGGTGCCGCACGAGATGTTGAACGGGATGACCACGCGGTCACCAGGCTTGACGTGCCGGACGTCCGCGCCGGTCTCCTCGACGATCCCCATCGGCTCGTGGCCCAGGACGTCCCCTTCGGTGAGGAACGGGCCGAGGACCTCGTACAGGTGCAGGTCCGAGCCGCAGATGCCGGACGAGGTCACCCGGATGATCGCGTCGTCGGACTCCTTGAGCTTCGGATCGGGGACGCTCTCGACGCGGACGTCCCGCTTGCCGTGCCAGGTCACAGCCTTCATCGTTCATCCTCCTTGCCGCCGGGTACGGCACGGCCTACCCCGCCCGACAGGGCGAAACGTCCGGTATGGGGTCTTTGGGGCCGGGCCGCGGCTTCGAGGCCGCCGGTCCGCCGGTGGGGGCCCGGACCTCGGCGCCTCAGCGGGCGTAGGTCCCGGTCAGCGTCCCGGTCGCGGCGACCTTGCCGCGCAGCGCGTCGCGCAGGTCGTCGGGGGAGAAGCCGGACGTCAGCCCGGACGGCTCGACCAGCGCGTTGAGCGTGAACACGTACCGGTGGGGCGCGCCGCCGGGCGGCGGGTGCGGGCCTCCGTAGCCGTTGGCGCCGAACCCGTTGCGGCCCTTCGCGATGCGCGGCGCGTCCTCTCCGGCCGCGAGGCCGTCGCGCTCCGGATGCATGCCCGCCAGCATCCAGTGCGTGAACGTGCCCCCGGGCGCGTCCGGATCGTCGCAGGTCAGGACGAGCTCGATGGCGGAGGTGGGCACGCCGGTCCAGTCCAGCGAGGGAGCCAGATCGCCCGCCTCATGGGAGTGGACGGCCGGGATCGGACCGCCGTCGGCGAACTCGGGGCTGCTCAGCTTGATCTCATCCATGGTCCGCTACTTCCCGCTCACCGGAGAAGGATTCGGACGTCTCACCCGTTTCCGCGCCTCTTCCCGACGAGGGCGCGCAGCCGGCCGAGCCGGCTCCCGTTCCCGCGTTCCCCGGCGCTCTCCGGCGGCGTCCCCTCGATCTCGGCCCGCCGCCGCGGCGGCGCGCCGTCCGCCCGTCCCTGACCGCCGCCCTGCGAGAGCACCTGGTAGTCGAGGTAGAAGTGGTTCGCCCGCGTCCGCGCCTGGGTCCGGACGCGGCCGGGCGTCGGCATCGGCAGGATGTGGTGCGGGTAGGCGGCCAGCAGCTCGCGGGGCTGCCGGGTCCGCAGCAGCGCCGCGTGCTCGTCCGTCGACCGCTCGTGCCGCTCGGTGAACCCGCCGCCGGGGGTCAGCGAGATCAGCCCGCTCTCCACCCCCTCCGTGCGCTGCCGCAGGTCGCGGCGCTGCAGCGAGAGGCAGATCCGCCGGGTGACGACGAACGCGACGACCGGGAAGACGAGGAAGCCGATGCGGAAGAACCAGGTCGTCCAGAACAGCGGGATGTGGAACACCCACGCGATGACGTCGTTGCCGCCCGCCGCCCACAGGTTGCCGTACCAGGCGATGACGGCCGCGCCGATCGCCGTCCGGGTGGCGGCGTTGCGCGGGCGGTCGAGCAGGTGGTGGACGCGTTCGTCGCCGGTGGCCCAGCGCTCGAAGAACGGGTACATCGCCAGCAGGGTGAAGAACGCGCCGGGCAGCAGCACCGCCGGAACGAGCACGTTCCAGGAGACGGTGTGCCCCCACAGCGTCGTCTCCAGCGGCGGCATGATGCGCAGGGAGCCCTCCAGGAACCCGACGTACCAGTCGGGCTGCGAGCCGAACGAGATCTCGTCCGGCTGGTAGGGCCCGTAGAGCCACACGGGGTTGATCTGGAAGGCCGCCGAGATCAGCGCCAGGAGCCCGAACGTGAACAGGAAGTACGCACCGCTCTGCGCCGCGAACACCGGATACGTCGGCTCGCCCGTCACCTTCTGCTCCCGCCGTCCCTTTCCAGGCCACTGGGTGTGCGTCTGGTGCCAGAGGAGCATCAAGTGCGCGGTGATCAGGGCGAGCAGCAGGGCCGGGACCAGCAGGATGTGCACCATGTACAGCCGCGGGATGAACTCTTCGGTGCCGGGGAACTCGCCGCCGAAGACGAACATCACCAGGTACGTTCCGGCGACCGGGATCGACTGCACGATGCCGGACATGATCCGCAGGCCGGTGCCCGACAGCAGGTCGTCCGGCAGCGAATAGCCGGCGAACCCCTCGGCGAGCGCCAGCACGAACAGCGTCACGCCGATCAGCCAGTTGATCTCCCGGGGCTTGCGGAACGCGCCCGTGAAGAAGATGCGCATCAGGTGGATCGCGATCGCCGCGAGGAAGATGTTCGCCGCCCAGTGGTGGATCTGCCGCATCAGCAGCCCGCCGCGGATGTCGAACGTGATGTGCAGCGTCGACGCGTACGCCTCGCTCATCTCCCGGCCCCGCAACTGCGGGTACGAACCGTCGTAGACGATCTCCGCGCCGCTCGGCTTGAAGAACAGCGTGAGGAAGACACCGGTGATCACCAGCACGATGAACGAGTAGAGCGCGATCTCGCCGAGCAGGAACGACCAGTGCTTGGGGAACGCCTTGGTGAGATTCCGCCGCAGGAACGCGCCCGACCCCAGCCGCCCGTCGACCCCCCACGCGAGATCCTCCAGCCTCCCGGCCTTCGGCCCGCCCTTCCCCTGCGCCATCTGCGTTCCCCCGGCCGAGAGCGAATTCCCGACGAGCCGGTACCCCGGCGGACGGCGGGCAAACGGCGCGAACGCCCAGGTCAGCCGCTCGCCGCGTAGAGCACGTCGCGCAGGCCCGGCAGGTCCTCGCGGTCGCCCCGCCACACCAGCCGGAGGCCGAGCTCCGCCCCGTCGACCCGCAACGCGACGAGCGCGCCCGCGTCGAGGCGGTCGCGCACGGCGAACTCGGGGACGAGGGCGACGCCGAGCCCCCGCTCCGCCCACGCGCTCATGACCGTCACGCTCCCGGCCCGGACCCGTTCGACGTCCGCGCCGAACAGCCGCTCACCGGCCAGGAAGAACGAGCAGGCCGGCACATTCACCAGCAGCCGCTCCCCGCGCAGGTCCGCGCGCCCGACGCGGCGGGCGCCGGCGAGGCGGTGGCCGGGGGACGCGACCAGGGCGAGTGGCACCCGCTCCAGATCGACGAACTCCAGCGGCACGGCCGGGGCGGCGAACCCCAGACCGCCCACGCCGTCGCCGGAGTCCAGCAGCAGCGCGGCGTCCAGGTCCCCGGACGCGACCCCGGCGAGCAGCTGGTCGCGCGCGGCGTCCGACCGCACCTCCACCCGGACCCCGGGCCTGCGTTCGGCCAGCCGCGCCAGCACCGCGGGGACGTGCGTCGCGGCGATCGTCTCCAGCGCGCCGAGCCGTACCGCCCGCCCCGTCCCCGCGACGTCCCGGCGCGCGCGGTCGGCGTCCTCGAGCAGCCGCCGCGCCCAGCCGCGCATCCGCTCGCCCGCCGCGTTCGCCCGCATGCCCTTCGGGCCGCGCTCGAACAGCGCCGTGCCGACCGACCGCTCCAGCGCCCGGACGTGCTCCGACACCGATGACGGGGCGAGGCCGAGCGCGTTCGCCGCGTCGGTGACGGTCCCGTGCTCGACGACGGCCTCGAACGTTCGCAGCCAGCGCAGTTCCATGGACGGGCCAACCCGCACGGCCCGTTCGGATATTCCGAACGCCCCGTGCGGACGCGCCGGTGGAGGCCGCGGCCGGGCCTCCCGAGACTGGCCGACCATGAACACGCTCCTCCGGCACTCGCCCGCGCGCTCCGGCACGCGACGCGGGCGCGCACTCCTGGGCATCTCGCTCGGGTACTTCCTGGTACTGCTCGACACGACCGTGATGTCGGTCGCCGAACCCGACATCGTCCGCTCGCTGGACGGGACGATCGCCGGGCTGCAATGGGCCGTCACCGGCTACACGGTCGTCCTCGGCGCGCTCCTCCTGTCGGCGGGCGCCGTCGCCGACCGGTACGGCGCGCACTGCGTCTTCCGCGCCGGCATCGCCGCCTTCGGCGCGGTCTCCCCGCTGTGCGCGCTCGCCCCGGACCTGTGGACGCTCGCCGCGCTCCGCGTGGTGCTCGGCGCCGCGGCCGCCGCGTGCGTCCCCGCGTCCATGGCCGTGATCGCCCGCATGTACCCGGTCCCGGCCGAGCGCGCCCGCGCCATGGCGACCTGGGCCGCGACCAGCGGCGCGGCGCTCGCCGCCGGGCCCGTCGCGGGCGGCCTGCTCGTCGGCCTCGGCGGCTGGCGCGCGATCTTCCTGATCAACGTGCCCGTCGCCGCGCTCGTCCTCGCCCTGACCGCCGGACGGGCCGTGCGCGTCCCGCGCGGTGGTGCGGCCGTCGACCCGCTCGGCCAGGTCCTGGCGTGCGCGACGGCCGGGCTCCTGACCGACGCGCTCATCGCCGCCGGAGCCGGCGCCGGCCGCCACGCCGCCTGCTCCGCCGCCGCGGCCGTCCTCGCGGGCACGGCGTTCGCCCTCCGGGAACGTGCGAGCGCGGCGCCCGTCCTGCCGCGCGCGCTGCTGCGCACGCCCGGAATGTCCGCCGCGCTGGCGGCGGGCGCGGCGGTCGGCTTCGTGATGACGGGCGTCCTGTTCGTCCTGCCGCTGGTCTTCCGCGACGCGCTCGACCTGACGGCCGCGCGGACCGGTGTCGCGTTCCTGCCGATGACGCTGCCGTTCGCGGTCAACCCGCTCGTCACCGGCCGGATCGTCGCCCGGACCGGACCGCGCCCGCCCGTCCTGGCGGGCCTGGCACTGCTGACCGCCGGATGCGCGCTCCTCGGCGCGGTCCTGCACGGCGGGACGTCCTACGCCGGGCTCGTCGCCGGGCTGCTGTGCGTCGGGTTCGGCGTCTCGTTCGCCCTTCCCGCGCTCGCCACGATGGTCGTCACCGTCGCGCCCGAGGGCGCCGCGGGCGCCGCGGGCGGGCTGCTCAACGCGGTCCGGCAGCTCGGCGCGGCGACCGGCGTCCCCGCCATGGGAGCCTTCACCGCGGTCGGGTCCGGCGGCGCGCCCGGTCGCGCGCTCCTCGTCGCCTCCGCCGTCTGCGCGATCGTCCTGCTCGCGGCGGTCACCGCCGGACGGCCGGGGCGCCGTCGGGGCGGCGCCGGGAGGCGTTGAGCCGCAGCCGGAGCTCCCGGATGTCGCCGCGCAGCCGCTCGGGCGCGTCCGGGTCGGGCTCCAGGCCGCCGAGCCCGGTCTCGAGCAGGTCCAGCTCGGCCGCGCGGAGCCGGGCGAGCAGCAGCCGCGGCTCGCCCGGCGGCACGTCCCAGCGCTCCTTGCGCCGCCACCTGCGGTAGGTGAGCACGTGCCGCTCGCCCGGCACCAGGACGCCCCCGGCCGTCTCCGCGTCGGCCGCCCGCCGGAAGTGCGCCAGGTACCCGCGCCGCGCCAGCCGGTACGCCACGACCGCGGCGAGCAGGATCGGCAGGCCCTTGAAGGGCAGCAGCTCCGCGCCGGGCAGGACGGGCGCGTCCCACCAGGCGTGCAGCACCATCGCCAGCAGCAGCGCGCCCGCCGCCGCCACCGCGTTCGCCCAGGTGGCACGGGCGATCAGGCGGCCGAGGCCCGCGCCCGCGATCGCGGTCATCGCCCAGTGGCTCCACCACGCGCCGCCGACGACCCGGCCCGCGAACGAGACGAACGCGGCGCCCGCGTCCTGCGTCGCCCCGGTCAGGATGATGGTGTTCAGGACGTACAGGAAGTTCTCCGACATCTGGAAGCCCAGCCCGGCGAGCGCCCCGTAGCCCCACCCGTCCAGCGGCCCCCGCACCGCGCACGGCACGGCCAGCGCCAGCACCGCGACGCCGAGCAGCTTGAGCGGCTCCTCGTTCACCGGTGCCACGATCGTCGCCCCCCACACCGCCCCGAACCCCGGCCCGGCCGTCTGCCCGATGACCGCCAGGAACGCCGCGTTCGCGGGCAGCGCCACCCCGAACGCCGCCAGTCCGCCCCACGCCACCGCCAGCAGCGCGGCGCCGAGCGGCCGGACCCGCACCGGGTGCGTCCGCCGCAGCGCCCACACGCCGAGGACGAGCACCGGCGCGAGCAGCGCGAACCCCGCGAGGGCACCGGCCGGGAACGCCCGGACCAGCCGCCCGCACGTCTCGAACGCGAGCCAGATCCCGAGCAGGCACGCCCCGGCCCACAGCCAGAACGCCGGACGCCCCGTCACCGGGGCGCCGCGATCGTGAGGGAGCGCACCATCGCCTCGATCTCGCCCGCCAGGTCGCGGAACGCCGCGGGCGGACCGGCCGCCGTCACCGTGGCACCGACCGTCCCGGTGGTGAACACCCCGGCCAGGCCGGTGCGCCCGGGCGCGGTGAGCCCTCCCGTCAGGCCAGTCAGTCCCGCCGCGGTCGTGAACGCCGCGGGCTCGGCGTGCAGCCGCGCGGCCCCGCCCGCCGCCACGATCCGGCCGAGCCCGCGCCACAGGTCGCGCGCGTCCGCCGCGCCGAGCGGCAGCACCGCGCCGACGTTCACCACGACATCGCCGCTGAGCAGCGCCGCGTTCGTCGCCAGCGACGACCGTTCCGCGCTGAGCACCCACCGCGCGGACGGCACCGCCACCCGCACCGGGCGGACCCCGTCCCGTTCGGTCCCCACTGCCACGAACGCGCCGGCGGCGAGCGGACGGCCGCCGCGGCCCAGCGCCGAGTCCAGCAGCGGGAGCCCGCCGCCCAGGACGGCCAGCACGGCGGCCGCGACACCCGTGCCCCACCGGTCGACCCGCCCCACCTGGCCCCCTCATCGCCGTGCCCGGCGGAGATGCCCCCTGGTCACGGGCCCAAACGAGTGGTCACCGGCCCGGACGAGGCGCGCGGCGGGCGCGGGCGGTCACCAGTGCGCGGGCCGCCGCAGCGTCTCCGGCGGCCGCGTCGCGCCGTCGCCTCTCGCCGCGTCGAGCTGCGGCTGCGTGAGGAACAGGCACCCGGTGAGATCCGCGCCGCGCAGGTCGGCGTCCCGCAGGTCCGCGCCCAGCAGGTCGGCCGTCCGCAGATCCGCGCCGCGCAGGTCGGCCGCGATGAGCAGCGCGCCGCGCAGGCAGGCCCCGCGCAGGTCGGCGCCCTTGAACCGGGCGCCCGCGAGGTCCGCGCCGCGATGGTCGCGGCGCCGGCCCGGGACGCCCGCGCGCACCAGCTCACCGGCGCGCGCCAGCAGCGGCCCCACCCGGCCCCGCACCGCCGCGACGTCCACCCCGGCGACCTCCGCGGGCGTGCCGCCCGTGAGCGCCTCGACCTCGTCCCGGACCCCGCGCAGCTCGCCGTGGACGGGCGCCGCCTCGGGTCTCGCGAGCGCGTCCGCCAGGTACCAGAGCACCTCGTGTAGGTCGCGCATCACGGTGAACACGGCGAACATGCTCCGCGCGGTGTCGCCGTCCCGCCGCCAGTCGCGCCCGCCGAAGGTGACCTGCGAGACCTTCTGCCCCGCCCCGAAACAGTCGAAGACCGTGCAGCCCGCGAAACCGCGGTCGCGCAGCTCCGCGTGAATGCCGCAGCGGGAGTCGGCCAGCAGGTTCGTGCACGGCCGTCCCGCGGCCTTGTCGACGGCGAAGTCGGCCGATGCCGTGAAGGGCAGCGCGACGCAGCACAGCCCGTGGCACCCGGCGCAGTCCGCCCGCAGCTCCGCGCTCGTGGACAAGCACCCTCCCCGTGCTCGGCGACCTCCATTCTCGCCCCGCCGCGCCCGTGCCCGGGCCGCCCCGGTACGGTGCGCGGCATCATGCCTGCCGACTCCTCCGATCCCCTCGTGTCCCGCCTGCGCGCCGCCGGGTGCGTCTTCGCCGAGGACGAGGCGCGAATGCTCCGGTCCGCCGCCCGCACCCCGGGCGAGCTCGACGCCATGGTCGAGCGCCGCGCCGCCGGGCTGCCCCTCGAACACGTCGTCGGCTGGGCCGAGTTCGGCGGCCTGCGCGTCGCCGTCGCGCCCGGCGTGTTCGTCCCGCGCCGCCGCACCGAGTTCCTCGTCCGCAGGGCCGCCGCCCTGGCCCCGCCGCGCCCCGTCGTCGTCGACCTGTGCTGCGGCTCGGGCGCGCTCGGTGCCGCCCTGATCGCCGCCCTCTCCGCCGGCCGGGACGGCTACGAGCTGCACGCCGCCGACATCGAACCGGCGTCGGTGCGCTGCGCCCGCCGCAACGTCGAGCCCGCCGGCGGGAGGGTGTACGAGGGCGACCTGTTCGACGCGCTGCCCGCGGGCCTGCGCGGCCGCGTCGACGTCCTGCTGTGCAACGTCCCGTACGTCCCGTCGGGCGAGATCGCCCTGCTGCCCCCCGAGGCCCGCGACCACGAGCCGGCCGTCGCCCTGGACGGCGGCGCGGACGGGCTCGCCGTCCTGCGGCGGGTGGCCGCGGAGGCGTCCGGCTGGCTCGCACCCGGTGGCCGCCTGCTGTTCGAGACGAGCGAGCGGCAGGTACCCGGCGCGCTGGACGCGGTCGCCCGCGGCGGCCTCGTCCCGGAGGCCGCGCGCTGTGCGGAGCTGCACGCGACGGTCGTCATCGGCGCGAAAAACTTTTCTCCCGGATCGGTGTAATTCCCCACGAGGGGGTAACAAGACGGTAACGGAAGACCCGAAGGAGTGAGAATCATGCGCCGCATCAGTGCAGCGCTGAGCGCCATCATCGGCACGATCGTCAGCGTGGTCACGCTTCCGCTTCGAGTGCTCCAGCGGCTGCTGGCGCCGTCGCACCGCCGTACGACCCGCACGCGCCGCAGGGGCATCTGACACCGCATCAGGTCACCGTCGGCCGGGGAGGGGGCCCGCACCTCCTCCCCGGCCTTTTTCGCGCCCGCGAAAAACCCGTTGCGCATCCGTCCCGGTGCCGCGCATCATGTATTCAACGCACCGGAGAGAGCGAAGAAGGGAGCCGCAGATGAACGCCGAGCGAGGGCGCCGAGCCACCGCCGCCGCGCGACGAGCGGCCCCCCGAGGAGCCTCCCTGTAGAGCCGTCACGGCTCGATCGGAGGCCGCCGGGACGACGTCCCCGCGGCCTTTCTCATTCCCGCATCGCTGTTACCGCATCGCTGTTCCCCGTCTCGTGCGGGGCCCGCGCGAACACATGGGCCTGTAGCTCAATTTGGAGGAGCGTCCGCCTTGCAAGCGGAAGGTTGCCGGTTCGAGCCCGGCCCGGTCCACGCGGCACACGCCTTCATGGCTCAACGGACAGAGCGCCGCACTACGAATGCGGAGATTCCAGGTTCGATTCCTGGTGGGGGCACGGCGGGTCCGATCGGTCCCGTTTCATGCCGCACAGGTCTAACCGGCTGAGACGTCTGCCTTCCAAGCAGAAGAACCGGGTTCGATTCCCGGGTGCGGTTCGACGCGAGAACAAGCCGCTCCCGTTCGATCCGGCAGGACGCCGGGCCCTTACCCCGGCTCTAGAGGTTCGAGTCCTCTGGGCGGCGCGGGCCCCGCGGCCGGCAGGCGCACCTCGAACAGGGCGCCGCCCTCCGGCGCGTCCCGCACGGTCAGGGTGCCGCCGTGCGCCGCCACCAGGTCGCGGGCGATCGCGAGGCCGAGCCCCGCACCGCCCTCGTCCCTGGTGCGCGCGTCGTCCAGCCGGACGAACCGCTCGAAGACGCGTTCCCGGTCGGCCGCCGGGACGCCCGGCCCGTCGTCGGCGACCCGCAGCACCGCGTCCGGTCCGTCCCGCTCGACGGTGAGGCGGACGACCCGGTCCGCGTGCCGCTCGGCGTTGTCGAGCAGGTTGCGGAGCACCCGCGACAGCCGTCCCGGCACGCCCGTCACCCGGGGGTCGCCCGTGACGGACGCGCGCACCGGGACGCGGTCGGCGGTGCGGCGGCCGAGTTCGTCCCGCACGAGTTCGGCGAGCCGCACGGGACGCGCCGGTGGGCGCTCGCCCGCGTCGATCCGGGCGAGGAGAAGCAGGTCGGCGGCCAGGTGCTGCAGGCGCACGACGTCGTGCACGGCGCCCTCGAGGTCCAGCAGCTCCGGGTGCGCGGCCGCCACCTCCAGCTGCGTGCGCAGCGAGGCGATCGGACTGCGCAGCTCGTGCGACGCGTCCGCGACGAACGCGCGCTGCCGGGCGGTCGAGTCCTCCAGCGCGGCGAGCGTCGCGTTCGTCGTGACGGCGAGCCGGCCCACCTCGTCCTGCGCCTCCGGCACCGGGACCCGGCGGGACAGGTCGCCGGCCACGGTGATCTCCGCCAGCTCCGCGCGGACCGCCTCCACCGGGTGCAGCGCCCGCCGCGTCACCAGCCACGTCACGCCCGCGACCACGGCGAGCAGCAGCGGCAGCCCCACGAGCATCGAGCGCGTCACCGTCCCGACGGCGCTGCGGGCGGCGTCCAGCTCGGCGCCCGCGTGCACCGTGACGGTCTCGCCCGCGGGCGTCGTCACCTCGACCGCGGCGAACCGGTAGTCCGCCGTCCGCCCGTCGACGGTCGCGGTCCCGGTGCTCAGGGACGGGTCGTCGTCCGAGACCTCGCCGCGGTCCGGCTCGTCGTCGTCCCCCGGATCGTCGTCGCCGTCTCCGGAGTCGTCGCCCGCGTCCGGCGCGACCGGCGTCGCCCCGGCGCCGCTGATGCCGGTCAGCTCCCCGCTCGCCGCGCGCACCCGGCCCGCACCGTCCACGACCTGCACGGGATGCTCCTCGTCGTCCGGCATGTCGAGCGACGCGAACCGGGTTCCGGTCGCCAGCTGCGACGCGACCTCCCGCGCCGCGACCTCCGCCCGCAGATCTGTCTGCCCGCCCAGTTCCGCGCGCAGCAGGAGCAGCACCGCGAGCCCCGCGGCGATCAGCGCGGCGGCGACGACGGCCGTCGCGCCCAGCGTCGTCCGCGCCCGGACCGAGCCGAACCATCGCCGGACGGGCATCTCAGGCGCCCCCGTCCCGCGCCAGCCGGTACCCGGCGCCCCGCACCGTCGCGATCGACCGGCGGCCGAACGGGACGTCCAGCTTGCGGCGCAGCGCGCTCACGTACACCTCGACGATGTTGGGGTCGCCGTCGTAGGCGAAGTCCCACACGGCCTCGATGATCTGCGCCTTCGACACGACGCGCCCCGCGTTCACCGCCAGGTGCTCCAGCACCGCGAACTCCTTGGCCGTCAGCTCGACCTCCGCGCCGCCGCGGAACACCCGCCGCGCTCCCGGGTCCACGGTGAGATCGCCGAGGACGATCGACGGGGACGCCCCGCGCGTGCGCCGCCGCAGCAGCGCGCGCACGCGCGCCACCAGAACCACGTACGAGAACGGTTTCGTCAGGTAGTCGTCCGCGCCCGTGTCCAGGCCCTCGGCCTCGTCGTACTCGCCGTCCTTCGCGGTCAGCATCAGGATCGGGGTCTCGTCGCCCGCCGCCCGCAGCGCCGCGCACACCCGGTAGCCGTTCATCCCGGGCAGCATGATGTCGAGGACGATCAGGTCGTAGCCGCCGCCGGACGCCCGCGCGTGCCCCTCGGCGCCGTCATGGACGACGTCCACCACGAACCCCTCGGCGGTCAGGCCGCGGGCCAGCGAGGTGGCCAGGCGTTTCTCGTCCTCCACGATGAGCAGGCGCATGACGGACAGCCTGCCAAACCGATCCTGAAGAGGACTTCAGGAACCTTCAGGCCGGCTACAGGAAGGCCCGGCATCGTCGGCGACGTGCGGGCCGACCGGCCACGGCACACCGACACCGGAGGTGGAGAACATGGGCATCGACGCGCGCCGGATCATCACCGGCCGCGGGCTGCTGGTCACGGCGCTCGCCGCGGCCGCCGTCGCGGGCGGGGGAGCCGCCACCGCGGCCGCCGCGGGGGCCGGCGGCGGGGACGAGGACGTCCCCGCGGGCACCCGCGTCACGGCGGTGCAGGCGGCGCAGGCCGCGCTGAAGGCGGCCCCCGGCACGGTCGAGGACGTCGACCTCGACGACGGCGGCTGGGAGATCGACGTCGCCGCGTCCGGCGGCGGGGTCCGCACCGTCACCGTCGACGCCGGTTCGGGCAAGGTCGTGCAGAACCGCGCCGACCGGGACGACGGCGATGACGACGCCGACGACCGCCGCGAGGCGGCCGCCGAGGCGAAGGCGCTGGGCGGCGCGAAGGTGACCGCGGTGGCCGCCGCGAACGCCGCGCTGAAGGCCGCGCCGGGGACCGTCACGTCGGTCGACTTGCGGGCCGGGAACAAGCCCGCCTGGGAGATCGAGGTGGCGGCCTCCGACGGCACCGAGCGCGAGGTGAGGGTGGACGCCGCGTCCGGGAAGATCCTGCGGAACCACGCCGACGACCGGGGCGACGACGGCGAGGGGGACGACGGGGACGACGACTGACGGCCCTCGCGGCGTCCCCCGGGCGCGGGCGGGCATGGGGGACGCCGCCGCCGGGAAGACCTCGATCACGGTGGGTTGAGGGGGAGGCCATGAGCGACCAGGCACCGGCGCCCGGCGTGGACACGACCGTTCCGCAGGTGGCGCGCATCTGGAACTACTGGCTCGGCGGCAAGGACAACTTCCCCGTGGACCGGGAGATCGGCGACCGGATCCTGCGCATGCTCCCCGACGTCGCGCGGCTCGCCCGCGCGTCCCGCCTGTACCTCAACCGCGTCGTGTGGTTCCTCGCCGCCGAGGCCGGCGTCCGCCAGTTCATCGACATCGGCGCCGGCCTGCCCACCGTCGACAACACCCACGAGGTCGCGCAGCGCGCCGCGCCCGACTCGCGCATCGTCTACGTCGACAACGACCCGATGGTGCTGGCCCACGCGAAGGCGCTGCTCACCAGCACCCCCGAGGGCCGCACCGCTTACTGCCACGCCGACCTGCGCGACCCCGAACGCATCCTCGAGGCCGCCGCCGAGACGCTCGACCTCGGCGAACCCGTCGCGCTGATGCTGATGGGCGTCCTCGAGTTCGTCCCCGACGACGACGAGGCCTACCCGATCGTCCGGCGCTTGGTGGACGCCCTCACCCCCGGCAGCTACCTCGCCGTGTGCGACGGGACGAACGTCGTGCACGGCGCCGAGTCCGACAGGATCGTCGAAGTCTGGAACGCGTCCGGGAACGCCCCGCTCGTCCTGCGCACCCCCGAGGGCATCGCCCGGTTCTTCGAGGGACTCGAGATCCTCCGGCCGGGCGTGGTCCCCGTCACCCGCTGGCGTCCCGAGCACCCGTCCGACGACGTCGACGCCTACGGCGCCGTGGGCCGCAAACTCTGACCGCCGCCGCGCCGCCGCGACCCGGGGCACCTTCCGGGCCTCGGAGCGGCACGGTCCCTCGGTGGGCGTGGCGGGTCAGCGGCGCATGCCGCTGCCGCCGGACTCCTCCTCGCCGTCGGAGGTGTGCTCGGGTTCCAGGTATTCGTCCTCGGGCCACAGGGTGTCGGCGAGGCAGGCCAGATACTCCTCGTCGGCGGGGTCCAGCTCGGCCGTCATCGACTCCGGGTGGACGCCGGGCGGCCCGTTCCGCGGCTCCGCGGGCGCCGCGGGCGCGAACGGGCGGAGCAGGTTGGACGCGCACAGGCCGAGCACGGCGACCAGTGCGACGAGGACCAGGACTGTGATCACACCACCCCGTCCTTTCGCGGTCGGGTTCCACATGAACCTTGCGTAAGTAGCGAAACAGTTGAACGCTATCGGGACGGCCGTTCGGATGGGAGTCCGACATGCTGACCGCCGGGGACAATGGGCGCATGGACTCTCACGGCCCCGTGGACGAACGGGCGCGCGAGCTGGCCCGGATCCTCTGGGATCATCTGGTGCTGGCCGACCCTCTCTCCAAGGCTGACGTGATCCTCGCGCTGGGGTGTCACGACACGCGGGTGGCGGTCCACGCGGCCCGGCTCTGGCATGAGGGACGGGCGCCGCTGCTGGTCGTCTCGGGCGGCCGGGGGAAGGTCACGTCCGGGTGGGCGGAGACGGAGGCGCGGGTGTTCGCGCGGGTGGCGCGGGAGCACGGCGTCCCGGAGCGGGCGCTGGTGCTGGAGGAGACCGCCGCCAACACGGGGGAGAACATCACCGCGACGCGCCGCCTGCTGGACGGGCGGGGGATCGCGGTGCGCAGCGGGATCCTGGTCGCCAAGCCGTACATGACGCGGCGGTCACTGGCGACGGCGCGGCGCCAGTGGGCCGAGGTGGAGTGGAGGGTCGCGGCGCCCGAGGTGGGGTTCGACGCGTACGGCGACGACGAGCGGCGGTTCGTCGAACTGATGGTGGGCGACCTGCAGCGGATGGTCGTCTACGCCGAGCGCGGGTTCCAGGTGCCGATGCCCGTTCCGGCCGCGGCCTGGGCGGCGTACGAGGAGCTGGTCCGGCTGGGCTACGACCGTCACGTGATCAGGTGACGGCCGCGGTCGCTAGGCGGCCGCGGTGGGACGGTGCGGGTCGACGACGCGGCCGTCGGGGAGCAGCTCTCCGGTGTCGTCGAAGACGACGATGCCGTTGCACAGCAGGCTCCAGCCCTGCTCGGGGTGGTGGGCGACGGTGCGCGCGGCGTCCCGGTCGTGGGCGTCGGCGGCCGGGCACCCGGGCTCGTGCCGGCAGTTCGGGTCGGGGTGGGCGATCACGGGTTCCCTCCATGGCGTCCCAGTGATTAAGGACATACTTCACCCTGCCCCCGTACGTCCTAAATATGCAAGTAGATGAGGAAGTCTTTACGTTACGAGCGTGTAAAGGTTGGGTGAAGCGGGCAATCAGCGCCGATCGGGCTCATCGCCGTGATCGACGTCCAATCCGACGATCGAGGTGCAGCCCGTGCAGATCCATTCCGCGATCACCGACTCGAAACCGCGCCCGCGCGTGCGGTAGGGGTGCGCGACCCGCCTCCGCCGCATGCCGTGCCCGCAGGACGAGTGCAGCAGCCGCCCGCACGCCGGGCACGGCCACACGTCCTCGCGGCGCAGCGCGCAGCGCGGGCAGAGCGGCGCCTGCGGCGGCCCGTCGTGGACGTCGTGGACGCCGTGACGGACGTCGTCGAGATGATCGAGGCCCAGTTCGGCGCCCCAGTCGCGCTCCAGTTCCAGGTACTCGTCACCGGGCCAGTGATGGTCGGCGAGCCAGGCGAGGTACTCCTCCTCGCCCGGTTCGAGCACGGTCGTCAGGGACTCCGGGTGGCCGGGCGCGCGGGCGTCCGGACGCCAGGAGCGGTGCCGGGTCGCGGCCAGGAGTGCGAGCAGGCCGAGGAGCACGGTGGCCAGACCGGTGGCCAGCAGCATCGCGGGGGTTCCTTTGGGATCATGAATTCGCTTCACAAAACCCTGCGAACGCTACAAGAAGGCTTCCTGTCCGAAAAGTCGATCAGAAAGATCCTTTGTCCGGATCTCTCGCGGGAACGGTCCGAAATTGGCCGAGCCCGTGACCGAAACCCGGCCCGCCGTGCCGGGTCGGTGGTCCGCCGCCGGGGTCGTCCGGCTCAGTCCTTGCGGCCGAGCACCGCGACCATCTGGCTGTGCAGCGGGTGTTCCAGCGGCCCCGCCGGCCCGTTCGGACGCCACGCCGTCACCAGTTCGACGCCCGGCTCCAGGATCGTCAGCCCCTCCATGAACCGCTCGATCTCGGAGGAGTGCCGGAAGTACGACCCGCCGAGCCCCGACTGCAGGATCTGCTTGGCCTCCTCAACGCGCGGGTCGTCGCCCGCGTCGTGCAGGTGCGTGAGCATGACGTGGCTGCCGGACGGCAGGAACCGGTGCAGCGCGCGGACCACCTCGGCCGGGCCGCGGTCGTCGGGCACGTGGTGGACGATCGCGGCCAGGACGACCCCGACCGGGCGGTCGAGGTCGATCAGCGCGGTCAGCGCCGGGTCGGCGAAGATCTTCTCCGGCTCGTAGAGGTCGCCCTGGATGAACGTGGCGACGCCGGTCTCGGTGAGCAGCGCCCGACCGTGCGCGAGCACGATGGGATCGTTGTCGACGTACACGACGCGGGCGCCGTCCACGGCCGCCTTCGCGAACTGGTGCACGTTGGACGACGTGGGCAGCCCCGACCCGATGTCCACGAACTGGTCGATGCCCAGCTCGCCCGCGAGGTAGGTCACCGCGCGCTCGATCGCGACGCGGTTGCCGCGCGCCACGACGGGCGCCTCCGGGACGAGCCCCATCACCATGTCCGCGACTTCCCGGTCGGCGGCGAAGTTGTCCTTGCCGCCGAGGAAGTAGTCGTACACCCGGGCGAACGTGGGGGTGGAGGGATCGATGCCGGGAGGCGCGTTCTCCGGGAGGTCGTCGGCCACCTGTGCGGCTCCTCGCTGATCGATGCGGCGGTGCGGAAACCCCGGTGCCGGGGGGAGTTCCACATTAGGCTGAACCGCCCGGCGATGCGGGCGTTTCTCCGATCATCGCCGCTCCCGGTTCCCGCCCCTCCGGCGCGCGGCCGGAGCGGCGGGGTGTGGTTTTCCGCAGGGCCGGGATGCGGCGCGCGGCCGGTAAAGTCGGCGGTGCGCTCCATGGTGACGGGTACCGGCTGATCTCTAGTGTGGCGAGGCATGATCACAATGACGTTTTTGGCGGCGGCGACCGAGGGTGAGCCGGTGGGCGGCATCGCGGGCTGGGCCACCGACCTGATGGAGCAGCTGGGCGCGCCGGGCGCGGGAATCGCGATCGCGCTGGAGAACCTGTTCCCGCCGCTGCCGAGCGAGATCATCCTGCCGCTCGCGGGCTTCACCGCGTCCCAGGGCAAGATGAACCTCATCGCCGCCCTGATCTGGACGACGGTCGGATCGGTCGTCGGCGCGCTCGCCCTGTACGGCATCGGCGCGGTCATCGGACGCGACCGCATCCGCAGGCTCGTCGCCCGCCTCCCGCTCATCAAGATCGAGGACCTCGACCGCACCGAGGCGTGGTTCGCCAAGCACGGCGCCAAGGCGGTCTTCTTCGGCCGGATGATCCCGATCTTCCGGAGCCTGATCTCCGTCCCGGCCGGGGTGGAGCGGATGCCGCTGAGCAAGTTCCTGCTGTACACCACGCTCGGCAGCGCGATCTGGAACACGATCTTCGTGATGGCGGGTTACGGGCTCGGCGACCAGTGGCACAAGGTCGAGGAGTACGTCGGGGTCTACTCCAAGGGCGTCATCGTGGTGGTCGCCGTGGCCCTCCTGGCGTTCATCGCGTTCCGCGTCGTGAAGTCGCGCAAGAACGGCAACGGGAACGGCGGCGCGCACCGCGCCGGTGCGCGAGACCCTGAGCGTGATCACAGCGCCTTCTGACGACGCCCCCGGTCGAGCCCGTCCCCGCCGCGACTCCCGCGGCGACTCCCACGGCGACTCCCGCGGCGGTGCCGCCGGTGGACGGCGTGCCGTGCGGACGGCGGCGCGCGTGACCGCCGGGCTCGTGCTCGGCGCCCTGACGGCCGTCGCGGAGCTCGCCTACCTGCTCGTCACGGTCCTACTGGTCCCGTTCTCGCTGCTGGTCTCGCGCGGCCGCCGGCCGGTGCCGGACGCGGTCGCGGCCGGGGCGCGGGGGCTCACGGAACTGGAGCGGCGCAGGCTCGCCGCCTTCCTCGGTGCGGAGAGCGTGCCCGCGGGCGACCCCGGCCGCGCGCTCGCCTACCTGGCGCTGCGCGCACCGGTCGGGCTGCTCGGCGGGATCATCCTGCTGCTGATCGGTTACGGCGGGGGCGTCGGGACGGCCCTCCTGGTGAGCTGGTGGATCACCGGCGATCACATGGACGGCATCCCTCCGCACCTCTGGATCGTCGCCTACACGTTCGCCCTCGGTGCGGTGCTGCTGTTCGTCGCCGTCCAGGGCCTGGTCGGGGTCGTCGCGCTGGAACGGCGGGTCGCCCGCCGCCGGCTCGGCCCGAGTCCGCTGGACGCCTACCGGCGCCGCATCGCCGAACTGCGGGTGACCCGCGCGCAGGTGGTGGACGCGGTCGACGACGAGCGCCGCCGGATCGAGCGCGATCTGCACGACGGCGTCCAGCAGCGGCTCGTCGCGCTCGGCATGCTGATCGGCCGGGCCCGCCGCGCGGGCGACGCCGCGCGCTCCGCCGAGTTGCTCCGGCAGGCGCACGAGGAGTCCCGGCACGCACTGGACGACCTGCGCGAGGTGGCCTGGCGCGTGTTCCCGGCCGCGCTCGACGGCGAGGGACTGCGGGCGGCGCTGGAGACGGTCGCGGAGCGGTCGGCGGTACCGGTGACGATGGACTGCAGCGTCCCGGGACGGCCTCCGCATCCGGTGGAGACCGCCGCGTACTTCGTCGTCTGCGAGGCCGTCACCAACGCCGCGAAGCACTCCGGCGCCCGGCGCGTCCACGTCGAGGTGGCGGAGCGGAACGGGAGGATCGGCGTGCGCATCGAGGACGACGGGTCCGGGGGAGCCGACCCCGGCGGCGGCGGGCTGGCCGGGCTCGCCCGCCGGGTCGCCGCGCTGGACGGGACGTTCGCCGTGCACAGCCCGCCCGGCGGCCCCACCGTGATCGCCGCGGAGCTGCCGTGCGGGTGATGCTCGCCGAGGACTCCACGCTCCTGCGCGAGGGCCTGGTGCGGTTGCTCGGCGAGGAGGGCCACGAGGTGGCCGCGGCCGTGGGCGACGGGGACGCCCTGGTCGCCGCCGTTGCCGCGGCGCCGCCGGACGTCGTGGTCGTGGACGTCCGGATGCCGCCCACGCACACCGACGAGGGGCTGCGCGCCGCACTGGAGATCCGCCGCCGATGGCCGCGCGTCGGCGTGCTCGTCCTGTCCCAGTACGTGGAGAAGCGGTACGCCGCCGAACTGATCGCCGCGGACGCGACCGGTGTCGGCTACCTGCTCAAGGACCGGGTCGCGCAGGTCGACGAGTTCCTCGACGCCCTCGACCGGGTCGCGGCGGGCGGCGCCGCGTTCGATCCCGAGGTGGTGCGGCGGCTGCTGGCGCACAGCACGCACGCCGACCCGCTGGCCCGGCTGACGCCACGCGAACGCGACGTCCTCGACCACATGGCGCAGGGGCATACGAACGGGTCGATCGCCGCGCACCTGCACGTCTCGCAGAGCGCCGTGGAGAAGCACGTCAACGCGATCTTCGACAAGCTCGGCCTGGCGGACGCCGCCGGGTACAGCCGCCGCGTGCTGGCGGTGCTGCACTACCTGAAGTCCTGACCGTTTCCCGATCACCGGCGCGGCCCGGCCGGTCGGCCCGCCGCACGGCGTCGCGGGCGGCCCTCGCCTCCGGGCCCCGAACTCGGCCTCCTGGAACGCCGCCGGGACCACCGCGCGTGTCCTGGACGATGCCGGAGGTCCGGATCGCCCGCGTCCGTCCGCCCGGCGGAGTGCTCCGCACCCGGGGCGCCGGGTGTCACGCGTACCCGGACGCCTCGCCGTCGACCGCGTCCACGGGGTAGCGGGCCCCGCCGGCGGCGCGGGCCCGGTGCAGCAGCGCGCGGTTCGCGGCGAGCATCGCGGGGACGGTCGCGCAGCCGGGCGAGGCCGTCCGCAGCATCCCGAGCAGGACGGGATCGGCCGGGACGGCGAGGGCGGGCAGGCCTCCGGCGCGCAGCGCCTTGATCAGGACGACGCCGCTGAGGCCCACATCGCCCGGGCCCGTCGCGCGCAGCTCGTCCTCGATGAGGGCGGCGGCGCGGTCCCCGGGCAGGAACACCATGCCCCACGGGTGGGGGCGCGCCCACTCGCCGAGCGCGACGAGTTCCGCCACGTCCGGGCGGAGGCGGTCGGCGAAGTCGAGGTAGGACAGTTCTTCCGTTTCGGTCGTCCCCGGGGGCGGCGCGCCGTCGTGCAGTACCGCCTTCGCCTCGTACCGCCACCCGCCGCCGTCCGCCGGCTTGGCCTGCCCCGAGACGTGCTCGGCCCGCGCCGTCCGCTGCACGCGCAGCAGATCGGCGGCGTCGCGGCAGGGGATCGTGCAGCACAGCACGCGGTCGGGGACGGGAACGAGCCGCAGCGCGGCCCGGGTGATGACGCCGTGCCGCCCGAGCCCCGCACGCACCGCGTCGAACAGCTCCGGCCGGACGCCGGGGGAGCACTCCACCGTGCCGAGGCCGGGCCGGACCACCTCGAGCGACGTCACGTTCGCGGCCGCCGGGCCGTGCCGGTGCGAGGTGCCGCCGACGCCGCCCGCCGACAGCGTCCCGCCGACGGTGACGTCCAGATGGTCGGTCAGCACGGGCGGGGCGAGACCGTACGGCAGCGTCGCGTCGAGGACCTCCCGCCAGGTCGTCCCGGCGCCGACGACCGCGTGCACGGTCCCGTCGTCGCCGGTTCGGACCGCGTGGACCCCCGCGAGCCCCCGCATGTCGAGCGAGACGCCTTCGGTGAGCGACTGGCCGAACGTGGAGTGCCCGCGGCCGCGCGGGACGGCGTCCAGCCCGTCCGCGGCGGCCTCCCGCAGCGCGCCGGCGACCTCCGCGGCCGATCCCGGGCGGACGACCCGTGCCGGGGCGCGCTCGACGATCCCGCCGAAGTCCCGCACGCTACCGTTCCCGCAGGCGGTCGGCGACGCGGCCCAGCGCGTCCCCGAGCAGGTCGATCTCCTCGCGGGACAGGACGCCGATCAGCGACTCCCGGACGACCCGCCGGTGCCCCGGGCGGACGCGCTCCAGCGCGGCCGTGCCCTCCTCGGTCAGTTCCGCCCACACCGAGCGCCGGTCGGTGTCGCAGCCGGTGCGCCGCACCAGCCCGGCCCGTTCCAGCTGCGTGACCTGGTAGGTCAGCCGGCTCTTGGAGATCATCACCTGGCGGGCGAGGTCGGACATGCGCAGCCGTCCGCCCTCGGCCCACTCCAGCCGGACCAGCACTTCGAACTCGGGGTGCGTGAGCCCGCCGTCGCGTTTCAGCTGCCGTTCGACCTCGTGCTCCATGAGGTGCCCGGCGGCGAGGAAGGCCATCCAGGCGCGCAAGTCCGCGTCGTCGAGCGGTTTCCCCGCATCGCTCATGCGGCGATTCTAGTCGGCCTGCCTCCGATCCGGTTGTCAGATGGTTCGAAGTTCAACCACCTCTGGTAGCGTTCGGTGGCGTTCAGTTAGTTCAGATTTGAACCTTCGATGGAGGAGGGGCATGCTCCCGTCTCGCCGACACCCCGACCTGCTCCATGCCGGGCTTCTCATCGGCCGACTGGTCCTCGGCGCGGTGTTCGTCGCGCACGGCCGGCAGAAACTCGACGACACCGGGCACGCCGGGGTCAGCGCCATGTTCGACGGCCTCGGCATCCCGCTGCCCGACGTTGCGGCGACGGTCGTGACGTGGCTCGAACTGCTCGGCGGCGCCGCGCTGATCGTGGGCGTCCTCGTCCCGGTCGTCGGCCTGCTGCTCGCCGCGAACATGGCCGGCGCGTTCTGGTACGTCCACAAGGACGCCGGCTTCTTCGCGAGCGACGGCGGCTACGAGTTCGTGCTCGTCCTCGGCGCCGTCGCCCTGCTGCTCGCGCTGACGGGCGCGGGCCGGTTCTCGCTGGACGCCGTCCTCTGGGGCGGACGGCGCCGCCCGGCCGAGAACCCGGAACGCGAGGGCGCGCCCGCCTGATCGCGAAGCCGCCCGGCGGGCCCCGCGCGACCTCGCGCGGGGCCCGCCTTCCCGTGATCCGGGCGATTCCGCCGCGGCGCGGGCGGCATCATGGGTTCATGGACGGCCTCGACGCGATCATGGACGAGTACGCCGTCCTGCGGGCGCGGCTCGACGACCCCGCCGTCCACCGCGACTGGCGGCGCGCCCGGCGGCTTCGGCGCGCTCTCGAGGCGCTGGAACCGTACCGGGCGGAAACGGGCCGGCTGCGCGCGCTGCACGACGACCTGCGGGACGCTCGGGGCTTCGCGGCCGCCGACCCCGCCTGGACTTCCGAGGCCGGGCGGCTCGGCCGGGAGGTGGCGGCCCGCGAAGCCCGCCTCGCCCGCGCCCTGGCCGCCCGCGACCCGTGCGACCCCTGCGATGTGATCGTCCGCCTCGACGGCGGCGAGGGCGCCGAGCGGCACGTGCGCGCGCTCGCGGACCACTACCGCCGGTACGCCCGCGACGCGGGGTGGCACGTGGAGGACCTGGCCTGTGCCCCGCCTCCACACGGCGCGATCATGGCGATCACCGCGGGCGAAACCGGACCGGGGGCGTGGGCCGGCCTGAAACGCGACAACGGACTGCACGCCGTCCGGACGTCCTCGACGCCCGCGTCCCGGGAACCCGGCTCTGTGCGGACCGGCGGCGGCGATCCGGCGCCCGGCGGCACGGGTGCCGATCCCGGCGGCGGTCCGGATCGGGCGGTGGGCCCGGACGGCGAGACCGTCGTGCGCGTCACCGTCCGGCCCGAGTTGCGGCCCCGTGCGGCCGTCCGTCCTCAAGACATCCGGATCGACCTGCTCTGCACCCGGCAACCGGACGGTCCGGGGGATCTGCTCTTCACGCACCTGCCCACCGGTGTCTCGTGCCGGGGCGTGGACTCCCAGCACCGGCGCGCGCGCGAGCACGCCATGCGCGTCCTCCTCGCCGAACTGTGGGCGGCCGAGGCGGGGCCCGATCACCTGTCCGTGCGGTACCTCCGGCACGCCGACCATCCGGTCGCCCACCATACCTTTGTGTGATCTGTCTCACATGTTCGTAGGAATGGCCGCCGAAGATGACGGCGCGGTAAACATCGGTCACCTGGCGGGAAAGGGATGTGGCCCGCTCCAATCCCGGTCATCGGGTCTCCCGCGATCCTGACCGTGCCCTTTTCCTGTAACGATCTCTTTGCGTCGAAGTGACAAGATGTTCCCGATGACCGTTTCTGGGCATGGTGATCACTGAGGTTCCCTGGAGAGGCGGGTCGCAGGTGGCGCGGGGTAGTGAGTTCGTGGTTGTGGCCAACCGGCTTCCGGTCGACCGGGTCGTCGGACCGGACGGCGAACCGCGCTGGCGGCGCAGTCCCGGCGGGCTGGTCAGCGCGATCGCGCCGGTGATGCGGCGGCGCCACGGAACGTGGATCGGCTGGACCGGGGCGGCGGACGAACGGCTCGAGCCGTTCGAGGAGGACGGCATGTCGCTCGTCCCCATCTCGCAGTCGGCCGAGGACGTCGAGCTGTACTACGAGGGCTTCTCGAACGCCACGCTGTGGCCGCTCTACCACGACGTGGTGGCGACGCCCGTGTACGACCGCGCGATGTGGGACGCCTACGTGCGGGTCAACCGGCGCTTCGCGGAGGCGGCGGCGGAGGTCGCCGCCGAGGGCGCGATCGTCTGGGTGCAGGACTACCAGCTCCAGCTGGTGCCGGCCATGCTGCGGGACCTGCGGCCCGACCTGCGCATCGGGTTCTTCCTGCACATCCCGTTCCCGCCGGTGGAGCTGTTCTGGCAGCTTCCGTGGCGGCGCCGGATCCTGGAGGGGCTGCTCGGCGCCGACCTGGTCGGTTTCCAGCTGCCGGGCGCCGCCGCCAACTTCGTGCGGCTCTGCCGGCGGCTGCTGGACACCCGGCACGTCAAGCAGGACGTCCTGTGGGACGGGCGCGTCGTCCGCGCCCGCGCGTTCCCCATCTCGGTGGACGTCGGCGAGCTGGACGACCTGGTGGCCCGTCCGGAGGTGCGGGAACGCGCCCAGGAGATCCGCGGCGACCTCGGCGACGCCACGATCCTGCTGGGCGTCGACCGGCTCGACTACACCAAGGGCATCCGGCAGCGGCTGGAGGCGTACGGCGAGCTGTTCGAGGACGGCCATCTGAAGCCGGGCGAGGCCGTGTTCGTGCAGATCGCGACGCCGAGCCGGGAGCGCGTCGAGCAGTATCAGCTCCTGCGCGAGGAGATCGAGCAGGAGGTCGGCCGGATCAACGGCGAGTACGGCGAAATCGGGTTTCCGGTCGTGCACTATATGCACAACTCGTACGACCGCGCCGAGCTGGCCGCGCTGTACCTGGCCGCGGACGTCATGGTCGTCACCCCGCTGCGGGACGGCATGAACCTCGTCGCCAAGGAGTACGTCGCCTGCCGGGCGGACCTGCGCGGCGCCCTGGTGCTCAGCGAGTTCACCGGGGCCGCCGACGAGCTCAAGCGCGGCGCCTTCCTGGTCAACCCCTACGACATCGACGGCCTCAAGGAGCGCCTGCTGGACGCGCTCGGCGCCGAGCCCGCCGAGCTGGCCCGGCGGATGCGGTCGATGCGCCGCCGGGTCCTCGAGCACGACGTGGACCGCTGGGCCCACGCGTTCCTCAGTGAGCTGGAGCGTCCGGAGCGGGAGCGTCCGGCCGACGCGCAGTCTCCGGCGCTTCCGGTTCCGGAGGGCTGACCCGGCGGGCGAAGGCCGCCCACACCGACTTCCCGCCGGTCGCGAGCGGCGCCCAGCCCCAGGCGTCGCTGACCGCGCCCACCACGAGCAGCCCGCGGCCCCCCTCGACGAACCGGTCGTTGTCGACCGCCGCCGGCTCGGGGGCGTGCCCGCTCGGGTCGGTCACCGCCACGACGAGCCGCCGCCGGTGACCGATCAGCACGAGCTGGATCGGGCGCCGCGGCAGGGGCTGGGGAAGTCCCTCCAGGCCGTGCCGCAGGGCGTTGGTGACCAGTTCCGAGACCGTGACGACGATGTCTCCGGCGTCGTCCCGCAGGCCCCATTCGCGGAGCGTCGCCGCGGCGAACTCGCGCGCCGTCCGGGGCGCGGTGATCTCCGCGGGCAGGACGCGGCGCGCCGTGCGCGGAACGCCCTCGTGCGGTGTGGGCCAGCGCCCGGCCAGGCCGGGGTCGGGCGCCGGGGCGCCGGGCGCGGAGCGGGTGTCCGCGGGCGTGTGCGCGGGCGCGGGCGCGTCCGGCCAGGGCGAGTGCCCGGCCGCGGCACCGCGCGGCCGTAGGGCCTCCTCGGCGCCGTGGAGGGCGCCGTGCCTGGCGGCGTGCGCCGCGACGTCGTCTGCCTGGTCAACGGTCATGGTGTGAACCTCGAGAGGCGAGCGGGTTGGTCACCGGCGAGCGTTCGCTATCTTGCTCCCCAAGCCGTGCAGATGCAAGGCCGTCTGCACGAACGGGTGCAAGAACGAATGCAAGACCGAATGCACGTGCATCTCGTACCATGGTGTGGGGTGGGGCGAGATCGCGGCCTCCCTGCGGGGAGGCGGACACGCCTGGAGGGGGCAAAGATGAACGGCCACCAGATGCCGCCCGGCGGCGGGAGCCGCAGCGGACTCGTCTGGCAGAAGAGCCGGCGGAGCAATCCGAGCGGCAACTGCGTCGAGATGGCCGAACTCCCCAGCGGGGACATCGCCGTGCGCAACTCGCGGGACCCAGAGGGGGTCGTCCTCGTCTACACGCGCGAGGAGGTGGAGGCGTTCGTCGGCGGGGCCAAGGACGGTGATTTCGACCACATGCTCGTCTGTGCGGCCGAATGAACCGAATCCCATTCCATTCGCGGATGCGGGCCGCTAACGTGCGGTTATGCATCTGGGGCAGATCGCCGCACAGTCACCCGACAAGCCCGCCGTGATCATGGCGGGCTCGGGCCGCACCGTCACGTACCGGGAACTGAACGAGGAGTCCAACCGGCTCGCGCAGCTGCTCCACGCGGAGGGGCTGCGCCCGGGGGACCACATCGCGTTCATGCTCGAGAACCACCCGCTCTATCTGGCCATCGCCTGGGCCGCGCAACGGTCCGGGCTCTACTACACGGCCGTGAGCTCACGGCTCGGGCCCGACGAGGTCGCCTACATCGTGGGCAACTGCGAGGCCAAGGTGTTCATCGCGGACGCGTCGATCCCGGCCGTCGCGCAGGACCCGCCGGACGTGCCGCTGCGCCTCATGCTCGGCGGCACGGCCCCCGGCTACGAGTCCTACGAGGAGCGCGTCGCCGCGCACCCCGCCACGTCCATCGAGGGCGAGTGCGAGGGCGTCGACATGCTCTACTCGTCCGGCACCACCGGCCGGCCCAAGGGGGTGAAACCCGCCCTCAGCAAGGACCCCATGGGCACGCCCGGCCCCCTGACCCAGCTCATCTCGCTGCTGTTCCAGCCCGACGGCGACTCTGTGTACCTGTCCCCGGCACCCCTCTACCACGCCGCCCCGCTGCGTTACTGCCTCACCTTCCAGCGCTTCGGCGCCACCATCGTGGTGATGGAGAAGTTCGACGCGGAACAGGCCCTCGCCGCCATCGAGAAGTACGGCGTCACGCACAGCCAGTGGGTGCCGACCATGTTCATCCGGATGCTGAAACTCCCCGAGGAGACCCGTGCCCGGTACGACGTGTCGAGCCTCCGCGCCGCCGTGCACGCCGCGGCGCCCTGCCCCGTCCCGGTCAAGGAGCGGATGATCGACTGGTGGGGGCCCATCCTCCACGAGTACTACGCGGGCACGGAGGGCAACTGCTTCGTGTACACGAACTCCGAGGACTGGCTGACCCACAAGGGGACCGTGGGACGCGCCGTCCTCGGGCAGGTCCACGTGTGCGACGAGGACGGCGAGGAGGTCCCTCCCGGCACCCCCGGAACCCTCTACTTCGGCGAGGGGCCCACGTTCGAGTACCACGGCGACGAGGGCAAGACCGAGGCGTCCCGCGACCCGAAGGGGCGCGGCTGGAGCACGCTCGGCGACGTCGGATACGTCGACGAGGACGGGTTCATCTACCTCACCGACCGCCGCGCCTACATGATCATCAGTGGTGGCGTGAACATCTACCCGCAGGAGGCCGAGAACGTCCTCGCCGTCCATCCGAAGGTCGCGGACGTCGCCGTCCTCGGCGTTCCCGACCCGGAGATGGGGGAGGCCGTCAAGGCGGTCGTCCAGCCCCTCGCCATGGACGACGCGGGCCCCGAGCTGGAGGCCGAGCTCATCGCCTACTGCCGCGACCGGCTCGCGCACTACAAGTGCCCGCGCTCCGTCGACTTCCGCGCCGAACTGCCCCGGCACCCCACGGGCAAGCTCTACAAGCGGCTGCTGAAGGATGAGTACTGGAAGGACGCGGCGGCGTCCTGAGACGGGACGAGCCCCGGTCCGGGACGTCGGTCCCGGACCGGGGCTCGCGGCCGTCCGGCGATCAGTGCATCGGCATCGGCGCGTCGCCCATCGGCTTCTCCGGCTTCCTGCGCGGCAGTACGAGCGCCGGCAGGAAGGCCAGGAGCAGCAGCCCCGCGGCGATCCAGTAGGTGCTCTGCCACGCGTCGGCCAGCGGGCCGGCGATCCGCGCCAGCATGTCGGGCGGAATCTCCGCCATCGCGGCCATCCCGGCCTCGCCGCCGCCCTCGCCGGGCATCGCGGGCAGCTTGTCGGCGAGCTGCCGGGCGAGCAGCACCGACATCATCGCGGTGCCGACGGAGGTCGACACCTGCTGGATGATGTTCAGCATCGTGCTGGCGCGCGGCACCTCGTCGTGCACGAGCGGCTGGATGGCCGCGGCCATGGTCGGCATCATCGTCATGCCCATGCCGGTCCCCATGACGAACAGGACGCCGCCGAGGGCCCAGTAGGACGTGTCCTCCTGGAGGATCCAGGTGAAGCCCGCCACCGCCAGGACCACCACGAAGAGACCGCCGAGCACGACCCGGCCGGGGCCGATCTTGTCGGTGAGCCGGCCGCCGATCGGCATCGTGACCATCGCGCCGAGGCCCTGCGGGGCCAGCAGCAGACCCGACGCCAGAGCGCTCTCGCCGCGCACCACCTGGAAGTAGAGGGGCATCAGCAGCATCGCGCCCATGAACGCGGTGATGAACAGCACCATCGTTCCCGACGCGGCGGCCACCGACCGGCGCTTGAGCAGCCGCAGGTCGATCAGCGGGGTGGCCGCGGTCAGCGCCCGCGCCACGAACCCGAGGACGAGCGCGGCGCCGGCCACCGTGAACCAGACCGCCTCGGGGGCGAGGAAGTCCTGCAGCTCGCCGCCCTTGGCCAGGCCGTAGATGAGCAGCGCGAGACCGGGGGAGAGCAGCAGCAGCCCGAGGAGGTCCAGCTTCTCGGTCGGCTTCGGGGTGTCGGGCTTGAGGATCCGCGCCGCCAGGAACAGCGAGATGATCCCGATGGGCAGGTTGATGAAGAAGATCCAGCGCCACGACACGTCGTCGACGAGCCAGCCGCCGAGGATCGGGCCGGTGATCGGGCCGAGCAGCATCGGGATGCCGACCACGCTCATCACCTGGCCGACCCGCTGCGGGCCCGCCGCCTGGGTCAGGATCGTCATGCCCGCGGGCATGATCATGCCGCCGCCGAGCCCCTGCAGGACCCGGAACGCGATCAGCGACTCCGCCGACCACGCCGCGCCGGCCAGCATCGAGCCGATCACGAACAGCGCGATCGACGTCATGTAGAGGCGCTTGGTGCCGAACCTCGCGCAGGCCCATCCCGTGATCGGGATCACGGTGGCCAGTGCCAGGGTGTACCCCGTCGCGACCCACTGCATGGTGGCGAGCGAGGTGTTGAACTCCGCGGTGAGCGCGTTCAGTGCGACGTTGACGACGGTCACGTCCAGGATGGACATGATCGCGCCGAGCACCACGACACCGGCCACCGCGAACACGCCGCGGTCGAGGCCTCCGGAGTCCGGTGCCTCCAGCGGGCCGTCCGCCGCCTTGGGAGACGCGGGAGCGGTCAACTTACTTCCAATCGTCGGGGCCCGCGCACGCGGGCACGCAGGAGCCGGGGAACGGTACAAGGGGGATACCGCAGCAAAATACTGCAGAGACTGACACTTTCGCGAACGGTTAAACCCGTCCGGTCTCGCGAGTATTCCGGCCGGGTCCGACAATCTGCCCGGGTCCGCGCTGCTCCCCGCCGTCCGGCGGCAGACCTCGACAGCGCTCGAGGTCAACCGAATGTGACGGACCCGACATGGGTCCCCGCGCCATCCCGGCGGCCCGCCCCGGGCGGCCCCCGCGCTGCGCGCCCCGAGAGGTCCCGGGGCGCGCGGGCGGCTCCCGTCAGCCCATGCTCTTCGCGCCGTCCAGGGACTCGCGGATGATGTCGGCGTGGCCGCTGTGCTGGGCGGTCTCTGCGATGAGGTGCAGGAGAACCCGGCGGGCGGTCCAGGACGCGCCGGGCTCGAACCACGGGGCCTCGGGGAGCGGCTGCGCGGCGTCCAGGTCGGGGAGCGAGGCGACCAGGCCGTCGGTCCGCCGGGCCACCTCGTCGTACTCGGCGAGGACGCCGGCGAGGGTCTCCTCCGGGAGCAGCCGGAACCCGTCGGAGTAGCGGGCGAGGTCCTCCTCGGTCATGGCGTCGAAGTCGCCCATCGCGGACGGGCCCTCCACGATGAAGTCCGCCCAGGTGCGCTCGGTCGCCGAGACGTGCTTGATCAGGCCGCCGAGGCACAACTCGCTGACGGTGGTCCGCCGCCGAGCCTGGTCGTCGGTGAGGTCGCGGACGGTGAGGCGCAGGAAGTGCCGCTGCTTGCCCAGCGCCGCCAGCAGGTCGGCGCGCTCCCCGGTGACGGGCGCGTTCACGGGCTGGTTCACGGTCTGGCTCACGGTCTGGCTCACGGTCTCGGTCATGGGTTTCCCGCCTTCCCTGGATCTCTCCGTTCTGACAGGGACAACGCTAGGAGCCTCAACGGCCACTTTCTGACCTATATGCGCCAGGATATGGCCATGGCGAACACGAGCACGCGGACCCTGCGCCTGCTGTCCCTGCTGCAGAGCCACCGGTACTGGCCGGGCGGGGAGCTGGCCGAGCGGCTGGGGGTCTCGCGGCGGACGCTGCGCCGGGACGTCGACCGGCTGCGCGAGCTGGGCTATCCGGTCGAGGCGCGGCGCGGCGCCGACGGCGGCTACCAGCTCGCGCCGGGCACCGCGCTGCCGCCGCTGGTGATCGACGACGACGAGGCGGTCGCCCTGGCCGTCGGGTTGCAGGCGGCCGCGCAGGGCGGGGCGCGGGGCGGGACGGAGGGTGCGGTGGACGGCATCGCCGAGTCGTCGGTGCGGGTGCTGGCCAAGGTCGTGCAGGTGATGCCGGTGCGGCTGCGGCGCCGGGTCGAGGCGCTGCGCGCGATGACCGTGCCCGCGGGGTGGGGCGGCGGGGCCGGGACCCTCATCGACCCGGGGGTGCTCACGGAGGCCGCGCTGGCCTGCCGGGACGCCGAGCGGCTCCGCTTCGCCCACACGGCCGCCGGTGGTCGCCGCACCGACCGGCACGTCGAGCCGCACCGGCTGGTGTGCCTGGGCCGCCGCTGGTACCTGGTCGCCTACGACCTCGACCGGCAGGATTGGCGCAGCTTCCGCGTCGACCGGATCGGCGGGCCGCGGGGGACGGGCGCCCGGTTCCGTCCCCGCGAACTGCCCGCGGCGGACGCGGCCGAGTTCGTCCGCGCAGGACTGGACGAGCTGCCCCGGCCGCACGCGGTCGAGGTGCTCGTCGAGGCGCCCGCCGAGCTCGTGCGCGTGCGGATCGGGCGGTGGAGCACGGCCGAGGAGATCGACGACCGGCGCTGCCGGGTGCGCATCACCGCCGACTCGCTGGACTGGGCGGCGATGGCGCTCGGCGTCGTCGGCGCCGACTTCCACGTCGTGGACCCGCCCGAGCTGCGCGAGCGGGTCCACGAGTGGGCGGCCCGGTTCGGCCGGGCTTAGCGGTTCGGCCGGCCCCGGCCGGCCCCGGCCGGGCCGGAGGCTAGGACGGCGGCAGGCCGAGAGCGCGGGCGATGAGCATGCGCTGGACCTCGGACGTGCCCTCGCCGACCTCGAGGATCTTCGCGTCGCGGTAGAAGCGGCCCACGGCGTACTCGTTCATGAAGCCGTAGCCGCCGAAGATCTGCGTGGCCTCGCGGGCGTTGTCCATCGCGGCGTTCGACGCGACGAGCTTGGCGATCGCCGCCTCCTTCTTGAACGGCTCGCCCGCCAGCAGCCGGGCGGCGGCCGCGTAGTAGGCGAGGCGGGCGGTGTGCGCGCGCGTCTCCATGTCGGCGATCTTGAACTGGATCGCCTGGTACCGGCCGATCTCCCGGCCGAACGCCTCGCGCTCGCGGACGTAGCGCAGGCACTCGTCCACGCAGCCCTGCGCGAGCCCGACCGACAGCGCCGCGATGGCGATGCGGCCCTCGTCCAGGATGCGGAGGAACTGCGCGTAGCCCCGGCCGCGCTCCCCGACGAGGTTCTCGGCGGGGACGCGGACGTCGTCGAAGGACAGCTCGCGGGTGTCGGACGCCGACCAGCCGACCTTCGAGTACTTGCGCCCGACCGTGAAGCCCGGCGTGCCGTTCGGGACGATGACCGTGGAGATCTCGTTCTCGCCGGTGAAGGCCGTGACCGTGACGAACTCGGTGATGTCCGTGCCGGAGTTCGTGATGAACGACTTCGAGCCGTTGATCACCCAGGAGTCGCCGTCGAGCCGGGCCGTGGTGCGCATGCCGCCCGGGACGTCCGAGCCGCCGCCCGGTTCGGTCAGCCCGAACGCGGCGAGCCGCTCGCCGGAGATCAGCCGCGGGAGCCACCGGGCCTTCTGGGCGTCCGAACCGAACCTGTAGATCGGCATGGCGCCCAGCGAGACCCCGGCCTCCAGGGTGATCGCCACGGACGAGTCGACGCGCGCGAGTTCCTCGAGGGCGAGGCAGAGCGCGAAGTAGTCGCCGCCCATGCCGCCGTGCTCCTCGGGGAACGGCAGCCCGAACAGCCCCATCTTGCCCATCGCGGCGACGATCTCGTACGGGAACTCGCCGCGCTCGTAGAGGTCGCCGATCACCGGGGCGACGGACTCGCGGGCGAACCGCTCGACCGTGCTCCGCAGCTCCTCCTGCTCGTCGCTCAGATTGAAGTCGATCATCACTGCTCCGATCCGGGGGACAGGGCCTGCACGACGCGGGACGGGCTCGGGCGGCCGAGCCGTTCCGCCATCCACCGGCTGGTCTCGACGAGCTTGCCGAGGTCGACGCCGGTGTCGACGCCGAGGCCGTCCAGCATCCACACCAGGTCCTCGGTGGCGAGGTTGCCGGTGGCGCTCTCGGCGTACGGGCAGCCGCCGATGCCGCCCGTGGACGCGTCCACGACCGTGATGCCGGCGCGCAGCGCGGCGAGCGTGTTGGCGAGGGCCTGCCCGTAGGTGTCGTGGAAGTGGACGGCGAGCCGGTCGGTGCCGATCCCGGCGGCGCCCATCGCCTCGATCAGCGCGGTCACGTGCCCGGCGGTGCCGACGCCGATGGTGTCGCCGATGCTGAGCTGCGAGCAGCCGAGCTCCATCAGCCGCTCCGCGACCGACACGACCTGCTCGATCGGGACGTCGCCCTCCCACGGGTCGCCGAACGCCATCGACACGTAGGCCCGCACCCACAGGCCCTGCGCGCGCGCCCGCTCGACGACGGGAGCGAACATCTCGATGGACTCGTCTACGCTCCGGTTCAGATTCCGTTGGGCGAACGACTCGGTGGCGCTCCCGAACACGGCGACCTCGGTAACGCCGTTGGCGAGCGCCCGGTCCAGTCCTCGCTCGTTCGGGACGAGGACTGGGTAGCGCAGGTCGGGCGAGCGGGGCAGGACGTCGAGCAGCTCCTCGGCGTCGGCGAGCTGCGGCACCCACTTGGGGTGGACGAAGCTGGTCGTCTCGATCGTGCGCAGCCCCGCGTCCGCGAGCCGGGTGACGAACTCGGCCTTGACGGACGCGGGCACGATCGCCTTCTCGTTCTGCAGGCCGTCCCGTGGCCCGACCTCGTAGATCGAGACCCGTTCGGGCAGGCCCGGCAGCGGTGTGCGCATCGTCATTCCCCTTCGATCACGGCCAGTACCGCGTCCAGGGCGACCTGGGCGCCGGCGCGGACCGGCAGCCGCGCCACGACGCCCGCGAGGGGCGCGGTGACGGTGTGCTCCATCTTCATCGCCTCGACGACCACGAGCGCCTGGCCCGCCGCGACGCGGTCGCCCTCGGCCGCCTTGACGGCCAGGACGGTCCCGGGCATCGGGCTGCGCAGCACCCCGTCCCCGGCTCCGGCGGCCGCCGCGCCGCCCTCGGCGGCGACGTGCTCGCCGAGCGCCCACGCGCGCCCCTCGCGGCCGAGCCACAGCGTGTCGCCGTCGCGGGCGGCGGCGAACGTGATCGTCCGTCCGGCGTAGGTGAGGGTCGTGCCGCGCAGGGACGCCTCGACGGGCTCGCCGTCGCCGACGCGGACCCGCGCGGCCGACGCGCGGCCCTGCACCCGGACCTCGACGGGCTCGCCGCCCGCCGGCGTGATGATCCAGCGCGTCCAGGCGTGCGCGCCGGGGCGCCAGCCGTCCGGGATCTCCCACGGGTCGCCCGCCGAGCGTTCGAGGGCGTGCATCCGCTCCAGGGCGGCGGCGGCGAGCGCCTCGGGCGGGACGGATCCATCGCCCACCAGGCCGTCGAGGGCGCGCTCGACCAGGCCGGTGTCCATGTCGCCGGACGCGACGTCCGGGTGCCGCAGCAGCGCGCGCAGGAACGCGACGTTCGTGGGGACGCCGAGAAGCGTGTACCCGGCGAGCGCCCGGTCGAGGCGGTGCAGCGCCTCGGCCCGGTCCGCGCCGTGGACGATCACCTTCGCCAGCATCGGGTCGTAGGAACCGCCGATCTCGGTGCCGGTGTCGAGCCCGGAGTCGACCCGCACGTCCGGTTCGTCCAGGGCGAGGACGCGGCCGCCGGTCGGCAGGAAGCCGCGGGCCGGATCCTCGGCGTAGACGCGTGCCTCGACCGCGTGCCCGTCCAGCCGGACGTCGCCCTGCGCGAACGGCAGCCGATCCCCGGCCGCGACGCGGAGCTGGAGCTCGACGAGGTCGAGCCCCGTCACCAGCTCGGTCACGGGGTGTTCGACCTGGAGCCGGGTGTTCATCTCCATGAAGAAGAACTCGGCCGGGCGGTCGGCCGACACGATGTACTCGACCGTCCCGGCGCCGGTGTACCCGACGGCCTGCGCCGCGGCGACGGCGGCGGCGCCCATCCGCTCGCGGGCCGCCGCGTCCGGCAGCGGCGACGGCGCCTCCTCGACGATCTTCTGGTGCCGCCGCTGCAGGCTGCACTCGCGCTCGCCCAGATGGACGGCGTTGCCGTGGGCGTCGGCGAACACCTGGATCTCGATGTGCCGGGGGTTCTCGACGAACCGCTCGACGAGGATCGTGTCGTCGCCGAACGAGCCGCGCGCCTCGCGCCGCGCGGACGCGATCGCGTCCGGCAGTTCCGCCGCGTCGCGCACCAGGCGCATGCCCTTGCCGCCGCCGCCCGCCGACGGCTTGAGCAGCACCGGCAGGCCCACCTCGAGCGCCGCGTCCCGCAGCTCGCCGTCGGACAGGCCCGCCTCGTCCCGTCCGGGGACGACCGGGACCCCGGCGGCGGCGACGGTCCGCTTCGCGCGGATCTTGTCGCCCATCGCCTCGATGGCCTCGGCGGGCGGGCCGATGAACACCAGGCCCGCCTCGCCGCAGGCGCGCGCGAACGCGGTGTTCTCCGCCAGGAACCCGTACCCCGGATGGACGGCCCTCGCGCCCGCCGCGCGGGCCGCGCCGATCACCGCCTCGATGTCGAGGTAGGACGGGACGAGCAGTGCCTCGTCCGCCTCGCGCACGTGCCGGGACCCGGCGTCGGCGCCCGTGTGGACGGCCACCGACCGCACCCCGAGGCGCCGCAGCGTGCGGAACACGCGGACGGCGATCTCACCCCGGTTGGCGACCAGGACGCTGTCGAACATCAGACCTCACATCCGGAAGACGCCGTAGCCGACCGGCTCCAGCGGTGCGTTCGCCGCGACCGACAGCCCGAGCCCCAGAACCCGCCGGGTGTCGCGCGGGTCGATCACCCCGTCGTCCCACAGCCGCGCCGTGGAGTAGTACGGATTCCCCTGGTCCTCGTACTGCTCGCGGATCGGCGCCTTGAACCCTTCCTCGTCCGCGGCGGGCCAGTCCTCGCCGCGCGCCTCCAACTGGTCGCGGCGGACGGTCGCCAGGACGCTCGCGGCCTGCTCACCGCCCATGACCGAGATGCGGGCGTTCGGCCACATCCACAGGAACCTGGGGGAGTAGGCCCGGCCGCACATCGCGTAGTTGCCCGCGCCGAACGAGCCGCCGATCACGATCGTGAACTTGGGGACGCGCGCGCACGCCACGGCCGTCACCATCTTGGCGCCGTGCTTGGCGATGCCGCCCGCCTCGTACTCGCGGCCCACCATGAACCCGGTGATGTTCTGCAGGAACACCAGCGGGACGCTGCGGCGGTCGCACAGCTCGATGAAGTGCGCGCCCTTCTGCGCCGACTCCCCGAACAGGATGCCGTTGTTGGCGACGATCCCGACCGGATGCCCGTGCACGCGCGCGAAGCCGGTGACGAGCGTCGTCCCGTACTCCCGCTTGAACTCCTGGAAGCGGCTGCCGTCCACGATGCGCGCGATGACCTCGCGGACGTCGTAGGGGGTGCGGGCGTCCGGCGGGACGACTCCGTACAGTTCGGACGGGTCGGCGGCCGGTTCCTCGGACGGTGCGACGTCCCAGGGGCGGGGCTCGCGCGGCCCGAGCGTCCGGGCGATGTCGCGGACGATCCGCAGCGCGTGGGCGTCGTCCTCGGCGAGGTGGTCGGTGACTCCGGACGTGCGGGAGTGCAGCTCGCCGCCGCCCAGCTCCTCGGCGGTGACGACCTCGCCCGTCGCGGCCTTCACCAGCGGCGGGCCGCCCAGGAAGATCGTGCCCTGGCCGCAGACGATCACGGCCTCGTCGCTCATCGCGGGCACGTACGCGCCGCCCGCCGTGCACGAGCCCATGACGGCCGCGATCTGCGGGATGCCGCGTTCCGACATCGTCGCCTGGTTGAAGAAGATCCGCCCGAAATGCTCGCGGTCGGGGAACACCTCGTCCTGGCGGGGCAGGAACGCGCCGCCGGAGTCGACCAGGTAGACGCAGGGAAGGCGGTTGTGCAGCGCCACCTCTTGCGCCCGCAGGTGCTTCTTGACCGTGACGGGGTAGTACGTGCCGCCCTTCACGGTGGCGTCGTTGGCGACGATCACGCACTCGCGCCCGGAGACGCGGCCGATCCCCGTGATGATCCCGGCGCCCGGCGCCTCACCGTCGTACATGCCGTCGGCCGCCAGCGGGGACAGCTCCAGGAACGGCGAACCGGGGTCGAGCAGCGTGTCGACCCGGTCGCGGGGGAGCAGCTTGCCGCGCGCGACGTGCCGTTCGCGGGCCCGCTCGGGGCCGCCGCGCCCGGCCCGGTCCACGCGCTCGCGCAGCCGCGCGACCAGCCGTTCGTTGTGCGCGGCGTTGGCCTTGAACGCCTCGCCCGCGACGTCGGCGCGCGTGCCGATCTCGGGTCCGGTCATGGTGCCTTCCCTGTTAACGAGCATTAACAACTCGATGTTAATGCTCATTAACAGCGTTCGTCTACACTTGCCGCATGGCCTCCCCACCCGCCGAGACGGCCCCGGGCGCGCCCGACCCCGCGCCGCCGAACCCGCGCCGGGCGGAGATCCTCGCGGCCGCCGCCGAACTGTTCGCGCGCCGCGGCTACCACGGCACGTCCATCGGCGACGTCGGCCGCGCCGTCGGGCTCACCGGTCCCGCGCTCTACCGGCACTTCCGCGGCAAGGAGGCCGTCCTCGCCGAGATGCTGCTGGACATCAGCGAGCGCCTGCTCGCCGAGGGCGCCCGCCGCGCCGCCGGCCCCGACCCGTCGCGCGCACTGGACGCCCTCCTCCGCTGGCACATCGCGTTCTCGCTGGACAATCCCGCGTTGATCACCGTGCACCAGCGCGAACTCGACAACGTCCCCGAGGAGCAGCGGCACCGCGTCCGCCGGCTGCAGCGCTCGTACGTCGAGGAGTGGGTCACCGTGCTGCGCCGCCGGACGCCCGCGCTGCCCGACGACCGCGCCCGCGCGGCCGTCCACGCCTGCTTCGGGCTGCTCAACTCCACGCCGCGCAGCGCCGCGGGCCTCGACCGCGGCGCGATGGGCGACCTCCTGCACGCCATGGCCCGCGCCGCCCTCGACGGCGCCGCGCGGGAAGCGGCACGGGACTAGTCTCGCCCCGCCAGCAGGGCCGTGTAGCCGACGGCCCCCGCGTGCACGGCCGCGTGGACGGCGCGGGCGAGCCGCGAGCCCCACGGCGAGCGCGGTCCCGCGAACGGCTCGGGAGGCTCCGGCCCCGACTCCGGGACGGCGACGCACACGGCGTCCGAGGCGGTGCCCGTGCAGGGATATCCCGCCTCCAGCAGGGCCTGCGTCTTCGCCTCCGTGACCGTGATCACCGCGTTGACCAGCGCCGCGTCCGTCAGTGGCACCGGGATCACGGCGAGAATGTTGATCGTTCCCGGATGCCACGCGGGGCGGGGGCGCGGAGGCCGGTCGAGCAGCATCGGCGCCAGCTCCGGATCCGGCGCCCCGTCCGGCGCCGCCGCCCACGTCGGGACCCGCAGCCCCACGGTCGCCGCCGCCCCGACACCGCCGTCCGCGCCCCGGACCGTCCGGTCGACGGCGGCGGCCGTCAGCATCCCGACGCCCGGACCGTCCAGCCCGTGCGAGGAGGCGAGTTCGGCCAGGTGCGCGACCGGGTCGGTGCGCGCGTAGCCGCCCGGGACCTGCGCGTTCAGCACCCAGCGGACCGGTCCGATCCCGCCGCCGACCAGAGCCGACGAGACGGCGCGCCAGCCGTCGCCCGCGCGCCACACCGTCGAGGCGAGACGGGTGCCCTCCTCCGTCCGGAACGCCGATTCCAGGATCGGGGACGCGGTGCTCACGGGCGCTCCAGGGAGAGGACGGGCCGCCCGCCGGGGCCCTCGGCGACGTGGACGCGCGCGTCGAAGTGCTTCTCGACCGCGTCGCGGGTCAGGACCTCGCGGGGCGTCCCGGCCGCCGCGACCCGGCCGGCCGACAGCAGGACGAGGGAGTCGGCGTACTGCCCGGCCAGCGTCAGGTCGTGGATTGTCGTCACCACGGTCAGCCCGTCCGACAGCCGCAGCCGGTCGATGAGCTCCATCACCTGCTGCTGATGGCCGATGTCGAGCGCGGACGTCGGTTCGTCCAGCAACAGGACGGACGTCTGCTGGGCGAGCGCGCGCGCCAGCACCACACGCTGCCGTTCGCCGCCGGACAGGTGGTCCAAAGGGCGGCCTGCGAGCTGCGTAAGGTCGAGTCGCTCGAGCACCTCGGCCGCTATGGAGCGGTCCCGCGCGCTCTCTCGGCCGAGGTGGGGGATGTAGGGGGAACGGCCCAGCAACGTGTAGTCGAAGACCGTCATCCCGGCCGGAAGGTTCGGGGCCTGCGGCGCGTACGCGACCGCTCGGGCCCGCTGTCGAGGCTTGAGCGCACGAAGATCCTCGCCCGCCACCCGGACCTCGCCCTCCGCGGGCAGGAGCCCGAGGGCCGCGCGCAGCAGCGTCGACTTGCCCGCCCCGTTCGGCCCGATCACGGCCGTCCACGACCCCGCGGGCACGTCCAGCGACACGCCGGTGAGGACCGGCCGTCCGCCCAGCTCCACGCCGAGCCCGCGCACCTCGACCGTCACGTCTCCACCTGCCTGCGGCTCGCGCGCAGCACCGCGACGAAGAACGGCCCGCCGACGAACGCCGTCACCACGCCGAGCGGCAGCTCGCCGGGGGCGATGACGGTCCGCGCGACCAGGTCCGCGAGCGCCAGGAACGCGGCGCCGCCGAGCAGCGACAGCGGCAGCACCACCCGGTACGAGCCGCCCGCCAGCCGCCGGACGACGTGCGGCACCACGATCCCGACGAAACCGATCAGCCCGCTGACGGCGACCGCGCACGCCGTCGCCAGCGACGCCGCCACCAGCACCGTGAGCCGGACCCGCCGCGCCGACAGCCCGAGCGACGCGGCCTCCTCGTCGCCCACGCTCAGCACGTCCAGCAGGCGCCCGTGCGCGAGCAGCACGATCGTCGAGGCCAGCGCGTACGGGCCGACGAGCGCGAGCTGCGACCAGTCGGCGCCGCCGACCCCGCCGAGGAGCCACGCGTAGATCCGCTGCAGTTCCTCCGACCCGAGCTGCTGCAGGAACGTCTGCACGGCGGCGAGGAACGACGACACCGCCACCCCGGACAGGACGAGCGTCGCCGCGCCGCCCGCCATGCCCGCCGTCCGGCCCAGGACGTAGGCCAGGAAGACCCCGAGCAGCGCCCCGGCGAAGGCGGCCAGCGGCACCCCGTACCCCAGGTCGCCGTGCAGCAGGACGATCACCAGCGTGGCCCCGACGCCCGCCCCCGAGGCGGCGCCCAGCAGGTACGGGTCGGCGAGCGGGTTGCGGAACACGCCCTGGTACCCGGCGCCGGCCATGGCGAGCATGCCGCCGACCAGCGCCGCCAGCAGCACGCGGGGGAGGCGCAGCTCGAACAGCACGTTCTCCTCGATCACCGACAGGCCGGAGTCGAGGCGGACGAACGGCAGCCGGTCGGCGAGCGCCGCAGGCACGCCGCGCGACGGCAGGTCCGCGGCGCCCGCGAACAGGCCCGCCAGCAGGACGGCGACCAGGACACCGGCGGCCGCCGCGAGCGGGACGGGCCGCAGCCGCGCCTGGACGGGACGGGCGTCCGGTCCCGTCCGGAGCACGGCGGAGGTCCCGGCGCCGGGCCGCCGCGGGAGTCGGGCCTTCACGGCCGGACGCCCTCCCTCCCGGCCGTCACCGGCCCTTCTGGACGGCGTCGCCGATCGCCTTCACGAACTCCGGCAGGCGGGGGCCCCAGCGGGACGCGATGTCGTCGTCGAGTTCCACCACGCCGCCGTCCCGGACGGCCTTCAGATCGCCCCATCCGGCGCGTCCGGCGACCGTCCCGGCGTCCTGGCCGCAGCACTTGGTGTCGGCCAGGAAGACGAGATCCGGGTTCCGCTCGAGCAGGTACTCGCGGGACAACTGCGGGTAGCCGCCGCTCGCGTCCTCCGCCTCGTCCGCGATGTTCCGCAGGCCGAACAGCCCGTACACCTGGCCGATGAACGTCGTGGACGTCACGGTGTGGAGCTGGTCGTCGAGTTCGTGGAAGTAAGTCAGATCCTCGGCCTTCCCGGCCGTCTCGACGGTCTGCTCGATGTCCGCCCGCATCGTCCGGACCAGCTCGGTCGCCTCGGCCTCGTGCCCGGTCGCCCTCCCGAGGTCGGCGATCTCGTCGTAGGCCTCGTCGAGGTTCGTCGCGGCGGGTTCCAGCAGCACCGGCACCCCGACCTTCTCCAGCGACTTCACGATGCCGTTCATGTCGTCGGACAGCACGACCAGATCGGGCTCGTAGCCGATGACCGCCTCGGCGTTCGGCTTGAAGCCCGACAGCTTCGTGCGCGGCGCGTTCTCGGGGTGGGTGGAGTACTCGTCGACCGCGACCACCTGGGGGCCCGCGCCGATCGCGAACAGCGTCTCGGTGTGGGTGGGGGACAGCGACACGATCTTCCCGGGCTTCTCCGGGATCGTCACGGCGCCGTTGGCGGCCTGCACGGTGACCGCGCCGGCGCCGTCCGCCTCCGTCGCGCCGTCCCCGCCGCCGCAGGCCGAGGCGAGCGTCACGACGCCGAAGACGAGGGCCGCGCCGAGCGCGCGTACGGGTCTCACAGGAGCCTCCTGGATGCGGGAAGCCGCGGCCCGCGCAGGACGGATCGCCCTTCCACGAGGTCGATGGTCGTCGGCGCGCGGGAGGCGACCTGGCTCGGCCTTCTCGGGGGAGGCACCACAGTTGCGGGACAGCGCCGGATTCGCACCGGCTTCGCTCCGCGCGCGCTTGAGCTGGAAGGTTATCAGCAGGCAAAATCAGCACCCGCCGCCGGCACCGGTGTGAGTCCTCACTCCGCCATCGACGCCTCGCCGTCCTGTTCACGTGACCCATCCGGCCCGTCCGGACAACGGGCGCGTCGACCACGACCACCCGCTGGGCCGCCGCGGGCCGTACTTCGCCGACTCCAGCGGCAACCTTTACGAGCTCATCGCGCCGTGACCGACCGCAGGAACTCGCGCGTCCGCTCGCGCTCCTCGCCCGACATGTACTCGCCGGCCACGAAGTCGGTCACGCCCGCCGCGTCCAGTTCCGCCAGCCGCGCGCCGACCTCGTCCTCGGTTCCGATGATCGCGAGATCCTCCGGGCCCTTCGCCCCCTCGCGGTCCATCATCGCCCGGTAGGACGGCAGCGTCCCGTACACCTCGAACGCCTTCGCCGCTCGCTCCCGCGCGCGCTCCGGGTCGCCAGTGACGCAGACGGGCAGCACGCACACGATCCGCGGGGCGGCCCGCCCCGCCGCCTCGGCCGCCCCCGTGATCGTCGGTGCAATGTGCTCCCGCACGGTCGCCGGGCCCGTCATCCACAGGACCGTCCCGTCCGTGCGCTCCGCCGCCAGCTTCAGCATCCTGGGCCCCAGCGCCGCGAGCAGCAGCGGAACCCGGCCCTCGTTGGGCACGCCGAGCGAGATGTGCCCGCGCACGGTGTCGCCGTCGAACGCGGCCGTCTCACCGGTCAGCAGCGGCAGGAGCACCGACAGGTACTCGTCCATGTGCCGCAGCGGGCGGCCGAAGTCGAACCCGTACATGTCCTCGATGACGACCTTGTGCGACAGGCCGATGCCGAGCGTCAGCCGTCCGTCCAGCGCGAGTGCCGCCGTCCGCGCCTGCTGCGCCAGGGCCGCCGGATGCCGCGGATACGACGGGACCACCGCCGTCCCCAGCTCGATCCCGGGGACGCCGTTCCCCGCGACGGCGAGCGCCGTCAGCGCGTCCATCCCGAAGATGTTCGACATCCACGCCGACGCGAACCCGTCGTCCGCCGCCCTCCGCACGTCGTCGCCGAGCCTGGCGAGCGCGTCCGGCCCGCTCCGTTCACCGAGCGAAACCCCGATGCGCATGCGATCTCCCTTGTCAGCCGCCCGCCGCGTACCGTTCGGCGAGCTCCCGGTCCCGTTCGGCCCATCGGCGATGCCGCAGGGCCGCCTGCAGGTGCAACTCTGCCTCCTCCGGGTGCGCCGCGGCCATCCGCTCCAGCAGGATCGCCGCGCGCTCGTGCGCGCGCGCCGACGACACGATGACGCCGCACGCGTACTCGCCCGGTGACGAACCGCCCCGCCGCGCTCTCACCCGCGTCGCATGGTCGTCGCCCTCCGGGGCCGATCGACCAGCCCTCCCGACACGATGCCCTACCTACCCAGCACCCCGCCCGTTCAGCCCCGCCCGGCGACGTCCGATCACCGAAGATGTCCGATCATTGGACACGTGCCGACATCCGAACCGCTCACGCTCTACACCGCCGACCGGGTCCGCATCGACGCCGGACACCTCCGGGGGCCGGACGGCCTCTGCTTCGTCCTCGCGCACGGGTTCACGTGCTCGTGGCGGCAACCGGCCCTGCGGCGGATCGCGGGAGTCCTGAACCGGTTCGGCGGCGTGGTCGGCCTCGACTTCCGCGGCCACGGCGGGTCCGGCGGGCACTCCACCGTCGGCGACCGCGAGGTCCTCGACATCGAGGCCGCCGTCGGCGCGGCCCGCCGCCGCGGCTACGAGCGCGTCGCCGTCGCGGGCTTCTCCATGGGCGGCGCCGTCGCCGTCCGGCACGCGGCCCTGCACGGCGGTGTCGACGCCGTCGTCTCGGTCAGCGCGCCCGCGCGCTGGTACTACAGCGGGACCGTCCCGATGCGCCGCGTCCACTGGGCCATCGAGCGCCGCAGCGGCCGGTTCGCCGTCCGGGTCGCCCGCGGCACCCGCATCGCGCCCCGGGGCTGGGACCCCGTCCCGAAGGCCCCGCACGAGGTCGCCGGACGCATCGCGCCCGTCCCGTTCCTCGTCGTGCACGGCGACGCGGACGCGTTCTTCCCCCTGGAGCACGCGCACCAGCTCTACGGGGCCGCCCGCGACCCGCGCGAACTGTGGGTCGAGCCGTCCTTCGGCCACGCCGAGGCCGCCGCCAACCCGGACCTGATCACGCGCATCGGCCGGTGGACCGTCGGCGCCGTGGCCGCCCGCCCCGAGACCGCGCGCTGACGACCGCCGGCACGAAGTTATCCACAGTTTCGATTACCTGTTCGACTCGCGTGCCCCGCCCGGCAGCATCGTCTCCATGAACGGATTCACGCTCACCTGGAAGCGCACCGAAGGCTCGATCATCCCCATCGGCCGGGGCGTCTATTTCGTCCCTGTCAAAGGTGCGACTCTCGAAAGCCGGGCGGCCCTGCTCAGCCGTCTCCTTCCCGAGGAGGTCGTGATCGCCCGGCGCACCGCCGCGTGGCTCTGGGGACTGGACGTCTTACCCCCGGGCGTTCGCGAGGCCGACTGGCCCGTCGACCTGATCGACCCCCGTCGGCCGGGCACCCACCTTCCCTCCGAGCACACCGTGGAGAGAGCACATGTACGTCTCACCTCGCCCGTCCGGACCGCCCTCGACTGCGCCCGCTGGCTGCCCCGCCACGAGGCCGTCGCCGGCCTCGACCAGTTCCTCAGGCGCGGCGTCGGCGTGCCCGAACTCAGGAAGATGGCCCGCACCCTCCCCGGCTACCGGGGCAACACCCGGCTCGGGGAGATCCTCCGCCTCGGCGACCCCGGATCGGCGTCACCCGGCGAAAGCTGGACCAAGGTGGCGGTCGTCGACGCCGGATTCCCCCGCCCCGCCTGCCAGGTCCCGGTCATGGGCCCGCGCGACCGCCCGCTCTACGTGGATCTCGGGTACGAGGAGTTCCGCGTCGGTCTCGAATACGACGGCGAACTGCACCACACCGGCTCGGAGGCGCGCGACCGCGACCGTCGCCGCCGCAGATGGCTCGCGGCGGAGAAGAACTGGGAGGTCATCCCCGTCACCCGCGACTTCTTATCCCGCCCGGCGCCGTATCTGGAGGCACTACTGATCGCTCTCCTGAAACGGGGCTGGGCCCCTGACGACACCACCCTCGACCGCATAGGAAGGAGGCTGCGCACCCTCGCGCGCCCCCGCCGCTGAACCGCCTCGAGATACGGGTGAGCGGGTAACGGACACGGTTTCGGCGGTGCTCGGGTCACCTACTCTGGTGCGTCCTCAGGCCAGCGTCCCGCCTCCTGAAGGATCGCTTTGTACAGCGTCCACCGCTTGTCGGCGGGGCCACAGTCCCAGTGGGCGACGCCCATGCCGTCCGCGCCCGGCACGGTGACGTGGATCCGCCGAGTCCCACGGTCGTACCAGATCCCGTGTTCGACGTACACGGTCAGCTGCTTGCCCTTGGTGCTGAGGCGCGTTTTCGGTGGCATGCCGGAAGTCTGCACCACACCTCACGCCTGCGCAGTGCAGTTGGAGAGGTTGATGCCACCCTGGACCGAGACCGCCCTCTGTTGAAGCGCACGGGGCGTGCGGACGACGGGTTCTGTGCCCGGCGGCTCCGCGGTGTTGGGCTTTCAGCGGTGGTCGAGGAGGGCCGAGAGGCGTTTCGGGGCGATGAGGCGGTAGCTGTCCTCGATCAGCTCGGCCAGTTCGTCCCAGTCCTGGTCGACGTCGAGGCGCGTGCCCACCCATCCCTTGCCGCCCACGTACGGGGGCCGGTAGAAGCGCTCGGGGTCCTCGGAGATGAGGGCTTCCTGGACGCCGGGCCCTCCCTTGAACATCAGCGAGAGACCGTCCTCGCTCGTCATCGCGAAGAGCTTGTCACGGACACGGAAGGAGGGCGAGGTGTGACCGCCGAAGGGTTTCTCGGCCGCCTCCGGCAGCGCCAGGCAGATCTCCCGCAGACGCTCGAACGTGTCCATATTCCCGTCCTTCCCTTCGGGTCGCGCAAGGGAATCGTAGAGGGCGGGTGTGACATCGCCGGTGCGCTAGGCAGTTCTTCCGTTCGACGGAACCTCGGCTGACGTGCGCGCGGGCCGGGCGGGATCGTCGTGGTGACCGGACGTCGTGCATCGGAGGGACCGAGTGGCCGCGGACAACACCGTCGAGACCGAGGTGGTCGTCGCAGAAAGGACGGACCTCGCCGAAGGCGTCGTCGGCCTGACCCTGCGGGCGGCGGACGGGGGAGAGCTGCCCTCGTGGCGGCCCGGGGCGCACATCGATCTGCTGCTGGACGCCGGTGTCGTGCGTCAGTACTCGCTGTGCGGCGACCCGGGGGACGGCACGTGGCGGCTGGGGGTGCTGAAGGAGGGGCCGGGGTCGACGATCGTGCACGAGCGGGTTCGCCCGGGAGATCGGCTGCGCACGCGCGGGCCCCGCAACAACTTCGCCCTCGAGGACGCGCCGCGGTACCTGTTCCTCGCCGGCGGCATCGGCATCACGCCGATCCTGCCGATGGTGGCGGCGGCCGAGGCGGTCGGCGCGGACTGGCGCCTGCTGTACGGGGGCCGCAGGCTCTCGGCGATGGCGTTCCTCGACGAGCTGTCCCGCTACGGGGACCGTGTCGAGGTGCGGCCCCAGGACGAGTTCGGGCTGCTCGACCTGGACGTCCTGGACACGGTCGAACCGGGGACCGCCGTGTACTGCTGCGGTCCCGAGCCGATGATCGCGGCGGTCGAGCGGCGGGCGCCCGGCGTGCGGACCGAGCGGTTCGCCGCCCGGCCGGACGACGGTCCGCGGGAGGCGTTCGAGGTCGAGCTGGCGCTGAGCGGCCGGACGGTCGAGGTTCCGGCCGGCTGCTCGATCCTGGAGGCGGTCGAGAAGGCGGGTGTGGACGTCCTGTCGTCGTGCCGGGAAGGGACGTGCGGGACGTGCGAGACGCCCGTCCTGGAGGGGGAGCCCGATCACCGGGACTCCGTGCTGACCGAGGAGGAGCGCGAGGAGGGCGGGTTCATGATGGTCTGCGTGTCGCGGTCGCGCGGCCCGCGCCTCGTCCTCGAGCTCTGACCGCCGTCCCCGCGCGCCGCGATCACCCTCTCGGTTCGCTCCGCTGTGCTTCGGGCGACCGACGACGCCGGTGATGCATGGCGCGAACATGGATGCCCGTGAATCTGGCCGCCCTCGAGCTGGACCTGCTCACCGCCCTGCGCGCCCCGACTCGCCCGTGCCGCACGGCGCGTCGGGCGCATGGTGGTCACGCGGGCGCGTGCGTGCCTCCCCGCGGCGCGGGCGCAGGGAGGCGCCGAGCCGGCCGCTGAAGGCGGGCCGCCGCGTGCAGCGGCGGATCGGCGCGACCGAACCGGTTTCGGGACGTGCTCAGCGGCGAACTCCCCGGAGAAGAACGCGCGTCGCGAGGGGGAACCGATGGAGACGGAGATGATCGTCGAGATCCCGCGGGGGTCGCGGAACAAGTACGAGATGGATCACCGGCTTGGGCGGATCCGGCTGGATCGCATGCTGTTCACCTCGACGCAGTATCCGATCGACTACGGTTACATCCCCGGCACCGTGGCCGAGGACGGCGATCCCCTCGACGCGATGGTCCTGCTCGAGGAACCCACCTTCCCGGGATGCCAGGTGACCGTCCGCAGCATCGGGGTGTTCTGGATGCTGGACGAGAAGGGTCCGGACGCGAAGATCCTCGGCGTCCCGGCCCGCGACGTCCGCTACGAGGGCATCCGCGACCTGCGGGACGTGCACGCCTACATGCTCGACGAGATCGCCCACTTCTTCGACATCTACAAGAGCCTCGAACCGGGCAAGAGCGCCGACGTCCGCGGCTGGCAGGACAGGGAGATCGCCGACCGCGAGATCGCAGCCTCGACCGGGCGCGCCGGGCGCTGACCGGCCGACCGGCAGGCGGCACGGTCCGACTCCAGAGCCCGTGAAGGCTCCGAACAGAGTGCCGACGCGGCCCGCGGTCTCTCCTGCGGCCCGGGCGGGGCCCATCAGAACAGGGTGGGCGGCCCCACGGGCTCCGGCTCGGGCAGCGGTTCGAGTTCGGGCACCAGCGCCCGCACCTCGTCGTGGAAGCGCCGGGCGAGTTCGAGGGCCTCGGCGTTGTCGGGCGTGTGGACGAACACGGTGGGCGTGCGTCCCTCGCGCAGCCAGCCGGCGACGGTCGCCGTCCATCCCTGCCAGCCCTCGACGGTGCGGTCGGTGTCGTCGCGGCCGAGGTAGCGGACGATCGGGCGTCCGGTGAGCGCGGCCGCGCGCCGGGGCATCCGGGGCTTCTTCGTCCACGCGTCCCGTTCGGCGTCGCTGGTCGGCGGGCTGCGGAACAGGGTGGTGGTGTCGAACGGCACCCATTCGGCGCCGCTCTCGGACAGGGCCCGCTCCAGCAGCGACGCCGCCCGCGCGTCCTCGAAGAACGCGCGGTGCCGCACCTCGACCGCGTACCGGTGCGACGCGGGGAGCCGTCGCAGGAAGCGCGCGAGCGTCCCGACGTCGCCCGGCCCGAAGGACCCGGGCAGCTGCACCCACAGCGCGTGGGCGCGCGGCCCGAGCGGCTCGATCGCGTGCAGGAACGCCCGCAGCTCGTCGTCGGCGCCCACGAGTCGGCTCCCGTGCGTGACCGGCTTGGGCAGCTTCACCACGAACCGGAAGTCGGGCGGCGTCTGCCCCGCCCACGACTCGACCGCGTCCCGCGAGGGGGTCGCGTAGAAGGTCGTGTTGCCCTCGACCGCGTTGCACCACGACGCGTAGGCGCGCAGGCGCTCGCCGGCGGGCAGCGCCCGTGGCAGGTAGCGGCCCTGCCACGGCGCCAGGTTCCACATCGCGCATCCCACATGAAGCCGCACGACCCCGACGTTATCGCGCGAGCCCGTCGTTATGCGGCGGGCCCGTGTTTGGTGGGGGCCGGTTGTTGTCGTGTGGGGGCGCCGGGGTTGCGCTGCCCCGTTGTTGGTGGGCGGGGCGGCCGTTGTCGTGCGGGCCGGTTTGTTGTCGTGCGGGGCCGTCGGAGCCGCACGACCCCGTCGTTGTCGCGCGAGCCCGCCGTTATCCGGCGGGCCCCTGGTTGACGCGCGGATCGGCTTGCTATCGCGCGGGGTCGTCGTTGCCGTGCTCTGCCTGGGGGCGGCCGTGCCAGCGGGCGATGTCGGTCTGGTCGGCGTCCGGGCCGAGGTCCTCGGCGGCCGCCGCCCACAGGTCCACGGCGGCCCGGCCGAAGGGGAGCGGTGTGTCCTGTGCCTCGGCCAGCTCGGCCGCGATCCGGATGTCCTTGAGCATCAGCGACAGCCCGAACCCGGAGTCGTAGCGGTCGCTGAGGACGAAGTTCGGCCACTTGACCTCGGTGGACGCGCAGCGGCCGCTCGAGCTGTTGATGGCGTCGATCATCACCGCCGGGTCGAGCCCGAAGCGGCTCCCCGCCCGCATGACCTCCGCGGTCGCCAGCAGGTGGGAGGCCGACAGGAGGTTGTTGAACGCCTTCAGCGCGTGCCCGGCCCCGACGTCGCCGGCGTGCACGACGGTGCCGCCCAGCACGTCCAGGACGGGACGGACGCGGTCGACGTCGGCGGCCGCGCCCCCCGCCATGACCGTGAGCGTGCCGCTCTCGGCGCCCTTCACCCCGCCCGAGACCGGGGCGTCGACGAACGCGACGCCGCGTTCCGCCGTGCGGGCGGCGATCTTCTGCGTGGACAGGGGACGGCTCGACCCCATGTCGATCAGTGCCGAGCCCGCCTGGAGCACGTCGAGCAGGCCGTCCACGACGCCCTCGACGATGTCGCTGTTCGGCAGCATCAGAATGACGGCGCCGGCGCCGCGGGCGGCGTCGGCGGCCGAGGCCACGAGCGTGAGCCCGTCCGGGAGCTCGCCGGCGGGCGGCGGCGCGGGATCGTGGCCGAGCACCCGCAGCCCGGCCTCCGCCAGCCGCCTGGACATCGGACGCCCCATGTGGCCGAGGCCCACGAATCCGACCGTCCGGATCGGCGCGCCGTCACTCATTGCCCTGCGTCCCTTCGTCCTCGCGCAGTTCCTCGAGCACCCGCTCGGCGATGCGGAACGACTGCATCGCCGCCGGGACGCCGCAGTAGACCGTCGTCTGGAGCAGCGCCTCCCGGATCTCCTCGACCGTGCAGCCGTTGGTGATCGCCGCGCGGACGTGCACCGCCAGCTCGTGGTCGCGGCCCAGCGCCGTCAGCATCCCGAGGTTGATCAGGCTGCGGGTGCGGCGGTCCAGGCCGTCGCGGGTCCACACCGCGCCCCAGCAGTACTCGGTGACGAGTTCCTGGACGGGCCGGGCGAAGTCGCTCACCCCGGCCATGGAACGCTCCACGTGCGCGGCGCCGAGAACCTCCCGGCGGGTCGCCAGGCCCTGCTCGAAACGGGACGGGTTCGCGTCGGTGACGCTCAACGGCTGCTCCTCGGTGCGGGACGGGCGCGCTCAGCCGAGCGCGGCGACGATCTGCGGCAGGTCGGCGGTCGTGCGGATGCCGGGCGCGGCGGCGCAGACGAACGGGACGGCGTTGACGGCGCGGTGGGCCGTGTAGCCGGGGGTGGTCGCGGCCATCCGGTCGAGCGGTACCGGGAACCGCAGGTCGACGTCCAGGGGGGTGTCACCCTCCACCGCGACGCGCCAGCCCGTCTCCCGGAGGTCCCAGTCGGCGTCGAGTTCGGTGGTGCAGTACCAGGTCGCGACGAAGCGCAGCAGGTCGTGCCCGCCGCGCAGGCCGGTGACCGTGATCCGCTGGGCGGCGACGGTCCCGGCCTCGATCTCCCCGGCGGCGATGCGGACGGCGCGGGGCGCGGTCGCGACCTCCCCGGAGGCCTCGACGGAGTCCAGCGGCAGGCCGAGCGTGTCCGCGAGGAGCTCCAGGGACGGGCCGAAGCTGACGCGCCCGTGGGACAGCCGGCGCTCGTCCATGTCGGCGGGCGGGCGGCCGAAGCCCATCACGTCGAACAGCAGGCCGGGGGAGTCGCGCCGGGAGAGGTCGGCGTACTCGCCGATCGTCAGCCGGTCGAGGCGGCGCTGGATCGAGGTGAGCACCAGCGGGACGGCCTCGGTGATGAAGCCGGGGCTGCTCCCGGTGCTGTGGACCGAGGCGCCGCCGCGCTCGCAGGCCGCCTCGATCCGCTTGCGGACATCGGGGTCCATGCTGTCCGGACGGTGGAACTCCCCGCGCGTCGTGACGACGTTCACGCCCGCCTCGAGAAGCCGGCACACGGTGTCGAAGTCGCAGGCCCGCGGCATGTACAGGACGCAGTCCGGCCGCAGGGCCAGGATCTCGCCGGCGTCGCGGGTCGCGGTGACGCCCGTCGGGTCGAGCCCGCACAGCTCCCCGGCGTCCCTCCCCGCCTTGGCCGGAGAGTGGACGTACGCTCCGGCCAGGGCCAGGGTCGGGTGCTCGATCACCGCGCGCAGCGCCCGCGTGCCGATGTTCCCGGTGGCCCACTGGACGACCCGGTACCGCGACCGGCCGTCCCGTTCATCCCCCGGCCGGTCGTCCGGCCCGCCGCGCGGTGTCTCGGGCATGCTGTGGCACCTCACTCTCCGATAGCGAGAACGTTAATCTCACTATCGGAGATGGTCAATGCCGAAGCGTGCGGGCGCCGGGTGCGCGGGCGTTCACCTGCGGTGCTCCATGAGGTCCAGGGCGTCGTCGGCCGCCCGCATGACCGGGCCCGCCGGGACGCCCGCCGCGTCCGCGACGGTGGCCAGCAGCCGCGCGTCCTTCTGCAGCAGGGCGCCCGCCCGTTCCCCCATCGGGCCGAGCGTGCCGCCCGCCGCGGCGACGCGGCCGAGCGCGAAGCTGGTCCCGCTGCCGTGGGAGATGACCTCCGCGAGGCGGTCCGGGTCGACGTCCAGCGACCGGCCGAGGGCGAGCGCGCCCGCGGCGGTCGCCAGGTTCGCCGTAAACAGCACGTTGTTGAGCAGCTTGGTCAGCTGCCCGGATCCGAGCGGGCCGAGGTGGACGATCGGGTCGGCGTACGTCGCGAACACCGGCCGGCAGCGTTCCACGGCCGCGTCGTCGCCGCCCGCCATCACCAGCAGCCGGCCCTCGGCCGCCGCCTGCCCGCCCCCGCTGACCGGTGCGTCCACCACGGACACGCCCCGCGCCGCGGCGGCGTCGGCGAGGCGCCGGCAGGTGTCGGGGTGCACGGTGCTGTGCACGACGACCACGCCGCCCGCCGCGAGCCCCTCCAGGATGCCGTTCTCGCCGGTCACGACCTGCTCGACGTCGGCGTCGTCGACCACGCAGACGCAGGCGACGTCGCAGTCGGCGGCCATCTCGGCGGGAGTGCCGGCGGTCTTCGCGGCGGTGTCGGCGAACGGCTCGAGGGAGCCGGGGCGGCGCGCCCACAGCGTCGTCGGATGCCCGGCCTCGACGATCCGGCGCGCCATCGGCCCGCCCTGGCTGCCCAGCCCGACGAAGCCGACGCGCGTCTTCGCCGCGGACGTGCCCCCGGACGTCTCTCCGGGCGGTGGGGTGACTGTCGGTCCGCTCATCGGGCGCTCCTCCTCGGACGGTCCTGCAGTATCGGGACGGTTCTGCGGTTTCGGCGGCGCGGCTCGGGCCGCGCCGCGTGCACGGGATCCGCGGGGCGTCTGCGCGCGGGCGAACGGACGCGGGTGCGGATCACGGCCGCCGGGCCTCGCCCGGCGGCGGGGCGGCCGCTCGCCGGACCGGCCGCCGTCGTGTCGCACGCGCGGCGGACCTCGGCCGTTCCGGGACGTCGCCGCGGCCGCCCACGGCGAAGGAAAGCAGCCGCCAGACGGGCAGTCAACAGCGCCCCGGCGCGGTGAACGGCCGTGCCGGCGTGCGCGGCGCGACCGGCCCGGGGGACCTGCGCGACCACCGTCCAGAGCACGTCCACCTCCGCAGAACAAGCCCCTCACCAGCATGAACGTGCTCCGGCCGGGTCTCGTCGCCGGACCGGCCGCCCGTCCCTCGGACAAGCTTGATCAATGCTTTGAATCTGCGTTCACCGAGGTGACCTATTGCTCAAATGGTTGAGCGTGGCTAGTGTCGCGGTCACCTGAGACTCCCCGCCGGGGATCGACGTCGTCCGGGCCGAGCAGGCCGGACCGGTGCGACGACCATGCGTGAACAGGAGCCGCCGATGCGCCTCGGATTCGTCGGAGCCGGCCGGATGGGCCGCCCGATGGTGGGCCGCCTGGTCCGGGCCGGCCACGAGGTCCGCGTGCTGGGCCGGACGGCCGAGGCGCGCGCGGCGCTCGCCGCGGACGGCGCGCACCCGGTCGCCGACGTCGCGGCCGCCGGGGAGGACGCGGACGCCGTCCTGGTGTGCGTCTTCGACGACGCCCAGGTCCGGGACGTGTGCGTCGACGGCGGGCTGACCGACCGGATGCCGCGCGGGTCGGTCGTCGTCGTTCACACCACCGGCGATCCGGACACCGCCGAGGCCGTCGCCGGACATGCCGCCGCGCGGGGCGTGCGGGTCGTCGACGCCCCGGTCAGCGGCGGGCCGCACGACATCGCGGCGGGCCGGATCTCCCTGTTCGTGGGCGGCGCCGACGAGGCCGTGGAACGGGTCCGACCCGCGCTGGGCTGTTACGGCGACCCCGTCCTGCACGTCGGCGCGCTGGGCGCGGGCCAGCGGGTGAAGCTGCTCAACAACGCGCTGTTCGCCGCGCAGATCGGGCTGCTGGCCGAGGCGGTCCGGCTGGGCGCGGCGCTGGGCGTCGGCGAGCCCGCCCTGCTCGAGGCGCTCGGGCACGGCAGCGCGTCCAGCCGGGCGCTGGCGGGCGTCGCGTCCCGCGGCTCGGTCGCGGACTTCGCCGCGGCGGTGGGCGGCTTCCTCGGCAAGGACATGGACGTCGTCCGGCGGGTCTCCGCCGAGCACGGCGCGGATCTCGGCGCGCTGGGCGGGGGCCTGGACGCGCTGGCAGGTGCGCTGGACGCCGCCGCGGGCGAGCGGACGAGAACATCCACCGCCGGTTGACCGAAACCGGGTGGCAGAGCAGGAAAGGGACGACGTCATGGGACGTGTCGAGGGGAAGGTCGCGTTCGTCACGGGCGCGGCGCGCGGGCAGGGACGCAGCCACGCGGTGCGGCTGGCCGAGGAGGGCGCCGACATCATCGCGGTCGACCTCTGCCAGGACATCGAGACGGTCGGCTACAAGCTGGCCGGACCGGACGACCTCAAGGAGACCGCGCGCCTGATCGAGGCCGCCGGACGGCGCGTCGTGGCGGTGCAGGCGGACGTGCGCGACGCCGGGCAGCTCGCCGACGCGGTCGAGCGGGGCGTGCGCGAGCTGGGGCGGCTGGACGTCGTCGTCGCGCAGGCCGGCATCGCGCCGCTGCACGGCAACCCGCCGCTGCAGGCCTGGACCGACGTCATCAACGTCAACCTGGTCGGCACGATCAACGCGATCCAGGTCGCGCTGCCGCACCTCGGCGAGGGCGCCTCGATCATCGCGACCGGGTCGGCCGCGGCGCTGATGAACATGGGCATGGTGCAGAACCCCGGATCGAACCCCGGCGGCAGCGGCTACGCCTTCACCAAGCGGGCGCTGTCGGAGTACGCGCACGAGCTCGGGCGCAACCTCGCGCCGCTGAAGATCCGGATCAACGTGATCCACCCGACGAACTGCAACACGCCGATGCTGCAGAGCGCGCCGATGTACCGCTCGTTCCGCCCGGACCTCGAGAACCCGACCCGCGAGGACGCCGAGCCGGCGTTCGCGGTGCAGCAGGCGTTCCCCATCTCCTACGTGGAGCCGGGCGACATCAGCGACACCGTTCTCTTCCTCGCGTCGGACGAGTCCAAGTTCGTGACCGGGATGCAGATGCGGGTCGACGCCGGCGGCTATCTGAAGTGGCACGACTACCACGTCTGAGAACGATGACGACAATCAGGTGGGAGGAAAGAGCGTGAAGGTGCGCGTCGATTCGGAACGGTGTCAGGGCCACACGCTCTGCGCGATGATCGCTCCGGAGATCTTCGAGCTCCGCGATGTCGACGGTCACTCGTCCGTCGTGCGGGAGGACGTTCCGGCGGACCAGGAAGCCCAGGTCATCGAAGCCGTCAACTCGTGTCCCGAACGGGCGATCTCCATCGACTGACGGCGGCCTGTCCGGCTCCCACCGCGATGACTCCGACCTCGAGTTACTTTGGAGAAAGGCAATATGGGTGCGGATGACGTCGTCAAGGACGACGATCGTAAACAGCGGCGATACCATTTCGACCGGCACACGCCGGAGTATCGCGGGCAGTTCGAGGCGATCACCGAGGAGATGCACGAGAAGTGCCCCATCGCGTGGTCGGAGACCTACGGCGGCCACTGGGTCGCGGCGGGCAACAGCGAGGTGTTCGAGCTCGCGCGGTCGGCCGACAAGGTGTCGAACGACCATGACGTCAACGGGGAGAGGCGCGGCTACCAGGGCATCTCCATCCCCACGCCCGAACGGGGCAAGGGCAGCACCGGCGGCTTCCTGGAGATGGACCCGCCGGCGCAGCGGTACTACCGGCAGGCGCTGAACCCCTACCTGTCCCCGGCGGCGATCAACCGGTGGATCCCGGTGATCGACGAGCTGGTGCGCGCCTGCCTCGACGAGAAGATCGAGAGCGGCCGCATCGATTTCGTCGACGATTTGGCCAACGTCGTCCCGGCGGTCCTCACGCTGGGCATGATGGGCATCCCGCTGAAGGACTGGGTCGTCTACAACGAGCCCGTGCACGCCGCCGTGTACACCCGGCCGAACACGCCCGAGGCGGAGCGGGTGGCCGAGATGCACAAGGAGATGGGCCGCCACCTCGTCGGCCAGTTCTTCGAGATCCAGCAGAACCCGCGGCCGGGGCTGATCGACGAGATCGCGCGGATCAAGATCGACGGCGAGGACCCGCCCTTCATGGACCAGGTCGGGGCGCTCGGGCTGATCATCGGCGGCGGGTTCGACACCACCACGGCCCTCACCGCGCACGCGCTCGAGTGGCTCTCGGAGAACCCGGAGGAGCGCGAGCGGCTGAGCCGCGAGCGCGACACCCTGCTGAACTCGGCGACCGAGGAGTTCCTGCGCTTCTACGCCCCCGCGCCGGGCGACGGGCGCACCATCTCGCAGGACTGCGAGATGGCCGGGACGCAGTTCAAGGAGGGTGACCGGCTCTGGCTGTCGTGGGCCATGGCCAACCGGGACGCCGGGGTGTTCCCGGAGCCGAACTCGATCGACCTCGCCCGCAAGAACAACCGGCACAGCAGCTTCGGGATCGGCATCCACCGGTGCATCGGCTCGAACGTCGCGCGCACGGTGTTCAAGCGGATGCTGCTGCAGGTGCTCGACCGGATGCCCGACTACCGGTGCGACCCCGAGGCCACGGTGCACTACGACACCATCGGGGTCATCAACGGCATGCGCCACCTCCCGGCGAACTTCACCCCCGGCGAGCGGCTGGGGGCCGGTCTGGACGAGACCATCGAGGCGATGCAGCGGATCTGCGACGAGCAGCGGCTCGCCGAGCCGGTGACGGTCCGGAAGGCCCAGGCCAAGATCACCTGAGGACGTCTCGTTCCCGGCATGCCCGCCGGGAACGGGCATGGGCCGGTGCGGTCGTCGGCGCGGCGACCGCACCGGCCCGAAGCCGCGCCGTCCGGGCGGGCCCTCCTGCCGGGGCCCGCCCGGACCCGGCCTACCGGACCCGCCCTACCGGACCCGCCCTACCGGGGCCGCCACTGCTCCAGGAGCCGCTTCCGGTAGGGCATGACGCGCGCCGGCAGGTTCCAGCCGAGGACGCCCGTGAGCTCGCCGCCGGACCGGTACAGCGCGACGAACCGGCCGTCCTCGACCGATCCCTCCTCGATCGTCACGTCGCTCTCCTCCGGGAAGACCCCGTGAGCCTGGATCTTCACGTCGTACTGGTCGCTCCAGAAGTAGGGGAGCGGGGCGAACGGCTTGACGTCGCCCTGCAGCAGGTTCAGCGCGGCCGCGGTGCCCTGGTCGGTGGCGTTCATCCGGTGCTCCAGCCGCATCCTGCGCCCGTACCGGGGGTTGATCCAGGAGGCGACGTCGCCCGCGCCGTAGATCCCCGGCGCCGCACGGCAGTGCTCGTCGCACTCGAGGCCGTCCCCGAGCGGCAGCCCGGACCCGCGCAGCCACTCCACCGCCGGGGCCGCCCCGACGGCGACGAGCACCACGTCGGCGGGCACGGTCGTCCCGTCCGACAGCGTCACGGCCGTGACCCGGCCGTCCTCGCCCGCCATCTCCTTGACGCCCGCGCCCATCCGCAGGTCGACGCCGCGGGCGCGGTGGAGGTCGGCGACGGCGGCGCCCACGCGCGGGCCCACCTGCCGCATCATCGGCACCGGCAGCGGGTCGGCGACGGTCACCTCCAGTCCCATGGCGCGGGCCGAGGCCGCCACCTCCAGGCCGAGGAACCCCGCGCCGACCACGACCGCGCGCCGCGCCGCCGCCAGGGCGGCCCGCAGCTCCAGCGCCTCCGGAAGCTCCCGCAGGACGTGCACGCCGGCGAGGCCCCGCCCCTGCGGCAGGCGGCGCGGGCGCAGGCCGGTGGCGATCACCAGCCCGTCGAACGGGAGGTCCGACGCGCCCTCGACCCGGACGAGCCCGCGCCCGGCGTCGAGGCCGGTCGCCCGCCCGCGGACCAGGCGGACGTCCAGTCCGGCGTAGTGGTCCTCGTCGCGCAGCTCGGTCCGGCCGGGTTCCCAGGCGCCGGTCAGCACCTGCTTCGACAGCGGGGGGCGGTCGTAGGGCAGGGCCGGTTCGTCGCAGAGCAGGACGAGGGAGCCCTCGTGGCCCTCGCGGCGCAGCGTCTCGGCGGCGGCGACGCCGGCCGCACCCCCGCCCGCCACGACGACGCTTCGCAGTGACCTCACGGCTCGCGCACCTCGCTGTTCACAGATGAGCCTCCCATCAGTAGGATCAACGATGATCCAAGAAAATGAACGATAATTCAATGTACTTGAAGGCCATGGCGCCATGGAGTGAGGAGGCACGGTGAGCGGCAGCGCGACCGGCGGCGGGACGGGCGGCGGGCCGGGACGCCCGCTGCCCCGGCTCACCCCGGAGAACGAGTTCTTCTGGACGTCCGGGGCCGACGGGCGGCTGCGCGTGCAGCGCTGCGAGGCGTGCGCGGCCCTGGTCCACCCGCCGCAGCCGGTGTGCCGGTACTGCCGGGGCACGGAGATGGGCGTGCGGGAGGTCTCCGGTTTCGCGACCCTCATCGGGTTCACCCTCAACCACCGGTTCAGCCTGCCGGGGCTTCCGGCGCCGTACGTCGTGGCCCAGGTCGCCCTCGAGGACGACGCCCGCGTGCGGCTCACGACGAACGCCGTCGAGTGCGACCCGGACGAGCTGGCGCTCGGCATGCGGATGGAGGTCGTCTTCGAGCAGTGCGAGGACGTGTGGCTCCCGCTGTTCCGGCCCGCCGCCGAACAGGGCCCGCCCGCCGAACTCCCCGCGGACGAGGTCGCACCCGAGCGGATGGCGAGCCTCGTCCGGCCGATGCCGAGCACCGACAAGTTCGAGGACCGGGCGGCCCTCACCGGCATCGGGGCCTCCGAGCTCGGCCGCCGGCTGATGGTGGACCCGCTGTCCCTCACCGTTCAGGCGTGCGAGCGCGCCGTCGCCGACGCCGGCCTGACGCTGGACGACATCGACGGCCTGGCCACCTACCCCGGTGCGGGCCCGTTCGGCGGGTTCGGCGAGGGCGGCGTGACCGCGCTCGAGTCCGCGCTGGGCCTCCGGCCGACCTGGTACAACGGCGGTGCCGAGACGTTCGGGCCGGGCGGTTCGCTGATCGCGGCGATGCTCGCGGTGGCGGGCGGGCTCGCCCGGCACGTGCTCTGCTTCCGGACGCTGTGGGAGACCACGCACGGGGAGCTGATGCGGCGCGGCGGCGCCGGCGCGGGCGGCGGCGGGCGCGTCGAGGGGGCGGCTGCCTGGCGGATGCCGTTCGGCTCGACGTCGGCGGCGCACACCCTCGCGCAGAACGCCCAGCGGCACTTCCACCGCTACGGCACCACGCGCGAGACGCTCGGCTGGATCGCGCTGAACCAGCGGGCGAACGCCGCCGTCAACCCGACGGCGATCTACCGTTCCCCGATGACGATGGACGACTACCTGGAGGCGCGGCCGATCACCGAGCCGTTCGGCCTCTACGACTGCGACGTGCCGTGCGACGGCGCCGTCGCGGTGATCGTGTCGGCGGTGGACGCCGCGCGGGACCTGCCGAAGCCGCCCGTCCTGGTGGAGGCCGTCGGGACGCAGATCACCGAGCGGATCGACTGGGACCAGAGCACGCTGACCCACGAGCCGCAGGTGCTCGGCCCCGCCGCCCACCTGTGGACGCGCACGTCGCTGCGGCCGTCCGACGTGGACGTCGCGCAGCTCTACGACGGGTTCACCCTCAACTGCCTCTCCTGGATCGAGGCGCTCGGGTTCTGCGGCATCGGCGAGGCCAAGGACTTCCTGGACGGCGGCAAGAACATCGCCCGGGACGGGGTCCTGCCCCTGAACACGCACGGCGGCCAGCTGTCGCACGGACGGACCCACGGCATGGGCCTCGTCCACGAGGCGGTCGTGCAGCTGCGCGGGGAGGGCGGGGAACGCCAGGTGCCGGGGGCCCGGGTGGCCGTGGTGAGCAGCGGCGGCCTCACCCCCGGCGGGGCGATGCTCCTCAGGACGGACGCATGACGATCGGCGAACGTGACACGGGCGCGCATCCGCACGAGCACGCGCGCGACCGCGAGCACGGGGCCGCGAACCGGGGCGCCGCCGACCCGGTCGTCCCCCGCATGGTCGAGGTGGACGGCGTCCCGATGTCGGCGCTCGTCGCGGCGGTCCCGCGGCCGCGCGCGGTCGTCCTCGCGCTGCACGGCGGGGCGGTGAGCCCCGCCTACTTCGACGCCCCCGGGCACCCCCGGCTGTCGCTGCTGCGGACGGGCGCGGCCCTCGGCTTCACCGTCGTCGCGCTCGCCCGGCCGGGCTACGGCGCGTCCGCCCCGCACGCGGAGCGGGTCGCCCGCGCCGAGCGGCGGGTCGACCTCGCCTACGGTGCCGTGCACGCCCTGCTGGGCCCGGCCCCGCGCGGTGCGGGCCTGTTCGTGCTGGCGCACTCGGTCGGCTCGGAGCTGGCCGTCCGGATGGCCGCCCGCGGGAACGGGGACGGGCTGCTGGGGCTGGAGATGTCCGGCACCGGCAGGCGGCACCACGACCGCGCGGCCGCGCTCCTCGGCCCCGGCGACGGGAACCGGGACCGGCTTCCCCCGGCGGGCAGCATCCGCCACCTCATCTGGGGGCCGGAGCACCTCTACCCGGACGGGACGATCGGGCATCCGGCCCTGCGCTCCGCGGCGCCCGCCTACGAGGGCGGCGTCGTGGCGGGCTGGAACTCGGACCTGCCGGAACTGGCCGCCCGGGTGCGCGTCCCCGTCCGGTACACCCTCGCCGAGCACGAGACCGTGTGGCGGCCGGGACGGGCGGCGCTGGAGGAGGTCGCGGCGCTGTTCACGGCCGCGCCCCGGGTCGCCGTCGACGAGCAGGCGGGCGGCGGCCACAATCTGAGCCTCGGCTTCGCCGCCGCGGCCTACCACTGGAAGGCGCTGGCGTTCGCCGAGGAGTGCGCGGCGGCGGCCGACGAGACGTCCGGAGGCGCTCCGGACGGGACCACCTGACGGGAGATCGAAAATGCCGGAAGCCGAGGCCGTGGCCCTGCTGGCCGTACGGCTGGTCGTGGGAGTCACGATGATCCTCCACGGTTACAACCACTGGCGGGGCGGCGGCCGAATCGAGGGCACCGCGGGCTGGTTCAGCGGCCTCGGGCTGCGCCACGGGAAGCTGCAGGCGTGGCTGAGCGTGCTCACCGAGATCGGCGCGGGCGCGCTGCTCGTGGTGGGGCTGCTGACGCCGCTGGCCTGCGCGGCGATCGTGTCGGTGATGCTGGTCGCGGGCATCCTCGCCCACCGGACGAACGGGTTCTTCGTGTTCAAGGACGGCTACGAGTACGTCCTCGTCCTGGCGGTGATGTGCGTCGCGCTGGGCGCGCTCGGTCCGGGTTCGGTGTCGTTGGACGCCGCCGCGGACATCGAGATCGCCGGCTGGGCGGGCGGCGGCATCGCGCTCGGGATCGGGGTGCTCGGGACGGCCGGCCTGCTCGGCGCGTTCTGGCGGCCGGAGCGCGAGCCCGCCGCGCAGCCCGAGGAGCAGGCGGCCTGAGGGCCGGGGAGCGGCCGTGCTCGCCGAGTAGCCGGGCCCGCCGCGGGCGGGCCCGGCTACTCCGCGGCGCCGGAGACGCCGTGCAGGCAGAACCGCCAGACCTCCGCGGCGGTCATCGGCACGCCGTGGCCGCCCGCGGGCGCGTTGTTCTGCGCCACGAAGATGACCGTCTGCATCATCATGGCCGCCTGGCGGCGCGCCCGGCACGGGCGTACGGCGCCCGCCCGGACGCCCTCCTCGACGAGCTCGGTGAAGATGTCCAGCAGCGGCCGGTGCGCCGCCGCCACCTGGGGCGGATGCCTGGCGAGCAGTTGGAGGCCGAAGTCGCTGAACAGGGGGCCGCGGGGGCCCGGGGGCGGGGAGCACTGCGCGTAGAGGGTCTCGACGGCGGCCCGCAGCCGCGGCAGCGGCTCCCGGTGCTCCGCGGCGGCCTGCCTGATCTCCGCCGCCCCCTCGACGAGGGCGTCCTCGAACAGGGCGAGCAGCAGCTCGTGCTTGCCGTCGAAGTGCTGGTAGAAGCTGCGCAGCGACTGCTTGGAGCGGTCGACGACCTCCTGGACCGTGAAGTCGGTCGTCTCCTTCTCGGCCATCAGCTCCTGTGCCGCGTCGAGGAAGCGCTCCACGCGCTGCTCGGCGCGGAGCTTGGCGGCACGGGTGGAGCGCTCGACCGCGCGTCGGCGCCAGGCGGGTTCTTCCACGACCTCGGACATTTCGCTGATGATACTCGTGTAAGGCGCAAAAGGAGACTCTTACTTACGACAGATGAGAATGTTATTCTCACGCGCATGGAGTTCGAGTTCGATGAGGACCAGCGGCTGCTCCAGCAGATGGTCCGCGAGACGGTCGCCAAGTCGCGGTCGCGCCCCGAGGACGAGCTGTGGGCGGCGTACCGGGAGCTGGGCTGGCTGGACGCCCCGCCGGTGGAGCTGGCGATCGTGCTGGAGGAACTCGGGTACGTCGCCGACCCGACGCCGTTCCTGGCCACCGCGACCTGGTTCCTCCCGCTCGCGGGACGGCCGCCGCGCGGCGCGGGGACGGCGGTGTGCGACGGGACAGGCCGGTTCGTCCTGGACGCCGACAGGGCGGACGAGATCGCGCTGGTGACGGCGGACGGCGTGGTGGTGGTGGACGGCGCCGACGTGACGGCCGAGCGGGCCGACACCTTCGACCCGACCCTGCACCTGGCCCACGTGACGGCGCGGCCGGACGGGCCGGGCCTGGTCGCCGGGGTCCCCGACCTCGCGCTGACGGGCCTGGCGATCACCGCGGTCGGCGCCTGCCGCCGCATCCTGGACATGGTCGTCGCGCACGTGAAGGAGCGGGAGCAGTTCGGGGTGCCCATCGGCTCGTTCCAGGCGGTCAAGCACCGGGCGGCGGACATGCACGTCGCCATCGAGCGCGCCCGCGCACTGGCCTACTTCTCCGCCCTCACGATCGCCGAGGACGACCCGCGCCGCGGCCGTGCGGCGGCCATGGCCAAGGCCGCCGCCGGCGAGTGCCAGCGGGTGGTGTTCGAGAACGGCCTCCAGCTGTACGGGGCCATGGGGTTCACCTGGGAGAACGAACTGCAGGTCCACCTCAAGCGGGCCAAGGCCTGCGACCTGCTGCTGGGGACGGCGGCCGAGCACAGGAAGGCGTTGCTGCGATGAGGCTGGGCTCCGACCCCGAGGTCGAGGCGTTCCGCGCCGAGTTCTCCGCGTTCCTCGACGCGCACCTGCCGGGCGAGGCCGAGGCGGTGCCGCGGTCCACGTCGAGCGCGGACGTCCCGGAGTGGGCGCGGCGGTGGCAGCGCACGCTGTTCGACGCGGGCTGGCTGCTGCCGGGCAACCCGCCCGAGTTCGGCGGCCGCGACGCGACGCTGCCGCAGCAGCTCGCGCACCTGGAGGAGCTGTCCCGGCGGCGGATCTACCACAGCTTCAACCCCCAGGGGCTCGGCATCATCGCCGCGTCGATCCTCACGTTCGGGACCGACGAGCAGAAGCGGCGGTGGGCCGTCCCGATCCTGCGGGCCGAGATCACCGCCGCGCTCGGGATGAGCGAGCCGGGCGCCGGGTCCGACCTCGCCGGCCTGCGGACGCGGGCGGTCCTCGACGGGGACGAGTTCGTCCTCAACGGACAGAAGGTGTGGACGTCGGGCGCGCACGACGCCGACGTCCTGCTGACGTTCGTCCGCACCGACCCCGACGCCCCCAAGCACAAGGGCATCAGCGTCCTGCTCGTCCCGACCGAGACCCCGGGCGTGGTGCGGCGGCCGTTCGGCTCCATCGCCGACCCCGGCGACCTGGACTTCAACGAGGTCTTCTTCACCGACGCGCGGGTCCCGAAGGAGAACCTGATCGGTGAGCCGAACAAGGGCTGGAGCGTCGCCCACGGCTCCCTCGGCCACGAGCGGACGCTGCTGTGGCTGAGCTTCGCCGAGCGGCTCGAGGACCTGGTCCGGGACGCGCCCAGCGACCAGGAGTGGTACGCCACGCTGCAGATGGACCTGCAGGCGCTGCGGCTGCTCGGCTACCGCGCCCTGGGAGAGCAGGTCGATCCGGCGGAGCTGTCGGTGCTCAAGCTCCTCGGTTCCGAGGCCGTCCAGTCCGCGTCCCTGCACGCGCTGGAGGAGCGCGGCGCGGACGGGCTCGTCCACCCGGAGCGGACCTCGCCGCCCAACCACATGAACGCCGAGGCGTTCTCGTCGAGCTGGTTCGAGCGGTACGCCCGCAGCTTCGCCGGGACGATCGCCGGCGGCACGTCGGAGATCCAGCGCAACATCATCGCCGAGCGCGTCCTCGGCCTGCCCCGCTAGCCCCGCCCCGATGAGCCCTGTAAAGGAGACGCGATGAACGACCAGATTCTCTACGAGGTCGCGGACAAGGTCGCGGTCATCACGCTGAACCGGCCGGAGGCCGCCAACGCCCAGACCGGGGCGCTGCTGGACGAGCTGGACGCCGCCTGGTCGCGCGCCGCGGCCGACGACGACGTCCGCGTCATCGTGCTCAAGGGGAACGGCAAGCACTTCTCCGCCGGGCACGACCTGAAGGACCGCGAGTGGGCCCCGGAGAAGCTCACGCTGGAGTGGATCTACTCGGTGGAGTCGCGGCGGTACCTGGAGTACACGCTGCGGTGGCGCAACGTGCCCAAGCCGTCGATCGCGGCGGTGCAGGGCAAGTGCATCGCGGGCGGGCTGATGCTGTGCTGGCCGTGCGACCTGATCGTGGCCGCGGAGAACGCCGAGTTCTCCGACCCCGTCGTGCACATGGGCATCGGCGGCGTGGAGTACCACGGCCACACCTGGGAGCTCGGCCCGCGCAAGGCCAAGGAGATCCTGTTCACCGGCCGCGGCATCACCGCCGAGGAGGCCGAGAAGGTCGGCATGGTGAACAAGGTCGTGGCACTGGACGACCTGGAGTCCTCGGCGATGGAGCTGGCCGGGCAGATCGCGCAGATGCACCCGTTCGCGCTGCGGCAGGCCAAGCGCGCCGTCAACCAGACCCTCGACGTGCAGGGCTTCTACGCCGCGATCCAGTCGGTGTTCGACATCCACGAGACCGGGCACGGCAACGCGCTCAGCGTCGACGGCTACCCCGTCCTGATGAAGCTGGACGGCATGAAGGACAAGCTCAAGTCGAAGTGACGGCGCTCCGGGCCCCGGCGCGGGGCCCGGAGCCGGTGACGGCGACGCGGTGGCGGCCGCCCCTCGCGGGGACGGCCGCCACCGCGTCTTCCGCCGTGCCGTCCGGAACCGGTCAGGTCTCCGCGCCGAAGGCGTCGTCGAAGCCCTCGTCGGAGACGCCGTCATCGAGCGGCAGCCGGAAGGTGTTGAAGGCCATGGCGAGCAGCGTGTAGGTGCCGATGGTGAACACCAGGTCCATCAGCCGCCGGTCGTCGCCGAGCTCCGCCGCGATCTTCCGGTAGGTCTCGTCGGTGAGGTCGGACCGGTCGATCAGCTCGTCCACCACCCGGTTGAGCAGGGTGGGCGCGCCGGTGCGCACCTCCTCGATCTCCGCGTCGGTGATGCCCACTTCCCGGGCCATCTCCACGTGCTGCGCCCACTCGTAGCGGGAGCGGCGCCGCCACGCGACCCGCAGGACGGCCAGTTCGCGCACGGCCACCGGCAGCGTGGAGCGGTTGAGGGTGTAGGCGTTGTACCGCATGAACGACTTCGCCAGCGCGGGATGCCGGGCGAGCAGGTCGATCGCGTTGTTGGGCGGGGGGAGCCGGTTCTCCCGCGGGGAGAAGGCGGCGATGGTCTCGGCGTCCCATTCGTCGCGGGGGAGCGGTCCCAGGCGGGTCACGTGTTCCGCCCCCCGTTCACGCCCACGATCTGGCCGGTGATGTACCCGGCCTCCTCGGAGACGAGGAACGCGCAGGTCGCGGCGATGTCCTCCGGGCGCCCGATCCGCCGGACGGGCGTGCGCTCGATGTGGTCCTCGACCGTCCCGCCGAGCAGCCCGCGGCCCTCGGCCTTGCGCAGCATCGGGGTGTCGATGAAGCCGGGCGGTACGGCGTTGACCGTGATCCCGGCGGGTCCCAGTTCCAGCGCCAGGGCCTTGGTGAGGCCGTTCACGGCGGACTTCGACGAGACGTAGTGCGCCATGTACTGCTGTCCGGACTGGGCGCTGGACGACGAGATGTTGACGATCCGTCCCCAGCCGGCCTCCGTCATGTCGGGCAGGACGGCCTGCACGCAGTGGAAGACACCGTGGAGGTTCACGTCGATGACCTTCCGCCAGGCATCGAATGACAGGTCCGCGAACCGCTTGAAGCCGTCCAGGCCGGCGGCGTTCACCAGCACGGTCACCGGGCCGAAATGCTCCCGGACGACCTCCAGCGCCTTGTCGACCTGCGCCCGGTCGGTCACGTCCGCCGCCTGCCCGAAGGCGGCGGCGTCCGGGTTCAGGTCGAGCGCGGCGACGTTGTACCCGTCGGCGGCCAGCCGCTCGGCGATGGCCTTGCCGATCCCGGAGCCGCCGCCGGTGACCACGGCGGTCCGCCCGGCGCCCTTACCCGCGCCGCCGCCCGCCTCGTTGCGCGTACCGCTCACGCGAACGCCTCCTCACCGGCGATGGCCGCGCGGCGCGGCGTCCGCTCCGACGACGGGTCATAGGGCAGCGTGACCTGCACGCCGAGGTGCGGGCTGAGCGCCCTGGGCTCGGTCATGAAAATCTCCCTTCCGAATACGAGAACACTACTCTCATCAACGGAGACTGGGAAAGCCCCCGGTCCTGGTCGGGGGCCGTCGTGGTGCCGTGGAGACAGGTGCGCCGCCCCGAGTCTGCACTGATGGCCCATTCTCGAATCCGGATGGTTGATTTGCGTGCGGCGAGAATGTAGTTTCCAGCCATCAAGTAGGCAGGATGCGACTTCAGGAGACGGGGGCGAGGGTGTGAAACACCTGCTCATCGACGGACGGCTCGTCGAGACCGAACGGACGTACCCCTCGGTCAATCCCGCGACCGGCGAGGAGTTCGATCGCGCCCCGGACGCCACCGCGGCCGACGCCGAACGTGCGGTCGCGGCCGCGCGGCGCGCGTTCGACACCACGGACTGGGCGACGAACCGGGAGCTGCGCGTCCGGTGCCTGGACCAGCTCCACACCGCGCTGCGCGAGCACGGCGAGGAGCTGCGCGAGCTGACCATCACCGAGGTCGGCGCGACCCGCCAGCTCACCCACGCCAACCAGCTCGACGTCCCGATCGAGATCTTCCGGTACTACGCCGACCTCCTGCGCGAGTACCCGCTGACCGAGGACCTCGCCGACGTCGAGATCCGCGGGCAGACGCACCGGCGGTGGATCGAGAAGGAGGCCGCGGGCGTCGTCGCCGCGATCATCCCGTACAACTACCCGAACCAGATCGGGTTCGCGAAGCTCGCGCCGGCGCTGGCCGCCGGGTGCACGGTCGTCCTCAAGGCATCCCCGGACACCCCGCTGACCACGCTGGCCCTCGGCGAGCTGATCTCCGAGCACACCGACATCCCGCCCGGCGTCGTCAACGTCATCTCCTCCTCCGGGGTGGAGGTCGGCGAGGTGCTGTCGGGGCACGCCGACGTCGACGTGGTCACCTTCACCGGGTCGACCGCCACCGGCCGCAAGGTCATGGAGTCCGCGAGCGGGAACCTCAAGCGGGTCTTCCTCGAGCTCGGCGGCAAGTCCGCCATGATCCTGCTGGACGACGCCGACTTCGACGTCTCCGCGATGTTCGCCGCCTTCATGATCTGCTCGCACGCCGGGCAGGGCTGCGCCATCACCACCCGCCTCCTGGTCCCGCGCGAGAAGCACGACGAGATCGTCGAGAAGGTCGCCGAGAACCTCGGCCGGGTCACCTACGGGGACCCGAGCGATCCGAGCATCTACATGGGGCCGCTCATCAGCGCGCGGCAGCGCGACAAGGTCGACGCCATGGTCAAGCGGGCGGTCGAGGCGGGCGCGAAGCTCGTCACCGGCGGCGAGCGGGTCGACCCCGGCTTCTTCTACACACCGACGCTGCTCGCCGGCGTCGACCCGGCCAGCGAGATCGCGCAGGAGGAGATCTTCGGTCCCGTCCTCGCCGTCATCCCCTACGACGACGATGACGACGCCGTCCGCATCGCCAACGACACGATCTACGGTCTGTCGGGCGGCGTGATGAGCGCCGACCCGGACCGGGCCCTCGCGCTCGCGCGCCGGATCCGCAGCGGCACGTTCAGCATCAACGGCGGCAACTACTTCGCCCCCGACGCGCCCTTCGGCGGCTACAAGCAGTCCGGCATCGGCCGCGAGATGGGCGTCGCCGGGCTCGAGGAGTTCCTGGAGCGCAAGACCTTCGCGATGGTGACCGGCTGATGGCGCCGCTCGAGGGGGTCCGCGTCGTCGAGGTCGCGATGTACGGGTTCGTCCCGTCGGCGGGCGCCGTGCTCGCCGACTGGGGCGCGGACGTCGTCAAGATCGAGCACGCCGTCAACGGCGACCCGCAGCGCGGGCTCCGGCAGACCGGCACGATGAAGGTCGAGGGCGACCCCAACCCCAACGTCGAGCACGCCAACCGCGGCAAGCGCAGCATCGGCCTGGACCTGAAGACGCCCGAGGGCATGGAGGTCCTGCACGACCTGATCCGCCGCGGGGACGTCTTCCTGACCAGCTTCCTGCCCGCCCTCCGCCGCAAGCTCGGCATCGACGTGGACGACGTCCGCGCGGTGAACCCGAAGATCGTCTATGCCCGGGGCAGCGCCCTCGGCCCGCGCGGGCAGGAGGCCGAGAAGGGCGGGTACGACATGACCGCCTTCTGGGCGCGCGGCGCCACCGCGGCCAGCATCACCCCGCCCGGCGTGGAGGGGATGATCCCGCCGCCCTCGCCCGCCTACGGGGACACCATCTCCGGCACCAACCTCGCCGGGGGCATCGCCGCGGCGCTGTTCCGCCGCGAGCGGACGGGCGAACCGCCCGTCGTGGACGTGTCCCTGCTGGGCAGCGGGCTGTGGGCCATGGGCCACGGCGTCGCGCTGTCCCAGCATCTCGGCAAGCCGCTGGAGGCGCCCCCCACGGGCGCGCACGGCTCGCCCACGAACCCGCTATCCGGCCTGTACCGCACCGCCGACGGCCGCTACCTGGCCTTCGTCATGCTGCAGCCGGCCCGATTCTGGGCCGACGTGTGCCGGCACATCGACCGTCCCGACCTGGCCGACGATCCGCGCTACGCCACCGCGGAGCTGATCGCCGAGAACACTACGGCGGCCGTCGCGACACTGCGGGAGGTTCTGGCCACCCGCACGCTAGGCGAATGGACCGAGCGTTTCGCCACCCTCGCGGGGCCCTGGGCTCCGGTGCAGGACTCCCTGCAGGTGGGCGACGACGCGCAGATCCGCGACAACGAGTACCTCGTGCGGGCCGGTGAGCTCGAACTGGTCGCCAACCCGGTGCAGTTCGACGTCTCCGCCCCGCAGCTCGGCCCCGCTCCCGAATTCGCCGCGCAGACCGAGGAGATCCTGATGGAACTCGGTCTGGACTGGGACCGCATCCTCGCCCTCAAGGCGGCGGGCGCGGTCACCTGATCACCCATTTTCGGGGGGTTCGGCTTCGAGGAGGAACGTTGAGACGACCCTTGATCATAGGACTGCTTCTCGTCCTGCTGGCGGGGTGCGCCGACCGAGGCGGCACCACGGCGGAGGACGAGGGCGGGACGCGGGACGGCGGCGGTGCGTCCGCGTCCGTCCCGAAGAGCGATTTCGGCTCGCTCAAGGACGTGTGCGGCCCCGGCGAGGCCGGTCCGTCCGGCGCCCAGGGCGTCACCGACACCGAGATCAAGGTCGGTGTCTTCACCGACCTGGGCTTCACCAAGAAGCCCGAGATGGTGGACGCCGCGAAGGTGTTCACCGAGTGGTGCAACGCGGCCGGCGGCATCAACGGACGAAAGATCGTTCCGGTCACCCGCGACGCCAAGATGATGGAGGTCCGGCAGCGCATGACCGAGGCGTGCCAGAGCGACTTCGCGCTCGTGGCCGGTTCGGCGGGGCTGGACGGGCAGGGCGTCGAGACCCGGCTGGAGTGCATGCTCCCCGAGATCCCGGCGCAGTCGAGCCAGGTGCAGGCGCGCGGCGCCGACCTCCAGGTGATGCCGAACGGCGCGGCGCTCGGCTACAACGACTACGCGGGCTTCTACAGCTGGCTGGTCAACGAGAAGTACCCGTCCTCGAAGGGCGACGTCGGCATCATCGCCGGTGACTCACCGGTCACCAAGGTCATGATCGGCCAGCACACGGAGACGGTCGCGGGTGTCGGCGGCAAGGTCACCTACACCGGGCTGTACCCGGTCCGCGGTGTGCCCGACTGGACACCGTTCGCGCAGGCCATGAAGGACAAGAAGGTCAAGGGCCTGGTGTTCCTCGGCAGCTGGGACCAGCTCGCCAAGCTGCTCCAGTCCCTGACGAGCATCGGCCACAAGCTCGAGTGGGTCGACACCACCAACAACGCCTACGGTCCCCAGTTCGTCAAGCTGACCGGAGCGGCTCTGGGTTCCCAGCCCTCCTACGCCGACCTCAGCGGCATGCACCCCCTGGAGACGGCCTCCGACAACCCGGCGACCCAGCAGGTCCTCGACATGTTCGAGCAGTACGCGCCGGACGCCGAGGTGAACCTGCCGGTGCTGCGCGCCTTCTCCGCCTGGACGCTGTTCGCCAAGTCGGCCCGCGCGTGCGGCGAGCTGACCCGGGCGTGCGTCCTCGAGAACGCGGCGAAGGAGACCGAGTGGACGGCGGGCGGCCTGCGGGCGCCGCTGGACCTGTCGAACCCGGCCTCGCCGCCCAAGTGCTGGAACGCCGTCCAGGCGACGCCCGACGGCTGGAAGCCGGCCGACTTCGGAGCCAACGAGGGCGCGTACCGCTGCGGCGACGTCGAGCACAAGTACACGGGCGACTACCCGGCCCCCGTGAAACTCGAGGACGTCGGCAAGAGCATGGCGGATCTCGAGTAGGGGCCGGCAGCGATCATGGACAAGTTCCTCACCTTCGGAATCGTCGGTCTCAGCACCGGCGGGATCTACGCGGTCATCAGCAGCGGGCTGGTCCTGACCTACACGACCACCGGCATCTTCAACTTCGCCCACGGCGCGGCAGGGATGATGGCGGCCTTCGCCTACTGGCAGCTGACCGGGGGATGGGGCCTGCCGGTCCCGATCGCGCTCGCGCTGGTGCTGTTCGTCCTCGCCCCGCTCTTCGGCCTGCTGGTCGAGCGGGTCATCATGCGCCCGGTGCGGGGCGTGGGCGAGGTCGAGCGGCTGGTGGTCACGATCGCCCTGCTGACCGGGCTGATCGCGCTCGCCCAGTGGGTCTGGGACCCGAACGTCGCCCGCCCGCTCACACCGTTCCTGGCCGACCGGGAGGCCATCGCGATCGGGCCGGCGACGATGACGTGGCACCAGCTGATCACGCTCGTGGTCGCCGCCGCCGTCGCGATCGGGCTGTACGCGTTCCTGTACGGCTCGCGGACGGGCGTCGGGATGCGGGCGACGGTGGACGACCCGTCGCTCGCCCGGCTCAACGGCGGCGACCCCGTCGCGGCGGCCAAGGCCGCGTGGGTGCTGGGCACGATGCTGGCCGCCCTCGGCGGCATACTCATCGCGCCCAGCATCCCCCTCGACGCAGCCAACCTGTCCCTGCTCATCGTCAGCGCGTACGCCGCCGCGATCTTCGGGCGGCTGCGGAGCCTGCCGATGGCGTTCGTCGGCGCCATGGTGGTCGGCTGCACCGAGAGCTACCTGACGGGGTACCTGCCGCAGAACGAGTACCTGCCGGGGCTGCGCATCGCCGCGCCCGCGCTGCTGCTGTTCCTCGTCCTGCTGCTGTTCCCCAACCCGCGGGTGCGGGGGAGCGTGCGGATCACCCGCTCGCTGCCCACCCCGACGCTCCAGGGCACGCTGGTGTTCGCCGGGTGCCTGATGGTGTTCGCGTCGATCCTCGCCACCACGCTCAGCGACCCCGACGTCATCTCCTACGGGCAGATCTTCCCGATGTCGATCATCGGCCTGTCCATCGTCGTGCTGACCGGGTTCTCCGGGCAGATCTCGCTGGCCCAGCTCGGCCTGGCGGGGATCGGCGCGGTCGTCTGGGCGGGCTTCGGCACGAGCGGCAATCCCCTCGCGCTGCTCGCCGTGGTGGCCGTCTCGGCGGTGGTGGGCGCCGTCATCGCGATCCCCGCGCTGCGCCTGTCGGGCATCTACCTGGCGCTGGCCACCGCCGCGTTCGCGCTGATCCTCGACGGCTGGATCTTCACGATGCCGGTGGACTGGCTGTTCAGCGGCGGCGGTGCCGAAGTGACCCCGATCTTCTCCGGGCAGCGCGCCCAGATGCTGTTCGCCGCGGCGGTGCTCGCGGCGCTGTGCCTGCTGGTCGTCTGGGTCCGGCGCGGCTTCTTCGGGCGGCGGCTGATCGCGATGCGCGACAGCGAGGCCGCCTGCGCCACGCTGGGCGGGCGGCTGCTGGTCACCAAGGTCGCGGTGTTCGCGCTGTCGTCGGCGATCGCCGGGCTCGGCGGCGCCCTGTACGGCATGCAGGCCCGGACCATCACCCCGGAGCAGTTCACCCTGGTCGCCGGGCTGCCCATCTTCCTGCTGGTGATCATCGGCGGGATGGCCGCGGTCGGCTCGGGGTTCTTCACCGGCGTGAACCTGGCCGGGATCATGCACGCGGTCACCGTCCTGTGGCCGGGGGCGCACCACGCGTCGTCGCTGCTGGTCGGGCTCGCGGGCATCGGGATGGGGCGCCACCCCGAGGGCGTCGTCCCGCACTTCCGCGAGTCGTGGAACCCGCTGCGCCGCTTCTGGCTCCCGCTCGCCGCGATCGTGGGCGCCCTGTGGGGGCTGCGGCTGCTCGACGTCGTCAACGGCTGGGTGCTGACGTTCGGGTCGGTCGCCGCGGCGCTCGTCCTGCGGGAACTGGCGAAGCCGCGGGCGCCGAAGACCGACGCCGACGTCCCGCTGGAGTGGCGCGGCGTGCGGCGGCCCTGGCTGCCCTCGGACCGGGAGGAGGTGCTCGATGGCCTTGCTCGAAGCTAGCGCGGTGACCGTCCGCTTCGGCGGCAACGTCGCCCTGTCCGGGGTCGACCTCGCGGCGGAGGCCGGCCAGGTCACGGGGCTCATCGGCCCCAACGGCGCCGGCAAGACCACACTGTTCAACGTGGTGTCCGGCCTGATCAGGCCCAAGTCGGGACGGGTGCTGCTGGACGGGCGGAACGTCACCCGGCTCGGCCCGGCCGCCCGCGCCCGGCGCGGCCTCGGCCGCACCTTCCAGCGGCTGGAGATCTTCGGCCACCTGTCCGTGCGGGACAACCTGCGGGTCGCCGCCGAGTTCCACCGCGACGGGCTGCCCGCCGACGGGATCCTCGCCCGGCTCGGCCTGGAGGACATCGCGGACGTCCGCGCCGACTCGGTGCCCACCGGCCGGGCCCGGCTCGTCGAGCTGGGCCGGGCGCTCGCCGTCCGGCCGCGGGCCCTGCTGCTGGACGAGCCCGCCTCCGGGCAGGACGAGCACGAGACCGAGCGGTTCGGCGAGCTGCTGCGCGAACTCGCGGCGGACGGCCTCGCGGTCGTCCTCGTCGAGCACGACATGCGGCTGGTGATGGGCGCGTGCGACGTCGTGCACGTCCTCGACCTCGGGAAGCTGATCGCCAGCGGCCCGCCCGACCGGATCCGCGCCAACGCCGCGGTGCTGGACGCGTACCTGGGGGCCTCGACATGACCGGGACCGTTCCGACCACCGCGACCACCGCGACCGCCCCGGCCACCGGGACGGCCGCGACGGCGAACCTGCTCGAGCTGTCCGGCGTCCACGCGTCCTACGGCCGAATCTCGGTGCTGCACGGCGTGGACCTCGCCGTGGCGGCGGGGCAGATCGTGGCCCTGCTCGGCCCGAACGGCGCGGGGAAGAGCACCACCCTGAACGTCGCGGCGGGCCTGCACCCGGCCGACCGCGGCGACGTCCTCGTCGGCGGGCGGCCCCTCGCGGGCGCCGACCCCGTCGAACTGGCGCGGCGCGGGGTGTGCCTGATCCCCGAGGGGCGGGGGATCTTCCCGAACCTGACCGTGCGGGAGAACCTGCGGATGATGACCTTCACCGGCGCGGACCGCGCCGCGGTGGAGGAGATCGCCTACACCCGGTTCCCCAAGCTGGCCGAGCGGCGGCGGCAGACCGCGGGGACGATGTCCGGCGGCGAGCAGCAGATGCTCGCCCTGGCGCGCGGGCTGGCCACCGACCCGGCCGTCCTGCTGATCGACGAGCTGTCCATGGGCCTCGCCCCGCTCGTGGTCGCCGAGCTGTACGGGCTGGTCGTCGAGATCGCGCGCACCGGCGTGGCCGTCCTGGTGGTCGAGCAGTTCGCCAGCACCGTGATGGAGATCTGCGACCTGGCCGCGGTGATGGTGCACGGCCGCGTGCAGCGCGTGGACGCCCCCGGCGACGACCTTCTGGCCGACCTCTCGGCCCTCTACCTGGGAAGTGCGACATGACCGAGACACCCACGACCTCCACGACGGACGCGACGGACACGACGGACGCGAGCGCGGCGGAGCCGGCCGCGAAGAGCCAGGGGACGGCCCCCGCGCCCGCGGGCGGTACCGGCGCGGCGGAGACCCGCGCGGACCGGTTCGTCCGCCAGCTCGCCGAGATGCGGATCCCCGACCCCTCGGCCGGGCGGGCCCGGCTGTGGCTGCAGGTCGGCGTCGTCCTCATGGTGGCGGGGCTGGTCGCGGGCGTCGCGTCCTACTTCCTGTCCCGGGGCACCACCGACTCGCTGGCCCAGCGGGACGCGCAGGCCCTGGGGACGGCCGGGATCTGCGGCTGCATCGTCGGCAGTGCCCTCTACCTGCGGTACACGCTCGCCAATGTCCTCCGCTTCTGGTTCGCCCGCCTCACCCTGTCGGTGGAGGCGGGGCCGGGCGAGGCGGGGCCGGGCGGACCGGAGACGGTCCGGCGGACCCGAGAAGACAACGACTGAACGGAGTACTCCCGTGCGCAAAGACGACATGATCCTGATCAGTGTCGACGACCACATCATCGAACCGCCCGACATGTTCGTGAACCACCTCCCGGAGAAGTACAAGAAGGACGCGCCGCAGCTCGTCCACCAGGAGGACGGCACGGACGTGTGGAAGTTCCGCGAGACGGTGATCCCGAACGCGGCGCTGAACGCGGTGGCGGGCCGCCCGAAGGAGGAGTACGGGCTGGAGCCGCAGGGGCTGGACGAGATCCGGCCCGGCTGCTACGACGTGGATGAGCGAGTCAAGGACATGAACGCGGGCGGCATCCTGGCGTCGATGAACTTCCCGTCGTTCCCGGGGTTCGCGGCCCGCCTGTTCGCCACCGAGGACGCCGACTTCTCGCTGTCGCTCGTCCGCGCGTACAACGACTGGCACATCGACGAGTGGTGCGGCAAGCACCCGGGGCGGTTCATCCCGATGGCGCTGCCGGTCATCTGGGACCCGGAGGCGTGCGCGGCCGAGGTGCGGCGCGTCGCGAAGAAGGGCTGCCACTCGCTGACGTTCAGCGAGAACCCGGCGGCGATGGGCTACCCGAGCTTCCACAGCGACCACTGGGACCCGCTGTGGCGCGCGCTGGTGGACACCGGGACGATCCTGAACGTGCACATCGGCTCGTCCGGGCGGCTGTCCATCCCGGCGGTCGACTCGCCGCCGGACGTCATGATCACCCTGCAGCCGATGAACATCGTGCAGGCCGCCGCCGACCTGCTGTGGTCGCGGGTGATCAAGGAGTTCCCGGACATCCGGATCGCGCTGTCGGAGGGCGGGACCGGCTGGATCCCGTACTTCATGGAGCGGGTCGACCGGACGTTCGAGATGCACGCGACCTGGACGCTGCAGGACTTCGGCGGGAAGCTGCCGAGCGAGGTGTTCCGCGAGCACTTCCTGACCTGCTTCATCAGCGACCCGCTCGGGGTGCGGCTGCGGCACGACATCGGCATCGACAACATCTGCTGGGAGGCCGACTACCCGCACAGCGACTCGATGTGGCCCGATGCGCCCGAGGAGCTCCACAAGGTCCTCACCGACTGCGCGGTGCCCGACGGCGACATCAACAAGATGACGCACGAGAACGCCATGCGCTGGTACTCCTTCGACCCCTTCAAGCACGTCCCCAAGGAGCGGGCGACGGTCGGCGCGCTGCGCGCCGCCGCCGAAGGGCACGACGTGTCGATCCAGTCGCGCAGCCACCGGGTCATCGACCCGTCCGAGAAGCTGGAGGGCTTCCGCAGCCGGGCCCGCGCCGCCGTGGCGGCCGCCAAGGCCTGACCGCCCCTCCCATCGGAACCGCCCCGTCGGAACCACCCCGTCCGCCGGCCGGTCGCGCGCCCCTCCCTCCCGGAGGCGGGGCGAGCGGACCGCGCCGGCGGCCGCGTGAGGAAGCAGAACATGCGCTTTGTCTTTCACTATCCGGAGACGAGCGGGCCGGACGGCGACGTCCTGGACGCCGGACCGCTCCACAAGGTGGCCGCCGCGGCCGAGAAGGCCGGGTTCGACGGGTTCTCGCTGAGCGAGCACCCCGTGCCGGGGGCCCGGTGGCTGCACTCGGGCGGGCACCAGACGCTCGACCCGTTCGTCGCGCTCGGGCACGTCGCCGCGGCGACCGTCCGGCTCCGCCTGCTCACCCACCTGGCGGTCGCCCCCTACCGCAACCCGTTCCTGCTCGCCAAGGCGGCGGCCACGCTCGACAAGCTGTCGGACGGACGGCTGACCCTCGGGCTCGGCACCGGCTACCAGAAGAGCGAGTTCCACGCGCTCGGCGTCGACATGGACGAGCGCAACGCCCTGTTCGACGAGACCCTCGATGTGCTGCCCAAGCACTGGAGCGGGGAGCCGTTCTCTTACGAGGGCAGGCACTTCAGCGCGCGTGAGGTGATCGCGCGCCCGCGTCCCGTCCAGGATCCGATCCCGGTCTGGATCGGCGGCAACTCGAAGCTGACCCGCCGCCGCGTCGCGGCGCGCGCGCAGGGCTGGATGCCGATGTCGGGCGGCGCGCAGCTCAGCGCCACCGCGCGCACGCCCGCGCTCGGCACGCTCGGCGAGCTGGCCGAGGCCGTCACCGAGCTGCGGGCCGCGGCCGCCGCGGCGGGACGCGACGAGCCCATCGACGTCCTGCACTCCTACCAGGGCGAGGGCATCGGCACGCCGGCCGCCGACGCGGACCGGCACCGGGAGGCGTTCGCCGAGATCGAGAAGGCGGGCGTCACGTGGCTGCTGGTGTCGAGCCGGACGAGCACGCCCCGCGCCACGCTCGACTGGCTGGAAGCGTTCGGCGCGACCTATCTGGCGCGATGAGGGGGCGGTGACCATGGGATGGTTCGAGGAACGCGCCGGGCTGGACGGCACGGTCGCCGTGGTGACCGGCGGGGCGGGCGGGCTCGGTGCGGCGGTCGTGGCCGACCTCGCCGCCAACGGCGTCCGTCCCGCCGTGCTCGACAGCGACGGGGAGGCGGCGGAGCGGCTGCGCGGGACGCTCGCCGAGCGGGGGCACGACGCGATCGTGCAGCACGGCGACGCCCGCGAGCACGACGCGCTGGAGGCCCTGTTCGCGGCCGTGGACGAGCGCTGGGGACGGCTCGACACGCTCGTCAACGTCGCCGGGGGAACGTTCCGGGCGCCGTTCACCGACACGAACGCCAAGGGCTGGAACGCGCTGCTGCGCGCCAACCTGGTGCACGTCCTGGACGCCTGCTCGCTCGCGATCCCGCGGATGCGGGCGGGCGGGCGCGGCGGCAGCATCGTCAACATGACGACGATCGAGGCGCACCGGGCGGCGCCCGGCTTCGCGGTCTACGGGGCGGCGAAGGCGGCCGTCGAGCAGTTCGCGCGGACGCTCGCCGTCGAACTGGCCCCCGACGGGATCCGCGTCAACAACGTCGCCCCCGACTACACGCCGACGCCGAACATGTCCCGGTTCGTCCATGGGGACGGCGCGCTGTCGACCGAGGCGGGCCTGCGCGTCGCCATCCCCATGGGACGGGCGGGCGAGGTCACGGACGTGTCGGGGTGCGTGGTGTTCCTGGCGTCGGGCCTGTCGTCCTACGTCACCGGAGCCACGCTGCACCCCGACGGCGGGACGTCCGCGTCGGCGGGCTGGTTCAACTGGCCGGATTCGGGGTGGGCCAACCACGCTCCCGCGCGCCTGCTCGGGACGCGGCCGGAGGACTCCACACTTCCATGAAGTCGGCCATGGCCGGGACGAACGCGGTCCGCAGGTCCGCGGCGTCCTGCAGCACCCGCAGGTCGACCGTGACGCCGGAGCGGGCCGCGCGGGCGGTGAACGACAGCGAGTCGTCCAGCAGCGGGTCGGTCCCGGCCGTGAGCAGCCGCAGCGGCGGGAAGCCGTGCAGGTTGGCGTGCAGGGGGCTCAGCAGCGGGTCGGTGCGGGGCGTGCTCCCGGCGTGCCGCGCCACCCGCCGCCGCAGGACGCCGAGGTCGAACGTCGGGTCGGCGGCCGCGTTGAGCTGCAGGCTCGGCGCCTCCAGCGTGAGGTCGAGCAGCGCCGAGACCAGCACCGCGCAGGAGGGCTGGGCGGCCCCCGTGTCGCGCAGGCGGACCAGCAGAGCCGCTGCGAGCCCGCCGCCGAGCCGGTCCCCGGCCAGCACCACCGGCCCCGACTCCCGGGCCCGCTCGTACGCCGCGTGGACGTCGTCGAGCGCCGCGGGGAACTCGGCGCGGTAGCGCGGGAACATCACCATCGCGTTCGCCTGCCGCGCGAGGCGCCCGTACGGTTCCAGCACGGTGGACGCCGACGGGGCCGGCCGGTCTCCGCGCAGGTAGAGGACCACCTTGTCGGCGTTCCCGTCGGGACGCACGACGGGGCCGATCGAACTCGCCTGGATCTGCAGGCCGCCCCCGCTGTCGTTACTTGCCACGGCGTTCCTCCCTTTCCACCGCCTGCCGGTGCTCGTGGGCCACCCGGAGCCGCGCGAACGCGCGCCAGTCCTGTTCGAAGGTAGCCCGGAGGGCCACCCGGTCAACCCGCCCGGTGCGCGGCGCCGCGTCGGCGGCCCCGTCCGGCTCGACGCCTGCCATGCGAACCATGCGAACGCTCCAGCCGCCCGGAACGGGCTCAGTCCTCGTAGACGACGGTGATGTCGGCGGACACGGGCTCGCCCTGGCAGGTGAGGATCAGCCCCTCGGCCACCTCGTCGTCGTCCAGGGCGTTGTTCACCCGCATCTTCGCCTCGCCGGCGGTGATCTGGGCGATGCAGGTGGCGCAGTTGCCGGCCTCGCAGGAGAACGGTGGGGCGAGGCCCGCGCGCCGCGCGCTCTGCAGCAGCGTCTCGCCGGGGTGCTGCGGGACGGCGTGCTTCTTGCCCTTGAGGACGATCGTGACCGTCCCGTCCTCGCGCGGCCCGTCCGCCGCGGCATCGCCGGACGCGCCGTCGTCCGCCGCCCGGCCCTGTTCGGCCTGCTCGTCGTGTTCGGCCTGCTCGTGCTGTTCGGCCTGCTCGGCGGGCGAGGCGTCCGCCGAGCCGAAGCGCTCGACGAAGATCTGGTCGGCGCCCGCGCCGTGCTCGCGAAGCGCGCGCTCGGTCAGGTCCATGAACGGCGCGGGCCCGCAGATGTAGAAGTCGGCGTGCGTGTCGGCGTTCACGAAGTTGCGGATCTGGGTCTCGGTGACGAAGTCGCTGAGAACGTCCAGATGGTGGTGGACCTCGAGGCGGTCGGGGTGCCGCTCGCCCAGTTCGGCCAGCACGGACCGGAAGATGATCGCGTCGGCGTCCCGGTTGGCGAGGAGCACGCGGACCCGCCGCCGCGTCGTCGCGAGCGCGCTCTTGACGAGGGACAGGATCGGCGTCACGCCGCTGCCGCCGCAGAACGCCACGAGCGGGGCGGAGGTGTCCCGGAGGCAGAAGACCCCGGCCGGGCGCGTCACCTCGACGACGTCGCCCGCCGCCAGGTTGTCGAGCATCCAGTTGGACACGAGCCCGCCCGGGACCCGCTTGACCGTCGTCATCAGCTCGCCGTCGGCGTCGGGGGAGCTCGACATCGAGTAGCTGCGCAGCGCGCCGCACGCGCGGAACGTCACGAACTGCCCGGCACGGTACGGCCAGGGGGCGTCGAGCACGAAGGTGCGCGCGTCGGCCGTCTCCTCGACGACCCGCGTGATCCGGACCGGATGGAAGCCATGGTCTCGTGCCATGTATGGAATCTATCTTCTCAATCTGGGAGAGTGCAATTCTCGGACCGAGATCGGGAGCTGGTGCCATGCTTGAGAACGTCCCGCGCGACCCTTCCCAGCGCAAGAACCCCGCGCGCTCGATTCCGGTGCGCACGGTCCCCGCGGCCCTCGCCGAGCGCTACGAGGCCGAGGGCTGGTGGACCCGCGACACGCTCGGCGAGCTGCTGGCGCGGGGCCTGGCGGCCGCGCCGGACACCGAGTTCCGCATCCACTCGGCCGTCCGGCCCTGGTCGGGGACCTTCCGCGACGTCGAGCTGGTCGCCCGCCGGCTGGCCGGCGGGCTGCGGGCGCGGGGCGTCGGTCCGGGCGACGTGGTCGCGTTCCAGCTGCCCAACTGGATGGAGGCCGCCGCGGTCTTCTGGGCGTCGGCGTTCCTCGGCGCGGCCGTGGTCCCGATCGTGCACTTCTACGGCCGCAAGGAGGTCGGCTACATCGTCGACTCCGTCGAGCCGAGCGTGTTCGTCGGGGCGGAGCGGTTCGGGCGCATGGAGTTCCAGGACGACCTGTTCGCGAACGTGCCCGTCGTCGGTGCGGTGGGCCGCGACTTCGACGACCTGCTCGCCGCCGAGCCGCTGCCGGACCCCCTGCCGGGGGTCGCCGCGACCGACCCGGACGGGCCCGCGCTGATCGCCTTCACCTCCGGCACCACGCGCGACCCGAAGGGGGTCGTGCACAGCCACCGGACGCTGGGCTGCGAGGCGCGCCAGCTCGCCGGGGACCTCTACCCGCCGGACCGCGGCCGGCAGCTCACCGCCGCGCCGGTCGGCCACTTCATCGGCATGGTGAACGCCGTCCTGATCCCGGTGCTGGACGGCACGCCGGTCAACCTCGCGGACGTGTGGGACCCGGGCGAGGCGCTGCGGCTGATGAAGGAGGACGGGCTGACCGTCGGGGGAGGCGCGACGTACTTCGTGACGAGCCTCCTCGACCACCCGGACTTCACGCCGGGGCACCTGGCGAACATGAAGTACGCGGGGCTCGGCGGGTCGTCGGTCCCGGCGGCCGTCACGACCCGGCTGGCGGATCTGGGCATCACGGTGTTCCGCTCCTACGGCAGCACCGAGCACCCGTCGATCACCGGCTCCCGGCACACCGCGCCGGAGGGCAAGCGGCTGTTCACCGACGGCGACCCCTTGCCGGGGGTGGAGGTCCGGCTGGACGCCGACGGCGAGATCCTCAGCCGCGGGCCGGACCTGTGCCTCGGCTACACCGACCCGGAGCTCACCGCGGCCGTCTTCGACGACGAGGGCTGGTACCGGACGGGCGACATCGGCGAGCTCGACGCCGACGGCTACCTCACGATCACCGACCGCAAGTCCGACGTCATCATCCGCGGCGGCGAGAACATCAGCGCCCCCGAGATCGAGGACCTGCTCCTCGGCATGCCGGGCGTCGCGGAGGTCGCCGTGGTGTCCGCGCCGGACGCGCGGCTCGGCGAGCACGCGGCGGCGGTCGTCCGGCCGCGGCCGGGGGAGCGCGCGCCCACGGTCGGGGAGGTCCGGGAGCACCTGGAGAAGGCCGGCCTGGCGCGGCAGAAGTGGCCGGAGGAGGTCCGGGAGGTCGAGGACTTCCCGCGGACCGCCAGCGGCAAGATCCAGAAGTTCGTTCTCCGCAGAGACATTGCGGGACATGACTCGTGAGAATACTATTCTCGTCAAACGCAAAGGAGGATCTCTCATGCCGTCTCGCGACTTGCCCTATCCCCTCTTCGACGCGGACAACCACCTGTACGAGACCGAGGAGGCGCTGACCAGGTACCTCCCGAAGGGGTACGAGAGCGCCGTCCAGTATGTGAACATCAACGGCCGCACCAAGATCGCCATCCGCGGCCAGATCAGCGAGTACATCCCCAACCCCACGTTCAGCGTGGTCGCCCGGCCCGGGGCGCAGGAGGAGTACTTCCGGCACGGCAACCCCGAGGGCAAGAGCAAGCGCGAGATCTTCGGCGAGCCGATGAAGTCGATCCCCGCGTTCCGCGAGCCGGCGCCGCGCCTGGAGCTCATGGACGAACTGGGCATCCAGCGCACGCTGATGTTCCCGACGCTCGCCAGCCTCATCGAGGAGCGCATGCGGGACGACCCGGAGCTCATCCACGTGGTCGTGCACTCGCTCAACCAGTGGCTCCACGAGACCTGGTCCTTCAACTACAAGGACCGCATCTTCACCACCCCGGTCATCAGCCTGCCGATCGTCGAGAAGGCCATCGAGGAGCTCGACTGGTGCCTGGAGCGGGGCGTGAAGTGCATCCTGCTGCGGCCCGCTCCGGTGCCCGGCTTCCGCGGGCCGCGCTCCTTCGCCCTGCCCGAGTTCGACCCCTTCTGGAAGCGCGTCCAGGATGAGGGCGTCCTCGTCGGGATGCACTCGTCGGACAGCGGCTACAGCCGCTACGCCAACGACTGGGACGGCCACCAGTCGGAGATGCTCCCGTTCAAGACGAACGCGTTCCGGATGCTCAACGAGTGGCGCCCGGTCACCGACGCCGTGGGCTCGATGGCCTGCCACGGCCTGCTGACCCGCTTCCCCGAGCTGAAGATCGCGGTCATCGAGAACGGGTCGTCCTGGGTCGCGCCGCTGCTGGAGAACCTCGAGGGCGTCTACAAGAAGGCGCCCGAGGCGTTCGGCGAGCACCCGGTCGACGCGGTCAAGCGCAACGTGCACGTCAGCCCGTTCTGGGAGGAGAACATGGCCGACCTCGCCGACATGATCGGGGTCGACAAGGTGCTGTTCGGCTCGGACTACCCCCACCCCGAGGGCCTGGCCGACCCGGTCACCTACGTGGACGCGCTGGACAAGGACCGCCTGTCGGACAAGGACCAGGCCGACATCATGGGCGGCAACCTCGCGCGTCTGATGTCGGTCTGACCATGAAGTGGGAGACCATCCCGCAGCTCGTGCAGAGCGCCGGCGACCGCTTCGGTGACGCCGAAGCGGTCGCCGACGGTCCGCTGCGCCTCTCGTTCGCCGAGCTGGCCGAGCGCGTCCGGATCGCCGCGGGCGCCTTCCGCGCGCAGGGCGTCGGCAAGGGCGACCGGGCCGCGGTCTGGGCGCCCAACTCCGCCGAGTGGATCATCGCGGCCTTCGGCCTGGTGACCGCCGGCGGGGTGCTCGTCCCCGTCAACACCCGGTTCAAGACCGACGAGGCCGCCGACATCATCCGGCGGAGCGGCGCCAAGGCCGTCCTCGTCCAGCAGGGGTTCCTCGGGAACGAGTACACGGCGCCGGACGGCGTCCCGGTGATCGACCTGAAGTCGGACTTCCTGTCGAGCGGGTCGCCGTTCGAGGCGGACGTCCGCGGCGACGACATCGCGGACGTCATCTACACCTCGGGCACGACCGGCCGCCCCAAGGGCGTCATGATGGACCACACCCAGACGCTGCGGCTCTACGCGGAATGGTGCGACCTCGCCGACCTCCGGGAAGGCGACCGGTACCTCATCGTCAACCCGTTCTTCCACACCTTCGGGTACAAGGCGGGCTGCGTCGCGTCGATGATCCGCGGCGCGACGATCCTGCCCGTCCCCGTCTTCGACGTGGACAGGGTGCTCGAACTCGTCGAGCGCGAGCGGATCACGATGCTGCCCGGCCCGCCCACCCTCTACCACTCGCTGCTGGAGGCGAAGGGCGACCGCGACCTGTCGTCCCTGCGCGCCGCCGTGACCGGCGCCGCCGACATCCCGGTGGAGCTGATCCGCCGGGTCCGCAGCGAGCTGCCCTTCGAGTCGATCATGACCGGGTACGGGCTCACCGAGGCCGGGACGGCGACCGCGTCCAGGCCCGGCGACTCGTTCGAGGACATCGCGACGACCGTCGGCACCCCCTGCGACGGCGTCGAGGTGCGGATCGCGGGCGACGGCGAGGTGCTCGTCCGCGGGTACACGGTCATGCGCGGCTACCTCGACGACCCGGAGGCGACCGCCGCGGCGATCGACGCCGACGGCTGGCTGCACACCGGCGACCTCGGCGCGATCGGCGACCGCGGGCACGTCCGGATCGTCGGCCGCAAGAAGGACATGTTCATCGTCGGCGGCTTCAACGCCTACCCGGCCGAGATCGAGGGCTTCCTGCTGGAGCATCCGGCGGTCGCGCAGGCCGCCGTGATCGGCGTCCCCGACGCGCGGATGGGCCAGGTCGGCAAGGCGTTCGTCGTCCGGCGCGGCGACCTCGACGCGGACGAGCTGATCGCCTGGAGCCGGGAGCGGATGGCCGGGTACAAGGTGCCGAAGCACGTGGTGTTCCGCGACGAGCTGCCGCTCAACGCCACCGGAAAGGTCATGAAGGACCAGCTCGAATGACACAGGCCCACGGATCCCGGGCGAGGCTCCGCGCGCGCCCGATCAGGCGCCGCATCGCGCTGCTGCTGGCGGTGCCCCTGGCGTCGCTGCTCGCGCTCTGGGCCTTCGCGGCCGCGACGACGCTGTCGGACGCCCGGCAGCGGCTCACCTTCTCGACCGTCCGCGACGAGGTGGGCGATCCCGCCGGGCGGCTCACGCAGGCGCTGCAGCGCGAGCGCTCGGCCGGGGTCGCCTTCCTCGCGGGCGGCGACCGGGCCGCGGGCGCGTTCCGCGATCAGGTGGCGGCCACGGACGGGACGGTGGCCGACTTCCAGGAGATGGCGCGCTCGCCGGAGCTCCGCGAGGCCGAGGGGATGCTGCCGCGGCGGCTGCGGACCATCAGCGAGTCGTTCGACGGCCTGCGGGACCTGCGGTCGCGGATCGAGTCCGGGTCGATCACCCCGCTGCAGGTGATCGACGAGTACAGCCGGGTCCTCGACGACACCATGCGCCTCGTGGCGGCGCTCGCGAGCATCGGCGAGGTCTCGATCTACCAGCACAGCAACGCGCTGCTGCAGTCCTACTGGTCGCTCGACTTCATGCTGCGCGAGGACGCGCTGCTGCGCGCCGTCCGGGCGGGCGCCCGGATGGGCACCGCCGAGCGCGCCGCGTTCGCGGGGTGGGCCGCCGAGGGCGGGATGCTGTTCGAGAACGCCCGCACCGGTGTCGACGGAGAGGTGGCGCGGCTCGTCCAGAGGTTCGCCGAGTCCGAGGCCTACACCGCCTACCGGGCGCTGGAGGACCGGGTGGTGCGCGCCGGGACCGCGCCGGCCGCTTCCGAATGGCGGACCACGGTGGACGCGGCGCTGCCCCCGTGGCAGGTGATGGCCGAGGAGGCGGGCTACGCGCTGCAGACCGAGGAGGTCGATCCCGCGAGCCAGCGGGTCATGCTGCGCTTCTACCTCGCGGGCGGGCTCGGCCTGCTGGCCGTCGCCGTGTCGGTGGCGCTGTCCCTGGTGTTCGCCCGCCGGATCGCGGGCGAGCTGCGCAGCCTGCAGCGGACGGCGCAGCAGCTCGCCCACGAGCGGCTGCCGAGCGTCGTGGCGCGGCTGCGGCGGGGCGACAAGGTCGACGTCGAGGCGGAGACGCCCCGGCCCGCCGCCGCCCGGACGACCGAGATCGTCGCGGTCGGCGAGGCGTTCGACGCCGTGCAGCGCACCGCGATCGGCACCGCGGTCGGCGAGGCGGAGCTGCGCGAGAACATCAACCGCGTCTTCGTGAGCCTGTCGTGGCGGAGCCAGTCGCTGCTGCAGCGCCAGTTGCGGCTGCTCGACGAGATGGAGCGCGGCGCGTCCAGCCCGGAGGAGCTGGAGAAGCTGTTCCGCCTCGACCACCTCACCACCCGCATGCGGCGCCACGCCGAGGGCCTGGTGATCCTGTCCGGCTCGCCGACCGTCCGGGCGTGGGACCAGCCGGTCGACGCCGAGGACGTGGCCCGCGCCGCGGTCGCCGAGGTGGAGGACTACACGCGGGTCGAGGTCGCGGCGGTGTCGTCGGCCGCGGTCCACGGCGCCGTCGTCGCCGACGTCATCCACCTGCTGGCCGAGCTGATCGAGAACGCCACCGCCTACTCGCCGCCGACCACCGAGGTCACCGTGAAGATCGAGCGGGTGGCCAACGGGCTGGCGGTCGAGGTGATCGACCGCGGGGTGGGCCTGCACCCCGACGAGCTGGCGGAGCTGAACCGGCGGGTGGCCGACGCGGTGGAGTTCGACCTGGCCGACGACACCGACCGGCTCGGCCTGTTCGTGGTGTCCCGGCTCGCGGCCCGGCACGGGACCCGGGTGGTGCTGCAACCGTCCCCGTACGGCGGCACGACGGCGGTCGTGCTGCTGCCGAACGGGCTGCTCGCGGCCGACGAGCCCCAGACGGCGGCGAGCCTCCAGGCCGCCGCGGGGCCGCCCCCCGTGGAGGCCCCGCACCGCTTCGGGCGCAGGCTGGACCGCCCGCGCCGTCCCGCGGTGTCGGCCCCGCCCGCATCCGGGCCCGGCGACACCGCCGGGCCGCCGCCGCGGCGGCCCGAGCCGGCCGGGGGGCCGCCGCCGGTGTTCGAGCCGCCGGCCCCGCCGGAAGCCCCGCCGGTGTTCGAGCCGCCCTCCCGGCCCGAGCCCGCGCCCGAGTCCATGCCGTTGGGAGCGCCCGTGCACGACCCGTCCGCGGCCCCCGGCGACCCCGAGCCGAGCGAGACGACGGGCCGCCTGCCGAAGCGGATCCGGCAGCGGAACCTGGCCCCGCAACTGCGCGGACGCCCGCAGGGCCGGCACGCGGCCGCCGCGGCGTCCGGTGCGCCCGAGGGGCCGGGAGAGCCGGTGGAGGAGGAACCGGATCCCGAGTCCAGCCGGGCACTGATGGCCTCGCTGCAGTCCGGCTGGATGCGCGGCCGCGAGGAGCACGAGGAGCACGAGGCGGACGGCCCCGGCGGCCCGGCCGACGATGATCCGCGGAACGGATGGAGATGATCATGAATCCTGCGACCCGGGCGTCCGGCGAGCTGGACTGGCTGCTGGACGACCTGGTGAATCGCGTCGGCGAGGTGCACCAGGCGGTGCTGCTGTCCCGCGACGGGCTGGTCATGGGCGCCTCCGGCGGCGTCAGCCGCACGGACGCCGAGTTCCTGGCGGCGCTGTCGTCCGGCTTCAACAGCCTGGCCACCGGTGCGCGCGACCATTTCCGGGCGGCCCAGGTGCGGCAGACGCTCGTGGAGATGGACGGTCGGCTCTTCTTCGTCATCCCGGCCGCCGAGGGAAGCTGCCTGGCGGTGCTGAGCGAGGCGGGCGGCAACGCGGGCCTCGTCGCCTACGAGACCGCCATGCTGATCAAGCGGCTCCGGCGGCAGCTGGCGGCGGCGCCGCGCGGTGCGGGTCCGGGGACCGCGGGTCCGGGGGCCGCCGGTCCGGGGCCCGGCGGGCGGGTGTGAGCCGAGCCCGATGACCTCCCCTCCCCACGAGCGCACGGCGGCCGCGGGGCCGTCCCGGGACGCCGACGACGTCCCCCTGCACACGCTGAAGATCCTGGTGGCCGGCGGATTCGGGGTCGGCAAGACCACGCTCGTCGGCGCGGTCAGCGAGGTGCGCCCGCTGCGCACCGAGGAGACCCTCACCGACGTCTCCACCGGCGTCGACGACCTGCGCGGCGTCGAGGCCAAGACCACGACGACCGTCGCGATGGACTTCGGCCGCATCACCCTGTCCGGCGGCGTGCGGCTGTACCTGTTCGGGACGCCCGGCCAGGAGCGGTTCTGGTTCATGTGGGACCAGATCTCCTACGGGGCGGTGGGCGCCGTCGTCCTGGTGGACACCCGGCGGCTGGAGAGCAGCTTCTCCGCGATCGACTTCTTCGAGCAGCGGGAGATCCCGTTCATCGTGGTCGCGAACCGGTTCGAGGGCGCCGGCCGGCATCCGGAGGCGGAGCTGCGGGAGGCGCTGGACGTCGACCCGGACGTGCCGATCGTCGAGTGCGACGTGCGCGGCCGCACCGCCGCCCGGGACGTCCTGGTGCTGCTCGTCGAGCACGCGATCACCGCGCGACCATCAGATTCTCACTAGTGGTATTGGCATTCTCATTTTTCGAAAGTAACGTATCCGTAGCTGAGCGACGTCGTGCGGGCCCCGTCCGGGTACCGCGGGCCGCCGTGGCCGCTCCGGCGGTACCAGTAGTCGGGCCCGGGACGGGGGCCCGCCGGACCAGGGCCGGCACCGGCCCGACCCGGGTCGAACCTTCGGCCCGGACGACATATTTCACGGACGTGTGGAGGCATTGTGCGGGTCGGCGTGATGATCGGGCCGGAGCGGGGCGATTCGGCGAAGAAGGTCGGGCGGATGATCGACGACGTCCTGTGGGCCGAGGAGGCCGGGATGGACACCGCGTGGATCCCGCAGGTGCCGACGGACTTCGACGCCCTGGTCGCGGCGTCCCTGATGGGAGCGCGGACCAGCCGGATCGAGCTCGGGACCGCGGTCGTCCCCCTGCAGGCGCAGCACCCGATCGCACTGGCCCGGCAGGCGCTGTCGGCGCAGGCCGCGGCGGGCGGGCGGCTGACGCTGGGCGTCGGGCCGTCGCACCACTGGATCGTCAGCGACATGCTCGGGCTGCCCTACGAGAAGCCCGCCGCCTACACCCGCGACTACCTGGACGTCCTGGACGTCGCGCTGCGCGGCCCCGGGGACGTCGACGTCGAGAACGGCACGTTCGCCGTGCACAACCCGCTCGGGATCGGCCCGATCGCCCCGCTGCCGGTCATGCTCGCGGCGCTCGGTCCCGTCATGCTGCGGATCGCGGGCGAGCGCGCCGACGGGACCGTCCTGTGGATGGCCGACGAGCGCGCGGTCGCCGACCACGTCGCGCCCCGCATCACCAAGGCCGCGCAGGAGGCCGGACGGCCCGCGCCGCGGATCGTCGCCGGGATCCCGGTGTGCCTCTGCAAGCCGTCGGAGGTGGACGCCGCCCGCGAGCGCGCCGCCCGGATCCTCGGCGAGGCGGAGATCTCCCCGAACTACCAGCGGCTCTTGGACTACGGCGACGCGGCGGACGTCGGGGACCTGTGCGCGGCGGGCGACGAGGAGGCCATCGCGGCGCGGTTCCGGCGGTTCCGCGACGCGGGCGTCACCGACCTGTCGGTGCGGCTGCTGCCGATCGGCGAGGGGCGCGAGCAGCTCGTCGCGTCCAAGCGCCGGACCCGCGAGGTGCTCGCCGGGATCGCGGCGGACCTGAGATGAGCGCCGGGCCGCGGGCCGTGGACCGGGCCCCGGCCCGCCGCCCCGGCTGGGCGGGCGCGGCGGGACGCCGTACCATGGTGAGAATACGATTCTCTTCAGTTGAATGGGAGACTCTCAATGTCGTCCCCTGACACGCGCTCTCCGGGCACCGGGGAGCGGATCGCGCTCGTCTTCGCCGACCCCGAGTCCGGCGGCGACCGCGAGTACAGCGTGGAACGGCTGGACGCGCTGGCGAACGGGCTCGCCGCCACGCTCGCGGACCGGGGCGTGCGGGCGGGGCGGCGGGTGGCGCTCATGTCGTCCAACCGCCCCGAGTTCGTCGTCGCGGTGCAGGCCGTGTGGAAGCTCGGCGCGGCGGTCGTCCTGCTCAGCCCGGCCTGGAAGCGCGCCGAGGTCGAGCACGCCCTGGAGATCACCGGGCCCGCGCACGCGGTCGGCGACCATCCGGTGCTCGCCGAGCTGATGCCGATGCTGCACCTGGACGAGCCCGTCGAGCCCGTCGAGTCCGGCACCTGGAAGGACCCGGAACCGGCCTCGGACGCCGTCCTGGTGTTCAGCTCCGGCACGACCGGCATGCCGAAGGCCGTCCGGCACACGCACGGCTCGTTCGCGGCGGCCGTCCGGCACTGGCGGGACGCCCTCGCGCTGACCGACCGCGACCGCATCCAGATCACGACGCCGCCCTCGCACATCCTCGGGCTGCTCAACATCGTCACCGCGCTGGACGTCGGCGCCCGGCTGCGGCTGCACCGCCGGTTCGACCTCGACCGGATGCTCCACCACATCCAGGAGGATCGCGTCACCGTCGAGATGGCCGTCGCCCCCATCGCGCTGGCGCTCGCGAACCACCCCGGCCTGGAGTCCTACGACCTGTCGTCGCTGCGGTTCATCATGTGGGGCGCCACGCCGGTCACGCCCAGCGTCGCCGAGACCGTCACCCGGCGGACGGGCGTCGGCTGGGTGCCCGCGTACGGGGCCAGCGAGCTCCCGGTCATCACCTGCAACCCCCTCGACGGCGCCCGGCTGGACAGCGCGGGCCGCGCCGTGCCCGGCGTGACGCTGCGCGCCGTCTCGCTGGAGACCGGGGAGCCGGTCGCCCCGGGCGAGGTCGGCGAGATCCAGGCGAAGGCCGAGTCGCTGATGGCCGGCTACCTGCCGGACGAGGCGACCGCCGAGGGCTTCCACGACGGCTGGTACCGCACCGGCGACGTCGGGCGCATCGACGCGGACGGCTGGCTGACGCTCACCGACCGGTCCAAGGAAATGATCAAGGTGCGGGGGTTCCAGGTCGCGCCCGCCGAGATCGAGGGCGTGCTGCACGGCCATCCCGGCGTCGCCGACTGCGCCGTCTTCGGGGTGCCCGACGAGGCGGACGGCGAGGCGATCATCGCGGCGGTCACCGCGCAGGGGACCCCGCCCGAGCCCGCCGACCTGATCGCCCACGTCGGCGAGCGGCTCGCGGGCTACAAGCGCCCGCGCCGCGTCGTGGTCGTGCCCGAGATCCCCCGCCTGCCCTCCGGCAAGGTGCTGCGCCGAGTACTCAAGGAGCGTCATGGACGCGCGACTGACCACTGAACAGCGCGAGCTGCGGGACGCGGCCGCGCGGCTGGCGGACGACCTCGGCCCCGGCTCCGTCCAGGACCTGGCCGACGCCGACCGCGCCGCCCGGCTGGAGAAGGCGGTCGCCGCCACCGGCTGGCGGACGCTGCGCTCCGACGGCGCGTCGGGCGTGGAGGTCGCGCTCGTCGCCGAGGAGTTCGCCCGCGGGCTGGTCGACGTCCCGTTCGCGGGGCCCGTGCTGGCCGATGACCTGCGCTCCGCCGCCGACCTGCCCGCCGCCGACGGGGCCGAGGCGGCCACGATCGCCGTGGACGTCACGTCCGGGAAGGCCGCCGGGACGCTCGAGGCCGTGGACGCGGCGGGTGCCGGACGGGCCTTCGCCGTCCGGGACCGCCGGATCCTCGCCGGCCCCGTCGGCGACACCCTCCCGGAAGTCGACCTCACCCGGCGGAGCGCCGAGGTCGGCGAGCTGGAGCCGGTGGGCGAACTGGACCCGGAGGCCGCCGGGCGGCGGCTGGCGCTGGCGCTGGCCGTCACCTCCGCCGACCTCGTCGGGACGGCGCGCGGCGCGCTCGCGCTCGCGGTCGAGTACGCCGGGGTCCGCGAGCAGTACGGGAAGGCGATCGGCACCTACCAGGCGGTCGCGCACCCGCTCGCCGAGGGGCTCGCGCTGATCGAGGGCTCGGTCAGCGTGCTGCGGCACGCGGCCTGGGCCGTCGACGAGCTGACCGCCGACGAGGCGCTGCGCGCCGCCCGGATCGCGAAGATCTACTGCGCGCGGGCCGCGCGGACCGTCTGCGAGACCGCGGTGCAGGTGCACGGCGGCATCGGCAACACCTGGGAGTGCCTCGTGCACGTGTACCTGCGGCGGGCCCTGACGTCCACCGAGCTGTTCCCCGTGCGACTGGAGGAGATCGACCTTGGACTTTCGTGACTCGCCGGAGGAGGCGGCCTTCCGCGCCCGGCTCCGCGACTGGCTGGCCGAACGCGCCGGGACGTTCCCGACCTCGGGGGACGAGTACTGGCGGCGCGCGGGCGAATGGCACCGGACCCTGTACGCGGGAGGGTTCTTCGGCCTGTCGTGGCCGAAGGAGTACGGCGGGCACGAGCTGCCGTCCGTCTACGACGTGATCCTCGACGAGGAGCTGGCCCGCGCGGGCGCGCCGCCCCGGCCGAGCCTCGGCTACCTGGTGCAGGGGCTGGGGCGGCACGGCAGCGAGGAGCTGCGGCGCGCGTTCCTGCCCGGGATGATCGACGGGACCGAGCGCTGGTGCCAGGGGTTCAGCGAGCCCGGCGCCGGATCGGACCTCGCGTCCCTGACCACTACCGCGACCCGCGACGGCGACGAGTTCGTCATCAGCGGGCACAAGATCTGGACGAGCTACTCCGACGTCGCGGACTGGTGCCTGCTGCTCGCCCGCACGGACCCGGACGTGCCGCGCCACAAGGGGCTGACGGGGTTCATCGTCTCCATGGACCAGCCCGGCATCGAGCAGCGGCCCCTGACGATGATGAGCGGCGTCAGCACCGAGTTCGGCCAGGTCGTCTTCGACGGGGCGCGGGTGCCCGCGAGCCGGATGGTCGGCGCGCCCGGCGAGGGCTGGGCGCTGGCCATGACGATCGTCGGGCACGAGCGCGAGCCCGCCGAGCTGGGCTTCTCGGCCCGGTACGGCAAGCTCGTCCGCGAGCTGGCCGCCCGGACGGACGACGGCGCCACCGGCGGCACCGCGCGGGACGAACTCGCGTGGGCCGCGGTCCAGACGGAGATGCTGCGGCTGCACGTCCGGCGCCGGCTGTCGGAACGGCTCGACGGCGTCTCGCACGGCCCCGAGGGCTCGCTCGACAAGCTGCTCATGACGTGGGTCGAGCAGTCGGTCGGGCACGCGGCGCTGGCCGTCGCCGGCACCCGGGACGCCGAGATGCTGCACGCCTACCTCTACAGCCGCGCGCAGAGCGTGATGGGCGGCACTTCGCAGATCCAGAAGAACATCATCGCCCAGCGCATCCTGCGCCTGCCCGTCTGAGCCCGGCCCGTCCGGGCCCGCCGAGCCCGGCCGGTCCGGCCCCTGCCCGTCCGATGCGAGGAGCCCGCCATGTACGACCTGCCCGACGAGATCGAGGTCACCGCCGACGGTCCCCTGCGGATCATCACGCTGAACCGGCCGGACGATCTCAACGCCGTCAACGATCCCCTGCACGAGGGCCTGGCGCGCCTGTGGCCCCGGCTCGCCGCGGACCGGGACGCCCGCGCCGCCGTCCTGACCGGGCGCGGCCGGGCCTTCTCGGCGGGCGGCGACTTCGCCTACCTGCGGGAGCTGCGCGGCGACCCCGAGCTGCGCGCCAAGTCGCTGGCCGACGGCCGCGACATCGTCCTCGGCATGGCGCGCTGCCGGGTGCCGGTCGTCGCGGCGGTGAACGGCCCGGCCGTGGGGCTCGGCTGCAGCCTGGTCGCGCTGAGCGACGTCGTGTACATGGGGGAGAAGGCGCACCTCGCCGACCCGCACGTCCAGGTCGGCCTGGTCGCTGCGGACGGCGGCCCGCTCACCTGGCCGCTGCACACCAGCCTGCTGTTCGCCAAGGAGTACGCGTTCACCGGCGCCCGCATCCCGGCGCAGCGTGCTCGGGAGATGGGGCTCGTCAACCACGTCGTCGAGGACCCGGTCGCCGAGGCGCTCGCGTGCGCGAAGCGGATCGCGGAGCTGCCGCGGCTGGCGGTGGAGAGCACCAAGCGCATCCTCAACATCCAGCTCGAGCGGACGATCCAGGCGACCCTCGACTTCGCGCTGAACGCCGAGGAGCAGTCGTTCGGGACCGAGGACTTCGCGGCCAGCATGGAGCGGCTGGCGAGGAACCAGAAGTGAGGCCCGGCAGGGACGGTACGTGAGAAGGGCCCCGGGAGCGGCGCGCTCCCGGGGCCCTCACGGCGGGCTCACTTCGGGGGGAACCGGAGAGCACCGTCGAGCCGGATGACCTCGCCGTTGAGGTAGTCGTTCTCGCAGATGTGCTCGACCAGTGCCGCGTACTCGGGGGACTGCCCCATGCGGCGCGGGTGCGGGACCTGCGGCCCCCAGTACGCCTCCAGCTTGTCGCCCGCCGTGCCGTAGGCGGGGGTGTTGAAGGTGCCGGGCGCGATGGTGACCACGCGGATCCCGAGCGGGGACAGGTCGCGGGCGGCGACCAGCGTCATGCCGACCACCCCGCCCTTCGCAGCCGCGTACGGGAGCTGCCCGATCTGCCCCTCGTACGCCGCGATCGACGCGGTGTTGACGATGACGCCGCGCGAGCCGTCCACGTCGTCCTGGCGGCCGATCGCGGCGGCGGCCAGGCGCATCACGTTGAACACGCCGGTGAGGTACACGTCGATGGTCTTGCGGAACCCGGCCAGGTCGAGAGGGCTGCCGTCCTTGCCGACGAGCCGCCCGCCGGTCGCCGGACCGCCGTGGCAGTCGACCGAGACGCGCAGCGGAGCCGTCTCCGCGGCGGCGGCCAGCGCGGCCTCGACGTCGGCCTCCTCGGTGGCGTCGGTCCGCACGTACCGGACGCCCAGCTCGGACTCCAGGGCCTTGCCCTTCTCGTCGGCGAGGTCGGCCACGACGACCTTGGCCCCGGCCGCGTGCAGGCGCCGCACCGTGGCCTCGCCCAGGCCGCCCGCGCCGCCGACCACGACCGCGGAGCTCCCGCTGATCTGCATCAGTGGTCCCCTCTCTTGCTAATACGGATCTACCTGAGCGAGAATAGCATTCTCATGAATATCGCGATGATCCTGGAAATGGCGGTGTCGGCGGGCGACCGGGCGGCGGTGTCGGCGGGCGGACGGTCGTTCACCGCCTCCGAGCTCCTGCGCCTCGCCCACTCCGCGGCGCATCGGTTCCGGAAGTATCCGGCGGTCCTCTACCTGGGCACCAACCACCTCGCCTACCCGGTCGCGCTCTTCGGCGCGGCGGTGGCGGGCGTCCCGTTCGTCCCGATGAACTACCGGCTCGGCGAGGAGCAGCTGCAGGGCCTGCGGGACCGGCACCCCGGCGCCCTCGTGCTGCGGCAGGACGACCTCGACGGCCTCCTCGACGCGGCGGATCCGCCGCCCGGCGAGGAGATCGACGTGCTGCCGGACGGGGACGGGGTCGCCGTCCTGCTCTACACCAGCGGGACGACCTCGGCGCCGAAGGCGGCGGTGCTGCGGCACCGGCACCTGCTGGCGTACGTGATGAACACGCTCGAGTTCGCGTCCGCCGAGGAGCCGGACGCGGCGCTCGTCGCCGTCCCGCCGTACCACATCGCCGGGCTGGCGAACCTGCTGACGAACATCTACACCGGGCGCCGGGTCGTCTACATGGCGAAGTTCGACGCGGCGGAGTGGCTCGCGACCGTCCGCGGCGAGGCGGTCACGCACGCCCTGGTCGTCCCGACGATGCTCGCCCGGATCGTCGCCGAGGTGGAGGGCGACGACGCCGGGACGCCCACCCTGCGCACCCTCGCCTACGGCGGCGCGCGGACGCCGCGGCCCGTCCTCGAGCGCGCCCTGCGGGTCTTCTCCGGCACCGGCTTCGTCAACGCCTACGGGCTGACGGAGACGGCCTCCTCGGTCGCGGTGCTCGGCCCGAACGACCACCGCAAGGCGCTCGCCTCGGACGACCCCGCGGTGCGGGCCCGGCTGGAGTCGGTCGGCCGGGCGGTGCCGGGCGTGGAGTTCCAGGTCCGCCGCGAGGACGGCGACCCCGCCCCGGCGGGGGAGACCGGGCTGGTGTTCGTCCGCGGCGACCAGATCTCCGGCGAGTACGGCGGCGGCACGGTGCTGGACGCCGGCGGCTGGTTCCCCACCCGCGACCGGGGGCGGCTCGACGACGGCGGCTACCTGTTCATCGAGGGCCGGGCCGACGACACCATCATCCGGGGCGGCGAGAACATCGCGCCCGCCGAGATCGAGGACGTCCTGCTCGGCCACCCGGGGATCACCGAGGTCGCCGTCGTCGGCCCGCCCGACCCCGAGTGGGGGCAGCGGATCGTCGCCGTCGTCGTCGGCGCGGGCGACCCCGAGGAGATCAAGCGGTGGGCGAAGGAGCGGCTGCGCTCCTCCAAGACGCCCGACGCGATCGTCTTCCGCCCGGAACTGCCGAAGACCGACACCGGAAAGATCCTCCGCCGCACCCTGCTGGCCGACCTGGAGTCCGCACATGCCTGAGACCGCCCCCGAAGCCGTCATCGTGTCCGCCCTGCGCACCCCCATCGGCACCGCCTTCAAGGGGACCCTGCGCGACACCTCCGCCTTCGACCTGGCCCACCACGTCGTCTCCCACACGGCGAAGGGGCTGGACCCCGAGCTGATCGACGACGTCATCCTCGCCGAGGGCCTCTACGGCGGCGGCGTCGTGGCCCGGCACGCGGCGATCACGGCCGGGCTCACCGACGTCCCCGGCCTCGCCCAGAACCGGCACTGCGCCGCCGGGCAGGCCGCCGTGCAGAGCGCCGCCGCGAGCATCCGCGCGGGGATGGACGAGCTGATCATCGCGGGCGGGGTGAACTCGGCGTCGACCTCGCCGAAGTCGTCGATCCGGGTGGACGGCGAGTGGACCGACTGGTTCCCCGCCACCCACCCCGACCGGCCGGACGCCCCCAACCGCGACATGTCGATCACCGTCGGCTGGAACGCGGCCGTCGAGGCGGGCGTGACCCGGGAGGAGATGGACGCGTGGGCGCTGCGCTCGCACCGCAACGCCGTCCGCGCCATCGACGAGGGCCGGTTCGACGCCGAGGTCGTCCCGATCGAGACGCCGCACGGGACGTTCGCCGTCGACGAGCATCCGCGCCGCGACACCTCGATGGAGAAGCTCGCCTCGCTGAAGCCGCTGCACCCGGAGATCGAGGGGTTCAGCATCACCGCGGGCAACGCGTGCGGCTCCAACGACGGCGCCGCCGCGCTCGTCGTCGCCGGCGACCGGTTCGCGCGGCAGCACGGGCTGCCCGCGCTGGCGACCGTCCGGTCGTGGGCCTCCGTCGGCATCGACCCGAGGATCACCGGGCTCGCCCCGGTGAAGGCGATCCCGAAGGCGCTGGCCCGCGCCGGGATGAAGCCCGCGGACGTGGACGTGTTCGAGATCAACGAGGCGTTCGCGGCGATGTGCGTCGCGACGATCGGCCGGCTCGGGCTCGACCCGGACAGCGTGAACGTCAACGGCAGCGGCTGCTCGCTCGGCCACCCGGTCGCCGCGACCGGCGCCCGGATGCTCGTCACGCTGGTGCACGAGCTGCGCCGCCGGGGCGGCGGCGTCGGCGTCGCCGCAATGTGCGCGGGCGGCGGGATGGGTTCGGCCACCGTGATCGAGGTCCCCGCTCCGTGACGGGCGCGCGCGACTCGGCCCCCGCTCCAGCCTCCGGAGCGGGGGCCGCTCGCTTCCGTCCGCGCGCCGGCGGACCTGCTCCTCCGCCGGTCCCGCGAGCCCGGCGGGGCGGCGGAGGAGCAGGGGTCGTCGGGGCGTTCAGTCCTTGAGGCGCAGCAGGGCCTCCTGCGCGTAGGAGGCGACGAGGGAGCCGTCCGCGGTGAGGACGTCGCCGCGGCCGAAGCAGCGGCCGTGGGCCAGGATCGGGCTGTGCTGGCGCAGCAGCAGCCAGTCGTCGGTGCGGAACGGCCGGTGGAACCAGAGGCTGTGCGAGGTCACCGCCGACGCGAACGCCTTCCCGGCGTCGTTCTGGGACACCCCGTCGAGCGCGCGCAGCGCCGTGCCGATCAGCGTGAGGTCGGTGGCGTAGGCGGCCAGCGCGGGCGCCAGCTCCGGGGCGACCTCCGGGGTGCGCATCCACAGCTCGTACTCGGGCGGCCCGGCGGTCCTGGCGTCCAGCTCGCCGGCCGAGCGGGTCTCGAAGGGCAGCAGGTCGAGCTTGACCTCCCGCTCGGCGCCCGGGAGCGGTGGCGCGCCGGGGACGGCCTGGTGCTCGGCGCCGTCCTCCCGGGCGTGCATCGACACCGACGCGGTGGCGATCACGCCGGCCTCCTGCCGGGCGGTGATCGTCACGGTCGCGAACGCCCTGCCCTCGTGGTGGCGCTCGACCTCGTACCGGACGGGCTCGTCGGAGCCGCCCGCGCGGGGGAACAGCACGTGCAGGGACTTGACGGCCTTGTCCGGGCAGACGGCGCCGGCCGCCCGGACGAACTGGGCCAAGAGCTGGCCGCCGAACAGCCGATGGTAGGTCAGCCGCTGGTTGCGCCCGGCGAACTGTGCGGTGGGCGCGGCCGCGGAGCCAGGGCCGCCCTCCGGAGCCGGCTCGGGGCCGTCCAGCTCCAGGCAGGCGAGGAGGTCGCTCCACGGATCGGTCACGGAAGTGGGCATGCCACTAGTGTAAATCACGTGACCGATCTATGAGAATGCTGTTCTCGGGGTCGTCAGGCGGCGACCGCGCCGAACCCCGTCGAGCAGAACTCCCACAGCTCGTCGGCGGTGATGGGGTGCGCGTCCTCCTCGACCGGCGTGCCGTGCGCGATGAACATGACCGTCTGCATCACCAGCGCCGCGGCGCGCCGGGGCTTGACGTCCGGCCGCAGCCGTCCCGCCGCCTCGACCTGCTCCAGCAGCTCGGTGAACAGGGTGAGCAGCGGCGCGTGGGCCGACTTCACCTCGGCCGGGTGGGAGACCAGCAGCTGCGGTGCGAAGTCGGTGAACAGCGGACGCTCCGCCGCCGGGTCGGGCCGCGACAGCTCGAACAGCAGCTGCACGGCGACCTTGAGGCGCTCCATCGGGTCGGACTGCCCGCCCGCGGCCGCGCGGATCTGCTCGGTGGACCGCCGCAGGGCGTCCTCGAACAGCGCGAGGAGCAACTCGTGCTTGCCGTCGAAATGCTGGTAGAAGCTGCGCAGCGACTGGCGGGAGCGATCCACGATCTCCTGCACGGTGAAGTCGGTGCTGCCCTTCTCCGAGATGATCGCCTGTGCCGCGTCGAGGAACCTCTCCACCCGCTGCTCGGCGCGCAGCCGCGCCGCCTTCGTGGACCGCTCGACCGCGCGGTCCTTCCAGGCCGGCCTGTGGGTCGCCGTGTCCGCCGTCGAATCCGTCTTCTGCACCATATGTAGAACCTTACTGCACAGTATCGGCAGTCACCGGTACCGGCATCGCACTACGGCGCGCACGGCAACGAGACTATGACTTGCACAAGTCAAGAGTGTCATAGCAAGGCGCTCTGCGCCCCGTTACCGCTCACAGTTTCGGTCCATGATGCCGCTCACAATTGCACGAGTCGCCGCGCCGATCCCTCCGTGCGCAGAATACGGCCCGCCTCCCGCGTCAGCTCGCGGGCACCGCCGAGCAGCCCGTCCAGGACGAGCGCGCGCCGGACGTGCCGGTGCAGCTCGTGCTCCTCGGTGAACCCGATCCCGCCGAGCACCTGCTGGCAGTGCCGTGCCGCCGTCAGCGCGGCCCGTCCGGCCGCCGCCTTGCCGAGCAGGGCCGCCAGGTCCGCGTCGGCGGGGTCGTGCGGTGCGGCCAGTGCGGCCTCCGCGCCCTCCAGCGCGACCAGCGTCTCGGCGAGCCGGTGCCGGACGGCCTGGAACGAGGCGATCGGGCGGCCGAACTGCGCGCGGTCGAGCGCGTGCTCGCGCGCGAGCCGCAGCATGGCCCGTCCGGTGCCGGTCAGCCACCAGCCGAGCGCCCGCCGGCCCGCGGCGAGCGGAACCGGGTCGCCGCCGTCCGCGACGGTGCGCAGCGGCAGGTCGCCGTCCAGGAGGGCGCCGCTTGCCGCACCGCCGGCCGCACCGTCCCCGGTGCCGCGGTCCCAGACGACCCGGCGGCCGCCCGCGTACGGCAGCGGCGGCGGCGCGTCCCCGAGGGGACGTCCCGCTTCCGCGAGGACGACGTCGTTCAGCACGGCCGCGTGCGCCCCGGTCTCGCCGAGCAGCCCGAAGACGAGCGGGACGGCGACGTCCGGGACCGTCGCGAGCAGGTCGGCCCAGCCGAGTTCCGCCAGCGCCCCGTCCAGTTCGGGCCCCGACGCCGCCGCCATCGTCCCGCGCAGCGCGTCGGCGAGCATCTCCCGTTCGGCGGCGTCCATCGCGGGGGAGTCCGTCGCGGGGGAGTCTGCGGGGGAGTTCATGGTCAATCCTTCCCCAGGTCGAGGAGACGGCGGGCGATGATGTTGCGCTGGATCTCGGCCGTGCCGCCGTAGATGGTGGCCGCCCGCGAGTACAGGTAGTCCGAGCGCCACGGCGTCTCGTCCAGTTCGAGGACGCCGGGCAGCAGGTCCCGGGCGGTGTCGAACAGCTGCTGCTCGGCGCCGGCCAGCAGCACCTTGTCGACCGAGGTCTCCGGGCCGAGCCGGGCGCCGTCCGCGAGCCGCCGCTGCGTCGCGTGGGAGCGGGAGCGGATGGTGTGCAGCGCGAGGTACGCGGCGCCGAGCGCGGCGTCGTCGGTCTCGTCCGTCTCGGCCGTGAGCCGGTCCAGGCGCGAGTACAGGTGCGCGACCCGGTGCCAGAAGCAGGTCGAGCGCTCGTGCGGGAGCAGGTCCATCGCCAGCCGCCAGCCGTCGCCGGGACGGCCCAGCATGCGCCCGCCCGGGACGACGACGTCGTCGAAGAACACCTCGGCGAACTCGTCGACGCCGTGCATCGTGCGCAGCGGCCGGACCGTGATGCCGGGGGTGTCCATGTCGAGGAAGAACGCCGTGATCCCGGCGTGGCCGGGCGCGGTGCGGGTGAGCAGGACGCACCGCTCCGCGAACTGGGCGAGGCTCGTCCACACCTTCTGCCCGTTGATCACCCAGTCGTCGCCGCGGGGCTCGGCCCGGGTCGACAGCGACGCGAGGTCGCTGCCGGACCCGGGCTCGGAGAACCCCTGGCACCACTGCTCGTCGCCGTTCAGCAGCCGCGGCACCATCTCCGTGGCCAGCGCCGGCGGCGCGTAGGAGATCATCGTCGGGGCGAGGACCTCGATCATGGAGTAGATCCCCGGCTCGGCCAGGTCGCGGGTGGCGACCTCCTCGCCGAGCACCGCCCGCAGCACGGCCGGCCCGCCGAGGCCTCCCACCTCGGCCGGCCAGCCGTACCGCATCCAGCCCGCGTCGTAGAGGGCGCGGCGGACCCGGCCCAGCTGCGCGACCTGGCCGTCGAACGTCAGCCCCGGCGCGGGGGACAGGTCGTTCTCGTCGAGCCAGGCCCGCACCTTCGCCCGGAACTCCGCGACGTCCGTGCCCGCGCCGTTCACGTCCGCGCCGCCCGCGCCCCCGGTGCTCATGCTCCTGCGGACCGGTGCGCGTGCGGGCGCCCGGAGTCGTGCGCGCCGCTGCGGCGGATGAACGTCATCGCCCGCGTCCGCAGCCGCCAGCCGTCGCCGGTCCGCGCGTAGGTGTCGTTGTAGTAGCCGATCCGCATCTCGTGCGTGGAGTGGTCCACGAAGCAGAGCGGCTGCGTGCCCGTCGCGGTGTCGCCGTCGATGTCCACGGCGGCCGTCCCGGTCAGGAACAGCCCCTTGGGCGCGGCCTCGACCAGCTCGGGGAACTCGTCGAGCCGGTAGGTGTCGCCGAACGCGCTGTACGTCCCGTCCGGAGTGAACACCGTGAGCAGCCCGTCGATGTCGCCGCGGGTGATGGTGACCGCGTACCGGGCGAGCAGCTGCTGGATCTCGACCTGGTCCTCGACGTTATTTATGGACAAAGACCTTCCCGCCCTTCATCACGAACCGCACGTCCTTGGTGACGGCGATGTCCTGCAGGGGATCGCCGGGCACGGCGATGACGTCGGCGAGGAGCCCCTCGGCGAGCCGCCCCCGGTCGGTGGCGTCGATCAGCTCGGCGGCCCGCACGGTCGCCGCGCGCAGCACGTCCGCCGGGGCCAGGCCCCGCTCGACCAGCGCCGTCAGCTCGAAGGCGTTGCGGCCGTGCGGGATGGCCGGGGCGTCCGTGCCGACCGCGATCTTCACCCCGGCCTCGTACGCCGCCAGCACCGACCGCCGCGCCTTCGGGAACATCTCGGCCGCCTTGGCCTGCAGCTCCGGCGCCGCCTTGGAGACGTCCATCCCGTCGGCCAGCGCCGTCGTCGGGACGAGCCACGTGCCCCGCTCGACCATCAGCGCGATCGTCTCGTCGTCGATGAGGAAACCGTGCTCGATGCAGTCGATGCCCGCCTCGACGGCGTTGCGCACCGCGCCCGCGCCGTGCGTGTGCGCGGCGACCTTGAGGCCGCGCCGGTGCGCCTCGTCGACGATCGCGCGCAGCTCCTCGTCGGAGTAGTGCTGCGCGCCCGGAGTGCCCGTGTGCGACATGACGCCGCCGGACACGCACACCTTGATCAGCCGCGCGCCGTGCTTGATCTGGTACCGGACGGCCCGCCGCACCTCGTCGACGCCGTTGGCGATGCCCTCCTCGACCGACAGCTGCAGGACGCCCGGCGCGAACGCCGCGAACATCGTCGGGTCCAGGTGCCCGCCGGTCGGGGTGATGGCGTGCCCGGCGGGGACGATCCGCGGGCCGTCGATCCAGCCCGCGTCGATCGCCTTGCCGAGCGCGACGTCCAGCAGGTAGCCGCCCGTCTTCACGAACAGCCCCAGGTTGCGGACGGTCGTGAAGCCGGCCCGCAGCGTGCGGCGGGCGTTGCCGACGGCGCGCAGCATCCGCAGCGGCGGATCGTCCTGGGTCGGCGAGTACTCGAGCGTCTCGCCGCGCCCGCCCATCAGGAGGTTGACCTCCATGTCCATGAGACCGGGCAGGAGGATCGCGTCGCCGAGGTCGAGCACCTCGCCCTCGGGCGGGCCCCCGACGCCGGCGATGCGGTCGCCGTCGATCCGCAGGATCCCCGGCCGGACGATCTCGCCCGCGTCGACGTCGAGGAGCCCGCCCGCTTTCAGCGTGAGCATGTCAGACCACGGGCTCCACGATGAGGTCCAGGTACGCCGCGCCGCTGTCGGGCACGCGGGCCTGCTTCCACACCTCGACGGGGAACGACACCATGACGAGGCCCTGCATGAGGTGCATCAGCGTGCGGGCGTCCTCGGGAAGGTCGTCGAACGGGTGCCGGTCGATGTACTGGATCGCGTCCTCGAGGCGGGGGAACGCCGCGTCATAGAACGCCTGCATCTCGTCCATCGAGCTGGCGAGACGCTTGGCGTACCGCTCGGGCTCGGTGGCCAGGGCCCAGGCCGCGTACGGCTCGAGGTCGGAGAATTCAGCGGGCAGCGGCATTCTCGTGCTCCTTGACGTGGTCGCGGGCGACCTTGTGGAGGTGACGCAGGAGGATCTCCTGGTCGTTGAGGGGGAAGTCGGTGACCGCCCGGCCCTTGAGCATGGTCTGGGTGGCCTCGAGGGTGTTGGCGTCCTGGAGCGCGTACTCCTTGAACGTCACCGCGGCGAGCTCGTGGCCGAGGCGCTCGCGGGCGTTCTTCGGCGGGACGAAGTAGAGGCTCGACTCGAAGATGTGCTTGTCGACGCCCGTCGGCCAGTAGTGGTAGGTCAGGTACCAGCCGGGCGCCCAGATGAGCAGCATGAAGTTCGGGAAGAGGACGAAGGAGTCGCTTCCCCACGCCTTGTGCCGCGCGGGGTTGAGGCCCTCCGGCAGGTCGTCGAGCCCGTCGATGTCCGGCCGGTCCCAGGGGCCGAACAGGCCGCTGCGCAGGATCCGCTCGATCGGCTTGACCATCGAGGGGTCCTTGGGCGGCGACATGCCGCCCCAGGACGAGATCATCGAGTGCGGGCCCTCGAGCTTGTAGTGCAGCGCCTCGTAGCCGAAGCCCAGCAGCTTGTCGGCCTCGTCCTTGACGGCCTGCTTCTGGTGCAGGACGGGGGCGTGGTAGAACTCCGCGAACGCGTCGATGAACAGCTTCCAGTTGCTGCCGACCTCGGCCCGGTAGCTGTACACCTCGGTCATCTCGTGGAAGGGGTAGCCCTCCAGGCCCTTGGCCATGTCGCCGAGGTAGTCGCTCAGCGGCGCGGCGTCGGGGTCGAGGTTCACGAAGATGAACCCCTCCCAGATCTCGCAGCGCACGGACTTGAGCCCGTAGTCGGCCTTGTCGACGTTGAAGAACTCCTCTTCCTGCTGGATGAAGGTGAGCTCGCCGGCCAGGTCGTAGCGCCACGCGTGGTACTTGCAGGTGAACTGGCGGCAGGTGCCCTTGACCTCCTCGCCGGGGAAGTCGTTCCAGACGAGCTTGTTACCGCGGTGCCGGCACACGTTGTAGAACGCGCGGATCTCCTTGTCCTTGCCGCGGACGATGATCAGCGACGTGTCCGCGGCCGCAAGCTCCTTGGTGAAGTAGCTCCCGACCTTCGGCACGGACTCCACGCGGCCGACGTTCAGCCACGTCCGCTTGAAGATCGCCTCCCGCTCGGCCTCGTAGTGGGCCGGGTCGATGGAGTCGCTGTAGTTGACGGGGGCTGTGCCCAGCTCGGGGTAGTGCTCTGTCCAGCTGCCCGCGGCGGGTTTCGGGAAGTGAGGCAAGGGTCCGACCTCTCGATGCCGTTCCTTCTCGCTGACGAGAATGACATTCTCATTTGTGGATCGTAGGTTCTCACGGCTTCCGGCGGACGTCAATCGCTCACCGCCGAAGCTTGGCGAAGTCCCAGCTCACGACCTTTTCGGGAAGCAGCCGCAGCCATGCGTGCCGGCCGTCGTACCGGAACTCGCCCCCGCCCGCGTACTTGTCGGCGAAGAGCCGCTCCGGGACGGTCAGCACGTCCGACGGCTCGCCGGCGCGCGGGACCTCGCCGACGACCTCGACCTCGCCGAGCAGTTCGACGCCCCGCAGCCGCAGGAAGTCGGTGCCGCCGTCGTCGACGATCGCGCTGACCCGGGGATCGGCCGCCGCGTCGGCCCAGCGGCGGCTGCGGGTCAGCGAGTTCAGCCACAGGGCCGAGCCGTCCCACACGAACCACAGGGCGCTGGTGTGCGGGCGCCCGTCCGGGGCGACCGTCGCGACCCTGCAGACGGGCTGCGTCCTCAGGAAGGTGTCGCGCTCGTCCCCGGTCATCGCGATCGCCCGTCCCCGGCGCTGCTCTTCCATGACCCCTCCTGGATGGTTGATTCTCTTAATTTGAGAAGATAGTTTCCGCAGCGAGAGGAAGGAAGGACCGCCATGACGTCAGCAGAACCGGAGCTGCGCCCCGGAGCGCAGCTCGCCAGCACCGTGTGCGCGACGAAGGTGGTGGTCGTCCGGGCGCCCGCGCAGGGCGGCCCGGTGATCGCCTGCGGCGGCAGCCCGATGGCCGCCGCCTCCGGCAAGCCCGCCAAGCCGGCCGCGCCGTCCGGCGACGCCGCGAACGCCACGCTCGTCGGCAAGCGCTACGTCGACGAGGCCGGGACGGTCGAGCTGCTGTGCGTGTCCTCGGGCGCGGGCGAGCTCACCTGCGACGGCGCGCCGATGACCATCAAGGCGGCCAAGCCGCTGCCCGCCTCCGACTGAAGGACCCCCGTTGCCATCGCCACATTCCCCTGCGCCGCATTCCCCGGCGGCACCCTCGCCGGTGCCGCGGTCCCGACGTCCGGCCGTGGGGGCCCGGTGAGCGATCTGGTGCTCATCGAGCAGCGCGGCCACGTGCGGGTGCTGACACTGAACCGGCCGCACGCCCGCAACGCCCTCGACCCGGCCGCCATGGAGGAGCTGTCGGCCGCGCTGCGCGCCGCCGCCGACGACCCCGGCACGCGCGCGATCGTCCTGACGGGCGCGGGGACGGTGTTCTGCGCCGGGCTGGACATGAAGGCGTTCGCGCGCGGCGGCGACATCAAGGGGCTCGTGTGGTTCTACCACCGCAGCGTCGCGACTCCGGTCGTCGCGGCGCTGAACGGTCCCGCGCTGGGTGGCGGGTTCGAGCTGGTGCTGGCGTGCGACCTGGTCGTCGCCGCCGAGGACGCCCGGCTCGGGATGGCCGAGGTCAAGCGGGGGCTGTTCGCCGCCGGCGGCGGCACGACGCTCTCCCAGCGGATCCCGATGGCGCTCGCGCTGGAGATGGGGCTCACCGGCGATCCCGTCACCGCGGCGCAGGCCCGCGAGCACGGGCTGGTCAACCGCGTCGTTCCCGCCGACCGCGTGCTCGCCGAGGCGCTCGCGCTGGCCGACCGGATCGCCGCGAACGGCCCCCTCGGCGTCGCGATGACCAAGAAGCTCATGCGGCAGCGCCGCTGGTGCACGCCGGACGAGGTGAAAGAGGTGTTCGGCAGCGCGGACGCCAAGGAGGGGGCGCGGGCCTTCGCCGAGGGCCGTGCGCCGGACTGGACGGGAAGGTGACCACGCGGTGGACTTCGAGTTGAACGACGAGCAGAAGCTGTTCCGGGAGACGCTCCGCGACTTCGCCGACAAGGAGATCGCACCGGTCGCCTCCGAATGGGAGCGGACCGGGCGGTACCCCGCGGAGATCGTCGAGGGGCTCCGGGAACTCGGGCTGTTCGGCCTGAACGTGCCCGAGGAGTACGGCGGCCTCGGCGCCGACCGCGTCTCCTACGCGCTCGCGTTCGAGGAGATCGCCCGCGCCTGGCTCGGCGCGGCCGGGCTGTTCGGGCCGCACTCGGTCGCCTGCGTGCTGATCGCCCGGCACGGCACCGCCGAGCAGAAGCAGCGGTACCTGCCCGCGATGGCGACCGGCGAACTGCGGTCCGGGATCTGCCTGACCGAGCCCGGCGCCGGTACCGACCTGCAGGGGATCGCCACCACAGCCGTGCGCGACGGCGACCACTACGTGGTGACCGGCGCCAAGACCTGGATCACCAACGCGCGGGTCGCCGGGGTCCTGCCCGTCCTGGTCAAGACGGGACGCGCCGAACGCGCCCACGAGGGCATGTCGGTGTTGCTCGTCGACACCTCCTCGCCCGGCTTCAAGGTCACCCGCGACCTGCCCAAGCTCGGGTACAAGGGGCCGGAGACCTGCGAACTCGTCCTCGACGAGGTGCGGGTGCCGGTCGCGGACCTCCTCGGCGGCGAGGAGGGGCGCGGCATGCAGCAGATCCTCGGCGGACTCGAGATCGGCCGGATCAACATCGCCGCCCGCGCCGTCGGCGTCGCGCAGGCGGCCTACGAGGCGGCGCTCGGCTACTCGCGGGAGCGGGAGGCGTTCGGCCGCCCGATCTCGAACTTCCAGGCCATCCAGCTGAAGATCGCCGACATGGCCACCGAGATCCAGGCCGCGCGGCTGCTGACCTACTGGGCGGCCGACCGGGCGGAGACCACCGGCGGCCGGGTCGACATGGAGGCCGGGATGGCGAAGATGTACGCCTCCGAGGTCGCCATCAAGTGCGCGCTGGAGTCGATGCGCATCCACGGCGGCTACGGCTACTCCGCGGAGTTCGTCGTCGAGCGGCTGTACCGGGACGCCCCGCTCATGGCGATCGGGGAGGGGACGAACGACGTCCAGCGCCTGGTCATCGCGAAGGCCCTCGTGTCCGGTGGGGGACGCCTGGGCTGGTGAACGCGCGGCGCGTACGAGGCCCCCGGTTCGGTACCCCGCCGGGGGCCTCGTGCGTTCGTTACCGGCCGATTCCCCCGGATTACGGTCACGTGACCCTTGTCACAGGGCTGCGAACCGACCTACTGTGTGTTCAGTAGGTTTCGGGAAGGAGTCCTCCGGTTGACCGACGAACGGCCGTACGCCGCCCTCCTCGCGAAGGGGGAGGACCGCCGACAGCGGATCCTCACCGCCGCGCAGCGACTGCTGAAGCGGCACGGATGGCGCGGTATCACGCTCGGGCGGATCGCCCGCGAGGCCGGGGTGAGCCCGGCCGGCCTGCTGCACCACTTCGAGTCGAAGGAAGCCCTTCTCCACGCCGCCGTCGACGCCCGCGACGCTTACGACGAGGCGCACGCCGACATGGACGCCGACCTCATCACGCAACTCGAGAGCGTCGCCGAGCGGTTCCACCGCGCGCCCGACCTGGTCGGCATGTTCGCCGTCCTCCTGGTGGAGAACCTTGACCCCGACGATCCGCTGCACGACCGCATGTTCGGCCGCTACCGGGCCTCCGTGCGCACCATCGCCGAAGGCATCCGGCGCGGCCAGCGCGCCGGCCGGTACCGCGCCGACCTGGATCCGGACGTGAAGGCCGTGGAGATCGTCGCCTTCCTCAACGGGATAGAGACATCATGGCTGCTCGACCCTTCGATTCCGCTGACCGAGGTTTTCACGGAGTACACCGGGTCGCTCGCCCGGCAGCTCGCGCCGGTCGCCGGTACACCCTGAGGCACCATCTCGTCGTGGTCGCCCCGAGCATGCTCGGCGGCGTGCGCTTCGCGGGCGGCTGGGTGTTCGACCGCGTCGCCGCCGGCTGGGACGTCACCGTCCTCACCGCGGACTCCACAGGTTCCCGGGCGCTGCGCATCCTCGGCGCGCGGGGCATCGACCTGGAGACGGCGCTCAACTCGACGGTGCGCGGGCCCCGGCCGAGCGCCCTCGCGGTGGACGCCGCGCTGTGCGAGTCCGACGAGCGGATCATGCGCAGGCTGCTCACCCTGCTCGACACCGACATGGACATCCGCCTGTGGGGCGGACGCCGCGCCGTCCCCGGCGACGAGGCGCCCGGCTGCGTGCAGCACCGGCTGAGCAGCGCCGCGCGCGCGTTCAAGGCGCACGCCCTCGCGGCCGCGACGGCGTCCGCCGGGCGCGTGCCCGCGCCGTGCGTCTCCCCGGACTGCATCACCGGCGACTGCGCGCCCGCCGCCCCGGCGAACGCCGCGGCCGCCGACCCCGCCACGCGTCCCACCGAGGTCTTCTGGCGGGCGGAGAGCCTTCGCCGGTCCGGCGCCCCGATCGCCTGACCGACCGCCGGTCCGATCTCCTGCCTCCTCGCGGGCCCCGCACGCCCCCGACCGTCCTCGCACGCCCTCGATCGCCCTGACGCGCACGGCTCCGAAGCGGCCGTGCGCGTCTTCGTGCGCGTCTCCGCGCGGCCGCTGCCACTCCCGCGGCTCGCCGCCGTCCGATCACCGCGACGGATCGAGAACGTGACTGGCGTAGACTGAGCGGTGGTTCAATCGGCTGACGGTCGGTTCGGGGTGCGCGAGGCGGCAAGGAGGGTGCGGTGACGAAGACGGATTCGGCCGACGGCACGAGGGAGGCGGCCGCGCCGGAGCGGCTCAGCCCGCGCGAGGTGCGCCGCCGGCAGCGGATCGAGCTGGGGCGCGAGCAGATGCTCGAGACGGCGGAGGAGCTGTTCGCCGAGCGCGGCTACTACGAGACCAGCCTGAAGGACGTCGCGCAGCGGTGCGAGTTCTCGGTCGGCTCGATCTACTCCTTCTTCGACAGCAAGGAGGCGCTGTACCTGGCGGTCCTGATGCGGCGGGGGCCGGGACGGCTGGAGGAGATGAAGCGCCTCGCCGCGGCCGGGGGGCCGGCGGGCGAGCGGTTCGTCGCGCTGGTCACGGGGGAGCTGGAGCACCGCCGCAAGTACCCGGCCTGGGCGCAGCTCCACGCCCAGATGACCAAGGTCGGGGCCAGGGAGGTCGCCGACGTCCCGCAGGACTACAAGGACTTCCACCGCGAGACCGTGCGGATCCTGGCGGGCGTCGCCGCCGACGGCCAGGCCGACGGGACGGTCCGGCCCGGCGATCCGCACGCGCTCGCCCGCATGTGCAGCGCGCTCATCGACAGCTTCACGCTCATGGACCCGATGATCAGCGATGAGCCGGAGGGCATCGGCGCGGAGGAGTTCCTGACGTTCGTCCAGGAGACCTTCACCACCCGGTGATCCCGCGCGACCCCGGGCGGCGCCGCCCCGGGGTCCCGGTTCTCCGGGCGCCCCGGGGCGTCCCGCCGTCAGCCGCGGGCGATCTCCTGCTCGGCCTTGGTCCACAGCCAGCCCGCGTAGGCGTGCAGGCCCTCGCCCATCGCGCGGTTCATCCGGCCGTCGAGCGCCAGCACGAAGGAGCGCTCCAGCAGAGCGGCCAGCCGGAAGCACGCGAGCACCTGGAACCAGCGGAAGTCGGACACGTCCCGGCCGGTCAGCGACGCCCAGTGGTCGACGAGCTCGGCCCGTCCCGGCATCCCGTCCCACGGCCGCAGCTGCGGGTCGCTGCCCGGCGGGTCGCCCTCCTCGCGCCAGGCGGTGAGGATCCAGGCCAGGTCGAGCAGGGGGTCGCCGACGGCGGCCATCTCCCAGTCGACGATCGCGGCGAGCTCCGGCGCGTCGTGCCGGAACATCACGTTCGCGAACTGCAGGTCGCCGTGCACGATGCCGCGGTGCCACGCCTTCGGCCGGTTCCCGTCGAGCCAGTCCGCGACGACGTCGACGAGCGGCGACTCGCGGTCGGTGTAGCCCGCTGTCTCCCGGTAGCCGTGCAGCATCTTCCGGTACCGCGAGACCTGCTTGTCCAGCCACCCGTCGGTCCGGCTGAGATCGCCGAGGCCGATCGCGTCGGGGTCCACCGCCGCCAGCGCGGCCGCGCCGCCGACCAGCTCGAACGCCAGCTTCCGGCGCCACTGCGGATCGGTGCCGTAGCCGCCGGGCAGGTCGCCCCGGGGCATGAACCCCTCGATCTTCTCCAGGACGGAGAACGGCGCGCCGATTACGCCGGCGTCCAGGGTGCTCGCGTGCAGGCGCGGGTGCGGGACGGGCGTGCCGGCCAGCGCGGTCAGCACGCGGCTCTCCCGCGCGAACGGCTTCGCCGCCTCCTCGCCCGCGTGCCGGCCGGGCCTGCGCAGCACCAGTTCGGTGCCGTCCGCCCGGCGCATCACGAACAGCAGGTTCTGCGCCCCGCCCTTGAGCGGCTCCAGCGACGCGACCGGACCGTCCCCGGGGACGTCCGCGAGTCCCGGCCACGCGTTGAGTCGCGCGATGTCGACGACGGGTCCGTCCGAGGTCTTCGGCTCGCTCATCGGGCGGCTCCGGTCACGGTCAGGCGGCCCGCGAACTTCTTCCGCGCGGCCTCGATGCGGGTGGGCAGGTGCGAGGAGCCGAACAGCCGGTCGTCGGCGGGCTCGGCGTCCTTGAGCAGCAGCCGGGCGACGACGTCCTTGTGCGACTCGGTGGGGCCGTCCGCGACGCCCAGTACCGGCCCGGCCTGCCACATCTTCGCCAGCGGCAGCTCGTTGGACACGCCGAGCGAGCCGTGCAGGTGCATGGCCCGGTAGAGGACGTCGACGAGCGTGCCGGGCGTCGCGGCCTTGACCGCCGAGATGTGCAGCCGCGCGGCCCGCGCGTCGGCCTCGTCGCCGCTCGCGTTCGCCTTGTCCACCTGCCAGGCGGCGTGCAGCACCTGCAGGCGGAACTGCTCCAGCCGGATCCACGTGTCGGCGAGCGACTGCCGGACGGCCTGCTGCTTCGACAGCGGGCCGCCGCGGGTCTCGCGGCTCGCGATCCGCTCGATCATCATCTCCATCGCGCGCCGGCACTGCCCGACGGAGCGCATCGCGTGGTGCAGGCGCCCGCCGCCGAGCCGCGTCTGCGCGATCGCGAACCCGGTGCCGGGCTCGCCGAGCAGGTTCTCGCGCGGCACCCGGCAGCCGGTGAACCGCAGGTAGCCGTGCGCGCCCTCGCCGATGGCCTCGCCGCCGAGACCGGTCTGCCGGACCATGTCCATGCCGGGGGTGCCGCGCGGGACGAGCAGCATCGACGACCCCCGGTGCACGGGGACGTCCGGGTCGGTGACGACCATCGCGATGACGAACGCGGCGTACGGGTAGTTCGAGGCGAACCACTTCTCGCCGTCGATCACCCACTCGTCCCCGTCCAGGACGGCCCGGCAGGTGAACGAGCCCGGGTCGGCGCCGCCGGTCGGCTCGGTCATCGCGTACGTCGACACGATGCGGCCGTCCAGGAGCGGTTCGAGGTACTCGCGGCGCTGCCGCTCGTTGCCGTAGTGCGCGAGGATCTCGGCGTTGCCCGAGTCGGGCGCCTGCGTGCCGAACACCATCGGCGCCCACTGGGACCGGCCGAGGATCTCGTTGAGCAGGGCCAGCCTCACCTGCCCCATGCCCATGCCGCCGAGCTCCGGCGACAGGTGCGCCGCCCACAGCCCCTGCTCCCGGACCCGTGCCTGGAGCGGGCGGACGACCTCGCGGAAGACCTCGCTGTCACGGTCGTAGGGCTCGTCGTTGCCCGGGAAGAGCACGTCGATCGGCTCGACCTCCTCCCGGACGAACCGGTCCACCCAGTCGAGCTTCGCCTGGAACTCGGGATCGGTGCTGAAGTCCCACATGCCGTTCGTTCCTTTCGTCGGGTTCGTGGCCGGGCGCCGTCCGCGGTCCCGGACGGATCGGATCGGGCCGTCACGGGATGCCGCCGTCCACCCGCAGCGTCGCGGCCGTCGTGTAGCTGGAGGCGTCCGAGATCAGGTAGAGCGCGGCGCCCACGACCTCCGGGGGGCGCCCGATCCGCTGGAGCGCGTGCGGACGCAGCCCCTCGGCGAGCTCCTCCTCGTCGCCCCAATTCCGGGTCGCCCAGGTGGCGAAGGGCCCGGCCATCAGCGTGTTCACGCGCACCGCCGGGCCCAGCGCCTTGGCCAGGCCCTCGGTGAGGACGTTGAGCCCGGCCTTGGCCGCCGCGTAGGGGACGATCGCGGGGCGGGGCCGGATCGACCCGGTCGAGCTGACGTTGACGATCGAACCCCGCCCGGCCTCCGCCATCCGCTCCCCGGCGAGCACCGAGAGCCGGAACGGCCCCTTGAGGTTGAGGTTCATCACCGAGTCGAACATCTTCTCGGTGACGTCGGAGAGCGAGTCGTAGACCGGGGACATGCCCGCGTTGTTCACCAGCGCGTCGAGCCGGCCGAACCGCTCGTAGACCGCGTCGACCAGCCCGGGCAGCCGGTCCCACCGGCCGACGTGCACGGCGTAGGGCAGCGCGGAGCGCCCGGTCGCCTGCTCGATCTCCCCGGCGGCCGCCGTGCAGGCGTCGAGGTCGCGGCTGGCGATGACGACGTCGGCGCCGCAGCGGGCCGCGGCGAACGCCATCTCCCGTCCCAGGCCCCGGCTGCCGCCGGTAATCAGCACGACCCTGCCGGTCAGGTCGAACAGTTCGTCCGCGAAGCCCATCCTCGCCCTCCGCCGCATTCGTGTTCTCGTTTCAGAGAATGCCGTTCTTGGCAGGCTAGAGGATAATTCGACCCCGAGGAAGCCCCGAGCCGTCGCGGCCGGTTCCGGAGGACGTGCGAACGGGGGGCGCCCGCCCGCCCGATCGGCGGGCGACGGGCCGGTCACCACCGGCCGTCTTACGCGGGCCAGACTTCCCGGACGTCGCCGGACGAGAGCCGCGCGAGCGCGTCCCGCAGCGGTGCGTGCAGGAGGACGAGGTCGCCGGGGGCGCCCGCGCGGACGCGGCGCGGCGCTCCGCCCGGGTCGCCGGGCGGGGACAGGTAGGAGCGGAGCGCGGCCCCGGGGGTGAGCGCCTCGCCCGGTCCGAGGACCGCGCCGGTGCGCGTGCGGCGCCGGACGGCGGCGTCCATGACGGCCCACGGGTCCGCCGGCCCGTACGGTGCGTCGCTCGACAGCCCGACCGGGACGCCCGCCGCGGCGAGCCCCGCGCACCGGTACAGGTCCGGCCGGTCGGCGGCCGGGACGTCGCGGAGGTAGTCGTCGCCGCGGTCCGCGAGGAAACCGGGCTGGGTGACCACGCGCAGCCCCCGCGCGGCCAGCTCGCCCGCGGTCTCCGGCGGGACGAGCGCGGCGTGCTCGATCCGGTCGCCCGGCCGCGTGCCCGCCGCGTCGAGCGCGGCCAGCAGCAGGAACAGCGCCTCCCGGGTGACGCAGTGGACGGCGACCGCGCGGTCCGCGGCGTGCGCGGCCGCGATCCGGTCCGCGAGGCCGTCCAGCGACGGCAGGCCCGAGTCGGCCAGCACGATCTTGTACGGCCCCGTGGTGATCCGCGGGCCCGGCGGCGCGGGCGGCCCGTCCAGCGGGACGCCCAGCAGGTGGACGCGCTGGGGCAGCGCCCCGCCGCGCACGGCCGCGCCGATCGCGGCGAGGGCGGTGCCGTCGAGGTCGGGGGTCGCGTCGGTGACGGCGGTGACGCCCGCGGCCAGCAGCCGTCGGCCGGTCGCCGCGAGGTCGGCGGGCGGGGCCGGCGGCAGGCGGTCGCGGAGCCAGCCGTCCGCCCGCCACAGCCGCCCGGTCGGCGCGCCGTCCGCGTCCCGCTCGATGCCCGGGTGGCGGCCCGCGGCGAGGCCCGCCGCGCGCACGGCGGCGGAGTTCAGCGTCCACATCGCGCCGCTGCGGTGCTGGATCCGGACGGGACGGTCGGCGCGGAGCGCGTCGAGCCCCGCGGCGTCCAGGTGCCCGGCGACGCTCTCGGCGTACCCCGTCCCGCGGATCCAGCCGTGCGCGTCGGCCGCCGCCCCGCGCAGCGCGGCGGCGAGCGCCCCGCGCGTCGTGACGTGCGGCGGCCCGCAGCGGACCGAGCGCGCCGCGGCGGCCATGGCGTGCAGGTGCAGGTGGTGGTCGCACAGCCCGGGCAGGAGCGCGCCGCCCGCGCAGTCCACCGCCCGCTCGCCGGGCCGCCGCGCCAGCCCGGTGCCGATTTCGGCGATCCGCCCGCCGGCGACCCGGACGTCCACGCGCGCGTGCCCGTCGACCTCGGCGTCCCGCAGCAGGAGCCCGCTCATCGGGCGAGGCCGAGTTCGCGCAGCACCTCGGCGGTGTCCCGGCCGGACTCGGGCGCGGTTCCGGGGACCTCGCGCCGGACCGGCTCCGCGACCGGGACGAGCCCGCCCGCCCCGGTGTCGAGGGCCCACCCGCCGCCGTGCCGGACGGCCGCCGGGGGCGGGCCCGCATCCGCACCGGCGAGGGTCCCCGCGACCACGTCCGACATGGCGACGTCCCACAGCACGCCACCGCCGCCCGGTGGGGCGGTGGCCGCCAGCGCGGCGGCGGTGAGCCCGGTGAGCGGGTCGGCGATCGCGTCGCCGCAGAACAGCGGCGTCCCGTCCGGTTCGCGGCGGACGAGCCCGCACGCGGCGGCGACGTCGTCGCCGAAGCCGACGCGGTCGGCGTCCCGCCCGTATGCGGTGATCGACACCCACGTGGTGCCCGCGGCGACGGCCGCGTCCGCGTCCAGCCCGAACCGGGCCAGCGCGCGCGGCCGGGACGCCTCGACGACGATGTCGGCGGCGTCCACCAGCGCCGCCATGGCGTCCCGTCCGGCCGCCGTGCCGGGATCGAGCACCACCGAGCGGTGGCCCGCGTGCAGGAGCCGGTAGAAGTCCGGGTTCCCCCGGCGGGCGCCGTCCGGGCGCGACGGCGTCTCCACCTTCACGACGCGCGCGCCCGCGAGACCGAGCAGGTGCGCGCACAGCGGACCGGCCCACAGCGCGCTGAAGTCGGCCACCAGCAGCCCCTCGACGGGACGCGGCGGCAGCGGCGCCGGGACGTGCGCGCGGCGGCGCGTCCGCCCGACGGGCCCGGCCGCGATCCCGAGCAGCTCGGCGCGTTCCGCCAGTTCGTCGCCGCTGTGCGCGCGCAGCCACGCGGCCACGCCGGGCCACGGGTCCGATCCGGTGTCCGCCCCGATCATGGCGCCGAGCAGCGCGGGATCGTCCGGGCGGGCGCAGGAGACGGCCGCCCACCCGTCGGCGGTCCGCAGCAGGCGGCAGGAGCCCCCCGCCGAGACCGTCCCGCCGCGCCGGTGCCCGGTGAAGGCGGCGCGCTCGGCCAGCACGCGCGGGCCGTCCACCGGAACCGGGAGCCTCTCCGCCAGCTCGCGGGCCGCCAGGGCGCCGCGTCCCGGCGGGATCAGGGGCGGGCCGTCCGGACGCCCGGTCAGCGCGGCCACACCGCTCGCCGCCCACTCGACCTGCCCGGACATGGGCCGACGATACACTCTGCGCCGCTACCCGATCTCGATCGAAGGGGGCCCGGTGATCGTCTCGATCGAGGACCTCGCCGCGGGTGCGGCCGGCGCGCCGCCGCTGGACCGGGACGGCTCGCCCCGCGAGCCGCTCGTGGCCGTCGACCTGTCGGCCGCCGCCTCCCCGGCGGCGGTCGAGCGGGCGGCACGCGCGGCCGGCGACGCCGACCGGATCATCGTCGGGGTGGGCGACGCCGGGCCGCCCGCGCTCGTCCGGGCCCTCGACCTCACCCTCGCGACCACCGGCGCGGGACGCGCGAGCGTGACCGCCGCCGATCCGGGGGAGCGGCTCGCGGCGGTCCGCGCGGCCGTCACCGCGAACCCGCGCGCCGCCCTGGTGCTGCGCGAGGTGCTGCGGGCGACCGAGCATCTGCCGGTGCCTGCCGCGCTGGACGTCGAGTCGTACGCCTACTCCACGCTGCTCGGGGGCGCGGAGTTCGCGCGGTGGCTCGCGTCCCGGGGGCCCCGCCCGCTCCCGCCGGACGCCGCCGAGCCCGTCCTGCTCGACCGCACCGGCGACCGGCTGCACATCACGCTGAACAGGCCGGACCGCCGCAACGCCTACGGGCGCCAGGTGCGCGACGCCCTCGTGGACGCCCTGGGGGTGGCGCTGCTCGACGACGGGATCGCCCGGATCGTCCTCGACGGCGCGGGGCCCGCGTTCTGCTCCGGCGGCGACCTCGCCGAGTTCGGCACCGCGCCCGACCTCGCGACCGCCCACCACGTCCGGACCCGCGCCGGGGCGGGACGCCCGCTGCACCGGCTCGCGGGGCGGACGGAGGTCCGCGTGCACGGCGCCTGCGTGGGCGCGGGCGTCGAGCTGCCCGCGTTCGCGGGCCGGGTCGTCGCCCGTCCGGACGCCGTGTTCCGGCTGCCGGAGGTCGCCATGGGGCTGATCCCCGGGGCGGGCGGGACGGTGAGCCTCCCGCGCCGGATCGGCCGCCACCGCACCCTGTACCTGGCCCTCACCGGCGAACCGCTCGGCGCCCGCACCGCCCTCGCGTGGGGCCTGGCCGACGAGATCTCCGCGGCGGGCGACGCCGGCTGAGACCCCGGGACCGTGCGCAGAGGCTTGCTCTAACCTAGTGAGAATACTAATCTCGCCACCGAGAACACAGATGTCGGAGGCTGTTCCGGCCCGACGTGGAAGGGTGGCGCCCGGTGGACCTGGCCTTCACCGACGACCAGGAGGCCCTGCGCGAGAGCCTCCGCGACTTCTTCGAGAGCGAGTCGCCACCGGAGGTGGTGCGCGCCGCCGAGCCGCTCGGTTTCGACGGCGACCTGTGGCGCAAGGTCGTCGAGATGGGACTCCCGGCGATCCCCGTGCCCGCCGAGCAAGGCGGGGGCGGGGCCGGGCTGCTGGAGCTCGCCGTCGCGGCCGAGTGCCTCGGCCGGACGCTGGCCCCGGTGCCGCTGCTCGAGGTCGCCGCCGCGACCGCCCTGCTGGCCGACGCGGCGCCCGACCATCCCTGGACGGCCCGCGCCGTCTCCGGCGAGCTGATGCCGACCCTCGCGCTGCACCCCGTGACCGGCGGGGCGGCCCGCCTGGTCCCGGCCGGAGCGGTGGCGGACGTGGTGGTCGCGCTGCGGGGCGACCGGTTGGTCGCGGTCCGGGAGCCCGACGCGGCCGCGCCGCAGGCGCGGGCACGCGCCGTCCCGAACCTCGGCGCCATGCCGATCGCCGACCGCCCGCTGGACGGCGGCGAGACGGTCGTCCTCGCCGAGGGCCCGGCCGCCGTCGCCGCGCACGCCGACGCCGTCCGCCGCTGGGAGGCGCTGACCGGCGCGGCGCTCACCGGGCTCGCCGCCCGCGCGCTCGAACTCGGCCTCGGCTACGTGCTGGAACGCCGGGCGTTCGGCATCCTCATCGGCGGCTTCCAGACGGTCCAGCACCGCCTGGCCGACGACGCGACGGCGCTGGAGGGCGCGCGGCTGCTGGCCTACAAGGCCGCGTGGGCCCGTGACGCCGGGCTCCCGGACGCGGGCGCGCTGGCGACGATGTCGCTGCTGTTCGCGTCCGAGACGGCGTTCACCACGGCGGCCGACAGCCTGCAGATGCACGGCGGCTACGGGTACACCCTGGAGTACGACGTGCAGCTGTACTTCCGGCGCGCGAAGGCGTGGCCGCTGGTGGCCGGCGACCGGCGCGCGGCCTACGCGGGCCTGCCGCGCCGCCTCTACGACGCGGTGCCCGGACCGGCGCCCGCGACCACGGCGGGGGTGTGACGATGGATTTCCGCGAGTCCGACGAGCTGGCCGGGCACCGCGGCGCGGCACGCGCCTGGGTCGAGGCCAACGTGCGGCCCGAATGGGTCGAGGAGCAGCGCCGCAGCGGCTGCCACCAGACGATGGAGCTGCACGCGCGGCTCGCCCGCGACGGCATCCTCGCCGCCGGGTGGCCCAAGGAGTACGGCGGCGGCGACGTCGACCCCGACTACGCCCGCGCGGTGCTCGCCGAGTGCGCGGCGACGGGCCTGCACTTCGACGGCTGGTCGACGACGGCGATGGTGCTGCACACCATCCTGCACGTCGGCACGGAGGAGCAGAAGCGCCGGTACGTGCCCGGCGCGCTGCGCGGCGAGATCCTGATCGCCCTCGGCTACAGCGAACCCGACTCCGGCTCGGACGTGGCGGCCGCGAAGACGACGGCCGTCCGGGACGGCGACGCGTGGGTCGTCGACGGGCAGAAGATGTTCACCAGCACCGCGCAGGTCTGCAGCCACGTGTTCGTCCTGGCCCGCACCAACCCGGACGCGCCCAAGCACGCGGGGCTGTCGCTGCTGCTGGTGCCGACGGACGACCCCGGCTTCGAGTGCCGCCCCATCCACACCCTCGGCGACCAGGTCACCAACGCGACCTTCTACACCGGGATCCGCGTCCCGGAGACGGCGCTGATCGGCGAGGTCGACCAGGGCTGGAACGTCATGCGGGTCGCGCTGGTGTACGAGCGGGGCGTCTCCGGGCCCACGTCGGTCGACTGGTCGTTCGCGCCGGAACTCGCCGCGTGGGCGGCCGGGGCGCGCCGCCCCGACGGGACGGCCGTCCTCGACGACCCGCTGGTCGCCGAGCGGATCGGCCGGATCGCCGTCGAGGAGGAGGTCTCCCGGCTCCTGGGCGGCTGGATGAACTGGCACGCCGCCCAGGGCGGAGTCCCGGGCCCGGAAGGGTCCATGCGCAAGCTCTACTGGAGCGAGTCGGGGCAGCGGCACCTCGCCGACGCGCTCGACATCCTCGGCGCCGAGGGCCTGCTCGCCCCGGACGCGCCGGACGCCCCGGCGGGCGGGACGTTCGAGCAGGAGTTCCGGGCCGCCACGGTCACCACCATCTACGGCGGGGCCAGCGAGGTGCTCCGCGACATCATCGCCGAACGTCACCTCGGCCTCCCGCGCAGCCGCCCGCAGATCAAGCCCGCGAAGCGGCCCGGCAACGCGTGAGCCGGCGGCGGTGAGCCCGAACCCTTCCCTTCCGAAGGCCCGCGACCAGGGCCTTCGTCTTTTCGAACAGGAGCGGATCCGATGGCGGACCTCGATAAGGTCGACTTCTTCCGGGGCGACGAGCTCAACGCCGACCCCTACCCCTATTTCGACGCCCTGCGCGGCAAGTGCCCGGTGCACCGCGAACCCAACCACGGCGTGATGATGGTGACCGGGTACGACGAGGCCGTCGAGGTGCTGCACGACTCGGAGACCTTCTCCTCGTGCCTGTCGGTGACCGGCCCGTTCCCCGGCTTCCCGGTCCCGATCGAGGGCGACGACATCACCGACCTCATCGAGGAGCACCGCGACAAGCTGCCGATGAGCGACCAGTTGCCCACGCTGGACCCGCCCGTCCACACCGCGCACCGCAGCCTGCTGATGAAGCTGATCACCCCGAAGCGCCTCAAGGAGAACGAGGAGCAGATGGGGCGGCTGGCCGACGAGCTGCTCGACACCTGGCTCGCGGGGACGGAGGGGGAGTTCATCCGCGGGTTCGCGGGGCCCTTCACGCTCCTCGTGATCGCCGATCTCCTCGGCGTCCCCGACGAGGACCTGCCGGATTTCCGGGAGCAGTTCAACCTGCAGGAGAACACCGGCACCATCGGCAGCACCGAGGACATGAGCCTCGCGCACACGCCGCTGGCGTTCCTGTACGAGCGGTTCGCCGCCTACATCGAGGACCGCCGCCGGGAACCGCGCGGGGACGTCCTCACCGGTCTCGCGAACGCGACCTTCCCCGACGGGTCCGTGCCCGAGCCGCTCGAGTCGGCGAAGGTCGCCGCCAACCTCTTCGCGGCGGGCCAGGAGACGACCGTCCGGCTCCTCGGCACCGCGCTGAAGGTGATCGCCGAACGTCCCGACATCCAGGCGTACCTGCGCGAGGACCACGGCCGCATCCAGAACTTCGTCGAGGAGACATTGCGCCACGAGAGCCCCATCAAGGGCGACTTCCGGCTGTCGCGCGTCCCCACCACGGTCGGCGGCGTCGACATCCCCGCCGGGACCACCCTCATGGTGGTGAACGGCGGCGTGAACCGCGACCCCCGCAAGTTCGACGACCCGGAGAAGTTCGACCCGGCCCGCGCCAACGCCCGCCACCACGTGGCGTTCGGGCGCGGCATCCACACCTGCCCCGGCGCGCCGCTCGCCCGCGCCGAGGGGCGCGCCGCCATCGAGCGGATCCTGGACCGCACGTCCGACATCCGGATCTCCGAGCGCAAGCACGGGCCCGAGGACGACCGCAGGTACAAGTACGTCCCGACGTACATCCTGCGGGGCATCACCAGCCTGCACCTGGAGTTCACGCCGAAGGAGGGCGAGTCCTGATGAAGGTCACGATCGACGAGGACCGCTGCGCGGGACACGGCATCTGCTGCTCCACGTGCCCCGAGGTCTTCGACCTCAGCGACGACGGCTACGCGCTGGTCCGGATGGACGAGATCCCCGCCGAGCACGAGGAGCGGGTGCACGCGGCCGTCCGCAACTGCCCGGAGCGCGCGATCACCGCAGAGTGATCCGCCGGACGGCGGGGCGGCCCGGTCCCCTTCCGGGCCGCCCCGCCGGGCATGCCCCGCCGGGCATGCCCGCCGGACCTTCGTCCGGGCGCACCGAAGAACGCCCGCCGCGGCGGCGCGGCGGGCGTTTCCGGCATCCGGGGACGGGCGCTCAGCCGTCCAGCCGCTCGGCGGCGAGCTTGCGCAGGTCGTCGGTCTTGATCTTCGAGCTGCCGGTGAGCGGCAGCTCGTCCTCGGCGAAGAACAGCACGTGGCGCGGCACCTTGTAGCTCGCCAGGCTCTCCCGGAGGTACGCGCGCAGCCCGTCCGCGTCGCGGGCCGCGCCCTCGTGCGGGACGACGCAGCCGACGACGACCTCGCCGAGCGTCTCGTGCGGTACGCCGACCGTGTGCGTCACCTTGACGGCCGGATGGGCGGCGAGCGCCTCGTCGACCTCGCGGGGCGAGACGTTCGCGCCGCCGGTCTTGATGATGTCGGTCAGCCGGCCCGTCCAGAACAGCCGGCCCTCGCCGTCGAGGCGGCCGCCGTCGCCGGTGTGGAAGAACCCCTCGGCGTCGAGCGTCTCGTCGAGGGGCGTGCCGAGGTAGCCCAGCATGAGCGTCGGGCCCTTGACGCAGATCTCGCCGGCCTCGCCGCGCGGGACGACCTCGCCGCTGAGCGGGTCGACGACCTTGACCGTGTTGCCCGGGAACGGCACGCCGCTGCTGCCCGCGTGCACCTCCTCCGGCGTGTTCGCCGGGTAGCCCGTCGTGATCGTGAACGTCTCGGTGTTGCCGTACGCGTGGCCCGGCTCGAACCACTTCGACGACACCGTCGGGTGCTTGGCGAGCGGGGTGCCGAAGTCGACGAAGCGCAGCGTGCTCAGGTCTGCCCCGGCGTAGCCCGGCGCGCTCTCGAGCTGGGCCCACTGGTGCGGCCACGCGATCGGCATGCTCACCCGCTCGGCCTGCATCAGCTCGAGCGCCTCACCGGGGTCGAACGTCGACTGCAGGACGAGCGAGCCGCCCGCGGCCAGCGTCGTCCCGATCGCCATGCCGAAGTTGCCGGACCAGAAGAACCCGTTGGCGGTCCAGGTGCGCACCTCGTCGTCCGGCCCGACCCCGTACATCCGCCGGAACCGCCACATCTGGACGGTGACGCCGCGATGCGCGCTCACGATGCCCTTCGGGCGGCTCGTGGAACCGGACGAGAAGAACAGCACGGCCGTGTCGCTCGGCAGCACCGCCTCCGCCGTCGCCTCCAGCAGCTCGCGCGGCTCGGCGTCGCCGCGCCCGAGGAAGGCGTCCCAGCCCTCGATGCCCGGCGCCGGGTCGCCGACCGTGGCGAGATGCCGCAGGAGCGGGTACCTCGCCGACCGCAGCGGGCCGGGCGCCGCCTCCCCGATGACCGGCTCCAGGTCGGTGAGGACGGTCGCGAAGTCGCGCTTGGCGACCGTCCGCTCGAACAGCAGGACCGAGACTCCGGAGACCTGGAGGAGGTGGTCCAGCTCGGCCGGGGTGGAGAACGTGCTGAGGGTGACGGCCACGCCCCCGGCGAGCGACGCGCCGAACACCGCCGCGAGCCATTCGGCGCGGTTCGTCATCAGGACGCCGACGCGGCCGTCCTTGCCCAGGCCGCAGGCCCGCAGGGCGCGGGCCACGTCCAGCGAGCGTTCCCACAGGTCGGTGTAGGTCCAGCGGACGGCGCCGTCGCCGGTGCGCATGACGAGCGCCTCGCGCTCGCCGTACAGGGACGTCACCTCGCGGAGGAACCCGGGCAGGGTCAGTGGCCCGAGGCCGGGCTCGGAGTCGAGCGGCGGTCCCGCCGCGAGGGACGGCGGCGGGGTGGGGGAGTGTGTCTGGGCGCCCATCGGCGATCTCCTTGAGGCGGCAGGGGTTAGAGCGGGAGCTCGACCTCGGCGGTGCAGGTCACCAGCACGGCGCCCTCCTGGTTGGTGAGGCGCAGCTTGACCTGGACGAGCGGCACCCCCCATGCCGTGTCCCTGTCCTTTCCGCTGACCTCGGCGTCGAAATAGGTCACGTCGCCCTCGAAGGCGGGGCCGCGGAAGTCCGCCTTGGAGTGCCGGACCATGCCGTCGAGGCCGGCCCAGTAGGCGAGGTAGTCGGTGCACCAGGCGCCCATCGTGGCGCCGTACCCGTAGGCGCGGGCCATGCCGACCTCACCGGCGCGCTCGGCGTCGATGTGCCCGCGGGACGGCCCGACGTACAGGCCGTCGCGCTTGCGCGGGTCGATCTTGGCGCCCTCCTCGTCGAACGCGAAGTCCTCGCCCCAGCCCGGGTCCTGGTAGACCCAGGGGTCGTCGACGCCGTCGGGCGCGACCCACTGGAACGTCCCCCAGATGTTGAAGAGGAAGGCGCGGTACTCGGTGGTGAAGGTCGCGATGCTGTGCGGGCCGATCACGCGGCGCGGCAGCCGGTCGCCGACCTCCACCTCCTCGAACCGCGGGGAGACGCCCACGCGGTTCGACATGAGCCACTCGTGCCGGACCTTGGCGACCTCGTCCAGTTCCGCCCGCGTCCAGCTCTTGATCGGCCCGAGCTGGTCGTCGTACATGCCGCGCCGCCGGGCCTCCTCGTAGAGGTAGCGGATCGCGGTCGACCGTTCGCGGGCCACCAGGGCGCCGTGCTGGTTGGTGTGGACGGTGTCGCCGCGGGAGAACATGGTCGGCCCGGCGAACTTCGTCTCGGTCACCTTGTAGTCGTGGAACCGGCGTTCCTGGAAGAGCTTGTCGCCGGGGCGCACGGGGGTGCCGTAGAACCACCACTCCTCGCCGCCGAAGATCAGGTGGCTGCCCGGGATGCGGCCGACGCACGCGGGCGCCGCGCCGTGCCCGTAGTCCAGCGCGACCGCGATCGACTGCGGCGCGACGAGCCCGCCGAAGCGGGAGCCGCAGGCGAACTCCTCGTCCCAGTGCAGCGGGTTGGGGTAGTCCATCGCCATGACCCAGCGGCGGATGTCGGAGGTACTGCACGGGTCCCACAGTTGCCCGCCGCCGATCGGCTGCCCGACGCGGTGCTCCACGTCGGACAGGTCGAGGCCGGTGGACCCGGATTCGCTCTGATTCGTGCTCACTGCCGCTCCCCTCAGCGGTTGACGTCGACGACGATGCGGCCGCGGACCCGCCGCTCGAGGAACCGGCCCGCCGCGGCGACGGCCTCGCCGAGCGCGATCTCCTCGGTCATGGCGTCCAGCAGGGCCGGGTCCAGGTCGCTCGCGAGGCGTTCCCACGCCGCCGTGCGCCGCTCGCGCGGCGCCATCACGCTGTCGATGCCGAGCAGCGACACGCCCCGCAGGATGAAGGGGGCGACGGAGGCGGGGAAGTCCATGCCCTGCGCGAGCCCGCACGCGGCGACCGCGCCGCCGTAGCGGGTCTGCGCGCACGCGTTGGCGAGCGTGTGGCTGCCGACGGTGTCGACCACTCCCGCCCAGCGCTCCCTCTGCATCGGCTTGCCCTTGTCGGCGAGGCCGGCGGCGTCCACGACCGTCTCCGCGCCGAGCCGCCGCAGGTAGCCGGCCTCGTCCGGCTTCCCGGTCGACGCCGCCACGGTGAAGCCGGCGCGCGCGAGCAGCGCGATCGCGACGCCGCCGACGCCGCCCGTCGCGCCGGTCACCAGCACCTCGCCGCCGTCCGGGCGCACGCCGTGGTCGAGCAGCGCGGACACGCACAGGCTCGCGGTGTAGCCCGCCGTGCCGATCGCCATGGCCTGCCGGGCGCTGAACACGGACGGCAGCGGGACGAGCCAGTCCCCGTTGAGGTGGGCCTTCTGGGCGAGCCCGCCCCAGTGGCTCTCCCCGACGCCCCACCCGTTGAGGACGACGCGGTCGCCCTGCTTCCAGTCCGCGTGGGCGCTCTCGGTGACGACGCCGGCGAGGTCGATGCCCGGCACCATCGGCCACGATCGCACCACGGGGGAGGCGCCGGTGATCGCGAGCGCGTCCTTGTAGTTGAGCGTGGAGTATTCGACGTCGATATGGACGTCGCCGTCCGGGAGGTCCGTCTCTTCCAGGCGCGTCGCCGCGGCCTTCGGAGACCCGTCTTTGGTGATCAGTATCGCCGCGAACATTGGCGAAGCCGTCCTTCCTCAAAGCTCCGGGAGAACCGGCGCGCCGGGACCGTGCGCCGTGCCCCGGTCGCTGCCCGGGGCGCTCTCGCGCTGCTCGCGATGGCTCTCACCTGGACGGACGTGCGGCCCGGCCGTGCGAGCGGAATGGACGTCGCCGTCCTGCGAGCGGTTTCGCGGGGGGCGCGGATTCGCCGTCGCGAGCACCTCTGCGGCGTTTCATCCTGGTCGCCGCCGAACGCTCGGCCGACATTCCTCCGCGCGTTCCGCGGCGGCCGCCGATGCCGGTAAATGCCGGTTCCTAGGTAGCAAGAACATCATTCTCGTGAATGAGCATGAGACTTGCATGGACCGGATTCGCCGTCAACCCCCGGCCGGACCCCCCGGCGGCGGCCGGGGAGGGGCTCCCGGCCGCCGCCGGAGGGACGGTTGCGCGCGCGTCCGGGCGCGGGATGCGCTGGTGGCGGCCATGAAAGCGCGGTTCTGTCGACCCGAGAAGGAGTCTTGTGATCAGTGATCGCAAGCGTTACATTCCTTGCAAGTATTGATAGCTCGGGAGATGTCACGTGATGCGACAGGCGCGCTACACGAGCGCAACACCGACCGGCCTCGCCGACGGCTGGAGCCTGGAACGGCTCTGCCCGCCGAGCCGACTGTTCGGCGCCAACGGACTGCGCACCGGCCCCGACGGCCGCGTCTACGTGGCCCAGGTGGCCGGCAGCCAGATCAGCGCGCTCGACGTCGACTCCGGCGAGCTGGAGACCGTCAGCGCGCAAGGCTCCGACATCGTCGCGCCCGACGACGTCGCGTTCGACGCGGGCGGCGACCTCTACGCCACCGAGTACTACGACGGCCGGGTGAGCGTGCGCGGCACCGACGGCCGCACCCGCGTGCTGCGCGACGACCTGCCCGGTGCCAACGGCATCACCTTCCACCGGGGCCGGCTGTTCGTCGACGAGTGCCGCATCGGCGGCCGCCTCATGGAGCTCGACCTGAACGGCGGCGCACCCCGGGTGCTGCTGGACGAACTGCCGATGCCCAACGCCATGGAGGTCGGGCCCGACGGCCTGCTGTACTACCCGATGCTGGGGTCCAACGACATCTGGCGCATCGACCCCGAGGGCGGGGAGCCCGAGCGGGTGGTGGGGGACCTGGGCGTCCCGGACGCGGTGAAGTTCGACTCCGCGGGCCGCATCGTCTCCACCCAGGTCGGCAGCGGCGAGGTGCTGCGGATCGACCCCCGCACCGGCGAGCGCACCGTCCTGGCCACGCTCTCGCCCGGCCTGGACAACCTGACCTTCGTGGGCGACCGGTTGTTCGTCTCCGGCTTCACCGGCCAGATCACCGAGATCCTGGGCGTCGGCGAGACCCGGGAGGTACTGCCCGGCGGCCTGACCTGGCCCCTGGACCTCACGGTGGGCCCCGACGGCACCCTGTACGTCGCCGACGGCACGTACTTCTACCGCTACCAGCCCGGCGGCGACCTCACGATGCTCGGGATGCTCTTCAGCCCCGGCTGGCCCGGCTACATCCGCGGGGTGAGCGCGGACGGCGCCGCCGAGTTCGTCGTCACCACCTCCAACGGGCAGATCGCCCGGTGGAACCCCGCGAGCGCCGAGCACCAGGTGCTCGCGGGCGAGACCGAGCCGTTCGACCAGCTCTACGGCGTGGCCGTCGCGCCCGACGGCGCGGTCGTCGCCGCCGAACTCGGCACCGGCCGCGTCGTGTCCGTGCGGGGCGGCGAGGTGACCACCCTGGCCTCGGGGCTCGACCGGCCGATGGGTGTCGCGTTCCGCGCGGACGGAACCTGCCTGATCTCCGAGTCCGGCGCCGGGCGCGTCGTCGCGATCACGGGCTCCGGCGCCGTCGACACCGTCGCGGACGGACTCGACACGCCGCAGGGCATCCTCGTCCGCGGCGGGACCCTCGCGATCGTGGACGCCGGGGCGAAGACGCTGATCGAGGTCGACCTCGACAGCAAGGCGCGCACCACGATCGCCCGCGACCTGCCGGTCGGCGCCCCGCTCGGCGCGCCCCCCAAGCCCCTGAAGGGGCTGATCCCGTTCTCCGGGCCGCAGGGCCTCTACGCCGGCATCGCCGCCGGGCCCGACGGCACCCTCTACGTCTCCGGCGACGCCGAAGGCAGCGTCCTCGCACTCCGACAGGAAGGCCGAACCCACTCATGACGTCCCACGACTTCCTGGGAATGGACGGCCGCGTCGTCATCGTGTCCGGCGCGGGCGGCGGCGGCATCGGCACGACCGTGACGCGGATGGTCGCCCAGTCGGGCGCCACCGTGGTCGCGGTGAGCCGTTCCCAGGACAACCTCGACGAGCACGTCGCGCCGCTGGCGAAGGCGGGCCTGCCCGTCGTCCCCGTCGCGGCCGACGCCTCCACCGACGAGGGCATCGCCACCGCGATGGACGCGGCGGCGAACGCGCAGGGCGACCTGTACGGGCTCGTCAACGTCGCGGGCGGTGCCGCCCCGGCGACCTGGATGCGCGCGACCCGGGTCACCCGCGAGGACTGGCGGGGGCTCTTCACGCAGAACCTCGAGACGATGTTCTTCATGAGCCGCGCGGTCGCGGCGGAACTGCGCGAGCAGGGCCTGCCGGGCTCGATCGTCTCGCTCTCGTCGATCAGCGGCATGAACACGGCGCCCTACCACGTCGGGTACGGCACCGCGAAGGCCGCGCTGGTCGCGACGACCCGCACGATGGCCGTCGAGCTGGCCCTGGACGGTATCCGGGTGAACGCCGTCGCGCCCGGCGTGACCGAGACGCCCGCGTCCGGCACCTACGTCGACGCGGACGCGGAGCGCGACCGCCGCGCCATCGCGATGGGGCGGCGCGGCCGCCCGGAGGAGCAGGCCGGGGCGATCCTGTTCCTGCTGTCCGACCTGGCCGGCTACATCACGGGGCAGACGATCCTCGTGGACGGCGGCCTCAACCTCAAGTGGAGCCACCTGGCCGCCGACAACACCACGCTCTTCCTCAAGGACGAGTCGTTCCGCGCGGCGATCACGCAGTAGCCGCCCCGCGCGGCGACGCGACCGCGTCCCGGTCACCGTCCGCAGCACCGTCCGCATCACTCGCACCGATCACCTCCTGACGGAGTTGGAGTACGTCATGAGCGAAACCCTCGAGAACACCGCCGCGCCGGCCGAGCCGCTGTCCGAGCCGATGACGATCGGCGTGGAGGCGTACGTCTCCGCGGACTACGCGCGGGCCGAGGGCGACCGGCTGTGGGCCAAGGTGTGGCAGCAGGTCGCCCGCGTCGAGGAACTGCCCGAGGTCGGCGACTGGCTGACCTACGACATCCTCGACGACTCGGTCATCGTGGTGCGCACGTCGAAGGACCGGTTCCGCGCCTACCACAACGTCTGCTCGCACCGCGGCCGGCGGCTCGTCGACACCCCGCCCGGCGCGCACCACGCGAGCGGCCGGGGCCGCCAGTTCGTCTGCGGCTTCCACGGCTGGCGCTACAGCATCGACGGCGAGTGCACGCACGTCCCCGAGCGGGAGGACTGGCCGTGCGGGCTGACCGACGAGAAGATCAGCCTGAAGCAGGTGAACATCGACACCTGGGGCGGCTGGGTCTGGATCAACCTGGACCCGGACTGCGAGTCCCTGCGCGACTACCTGGAGCCCGCCGCCACCCTGCTCGACCCCTTCCAGCTCGAGAACATGCGGTACCGGTGGCGGCGCTGGATGGTCTCCGACTGCAACTGGAAGGTCGCCTTCGAGGCGTTCATGGAGACGTACCACGTCCCCTACACCCACCCGGAGTTCATGGAGTTCGGCGGGTTCCTCGGGTGGGCCAGGTCGCACGGCCGGCACAGCAACATCGGCTACGACGCGCCCAAGAACATGGACGAGAACCAGGCCAAGGTCCGGCTCGGCACCGGTGACGACCCCCGCCAGGCGACGGCCGACCTGCAGAACTTCACCTGGGAGAACGCCAACACCAACACCACCTGGACGCTCGTGCAGGCGGCCCGCGAGCTGGTCGACGACGTCCCGGAGGGAACCCCGGGCCCCGAGGTGCTGCGGCACTGGCTGGACACGGCCCGGCGCAGGGACGCCGAGCGCGGCGTGATCTGGCCGACCGTCCCGCCGGAGGCGGTGGCCAAGGCCGGCACCGCCTGGCAGCTCTTCCCGAACTTCCAGATCGGGCACGCGCTGAACAACATGCTCTGCTACCGGTTCCGCCCGTACGGCGACGACCCCGACAAGTGCATCTTCGAGGCGGCCGTCTTCGAGCTGTTCCCGCCCGGCGAGGAGCCGGAGACCGAATGGGAGCACACCCCCGAGGGCGACCCGGGCTGGCGGACCGTCCTGCCCCAGGACTTCTCCAACATGGCGGCCGTCCAGAAGGGCATGAAGTCGCGCGGCTTCATGGGCCCGAAGCCCAACCCGTACCGCGAGCGCAGCGTCGTGAACCTGCACCACAACCTCGCGAAGTACATGGGCACCGGCGAACCGCGCGACCTCACCTGACGCCGCGCCCACGACCGCCGCTCCCGAACCGCGCCCCGCCTCCTGCCGCCGAATCCCAGTGACATTCCCCGAGCCGAGGACGCCCGCATGGACAACTGCGAACCGACACAGACCCCGGAGATCGACCTCGCGGCGCTCCGGGCGAAGTACCTCGCCGAGCGCGACAAGCGGCTCCGCCCCGAGGGCCAGCAGCAGTACCTGGTGACCGAGGGAGGGTTCGAGGACTTCTACGACGCCGACCCGTACACGCCGGTCACGCCGCGGGAGCCCATCGCCGAGGACATCGAGGTCGCGGTGCTCGGCGGCGGCTGGGCCGGGCTCATCGCGGCGGCCCGGCTCAAGGAGGCCGGTGTCGAGGACGTCCGGATCGTCGAGCTGGGCGGCGACTTCGGCGGGGTCTGGTACTGGAACCGCTACCCCGGCATCCAGGTCGACACCGACAGCTACTGCTACCTGCCGCTGCTCGAGGAGACCGGGTACGTCCCGACGGAGAAGTACGCCTCCGGCCAGGAGTGCTACGAGCACGCGCAGCGGATCGGACGGCACTTCGGCCTCTACGAGAACGCGATCTTCAGTACGAAGGTCGAGTCGGCGGCGTGGGACGCGGAGATCGGGCGCTGGCGGATCGGGACGAACCGGGGCGACGACCTCCGCGCCCGGTTCGTGATCATGTGCCAGGGGCCGTTCAACAAGCCGAAGCTGCCCGGCATCCCCGGCATCACCGAGTACGAGGGGCACACCTTCCACTCGGCCCGCTGGGACTACGAGTACACCGGCGGCGACATGACCGGCGGGCTGGACGGGCTCGCGGGCAAGAAGGTCGCGATCATCGGCACGGGTGCGAGCGGCATCGGGGTCATCCCGCACCTGGCCCGCTCGGCGGAGCACCTGCATGTGTTCCAGCGGACCCCGTCCTACATCCACGAGCGCGGCAACTCGCGGACCGACCCCGAGTGGGCGAAGTCGCTGCAGCCGGGCTGGCAGGAGGAACGCCGGCGCAACTTCCACACCGCGGCGTTCGAGGCGTTCGCCCCGGGCCAGCCGGACATCGTCTGCGACGGCTGGACGGAGGTCAGCCGGAACCTCGCCGCGCATCTGGAGGCCACCGACGGGTGGGCCGCGCTGTCCGACCCCGCGAAGTTCATGGAGCTCCGGGAGATCCAGGACTACCGGGTGATGCAGGCGACCCGCGACCGCGTCGACGCCGTCGTCGACGACCCGGAGACGGCGGAGGCGCTGAAGCCCTACTACCGCTTCCTGTGCAAGCGGCCCGGATTCAGCGACGACTACCTGCCGGCCTTCAACCGCCCGAACGTCACCCTCATCGACGTGTCGGGCACCAAGGGCGTCGAGCGCATCACCCCCAAGGGGATCGTGGCCGGCGGCGTGGAGCACGAGGTCGACTGCATCATCTTCGCCAGCGGCTTCGAGATCACCACCGACCTCGACCGCCGGCTCGGCATCGAGCCGTTCACCGGGCGGGACGGCGTGTCGCTCTACGACCACTGGTCCGGCGGCTACCGCACCCTGCACGGCATCACGACCCGCAACTTCCCCAACCTCATGTTCACGGGGTTCATCCAGGGCGGCGTGACGGCCAGCACGACGGCGATGTTCGAGCAGCAGGCCGACCACATCGCCTACATCGTCGCCGAGACGCGGGCGCGCGGCGCGGCGACCGCCGAGCCGACCGCCGAGGCGCAGGACGCGTGGTGCACGACCATCCGCGAGAACGCGATGGACAACGTCCAGTTCGTCCAGGAGTGCACGCCCGGCTACTACAACAACGAGGGCGAGAAGAACATGCGCTCGCACCTCGGCGAGCCGTACGGGCCGGGCTTCTACGCCATGGAGGACGTGCTGCGCACCTGGCGCGACGCGGGCGAGATGCAGGGCCTCGTCCTGGACGAGTCGTGAGCGCCCGGCCCTCGCTGCGCCCCGAAAGGAACGTGAATGCCTGACCTGAGATTCGACGACCGGGTGGCCGTGATCACCGGCGCGGGGCGGGGCCTCGGCCGCGAGTACGCGCTGCTGCTCGCCTCGCGCGGCGCCCGGGTCGTCGTCAACGATCCGGGCGGGAGCCTGCGCGGGGACGGCGCGGACGGGAGCCCCGCCGGCGAGGTCGTCCGGGAGATCGAGGCGGCCGGGGGAGAGGCCGTCGCCTGCACCGAGTCGGTCGCGACGCCCGCGGGCGGGAGCGCGATCGTCGAGGCGGCGCTCGACCACTACGGCCGGATCGACGTCCTGGTGCACAACGCCGGGAACGTCCGCTACGGGTCGCTGACGGAGATGACGTACGAGGACTTCGAGGCCGTCCTGGACGTCCACCTGCGGGGCGCCTTCCACGTCGTGCGGCCCGCGTTCCCCCGGATGCGCGACGCCGGCCACGGCCGCGTCGTCCTGACCTCCTCGATCGGCGGCCTGTACGGCAACCACCGGGTCGCGAACTACGCGGTGGCGAAGGCGGGCGTGCTCGGCCTCGCGAACGTGGTCGCGCTGGAGGGCGCCGACGCGGACGTGAAGTGCAACGTCATCGTCCCTGCCGCCGTGACGCGGATGGCCGCGGGCATCGACACCTCCGCCTACCCGCCGATGGGGCCGGAACTGGTGGCCCCCGCCGTCGGCTGGCTCGCCCACGAGTCCTGCTCGATCACCGGGGAGATCCTGGTGGCGATCGCCGGACGGCTGGCGCGGGCGTTCGTCGCCGAGACGCCGGGCGAGCACCGGCCGTCCTGGACGATCGAGGAGGTCGGCGAGCGGATCGGCGCGATCCGCGACACCGGCGACCCGTGGGTGCTGCCGGTCGTCCCGTCGGGACACAACGATCACATCGCGAAGAGCTTCGCCATGGCCACGAAGGGAACCCAGAATGCCGGTTAAGGTCTACGAGCGCATCCTTCAGCTTTTCGAGGCCGAGGGCATCGACACGATCTTCGGCATCCCCGACCCGAACTTCGTGCACCTGTTCCACCTCGCCGAGGAGCGCGGCTGGAACGTCGTCGCCCCGCACCACGAGGCGTCCGCCGGGTTCATGGCCGAGGCGGTGTCGCGGATGACCGGGAAGGCCGCGGTGTGCATCGGCACGCTCGGCCCCGGCATGGCCAACATGGCCCCCGCCGTCCAGTGCGCCAAGGTCGAGAACTCGCCGGTCATCTTCCTCGGCGGGCAGCGCGCCCGCATCACCGAGCAGCGGGTCCGGCGCGGCCGCATCCAGTTCGTCAAGCAGTCCGAACTGTTCGAGCCGTCGGTGAAGTACGCGGCCAGCATCGAGTACGCGGACCAGACCGACGAGGTGATCCGCGAGGGCCTGCGCAAGGCGCTCACGGGCACGCCCGGCCCCGTCTACATCGAGTACCCCTCGCACGTCATCCAGGAGGAACTCGACGTTCCGGAGGCGACGCCGCCCGCGGCGTACCGGCTGGTCGGCCAGACCGCGGGGGCCGAGCAGGTCGCCGAGGCGGCCCGGCTCATCCGTGCCGCGAAGCAGCCGGTCATCCTCGTCGGGCACGGCGTCCACACGTCCCGCTCCGGCGCGGCGGTCCGCGCGCTCGCGGAGAAGATGGCCTGCCCGCTGATCCAGACGTCCGGCGGCACCTCCTACATCGAGGGCATGGAGGACCGCACCTTCCCGTACGGCTTCTCGCCGTCGGCGATCGAGGCGGTGGTGAAGTCGGACCTGTGCCTCGCCCTCGGCACCGAGCTCGGCGAGCCCGTCCACTACGGGCGCGGACGGCACTGGGTCGAGAACGAGGCGAACCGCACGTGGATCCTCGTCGAGCAGGACGCGGAGGCGATCGGCGTGAACCGCCCGATCGACGTGCCGCTCGTGGGCGACCTGCGCGCGGTCGTCCCGCAGCTCACCGAGGCTCTCGGGGACGAGCCGCGCAAGCCGTCACCGGAGCTCGAGGGCTGGATCGCCAAGGACGCCGAACGGCTGGCGGAACTCGCGGACACCGCACCGTCCGGGATGTCGCCCGTGCACCCGGCCCGCCTGGTCGTCGAGGCCACCAAGGCGTTCCCGTCCGACGGGATCATGGTGCGCGACGGTGGCGCCACGACCATCTACCAGTGGACGTACTCGCAGGCCAAGCCGCACGACGTGATGTGGAACCAGAACTTCGGCCACCTCGGTACCGGCCTGCCCTACGCCGTCGGCGCATCGGTCGCGGACGGCGGGCGGCGCCCCGTCATGCTCGTCACCGGCGACTCGTCCTTCATGTTCCACATCGCGGAGCTGGAGACGGCCGCGCGGCTGAACCTCCCGCTCGTCTGCGTCGTGGCCGTCGACTACGCGTGGGGCCTGGAGGTGGGCGTCTACAAGCGCACCTTCGGCCAGGGGTCCCGCGAGACCGGCGTGCACTGGAGCACCAAGACGCGCCTCGACAAGGTCGGCGAGGGCTTCGGCTGCCACGGCGAGCACGTCGAGCGCGACGAGGACATCGCGCCCGCCATCAAGCGGGCGTTCGCGAGCGGGAAGACGGCGGTCGTCCACGTGGCGGTCGACCCGAAGGCGAACTCGGAGGAGATGCCGAGCTACGACGAGTTCCGCACCTGGTACGCCGAGGGCATGCAGTGACCGGCATGCAGTGACCCGCGTCCGATGACCTGACAGAACCGGCTCCCGAACCCACCCCTGCAGAGCACCTGGAAAGAGAAGGCACGTCATGCGCGAGTACCTGAAGTTCTACATCGGGGGCCGGTGGACCGATCCGGCGGAGAGCGGGACCCTGGACGTCGTCAACCCGGCGACCGAGGAGGTCTGCGGCCGGGTCGCGGCCGGGACGGCGGCCGACGTCGACCGGGCCGTCGCCGCCGCCCGGGACGCGTTCCCCGCCTGGGCGGCGTCCACCCGCGAGGAGCGGCTGGACCTGCTGCGGAGGATCCTCGACGAGTACCAGAAGCGGATGGGCGACCTCGCCGCCGTGCTCACCGAGGAGATGGGCGCGCCCGCCGCGCTCGCGGGCGGCTTCCAGGTGCAGCTCGGGCTCGGGCACCTGACGACGGCGATCGACCTCCTCGAGGGCTTCGTGTTCGAGGAGCAGCGCGGCGAGACGCTCGTCGTCAAGGAGCCGATCGGTGTCTGCGGCCTGATCACCCCGTGGAACTGGCCGCTGAACCAGATCGCCGTGAAGGTGTTCCCGGCCCTCGCGACCGGCTGCACGATGGTGCTCAAGCCGTCCGAGAACTCGCCGTTCAGCGGCCAGGTCTTCGCCGAGATCCTCGACGCCGCCGGTGTCCCCGCGGGCGTGTTCAACCTCGTCCAGGGCGACGGCCTCGGGGTCGGCGCGCCGCTGTCCGCGCACCCGGACGTCGACCTGGTGTCCTTCACCGGGTCGGTGCGCGCGGGCGTCGAGGTGGCGCGGAACGCCGCGCCCGGCGTCAAGCGGGTGACCCAGGAACTGGGCGGCAAGGGCCCCAACGTCCTGCTCGACGACGACGCGTTCGCCGAGAACGTGGCGAAGGGCGTCGGCACGATGATGACCAACTCCGGGCAGACCTGCAGCGCCCCCTCGCGCATGCTGGTGCCGCGCGCCCGGATGGCCGAGGCGATCGACGCCGCCCGCGAGGCGGCCGCCGGCGTCACCGTCGGCGACCCCAACGGGGAGTTCAGCATCGGGCCCGTCGTGTCCGGCGCCCAGTTCGAGAAGATCCAGGCGCTGATCCAGAAGGGGATCGACGAGGGCGCGACGCTCGTCGCGGGCGGCACCGGCCGCCCGGACGGCCTCGACAAGGGCTACTTCGTCAAGCCCACGGTGTTCGCCGACGTCACCAACGACATGACCGTCGCCCGCGAGGAGATCTTCGGTCCCGTCCTCACCATCCTCGGCTACGACGACGTGGACCAGGCGGTCGAGATCGCCAACGACACCGAGTACGGCCTCGCCGGCTTCGTCGCGGGCACCGACCTCGACCAGTGCCGCGCGGTCGCCCGCCGCATCCGCGCCGGATCCGTCGCGATCAACGACGGGTTCGACTTCCATTCCCCGTTCGGCGGCTACAAGAAGAGCGGCAACGGCCGCGAGTGGGGCGAGTTCGGCTTCCACGACTACCTGGAGATCAAGGGCATCCTCGGCCACGGCCCGGCCGACGGCGCGTCCTGATCGGCGGGGTGGGAGGCATCATGCGATTCAGGAAGAAGCTCGCGGCCGCCGCGCTCGCGACGACGATGGCCGCCATCACGGCGTGCGGCGGCTCGGAGGCCGGTTCCTCGGCCCCGTCCGGGACCGGTCCGGGCGGCAAGCCGTTCAAGATCGACCTGCTGCTCGGGACGAGCGGAAGCTACGCGGCGGTCGGCGAGGTCATGGCCCAGGGCGCGCAAGCGGCCGTCGCCGTGATCAACGCGGACGGCGGCGTCTTCGGCAAGCCGATGGAGCTGAACGTCATCGACACCGGCGGCGACCCCGTCCAGGCCGCCGCGAACGCGCGGGAGCTGGTGGCCGACGAGCGCCCGCAGGCCGTGATCCCGGGCATGGTCACGGCCGAGATCATGGCGACCGCGCCGCTGCTGGCGCAGGCGGACGTCTTCACGGTGACGCACGGGCCGGACCCGAGCCTGAACGACCCGGAGAAGTACCCGTACCTGTTCGGCACCACCTACCTGCGGGACCAGATGGCGACCTCCCTCGCGGAGGAGTTCACCGCCAAGGGCTTCAAGAAGGTCAGCCTGATCACCGCGGAGAAGTCGGGCTCGGTGGGCGCCGAGACCATCAAGGAGGTCCTCGCGGGCAAGGGCATCACGACCGACATCGTCACCGTGCCGGTGTCCGCCGTCGACGCGACGTCCCAGATGCAGCAGGCGCTCGACTCCGGACCCGACGTGCTCGTCCTGGATTCCTACGGACCCCCGTCCGCGGCGATCCTGGCGGCCCGCACGAAGCTGAACCCGGGCATCCCGGCGTACGCCAGCCAGAACTTCACCTCGGGCGACCTCGCGGAGATCGGCCCGGCGAAGTCCTACGACGGCATGCTCCTGCAGTCGATCTCGTTCGCCGTCCAGGGGCACGAGGCGACGAAGACCCCGGCGTTCACGTCGTTCTTCGACGCGACCCGCAAGGAGGCCGGCGGCGAGCTGACGTTCAGCATGAACAGCTACGTCGTCACCTACAACGACGTGATCCTCGCCGCCTACGCCGCCCGGCTCGCCGACAGCACCGACCCGGCGAAGATGGCCGCCGCGATCGAGAAGGCGACCCCCGAGCAGATCCCCCACTTCCTCGGGCCGGTGAACTTCTCCGAGAACGGCCACTACCCGAGCTACGGCAAGGAGTGGTGGGCGTTCGCCGAGTACGGCGGCATGGAGAACTCGCAGATAGTCCCGGCCGGATGACGACCGTCTGGACGGGCCTGGCGATCGGCGCCGTGTACACGCTGGTGGCCGTCGGCTACAACATCACGATGGCCCAGAGCGGGATCTTCAACTTCACGCAGGGCCAGATCACGGTGTTCAGCTGCTTCTTCGCCTGGTTCACGATGGTGGACCTGGGCCTGCCGTGGTGGCTGGCGGCGGGCGCGGGCGCGGTCGTGTGCGGGCTGATCGGGCTGCTGGTGGAACTCCTCGCCATCCGCCCGGTCGTCGCCCGCCACGGCGCCCACGGCCACGCCGTGCTCGTCACGACGGTCGGCGCGTTCGTCGTCATCCTCGGGGCCCTCGCGGCGACCTGGGGGCAGAGCCCGAAGACGCTGCCGTTCTTCGGCGGCACGGAGACCATCACGCTGCTCGGCGGGAAGCTCTCCCCGGTGGACCTCTGGCTCGTCGCCGCCGCGGTGGCCGCCGCGGTCGGGATGCACGTCGTGTCCGGGCGCACCGCCTGGGGGCTGAGCGGCCGCGCGGCGACCGACAACCCCGACGCGGCGAAGGCGAAGGGCGTGAACGTCACGGCGCTGCGCACCACCGCGTTCATGCTGGCGGGCGGCCTGGCGGGCCTCCTCGGCCCGGTGGTCGGCCCGAAGATCGGCGTGGACGTCTCCGTCGCGGTCTCGCTCACCATCTACGGGTTCGTCGCGGTGGCCCTCGGCGGGTTCGGGAGCTACCTCGGCTGCCTCATCGGCGGCGTCGCCGTCGGCCTCCTGGAGGCGGGCGCCGGCCGGTACTTCGGCGCGGAGTACCCGCCGCTGATCCTGTTCGGCCTCCTGGTGGCGATCCTGCTGGCGCGGCCCACCGGCCTGCTCGGCAACCGCGGATTGAGAGTCGTATGAGCATCCGCCTGCGCGCCCTCGCGCTGAACACCCCGGCCGCCGCCGTCGTGGCCTTCGCCGTCGTGGCGCTGCTGCCGCAGTTCGGCTTCGGCGGCTACTGGCAGCAGCAGGTCGCGCTGATCGCGATCTACACCCTGATCTGCAGCGGCCTGAACCTCAGCTTCGGCTACGCGGGCGAGCTGGCCCTCGGCCAGATCGCCGTCTTCGCCTCCGGCGCCTACATCAGCGGCATCCTGCACAACCACGGGCACACCGACATCCTGCTCGGCTTCGCCGTCGCGGTCTGCCTCGCGGCCGTCACGGGCCTCCTCGCCGGAGTCCCGGGCCTGCGCCTGAGCCGCTGGTCGCTCGCCCTGGTGTCGTTCTTCTACGTGCTGCTCATCCCGGTGCTGGTGAAGCTGTTCGAGTCCGAGACCGGCGGCACCGCCGGACTCGCCGGGATCCTGTTCCCGACCCTCCTCGGGCGACCTCTCGGCACGACGGGACTCTACGTCGTCGCGGTCGTCACGACACTGCTGTGGCTGCTGCTGATGCGCAACCTCATCGTGTCCCGGTTCGGGCAGTTCCTGCGCGTCCTCGCCGCCAGCCCCACCCTGACCGAGACGCTCGGCGGCTCGGTCTACCGGCTGCGCGTGCAGGCGTACGTCATCGGCGCGCTGCCCGCCGGGCTCGCGGGTGTGCTGTACACCTACCTCACCGGCTACCTCAGCCCGGAGGCGTTCACGCTGCACACGCTCATCGCGCTGCTCGCCGCGACCGTCGTCGGCGGCGCCGCCAGCGTGTGGGGCGCGCCCGTCGGCGCGGCGATCCTGGTGCTCGGGCCCTTGCAGCTCAAGTCGTTCGAGGAGTACTCCACGCTGGCCTACGGCGTGTTCCTCGTCCTCATCGGGACGGCCTTCTCGGGCGGCCTTGCCGGACTCGCCCGCGACCTGCGCGACCGGCTGCTCCGCCGGGCGAAGCCCACCGCGACCGCGGACGGCGCCCCGGACCTGCGGATCCCCGGCGCGCGGATGACCGTGGCCGGGGTGGAGAAGAGCTTCGCGGGCCTGCGCGCCCTCGACGGCGTCGACCTCACGGCCGAGCCGGGCACGATCACCGCGCTCATCGGCCCCAACGGCGCGGGCAAGACCACGCTGCTCAACCTCGTGTCCGGCCTGTCACCGGCCGGCGCGGGCCGGGTCGAGCTGGACGACCGCGAGATCACCGGCCTGCGCGCGCACCAGGTCGGCAGGCTGGGCGTGGGTAGAACGTTCCAGACCCCGGTGGACCTCGGGTCGATGAGCGTCCAGGAGGTCGTCGAGTCCGGCCGGTTCCGGCAGGGGAGCGTGGGCCTGCTCTCCGCAGTCCTGCGGCTGCCGAAGCACCACCGCGTCCGGCGCGCGGACCGGGACGCCGCCGCGGCGGCCCTGTCGTTCGCCGGACTCGGGCACGCCGCCGGTCAGGACGCGGCGTCCCTGCCCCTCGGCACCCGGCGGCTGCTGGAGGTCGTGCGGTCGGTCGCCGGTGAACCGCGCGTCCTGCTCCTCGACGAGCCGGCCGCGGGCCTGGACGACGACGAGCTGCGGGAGCTGGGCACGCTGATGCGCCGGATCCGGGACGCGGGCGGCACCGTCGTGCTCGTCGAGCACAACGTCCCGTTCGTGATGGACGTGGCCGACCAGGTGTACGTCATGGAACTGGGCCGGGTCATCGCCTCCGGGCCGCCCGAGGTGGTCCGGAGCGACCAGCGCGTCATCGACAGCTACCTGGGACGCCGCGGCCGGGCCCAGCAGACCGAACACGACTCGAAGGCGACGTGATGAGCACACCGGAACCCGCTCTCGACGTCACCGACCTGAAGGTGGCGTACGGCGACCTCGTCGCGGTCTGGGACGCCTCGGTGCGGTTGACGCCGGGCCGGATCACCGCGCTCGTCGGCCGGAACGGCGCGGGCAAGACGACGATGCTCTCCGGCATCTGCGGCCTCCTGCCGTCGAAGTCGGGCACCGTCGCGCTCGCCGGACGCGACGTCACCGGCCTGCCGCCCTGGCAGCGCGCGCGGCGCGGCCTGGCGATCGTCCAGGAGGGCAAGCAGGTCTTCCGCGACCTGACCGTCCACGACAACCTCCGCGTGGGCCTGCGCGCCCGCCGGTCGCGCGGCGACACGTCCGTCCTGGACGAGCTGTACGAGCGCTTCCCGGTGCTCGGGGAGCGGCGGACCCAGCGGGCCGGGGCGCTGTCGGGCGGCCAGCAGCAGATGCTCGCCATCGCCACCGCCCTGGCCGCCCGCCCGAGCGTGCTCCTCGTCGACGAGCCGTCCTCGGGACTGGCGCCCGTCATCACCGACCAGGTCTTCGAGCTGCTCGACGGGCTGCGCGGCGAGGGCCTCGCGATCCTGCTCGTGGAGCAGCTCGTCGACGAACTGCTGGGCGGCATCGCCGACGACGTCGTCGTCCTCGACCGGGGCCGCGTCACGCTGCGCGACGAGGCCGCCAACGTCACCGCAGAGGCCATCACCGAAAGCATCTACTCCTCGCTCTGAGCCGGCACCGAGAAGGAGCGACGACCGTGAACACCACCGAGGGGATGCGCACCGCGATCGTCACCGGCGGCGGCTCCGGGATCGGGAACGCCATCGCCCGCCGCCGTCGGGAACCGGGGGAAGAGAAGGCCCGTCCCGCTCTCTCACGGGACGGGCCTCCGGCTCAGAGCTTGCAGCGGGCTCCTTCGGCCGGTGACTCGAGGTCGATGAGGTAGGCGGCCACGGTCTTGGAGACGCAGGCGTTGCCGGTCAGGAGGGCGCCGTGCTGCTCGCCCTCTACCGTGAGCAGGCTGCCGCCGAGCGTCCGGGCCAGGCTGACGCCGCCCGCGTGCGGGGTGATCGCGTCGCCCGTGACGGAGACCGTGAGCGTGTCGGCCAGGCCCTTGATGCCGGTCGCGTACGGGTAGTCGAGCGTCGGCTGGATGGGCCAGTGCTCGCAGCCGTCGCGCGGCTGCCCGACCCCGCGACCGGGATCGGTGAACGGCGCGGCCTCGTACCAGGCGCGGCTCATCGCGGCCTCCTGATCCGGCGTGTGCCGCTCCTCGTCCAGGCAGTTGATCGCCATGCTGGCTTCGAGCGACTCGGGGTACGTGCCGTCGGCGGTCCGGCCGTGGTAGGAATCGCGCAGCTTGAGCAGGGTGTCGCCCTTGCCCGCCCGCAGTTCGGTGATGCCCGCGATCGCGACGGGCCACATCGACTCTGCGTACATCGCGGCCGTCACGCCCTCGACCGCCTGCTCGAACGTCAGCCCGCGCCCGTCGGACGTCCGCGCGGGGACGTCGACCAGCGGGCGGACGAGCGTCTGGAAGACGGCGGTGGCGCGGTCGGGGTCGGTGCCGAGCGGGCAGCCCGGCTCGGTCGCGCACGACGCGGCCATGCGCTCGAACGTCCGCTGCATTCCGGTGGCCTGCTGGACGCGCCGTTCGTGCGTGCCCGCCAGCGGGTCGAACGCCCCGTCCAGCACCAGCGCGCGGATCTTCTTCGGGAACATCTCCGCGTACACGGCACCGAGTCGCGTCCCGTAGCTGGTGCCCGCGTAGGACAGCTTCTCGTCGCCGAGGGCGGCGCGCAGCACGTCCATGTCCCGCGCGACGTCTCGGGTGCCGACGTGCGCGAGCACCTTCTCGCCGCCGGAGCGCTCGGCGCACTGCCGGACGAGCCCGCGCGTCTCCCGCTCGGTCCAGTCGTCCAGGCCCGCGGGGATCGAGGAGAGCTTCGCGCCACGGTCGCGCTCGGCGTCGGTGTAGCAGTCGAGCGCCGGAGTCGAGCCGCCGACGCCGCGCGGGTCGAACCCGACCACGTCGAAGCGCTCGGTGATCGGCGACTTCGCCCACGCGGCGGCGATCAGGGCCGCGTGATCGGTGCCGGGGAAGCCGGGCCCGCCGGGGTTCACGACGAGCGACCCGATCGGGTCGCCGCCCCGCGCGGGCACCCGCAGCAGCGCGATCTCCGCCTGTCGCCCGTCCGGGTTCCGGTAGTCGAGCGGCACCTTGAGCCGCGCGCACTCGGCCTCGACGGCGGGCACACCCGGCGCCGGGTCCGGCGGATCGCAGGCCGCGAACGTCAGCTCCTGCCCGTAGAAGCGGTCCAGGTCGGTGCCTGCGGAGGCGGGCTGCGCGCCGACCTGCGCGGTGCAGGCGCCGAGCAGCAGCGTCAGCGCCGTGGCGCCCATGACGACGGCCGGTTTCGTGCGGGACGGAACGCGTGATCTCCGGACGCCGGAACGACGTGGCAGCACTGTTTCCCTTCCTGTTCACAGTGAACGGCAGGGACAACAGCCAAAACCACGACGTCGCGTCGGGGTCAACCCGCGCATCGCGAGGATCGGTCAGGCGGGCTCGGCCGGTCCGGCGTTGATCACCCGTTCGGCGAACAACTTGTTAGCGCGGCGCTGCTGGTCGTTGAGGTTGTGCTCGCCGTAGGCGGCGAGCATCGAGGACGCCTCCGAGCCGAGCACGATGTCGGGCCAGTTCTCCAGGAGTGGCCGGTAGCACGTCAGCATGTCGTCGGCGAGCTGTTCGATGGCTTCGTCCGGCGTGTCCGGGCCGAGTTCGGCGAAGCGCCGGATCAGCTCTGCGGTGGCCTCGCTGAAGATGGCGTTCTGCGCCATGGCGTCGGCGAGGGCGGACGTGCCGGTCTCGCCGACCAACCGCGAGATCAGGGCGACCTGTTCGCGCTCGTGGCGCGCCATGTCGGGAGCGGTGTCGGCGACGGCGCTGAGGGTAGGGCCGAGCGCGGCCATCTCCGGCGGCAGGTCGGGCATCGCGCCCTGGCTGCGGAGGCGCGCGATGTTCGCCCGGCGGGTGGTGAGCCGCTCGATCTCATCGGCCGCCTGCCGGTCCAGCTCGTCGAGCATCGCCTCGGCCGCCTGATGATCGTCGAGCACGTCCGGGAGCGCCGCGAGCGGAAGGCCCAGCTCGGAGAGGCGCGTGATCCGCAGCAGCCGGGTCAGGTGGCGCACGTCGTAGTCGCGGTAGCCGTTGACCGAGCGCTCGGGCTCGTCCAGGATCCCGATCTGGTGGTAGTGCCGCAGAGTGCGGACGGTGACCCCGGCGAGCGCGGCCAGCTTACTGCTGCGCAAGGACTTTCTCCTTCGGTTCACACGGCACGGGCCACCCCACCCTCGCTGGTCGGGGCGGCCCGTCCGTGCTCAGCGGATGCGGGAGAGGAAGGTCGTCCACTCTGCGTGGGTGAGTTCGAGGACGGCGCCGGTGGGGAGTGCTTTGGAGTCGCGGATGCCGATTGTGCCGTCTGTGGCTTGGGCCACTTCGACGCAATGGCCGTCGGGGTTGCTGTGGCTTGATTTGCGCCAGCCGGTGTAGTGCTTGGTCATGCTGCGCCCCGTTGCGTGCTCAGCGGATGTGGGCGAGGAGGGCGTCCCACTCTGCGTGGGTGAGTTCGAGGACGGCGCCGGTGGGGAGTGCTTTGGAGTCGCGGACGCCAATCGTGCCGTCTGTGGCTTGGGCGACCTCGACGCAGTGGCCGTTGGGTTCGCTGTGGCTTGATTTGCGCCAGCCGGTGTAGTTCCTGGTCATCTGGGACCGTTCTGCGCTCGTAGGTTCAGATGGACGCGGTGCGGATGTGGGAGAGGAAGGTTTTCCACTCTGCGTGGGTGAGTTCGAGGACGGCCCCGGTGGGGAGGGCCTTGGAGTCGCGGATGCCGATTGTGTCGTCTGCGGCTTGGGCCACCTCGACGCAATCACCGTTGGGGTCGCTGTGGCTTGATTTGCGCCAGCCCGTGTAGTGCTTGGTCATGCTTCCGATCCTGCCCCGTCGAAGTGCCGGTCGGCTACCTGACTGAGGAAGGTGAGACTCTCTTCGGGGGACAGCGCGGCTTCACTGACTCGCTCGTACAACTCCGTGTAGGTGGCGACTTCGTTGCGTTTGGTCAGAACGATGTCCGTGGTGACGGTGTCGACGACCGCCATGGCCGAGTCGCCTGGCTCGGGGAATGTGTAGTGCGAGAACGACGCTTTCGGCAGGAGTCCTCCGGGGATGCGAGCGTTGCTGGGGAGCACCTGGATGGTGATCCTCTCTTCGGTCGTGACCATGTCGACGAGGTGGCGGAGCTGGGCGGCCATCACCGGGGGCGGGACCGCGAGCCGATGGATCATGGTCTCGTCCAGCACGGCGTCGTAGGTGGGGCCGTTCGGTGACAGCAGCCGCTTCTGGCGGTGCTCCCGGGCCTCGGCCATGCGTTCGGGCCGGTAGGCGAGCGTTCCCTGGCAGGCGTCGAGTTCGACGAGTGCGTCGATGAACTCGGGTGTCTGGAGGACGGCGGGCATGCCCGTCTGGTTGTAGCTTCGGATGCCGTCGGCGCCGGACTCCAGGTCCGCGTAGAGCTTCTGCCGGGGGCCCATGGACTCGCCGAAGCGGTCCCACCAGTGTTTCTCTCCGGCGTCCCGGGCGAGCCGGATGATCCGGTCGCGCTTGGCGTCGGTGACGTCGAGCGCGTCGAGGATGTCCATGACGTCGTGGAGGTCGGGGCGGACCTGGGCGTTCTCGAGACGCGTGATCTTGGTTCGGGACTGGTAGATGAGCCGGCCGACGTCGTCGGTGGTCAGCTCGCGGGCTTCGCGGACCTTCCGGAGTTCGGTGGCCAGTCGACGGCGGCGTACGTAGGGGCTATGCAAGGTCGCCTCCCAAGTGCGCGGGGGACTACTGAGTGCATGGATTGGTAACTCTATGAAGTTGTCTTTGTCGGCAATGTAATGCCGATCGCGGGCCGGAGGGTGCAGCACGCGCAGGTTGGCGGGCGAGGGACGAAAATCTGCACGTGCAGGTCTTGCACGTTCAGCATCGGAACTTGCGAGGGGCGCACGTGCGGGTCCGGCGCGTGCGGTGCGGGCACGTGAACGGACGGCCTGTGCAGATCGGCGCCCCTAGACGGATTTTCCGTGCTCAGTCGGTGACTTGGTGTGACGCTTGGCTCGTGGATGAGAGGTGACTCGATAGATCCGCAACATCGTCTCCGCTCGTGAACCGAGGTGATCGATCATGTCTCCGTTGCTGAATCTGGAAGCAGAGCCCGCCCCGCTGCGGTGGCGGCGCTCGTTTCCCGGTGGTCCCGAGCAGGCCCGCGTGGTGCGGCGGTTCGTCGGCTGCCTGCTGGCCGACTGCCCCTACCTGGACGACGTCCTGCTCGCCGCCGACGAACTCGTCGTCAACGCGCTCCGGCACACGAGGTCCGGGCGGTGCGGCGGCCGGTTCGCCGTCGAGCTGGCGCACGGGCGGGACGGCGTCCGCGTCGCCGTCACCGACCAGGGCGGTCCGGGGGAGCCGGTGTGCCGGGAGGCCGGTGACCTGGACGAGTCCGGGCGCGGCCTGCACACGATCGCCCTCATCGCCGCGAGCTGGGCGTGGGACGGTGACGACCGGGGACGCACGGTGTCGGCGATGTTCGCGGGGGAGTGGTCGGCGTGAGGAGTCCGGCGGCCTGGACGCACCACCAGGTGCACCAGCGGGTCCATGCCGTGATGTCGGCCGCGATGCGTGCGGACGACCCGGCGATCGACCGGTTCGTCGCCGAGGCCGGGGAAAACCGCCTCGACCCCCACACGCGGAGGTTCGTGCGGGAGGCGCGGCGGCTCACGCTGGCGTGCACGGCCGCGCTGACGTGCGTGCTGTCCGCGCACCGGCCCGGGGACGATCCGTACGGCGCGCCGATCTGCCGGGGGTGCGGGACGCCCGAGTGCCGGACGCTGCGCGGCCTGGCCGACGTGCTGGCCGCCTACGCCGTCCGCCCGGCGCCGGTCGACCGGGCGGAGGCGTGGCGGCGGGCGGACGCCTGCCTCGGCGGGCGCCCGATCCCGGTGTCGGTGGAGGAGTTCCGGGACGGGTTCATCGTGCGGCCCGCCGAGATCGCGGCCGACGACATCAGCCCCGTGCTGATCGTGGACCGGGGGACCGGTGCGCTCAGCCGGTGGCCCGCGATGCCGTCCGAACTGCTCGTCCGCGAGTACGGGCGTTACCGGGCGCCGGGTTAGAACCCCCGCTTCTGGATGGTGTGCGCCTCGCGCTCCAGGTCCTCCTGGAAGTCGGGGTGCGCGACGGCGATGAGGCGGCGGGTGCGTTCGGCGAGGCTGCGGCCCTTGAGTTCGGCCGCGCCGAACTCGGTGACGACGACGTCCACGTCGCTGCGCGCCGTGGTGACCGGGCCGGACAGGGCGGCGGTGATCCGGCTGACGGTGCCGCCGCGGGCGGTGGCGGGCAGCGCGGTGATGGCCCGGCCGCCGGGGGAGCGGGCCCCGGCGCGGACGAAGTCGACCTGGCCGCCGGTGCCGCCGACGTAGGACGCGCCGCTCTGCTCGGCGTTCACCTGGCCGGTCAGGTCGACCTCCATCGCCGAGTTGATCGTGACGAGCCTGTCGAGGCGCGCGAGGACGCCCGCGTCGTGGGTGTAGGACGTGGGGGTCATGCGGATCAGCGGGTTGCGGTGCGCGAACCCGTAGAGGCGGGCGGTGCCGATGAGCGCCCCGGTGATCGAGACGCCCTGGTCGATGGGTTTGCGGGCGTTGGTGACGGCGCCCGCCTCGATCAGCTCGACGAGCCCGTCGCCCAGCATCCCGGAGTGGACGCCGAGGTCGCGGCGGTCGTGCAGGAGCCGGAGCATCGCGTCGGGGACGGCGCCCACGCCGGTCTGCACGACCGAGCCGTCCTCGATGTAGGCGGCGGCGTGCTCCGCGATGGCCTCGTCGGTCGCGGTGATCCGGGCGGGCGGCACCTCGACCGGGGGTCGCGAGACGTGCACGGCGAGGTCGATCTCCGAGGCGTGGAGGAGTTCGCCGTGGGTGTGGGGCACCCGCTCGTTCACCTCGGCCACCACGACATGGGCCTTCGCGACGGCGGCGCGCACGTAGTCGCTGATGAGCCCGAAGCTGTGGTTCCCGTCCTCGTCGGGCGGGCTGACCTGGACGAACGCGACGTCGCAGCCGATGACGTCCGCCTCGACCAGGGGGCCGACCTGGCTGACGTGGCACGGGATCACCGTGAGCCGGTGCGCCTTGGTGAGCGAGCGCAGCGCGCCGATCGCGCCCATGCTCGACAGCTCGAACGACTCGGTCGCCTCCGGGGTGAACAGCCCGGAGAAGCTCGTCGCGATGAAGGCCGAGAGCCCGCCGATGCCGCGGCCCTGCTGGATGAGCGCCTCGATCAGCGTGGTCGGTTCGCCGCATGCCTGCCCGATGACGATGCGGTCGCCGGGCCGCAGGACGTCCGCGAGGTCGAGGTCAGGGGCGTCGACCGTCCTCACGAGCGTCCCCCGGCGGCCAGCAGCGCCCGCGCGCGGGCGAGGTGCGGACGGTCGAGCATCGCGCCCCGGTGGGAGACGACGCCGGCGCCCGGCGCGGCGTCGAACAGTTCGACGATCTCGCGGGCGTCGGCGAGTTCCTCGTCGGTGGGGGTGAACGCCTCGTTGATGACGGCGACCTGGTCGGGATGGATGGCGAGCATGCCCCGGTAGCCGTCCCGGCGGACGCGCGCGGCCCGCGCGCGCAGCCCGTCCAGGTCGCGGAAGTCGCCCTGGATCGTCTCGATCGGCGCGACCTCGGCGGTGGCGGCCCCGAGCAGGGTCAGGCTGCGCGCCAGCTCGTAGGTGAAGCCGTACTCGCCGTCGGGCGTGCGGTTCTCGCTGGCCCCGACGGCGTCGGCGAGGTCCTCCGCGCCCCACGTCATCGCCACCAGGCGGGGCGCGCCCTTGTAGGTGCCGGTGGTGAACATCGCCGCGGCCGTCTCGGTCACGAGGACGATGACCCGGATCGTCCCCGGCTCGATCCCGGCGGACACCTCCAGCGCGGACAGGTAGTGGTCGAGGACCTCCACGTCCGCGCGTCCGCGCGCCTTGGGGAGCATGACGCCGCCGGGCCGGGACGGGACGACCGCCGCGAGGTCGGCGAGCGCGTGCGGGCCGTCGAGCGGGTTGATCCGCACCCACAGCCGTCCGCGCTCGTCCTCGGGACGGTCCGCGAGGAAGGACGCGACGCCCGTGCGGGCCGCGGGTTTCGCCTCCTCGGCCACGGCGTCCTCCAGGTCGAGGAGGACGACGTCCGCGGGGCCCGCGGCGGCCTTCGCCATCTTCCGTTCGCTGTCGCCCGGGGCGAACAGCCAGGAGCGGGCGCCGAAGGTCTCTGCGTTGTCTGCCACTTCTTCTCCGTCTTCTCAGTAGGACCTGGGCAGCTTGAGCACCTTCTCCGACAGGAAGTTCAGGATCATGTGCGGGCTCACCGGCGCGGTGCGCGGGATGAGCACCTCCCGCAGGTAGCGCTCCACGTGGTACTCCTGCGCGTAGCCCATGCCGCCCAGCGTCAGCATCGCGGTGTGGCACGCCTCGAACCCGGCCTCGGCGGCCAGGTACTTGCCGGTGTTCGCCTCGACACCGCAGTCCAGCCCTTGGTCGAACATCGTGGCGGCCTTCATGACCATGAGGTTCGCCGCCTCGAGCTGGGCCCAGCACTTGGCGAGCGGGTGCGCGATGCCCTGGTTCATCCCGATCGGACGGTCGAAGACGACGCGCTCGTTCGCGTAGCGGGCGGCGCGGTCGATCGCGGCGCGGCCGAGCCCGGTGGCCTCGGCGGCGAGCAGGATCCGCTCCGGGTTGAGCCCGTGCAGGATCAGCTTGAAGCCGTCGCCCTCGGCCCCGATCCGGTCCTCCTCGGGGATCCACAGGTCGGTGATGAACAGCATGTTCGAGTCGACGGCGTGCCGGCCCATCTTGTCGATCTTGCGAACCTCGATCTTGGACCGGTCGAGGTCGGTGAAGAACAGCGACAGCCCGTCGGTCTTGCGCTTCACCTCGTCGAGCGGGGTGGTGCGGGCGAGCAGCATCATCTTGTCCGCCACCTGCGCGACGGAGATCCAGATCTTCTCGCCGTTCACCAGGTAGCCGCCGTCGCGCCGCTCCGCGCGGGTCCGCAGCTTCGTCGTGTCGAGCCCGGCGTCCGGCTCGGTCACCGCGAAGCAGATGCGGTGGTCGCCGGTGAGTACCGGCGGGATCATCCGCCGCCGCTGCCCCTCGGTGCCGAACAGGTTCACCGGCTGCATGCTGAACACGGGGCCGTGGATGCTCGACGCGGCCGTCATCCCGCCGCCGGACTCGGCGACGGCCTGCATCATGATCGCCGCCTCGGTGATGCCGAGGCCGCCGCCGCCGACGTCCTCCGGCATCGCGACGCCGAGCCAGCCGGACTCCGCCATCGACTTGTGGAAGTCGTGCGGGAAGACGCCCTCGTGGTCGCGCTGCATCCAGTACTCGTCGGGGAAACGGGAGCAGTGCTCCAGGACGGCGTCCCGGATGCCGCGCTGGTCGTCGGTGAGCGTGAAGTCCATGATCGTCCAATCAGGCGGGGCCGAGGCCGAGTTCGTCCAGCACCTCGCCGGTGTGGCCGCCGAGCCGGGGCGCGGGGCCCGCGACCCGGCCGGGCGTCCGGGAGAACCAGGCGGGCGCGCCGGGGAAGCGCACCGGGCCGTTCGGCGTCTCGACCGTCTCGAAGAAGCCGGCCTCGTTCAGGTGGGGGTTGTCGAAGAGTTCGTCGAGCGTGCGGACGGGCGCGGCCGGGATGTCGAGGGACCGCAGCAGTTCGAGCCACTCGCCAGTGGTGCGTTCCAGGAACGTCTTCTCCAGCAGCGCGTAGACGGTGTCGATCTGGCGCGCGCGCTGTTCGAGGGTCGCGAACCGCTCGTCCGCCCACGCCGGGCGGACCGCCCCGACGAACGCCGTCCACTGCTTGTCGTTGTAGACGAGCGCCGAGACGTGCCCGTCCTTGGTGCGGTAGGGCTTGCGGTTGGGCGCCAGCGCGCGGGGGTAGCCCGCGGGGCCCAGCGGAGGGTCGAACATCGCGCCGTTGGCGTGCTCGACCAGCATGAACGCCGCCATCGTCTCGAACATGGCGACCTCGACTTCCTGGCCCTCGCCCGTCCGCTCCCGGTGGAACAGCGCCATCATCGTCGCGTACAGGGCCGTCAGCCCGGCCACCTTGTCCGCCAGGATCGTGGCCGCGTAGCCGGTCTCGCCGGTCAGCGCCTGCTGGGCCGACGGCAGGCCGCACTCCGCCTGGATCGTGTCGTCGTAGGCGGTGAGGTCGGCGTCCGGGCCGCGCCGCCCGTAGCCGTAGCAGTTGGTGTAGACGATGGACGGGTTGATCGCGGCGACGTCCGCGTAGCCGAACCCGAGCGCGTTGACGGCCCGCCCGCGCATCGAGTGGACGAACACGTCGCTCGTCCGGACGATCTCGCGCAGCGCCGCCGCGCCCTCGGGGCCGCGCAGGTCGAGCACGACGCTGCGCTTGCCGCGGTTCACGTTGACGAAGACTCCCGCCATGCCCGGTTCGGGCCCCACCGAGATGTAGCGGGTGTTGTCGCCTGCCGGGGGCTCGACCTTGATGACGTCCGCGCCCATGTCGGCCATGATCTGGGTGCAGTAGGGGCCCATGACCATCGCGGTCAGGTCGACGACGCGCACCCCGGAGAGCGGGCCTGTGTGGTTCATTCCTGCGAGCCTCCGCGGGGGGTCTGATCGGAACGGCCCTGATCGGGACTATAGGTAGAATACTTGTAAGGATAGTGATATCAACATCGGGTGAGCAGCAGCCAGCCTGACGAAGCGGCATCCGGGGGGCTCCGCCGGATGCCGGGCGCGATCGCCGAAGTCCTGGACGCCGCGCTCGTCGAGCGTCCGCACGCCACCGCCGTCGAGGCCGCCTCCGGCGCCTGGACGTACGCGGAACTGGACGACCGGGCGAGCCGGGCCGCGGGGGCGCTGTGGTCCCTCGGGGTGCGGCCGGGCGACCGGGTCGCCGCCTGCCTGCCCAACGACCTCGACATCGTCGCGGCCTTCCACGGCGCGCAGCGGATCGGGGCGATCTGGGCGGGCGTCGGGGAGGCCCTCGCCGAAGCGGAGCAGCGCGACCTGCACGACCTGTGCGAACCGGCCGTCCTGCTCGCCGGGGCGCGCTGCCGGATCGACGTGCCCGGCCGCGTCGACCCCGACCGCTGGGCCGGGCTGCTGGAGCGCGGCGAGGAGGCGCCCCCAGTCGAGGTGGACGCCGACGCGCCCGCGGGCATCGCCTTCACCAGCGGCACGTCCGGACGTCCGAAGGCGGTCGTGCACGGGCAGCACAACCTGCTGCTGCCCGGTGCGGCCCTGGTCGCCGCCCGCGGCTGGGGCCCCGACCTGCGCAAGGGCGACAGCTTCCCGCTGACGATCCTCAACCTGATGGTGCTGTCCACGCTGCTCACCGCGCAGGCGGGCGGCTGCTCCATCCTGATGGACCGGCGGGACGTCGAAGGGGTCGCCGGGTGGATCGCGGGCCACCGGGTCACGGTGTGGAACGCCGCCCCCGCGCAGCTCTACGACCTCGCCGGGCGCCCCGACCTGGACCTGTCCTCGCTCCGCGAGGTGTGGAGCGGCGGCAGCGACACCCCGGACGCGGTGCGCCGCGCGTTCGCCGAGACCCACGGGATCGTCCCGCGCGCTACCTACGGCCTGACCGAGGCGCCGACCGTCGTCTCCATCGACCCGCCGGGGGACGAGTGGCGCCCGCGCGCGAGCGGGCGGCCGCTCCCGCACTTCGACGTCGCCGCCTACGACGACGCGGGCGACCGGCTGCCGCCCGGCGAACTCGGCGAACTGCGGCTGGACGGGACGGCCGAGGGCCCGTGGGCGGGCGCGTGGCGGCCGATGCTCGGGCACTGGGAGAACGGCGGCGTCCGCCCGCGCGATCCCGGGCTCGTCCCCACCGGGGACATCGGGACGGTCGACGCCGACGGCTGGGTGACGATCCTCGACCGCAAGAAGCTCGTCATCGTCCGCGGCGGGGCGAACGTCTACCCGCTGGAGGTGGAGCGGGTCCTCGGCGCGCATCCGGACGTGGACGGCGTCGCGGTGTGCGGGGTGCCGGACGAGCGGCTCGGGCAGCGTGTGGCCGCCGTCCTGGAGGGCTCCGGGCCCGCGCCCGACACCGCGGCGCTCGCCGAGCACTGCCGCCGCGACCTCGCGCCGTACAAGGTGCCGGAGATCTGGGTCCGGGTCGGCGCGCTGCCGGTGAACGCGATGGGCAAGGTGCAGCGGGCGGGGCTTCCGGAGATGGTCGAGCGGCAGCGGGAGACGGGAGCGCACGAGTGGACGGGCCGATGAGCGGGGCGGGAGAGAACGAGGCGGGGGCGCCCGCGGGTGCCGCCGCGCGGATGTTCGGTCTCGACGGCCGGGTCGCGATCGTGACGGGGGCCTCGTCCGGCCTGGGCGCGGCGGTGGCCGAGGCGCTCGCCGCGCTTGGCGCGCGGGTCGCCGTGGTGGCGCGCCGCCGCGACCGGCTCGACGCGCTGGCCGGGCGGATCGGCGGGCTCGCCGTCGCCTGCGACCTGTCCGACCCGGAGCGCGCCGGTTCCGTCGTCGAAGCGGCGGCGCAGGGGTTGGGGCCGCCGGAGATCCTGGTCAACGCCGCCGGGAGCATGTTCACCGAGGAGCGCGCCGAGGCCGAGCCGCTCGACGCCGTCCGCCGGACCCTGGACCTCAACCTGGTGGCGCCGCTGGTCCTCGCGCAGGCCGCCTTCCCGCACATGCGCGACGCCGGGCGGGGGACGATCGTCAACGTCTCGTCCATCAGCGGGCTGGTCGGCGTGCCGGGCATCCCGCAGGCGTCCTACGCGGCGAGCAAGGCGGGGCTGTCGGGGCTGACCGCCGAGCTGGCGGTGCAGTGGGCGCGGCACTCGATCCGGGTGAACACGGTCGCGCCCGGCTTCTTCCGCAGCGAGATCACCGGCCCGCTCTACGACAGCGAGCGCGGCGCCGAGTACCTCCGCCGCAACACGCCGCTGCCGAAGGAGGGCACCCCGGACGACGTCGTCGGCGCCGTCGTGTGGCTCGCCGGGGACGCCGGGAGCTACGTCACCGGGCAGACGATCGTCGTCGACGGCGGCTGGACCGCGCGCTAGATGTGGGTGCCGCGGCTGGCCTGCATCGCCTGCCGCGCCTGCGCCGACGACGCGTTGACGACGTCGTCGTCGAAGCGGTCGAGGAGCAGCTTCTGGGTGGCGGCGAGGTGGGAGCGGGCCAGCCGCCCCGCCTCCCGGTGGCGGCCGGCGGCGATCTCGTCGCGGATCCGGCCGTGGATGCCGACGACGCTCTCCGCCTCCTCCCGGGACGGGTACTCGCCGCGCCGGGTGAGCGCCTCCGCCCACGTCACCTCCTGCGCCGACCACAGGGCGACGAGGCTGCTGACGATGTAGCGGACCGTCGCGTTCGGGGTGCAGGACACCAGCAGGTCGTGGAACTCCCGGGCCGTGCGGGTGAAGGCGAGGCCGTCCCCGATCAGCTCCGCGCACGCGTCGATGTTGGCGGTCAGCGCGGGGACGACCGTCTCCGCCCGGTCGGGGCGGCGGGCGCACTCGGCGGCGCACATCGGCTCCAGCGTCTGCAGCCCCTCGGCGAGGTCCCGCAGCGTGACCCGGCCGCCCTGGAGGGCGAGGCCGAGGTGGTACGCGGCGGACGCGCCGTCGGGGCGGTGCACCTCGGCCCCGCCGACGTTGCCGCGCCGGACCGTCACCAGGCCCTCGGTCTCGAGGATCCGCAGCGCCTCGCGGACCGAGGGGTAGCTGACGCCGAACTCCTGGACGAGCTGGTCCTGGGTGGGCAGGCGATAGGCGTCGTCGCCCGCGAGGATCCGGCCGCGCAGCTCGTCGGCGACCGTCTCGGCGATGCGGCGTTGCGGGACACGGGTCTGTCGGATGGGCGTCACGCAGTCGGCTCCTTGAGATCCCTGTGCATGCCGCGATTATACTGTCCGGCACGGGATTGCGAGTATTGCAATCCTTATAAGGTTAGCTTACCGTACGCTCCATGGACTTCACGATGGGGCCGGCCGCCGCCGAGCTCCGCGGCGAGCTGCGCCGGCTGGTGGGCGAGCACGTCCCGCCCGGCTACCTCGGGGCCTTCACCGACGACCCGGCCGACCTCGAGACCGCGCAGAAGTTCTGCCGGCTGCTCGCCGAGCGGGGCCTGCTCTGCCCGGCCTGGCCGGCGGAGTACGGCGGACGGGACGCCTCGCACTGGGAGCAGACGGTCGTCCGCGAGGAGATGTGGGCGCACCACGAACCGCGCGGCGCCCAGTACATGGGCGTCAACTGGGTCGGGCCGACGATCATGCGGCACGGCACCGCGGAGCAGCGGCGCGCCCACCTGCCGCCGATCGCCCGCGGCGAGGTCATCTGGTGCCAGGGCTTCAGCGAGCCCGACGCGGGCTCGGACCTGGCGTCGCTGCGCACCTCGGCCCGGCGCGACGGCGACGGCTGGGCGATCTCCGGCCAGAAGGTCTGGACCTCCTACGCGACCATGGCACAGTGGTGCTTCCTGCTCGCCCGCACCGCCCGCCGCGAACGCAAGCAGCAGGGGCTGACGATCTTCCTCGTGCCGATGGACGCCCCCGGCGTCGAGGTCCGGCCGATCGACACCCTGATGGGACCGCACCACCTGAACGAGGTGTTCCTCGACGACGTGCGCGTCGGCCCCGGCGCGGTGCTCGGCGAGATCGACGAGGGCTGGACGGTCGTCCAGGAGGTCCTGTCGTTCGAGCGGGTGGGCATCGCCCGCTACGCGCGCTGCGAGCGGCTGCTGCAGGCCGCCCCGCGCGTCCTCGGCAGTGCCTGGGACGGGCTTCCCGCCGAGCTGCGCGTGCGGTGGGCGCGGATGCTGACGCACTGCCGCCGCGCCCGCCTGCTCGCCTACCGCGTGATCGCGATGCAGCAGGAGGGCCGGGTCAGGCCGAACGACGCCGCGGCCTACCGGATCGCGGTGACCCGCCTCGACCAGGAGAGCGCGGACGTCCTCGCGGAGATCGCCGAGTACGCCGGGCCGGACGGCTCGGGCGCCGGAGACGACGAGACCGCCCTGTTCCGCCGCGCCGTCGAGGACCACCGCAAGTACTCGCACGCCTCGACCGTCGCCTCCGGAAGCATCGACGTCCAGCGCATGCTGCTGGCCCGCGCCCTGCTGGCGGCGTCATGATCATCGAACTGAGCGACGAGGCCGCCGAGTACGGGCGGCAGGCGATGCGCGCGTTCGAGGCCGCCGGCGGGGACGCGCTCGTCCAGCGGGCCGAGCTCGACCCCGGCGGCCGTGCGGAGGCGGTGGTACCGGTCCTGGACGGGCTCGGCGCGTGGGAGCTCGACCCGCGCGGCGACCCCGCCGACCTGGAGGCCGCCGCCGCGCTGTGCCGCGCCGCCGGGCACTGGGCCCTCCCGTACCCGGTGGCCGAGCGCCTCGCCCGTCCCGCCGATCCGGCCTCCGACGCGCTCGCGGTCGTCGCCGGCGCCGCGCCCGCGGCCCCCGCCGCGGGCCTCGACCTGCGCTGGACCGCGGTGACCCTGGACGGCCGGCGCGGCGCCGCGACCGCCCTCCCGTCGGCCGACGGACCCCGCACCAGCGCGTTCGTCACCGGGCTCGACGTCGGTCCGCTCGACGCGGACGGCACGGGTGACGCGGCCCTCGGCCTCGTCCTGCCGTGCTGGACGCTCCTCGGGATGCTCGACCGCGCGATCGGCCTCACCCGCGCGCACGTGCTCGCCCGCGAGCAGTTCGGCCGTCCGCTCGCGAAGCAGCAGGGCGTCCAGTTCCAGCTCACCGACGCCGAGGTGGAGCGCAGCGGCGTGGAGGCCCTCGCGAAGTACGCGCTGTGGAGCGTGCAGGCCGGCCTGCCCGAGGCACTGGAAGACGCGCTCGCGCTGCGGCTCGCCGCACTCGAGGCGGCCGACGCGGTGTTCCGCACCGCGCACCTGCTGCACGGGGCGATCGGCTTCTGCGACGAGTCGCCGCTGTCGTGGGTGTCGCGGTACAGCCGGCCGATCCGGCGGCTGCCGCTCGGCCTGTCCGCGACCCGCGAGCGGCTCACCCGCGAGATCGGCCACCGCGGCCTCACCGGGCTGTTCCCGGGGGGCGACCGGTGACGGGCGCCGCACTCGACGACTTCCGCGCGGGCGTCCGCGACTGGTGCCGGGAGCACGTCCCGAAGGACTGGCGGCCCGCGCAGACGGGCGTCCCGGACGAGGAGTTCGTCGCCTTCCAGAAGGAGTGGTTCCAGGAGCTGCGGCGCGCCGGGTTCGCCGTCCCGCACTGGCCGCGGGAGTGGGGCGGCGGCATGCCCGTGCCCGAGCAGGCCGTGCTCTACGAGGAACTCGCCGCCCACGACGCGCCCCGGCTCGTCCTCGCGTTCGTCTCCATCCACCACGCCGCGTCCACGCTGCTCGCCGCCGGCACCGACGCGCAGCGGCGGCGGCACCTGCCCGCCATCCTCGACGGCGAGATCTGGGTGCAGGGGTTCTCCGAACCCGACGCCGGCTCCGACCTCGCCGCGCTGCGGGCGTCCGCGCGCCGCGAGGGCGACACCTACGTCGTCAACGGGCAGAAGTGCTGGGCGAGCGGCGCCGCGCACGCCGACTGGTGCCTGCTGCTGGCCCGCACCGACCCGGACGCGCCGAAGCGGCGCGGCATCTCCTACTTCCTGATGGACATGCGGACGCCCGGCATCGACGTCCGCCCCACCCGGCAGGCGACGGGCGAGTCGCACTTCTGCGAGATCTTCCTGGACGACGTCGCCGTCCCGGCCGCGAACCGCATCGGGGCGGAGAACGCGGGCTGGCGGGTCGCGCAGGAGACCCTCGGCGCCGAACGCGGCATGACCATGCTGGAACTCGCCGAACGGCTCGGCGGCGGCTTCCGCCGGCTGGTCGAGCTGTGCGGGCGGACCGGCGCGCTCGACGACCCGCTGACGGCGGACCGGCTCGCCGCCCTGGAGATCGAGCTGACGGGGCTCCGCGCGCTGTGCGCGAAGCTGGTGGCGGCCGACCGGCCCGGCCCGGCGGACGCCTCGATCGTGAAGCTGTTCTACAGCGAGCTGCTGCAGCGGATCACCGACCTCGGCACCGAGGCCGCCGGGCTCGCCGCCCACACCGACCTGCGCAAACCCCTGTCGAGCGGATGGGAGTCGGGCGCCTGGCCGCTGGACTTCCTCGCCTCGTGGGAATGGACGATCCCCGGCGGGACCAGCGAGATCCAGCGCACCATCATCGGCGAGCGCGGTCTCGGCCTGCCCCGCGAACCGAGGGAGGGCTGATGCCCGCGGACCTGTCGGAGTTCCACGACGAGCTGCGCGCGTCCGCGTCCGGCCTGCTCGCCCAAGGCGCGGACTGGGCGGCGATCGCCGGGGCCGGATGGCCCGGCCTGGAGGTCCCGGCCGCGTTCGACGGCGCGGACGGCACCTTCGCCGAGGTCGCGGTCGTCCTGCGGGAGATCGGCAGGGCAGCGGCGCCCGGCCCCTACCCGTCGGTCGCCGCGCTCGCGATCGGGACGCTCGACCTGCTGCACCCGGGCCCGGTCCGGGACGGCCTGCTCCGCGCGGCCGTCGCGGGCACCGCCGTGCCCGTCGTCGCGATCGACGCCGAGGGCACCGAGGCGTTCCGCCTCACCGGCGCTTCGGGACCGGACGGCGCGCGCCTGCACGGCTCGGCCGGGTTCGTCCTCGACGCCCCCGCCGCCGACCGCGTCCTCGTCCCGGCCCTCGAACCGGACGGGACGGCCGTCGTCGTCGACGTCGACCCGGCGGAGCTGACCGTCGGGGACCGGCCCGTCCTGGACGCGACCCGGAGCCTCGGGCGCGTCGCGGCCGACGGCGCCGCCGTCCGTCCGGAGTCGGTGCACCGCTTCCGCGTCCCGGACGCGCCGCGGCGGCTGCGCGACCGGGCCGCGGTCGCCGTGGCCTGCGACAGCCTCGGGATCGCCGAGGCCATGCTCGACGCGACCGTCGCGCACACGAGCGTCCGGCACCAGTTCGGCCGCCCGGTCGGCTCTTTCCAGGCGGTGAAGCACGCGTGCGCCGACATGCTCGTCCAGGTGACGGTGGCCCGCGAGCTGGTGGACGCGGCCGTCCGGGCCCAGGCGGACGGCGGGCCGGACGCGGCCGCCGCGTCCGCCATGGCGAAGTCGTACGCCTGCACGGCGGCCGTCGAGGTCGCCGGGAAGGCGATGCAGCTGCACGGCGGCATGGGGTACACGTGGGAGAGCGGCGTCCACGTGTACCTCAAGCGCGCCGCGCTCAACCGCTCGCTGTTCGGCACGCCCGCGCAGCACCGCGCCCGCCTGGCCGGGCGCCGCGCCCGCCGCTGAGGCGGACGCTCCCGGCGTCAGTGCTCCCGGTGTCAGAGGGGGCGTTCCTCGAGGACCTTGCGCAGCTTCTCCTGGGCCCGCGCGGCCTCCCGGGCGCGGTAGGCGATCGGCATGTACCGGAGCCGCTCGGGCAGCAGCGGCGTGCTCCGGCCGATGACCGCGCCGACGGCGCGCAGGCGGCGCTCGTCCGCGCCGGACCAGGAGAGGCCGAGCTTGGCGCGGGCGGCGGGCGGCAGCGTGCCGACGGTGATGAGCCGGCCGAGCCTGCCGCCGACCAGGCTCAGCGGCGCCACCACCGGACGCAGCCGCGCCGGGACGTTCGGCGGCACCTGGTCCATGCGGTCCAGGACCTCGAGTGCGACCTTGTGCGGGACGAGCGTGTTCTCGACCATGTCGTCGAAGTAGTCCCAGTAGTCGGCGATGGTCGCCGGGAACATCCGCTCGGGCACCTGCAGGATGCGGCCGAGGTCGAGGAACTCGGCGTAGACCTGCCGCTGCTCCTCCTCGCTCATCGGCTCCGGCGCGAAGTAGCGGGACGCGGTGACCGCGGCGTAGAAACCGGTCAGGTGCACCCACGCCCACGGCTCGGCGGACAGCGCGTGGTGCCGGTTCCCGTCCTCGTCGACGGCGCTGAGCGGCTTGTGCATCTCGCGGAGCCGGCGGCCCTCGTCGATCGCGTCCTGCCCGCCGTACACCCAGGTCTGCACCGACGCGAAGCTGCGCATGGCACGTCCCACCGGGTCTGTGCGGAAGCTCGACAGCCGGTCCACCACGGTGCCGATCGCCGGGTGCATGGACTGCAGGATGAAGACGCTGTTGCCGGCCACCGCCGAGCTGTACAGGCCCATCGTGTCCCAGAGGATCGAGCCCGGCCCGAAGGGGACGGGTTCGCGCGCGCGTTCCCGGGGCTCGCGTTCCCGTGGCTCGCGTGCCGGGGCGATCTGCTCGGTCGTCATCTCCTCGTCCCTTCCTTCCGCAGACAGGGTGCGTCGGGATAAGTTGAACGCGAATAAGCAGTCGCTTACAAGTCGCGTTTCGCCGAGAGGTCGCCGATGAGCCGCCCACCTGGACTGACGCCCCGGAGGATTCCCCGGCAGGACCGCTCGCGCCGGACGGTCGAGGGCATCCTGGACGCCGCCACTCGCGTTCTCGCCGAGCGCGGGTACGACGGCGCGTCCACCAACCGCATCGCGGCGGCCGCCGGCATCAGCAACGGATCGCTGTACCAGTACTTTCCGAACAAGGACGCCATCATGGTCGCGGTGGTGGACCGGTTCGCCGACCACCTCACCGAGCGGCTCGGCGCCCAGATCGAGGCCACCATGCACGAGCCGTGGCCGGTCGCGGGCCGGGCGCTGCTCGACGTCCAGATCCGGCTCTTCCAGGAGCACGCCGACCTGCTGCGCATCATCGTCGAGCAGATCCCGCGGCTCGGTCCGTTCGACAAGCTCGCGGGGCTGCAGCGGCGGCTGACCGACCTGGTCCGCGTCCAGCTGCTCCTGAACCGTTCGGCGTTCCGCGACGACCTGGACATCGACACGACGCTGTGGATGCTGACCGAGATCGTCGGCTCGGTCTCGGTCAGGTACGTGCTCGACCGTCCGTCCATCCCGCACGAGCGCATGGTGGACGAGCTCGCCGACCTGGTCATCGGCTACCTGCGCGGCCGGGAGTCCTAGCCGGTCCGGACTTGACACCACGTTTGCAGTCTCTTGGGGCTTTGGTACCGTCATGTCCCAAAATTGGCGCCCTGGGCGCCGGAAACATCGACCAGTGCCCGCCGTCGCCCGAGCCGTACCGGCTCGCGGGCTGACGGCGGCGACGCCGAGTCCGCGCCGCGCGCGGAGCCGGGGAACCAACGCGGCGGCGTCCGGACCACGGTCCGCGGCACCGCGCAGGGGTGAATCGACGCCTTGCCAGACGAGGCGGTCGTAGGGCGTCTTCCATGCCCGAATCCGACAGCTAACCCGGTAGGCGGCATGGAAGGAGAAGCCGTGATACATCGGCATGTCAGCAAGGTCTCCGCACCGCTGGCCGGGATGGCGCTGGCGGGCATCTTCGCCGGTTCGCTCGCCCTGGCGTCGGCCGGCGGCGACGGCCCCGGCGGACCGGGGGCCGCGACGCTCTCGGCGAACCACGCCGAACCGACCGAGAAGTCCGCGGACTCGGGCGAGCAAGACGAGCAAGACAAGAAGGACGAGCGCGAGGACGCTCCGCCCGCCCTCCCGGCCGACTGCGAGCCGGACGAGGCCGCGGAGCTCGAGTACACCAACGGGCGGATCCCCGACGAGGACCTGTGCCCGCTGCCGCAGGAGGACGAATCGCTCCGCGCCGACGCGGCGGCCGCCTTCTACAAGCTGAACGCCGCCTACCACGAGCGCTTCGGCGAGCAGATGTGCGTCCGCAGTTCCTATCGCAGCTACGAGAGGCAGGAGGAGTTGTACCGGAGCATGCCGTCGGGCATGGCCGCGGCACCGGGCAACAGCAACCACGGCGACGGCCTCGCCGCCGACCTGTGCGGCGGCGTCGAGGAGGAGGGCACGCCCGAGTTCGAGTGGCTGGAGGACAACGCCGAGGAGTACGGCTGGATTCACCCTGACTGGGCCTACAGCAACCCGTACGAGCCCTGGCACTGGGAGTTCGACGCCGGCCGGAACGGCTGACCCGTCCCGGACGCCGCGAGGCACGGCCGCACCGGCCGTGCCTCGCGGCGACGCTCCACCTCCGCTTCCCCCGCGACGTCTCGTCCGGGACGTCCGGCGAGCCGGGAGAGTGCGTCGGGGGGATCTGCGGGTTCCCACCGAACGAGGCTGATAGTAACGTTCTCGTTAAACGTGAACATTGCTCTCTCGGGTGGCCGGTCGGACGAAGGAACGAGCGCCCGCGCGCCGCCACCGGGGCGGGGCAATCCGGTTTCCAGGCGCGGATCGCAGGCGACGACAAGGACTCATTCCCCATGAAACTCGAGAACGCCCTCAGCATCCCCGTACCGGTCGCGGAGGCGTGGCGGGTGCTGCTGGACATCGAGCGGATCGCGCCGTGCGTGCCCGGGGCGACGCTCACCGCGCGCGACGGCGACGCCTACAGCGGCAAGATCAAGGTCAAGCTCGGACCGATCGGCCTCACCTACAGCGGCACCGTCACCTTCGTCTCCCAGGACGAGGAGGCCCGGGTCGCGGTCCTGGAGGCCGCCGGGCGGGAACTGCGCGGCAACGGCACCGCCAAGGCGGTCGTCACCTGCCGGCTCGTGGCCGCGGGCGAGGCGACCGACGTCCTGGTGGAGACCGACCTCGCCATCACCGGCAGGCCCGCGCAGTTCGGCCGCGGCGCGCTCACCGAGGTCGCCGGCGCGCTCATCGACCGGTTCGCCGACAACCTCGCGGCCGAACTCTCCGCCGGTCCGGCGTCCGGCCCGGACGAGGAAGAACGGGCCCGGACGCCGGACGCGTCCGAGAAGTCCGAGACGTCCGGGAACGGTGCGGCGCCGTCGAACACGGTGCCGTCCAACACGGCGCCGTCCAACACGGTGGCGCCCCGCGCGCCCGCCGCACCGGTCGACCTGCTCGGCGCCGCCGGCGGCGGAGCCCTCAAGCACGCCGGCCCCGTGGCGGCCGGGACGGCGCTGCTCCTCGGCCTGCTCGTCGCCCGCCGGGTCCTCGGACGGCGCGCGTCCCGCTCGGCGTCCTAGCGAGCGCGGGCGCGACGCGTCGGTCCGCCGCCCTCGCCCCGATCGTCGGGTGATCCGGTACCACCGCCCGGAGCGCGGGCGGTGGTACCGCGTCAGCCCGCCGTCCGGGGCGCCGCCGGATGGCGGGTCAGGCCGTCCAGCAGCGCGCCGAGGGCGAGTTCGAAGCTGTCCTCGTCGATCTCCTGGGCGAACTCGGGCAGCAGGTACGCCTGCTGGAGGTGCGGGTAGCGGTCGCCGTACACGGCGGCGTCGTCGCTGAACCCGCCGGAGAACGAACCGATCCCCGCGCCGACCACCAGGTACTTCACGGACGCGCCGATCATGGTGGCCAGCCGCGGCGGCCATCCGGCGCGGACGAGGCAGCCGTGGACGGCGTCCGCCCGGCGCAGCATCTCCTCGAACCTGCCGGGACCGTAGGCGATCAGCGGCACGATGTGCGGGTGCGCGCGCAGCGCCGCCCGGTACGAGCGCGCCCAGGACGCCAGGCCCGCCCGCCAGTCGTCGCCCTCGAGGCCGGAGTAGTCGACCTTGTCGATGACCTCGTCGGCGACGTCCTCCAGCAGCTGCTCCTTGGTCGGGTAGTGGCTGTACAGCGATGGCGCCTGGACGCCGAGGCGTTTGGCCAGCCCCCGCATGGTCAGCTCGGCCAGCCCCGCGCCGTCGATCATCTCCAGTGCCGCCGCGCGGATGCGCTCGCGGCTCAGCAACGGCGTGCTCGGTCGTGCCATCGGTCTCCCTCGTCGGTGCCGCGTGCGCGGCCGGTGCGGTGCGGTGCCCGGGGGACCGCGTCCCGCGGACCGAACCGGGCCTTGAAAACCATACAACGTTAGTTATACGGTCTCCCCTGCCTAACAACGTTCGGTTTAAGTTCGGGTGGAGAGGACGCCGTCGATGTCGGATCAGCCGGGACCGGGGCTGCTGCGCTCCCTGTTCCAGCCGCGGACCGTGGCCGTGATCGGTGCCTCGGACGACCCCGCGAAACTGTCGGGCCGTCCCGTCGACTACCTCCAGCGGTTCGGTTTCGCGGGCAGGATCGTCCCCGTCAACGCCCGCCGGGAGGAGGTGCAGGGCCTGCGCGCCTTCCCGGGCATCGCGGCCTACCGCGAGACGCCCGTCGACCTGGCGATCATCGCGCTGCCCGCCCCGGCCGTGGCCGCGGAGCTGCGCGCCTGCGCCCGCGCCGGGGTGCCCCTGGCCGTCGTGTTCGCCTCGGGCTTCGCCGAGGCCGCGGGGGAGGGGGCCCGGCTGCAGCGGGAACTGCGGGAGATCTGCGCCGAGACCGGCATCCGGCTGCTCGGCCCGAACTGCCTGGGCGGCATCGCGACGGCGGGCGGGGTCGTCCCGACGTTCACCTCCGCGCTCGACGGCGACGTCCGCCTCACGCCCGGACCGGTCGCCATCGTGAGCCAGAGTGGGGCATTTGGAACGTTCCTCTTCAGTGCGGCGCAGGCCGCGGGGATGGGCATCGGCTACTTCGCCAACACCGGCAACGAGGTGGACGTGACCGCGCCCGAGCTGATGTGCGAACTGCTGGAGAGCGACGACGTCGGCGTCGTGCTCGGCTACCTCGAGGGGATCTCCGACCCCGCGGCGCTGCTGCGGGCCGGACGCGCGGCCGCGCGGGCGCGCAAGCCGCTCGTCCTCGTCAAGGTGGGGGTCACCGAGGAGGGCGCGCGCGCCGCCGCCGCGCACACCGGTGCGCGGCCCGTCGAGGACGGGCCGGTCGACGACGTGCTGGACCAGCTCGGCGTCGTCCGCGCCGGGGGGCTCGAGGAGATGATCGACATCGCCGGCCTGCTCGCCGCCGGGCGCCGCCCCGCCGGAGACCGGCTCGCCGTGCTCACCATGTCCGGCGGCGCCGGCGTGCTGCTGACCGACGGCGCGATCGCCGCGGGCATGTCCGTCCCCGCCTGGTCGCCCCGCTGGCGCGACCGGGTGGCCGAGGTCGTCCCGCCCTACGGGTCCGCGCGCAACCCCCTGGACATCACCGGCTCGTTCCTGAAGTCCCCGGAGATCCTCGAGCGCGTCCTCGACGTCGCGCTCGAACATCCGGACACCGACGTCATCACCGTCCTGCTGGGCAACGCCGACCGCGAGTCCGACCGGGTGGTCGAGACGCTGACGGCGGCCTACGCGCGGACGTCCAAGCCCATGCTCGTCGTCTGGACCGGGGGCAGCGGACGGCCGCGCGAGCTGCTCGCCCGGGCCGGTGTCCCCGTCTACACCGACCCCGCCCGCGCCGTCCGGGCCCTGTCCGCCCTGATGCGCCACGCGCTGCGTCCCGCCCCCGAGCGGGTCCCCGCCCGGGATCCGGGCGGCCGCGGCATCGCGGATCTCGCGCGCGAGCTGGAGGCGGCGGACGGAGCCGACGGCGGCGGGCGGCCGATCGTGACGGCCCACGACGGCGCGTTCGGCCCGATGATCTCGATCGACCCGGCGGCCCCGGTGGGGCGCCGCACCCACGGGACCGCCCCGGTGGACCCCGCGCACGCGCGGCGCATGCTCGCCCGCGCGGGATTCGACGCGCCGCCCGGACGGGCCGGCCTGCTGTCCCGGCTGTCGGCGTTCGCCGCCGGACCCGGCGGGGCCCGCGGCCGCGTGCGGCTCGGTGACGCGCCCGCCGGAGGAGAACCCGTGGATCCGCAACCGCGAGTGGAGGGATGAACGACATGTCATTGCTGGAAGGACGCAACGCGGTGGTGACGGGAGGCGCGCAGGGCATCGGCCGCGAGACCGCCCGCGTCTTCGCCGAGCAGGGCGCCCGCGTGCTGATCGGCGACCTGGACGCCGAGCGGGCCGAGCGCACCGCCGCGGAACTGTCCGCGGCCGGGGCCCGGGTGGTGGCCCGCGGCTGCGACGTCACCTCCGAGACGGACGTCCAGGCGCTCGTCGCCGCGTGCGTCGCCGAGTTCGGGTCGCTCGACGTGATGGTGAACAACGCCGGCATCACCCGCGACGCGACCATGCGCAAGATGACGGCGGACGACTTCGACGCGGTGGTCGGCGTGCACCTGCGGGGCGCCTGGCTCGGCACCCGCGCCGCGTCCCTGGCCATGCGCGAGCAGGGGAGCGGATCGATCGTCAACCTGTCGTCGATCTCCGGCAAGGTCGGCAACATCGGGCAGACCAACTACAGCGCCGCCAAGGCGGGGATCGTCGGCCTGACCAAGGCCGCGGCCAAGGAGACGGCGTACCTGGGCGTCCGGGTCAACGCGATCCAGCCCGGCCTCATCCGCACCGCGATGACCGCGGCGATGCGGCGGGACATCCTCGAGCAGCGGGAGAAGGACATCCCGATGCAGCGTGCCGGGGAGCCCGGCGAGGTCGCGAACGTCGCGCTCTTCCTCGCGTCCGACCTGTCCAGCTACATGACCGGAACGGTTCTAGAGGTGACCGGTGGCCGCCACATCTGAGGCGCGCGGGGACGGTGCGCCACCGGCCGGCGCCCGCGCGATCGACGCCCGCGAGGTCGACGCCCATCTGGCGGACCTGCGCCGCCGCCAGGAGGCCGCCTGGCCCGCGGAGATGCCGCGCGAGACGCGCTACCCGCTCGGCGAGCGCGCCGTCACCGACTACCTGCGGGCGCACGCCGAACGCGACCCCGGCCACCCGGCGATCGTGTTCTACGGGCGCGTCCTCACCTACGGCGACCTGGACGAGCTCAGCGACCGGTTCGGCGGCTGGCTGGAGGCCCGCGGCGTCCGGCCCGGCGACCGGGTCGGCGTGTGCCTGCCCAACTGCCCCCAGTTCGTGATCGCGATGCTGGGGATCCTCAAGCTGGGCGCCGTGCACGTACCGGTGAACCCGATGTTCCGTGAGCAGGAGCTGCGGCACGAACTGGCCGACGCGGGCGTCGAGGTCCTGGTCGTCCAGGACACCGTCGCGCCGCTGGTCGAGAACGTCCGGGACGGGACAGCCGTGCGGGAGACGCTCGTCACCGCCGTGTCCGACATGCTGCCCGACCGGCCCGACCTGCCGCTGCCGCGCTCGTGGACGGCCCCCGGCCCGGACGCCCCGCCGAGCGGCTGGGCGGAGGTGGAACGTTCCGTCCGCCTCGGGCGGCGGCCCGCCGACCTCGACGCCCCCGCCGCGCTCAACTACACCGGCGGCACCACCGGCCTGCCCAAGGGCTGCGTCCACACCCAGCGGCACATGCTCTACACGGCCGCCGGGAGCGCCGCGGGATGGGGCGTCACCGGCCCGTCCGACGTCCTGATCATCTACACGCCGATCTTCTGGATCTCCGGGGAGAACTCCGGCGTCCTCGTCCCGCTCCTCACCGGGAGCACGACGGTGCTGATGGGCCGCTGGGACCCGGCGGCCGTCCTGGACGCCGTCGGGCGGTACGGCGCCACCGCGATGAGCGGCACGGTCGACAACTACGTCGAGCTGATGGACCACCCCACGTTCTCCGGCCGCGACCTGTCGACGCTGCGGCACGTGCGGGCGATGTCGTTCGTCCGCAAGCTCACCCCGGACGTGCGCGACCGGTGGCGGCGCGCGGTCGGCGCGCACAGCGTCCTGCGCGAGGGGTCGTACGGCATGACCGAGAGCCACACCTCCGACACCTTCACCCGCGGGTTCCAGGAGGGGGACGCCGACCTGCGCTCCGAACCGGTGTTCTGCGGGCTGCCCGTCCCCGGCACCGAGTTCATGGTGGTCGACCCCGAGACCGGCGCACCGCGCCCGATCGGGGAGGCGGGCGAGATCTGGTTGCGGACCCCGTCCGCCCTCACCGGGTATTGGCGCGCTCCGGAGGCCACCGCGGACGTGCTGCGCGACGGGTGGCTGCGGACCGGCGACAACGGGCGCGTCGACGGGCGGGGCTGCCTCAGCTACCTCGGCCGCCGCAAAGAAATGATCAAGGTGAACGGGATGAGCGTCTTCCCGGCCGAGGTGGAGTCCCTGCTCGGCCGGCATCCCGGCGTGCGCGCCGTGGCGGTGGTCCCGGTCGACGACCCCGCGACCGGGCAGCTGCCGCTGGCCCATGTCCGTCCGGAGCCGGACGCCGGCCTCGACGCGGCGTCGCTGACCGCGTGGGCGCGGGAGCAGATGGCGCCCTACAAGGTGCCGCGGATCCGGATCGTCGACGAACTCCCGATGACCGCCACCGGAAAGATCAAGAAATCGGAGCTGGCGCCGAAGGAGGCGCGATGACCATCGCGAGCGGGATCGGCCGTGCCCGGCGGGCGGCCTGCGTGCTGCTGGCGGCCCTGCTGCCGGTGTCCGGCTGCGGCGTGCTGTCCGGCGCGGACGGCGCCGGGACGTCGGCGAACGACGTCACGATCGCCGTGACGGCCTCGTTCCCCGACTTGGATCCGCACCGCAGCACGTCGAACGTCAACTACCTGGTCAACCACGAGAACGTCTACCAGGGACTGGTCCGGCTGGACGGCACCGGGAACCGGGTCCTGCCGTCCCTGGCCACCGCCTGGGAGACGGTGGACACCGACACCTACAGATTCGAGCTGCGCGAGGGCGTCACCTTCCACAACGGCGAGCCGTTCGACGCGGAGGCGGCGGCGTTCAGCGTCGACCGGGTCATCGGCGACGAGCGCAGCGCGGACCTGGCCTCGTACTTCACCAGGGTCGAGGCGGCGCGGGCGACCGGGCCCCACACCGTCGAGATCGACACCGACGGGCACGTGCCCGACCTGCTGCTCAACCTGACCAACCTGATGATGGTCCCGCCGGTCAAGGCGCGCGAGGACGGTGGCGACGCGCTCACGGACGAACCCACCGGGACCGGTCCGTACCGGTTCGTCCGCAAGTCCACCGACAGCATCCTGCTCGAACCCTTCCGGGAGCACTGGGCCGGGCCGCCGCCGGACCGGCGCGTCGAGGTGATCTCCCGGCCTGAGGCGTCCAGCGAGATCGCGGGATTGCGCGCCGGGGAGATCGACATCGCCTACGACATCCCGCGCGAGCTCGTCGGGCAGCTGCCCAAGGAGGTCTCGGCGCCCGTCCTGGAGACGGTGGTCCTGCGGCTGAACGGGCTCGGCGGGGCGACCGCCGACCCCCGCGTCCGCCGCGCGATCAACATGGCGGTCGACCGCCGGACGCTGCGCGAGGCGCTCGTGGGGAGAAGTACAGCGTCGACCCGAAGTGCCAGTTCGCGCCCCCGGGCGTGGTCGGGCACGACCCCGCACTGAACGACACCACCCCCCACGACATCGCCGCCGCGCGTGCGCTCGTCCGTGCGGCGGGCGCCGACGGCACGAAGATCCGGCTGGTCAGCGTGCAGGGACGGTACCCGAAGTCGCGGGAGATCGTGGAGGCCGCGGCCGCCCAGATCGAGCGCACCGGCCTCGAGGTGGAGCTGCGCATCCTCAACAACCAGAACTGGCTCGCGGAGATCTACGCGACCGGCGCCGGCCGTCCGGACGCTGCGCTGATCGGCGTCAACGTCGACCAGTGGAACGTGCTGCAGCCCTTCGACAGCATCGTCTCCGACTCCTCCTCGCTCAGCACGTTCCCGCACGAGCGGTACCCGGAGGTGGCCCGCCTCATCGGCGAGTCCCGGTCGCTCGAGGATCCCGACCGGCGGCAGGCGCTCCAGCGGGAGGCGTCCCGGGCCGTCTGCGCGTCCGACGCGTTCGTCTGGCTGTACGGCTACCACCAGATCTGGGGCGCCCAGGAATCGGTGAGCTGGGACGTCCGCCGCGACAACAAGATCGTGTTCTCCGGCATCCGCATCGCCCCCTGACGGGCCCGCGGCCCACCCCACCCCCACCCCCACCACCGGAAAGGAGCCGGCGATGGTGCGTTACCTGATCCAGCGGATCGCGCAGTTCGCGCTGGTCATCCTGGGTGCCACCGCCGTGGTCTTCGTCGCGATGTACGTCGCGACCGACCCGGCGCGCACCGCGCTGCCGGTCGGGACGCCCGAAGAGGAGATCGAGGCGTTCCGGCGGCAGCTCGGGCTCGACGAGCCCCTGCTCGTGCAGTACCTGTCCTTCCTCTGGGACGCGCTCCGCGGCGACTTCGGCACCTCCATCTGGCTCGGCGAACCCGCCCTCGACCTCGTCCTGGAGAGCCTGCCCGCCACCGCCGCGCTCGCCCTGCCCGCGACCCTGATCGGCGTGCTGCTCGGCGTCGGCTGCGGCGTCCTGGTGTCGATGCGGCCCGGCTCGTGGCTCGACAACGCCGTCAACGTCCTCGGCTACGGGCTGATCTCGCTCGCCGAGTTCTGGCTGGCGATCATGCTGATCATGCTGGTCGCGGTGCAGTTCGGCCTGGTGCCCACGGCCGCGCTGCCGGGCCACCCGGCCAGCCTGATCCTGCCGGTCGCGATCCTCGCGATCCGCCCGTTCGCGCACCAGACGCAGATGATGCGCTCGTCGATGATCGCCGAGCGCGGGCGCCAGTACGTCACGACGGCCCGGTCGAAGGGGCTGTCGGAGACCCGGGTCGCGCTGCGGCACATGCTCCGCAACGCGGCCATCCCCTCGGTCACCCTCGGCGTCTACGAGCTCAGCCGGCTGTTCGTCGGGACGGCCGTCGCCATCGAGATCGTGTTCGCCTGGCCCGGCATCGGACGGCTGGCCGCCGAGGCCCTCGAACGCGGCGACATCTTCGTCGTGCAGGCCGTCGTGGTGGTCGCGGTCGTGGTCGTCGCCTCCCTCAACCTGGTCGCCGACCTGCTGAGCTTCTGGCTCGACCCGCGGACGCGCACCGAGGTGCGCCCCGCGAAGGTCGTGCGCTCGCCGAAGGGAGCGACCCTGTGAGAGCACGGGAACTCATGCGCGCGCTCGCGCGGGAACCGTTCATGGCCGGGGTGCTCGTCCTGTTCGCGGCGCTCTGCCTGCTCGCCTTCGGCGCGCCGCTGCTGTTCGGCGACCAGGCCACCGCCGTGGACGTGACGCGCCGCCTGCAGGCGCCGTCCTGGCTCGGCGGCGACGGCGGCGTCCTCGGCACCGACCAGCTGGGCCGCCCGCTGTGGATCCGGCTGGCCGAGGGGCTGCGCACGACGCTGCTCGTCGGGCTGCTCGCCGTCCTGGTCGGGGCGGTGACGGGCGTGACCGCCGGGCTCGCCGCCGGCTTCTACGGGCGCCGGGTGGACGCGGTCATCATGCGGCTCGCCGACGTCCAGATGTCGTTCCCCGCCCTGCTGCTCGCCATGACGATCGTGGCGATCGCGGGCGGCGGCATGATCGTCATCGTCGGGGTGCTCGGCCTCAACTCCTGGATGATCTACGCGCGGCTCACCCGGAGCGTGGTGCTGCGCTTCCGCGGCAACGACTTCGTCATCGCGACGATCAACCTCGGCGCCACCCCGCGCCGGGTCATGTTCGGGCACCTGCTGCCGAACGCGCTGCCGCAGGTCGTCTCGATGGCGACCCTGGAGGCCGCGCGCCTCATGCTGGCCGAGGCGACGCTGAGCTTCCTCGGCTTCGGAGTCCAGCCGCCCGCCATCTCGATCGGCACGATCCTCGGCGAGGGCCGCGACTACCTCACCAACCAGTGGTGGGTCTCCACGTTCGCCGGGATCCTGCTGGCCCTCGCCGTGCTGTGCGCCAACCTGCTCGGCAACTGGGCGCAGCGCGTCTCCGATCCCCTCACCAAGCACGAGATGGAGACGAGCGCATGACCGACGGCACGAGCACCCTCACCGGGGCCGAGACGACCGGCGGCCCCGCCCCCGACGCGCTGCTGGACGTGCGGGACCTGCGGGTGACGGTCGGCGGCGGGGCCGCGGTTCCCGTCGCGGACGTCTCCCTGCACGTCCGCGCGGGAGAGCGCGTCGGGCTCGTCGGGGAGTCCGGCTCCGGCAAGAGCGTCACCGCGATGGCGGTCGGCCGGCTGATCGAGCACCGCGGCGGCCGGATCGACCCCGCCTCCCGCATCCTGCTGGACGGCGAGGACCTGGTCACGGCGCCGTCCCGGCGGATCCGCGAGGTGCGCGCCCGCCGGATCGGCATGATCTTCCAGGACCCGCTGTCCTCGCTGAACCCCGTCTACACGATCGGCGACCAGATCGGCGAGGCGGTGCGCGCCGCCGACCCCGCCGCCGGCCGCAAGGCGGCGCGGGCGCGTGCCGTCGACCTGCTCGGCCACGTCGGGATCGCCGACCCCGGCCGCCGGGCCGGCGCCTACCCGCACGAGTTCTCCGGCGGCATGCGGCAGCGCGCCATGATCGCGATGGCGCTGGCGGGCGAGCCCGAACTGCTCATCGCGGACGAGCCGACCACCGCGCTCGACGTCACCGTCCAGGCGCAGATCCTCGAGCTGCTGGACCGGCTCGTCGAGCAGGACCGGCTCGCGATCCTGCTCATCACCCACGACCTCGGCGTCGTCGCCGGCTTCACCGACCGGCTCTACGTCATGTACAGCGGGCGCATCGTCGAGTCCGGCCCGACCGACCGGGTCTACGCCCGGCAGTCGCACCCCTACACCCACGGCCTCATCCAGGCCGTGCCGCGGCTCGACCATCCCCGCGACGAGGAACTGCCGGGCATCCCGGGCGCGCCCCCGCCCATCACCGAACGCCCCGGCGGCTGCTCGTTCCATCCGCGCTGCCCGCTCGCCGCCGACGCCGCCGGGTGCCGGACCGAACTCCCGTCCCTGCTGCCGATCCCGTCCGAGGACCCGCCGGAGGGCCCGTCCGGCTCGCACGCCCGCTGCCACCGCACGTCCGAACTGGACGGCGTCCGGACGGCCGCGCTCCGCGTCGTGGAGGCGCCGCGGGAGCAGCCCTCCGGCGCCGGGGACGGCACGCCCGTCCTGGAGATCAAGGACCTGGTCAAGGAGTTCGGCGGCGGGCTGCTCTCCCGCCGCGGCGGCCACCGCGCGGTGGACGGCGTCAGCTTCGGGGTCGGGCGCGGCGAGACCCTCGGGATCGTCGGCGAGTCCGGCAGCGGGAAGTCCACGATCGCGCGCTGCGCCCTGCGGCTGGAGGAACCCACCGCCGGCACCGTCACGTTCCGGGGCGACGACGTCACCGCGATGAACCGCGGGCGGCTGCGGGAGCTGCGGCGCCACGTGCAGATGGTCTTCCAGGACCCCTACGCGTCGCTCGACCCGCGCCGGCGCGTCGCCGCCTCCCTCGCCGAGCCGCTCCGCATCCACGGCATGTGGGACGGCGCCGAACGGGGCCGCGCGCGGCTGGTGGAGCTGCTGGAGATGGTCGGCCTGCACGCCGCCGACCTCGGCAAGTACCCGCACCAGTTCTCCGGGGGCCAGCTCCAGCGGATCGCGATCGCCCGCGCGCTCGCGGTCGGGCCCGCGCTGATCGCGTTCGACGAGCCGGTGTCGTCCCTGGACGTCTCCACCCAGGCCGAGATCATCACGATGCTCGAGCGGATCCAGCGCGAGACCGGCACCTCCTACCTGTTCATCGCGCACGACCTGGCCGTCGTCCGGCACATCAGCGACCGGATCGCCGTCGTGCACCGCGGCCGGATCGTCGAGCTCGGCGACTCCGACGACGTCTGCCACCGCCCGCGCGACACCTATACCCGGACGCTGCTGTCCGCCGTCCCGATCCCCGATCCGGCCGCCCGGAGGCGGCCGGCGCACGAGAGCGAGGAATCCGCCGGATGACCGACCCCGCCACATCGTGGGAGGGCCTCACCATCGGCCACGAGTACCCGCCGATCCCGCTGGGCCTGTCCCGGGCCAAGGCCGCCGACTACGCCGCCGTCGTCGGCCGGGGCCGCGACCCGTACGGGCCGGACGGCGTCGCGCCGCTCAGCCTCGACACGCTGATCCCGGTCAAGGAGGCGGTGCACCTTCCCACGGGCACCGTGCACGCCCGCGAGTCCATCGAGTTCCACTCCCGCCCCGACCTCGACGACGACCTCCAGGTGCGGGTGTCGATCGCCGACAAGTTCGAACGGCGCGGACGCCTGTACGTCGTCGTCGAGCACGCGGTGCGGGGCTCCGGTGGCGAGCGGGTGCTGACCGCCCGCAAGACGTTCGTCTGGCCGCCCGCCGAAGGGACGCGCTCATGACCGCGATGGAACCGGTCCGCTTCGTCGTGACGCAGGAGATGCTGGACGACTTCGGCCGGGTGGGCGGCGGATCCGGTGCGATCCACACCGACCCCGAGGTCGCCCGCCCGCTGTTCGGCGGGACGATCGCGCAGGCGATGTTCCTGCTGGACCCGGTCGTCCAGCGGATGGTCGGGCTGTCCGGTCTCGACCTGTGGTACGCCCGGGGGCGGCTCGAGGCGAAGTTCGTCGGGAACACGCTCGCGGGCGAGACCGTCACGATCGTCGGGACCGTGACCGGCACCCGGACCGACGGCGGCGTCACCATGGCCGACTGCCGCTTCACCGCCACCGCGGGCGACGACGAACGCACCGTGCTCGTCGCCGAGGCGACCGGACCGTTCGTCGGACCCGCACCGACCGCAGCACAGGAGGACGCATGACGACGGTTCCGCTCGCGCGGCTCCGCGACCTGACCGGCACCGAACTCGGCCCCACCGGCTGGCAGGAGGTCGGCCAGGACCGGATCGACGCCTTCGCCGACGCCACCGGCGACCACCAGTGGATCCACACCGACCCCGGACGCGCCGCGTCCGGCCCGTTCGGCGGCACCGTCGCCCACGGCTACCTGACCCTGTCGCTGGTCGCCGCGTTCATGCAGGAACTCCTGCGGGTGGACGGCGCGAACGTCCGGATCAACTACGGGCTCGGCAAGGTCAGGTTCCCCGCCGCGCTCCGTGCCGGCTCCAGGGTCCGGGCGCGGCTGGTCGTGCGGGACGTCGACGAGCGCCCCGACGGGACCGTGCAGGCCACCTATGCCGTGACCGTCGAGGCGGACGGGTCGGCGAAGCCCGTCTGCGTCGCCGAGGCCATCTCCCGGTATGCCGAATGAAGGGCGACACCATGCGGGACGCCGTCATCGTCGCAGCGGCGCGATCACCCATCGGGCGGGCCCGGAAGGGCTCCCTCGCGTCCGTCCGGCCCGACGATCTGGCCGCCGCCATGGTCGACGCGGCGCTGGCCCAGGTCCCCGGACTGGACCGCGACCAGATCGACGACCTCTACCTGGGCTGCGGCCGGCCCGGCGGCGAGCAGGGGTACAACATGGGACGGGTCGTGGCGGTGACGCTCGGCCTCGACCGCGTCCCGGCCGCGACGGTCACCCGCTACTGCGCGTCCTCCGTGCAGACCACGCGCATGGCCTTCCACGCCGTCCGGGCGGGCGAGGGCGACGTCTTCGTCTCCGCCGGCGTCGAGTGCGTGTCCCGGCTGGAGGCCGGATGCAGCGACTCGATTCCCGGCACCAGGAACCCCGCGTTCGACGACGCCCGCGAGCGCACCCGGCGGCGCGGCGAGGAGGGCGCCGGAGACTGGGAGGATCCGCGGGCCGCCGGGTTCCTCCCGGACGTCTACATCCCCATGGGGCAGACCGCCGAGAACGTCGCGCGGCTTCACGGCGTCACCCGGAGGGAGCAGGACGAGTTCGCCGTCCGCAGCCAGAACCTCGCCGAGAAGGCCGCGGCCGACGGATTCTGGCGGCGGGAGATCACCCCGGTGACCCTGCCGGACGGCCGGGTCGTCGACGCCGACGACGGGCCGCGCCCGGGCACCACGCTGGAGAAGGTCGCCGCCCTGCCGCCCGTCTTCCGGCCGGACGGGACGGTGACCGCCGGGAACTGCTGCCCCCTCAACGACGGCGCCGCCGCGCTGGTCGTCATGAGCGCCGCCAAGGCCGCCGCCCTCGGGATCGCGCCGCTCGCCCGGATCGTCGCCACCGGCGTCTCCGGCCTGTCGCCGGAGATCATGGGCCTGGGGCCGGTGGAGGCGAGCCGGCGGGCCCTGGCCCGGGCCGGCATGTCGATCTCCGACATCGACCTCGTGGAGATCAACGAGGCCTTCGCCGCGCAGGTCGTCCCGTCCTACCGGGCGCTGGGCGTGGACATCGACCGCCTGAACGTCAACGGCGGCGCGATCGCGGTCGGGCATCCGTTCGGCATGACGGGCGCCCGCATCACCGCCACGCTGCTGAACTCGCTGCGCACCCATGACCGGTCGACCGGGCTGGTCACGATGTGCGTGGGCGGCGGCCAGGGGATGGCCCTGATCATCGAACGTCTCGGCTGAGCGGGCCGCGGCCGGGGTTTGCGCCTGGTCGGGGCGATGGAAGAATATGATTCGTGTGAGCGAGAACTCGACTTCCGGGCCCGTGGACGACACCGCGACGGACGACATCGCGAGCCGGATCGCGCAGCGCACCCTGGCCAAGCGCGGGGCCGCGTACACGAGCGAGGTGCGGCGCCTCCTGGACGCCGCGCTCGAGGTCATGAAGGAGCGCGGCACGGCGTCGCGCCCGCGCGTGGCCGACATCGTGGGCGCCGCCGGGTCGTCGAACGAGACGTTCTACCGCCACTTCCGCTCGAAGGACGCGCTGGTCGCCGCCCTGCTCGAGGACGGGACCGAGCGGCTGTACGGCTACGTGGCGCACCAGATGGCCAAGGAGCCGGCCCCCGACGGCAAGGTGCGGTGCTGGGTCCGGGGGGTGTTCTCCCAGACCCGCGAGGACATCGCCGCGACCACGCGCGCCGTCCTGTGGAACGCGGGCGCGGCGAGCGAGATGATCGGTGCCACGCCGGCGATCGGCAGCGCCCGCCTGGCCGAGCTGCTGCCCGGACCCTTCCGCGAGCTCGGCAGCGCCGATCCGGTCTTCGACGCCTCGCTCGCCGCCCACGCGACCTTCGGCAAGCTGGGGGACTACGTGTGGAGCGGGACCGAGCCGTCGGAGCGCGACCTGCGGCGCATCACCGAGTTCTGCCTCCGCACGATCGTCCCGGCCGGAGCGGAGGGGGAGGCGGGCGACCCGCACGCCGCGCGGGCGCTGTGACCCCGCCGGGCCGGGGCCCGGCGGGGCGGCGGCTCAGCGGCCGAAGGTCCGGATCGTGGCGATGACCGAGAGGCGGTCGTCGCTCCCGGAGTCGCGCAGGACGGCCCGTCCGAGCCCGCCGCCGAGATGCGCGGTCGCGACGACCGGGCCGACGCGGACGGGCTGCAGGTAGCGGAGCCCGAGCGAGGCCACCGTGTCTCCCGGCGCCAGCGACAGCGCCGCCTCCTCCGCGACCAGGGCGAGGAGCCCGCCGTGGACGGTCCTGGAGGAGTTGAGGCCGTCCTCGGAACGGTGCAGGACCGCCGTGCCGGGTTCCCCGCGCCGGCAGCCGGCCCGCTCGGCGAGCGGGACCGCGAGCCGCCGCCGCGGCGGCGGGGCGTCGATGCTGAGGCGGGCGGGGAGCCGGACCGCCGGGTCGGGCGCGAGCATGAACGAGCCCGCCGCCATCGCGACGGGCTCGCCGTCGCCGGACACGAAGTCGACCCCGGCCACGAAGATGGAGCGCCCCGCCTTGACGGTCCGGGCGATGCCGCGCACCGTCCCGGCCGCGGGCCCGGGAGCGTACAGGTGGACGTCGAGTTCGATGGTGACCGGGACGCGGGGGTTCATGACGCGGGCGGCGAGGAGCCCGGTGAGGTTGTCGGCCCACGCGGCGAGGACGGACGTCCGCAGGTGCGGCGTGCCCGGCGCGTGCATGTGCGGGGTGACCTCGGCCGTGCCGTGCAGCTCCTCGCCCGCCTCCACGGCCGACAGGCCGAGCTCGCTGAGGATGTGGCCCCGGCCGTCCCGGTCGGTGCCGACGCTCACCGCGGTGCCTCCGTGCCCGTCCGCCGACTCCGCCGTCCGGTGCCCATGGCGCCCCCCAGGGGTAGAATCTCGTTCTCTTCTATGAGAACTCATTCTCACACGCGGGCGCCGCCGCGGACGGCCTCGGCCCCGTGGAGCTCGTCACTCCGCGGGGCCGAGGGTCGTGCGGTCGGATCAGTGCTGCGGTCGGATCAGACGCGCCGTCGGATCAGTCGAAGTAGTTCGGCTGGGATTGGGCGTTCAGCACGTCCAGCCGGACGCGCTTGGCCTTGTCGGTGCGCGGGTCCCGGAGGTCGATGACGTCGAGTCCCCGCTGGATGCCGTTGGAGTAGATGTAGCCGTTGTAGTAGTACGTCGACCACGATCCGGCCAGGTACTCCAGGTTGTCGGCCCACTCGCCGCGGTCGAACCAGGCGATCTCCTTGGGCCTGCGCGAGTCGGTGAAGTCCATCACCGAGATGCCGCCCTGGTACCAGGCCTGCACCATGATGTCCTTGCCCTTCACCGGGATCAGCGAGCCGTTGTGGGCCACGCAGTTCTCGTTCTCGCTGTTCTGGCGCGGGATCTTGTAGTAGCTGCGGAACTCCAGCTTGCGGTGCTTGCCCTTGCCGACGATGTCGTAGATGGCGTTGGCGCCCTTCTCCGGCCCGATCTCCGCGTTGCAGGTGGCCGCGGAACCGCCGCCCAGCTCGTCGGTGAAGACGATCTTGGACGCGCTGTTGTTGAACGTCGCCGAGTGCCAGAACGCGAAGTTCTCGTCGTCCCGCACGCTCGTGATCGTCCGGGGCTTGAGCGGGTCGGAGATGTCGAACAGCACGCCGTCGCCCATGCAGGCCCCGGCCATCAGGTCCTTGTCGGGGTAGGCGGTCAGGTCGTGGCAGCCCGAGGTGGCCCTGGTCTGGCCGGGCCACGGCGTGCCCGGCGGGTCACCGGGGTTGCCGCCGTCGGGGAACAGCACCGGCTCCGCCGCCACGTGCGCCCACTTCGGGTACTTCAGCGGCACCTTCACGATCGAGATGAGATCGTGCGGGGTCTTGCAGTCCGGGTAGGTGTCGCTGGGGGAGTATGAGGACACGTAGATGTAGGCCGTGCGCTTGCCCGGGACGAGCGTGTTGGTGTGCGAGCCGCACTTGGTCTCGACGGCCTTGACGTAGCGCGGGTTGCGCACGTCGCTGATGTCGAAGATCTTGATGCCCTCCCACGCCGACTTCTCGGTCGCGGGCTTGGGCGTCGACCGGCACGAGTCGTCGCTGCGCGAGCTGTCGGTCGACAGGAACAGCAGGTCCCCGGCGATCGACACGTCGTTCTGGGAGCCCGGGCAGTGCACCACGCTGACGACCTTCGGCCGCTGGGGCCGGCTGATGTCGTAGACGGTGAAGCCCTCGTAGTTGCCGCCGAAGGCGTACCGGCCCTTGAAGGCCCAGTCGGAACCGTACGCGTTCGGCGCGGCGAGCGGCCCCTGCTTGGGGATGTTCGCCAGGTGGTGCATGTTCCGGGTCTTGCTGATGTCCTCCGCCGGCGGAACGCGGTCGGCCGAGGCCCCCGGAACGAGCAGCGCCGAGATCATCAGCGCGATGCTCGAAAGGGCACCGAAGAGTATCCCGCGCCCGGTTCTTCGCTTGGGAGCTGACGCCACCCTGACTCCTTCGTCTGCATGGCCCCCGATGACAGATTTCTATACTCCTTAGGAGTATGTAGTGTTTCGGGAGTGGTGTACAGGCCTGCTCGCGAACCGGGGGACGTGTGATCAACAGCCCCTTTTCCTGGGGCCCGTTCCGCGGCTACCGTTCGAGTCTCCGGTCGGGCGTGGGAGGTTCGATGCGGCACCGGATCACGGTGGCGGGCATGGCGGTCGTGCTGGCCGCCGGCGTGCTGGCGGCGTGCGGCGGCGTCGACGAGCCGGAGGCGGCCCCGCCGCGGACCGTGCTGGTGCCGGGACGGCCCGGCGAGGCCAACCGGACCGAGGTCGCGGGCCCGCGCGAGGCCGCGCAGCCGACGGCGGACGAGGTCGAGTTCGTCCAGATGATGATCCCGCACCACGCGCAGGCGCTGGAGATGTCCCGGCTGGCGCCGGACCGGGCGTTCGACGAGCGGGTGCGGTCGCTGGCCTCCCGCATCGACGTGTCGCAGAAGGCCGAGATCGCGATGATGAAGTCGTGGCTGGACGAGAACCCCAAGGCGGTCCTGGAGGCCCACGGCGAGAACCACGGCGGGCGGCACGCCGACATGCCCGGCATGGCCACGCCGGAGCAGATGGAGCGGTTGGAGGAGGCGCGCGGCGCCGCGTTCGACGAGCTGTACCTCACGCTCATGATCACCCATCATCAGGGCGCGCTCACCATGGTCGACGACGTCCTCGACAAGGGCACCGACGTACCGATCCAGCAACTCGCCCGCGACGTCCAGTCCGGCCAGGCCGCCGAGATCGGCCGGATGCGGGAGCTGCTGGCGGAGTGACGGCCCGGGGCCGCCGTCCCGGGGCCGCGGCCCGGGGGAACGGCGGAGTCCCGGAACCCGCGGGCTCCGGGACTCCCTTCGGGCGCTCCGTCAGCAGCTGTTGAGCATGCCGGTGAGGGCGCTCTTCTCGGCCGAGTCGACGCTGAGGCCGTAGCGCCACTTCACGTCGATCCACGACCGGGCGTACATGCAGTGGAAGGACGTGCGTGACGGCTTCCACTCGGCCGGGTCCCGGTCGCTCTTGGACTGGTTGACGTTGTCGGTGACGGCCCACAGCTGCGAGCTGCCCAGGTCGTTGGCGAACGCCTGGCGGCGGGACGTCGTCCAGCCCGACGCCCCGGACCGCCATGCCTCGGCCAGCGCCACCATGTGGTCGATGTCGATGTCGGACGCGCGGGTCCAGGTGGCGCCGTCGTACGGGCTGTACCAGGAGCCGCTCGTCGGGTAGCAGTCCGAGCCGACCGTGACGTTCTGGCCGTCGCGCTTGAGGACCGTCTCACGGGTGCTGCAGTTGGAGCCCTGGTCGATCCAGTGCGGGAACTTCTCGCGGTCGTAGCCGCTCATCGACCCCTCGGCCCGGACGGTGAGGGCGGCGAGGTGGCCGCGGGCGGTGGACTCGCCCGGAGGCGGCGGGGGAGCGGCGGCGGCCGGGGACCCGGCGGCCACGAGGGCGGTGGCGGCGGTGGCCACCAGGGCGGTCACGGCGGGGAGTCTTTTCACGGGAGACCTCTCGACGGGGGGATTCAGGCGCAGCGTCTCCTATGTCCGTTATGCATAAACGTCGAGATGTAAAACGCGAAATGTCTGGTTACTTACGGTGCGTGATGACCCGTGCGAGGTCGTGACGCCCGATATTTCGGACCGTTTATTGAGACGAATTCGGTCCGCCCGAAAATGGATCGGCCGAGGACGTTCCCCACCTGCGGCGGGCAGCAAGGGAGCGTGAACGGAAACGGGCGCGGGGAACGGCTCCGGGAAAGCGGGCGGGGGCGTTCCGCAGGGGCGGCTTCCGCCGATCCGGTGGAGGTGCTCCGCGGCATGCGCGCTCGCAGGGCGGGCACGGTGAAGAAGATCGTTCGTGGCCGGTCGCGGCGGCATGCCGCAGGCCCGCGCCGTACCACGCCGACCGGGGGAGGGGCAGTGGCAGGGGGGCACTTGGCGGGCGGCGCGGGGGCCGCCGGGCCGCCGTGCGGCGCGTCCGGCCGGACGGCGCCGTCCGTCCCGGCCCTCCTCCCGCCGCGCGCTCCGGACGGTTCCCCCGCCCGCCTCGCCGGCGCCGCCCGCCGCGGCGGCGGGAGGACCGCGCGATGACCCTGCAGCAGCTCTACGTGGTGCTGCTGATCGGCGGCGGGGTGCTGCTGGCGAGCATCACCGCGGCGCGCGTCGCGTACCGGGCGGGGCTGCCCAGCCTGGTGTTCTTCCTGGCCGTCGGCGTCATCATGGGCGAGGGCGGGCTGGGGCTGCGGTTCGACGACGCGCAGCTGGCGCAGGCGCTGGGCACCGGCGCGCTGGCCCTCATCCTGGTCGAGGGCGGTCTCACCACCCCGTGGAGCGGCGCGCGGCGGCTGCTGGCCCCGGCCGGGGTACTGGCCACCGCCGGCGTCGGCGTCTCGGTGCTCCTCACCGCGACCGGAGCGCACCTGCTGCTGGGCATGGAGTGGCGCCTGGCCCTGCTGCTGGGCGCGATCGTGTCGTCCACGGACGCCGCGGCGGTGTTCGCCGTCCTGCGGGCGCTGCCGCTGCCGCCCAAGCTCAGCGGCCTGCTGGAGGCCGAGTCGGGGTTCAACGACGCGCCGACCATCATCCTCGTCCTGGCGTTCAGCAGTACCGCCACGGGGCTTCCGGGGCCCGGACACGTCTTCGCCGAACTGCTGTACCAGCTGGTCGTGGGCGCCGCGCTGGCGCTGGTCATCGGATGGCTCGGGGTCGTCGCGCTGCGGCGGATCGCGCTGCCCGCCACCGGCCTCTACCCGCTGGCGACCGTGGGGTTCGGGGTCGTCGCGTTCGCCGGGGCCGGGGCGGTCGGCGCCAGCGGGATCATCGCCGCGTACCTGGCCGGCGTGGTGCTGGGCAACGCCCGGCTGCCGCACCGCGGCGCCTCCCGGTCCTTCGCGGAGGGGGTCGGCTGGCTGGCGCAGATCGGCCTGTTCGTCATGCTCGGCCTGCTGGTCAGCCCCGCCCGGCTGCCGGAGGCGGCGGTGGCGGCGCTGGTGGTGGGCCTGGTCCTGCTGCTGGTGGCGCGGCCGGTCTCGGTCCTGGCCTGCCTGATCCCGTTCCGCGTCCCCTGGCGCGAGCAGGCGTTCCTGTCCTGGGCCGGGCTGCGCGGGGCGGTGCCGATCGTCCTCGCCACGTTCCCGATCGTCGCCGGGGTCGAGGGGGCGTGGGAGCTGCTGCACATCGTGTTCGTCCTGGTCATGGTGTTCACGCTCGTCCAGGGGCCCAGCCTGCCGACGGCGGCGCGGCTGCTGCACCTGATCTCGCCCGGGCAGGCCCGCGAGCTGCAGGTCGAGGCGGCGCCGCTGGACGTGCTCGGGGCCGACCTGCTCACGCTGACCGTCCCGCCAGGCTCCCGGCTGCACGGCGTGGAGATCGCCGAGCTGCGGCTGCCCGCCGCCGCCTCGATCACGCTCATCATCCGCGCGGGCGCCGCCATGGTCCCGGCCCCCGACACGCGCCTGGCCGAGCGGGACGAGGTCCTGATCGTCGCCACCGAGGCGGCGCGGGACGCCGCGGAGCGACGGCTGCGCGCGGTGGGCCGCCGGGGGCGGCTCGCCTACTGGCTCGGCGAGTACGGCGACCGGGACGGAGAGCCCACGTGATCCCTGACGGATCCCCGACGGCCCGGGCCCCTCCCCGCGGTCAGGACCGGCAGTTCCGCTCCCGGTCGGCCCGGACGAGATCGGCGGCCGCTCCCGGGGACGGCGAGGCCAGGAACTCGCGCAGGCCCGTGTGCTGGACGCACCGGCCGCCGTCCAGCACGGCGACCGTGGCGGCCGCCCGCCGCACCGCGGCGAGATCGTGCGTGACCAGGAGCAGCGCCGCGTCCGCCGGGAGCAGGCCGGGGAGTTCGTCGAGCACCCGGTCGCGGGTCGGCTCGTCCAGCGCCGAGGTCACCTCGTCGCACACCAGCAGGGCGGGACGGGCCATGAGCGCCCGTGCCAGAGCGCAGCGCTGCAGCTGGCCGCCGGAGAGCGCGGCGGGGAGCCGGCCGAGCTGGGCGCCGTCCAGGCCGAGGCGGGCGGCGACGCCGCGCGCCTCCGCCTCGGCGGCGGCCGGGGGCAGGCCGCGCAGCAGCCGCCCGGTGGCGGCGATCTGCGACAGCACCGGGCGGTGCGCCTCGAAGGACTCGGCGGCGCTCTGGTGGACGTACTGGACGGCCCGGCGCCCGGCCGCGGACCGGCGCCCGACCCGGCGCGCCAGCCGGACGCCGTCGTGCGCGACGGCGCCCGCGGTGGGCGGGGTGAGCCCGGCCAGCACCCGTCCGAACGTGGTCTTGCCGGCCCCGGACGGGCCGATCAGCGCGGTCGCGGTGCCCGGCGGGAAGGACAGCGAGACGGGCCCGGCCAGCGGCGACCGCCCGGTGCGGCGGCGGACCGCGACGTCCGCCGCGGTCACGCCTGCCGCGGACCGGGCGGTCACCGCCGGTGCCGGGCGGGGCGCCGCGCGCCGTCCGGACGGGGCGTCGAGCACGCGCTCCGGCGGTCCCTGCGCCACCGCGCGCCCGTGCTCGAGCACGGTCACGTGCGCGGCGAGCCGCCGGACGAGCGGCAGGTCGTGGGTGAGCAGCAGCAGCGCGGTGCCGTCGGCGGCGAGAGCGTCCAGGCGGTCGCCGAGCGCGGCGGCGGTGACCGGGTCCAGGCCGCTGGTGGGCTCGTCGAGCACCAGCAGCCGCGCACCGGTGACCAGCGCGGACGCCAGTGCGGCCCGCCGCTGCTGACCTCCCGAGAGCTGGTGGGGGAAGCGGCGCGGGAACTCCGGGCCGGGCAGCCCCGCCGTCGCCAGCGCCGCCCGCGCCGCGGCCCGCCGGTCCGGCCGGGCGCGGTGCCGGAGCGCGGCGAGCTCGGCGAGCGGGCCGCCGATGCGGCGGACCGGGTCCAGGACGGTCTCCGGATGCTGCGGGAGGTGCCCCGCCGTGCCGGTGCGCAGGACGCGGCGCCGGGGCTCGGGCGCGGCGAGCAGGTCGGCGCCGTCCAGCCGCACCTCGCCGCCCAGCCGGATACCCGGCCGGGAGGCGCCGAGCGCGGCGAGCCCGAGGGTGGTCTTGCCGCTGCCGGACGGCCCGACGACCGCGGCGATCGTGCCCGCGGCGACGGTCAGTCCGACCCCCTCCAGCAGCGGGACGCGCGCGGCGTGCGCCGACAGGGCGCGGATCTCCAGCAGCGGTGCGGTCACAGGGGGGTCCTCCGGTTCGCCAGCGCGCGGTCGACCAGCAGGTTGGCGCCGACGCACAGCGACATCAGCAGCCCGGCGGGCACCAGCACCGCCGCGGGCTGCGTGAACAGCGCGTCGGCGTTGCGCTCGATGAGGACGGCCCAGTCCGGTGACGTGGCGGGCAGCCCGAGCCCGAGGAAGTTCGCCGACGCCAGCAGGTACAGCACGATCGCGAACCGGGCGCCCGCGTCCGTCGCGATCGGCGCGGCGAGTTCGCGGGCGAGATGGCGCAGGTGGACGTACCACCAGCCGTGCCCCTGCATGCGCAGGGCCTCCACGGTCGTCCGGGCGGCCGGGGCGAGCGCGGCGCCGCGCACCAGCCGGGCGATCGGCGGGATCTGCAGCGTCCCGGCGGCGGCGAGCAGCCAGAGCCGGCCGCGGTGGTCGGTGGCGGCGAGCGTCATCAGCACGAGCAGGCCGGGCAGCGCCAGCAGCAGGTCCAGCGACCGCATCACCAGCTCGTCGACGAGCCGCCGCGCGCCCGCCGCCAGCAGGCCCAGCGGCACCCCGGCCGCGTAGCCGAGCAGCAGCGCCCCGGCCGTGGTGCCGAGGACGGACGGGCCGCCGTGCAGGACGAGCGCGAGCACGTCGCGGCCGAGCAGGTCGGTGCCCAGCGGGTGGCCGCCGCCGGGCGGCTGCGAGGGCAGCGCCGCCGTGCCCGGCGGCGGGTCGGCGGGGCCCGCCACGAGCGGCCCGGCCACCGCGAGCAGCAGCGGCACCCCCAGCAGCGGCACCGCGAGCGGCGGCGGCCCGAACCGTCCCCGGCGCGGGCGGAGCGCCCGCCGCCCCGCCCCGCCCTTCACGCCGTCACCTCCCTGCGCGGCGCCAGCCGGTGGGACACCAGGTCCCCGGCGAGGTGCACCGCGACGGCCGTCCCGGCGAACAGCAGCGCGTACGCCTGCACCAGCGGGACGTCGCGGTTCTGCACGGCCTCGACGAACCCCGTCCCGAGCCCCTGCACGCCGAACAGCGCCTCCACCAGCACGGCGCCGCCGAGCAGCCCCTCCACGCAGCGCGCGAACTGCTGCGCGGCCGGTCCCAGCGCGTTGGGCACGACGTGCCGCAGGACCACGGTGCGCTCGCGCATGCCCAGCAGCCGCAGGTGCTCGGCGAGCGGCGCGTCCCGCTGGGCGGCGACCCCGGCCCGGATCTGCCGGGCCAGGTCGCACAGCTGCCGGGCCGCCAGTACCGCCACCGGCATCACCAGGACGGCGGGCTGCGCGAGCAGCGCGGTGCCGTTCAGCCCGACCGCCGTGGCCGGGAGCAGCCCCGTGGCCAGCGACAGCGACGCGATCATCAGCAGCCCGAGGACGAACTCGGGCACCGCGTGCAGCAGGACGGCCGCGGCGTTCAGCAGCCGGTCGAGGCGGGTGCCCTCGCGCAGCCCGGTGACGACACCCAGGAGCGGCGCGAGCGTGACCACGAGGACGAACGCGGGCGCGGCCAGCACCAGCGTGTCGGTGAGCCGGCGGCCCAGCTCCGCGGCGACCGGGACGTTCGTCAGCAGCGACCGTCCGAGGTCGCCGGTGAGCAGGCCGCCGAGCCAGTCCCCGAACCGGTCCGGCGCGGGCCGGTCCAGCCCGAGCCGCTCGCGGAGCGCGGCGACCTGCTCGGGCGTGCCCTGCTCGGCGAGCAGGACGCCCGCGGTGTCGCCGGGCAGCAGCGTCCCGAGCGCGAAGACCGCGACGAGGACGACCAGGCACTGGACGACCGCGAGCAGGCACCGCCGGGCGGTGTAGCGGCCCACCTCAGCCGAGGGCGACCCGGTCGAACCTGGCCCAGTCGTGGGAGTTGGGCGGGGCCGCCCGCAGCCCGCGCACGTCCGCGGAGATCGCGTCGTTGGCGTCGGAGAAGCCCCACACGACCAGGCCGGACTCGTCGCGCGCGATGCGCTGGGCGCGGTGCAGCAGCTCCGCGCGGGCGGCGTCGTCGCGGGTGGTGCGGGCCCGGTCGAGCAGCTCGTCGAACTCACCGGACGCGAACCCGGTCAGGTTCCGGGCGGCGCCCCCGCGCAGCCGCTGCTCCAGGAAGGTCGTGACCGGCAGGGTCGAGGTGGTGTTGAACGCGGCGACGCTCCGGCGCTCCTTCATCTCGCTGAAGTACGTCGGCGCCGCGAGGGTGTGCGGGACGACCTTCAGCCCGATCTCGCCGAGCTGCCGGGCGATCAGCGCGGCGGCCGGCTCCCACGCGGCGTCCAGCGTGCTGGTCTGCAGCGGGACCTCCAGGCCGTCCGCCCCCGCCTCGCGGACGAGCGCGCGGGCGCGGTCGGCGTCGCGCTCGCGCGGCGGCAGGTCCGCCGGGTAGCCGTCCAGGCCCTTGCCGAACAGGTCGTTGCCGGGCTCGCCCTGCCCGGCCAGCGCGATCCGGGCCAGCGCCGCCCGGTCGATGCCGAGCTGGAACGCCTCGACCAGCCGCAGGTCGGAGAACGGTTCGCGGCCCCGGCTCAGCAGGATCTGCTGCGCGGTCGCGCGCGGCGCGCTCAGCAGCCGCGCCGACTTCTCGCCCTTGAGCCGGTTCACCGCGGCGCCCGCGAGGTCGGCCGCGTAGTGCACCTGCCCGGACAGCAGGGCGTTGACCCGCGCGGCCTCCTCGTTCGCGGGCACGATCTCCAGCTCGGCGACCCTCGGGACGGTGTCCCAGTGCCCGTCCCAGCGCTTGAACAGCGCCGGGCCGCCGGGCGTGAAGGAGCCGAACCGGAAGGGCCCGGAGCCGACAGGGTTCCGGAAACTCGTCGTGCCCGTCGGGAGGACCTCGGTGCCGACGCCGGCGAGCGCGCGCGGGAACCCGAAGTCGGCCTCCTTCAGCACCAGTGTCAGCTCCCGCGGCCCGCTCGCCCCGCTCGCGGCGAAGTCGACCGCCGACATCAGCTGCTGGGACGGCGACCCGGTGCCGGGGTCGGCGACCCGCCGGTAGGTGAAGAGGACGTCCTCGGCGGTGACGGGCGCGCCGTCGTGGAACCGCGCCTCCCGCAGCCGCACCCGCCACCGCTTCCCGGACGCGTCGCTCTCCCACGACTCGGCCAGCCGCGGCCGGATCGACATGTCGTCGCCGAACGTCGCGAGCGTGTCGAACATCGCCTTGGCCCGGACCTGGTCGACGAAGTTGGGCGCGACGTGCGGGTCCATCGTCTCCTGCGAGCCGCCCGCGGCGAACGCGGCCCGGAACCGCCGGGCGCCGTCCCCGCCGCCGGAGCCGCAGCCGCCGAGCAGCCCGGCCGCCGCGATCGCGCCCATCCCCGTGAGGAGGCCGCGCCTGCCGATGCCCCGCGCGAGATCGTCCGGTACCTGGACAGGCCTGTTCATCGGATCCTTCCCGGGGTGTCCTCGCCCCTGGCCGGCGGATGCGACGGGCCAGTCTCCTGACTCCCGGATCGACGCTCGCCCCGGCCTTCCCGCCCGCGTCCGCGGGCCGTGGCCGTGTTCGGGGTCCGCTCACCGGTCACAGTGGCGGGACCGTGCCGGATTCGCACCGGCTTCCTGGTCCCCGTCGCCTTTGCTCGGCCATTGTGGCGCAGGGTCGATCCCTTGGCGTTCACCGGGGGAGGGTCGGAAAGGGCGTCGGCGAGCCGGTGCCGGGCGGGTCTTGTGTCCGGCGTGTGTCGTGAGTTACGTTTCTGCGGCAGTCAATCGATTGAACGGAGTGAAACGTGACCGTGGAGCCGACTCTCACCGGGCGCCGGATCCTGGTGACCGGTGCCGCCGGGGGCCTCGGGAGGGCGGTGGTGGAGCACCTCGCCCGGGGCGGTGCCCGGGTCGCCGCCGCCGACCTGCGCGCGCCGGACCCGCACGCGGCCGGCGACGCGGCGGCCGGTGAGCTCGGCGCGGCGGTGTCGCTGGCGGCCGACCTCGCCGACCCCGACCAGGCCCGGGCGCTGCCCGGCCGGGCGGCCGAGGCGCTCGGCGGGCTGGACGGGCTGGTGAACTGCGCCGGCGTCATGCAGACCAAGGCGCTCGCCGAGCTCACGCCGCAGGAGTGGGGGCGGGTCGTCGACCTCAACCTGACGTCGGTCTTCCACGTCGTCCAGCGGGCCGCGGCGCTGATGGAGGACGGCGGGGCGATCGTCACGCTCGCGTCGGTCGCCGCCCGGTCGGGACGTCCGAACGCGGCGCACTACGCGGCGTCCAAGGCGGCGCTGCTGTCGCTGACCAAGTCGGCGGCGCTGGCGTACGGCCCGGCCGTCCGGGTCAACGCGGTGTGCCCCGGCGTGTTCATGACGCCCATGTGGGAGGGGATCATCGCCGAGCGCGAGCGCAGGTTCGGCGGCGGGGCGGGCCGCGCCTACCTGGACGAGGTCACGGGGGCGACCGCGCTGAAGCGGGACGGGCGCCCCGAGGAGCTGGCCGCCGTGGTGGCGTTCCTGCTCAGCGACCTCGCGTCGTACGTGACCGGCCAGGCGATCAACGTCGACGGCGGACTGGAGATGGACTGATGAGCGGTCACGGGTTCCGGCTGCTGTCCGCGCTGTACCGCGACGAGCCGATGGTGGGGATCTGGTCGCCGCAGGACACCGTGGGGGCCTGGCTGCGGACCGAGTCGGCGCTCGCCCAGGCGCAGGCGGACGCGGGGCTGCTGACGCGGGACGACGCGGACGCCATCAGCGCCGCGTGCCGCACCGAGCTGATCGACATGGACCTGCTGTGGGAGCGGTCGCGCACCGTCGGCTACCCGATCCTGCCGCTGATCCGGCAGCTCGCGGGCCACCTGCCGCAGGGACCGGACGGGCGGGTCCACTACGGCGCCACGACCCAGGACATCATGGACACCGGCCTGGCCCTCCAGCTCGTCCGGTCCTGCGACCGGCTGATCGAGCTGGCGGTGCGGTTCGGGGACGCGCTCGCGGAGCTGACCGGCGCGAACGCCAAGGTGGTGATGGCCGCGCGCACCCACGCGCAGCAGGCCGTCCCGACGACGTTCGGGGCCAAGACGGCGGTGTTCCTCGGAGAGGTGGCCCGCGAGGTCGCCGAGGTCCGCCGGGTCCGCGCCGACGTCGGCGTGGTGTCGCTGTTCGGCGCGGGCGGCACCAACGCGGCCATGGGCGAGGACGGGCCGCGGGTGCGGGGCGGGGTCGCGCGGCGGCTCGGGCTCGCCGACACCGACGTGCCGTGGCACGTGGCGCGCGACCGGGTCGCTCGGTTCGGCCAGGCGTGCTCCCTGCTGGCCGCCACCTGCGTGCGGTTCGCCCGCGAGGTGGTCGACCTGTCCCGGACGGAGATCGGGGAGGTCGGCGAGGAGGACGGGCACCACCGCGGCGCGTCGTCGACGATGCCGCAGAAGGTCAACCCGATCTACTCCGAGGCCGCCATCGGCTACGGCGTCGCGGCCTCCGGGGCGTCGGCCCTGCTGGGCCGGGCGATGGAGGCCGGGCACGAGCGCAGCGCGGGGGAGTGGCAGGTCGAGTGGCTCGCGGTGCCCCAGGTCGCCGAGTACACTGCCGCGGCCGTCCGGCTGGCCGGTGACACGGCGGGCTCCCTGCGGGTGTTCCCCGACCGGATGCGCGCCAACGTGGAACTGGACGGCGGCCTGCTGATGAGCGAGGCGCTGATGATGCGGCTCGCCCCGGCGCTGGGCCGCGAGCGTGCGCACGACCTGGTGTACGCGGCCGCCGCGCGGGCCCGGGCCGAGGGCGGCGACCTGGTCGCGACGTGCGTGCGCGACCTGCCCGACGAGGTCCGCGCGGCGGTCGGCCCGCTGCGGCTGGACCCGTCGGACTATCTGGGCGAGGCGATGTCGGTCGCGGCCGGCGCGCTGCGCGAGTGGAAGACCGCCCGCGACGAAGGAGGGAAGCAGTGATGGACGACACGGAGCGGCGGCTCGCCGACCTGCACGCCATGTGGCGCATCCGGGCGCTGGAGGAGAAGATCCGCGAGCTGCGGATCGGCGGCGAGGAGATCGTCGGGTCGGTGCACCTGTGCATCGGCCAGGAGGCCGGGCCGGTGGGCGCGTGCACCGAGCTCGGCCCGGACGACGCCCTGTTCGCGACCTACCGGGGGCACGGCTGGGCGCTGGCCCGCGGCGTGCCCGCCGAGGGGATCATCGCCGAGTGCGCGGGACGCGCGACGGGCGTCAACGGGGGGCGCGGCGGGTCGGCGTACTTCACCGCGCCCGAGCACGGCTTCCACGGCGAGAACTCGATCGTCGGCGCCGGGCTCCCGATCGCGGTGGGCGCCGCGCTCGCCGGGCGGTTCGACGGCGCCGGGCGCGTCGCGATGACGGTCTGCGGGGACGGCGCCCTGAACCAGGGCGCGTCCCACGAGGCGCTGAACATGGCGGCCGCGTTCAGGCTGCCGGTCGTGTTCGTGTGCGAGAACAACTACTGGTCGGAACTCACCCCGATCGACGAGATGGTCGGGGAGCCGGAGCTGTGGCGCCGCGCCGCCGGGTACGGCATGGCCGGCGCGCGGGTGGACGGCAACGACCCGGACGCCGTGCGCGCCGCCGTGCGGGAGGCCGTGGAACGGGGCCGCTCGGGCGGCGGACCCACGCTGCTGGAGCTGATGACGCAGCGGCTCGTCGGCCACTACATCGGGGACGTCGAGCAGTACCGGCGCCCCGGCGAGCTGGACCGGGCCCGCGAGGCGGAGCCGATCGCCCGGCTGACCGGGGAGCTGGAGGCGGCGGGCGTCCCGGCCGCCGCCGTCGAGGACGCGCGGTCGCGCGCCCGCGCCGAGATCGAGCGGGCCGCCGCGGCCGCGCTGGCCGCCCCGCTCGCCGACCCCGAGACCGCGAAGGACCACGTCTATGCCTGAGACCACGCAGCGGCCCGCCGCCGAGGCGCCCGTCGCCGAGACCCGCAAGCTGAAGTACGGCGAGGCCGTCAACGCGGCGCTCGCCCGGCTGCTCGCCGAGGTGCCCGATTCCCTGCTGTACGGGGAGGACGTCGGCAAGCCGGGCGGCGTGTTCGGCGTCACCCGCGGGCTGCGCCGCAGGTTCGGCGACCGGGTGTTCGACACCCCGATCAGCGAGGCCGCGATCCTCGGCAGCGCGGTCGGCGCGGCGCTCATGGGGGCCCGCCCGATCGTCGAGATCATGTGGGCCGACTTCTCCCTGGTCGCGCTGGACCAGCTCGTCAACCAGGCGGCGAACGCCCGGTACGTGTCGCGCGGCGCGGCGCCCGCGCCGATCGTCGTCCGCACCCAGCAGGGCAACGCGCCCGGCGCGTGCGCGCAGCACTCGCAGTCCCTGGAGGCGCTGCTCCTGCACGTCCCGGGGCTGCGGCTGGCGATGCCGCGGACCGCGCAGGACGCCCACGACGTCCTGGTCGCCGCCGTGCACGCCGACGACCCGGTGATCGTCGTGGAGAACCGGTCGCTGTACTTCGGCGACAAGGCCGAGGTCGACCTGGGCGGCGCGCCGCGCCCGATGGGCTGGTCGCACCTGCGCCGCGCGGGCCGCGACGTGACCGTCGTGAGCTGGGGCGCGGTGGCCGGGCAGGCGCTGGCGGCGGCCGAGAGCCTGGCGGCGCGGGGCGTCGAGGCCGAGGTGCTCGAACTGACCTGGCTGAACCCGGTCGACATGGACGCGGTACTGGCGAGCGCCGCCCGCACGCGGCGGCTCGCCGTGGTCCACGAGGCGAACGTGACGGGCGGCTTCGGCGCCGAGATCGTCGCGCGCGTCGCGGAGGCCGGCATCGGGCTGGACGCGGCGCCGGTGCGGATCGGCGCCCCGGACGTGCGGATCCCGGCGGCGCCGGGACTGGCGGCCGCGGTGCTGCCGGCGGCCGGGCCGATCGCGGCCCGGATCGCCGCGATGACAACGGCCTGAACGGCCGACCCACCCCTAGTCAATCGTTAGAACGGAGGTGCCGCGGATGGCACGGAGGCAGACGCTGGCGGCCGCTGCGGCGGCGCTCGCGATGGCGGCGCTGGCCGCGGGCTGCGGTCAGGCCGGCGAGTCGGAGGCCGCGGCGGACAAGGGCGAGCTCACCGTCGGGGTGTCCACCCTGGGGCAGAGCTTCCCCTTCCCCGCCGCAGTCACCAAGGGCATCAAGGCCGAGGCGGAGCGGCTCGGCGTCGAGATCATCGAGGTGGACGCCCAGGGGCAGGCGCAGAAGCAGTCCAGCGACATCCAGGACCTCATCGGCCAGGCGCCGGACGGCGTCCTGCTGCTGCCGGTCGACTCCGGCGTCGCCGCCGGGATGGCCGACAACCTGAAGCGGGCCGACATCCCGACCGTCGCGGTCGCGTCGCAGGTCGGCGACCCGAAGTCGCGCGACCTCACCGACGTCTACCCGGGCCTGGTCGCCCTCGCGACGCAGGACGAGTACGCCGCCGGGCGCACGGCGGGCGAGCTGGCGCTGGAGGTGCTGCCCGACGGCGGCGAGATCGCGGTCGTCGAGGGCGCCGCCGGGTTCGCCGAGACCCACCAGCGGTACCGCGACTTCGAGAAGCCCGCCGAGGAGAAGGGCGTCGAGCTGAAGGTCGTCGCCCGGCAGCCCGGCGACTGGCTGCCGGAGAAGGCGCAGTCGGCCTGCCAGAACATGCTGGCCGCGCACCCCGGCGTCGAGCTGTTCTACGCCGAGAGCGACGACATGGGCGTCGGCTGCGCCAAGGCGGTCGAGGCGGCCGGCTCGGACGCGGCCGTGATCGGCGTCGGCGGCTCCAAGCTGGGCATCGACGGTGTCAAGAGCGGCGACCTGTACGGGACGGTCTGCTACAAGCCCGAGGACCTCGGCGCGCGCGCCATGAAGGTGCTGCACGAGCAGCTCACCGGCGCGAAGAAGTACGACGCCGAGTTCGTCACCTACGAGACCCCGGCGATCACCGAGGACAACGTCGGCGAGTGCGCGCCGCAATGGTGAGGCCCGCCGCGGTGGACGCGAACGCGAAGGAGGGAGAGATGGGGCACGCACGGGCGGACGGCGCACGGGCGGACAGAGCACGGGCGGACGGTGCGCGCTCCGCCGGGGACGGCGGACCGCTCCTGCTCCTCGACGGCGTCACCAAGACGTTCCCGAACGGGACGCGCGCGCTGCGCGGCATCTCCCTCGCCGTGCGGCCGGGCAGCGTGCACGGGCTCGTCGGCGCCAACGGGGCGGGCAAGTCCACCCTCGTGAAGATCATCTCCGGGGCGCATCCGCCGAGCGGCGGCGTGCTGCGCTGGGCGGGCCGGGACCGCCGCTGGCGCGCCCCCGGCGAGGCCCGCAGGGCCGGGATCGCGACCATCCACCAGCACGTCCCGCTGGTCCCCACCCTCACCGTGATCGAGAACGTCTTCCTCGACCGGTCGGGCGCCTGGCGGATGACCCGCGACCTGCGCGCCGAGTTCGGCGCGCTCGTCGAACGGCTCGGCTACCCCGTCGACCCCGACGCGGTCGTCGGCGACCTGCCGATCGGCGCCCGGCAGATGGTGTCGGTGCTGCAGTCCCTCGCGGCGGGCGCCCGGCTGGTCGTGATGGACGAGCCGACGGCGTCGCTGTCGGACAAGGAGCGGCGGGTCGTGTTCGACGCCGTGCGCCGCCTGTCGGCGCAGGGCACCGCGTTCCTGTACATCTCGCACTTCTTCGACGAGATCTTCGAGCTGACCGACCACACGACCGTCATCCGCGACGGCACGACGGTCCTCGACGAGGCCACCGACGCGGTCACCGAGGGCATGCTCGTCCGCGCCGTCACCGGCCGCGAGCTGCTCGCCGTCGAGCGCGAGGGCGAGGCCGGCGCCGGGCCCGGACCGGAGGAGCCCGTGGTGCTGCGGGTCGCCGGGCTGTCCTCGGCGACCGGCGTGCGCGACGTCTCCTTCGACGTCCGCGCCGGGGAGATCGTCGGGATCGCCGGGCTGCTCGGCGCCGGACGCTCCGAGCTGCTGCGCGCGGTGTTCCGCGACGACTCGTCCGCCACCGGCACCGTCAGCGTCGGCGGGACGCAGGTGGGGGGCTCGGCGCGGGCCGCCGTCGCGGCGGGCATGGCCTACGTCCCCGAGGACCGCGCCGGGCAGGGGCTGCACGGCGGCCTGCCGCTGTGGAAGAACATCTCCCTGCCCGATCTCGCCCGGCTGTCCCGCGGCCGGCTGGTGCCGCGCGCCGAGGACGAGCGGGCCCGCGCGGAGCGGGCCGTCGCCGACCTCGGCATCGTCACCGCCGGCGTCGACGCCGTGCCGGGCGAGCTGTCCGGCGGCAACGCGCAGAAGGTCGTGTTCGCCAAGTGGATGTACGCCGACACGCGCGTGTGGCTCCTCGACGAGCCCACCGCGGGCGTCGACGTCGGCGCGAAGGCCGACCTGCTGCGGCTCGTCCGCCGGTTCGCCGCGCAGGGCAAGGCGGTCGTCCTCGTGTGCAGCGAGTTCGAGGAGCTGCTGTCGGTCGCCACCCGGGTGCTGGTCGTCCGGGGCGGCCGGATCGTCGCGGAGCGGCGGGCGTCCCAGACCACCGAGGAGGAGCTGCTGATGCTGGCCCACGGCCTGCGGACGCAGCGGTCGGCGCGGCCCGCGCCGTCCGGCCGGAACGGAGAAGAAGAGGTGCCAGGTGAGCACTGAGACCACGGTCGGGCGGCGGCTCCCCGCCGCGCTGCGGCTCGGCAACGCGGGCGTCGTGTACGCCCTCGTCCTGCTCGTCGCGGTCCTGACCTTCGCGGCGCAGGCCCAGGGACGGGTGTTCTACCTGGGGCCGACGAACGTCGCGAACATCCTCGACCAGACCACGCTGATCGGCCTGATGGCGATCACCACGACGATCGTGCTGATCAGCGGCAACTTCGACCTGTCGGTGGGCGCGGTCGCCGCGCTCGGCGCGGCGGTCTGCCTGAGTCTCGCCGACGACATCGGGTTCTGGCCCGCGCTGTTCGCCGCGCTCGCCGTCGGCGCCCTCATCGGGCTGTTCAACGGCGTGGTGGTGCAGTACTTCGGCATCAACGCGTTCATCGTGACACTGGGGACGATGACCGCGATCCGCGGGGTCGTGCTCATCGTCACCGACGGGCGGACGGTCACCGCACCCGAGGGCGCGGTGCGCGACGGGCTGCGCGCCGTCGACGGCGGCTCGTGGATCACCCCGAACCTCTACCTGCTCGCGGGCATCGTCGTGCTCGCGGTCGGCGTGTGGCGCGCCGCGCGCTCCAAGCAGTGGCGCCCGCCGCGGATCCTCGTGCCGCTCGCGGTCGGGGCCGTGCTCATCGCCGCGTCCCCGGTCGCGATCTTCACGATCCGGGTCACCCAGCGCACCCTCTACCTGCTGCTGCTGGCGCTCGTCGCGGCGTGGGTGCTGCGCTACACCACGATCGGCAGGCGGCTGTACGCCTCCGGCGGCAACCCCGAGGCGGCCCGGCTGTCGGGCATCGCCGTGGACCGGTACAAGGTCGTGGCGTTCGTCCTCAACGGGACGGTCGCGGCCTTCGTCGGCGTCCTGTACGCCGCCCGGCTCGGCTCGATCAACCCGAGCGCGCTGTCCGGGTTCGAGCTCACCGCGCTGGCCGCCGCCATCCTCGGCGGGACCTCGCTGTTCGGCGGACTCGGCAGCGTCGGCAAGTCGCTGGTCGGCGCGCTCATCCTGATCACCCTGCGCAACGGGTTCAACATCCTCAACCTCGGCGCGAACTGGCAGGGCCTGGTCGAGGGCGTCGTGCTGATCGTCGCGGCCGGCGTCTACACGATCTCGCTGCGGCGCGGCCAGACCAGGCGCATCCGGGAGTCCGAATCGCCCGCGCCGGCCGGGGACGGGCCGGAACCGCCGCCCCCGCCCGAGGAACCGGCGGACACCGGACACGAGGTCTCCCCGCAGACGGTCTCCGCGCAGACGGTCTCCGCGCAGCCGGGCGCGGCGGGCCGGAAGGAGGGCTGAGCCGGTGCTCGCAGCGGTCTGGCACTTCAGCTTCCACGTCGCCGACCTCGACCGCTCGGTCGGGTTCTACCGCGACGTGCTGGGCATGGACCTCGTCCACGTCCAGGACCAGGACAACGCGTACACGCGGGCGCTCGTCGGCTACCCCGACGCGCGCCTGCGGGTCGCGCAGCTCGCCGTCCCCGGCCGGGGGGAGCACGTCAGCACCCACGACCTGGAGCTGGTGGAGTACGTGGTCCCGCGCGGCGAGCGCCAGGACCCCGCCCGCCACCATCCCGGCGCCGCCCACATGGCGTTCGCGGTCGCCGACATCGACGCCGAGCACGAGCGGCTCGCCGCCCTCGGCGTCCGGTTCGTCTCGCCGCCGAACCGCATCACCGCGGGCGCCAACACCGGCGGCGCGGCCTGCTACTTCCTCGATCCCGACGCCATCACGCTCGAACTCGTCCAGCCGCCGCCGCACCGCGCGGCGCTGCTCCCGGGAGGCCGCCCATGAAGGTCGCGCTGCACAGCGTCCTGCGCGAGGGCCGGGAGGAGGACTACGACCGCGAGCACGCCGCCGTCCCGGACGACCTGCTCGCCGCGCTGCGCCGGGCCGGGATCCGGGACTGGACGATCTGGCGCAGCGGCCGCCACCTGTTCCACCTCGTCGACGTCGAGGGCGAAGCCGCCGGCGGCTTCGCCGCGGCCCTGGACGTCCTCGCCGCCGACCCGGCCGACCGGGCGTGGCAGGAGCACATGGCCGCGTTCGTCGACCGCTTCGAGCCGGGGGAGGACGGCCGGACGAACGCGCTCCCGGAGGTGTGGAATCTTCGGGGGCAGCTGTCCGGCCCCGACGAGGAGCATTCGTGATCATCGACGCGCACCAGCACTTCTGGAACCTCGACCGGGTCGAGTACCCGTGGCTGACGCCCGACCAGGGCCCCATCCACCGGACGTTCGAGGAAAGCGACCTCGAACCGCTCCTGGACGCGTGCGGGGTCGACGGGACGGTCCTCGTGCAGTCCGCCGACTCCTACGCCGACACCGACTACATGCTGGAGGTCGCCGACCGGTGGCCGCGCGTGCGGGCGGTCGTCGGCTGGGTGCCGCTGCTCCGCCCGGACGAGGCCGCCGCCGCGCTCGACCGCTACCGGCGGGACCCGCGCTACGCCGGCGTCCGGCACCTGATCCACGACGAGCCGGACCCGGACTGGCTGCTGCGGCCGCAGGTGCGGGACGGCCTGGACGCGCTGGCCGAACGCGGGCTGACGTTCGACGTCGTCGCCGTCCTGCCCCGCCATCTGGAGCACGTGCCGCTGCTCGCCGAACGGCACCCGGACCTGCGGCTGGTGATCGACCACCTCGCCAAGCCGCCGATCGCCGGGCGCGGCCGCGAACCCTGGGCCGGGCTGCTGGCCCGCGCCGCCGAGCACCCGAACGTGTACGCCAAGGTGTCCGGGCTGAACACGGCCGCCGACTGGGAGACCTGGACGGCCGCCGACCTGCGCCCCTACGTCGAGCACGCGCTCGAACTGTTCGGCGCCCGCCGGCTGATGTTCGGCGGCGACTGGCCCATCTCCGTCCTCGCGGGCGGCTACCGCAAGGTGTGGGACGAGACCGCGGAACTCCTGGACGGCCTCGCGCTCGCCCCCGCCGACCGGGACCGCCTCCTCGGCGGCACCGCCGCCGACGTCTACCGCATCCCCGACCCCGCCCGACCAGCCTGACCCGGAGCCGCCCCATGCTCGACCTGTTCGCCCCGATCGCCGCCGAGACCCGGATCTCGGTGCCGGAGCACCACCGCCGGCCGATCGCGATCGTCGGCGCGGGCGCGATCGTCGACGTCGCGCACCTGCCCGCCTACGCCGCGCACGGCCTGCCCGTCCGCGGCCTCTTCGACCTCGACGGCGACCGCGCCCGCGAGGTCGCCGCCCGGCACGGCGTCCCGCACGTCTACGGCTCCCTCGACGACCTGCTCGCCGACGACGGCGTCGAGGTCGTGGACATCGCCGTCGTCCCGCACGCGCAGCCGCCGATCGCCCGCGCCGCGCTGGCCGCGGGCAAGCACCTGCTGTGCCAGAAGCCGCTCGCGCCCGACCTCGCCGAGGCCCGCGAGATCGCCGCGCTCGCCGAGGAGCGGGGCCGCCGCCTCGCCGTCAACCAGCAGCTCCGCTGGGACGAGGGGATCGCCGCGGCCCGCGCCATGGTCCGCGCGGGCTGGATCGGGACGCCCACCGCGATGTCGTTCACCGTCGACGTGAAGACCGACTGGAGCGGCTGGTCCTGGCTCGTCCGCTCGGAACGCCTCGAGATCATGTACCACTCGATCCACTACCTCGACGCGGTGCGCAGCATCCTGGGCGACCCCGCCCGCGTCTTCTGCGCCGCGTCCCGCACTCCCGGCCAGGCGGAGGCGGGCGAGTCCCGGACGATGAGCACCCTGCTGTTCGAGAGCGGCGCCCGCGCGATCCTGCACGTCAACCACGAGAACCGCGCCGGCGACTTCCGCGCCGAGTTCCGCATCGACGGCGACAAGGGTGCGATCCGCGGCACGCTCGGCCTGCTGTACGACTACCCGCACGGCCGCCCGGACACCCTGGAGGTGTCCAGCACCGCGGCGCCCACCGACGGCTGGGTGGCCTACCCGGTGACCGAGCGCTGGATCCCCGGCGCGTTCGCCGGCCCGATGGCCGGGCTGCTCCGCTGGATCGCCGAGGACGAGCCGTCTCCCACGGCCGCGCGGGACAATCTCGGTACGCTTGAACTCGTCCAGGCTCTATACGCATCCATCGACAGCGGTGAGGCTCAGTCACTGTGACCCAGTCGACCGGGGGCGGCCGTTCACGGACCCGCCGGGTGACGCTCGCCGACGTCGCCCGCAAGGCTGGGGTGGACAAGGCCGTCGTGTCGCGCGTCGTCAACGCCGACCCTCTGCTGAACATCCGTCCCGAGACGCGCGCCAGGGTGAACGCCGCCCTCAAGGAACTCGACTACCGGCCGAACGTGGCCGCCCGCAGCCTGCGCACCGCGCGGGCCGGGACGGTCGGGCTGTTCATCCCCGACTTCGCCAACCCCGTCTACGCCGAGATCATCACCGGCGCGGAGACCGCGGCCGCGGAGCTGGACTGCGCGCTGATGGTCGGCTCGTCCACCGCCGGGCGCGGCGCGCAGAGCTACCTCGACCTGCTCGGCCAGGGCCGGGTCGACGGGCTGCTGCTGGCCGGGGGGACGATCACCGGCGAGGAGCAGGCGGGCCTCGCCGACCGCGGGCTGCCGTGGCTGTTCGTCAACCGCCGCGGCCCCGGCTCCGGCCGGCACGTCATCCTCGACGACGTGCTCGGCGCCCGGATGGCCGTCGAGCACCTGCTCGACCTCGGCCACCGCCGGATCGCGCACGTCGGCGGGCCGCCCGCCGCCGACACCGCGCAGCGCCGCCACGACGGGTACGCGACGGCGCTGCGCTCGGCCGGGATCGAGGAGGATCCGCGGCTCGTCGTCCAGGGCGCGTACGGCCCGGACGGCGGCGTCCAGGCGGTGCGGCGGCTGCTGGAACAGACCGAGCCGCCGACCGCGATGTTCGTCGCCAACGTCGCGTCGGCCATCGGGGTACTCAGCGCGCTGCGCGCGCGCGGCGTCTCGGTGCCGGAGGAGATGTCGGTCGTCGCCGTGCACGACCTGCCGCTGGCCGAGCACCTCATCCCGCCGCTCACCACGGTCCGGATGCCGCTGCGCGCGCTCGGCGCCCGCGCCACCAGGCTGCTGCTGTCGGTGCCCGCCGACCATCCCGTCGAGGAGGTCGTGCGCGAGCCGATCGAGCTGGTCGTCCGGCAGTCCACGGCACGGCCGGCCTAGCACCGCGACGGCGAGGGCCGCGGCACCCGGATCCGGGTGCCGCGGCCTTCTCGCTCGGCGGGTGGAGGGTCACTCCACGCCGAGCGTGCGGTCGCCGAGCCGGCGGACCTCCGTCGCGGGCTTCCCGCCGATCCCCTCGAAGCGGAACGACGGGTACGGGCGGTCGGCCCGTTCGAGCACGTAGGACCGTCCGTCCTCGACCCGGAACCGGACCACGTCGTCATCGGTCGGCCGCACGACCGGGCGGCCGCGCCCGGTGCCGCCGTCGACGACCCGCACCCGCCGCCCCGGCCACGGGTTGGCGATCGCCAGCGTCCCGTCGCTCGCGGCCTCGACGCCGACGAGGTTCGGCGCGCCGTCGCGCACCTCGGTGCTGACCCGGTGCCCGCCCTCGACCTGCACGGACCCGGCGGCGTTCCAGCCCTCCGGCCAGGCGGACGCGACGCGGACCACGCCCTCGTACGACTGGACGAGCGCCTCCTGCAGCGACGAGCCCACCACGGCGTTCCAGCCGTTGTAGTAGTTCGTCATCTCGGTCGGGTCGTCGCCGATGCTGTGCGACCCGAACCCGTTCGGGAAGATCTGGAAGTCCTCGGTGCCCTGGACGAGCAGGTTCCGCATCTCCCCGGGCAGGCCGAGCCGGGCGGCGAGCAGCGCGTCCTCCGCCCACTCCCGCGTGTTGACGTACACGCGGTTGCGGAACGTCGACTGCATGAGCTCGGAGTCCCGGCCGTAGAGGCCCCACGGGAACAGGGGCTCGGTGTCGGGGTTCTGCGTGTTGCGCCCCTCCTCGTCGGTGGCCGACCAGGCGATCACCCGCTCACCGTCGCGCGTGATGACGCGGAAGTCCGGGATCTTCGGCAGCGCCGCGCGCAGCTCCCCGGCCAGCCCCCGGTCGCCCCGCCGGTCCGCCTGCTCCGCGATCATCGGGAAGATCACCCGCATGGCGGCGAGGTCGGGCGCGGGGTCGGTGGCGTCCCACTGCGTCTCCATGGCGTTGACGTTGTGGAGGTGCAGCTTCCCGTCGTCGCCCTCCTCGAGGATCGACAGGTAGAAGCGCGCCACGTCCCGCATCAGCGGGTACGCCCGGTCCAGGATCCGGCGGTCGCCCGTGTACCGGTACTGCAGCCAGAGGTTGTGGACGACCTCCGGCCCGGTCGTGACGATCCGGTTCAGCCAGTCCGGCGGCCGCTCGCTGTCGCACGCCTCCGCCGTCCCGTCGTACCGCAGGAACTCGGCGACGCACACGCCCTCCGAGTCCTTCCAGTACGTGCGCGTCCATTCCCGCATCTCTTCCAGCCGGTCGAGGTAGAGCCGGAAGTACGGCTCGTTGAACTCCTCGGTGTCCGCGCCGAAGTTGGTGTAGACGGGCTGCCGCAGGTTGAAATGCCACCAGTGGTCGGCCGACCAGTGCACCTCGTCCCGCCACGGCGAGAACATGTTGATGACGCCGCCGTGGCTGCTCGGCACCGCCGAGCGCATCGTCGCGGCCGTCATGTAGAGCTGCTGCGCGCGCAGCTGCTCCATGTACTCGCCGACGCCGTCCCGGGACGTGATCCGCATCGGTGCCGCGCCGTCCCAGAACCGGTGCCACCAGGCCCGGTGCGCCCGGTCGCCGTCCGAGGCGCCCCGGAGCGCCTTCGCGGCGGCCCCGCCGAGGTCGCCGCCGGTGTAGGCGGGGACGCCGGTGACGATGCGGAAGCTCCCGTCCCGGTTCGGCTTGAAGCTCAGCCGCACCGTCCTGTCGTCGACGATCTCCGCCGTGACGTCGCGCCCGTCGGCGGTCAGCGCCGCGACGGCGCCCGTCAGGCTGCCCGACGACTCGTCCTCGAAGGTCTCCGCCAGCGCGGCGACGCCGCCGCGCGCGTGGACCGTGGGCGTCCGTCCCTCCCACAGCCGCAGGTCGGCGGTCTGCATCCGGTCCGGGTCGGCGCCGGTGACGTCCAGGACGAACTGGTCCCGGTCGGCCCGCACGTAGCCGCGGGCGGACATCCCGCCGCCCCGCTGGACCAGGTCGCCCTCGTGCAGCCGGAGCCGCCCCCGGTAGTCCTCCGCCTGCATCAGCGGGAGCAGTCCCGGTACGGTCAGCTGCCCGGCCGACTTCAGGTCCGGGAAGGTGTCGGCGCGGTTGAACTGCGCCATGAACCCGTCCTGCGCCCACATGGCGGCGCCGAGGGTGCCGTTGCCGACCGGCATGCTCTGGTACGCCTGCCATCCCGGGCTCTTCAGCACGAAGTCCGATCTCGACACGACCCCGGCCGTGTCGACCCGCAGCTCCCCGTGCCGCCACGCCGTCGTCTGCCGGGCGCCGGGACCGTCGGCGACCGCCGCGGTGCCCGTCCCCAGGAGCGCCCCGGCCGCGAGCACCGCGACCGCGCCCCGCCAGCCGTTCCTCACGTTCTCAGCCCTCTCAAACCGTTCCTCCTCCGGTTGGTCAATCGATTGACTAGATCGATCGGATCGAGTGTCCCACGTCACTCCGGACTCGGGCAAGATCCGTTTCCCCAGGAGGCGGGGGCCGCCCTCCCCTGGAGAGCGGCCCCCGGGCGGCGGTCAGCCGGTCGTCTCCTCCACGAGGACGGCGTAGAGGTGCGGGTGGCGCTTGGCGAGCGGGTCGAGGTGGTGGCCCATCATCTTGTCGTTGGACTCCCGCAGGTCGAGCTCCAGGAGGAGCTGCTCCTCGAACCCCGGCCGCGTCCAGTAGCCGGTCGGGTAGCGCATGACCGCGATCGGCTGCCCCGGGACGAAGTCGTCCGCCCGCAGCACCTGGCTGCCCAGCCCCGCCGGGTCGTCCAGCCGGTTGACCGAGACCAGGTGGACGCGGTTCTCCTCCGTCCGCTCGGTGGCGGCGACGTGCATGGCCTCCGGCGTGCCCCAGGCGGTGGGGTGGACGATCAGCTCGGCGCCGTCCAGCGCGAGGGCGCGGGCCACCTCGGGCACCCAGACCTCGTCGCCGGTCATGAAGCCGAGCCGCCCGAGCGGGGTCTCGGCGACCTCGAGGGAGTCTCCGGGGGACGCCCACGCGCGGTCGGCATCGGTCAGGTGCGTCTTGCGGTAGCGATGGACGATCGTGCCGGTGTCGTCCACCAGGTGGACGGTCGAGTGGTATCCGCCGCCGGACTCCTCCACGAGGCTCGCCGCCACCCAGATCTTCGCCTCGGCGCAGGCGTCCGCGATCCGCGCCAGCGCCTCGCGGGAAGCGGCCGCCGCCCGCGCGGGATCGGCCGCCACCTCGCCCGGCTCGAAGCAGAACAGCTCGGGCAGGACGCCGAGCCGCGCGCCGGACCGGCCCGCGTGGGAGATCTGGCCGAGGGCGCGGCGGATCGTCCACTCGGTGCTGCGGAAGAAGCTGACCTGCATGACCGCGACCGGCAGCGGGCGGGGCGGCATGCCCGCCGGGGCGGGGCCGTACATCGCCGCGACGGGGACCTCGTCCAGCGGCCGGGCCAGCGGGCCGTACAGGTCCGGACGGCGCCACGCGAACACGTCGGCGACCCCGGGCATCCGCTTGTCGCGGGCCGCGGCGGGATCGATGTCGGCGGTCACGAAGCCCGGTTCGGTCTCGCCCGCGTCGGCGAGCCGGGTCCCGTCCGGCGCGACGATCTGGCTGCCGCCCATCCACGGCCACTCGAGCTCCGGGCCGCCGACGGTGTTCGCCGCGACGTGCCACACGCGGTTCTCCATCGCGCGCAGCGGCACGTGCACGCGGAACTCGTCCGGTCCGCGCGAGTTCAGCGAGTTGCACAGGATCTCCGCGCCGAGCAGCGCGAGCGCCCGCGGCGTGTCGGGGACGATGCCGTCCGCGCACAGCAGCAGCCCGATCCGGCCGAGCGCGGTGTCGAAGACCTCGTACGGCTCGTCGCCCGGCTCGAACAGCGTGTACTCGTAGTCCCAGAGGACGTGCTTGTTGTGGACGCCGACGATCTCGCCGGACGGCCCGATGAGCACGGACGCGATGTGCACGGCCGGCTCGGCGGCCCCGCGCAGGTCGACGCCCACCGCGATGTGGACGCCCAGTTCGGCGGCCGTCGCGCGCAGCCCGGTCAGGAAGGGGCCCGACGGCTCCTCGGCGCGCGCCCAGCACTCGGCGCGGTCGGCGTAGTCGCGGACCCGGTTGGCGTTCTCGGGCAGGACGACCAGCCGCGCGCCCGCGGCGGCGGCCCGGCGCACGTAGCCGTCGCACAGCGCCAGGTTCGCGGCGGGGTCGGGGCCGGAAAAGAACTGCGCGGCGGCGACCCGGATCTTCGTCATTGGAGTGTTCCTCTCGCCGGGGCCGGTCACAGGGTCGCCAGCAGGCGGCCCGCGCCGGGGATCCGGTCGTCGATCCCGTTGGTGCGGTAGGCGTGCCAGAGCGTCGCGGCGTTGATCGCGACCACGGGCTTGCCGAGCTCGTCCTCCAGCTCGGCCGCGACGCCCATCACCGGAAGGTTCGTGCCCGCCTGGACGAGCGCCTCCACGTCCGGGCCGTCCACGGCGGCGAACGCGGCGCGCAGCTCGTCCCGGCCGACGCCGGCGATGGACGTCGCGGACGCGCACTTCAGCCCGCGCACGTCCGCGACCTCGTGGCCGAGTTCGGTGAAGAACCGGCGGACCTGCTCGTCGGCGACGGGCTGGTACGGGGTGACGACCCCGACGCGGGAGACGCCGAGGCGGGCCAGCGCCGCCCGGCACGCGGACGCTCCGGTGGTGACCGGCAGCCCGGACAGCCCGCCGATGAGCCGCTCGAACTCGGCGTTGCCGTCCACCCCGCCCCAGAACGTCTCCGCGCTCATGCCCATGATCAGGTGGTCGGGTTCGCAGGTCAGGACCGACTCGACGGCCTTGCCGATCTCCCCGCGCAGTTCGGTGAGGAAGGACTGGAAGCTCTCGTCGTCGTCGAGGCCGCCGTTGCGGATGAGGATCCGCCCGGCGTGGAACGACACGCCGTCCACGCGGTGGCGGTAGTACTCGTCCTCCACGACGGTGTTGGTGGACGGGACGATCACGCCGAAGACGCGGCGGTCGGCGAGCACGGTGGTCATCGGGTCGTCTCCTCGGCTGCTCGATCGGGGAACCGCGCGGCCAGGCCGGGCAGGCCGAGCAGGTCGTTGAAGTCGGTCCAGGTCATCGCGGGGGCGGGGGCGCGGCCGTCGCGCAGGATGGTCCGGTAGGCCTCGCGCATGGCGGCGGCGCCGGCGAGGGCCGCCGCGACCGGGTACAGCACGAGCCGGGCGCCGGCCCTGCCGAGGGCGTCGGCGGGATCGGCCGGGGGACCGGCCGCCGAGCAGTTCACGACCAGCGGGAGCCCGCGCGCCGCGTCCCGCACCCGCAGCAGCAGGTCCGCGTCCACGACGCCCTCCGCCATGATCGCGTCGGCCCCGGCGGCGGCGAACGCGGCGACCCTGCGCAGCATCTCCGCCGGCCCCGCGGCGCGCAGCGCGTCCGTCCGGGCTATCACCACGAGCCGGCGGCGCACCGAGACGGCCGCCTCGAGCCGGGCCAGCGCCACGGGAAGGTCCACGATCTCGACGCCGGGCGCGTGGCCGCAGCGCTTCGGCTGCACCTGGTCCTCCAGGTGCAGCGCCGCGGCGCCCTCCCGCTCGTAGCGGCGGACGGTCTCGGCGACCTGCGGCGGGTCGCCGTAGCCGGTGTCGGCGTCGGCGACGATCGGCACGCCGGTGCCCGCGACGACGCGCCGCAGCGCGCCGAGCATGTCGCTCGCGCCGGTGAAACCGAGGTCCGGCAGCCCGAGCTCGCTCGCGCCGACGAGCGCGCCGGACAGGTGCACCGCCTCGAACCCCGCGGCCTCGGCGAGGCGCGCGCTCAGCGCGTCGTGGCAGCCGGCCGCCGGGACCGGCGGGCCGGAGTTCAGGGCGCCGCGCAGCCGGTCCGCGGGATGGGTGTCCACGCCGCTCACGTGCCGGTCCCCGTCCACGCGGCGATGACGTCGGAGCCGGTGCGCACGTCGCCGTACTTGGCGTCCAGGTCGAACAGCGCCGCCTCGTGGGGGCGCGGGTCGCGGTCGGCGACGGCGTCGGAGACCACGGCCGGGCGGAACCCGTGGCACAGGGCGTCGACGACGGTGGCCCGCACGCAGCCGCTGGTGCTCACGCCGGCGACGACGACCGAGTCGACCCCGAGCGCGTTCAGCGTTCCGGCCAGGGACGTCCCGAAGAAGGCGCTCGGATACTGCTTGCGCACGGTGAGGTCGCCCGGCCGGGGGACGAGCTCGTCCGGCGGCTCCGCGAGCGGGGAGCCCTCGTCGAACAGCCGGAGCGCGGGCACCTTGCGGTAGAACCAGCCGCCGTCGGCGCCGCCCGGCGCGTAGGAGACGTAGGTGAACACCACGGGGTGGCCGTGCTCGCGGGCGCTGTCCGCGAGCGCGCCGGCGACCGCCGCGGCGGCCGGTGCGGCGGGGGCGAAGAGGGGGCTGTCCGGGGCGAGGTAGGCGCGCACCAGGTCGACGACGAGCAGCGCGGGCCGCGTCCCGAGGCCGAGCCGGCCGCCGAATCCGGCCGCCCGGTAGTCGTCGGCGAGCGGCCGTGCGGCCGCGGTCGCGGGTGCGGGTGCGGGGGGTTCAGACATCGATCTGGATCGCCGCTCGCCGGGCCAGGATGGGGGCGAGGACGTCCGCGACGAGCGCGCGGTGCGCGGGGTGCCGCTGGTAGGCGTGCCAGCCGTCCGCGTCGTCGAAGTCGAGGACCGCCGCGAAGTCGTGCTCGTTGTCGCCGAGCGCGAGGTCGGGGCCGCAGGCGAGCGCGCGGATCTCGCCGATCGCGCCGGGCAGCGCGCGGAAGGCCGCCGCGGCGGCCTCCCGACGGGCGTCGGTGGCGTCGGGGCTCCAGCGGAGCAGAATGATGTGCCGCAGCATGGCGACGTTCCTCCGGGCTCGATCATCGGGATGACGGCACCCGGCTACCACATTGTGAGAGGATTGTTTTTGCTATGTGAGGCACGGTAAGTCCGCCTTCCGTGTCCCGTCAAGTGCGGCCGCCACGGCGGGGAAGTGGCCTGTCCAGCCCGCGCGCGCACGTCCGGTGGCGTCGAGAGTGCGCGGCCCGGCCGGAGCGGGCTGATCACGCTCCTGTCTGTCTCGTATTGTGAGACAACTGGGATGCTCTGATGTTAAATCCTCATTTCTCGGACGGTCTTCCGCGCCTCGTGAAGGCCCATCCCGTCGGCGTTCTCCCATGTTCGGCCATTGTTCCGTCGTGAACTCCGCTGCCAGGGGCCATTGACAACGGTCGAGAGCAGGCTTTTAGCTTCTTCCACATCCTGAGTACGCGGTTACCGCATTGTGAGAGATGCGAGCATTCTGGAGGAACCCGTGCTTGTCGGCCAGAACGATCCGCCGCGCGACACCGAGGCCGATGTCGCGATCGTCGGATTCGGCCCCGTGGGCGCCACCGCGGCGCTCGCCCTCGCCCGTGCCGGGCTGCGGGTCACGGTCCTCGAGGAGGCCGGGGCGGAGGCGGCGGAGCGGGAGGACCTGAGCGAGTCCCGCGCCTCCACGTTCCACCCTCCGACCCTGGAGATCCTCGACGACCTGGGCGTGGCGGACGAACTGCACGAGGCCGGGCTCGTCGCCGACACCTACCAGTACCGGGACCGCGCCGACGGGCTCGTCGCGCACTTCGACCTGGCCTGCCTCAAGGACGACACACGCTTCCCCTACCGGCTGCAGAGCGAGCAGCGGAACCTCGTCCGCATCATCGGCCGCCGCCTCGCCGGCGTCCCGAACGTGCGGCTCGTGCACGGCGCCCGCGTGACGTCCATCGACCCTGGGGACGCCGTCGGGGACGCTCCGGGGAGCGGAGCGACCGGTTCCCGTGCGACGGTCACCGTGGACGGCGGCGCCCGGTTCCGCGCCCGGTGGGTGATCGCCGCGGACGGGGCGCACAGCACCGTCCGCCGCGGTCTCGGCATCGCGTTCCCCGGCATCACCTACCCCGAACGCTTCCTCGTCGTCTCCACCACCGACGACTTCGCCGAGCTGCTGCCGGGCATCGGCGCGGTCAACTACATCTCCGACCCCCGCGAGTGGCTCGTGCTGTTGCGCACCCCGCTGCACTGGCGCGCGCTGTTCCCGATCCCGGAGTCGGAGGCGGACGGCGGCGCCCTCGAACCCGCCGCGATTCAGCGGCGGCTGCAAGGAGTCGCCCCCCTGGACCGCGGCTACGCGATCGCGCACGCCCGCATCTACCGGGTGCACCAGCGGATCGCCGAACGCTTCCGGGACGGGCGGGTCCTGCTCGCGGGGGACGCGGCCCACATCAACAACCCGCTCGGCGGACTCGGCATGAACAGCGGCATCCACGACGCCGCCGCGGCCGCGGCCGCCATCGTCGCCGCCGAGCGCGGAGACCCCGGCCCCGCCGGCGCCTACGCGAAGGCCCGCCGGGACGTCGCGCACGGCTACGTGCGCGCCGTCACCCACGAGAACTGGGAGTCCCTCCAGGAGGAGGACCCCGAGGAGCGGCGCAGGCAGGCCGACCACATGCGCCGCACCGCGGCCGACCCGGCCCTCGCCCGCGCCCACCTGCTGCGCAGCTCGATGCTCGCGGCGGGCGAACCCGAGCGCGCCGCCGGCTGACCGGAACGGCCGGCCCCGACCCCGGCCGTGCGGGCGACCGCACGGCGCAACGACGAACGGAGAGGAGACAGACATGGACGTCCCCGTGGCGCAGCGCGACCGCGCCGGACTGGAGTTCCTCGGCTCTCTGCAGCACCACACCGGAGGGGTCCTCCAGCCGGCGGCGGGCAGGCGCTACGCCGAACTCGTCGCCGACCCGCCGCCCGATCTGCCGGGACGGCGCCGCTCGGTGGCCGAGAACCTGGGCGAGCACGGCCCGTGGCTGCTCGACCGGCTGCTCACCCGCTACGTCGCGGAGGAGATCTACGTCCGGGCGATCCCCGCCGCCGAGCACGCCCGGGCCGGCATCGAGGAATGGCTGGACGTCCCCGCGGACGCCCCCGGCTCGCTGGCCCTGGACCCCTCGCTCGTCCCGCCCGCCTACTACCGCGAGGGCTTCCACCTCACCACCGGCGGCTGGGACGGGCACGACCTCATGGGCGTCGTCATCCACGACCTCGGCTACCGGTACGTGCTCATGCCGGGCGGCGTCGGCGCCGTCCGCGCGGGCGAGAACCTGATGGACCAGCGCACCCAGGTCGCCCTGGAGGCGCCGCGGCGCGACTACCGCCGGATCCTCGAGCCGGGCTGCGGCAACGGACGCTTCGCGTCGGTCCTGTCCAGGGAGTTCCCGGACGCCCGGTACGTCGGCGTCGAGCTGTCGCGGACGCAGCTGGAGTACGCGCGGGCGCGCTGCGTGCACGAGGGCGACGCGTGGGAGCTGGTCCAGGCGGCCGCCGAGGACACCGGGCTGCCGGATGCCTCGGTCGACCTGGTCGCGGTCTTCACGCTCTTCCACGAGACGCCGCCGAAGGCCACCGAGGCGATCCTCGCGGAGCTGTTCCGGGTGCTGGAGCCCGGCGGGGACCTGGTCATCGGCGACATCGCGCCGGTCGAGCGCAACGACGCCTTCCGGTCCGCCGTCCTGGACTGGGAGACCGACCACCGCGGCGAGCCGTTCATGCGGTCCTACCTGCAACTCGATCTGCCGGCCCTGGTGAAGCAGGCCGGTTTCGGCGACGTCGAGGCGTACGGCCTCGGCGCGGGCGACTACCCGTGGGTCGTGCGGGCCCGGAAGGAGCGGTGATGAGCGGCGACGGCGCGTACCTCGGGTCCGAACGGCTCGACGAGATCACCCGGATGCTCACCGAACTGGCGTCCGAGGTGTGGATCCTGCGGGACCGCACCCTCGTGCTGGAGCACCTGCTCCGCGAGCGCGGCCAGCTGGACGACGGCGCGGTCGACGCGCTGCGCCCGTCCGGCGAACTGCTCGAGCGGCTCGGCCGCGAGCGCGGCGACTTCGTCGGCCGCGTGTTCGGCGCCGTCCTCGACCCCGATACGCGGGTGGCCGCGGCCACCTCCCGGACCGGCCCCGCCGGCTGAGCCGGGCCCGCCGTCCGAACCACCCACCCACCCACCCGAACCGACCCGTCCGAACCACCCGCCCGAACCGACCCGCCCGCAGCGCTCCCGGCCGCCCCGGGCGGCGCCGTCCGGCCGGAAGGCCGCCGGCCGCCGCCGGGGGGGCGGCCCTCGCCCCGCACCACCCGCCCCACCTCACGCCCGCCGTCGCACCGCCACGCCGGGGGCCGATCGAACGATCATAAGGAGCAAGACAGTGGGCCAGAGTCCCGTGTTCAAGAACGGACCCGCGCTCGACCGCCGGAGCTTTCTGCGCGCGGGAATCGCCCTCGGCGGCGCGGTGGCGGGCGGCAGCCTGCTCGGCGCCTGCGGAGGCCCGGGATCCGGTTCGGGGAGCGCGCGCAAGGGCTTGACGATCGGCACGGTCGTCGTCGACGACACGCTGAACCCGATGCAGGAGCAGTACACGACCTTCCAGTTCAACGCGTTCGACGCGCTCGTCCGGCGGCTGCGCGGCGCCACCGAGGCGACGCCGCGGCTGGCGAGCGAGTGGACGCGCCGGAGCGACACCGTGTGGCGGTTCAGGCTCCGGTCGGGGGCCACGTTCCACAACGGCGCGCCCGTCACGGCCGACGACGTGGTGTTCAGCTTCACCGAGGTGCTCCGCGAGCAGTACCCGCTCGCCACCGTGATCTCCACGATCAAGGAGGTCCGCAAGGTGGACGCGACGACCGTCGAGATCGAGACCGGGAAGCCGGATCCGCTGCTGCTGAACCGCGTCGGCCAGATCTTCATCGTCCCGCAGAAGGAATGGACGCGGAAGGGGCCGGACGGGTTCGCCGCGGCGCCCGTCGGCTCGGGCCCGTTCACGATCACGAACTTCGCCGTCGACAGCGGCATCGAGTTCACCGCGTTCGACGGGTTCTGGGGCGACAAGCCGAAGTCGTCGCAGGTCACGCTGCGCTACTTCAGCGACCCGGGCGCGATGGCGTCGGCGCTGCAGGCCGGGCAGATCGACGCGGCGCAGAACCTCGGCGCCGAATCGATCAAGACGCTGGCGAACCGGGACGACCTGACGGTGGCCACCGACTTCAGCGGCAACCAGAACATGTTCCAGCTCAACACGACGAAGGCGCCCTTCGACGACGTCCGCGTGCGGCAGGCGGCGATCAAGGCCGTCGACGCGCGGGCGCTGATCGACACGATCACCTACGGCTCGGGCGTGCTGGAGGACGGGCAGCTCCCGGTGAAGGGCGTCTTCGGCCACACGCCCGACATCACCCGCCCCGCGTACGACCTGGACGGGGCCAAGAGCCTGCTGAGATCGGCCGGTGCGGAGGGCGCCGAGATCGAGATCTTCGGCATGTCCCTCTACAAGAAGCTGTACGAGGCGATCGGCGCCCAGCTCGAGCAGGCGGGCTTCCGCCCGAAGATCAACGCGGTGGAGGTGCCGATCTGGGTGAAGACGTTCCGCGCCGGCTCCGACGCCGACATCTTCTACCGGGGCGCGTCCTACACCGGCATCTTCGACGCCGACCGCCCGTACGCGCACGTCTCCTCCTCCAAGAAGCCGTTCGTCAAGGACGCCGAGTGGGACGCGCTGATGGAGGCGCAGAGCACCGAGCTGGACGAGGGCAGGCGCGAGCAGAAGCTGATCGACTGCGGGCGGCACCTGCTCGACGAGTCCTACGTCCTGTACACCTACGGCGCGCCCACGGTCGGCGGGCACCGCACGGGCGTCTCCGGCTTCGACAACCGCAACGGCCTGATGCTGCTGCTCGACGGCGTGACCAAGCAGGGAGGCTGACGTGCCGACCGCAGCGAACCCGCCGGCCGGCCCGCCCGTGCCGGACGGCATGAATCCCGCGGTCGTCCTGGCGCAGCGCGGCCGGGCGGAACTGGAGTTCCTCGCGGCGGCCCGCGCGTCGCTGGCGCCGCTGCGCGCCCGCGTCCGCGACCGGGTCGAGGCGTCCCCGGCGGCCGCCGGATGGGAGCGGGACGGCGCCGCCGACATCGCCCGCCTGCGCGCGGAAGTGGCGGCGGAACTGGACGGCATGCCCGAGCAGGCCGTCATCGGCGCCGCACTGCGCTGGGGCAGGCGGACGCTCACGCCGCGCGCCGAGGACGCCTTCGCCGAGCGGCGCGACGTCCTCACCGGCCTGGCCGCCGCGCCGGACCCCGGCGCGATCGCCGACCGCGGCGACGCGGCCGTCCCGCGCTACTGGAAGTACGAGTTCCACGGGACGCGCGGCGGATGGGACGGCCACGAGCACATGGGGTTCGTCCACCACGAGCTCGTCTACCGCCACCTGCTGGTGCCCGCGTACGGCGACATCTTCGCGCAGCGCGCGAAGGTCGCCGGCGCGGCGCCGCGGGACCGCTACCGGGCGATCTGCGATCTGGGCTGCGGGACGGGCCAGTACACGCTCAAGCTCGCCGAACGGTACCCGGACGCGCGGATCACCGGGGTGGACCTGTCGGCCGCGTCCCTGCGCTACGCCCAGCGGCGGGCCGCCGACCGGGGGCTGCGCTGGGACCTGCTGCGGGCCCCCGCCGAGGACACCGGCCTGCCCGCCGGCGGCCACGACCTGGTGACGTCCTTCATCCTGCTGCACGAGATGCCGCCGCACGCCGTCGCGAAGGCGTTCGCCGAGGCGCACCGGCTGCTGCGGCCGGGCGGCGACCTGGTGTTCTCCGACGTGGCCCCGTACCGGCGGCGCGGCGCCCACCAGGCCTGGCTGGACGACTGGGACGCCGAGCACGGGCACGAGCCGTGGTGGCGCCCCGCCGCGCAGGCCGACCTGGTGGCCGTGGCGGAGGCCGCCGGGTTCGGCGACGTCCGGCAGGTGGCGCTCGGACCCGGCTCCTACCCGTGGGTGACGATCGCCCGCAAGCCCGGCGCGGAGCACCTTCGGGAAGGCGGGGCGTCGTGATCGGCGGGTCGCGGTCCCGCGCGGCCGCCCCGGGCGCGGCCGCCGGCACCGCCGGCACCGCCGGGGCCGTCGCCACCGTCAAGGCGGCCGAGCGGCCCGCCCTGGGCATGCGGGACGTGTCGGTGTCGCTCCCCGCGGCGCGCGGCGAACTGCGGATCCTGCGCGGGGTGACGTTCACGGTCGGCCGCGGCGAGATCGTCGCGGTCGCGGGCGAGTCCGGTTCGGGCAAGTCCACCGCGATCCTGGCGGCGCTGCGGCTGCTGCCGCCCGGGGCCCGGGTGAGCGGTTCGATCGAGTGCGCGGGCGCGGACGTCCTCGGGATGCCCCGGCGCGAGCTGCGGCGGCTGCGGGCGCGCCGGGCCCGGATCATCTTCCAGGACCCGTGGCGGGCGCTGCATCCGATGAAGCGGATCGGCGCGCAGCTCGTCGAGTCGGCACGGACCGCCGACCCGGACCTGACGGCCGCCGACGCCCGCCGGCTCGCCGAGCGGACCCTCGAACGCGTCGGCATCCCCGCCGCCGCGGCGCGGATGCGCAGCCACCCGCACGAGATCTCCGGGGGGCAGGCGCAGCGGATCGTCATCGCGATGGCGCTGGTCGCCCGGCCGGACGTGCTGTTCTGCGACGAGCCGACGACCGCGCTGGACGTCACGACGCAGGCGCAGGTCCTGGAACTGCTGCGCGACCTCAACCGTGAACTCGGGATCTCCATCGTGATCGCCACGCACGACCTGGAGGTGATCGCCGACATCGCCGGCCGGATCGTCGTGATGTACGCGGGCCGGGTGATGGAGGAGGGGCCGACCGCGCGCGTCCTGGCCGAGCCCCGCCACCCCTACACCTACGCCCTGCTGCGCGCGGCGCCCGGCCTCGCCGGGGAGGGGCGGCTGCACGCCATCGCGGGCCGCCCGCCGGCACCGTCGGAGGAACCGCCCGGCTGCGCGTTCGCCGACCGCTGCCCGGCCGTCCACGACGCGTGCACGACCGTCCGTCCGGAGCCCAGGAGCATCCTGCCCGGACGCGTGGTGGCGTGCATCCGGGCGGAGGGCTACGAATCCGACCCGATGGGGGAGCGCCGGTGACCGCCGAGGAGAGCGTGGCCCGGGTCACCGGGCTCGTGAAGGACTACCGCGTGCCGGGCGGCCGGACGCTGCGCGCCGTGGACGGGGTGTCCCTGGCGGTCGGGCGCGGCGAGACGCTCGGCCTGGTCGGCGAGTCCGGCAGCGGGAAGTCGACGTTCGCGCGGATGCTGATCCGCCTGGAGCGGCCCACCGCCGGGACGATCGAGTTCGAGGGCGCCGACATCACCCGGGCGCGCGGAGCCGAGCTGCGCCGCCGGGTCCGGCGGCGGATGGCGATGGTCTTCCAGAGCTCCTCGACCTCGCTGAACCCGTACCAGCGGATCGGGGACGCCGTGGCCGAGCCGCTGCGCTCGCACCGGGTCGGGGACGGCGCGTCCCGCCGGGCGGCCGCGACCGCGATGATGGAACGCGTCGGGCTCGACCCGGCGTTCGCGGGCCGGTACCCGCACGAGCTGTCCGGCGGGCAGCGCCAGCGGGTCGGCATCGCGCGGGCGCTGATGCTCGACCCGTCCCTGATCGTCGCGGACGAGCCGACCGCCTCGCTGGACGTCTCCGTCCAGGCGCAGGTCGTCAACCTGCTGCAGGACCTGCAGCGCGACCTCGGGCTGTCGTACCTGTTCATCACGCACGACCTCGGGCTCGTCCGGCATCTCAGCCATCGCGTCGCCGTCATGTACCTGGGACGGCTGATGGAGGTCGGCGACACCGCGCGGGTGTTCGCCGAACCGGCCCACCCGTACTCGGCGACGCTGGTGTCGATGCGCCGGGACACCGAGCACCGGATCGTCCCGGCGGGGGAGATCCCGTCGCCGATCGACCGGCCCTCGGGCTGCGTGTTCCGGACCCGCTGCCCGATCGCGCGGGACCGCTGCGCCACCGAGGCCCCGCCGCTGGCGGAGATCGCGCCCGGACGCCGCGCGGCCTGCCACTTCCCCGGCGAGCTCGGTGTCGGCGGCGCCGACGTCCACGTCCACGCGCCGGCGGCGCCGCCGCTGGTCGCCCCGGCCCTCTCACAGAAAGGCGGTTGACCGTGCCCGGATTCGCCGCCGACCGTCCGGTCTACCTGGACGGCGCCGTGCCCCTCGACGGGCTGTTCAACGCACTGATGGAGGTCGCCTCCGAGGTGTGGGTGCTGCGCGACCGCTTCGCCGTCCTGGAGGAACTGCTGGACGAGCGCGGCGAGATCACCCGCGAGGACCTCGAGCTGCACCGGCCGGGTCCCGAGCTCCGCGAGCGCCTCGCCGCGGACCGGGCCCGGTTCCTGGAGCGGCTCATGGAGTCGGTGGCCGCCCGGTGATCGGCTACATCGTCCGGCGGCTGCTCCTGGTGGTCCTGGTGGCTTGCGGGGTGTCGACGTTCCTGTTCGCGCTGTCCAGGCTCGCGGGCGACCCGGCCGCGCTGCTGTCGCCGCCGGAGGCGTCCGACGAGGTGGTCGCGGCGACCCGCGAGCGGCTCGGGCTCGACGCGCCGATGATCACGCAGTACGCCGACGCGCTGCGCGGGGCGTTCACCCTCGACTTCGGGGAGTCGTTCGCGTTCGGCCGGCCCGCCGCGCAGATGGTGTTCGAGCGGATCGGCCTGAGCCTGTGGATCGTCGTGCCGTCGATCGTGCTGGCCGTCCTGCTGTCGTTCGGCGTCGGGGTCGTGGCGGCGCTGCGGCCGAGCCGGCCCAGCGGGCGGCTGATCATGGCCGTCACGTTCGTCACGGGCAGCGTCCCGTACTTCTGGCTGGCCCTGCTGCTCGTCCTGCTGTTCGCCGTGCGGCTCGGCTGGCTGCCCGCGACGGGCAGCACCGGGTACGCCAGCCTCGTCGTCCCCGTGACCGTCCTGACCGTCACCGCGATGTCGACGAGCGCGCGGATGGCGCGCGGGCAGCTGCTCGACTCGTTCGGCGAGGGCTACGTGCTGACGGCCCGCTCCAAGGGCGTCGCCCCGTGGCGGATCCTGCTGGGGCACGCCCTCCCCGGGGCGCTGCCTCCGATGCTGGCGTGGCTCGGCATCGAGTTCTCGTTCCTGTTCAGCGCGCTGCTCGTGCTGGAGCCGATCCTCGGTTACGAGGGGCTCGGCGCGCTGCTGGTCCGCGGCGTGACCAATCAGGACTTCCCGCTCGTGCAGGCCAGCGTGTTCTGCATGGCGATGCTGATCACCCTGGTCAACATCGGCGTGGACGTGATCGTCCGGCTGGTGGACCCCCGGCTGCGCACGAAGGCGGCGACATGAGCGTGCACCCGACCATCCGCAAGGGACCCGGCACCGGGGTCCGGCCCGGACGCGGCGCGCGCGGCGGCCCGCGGGGCGATTCGCGGGCCGCCGAGACGGCGCGGCGCGTCTGGGGGGACGCCACCGGGCGCTTCGCGATCGTCCTGCTCGCCCTGCTGGTCTTCGTGGCGGTGTTCGCGCCGCTGCTGGCACCGGCCGACCCGGCCGCCCAGAACCTGCAGGAGGCGAGCCGCGCCCCGTCCTGGGCGCACCCGCTCGGCACGGACCCGCTGGGCCGCGACGTCCTCAGCCGGCTGATGTACGGGCTGCGGCTCAGCCTGCTCGTCGGGGTGCTCACCGCCACGGCCTCCGCCGTGTTCGGGCTGCTGCTCGGCCTCGTCGCGGGCTACTACGAGAACACGGTCGGGATGGTGCTGATGCGCCTCGCCGACGTCCAGTTCGCGATCCCCTTCGTCGCGGTCGGCGTCGCGCTGGCGGCCGTCGTCGGCCCGGGCATCACCAAGATGATGATCATTCTGGCCGTCTGGGGCTGGGTGAACTACGCCCGGACGATCGCCGACTCGGTCGCGCGGGTCAGGAGGACGGAGTTCGTCACCGCCGCCCGCACCATGGGCACCCGCACCCCGGCGATCATGCTGCGGCACATCGCGCCGAGCGTCCTCGGCCCGGTGATCATCCTGTGGTCGACGAGCGCGGGCGTCCTCGTCCTGGTGGAGAGCGCGCTCAGCCTGCTGTCCCTCGGCGCGCAGCCGCCGCAGTTCTCGCTGGGCAGCATGCTGGCCGACTCCCGCGACACGCTCCAGCTCGCCTGGTGGGCGACGGTGGCCCCGGGCCTGGCGATCATGGCGATCGTGGTCGCGTTCAACCTGCTCGGCGACGCGCTGCGGGACGCCTTCAACCCGTCCGTCCGGACGAAGCACGATCCCGAACTCTGGTGAACGGGTCTTGCAAAGCGCGTTCCCGTTTGGCGAGAATATGATTCTGTCATGGGTAGCGCAGCGAGCACGGCTCCGGAGTTCCACCTCTTCCTCCCGCAACTGAGGATGACGGCGGACGCGATCGTCGAGCGCGCCCTGGCCGCGGAGGCCGCGGGTTTCGAGGGCATCGCCTTCATGGACCATCTCGCCCCGCCGATGGCCGGCGAGCACGACATGCTGGAGGCGATGACGATCGCGGGCTGGGTGCTCGCGCGCACGACGACGCTGACCGTCGGGCACCTGGTGCTGTGCGACGGGTTCCGCCACCCGGCCGTCCTCGCCCGCCAGGCCGCCACGCTCGACAGCGCCTCCGGCGGCCGGTTCGAGCTGGGCATCGGCTGGGGCTCGACCCCAGATGAACTGGAGACCTTCGGCGTCGGCCCCCGCGCGGCCCGCGACCGGGTCGCGCGGCTCGCCGAGTCGCTGGAGATCATGCGGGCGCTGTGGGCGGGCGAGACGGTCGACCACCGGGGCGAGCACTTCACCCTCACCGGCGCCCGCCAGCGGCCGGTGCCCGCGCGCCGGATCCCGATCACGATCGGCGGCACCGGGCCGCGGACCCTCGAACTCGTCCGCGCCCACGCCGACTGGTGGAACGTCCCGGTCAATCGGCTCGACCGGCGGGCGGAACTGCGCGACCGGGCCGGCGGGGCGCGCGTCTCCGTCCAGACGATGGTCGCGCCGGTGCCGGACGAGCGCGACCGCGCGGAGGTCACGGCCACCGCGCGGCGCCGCTTCGGGGCGGCGATGGGCGACGGGCTGGTCATCGGCACCGCGCCGGAGCTCGCGGCCCACTTCTCCGGGCTGCACGCCGACGGCGTCGACCGGTTCTACGTGTGGTTCGCCGACTTCGCGCCCGCCGAGACCCTGCGCCGGTTCGCCGCCGTCCTCGCCGAGGTGAAGTTAAATATCTAGATATATTGACACGTCTTTTAGGGTCGTGTTCAGTGAAGGAAGCCCTGATCGGACGGCATGTCGACCACGTTCCACGCCCCCGCCGAACCCGCCCGCGCACAGTCCGGCGCTCGCGCCGCGAGATGAGAGGAAGCCTCCATGGAGCTGGAGCTCTCGCCGGATCAGAAGCTGTTCCAGAAGTCGGCGAGGGGCCTGCTCGACAGGGAGCACTCGCTCGACCGCGTCCGCGCCCTGGAGGACGGCGACCCGCGCTGGAGCCGGGAGTGGTGGCGCAAGGGCGCGGAGCTCGGCTGGGCCGCGAGCATCGTCCCCGAGGACCTCGGCGGCGGCAGCGTATCCGGGGCGGGCGTGCGCGACCTGGCCCTGCTGGCGGAGGAGCTGGGCGCCGGGCTCGCCCCGGGGCCGCTGCTGCCGGTCAACGTCGTGCTCGCCGGGCTGGTCGAGGCGCACGGCGCCGGCCCCGACCACACGGGCGAGATCGAGGCGCTGGTGGCGGGCGAGTCCGTGGCGAGCTGGGCGGTGTACGAGCCGGGGCGGGAGTGGGCGCCCGCGGCCCCCGGGCTGACCGCGACACCGGCGCCGGGCGGGTTCGTGCTCGACGGCGTCAAGGACCGGGTCGAGGACGCCGGAGCGGCCGACCTGTTGCTCGTCACCGCCGGGACCGGCGAGGGCGTCGCGCAGTTCCTGGTGCCGGCGTCGGCGGCGGGCGTGTCGGTCGCCCCGCAGTGGTCGCTGGACCTGACGCGGTCGTTCGGCGAGGTCCGCTTCGCGGGCGTCGAGGTCACCGGGGACGCGCTGGTGGGCGCGCCCGGCGACGAGCGGATCATCGAGCGGCAGCTCCAGATCGCCGTCGTCGTGCAGTGCGCCGAACTGTGCGCCGTCCTGGACCGCGCGTTCGCGATGACGACGCAGTGGGCGTTCGACCGGTACTCCTTCGGCCGTCCGCTCGCGTCCTACCAGGCGCTCAAGCACCGGTTCGCCGACATGCGCACCTGGCTGGAGGCCTGCCACGGCGTCACCCAGGGCGCGGCGGCCGCCGTGCAGGACCGGGCCCCGGACGCCGCCGAGCTCGTCAGCGCGGCCAAGTCGTACGTGGGGGACCGCGCCCCGGTCGTCCTGCAGGACTGCGTGCAGCTCCACGGCGGCATCGGCGTGACCTGGGAGCACGACCTGCACCTGCTGCTGCGCCGGGCCGTGCTCGACCAGGCGCTGTACGGGACGCCGCGGGACCACCGGCTCCGGCTGGCCGACCTCGCTTCCCTCTGACACCCGAAAGCTGACCCGACCGAAGGCGGCGCGAGATGACCGAGAGCACGATCGAGAGCGTCGAGTCGTTCCGGCTGCGGGCACGGGCGTGGCTGGCGGAGAGCATGCCGCGCCGGGCGGACGAGGACCCGCCGCCGATGACCGACGACGACACCGCCGACTGGGAGCGGGCGCGCGAGCTGCAGCGCATGCTGCACGCGGGCGGCTTCGCCGGGATCTGCTTTCCGCGCGAGTACGGCGGGCTCGGGCTGACGCGCGCCCACCAGCAGGCGTTCACCGAGGAGAGCGACGGCTACGAGATGCCGCTGGTGCTCAACGTCCCGACGTTCGCGATCTGCGCCGCGACCCTGCTCGACGAGGGCAGCGAGGAGCAGAAGCGGGAGCGGATCGGGGCGGCGGTCCGGGGCGAGGAGGTGCTGTGCCAGTTCCTGTCCGAACCCCGCGGCGGGTCCGACCTGGCCGGGGTGACGACCCGGGCCGAGCGTGACGGGGACGGCTGGGTCCTCAACGGCGCGAAGACCTGGAGCACGTCGGCGTACGCGGCGGACTGGGGCCTGTGCCTGGCCCGCACCGACTGGGACGTGCCCAAGCACCGGGGGCTGACGATGTTCCTGGTCCACACCCGCGCGCCCGGCGTGACGATGAACCGGATCCGGATGGTCAACGGGGTCCGGGAGTTCTGCGAGGAGTTCTTCGACGACGTGCGGCTGCCGGCGTCGGCGGTCGTCGGCGAGGTGAACGGCGGCTGGGCGGTGGCGTCCCGGCAGATGTTCCACGAACGCAACGCCGTGGGCGGCGGGTCCCCCTACGTCAGCGGCCGGGGGCACCCCCGCACCGTGCCGAAGGTGACGCCGCTGGAGGTCCTGCGCGCGTCCGGCGGGTCGGCCGATCCGCGGATCCGCGAGATGGCGGGGGAGTACCTGGCCGCGCGGGCGGTGGAGCAGGCGACCACCGACCGGGTGTCGCGCGCGATCGGCACGGGCGTGCTGCCGCCGGCGGCGGCGTCCCTGCTGCGGCTCCTGCACGCCGAGGGCGCCCAGCTCAGCGACGACCTCGCGCTGGCGATCGCGGGCGCGAACGCCGCGACCGGCACCGGCGCCGAGCCGGGCGCGGGCGGCCGGGCCGCGATCGGCTACCTCATGCGGCAGAGCGCCAGCCTCGGCGGCGGCAGCACCGAGATGGCCCGCAACGTCATCAGCGAGCGGATGCTGGGCATGCCCCGCGAACCCGCACCCGACCACGACGTCCCCTTCAAGCAGGTCAGGCGCGGCCGCTGACCGACCGCACGCGGGCACCGCCGGTCGCGCGCCTCCGGCGGGCCAGGAAGCCGAGGTACCGAGCCGTGATCGAACCGATGGAGGGCGTCCGCGTCCTCGAGGTCGCCCAGTTCACGTACGTGCCGTCCGCCGGCGCCGTCCTCGCGGACTGGGGCGCCGACGTGATCAAGGTCGAGCACGCGGAGCGGGGCGACGCGCAGCGCGGGATCGTCAAGGTGTTCAGCCAGAACGTCGGGTCGGAGGGCTCGACGTTCTCCCCGATGATGGACGGCCCGAACCGCGGCAAGCGCAGCATCGGGCTGGCGCTGGAGAAGCCGGGGGCGGAGCGGGTCCTGCACGAGCTGATCCGCTCGAGCGACGTGTTCCTCACCAACTTCCTGCCGGGCGCCAGGACGAGGCTGGGCATCGACCTCGACGACGTCCGGGCCGTCAACCCGGACATCATCTACGCCGTCGGCACCGGCTTCGCGCACAGCGGCCCGGAGGCGGACAAGGGCGGGTACGACAGCACCGCCTACTGGGCGCGTGGCGCCAGCGGCGACTCCGCCACCCCGCCCGGTGCGGGCCACCTGACCCAGCAGCCGGTCGGCGCCTACGGCGACAACATCGGTGGCATGACGATCGCGGGCGGGATCGCGGCGGCGCTGTTCGCCCGCTCGCGGACCGGGGTCGCCCCGACGGTGGACATCTCGCTGCTCGGCGTGGGCGCGTGGGCCACCCAGATGAACGTGAACCTGGCGCTGCTGGCGGGCGGGCCGCTGCCGAAGCGGTCCCCGCTGGAGTCGCGGGCGAGCAACCCGCTGACCGGCCTGTACGAGACGTCCGACGGCCGGTGGCTGTCGCTGTCGATGCTGCAGCCGGGCCGGTACTGGCCGGAGTTCGCCGCGCGGATCGGCCGTCCCGAGCTGGCCGCCGACGAGCGGTTCGACGGCGCGGAGAAACTGATGGCCAACGCCGCCGAGGCGGCGCAGATCATCGCCGCGGCCATCGCGGGCCGGACCAAGGACGAGTGGGTCGAGGCGTTCGCGGGCATGGAGGGCCAGTGGGCGGTGGCCCAGAACACCTACGAGCTGGGCAACGACCCGTCGCTGCGGGCGATCGGCCAGATCGCCGAGGTGGTCGACGCCGAGGGCGTGCCGCGCGAGCTCGTGGCCAGTCCCGTCCAGTTCGACCGGGAGGCGCCGCGGCTGAGCCGCGGGCCGCTGTTCGCCGAGCACACCGACGAGATCTGCGCCGAACTCGGCATCGGTGCCGACGAACTCATCGACCTCAAGATCGCGGGAGCGGTGACATGAGCGAGGACGCGACAACCCCGGGCGGATCCCTGCGGGCCGGTTTCGTCGGGCTCGGAAGCCAGGGCGCGCCGATGGCCCGCCGGATCGTCGACGCGGGCGTCCCCACCACGCTGTGGGCGCGGCGCCCCGCCACCCTGGAACCCTTCGCCGGCACCGCGGCGGTCACGGCCGCCTCGGCCGCCGAGGTGGGCGCCGCCAGCGACCTCGCGTGCGTCTGCGTGGTGGACGACGCCGGGGTCCGGGAGGTCGTCGCCGGACCGGACGGGCTGCTCGCGGGCATGCGCCCCGGGACCGTCATCGCGGTGCACAGCACCGTGCACCCGGACACCTGCGGCGACCTCGCCGGGCAGGCGGCCGGGCGGGGCGTCGCGCTGCTGGACGCCCCGGTGAGCGGGGGCGGCCCGGCGGCCGCGGAGGGCCGCCTGCTCGTCATGGTCGGCGGCGACGCGGAGACCGCCGAACGGGCCCGGCCCGTCCTGGAGACCTTCGGCGACCCGGTGGTGCACCTGGGGCCGGTCGGCGCCGGCCAGCGCGCGAAGCTCCTCAACAACCTGCTGTTCACGGCCCACCTCGGTGTCGCGGAGAGCGCCTACGCGCTGGCCCGGCGGATGGACGTCGACCCCGAGCGGCTCGCGACCGTCCTCGCCAAGGGCTCCGGCAACAGCTTCGGGGCGAGCGTCGTGGGGCGGCCGGACTTCACGCTGCGCGCGATGGGCGAGCTCGCCGGCGCGCTGCTGCACAAGGACGTCGGCCTCGTCGCCGACCTGGCCGAACCCGCCGCCGGGGCCGGCGCCGAGCCGTCCGCCGTCCTCGCCGCCGCCGACGCCGCACTGAGATCGATGGGACGTCCCCGCTGACCCTTCCGTGCCCACCCCTCTCGACCAGGAGGTTCGCAGTGGCCGGTCTCGATGAACGGATGCTCATCGGTGGTGAGCTGATGGCCGCCGCCGGCGGTCGCACCTTCGGGAACGTGAACCCCGCGACCGAGGAGGTGATCGGCGCGGTCCCCGATGCGGGGATCGCGGACATGGAACGGGCCGTGGGCGCGGCGCGGCGAGGCGGCGATCGGCTACTTCGACCTGGACTTCCTCGAGGTCAAACCATCTCGTTCCCCGCCGCCCGCTGACCGCCACCGGCGCGCGGTCCCACCGTCATGACGCCCCACCCCCTGGAGAAGGCAGCCATGAGCAAGGAAGAGACCCACCACGAACCGACCCACCACGAGCCGACCCACCACGGGCCGACCCACCACGGGCCGACAGGCCCGCAGGAGACGGACGCGGAAGAGCACGGTGCCGCCGGCCGCGACAGGCACGTCATCAGCCTGGACCGGCATTCGCCGCGCTACCGCCTCGAGTTCGAGGAACTCGCGACCGAGTTCCACGCGAAGTGCCCGGTCGCCTGGAACGACACCCACGGCGGCTACTGGTTCGCCAGCGGCGGCCAGGAGCTGTTCGACCTCGCACGCCGGGCCGACCTGCTGTCCAACGACAACGACATCGCCGGGACCAGGCGCGGCTACCAGGGCATCAGCATCCCGCCGCCGGGCGGCGAGCGCCGCTTCCGCGGCGGGTTCCTGGAGATGGACCCGCCGGAGCAGCGCGAGTACCGGCAGGCGCTCAACCCCTACCTGTCGCCCGCCGCGATCGCGCGCTGGAAGCCGGTGATCGAGGAGCTGACCCGGGCCTGCCTGGACGAGCGGATCGAGTCCGGGCGCATCGACTTCGTCGACGACCTCGCCAACGTCGTGCCCGCGGTCATCACCATGGCGCTGCTCGGCATGCCGCTGGAGGACTGGGCGGTGTACTGCGAGCCCGTCCACGCCGGGGTCTACACACCGGTGGACTCGCCCGACTATCCGCGGGTGCGGGACCTCCAGTGGCGCATGGGCATGCACATGATGGAGACCGTCACCGACATCAAAGCGCAGCCCCGTCCCGGTCTGGTGAACGAGCTGCTCACCGTCGAGATCGGCGGTGAGCGGCCGGACGACATGGAGGTCCTGGGCGTCCTGATGCTGCTCATCGGGGGCGGGTTCGACACCACGACGGCGCTGACGGCGCACGCGCTGGAATGGCTGTCGCACAACCCCGGCGAGCGGGAGCGGCTGAGCCGCGAACGGGACGCGCTGCTGCACAGCGCCACCGAGGAGTTCCTGCGGTTCTTCACCCCCGCCCAGGGCGACGGGCGGACGGTCTCCCAGGACTGCACGGTCAACGGCACCGAGTTCAAGGAGGGCGACCGGCTCTGGCTGTCGTGGGCGATGGCCAACCGCGACGGGAACGTCTTCGAGGAGCCGCACACGGTCCGTCTCGACCGCACCGGCAACCGGCATAACAGCTTCGGGCTCGGCATCCACCGGTGCATCGGATCGAACCTCGCGCGGGTCGTCTTCAAGATCATGCTGACCGCGGTGCTGGACCGCATGCCCGACTTCGCGTGCGTCGCGGGCGGCGCCGTCCACTACGACTCCACCGGCGTCATCAACGGGATGAAGCACCTGCCCGCGACCTTCACCCCCGGCGAGCGTCGGGGCGCCGGGCTCGACGAGACCATCGCGCGGATGCAGCGCGTCTGTGACGAGCAGCGCCTCGCCGAACCCGTCACCGCCCGCAGGTCACGAGCGGACCTCGATGGGTGAACGCGACGGGGTGAACCGGTGCGGCCGCCGGCCGCCCCGTCCGGCACGGCGGCCCGCCCGCGGCTCGGTACCATCGGGGCGGGCAGCGGGCCGGATGGAGGATACGTGGCGGACGGCAGGCGGAACGGGGACCGGATCCGCGAGAAGCCGCACCGGATCGCCGACGAGCTGCGCGTCCTGATCGCGTCGGGCGAGCTGGGCGAGGGCGACGCGCTCGGCCGCGAGGCCGAGCTGGTCGAGCGGTTCGGGGTGTCGCGGCCGTCGCTGCGCGAGGCGCTGCGCATCCTCGAGGCCGAGGGGCTCGTCACGGTCGTGCGCGGGGTCCGGGGCGGCGTCGTCGTGCACGAGCCGCACGAGCGGATGGCGGCCCGGACGGCCGCGCACGTCCTGCAGGCCGACGGGGTCCCGCTCGCCGACGTGTTCGAGGCCCGCGCGCAGCTCGAGCCGCTGGCGGCCCGGGTGGTGGCGGCGAGCCCCGGCCACGCGTCCGCGGCGGCCGAGCTGCGCCCGCTGGTGGCGCGGCAGCGCGCGTGCCTCGACGACCCGGAGCGGTTCCACCTGGCCAGTGCCGTGTTCCACGAGCGGCTGGTGGCGCTGGCCGGAAACCGGACCCTGAGCATCGTGGCCGAGATGATCACCGAGCTGCTGTTCCGCACGGTCACCGCCGTCGGCGACGGCGGGCGGGCCGTGGGCTCGCCGTCGGCCCGCCGCCGCGGCCTCCGGGCGCAGGAGCGGCTCATCGCGCTGCTGGAGGAGGGCGACGCGGACGGCGCCGAGCGCCACTGGCGGGCGTACATGCAGGGAGTGAAGCGGCTGATCCTCGGCCACACGGGCACGACCGTCGTGGAGGTGGAGCACCATTACCCGGCGGGCGGCGCGATGTGATCGAAAGACGAACCGGCCGGTCGGCGTGGGATGGTTCAGGCGGGGTCGGCGAGCGGGCCGAGGGCCGTGCTCGGGGAAGCCCGCCGCAGCGACCGTGGTGTGCGCGGGCATTGAAAATATTTAGATGTATCTCGTACTGTGAGGCGGTCGCCGGAACCCCGCCGGCGGACGTGAGGAGTCCGTGCATGGCTCAGCGCAGCACGATCACCCCCCGGTGCGCCGGGCCCGCTCCGGCCGTCCGCCCGCGGTCGGAGCCGGGCACGGGGGACGGCCGATGACCGCGGCTTTCCGCCCCGCGCGCTGCGCGGCGCGCTCCGGCGGACCGGCCGCGTTCCGCGAGATCCGCCGCCCGCCGCGCCCCCGTCTCGTCGTGATCGCGCCCGTCCAGGCCGAGGCGGTGCGGTTCGCGGGCGGGTGGCTGTTCGACCGGGCCATGGCCGGCTGGGACGTCACGGTCTACAGCGCCGACCGCGCCGCGGCACGCCCGCTGCGCATCCTCGGGGCCCGCGCCGGGCGGCTGGAGACCCTGCCGGTGGCGCTGCGGCGCGGACCGGCGGCGCGGAGCATCGCGGTCCACGCGGATCTGCTCGGGACGCACGCGCCGGTCCGCCGCCTCGTGCTCGACGCGCTGCGGGAGGGGGTGGTGGAGGCCAGGTTCTGGGGCGGGGAGACCCCGGCGGGCTCCGGCCGCCCGGCCATCTCGCCCGTTCTGCGGATCTCCCTCGGCCACCGGCTGAGCGCCGCGGCGCGCGCCTTCAAGGCGCAGGCGCTCAGCGCGGCGTCCATCCCGGACGGCGTGGTGGAGCCGACCGAGACCTTCTGGACCGTGCGGCCGCCGTGCGGATGCGATCGTCCGTGAGATCCGCCCACCCCCGTCCACCGATCCCGGACGGGCCCGCACCGGCCTCCGGGCGCCGGGGTCAGAACACGGTTCCCACGTCGCGGGCGACGATCCCGTCGGTCGCGCGTTCGGCGACGGCGGCGATCGTCATGGAGGGGTTGCAGGCGGCCGCGGTGCCGGGCAGCAGCGCGCCGTCCAGCACGTAGAGCCCGCGGTGGCCGCGCACCCGTCCGTCGAGATCGCAGACCGTGCCCATGGAGGCGCCGCCGAGCGGATGCCAGGTGGAGGGGTAGGCGGCGGTGGTGTCGATCAGGAAGGACGAACTTCCGGTGATCTTGGTGACGCGTTCGTGGATGCGCTGGTAGAGGGCGTTGTCGGCGTCCTTGGGCCAGTGCAGGACGGCGTCGTCCTTGGCCGCGTCGTAGACGAAGCGGCCGCGGCCCTCGCTGACGCCGTACCCGACGATCATGGTGGAGCGGAGGTTGCCGACGGGCGGGATGGACGCCTGGATGACGGTGTTGGCCGAGGCGGGATCGTCCCAGTCCAGGCTCCCGTACACGACCGGTCCGCCCTGCGGCGCGCCGAAGTCGTCCTCCCAGTTGGTCCAGGTGTAGATGCGGTCGCCGTTGGAACCCCAGCCGGTGCCGAGGCCGTCGGGCATGTCGGGGATCCGGCCCTTGGCCGCCGCGCGCATCAGCAGCCGGGTGGTGCCCGCCGTTCCCGCCGCCATCACCAGCGCCGCCGTGGTGATGATCTTCTTCTCCAGGACGGTCCCGTCGGTGGCGATCCGGTCGACGAACACCCGCCAGCGGCCGTCCGGGGCCATCGCAACGTCGGTGACGTTGTGCCGGGTGGCGACGGTGACCAGACCGGTGGCCTGCGCCGCGGCGATGTAGGTCACGTCCACCGAGTGCTTGCCGCCGTTGTTGACGCCGAGCGAGCAGTCGCCGTTGGTGTAGGACGGCTTCATCTCCCCGTCGAGCTCGCGCAGGGCGAAGTCCCAGTCGATCGGCATGGGGATCTTCGAGACGGGCTCGCCCGCCCGCTCGGCGTACTCGGCGAAGATCCGCGCGGGCTTGTAGGTGGGGGAGGCGACCAGCTCGTCCGGGGCGGTCTCGAGACGCAGCATGCGTTCGACGCGGCGGTAGTGGTCACGGTCCATCCGCGCGTAGTCGAGCCGCTCGGGCAGGGTGGCGTTGAACACGGCCTCGGAGGGCTGCAGGGTCATGCCCTGGTAGACCAGCGAGCCGCCGCCGACGCCCGCGGCGACGACCATGTCCATGCCGTTCCCGGGCACCTGCTCCAGCAGCCCGGTGTAGGGAGCGAACAGCTCGGGCGTGTACCCGAGCACCGAGGGGGAGCCGAGCCAGAAGATCCGCTTGTCCGGGGAGGTGGCGTGCGGGAACGTCTCGGCGTTGGGCCCGGTGGGCCACCGGATCCCCCGTTCCAGCAAGAGGCACCGCACCCCGGCCTGCGCGAACCGCAGCGCCGCGACGCCCCCGCCGAACCCGGACCCGATGATCACCGCCCGCTGCTCCTCCCGCGTCACCGGGACGCGGCGGCGGGCGGCGGCGTGGGCGCGGGGCGCCCCGGCGACGGCCAGTCCCGCGCTCGCGGCGGCACCGGCGAGCAGCGAGCGGCGGCTCAGCTCGGACATGGGAACTCCAATCGATCGGCCGGCCTGCGGAGAAGGGACGGCGTGCCGTTCACGGTAAGAGGATCATTTTTGATTCGAAAGAGGATCATTCTCAAAATCTGGTAGGAAGATTTATAGCGTCGGTGATAGACGGCGCCGACTCGATCATGGCCGTCGCCGGAGTGGTGCCCGCGGCGGGAGAGGAGGGGGTGGGATCGGTGCGGAGCGAGCCCGTTACCTGCATTGATGGCCGGCGATCGGAGTGCGGTACGACAGTGCCGCCTTGACCGCGCGTCAGGGCTCTGCTAAGCAAGTGCACAGCACATTTGACCCGGTGCTCGGCGCGGGAGAGTCCAGGGTCGAATATCGGCTTCGGGTACCACGACGCCGCCGTGCGCGCGGCCGAAGGAGAGTGGCCATGCTGCCGATCAGGCCTGTAATCGCACCTCAAAGCCCCGAGCGTGAGAACGGCGCCCGCGCCGCCCGGCCGCCGGTGATTCCCGCCGAACTCGCGGACGTGCTCCGGCCCGGGCTGCCGCGGCTGGCGCGGGAGCTCGTGGACGAGGTCCGGCGGTGCGTGCCCGCGTTCGACGAGCCGCTGCGCGGGGAACCCGGTACGGCGATCCGCAGGTGCGTCGAGCGGTGCCTCGGCCGGTTCGTCGACCGCATCGCCGACCCGTCCGTCCGGAACTCCCCCGACGCCGAGATACTGCGGGCATTGGGCCGCAGCGAGTTCCACGAGGGACGCAGCATGGAATCCCTGCAGGCCGCCTACCGGATCGGGGTCGGGACGATCCGGCGGCGCTTCACCGCCGACGGGCTGGCGGCCGGGTTCTCGCCGGAGACCATGTGCGCGCTGGCCGAGGCGATGTTCGCCCATCTCAACGAGCTCGTCTCGTATTCCGCGCAGGGGTATTCGGAACAGGCGGCTCGCCGCAACGGGACGTCACCGCGACCACGGCGGCGGCTGCTGGAGCTGCTGACCGCCCCCGGCCGTACCTCCGAGGCCGCCGTCCGGCGCCTGGCCGCCGAAACGCAGTGGCGGTTGCCGTCCGATGCCGCGTGCGTCGCCCTCGACATCCCCGCCACGGACGTCCGGCCGTTCTCGTTCGGCGTCGCGTCCGACGTCCTGATGGACCTGGAAAGCCCCTATCCCTTCCTGCTCGTCCCCGACGCCGACGGCCCGGGACGGCAGCGGATGCTCGATCGCGCGCTGGGCTCCGTCACGTTCGCCGTGGGCCCGACCCTCGCCCTGCCCCAGGCGGCGCTGTCGCTGCGCCTGGCGCGGCAGACGCTCGGCCTGGTCCAGCGCGGCATCATCCCCCGCGATCCGCCGCCGCGCGGCGCGGACCACCTGTCCACCCTGCTGCTGTTCAGCGACGAGGACATCATGTCCCTGATGATCCAGCGCACCTACGCGCGCACCGAGGAACTGCGGGTGCACAATCGCGGGCAGCTTCCCGAGACCCTGCTCACCCTTCTGACCACCGGCGGGAGCGCGCCCGAGATCAGCGCGCGGCTCAACGTGCACCCGCAGACCGTGCGCAACCGGATGAACAAGATCGAGGAGCTCTTCGGCGACCGGGTCCGCGATCCCCGCTGGCGCTTCGAGATGCAGATCATCCTGCGTTCGCAAGCCCTCCTGGAGCGGGAGGCGTGAGCCGCCGCGTCCGGGACGTCCGGCGCGTCCCGGGGCCGGCATCACTCATGGGGCGCTCCTCCCGGCCCTATATGGAGAGGTGGAGCCCGGTGCCGTCGTCCACCTTCGGCTAACCGGACGAAGTCGTCTGCTTAATATTCGACGTCCGTGGATTGTTCCACGGCCTCTTGCCGGTGATTCGTACGAGATCGTATGGTTACCGGGTGAGCAGCGATCGTTCCCGGCCCGGGCGTCCGACGTCGACCCAGGCGGCCCGCCTGACCGAGCGGCTCCGGCGGGCCGCGGTCGACACGTTCCTGCAGAACGGGTACGACGGGACCACCATGGAGGCGGTGGCGCGGGCCGCGGGCGTCACCAAGGGCACGCTGTACGGCCGGTACCCCGACAAGCGGACGCTCTTCCTCGCCGTGAGCTCGTGGGCGCTTACCCGTCAGGAGCGGGACGAACGGGTCGTGGAACCGCTGCCCGACGACCTCGCGGCGGCGCTGACGGTGATCGCGCGCGCGATCCTGGCGCGCGCGGTCGATCCGGACATCGTCCGGATGAGCCGGATGGCGATCGCCGAGTCCGAGCGCTTCCCCGAGTTCGCCGCGGGGGCCCGGGCCGTTACCTGGACGCCGCGCATGCGGGTCATCATGGACCTGCTCCGGCGGCACCGGGACGCCGGATCCCTGGTCGTCGGCGACATCGAGATCGCCGCCGAGCAGTTCTTCGCGATGGTGGGCTCGATGCCGGCGTGGCTCGCCGCGTACGGCACCTACCGGACGCCCGAGGTCGAGGAAGCGCACGTCCGGCATGCGGTGCACCTGTTCCTGCACGGCGTCCTGGTCCGGGAGGAATCCCCGGAACCGCCGGGCGAGGAGCGTGCGGACCCGCCCCGAGAGCCCGGGCCGCGCCGCGCCGGGCCCGTCCGGCGCACCGCGCCGATCGGGGACGAACGGCGGCGCCTCGGCAGCGCCGGCCTGCATCTTTCCCCGCTCGGGCTGGGGACCGCGGCGTTCGGGGGACGCGACTGCGACGAGCGGAGCGCGACCGCGCTGGTCCATCGCTACCTCGACGCGGGCGGGGCCTTCGTCCACACCGCCGGTCCCGTCGCCGAGGAGATCTGCGGCCGGGCGCTGGGGGACGGCCGGGGCCGAGTCGTCCTGGCCGCGGGCGCCGGGACCCCGACCGGGCACGGGGCGCGCGGCGGCGCGAACGGCCGCGCCCACCTGCGCGCGGCCTGCGAGGCGAGCCTGCGGCGGCTCCGGACCGACCACATCGACCTGTACCTGCTCGACGCCGACGACCCGGTCACCCCGCTGGAGGAGACGGTCGACGCGCTGGACGACCTGGTGCGCGCGGGCAAGGTGCTCTACATCGGCGTATCGAACTTCCGCGCCTACCGGGTCATGAAGGCACTGTCGATCAGCGACCGGCGGAGCAGGACGCGGTTCGCCGCCGTGCGGGGCCGCTACGACCCGTCGGCGCGGCATCTCGAACGCGAACTCTTCCCGCTCCTGGCGGAGGAGGGCCTCGGCTTCATCGGCGACGGCCCGCGCGCGGCCGGTGCGCCGCCGGCGGACGGCGCACCGGCCTTGGCCTCCGGAGCGGAGCGGCTCGGCTGCACGCCGGACCAGCTGATGCTGGCCGCGCAACTCGCCGGCCCCGTCGCCTCGGTCATCAGCGACGCCGCCACCGTCGCCGGATTGGAGGAGCATCTCGCGGCGACGCGCATCCGGATTCCGGCCGACCTCGCCGCCGGGCTCGGCGGCGACTCCCTCGGAAAGGCGAGTCCATGACGCGGGACGACGGACAGAACGCCGGGGGAGAGCTGGCGGGAAGAGTCGCGGTCGTCACGGGCGCGAGCCGGGGGATCGGCAAGGGCGTCGCGCTCGCCCTGGCGGAGCGGGGAGCCGCGGTCTACGTGACCGGACGCACCGTCACCGCCGGCGCGTCGCCGCTGCCCGGCACCATCGCGGAGACGGCGGCCGAGTGCGACCGCCGCGGCGGCGAGGGCGTCGCCGTCCGGGTCGACCACGCCGACGACGAGCAGGTCGCCGCCCTGTTCGCGCGCGTCCGGCGCGAGCGGGGACGGCTCGACATCCTGGTCAACAACGCCTTCGCGCTGCCGGAAGACCTCACCGAGGCCAGGCCGTTCTGGGAGAAGCCGCTGTCGAACTGGGAGATGGTCGACGTCGGCGTCCGGTCGAACTACGTGGCCGCCTGGCACGCCGCCCGGATCATGACGCCGCGGCGGTCCGGCCTCGTCGTCGCGATCTCCGGGTACACCGGCGTCTCCTACACCTACGGCGTCGTCTTCGGCACGGCCAAGTCCGCCGTGGACCGGATGGCCCGCGACATGGCCGTCGAGCTGCGGCCCCACGGCGTCACGTCCGTCTCGCTGTGGCAGGGCCTCACCTTCACCGAACGCGCCGAGCGCAACCTGGCCGCCGTCCCCGGCCTCAAGGACGAGAGTGCGACGCGGCCGGAGAACGGCTGCTCGCCGGAGTACCCCGGACGCGTGATCGCCGCCCTGGCGAACGACCCGGACGTCCTGCACCGCACCGGCGGCACCTTCATCACCGCCGAGCTGGGCCGGGACTACGGCGTCACCGACATCGACGGCAGGCACGTCCCGTCGCTGCGCGCATCGCGCGGCTCGCCGATCTGGTCGCCGCTCGAACAGCCCCCCGGAACCCCAGCGGAGGACGACTGACCATGTCCCTCACCCCTGAGCGGCTCGACGAGCTCGCGGACCTGCTCGACCGGCGCCGGATCTTCGACTGCCTGACCCGTTTCTGCCGGGGCATGGACCGGTTCGACCGGGAATGCTTCCTCTCCGCCTTCCACGACGACGCCACGATCGCCGCGGGCGACTTCGTGGGCGGGCCCGCGGAACTCTACGACTGGGCCTCGGCGATGCACGAGCGCGGCCAGTCGGCGACGCAGCACAACCTGACCAACCACACCTGCGACATCGACGGCGACACGGCCCACACCGAGACGTACTACCTGTTCGCCGCCCGCAACCGCGACGACGGCAACTGGATCGCCGGCGGACGGTACATCGACCGGCTGGAGCGCCGGGACGGGCAATGGCGGATCGCCGTGCGCACCAACGCGATCGAATGGTCCGGGACGCTTCCCACCATGCCCCTTCCGTTCGCCGACGTGCCGGACCTGCACCTCAACGGCACACCGACGCGCGGCGCGGACGACCCGTCCTACCGGCGCCCGCTGACGAACGTGCGAGAGCACCGCGTCCCCCGCTGAACCCGACGAAGAGGAGGCACGACGATGAGCGTGATCGCGACGAAGAAGCTGGGCGCGGTCGGAGTCGAGGTGCTCGACGTCGGCACCGACCGGCTCCTGAACGACCCCGAGGTCCCGGAGGCGTGCATGGAGGCGCTCGAGGAGCACGGCGTCCTGCTGTTCCGCGGACTGCACGCCGACGACGCCACGCAGGTCGCCTTCAGCCGCAGGCTGGGGGAACCGGCCAGGTTCCGCGGGTACGCGAACCCGGAGGTCATGGAGATCAGCTTCGATCCCGGCAACCCGAACGCCGAGTACTTCGCGAGCAACGACTACTGGCACATCGACGGCGCCATGGACGAGATCCCGGCGAAGGCGTCCCTCCTCAGCGCCCGCGTGACCGCCTCGAAGGGCGGCGAGACCGAGTTCGCCAGCACCTACGCGGCCTACGACACCCTGTCCGACGAGGAGAAGGAGCGGTACGCCGACCTGCGCGTGGCCCACACCTTCGAGGCGGTCCAGCGACTCAACTACCCGGACCCGACGCCGAAGCAGCTGGCGCAGTGGGCGAAGCGTCCGCCCCGCGAGCACCCGCTGGTCTGGGTGCACCGGTCGGGACGCCGTTCGCTGGTGTTCGGCGCGACGGCGTCGCACATCGTCGGGATGCCCGTCGAGGAGGGCCGGGCCCTGCTGGCGGACGTGGAACGGCGCGCCACCGCGCCCGACCGGGTGCTGCGGCACTCCTGGACCGAGGGGGACATGGTGATGTGGGACAACCGGGGCCTGGTCCACCGCGCCTGCCCCTTCGACCGGAGCGAGCCCCGCCGCATGCACCGCAGCACGCTCGTCGGCGACGAGCCCATCGAATGAACCCCAAGGCCCCGCGAGGCCCCGAGCGGCCGGACACCGGTCCCGAAGGGTGCCCGCCGGGCCGCGGTGTCCGCGGGCCGGACATCGAGGCGTTCCCGTCCGGAAAGGCGGCCTCGACCTCGGCCCCGGGACACCCCGCCCAGCCGGGAGCGCAGCCGGTCGGGACCGAAGGCGAGCATCGGCAACGTCGATCCGGGCGGGGTCGGACGGTCGCGACGGCGCCGGTTCGCCCGTCGCGGGCGTCTCCGAGCCCCTGTGGAAAGAACGCTACGTACGGAGGGGCGACGGTGCTTCTCGATTCCTGACCGGTGGCGCGAGGCGGCGCATCGGATACCGCGCACCGGCAGTTCGAGGCGGTCCCTCGGCCGACGGGAGCGTCGACTCTCATGCCGGCCGTCCCCGGTTCGGATAGAACTGGTTCTATCGTTCCGGCCGAGGGCGTGCGGCGGGCTGTCGCAGAGATCTTTCTTCCTGAACTGGCGGCGGCGAGGGGCTGGAGTCCGCTATAGAACCTGTTCTAGCATTTCCTGGAAGCCCGGCTGGACAGCTGTCCATGCCCGCCGTCGGTTAGGAATCCCGGATGATGCTCGAAGGCATGTCGACCCCCCGTCACGTACCGGCACCGGAGGAGCGGCGGTGAGCGGGGACGCGCCGATCCTGCTGATCGAGGACGCCGACCGCGTCCGGACGATGACGCTCAACCGTCCGGACTCGCTCAACGCGTTCAACGAGGCCCTGTACGACGCGCTGACGGACGCGCTGCACGAGGCGGCCGAGGATCCCGCGGTGGCCGTGGTGCTGCTGACCGGCGGCGGCCGCGCGTTCAGCGCCGGCACCGATCTGGTGGAGATGGGGGAGCGGATCTCGAACCCGGACTTCGAGCCGGGACGGCACGGGTTCATCGGTCTCATCGACGCGCTGGAGGCGTTCGACAAGCCCCTGATCCTCGCCGTCAACGGGCTGGGGCTGGGGATCGGGCTGACCGTCATCGGCTTCGCGGACCTGGTCCTGATGTCCGCCGACGCGCGGCTCAAGACCCCGTTCACGAGCCTGGGCGTCGCGCCGGAGGCGGCGTCGAGCTACCTGCTGCCCCGCCTGATCGGCCGGCAGAACGCCGCCTGGATCCTGCTGTCGGCGGAGTGGGTCTCGGCGGCCGAGGCCAGGGAGATGGGCCTGGTCTGGCGGGTGTGCGAGCCCGCGGGCCTGATGGCGGAGGCGCGCCGGGTCGCGGTCACGCTGGCGAGCCGTCCCATCTCGAGCCTGCGGGAGGTCAAGCGCGACATGACCGCGCCGCTGCGGGAAGAGATCCGGCGGGCCCGGGAACGGGAGAACGACGGCTTCGCCCGGCTCATGGGCGGCCCCGCCAACGCCGAGGCGCTGGCCGCCTTCGCGGAGGGCCGCGACCCCGACTTCGCGTCGCTGCCACCGGGCTGGTGAACTCCGGGGCGCGCACGAAGGGGCTCCGGACCGCGGCCGGTCCGGTCACCCCTCCGCGTCGCGGACCAGGAGCGCGATCTGCACCCGGTTCTCGACCGCCAGCTTGGCGAACAGGCTTCCGGTGTGCGCCTTGACGGTCGCGACGCTGATGTGCAGCCGCTCGGCGATCTCCGGGTTGCCCAGCCCGTCCGCGATGCCCCGTGCGGTGTCGAGTTCCCGTCCGGTCAGCGCGGACAGCCGTTCCCGCGCGGCATCGCGCGCCGAGGCGCGGGCGTCCGCCGAGCCCGGCCCGGTGGCCGCGGCGATCACCCGCGCGGTGGCGACCGGGGACAGCGCGGGGTTCCCGTCCGCGACCGTCCGCACCGCGTCCACGATCCCCGGCGGGGGAGTGTCCTTGAGGACGAACCCGAGGGCTCCGGCGCGCAGCGCGCCGAGGATCAGCTCGTCGGAGTCGAACGTGGTCAGCATGAGCACCCGCGGCGGCGCGGGCCGGGCGAGGAGTTCCCGGGTCGCGGCGAGCCCGTCGCGGCCGGGCATCCGCACGTCCATCAGGACGACGTCCGGCCGATGCTCGTCCGCCACGGTGATCGCGGCGTCCCCGTCGGCCGCCTCCGCGACGACCGTCAGGTCCGGTTCACCGTCGATGATGAGGCGCAGCGCCATCCGCACCAGCCGGTCGTCGTCGACGATGGCGACGCGCACCGGCTCCCGCTCGGTATCCACTCAGCTTCCCTTGTCGTGGTCGTGGTTCGGCCAGGGTAGCCGCGCGGCCAGGATGTAGCCGCCGTCGGGCGTCGGGCGATGGTCGAGCCGTCCGCCCGCGATGGTGATCCGCTCGCCGACGCCGAGGAGGCCGAATCCCGATGCCGGCGGACGGACGGCCGGCATGGCGGCGGGGGCGTTGCGGACGCTGACGCGCATCTCGTCGCCGGCGGTTCCCTCGACGGCGACGTCGACGTGCGCGCCCGGGGCGTGCTTGGCGGCGTTGGTCAGGCCTTCCTGGACGATCCGGTAGCAGGTGCGCCCGACGGCCTCCGGCGGTGTTCCCGCCACGCTGGTGGTGAGCGTGACGTCCAGTCCGGACGCGCGTGCGTCGGCGACCAGCTCGGGGATCCCGCCGAGGGACGGCTGCGGCGGTTCCGGACGGTCCGTGTCGGACCGGAGCACACCGAGAACGTCCCGAAGTTCCTCCAGCGCCTGGTGGGAGCCGTCGGCGATACCGCTGATCAGCACACGGTTCTCCTCGACCGGGAGGTCGCTGCGATGGGTCAGGACGCCGGCCTGCATGGCGACCAGGGAGATCCGGTGCGCGAGCACGTCGTGCATCTCACGGGCGATCCGGTTCCGCTCCAGGGCCCGTGCCTGCGCCGCCCGTGCGGCCTGTTCCCGCTCCGCGCTCTCCGCCCGGTCCCGCAAGGACCGCACTTCGGCGCGCCGCGCGCCGACGGCCACCCCCACGGCCACCGCGATGCCCGCGGCCAGTGCCGGGAACGCGAACCCGAGCCACACCGCGCCGGGCGGACGCTCGACCGGGTAGAACCCCGCGGTGAACTGGGACGCGGTCACGTAGGCGAGCACGACCGCCCCGATCTCCACCGGACGGCGACGCGTGGAGATCGAGGCCAGCGCCAGGAGCGCGGCGCCGCTCGCGAGCGTCGACGCGGTCGAGAGGATCGCGACCGTCAAGGCCACCGCGAGCGGGAACCGCCGCCGCCACAGCAGCGCCGCCAGGCACCCCGAAGCCACCAGCGGATCACCGGTGATCAGCCAGGACCCCGCTTCGGTCGCCTGCCCCGGCGGCAGCAGCACACCGGTGAGGAGCCAGACGGGCACGCCCGCCGCGGCCGCCGCGGCCAGTCGCCATGCCTGCCGCCACCCCCCGAGGCGCGGCGCGCCGTCCGTGTCCACCCGGCCAGTATCGCGAAAACGCACGGGCCCTGCGGCGGGCCCCGGGGGCGGACCCTCGACCAGGGTCGAATCACCGCGTCGACTCCGGTCCAAGCGAAATCGAGCCGCCGGGCCGATGTCGCGACCGCGCCGGGCGACCAGACTCGTGCACGTCCCGAGAGACCGGACACGGCTCGCCGTGCGGCGAGGACCGGAAGACCTGCACCCTCAGGAGGACAGCAGATGCGGAGAACCTCGTCCCTCGCCCCCGCCGCCACCGCGACGGCGGCGACCGCGATCCCGGGGACACCGCCGGCCGGCGCCCGTGAACCGCGCCGGGCGGGCGGGGAGCGGGCCACGAGGGTGGAGGCCGGCCGGGGCGGACACGAGCCCTGCCCGTTCGGCGGCAACGCGTGCGCGAAGGACGCGGTGATGGCATCGCCGACCACCGGGCAGCGGCCACCGCGGGATCTCGCCCGCGCGGCGGAGTCGGGCGAGTAGCGGGGGCGGGGCATGTTCGAGGAGCGGCGGCGGCGCCGGGCCGCGCGGCGGGTCGAGCCGGGCGACGGGCGGCCGTTGAAGCGTTTCCGATGGTGGCAGGTGCCTTTCCGGGCGCTGCTCTACCTTCCGCTGACCCGCGACGACGGCGGGCGGACGGTCTACGCCGTCGACGTCCGGCACTGGCAGAACCAGTCGTCCGGCGATGTCAAAGCCCACCTGTACCTCGACGGCAGGCAGCACGCGGTGTCGAAGCTGCCCGCGGTCTTCCCCGTGCGGGGCGGGAGCGTCGAGGTGTCGATGAGCGCCTTCGGGCTCAAACGCTGCCACTACGTCACCGTCGAAGGGGCCGAGTACCAGCTCGCGCCGGACCCCGGCTCCGCCGAGGGGCGCCGCGCGCGCTTCGAGCGCTCGCACCCCGTGCTGAGCCGCGGCGTCGGTCTCCTCTCGGCGATCGTGCTCGCCGCCGCGATGGTCCTCATCGTCGTCCAGGTCGCCGGACCCCTCACGCAGGTGGACGCCGTGTCCCGGCACATCGGCGGCCTCGTCTCGCCGATCCGCCTGCCGGTGTGGCTCAACATCGTGATCGGGATCTGCACCGTCGCGGCCAGTACGGAGCGGGCGCTGCGGCTGCGGCACAGCCGGCTGCTCGACGGCGCGGCGGGCTGATCCGCCCGGCACGGCCCGCGATCGAGGGCTCGCTCCGGCCGCGGGCTACGCTGGCGCCCATGCCGACGCTGCACGAGGAGGTCCTCGCCAAGCTCGGGCCCCTGATCGTCTCGGGAGCCCTCGCGCCGGGGGCGAAGGTCAACCTGGAGTGGGTGCAGCAGGAGTTCGGCGTGTCGCGGACCGTCGCCCGGGAGGCGGTGCAGGTGCTCGCGTCGAAGCGGCTGGTCGCCAGTCGCCGCCGGACCGGCGTCACGGTCCTGCCTGCGGACGAGTGGGACTCCTACGACCGCGCCGTGATCAGGTGGCGGCTGGACGGGCCGGAGCGGGGCGCGCACCTGCGGCAGCTCTCGCAGCTGCGCACCGCGATCGAACCGCCCGCCGCCGCGCTCGCCGCCCTGGCGGCGGACGATCGGCAGCGGCGGCGGATCGTCGAGCTCGGGGCGGCGATGGAGGAGACGGGCGCGGCCGGTGACCTGACCGCGTTCCTCGAGCACGACATCGCCTTCCACCGGCTGCTGCTCGAGGCCTCCGGGAACGTGATGTTCGTCGGCCTCGCCCACGTCGTGGAGGAGGTGCTGCGCGGGCGCACGTTCCACCGGCTGATGCCGACGCGGCCCAAGGCCGAGGCGCGCCGCCTCCATCTCGTGGTGGCCGAGGCGGTCGCGGGCCGCGAGTCCGAGGTCGCCAGGGCGGCGATGACCGCGATCTGCGTCGAGGTCGTCAACGAGATGGGGCGGCTCGGCGGGAACGGCGTCCCGGCCCCCTGACCGGGCTCAGGTGACCAGCCACAGGAGCGAGGCGATCGCGAACACCGACAGCCCGAGCGTGGTCTCCACGACGGTCCAGGTCTTCAGCGTGGTCTTCTCGTCCATCCCGAACAGCCGGCTCACCAGCCAGAAGCCCGAGTCGTTCACGTGCGAGAGCACGGTGGCGCCCGCCGCGATGGCGACCACGAGAAGGGTCAGCTTGAAGTCGCCCAGGTCGGCGTCGGCCACCGCCCCCGCGATCAGCCCGCCGGTCGTGGTCAGCGCGACGGTGGCGGAGCCCTGCGCGACGCGCAGCAGGGTCGCGATGATGAAGGCCTGCAGGATCAGGGAGATGCCGAGGTCGGACAGGCTCCCGCTCAGCGCGTCGCCGATCCCGCTCAGCTCCAGCACCCCGCCGAACATGCCGCCGGCGCCGGTGATCAGGATGATGGCGCAGACCGGACCGAGCGCCTGGTCGACGATCCTGCTGACGGTGGCCATCGACGCGTTGGGCCGGCCGAGCACCAGGATCGCGAGGACGACCGTGATCATCAGGGCCACCGGAGTGTGCCCGATCAGGCTCAGGTAGCCGACCCAGGCCTGATCCTCCGCGAGCACGCCGGTGTCGACCAGCGTCGTGAGCACCGTGTTGAAGGAGATCAGCACCAGCGGGACGAGCAGCAGCATCAGGACCGTGCCGAAGGACGGCCCCCGCCAGTCGGGCTCGTCGGACTTCTGGCCGTCCCGCACCTCGCCGAAGACCACGTCCGGCAGTGACACGGTGACCCTCGCGGCGAGGAAGCGGGAGACCAGCAGGACTCCGACGTACCAGGCCACCACCGCGATCGGGATGCCGACGAGCAGGGTGAGCCCGACGTTCGCGCCGATCAGGTTCGCCGCCGCGACGGGACCGGGGTGGGGCGGGACGAGCGCGTGCATCGCGGCGAACGCGCCCGCCGCGGGCAGCGCGTAGGAGAGCAAGGAACCGCCGAAGCGCCGCGCCACGGTGAGGATGATCGGAACGAAGATGACGAGCCCGGCGTCGAAGAAGATCGGGAACCCGAAGAGCAGGGACGCTACGCCCAGCGCCAGCGGGGCCCGTTTCTCGCCGAAGCGGCCGATGAGCGTGTCCGCGAGCGTCTGCGCGCCGCCGGTCACCTCCAGCAGCCGGCCGAGCATGACGCCGAACGCGACGAGCAGGGCCACCGAGCCGATCGTGTCGGCGAACCCGTACATCAGCACGTCGGGGATGTCGCCGGGCTCGAACCCGACGGCGATCGCCGTCAGCACGCTCACCAGGACCAGGGAGACGAACGCGTGCAGCTTCACCTTCATGATCAGGAACAGCAGCACCGCCACGGCACCGGCCGCTATCAGCAACAGAGTGAGGGTGCCGAACTGGGGTTCGATCGCTTCCACGGCGACTCCGATGCTCTCCGCCCGGCCGGTCCGGGGCGCGTAACGCACACCTTGCCGCAAAGGTAGTACCTTTACAAGGTCCGTCGCGGGCGCCGGTTCACCAGAGCGGGCACCGCGGCCGGAAGGCGGTGCCGGCGGCGTGCGGCCGGAGGACTCCGGTACCGTGATCACCGGCCTCGAGTCATTGAGTTTGCCTCGTATGAACGTTAATGGTGCTTTTGTGTTCGCCGGCCTTTCGCACCGGACATTCGAGGCGGCGGATTCGCGTCCGATCCCGGGAGCGGGCGGGCTACGATGCCGGGGATGTTCCCCTTCAACTGAATGAGGCATGTATGGCCGAGGTGCCCCTGGACGTTCCCGTCGACGTCCCCACCGACGTCCCGACCGCCGCCCGCGTGTACGACGTCATGCTGAACGGCAAGGACAACTTCGCCGTCGACCGTGCGGTGGCCGAGGCCAGCCTGAAGATCATGCCGGAATTGCGGGACATCGCCCTGCACAATCGCGCGATCCTGCATCGGGTGGTGCGGTACCTCGTTGCCGAGGAGGGCGTCACGCAGTTCCTCGACCTTGGATCCGGGCTGCCGACGGCACGGAACACGCACGAGGTCGCGCACGAGATCGACCCGTCGGCGCGGGTCGTCTACGTGGACATCGACCCGATCGTGCTGGCGCACGGCCGGGCGATCCTGGCCGACAACCCGAACACGACGGTGGTGACGGCGGACCTCCGCGACCCGCGGAGCGTGCTGGAGCACCGGGAGGTGCGGCGCCTTCTCGACTTCTCCGCGCCGGTGTGCGTGCTGCTCTGCGGCATCCTGCACCATCTGGCCGACGACGAGCGGCCCGGGGAGATCGTGGAAACGCTGCGCCGGGCCGTTCCGAGCGGATCCTTCTTCTTCATCACCAACTTCACCCGCCTCGGGGACGCCCCCGAATCGGTGGCACTGGAGAAGCAGCTTCTCGAGCAGCTCGGAACGGGACGGGTGCGGACGCCCGCGGAACTGGCCGCGTTCTTCGAGGGACTGGAGATCCTCTCCCCGGGACTGGTGCCGCTGCCGCTGTGGCGGCCGGACGAGCCGGTGCTCGACGCCGGCACGGTCGATGTGCGGTTCATGACCGGCGGCGTGGGCCGCAAGCCCTAGGCCGTCCGCCGGATCGAGCGGGCGCCGGTCGATCCCCGGATCGCCGGCCTCAAGAAGCGGCCGGCCGCCCTCGGGGGCGCGCCCCGGGCCGCCGCGCCCCCGAAGGTCTTCCTCTTCGACCGCGGTGACAAGAACGTCTACACGAGCGGCTCGCAGGGCCCGGTCGACCGGGTCATCACCGCGGCGGGCGGCCGCAACGCCCTCGCCGACCTGAAGACGTCCTGGACGAGCGTCTCCTGGGAGCGGCTCGTCTCCGCCCGGCCCGACTTCATCGCCTTCTCCGACTACCCGGGCCAGACGATCGAGCAGAAGATCGAGGTCCTGCGCACCAACCCGGCGACGAAGGACCTGCCCGCCGTCGAGGAGGGGCGCTTCCTCAGCCTCCACGTGGACGCCTGGGTGAGCGGCCCGTTCAACGTCGACGCGGCCGAGAACCTCCGCGCGGCCCTGGAGGACCGGAAGCTCGTCCCCGAGAGCGACCTCGAGCCCGCCGACGACCTGCGGTCCTGATCGCGGCCGCCCCCTCGGCCGGGTCCCTCGGTGGGATCCCTCGGTCAGCTCGGCGCGTAGGGGATGCGGCCGCTGCGGTGCGGGTCGACGTACAGGTCGCCGCCGGTGGGCGGGAAGGCCCGCTGCGCGCAGTCGGTCCGCTCGCAGACCTTGCAGCCCAGGCCGATGGGGGTGGTGGTGGGACGGACGAGGTCGAGGCCGTCGGCGTACGCGAGCCGATGGGCGTGGCGGAGCTCGCACCCCAGCCCGATCGAGAAGAGCCGGTCGGGCGTCCCGTACCGGTGGGAGCGCTGCCGGACGGTCCGGGCGACCCAGAAGTAGCGGCGCCCGTCGGGCATCTCGGCGACCTGGGTGCGCAGGTCGCCGAGCGTGGAGAACGCCTCGTAGACGGCCCAGAGGGGGCACGAGCCGCCCGCGCGGGAGAAGTGGAACCCGGTGGCGGACTGGCGTTTGGAGATGTTGCCGGCCCGGTCGACGCGCACGAAGGAGAAGGGGACGCCCCGCAGGCGGGGGCGCTGCAGGCTGCTGAGCCGGTGGCAGACGGTCTCGAAGCCGACGGCGAAGCGGGCGGTCAGGGCGTCCAGGTCGTAGCGGGCCTCCTCGGCGGCGTCCCGGAAGGTGCGGTAGGGCAGCAGGAACGCGCCGGCGAAGTAGTTGGCCAGGCCGATCCGGGTGAGCGCGCGGGCTTGCTCGTCGGCGAAGGGCGCGGTGCCGACCAGCTCGGTGAGCAGGTCGCCGTGTTCGAGGAGGGCGATCTGGGTGGCGAGCTGGAAGGTGCGCTGGGCGCCGGTGAGGTCGGGGGAGACCGACAGGGTCCGGGTGCCCGGGTCGTAGTGCCGGCGGGCCCCGTCGGAGGTGGTCACCCGCACCCCGTGGGAGCCGAGCCGGTCCAGGGCGGCGGTCGCCGGGTCGTGGCCGTCGCTGACGGTCTCGGCCGCCCGGTCGAGTTCATGGATGTAGTTGTGCCGGTCGTAGAAGAAGTCGCGTACCAGCTCGTAGGGGGCGGGAGCGCTCTGGTGGGCGCCGGCCAGGACGGAGGCGTGCTCGGCGGCCCGCTGCTGGCGGCGGTGCAGATCGACGACCGCGTGCGCCGTCCCCGGGAACGAGGCGGCCAGGTCGGCGATCTCCGCGGGCGGGGCGCCGGGGAGGGCCTCGCGCAGGTCGGCGATGAGGCGCGTGCCGTCCTCGGGGGAGAAGAACTCCGGGTCGAGGCCGAACAGCTCGGTCAGGCGCAGCAGCACGGGCGCGGTGAGGGGGCGCTGGTTGTGCTCGATCTGGTTCAGGTAGCTCGGTGAGATCTCCAGCATCTCGGCCAGGCCCACCTGGCTGATGCGCCGGTCGGCGCGCAGGTGGCGCAGCCGCGGCCCGACGAAGATCTTGCCCATGCCGGCCAGCCTACCCACGGTCTGCCAATGCCGGGTTCGCAAACTTCGCAAACGCTGCCCGGAAATTGGCGGAACTTCGCAATCGCAGCGCCGACCTGCCGTTTCGTCCCCCGGATCCGGCTACCGCGGCGGGGACGAGAAGGTCGGCAGGGTGCCGAACGACGCCTTGCGGGCCGCGCGGCGCAGCGTCGCCAGGACGGCCGGGCCGAGCACGAGGATCGCGACCGTGTTGGTGACGGCCCGCCCGGTGTCCCATCCGGCCGTGGACGTCAGCAGGGTGAAGACGGTGAAGCGGTGCAGGTTCTCCAGGACCGGGTCGCCGGGGACGTAGGAGATGTGGCCGTCGTGGTAGGGCACTTCGGCGCCGGTGATGAACGGCCAGAACCACAGGTTCATCAGGAACCCGAAGGCGTAGGCGACGGCGATGCCGTAAGCGACGAGCATGGCGATCTCGGCCTTGCCGGTGACGCGGCGCGGCAGCAGGCCCGCGCCCATCCCGATCCAGGCCGAGCACATCATCTGGAACGGCAGCCAGGGGCCGACCCCGGCGGTCAGCAGCGCGGACGCGAACAGCGAGGTGCAGCCGAGGACGAACCCGAACCCGGCGCCGAACACGCGTCCGGCGAGGACGAGCATGAAGAAGACGGTCTCGATGCCGGCGGTGCCCGCGCCGAGCGGCCGGAGCCCCGCGTTGACGGCCGACAGCACCCCGAGCATCGCCAGCGCCTTGGAGTCCATGCCGCCCTCGGACAGTTCCGCGAGCACGATGACGATGAGGATCGGCAGGATGCCGATGAACATGAACGGCGCGTCCGGGCCGTGCTGCATGCTCTGCGGTTCCACGCGGACGAGCAGCGGCCAGGCGAACATCATGAGTCCGGCGGCCGAGGCGAGGGACAGCACGACGGCGGAGCGGCGCCCGATCCGCACGGCGGCGGCCCGCCCGGCGCCGTTTCGCCGGTCCGGTCCGGACGGCCGCGCCCCGCCCGTCCGGCGCCCCGGACGGTCGGCGGGGACGTCCGTGGGGGTGCTCAACGGACCGCCTCCCCGGCCAGGGCCGCGCGGACGTCGTCGACGGTCAGCAGTCCGTCGCCGAGGATCTTGGCGACCTGCGGCGCGAACGCGGGCGATCCGCCCAGCACCTCGGCGGTGGGGCCGTCCGAGACGATCTCGCCCTCGGCCATCACGACGACCCGGTCGGCGACGGCCGCCACGAACTCGACGTCGTGGGTCGCGACGACGACCGCGCGGCCCTCGGCGGTCAGGGACGCGATCATCCGCGCCAGCGCGGCCTTCGCGTCGTAGTCGAGCCCGCGGGTGGGCTCGTCCAGCAGCATGACGCGCGGCGCGGCCGTCAGCTGCACGGCGAGCACCAGCGCGAGCCGCTGCCCCTCCGACAGGTCGCGCGGATGCTCGTCCGCCGGGATGCCGGGCGCGAGCCGGTCGAGCAGGTCCCGGCACGATCCGGGCTCGGCGCCGGACTCGCCGTCCGCGGCCGCGCACTCGTCCGCGACCGTCTCCAGGTAGAGCAGGTCGCTCGCGGTCTGCGGCACCAGCCCCACGACCGCGCGGGCCTCGGCGCGCGACATGCGCTTGGTGTCGGCGCCCGCGGCCAGCACCGTGCCGCCCTGGCGCGGTCCGGAGCCCTGCATCGCCCACAGCAGGGACGACTTGCCCGACCCGTTGCGGCCCATCATCGCCAGCACGGTGCCGCCGTGCAGGTCGAGATCGACGCCCCGGACCGCGACCGCGGCCCCGTACCGGACGACGACCCCCGTCGCGGTGAGCAGCGGCGCGCCGCCCCCGGCCGGGGCGGCCGGAGCCGGGACCCCGCGCAGGCGGTCGCGCAGCGGCCCGGCCCGCCGCCGGGCGTCGCGGACCGTCATCGGCAGCGGGTCCCAGCCCGCCAGCCGGCCGAGCGCGACGATGGGCGGGCCGATGGGCGCGTCCCGCAGCACCTCCGGCGGCGTGCCGTCGAGCACGGTCCCGTCGCCCGGCAGGTAGACCATCCGGTCGGCGAAGGGGACCACCCGCTCCATCCGGTGCTCGGCCATCAGCACCGTCGTCCCGAGGTCCTGCACGAGGCGGGCCAGGGTGGCGAGGACGTCCTCGGCGGCGGTCGGGTCGAGCGCCGAGGTCGGTTCGTCCAGCACCAGGACGCGCGGGTGCATGGTGAGCACCGAGCCGATCGCCACGCGCTGCTGCTGCCCGCCGGACAGCCCGCGCAGCGCGCGGCGCCGCAGCTCCGCGATCCCGAGGAGGTCGAGCGTCTCCTCGACACGGCGGCGCATCACCTGCGGGGCCGTGCCGAGCTGCTCCATCCCGTAGGCGAGCTCCTCCTCGACGGTGTCGGTGACGAACCCGGCGAGCGGGTCCTGGCCGACCGTCCCGACGAGGTGCGCGAACTCGCGCGGCGGGCGGGAGCGGGTCGTGACGCCGTCCACCGCGACGGTCCCCTCGAGGTGGCCGCCGGTGAAGTGCGGGACGAGCCCGCTGACGGTGCCGAGCAGCGTGGACTTGCCGGCGCCGGTCCGCCCGGCGAACAGCACGAGCTCCCCCTCGCCGATGGACAGGGACACGCCGGCCAGCACCGGCTCCGCGCGGCCGTGGTACCAGAAGCCGACGCGGTCGAAGTCGATCATGCGGTTGCCTTCTCGGTGGTGCGGTGCGCCGTGTCGGCGCGCACGGCGGTGGGATGCGGGGGCTCGGGCTGCGGGGTCAGGAAGGCGGGCAGGGCGCCGGCGAGCACCCCGCACAACGGCGCCCACGACAGCATCGGCCACGACAGGTCGGTCAGCGACGGGTTCAGGTTCGTCGGATCGACGCCGGAGGTGACGAACAGGGTGACCGCGACGGCGGCGCCGCTCGCGACGGTGACGAGCTCCGCCGCGCGCCACCGGTCCGGCCGGTACCGGGTGCGGTGGACCCGGCGCCCGGCGAGCCGGAACCCGGCCAGCGCCACCACGAGGCCGCCCAGCAGCATGGGCGCCGCGAGGAAGCGCGGCGTCGTGCCGTCGAGGGTCGCGTAGACGCCGACGCACACGCCGAGCAGCCCGGCGATCATGAGCAGGCCGGTCCACAGCCGGGCGCGCGGCGCGGCGGTCCCGGCCCGGCCGTAGCCGCGGGCGTCCATCGACGCGGCGAGCAGCAGCGAACGGTCGAGCGCGTCCTCCAGCACGGGGATGACGATGGTGCGCAGCGCCCGGAACCGCCCCCGCCGCCGTCCGCGGCGCCGCCCGTGCCCGTGCCCGCCGCCGCGCAGGGCGCGCGCCCGCCGGACCCGCAGCACGCTCTCGGCGAGCTGCGGGAACACCGACAGCGCGACGATCACGGCGGTGCCGATCTCGTACAGCGCCGGAGGCATCGCCTTGAGCAGCCGCTTGGGGTTGGCGAGCGCGTTGCCCGCGCCCAAGCAGATCACCATCGTCGCCAGCCGCAGCCCGTCGTAGAACCCGCCCAGCAGCGACTCGGCCGACACGTCGCCGAACAGCCGGATCCCCGCCGCCCACGCGGGCAGCGGGACCTCCGGCATCCGCAGCACGATCGTCGTGCCCTCCGCCCCGCCGAACACCAACCGGAAGAAGACCCGGAAGAGGACGATGAACGCACCGAGGCCGAGGTAGATCCGGAACGCCATCGCCCACGGCGCGTCCGTCCGGCGGGACACCACGACGTGGCAGACGACCGCCACGATCGTCAGCAGCAGCCACGGGTTCGTCGTCCGGCTCGCCGCGGCCGCCAGTCCCAGCGTCCACAGCCACCACGCGCCCGGATGCAGGTCGCGGGGCAGGAAGTACGCGGCGAGGGCACCGCGCCCCATCACGTCTCCCGGGCCCGCCTGCGGCGCCGGGCCGTCAGCCAGGTCGCCGCCGCCAGCAGGACGACGGCGGTCCCGGCGACCCACGGCGCGTAGTCGCTCGCCCCCGACTGCTCCTTGATGACGTCGTTGACGTCCCGGGCGTTCTCGCCGCCGGTGAACGCGACGTTGTCCGAGGGGTCGGCCGCGGTGGAGCGGGTCGACGCGAGAGCGCGGGGCCTGGGCGGCGGGAGCGAACCGTCACCGCCTCCCGGTCCGGGTGTCCCCGTGCCGGAACCCGTCCCGGCGCCGCCGCCGTCCGCCGAGCCGCCGCCGTCCGCGTTCCCCGAGCCGCCCGAGCCGCCGTCACCGCCGCCGGAGCCGCCGGAGCCGCCGCCCCCGCCCGCGTTCTGGCCGCCGGATCCGGGCTGCCGCTCGTTCGGGTCGTCGGTGGTCGGGGCGGGCTCGTCGGGCGCGACGCACGGCTGCCCGGACGTGCCCGGACGGACGGCGGCGATGCGCGGCCGCGGGTTGGTGTCGGCGGTCGCGTTGAGCGAGAACGACCAGCCCTCGAAACCGCCCGGGATGAAGTCGCGGTTCTTCACGCCCCACTGGCTGTACTCCCACGCGCAGTTGTTGCCCGCGTGCCAGTACGACCAGTACCCGGCCGCGGGCGGCGTGTCGACGCAGTGCTCCCGGTAGTCCTCGTCGCCCTTGATCGGGACGGTCTCGGTCGCCGACGGCCGGTTCTCGATACGGCAGATGAACCCCTCGCCCCACCGCTGGACGCCCGCGATCTGGAAGCCCGCGCCCTTGAGCGCGTCCAGCCCGGTGCCCCGCGTCCGCCGCGGGTCGCAGCGGACGATCGTCGTGCCGCCGAGCTGCTGGAAGTCGACGACGACCGTGACGCCCTCGCCCGTCTCGCAGAAGCCCGGACGTCCCTTGCCGTGATCGATCGCCGACGCCGCGGGCAGGACGCCCCCGACCGGGGCGGCCAGCAGGACCGCCCCGGTCAGCGCCGACAGCCGGACGGCGCGGCCGCGCCGCCCCGCCGTCCGGCCGCGCCGGGTGCGGTCGATCATGGGTCGACCGCCGGGTTGCGCGGTGTCACCTCGGGCCACGGGTTGGTCGTCGGGCCGTTGTTCAGGGAGAACGACCAGCCCTCGAATCCGCCGGGGATCACGTCGCGGTTCTGCGCGCCCCAGTTGCTGTACGTCCACGTCGTCCCGGAGCCGTCGGCGTGCCAGTACGACCAGTACGCCTGCGCCGGCGGCGTGTTCACGCACGCCTCCTGGTACGTCGGATCGGAGTCGGTCGGGATGGTCTCGGTCGCCGACGGGCGGTTCTCCAGCCGGCAGACGAAGCCCAGGCCCCACCGGACGACGCCCGTCACCGGGATCCCGGCGTCCTGCAGCGTCTCGATGCCGTCTCGCGGGGTGGCGGGGGTCGGGTCCGGCGAGCACCGGGTGATCGTCGGGGCGGGGGTCCCGCCGTTGCCGTCGAGTTCCTGGAAGTCGATGACGACGGTGGTCCCGGTCAGCGCGTCCGGGCCGGTGCAGATCCCGTCGTAGGCCTGGGCCGAGGCCGCCGTTTCGGCGGACGCCGCCGGAGCGGCGACGGCGAGCGCGGCCGACACGGTCAGTCCGGACAGCACGGTGACGGTTCGTTTCATCGGGCAACCCCTCTGGGTCTCGTCCTGCGGATGGCGGTGTGACGTCGTCCGATGGCGAGCACGGCGGCCAGGGCGGCGGCCGCGCTCGCGATGCCGCCGGCGACCGGGCCCGCGGGGAGGCCCTCGCCGGGGGCACCGGCGATCCTGGCCTGCGGCGCGGTGCCCGCGCCGACGGCGGGCAGGCGCGGCGCGGTCGTCACCGGGGAGTTCGGTGCGCTCGTCCACGCGCGACCCGCGACGCCGGGGGCGGCGGCGACGCTGGTCGGCGGATGGCTGCCGCCGCCCGCTCGCCCGGCGAACCCGCCGTCCGGGCGCAGCAGGGCGCCCAGGGCCCGGGACGTCTCGCGGACGTCCAGACCGGCGGCCTGCCTGCCGCTCGCGACGCGCGCGCTGAGCACCGGGTCGACGCGGCCCGCGGCGTCGCGCACCACGCCGCCGTTCGCGGACGCGGCGGTGAGGGCGCCGGCGGCGGCCTGCAGCGCGGCCGTCCGGCCCGGGGGCTCGCTCCGGAGAGTGGACGCGGCGGCCGTCAGCGTGTGCGGCCCGTTCAGGAGCGGTGCGGCGGCCGGTGCGACGGCGAGCCCCGGTGCGCCGGTCCCCGCGGGCCGTGCCTCCCCGTTCAGCGCCGCGACCGCCAGGGCGGTCGCCCCGAGGTCTCCGGTCTCGCACTCCTTCGCGTCCAGCTTCGCGGGGAAGGTGCCGTCCGCGCACTGCGCCCCGATGAGGACGCGCAGCGGGGCCGCCGCATCTGCGGAGGATCCGGCCAGCGTTCCCAGGATCGCCCACGCGTGCCGCTCGACGGAGGTGTCGGGATCGGCGTAGGAACCGGTGTCGGCGAACCCGCCGTCGGGGGTGCGCAGCGCGGCCAGCCCGTCGCGGAGCCCGCCGATCGTCCGCTCGAGATCGGTCGGCGCGCCGTCCTCGCCCCGCATGAACCCGGCGACGATCCGCAGCTTGGCCAGCGGCGCGGCGTAGGCCGCCGACCCGGTCTCGTACGGGGCGCCGTGGGCGTAGGCGCGCACCGAGTCCGGACGGAGCAGGAAGCGCGACGCCCGCGCCACGGCCCGCGGCTGCCCGCCGAGGGTGCGCAGCGCGATGACCAGGTCCGCCGTGGCGTCGTAGTCGACGTACGTGCTGCCGTTCTCGGTGACCTCGACGTGGTCGCCGTCCACGAGCGTGCTCGCCAGATACGCGGCGAGCCGGGCGCTCGGCGCGGCGGCGACGTCCGGGTTCCGCACCGTGGCGGGGGTCACGACCGTCCCGCCGGACGAGCCGGGCGGCGGTCCCCGGCGATCGTCGCCGCCGCCGGAACCGTCCGAGTTCCGGTCGGTGTTCCCGCCCCCGTCTTCGTCGCCGACACCGTCCCCGGACCGGTCGTCCTTCGAGCCGGTGTCGCCGTTTCCGGGGTCGTTCCCGTCATCGTCGCCGGTGTCGTTCCCGTCCCCGTCGCCGGGCGGGTCTCCGTCTCCGTCCCCGTCCCCGTCCCCGTCACCGTCACCGGTAGGGTCTCCGTCGCCAGGTGGGTCTCCGTCCCCGTCGCCGCCACCGGGGGGCGCGCCGCCTTGCGTCAGGTCGTAGAAGCCGACGCCGGAGAGCCCGAGCGATGCCTGCGCGCTCGCCCGGATCCATGTGTCGATCCCGCTCAGCCCGTCCGTGCGCGCCGCCCGGTACGACTCGGGGTCGTAGGCGATCGCGCCCACGTGCCCGGACAGGACGCCGTCCCCGTCGGCCGCCGCGGTCACCTGGGCGGACCGGAGGTAGGCGGTGCCCTTCGCCACGGCGTCGGCCGCCCCGCCCGCGTCGGCGAGCGCCTGGACGATGAGGCCCGTGCTGTTGGTGTTGGGCGCCTCGGTGCTGACGCCGCCGCCCCAGCCGCCGCCGGGCTTCTGGTTCGCCCGCAGCCAGGCGACCGTCCGGTCGATCGGGCCGTCGAGGCCGGTCGCCCCCGCCCTCCTGGCCGCGAGCATCGCCGACAGCGCGAGGCCGGTCGCGTCGCCGTCGGGCGCGGACTGGTCGAACTCCTTGCCCTCGTCGCAGGTCGAGAGCTTCCGGCCGTTCTCGGTGACGTGGTCGCCCGTCTCGTCGGTGGGGACGTGACCGAAGAAGATGCGGAAGTAGCCCTCGGAACACTGCTGGGACACCAGCCGGTCGATGGCCGGGCGGTCGTTCTCGCCGGCGCCCGCGAGGCCGATGACGGCGAGGGACTGCCCGAACACGTTGGCGTTGTTGCTGACGTAGTCGGCGAGCGCCGGGTCCTTGGAGTAGTCGCTGACGCGCCCCTTGTCCGGACCGGACGTCATGATCGCGGCCTTCGTCTCGGCCACCATGTCGTGACCGCCGAAGTCGCGCGGGTCGCGTCCGGAGGCCTGGGCCGCGACCAGCAGCTTCGCGGCCGCGCCGCCGACGACGATGGCGTCGTAGCCCTGGTCCGGGACGAGACCTTCCCAGGTGAAGTACTCGTCGGTCCGCCCGCCGTCGTCGATGTACTCGACGATCGGGGCGGCGAGATCGCCGTCGCCCGATGCGTGCATCGCGAACAGGACGTCGACCATCAGCCCGTAGTCGGGCAGGGTTCCGCCGAGGGGGTTGCGCAGCGTTCCGTCCTCTGCCAGCTGCGCGGCCAGCCAATCGGAGTTGGAACGGGCGGCGGCCCGGTCGCCTGCGGCCGCCTCGGCCGGTGGCGAGACCAGCAGGCCGACGCCGAGGAGGGCCGACAGCAGGATCGCGGCGCGGCCGCGATGCCCGCGCTGGGTGTGCTCCACGTTTTTCCCCTCCCGCGACGCGGAGGGGGAAGTTCCGGGCGGTCCAGCGCCGAGAACGTGCACCCCTGTTGACGCGACAGTGGTCCGACAGCACCACCCGGGAGGTAGACCCGACTCGTCATCTCGCGATGACCCACGGTTGCGCGACAGTGCCGGATTTCGACCGGCTTCCCCCTGCCACGGGTGGCAATTATCCAGTTTTGGTGCAAACGGGCCGAGTGTACCACTCGCATGTTGAATTGTGCAGGGTCGGATGAAAGGGCCGGACGGAAAAGTCCGGCCCGGTAAGTGACGTTTTTCCTTGCCTCGCCGAACCGGGCCCGCTTCAGCGGGCGTCCGCCGTGAGCACGGTGAGGATCTGCACGGCGCGCTCTCCCTCATGGGGGTCGCGGCCGTGCCAGCAGCGGTAGTTGTCGAGGACGAGGCACTCGCCCTCGTCCAGCATGACGCGGGGGAGGGACGGCTCCAGTTCGCGCACGCGCTCCCGGAAGCGGTCGAGCATGGCCCGGACGCGGTCCTCGTCGGGGTCGCGGTGCAGCGGGACCGCCCCGTCGTTGCACCGGACGATGCGGCGGCCGGTGCGCGTGTACTCGATGTGGCGGGCGACGCGGGGCGTGGCGGGCAGCCCCCGGATCCCCGGCCAGGCACCGTAGAGGTCGACGTCGGCGCCGGTCAGGAACTCCCACAGCTCGGGGTCGCGCTCGGCGCAGTCGTCGGCGAAGCGGTAGGCGTCGGCGACGAACGTCTCGCCGCCCGAGGCGGCCCGCGTCACGGACTGGATCAGGACGTGGTCCTCGTCGGGGTCGCGCCGCCGTTCGGGGCCGCCGCCGGTGTCGCCGACGATGTCGAAGCTGTCGGCGTGCAGGTGGACGGTGCCGCCCTCCGGGCTGCGCCGCAGCCGGTGGGGGAAGATCCGGCGCAGCCGCTCGCCGAGGACGAGCGCGGCGGCGACGGCGAGGTCGCCGGGGTCGGTGCCGAGCCCGGTGAGGATCACGGCGCCGTCGCGCGCGAGCAGCTCGCGGGCCTCGCGGGGGCGGTCGGAGGGCAGCCGGGCGGGAACGACGCCGAAGCCGGCCGTGGTGGTGAGCATGGGGTCCTAACGGTTCGAGAAGCGGCGGGTACCGGGAACGAGGGCGGCCAGGGCGGGGGCGAGGAAGCAGACGGCCGCACAGGCGCCGAGCACGGGTTCGGGGCCGAAGGCCTCCATGGCGGGGGCGATCAGGACGAGGCCGAGCGGTGCGAGCCCGTAGGAGAGCAGGAAGTCCAGGGACGAGACGCGGGCGAGCTTGTCGGGGGCGACCTCGCGCTGGGTGGCGGTGAACCAGGGCACGTTGAACAGTTCGATCCCGATGCCGGTGACGACGTACGCGGCGATGATCACCCACGGGTCGACCGGCAGCAGGAGGGCGAGCGGTGCGACGCCGTACAGGCCGAGCCCGGCCAGCGCGTGCCATCCCTGTGCGCGGGGCCGCCACCGGGCGATGATCAGGGCGCCGACGAGCGCGCCGACGATGTAGGCGGTCGCGGCGCCGGCCAGCACCGCCTCGCTGCCGAACCGGTCGCGGCTGATCAGCGGGAGGGCCACCCCGGTCGCCGAGTAGCCGGTGGCGATGACGGCCGTCAGCGCGCCCAGCCCCGCCAGGAACCACGGGTGGCGGCGCGCCTCGGCGATCCCCTCGGCGAACTCGGCGGCGAACCCGGCCCGTCCCCGGACGGCCGCGCCGGGCGGCCGCCCGGCCGGGGGCGCGAGCGCGGCCACGAGCCAGAGCGCGCCGATCACGAGCAGCAGTCCGCGCGCGTCGAGCAGGACGGCCAGCATGGCGGTCGCCGCCGGGGCGACGAGCGTCGTCACCCGGACGGCCAGCGTCATCGCGGCGTTGGCGTGCTGGCGCCGCGCGGCGTCGACGACCTCCGCGGTCAGCGCCTGGAACGCCGGGCGGCAGGCGCCCTGCCCGGCCCCGGAGAGAGCCGCGGCGATCGCCATCAGCGGCACCGAGCGGCCCAGCCCGAACGCGATCACGGGTGTCGCGACCGCGGCGGTGAGCCCGGCCCACAGCACCATCTCCCGCCGCGAGCGCCGGTCGGCGAGCACGCCGCTGACCGGGACCGCCGCCAGGAACCCGATCGTCCGGGCGGCCAGCACGACGCCCAGGGCGGTGGCGGAGAGCGAGCCTTCCAGCACCGCGAGTCCGAGCACGAACGGCAGCGCCCACGTGGCCAGGCCCGATGCCGTGTTGCCCGACCAGAGGCGGAGGAACGCGACGTCGCGCAGTACGGACCGTGCGGGCTCGCTCGTGCCGGGGCCGCTTCCGGGCGGTGCCGTCGTCATGTGCCGTCGCTCCTGTGGTCGTCGCGGGCCGATCGCGTCGAGGCGCGGCCACCGCAACTCGACAATGGTTACGGTTACTGTTACCGCAGCCGGACATCGCACTGTACCGGCCCGCGGCCCGCGCCTGAGCGCCGGGAGGACGGTGCGCTGCCCGTCATCGGCCGTCCTCCGCCGGGAGCGCGGGCGCCCGCGCGGGAGAGCCGAGCCCCCGCCGGTGGCGGCGGTAGAGCAGCGCGGAGTAGACGGCGCCGAAGGCGGACCAGGCGACGTACAGGCCGGGCAGGCCGTGTCCGAGATGCACGCCGAGGAGCCAGGCGAGCGGGATGAGCGCCGTGTAGTCGGCGGCGACGGACGCGATCATCACCGAGCGGGTGTCTCCGGCGGCGCGCAGCGCCGCGCCGTACGCCATCGCGGGCAGCAGCGGCACCATGCTCAGCGCCGCCGCGGGCAGCGCCGCCCAGGCGAGCCCGGCGACGGCCGCGTCGTCGGTGACCAGTGACACCAGCGGACGGCCGGCGGCGAGCACGGCGGCCGACGGGACCAGCAGCAGGACGGCGAGCAGCCGCAGCCCGGCACGCCGCCAGGCGTCCGCGCGCTCGGCGTCGCCGGCGCCCAGCGCCTGCCCGGCCAGGACGGTGACGGCGGTGGCCGCGCTGGTCAGGACGGTGAACAGCACGAGCGTGAGGTTGTCCACGATGCGGAAGGCGGCCAGGTCGCCGGTCCCCATCCGGGCGGCGAAACCCGCCAGCAGCGCCTCGTTGAGGTAGCCGATGCCCATCGCGCACATCTCCGGCCACCCGATCCGCCACAGCGTCCGGGTGGGGCGCGGACCCGCCGTCCCGTCCGTCCCGTCCGTCCGGGCGGGCAGCCTGGTCCTGGCGTACACGGCCGTGTAGGCGGCGCCCGCGACGGTGGCGGCGAGGGTCGCGGCGGCGGCTCCGGTCACGCCGAGCCCCGCACCGAAGATCAGCAGCAGGCCGAGCGGGAGGTTCACCGCGTTCACCAGCAGGGCCGTGTACATCGACACCCGGGTCGCGCCGATGCCCGCGCACGCCGCCTGGAGGGTGAACGAGACGGCGGCCGCCGGTACGGCGAACGCCAGCACCCGCAGGTAGTCCGCTCCCGCTCCGGCCGGATCCTCCGCCGCCCCGAGGGCGCGCAGCACCGGTGCGGCGGCGAGGTACAGGACCGCCCCGACGGCCACCCCGGCCAGCGCGGACATGGCGGTCCCGGTCCGCACGGTCCGCGCGACCCGGGCCGTCCGGCCCGCGCCGTGGTGCCGGGCGACCTCCACCTGGACGGCGGTGGCCAGGCCGCGCACGACGACCAGCGCGACCAGGTACACCGGCGCCGCGAGCGCGAAGGCGCCCAGCGCGGTCGTCGACCACCGCGCGAGCATGACGGTGTCGACCAGGTTGACGCTGATCTGGGTGAGTCCCGCGATCATCAGCGGGCAGGCCAGCCGCCACACCGGCCGCATGCCGACGCGCCGCGCGGACGCGTCCGGCGGGTCGCCGGCTGCGGTCATCGCCGGTCCGCGGGACGCTCGTCCGGTCTCGCCAGCGAGCAGTCCCCGCACTTCCGCCCGGCGGGGGCGCGGTGGTACAGGCAGCAGCTCCGCCGCCGGAACGCCGGCTCGGGCGAGACCACCCGCCCGGTGCGATCGAGCCGGCCGGTGCGCAGCAGCTCGCCGAGGAGACCGGTGAGGTCATCGCGCAGGTCCGGGCGCGCCGCGAGGATCGCGCGGGCGGCCTCGACCAGGGCCGACGCCGCGTTGCCGTACAGCAGGCCGGGGGCGACCTTGACCCGGAGCCCGGCCGCCAGCCGGTCGAGGTGCCGCGTGACGACGGCGTGGTACAGCGCCCCCGCCCGGTCCCCGTCGCGCGGCAGCCGGTGGCCGCGCGGAGCCGGGAGCCGGAGAGCGGCGCCGTCCTCGGCCTTCTGGAGGCCGTCGAGGTCCGGCAGGACGCCGTGGGCGACCGCGCAGAACAGGACGGGCGACCACAGCCGGGCGGCGTGCCCGAGCTGCGCGATCGAGGCGGCGATCCGCATCTCGGCGACGGCGTGGCGGCGGGCGACGGCGTCGACCAGGTCCGGGACGCCGGCGGCGTAGGCGTCGCCGACGGGCCGCCACCCGGTGTCGGGGCCGCCCACGGTGAGCGCGAAGAAGGAGCCGAGCGGGGCCGCCTCCGCCAGTGCGGCCGCGACGGTGCCGGGAGGAGCGGTCCGCAGGGGCGTCACGCCGGCCGCCCTCCCGCTCCGGGCCCGGTGGCGCGGTCCCCGTCCGGGAGGACGGTGATCTGGGTCATGCCCGTCCGGGGATGCTCGCCGACCTCGGCGTCGACGCGGTACACCTCGGCCAGCAGCTCCGGTGTCAGCACCTCGGCGGGCGTCCCGGCGGCGACCAGGCGCCCGCCGTCCAGGACGCAGACACGGTCGCAGTAGGCGGCGGCCAGGTTGAGGTCGTGCAGCGCGATGAGGGCGGTGACGCCGAGGCGGCGGACCAGCCGCAGCGCGTCCAGCTGGTGGCGCAGGTCGAGATGGTTCGTGGGCTCGTCCATCACCAGGGCCCCGGTCCGCTGGGCCAGCGCCCGGGCGATGAGGACGCGCTGCTTCTCGCCGCCCGACAGCCGGTCGAACGGCGCGTCGGCGAGGTGCGCGGCAGCGAGCTCGGCCAGCGCGGTGGTGATGATGTCGCGGTCGGCGTCGTCGTCACCCTGGAACGCGCGCTTGTGCGGGGTGCGTCCCATGGCGACGACGTCGTACACGCTCAGCTCGAACTCGCCGCCGGTGTCCTGGAGCACCGCGGCCAGCCGCCTGGCCAGGTGCTTGCCGGGCATCCGCCACACGTCGTCGCCGCCCAGCAGGACGCGCCCGGAGGTCGGGCGCAGCGCCCGGTAGAACGTGCGCAGCAGGGTGGACTTGCCCGCGCCGTTGGGCCCGACGAGGCCCACGACCTCCCCGGGCACCGCCTCCAGCGAGACGTCCGCCACGAGCGGGCGCCCCTTCACGGCGACCGTCACCCGCTCGGCCCGGAGCCTTTCGGTACCGCCCGTCATCGTGCCGCCCTGCGCCGCATGAGGTAGAGGAAGAAGGGGCCGCCGACCAGGGCGGTGAGGATGCCGACCGGGATCTCCTCGGGGGAGATCAGGGTGCGGGCGGCCAGATCGGCGATGATCAGGAAGGCGGCGCCCAGCAGCGCGACCGCGGGAAGCGCGCGGCGGTGGTCGGCGCCGACCAGGAACCGGACCGCATGCGGCATGATCAGCCCCACGAAGCCGATGGAACCGCTGACCGCCACCACCGTTCCGATCATCAGCGCGACGAGGACGAAAAGCGCCGCGCGGAACCGGTGCACGTCCAGGCCGAGGGCCGCGGCCGCCTCCTCCCCGGCCAGCAGCAGGTTGAGCGAGCGGGACAGGCCCAGCAGGACCGCGGTGCCGGTCAGGACCGCGGCCGCCGGGATCCACAGCACGGTCCAGGTGGTGCCGGCCAGGCCGCCGAGCATCCAGCGCATCGCCGCCTCGGCGCCGTGCGGGTCGTCGGAGGTGATGATCAGGTAACTGGCCACCGCCGACAGCACCTCGGCCATCGCGACCCCGGCCAGCACCAGCCGCACGGTCGTCATGCGCCCGCCCGCGCGCGCCAGGAAGAACACCATGACCAGGGCCAGCAGGGCGCCGGTGAACGCCGCCAGCGGGAGGGAGAACATCCCGAACCAGCTCACGTGCAGCACCACGACCGTGACGGCCCCGACGGTCGCGCCCGACGACACCCCCAGGAGCATGGGGTCGGCGAGCGGGTTGCGGACGATCGCCTGGAGCGCCATGCCGCACACCGACAGGCCCGCGCCCACCACCCCGCACAGCAGGACCCGCGGCAGCCGGACGTCCATCACGATCGTCTCGCGTACGGGCGTCCAGTCCGCGGCGGCGAGCGCGGGGTGCAGCCGGTGCAGCAGGATGCCCCAGACCTGGTCGGGCGGCAGCCGCACCGACCCCACCGCGATCCCGGCGGTCGCCGACACCAGCACCAGGGCGGCGAGCAGCACCACCACGAGCGCGTAGGGCATCCGCCGCCGGCGCGGCGCGCCCCCGGCGACCTCGGGCCGGTCGCCGGAGACGCGCGGCTCGGCGAGTCCGGTCACCTGAAGCGGTCCGGGTGCAGCTGCCGGGCGAGCGACTCCACCGCTCCCGCGACCCGCACGCCCGTCACGGTGGACGACAGCGGCAGCACCGCGAACCGCTCCTCCTCGATCGCGGGGGCGTCCTTGAGCGCCGGGTGCTCGAGCAGGAACTTCTTCTTGTCCTCGGCGGACCGGCCGTTGTAGTCGTAGTCGTAGATGACGACGACGTCCGGGCCGCGCTCGGCGAACTGCTCGAACGAGACGTCCCCGTACGGCTTGGCGACGTCGGAGAACAGGTTGGTGCCGCCGGCCAGCCGGATCATCTCGTTGCCGATGCCGGCGCCGCCCGCGGTGAAGACGGTCTTGTCGCCGCTGTCGTACACCGCCACCTTGAGCGGGGAGACTCCCGACAGCTTCTTCTCGACGCCCTCCAGGACGGTGCGCATCGAGGCGATCCGCTTCTCGGCCCGGTCGGGCACGCCGAAGATCTCGGCCACGGTCCGCAGCTCCTCCTCGACCGCGGCCATCGTCACCGGCCCCTCGGGGCATTCCTCGTTGTTGAGGTGGGTGTCGATCCCGGCCTTCTTCAGGGCCTCCCGGCTGCGGCCCTCCTTCTCGTCGAACGCGCTCGCCCAGCCGCCGTACACCAGGTCCGGCTCGGCGGCCAGCAGCGTCTCGAACGACGGGTACTCCTCGGAGATCACTTTCACCGAGTCGTAGGCGGCCTGGAACTCCGGCAGCACCTTGTCGTCGAGGTAGCCGGTCCCGGCCATCGACTTCTCCAGGCCGAGCGCCAGCATCACCTCGGTCGCGTGCTGGTTCAGCGACACCGCCCGCCGCGGCGGACGGTCGTAGGTGGTCGTCACCCCGCAGTTGGTCACGGTCACCGGGAACCCGGCGGGCGCCGCACCGTCCTGCCCGCCGCCGCCCGCCTCCGGCGAGTCGCCGCATCCGGCCAGCACCAGCACCGACGCCATCAGCGCGGCCAGGAGTGTTCCACCGCGCGCACGGATCAAGACATCACCTCTCCGAGGACGAACCGGCCGCGCGTCGCGGCGGCGTGAAGGAGTAGAGGTCCAGAATCGGCGGGGGCTCGGCCCGGCCGGGACCGCCCGCGCGGGCCCAGGCGGCGATGTCCGCGGTGGCCCCGGCGTCGTTCACCCACCCGAGCCACACCGGACGCGCGCCCGCCGCGCGGCCCTCGGCCGAGGGCTGCACGACGATGACGTTGGCCCGCTCGCACACGTCCAGGCATTCCGACACCCGGACCGGTACGGCCTCGCGCAGCCGCGCGAGCTGGTCGTCGTGATCGACGCCGGTCACCTTCGGGCGGCCGCAGCAGCAGTCCCGGCACACCGTCACCCGGCACGGTGCCGGGCCCGAAGAGCCCATGGGCATACAGCCCTCCTCTCTGGGGAGATCCGCCCCAGTTCTCATGAGGAGGCGACCGCGTGAGTCTCCTGGCTCCCGGGTCAACGCTCGTCCCGGCCTTCCCGCCCGCTCCCGCGGGCAGTGGCATGTTCGGGATCCGCTCGCCGATCACAGTGGCGGGACCGCGCCGGATTCGCACCGGCTTCCTCGTCCGCCGTCGCCTACACGCCGCTTATAGTGACACATCCGGCAACTGCACAGTAGTTGCGATAGGGCGCGAATCTCACCCAGACCTGGGAGGGAGCCTCCCGGCGGGATCCCGGTGCGGCCGACCGCGGCGCCGGCTCTCCGGGCCCGGGGAGGCGGCCTCTCAGCCCGCCTGCCCGCGACCGGTGCCGCGGAGCGCGGTGAGCCTCGCCTCCACGCCGTCCAGGGTCCGGTCGACCGTGTAGGCGAAGATCTGCTCGCGCTTGAAGCCGCTCGTCAGCGCCGTCGCGAGCGCGGCCACGCCGGGCCGCTCCCGGTCGTCGCGCAGCTCGGCGAGGCGGTCGCCGCTGGAGTCGCGCAGCTTCGGCGCGGCGTCCCGGTCGTCCTCGGCCGCGATCAGGTGGACCATCGCGTTGATCAGGGTCACGTACGCGGCCGGGGCCTCGTCGCCGAAGCCCGCGGCGGAGAGCCGGCGGACGCCTTCCTCGATGATGGCGGTGGCCGACGGGACGATCGGGGCGGCGACTCCGAGCCAGCGGGCCACCCCCGGATGTGCGAGCAGCTCCGACCGCAGTGACGCCAGCAGCGTGCGGAACCACGGACGCCACGCGAGGTCGGGGTCGGGCATCGGCGTCCGTCCCAGGATCGCGTCGACCACCGCGATCTCCACCGCGTTCCGGTCCCCGACATGGTGGGCGATCGCGGTGGGCCAGCAGTCCAGTGCCGCCGCCAGGTCGCGCAGCGACCAGCCGGAGAGTCCGCGCTCGGCCGTCAGGGCCACGCCCGCCTCGACGATCTGCGCGGCGGTCAGCGGCTCCTGGGCGCGGGCGCTGCGCGGTCCGCGCGAACCGCCCGCGTGGCGCCGTGCAGCGCCACCGCCCGTTGCCGGAGGGCTCATCGTTCCCCTTCCCCTGCCGCCCACTCGAAGGTAGGTTAGGCAAACCTTTTGTACGATGTACAAATCAATGCGGAGGTGCCATGACTCCCGGTCCCGCACGCGGTCCCGGCGATCCGGACAGCGTGAAAGCAGCCCCCGGCGGGGCGTCACCCGTGGTGGACGGACGTCCGGACGGTGCCCGGCCGTCCGCGCCGGCGCGGCACGCGGGCTGGATCCTCGCCTGCGTCGTCACGGTCCAGTTCCTCGTCTCGTTGGACCTGTCGCTCGTCAACGTCGCGCTTCCGGCGATCCAGGACGACCTCGGGCTCTCCGCGAGCACCCTGAACTGGGTCGTCGTCGCCTACGTTATCGTCAACGGCGGTTTCCTCCTGGCCGGCGGCCGGATGGGCGACCTGCTCGGGCGCCGCCGCGTCCTGGCCGCCGGGCTCGCGCTCTTCGCGCTCGCCAGCGTGGCGGGCGGGCTCGCGACCGGCGGCTGGCTCCTGGTCGCCGCGCGGGCGGTGCAGGGGCTCGGCGCCGCCGCCGCGTCCCCGGTCGCGCTCGCGCTGGTGACCGCGCACTTCCCCGAGGGACCAGCCAGAGCGCGGGCGCTGGGAATGTGGGCCGCCTCCACCGTCGCGGGCGGCGCGCTCGGTGTCGTGGCCTCCGGCGTCCTCACCGAGACGCTCGGCTGGCGGTCCGTGATGCTGGTCAACGTGCCGATCGCCGCGTTCGGGCTCGTCGCGGCCGTCCGGCTGCCGGGTGACGTGCCGCGCCGGGGCGTCCGGCCCGACCTCGCCGGCGCCGTCCTGGCCACGGCGGGCATGGGCCTGCTCGTCCTCGGCGTCTCGCTCGCCGACTCCGAGGGCTGGAGCGCGCCGCTCACCCTCGGCCCGCTCGCCGCGGGGCTCGTGCTGCTGGCCGCGTTCGGCCTGGCGGAACGGCGGGCCGCCGATCCGCTCGTCCGGCTCGGCCTGTTCGCGCACCGGGCGGTGCTCGGCGCCAACGTCTTCGGATTCCTCATCACCGCGGGCCAGCTCGCGAGCTTCTTCTTCGTCTCGCTCCACCTGCAGCAGGTGCTCGGCTACGACGCGCTGTCCACCGGGCTGGCGTTCCTGCCGTTCTGCCTGGGGTCGGTCGCCGGGATGTTCGTCGCGACCAAGACGCTCGCACGCGTCGGCCCGCGCACGATCCTCGTCGCCGGCGGGCTGACCGGGTCGCTCGGCATCGCCTGGTTCGGGCTCGGTGGTCCCGGCGGCACGTTCTGGACCGACGTCCTCGGGCCGTCGCTGGTCGCGAGCGTCGGGATCGGCGCGAGCTTCGTCGCGATGGGCTCGGCCGCCACGACCGGCGTCCCCGCCGAGGACGCGGGCATGGTCTCCGGCCTCCTCAACAGCTTCCGGCTGGTGGGCGGCGCGTTCGGCCTCGCCGTCCTGGGCACCCTCGCCACCACCGTCACCGGCCGCGAAGCGGATCCGTCATCGGCCGCCGCGGCGAGCGCCGGGTTCAGCGCCGGGCTGCTGGCCGCGGCCTGCCTCCTCGCGGCGGGAGCGCTGTTCTGCCTGGTCATCCCCAAGCACCGGCCCGCCCCCGAAGCCGGACGGTCCTGACCGGGGCCGCGAGACCTTCCCCGGTGTGCGGACGACGCCCGTGGCGCGGGGGAAGGTCAGAGACGGACGGGGAGCGTCACCAGGCCGCGGACGATCGATCCCTGCCGGTGCCGGCGCAGCTCGGACGGCGGGACGGCGAGCGCGAGGTCGGGGAACCGGGCCAGCAGGGCGCCGATCGCGACCTGGCCCTCGAGGCGGGCGAGCGGCGCCCCCAGGCAGAAGTGCGGGCCGTGCCCGAACGCGACGTGCCGGTTCGGCGCGCGGGTGACGTCCAGCCTGTCGGGGGCGTCGAAGACGGCTGGGTCGCGGCCGGCGGCGCCCAGGGAGACGTGGACCCAGGCGCCGCGCGGGATGCGCACCCCGGCGATCTCCATGTCCTCCACGGCGATGCGCTGGCTCGCGCGCTCGATCGGCCCGTCGAAGCGCAGGAGTTCCTCCACGGCGGAGGGGAGCAGGTCGGGCCGGGACCGCAGGAGTTCGAGCTGGCCGGGTGCCCGCAGCAGGGCCAGGACGCCGTTGCCGATGAGGTTCACGGTCGTGTCGTGGCCCGCGATGAGCAGCAGCGCGATCGTGTTGAGCAGCTCGGGGTCGGTGAGCGCGGCGTCCCCGTCGCGGGCCTGGACCATGCCGCTGATCAGGTCGTCCTGCGGCCTGGCGCGGCGCTCGGCGACGACCCCGGCGAGGTAGCCGGTGAACAGTCCGGCGACCTCGCGGCGGCGCTCGAGGGCCTCGCCGGTCGTGGCGGGCGCGGTCATCACGGTCGTCCAGGCGCGGAAGTCGGCGCGGTCGCGGGACGGGACACCGAGCAACTCGCAGATGACCTGGACGGGCAGGGGGACGGCGAACGCCTCCAGCAGGTCGAGGGAGCCGGACAGGCCGTCCAGCAGGTCGTCGGTGATCTGCTGGACGCGTGGGCGGAGCGCCTCCACCCGCCGCGGGGTGAACGCCTTGGCGACCAGGCCGCGCAGCCGCGTGTGGTCGGGCGGGTCCATGCCGAGCATGGTGCCGCCGAAGTACGGTGCGGGGTCGACGGGCAGGGAACTGTGCGCGGTGTCCTTCGACAGCCGCGGATCGTTCAGCGCGGCGTGCCCGTGCTCGTGGCCGACGACCAGGAACGCGTCGGCGCCGGGCGGGAAATCGATGCGGTGGACGGGGCCTTCGGCGCGCAGTTCCGCGTACAGAGCGTACGGGTCGCGGTCGAATTCCTCCGAGAAGAGGAAGTCCGCCGGCAGGTTTCCGGCGGGCATCAGCCGATCCTCCCGACGCCGCCGAGGAAGCCGGTCCTGCTCATGTCGGGTTCGAAGAACCCGGCGTCGGGCCGCCAGTCGCGCACCGGGACGAGACCGGGTGCGAGAACTTCGGTGCCCTGGAAGAATCCGCGGAGTTCCTCGCGCGTGCGGGGAATGATGTCGCCGGCGCCCGTCCGCCCGTATTGGTCGCGGACGGCTCCCTCTTTGTCGGCGTCCTGCTTTCCCAGGAAGCCGTGCGAGATGACCAGGTGGCTGCCGGGGGCCAGCGGTTCGAGGAGCCGCGCGACGATCTCGGCGGGCCGCGCGTCGTCCGGCACGAAATGCAGGACGGCGAGCAGCAGCACGGCGATGGGCTCGGAGAAGTCGAACCGTTCGCGTACCTCGGGATGGTCGATGATGCTTCCCGGCTCGAGCAGGTCCGCCTGGAGCACCGTGGTCCGGGGACCGCCGGCCAGCAGCGCCCTCCCGTGCACGAGCACGATCGGATCGTTGTCGACATAGACGACCCGCGAGTCGGGTGCCACCCGCTGCGCGACCTGGTGCGTGTTCTCCTGCGTCGGAAGCCCGGAGCCGATGTCGAGGAATTGCCGCACCCCGCGTTCGGCCAGCATCGTGACCGCCCGGGAGAGGAACCCCCGGTTGGCGCGGGTGAATTCCAGCACGTACGGCATGGCGGTCAGCACCCGGTCGGCGGCCTCCCGGTCGGAGGCGTAATTGTCCTTGCCACCCAGGTAGTAGTCGTACATCCGCGCGACGCTGGGGACGTTCGGATCGATCCCCAAGTCCGAGAGTTGCTCGTCCGATGCCATACCCGGCCTCCTCGGTAAGTCCCGGGCAATCATCGTAGGGCTTCGGCCCGCCCTTGACTTGATCTTTCACTTGGCGGCCAGGAATTTCCGACCGCCCCGTCCGCAAGCCGGGGAACCGGCCGGACGGGGCGGTACGCGCAATGGACGCTTCGGCGTTCGATCCGGGCGTTCACCGGTCGGGCGCCGACCTGCTAGGCGAGGCTCCGGGCCGGTGCGGCCTCCCACGCGAAGCCGTCCGGGTCGGTGAAGGACTCGCCGCCGCCGGCCAGCACCAGCCGGTGCGAGCCGGTGCCCTCCTGGCCGACGCCGGTGTCCTTGGCGAGGGCGCGGCGCGGGTAGAGGGCGAGCGTCACGGCCGACGACGGGGCGTCGAACTCGGCGTACTTGCCGCCGAAGCTCTTGCCGACGGTCAGCCCGCGCCCGACGTAGAACCGCTTGCTCGCCTTGACGTCCGCGACGCCCAGCAGCAGCGCGATCCGGTCGAACCCGCGGACCGCGGGCCCGGTGTCCTTCTTCTTCGACGACGCGACCTTGCAGATCGTCCCGTCCGGGGCCTGGATCACGCCGCCGTAGCCCCAGAACGACTTCGCGGCGGGCTTGAGGGACGTCGCGCCGGCGTCGAGGGCCGCGCCGATGAGGGCGTCGACGTCGCCGGGCTGGGCCGCGACGAGCGACAGCGCGAACCCGCGGAAGCCGGTCGTCGGCTCGCCGGAGGCGCGGACGTTCACGTGGGCGGCGAGGCCGAACGCCGCGTAGAAGGTCTCCGCGGCGGCGGTGTCGGCGACTTCCAGGGTGAGGGACTCGAAGGAGGTCATGGTGATCTTCTTTCCGGTGAGGCGGTCGGTTCGGTTCGTGTGGGGGATGCTCAGCGGTCCTGGATCAGCCCGAGGACGTTGCCGTCCCGGTCGGTGACGGTGGCGACCAGCCGCCCGCCGCCGACGTCGTGCGCGGCCTCCCGGACGGCGGCGCCGGCGGCGGTCAGCTCCGCGACCTTCGCCTCGATGTCCGGCACGTCCCAGTAGGCGACCGGCGATGTCATGCCGGCCGGCCCGCCGCCGGGCACCAGCCCGATGTGCTGGCCGCCGACCTCGAACCCGACGTAGTAGGACGAGTCGGTTCGCGGCTCCTCGCCGAGCAGGGCGGCGTAGACCGCCTTGGCCCGCGCCAGGTCGCTCACCGGGTGCAGCACGGTCCTGATCCCCCGGACGGGCGAGTCGCTCATGGTCGCTCCTGTGGTTCGTGGGCCGCGTCGGCCCGTCGTTCGGCTGCTCACAGCCTCGCTTCCGGCCCCCTCCCGCCACATCCGTGCCGACCACGGAGCCGACCACGGAGCCGGGGCACGGACCACGCGCCACGGAGCGGCTGCGGCAGAATGGGGCGGTGGCCGTCACAATGGATGTTTCGCCCCGCGAGGCCGAAGTGCTGGAACTGGTGGGGGACCACCTCAGTAACGCCGAGATCGCGGCGCGGCTGTTCATCTCGGTCCGCACCGTCGAGAGCCATGTGTCCGCCCTGCTGCGGAAGCTGGACGTCCCGGACCGGCGGGCGCTCGCCGGGCGGGCCGCCGCGAGCCGTCCCGCCGCCGCGGCGCGCCCGGCGCCCGTCCTGCCCGCCCCGCTGACGTCGTTCGTCGGCCGGGCGAGCGAGCGCGCCGAGCTCGGCGCGGCGGTCCGGGCGCACCGGCAGGTGACCGCGGTGGGGCCCGGCGGCGTCGGCAAGACCCGGCTCGCGCTGGCGGTCGCCGCGGACGCGACCGCCGCGTTCGAGGACGGGGTGTGGTTCGTCGATCTGGTGCCGGTCACCGACCCGGGGATGGTCGCGGACGCCGTCGCGGGCGCGCTCGGGCTCGGCGAGCAGCCCGGCCGCGGCATGACCGAGTCGGTGGTCGCGGCGCTGGCCGACCGGCACGTCCTGCTCGTCCTGGACAACTGCGAGCAGGTGCGGGACGGCGTGGCGCCGTTCCTGGAGCGGCTGCTCGCGGCGTGCCCCCGGGCGGCGGTGCTGGCGACGAGCCGGGCGCGGCTGATGGTGCCGTTCGAGCGCGCCTACCCGGTGCCGCCGCTGTCGCTGCGCGACGACGGCGAGTCCGACGCGGTCGCGCTGTTCAAGGAACGGGCGTCCGCGATCGGCTGGCCGCTGGACCCGCCCCTGCACGACCACATCCGCTCGATCTGCGAGCGGCTGGACGGCATGGCGCTGTCGATCGAGCTGGCCGCCGCCCGGTATCCCGCGCTCGGCCTGGACGGCCTCACCGCCGCCCTGTCCCACCCGCTGCGGATGCTGACCGGCGGGTCCCGCGCCGACGACCGGCACCGGTCGGTGCGGGCCGCGGTCGACTGGAGCCACAACCTGCTGGAACCGGCCGACCAGGAGCTGCTGCGGCGCGTGTCGGTGTTCGTGGCGCCGTTCACCGCCGCCGCGGCGGCGGAGGTCGCCGGGGCCGACGCGGGCGTCGTCGCGGACGGGCTCGCCCGCCTCGCGGAGCAGAGCCTGCTGGTCGTGCGGCCGGCCGCAGGCGGGACCGAGTACCGGGCGCTCGAGACGATCCGCCAGTACGGGACGGAACGGCTCGCCGAGGCGGGCGAGCCGGCGGCCACGCGGGCCCGGCACCTTCGCTGGTGCCTGGCCGCGGCCGCCGGCCTCGCCGTCCCCGGAGAGGACTGGCGGCCCCGGTTCGACGCCGTCGCCGACGACCTGCGCGCCGCGCTCGCGTGGGCGGCCGACGAGGCCGGCCACCGAGCGGAGGCGCACGACCTCGCGCGGTACCTGGCGGAGCTCGCCTTCACCCGCAACCTGGTCGGCGAGTCGCAGCAGCGGTACGAGCAGGCCGCCGCGCTCGCCGCCGACCCCGCCGTCGCCGCCGCGATGCTGCGGCACGCCGCGGCGGTCGCCGGGTGCCGGATGCACGGCGACGACATGTACCGCCTGCACCGGGCCGCCGCCGACGCCGCCCGCCGGGCCGGCGCCGCCGCCCGCGCCGCCGCCGACCTGGCGACCGCCGCCGTCACCGTGTACCGGTTCTCGGGCACGTTCGTCCGGCCGCCGTCCCCGGACGAGGCGCTCGCCCTGATCGCCGAGGCGCGCGGACCCGCGGGCGAGGACCCCGCCGCCCGCGCGGCCGTCGCGCTCGCCGAGGCCGCGTCGGTCGCCGACGCGTTCGGCGCCGACCAGGACCCGCACGACGACACCGTGGCGGAGACCCTCGCGCGCGCCGAGCGCGCCGTCGAACTCGCCCGCCGCACCGGCGACGCGCCCGCCGAGTCCGCCGCGCTCGACGCGCTCGCCGCCGTCCAGAGCTGGGTCGGCGACGCGTTCGCCACCGCCGCCACCGCCCGCCGCCGCGTCACCCTCCTAACGTCCGCCCCGGCCACGCCCGCCGTCACCCACGAGCTCGTCCAGGCCCTCGGCGAGGCGGCGCAGACCGGTATCGGCGTCGGAGACCTGCCCGGCGCCCGCCGCTGGGCGCGGCGGCTCGCCGACCACCCGTCGCTCGCCGAGGTGGGGCACCGCGCGACGAGCTGGCTGCTGGTCGCCGACGCCCTGGCGGGCGACGTCGAGGCCGTGCGTACCGGCGCCGTCCGGTTCCTGGACGCGTGGCGGCGGAGCGGCGCCCCGGTGCGGCCGGACCTCGACCCGGCGGTGGCCGCGGTCGCGATGGTCCACGGCCTCCGCGACGACCCGGACGCCGGGGACGAGTGGGGCACCGTCGTGGAGCGGTTCGGGACGTCGCCGAACCGCGTCCACGGCCACGGCGCGGTCTTCGACGCGATGCTCCTGCTCCACCGGGGCCGCGCGGCCGAGGCGCTGGAGCGGACGGCCCCCGAGCCCGGCGAGGTGTGGAGGTGGGTCACCTGGGTCTGGCTCCACTGGTACGTCGCGCTGCGCGCGGAGGCCGCCGTCCTCGCCGGGAGCCCCGCCGCCCGCGACCGCCTCGCCGCCGCCCGGGACCTCACCTCGGGGAACCCGGTCGCGGGCGCGATCGTCGACCGCGCCGAGGCGCTCCTCGACGCCGACCCGAAGCGGCTGCTCGCCACGGTGGACGCGTTCGACGCCGCCGGCTGCCGCTACCAGTCCGCCCGGACCCTGGTGCTCGCGGGCGGCGGGCACGCCGCCCGCGGCGCGGCCGCCCTCGCCGGCCTCGGCATCGCCCCCATGGCGGAGTACACCTAGCGGCGTGCTCACCGGCGCGACGGCGCCGCGATGGCGCCGTCGCCGGGCACGCCGCTCGCCGACCTCAGGGTGGGGACGGCCCGACCGCGTCGACGAGCCGCGACACGGCTCGCGCCGTCCGGCGCTCGTCGGTTCGGTGACCCCGGGCCTGAGCCGGGACGGGCTCAGTGCTCGTCCCAGTGGCCCGCGTGGACCGCGTGACGGTGCCCGTCGTGGAGGTAGTCGGACCGGGCTCTGAACGTGATGCCGAACGGCCGGTGTACCGGGCGGGCCGTCATCCGCGCAGGGAGGCGGCTCGGCCGCCGCGCATGGGCGGGACCTCGTTGCGGCAGCGGCGCGGACCGGCATCGTTCGGGCCGTCAGCGGCCACTTCGGGTGGGCGGACGGGAGCCGTAGGGGAGCAGGGCCATCTCGCGGGCGTTCTTGACGGCCTTGGCGAGTTGTTTCTGCTGCTGGACGGTCACACCGGTGACGCGGCGGCTGCGGATCTTGCCGCGATCGGAGATGAACCGTCGCAGCAGGTCCACGTCCTTGTAGTCGATGCTGGTCACGCCGTGCAGCGGGTTCGCCTTGCGGCGCCGCTCGCCGCGGCGAGGGCGGGGGGAGGTCAAGCGGGTTCTCCTTCCGGGATCCGGCTCACCGTGATCAGCGCTCCTCCCGGTACGGCACGTGCCTGCGGACGATCGGGTCGTACTTGCGCAGGGTGAGCCGGTCGGGGTCGTTCCTGCGGTTCTTGCGGGTCACGTACGTGTGACCGGTGCCGGCGGTGGAGCGAAGCTTGATCACCGGCCGGAGTTCGTTGCGGGCCATCGCATCCCCTCTTCGAGCGAGGTATGCCATAGTAATGACAACCGTTTTCATTTTCAACACAGGAGGACGCGATGTCCGTTCCCGTGGTGCTGGTGGCCGGATTGCACGGCACGGCACGCGGCACCGTGGTCGACCGGCTGCTGCGCGAGAGCCCGGGAGCCGTGGCGATCCACCACGACCTGCGCTCGATCACCGGCGGACTGGTGACACGCACCGTCCGGAACGCCGACGCGACGCTCGAACGTGCCCTGGTCCGGCTGGAGCACGGCTGCGTGACCTGCACCGTGCGCGAGGATCTGATCCCCCGGCTGATCCGCTACGCGGATCATGCCGAGTTGCTGGTGGTGGATCTGTGGGACGGCGTCGAACCCCGGTCGGTCGCCGAAGCCCTCGACCATCCGGGGTGGGGCGGCGAACTGCGGCTCACCGGCGTGCTGACCGCGGTGGATCCCGAACACACGCCCAGCGACATCTGCCGCGGCGAGCTGCTGGCCGACGCGGGCAAGCCGTGCGCGCCCGGCGACCGGCGCTACGTGGCCGAGGTGCTGGCCCACCAGATCGAGTACGCCACCGCGCTCGTCGTTCCGCAGACGCCGCTTCCTCCGCTGCCCCCCGTCGACGAGGAGGATCTGGAGCTGTGCCGTGAGCTGCTCGGGCATCTCGCGGGCATGACCCCGGTCGTCATGCCCGGCGAGCCGCTTCCGCCGCTCGACGGTCCCGCCCTGTGCACCCACGAGCTGGCGGCCCGCGTCGACCCCGCGACCGCGCAGCTGCCCTGCCGGACGCACACCCCGGCGGCCGACACGGTGGTGTGGCATCGCATCGCCCCCCTGCACCCGGCCCGGTTCTTCGACGTCATGGACACGCTCGCCACCGAATCCGTGCGCAGCCGCGGCCGGTTCTGGCTCGCCAACCGCCCCGACCGCATGCTGGCGTGGGACGCGGTGGCCGGGATCGTCACCGTCGAGGACAGTGGACCGTGGCTCGCCGCCCTCCCCGACTCGGCCTGGGACGCCGTCCCGCCCGCCCGCAGGCTCGCCGCCGCGATGGACTGGACGGCCGAACGGGGCGACCGCGTCCAGCACCTGGTCTTCACCGGACCCGCCCTCGACCAGGAACGGCTCGACGCGCTGCTCGACGGCTGCCTGCTCGAACCCGGCGAGCCCGCCACCGGCCTCGACGATCCCTTCGCCGACCTCCTCGACCTCGACGCCACCGCATGAGACCGGCCCGCGGCCGTACCGGCGGCGCCGCCGCGGGCCGGGCGATCCATCGGGCCGGGCCCCGGTGCGGCGGGCCGGCCCAGCGCGCCGGTGCGCATGGCCGGCGGCCAGACCCGGCGACCGGTGAGTAGTAGAGCCGTCATCGAGGCGGGCGCGTGATCCGCGGCTCGCGGTGGTCGGGACGGGGGTGCGGGTGCGGGCCGTCGCCGTCGACTCGACCCGGGCCGGGCGGCTGCGGGGTCAGGTAGCGCACGAGCATGGCGACCAGTTCGTTCTCGAACGCGTCGACGTTCTCGAGGCCGGCGTCGGCGGTGAAGCGATGCACCTGGGATTCGATGGACGTCACCACGAGGCGCGCCGCCATGGGGATGTCGGTCACGGTGACCCGGGGGTCGGCGGCCAGCAGTTCCTCGGTGGCCGCGACGGCCCGCAGTTGCGCGGCGCGGAGGAACTCCAGCAGTTCCGGTGGACGCGGTGCTTCCTCGAACAGCACGCGGTGCAGGGACGGGTCGTCGCGGTGGTTGTCGATGGCCGCGCGGACGAACAGCCGGATCTTGTCCTCCAGACGGTCCGGCAGCGCCCCGCCGTCCAGGAGCCGGACGACGCCGGCGACCCCGGCCCGCGCGTGGGCGGTGGACAGTTCCACCAGGATGGCGTCCTTGTTCGGGAAGTACTGGTACAGCGAGCCGATCGAGTGCCCGGCGGCCTCGGCGATTCGGTTCGTGGTGCCCGCGCTGTAGCCGTACTCGGAGAAAACGTGAGCAGCCGCGTCGAGCAGCCGTTGCCTGGTTTCCAGAGCCCGCTGCTGACCTGGGCTTTTCCTGGGCCGCAGTCGTTTTTCCGGCACGGATGCGACCTCCTGAAAAGCGAGTTGTCGGGGCGCCGGACGGCCGCCCACAATCCTGATTAGGCAACCCTAACCTTTCGCCTCGGAGACGCCGTGAAGACCGTCCACGTCCAGACCGAACTGCCGACCTCCGCCGACCGGGTCTGGCAGGCGATGCAGCACACCGCCTCGTTCCTCTACGTCACGCGCGGGCTGTTCGGCTTCCCCGCGCTGGCCGGCCGGACCGACCCGATCCGGGAGGGGGAGTGCGGAACCGGATGGCTCATGCTGGTGCATCTGGTCCCGCTGTCACGCCACACCATCCACGTGGTCGAGGTCGACCCGGCCGCCCGGACCGTGCGCTCGCGCGAGCACGGCGGCTTCCTGCGGGCCTGGAACCACACTCTGCACGTCGAACCGGCCGGTGAGAACACCTGCCGCTACAGCGACACCGTCGAGGTCGACGCCGGACGCCTCACCGGCCTCGTCGCCCTCGCGGCCGCCGGGATCTACCGCTACCGCCAGCGCCGCTGGCACAAGCTCGTCCACCGCCACCTGCTCCCCACCGGTCCCCGCTACGCGCACCCGGCGCCGGTGCACTAGGGCGCGGCGGTTCCCCGCCGGGCACGGACGAGGCGGCGCGGAACGAGCGTTCGCTCCCCGGCGATGGAGACCGGCGGCGATCCCGGACGGGGCGCGTTCCAGGACGTCGTGGTGGCGGGCGCGAGCGCCGGGCACGAGGCCGGCCCAGGCGAGCGGCGACGGCGTGAGCGAGCCGACGCCGGAGACGGTGGACCGGCCCCGGACCGGTCCATCGCCGCGGGGACCGTCGCCGGGTGCGTGCGAATCGGCACCGTCATATCGGCACCGTCATATCGGCACCGTCATATCGGCACCGTCATATCGGCACCGTCATATCGGCACCGTCATATCGGCACCGTCAGGCATGCGGCGATGGTGAAGGGCCGCTCGGTCATCGATGCTCCCCACGTGCGTGCGCGTTCTTCGCTTCCGTGTCCACTTCCTACAGCGAAAATAGTTATCATTTGCGCGCACGAGCGTTCGCCCGGCCGTCCTGCCGATGGCGGCCGTCGAACGCGGCCCATTCGCGCCGAACGGCAGAGAACAAGGAGAACGGATGTCTTCGTCTCGAGCACCCCGGACGGCCGAGGTCTTCGACGCCGCCGCCCGCGATCACGGCGCCGCCGCGTCCCTGCTCTGGGATCCGCTCGGCGAGGAGTACGTGGAGCGCGTCGCCCCGGCCCACGGGGAGCGGGTGCTGGACGCCTGCTGCGGGGCGGGCGCGTCGGCGATCGCGGCGGGCCGGGCGGTCGGCGCGACGGGTCGCGTGGACGCGGTGGACTTGGCCGCGGGGCTGGTCGACCTAGGGCGGCGGCGCGCCGTCGCGGAAGGGCTGGACCACGTGCGGTTCCACGTGGACGATGTCGCCGGGTGGTCCGCCGCCCGGCCGTACGACCTGCTCCTGTGCGGGTACGGCGTGTTCTTCCTGCCCGACATGGACGCCTCGGCCCGGCGGCTGTCGGGGATGCTGCGTCCGGGCGGCCGGTTCACCGTCGCCACGTGGGCGGAGGGAGCACTGGAGGAGTTCGGCGCGCTGCTGTTCCGCAGCCTGAGCGCCGAGCGCCCGCGGCTTCCGGAGGAGGAGGCCGAGCGGGCCGAGCCGCCTGCCCGGCGTGCCAGCCGCCGGATCGACACCGCCGACGCGCTCGCGCGGTGGGCCGCCGGGCTCGGGCTCTCGGACGTGCGGGTGCACCGCATCGACCGGACGGTGCCGCTCGACCGCGACAACGCCTGGAACCTCGTGCTCGGCAGCGGTTTTCGCGCGATGGTGATCGATCTCGACGAGGAGGTCCGCGACCGGGTACGGGACCGGTTCCTCGACGCGCTGGACGCCGAGAACGTCCGGGCGCTTGACGCCGCGTCGCTCGTCGTGGTGGGGACGGTCTGACGGTGCGCGCCGGCGCCGGCGTCCGTGACGCGGCGGTCGGGGCACCGCCCGCGGACGGCGAGGAACGCGCCGGAGTGCGCGGGCGGTCTCGCCGGGGCGAGACCGCCCGCGCGCGAGCGGCGGCGCCGGGAGGGGGAGGGGGCGCCGCGCTCTCGGTTCCGGCGCCCGCCGCCGGCCGAGGGGCCGGCACGCGCGCGCCGGGACGGCCGGAACCAGCCATCGGTGCGGTGATCAATCCGGAGGTCCGCGGCGGCAACCGGTGCAGATGCCGGTGAGTTCGACCGTGTGCTCGACCTCGTCGAATCCGGCGGTCTCACTGACGTCTTCGGCCCAGGTCTCCACCACCGCCGCGTCCACCGCTCGGCTGTGACCACAGGATCGGCACAGCAGGTAATGAGCGTGCTCGCCGGAGGGGCGCATGCGGTACAGCCGCTCGCCGCCCCCGTCGCGCACGACGTCGACCCGGCCGTGCGCCTCGAGTTCGCGCAGCGCGCGGTAGACCGTCGTCAACCCCACCCGGAGTCCTCCTTCGGCGGCGACGGCGTGCAGCCGCTGGGCCGAGACGAAGTCCTCGCACTCGGCGAGGATCCGGGCGATGGCGACACGCCGCCGCGACCAGCGTCCGGCCGGGGGCTCGCCCGGCGCCTGCCTGATCGGCTCGCGGCTCATGTGCATCCCTCCACGCGGGGCGCGCGTGTCGCTGATGAAAATGAATTCCATTATCGACATGGCCGGGTGTTTCGGCAAACTCGCATGCGGGATGGCGCGGATCGTCCTTGGTGAGGCTCTGCCTGGACGTGCGGTGTCCCTGTTCACCTGGCCGGTGTCGCGTTCGCTTGCGTACGGCGTTCCATGTGAGTCGCGATCGAGGCGGGCGGTCAGGGGTTCGTCGGCCGGTGTCTCGCCACCGGTGCGAGGTCGTAGGTGCTCGAAGGGGCATCGGATCCTGTACGGACGACTGTGGCAACCTGGCGCCGATTCGGAAGAGCGGCGCTCGTCGGTTGTTAACGGCGTACGCATAGTATTAGGCTCACCTAAGTTAATCGTGATCGTGATCGATGGGTTCGCATCGGTGAACCGGAAGGAGCCCGACGATGCCGGCTACGACCTCCCAGGCGCAGGTCCCGGATCGGGTGGCCGACCCGCCCGCCCCGCCCCCGCCCGGCACAGGGCCCGATCCGGGGCGCGCGCTGCGCATCGTGGCGGAACCGGTACGGCGGCGGCTGACGGTGTCGGTCGCGCTGGCGGCGGCGGGGGCCGTCGTGGGGGTGGCCGGGTTCGCGTTCGTCGCGCTGGCGCTGAAAGAGGTGCTGGAAGCCGATCCCCACGGGCCGACGCTGTCCTGGCTGCTCGCCGGTGCGCTGGCCGGCCTGCTGGGCCGGTTCGGGCTCCGCGCGTGGTCGTTCCGCATCTCCCACATGGCGTCCTTCGATCTCGAAGTGGAGCTGCGTGCGCGCCTCGCCGAGCAGCTGGCGCGGATCCCCCTCGGTGAGGCCCAGCGGCTCGGCTCGGGGCGGGCGAAGAAGGTGATGCACGACGACGTGCGCGCCCTGCACATCGTCATCGCCGACTCGGTACCGCTGGTCGGCTTCATGATCGCGCAGCCGGTGGCCGCGCTGGTGGTGCTCGGGCTGCTCGACTGGCGGCTGCTGCTGGCGGTGCTGGTACTCCTGCCGATCGTGATGGTCGGGATGTCGCTGGCGATGCGCGATTTCGCCGAGACGCGGCGGGCCTATGACGACGCCAACGAGGCGATCAACGCGGCGGTGGTGGAGTTCGTGCAGGGGATGCCCGTGGTGCGGACGTTCGACGACGGGACGTCGTCGTTCCGCCGGTTCGCCGACCGGGTGCACGACTTCACCCGCGCCACCGTGGCCTGGCAGGACAAGAGCCGGGCCTCGATGCTCTACTCGCGAGCGCTGATGGCCCCGCTGCCGGCGCTGCTGATCATCCTGGCGGTCGGGGTGTGGCTGACCGCGGCCGGATCGATGTCCCCCGCGACGCTGGTGGTGGCGCTGATCATCGGGACGCTGCCGATCGAGTCGGTCGTCCCCCTGATGTGGCTGAACGGCTACCTCAACGATTCCAAGGCGGGGGCCGCCCGCATCGCCGAGGTCCTGGAGATGCCGCCGCTGCCCGAGCCCGAACGGCCGGAGCGTCCGGCCGGCGCCTCGATCCGGTTCCGCGGCGTCCGCTTCTCCTACGGTCCCGGAACCGGCGGCCGCCCGGCGCTCGACGGCGTCGACCTCGACATCCCCGCCGGGACGGTGTGCGCGCTGGTCGGCCCGTCCGGGTCGGGCAAGTCGACGGTCGCGCGGCTGATCCCGCGGTTCTGGGACGTCGACGAGGGCGAGGTCGTGGTCGGCGGGACGGACGTACGCCGCATCTCCACCGATGCCCTGCTGCGCCATGTGTCGATCGTGTTCCAGGACCCGTTCCTGGTGGCGGACACCGTCGCCGCCAACATCAGGCTCGCGCGTCCCGAGGCGAGCGACGCCGAAGTGGAGGCGGCCGCGCGGGCCGCGCAGGCCCACGACTTCATCGTCTCCGAGCTGCCGGACGGCTACGGCACGGCGGTCGGCGAGCGCGGCGCGCGGCTGTCGGGCGGGCAGCGGCAGCGGATCACGATCGCCCGCGCGATGCTCGCCGAGGCGCCGATCGTCGTGCTGGACGAGGCGACGGCGTTCGCCGACCCGGAGAACGAGGCGGCGATCCAGGACGCCGTCGCCGAGCTCACCCGCGGCCGCACCGTCGTGGTGATCGCGCACCGGCTGTCGACGGTGGTCGACGCCGACCAGATCGTCGTCCTGGACTCCGGCCGCGTCGCCGAACGCGGCACCCACGAGGAACTGCTGCGCACCGACGGCCGGTACGCGCGGCTGTGGGAACACCATCAGCGCGCCCGGACCTGGGGGCTCGGTGCGGCGAACGACCCGGAGGTGACGCGATGAGAAGGATCCTGCGCCTGATGATGCTCGCCGCCGGCGGCCACCGGCGGGAGTTCGTGCGGACCCTGCAGTCGTCGCTGGCGGCCTCGCTCGTCCAGGCCGCCGCGTACGCGACGCTGATCCCCCTGCTGTACGAGCTGACCCGCCCAGATGTGGACGAGAGCGCGGCGTGGACCTGGTTCGGGGTGTTCGCGGCCTGCTACGTGGTCGAGACGGTGCTGCGGCTGCACGAGCTGAACTTCCAGTACGGCAAATGGGCCGACGTGCTCGCCGACGCCCGGCTGCGGCTCGGCGACAAGCTGCGCACCATGCCCCAGCGCGAACTGGAGCGGCGTGCCGCCGGCGACCTCACCACCGTCGTGGGCGGCAACGTCGCCAACGCCACCATGGGCATCTCCACGATGGGGCTGCTGTTCATGCAACTGGTCACGGTTCCGGCGGTGCTCGGGCTGATCATCGTGGCGGTGGACTGGCGCCTGGGCCTGGTCCTGGCCGTCTCCGTCCCGTTCGCGGTGTTCTTCGTCCGCCGGTTGCAGCGGCTCTCCGGCGTCGGTCTCCGCGAGGTCGACGCCGCCGACGCGAGGGCCGCCGACCGGATCGTCGAGTACGTCCAGGGGCTGCCGGTGCTCAAGGCCACCGGGCAGGCGGGCCGGCGGTCCCGGCGGCTGGCCGACGCGCTGACCGCGCAGGGGGAGGCGATGGCCGCCAACCAGAACCGGACGACCTGGCCCGCCCTGCTGGCCTCCAGCGTCGTCCAGCTGTGCCTGGTCGCCGTGGTGGCGCTGGGCGCGGCGCTGGTCCTGGACGCGCGGCTGACCCCCGCCCTGCTGCTGGCGGTGGTCGCGGGCGCCGTCCGGTTCGCCGAGCCGCTGGCCACCGCGTCGTCGATGACGCAGGTCTTCGAGATCACCGACGCCGCGCTCGAACGCGTCGGGGAGGTGCTCGACACCGAGCCCCTGCCGGTCGGCGACGCCGAAGCCCGGATCGAGAGCTTCGACCTGGCCTTCGACGACGTCGCCTTCGCCTACGAAGGGTCGCCGGTGCTGCGGGAGGTGTCGTTCACCGCGCCGGAGCGCGGGCTGACCGCGCTCGTCGGGCCGTCCGGTTCGGGCAAGACCACGATCACCCGGCTGCTCACCCGCTACGCCGACCCCGACTCCGGCACCGTCCGGATCGGCGGGGTGGACCTGCGCGACCTCGATCCCGCCGAGATCTACCGGCACGTGTCGGTGGTGTTCCAGGACGTCTACCTGTTCGACGACACCGTCCGTGCCAACATCGCCACGGCCCGCCCGGACGCCACCGACGAGCAGATCGAGGCGGCGGCCCGCGCCGCGAACGTCCACGACTTCGTCCGCCGCCTGCCGGACGGCTACGACACCAGGGTCGGCGAGATCGGCGGGGCGCTGTCGGGCGGGGAGCGCCAGCGGATCTCCATCGCCCGCGCGATCCTCAAGGACGCCCCGATCGTCCTGCTGGACGAGCCCACAGCGGCGCTCGACACCGAGAGCGAGGTCGCCGTCCAGAAGGCCATCGACGCGCTCGTGGCCGACAAGACCGTCCTGGTCATCGCGCACCGCCTGACGACCGTCGCCGGGGCCGACCAGATCCTCGTCCTCGAGGAGGGCCGGATCACCGAACGCGGCACGCACACCGAGCTGATCGGCGCCGGCGGCCGCTACGCCGCCATGTGGGCCGCGCAGACCCGCGCGCGCCGGTGGCGCGTACCGTCCTCCACCGCGTGATCGCCGGGCCGGCAGTAGGGTCACGGGGAGGAGCACCACCGGCCGTGAAGGACCCCGCCATCGTCACCCGATCACCACGCCGCCGCGTCGACCAGCACAAGATCGTCGCGCGCGCCATGCGGCTGGCGCGCGACGACGGCCTGCAGGCGGTGACGATGCGGCGGCTGGCCGACGAGCTCGGCACCGCCCCGATGACGCTGTACCGGCACATCCCCGACCGGCAGGCCCTGCTGCTGGCCATGCTCGACGAGGTCGCCCGCGGTGTGGCGTGGCCGCCGCCCGCGAGCGACCCCCGCGCGGAGATCACCGCCGTGCTCACCGCGATCCACGACGCCCTGTGCCGCGACTCGTGGGCCATCGGGCTGATCGTCACCGACAAGCTCGCGGGGCCCTCGATCGTTCCCGCCCTGGAAAGGATGTTCGCGGCCCTCCGCCGTGCCGGTCTCACGCCGCGCGACAGCCGGGTCGCCTTCGCGCTGCTGTGGCACTACACCGTCGGCGAACTCCTCGACAGCCACATGGATGCCCCGGACGACCCCATCGGACGCCGGATGGTCCGCGAGAGCGACCCCGACGCCTTCCCCACCCTGGCCGCCGTCGTGGCCGGCGTCCCCGCCGGACCGCCCGGCGACTGGTTCCCCGAGAACCTCCAGCGCGTCCTGGACGGCCTCCTCCCGCCGACGGCCCGGCACGACGCCGGGTGACGAGCGGACGCGCCCGATGCGGCGCGGCGGCCGGCGCGAGGCCCCACCCGGGCCGCCGTCCCGGTCACTGCTCCTCGGCGGTCGGCAGGACGGGGCGCGGGTCCTTGGGAGCGACGACGACGTGGATGCCCTTCGCCTGCATGCGCTTGATGTGCTCGTCGGGGGTGGCCGCGTCGACGATCACCGTGTCGAAGTCCGAGAGCGGGACGAGCGCGTGCAGCGCCCGCTTCTCGAACTTGGTGTGGTCGGCGAGCAGGATGCGGACGTTGGCGGCGTCGAACATCGCCCTCTTGATGTCCACCGTTTCGAGGGACTGGTGGTAGGCGACGTCCCCGGTGATCGCCGCGGTGGACATGATGAAGGTGTCGGCCTGCAGGTTCGAGATGGCCTGGATGGTCATCCGCCCCATGAATGCGCTGCACCAGTTGTAGTACTGCCCGCCGAGCCCCAGCAGGGTGATGTTGCGGGTCGCCTGCAGTTGGTTGATGAGCGTCAGCACGTTGGTGATGACCGTGAGGGGGGTGCGGTGCCGCAGGTGGGGGGCGATCTGCAGCACCGTCGTGGAATCGTCGAGGAACAGGGCCTGCCCCGGGGAGATGAAGTCGAGCGCGGCGCGGGCCAGCGACTCCTTCTCGGTCATCTGCTGGTTCGACCGGTAGACGTCGCTGGACTCGACGAGGCTCGTGGCCAGCGCCGTCGCGACGCCGCGCTGCTTGCGCAGCACGCCGAGGCCCGCCAGCTCGTCCAGATCGCGGTGGACGGTCATCTGGCTGATGCCGAACCGCTCGGCCAGCTCGTCGATGCGGATGGCGCCCTCGGCCATGACCGCCTCGGTGATCGCCCGCTGGCGGGCGAGCTGGCGGGCCTGCCGCCCGCCCGCCGCCTCCGCGGGGCCGCGGTCGCCGCTCATGCGACCGCCATCGCCTCGTCCAGGACCTGCTCCAGCGCCCCCACCTCGTGCACGGAGCGGCCGAGGAACAGGCCGTCCGCGCTGTCGGCGATGGTGCCGAGCAGGCCCGGCCCGGCGCTGCCCCCGTAGATCACCTTGGCGTGCCCGGACGGCCAGCCGGCCTCGCCGAGCCACCGCCGCAGCGCGGCGGTGACCTCCCCGATGTGGTCGCTGTCCGCGGACCGCTCCGCACCGATCGCCCACGCCGGCTCGTAGGCCACGATCACCGAGTCGTCGGGGCCGCGGGTCACGCCGGCGAGCGCGGAGCCGAGCTGCGCCGCGCAGACGGCGGCCGCCTCCCGCGGCGGCATCGGGGTGCTCTCGCCGACGCACAGGACGGGCAGCAGCCGGTTGCGCAGCGCGGCGGCCAGCTTGCGCCGCACGGTCGGCTCGTCCTCACCGAAGACGCGGCGCCGCTCCATGTGGCCGACCTCGACCATCGTGCACCCGATCTCGCTCAGGTCCGTGCCGCTGACCCCGCCGGTGTAAGGGCCTCGGTCCTCCCAGAAGAGGTCCTGAGCGCCGACGGCCACCCCCGATCCCGCGAACACGTCGATGACGCTCGGCAGGGCGGGCAGGGCCGGGAAGACGAACAGCGCGACGTCGCCGCCCGCGACCGCCGGATGCCGCCGGGCCAGGTCGGCGACCTGCTCGCTCCAGGCGAGGGTGGTGCGCGGATCCAGATACATCTTCAGGCTCACCCCGATGAGTCGTTTAGGCAATGCCATGCTGCTCATAATCCGAGATGACGGCCACCTTTTCGGCGGATTTGGAGGTTTCGTCGAAACGGTACGTCAGCCACTCGCGCACCAGCCGCCGCGCCAGCTCGATCCCGATCACGCGCTGGCCGAACGTGAGGACCTGCGCATTGTTGCTGAGCACGGCGCGTTCAACCGAGAAACTGTCGTGCGCGGTGACCGCCCGGATTCCCGCGACCTTGTTCGCCGAAATCGCCACGCCGAGGCCCGTGCCGCACACGAGCAGCGCCCGGTCGGCGCGTCCGGCGGCGATCAGCTCGGCCGCCGCGATCGCGACGGTCGGGTACGGCGTGCGGCCCGTCGCGTCCACTCCGACGTCCGTCACCAGTTGGACTTCGGGGTGTTCCTCGAGGTCTTTCTTGAGGATCTCCTTGTAGGTGTGGCCGGCGTCGTCGGAACCGACCACGAGCCGCAACCGCTCTGACATCACATTTCCTCCGTACAGCGTTTCAGGATCTCCCCCGCGGCCCCCACCACCAGGGCGAAAGAGACGGCTCCGGCATCCGGTTCGCCCCGGCTCGCCTCGGGGTGCAGGCGTGCGCGGCCGATGCGCGGCACCAGGTCCGCGGTCGCCGCGGCGGCGCCCGCAGCGGCCTCCGCGGCCGACGGCCACGCCTTCGCGGCGGGCGCCCCCGCCTCGACCGCCGCGCCGAGGGCGGAGGCGAACGGGACGAGCGCGTCGAGCATCGTCTTGTCGCCGACCTCGGCCCGCCCCGCCGCGCCGACGGCCTCGGCGGCGTCCGCGACGCCGGCGGCGAGGTCGGCGGCGCCGGGCGCGGCCGTGTCGGAGAGCCGGGCGGCGACGGCGCGCAGCGCGACGCCCCAGAGGGCGCCGGACGTCCCGCCGGCCCGGTCGGCCCACGCGTCGGCGGCACCGGTGAGCGTGGCGCGCGCGCCCGCCCCGGCGGCCGCCGCGTCGGCGGCGGCCCGCGCGGCGGCGGTGGCGCCCCGGGACATCCCGATGCCGTGGTCGCCGTCGCCGGAGACCGCGTCGAGCCGGCCTAGTTCGGCGGCCCGCTCGTCGATCCGGTCGGCCGCGGCCAGCAGCGCGTCCGCGACGACGCAGGCCGCGGCGCGCGACGCCGCGGACGCGGGCGCGACGGCGTCCCGGCGCGCACCGGGGTCCGCGGTGCGCCCGGCTGGGGCGGGCACGGGCACCGCGAGCTCGCCGGTGCGGTACGCGGGCGTCCAGGCGGGCGACGTCCACGCCCGTTCCAGGTCGTCGGTGAGCCACATCAGGGTGAGCGAGACGCCCGCCATGTCGAAGCTGGTCACCATCTCGCCGACCTCGGGCGCCACGACGCGCAGTCCGCGGTCGTCCAGCAGCCTCGACACGGCCCGGTACAGGACGAACAGCTCCTCGTGCTTCACCGCGCCGAGCCCGTTGACGATCACCGCGACGCGGTCGCCGTCCGGGGCCGACTCCAGCAGCCGCTCCACCAGCAGCCCGGCGAGCTCGTCGGCGGTGGGCAGCGGCAGGTCGGCCAGCCCCGGTTCGCCGTGGATGCCCATGCCGAGCGCCATCCGGCCGGGCGGGACGGTGAACAGCGGCGCGGACTCGCCGGGCAGCGTGCAGCCGGTGAACGCCGCGCCCACCGAGCGGGTCCGCTCGTTCGCGGCGGCGGCCAGCGCCGCCACCTCGTCGAGCGTGCCGCCCCGGGCGGCGGCCCAGCCCGCCGCCCGGAACACCGCCAGGTCGCCGGCGATGCCGCGGCGCCGGTGCCGCTCCGCCTCGGGCGCGCTCATGACGTCGTCGGTGACGACGACCGTCCGGCACGGCACCCCGTCGGCCCGCAGCCGCTCCTGCGCCTGGTCGAAGTTCAGCACGTCGCCGGCGTAGTTGCCGTAGCAGAGCAGGACTCCCGCGTCGGACGCGGCGGCCCCGGCCACCGAGTGGACCTGCTGCGCGGACGGTGAGGCGAACACGTTGCCCATCGCCGCGCCGTGCGCGAGCCCGGGGCCGACCAGCCCGGCGAAGGCCGGATAGTGGCCGGAGCCGCCGCCGATCACCACCGCCACCTGGCCGGGTTCGGTGGGGGCGGCCCGGACGACGCCGCCGGGGACGCGCCGGACGAGCCCGCGGTGCGCGGCCACGAAACCGTCGATCATCTCGTCGGTGAACGCCGCCGGATCGTTGAACAGGTAGCTCATGTCTCCTTCACCGATCCGCTCAGGACCCGCCGAGAATGAACGGCGAGGTGATCTGGTCGGCGTTCTCCTCGGTGATGAGGGTGCAGTCGAAGGACTGCTTCTCGGCCGAGGCGCCGGTCTCGCCGGTCTTCAGGTACTGGTCGGCCATCTGGACGGCCTTCTTGGCGAACTCGGCGACCGGCTGGAGCACCGTGTAGTCGAGGTCGCCGGCCTTCACGGCATCGACCGCGTCGGGCGATCCGTCGAACCCGCCGACGACGACCTCGTCGAGCTTGCCCGCGTCCTTGAGCGCGGCGATCGCGCCGAGCGCCATCTCGTCGTTACCGGAGATCACGCCGGTGATGTCCGGGTGCGCCTGCAGGAGGGTCTGCATCTTGGTGTGTCCCTCCTGCCGGTTCCAGTTGGCGACCTCCTGCCCGACCTTCTCTAGGTCCGGGTACTGGGAAAGGACGGTCTTGAACCCGTTGGAGCGGGTGGCGGCGTTGTTGTCGGACGGCGCGCCGAGCAGCTCGACGTACTTGCCCTCCCCGCCCATCTGCTCGGCCCACCGCTGCGCGCCCAGCGCGGCGCCCTGCGCGTTGTTGGACACGAGCTGCGTCTGCGCCAGCCCCTGCTCGTTGATCTCGGCGTTGATCAGGAAGACCGGGATCTCCGCGTCGACGGCCCGGCGGACGGCGCCGATGGACCCGTCGGCGTTCGCGGGGTCGAGGATGATCGCGGCCGACTGGTTGGTGATCGCGGTGTCGACCAGGTTGCTCTCGGTCTTGGTGTCGCCCTTGTGCGCGCTGACCTTGCTCTCGTAGCCGAGCTTCTTCGCCTCGGCGCCGGCCACGTTGCCCTCGGCGAGCCAGTACGGGTTGGACGGGTCGTTCACGATGATCGAGATGAGCCCGCCTTCGGACGACCCGGACGAGCCGCCGTCGGAGGCGGACGAGTCCCCGCATGCCGTCAGCCCGAGCGCCAGGATGCCGGCGCTCGCTGCGGCGAGCCCCTTACGAAGCAGAGACATCGGTGTTCCTTTCCTTGGTGGGGGTGGGACCGGATTCGGAGGGCCCGTGCTCGGACGCCCCGGAGGCGTCCTGCTGCTTGCGGCGCGGCCGGTACTGGACGGCGTTGAGCAGGACGGCGAGGATGATGACCGCTCCGGTGAAGACGGTCTGCCAGTACTCGGAGACGCCGACGATCACCAGGCCGTCGGACAGGAAGCCGATGACGAACGCGCCGAGCATCGTGCCGCGGATGGTGCCGCGACCGCCGGTCAGCGCCGCACCGCCGATGACGACGGCGGCGATGGCGGTGAGCTCGAACATGTTCCCCGCGTTGGGGCTGGCGGAGGTCAGCTCGGACGCGGTGATCATCCCGGCGATCGACGCGCACACCGCGGAGATCACGTACGCCCGGATCTTGACGGTCCGGATCGGGATGCCCGACAGCTCGGCGGCCCGCTCGTTGCCGCCCGAGGCGTACAGCCAGCGGCCGAACGCGGTACGGCTGAGCAGGAACCAGCCGGCTCCGGCGACGACGATCATCACCCAGACGCCGACCGGCACGCCGAACAGCGAGTTGAAGCCCAGCCAGGAGAAGCCGGTGTTGCCCAGGTCCTCGCGGCCCTGCAGGTTCGAGTAGGTGAGCCCGTCGGTGATCAGCAGCGCGATGCCCCGCAGCGCGTAGAGCATGCCGAGCGTGGCGACGAACGGCGCCACGTTGAAGCGGGCGACCAGCACGCCGTTGACCACGCCGATCAGGGCGCCGGTCACCAGTGTGATGATCACGACGGCGGGCACGGACGGGTACAGCGTCAGGTCGAGCGCCGGTATGTGGACGCCCTGCATCAGGTATCCGGCCACGACGCCGGACAGTCCGAGCGTCGAACCGACCGACAGGTCGATGCCGCCGTTGAGGATGACCGCGAGCATCCCGACCGACAGGATCGCGAACACCGCCACGTGCTGCGACATCTGCAGGACGTTGTCGACGGTCAGGTAGTTCGGCGACAGCACGGAGAAAACGACGACGATCGTCAGAAGGGCGAGGAACGCCCGGCCTTCCAGCAGCAGGGCGCGCAGGTCGAGTCTGCGCGAGAGCAGGCTCGACAGCGCTGGTGAACTCGTCACCATGATGGTTACGCTCCGTTTCCCGGTTCTACGACAGCACGGCTTCGCCGGAGGCCGCCATGATCTGTTCCTTCGCGGCGTCCGGGCCGAACTCGGCGGCGATCCGGCCGCGTCGCAGGACGACGATCCGGTGCGCGATGCTGAGGCACTCGCCCACCTCGGAGGTGGAGTAGACGACGGCGAGGCCGCGCGCGGCCCGCTCGGCCAGCAGGTTGAACACCTCGGCCTTCGCGCCGACGTCGATGCCGCGGCTCGGCTCGTCCAGCAGGATCACGCGGGGGTCGGTGGCCAGCATCTTGCCGATGACGACCTTCTGCTGGTTGCCGCCGCTCAGCGAGCCGATCGGCGCGGAGCCGCCCTCGGTCTTCACCCGGACGTCCCGGATGCCTGCCTCGACCAGTTCCCGCTCGCGGGCGCGGGACAGCAGCAGGCCGCGGACGAACGACCGGACGCTGGCCAGCCCGAGGTTGCCGCCGACGGTCATGGTCTGCACCAGGCCGTCCCGCTGCCGGTCCTCGGGGACGAACGCCAGCCCCTGGTCGATGCGCGCGCCGATCGGCAGCGCGTCCAGGTCCCGGCCGTCCAGCACGATCCGCCCGCTCGCGACCGGTACGCGCCCGGCCGCGGCTTCCAGCAGCTCGGTCCGTCCGGCGCCCATCAGTCCGTAGAGGCAGACGATCTCCCCGGCGCGGACCTCCAGCGACAGGTCGTCCACGACCGACCGGTCCGGGTTGTCCGGATCGGGGATGGTGACGTGCTCGACAGCCAGCGCGGGCGGCGCGTCCCCCGGCTCCGGCGGCGGGCTGCCGAGGTCGAAGCCGCGGCCGACCATGTGCCCGACGATCCATTCCAGGTCGATCCGCTCGGCGTCCTCGACCGCCGTGATCTCGCCGTCGCGCAGGACCACCGCGTGGTCGGTGACCTGCAGCGCCTCCTCGAGGTGGTGGGAGATGTAGACGATGGACACGCCCTTGGCGGTCAGGTCGTTGATGACCCGGAACAGGACCTCCACCTCGGTCGCGCTGAGCGCGGACGTCGGCTCGTCCATGATCAGGATCCGGGCGTCCACCGACAGCGCCCGCGCGATCTCCACGAGCTGCTGCTGCCCGAGCCGCAGGTCGGCGACCGGGGTGAGCGGATCGATGTCCTGTTCCAGCGACGCCATCAGCTCCCGCGCCCGGCGGGCCTCCTCGGCGAAGTCGACGGCGCCGGTGGCGGTGCGCAGCTCGCGGCCCAGGAAGATGTTGTCGCGGACGCTGAGGTTCGGGGCGAGGCTCAGTTCCTGGTGGATGATCGAGACGCCGCGGTCGCGCGCCTGCACCGTCGAGCCGAACCGGACCGGCTCCCCGTCCAGCAGCAGCCGGCCCGACGTCGGCGCCTCGACCCCCGACAGGATCTTCATCAGCGTGGACTTGCCCGCGCCGTTCTCCCCGAACAGCGTGGTCACCCGGCCGCGCGCGACGTCGAAGTTCACCCCTTTCAGGGCCCGGGTCGCGCCGTAGGTCTTGACGACGTCGCGGGCCGCCAGCACGGCGTCCATCACGACACCGCCAGCGACACGGGGGTGACCAGCCAGCCGTCGGGGTTGATCAGCGTGAAGGCGCCCACGACGGTCACCTGCTCGCCGGTCAGCTCCGTCGCGCTCGCCTTGGCCAGCACCTGCGAGCGGACCACGTCGTTCAGCGCGGCGCCGGCGTTCTGGTACTCGATCTGGTTGGTGAACTGGGAGAACGTGACGGTGCCGGTGGCGTCGCGGACGTCCGTACCGTTGATCACGGGACCGGTCCGGACGCGGACGGTCAGGTCCTCCGGCAGGTCGGCGACGTCGACCGGCGCCATGCCGTCCTCTATCTCGCCGACCTCGCCGGTGAAGCGCACCGAGAACACCGGCTGGCCGGTGGAGGTCTCGGCGTACTGCGCGGTCGCGGCGTCCTTGCCCTCCTCCAGCGCGGTCGCCAGCGTGGCGGCGTCGACGGCCTTCTGCTCGATCAGGCTCTTGACCTTGGGGAACTGTTCCTGCGCGAAGCTCTTCGGGTCGAAGGCGTCCGCCGCCGCGGCGGCGGTGTCCGAACCGGCCCGCACCACCTTGGTGTCCAGGACGACCACCGCGAGGGCCGCGACCGCCAGCGCCGCCACGACGATCCGCAAGCGGGTCCAGCGGACGCGCCGGGGTCCCGCCGCCGGCGTGCTCGTACCGCTCATACCGCGAGAACCCGCGACTCGGTGTCGTTGGGCCGGATCTGCAGCTTGCGCCCCTGCCCACCGCGGAACATCTCCAGGGCCCGGGCGTAGTCGTCCAGCGTGAACGAGTGGCTGATCATCGGCTCCGGCTCGAGCGCGCCCGCCTCGAACATCTCGACGGCGGCGCCGAAGGAGTTCAGCACGGCCATCGTCCCGACGATCGAGATCTCGTCGCGGTAGACCCGGAACGGGGAGTAGCCCGCGGTGGCGTCGGTGGGCGCCACCCCGAAGTGCTGGAACGTTCCGCCGGGCTTGACCCGGGGGAGCCCGTCCTCGATGGCGCCGACGTTGCCGGTGCAGTCGATCACGACGTCCCACGAGGGCCGGTCGGCCTCGTCGGCGCCGGTCAGCCGGTGCTCGACGCCGACCTGCCCGGCGGTGACCAGCCGGTCGGCGTTGACGTCCACGATCGTCACCGAGGCGGCGCCGGCGCGCGGGGCGAGCTGCGCCATGATCAGGCCCATCGTTCCGGAACCGTAGATCAGGTAGTGCTGGCCGAGCCGGCGCGGCAGCAGGTCGTACGCGCGGATCGCGCAGGCGAGGGGTTCGATCAGGGCCGCCTGGTGGAGATCGGTCTCCGGACGCAGCACGTACGCGTTGCCGGCCGGGACGGCGACCCGCTGCTGGGCGGCGCCGTCGGAGGCGACGACGCCGAGCCCGTTCCAGGACCGGCACAGGTTCGTCCGACCGTCCCGGCAGAACTCGCACTGCCCGCAGGTGGTGCTGGGGTTGATCGCGACGTGGTCGCCCTCGGCGATCCCGGACACCTCGCCCCCGACGGCGACGACCGTCCCGGTGGCCTCGTGGCCCGGGACGATCGGGAACACCGTGCCTTCGAACTCGCCGTCGAACACATGGGTGTCGGTCCCGCAGATACCGACGGCGGCCACCTCGACCACGACCTCGCCCGGTGCCGGCACGGGATCGGGCCGGTCCTCCAGCGCCAGGACGTCTCGGTCCCTGAACACGACAGCTCTCATGGACGCGCTCCTCTCCGCGCTCGACTCACATCCCTCATGTGATGATTCACGTTAATTAGTTCATGAGATGTGTGATTGAGCACGTTAAGTCCAGGTTTCTGGAGTGTCAACCCCGCGTAGCGCCCAAGGTCGTGACAAACCGGCTCGCTCAGTGTTGGAAACTCATGTGATATTTCACGTGATCACATTCGTATCGGAGGGTTCGGCGGGGGTTCGCTGCACGGCCCTCGGGACCGCTTCCGGGTCGATGATCCTCCTCTGATCAGGGGAAACGCTGCCCGGTAGGACCTGGGGTCACCGCGCGCCGCCGTGCCGAGCCCCTCATGAGGTCGGCGATCGGGGACACATGACCCCGCACCGGGGCTCCGGTGCGGACTCCCGGACCGGGCAACGTCCGCCCGCCCTCCGGCCCCGACCCGGGACCGATCCCACCGTCGGCCTGTGCGCCCCATCAACAGTCCTCACGCGTTTTCCGGAATGGGCCGCTATTCGCTTCCACCTGCGTATCGTCCGCACCTCGCCATGTTCGCCGTCGAGATGCGGGTGTTATCAGGAGAAGAGAGCCGTTGCGCGGCCATCGCGCGATGCGGCAGGCCACCGTCATTGCAACCACTTAAAAGAAGTCCTGCTGTCGCAGGGCAGACGGATCAGTACAGGCCACAGAGGGCTCTAGCCGTTGGCGGACGCGGCGGCGGCCACTGTTCTCGTGAGATGCGGACGTGGCCGAGACCGGCGCCGTCGCGACGTTCCCGGCGTGATCGGACTGCCGGGAAACGAAGATGTGAGAATGGTGCAGACTCGCCTCGTGCGCAGTTCACGCGCGGCGGTCCTGCGGCGGGTGGGGCCGGGCGCGGGTTAGTGCCGAGGGCGATCGTGTTGGAAACGTCAAAGCCGCGCCGCCGGGGGAGCGGCGAGCGAGCATGGCCGGTCGGCGCCGCGCAGGCGGCCGTCCACGGGGCGCGGGAGCAAGCCGTTCGGGCGCAGGGCCGGGGCGGCGCGGCCGCCGCCCCGACCGCGGGCCCGCCTTCGTGGTCGCGACCGCTACGTCGCGTGGCCGACGGGGACGACCTGATCCGGGGCCTTGCGGCCGGACCGCGGTCGCGGAGGAAGGCGGCGAGGTCGGTTCGGGTGAGCGGGAGTGGCCGGGATCGAGGCGTCGCCGAACGTCGGCGGGTATGAGGTCGACGAGGCCCCGGACGTGTCGGACCGGCCGGCCCTTGCCGCGCAGTCAGGAAATTCCGCGGAAGAAGGTGCGGATGTCGTCCGCGAGCAGTTCCGGCTCCTCCATTGCGGGGAAGTGACCGCCCTCGGTGTACTCGCTCCAGTGGCCGATCGCCTTGTCCGGGTCCATCACGCGGCGGATGAGCGGGTGGGCGTCGAACACGGCCCACCCGGAGGGCACGGCGGAGGTCATGACCAGGTCGATTCCGGAGTGCTCGGACTCGTAGTAGAACTGCGCGCTCGAGGCGCCGCTGCGGGTGAACCAGTACAGGCTGATGTTCGTGAGGAGCTGGTCGCGGTCGACCGACTCGTCCGGCGTCCGGTAGGCGCCACCGGTCCTGGTCTTGAACTTCTCGGCGATCCATGCGAGCTGACCGACCGGCGAGTCGGTGAGTGCCGCGCCGATCGTGTCGGGGCGGTGGTTCTGCATCGCGAGATACCCGCGCTCGGCCGCGTCCTCGGTGCGCACTGCCTCGATCTGGGCGATCTCGTCATCGGACAGGCCGTCGGGGTAAGGGAACTTGTCGCCGACCAACCCGAGCCACCGGGGGTCGCTGCCGATGTGCGTGCCGATGACGCGCTCCGGGTAGAGCAGCGCGAGGCGGCCGGCGGTGCCCGAGCCGATGTCGGTGCCGTGGGCAGCGAACCTCTCGTGGCCGAGACGCGTCATGATCTCGGCGTAGGCCTCCGTCGTCCGCGCCAGCTCCCAGCCGGTCCCTGACAGCGGGGTGGAGAACCCGAAGCCGGGCGGCGACGGGATGACCACGTGGAACTCGCCGGTCAGCAGCGGGACGAGTCGCTGGTACTCGACGAACGAGCCCGGCCAGCCGTGGTTCAGGATCAGCGGGGTGGCCTTCGGGTTCGTCGATCGCGCGTGGACGACGTGGAACGTCTGGCCGTTGACGACCGTCGTGAACTGTTCGTACTCGTTGAGCTTCTCCTCCTGCGCACGCCAGTCGAACCCGTCGCGCCAGTACTCGGCGAGCTCCCTCAGGTACACCGGCGGGATGCCGCGGCTGAAGTCGGTGCGATCGTCTCGGCCCGGCACGGGGATCGGCCGGCGCGTGCGTGCCAGCCGGTCACGCAGGTCGTCGATGTCGGCCTGCGGGATGTGGATGCGGAACGGTGCGAGCGCGGTGTTCTCGTTCATGCCACCAACGTTCCCAGGCATTGCGGCAGGTTGGCTTCCGCAATTGCCGGGATGATGGAGAACATGTTGGAGACCTCGGCCCGCCTGCTCGAACTGCTGTCATTGCTCCAGCTCAAGCGCGACTGGACGAGCGCCGAGCTCGCCGGCCGGCTCGATGTGAGCACGCGGACCGTGCGCGCCGACATCGGCAAGCTGCGGTCGCTCGGCTATCCCGTGGACGCGCGCCCCGGCGTCGCGGGCGGGTACCGGCTGGCCGCCGGGACGGCGATGCCCCCGCTGCTGCTCGACGACGACGAGGCCGTCGCCGTCGCGGTCGGGCTGGGCGCGGTCGCGACCCAACGGCTCGGCGTCGAAGAGACGTCGCTCACCGCGCTGGCGAAGCTGGAGCAGGTGCTGCCCTCGCGCCTGCGCCGGCGCGTCGAGGCGGTACGTGAGGCGACGAGCGTCGTTCCGGAGGCCAAACCGCTCGACCTCGCGGTCCTCGGTGCGGTCGCCGCCGCGATCCGCGGCCACGAACGGCTCCGGTTCGGATACACGAAGCCGGGCGGCGGCGAAGGGGCCCGCCACACCGAACCTCAACGGTTGGTGAGATGGGGACCGCTCTGGTACCTGCTCGCGTGGGATCTCGACCGTGACGACTGGCGGGTCTTCCGCGTCGACCGCATGCGCCCGCACGCACCGACGGGTGCGCGGTTCCAGCCGCGCGTGATCCCGGAGGACCATGCCGTCGAGTACGTCGTCGGACGCGTCAGCAAGGCGGCCTGGAAGTACCGCGCCCGGGTACTCGTGCATGCTCCCGCCGCCAAGCTCGCCGCGAAGATGCCCATCCCGGTCGATATCGAGGTGGTCGACGAGTCCACGTGCCATGTCGAACTGGGGGCCGACGACCCGGACCGGCTCGCGCTGTGGATGACACAGCTCGACGTCGACATCGAGGTGATCGACGGAGAGGAGCTCGCGGCGGCGTTCGGTCGCCTCGCGACGAGGTTCCGCCGCGCGGCGGGCGGCGCATCCACGACGTGAATCTCGGCGGGTGCCCGGGGCACTGCACCCTGCCGTCGGTTCGGCGCAGTCCGGTGCCCCGCCTGCTCATGTCGGACCGATGACCCCGACGAAGACGGCCTGCGGCCGTCCGCTCGACGCGGCCTTCGCTTTACTGAGCGGAGAGGTCGCGGTGGTGGCCGGGTGAGCGGTCGCGGTACGGCTCAGTAACGGACGATCAAGAAGGCCGGTCCTCCGCAGCGGAGAACCGGCCTGTGACCTGAACTTTCTCTGTCGGGACGGCGGGATTTGAACCCACGACCCCTTGACCCCCAGGCACACCAGCCCAGTCGATCAAGGTCGGTCGAAGTCGCTTGAGGAGTCTCTGACCTGCGAAAACGCCCTACGGTAGTAGCGGTGGGTCCGGGGGAGTCCGGCAACAGTGGCTCCCCAATTGGCTCCCTCCGTTCGAGAGGAACCGTCTGGCGAACATGATTACAAATCTAGCTGCCGAATCGACGGAGCGTAGTTGTTGCGGCCCATGTCGATGGAGCTTCCTGCTGCGCAGCGAGCGACTGCTCACGTTCACCGCTACGACGCTTTGGGGAAGCGTGGGGCTGGCAGACCAACGTCCTGCGCGGCCGTGCTGGCGGTCGGGCGACCGGGCGCTGTGGCGCGCGGCTGTCGCCGACCTCGCCGACGGCGCCCGAGCGTGGCAACGCCCGGTCGTTCTCGGCCAACGGCCGGATCGGCTTGCGCTCCTTGACTAGGATGTCCGCGTCCGTTGAGCCGCCCTCCGACTCCTCCCGTCGTTTTGGCGGCGGTGATCCCATATTGCGCATGAGCAGGCCCGTGTCCCGACCGAGGATGTGATGGAAGAACAGATCACGAGGCCGTTCGCGCATCTCGACGCACCGCTTTCCGGGACCTATCGCCGGGTCATGGGCGTCTTCGTGGAGAACAAACGCCGGTTCGTGATGCATCTGCGGCCGGAGGACGTGGCCGAGGCGTTGCGTCGCGACTCCGGTGCACCGCTCGCGCAGGAGACGGTCGATAAGGCGCTGGCCAGCCTCACCGAGTGGGGGAACCTGCGCGCCGACCCCGATACCAGCCGGGTCACCACGGTGGAGGACTTCTACCGCGCTCGCCACCTCTACCAGCTCAGCCGTGAGGGAGAGGCGGCCGAGCGGGCCCTGGAGGTGTACGAGGAGGAGGTCGGACGTCGCGGAGAGCTCCAGGCGGTCGCCCTGGAGGACATTCGAGTGCGGCTGCGCGCCTTGCGTGATCTCCCGGTAAATCCCGACCCCGCCGTCGCGCACAGCCTGCTGCTGGAGCTGACGAGCAGGCTGGACAGCCTCGCGGCCAACGCACGTGCGTTCATGAGCGGGTTGCAGCGCACCATCGACCTTCAGGACGTCGACGAGGAGGCGTTCCTGGTCTACAAGGACCGGCTCATCGCCTACCTTGAAAGGTTCGTGTCCGAGTTGGTCGTCAAGCATCACGACATCGCCGCCACGCTGCGGGCGTTGCAGCCGGAGCGGGTCGCGGAACTGCTGGCGTTGGCCGCTCGGCGGGAGGCTGCGGACACTGCACCGGACGGACGGGCCGACCGGCCGGCCGAGGCCGCGCTGAGCACGGCGGCCGGGGAGAAGCTGGAACTCTGGGAGAACCGCTGGTCGGGCCTGTGGTCGTGGTTCGTGGGTGGGCGCGGACACCCGTGCCAGGCCGATCTGCTGCGCACTCGCGCACGCAAGGCGATCCCGGACCTGCTCGCCACGATCAGCGTGCTGCAGGAACGTCGGGCCGGACGGAGCGACCGTTCGGCAGACTTCCGGACCCTGGCCCGCTGGTTCGCGCAGGCGCCGACGGAGCGGGACGCGCACCGGCTGTGGCGGGCGGCGTTCGGGCTGTCCACCGCACGGCACCTCAGCGCCGAGCCGGGGGCTGAGCCTGCCGACGTGCCCGCTGCCACGAGCTGGTTGGACGCCCCGCTCGTCGAGGTGTCGGCCCGGCTGCGGGCATCCGGCCACTACGCCAAGCGGGGTGCGCCGAAGAAGGTCCTTGACCGTGCCGCCGAGCGCGAGTTGCTGGCCCGGGAGGTGGCGGCCGAGCGCGAGCAGACCGAGGCGGCGCGCGGCCGCCTGGCGACCGGCCGACCCGCTCGGCTCGGGGAACTGGGCGTCCTGGACCGGCAGGAGTTCGCGCTGTTCCTGCGGCTGCTGGGGGACGCGCTCGCGGCGGGCCCGCCGGACCCGGACGGGCTGATCCGCACCCGTACCTCCGACGGCGCGCTGATGGTGACGCTGGAGCCGGTGGACGGCCTGGCCGAGATCATGACCGAGGACGGCGTGCTGCGCGGTCCGGACCATGAGATCACCATCGTCGACCTGACGGTCCCGGACCAGGTGGCGGCCCCGTGACCGGCACGCTGACGGACGCGCTGGACGTCCAGCGGGACGAGGAGCGGCGCCGCGCAGTCCGGGCGCTGCTGCGCGGCCCGCTGCTGACCCCGCGGGACGCCGCGTACGCGATCGTCCGCAGGCACGCGGGATACCTGACACAGTGGTTCGCGCGCGAGGCGGGCTGGTCGCTGCACGTCGATGCCGGCGCGGCCCGGCTCCGCAAGGTCCCCGGGGACCTCGGCGACGGGAGCCGCGCCGCCCGGGTGAGGGACGGCGGCGCGCGTGCCCGGGAGCCGTTCAGCCGCCGCCGGTACGTGCTGGCGTGCCTGGCGCTGGCGGCGCTGGAACGTGCGGAGGCCCAGGTCACGCTGGGCTGGTTGGTGGACCGGGTGGTGGCGTTCGCCGCCGACGAGGAGATCGTCCGGGCTGGGATCACGTTCACGATGCAGGACCGCGACGAGCGCGGCGACCTCGTTGCGGTGGCGCAGCTGCTGCTGTCGCTCGGGGCGCTGGTGAAGGTCGCGGGCGACGAGCAGGCGTTCGTCAACCGGACCGGCGACGCGCTGTACGATGTGGACCGCCGCGTGCTCGCGGTGCTCCTCGCGACGCGGCGCGGCCCGTCCCTGGTAGGGGACGGCGGCCACGATGCACGGCTGACCGCGATCACCGAGGATCTGGTGCCCGACACCGAGGACGGCCGCAACCGGGTGATGCGGCATACGCTCACCAGGCGCCTGCTGGACGACCCGTTGGTGTACTACGCGGACCTGACCGCCGAGCAGCGCGCCTATCTCGACGTGCAGCGCGGCCCGCTGCTGAAGCGGCTGACGGAGGCGACCGGACTGCTGGCCGAGGTCCGGGCCGAGGGAATCGCGCTGCTCGACCCGACCCGGGAGGCGACCGACTTCGGGATGCCGGAGGAGGGCACCGAGGGCCATGCGACCCTGCTGCTCGCCGAGCACCTGTCGGCGTGCCTGCGGGACGGGAAGGCGACGGTCACCGTCGAGGCGGCGGAACGGCGCATGCGCGGACTCATCGCCGAGCACAGGGCGCATTGGCGCAAGAACGTCCGCGATCCGGGGGCCGAACAGGCCCTGACCGCGCACGCGCTCGACCGGCTGGCGGCGCTCGGGCTGGTGCGGCTGTCCGGCGCGGAGATCGCGCCGCTGCCGGCGCTCGCCCGCTTCGGATACCTCGAGCCCACCATCATCGGGAAGAAGGACAAGACATGACGGCCGATGCCGGTGCGAACGGCTCGGCGACCGGAGCCGGCATCCCCACCCCGCGGCCCGGCGCCCCGTCCACAGGCACCCACGCCCCGGGCGGGTCCGCGGAACTTCCGGTGGTGCGCACCGCGCGGTGGCAGCCGCTGCGGACAGGCCTGGTCGACCTCTTCTACTACGACCAGCAGGAATTCTGGTTCCGGGACGGCCGAGTGCTGTTCCGAGGCAACAACGGCACCGGTAAGTCCAAGGTGCTGGCGCTGACCGTGCCGTTCCTGCTGGACGGCGACCTGACGCCGAGCCGGGTCGAACCCGACGGCGACCGGGGCAAGCGGATGGAGTGGAACCTGCTGCTCGGCGGCCGCTACGACGAGCGGCTCGGGTACACGTGGCTGGAGTTCGGCCGGGTGACAGAGGACGGCGAGCGCGCCTACCTCACCGTCGGCGCCGGTCTGAAGGCCGTCACCGGGCGAGGCATCGCCGACCGGTGGTTCTTCGTCACCTCGCAGCGGGTCGGCCAGGACCTGTTGCTAATCGGGTCCGGGGGCGCGGCCCTCACCCGGGACCGGCTGTCCGAGGCGATCGGGCTGCACGGCCGGGTAACGCAGCGCGCCGAACGCTACCGGCGGATGCTCGACGAGCACCTGTTCCAGCTCGGTGAGGAGCGGTACGACGCACTGATCAACCTGCTGATCCAGCTCCGCCAGCCGCAGCTGTCCAAGCGCCCCGACGAGAAACGCCTGTCGAAGGCGCTGTCGGACGCGCTGACCCCGATCGACCAGGCGGTGCTGAGCGACATCGCGACCGCGTTCCACGACCTGGAGCAGCAGCGCGCGGAACTGAGCGGCCTGCGCGACACCCGCCGCCACGTGACCCGATTCCTCGACCGCTACCGCCGCTACGCCTCGGTCGCGGCGCGCCGCCAGGCCCGCGAGCTGCGCACCGCGCACAGCGCCTACGAGAACGCGCAGCGGTCGCTGTCGGCGGTGCGCGAGGAGATCGAGCGCGCCGAAGGCGAGGAGACCGGGGCGGGCGAGCGCCTGGAGGCGGCTCGCGTCGAGCACGCCGAGCAGACGGCGGTACGCGAGGAACTCGGTTCGGACCCGCGGCTGAAGAACTTCGCGGACGCGCAGCGGTACGCCGAGCAGGCCGAGCAGGACGCGGTGCGCGCGCGGCAGGCCGCCGACCGGGCCGAGCGGACCCGGTCGGAGCGGCAGGCCCGGCGCGATCAGGCCGCCGCGGCGGCCGAGAGCGGCGCCGCGGCGGTGACCGAGGCGCATATCCCCCTCGCGGACGCCGCCGGCCGGGCCGGATTCGCCGGGCCGCACGCCGCCGTCGCGTTCGAACCGCCCGCGGAGCCGACCCTGATCGCCGCCGACCGGGAGATGACGCGCCTCGCCGACGGCCGCGCAGACGCCGTCCGGCACGTGACCCGGCTGGCCGACGCCGCGGCGCGGGCCGCGGCGGAGCTGGCCCAGGCGCGGCGGATCGTCGGGGAGCGCGAGTCCGACCGCGACGCCGCCGCCGACGCGTTGGGCGAGGCCCAGGATGCGCTGGCCGAGCAGGTCCGGCTGCACGTCGCGGAGTGGCTCGACTACGGGCGCTCGCTCACCGAGCTGACCGTCCCGGACCCGGCCGACGCGGACCTGGAGGGCTGGGCGGAGACCCTGGAGGGCCCGCACCCGCTGCTCGCCGCGGCCCGGGCCGCGGCCGAAGAGGCCCACCGGGCACTGGCGACGGCCCACGCGGAGGCCGCCGCCGCCTCGCGGGCCGCCGACACCGAACTCGACGAGCTGGCCGCCGAGCGCGACCGCCTGCGATCGGGCGTCGCCGACCGTCCGGCCGCTCCCCGCACGCGCGGTGCGGATACCCGCACGGGTCCGGGCGCGGCCCTCTGGCAGGTCGTCGACTTCGCCGCCGAGCCCGTACCCGGCGAGCGCGCGGGCCTGGAGGCGGCGCTGGAGGCGTCCGGTCTGCTGGACGCCTGGATCACCCCCGACGGCGTGCTGTTGGACCGCGATGCCCACGACGTGATCGTCCAGCCGGGGGCCGTCGCCGACCGGCCGCTCACCGAAGCCCTGACCGTTGCGATCGACCCCGACGACGTCCAGGCCGCCGCCCTGTCCCCGCAGATCGTATCGGGCGTGCTGGCCGGTATCGGGCTGGGCGAGCAGACAGCCGCGGCCTGGGTGGACGCCACCGGCTGCTGGGGTGTCGGCCCGCTGCGCGGCGCGTGGTCCAAGGACGCCGCCGCTTTCGTCGGTGCGGGCGCCCGAGAGGAGGCGCGGCGCCGCCGCCTCGCGGAACTCGACGACCTCATCGCCGCCGCGGAGCGCGCCGTGGCCGAGGGCCGCGCCGCCGTCGAATCCGTGGAAGGCCGCCGAGCCGTGCTCGCCGCGGAGCTGCGCCGTGAACCGTCCGATCAGCCGCTGCGCGACGCGCACGGGGTCGTCACCGGCGCGGCCAGGCAGCTAGAAAAAGCGCGGGCCCGCGTCGAGAAGGCCGCCGACGATGCCGAGTGGGCCGAACGCGACCACACCGCCGCCGCCGCCGAACGCGACGAGGCAGCGGCCGACGTGGGCGTACCCGCCGATCCGGACGGCCTCGCCGCGGTCTCTGCCGCGCTGGAGGACTACCGGCGGGCGGCGGCGGCCCTGCTCGCCGCCGCCCGCCGGCATGCCGATCGCCTCGCCGAACTGGCCACCTGGACCGAGGAGCTCGCGGCCGCGGACGAGGCGGCTCGGGAGGCCGGCGACCAGGCGCGCGACGCCGGGGTCCGCGCGGCGGAGGAGCGGGGCCGGCTGGAGACCCTGCGCGAGTCGATCGGCGCTTCCGTCGAGGAGTTGCGCGAGCGGCTCCAGCATGCCAAACGGCGCATCACCGAACTCGACGCCGACCTGCGGCGCCTGGAGGGCGAGCGGCGCCGCGCAGGCGAGGCGCGCGCCAGGGCCCAGGGGCGCGCGGAGCAGCTCGCCGAGCAGCTCACCGAGGCCGGCGACCGCCGCGGCGGCGCCGTCGCCGAGTTGCGGCGCTTCGCGGCTACCGGACTGCTCCGGCTCGCCTGCGACGTGGAGATCCCGGACTCGGGCGACGAGTGGGCGGCCGACCCCGCCGTTCGGCTCGCCCGCCGCGCCGAGGAACGCTTGCGCGACGTCGACGACGGCGACGAGGCGTGGCGGCGCGTCCAGGACGAGATCACCCGCCACTACTCCGACCTGTCGGAGGCGCTGTCGCGGCACGGGCACCACGCGGTGGCGGGCCTGGACGACTGGTTCGTGGTCACGATCCAGTTCCAGGGCCGCGAGCGGCCCCCCGGCGAGCTGACGGAACTGCTGGACGGTGAGATCGGCTACCGCGAGCGGATGCTGACCGCCAAGGAACGCGACCTGCTGGAAGAGCACCTGATCAACGATGTCGCGAGCCATCTGCAGGAGCTCATCGCGGAGGCGGAGGCGCAGGTCGGGTTCATGAACGCCGAGCTGGAGGAGCGCCCCACCTCCACGGGCATGCGGTTGCGGCTGCGCTGGGAGCCCAGCCCGGACGGCCCGGCGGGACTCACCGAAGCCAGGGCCCGGCTGCTGCGGCAGAACGCCGACCTGTGGTCGCCCGCCGACCGCGTGGCCGTCGGCGACTTCCTGCAGCGCGAGATCGAACGGGTCCGCGCCGAGGACGAGCACGGCACCTGGCAGGACCACCTGCGCGAGGCCCTGGACTACCGGGCCTGGCACCGCTTCGTCATCGAGCGCTACCAGGACGGCCGCTGGCGCAGCGCGATCGGTCCCGCGTCCGGTGGTGAACGCGTGCTGACGGTGTCGCTGCCGCTGTTCGCCGCCACGTCCGCCCATTACCGCTCCGCCCACCCCCACGCGCCGCGCATGGTCGCGCTCGACGAGGCCTTCGCCGGAGTGGACGACGACGCCCGCGCCAAATGCCTCGGCCTGCTCACCACCTTCGACCTCGACGTGGTGATGACCTCCGAACGCGAATGGGGCTTCTACCCCACCGTCCCCGGCCTGGCCGCCCACCACTTGGTGCGGCGCGACGGCGTCGACGCGGTGCACGTCACGACCTGGGAGTGGGACGGCCGCGAACCCGTCCGCGTCGAGCGCGCGGCGACGCCCGCCGCCCCGCCCGCGCCGGGGAATCCGCCCCCGGCTCCGGACGACGGGTTGTTCTGACGGATGGAAGCGAGCGTCGATCTGCGTCGGCTGCGCAGCACCCTCGGCGACCCGGCGCTGGCCCGACTGGTCGCGGCACTCGCCCGCAGGATCGAACTGGGCCGCCCGCTGACCGGGCCGCTGGTGCTCGCGCGCCCGTCCGACGCCGAATTGCGCGCGATCCGCGGCCTGCTGGGGTCCCGCCGTGCCGGCGGCGGCTCGGTCACCGTCCCGCTCGACCGGGTGGCCGCCGCGCTGGCCGAGGCGGCGATCGCACCCGACCTGCGTTCCGCCGTCGAGGCGTTGACCGGGCCGGTCACACCGCGGGCCGTCACCTCCGCGGCCGAGGACGCGGCCCGGCGAACGGCCGGGGACGTACTGGCGGCGGGACGGCACGCCGGAACCGACTGGTACCGCGCGTGGAGCGAGGCGGTGGCCGTCGACGGAACCCTGACCAGGCTGATCCGCCGCGGCGAGACCCGACTGATCGACGCGGCCGTCGCCGTCCTCGACCTGCTCCCCGCCCCCGGTACCCCGCTGCCGGTCGTCGCCGAGCGGGCCACCGGCGACACCAAGGCGCTGTCCGGGACGCCCCTGGCGGCATTGATCGCGCGTGCCCTCACCTTCCGCGCGGGGGTCGACCAGCCGCGCGGTGCGGAAGCCGAACGAGACCTCTGGGAGTCCGCCGGTGTGATCATCGACGACCTCTCCAGCCACGTGCTCGTCCTCGGCTTGGCGGCGCACGGCGACGAGCCCCTGGCGGAATGGCTGACCCAGGCCGCGGTCCGGCACACCCCGTTCAGGATCACTCTGCACCAACTCGTCACCATGCCGGTCACGCCATCCGCCGCGACCGTCCACGTCTGCGAGAACCCCTCGGTCCTGCGCGCCGCCGTCTCCGCCCCGGCCGCCGCACCGTTGATCTGCACCGAGGGGATTCCCTCGGCGGCCTGCAACCGGCTGCTGACGGCGGTCGCCGATGCCGGTGCGGCCGTCCGCTGGCGCGGCGACTTCGACTGGACCGGCCTGCGCACCACCGCCACCGCGATCGGCCGCTACGGTGCCGAGCCTTGGCGCATGTCCATCACCGACTACGAGACGGCTCTCGCCGCCGGCGACACCGAACCGCTGCGCGGCACCCCCGCGTCCAGCCCCTGGGAACCCGCCCTCGCCGACCGGATGCGCAACGCGGGCCGCGCCGTCATGGAAGAACGCCTGATCCCGCTGCTGCTCACTGACCTGACCGCCGCCCGGCCACCGGCCGCATCGCCCGCGACCACCGAGCGGATGTAGCCGTCTCCGGCGGTGGTGGTCGGCCACCGACGAACCCGGCGGCAACGACGACTCATCGATCAATAAGTGCGGCTGGAGTACTAACTGCGCTCGCTCTTGGTAGTTGCTACCGAATCGCCTCCAGGCCGCGCGGCTCATGCCTGAACTGGGGACTCCGTCACCGTCATCCATCGGCCTTCGAGCATCCCCAACCTCGCTCATCGACGCCTACTTCACTGGCCGCCCACCCGGCCGCCGGTGCTCAGTTGCTATAGCCGGACCCGGACATTCGGTCTCCCCACGAAGAGATTTCGGCTTATCATCGGGCGAGAGTTCCATGAAGCATCCGCGAGCGACCGCAGGAGGTATGCCTCGTACCCACGCAACCCGAGTTAGTGGCGGAGCGACATGGCGAAGCAGAAGTCAGCGACATCTGACTGGGGCTGGGAGGACAAGACCGGCCCGGTCTGGGGCGCACAGGCATATGACACCAAGGGAGGACAGGATCACCTGGGCCTCGGCTCGGTGAGTTCCGACCGGATACTGCCGGCGCTGTCGCCGGGCATCAACGTGCTGACCATCCACCCGAGGTACTGGTCATTCTACGCGTGGGTGCTAGAGACATTCTGGAATCAGGGCGATCTTCCTCGGACAAGGGCATCGTTCAGGAGCTTCTACCGGCCTCGTGAGGCGCTGTTTTCATTGGCCTGCCACGTGTGCGAGGCTCCCGAGCACAACACGCTCGTCGGTAACATAGTGGGTTCGCGGCGCGTCAACCGTCTCCGGAACGACCAAAGCTTCGATCCCGAGTACGACTACATTAAGGAGCCTCTCGGTGGTTACGGTCTGTACTACCGGTCGGCCATGGAGGCGATGGGGGTTCTGGTCATAGCCGGAACGGACAATGGCTTCCCCTTTGACGCCCCGACCCCGGCTGGCAGGGCGCTTGCTGCGGCCTATGGGCAATCTGTCGAGAAGACGAACCTTGGGAAGATGCTCGCGGCCGATAAGATACCGGAACGAGTTTCGCGTCAGGATGTTGCCGCCTTCGCCTACGCAGCCTGCTTATGCGGACTCCGCGTTGCCGACAACTTTGATCTTCCCCTCGTCCGGGAGTTGTTTCTATACGCCGGTCACGCTGGTGAGCCTAAAGCTCGCAGGGAAACGATCCGGTTCGTCCTTGACCTCAGTCAGAGTTCACAGACGGTCGGCATCGAGGAGGACGATTTCCGCCAGCTCGCCTTCTATCGCGAGCTAAGCGGTGCAACGTACGAGCCGCGAGAGGACTTGGCCGCCGTTGCCCGCCGCTGGCGGCTCTATCAGGCGCGCGAGTACTTTTCCTTCGTTTTCAACCGCCTTTTGGGCTGGGTAAGCCGCACGGGGCTGGAAGAGTCCGAGGATGGGCTCTCACCCGTTCCTATCGGCCGACTCTGGGAGAGAGTCGATCGGGCCCTCGACGACAGCAGGTTCGTGAGCGAGACCGGCCTTGGCGACCACGTCGTGGACGCCTCTACGACAGCGGCGACCTTCGCTGACCTACTGGCCCAGCACGTTGACCTCAGTTCCGGTGTCGATGCCATCTGGCCGCGCCATGCCAGCGTCGATGAGCACGCACTCTACGAGCGGTGCAGCTCCCAGGTGGACGATGCCGAGACCTTGGTGGCGGGGCTGGCCGTCCTCCTGCTCCTTTACCGCCGACTCGGTACACCGGGACGGGTCGCCGACCTCGAAGCGGACTGGGACGTCCTCCGCAGCGGTGAATCGCTGCGGATCGGGATGCTCGGCTTCTTCAGCCGGCTCCACAAGAAGATGATCGCCGGAGTCACCCTGTCCGAACTCGCACGCTGGGTCATCGAGTATCACGTGATCATCCAGCACGAACGAGTTGCGACGTCCAAGCTTCCCCATGACACCTTTCGAGTGCGACGCTCCGGCGAGCAGCTGCGGTTCTTCGTTCAGGAGGCGCCAGCGGGCTTCAACGACAGCCGGTTTCTCGCGCTGAGCACGACCGTCCACGAACTGGGGTTGGTGAGCCCCCTACGAGATGCAAACCGCAGATTGACGGCGTCCGGCCGTGAACTGCTTGGGCAAGGGGATCTCGAGACAGGGGACATGGAAGCCGCGGCGGCTGCCTTCGAGCCCTCGCAGGGGGAGGCCAAGTGACCGAGTCGGCCGTCCCCGCACAACTTGTCGTGCCGGAACTTCTCCAAGGGCCATGGTCGAGTCTGATCATCCTGACCTTCGGGGCCGAGCTCGGCTTCTTCGAGAACAGGCTCCTCAGCCAGCTCTCGCAAGTGCCCCTCCGGGTGATCCTCGCCGATGGCGAGCAACTCGGAGCGAAATTCGCGGAGGCAGCTGCCACGGGCCAGCGTTGGAAACGGGCCAACCGGACCTACGTGGCCGGGCCGATCCGGCACCAACGGTCTGCGCACGCCAAGGTCATCATGCTGACCGCGGAGCACGAGGGACTACTGGTCGTCGGATCTGGAAACCTCGGTCACGACGGATATGCGTCGTCCGGGGAACTCTGGAGCATCTTCCGCTATCACGACGAACGCCCCGGCCACCTTCCGGAGTTCGTGGCAGCCCGATCTCTCATTGATGGCATGGTCACACGTGACCTCCTGGATCCTCCGGTCGTGGAGCTACTGGGGGACGTGTGGGGAACAGCGGCTTGGATGCCGGCCACGGGGGCCGCAGACACCTTCGTACGGCACAATCTCGCTCGCCCCTTAATCGAGCAGCTCGCTGACAGGGTCACCTGGCCGGTCCACGAACTCGTGGCGTACGCGCCCTTCCACGATCCGGAGTGTGCCGCCCTTGCCGCCCTGATCGCGAGGTTCTCCCCCGCAAAGGTCACCGCACTCGTGAGTAAGGGGACCTCCGTCGACCCGGAGCACCTGGACTCGGTTCTGTCGAAAGTGGAGGCGGCGTCCACGGAGGCCATCACCGTAGAGGGGCATGCTACGACCTACATCCACGCGAAGTGGGTACACCTGCTCGGCCAGGACAGAGAGGTACTCCTGAGCGGCTCGGCCAACCTGTCGCGCTCAGCCCTGCTGCAGTCCGCCGAGACCGGGAACATCGAGGTCGGCCTGATTCGCGAGGGAGCAAAGGGAGGCTTCGCCTCCATCTACGAGCACCTGGTTCGAACGCCCGTTGCGGACGTCGGAGAGTTCGGGCTTCGCATCCAACCTTCTACCAAGAAGGAGATCGTTCAGCCGGACCATCCGATCCTGTTGTGGAGTCGGCTCGACGGCAGGGCACTCACCCTTGTCTTCGACCGCTTCGACCACGACCCTCATGCAGGGCCGGAGTTGTCGGTGGCCATCGGTGGCGTGGGTCTTAAGTACGTCTCGATCCAGTTCGATGGGACATCCGTCAAGCTGCAACTGACCGCCGAGTCGGCCGCCATGGTGACGGAAGGAGGGGGCGTTGAGGTCCACTTCGGCGACGACGAAGAGGCAGCGAGCCACGCGTGGCCGTATCAACTCGGCCAGCTCCGAAGGCGCTTGGAGAGAACAGACCGGCGGGAACACCTGACCAGGATCGGCCGACTTCCAGACAAGGAAGCAGAACTGATCGAGCTCCTCCACGAGCTGGAACAGTCACTCATCATCGACGCCGCCACAGCCTGGCGGGTGGTGAAGCCGACTGTGCCGCCGCCCGAGACAGATGGCGAGAGTGCGTCGATCTCGTGGGACGACCTCGACTGGGAGCGTGTCCGACGTGACCCGCGGTACACGGGCTACCTGCCGCGTGGCCGCGGCCATGGCACCGCACCGTCCGACATTCAGCTCATCCTCGCTGCCATCAGCGGCCGCCTCGGGAATCTCGGCGTCTTTCCTCCAATGCTCGACAGCGACGATGATGAATCGGATCTGGCGCGCGAGGGAGGTATCGAGTCTGCTGGCAATGCGGAGGAGAACGAAGATGACACGGAAGATGAGGTGACGAGGCGGACACTTTCGATCAGCACCAAAGGCCGCATGGCCTGGAATCGGTTCATCAAGCGTTATACCCTCGCCACGCAGGATGATAAATTCCTCGAGGAGATGGGGCCACTGGTGGCTGCGACGAACGCGGCCATCTTCAGCAACCTACTGGAACAGCTCGCGGACAATGGCTACGCGGATGCACATCGCATTATAGAAGCCCAAGTGGCCCTTTGGGAACTGCTATGGGGGTCGCCTATGGGGCGAGGCGGAGTACTTGAAACGGTTGCCGAGGGTGAGAAATCAGAGATCGCAGCACGAATCTCAGGGGCAGGAGTACAAGCAGCGGCAATGCGGGCCATGGTCTGGATCTATGATCAGGATCTGGACGAGGCGCTGAGTAGCGCGGTTCGCGACCAGTTGCGCCACCTGATCGTCGTCCACGCATTCGGTCTCGACGAGCAACTTCTCCAAACACTCGACCCCCTGGGCAGCCGGACCCCGACCATGCTCGCCGTCCTCGCAGAGATCGCGAGAACCTCCAGCCAGCGGGAACAGGACGAGTACGTCCTCTTGCCCCTGGGCCTGTCGCGCTTTGCCGCCAGATGGGAAGTCGAAGAGGTCCGTCGCTCACGCGCTGGCCGAATCGCCACCCTGAAAACGGACGTCCTGGTCGTCCGCGAGCATGTGCCCGGTCTCAATAGCGACGGCATTCGAGCCGCGCTTGGCCGATTGGCCGTAGCACGCCACCTCGCTGGCCTCGATCACTCTTACCTTCGCATCCGCTTCGCAGGAAACGGATGGGACGTGGGGATCTGGGACGAAGGCAGTGACAAGGGCAAGCTTCTCATCAAGAGTAACGATGAACGGATCGAGGGCCTCGCTCTCGATCCTCCCTGGCCAGACTGGCTTTTCGTCCTTAACGAACTTCAAGATTGGGCAGGCAAACGCAGGCCCACTCGGGTTGTCGCCTAGATTGAGCCCCCTCAGTCGATAGGTGCCGAACGGCAGGTAGGACCGCTTCGTAATGATGAGAATCCCGAGTATGGGCGGAAGCCGAGGCACGATGCCATGCCATGCCGACTATTTCTGGGTTCGCACACCTCCCGGTTGGTTGAGCGGCTGCGGGTTCTGGCGAGGGCTGTAAGGGCTGTCTCGGCGTCTGGGCTTCTGTCTGCTTCAGGCGCAGCAAGCCGGGCGATGTCGCGGTGTCCTTGGGCAGCCCCCTCGCGCGGGCACGAGCGGGCTGACGATGGAGTGGATCAGGCTTCGTCCGGCTCCACGAGCAGGCGGTGGAGATCGGCTGTAACTACCCGGTAGCTGGTGCCGGTGCGGATGATTTTGCAGGGGAAGCGGTTCGCGCGGGCGAGTTGGTAGGCGCGGGTTCGGCCGAGGCCGAGGGCGCGGGCTGCTGTTTCGATGGAGGCGGCCTAGCTTGTTCTTTAACCTGGCCGGGGTCCTGGCCTGTGGGATCAGGCGTTCACCTGACATCAGGACGGCCTTGGCGTGATCATGTGCGCTGTTGAGGACGCAGTGTGATCACTACCAAGGCCGTGAGGATTGAGTCTGCTGGATGAGCGTGCCCGTGTCGATGCCCTGTCGGTGTTGTCCCGGTTCCGGGTCGGTTTTCATGGCTGTCTGACCGCCCGGGCGGACGCGCTGTTCGAGCGACCGACGCGCTGCTGTGCTCCGACGGGCCGGTGAGAACGCTGGTAGACCTGGCGTTGGCTCCCGAGCATCGGCGGGGGCACGGCGCACTGTACGACGGCTTGAACTGCGGCGGCCTGGACGTGGAGCGGTTCCGGATGTCGCTGGCCGCGCTGCCGTTGCCGCGGGCCGCCGATGGCCGGATCGTGCTGGCGGTCGATGTCAGCCCATGGCTGCGCTCGGACGCCCAGACGTCGGCGGAGCGCCTGTTCTGCCACGTGCACGGACGAGGCAAGAACGCAGCGCAGTTCGTCCCCGGCTGGCCGTACTCGTTCGTGGCCGCGCTGGAAACCGGCCGGACCTCATGGACGGCCGTCCTGGACGCGGTCCGGCTGGGCCCCGCCGACGACGAGACCGCGGTGACCGCCACCCAACTGCGCGGGGTGGTCGGACGACTGCTTGCGGCCGGGCACTGGCGGGACGGCGACAACGACATCCTGCTCGTCGCCGACGCCGGCTACGACGTGACCCGGCTGGCGTTCCTGCTGGCCGACCTGCCGGTCGAACTCGTCGGCCGGATCCGCTCGGACCGGGTCCTGCGCCTGCCCGCACCGCCGCGCCGACCCGGCACCAACGGCCGTCTACCCAGGCACGGCGGCGAGTTCGCGCTGAGCAACCCCGACACCTGGCCGCAGCCGCGGCACGCCACGACCACCCGGACCACCCGCTACGGCACCGCGACGGCCTCCTCGTGGGACCGGCTGCACCCACGCCTCACCCACCGCGCGGCATGGCTGGAACACGATGGCCGTCTCCCGATCATCGAGGGCACTTTGATCCTCCTGCGCGTCGAGCGGATCCCCGGCACCGGCGCCCCCAAGCCGATCTGGCTGTGGTCCTCACGCACCGGCGCCTGCCCGCAGCACGTCGACCGGCTCTGGCAGGCGTTCCTGCGGCGCTTCGATCTGGAGCACACCTTCCGGCTGTTCAAGCAGACCCTCGGCTGGACCGCACCCAAGTTCCGCACCCCCGAGGCCGCAGACCGGTGGACCTGGCTGATCATCGCCGCGCACACCCAACTCCGACTCGCCCGTCACCTCGCCGAGGATCTGCGCCGCCCCTGGGAACGGCCCGCAGCCGCAGGAAGGCTGACCCCGGCCCGGGTCCGCCGGGGGTTCCGGAACATCCGCGCGAAGACCACTCTCCCGGCCGGTGCGCCGAAACCCGGCAAACCTGGACCCGGGCGGCCACCCGGCTCCAAGAACCGGCGCCCCGCGCCCCGCCACGACGTCGGCAAAACGATCAAACGCGAGAAGACCCTTGCCGCCAGACTCGGGCAGCCAGGTTAAAGAACAAGCCTAGGGCCTGTTTAGTAAGTGATCTTGGTGATAGCTCGGAGCCAGATGTCGATCACAGCGATCTCGATGGTGGCCTGGTAGCGGACGGCGAGCTTGTCATACCGGGTCGCGACCGCCCGGTGCTGTTTCAGCAGGTTGATGCCGCATTCCACGGAGTGGCGAAGCCGGTAGGCGTCCGGGTCGAACACCGGCGGGCGTCCTCCGGCCGAGCCCTTGGCCTTGCGGTTGGCCTGTTGATCGGCCTTGATCGGGATGGTCGCCGCGATCCCGCGACGGCGCAGATACGCGCGGTTGGCCTTGGAGGAGTACGCCTTGTCGCCCAGAACCCGGTCCGGTCGGGTGCGCGGCCGCCCGCGCCCGGTCCGGGCCACCCGGATGCGTTCCAGCACTGGCCGGAACTGCGGGCTGTCCCCGCGCTGACCGGCGGTGATCAGCACCGACATCGGTTTGCGGCCCTGCTCGCACGCAAGATGGATCTTGGTGGTGCGGCCGCCGCGGGAGCGTCCCAGCCCGTGATCGGGAGGTTCGTCTCCGGGCGGCTCGACCTGCCCGCCGCCGTCGTGGCGGGCGCCCGCGGCGTGCTGGTGGGCCCGGTTGATGGTCGAGTCCACCGACACACTCCAGGCGACCAGCCCGGCGGCATCGGCGAACGCCATGAGCTTGGCCCACACCCGCGGCCAGATCCCGGCGCGCTGGAAGCGGCGGAACAGCCGGTAGACCGACTGCCAGTGCCCGTAGCGTTCGGGCACGTCACGCCACGGTGCGCCGACCCGGGTCCGCCATCGGACGCCGTCCACCAGTTGCCGGCGCGACCATTTGGCGGACGGCCACGTCCGCGCCCGTCCGGCAGCAGCGGCTCCAGGACCCGCCATTGCCGGTCGGTCAGGTCTTTGCGGGCTCCGATCGGTACGCTGGGCACGAGGTCTCCGGTGGTGATGGTCTTCTTGGTCGTTGATCCATCTACCGGGAGACCTCACTCGTCTCCAGGTGCGACATGCCGCCCGAACTAGGACTTTCTAAACAGGACCTAGCGCCCCCGGCTTCAGCCCGCAGAGTCCCCTTTGCCGAGAACCTCTTCGACCGCCCGAATGACCTTAAATCGGTCGTACTGCGAGGCAGCATGGAACTTCACCGTAAGTTCGTCCCATGCTCGTACATCTTTCTCAAAGGCGATCACTGCTGGATCAGATTCAGGCTCGTATCCGGCCTTCCTCAGCAGGGCGTACGGCTCGATACGCAGCTCTGGGTAGTGCTGCGCGAGCGCTCGACCGAGCTTCTGCACGTCGTGGTAAGACGGCCGCGTTCCGCTCTTCCATTGGCTTATGCGCTGTTCTCCGATGCCTGCTCGGCGCTCAAGCTCGGCATAGGTAACGGAGCGGTTGTACATGCGCATCTGGCCGTGAAGGTACGAGATGATCTGATAGGCAGCGTCCATGCCAAGAACCTAGCCATGAGCTAGTGGTGATTTGCGCGAGTGGCCGACGGTGGCCGTCGACACGAAAGCCTTCCCACGCTCAGGGGGGCTGGGCATTAGCTCTTCAACCGGGGCTTCTCGGCTTCCACCAGCAGGGACGCGAGGTGGCGTGCGCGCGCAGGAGGGTGGGCGTGCTGTAGGTAGGGGCGAGGTGTCCGCGCCCGCCGGTGCGGCGGGCGCCCGGGGCTGGAGGCCGGCGGCCTAACCAGGGTTATTGGGTGATGGCGGCCGGGTAAGTCGACGGACCGTCGGTGTGGGCGTATGCCGGTGACATGGCCAGATACCCCCAGGGCGGCGGGATGACCGCCGTCGGCCGTGACAAACGAGAACAAGTACGGATGCAGGCCGCGCAGTGGTTCACCGAAGGGCGGCCCAACGCCCGGATCGCCGCCGATCTGCGGGTCGGGCTGCGGCAGGTGGAGAAGTGGCGGCGGGCCTGGCGCGAGGGCGGGGCCGAGGCGCTGCGGTCCAAGGGTCCGCACGGGCGCCCGCGGCTGGACCAGGCGGCCTTCGCGCAGCTGGAGGCCGAACTGAACCGCGGCCCCGCCGCGCACGGCTGGGCCCATGACCAGCGGTGGACGCTGGACCGGGTCGCCGAGGTGATCCGCCGGCTGTTCGGCATCGACTACACCCGGCCGGGTGTGTCGCTGCTGCTGCGCCGCAACGGCTGGTCGGTGCAGGTCCCCGGACGCCGCGCCATCGAACGCAACGACCGGGCGATCGAGGTGTGGAAAGAGCAGGTGTGGCCGCAGGTGGAAACACCGCGGCGGACCTGGGCGCCTGGATCTGCTTCGAAGATGAGGCCGGTCAGGGGCTCAAGCCGCCCAAAGGACGCACCTGGAGCCGCCGGGGACACCGACCCCGGGTGAGCGTGCACGGCGGCGAGCACGGCTCGCGGGTCTCGATCGCCGGAATGGTCTGCTACCGGCCCGGCCACCGCTCCCGGCTGATCTACCGCATCCACCGCTACCGCCGCCGCAAAGACGAACGCGCCGGCTTCACCCTCGCCGAGTACAAGCGCATGCTCCAAGCCGCCCACCAGCAGCTTCCCGGCGGCAAGATCGTGCTGGTCTGGGACAACCTCGGCATCCACCACTCCAAGGCGATGCGCGCGTTCATCGATGCCCACGCCGACTGGCTCACGGTGTTCTACCTGCCAGCCTACGCCCCCGAGTTGAACCCGGCCGAGACGGTGTGGTCGCTGCTGAAACGCTCCATGGTCAACTTCCTGGCCACCGACCTGGACGACCTCGCCGGCATGATCAAGCACCGGCTCAAGGTCATCCAGCACCACCCCGGCGTGATCGACGGCTGCCTCGCCCCCACAGGCCTCACCCTCACCACCGCCATCACCAATTAACTCTGGTTAGACGAGGTGGCGGAGCTGCTCGACGCTCATGGGCGGGTCGAGGAGCTGCGCGGCCTCGTCCAGGGCCAGGTGACGGTCATGCCGCGGTGTCCTCGTCGTGGTAGGTCACGGTGCGTCCGTCGCGCCAGACGAGCGCGGCCGTGCCAGTGAACCGGCCGATCTCCATGCGCGCGACGGGCCGGGCGCCGTCGCCGTCGCGGCATTCGCCGGTCACGCATCGCGCCTCGCCGCTGCGCCGGTTCCAGCGCAGGGAGTACGTCGTGCAGTAGTCGCAGGGCAGTGGGAGTTGAGCGGTAACGGGTTCAGTGAAGTCCGGTCTACCTGGCGCCGGCTGGCGTTGGGGTTGGGGGAACGGGTAGTGGTTGGCTTCGTACTCGGCAGGTGGCTGGCAGTGGCACATCACCGATGGGGGAGTGTAGACGGTGATGGTTGTACCAGTCGATCCATTCGAGGGAGGCGTATTCGACCTGGTCACGGGTGCGCCAGGTTCGCCGGTGGATCAGTTCGGCCTTGAAGGTGCCGTTCAAGGCTTCGGCCGTGGCGTTGTCGTAGGAGTCGGCGACCGAACCGACCGATGCGATGCCGCCGACGTCGGCGAGGCGGGCGACGTACCGGAAACTGGTGTATTGGCAGCCGTTGTCGCTGTGATGAATCAGGCCGTCGGCCTGCGGCCGCCCTTCGCGCCGCCGTTGCCATAGCGCCATCTCCAGCGCGTCCAGGGGCAGGTCGGTGCGTAGATGGTCGGCCAGTTGCCAGCCCACGATCCGGCGGGTGTAGGCGTCCAGGACGAACGCCATGTACACCCAGCCTTCCCAGGCGCGCATGTAGGTCATGTCGGCCAGCCACAGCCGGTCCGGTCGGCCTGCGGCGGAGCGCCGGTTGACCAGGTCCGGTGGCCGCGGCACAGACTCATCCGGTGTGGTGGGGCGCCGACGACTGCCGCGCCGCACTCCTTGCAGCCCGTGTTCGCGCATCAGTCGCTCGACCGTGCACCGCGCCACCTGGATGCCCTGGCGGCGCAGCTGCTGGTGGACGCGCCGGGACCCGTAGACCCCGTAATTGGCTTGGTGCACGTCTTTGACCTGCTCGAGCAGGACGGCGTCGCATTGGGCGCGGGCCGAAGGCGGGCGGCGTTTGCGGCGTAGTAGGTGCCCGAGCACATGTTCAGCACCCTGCACACCGGCTCAACCCCGAAGCGGTCGCGAAGGTGGTCGACCACCGCGACTACTTCGTCCGGGACTGGCCGAGCTCGGCGGCGAAAAACGTACTGGCCGCCTTGAGGATCTTGTTGGCCCGCTTGAGCTCGTTGTTCTCGCGGCGCAGCCGCTTGAGTTCCTCGCGTTCGGCGGTGGTCAGCTGCTCGGGCGCTTGCCTGCATCGGCTTGGTGAGGTGGGCCACTCGTGCGGTCCCAGGTTAGCGGTGGGTGATCCACCAGGTGGCCAGACTGATAACGGCGGCGCCGGCGGCGGTGGCACTGCCGCGCACGAACGCGGTCAGCGCAACGCGGCCAAGCCGGGTACGAAGAGACGGGGCGGTCATGGGCGATCTCCTTCTCGGGGTGGTTCCGAGCCCTCTGAGTGGGCCGGGACAGCGACTCGATTGCACCTGTTCGATGGGTTTTCCGGCGTGAACCCGTCTGGTGTAGGACCGTGGTGACCTGGCCTCGGCGGGTTTTCTGAGGGGCCGGCGATCAGATCTGATCGCCTCCGTCTACAGCCGCACGGCCGCCGGCAACCAGGACCCAGGCGTCACTTGGGGGAGCTCATGATGAGGAAGGCACGGTGACGGAATCGGTGAGCGCGATCGAGGCCTTCGCTCAGCGGCTGCAAGAGCTGCATCAAGCGGCGGGGGCGCCGACCGGGAAGGCCATGGAGAACCGGGCGAATCGGCGCCAGCCGACCGTGCCGTTCAACAAAAGCTCTTTCAGTGAGTGGCGACGTGGCAAGCGGACTCCAGGCAGCCTGGACACCGTGCACTGGCTGGTGGAGGAGTACCTGCGACCGTTGGCTAAGGAGAAGAGCCCCGACACTGTCATCCCGCCGCCGGATTGGTGGCGCGACACCTGGACCAAGGCGCGCGCCGAAGCCAATGCTGGCGGCCGCCCGCCTACATCGCACCCGCCCGCGCCGGCATGGCAGTCGCCGCCGCTGGTACAGGTGGGACCGATCCCGCCCGAGGCTGACTGCTATCAGCACCGGGCTATCGCTGACCGGCTGGAGCAGCAGGCCGCAGCCGTCGGGACGGGAGTGGTGTGCCAGGTGTTGGCCGGCACGGGCGGGATAGGCAAGACCCAGCTGGCTGCCGCCTACGCCCGCAGCGCCCGCCAGCGCGGCGTGCAGGTGCTGGTGTGGGTCACCGCCTCCACCCGCGCCGGAGTTGTGGACGCTTACGCCAACGCCGCCGTCCGTTTGAAGCTGGCTGACCGCGACGACTCCGATTATGCCGCCCGGGTGTTTCTGGACTGGGCCGCCACCACCGACCAACGCTGGCTGCTGGTGCTGGACGACGTCCAGGCCCACGGCGACCTGCGCGGACTGTGGCCGCCGGCCTCCCCTGCAGGCACCACCATGGTGACCACTCGCCGCCGCGACCTGTCCCCGCCCGGACTGCACCCCGTAGTCGTGGAGGTCGGCCTGTTCACCGGCCAGGAGGCCAATGCCTATCTACAACACCGACTCGGCGATCTGGCCGCCGACCCCGTTCAGCGGGCCGCGTTGATCAGCGAGTTGGGACATCTTCCCCTGGCGCTGGCCCAGGCCGCGGCCTACATGCTCCAGCAGGACCTGGACTGCGGCCCCTACCGCCAACTGCTGCTCGGCAAGCTGCTGGCCGACACCGTCCCTGAACCCGACGACCTGGCTGAGGATCAGCGGATCGTTTCGGCGGTTTGGGACATCTCCGTTGACCGCGCTGATCAGGACCGCCCACGGGGGCTGGCGCGACCCCTGATGCAACTGGCCAGCGTCCTGGACCCCAACGGCATTCCCACAGCGGTGTTCACGAGCAGCACCGTCCGTGACTACCTCGCCTCCCACCTACCGGCCCCAAACGACCTCACCGATCAGACCATCGACCAAGGGCTGCGGTTGCTACACCGCTACAACCTGATCGAATACAACCGCGCCGCCGCCCATCACCAGGTCCGCGTCCACCAACTCATCCAGCGCGCCACCCGCGAGAACCTCCACTCCAAGCCCGACTACGGCCCAATCCTCTTGGCCCAGATCAGCCAGACCGCCGCCGACGCCCTGCTGGATGCTTGGCCACAGATCGAACGCGACGACCGCGGTCAGGTCCTGCGTGCCAACACCAGCGCCTTGCAGCGAGCTGCCGGCAGCGCTTTGTGCACCACCGACACCGGCGCCCACTTCGTGCTGTTTCGCGCCGCCAGCAGCTTGGGTGAAACCGGGCAGCCCATCGCGGCTTGCACCGCCTACACCAACCTGCACGCCATCTGCCGGCAAGAACTGGGACCCCACCATCTTCATACCCTGGACGCCCGCGGCCACTTGGCCTCGTGGCGGGGCGAGGCCGGGGACGCCGCCGGAGCCGCCACCGCGTTCGAAGACCTCCTGGCCGATCGAATGCGGGTACTGGGGCCCGATCACCCCGCCATCCTGAGCGCCCGCAGCAACCTGGCCTTCTGGCGAGGCGAGGCCGGGGACGTGAACGAAGCCGTCACCGCATTTGAGCGACTACTGGTCGAGTTCCTGCGCGTGTTGGGTCCCGACCATCCTCACACCTTGACCGCTCGCAGCAACCTGGCCATGTTCCGAGGCAAGGCCGGTGACAGCGCCGGAGCCGCCGCGGCATTCGAGGAACTCTTGACCGAACTCCTGCGCGTGTTGGGTCCTGACCACCCCCAAACCCTGACTGTCCGCAACAACCTGGCCGCATGTTTGGGCGAGGCCGGGAACGCTGCCGCCGCCGCGGCCGCGTTCGAAGAGGTCTTGGTCGAGTTTCTGCGCGTGTTGGGTCCCGACCATCCTCACACCTTGACCGCCCGCGGCAACCTGGCTGCCTGGCGTGGCAAGGCCGGGGACACCGCCGGAGCCGCCACCGCCGCCGAAGAACTCCTGGCCGATCAACTGCGGGTACTGGGCCCCGACCACCCCCAAACGTTGGCTACTCGCAACAACCTGGCCTTCTGGCGAGAGCAGGCCGGAGACGTCGCCGCGTTCGAAGAAGTCTTGGTGGAGTCTTTGCGCGTGTTGGGTGCCGACCATCCCCACACCTTGACCCTGCGCGGCAACCTGGCCGTGCGGCGAGGCGAGGCCGGGGACGCCGCCGGAGCCGCCACCGCACTCGAAGAACTCCTGACTGATCAGTTGCGGGTACTGGGTCCCGATCACCCCGCCACCCTGATGACCCGCGGCAATATTGCCTTCTGGCGAGGTGATGCTGGGGATGCCGCCGGAGCCGCCACCATATTCGAGGAGCTCTTGGTCGAGTTTCTGCGCGTGTTGGGTCCCGACCATCCACACACCTTGACCATCCGCGGCAATCTGGCCACGCGTTTGGGCAAGGCCGGGGAAACTGCCGCCGCCGCGACCGCGTTCGAAGAACTACTGGCCGAGTCCCTGCGCGTGCTAGGCCCCGCCCACCCGCACACCCTAGCCATTCGCGACCACATGACTTATTGGAAGAAAGCGGCGAAGCCCTCTGTGTCAGGCTCAGATGGGACACCAGGGGATGAAGTTCCCTAACTGACTTGAGCAGGGCGAGAACGGGTACCGAGCAGAGTGACGATGACCAGCCACGACCTTCCTTCCGACGACGGGCCACGAGCCGACCGGCCGAAGCGGCGGACCTTCTCGGCCGCCTACAAGTTGCGGGTGGTGGAGGATTACGACGCCGCACCGTCCGGCGAAAAGGGTGCGCTTCTGCGCCGGGAGGGCCTGTACGAGTCCAGCATCTCCCTGTGGCGCCGGCAACGCGATGCCGGGCAGTTGACCGCATCGGGAACGGACCGGCCGACCACGAAGAAGGAGAAGTCGCCGGAACAGGCCGAACTGGAGCAGCTCCGCAAGGAAAAGGCACGCCTGGAACGGCAGAACGCCGCAATGGCCAGGAAAGTGAAGCAGACCGAGGTCGCCCTGGACATCATGGGAAAAGGATTCGCGCTCTTGGAAACGATGTCCGAGAGCGCGGACACCGAGAACTCGTGAACACCTGCCGGGACGACACCCTGGCGCTACTGGCAGAACATCTGCCGGTCACCACCTCGTGCACATTGTCGGGAGTGCCGCGTTCCGGTTTCTACCGGCGGCGGAAACCGTCCTGCGAAACCGGTGGCCCGGCTGCGCGGCCGGCGCCGCCGAACGCGCTGACCGCAGATGAACGCGCCGAGCTGGTGGCCGTGCTCAACAGTGAGCCCTTTTCAACCTGCTGCGGTGGGCTGCGGGGTCGGGCCGACAGACGAGCGAAGCCCCTGGTAGATCGGTTTTCGACCAAGAGAACCGGCTCCACCAGAGGCTTCCATGCTTGTTTACCCGTCCGGCATCGATGTGTCCAGCGCCGCCCTGCGCCTCCTGTCCAACCGCCTGCGGGAACACCGCCTCGCCCTGGGCACCCGGTGGCGGCGCCTGCCCGCGGGCCGCCAGGCCCTGCTCGTCCTGGCCCACCTGCGCAACGGACACACCTACGCCCAACTCGCCGCGGGGTTCGGCGTCGGGACCACCACCGCCTACCGATACATCACCGAGGCGATCGAGGTCCTGGCCGCCTTGGCCCCGACGCTCGCCCAGGCGGCCCGGACGGCATCGACGAAGGCGTTCGTCCTACTCGACGGCACGCTGCTGCCGATCGACCGGGTCGCCGCCGACCGGCCCTTCTACTCGGGCAAGCACAAGAAACACGGGATGAACGTGCAAGTCCTCGCCGATCCGGCCGGACGGCTGCTGTGGGCTTCACCGGCCCTGCCCGGCGCCGTCCACGACGTCCGCGCGGCCCGCGAACACCGCATCATCGACGCCCTCGCCGAGACCGGCGTCTCCTGCTGGGCCGACAAGGCCTACCAGGGCGCCGGCGGCACGGTCCGCGTCCCCTATCGCGGCCGGTGGGAGAACCTTTCGGAGGGGCAGCAGGCCGTCAACCGGTCCCATGCCAGGATCCGGGCACTGGTCGAGCAGGCCGTCGCCGCGCTCAAGTCCTGGCGCCTCCTGCGCAAGCTCCGCTGCTCACCGGGCCGAACCACCGGCCTCGTCAAGGCCGTCCTCTGCCTCCACCTGGCCAGCTCAGGCTGAAGATGGAAAAGGCTCAGTGACCGGTTCGCCGACAAGGCACCCCGGCAGGTGTGGGCCGCGCTGCTGGACGAGGGCGTCTACCTGGCGTCGGTGTCGACGATGTACCGGGAGCTGCGGGCTCGTGACCAGGTCCGCGAGCGGCGCGCCCAGGCCCGCCACGAGGCCCGCAAGAAGCCCTACCTGGTCGCCCGCGCACCCAATGAGATCTGGACCTGGGATATCACGAAGCTGCCGGGTCCAGGCCCCGAAAGTTCTACGAACTGTTGACCGGGCAGTCGATCGACCATGCCACCGCTCCGCGCTCAGGGCCTCGAAGGCGGCCCTGAGCGCGGAGCGGTGGCGCGTGAGGGGGTGGAGAGGCAGCCTGAAACCCACGGGCCTGTCGCCGGAGAGTGGCTCCGGTCGATGACCGGTGCGTGCCGCGAGTGCGGACGCTCGGACGGTCATCGGCAGCGACCTGGCGTTGCCTCGCCGCGCTCGCCGCCGCGGGGCAAGAAATGCAAAACATAATGATGTTGCCCCGGACCGGGCACGGTCCGGGGGCGTGGACTGGATCGGGCGCGATCCGGCGGGGGTGTCGTTGGCTGGGGACGAGGCGGGCAAGCCGGGGCCGCGAAGGGCGATGAGGCGGAACTCGAGGAGGCATGGCTCGCCACGGCGCGACCGGGCAGTGTTCATCGCCCTGTCGGAGGAGGAGCACGCTGTTGTGAAGGCCGCGGCTGAACGTGAGCATCTGGCGATCGCCGCGTGGGCGGCGCAGACCATGTTGGCCGCTGCGGCGGGTTCGCCCCGCCCGGAGTATGTAGAGCTGAGAGAAGCTCTCGGCGACCTCATGCATGCGGCGGGGCTGGCCCATCGCATCGGAGTGAACCTGAATCAGGCTGTCGCTGCACTCAACTCGGGCGAACCGGCCACGGAGCTTCACTGGTACGCCGAGGCCGCGGCGCGGGCGGTTCGCAAACTCGATGAGGTCGCTGACGGGGTGTGCCGCAGACTTCCCTGAACCTGCGTCGGCTGGAGGACTCGCGGAGTGTTGCGGTGAGGTCGGACGGCGGTGCGGACAGCGTGCACCCGAGCGCTGTCCGCACCGTGCATGGCAACGTCCCCTGCGGCCACCGCGCAGACCGGAACAGTTGGCGGACTGGGTGACGTGTACGGCGTCCGGGAATCCCTGGCGGAGCCGCTCCGCCTTTCGTCCGCCGTGCGGCGGACGGCCGTCCACGCTGCGGACGAGGTGGACGGACGTCGTCCGCCTCGTCCGCCGTTCGCCGCCGGCGGCCCACCGGGATCGGCCGGCTTCGGTGGTGCCTCTCCCGTTACCTGGCAACGTTGCCTATAGAACTTGGACACGCCAGATCGTTGCCTTGAGTTGACGATCGTTGTTGGGTGTTGCATCGTTGCTCTTCAACCGCGTTGTTCGGCGCCCCCCCGAGGGCGTGGGGCTGCCTCCTTGCAGGAGAGCGTCGACTCTTGCTGTGGTCAGCCGTCGAGCCCTGCTCTGCCTGTTCGCTCCGTATGTCCTTGGAGGGCTATGCGCGCCTTCAGAATCGTTGTCTTCCGGGAAGCGCTTGACCACCATCCCTGGACGCGAGGCGGACTCTGTGTCCTTCAACAGCCTGCCTTGAGGCTATGGGGAGGTGGCCAGCTTGAGTGTTGAGGATCCGTCGGACCGGAGTGTCGGCCGGGTGCAGGCGTATACGGTCGAGCAGGTCGCCGAGATGCTCCAGATCGGTCGGGACAAGGTCTTCATGCTCATCCGGACGGGCCGCCTGCGCAGCATCAAGATCGGGCGGCTGCGCCGGATCACCGAGCGGCAGCTCGCCGACTTCATCGCCTCCGCCGAGGATAAAATCTGACTCTGTGTAGCGTAAATGCTGCGCTGTGCTGCATGGAGTCCTGTGGTCCAGCTGCCTGAGCGGGGTCCGAGGCTCGCTTGCAGACACTCCATCGACGCGGGGGAGAGATCGCATGAGCAAGATCGTGATCGGTAAGTACGAAGGCACCATCTACCCGGAGAAAGGGGGCTACACCGGAGCCCTGGCGCTGGGCTTCGGACCGGACGGCAAGCGAAGACGGCTCAAGCGGAAGGGCAGGACCAGGAGCCAGGTCCTGGACCGGCTCAAGGCGGCCGTCGTGGATCTGGAGACGGGGGTCAAGAGCCCGGCGAACTACAACGTGGGGGAAGCCGTCGAGGATTGGCTCGCCAAGGGCCTCAGGGGACTGGACGACGACACGGTCGTCAACTACCGGAGCCTCGCGGGCAAGCACGTCATCCCGCTGATCGGCAAGGTCAGGCTCAAGGACCTGCGCGCCGATGACGTGGGCGAGTGGCTGGACGGGCTCGCCGGTTCACTGTCGTCCCGGAGCCTGCGGCTGGTGCACGCGATCCTCAAGCGCGCGATCCGGCAAGCCCAAGCGCGGGACATGGTCATTCGGAACGTGGCCGAGTTGGTCAAGACCCCCAAGGGGACGGCGGGACGCCCGAGTCGGGCGCTCACGCTCGATCAGGCGCGGGCCGTGCTGGAGGCGGCCCAGTCGTCGAGGCTTCACGCCTACGTGGTGGTCAGCCTCCTGACCGGGATCCGCACCGAGGAAGCCCGGGCGATGCAGTGGGACCACGTCGTCGCCCAGGCCGACGGCGAGGCGGGCTGGCGGCCGGTGACCGCGGACGGGTTCGAACACGAGAAGTTCGCCATCTACGTGTGGCGGTCTGTGCGGGCCCACGGCGACACCAAGACCGAGAAGTCACGCCGGACGCTGGAGTTGCCCGGGCAGGCCGCTGAGGCTCTGCGCAGGCACCACGCCCGCCAGGCCGCACAGCGGCTCCGGGCGGGGGAGGAGTGGCGGGATCACGGCCTCGTGTTCTGCTCGACCACCGGGCGGCCCCTGGACGCCGCGAACGTGCGGCGGGCGTTCCGTCTCATCACGAGGAAAGCGGGGATCGGAGAAAGCTGGTCGCCCCGGGAACTGCGGCACTCGTTCGTGTCGATCATGAGTGACAGCGGAGTGCCGATCGAGGCGATCGCGGACCTGTGCGGGCACTCGTCGCCGGCGGTGACGGGGGAGGTGTACCGGCATCAGTTGAGGCCGGTCATCACCCGGGGTGCCGAGGTCGCGGACGCGGTGTTCGGTCCGGGGAAGTCGGCGTAGGACGAGGGTGGGTGGCTCCCCTTTTGGCTCCCCATCGGCATTGAAGATCGAAAAAGGGGCCTCGGATGATCTCCGAAGCCCCTCTGACCTGGTGTTTCTCTGTCGGGACGGCGGGATTTGAACCCACGACCCCTTGACCCCCAGTGACTTACAAGCGTTCATTCAACTCCAACGCGATCAAGAGATTTCGTGAGAACATGCAGGTCAGACGGCTAGAGTCAGTGACGCGGCGTCATTCACCGTGACGCCCCATGAGGCACAGTCCACTAACGAGCCACTAACAAACGATCATCCCGGGGGAGTGGCGTTGGGGTACTCGTTCAAGCGGCTGGACCGCAACGGCCGGCCGCGCTACACCGCCTGCTACGAAGACCTCAAAGGCAAGACCGTCTCGGCGGGCACCTTCTCCTCCAAGAAGGACGCCGACAAGGCGTGGCAGCGCGCCGAAGCCGAGGTCGGCAAGGGCAGGGACCTCAACCTCAAACGCGGACGGCAGACCTTCCGCAAGTACGTGGAGGAGACCTGGCTGCCCAACCACGAGGTCGAGCCGACCACGATGCAGAGCTACCACTACGCGATCTACAAGCACGTGATGCCCGAGTTCGGCACGATGCGGATGATGGACATCCTGCCCGAACACGTACGGGCCTGGATCAGCCGCATGAAGAAGGACGGCATCTCACCCTCGACCATCCGCCACAACAAGGTCCTGCTCAGCGCGATCTTCACCACCGCACTACACGACCAGGTGACCTACATCCACCCCTGCAAAGGAGTCCGCACACCCACCGTCCCCGAAAAGCCGCTGGAGATCATCACACCCGAGCAGTTCGACGACCTCTACCACGCCCTCCCGGACGCCGACTCCAGGCTTCTCATCGAGACCGCCATCGAAACGGGCCTGCGCTGGGGCGAGCTCACCGAACTCCGCGTCCGCGACCTCAAGGCCCGATCCCGCCTCCTGACCGTCAGCCGCGTCGTGGTCGAGCTCAACCCCAAGTTCCACCCGGAAGGTAAACGCTTCCTGGTTAAGGACTACCCCAAGGACAAGGAGTGGCGCCGCTTCAAGCTCAGCGACCAGATGGTCGACAAGCTCCAGGACCACATCGACGAAGAGAAACTCGGCCTCGACGACCTCCTCTTCGTCTACCGCCCAGAAGCGACCGAAGAACAACCCGCCCCCGCCCTAGACCCCGAAACACTCGGCTGGACTCAGGAGAATGCGAAGGGGCACCGCTACCGCCACGGCACGCTGAGCGCCTACAACGCAGCTAAATGCCGATGCGACCACTGCAGGAAAGCCTTCGCGGACTACCGCGCCCGCCGCCGCGCCAACGGCAAAGACAACCCCCGCCAGCCCCGCCGCCGTGAGACCGACGGCCACATCCCCGCCAACTGGTTCCGCAAACAAATCTGGAAACCAGCACTGAAGAAAGCTGCCCTAGACACCAAGGTCCGCATACACGACCTCCGACATGCCCACGCATCATGGCTATTGGCCGGCGGAGCCGACCTCCAAGTCGTCAAAGAACGCCTCGGCCACGGCTCCATCTCCACGACCGAGCGCTACCTACACACCCTCGACGATGCCGATGACACGGCCCTCGCCGCCTTCGACAAAATCCGCAGCCGCCGCCGCACCGACTGAGGTGTTTACGTCATCGCCCGCAGGCTGCTTTCCGAAGCTTCACTGTGGCATTCATTAGAGAATCGGTGCTGGTAGGAGAGGCTTGCAATTTGAATCATCCTATCAATCGCTATACACTGGTTCCGAGTCGTCTACATGAAGCATATTAAGGGCTGCTTGAACGCTCAACTAGCACCAAGAGTACGCCGATGCCTCCGACTAGAAGGCCAAAAATAATCGCCAGAGCAGACCCTTGAACAAGAGCCACTAGAAGCGCATTCCCTGCTTTCTTTGAATCTACTGCAAGTGCAACAGTCGCGGAAGTTAGAAGAGTAAGCATAAAAACGCTTGTTGCCAACAGTGAAGCCATTAGTTTTGTTCGTGCAGTCGCAAGTCTTTGTTCAGACGCCCTCTGGGTGGGATTATTAGACGCTCGCTGTGGGAACGCGGCCAGTACTGCGATAGCTGCAATTGTGAAGCCGAGTAGCGCGCTGGCAGTGTTCGTTAGAGACGCATACGTCTGTTGTCTGGCTGGAGTGGAAGCCGCAGCAAGCAGCATCGGCCCGTATCCAGCTAGGTGCATTGCTATTGACGTTATCTCGAAAGCAATGAAAGGGATTGCGGGAACTGCCCATAGATTTCTATCCAGCCAGGCGAACATGCGAGCTAGCCGTGTGAGCATGGGTAAACCCTACCGCTAGGGTCTGACAGTCTCAAGCGCGGGCGCATGGCTTGGGCTTGAACGGCGCGAACAAACATGCCGCTGACTTGGAAATTTCGATACGCCGACTTGAGTTCGTCAATTACTGCCCGCTCGTCCGGAAGGGTGTCAACATCCGGACTTGGAGGCAAATCAGTGTGAACTTGCATTCTCTCGTTCAAGAGATTTATTTCTTCGATTCGACCGGTTCTCTCGTTTCTCCCCGAAATAATCAGACGGTCGACGAGGTCGTGCATATCTTCTACTACCTGAAAGACTGCCTCTTCTGTCGCGTCATTTAGGTAGCGATTCCGGGGCCCGTATCTTCCCATTCCGATGGTTACAGCAATGGACGGTGCAGCCTCGCCGAAGACCTGGGGGATTAGCGTTGCAAACGCACCTCCCCTGGTGTCAATATACTCTGGACGAGTCAGGGAAATCTGAACCGTGCGCAAGTGTCCTTTGATTTCTTCGAGGCGCTCGCGCATGTCCGGCCTAAAAAGTTGCTCAAAAGCTACATGTTGGTTGAGTTTTTTCCTAAGGTAAAAAGAGAGGCGTCCGAGTCTGGGAGCGTTGCTATGCAAGTCTTGCCCAACGATACCGTCGGGCCAAATAGCGACATGTGTGACATCCGCCGGGTATTGGTCGTCCAACAGTGGAAGTGGGCCCAGCTTTTCTCCAGGAGTGTACTGGGAAGGTCTTTGTGTAGGGCCTCGAAGCGCAAGTAGCTGAATAATGGTTGGTTCGGTTTCGGATCCCGCTTCAATAACCGTAATGCCAGTAGTTACTTCATCGGTCTTCAGAACGGTAGATTCCGGATCCGCGGCGATTGCTTCGGCGAGCTCCGTTGCAACTGTAGAGGGAAGGAAATCTGGCCGGTTCTGAACCGAACTCCACTTGGAGAAAACCAGTCGACGCGAGACCATGTTCGTAATACTATGCTTGCCGCGCGTCGCGCGCCAGTCGGTTGAGGTGGCACCTGGCACGACGTTTGTGCGCCAGGTTGGTGATATGTCTGTTTTATGCGTTATGGGTGTGCCGGGACGAGATCAGTCGGAGATGCCGCATGCCTGGCCCGGATCGATCGGGAGACAGCCCCCTCGCGAGGCGACGAGGGGGCTGGCGATGGGTTGTATTAAGCTTCGCCCTGCTTCGACAGCAGGCGGTGCAGGTCGGCTGTGACTACGCGGTAGGTAGTGCCGATGCGGATGATCTTGCAAGGGAAGCGATTTTCGCGGGCGAGTTGGTAAGCACGGGTTCGGCCGAGGCCGAGAGCGCGGGCGGCGGTCTCGATGGTGGTTGTCGTGGGGAGGGCGGCGAGTTCCTCGCGGGTCATCGGTTCCATCTTCAGGCCTCCTGGCTGTTCGAGCGGCGGGGTTGGGCGTAGGAGGGCCTGTCAGTGTTGGGACGCTGCGCGAGGAGTGTCTCGGTGATGGATATGGGGAAATCGGCGGCGGCCAGTGAGGCGCCGGCTCTGTCATCCTCGTATGCCTCGTCGTGGGCGTGGATGTCGTTTTTGAGCGGGGCCGGGTGGCTGTGGACGGCGTTGATCTCTGCTTGTGCTTCGGTGAGGACCGTGCAGAGGGCTTGGGCGTGGCGGCGGGCTTCGGCCAGTGACTGGCCGTGGCGGCTCAGGACTTCGGTTATGTCTTCGCCGTGGTCGTGGCCGAGGCGTCCGGCTTGTAGTTCGCGGAGGAAGAAGCGGTTGAGTTGGTCGAGAAGTTGGTCCAGGCCGAAGGTGGCTGCGCCGAGGTTGCCGAGGATGGCGTAGGCGGTGGAGGGGAGGGTCAGGCCGGGCGGGCCGGCGGTGGCGTGGTTGAGGCTGCGGACGTGGTCCGGTAGGGCGGCGGCGAGCCGGGTTGTGTCTTGGTCGTCATGGGACGGGCCGAGGGGGTCTTGCATGGGGTTGGCCATACGAGTTCTCCTTGGCGAGGTTGAGTCGCCGGTTCGGGCGGTGCTGGGTCACGGTGTTCGTCCTTCCTGGTTGGGTTTTGAACGTTGACGCGCTGGCAGGTTCTTCAGAGCGCTGTGCTCGCAATGTTGCATGCGTAGCGTTGACGATCTTTACGCTCCGTCAATTATGCGGCAGCGTTGATCATTACGCCACGACCGCGTGTCCCAACGTGGTGTGTGTCGCGCGTGGGAGTCAGCGCGACGGGGGACGGCGGCGCGCGGGAGCAGGCGGTAGGGCGGCGGTCCGGGGGCGTTGGTACGGAGCGGTTGCCAGGTGCTGGCTGAGGGGGACGGGGAAATCGGCTGCTGCGAGCCGTGCGGCGTTGTGGTTCGGGGTTTGGGGCCTTATTACTGCTGGAAGCGGTGGTGATGGTTGGCGCGGCCTTGTTCGGGTGAGGTCGGTGAGCTGTACGGCGGCTTTGCGGGCGGCTGCTGCTTGGGCGATGCGTTGTTGCGTCTGCCGGAGGTCCGCGACGGTCTCGATCAGGGCGGCGAGCTGCACGATGAGCTGGGAGAGGGCGCTGGTGAGGCTGGGACGGTGGCTGTGGTTCAGGCGGGCGCTGATTTCTGAGCGGGCCAGTGTTCGGGCGATGGTGCGGAGGGTGCTGCCGTAGGGGGTCTGGCGTGGCTGGCGTCCGTAGGGCTCGCGGGCGGCGCGATCGTAGAAGTCGGCGGCGTGCGCGAGTTCTCGGTTGCCGGTGATGGCTGCGGTGACGTGGAGGATGTCGGAGGTTGCGGCGGCTACGTCGGCGCGGACGGCGGAGTCTTGGATGTGGCGCATCTGCCAGGTGGCTGTGGCGGTGGCTCGGGCGGCCTGCTGGTAGGCCGCTGATCGTTCCTGGTGGGTGAGTTCTACTCCGCTGGGGGCGTATCGCCTGGGTGCTCGGCGGCCGTGTGCATCTGGTGGGGTGGACCAGCGGTGGCGGAGTTTGGGGAGGGTGAGGTTGGCGGCGAGTTTCCCGCCAGAGAACCAGACCGGTTGGCCCTTCTGGTTGGTGTGGTGCGGGAGCGCGACGGCGTAGCCGGTGATCTCTCCGGGAGTGCGGACGCTGTGGCGGATTTTGACCAGCACTCCTGCTTCTTTGAGGGTGGCAAAGAAGTCGTCTTCGGTCTCGGAACCGGCTGCTGCCATCGCGACGTGTCGGCGGAGTGCGGTGCGGGGTGGCTCTGGCCAGTTCTTGCGGTGGGCGAGTTCGGTTTCGGCGCGGGAGGGGCGTGGGGCCGCGGTGCGGTCGGCGGGGGCGGTCCGGGTGAGCCCGTAGCGTTCTTCGATGGCGTGGCAGGCTTTGGCGACCTTGAAGTAGTCGCGATGGACGCTGGGGTTGCGTCCGTCCTCGCGGGCCAGGACGGTGACCAGGTGGATGTGGTCGTCGGCGTGCCTGACCGCGATCCAGCGGCAGGCCTGGTCGTCGCCTCGTGGCGCGAACCCGGTCTGGTGCATCACCTCTTGGGCGATGTCGGCCCATTCATCGTCGGACAGGGGTCGGTCGGTGGGAGCTGCTCGGATCGAGCACTGCCAGACCGGTGAGGCCAGCGGGGTGTGCCTTAGGGTGTCCAGGGGCGAGGTGAGGACGCCGACCAGGTGCCGGAAGTCCCGGTTTCCTCGGGCCAGGCCGGGTTCCAGAGCCATGGGGAGTCGGAACCCGGCGACGATGTGGGGGTTGACGTGCTCGTTGTGTCTGCCGGGGCCGTACAGGTAGGAGAGCAGGCGTGCGACGCTGTGCCCGCGAGTGACTTTGCCGATCAACGCAATCGCCGACTCGTCTCAACGGAGGCCGCGTCGACTCTACGGAGAATTTTCTCCAGGTATGTCAATGCGGCGGGCAGTTCGGGTGGTGTTTGTCCTGTGCTGTTGGCGATGCGAGCTAGTTGATTCAGGTTCACGCCGATTCTGTTCAGCTGCCGCGCGATTGCGCGTAGTTCTTCGCAGAGTTCTGTGGTCTGCTGGTGTCCGTGCCCGTGTTGGCGGGTGGCTGTCCGGAGCGTGTGGACGATGAACGTCCCGTATGCCGTTCCGGCCTGGTGAGCTGCTGCGCGGATTTCTTCGTATTCCTCGTCGCTGACTCGAAATCGCATCTCTCGGTTCCGTCGGCGGCCTCCGCCGAGCTGCGAGCGCCGCTGGAGTCTCGGCGGCCTGCTGGCCTGGTCGTTGCTCGCTGCGAACACCTCCGATCACGGAAGCAGGACCGCGCCCGGTCCCGCACCACAATGGTGTGCGGTGGATTCCGATGAATCCACGACGTGTCGCGACACGTTCCTACCTTGCAGCCTCTAAGTGAGTTGGCCGCGAAATCTGCCAGCCGGTGCCGAGCAGAGTTCGAGACGGCTGTGTGGGGTTGAGTAGTGTCGACTGGTGTCGATGGGTTCGGTTTTGGGTAGGGCAGTCGATAGATTATCTGCTTTCGATATTGAAGCAGCGTTGCGACACGGCAACGCATCACGATTTTGGGCGTTCGGTTGTTTGTGCGTTGCGCTTGGGAAGCGCTTTGGCCGTTACGTGACGTGGTGGTCTGCTTCCCGTCTCGGTGAGGATGGATGCTCAACGAGACGGGGGTTGTCTGCGGTCGGGGCCTGCGGCTGGTCAGGCGATCTCGAACCAGGTATGGAGGTTGCCGGTCTCGTCTGTGTCGTAGCCGGAGCGGGTGGCCAGGGTTTCGATCAGGAGGATTCCGTGGCCGTGGTCGCGGGGTTCGGTGCCGTGGCGACGGGTGGGCCGAGTGGGTGCGCCTGCGTCGATCACCTCGCAGCGGAGGGAGTGGCCGCTGTCGGAGAGCAGGAGAGTGAACGTGCCGCCGTGGCGGGAGTTGGAGTGGCGCACGCTGTTGGTGCATGCCTCGGAGATCAGCAGTTGCGCTGTTGCGGTGCGGTCGGTGTCGTCCAGCAACTTGGCGGCGAAGCGGCGGGCTTCGCTAACGCTCTCCGGGGTGGCCGGCAAGGTCACGTGGCCGAGGACGTTCCAGGTCGTCATGCGCTCATCGCCTCCGCGATCGTCGGTACGGCCCGGGGGTCGGTGATCAGTGCCCAGTCGGTGGACCACACCCAGGCCCACGTTCCGACTTGTGGGGCGGGAACGCAGGCGATGAACCGGGTCGTGTGCGTTCGAGGGCTCATTACGCGGAGTACGACGTTGTCGTCGGTGCCCAGAACGGTGGGCTGGAGTTCGTAGCGTTGTAGCTGGTTCGCCAGCCAGGTCAGGAGGTGTTGCCGCCGCCTGGGATCGAGTTCATTTTCCAGAATGTCCGCCATGTGGCACTTTCCCGTTCCAGTGCTGTGACCTCGGGTTTTCGGGACAAGCGTGCTGCGTGGCGGTTACTCTGTCGCTGTTCCGTGGAATTCCTGGAAATTCAGCCGACGGACGGAAGTGCCATGCACATCAACGAGTCCCCCGAGCCTCGATCGTCGATGTGGGCCTGGATCGCCTACCAACTGCGGTTCCAGCGGATGCAGCGCGGCATGTCGGGCCACGCCCTGGCCAAGCTCCTCAACTGCGCCCGTTCCTCGATTTCCAGACTGGAGAACGGCGAGGCCAAGCTGACCGACGCCCAGGCCGGCACCCTGGACAAGGAGTGGAACACCGGGGACCTGTTCAGGACCATGGTCTGGTACGCCCGGCTCGGGCACGACGCGAACTGGTTCAAGACCTTCACCGACTCGGAGGGGCGCGCGTCCGTTCTGAAGATCTACAGCGGCCAGCTGATCCCCGCGTTGCTGCAGACGCCCGAGTACGCGCGGGCTCTCCTGGTCGAGGGACGTGAACCGGGGATCGACGCTCTGGTCGAGGCGCGCATGGCTCGACAGAAGATCCTGACCAAGAATGCTCCCGCCGACCTCTGGGTGCTGCTGGCCGAGACGGCGCTGCCCTGTCTGGTGGGAGGGAAGGCGGTCATGCGCGAACAGCTCGCCAGGCTCGTCGAACTGTCTCAGCTGCCCAACGTGACCTTGCGGATCGTCCCCAACACCGCGGGCGCGAACGCGGGCCTCGACGGGCCGTTCAAAATCATCAAGGTCAAGGAGGGGTTGGTCGGCTACGTGGAGGCTCCCACCGGCGGACGGCTCGTCGCGGACGCCTCGGAAGTCGACGGGCTGGTGGACAGGTTCGACCGCATTGGGGCGGTTGCTCTCCCCGTAGACTCCAGTCGGAGCCTGATCGAGCAACTCAGGGAGACCATGTGACTTCCCCCCAATGGCGCAAGAGCAGCCGGTCCAGCGATGGAACCAGCGGCCAGTGCGTCGAGGTCGCCCGCCTCGACAGCGTCATCGGATTTCGGGACAGCAAGGCCGCGGGAGACGGCCACCTGGCGCTCTCTGCGAAGGTCTTTGCTGGCCTGGTCGCCAGCGTGAAGCGGAACGAGTTGGACCTTAGGTGAAGGACGGCTCGGGGCCGTTCGCAGACTCGATCTTGCCGACGGGGTTTGTTCGTTCTGCAGGTCAATGGAGTACGCGCGGGGCGGTTCGGCGGTAGGTCGACGTGGACGACGCCCGCCGTTGCCGTCCGTTGTGCGAGTGCCGTGGAGGGTGGGCCGCTGCGCGGTGGGCGGGCGGACCTCAACGGGGCTGCGACGCGGTCTCCGCTTTGCTGAGCGGAGAGGTGGCGGTGGTGGCCGGGTGAGTGATTGCGGGACGGCTCAGTTGCCTGATCGCCGCGTGTGGCTTTGGCGAGGTTGCCCTCGGTAGGAGCGAGTGAACATCCGCTGGTCACGGACGTTGAACTCGGGGTGCTTCTGGTGCCGTGTGAACCGGGGGAGTGTCGGGAGGGACGATCCGGTTCGCTAACGAACGGCTAACGGACGATCAAGAAGGCCGGTCCCCCGTGGCGGAGAACCGGCCTGTGACCTGCGCTTTCTCTGTCGGGACGGCGGGATTTGAACCCACGACCCCTTGACCCCCAGTCAAGTGCGCTGCCAAACTGCGCTACGTCCCGGTGCCTGCCGCGTGCAGCGGGCGTTGATTACTCTAGCGCAGTCCGCGGGGTAGTGCGTACCGGATTCTGAGGACCCCGAGGGTGGTCCGTGATCTTGTGGTGAGGGCCCGTCCCGCATGGTGTGACCTGGGTCACTTGGTGGGGTAGGGGACGGTCCCCGGACGGTCACCGGAAGTGGTGAAGTTCGGGCATCCAGGGAAAACCGGGTTAAAGATACGGGCAGGAGACCCGGAAGGGGACGAATAGTCCTTCGCTGGCGTATGTAGCTTTTTCTCTCGGGGCATGACGCGCCTGATGGGGGAGTGGCTTGGCCGAAGCGGAGGGGGCCCGCACGCCGGGGCTGCACGCGGCGGTGCCCGACCTTGAGGACCTGCGAGGGGCCGCGCACGACCGCGCGGTCATGGCGGAGGCGCGGGTGGTGCTGGCGCGGCGGCTCGGGGTGCCGCCCGGGGAGGCGCTGCAGCACCTGATCTGGCTCGCGCGGGACCTGGACATGGAGCTCGCGGAGGCGGCGGCGCTGGTGGTCAAGGACGTCGGCGCCGGATCGGCGGAGGCGGTGGCCGCGGCGCGGCGGGCGCCGCGGGCGGAGGTGTCGACGACACGGCGGGTCGTGGTGTCGGAGGCCGAGGACGTGCTGGCGCGGGTGACCGCGGAGGACACCGGGGGCGACCAGGAGATCTTGGCGGGGTTGCCGGACGATGTGGTGGCTCGGGGAATCCTGGACGGGGCGCTGGACTCGGCGGCGCACCTGGTGCCGGTGCGGGGACCGGAGGGGAAGGTCGCGGACTTCCTGTACGCGGCGCTGAACGGGCGGGCGAAGGATCTCTTCGGCAGGGGGGCCGAGGAGCTCACGGGGCTTCGGCTGTTGCGGACGGACCCGGGTGCCGCTCTGACCGGGCTGTTCGAGGAGTACGTGGAGGTGCTCGGCGGCGGGGAGACGCTGGATCGCGAGTCGATCATGTACACGACGGCGCAGAGCGGGCTGTCGCGGACGTCGCGGATGAGCGTGCGGTGCGTGCGGGTGCCGACCGGGGTGTGCGTGGTCTGGCGCTACCACAGCAGGGAGGATCGGCTCGCGCGGCGGATGGAGCGGGTGGAGCGCCTCGCCCAGCTGGGGTTCGGCGAGTGGGATCTGGTGACGGGTGAGGCGGAGTGGACGCCGCAGATGCTCGTGAACTACGGGCTGGCCCCGGAAGAGATCCCGCCGATGCCGCACGATCTGCCGAAGGCGGTGGCGGACGACGACCTTCCGCTGGTGGAGGAGGCGCTGCAGACGCTGTTCTCGCGGCGGGAGCCGGTGGAGGCCGAGCACCGGGTGATCGGCGAGGACGGGCGGCCGCGGCATCTGTGGCTGTTCGCGGAGCCGGTGCTGGACGACGCGGGCCTGCCGGTGTCGGTCAACATCGTGTCGCAGGACATCACGCGGCGGCGGGGCGTGGAGCGGGCGCTGGCCGACACCCGGCGGCAGATGCTCAAGCAGCAGGCGCGGACGGCGCAGGAGCGGCGGGTCGCGGTGACGCTGCGGCGCGCGATCCTGCCGGACGAGGGCGAGGTGGAGCGGCTGCCGGGGGTGCGGATCGCGCTGCGCAGCCTGGCGGCGGAGAGCGCGGCCAGGATCGGCGGCGACTGGTTCGCCACGCGGGGGCTGCCGGACGGACGCGGCCTGTTCGCGATCGGGGACGCGGCGGGGCACGGGCTCCCCGCGGCGGCGGCGATGGCGCGGACCCGCAACGGGCTGCTGGGGCTGGCGTTCACGGGCGAGCCGGCGGGACGGCTGGTGGGCTGGCTGAACGAGCTGGTCGGGACGATGGACCCGCCCGCGACGGGCACCGCGATCGTGGGGCACTTCGATCCGAGCCGGGGCGTCATGGAGTGGACGTGCGCGGGGCATCCGCCGCCGATCCTCGTGCGGGAGGGACGGGCCGCGCCGCTGGAGGTCGTACGGGATCCGATGCTCGGCGCCATGCCGGGTTGGGAGTACACGACGATCAACACGCCGCTGGTGCGGGGCGACATGGTCTTCCTGTACACCGACGGGCTGGTGGAGCGCCGGGACGCGGATCTGGACGAGCGCATCGCGCGGCTCACCACGATCCTGGAGGAGGGGTCGGGGCGTCCTGAGGTCGCTCTGGACGAGGTTCTGGCGCGGATGGAGCACGACCGGGCGGCCGACGACACGACCCTGTTCGCGCTGCGGGTCGAGTGATCTGTGACTTAGGACACCCGAAATGCCCTGCCGGGCGGTGTCCGTGCAGGTCGGAGGCACCGTGGCGGCCACTTTGTGGATCTAGAAATGGCGGCGGCGCCATTACCCGTCAGCCCTTGTGCATAAGGGGTTCCGAGGGAGCGGGTAAAGATCGGGAAGAACCTCCTGCGGGTGGGTGTTGGTAAGTCCTTGGAGGGTGCTTGACCAGGGAAAAGATCAATTTTGCTCTGGTTTGCTTTCCCGGGGAAGGTTGGTACCTTCAACTCGAATCTCGCAGCGCGATCCACGCGTTGTAGCCGGCCGTGCCAGGGGCGCGGCCGCCGGTCGCGGAGCGGACCACGCACGCGACGCGCGCCATGCACGCGCGCCCCTCAAGAGCAGTCGCTCAGAGAAATCCGACAATCCAGCGCCGCACCGCGGCGTGAAGGCCGAGTCCGCGTGAGCCCTTAAGGGCCGAGCGGAGCCGGGGACCCAAGTTCCACGGGGTGAATCGGCGTGCCCAGAGCGCGCCGTAGGGCTCTTCCATGCCCGAATCCGTCAGCTAACCCGGTAGGCGTCATGGGAGACAAGGAGATTCCCTGCATGACCGGTCGTTTCGATCGACTTAGCGAGTCCGTGAAGCGCTTCAACCCCCAGACCGCCGTGAAGCGGCTGGCTCCGGAACTCGCGATCAAGCGCATGACCTCCGAAGACCGGGCCGTCGGCGTCGCCGTCGGCGCGGTGCTGGCCGGCGCCGTGGGCCTGACGGTCTTCAACCCGGTCGCCGGTGCGAGCGCGTCCACCGAGGCCACGGCCGCGAACGCGCAGAAGGCCGCCGCGGTGTCGCACACCTCCGAGAAGGCCGCGACGGTCGAGAAGGCGGAGAAGGCCGCCGGGTCCGGGGCGACGATGAGCCTCGCCAGGGCCAAGGCGCACGGGTGGAAGGTCGCGCCCCGCGCCGTCGAGGTGTCCGAGGTGATCGACCTGGCCAAGGAGCAGGTCGGCATCGAGGAAGAGGGCCCGGGCGACATGACCAAGTTCCACGACTGGTGGGTCTCGACCCCGACCGCGAAGACGCTGGCCAGTGATGGCGGCTTCTCGGTGGACGCCTACAAGGGCGCCGCGTGGTGCGACATGTTCGTGTCCTGGCTCGGCGCGCAGACCGGCGTCAAGGGCATGAACTGGGACGCCTACACCGTCACGCACGCCAATTGGTTCAAGGACCAGGACCGCTGGGGCCAGAAGGCCAAGCCCGGCGCGATCGTGTTCTTCGACTGGGGCGCCGGCTCGGACGGTGACATCGGCGACATCGACCACGTCGGCATCGTCGAGAAGGACAACGGCGACGGCACCGTCAGCACCATCGAGGGCAACAGCAACAACGCCGTCGAGGAGAAGACCCGCGACAAGGGCCAGATCGTCGGCTACGGCTACCCCGAGTACGCCTGATCCGCGGATCGCGAAGGCGCCCGGCGCACCGCCGGGCGCCTTCGGCGTTCCGACGGTAATGCGAACCATTGACAGGCTTTGGCCGCGCTTGGACCTCGCCCGCGCGTTCCTGGAAAGGAATCCCTGGCACGCGGAGTAGCGGAGGGAAGGCCCATGCGGGTGCGCCCGGATGTCAGTGTGGTGGTGATCGCCTACAACGACGCGCGTCGGCTGCCCCGGGCGGTCGCCTCGACGCTGGGGCAGTCGCTGCGCGCCGTGGAGACGGTGATCGTGAACGACGCGAGCACCGACCGGACCGGCGAGGTCGCGGACCGGCTCGCCGCCGCGCACCCCGGCCGGGTACGGGCCGTGCACCTGCCGGTCAACTCGGGGGGCTGCGGCCGTCCCCGTAACACCGGGATCGACCGTTCGGACGGCCGGTTCGTGATGTTCCTCGACAGCGACGACCTGCTGGACCGGCACGCGTGCCTCAATCTGGTCGCCGCCGGCGAGGACACCGGCGCCGATCTCGTGTCCGGTCTGTGCACGCGGGTCTTCCTGAACCGGCCGCGGGGCGCGAGGAACCGCACCCGTCCCTGGTACCCGTGGCTGTACGAGCGCAGCGCCGTCTACGGGTCGCTCGGCGAGAACCCCGATCTCCTCTACGACACGCTGTCCACGAACAAGGCGTACCGCAGGGAGTTCCTGGAGGAGTACGGGCTTCGGTTCGTCGAGCGCCTCCACTACGAGGACCTGCTGTTCACCGCCGAGGCCTACCTCTCGGCGCGCCGCACCGCGCTGATCCCGCACCGCGTCTACAACTGGCTGGTCAAGGACGCCGCGGCGGGCCCGTCGATCTCCGACCGGCGGGCCGAACTCGCGAACTTCGCGGACCGGCTGGAGATCCACCGCCGGATCGACATGCTGTTCGCGCTGCGCGGCGCCCACGATCTGAAGCGGGCCAAGGACGTCAAGTTCGTCAACCACGACCTCGTGCTGTACCTGCGGGAGCTGCGCGGCCGCGACCCCGGCCGGCGGGCGCGCTTCCTCGAACTGGCGGCGGGCTACCTCGGCGAGCTGGACCCGCGGGCGATCGAGGATGCCAACCCGATGGCGGCGATCGCCGCGCACCTGGTCCGCGAGGGCGACCACCAGGCGGCGCTGGCCGCCGCGGAGCACCGTTCGGGCCTGGCCGAACTGCGCGCCCCGCTGGCGGAGCGCGACGGCCGGATCTTCTGGGGCGCCCGCCCGCCGCGCGGGGGGCCCGGCCACAGGATCCTGGACGTGACCGGGTTCGGGTTCCACCTGCGGCCGCTGCGCGAGCTGAACCCGGGCAACACGGTGACCCGGCTGGAGGTCCGGGACGGCTGCGCCCGGCTGGCCGGGCACGTCCTGAACCCGCTGGGCAGGGTGCCGCCGGACGCCGACCTGTCCGCCGTGCTGGTGTTCCGGGACCGCCGCGGGCGGGCCCCGGCCGCGCGGATCGGGGCCGACGTCGAGCACCGCGGCGACCGGCTGGACTGGCGCGCCGAGTTCGATCCGCGGCGCTGCGTGCGGCCGGTCGGCTTCGTCGATCCGCTGTGGGACGTCCGCCTGCGCGTCACGGCGAACGGCGAGACGATGGTCACCCGGCCGGGGGCCGGCCCCGGCTCGCCTCCCCTGAACGGCGTCGATCTTCCGGTGCGGCCCCGGCTGTCCCGCCTCGCCGGCGACGTGCTGCGCTCGCGGGTGACCGCGACCGGGCACCTGTCGTTCGTCCTGGACGGGCGCGGCCGCGGCGCGCGGCTGACCGGGGCGCTCGTGCGCGGCGCCGCGGCGACCCGGACGGGACGGCGCTCGTGGCGGCGGGCGCGGCGGCTGCACCGGTCCGCGCGCGGCGCGCTGACCTCCCGCCGGACGAAGGTCGCGGTGTTCAACCGGGTCCTGACGCGGCTTCCGGTCCGGCCCGGGCTGGCGGTGTTCGAGAGCCACCTCGGCCGGTCCTACTCCGACAACCCGAAGTACATCTACCGGGAACTGCGCAGATCCGGTCACGAGGTGGACGCGGTGTGGTCCTACCGGTCGTCGCCGGAGGGGTTCCCGCCCGACGCCAGGCTGGTCCGGCGCGGCTCGTGGGCCTACTACCGGGCGCTCGCGCGGGCGCGGTACTGGGTCGACAACCAGGGCTTCCCGGACGGCCTGCGCAAGCGGCCCGAGACCACCTATATCCAGACCTGGCATGGTTCGGCGGTCAAGCCGATGGGCCTCGACCAGCCGCGGCTGAAGGGCGCCCCCGCGGCGGAACGGCGGCGGCTCCGCCGGATGGTGGACCGCTACGACTGCTTCCTGGTCCGGTCGGAGCACGACGTCCGCACCCTGTGCCCGGCCCTCGGCGTCCGCGCGGAGCTGCTGCCGTCCGGCTATCCCCGTAACGATCCGCTGGTCGCCGGGGTGGACGGCGGACCCGAACCGGCCGCCGAGGCCGCCGAACTGCGCCGCGCGCTCGGGCTGGCGGAGGACGGGCGGCGCCTGCTGCTGTACGCGCCGACGTTCGCGACCGGTCCCCGCGGCCGTCCCGTCCGGACGCTCGCGCCGCCGATCGACCCGGACGCGTTCGCGCGGGACCTGGGGGAGGAGTTCGTGCTGCTCCTGCGCCCCCACTACCTCTGCCGGGCGGACCTCCCGCCGTCCGCGCTCGCGGTCATGCGCGACGTCGGTGACGTGCCCGACGTCACCCCGCTCCTGCTGCTCGCCGACGCGCTGATCACCGACCGCTCGTCGATCATGTTCGACTTCGCGCTGCTGGACCGTCCGATCGTTCTGCACCTGCCGGACGGCGCCGCCGGACCGGGCGCCGGATACGGCGCCGGGTACGTCGACCTCGAGCGGGACGCGCCGGGGCCGATCACCCGGACGGCGGACGAGCTGGCCGCCGTGCTCGCCGGGCTGGACGCGGCGGAGGCGGTGCACGCTCCCCGGCGCCGCGCGTTCGCCGCGCGGTTCGGCGAGCACGACCGCGGCACGGCGGCGCGGACGGTGGTGGAACGCTACTTCGCCGAACGGGGGCGGGCATGCTGACGGGCGGGAACGGCGGCGACGGTGCGGGACGGGACGTCTTCATCGTCTGCAACAACGCCGACGACGTCGGAGGGCTCCAGCGCTGGGCCCACCACATGGCGGGGCTGTTCGCGGCGCGCGGCGACCGGGTCACCCTCGTCGGGATCACCCGCGGCCAGGGCCCCGCCGCGCGCGATCCGGCGGGCGCGTACCGGGTGGCGACGCTGCACGACCGCTGGCGGCCGCCCGCACTCGCCCACCGGCCGCGCTCCGCGCGCGCCCGCCTGGACCCGGCCGCGCGGGGACGCGACGTGTGGCGCGCGGCCGCGCAGCGGCGCGGCGCGGCCCGGCTGTCGGCGCTGTTCGCCGCCGCCCGGCCGGGGGCCGTCGTGATCGTCGCGCAGGTGTGGGCGATGGAGTGGGTGCGGCTCGCCGACACCTCGGGCCTGCGGGTCGTGGGCATGACGCACGAGTCGTACGAGGCCACGCGGCGTTCGTCCCGCCACGGGCGGGTCAGGGAGCACTACGCCCGCGCCGACCGGCTGCTCGCGCTGACCGCCGAGGACGCCGACGCGTGGGCCCGCGCGGGCATGACCAACGCCGACCACATCCCGAACCCGCTGCACGTCGAGCCGTCGGTGTACCCGACGCTCGAGCTGCCGGCCGTCGCCTGCGTGGGGCGGCTGTCGGACGAGAAGGGTGTCGACCTGCTGCTGGAGGCCTGGAAGCGGGCCCGGGAGCGGCGCCCCGGCTGGCGTCTGCACGTCTACGGGACCGGACCGGACGAGGAGGCGCTGCGGCGGCGCGCGGCCGAGGCGGGCCTCGGGGGCTCCGTGGAGTTCCGGGGCGTGGTCGCCGACGTCGAGGACGCGCTCGTCGAGGTGTCGATCTTCGCGCTGCCGTCGCGCGCCGAGGGGTTCCCGATGTCGGTGCTGGAGGCCATGGCGTACGGCCTGCCGACGGTGGCGTTCGACTGCGCGCCCGGCGTCCGCGCCCTGCTCGGGGACGCGGGCGCGGGGGACGCCGGGGTGCTCGTCCCGCCCGGTGACACGGCGGCGTTCGCCGCCGCGCTCGGCCGGCTCATGGACGATCCCGAACTGTGCCGCGAGCTGGGGGCGAACGCGCGCGCGTCCGTCCGGCGGTTCCGGCCGGAGGCCGTCCTCGCCCGCTGGGACCGGCTGTTCGACCTGCTGCACCGCGATCTCCCGGCCGTCCCGGCGGCGGAGCCCGCACGGGACGGCGTCGCGGCGGAGCGGGAACGGCAGCGGGGGCGGGGGCGGCGCGCGCGCGAGGCCGCCGGGGCCGCCGCGTCGGCCTCACCGGCCCCGTCGGCCGGCCGCCGGGCGACGCCTGCGCGGCGGCGAACCGGACGGCCCACGGCGTCGCCCGCCGGGCGGGACGCGGCACCCGCCCTGGAGGGGGATTCTTTCTAACAACTGTTTGGTAGAGTGCGGGCCGTGAACGAGAACGAGTCCCCCGAGGACCGGGCGTTCCGGGCCGAGGTCCGCGACTGGCTCGAGTCCAACCTGTCCGGCGGGTTCGCGCACGCCCGCGGGCTCGGCGGCCCGGGCCGCGAGCACGAGGCGCACGAGGAGCGGCTGGCCTGGGAGCGGCACATGGCCGCCGCCGGCTGGACGTGCGTGGGCTGGCCGAAGGAGCACGGCGGCCGCGGCGCCACCGTCGAGCAGCAGGTGATCTTCCACGAGGAGTACGCGCTCGCCGACGCCCCCGCGCGGGTGAACCACATCGGCGAGAACCTGCTCGGGCCCACGATCATCGCGTTCGGCACCGACGAGCAGCGGGCCCGCTTCCTGCCCCCGATCGTCGCGGTCGAGGAGCTGTGGTGCCAGGGCTACTCCGAGCCCGACGCGGGCTCCGACCTGGCGAACGTCCAGACCCGCGCGGAACTCCGCGACGGGGAGTGGCGCGTCACCGGGCAGAAGGTGTGGACGTCGCTGGCGCTCGAGGCCGACTGGTGCTTCGTCGTGTGCCGCACCGAGCCGGGCTCGTCCCGCCACGCCGGGCTGTCGTACCTGCTGGTGCCGATGGACGCGGACGGCGTCGACGTCCGGCCCATCGTGCAGCTCACCGGCACCTCGGAGTTCAACGAGGTGTTCTTCGACGGGGCCCGCACCGACGCCGGCAACATCGTCGGCGCGCCCGGCGACGGCTGGAAGATCGCGATGGCCACCCTCGGGTTCGAGCGCGGCGTCGCCACCCTCGGCCAGCAGGTCGGATTCCGCCGCGAGTTCGAGGGCGTGCTGGAACTGGCCCGCCGCACCGGCGCGATCGACGACCCGCTGCTGCGCGACCGGCTCGTCCGCTCCCACATGGGTCTGGAGATCATGCGCCTCAACGCGGTGCGCACGATGGCCGGGGTGGCCGCCGGCGCGCCGGGGCCCGAGTCGTCCATCTCCAAACTGGTCTGGGGCACCTGGCACCGCGAGCTCGGCGAGCTGGCCATGGACGTGCTCGGCGCCGCGGGCCTCGTCGCGGGCGGCGAGCCCTACGACCTGAACGACTGGCAGCGGCTGTTCCTGTTCTCCCGCTCCGACACGATCTACGCCGGGTCGAACGAGATCCAGCGCAACATCATCGCCGAGCGCGTGCTCGGGCTCCCACGCGAGCGGCGAGGGACCGAGTGAGGAACGAGCGAAGGAGCGAGCGCGACCATGAACAGAGAGGTCCGCGGATGACACCGCCCCCCTATGTCGAAGGCCACGACCTGCTGAAGGACCGCACCGTCGTGATCACCGCGGCCGCCGGGGCCGGGATCGGCGGCGCCACCGCCCGCCGCTGCCTGGAGGAGGGCGCCCGCGTCCTGATCTCCGACGCGCACGAGCGGCGGCTGGCCGCGTCCGAGAAGGAGCTCGCCGCCGAGTTCGGCGCCGACCGGGTCGCGTCGCTGCCCTGCGACGTCACCTCCGAGGAGCAGGTCGCGGCCCTGTACGGGCTGGCCGTCGAGCGGTTCGGACGGGTGGACGTCGCCGTCAACAACGCGGGTCTCGGCGGCACCTCCGACCTCGTCGACATGCCCGACGACCAGTGGGACCGCGTCCTCGACATCACCCTGAACGGCACGATGCGCTGCACCCGCGCCGCGCTGCGGATCATGCGCGAGCAGGGCTCCGGCGTGATCGTCAACAACGCGTCGGTGATCGGCTGGCGGGCGCAGCGCGGCCAGTCGCACTACGCGGCGGCCAAGGCCGGCGTCATGGCGCTCACCCGCTGCGCGGCGCTGGAGGCCGCCGACTTCGGCGTCCGGATCAACGCGGTCTCGCCGTCCCTGGCCATGCACCCGCACCTGGTCAAGGTCACCTCGGCGGAGCTGCTGGACGAGCTGACGCGCCGGGAGGCGTTCGGGCGCTACGCCGAGCCGTGGGAGGTGGCGAACGTTATCGTCTTCCTGGCCGCCGACTACTCCTCGTACATGACCGGGGAGGTCGTCTCCGTCTCCTCACAGCATCCTTAGGAAGTCCGTAACCCATGAGTCCACGACGGCGCGACGCCGAGGGCACCGCGGCCGCACGCGCGGAACGGCGGGCCGAGCTGCTCGCCACGGCCGCCGAGGTGTTCGCCTCCCAGGGCTACTCCGCCACCACCGTCCGGAAGGTGGCCGACGCCGCCGGGATCCTCGGCGGCAGCCTCTACTACCACTTCGACTCCAAGGAGTCGATGGCCGACGAGATCCTCTCCACCTTCCTGGACGACATGTGGGCCTCCTACGAGCGGGTCCTCGACGAGGGACGCAGCGCGCGCGACACCCTCGAGGGCATCGTCGTGGAGTCGTTCCGCTCGATCGACCGGCACCGCCCGGCCGTCGTGATCTACCAGAACGAGTCGAAGCACCTGGCGACCAGCGAGCGGTTCCGGTACCTGCTGGACTCGCAGCGCCGGTTCGAGGAGATGTGGCTGGCGCTCCTCGACCGGGGCGTCCGGGAGGGCGCGTTCCGCGCCGACCTCGACCGGACGCTGATCTACCGGTTCATCCGCGACACGGTCTGGGTGGCGGCGAACTGGTACCAGCCCGGTGGGCGGCTGTCCGCCGACGACATCGCCAAGCACTATCTCGCCATGTTCCTGGAAGGAATCCAGGCGACCTGACCCCCGGAGGCCGGTTCCGCCGGGGACCGGCCCGCTGACGCCCCCCACGAAGGAGAGACCATGGCCGAGGCCTACATCGTCGAAGCGGTCCGCGCGCCGGTCGGGCGGCGCGGCGGCGGGCTCGCCGGAGCGCACCCCGCCGACCTGGGCGCGCACGCCCTGACCGCGCTGATGGACCGCGCGAAGGTCGACCCGGCCGCCGTCGAGGACGTGGTGTTCGGCTGCGTGGACACGGTCGGCCCGCAGGCCGGCGACATCGCCCGCACCTGCTGGCTGGCGGCCGGGCTGCCCGAGGAGGTCCCCGGCGTCACCGTCGACCGCCAGTGCGGGTCCTCGCAGCAGGCCGTGCACTTCGCGGCGCAGGCCGTCCTGTCCGGGACGTCCGACCTGGTGGTCGCGGGCGGCGTGCAGAGCATGTCGCAGATCCCGATCTCCTACGCGATGATCGCCGGCGAGCAGCTCGGTTTCACGCAGGGCCCGTTCGCCGGCTCCAAGGGCTGGGTGCGGCGCTACGGCGACGGCGAGGTGTCGCAGTTCGGCGGCGCCGAGATGATCGCCCGCGACTGGGACCTGTCCCGCGAGGACATGGAGGCCTTCGCCTACGAGTCGCACCGCCGCGCCGTCCGGGCCATCGACGAGGGCCGGTTCGCGCGCGAGATCGTCCCGTTCGAGGGCGTCGAGCACGACGAGGGCCCGCGCCGGGACACGTCCCTGGAGAAGATGGCCGGGCTGAAGACGCTCGTGGACGGCGGCCGCCTCACCGCCGCGCTGTCGTCGCAGATCTCCGACGGCTCCGCCGCCCTGCTCATCGCCTCCGAGCAGGCCGTCAAGGACCACGGCCTCACCCCGCGCGCCCGGATCCACCACCTCTCCGCGCGCGGCGAGGACCCGATCCGGATGCTCTCGGCGCCGATCCCCGCGACCGCGCACGCGCTGAAGAAGACCGGGATGACGATCGGCGACTTCGACGCCGTCGAGATCAACGAGGCGTTCGCGTCCGTCGTCCTGGCCTGGCTGAAGGAGACCGGCGCCGATCCCGCGGTCGTCAACCCCAACGGCGGCGCCATCGCGCTCGGCCACCCGCTCGGCGCGACCGGCGCCCGCCTGATGACGACGCTGCTGCACGAGCTCGAGCGCACCGGCGGCCGCTACGGCCTCCAGACGATGTGCGAGGGCGGCGGGCAGGCCAACGTCACCGTCATCGAACGCCTCTGAGGAGCGGCCGGGCCCGTGCGTCGTCGCGGGCCCGGTTCATTCCACCGATGTCAGACCCGGACGAGTCGCACTCGATCTCCGCAAAGCTGGAACATGTCGTCGATGTCTGAGGTCAGCATCGCCACTGGGCCCGGTTGACGGAGGGCGACCCCGGCGACCGTCGCGTCGATCGCGTACTTGTGTCCGTGCAGGCCGGTGGATTTCAGCAGTTCTGCCGCGGCCTCGGCCGTCTGCCCGGTCACCGGCTCGATCGGGCGTCGACGCGTTCGCGTGACCCCCGGCCCGCGGAGCCGTGGCCGCGTTCGGCATAATCTCCTATCAAATATATGAAAGGGGATCGGGCCGGTGATCGATGTCGCGGGCTGGGCGCCGGAGGCGCACGAGACGACCGAGGTGATCGGGCCCGCGCCGGCGGCGGCGCTCGCCGGGGTGCTGGACACCGGGGCGCCGGGGGAGGAACTGCCCCCGCTGTGGCAGTGGCTGTACTTCCTCGAACGTCCGGCGCAGCGGGAACTCGGCGCCGACGGGCATCCCCGGGAGGGCCGGTTCCTGCCGCCGATCCCCGACCGGCGCCGCATGTTCGCCGGCGGCAGGTTCCGGATCGCCGAGCCGATCCGCGTCGGCGACACCGTCACCCGGCGGGACGAGCTGGCCTCGACGGCGGTCAAGACCGGACGCACCGGCGAGATGCTGTTCGTCACCGTGCGGCACACGTTCCTGCGGGACGGCACGGAGATCGCGGTCGAGGAGCAGGACCTCGTCTACCGCAGCGGCGACGCCGCGCCGCGCCCGTCCGCGCCGTCGCCGGAGGCTCCGGTCGTGGACGCGCCGTGGACGCTGCCGGTCACCGCCGATCCGGCCCTGCTCTTCCGGTTCAGCGCGCTCACCTACAACGCCCACCGCATCCACTACGACGAGCGGTACGCCACCGAGGTCGAGGGGCATGCCGGGCTCGTCGTGCACGGCCCGCTGCTGGCGATCCTGTGCCTGGAACTGCCGCGCCGGGCGGGCGTGCGGGTGCGGGAACTGTCGTTCCGCGCCCGCACGCCCGTCTTCGCGGGGCGGCCGTTCGCGGCGGCGGGCGGTCCGGACGGCGCGCTGTCGATCGAGGCGCCGGGCGGCGTCACCGCGATGACCGCGACGTTCGCCGCCTCGCCCTGATCGGCCGGCCGACGGCTCCGGGCCCGTCAGTCGACGTCGATCCAGCCGTAGGTGCGTTCGACGGCTTTCTTCCAGCCTGCGTAGCCCTCGGCGCGGCGTTCCTCGTCCCAGGTGGGTTCCCAGCGTTTGTCTTCGTTCCAGTTGTTTTGGAGTTCGTCGGTGCCGGTCCAGAAGCCGGTGGCCAGGCCGGCGGCGTAGGCGGCGCCCAGGGCGGTGGTTTCGGCGACGACGGGGCGTGAGACCGGGACGCCCAGGATGTCGGCTTGGAGTTGCATGCACAGTTCGTTGGCGGTGACGCCGCCGTCGACTTTGAGGGTGTCGAGGGTGACGCCGGAGTCGGTGTGCATGGCTTCGACGACGTCGCGGGTCTGGTAGCAGATCGATTCGAGGGTGGCGCGGGCGAGGTGGGCGTTGGTGTTGTAGCGGGACAGGCCGACGATGGCGCCGCGGGCGTCGGAGCGCCAGTAGGGGGCGAACAGGCCGGAGAAGGCGGGGACGAAGTAGACGCCGCCGTTGTCGTCGACTTGGCGGGCGAGGTTTTCTGATTGGGCGGCGCCGGAGATGATGCCGAGTTGGTCGCGGAGCCATTGGACGGCCGAGCCGGTGACGGCGATGGATCCTTCGAGGGCGTAGACGGGTTTGTTGTCGCCGAATTGGTAGCAGATGGTGGTGAGCATGCCGGCTTGGGAGCGGATGAGTTGGTGGCCGGTGTTGAGCAGGAGGAAGTTGCCGGTGCCGTAGGTGTTTTTGGCCTGTCCGGGGGCGAAGCAGACCTGGCCGACGGTGGCGGCCTGCTGGTCGCCCAGGATGGCGGTGATGGGGATTTCGCCGTCCAGGGCGCGGGTGGTGCCGTAGGGGTCGGGGACCGAGGAGGGGGCGATGGCCGGGAGCATGGCGGGGGGGATGGTGAACAGGGCGAGGAGTTCCTCGTCCCAGTCGAGGGTTTCCAGGTTCATGAGCATGGTGCGGGAGGCGTTGGTGACGTCGGTGGTGTGGACGCCGCCGTGGGGGCCGCCGGTGAGGTTCCACAGGATCCAGGTGTCCATGGTGCCGAAGACGGCTTGGCCTTGTTCGGCGTCGTGGCGGGCTTGGGGGACGTTGTCGAGGATCCATTGGATTTTGCCGGCGGCGAAGTAGGTGGCGGGTGGGAGGCCGGAGCGGTGGCGGATGGTGGGGGCGTGTCCGTCGCGCTGGAGGGCGGCGGCGATGCGGTCGGTGCGGGTGTCTTGCCAGACGATGGCGTTGTGGTAGGGGCGTCCGGTGCGGCGGTTCCAGACCAGGGTGGTTTCGCGTTGGTTGGTGATGCCCAGGGCGTGCAGGTCGGTGTGGTGCAGGTGGGCTTTGTTGAGGGTGGTCTGGATGACGGCGCGGGTGCGTTCCCAGATTTCGGTGGGGTTGTGCTCGACCCATCCGGCTTGGGGCAGGATCTGCTGGTGTTCGAGTTGGTGGCGGGCGATCTCGTTGCCGCCGTGGTCGAAGATCATGAAACGGGTGCTGGTCGTGCCCTGATCCAGCGCCCCGACGAAGTCAGCCATGCGCGCGTTCTCCTCCGGTGTCGTACTCCGGTTCGGGCTTGGTGGGCAGTTCGTCCTCTTCGGGCGGCAGGAACCGTCCGATCAGCACCTTGTACAGGCCCGCGCCGAGGACGCCGCCGACCAGCGGGCCGACGATCGGCACCCAGAAGTACAGGTGGCCGTACTGGTCGCGCCACGCGCCTCCGTAACCGGTGAGGAAGGACGCCAGCCGGGGGCCGAAGTCGCGGGCCGGGTTGATCGCGTACCCGGCGTTGGTGCCCCACGCCATCCCGATCCCCACCACCACGAGGCCGATGAGGAACGGCGTCAGGTTGGCCAGCGGCGGCGAGTTCCGCGCGTCCGTGAGCGCCAGGATCAGGAAGAGCAGGATCGCGGTGCCGATGATCTGGTCGCGGAACCCGCCCCAGGTGCCCACCGGGAACTCGCCGTTGCCGGGCAGGGTCGAGAAGACGCCCTGGGTCTTGATCGTGTGGCCGGGATCGGCCTCGGCGAGCACCTCGCTGTAGTTCCAGCGGACGAGCAGCGCCGCGACGAACGCGCCGAGCGTCTGCGCGAGGACGAACGGCGCGACCTTGCGCCACGCGAAGCCCTTGAAGACCGCCAGGGCGACGGTGACGGCGGGGTTCAGGTGGGCGCCGCTGATGCGCGCGGCGACGTAGACGCCGAGCGTGACGCCGAGGCCCCAGGCCCAGGCGATGCTGTCGTGGTCACCGACGCCGGCCGCGCCGACCTGGGCGACGACACCGACGCCGAACAGGATGAGGATCATGGTGCCGCCGAACTCCGCGCAGAGTTCGGCGGCCGGGGACGGCGTGCGTGGAAGTGTCGGGGTCCGTGGTTTCTGCGCCATGTGCGCTCCCTCGGCTGCGGTCCTGGACGCGAGCCCCGTGAGGCCGACCCGGACGCTAGGTCGGGAACGAACGTCACACAACGGGCGTGTGCCGACAATGTCGAACACTTTCGCCTTCGTTCGGCGGAGGTTACCCTCCAGAAGGTGCACCAGATCACAGAATCCGGGCCGCTACCGGGGGATGTCACGGCATTGACGACGGCTGTCGACATTGTCGGCACATCGTCCGGAGATCTAGCATCGGATTCATGCCGGGACCGGTGCAGTCGATCGAGCGGGCCGCCGCCATCCTGCGGCTGCTCGCCGCCAGCCCGGGCCGGCTCGGCGTGGGCGAGATCGCCGGGTCGCTCGGCCTCGCCCGCGGCACCGCGCACGGCATCCTGCGCACCCTTGAGCGGGTCGGGTTCGTCGAGCAGGACGAGGGCAGCGGCAAGTACCAGCTCGGCGCGGCCCTGCTGCACCTCGGTACCAGCTACCTGGACGTCAACGAGCTGCGGTCCCGCGCGATCAACTGGGCCGACGCCCTCGCCTCCCGCAGCGGCGAGGCCGTCCGCATCGGGACCCTGCTCGAGGGCCGGGTGCTGGTCGTGCACCACGTGTTCCGTCCCGACGACACCCTCCAGTCGATGGACGTCGGGTCGCTGCTGCCGATCCATGCGACCGCGCTCGGCAAGGCGCTGCACGCCCACGACGCGAACGCGGCGGCGTCCATCCGGGACACGGTCCTGGAGGCCTACTGCCGCCGCACCATCACCGACCCGCGCGAACTGGCCCGCGCGGCGGCGCGTGTACGGGACAACGGCTGGGCCGCCGAGGTCGAGGAGCTGTCGGTCGGCGAGGCCGGGATCGCCGCGCCGATCCGCGGGCACGGCGGGCTGGTCGTCGGCGCCATCGGCATCTCCGGCGCGGTCGAGCGGATCTGCGACCCCCGCCGCGCGCCGCGTCCGGAGCTGGTCGCCTTCGTGCGCGACGCGGCCCGCGCCGTCTCCCGGGACGTGGGCGGCTCGCGCTGGTGACGGCCGGTCCCCGGCGGGGTGCCGCCCGTGACCGAACGCTACGTCATGTCGATCGACCAGGGCACGACCTCCACCCGGTGCATCCTCTTCGACCACGGCGGCCGCCTGGTGTCGGTCGCGCAGCGCGAGCACCGCCAGTACTTCCCCAGGCCGGGCTGGGTCGAGCACGACCCGATGGAGATCTGGCGCAACCTGGAGCGGATCGCCCCCGAGGCCCTCGACCAGGCGGGCGTCACCGCCGACCGCGTCGCCGCCGTCGGGATCGCGAACCAGCGCGAGACGACCGTCCTGTGGGACCGCCTCACCGGTGCGCCGATCGGGCGCGCGATCGTCTGGCAGGACACCCGCACGGACGCCCTGGTGGGCGAACTGGGCCGCGACCCCCGCGCGGCGATGGTCGCCGAGCGCAGCGGCCTCCCGCTGGCCACCTACTTCTCCGCGCCGCGCATCCGCTGGATGCTGGACCACAAGCCCGGGCTGCGGGAGCGCGCCGAACGCGGCGAGGTGCTGTTCGGGACGATGGAGAGCTGGCTGATCTGGAACCTGAGCGGCGGCGTGCACGGCGGCGTCCACGTCACCGACGTCACCAACGCGGGCCGCACCCTGCTCATGGACCTGCGCACCCTCGACTGGGACGACGGCCTGCTCGACTTCTTCGGGGTGCCGCGGGCGATGCTGCCGGGCATCCGGTCGTCCGCCGAGACCTACGCGACGGCCGGCCGGGTGATCCCGGGGGTCCGGGTCGCCGCCGCGCTGGGCGACCAGCAGGCCGCGCTGTTCGGGCAGACCTGCTTCGCGGCGGGGGAGACCAAGTGCACCTACGGGACCGGCGCGTTCCTGCTGATGAACACCGGGACGGAGCCCGTCCGGTCGGAGAACGGGCTGCTCACCACCGTCGGTTACAAGATCGGGGACGAACCGGCGGTGTACGCGCTGGAGGGCTCCATCGCGATCACCGGGGCGCTGGTGCAGTGGTTCCGGGACGGGCTCGGGCTGATCGGCACCGCGCCGGAGATCGAGACGCTCGCCCGCACGGTCGACGACAACGGCGGCTGCTACATCGTCCCCGCGTTCTCCGGCCTGTTCGCCCCGCACTGGCGCAGCGAGGCGCGCGGGATCATCGTCGGCCTGACGTCCTACATCACCAAGGGGCACCTGGCGCGGGCGGTCCTGGAGGCGACCGGCTGGCAGACCCGCGAGGTCGTCGACGCGATGAACCGCGACTCCGGCCTGGGGCTGCGCGAGCTGAAGGCCGACGGCGGCATGACCGCGGACAACCTGCTCATGCAGATGGTCGCCGACATGCTGAACGTCCCGGTGGCGCGGCCGATGGTGGTCGAGACCGTCTCGCTCGGCGCCGCGTACGCGGCCGGGCTCGCCGTCGGCTACTGGGCCGGGCTGGAGGGGCTGCGGAGCAACTGGCACCGGGCGGCCCGCTGGGTCCCGGCCATGGACGCCGACCGCCGCGACGCCGAGTACGGCAACTGGCAGCGCGCGGTCGAGCGCACCTTCGACTGGATGCGCGCGGGCGAGGAACCGTCCCGCCGCCCCTGACCCTGACCCGGAGCCGGTGCCGGCCCCGGGCGCACGCCCGGCCGGACGCGCCCGGCCGGACGCGCCCGGTCAGATGCGGTGCCGCCCGACGAGCTGCTTGACGATCACATTGCGCTGGATCTCGTTCGTCCCCTCGCCGACGATCATCAGCGGGGCGTCTCGGAAGTAGCGCTCGACGTCGAACTCGGTGGAGTAGCCGGCCGCGCCGTGGATGCGGACGGCGTTCAGCGCGATCCGCATCGCCGCCTCCGACGCGTACAGCTTCGCCATGCCCGCCTCCATGTCGCAGCGCTCGCCCGCGTCCAGCCGCGCCGCCGCGTCGAGCGTCAGCAGCCGCGCGGCGCGCAGCTCGGTGGCCATGTCGGCGAGGTGGTTGCCGACGGACTGGTGCTCCCAGATCGGCTTCCCGAACGACTCGCGCTCCTGCGCGTACCGCAGCGAGTCCTCGAGCGCGGCGCGGCCGACGCCGAGGGCCCGCGCCGCGACCTGGATACGGCCGACCTCGAGCCCGCGCATCATCTGCGCGAAGCCGCGCCCCTCGTCGCCGCCGAGCACCGCGTCGAGCGGGGCCTCGTACCCGTCGAAGGCCAGCTCGCAGCTCTCCACGCCCTTGTACCCGAGCTTGGGCAGATCGCGGGACACGGTGAGGCCGGGCCCCTGCTCGGCCAGCAGGATGCTCATCCCGCGATGCCGCGGCGTCGCGTCCGGGTCGGTCTTGCACAGCAGCGCGATGAGCCCGGACCGGCGCGCGTTGGTGATCCACATCTTGGCGCCGGAGACGACGTACCGGTCGCCCTCGCGCCGCGCGACCGTGGTCATGGCCTGCAGGTCGGAGCCGCCGGACGGCTCGGTCAGCGCCATCGTGGCGCGCAGCTCGCCCGTCGCCATCCGCGGCAGGTACCGGGCCTTCTGCTCCTCCGTGCCGAACACCGACAGCAGGTGCGAGACGACCGTGTGCCCGCCGAACGCCCCGGCGAGCGTCATCCAGCCGCGCGCCAGCTCCTCGGTGACCAGCGCGTAGCAGGACTTCGACACCATCGCCTCGCCGTAGGGGCCGGGCACGGCGAGGCCGAAGACGCCCAGCTCCTTCATCCGGTCGATGAGCCGCTCCGGGTAGGCGTTCGCGTGCTCCAGCTCCCGCGCCGCGGGCCGGACCTCCCGGTCGACGAAGTCCGCGACGACCTCCACGATGGCGCGTTCCTCCGCGCCGAGTCCGTACATCGCCACGTCTCTCCGCCTCACCGTTCCGAGAATGCTATTTCATATATTTGATAGGGAGACCCCTCGCTGTCAACGCGGGGCCGCCATAATGTGTGCACCAGACCCCGTCCGGGAGGCGATGACCGTGTCCATCTCCGGTGAGCCCGTCCCCGGTGAGACCCTCTCCGGCGACGCGCCGCCCGGCGGCCGGCCGCTCGGCCGGCGCCGCCAGCTCAGCGACGAGGTCGCCGCGTACGTCCGCGAGCTGATCATGTCCGGGCGGGTGCGGCACGGGGAGTTCCTCCGCCTGGAGCGGGTCGCCGACGACCTCGGCATCAGCGTCACGCCGGTCCGGGAGGCGCTGCTCTCGCTGCGCGGCGAGGGGTTCGTCACGCTGGTGCCGCGCCGTGGGTTCATGCCCGCGCCGCTGTCGCGGCAGGACGTCGGGGACCTGTTCGAGGCGCAGGCGTACTTCGCCGGCGAGCTGGCCGCCCGCGCCGCCGAGAAGGTCGGCGAGGACGTGCTCGCCGAGCTGGCGCGCACGCAGGAGCGGCTGGAGGAGGCCTCCCGGGCGCGCGACGCCGAGGGCATCGAGCAGGCCAACCACCGCTTCCACCGGTCGATCAACATCTGCGCGGCCTCGCCGAAGACGTCCTGGCTGCTCCAGCTCGTGGTGCGGTACGCGCCCCGCCGCTTCTTCTCCAGCATCGACGGCTGGAGCCAGGCCTCGGTGGACGATCACCACCTCGTCCTCGCGGCGCTGCGCGCGGGCGACGCGGACGCTGCCCGGCAGGCGATGCGCGCCCACATCCGGCACGCGGGCACGCTGCTGGTCGTGCACCTGGAGGGGCGGGGCTTCTGGGACGACGCGGGAACCGGCTGAGGTCCCCGCCGGGGCTTCCCTTCCGGCATCTCCGCCAATATCGTATAAAAAATTGCCGACGTGGAGGTGAGGATGGCGGACCGGCTTCGGCAGACCCACGGGCTGTCGGACGAGCAGCGGGAGATCCTCGCGACCGTGCGGGCGTTCGTCGACAAGGAGATCCTCCCGGTCGCGACCGAGCTCGAGCACGCCGACGAGTACCCCCGGGCGATCGTGGACGGCATGCGCGACCTCGGCCTGTTCGGCCTGACGATCGCCGAGGAGCACGGCGGGCTCGGCGAGTCGCTGCTGACCTACGCCCTCGTCGTGGAAGAGCTGGCGCGCGGCTGGATGAGCGTGTCGGGCGTCATCAACACGCATTTCATCGTGGCCTGGATGATCGACCGGCACGGCACGCCGGAGCAGCGGGCCCACTACCTGCCGAAGATGGCCGCCGGCGAGATCCGGGGCGCCTTCTCCATGTCCGAGCCCGACTGCGGTTCCGACGTCTCCGCGATCCGGACCCGTGCCGTCCCCGACGGCGACCACCACGTCGTCGACGGCCAGAAGATGTGGGTCACCAACGGCGCGTCCGCGAACCTCGTCGCCACGCTCGTCAAGACCGACCCGGACGCCGGGCACCGGGGCATGACGACGTTCCTGGTCGACAAGACGCCCGGCTTCGGCGAGGTCGCGCCCGGCCTGACGATCCCCCGCAAGATCGACAAGATGGGGTACAAGGGCGTCGACACGACCGAGATGGTCTTCGACTCCCACCGCATCCCGTCCGCGCGGATCCTCGGCGGAGAGCCCGGCCGCGGCTTCTACCAGATGATGGACGGCGTCGAGGTCGGCCGCGTGAACGTCGCGGCGCGCGGGTGCGGCGTCGCGATGCGGGCCTACGAGCTGGCCCGCGACTACGCCCGCCGCCGCGAGACGTTCGGCCGCCCGATCGCCGAGCACCAGGCCGTCCTGTTCCGGCTGGCGGAGATGGCGACCAAGGTCGAGGCGGCCCACCAGATGGTGGTGATGGCGGCGCGCCGCAAGGACTCCGGCGAGCGCAACGACCTCGAGGCGGGGATGGCGAAGTACCTCGCGGGCGAGTACTGCAAGGAGGTCGTCGAGGCGTCCTTCCGGATCCACGGCGGCTACGCGTACTCGAAGGAGTTCGAGATCGAGCGGCTGTACCGGGAGGCGCCCATGCTCCTCATCGGCGAGGGCACCGCCGACATCCAGAAGATGATCATCGGCCGCCGGCTGCTGGAGGACTGAGCACGTGCTGCCCCTCGAACTGCCCCTCGCAGGGATCACGGTCGTCGCGCTGGAGCAGGCCGTGGCGGCGCCGTTCGCGTCCCGCCAGCTCGCCGACCTCGGTGCCCGCGTCGTCAAGGTCGAGAAGGTGGACGGCGGCGACTTCGCCCGCGCCTACGACTCGGGCGTGCGCGGCCGGCTCGGCACCCACTTCGCCTGGCTGAACCGCTCGAAGGAGTCGGTCGCGGTCGACCTGAAGAGCCCCGAGGGCCGCGAGATCCTGGACGACCTGATCGCCGGCGCCGATGTGTTCCTGCAGAACCTCGCGCCCGGCGCGGCGGACCGTCTCGGCTTCGGGGCCGGGCGGCTCCGGGAGCGCGACCCCCGGCTCATCGTCGTCGACATGTCCGGGTACGGGTCCAGCGGTCCGTACCGGGACAAGCGCGCCTACGACATGCTCGTCCAGGCCGAGGCGGGGCTGATCTCGGTCACCGGCACCCCGGAGACGCCGGTGAAGGCGGGGTCGCCGATCTCCGACATCGCCGCCGGGATGTACGCGTTCTCGGGCGTCCTCGCGGCGCTCGTCCGGCGCGGGACGACCGGGCAGGGCGCGGCCGTCGAGGTCAGCATGTTCGACGCGGTCGCCGAGTGGATGGGCCAGACGATGTACACCACGATGTACACGGGCGCCGTGCCGCCGCGCGCGACGCTGAGCCATCCGGTGATCGCCCCCTACGACGCCTATCCGACGGCCGACGGCGCCGACGTCGTCATCGGCGTGCAGAGCGACTCGGGGTGGGCGGCGCTCGCCACCGGCGTGCTCGACCGTCCGGACCTGGTCGCCGACCCCGACTACGCGACGAACATGGCGCGGGTGCGCAACCGGGAGAAGGTCGACGCGCTCGTCGCGTCCGTGACCGCGCGGCTGGGCCGGGAGGAGCTGCTGCGGCGGCTGGACGGGGCGGGCGTCCCGAACGCGACGCTGAACGACGGGCACGGCCTGGTCGCCCATCCGCAGCTCGCCGAACGCGACCGCTGGCGCGACGTCGGGTCCCCGGTGGGGGACATCCGGGCGCTCCTGCCGCCGATCACCCTGGCCGGGGCCGAGCCGCGGATGGACCCGGTCCCGGCGCTCGGGGAGCACACCGACGCGGTGCTCGCCGAACTGGGACGCGACGCCGCCGAGATCGCCCGGCTGCGGTCCGCCGGACGCATCGGCTGAAGCGGGCCGCCGGAGGCGGCTATCGTGGCGGTATGCCCGCCGATCCCGCCGCCCGCGACCGCCGCCGCGCCGAACTGCGCGACTTCCTGCGCACCCGCCGGGCCAGGTTGACCCCGGCCGACGTCGGGATGCCCGACGGGGGGCGGCGCCGGACACCGGGGCTGCGGCGCGAGGAGGTCGCGGTCCTCGCCGGTGTGGGCGTGTCCTGGTACACGTGGCTGGAGCAGGGCCGCGACATCAAGGTGTCCGAGGACGTCCTCGACGCGATCTGCCGCGCGCTGCGGCTGGACGGCGCCGAGCGCGAGCACCTCTACCTGCTGGCCGGCCTGAACCCGCCGCGCACGGCGGCGGGCCCGGCCGCGCCGGTCACGCCGGAGGCGCGGCGGCTGCTGGACGCGTGGTCGCCGCTGCCCGCCTACATCCGCGAGCGGCACTGGAACCTCATCGCGATCAACGACGCCGCCCGCGAGGTGTTCGGGTACGGCGAGACCGACCACAACTGCCTGGTCACCTTCTTCACGAGCATGCGGTACCGCGCGCAGCAGATGCACTGGGCGGCGGCCGCGCCCGAGGTCGTGGGGCGGTTCCGCGCCGACGCGGCGCGCTACCCCGACGACCCCGAGTTCGCCCGGATCGCCGCGGATCTGGTGGCCGTCAGCGCCGAGTTCGCCGAACTGTGGGACCGGCACGAGGTCAGCGCGAACGCCCAGGCGATCAAGAGCGTCGGGCATCCCGAGGCGGGCGAGATGGTCTTCGAGGCGACCGTGCTGCCGCTCCAGGAGCGGTCCGGACAGGAACTCGTGCTGTACAACCCGCGGCCCGGGACCGGGACGCGGGAGCGTCTCGAGCGGCTGACGGCCCGGCGGGGGCTCGCCGCCGCGAGCTGACGAGGGTGGTGGTGGCAGACCCACGATGGACAGACTCTGCCCCCCTCGCGGAAGGAGCGGCACGATCGTTCGCATGACACACGACGCACGCTTTGCGGACAAGGTCGCACTGATCACCGGCGGGACGAGCGGGATGGGCCTCGTCGTGGCCCGGCGCCTGCTGGACGAGGGGGCCTCGGTCGTCGTCACCGGACGCGACCGGGAGCGGCTGGACGCGGCCGCCAAGGAACTGGACGCCGCCGGATCGGGCCCGGCGGGATCCGGCTCGGCCGGATCGGATGCGGGCGGCCGGGTCCTCGCCGTCCGTGGCGACGCGGCGAGCCTCGCGGACCTGGACGCGCTGATGGAGGCCGTCCGGGAGCGGTACGGGCGGCTGGACGCCGTCTTCGCCAACGCCGGGATCGCCGCGTTCGGGGACATGTCGGAAACGACCGAGGACGAGTTCGACCGTCTCATGGACACCAACGTCAAGGGCGTCTACTTCACGATCCAGAAGGCGCTCCCGCTCCTGGCGGACGACGCCTCGATCGTCATCAACGCCTCCTGGACGTCGCATCGCGGGCTGCCGAACGGTTCGCTCTACTCGGCGACGAAGGCCGCCGTGCAGAGCCTGGCCCGCACGCTCGCCGCGGAGCTGGGGCCGCGGGGCGTCCGGGTCAACTCGGTGAGCCCGGGGTACATCGACACGCCCATGTACCGCGGCGCCGTCCCGGCGGACGCGGTGGCCGGGATCCGGGCGCAGGTGGCGTCCGGCCGGATCGGGACGTCCGAGGAGGTCGCGGGCGCGGTCGCGTTCCTCGCCTCGGCGGACGCCGCGTACGTCAACGGGCAGGACCTGATCGTGGACGGCGGCCTGGTCGCCGCCGTCGCCTGAAGAGGAGGAGCGGTATGCGCGAGCGGAAGTTCGCGGGCACGCCCGTCGGGGCCGTCGGCCTGGGCTGCATGGGGATGAGCTGGGCGTACACCGAGTCCGAGCGGGACGACGACGCGTCGGTGGCGCTGCTCCGTGAGGCGCTCGACCTCGGGGTGACGTTCCTCGACACCGCCCAGGTCTACGGGGCCGGGCACAACGAGACGCTCGTCGGCCGCGCGCTGGCGGGGCGCCGGGACGAGGCGGTGCTGGCCACCAAGACCGGGCTGGTCGTCGAGGACCCGGGGACCCGCCGGCTCGTCCGGCAGGCGACGCCGGAGCACGTCGCGTCGTCCGCCGAGGACAGCCTGCGGCGCCTCGGCACCGACGTCATCGACCTCTACTACCTGCACCGCGTCGACCCGGAGGTGCCGCTCGCCGACACCTGGGGCGCGATGGCGGAGCTGGTGGCCGCGGGCAAGGCCCGGCACCTGGGCCTGTCGGAGGTGACGGTCGCGCAGGCGGCCGAGGCGCACGCGATCCACCCGGTCGCGGCCGTCCAGTCCGAGCTGTCGCTGTGGACGCGCGACGCGCTCGGCGCCCCGGGCGGGAGCGCGGGCGCCGCGAGCGACGGCCACGGGGGCGCGGCCGAGGCGGGCGACGTCGTCGGCTGGTGCGCCGCCAACGGCGCCGCGTTCGTCCCGTTCTCGCCGCTCGGCCGGGGCTTCCTGACCGGGACGGTCACCGGCGCGGACTTCGAGGACACCGACTTCCGCGCCACCAACCCGCGCTTCCAGGAGGAGGCGCTGAAGGCGAACCTGCGGATCGTCGACGCCGTCAGGGCGGTCGCGGCGCGGCACGGCGCCACGCCGGCGCAGGTCGCGATCGCGTGGACGCTCGCGCAGGGCGCTCACGTGATCCCGATCCCCGGCACGAAGAAGGTCCGCTACCTGCGCGACAACGCCGGGGCCGCCGACCTGGACCTCACCGCCGCCGACCTGGCCGGCCTCGACGCCCTCCCGGCCGCGGTGGGCGGCCGGTACTGAGTGCCCGCCCGCACCGCCCACGTCGCGCCACCCGCGCGGCGCGGGCGGCGCGGGCGCGTCCTAACGGGCGAGGTGGGACTGCTGCGCGGCGATCGCCTCGGCGGCCTGCGCGACGATCCCGCCGATCAGCTCCGCGCAGCTCGGCAGGTCGTCGATCACGCCCACGACCTGCCCGGACGCCATCACGCCGAGGTCGGGACGGCCGTCCACCATCGCCGCCTTGAGCAGCATCGGGGTGTTGGCGGCCATCAGCACCTGCGACCAGGACAGGTCCTTGCCGTGCTTCATCGCCTTGCCGTCGGCGATCATCTCGCGCCACGACATCCCGGACAGCTTCTTGAACCGGGCACCGTTGCGCAGGGCCCGGGCCAGCCCGCCCACCCGGCCGGACGACTCCAGCCCGTCCACGAGCCCGCTGCGCAGGACCCGGTGCGGCATGCCGTCGACCTGCCGGGTCACCACGGTCTCGCCGGTCTCCAGGTAGACGCGCTTGACGGCCTCGGGCACCGAGCTGTCGGAGGTCAGCAGGAACCGGGTGCCCATCGCCACGCCCGCCGCCCCGTACGCCAGCGCCGCCGCGAGGCCGCGCCCGTCGAAGAAGCCGCCGGCCGCGATCACCGGGATGTCGACCGCGTCCACGACCTGCGGGAGCAGCAGCGTGGTCGCCACGGCCCCGGTGTGCCCGCCGCCCTCGCCGCCCTGCACCAGCACCGCGTCCGCGCCCCAGCCGGCGACCTTCTCCGCGTGCCGCCGCGCGCCCACCGACGGGATCACCACGAGGCCCGCGTCCTTGAGCTTGGCGATCAGCTCCTTCCTGGGGGCCAGCGCGAACGAGGCGACCTTCACGCCCTCCTTGATGAGGAGGTCGATGCGGTCGCCCGCGTCGCCCGCGTCGGCCCGCAGGTTGACCCCGAACGGCGCGTCGGTCCGGTCCTTGACCTCGCCGATCGCCGCCTTGAGCTGGTCGAGCGTCATCGTCGCCGACGCCAGGACCCCGAGGCCGCCCGCGTTCGCGACCGCCGTCACCAGGCGCGGCCCCGCCACCCAGCCCATGCCGGTCTGGACGACCGGATGCCGCACCCCGGTGAGCCGCGTCAGCGGCGTGTCGAGGACCTGCCCGGTCCCGCTCACGACGGGACCTCGCGCTCGCGCAGGCCCTTCGGGTCGAGCACCTCGCGCATGATGCGCAGCTCCTCGGCGTCCGGGAGCCGCGTCTCGGGGACGCCGTCCGGCACGGCCAGTTCGAACCCGGTGGCGGCGACGACGTCGTCGACGGTCACGCCGGGGTGCACCGACCGCAGCCGCATCCGCCGGTCGGGGGTGTCGAAGTCGAGCACCGCCAGGTTCGTCACCACGGCGCGGAGCTCGTGCGCGCCCCGGTCCGTGCCGACGCCGCTGACCATGTCGACCTTCTCGGTGAACACGCGCGCCGAATGCTTGGGCACCCAGTAGCTCGTCGGGTTGAGCAGCGTGTTGCCCGGCCCGCCGCGCACCCCGAGCAGCTGCCGGGACGGGCGCGCCCAGTCGCCGATACACGAGATGTTCGTGTTGCCGAACCGGTCGATCTGGCTCGGTCCCATGATCACGTGGCGGCGCCCGTTCAGCACCAGCCACAGGTGGTCGCGGAACGGCAGCCAGCCCTCGACGACGTCCGCCGCCGCGCCCAGCGGGACGGCGTCGGCGGTCAGCGACGGGCCGCCGTCGGTCGTCAGCAGGTCCGGCTCGAACGTCGAGCGCGCCAGCCGGGAACCCAGCATCGGCACGAACCCGGCGACCGCCGCCGCCACGATCTCCCCGTCGCCGCGGAACAGCTCCGCGCAGGCGACCGCGCACACCTCGGCGCGCGTCGCCCCGGTCAGGGTGGCCTCGCTCATCGTGCTCACTTCTCCTCCCGCCAGGCCCGGACGGCGTCCTGGTACGCGGTCTCGTCCCCGGACAGGAACCGGTCGCGGAACGCGGCCCACCCGTCCGGATCGCCCGCCGCCTTCGCGTACAGCTTCTGGAACGCCTCGTCCCGCCCGTGGTCGGGCGCGCAGTCGGTGAAGTGCGCCCCGTTCGGCGTCTCCACCACCCCGGCCACCTGCGACCGGCTGATCAGCAGCGACTGCGGCGGGCCCTCCTTGGCGAAGTCGGCGGTGTCGACGAGCCGCTCGCACGACACGTACGTCCGGTCGGCGGCCTTGGCGAACAGGTCGTCCATGTACGGGTCGGGGCCGAGGTACTGGGCGTTGCCGCGGGCGTCGGCGCGGTTCATGTGGACGAGCGCGGCGTCCATCGCCAGTGCGGGGACGGCGACCAGTTCGGTGCCGTCCTCGTAGGGCGAGCGGACCGTCCGCAGCTCGGGGTTGATCTTCAGGACGTCGGAGCCGAGGCCGACGGGCGTGGGCAGGAACGGCAGCCGGTGGGCTGCCGCGTACAGGCCGAACATGAACATGCCCTCGTCGTACTCGGTCAGCTCGATCGCGCCGGTCTGCCGCGCCTGCCGGAAGTGCGGCTCGAGGGGGATCGAGTCCATGGTGACGAACGCGGTGACGAGCCGCCGCACCTTCCCGGCGGCGCACAGCAGCCCCACGTCCGGGCCGCCGTAGGTGACGATGGTCAGGTCGGTGAGCGGCGAGCGGCAGATCGCGCGGACGAGCGCCATCGGCTTGCGCCGCGACCCCCAGCCGCCGATGCCGATCGTCATGCCGCTCTCCAGCGACCCGACGATCTCCTCGATCGTGGTCACCTTGCTCATTTCGCCCCCTTGGCCACGAAGGCGTCGCGGTGCTCGTCGCCCGCGCCGACCAGGTTCAGCTCGAAGGTCAGTCCCTGCTCGAAGCGGTAGCTGCGCTTGACGTCGACCGGGTCGATGCCGTTCAGCGACTCCTTCGCGCGCCGGATGACGTACCGGTCCTTGGCGGCGATGTTCGCGGCGACCTCGAGCGCCGCGGCGCGCAGCCCGTCCGGCGGGACGACCTCCAGCACCGACCCGTGCCGGTGCAGTTCGTCCGCCGTGACGTTGCGGCACGTGTAGACCATCGCGCGCATCAGGTGCTGAGGGACGAGCCGCGCCAGGTGGGTCGCGGCGCCGAGCGCGCCCCGGTCCACCTCCGGAAGGCCGAAGTAGGCGTCCTCGGAGGCGATCACGATGTCGGCGTTGCCGGCGAGCCCGATCCCGCCGCCCAGGCAGAAGCCGTGCACCGCGGCGATCACCGGAACCTCGCAGTCGTAGACGGCCGCGAACGCCGCGTAGCAGCCCCGGTTGGCGCCCACCAGCGCGGCGTGCCCCTCGGTGGACTGCATCTCCTTGATGTCGACGCCCGCGTTGAAGCCGCGGCCCTCGGCGCGGAGCACGACGGCCCCCACCTGCGGGTCCCGTCCGGCCGCCAGCACCGCGTCCGCCAGCTCGTGCCAGCCCGCGACGGTCAGCGCGTTGACCGGCGGGGCGTCCACGACGATCTCGGCGACCCCGTCCCGGGTCGTGGTGGAGACTCCCATGCGCTACCTTTCCACCAAACATTTGTTAGAACTGACCGTAGCAGAGGCGCAGAAGGAGGCGGGATGCCCGAGGTGGTGGGATGTCACTGAAACTGGACCTGAGCGGGAAGACCGCGGTGGTCACCGGGGGCGTGCGCGGGGTGGGCGCCGGCATCAGCCGCGCCTTCCTGGAGGCGGGCGCCGACGTCGTCGCGGTCGGCCGGCGCGACCCGGAGACGCTCCCCGAGGCGGCCGGGCGAGCGGCCCGGTTCGTCTCGCTGGACGTCCGCAAGCAGGACGCCGTCGAGGAGTTCATGAACGGGCTCGACCGCGTCGACGTGCTCGTCAACAACGCGGGCGGCGGCCCCTTCCTGCCCCTGGCGGACGGTGAGCTGCGCACCCACGCCAAGATCATCGAACTGAACCTGACCGCGCCGCTGCTCATGGCGCGGGCCGCCTACCCGCGGATGCGGGAGCGGGACACCGGCGGCGCGGTCATCAACATCGGCAGCGTCAGCGGCGTCCGGCCCTCGCCCGGGACCTCCGCCTACGGCGCCGCGAAGGCCGGCCTGCACAGCCTCACCCGGTCCCTCGCGGTCGAGTGGGCGCCGCACGTCCGGGTCAACACGCTGATCCTCGGCATGATCCGCACCGAGACCGCGCACCTGCACTACGGCGACGAGGAGGGGATCGCGGCGATCGGGCGCACCGTCCCCATGGGCCGGCTCGGCACCCCCGACGAGGTCGGCGGCGCCTGCGTCTACCTGGCCTCCGACCTCGCCTCCTACGTCACCGGCACGGAAATGCTGATGCACGGCGGGGGAGAGCGTCCCGCCTTCCTGGACGCCGCCACCGTGAACAAGGACGGGAACACCGGCGCGAACGAGAAGGAGTCACGATGATCTGCAAGGACCGCGTCGTCGCCGTCACCGGGGCCGGCCGCGGCCTCGGCCGCGCGCACGCCCTCGAGTTCGCCCGGCAGGGCGCCCTCGTCGTCGTCAACGACCTCGGCGTCGCCCGCGACGGCAGCGGGGACGCCGCCGTCGGGCCCGCGCAGGAGGTCGTCCGGGAGATCGAGGCGCTGGGCGGGAAGGCCGTCGCCAGCACCGACGACATCGCCACCGACGCCGGCGCCGCCGCGCTCGTCCGCACCGCCGCCGAGACGTTCGGGCGGCTGGACGTCCTGGTCAACAACGCCGGCTTCCTGCGCGACCGGATGCTCGTCAACCTCTCCGAGGACGAGTGGGACGCGGTCATGCGCGTCCACCTCAAGGGGCACTTCCTGCCGCTCAAGCACGCGGGCCTGCACTGGCGCGCGGAGAGCAAGGCGGGCCGCCCCGTCGACGGCCGGGTGATCAACACCTCGTCCGGCGCCGGGCTGCTCGGCAGCGTCGGCCAGGGCAACTACTCGGCCGCCAAGGCCGGCATCGTCGGGCTCACCCTCGTCGCGTCCGCCGAACTGGGACGGTACGGGGTGACGGTCAACGCGATCGCGCCCGCCGCCCGCACCCGCATGACCGAGGAGGTCTTCGCGCAGACGATGGCCGCCCCCGCCGAGGGCGAGTTCGACGCGATGGCCCCGGAGAACGTGTCCCCGCTCGTGGTGTGGCTCGGATCGGCCGCGTCCCGCGACGTCACCGGCCGCGTCTTCGAGGCCGAGGGCGGCAAGATCTGCGTGATGGACGCCTTCCGGCACGGCCCCGCCGCCGACAAGGGCGCCCGCTGGGACCCGGCGGAGATCGGCGAGGTCGTCACCGGCCTCCTCGCGCGGGCCGCCGCGCCCGAACCCGTCTACGGCGCGTCCTGAGCCCGGACGTCAGGCGTTCGCGGCGCCGCGCAGCACGCTGCTCGGCGCGGCGCCGCGAACCCGCTTGTAGGCGTTGCTGAACGCGAACCCGTCGGCGTACCCGACGCGGCGCGCCACGGACGCGACCGTCGCGCCGGGCTCGCGCAGCAGGTCGGCGGCCAGCGTCATCCGCCACTCGGTGAGGTAGGCCAGCGGCGGGCGGCCGACCAGCTCGGTGAACCGGCGCGCGAACACCGCCCGCGACTGGCCCGCCTCGGCCGCCAGCTCCGCCACCGTCCACGGCCGCGCCGGGCTGTCGTGCAGCAGCCGCAGCGCCCGCCCGACGTGCGGGTCGCCGAGCGCCCGGTAGCCGGCGGGCGGTTCGGCGTCCGGCCGCGCGAACCAGGCCCGCAGCGCCCGGACCAGCAGCATGTCGAGCATGCGGTCCAGGATGATCTGCTGCCCCGGCTCCTCCCGGGCGACCTCGACGTCCAGCAGCTCCAGCAGCGGCGCGAACTCCGGCCGCGCCGGGACGAGCGCCACCTCGGGCAGCGCCTCCAGCAGCCGCTCCGACACGTCGCCGCGCATCGGGTACTCGGCGGTGACGAACAGGTCCGACCCGTCCGGGACGAGCCCGTAGGTGCGCGGCCCCAGCCGGAAGTTGTGGCCCGCCGTCGCCGGGCCCCCGTCGGTCGCGTAGCAGCGGTCGGCGTCCAGCACCACGATCTCCGGCTCGGCGTCCGCGCGGTCCCCGGCGACGATCGGCGCGCCGCCCCGGATCAGCACGATGTCGCCCTCCCCGATCCGCACCGGCTCCCCGTCGCCGCGGGTGATCCAGCCGACGCCCCGCAGCATCGTGCCGAGCGACAGCGGTGCGGGCGCCTCGAACCGCACCGCCCACGGCGGCCGCGCCACCGAGCGGCAGAACAGGGCCCCGCGCGCCCGCACGCCCGCCAGCAGATCGTCCAGGAGGTCCATGCCGAGACGATCTCACATGCGAACGAGACGCGCACCCATGGAACGTCTCGACCGGCGCTGGTGTGCTGGACCCATGACCGATTCACCGATTCTCGTGCTCGGCGCCCGCGGCAAGACCGGCCGCCGCGTCACCGCACGCCTCACCGACCGCGGCGTCCCCGTGCGCGCCGCGTCCCGCACGACCGGGACCCGCTTCGAGTGGGCCGACCGCTCCACCTGGCGGCCCGCACTGGACGGCGCGGGCGCCGTCTACCTCGTCCCGATGAACGAGAGCGTCGACCAGGACACCGTCGCGGAGTTCGCGCGCGAAGCCGTCGCGGCGGGCGTCCGGCGGCTCGTGCTGCTCGCGGCGCGGGGCGTCGACGGCGCCCCGCAGCCCGCGCAGGAGCCCGCCGAACGCGCCGTCCGCGAGTCCGGGGCGGAATGGACGATCCTGCGCCCGTCCTGGTTCGCGCAGAACTTCAGCGAGGACTTCTTCCGCGAGCCCGTGCTGGCGGGCGAGCTGGCGCTGCCCACCGGCGAGGGACGCGAGGCGTTCGTGGACGCCGGGGACATCGCCGACGTCGCCGTCGCCGCGCTCACCGGAGACGGGCACGCCGGGGAGATCTACGAGATCTCCGGCCCGGAACCGCTGCCGTTCCGCACCGCCGCCCGGATGATCGGGGAGGCGACCGGCCGGGAGATCCGGTACACGCCGCTGGAGGTGCCGGAGTTCGTCGGTCTCCTGGGGACGCAGGGGGTGCCGGCCGCGGTCGCCGAGATGCTGGCGGGCCTGCTGGCCGACATCCGCGACGGCTCGGGCGACCGGGTGAGCGACGGCGTCCGCCGCGCGCTCGGCCGGGACCCGCGCCCGTTCGCCGAGTACGTGAAGGAGGCCGCGGCCGCCGGGGCCTGGGCGCCCGGTCAGCGAGGCCGGTAGCCGGCCATGTACCGGCGGACCCGCGCGGCGTACGGCCGGACGGACGCGAAGCCGCCCGTCCCGAGAAGGCGGTCGATCCGGTAGCGGCCGGCGGCGATCGGTGTGCTTACGTCTACCCATGGTGACCGATCGCCGTTGCCCGCGCACTACGTTGAGTGATGAAACCGTACGTCCGGTGCGCCGGGGAATCCACACCGCGGCGGAGGCGTTGTCATTCGGGCGCCGCGGGGAAAAAGGATCGCCACGGCGGGAGCCGTGCGGCTACCGTGCAGAGGTTCCGAGGGCGGCGCCCGATGAGCCCCGGCCGAGGTGGGGCGCGATGCCCGCGGCCTATCCTTGTCAACGGTTATGAGGACGCCTGTGAGATCGCCGCTCGCCGACCTGCGCGCGCGCCTGCCCGAACTGACGACGCGCGACCGGAGCAGGTTGCGCCGCCGCATCGACGGCGGTGAGAAGATCAAGGACGCCGGGCGGCGGGCGAGGGTCGCCGAGGAGATCGCCGCCGAGGTCGCCGCGGCCGAGCGCCGCGTCGAGCGGCGCCGCGCGGCCGTCCCGGCGATCACCTACCCGGCCGAGCTGCCCGTCTCGCAGAAGAAGGACGACATCCTCGAGGCGGTCCGCGACAACCAGGTCGTGATCGTCGCGGGGGAGACCGGGTCCGGCAAGACCACGCAGATCCCGAAGATCTGCCTGGAACTGGGCCGCGGCGTCCTCGGCTCGATCGGGCACACCCAGCCGCGCCGGCTGGCCGCCCGGACGGTCGCCGACCGCATCGCCGAGGAGCTCGGCACGGAGCTGGGCGACACCGTCGGGTACAAGGTGCGGTTCACCGACCGGTCCAGTGACGACACGCTCGTCAAGCTGATGACCGACGGCATCCTGCTCGCCGAGATCCAGACGGACCGGCTGCTGCGGCAGTACGACACGCTCATCATCGACGAGGCGCACGAGCGCAGCCTCAACATCGACTTCCTGCTCGGCTACATCCGGGAGATCCTGCCGAAGCGGCCCGACCTCAAGGTGATCATCACCTCCGCGACGATCGACCCGGAGCGGTTCTCCCGGCACTTCGGCGACGCCCCGATCGTGGAGGTGTCCGGCCGCACCTACCCGGTCGAGGTCCGGTACCGGCCGGTGGCCGACCCGGACGACCCGTCCGCCGACCCGGACCGGGACCAGATCCAGGCGATCATCGACGCGGTGGACGAGCTGGGCCGCGAGGCCCCCGGCGACGTGCTCGTCTTCCTCAGCGGCGAACGCGAGATCCGCGACACCGCGGAGGCGCTGACCAAGCACCTCGCGCGGCAGCGGGGGACGAGCGAGGTCCTGCCGCTGTACGCGCGCCTGTCCGCGGCCGAGCAGCACCGCGTGTTCCAGCCGCACCGCGGGCGCCGCATCGTCCTGTCCACGAACGTGGCCGAGACGTCGCTGACCGTCCCCGGCATCAAGTACGTCGTGGATCCGGGCACCGCGCGGATCTCCCGGTACAGCCACCGCCTGAAGGTGCAGCGGCTCCCGATCGAGCCGGTCTCGCAGGCGTCGGCGAACCAGCGCAAGGGCCGGTGCGGGCGCGTCTCCGAGGGCGTGTGCATCCGGCTGTACTCCGAGGAGGACTTCGAGTCCCGGCCCGAGTTCACCGACCCGGAGATCCTGCGCACCAACCTCGCGTCGGTCATCCTGCAGATGACGGCCCTCGGCCTCGGCGACATCGCCGCGTTCCCGTTCGTGGAGCCGCCGGACCGCCGCAACGTCAAGGCGGGCGTCGACCTCCTGCACGAGCTGGGCGCGATCGACCTGGCCGAGACCGACCCGCGCAAGCGCCTCACCCCGCTCGGCCGCCGCCTCGCGCAGCTCCCCGTCGACCCGCGGCTGGCCCGCATGGTGCTGGAGGCCGACCGCAACGGCTGCGTCCGCGAGGTCCTCGTCATCGCGGCCGCGCTGTCCATCCAGGACCCGCGCGAGCGGCCCGCCGACCAGCAGCAGGCCGCCGACGAGAAACACCGCCGGTTCGCCGACCCCACCTCCGACTTCCTCGCGTACCTGAACCTGTGGAACTACCTGCGCGAGCAGCAGAAGGAGCTGTCGGGCAGCGCGTTCCGGCGGATGTGCAAGAACGAGTTCCTGCACTTCCTGCGCGTCCGCGAATGGCAGGACCTGCACGGCCAGCTCAAGCAGGTCGCCAAGTCGCTGGGCGTGACGCTGAACACGACCGACGCCGCGCCCGACCGCGTCCACGTGTCGCTGCTGTCCGGCCTGCTGTCGCACATCGGGCTGATGGACACGCCCGGACGGTCCGAGAAGGCCGGGCGCGGCGACCCGTCCAAGCGCGAGAGGCCGCGGCGCGGGCACGAGTACATCGGGGCGCGCGGCGCGAAGTTCGCCGTGTTCCCCGGGTCGGCGCTGTTCAAGAAGCCGCCGCGCTGGGTGATGTCGGCCGAGCTGGTCGAGACGTCCCGGCTGTGGGGCCGGATCAACGCGAGGATCGAGCCCGAGTGGATCGAACCGCTCGCCGGGCACCTGGTCAAGCGCAACTACAGCGAGCCGCACTGGTCGAAGAAGCAGGCGGCCGTGATGGCGCACGAGAAGGTCACCCTCTACGGCGTCCCGATCGTCGCCGACCGGCGCGTCAACTACGGCTCGATCGATCCGGCGCTGTCCCGCGAGCTGTTCATCCGGCACGCGCTCGTCGAGGGCGACTGGGAGACCCGGCACAGGTTCTTCCACGACAACCGCGCCCTGCTGGACGAGGTCGAGGAGCTGGAGCACCGCGCCCGGCGCCGCGACATCCTCGTGGACGACGAGACCCTGTTCGACTTCTACGACGCCCGGATCCCCGAGGACGTCGTGTCCGGCCGGCACTTCGACTCCTGGTGGAAGAAGGCGCGCCGTGCCGAGCCCGACCTGCTCGGGTTCGAGCGGTCGATGCTCATCAACGACACCGCGGGCGGCGTCAGCGAGGCCGACTACCCGGACGTGTGGAAGCAGGGCCCGCTGCGGCTGCGGCTGACGTACCAGTTCGAGCCGGGCGCGGACGCCGACGGCGTGACCGTCCACGTCCCGGTGCAGATCCTCAACCAGGTCCGCCCGGACGGGTTCGAGTGGCAGGTCCCGGGATTGCGCGGCGAACTGGTCACCGAGCTGATCCGGTCGCTGCCCAAGCAGCTGCGGGTCAACTTCGTCCCCGCGCCCGACTACGCCCGCAAGGCACTCGACCGGGTCGCGCCGCGCAGCGAGCCGCTCCTGGACGCGCTGGAGCGCGAGCTGACGGCGATGACGAGCGTCCCGGTGGCGCGGGAGGCGTGGGACCGGTCGCGGCTGCCCGCCCACCTGCGGATCACGTTCCGGGTGGTGGACGACCGCGGCCGCACGCTCGGCGAGGGCACCGACCTGGACGAGCTGAAACGCCGGCTGGCGGGCAAGGTGCGGGGCACGCTGTCGAAGGCGGCGTCCACCGTCGAGCGGACCGGCCTCACCGACTGGACGATCGCCGAGCTGCCCCGCACCTACGAGCGCAACCAGGCCGGTTACGACGTCAAGGCCTATCCGGCGCTCACCGACGAGGGCGACAGCGTCGCCGTCCGCATGTTCGAGACGGAGGCCGAGCAGCGCCGCGCGATGTGGCGCGGCACCCGCCGCCTCATCCTGCTGAACGCGCCGTCCCCGGTGAAGCTCATCCAGAGCCGCCTCACCAACCAGGGGAAGCTGGCGCTCAGCCACAACCCGCACGGCTCCACCGCCGCGCTGTTCGACGACTGCGTCACCGCCGCGGCGGACCGCCTCATCGCCGACGCGGGCGGGCCCGCGTGGGACGAGGACGGGTTCCGCGCCCTGTACGACCGGGTCCGCGCGGACCTGCACGACGCGACGGCCCGGATCGTCGCGCAGGTCGAGCGGATCCTGGCGGAGGCGCACGAGGCCGACCGGCGCATCCGGGGGACGAAGAGCATCACGCTCGTCCCGGCGCTGGCCGACGCGCGCGGCCACCTGGAGTCGCTCGTCCGGCCGGGGTTCGTCACCGCGACGGGCTGGCAGCGGCTGCCCGACCTGGCCCGTTACCTGCGCGCCGTCCAGGTCCGGCTGGACAAGCTCCCCGAGAACCCGAACCGCGACCGGCTGCTCGCCGGGCAGGTCGAGGCGCTGCGGGAGGAGTACCGGCGCACGCTCCAGCGGCTCCCGCCGGCGCGCCGCGAGGACGAGCCGGTGCTGCACGTCCGGTGGATGATCGAGGAGTTCCGGGTGAGCCTGTTCGCCCAGCAGCTCGGGACGCGTTACCCGGTCTCCGACAAGCGCATCCGGAAGGCCATGGCCCAGCTGTGACCCCGCTCGCGTGCGGGCCGGCGGGGGCGGGTCCGGTGGGCGCGGGTCAGTAGGCCTGTTCGGAGGCGAAGAGCTCCAGGTGGCCGCACTTGCGGCACCGGTACGCGTCGATCCGCCAGCGGTCCTTGCCGAAGCGTTTGGCGCCCCCGAAGACGCCGAGCTTCAGCGGGCCGGGGATCCAGCGCGCGTACCCCTTGCTGTGCTCGCCGGCGTCCTCGATGAACCCGGAATCGATTTCGGTGCCGTCGCATTGCGTGCATCTGATCGCCGTCACGCCGCGATGGTAGGCCGGTTGCGCCGGTGATCGACCACCGGATACGACTGCGCGTATGGGTTTGCGCGAGTTCTACCCGGCGGTCCGCCCGCACGAGGCCGGGTTCCTCGACGTCGAGGACGGGCAGGAGATCCACTGGGAGGTCTGCGGGAACCCCGGCGGCAAGCCGGCGGTCTTCCTGCACGGCGGGCCGGGCGGCGGGATCCTGCCGGACCACCGGCGGTTCTTCGACCCGTCCGCCTACCGGATCGTGCTGTTCGACCAGCGCGGCTGCGGGCGCAGCCGTCCGCACGCCGGCGACCCGTCCGTCTCGCTCGAGCGCAACACGACCCCGCACCTGATCGCGGACATGGAGCGGCTCCGCGCGCATCTCGGCATCGACCGCTGGCTGGTCTTCGGCGGCAGCTGGGGCAGCACACTCGCGCTCGCCTACGCGCAGGCGCACCCCGGCCGCGTCACCGAGATGGTGCTGCGCGGCGTCTATCTCGTCCGCCCGGCGGACGAGGCGTGGGCGTTCGCCCCCGGCGGCGCGTCGCAGCTGTTCCCCGCCGAGTGGGCGGCGTTCCGGGACGCGATCCCGCCCGCCGAGCGGGACGACCTCGTCGCCGCCTACGGGCGGCGCATCCGCCATCCGGACCCGGCCGTCCGGACCCCCGCTGCCCGCGCGTGGATCGCCTGGGAACTGGCGGCGAACACCCTGCTGCCCGTGGCGCCGCCGGAGCTGGACGACGCGTCCGTCCTGGCGTTCGCCCGCATCACCCACCACTACATCTCGTCCGGCGGATTCCTGCCGTCCGAGGGGCTCCTGGCGGGCGTCGACCGGCTCCGGCATCTCCCGGCCGTCATCGTGAACGGCCGCTACGACGTGAAGACACCGCCCGACCAGGCGTGGGAGCTGCACCGCGCGTGGCCCGAGGCGGAGTTCCACATCGTGGAGGACGCGGGCCACGGCGGGTCCGAACCGGGCGTGCGGCACCGGCTGATCGAGGCGACCGACGCCTTCCGGCCCTGACCGCCGGGCGGCCGGAGGCGGGCCGTGCCACGGGGCCGTCCGATCGGAGGCCGGGGACGTTATCCGTCGCCGGGTGCGTCGTGGGCGGCCCCACATCTGCCACCCAAGTCACTGCGGTCCCGCCGACTAGTGCGTATCGTTCATTCCATGCCTAACAGCCAAGAGCGCGACAATAGCGGCCCGCAGGAGACGGCCGCGACGTCTCCCGCCGCGGTCTCCAGGGGACCGGGCGACGACGTCGGCGCGTCCGGGGGATCGGGGGAGACGGCGGTGGCCCGCATGGGCGACCCCGTCGCGGTGTGGCCGTGCGCGAACTGCGGGCGTCCCGTGCCGCAGCCGGTGGGGGCGACCCGCGTCGTCCGCTACTGCCGGGACGACGACGGCGCGTGCGCCCGCGAGGCGCGGGACCGGCGGGAGCGCGGCCGGGACGCGCCGGGCCTCACCGGGCAAGTCGCCTCCACCTGGGAGATGGTCGAGCGGCTGGAGAAGGCCGCCGACGTGCTCGCCGAGTCGCTGACCTCGGAGCTGAGCGTCGCCGGGGTCGAGCGGCGCGTCGCCGAGGTGCGGGCCGAGGCCGCCCGCGAGCTCGCCATCGCGCAGAGCGAGCGCGACTCCTCCCAGCGCCGGGCCGAGGAGGCCCGGCAGGAGGCCACCGCCGCGCGCCAGCGCGGCGAGGCCGCCGCGCAGGACGCCGAGCGCGCCCGCGAGGAGGCCAGGCTCGCGACCGCCAAGCGGGACGCCGCCCAGCAGGCATGGGAGGAGGCGCACCAGATCGCGCAGCAGTCGATGACCGCGAAGCTGGCCGCCGAGAGCGAGCGGGACCGCATCGCCGCCCGCGAGGCCGAGCTGCTGGCCGCGCTGGAGAGCGCCCGCGCCGAGCTGGTCGAGCTGCACGCCAAGACGTCCGAGGCGGAGAGCGCTGCCGAGGCGCAGCGGGTCGAGGCGGCGGTCGCCAAGCAGGGCGCCGAGGACCTGCGCAACGCCATGCGGGACGCCGAGGCGCAGCGGCAGCGCGCGATGCAGGCCGCCAGCAAGGCCGAGGCCGAGCGCAGCACCGCGCTGCGGGCCCAGTCCGAGGCCGAGGCCGAGGTCGTCCGCATCCAGGCCCGCGCCGACGAGGCCGCCAAGGAGCGCGACGCCGCGCTGGCCCAGGCGCAGGCCGCCGCGGGCGAGCGCGACGAGATGACGGGTCGGCTGAACGACCAGGCGACGCAGCTGCGGCAGCTGTCGCAGTCGGTCGCCGACCAGCAGGCCGCGCTGACCGCGTTGGCCGAGGAGCGCGACGCCGCCCGCGCCGAGGCCGACCGCGCCCGCCGCCAGATCGACCAGTTCACCCAGGGCAGCCTCTCGCCGGGCGCGCCGCAGGGCGGCCGGATGCAGAGCGGCCAGATGCAGAGCACCGCCATGCAGGGCACTGGCACGCAGAACCCCGGCACGCAGAACCCCGGCACGCAGAGCGGGCCCCAGCCGGTGCCGGGCGTCCCGCCGGGCCCGCCGCCCATCGGCGGCCCCGTCCCGGGCGGCACCGGGCCGCACGGGATCGAGGGCCCCGTGCCGGGTTCCGCGACGCCGTACCCGCTGCCCGGCCCGGCCGGGGCTCCGTCCGACCGCGGGCGCCCGGTGAACGGGTCGGACCGGGAGGACCCCCTGTTCACCGGCCCGTGACCGGTCCCGGCGGGGACGTGCGCCCCGCCGGAGAACCCGCCCGGCGGCGCGGACGGCCCGCCGCCGGGCATCGGATCAGCTCCGGAACCGCTCCGGGTCGATCTCGATCCAGATCTGCTCGGCGCGGCCCAGCAGCCGGCCGTCCGCCCCGTACAGCGCCGTCGCCGTGTGCGTTTTGCGGCCCTCCCGGCTGCGCGTCGCCCCCATGACGACGCAGCGCTCCCCGGCGGCCGGGACGTCGGAGACCTGCGCGGTCATCGTGCCGAGCACCGCCGGCCGGTCGGCCACGTCGAACGACCAGGCTCCCGGACAGTCCAGCGCGGCCCACACCAGCTCTCGCCCCGGAACCTCCGCCGGGGTCCACGGCGTCGCCACCGTGTCCGCGGCGACCGGTCCCGGCTCCAGCCGGAGGCCGTCCCCGGGCTCGCGGTCCGGACCGCACACGAAGCAGCCGGGGAACGGGTTGTTCTCCGCCGCCCGGTACTTCTCCGCCGCCGTCAGCGCCTCCTCGAACGGGACGCCCGGCACGGGCGGCACCACGATCGCCCCCGCCAGCGCCTCGGCGATCAGCCGCTCGCCGTTCCACAGCCGGACGCTGTGCCCCCGGTCGTCCTCCGCCGTGACGGTCAGCGCGGTCTCCAGCGGCGGTGGCCGCCGCAACGCCACCGTGACGGTGTCGGTGGGCACCCGCTTCGCCAGCAGCCCCGCCACATAGCCGCCGTTGCCCGACTCGTCCGGTCCGTGGAACCGTCTTTCAATGATCACGTGCCTTTTCCCCCGTGCTCACGATCCGCCCCGAAAACGGGTCGATCATAATGAGCCGGTCCGACGTCCGGAGTGCCGACCCCGCCCGCAACGGCGGGACGGGCGGCGGGGCGGCGCCCGGACGGCGTCAGACGGCCCGCGAGGGCTGCGGACGGCCGGGGCGTGTGGTGAAGAACACCGAAAGCGAGCCGCGCAGGCGCGCTCGGACGGTCTTCTCGTCCACGGGCCCGTCGGCGCGGACGGGCGTCCGGTCCAGGGCCCGGTCGATGAGCCGGTCGACGTTGCGGTCGGCCACCAGCACCGAGCATGTGTCGCACGCGTACCACGGGTACAGCATGTTGAGGACGGCGACCGCCGTGTCGTCGTCCGACAGGTGCGTGGTGTCCAGCTCGACCTCGAACATGTCGGTGTCCTCCGGGTCGAGCGTGGGGTAGTACAGCCAGCTCGTCTCCGGACCGCCGCAGAAGTCGCACGCCCGGTCCTGCGCGGCGGGTTCGCCTACCGCGAGCTCCAGCTCGTGGTCCCACGGCTCCACCCTGCGGTTGTGGCGATAGCCGACGCCGTCGAGGGAGCCCTCGCGGTTGTGCGTGACGTCGTGCACCTCGCCGCCGCAGCGGGCGCACATGAAGCCGATCTCCTCCATGTCCCTCCCCTGATCGCTGAGGCACCGGTCTCACAGTATCCGTCCGCGTGCTCCTGTTGTACCCGATGCCCGGTGGTTCGGCTAAGTTGAAGATCTTCCTTGACGCCCGCGCCCCGGCGACCCCGGCCTCCGCCCGCGTCCGCCCGCCCGGTGCGTCCGCGCGGTCCGGCGCCCGTGATCGGGTGTCCCCGCGGCCCGCCGTGCGCTCCGCGTCCCGAACGGAGGTCCCGTTGCCCCCCGCCGTGCCCGGCGTCGTCCTGAACGCCGACAAGATCGATCTCGTCCGCGAGCGCAGGCTCCTGCTCGACCGGGTCAGCATGACCGTCCTGCGCGGCGAGCACTGGGCGCTGCTCGGCCCGAACGGCGCCGGCAAGAGTACCCTGCTCGGCATCTTCGGCGCCTACACCCACCCGACCCGGGGCACCGCCGAGATCCTCGGGCACCGGCTCGGGCGCGTCGACGTGCAGCGGGTGCGCCGGGTGATCGGGCACGTCGACCCCCGGCACCCGCTGGAGTCCGCGCGGACGGTCCGCGAGGTCGTCCTGACGGGCGCCACCGGGACGATCGAGCTCGTGCCGCGCTGGGCGCCCACCGCGGACGAGCCGGGCCGCGCGGACGAGCTGATCGCGCTGCTGGGCCTGACGGACCGCGCCTCCGCGCGCTGGCCGACCCTGTCGCAGGGCGAGCGCGGCCGGGCGCTGATCGCGCGGGCACTGATGCCCGACCCGCCGCTGCTGCTCCTCGACGAGCCCGCGACCGGCCTGGACGTCGCCGCCCGCGAGCGACTGCCGGCGAGCATCGACCGGCTCCGCGCCGGCCGTCCGGACCTGACGACCGTGCTGATCACCCACCACCTGGAGGAGCTGCCGACCAGCACGAGCCACGCGCTGCTCCTGCGGGACGGGCGGGTGCTCGCGGCGGGCGCCGCCGCCGGCGTGCTGACCACGGAGGCGGTCAGCGAGTGCTTCGACCACCCGATCACGATCTCCCGGAACGGGGGCCGCTGGGCCGCGACGGTCGGGCCTGCGTAGCCGGACCGGGCGGCGGGCGGTCCGCCCGACCGGCCGGTTCAGCCCGCCGCGACGCGATGCCGGGCGAGGTGGGCCAGGACCGACTGGTTCGCCTCCCACCCGTCCGGGAACTTCACGGGCACCCCCAGGTGCACGGGCTCGGACGACGGGTGGGCGTCCAGCAGCTCGGGGATGCCCGCCCGCGCCACCACGACGCACGCGTGCCGGTGCCGCGACGTCAGCACGCACAGCCGTCCCGACTCCAGGTGGAACGCGGTCGCGTCGCGGCGGCCCGAAAGCGGGTGCAGGACGACCGTCACGTCGTACTCGCGGCCCTGCAGGCGGTTCGCGGTGTCGACGGTGATCCCCGCGCCGTGCGGGCCGAGCGCGGCGCGGATCGCGGTGACCTGGTCGCGGTGCGCCGCGCCGATCGCCACGCGGGACGCGTCGACCTGTGCCGTCCCCTTCTCGGAGTGCGCGATCGGGCCGCGCTGCAGCAGCCGGACGGCGAGCGCCGCCGTCGCGCGGACCGCCTCGGAGTCGGTGCGCAGCGTGTGCCGCGCGGGCAGCTCGAACAGTGCCCAGCCGGTGGCCGCGGCCTCCTCCAGCGCCCGGTCGTAGGTGGTGCCCATGCCGCCCGCCGAGAACTCGAGCCGCCGGTCGTCCGGGCCCGTCCCGGCGCGGAACGGGGTGAACGGGTAGAAGGCGTCCGCGACCACGGGCGCCGCCGACGCCGGCAGCCGCCACGACACCGGGAGCCGGTGGACGGGCAGGTCGGGGTTGTGGGCGAGCAGGACCGACACGGCGCTGCGCATCGGGTCCCACGCGAGGCCCGCCCAGCGCTCGACCTCGACCGTGGAGAACGGGTCGAGCTGGCCGGGGTCGCCCACGAACAGCGCCCGCTCGAACCGCCCGGCGATGCGCAGCAGCATGTCCGAACGCATCTGGTACGCCTCGTCGACGATCGCCCACGGCCACGACCCGTCCGCCAGCGTCGCCCACTTCGCGGCCGTCGCGATCACCACGGCCTGCTCGGCGAGGTCGGCGGCCTTCTGCCGGACCTGGACCTGCGGGTGGGCGAGCACCCGCTCGGACGGCACGTACTGCGACGCCGACAGGCGCCCGATCGTCAGCCGCGGATGCGCGTCGGCGATCCGCTCGATGAGGTCGTCGACCTGCTCGTTGGTCTGCGCGACGATCATCAGCCGCTCGCCCGCGTCCGCCAGGTGCCCGGCGGCGCGGACCACCAGCGTGGACTTGCCGGCACCGGGCGGGGAGTCGACGACCACGCCCCGGTGGGCGCCGGACAGGTCGGCCAGGACGGCGTCCACGACGCGGCCCGCGGCCTTCCCGGGATCCTCCGGCGGGGCCGCGCCCGACCCGGCGTCCGGGCGTCCCGCGGGGGCGGGGACGTACGACGGCACCGGGGTCAGGCGGCGCGTTCCCGCCGCGATCCCGCCCCCGGCGTCGCCCCCGGTCTCCCCGGTGTGGCCCGTCGTCCCGCCCGTGGTCATGACCATTCCTCTTCGGCGTCCTCGTCGGTCGGCACGTAGTCCTCGGGCGGTCCGCCGTGCGTCCACGGCGTGTCCTCGCGGTCGGGGAACTTCGCCTGCCCGAAAGAGCCCTCGGTCAGCGACGTGAAGCACACCCGCTCGCCCACCGCCGGGACGACGCCCGGCTCCGGGGTGAGCTTGCGGCCCATCCCGCCGGTCAGCTCCAGCAGCACGCCCCCGGTGCCGAACTCCACGATCCTCCCCTTCAGCGCGGGCCGTGCCGCGTTACACACGGTCGTGCCCACGTCGAGCCGGACCGGATCCTCGGTGGCGACCCGCAGGTACGGGCGCAGCTTCGGCCGCTTGCCGGACTCGTCCAGCCGGGTCGGATCGGACTCGGTGACGACGCCGCCGAACGCCTGGCCCGTCAGCCGGTGCTCGGCCATGACCAGCGGGTCGTCGAACGCCCGCTGCGCCTCGTAGGCGTCCTGGGCGCGCTCCAGGTCGTGCAGCCGCCGCGCCGCCCGGACGGGCGTGTCGCGGCGCGCCTGAGGATACGCCTCGCCGAACGTCTGGTGGTAATAGGTGAAGGAGTCGCGGTCGCGCTCCCAGCGGCGCTGGACGCTCGCGCCCTCGGGCAGGGCGCGCAGCAGGTCGGCCGCCCGCCACATCAGGTCCCAGGTCGGGGCGAGCTGGGACGCGACGGCCGCGCGCAGCCGCTCCTCGGCGCGGGGCGCGCCGTTCGACCGGTCGTACGCGGCGATCGCGGGGGCGAGCACCTCGTTGTCGAACGTCGGGTCGGTCGCGGGCCCGGCCGGCGGGGAGGTCACCGGGTCCTCGGCGCGGGCGGCGGCGGCCGGACCGTCCAGACCGTCCGGCGGGTCGATCCAGCCGAGCAGGGCCGCGAGGTTCCCGTCCTCCAGGGAGCTCTGCCCGGTCGCCCAGTGCAGCCGCAGCGCCTCCGTCATCGCCAGCAGCAGCGACGACCCCGGATGGTCGTACCGGTCGGCGAACCAGGTCAGCCACCGGCCGAGCACCGGCACCGCCGGATCCACCGCGTAGGGACCCTCGGTCCCGCGGAACCGGGTGGACCGGCCCAGCAGCCGCAGGAACGTGACGCCGCCCCGGTTCGGCACCAGCACCTGCGGCGCGTCCCCGTACCGGATCCGCTCCTCGACCTCTCCCGACTTCGCGGCCGTCCTGCTCGGCGCCAGCGTCTCGACGGCGCCGCGGCTGGTCTCGATGTGGTTCAGGACGAGCTTGGCGGTCTCGGCGGCGAACGCGAACCGCAGGTCGCGGTTGCGCGGTTGCGGAACGACCAGCAGCGACGGGTCGTCGCGGTCGGCGCCGAGCATGATCGCCAGAGGCGCCGCCGCCTCCCCGGCGAGCCGCAGCGGGATGAGCACCAGCGGCGCCGCCGAGACATGGCAGTGCCGCACGGTGGCGAGCGGCTGCGCGACCCCGGCGGCCGCCGCCTGCAGGCGGGCGAGCGAGGACAGCGCGCTCATGTGCCGATCACGCGGCGCCCTGCGCACCGGACGGCGAACCGGACAGCGCCTCGGCGCGCAGCCGGGCCGCGGTGCGCAGCTGCTCGGCGGTCTCGACCAGATCGTCGGACGGCGCGATGGTGCCGTCGGCCAGGGCCAGCGCCGTCCCGATCGCGTCCACGCCGCCGAGGTCGTCGCGGACCGAGCGGCCCAGCGCGCCCGTCGCCCCGCACGCCCGCGCCTCGTCCCGGCAGAACAGCGCCATCTCGCAGCCCGCCATGCAGTCGGGCGCGTACCGGGCCTCGACGGCGCGGACCGACTCGGCGAGCGCGTCGCCGGGCTCGAACGTCAGGTCGTCCGGGAGCGCGTCCAGGATCCGGTCGATGCGGGTGATCCGGGCGAGCTGCCGCTCCAGGACGGCGAGCTGCGGGCGCACGTCCAGCGGCGTCGCCGTCGGCCGGTTGGAGAAGTTCTCCGGGCAGACGAGGAACACCTCGTGCGACACGCGCCGCGGGTCGTGGCCCAGCTCGGCCACCAGCCGGCGCAGCGCCAGCACGTACACCGCCGACTGCCGCGCCGCCGCCGCGACCTGCTCCGGTTCGGCCTGGCCGTCGACGACGGCGAACGACTTGACCTCGATCACGTGCAGGCGGCCGGCGAGCTGGAACGCGATGACGTCCGGCTCCAGGTAGGCGGGCTGCCCGGCGATGTCGAGGCGCAGCAGCGGATGGTCGAACAGCGTGCCCTCGCCGGACTCCAGCGCGCGGGCGAGCAGCCGCCGCGTCCGGGTGTGCCGCAGCTCCCGGCCCTCGTTGCCCGCGACCACCTCCAGGTCGTCGTAGGCGACCTCGGGGACGGCCAGCCCGAGCGTGTCGCGCAGCAGCGTCAGCAGCTCCGCGCACCCGTCGGCCTTCACCTGCGCCTCGAACGCGTTCCCGCGCGTGATCGCGAACTGCGACTGGCCGAACGGCGCCGGGAATCCGAGTGCCCGCGCGACCGCGTCCTTGTCGACCCCCGCCGCGTCCATCACCCCGCGGCGGGCGCAGCCGGGATTCCCGGTCAGCGCGGCGATCGTCCGTGCGTCGTGGTTGCGCGGGGGAACGCCGCCGCGCAGCCGGTCCAGATCCGGCGCGGTCTCGCTCATCGGTCCGTCTCTCCATTGACGGCAGGGCGCCGTGGGGCGTCCTGCAGGGCCCGCAGCCGGCTGCCGAACAGCCGTTCCGCGTCGTCGAGCCGGTCCAGGGCGCGCCCGGCGGCCGACTCGCGCCGCCGCCGGTCGGCCTCCCGGTGCACTTCCAGCTCCCCCCGGGCGGCCTCGGCGAGCACGGCCGGATCGACTGTACCGACCGTACCGTCGACCGCACCGGGGATGTTGGACGCGAAACGCCACAGCAGCCGCTGCGCTTCGGGGTTCGGTTCGCCGCGCCCGGCGTGCTCGGCCAGCCGGATCGCGGACGTCAGGAAATCGGTGCGCGGGCTCAGCGGGCCCACGATGCGTCGCTCCAGCGGCCACGTGCTGACGGTGAGCAGGCCGCGGGCGGGGGCGAGCAGGTCCGCGGTCAGCGCGGCGCACAGGTAGTACGGCCGGGCGTAGGGCGCGGTGCGGAACGAGCGCTCCTCGTCGCGGCGCAGGCTCGTCAGCCGCCCCGCCGCGATCTCGCCGGGGAAGAACGCCGCGTAGACCGATCCGACCAGCTTGGGCGCGGACGGGACGCCGAGCAGGGTCAGCGCCTGGTGCACCTGCTCCCGGACGGGCAGCAGTCCCCGGCGCGAACCCCGGCCGGAGCCCTTCGCGGAGCTTTTCGCGGAGCCCTTCGTCCCGCGCTTGGCCGGACCCTTCGCCCGGACCTTCCCCTGGCTCCCGGCCGCGCCTCCCGAGGAGCCCGTCGCGCGCTCGCCCTTGCCGGTGGCCGCACCGCGGGGACGTCCGGACGAGCGTCCGGACGAGCGCCGCGGCGCGGTCTCGCGGGGAGCGGTCTCCGCCGCGTCCGCGCCCGTGCCGAGGACCGCGTCGTCCCAGGCCTCCTCGGCGTGCCGCAGCTCGGCCCGCAGCTCGCGGGCGGCCGTCCGGTCGCCGGCCGCCATCGCCCGCCGCACGGCCGCGCGCAGCTCGGCGATGCGGGCCTCGAGCGCGTCGGGGGTCGGAACGCCGGGGGAGCGGGACATGCGGCAGACCGTACCGCAGGCTCCGGACACTTCCAGGGTTTTCCAGTATTTCGGCGCGTTATGTGAAGGTCCCCGCGGAATGTCCGAGACCAGGGGAGGAGGCGTGAAACGGGACGGGAATCGTCAGCGGGTGTCGCGGCGGAGCGGATGACCCTCCGGTACCTCCACGATGACGATCTCGACACCCGCCGGGTCCTCGATCCACATCTCGATCAGCCCCCAGGGCTCCTCGCGCGGTTCCCGGACGATCCGCGCCCCGGCGGCCGCGAGCCGTTCGTGCTCGGCCCGGACGTCGCGGACCTGGAGCCAGATCTTCGCCGCGGACCCGTCCTCGGCGGCGCCGTGCCCCGACACCTCCAGGAACCCGGAGCCGAGGAAGAACACGATGCCGGGGGAGTCGGCCGGGCCGAACTCCCGGTGAACGGCGAGTCCCAGGACGTCCCGGTAGAAGCGCTGGCTCGCCTTCGCGTCCGCCGGGCGAAGCAGGATGCGGCTGCTCAAAACCTCCATGGCCCCATCCTTCCCCGGACACGCGCCCGGCCCGGCACCGCCCCCGGCTCAGCCGGGGAAACTCGCGTGGTAGGTCGCGGCCATGTCCTCGTCGCCGCGCCCCTGCTCGATCGCGCGGCGGAACCGCTCGCCCGCCGCGTCGTTGACGTCGACGCGGATCCCGGCGGCCGCAGCCGCCTCGTGGATGATCCGGGTGTTCTTCTCCGCGTTGCGGACGGCGAAGCTCGGAGCGAGGTCGTCCTCCACGATCGCCTTCATCTTCACCTGCAGGTACGCGTTGTCGAGCGGACCGCCGCCGAGGACCTCGGCCAGCCGCGCCGGGTCCAGCCCGAGAGCCCTGGTCAGCGCGACCGACTCGGCGATGACCGAGGTCAGCGAGATCGCGTAGCCGACCGCCGCGAGCTTGAGCCGGGTGCCCGCGGCGCCCGCGCCGTCCTCGTCCAGCCACAGCGTCCGGCTGCCCAGCGCGCCGAACACCGGCTCCAGGACGGGCCGCGCCTCCTGCGGCCCGGCGGCCAGGACGATCAGGTTCCCCTGCTCGGCCGGCTGCTTGGTGCCCTGGACGGGCGCGTCCACGAACGTCACGCCGTGATCGGCGGCCAGGGCGGCGAGCCGCGGCACGTCGTCCACGGCGACGGTGCCCATCTGCGCCCAGACCTGCCCGGCGCGAAGGCCGGGTGCCGCGTCGGCCATGGCCGCCAGCGCCGTCTCGCCGTCGGCCAGGATCGTGATGACCGCCTCGGCGCCGGTCACCGCCTCGGCGGGGGAGGCGGCGACGGCGGCACCGTCGGCGCGCAGCGGCTCGGCGCGGGCCGCCGTCCGGTTCCACACCGTGACCCGGTGCCCGTCGCGCAGCAGGGTGCGGGCCATCGCGGTGCCCATGATCCCGGTGCCGAGCAGGGCGACTTCGGTCATGATCGTCTCCTTTTTGTACTGAATGGTACAAATGTGTTCTTGTGGCTGTCACGCGGCGTGCGGTGGGCGCATCCGCCGACCTCAGCCGTAGGCGTGCTCGTCGCCCGGGACGTCCGCGCCGGACTCGGCGGTCGCACCTTCTCCGGCGCCCGTCGCGTACGGGGCGGCGAACGCGTCGAGCGTCCGCTCGAGGTTGGCCGACCACCAGGCCACGAGCGCGGCGTGGCCACGGTCCTGCGCCGGCCGTTCCCAGGTGCCGTCCTCGCCGAGATAGCGGTGCCGCAGCGGCGCGACGTCGCAGAGGCGCTCCCACCAGGCGCGGTGCACCGCCGACTGGATCTGCCCGGCGTCGAGCGGGAACGACGCGCGGTGCCCCCGCACGAACGCCTGCACCCGGTCGAGGTCGAGGCCGCGGTCGTCCTCGCACGCGAACAGCCGCGCCGCGGCCCGCACCACCTCGCCGGCCACCGGGCCCGTGGTGAGGCCGTCCCAGCCGAGGACGGCGGTGACGTTGCCCGAGCCGCCATGGCGGAGGTTCCCCGGGTGGAACGCGCCGTGCAGATGCCCGACCGTGCAGACCTCCGCGTCCGGCGGCTGGTGGTCGGCGAACTCCGCCAGCAGCGCCCGCCGCTCCCGCAGGCGCCGCTCCGACAGCGCGTCGAAGTCGGTCCCGCCGCCGTCGCGCGGGACGGTCGCCAGCATGGCGTCGACGGCCGCCGCGGCGTCCGCGGCGCGCGGCACGGGCACCAGCATGCTCTGCTGCACCGGCGGCGTCAGCCGCTCCATCTCCGCGTGCAGCCGGCCGAGCAGCCCGCCGAGCGCCTCGCACTGCGCGAACGTCAGCTCCAGCCCGTCCCGTCCGCGCCCGCCGGCCCACGGGAACAGCTCGTAGCCCAGGCCGCCGGAGGTCACCAGCGTCCGGCCGGTGCGGGCCGGGACGGGCGCGAGGACCGGCAGTCCCGCCTCGTCGAGCGCGGTGGTGATCCGGTGCCGGAACCGGATGCGGCGCCGGTCGGGAACGGGATGCTCCCTCAGCAGGAACGAGCCGTTCGCCGTGTCGACGCGCCGGGACCGCCGGGCCGCGGGCCCGTCCGGACCGGTCGCGGCGAACCGTGCGTCCGGCCCGAGTTCCCAGCGGCGCAGCAGCCGCGCGGGCGGCCCGGCGGATCCGGCGGCGGGCTCGGCGGTACGGGCACCGGCGGCGATGTCAGCAGTCTGCGACGTCGGCACTGTGCACCTCGGCGGCCTGGGACGGGCGGCGGTCGAACGAATGTTCCAGGCCGACGCTACACGGCCCGGCACCGCGGCGGAAGGGAACCGCGCTCAGACGGGCTCGAGGACGACCACGGGGATTTCCCGGTCCGTCTTCGTCTGGTACTCGTCGTACGAGGGCCATGTCGCGGCCATCTTCCTCCAGAAGGCGGGCTTCTCCTCGGGCGTGGCGGTGCGGGCCCGGGCGGTGAACCTGTCGCCCTTCACCTGCACCTCGACCTCCGGGTTCTCCTGCAGGTTCAGGTACCAGAGCGGGGGCTCGTCCGCGCCGCCCTTGGACGCGACGACCAGGTACGCGTCGCCCTCCGGCTGGTAGATCAGCGGCGTCGTGCGCGGCCGCCCGGTGCGCCGTCCGGTCGTGGTGAGCAGCAGGGTCACCGTCCCCTGCCAGTCGTGGCCCTCCGCGCCGTCGGTCTCCTGGTAGCGGGCGACGTGCTCCTTGCCGTACAGCATCCTTCCCCCTCCCGTGGTGCCGTGCCCCGGCCGACGTGGCCGTGGCCGGCTGCTCCGTCCACCTCGACGACCTTCCCCGCCGCCGCCCCGCCGATGCATGATCGCTCGGACGGTCACAGATCGTGCAGGACCCCGTCCAGCAGGCCGCCGGTGTCGTCCGGGCGCGCGGCCGTGATGCAGAGGTTGTTCATCGCGCGCATGTAGGTGTCGACGTCGGTCGGCTTGTCGAGGTAGAGGGCGCTGGTGAGCTGCTCCAGGTACACGACGTCGGACAGGCCGGGCTCGGCGAAACGCAGGATCGTGAACGGGCCGCCGGCGGCCGCGTGCCCGCCCGCGCCGAACGGCACGATCTGCAGCGTCACGTTCGGCAGTTCCGACATCTCCATCAGATGATGCAGCTGCCGCCGCATCACCTCGCGCCCGCCCAGCGGACGCCGCACGACCGCCTCGTCCACCACCGCCCACAGCGTCGGGGCGTTGGGCGAGGTGAAGCGGTGCTGCCGGGTGGTCCGCACCCAGACCCGCCGCTCGACCTCCTCCTCGGAGGCGTCCGGGAACCCGAGGCGGACGACCGCGCGGGCGTAGTCCTCGGTCTGGAGCAGGCCCGGGACGAACTGGAGCTCGTAGGAGCGCAGCAGGGACGCGGCCTCCTCGAGCCCGAGGTAGGCCTCGAACCAGTTCGGCAGCACGTCCCCGTACCGGTGCCACCAGCCGGGCGTGTTGGCCTCCTTGGCCAGATCCAGCATCGGGGCCCGCTCGGCGGGGTCGGTGACGCCGTAGAGGGTGAGGAGGTCGGCGACGTCGCGGGACTTGAAGCCGACGCGGCCCAGTTCCATCCGGCTGATCTTCGAATGGGAGCCGCGGATCTCGTACCCGGCCTGCTCGGTGGAGATTCCGCATTCTTCCCGGAGGCGGCGGAGCTGCGCGCCGAGCAGAATGCGCAGGACGGTCGGCCCGCCGCGGCGTGGATAGTCGATCAGCCGTGCGGCCGGATCATCATCGGCCGGAGGAGTCGGGACAGCTGAATCCTGGGGCAAGGGGGTCACCAGCCAGTCGACGGGTCTGCGCGGGGCGGAACGGCACCGCCCTATGTTAGAGGATGGAAGCACGATTTTGGGTAGTACGGAAAAGGCGTCCTCGACAATCTCCCAATCGTGCTGGAACGGGGCGGCGCGGCAGGCGCCGTACGGCCCGAAGTACGGCGGGGCCGCCGTTCGGAGCCGCAGACGATACTCCCCTCGCCTATCCCGCGCCAACGCGTCCCTTCCCGGCCGTGACCGAGGAAGGGCAAGATGGAACGTGACCACGGGGCACGTTCGGCGCTGTCGGTGGCGGAGCGGCGGCGGACCGTGGCGGCGGGGTCTCCGGGCCGGGGCAGCGGGACGGCAATTCCACGGCGGAGCCGCCCCGTTGGCACATGAATTGCCGGATGTTCTCAGGTGGCGAAGGCGACCAATCGCCGCCGTTTTCGCACCGGCCCCGCGCGACGGGATTATGACGGGCGTCCGGCGGTGCGCCGAACTTTCGGTGCGGGGCGCGGCGGCGATCGTCCGGACGCCCGCGCGGCGGCTCGTGTCTCCGCGGGCGTCGGTTCCTGGGGTCCGTTCCGGGCGGCGGTTCCGGGCACGTTTTCGGCCGTCCGTTTCGGGCGCGACGCCCTCGCGTGATCCGGATCTCGTCCGTGTCGTGCCAGGTGCACGCGGCGGTGACGAAGGTCTCGCCGCGGCCGGGCTAACTTCGGGGCCTTCCGGCGTTCACTGGTTGCAGAGGCGCGGCGCCCGCACGGCATGCGCACCGTGACGAACAACGTGACGTGTGCACCGGAAACGGCCGCATCCGTCACATCGGTCGCATCCGACGCGGCGCCCGCCGGATTCCTGCCCATCACCGACCGAATTGGGGGAAGCATGAACGCGACCCGTGAGCGGCCCGAGCTCCGGTTCCTGATCTCGGGCGACGTCACCGCGCACGAGCGCGCCGCGGCCGAGCGCGCCGTCGGCGCGGCACTGGCGGAGGCCCACGGCGACGTGACGTCCGTCCAGGTCACGCTCAGCGTCGTGGCCGATCCCGCACTGCCCCGCCCGGCGCTGGCCCGGGCCGTCGTCGAGATCGACGGCCGGCTCGTGCGGGCCCAGGCGGCCGCCGCGCGGCTGGACGAGGCCATCGCGCTGCTGCGCTCCCGCCTCGCCGTCCGCACGACGAACCTGCGGGTCGGCTGAGCCGGTACCCGCGGACGGCGGCGTGCCTCGCACCGGACGCCGCCGTCCTGCCGGCAGGCCTCGGACCGTCCTCCGCGGCCCGCTCCCGCGGGACCGGTCAGGCCACCGCGGTGCCGGCCCCCGTGCCCGTCACGGGGCCGGTCACGCGTCGCGGCGCGCCAGCGCCCAGGCCCCGGCGCCGAGCATGGCGACGACGTAACCGAGCAGGACCGCCGCGGCGACCGGCGCCGGCAGCCCGTCCGTCATCGGGGTCGAGCCGGGCACCGGCGCGATGTCGCCCGGGAACCCGGTCGGCTGCAGCCGCCAGATCCGGTCGTCCCACGGGGCCGGCAGCAGCCGGGCCAGCGGCGGCGCCACGAACAGCAGACCCAACCCGACGGTGATCGTCGCCGCCGTCGAGCGCAGCACCGCCGCCAGGCCCAGTGACATCAGCGTGATCGCCGCCGCCGTCACCGCCACGGCCACCGCGTTGGCGACGTGCTCGCCGAGCGGACCGTCGAACCCCGGCATCGGGCGGCCGTCCGCGATCGCTCGTCCCGCCAGGAGCGCCGCCACGAGGCTCACCAGCCCGGCACCGCCGACCAGGCCGCCCGCCGCCAAGGCCTTGGCGCCCAGCAGCGGCACCCGGCGCGGGAGAACGGTGAGGCTCGTGCGGATCATCCCGGTCGCGTACTCCGACGTCAGCGTCAGGGCACCGAGGACCACTCCGCAGACCGGGAGCACCGTCACGAGGAACTGCGTCGGCGGCGCCACGTTCAGCCGCTCCCTGTCCGCGGCCGACAGCCCGTCCCAGTAGCGCACCGCGTAGAAAGACCAGAGCAGGGACAGGAGGACCCCGGCGCCGATCGCCGCCATGATCGCGGCCGTCGACCGGACGGTGCGCAGCTTGTGCCACTCGGCGACGATCGCGCCCGCCGGGGCTCGGCCCGCCGGGGGCCCGCTCGCCCGGGTCGTGTTCCCCGGGGTTCCGGCCGCGCTCACCGTGCCACCGCCCCGAACTCGGTGCTGCCGGCGGTCAGTTCCATGTACGCCTCCTCCAACGACGCGCTCTGCGACGCGACCTCGTGCAGCGGGATGCCGTGCGCCGCTGCACGGTCCCCGATCTCGGCGACGTCCAGTCCCGTCACCGTGAGCGCGTCGCCCTGCGCGGCCTCCACGCGACCCCCGGCCGCCGCGAGCACCGCCGTCAACTCGTCCGGGCGCGGCGAGCGCACCCGCACGCCGCGCGCGAACCGGTCCGCCAGCTCCCGGACGGACGTGTCGGCGATCAGCCGTCCCCGGCCGATGACGATCAGCCGGTCGGCGGTCAGCTCCATCTCGCTCATCAGGTGGCTGGAGATCAGCACCGTGCGGCCCTCGTCCGCGAGGGACCGCATCAGCCCGCGGATCCAGCGCACGCCGTCCGGGTCCAGGCCGTTCACCGGCTCGTCGAACATCAGCACGCCCGGGTCGCCCAGCAGCGCCGCCGCGACCCCGAGCCGCTGCCGCATGCCGAGCGAGAAGCCCCCGACCCGTTTGCGCGCCACCCCGGCCAGGCCGACCAGCTCGAGCACCTCGGTCACCCGGCGGGACGCGATGCCGTTGCTGCGCGCCAGCCATCCCAGGTGGTCCAGCGCCCGGCGCCCGCCGTGCGCCGCGCCCGCGTCCAGCAGGGCGCCCACCTCGAGCATCGGCCGCCGCAGCGCCGCGTACCGGCCGCCGTTCACGAGCGCCTCGCCGGACCCGGCCGCGTCCAGGCCCAGCAGGACCCGCATGGTCGTCGACTTTCCCGCGCCGTTCGGCCCGAGGAACCCGGTGACCGCCCCGGGCCGCACCGTGAACGACAGGCCGTCCACCGCCGTCGTCGCGCCGTAGCGCTTGGTCAGCTCACGTACCTCGATCATGCCCCCAACGGTCGTCCGCCGGCGGCCCCGCGCGCATCGGAACGCGGGCCGGACTCCGGCGTACGACCCCGGGCGGAGACCGGCCGTCCCGCTCCGACCCCGGTCCGACGTCCGCCGGACGGACGCGTCCGCGCGAGCCGCCCGGATAGCGTTGCGACGTGGACGAACCCGAAGCGCGCGTCCCGCTCGCCCCGCGGGTCGCCGGGTCCCGGCTGATCGCCCTGGACGTCGCGGCGGCGCTCTTCTACGTGCTCGCGCTGATGATGTCCGCGGGGCCCGGTACGTCCGCGGCCGTCGCGGGGCCGCTCGTCGCCGCGTCCGGACTGCCCCTCGCCGCGCGGCGGATCTGGCCCGTTCCCGTGTTCGCCGTCGTGTTCGCCGCCTCCACCGCGACGCTGGTCCTCGGCCTGCCCCCGGACGCCTACGTCGCCGCCGCCTACGCCCTCTACACGGTGGCGCTCACCCGGCGCCGCCGCAGGTGGGTGCCCACCACCCTCATCGGTGTGCTGAGCGGCGTCGTCATCCTCGGCACCGCGCTCGCCGGGCCTCTCGGCCGGCAGGCCGAACGCGCCGGCGTCGTCGTGCTCGGCGTCGCCGTGCTGGGCGCCTCCTGGGCGCTCGGCCGCACCGTCCGCGACCGCCGTGAGCACGCCGTGCGCTTCGCCCGGGAACTCGCCGACCGCGCCGTCGGGGAGGAGCGCCTGCGCATCGCCCGCGAACTGCACGACATCGTCGCCCACAGCATGAGCCTCATCGCCGTGAAGAGCGGCGTCGCCGTCCACGTCGCCGAGGCCCGCCCCGCCGAGGCCGTCGACGCCCTCCGCGTCATCGAGGCCACCAGCCGCGGCAGCCTCGCCGAGATGCGCCACCTCCTCGGCGTCCTGCGCGCCGACGCCGCGGGGGACGGCGACCTCGCGCCCGCGCCCGACCTCACCGCCCTCGACGCGCTCGCCGAGCGCGCCGCGATGGCCGGGGTGCGCGTCGACCTCGACGTCCGGGCGGGCGATCTGCCCGAGGGCGTCGCGCTGTCGGTCTACCGCATCGTCCAGGAGGCCGTCACCAACGTCGTCAAGCACGCCGCTCCCGCCCGCTGCCGGGTCCGCGTCGACGCCGCCGGCGGGCGGGTCGGCATCGACGTCACCGACGACGGCCCCGGCGAGCGCGTCCTGCCCGGCGGCCCCGGCGAGGGGCACGGCATCATCGGGATGCGCGAACGCGTCATGATGTACGGCGGCGAGTTCACCGCCGGGCCCCGGCCCGAGGGCGGATTCGCCGTGTCGGCCCGATTCCCCTACCGAACGTGAGCAGCGTGGAAGATCTCCGTGTCCTCGTCGCCGACGACCAGGCCCTGGTCCGCGGCAGCTTCGGCGTCCTCATCGACACCGCGCCGGGGCTGCGCGTCGTGGGGGAGGCCGGGACCGGGGCCGAGGCCGTCGAACTCGCCGGGCGCGAGCATCCGGACGTCGTCCTCATGGACGTGCGGATGCCCGAGATGGACGGGCTCGAGGCCACCCGCCGGATCTGCGCCGACCTCCCGGACGTCCGCGTGCTGATCCTCACCACGTTCGACCTCGACTCCTACGTCTACGGGGCGTTGCGGGCGGGGGCGAGCGGCTTCCTGCTGAAGGACACCCCGCCCGCCGATCTGCTCGCGGCGGTCCGGGTCATCGCCGAGGGGGAGTCGCTGCTCGCGCCCACCGTGACCCGGCGGCTGATCGCCGAGTTCGTCCGCGGGCCGGGTCCCGTCCAGCCGCCGCCCGCCGGCCTCGATGCCCTCACCGCCCGCGAGCGGGAGGTCCTCACGCTCATCTCCCGCGGCCTGTCCAACGCCGAACTGGCCGAACACCTGCACCTCAGCCCGGCCACGGTCAAGACCCACATCGGTCACCTGCTGGCCAAGCTGGACGCCCGCGACCGCGCCCAGCTGGTCATCGCCGCCTACGAGACCGGTCTCGTCCGCCCGGCGGGCCGCTGAGCGCGGCTCAGGCGTCCCGCAGCGCGGGCGCGAGGCGTTCGTACAGGCCGGCGGCCGACGCGAGGTCGGGGGCGAGCACCGACACGGCGACGTGGTCGGCGCCCGCGTCCAGGTGCGCCCGGACGCGCCGGGCGATCGATTCCTCGCCGCCCCGGGCGAAGCAGGCGTCGAGGACCTCGTCGCTGCCGCCGTCCTCGAGGTCGGCCTCCGTGTAGCCCAGTTCCGTGAGCGAGCGGATGTAGGGCGAGCCCGGCATGGACAGCAGGCCGGTGCTCCGGGCGGTCTCGCGCGCCGCCGCCGGGTCGGTCTCGAGGATCGCCGGCTGCAGCGCCACCACCAGCTTCCCGCCGCCGATCCGTTCCCGTACGCGCCGGGTGTGCTCGACGGGCATCGCCGCGGGCAGCGCGCCGTCGGCGCGCTCCCGGGCGAGTTCCTGCATCTTCGGCCCGAGCGCGGCCAGGAGCCGGGGGAAGGGGACCTCCGGCGCGGGCGCCGCGTCCACGGCGGCGTCCATCCCGTCCAGGTACTCGCGCATCCGCGCCATGGGGTTCGCCCACCGCTGCCCGCTCTGCTCGACCATCGCGGGCATGCTGACGCCCACGCCGAGCGCGAGGCGTCCCGGGTACGCGTCCGCGAGGACGGACGCCGCGCCCTGCATCGCGGCGGGATGCCGCGCCCAGAGGTTGGCGATCGAGGACCCGAGCACGATCCCGTCGGTGGCCGCGAGCATCACGGCGAGCTGCGTGAACACCTCCCGGCCCCCGATGGCCTCGTTCGTCCAGATCGCCCCGTACCCCGCGTCCTCCACCCGCTTCGCGGCCCGCCGCCATTCGCCGGCCGGTGCGATGGGAGTCATGAGCACCGCGCCGATCCGTCCCAGCCGCCGCCGCGTCTCGTCCACCGTCGTCGTCATGACACTCCCGTAGAATCGGAACGTATAACCCGGTTCGCACCGTACCGGAACGATCGCCCCGGTTGTCAATCGTAGGAGTGCCCGTGCCCGCCGACCGACCGCCCAGGCGCGCGGACGCCCGCCGGAACCGCGAACGCGTCATGAGAGCCGCGCTGGAGGCGTTCGCCGCGGACGGACGGCTCGTCCCGCTCGACGAGATCGCGCGCCGCGCGGGCGTCGGCGCGGGCACCGTCTACCGGAACTTCGCCACCAAGGAGGCCCTGTTCGAGGCCGTGGTGTCGGACCGGATCGGGGCCATCGTGGAGGAGGCCCGGGCGCTCGGCGCCGCGGACGATCCCGGAGTGGTGTTCTACGACTTCCTGACCCGCGTCGTGGAGGCCGCGATGGTCAACCACGCGCTCTGCGAGGCCCTCATGGACGAGGGGGCCGGGCTGTCGAACGGGGAGTGCGCGGACGCCGCGTTCACGGCGGCGCTGGACGTCCTGCTCCGCAGGGCGATCGAGGCCGGGGCCGTCCGTCCGGACGTGGACGTCCACGATGTGCGGACGCTGGTGAGCGGCTGCATGGTCATGGAACGGGTGCGCCGCAGCGCCGTTCCGCCCCGCCGCGGCACGGCCCTGGCCCTCGACGCGCTCCGACCCCATAACGTAACGAAACAGCGTGACGAAACGCCGGTGTCACGAAACGACGGCTCGTGCGAGGTCTGCGGCGCGCCTCTGGGCACCGCGCGAACCGGCCGTCCCGCGCGCTACTGCGGGCCGGCCTGCCGGCAGAAAGCCCACCGCCGCCGTACCGCCCGCGCTTAGGGCAGGACCCGCGTCAGCCGCTCCGCGAGTTCCCGCGGATGCCCGAGCGCCACCAGATGGCCACCGGGCAGGGCCTCGACGGGGATCCCCAGCCGTTCCCTGACGATCCGGCGCTGCCATTCCAGCGGGAACAGCCGGTCGTCCCGGCTCTGCAGGAACACCGTCGGCGTGTCCGGCCACCGGCTCAGCGGCCACGGCTCCGTGAACGGCGTGGACGACTGCGGCGGATCGCCCCGCACGGCCTCGGCGACCACGTCCGGCGGAAGGTCGTGAAAGAAGATCTCCATCGGATCCAGTTCATCGGACGGGGACCGCCCCTCCCGCACCGCCGCCTCGGCCATCGCCTGCGGCTGCCCGGTGTTGCCCCACCACGCACTGCCGGTCTCCCCGGGGACCGGGACCATGGCGTTGACCAGGACGAGCAGATCCACCGGCACCCTCGTGCACACCAGCGGCGCCGTCAGCCCGCCCATCGACTGCGCGACCAGCACCACGTCGGTCCGATCGCCGATCGCGGCGGCGACGACGTCGGCGTACTCGCTCAGGTCGGCGGAATCGTCGTCGGCCGGCAGATCCACGGCGACCACGTCGTGCCCACGCAGTTCGGGTACCAGCCGGTGCCAGTACCAGGCGCGCCCGCCCGCTCCGGGGATCAGAACGAAGGTCGCCATGGTCACCGCCGAGAGAACGGGCGCCGGTCATCGCACCCCACGCTACCGGACGGGCATGAATATGCGTTGACGCCGAACAGGTGTGCGTACAGTATCGCCTACGAACCCTCCCGAATCGCAGCAAGGCATGACGATATGACAGATTCCCTCCGGCAGATCCGGGCTGAATGCGACCGTGAATCGATCACCGTTTATCAGGCGTACCGGCCGGATATCGGCGTGCCCGCGGTCCGGAGCCAGACCTTTGTGGAGCCCTTCTCGCGAGGTCGGATGACCTGGATAAAACCGTCCTTCCTCTGGTTGATGGCCCGAAGCAACTGGGCGCGCAAAGCGGGCCAGGAGATGGTTCTCGCCGTGCGCATCAGTCGCGCCGGCTGGGAGGAGGCCCTGGCAAAGGCGGTTCCCACGCACGCGGACCGCCGTGTCTTCCGCGACTCCGAGGAGTGGCGCCGCTGCTTCGCGACAGCCGCCGTCCATGTCCAGTGGGACCCGGAGCGTTCCCTGCGCGGACAGAAACTCGAGCAGCGCAGCATCCAGGTGGGGCTGAGCCGTCACGTGATCGACGATTACGTGGATGAGTGGATCTTCGGAATCGAAGACCGTACCCCACTCGTCCGCCGCATCCATCGCCTCGTCCAGGACGGCAAGACATCGCAGGCGCGCACACTGCTTCCCCCCGAACGTCTTTACTCCCTGGATCCCGCACTGGCAAAGGGCATCGGCGCAACTTGACCTCCAGGAATCCGGCACCCGCAGAAGGTGCCGCTGCGGGCGGCGCCACTCGCCACCGGGAGCCATCTCCCCCTACCGGTCGATTTTCTTGACCGCCGACGAAGCGAGCTGAGCATTCGAACCGCTTGCACTCATCCCTCCGCAGTTCCACGCTGGCCGCCCCTGCGGAACCGCACGGGTCACACGCTCGGTGGCCAAGCCACGCCAATGTGCCCCCGAGCTGCCAGTCGAACCGCAACCCGAGCCCCCACCACGCTCCAGCGACCCCAGGCGGCCTACACCGTCGCCACCGCCGCGCCATAGCCCCGGCCTCGCCCCGGCCTTGTTGCTGCACCCTTGCCTCGGCTCGGGGCCACGGTGCGTCGCGGCACGGGGCCACGGCACAGCATCACAGCGCCACGGCCTGGCCTCGCCAAACCCCGGCTTCACGCAGCACGGTCACGGCGCTACGGGCGCGTCGCTACGGCGCCACGTTCCAGGGCCGAGGCGCTGTGTCCTCGCCACGGCGCGGGCTATGCCGGGGCGCGGCGCCACGGCACGGTGCCACGGCGTTGCCACGGCCGTGGCAACGGCGTGGCTGCGGCCTCGCTGCGGCCTCGCTGCGGCATCGTCGGGGCGTGAGACCGCGGCGGTCGAGGGTCAAGCCTCGTCAGCTGCGGGAAGCCGCAGGACCACTCGGCCGGTGAAGCCTCCTCGCTCCGCGGCCTTGGCCGCGCGACGGCGTTCCAGGTCGTCCGGAGTGAGGCCGTGGACGGCCGCGAGGGCGTGCAGGACTTCGAGGACGTCGGCGAGTTCGTCGGGCGCGCCGGCGCTCGTGTACTCGGTCACCTCCTCGAGGAGTTTGGCGCGGAGCAGGGACGTGTACTCATGCTGTTCGGCGATCCGGGTTCGCGGGTGTCGGCCGGAGCGGACGATGACCTCCGGAATACGGTCGCGGACCAGCTTCTCCGGTGGTGTGCGGGTGCCGGGCCGGCGGTCGAGCGCCTGGATCCACTGGACCGCCACCGCGGCCGTTTGCACGAGCTCGCGGCGCAGCGCGGCCGGATCGGACTCGGCGAGGGCCTCGAAGAACTCCTCGGTGAGGATGTGCCGCCAGGCAACCTCCCCGGAAGCCGCGGCGTCCGCGCAGGCGCGTTCGGATTCCTCGGCGCGTCCGGCGAAACTCACGCCGGTGCCGTCGGGGTAGTCCTGGACGCCCCAGGTCCGGTTCTGGGCTTCGCGTTCCGCGGCGACGTCCGCGAGCACCTTCTGCAGAGACTCGTCCATGGCAGGCGACGCTAGCCGCCCGGCCGGGGCCTCGCCCGGGTTCGGTCGGGTTCGCGGCTGAGCACCTGGTGGAGAGCCGGTGGCAACTCGTCCCAAAGCCAGTCGTTCAGGGTGCCGGGGAAGCCCGCCGGTTGTTCGATCACCACGCGCCCGTGAGCCGCTTCGGTCAGCCGCACGGGGACGGGGGCGCCGTCCCACATCGGTTCGCGGTTGCCCCAGAAGTCGGCGAAGTCGGCACCGGTCAGGGACGGCTCGGAACCGACCGTGTGACGGCCCGGATGCCTGCCGAGGGGGAGCAACCGCTGTGCCGTCGTCCGCAGGACGTTGAGCGCGGCCACATCGTGCGTGCAGGCGGCCCCGTTGATCTCGAGTTCGGGAATCCCGAAACGGCGCAGGCCGCGCGACCGGAGGTGAACGCAGGTGCAGTCTTCGCCGGCCTCGGGGGCGGCTTCGCAACGTCCTCCGTTCCGGTAGGGCGGGAGGGACGCGCCGAGCCACCCGTCGGCGAGGACGAAGTCGCCGGGGCGCGAGGCGGGCAGGATCTGGTTCGTGTCGACGTCGACCGGGATCCCGCAGACCTCTTCGGCGATCGCCAGGGCCGCCGCCCTGGCGACATGGAGCGCCCCCGGGAGATCGTCGACCGGCGTGACGGACGTGACGCCGATGTACCTGCCCGCTCGCGCGATCGCCTCGGCGTCGGCCGCGTCGGCACCGGAGGGGTGTTCCGGATTCCATGGTGCGGAGGCCGCCGGATGCACGCTGATCATGAGAGCGGGGGTGCCGAGGCGGTCCGCGGCCGCCGTAGCGGACGGTCCGGGCAGAGCCCGGCGGATGACGGCGCCGATGTCCGCAGGGACCCGGTCGGCGGCGACGACGAAACGTGCGCTCGTCTCTTCGGGAACGGTGATCGTGACTGGCATCGCTGCCTCCTCGTGCGGTCGGCCGGTGTGAAGACCAGCCTCGGCGCGAACCGGAGGGCAGATGCCTAGAACGAGATTCTGTGGAAAAGTCGGACGGCGGTGGCGGGACTCATCCGTCCACCGCCGTCCGGAGCGCGCCTCAGCGAGCGGAAACGTCCACGTAGTGACGCTCGCTCGGGCCGACGTAGACCTGGCGCGGACGGCCGATCTTGGTCGCGGGGTCGTCGAGCATCTCGCGCCACTGGGCGATCCAGCCGGGCAGGCGGCCGAGCGCGAACAGGACCGTGAAGGCGTTGGTGGGGAAGCCCATCGCCTTGTAGATGACGCCGGTGTAGAAGTCGACGTTCGGGTAGAGCTTGCGCTCGACGAAGTAGTCGTCGCTCAGCGCGACCTCCTCGAGGCGCATGGCGAGGTCCAGCAGCGGGTCCGACTGGCCGAGCGCGTCGAGGACCTTGCTCGTGGCCTTCTTGACCACCGCTGCGCGCGGGTCGTAGTTGCGGTAGACGCGGTGCCCGAAGCCCATCAGTTTGACGCCGGGTTCCTTGTCCTTGACGCGCCGGACGAACGAGTCGATGTCGTCGCCGTCCTGGTGGATCTGCTCCAGCATCTCCAGGACCGCCTGGTTTGCGCCCCCGTGCAGCGGGCCGAAGAGGGCGTCGACACCCGCGGATACCGACGAGAACAGGTTGGCCTGGCTGGAGCCGACGAGCCGCACGGTGGAGGTGGAGCAGTTCTGCTCGTGGTCGGCGTGCAGGATGAACAGCATGTCCAGCACCCGGACGATCTCCGGGTCGACCTCGTAGGGCTGCGTGGGCAGCCCGAACGTCATGCGCAGGAAGTTCTCGACGTACCCGAGGCTGTTGTCCGGGTACAGGAGCGGCTGGCCGTTGGAGGTCTTGTACGCGTACGCCGCGATGGTCGGGAGCTTGGCGATCAGCCGGATGCTGGACTGGTCGACCTGCTGCGGGTCGAAGGGGTCGAGGCTGTCCTGGTAGAAGGTCGACAGCGCGCTCACGGCGGACGAGAGCACCGCCATCGGGTGGGCGCGCCGCGGGAAGGCCGAGAAGAACGCGCGGAACTTCTCGTCGAGCAGGGTGTGGTTGCGGACGCTGTCGGTGAACGCGGCGAGCTGGTCGCCGGACGGCAGCTCACCGTAGATCAGCAGGTAGGCGACTTCGAGGAAGGAGGACTTCTCGGCAAGCTCCTCGATCGGGTAGCCCCGGTAGCGCAGGATGCCGGCCTCACCGTCGATATAGGTGATCGCAGATGTGGTGGACGCGGTGTTGGTGAAACCGGGATCAAGGGTGACGTGGCCCGTGTCCTTGAGCAGGGTGTTCACCCCCAGTCCGGAGGGGCCCTCGGTCGCCTCGGTCACCTCGAGGGGCATCCGGCCGCCCGCGTGGTTGAGCTCGAAATCCGACATACTCGCTCGCTCCCAACTGCGTCCACACCTGCGTAGACGTTCCGCTCTTCATCGTATCCAGGTGATCACATCGGCCAATCCGGGCCCGGCGTGTTGACGGACGCGCCCCCGGGTGCTCACGTGGGGTCCATGAGCGACCGCGACGCGGCCGGACTGGTCGCACGCGCCCGCCGGGAGGTCGAGGCCGGTGCGGGGGGCAACCGCTTCCTCGATCTCCTCGAAGCGGGTGACTTGCCCCGAGAACGCCTGGTCTGGATGGCCGTCGAGGAGTATCGCATCGTGCGGAGTGATCAGCGTAGTTTCGCCCTCCTGGCGGCACGCTATCCGGATCCGCCCTCCGGTGACCTTTTCCTGGAGCTCGCACAGGGGGAGGGGCGGGCGCTGAACCTGCTGGACGGCTTCGCCGCGGCGCTCGGCGAAAGTGAGAAGAATCTCAATGCCCGGGACCCGCTGCCGTTCGCGCAGGCGTACCCGGCCCACCTGGCGCAGCGGGCCGCGTTCGGCACGGCCACCGAGGTGGCCCTGGCCATGCTGGTCAACCTGGAGGAGTGGGGCGGGTACTGCGCGCGCACGGCCCACGCCCTGCGCGGCCGCTACGGTTTCCCGGAGGAGGCGGTCGCCTTCTTCTCCTTCTTCGCCGAGCCCCCACCCGGCTTCGGCGAGCGCGCCCTGGCCGTTGTGGCGGCCGGGCTCGACGCGGGCGACGACCCTGTCGAGGCGGTCCGCTGCGCGCGGCTCACGCACGCCTACGAGACGGCCTTCTGGGAGGCGCTCGCCGCAGGGCTCTGACGTCCTACGGGGACGGCTCCCGCAACGTGGGGAGTTCGGCGGTGACCTCCGGAAGCGTCCGTTCGTGCGCGCCGATGAGCTCCTCGACGCCCGTGGGCAGCCACGCGACGCCGTAGTGCGCGTCGAGGAGGGTGGAGAACGCGGTGAGGACCTGGTCCGGTGACGGGCGGTCCTCCGGGATCCTGCTGAGACAGCGCGACATCACTCCGCGCATCGGGTCGGGCAGCCTACTGAGGTCGGGCACGCCGTGCACGACACGCGCGCGAACCTTATGGCCGGCCCCGAAGGGGGCCGAGCCCGTCGCCGCGAAGACGAGCGTCGACCCCAGCGCGAACACGTCGCTGCGCGGCGTCACGGGCTCGCCGAGCGCCTGCTCGGGGGACATGTAGGCCGGTGTCCCGAGGATCTCCGTACGGGAGAGCGGGACGGCCCCCAGCGGACGCGCGATGCCGAAGTCGATCACGCGGGGGCCGTCCGAGGCCAGCAGCACGTTCGACGGTTTGAGGTCGCGATGCACGATCCCCGTGTCGTGAATCGCGATCAACGCCTCCGCCAGACCCGCACCGAGCCTGCACGCGGCCTGCTCCGGCAGGGGACCTTTCTCCCCGACCGCCTTCGCGAGGCTCACCCCGCGGATGTACTGGGTGGCCAGCCAAGGCCGGTCCGCATCGGGGTCGGCGTCGACGACGGGCGCCGTATAGAAGCCGCTGACCGACCGCGCCAGCGTCACCTCCCGCCGGAACCGCGCGCGCCACTTCGGGTCGTCCAGCAGTTCCTCCCGGATGACCTTCACGGCGACCGCCCGCCCGCTCGGCGACGTCGCGAGGAACACCTCGCCCATCCCGCCCGCGCCGAGCCGTGCCGCGACACGGTAGGGGCCGATCAACTGCGGGGGCTCTGGCTGCATCGACACGAATCCGATCTTGGTGGGCGCGCTTCATCGTGCCATGAATCGGGTGCCGTCCCGCTCACGCGCGGGTCAGGTCCAGGGGAGCGCGCTCCGGTCGGCCCAATAGCGCTCCGGGGGGACGCTCAGGCGCGCGAGCACCCGGAGCTCCCGTTCGTCCAGCGAGACGCCCGTGGCCCGCAGGTTGGCCTCGAGCTGTGCGGGGCTGACGGCGCCGATCAGGACGGTGTCCGCCCACGGGCGGCTCAGCGCCGCCGCGATGGCGAGGGCGTCCGGCTCCACGCGGTTCTCGAAGGCGATCGTCCGTGCCGCCATGGGCGGTCTCAGTGCCAGCTTCCCGTTCGCCATCACCTCTTTGAGGATCACGTGCACCCCCTCCGCATGGGCTTCTCGCAGTGCGTCCTCCGCCGAAGTCTCCAGAATGTTCCACGTCGACTGGACCGTGCTGAACAGCCGCTGCCCGGACACTTCCAGGGCCATGGCACGGCGAATGGTCTCGCTCTGTTCCGGCCCGGACGTGGAGAACCCCACGCGAACCCCGTCGGAGGCGACCTCCGCGATGGCGCCCTGCAGCCGGGTGTCCTTGAAGAGATTGCTGTCCATGGTGAGCGAATGCACCTGGTAGACGGACAGATGCTCCCCGAGCAGGGCCTGGGTCTCCGCGTATTGGGAGCGGTACCGCCCCAGGCTGTGCTCCTTGAGTTCGTGCACCGGCGCTTCGATGTCCCAGGCCCCGACGTAGGAGTAGCCCCATTTGCTCGACACGCTCACGTTTGCTGGAGCCCGGTCCTCGAGCCACCCGCCGAGGAACTCCTCCGCCCTGCCGTACGACCTGGCCGCGTCCATCCAGCGGATGCCCGCCGCGTACGCCGCGTCCAGGAGATCCCAGGTCGCCCGGCGCAGATCGTCCACGCCCCGGTGCAGCGGCAGTTCCTCCGCCCTTCCCACATTGATGTACGCCGGTCGGCCCACCGCCGCCAGCCCGATTCCCAGCCGCCTCATCAAGTTCATGCCCATACCTTTGCACGCTCTGGGGGCTTCCCAAGTCGCTAGTTCGGAGTAGCCCAATGAAATGCCCGTCAATACCCGAAATGAGAGAAACGTTCCGCGAAGTTATCCACAGGGGGCGTTTTTTGGGGCGGGCGACGTACTCGCGCGCGACGCTGGAATCCGACAGCAGCTCCGTTCGAAAGGCCCGCCATGCCCGCCCATTACGGCACCCACCAGTTCGCCCGGTATCTCGGAATCGCCCGCTGGCAGATGCGCGTCGGACGGGAGCACGGCGTCCTGCCGGACCCCGACCTGGACGGTGAACGCTGGTCGTCCGGGCTCGCCGAGCAGTGCAGGGACCACGGTGAGCGGCTCACCGCCGCCTTCGGTGAGGATCCGCCGGTCGGTTCCACCCGGGCCGCCGCCCGGCTCGCCGCCCGCGTCCGCCTGGACGTGGACCGCCGCGACATCGAGGTCCTGGCCGCTCGCGGCGACCTCAACGTCATCAGCAGCTTCCGCGGCCACCCCGTGTACCTTCTCCGCGATCTCGACGCACTGGATCCCGAGGCCGTCCGCGAGGTCGTCGCGGCGCGGAAGGGCCCCCTTCTCGACAGCGTCGACGCCGGCGGCGCCGCGACGATCCTCGACTGGCCCCGGAAGACTTTCGACCGGATCGCCGAGGAACTCCGCCTCCCACGGGACCGGCTGGGCCGTTTCGGTCTCCGTGACGTTCAGGCGCTGGCCGACGATGAGGAACTCACGCGCCGGATCATCGCCGAGAAGCGGGATCTCGCATTGGCGAGGTCCCGCAGGGCGGAGGCCCGTATCGAGGAAGCCGCCCGGGCATGGCTGGCTCGTTGCGGCGCCTACCTCGATTGCGGCGTCGACCATCCCCCGGACACGGCCGTCCTTCGCCGGGCACTTCGCGCGCTCCGGAACGTCAGAGCCGACGCCGACGCGATCTTTCTCGACCCCTGAGCGGAGATCCGCACCGTTTCCGGCCCGCCTCAGCCACCGTCGCCGATGGCGTACGCGTTCGCGACCCGCACGGTCCGAACCGGGTGCGCCCGATGGTGGCGGGGCGGGCGCATACCCGACCGTGCAGGGAGCAGATTCCGGCCGGGAGTGTGTTCGGGTTCCCGGCCGAGCAGCATCCGGCGTCGTCCGGGGTCGGAGATGCTCGCCGGAGGGGTCCCTGACCGACCGGACGGCCTTCGATATCCGCAGGGCCGGTTGGCCAGAGCGGAGGCCGACATTGCCAGGGACCGAACATCGGGACATGAGAGAGGAGAACGGCTGATCTTCCTATCCCCGCCGCGCGGGCCGGCCCCCGCGTTGATCCGTGCGACCGCCCGGAGCGGTGCGCTGAGCCCGGCGCGCCCGGCACCATCGCCTTATCCCTGCCGCGGGCCGGCCCCCGCGTTGATCTGTGCGACCGCCCGGAGCGGTGCGCTGTGGCCGGTGCGCCCGGCACCATCGCCTTATCCCTGCCGCGGGCCGGCCCCCGCGTTGATCTGTGCGACCGCCCGGAGCGGTGCGCTGTGGCCGGTGCGCCCGGCCGCCATCGCCTTGCACACCGCGCGGGACCAGATCGTCCACGTCGACGGCGTCGTCACCGGTGCCGCCATCGACCTGCAGCGCCGCTGCCGCGCGCGGCAGCGGCTCGAACGGCCGCAGCCGCAGGGTGGCCACGCGGCGCTTGTACTCGGTCTCCCATACGCCCCGCGCGAACCCGTCCCACAGGAACACGGCGCGGACGCGCAGGTTCTTCGTTGGCCGGGCGCATCGGTCTCTTCTAGGTGCGGCGGGCGGTCGAGCGGCGCGGGGGGCGCTTGTGGGACGGAGGGGGTTCGGCGGCGGCGTCGAGGAGGCTGCGGGCCCGCGTTCTGGACATCGTCGGCAGGCGGTCGGGGAGGCCGGGCGCGTCCGCCGGGGGGACGGTGACGACGCCAGCGGCGGTGACGGTCGCGCGGTCGCCGGTCCAGGGACCCATCAGGATCGCCGACACCGCGCCCCGATGGCGGGTCATCAACGCGTGGATGCGGTCGATCTCGCCCGCGCAGTCGGCGATGAGGAGAAGCCTGGGAAGGGGGCCTTTCCCGGCGTTCCGGCGGATGGCCAGCTCGGTCTCGAGGTAGGCCAGGGCGGCGTCGAGGTTCCCCGGGATGAAGAGTTCCGTGATGTCGTCGTCGAGGAACTCGTCCTCGTCGACGCCGAACATTCTGGTGACGTCCGGACGGGGGATCACGACCAGAGAGGGACTGCTCGTGCCGAGCGCGGCGAGGGCCATGACACGGGCCGTGGCGAGGGCGCCCGGGCCGGCGAGTCCCACGGCGTCGATGGCGTACGGGTCGAGGGGCGGCTTGCAGCGGATCACTGCGCGGGGAGACGGCGCGGGCGGCCGGTGTGCGGCGGCGCGGCGCCGCAGCGGGTAGCAGATCGCCGCGATGACCGGGAGCAGCAGGAGCAGGAGCAGGACCGTCTCCATCGAGGTGGGGCCGCCGTCGGATCGGGCTGCCTGTCCGGGCGGCCGGTCGGGGGATCGCTTCTCGCCGGTCGCGGCCTCGTGCCGGGGCTCGTGCCGGGGCTCGTGCCGGGGCTCGTGCCGGGGCTCGAGGCGGGGCTCGAGGCGGCCGGACCCGTCGTGGGGCGGGCCGTCCGTGCGGTCGGTCGGGGCGCTGCGGCTGCGCACGAGGACGCCGGCGGGGAGCCGTGGGCCGAGAGCACGGCGTTCGTCCGGCTGCTCGTCGAGAGAGGTGGGCACGCCCCGGTCGCAGACGGCGGAAAGCTGCCGGCGTGGTCGCGGTTCGGCGGCGGTGGCCGCTTCCGCGGTCGTAAGGAGGCCGATGGCAATGACGCTCGCCGCCGCCGTGCAGCCCAGCGCACCGCAGGCGGAGCGACACAAGCCGGCGAGTCTGAGATCTGGCACGAAACGGTTCATGTTCGCCCCGGGGGATCGCCTTGGTCACCGTCGGGGTCCGATCGTAGCCAGATTGACTACGGAGCGTTGACTTTCGGTCACTTCATGGATGTCGGGGTGAAGATCTTTTTTCACTTCTACGGTGCGCTGCCTGGTGATTTCGCGCGATTTGCGCACCCTCGGCAAGTGGCCGTGCGGTGCTCCCACGGTGCAGTGGGAGCCACACATGTCCAACCGCCGGGTGACGCGCCCGCCGGGGTCAGGCGACCGCTGGGAGGTGCCCTGGAGAGTCGATCACGTCATAGAGCCCCAGGGGGATCTGGTCGCCCCACAGCCAGTCGTTGACGGTGCCGCCGAACTCCTCGGGCGGGTCGACGGTCAGCAGGCGTGCGGTGAGCGGACCGAGACGGATCCGGAACGGGCTGGGAGGCGTGAGGTGGACGCGGTGGCCGGAGCCCCAGAAGTCGCCGAAGTCGGCCTCGGTGAGGTGGACGTCGCGGTCGATGGTGCGGGACCGGTCGGCCGGGCCGGTGGCGAGCCAGGACCAGTGGTCGGTCACCAGCCGCCGGGCGGCGCTGCGCAGGACGTTCAGCGCCGCGAGGTCGTGCGGGCAGGCGACTCCGTCGATCTGGAGCTCGGGGAGCCCGAACCGGCGCAGGCCGCGGGTGCGGAGGCGGACGCACGAGCAGCCGTTGACGCCCTCGGGGTCGTGTTCGGGGTCGGGCGCGGTGCATCGGCCGTCGGCGCGGAAGGGCGGCAGGACGTCGCCGAGCCAGCGGTCCGCGAGGACGAACCGGGGCCGTTCGCCACCGGGCGCGAGGATGTGGCCGGTGACCAGGTCGGCGGCGATCCCGCCGACGGCGTCCGCGAGGGCGCGGGCGGCGGCGCGGGCGACCTGCGACGCGCGGGGCTGGTCGGTGATCGGTGCGGTGGCCGTGACGACCGCGAACTCCGCGGCGTCGTGGAAGGCCCGTTCCTCCCGCCGCTCCTCGGGACGGGCGGCCCGGACGCGCAGCGGGTTCCAGCGCATCGAGGCCGGCTCGTCCCGGGAGAGCTCGAGCTGGGGCGTGCCGAGGCGCCCGGCGATGTGCGCGTCGTAAGGACCGGACGGTGCGCGCGGAAGGAGGTTCGCGAGGTCGTGCGGGACGCGGTCGGCGGCGACGGCGAACCGGGACGTGGTGGTCGCGGGGACGGGGAACGTGATGGCGCTCATGCGGGCTCCTTCTAGAGACGGATACGGCCAGCATCGGGCGCCGTCACGCTCCGGTGCACCAGAAACGCGTTCTGTGGATAACCGGGGTCGGGATCAGGTCACGACACGCCGTTCACCACGGAAAAGACCAGCTTCGGCCGAATTCGTGGCGATTCGTGCGGCATCGCGGGCGTAATTGGGGGGAATGTGTACGTTGGGTAGATCAACACTGCTGTGAGCTGCGGGGACGGACCCGCGGCCCAGCCGTCGAACAGGAGGTTCCCGTGACCCGAACTCTGTCGAGGGGCACCCGAGTCACCGGTGCCGAACGCACGCAGCTCGCCAAGGAGCTCGCTCCGCGGTACGCGGCCGGCGAGAGCATCCGGGACCTGGCGGCCGAGACGGGCCGGTCGTACGGGTTCATCTACAACGTCCTGAAGGAGGCGGGAGTCCCGCTGCGCGGCCGCGGCGGGAACACCCGGCGCAAGAAGGGCTGAACCGCTCCCGTTCCGTGAACCCATCCCGACCAGCAGAGGCGAGCACATGAACGGACGTCCCCCTCGCCCCCCGGGGGGACCCCGTGCGCAGCGGGGCCGCGCCCCGTACGAGCAGACCCTAGGTACGGCGACGCGCCCCGGTGACCTCGGACCGGCCGTTCAGGCTGGCGAGGTCGGCGGCCGCCCGCCCGGCCGCCCAGCCCTCGAGATTGGACACCGAACCCGCCCGTCCCCTGGCCAGATTCGGGAACATCGTCTCGACGGCCCGGTCGACGTCTCCGTCGCGCGCGGCCAGCACGGGCAGTGGATCCCTCCCGCCGGCGCCCGCGGCCGCCCGTTCGGCGGCGGCCCGTTCCGCGACCGCGCCGGCCGCGTCCCGCAGCCGTTCGCCGATCCGCGCCGCGTAGGCGTTGAGGAAGGCGTGCCGGAACGACCGCGTCCGTGAGCGTCCGCCCGAGTCCCGCCGCGGACCCGCGTGCACCATCGCCGACGTCGCCTGCACCAGCAGGGACGTGAACAGCATCTCGACCGCCGCGAGATCGGCGGGAAAGCCCAGGACCGTGGAGAACCCGAGTTCGCGGTGCCAGACGGCCCTGCAGTGATTGGCGTCCGCCACGACCGTGAGCAGGACGGCCTTGGGGGCGTCGTACGGACTGTCCACGGGGATGCGGCACCCCGCGGGCCCGCCCGCGTCCTCCGAGTCCGCGTCCAGCAGCGCGCGGTCGATGCTGTGGCGGGCGATGAGTTCCTGAGCGCGCGCGCTGAGCGCCTCGGCCTCTTCGGGGAACTCCGTCGACTCCGCCTTCGCGAGGAGGGCCCGAACCCTGCCGAGCATCCGCTGGTCGACGTCGCGTGGGCGGTGCCGCGGGACCTTGCCCGGCGCGGTCCCGGGCGGCGGCCCGAGCCGCGCGAGCCGGGGCAGTCCCTCCAGGAGATGGACGAGCTCGGCGGTGCAGGCCACGAAGGTCGTCCGGCCGACGTCCTCGCGCGCGCACCAGGCGTCCGCGTAGCCCGCGTCGTCACCCCACCAGATCCGGGCGCCGAGTCCGGCGAGCTGCTCCTGCCAGCGGTCGTCCACGGTGGCGGCGGAGTAGGCGCGCATCTCGGCCGCGACGGCGTCCGTCGCGAGCCGCGCGTGCCGGGCGGTCCGCCTGCGGGCCGTGTAGCGGACGACGTCGGCGGGCTGCCAACCGCGCTCCCAGGCGGTGCCGACGGCCCGGTGCAGCCGCTCGGCCAGGCAGCGGTCGACGGCGCGCGTCCATTCGGGGCCGCCCGCGCGGGCGAGGACGGACGTGCGTGCCCGGAAGGCGCCGGCGTCGCCGTGCGACAGCGCGGCCAGGGCGGCGGCGGTCAGCTCTCCGGCCTCCGCCGGATCCGGCGCGGTCCCGCCGTGCCGTGGCGGTCGCCACGCCTCGCGCACCCGGCACTCCCGTCTCGTGAGGTCTTCCGAGGAACAGGAGGCATACTGCCACGGTCCGGCGGCGGCCGCGGCGGGACGCCGCGGAGCGGTCAGCGGTCGGTGGCCGGGTGCGGGTCCCGCATCTCTTCGATCACGACGCTCTGGTAGGAGCGGGACGTGTCGGGGGCGTAGCTCAGCCGGGCGAGGGCCTTGCCGGCGTTGTCCCGGATCTCGAAGTGGTAGTGCTCGCGGGTGTCACCGATGTGCGCGACGGCCTGGTCGTGCCGGAGCCGGCACATGGTGTCGACCTTCTCCAGCGCCACCTCCAGGGTCCCCGCGTCGCTGATGAGCCGGGCGGGCTCGTTCGTCTCCCAGATCTCGAACATGGTCGCGTCCTGTCGGCGGTGTGGCGGAAGGAACGGGCGGGACATTCCAGACGTCGGAGACAGCTTGCGCCGAAATGGTGGATCTTTCAATCAGTACAGGTATCAGATCGATCACCATTCGGAGTCGACCGCCCCCATAGCGTCATTCCACCGTGACGGCGGTCTCCTTCGCCGCCGGTTCGAGGAAGCGCAGCAGCGCCTCGCCCTCGGCGGTCAGTGCCGCCTCCGCCGCGCGCGGCAGCGGCTCGAACGGCCGCAGCCGCAGGGTGGCCACGCGACGCTTGTAGTCGGTCTCCCATACGCCCCGCGCGAACCCGTCCCACAGGAACACGGCGCGGACGCGCAGGTTCTTCGTGGTGAGCGAAGGGCGGTGGGCGTCGGCGATGATCCTCCGCCGGTCGGCGTGCGCGAGGACGAGCGCGTCGAACTCGGGCAGGAAGCGCGCGGGCGCCGGGACGTCCCCGTCCGGACGCGGTGCGTCGGGGAGATCGAACAGCTCGCGGCCCGCGTCGTCGGTGAGGACGCGCAGCCGTGGCCGCAACCGGTCGAACACCTCGCCGAGCGCCGCCAGGCCCGACCAGGTCTGCGCGTCGGCCGCCGAGGCGGGGCCGTAGGCCGCCAGGTAGCGCAGCATCAGCGCGTCGACGGCGGGTTCGGCGGCGGGTGCGAACCCGAGCCAGGAGTCGGCGAGCGCGAACTCGGAGGCGCGCGGGAAGGCCCACCTGTCGCCGGTGGGCACCATGACCAGCGGGACGCACATCCGGACGGCGTAGCCGAGCGCGCGTTCGTCGACGTCCGGGAACTCCTCCTTCAGGAGCGCGCGCGTCTCGTTGAACGTTCGCGGACGCTCGCGGAGCAGCGCGCGTGCCACGTCGGCCGTCGCGCCGGCGTCGAGGCCCTCGGCGCGGTCGCCGAGCACGCGCATGGCGGCGTCCAGCACCGGCTGGAGCGTCTCGCGGAAGGCGCCGTAGTCCGCCGCGGTCATGAGGTGGAGCGTGGCGCGCATCGTCGTCGCCCGGACGAGCGAGCGGTCGTGCAGCGCCGCGCGGAGATCGGACGCCTCGAAGCCCTCCAGGCGGCTCCACAGCCCGAGGAAGGGCGGTTTGGGCTCCTGCGCCTGCATGCAGAGCAGCCGGCCCACGGCTTCGGTGACGGTCGCCCGTTCCCGCGCCAGGAGCAGCTGCCGTGCCAGGGTGGCCCGGTTGAGCGCCCGGATGTCGAGGGTCTGGTTCACGGCGCCGACTTTACTCCCGGCCGTCGTCGTCGGCGGCGATGTTGCGGCCCGCCGTCCGGACGCACCCGCGCAGCCACGCGTCGGCGGCGGGCGGACCGGCGTCGTGGCGGACGTGCCACGTCGGCGACAGGACGAGCGGCGGCAGTTCCAACGGGAACGGCGCCCACGCGAGCCCGAGACCTTCCACGAGCGGCCGGGCCGCCGTCCGGCGGGGACGCGCGCCGGCGCGCTCGGTGGGCGCGGCGCCGGGCGCCGTGGAGGCCGCGGGCGGGGGCGCGGCCGCCCGGGCCAAGGTGATCGACGCCTTACCGGCGGTCTGGTCCGCCGGGTAGCGGGTGGTCGCCGCCGTCGTGTGCGTCCTCGCGCTCGTGGCGGTGCCGAGCCTCCCCGGTCGCGAGGAGGGATGGGGCGGCCCCGTGAGCCCCGTTCTCGGGGCGAGTGAGATAAGTCTCAAGGTGCCGTCGTGACGCGAGAGCCCGCGAGCCCGGCGGTGCCGTCCTCGCTCGTCCGGGCGATGCGCGCACGACCTCCCGGACCGGCCAGGACGCGCGACGCCCGCCGCCGAGGCTCCGGTCCGGGACGGCCCCCGGCGCCGCTCGGGATCGCGCCGCGCGCACCGGCGACCGGCCGGATCATCGCTGGTCAGAGTGCTGCAGGAGGTCGGGGAGCGGAGGTCGGCGTGATCGGGAACGAGCGGCGGGCGCGAAGGTTACGGGCTGATATACCGTAAAATGCACGTGCATCGGCTCTTGCACATGCACGCCATTGCTAGCAGGATTGCCCCGGACCCCCCGCACGTGAACTCGCCGGAGATCGCGATGACCGCACACTTGAGCGACAGTGACCGACAGGCGCTGCGGCTGGCCCAGGATCTCCGCGAGGAGATGCGGGCCGCGCTGCCCCAGCTGCCGGCCGACCCGTCGGTGTCCCCCTTCGTCGACCAGGGCGGGACGCCCAGCGTCCTGCTGCGGATGGACGCGGACACGGCCCGCGCGCTGATGGCCGTCCTGGCCGAGCGTCGCGCGGCGCCCGCGGGGGAGCAGCCGGTCGAACCGCGGCGGGCCGACGGCTCGCACGTCCCGCCGCCGGTGCCCCCGCAGGGCGCGCCGCCCGTGCAGAACGCCGCGCCGTCCGCCGGCGCCCCGTTCGGGGACCCCGGCTTCGGCCTCGGCGCGGGTGCGCCCTACGGTCAGCCCGCGTTCGCCGAGGCGGCCTACGCGCAGGCGCCCTACGCGGAGGCCCCGTACGCGGAGGCCCCCTACGCGCAGGCCCCCTACGCGCAGGCGCCCTACGGCCAGGACACCGGCGGGCACATGACGGTCGGCGGGACCGGCCCGACTCCGCTCGTGCCGTCGGTCTACCCGACGCACTGACTCCGCGCCGCGTCGGTCCCTACTCGTAGGGGTTCTCCGGCTGGGAGACGCGTTCGACCGAAATGCCGCGCAGGTCGTGAACGCCCGTCTGGGCCTTGCCTTCCGGCGGCATCCACGTTCCGACGACCTGGACCCAAGCGCCCTCCGGGGGCTGGGGCCGGTCGTGGACGATGACCGAGAAGGGCATGGCGTCGCCCGCGCAGCACGCCATGTTCAGCCGGGTGACCTGCCAGCCGACCCCGTCGAGCGGTGTGACGAATCCCGTGAGGCGGACGGGGACGTCCCGAAGCGTGGCCGCGCGGCCCGTCTGCTCGAGGAACGAGCGCCCGATGTACTCGCCCATGGTCATCGCGATCGGCCCGCCCGTGCGCGGCAGCGGGCCGTAGCCCTCTTCGGGGGGTGCGGGCGGGGGCGCGGGACGCCCGGTGTCGCGGCTCGCGGTGAAGGAGCCGAGCGCGGGCGGCGCGATCGCGAAGATGATCAGGACGGGAAGGCACAGCAGCCACGCCACCCGGGGGCCCCGGGAGTGGTCGTGGCCGTGCCCGTGCGCCTCGTCGTGCCCGGCGGCGGCGTCCGCGGCGACGCCGGGGGCCGCGCACGGGTCTCCCGCGTCCCGCGGGGCGTCGGCCCGCCACTCCCGGCGCAGCCCGGCGGCCCCCAGCAGGATGAGCGCCAGGCCGGCGGGCGCCAGCAGGTAGCGGAACCCCGGCTTGACGTAGTTCACGTACTCGCCGCTGCCGAACGTGATCCACAACACGGCCGCGCCGATCGTGATCAGCAGGAAGTTCTGGGTGGAACGCGTCACAGCAGCACACCTCCGACGAGCGTGGCCACCCCGATGGCCAGGACGAGGGTCAGGGGGACGAACCGGACGGCGAAGCGCCGCCCGAAGAAGCCGGTCTGCAGGGCGATGAGCTTGAGGTCGACCATCGGTCCGACGACGAGGAACACCAGCTTCGCCGTGGGGGAGAACTGCGTGAGGCTGGCCGCGACGAACGCGTCCGCCTCCGAGCAGATCGACATCAGCACGGCCAGCAGCGCCAGCACCAGGATCGCGAGCCACGGCACGTCGGCGACGCGGTCGACCCAGGACGGCGGCACCAGCACGTTGATCGTGGCGGCGGCGATCCCGCCGACGACCAGGAAGCCGCCCGCGTGCATGATGTCGTGCCGCATCGCCTGCCGGAAGGCGTCCAGGCGGCCGCCGGAGGCCGCGTCCGGACGGGACGGGACGCGGATCCACTCGCCCTTGCCGAACAGCGTCCACGTCCAGCCCACCAGCACGGCGACGAGCAGGGACGCGACGAAGCGGGCGGCCACCATCTCGGGCGAGCCGGGGAACGCGACGGCGGTGGCGACGATCACCACCGGGTTCACGGCGGGCGCGGCGAGCAGGAAGGTCAGCGCGGCGGCGGGCGCCACGCCGCGGGCCATCAGGCCGCCCGCGACCGGAACCGAGGCGCACTCGCAGCCCGGCAGGACGGTGCCGAGCGCGCCGGCGACCGGGACGGCGGCACCCGGACGGCGGGGCAGCGCCCGGCGCCAGAAGGACGGCGGGACGAAGGCGGTGATCGCGGCCGAGAGGATCACCCCGAAGACCAGGAACGGCAGCGCCTGCACGCAGATCGCCACGAAGATCGTCGCCCAGGCGTCCAGCGCGCGGGCGTCGATGTGCGGGGCGGCCAGGGCACGGGCGAGCAGCAGCGCCGCGGCGAGCGCGGTGAAGCCGAGGGCGGCGCGGGTGCCCGGCTCGAGCCGGCGGCGCGGCGCCCAGTCCGCGGGGGGAAGAAGATCGTCGTCGACCGTCCGGAGGTCGGCGTGGTTCATGAAGGAGATCGTGTCACAACCGGGAGGGTGCCCGGGACCGCCGCCGTGAAAGGCGTTCCGGCGCACTTCCCGATAAACGATCTACCTTCTGAAAGGTAAAATATCCCAGGATTTGGCGAAATGTCGGTAATGGCGTATATGCTCGTCGTCAGGTCCTGGTCAAAGAACCTCTGACCTGGGCTGTCCCAGAGCCGTCGCTCCCGCCCGCCAGGCGGGGACCACTCTGCCGAATCGCGGTCGCATCCATGCAGCCGACCGCGGCCGGGCGGGCCCGAGCGCCCCCGGTCGGCAATTCTCCCGCTTCATTCCACCCGCGTCGACGCGCGCCCGCGAACGGGCGCCCGGTGTCCGGCGCGGGCGCGGCCCGCCATGCCCGCGGGTCCGGGCATGCGGGTCCGCTACGCGGCGGTGCATCTCGAGTCCCGAGTCTCGATAGCCGTTCCCTCCTGCCCGGACGCCCCTGTGCTCCGGCGCGGAACGGCGGTCCTGTCGGCCGAACGAAGGAATCACATGCAGAAGCGAGCGATCAACGTCGTCCTGACCGGCATCACCGGCACCGCACTGGCCGGGATGCTCGTGGCCGGTGTGGCGGCCGCCAGCGACGATGGCGCTCCCGACGAGCAGATGCTCCTGTCCAAGCAGGTCACCTCCGCGCAGGAGCACAAGGCCCCGGCGGCGGGCGGGGGCTCGGCGAAGCCCGAGGCCGAGAAGCCCGAGGCCGAGAAGCCCGCCGGATCCGGTGGCGGCGAGGCGGCGAAGAAGCCCGACGCCGCCAAGGACGAGAAGAAGGACAAGGTCCTGCTCAGCGGCGAGACCAAGGCGTCCTACTTCTGGGACGACGGTTCCGGCATCCGCGGCGACACCGGCGCCCCGGCGAGCGGCGAGCCCATGCAGAAGGGCATGTTCGCCAGCCCGAGCTGGCCGATGATGACCAAGGTCAAGGTCAGCTACAACGGCCGCAGCGTCACCGGCTTCGTCGGCGACCGCGGACCCGGCGAGCCCTCGCACCGGGGGATCATGCTGGACCTCGACACCTACACCTTCCGGTACCTGCTGGACGGCGGGGAGCCCGAGAGCGACTACGACACCGGCACCGGCCAGGGCCACCTCGAGGGCCTCAAGTGGGAGGTCCTCGAGTGGGGCGACGGCGCGGGCGAGCGCGGCGAGCCGCAGCCCTTCAACGCCTGATACCGGCCTCGCGCGTCCGCACCGGCGCGCGAACGGGAAGGCCCCGGCGATCTCCGGATCGCCGGGGCCTTCCGGCATTTCATGATCCGTCCAATACCGGGACGCGGAAGAACGGAATGCGGACCCCGCGACAACGGATCCCGGAAATACCGATCACGAACCGCCGAGCAGCCGGCGGAACGCCGCGCCCGCCTCGTCGATCCCGCGCACCGAGCACGACTCGTCGGTCACGTGGGCCTGTTCGGGGTCGCCGGGGCCGTAGACCACCACGGCCGGATCGCCGAGCATCGCCGTCAGCACCGACGCGTCCGTGAAGTACGTCGCGTACTCCGGTTCCCGCGCGGACGCGCCCGGCGCGAGCAGTTCCAGGACCCGTGCGACGCCCGGCGCGGCGGGGTCCGTGGCGACGCCGGGCAGGTCGACGAGCCGTTCGAGCCCGACGTCCGGGCCGCACAGCTCCGCGATCGCCGCGACGGCCTCGTCCGACCCGAATCCCGGGACGGTGCGGACGTCCAGCCGCATCTCGGCGCGGTCGGGCACCAGGTTCGGCTGCACGCCCGCCCGGAAGGTGCCGACGTTCACCGTCACCGGCCCGTGCGTCGGGCTCACCGGCCACTCGCGGTACCCGTGCACCCGCGTCGCGGCGCCCGCGAGCGCGGCGAGCGCGTTGCGGCCGAGCTCGGGGCGCGAGCCGTGCGCGGACACCCCGCGCGCGGTCGCCCGCAGCCACAACGTGCCCTTGTGCCCGAGGACCGTCCGGTTCGCGGTCGGCTCCGCCACGACCAGCAGGTCCGACGGGACGAGCGACGCCGCGTCCAGCCGCGCGGCCCCGTCGCAGCCGGTCTCCTCGCCGAACGTGAACACCAGCTGCAGCGGACGGCCGGGCGCGGCCCCGGCGGCGGCCGCGACCTGGCACGCCACGCCCGCCTTCATGTCGCTGCTGCCGCGCCCGAGCAGCCGGCCGTCGCGCACCTCGCCGCCCAGCGGGTCGAACGACCAGCCGGACGGGTCGGCGGGGACGGTGTCCAGGTGTCCCGTGAAGGTGACCGGCACGCGCGGCACGGCGGGCCCGCGGCGGGCGACGACGTTCGCGCGCCCCGCCTCCGGCTCGGTGACCGCGACCTCGAAGCCCGCGCCGTCGAGCACGTCCGCCACCAGGTCGGCGGCGGCGCGCTCCGCGCCGCCCCTGGTGTCGATCCGCACCAGCCGCCGCGCCAGGTCCAGCGCGTCGATCGTCCGGTCCGTCGTGTCCATTGCCGGTTCCCTCCGCTCAGGCGTCCGCGCGGGTGCTGTCGCGGACGACCAGGCTCGGCACCAGCGCGATGTGCGCGGACGGCCCGCGCACCTCCCGGCCGGCGCCGGCCGCGGCCGCCGCGGCCAGCAGCCGGACGGCCTCGGCCGCGATCCGCTCGCGGGGCTGGTCCACGGTCGTCAGCGCGGGCTCGCCCAGCCGCGCGAACTCGATGTTGTCGTAGCCGGTCACCTGGACGCGGCCCGGGACGTCCACGCCGTGCGCGCGGCAGGCGCGGGTGACGCCGAGGGCGATCAGGTCGTCGGCGCACACGATCGCGTCCGGCGGGACGCCCCCGTCGAGCAACCGTGCGACGGCGGTCTCGCCCCACTCGACGCTGTAGTCGCCGAGCAGGACCTGCTCGGGCGCCACGGCGATGCCCAGGTCGCCCGCGCGGCGGCGGAACCCCTCGAAGCGCTGCTCGGTGGAGGAGTTGGTCAGCAGCGAGCCGACGAACGCGGCCGACCGCGCCCCGCCCGCGTGCAGGTGGTCCATGACCTGGCGCATCGCGGCGACGTCGTCCACGCCCACCCAGTCGGTGCTGGTGCCGCCCACGAACCGGTCGAGCTGCACCAGCGGCAGCCGGTCGGCGGTCTCCTGCACGGCGGCGCCGCTCAGCGTGCCGTGGCTCGGGCTCACGATGATGCCGTCGACGTTGCGGGCGACGAGCGTCGCGAGCCGCCGCGCCTCGACCTCGGGGTCGGAGCGGGCGTCGCAGAGCAGCAGTTCCTTGCCCTCCCGGCCGAGGGCGTGCTCGACGTTCTCCACCAGCGAGGTGAAGAACGGGTTGGAGATGCTCGGCACGACCATCCCGACGGTGTCGGTGCGGCTGTTGCGCAGGGCGCGCGCGATCGAGTTGACCTGGTAGCCGAGCTCGTCGGCGGCCGTCCTGACCTTGCGCTGCACCGCGGCGGAGACCGGCCCCCGCCCGGACAGGACGCGCGACACCGTGGCGGTGGACACCCCCGCGCGCTCGGCGACCTGCGCGATCGTCACCCGCTGCAATCGATTACTCCTCCAGTCGCCGCCGACACGCGTGCCTCGCAGGTTAAAGCTATGTTTCGGCGAACTATACCCCTTGACGGCCTAGGGATTCGATACCTACGGTTCCTCTCACGTTCACTGCAATCGATTACATAGGAGGCGCGATGACGGCGGCGACGGGGAACGAGCGGGCGCTTGGCGTCTTCCCGCCCGGGCCGAACGCGATCGAGGAGCTGTTCGGGACCCGCAAGGTCGTCATCGGCGTCGTGCACCTGCCACCGCTGCCCGGCAGCCCGCACTACGAGGGCGTCCCGCTGGACGAGATCTGCGCGTTCGCGATCGAGGAGGCGCGGGCCTACCTGGACGGCGGCTGCCACGGGCTCATCGTCGAGAACCACTGGGACATCCCGTTCCTCAAGCCCGGCGAGCACGGCTACGAGACGGCGGCGGCGATGGCCGTCGTGACCGACCGGGTCCGGCACGCCACCGGCGGCCGGACGGGCGTCAGCGTGCTGTCCAACGCGGCCGAGTGCTCGATCGCCTCAGCCTGGTCGGGCGGCGGCGGGTTCGTCCGCGTCAACCAGTGGGCCAACGCCTACGTCGCCAACGAGGGGATCATCGAGGGGCAGGCGGCGCACGCAGCCCGCTACCGCAGCCGGATCGGCGCCGGGCCGGTGAAGGTCTTCGCCGACGTGCACGTCAAGCACGGCGCGCACGCGATCGTCGCCGACCGGACCCTCGCCGAGCAGACCGAGGACGCGGAGTTCTTCGGCGCCGACGTGCTGATCGCCACCGGCTCGCGGACGGGCGACGCCGCGGCGCTCGACGAGGTGCGGGGCATCAAGGCGCACACCACCCTGCCCGTCGTGATCGGATCGGGCATCACCGCCGGCAACATCGGGGAGCTGCTGCCCGCCTGCGACGGCGTCATCGTCGCGTCCTCGGTGAAGGACAACGGCCGCTGGTGGGGGCGGGTCGACGCGGCGAAGGTCCGCGAGCTGACCGCCGCGGCGGCGAAGGCCGGAGCGGAACTGCCATGATCGTCTTCTGCGGGTACGCCAACGTCGACCTGACGGTCGAGGTCCCCGTGCTGCCCGGCCCGGCCGCGCGCGTGCAGGCCACCCGCGTCCGGCGCGGCGAGGGCGGGATGGCGGCGAACGCGGCGGTGGCGGCAGCCCGGATGGGGGCCGACGCCCGGTTCGCCGGGGTCGTCGGCCCGGATCCGGCGAGCGCAGCGTTCCTCGCCGCCCTCGCCGGAGACGGCGTCGATACCCGCCGGACGTCCAGGTCCGGCGTCCTCACCACGGCCGTCGTGCTGCTCACCCCGGACGGGGAACGTTCCATCATCAGCCAGGACGACCGGGTGACGCGCGAGCACGTCGCGGCTGCGGCGGCCGCGGCACGGGACGACGACGCCTGGCTCTACCTGGACGGATACCGGTTCCCCGAGGCTGCGGACGTGCTCGGCGGGCGCGGCCGGCCGCGGCTCGTCGTCGACCTCGACGGCTGCGACGGGCCCGGCGCGATGCGGGCCGCGCTCGCCGCCGCCGACCACGCCATCGTCGGCCGTGCGCAGGCGACCGAACTGCTCGCGGGCGGGACGGGCGCCGCCGACGCCGACCGTGCGCTGGCCGCCGAGGCCGCCCGCCATCGGGTAAACCTGGTGGTCACCGACGGTGCGCGCGGCTGGACGCTGTTCGCCCCGGACGGTGCGCGGCACGCCGGGGCGGCCATCGAGGTGACGGCCGTGGACGCCACCGGCGCCGGGGACTGCTTCGCCGGCGTCTACTGCGCGGAACTCGACCGGGGCTCCGCGCCGCCCGACGCCGCCCGCGTCGCCGCCGTCGCGGCCGGACTGTCGTGCACCAGACCGGGCGCGCGCGACGGCCTGCCGCACCGCGCGTCCGTCCTGGCACGCCTGCACGCCGGGAACGGCTCCGGCACCCAGGAGTCCCGCACCCACGAGTCCCGCACACCGGCTCCGGACGCCCCCGCGGCGCCCGTCCGATCCCATCGAGAGGAGACCTGATGCGACACACCGTGGGGGCCGTGGTCGCGATCTGCCTGCTGCTGACGGCGACGGTCGGTTGCGACGTCCAGGCCAGGCGCGAGATCGCCGCCGAGAAGAAGGCCACGGAGAAGGGGCCGCCGCCGCCCGAGCGGTTCGCCGAAACGTGCGAGGTGGACGGCCGGCCGCCCAAGATCGGCGTCGTCCCGATCAACCTGCAGGCGCTCTTCTTCAACCAGATCAACACCGGTGCGAAGACGGTGGCCGACAGGGCCGGGGCGAGCATGCAGGTCGTCAACGGCGACGACGACTCAACCAAGCAGGCGAACGCGATCGACAACATGGTCGCCGACGACTACGACGCGATCATCGTGGACGCGGTCGACACCGAGGGCATCAAGCCCGCGATCCGCCGTGCGAAGGCCGCCGGGATCCCGGTCGTCGCGGTGGACGCCACCGTCGACGACCCGGCCGTCGCCACGCAGGTCGGCACCGCCAACGCCGAGGGCGGGAAGCAGATCGCCGAGGCACTGCTGGAGATGTCCGGCGGGAAGGGCGAGATCGGCGTGGTCGGCGCGCTGAACAGCACCGTCCAGAACGAGCGGCAGAAGGGCTTCACCGACGCGGTCGCCGCAGGCGGCATGAAGGTCGAGACGGTGGTGGACGGCCGCAACATCCAGGAGCAGGCCCAGACCGCCGCCGAGAACCTGCTCACCGGCAACCCCGACCTGCCCTACGCCTACGCGACGGGCGAGCCCGCGCTGATCGGCCTCGCCGCGGCCGTCCGCAGCCAGGAGCGCACCGAGGACATCGAGGTCGTCGGCTGGGACCTGTCGCAGCAGGCCGTGGACGGGCTCAGGGACGGGTGGATCACCGGAGTCGTCCAGCAGAACACCTTCGAGTTCGGCTACGCCTCGATGAACGCGGCGATCGACCTGGCCTGCGGCCGGTCCGCCCCCGCGGACGTGCCCGTCCCGACCCAGATCGTGACGCCCGCCAACGTCAAGGACTACCTGTACTACCTGGAGAAGTGATGGCCGAAGCACCCCTGGTCTCACTGCGCGGCATCACCAAGTCGTTCGGCGCGGTGAAGTCGCTGCGCGGCGTCGACCTCACGCTGGCGCCGGGCGAGGTCCTCGGCCTCGTCGGCGACAACGGCGCCGGAAAGTCCACCCTGATGAAGGTCCTGGCCGGTGCCCTGCAGCACGACGCCGGGACGATCGCGATCGACGGCCGCGAGGTGCGGTTCGGCAGCCCCGCGGACGCGCGCCGCGAGCGCATCGGGATCGTCTACCAGGACCTCGCGCTGTGCGACACGCTCGACGTCGCGAGCAACCTGTTCCTCGGCCGCGAACCTCGCAAGGGGCCGTTCGTCGACCGCCGCACCATGCACCGCCGGGCCGCGGAGACGCTGTCGGACCTGCACGTCCGCGTCAAGTCGACGTACCAGGAGATCGGGCACCTGTCCGGCGGGCAGCGGCAGGCCGTGGCGATCGCCCGCGCGGTGTCGTTCAAGCCGCGCGTGCTGATCCTGGACGAGCCGACCGCGGCGCTCGCGGTCGCCGAGGTCCGCCAGGTGCTCGCGATGATCAAGGACGTCGCCGCGCAGGGCGTCGGCGTCATCCTGATCACCCACCGGCTGCAGGACCTGTTCGAGGTCTGCGACCGCATCACCGTCATGTACGAGGGCCGCAGCGTGGACGACGAGCCGGTGTCCGCGCTCGACATCGAGCGGCTCGTCGCCCTGATCACCCGTTCCGGCGCCGTCACCGGGCCCGACTCCACCGAGGAGGTGGCCTGACATGAGCGTGCAGGCCCCGCCCGCGCCCACCGTCCGCGCCGACACGCCCGGCCTGTGGGACCGCGCCAACAAGGCGACCCTGGCGATGGCCGGGGTGACCGTCGCGCTGTTCGCGGTCTTCGGCATCGCCTCCGACAACTTCCTCACCTTCGACAACATGTCGAACCTGGCCACCCAGGTCGCGATCACGCTGATCGTCGCGGTGGCGATGACGTTCGTGATCACCACGGGGCAGATCGACCTGTCGGTGGGCTCGACCGTCGCGTTCGTCGCCGTCCTCACCGCCGAGATGCTCCGGGCGGGCTGGGACTCCTCGCTCGTGATCGTCGCGGCGCTGCTGGCGGGACTGTTCTGGGGCGCGGTGAACGGCTACCTCGCCGCCTACCACCGGATCCCGCCGTTCATCGTGACGCTCGCCACCATGTCGGTGATCCGCGGGCTGGCGCAGCTGTGGACCGAGGGCTTCTCGGTCCCGATCGACGCCCGGCTCTACGTCGCCAAGATCGGCCGCGCGGAGTTCCTCGGCTTCTCCGCGCTGGCGTGGATCGCGCTCGGCACCGTCGTGATCGGCGCGGTGCTGCTGGCCAAGACGCGGTTCGGCGGTTACGTCAACGGGATCGGCTCGCAGGAGGAGTCCGTCCGCCGCGCCGGGGTGAACACGAACCGCATCAAGATGATCGCGCTGATGCTGACCGGCCTCGCCGCGGGCATCGCGGGCCTGCTCACCGCCGCCAGGCTCGGCTCCGGCTCGGCCAACTCCGCGCAGGCGTTCGAGCTGACCGTGATCGCGGCGGTGGTGCTCGGCGGCACCGACCTGTTCGGCGGCCGCGGCACGATGACCGGCACCGTCATCGGCGCCGTGATCACCGGGGTGATCGCGAACGGGCTGACGCTGCTGGGCGTGAGCCCCTTCCTCACGCCGATCGTCACCGGCCTGGTCCTGCTCGCCGCGATCTGGCTCAACCTGCGCGGCCACGGCATCGCCGAACTGGGCGCGCACCTGATGGGACGGCGCCGCGGCGCGGGCGGCCCGACGGAGCCCGCGTGACGACGGGGACGGCCGTCGAGGTGGCGACGGCGACCGGTCCGGCCTCGAGCGCGGACCTGGGCCTCACCCTCACCCACGAGCACCTGCGCAACGACGTCCGCAAGGCGGTCGGAGCCCCGGCGGACCCGGACGATCCGGACCTGGCGTCCCTGCGCGACGCCCGCACGACCCCGGAGCTGGCCTGGCTGCTGCGCGAGCAGCCCTACGCCTGCCTGGACCACTGCACGCTGGACGACGACGCCGCGATGCTCGCCGACCTGCGCGCGTTCGCGGACGCGGGCGGCGGGACGGTCGTGGACGTCACCCCCGGCGGCCTCGGCCGCGACCCGCGCGCCCTGCGCTCGCTCGCCGAACGCAGCGGCCTGCGGATCGTGATGGGCTCGGGCTGGTACCTGGAGCCGTACCACCCGCCGCACCTGGCGGGGACCGGCGAGCGCGATCTCGCCGCCGAGCTGGTCGCCGAGTTCACGGGCGGCGCCGACGGCACGGGCGTCCGGCCGGGCGTGATCGGCGAGATCGGCGTGTCGCCGGACTTCACGCCCGCCGAGCACCTGGCGCTGCGGGCCGCGGCCCGCGCCCAGCGCGAGACCGGCGTCCCCCTGTACGTGCACCTGCCCGGCTGGCAGCGCCGCGCGCACGAGGTCCTCGACATCGTCCTGGACGAGTACGGCGTGCCGCCCGGCGCGGTGGTGCTGTGCCACATGGACCCGTCCCACGACGACCCCGGCTACCAGCGCGCCGTCGCGGACCGCGGAGTCTGGCTGGAGTTCGACATGATCGGCATGCCGTTCCGCTACCCGGGCGAGGGCCAGTCGCCCGCCCCGCACGAGACGGCCCACGCGATCACGTGGCTGATCGTGCACGGGTACGGCGGGCGGCTGCTGCTCAGCCACGACGTGTTCCTCAAGAGCATGCTGACCGCCTACGGAGGCAACGGGTTCCGCTACGTGCCGACCCTGTTCGTTCGGCGGCTGGCCGATCTCGGCGTGCCCCGCGACGTGGCGGAGAGCCTCCTGCGGGACAACCCCGCGCGGCTGTTCGAGGCCGCCGCGGCCTGACCGGCCGCCCCCCAAGACCGACACCGCACGAAAGAGAGGATCAACAGTGAGCCGCGTCCTGATCGCCGGAGAGAGCTGGGTCACCCAGTCCACCCACATCAAGGGGGTGGACTCGTTCACCACGACCTCCTACGTCACCGGCGTCGAGCCGCTGCGCCGCGCGCTGGAGGGCCGGGGCCACACGGTGGAGCACATGCCCGCCCATCTGGTACCGGCCGAGTTCCCCGGGGACGCGGACGCCCTCGCCGCCTACGACGTCGTGGTCCTCTCGGACATCGGCGCGAACTCCCTGCAGCTCGCACCCGAGGTCTTCGAGCGGGCCGTGCCGGGACGGGACCGGCTCGCCGCGCTGCGCGACTGGACCCGGGACGGCGGCGGCCTGCTGATGGTCGGCGGCTACCTGTCGTTCACCGGGTTCGAGGCCAAGGGCGCGTTCCGCAACACGGTCCTGCACGAGGCGCTCCCCGTCGAGCTGCTGCCCGAGGACGACCGGGTGGAGCTGCCCGCGGGGGCGAGCGCCACCGTGCCGGGGACCGGCCATCCCGCGCTCGGCGGCGTCGAGGGCGACTGGCCCGTGCTGCTCGGCTACAACCGGGTCGAGGCGCGGGAGAACGCCGAGGTCCTGGCCACGCTCAACGGCGACCCGCTCGTCGCCGTCGCCGCGTACGGCTCCGGCCGCTCGGCGGTGTTCACCTCCGACTGCTCGCCCCACTGGGCGCCGCGGCCGTTCTGCGAGGAGTGGGACGGCTACGCGAAGGTGTTCGGCGGCCTCGTCGAGTGGCTCGCCGCGTGAGCCGCCCGGCGGGCCGCGCGGAGGCGCTCCTGGACGCGTGCGCGGAGCCGCTGGAGCGCGCGGCGGGCATGCGGTTCGCCGAGGACGTCCGCACCGGCGCGATCGGCGAGCAGGACTTCGCCGACTACCTCGAGATCGAGGCGTCCTTCGTCGCCACCGCCGCGCGCCTGCACGGCCTGGCGATCTGGGACGCCCCGGACGCCGCGGCGATCGAGCGGAACGCGTCGGCGGTCCACGCGCTGACCACCGAGCAGGCCGACTACTTCCGCGCCGCCCGCGCGGCCTGGCCCGTCCCGGCGCGTCCGGGTGCGGCGGCGCGCGGGGCGGTCCTGTCGGAGTTCGCGCTGGCGGCGGCCCGGGAGGGCGGGCACGCGGCCGTGGTGACGGTGATGTTCGCCGCCGAGAGCCTGTACCTCGCCTGGTGCGGGCGCGCGCACCGGGAGGGCCGCGTCCCGTCCGGGCCGATCGCCGACTGGGTCGCGATGCACGCCGGCGACGCGTTCCGGCGGGGCGTCGCGGCGCTCGCCCGGGAGGTCGACGCGGTTCCCGCCGAGGTCCCGGGCGACCGGCTCGCCGGCTGGTTCGCCGGGATGCTGGAGGCGGAGATCGCCTTCCACGACGCCGTCTACGCTCCCCGCTGAGCGGTTCGCCCGCGCCCGTTCAGTCCGCGAGCAGCGCGACGACCTCGGCGAACCGCTCCATGGCGGAGTCGGGCACCTGGTAGTAGGTGAACCCGTAGCGTTCCCGGCGTGCGATCATCTGCTCGGCGATGTGCTCGGGCGGCCCGACGAACTGGGACGGCATGTCCGGGACGAGCCCGGCCGCGGCCGTGCCCCACCCGCGCAGCACCGCGACCCGAGCGGCGGTCGCGCGCGGGTCCGCGCCGAACGCGGGCGTGACCATCATGCTCAGCTCGACGTCCCGGCCGTCCGCGGCGTCCCGGACGCGGTCGACCTTGCGGGCGATCGTGTCCGGGAGCCGCTCGGTGATCTCGTCCGAGATGGCCCCTTCGGGGAGCGCCCGGGGCAGGACGCCGACGGTGTCGGCGTACCGCCCGGCGATGCCGAGCATCCGGGGGCTCCCGGCGCCGACGACCAGCGGCGGGCGCCGCTCCGGGCGCGGGAACACGGTCAGCCCGTCGATCCGGTAGTGCTCGCCCGCGAACACGGTCCGCTCCCCGGACAGGAGGCTGCGCAGGATCCGCAGCGACTCCTCCAGCCGCCCCACCCGGATCCCCGCCGGGTCGAACGGGATCCCGGCGGCGTCGTACTCGGCCCGCAGCCATCCCGCGCCGACGCCCAGCTCGAACCGGCCGCCCGACAGGTGGTCGAGGGTGGCGGCCTCCTTGGCCACCGTCACCGGGTGCCGGTGGTCATTGGCGAGCACCATCGTGCCGAGCCGGAGCGTGCGCGTGCCGGCCGCCGCCGACGCGAGCGCCACCATCGGCGCGAGCTGGTCGCCGAACGGCTCGGGCACGAAGTGGTCGCGCAGGGTCAGGGTCGAGTAGCCGAGTTCCTCCGCGCGGTGTGCGGTGGCGGCGAGTTCGGCGCCCGAGCGGATCGACCCGCCCACGACGCCGAACCGGAACGCGCGTGCGTGAGGGTTCATGCCCGCGAGCCTGCCCCCCGGCGCGCGGCGGCGCTGGCGGGAATCCGACGTGCAGGCCGCCGGAAGGTGCGGGCCGCCGGAACGTGCCGACCGGCGGGACGGGCGAGCGGCTCGATCGCCGTCCGTGCGGCGTAAGGGCGTCACCGACTGCCCGGCCCCACCGGTCACTTCCAGACTGCGTCGGCGGACGCCGCACCGCAAGTCGTCGCGCGGGCGCGGGTCGTCGCGCCGCCGTGAGGCATGGGCCCCGCCGCGAATCATCGCCCGCCGGGCGGCGTGACCCGCTGCGCGAGCAGCCGCCCCGGCCAGTCGCCGACCGTGAATTCCGCCACCGGCTCGAAGCCGTTGCGCCGGTAGTACTCGACGAGGCGTCCGTCGCCGCCTCCGTAGCAGTCGACGCGGAGCAGTCCCGCGCCGCGCGCGGCCGCCTCCCGCCGCGCCTCGCCGATCAGAGCCGCGCCGACACCGTGCCCCGCGAACGCGCGGTCGGTGACGAGCAGCGTGATGTACAGCTCGGGTTCGTCGACCGGCTCGACGTAGTGCGGCGGCGCCGGCCCGGCCGCCATGAACCCGGCCGGGCGGCCGTCGACCTCGGCGGCCCAGATCCCGTCCTCCCGGGCGATGCCGTCGATCCGCTCGACCCGCCGCGGGTCGAGCGACCAGGGCTCGGTGCCCCACTGCCCGGCCCGTCCCTCCCGGACGAGCCACGCCACCGCGCCGTCCAGCATCGCCAGCATCGCGGGCGCGCTCTCCGGGCCGCCCCGGCGGATCCTCATCGTGGCACCTCCGCCGCCGATCATCGCACGGCGGGACGAGGGGGAGAACCGGGAGCGTTCCGGCGCGGCCGGGCGGCGACCGGTGTCAGGACGCGATGAAGGCGTGCGCGCGGCGGAAGAGCCCGAGAGTGATCGAGTGCAGCAGGTCGCCGGTCTCGCGGGGCGCCTTGCCCGCGCAGGCGCGGGCGTGCGTCCCCTCCAGGACGATGCCGAGCTTGAAGCACGCCAGGACCGCGTACCAGGTGATGGACGACAGGTCGCGCCCCGCGACGGCGTCCGCGCGGTCCGCGTAGGCGCCGACGAGTTCGTCCGCGGTGGGCAGGCCGCCCGCGGCGCCCAGCGGCCCGGCGAGCGCGGCGCTCTCGTCGTCGCGGTCGGGCCAGGTGGCCAGCAGCCACCCGAGGTCCAGCAGCGGATCGCCGATCGTGCACATCTCCCAGTCGACGATCGCGGCGACCTCCGGGCCGGTGGGTGAGTACATCAGGTTGGCCAGGTGGTAGTCGCCGTGCATGATCCCCGGCCGCCACTCCTTCGGGCGCCGCTCCTCGAGCCAGCGCGCGACGTCGTCCAGCCCGGGGATGTCGGGGCCCGGGTAGCCGTCGAGGGCGCCGTAGGAGTCGAGTTCGGACGTCCACCGGCCGACCTGCCGTTCGAGGAACCCCGCCGGCTTGCCGAAGTCGCCGAGCCCCACGGCCTCGTGGTCGACCGCGCCCAGTGCCGCGAGCGCCCGCGCCGCGTTCAGCCCCATCTCGTGCCGGACGGACGCGTCGTTCGCGTGCAGGTCCGGGAGCGTCACCGAGGCGTTGAACCCGTCGACCGGGGTCATCAGGTAGAAGACGGCGCCGTTCATCACCGACTCGTCCGGGCAGGCGGCGACCAGGCGCGGCGCGGGCACGTCCGTGCCGTCCAGGGCCCCCAGCACGCGGGCCTCCCGGCGCAGGACGTCGTTGGTGCGGGCCCGCAGGTGCGCGGGGCCGCGCCGCAGCACGTACTCCCGCCCGCCCCGCCGGAACCGGACCAGCATGTTCTGCGTCCCGCCGGTCAGCGGCGCGACCTCCTCGAACGGTCCTCCGGGCAGGCCCCGGGCGTCCATCCATGCGGCGAGCACCCGGAAGTCGAGGAGCGCGCGGTCGATCTGCTCAGGCTGCTGCACGGCGGGGTCCCTTCGGCACGACGTAGTACCGGAGAGTAACAGTCATGCACTTGCATTACTCATTCAAATGGATGCATTATCGGCCGGGACGCCAGCCACCGACGGCAGGAGACGCGCCATGGCATGGGACTTCGAGACCGACCCCGCCTACCAGGAACTTCTCGACTGGGCCGACGCCTTCGTGCGGGACGAGGTCGAACCGCTCGACCTCGTCCTCGGCAGCCCGTACGACAAGGCCGACCCGCGCTACGCGAAGCTCGTGCGGCCCCTTCAGGAACAGGTGCGGGAGAAGGGCCTGTGGGCCTGCCACCTCGGCCCCGAGCTCGGCGGGCAGGGGTACGGACAGGTGAAGCTGGCGCTGCTCAACGAGATCCTCGGCCGCTCGCGGTGGGCGCCGTCGGTGTTCGGCTGCCAGGCCCCCGACTCCGGCAACGCCGAGATCATCGCCCACTTCGGCACGCCCACCCAGAAGGAGCGCTACCTGCGGCCCCTGCTGGACGGCGAGATCTCCTCGTCGTACTCGATGACCGAGCCGCACGGCGGCGCCGACCCGACGCTGTTCACCACGCGCGCCGTCCGCGACGGGGACGGCTGGGTCATCAACGGCGAGAAGTGGTTCAGCTCCAACGCCCGCCACGCCGAGTTCCTGATCGTCATGGCGGTCACGAACCCCGACGTCAGCGCGTACGAGGGCATGTCGATGTTCATCGTCCCCGGCGACGCGCCCGGCCTGGTCACCGTCCGCAACGTCGGCGTCGGCGGGGAGCGCGAGGGGTCGCACGGCTACCTGCGCTACGAGGACGTCCGCGTCCCGGCCGAGAACCTCCTCGGAGACGAGGGCGGCGCGTTCGCCATCGCCCAGACCCGGCTCGGCGGCGGCCGCATCCACCACGCCATGCGGACGATCGCGCAGGTCCGCAAGGCGTTCGACATGATGCTCGAGCGCTCGGTGTCCCGGCAGACCCGCTTCGGGCCGCTGGCGAAGATGCAGATGACGCGCGAGAAGATCGCCGACAGCTGGATCGAGATCGAGCAGTTCCGGCTGCTCGTGCTGCGCACCGCGTGGCTGATCGACAAGCACCGCGACTACAGGAAGGTCCGCAAGGACATCGCCGCCGTCAAGGCCGCGATGCCGAAGGTCTACCACGACGTGGTGCAGCGGGCGATGCACCTGCACGGCGCTCTCGGCGTGTCGAACGAGATGCCGTTCGCGTCCATGATGATGGGTGCGCAGGCGATGGCGATCGCGGACGGGCCCACCGAGGTCCACAAGATCACCCTGGCCCGGCAGCTGCTGCGCGACGTCGAGCCCGTCGAGGGGCTCTGGCCGTCCGAGCACGTGCCGACCCGGCGGGAGGCGGCCCGCGAACGCTTCGCCGAGGCGCTGGAGCTGGCGATCGGCGAGGAGTGAGGAACGAGTGAGGGACGGCGCCGGATGAACGACACTCGGGAGCGGCTGCTGGACGCCGCCGAGCGGCTCTACGCCGAACGCGGCGTGGACGCCGTCAGCCTCCGCGAGATCGTGCAGGAGGCGGGCGCCCGCAACGCCACCGCCGTCCAGTACCACTTCGGCGACCGCGCGGGGATGGTCCGTGCCGTCTTCGCGCGGCACGCCCCCGAGGTGGAGGCGCGCCGGCACGCCCTGCTGGACGCGTGCGAGGCGGCCGCCGCTACCGGGCCGGACGGCCGGGACGGTCCGGGCGGCGCGGGCGGCGGGGACGTGCGGGCCCTCGCCGCCGCGCTCGTCCGCCCGCTGACGGCGCGCCTCGCCGACCCGTCCGGCCGGGCGTTCCTGCAGATCTGGGCGGACGTGATCAACCGGCCGAACCCGATCGTCCCGGTCGCCGTCCTCGACGATCCGGCCGACAGCCTGTGCCGCTGGCGAGCGCTCGTCGAGCCCCTGCTGGAGGAGGACGCCGCGCGCCTGCACCGGCGGTTCACCGCCGTCCGGTACGCCGCCATCGAGGTGGCGCGCCGCGCCCGCTCCGGCCCCCGCACCGACGACCGGCTGTTCACCAGCTACCTGATCGACGTCGTCGCCGCGATCCTCGGCGCCCCCGTCTCGCCCGAGACCCGCCGCCTCGCGGCCGAACGCGACGCGGCCCGCGGGTGACGGCTCGGCCCGTGGTGACATTCGTCCAAGACGGCCCGGATCCGTGGTCGCAGACTGGGCACGTACCCACGACGACCAGGGAGGACGACATGGCGAACGAGAAGAACGGCGCGATCAGCCCGATCGTCGGCTACAGCGACGTCGAGAAGGCGCTGGAGTGGCTGGAGCAGGCGTTCGGGTTCGAGGTCCAGGCGGTGCACCGGGACGACGAGGGCAACATCGTCCACACCGAGATGCGGCACGGCAACGGCGTCTTCATGCTCGGCGACGCCAACCCCGGGAAGGCCGCCAACTACGTCGTCGTGACCGACCCGGACGCCCACCACGATCGTGCCCGGGCGGCCGGTGCCGAGATCTTCCGCGAGCTCACCGACCAGGACTACGGCTCCCGCGACTACGCGGCCCGCGACCTGGACGGCAACGAGTGGTACTTCGGCACCTACCGGCCCTGACCGGGCGGGGGAGCGGCGGAAGACCGGACGATCGGGGGCTGGCCGCCGGGAACCGGGCCCGCCGTGCCGGACCGTCCGGCCTCCGCCCGCCGGCCGGGCGGACGCCGGGCCGGCGGGCGGGCGGACGCCGGGCCGGCGGAGAGCGCGGCCGAGATCGGGCGGCTCCGCGGGCCGCGGACCGCGTCCACCGGGGAAAATGAGAAGGACGCGATGATCGCCCGGTGCTACCGTTTCGGGTGCCGGCCGCGGGACTCCAGGTGCGACTTCCGGAACCCGCCTTTACAGCGATGATTCGCCGCTCGCGCCCCCCACTCCCCGGCCGGCGCCCCCTTTCACCCCCGGCCGGAGCGGGACGCCATGACCGAGACGTTCGCGGACCTGATCGCCTGCGAGGACGCCCTGATGTTCGTCAACGCGGCGATCACCTCGACCGGGCAGCGCGAGTTCCACCACGACGACGGCGACCAGCGGCTCAGCCTCGGCTTCCTGCACGCGTACATCCTGGAGAACTACCGGGACCTGTACGCGGCCTCGCTCGCGCTGGACGTCAACGACCACAACGCCGCGATGATCGTCCGGAACCTGCTGCTGCGGGCCGGCGAGGTGGATGCCGCGCGGCGGCGCCGGGAGGGGCGGCTGATCGCGCGGCGGCTCGAGCTGCTGCCGCCGCAGCGCGTCTACCGGCTGTTCCGGGAGCTGCGCCGCCGCGGCGCCAACAACCGGCGCACCCGCGCGATCATGCGGGACTGGCTGGCCGCGCGGCCCGACCCGGCGTTCGACGCGGTGAAGTACCGCAACGCCGTCAAGAGCGCGATGCGGCACGCGCACGTGCGGCCCGGCGGCACCGCCGGCGGGGAGCTCGGCGCGTTCCTGTTCGCGCCGCGCGGCGTCAAGAGGTTCGACACGCCGATCTTCGAGACCTGGCGGCGGGCGCACTTCGAACGGGACGCGCTCTACGAACTGCCCTACACGGTCGCGGAGGGGTTCGCGGCGAAGCACGGGGTGCCCCGCGAGGTGTTCCTGGAGCGCGTCGAGTCGAGGATGACGCGGCTCGAACGGCTCCGCCTGCAAGAGAGCGCCGGCGTCGGGGCTGACCTGCGCGCGATGCCGCTGACCCGGCTCGCGACGTACGTGCTGTCGCTGCCGCTGGACGACCGCGCGGCGCGGCGCGCGGAGCTGACCGAGGCGCTGCGCACGTCCGCGCGGCGGGTCGCGGGCGCCGCGCGCGGCTCGTGGGGCAGGGTGGCGGCCGTCCTCGACGACAGCCACTCCGCGTCGGGGTCCGGGCAGAAGCGGCGCCGCCCGCTGGCGGTGGCCCTCGCCGCCTCCTACCTGCTGGAGTCCCTCGCGAAGGAGTACACGCCGCTGTGGACGTCGGGCCGCACCGACGAGCTGCTGCTGTACCCGTCCGGGCCGACACCGCTGGGCGAGCGGATCATCGACGCGCTGGAGACCGGCCCCGAGCGGCTGATCATCGTGTCCGACGGCTGGGACAACGCACCGCCCGGCCTCGCCGCCGACGTCCTGCGGATCTGGCGGACGCGCCTGGACCCCGGGTACCGGTACGGCGGCGCGCAGCGCGTCCAGATCACGCACCTCAACCCGGTGTACGACGCCGAGGACTTCGACGTCCGCCGGCTGGCTCCGACCGTCCCGACGGCCGGGATCCGCGACGCCGAGGACCTGCCGACGCTCGTCGAGCTGGCCCGGTTCGCCGAGGGACGCGTCGGCCTGCCCAAGCTGCAGGCGCACCTCGACGAACGGACCGCCCGCTTCCTGGGGGAGGACGCATGACGTTCGGCCTGGACGGCCTGGAGACCCGGCCCTCGCAGACGTGGAACTCGATCCGCCTCGTGCCGCTCGTCCGCACCGAGCCCGTCCCCGGCCTGCGGCTGCACCGCGTGGCGTACGACGAGCCGGTGTCCGTCGTCGACGTCGGCGACGGCACGACCTACACGTCCTACATCCCGCACGCGTTCGTGGCGACGTGGGAGGGCGACGACCGGCTTCCTGCGGCGTCCTACGGAGCCCGCCTGCTGGAGCGCGACACGGCCCCCGCGCCCGCCCGGATGCCGATCCGCACGACCCGGCACATGGCGCGCAAGGCGGGCAAGGACCGGCTCCGGTTCCTGCCGCTGCACCTCGCCGTCGAGGGCTACCTCGCACTGCACTTCGGCGGCCCCGAGATCGCCTGGGAGGAATGGTCGCGCAGGGCGGTGAACCAGGGGCTGTCGCCGCGCGCCGAGGACGCCTACCTCGGCCGGCGGGTGCGCGGGCTGGAGGACGCGCTGCGGATCTTCGAGATCCACCCCGGCCAGTGCGGGGTGCTCGTCTACGTGGCGGACGCCCTCGCGAGCGCGTTCGTCGTGCCGCACCCGGACGACTACCGCGCGCTGCACGCGTCCCTCGTCGAGGACATGTTCGGCGAGCAGATCTACGTCTACGGGCTGCTCGGCGCGCCCGCGGGCGACCTGTCGGCCGGGATCGACGACACCGGGATCGGCTCGCTCGCCGACCTACGGGCCGCGGCCGCCCTCGGCCGCGAGGCGTGGGCGCGGTTCCACGACGACGTCATGGCCGCGTGGATCTTCGACGAGCGCGGGACCTACCGGCACGTCCAGCGGCTGCACGGCTTCCACCTGACCCGGTTCCTGCCGTCGTTCGAGCCGAAGCGGGAGAACCACATCGGCGAGGCCATCGTCGACGCGGACGCCCGCGTCGCCTACCTCAAGACGTTCCGGCTGTCGGACGGGCAGATCCGCCGCGGCCACCTGCTCACCCGGCTCGCGGAGCACCACTGGCGGCTGCGCGACGCGGCCGCCGCGATGGGCGTCACGGAGGCGAACCTGGCGCTGCGGCTCGAACGCTCGGGATTCGGGTACCTGCTGCGCCAGGACGTCCTCGACCACTACCGCGCGCAGGCCGCGCGCGGCGAGACCTACCGGCAGGGCGCGCCCGCGCTCACCTGAGCCCGGCGAACAGGTCGTCCTCCAGGTCCTCCGGCACCGGGACGCGGCTGAACCGGCGGACGAACGACTCCTGTCCCAGGACGAACGGCCGCACGTCCTCCGGCATCTTCAGGATGAAGATGTTCTCGCCCTGGCTCGCGTGCGCCTCCAGCGCCTTGAACTTCCGCTCGGCGTGCGCCAGCACGTCGACCGTGGTCGTGACGAGCTCGTCGGGGGTGCCGAAGTCGTCCGGCGGCTCGAACCCGAGGTCGATGCCCAGCTCCCGGGCGCCCTCGATCATCCGGCGGACGCCCGACCGGGGGATCGCGGTGTAGTACAGCTTGTCGGGCACCCCGCAGCGCTCGGCGGCGGCCACCGCGATCCGGTGCGCCATGATGTGGTCGGGATGCCCGTAGCCGCCGTCCTCGTCGTAGGTGACGACCACCTGCGGCCGGTACTTCTCCATCAGCGCGACGAGCGGTGCGACGGCGTCCTCCAGCGGGACGTTCGCGAACGCCGCCGGATCGTCGTTGCCCGACCACCCGACCATCCCGGAGTCGCGGTGGCCGAGCAGCTCCACATGGCCGATGGCCAGATGCCCGGCCGACTCGGCCAGCTCGGCGAGGCGGCGCCGCGCGACGCCGTCCGCGTCGTGCCCCGGATCGCCGGGCTTGCGGCCGCCCGCGTCGTCACCCTGCTCCCCGTTCGTGCAGGTCACCAGCACCGTCCGGATGCCCTCGGCGGCGTAGCGGGCCAGCACGCCGCCGGTGCCCAGCACCTCGTCGTCGGGGTGCGCGTGCACCGCCATCAGCGTGAGTTCCTGGGGCATCGCGTGGGCTCCTCGGGCTAGTGCGGGGGGACGGCGTCGGGGTGACGTCCGGGCGTTCCCGCCCGGCAGGATCAACCCTACGGCGGCCGGACCCGGAAATACCCCTCCCCTTCCGCGCTCTGATCGCTTACGGTCCAGGTATGGGGTCGCCGGTGATTCTCCTGGACGTCGACGGGGTGCTGAATCCGTTCGAGAGGCCGAGCCGCAGGTACCGGCGGCACAGGTGCTCACCGAACGGGGTCACCTTCAAACTGTGGCTTAACGCCGGGCACGGGCCGGCACTGCTGGAGCTCGCCGAGTCGACGGGTGCCGAGCTCGCCTGGGCGAGTTACTGGTGCGACAACGCCAACGAGTGGATCGCCCCGCGGATCGGGCTGCCCGCGCTGCCGTTCGTCCCGATCCCGCAGTTCCCCGGCATGGACGAGGGCGTCACGCTCGGGGCGTGGAAGGCACGGCACGTGGCGGCCTGGGCGGAGGGCCGCCCGTTCGTCTGGTTCGAGGACGAGCCGGACGCGACGCAGCGCATCGCCGCCGCCGAGGACGTCGCCGAGCACCTGCTCGTGGAGATCGACCCCGTGATCGGGCTCACCGACCAGCATCTGCGCGCGGCCGGAGACTGGCTCCGCGCGCTGACGCGCTGACCCGTCCGTCCGCCCCGAGTCCGGGCCGACCCGGCGGTCGCCCCTGAATCCGGCTCAGTGACGCGTCCAGTCGGGCTGCGCGAAGTCGGCGACCCGCGCCCGCCTCCCCAGCAGCACCACCTCGCGGAACTGCCACAGCAGCGCGCCGGTCGGCGCGTGCACCCGCCAGTCGGGGGCGAGCCACATCTGCAGCAGGCTGCCCCCGTCCGGCTGCGGCACCCAGCGCGGGGTGTCGTCGTGCGCGAGCCGCCGCAGGCTCGTGTGGTGCACCGACCGGACCTCGCGCGCATCGGGGACGAGCGGCCCGGGATGCTCCAGCGCCACCACGACCGGGGTGATGGCGAACCCCGACGCGGCCGGGAAGTCGTCCAGCCGCCCGAGGACGTCCGCCGCGCCCGCCGCCAGCCCGACCTCCTCGTGCAGCTCGCGCAGCGCCGCGCGCTCGGGCGTCTCCCCGTCCTCCATCCGGCCTCCGGGCAGGCCCCACTGCCCGGGGTTGCGGCCGCGGTCGGCCCGCTTGATCAGGATCACCGAGGGGACGCCGTCGTGCTCGAGCGCGCACAGCACGACGCCCGCGCGGCGCATGCCGGGGGCGTCGGGGACGGTCGTGTGCGCGAACGCGGCCAGCCGTTCGGCCGCGACCGCACGGAACGCCGCGAGGTCGTCGAGGGGGGACGCGGGAGGGGCCATGAATCGATCCTGCCAGGATGCGCGGCGTGCCGCCGGGTAGGGGTGCTCACAGGAACCGGGCCGCCGTGGCGCGTTTCTCCAAGACGGCGCGTCGGTACCCGCCCTAGGTTGGCCGTGTTCGAACGGATGAGCGAAGGAGGCTCATGGACATCCGCAACCGGATGCTCCCCGCCGCCGAGGCCGCGGCGCGGATCGTCCTGGAGATACCGGAGGCCCGGCTGGAGGACCGCACCCCCGACCCCGAGTGGACGGTGCGCGACCTCGTCAACCATCTGATCCTCTGGACGTCGCGGGGCGAGACCGCCGCCCGCAAGGAGCCGACGACCGGGCCGGGGGAGGACCACGACTTCACGGCCGAGCCGCGCTGGGCCGAGCGCTTCGAGGAACAGGCGCGGCGGACCGCCGAGGCGTGGCACGACCCCGCCGCCTGGGAGGGCAGGACCAGCCTGACCGGCAACAAGGAGGGCATGCCGGCCCCCGTCATCGGCGGGATCCTCTACGGCGAGTTCGTGGTGCACGGCTGGGACCTCGCCGCCGCCACCGGCCGCGACCCGGGGTTCCCGCCCGAGGTCGTCCAGGACGCCTGGGAGCAGCTCGTCCCGACCGCGGAGGTCGGGCGCGAGTACGGGGCGTTCGGGCCCGAGGTCCCCGTCCCCGAGTCGGCGCCGCTGCTGGACCGCCTCCTCGGGCTCGCCGGACGCGACCCGCACTGGAAACCCTGACCCGCCGGCCCCGATTCCGCCGCGGGCCGCGCGGGTCCGGGCGCGAGCCGGTGCCCGCGCGCTCTACGCTGGTGGCATGTCTTCAACGTCTTCGATCCGGGTACGATTCGCGCCGTCGCCGACGGGCATGTTCCACGTGGGCGGCGCGCGCTCCGCGCTGTTCAACTGGGTGATGGCCGCGCAGTCCGGCGGCACGCTGGTGCTGCGGATCGAGGACACCGACGCCTCCCGCAACAGCCCCGAGTGGACCGAGGGCATCATCCGCGCCCTGGCCTGGCTCGGGATGGACGGCGAGCAGTACGAGGGACCGTACTTCCAGTCGGCGAACGCCGACCGGCACGCCGAGGCCGCCCACACCCTGCGGGACGCGGGCCGCGCCTACTACTGCGACTGCGCCCGCGACGCCGTGATCGCCCGCACCGGCGACCAGCACAAGGGCTACGACGGGTTCTGCCGCGACCGCGGCCTCGAGCCCGGCCCCGGCCGGGCCCTGCGCTTCCGCGTCCCCGACGAGGGCCAGACCACCGTCGTGGACCTGCTGCGCGGCAAGCCCGTCTTCGACAACGCGGTCCTGGAGGACTTCGTCATCGCCCGCGCCGACGGCTCGGTGACGTTCCTGCTGGCCAACGCCGTCGACGACATGAGCCAGGGCATCACCCACGTCGTGCGCGGCGAGGAGCACCTGTCCAACGCGCCCAAGCAGCAGCTGCTCTGGGAGGCGCTCGGCGGCGAGCCGCCCGTGTGGGCGCACGTCCCGGTCATCGTCAACGAGAAGCGGCAGAAGCTGTCCAAGCGGCGCGACAAGGTCGCGCTGGAGGACTACCGCGCCGAGGGCTACCTCGCCGAGGCCATGCGCAACTACCTGATGCTGCTCGGCTGGGCGCCGTCCGGCGACCGCGAGATCGTCCCGTGGGACGTGGTCGTCGACGAGTTCCGCATCGACGACGTCAACACCTCCCCGGCGTTCTTCGACGAGAAGAAGCTCCGCGCGTTCAACGGCGAGTACATCCGCGCTCTCCCGGTGGAGAAGTTCATCGCCGAGTGCCTGCCGTTCCTGCAGGAGGCCCCGTTCGACGTGGACGTGTCCGTGTTCGCCGAGCTCGCGCCGCTCGCGCAGACCCGCGTGGCGCTGCTGTCGGAGATCGTCGAGATGATCGACTTCGCGTTCCTGGACGAGCCGCCGTCCGACGAGAAGTCCTGGAACAAGGCGATGAAGGAGCCCGCCGCCGAGATCCTCGCCGCCGCCGAGCGGGCGTACCTGGACGCCCCGTGGCACGCCGACGAGCTCAAGGACCGGCTGGAGCGGATCGGTACGGAGCACGGCCTCAAGCTCGGCAAGACCCAGGCGCCCGTCCGCGTCGCCGTCACCGGCCGCACCGTCGGCCTGCCGCTGTTCGAGTCCCTGGAGATCCTCGGCCGCGACCGGACCCTGGCCCGGATCGCCGCCGCGCGCGCCAGGCTCGCCGCCGGATCCTGACCCGCCCGCCGCTCCGCCCGGCCCGCGCCTCCCCTTCCTAGGGGAGACGCAGGCCGGTGTGCGCGGCGCAGAAGGCGAGGACGTCGGTCTGCAGCCCGAGCCAGCGCGACAGGGAGCGCTCGCCGTGCCCGACGCCCGACTCGCAGCGCAGCAGCACCGGGCGCGATGACGCCGTCGCGTGCTGCAGCGCCGCGGTCATCTTGCGGGTGTGCATGGAGTCGACCCGCGGATCGTGCCGGGGGCAGGTGAGCAGCACGGCCGGGTAGCCGGTGCCGGGCCGGACGCGGTGGTAGGGGGAGTAGCCGAGCAGGACGGCGAAGTGCTCGGGATCGTCGGCGGTGCCGAACTCCTCGGTCCACAGGCGCCCGACGCCGAACCGGTGGTACCGCACCATGTCGGTGACGGCGTCCGAGATCACCGCCGCCGCGTACAGCTCCGGACGGCGGGTGACGGCCGCGGCGACCAGGAGACCGCTGTGCGAGGCGCCCCGGATCGCGAGCCGGTCGGGCGAGGTGTGCCCGCCGTCGATCAGTGCGCGGGCGGCGGCGGTGAAGTCGTCGACGGCGTTGGGCTTGTTGCGGCCGCGGCCCGCCGCGTGCCAGCCGGTGCCCTCCTCGCCGCCCCCGCGCACGCTCGCGACCGCGTACGCGCCTCCCGCCTCGACCCACGCGGCGACGGCGGGCGAGTAGGCGGGCGGGGTGGACGCGCCGAACCCGCCGTAGGCGCTCAGCACGAGCGGACGGGGGCCGCTGCCGCCGGGCGGCGCGATCAGATGCATCCGTACCCGCGTCCCGTCGGCCGAGGCGTAGGTCAGCCGCCGCACATCCGGACGCGCGCGGACCCCCGCCCGCGCGGCGGCGCCCCGCGATATCGGGCGCGCCTCCGGGCCCGGGCGCGCCTCGGGGACCGGGGGCGGTTCCGGGACGGGGGGCGCCTCGGGGACGCACGACCCCTCATCGATGTCGACGCGATGGACGGCGGGCGGGGTCGTGTAGTCGGTGTAGACGAACCAGGCGCGCGGACCTCCGTCGGGCGGCACAGTGAGCCGGGCGACGGTGCCGTGCCCCGGCACCGGGACGTCCCGCAAGGCCGTTCCGTCGGGTGCGTGCAGCCGCAGCTCGCTCGCCCCGTGCCGGGTGCGGACGGTCAGCAGCCGCGCCTCGCCCGTGCCCGGGTCGGTGAGCGCTGCGCAGTCGGCGAGGACGACGCCGGGTTCCTCCGCGATCACCGTGCGCCAGCCTTCGGCGCGCGGATCCGCGGGATCGACGGCGCAGAGCCGCCCGAAGGGCGCGTCCCGGTCGGTGACGGCGAGGACGCGGCCGTCCGGCGCGAACTTCAGCACCGCTCGCGTGCCGTCGGCGGTGCCGTCGTGGACGAGCTCGGGCCGCAGGTCCGGTGCCCGTTCGTCCGGCGCGCGGGCCAGCCACAGCAGGTTGCCGGACGTGGCGCCGGGCGCGGCGCTGAGCATGAGCCGGCGGCCGTCCGGCGCGGTCGTGACGGACAGCTGAGGGTGATCGGTGTGGAACAGCACCGGGTCGGCGGCGGGGTCGGTGCCCACGCGGTGCAGCCGCAGCCGCCGTCCCGCCTCGAGGCCGGGGCCGGGCGTGTCGATGTAGCAGAACGCCGTGCCGCCGGCTAGCCAGGCCACCGGGGTGGGGCGGCCGGGTTCCAGCGGCCCGTCGATGAGCCCGCCGGCCGCCACGTCGAGCACCCACAGCAGCGGCCGCTCGTCTCCCCGGCGCGTCACCTGGTACGCCAGCAGGCCGCCGTCCGGCGACGGCCGCCAGTACCCGAGCGTCGTCGTCCCGGACGCGTCCAGGGCCAGCGGATCCAGCAGCACGCGCGGCGGGCCGTCCGGACCGGCGGTCATCAGCACGGGCAACTGCATGTCCGGCGTGCGCCGCAGGAAGAAGCGGCGGCCGTGCCGCCACACCGGAGGGGAGGCCGTCGGGACGGCCGCGCCGCCTCCGCCCGCCGCCTCCGCCAGCCGCGCCCGCCACGCGTCCCGTCCCGTCCAGGTGCCGGTGTGCCGGGCGAAAGTCTCCGCCTGCTCGTCCAGCCACGCCGCGCAGCCCGGATCGTCCGCGTCCTCCAGCCACCGGTACGGGTCGGGCACCTCGCGCCCGTGCAGCCGGTCCACCACCGCGTCCCGGCGGGCCGCCGGCCGCTTCGCCGCTGTGCTCATTCTCGCCCCCTCATGGCCGAGGGCTCCCCGCCGGTGCGGGAAGCCCTCGGACACGCCTGGTGCCGGCTCAGTTCTGGTCGCCCTCGAAGAGCTCCTGGCGCCAGCCCTCCAGGGTGATGATCTCGTCGGCGAGAGCCTCGATGATCAGGATGCCGGGAAGTTCGTTCATGCCTACCTCCAGTAACGCTGTGTAGCGACTTGGACGCAAACAGGTATACCAGGTCTCTGCGGCGCACGAACGCGCTTCCGATGAGAGTGGGATGAGAATCGGCGGGGCGGCACGGACGCGCCGTCCGGGGCCGCCGGCTCAGGACTCCCCGGCGGGGACGTCCCCCGCCGCGGCCCCTTCGACGGGGGCCTCCTCGGCGGCGAGGGCGTCGCGCAGCCCGGACAGCCGCCGGTCGAGCTCGTCGACCTCGGCGCGCAGCGCCGGCGGCACCCGCTTGCCGAGCAGCTCGGCCTGCTCCTCGACGGGCGTCAGCAACTCGTCGAGCCGCCCGGCGAGCGCCCGCCGCGCCGCCGGGCCCGACTCCTCCGCCGGGCGCGCCTCCAGCAGCGTCGACTGCTCCCGCAGCAGCGCGGACTGCTCGCGCAGCAGGGTCGTCTGGTCCCGGAGCTGCTTGTTCTTGGTGTGCAGCTCGACGAACACCGACACCTTGGCCCGCAGCACCCACGGGTCGAAGGGCTTGGAGATGAAGTCGACCGCGCCCGCCGCGTACCCGCGGAACGCGTAGTCGGGGTCGCTGTTGACCGCGGTGAGGAAGATGATCGGCAGGTCACGGGTCTTCTTGCGCCGCTTGATGTCGCGGGCCGTCTCGAACCCGTCCATACCCGGCATGACGACGTCCAGCAGGATGACCGCGTACTCGTCGGTGAGCAGCGCCTTGAGCGCCTCCTCGCCCGACCGGGCCCGGACCAGGTCCTGATCGAGGGAGCTGAGGATGGCCTCCAGCGCGATGAGGTTCTCCTCGCGGTCGTCCACGAGCAGGATCTTCGCCTTGTCGTCCACGCGCCTCTCTCCGATCCGGTCGGCCCGCAGTCCCGGCCGATGACCACACACGACCGCCCACGGCAGACCCTACTGCCCGTGGCGCTCCTCTCCTCAGCGGACGATGGAGGGTTGCAGCCAGTTCCTCATGACGTCAAGGAGATGGTCCACGTCCACGGGCTTCGGCACGTAGTCCGACGCGCCCGCCTCCAGGCTCTTCTCCCGGTCGCCCTTCATCACCTTCGCCGTGATCACGATGATCGGCAGTTCGGCGAACTGCGGCATCTGCCGGATCGCGGACGTGGTGGCGTAGCCGTCCAGGCCCGGCATCATCACGTCCATCAGCACCAGCGCGACGTCGGGGTTGCGGTGCAGCAGGTCGATGCCCGCCTGCCCGTCCTCGGCGTACAGGACGTCCATCCCGTAGCCCTCGAGGACGCTGGTGAGCGCGAACACGTTCCGGACGTCGTCGTCGACGATCAGCACCTTGCGGCCCGACAGGACGGTGTCCAGGAAGTCGGCGGGCGGCTCCTCGAGCGTCCCGTTCACGGACGGCTCCGGCTCCGGGCGGCGGCCGCGCACCGGGCGCGGCTCGCCCCGCCGCACGTCCTCGGGCGGGGGGGCCGGGTGCTCGGAGACGCCCGCGGTGCCGTCGGCCGTCACGGACGTGTCCGCGACCGGGGCGATCGCCGGGACGTCCGGCGCGGCCACCGCGTCGTCCTGCGGCGCCCTGCGGCGTCCCTCCGACTCGCTGTACTGGGCGGGCAGGTACAGCGTGAACACGCTGCCGTGCCCGGGCTTGCTCTCGGCGTGGATCTCCCCGCCGAGCAGCCGCGCGATGTTCCGGCTGATCGACAGGCCCAGGCCGGTGCCGCCGTAGCGGCGGCTGGTCGTCCCGTCGGCCTGCTGGAACGCCTCGAAGATCACCTGCAGCTTGTCGGCGCTCACCCCGATCCCGGTGTCGATCACCCGGAACGCGATCACGTCCGGGGTGTTCCACAGCGCGGGCAGCGTGAAGTCGATGTCCCCGGCCCGCTCGATCAGCAGCCGGACCTCGCCCTCGGCGGTGAACTTCACCGCGTTCGACAGCAGGTTCCGCAGCACCTGCTGCAGCCGCTGCTCGTCGGTGAACAGTGTCCCCGGGACGTCCGGGGCCACCTCCACACCGAACTGCAGGCCCTTGTCCTGCGACAGCGGACGGAACGTCGCGTCCACGTAGTCGACCAGCGCGGGCACCGACAGCCGCTGTGGGTGCAGCTCCATCTTCCCGGCCTCGACCTTCGCCAGGTCCAAGATGTCGTTGATCAGCGTCAGCAGGTCCGTGCCCGAGTCGTAGATCGTCTGGGAGAACTCCACCTGCTTGTCGGTCAGGTTGCCGCCCTGGTTCTCCGACAGCAGCTTGGCCAGCACCAGCAGGCTGTTCAGCGGCGTGCGCAGCTCGTGCGACATGTTCGCCAGGAACTCCGACTTGTACCGCGACGAGATCGCCAACTGCTCGGCGCGCTCCTCCAGCGTCCGCCTCGCCTGCTCGATCTGGTAGTTCTGGATCTCGATCGCGCGGTTCTGCTGCGCCAGCAGCGCGGCCTTCTCCTCCAGCTCGGTGTTGGAGTGCCGCAGCTCCGCCTGCTGCCGCTGCAGCTCGTCCGACCGCTCCTGCAGCTCGCCCGCCAGCCGCTGCGACTCCGCCAGCAGCGCCTCGGTCCGGGTGTTGGCGCTGATCGTGTTCAGCGTCACCCCGATCGTCTCGATCAGCTGGCTGAAGAACGCCAGGTGGACGTCGGTGAACCGGCCGAACGAGGCCAGCTCGATCGCGCCGAGCACCGTCCCCTCGAACACGATCGGCAGCACGATGATGTTGACCGGCGACGCCTCGCCCAGCCCGGAACCGATCTTGACGTAGTCGGCGGGCGCCTCGGAGATCAGCAGCGGCCGCCGCTCCTGCGCCGCCTGCCCGACCAGCCCCTCCCCGAACGCGAACCGGACCGAGCCCCGCTGCGTTCGCCGCCGCGTCCCGTACCCGGCGATCAGCGCCAGCTCGGTCTCCTCGCCGGCGGGTTCCGCGAGGTAGAACGCGCCGTACTGCGCGCTCGCCGTCGGCGTCAGCTCCCGGATGATCAGGTCGGCGACCTGCAGCAGGTCCCGGTGGCCCTGCATCATCCCGCCGATCCGCGCGAGGTTGGACTTCAGCCAGTCCTGCTGGTCGTTCGCGCGCGTCGTCTCGCGCAGCGTCGCCACCATCAGGTTGACGTTGTCGCTCAGCAGGGCCACCTCGCCGCGCGCCTCCACGGTGATGGTGCGGGTCAGGTCGCCCTCGGCGACCGCGCTCGCGACCTCGCCGATCGCCCGGACCTGCGTGGTCAGGTTGCGGGCCAGCTCGTTGACGCTCTCGGTCAGCCGCTTCCAGGTGCCCGAGACGCCCTCGACCTCGGCCTGCCCGCCCAGGCGCCCCTCGCTGCCGACCTCGCGGGCGACGCGGGTGACCTCCGACGCGAACGACGACAGCGTGTCGACCATCGTGTTCAGCGTCGTCTTCAGCTCGAGGATCTCGCCCTGCGCGTCGACGTCGATGCGGCGCCGCAGGTCGCCGTGCGCCACGGCCGTCGCGACCTGGGCGATGTTGCGGACCTGGTAGGTCAGGTTCGACGCCATCCCGTTGACGTTGTCGGTGAGGTCCTTCCACATGCCGCCCGCGCCCGGCACGATGGCCTGGCCGCCCAGGCGCCCCTCGGTGCCGACCTCGCGGGCGACGCGGCTGACCTCGTCCGCGAAGGCCGACAGCGTGTCGACCATCGTGTTCAGCGTGTCCTTGAGCTGCAGGATCTCGCCCTGCGCGTCGACCTCGATCCGGCGGGTCAGGTCGCCCTGCGCCACCGCCGTCGTCACCTTGGCGATCCCGCGGACCTGCATGGTGAGGTTGTTCGCCATGCCGTTGACGTTGTCGGTGAGGTCCTTCCAGACGCCGCTCACGCCCGGGACCCGCGCCTGGCCGCCGAGGCGTCCTTCGGTGCCGACCTCGCGGGCGACGCGGGTCACCTCGTCGGCGAAGGCCGACAGCGTGTCGACCATCGTGTTGACGGTGTCCTTCAGCTCCAGGATCTCGCCCTGGGCGTCGACGGTGATCTTCTTGCCCAGGTCGCCCTGGGCGACGGCCGTGGTGACCTGGGCGATGTTGCGCACCTGGAACGTCAGGTTGGACGCCATGCCGTTGACGTTGTTCGTCAGGTCCTTCCAGACGCCGCTCACGCCCGGCATCCGCGCCTGGCCGCCGAGGCGTCCTTCGGTGCCGACCTCGCGGGCGACGCGGGTCACCTCCGACGCGAACGCCGACAGCGTGTCCACCATCTGGTTCACCGTCAGCTTCAGCTGCAGGATCTCGCCCTGGGCGTCGACGGTGATCTTCTTGCCCAGGTCGCCCTCGGCGACGGCCGTGGTCACCTGCGCGATGTTGCGCACCTGGTAGGTCAGGTTGTTCGCCATCGCGTTGACGTTGTCGGTGAGGTTCTTCCAGACGCCGCTGACGCCCTGGACGCGCGCCTGGCCGCCCAGCTGGCCCTCCGTGCCGACCTCGCGGGCGACGCGGGTCACCTCGTCGGCGAACCTCGACAGCTGGTCCACCATCGTGTTCACGGTGAGCTTGAGCTCCTGCAGCTCGCCCGTCGCCTCGACCGTGACCTTGCGGGTCAGATCGCCCTTGGCCACCGCCGTGGTGACCTCCGCGATGTCGCGGACCTGCGCCGTCAGTCGCCCCGCCATCGCGTTCACCGACGCCGTGACGTCCCGCCACCGGCCGGTCATGCCGCGCGACGGGGCCTGCCCGCCGAGGCGTCCCTCGGTGCCGACCTCCCGGGCGAACTGCGTGACCTCCCAGGTGAACTGGTCGAGCAGCTCGACCATGCCGTTCACCGAGCGCGCCATGCGCAGCAGCTCGCCGCGCATCGGCCGTCCGGCGACGCGCAGTTCGACCCGCCGGCTCAGGTCACCGGCGGCGACGGCCTCCACCACCCGGTGCATCCCGGTGGACAGGTCCGTCAGCATGCCGATGATCGCGTTGGCGTCCTCCACGCCCGCCGCCCACGACCCCTTCAGCGCCCCCTGCGACAGCCGCCCGCCCAGCCGGCCCTCCCGGCCGATCTCCCGGCGCACTCCGGCCAGCCCCGAGGTCAGCTCCTCGCCGTTCTGGCGGATCTCCTCCAGCAGCGCTCCGGCCGCTGCCACGGCGCCCTCGCCGGGCACGTCCAGTTCGGCCTTGGCCTTCCCGTCGCGCACGGCGACCAGCGCCTTGAGCAGGGGAGCGAGGTCGGCGTCGCTGTAACGCGGCGTTGTGTCGCGCGACCCGCCGGGGCGGGCGCGAGACGCGGTACGCGGCATGTCGTTCATCCTCCTGGCCCGCGTTCGGCGGGTACCGGACACCACTGGGTTTCCTTATCCGGGCCTTGTCTCCCGGCCGCTGTCCGCGGCCTCCAGGCCGCATCTGTACTCTACGTTGCCGAGCGCCGCGGAGCCCGAATCACACTCTGCCGGTCAATGGCCGGTAACGACACCGCATCCGTGCACGTAGTCTTCGTGTTACGGTCTGTTCCTGTTGTGGCGGAGGCCCTGTTCTCCCCGACCCGGAGGTGCGGTGCGGCCCCGGCGCGCGGCTCTTCTGGCCGGGCGGTCGGCCAGTCTGTCACGATAACCAGACCGGGGTAGTGGACGCTTCGAACGAGGGACGACAGTTGGATCGGCAGACGGCGTCGGCCACCTTCCCGTCCGCCGCGGCGGCCGTTGCGGACGCGCGCCGCTTCGTCCGGAAGGTGCTCGCCGACTGGGGCATGGACGAGATCTCCGACGACGCGATCCTGGCGACCAGCGAGCTGGCCACCAACGCGATCGCCTACGCCGGGACCTCCTTCGAGGTCACTTGCCGGCTGGAGGGCGCCGACGTCGAGATCGAGGTCCGCGACCGGCACCCCACCCGCGGCATCGAGATGCCGGGCGTCACCGCCTCCAGCGGCCGAGGCCTCCCGTCCATCGCCACCCTCGCCGACTCGTGGGGCGTCTCCTATGACCGCCGCACCAAGGGCGTGTGGTTCCGCCTCCCGCGTCCGGGCGCCGAGGCCGAGGCCGAGCAGGGGCACGCGGACGAGCGGACGAGCGCCGCGGACGACACGGACGACACGGGCGGCCACGAGACGGAGCGCGGCCCCGAGCGCGCCGGGAGCGCGCACGCCGGGAGCGCGGCGCCGGCCGGAGCCGCTACGGCCGGCGAAACCGCGGTTCTGCCCGACGGCATCACCGCGGACCGGCCCGCCCCGTCCCAGAACGGTGCGGGAGCCCTGCGCGAGCGCCTGCGCGAACGCGCCGCCGCGCAGGCCCCCGAGGCCGACCCGGCGGCCGACGCCGCGCGGGCCGTGGACGCGCGCGTCGCCGGCGAGGGCGCCGGAGAGGTGCCGGCGGACGGCGCCCGCCTGCTGCGCTCCCCGGCGGCCGTCGAGTCCATGCAGGACGGGGTCGCCGCCGTCCGGGAGATGCTCGGTGCCGAGGGCTCCGCCATCCTGCTGACCGAGCGCGACGGGCGGTTCATCATGGGCGCCTCCAGCGGCACCGCCGCGGAGCTGCCCCTGGGCGAGCTGTCGGTCGCCGGGCTCGCCCCCGCCGTCCGCGCCGGATCCCACTGGGTCGCCGCGGACGCCGCCGACCCGATCGCCGTCGCCCTGCGGGCCCGCTCGGTCACGGCGGCGCCGCTGGAATCCCAGGGCCGCCTCACCGGGCTGCTCGTCGCCGTCTCCTCGTCCGCCGGCGGCTTCACCGAGAGCGACGCCGTCCGGACCGGCCGCCTCGCCGAGGAACTGTCGCTGTCCCTGGAGAAGGCCAGGGTCGGGGAACTGGAACGGTCCTGGCGCGGCTGGCTCAGCTTCGTCGCCGAAGCCAGCGACCTGCTCGCCGGCACCCTCGACCAGGAACGCACGATGGCGCTCGTCGCGCAGCTCGTCGTGCCCCGGCTCGCGACCTGGTGCGCCGTCTACACCGACGCCGAGGCCGAGCCCGCCCGGCTCGCCTACGTCTGGCACGCCGACGAGAACCTCGCCGACGGCCTGCGCGCCCTCCTCGACCAGGCCGGGCCCGCCCCGGCCACGGACGCCCCCGGCCCCTGGCACGGCTTCGCCGACGCGCCCGCCGACGTCCGCGCCGCCGCCGGCGACACCGCCGCCGACCAGGTCTACGCGTTCCCGCTCATCGCCCGGGGGCGGCGCACCGGCACCATCGTCATCGGCCGCCCCGCCGGGGACCGTTTCGCCCGCAGCGCCATCGAACTCGCCGAGGAGCTCAGCCGCCGCGCGGCGCTCGCCGTCGACAACGCGCGCCTGTTCTCCGCCCAGACCGCGATGAGCAGCGCGTTGCAGCGCAGCCTCCTGCCGCCCGCGATCCCCGAGATCCCCGGCCTCGAGGTCGCCGTGGTGTACGAGCCCGCGGGGGAGGGCAGCGAGGTCGGCGGCGACTTCTACGACGTCTTCGAGAGCGGCCCCGGGACCGGCGGCCCCGCGCTGGAGGAGAACGCGCCCGGACGCTGGCGGTTCGCGATCGGCGACGTGTGCGGCACCGGACCGGAGGCCGCCGCCGTCACCGGTCTGGCCCGGCACGCGCTGCGGATCCTCGCCGCCGAGGAGATGTCCGTCCCCGACGTGCTCGGCCGGCTCAACCGCCTCATCCTCGGCGAGGGGGAGCGCGGGCGGCTGCTCACCCTGCTGCACGGCGAGATCACCGCCCGCCGCGCCCGCGACGGCGTGACCATCCGGCTGTCCAGCGCCGGGCACCCGCCGCCGCTGATCCTCGACCCGCGCGGCGACGTGCGCGAAGCCGCCTCCGCGCAGCCGTTGCTGGGGGTGTTCGACGATGTCGACTTCACTACCGATACGGTCGAACTCCGTCGCGGGGAGGTGCTGCTGTGCGTGACCGACGGCGTCACCGAACGGCGTTCCGGCGGACGGCTGCTCGGTGACGGCAACGGGCTCGAGCGGCTGCTGGCCGGCTGCACGGGGCTCAGCGCGGGAGCCGTCGCCGCCCGCATCCAGCGTGCGGTGCGCGACTTCGGCCCCGAGCCGTCGAACGACGACGTTGCCCTGATAGTTCTGCGGGCGTCATGATGGAGACCAACGATCGGTAAGGTGGGGTGGCGTGGGGCTTGCCTTGCACACGACTCGACAGGACGGCCGCGCGACGATCACGGCGCGCGGTTCCATCGACCTGAACTCCTCGGACGAGCTGCGCTCTCGGCTGACCGAGCTCGTCGACGCGGGCGAGCGGGCGGTCGTGGTCGATCTCACCGCGGTCGACTTCTGCGACTCGTCCGGCCTCAACGTTCTCGTCCGCGCGTACAAGCACGCGCGCGCAGAACGCCAAGCTCACCGTCACGGGCGCCTACGGCCGGGTCGAGAACGTGCTGCGCACCACCGGCCTCGACCGGTTCCTCATGGAGGACGCGGCGGAGGAGACGGCGTCCGACGGCGGACGCTGACCGGTGCACCGCGGACGGCGCATCGCAGACCGGCACACGGGAGTTCGGGACATGACGGAGCGGGACCCGATGCAGAACGGCGAGCGGGCGGAGTGACCGACCCGATGACCGAGACCACGCTGCGCGCGGCGCCGCAGACCGAGGCGGTCGAGTACGCGCGCCGCCTCGCCGCCCGCACGATGCGCACCTGGGCCCTCATGGAACGCGAGGAGCTCGTGACCGCGATCGTGGCCGAGCTGGTGGCCAACGCCGTCCGGCACGCGGGGACGGCGCTGGAGCTGCGCCTGCTGCGCGGCACCGGCCGCGTCCGCGTCGAGGTCCGCGACCGCGCCGCCCAGCTGCCCCGCCTCACCGTCCCCGGCCCGCTGGACGAGTCGCACCGGGGCCTCTTCATCGTCGACCGCTTCGCCACCTCCTGGGGGGCCGACCCGGTCACCGGCGGGAAGGTCGTCTGGGCCGAGGTCAGCATCTGACGGGCGGCGCCCCGAGCCCGGAGGTCCGGGCGTCCGCCGTCCGCACATCCGTCCGCAACGGCAATGCCCGGCCGTTCCCGGGGAACGGCCGGGCACGCGCCCGCTTCGTCCTCAGACGGACTTGCGGTACAACTCCGCCACCATGAACGCCAGGTCCAGCGACTGCCCGCGGTTCAGGCGCGGGTCGCAGGCCGTCTCGTACCGCTGGTGCAGATCCTCCTCCACCAGCCCGTGCCCGCCGCCGACGCACTCGGTGACGTCGTCGCCGGTGAACTCGATGTGGATCCCGCCGGGATGGGTGCCGAGCGCCCGGTGCACCTCGAAGAAGCCCGCGACCTCGTCCAGGACGTCGTCCAGCCGGCGCGTCTTGTGCCCGCTCGGCGCCTCGAACGTGTTGCCGTGCATCGGGTCGCACACCCACGCCACCGGCGCGCCGCTCCGGTGCACCTTCTCGATCAGCGGCGGCAGCGCGTCCCTGATCTTGCCCGCGCCCATCCGGGTGACGAACGTCAGCCGGCCCGGCTCGCCGTCCGGGTTCAGCCTGTCGATCAGCGCCAGCGCGTCGTCGGCCGTCGTCGTCGGCCCCAGCTTCACCCCGATCGGGTTGCTGATGTGCCGCAAGAACTCCACGTGCGCCCCGTCCAGCTGCCGGGTCCGCTCACCGATCCACAGGAAGTGCGCAGACACGTCGTAGGGGTGGCCGCTCAGGCTGTCGATCCGGGTCAGCGCCCGCTCGTACTCGAGCAGCAGCGCCTCGTGGCTGGAGTAGAACTCCACGCTGTGGAACTCGTCGGGGTTCACCCCGCACGCCTTCATGAACGTCAGCGCTCGGTCGATCTCGCCCGCCAGCCGCTCGTAACTGCGTCCCGCGGGGCTCTGCTGGACGAAGTCGCGGTTCCAGGTGTGCACCTGCCGAAGGTCGGCGTACCCGCCCTTGGTGAACGCCCGGCACAGGTTCAGCGTCACCGCCGAGCAGTGGTAGGCCTTCAGCAGCCGCTGCGGATCGTTGCGGCGCGACTCGGCGTCGAACGCGAGCCCGTTGACGGCGTCCCCCCGGTACGCGGGCAGCTCCACGCCGTCGCGCGCCTCGACGGGCTTGGACCGCGGCTTGGCGTACTGCCCCGCCATCCGGCCGATCTTCACGACCGGGACGCTGGCGGCGTAGGTGAGCACGACCGCCATCTGCAGCAGGGTCTTCAGCTTGTTCTTGACGGCGTCGGCGTTCGCCCCGTCGAACGTCTCCGCGCAGTCGCCGCCCTGCAGGACGAACGCCTCCCCGCGCGCCACGTCCGCGAGCCGGTCCTTCAGCTGGTCGCACTCACCGGCGAAGACGAGCGGGGGCTGTGCGGCGAGCTCGGCGGCGACCGCCCGGACCTCGTCCGGATCGTCCCATTCGGGTTGCTGGAGAGCGGGGAGGGTGCGCCATGCGTCCAGATCCCCGGAGGCGGTGGAAGTACTCACGATTAAAGGCTATGGCACGGTCCGGCGCGGCGGTGCCATAGCCCGAGACGGACGGCGCCGAGCAGCCCGCAACACGAACCGGGCGGCCCCTTCGCGGGACCGCCCGGCGGTGAAGTGATCGGACCGTCGCGCGGGGGGTTCTCGGCCGCCGCTCACGCGGCACGGCTGCCGGCGCCGGCCCGGACGGGTCCGTCCGCCGCGGGCTGCGCGCCCGCCAAAGCCCGGCGTCCGCTCAGGTCGGTCTCGCTCGCCAGCTGCCGCAGGCGCCGCAGCGACCGGTCCGTGATCTGCCGGACCCGGTTGTGACTCAGGCCGTAGCGGGCGCCGATCTGCGCGTACGACATCGGCTGGCCGCTGTCCATCCCGAAACGGGCCCGCAGGATCGCGGCCTCCCGCTCCGGCAGCCGGTCCAGCAGCCGGCCGAGGCCCTCGACGTCGTCCAGCGCGAGGATCTCCGCTTCGGGCGTCACGGCGTCGGGGTCCTCCAGCAGGTCGCCCATCGGCGTCTCGCCGGCATCGTCGACGGTCGCGTCCAGGCTCGCCGGATCCCGCCGCCAGCGCAGCAGTTCGTCCACGTGCTCGGCGTCGGCCCCCACGGCCCCGGCGAGTTCCTCCCGGGTCGGTTCGCGGCCCAGCTCGCGGCCCAGCTGCCGCTCGGCGCGCCGCAGCCGGGAAAGCTCCTCCTCCACGTGGACGGGCAGCCGGATCGTGCGGGCCGTGTGACTCAGCCCGCGCCCGATCGCCTGCCTGATCCACCACGTCGCGTACGTGGAGAACTTGAAACCGCGGCGGTAGTCGAACTTCTCCACCGCCCGCATCAGTCCCAGGTTCCCCTCCTGGATGAGGTCGATGAGGGGCAACGAGTCGGTCGGGTACTTGCGGGCGATCGAGACCACGAGGCGCAGATTGGCCTCGACGAAGCGCTGCTTGGCGTGCAGCCCCGCCGCGGTCAGCTCCTCCAGCTCCTCGCGGGACGCGCCCTCGGGCACGTTCCCCTCCTCGAGGAGCTGTTCGGCGTACAGGCCTCCTTCGATCGCCTTCGCCAGATCGACCTCCTCCTCCGCGTCGAGCAGGGGGGTTCGGCCGATCCGGTCGAGGTACGCCCCGACAAGGTCCTTGTCGGTGACGTCGACCCTGTCGCCCTTAGTACGGGTTGCAGCCATCCTGACCCTTCTCCGGTGCGATCTCCCTATGGGGACAACGCTAATTACCGCTCTGTGATTCCCGGCGGGGAATACTCCGGGGCTGTACGCCGCTCTACGGACCTGATACCCCGACTGAGGAGAAACCGACATGGCGACCGTGAACCTCACCGCGGACAACTTCGACGAGGTGGCCCAGGGCGACGGGATCGTGCTGGTCGACTTCTGGGCGTCCTGGTGCGGGCCCTGCCGCCAGTTCGCGCCCGTGTACGAGAAGTCGTCGGGCAAGCACGACGACATCGTCTTCGGGAAGGTCGACACCGAGGCCCAGCCCGAACTGTCCGAGCGGTTCCGCATCGCCTCCATCCCCACGCTCATGGCCATCCGCGACGGCGTGATCGTCTTCGCGGAGCCCGGAGCACTGCCCGAGCCCGTCCTGGAGAACGTGATCGAACAGGTCCGCGGGCTCGACATGGACGACGTCCGCGACCGCATGCAGTCCTGACGCGTCCGATCCCCGCCACCATGACGATGGGACGGCGGGACGCGCCAGGGAGTTCCGTTCCGTCCTCGCCCTCGATGGGAACGGGTGACGAGGCGGGGTGCTCGCCGGGTGACGGAACGGGGACACTTGACCGAATCCGCGGCGGCACGATGGCAAAGAAGCCGCCGCGCCGCCCGATCCGCCCGGTGCATGGACGATGATGGACGGATGCTCGTCGATGTCGTGCCATACCTGGTGTGCCCCGTGTGCGGAGCGGACCTCGCGATGGCGGAAGGCCGGCTGCACTGCCCGTCCGGACACGCCTTCGACATCGCGCGGCAGGGGTATGCGAACCTCCTCCCGGGCAACGCCCGTCCCGGGACCGCGGACACCCCGGAGATGGTGCGGGCCCGCGCCGCGTTCCTCGCCGCCGGCCACTTCGCACCGGTCGTCGACCGGCTCGCCCAGCGGGTCGCCGCTGCCCTGAGCGGGCGGGGCTGCGTGCTGGACGCAGGGGCGGGCACCGGCTACTACCTGAGCCGCGTCCTCGACCGGACCCCCGGCGCCGTCGGCCTCGCGGTGGACATCTCCAAACACGCCGCCCGGCGCGCGGCGAAGGCCCATCGACGGGCCGGCGCCGTCGTCGCCGACCTGTGGCGGCCGCTCCCGGTGCGGGACGCGGCGGCCGACGCCGTCGTCAATGTCTTCGCCCCGCGCAACGCCGCCGAGTTCCACCGCGTCCTGCGTCCCGAGGGGCCGCTGTTCGCAGTGACCCCCTCACCGGGGCATCTCGGACCGCTCGTCGAGCCGCTCGGACTGATCTCGATCGACGAGCGCAAGATCGAACGCACCGACGCCGCGCTGGCCGGATACTTCAAACCGGACGGACGCGAGCCCCTGGAGGCGGAGGCCGTCCTCACCCACGAAGAGATCACCACGCTCGTGGGGATGGGCCCGAGCGCGCATCATGTGCCGGAGGGCACGCTCCGGGAGCGGCTCGAGCGGCTAGCCGATCCGCTCAGGGTGCCCCTCTCCTTCGTCCTGTCCGCCTACCGGCGACTTGAATAGCCGCACGGGCGCGGTACCGGCGAACGTGACCGACACCTGCGGAACCTCGCCCGGCTCCAACTCCAGCAGTTCCGGGAGGTGGGGGAGACCCCGCTTGCCGTACGCGAACGACGTGGAGACGGCGCGCACCGTCCCGGCGAGCGTCACCCGTTGAAGCGCCTGTCCCGCCCGCAGCCACTCCGCGGCCGAGTCGCCGCGCGTCGTCAGCAGCGCCCGCCGGACACCGTCGCCGGGCCCGGCCGGCAGGACGTGGAGCCGCGCGCCCTCCAGTCGTGCCGCCTCCCCGAGTTCGTTGACGACGGCCGCGGACGGCCTGTCACCCGGGATCGGGGAGGTGAGGGGCCGGAGCGTCGCCGCGTAGAGCAGCCGTTCGTCGCGGGTCACGCGATGCCGTCCCACGAGCCGGACGGTCGCCAGGAGCGTCGGCCGCTCGACGTCGGGCAGCAGCCGGACGACCGCCGCGTGCCCGAGCTGCGCGGCCGCGAGCCGCAGGTTCACCAGGGCGGCGCCGCTGCCGAGGTGGAGCCCGCGTCCGCCCGGGTCGTCCGTCGGGCGGAACCTGCCGCGATCGGCGTGCACCTCGATCAGCCCGGGTACGACCCTCAGCCGCCATGCGTGCACGTCGTGCACGGTCGGCCCCATGGTCGCCGCGACCACGAGGCGCTCGGCGGAAGCGCGGACTCCGACGGACCTGCTCACGAGGCGTTCCTCCTCACTCCGGACGGTTCCACTCCGGCCGGACCGCGGGCCCGCACCACCGGCCGGCCGACCGGCGGAACGGCGAGCGCGGGGACACGGGCCTGCGACGGTACCGCAACGGTGACCTCGCGCACATAGGTTGTGAACTGGGGTTATAACGAGAAGAAATGGACTTCGGATAACGTTGCGCGGCCGAGTGGCCCGAGAGTCTGATTTGACGGTACGACAGGTGCGCTCTACTGTTCCTCATGCCCCGAGGGGATGCAGGACGCCGAGAGGCGGTCGGCCCCAGGGTAAGCCGGGTCCCGGAAAACGGTTCGAGTCACGCTCGAGCTGATGTACGATGACCAGGCAAGCCCAGAACGGGATGCAGGACGCCGACACGGTGGCCGGCCCGGAGGGCGCTCTCGCGAGACGATCAAGCGAACTTCGTGTTCGCGGCATCGCCGTGAGGGATGGACGAACTTCCGTCGGACGAATCGATCTCGATCGGTCCGTTTGACACCGGAGGTGAGTCTGGTAAGTTAGAAGGGTTGCCCCGGAGCGAGACCGACGAAAGTCCGGTCGAGCGCGGTGGGTGTCCGTTTCTTGAGAACTCAACAGCGTGTTAAAAGCCAGTGCCTTTATCGATCTGGCCGGCAGGCCGGATCACCCCGTGGCTTCTGGTGCCTTCTCTTTGGGGAGGTGCGAGGGGCTGGGGATTTCTTTGAGGCAAGCATCCGTATGGATGCATTGCTGGGATTGTTTCCAAGGTTTGGCTCGTCTCGGGTTCGCCCCCGGGGTGGGTCGTGATGGACCTTAATGGAGAGTTTGATCCTGGCTCAGGACGAACGCTGGCGGCGTGCTTAACACATGCAAGTCGAGCGGAAAGGCCCCTTCGGGGGTACTCGAGCGGCGAACGGGTGAGTAACACGTGAGCAACCTGCCCCTGACTCTGGGATAAGCCCGGGAAACCAGGTCTAATACCGGATGCGACCATCCTGCTCCTGCAGCGGTGGTGGAAAGATTTATCGGTCAGGGATGGGCTCGCGGCCTATCAGCTTGTTGGTGGGGTAACGGCCTACCAAGGCGACGACGGGTAACCGGCCTGAGAGGGCGACCGGTCACACTGGGACTGAGACACGGCCCAGACTCCTACGGGAGGCAGCAGTGGGGAATATTGCGCAATGGGCGGAAGCCTGACGCAGCGACGCCGCGTGAGGGATGACGGCCTTCGGGTTGTAAACCTCTTTCAGCAGGGACGAAGCTAACGTGACGGTACCTGCAGAAGAAGCGCCGGCTAACTACGTGCCAGCAGCCGCGGTAATACGTAGGGCGCAAGCGTTGTCCGGAATTATTGGGCGTAAAGAGCTCGTAGGCGGTTTGTCGCGTCTGTCGTGAAAGCCCACGGCTTAACCGTGGGTCTGCGGTGGATACGGGCAGACTAGAGGCAGGTAGGGGAGAATGGAATTCCCGGTGTAGCGGTGAAATGCGCAGATATCGGGAGGAACACCGGTGGCGAAGGCGGTTCTCTGGGCCTGTACTGACGCTGAGGAGCGAAAGCGTGGGGAGCGAACAGGATTAGATACCCTGGTAGTCCACGCCGTAAACGTTGGGCGCTAGGTGTGGGGTTCTTCCACGGATTCCGCGCCGTAGCTAACGCATTAAGCGCCCCGCCTGGGGAGTACGGCCGCAAGGCTAAAACTCAAAGGAATTGACGGGGGCCCGCACAAGCGGCGGAGCATGTTGCTTAATTCGACGCAACGCGAAGAACCTTACCAAGGCTTGACATCGCCGGAAATCCATCAGAGATGGTGGGTCCTTTTTGGGCCGGTGACAGGTGGTGCATGGCTGTCGTCAGCTCGTGTCGTGAGATGTTGGGTTAAGTCCCGCAACGAGCGCAACCCTCGTTCCATGTTGCCAGCACGTTATGGTGGGGACTCATGGGAGACCGCCGGGGTCAACTCGGAGGAAGGTGGGGATGACGTCAAGTCATCATGCCCCTTATGTCTTGGGCTGCAAACATGCTACAATGGCCGGTACAGAGGGCTGCGATACCGTGAGGTGGAGCGAATCCCTTAAAGCCGGTCTCAGTTCGGATCGAAGTCTGCAACTCGACTTCGTGAAGTCGGAGTCGCTAGTAATCGCAGATCAGCAACGCTGCGGTGAATACGTTCCCGGGCCTTGTACACACCGCCCGTCACGTCACGAAAGTCGGCAACACCCGAAGCCCGTGGCCCAACCTTTTTGGGGGGAGCGGTCGAAGGTGGGGCCGGCGATTGGGACGAAGTCGTAACAAGGTAGCCGTACCGGAAGGTGCGGCTGGATCACCTCCTTTCTAAGGAGCACACAACTGGCTCGGATCGACCCCTGCTTGCGGGGGTGTTCGGGTCGGTGGCCATCGTCGGCGGCGAGTGTTCGCCGGGTGGCTGCTCATAGATGTGGAGCACTGGTTATTCATCAGGTCGTGTGTGCGGCTCGGTCAGTACCGCCCTTCGGGGAGTGGGAACGACGAGCTCGGGTGCGCGGGCTGATGGACACGCTGTTGGGTCCTGAGGGAACGGGCGCGAGCCCGGGCACCTCTGGATCGCGGGACCAGATCCCATGTCCCTTAACGGGGATGTGGGGTTTGGTGGGCCCGGTTGTTTTTTGAGAACTGCACAGTGGACGCGAGCATCTCTGGTGAGGTTGGAATCCGTTCGGGTTTCGATCTCATCTGCGATTTGTTTTGATCGTTTTGTGTGTTCAAGTTTTTAAGGGCATACGGTGGATGCCTTGGCATCAGGAGCCGATGAAGGACGTGGGAGCCTGCGATATGCCTCGGGGAGTCGGCAACCAGACTTTGATCCGGGGATTTCCGAATGGGGAAACCTGGCACCCGTCATGGGGTGTCGCCGCCGTCTGAATGTATAGGGCGGCTGGTGGGAACGCGGGGAAGTGAAACATCTCAGTACCCGCAGGAAGAGAAAACAATAGTGATTCCGTGAGTAGTGGTGAGCGAAAGCGGATCAGCCTAAACCGTGCGCGTGTGATACTTGGTAGGGGTTGCGTGTGCGGGGTTGTGGGACCATCCTGCTGGATCTACCAGTCCGGCGAGAAGTTACAAACTGCTCGGGTAGTCGAATGGCATGGGAAGGCCGACCGTAGACGGTGAGAGTCCGGTAGACGAAACTTGAGTGGCTTCTGGGTGTGTTCCCGAGTAGCACGGGGCCCGTGAAATCCTGTGTGAATCTGCCACGACCACGTGGTAAGGCTGAATACTTCCTGGTGACCGATAGCGGACCAGTACCGTGAGGGAAAGGTGAAAAGTGCCCCGGTGAGGGGTCGTGAAATAGTACCTGAAACCGTGTGCCTACAAGCCGTCAGAGCCTCTTCATGAGCCTTGTGTTTGTGTGGGTGATGGCGTGCCTTTTGAAGAATGAGCCTGCGAGTTATGGTGTGTGGCGAGGTTAACCGGTGGCGGGTAGCCGTAGCGAAAGCGAGTCTGAATAGGGCGTTTGAGTCGCATGCTGTAGACCCGAAGCGGGGTGATCTAGCCATGGGCAGGGTGAAGCGCCGGTAAGACGGTGTGGAGGCCCGAACCCACCAGGGTTGAAAACCTGGGGGATGACCTGTGGTTAGGGGTGAAAGGCCAATCAAACTCCGTGATAGCTGGTTCTCCCCGAAATGCATTTAGGTGCAGCGTCGCGTGTTTCTTGCCGGAGGTAGAGCTACTGGATGGCTGATGGGCCCTACAAGGTTACTGACGTCAGCCAAACTCCGAATGCCGGTAAGTGAGAGCGTGGCAGTGAGACTGCGGGGGATAAGCTTCGTAGTCGAGAGGGAAACAGCCCAGATCATCGGCTAAGGCCCCTAAGCGTGTGCTAAGTGGTAAAGGATGTGGAGTTGCCGTGACAACCAGGAGGTTGGCTTAGAAGCAGCCATCCTTGAAAGAGTGCGTAATAGCTCACTGGTCAAGTGATTCCGCGCCGACAATGTAGCGGGGCTCAAGCACACCGCCGAAGCCGTGGCATTCCGAGCTTTTGTTCGGGGTGGGTAGGGGAGCGTCCTGCAGCCGGTGAAGCCGCCGAGTGATCGAGTGGTGGAGGCTGTGGGAGTGAGAATGCAGGCATGAGTAGCGAATCACGCGTGAGAAACGTGTGCGCCGGATGACCAAGGGTTCCTGGGGCAGGCTAATCCGCCCAGGGTAAGTCGGGACCTAAGGCGAGGCCGACAGGCGTAGTCGATGGACAACGGGTTGATATTCCCGTACCCGCTGGTATGCGCCAACGCTGAATCCTCTGATGCTAACCATCCGATCCGCCATCTGTTTCCTTCGGGAGACGATGGTTGGGGAGCGTGGGACCCGAGGGGGTAGTAGGTGAGTGATGGGGTGACGCAGGAGGGTAGCTCAGCCCAGGCGATGGTTGTCCTGGGGTAAGCATGTAGCCCGCGCCATAGGCAAATCCGTGGCGCATTGAGGGTGAGATGTGATGCCGAGCCGTTTTAGGTGAAGTGAGTGATCCCATGCTGCCGAGAAAAGCCTCTAGCGAGTGTATCGGCGGCCCGTACCCTAAACCGACTCAGGTGGTCAGGTAGAGAATACCAAGGCGATCGGGTGAACTGTGGTTAAGGAACTCGGCAAATTGCCCCCGTAACTTTGGGAGAAGGGGGGCCATGCCTGGTGATCATCCTTGCGGTGGGAGCTGGGTGTGGTCGCAGAGGCCAGGGGGAAGCGACTGTTTACTAAAAACACAGGTCCGTGCGAAGTCGTAAGACGCGGTATACGGACTGACGCCTGCCCGGTGCCGGAACGTTAAGAGGACCGGTTAGATCCTTTTGGGGTCGAAGCTGAGAATCTAAGCGCCGGTAAACGGCGGTGGTAACTATAACCATCCTAAGGTAGCGAAATTCCTTGTCGGGTAAGTTCCGACCTGCACGAATGGCGTAACGACTTCCCCGCTGTCTCAACCACAGGCCCGGCGAAATTGCAGTACGAGTAAAGATGCTCGTTTCGCGCAGCAGGACGGAAAGACCCCGGGACCTTCACTATAGCTTGGCATTGGCGCTTGGAGCGTCTTGTGTAGGATAGGTGGGAGACTGTGAAGCTCGGACGCCAGTTCGGGTGGAGTCGTTGGTGAAATACCACTCTGGTCGTTTTGAGCGTCTAACCCGCACCCGTGGATCCGGGTGGGGGACAGTGCCTGGTGGGTAGTTTAACTGGGGCGGTTGCCTCCTAAAGTGTAACGGAGGCGCCCAAAGGTTCCCTCAGCCTGGTTGGCAATCAGGTGGCGAGTGCAAGGGCACAAGGGAGCTTGACTGTGAGACGGACGTGTCGAGCAGGTGCGAAAGCAGGGCCTAGTGATCCGGCACCTACGTGTGGAAGTGGTGTCGCTCAACGGCTAAAAGGTACCCCGGGGATAACAGGCTGATCTTCCCCAAGAGTCCATATCGACGGGATGGTTTGGCACCTCGATGTCGGCTCGTCGCATCCTGGGGCTGGAGTAGGTCCCAAGGGTTGGGCTGTTCGCCCATTAAAGCGGCACGCGAGCTGGGTTTAGAACGTCGCGAGACAGTTCGGTCCCTATCCGCTGCGCGCGTAGGAGAATTGTGAGGGTCTGTCCCTAGTACGAGAGGACCGGGACGGACGGACCTCTGGTGTGCCAGTTGTCCTGCCAGGGGCATGGCTGGTTGGCTACGTTCGGTTGGGATAACCGCTGAAAGCATCTAAGCGGGAAGCCTTCCTCGAGATGAGTTCTCCCTTCCACCTTCGGGTGGGGTAAGGCCCCCGAGAGACGATCGGGTTGATAGGCCGGGGATGGAAGCGCGGTAACGTGTGGAGTCGACCGGTACTAATAGGCCGAGTGGCTTGAACACACTGAACGTTCAAAGCATCTCGCTGTGTGTTTGTTCGCGTCCCTGTGTGGTTCCCTTGAAGCAAACGGGAACCCGTGTTGTTAAGTGAATATTGTTGAGCTGTCTGCTTGGACGATGAGTTTCCCGCGCCCGGTGATGGGTGTTGGGGGTTGGTCGTTCGGTGGTTATGGCGAGGGGGAAACACCCGGTCCCATTCCGAACCCGGTAGTTAAGCCTCTCAGCGCCGATGGTACTGCATGGGAGACTGTGTGGGAGAGTAGGACGCCGCCGGACCTTTTTTGTGGGGAGGGCCCTGCCGTTTACGCGGCGGGGCCCTTTCTCATTTGTGGGCACTTGCCGGTTCGGAGTTGGCCTGTTCCGGACAGGTCCTGCATGCCTCCCGGCCCTTGGAGGGCGCTGCCTGGATGTAGTCACGCGAAACGTAGATGATCGCTGATTCGGTATCCGTATTGGTGGCGGGGAGGGTACGGGAAGGCGGTTTTGTGAGTTGCGCGGGCGCGGCGCCGTTCACGAGAACTTCTTTCTCCGAGGGGTCTTGAGTGATGGCTTCTGTCCGGGCCGATCTCCTAGGCTGCCGTTGTGGCTGAGGAGATTCGGGAGCACGAGACGGCGGGGGCCGGGCCGGGCGGGATCGACACGACGGTGGCGACGCCGGCGCGGATCTACGACTACTTCCTGGGTGGCAAGGACAACTACGCCGTCGACCGGGCGGCCGCCGAGGAGATCATGAAGGCGGTGCCGGAAGCGCCGACTTCGGCCCGTGCCAACCGGGCGTTCCTACGGCGAGCCGTCCGGTACATGGCCGGTGCGGGGATCACGCAGTTCGTCGACATCGGCGCCGGGCTGCCCACCCAGGGGAACGTGCACGAGGTCGCGCAGGAGATACGTCCGGAGTCACGGATCGTCTACGTCGACAACGATCCGGTCGTCCTGGTGCACGGGCGTGCGCTGCTCGAGGCGAACGCCGATGTCGCGGTCATCGCGGGGGACCTGCGGCGTCCCGAGGAGATCCTCGCCGACCCGCGGCTGTCCGAGCTGATCGACCTGGACGAGCCGGTCGGGGTGCTGCTCATCGCGATCCTGCACTTCATCGGGGACGAAGAGGAGCCGTTCGACCTCGTGAAGAGGCTCATGGAGCCGTTGCCGGCGGGAAGCCATCTGGCGATCTCCCACGGGTACGAGGGAGGGATGGTCGAGGGGACCTCCGAACACGCCCGGGGCGTCTACCGGCGGTCGACCTCGGCGATCCACTCGCGGGATCCGCGGACGGTGGAGCGGTTCTTCGCGGGCGCGGACATCGCCGAACCGGGTGTCGTGTGGGTTCCGGAATGGGGGCTGGGCGAGGGCGAGCCGACCCCGATGGAGCCCGAGCGGACGCACTTCCTGGGAGCGGTGGCGCGCAAGCGCTGACCGGGCGGTTCAGCGGAGGACCACCGTGGTCGGCAGCGTCCGGAAGCCCCGCACGTACGGGGAGGGGATGCGCGGGGCGTTCTCGTCGACGTCGTAGCCGGTGATGCGGGCCGTCAGCTCTTCGAGGGCGACCCGGGCCTCGAGGCGTGCCAGGTGCGCGCCGATGCAGTGATGCCGTCCAGAGCCGAAGCTGATCTTGGTGCGGGTGTCGCGGTCGAGGTCGAACCGGTCCGGCTCGGGGAAGGCGCGGGGGTCGCGGTTGGCGGCGCCGATCAGCAGCAGGAGCCGGGAACCCGCGGGGATGGTCGTTCCGTGCAGATGGACGTCCGTGACCGCGGTGCGGCCGTCGCCCTGGGAGGCGGGCTCGAAGCGGAGGGTCTCCTCGATCCAATCGCCGATGCGGCCGAACGCGTCCGCCGGGCTCTCGAGATGGAGCCGGGCGCAGTGCCAGGCGTTCGAGATCAGATTGGTCGTCGTCTCGTTACCGGCGGAGACGAGGATGAACAGAACGCCGAGGATCTCGGCGTCGGTGAGCCGGTCGTCGCCGTCGACGGCGTCGATCAGCGCGGACGCCAGGTCGTCGTGGCCGGCGCGGTCCCGGCGGCGCTCGGCGATGAGGTCCTTGAAGTAGCCACCCAGTGCGAAGATCGCCTCGAGGCCCGCGGGGCTGAGGTCCCGGACACCCTCCTCGTGCTGGACGATCTGGTCCGCGAGGTGCCGCAGCCCGGCCCGGTCCGCGGTCGGGACCCCGACGAGTTCGGAGATGATGTCCATCGGCAGGAGAGCCGTGTAGTCGGCGACCAGGTCGAAAGTGCGCTGCTGCAGGGCACGGTCGAGGTGGCCGCGGGCGACCTCGCGGATGCGAGGTTCGAGTTCGGCGATGCGGCGGGGCGTGAACGCCTTCGACACGAGGCCCCGGATGCGGGTGTGCTCCGGAGGGTCCATCGCGAGGAAGGACGCGTGCTCGCGGGCGTCCGGTCCCCAGACCGACGGTTCCAGCAGGATGCCGTTCGCGTTGGAGAACCGCTCGTGGTCCCGGAACGCCGCGACCACGTCCGCGTGCCGGGACAGCGTCCAGAAGTCCTCCTCGTCATTGCGGAAGACGGGCGCCTCGTCACGCAGCCGCGAGTACACCGGATACGGGTCGTGCTGGATTCCGCTGTCGTACAGGCTGAAATGCACGCCCATTCCTTCTCCCTGTGTCGTCGCCTACCTCCCGAGCATCACCCGTCCCGCCCGGCGCCCGCCACCCCGCGCGACCCGGTGCGGGTGGCCTGTACCGGACGTCACCGGGCCGGGCGGGCGGCGTTCGCGAACGCGGCCCCGGTGCGCGTGTCCGGCCTTAGGCTGCATTGATGACCGAGAAGCTATGGGAGATCGAGCCGTCGGGGCCGCTGCGCGGCGACGTGACGGTACGTGGCGCGAAGAACGCCGTCAGCAAGCACATGGTGGCGGCCATGCTGGGCGGGGGACCGAGCACGATCGGCAACGCGCCGGACGTCGGCGAGGTCGGGATCACGGCCGGGATGCTCGAGCACGTCGGGATGACGGTGGAACGGTCGGGCGACGAGGTCACGGTCGTCCCCGGCGCGGTGTCCGACCCGAGCGTGGGCAAGGCGTTCACCGGGTTGAACCGTATCCCGATCCTGATGCTGGGGCCGTTGCTGCATCTGGCGGGGGAGGCGTTCGTTCCGCTGGTCGGCGGCGACCCGATCGGCCGGCGCCCGGTCGATTTCCATGTGGAGGCCCTGCGCGCGTTCGGGGCGGAGGTGACGCACGCGGCGGACGGCATCCATGCGCGGGCGACGCGGCTCGTCGGGACGCGGGTGGACCTTCCGTACCCGAGCGTCGGCGCCACCGAGACGGTGCTGCTGGCCGCGGTGCGCGCCGAGGGCAAGACCGTCATCCGCAACGCCGCGACGGAACCGGAGATCATCGAACTGGCCCTGTTCCTGCAGCGGATGGGCGCGCGGATCTCGTTCGCGCCCGACCGCCGGATCGTGGTGGAGGGCGTCGACCGGCTGGGCGGCGCGCAGACGCGGCTCGGCGGCGACCGGATCGAGGCGTTCTCCTACCTGGTGGCGGGCCTGGTCACCGGGGGCGAGGTGCGGGTGCACGGCTGCCCGCAGGACCGGCTCGTCACCGCGATCACCACGCTGACCCGGATGGGCGCCGAGTTCGACATCACCGACGAGTGGATCATGGCGTCGGCGCCGGACGGGCTGCGGTCCGCGGCGGTGCAGACCGACACGCACCCGGGGTTCGCCACGGACTGGCAGACGCCGCTGATGGTGCTGTTCACGCAGGCGGACGGCATGTCGGTGCTGCACGAGACGGTGTACGAGAACCGGCTCGCGTACGTTCCGGCGCTGCAGAGCATGGGCGCGGAGATCGAGGTGTACGACACCTGCCTCGGCGGCCCGGCGTGCCGGTACCACGACACGGCGGCGCTGCACTCGGCTGTCGTGCGGGGCGTCACGAAGTTGCGCGGCGGGGACGTGACGATGCCCGACATCCGCGCCGGGTTCTCGGCCGTGCTGGCGGCGGCGGTGGCGGAGGGCCCGTCGACGCTGCGGGGCGTCCACCACATCGAGCGGGGGTACCACCGGCCGGTCGAGCAGTTCCGTGACCTGGGCCTCGCCCTGAAGACCGCGACGGCCTGACGCTAGCCGCCGGCGGTCGTGCGCGTCCCGCTCGCGGACGGGACCGTGTGCGGCCAGGTGTAGGTGACGGAGCCGCCGACGGGGAGGCCGTGCCAGAGCCGCGCGGCCTCGTCGAGGTGGCCCAGGATCCGGTCGACGGCGGCGGCGTGCTCCGGCGGGACGGGGACGTGGACCGCCCAGGCGGGCCTCTCCGCGCCGGACCGCCGCCACCAGGCGAGCGCGGACAGCCCGGCGAGCTCCTCGGAGCGTGCCATGTCGCCCTCGTCGGCGCGGCCGAGGGACGCCTCGCGCTTCTTCGTCCTGCGCTGCGCGCGGGCCCGCGCGCGTCGGTCGCCCGGGACCTCGGCGGTCTCGGCGAAGCCGCCGCCGCCCGCCGCCGCGCGCCCGAAGACGCCGCGCGCCAGGCCCAGTTCGGCCTCCGTCAGATAGTGGACCAGGTCGTGCGGGATGTGATCGTCGTACCCGGGCGCCGGGTCCATGCGCCGGGGCGCCCGTCCGGGCGGAGTGACGATCGTCGCGTAGCGGCGGCGGCCCGTCCGCTCGAAGGTGACGTCCATGCGGCCAGGTTAGGCGGCGGCGGGCGGGCCCGGCATCGGGTTTTCCGGCGGGTGACGGGCCGGGCCGCGGGCACTAGCGTGCGGGTGGAGCGGCGCGGCGGACGATCGGGGAGGACCGTGGACTTCGACCGGCGAGACCCCCACCCCTGCTACGCGCGGGCCCGCGCGGCGGACGGGCTGACGTTCGTCCCCGACCTGGAGGCGTGGCTGGTGGCGCGGGACGCCGACGTCCGGGCCGTGCTGCGCGATCCCGCGACGTTCTCGTCGGCGAACGCGCTGCGTCCCGAGGTCCTGCCCGGACCCGAGGCCGTCGCCGTCCTCGGTTCGGTTCCGTCGGGGCGGCCGGTGGCGCTCACCGCGGACGGCGATGACCACCGGCGGGTGCGGGAGCCGCTGACGCGCGGGCTGTCCCCGGCGCGGGTGGCGGCGGCCGTCCCGTTCATCACCGAGCGGGCCGCGGCGCTCGTGGCCGGGTTCGCCGCCGACGGGCGCGTCGAACTGATGGGACGGTACGCGCGGGTGCTGCCCGGCGAGGTGATCGGGCATCTGCTCGGGCTCGACCCCGCCGACGTGCCCGCCACCGTGGCGGGGAGCCACCGGGCCGAGGACCTGGTGTTCCGACCGATGCCGGTGGCGGAGCAGGTCGCCGCGGCGGGCGCGGTCGCCGGGATGAAGCGGACCCTGGACGCGCACGTGCGGGGGCGCGGCGCCGAACCGGGCGACGATCTGTGCGGGGAGATGATCCGGGCGATCGAGCCGCACGGGACGCTGCTGTCGAATCTGCAGAACCTGCTCCTGGCCGGGCATCTGACCACCACGGCGCTGATCGGGAGCGCCGTCCTGCACCTGCTGAGGCGCGGCCAGTGGGAGCTGCTGTGCGAACGGCCCGAGCTGATCCCCGCGGCGGTCGAGGAGACGGCCAGGTACGAGGCGCCGATCCAGGGATTCCGGCGGCGGACGACGCGGCCGGCGACCCTCGCCGGAACGCGGCTGCCCGAGGGCGCCGAGGTGTTCGTGGCGTTCGCCGGGGCCGGACGCGACCCCGACGTCCACGACCGTCCGGACGAGTTCGACATCACCCGCCCGGTCGCGCGGCACCTGTCCTTCGGGCACGGGGTCCACGCGTGCCCGGGCGCGCGGCTGGCCCGCGAGCAGGCGCGGATCACGCTGGAGACGCTGACGCGGGAGCTGCCCGGCCTGCGGCTCGCGGAGCCGGTGGAGATGACGCCGAACCTGATCCACCGTTCGCCCGCGGAGCTGGTTCTTACCTGGTGATGACCGGAACGTGCAAGACGGCGTGACCGGCCGCGGCCACGCTGGTGCCATGGACATCGGTACTGAGATCGGTAAGAACATCGACATCGAAGGGATCGACCTCGGCAGGGCGTCGGAGTTCATGGCCACGCACGCCCGGCCGCTCGACCGGCGCCGTTTCGAACTGCTGACCGGCGACGGTGACCGGGCGGCGCTGCTGGCGGCCCTGAACGCGTACCGCAACCCCGACGGCGGCTACGGCCGGGGCCTGGAGCCCGACCTGCGGTCGCGGACGAGCCAGCCCGGCGGGGCCCTGCACGCGTTCGAGGTCTTCGAGGAGCTGGGGCCCGATACGGCGCCGGAGGCGGCCGCGCTGTGCGACTGGCTGGAGTCGGTGACGCTGCCGGACGGCGGGCTGCCGTTCGCGCTGCCCGTCCCCGACCCGGCGGGGTGCGCGCCGTTCTGGGCGTCCGCCGATCCGGACGCGTCGTCGCTGCAGATCACCGCGATCGTGGCGGCGACGGCGCGGCGCGTCGCCGCGCACGACCCGGCGGTCGCGGCGCATCCGTGGCTCGAGCGTGCCGTGCGCTACTGCCGGGCCGCGGCCCGCGCGGTCGCCGAGCCGCACGCCCTGGAACTGGCGTTCGCGCTCGCGCTGGCGGACGCGGCGGGCGACACCGAGCTGGTCGGGATCCTCGGGAAGCACGTTCCGGAGTCCGGCATGGTCCGCGTGCCGGGCGGGCTCGAGGACGAGATGATGCGCCCGCTCGACTTCGCGCCGCGCCCGGACGGCGCCGTCCGGTCCCTGTTCGCCCCGTCGATCGTCGAGGCGGAGCTGCGGCGCCTGGCGGAGCGGCAGCAGGACGACGGCGGGTGGCGGGTGGACTTCGCCGGCTACTCGCCCGCCGCCGAGCTGGAGTGGCGCGGGTACGCCACCGTCGGCGCCGTCTCGATCCTGCTCCGCAACGCCGGAACCGCCGCCGGATAGGGCGGCGCGGCCGCGTGAGGGCCGCGCGATCCGGGGAAGGGTCCGTGGGATGAGGTCTCCGCCGTCGAGCGAGAGGAGACACGATGCCGCCCATCGGACGGCCGACCGGAAACGTGATCGTCGTGGGGGCGGGGCCGACCGGGCTCCTGCTGGCGGGGGACCTGGCCGCGGCCGGGATCGGCTGCACCCTGCTGGAGAGGCGGCCGGCGGAGGTGGACAACCTCACTCGCGCGTTCGCCGTGCACGCGCGGACCCTCGAGCAGCTGGACGCCCGCGGCGTCGCGGACGAGCTCGCCGGCACCGGGGAGCACGTGCGGGAGGTGCGGCTGCCGGGCGGGGCGAGCCTCGACCTCGGGCGGCTGCCCGGCCGGTTCCCGTACGTGCTGATCACGCCGCAGTACGAGACGGAGCGGGTGCTGCGGGAGCGGGCGCTGGCCGCGGGCGCGCGGATCGTGTACGGCGCCGAGGTGATGGGCCTGCGCCAGGACGACTCGGGTGTGGACGTCCGGGTCCGCGTGGCGGGTGCCGTGGAGACGCGGCGCGCGTCGTACGCGGTGGGAGCCGACGGTGCCGGCAGCACGGTCCGGAGGGCGCTGGGGCTGCCGTTCCCCGGCCGGTCCGCGGTCCGGTCGGTGATGCTCGCCGACGTCCGGCTCGACGATCCACCGGGCGACACGCTGACCCTGCAAGGGACGGGTGACGCGCTCGCGTTCCTCGTCCCGTTCGGAGACGGCTGGTACCGGGTGGGCGCATGGAACCGCGCGCACCAGGCGGACGACGACGAGCCCGTCGACTTCGCCGAGCTGCGGGAGGTGACGCGGCGCGTCCTGGGCACCGACCACGGGATGCGCGACCCCCGCTGGACGTCCCGGTTCCACAGCGACGAACGGCAGGTGCCCCGGTACCGGGTCGGGCGGGTGTTCCTCGCGGGGGACGCCGCGCACGTCCATTCGCCCGCGGGCGGCCAGGGCATGAACCTCGGGCTGCAGGACGCCGCGAACCTGTCCTGGCGGCTCGCCGCGGACCTGCACGGCTGGGCGCCGCCGGGGCTGCTGGACGGTTACCACGACGAGCGGCACCCGATCGGGCGGCGCGTCCTGCTCGGCAGCGGCGCGGTGCTGCGCGGGGCCCTCGCCGAGCGGCGCTGGCAGCGGCGGCTGCGGGACGCCGCGCTGCGGGGCGCGGCCGGGATCCGGCCCGTCGCGCGGCGCCTCGCGGGGGCGGTGTCGGGCATCGACGTCCGCTACCCGGCGCCGCGCGGCGCGCACCGGCTGACCGGGCGCCGCGCCCCGGACGTCCGGCTGTCCGGCGGCGGGCGGCTGCACGACCTGCTCGGCGACGGGCGGTTCGCGCTGGTGACGGCGGTGAACGACCCGGCGGTCGCCTATCTGACGCGGCAGTGGGACGGGCGGGTGCGGCACGCGGTGGCGGGCGGGCCGACCCGCGGCACCGTGCTGGTCCGCCCGGACGGGTACATCGCGTGGGCGTCCGGCGAGACGGCGCCGGACGCGCGGGCCGACGCGATCCGCGCCGCGCTCGCGCGCTGGTGCGGGCGTCCCGCCGAGCACGCGGCCGAGCACGCCGCGGTCGCGGAGGAGAGGAGGAGCTGATCATGCCGGACGGGGTGGCGCGCAAGCTGATCGCCGCGCACCTGGTGAGCGGCGAGATGACGCCGGGCGCCGAGATCGGGGTGCGGGTCGACCAGACCCTCACCCAGGACGCCACCGGCACCATGGTGATGCTGGAACTGGAGGCGCTCGGCCTGGACCGGGTCCGGACGGACGTGTCCGTGCAGTACGTCGACCACAACCTGCTGCAGGCCGACGAGCGCAACATGGCCGACCACATCTTCCTGCGGTCGGCGTGCCGCCGCTACGGCCTCTGGTATTCCGGGGCGGGCAACGGGGTGTCGCATCCGACGCACATGGAGCGATTCGGGGTGCCGGGCGCGACGATGGCGGGCTCGGACTCGCACACCTGCGCCGCCGGGTCGCTCGGCATGCTCGCGATCGGGACCGGCGGGCTGGAGACCGCGATGGCGATGGCGGGAGAGCCGCTGCACATCACGATGCCGGAGATCTGGGGCGTCCGGCTGACGGGGGAGCTCCCGCCGTGGCTGAGCGCGAAGGACGTGATCCTCGAGATGCTGCGGCGGCACGGCGTCCGCGGCGGCGTCGGCCGGATCATCGAGTACCACGGGCCCGGTCTGGCGTCGCTGACCGCGATGGACCGGCACGTCATCGCGAACATGGGCGCCGAGCTGGGCGCGACGACCACGGTGTTCCCGGCGGACGACCGGGTCCGGGAGTTCCTGCGCGGGCAGGGCCGCGAGGCGGACTTCACCGAGATCGTCGCCGACCCCGGCGCCCGCTACGACGTCACGGACGAGATCGACCTGGCGTCGCTGGAGCCGCTGATCGCGCGGCCGGGCTCGCCGGGGGACGTGGTGCCGGTGCGGGACGTCGCGGGGGAGGAGGTGCACCAGGTCGTCGTGGGGTCGTCGGCGAACCCGGGGCAGCGGGACTTCGCGGCGGTCGCGGCGATCGTCCGGGGACGGCGGGTGCGTCCGGGCGTGTCGCTCGACGTGAATCCCACGTCGCGGCGGATCCTCCTCGACCTCACCCGGACGGGCGCCGCCGCCGACCTGCTCCAGGCGGGCGCGCGGATCCACCAGACCGGCTGCCTGGGCTGCATCGGCATGGGGCAGGCGCCCGCGATCGGCCGCAACAGCCTGCGGACGTTCCCGCGCAACTTCCCGGGCCGGTCCGGCACCGAGGACGACATGGTGTGGCTGTGCTCGCCCGAGACGGCCGCGGCCGCCGCGCTCACCGGGAAGATCACCGACCCCCGGGACCTGCCGATGGACGCGCCGGTCGTGCGGCTCCCGGAGACCGCCGCGCCCGTCCGGGACGAGTTCGAGGCGCCGCTCCCGCCCGAGCGGGCGCGCTCGGTCGTCCTCGAGAAGGCGCCCAGCATCGGGGTGCTGCCCGAACTGGACCCGCTCCCGGACGACCTGGAGGTCCCCGTCGTGATCACGGTCGGGGACGACGTGTCGACCGACGAGATCCTGCAGGCGGGCGCGCGGGCGCTGCCGTTCCGCAGCGACATCGCGCGGCTCGCCGACTTCGCGTTCGTCCGGCTCGACCCGGACTACCCCGACCGGGCGCGGCGGGCCGGGCCGCACGCCGTCGTCGCCGGCCGCAACTACGGGCAGGGCTCGTCGCGCGAGCACGCCGCGATCGCGCCGCGCCACCTCGGGCTCCGGCTCGTGCTGGCCTGCGGGTACGCGCGCATCCACTGGCAGAACCTGGTGAACTTCGGGATCCTGCCGCTGGAGTTCGCCGACGAGGCCGACCGGGAGCGGATCGGGCAGGGCGACGTGCTGCGCGTGGAGAACGTCGCGGGGGCGCTGCGGGAGGGCGGCGACGTCGAGGTCCGCAACCTCACGAAGGACGAGACGTACCGCGCCCGGCACCGGCTGTCGGAGCGGCAGCGCGAACTGGTGGCCGCCGGGGGCCAGATCCCGCTGCTGCGCGAACGCGTCCGCTGATCCGCCCGGTGGTGCGGGCGGATCGGCGGACGCGGTGCCGGCGGGGGAGCCCCGGGGTCAGTAGCGGCGCTCCTCGCGCCCGTAGCCGAGTTCCTCGGCGACGTCCGCGAGGTTCTCGTACTCGCGGTCGGGCAGCGTCTCCAGCGCGCCGACCGCGTCCTCGCCGTCGCCCGCGTCGGACGCGTGCGCGATCAGGTCGTTGGGCCGGGCGGGGTAGCGGACGCCGCTGAGCAGCCGCGCCAGCGCGCTGCGGTCCTCGACGTCGGAGGCGCTCATCCCGGGCGGGGACCCCTCGCGGGCGTCGCCGGTGCGCTCGGCCGGCTCCCAGACGTCGCGGTCGGAGGTCGGCTCGGTCTCCTTGAACTCCTCCGCGTGGGTGGAATGGCCGCCGCGCACCATGCCTTGGGTCTCCCGGCCGATCTCGTCGTCGAGCTTCGCGCCGTGCTTGTCGCTCTTGTCGGGCATGTTGACGGCCCTCTCTTTCGTCCTCTCTGTGCGCCTACCGAGCACATCGTTCCCGGGCGGACGTGCCCAAACATGCGGCTACCGGCTCTTTCGGGCCCATAAAATGCGAGGGCGGTCGCGAGGGCGGGATCACGGGAGGTTTCACGGTGGCCGGACACATGACGCCGGAGGAGTTCCGCCGGTACGGCAGGCAGGTGGTCGACTGGATCGCCGACTACCAGGAGAGGATCGAGTCCTACCCGGTGCTGTCGCGGGCGCTGCCCGGCGAGGTGCTGGCAGGCCTGCCCGAGCACCCGCCAGAGCGGGGCGAGGGCTTCGAGGAGATCCTCGCGGACATGGACCGCGTCGTGCTCCCCGGCATCACCCACTGGCAGCACCCGGGCTTCTTCGCCTACTTCCCGGCGAACGCCAGCGGGCCCGCGATCCTCGGCGAGCTGCTGTCGGCCGGGCTCGGCGTCCAGGGCATGCTGTGGGCGACGAGCCCCGCCTGCACCGAGCTGGAGACCCGCGTCCTGGACTGGCTCGCCGAACTGCTCGACCTGCCGGCCGGGTTCCGCTCGGACGGGCCCGGCGGCGGCGTCGTCCAGGACTCGGCGTCCGGCGCGGCCCTCGTGGCGATCCTCGCCGCGCAGCACCGCGCCGACGGCGGCGCGGCCGGCCGCGACGGCATCGCCGGCCGCCGCACCCTCTACGTCAGCTCGCAGACGCACTCGTCCCTGGAGAAGGCCGCCCGGATGGCCGGGATCGGCGCGGCGAACGTCCGCGTCGTCGACGTCGACCCGGCCACCCTCGCCATGGATCCCGCGCACCTGGACGCGCTGCTCGCCGAGGACGCCGCGGCGGGGGCGCTCCCGGTGCTGGTCTGCGCGACCGTCGGCACCACCTCCACCACGGCGGTCGACCCGGTGCGCGCGATCGGCGAGGTGTGCCGCCGGCACGGCGTGTGGCTGCACGTCGACGCCGCGTACGCCGGCGTCGCGGCGGTCTGCCCCGAGTTCCGGTGGATCAACGACGGGCTCGCCGAGTTCGCCGACTCCTACTCCACCAACCCGCACAAATGGCTGCTCACCAACTTCGACTGCAACGCCATGTGGGTCGCCGACCGCGAACCCCTCCTCGGCGCCCTGTCGATCCTCCCCGAGTACCTGCGCAACCGGGCCAGCGCGTCCGGCGACGTCGTCGACTACCGGGACTGGCAGATCCCGCTCGGCCGCCGGTTCCGCGCCCTTAAGCTGTGGTCGGTGATCCGCTGGTACGGGGCGGAAGGGCTGCGCGAGCACGTCCGCACCGGGGTCCGGCTGGCGCAGGACCTCGCCGCCGAGATCGCCGACGACCCGGCGTTCGAGCTGCTGGAGCCGCACCCGTTCGGGCTCGTGTGCTTCCGCCCGTGCTGGGACGGGCTGGACGGCGACGACGCGGACGCCGCGACGCTGCGGCTGATGGAGCGCCTCAACGCGTCCGGCGAGCTGTACGTCACCCACACCAGGGTCGGCGGGCGGGTGCTGCTGCGCATGGCGATCGGCGCGCCCGCCACCGCCGACGAGCACGTGCGCGCCGCCTGGAAACTCATCCGCAACGAGGCCGCCGCCGCGGGCCCGGCCGCGGGCTGAGGGTCAGGAGCGGCGCAGCTGAGGGTCAGGAGCGGCGCATCAGCCGCGTGATCCGCCGCACCAGCGACGTCGATCCCGGCTCGCCCGCGCCCGCGGCGTCCCGCGAGGGCTCCGGGGCGGGCGCCTCCGCGCGCGGCGGGAGCTCCTCGGCCAGCGTGTAGTTCACCGGCAGCGACCGCAGCCCCCGGATCAGCGGGGACGAGCGCCACGGAAGCTGGTCGGGCGGCAGCGCCAGGTCCAGGGACGAGAACCGGTGGAACGCGCGCTCCACGGCGATCATCGTGATGGTGGTCGCCAGGTCGCGGCCGAGGCAGGCGTGCGGGCCCGCGCTCCAGGCCAGGTGCGCGCGGGAGCTGTACACCGAGTCCTGCGCGCCGCCGCCGGTGAAGGCCGGGTCCAGGTGCGCGGCGGCGGGGGAGACCATGACCGGGTCCCCGGCGGCGATCCGGAACCGGCCGATCCGCACGTCCGACCGCGGCCACCGGAACGCCAGGTTCGCCATGGGCGGGTGCGCGATGGACGCCCGGTTGATCGCCTCCTTGATCATCCCGGCGGACAGGCTGTCGCGGGCGCCGGTCTCCCCGATCAGCACCTCCGTGATGGTGTTGCAGATCAGGTTCGCGGTGATGTCCCCCGACAGGCCCGTCAGCATCGCCATCTCGCGGGTGAGCTCGTCGGCCGTCAGGTCGGGCGCTGCGGCGAGCATGTACGACGGCAGGTCCTCGCGCGGCTCGCGCACCCGCGCCGCGCACACCTCGGCGACCCGCGCCAGCAGCCGGTCGGACGCCTCCTGCGCGTCCGGGCCCGCGTCCAGTACCCGCCACAGGTCCATGATCATCTCGTCCGCGCCGGAGTCGGTCGGGAACCCGATCAGCCGGCCGGTGACCATCAGCGGCAGCGGGCGCGCGAACTGCGCGGACAGGTCCGCCCAGCCCGACCGGCCGCCGCTCTCCGCGAGGACGGTGATCAGCTCGTCCGCGTAGGCGTGCACCGCCCGCTCCAGCTCCCGGGCCTGCGGGCGCCCGCGCTCCTGGAACGGCCGCAGCCCCTCGCTCCACGCGCTGCGCAGCCGGGTCGACTCGGCGCCGTCCCGGAACCCGGAGCTGCCGGACTCGACCACCGGCAGCATCGGCCAGTCCGCGGGGACCCGCCCCTCCCGGTAGGCGCGCCACGAGTCGACCCGGCGGCTCCAGACGCCGCGGGCGTCCCGCAGGACGTCCAGCACCTGCGCGTACCCGAGCACCAGCCAGACGGGCACGCCCAGCACGTCCACCGGCGCGACCGGCCCGTACTCGGCGCGCAGCCGCTCGTAGAACGCGGCGGGCCGCGACTCGTAGTCGCGGTTCAGCAGGGGGAGCCGGGCCAGCGACTCCAGGGGCGGATGCGGCGGTGACGCCTCCGCGGGCGGGAACTCTGCGCGTGCGGACTGTCCTCGGGGAATCTGCGGCTCCACGACGCATCACCCTAGGAGAGATCACTGCTATTGGGGAGGTTGTGACGAAATCTCCGCCGAAGTTCGTTCGTTCGCGCGCGGCCGCTTCGGCGACTTATTTCTCGTAGAGCTTCCGCGCGTACCGTTCCGGGCTGTAATGGCGCTCGAGTTCGTCGAGGCTCTCCCGGGTGTACTGGACGTCCTTGACGATGCGGGCGTGCGACGGCAGCGCGTCGGGCGTCCAGGTGTCGGGCCGCCACAGCTTCGACCGCATCAGCGCCTTCGCGCAGTGGAAGAAGACCTGCTCGATCTCGACGACCAGGGCCAGCGCCGGCCGGTGGCCCCGCACGACCATGTCGTCGAAGAACGGCGCGTCCCGCAGCAGCCGCGCCCGGCCGTTGATCCGCAGGGTCTCGCCCCGCCCCGGCACCAGGAAGATCAGCCCGACGTGCGGGTTCTCCAGGACGTTGAGGAACCCGTCGGCGCGCCGGTTGCCGGGCCGGTCCGGGATCGCGATCGTGGTGCCGTCCAGGACGCGCGTGAAGCCGGGCGGGTCGCCCTTCGGCGAGACGTCGCAGTTCCCGGCGGCGTCGCTGGTGGAGATCAGGCAGAACGGCGACTGCGCGAGCCACTCGCGGTCCCGGTCGTGCAGGGCGACGCGCTCCTTGTCGATCGCCCTGCGCATCGGGGCGCCCAGCAGCTCGCGGAGCTCCTCGGCGGACTCGATCTCGGCGTACCGAGAAGCGCCGGGGGAGTCGGGGGTGAGCGTCATCGCCGCTGCTCCTTCACACCGGAGGTCGGGTGATCAGCGTATCCGCCCCCCGGCGGGCCGCCGCGCCGCCCCCGCGGGCCCTCTTCGCGGCGCGGTCGGTGGTCCGTTCCCCCGCCGACCGGGAGCCCGCCCGGAACCCATCGGCGCCGCGGCGGTGATTTCCCGGCGTCCGCGCGGTCGGCATGTTCAGGACGGCCGGCGGTTCGGGACGGTCGGCGCGAGGGCGGGAGGCACGCGTGGAGACGGCGGCGCTGCTGGAGGATTCGATCGCGTTCGCGCTGGACGCGGTCGGGCCGGTGACCGCCGCGTCGCTGGGCCGCCCGACCCCGTGCCGGGGCTGGGACCTGGCGGCGCTGCTGCGGCACGCCGCGGACTCCCTGGACGCGCTGGCGGAGGCCGCCGCCACCGGCGCCGTGCGGCTGCTCCCGGACGCGGCGCCCCCTGCGGACGATCCGTCCGCGGCCTTCCGGGACGGCGCCGTCCGCCTCCTGGACGCCTGGACGGCCGCGGACCGTGCCGCGGACCGGGGCGTCCGGACGATCGCGATCGGCGGCGCCCCGCTGCGCGCCGACGTCGTCGCCGCGACCGGCGCCATCGAGATCGCGGTGCACGGCTGGGACGCGGCCTGGGCCGCCGGCGGCCCCCGCGCCCTCCCGCCCCGCCTCGCGGCGCGGCTGCTGGACCTGGCGTCCGGGGTGGTCACCGCCGACACCCGCGCCGGGCTGTTCGCCCCGCCGGTGCCCGTGCCGCCGGGCGCCGGGCCGCACGAACGGCTGCTGGCGCACCTCGGCCGGGACCCGGCCCGTCAGCCGCGGACGGCGTAGCGGCGGACGCCGCCCTCGTCATGGACGTCCAGGACGCCCTGGTCGACCAGCACGTCCAGGTGCGCGTCGATCTCCAGGACGGCGAGCATCCCGCTGAAGGAGTCCAGCTCGGAGAGGGTCTTGCGGCGGCGCGTCCACGGGATGGCGCTCGCCACCTCGAACGCCGTCGCGTTCCCGGCGCGGACCTGCGCGGCCGCCGCGTCGAGCCGTTGCGCGTGGTGCTCCAGCAGCTCGTCGATGCGGGTATGGGTGCTCTGCGTCACCGCCCCGTGCGCGGGCAGCAGCACGGTGTCGGGCATGTCGCGGACGAGCCGCAGCGAGTCCAGGTAGCTGCGCAGCGGCTTGGGCTCCGGCTCGCCCTCCAGCCCGATCGACGGGGAGATGTGCGGCAGGATGTGGTCGCCGGCGAACAGCAGCCCGGCGGCGGCGTCGCGCAGCACGATGTGGCCGCGGGTGTGGCCGGGGGTGGCGAACACGTCGAGGCCGCGGCCGGTGAGCGCGACCCGCTCGCCGTCGTCCAGCCACGCGTCCGGGACGACCGACGGGAACTCCTCGTCGCGCTGCGGCGGCTCCTGCCCGCCGATCTCGTCGGCGAGGGCGTCCGCGCCGCAGCGGCGCAGCAGCACGGCCTGCCGGAAGTGCGGGCCGCGGGGCAGCCCGAACGCCTCGATGGACGGGCGCTCGCCGCGGCCGATCCGCACGCGCGTCCCGAACTCCTCGCGGAGCACGAGAGCCTGCGAGTAGTGGTCCCAGTGGGCGTGCGTGACGAGGAACTGCGCGACGTCGTCCAGCCCGTGCCCGAGGGTGCGCAGCGCGTCCTTCAGGCGCGTCGCCGTCTCGGGCAGCGCGAAGCCGGAGTCCACGACGACCAGGCCGTCCGGATCCTCGATGACGTACACGTTCACCGAGTGGAGCGACGGGATGGGCAGCGCCAGCGGGATCCGGTGCACTCCGGGCGCCACCGGATGGACGCCCGGTTCGGTCCAGTCCGTCGGCTGCTCCACTACCGATGCGGTCACCGCGCGCCCCCTGTTCTCGAACCTCGTTCGGGGGAGACGCTACTTCATCCCGAAAATCCGATTTTCGTCGGGGTTGACCGTTCAACGTCCGTTCAGCGTCCGTGCGCGTCCCGGCCCGCGTTCCCGTCCGCCTCCTCGTCTGCGTCGCCGTCCGCGTTCCCGTCGGCGGCCCGCGCGTCCGGCGCCTTCCGCCGCGCCCGGCGTGCCGCCTCGGCCGCGCGGTCCCGGGCCTGCTCGGCGCGCTCGGCCTTCCGGACGGCCGCGTCCCGGTCGGCGACCGCCCGCTCCAGCGCGCGCCGGAGCCGGCCGACCTCGGCGGACGCGCGCTCGGCCGCGTCCCGCGCGTCCGCCGCGGCCTCCCGGCGCCCGGCCAGCTCGCGCTCGGCCTCGGCGGCCCGCTCCCGGAGCGTGTCCGCCCGCGCCCCGGCCCGCTCCCGCGCCCGGCCCTTGTCCCTGCGGCCGCGCCGTTCCGGCTCTCCGGTCTTCTCGGCGGGCGCTCCCTTCGGTCCCTTCCGCTCCTTCTCCTTCTTCGCCGGCTCGGCGCGCGGCTTCCCGGCGTCGGGAGCCATGGGGAACCCGGCCGGGACGAAACCGGTGTGGCTGCGCGGCCGGGCGAGCGTCCCCGCGCGGACCTCGGCGGCGATGCCGGCGTCCACCGTCGCCGCCTGGAGGGTGTCCTCGACCTCCCGCAGCGCCTGGTCGCGCACCGGGTGCCCGGCGTCGGCGGCCAGCGACTCCGCCGCGCGGAGCAGCCCGCCGACCAGCCGGGCCCGGCGCTGTTCCAGATCGCCGAGCCCGCCGCCCGAGCTCCACGCGGCGCGCAGGCCGTCCCCGACGTCCAGCAGCCGGCCCAGGTCGTCCGCGGCCGACCTGGCCAGCAGGTTGACCGCCCACGCGCTCGTCGTGGGGCGCCGCAGGCCCCCGATCCGCCGGGCGAGCGCCGCGTCCCCCTCGTCCTTCGCCCGCCGGACGAGCCGCGTCCGCGCCGCCACGAACTCGCCGGGCTCGACTCCGTACAGCTCCCGCGCCGCGTTCGAGAAGTCCACGCCCGGGTTCCTACCCCGGAACGTCAGCGTGTTTCGAGGAAGCGGTCCAGGACGCGCGTGCCGAACTCCAGCCCGTCCAGCGGCACGCGCTCGTCCACGCCGTGGAACATGCCGAGGTAGTCGAGGCCCGGCCCGAGCCGCAGCGGGGCGAACCCGTAGCTGGTGATGCCGATGCGGTGGAACGACTTGGCGTCGGTGCCGCCCGCCATCACGTAGGGGACGGGACGGGCGAGGGGGTCCTCGGCGCGCAGGGCCCCGGCCAGCGCGGCGAACGTCGGGCCGGCCGGATCCGCGGCCGGGGCCTCCTCGAAGTTGACGAACTCGCGGGTCACCTTCGGGCCCAGCAGCCGGTCGATCGTGGCGAGGAACTCCTCGCCCGTGCCGGGCAGGTAGCGGCCGTCCACGTGCGCGGTCGCGGAGCCGGGCACGACGTTGGTCTTGTAACCGGCCTCGAGCCGGGTCGGGTTGGCCGAGTTGCGGATCGTCCCGGCGAACAGCCGCCCGGCGCCGCCGAGGCGTTCGGCCTCCGCGTCGAGCCGGTCGTGGTCGATCGTCGTGCCGAGCGCGCCGGCGAGACCGTCCAGCAGCGCCCGCACCCCCGGCGTCAGGCGGACGGGCCAGGGGTGCGCGGCGATCCGGGAGACGGCGTGCGCGAGTTCGGCGACCGCGTTGCCGGGCGCGGGCTTGGAGCCGTGCCCGGCCTTCCCGCGGGCGGTGAGCCGCATCCACGCCGTGCCGCGCTCGCCGGTCGCGATCGGGTAGATCCGGGCGCCGCCGGCGTCCACGCTGAACCCGCCGGACTCGCTGATCGCCTCCGTGCAGCCGGTGAACAGGTCGCGGTGCTCGCGCGCCACGTACCGGGACCCGTACTCGCCGGTGCACTCCTCGTCCGCCAGGAACGCCAGGACCAGGTCGCCGCGGGTGCGGCGCCCCTCGCGGAGGCGGCGCGCGACGACCGCGAGGGTCATCGCCAGGGTGCCCTTCATGTCGACGGCGCCGCGGCCCCACACGCATCCGTCGCGGACCTCGCCCGCGAACGGCGGGACCGTCCACTCGGCGGCGTCGGCGGGCACGACGTCCAGGTGGCCGTGGACCAGGAACGGCGCCGCGGACGGGTCCGTGCCGGGGACGCGGGCGAGGACGCTCGCGCGGCCGGGCGCGGACTCGACGACCCGCGGCTCGGCGCCCGCGTCCGCCAGCAGCCCGGCGACGAGCTCGGCGGCGGGCCGTTCCGGACGGGCGTCGCCCTCGCCCCGGTTCGTCGTGTCGACGCGGATCAGGTCGGCGCAGATCCGCGCGGCCGCGGCACCGGCCCCGTCCGTCACTACCGCCACCTCATTCCGTAACAAACCTTCATTTTCGCCCCTCGCTGACCTCTGTCAACGGTTGATCGCGAACGTCTCGATCCGGTTTCGACTCCGTGAGCACTGTAGGCACAGCGTTACTCCGGGTGGACTCTGCGAGCAATCTGCGAGTGCGGCGCGCGGTTCCGCGGCGGCGCGGGCGAGGAGGGACATGACCGGCGAGAAGGGTGTGCACGGACGGGCGGGCGCGGGGCTCGCCGCGGTACTGCTGGCGGCCGCACTGGGGCTGTCGGCCTGCGGCGGCGCGGAGGCGTCGGGCGACGGCACGTTCGTCGTCGGCCACTCCGAGCCCGACCACCTGGTCCCGGGCAACACCACCAGCAGCTACTCCTTCGACGTGCTCGGCGGCCTGTTCGACAACCTGATGACGCTCACCGCGGACGGCCGGCCGGTGCCGCTGGCCGCCGCATCGGTGACCTCCGACGACCAGCGGATCTGGACGATCAAGGTCAAGCCGGGGCAGAAGTTCCACAACGGCGAGGCGGTCACCGCGCAGAGCTTCGCCGACGCCTGGAACAACGCGGCGTACGGACCGAACGCGTACGAGGCCAACAGCTACTTCTCCTACATCGAGGGCTACGCGGCGCTGAACCCCGAGGACGAGAACGCGCGGCCGGACGGGAAGACCCTGACCGGCCTGGAGGTCGTGGATCCGGCCACGCTCGAGGTGACGCTGAACGATCCGTTCCGTGAGTTCCCGATGCTGCTGACCTATCCGGCGTACGCGCCGATGCCGAAGGCGGGGCTCGCCGACCTCGAGGCGTTCGAGGAGCACCCCATCGGCAACGGCCCGTACATGATGAGCGGGAACTGGGAGCGCAACCGGCGGATCGAACTCGTCCCGTTCGCCGAGTACACCGGGCCGCGCAAGCCGAAGAACAAGGGCGTCACCTGGAAGAGCTACTCGAGCGCCGACACCGCCTACACCGATCTGCGCGCCGGACGGATCGACGTGCTGCAGACGATCCCGGCCGCCAAGGTGCCCGAGGCGAAACGGGTCCTGGGCGACCGGTTCCTGCCCCGCGCGATGGGCACGATCGACTACCTGGGCTTCCCGCTGTTCGACGAGCGGTTCGCCGACCCGGACCTGCGCAAGGCGATCTCGATGGTCATCGACCGGGAGGGCATCAACAAGGCCGTCTACAACGGGGCCTACCACCCCGCGGACTCGCTCCTCCCGCCGATCATCCGCGGGCACCGTCCGAACGCGTGCGGCGACCTGTGCACCTACGACCCGGCCGAGGCCAAGCGGCTGTTCGCGGCGGCCGGCGGATTCACGGGCACGCTCGAGCTGTACTTCTCCAACGCGCAGCCGACGTACGAGCAGTGGATGCGGATCGTCGCGAACTCCATCCGCGACAACCTCGGCATCCAGGACATCCAGTTCCGGGAGGTGCCCGCGTCCGAGTACTTCTCGATGCTGAGCGCCCGCGAGGAGAAGGGCCCGTACCGGCAGAACTGGGAGGCCGACTACCCCAGCCCGCAGAACTACCTCGAGAACATGTGGCACTCCAAGGACAACCGGATGGGCTGGACGAACGAGGAGTTCGACGAGCTGATCGAGCAGGGCAACCGGGCCGCCGGCGACCGGGAGGCGATGGCCCGCTACCACGCCGCCGAGGACGTCGCGATCCGGGAGATGCCGATGATCCCGCTGTGGACGTGGGCGGGCCAGGGCGGCCGCTCCGAGCGCGTCGCGAACGTCACCATCACCCCGTACTCCACCGGCCTGCTCGCCACCGAAGTGACGGTGGGCTGACCGGATGTGGCGGTACACCCTCCGGCGGATCCTGCAGGCCGTCCCGGTCTTCTTCGGCACGACCCTGCTGATCTACGCGATGGTCTTCGCGCTGCCCGGGGACCCCATCCAGGCTTTGGCCGGGAACAAGCCCGTCCCGGACAACGTCCTGCACACGCTGCGCGAGCGCTACAACCTCAACGACCCGCTGCTCGTCCAGTACGGCAAGTACATGTGGGGGCTCCTGCAGGGCGACCTCGGCGAGAACTACACCGGGCAGAGCGTGTCGGAGATGCTCGCCGGGCGCTGGCCGGTGACCGCGCGGCTCGCCCTCACCGCCTGGCTGTTCGAACTGGTCGTCGGGATCGCGCTCGGCGTGTGGGCGGGGCTGCGCCGCGGCCGCCTCGCCGACACGCTCGTCCTCGGCGGGACGACCCTGGTCATCGCCGTCCCGGTGTTCGTGCTCGGCTACACCGCGCAGATCGTGTTCGGGCTGCACTGGCGGATCTTCCCCACCGCCGGGGCCGACGAGGGCTGGCCGGCGAGCTACCTGCTGCCCGGCCTCGTGCTCGGCGCGTTCGGCCTGTCATACGTGGCGCGGCTGACGCGGACGAGCCTCGCCGAGAACCTGCGCGCCGACTACGTCCGGACGGCGAACGCGAAGGGGCTGACGCGGGTGCGGGTGATCGGCCGGCACACGCTGCGCAACTCGCTGATCCCGGTGGTGACCTACCTCGGCGTCGACTTCGGGGCGCTGATGGGCGGCGCGATCGTCACCGAGGGGATCTTCAACCTGCCCGGCATCGGCCAGCAGGTGTTCCAGTCGATCCAGCTCAAGGAGGGGCCCGTGGTGGTCGGCGCCGTCACCGTCCTGGTGCTGATCTTCCTGCTGGTCAACCTGCTGGTGGATCTGCTCTACGGGCTGCTCGACCCGCGGATCCGGTACGAGTGAGCGCGCGAGGGGAGGCGGACGTGACGACCGGGGAGCGCGACGCCGGGACGACGGGGACCGCGGCGGCCGTCACCGCGGGAGCGGGCGGCGGCCCGCCCGGCGGGGACGCGGGCCGCGCCTCGCTGTGGGACGACGCGTGGCGCGACCTCCGGCGCCGCTGGGTGTTCTGGGGGTCGGCGGCGATCCTCGCGGCCGTCGCGGCGATGGCCGCCTTCCCCGGGCTGCTGACCCGGTACGAGGCGAACCGGGGCTGCGACCCGAACGCCGCGCGGCTCGGCCCGTCCGGCGCGCACTGGTTCGGCACCGACGGAGCGGGCTGCGACTACTTCGCGCACGTCGTGCACGGTGCCCGCCCGACGCTGCTGATCGGCGTCGCGGTGACGGTGTTCGCGTTCGCGATCGCCCTGGTGTTCGGGATGCTCGCCGGGTACTACGGCGGCCCCCTCGACACCGTCGTCGCCCGGATCACCGACGTGTTCTTCGGGCTCCCGTTCGTCCTCGGCGCCACCGTCATCCTGGTGGCCTTCCCCGGGCACGGCATCGGCGCGATGACGCTGGTGCTGGTGCTGCTCGGCTGGACGACGATGATCCGCATCATGCGGGCGCAGGTCATCGCCGTCCGGGACGCCGACTACGTGCAGGCGGCGCGGCTGCTCGGGGCGTCCGACGTCCGGATCATGGTGCGGCACGTGCTGCCGAACGCGATCGCGCCGGTGATCGTCGTCGCCACCCTCAACGTCGGCAACGTGATCGCGGGGGAGGCGACGCTGGACTTCCTCGGCGTCGGCCTGCAGTACCCGGAGGTGTCGTGGGGGCTGCAGCTCAACCAGGCGCAGGACTCCTTCATCGCCTACCCGCACCTGCTGGTCTTCCCGGCGGTGTTCCTCTCGGCGACGGTCCTGAGCTTCCTGATGCTCGGCGACGCCGTCCGCGACGCCCTCGACCCGAAACTGCGGTGACGCCATGACCCGGGAGCGAGCATGACGACAGAACTGATCAAGGACCCGGCCGGGCCGCCGGCGCCCGGGCCGCCGCTGCTCGAGGTCGCGGACCTGCACGTGGCCTTCCGCGTCCGGGGCCGGGAGATGCGCGCCGTCAACGGCCTGTCGTACGGCCTCGAGGCGGGGGAGACGGTCGCGATCCTCGGCGAGTCCGGGTCGGGCAAGAGCGTCGCGGCGCAGGCCGTCATGGGGATCCTGGACGGCCCGGCCCGCGTCGAGCGCGGCTCGGTCCGGCTGCGCGGCGAGGAACTGCTCGGCCTGCCCGAGCGGCGCCGCCGCCGCTACCGCGGCGACCGCATCTCGATGATCTTCCAGGACGCGCTGACCGCGCTGAACCCCGTCTTCACCGTCGGCGACCAGATCAGCGAGATGTACCAGGTGCACCGCGGGATGCGGCGCGGGGAGGCCCGGGCCAGAACCGTCGAGCTGATGGAGCGGGTCCGCATCCCGTCGGCGGCCGCGCGGTTCGACGACCACCCGCACCGGTTCTCCGGCGGGATGCGCCAGCGCATCATGATCGCGATGGCGCTGGCCCTCGAACCGGACGTGCTGATCGCCGACGAGCCCACGACCGCGCTCGACGTGACCGTCCAGGCGCAGATCATGCGGCTGCTCGCCGGGCTCCGCGACGAGCTGCGGATGGGCATGGTGCTGATCACCCACGACCTCGGCGTCGTCGCGGGCGTCGCCGACCGGATCGTCGTCATGTACGCGGGGTCGGTCGCCGAGGAGGCCCCCGCCCGGGAGCTGTACGCGCGGCCCGCCCACCCCTACACGCGCGGGCTGCTGGCCTCGGTGCCGCGCCTGGACCGGCGCCGGGGCCCGCTCACCCCGATCGGCGGGACACCGCCGAACCCGGCCGCGCTCCCGCCCGGCTGCCCGTTCCATCCCCGCTGCCCGCGCGCCGAGGCGCGCTGCGCCGCGGACCGGCCGCCGCCGGTCGCGGTCGCGCCCGGCCACACCGCCGCCTGCCACTTCGCCGAGGAGGTCCACGGTGCCGCACCTGCCGACGGGTCCGCTTGACCGCCCGACCGGTGCCGCCGCCGGTGCGGACGCCGCCGAGCCGATCCTGCGCGTCGAGGGGCTCGTCAAGCACTACCCGGTCACCCGCGGAGTGGTGTTCAAGCGGACGGTCGGCCGCGTGCAGGCCGTGGACGGCGTCGACCTCGAGCTGCGCCCCGGCGAGACCCTCGGCGTCGTCGGCGAGTCCGGCTGCGGGAAGTCCACGCTCGCCCGGCTGCTGCTGGCCGCCGAGCGCCCCACCGCGGGGACCGTCCGCTTCGCCGGCCGGGACGTCTTCGCGCTCTCCCGCGCGGAGCTGCGGGCCCTCCGGCGCCGCGTCCAGATGGTCCTGCAGGACCCGTACTCCTCCCTCAACCCGCGGATGACCGTCGGCGACATCGTCGGCGAGCCCTTCGCGATCCACCCGGACACGGCGCCCAAGGGGCAACGGCGCGCCCGCGTCGGGGAACTGCTGGAGCTGGTCGGGCTCGACCCCGACCACGCCGACCGCTACCCGCACCAGTTCTCCGGCGGGCAGCGGCAGCGCGTCGGCATCGCCCGCGCCCTCGCGCTGCGCCCCGACGTCGTCGTCTGCGACGAGCCGGTGTCGGCGCTCGACGTGTCCGTGCAGGCGCAGGTGATGAACCTGCTCGCCGAGCTGCAGCGGGAACTGGGGCTGGCGTACGTGTTCATCGCGCACGACCTCGCGGCCGTCCGGCACATCTCCGACCGCGTCGCGGTGATGTACCTGGGGAAGGTCGTGGAGACGGGCGGCGAGGCGCGGATCTACGAGCATCCGACGCATCCCTACACGCAGGCGCTGCTGTCCGCCGTGCCCGTACCGGACCCGGACGCCCCCGGCCCGGCGGAGCCGCTCGGGCTGGAGGGGGAACCGCCGTCCCCGCTGGACCCGCCGTCCGGCTGCCGCTTCCGGACCCGCTGCCCGAAGGCGGCGGACGTCTGCGCGGAGCGCGAACCCGCGCTGGAACCGCGCGCCGGGTCCGCCCACCCGAGCGCGTGCCACTTCGCCGCCGAGGCCGACCCGGGCGGGCTCCCCCTCGGGAACCCCGCGGGCCCGCTCGCGAAGGGGCCCTGAGCCCCGCGACGGCGGGCCGGGCGGCGGCGCCGGGTCCGTAGGGTGGGGGCATGGCGCGCAAGGGCAGGGGTCCGGGGCCGGAGACCCACACGATCGCGGGCGGCGAGGCGGAGCTGCTGCGGGACGCCGACCGCGACGGCGGCTGGGTGCTGCTCGTGGGCGGCGTTCCCCAGTCCTACGTCGACCTGTCCGACCCCACCTACCTCGACTTCGAGTACATGCAGCTGATGGGCGCCGTCGTCGACGCGATCGCCCCCGCGGGGGAACCGCTCGACGCCGTCCACGTCGGCGGCGCCGGCTGCACCCTCCCGCGCTACGTCGCCGCGACCCGTCCCCGCTCCCGGCAGGTCGTGCTGGAGCCGGACGGCGAGCTGGTGCGGCTCGTCCGGGAGCGGCTGCCGGTCAAGGGCGTTCCCGGCCTGCGGATCCGGATCACCGACGGCCGTACCGGCGTCGCCGCGCTGCCGGACGCGGCGGACGACCTGGTGGTGATGGACGCGTTCGCGGAGGCGTCGATGCCGCTCGACCTCGCCACCCGCGAGTTCGTGCTCGACGCCGCGCGGGTGCTGCGGCCCGGCGGCGTCTACCTCGCCAACGTCGCCGACGGCTTCCGGCTGCCGTTCGCCCGCCGGGCCGCCGCCACGATCGCGTCGGTGTTCCGGCACGCGCTGCTGATCGGCGATCCGGGGGTGCTGCGCGGCCGCAGGTTCGGCAACCTCATCGTGGCGGGCTCCCGCGAGCCGCTGCCGGTCGCCGAGCTGACCCGCCGCGCCGCGGGCGGCATCACCCGGGCGCGGCTGCTGGCGGGCGGCGAGCTGGCCGCGTTCTGCTCCGGCGCCGCGCCCCTGCGCGACGGCGAGGACGTCCCGGTGCCCGTCCCACCGCCGCAGGTCTTCGGGAAATCCTGACGGGATTCTCAACGTGCTGAGAAAATGACGCGGGGCGCGCCGCCGCGCTGAATTCCCCACCCCAGGTCAGTGCGGGTCCGGGGGCCGGAGTGACCGCGGCGGCGGGAATTTCGGGCCGCCCGGGTCGCGGTATCGGCCGCACGCCGCGCCCCGATGTTCCATAATCGACCGATGGAGTCGTCCACCCGGATTTTGATTCTCGGCCTGGATTGGGCAGGGAGAATACTCCAGTTCGACCGGAACGCCGCAGCAGTTCTGTCCGCGGATCCGGACGGCCTGCTCGGCGCCGGGCTGGACGAGGTGATCCCCGGCGCGCGCGAGCCGCTGCTGGAGGCGGCCCGCGCCGGACGGGAGCGCACCGCGATGCTCGCCCTGGAGACGGCCGAGGGCGCCGTGCTCGACGCGGTCGTCACCGTGCACCCGATGAGCGGCGGCGCGCCCGACCTCGCCGCGCTCGCGGTGATCAAGGTGCCGGTGCCGCTCGCCGACCGGTTCGCCGACCCGGCCGTGATCCGCCGGGCGCTGCTGGACGACGGCCTGCCCCGCGTCGGCTCCACCCTCGACCTCGAACTGCTGGCGCGCGGGCTGATGGACGTGCTCGTCCCGCACTTCTGCAACTCCGGCGCGCTGATGCTGCTGGAGAGCCACCTCGACGAGGAGGAGCCGCCCGCCGGGCCGGGCGGTCCGCCGCTGCGCCGGATGGCCATCGGCTTCGACGACGGCGACCCCGGCTGGGACGCCGCGTTCCCGACCGGCGAGACGATCGCGTACCCGTCGGGCACCCCGTTCGCGCAGTGCGTCGAGTCCGGCGAGCCCGTCTTCGCCTCCTTCGACGAGGAGGCGGCCCACAGCGCCGCCGACTGGCGCCGCCCGCCGGTCGCCGACCTGCTCAAGGGCGCGTCCATGCTGCTGCTGCCGATCACCTCCCCGGCGGGGGTGCTCGGCTTCTTCGTCTGCACCCGCAACACCGCACACCGCCCGTTCGACCCCTACGACGCCCAGGTCGGCCAGGCGTTCGCCGCCCGCGCGTCCACCTTCGTGGAGAACGCCCGCCGCTACTCGCGGGAGCGCGCGACCGCGCTCACCCTGCAGCGCAGCCTCCTGCCGACCGGCCTGTCGGCGCCGTCGACGGTGGAGGTCCACCACCGCTACCTGCCGGGCAGCCGGATGATCGAGGTCGGCGGCGACTGGTACGAGTCGATCGCGCTGCCCGGCGCCCGCGTCGCGCTGGTCGTGGGCGACGTCGCCGGGCACGGCGTCAAGGCCGCGGTCACCATGGGGCGGCTGCGCACCGCCATCCACACCCTCGCCGGGCTGGAGCTGCCGCCCGCCGAGGCGCTGGAACGGCTCGACTCGCTGATGAGCACCCTCGGCGAGCGCGAGCCCCACTTCGCCACCTGCGCCTGGGTCGTCTACGACGCGGTCAGCGGCCGCTGCGAGGTCGCCAGCGCCGGGCACCTGCCGCCGCTGCTCGTCCCGCCCGGCGGCGCCTCGACCTACCTGGACGTCCCGCCCGCACCGCCGCTCGGCGTCGGCGACGGCCCCATCGTCAGCCGCGAGTTCACCGTCGAGGACGGCACCCTGCTGTTCCTCTACACCGACGGCCTGGTGGAGAACCGCGCCCGCGACATCGACGACGGGCTCGCCGGGCTGCGCCGCATCCTCGGTCCCGGCGCCGCCGCCCGCCCGCTGGACGAGCTGTGCCAGGACGCGCTCGACGGCGTCTACGACGACCAGCACCGCGACGACATCGCCATCCTCGTGGCGCGGCTCGCGCGGATCCCCGAGGACCGGCACGCCTCCTGGGAACTCCCCGCCGACCCGGCCGCCGTGCGCCGCGCGCGTGGACTGGTCCGCGACCGGCTGGCCCGCTGGGGCCTCGACGAGCTCGCGGACTCGACCGTCCTGGTGGCGTCCGAGCTGGTCACCAACGCGATCCGGCACACCTCCGGACGGCTCGTGCTGCGGCTCGTCCGCGAGGGCGGGCTGGTCTGCGAGGTGTTCGACCGGTCCGACGGGCGGCCGCGCGTCCGCCACCACGAGGAACCGGCCGGCGGAGGCGCGGGCGGGGCCGGCCCGCCGGCCGCCGGGGACGGGGACGGGGACGGCGGCGGGGAGCCGGGCGAGGGCGGTGCCATGGCCGACGCCGGGCGCGGCCTGCACGTCGTCGGACGTCTCGCGCGCCGCTGGGGCGTCCGCCGCACGCCCGGCGGCAAGGCCGTCTGGTGCGAGCAGGAGCTTCCGTAGGAGGGGAGGCGCGCCGGGACGTCAGCGCAGCACCGAGATGTGCACGTGGTCGTGGTGGTTCTGGGTGAGGCTCCCGCGGTCCTCCATCGGCCGCCACCCCTCACCGGCGCGGGCGGCGTTCCAGATCCGCTGCCGCCAGATCACGTAGGACACGCCGAGCCGTCCGGCGTTCGCGACGGCGTACGCGGCGACCTGGTCGCCGTGCCGCAGCGCCGACGCGCTCGGCATCGCGCCGCCGGTGCTCTGCATGAAGTCGCAGGCGCGGCCGTCCCCGTGGTCCTGCGCGTCGGCGGTGCTGCGGAAGCAGCCGATGGCCGGGAACGGGCCGAACACCGAGTTGATCTCCAGCAGCAGCGTCCGCATCGTGGGGGTCATCCGGTTGCCGGTGATCGGCGTGCTGTCGCCGCGCGCGCCGTCGGGACGTCCCGTCACCCGCGGCCGGTCGCTCGAGCCCTCGTTCCCGGACGTGCGGGAGGCCCGCAGCCGCGCGACCTTCGTACCGTCCGGCAGCACCTTCCGCAGCCTCCCGGCGAGCTTCTCCAGGTCGGCCTTCGGCGCGCTCACCACCAGCCCGTTCCCGCTCGGCAGGCCGAGGGCCCGCGCCTGCTCCCGGGAGACGACGGCGTCGACGTCGTCGATCCCGAGCGAGGCGTACGCGCCGACCCGCACCCGGCCGTCGCCGGTGCTCCCGCCCGCCGGGACGACCGTGCCCAGCGGGAGCTCGCGGTCGCGGCCGCGCTCGAACGACACGGCCATACCGCCGGAGGCGATCGTCCGCCACAGCTGGTCGGACTCGGCTGTCCTGCTCGGGGTGAACGCCCGGAACTGCGACGGGTCGACCCCGAGGAGGCCGAGCCGCTTCCCGCCGACCCGCGCGTTCGCGGCGTCCACGACCGTGAGGCCGGTGACGCCCGTCAGCTCCCGGGCGCGCTCCACGGCGGTGCCCGGCAGCGCCGCCTCCCCCGCGACCAGCAGGTCGGCGGTCCGGCGCGCGGAGAGCGGCGCGACGACCGGGGGCGGCGGCGCCGCGCCCCGCGCGACCGAGACCAGGTTCCCGGGCGCGGCCGGTGTCGCGGGCCGGCCGGGCGGTTCCAGGTGCCCCGACAGCAGCAGCGCGACGTCGGTCACGAGGGTGGCGCCGACGGCCGCCCCGACGATCACGGGCAACGCCCTGGCCGCACGCCGCATCGAGCCCCCGTCCCGTCCGCGCGGGCGGTCCCGCCCGTCCGCCCCGCCCGTCCCTCCGCCGCATCGTAGGGGAGCGGGCGGCGGGACGGAACCGCCCTCCGCGACGGCGCTCTACAGCCCGGCGTCGCGGCCGATGATCTCCTTCATGATCTCGTTGGAGCCCGCCCAGATGCGGGTGACCCGGGCGTCCATCCACGCCCGCGCGACCCGGTACTCGCGCATGTAGCCGTAGCCGCCGAACAACTGCACGCAACCGTCGATGATCTGGTTCTGCACGTCCGACGACCAGTACTTGGCCTTGGACGCGTCCACCGCGCCCAGCTCCCCGGCGACGTGCGCCGCGAGGCACTGGTCCACGAACGCCTGCGCCACGTCCAGCTTGGTGATCAGCTCGGCGACCAGGAACTTGTTGTGCTGGAACGCGCCGATCGGCTGCCCGAACGCCTTGCGCTCCTTCACGTACGCGATCGTCTCGTCCAGGACGCCGCGCGCGTGCGCCACGTTCCCGATCGCGCACGACAGCCGCTCCTGCGAGAGCCGCTCCATCATGTGGACGAACCCCCGGTTCAGCTCGCCGATCACGTGCGAGTCCGGGACGCGGACGTTCTCGAAGAACAGCTCGGAGGTGTCGGCCTCGGGCTGCCCGACCTTGTCCAGCTTGGTGCCGCGGCCGAACCCGGGCGTTCCCGCCTCGACGCCGAACAGCGTGATGCCCTTGGCGCCGCGCTCGGGGTCGGTCTTCGCCGCGACGATCACCAGGTCGGCGTGGCCGCCGTTGGTGATGAACGTCTTCGACCCGTTGATCACCCACTCGTCGCCGTTGCGCACCGCCGTCGTCTTCAGCGCCGCGAGGTCCGACCCGCCGGACGGCTCGGTCATCCCGATCGCGGTGATCGTCTCGCCGCTGCAGAAGCCCGGCAGCCACTTCTTCTTCGCCGCGTCCGTCGCCAGCTCCAGCAGGTACGGGGCGCAGATGTCGATGTGGATGCTGAAGATCGAGTTGTAGGCGACCGCGACGCGGGCCAGCTCCTCGCCGATCACCGCGTTGAACCGGAAGTCGCCGGCGTCCTGGCCGCCGTACTCCGCGGGCACCTGCATGCCGAGGAAGCCCTGCCGGCCGGCCTCCAGCCACACCTCGCGCCTGAGCATCCGCTCATTGCGGATGTCCTCGTCCAGGGGGAGGAGCGTCCGCTCGACGAACTCCCTCACGGACTCCCTGAACAGGTCGTGGTCGGCCTCGAAGACGGTGCGCCGCATGTGGATCCTCCTGGTGTCGGCGGAGAAGAGCGGAAAAGATGCGGCCAGTCTACTGAGCGGTCGCTTAGGATCGGTGCATGGGCTCCGACATGTGGGACGCGGTGCCGCCGGACGCCGCGGGACGGCTGCTGCGCGCGGCCGTCGACTCCTTCGGCGAACTCGGGTACCACGGCACGTCCACCCGGCACATCACGGCCGGGGCGGGGATGAGCGCGGGCGCCCTCTACGTGCACTACCGCACCAAGGCCGACCTGCTGTTCCAGATCGCGCTGACCGTGCACGAGTCCGTCCTGGCGGAGCTGGAGGACGCCGTGGACGGCGTCGCGGGGCCCGCCGCGCGGGTGCGGGCCCTGATGTACGCGTTCGCGTGCTGGCACGCCCGGCACCACCGCGCCGCCCGCGTCATCCAGAACGAGCTCGGCGCCCTCCGGCCGCCGCACGCCGAACGCATCGCGGTCCTGCGCCGCCGCGTCCGCGCGCTCGTCCGCGACGAGGTGCGGTCCGGTGCGGCGGCGGGGGAGTTCGACGTGGCGGACGTCGAGGGCACCGCCCGCGCGATGTCGTCGCTCGCCATCGACGTGTGCCGCTGGTACCGGCCCGAGGGCGCGCGCACCCCCGAGGACGTCGGCGCCCTGACGGCCCACCTGTGCCTGCGGATGCTGGGCGCCCGTACGTCCTGACGCCCGGACGCCGGCGGCCCCGACGCTGGCGGCCCCGACGCCGGGGTCCGGGCCGGGCGAAGGTCAGTCCCACCAGAACGACCACCAGGTCTTGCCGCGGATCTCCTCGGCGTACCCGGCCAGGGTGCCGGGCCCCTGGAACAGGATGTCGGGGCAGAACGCCCAGTGCTCGGCCGCGACGTGGACGGCGTGCCGCGTCGTGACGGGCGGCGCCGCGACGCTCAGCTCGAGCGTGTTGAAGCCGAGACCGATCACGCGGGCGCCGAAGCGGTCCTCCCAGCCGCGCAGGACGGCGGCCAGGGGCGCGGTCCACTCGTTGTGGTTGAGGGCGCCCTGCCATCCCAGCGCGGCGATGGCGTCGGCGCCCCGGTCGACGGCCGCCAGGCCCAGCGAGGGCGCGCGGGCGGCGATCGTCCGGGCGTGCCGGTCGGCGATCACGCCGGGGTCGTCCAGGAGCGTGCCGGGCGGCGCCGGGCCGGGGCAGTGCCGACCGAACGGGGCGAGGTCGTCGTGGTCGTCGCCGACGGCCTGGTCCACGTGGTCGGTCCACACCTCGTACATGAACGCGTGGGGGACGTAGTTGCCGATCTCGGACACCGGCTCCGGTGCGATCTGCCCGGCGGCCCAGGGCTGGTCGGACTCGTCGAGCAGCAGCGGCCACAGCCCGGACCGCTCGTGCTCGCCGCGCAGCCGGGCCCACAACTCCCCGTCGACGGGGTCGTCGCTGAGCCAGAACGCCGGCCGCAGGAGCATCTGCCGCTGCGGGTAGCCGGGGTCGGGCCACACCACGTCCCCCTCGGGCAGCGGCACCGACAGGGTCCGCTCGGCTCCGCCCGCCCGCTCGGCCGCGCCGTCCGCACGGCCGTCCGCCCCGCCGGCCGCCTCGTCGGCGAACAGCTGCGGCAGGTTGCCCGGCAGGTGCCGGACCTCGACATCATCCATTTCACGCCGTTCCGGTACAGAGCATGCCAACGGGATCTTGGCACTCCGTGATGGTAACGGCGTCGGGCGTTGCGCGTGGGCGGGCCGCCGGGTTCGGTTCCCCGGCGCCCCGCCCGCGGCGCCCCGCTCAGCCGTCGTCCCGCCCGCGGCCGCGGGCGAAGGCGGTGGCCCCGAGGGCGAAGGCCGCGATGGCGAGGCCGGCGCCGATCACGTTCCGTGTCGTGCCGTCCAGTCCGAGGCGGGTCACGAGATAGGCCGCGACCAGCAGCATCGCGGCGATCCACGTCATGGGGGTGTTCACGGGCGGGGTCCTTTCGGGGACGGGGGAGCGGGAGCGCCGTCTCAGCGCGTGCGGCGGCGACCCCGGACGAGGTGGTCGACCACGAGGGCTATCGCGGCGACGCCGGTGACGACGCCGATCACGATCCCATACCAGGTGTCCTGCACGGTGATGCTCGTGCCGACGTTGACGGCGACGAGCAGCGCCACGAGCGTCCAGCGGAGGGTGTTTCCCATGGTCCGGTCCTTTCCGGGGCAGGGGTGAAGGATCAGTGGTTCAGGGCTTCAGGGGGCGTGGGGGCGGAGCGGCGGCGCAGCATCCGGTGCGCCGGGAGCATGACCGCGGCGGCGCCGGAGCCGGCGACGCCGAGCACGATGGCGGCGGCCGCCACCGGCGAGACCGCGGGCAGCGGGGCCCCGACGACCCCGATCGCGAAGGCCAGGAGCGTGACCGCGGCGATGAGCGTCCCGGTCAGCACGCCGGTGCCGAGGACGATCAGCGCTTCGAGCCGCAGCGCCCGCAGCACCTGGCGGCGGGTCGCGCCGACCAGCCGCAGCAGGACGAACTCGCGCCGCCGCGCGGCCGTCGCGAGGGCGAGCGTGGTGACGAGCCCGATGACGATGAACGCGCCGATCACCGCGACGACGACCAGGCTGATGAAGCCCTGCAGCCGCACCTCCTGCGACACGCGCGCACCGAAGGCGGCGGAGTCGATCGCGCGGACGCCGGTATAGGCGGCGGTGACGCCGGCCAGGCCGGCGCCGCCCCCGCCCGGCCGAGCCGTCCGGACGAGGACGTGGTCGTCGAGCGGGGTGCCGGTGTGCCCGGCGACGAGGTCGCGGGGCAGCAGGACGTCGCCGAAGCCCTGGCCCCGCTCGTAGATCGCGGCCACGCGGGGCTTGACGCGCGTCCCGTCCGCGAGCCACAGCTCCGCGGTGGACCCGACCTCCAGGCCGTCCGCGACGCCCTCGCTGAGCGCGACGGACATGCCGCGCAGATCCCGCAGGGAACCGTCGGAGACGCCCGGGTCGATCGTCGCGGCGACGTCGCCGCCGACGCCGCGGGCGCCCAGCGCCAGGAGCGTCTCCTCGCCCAGCTCCCGGACCGGCATGACGACGGTCGTGCGCTTCACCGGCGTGACCGCGGTGACGCCCGGGGCCCGGCGCGCCGCCGCCGCGACGTCGCGCGGCAGGCCCGGACCGTCGGACACCAGGACGCGGTCGGCCCGGGTGCCGGCGGCCGCCTGCTCGTGCGTCGCGCGGGCGACGGTGGCGGGCGCGAACAGCTGCGTCGCGGAGAACGCGACGGCCAGCGCGACGGGCGTCATGATCGACCCGGCGCGCAGCGCGGCGGCGCCGCTCGCGTGCCGCGCCATCCGCCCGGCGACGGGCACGGCCGCCTCGACGGCGCCGCCGAGGAAGCGGGCGCCGATGCGGGCGAGCAGCGGGCCGAGGAACGCCGCCGCGACGACCAGCGCGAGGACCAGGCCGCCCACGGACGACGCCGCCGTCGCCCCGGACGCCGTGAAGGAGAGCACGAGGGCGTTCACACCGAGGAAGAGGAAGGCCAGCCCCGCGACGAGGCGCCGGCGGGGCAGGCCGGCGGGCTCGATGTCGGCGCCGCCGAGCGCCTCCACGGGCCGGATCCGCGTCGCCCGCAGGGACGCCAGGAGCGCGGTGACGGTCGCGGCGATCATCGTGATCGCGAACGCCGCCAGGACCGGCAGCGGGCTGATCGACACCCCGAACCCGTCCGGCAGGACGCCCTCGGACCTCATCGCGGCGAGGACCCCGGCGCCGGACGCGAGCGACAGCACCCCGCCGAGCAGCGCCGCCGGGACCCCGGCCCGCGCCGTCTCGCGCAGCAGGTCGGCGCGGACCCGGCCGGGCGTCGCGCCGACCGCCCGCAGCAGCGCCAGCTCGCGGGTCCGGTCCCGCACCGACAGGGCGATCAGCCCGCCGACGACCACCAGCGCCGTCATGATCGCGACGGCGCCGATCGACATGCCGATCTCGAACAGGTCGAGCCGGGCGGCGGCCACCGACGGGTCCTCGACGTCGCCGCGCGCGTCCCCGGTGGCGACGTGGAGCCCGGGGACGGCCGCGCGCAGCGCGTCCTCGTCGAGGCCGTCGCCGGCCAGCACCGCGAGGGCGTCCGCCTCGCCGGGGTGCGCGTACAGGGCGGCCGCCGTCGCGGGCGCGAAGTACACCGAGCCCGTGCCGGACGGGGCCAGGCCCACCACGCGGAACGGCCGGGGCTTCGCGTCGATCTGCAGCCGGACCGTCTCCCCGATCCGCGCCCCGGCGTCCCGTCCGAGCACGACCTCGCCCGCCGCGCGCGGCGCCCGCCCGGACAGCGGCCCGACGGCGTTCAGAGCGGCCGACTCCCAGCCGTGCCCGGCCAGCGCCCGGCCGTCCGCCCGGACCACCGGGAACGACACGTCCGCGACGACCTGCCGGACGCCCGGGACCGCCCGCAGCCGCGCCGCGGCCGCGACCGGGACGCGGGCCCGGCCGGGCAGCGGCCGGCTCGCCGCCGCCGGCGCCTCCCCGAGCCGGTCCACGCGCGTCTCCACCTCCGGCGGGCCGGACACGACGGCCGCGGCCCCCGCGTACCGGTCCACCGGGGCGTGGGCGCGCAGCGCCGACTCCACCAGCACCCCGCAGGTGCCGACGAGCGCGGCGGCGAACAGCAGCGCCGCGAACACCCCGGCGAACGCGCCCCGGTTCGTGCTCGTCAGGTTCCCGGCGGCCCGCTTCACAGCGCCTCCCAGCGGGACATGACGGCCGCGACGGTCGGCGCGGCCAGCTCGTCGACGATCCGGCCGCGGCTGAGGAACACGACCGAGTCGGCCCACGAGGCCGCCATCGGGTCGTGGGTGACCAGGACGATCGTCTGCCCGGTCGCGTCGGCGGCCTCGCGCAGCAGCCGCAGCACGTCGCGGGCCGTCCGCGGGTCGAGGGCGGCGGTCGGCTCGTCGGCGAACACCACCTCGGGACGGGTGATCAGCGCGCGGGCGATCGCGGCGCGCTGCTGCTGGCCCCCGGACAGCTCCGCCGGGCGGTGCCGCAGCCGGTCCGCCAGCCCGACCCGCCGGACGACCTCCGCCAGCCGGTCCGCGTCGGGTTCGGCGCCGCCGAGCAGCAGCGGCAGCGCGATGTTCTGCTCGACGTCCATCGACGGGACCAGGTTGAACGACTGGAACACGAACCCGATCCGCTCCCGCCGCAACCGCGTCCGCTTCGCCTCCCCGAGCCCGCCGAGGTCGACCCCGCCCACCCGGACGGTGCCGGAGGTCGGCCGGTCGAGCCCGGACGCGCAGTGCAGGAACGTGCTCTTGCCCGACCCGGACGGCCCCATCACGGCGGTGAACCCGCCGCGCGCGAACGTCCAGGACACCTCGTCCAGCGCCCGCACGTCGCCGTAGGTCCTGCTGACCGACTCCATGCGCACCGCCACCGCGGTGGCCTCGGCCGTCGTCCCGGCCGTCATCGCCGTCATGATCCCCTCCGTGGGAAGCCCTGTCTCACCTGGACGAAGCTAGGGTTCGGAGCCGCCCGGCCACATCGACCCGCGCTACACGATCGAAGGTGTAGCGGGCTACACCACGGCCTGGGAGCGTGCCCCGGTGCGCCGTGCCTCCCGGTGTCTTACGGTGAGGCGCGAGGTGACATGAACGCTCTGTTGAAAAGCGCCGCGGACGGTACCGTCCGCCTCATCGCCGCCCTGCGGACGGCGCTGCCGGCCCTCTTCGGGCTCCCGGTGCTGCTGCTCTTCCTGGTCCTGCTCCCGCTCCTGCTGCCGTGGCTGCCGCAGGCGGTCAGGCCGCTGCGCGCGCTCGCGAACGCGGAGCGGCGCCGGGCCGGCCGGCTGCTGGACCGCGAGATCCTCGAGCCGTACCGGCCGGTGCGCGGCACGTCCGCCCGGCAGGGCCTCGCCCTGCTGCGGTCCCCGGCCACCTGGCGGGACGTCGCGTGGATGGCCGCGCACGGGTTCACCGGCACGTGCGCGGGCGTGGTGGCGATCGGGCTGTGGCCGGGGATCCCGGTCTCGCTCTCGCTGCCGCTGTGGTGGTGGGCGGCACCGGAGGGCTCGCAGTCGGCCTTCGTCACCATCGACTCCTGGCCGAAGGCGCTGACGATGCCATTCGTGCAGGCCGCCGTCTACGCGTTCGTGCTGGTGTGGCTCGTCCCGCGGGCGGCGCGCCGGCAGGCCGAACTCGCCAGGCTGCTGCTGCGGCCCACCCGCAGCACGTCCCTCACCGAGCGGGTCGAGGAGCTGACCGAGACCCGGGCCGGGGCGCTGGAGGCGCACGGCGCCGAACTGCGCCGCATCGAGCGGGACCTGCACGACGGGACGCAGGCGCAGCTCGTCGCCGCGGCGCTCCGCCTCGGCCTCGCCGACCGCCGCTTCGACACCGATCCCGACGCGGCCCGCGCCCTGTTCCTCGACGCCCGGGAGGGCGTGGAAGAGGCCCTCACCCAGCTCCGCACGGTCGTCCGCGGCATCTACCCGCCCATCCTGTCGGACCGGGGTCTGGCCGGGGCGCTGCGGGCGCTCGCGGGCGGGCAGCCCATCCCGATCGAGCTGGACGTCTCCGGCACCGGCGCCCGCGCCCCCGCGGCCGTCGAGGCCGCCGCCTACTTCGTCGTCGCCGAGGCCCTCGCCAACGTCGCCAGGCACAGCGGCGCCCGGCGCGCCTCCGTCACCGTCCGCCGGGCGGAGGACCGGCTCGCGATCTCCGTGCGGGATGATGGGAAGGGCGGCGCCGACCCCTCGCGCGGCAGCGGCCTGGCGGGCATCCGCCGCCGGGTCGCCGCGCTCGACGGCGCCGTCCGCGTGCACAGCCCCGACGGAGAAGGGACGACCCTCGACGTGGACCTGCCGTGCGGATCGTGATCGCGGAGGACAACGTCCTGCTGCGGGAAGGCCTGGTGCTGCTGCTGACCTCGGACGGCCACGAGGTCGTCGCCGTCGCCGGCAGCGGGCCCGACGTCCTGCCCGCGCTGCTCGAGCACCGGCCGGACGCGGCCGTCCTGGACGTCCGGCTGCCGCCGGGCTTCAAGGACGAGGGCCTGCGGGCCGCCGTGGCGGCCCGCGAGCGGCTGCCGGGACTGCCGCTGCTCGTCCTGTCGCAGTACGTCGAGGAGACGTACGCGGCCGAGCTGCTCGCCGGGGGCGCCGAGGGCATCGGCTACCTGCTCAAGGACCGGGTGAGCCGCGTCGGCGAGTTCCTGGACGCGCTGTCGCGCGTCGCCGCCGGCGGCACCGCACTCGACCCGGAGGTCGTCTCGCAGCTGATGACCGCCCGGCAGGATCCCCTGTCGGCGCTCACCCCCCGCGAGCGCGAGGTCCTCGGGCTGATGGCGCAGGGCCTCGACAACGGGACCATCGCCGAGACCCTGGTGATCACCGAACGGTCGGTCAGCAAGCACATCGGCGCGGTGTTCGCCAAGCTCGGGCTGCCGCACACCGACAGCGGGCACCGCCGCGTCCTCGCCGTCCTCGCGTACCTGAACGCGGGAGCGCGGGCATGAGCGAGGGCGTCCGCGTGCGCCGCGCCGTGCGGGCCCTGCTGCTGGACGGCGACGAGCTCGTCCTGCTGCGCCGCACCCGTCCGGACCGTCCCGTCTACTGGACGACGCCCGGCGGGAAGGTCGAGCCGGACGACGCCGACGACGAGGCCGCGCTCCGCCGCGAACTCGACGAGGAGCTCGGCGCGACGGCGGGGCCGCTCCGCGTGGTGTTCGCGTGCGACGAGCTCGAGCCCGCCCTGCGCCGGGTCCAGACGTTCTACGCGTGCCGCCTGCGCACGATGGACCTCTCCCGCCGCCACGGCCCCGAGTTCGACGACCCGTCCAACGGCCGCTACGACGTCGACCGCGTCCCCTGCGCGCCGACGGCGCTCGCGTCCGTGAACCTGATCCCGGCGCCGCTCGCCGCGTACCTGGCCCGCCACGCCGCGGACCTGCCGTCCCTCGCCCCCTGACTCTGGTCGCTCACGGGGGGCGACGTACTCGCAGTCGGCCGCAGCAGAGCGCACTGTCGCCGGTACGGTCCCGCACCATTCCGGTAAGCGGATTCTCTTTTCGGAGATCGATCAGCCGCCGGGGCCGCGTCCTGCCTCGGCCTATTCGCCAAAGTTGTACGGAGCGGCTAGATAACCGGTGCGAAAGTGCTCCAGATGTGTATTGGTCGCGAACGCAGGCGGGACTTACCATGTCGCGACTCAACCCCAGAAGTGCCTGTTGGCAGGAAGGGGACAGCGTGGCCTCGCATGCTTCCCGGTTCCGGTCCGCCCTCGCCGCCGCGCTGCTCGGGGGAACGGCGCTCGCCGCGGTCCCCGCGGGGACCGCGCACGCCGCTCCGCCCGTCCGGGACCGCGTCACCGTCACCGTGGACGGTTCCCCGGCCTACGCGCTCGCCGGTGACCTGACGTCCGGCGCCATCGCCGTCCTCGACAACGTCGCTACCTACGAGACCGACAGGATCGAGGGAACGGGGACGCTCCCGGGCGCCCGCGGCGGGACCGCGAGCGTCTCCTTCGAGATCGCCCGAGAGGGGTTCTCCCTCAAGGGCGAGTTCACCCTCGAGGACCCCGGCGCGGGCGTGGCGATCTCCGCCGACGTCGACGGCGGGGTCACGGTCCCGGACACGGCGACGGTGCGCTGGGAGGGGAGGGGCGAGGTCCGGAGCGGCGACCGCGCGGCAGGCCGGCGGGTCACGTTCACGATCCGGGACCGCCGGCCGGATCCGGGCGACCACGCCGTCCGCTTCACCCATGCCGGGCAGCAGCGGAACGCCGTACTCCGCCTGCCCGACGACTACGACGGCACCCCGCGGCCGGCGCTGTTCCACTTCCCCGGCCTGCTCGAGACGCCGGGCATCGCCGAGTGGTACGGCCGCATGGCCGACTACGCCCGGACCCGCGGGTTCATCATGGTCACCCCCGAGCACCACGGCATCGGCTGGCAGGGCGTCCTCGGCGGCACGCCGGGCCCCGACGTCGACGATCCCGGCTTCGTGCGGCGCCTCCAGGACATCCTCGTCGACCGGTTCAACGCCGATCCCCGGCGCCTGTACGCGTCCGGGATGAGCAACGGCGGGTTCTTCACCAGCAAGATGGCCTGCGAGAACGAGCGGTTCGCCGCCTACGCCCCCGTCGCCGGCCAGCTCAACGACCCCGGCGCCTGCGCGCCCGGCCGGCACGTCCCGATCGTCCTCGTCCACGGCGACGGCGACTTCGTGGTTCCCTACGGCACGGTGCGGCCCGCGCTCGAGTTCTGGCTGCGCAACAACGGCTGCGGCACCGAGAGCGTCGCCACGCCCCTGCCCGACATCGCGCCCGACGACAACACCACCGTCGTCCGCCATGACCATCCCGGCTGCCCGTCCGGCGCCCCCGTCACCCTCTACGAGATCAAGGGCGGCGGGCACAACTGGCCCGGCGGAACGCCGTTCCTCGGCCCGTTCCTCGGCGGGACCACCTACGACATCGACGCCAACGCCGTGATCTGGGACTTCGTCTCCCGCCACCGCCTCCCCTGACGCGCGGCGGCGTCAGGGGCGCGCGTTCCCGGCCATCCCGTCGAGGAGGAATCCGAGCCCCCGGTCGAACGCGTCGTCCCAGTCGTTGCCGCTCGGATGGCCGCGGGAGGCGAGCGTCGGGTACTCCTCGCGGCGCCGCGCCAGAAGCTCGTCCGCGGCGCTCCTCTCCGCGGCCTCCTCGGCGGCACCGGAACCCGCCTGCATCAGCGCCGACCCGATGACGTGGTTGGACAGCGCGTAGGCGGCGGCGACCAGATCGGCCCCCACGAACCCCGCGCGGACGAGCGCCGCGTGCAGGAACTCGGTCCGCGCCAGCACGTTCGGTCCCAGCAGCGGTCGGCCGAGGACCTCGGCCGACCACGGGTGCCGAAGCATCGCGCTCCGCCAGCCGCGCAGCAGCGCGGTGACCTCGGCGCGCCAGTCGCCCGTGGACGGCGGCAGGGCGACCTCCCCGAAGATCGCGTCCAAGGCGAGGTCCACGACGTCGTGCTTGGTGTCGACGTGCCAGTACAGGGTCGTCGAGCCGGTCCCGAGCCGCTCGGCGAGCCGCCGCATCGTCAGCCGTCCGGCGCCCTCCGCGTCGAGCAGCGCGACCGCCTCCGCGACGATCCGCTCCCGCGTCAGCGGCGCCGTCCCGCGCCGCTCCTCCCGCAACCACACACTGTCGACCACGCGCTCAGGCTAGTACATTGGACGGGTTGCAGATCAACGGTCTAGTTACTCGAACGTTGTACGAGGAGACGTGTGGGGCACATCGAGGTGAGCCGGCTGACGTACGCGCCGCCGGGCGGGCGGCTCCTGCTCGACGACGTGTCGTTCCGCGTCGGCGACGGTGTGAAGGCGGCGCTCGTCGGCCCCAACGGTGCGGGCAAGACGACGCTGCTGCGCCTGATCGCGGGCGACGTCCGGCCCGCCGGGGGAGTGGTGACCGGCAGCGGCGGGCTCGGTGTGATGCGGCAGTTCATCGGCGGCGTCCGGGACGGCCGCACCGTGCGCGACCTCCTGCTGTCGGTCGCGCCCGGCCGCGTCCGGGAGACGGCGGCGGCGCTGGCCGACGCGGAGAACGCGCTCGGCGAGGACGAACGGAGCCAGCTCGCCTACGCGCGGGCGATCACCGACCACGCCGACGCGGGCGGCTACGACATCGAGGTCGTCTGGGACGCCTGCACCACCGCCGCGCTCGGGCTGTCGCTCGACCGAGCCGGACCGCGCGGGGTGGGGACCCTGTCCGGCGGTGAGCAGAAAAGGCTCGTCCTGGAGGCCCTGCTGCGCGGCCCGGACGAGGTCCTCCTGCTCGACGAGCCGGACAACTACCTCGACGTCCCGGCCAAGGAGTGGCTGGCCGGGCGGCTGCGCGCCAGCGCGAAGACGGTCCTGCTCGTCTCGCACGACCGGCGTCTCCTCGCCGACACCGCCGACCGCATCGTCACCGTGGAGTCCCGCGACGTGTGGGTGCACGGGGGCGGCTTCGCGGGATACGCGCGGGCCAGGCGTGAGCGAACGGAACGGCTGCACGAGCGGACGCGGCGCTGGAAGGAGGAGCACGCCCGCCTGAAGGGGGTCGCGGACACGCTCCGGCGGCGCGCGGCGAACAACGACGCGGTGGCGTCCTCGTACCGGGCCGCACGCACCCGGCTGCGGCGCTTCGAGGAGGCGGGGCCGCCCCGGAGCGCGCCCAAGGACCAGAACCTGCGGATGCGGCTTCGCGGCGGCCGCACCGGCAAACGCGCTCTCACCTGCTCGTCCCTCGCCCTCACCGGGCTGACCCGCCCGTTCGACCTCGAGGTCTGGTACGGCGAGCGCATCGCGGTGCTGGGCTCCAACGGGTCGGGCAAGTCCACGTTCCTGCGACTGCTCGCGGGCGAGGACGTCTTGCACACGGGTGACGTCCGGCTCGGGGCGCGCGTCCGCCCCGGCCACTTCGTCCAGACGCACGCTCGCCCCGACCTGCACGCCCGGACGCCCGCGGAGATCGTCACCGCGGAGAACGCGCTCACCCGCAACGACGCGATGGCGGCGCTGGCCCGCTACGAACTGGCGCCCGCGGGCTCCCGCCCGTTCGAGACCCTCTCCGGCGGCCAGCAGGCCCGCCTGCAGATCCTGCTGCTCGAACTCTCCGGCGCGACGCTCCTCCTGCTGGACGAGCCCACCGACAACCTCGACCTCGCCAGCGCCGAAGCCCTGCAGGAGGGCTTGCGGTCGTTCGAGGGCACGGTCCTCGCCGTCACGCACGACCGCTGGTTCGCCGACGACTTCGACCGCCACCTGATCTTCGCGTCGGACGGCCGCGTCCGCGAGTCCGGCGAACCCGTCTGGCGCGAGTAGCCGGTCACCGGCCGCCGTGAGACGGTGCTCGCTCGCCAGGCCTGCGGCGCGTCAGTCCTGGTAGAGGGCGTCGAGCGCCGCGTAGTCGGCGTCCGCGGGCGTGCCGCCGTCCAGGACGACGTCCAGCGCGTCGAGCATGGCGTGCCAGCCCACGCAGTAGACGCGCGCGGGCTCCACGCGCAGCGGGCGGTGCAGCAGCGTGAGCAGGGTGCCGTCGCCGTCGGGCCGCAACTCCCAGCGGACGACCGCGCGCGGCTCGTCCGGCCACGTCCACGAGTGCTCCAGCAGCTTGCCCTGCTCGACCGCGAGGACCTCGCCGTCGGCGCGCCCCTCATCCCCGAAGTCGTACACGACCGCCCCGCCGACCCGGGGCTCGATCCGGACCCCGGGCATCCACGCGCCCTGCTGCCCGGGGTCGGAGAGCGCCCGCCACACGCGTTCCGGCGGGTGCGGCAGCCGCCGCTCGAACCGGATCCGCCAGCCGTCGGAGGCTTCGGTCAGGGTGCCGCGATCGTTCACGTGTCCTCACTCCCCAGGTCGTCCAGGTGCCGTTCCAGCGCGTCCAGGCGTCGCGCCCAGTTGTCGCGGGTGTGCTCGATCCAGCCGGTGATCTCGCCAAGCGGCGCCGGGTCGAGCCGGTAGAGCCGGCGCTGCGCGTCGCCCCGCCGGCTCACCAGCCCGGCCTCCCGCAGTACCCGCAGATGCCGGGAGACCGCCGGGCGGCTGATCCCGAACTCTGCGGCCAGTTCGCCCGCACTGCGCTCCCGCTCGGCCACGAGTTCCAGCAGGCGTCGCCGGTGCGGATCGACCAGCGCCTCGAACACACTCTGGCTCATGGAGTCCTTTGTAACCGACATGCTACGTAAAGCACAAGTTACATAACCCGCGAAATCAGGGGAGGAATCGGCATGGGCTCCTCGCCCGGCGGGGTTCGCCGCACGCCCGCAGGCAGATGCCGGGCGCGGTGCGAGGCGAAGGTCCGGCGGGCCGGGACGTCCACGTCCCATGGCCCGGCCGTGTCGGATGCGGCCGACGGCCGCCCGCCCTTGATCCCGCTCCCGCGCTCCAGCGGTGGATGCGCGACGCGGCCGCGGGCGGGCCCGCGGCCGCGTTCAGGACTCGTACTTGCCTTCCGGGCGCTGGTGGCCTCCGGGCACCTCGTTCCCGTCTCCGTCGGAGACCGTGGCGAACCAGGAGGTCGCCCAGACCTCGATGCGTCGTGGCTCATGGGTGACCTGGAAGGGTTGATCGGACCAGCGTCCGTACGAGGTGACCACGACCGCCTCGCCGGGTCGGAGCCAGTAGTCCTGGCCGAACGGCTCCAGCCACAGTTCCAGCAACTCGTCACCGTCGTTCCGCACCAGCATGGGAACCGGATTGCCCAGCTCCTGGATGGCCTCGAAGCTGAAGTCGCCGGCCTTGGGCATGTTCTCTTTGAGGGGCGCGGTGATGTGCTCAGCCGGGGAGGGGACGGAGCCACGGCGCCTTCTGGTCCACATGGTGAAGATTCTGGCGACCTCCCGAGTTCCGCGATCGTCCGGGCATGCCGGACACCCGGCCGCCCCCGCTGCGCGCCGGGAAGAGCGATGCCCTGCGCGCGTCCCCCGCGCGACCGGCCCGGTGACTCGGGGTGGCTCGGGTTTACGGCGTCAGCGCGGGATCGGGCGGTACCGGAACCGGTCGCCCTCGGCCGCTACGCGTCCCCAGCCGAAGTGCGCGGGCATGAGGACGGCGTCGTGCTCGGCGACCCATCCCAGGACTTCGCGCCGGACCCGTGCGGACGCCGCCCGGTCGACGCAGAACCGCGAGCAGACCAGCGGGCCGGCGAACTGGCGCGGATGGTGGATCAGGTCGCCCGACAGGACGGCGGTGTCGCGCGTCCCCCGGACGATCACGACCGACGAACCGGGCGTGTGCCCGGGTACCGCCCGCACCTCGATCGGGCCGGCGGGCCGGTGCCCGTCGTCGACCGCGTCCAGCAGGCCGTGCGGGACCAGCGGCCGGACGCTGTCCTCGTACGAGCCGTACAGGAACCCCGGGTCGCGGGCGACGCCCTCGCCGGCCCAGCGCAGTTCGGCGGCCAGCACCTGGTGGCGGGCCCGGGGGAACACGGGCGTCCACGAGTCGCCGTCCCGCCGGGTGCACCAGCCGACGTGGTCGGCGTGCAGGTGGGTGAGGTGGACGGTGCCGACGTCCGCGGGGGCGACGCCGGCGCGTTCGAGCGCCCGGGGCAGGGCGTTCGCGGACCGGTGGTCCCAGCCGGGCCGCGACCGGGCCTTTCCGTCGCCGACGCCCGCGTCGACGAGCACGTTCTCGGTGCCCGTCGCGATCAGGTAGCCGCCGAACGTCAGCTCGAGGTCGGTCCCCGCGCCGTCCCGGTCCTCGGGCAGCAGGTCCGCGGCGGCGAAGGACATGGCCCCGATGTCCTCCAGCCACGTGACCGTGACCCCGCCGAGGTCCAGTGCCGGTGGTGCGGCAGTCTCCATGCTCACGGCCCCTCGGTTCACGGTCGTCCACCCGCCCGAACGGTGCGGGAGTGATCGGAACAGTAGGCGAACGCGGGGGCTCGGGCTAATAGCGTTTGCCTCGATGCCTATGTTCGGACGGATATAGCGCGGCGCGGCATTCACCGGCAGGGGCGAACGGGCCCGAGGTATTTGATCGGCGTTCCCCGGCACGGCAGGGTAAGCCCGTGGACGATCTCAACGACTGGCCCGGCCGGGAACTCGACGACGAGCAGCTGGACGTCGCCTACAACGTGCGGCGGAAGGCGGGGCCGGAGCTGTTCGAGCGGCACATGGCCCGCTACCTCGCGATGTCGGACGACGCGGTCGCGGGGCTTCCCGGGCACCCGGGGATCGTCTACGACGAGGCGAGCGGCGAGCGCCTGGACGTGTGGGGCGTCGAGGACGGGACGGCGCGGCCCGTGTTCGTGTTCCTGCACGGCGGCTACTGGATGGCGCTGTCGCGGCGCGAGTCGTCGTTCATGGCGCGGATGCTCGACGGGCACGGTGTCGCGACGGTGGTGCCCGATTACACGCTGGCGCCCGAGGCCGCACTGGAGGAGATCGTCCGGCAGGTCCGGGCGTCCATCGCGTGGGTGTACCGGCACGGGCGGGAGCACGGGCTCGATCCGGACCGGATCGTCGTCGGCGGCAGCTCGGCGGGCGGCCACCTGACCGGCATGACGATGGTGGACGGCTGGCAGCGGGAGTTCGGCCTGCCGGACGACGTGGTGAAGGCGGCGATGCCGTTCAGCGGGCTGTTCGACCTCCGGCCGATCACGCGGGTGTACGTGAACGAGTACGTGCGGCTCGACGTGCCGACGGCGGCCGCGCTCAGCCCGGAACTGCTGCCCGCCGGACGCCGGTGCCCCGCGGTCGTGACGGCGGCGGAGCACGACGGCGACGGGTTCCTGCGGCAGACGCACCGGTTCGCGTGGCACTGGGGCGTCGAACCGTTGATCGTCCCCGGACGGGACCACTTCGACCTCGTGCTCGATCTCGCGGACGCGGAGTCGCGGGCCGGACGGGCGCTGCTCGAGCTGATCGCCGCCGTCTCGGGCTGATCGGGGGATCGCGGGCCGATCGGGGCCGCTACGAGGTGATCGCGGCGGCCTCGCGGCGGAGGTGGTCGAGCATCAGCCGGGCCGACGGGGTCGGGGCGCGGTGCGCGGGGAGGGTGACGCCGACCTGGTGGGGCACGGTCTCGAGCGGGACGGGCAGCGGTGCGAGCTCGGCGTCGGTGCGGGCCACCAGCTCGGGGAGTGCAGCGATCATGTCGGTGTCGCGGACGAGCGTGCGCACGGTCAGCACCGACGTGCATTCCACGAGGTCGGCGGGCGGTTCGAGTCCCTCGGCGCGGAAGACCTGTTCGAGTTCGCGGCGCAGGGCCGTCTGCTCGAGGGGGAGCACCCACGGGTAGTCGAGCAGGGCGGAGAGGTCGAGGCCGGGGCGGCGCCGGGCCGGGTGGTCGCGGCGCGCGACGAGCCGGACGGGCTCGCCGTACAGGGTGATCTGGCGGAGCGCCGGCTGCTCCCCGATGGGGTTGAGGCGGCCGAGGATCAGGTCGATCTCGCCGTCGAGGAGCCGCGGCACCTGCGCGTCGAACGTGGCCTCCTGCACGATCACGGTGATGCCGGGACGGCTCGCCTTGAGCGCGGCGATCGCGCGGGGGAGCAGGACGTTCGAGCCCGCGAGGAGGGTGCCGATCGTGACGGTGCCGACCTCGCCGTCGGCGAGGCCGCTGATCCGCTCGCCCGCCCGGCGCAGCTCGGCCAGCACGGCGCGGGCGTGCTCGATGAACGCGTCCCCGAACAGGGTGGGCGTGACGCCCCGGGGCCCGCGGGTGAAGAGGTCGACGCCGAGGATGCTCTCGACCTCCCGCAGGCTGCGGGTCACGGCGGGCTGCGCGAGCCGCAGGTGCTCGGCGGCCCGCAGGACGCTGCCGTGCTCGGCGATGGCGACGACGAGGACCAGGTGCCGCAGCTTGAGGCGTCCGTTGAGCAGGTCGATGGCACGCATACCCCATTTAGTATCACAAGACCGGTATGTCTTCGCGGGAGATTGGTATTTGCAAGGCATAGCGGAGTGGGCGGAGGATCGGGGTGTCCGGGTGAGCGCAGGGGGAGGAATCAGATGAAGGCTGAGCACTACGTCGGCGGGGTGTTCCGTTCGGACGGACCGGCCTTCCCACTGATCGCCCCCGCCGACGGAGCCGAGATCGGGTCGGTGCCCGAGGCGCCGCGCGAGGTGGTCGACGGTGCCGTCGCGGCGGCCCGCGAGGCGCTGCGGGGCCCGTGGGGGACGGCCGCCGCCGAGGAACGCGCGGCCGCGCTGCGGAAGATCGCCGACGGGATCCAGGCGCGGTTCGACGAGTTCGTCGACGCCGAGGTCGCCGACACCGGCAAGCCCCGCGAACTGGCCGCGACCGTCGACATCCCCCGGGCGGTCGGCAACTTCCGCGCGTACGCCGATCTGCTCTACGGGCGTCCCGAGCGGGCGTACACCACGCAGATCCCCGGCTGGAGCGCGGGGACGGGCCAGGCGCTCAACTACACGGTCCGCCGCCCGCTGGGCGTCGTGGCGATCATCTCGCCGTGGAACCTGCCGCTGCTGCTGCTGACGTGGAAGGTCGCGCCCGCGCTCGCGGCGGGCAACGCCGTCGTGGTCAAGCCGTCCGAGGAGACGCCGTCCACCGCGACGCTGCTCGCCCGCGTGATCGACGACGCCGGGCTGCCGGCGGGCGCGTTCAACCTGGTGCACGGGCACGGGGCGGACGCGGCGGGCGCGTTCCTGACCGGTCATCCGGGCGTGGACGCCATCGCGTTCACCGGCGAGTCCGCGACGGGCGCCGCGATCATGCGCAACGCGGCCGACCACGTCACGCCCGTGTCGTTCGAGCTAGGCGGCAAGAACCCCGCGCTCGTGTTCGCCGACGCCGACCTCGACGCCGCGGTGGACGGCACCGTCCGCTCGTCCTTCACGCATTCCGGGCAGATCTGCCTGTGCACCGAGCGGGTCTACGTGGAGCGCCCGGTGTTCGAGGAGTTCACGGCGCGGCTCGGCGAGCGGGCGCGGGCCCTCGACGGGTACGGGCCGGTGATCTCCGCCGGGCACCGCGACAAGGTGCTGGGCTACTACCGGCTCGCCCGCGAGGAGGGCGCCACGGTCGTCGCCGGGGGCGGGGCGCCGCGCTTCGGGGACGGGCGCGACGGCGGCTTCTACGTCGAGCCGACCGTGCTGACCGGCCTGCCGGAGACCGCCCGGACGGTGCGGGAGGAGATCTTCGGGCCCGTCTGCCACGTCGCCCCGTTCGACACCGAGGACGAGGCGCTCCGGCTCGCCAACGACAGCCCGTACGGCCTCGCCTCGACGATCTGGACGCGCGACCTGTCGCGGGCGCACCGGGTCGCGCCCCGCGTCGAGACGGGCATCGTCTGGGTGAACTGCTGGAACCTGCGCGACCTCCGCACCCCGTTCGGCGGCGTGAAAGCGTCGGGCATCGGGCGCGAGGGGGGAGAGTACTCCCTGGACTTCTTCTCCGAGCCCGTCAACGTGTGCATCCAGATCTGAGAGCGAGACCAGTGACACCGAACGCAGTGCCTGCGGGCATCGAGGCCGCCGCCGATCGGCTCGCGGAGGCTCGCGCGAGCGGGACGCCGTGCGCGCCCGTCCGCGACCTCGTCGCGACGCCCGAGCACGCCTACGCCGTGCAGGAACGCCTCACCGAGCGGCGGCTCGCCGAAGGCCACCGGCTCGTCGGCCGCAAGATCGGGCTGACGTCCCGGGCCGTGCAGGAGCAGTTCGGCGTCGGCACCCCCGACTTCGGGATGCTGTTCGCCGACATGGCCGTCCCAGACGGCGAGGAGATCCCGGCGGGCGCCGTGCTGCAGCCCCGCGCGGAGGCCGAGGTCGCGCTCGTCCTGGAGGACGACCTGGCGCACGAGCGGCACACGGTCGCCGACGTGATCCGGGCGACCGCGTTCGCGCTGCCCGCGATCGAGGTCGTCGGCAGCCGCGTCCGCGACTGGGACATCACGCTGCCTGACACCATCGCCGACAACGCCTCGTCCGGCATGTACGTGCTGGGCAACCGCCCGGTGAAGCTCGCCGACGTCGATCTGCGGCTGTGCGGGATGGTGCTGGAGCGGCGCGGGGAGCAGCTGTCGACGGGGACGGGCGCCGCCTGCCTCGGGCACCCGCTGAACGCCGCGCTGTGGCTCGCGGACACGATGGTCCGCGTCGGCCGCCCGCTGCGCGCGGGCGACACCGTGCTGACCGGCGCGCTCGGGCCGGTGGTGCCGGCCGCGCCCGGCGACGTGTTCGAGGCCCGCGTGGACGGGCTGGGCGACGTCCGGGTGGCCTTCGGGCGGGTGGCGGGCGAGAACGCGGAGCGGGTGGCGGGCGAGAACGCGGCTGAGGAGGAGGGGCGATGAGCGCCGACGTGCAGAAGCTCGCGACGACGCTGGAGGAGGCCGTCCGGGACCGCCGGGCGATCCCGAAGCTCACCGACGGCGCGGACCTGGACGTCCGGGCCGCGTACGCGGTGCAGCGCGAGGTGATCGAGCGGTGCACCCGGCGGGGGGAGCGGCTCGCGGGCGTGAAGATGGGCTTCACCAGCCGGGCGAAGATGATCCAGATGGGCGTCGACGACGTCATCTGGGGCCTGCTGACCGACGCGATGCTCGCGGAGTCGTCGGTGGACGTCGGCGGGCTGATCCACCCGCGCATCGAGCCGGAGATCGCGTACCTGATCGGGCGCGAGGTGCGTTCGGTCGCCGAGGTCGAGACGTGCGTCGCGGGCGTCGCCGTCGGCTACGAGGTGCTCGACTCCCGGTACGCGGACTTCAAGTTCACGCTGCCGGACGTCATCGCCGACAACGCGTCCGCGGCCCGGTTCGGGGTCGGGGCCTGGCATCCGCCGCGCGACCTGTCCAACGCCGGGCTGCTCATGGAGATCGACGGCCGGCCGGTGCAGTCGGGGTCGTCGGCGGCGATCCTCGGCGACCCCGCCCGGTCGCTGCGCGCCGCCGCGCGGCTCGCGCTCGGCGCGGGCATGCGGCTCGAACCCGGCTGGATCGTGCTGGCGGGCGCCGCGACGGCCGCCGTCCCGCTGCCCGCCGGGGCGCACGTGCGCATCACCGGGGCCGGGCTCGGCGGCGTGGAGGTGACGACCTGATGGCCGGGACGAACGGCGACGCGATCCTGGTCGAGGGCAAGGCGAAGCCGCGCGGGCGGTTCCCGCACGTCAAGCGGGCGGGCGACCTGGTGTTCGTGTCCGGGACGAGCTCGCGGCGGCCCGACGGGACGTTCGCCGGCGCGTCCGCCGACCCGATGGGCGTCACGGACCTCGACGTCCGCGAGCAGACCCGCGCGGTCATCGAGAACATCCGGGACCTGCTGGAGGCGGCCGGGGGCGGGCTCGCCGACGTCGTCAACGTCACCACGTACCTGGTGAGCATGAACGACTTCGGCGGCTACAACGAGGTCTACGGCGAGTACTTCGACGAGACCGGCCCCGCCCGGACCACCGTCGCCGTCCACCAGCTCCCGCACCCGCACCTGCTGATCGAGATCGCGTGCGTCGCGCACATCCCCACGACCGGCGAGGAGGCCGGAGCATGACCCTTCCGCAGCTGACCTTCGGGCGCCCGTTCAATTTCGAGGCGTGGATCGACGAGCACCGCGACCTGCTCAAGCCGCCGGTCGGCAACGTGCAGGTGTTCGACGACGCCGGGCTCATCGTCATGGTCGTCGGCGGCCCCAACCAGCGGACCGACTTCCACGACGACCCCACCGAGGAGTTCTTCTACCAGCTCAAGGGGAACATGGTGCTGCGCGTCATGGAGGAGGAGGGGCGACCGCCCGTCGACGTGCGGATCGACGAGGGCGACGTGTTCCTGCTGCCGCCGCACGTCCGGCACTCGCCGCAGCGTCCCGAGCCCGGCTCCATCGGCCTCGTCGTGGAGATCCCGCGCCCGGAGGGCCTGCAGGAGGCGTTCGAGTGGTACTGCACCGAGTGCCACCGCCTGGTGCACCGCGTCGAGCTGCAGGTCCGCTCGATCGTCGACGACCTGCCGCCCGCGTTCGACCGCTTCCTCGGGGGCGACCGCACGTGCCCGCACTGCGGCGCCGTCCATCCCGGCAAGCAGTGGCCCGAGTCCATGATCCCGACGACGAACCCGAGCACGGACCCGAGCACGGCGCCCCGCGCCTGACGGACCGGCAGCTCCCCACGGAGGCACCGTGACAGTCATCGACGTCCACGCGCACGTCTTCCCCCGCCTCGGCCGCGCGGACGGCGGCGTCCTCACCGACGAGGGCGAACCGTGGCTGCGCGTCCGCGGCGACGGCACCGGCATGATGATGAGCGGCGACACCGAGTACCGGCCCGTCGAGGAGGGCCTGTGGGACCCGGTGCGGCGGCTCGCCGACATGGACGCCGCCGGCGTCGATGTGCAGGCCGTGTCGTCCACCCCGCTGATGTTCGGGTACGCGGCCGAGCCGTCCCGCGCCGCCGACTGGTGCGACCTCGTCAACGAGCGCATCCTCGAGTACTGCGCCGCGGACCCGGCGCGGCTGCTGCCGCTGTCCCAGGTCCCGCTGCAGGACGCCGAGCTGGCGTGCAAGGCCGCGACGCGCGCGGCGGCGGCCGGGCACCGCGGCGTCCACATCGGCAACCACGTCGGCGACCGGAACATGGACGACCCGGGCATCGTCGAGTTCCTCGCGCACTGCGCGGACCTCGGCCTGCCCGTCCTCGCCCACCCCTGGGACATGCTGGGCGCGGACCGGATGCGCGGGCACATGCTGCCGTGGCTGTCGGGCATGCCCGCCGAGACGCAGCTCAGCATCCTCGGGCTGATGCTGTCGGGCGCGTTCGAGCGCATTCCCGAGTCGCTGCGGCTGTGCTTCTGCCACGGCGGCGGCAGCTTCGCGTTCCTGCTGGGCCGCGCCGACAACGCGTGGCACCGCCGCGACATCGTTCGCGCCGACTCGCCGCGCCCCCCGTCGGAGTACACCGACCGGTTCCATGTCGACTCCGCCGTGTTCGACCCGCGCGCGCTCCGGCTCCTCGTGGACGTCATGGGCACCGACCGGGTCATGCTGGGCACCGACTACCCGTTCCCGCTCGGCGAGCAGGACCCCGGCGCGACGATCCGCGCGTGCCCCGGCCTTGACGACGCGGGCCGCGCGCGGCTGCTCGGCGGCAACGCGGAGGCGTTCTTCGCCCCCGCGGCCGCCCCCGCCGAGGAGGACGTGGCGTGAACGCCGGCCAGAACGAGGCGCACGAGAACGAGGCGCTGCGGCTGGACGAGACCGATCCGCTGCCCACGCTGCGCGGCGAGTTCCTCGTCCCGCCCGCCCCCGGCGGGAGGTACGCGGAGGCCGCGTACTTCGCGGGCAACTCGCTCGGCCTGCAGCCGCGGACGGTCGCGGGGCGCGTCCGCGAGGAGCTGGACGACTGGGCGCGGCTCGCCGTCGAGGGCCACACGCGGGCCCGCCGCCCGTGGGTCGACTACCACGAGCTGCTTCGCGAGCCCGCCGCCCGGCTCGTCGGCGCGCTGCCGCACGAGGTCGTCGCGATGAACTCGCTGACGGTCAACCTGCACCTGATGATGGCGAGCTTCTACCGGCCGTCCGGGCGCCGCACCCGCATCGTCATCGAGGACGCCGCGTTCCCGTCCGACTCCTACGCGGTCGCCAGCCAGGCCGTGCACCACGGGCTGGACCCGGCGGCGGCGGTGGTGCGGCTGCGGCCGCGCGCCGGCGAGGAGCACCTGCGGACCGAGGACGTCCTGGCGTTCCTCGAACGCGAGGGCGACACGGTCGCGCTGGTCATGCTCGGCGGCGTCAACTACCTGACCGGCCAGCTCATGGACATGCCCGCGATCACCAAGGCGGGCCGGGCGGCGGGCGCCGCCGTCGGCTGGGACCTCGCGCACGCCGCCGGGAACGTCCCGCTGCGGCTGCACGACTGGGACGTCGACTTCGCCGCCTGGTGCACCTACAAGTACCTCAACTCCGGTCCGGGAGCGGTCGCGGGCTGCTTCGTCCACGAGCGGCACGTGCGGGACGCGGCGGTGCCGAGGCTGTCGGGATGGTGGGGCACCGAGCCGTCGGTCCGGTTCCGGATGGACCCCGACATCGCACCGCCCGCGTCCGCCGACGCGTGGCAGCTGTCGAACCCGCCGATCCTCGCGCTCGCGCCCGTCCTGGCGTCCCTGGAGATCTTCGACCGGGTCGGGATGGCCGCGCTGCGCGCCAAGAGCGAGCGGCTCACCGGCTACCTCGCGGCCCGGCTCGCGGCGTCCGGCCTCCGGGTGATCACCCCGGCCGATCCGGCGGCGCGCGGCACCCAGCTGTCGCTGCGGGTCGCGGACGCGGGCGAGCTGGTGCGGCGCCTCGCCGAGGACCACGGCGTCGTCGCGGACGCGCGCGAACCCGACGTCGTCCGGCTCGCGCCCGTCCCGCTGTACTGCACGTTCCACGACTGCCACCGCGCCGCCGAGGCCCTCGCCGTCCTCGCCGACCTCGTCTAGCGGGACGCGGGCTCGCCGGTGGCGGCGGATTCGGCCGCCACCGGCGAGCCCGCGGGCGGGCCCGCCGCGGGCCCGACGCCGGCCGGCATCGTGACCGCGAGCCGCCCGGCGGACAGGGCCATCACGGCCACCACGCAGGTGATCACGGTGAAGGCGGCCGGGTACGACAGCCCCTCGGCGATCCAGCCGGTGATCGCCGGGGCGGTCAGCACCGACAGGTAGGTGATCGTGGCGACGCCCGCGACGCCCTCGCCGGGCGTCCGCCCCCGGTCGCCGGCCGCGGCGAACACCAGCGGCAGGACGGTCGCGATCCCCACCCCGATCAGCGCGAAGCCCGCGATGCCCGGGACCGGGGTGCGGGCCGTCACCACCAGGACGCCGCCCAGCGCCGCCGTCGCGCCCCCGTACCGGACGACCCGGACCGGCCCGAACGCCCGGACGAGCCGGTCGCCGGCCAGCCGCGTCGCCGCCATGAACGCCATGAACCCGGTGAAGCTCGCCGCCGCCACGCCGGGCCCGGCACCCGCGACCTCGGTGAGGTAGACCGCCGACCAGTCGGCGCTGGCCCCCTCGGCGAACGTCGCGCAGAAGCCGACGAGGCCGATGCCGAGGATCGCGCGGTTCGGCAGCGTGTACCGGCGCGGGGCCGGGGCATCCGCGGCCGTCCGGTGCGCGAGCAGGCTCCGCCCCGCCAGGAGGCCGGCGCCCAGCAGGACCGCCGCCACGAGGCCGAAGTGGATCCGGGCGTCGACACGGGCGTGCGCCGCCAGCACGCCGACGCCGCCCGCGAGCATGCTGCCGACGCACCACAGCCCGTGCAGCCCCGACATGATCGAGCGGCCGAGGTGCCGCTCGACGTTGACGGCGTGGCCGTTCATCACGACGTCGGAGGTCCCGGCCGCCGCCCCGTACAGCAGCATCGCGGCGAACAGCCAGCCGGGCGCGGGCGCCAGCGCGGGCAGGATCAGGACCGCGCACCAGAGCGCGATCAGGAGGCGGACGGCCGGGCGCTCCCCGATGCGGTGGGCGAGGCGGCTCGCCGTCGGCATGGTCAGGAACGCGCCGATGGACGGGCACAGCAGGGCGAGGCCGAGGACGCCGGGCCCGAGGTCGAGGCGGTGCTCGATCCAGGGGATGCGGGTCGCCAGGGTCCCCGCCACGGCCCCGTGGACGGCGAAGACGGCGGCGATCGCTCGATGGTGGCTCATGGACCGAGAAACTAACAGGCAGCCTTCCTGATGAAAAGAGATTATCGACAGGGAGGCTGACTAATATGGGCGGCGTGAAGACCGCCGACCCGACGATGGCCCGGGCGATCAACGACCGGCTCGCCCTCGACCTGCTGCTGGAGCACGGCCCGCTGACCGCCACCCAGCTGCGCACGCTGACCGGGCTGTCCCGCCCCACCGTCGCCGACCTGATCGAGCGGCTCCGCGCGGGCGGGCTGATCGAGCGGGCGGGGGAGACCGGCGCCGACCGGCGCGGTCCGAACGCCCGCCTCTACGGCCTGGTCGCCGGACGCGCGCACGTCGCGGGCGTCGACCTGCGCCGCGACGCCGTGCACGTCGTCGCCGCCGACATCGCCGGGACCGAGACCGCCACCCTGACGCGGCCGCTGCCGCCGGACCCCGACCTGCCCGCGTTCATCGCCGCCGCCGTCGCCGACTCCCTCGCCGCCGCCGGCTCCGGGCCGGACGCGCACACGGTCGTGCTCGGCACCCCCGGCCTCATCCACCCCCGCACGGGCCTCGCCACCGAGGCCGGCGTGCCCGGCTGGCGCCCCGACCTCGGCCCCGCGCTGGCCGGACGGCTCGGCGCCCGCGTGATCGTGGAGAACGAGGTCAACCTCGCCACGATCGCCGAGCACCGGGCCGGCGCGGCGACGGGCCGGGACGACTTCGCCCTGCTGTGGCTCGACGACGGCATCGGCGCCGGGGTGGTCCTCGACGGCCGGCTGCGGCGCGGCGCGTCCGGCGGGGCGGGCGAGGTCGGGCTGCTCAAGTTCGGCGACGCCGACTTCTGCGCGCTGATGGAGCCGCCCGCCGTCCGCGGCCTCGCCCCGGACGCCCTCGCCGGCCGGATCGTCCGCGGCGTGTTCGCGCTGGTCGCCGTCCTGGACCCGGGCCTGGTCGTGCTCGGCGGCACGCTCGGCCGGGCGGGCGGGGACGAACTCGCCGCGCTCGTCTCCGCCCGCCTGGACGAGCTGTCCCCGGCGACCACCGAGGTTCGGCCCGCGGTGGTGGAGGGCGACCCGATCCTGCGGGGCGCGGTGCTGACCGCCCTCGACGCCGCCCGCGACGCCGTCTTCGGCTAGGCCCGCCGGGCGGCCGTGCCCGCGGGGCCGGGCCGGCCGTCAGGGCCCGTAGGTCTCGGCGCCGACCCCCGCGGTCCGCAGGACGAGCCGGTCGCGGGTCCGGCCGGGGACCTTCGCGAGGGCGGCCATGATCCGCGCGTCCCGCCCGGAGAGGTAGACGGCCGCCGGGCGCCGCGCCGTCAGCGCCTTGACGATCGTTTTCACGATGCCGTCCACCGGCGCCCGGGACCCGTTATCGACGAACTCGCCCATCTTCTCCGCGACGCCCCGGTAGAGGCGCTGCGTCTCCGGGTCCCCGCGCCACCCGGCGATCCGGGCGGCGGCGCCCGCCTTGGCGAAGATCTCCGTCTGCACCGCCCCCGGCTCCACCAGGCTCACCCGGACGCCGAGCGGGCGCATCTCCATCCGCAGCGCCTCGGTGACCGACGCCAGCGCCGCCTTCGACGCGGCGATCGGGCCGAAGGTCGGCGCGCACATCCGGGAGCTGACGGCGCCGATGTTGACGACCCGGCCCCCGGTGGTGCGCAGCATCGGCAGCACCGCCTGCGTCATCGCCACCTGGCCGATGACGTTGACGTCGAACTGGCGGCGCCACTCCTCGAGCGGCACCGTCTCGACCGGCCCCTCGACGATGACGCCCGCGTTGTTCACCAGCGCGTCCAGCCGGCCGCCGGTGCGTGCGGCGATCTCCTTGGCGGCGGCGTCGAGCGTTTCCTCGTCGATGAGGTCGATGACGAGCGGATGGACGCCCGCGGGCAGCGCCGAGGTGTCGGAGGCGCGGCGGACACCCGCGTACACCTCCCAGCCGAGGTCGTGCAGGCGCCGGGCGGCGGCGCCGCCGATGCCCCCGGCGGCGCCCGTGATCAGAACGGTTCGAGTGCTCATGCGGCCATGCTCGGCGGGCCGCGCGCCCGGAGGAAGACTACAGTTAACAGTATTAACCCGACTGACAGGATCGGACGGACGAGGGGACGACCCGTGGCCGACCGCACGGCCGAGGCCAGGCGCAGGGAACTCGGCGGCTTCCTGCGCTCCCGCCGCCACCGCCTCGCCCCGCGGGACGCCGGCATCACGCCGGGCCCGCGCCGCCGCACACCGGGGCTGCGCCGCGAGGAGGTCGCGGCCGCCGCGGGCGTCAGCCTCACCTGGTACACGTGGCTGGAGCAGGGGCGCGTCAACGGGGTGTCGCGGCAGGTCCTGGACGCTCTCGCCCGCGCCCTGCGGCTCGGCCCGGACGAGCACCGGCATCTCCTCGAACTGGCGGGCGACCCCGCCGCCGAGCCGGCCGCGCCCGCCACCGTTTCCGGGGAGGTCCGCGCCCTGCTGGACATGGTCGAGCCGAACCTCGCCCACGTGGTCACCCGCTGCTTCGACGTCGTCGCCTGGAACGCCCCCGTGGACGCGCTGTTCGGTGACATGCCGGACCCGCCCTCCGGCGAGGACCTCAACATCGTCTGGATGATGTTCAACCACCCATGGATGCGGGCCCGGTTCCCCGAATGGGAAGCCGAGGCGCGCTGGCTGGCGGCGCTGCTGCGCAACGAGGCCGGGCGGCAGGCCGGAAACCCCCGGTTCCAGCGCCTCGTGGAGGGACTGACGGCCACCAGCGCGGAGTTCCGCGAGTTCTGGGCGGAGCACGACGTCACGCCCTTCACCCCGTCCGAGCGCCACTACAGCCACCCGGCGATCGGACGGGTGACGTTCCGGTACATGAAGATCAACGTGGAGAACGAGCCGGATCTGAGCGTCCTCGTGCACTACGCGCCCGAGGGCGGGGCGGCCGCCGCCGCCCTCGCCCGGCTGGCGGAGACGGCCCGCGCCCCGGCCCGCTGAACCCGGCGCGGGTCCTCAGGTCTTGGGCAGCCGCTCGCCGGTCCGCAGCCGGTCCAGGCCCAGCCAGATGAACTCCAGCGCCATCTGCTCGGCGCGCTCCCGGGAGGTGTCCGGATGCTCCAGCCACCACGACACCATCGACAGCATCGACCCGTACATGAGAGGGACGAGCAGGCGCGCGCGGTGCTCGTTCACCGCCAGCGCGGCGGGCGACAGCTTGGGGTCCGCGCGGCGGCGCCGCAGCAGCAGGTCGGCGAACGCGGTGCCGAGCCGGTCGCGCAGCTCCCGCAGCTCCGGCCCCACCTCGGGCTTGTCGAGGTGGCGGATGACCAGCGCCCACCCGTCCGGTTCCTCGGTGGCGTAGTCGAACAGCACCCGGATCATCGCCCGGATGCCCTGCGGCGAGTCGTGCTCGGCGAGCACCGCCGCGTTCAGCCGTCCGGTGAGCTCGGCGACGATCGCCTCGGTCACCTCGACGAACAGCTCCTCCTTCGACGCGAAGTGCTGGTACAGCAGGGCCTTGGACACCTGCGCCGCCGCCGCCACGTGCTCCATCTGCGTCAGGTGGTAGCCGCGGCGGCCGAACTCGGCCAGCGCCACGCGCAGCAGCTGCTCGCGCCGCCGGGCGTACGGCATCCGCCGCCGCACGCCCGGGGACGCGTCCCCCGTCGATTCGCTCATCTGCCCGTCAACTCGTTCGGCTACCGGTCGATCACTTCTCGAGGTACTTGCCCAGTTCCGCCCGCGCCACGGACCGGACGTGCACCTCGTCGGGCCCGTCGGCGAGGCGGAGCGTGCGCAGGCCCGCCCACATGCCCGCCAGCGGGGTGTCGTCGCTGACGCCCGCGCCGCCGTGCACCTGGATGGCGCGGTCCACGACCTCGAGCGCGACGCGCGGCGCGATCACCTTGATCGCCGCGACCTCGGAGCGCGCGGCCTGGACCCCGTGCCGGTCGATCAGCCAGGCCGTCTTGAGGGTCAGCAGCCGGGCCTGCTCGATCGCCATCCGCGACTCGGCGATCTGCTCGCGGACGACGCCCTGCTTGGCGAGCGGCCCGCCGAACGCCTCCCGCGACACCGCGCGCTCGCACATCAGCTCCAGCGCCCGCTCGGCCATCCCGATGGCGCGCATGCAGTGGTGGATGCGGCCGGGGCCCAGGCGGGCCTGCGCGATGGCGAACCCGCCGCCCTCCTCGCCGACCAGGTTCTCCACCGGGACCCGCACGTCGGTCAGCCGGATCTCGCAGTGGCCGTGCTGGTCCTGGTAGCCGAACACGGGCAGCGGGCGGACGATCTCGACGCCCGGCGCGTCGACCGGCACCAGCACCATCGACTGCTGCCGGTAGGGATGCCCGTCCGGGTCCGTCTTGCCCATCACGATCATGATCTTGCAGCGCGGGTCGGCGGAGCCGCTGATCCACCACTTGCGCCCGTTGATCACGTAGTGGTCGCCGTCCCGCTCGATGCGGGTCGAGATGTTGCGGGCGTCGGAGCTGGCGACGTCCGGCTCGGTCATCGCGAACGCGCTGCGGATCTCGCCGTCCAGCAGCGGAGCGAGCCACTTCTCCTTCTGCTCGGGCGTGCCGAACAGGTGCAGCACCTCCATGTTCCCCGTGTCGGGCGCCGCACAGTTGATGGCCTCCGGAGCGAGGTTGGGGGAGCGGCCCGTGATCTCCGCCAGCGACGCGTAGTCGGTGACCGACAGGCCGTGCGCCGGGTCGTCGGCGTCGGGCAGGAACAGGTTCCACAGGCCGCGCTCGCGCGCCTCGACCTTGAGATCCTCGACGACCTGCGGCACGTGGTGCTCGCGGCCCTGCCCGCGCAGCTCCGCCCGCTGGGCGGCGTAGACCGGCTCGGCCGGGTAGACGTGGGAGTCCATGAAGTCCTGGAGGCGGCCGAGGTAGTCCTGGGCCCGCTCGCTCAAACCGAAGTCCATTCCGCTAGAGTAACTGACGAGTCAGTTACTTTGGAGGGGAGTCCCTGATGGCAGCCTTCGACGGGACCGGCAAGGTCGCGCTGATCACCGGCGGCGCCAACGGCATCGGGGCCGCGGTCGCCCGCCGGCTCGCCGCCGGGGGCGTCCGGCTCGTCATCGCCGACGTGGACGAGCGGGCCGGCACCGCCCTCGCGGACGAGCTGGGCGGCGCGTTCGTGCGCTGCGACGTGCGCGAGCCCGCCGACAGCGAGGCCGCCGTCGCCACCGCCGTCGACCGCTTCGGCGGCCTCGACGTCGCGTTCCTCAATGCCGGCGTCGCCGGAGGCGGCGGCGTCGGCGACGACTTCGACCCCGCCGCCTACCGCCGCGCCATGAGCATCAACCTCGACGGCGTCGTGTACGGCATGCACGCCGCCATCCCCGCGCTGCGCGCCCGCGGCGGCGGCGACATCGTCGCCACCGCCAGCATGGCCGGGCTCACCGCCACCCCCTTCGACCCCGTCTACGGCGCCAACAAGGCCGCCGTCGTCGGTCTCGTCCGCGCCCTCGGCCCCACCTACCTGGACGAGGGGATCCGCGTGAACGCGCTGTGCCCGTCGTTCGCCGACACCGACATCCTCGGCTCGATACGCGGGCACCTGCAGGAGACCGGCTTCCCGATCCTGGAAGTCGCCGACGTCGTCGAGGCGTTCACGTCCATCCTGGACGGCGACGCGGCGGGCGAGGCCTGGTACGTGGTCCCCGGCCGCCCGTCCGAACCCTTCCGTTTCCGCGGCGTCCCGGGCCCGCGCTGAAACCGAGCAGAACGGAGATACCGAGAACCATGCGCGCCGTACAGATCACCGAGTTCGGCGGTCCCGAAGTGCTGGAGGTCACCGAGCTGCCCGATCCCGTCGCCGGGCCCGGGAACCTGCTCGTCGACGTCGCCCGCGCCGGGATCAACTACGCCGACACCCACCAGGCGGAGAACAGCTACCTCGCCGAGTCCACCCTGCCGATGGTGCCCGGCGGCGAGGTCGTCGGCACCGCCCCGGACGGGCGCCGCGTCGTCTCGCTCGTCGGCACCGGAGGCTACGCCGAGAAGGCCGTCGCGCCCGAGGCGCTCACGTGGGACGTCCCCGACGCCGTCGACGACGTCACCGCGCTCGGCATGATCGTGCAGGGCGCGTCCGCATGGGTGCTGCTGCGCCGCAACGTCCATCTGGCGGCGGGCGAGTCCGTCGTCGTGCACGCCGCCGCGGGCGGCGTCGGCACCCTCGCCGTGCAGCTCGCCAAGGCGTGGGGCGCGGGCCGCGTCATCGCCACCGCGTCGTCTCCGCAGAAGCGGGCGCTCGCCCTCGAACTCGGCGCCGACGTCGCCGTCGACGCGAACGAGCCGAACATGAAGGACGCCCTCATCGAGGCCAACGGCGGCCGCCGCGTCGACACCGTCCTGGAGATGACCGGCGGGACCGTCACCGACCAGAGCATGAAGGCCCTCGCCCCCTTCGGCCGCCTCGCGTTCTACGGCATGGCGTCCCGCGAGGAGCCCAGCCCGGTCCGGCCCGCGGCGCTGATGTCGCACTCCACCACGATCTCCGGCATGTGGCTGGCGCATGTGTTCCGGCTGCCCGGCGACGTCATGCGCACCGCCCTCACCGAGCTGTTCGGCCTCGCCGCCGACGGCCGGCTGCGGGTGGTCGGCGGCGGCGAGTACGGTCTCAGCGAGGTCCGCCGCGCCCACGAGGACCTGCGCGCCCGCCGCACCAGCGGCAAGCTCGTCCTCGACCCGTCCCGCTAGCCGCCCGCGCCCGTCGCGGGCCGAGGACCTCAGCCGCCGACGAGGCCGTTCTCGTACGCGTAGACGACGGCCTGCGTGCGGTCGCGCAGCGCCAGCTTCGTCAGGACGTGCCCCACGTGCGTCTTCACGGTCTGCTCGGCCAGCACCAGCTCGGCGGCGATCTCCGCGTTCGACAGCCCGCGGGCGATGAGCCGCAGCACGTCCCGTTCCCGGGGCGTCAGCCCGGCCGTCGCCTGCGGGCTGGGCCGCTGGTGCCGGCGCCGCCGCGCGAAGTCGCCGATCAGCCGCCGGGTGATGGACGGCGCCAGCAGCGCGTCGCCCGCCGCCACGACCCGCACCCCGTTGACCAGGTCGGCCGCCGACGCGTCCTTCAGCAGGAAGCCGCTCGCGCCCGACCCCAGCGCCTCGTACACGTACTCGTCGAGGTCGAACGTGGTGAGGACCAGCACCTTCGGCCGCGGGCCCGGCTGCTCGCCGTCCCCGGTGGCGTCGCCGAGCGGCGTGCCGGCCAGTTCGGCGGTCGCGGCCAGCCCGTCCATCTCCGGCATCCGGATGTCCATCACGACCACGTCGGGGTCCAGTTCGCGGGCCAGCGCGACGGCCTCCCTGCCGTCCCCCGCCTGCCCGACCACCTCGATCCCCGGATCGGAGGACAGCAGCGCCGCGAGCCCGTCGCGGATCATCACCTGGTCGTCGGCGATCAGCACCCGAATCGTCACGACGCCACCTTACGGCGTCAAGGCACCCTGCCGGTGATCAATCACCGTCGCCGTAGGGAAGCTCCGCGACGACCGACCAGCCCGTGCGGGCGTCGGCGTCCTCGGCCTCCAGGGGCCCGGCCTGCAGATCGCCGCCCAGCATCATCGCGCGCTCGCGCATCCCGACCAGCCCGTGGCCGCCGCCGTGCGACTCCGCCGGGGGGGTGCGGGCACCGTCGTCGGTGACCGTGACCCGCAGCGAGTCCGTCCCGTACCGGATCTCGATGTGCACCCGCGAGCCCGGCGCGTACCGGGAGGCGTTGCTGAGCGACTCTTGGACGATCCGGTACGCCGACAGGTCCACGCCCACGGTCAGCGGCCGCGGCAGCCCGGTCACCACGGTGGCGACCGACAGTCCGGACCGGCGGGCCGTCGAGACCAGATCGTCCAGCAGGTCCAGGCCCGGCTGCGGTGCCCGCTCGGCCCCCTCGTCGTCGGAGCGGAGCAGGCCCACCACCCGCCGCGTCTCGGTCAGCGCCTCGCGCGCCGCGTCCCGCACCACGCCGAACGTCTGCCGCGCCGCGTCCGGCAGCTCGGGAATCTTGTACGGAGCGGCCTCGGCCTGCATCGCGATCACCGACATGTGGTGCGCCACGACGTCGTGCAGCTCGCGCGCGATCCGCGCCCGTTCCTCCAGCACCGCCTGCCGGGCGAGGTCCTCGCGGTGCTGCTCCTCGCGGCGGCGCAGCTCGGCCATGGCCGAGTGCCGGCCGCCGACCGCGTCGCCGAACGTCAGCGCCAGCGCCGCGAGCCCGGCGAGGATCGTGCCGAACCAGCCGGGCGTCCCGAACAGCACCGCCGGCGCGAACACCCCGGCGATCGTGACCGCCCCGACGCCGACCGTGGTCTCCCGGTCGCAGCCCACTCCGACGAAGAACAGGATGACGATCATCGCCAGGATCGCCGTGACCGGCCACGGCATGAACCCCTCGCCGTGCCGGACCAGCACGATCAGCAGCATCCCGGCGGCCGCCGTCCGCCACGCCCGCAGCGGCCAGCGCGCCGCGAAGATCATCGGCGCGGCCTGCAGGACGCCCAGCGGCCAGGCGACGCCGGGGTCCATGTCGTCGTTGACGACGGAGATCGCGATGGATCCCGCGGTGAACCCGATCGTCAGGGCGACCAGGAACCCCAGCAGGGGATAGCGCAGCCACCGGTACTCCGGCAGGAGCGTGACGCCCGGTTCGTCCCCGCCGGGCAGGACGGCGGAGCGCACGCCCGCCGTCAGCCGCGGCCGCCCCGCCTCGGAGTGGTCGTTCTCGTTCATTTGACACGAAGCCTAGGACGTGCGGTCGCGGGCGCGCCTGCACCCGGGGAGGGAGATGCGAACCGCCCCCCGGGTATCGGAACCCCGGTGCGGCGATCTTGCGCGCGATCGCGTCCCGGACGGAGACTGCGGGCATGACGGACCTGAGGCATCCGATCTTCGCCCGGCTCTACCCGCGGATCGCCGCCGCGTCCGCGAAGGCGGGCGTGGACGCGCACCGCGCGGAACTGCTCGCCGGCGCGTCCGGCCGCGTCGTGGAGGTGGGCGCCGGGCACGGCGCCAACTTCCCGCACTACCCGCCGCAAGTCACCGAGGTCGTCGCGGTGGAGCCGGAGCCGCGGCTGCGCCGGGGCGCGATCGCCGCGGCGGCCGGGGCGCCCGTCCCGGTCTCGGTCCGGCCCGGCCGCGCCGAGGAACTCGGCCTGGACGCCGCGTCGTTCGACGTCGCCGTCGTGTCGCTCGTGCTGTGCTCGGTGCGCGACCCGCTGCGGGCGCTCGCCGAGATCAGGCGCGTCCTCAGGCCCGGCGGCGAACTGCGCTACTACGAGCACGTCCGTGGCGGCACGCCGCGCAAGGTCCGCGTCCAGCGGTACGCCGACCTCGTGTGGCCCTTCCTGGCCGGAGGCTGCCGGCTGGTCCGGCCCACCGACGCGCTCATCCCGCGCGCCGGCTTCACCGTCCGCGCCGAGCGCCGGTTCGAGTTTCCCGAGTCGGGACCGAACCCGGCCTCGCCGCACGTCCTGGGCGTCGCCGTCCGCGACTGACCCCGGCCGCGGGCCCGTCTTCCGCATAAGGTCATCGTTCCCGGGAAGATCGCGGCGCATGACCGACTCCGACGGCGACGGCGCGGCGCGGCGGGACGCGCCGCCCGGGGACGCCCCCTCCCACTCGGCCGCGACCGCCGTGCTCCTCGCGGGCGCGGCGGCCCTCGGCGGCTTCCTGTTCGGATACGACTCCTCGGTGATCAACGGGGCGGTCGGCGCGATCGAGGACGAGTTCGGCCTCAGCGACTTCGCGGTCGGCTTCGTCGTGTCGTCGGCGCTGCTCGGCTGCGCCGCCGGCGCCTGGTTCGCGGGCCCGCTCGCCGACCGGATCGGCCGGGTCCGGGTCATGCTGATCGCCGCGATCCTGTTCACGGTCAGCTCGCTCGGCTCCGCGCTGGCCTTCGGCGCGGCCGACCTGACGTTCTGGCGGGTCGTCGGCGGCCTCGCGATCGGCGCGGCGTCCGTCATCGCGCCCGCCTACATCGCCGAGATCGCCCCCGCCGAGCTGCGCGGCCGCCTCGGCTCGCTCCAGCAGATGGCGATCGTCCTCGGCATCTTCGCGGCGCTGGTCGTCGACTACGTGATCGCGGAGTCCTCCGACGGCGGTGCGAGCGGCGAGTTCCCCTGGGGCGGGACGGCCTGGCGGTGGATGTTCGCCAGCGAGCTGGTCCCCGCCGTCTTCTACGGGGTGATCGCGATGACGATCCCCGAGTCGCCGCGCTACCTGGTGAAGCGGCACGAGACCGAGCGGGCCCGGGACGTCCTGGCGAGGCTGATGACGCGGAGCGAGGTGGACGCCAAGATCCGGCAGATCGGTCGGTCGATCAGCGCCGACCGGCCGGTCCGGCTGCGCGACCTGCGCGGGCGCACGTTCGGCCTGCTGGCGGTCGTGTGGGTCGGCATCCTGCTGTCGGTCTTCCAGCAGTTCGTCGGCATCAACGTGATCTTCTACTACTCGTCGTCGCTGTGGCAGGCCGTCGGCTACACCGAGAGCGACGCCATGTTCACCTCCGTGGTCAACTCGGTGGTCAACGTGGTGTTCACGCTGGTGGCGATCGCGCTGATCGACCGGATCGGGCGGCGCCCGCTGCTGCTCGCCGGCGCCGCCGGCATGACGCTCTCGCTGGGCACGCTCGCCGTCTGCTTCTCCACCGCGACCGTGGTGGACGGGGAGCCCGCGCTCGGCGACGTCGCCGGCCCGATCGCGCTCGTGGCCGCCAACGTCTTCGTCGCCTCGTTCGCCGCGACCTGGGGCCCGGTCGTGTGGGTGATGCTCGGCGAGATGTTCAACAACTTCATCCGCGCCGCCGCGCTCGCCGTCGCGACCGCGGCGCAGTGGATCGCGAACTGGATCATCACGACGACGTTCCCGGAGCTGTCCAGCGTGTCGCTCGTCCTCGCCTACGGCCTGTACACCTTCTTCGCGGCGCTGGCGTTCTGGTTCACGTGGCGGGTCGTCCCGGAGACGAAGGGCCGCGAGCTGGAGGACATGGACAAGCTCACCATGCGGGCCCGCTCGTGACGGCCCGCTCGTGACGGCCTGCTCGTGACGCGGCCGATCGGCTACAGTGGAGGGATGCGAGCCGTGAGCGGGAACGTCTTCGAGACGACCACGCCGGGTCCTTCCCGGCGCGACGGCGGCATGTACTGACATTGCACGCGGTGAGGCCCCGGGAGCGATCCCGGGGCCTCACCGCTTTCCGGGGTCGTGCCCGAGCCCGCCGCCCGACGGAGAGGCAGGCGAATGGACGAGCGCAAGGGGCGGGATGCGTCCGGGGGAGTCCCCGACTCGATAGCATCGGAACCCGCCGACCCCAATCCGCCATCGCGAGGAGTGCCCGTGTCCACCGTGTCTGAGCTGCGCATCACCCTCGACGGGAGCGAACGAGCGGTGCCGGCGGGCTCGACCGCCGGGCACGCCCTCGACGCCGACGGCCGCACCGTCATCGCCGCCCGGGTGAACGGCGAGCTGCGCGACCTGGCCGGCGAGCTGCGCGACGGCGACAGCGTCGAACCGGTCGAGATCGGCTCGGCGGACGGCCGCGCGATCATGCGGCACTCGGCCGCGCACGTGATGGCGCAGGCCGTCCAGGAACTGTTCCCGGAGGCGAAGCTCGGCATTGGCCCGCCGGTGGACAACGGCTTCTACTACGACTTCGACGTCGCCGATCCGTTCACCCCCGACGACCTCAAGCGCATCGAGAAGCGGATGCGCGAGATCGTCAAGCAGGGGCAGCGGTTCGCCCGGCGCCCGGTGTCCGACGACGACGCGCGCGCCGAGCTGGCCGCCGAGCCCTACAAGCTCGAGCTGATCGGCCTCAAGGGCGGTGCCGCCGAGGACGCGGCGGACGGCGCGGACGTCGAGGTCGGCGCCGGCGAGCTGACCATCTACGACAATCTCGACGCCAAGTCCGGCGAGCTGCGCTGGAAGGACCTGTGCCGCGGCCCGCACCTGCCCAGCACCCGCGTCATCCCGGCGTTCAAGCTGATGCGCTCCGGCGGCGCGTACTGGCGGGGCAGCGAGAAGAACCCCCAGCTGCAGCGCATCTACGGCACCGCGTGGGAGTCCCGGGAGAAGCAGGACGAGTACCTGAAGTTCCTCGAGGAGGCCGAGAAGCGCGACCACCGCAGGCTCGGCGCGGAACTCGACCTGTTCTCCTTCCCGCCCGAACTGGGCAGCGGGCTGCCGGTCTTCCATCCCAAGGGCGGGATCATCCGCAAGGAGATGGAGGACTACATGCGGCGGCGGCAGCACGAGGCGGGCTACGAGTTCGTCAACACCCCGCACATCACCAAGTCGTCGCTCTTCGAGATCTCCGGCCACCTGCCCTACTACGGCGAGGACATGTTCCCGCCCTTCGAGGTGGACGAGGTCGAGTACCGGGTCAAGCCGATGAACTGCCCGATGCACAACCTGATCTTCAGGTCGCGCGGCCGGTCGTACCGCGAGCTGCCGCTGCGGATGTGCGAGTTCGGCTCGGTCTACCGGTACGAGAAGTCCGGCGTGGTGCACGGGCTCACCCGCGTGCGCGGCATGACCCAGGACGACGCCCACATCTACACCACCAAGGAGGAGATGGGCGACGAGATCAAGTCGCTGCTGGACTTCGTGCTCAGCGTGCTGCGCGACTTCGGTCTCTCGGAGTTCTACCTGGAGCTGTCGACCAAGGACGATTCCGACAAGTTCATCGGCGAGGACGCCGACTGGGCGGAGGCCACCGAGGCGCTCCGCCGGGCGGCCGAGGAGTCCGGCCTCGACCTGGTCGACGATCCGGGCGGCGCCGCCTTCTACGGTCCCAAGATCTCGGTCCAGGCGAAGGACGCGATCGGCCGCACCTGGCAGCTGTCGACCATCCAGCTCGACTTCAACCAGCCGAAGCGGTTCGGGCTGGAGTACCAGGCCTCGGACGGCACCCGGCAGCAGCCCGCGATGATCCACCGGGCGCTGTTCGGGTCGATCGAGCGGTTCCTCGGGGTGCTGGTCGAGCACTACGCCGGCGCGATGCCGCCGTGGCTGTCGCCCGTCCAGGTCGTCGGGATCCCGATCGGCGACGCGCACGTCCCGCACCTGGAGAAGACCGCCGCGGCGCTGCGCGCGCGCGGGATCCGGGTGGAGGTCGACACCTCCTCCGACCGCATGCAGAAGAAGATCCGCAACGCGCAGAAGCAGAAGATCCCGTACATGCTGCTGGCGGGTGACGACGACATCGCCAAGGACGCCGTGTCGTTCCGTTACCGCAACGGGGAGCAGAAGAACGGCGTGCCGATCGGCGAGGCGGTCGAGGAGATCGCCAAGGCCGTCGAGGCCCGCGTGCAGATCTGATCCCCGGCCGGTGCGTCCGCTCCCGGGGCGCGGCGCCGGACGTGCCGTGAGCGCACCCCCGAATTGGTAGCCTCGCGCTCGTCGTGCGGGAGCGGAGAGAGGGCTGGACGCGGATGAAGAGCAGGAGGCCGGGGCGGCGCGGCCGGTCGATCTGGGGACGCGTCGCCGGATACGGCGGTGCGGTCCTGCTCGTCGCGGCGGCCGTCGCGGTCCTGCTCGTCCCGCTGCTGGAGGACGACGGCGGCGCGGACCCCGCGGCGGCGGGACGGCCGGCGGACGGTGCGCCGGCCCCGTCCGGCGCCCCGTCCGACGCGCCCACCCGGCACACCGAGCCGCCCGCGACGATCCGGACGCCCGGGGCGACCGCGCCCGACGGCGGCGGGACGCAGGGCGGCCAGGGCGGCGCGAGCGGGGACGGCGGGCCGCCGATGCCGGGCGAGCTCGGCGGCGGCACCGGCACGTCGTGGTGCCCGCAGGGGACCGCCGCCTACCGGGCGACCGGGACGGGGGTGGACGTCGTCGTCGCCGTGGCCTCCAGCGGCGCCGTCCGGGCCGAACTGCAGACCCGGGGAGAGGCCGCTCCGCGGTCGCAGCAGACGACGATCCGGGGCGGCAGCCCGCACACGTTCCGCTTCACCGGCGTCTCCCCGCAGCGGGTCGAACGCGTGAAGATCACGACGGTGTCGGTGGGCGTGGCGATGCAGACCTGCTACGCCCGCGCCGCCGCCTGAACCGGGCGGCGCGTCAGCGGCGGCGCGTCAGGCGGGCGGCGCCCCGGCCGGGCGGCGGACGTCCTCGACCGACACGTTGACGACCGCGACGCGCATCCCGAGCATCAGGCCCGCCATCCGCGCCGCGCTCTCCTGCACGGCCGCGGCGACGTCCCTGATGACGCTGCCGTACGCCACGACGATGCCGACGTCGAGCGTCACCTCGTCGTCGCGGACCCGGACGCGAACCCCGCCCTCGCCGTCCGCACCCGGCACGCTCAGCGCGACGACGCCGCGCACGTCCAGCGCGGCCAGCTCGGCGATCCGATCGATGACCGCGTCCTCGATCGCGATGCGCCCGTCCACGCCCGCGCCGCCCGGCGCCGCCGGAGGCGCCGCGTCACGGTGCGGGCGCGGCGGCGGGACGGGCGCGGGCGGCGCGGCGGCGCGCTCGCCGGGGAACTCGGGGGCGGCGGGCGGCGGCGCGGACAGCGGCGTGCCCGGCGGGGCCATGGGCCCCGGCGGCCCGGAAAAGAACCGCATCGGGCCCGTGTCCGGGCGCGGCGCCGGACGGCCGTGCTCGGCGGGACGCTCGTCGGGCTCGCTCATGATCGCTCCCACGGGACGGGTCGGACCACCATCCTGGCCGACCCATGATGGCCGATCATCATCGTGGCGCAAGCCCCGGGCCGCCGTCACGGAGGCCGCCGCTCACCGGCGCGTCCCGGCGGCCCGCCGGAACCCGGCTGCGCTCGCGCGGGAACGTCTCTCTATGCTGCTGGTCAGGCCGTGAACAAAAGGAGACCGCCGCCTTGACCGCAGAGCCGGAGGAGCCCGTGGAGCACGAGGAGCGGCACGGGCGCGACGAGCCGCCCGGGGCGGGCCCCGGTGATCGGCGCAGTCCCCGCTACGAGGAGGAGCGGGGCGGAGCGGGCATGCCCGACAACTTCCAGCGGCTGTGGACCCCGCACCGGATGGCCTACATCAAGGGGTCGGGCTCGGGGGGCGGCTGCCCGTTCTGCGAGATCCCGAAGATGTCCGACGACGAGGGGCTCGTCGTCTCGCGCGGGGAGACGGTGTACACGGTGCTCAACCTGTACCCGTACAACTCCGGGCACCTGATGGTCGTCCCGTACCGGCACGTCGCCGACTACGGGGAGCTGGACGAGGCGGAGTACGTCGAGCTGGCCGAGTTCACCCGGCTGGCGCTGGCGGCGCTGCGCAAGGCGAGCGGCGCGCAGGGATTCAACGTCGGGATGAACCTCGGGCTGGTGGCGGGCGCGGGGATCGCCGCCCACCTGCACCAGCACGTCGTCCCGCGCTGGGGCGGCGACACGAACTTCATGCCGGTGGTGGGGCACACCAACGTGCTGCCGCAGCTGCTGCGCGACACCCGCCGGATGATCGCCGACTGCTGGCCGGGCGACTGACCCCGGCCGCGCCGCGGGCGGGGGCGGGCCGCCGTCCCGGCCGCCGCGCCCCCGCCGGACGCCCGGTCAGCCGGTCTCGCGCGACGCGGCGGCGACCTTCTCGGTCAGGTGGGACGGGAGCGGCTCGTAACGCAGGAACGCGCGGCTGAACGTGCCCGTGCCGTGCGACATCGAGCGCAGGTCGATCGCGTACCGGACGATCTCCAGCTGCGGCACCTCGGCCTTGATCGCGGTGCGGCCGCCCTGGATCGCGCGGGAGCCGAGGACGCGGCCGCGCCGCGAGGTCAGATCGGACATGACCGTCCCCACGTGCTCGTCGGCGATCAGCACGTCGACCTCGTCGACCGGCTCGAGCAGCAGGATCGGCACCGCCGCCGCGGCGTCCTTGAGCGCCTGCGCCCCGGCCGCCTGGAAGGCCATGTCGGACGAGTCGACCGAGTGCGCCTTGCCGTCGCGCAGCGTGACCTTGATGTCGACCAGCGGGTACCCGGCCGACACCCCGCGCTCCATCTGGTGCCGCAGGCCCTTCTCGACCGACGGGATGAACTGCCGGGGGATCACCCCGCCGACGATCTTGTCGACGAACTCGAAGCCCTCGCCGGACGGCAGCGGCTCGACATCGATGTGGCAGATGCCGTACTGCCCGTGCCCGCCGCTCTGCTTGACATGCCGGCCCAGGCCCTTGGCGGTGCCGCCGAACGTCTCCCGCAGCGGCACCCGCAGGTCCCCCCGGTCGACCTCGACGCCGTAGCGGGTGTGCAGCCGCTCGATCAGCACCTCGGCGTGCGCCTCGCCCATGCACCACAGGACCAGCTGCCGGGTCTCGGAGTTGTTCTCCAGCCGCAGGGTCGGGTCCTCGGCGACGAGCCGGGACAGCGCCTGGCTGAGCTTGTCCTCGTCGGCCTTGGAGTGCGCGTGGACGGCCACCGGCAGCAGCGGGTCGGGCATCGACCAGGGGGCCATGACCACGGGGGAGCCGGGGTCGGAGAGCGTGTCGCCGGTCTCGGCGCGGCTCAACTTGGCGACGGCGCAGATGTCCCCGGCGATGCACGACGACATCGTCCGCTGGGTCTTTCCGAGAGGGGAGGTGAGCGCCCCGACCCGCTCGTCGACGTCGTGGTCCTCGTGGCCGCGGTCCTCGAGTCCGTGCCCGGAGACGTGCACCACGGTGTCGGGACGCAGCGTCCCGGAGAACACCCGGACGAGCGAGACGCGGCCCACGTACGGGTCGGAGGCGGTCTTGACGACCTCGGCGACCAGCGGGCCCTCGGGATCGCAGGCGACCTCCCGCGGCGGGCCGCCCGCGACCGGCGTCACCGTCGGGATGCGGTGCTCCGGCGGGGACGGGAACGCCTGGGTGATGACCTCCAGCAGCTCCTGCATGCCGATCACCGGACCGGGATGGTCGCCGTGCGGCACCGCCGTGGCCAGCACCGGGAAGAAGCTGCCGCGCGCCACCGCGGTCTCCAGGTCCTCGATCAGCGCCTTGACGTCGATCTCCTCACCGGACACGTACCGGTCCATGAGGGTCTCGTCCTCGCTCTCCTGGATGATCCCCTCGATCAGCGAGGCGCGCTGCTCGGCGATCTGCTCCAGGTAGCGCGGGTCGGGCTCGCACTCGGTGCGCGTCCCGGTCGAGTAGTCCAGGCAGCGCCGGGTCAGCAACCCGATCAGCCCCTTCGGGCCGCCGTCCCCGTCGGTGGGGAAGTACACCGGGGCGACGCCCTCACCGAAGGCGTCCTGGCAGGTCAGGACGGTGTCGTCGTAGTCGCCGCGCTGCTGGTCGATCTTGGTGATGACGACCGCGCGCGGCATGCCGACCGCCGCGCACTCCTCCCACAGCATCCGGGTGAGCCCGTCGATGCCGTCCACCGCCGAGATCACGAACAGCGCGGCGTCCGCGGCGCGCAGTCCGGCGCGCAGGTCGCCGACGAAGTCGGCGTATCCCGGTGTGTCGATCAGGTTGATCTTGATGCCCGCGTGCACGAGCGGTGCGAGCGCGAGGTTGACCGAGCGCTGCCGGCGCAGCTCGGCCTCGTCGAAGTCGCTGACGGTGGTGCCGTCCTCGACCCGCCCGGCCCGCTGGATCGTGCCGGTCGCCGCGAGCAGCGCCTCGACGAGCGTCGTCTTGCCCGCCCCGGAATGGCCGACCAGCGCGACGTTGCGCACCTTGTCGCACCCGCCGGCCTCCGGTGCCCTGCCGGCGCCTCCGGTGTGGCCTCCCTTGTCCGCCATGGCTACCTCCTCGGAGGGGTCTCCGCGCGCGTCGCCGCGCGGGGGCCCGCGTACGGTGGGGCCCGGCCCGGCGGCCCGGCCCCGACGTCCGAGTGCGGCGTCCGGCCTCGCCTAGGCGTGATCGACGTCACACCCGTTCCAACACCCTTTCCCGTGATTCGCGGGATCACAAGAGGTGAACGGCAAACAACGCGAATCGGTCGGGGATGAAAAGGAGTGAACCGGACGGAACCGGTCGCCCGAGGTCCTTCCCGCGCGCCGCCCCCGCCGGTGCGCGCCGGCGCCCGCGGGCCGGGCGCGCGGCGAGCACGGGGCGCACCGGGGCGCACTACGATGGGCGCGCTGCTGGAGCCCGCGGGGGGCCTTCACCAGACACACGAGAACGGACGGCGATGCTCAACAAACTGAGGCCCGCGCTCGGGCGAGTCCTGACGCCCATCGGGCAGGCGGTCGCGCGGACGGGGGTCTCGCCCAACGCCATCACGATCATCGGGACGGCGGGCGTGGCGGCCGGCGCCCTGCTGCTGTTCCCGCGCGGCGAGTTCTTCTGGGGCACGATGGTGATCACCGCCTTCGTGCTGTTCGACATGCTGGACGGCGCCGTCGCCCGCGTCACCGGGAAGATCTCCAGGTTCGGCGCGTTCCTGGACTCCACGATGGACCGGGTCGCCGACGCCGCGATCTTCTCCGGGCTGATGATCGGCCTGTACCGGGACGGGCAGGAGGCCCTCGCGGGCGTCGCCCTCTACTGCCTGGTGTCCGGGGTCGTCGTCTCCTACGCCAAGGCCCGTGCGGAAGGGCTCGGCTACACCTGCGACGTCGGCATCGCCGAGCGCGCCGAGCGGCTGATCGTCGCGCTCGTCGCCGCCGGTTTCTCCGGCCTCGGCGTCCCGTACATCCTCGCCGCCGCGCTGTGGGCGCTGGCGGCGCTCAGCACCGTCACCGTCGGGCAGCGGTTCGCGACCGTCTACGCCCAGGCGAAGGCCGACCCCGCGCCCGCCCCGGCCGGCGGCGCGCCCTCCGGCGGCGGCGCGGACCGGACGGACGAGCCCGGCGCGGCGAATGCGGGGGACCGCGCCGGCGACCGCGACGGTGTCACCGGCCCCCGCCGCCGCGACGGCGACGGCCCGGGCGCGAAGGCGGCCGCGAACGCCGGTCCGGAGCGGCGACGATGAACGTCCCGTTCCGCGACGAGGCCGCGGACGCCGCCTACGCCCTCGGCTGGACGGTCGTCCGCAAGATGCCCGAGCGGGCGGCCCGGCTGGCGTTCACCGCCATCGCCGACCGCACCTGGCACCGGCACGGCGCCGGGGTCCGGCAGTTGGAGCGGAACCTGTGCCGCGTCCTCGGCAAGGACGCCGTCGACGACGAGGTCCGCGTCCTCAGCAAGAAGGTCATGCGGTCTTACCTGCGGTACTGGCTGGAGGTGTTCCGCCTCCCCGAGTACGACCGGGAGCGGATCCTCGGCCGGATGCGCGTTACCGGCGAGAAGAAGATCTTCACCAACCTCGACGCGGGCCGCGGGGTGATCCTCGCCCTCCCGCACATGGGCAACTACGAGCACGCCGGGGCCTGGCTCGTCCACAGCGGCCACCCCTTCACCACCGTCGCCGAGCGCCTCAGGCCCGTGTCGCTGTTCGACCGGTTCGTCGAGTTCCGCGAGGGGCTCGGCATGGAGGTCCTCGCCCACAAGGGCGCGTCCGCGTACGGCCGGATGGCGCGGCGCCTGCGCGAGGGGCGCCCGGTCTGCCTCGTCGTCGACCGCGACCTCACCGAGAGCGGCGTGGACGTCGAGTTCTTCGGCGCCACCGCCCGCATGCCCGCCGTGTCCGCCGCCCTGGCGTTGCAGACCGGCGCCGCGCTGATCCCCGTGACGCTCTGGTACGAAGGCGAGTACTGGGCGGCGCGTGTGCACGAGGAGATCCTCGTGCCCGCCGAGGGCGCCAGACAGGAGAAGATCCGCGCCATGACCCAGGAACTGGCCACGGTCTTCGAGGCGGGCATCGCGGCCCACCCCGAGGACTGGCACATGCTGCAGCAAGTGTGGCTCGACGATCTGCCGGAGGCCCTCGGATGAGGGTCGGCATCGTCTGCCCCTACACCTGGAACGTCCCCGGCGGCGTCCAGCGGCACATCGCCGACCTCGCCGAGGCGCTGATCGCCCTCGGCCACACCGTCTCGGTGATCACCCCGGCGGACGACGACGCCGACCTGCCCCCCTACGCGGTCTCGGCCGGACGCGCCGTCCCCGTCCCCTACAACGGCTCGGTCGCGCGGCTGGCGTTCGGGTTCCTGTCCTCGGCCCGGGTCCGGCGGTGGATCCACGAGGGCGGCTTCGACGTTCTCCACGTGCACGAGCCCGCCGCGCCGTCCCTGGGCCTGCTCGCGTGCTGGACGGCCGACGGCCCGATCGTCGGCACGTTCCACGCGTCCTACGAGAAGTCCCGCGTGGTGTCGGTCACCGCCCCGATCCTGCAGAGCGCCCTGGAGAAGATCACCGGGCGGATCGCGGTGTCGGAGGCCGCCCGCACCACGCTCGTCGAGCACCTCGGCGGCGACGCCGTCCTCATCCCCAACGGGGTCGCCACGGAGCGGTACGCGATGGCCGCGCCGCTGCCCGGCTGGCCCGGCCGCGCCGACGGCCCCGGGGACGGCTCGGGCATGGAGTCGCTCGGCTTCCTCGGCCGGATGGACGAACCCCGCAAGGGCCTGTCGGTGCTGCTGCGCGCCTTCGAGATCCTCGGCCGCGCCCGCCCCCGGCTGCGGCTGCTGATCGCCGGACCCGGCGACGCCGACGACGTGCTGTCCCGCGTCTCCCCGGACCTGCGCGACCGGGTCGTCCTGCTCGGCATGGTCAGCGAGGAGGACAAGGTCCGCGCCTACCACTCGGTGGACGTGTTCGTCGCGCCGAACCTCGGCGGGGAGAGCTTCGGCATCGTCCTCGCCGAGGCGATGGCGGCGGGCGCCCCCATCCTGGCCAGCGACATCGAGGCGTTCGACCGGGTGCTGCGCGGCGGCCGGGCCGGGGCGCTGTTCGCCACCGGCGACCACGCGGCGCTCGCCGCGGCGGCCGGCGAGCTGCTCGACGACCCCGCGCGCCGCAAGCAGCTGTCCGCGGAGGCGCGCACCGCCGTCCGCGACTACGACTGGTCGGCCGTCGCCCGCGACGTGCTGAGGGTGTACGAGACCGTCTCCCTCGGCCACGCCGGCGTCGTCGAGACCGGCCCCGGGGCCTAGGAGACCGCCGGATGCCCGACTGGATCATCGACGTCCTGTTCTGGATCGCCGTCGCGTTCCTGCTCGCCGTGTACGTGTCGTGGCGCGCGACCCGCCTCGACCGGCTGCACGTCCGCGCCGAGACGGCCCGCGCCGCGCTCGACGCCGCGCTCGTCCGGCGGGCGGCCGCGGCGCTCGAGCTCGCCGCGTCCCGGCTGCTGGACCCCGCCACCAGCCTGGTCCTGGCCACCGCCGCGCACGAGGCCCGCACCGCCGACGCCGAGCACCGCGAGTTCGCCGAGAGCGACCTGTCGCGGGCGCTGCGCGCGGTCGTCGACCAGCCCGGCTTCGTCGACACGCTCACCGGGCGCGCCGACGGGGACGGCAAGGCGGTGCTGGAGGAGCTGTCCTCCTCCGCCGCGAAGGTCGCCTACGCGCGCCGCTTCTACAACGACGCCGTCTCCCAGGCCCGCATCGCGCGGCGCAAGCTGCTGATCCGGGCGCTGCGGCTGGCCGGGAGGGCCCCGCTGCCGGGCTTCTTCGAGATCGACGACGACCCGCCCGGGATCTGACCCGCCGCGCCGCCCGGACGGGGCACGGCGCCCGTTTCGCTACCCTCTGGCGCAGATCTCGCGAAGGAGGGGTCACGTTGCGAATCTCCCGAGGCGGGACCGCCGCCGGACCGGCGGCCGCGGGGCTCGGCGCGCTCGTCCTCGCCGCCGCGCTCACCGCCTGCTCCGGCGGGGACGGGACGCGCGGGGCCGAACCGCCCAGCGCGCCCGGCGGCGGGGAGAGCACCGCACCGGCCGCGAGCCCCGGTCTGCCGTACCACCCGTTCGACGGCGGCACCGAGGGCCTGCGCGACCCGGTGCTCGCGGTGAAGATCGCCAACACCGAGCGGGCGCTCCCGCAGTCCGGTGTCAAGGACGCCGACATCGTGTACGTCGAGCAGGTCGAGGGCGGGGCGACCCGGCTGATGACGGTGTACTCCTCCGAACTGCCCGAGCGCGTCGGGCCCGTCCGCAGCGCGCGGATCTCCGACCTGCACCTCCTGCGGCAGTTCGGGAGCCCCGCGTTCGCGTTCTCCGGCGTGCAGAGCAAGATGAAGAAGGACATCCGGGAGGCGCCCTCCTACGACGTCTCCCAGGAGAACGGCGGTTCCGCCTACTTCCGCGCGGGCCCGAAACCCATCCCGTACAACCTGTACGCGGACCCGCGCGACCTGCTGGAACTCGCGCCGAAGGCCGGCGGCCCGCGCGACATCGGCTTCCGCTTCGGGGCCGCCCCGGAGGGCGGCGAGCCCACGAAGTCGTTCACCGCGAAATGGCCCGCGGCGTCCATGGGCTTCAGCTGGTCGGCCGAGGAGAAGCGCTGGCTGGCGAGTTTCGACGGCCGTCCCGACATGGCCGCCGAGGGCGGTCGGCTCGGCGGAGCCACCGTCGTCGTCCAGTACGCGAAGACGACCCGCTCGAAGTTCCGTGACTCCCTCGGCCACTACACGCCGCTGATCCGGACGACCGGCACCGGCCGCGCGCTCGTCCTGCGCGACGGCAAGGGCTACGACGCCCGCTGGGCGCGGCCGTCCGAGGAGGGGGGAACGACCTTCACCACCGCCGACGGCAGGCCGATGACCTTCGCGCCGGGCCAGGTCTGGGTGGTGCTGGTCAACGAGGGCGGCCCCGTCATCCCCTGAACGGGCGGCCCGAGGGCGCCCGCCCGTCCCGTCCCGGACGACCTGTAAACCGGACGGCCCTCGCGTTGACGGTCTGCCGGGTCCAAGAGCAGCACGAGCAGGCAATATCATGGAAAGCGACTAGTCGTCCGCTCACGTGAGGATTTGCCCGTGTCCACTTCCAGCCCCGCTTCCGAGAACACCGCGCCGGAGACCGGGACCGCCCGCGTCAAGCGCGGTATGGCGGAGATGCTCAAGGGCGGCGTGATCATGGACGTCGTCACGCCGGAGCAGGCGAAGATCGCCGAAGACGCCGGCGCGGTCGCCGTGATGGCACTGGAGCGCGTCCCCGCCGACATCCGCGCCGAGGGCGGCATCTCCCGGATGAGCGACCCCGACATGATCGACGGGATCATCTCGGCGGTCTCCATCCCGGTCATGGCCAAGGCCCGCATCGGCCACTTCGTCGAGGCGCGGGTGCTGCAGGCGCTCGGCGTCGACTACATCGACGAGTCCGAGGTGCTCACCCCCGCCGACTACGAGAACCACATCGACAAGTTCGCGTTCACCGTCCCGTTCGTGTGCGGCGCCACCAACCTGGGCGAGGCGCTGCGCCGCATCACCGAGGGCGCGGCGATGATCCGCTCCAAGGGCGAGGCCGGCACCGGGGACGTCTCCAACGCCACCACCCACATGCGCCAGATCCGGCAGCAGATCCGCCGGCTGCAGAACCTGCCCGAGGACGAGCTGTACGTCGCCGCCAAGGAGCTGCAGGCCCCCTACGAGCTCGTCAAGGAGGTCGCGAAGGCGGGCAAGCTGCCCGTCGTGCTGTTCACCGCCGGCGGCATCGCCACCCCGGCCGACGCCGCCATGATGATGCAGCTCGGCGCCGAGGGCGTCTTCGTCGGCTCCGGCATCTTCAAGTCCGGCAACCCCGCCCAGCGCGCCGAGGCGATCGTGAAGGCCACCACCTTCCACGACGACCCCGAGGTCATCGCCAAGGTCTCCCGCGGCCTCGGCGACGCGATGGTCGGCATCAACGTCGCCTCCCTCGGCGACGACCAGAAGTTCGCAGGTCGCGGCTGGTGATCCGCTGACGCAGGCCGGATGATCGCCGCGCCGTCCCCGGCGGGACGGCGCGGCGACCGCTTTCGGCCCCTCCACGGCGCGTCATAACGGGGTTACGCTGGCGGCGCGGCCGGCGCCCGGCCGCGGGAGGGGAGAGCATGGCCTGGTCGGTCGCGCTGGCGTGCGCGAGCGCGGGGGAGCCCGCCGACGTCTTCCGCCCGGGGCTGGAACCCGATCCGGACGCCGCCGCGCGCATCGCCCGCGGCCTGCACCCGGCGGGCACCCTCACCGAGACCGGCGACACCGTCCTCGACTTCGCCCTCTGGCCCTACGAGGACGAGCTGTTCGTGGGGGCGTTCGGCTCGCTCGACGCCGCCCGCGCCGGCCGCGTCGCGCGGGCGCTGCTGGTGTGCGACCGCCGCCTGTTCCGCCTCGACGACGACGCCCGCCGCGTCGCCGACACCGCCGCCGCCGCGCTGCCCGGCGCCCGCTGCGGCGTGCTCGTCCTGCACAGCGTCGTCCGCGGCTGCTGGTTCCGCTGGTACGAGGACGCCGAACTGCGCCGGGACGTCTTCCTCACCGCCGAGGACGGCGTCATCGTCGACCAGGGCGCCCGGCTCCCCGCCGAGCGCCCGTTCTGGCGCGCCCTCGACGCCGGGGCACCGGACGTCCCGCTGCCGTTCGACCCCGAGGAGTTCGGGCTGGCGCTCGCCGCCGCCCACATGTTCGGCCGCGGCATCGCCGACCGCGGCAAGGACGGTTTCCTGCCCCTGGAACTGCCGCTGCGCCGCTTCAAGTTCGGCGCCCGCGCCCGGGCCGGGCGCGGCGGCCCCCGGTGACCGCACGGCCCTGAGCCGGGAAGACGCGCCCGGGCCCGGGGCGTTGGACAAAGCGTCCAGACGACGGAACGTCTAGGGTTGGTCCGTCCGCATCCCCCGGAAGGTTCATACGTGACTGCCGTACCGACCATCGGCGTCCTGGCCCTGCAGGGCGACGTGCGCGAGCACGCGCGCGCCCTCGAGCAGGCCGGGGCCCGAACCCTGAACGTGCGCCGCGCCGCGGAGCTGGAACGCGTCGACGGACTCGTCCTGCCCGGCGGGGAGTCCACCGCCATGTGGCGGCTGGCACGCGCGTTCGACCTGCTGGAGCCGCTCCGCAAGCGGATCGAGGCGGGCATGCCCGCCTACGGCTCCTGCGCCGGCATGATCATGCTGGCCGACCGCATCCGCGACGGGGCGGCAGGCCAGGAGACCGTCGGGGGGATCGACATGACCGTGCGGCGCAACGCCTTCGGCCGGCAGGTCGACTCGTTCGAGTCCGACGTGCCGCTGACCGGTATGGGCGACACGCCGTACCACGCCGTGTTCATCCGCGCCCCCTGGGTCGAGTCCACCGGCGGCGCCGTCGAGATCATCGGCCGCGCCGAAGGCGGTCCGAACGCCGGTAGGATCGTCGCCGTCCGCCAGGGACGGCTGATGGCCACCGCGTTCCACCCGGAGCTGACGGGCGACTTCCGCGTGCACCACTACTTCGCCGATCTGGTGCGCCGGGCGATGGTTGAGGAGGATTGAGATGTCCGGCCATTCCAAATGGGCGACGACCAAGCACAAGAAGGCGGCCCTCGACGCCAAGCGGGGCAAGCTCTTCGCGAAGCTGATCAAGAACATCGAGGTGGCGGCCCGCACCGGCGGCGGCGACCCCGACGCCAACCCCACCCTGTACGACGCCATCTACAAGGCGAAGAAGAACTCCGTCCCCAACGACAACATCGAGCGCGCGCGCAAGCGCGGCGCCGGTGAGGAGGCCGGGGGCGCCGACTGGCAGAACATCACCTACGAGGGCTACGCGCCCGGCGGCGTCGCGGTGCTCATCGAGTGCCTCACCGACAACCGCAACCGCGCCGCCTCGGAGGTGCGCGTCGCGCTGACCCGCAACGGCGGCTCCCTCGCCGACCCCGGCTCGGTGTCGTACATGTTCACCCGCAAGGGCGTCGTGATCGTCCCGAAGAACGGCACCAGCGAGGACGACGTGATGATGGCCGTCCTGGACGCCGGCGCCGAGGAGGTCAACGAGCTCGACGAGGAGAACTTCGAGGTCGTCAGCGAGGCCGGTGACCTCGTCGCCGTCCGCACCGCCCTCCAGGACGCCGGGATCGACTACGAGTCGGCCGAGAGCAAGTTCCTGCCGAGCGTCACCGTCCCGCTGGACGAGGAGAACGCGAAGAAGGTCTTCCGCCTCCTGGACGCCCTCGAGGACTCCGACGACGTCCAAGATGTCTACGCGAACTTCGACGTCCCGGACGAGGTGCTGGCGACGCTCGACGCCTGAGCCCCGCCCGCGACCGCCGTCCCGAACGCCGGCTCCGTGCACGCCGCCGCGCACCCACCGCGCGGCGGCGTCCGCGCGTCCCGCCGGTCCCTCGGTGCACCGGTCCCTCGGTGCACCGGTTCCTCGGTGCACCGATCCGGGACGGACGCGGTATCCGGGACACACGCGGCGGGCGCTGCGCGATGTCGGCGCGCGTTGGTAGCGTTGGCGGCCCGAACAGATGATCGAGGGGGCGGCCGTGCGGGTGATGGGGGTGGACCCCGGGCTCACCCGGTGCGGGGTCGGGGTCGTCGAGGGCGCCCCGGGCAGGCGGCTGCGGCTGCTGCACGTGTCGGTCGTGCGGACGGCCGCCGACGAGGACCACGCGCTCCGGCTGCTCGGCATCGAGCGGGGCATCGAGGCACTCATGGACGAGCTGGACCCCGAGGCCGTCGCCGTCGAGCGGGTGTTCTCGCAGCACAACGTCCGGACCGTGATGGGCACCGCCCAGGCCGCGGGCATCGCGATGCTGGCCGCCGCGCGCCGCGGCCTGCCGGTCGCCCTGCACACCCCGAGCGAGGCCAAGGCGGCCGTCACCGGGAACGGACGCGCCGACAAGGCGCAGGTGACGAAGATGGTGACGCGGCTCCTCGAACTGGAGGAGGCCCCCAAACCCGCCGACGCGGCCGACGCCCTCGCCCTCGCCATCTGCCACGTGTGGCGCGGCGGCGCGCCCGGCCACCGGGCGCACGCGTTCCGGTCGCGGATCGAGGAGGCGGCGCGGGCCGAACGCGAACGGCTCGCCGCCCGCAGAACAGGAGGAGCCGTCCAGTGATCGCCTTCGTCAGCGGCGAGGTCGCCGCCGCCGGACCCGACGGGGCGGTGATCGACGTGCACGGCGTCGGCCTCGCCGTGCAGTGCACCCCCGCGACTCTGGCCGGGCTGCGGGTCGGCGACCGCGCCCGGGTGCCGACGTCACTGGTCGTCCGGGAGGACTCGCTGACCCTCTTCGGGTTCGCCGACGACGACGAGCGGACGGTCTTCGAGTTGCTGCAGACCGCGAGCGGCGTCGGGCCGCGGCTCGCACTGGCGATGCTGGCCGTCCACACCCCGAACGCGCTCCGCCGGGCCGTGGCCGCCGAGGACCTCACCGCCCTCACCAAGGTCCCCGGCATCGGGAAGAAGGGCGCGCAGCGCATCGTCCTCGAGCTGCGCGACCGCCTCGGCGGCCCGGTCGGCGACGGCGCGGACGAGGTGCGGACGCCCGCCAGGGCCGAGCCGTGGCGCGAGCAGGTGCAGATGGGCCTGGTCAACCTCGGCTGGTCGGCCAAGGACTCCGACGCCGCGGTGGACGCCGTCGCCGCCGACCTGGACGGCGCGGACGCGCCGCCGGTCGCCGCGCTGCTGAAGTCGGCACTGAAGAAGCTGAGCAAGTGAGCGCCCGCGGGACGGCCGGGCGCCGCCGGACGGGGGCGGGCCGGTGAGCGAGGACGAGCGGATCGTCTCGGCGGACGCCGACGGGCCCGACGAGCAGGTCATCGAGGCCGCGCTGCGGCCGAAGAAGCTCGGCGACTTCGTCGGGCAGGAACGGGTCCGCGAGCAGCTCGCGCTGGTACTGCACGGCGCGCTGCGGCGCGGCCGGACGCCCGACCACGTGCTGCTGTCCGGCGGTCCGGGCCTCGGCAAGACCACCCTCGCGATGATCATCGCGGCCGAGCTGGGACAGCCGCTGCGGATCTCCTCCGGCCCCGCCATCGAGCGGGCCGGCGACCTGGCGGCCGTCCTGTCGACGCTGTCGGAGGGCGAGGTCCTGTTCCTGGACGAGATCCACCGGCTGGCCCGGCCCGCCGAGGAGATGCTCTACATGGCGATGGAGGACTTCCGCGTCGACGTCGTGGTGGGCAAGGGCCCCGGCGCGACCGCGATCCCCCTCGACATCGCGCCGTTCACCCTGGTGGGGGCGACGACCCGCGCCGGGATGCTGCCGGGTCCCCTGCGCGACCGGTTCGGTTTCACCGCCCACATGGACTTCTACGAGCCCGCCGAACTGGAGATCATCGTGCGGCGCTCGGCAGGCCTGCTCGGTCTGGAGATCACCGACGAGGGCGCGGCGGAGATCTCCGGGCGCGCCCGGGGCACGCCCCGGATCGCGAACCGGCTGCTGCGCCGCGTCCGCGACTACGCCGAGGTGCGCGGCGACGGGATCGTCGACCGGGAATCGGCGCGAACGGCACTATCGTTGTACGAAGTGGACGAACGGGGTCTCGACCGGCTCGACCGTGCCGTGCTCGGATCCCTGCTGCGCAAGTTCGGTGGCGGCCCGGTCGGGCTGTCGACGCTGGCCGTCGCGGTGGGGGAGGAGCCGGAAACGGTCGAAGTGGTCGCCGAACCGTTCCTGGTGAGGCAGGGGCTGCTGGCCCGGACGCCGCGCGGCCGGGTCGCCACCGGCGCCGCGTGGGCGCATCTCGGGCTGACCCCGCCGCCGACGGCGCCGCTGGCCGGGACGCTCTTCGACCTGGACGGCGACACCGACCGGCCGCAACAGTGATCATCGGGTAACGGGTTGGGAACTTCCCGGCGTCCCTGATCGTCACGTCGTTGCCGGGGTCTGGCGTAATCTCTAGACTCCGGGACCTGGTTCACCGTCTTCCAGCCGACGGTTCCAATGATGTGGCCGATCCGGTCACGGGCTGGGCAATCGACACCGGAAGGATGCCCCGGTAATGGGCGGCGACATGATCATTGCGGCGGAGTCGGGCGGCAGCGGGGCCTTCAACCTCCTGCTCCTGCTGGCCATCCCGCTGGTCTTCTACTTTCTCCTCATCCGGCCGCAGAACAAGCGGCGCAAGGAGCAGCTGCAGATGGAGAGCAATCTGCAGCCGGGTGCCCGCGTGATGACGACCAGCGGCATGCGCGCCACCGTGCTGTCGGTGGACGACGACGGCGTGGTGCTGGAGATCGCGGACGGCGTCGAGGTGAGCTTCGTCAAGCAGGCCGTCATGCGGGTCCTCCAGGACGACGAGGCCGAGGGCGCCGACGCCGAGGAGCTCGACCTCGACGAGGACGACGATGACGACTCGGCCGACGCCGAGCGCGACGGTGCCGCCGTCGACCTCACCAAGGACGACGCCTCCGACGACGAGGACGACGAGGACGAGGCGCCCGCGGCGAAGGCCGAGGCGAAGACCGGCGCGAAGGCCGGGAGGAAGTCCTCGGACTGACGTCGTTCCGGCACCGAATTCAAGACGGGAAGTAAGACGACAAGTGGCTCCCCCTAGGAACGTCCCCAAGCCGGGACGCACCCTTCTCGCGCTCTTCGCGATCCTGGTGGTCCTGGCAGGAACGGCGGTCCTGCAGGGGCAGACGACGCCCAAGCTCGGCCTGGACCTCGCCGGCGGAACGACCGTGACGCTGTCGGCCAAGACGCCGAACGGCGCCGCGCCGCCGGCCGAGCAGATGGACCAGGCCGTCAAGATCATGACCCAGCGGGTCAACGGTCTGGGCGTCTCGGACGCCGAGGTGCAGAAGCAGGGCGGCGACAACATCGTCGTGAACGTTCCGGGGGCCGGCCAGAACCGTGTCGTGAACATGATCGGCACGACCGCGAAGCTCCAGTTCCGCCAGGTGTTCGCCAGCGCGGACGGGCGGCCGGCGACGGGGGCGACCCCGTCGCCGGCGCCGTCGGCGAGCGGCGGCGAGCAGGCCGACCGGGGCAGCGGGGACCGCGGCGACCAGGACGGGGAGGCGAGCCCGTCGCCGTCCGCCTCGGCGTCGCCCGGCGGCGAGCAGGCCGCCCCGTCCCCCTCGTCCTCCGCCGCGTCGCGCGGCCGTGCCGTGTCCCGGGCCCTGACGGCGCCCACCCCCTCCGCGACGGCCTCCCCGTCGCCGTCCGGTCCGGCCGGGACGGCGGAGACGCCCGAACCGTCCGGGGCGCCCGAGGGGGCCGGCGGGGCGGACGGCTCGTCGCTCTACCCCGGCGTCCAGGACCAGGCCGTCGTCAAGCAGTTCGAGGAGCTCGACTGCTACAACGGCGACCGCCGCGCCCCGGGCTCGAACGACCCCAAGCGCGACTGGGTCGTCGCCTGCGACCAGGAACTCGAGAACGGCCAGGTCACCAAGTACATCCTCGGCCCCGTCCGGGTGCTCGGCGAGAACGTCGACGGCGCCGAGGCGGTCCCGCCGAACGCCCAGCAGGGGCAGCCGAGCTGGTCGGTCTCGCTCGACTTCGACGGGACCGGCGGCGACAGGTTCGGCCAGGTCACCACCGAGGCCTACGGCGCCTACCAGCAGGACCCGACGTCCGCGCAGGCGCAGATCGCGATCGTCCTGGACGGCCAGGTCGTCTCCGCGCCCGCGATCAACCGGGGCGCGATCACCGGCGGCACCGCCAGCATCGACGGCCCGCCCGAGAGCTTTGACCAGCAGTACGCCACCGACCTGGCCAACGTGCTCAAGTACGGGGCGCTGCCGCTGGAGTTCCAGCAGAGCTCCATCGACGAGGTCTCGTCCACGCTCGGCTCGGACCAGCTGACCGGCGGCCTGATCGCCGGCGCCATCGGTCTCGGCCTCGTGGTCCTCTACTGCATGGTCTACTACCGGGGCCTCGGCCTGGTGGCGGTGTCCAGCCTCGTGGTCGCGGCCGCGATCACCTACCTGGCGGTGGTGATCCTCGGTGAGAACATGGGCTTCCGGCTCTCGCTGCCGCACATCATCGGCCTGATCGTGTCGATCGGCATCACCGCCGACTCGTTCATCGTCTACTTCGAGCGGCTCCGCGACGAGTTGCGCGCGGGCCGCAGGCTCCGGCCGTCCGTCGAGACGGCCTGGAAGCGCGCCCGCCGCACCATCCTGGTCGCCGACGCGGTGACCTTCCTGGCCGCGCTCGTGCTGTACTTCCTCGCGGTCGGCGGCGTCGCCGGATTCGCCTTCGCCATGGGACTGACCACGCTCATCGACGTCGTCGTGGTGTTCTTCTTCACCAAGCCGCTGGTGGCGGTGCTGTCGCGCACGAAGTTCTTCGGCCAGGGCCATCCGCTGTCCGGGGTCGACGCCAAACGGCTGCGCCGCACCCCCGGCCCCGGCGCGGGCTCCGGTGCCACCGCCCGTCCGACGAGCCAGGAGGCCTGAGCCATGGCGACGCGTGCGATCATCTCCCGGATCTACCGGGGCGAGGTCAGTGCCGACATCGTCGGCCGGCCGAAGCTGTGGTACTCGATCTCCGGCCTCCTGCTCGTCCTGTCGATCGCCGGCCTGGTCGTGCAGGGCCTGAACTTCGGCGTGGAGTTCAAGGGCGGCTCGGTCTTCACCTTCCAGGCGCCGAGCGCCTCGATCGAGCAGGTGCGCGGCGCCGTCGCCGACGGCGGCGCCCACCAGACGATCGTGCAGGAGTCCGGGGACAAGTGGCGGGTGACCACGGAGAGCATGTCCTCAGACGAGGTCACCGAGGTCAAGCAGAGCGTCACCGAGCGGCTCGGCGTCCCGGGGGAGAAGGTCAGCACCCAGGTCGTCGGTGCCTCCTGGGGCGGCGAGATCCAGTCGAAGGCCTGGCAGGCCCTCGCGGTCTTCATGGTGCTGATCATCGCGTACCTGTCCATCGCGTTCGAATGGCGGATGGCGGCCGCGGCGGTCGTCGCACTCGTCCACGACCTCGTGATCACGGCGGGCGTCTACGCGTGGTCCGGGTTCGAGGTGACCCCGGCCACGCTGCTGGGCTTCCTGACGATCCTGGGCTACTCGCTGTACGACGCGGTCGTGGTCTTCGACATGATCAAGGAGGTCACCAAGCCGCTCGGCCCGACCTCCAAGACCACCTACAGCGAGGCCGCGAACAAGGCGCTCGCGAACACGCTCGTCCGCTCGCTGAACACCTCGCTGGTCGCGATCCTGCCGGTGGCGGCGATCCTGTTCATCGGGACGACGCTGTTCGGAGCGGGAACGCTCAAGGACCTTTCGCTCGCACTGTTCGTCGGCATGATCGTCGGGACGTACTCGTCCCTGTGCGTCGCCACGCCCCTGCTGGTGCAGCTCAAGGAGCGCGAGCCCAAGTACCGCGAGATCCGGGCGAACATCGCGCGCCGCGAGGCCAGCGCCAAGCGGCAGGCGAAGACCGCCGCCAAGGTCAAGGCGACGGCGGGTGCGCCCGGAGGCGGCCCGGACGAGGACGCGGGCGATGCCGGGGACGCCGACGACGGCCCGGCGGATCCCGCCGAGGACGTCACGACCCCGGCTCCCGTCCGCAAGGTGACGCAGACGGGGCCGCGGCAGCAGCCCAGGCGCGGCACGCGCCAGCAGCGCCGCGGCCGCTGAAGCGGGCCGCGCGGCGGCGAGCGGTGCCCGCACGGGCGGTAGGAAGCAACGAACGTCTCAGGGGGCGAACGATGGTGGATCTCGGCAAGCTGATCGAGGAGCGGGTCCGCGACGTGGAGGACTATCCCAAGCCGGGAGTGGTCTTCAAGGACATCACGCCGCTGCTGGCCGACCACGTCGCCTTCGCGGGCGTCGTGGACGCCATCGTCAACCATCACGGCCGCGGCACCATCGACAAGATCGTCGGGATCGAGGCTCGCGGCTTCATCCTCGCCGCCCCCGTCGCCTACCACTTCGGGGCGGGGTTCGTGCCCGTCCGCAAGAAGGGCAAACTGCCCGCCCGGACGCACGCGGCCACCTACGATCTCGAGTACGGGACGGAGACGATCGAGATCCACGCGGACGCCTTCGAGGCGGGCGACCGCGTCCTGATCGTCGACGACGTCCTGGCCACCGGCGGGACGGCCCGCGCCGCCGCCGACCTCGTCCGGCGCTGCGGCGGCGAGGTCGCCGGACTCTCCGTCCTGCTGGAGCTGTCGTTCCTGCACGGGCGCGACAAGGTCGGGAATCTCGACGTCCACTCACTGGTTACCGTCTAACACGGAAGTCGCGCCGGATACACTGGCGCAATCGAGCCCGGTGGGGACGGGCGCTCACCCGCGGGGCGGACGGTTCGGGGCGCCCGCATGAACCGAGGAGGCTGAGTGCCCGGTGAGGTGGCATCGACCGGCGCGGTGAGCGAGGCCGCGGAGAAACCCGCGGCCGGGGCCCGCCCCGCGACGCCGGCCGCCGGCGAGGCGGCCGCTGACCGTGCGGTGCCCGCCGCCCCGGCCGCAAGCCCCAACGGCGATACCGCGGAAGGCGCCCCTCCGAAAGGCGACTCCCCGGAAGGCCGATCCTCGAAAGGCGACCTCCCGAAAGGCGACCCCCCGAAAGGCGAGCCCCCGACGGGCGGGCCCGCCGAGGACGGCACCGCGACCGGCGCCGCCAACGGCGCGGCAGCGGCCCCGGCGGAACCTCGCGGGGCCGCTTCCCCCACCGAGGAGGACCCCGCCCAGGGTGCCTCCGCGACCACCGTCCCGCCGTCCGCCGCCCGGGTGCGCCGCAGGCTCGCCAGGCTGGGCGCCCAGCGCGGAACCGCCATGAACCCGGTACTCGAACCACTGATCAAAACGGTCCGCAACACGCATCCGAAGGCGGACCTCCGGCTCATCGAACGCGCCTACGACGTCGCGGCGCACTACCACCGGCACCAGAAGCGCAAGAGCGGCGACCCCTACATCACCCACCCCCTCGCCGTCGCCACGATCCTCGCCGAACTGGGCATGAACACCGAGACGCTCTGCGCGGCCCTGCTGCACGACACCGTCGAGGACACCCCCTACAGCCTGGACGAGCTCACCTCCGAGTTCGGCGACGAGATCGCCGCGCTGGTCGACGGCGTCACCAAGCTCGACAAGGTCAAGTACGGCGAGGCCGCCGAGGCCGAGACCGTCCGCAAGATGGTCGTGGCGATGTCCCGCGACATCCGCGTCCTGGTGATCAAGCTCGGTGACCGGCTGCACAACATGCGCACCCTGCGCTACATGCCGCGGCACAAGCAGGAGAAGAAGGCCCGCGAGACGCTCGAGGTGTTCGCGCCGCTCGCGCACCGCCTCGGGATGAACACCCTGAAATGGGAGCTGGAGGACCTCGCGTTCGCCACGCTGTACCCCAAGCGGTTCGACGAGATCGCCCGGCTGGTGTCCGAACGCGCCCCGCGCCGTGACGTCTACCTGCAGGAAGTGATCGAGAACGTCTCCACCGACCTGCGCGAGGCCCGGATCAAGGCCACCGTCACGGGACGGCCGAAGCACTACTACTCGATCTACCAGAAGATGATCGCCCGGGACGTCAGCTTCGACGACATCTACGATCTCGTCGGCATCCGGGTGCTGGTCGACAGCGTCCGCGACTGCTACGCCGCCCTCGGCTCGATCCACGCGCGATGGAACCCGGTCCCCGGCCGGTTCAAGGACTACATCGCGATGCCGAAGTTCAACATGTACCAGTCGCTGCACACCACGGTGATCGGGCCCGGCGGCAAGCCGGTCGAGCTGCAGATCCGCACGTGGGGGATGCACCGCCGCGCCGAGTACGGCGTCGCGGCGCACTGGAAGTACAAGGAGGAGACGGTCGGCGGCCGCCGCGCCGGCGACATGCAGTGGCTGCGGCAGCTCCTCGACTGGCAGAAGGAGACCGCCGACCCGGCCGAGTTCCTGGAGTCCCTCCGGTTCGACCTGTCGGTCTCCGAGGTGTTCGTCTTCACCCCGAAGGGCGACGTCATCGCGCTGCCGCAGGGCGCCACCCCCGTCGACTTCGCGTACGCGATCCACACCGAGGTCGGGCACCGATGTATCGGCGCCCGCGTCAACGGACGCCTCGTCCCCCTCGAATCGACCCTCGACAACGGCGACACCGTCGAGGTCTTCACCTCCAAGTCGCAGGACGCCGGGCCCAGCCGCGACTGGCTCGGGTTCGTCAAGAGCGCCCGCGCCCGCAACAAGATCAAGCACTGGTTCTCCAAGGAGCGCCGCGACACCGCGATCGAGTCCGGCAAGGACGCCATCGCCCGCGCGATGCGCAAGCAGAACATGCCGCTGCAGCGCATGATGTCCGGGGAGGCGCTGCTCGCCCTCGCCCACGACATGCGCTACCCGGACGTGTCCTCCCTTTACGCCGCCGTCGGCGAGAGCCAGGTCTCCGCGCAGCACGTCGTGCAGCGCCTCGTCGACGCCCTCGGCGGCGTGGAGAGCGCCGAGGAGGACCTGGCCGAGATCGCGCTGCCGACGCGCCGCAAGCGCAACCGGCCCGCGGGCGACCCCGGTGTGGTCGTCGCCGACGACCCGGACGTGTGGGTGCGCCTGTCCCGCTGCTGCACGCCCGTCCCCGGGGACGAGATCGTCGGCTTCGTCACCCGCGGCCACGGCGTCTCGGTGCACCGCAGCGACTGCGCCAACGTCGGGAGCCTCCGGAACCAGCCCGACCGGCTGATCGACGTCAAGTGGTCCCCGGGCGAGGACTCGGTCTTCCTCGTGGCCATCCAGGTGGAGGCCCTCGACCGTCCGCGGCTGCTGTCCGACGTCACCCGGGTGCTGTCCGACCAGCACGTCAACATCCTGTCCGCCTCGGTCACCACCACCCGCGACCGCGTCGCCGTCAGCCGCTTCACCTTCGAGATGGGCGACCCGAAGCACCTCGGGCACGTCCTCAAGGCGGTCCGGTCGATCGACGGCGTGTACGACGTCTACCGGGTGACGAGCGGCGCCGTGCGCTGAAACGGGGGCGTCGGCCTCCGCTCCGCCAGGGCTCCGCTCCGGCCGCCGCGGGGAACGCGCCGCCTCGCCCGTTTCCGCGCCCGCCCGGGTCGGCGGTGGGGGAATGCGGGAGGGCGGTCGCCGGTCGGCGACCGCCCTCATGCGCGGGTTCGGGTCAGCCCTCGGCGGGCTCGTCCTCGGGGATCACGTCGACCCCCGCCTCCTTGCGCTGCTGCGGGGTGATCGGCGTGGGCGCGGCGGTCAGCGGGTCGAAGCCGGACGCCGCCTTCGGGAAGGCGATGACGTCGCGGATGGACTCCTGGCCGGCGAGCAGCATGACCACGCGGTCCCAGCCGAACGCGATACCGCCGTGCGGGGGCGGGCCGAACTTGAACGCCTCCAGCAGGAAGCCGAACTTCGACTCGGCCTCCTCCTTCGTCAGGCCGAGGATGTCGAACACCCGCTGCTGCATCTCGGCGCGGTGGATACGCAGCGAGCCGCCGCCGATCTCGTTGCCGTTCAGCACGAGGTCGTAGGCGTTGGCGAGCGCCGAGCCCGGGTCGTCCTGGAAGGTGTCGGCGAATTCCGGCTTCGGCGCGGTGAACGGGTGGTGCACCGACGTCCAGCCGATGCGCTCGCCCTTGTCGTCCTCGACCGGCTCGAAGATCGGGGCGTCCACGACCCAGACGAACTCCCACGCGGACGCGTCGATCAGCTCGCAGCGGCGGCCGATCTCCAGGCGGGCGGCGCCCAGCAACTCCTGCATGGCGTGCCGCCGTCCGGCGCCGAAGAAGACCGCGTCGCCGGGGGACGCGCCGGTCTTCGCGGCCAGGCCGTCCTTCTCGGCGTCCGACAGGTTCTTGGCGACCGGCCCGCCGAGGGTGCCGTCCGGCTGGACGAGGACGTACGCGAGGCCGCGGGCGCCGCGGGCCTTCGCCCAGTCCTGCCAGCCGTCCAGCTCCTTGCGGGTCTGGGCGGCGCCGCCGGGCATCACGACCGCGCCGACGTAGGGGGCCTGGAACACCCGGAACGAGGTGTCGGCGAAGTAGTCGGTCAGGTCGGTCAGCTCGTTGCCGAACCGCAGGTCGGGCTTGTCCGAGCCGTACCGCGACATGGCGTCGGCGTAGGTGATGTGGGGGATCGGCCGCGGGATCTCGTACCCGGCGATCTCCTTCCACAGCCGCGCGACGAGGTCCTCGCCGACGCGCAGGACGTCGTCCTGGTCGGCGAACGACATCTCGATGTCGATCTGGGTGAACTCCGGCTGCCGGTCGGCGCGGAAGTCCTCGTCGCGGTAGCAGCGCGCGATCTGGTAGTAGCGCTCCAGCCCGCCGACCATGAGCAGCTGCTTGAACAGCTGCGGCGACTGCGGCAGCGCGTACCAGTGGCCCGGCTTGAGCCGGACGGGCACGAGGAAGTCGCGGGCACCCTCGGGCGTCGAGCGGGTCAGCGTCGGCGTCTCGACGTTGACGAAGCCGTGCTCGCGCATCACCTCGTGGGTGAGGAACGACGCCTCCGACCGGACGCGCATGGCGTGCGCCACCGCGTCGCGGCGGATATCGAGGTAGCGGTACTTGAGCCGGATCTCCTCGTTGACGTTGACGTCGCCCTCGATGGGGAACGGCAGCGGCGCGGCCTCCGAGAGCACCTCGATCGTCGAGGCGGCGACCTCGATGTCGCCGGTGGGCAGCTCGGGGTTCTCGTTGCCCTCCGGCCGGATGCGGACCTCGCCGACGACCTTCACGCAGAACTCCGAGCGCAGGTCGTGCGCCGCGTCGTCCTCCCGGAAGACGACCTGCGCGGTGCCGGACGCGTCGCGCAGGTCGATGAACGTGACGCCGCCGTGGTCGCGGCGGCGGGCCACCCAGCCGGCCAGCGTGACCTGCTGCCCCGCGTGCTCCCCGCGGAGCGTCCCCGCCTCGTGCGAGCGGATCATTTCGAGAGCCTTTCTTTCAACGTCGTGACGATGTCGGCGAGGGGGACGGCGGTCTGCTCGCCCTCGGCCAGATCCTTGACCTGGGCGACGCCGTCCGCGATATCTCGCTCACCGAGGATCACGGCGTACCGGGCGCCGGAACGGTCCGCGTCCTTCATGGCGCCCTTGAGCTTCTTGCCGCCGAAGGCCGCGTCGGCGGCGACCCCGGCCCGCCGCAGCTCGGCGACGAGCGCGAACACGCGCCGCTCGGCGGCCTCGCCCAGCGGCACCCCGAACGCCTCGCAGCGCGGCCGGGCGGCGAACCCGGCGCCCTCGGCCTCGAGCGCGAGGATCGTCCGGTCCAGGCCGAGCCCGAAGCCGATGCCGGGCAGCGGCGGGCCGCCGATGTCCTCCGACAGCCCGTCGTAGCGGCCGCCGCCGCCGATGCCCGACTGGGCGCCGAGCAGCGGGTGGTCGAACTCGTAGGTCGTCCGGGTGTAGTAGTCCAGGCCGCGCACCAGGGTGGGGGTGTCCTCCCACTCGATGCCGAGATCGGCCAGCAGTTCCCGGACGCGGTCGTGGTGCGCCTTGCACGCCGCGCACAGGTGGTCGGCCATCAGCGGCGCGTCCGCGACCTGCTCGCGGACCTGGGGGCGCTTGTCGTCCAGCACCCGCAGCGGGTTGATCTCGATGCGGGCGCGGGTGGCCTCGTCCAGGTCCAGGCCGCGCAGGAACTCCTGCAGCCGCGCCCGGTAGGCGGGACGGCACTCGCGGCAGCCCAGCGAGTTCAGCAGCAGCCTGACCTGCGTCAGCCCGAGGGAGCGGTACCAGTTCGCGGCGATGGCGATCGTCTCGGCGTCGACCCGCGGGTCCTCGCTGCCGATCGCCTCCAGGTCGAGCTGGTAGAACTGCCGGTAGCGGCCCTGCTGCGGACGCTCGGCGCGGAACGCCGCACCGGTCGTCCAGACCTTGACCGGCAGCGCGCCCTGCTTGTGCAGGCCGTTCTCCAGGACGCACCGCAGGACGGACGCGGTGAACTCGGGCCGCAGCGTCAGCGACCGGCCGCCGCGGTCCTCGAACGTGTACATCTCCTTGGACACCACGTCGGTGGACTCGCCGACGCCGCGGCGGAACAGGTTGGTGTCCTCGAAGACGGCCAGTTCCAGGTAGCCGTATCCGGCCAGCCGCGCCTGCTCGGCGAACGCCTCGCGGACCGCGTACAGCAGGTCCGCGCGCGGCGGGACGTATTCACTGACCCCCTTGGGGGCCTGGAAGCTCGAACTCATGATGTGTGAAGGTCTCTAGAATCCCTTGTGGGGCCCGTCGGCGGGCGCGGTGTCCGCGAGGAACGGGTTGGTGACGCGCTCGCGGCCGATTGTGGTCTGGGGGCCGTGGCCGGGCAGGACGGCGGTCTCGTCGGGCATCGACAGGCACACCCGCGCCAGGCTGGCGAGGATCTGCTCGTGCGACCCGCCCGGCAGGTCGGTGCGGCCGATCGACCCGGCGAACAGCAGGTCTCCCGAGAACATCACGTCGGGGAGCTCCTGCGTCGCGGGCGTCCGGAAGGTCACCGACCCGGGGGTATGGCCCGGTGCGTGATCGACCGTGAAGCGCAGCCCGGCGAGTTGCATCTCGGCGCCGTCGGCCAGTTCCCGCACGTCGTCCGGCTCGGTCAGCTCGAGGCCGCCGAACAACTGCTGCCCCGGGCCGAGCGACAGCCCCTTGGCCGGATCGCTCAGCAGGTCGCGGTCGTCCGGATGGACGAACGCGGGCACGCCCTTCGCGCCGCACACCGGGGCCACCGACCACACGTGGTCGAGGTGGCCGTGGGTCAGCAGGACCGCGACCGGCTTCAGCCGATGCTCGCGCAGGATCTCGTCGATGCCTGCCTCGGCGTCCTGGCCGGGGTCGATGATGACGCACTCCTCACCCGCGGCGGGTGCCACGATGTAGCAGTTCGCGGCGAAAGATCCAGCGGGGAACCCGGCGACGAGCACGGCCGTCCTTCCTTTGAACCATCTCGATGGGCGTGTTCGAGGGTACCGGCGCGCCCGCGGCGACCGCGAACGAGATAGGGCGATCGCCGTGTCGCGGAGCGTGTTCCCGTGAGGCGGAAGGGTGACCCCGTTCCCCGGCGTCCGTTTTACGGCGCTTTTACGCGCCGGTACCGCTACTATGCGCTGCACGTTCACCTGATCACAGCGAAAGGGCATGGCCAGTGGCGGGGAAGGACCGCAAGAAAGAGCTCGCGCGGCAGCGCTACGAGCGCCAGCAGCAGCGCCGGGCGGCCGAGGCGGCCAGGGCGCGGAAGCTGAAGGTGTTCGGCTCGGCCGCCGCGGTGGCGGTGATCGCGCTCGGCGGGGCCGGGATCCTCCTGTTCACCGGTGAGGACGAGCCGTCCGGGGAGAACGCCGCGGCCGAGGCGACCGCCGCGGCGGCGAACGGCGAGTGCGTCTACACCCCGTCCGAGGAGCCGGGGGCGCCCGAGGACCTCGGCACCCCGCCCGCGAAGCCCGCTCGCACGGGGACGGTGAACGCGACCGTCAAGACGAACCAGGGCGAGGTCGTCCTGCAACTGGACGGCAAGAACGCGCCCTGCACCGTGAACTCGTTCGCGTTCCTGACGGAGAAGAACTACTACGACGACAGCCCGTGCCACCGGCTCACCAGCGGCGGGCTCAACGTCCTGCAGTGCGGCGACCCGACCGGCCAGGGGACGGGCGGCCCCGGCTACAAGTACGCCGACGAGAACCTCGACGGCGCGACGTACGGGAAGGGCACCCTCGCCATGGCGAACTCGGGGCCCGGCACGAACGGCAGCCAGTTCTTCATGGTCTACGAGGATTCGCAGCTCCCGCCCGACTACACCGTGTTCGGCAAGATCACCACGGGTATGGACGTGCTGGAGAAGATCGCCGCCGCGGGTTCGGACCCCGAGGGCGACGGGGCGCCCAAGAAGAAGGTCACGATCGAGGACGTGACGGTCGCCGCCGCCGGGTGACCGGAATCCGGCGAACGGGATACTAAGGTGTGGAGGGTCCGAAGGCTGTGAGCATCTCGGACCCGCGATTCAGGAGGCAAGGGTGTCCAGCGCGACCGATCCATGGGGCCGGGTGGACGAGGACGGCACCGTCTATGTGCGGACGGCCGACGGCGAGCGGGTCGTCGGATCCTGGCAGGCGGGCGCGCCCGAAGAGGCCCTGGCCTACTACAAGCGCAAGTACGACGCGCTCGTCACCGAGATCGGGCTGCTCGAGCAGCGCGTCCGCACGACCGACCTGCAGCCCGCCCAGGCCGAGCAGACCATCGGCCGCCTGCGCGAGGCGGTGACCGAGGCCGCCGCGGTCGGCGACCTCGACGCGCTGGCCCGCCGGCTCGACGGGCTCACCGAGCGGGTCGGGCGGCGCCGCGAGGAGGTCAAGGCGCAGCGCGAGCAGCACCGGCACGAGGCGCGCGAGGTCAAGGAGCGCATCGTCGCCGAGGCGGAGCGCATCGCCGTCGAGGAGACCCACTGGAAGAACGGCGGGGAGCGGCTCCGGCAGCTCGTCGAGGAGTGGAAGGCCGCCGACCGCATCGACCGGCCCACCGAGACGTCGCTGTGGAAGCGGCTGTCGGCCGCCCGGAACGCCTTCACCAAGCGGCGCAAGGCGTACTTCTCGACGCTGGACGAGCAGCGCGAGGACGCCCGCCGGGAGAAGGAGCGGCTGGTCGCCGAGGCGGAGGCGATGACCGGCTCCACCGACTGGGGCGACACGGCCGCGGCCTACCGCGACCTGATGCGCCGCTGGAAGCTCGCCGGGCGCGCGACCCGGGACGCCGAAGAGGACCTGTGGGCCCGCTTCAAGGGCGCCCAGGACACCTTCTTCCAGGCCCGCAGCGCCGCGTTCGCCGAGCGCGACGCCGAGTTCCGCGGGAACGCGGAGGAGAAGGAGAAGATCCTCGCCGAGGCGGAGCGGCTGCTGCCCGTCCGGGACGTCCGGCAGGCCCGGCAGGCGCTGCGCACGATCCAGGAGCGCTGGGAGGCGGCCGGGATGGTGCCGCGCGACCAGCGCGACCGTCTCGAGGGCCGGCTCCGCAAGATCGAGGAGACCGTCCGCGGCGCCGAGGAGAACGAGTGGCGGCGCACCAACCCCGAGGCCCGCGCCCGCGCCGAGGCCACGGTCGCGCAACTGCGCAGCTCCATCGACCAGCTCCAGGCGCGCCTCGACAAGGCCCGCGGCGCCGGCCGCGACCGTGACGCCAAGGACGCGGAGGAGGCGCTCACCGCCCGCCGCGCGTGGCTGGAGGAGGCCGAGCGGACGCTCGCCGAGTTCTCCTGACCTCGCCGATCCTCCGCCGATCCGCCGCCGGCCCGCCCCGGGGGCGGGCCGGCGCGGCTCAGGCGGGGCCTTCGGGCGGGGACGCGCCGCGCTCGCGGAGCATCCCCGCCATCAGCCCGATCTCCGCCTGCTGCCCCTCGACCATCGTCCGGGCCAGCCGCCGCACCCGCTCGTGATCGGTGCGGCCCAGAATCGCCCCGGCCATGTCCACGCCCGAGCGATGGTGGACGATCATCAGGCGGAGAAAGCGCACCTCCGCGTCCCGGCCCGACGCACGCTCGAGGGCGGCGAGCTGTTCCGGCGTCGCCATCCCCGGCATCCGCCCGCCCGGCGCGGCGGACGCGGCCCCGTGGCCGCCGTGCCCCGACATCCAGCGCATCCGGCCGCCCGGATCCGCCTTCGGCAGCTCCCACTCGTCCAGCCAGGCCGTCATCATGCCGATCTGCTGCGACTGGGTGTTGGCGATGTCGTAGGCCAGCAGCCGGACCCGCTCGTCGTCGGTGCGGTCCCGCACGATGAACGACATCTGCACGGCCTGGGCGTGATGGGTGCTCATGTCGCGCGCGAACCCGGCCTCGGGATCGGCGGTGCCCGGCCGTCCCGACCGCAGCGCGGCCAGGCCGGCGAGGGCGACCGCGCCCACCAGCACGGCCACGGCGAGGACGACGGTGACCCGCCGCCCCCGCCCTCCGCCGGGCGGCTCGGCGGTCCCGCCGGGGCGGACGCCGTCCGCCCCGGCGGGACCGCCCGCCCGTGGGGACGTCACGGAGCCGCCTTGGCGCCGGTGCAGGCCGCGCCCGGCTCGGGGGTCTGCGGGCCCTTCACGAACGCCCGCAGGAACTCGTCCAGCCGCCCGTCGCCGGCGTCCTGCAGGTCGAGCCGGCTGCCCCAGGCGGTGAGGGTGATCGGGGAGTCCTGGGACGGGTACGGGCTCATGAACGTGTAGCTCGTCGACTCGACCTTCTCCCGCAGCGCCTCGACCTGCCCGGCGGCCAGGTCCGGCCGGTGGGTGACCCAGACGGCGCCGTGCTCCAGGGAGTGCACGGCGTTCTCGTCGCGCAGCGCCCGGTCGTAGACGATGCCGTCGCAGTTCTGCCACATCGGGTCGTGCTCCCCGCCCATCGGCGGCGCGTCCGGGTAGTCGACGTCGTCCGTCGTGTGGTCGCGGCTGAGGTCGTCCCTGGCGACCACGCCCGCGATGGACGATCCGCCGTCCGCGGCCGACGACCTGGTCTGCAGGAAGGCGTAGGAGATGGCGAAGACGGCCACCACGCCGATCACCGTGAAGAAGGCGATGCCGCCCCAGGGCACCTGCGGCTGCGTGAGGGCGTTCTTCTTCGCGTTGCCGCTCCTGGCGTTCTTGTTGCGGGCGTTCTTGTTGCGGGCGCTCTTGGACATGAGAGCGGTCCTCTCGGGGTCGGTTCGGCTGGTCGGGGGACGCGAAGCCGCGCCGTGCCGCGTCGAGGCGGTACGGCGGCGCGGCCGGTCCGTTACAGCCGGAGGACCTGGAGGGCGGCGAGGGAGGGTGCGGCGAGCACGCCGCCGGCGGGCGGGGCGGGAACGCGGCCGCTGCGGGCCGGCAGCCGCAGGATCGGGCGGCGGCCACCGCCCGAGAACCCGAGGGCCAGCAGCGTCAGCAGGACCGCCAGGCACAGGCAGACGTCCCCAGCGGGCGGCCCCGGCAGATCGAGCGGCCCCGGCGCCGCGTCCGCGTGAACGGCCGCGACAGGGCCGCCGAGAGCACCGGAGACACCGCCGAACACCGGGTCCGCCGCTGAGCCGGACACGACGCCGGACACGACGCCGGACGCGGAGAGGGGCACGGGACCCGGACCCGTTGCGGCACCGGACCCCGGGTTCGACGGGAGACCCGGTACCGGCCCGGAGAGACCGGACGGGGCGCCCGAGTCGGAGACCGCGGCCGGCAAGGCCGCCGCCGGCGCGGGGGCGGCCGGTGCGGCGGCGCTCGCGGAGAGGGGCGCGGTGACGGCGTGCTCGGTGCAGATCCGCACCGGCGGCGCGTGCCCGAGCCCGTAGCCGGCCACCAGCCCGGCCACGACGAACAGCGCGACGAGCAGGCCCGCGAGCCCGCTCCACCTCTTCGGCCGCAACGCCGCCGTCCTCGACTCGGTCACTGACTCGGTCACTTCCCGCTTTCTCCTCCGGGGCATTTCAACGTGCCCGCCCGCTCCTCGGTTCCCGCGATCGCCGGGGGATCGGCGCGTCCCCGGGGGAGATAATGTCGGAGCGTGACCAGCAGGGCGGAATCGGGCCAAGCGGAAAGCCTGTTCGACGATCCGGAGATCGCGGGCGGCGCCCGCGGCGACACGGTGGGTGACGCCGCAGGTGGGCCCGCCGCCTCCGGCGCGGCCGCGGGAACGGACGGGCAGCCGCTCGCCGTCCGCATGCGCCCGCGCGGCCTCGACGAGGTCGTCGGGCAGGGGCACCTGCTCGGCCCGGGCACCCCGATCCGGCAGCTGGTCGACCGGGACGCCCCGATGTCGCTCGTCCTGTGGGGCCCGCCCGGCACCGGCAAGACGACCCTCGCCACGGTCGTCAGCCACGTCACCTCCCGCCGGTTCGTCGAGGTCTCCGCCGTCAGCGACGGCGTCAAGCGGGTCCGCGCGGAGATCGACCTGGCGCGCCGCGAGCTCGGCATGACCGGCCGGCAGACCGTCCTGTTCGTCGACGAGGTGCACCGGTTCAACAAGGCCCAGCAGGACGCGCTGCTCCCGGCCGTGGAGAACCGGTGGGTGTCGTTCATCGGCGCTACCACCGAGAACCCGTTCTTCTCGGTGATCAGCCCCCTGCTGTCGCGGTCGCTGCTGCTCACCCTGGAGCCGCTCGGCGACGACGCGCTGCGCGAGGTGGTCGCGCGGGCGATCGACGAGGAACGCGGCCTCGGCGGGACCGTCCGCCTCGACCCCGCCGCCGAGGACCATCTCGTCCGCCTCGCGGGCGGCGACGCCCGCCGGGCCCTCACCTACCTGGAGGCCGCCGCGCTCGTCGTGGACCGCGGGCCGGACGCGGACACGGACGCGGACACGGACGCGGGAGGGCGGGCGGACGTCCCGGTGATCGATCCCGGCGTGCTGGAGCGGGCCGTCGATCGCGCGGCCGTCCGCTACGACCGGGAGGGGGACCAGCACTACGACGTCATCAGCGCGTTCATCAAGAGCATCCGCGGCAGCGACGTGGACGCCGCGCTGCACTACCTCGCCCGGATGATCGAGGCCGGCGAGGACCCGCGGTTCATCGCGCGGCGGCTGATCGTGCACGCCAGCGAGGACGTCGGGATGGCCGACCCGACCGCCCTGCAGACGGCGGTGGCGGCGGCGCAGGCCGTCGAGTTCGTCGGCCTGCCCGAGGCGCGGATCAACCTCGCGCAGGCGGTGATCCATCTCTCCCTGGCACCCAAGTCCAACGCGGTGATCACGGCGGTGGACGGGGCGCTGGGCGACGTCCGGAAGGGGCTCGCCGGTCCCGTCCCCGGGCACCTGCGCGACTCCCACTACAAGGGCGCCGCCAAGATCGGCCACGGGGAGGGCTACAAGTACGCGCACGACCACCCCGGCGGCGTCGTCCGGCAGCAGTACGCGCCCGACGCGGTGGACGGCCGGCAGTACTATCGCCCGACCCGGCACGGCGCCGAGTCCCGCTTCACCGAGGTTCTCGCTCGGATCCGCTCGGTGCTGCGGGGGAGCTGAGACCATGCGGGAAGCCGCGCGTCGGCGGCGCGGGGGAGCGACACCCGAAACGGCCCGGAGTGCGGTGCTCCCGGCAACCGGTGCCCGATCCCGATAATCTTGGGCGTGACGCCCCGGGTGCGGGGTCTGTGCCGCGGGGGGCCGGACCGGATCGCCCGGTAGGGTCGGTCGGCATGCCGGCCGGCGCGGGCCGGCCGAAAGCCCGGCCCCGGCCGAACACACAGCGAACGGAAAGCCCTGATGCTCACTGGTGGACAGGTTGCCGGCCTCATCGTGGCCGTGTTCTGGGCGGTGCTCGTCGCGTTCGTCGCGTTCACGCTGCTGAAGCTGGCCCGGCTCCTCGACGAGGCCGGCAAGGTCGTCCGCGACATCGGCGACCAGGCCGGTCCGCTGCTGGACGACATGACGCGCACGGTCAAGCGCGCCGACGAGCAGCTCGGCCGCACCGACGTCATCACCAAGCAGGTCGCCGGCGTCACGCAGAACGTCTCGGCCGTCACCACCGTCATGACGTCGGTGGTGGGCGGTCCGCTGGTAAAGGCCGCCGCGTTCTCCTACGGGGTCCGCAAGGCCATCGGCAGCCGCGAGGGCGAGGGACGGCCCGCCGACACCGGCCGGCCGCGGCTGGAGTCGGGCCGCGGCGCCCGCAAGGGCGGAAGGGGACGCCGGTGAAGCGGCTGTTCTGGCTCTCGGTCGGCGCGGGCGCCGGCGTCTACGCCACGCACCGCGTCAAGCGCCGCGTCGAGCGGTTCGCGCGCTCGCTGACCCCGGAGAGCGTCGCGGCGCGCGCCGTGTCCTCCGGGCAGGGCGCGGGCGAGCGGCTGAAGCTGTTCGCCGCGGACGTCCGCACCGAGATGCGGGCCCGCGAGGACGAGCTGCGCGAGGCTGTCCGCATGGACCAGGCTCCGCCCGAGCAGGACGCCGCCCGGCCGCACCGGGTGCTGCGCGGGCGATACACGATCATCGATGACGACAAGGATGGCCACTGATATGGAGTCGGCAGAGGTCGCACGCCGCTTCCTCAAGTTCTTCGAAGAGCGCGGGCACACGGTGGTGCCGTCGGCCAGCCTGATCGCCGAGGATCCCACGCTGCTGCTGGTCAACGCCGGCATGGTCCCGTTCAAGCCGTACTTCCTCGGCCAGCGGACCCCGCCCTCGCAGCGGATGACCAGCGCCCAGAAGTGCGTGCGGACCCCCGACATCGAAGAGGTCGGCAGGACCACCCGGCACGCCACCTTCTTCCAGATGCTGGGCAACTTCTCCATCGGGGACTACTTCAAGGAGCAGGCGATCCCGTTCGCCTGGGAGCTGCTGACCCGCTCCCGCGAGGACGGCGGCTTCGGGTTCCCCGAAGAGAAGCTGTGGGTGACCGTCTTCGAGAACGACGACGAGGCCCGCGACATCTGGCACGACAAGGTCGGCGTCCCCCTCGACCGCATCCAGCGGCGCGGCATGGAGGACAACTTCTGGTCGATGGGCGTGCCGGGCCCGTGCGGCCCGTGCTCGGAGATCTACTACGACCGCGGTCCCCAGTACGGCCGCGAGGGCGGCCCGGTCGCCGACGAGGACCGCTACCTCGAGGTGTGGAACCTCGTCTTCATGCAGTTCGAGCGGGGCCCGGGCGAGAGCAAGAACGACTTCCCGATCCTCGGCGACCTGCCCGCCAAGAACATCGACACCGGCATGGGCCTGGAGCGCATGGCGGCGATCCTGCAGGGCGTCGACAACATCTACGAGACCGACACCCTCTGGCGCGTGCTGGACCGCGCCGCCGGCCTGACCGGCGCCCGCTACGGCCGCGACCACCGCGCGGACGTGTCCCTGCGCGTCATCGCCGACCACGTCCGCAGCGGCACGATGATGGTCGCCGACGGGATCCGGCCCGGCAACGAGGGGCGCGGCTACGTGCTGCGCCGCATCCTGCGCCGTTCCATCCGCAACCTGCGGCTGCTCGGCGGCGAGGACGCCGGGCTGATGCACGAGCTGACCGCCGTCGCGGTCGCCGCGATGGGCGAGCAGTACCCCGAGCTGATCCGCACCGCCGCGAACATCCACGCGGTCATCGACGCCGAGGAGGAGTCCTTCCTCCAGACGCTGCGCACCGGCACCGCGATCTTCGACACCGCGGTCGCCGAGACCAAGCGGTCCGGCGGGCCGGCGCTGCCCGGCGAGCAGGCCTTCAAGCTGCACGACACCTACGGCTTCCCCATCGACCTGACGCTGGAGATGGCCGCCGAGCAGGGCCTGCGGGTCGACGAGGACGGATTCCGGCGGCTCATGCAGGAGCAGCGGGACCGCGCCAAGAAGGACGCCCGCGACAAGAAGACCGGCAACCTCGACGTCTCCGTCCTCGACACGCTGCTGACCGGCGCGGGCGGGCAGGTCGACTTCACCGGCTACAGCGAGGTCACCGGCGAGGCCCGTCTCGTGGGCCTGCTGATCAACGGCGCCGGGGCGCAGGCCGCGGGCGAGGGCACCGACGTCGAGGTCGTCCTCGACCGCACGCCCTTCTACGCCGAGGGCGGCGGCCAGCTCGCCGACCACGGCGTGATCCGGCTCGGCAACGGAGCCGTCATCGAGATCAACGACGTGCAGGCACCGCTGCCGGGACTGATCGTGCACCGCGGCCGCGTCCGCAGCGGCGAGGCGCAGGCCGGGGACTCCGCGTACGCCGAGATCGAGATCGAGCGGCGCCGCGCGATCTCCCGCTCGCACAGCGCGACGCACATGGTGCACGCCGGGTTCCGCCGGGCGCTCGGCGAGTCCGCCGCGCAGGCCGGGTCGGAGAACTCGCCGGGCCGGTTCCGGTTCGACTTCACCGCCACCGGTGCCGTCCCGGAGAGCGTGCTGCGCGACGTCGAGGACGAGGTCAACGAGGTCCTGGTCGGCGACCACGACGTCCGCGCCTTCCACACCTCGATCGACGAGGCCCGCGCCATGGGCGCCCTCGCGCTGTTCGGCGAGAAGTACGGGGACGAGGTGCGCGTCGTCGAGATCGGCGACTACTCCCGCGAGCTGTGCGGCGGCACCCACGTCGCCCGGTCCGGTCAGCTCGGCCTGGTCAAGGTGCTCGGCGAGTCGTCGATCGGCGCCGGCGTCCGCCGCGTCGAGGCCCTCGTCGGCATCGACGCGTTCCGCTTCCTCGCCCGCGAGAACGTCCTCGTCGCGCAGCTCGCCGAGCAGCTCAAGGCCCGCAAGGAGGAGCTGCCCGAGCGGATCTCCGGCATCGTGACCCGGCTGCGGGACGCCGAGAAGGAACTCGACCGCCTGCGCGCGGCGCAGGTCCTGCAGATCGCCGGCTCCCTCGCCGAGGGCGCCCGCGACCTCGGCGGGATCGCGTTCGCCGCGCACCGCGCCCCGGACGGCACCGGTGCGGACGACCTGCGCAAGCTCGCCGTGGACGTGCGCGGCCGGCTCACCGCCCGGCCGGCCGTGGTGATGATCGCGGGCGTCCCCAAGGACCGTCCCGTCGTGGTCGTCGCGGTCACCGAGGGCGCCCGCGAGCGCGGCCTGAAGGCCGGCGCGCTCGTCGGCCTGGCCGCCAAGGCGCTCGGCGGCGGCGGGGGCGGCAAGGACGACCTCGCCCAGGGCGGCGGCGCCGACCCGTCCGCCGTGGACGCCGCGATCGGCGCGGTCGAACGAGCCGTAGGGGCCGCGTGAGCCCCGCAGTCGGGGGTAGAAGGCTCCGGGGGAGCAAGGACCCGCGGGGCACGGCCCGCCGGTTCCCGACCGGGACGGGGGCCGGACGGTGAGGCCGGGGGTGCGCCTCGCCGTCGACGTCGGCAGTGTCCGCGTGGGCGTCGCGCGCTGCGATCCGGGCGGAGTCCTCGCCTCCCCGCTGGAGACCGTCAAGAGCGGGAAGGGGGACGTCGACCGGCTCGTGGAACTCGCCGCGGAGCATGAGGCGATCGAGGTCGTCGTGGGGCTGCCCACCACCCTGGCGGGCCGGGAGGGCCCGGCGGCGGAGGCCGCGCGGACCTTCGCGCGCCGCCTCGCGGGGCGGCTGCCCGACGGCGCGGTGCGGCTCTACGACGAACGCCTCACGACCGTGACGGCGGAGAGCGGCCTGCGCGCGGGGGGCGTGCGCGGCCGGGCCCGCCGCGCCGTCGTCGACCAGGCGGCGGCCGCCGTGCTGCTCCAGGCCGCACTTGACGCGGAGCGGTTGACTGGACGCCCCCCAGGCGAGATCGTCCGGGGAAGCTCATGAACGATTTGGACATTTTCTCAGAACCCCAGGACGGTCGGCAGGGCCGCCCGGCGAACCGCCGCGACCAGCGGCGGCTGCGCAAGAGGCAGAAACGCCGCCGCCGCAACGGCCGCGCGGCGGTGTTCTTCGCGCTGGCGTTCCTCGTCGCGGTCTTCGGCACCGCGGGCGTGCTCGGATTCGCGGTCCTGGACAACCGGCTCAACCCGCCGGACTACGACGGCGCCGGGACCGGGGATGTCACGGTCCAGGTGAAGGACGGTGCCAGCGGCACGGTGATCGCCGCGGCGCTGGAGGAGCACGACGTCGTCAAGAGCGCCCGCGCCTTCGTGAAGGTCTGGAACGCCGAGACGCGCTCGTCCAGCATCCAGCCGGGCTTCTACCAGATGCGCACGAAGATGTCGTCGAAGGCGGCCATGGCGATGCTGCTGGACCCCAAGTCCCGTGCGGGCAACCAGATCACCATCCCCGAGGGACGCCGCGCCACCGAGACGTACAAGCTGCTGTCGGACAAGACGGGAATCCCCGTCGAGGACTTCGCGGCGGCCGCGAAGAACACCGAGGAGCTCGGGCTGCCCGAGTACGCCGGCGGCAGGGTGGAGGGCTACCTGTTCCCCGGCCGCTACAACCTCGACCCGAACGGCTCGGCGGGCGACATCCTCAAGCAGATGGTGGCACGCTTCGTCGAGTACGCGGAGTCCTCCGGACTGGAGAGCAAGGCCGAGGAAGCCGATCTGGAGCCCGGGAAGGTCATCACGCTGGCGAGCCTCATCCAGGCCGAGGGCGGCCAGCCGTCCGACCTGCCGAAGATCTCCCGGGTGATCTACAACCGGATCGAGAAGGGCATGAAGCTCCAGTTCGACACGACCGTGGTCTACGCGCTGAACCGGCGCGGGCTGACGGTGACCGAGAAGGAAACCCTGATCGACCACCCGTACAACACCTACAAGCACAGCGGACTGACGCCGGGCCCGATCAGCAATCCGGGCGAGGACGCGATCGACGCGGCGCTGAACCCGGAGGAGGGGGAGTGGCTGTACTTCGTCGCCACCGACCCCACCAACAAGATCACGAAGTTCGCCGTGACCTGGGAGGAAGCCGAGAAGATCACGCAGGAGTTCCGCGAGTGGCAGCGGCGGAACCCCGGGCAGTGAACCCGGCTTGAGAGACCGGGACGGGCCGGTGCGGCGCGGGGCTCCCGCCGCACCGGCCCGCCGTTCATGAGGTCCGTGCGAGAGGACCCCCTTCATGAGGAACCGTTCATGAGGTCCCGTTCATGAGGACCAACGAGACGAAGGAGGCAGGGTGAGCGTCACCGGCCGCCGGGCGGCGGTGCTCGGGTCGCCGATCGCGCATTCGCTGTCCCCGGTGCTGCACCGGGCGGCGTACACGGCGATGGGACTGGACGGCACGTGGTCCTACGAGGCCGTCGAGTGCGGCGAGCCGGAGCTGGCGGGATTCCTGGACGGTCTCGGCCCCGAGTGGGCCGGGCTGTCGCTGACGATGCCGCTCAAGCGCGTCGCGCTCGATCTCGCCGACTCGGTGACCGACCTCGCGGCCGGGGTCGGCGGCGCGAACACGCTCGTCCTGCGGGACGGGCGCCGCATCGCCGACAACACCGACGTGCACGGCATCGTCGCCGCGCTCACCGAGGCTGGCGTCGCGGCGCCCGGGGCGGCGCCCGCGACCGCGCTCGTCCTGGGCGGCGGGGCGACCGCCGCCTCCGCGCTGGCCGCCCTGGCCCGGCTCGGCACCGCCGAAGCGGTCCTGGCCGTCCGCACGCCCGGACGCGCCGCCGAGACGGTCGCGGTGGGGGAGCGGTTCGGCCTGGTGGTCAAGGTCGTCCCGCTCGACCGGGTCCGCGACCACCTCCCGGCGGAGCTGGTGGTCTCGACGCTGCCGGGACGCGCCGCCGACGCGTTCGCCGGACCCGTCGCGGCCTCTCGCGCGGCCCTGTTCGACGTCCTGTACGCGCCGTGGCCCACCGCTCTGGCCGGGGCCGTGGCCCGGGCGGGCGGGACGGTCGTCGGCGGCTTCCCGATGCTGCTGCACCAGGCCGTCCGGCAGGTGGCGCTGATGACCGGCCGCGACGACGTCCCGGTCGAGGCGATGCGGGCCGCCGGGGAGGCCGAACTGGCCCGCCGCTGAGACCCGCGGTCGCCGGGGGCGGGAATTCCGGGGGCTCCCCGGCGGTTGACCATCGTGACGCCGGTGACCGGCGTACCTCACTCGACGCCCGGCTCGCCCGCCGCGTCCCGCCGTCGGCGCGGCGGACGCGGCGAAGCGAATCTCCGGGTCGGGCTTCCGGACGCCCCCGGCGGTGGTAGTCTTGGTGGCCGACCGGCCCTGTGCGCGCGATCGTTCAGATCGTGGGCGCCGGGCGCTCAAGCGGAGGCCATCTCCCACCTGACCGGCCGGAAGGGCCGGTGGGTAACGGTCCGGCGAACGGACGCGACGCGTCCGGTGCGCCGTCGTCCCCGAGCGGCAGTCCGTCCGGGGAGACCGAAGGTGGCCCCGTATGCGAGTCGTGCGGGGCTTTTCTCGTGGGAAGCCTCAGGGTACGACCGGTCCCAGAACTTGAGAACGGCCCCAAGGAGGTCCCATCAGCGCCGAACCGCGTATCAACGACCGCATTCGCGTGCCCGAGGTCCGGCTCGTCGGCCCGAACGGCGAACAGGTGGGCATCGTGCCCATCGCCAAGGCCCTTGAAATCGCGCGCGAGTCGGACCTCGACCTCGTCGAGGTGGCGCCCACCGCGCGTCCGCCCGTCGCGAGGCTCATGGACTACGGCAAGTTCAAGTACGAGTCCGCGATGAAGGCCCGTGAGGCGCGGAAGAACCAGGCGCACACGGTCATCAAGGAGATCAAGCTCCGCCCGAAGATCGACCCGCACGACTACGAGACCAAGAAGGGTCACGTGGTGCGGTTCCTGAAGGCCGGGGACAAGGTGAAGGTCACGATCATGTTCCGTGGTCGTGAGCAGTCCCGCCCGGAGCTGGGGCGCCGGCTCCTGCAGCGGCTGGCCGACGACGTCGAGGAGCTCGGCTTCGTCGAGTCGCGGCCCAAGCAGGACGGCCGGAATATGATCATGGTGATCGGTCCGCACAAGAAGAAGACCGCGCGCGGGCAGGAAGAGTCCGGCACCGCCTGAACGGCGGCCGGGCGCGACGCCTGAACGGCGGCGCTCTCGGCCCGGCTCCGGCCGGGCCGACGCCGGGACTCCCGGGGGTGGCGCCCCCGAGAAGGACCGGCCCGGGCCCGCCGCCACGGCGGGCTCGAACCATGGCCTCGCGGCTGCGCGAGACCGACATGCACGTACATTGACGCCTGACCAGGCGCGTCACGCGGGACACGGGCGCGGTGCACGCCGCGCCGCCGTGCGATGCGCCGATCAGGCGCGCCTCCGTGCCGCCGCACGGAGGACCGGGAACGAGGGAGACGACGGCGACCATGCCGAAGACGAAGACCCACAGCGGTGCCAAGAAGCGGTTCAAGCTGACCGGCTCCGGCAAGGTGATGCGCCGCCGCGCCAACAAGAACCACCTGCTCGAGCACAAGCCGTCCAAGCGGACCCGCCGCCTCGACGGCCCGGCCGTGGTGGCCGACGCCGACGCCAAGAACATCAAGAAGCTGCTGCGCAAGTAGCGCTCGACCGGCAACATCAGCGACCGGCCGGGACCAGGACGGCCCCGGCCCCCACGAAGGAGTTCAGCACGTGGCACGCGTGAAGCGGGCGGTCAATTCCGCCAAGAAGCGTCGGGTCGTCCTTGAGCGGTCGAGCGGCTACCGCGGCCAGCGGTCGCGCCTGTACCGCAAGGCCAAGGAGCAGCAGCTCCACTCGATGACCTACGCCTTCCGGGACCGCAAGGACCGCAAGGGCCAGTTCCGCCGGCTGTGGATCCAGCGGATCAACGCCGCCGCCCGCGCCAACGGCATCACCTACAACCGGTTCATCCAGGGGCTCAAGGCCGCCGAGATCGAGGTCGACCGGCGCATGCTGGCCGAGCTGGCGGTCAACGACGCCGCCGCCTTCGCCGCCCTCGTGCAGGTGGCCAAGGACGCCCTCCCGGCCGAAGGGAAGGCCGCCTGAGCCGGCCCGCCGGCGACAAGGCGAACACAGCGATATGGCGGGCCGCGAGCTGACCTCCCTGCGATCACCACGGGTGAAGTCCGCTCGGCGGCTCGCCAAGCGCGCCTTCCGCCGCCGGGAACGCCGGTTCCTCGCCGAGGGGCCGCAGGCGGTGCGGGAGGCGCTGCGGATCCCGGGCGGCCTCGCCGAGCTGTTCACCACGGCCGAGGCCGAGTCCCGGCATCCCGACCTCGTAGCCGCCGCCGAGCGGGCCGGTGTCCCGGTGCTGAGGGTGAGCGGGGAAGTGATGGCCGAACTCGCCCAGACCGTCACGCCGCAGGGGCTGCTCGCGGTCTGCGGGTTCGTCGACGTCCCGCTGGCCGGGGCGCTGGAGACGCGGCCCCGGCTGGTCACCGTCCTCGCGCACGTCCGCGACCCCGGCAACGCCGGGACGGTCCTGCGCACCGCCGACGCTGCCGGATCGGACTCGGTCGTCTTCACCGACGCGTCCGTCGACCCCTACAACGGCAAGTGCGTGCGCGCGTCCGCGGGGAGCCTGTTCCACCTGCCGGTCGTCGTCGGTCCCAGGTTCGACGCGCTGATCCCCGAACTGAGGAACGCCGGGCTGACCGTGCTGGCTGCGGACGGAGCGGGCGAACGCACCCTCGACACCGCCATCGACGACGGCGTGCTCGACCGGCCCACGGCCTGGGTGTTCGGCAACGAGGCCTGGGGGCTGCCCGACGAGATCCTCGAGAACGTCGACGAGGTCGTGCGCGTCCCGATCTACGGGCGCGCGGAGAGCCTCAACCTGGCGACGGCCGCGGCCGTGTGCCTCTACGCGTCCGCCCGGGCGCACCGCGGCGGCTGACCCGCGACTGCGTTCCGTGGCCGGATGGCCGCATCAGGTCGCCGAACCGGCCGCGAACCGCCGCTCCGCCTGGGACAATGGACGCCTCCGTGGACGCGTTGGCGGGGGCCGTCCCGTGCCGTGCCTCGTCCGTAAGTAGGACGAGAAGTTGGACCGGCGAGGGAGTACGCGCGATCCACCGGATGCCTACTGTGATGACCAGGGCGGCAATGACGCCGCGCGGACTGGGGGCGAAAACGTGATGACCAAGAACGCGGCCGGACGGGCCGGCAGGCCGGGGCCGGAGATCAGATGCACCGGCACCGCCGTCCTCGCGCCGCCGCGCGACGCCGCCGCACCGGCGGCGCTCCCCGGCCTGGAGATCGACCTCGGCCGGGTGCGGGGCGACACCGCGATCGTCGCGGTGTCGGGTGAGATCGACCTGCACACCGCCGACACGCTCCGCGCCCGCCTCGTCGCCCTGCACGCCTCCGGCCTGCGCAGCCTCGTCGTCGACTTCGCCGGCGTCGCGTTCTGCGACGCCACGGGCCTCGGCGCGCTCGTCGCCGCGCACAACGAGATCTCCGCCGGGGACGGCCGCATCGCCCTCGCCCGGGTCCGGCCCGCCCAGCGCCGCCTGCTCCGCATCACCGGCCTGCACCGTCTCTTCACGGTCCATAACGACCCCGACGAGGCGTTCGTCTGACCCGGACCGTTGAGCGACGGGGCCGGGACGGGCAGGGACGGGCGCGACGGCGCCGAGGCGAGCGCGGGGAGGCGCGAAGGATCGGGCGCGGGGCCGCGGGGGGCGCCGCCGGCCGCCGGGAAGGCCACAAAAGGCTTGCCTCACGGTCTTTCTCGGGTCCCCGGGGGTGCGGGACTGCCGATAGAGTCGTATCCGACAGGCCGCGTCCCCCTCGGTGTTCTGGAGGCCGCTTTGGGCGGAGAGGAACTCCCGCGCACGGCCGCGCGCGTGCCTGCGCCCGGCCCGCTGCGGGATCCGGCCGACGACCTGCCCGACGGCCTGCTGGTCGCCGACGGGCAGGCCCGGGTCGTGACCTTCAACGCCGCCGCCGAGCGCATGACCGGGATCGCCGCGCCGCACGCGATCGGCCGCGACTTCCGCGACGTCCTCCCGCTGCACGACGCGGAGGGCCGCGACTGGTGGAAGTGCCTCGCCCCCTACGAGGGGCTGTCCACCCGCACCCGCCACCCCGAGCAGACGCTCTTCCGTCCTGGTGGCGCGGAGCTGCTGGTGACGGCCGGGTACCGGCGCGACGCCGAGGGCCGGGTGGAACGATTCACCGTGTGCCTGCGCGACGCCCAGCAGCGCGCGCGGCGCGAACGCGACCGCGCCGACCTGGTGTCGACGGTCGCCCACGAGCTGCGGTCGCCGCTGACCAGCGTGAAGGGCTTCACCGCGACGCTGCTGGCCAAGTGGCACCGGTTCAACGACGACCAGAAGCGCGTCATGCTGGAGACCGTCAACGCCGACGCCGACCGGGTGACGCGGCTCATTACCGAGCTGCTCGACGTGTCCCGGATCGAGGCCGGTCGGCTGGAGATGCGCCGCCAGGTCGTCGACCTGGCCGAGGAGGCCCGCAAGGTCATCGCCGGACGGGTCGCGGCCGGGGAGCCCGAGGAGCGGTTCCGGTTCGAGGCACGCGGTGAGCTGCCCGAGATGTGGCTCGACCCCGACAAGGTCGACCAGATCCTCGGAAACCTCGTGGAAAACGCGGTGCGGCACGGCGCCGGGACTGTAACAATCGTGGTGGAGCCGGACGCGCACAAGGAGGGGGCCGCCGTGTCGGTGCGGGACGAGGGCGAGGGCATTCCGCCCGAGGCCGTCCAGCGCGTCTTCCGGCAGTTCTGGCGCGGCCCCGGCGGCAACCGCCGCGGCGGAACCGGCCTCGGCCTCTACATCGTGAAGGGCCTCGTCGAGGCGCACGGCGGCGTGATCACCGTGCGGCGCGCGCCCGGCGGCGGCGCCGAGTTCCGATTTACCGTGCCCGCGGGGGCCCCCGACTACGCCGTCTGACCCGGCCCGGACCGGGCGGGGGGACGGGATCGGGCCCCGACGGGCCGCGCGGCACGCGCACGCTTTCCAGGTCTTCCCCGCCCGCGCACTAGACTGCGGGCGTCCCACGCCGACCGGAGTCGATCACACAGCCATGTCTGCACCCAACAAGTCCTATGACCCCGTCGAGGTGTCCGCGCTCCAGCCGCAGGAGGTGGAGCGGGCCCGCGACGAGGCCCTCGCCGCCGTCGCCGCGGCCGCCGACCTCGACGCCCTCAAGCAGGTCCGCCTGGCGCACGCCGGCGACCGCTCCCCCCTGGCCCTGGCCAACCGGGAGATCGGCGCGCTGCCGCCCGCGGCCCGCGCCGACGCCGGCAAGCGCATCGGTGCCGCCCGCGGAGCCGTCGGCCAGGCGATCAAGAAGCGCCAGGCCGAGCTCGAGGACGAACGCGACCAGCGCGTCCTGGTCGAGGAGACCGTCGACGTCACCCTGCCCTGGAACCGCGCCCCGCGCGGCGCCCGGCACCCGCTGACCACGATGCAGGAGCGGATGGCGGACGTCTTCGTCTCCATGGGCTTCGAAGTCGCCGAGGGGCCCGAGGTCGAGGCGGAGTGGTTCAACTTCGACGCCCTCAACTTCAAGCCCGACCACCCGGCCCGCACGATGCAGGACACCTTCTTCGTCGAGTCGGAGGAGACCGGGCTGGTGCTGCGCACGCACACCTCCCCGGTGCAGATCCGGTCGCTGCTGTCGCGCGAGCTGCCGGTCTACGTGGTGGCGCCGGGCCGCACGTTCCGCACCGACGAGCTGGACGCCACGCACAGCCCCGTCTTCCACCAGCTGGAGGGACTCGCCGTCGACGAGGGGCTGACGATGGCCGACCTGCGCGGCGGCATCGAGGCGTTCGTCGCCGGGATGTTCGGCGCGGGCCTGTCCACCCGGTTCCGGCCGTCGTACTTCCCGTTCACCGAGCCGTCCGCCGAGGTGGACATGCAGTGCTTCGTGTGCCGGGGGGCGTCCGCCGAACCCGGCGGCGACCCGTGCCGCACCTGCGGTTCCGAGGGCTGGATCGAGCTGGGCGGCTGCGGCATGGTCAACCCGCGGGTGCTGACCGCCTGCGGCGTCGACCCGGACCGCTACAGCGGCTGGGCGTTCGGGCTCGGCGTCGAGCGGACGCTGATGTTCCGGCACGGCGTGGAAGACATGTACGACATGGTGGAGGGCGACGTCCGGTTCACCCTCCCGTTCGGGACGGAGATCTGATGCGGGCCCCGCTTTCCTGGGTGCGCGAGCATGCCGCGCTGCCGGCCGGCGTCACCGGCCGCGACCTGGCCGAGAAGCTGATCGCGGCGGGCCTGGAGGTCGAGACGGTCGAGCGCGCCGGCGCCGACCTCACCGGCCCGCTGGTCGTCGGCGAGGTCCTGGCGATCGAAGAACTCACCGGGTTCAAGAAGCCGATCAGGTACTGCCAGGTGAACGTCGGCGACGCCAACGGCACCGGCGAGCCGCAGAACATCGTGTGCGGCGCGACGAACTTCGCCGTCGGCGACCGCATCGTGGCGATCCTGCCCGGCGGCGTCCTGCCGGGCGGCTTCCAGATCGGCGCGCGCAAGACCTACGGCAAGATGTCCGAGGGCATGATCTGCTCGGTCAGCGAGCTCGGCATCGGCGACGACCACGGCGGCATCCTCGTGCTGCCGCCGGACGCGCCGGTCGGCGCGGACGCCGTCGAGCTGCTCGGCCTCCGCGACGACGTCCTGGACATCGCCGTCACGCCCGACCGCGGCTACGCCCTGTCGATCCGCGGCATCGCCCGCGAGGCCGCGACCGCCTACGACGTCCCGTTCACCGACCCCGCCGCGGTCGAGCTCCCCGCCGCGGGCGGCGAGTCGTACCCCGCGAGTATCGCCGACCCGTCCGCCTGCGACCGGTTCGTACTTCGGGAGGTCCGGGGCTTCGACCCCGACGCGCGGACGCCGATGTGGATGCGGGTCCGGCTGCACCGCGCCGGGATGCGTCCGGTGTCGCTCGCCGTGGACGTCACCAACTACGTGATGCTCGAGCTCGGGCAGCCGCTGCACGCCTTCGACCGCGGCAAGCTCACCGGCCCGATCGTCGTGCGGCGCGCCGCGTCCGGCGAGGTGCTGGAGACGCTCGACCACGTCAAGCGGACGCTCGACCCCGAGGACATCCTCATCACCGACGAGTCCGGGCCGATCTCGATGGCGGGCACGATGGGCGGTCTCGCCACCGAGATCGACGACCGCTCGTCGGACATGGTGATCGAGGCCGCGCACTTCGACGCGATCGGCACCGCGAAGATGAGCCGCCGCCACCGGCTGCACAGCGAGGCGTCGCACCGCTTCGAGCGCGGCGTCGACCGCGAGCTGCCGCTGTACGCGTCCCATCGGGCGGCGCGGATGCTCGCCGAGCTGGGCGGCGCCGAGATCGTCCCCGGGGTGACCCACGCCGAGGCGCCCGCCGGGCGGACGACGATCACCATGCCGGCGTCGCACCCCGGGCGGGTCGCGGGCGTCCCGTACGGGCGCGACGCGGTCGTCCGGCGGCTGGAGCAGGTCGGCTGCACGGTCGAGGGCGGTGCCGACGGGACGGACGAGCTGACGGTCGTGCCGCCGTCGTGGCGGCCCGACCTCGTCGACCCGAGCGACCTCGCGGAAGAGGTCATCCGGCTGGAGGGGTACGAGAACATCCCGGTCCGGGCGCCGCGTCCGGCGGCCGGGCAGGGCCTGACCGCCGGGCAGCGGCTGCGCCGCCGCGTCGGCCGGGCGCTCGCCGGCGCCGGCTACGCGGAGGTGCTGTCCTTCCCGTTCGTCGCCGCCAAGGACTGGGACGACCTGCAGCTCCCGGCCGACGACGCCCGGCGGCGAGCGCTGCGGCTCGCCAACCCGATGTCGGAGCAGGAGCCGCTGCTGCGCACCACGCTGCTGCCGGGGCTCCTGCGCACCCTGGCCAAGAACGCCGGCCGCGGCTTCGGCGACGTCGCCCTGTACGAGATGGGCGTGGTGTTCCGGCCCGACCCGGACGCGCCGAAGGCCGCGCCGCGCCTGGCCGTGGACCGGGGCCCGACGGCCGCGGAGATCGCGTCCGTGGAGGCGGCGCTGCCCGACCAGCCGCACCGGGTCGCGGTCGTCCTGTCCGGGGAGCGCGAGGCGTCCGGCTGGTGGGGCGAGGGCCGTCCGGCGCTGTGGGCGGACGCGATCGAGGCGGCCCGCACGGTCGCCCGCGAGGTCGGCGTCGAGCTGACGGTCCGGGCCGACCGGCACGCCCCGTGGCACCCGGGCCGCTGCGCGGCCCTGTACCACGGCGACACCCTCGTCGGCCACGCCGGCGAGCTGCACCCGCGCGTCACGAACGCCTACGGGCTGCCGCCGCGCACCTGCGCGATGGAGTTGGAGCCGCGCCTCCTCGGCGAGCCGGTCCAGGTCCGTGCGCCGCACGTGTCGACCTACCCGGTGGCCGTGCAGGACGTCGCGCTGGTCGTGGACGACGCCGTCCCCGCTGCCGACGTGGAGTCGGCGCTGCGCGCCGGCGCCGGCGACCTGCTGGAGGCCATCCGGCTGTTCGACGTCTACGCCGGCGAGCAGGTGGGGGAGGGCCGCAAGTCGCTGGCCTACTCGCTGCGGTTCCGCGCCCCGGACCGGACGCTCACTGCGGAGGAGGCGTCGGCGGCGCGGGACGCGGCGGTCACCGCGGCCGCCGAGCGTACCGGCGCGGCCCTGCGCGGCGCCTGAGAGACGGCCACGGCGCGCCCCGAAGCCGGCGACGGCTCCGGGGCGCGCCCGCGTCTTCCAGAAAGAACCCCTAATGCTACTTGTGTTGCGATAAGGGGATCGGGTAGCCTGGTCGCGTCACATCGCCGCCCGGTTGGGGAGTCCATTGAGGAACTGAGGTCGCAGGCACCGCGCGATCCGCCGCGCCCGTTTCCGGGCTCCCGGCACGCGCATGCGATCTCAGCGGACCCTCGTCCCGGGCGTTTCCCAAGCCCGCAGGCGCGATGCGCGTTCTCTGCGGTGTCTCCACGTGTCAAGCACACCGAACGACACCACCGGAGGAGCGCCTCTTGTCTCACGCCATCGTCTGCACCGACCTGTCTTTCGCCTGGCCCGACGGGACGACCGTCCTGGACGGTCTCGACGCCGCCTTCGGCACCGGCCGGACCGGGCTGATCGGCGTCAACGGGGCCGGGAAGTCGACGTTGCTGAAGCTGGTCGCGGGGGAGCTGCGGCCCGGTTCCGGCTCCGTCACCGTCGAGGGCGAGATCGGCTACCTGCCGCAGACCCTCGTCCTCGGCGGCGCCGCCACGGTCGCCGACCTGCTCGGCATCGCCGGGACGCGCGCCGCGCTGCACGCCATCGAACGCGGCGAGGCCACCGAGGAGAACTTCGCGGCCGTCGGCGACGACGGCTGGGACGTCGAGGAGCGGGCCCGCGCCGAACTGGACCGGCTCGGCCTCGAGCACCTCGGTCTCGACCGGCCCGTCCCGACCCTCTCCGGCGGCGAGACCATGATGGTCGGCCTCGCCGCACTGCTCATCGCCCGTCCCGACGTCCTGCTCCTGGACGAGCCCACCAACAACCTCGACCTGGACGCGCGGCGGCGTCTCCATGACGCGGTCGCCGCCTGGAAGGGCGTCCTGGTCGTCGTCAGCCACGACCGGGAGCTGCTGGAGCTGGTCGACGAGATCGCCGACCTGCGCGACGGCGGCGTCCGCTCGTTCGGCGGCAACCTGTCCGCCTACGAGGAACTGCTCGCCGTCGAGAAGGACGCCGCCGAGCGCGCCGTCCGCGCCGCCGAGACCGACCTGCGCCGCCAGAAGCGCGAGCTGGAGGAGGCGCACGTCAAGCTCGCGCGCCGCAAGAGGTACGGCGACAAGATGCAGGAGAACAAGCGCGAACCGAAGATCGTGATGGGTGAGCGCAAACGGCAGGCGCAGGTGTCGGCCGGCAAGCACCGCATCATGCACGAGGAGCGGCTCGCCGGTGCCCGGAGCAGACTGGACGAGGCGGAGAACGCCGTCCGCGAGGACGACGAGATCCGCGTCGAGCTGCCCGCCACGCGCGTCCCGGCGGGACGGACGGTCGTGACCGTCACCGGGCTGACGGCGCCCGAACCGGAGCCCGCCACGATCACCGAGCTGATCGTCCGGGGCCCGGAGCGGATCGGGCTCGTCGGCCCGAACGGGTCGGGCAAGACGACCCTGCTGCGCGCGCTGGTCGGCGAGTCCGCGCCCGACGGGACGAGCATCAGGGTCGGCGTGGACGGCGTCCGGTACCTGCCGCAGCGTCTGGACGTCCTGGACGACGCCCTCAGCGTCGTCGAGAACGTCCGCGCGCAAGCGCCGTCGGCATCGGTCACCGAGATCCGCTCGGGTCTGGCGCGCTTCCTGTTCCGGGGCGCGCGGGCCGAGCGTCCCGCGGGGACCCTGTCGGGCGGGGAGCGCTTCCGCGCGGTGCTGGCGTCGCTGCTGCTCGCCGACCCCGCCCCGCGGCTCCTGCTGCTGGACGAGCCGACGAACAACCTCGACATGGCCAGCGCCCGCCAGCTCGCCCAGGCGCTCGCCGCCTACCGGGGCGCGCTGATCGTGGTGAGCCACGACCTGCCGTTCCTGCGGACGCTCGAGCTCACCCGCTGGCTGCGCATGGATCGCACGACCGGACTCGCCGAGGTGGAACCGATGGAGTGATCGAAAAATACGCTGATAGCGCGATAGGTCCGCTGCTACGGTCCTTCTGGTCATTCGAGGGGAGCGAGCGAGATGCCGACGAAGCTGAACCAGATCATCGCGGTCGAGAAGGGCGTGAAGAGCAAGTCCGTCCAGGACCTCGCGGCCGCGCAGCAGGCGGTCCAGAAGGCTCCGCTGCTGTCCGGCATCTCGCGGACCTACCAGCCCAGGGACGAGGAGGGCGAGACGTTCCCCGCGGAGTCCACCCGGGTGCAGGTCAAGGTCGACGACGTCCTGCGCGACGTGACGGGTTCGCTGACGCGCCTGTTCGACGTCACCGCCACCAAGGACTGGGCGAACTGCGACGCCCGCGCCGACGTGACCGTGGACGGCACCGCGATCCTGCGGGACGTGCCGGTCTCCTACCTGCTCTTCCTGGAGAAGCAGCTGAAGGAACTGCACGGGTTCGTCCGGCGGCTGCCGGTGCTGGACGCGGCCGAGACCTGGGTGTTCGACCCGTCCACCGACGTGTGGCGGACCGAGCCGGTCCGCACCGTGAAGACCAAGAAGGTTCCGCGCAACCATGTCAAGGCGGAGGCCACCGAGAAGCACCCCGCCCAGGTCGAGGTGTACTACGAGGACGTCTCGATCGGCCACTGGACGACGCTGAAGTTCTCCGGCGCGCTCCCTGCCCGCCGGGTCAACGAGCTGCTCGGACGGATCGAGCGGCTGCAGGACGCCGTCAAGTTCGCGCGCGAGGAGGCCAACGGCACCGACGTGACCGACCGGCGCGTCGGCGAGGCCGTTTTCGGCTACCTGTTCGGCTGACGCGCCCGCGCCGGGAACCCTCGGACCACGAGACCGACCGACAACTGAACAGGATCCTCCCGCCGACGCGCGGGAGGTGCGCGAGGAGCGCAAGCTGAAGCTGAAGCCGAAGCTGATCAGGCGTGCGTCACATGCGGGTTCGAGTCCCGCCCCCGGCATTCGCGCCGGGGTGGCCCAACCGGTAGAGGCGGCCGCCGCTCAACCTCAGATTCTCGCTCCAGACTCAGCATTCACCGCCGATCGCCGGGCCGCCCGGACGTGGACGGGTCCCTTGAGATGCCGGTTCGATTCCGGCTCGCTCCGCTCGTGGGGCGATGGCGTAAAGGTAACGCGCAAGGGCCGATCAGACTGATCCGCGTCCTTCCATGATCCGGCGTGCGAATTGGGCGGTAACCACAGGGGCCCGGGGGATGGCAAATTCCCCCGGGCCCCGCCTATGTCGGCCGAGGCCGTCAGGTCAGGACGCGCTCAGGTGAGGACGCGCTTGGTGAACGTGCGGGTCGCGGCCCACGTCAAGACGACCGTCCCGCCGACGATCGCCAGCAGGAACGCCCACGTCGGCATGTGCGGGACGTCGGGCGTCAGGGCGCTGCGCAGGCCCTCGCTGACGTAGACGAGCGGGTTGGCCAGGCTGAGGTACTGCAGCCACGGGATGCTCTCCAGCGCCGCCCACGGGTAGTAGACGCAGCCGAGCATGGTCATCGGCAGCAGGATCAGCGTGAACATCATCTGGACCTTCTGCGGGTTCATGAGCGTGCCGAGCAGCAGGCCGCCCGAGGCGGCCAGCAGGGACCCGGCGACCAGGACCAGCACCAGGACGGGCCAGTTGTCCACGTTCACCTGCGGGGCCTGGCCGTCGGCGTGGATGAACAGCACCGCCGGGAACACCAGCAGCCCGCCGATCAGACCCTGCAGCGCCGCCGCGAGGATCTTCTGGACCGCCAGCATCGGGATGGTGACCGGCGCCAGCGCCCGGTCGGTGATCGACTTCTGCCAGTTCAGCTCCATCATCAGCGGAAAGGTCACCGCCATCATGGCCTGCATGATGATCGACGAGCCGACCAGGCCCGGCACCAGGATGGTGGAGAACGTGGCCCCGCCCGCGCCGGCCATCGCGCCGCCGCCCAGCTTGGGCAGGACGTAGGCGAACACGAAGACGAACATGACCGGCTGCATCAGCACCCGGATGAACGTCGACAGCAGGTTCTTGCGCATCACCCGCGCCTCGCGCGCCATCATCGCGGCGAAGGTGCGCGGGACCGTGGCCCGCGCCGGGGGCGGTGGTGTCAGCACCGGTGCGTTCACTCGCGGTAGTCCCTTCCGGTCAGGGTGAGGAAGACGGTTTCCAGGCTGGGGCGCAGCTGGCTGGCGTCGGTGACGCCGACACCGGACCGCGCGCCGATCGCGACGAGCTCGCCGAGCACCCCGTCGGGGTCGGCGGCGAACACGCGGACCTGCCCGTCGTTGACCTCGACCCTGCTGATCCCCGCCCGGTCGCCCAGCGCCTTGATGTCGCCGGGCGCGGCGGCGTCGTAGGAGACGGTGATGACGGTGTCGGCGCCCGCGCCCGCCTTCAGCTCGTCGACCGTGCCGCTCGCGAGGACCTTGCCGTGGTCCACGACCGCGACCCGGTCGCAGAGCGCCTCGGCCTCCTCCATGTAGTGGGTGGTGAGGACGATCGTCTGACCGCCCTCCTGCAGGCCGCGCAGCACGTCCCACAGGTTGGTGCGGGTCTGCGGGTCGAGCCCGGCGGTCGGCTCGTCCAGGAACAGCACCTCGGGCCCGTGCATCAGCGCGCGGCAGATCATCACGCGCTTGGCCTGCCCGCCCGACATCTCGAACGGGTTGCCCTTGCGGTGCTCGGCGAGCCCGAACAGCTCGATCAGCTCGTCGGCGCGGCGGCGGGCGTCCCGGGCGCTCAGCCCGAAGAACCGGCCGCGGAACTCCAGGTTCTCCGCGGCGGTCAGGTCGCTGTCGAGCGTGTTGTTCTGCGACACCACGCCGATGCGCCGCTTGATCTCGACGGCGTCCCGCACGACGTCCAGCCCGCACACCGACGCGGTGCCGCCGGTCGGGACGACGAGCGTGGTGAGCATGCCGATGGTCGTGGACTTGCCGGCGCCGTTCGGGCCGAGCAGGCCGAAGAACTCCCCGCGCGGGACGTCCAGGTCGATGCCCCGGACGGCGGGCACCTCGGGCCGCGGGCCGGAGGCCGGGTAGGTCTTCTGCAGATCGACGGCGCGGACGGCGTCGCCGCGGGCCACGTTGCCCGGGCTGCCGTCGGGCTGCCGTTCGCTGCCGGTGGGCGCGGTCAACAGCGGCCTCCTTCGGAGAGATCGGTGAAGCGGTCGAGCAGGGTGAGCAGGTACCGGCGCACGGCGGGTTCGTCGGCTTCGGCGGGGACGTCGTAGATCGCCCACAGGTCGTCGGCCAGGGCGCTGCCGGTCTCGGCGACCAGCGCTCGTCCGGCCTCGGTGATGTGCAGCCGGACGGCGCGGCGGTCGCGTTCGTCCGGGCGGCGCTCCAGCAGCCCGTTGCGCTGCAGTGTGTCGGCGACCGACGTCACGGTGGCGGCCGACTGCATGAGCCGCTTGGCGACCTCGCCGGGGCGCCGGCCGTCCTCGAGCACCAGGATCCGCAGCAGGAAGAACCCGGCGGGGCTGACCCCGTGCTTCTCGACGAGCCGCCACATCACCGGCCCGGCCTGCCGGGCCGCGGCGGCGAACAGCCGGCCGACCGGCCACTCCTCGGTGGCGCCGAGCTCGGACAGGTCGCCGAACCCGAGCTTCTCGGTGTCCATGGCGCTCGATTGTGAGGTATCTGAAATTAAGATGTCAAATCATTAGTGATCTAACTACTTCCTGTGGTGTGGGTCTCATCGGCGCGCCGGGCGGGCGATCGATTTTGAATATTCATCCATTGCCATGCATACTCTTGCTGGTCGCTTCCGAAGGGCAGAGTGGAACATGGGAATCCGGACGGCGGTCGCCGGCGCCAGCGGTTACGCTGGCGGCGAGCTGCTGCGCATCCTCGACGGACACGCCGAATTCGAGATCGGCGCGCTGACGGCGGGCTCCAACGCGGGCACCGAACTGGGCGCGCACCAGCCCCACCTGCGATCACTGGCCGGGCGCGTCCTGGCCGACACCACGCCCGACGTCCTCGCCGGGCACGACGTCGTCTTCCTCGCACTGCCCCACGGGCAGTCCGCCGAGCTCGCCGAACGTCTCGGCGACGACGTCCTCGTCGTCGACTGCGGCGCCGACTTCCGCCTCACCGACCCGGTCGCCTGGGAGAAGTTCTACGGGACGCCGCACTCCGGCACCTGGCCCTACGGGCTGCCTGAACTCCCCGGCGCGCGCGACGCGCTGCGGACCACCCGCCGCGTCGCCGTCCCCGGCTGCTACCCGACGGCCGTCACCCTCGCGCTGCTCCCGGCGTTCACCGCCGGGCACGCCGAACCGGACGTCGTCGTCGTCGCCGCGTCCGGCACCTCCGGCGCCGGCCGGTCCCTCAAGCCGCACCTGCTGGGCAGCGAGGTCATGGGCTCGATGAGCCCCTACGGAGTCGGCGGCACCCACCGGCACACCCCCGAGATCGTGCAGAACCTCAGCCTCGCCGCCGGGGAGCGCGTCACCGTGTCGTTCACCCCGACCCTCGCGCCGATGAGCCGCGGCATCCTCGCCACCTGCACCGCCAAAGCCCGTCCCGGCCTCACCGCCGAGACGCTGCGCGAAGCCTACGCGGCCGCCTACGCGGGGGAGCCGTTCGCCGCCCTGCTCCCGGAGGGGCGGTGGCCCGCAACCTCCATGACCCTCGGCGCGAACAGCGCGCTCGTCCAGGTCGCCCTCGACGAGGACGCGGGCCGCATCGTCGCCGTCGCCGCCATCGACAACCTCACCAAGGGCACCGCGGGAGGCGCCGTGCAGAGCGCCAACCTCGCCCTCGGCCTCCCGGAAGAACTCGGGCTGACCACGATCGGAGTGTCCCCGTGAGCGTCACCGCACCCCAGGGTTTCCGCGCCGCCGGCGTCGTCGCCGGACTCAAGGCGAGCGGCACCCGCGACCTGGCCCTCGTCGTCAACGACGGCCCGTCCCGCGCCGCGGCCGGCGTCTTCACCCGCAACCGCGTGAAGGCCGCGCCGGTGCTGTGGTCGGAGCAGGTCCTCAAGGGCGGCCGCGTCCACGCGGTCGTGCTGAACTCCGGCGGCGCCAACGCCTGCACCGGCCCCGCCGGATTCCAGGACACCCACGCCACCGCGGAGAAGGTCGCCGCGGCGCTCGGCGACTCCGCGGGCGAGGTCGCGGTCTGCTCCACCGGCCTCATCGGCGAGCGGCTCCCCATGGACGCGCTGCTGCCCGGCGTGGACGCCGCCGCGGCCGAACTGTCGCGGGGCGACGGCGGGCTCGCCGCCGCCGACGCGATCCGCACCACCGACACCGTCGCCAAGATCTCCTTCCGGCAGGGCGCCGGCGGCTACATGATCGGCGCGATGGCCAAGGGCGCGGGCATGCTCGCCCCGTCCCTCGCCACCATGCTGTGCGTGATCACCACCGACGCCGACCTGCCCGCCGAGACCCTCGACCGGGCGCTGCGCGCCGCCACCGGCGCCACCCTCGACCGGCTCGACGCCGACGGCTGCATGTCCACCAACGACACCGTCCTGCTGCTGGCGTCCGGCGCCGCCGGTGCCGTCCCCGCCGAGGACGAGTTCACCGCGCTGCTCACCGAAGTCTGCGCCGACCTCACCCGGCAGCTCCTGGTGGACGCCGAGGGCGCCGCCAAGGCCATCGCGATCGAGGTCGTCGGCGCCGCGAGCGAGGACGACGCCGTCGTCGTCGGGCGCTCCATCGCCCGCAACAACCTGCTCAAGTGCGCCATCCACGGCGAGGACCCCAACTGGGGGCGGGTCCTGTCGGCCGCCGGCACCACCGACGCCGTCTTCGAACCCGACGAACTCAACGTCGCGATCAACGGCGTGTGGGTGTGCCGCGGCGGATCCGTCGGCGACGACCGCGACAAGGTCGACCTGCGCCCCCGTGACGTGACGATCACCGTCGACCTCGCCGCGGGACCGCACAGCGCCACCGTCTGGACGACCGACCTCACGGCCGACTACGTCCACGAGAACTCGGCGTACTCCACATGAGCGCGATCACCTCGGGCGCGGAGATGCGCAAGAACCGCGCGGGCGTCATGTCGAAGGCCGAGACCCTCATCAAGGCGCTGCCGTGGCTCGAGCGGTTCCACGGACGCACCGTCGTGATCAAGTACGGCGGGCACGCCATGACGGACGAGGCGCTGCGGCACTCCTTCGCCGAGGACGTCGTCTTCCTGCGGTACGCCGGCCTCAGGCCGGTCGTCGTGCACGGCGGCGGCCCGCAGATCAACGCGGCCCTCGACCGCAACGGCATCGAGTCGTCCTTCACCGCGGGCCTGCGCGTCACGACACCGGAGGCCATGGAGGTCGTCCGGATGGTCCTGACGGGCCAGGTGCAGCGCGACGTCGTCGGGCTGATCAACCGGCACGGGCCGTTCGCGCTCGGCATGTCGGGGGAGGACGCGAACCTGCTCACCGCCGAGCGCAAGCACGCCGTCGTCGACGGCGCACCGGTCGACATCGGCCAGGTCGGCGAGATCGTCGAGGTGCAGCCGGGAGCCGTGCGGGCGATGCTCGACGACGGCCGGATCCCCGTCATCTCCAGCATCGCGCGCGGCGACGACGGCGAGGTCTACAACGTCAACGCCGACACCGCCGCCGCCGCGATCGCCGTCGCGCTCGACGCCGCCAAGCTCGTCGTCCTCACCGACGTCGAGGGCCTCTACGCGGACTGGCCCGACAGCGACGACGTCATCGACCGCCTGACCACCGACGAGCTCGCCGAACTGCTGCCCGGCCTGTCCGCGGGCATGGTGCCGAAGATGGAGGCCTGCCTCACCGCCGTCCGCGGCGGCGTCCCGCAGGCCCACGTACTGGACGGGCGGGTGCTGCACTCGCTCCTGCTGGAGATCTTCACCGACGAAGGGATCGGGACGATGGTGCTGCCCAGCTCCGCGGGCGAGGCACGGACCGAGAAGGAGGACGCGTGAGCGGCGACGGGCTCAGGAAGCGGTTCGAGGCCGCGTTCATGCCGAACTACGGCGTCCCGCCGGTCGCGCTCGCGCGGGGCGAGGGCTGCACGGTCTGGGACACCGACGGCCGCGCGTACCTCGACCTCATCGCCGGTATCGCCGTCAGCTCCCTCGGCCACGCGCACCCCGCGCTCGTCGAGGCCGTCACCGCGCAGGCCGGGACGATCGCGCACACGTCCAACCTGTTCCTGCACGAGCCCGAGGTGCTGCTCGCCGAGCGGCTCCGCGGGCTGCTCGGCGGCGACGGCGCCCCGGCCGGCCGGGTCTTCCTCGCCAACAGCGGCACCGAGGCCAACGAGTGCGCCCTCAAGCTCGCGATCAAGTACGGGAAGGTCAACGGCCGGTCCTACTTCGTCGCGACCGAGAACGGCTTCCACGGCCGGACCCTCGGTGCGCTGTCCCTCACCGGCAAGGCCGCCATCCGCGAGCCGTTCGGCCCGTTCGCCATCGACGTCCGCTTCGTCCCCTACGGCGACGCCGACGCGCTCAAGGCCGCCGTCGACGGCGACTGCGCCGCCGTGTTCCTGGAGCCCACGCAGGGCGAGGCCGGGGTCGTCCCCCCGCCGGACGGCTACTTCGCCGCCGCCCGCGAGATCTGCGACGCGACGGGCGCGCTGTTCGTCGCCGACGAGATCCAGTCCGCGATCGGCCGTACCGGCACCTGGTTCGCGTTCCAGCACGAGAACGCCCGGCCGGACGTGATCACCCTCGCCAAGGGCCTCGGCGGCGGCCTCCCGGTCGGCGCCTGCATCGCCTTCGGCCCGCACGGCGACATCCTCGCCAAGGGCGACCACGGCAGCACCTTCGGCGGCAACCCCGTGGGCGCGGCCGCCGCCCTCGCCGTCCTCGACACCATCGACCGCGACGGGCTGCTCGGGAACGCCACCGCCGTCGGCGACGAACTCGCCACCGGGATCGCCGCGGTCGACCACCCGCTGCTCGCCGGCGTCCGGGGGCGCGGCCTGTGGCGCGCGATCGTCCTCACCGGCCCGCACGCCCCGGCCGTCGAGGCCGCCGCCCGCGACGCCGGCTTCCTGATCAACGCGCTGCAGCCGGACGCGCTGCGGCTCGCCCCGCCGCTGATCCTCACCACCGCGCAGGCCCGGACGTTCACCGCCGCCCTGCCCGCGATCCTCGACGCGGCCCGATCGGCCGCCGAGGCCGCGGGCGAATCCGCCGTGAAGGAGAATTGAGCCATGACCAGGCACTTCCTGCGCGACGACGACCTCACCCCGGCCGAGCAGGCCGACGTCCTCGACCTGGCCACGCGGGTCAAGGCCGACCGGTTCGGGTTCCGGCCCCTCGACGGCCCGCGGTCCGTCGCGGTGCTGTTCGACAAGGCGTCCACCCGCACCCGGCTCTCGTTCACCGCCGGCATCGCCGAACTCGGCGGCAACCCGCTCGTCATGGACGCCGGCACCAGCCAGCTCGGCCGCGGCGAGACCATCGCCGACACCGCCCGCGTCCTCGAACGGCAGGTCGCCGCCATCGTGTGGCGCACCGCCGGGCAGGGACGCATCGAGGAGATGGCGGCCGGCACGACCGTCCCGGTCGTCAACGCCCTCACCGACGAGTTCCACCCCTGCCAGATCCTCGCCGACCTGCAGACCGTCCGCGAGCACCACGGCGACCTCGCCGGCCGGACCCTCGCCTACTTCGGCGACGGCGCCAACAACATGGCCCACTCCTACCTCCTCGGCTGCGCCACCGCCGGGATGCACGTCCGCGTCGGGGCGCCCGCCTCCCAGCCGCCCGACCCCGCCGTCGTCAAGCGCGCGACCGAGATCGCCGCCGACACCGGCGGATCCGTCACCGTCACCGACGACCCCGCCGCGGCCGCCGACGGCGCCGACGTCCTCGCCACCGACACGTGGGTCTCCATGGGCCAGGACGGCAAGGACACCGCGCTCTACGAGCCGTACGCCCTCACCGAGGACCTCCTCGCCCGCGCCGCCGGCGACGCGATCGTCCTGCACTGCCTGCCCGCCTACCGCGGCCGGGAGATCGCCGCGTCCGTCCTCGACGGCCCGCGCAGCCGCGTCTGGGACGAGGCCGAGAATCGCCTGCACGCCCAGAAGGCCCTGCTCGTCTGGCTGCTGGAGCGATCCGGGTGAACACCCCGATGACCAAGGCCGCCAGGCACGCCCGGGTGATCGAGCTGCTCACCCGCCACCCCGTCCACTCCCAGGGCGAGCTCGCAAGGCTCCTCGGCGACGAGGGCGTCGAGGTCACGCAGGCCACCCTCTCCCGCGACCTCGTCGAGATCGGCGCGGTCCGGCTGCGCGGCGACGACGGCAGCCTCATCTACGCCGTCCCCGGCGAGGGCGGCCAGCGGATCCCGCGCGCCCGCACCGGCACCGCCGAGACCTTCACCGGACGGCTCACCCGGCTCGCCGCCGAACTGCTGGTGTCCGCCGAGGCGTCCGCCAACCTCGTCATCGTGCGGACCCCGCCCGGCGCCGCCCAGTACCTCGCCTCGGCCATCGACCACGCGGAATGGCCCACGATCCTCGGCACCGTCGCGGGCGACGACTCCATCCTCGTCATCGCCCGCGACCCGACGGGCGGCGACGACGTCGCCCAGTCGCTCCTCAGGCTGACCGAAGGCCGGGAACGACGAAGCTAGGGGCCCACCGGCCCCGGACGACACCGACCCCGCCCCCGCCCCGCGCGCCCGAACCCGGCACCCGCAGCCCGTACGCTGTGGGGACGCCCTCCGCGGCGCCGCACCGGCATGCTCGGCGCACGCCTGCAGGCGCGGAGCGGGACGGCGAACGAACGAATCGACATGTGAACGAACCGACACGGTGGGAAGTAGAGGAAATTCCGTGACCAAGGCACCGACGCGGCTGTGGGGCGGCCGGTTCGAGGGCGGCCCGTCGGACGCGCTCGCCCGGCTCTCGGTGAGCGTCCAGTTCGACTGGCGGCTCGCCCCCTACGACCTCATGGGCTCGCGCGCACACGCCCGCGTCCTCAACCGGGCGGGACTGCTCACCGACGACGAGCTCGAGCGCATGATCGGTGCCCTGGACGACCTCGAGGAGGCGTGCCGCACCGGCGAGTTCCGGCCCGCCGTCGCCGACGAGGACGTCCACACCGCCCTCGAACGCGGCCTGCTGGAACGCCTCGGCGCCCTCGGCGGCAAGCTCCGCGCCGGCCGCAGCCGCAACGACCAGGTCGCCACCGACCTGCGGCTCTACCTGCGCGACCACGCCCGCCAGATCGTCTCCCGCCTGGTGGAGCTGGAGACCGCGCTGATCGCCCAGGCCGAGCACAACCTCGGCGTCGCCGCGCCCGGCATGACGCACCTGCAGCACGCCCAGCCCGTCCTGTTCTCGCACCAGCTCCTCGCGCACGTCCAGCCGCTCACCCGCGACATCGACCGGCTCCGCGACTGGGACCGCCGCACCGCGGTGTCCCCGCTCGGCTCCGGCGCCCTCGCCGGGTCCTCCCTCCCGCTCGACCCGCAGGCCACCGCCGCCGAACTCGGCTTCGACGCCGCCGCGCCCAACTCCATGGACGCCGTCGCCGACCGCGACTTCGTCGCCGAGTTCCTCTTCGCCGCCGCCCTCGCCGGCGTGCACCTCTCCCGCCTCGGCGAGGAGATCTGCCTGTGGGCGTCGCAGGAGTTCCGCTGGATCGAGATGGACGACACCTACGCCACCGGGTCGTCGATCATGCCGCAGAAGAAGAACCCCGACGTCGCCGAGCTCGCGCGAGGCAAGGCCGGCCGCCTCATCGGGCACCTCGTCGGCCTGCTCACCACCCTCAAGGGACTCCCGCTCACCTACAACCGCGACCTCCAGGAGGACAAGGAGGGCGCCTTCGACGCCGTCGAGACCCTCCTGCTCGTCCTGCCCGCCATGTCCGGCCTCGTCGCCACCATGCGCGTCAACACCGAGCGGCTCGAGGCCACCGCCGCCGACGGCTTCGCCCTCGCCACCGACCTCGCCGAACTGCTCGTCCGGCGCGGCGTCGCGTTCCGCGACGCCCACGAGGTCGTCGGCCACCTCGTCGTCTGGTGCCAGGTCAACGACAAGGACTTCGACGACCTCACCGACGACGAACTGCTCAAGGTGTCGCCGCACCTGACGCCGGACGTCCGCGAGGTCCTGAACGTCCCCGGCGCCCTCGCCTCCCGCAAGGCGCACGGCGGCACCGCACCCGACCGCGTCCGCGAGCAGATCACCGCGCTCCGCGCCCAGGCCAACGAGCACGCCGCCTGGGCGTCCGGCGGCGACGCCTGACCGGCCGCCGTCCGGGCCGCCCGCCGCGGGCGGCCCGGACGGTCCCCGCGGCGCCCTAGGCTGGCGAACCGTCGGATCCCCAACGAGCACGGTGAGGCGATGGACGCGGCGCTCCTGCCACGCGAGTTCTTCGAAGGCCCGGTCGACGAGATCGCGCCCGCACTCCTCGGGCACGTCCTGCGGCACCGCACACCCGACGGCGACGTCGCGGTGCGGCTCACCGAGGTCGAGGCGTACGCGGGCCCCCTCGACCCCGCCTCGCACGCCTACCGCGGACGGACGCCCCGCAACGAGGTGATGTTCGGCCCGCCCGGCCACGCCTACGTCTACTTCACCTACGGCATGCACTTCTGCGTGAACCTCGTGTGCGGGCTCGCCGGGACGTCCTCCGCCGTCCTGGTCCGCGCGGGCGAGATCATCGCGGGGGAGGAGACGGCCCGCGCGCGCCGGCCGCGTTCGACCGTCCGGGACCTCGCCCGCGGCCCCGCCCGCCTCTGCGAGGCGCTCGGCATCGCCCGCGGGCAGAACGGCCTGGACGTCTGCGCACCCGGTGGCGAGCTGACCGTCCGCGCGGGGGAGCCCGCCGACGCCGCCCGCATCCGGCAGGGGCCGCGCACCGGCGTGAACGCCGCCAAGGACGTCCCGTGGCGCTTCTGGATCGACGGAGACCCCAGCGTCTCCCCGTACCGCGCGCACGCACCCCGGAACCGCAAGGCCCCGGCGTCCCGATGATCGCCCCGCCCCCGCAGCCCCGCCCCCGCCGCAGAGCCGCCGTCGCCGGGTGGCTCGCGTTCGCCGTCCTCCTCGCCGGCGTGGTCGTCGACGGCCTGACCCACCGCACGGGCGTGATCGTCGAGGCCGAAGGGCACCCGCCGTCCGTCCGGTACGAGGACGGATCCGCGCACTACGTCGGCGTGATCGAGAAGAGCAGCCTGCTGCTCGGCCGCCACCGGGCGTACGAGCTCTACGCCGGCAGGGATTCCGGACTGGCGTACGGCCACTACGTACGCCTGGACCTCAACGGCGAACCGCCCGAGATCGAGTCCACCCAATGGGATGAAACGGGCGTTCAGGTGATCTTCGCCTCGGGACACCGCGTGTTCGTCCCCGCCCGCTACTACCTGGGCGGACGTTGAATATCGTTGGCGTGGCAAGTGCCCACTGGGGCAGCCTGGTAGGCAACAGACAGGAGACGAGGGAGAACGTGACCGACATCCTGGACGACCTCGCGTGGCGCGATCTGATCGCGCAGTCCACCGATCAGGACGATCTGCGGGCGCTGCTCGCCGCGGGGCCGGTCACGCTCTATTGCGGGTTCGACCCGACCGCGCCGTCCCTGCACCTGGGCAACCTGATCCAGATCCTCACGCTCCGCCGTTTCCAGAAGGCGGGGCACCGGCCCATCGGCCTCGTCGGTGGCGCCACCGGCCTGATCGGCGACCCCAGTGGCAAAAGCGCCGAGCGCGTCCTCAACTCGCAGGACACCGTCGCCGGCTGGGTCGAGCGCATCCGGGGCCAGGTATCGAGGTTCCTCGACTTCGATGAGGGCCCGAACGGCGCCATGATGGTCAGCAACCTCGACTGGACCGGTCCCATGTCGGCCATCGAGTTCCTGCGCGACGTCGGCAAGCACTTCCCGGTGAACCGGATGCTGGCCCGCGAGACGGTCAAGTCCCGCCTCGACACCACTGGGATGAGCTACACCGAGTTCAGCTACGTCCTGCTCCAGTCGATGGACTACCTGGAGCTGTACCGGCGCTACGGCTGCCGGCTGCAGACGGGCGGCAGCGACCAGTGGGGCAACCTCACCGCCGGGGTCGACCTGATCCGCCGGGTCGAGGGCGGCTCCGCGCACGCCCTCACCACACCGCTCCTCACGAAGGCCGACGGCTCCAAGTTCGGCAAGACCGCAGGCGGTGAGACCTACTGGCTCGACCCGGATCTGACCTCGCCGTACGCGTTCTACCAGTTCTGGTTCAACGCGGACGACCGTGACGTGGAGAAGTTCCTCAAGGTCTTCAGCTTCCGGTCCCGCGAGGAAATCGAGGATCTCCTGAAGCAGGGCGCCGAACGCCCGTCCGCCCGCGCGGTGCAGCGCGCGCTGGCCGAGGAGATGACCACGCTCGTCCACGGCGCGGACGAGACCGCCCGCGTCGTCGCGGCGTCCCGTGCGCTGTTCGGGCAGGGGTCTCTCGACGAACTGGACGAACGCACCCTCGGCGCGGCACTCGCCGAAGTCCCGTCCGCGAACGTCGGCCGGGGAGAACTTCCCACGATCGTGGACCTCCTGGTCGCGTCCGGCCTGTGCAAGAGCAAGTCCGAGGCACGCCGTGCGATCGGCCAGGGCGGCGCGTACCTCAATAACGCCAAGGTCGAGTCGGAGGACGCGGTTCCCGAGTCCGCCGACCTCCTGCACGGCCGCTACCTCGTCCTGCGCCGGGGTAAGCGCAACGTCGGCGGTGTGGAGGTCACCGGCCTCTGAAGGCCCAGGTGAGCGCCCGCCCGGAGAGGACTTCGGGCGGGCGTTCGTCATGCTTGCCCAAAAACTGCGGAAACACACGTCACAGTGCGGTCACGACAGCAGCTCCGAGACGCCGGAAACCCCGTTTGACCAGGGCTTTCGCATGATCGAGGGTCGATTTGACGGTGCTCGCAAGGCGTCCTAGTGTTCTACACGCCCCAAGGGGGAGCGGGACGCCGGAGACGGCGGCCGACCCCAGGGGAAACCTCCAGAGACCAGAGCGGGTCGGCTTCGTCGCGCCCGAACCGGACATGGAGGTTCGAATCGCCCAGGACTTGACAAGTCGGGCGGATCGGATACACTAGAAGGGTTGCCCCGGAGCGAGGCTCGCGAGAGCGGGTCAAGCGCGGTGGGTGTCCGTTTCTTGAGAACTCAACAGCGTGTTAAAAGCCAGTGCCTTTATCGATCTGGCCGGTAGGCCGGATCGCCCCGTGGCTTTCTGGTGCCTTCCTTTGGGGAGGTGCGAGGGGCTGGGGATTTCTTTGAGGCAAGCATCCGTATGGATGCATTGCTGGGATTGTTTCCAAGGTTTGGCTCGTCTCGGGTTCGCCCCCGGGGTGGGTCGTGATGGACCTTAATGGAGAGTTTGATCCTGGCTCAGGACGAACGCTGGCGGCGTGCTTAACACATGCAAGTCGAGCGGAAAGGCCCCTTCGGGGGTACTCGAGCGGCGAACGGGTGAGTAACACGTGAGCAACCTGCCCCTGACTCTGGGATAAGCCCGGGAAACCAGGTCTAATACCGGATGCGACCATCCTGCTCCTGCAGCGGTGGTGGAAAGATTTATCGGTCAGGGATGGGCTCGCGGCCTATCAGCTTGTTGGTGGGGTAACGGCCTACCAAGGCGACGACGGGTAACCGGCCTGAGAGGGCGACCGGTCACACTGGGACTGAGACACGGCCCAGACTCCTACGGGAGGCAGCAGTGGGGAATATTGCGCAATGGGCGGAAGCCTGACGCAGCGACGCCGCGTGAGGGATGACGGCCTTCGGGTTGTAAACCTCTTTCAGCAGGGACGAAGCTAACGTGACGGTACCTGCAGAAGAAGCGCCGGCTAACTACGTGCCAGCAGCCGCGGTAATACGTAGGGCGCAAGCGTTGTCCGGAATTATTGGGCGTAAAGAGCTCGTAGGCGGTTTGTCGCGTCTGTCGTGAAAGCCCACGGCTTAACCGTGGGTCTGCGGTGGATACGGGCAAACTAGAGGCAGGTAGGGGAGAATGGAATTCCCGGTGTAGCGGTGAAATGCGCAGATATCGGGAGGAACACCGGTGGCGAAGGCGGTTCTCTGGGCCTGTACTGACGCTGAGGAGCGAAAGCGTGGGGAGCGAACAGGATTAGATACCCTGGTAGTCCACGCCGTAAACGTTGGGCGCTAGGTGTGGGGTTCTTCCACGGATTCCGCGCCGTAGCTAACGCATTAAGCGCCCCGCCTGGGGAGTACGGCCGCAAGGCTAAAACTCAAAGGAATTGACGGGGGCCCGCACAAGCGGCGGAGCATGTTGCTTAATTCGACGCAACGCGAAGAACCTTACCAAGGCTTGACATCGCCGGAAATCCATCAGAGATGGTGGGTCCTTTTTGGGCCGGTGACAGGTGGTGCATGGCTGTCGTCAGCTCGTGTCGTGAGATGTTGGGTTAAGTCCCGCAACGAGCGCAACCCTCGTTCCATGTTGCCAGCACGTTATGGTGGGGACTCATGGGAGACCGCCGGGGTCAACTCGGAGGAAGGTGGGGATGACGTCAAGTCATCATGCCCCTTATGTCTTGGGCTGCAAACATGCTACAATGGCCGGTACAGAGGGCTGCGATACCGTGAGGTGGAGCGAATCCCTTAAAGCCGGTCTCAGTTCGGATCGAAGTCTGCAACTCGACTTCGTGAAGTCGGAGTCGCTAGTAATCGCAGATCAGCAACGCTGCGGTGAATACGTTCCCGGGCCTTGTACACACCGCCCGTCACGTCACGAAAGTCGGCAACACCCGAAGCCCGTGGCCCAACCTTTTTGGGGGGAGCGGTCGAAGGTGGGGCCGGCGATTGGGACGAAGTCGTAACAAGGTAGCCGTACCGGAAGGTGCGGCTGGATCACCTCCTTTCTAAGGAGCAAACAACTGGCTCGGATCGACCCCTGCTTGCGGGGGTGTTCGGGTCGGTGGCCATCGTCGGCGGCGAGTGTTCGCCGGGTGGCTGCTCATAGATGTGGAGCACTGGTTATTCATCAGGTCGTGTGTGCGGCTCGGTCAGTACCGCCCTTCGGGGAGTGGGAACGACGAGCTCGGGTGCGCGGGCTGGTGGACACGCTGTTGGGTCCTGAGGGAACGGGCGCGAGCCTGGGCACCTCTGGATTGCGGGACCAGGTCCCGCCGCCTCCTTTGACCGGAGCGGCGGCCTGGTGGGCCCGGTTGTTTTTTGAGAACTGCACAGTGGACGCGAGCATCTCTGGTAGACGACGATGCGTGAGGGACTTCGGTTTCTTGGGTGTTGTTGTTTATCTGCGATTTGTTTTGATCGTTTTGTGTGTTCAAGTTTTTAAGGGCATACGGTGGATGCCTTGGCATCAGGAGCCGATGAAGGACGTGGGAGCCTGCGATATGCCTCGGGGAGTCGGCAACCAGACTTTGATCCGGGGATTTCCGAATGGGGAAACCTGGCACCCGTCATGGGGTGTCGCCGCCGTCTGAATGTATAGGGCGGCTGGTGGGAACGCGGGGAAGTGAAACATCTCAGTACCCGCAGGAAGAGAAAACAATAGTGATTCCGTGAGTAGTGGTGAGCGAAAGCGGATCAGCCTAAACCGTGCGCGTGTGATACTTGGTAGGGGTTGCGTGTGCGGGGTTGTGGGACCATCCTGCTGGATCTACCAGTCCGGCGAGAAGTTACAAACTGCTCGGGTAGTCGAATGGCATGGGAAGGCCGACCGTAGACGGTGAGAGTCCGGTAGACGAAACTTGAGTGGCTTCTGGGTGTGTTCCCGAGTAGCACGGGGCCCGTGAAATCCTGTGTGAATCTGCCACGACCACGTGGTAAGGCTGAATACTTCCTGGTGACCGATAGCGGACCAGTACCGTGAGGGAAAGGTGAAAAGTGCCCCGGTGAGGGGTCGTGAAATAGTACCTGAAACCGTGTGCCTACAAGCCGTCAGAGCCTCTTCATGAGCCTTGTGTTTGTGTGGGTGATGGCGTGCCTTTTGAAGAATGAGCCTGCGAGTTATGGTGTGTGGCGAGGTTAACCGGTGGCGGGTAGCCGTAGCGAAAGCGAGTCTGAATAGGGCGTTTGAGTCGCATGCTGTAGACCCGAAGCGGGGTGATCTAGCCATGGGCAGGGTGAAGCGCCGGTAAGACGGTGTGGAGGCCCGAACCCACCAGGGTTGAAAACCTGGGGGATGACCTGTGGTTAGGGGTGAAAGGCCAATCAAACTCCGTGATAGCTGGTTCTCCCCGAAATGCATTTAGGTGCAGCGTCGCGTGTTTCTTGCCGGAGGTAGAGCTACTGGATGGCTGATGGGCCCTACAAGGTTACTGACGTCAGCCAAACTCCGAATGCCGGTAAGTGAGAGCGTGGCAGTGAGACTGCGGGGGATAAGCTTCGTAGTCGAGAGGGAAACAGCCCAGATCATCGGCTAAGGCCCCTAAGCGTGTGCTAAGTGGTAAAGGATGTGGAGTTGCCGTGACAACCAGGAGGTTGGCTTAGAAGCAGCCATCCTTGAAAGAGTGCGTAATAGCTCACTGGTCAAGTGATTCCGCGCCGACAATGTAGCGGGGCTCAAGCACACCGCCGAAGCCGTGGCACTCGAGATGATGTCTCGGGTGGGTAGGGGAGCGTCCTGCAGCCGGTGAAGCCGCCGAGTGATCGAGTGGTGGAGGCTGTGGGAGTGAGAATGCAGGCATGAGTAGCGAATCACGCGTGAGAAACGTGTGCGCCGGATGACCAAGGGTTCCTGGGGCAGGCTAATCCGCCCAGGGTAAGTCGGGACCTAAGGCGAGGCCGACAGGCGTAGTCGATGGACAACGGGTTGATATTCCCGTACCCGCTGGTATGCGCCAACGCTGAATCCTCTGATGCTAACCATCCGAACCATCTTGTCGGGCCTTCGGGCCTGCTGGGTGGGGAGCGTGGGACCCGAGGGGGTAGTAGGTGAGTGATGGGGTGACGCAGGAGGGTAGCTCAGCCCAGGCGATGGTTGTCCTGGGGTAAGCATGTAGCCCGCGCCATAGGCAAATCCGTGGCGCATTGAGGGTGAGATGTGATGCCGAGCCGTTTTAGGTGAAGTGAGTGATCCCATGCTGCCGAGAAAAGCCTCTAGCGAGTGTATCGGCGGCCCGTACCCTAAACCGACTCAGGTGGTCAGGTAGAGAATACCAAGGCGATCGGGTGAACTGTGGTTAAGGAACTCGGCAAATTGCCCCCGTAACTTTGGGAGAAGGGGGGCCATGCCTGGTGATCATCCTTGCGGTGGGAGCTGGGTGTGGTCGCAGAGGCCAGGGGGAAGCGACTGTTTACTAAAAACACAGGTCCGTGCGAAGTCGTAAGACGCGGTATACGGACTGACGCCTGCCCGGTGCCGGAACGTTAAGAGGACCGGTTAGATCCCTTTGGGGGTCGAAGCTGAGAATCTAAGCGCCGGTAAACGGCGGTGGTAACTATAACCATCCTAAGGTAGCGAAATTCCTTGTCGGGTAAGTTCCGACCTGCACGAATGGCGTAACGACTTCCCCGCTGTCTCAACCACAGGCCCGGCGAAATTGCAGTACGAGTAAAGATGCTCGTTTCGCGCAGCAGGACGGAAAGACCCCGGGACCTTCACTATAGCTTGGCATTGGCGCTTGGAGCGTCTTGTGTAGGATAGGTGGGAGACTGTGAAGCTCGGACGCCAGTTCGGGTGGAGTCGTTGGTGAAATACCACTCTGGTCGTTTTGAGCGTCTAACCCGCACCCGTGGATCCGGGTGGGGGACAGTGCCTGGTGGGTAGTTTAACTGGGGCGGTTGCCTCCTAAAGTGTAACGGAGGCGCCCAAAGGTTCCCTCAGCCTGGTTGGCAATCAGGTGGCGAGTGCAAGGGCACAAGGGAGCTTGACTGTGAGACGGACGTGTCGAGCAGGTGCGAAAGCAGGGCCTAGTGATCCGGCACCTACGTGTGGAAGTGGTGTCGCTCAACGGCTAAAAGGTACCCCGGGGATAACAGGCTGATCTTCCCCAAGAGTCCATATCGACGGGATGGTTTGGCACCTCGATGTCGGCTCGTCGCATCCTGGGGCTGGAGTAGGTCCCAAGGGTTGGGCTGTTCGCCCATTAAAGCGGCACGCGAGCTGGGTTTAGAACGTCGCGAGACAGTTCGGTCCCTATCCGCTGCGCGCGTAGGAGAATTGTGAGGGTCTGTCCCTAGTACGAGAGGACCGGGACGGACGGACCTCTGGTGTGCCAGTTGTCCTGCCAGGGGCATGGCTGGTTGGCTACGTTCGGTTGGGATAACCGCTGAAAGCATCTAAGCGGGAAGCCTTCCTCGAGATGAGTTCTCCCTTCCACCTTCGGGTGGGGTAAGGCCCCGAGAGACGATCGGGTTGATAGGCCGGGGATGGAAGCGCGGTAACGTGTGGAGTCGACCGGTACTAATAGGCCGAGTGGCTTGAACACACTGAACGTTCAAAGCATCTCGCTGTGTGTTTGTTCGCGTCCCTGTGTGGTTCCCTTGAAGCAAACGGGAACCCGTGTTGTTAAGTGAATATTGTTGAGCTGTCTGCTTGGACGATGAGTTTCCCGCGCCTGTGGGTGTTGGGGGTTGGTCGTTCGGTGGTTATGGCGAGGGGGAAACACCCGGTCCCATTCCGAACCCGGTAGTTAAGCCTCTCAGCGCCGATGGTACTGCATGGGAGACTGTGTGGGAGAGTAGGACGCCGCCGGACCTTTTTTGTGGGGAGGGCCCTGCCGTTTACGCGGCGGGGCCCTTTCTCATTTCTTGGGCTCTAGCTGGTATTGCAGATAGGCCATCAGAAGATTGATCAGCTCGTCCCGGAAGACTCTGAGTTCGGGAGCGTGGCGGTCGGCTAGGTGCCGGTGAGTCAAGGATTCGGTCGTGCTCACCAGTAACCAGGCGGTGAGTCTGTTGTCTGTGGAGTCTTCGTTAGTGTCCGCGCGAAGTAGGTCGGCGACCGTGTCGACGAGGGCGTCCTGTAGGGAATGAAGCTCGGCCAGCAATGCGGGCGGACGCGGGGACTCCTCGAACAGCACCTGGTGAAGCCGGGGGTCGCCTTGGTGAGCTTCGAAGGCGGCGTCGACGAAGACGGCGACTCGTTCGTTCCAGCTTCTGGGGAGCCCACGCTCCAGCGCCGCGAGGACCGCGCGTTGGCCGTCCTGAATGTGGCGCCGGGTGAGCTCGAGGAGAATTGCGTCCTTGTTCGGGAAGTACTGGTAGAGGGAGCCGATCGACAGGTCGGCCTCCTCGGCGATGCGGTTCGTGGTGCCGGCGGCGTAGCCGTGGTCGGTGAAAACGCGAGCAGCCGCCTGGACGATTCTTTCGCGCGTGTTCGCAGAACGCTCCTGACGTGGGGATTTGCGGGGTCTGAGGGGCTTGGGAGTGCCCGGCATCGGTGGCCTAACGCGAGTAGAAAAGCGAGTTACAGCTCAGTATCTTGGCGGCTGCCGACCGATCGACGCAAGGAGCCGACATGGCCGTCGAATACCTGGAGTTCTTCCCCGAATGGGTGCGTAAGGCGGAGGAGCCGCGGCCCGATACGCACTGGTGGCAGTGGCGTGGGATGCGGATCCGCCTGTTGCGGGTGATCGATCCGGCCGCACCGGTGAAGTACGTCGTACTGCACGGGGCGGGTGGACACGCGAGGATGCTGTGGCCCTACGTGCGGCTGGTGGCACCGGCGGAGGTTGTTGCGCCTGACATGCCCGGTTATGGCCTCACCCGTGGTGGAGGGCGTGGGCTGACGTACGACATGTGGGTGGATCTCGCGGCGGAGCTCGTCCGCATGGAGCGGGAGCGCGACGACCGTCCAGTGGTGGTTCTGGGGGCCAGCATCGGGGGGATGCTCGCCTACAGTGCGGTGGCGCGTTCCGGGGCGGACGGTCTCGTGGTGACCTGCCTGCTTGACGTGCGTGACGCGGATGCGCGCGCCGCCGCTGCCCGCTTCGGATGGATGGGGCGCCACGCGGCGCCGCTGTTGAACGGTCTGCGGGTTTTGGACGGGATTCGACTGCCGATCCGGTGGCTGGGGCGGGTGTCGGCGATGTCGAACCGAGAGGATCTGAACGCAGCCGTGGCGGGCGATCGGCTCGGCGGCGGGGGGCGGATTCCGCTGGGTTTTCTGCGCTCCTACATGACGTCGGTGCCGGAGGTGGAGCCGGAAGAGTTCACGGCCTGTCCGGTGCTGATGGTCCATCCGGGCGCGGACCGATGGACACCGGCGGAACTGAGCAGGCCGTTCTTCGATCGGCTTGCCGTGGAGCGGCGGCTGGTGATTCTGGACGGTTGCGGGCACATGCCGGTCGAGGATCCTGGGCTCCGCCAGATGGCGGATGCGCTCCGCACGTTCAACACCGATGTGGCTTCCTCCCGGACGTGACCGCTGCCGAGATATCGGACCGGCCGGCAAACTGAATCGTGCACTCGGGACAGGGGCGGCCGCGTCGAGCGGCGGTGGCCGGAAGTTGCCTCAATGTCTTGAAAGGGATGCCGGAGCAGACGTCGGGTCTACGTTTGACTCGCGAACGGCTCTCGCTGAGAGGAAGTGGTCATGGCCGACCTACCTGCCGACGGCATCGACACGTCCGTGCCGAACTCGGCCCGCATCTGGAATTACTGGCTGGGGGGTAAGGACAATTACCCTGTCGACCGGGAGGCAGGTGAGCAGTACGTCAGTGTCTACCCGGCCATCGTGGACATCGCGCGGGCCGGGCGGCATTTCCTCGCACGTTCCGTCCGGTACCTCGCCGGGGAGGTGGGCGTACGCCAGTTCCTCGACGTCGGCACGGGGCTGCCGACGGTGGACAACACGCACGAGGTCGCGCAGCGGGTCGCCCCGGAGTCGCGGATCGTCTACGTGGACAACGATCCACTGGTGCTGAGCCATGCGCAGGCTCTGCTGACGGGCGGTTCCGAGGGCGGGACGAGCTTCATCGACTGCGACCTCCGTGATCCAGAACGGGTTCTGCGGATCGCGCGGGACGAACTGGACTTCGATCGTCCGGTGGCGTTGCTGCTCATGGGCGTGCTCGGCCACGTCGACGAGTACGAGGACGTCCTGCACATCATCCGGACCCTCATGGCCGGCCTTCCGTCGGGAAGCCATCTGGCGCTGTACGACGACACCGATGCCGACGACGCTCACAACAAGGCTCAGCAGGAGTACGACGACACGGGGGCCGTGCCCTACCGGCTGCGGCGTCCGGACGAGATCGTCGGCTACTTCGCCGGGCTGGAACTGGTCGAACCGGGTGTGGTGGCGTGCGAGCGGTGGCGGCCCGAGCCGAACCCGTTCGGCGAGACGGTGTCGACGTCGACGCTGTGCGGGGTCGCGCGGAAGGCCTGAGGCGAGCGAGACCCCGCGGGGCCGAACGGGCCGACTGCGCCGTGTGCAGAACGGAGGCGGTGCACGATGGCGGAACGGTGTGCCGTGCAGTCGTTGGTTGAACGCGCCGTGGCGGAGGAGTCGGTCAGCGGCCGAGGGCCGCGTCCAGGGTCGAGGCCCACTGGCCGAGGAGCTTGCGACGGCGAGCCGAGTCGTCGGTGAGCAGGTCGGCCAGGCCGAGGCCGCGCACGAGGTCCAGGGTCGCCTGCACGGTCTCGCGTACGCCCGCCACCGATTCGTCCGCCCCCAGGGCTTCGACCGTCAGGCGGTGGGCCTCTCGGCCGACCCGCGCCTCCAGGGGGACGACCTGCGCGCGCAGCTGCTGATCGGAGCTCGCGGCGACCCAGAGATGGAGCGCCGCGCGGAACAGGGGCGTCGTGTACATCTCAGCGAGCAGGGTGACGACGTCGAGCGTGCTCGGGCGCATGTCGGCGAGTTCGTCCAGGCGCTCGCGCATCTGTGCCATGCGGACGTCCGAGCCGTACTCGACCGCGGCCGTCACGAGCTCCTCGCGCGTGCGGAAATGATGCTGTGCGGCGCCGCGCGAGACGCCGGCGCGCTCGGCCACGACCGCCACCGTCGTCCCGGTCCAGCCGACCGAGGCGAGGCATTCGACGGCCGCCTCCAGGAGGCGCCGCCGTGTCGCGCGGCTGCGGTCCTGCTGGGGCTCCCGGGGCACTGCCTGCGTGGTCATCTCTTCCTCGGCTCGGCGGACTTCCAGTCAATCAAATGCTCGGCAGGTAAAACAATCAAGCGCGCTTGATTCTTTCTTGAGGAGTGCCCACGGGATCCTTGAGGGCCCGACCTGCGAGGCCGGGCGCGGAGGGCAGGTGGAGACGCGCGCCGATCGCGATGGACGGGGCTCCGGCGACGGGGGGCTCGGCCAGATTCTCTGACGGGTTGCGCCGGCCGCTCTCGGCTGGGAGAGGCAAGGTGTCCGGCGAGTCGCAGCGGCGACGCCTCGACCGCCTCAGGGTGCGCGGAACGGGCCGTCTGGAGCAACCCAAGCGGGGTGGGCAACGCGTTCGCTCTGTTCTGGGTCGTCCTCAACAGGTGGGCGCGCGCGGGTGATTGTGTGTGGGGCATTCCAGAAGCAATTCTGCGAAGCCCTGTATTGGTTCCCTGGGTTGGGTGGCCAAAGTGGATGTGAAATTTCATGATCATCTATTTTCTTTGAGAATTTTGGTTCCGGCGGTTCAACTCCGAAGCTCAGCGACTACTGTCGGTCGTGAAGGCAACTCGATGCGTGATCAGACGAGCACAGAGTCGTGTGCGGATTGGAAGGTTGCTCATGCATGCCCCGAACCCCTCGGAGTCCGTGCGTGCGTTCTTCGCGTTCCATCTCGCGCGGAGTCGAGAAAGGAAAGGGTGGTCTCAGCCGGAGTTGGGAACCAAGGTCCACATTCCGGGCACTCTGGTCAGTGGGATCGAAAACTGTTGCCGGCGCCCGACGCGCAGGCTCTCCCGGATGCTGGACGAAGCCTTCGCTCTGGAGCAGTTCTTCGAGGCCCTTCACCCCCGGATCGTCGAAGAGGCCGGCCTCTCACCCGGGTTCGCCGAGTTCACCGAGGCCGAAGCCGAAGCGGGAGTGATCAGGAGTTACGAGAACTTCCTGATCAACGACCTCTTCCAGACCGAGGACTACGCTCGCGCGGTACTCCGGGGAGGCCGACCGTCCAACGAGGTGGACCGTCTCGTGGCCGTGCGGGCGGAAAGACAGGAGATCCTGCGACAGGACACCCCGCCCCTGGTCGTCGGGCTGCTCGATTCGTCGACCCTCCGGCGTCCGTTCGGTGGGCGAGAGGTCATGCGCGCTCAGCTCGAGCACTTGCTGACCTTGGCCGACCTGCCCCATGTCCACCTGCACCTGATCCCGGAGGACGCCGCTCTCTCACCCGGAGGAGCGTTCACACTCCTCGGTTCGGCGGATGGAGCGGACAGTGCATACGCCGAGTCGGCCGGTGGTTCCGGTCGCCTGGTCAACGACGCGGCATGCGTCACCGAACTCGACCGGTTGCTCGACCTGATCAGATCCAAGGCGTTGAACGCCGAGGACTCGCAGGTGGCCGTACTCAAAGCGCTGGAGGAACTGTGAGTACGCGAGACCTCTCGCCGACCCTGCGGCGCGAGGGCGGCCACGGCAGAGTTCGGCGCAGGCGGGGTCCCTGCGGGCGACGAAGACGCCGCCGATGCCCTCGCTGAGCTACGCGCGTAGCAGGGGGTTTCCCTCCTGGAGGAGGGAACTTTCAGCCGCACCGGTTGAGGAGCTGAGGGCCGAGCCTCACCGGGGAACACCGATGACAGCGGGTGGCGCCAGCTTGCAAGGGAGCGTGACGGGATTGCAGGCAGGGGACGTTCCGGGGGCCTGACCACCGGGCCGGTCCCCAGGCCAGTCCTGGGGGCGGCGGACGCCCAGGGAGTCGTCCCCTCATGGACGACTTCTGCGCTCTCGGCGGAGCGGGACGCTCGGATTGTTCTGTGAGCCGAGCGTCCCGCGAGGGCCGCATCGACGTCGTGCGCCGACCGCGCGCTGATCGCCGATCGGTGGAAGCCTCGCCGCGGTTGGTCGCGGTCCCGCAGCGAGACCGTGCTGACGATAAGGCCCCAGGAAGCCTTCCTGGCATCGCTCCGTCCTCCGAGTGAACCCGTGGTGGCAGGCATGCCGGGATGGGCGTCGGCCGTCGGTCGTGGGGGAGAGCGGTGGTCGTTTCGGGGCCTGAGGTCAGGCGGGCGGATGGAGGAAACAATCATGCATGATTGATTTTTTCTATACCGGGTGGCAGGGTGCTGGCCATGAGTCGACCGTTGCGGATCGGTAACGCCTCGGGCTTCTACGGCGATCGCTTCTCAGCCGTGCGGGAGATGCTGGACGGTGGGCCGCTGGACGTCCTCACAGGCGACTATCTCGCCGAACTGACGATGCTGATCCTCGGTCGCGGCAAGATGAGGGACCCGGACGCCGGATACGCGACGACGTTCCTGCGGCAGATGGAGGAGTCCCTGGGGCTTGCGGCCGACCGCGGCACGAAGATCGTCACCAACGCCGGAGGGCTCAATCCGCGCGGGCTCGCCGTGAAGCTGCGCGAGCTGGCCGAGCGGCTCGGCATCGCGGTCGACGTCGCCTGCGTCGAGGGGGACGACCTTCTGGCGCGGGCGGACGAACTCGGTCTGGCGGACGCGCGATACGGGCGGCCGCTCACCGCGAACGCCTACCTCGGCGGGTGGGGGATCGCCGAGTGCCTGCGGGGCGGCGCCGACGTGGTGGTGACCGGACGGGTGACCGACGCGTCGCTCGTCGCCGGGCCCGCGGCTGCGCACTTCGGCTGGGCACGCGACGACTGGGACGCTCTCGCCGGTGCGACCGTCGCCGGGCACGTGCTGGAATGCGGGGCGCAGGCGACGGGCGGCAACTACGCCTTCTTTCAGGAAATCTACAACGTAAAGGCGCCGGGCTTTCCGCTGGCAGAGGTGTACGCCGACGGCTCCAGCGTGATCACCAAACACGAGGGGACGGGCGGCGCCGTCACCGTCGAGACCGTCACCGCCCAGCTGCTGTACGAGATCGGTGCCCCGGACTACGCCGGTCCCGACGTGACCACGCGGTTCGACACGATCGAGCTGGGACGGGACGGGCCCGACCGGGTGTCGATCAGCGGGGTGCGGGGGCTGCCGCCGCCCCCGTCGACGAAGGTGTGCCTCAACCACCTGGGCGGGCACCGCAACGAGATGACGTTCGTGCTCACCGGCCTGGAGATCGAGGCCAAGGCCGAACTCGTGAAGGCGCGATTGGAGGCCGATCTCGGTGACGCCCGCCCGGAGAAGATCGAGTGGACGCTCATCGGAAGGCCCGCCCCCGACCCCGCCACCCAGGGCGAGGCGACGGCGGTGCTGCGTTGCGCCGTCCTCGACTCCGACCCCGAGAAGGTCGGCCGGGCCTTCAGCGGTGCGGCGGTGGAGATGGCCCTCGCGGGATATCCCGGGTTCACGATGACCTCCCCGCCCGGGAAGGGCGCCCCGTACGGGGTGTACAGGGCCGGGTTCGTCCCGAATGAGGAGATCGAGCACGTGGCGATGCTGGCGGACGGCAGTCGGATCCCCGTTCCCGCCGTGATCGCGGTGCCGCCGGGAGCCGAGGCGTCCCGCGTCCAGCCCCCGCCGCGTGAGCCGCTCGCCGGGGACGCCTCCGTCACGGCGCGGGTGCCGCTCGGGCGGGTCGCCGGGGCGCGCAGCGGGGACAAGGGAGGCGACGCCAACATCGGAGTGTGGGCGCGCGGCGACGCCCAATGGCAATGGCTCGAGCCGTTCCTCACCGTCGAACGGCTTCGCGAACTGATGCCCGAGACAAAGGCCCACACCGTCACACGCCATGTCCTGCCGAACCTTCGCGCGGTCAATTTCGTCATCGAAGGGCTGCTGCAGGAGGGTGTGTCCGCCTCGACCCGGTTCGACCCCCAGGGCAAGGCTCTCGGGGAGTGGCTGCGGTCCCGCCTGGTCGACGTCCCGGAGGCCGTCCTGTGAAACTGAGAAGTTCGCTCGATCCGCGAGGCCCCGAGTACCGGGAACGGCGGTCGGCGATGCTGGGGAAGCTCGCGGAACTGGACGCCGAACACGCGAAGGCGCTCGCCGGCGGCGGGGAGAAGTACGTCGCGCGGCATCGCGGGCGGGGCAAGCTTCTGGCGCGGGAACGCATCGAGCTGCTGCTCGACCGCGACTCGCCGTTCCTGGAACTGAGCCCCCTTGCGGCGTGGGGCAGCGACTTCGCCGTCGGCGCCGGCGTGGTGACGGGCATCGGGGTGGTCGAGGGCGTCGAATGCGTGATCGTCGCGAACGATCCGACGGTGCGGGGCGGGGCCAGCAACCCGTGGACGGTGAAGAAGAGCTTCCGCGCCTCCGACATCGCTCTCGAGAACCGGCTGCCGGTGATGAACCTGGTGGAGTCGGGCGGGGCCGACCTGCCGTCGCAGAAGGAGATCTTCATCCCCGGCGGGCGGATGTTCCGGGACCTGACCCGGTTGTCGGCGGCCGGGATCCCCACGATCGCGCTCGTCTTCGGCAACTCCACCGCGGGCGGCGCGTACATTCCGGGAATGTGCGACCACGTCGTCATGGTGCGGGAACGCGCGAAGGTCTTCCTCGGCGGGCCGCCGCTGGTGAAGATGGCGACCGGTGAGGACGCCGACGACGAGGAGCTCGGCGGCGCGGAGATGCACGCGCGGACGTCCGGGCTCGCCGACTACATGGCCGCCGACGAGCAGGACGCGCTCCGGCTGGGCCGGCAGATCGTCAAGGGACTGAACCACCGGCGGCTCGGACCGGAGCCGGGAGCCGTCGAAGAGCCGCTGTACCCCGCGGACGAACTGGCGGGGATCGTCCCCGCGGACCTGAAGACACCGTTCGACCCGCGCGAGGTCATCGCGCGCGTCGCGGACGGCTCGCGCTTCGACGAGTTCAAACCCCTGTACGGCACGAGCCTGGTCACCGGCTGGACGCGCGTGCACGGGTACCCGGTGGGGATCCTCGCGAACGCGCAGGGCGTGCTCTTCGGCGACGAGGCGCAGAAGGCCGCGCAGTTCATCCAGCTCGCCAATCAGGCGGACACGCCGCTGCTGTTCCTGCACAACACGACCGGCTACATGGTCGGCAGGGAGTACGAGCAGGCGGGGATCATCAAGCACGGCGCCCTGATGATCAACGCGGTGGCGAACAGCAAGGTCCCGCACATATCGATCGTGATGGGCGCGTCCTACGGCGCCGGGAACTACGGCATGTGCGGCCGGGCGTACGACCCCCGGTTCCTGTTCGCGTGGCCGAGCGCGAAGTCGGCGGTGATGGGGCCGCAGCAGCTCGCCGGGGTCCTGTCGATCGTCGCGCGGCAGGCGGCGCAGGCGCGTGGGCAGGCCTACGACGAGGATCAGGACCGTGCGATGCGGGAGATGGTGGAGACGCAGATCGAGGCGGAGTCCCTGCCGTTCTTCCTGTCCGGTCGGCTGTACGACGACGGGGTGATCGACCCGCGCGACACCCGGACCGTGCTCGGCCTGTGCCTGTCCGCCGTCCACAACGCGCCCGTGCGCGGAGCCGACGGCTTCGGCGTCTTCCGGATGTGAGCGTGATGATCAAGAGGTTGCTGGTCGCGAACCGGGGCGAGATCGCGCGCCGTGTCATGCGCGCCTGCCGGGAGCTGGGCATCGGCACGGTGGCGCTGTACTCCGACGCCGACGCGGACGCCCCGCACGTGCGGGAAGCCGACGTCGCAGGACGCCTGCCCGGTGCGGCGCCCGCCGAGACGTACCTGTCCGCCGAGCGTGTCCTGGAGGTGGCCCGCGCGGCCGGGGCGGACGCCGTCCACCCCGGCTACGGCTTCCTGTCGGAGAACGCGGACTTCGCGCGGGCCGTCGCCGCCGCGGGACTGACGTGGGTGGGGCCGCCGCCCGAGGCGATCGCCGCGATGGGGTCGAAGATCGAGGCCAAGAAGCTGATGGCGGCGGCGGGCGTCCCGGTACTGCCCGAGCTCGACCCCGCGCGGGTGACGGACGGGGACCTGCCGCTGCTGGTCAAGGCGTCCGCGGGCGGCGGCGGCCGCGGGATGCGCGTCGTCCGGAAGCGGGCGGAGCTGGACGGCGCGGTCGCCGCGGCTCGCCGCGAGGCCGAGTCGGCCTTCGGTGACCCGGCGGTGTTCTGCGAGCCGCTGCTCGAGGGCGCCCGCCACATCGAAGTGCAGATCCTCGCGGACGCGCACGGCAACGTGTGGGCGCTCGGCGAGCGCGAATGCTCGATCCAGCGCCGCCACCAGAAGATCGTCGAGGAGGCGCCGTCGCCCGCGGTCGGTACCGGACTGCGCGACGAGCTGTGCCGTGCGGCCGCCGACGCGGCGCGGGCCATCGGCTACGTGGGGGCGGGCACCGTCGAGTTCATGCTCGCGCCGGACGGCCGGTTCCACTTCCTCGAGGTCAACACCCGGCTGCAGGTCGAGCATCCGGTGACCGAGTGCGTGTACGGGGTGGACCTCGTCCGGTGGCAGATCGACCTCGCCGAAGGCGCACGGCTGGCCGCCGCGCCGCCCGAGCCGCGCGGCCACGCGATCGAGGTGCGGCTGTACGCCGAGGACCCGGCCGCGGACTGGCGTCCGGCGAGCGGTGTCCTGCGCACGTTCGAGGTTCCGGGCGTCGACGCCGAGTTCGCCGTGCCGGCGCCGCCCGGGCTGCGGCTGGACGCGGGAGTGGAGAGCGGGTCGGCGGTCGGTGTTCACTACGACCCGATGCTCGCCAAGCTGATCGCGTGGGCGCCGACGCGGGACGCGGCCGCGCGGCGGCTCGCGGCGGGGCTGCGGGGCGCGCGGATCCACGGCCTGACGACCAACCGGGACCTGCTCGTCCGGATCCTGGAGGAACCGGCGTTCCTCGCGGGCGGGACCGACACCGGGTACCTCGACCGGGTCGGCCTGGACGCGCTGGCCGCGCCGCTCGCCGACGACGCGGCCGTCCGCGCGTCCGCGCTGGCCGCGGCGCTCGCGGGAGCGGCGGCCGAGCGGGCGGCGGCGCGGGTGCAGGGCGGGCTGCCGTCCGGGTGGCGCAACGTGCGGTCGCGGCCGCAGCGCAGGACGTTCGACGGCCCGTCCGGGACGATCGACGTCGACTATGTGCTGGGGCGCGACGGTCTGGTGTGCGAGGCGTGCCCCGGGACGTCGGTGGTGTCGGCGGCACCGGACGAGGTCGTCCTCGAACGAGACGGCCTCCGCGAGACGTTCGCCGTGACGGCCGCGGACGGCGAAGTGTTCGTCGACTCGCGGTTCGGCGCGGTCGCGTTCCGGGAGGTGCCGCGGTTCGCCGATCCGAGCGACCGGATCGCCCCCGGCTCGTTGCTCGCCCCGATGCCGGGGACCGTCGTGCGCGTCGAGACCGAGCGGGGCGCGCACGTCGCCGAGGGGCAGGCGCTGGTCGTCCTCGAGGCGATGAAGATGGAGCATCGCGTCGCCGCCCCCGCCGCCGGCACCGTGACGGAACTCAACGTCGGCGCGGGGCAGCAGGTCGAGGCGGGCGCCGTCCTCGCCGTGATCGAAGGGAACCACGAGTGAGCTTCACCGAGACCGAGGAGCGGCGGGCGCTGCGCGCGGCCGTAGCCGAACTGGGTGCGAAGTACGGTTCGCCGTACTACGTCGAGAAGGCGCGGGCGGGGGAGAAGACGGACGAGCTGTGGGCCGAGGCGGGACGTCTCGGCTACCTGGGCGTCAACGTCCCCGAGGAGTACGGCGGCGGGGGCGGCGGCATCGGCGACCTCGCGGCGGTGTGCGAGGAGCTGGCGGCGGCGGGCTGCCCGCTGCTGCTCATGGTCGTGTCCCCGGCGATCTGCGCGACGATCATCGCGCGGTCCGGTACCGAGGGGCAGCGGAAGCACTGGCTGCCGCGATTCGCGGACGGGTCGGTGAAGATGGCGTTCGCGATCACCGAGCCGGACGCGGGCTCCAACGCGCACCGCATCACCACCACGGCCCGCCGTGACGGGGACGGCTGGGTCCTGAACGGGCAGAAAACGTTCATCTCCGGCGTGGACGAGTCGGACGCGGTCCTGTTCGTCTGCCGGACCGAGGACCAGAAGGGCAACCTGCGGCCGTCCCTGTTCATCGTCCCGACGGACGCGCCCGGCTTCGTCTTCACGCCGATCGACATGGAGATCGTGTCGCCGGAGAAGCAGTTCGTCTGCCACCTGGACGACGTGCGGCTGCCCTACGACGCCCTCGTGGGCGCCGAGGACGGCGGCCTGCTGCAGCTGTTCGCCGGCCTCAACCCGGAGCGGATCATGGCGTCGGCGATGGGCGCCGGGATCGGGCGGCTCGCGCTCGGCAAGGCGACCGCGTACGCGAAGGACCGGCAGGTGTTCCGGACGCCGATCGGCGCGCACCAGGGCCTCGCGCACCCGCTGGCCGCCGCCAAGATCGAGCTCGAGCTGGCACGGCTGATGGGGCAGAAGGCCGCCGCGCTGTACGACGAGGGCGACGACCTGGGCGCGGGAGAGGCCGCGAACATGGCGAAGTACGCGACCGCCGAGGCCGCGATCCACTGCGTCGACCAGGCGATCCAGACCCACGGCGGCAACGGCCTCACGACGGAGTACGGCGTCGGGATGCTCGCGGGCGTCGTCCGGTTGATGCGGATCGCGCCGGTCAGCCGGGAGATGATCCTGAACTTCGTCGCGCAGCACTCCCTGGGACTGCCCAAGTCCTACTGACCTCGTTTCTCGGGGCGTTCTACCGCGGCGCACCGGCCGCCGCGCCCGCGTCCGGTCACGGCCCCGGCGGGCCGCACCACAGGTGGACCAGGGCGTCCGCCTGCGCGCCGAGCGGGGCCGCGGCGGTGAGCCGGTTGTCGACGGCCGCGTGCGGGACGGGCGGCGGCTCGTCCGGCCGCATCCGCGCGACGAACCCGGCGAACCCGGCGAGCTTGCCGGTGTCGCGCGGCGAACCCCGCCGCTCCAGGCGGTGCCGGAGCGTCGCCGCGTCCGTCCGGACCCACACCAGCCGGACCGGATCGCCGCCGAGCGCCCGGGTCCACTCCGCCCAGCGGTCCGCCGAGCGGATCTGGCCGGTGAACGGACCGCTCAGCAGCACCGGGCAGCCGTGCCCGCGGATCTCCCGCGCGGTCGCGGTCATCCCCGCGTACTCGTGCGGCTTGATGTGCGCGTCGTACCAGGGGCCCTCCCGCTCGCCCGGGTCGCGGCCCGCCGCGGCCAGCGTCGCCGCGACGAAGCCCCCGTACATCGTGTCCTTGTCGAGCAGCGCCGGGACGGGACGCAGCCGGGCCAGCAGCAGCGCGGCCACCGTGGACTTCCCGGCGCCCGGCGGGCCCGCCACCACCCACACCGGGCCGGGGGCGGCCGGCGCGGCCGCGCCGCCCGCCGTCACGCCGACAGCCGCATGCGGCGGGACGCGAGCCGCTCGATGCGCGCCTCGTCGACCTCGTGACCGAGGCCGGGCTGGGTGAGCGGCACCCCGACGACCCCGCCGGACGAGCGCACCGGCGGGGTCACGTACACCGGGCCCTGCGCCGGATCCGAGACGTCGCTCGGCAGCGTGCAGCCGGGCAGCGCGGCCAGCGCGACGGCGGCGGCCTGCCCGATCCCGAACCCGCCGGCGCCGCTGCACCACACGTCCCAGCCCGCCGCGTACGCCAGGTCGTGGGCGCTGCGGGCGGCGGTGAGCCCGCCGAACCGGTCCGGGCGCAGGTGCAGCGCACGGCCCGCCTCGAGCCGCAGCGCCGCGCCGAGGGCGTCCAGGTCGCCGACGTCGGGCGCGACGGCCGCGCCGATCCGCAGCTGCAGCTTCGCGTGCGCCGCCAGGTCGTCGGCGGGGAACGGGCGCTCGACCGCGGCGAGCCCGTAGGCGTCCAGACCCTCCAGAACCTCCAGGTGCTCGGGCGTGTCGCGGTAGGCGTGGCCCGCGTCGGCGACGAGCGCGAGCGCGGGGTACGCCTGCCGGATCACCCGGATCGGCTCGATGTCCCACCCCGGCCGCACGTCCACGGTGACGCGCGTGTGCCCCGCGCCGATCGCCTTGTTGACACGGGTGGGCAGGGTCTCCAGCACCTGCGCGGGCGAGATCCGCGCGCCGGTGACGATGGACGTGCGGGTGCCGCCGAGCGCGTGCGCGAGCGGCAGGCCGCGGGTGCGGCACCACAGGTCCCAGCAGGCGGTGTCGATGGCGGCGGCCGCCTCGTGCGCGCCGAGGTCGGCGGCCCCGGACACGTCCTCGGGACGGTCCCACTCCAGCCCGATGAGCGCGGGCCCCATCCGGTGCTCGATGTCGGCCCACGGGCCGGTCCCGGCCGCGCCGCCGTCCCGCCCCCGGCGCCCGCCGCGCTCGTCCGGGAGGGAGAGTTCGCCCCAGCCGGTGGCGCCGTCGCCGTCGGCGAGCCGGACGAGGATGCTCTCGGCCCGCCGTCCGCGCGGCATCGCCACCCGGAAGGCGTCGCAACCCTGGATCCGAGGCACCTCGCACCCGCCCCTCTCCTGCTCGGAAGACGTCTCCCCTCCATGATCCCCCCTTCGGGGAGCTGCGAGAACACGTCAGCGGCGGCTCAGGGGCAGCTCGCCTCCAGATCCACCGGCTCGGTCTGCGGAGCCTCGGACGACGGCGTCGTCGCGGGGCTCGGCGCGCCCTGCGCCTGCACCGGCGGCTCGATGGTCGCGGCACCGGACGGCGTCCGCGACGGGGTCGCCTGCGGTGCCGGGCCGCGTGGGGCGGTGGTCTCCTCCGCGGCGCCGATCGCCTCGTCGGTGAGCTTGCGGATCTTGTCGAAGTCGGGGTTCCCGGTATGGATGAGCGGCGGGACGAACTGCAGGCTGTCGATCCTGGCGTCGTCCTTGACCTCACCGGAGAGCTCGATCAGCGCGGGCAGCAGCTCCTGCGGGAGGTCGGTGGCGAGCGTCTGCTTGGCGGCCGAGGCCAGCGCGTCGAACTTGGTGAGGACGGTGCGCGGATCGGCCTGCTCGGCGATCGCGGCCATCAGGCACTTCTGCCGGCCCATCCGGACGTAGTCGCTGCTGTTGGTGCGCGAGCGCCCGTACCAGAGCGCTTCTTTGCCGGTCAGGGTCCGGTACCCCGGCTGGAGGACATCGCCCCGCTGCCCGTACGGGATCGGCTGCAGGATGTTGATCTTCACGCCGCCCATGGCGTCGACGATGTCGGCGAAGCCGAACATGTCGACCAGGATGTAGTAGTCGACGGGCAGGCCGAGGATCCCGGAGATGGTCGCCTTAAGCAGCGTCGGGCCCCGCTCGCCTTTGGGGACGCCCGGAACCACGTCGGGATGGTCCTCGGCGTACTGGTAGACCTCGTTCAGCAGGCCCGGGTTCAGCCCGCCGTCGCCGGTGAACCCGTACGGGAACCGGTCCCGCGCCGGCCCCGGCGGCATCGGGAAGCTCTCCAGGTTGCGGGGCAGGCTCAGCAGGACGGTGTCGCCGGTGGAGGTGTCGACGCTGGCGAGCGTCATGCTGTCGGTGCGTACCCCGGGACGGTTGTCGGCGGCGTCGCCGCCGAGCAGCAGGATGTTGACGCGCTCCTCCCCGTTCCACGGATCGTCGGCGTCGATGTTCTTGCCGTTCGATCCGCCCGTCTGGAAGATGCTCGTCAGCGCGTCCCGGTAGACGTAGGTGCCGCGCACGGCCCACGCCGTCGGGACCGCGACGCCGAAGCACATCAGCGCGACGGCGGCGGCGCCGAGGGACCGCGCGCTCAGCCGCAGCCCGTCCGGGCGGAGCAGCTGGTAGGAGCGCACGACGATCGCGACCCACAGCACGCCGAGCACGACGAGGCCGCCGGTGATCTGCTGCAGGACGTCCGGGCGGACGACCAGGTTCAGCAGGTCGCCGCGGTAGATCGTGGCGGCCGCCGCGAGCGCGGCGGCGAGCACCGTGTACAGGGCGAGCAGCAGGCCGCCGATCCGGCGGCGCCCGGTGACGATGTGGGCGACGCCCCAGACCAGGGCGGAGGCGAGCGTCAGTGCGAGCGCGCGGGAGAGCCCGCCCGCCCCTCCGGGGGATCCGTCGACGTCCGGCCGCCGGGCGCGACGACTCGCCCATCCACCCATGTAACTCCGATCCCCGCCCACGGTGATTTAATCCTCCGGCCTCACATTATGGACGCACGAAACCCGTCGAGGGTTTCTGGCACGCACATTCGTGATCTTGTCGAGGGCGGATCGATACCCCGTGTTCGCGTGCGCGTCACCGAGCGGTCGCGGGCAGGCCCACCCAAGGGGCACGCCCTGGGGCACGGCCCGGGGCGCTCAGCCGCAGCCGTCGGCGAGGACGGGCAGCGGCCGCGCGGTGCCCGCCGCGCCACCGGGGGAGCCGCCCGTACCGGCGGCCGGCTCCCGGACGGCCCGCGCCGCCATCGCCCGGATCGCGGCGTAGTCGGGGCGTGCCGGATCGATCAGCGGCGGGACGAACTGCAGGCTGCGGACCTCGGCGTCCCGGATCCCGGCCGCAAGATCGACGAGGGCCGGCAGCAGCCGCCGGGGAACGTCGGTGCCGACCGACTCGGTGAACACCTCGGTGAGCCGCTCGAAGCTGCGCAGCACGGTCAGCGGGCTCGCCTGCCGCGCCAGCGCCCACAGCAGGCACTTCTGCCGCCCCATCCGCACGTAGTCGCTGCTGCCGGTACGCGACCGCCCGTACCAGAGCGCCTCCCGCCCGGTCAGCGTGCGGCAGCCGGGCGGCAGCACGCCCGCCGGGATCTGCGACCGCGGCACCGGGATCGCCTTGTCCACGCAGACGCGGACACCGCCCACCGCGTCGACGATCTGCCGGAAGCTTCGCATGTCGACCATGACGTAGTAGGGGACCGGCATGCCGAGGATATGGGAGACCGTCCGCTTCAGCAGTTCCGCGCCCGGATCGCGGACGGTGCGCCCGTCCGGCGCGAGCAGGCCCGGGTGGGCGGTGCCCTCCTCGTAGACGGAGTTCAGCAGCCCGTCCGCGGGGTACGGGACGCGTTCACCGCCCGACCACACGGGGACGTGCTGCAGGTTGCGGGGCAGGCTCAGCAGGACGGTGTCGCCGGTCGCGGTGTCGACGCTGGCGAGGGTCATGCTGTCGGTGCGCACTCCCGGACGTCCGACGTCGGCGTCGCCGCCGAGCAGCAGGACGTTGAGGCGCGGCACGCCCGCCCACGGGCCGCCGCCCGCCGCGGGCGCAGGGCCGTGGGCGCCGCCGGCCGGGGCGGCGGGCGTCGCGGGCCCGTCGACGAAGACGCCGTCCACGAACTCCCGCTGCAGATGCCCGTAGTGCGCCACCGTCAGCGGCGGGACGACCACCAGCAGGCACAGCACCGACACGGTCGTGCCGCCCGCCAGGCGCCACAGCGGAGCGAGCCCGTCCGGCAGGAGCACGAGGTAGGAATGGACGATCAGCAGTGCCCACAGCAGCGCCAGTACCACCGAGCAGCCCATGGCCGCCGCGAGCCAGCCCGGACGCACCGACAGCTGCAGGAACAGCGGCCGCAGCTGCGCGGACGCGAGCGCGGCGACCGTCAGCAGCGCCGCCTGCGCGCCGAGCAGCGCCCCCCGAGCCGGATCCGCCCCGCCCGCAGGTGCGCGAGGCCGGGCAGTACCGGAGAGACCGCCGCCATGAGCAGCGCCTCGGCCAGCGCGAACAGGCCGGCCGCGCCCCGCCGCCTGCTGTCCCGGTCGGCGCGCCCGCCGCGTTCTTCGTGCCGGCCCCGTCCGGTGCGTTCGCCGTCCCGCCGGTGCCCGCCCGCCGGTCCCCGGTCCGGCTTCCCCTCGCGCATGCTCCGCCCCCTCCGGGCGCGGTCCCCCTGCCGCGCCCCTCAGGCGAGCGTGTAGCCGCGAAGGCGCCGAACACGGGTAGTGCGCACGGCGTGTCGCGGAAAAAGCGCGAGCCGCTGACCTGCCCGAACGCGTTCGTTTACCAGCTGGTGGACAGCGGCATGCCCTCGGCGTAGCCGGCCGACCCCTGGATCCCGACGGTCGCGACCTCGTGGAACTCCTCGAGCGTGCGGGCGCCCGCGTAGGTGCAGGAGCTGCGCAGTCCGGCGACGATCGAGTCGATCAGGTCCTCCACGCCGGGGCGCTGCGGGTCGAGGAACATGCGGGAGGTGGAGATACCCTCCTCGAACAGGGCCTTGCGGGCACGGTCGAACGGCGAGTCGTCGGCGGTGCGCAGCCGCACCGCGCGCGCCGAGGCCATCCCGAAGCTCTCCTTGTAGAGCCGTCCGTCGGCGGCGCGCTGCAGGTCGCCCGGCGACTCGTAGGTGCCGGCGAACCAGGAGCCGACCATCACGTTGGCGGCACCGGCGGCGAGCGCGAGCGCGACGTCGCGGGGATGCCGGACGCCGCCGTCGGCCCACACGTGCCGGCCCAGGCGGCGCGCCTCGGCGGCGCACTCAAGGACGGCGGAGAACTGCGGGCGGCCCACCCCGGTCATCATCCGGGTGGTGCACATGGCGCCCGGCCCGACGCCGACCTTGACGATGTCGGCACCCGCCTCGATCAGGTCGCGGGTGCCCTCGGCCGTCACCACGTTGCCCGCCACGACCGGCACGGCGGGGTCCAGCCCGCGCACGGCGGTCAGCGCGGTGATCATCTTGTCCTGGTGGCCGTGCGCGGTGTCGACCACGAGCAGGTCCGCGCCCGCCTCCAGCAGCGCCTTCGCCTTCCCGGCGACGTCGCCGTTCACTCCGACCGCGGCGGCGATGCGCAGCCGCCCCCCGCCGTCGACGGCGGGGTCGTAGAGCGTCGCGCGGAGTGCGCCGGTGCGGGTGAGGACGCCCGTGAGGCGGCCGCCCTCGTCGACGACGGGTGCGAGGCGGTGGCCCCGCTCGTGCAGCCGGTCGAACGCCTCGCGCGGGTCCACGCCGGCGGGCAGCGTCACCAGGTCGCGGGACATGATGTCGCGCAGCTGGGAGAAGCGGTCGACGCCCTGGCAGTCGGCTTCGGTGACCACACCGACCGGACGGTCGTCCGCGACGACGATCACGGCGTTGTGCGCCCGCTTGGGCAGCAGCGCCAGCGCGTCCCCGGCGGTGCTCGACGGGCCCAGCGTGATCGGGGTGTCCACGATCAGGTCCCGTCCCTTGACCCAGCCGATGACCTCGGCGACGACCTCCACGGGGATGTCCTGGGGGAGCACCGCGACGCCGCCGCGGCGGGCGACGGTCTCGGCCATCCGGCGGCCGGACACCGCGGTCATGTTGGCGACGACGAGGGGGATGGTCGTCCCGCTGCCGTCCCCGGTCGACAGGTCGACCTCCAGACGCGAGCCGACCGACGAACGGCCGGGCACCATGAAGACGTCGTTGTAGGTGAGGTCGTGAGCGGGGTGCTCACCGTTCAGCAGGCGCACGGCTGTCTAACACACCAATCAGGATGAAAGTGGCTGGGCCACCGTACATTGTGTGGCATACCCCCTGATGCTCCGCACACGCACCCACCTCGTCCGTACCGGTGTCCGTCCGTACGGACTCTGCAGGGACACCGGTACGGGCGCGCGTGCGCGTGCGTGCGTGCGGGCGAGGAGAGCGCATGCCCGCACCCAGGGGTCATGACCCTGTGTCTCCGGGGCGCGACCGGCGCTTCCGCACCGGTTTCCGCACCGCCTTGCAGGCATAACAGAACTGAACGCCCGGATGGGAGGGAAGCCTTGCAACGTGAGGCTTTCCTCTCTGTAAAGTTACCTCTTGACGTAACTGCGCCCCCGATGCACTTTTCTTACATGTGCCTCGCGCGGACGGCCGTCCTGCCGTAGGGGGCGTCACATCAGAACACCGGGAGAGGCGCATGCAGGCCACGCACTTGGACCCGGTCCGCGTCATCGTCGGAGGCGCACCCGCCGCGCCGTCCGCCCCCGCGCGACCCGCCCGCCGTGCGGCCGCGGGGGCCCCGCGCGGCGATCCCGGGGGCGCCCCGCCGGACGCCTCCCGCGAAGCCCTGTGGCGTGCCGGCGTGCGTCCCGCCCGGCCGCCGCCGGGCCCGCCGGACGGCTCATGCCTCCGGCGGCGTTCGCGCGTCGGGACCGGGTCCCGCGGCGCCGGAAACGGCACCGCGTGCGACCGGTCACAGACGCTTCGACGGCCGCCGGGCAAGGCGAACACGAGCAAGATCAATATTTGACGACATCCCGTCCTGAAATGGAATGATCTTGCAGTTGCTGGCAAAACGATTCATCGCATGTCGAGGAGGACAGCCGTGCTGGATGCGGTCGACGCCGTGCTCGTCCGCGAGCTCCAGCGGGATGGCAGGGCCACGTTCCAGGCGCTCGCCGATCGCGTCGGGCTATCCCGCACGGCCGTGCGGGCACGCGTGCAGAACCTTCTCGAAACGGAGGTCGTCCGCGTCGTCGGCATCGTGCACGCCGCCGTCGTCGGCGCGGAGGCGATCGGGCACGTCTCGGTCACCGTGGACGGCTCCGCGCGCGAGGTCGCGACGGCCGTCGCCGAACGCCCGGCCGTCGGGTTCGCGGCGCTGACCGCGGGCCCGCACGACCTGGTCGTCCAGGTGCGCACCCGGGACGACGCCGCCCTCGCCGCGGAGGTGGACCACGTGCGGTCCGTCCCGGGCGTGCGCACGGCGGAGGTCTTCCGCTCGGTCGCCACCGTGCGGGACGCCCACACGGTGGTGCGGGAGCTGGGGGAGGTCACCCTCGACGACATCGACTGGCGGCTCCTGCGGGAGCTCCAGCGCGACGGGCGCGCCCCCTACACCCGGCTCGCGCACATCATCGGGCTGTCGCAGGCGGCCACGCGGGCCCGGGTGGTGCGGCTCATGCGCACCGGGGTCATCCAGGTGACCGGCCTCGCCGACCCGCGGGCGCTCGGCGCCGCCGAGCTCGGTGGGTTCGGCCTGCTCGTCGGCGGCGGCATGCGCAAGGCCGCCGAGGCGGTCGCCGCGCTGGACGGCGTGCGCTACGTGGCGACCGGGTTCGGGCGCTACGACATCGTCGGGCAGGCCGAGGCCGCCTCGCGCGCCGAGCTGGTCACGGTGCTCGACGCGGTGCGCTCGGTGCCCGGCGTGACGGTGCGGGAGTCCTGGCACCACCTCGACGTGGTGAAGGAGTCCTACGCCGCCGACCTCCCCGACGGCCTCGCCGACGGCACGTCCTGACGGCACGTCCTGACGACGCGCCGCACGGGTGCGACGGCGCCTCGGCCACGGCGAGCTCGTGGCCGGGGCATCCGCCCGCCGATCCCGCGCCGCCGGCCCGCACCCGTTCAGCGCGGCCGGCCGCCCGGCGCGTCCCGCGCCGACTCCTTGGCGAACGCGAGGAAGTCGCGGCCCGCGGGCGGCAGCCCCCGGTGCGGGTGCACCAGCCCGGCGGGCCCGGCCAGCGGATGCGCGGCCAGATCTCCGGGGACGGGCAGGTCGGCGAGCCCGAGGTCCGCGCGGCCCGCGCGCAGCACCGCCGTGACGCCGTCGCGGTCCGCGCACCGCACCACCCTGATCCGGACGGCCGGCCGCGCGCGGGCGAAGAGCGGGACGAGCCGTCCGATCAGCTCCGGTTCCAGCGCGACCGTCGTGGCGATGCGCAGCGCGGCGCCCTGCCCGCGGCCCCGCGCCGCCGCGAGCCCCTCGATCGCGTCCACGGCCTCCAGCGCCGCCCGCGCCCACCGGACCACCTGCTCCCCGACGGGGGTGAGGACGACGCCGCGCCCCGAGCGGGCGAACAGCTCGAGGCCGAGCTCGCGCTCCAGCTCGCGCACCGCGCGCGACAGCGCGGGCTGCGCGACGTAGAGCGCCTGGGCCGCCGACGTCATCGTCCCGTGGTCGGCGGTCGCCACGACGTAGCGCAGCTGCCGCAGATTCATGGCCCGACGGTATGCCCTCCGACCGCCGCGGTCCCGGCAACGGCCGAACGTGACCCGAACCGGCCTCAGCCGGTCTCGCCGCCGGACGCCCGCCCCCCGGTGCCCGGGACGGCGTCCGGGACGGTCTCGGGTTCGGGCTGCAGCTGCGGCGCGCCGACCGAGCAGTGGGTCCGGGCCTGCGGTTCGCAGTGCGTCCCCTCGACGACGTGCAGCGCGCCGTCGGAGACGGTGAGCAGCGTCAGCGCCGCCCCCGCCGCCAGCAGCCCGGCGCACACCGCCATCGAGACCCCGAACCCGGTGGCGAAGGCGTCCGGGTCCCGCAGCGCGCCGCCGGTCAGGCCGGTCAGCGGCGGGATCGCCGCCACCGCCAGCAGCCCCGCCGCGCGCGCAACCGCGTTGTTGACGCCGCTCGCCACCCCCGCGTGCCTGGACCGCGCCGTCGCCAGCACCGTCGCCGTCAGCGGCGCCACCACCGCCGACAGCCCCAGCCCGAACACCGTCACGGCGGGCAGCACGTCGCGGACATAGGACGCGCCTTCGCCGATCCGGCCCACCAGCAGCATCCCCGCCGCCGCCACCAGCAGCCCCGCCGTCATCGGCCACCGCGGCCCGATCTTCTGCGCGACCGCGCCCGCCCGCGCCGACAGCAGCAGCATCAGCACCGTCACCGGCAGCAGCGCCGCCCCCGCCGCGACCGGCGAGAATCCGCCCACCACCTGCAGATGCAGCACCAGCAGGAAGAACAGCACGCCCATCCCGCCGTAGACCAGGAACGTCACGGCGTTGACGGCCGAGAACTGGCGCGAGCCGAACACCTCCAGCGGGAGCATCGGCCGGGGCACCGGCGCGTCCCGCCGCCCGCCGGACCCGCGCCCGCCGAACAGGCGGCGGCCTCGGCCCCGGCCGCGCTCCACCGCGAGGAACGCGGCCGCGGCGACGGCGCCGACGAGTCCGGCGGCCGCGACCGCGAGCGGACGCGCGTGCCCGCTCGGCGCCTCGGTCAGCGCGTACGTCGTGCCGGCGAGGGCGAGCGCCGCCAGCACGGCGCCGAGCACGTCGAAACGCCCGCCCGCCTCCGGATCGGCGCTCTCGGGCACGTGCCGCGCCGCCACCAGCATCACGACGGCGGCGAGCGGCACGTTGAGGACGAACACCCATCGCCAGCCGGCCGTCTCCACCAGCCACCCGCCCGCGAACGGCCCGACGGCCCCGGCGATGCCGCCGAGCCCCGACCACGCGCCGACCGCGCGCGGCCGGTCGTCCGAGACGAACGACGCCTGGATGATCGCCAGCGCGCCCGGCGTGAGCAGCGCCCCGCCCACCCCCTGGAGCGCGCGGGACACCACCAGCATCCCGACGTCCTGGGCGGCGGCGCACAGCACCGACGCCGCCGCGAACCACAGGACGCCGATCAGGAAGATCCGCCGCCGCCCGTACCGGTCGCCGAGCGAACCGCCCAGCAGGATGAACCCCGCCAGCGTGAGGGTGTAGGCGTTGACCGTCCACTGCAGGCCCGTGATGTCCGCGTCGAGGTCGTCGGCGATGGCGGGGAGCGCGACGTTGACGACCGTCGAGTCGAGCAGCGCCAGTCCCGAGCCGAGGACGGTCGCGAGCAGGATCCAGCGTCCCGGCCCGCTGCTCAACCGGACGTTCCCCGGCCCGGCGGCGAGATCAGCCATGATCGCATGGTGTCACGCCGCCGGCGCGGCGCGCTCGTCCGGGGCGTCAGGGCGGGGGAGGGGTCACCAGTGGTCGGGGCTGAACGGCTCGTCCTCGGGGCGCGCGGACTCCGACAGCAGCCGCAGGTCCGACTCGACCATCATCCGGACCAGGCCCTCGAAGGTGACCGCGGGTTCCCAGCCGAGCTGCTCGCGGGCCTTCTTCGGGTCGGCGCACAGCAGGTCCACCTCCGCCGGCCGGGTGTACTTGGCGTCCAGGACGACGTGGTCCTCCCAGTTCAGGCCCGCCGTGCCGAACGCGAATTCGACCAGTTCGCGCACCGACTGCGTCTGGCCCGTGCCGATGACGAAGTCCTCGGGGGCGTCCTGGGCCAGCATCATCCGCATCGCGCGGGCGTAGTCGCCCGCGTAGCCCCAGTCGCGGCGCGCGTCCAGGTTCCCCAGGCGCAGCTCCGTGGCCAGACCCAGCTTGATGCGCGCCACGCCCAGCGACACCTTCCGGGTCACGAACTCGGCGCCCCGCCGCGGCGACTCGTGGTTGAACAGGATCCCGCTGACCGCGAACATGCCGTACGACTCGCGGTAGTTCTGGGTGATGTAGTGCCCGAAGCTCTTGGCGACCCCGTACGGGCTGCGCGGGTGGAACGCCGTCCGCTCGTTCTGCGGCGTCTCGCGGACCATGCCGAACATCTCCGACGACGACGCCTGGTAGAAGCGGATCTGGTCCGGTCCGGGCGTCCGGGACGGGCTGATCCCCGACACCACGCGGATCGCCTCCAGCATCCGCTGCACGCCCACGCCGGTCACCTCGGTGGTGAGCTCGGCCTGTTGCCAGGACATCGGGACGTAGGAGATCGCGCCCAGGTTGTAGACCTCGTCGGGCCGGACCTGTTCCACCGCGGAGATCAGGCTGCCCTGGTCCAGCAGGTCGCCCGTGGTGATCCGGACGTCGCCGATGTGCTTGCGCAGCCGCGACACGTGCGGGTTCGCCTGCCCCCGCACCAGACCCCACACCTCGTACCCCTGCGCGAGCAGGTGCTCGGCCAGGTACGAGCCGTCCTGTCCGGTGATGCCGGTGATGAGTGCTCGCCTGGTCAGCGGATCCTCCATGCTGCTCGGTCCGGGCTGCTCGGTCCGGGCCGCGACGGGTCACGGCCCACCGCGGGGACGCAATCCCGCAACGAGCATGACATATGAGGTTAGCGACCTTGTCGGGGTGCTGACGAGCGAGGGCGGCTTTTGAACCGAATTCGTTTCTAGTGCCCGGGCCTGCGTCCCGGGCCCGCGTCCCGGTCGCCGCGGCGGACCGCGTGGCACCCCGGGCCCGCGGTGTGCGAATCTGTGATCACCATGGGTTCTCCGGAAACGACGCCGCTGCGGCTGAACGGGCGCGAACTCGGCCCGCACGCGATCATGGCGGTGGTCAACCGCACCCCCGACTCGTTCTTCGACAAGGGGGCCACCTACGGCTTCGGCGCGGCGCTGGACGCGGTCGGACGGGCGGTGGCGGCCGGCGCCGACATCATCGACATCGGCGGTGTGAAGGCGGGGCCGGGCGAGGACGTGGACGTCGCCGAGGAGTTGCGCCGCGTGGTCGACCTCGTCGCGGCCGTCCGCGACCGCTACCCCGACGTGGTGATCAGCGTGGACACGTGGCGGGCCGAGGTCGGCGAGGCGGTCGCGGCGGCGGGCGCCGACCTGCTCAACGACACCTGGGGCGGTCCCGACCCGCGGCTGGCCGAGGTCGCCGCCGCGGCCGGCATCGGGCTGGTCTGCTCCCACGCGGGCGGGCTCGAACCCCGCACCCGCCCCCACCGGACGAGCTTCGGCGACGTCGTCGCCGACGTGCTCGGGCACGTCACCGCGGAGGCCGAGCGCGCCGTCGCCCTCGGGGTCCGCCGGGACGCCGTCCTCATCGACCCCGCGCACGACTTCGGCAAGAACACCCGGCACTCGCTGGAGATCACGCGGCGGCTCGGCGAGCTGACGGCGACCGGATGGCCGGTGCTGGTCGCCGTGTCGAACAAGGACTTCATCGGGGAGACCCTGGGCCGCCCCGTGGACGGGCGCGGCGCCGGGACGCTCGCCGTCCTCGGGGTCTCGGCCGTGCTCGGCGCCCGCGTGTTCCGCGTCCACGACGCGGCCGCCGCGCGCCGCGCCCTCGACGCCGTCACCGCCCTCGGGCCACTGCCCGCCGCCGGCGGCTAGCTAGCGGAGGGACGGCCGGGGCCGGGTCACAGCGCCGCCTCGCGGCGGCGGGCGCGGTACGCCGCCACGTGCATGCGGTTCCCGCACGTCCGGCTGTCGCAGTAGCGGCGGCACCGGTTGCGGGACAGATCCACCAGCACCCGGGCGCAGTCCGGTGCCTCGCAGGTGCGCAGCCGGTCCAGCTCGCCCGCGGCCACCACGTAGGCCAGGGCCATGCCGCAGTCGGCCGCCAGGTGCTCGGGGAGCGGGGCGCCGGGCGCGAAGAAGTGGACGTGCCAGTCGTAGCCGTCGTGGTCGGTCAGGTGCGGGGTCGTGCGCACCTCGCCGACGATGTCGTTGATCAGCCGGACGGCCACCGGGACGTCCCCGGCCAGGAACACGGCGTGGAACCGGTCGCGCAGCAGCCGGACCGCGGCGACGTCGTCCCCGGCCATCTCGCCCAGATCGCTGAATGCGTTGCGCTCCACGAACGCCCGCAGCCCCGCGAGCCCGTCGAGTTCCTCGGCGCCGGACGCGGCGGCACCGGTGTTGATCAGATCGACGACCACGGCCAGCGCGTGCTCGGTGTCATGAGTGAAGATCACGGTGATTCCAGTCTCCCGGGAACCGGGCGGTCGCTGCGCCGGGCGCCGCCGCGGGGGCCGGAACGCGGCCCGGCCTCAACCCTATGACGCCCGGGCCGCCCGCCGCCGCCCGCGTCCTGCGGGAACGTTCCACGCCCCGATCATCCGGGGGCGTTCTGCGGCACCGGCCACCGGCCCACCGGAACGGTCGCCGGAAAGAGATCGGCACCACCGACGCGACCCGACCGTGATGCGCGAGTCGCGTCGCCTGGGACCAAGGGAGGGGAGGGGCTGGGCCTCAGCGGGCGTAGTGGGGGTCGACGACGACGGGGTAGTACGCGTCGGCGTGCTGGACGCGCATGGTGACCACTGGTCCGTCCAGCGCGTAGTCGGCCTTGACCTGCCGGAACATGGAGTCGCTCGCCCACGGGTTGTAGAGCCGGCCCACGGTCGCGCCGTAACGCAGGTGGACGACGTCGTAGCCGCCGGACGGCATCGACTCGAGCGCGAGCCCGTCGGCGAGGGACACCGGGAGCCGGAACTCCGCCGGCGCGCCCGGACCGTGGATCACCGTCAGCAGCCGCACCCCGCCCGCGGTCGTCTGCGCGACGATGTCGGTGTCGACGTCCACGCCCACGAACACCCGCAGGGTGGGGCGCAGGACCTGGGCGGGCGTGTCGGCCGCCGCGGTGTCGATGCCGAGGTGGATCCGCTGGCCGTCCTTGGTCGGCACCCACACCCCGTCCCGCGCGCGCTGGCCCCAGGCGACGTCCGGGTTCTCGACCTCCTGGGGTTCGTTCTTCCCCCGGGCGACGAGAATCCGGGAGGCGGCGTTCATCGCCGCGGCAGCCCCGTCCTGTGCGTGCCTCATGGCGGGCCCCCTCGCCTTCTTTCAGCACCTATGTGACATCACGCTGTCATGGGTTTACCACGAGAATGCCGGGCGGGACGCCCCATGTCCGGTGCATGGCCCGTCATGGCCGCTTCGCGGCGTTCGCCCGGTGTGCCGTTGGACCTTACACCACGCTTATCAGCGCCGGTCGGGGATGATGCGGTTATCCGCCCGCGGCCGCCTCGGGCGCCCGCGCGGCCGCGCCGCCCGGAGTTCCGGGCCCGAAACTCCTTTGCGCGCATGCGGGGACATGAGGATCATTGATGGCATCAGGTGATGAATGCCACGAAGGGGTGAGCCACCGGTTAGGCGGCTGGTCTCCAAAACCAGCGGAAAGTGGGTTCGACTCCCTCCGCCCCTGCAACCGTCCCGGAAAGGGACAGATCCCTTACGCTCCGCAATTCCGTGGAGCGGTACCTGTAACGGCGAGAGGGCCGCCGCGGCCCGCGCCGGCCGCGGCGGCCCTCGCCGGGGCCGCACCGCGTTCAGGCGAGCGCGGGCGCGCCCACGGTCGCCGCGAGGTCGGCGAGCACGTCGCCGAGCCGGTCGAGGGCGCCCGCGATCCACGGCAGCGCCGCCGGGTCCGGGGCCGCCAGCGCGGCCAGGCGCTCCTCGTCGTCCCGCCCGTACAGCAGGCTCGGCGCCACCCGCATCCGCAGCGCGGCCGGATCGTCGCCGAACGCGCAGCCCGGCAGGACGCCGACGCCGTACCGCTCGAGCAGCAGCCCGGTCAGGTCCGCGGCCGTCCGGACGCCGTGGCGCGCACCCAGCACCTCCCGCAGCGGCCCGAAGTCGGGGTACACGTAGAAGGCCGCCTCGGGCCGCCGCACCCGCGCCCCCGCGGCGGCGAAGCGGTCGGCGACGGCGGCGCTGATCGCGGCGTGCAGTCGGCGGCTCCGGTCGACGTGCTCGACCACCTCGGGCGGCTCCGCGAACGCGTACGCTGCGGCGTGCTGCATCGGGGCGGGCGCGCTGGACCACACCTCGCTCGCCACTCCCAGCAGGCTGTCGCGCAGTGCCCGGCCGAACGCGCCGTCCGGCAGGCGCGCCACGCCGAGCCGCCACCCGCCCGCGCCGAGGCTCTTGCTCAGCGCGCTCGTCACGACCGTCCGCTCCGGCGCGTGGCGGGCGGGGGAGTGCACCGTCCGGGCGGGGTCGTGGACCAGGTCCCGGTAGATCTCGTCGGAGACGATGACGAGGTCGAGGTCCCGCGCGACCGCGCACAGGCGCCGGACGGTCTCCGCCGAGGCGAGCGTCCCCGTCGGGTTGTCCGGCAGCGTGACGATCACCGCCCGGACGCTGCGTCCCCGCGCCCGCGCCCGGACGACCGCGTCGGCGAGCAGCGCGGGGCTCGGCACCCCGCCCTGGCCCGGCGCGGTCGCGACGCGCAGCGGCTCCCCGCCGAGCAGGGACGCCTGCGCGGCGTAGGACACCCAGCTCGGCGCGGGCACGACGACGTCGCCCCCGATCGATGCCAGCAGCGCGTACAGCAGCGGCTTGCTGCCCGGCCCGCACACCACCGCGTCCGGATCGGTCGGCACGCCGCGGCGCGTCCAGTATCCGGCGGCGGCGGCGCGCAGCTCCGCGGACCCGGCGACCGGGCCGTAGGCGCCCCGGCCCGCGGCGGCGGCGAGCTCGCGCGTCAGCGCCGGATGGATGGGGACGCCGGCCTCGCCGAAGCCGAGCGGCAGCACCTCGACCCCCTCGCCGCGCTTGCGGGCGAGGGCCTCGTTCACCGCGAGCGTGGCCGACAGCGGCACCGGACGCGGCGCGAACGGGACGGGCCGCGCATCTCCGGCCCCGCCGGAGCCGGGACGGCAGGCCGCGGGCGTTCCGGTCACGGGCGTCTCGACCACGGGCGCGCCGGACGCGCCCGTGACGGGAGCGCCGTGGACGCCCGTATCGAGCGGCGTGTCGGATTCCGCCGCTTCGGCGGAGGTGTCCGGCACCGGCGCATCGGCGGATGCGGACGGGTTATGGGCAGGCATGAACGCCTCCAGAGGGCATGCTGGAATAGCAGATGGTGAAGTAGTGATCCCCGTGTGTGACCCAGATGGGCTCGCAGCCATACTTCCCCGCGCACAGCATCAGTACAAGCGAGTCTCCTCGATGCTGACCGTAAGATGTCGTGATGCTTGAGCTGCGCCGTCTCCGGCTCCTCGCCGAGTTCGCCCGCCGCGGCAGCATCGCCGCGACCGCCGCCGCCCTCGGCTACACCCCCTCGGCCGTCTCCCAGCAGCTGGCCGCGCTCGAACGCGAGGCGCACGTGCCGCTGCTGGACCGCACCGCCCGGAGCGCGGAGCTGACCGACGCCGGGCGGCGGCTGGCGGGGCGCGCCGAGGAGATCCTGAGCCTGGTCGAGGCGGCCGAGGCGGAGCTGTCCGCCGCCTCGGGCACTCCCACCGGACGGGTCGTGGTCACCGCGTTCCCGACCGGCGCCGTCGCGTTCGCCCCCGCGCTCGCGCACAGCCTCGGCGAGCACGCCGGGCTGACGTTCGTGCTGCGGCAGACGCGGCCCGTGGACGGCATCCGGCAGGTGCGCAACGGCGAGGTCGACATCGCGCTGATCGACGACTGGACGGGGAACGTCCCCCACCAGTCGCCCGCCACGCTCGAGTTCTTCCACCTGCGCCGCGACCCGCTCGTGCTCGTCGTCCCCGCCTCCCACCCGCTGTCGGACCCGGAAATGCCCGTCGACATGCAGCGGCTGCGCGAGGAGCCGTGGCTGGCCGCGCCGAGCGGCGAACCGTCCCGCGACGCCCTCGAGCGGCTGCTGGACACCGTCGGGGGCCACCGGCCCGTCCCGTGGGAGTTCGAGGGGTTGCACACGATCCTCAGCCTCGTCGCCCGCGGCATCGGCGTCACCGCGGTGCCCGCCCTGGCCCTCGCGGCGGGGGACCGCGGCGTCGCGGTCCGCCGGATCCCCGAATGCACCCTGGCGCGCGAGGTGTACGCCGTCACGCGCAGCGCCGGCGTGCGCCGACCGTCCGTGGCGGTGACGCTTCGTGCCATCTACGTCGCCGCCCGTGACGCTCAGCCGGCGCCGCCCGGAGCGTGACCCGTGCCCGCCGTGGAATTTCCCCCGGCACGAGCGTGGTTGGAGACGTTGCCCGAGGTCACGTGGGTGTGCGGCGACGTCTGTGGGGGACACGGTGCGGGACGGCACGCGCGAGCTTTGACCTCGAAACGGCCGGATTCGCGCGGATCATCACGTACGGTGGGGCGAATCGTGACGACATCCGAGTTTTTGCACACCGATCGGGGAGCGCAGCGCTCGATGGAACGACCGGCGACCACGCACGCGGAACCGTCCGCCGTGACGGCCCCGCCCGCTCCGGCGGCACCGGCCGAAGGGGAACGGCTTCGACCGAACGAGGGCGTACCGGACGCGGCACCGCCGCGCGCGGCCGTGCCGCACCAGGACGTGCCGCGGGAGGAAATGCCGCGGGAGGTCGTGCCGCGGGAGGACGTGCGGGACGCGGCGACCGCGCCCGGGCCACGGCCGCGCAGGACACCGAGGGCGATGGACACCACGTCTTCGAGCTGCCGCGGATCCGCGCCCTCCTCGTGCACGCGCTGCCGCGCTTCTTCGAGGGCGTCATCGCGCCCGTCCTGGTGTTCTACGCCGCGCTCACGCTGCTGGGGCTGAACGGCGCGCTCGTCGCCGCGGTCGCGTGGGTGTACGGCGGCATCGCGTTCCGCTACCTGAGGGGCCACCCCGTGTCGGGGTTGCTCCTGCTGGCCGCGGTCGGCGTGACGGTCCGCGCGGGACTGTCCGCCGCGACGGGCAGCGCGGTGGTCTACTTCCTGCAGCCGACCCTCGGCACGCTGCTGGTCAGCATGTCGTTCCTGGCGTCGGTCCCGCTGGGCAAGCCCCTGGCGATGAAGCTCGCCAGGGACATGGCCCCGATCCCCGACGCGTTCCTGAAGCACGGCAGGGTCCACAGGTTCTTCCTGCGGATCTCGCTGCTGTGGTCGATGGTGCTGCTCACCAACGTGGTCGTCAGCGTCTGGATGCTGTTCAACCAGTCGATCGGCACGTACCTGTGGCTGCGGACCAGCATCGTCGCCGCGCTCGGCGCGCTCGGCGTCGGCATCTCGGTGTGGGGCTTCAAGCGCCTGCTGCGCCACATCAACTGGAAGCTCGCCGACAGCACCTGATGTCGGCGACCTGACACCGGCGGACTTATCACGTCCCGCCGCCCCGTGCGGGCGGCGGGACGCGGCTTTGTCCCGCCGATGACCCGAACTTTCCCGTGTGTAGGCTCGTCTACCTGGCTTAGATAGGTTTGTTGGACACTGGGCCGATCTTGGTGAATGGGGGAGTTTGTGGCTGGCAAGAGGCGATTGGGCCTGGCGGTGACCGGTGGCGCGGGCGCGGTGGTGATGCTCGCCGCGGGCTGCAGCGGCGACACCTCCGGTGCGGGCGAGCTCGCGTCCGACGAGTCGAAGACCACGGTGACGATCACGCCGGCCAACGGAACCACCAAGGTCAAGCCGGACGGGACGATCGAGGTGAAGGTCGACGACGGGACCCTGCAGAAGGTCACCGTCCAAGGCGAGGGCGCGCAGATCACCGGGAAGCTGTCCGCCGACCGCACCACCTGGCGATCGGACCGGACGATGGCGCCCGACACCAAGTACACGGTGACCGCCGTGGCCTCCAACGACGGTGAGTCCCAGACGGCGACCAGCGCCTTCTCGACCCTCGCCCCCGCCCAGACGCTCGAGATCACCGACGTGACCCCGAACGTGAAGGGCGAGGAGGTCGGCGTCGGCGCGCCGATCATCGTGAGCTTCAACCTTCCGGTGGAGAACAGGGCGGCCGTTGAGAAGATCCTGGAGGTGACTCCGGAGAAGCCGGTCGAGGGCGCGTGGCGCTGGGTGGACGACAAGCGGGTCATCTACCGCACCAAGACGTACTGGGAGCCCCACCAGAAGATCAATTTCGATGCCGACCTGGCGGGCGTCAACGTGGGCGGCGGCGTCTACGGCGAGGCCGACAAGGAGGCGACCATCACCGTCGGCGCGGAGCAGATCACCAAGGGCGACATCAGCGAGCACCACATGACGGTGTACCGGGACGGTGAGAAGCTGCGCAGGATCCCCTTCAGCGCCGGCAACGCCACCACCCGGGAGTACACCACCACGAGCGGGATCCACCTGCTCATGGGCAAGGAGAACCCGGTCACGATGATCTCGCCGGGCCGCAAGCCCGGAGACCCCGGCTACTACAAGACGGTCGTGAACCACGGCGTCCGGTTCTCCAACAGTGGTGAGTACACGCACGCCATGGCGTCCACCGTGGGTGTTCAGGGAAGCGCCAACGTCAGTCACGGCTGCCTCAACCTGAGCCCGAAGAACGCCAAGTGGTACTACGACATCATGCAGCGCGGCGACGTCCTGGAGCTGACGGGCAGCGACCGCCAGCTGGAGCCGGACAACGGCTGGGGCTACTGGCAGCTGTCGTTCCCCGAGTGGAAGGAAGGCAGCGCGCTCCACTGACCCGCGGCCGGACCCGCCGGGCCGCCGCGGCGGACGTGCGGGTCTCCGCAGGCCCCGGCCGTGCAACGCTTTGATCTCGACGGCCGCCGAGCACCCCCGGGAGAGACGTGGGTAGCGACTTTTGTCGCTAATGTCTCCCTGGTACGCCGGGGTATCTGGAGGTGGCGGTGCAGCGCGTGTCCGCACGTGTACGGGCCGGTGCGGCGGTGACGGGGGTCCTGATCCTCCTCACCGCCGGCTGTTCGGGAGACGAGAAGGAGGCCGGGGTCGCCGGCGAGAAGGCCGAGGCGGCCGCGCCGCAGGTGACGATCGACCCCGGGGACGGCAACACCAAGGCCCTCCCGGAGGCGGGCGTCACGGTCAAGACGACGGGCGGCACCCTCCAGAAGGTGACGCTCTCCTGGAAGAACGGGCCGATCACCCAGGCCGGGACGATGTCCGCCGACAAGACGAGCTGGAAGTCCCGCACGCTGAAGCCGGGCACCCGGTTCCAGGTGTCGGCCCTCGCGGTGAGCCCCGAGGGCAAGACGACGACCGTCAACGCCGACATCGCCACCGCGAAGGCGGAGCGGACGCTGGAGATCGCCGACATCATCCCGCGCAAGGGCGAGAAGGTCGGCGTCGGCATGCCGATCACCGTGACCTTCAACCGCGAGGTCGACGACAAGAAGGCCGTCGAGCGGGCGCTGCGCGTCAAGTCGGCGAAGCCCGCCACCGGCGCCTGGTACTGGGTGACCGACAAGCAGGTCATCTTCCGCACCGAGAACGACACCTACTGGAAGCCGAACCAGGAGGTGTCCTTCGAGGCCGACCTCGCCGGAGTGAAGTCGGGCAAGGGCACCTACGGCACCAAGGACGCCGGCCGGGAGTTCCGCATCGGCGACTCCCACATCCTCAAGGTCAGCACCAAGAGCCACAAGGCCGTCGCCTACGAGAACGGCAAGAAGGTCCGCACCTGGCCGATCAGCGGAGGGAAGGGCGGCCGCGTGGTCAACGGCGTCGACACCTACCTCACCACCAGCGGCGTCCACCTGACCATGGGCAAGGAGAACCCGGCGATCATGACGTCGGAGTGGATGGGCGTCGATCCGAAGGACAAGGCGAACGGCGGCTACCGCGAGGTGATCCCCTGGGCCGTGCGGATCTCCAGCAGCGGCGAGTACGTCCACTCGATGGCCTCCACCGTGTGGGCGCAGGGCGAACAGAACGTCAGCCACGGCTGCATCAACTCCCCGCCCAAGGATGCCCGCTGGTTCTACAAGTGGTCCTACCGCGGCGACCCGGTCGTCACCACCGGGAGCAAGCGCGAGCTGCAGTGGAACAACGGCTGGAGCTACTACCAGATGTCGTGGGACAAGTGGGTGAAGGGCAGCGCCCTGAACCGCACCGTGACGACCGGGTGATGTTCGGCTGATCCGGGACGGGTAACAATGCCGGGACACGCCGCCTGCGAACGAGGTCCCGGTGAGTGAGAACCCGGCCAGCGAGAACCCGGCGGACGAGCGCGCCCGCCGGATGCCGCTGCGGCGCCGCGTCCGGCGGGGAGCGCACCGCGCACTCCGCCGGACGGTGCTGTGGGCCGCGCGCCCCCTGCTGTGGCGGCGGCCGCCCCCGCGGGGCGAGCGGCTCCGGGTGCGGATCCTCCTGCAGAACGCGCACGGCACCGGCGGCACCATCCGCACCGTGCTCAACCTGAGCGGCAGGCTGGCCCGGGACCACGACGTCGAGATCGTCAGCGTCACGCGGAGCCGCGCGAAGCCGTTCTTCCCGCTCCCCGACGGCGTCGCGATCACCTACGCCGACGACCGCGCCGTCCCCCGGCGGCGCCTCGCCCGGCCGCTGTCCAGGCTGCCCAGCGTGCTGGTCCCGAAGGAAGAGGCGTCCTTCCGCTGGATGAACCTCTGGACGGACCTGCGGCTGCTCAGGACTCTGCGGACGGCGCCGCCCGACGTGCTGATCGCCACCCGCCCGTCGCTCAACCTGCTCATCGCCGCGCTCGCCCCGCGCGGCGTCGTCACCATCGGGCAGGACCACATGAGCCTCGGGTCCTACAAGCCCCCGCTGCGGCGCCAGATCCTGCGCGACTACCGGCGCCTGGACGCCCTGACGACGCTCACCGAGGCGGCGCGCACCGAGTACGAGCGGGCCCTCGCGGGCTCGGCCGTCCGCGTCGTCCAGATCCCGAACGCGGTCCCGGACATGCCCGGCGGCCCGTCCGGCCGCACCGGGAAGGTCGTCCTGGCCGCGGGACGGCTCGTGCGGAACAAGCGCTTCGACCTGCTCATCGAGGCCTTCGAGCCGGTCGCGGCCGAGTTCCCCGACTGGACGCTGCGCATCTTCGGCGCGGGCGCGCGGCGCGCCGATCTGCACGCCCTGGTCGCCGAGCGCGGGCTGGCCGGCCGCGTCGAGGTCCGGCCCGCCAGCGCCCGGCTGCCCGCCGAGATGGAGGACGCGGCGATCTACGCCCTCACCTCCCGCCGCGAGGGCATGCCGATGGTCGTCATCGAGGCCATGGCCAAGGGCCTCGCGGTCGTCTCCACGGACTGCCCGTACGGCCCCCGCGAGATGATCGACCACGGACGTGACGGGCTGCTGGTCCCCGTCGACGACGGCGCGGCCCTCACGGCCGCCCTCCGCGACCTCGTCGCCGACTCCGCGCTCCGCGACCGGCTGGGCGAGGAGGCCCGCCGCTCCGCCCGCGCCTACGACCCGGCCCGCGTCGCGGCCCGGTGGACGGCGCTCCTGGCCGGTCTCCGGCCGTCCGGCCCCACGCGCCCACCGGTCGCGCGCGTGCCGGCGGAACGGCCGGCCGCGCACGAGCGAGAACGCGCTCCGCGCCCCTGAGCGCCGTCTTTTCTGTCGTGCCTGACATATCCGTCACGATCAATTGGTCGCGAAACGCCTTGTGTCCGGCGCCATCTTGACTGAACGATCCTTCAACGTATGGTCAAGGCGAGCTTGCAACGAAAGACGAATAACGCGATGTAGGGAAATGAATACGGATTCCGGGTGCGGCGGGCACCTCAACCGGCTGGACGGCGGCGCCTCCGGCTGGGTCATCCAGGCGCGCGACGTCCGGGGCGGCGTCCACGTGCACGCCCCGCCGCCGGGCGTCCCCGCGGAACCGCCGCGGCAGCTTCCCGGCCCAGGGCTCCTGGTCGACCGCACGGAGGCGATCGACGAACTGGACGGCGCGGGCGCCGCCCCGCCCGGCGTGGCGCTCGTCACCGGACCGGCCGGCGTCGGCAAGACCGCGACCGCGCTGCACTGGGCGCACCGGCGGCTCGAGGCCTTCCCCGACGGCCAGCTGTACGCCGACCTGCGGGCCCACGCCGCCGTCGAGCACGCGAGCCCCGGCGACGTCCTCGCCGGATTCCTCGCCGGTCTCGGCGTCGCGCCCGCCGCGATCCCGTCCGGCCTCGCGGCCCGCACCGCGCTGTACCGGTCGCTGACGGCCGGACGCCGGATGCTCGTCGTGCTCGACGACGCCTATTCGGCGGCCCAGGTGACGCCGCTGCTGCCGGCCTCGGCCGACGGTGTCGCGGTCGTCACCAGCCGCTGGCGGCTCGCCGCGCTGCTGGCGCGCGGGGCGCGCGCCGTCCTGCTGCGCCCGCTCGAGACGGACGCGGCGGTGGAACTGCTGGACCGCATGCTCGGCCGCGACCGGATCGCGGCGGAACGCGACATGGCGGCCCGGCTGGTCGAGCTGTGCGGGCGGTCGCCGCTCGCGTTGAGCGTCGCCGGGGCCCGGCTCGCGGCGCGGCCGGGCTGGCCGCTGGCCGAGCTGGTCGGCGCGCTCACCGAAGAGACCCGCAGGCTGGCGGCGCTGACGGCGCGGGACGCGGAGGACGACATGACGGTGCGGGCGGCGCTGGAGCTCTCGTACCGGAACCTGCCCGCGCCCGCACGGCGCCTGTACCGGCTGCTCGCCGTGCATCCGGGCCACACCTACGGCAGCGCGGCGTGCGCGGCGCTGACCGGCGGCCCGGCCGCCGAGGCGGGGGAGACGCTGGAGGCGCTCGCCGACGCGAACCTGGTCGCCGACGCGCCCGGCGCCCGCTACCGCCTCCACGAACTGACCCGGCTGCACGCCCTGGAGCTGGCGGACGCGCAGGACCCGCCGTCCGAGCGCGCCGCCGCGCTGCTCCGGCTCGTGCGGTGGACGGCCGCGGCGGCGCTGGCCGCGAACGCCGCGGCCGCCCCCTACCGGCGGCTGCCGGAGCCGCCGGAGGCGCCGGGCGTCCCGGCGCCGCCGTCGTTCCCCTCCGCCCGTGAGGCGCTCGACTGGCTGGACTCGGAGAGCGTGAACCTGTCGGCAGTCGCGGCGCGCGCGCAGGAAGCCGGCCACCACGAGGAGGCGCTCCTCATCGTGGACGCCGCATGGCCGCTCTTCCTGCACCGCGGCCACCGCGACCTGCGCCTCGACCTCGACCTGGTCGGCCTGGCGGCGGCCCGGTCCGCCGGGGACCGCGCCGCCGAGGCCAAGATGCTGAACCGCACCGGGCTGGCGTGGCGCGACCGGGACCGTCCCGACCGGGCCGCCGAGGACTTCCTCGCCGCCCGCGACATCTGGCGCGAACTGGGGGACCGGCCCCGGACGGCCGGGTCCGAGCGGCGTCTCGGGCTGCTCGAACTGGACCGCGGTGACGCCGCGGCGGCCCGGCGCCACTTCCGCACCGCGCTCGGCGTCCACCGGGACGGCGGCGACGACCGCAAGACCGCGCTCTGCCTGTGCGACCTCGGCGCCGCGCTCCTGGAGGACGGGCACCGCGACCCGGCGGCCCGCGACGAGGCCGCCGCGCTGCTCACCGAGGCGCGGGCGCTCCTGGAAGGAGGGGACGACCCGTACAACCGGGCCCGCGCGCTCGTCCTCCTCGGCCGCGCCCGGGCGGGCGCCCCGGACGCGGAGGAGCAGGTGACGGCTGGGCTCGCCGCGATGCGGGAACTCGGCTCGGCTGCCGGGGTGGCCGGCGCGCTGCGCGCCCTCGGCGACCTGGCGGCGCGGGACGGCCGGGACGCGACGGCGCTGCACCGCTACGAGGAGGCCCGCGCGACCCTGGCCGCCGCGGGGGCGCCGACCAGGGTCCTCGACCGGCTGATCGCCGGACTGCGCGGCACCTGAGCGGGGTCAGCGGTCCCAGCGGCCCAGCGCGGCCCGCGGCCGCAGCGAGCGGCGCAGCGCCGCCAGGTCCGCCGCGGCGAGCGACACGCCCGCCGGCACCCGGTGCCCGATCTTCCAGCCGGCGTGCACCACGCCGCACCGCAGCGCCTCCACCGGGTCGCCCGTCCGCAGCAGCACGTGCAGGAACGTCGCGAACAGCGAATCCCCGGCACCCGAGGTGTTGACGGGCGGGCGCGGCGCCACCGCGTCCACCGTGACCAGGGCCCCGCCGCGCAGCCCGAGCAGCGCGCCGCGCGCCCCCATGCCCACGCCCACCATCCGGCACCGCGGGCGGCGGGCGAGCAGGGCGGCCACCCAGGCGCGCGGATCGCCGACGCGTTCGTGGCTGCAGAACACGATCTCCGCGTGCTCGAGCCACGGACGGTCGTAGGCGTCGTCCGGATCGGCGATGCGGTGCACGTCCACCGCGATCGGGACGCCCAGCCCGGCGGCGTCCGGCACGAGGGGCCGGACGAACCGGGCGTTGGTGAGCACCAGCAGGTCGGCGCCCCGCGCCTGCTCCCGGAGCACCTCGAACGGGTAGCCGGACACGTCGGCCGGACGCAGGTGCGGCAGTCCCATCCGCCGCCCGTCCCGGTCGACGAGCACGACCCCCATCGAGGACGCCGCGGCGGGGACGATCCCCGCGCCCAGCAGCCCGGCCCGGGCCAGCTCGCGGCGGATGAGCAGCCCCGCCCCGTCCCGCCCTACCGGGGAGCACAGCCGCACGTCGTCGCCGAGCCCCCGCTGGACCCGGGCGATGTGCCCCGCCGCGCCGGAGACGCCCAGCTCCATCCATCCGGGACGGGACGACGGCGCGTACTCCAGCGGGAACCCGTCGACCGCGGCCGACACGTACAGGCTCGTCACGCCCGCCACCGTGATCCGCGCGGTCACGAGGCGGCCCTCCGCCGCGCCCCGCCGGCCGGGACGACCGAGATCCGCCCGGAGACGTGCAGGGGACCGGGCCGGCCCCGGTCGGACGCGCCCAGCGTGCCCGCGATGACCACGGCGCCCGCCAGGTCCGCGACCGTGAGGCCCGCGGACGTCCAGGCGAACAGCAACGAACCGAAGGGCCCCGCCCCGACGGGCCCCTCCGCGCAGGGCCATGAGGCCGCGCTCCCGCAGGCGCGCACCGTCCCGCCGCCGCGCAGCGCCGCCGCCGGACCGCCCCGCCCGGCGGCGACCGCGACCCCGCATCCGGGATAGCGCTCCAGCACGCGGCGCAGCCGTCCGGTGCCGAACGGCGGGCGCAGCGCCCGGCCCACCAGCACGTCGGCGCTCTCCCGGCGGGCCGCGGCGGCGGGCGCGTCCAGGTGTGCGACGGTGTGCGCGTCGGCCGCCGCCGGGCTCCCCGGGACGTGGGGCGCGGGCGCCCCCGGGCCGCCGAACAGGACCAGCCGCGGCGCGCGCAGCCGCCCGCCGCGCGGGATGACCAGGACGGCGGGCGTCCCGCCGGGGCGCGGCTCCCGGGCCAGCCCCAGCACCCGTCCCAGCCGGCACAGCCGGGTGATCACGAAGTCCTCGTGCACGACGGTCGTCCTCACTTCAGCAGGAACGGCGGTTCGGCCGGCGGGACCACCGGCACGGTGTCGGGCTGCGGCAGCCGCAGGAGCCGGTACATCACCCGCCGCGTGTTGCGCGCGGACCGTCCCGGCTCGGAGGTGATGCGCTCGGCGACGCGCCGCAGCTGCTCCGGCCGGAACCCCTCCGCGGCCTGCACGAGCTGGCGGCGCAGCGACCCCCGCGCGGTGAGGCGCGGCGCGTCCTCGCCCAGCCGCGCGGCCGGGGAGTCGGGGTTGACGTCCGCGCGGCGGAACCCGCCGAGCAGCACCGGAACCCCCGTCACCGCCCCGTAGACGGTCGCCGACCCGTGGTCCCCGACGACCCAGTCGGCCGCCGCCAGCACCGCCCGCCAGTCCGCCTCCGGCGGCACGAGCCGCAGCCCGCGCCGCAGCGACGCGGCCAGCCACGCCCGGATCTGCCACGTCCCGTGCTCCGCCCAGACGTTCGGGTGCAGCAGCGTCACCACCTGGAACTCCTCGCCCGGCAGTTCCTCCGTGAGCCGCGACCACAGTTCCGGCCGCCGGCCGAGCAGCGAGCCCGGCCCCCACGTGGACGCCACCACGACCAGCCTGCGCCCGTTCCCGGCCCCCAGCGCGACCTGGTAGGACGAGCGCCGGTCCCGGCTGGCGACCAGCGTGTCGTAGGACGGGTCGCCGACGACGGCCGCCGCCGGCAGCGCCTCCGGGCAGCTGCGCGCCAGCGCCGCCCGGTCGTCGCGGTGCGGCAGCGTGATCGTCGAGGGGACGAGCGCGCCGTCGTGGACGAGCCGCTGCGGGTCGAGCCCGTAGACCTTCGGGGCGCCCGCCGCGCGTCCCGCGCCGCGTACCACCAGCTTGTTGAATCCCACGCCGTGCGGCATGACGATCAGCGGCGCGTGCACCTCGTGGACGCCGCCGTGGCTCGCCGCGATGGCGAGGTCGAAGCGCGTCTGGGTGGCCTGCGCCCACGACACGGTCGTGGCGCCCAGCCGGGACAGGAACTCCCGCACCCCCGCGCCGAAGGTGTCGGGTCCCTGCGTGAACACGACCTGCACGCGCAGGTCGCCCTCCAGGAGCCGCGCGGCCTCCAGCAGGCGCTGCCCCGAGGTGATGGTGTGGACGATCAGCAGCACGGTCCGGCACGCGCCCCGCGTCGCCCACCGTCCCGCACCGAGCCCTATCGGCACCCGCCGCCATTCGCTGCCTGACATCGCTTTCGTGCCCCCTTCGCCCTTTTCGGGCTGCCGGTTGTCGCGACCCCACTGCGATGGTCGGGAGCCGAGCTTGCGGCACCCCTTGCGGCGGCACTTGCGGGCGGCTTTCGGAACCCGGCCCATACTGGCCAGGGGACACAGGGGTTACTTGTGGCCAAAGGCACTTGACGCTGGAATGATCGCAACTGTCAAGGTCGGCGCGGATCCAGTATCGGGGGATTCTCGAGGGAGCGCGGATGGAATTCCGCATACTCGGCCCGGTGCGACTGTGGGCGGGCGGTGACCTCCACCCTCCCGGCTGGGCCAAGGAACGCGGCGCCCTCGCCCTGCTTCTGCTCAACCCCGGACGTCCCGTCACCGCCCAGGTCCTGATCGATCACCTGTGGGAGGACGGCGCCCCCGACGGCGCGCGGAACCGTCTCCACACGCACATCGCCCGGCTCCGCGGCCGTCTGCAGGGCCTCGGCGCCGACGTCGGGATCCACCAGGAATCCGGCGCCTACACCCTCGCCGCCGATCCCGAGAAGATCGACTACCACCGCTTCCTGGCCTTGCGGAGCCAGGCCCGCGCGATCGCCGACAGCGGTGACCCGGAACAGGCGATCGCCCTGCTCCGCGACGCCGCCGCCCTGTGGCGGGGCACGCCGCTCGAGGACGTCGACGGCTCCTGGGCCGAGTTCCACCGCCAGATGATCCGGGACGAACTGGTCGACGGCCTCCTCGACCGTCTCGACCTCGAGCTGCGGCTCGGCCGCCACGCGGAAGTCGTCGACGAACTGAACGCCCTCGCCGCCCGCTTCCCCGGCTCCCAGCGCGCCATCGAACTGGTCATGCTCGCCCTGCACCGGTCCGGCCGTTCGGGGGACGCGATCCGGGCCCACGACCGGCTGCGGCGGCGATTGCGGGAGCACGTCGGCGCCGCGCCGGGTCCCGCCCTGGACGAGCTGCGCCGGGGCATCCTCGCCGGCGACCCCGCGCTCGCACCGCCCGTCCCGCCCCCGGCCGCCGCGCACCCGCCCAGCGCGCTTCCCCGCGACCTGCACACCTTCACCGGGCGGTCCGCCGAACTCGACCGCCTCACCGCCCTCGCCGAGCACGACGGCCGCACCGTTCCCGTGCTCACCATCGACGGGATGCCGGGCGTGGGCAAGTCCGTGCTGGCCGTCCATCTCGCCCACCGGCTCGCGGACCGGTACCCCGACGGGCGCCTCTACCTCGCGCTGCACGCGTACGACTCCGACCGCGCACCCCTCACGCCCGCGGCCGCGCTCGAGCGCCTGCTCCTCATGACCGGAGCGGAGCCCATGCCCGGGCCGTCCGACGACGAACCGCTGCGGACGCGGCCGCCGGAAGTGCTCGCGACCCTGTGGCGCAACCGGATGAACGGACGCCGTGCGCTGCTCCTGCTCGACGACGCGCTCGACAGCGGCCAGATCCGCCCGCTCCTGCCCGGTGCGCCCGGCTGCCTCGTGATCGTCACGAGCCGGCGCCGGCTCGCCGGCCTCGAGGGGACCCGTCACCTGAGCCTCGGCGTCCCCGACCCGGACGACGCGGCCCGCCTGCTCGCCCGGGCCTCCGGCGACCGCGTCGCGCCCGGCGACCCCGGCGCCGCCGACGTCGTCCGGCTCTGCGGGCAGCTGCCGCTCGCCGTCCAGCTCGCCGCCGGCCGCCTGCTGCACCGCCCCAGCTGGACGGCCGCCGACCTCGCCGCCCGGCTCACCGAGGGACGCGGCAGGCTCGTCGAGATCCGCGCCGAGGACCGGGACCTGACCGCCGCGTTCCGGCTCTCCTACGAGGGCCTGCCCGAACCGGACCGCGAGGCGTTCCGGCTGCTCTCGCTGCACCCGGGCGCCGACGTTCCCGCCGAGGACGCCGCCGTCCTGCTGGGTGTCGGCCGCGCGGCCGCCGAGGCCGCCGTCGACACCCTGCAGGACCACCATCTGATCAGCGAACCCCGCCGGGGGCGCTACCGGTTCCACGACCTCGTCCGGGAGTACGCCGAGGACCTGGCCCGGCGGGACGACCGGACCGTCCGGGACGCCGCGCTCGACCGGCTCCTCGACCATCGCGTGGCCCGCGCCGCCCACGACGCCCGCCTCGCCGGCCCCGGGGCCCTGCCGGCGGACGCCGTCTCACCGCGGGCCCGGGAGGAGGCGCGCCGCCGGCTCGGCGAGGCGACCGGCGACCTCCTGCGCATCGCGCGGCACGCCGCCGGCAACGGGCGTCCCCGGCACGCCGCCCGCCTGGCGGCCGTTCTGGGCGAGCATCTGGAATCGACCGGAAGGTGGGCCGACGCCGTCCGCCTGCACGACACCGCCGTCGCCGCCTGGCGCGTCCTGGGGGACGACGCCGCGCTCGCACGGGCCCTCGCCGACGTCGCCAAGGTCGCCTGGCGGTCCGGCGAGAACGGGCACGCGCTGGACAGCGCCGCCGAGGGACTGGAGCTGGCGCGCTCGCGCGGTGACCGGCCCGCCGTCGCCGGTTTCCTCGACCAGATCGGCCTGGTCCACTGGCACCGCTCCGAGTTCGACGTCGCCGCCGGCTACTTCGAACAGGCGCTGGCCGAACTCCGTGCCCTCGACCATCCGCTGGGCCTGGCGGACGTGCTCAACCATCTCGGCATCATCATGTGGCATCTCGGCCGTTACCCCGAGGCGCTCGACCGCATGCGCGACGCGCTCGCGATCTACGAGCGTGCGGCGGACGATCGCGGCCGCCGCATCACGCTCAACAACATCGGCGAGGTCGAACTCCACCTGGGCGATCCCGGGACGGCGCTCGCCCACTTCCTGCGCGCCGCCGAGTTCGGGGAGATGTCCCGCCAGCATCTGGCCGCCTGGACGAACAACGTCGCGAACTGCCGGCGCGGCACCGGGCACGCCGCGGAGGCCATCGACCGCTACCGGGAGGCGATGGCCATCTACCGGGAGATCGGTGACCGCCGCGGCGAGTGCGACTCGCTCAACCAGATCGGCGCCTGCTTCGCCGACCTCGGCCGCGAGGGCGAGGCGCTCATCCACCACCAGACCGCGCTGGCGCTCGCCCGGACGCTGGCCGACCGCTTCGAGCAGGCCATCGCACTGTGCGGCATGGGCGACGTGCACCTGCGCGCCGGGCGCTACGCCCTCGCGCTCGCGGAGTACGAGGAGTCGCTGGGCCTCGCCCGCTCGATGGCCGCCGCCCACCAGGAGGCCCGCGCCCTCGAGGGCGTCGCTGAGGTCATGGCCCGGACCCGCGGCCCGGCCGCCGCCGCCCCGCATCGCCGCCGCGCCCTCGACCTCTACGAGCACCTCGGCGTTCCCGAGGCCGCCGACCTCCGCGCCCGCCTGAACCTGGACGACGCCTCCGAAGCCTGACCCGGTCCGTGCGCGGCGCGACGGCGGCCTGACCCGCGAGCACCGCTCCGCCCCGGGCACCCGGCTTCGCGCCGGGCACCCGGCTTCGCGTCGCAGTGGTGGCGATGTCGACGGCGTGGGTCGAGTGCTCGGGCGAGGTGACGGTCTGGTCTGCGGGTGCTACCCCGCCCACTGGCGCCCGATCGCGCGCCGCGGAGGGGGATTCAACGACGGGCATGTCCGGATGGAACATCGCCGGGTGAAACCGCGAGCAGGCTCAAGCTCCAGACTGACGGCGCCGTCGGGCCGGTGAGACGGCGGAGCAGTGGACGGTGGCGGTCCCGGCGGGCGTCGGCCGCCCGCGACGCCGGGGCAGAAATGGGCGATAAGTCCAAATCGAAGGAGTTCGGGACCGACTTTTCAAGCAAAGTCCAGAAATCCCCGACACGCCGCGTGTGGCCGGTACTAGCCTTTCGGGCTTAACGGCGGCCGGTACGTCGGCCGTCCGCATCAAGGTGTCTTGACACATAAGGAGTCCATGTACATGAAGTACATGCTCATGGCCGGTGCCGCGGCACCGATCTTCATGACCGCCGTGATCTCGATCTACGACAGCTTGTCGCAGGTCGTCATCATGTGACGGTCCCGGAGGGTATGACGGGCGGGCGGCATGGGCTTCCAGGCCGCCCGTTCTTCCTGTCTTCTGCGCATTGCCGAGCCGGAGTCGATGGCCGTATCGGGAAATCTCAACAATCCGGGCGTAGGGTTATACCGGGTGTGAATTGCATTCAATTGCGGCCGGTCACGCGCGCTCGGCGAGGCCGCGGACGAACGCCGCCTGGCCGGTGTGCTGGAGGCAGTCGGAGATGACGCTGACGAGGCGGACGCCGAGGGTGACCGGCGGGTCCCAGGCGTTGTCGACGACGGCGGGCAGGTCGGCGTCGGTGATGCCCCCGACGTAGCCGACGGCCATCGCGTGGACGGAATCGTGGTAGCCGGTCAGCAGGTCCGCGGAGTCCACGCGGACGGCCGCGACGTCGTCGCGATCGTGGCCGAAGCCGGTGTCGGACGGGTCGAGGGGGAGCGCGAAGCGCTCGGCCCAGCCGTCGGACGTCCAGCGCTGGGGGGTGCCCGCGACGTCGGCGACGTGGTCGTCCTGAACGCGGGTCAGGTGCCACAGCAGCCAGGCGATCGAGTTCGCGTCCGGATCGGCGCGGAACGCCAGCAGGTCCGCCGGGAGACCGGCGGCCGCGGCGTGCACCTCCTCGCGGATCCGGTCGAAGGCATCGGTGAGCAGTTCGGCACTGGTCATTGACGCGAGCGTAGTGCGGGGAGGCGGCGATTTCAGCTCTCCCGGCCGCGGATGTCGGCGTTCCGCTTGATACTGAACGTGACCGGATGGATCCTTGGAGTGGCGATGACCGCGAGAGGACGGGCGGAGGCGGGCGCCCGCCCGCCGTCATGGGGGAGGGGGACGGGATGGACCGCTCCGCCTTCGTCCACCAGGGGTGCGTCTACGGGGGCGAGGACGAGTTCCTGCGGATGGCGGTGCCGTTCATCACCGAGGGGCTGGAGCGTGACGAACCGGTGCTCGTCGCCACGACCGTGGCCAACATCGGGTCGGTGCGGGCGGCCCTGGGGCGGCGGGCGCACCGGGTCGACTTCGGCGAGACGGGCGCGTTCGGCCGCCGGCCCCAGCAGCGGGTCGCGGCTTTCACCGCGTACCGGCACCGGCATCCCCGCGACGAGCGCGTCCGGATCCTGGCCGAGCCGGTGTGGGCGGGGCACACGCCGCGGCAGGTAGAGGCGTGGGAGTGCATGGAGTCCGCGCTCAACACCGTGCTCGGCGGCACCGGCATCCACATGATCTGCCCGTACGACTCCCGCACCATGCCGGCTCCGATCGTCGCGAACGTGCGGTGCACGCATCCGCAGCTGGTCCACGGCACCGACGTGCGCCCGAGCGGGGGGTACGTCCAGCCGGTCGCGTTCGTCCGGCGGCGCGCCGCCCCGCTGCCGTCCCCGCCCCGCGACGCGGTGACGCTGGAGTTCCGCGGCGACCTCGGGCGGATGCGGCACGCGATCGTGCTGGAGACGGCCGCCCTGGGACTCCTCGGCGAGCGCATGATGATCTTCTCGGCGGCGGTGGGGGAGATCGTCGGCGGGGCCGCGGGCGGGTCCGGGCACCCGGCGGTGGCGCTGTGGGCGCAGCCCGGCGAAGTGGTGTGCGACGTGCGGCTGCCGGTGCCCCTCGACCCGTTCATCGGCCTGCACCCGCCGACGCTCGACCCCACGCCGGGCGACGGCTTCTGGCTCGCCCGACAGATCTGCGACCACCTCGACGTCCGCCCGGGATCGGACGGGACGATCGTGCGCCTGCACACGCCCAGCCCGGCGCCCCGGACGTGAGGTCGGCCGAGGCGGCGCGGCTCGCGTTCGAGATCTCGCCGGTTCACCGAGCGGCGACGGACGTGATGTCCGCGTCGTGTGCTCAGGCCCGGTTTCCGTCCGCGCCCGTGTCGAGGCCGCGGCGGCCGGCGCGCACGACCTCCTCCCTGCGCCGGGACGCGCCCGCCGCCCGGTCGACGCCCGCCGCGGTCCATTCGCGGGTGGTCGCGGCCTCCCGCGCCAGGCCGCCCGCGGTCTCCTCCAGCTCGATCGCGCGGTAGGAGGCCAGCAGGGCCGTGACGGCCTCCGGGTCGTTCGCGGCGATCGCGGCCGCCACCTCGCGGGCGCGGCCGGGCAGCCGCTCGTGCGCGGTGACCTCGGTGACGAGCCCGAAGCGCAGGGCCGTCCGGGCGTCGACGAACTCGCCCGTCAGGCTCATCCGCCGCGCCATGCCGCGACCGACCGCGCGCGGCAGCAGCACCGACAGGCCCCAGCCGGGCATCACGCCCACCCGGGCATGGGTGTCGGCGAAGACCGCACGCTCGGAGGCGAGCAGGATGTCGCAGTGCAGCGCGAACTCCAGCCCGCCGGTGATCGCCGGGCCGTTCACGGCGCCGACGACCGGCTTGCCGGTCGGCCGCCACGGGCAGTGCGCGGCACCGCAGGGCTCGTCTTCGGCCCGCTCTCCGCCGCTCAGCTTGATCCGGGGCCCGGAACCGCCCAGTTCCTTGAGGTCGAGCCCCGCGCAGAAGGCGGGATCCGCGCCGGTGAGGACGATCGCGCCGACGGCCGGGTCGGCGTCGGCCGCCGTCATGGCGTCCCGCAGTCGCCGCAGCATGTCCAGGGTGATGGCGTTGCGGGCCGCCGGCCGGTTCAGGGTGATCGTCGCGATCCCGTCCCCGGTCCGCGTGGTCACGGCTTCTTCGCTCATGGCGATCTCCTCGTTCCGTCTGCGTTCTGTCCGCCCCGGCGATCATGCTGCCGCGGGCCGCGGCGCGTCCAGGACGAGCGCCACGGTCCGGAGGCGAGCGCCGGGCCGGACGTGCAGCGAGCGACCGGGGCCGTGCGCCCTCCGCGCGGCCCCGGTCGCCTCCGTCGGCCCGTGTCGGTCACCCCGTGTCCGTCGGTCCGTGTCGGTCACCCCGTGCGGGTCACTCGAACCCCGTCACCGGGGGCGCGTGGCGTACACCATCCGCTCGTTCGGGTGTTCCGACTGCGACCAGATGACCCCGAGGTTCTGGTCGGTGCCGGTTCCCTCGGGCCAGTGCGAGAGCGACTGGATACCGATCGCCGCGGGCTGGGTCCGGGCGACCTCCAGCTTCCCGGTGCCGGACGTCGCCGGCTCGGTGGTGTGCAGCTCGCTCTCGTCGTCCTCGCCCGCCTCGGGCTTGCCGTGGCTCTCGCTCAGGTACCAGCGGCCGTCGAACCGGGTCGCGCCCTGGACGTTCGTCACCGGCAGGCGGTGCACGGCGGTGGCGTTCCAGGTGCCGCTCTCCCGCTGCTCGGAGCCGTTCGTCGCGTCCGCGATCTCCCAAGCGGCGACGCGTCCGTACTTCCCGTTGCAGTACTCGCCGGCGAGCATGTGGTCCAGGCCGCTGCGGTCGAGGGACGCGTAGGAGAACTTGCCGCCCGCGGCGCCGTCGGTGCACGTCCCCGACTGGTCCCTGACCGCCCGCCACTGCGTGACCTCCGGCATCACGTACCGGTAGCCGTAGCCGTAGAAGACGCCGTCGTGGCGGCCGACCCGGTTCTGGTCGGTGACGTTCCCCTTGTCGCCGGCGGCCTTCAGGTCGTAGATGTGCCGCATGTCGAACACGCGGAAGCCCCGGTTCGTGTCGGGTACGTACAGGAAGTTGCCGTACCAGACCATGCCGCCCGCGTGCAGCGAGTGGCCCTGGCCCGCGGACTGGTCGCCGCGGAGGCTCGTGTAGCTGGCGTTGCCCGAGCCGTTCTCGTACGGGTGGGCGAGCAGGACGTGCCGGTACGCGCCGGTGCCGGGGTCGATGAACGAGACGCGGGTGCCCTTCTGGGAGTTCCCGGTCGAGTCGGCCTTGTGGTACCAGGCGGCGAGGACCGGCCGGTTCTGCTCGCCCCAACGCTGGTCGGCCTGGGCGTCGGCGACCGTGGTGACGCCCTGGGGGAACCACTGCGTGGTGTTGCGGTCGTCCTCTCCGGAGGCGTCGTCCTGCCAGCAGAAGCTCTGGACGACCGAGACCGCGGGCTTGCCGGAGGGCCGGTCGGGATCGGAGACGGCCCCGGAGTCGCAGGGAGCGCCGTTGCGGACGACCCCCTGGCGGTTGGCGTCGGCCATGATGCTCGCGACACCGACGTTGGGCAGCTCGCCGTCCAGTTCCGCGACGTTCCCCTTCAGGTACGCGGAGTTCTCGGGGTCGACCCGCAGCTGGAAGTTCGCCTTGTCCAGGGGCGCCGCGTGCGCGGCCGGCGCGTGGACGACCGCCGCGGCGGCGGCCAGTGCGAGCGCCGAGCCGAGGGCGATGGTTCGGGAGCGATGGGTCACGCGTCCTCCTCACGGCCCGACGCGAACCGGCGCACGGGCGCGGGGAGTCGCGCGGCGGGGGGCGGGCCAAGATCGGTGTTCTGGACGCGATCAACATGGCACAGATCAGATCATTTCGGCCATTACGAAAAAATGTTTCATATTTGGCCGTCTCCCGCGCGGGGCAACCGGACGCGGACGGTCAGGCCGCCGCCCGGCCGCGGCTTGGCGGCGACCGAGCCGCCGTGGGCGGTCGCGATGGCACGGACGATCGACAGCCCCAGCCCCGAGCCGCGGTCGGAGCCCACCCGGTGGTTGCCGAGCCGGCGGAACGGCTCGAAGATCGTCGCGATCTCGTAGGCGGGTACCACCGGGCCGGTGTTGGCCACGGTCAATTCCGCGCACCCGTCGCGGGCGCCCGTCCGGACCCGGAGTTCCCCGCCGTCGCGGTTGTGCCGGATCGCGTTCTCGACGAGGTTCTGCACGAGCCGCTCGACGAGCACGGGATCGCCCTCGGCGGGGGCCGGGCGCAGCTCCCGGTCCGTGCTCAGCTCCCGGGCTCCGGCCTCGGCGGCGGCCTGGTCGAGGACGTGCGCGGCGACGTCCGCGAGGTCCAGCGGGCGCACGTCCGCGACGGCGTTCTCCCCGTCGGCGAGGGTGAGCAGCCCGTCGATGAGCCGCTCGTGCCGGTGGTTGACGGTCAGCAGCGCCTCGCCGAGCCGCTTGACGTCCTCGCCGGCGTCGGGCCGCCGCAGGGCCACGTCCACCAGCGTCCGGTTGATGGCCAGCGGTGTGCGCAGCTCGTGCGAGGCGTCGGCCACGAAGCGCCGCTGCCCGTCGAACGCGTGCGCCAGCCTGCCGAGCATGGTGTCGAAGGTGTCGGCCAACTCCTTGACGTCGTCGCGCGGCCCGGCGTAGCCGATCCGCTCGGTCAGGTCGTGGCCCCGTGCCACCCGCCGCGCCGTCTCGGTGATCGCGTGAACCGGTCGCAGTGCCCGGTCGGCGAGCAGCCAGCCCAGGCCGAGCCCGGCCGCCCCCACGGCGCCGAGCGCGATGGCGCCCTGGGTGAGCAGCGTGCCGAGCGTTTCCCGCCGGTAGGTCGAGCGGGCCTCGGTCAGCGCCCCCTGAACCCGCTCGGACGACATCTCGGCGCCGGACCGCGCCGAGTCCACCCGCCCACCGGGCGGCGCCGACGGGACGGACCGTTCGATCGTGAGCGGCTCGTTCTGCTCCTGCCGCAGGCTGTTCTGCACCAGCAGGTACGTCAGGCCCAGCAGCGCGACGCCCATGCACAGCAGCAGGCCCGTGTAGAGCAGCGTCAACCGCATCCGGATCGTGAGCCGCAGTCGGCGTCGCCGGGTCACGGCATCCGGTACCCCGCTCCCGGAACGGTCTCGATGACCGGCGGGTCGCCGAGCTTGCGCCGCAGCTTCATCAGCGTGACCCGCACCGTGTTGGTGAACGGGTCGGCGTGCTCGTCCCAGACCTTCTCCAGCAGCCGCTCGGCGGACACGACCGTCCCGTCCGCGCGCAGCAGCTCCGCCAGCAGCCCGAACTCCTTGCGCGCCAGGCGCACGTACCGGCCGTCCCGGACGACTCCAGGCGCGCCGGGTCCACCCGGACGCCCGCGCGCTCCAGCGCGGGCGGTACCGCCGGGCGCGCGCGGCGGCCGAGCGCGAGGATCCGCGCCACCAGCTCCTCGAACGCGAACGGCTTGGTGAGGTAGTCGTTGGCGCCGATGCGCAGTCCCTCCACCCGCGCCGGGACGGTCGCGGACGCGGTCAGCATCAGCACCCGGACCAGCGCGCCGGCCTCGGCGACGGCGCGGCAGACGTCGTCGCCGTGCACGACCGGCAGGTCGCGGTCCAGGACGAGGACGTCGTAGTCGTTGACGCCGAGCCGCTCCAGCGCCGCCTCCCCGTCGTGGACGACGTCCACCGCCAGCGCCTCGGCCCGCAGGCCCTCCGCGAGGGACTCGGCGAGCATCGGCTCGTCCTCGGCGACCAGTATCCGCAAGGGTCCGCCTCCTTCGGCGTTCGCGCGGTCCCGGCGCCTCCGGCGGCCGCGCGACCACAGCATGCGGGACGCCGCATAACGCCGGCGTAACCGGAACGCGTTACGCCGGGATAAGCCACGCACCCTCTGCGGAGATCGGACGCAGTCTGAGGAAGTCGCCGAAAGAGCCTCTCACCAGCAAGAACGTCCTAAGGGAGTCGCGGCGAGTCAGAGCAAGTTGAGCCTCGTTGGCTCCCCGCTCTGGCTCCCGTGGCTCCCCAGGCAGCGAGGAGGCGACCCATGTCCCCTCAAATCACCGAAACCACAATGACCGTCGTCCTGGACGGCGAGACCATCGCCAGCGGCACCCACTCAGACTGCGGATGCCACGTCACGAGTGGTCGCATCCACTCGACCGCAACGCCGCGCTCACGGCCCTGACGCTTGCCGAAGTGGTCATTACCCATGACGAGACCGACTCGTGCGTCTTGGAGCGGCAAAGGAAGCTGGCTATGGTTGACCGGCTCCCACAGATCAAAACAGCGCTCGCTGTCGTCACGGTCGCCAGCGTGAACGCGATCATTTCGTATCGCCACGCCCACGTACTCGCCCACTCCAACCGCGAAGCAAGCACTACCGCGCGCCTCGTCTCCTGCACAGTGAACGGCTTCATCTGAGCAAGCCTGGACGACCCAGGCTTGTCCAAGCCCGGTCGCGCCTTGATTCCGCAGCCGGGCCATATCAACCACCGAACGCCGACGATCTACCTAACCAGAGTTAATTGGTGATGGCGGTGGTGAGGGTGAGGCCTGTGGGGGCGAGGCAGCCGTCGATCACGCCGGGGTGGTGCTGGATGACCTTGAGCCGGTGCTTGATCATGCCGGCGAGGTCGTCCAGGTCGGTGGCCAGGAAGTTGACCATGGAGCGTTTCAGCAGCGACCACACCGTCTCGGCCGGGTTCAACTCGGGGGCGTAGGCTGGCAGGTAGAACACCGTGAGCCAGTCGGCGTGGGCATCGATGAACGCGCGCATCGCCTTGGAGTGGTGGATGCCGAGGTTGTCCCAGACCAGCACGATCTTGCCGCCGGGAAGCTGCTGGTGGGCGGCTTGGAGCATGCGCTTGTACTCGGCGAGGGTGAAGCCGGCGCGTTCGTCTTTGCGGCGGCGGTAGCGGTGGATGCGGTAGATCAGCCGGGAGCGGTGGCCGGGCCGGTAGCAGACCATTCCGGCGATCGAGACCCGCGAGCCGTGCTCGCCGCCGTGCACGCTCACCCGGGGTCGGTGTCCCCGGCGGCTCCAGGTGCGTCCTTTGGGCGGCTTGAGCCCCTGACCGGCCTCATCTTCGAAGCAGATCCAGGCGCCCAGGTCCGCCGCGGTGTTTCCACCTGCGGCCACACCTGCTCTTTCCACACCTCGATCGCCCGGTCGTTGCGTTCGATGGCGCGGCGTCCGGGGACCTGCACCGACCAGCCGTTGCGGCGCAGCAGCAGCGACACACCCGGCCGGGTGTAGTCGATGCCGAACAGCCGGCGGATCACCTCGGCGACCCGGTCCAGCGTCCACCGCTGGTCATGGGCCCAGCCGTGCGCGGCGGGGCCGCGGTTCAGTTCGGCCTCCAGCTGCGCGAAGGCCGCCTGGTCCAGCCGCGGGCGCCCGTGCGGACCCTTGGACCGCAGCGCCTCGGCCCCGCCCTCGCGCCAGGCCCGCCGCCACTTCTCCACCTGCCGCAGCCCGACCCGCAGATCGGCGGCGATCCGGGCGTTGGGCCGCCCTTCGGTGAACCACTGCGCGGCCTGCATCCGTACTTGTTCTCGTTTGTCACGGCCGACGGCGGTCATCCCGCCGCCCTGGGGGTATCTGGCCATGTCACCGGCATACGCCCACACCGACGGTCCGTCGACTTACCCGGCCGCCATCACCCAATAACCCTGGTTAGAAAATCTCTCCCTGCACACCAAAAGACGGCCCGGCAGGGCGATGCCGTTTACGTAGCTCCTCAAGCGCCGGCCCAAGAGGCGGGACACCGAGATCGGCGAACAATTGACGAGTATTAGCGTCAGTTGAGTACAAGACCATGCCGCGCCGGCCTCGAGTGGCGAGGACACGATAGACATTCGGGACTATGAAGCGACGCTCTACACTCCTGGTGTTACTGTCCTTATTTTTGACGGTAACCCACCTGTCACCTTGCCACGTGTAATCATAACCCATAATGACACCTGCATAGTCCCACTCGAAGCCTTGGGCTGTGTAAATGCAGCCGACCTGCTCAAATCCCTCCACATCAGTTGCCCAAGATTCAGCAGCTGGAACACCTTTTCGCCTATTTCCGCGCGCAGCATTCCAAGGTTTTTTCCAATCATCGATAATAATATCGTCAACCAACTTGCCATTCACATACTCTTTAGTCCAATCCCAGCACAGTCCCGCAGTGATACGGGCAGAGCAGCCGACCAACTTTTGTAGTCGCAGATACTCTTCCATCTCGCCTGGCGTGTTCGCACGGTACAGACGAAACTCGCCGCGATAAGTCCAGGGACTCGGCCCCTTGTTGTAACCCAAGAGGTCCTCGACCCAATCAACGTACCCCGGGAACAGGTCATGCCGAAACTGGCGCCCCAGAGAAATACAGTGGATACGGTCCGCGGTGATGCCAAGTTCGAGGGCCGCCTCTCGTATCTTGTCAGGAGCACTCACCTCGTCTTTCACGACCCATTGTTGGGGATCTAGCAAGAAGACCGGTACTCTGGCAGCACGGATTAGTTCATGGAGCTGAGGGGTGTCCGACCGCTCTTCGCGCGGCGTACGCTGCAGATTCGATGTTTTACGCATCCGATGCGCCTCATCACATATGAGAACGTTGAGCTGATTCGGTTTCCGTCTACGATGGTGATGAAAGAAGGTAAATACTTCAGAAACAGACGAACGCCTGCCTTTGACATGCCGCCGCAAAGCCCCTGTGAAAGCGTTGCTACTGGATGCATGCACGACTGAACTGCCAGCACGACTAAGCATACCTAGCAACTCAACACCCAGGACTGATTTGCCGGTCCCGGGCCCCCCAGTGACGATGAATACTTGCTTATTATCCTCGCTGAACTTTGAATCGACTGCCTGGAAGACCATATCGACTACCTTCCTCTGCTCATCGAGCAGAGGAAAAATCGATCGGAGCCGTACGGCTTGGTCTACTTCGCGCATGAAATCATCGCTCGGACGAACATGTGCACGATCTATATCGCGCACATAAGACTTCGCTCCCTTAGCGCATAGAATTCCTACGAGGAAAGCTGCAAATCTTGCCCTTGCCTGGTCATCTGAGCCGAAAATTTCGATTCCCCGAACATCGGCCCGAAGTTTACAGCGAGCAGGAAGAATTGTTTTGATCTTGCCGGTGGGAGCGTTGTGAAGATTGACCACGCCATGAAGTTGCCCACACAGCATGGGCAAGTACCGATCCAACGCATTGCAGTAGTCCCAAATCTGCTCGGCGGGATGCTGGCTGCCCTCTCTCTTGTTGGCACCTGGGTGTCGGACTCGTTCCAAATTGCTATCGAAAGTCGCCCAAGACCATTGTTTGTTCTCCACGGCAACAACCGAAAGTTCGCCAGAGCGAGGGTGAGATCCCACCAGCAGCATGTCGATGCGTGCGTCGCTTGACAGGGTGCTCATCTCCAGGAGCACCATCACTTCGCCCAGCCCAACGCGCTCGAGGATCCGAGCCACCGTCTTAGGACTGGCCCGCCAGGACGCCTCTTCAGAGGCACTGACGTTCGCTTGATAGATCTTCTTGGCCTTGCGACGCAGAGTCTCGACGAGGTGCTCCTCGTCCATGCTTGCCAGCTCACCGGCCGTGCACGCCAGCAAGTACCGCGGCTTCATGATCGTCTTCCTAGCAGTCCGGGTTCGGTCTGAGGGTGAAGACTAGTCAGGTGCACCGACAAAACCGCTCAACCTGGCCGGATACACCAGCCGCGAGCTGCCGGCCTCTACGGACGGTGCCTCACGCTACTCGATCTGGCCAGCACGGCACACTGCCAGCTATGCACCTGCTCGACATGCCAAGCTACCGCCCGACTGCGCGACGCAGCCAGTACAGAGGGAGCACACAGGCCCGACATTTCCAGCAAAAGGTGCAGGTAGTCAAACGACTTCGACCAGCACAGACTGTCAGCTCATGCGAAGCTTACATGCTTACAGCAAGCTGATCGACAGCTAAAAGGGACCATCTGGAGGCTGGCCCCCGTTCTACCCGGCATGTCGCCCCCTAGCACTATCGATCGGCCGTATGCTAGTGCATATGGAGGACATCACGCAGTTGACTGAGGCCTTGCGGGCGTTCACACGGGAGCGAGACTGGGAGCAGTTTCATACCCCCAAGAACCTAACAATGGCCCTGGCAGGCGAGACAGGCGAACTACTGGGGATCTTTCAATGGCTGACCCTCGAAGAGTCAGAAGAAATAATGAACAACGAAAGCACTGCAAGGCTTGTCCGCTCAGAGATCGCTGACGTCTTCATTTATCTTACAAGACTGGCCGACGTTCTGCAGATAGATCTATTTGAAGCCGCTCATCATAAGATTAATGAGAATAGGCAGCGCTACGACGCGTGTACCTATCGGGGGGTAGCTCACAAGGCCCCACCTCTCACCTAAGCTCAAGCCGCCTCGCTGGAGGTCTACCGCCGAACGCGTGATCACCCACGGCGAGGACGACTTGTGCGTCATCGATTGGCGCAATGAGTTGTCCCACTGACAGGCACACTCAGTAAGACGAAGCCCCTCACTTCCATGTGGAGTGACCGGGAGGCTTCGTCGTGTCGAGTTACGCGACCGGCGCCCCATTCACCCAGACGCGTTCGAAGCTTTCCAGGTACGTGCTCGCCATGTCGCCGTCCTCGGCGCGGCGCACATGCAGCACCGGCGCGTGGGACGCGGCGATGCCGTAGGCGTGCGGGTTGATCAGGAGATCGTCATCGGCTCGGTAGATCGAGTTATAGAGCACGGTGTCGTGAAGCCGGAACTCGACGTCCTCGATCTCTCGGAGGGCCTTGTAGTGGACGAGAACGTTACGGATCTTCGCGGCGAGTGACTCGCCCACGCCCTCATTGCTCCCTCGTTCGGCGACATGGGCGCCGTCCGGGTCCCCGAGCAGGATCCGGGTCCTGACTCCCGCGCGGGCCCTCTCGGCGGGCGCGCGCAGGATGCCGGTGTCCTCGGCGAGGAAGAGCCCGGCGTAGACGAGCACGCCGATGTCCGTTCGGGCGTTGCGGAAGAGTTGGTGCCAGACCGTACGAGGGACGGCCCAGCGGTGCGGGTAGGTCGTCCGGATCTCGGCTACCGGCGGCTCGTCCCGGAGGTCCGGGACGGCGAGTTGGGGCCACAAGTCGGCTTCGTCGCGGCCGAGCAGGGCCGCAAGCCGTGCGCGGTTGCGCGGGTAGGGCGCCCGTCCGGCGACCCACCGATGGACGGTCTTCGGGTCGACGCCCAAGCGAGCCGCCACGTCGGCTTCGGTCAGCCGAACGTCGACAAGGGCACGTCTCAACAAGTCGTTCACCGGACCTCCCGGAGATGCAGGCGAGAACGACGCTAACAGAAGACGTCCCAAGACGTCCCTAGTTGCCGCTGGAGAGGTCCCACGGCTCGGACGAGGCTCTTGGACATGGCCACAGGTGCCGCATCCGCAGTCGCCGGCCCGTCACCCCCCAACCGCGTGACCTCGTGTCCAGGAGGTTCCATGTCCATCGATCAGCCTCAAGAGTCCGTCGCCGAGCCTGGCGCCGTCTCCGGCTTGAGTGCCGCCGAGACGCAGTTGGCCGTCCTCACGGTCCGCTTGCAGGTGCAGCGATTCAAGGTCGAGATGACCCGCGAAGGGGTGCGGGTCCGCAACGAGGACGCCGCCGGGTGCTGCCCGGACAACCCGGTGCCGTCCGACCTGATCACGTGCCGTCCGTACGACCGGGACGGCGGTCACCTCTGGTTCTTCGGCTCGGACGGCGAACCGCTCGCCGAAGCCGACCGCGTCACGGACGCGATCGTCCGCATCAAGGGCAGGCTCGCGCGGCGTGACTCGATCCCCATGGAGTGGGGGCGATGAGTCGGCATGTCGGACGTCACCGGCGCACCCGGCGCCCGTCACCGGTGAGCCGTCAGTACCCCCAGACCGGCGCGGTGGGGCGGTGGGTTCCCGCTTCCCCCGTTGGCGGGCCATCGCGCCCCGTCGCGCCGCCCACGCCCGCGCCGCGCGTACGGGACAAGGGCGGTAGGCACAGGCGCACGTACGCGCGGCGGCTCATCGGCGCCTTCGTGGATCTCGGGTGAGCGCCGGTCACGGTGAATTGGGGCCCGGAGCGTTCGCTCCGGGCCCCACCTGTGGGCATCGGGGGGACGAGATGACCGCTTGGGGTGCCTACCGCGAGATCGCGTCGGCTCTCCGGGAACGGGTCGTGGACGGGACCTACCGGGCGGGGACGCCGTTGCCGGGAGAGCACGAGTTGAGCAGAGAGTTCGGCGTAGCCCGCAACACCCTGCGGCGCGCGCTGGACGTGCTCCAGGACGAGGGCTTGATCGTGGTCGTCACGGGCGTGGGGAGGTTCGTGCGTCCCGTCTCATCGCAGCGGGCCCGCCCCATGTACGAGCGCGTCGCTGCTGATCTGCGGGCACAGATCGAGAGTGGCGCGCTCCCGGACGGGACGGCTCTGCCCAGTGAGGCCCGGATCTGCGAGCGCTACGGCGTCGCCCGATACACCGCACGGCGGGCGCTCGCTGAGCTGGAGGCCGCCGGGTTGGTCGAGTGCGTGCGCGGCAAGGGACGCTACGTCCGTCGAGACGTCCCCAGATGATCCGTTCACGTCCGTGGATGTCCGGCGTCGGGCCCGTAGCGTCGAAGACATGAACAGCGAAGCCATGTGGGCCCGAGAGATCGCACGTCACCACCTTGAGAACCCATTGCCGCGCCGGTGGGCGCACACGCAAGGCGTTGCCCGGCAGGCTCGGACTCTCGCCCCGATCCTCGGTGACCGTGCCGACCTGCTTGAGGCCGCCGCGTGGCTGCACGACGTCGGATACGCCCCCGATCTCGCCGTGACCGGGTTCCACCCGCTGGATGGGGCCCGGCTCCTGCGGGACGTCCACGGCGCCGACGAGCATCTGTGCCGACTCGTGGCACATCATTCGTGCGCGGTCGTGGAGGCTCGGGAGAGAGGTATTGCGGACGCTCTCACGGCAGAGTTCGGCAACGAGGCTCCCCAACTCACCGACGCACTGATCTACTGCGACATGACCACGAGCCCGGACGGCGACGAGTTGCCCGTAGAGAAGCGGCTTTCGGAAATCCTGTTTCGGTACGGTGACGGTCACCTCGTCACCCGATCCATCACCATGTCGTCGCCGCACCTCATCGAGGCCGTGCACCGGGTGCAGGGCGAATTGTCCGCCCGCAGGTGAGCGTACTCAGGTGACGACCGGCTGGTCCCGTTCTTCCAGGAAGTGACCGATGCGGAGTCGCATTGAGCGGTCCATCTGCCGGTCCGTGGCCTGCTCTACAGGGACCCAAAGGACTTCGCGAGATTCATCACTAGTCTGAGGTGCCCCGCCCGTGGGGCGTGCCGTGAGCAGGATCGAGAACTCTTGCCGAACCTCGTCGTTGCTCGTGTAGTGGATGACGTGCTTGGGGTCGGAGTAGATCCCGACGATTCCGGTGATCTCGCAATCGATCCCGGTTTCTTCTTTCGTCTCGCGGACGGCGGCTTGCGCGACGGATTCGCCTAGGTCGATCGCGCCGCCGGGGAGTGCCCAGTTGTCGTTGTCGGTTCGGCGGATCATGAGTATGTCGCCGTTGGCGTTGGTGACGACGACGTTCACGGACGGGACGAGGCTGTTGGCCTTGGGCGCGTTCGGGTCGTCGTAGTAGTCGATCCTGCGGGCCATGCGTCAGTCCCCCTGCGGTAGCGGCTTCGCGCCTTCCCAGATGCGTTCGAAGCTGGTCCGGTAGGTCGTCACCAGTTCGCCGCCCGGAATCTGCTTCAAGTGCCAGAACGGCGCGTTCGATGCCGGGACGCCGTAGACGTGCGTGTTCACGAAGAACTGGTCATCGGCGTAGTAGATCGAGTTGTACAGGACCGTGCTGTGCAACCGGATCTCCACGTTCTCGACGGCCTGTAGCGGCTTGTACAGGACGAGGACGTTCCGGATCTTCGCGGCCATCGAGTCGCCGATGCCCTCGTCCACGCCGCGTTCGGCCACCTGGGACGAGTCGGGATCGCCGAGCAGGATCCGCACGCGGACGCCCTCACGGGCCTTGCCCGCGAGGATGCGTTGGGCGCCGGCGTCCTCGGCGAGGAATAGTCCACTGTAGACCAGGACGCCGATCTCGTTCCGGGCCTCGTTGAAAAGACGTCCCCAAGCGTCCCTAGGGACGGCCCAGCGATGCGGATAGATCGTGACGATTTCCGTGCTGGACGCCGAGGTGACTTGTTCCTTGGTGAGCGCGTCCGGCCAAAGGTAGGTCTCGTCCACGCCGAGGTGCGAAGCCACTGCATATCGCGTGCGCCGGTACGGTGTCCGGTTCTTGGTGATCCACCGTTCTACCGTCTTGGGATCAACGCCGATCTGTTCGGCGAGCGCCTCGATGGTCAGTCCGCGTTGCAGCAATGCGGCGCGTAGGCGTTCGTTCGGCATTCACCCGTCCGAGTCCCGGGACGTCTTAGGACGCGGTCAACCCTATGAGGACGTCATGAACACGTCCAGTCATGTAGTGATCTCGTCCCCCGCGTCGGGCGCACTCTCTTTTCCGTAAGGCAGCACCGACCGCCCGAGCCGCCCCCGCCGGACACGGCCTTACGGAGAGGAGGGATCGTCATGTTCCTCGTCCTGGCGTCGATCATTGCCGTCTTCCTCGCGGGTGCCGTGTCCGGCATCTTCGCGATGCTCGTCCTCGGCATCCACGCCGAAGAGCGCCGCGCCATGCGCGTTGACGTCGGCCCGTCCCGCAGCGGTGCCGCTTCGCGTCGCGTGCTGTCCACCCGGACGCGCAGCGACTTCCCCGACGGTGTGAAGGCGGGGCGGTGATGCCGATGCGCGTGCCCCGAGTCATCACCGGCTTCTCGTGCGTGTGCGGCGGGCGCGTGGAGCCCGGCAACCGGCGGTGCCGCAAGTGCCGGGCCCGCGCCCGCTGGCAGCGCCGCAAGCGCGGGTCCCGCTACCCCGATCTCTGGCTGTGAAGGGAGGTGATGCCGTGAACGTGACGATTCCGCTGGTCGCCATCCTCGGCACGGTCGTGTGGATCGCGTGGCGCTACATGGGTCTGCGGGCGTGGCACGTGGTCGTGTGCCTGCTCTTCGGATTCTTCCTCGCCGCGACGAGCGCGGGCCCGGAGATCCGCCGATTGGTCGCCGTCCTCGTCGAGAGCCTCTCCCAGCACTGAACCCCGACCGGAAGGAGGGATGCCCTAGTGCCCGACATTCCGCAGTTCACCAGGATCGACCTTGAGGAGGTTCGCGACCGTAACCGAGCCGCGCGCGAGATCATCTCCGCGCTCGCAGAGGCGATGCCCTCTGTGGCAGAGCTGTGGTTCCGCGTCAACGCCGCGCTCACCGACACGCCCGTCCTGCTCAGCGAGGTCAACCGCCTCGTCGCCGAACTCGTCAAGGTGCGTCGCGACCGTGCGAACCTGGTGGCCGTTGCGCGCGCCGCTCTCAGCGCCGAACGGGACGCCGAACCCGACCCGCTGTACTACGTCCGCGACGAACTTCGCGCTCAAGGGCACCTGCCCCCGGAGAGCCGGGGGCGCCGATGAGCCGGACACGGCAGATGCAGCGCCACGCACGCAAGATGCGCCGCCACGGTCTCAACCCCGTCATCCTGGTGAACGAGGACGCCCAGTTTCCCGACCTGGTCATCACGGTCATCGGGCGCGCGCTGTGGCGGTACCGGTCTGAACTCGCCCCGCTGTACCTCACGGGCGCCGTCACGGTGAGCGGGACGGTTCTGCACGTCACCCGTCCAGGATGGTGGCCGTACCTGCTGGCGGGCGCGACCGCCGTCGCGTGGCTGCTGGCGGTTCTCGGCGAACGCATTGGGCTCTCGCGGCGCAGCGAACGGACGTACGCCGCGACCGTCGCGGTGAGCGTCGGAGGATGGCTCGCCGCCGCCACGGCTCTCGGCGTCGCGTTCCAGCCGCTCCCGCAACTGCTCATCGGCGGGGCGTGCGCGCTCGCCGTTCCATGGTGGGCGCACCGGCGACGGCGCGCGAAGGTTCGCGTTGACCGTCAGCTCTCGGCGTGGCCACAGATCGCCCAAGCGGTCGGGCTCAACGGCTCGCACGTCCAGTCCGCTGTGGTGGACGTGTGGGGATGGCGCGCCCGCTTCGCCCTGGCGCGCGGCCAGACCATCCACGACGTCATCGCCAAAGTGCCCGCGATCGAATCGGCGCTCGGGACGTTCCGCGGCGCCGTGCGCGTCCTGCCAACGCGCGATGACAAGGCCAACCGGTTCGAGTTGCGCGTACTCGACACCGACCCGCACGCCGACGCGATCCCGTGGCCCGGCCCGTCCGTCGCATCCATCACCGAGCCGATCGACCTCGGGCCGTTTGAGGACGCCACCGGCGCTCGCGTCCTGCTGCTGCGCCGTCACGCCCTCATCGGGGGCGTCGCCGGCTCGGGCAAGAGCGGCGGCATCAACGTCCTGATGGGCAACCTCAGCGCGTGCCAGGACGTGGTCATCTGGGCCATCGACCTCAAGCGCGGCATGGAGCTGCAACCGTGGGCGCCCTGCATCGACCGGCTCGCCACGACTCCCGAGCAGGCCCGCGCCCTGCTGCGTGAAGCGGTGACGATCCTTGAGGCGCGCGCCGAGTGGCTCGCCGCACAAGGCCGCCGGGTGTGGGACCCGACGCCGGATCTGCCCGCGCTCGTCATCGTCGTGGACGAGTACGCCGAACTCGCCGAGGACGCCCCCGACGCGGCGAGCGACACGGAGTCGATCGCGCGACGCGGACGGGCCGTCGCCGTGACCCTCATCGCGGCCACACAGCGGCCCACGCAGAAGGCCATGGGCAAGGGCGCCGTCCGCTCGCAGATGGACGTCCGCGTCAGCTTCCGTGTCCGCGAACGCAAGGACGTCGAACTCATCCTGGGGCAAGGCATGCTCAACGCCGGATGGCACGCCCACACCCTCAACGCACCCGGCAAGTTCCTGCTCTCCGCCCCCGAACACGACACGCCCCGACGCGCCCGCGCCTACCTGCTCACCGACGACGCCGTGAACGAGACGTCCAGCCGGTGCGCGCCCCTACGGCCCGTGCTGGACGAGGTCTCTCGGCGGGCACCGGACGACGCGCACAGCGAACCCGTCCGGGCACCCGAAGAGACGTCCGTACCCGTTACGGCACCTCGCGACGAACGGGGCGACGCCGCGCTGAGGGACGCCCTCAAGGGCGCGCCGGACGAGGGACTCTCGATCGCCCATCTCCGGATGCTCACCGAGATGAGCAGACCCACCCTGTACCGGCGGCTCAACGACCTCGTGAAGGCCGGACACGCCGTCCAGGTCGGACGCGGACGCTACAAGGCGACCGACCACGCACCGTGATCGTCTCAACGTCTCGTCTCGCGCGCGTCTGCACGGATAGCGCACAGAGATGTCCGTGAGACGAGACGCAGACGAGCACACACCGTAGCCAAGGAGATGATCAGCAACCGCAAGACCGCACTCCGGGCAACGCCCGGTGAAAGGAGGTGGTGACCATGCAGGCGTACACCGTCGAGCAAGTGGCCGAGATCCTCAACATCGGACGGGACAAGGTCTACTACCTCATCCGGACGGACCAACTCCGAAGCATCAAGATCGGCAAGCTTCGCCGCATCACTGACCGGCACATCGCCGAGTTCGTCTCCTCCCTCGAAGAGGCCGCCCGCTGACGGCGGTGGGGAGGTCTGGACCGTGGCCGCGATCGGACCTCCCCACACGAGGGACGTCTAGGGACGTCTTGAGTTATGATGTGGAAGCGTGGCTTGACGCGTGCGCTGAGGGCATGACCACACAGACGCTCAAGATCGTCCACGGGCTTCTCCGGCGGTCGATCCGGCTCGCGGAGCGGCGCGACAAAGTGGGGAGGAACGTCGCCCTGCTCGTCGACACGCCGCAGGGCAAGCGACCCAGGAGACGGTCGCGGTCGCTCACCGTGAAGCAGGCGACGAAGCTTCTCCGTACCGCGCAAGACCCACGGCACCGACTCGGCGCGTACGTCATCCTCGCGATCGTCTCGGGGCTTCGGACCGAAGAGCTTCGGGCGCTCACGTGGGCTGACGTCGATCTCAAGAAAAAGGTCGTCTACGTCCTCCGGTCCGACCGGAGCGGGGGCGACACGAAGACGAAGAAGAGCCGTCGGGGGCTCGCCATGGCCGACATGGCCGTCTACGCGCTCACGGCGCTCCGGAAGCGTCAGGCCGCCGAGAAGCTTGTGGCGGGCGACGCGTGGCAGGGACACAACCTCGTCTTCTGCAAGGAGGATGGGACGCCTTACAGAGACAGCGACGTTCGTCGCCGGTTCCAGAAGGTCACCATGGCCGCAGGGCTCGGTACCTCGTGGGTGCCGCGCGAACTTCGACACACGTTCGTGTCCATCATGAGTGATCAGGGCGTTGCCCTGGAGAAGATCAGCGACCTTGTGGGGCACTCCGACACCCGCACCACGCGGACGATCTATCGGCACGAACTCCGGCCCGTGATCACCACGGGCGCCGAGAAGATGAACGTGATCTTCTCGGGGGACAAGAGTGAGTCAGCCTGACGAGTGGCTCCCGAATCGGCTCCTCTGACGACGTCCAACCCGCTGAGCAGGCACTTTGCGTGGCTGCGGTTAAACCCGGATTAGCCGCGTTCGGCTGGACTCGGCGCGTCGCCGGGAAGTCCCCGGCGAGCGGAGACCTCCGGGGAGACCGACGATGCCATCGACGAAGAGAGCGCGGGTCCTCGCGGCGCTGGCCCTCGCGCCCGCGCTCGCCCTCGGCCTGCCGGCCTGCGGCGGCGAGGGAGGCGGCGCGGCCGGCCGCGCGGCGGGCGACCGGGACGGGATGCGGGAGTTCGCGCAGTGCATGCGCGACAACGGGGTCGACATGCCCGACCCGTCGGCGGACGGCCGGGTGGAGATCCGGCAGTCGGCCGCACCCGGCGAACGGGACGGGCAGGACGGGCAGGACAAGGCCGTCGCGGCCCAGGAGAAGTGCCGCCACCTGATGCCGAACGGGGGCGAACCTCCCACCCCGGACCCGGCCCACATCGCGGCGATGCGCGCCCACTCCCAGTGCATGCGCGACAACGGGATCGCCGGGTACCCCGACCCGAACCCCGACGGCAGCATGCTGCTGGAGGGCGAGAAGGGCGGCGATATCGATCCGCAGAGCCCCGGGTTCAAGAAGGCTCTGGAGGCGTGCGCGAAGCACGCCCCGGACGGCGAGGGGCCGAGCAGCACCGGGCGGGACGAGTGACGCGCAGACGCACGGCCGCGCTCGGCGCCGCCGGGGCCATCGCCGCGGGCGGTGCCGGCCTCGCCGTGGCGGGCCCCGCCGCGACGGCCCCCGGCGGCGGCGCCGGGCCCGCCGCCGGGACCGCCCCGGCCGTTCCCGCGACCGCGCCCGTCCGGCGGACGACCCTGGTCGAGACGCGGAACGTGGACGGCGTCCTCGGCCACGGCGGCGCCCGCGCCGTCGGGGGTGGGGCGTCCGGGACCATCACCGGGCTGCCCGCGCTCGGTTCCGTGCTCACCCGCGGCGAGACGGTGTACCGGGTCGACGACGATCCGATCCCCCTGCTGTACGGCAAGCTGCCGCCCTACCGGACCCTGTCCGCCGGGACGGAGGGCCGGGACGTCCTCCAGTTCGAGCGGAACCTGCGCGCCTCGGCCACACCGGCTTCACGGTCGACGACACCTACGGCGACGCCACCGCCGCGGCGGTGAAGCGCTGGCAGGACGCGCTGGGCGTCGCCGAGACCGGACGGCTCGAGCCCGGGGCCGTGGTCGTCGCGTCCGGGCGGCTGCGCGTCGCCGAGCATCGCAAACGCGTCGGGGACCGGGCCGGTGGAGAGGTCCTCGGCTGCACCGGCACCGACCGGGTCGTCACCGTCGACCTGGACGTGCGTGACCGGCGGCTGGTGCGGACCGGCGCCGAGGTGGAGGTGGTGCTGCCGTCCGGCGACACCGTCCGGGGCGAGATCGGCGGGATCGGCAGGGTCGCGGAGGAGAACGAGGGCGACGCCCCCGCCACGATCGAGGTCACTGTCGCGCTCGGCGACGCCGAAGCGGCGGACGACGTGTACGACAGGGCGCCCGTCGAGGTGCGGCTCGTCGCCGAGCGGCGCGCGGACGTCCTGGCGGTGCCGGTCGGCGCGCTGCTCGCGCAGGCCGGCGGCGGCTACGCGGTCCAGGTCGTCGAGGACGGGGCGGTCCGCACGGTGCCGGTCCGGACCGGCGCGTTCACCGAGGGGCTCGTCGAGGTCTCCGGGAAGGGGCTGGCGGCGGGGATGGACGTGGGGGTGCCCTCATGAGTCCGGTCGCGGAACTCCGCAGCGTCACCAAGACCTATCCGGGCGGCGTCACGGCGCTGGACGGTGTGTCGCTGGCCGTCGAGGCGGGCGAGCCGGTCGCGATCGCCGGGCCGTCCGGCTCGGGGAAGTCGACGCTGCTGCACCTGCTCGGCACTCTCGACCGGCCGTCCGGCGGGACCGTCCTGATCGAGGGACGCGACGTGTCGCGGCTGCCCGACCGGCGGCTCGCGGCCCTGCGCGCCCGGCGGATCGGGTTCGTGTTCCAGCAGTTCCACCTGGCTCCCGGGGGCACGGCGCTCGACAATGTCGCCGACGGCCTGCTGTACCGGGGCGAGCCGCGCGCGGGACGCCGCCGCCGCGCCCGCGGCGCGCTCGAGCGCGTCGGGCTCGGGCATCGCCTGGACCACCGGCCCCACAGGCTTTCCGGGGGCGAGCGGCAGCGCGTGGCGATCGCCCGCGCGATCGTCGGCGAGCCCGCGCTGCTGCTGGCCGACGAGCCGACCGGGGCGCTGGACTCGGCGTCCGGCGCGGCCGTCCTGAACCTGCTGCTGGAGCTCTCCGGAGCGGGCACCGTCGTCGTCATCACCCACGACCGGGAGGTCGCGGCACGGATGCCCCGGCGGGTGCGGATGCGCGACGGCCGGATCGTCGGTGACGGCGCGCGGGCCGGGGCGCGCCGATGACCCGGCCGGAGCACGAGCGGCGCGACGGCCGCGCCCCGCCCGGCTGCGTCCCGCGGACACGCTGCGCGTCGGTGCGTCCGGACTGCGCACCCGTCCGCTGCGGGTGTTCCTGTCCGCCCTCGGCATCGCCCTCGGGATCGCCGCGATGATCTCCGTGGTCGGCGTCTCGGCGTCCGGCCGCGCCCGGCTCCAGGAGACCCTCGACCGGCTCGGCACCGACCTGCTGACGGCCGCGCCCGGTACCGACCTGTTCGGCGAGGCGGCGACGCTGCCGGCCGAGTCGGTGGGCATGGTCGCGCGGCTGCCGCAGGTCGAGTCGGCGTCCGCGACGGGGACGCTGGACGGGGTCCACGTGTACCGCAACGACCGCATCCCGGAGGGGCGGACCGGGAGCATCTCGGTGCGGGCGGCCCGGCTCGACCTCCCGCGCACGGCCGGCCTGACGGTCGCCGCCGGTACCTGGCTGAACGCCGGGACGGCGGAGTATCCGGCGGTCGTGCTCGGCGCGGCGGCCGCGGAGCGGCTCGGCGTGTCCACGATGAACGCGCAGGTGTGGCTGGGGTCGCGGTGGTTCACCGTCGTCGGGGTCCTGGCGCCGAACGAGCTGGTGCCGGTGCTCGACCAGGCCGCGTTCGTCGGCTGGGGCGCCGCCGCGACGCATCTCGGCTTCGACGGGAGACCCACCACCCTCTACGTCCGGGCGCGGGAGGGCGCGGTGCGGGAGGCGCGGGGGCTGCTCGCCGCGGCCGCAGCCCCGGCCGCGCCGGGCGAGGTGCGGGTGAGCCGCCCGTCGGAGGCGCTCGCCGCAAGGGAGGCCGCGGACCGGACGTTCACCGGGCTGCTGCTGGGGCTCGGCGGAGTAGCCCTGCTGGTCGGCGGCGTCGGCGTCGCCAACACGATGGTGATCTCGGTGCTGGAGCGGCGCGCCGAGATCGGCCTGCGCCGCGCGCTCGGCGCCACCCGGGGGCAGATCGGGCTGCAGTTCCTCACGGAGTCGCAGCTGCTCGCCGCGCTCGGCGGCGCGGGCGGCGTCGCGCTCGGCGCCGCCGTCACCGCGGGGTTCGCCGTGACGCGGGACTGGCCGGCCGTCGTCCCGGGATGGGCCTGCGCCGGGGGCCTGCTCGCGACCGTGCTCGTCGGCGGGGTCGCGGGCCTGTACCCGGCCGTCCGGGCGGCCCGCCTGCCGCCCACCGAGGCGCTCGTCGCGCCGTGACGCGCGGGGCCCGCCCCGACCGGGCCGGGACGGGCCTCACGCGCGCGGCCCTACGAGCGGACGCCGTAGAGGTGCTCCAGCGCGAGCTGGTCGAGGCGCTCGTGCGCCGCGCCGCGGACGGCGAGGGCGTCGATGTCGGGGGAGGCGTCCCGGACGGACCGCCAGTCCTCGCCCTCGGCGAGCGTCGGGCGCGACAGCTCGTCCAGACGCGCGTCGCGCAGCGCCTCCCGCACGTCGGGGTCGGCGCGGAACGCGCGGACCTTCTCCCGCAGGATCAGCCAGTTGCGCATGCAGGCCGCCGCCGACTCCCACACGCCCGCGTCGTCCTCGGTCCGCGGCGGCTTGAAGTCGAAATGGATCGGGCCGTCGTAGTCGCTCTGCTCGATCAGGTCGACCACCCAGAACGCGCCGCGCACGTTGCCGGCGCCGAACCGCAGGTCCTGGTCGTAGCGGGGGCCGTGCTGCCCGTTCAGGTCGATGTGGAAGAGCTTGCCCTGCCACAGCGCCTGCGCCAGGCCGTGCGCGTAGTTGAGGCCCGCCATCTCCTCGTGCCCCACTTCGGGGTTGAGGCCGACCATCTCCGGGCGCTCCAGTTCCTGGATGAACGCCAGCGCGTGCCCGATCGTCGGCAGCAGGATGTCGCCGCGCGGCTCGTTCGGCTTCGGCTCGATCGCGAACCGGAGGTCGTACCCCTGGTCGGTCACGTAGGCGCCGAGCACGTCGAACGCCTCCTTGTACCGGTCCAGGGCGGCGCGGACGTCCTTGGCGGCCCCCGACTCGGCACCCTCCCGGCCGCCCCAGCACACGTAGGTGCGGGCGCCGAGCTCGGCCGCCAGGTCCAGGTTGTCCATCACCTTGCGCAGCGCGAACCGCCGGACGTCGCGGTCGTTCGAGGTGAACGCGCCGTCCTTGAAGACCGGGTGGCCGAACAGGTTCGTCGTCGCGGTGGTGACGACGAGGCCCGTCTCGTCCAGCGCCTTGCGGAACGCGTCGATCTTCCCCTGCCGCTCGGCGGGCGGGGCGTCGAAGTCGAACACGTCGTTGTCGTGGAAGTTCACGCCGTACGCGCCGATCTCGGCGAGTTTCCGGACGGCCCGGTCGGCGGCCATCGGCGGCCGGGTGCCGGGCCCGAACACGTCCACGCCCTGCCAGCCGACCGTCCAGATGCCGAACGAGAACCGGTCCTCGGGAACCGGGGTGTAGTCGCTCATGTCGTCCTCCCTAATCGGCCGCCGTACCCAGTGCCGGGGCGGTGTCGCGCAGCGCGGCGTAGCGCTCGCGGACGGCGGCCTCGACGTGGCCGGCGGTGTACTCGGTGGCGGGCGGCGCGGGCCAGTCCGGCGGCCCGGCGGCGCCGGCCAGCGCCCACGCGGCCTGGCGGGCCGCGCCGAGCGCCACGTACTCGGCGGGTTCGGGCACGGTGACGGGCGTGCCGAGGATCGCCGGAGCCAGCCGCCGGACGGCCTCGGCGCGGGCGCCGCCGCCGATCAGCAGGGTGCGGCGCGGCCGGACGCCCTGGGCCGCGAGGTGGTCGACGGCGTCGGCGAGCGAGCACAGCAGCGCCTCCACCGCCGCCCGCGCCAGGTTCTCGCGTGCGGCGTTCGTCGTCGTCAGCCCGCTGAGCACGCCCGTGGCGCCGGGCCGGTCGGGGGTGCGCTCCCCGTCGAGGTAGGGCAGCAGCGTCAGCCCGCCCGCGCCGGGCCCGGCGGCGAGCGCCAGCTCCGACAGGCCGGCCAGGTCGGCGCCGGTCAGCGCGGCCGCCGCCTCCAGGATCCGGGCGGCGTTCAGCGTGCAGACCAGCGGCAGGAACCGGCCGGTCGCGTCGGCGAACCCCGCGACGAGGCCGGACGGGTCGGCGGCGGGCGCGTCCGCGACGGCGAAGGCCGTCCCGGACGTCCCGATCGACAGCACGACGTCGCCGGGGCGCAGGCCGAGGCCGAGCGCCGCGCCCATGTTGTCGCCGGTGCCGGCGCCGAGCGCCGCGCCCCACGGCGTCGTCCCGACGCGCTCGCCCGGCGCCGCCACGCGCGGCGGCTCGGCGTCCCGGCCGAGCGCGGCGCGCAGGACGTCCGGGGCGTAGGAGCCGTCGGCGGGGGACCAGTAGCCGGTGCCGGACGCGTCGCCGCGGTCGGTGACCGGGCCGTCCGAGCCGAGCCGCAGCGTCAGCCAGTCGTGGGGGAGCAGCACGCGCTCGGTGCGGCGCGCGTTCTCCGGCTCGTGGTCGGCCATCCACCGCAGCTTGGTCACCGTGAACGACGCAACGGGCACGCTGCCCGTCCGCTCGGCCCACGCCCGCGGGCCGCCGAGTTCCTCGACGAGCGCGCGCGCCTGCGGGGCGGAGCGCGTGTCGTTCCACAGCAGCGCGGGCCGGACGACCTCGCCCGCGGCGTCGAGCGCGACCATGCCGTGCTGCTGCGCGGCCACCGCCACGGCGTCCGCCCGCTCGAGGACGCCGCGCAGCCGCGACAGCGCGTCCCACCAGTGCTCCGGGTGGCACTCGGTGCCGTCCGGGTGCGGCGCCGACGCCTCGTCGACCACGGTGCCGTCGGACGCGCGGCACAGCACGACCTTCGTCGACTGCGTCGAGGAGTCGACGCCCGCGACCAGCTCCTCGGCCATCCGGCCCTCTTTTCGTCAACTATGTGGACTTAAGTAACGTAGCAGGCGCCCTAGGCCCTGCCTATAGCGGCGACTCAATTAGGGTGCGTCCATGACGAACTCCGGGAACGTCCCCGTCCGGCACGCGACGATGCGCGGCCGGAACCTCGCCGTCGTCCTGGAGCACATCGCGCGGCACCAGCCCGTCACCCGCGCCCGCCTCGCCGAGCTGACCGGTTTCACCAAGACCACGGTGTCCAACCTCGTCGGGATCCTGGACGAGGCCGGCCTCGTCGTCGACGGCGCGCCCGTCCACGAGGGCGAGCGCGGCCGCCCCGGCGTGGCCGTCTCCCTGCGCGGCGACGGCGCCGCCGGGCTCGGCCTGGAGGTGGGCGTCGACCATCTCTCCGCGTGCGTCCTGGACCTGGCCCGCCGGGTCCGCTACCGGCACGTCGTCACCGGCGACAACCGCGGCCGCGAACCCGCCGCCGTCCTCGCGGCGCTCGCCGGGCTGGCGGACGAGGCCGTCGCGGCGGCGGCCGGGCAGGGCCTCACCGCCGCGGGCGCCGCCGTCGCGCTGCCCGGCCTGCTCGACCGCGGAAACGGCGTCGTCCGGCACGCCCCCAACCTCGGCTGGACGGACGTGCCCGTCGCGGGGGCGCTCGCCGGGTTGCCGGCCGAGTACGACAACGAGGCCAACCTCGCGGCCCTCGGCGAGCTGTGGTTCGGCGGCGGGACCCGCCTGGGCGACTTCGTCCACGTCTCCGGCGAGATCGGCATCGGCGCCGGGATCGTCGTGGACGGCCGCGTCTTCCGCGGCGCGCACGGCTTCGCGGGCGAGCTCGGCCACCTCGTCGCCGACCCCTCCGGCCCGACCTGCCCGTGCGGCGGACGCGGCTGCCTCGAGCAGATCGCCGGGCGGGACGCCCTGCTGCGTGCCGCCGCGATCCCCGCGGGCGGCGCCCCGGAGGACCTCGCCGCCCGGCTGGCCGCCGGGGACGCGCAGGCGGTGGCGGCCGCCGGCCGCGCGGGACGGGCCCTCGGCGGAGCCCTCGCCAGTGTCGTCAACCTCCTGGACCCCGACACGATCGTGCTCGGCGGCGTCTACCCGCCGCTCGCGCCCTGGATCGTCCCGCCGCTGCGCGCCGCCCTCGCCGCCGGGCCCGGCTCGCTGCGCCGCGCCGTCCCGCCCGTCGAGGTCTCCGCGCTCGCCGACGGCGCCGCCGTCCTCGGCGCCGCCGGCCTCGTCATCGAGCGGCTCCTCGCCGACCCCGCCCCGCTCCTGCCCTGACCGCCGTCAGACGTCGATCCGCCGCGCGGCGAACGACGCGATCAGCCGCCCGGCCGCCGGAAGCTCGAGCGGCAGCAGCGATGTCGCGGGGTGCGCGCGCCGCCGCCTGCCGCCCTCGATCGCCCGGACGATCGCGCGCGCGGCCGACTCGGGACTCACCGGCGGCGGTGTCCGCACCGGCCGGTCCCGCCAGGGCAGCAGATCGATGTCCCGGGCGGCGGTGTCGGTGGCGCCGGGGACGATCTCCAGTACCCGGACGCCGGTGCCCCGCAGCTCGTGGCGCAGCGTCCGGGTCGCGTGCCCCAGTGCCGCCTTCGCCGCCCCGTAGTACCCGAGCGCCGGGACCGGGACGGACTGCAGCGTGGACGTGACGTTCACGACCAGGCCGGATCCGTGTTCCCGCATCCCGGGCAGCACCGCGCGCGCCAGCGCGACCGGCGACCAGAAATCGGTCTCGAACAGTTCGCGGGCCGCCGGGCCGTCGCCCAGGTCCTCCTGCGTCCCCACCAGCCCCGCGCCCGCGTTGTTGATCAGGATCCGGACGGATCCGAGCGCGTCCGCCGCGTCCCGTCCGAGCCCGGCGGCGGCGCCCGGCCGGGACAGGTCGACGCCGAACACCGCCGGCCGCGTCCCGCCGCGGGCGGCCACCGCGTCCGCCACCGCCTCCAGCCCGTCCCGCCCGCGCGCCGCCACGGCGAGCCGGGCGCCTCGCGCCGCCAGCGCGAACGCCAGGGCGCGGCCGATGCCGCTCGATGCGCCCGTCAGCAGGACCGGCGTGCCCGTCAGATCCATAACGCCTCCCAAGTTGACTGATTATCAGTCAACCGTGAACATAGGTGCGTCGCCGCACCACGTCAACACCGGGAGGACACGCCGATGGCCGGACCGGACCGCCGCGCGCTGCTCGTGGCCGCCGCCGCCGAACTGTTCACCGAGCGCGCGTTCGACGAGGTCACCACCAGCGAGATCGCGCGCCGCGCCGGAGTCGCGTACGGGCTCATCGCGCACCACTTCGGCAACAAGCGCGGCCTCTACCTGGCGACGATCCGTGCCGCCGCGGACCGGCTGCGCGCCGTCCACGAGACCTCGCCCGGCGAGGGGCCGCCCGCCGAGCGGCTGCACGCCGCGCTCGACCGGCACGTCGCCTTCATGGAGGACAACGCCGCCGGTTTCCTGGCGCTCACGCGCGGCGGCAACGGATCCGACCCCGAGGTGCGCGCCATCGTCGAGGACCTGCGCTGGCAGGGCGCGCGGCGGTTGCTGGACGCCTTCGGCGTCGCCGAACCCGTGCGGCCGGCGCTGCGGACCGTGATGCGCGGGTGGGTGGGGTTCCTGGACGAGATGGTCGTCGACCATCTGCGGTACCGCGACGTGCCGCGCGAGACGCTCGTCGCCGCGGCGGCGGCGACCCTCGTCGCCGCGCTGCGCGCCGCGCACGCCGCCGACCCGCGAGGCGGCCCCGATCCGGGGCTCGTCGACCTGCTGGGATGAGCGGGCGGGCTCCTGGCCGCTCGCGGCCGCCACGGGGCGAACCGGTACGGGCACGCTGCGTTCCGTGAGAGGATCGTTCTCCGGGGACGAGCGGAGACGGAACATGGGCGGCGAGAGGATCCTTGCGGGCGTCGACCTGACGACCCCCAACACGGCGCGGATCTACGACTACCTCCTGGACGGCAAGGACAACTACGCCGCCGACCGCGAGGTCGCCGAGCAGCTGCTCACCGTGATCCCCGAGGCGCGGACGGCCGCCCGGGAGAATCACGCGTTCATCGGCCGCGCCGTGCGCCATCTGGCCGCGGCGGGCGTCCGCCAGTTCATCGACATCGGCACCAAGCTGCCGGCCCGCGGCAACGTCCACGAGGTCGCGGCCGAGGTCGCGCCGGACGCGGCCGTGGTGTTCGCCGACGCCGACCCCGTCGTCCTCGCGCACGCGCGGGCCCTGCTCGCGGGCCGCGCGGGCACGGCCCGGACGGCCGTCGCCCGGTGCGATCCGCGGCGCCCCGCCGACGTCCTCGGCGACCCGGCCGTCCGCGCCCTCATCGACCTCGACCGTCCGGTCGCCTGCGTCCTGGACCGCGTCCTGCACTTCGTCGACGACGACGCCGCGGCCGCCGAGCTCGTCGGCGGCCTGCACGACGTGCTCCCGCCCGGCTCCCACCTGGTGTTCACGCACATCACGCAGGATCCCGAGCCCGAGTCCGGCGGCGACGTCGGCGAGGTGTTCAGGCCGACCGACGGGCACTTCTGGGGGCGGCCCCGCGCCCGCCTCCTCGACATCGTCGGCTGCTTCGACCTCCTCGAACCGGGCCTGACCTACACGCCGCAGTGGCGTCCCGATCCCGGCGGCCCGGTCAACCCGGCTCCGGAGCGGACGTTCACCCTGGCCGGAGTCGGCCGCCGCCGCTGACCCGGCCCCCGCGCACCTGCCGTCGCCTGCCGTCACCGGCCTCGCGTGCCGACTCCGGCGGGCTCGTCGCGCGGGCCGGGCGGTGGCACGGCGGAGTGCCGGGGACGCCAGTGCGCGGACGCGGCGCCCGCCGACGCCGCCGAGACGCAGCCGACGGCGAGCCACCCCGCCGGGCCGAGACGCTCGCCCAGCAGGACCAGGCCGGCGAGCGCGGCGGCGGCCGGTTCGAGGCTGACCATGACGGCGACGGCGCGCGCGGGCATGCGGCGCAGCGCCGCCCGGTCCAGCGACCACGGCACGACGGCCGACAGCAGCGCCACCCCGAGCCCGGCCGCGAGCACGCCGGGCCGCAGCACGGCGCCGTGCACGAGCGGGGCCAGCGGCAGCAGGAGCAGCGCCGCGACCGCGACGCCCCACGCCAGCCGCGTGCCGCCCCGGGCGCCGGTGCGCCCGTTCAGGACGAGGTAGGCCGCCATGCAGGCGCCCGCCCCCAGCGCGAACGCGGCCCCGGACGCCGAGACGGGCTCGCCGAACGGGCGGTAGATCAGCAGCACGCCGACACCGGCGAGCGCCGCCCACAGCAGGTCGGCGGGTCGCCGGGCCCGGACGAGCGCGAGCGTCAGCGGCCCGAGGAACTGCAGCGTGGACGCGACCCCGACCGGCAGCCGCTCCAGCGCCGGGTAGATGAGGTGCATGCCCGCGATGGCGGCGCCGAGCGCCGCGACCGTGCCGAGCGAGGCCCGGTCCGGAAGCCGGGGGCGGTGCAGGAGCAGCAGGACGAGCGCCGCGAACGTCAATCGCAGGACGATCACGCCCGCCGTCCCCGCGACCGCGAACATCGCCTTGCCGCAAGCCATCCCCGCCTGGACGGTCACGACGCTCCCCAGCAGCAGGACCGGGCCCGGCACGTCGTATCTGGTCGCCATGCCGCCAGTTTCGGGAACCTGAACCATGCGGGTCCATCGAATGTTTCCGCACAGAATCATGTTGGATGGCCGAATGATCGACCGACGTCTGGAGACGCTGCGCGTCCTGCGGGAGCGCGGCACGGTGACCGCGACGGCCGAGGCGCTGCACCTGACGCCGTCGACGGTGTCGCAGCAGCTCCGGCAGCTCGCCCGCGACCTGGGCGTGGACCTGCTGGAGGCGCAGGGACGCCGGGTGCGGCTCACCGCGGCGGCGCACACGGTGCTGCGGCACGCCGACGCGCTGGCCGCGCAGTGGGAGCGGGCCCGCGCCGACCTCGCCGCCCACCGGACGGGCGCCGCGGGGCGGATCCGGTTCTGCAGCGTGTCGAGCGCGCTCGCCGCGCTGGTGGCGCCCGCCGCCGCGCGGCTGCGGGCGGAGCATCCCGGGCTCGAGGTCCGGATGAGCGAGAGGGAGAGCGAGGAGGCGGCGCACCTGCTGCTGTCCCGCCGGTTCGACATCGCGGTCGTCATCCCGAGTGCGGGGACCCCGGCGCCGGGGGACGCGCGCTTCGACGTCCGCCCGCTGCTCGACGAGCCGCAGGACCTGCTCGTCGCGGCCGGTCACCCGCTGGCCGCGCGCGGGACGGCCCGGCTGGACGAGGCGGCGGGGGAGCCGTGGATCGGCTCGCCGGACCGGACCGACCAGCACCAGCTGATGCTCGCGTCCTGCGCCGCCGCCGGGTTCGCGCCCCGGATCGTCCATGAGGCCTACGAGTGGTTCTCGGTGTCGGCACTGGTCGCGCACGGCTTCGGGGTCGGGCTGGTGCCGCGGCTCGCGCCCCTGCCGCCGGACCACGCGGTGGTGCGCGTGCCGCTGCGGGGCGAGTCGGTGCCGTACCGGCGGATCGTGGCGTGCGTGCGGCGGGGCGGTGACGGGCAGCCGCCGATCGCGCGCGGCCTGGCGGCGCTGCGCGCCGCGGCCGGCGCCTAACCGGCCTCGGCGGCGTCCGGGGCGGCGGGCGGGGGGACCGGGATCGACTCGATGGCCGCGTCGGCCAGCCGCCGCGCTTCGCGCTGGTAGCGGTCGCCGAGTTCCAGGAGCACCTGCTGGGCGCGGACGGCCGGCCAGCCGTCCGGCAGGTGCTCCACGGGCAGCCGCGGGTCGTCGCGGACGAGCTGCAGCCACTCCGTCATCATCCACAGGTAGCGGGCGAGGTCGTCGGGCGCGTCCGGAAGCGGGCCGGGACGGTCCCAGCGGTCGAGGAACGCGCGGTAGCCGTTCGCGACGGCGTCCAGGTCGAACGCCTCGCGGAGCATCGCGGGGACGTCGGTGGGCTCCTCGGCGGGGCCGGAGAACACCTTGAGGCGGCCTTCCAGGCCGCCGAGCTCACCGACGATCGCGCGGACGTCCCGGCGCGATGGAGCGATCCACGTCCCGTTGCCGAGCGAGCCGAAGCCCGCCCAGGCGAGCCGGGCGCGCAGGTCGTGGCGGGCGCGCTGCCACGAGTCGGGCATCGAGAACGCGAGCACGGTCCAGGTGCCGTCCCAGTCGGTGACGACGCCCCGGCGCCAGACGCGCTCCTCGCCGTCGTGCAGGATCTCCGCCGAGCGCGCGGTCAGCCCGAAGTGCATGCGGCGGCCGTCGCGATGCCGTGCGAGCAGGCCGCGGCCGACCATCCGGGTGAGCGTGGAGCGGACGGCGTGCTCGCCGACGCCGAGCCGGGCGAACGTGTCGATGAAACTGCCCGAGAAGACCGCGATGTCGCGCCCGAGCACGTAGTTGCCGAGGTAGGTCAGCATCAGCGACTGCGGCCGGAGCCGGGGCGAGGGGCCGGTGGCCCGTTCCTCGCGGCGCTCGTGCCGCCCATGCCGTTCGGCGCGGTGTTCGGCGTCGGGGCCCTTCACTTTCCACTCACCCGTTCGGCTCCCCTCATGGCGCCAGCGTAACGGCGGTCCCGGGCGGTCCGCCCCGCGGATCGGTCATGTTGGGCAGATCCTTGACCACCGTGAAATATACGCCTAACTTCGGTGCAGTCCAGCCCGGGCACCCCGGCCGCCACAGCGATCCCCCACCTCGGGAGGCTCCAGTGCGCAAGATCGTCCCCCTTCTCGCCGCGGCCGTGCTCGCCGCCGCCACCGCGTGCGGCGGTGCCGGCGGCGCGGACGGCTCGCTCAAGATCGGCTTCATCGAGTCCCTGACCGGCAACTACGCCTCGCTCGGCGGCGAGGCGAAGAAGACCGTCGAGCTGGCCGTCGAGCAGATCAACGACGCCGGCGGCATCGGCGGCGAGACGATCGAGCTCATCACCCTCGACGACCGGACGTCGCCCGACCAGGGCGTCCTGCACTTCAACAGGCTGCGGTCGCAGGACGTCACCGCGATCATCGGCTCGACCTACGCCAACGTCGCTCTGGCCGTCCAGCCGCTCGCCGAGCGGGAGAAGATCCCCTACATCTCGCTCGCCCCCGCCGACGAGCAGGTCGATCCGATCCGCGAGTACACGTTCGTGATCCCGGCGCTGTCGTCCACCTACGCGCGGGCGATGCTCGGGTACTTCGGAGAGAACGGCATCACGGACGTCGCCGTCGCCTACGACACCAAGAGCGCCTACGCGATGGCCGGGTTCGAGGGGATGAAGGCGCACGCGGCCGAGCACGGCGTCCGGATCGTGAAGGAGGAGCCCTTCGAGGCCAACGCCGGCAGCTTCAGCCCGCTGTTCACGCACGTCCGCGACTCCGGCGCGCGGGCGCTCGTCGTGTGGGCGAGCGGGCCGCCCGGGGTGACGCTGGCCAAGCAGTTCCCGTCGTCCGGGTTGGACATGCCGCTGTTCATGACGGGGTCGCAGGCGAGCAGGCTGTGGCTCGACCCCGTCGGCGAGGCGGCCGAGGGCGTGCACGTGCAGAGCGCGATCGGCGTCGTCGGCGAGCACCTTCCCGACGGGACGCTGAAGCGGTCGATCCAGGAGATGTCGGGTCCGTTCCAGCAGAAGCACGGGTACGCGCCGCCGCAGTTCGCGATGGACGGCTACGCGGCCGTGAAGCTGCTGGCCGCGGCCATCGAGAAGGCGGGCGCCGACCGCGAGAAGATCCGCGACGCGCTGGAGGGCCTCAGCCTCGTCACCCCCAACGGCCAGTACAACTACTCGCCGACCGACCACTCCGGGCTCAAGCCGTCCGACATCTCCATGAACCGGGTGCGGGACGGTGAGCTGGTCCCGACCGAATGGTCGAGGACGCGGCTGGCGCGGACCGCGAGGGCGCTCGGATGAGCGCGCTGCTCGCGATCGACGGCGCCGGGCGCGCGTTCGGCGGCGTGTACGCCGTGCGGGACGTGTCGATGACGGTCGCCGAGGGCGAGACCCGCGCCGTCATCGGCCCCAACGGCGCCGGGAAGTCGACCCTGTTCAACCTGATCAGCGGCCACCTCGTCCCCGACCACGGGACGATCGCGTACGCGCCCGCGGGCGCGGCCGGGCCGCGCCGCCTCGACCGGCTCCCGCCGCACGCGCGGGCCCGGCTCGGCATCGCCATCGTGTTCCAGGGCGCCCGCCTCTTCCACGGCATGACCGCACTGGAGAACGTCATGGTGGGCGCGCACGCCCGCACCCGGCACGGGATGCTGTCGGCGGCGCTGCGGCTGCCCGCGCACCGCCGCGAGGAGGCCGCGATCCGGGCGGACGCGCTCGACGCGCTCGGCCGGGTGGGGCTGCGCGACTGGGCGCACCGCCCCGCCGACGTCCTCCCGCTCGGCCAGCAGCGCTCCCTGCAGGTGGCGCGCGCGCTCTGCGCCCGTCCCCGGCTCCTCCTGCTGGACGAGCCCGCGTCGGGCCTGCGCGGTCCGGAGCGCGAGGCGCTCGCCCAGCTCGTCGAGGGGCTGCGCGCGGAGGGGCTGACGATGATGCTCGTCGAGCACGACGTCGCGTTCGTCGCCCGGCTCGCCGACCGCGTCGGCGTCCTGGACCTCGGCCGCCTCATCGCCGAGGGCACCCCCGACGAGGTCCGCGGCGACCCCGCCGTCGTCGCCGCCTACCTCGGGAAGGAGGCCGCCGCGTGACGGCGGTCGTCGAGGTGTCCGGACTGGTCGTCCGGTACGGGACGGCCACGGCCCTGGACCGCGTCGCGCTGACCGTGGGGGCCGGCGAGCCGGTCGCGCTCATCGGCCCGAACGGCGCCGGGAAGACCTCGCTCGTCAACGCGATCCTGGGCCTGCTGCGGCCCGCCGCCGGGCGGGTCCGCGTGCGGGGCCGCGCGGCGCTGGTCCCGGAGGGGCGGCAGATGTTCGACGACCTGACGGTCGAGGACAATCTGGCCTTGGGCGCCTGGCGGCGGCGCCGCGAGCGCGGCGCCCGCGACACCGCCCGCGTGTACGAGGTGCTGCCGCGGCTCGCCGACCTGAGGGATCGCCGCGCGGGGTCGCTGTCCGGCGGGGAGCAGCAGATGGTGGCGTTCGGCCGCGCGCTGATGGCCGACCCCGACGTGCTCGTGGTGGACGAGCTGTCGCTGGGGCTCGCCCCGCTCGTCACCGCCGGCCTCGCCGGGCACCTGCGGGAGCTGAACGCCGGGCGCGGCCTCGCGATCCTGCTGATCGAGCAGAACGCCCGGCTCGCCCTCGACCTGTGCGCGCGCGGCTACGTGCTCGAGGCCGGGCGGATCCGCGCCGAGGGCACGGCGGCGGAGCTGGCGGCCGGCAGCGCGGTCGCCGACGCCTACCTCGGCGGCACGGCGCCCCGGACGGGGGAGGAGGCCGGGTGAGCGCGTTCCTGCAGTACCTCATCTCCGGGACGGCCGTCGGCTGCGGGTTCGCGCTCCTGGCGAGCGGCCTGGTGGCGATCCACCGGGTGACGCGCGTCGTGAACTTCGCGCAGGGCATGTTCGCCGTCGTCGGCGGGATGACGGCCGGGTCGCTGCTGTCGTCGGGACTGCCGCACGTCGCCGCCGAGGCCGCGGCCGTCCTCGTCGCAGGCGCCGTGGGCCTGGCGGTCGGGCTCGTCGCGACCGGCAGGCGCGGGACGTCGCCGCGCTCGGCGCTGATCGTCACGCTCGGGCTCGGGTTCCTGGCGTACGCGGTGGAGATCATGATCTGGGGCGACAACCCCCGCTCCCACCCGGGCCTCGGCGGCGCCGTCACCGTGTTCGGCGCGCACGTGGAGAAGCAGTCGTTCCTCGTCATCGGTGTCACCGCCGCGGTGTTCGCGCTGCTCGGGCTGTTCTTCGGCCGCACCTACACGGGCCGGGCGCTCACCGCGTGCGCGTCGAACCCGTACGCGGCGCGGGCCGTGGGCATCGACGTCGTGCGGATGGGGCTGCTCGCGTTCGCGCTGGGCGGGATGCTGGGCGGCCTCGGCGGCGTCCTGATCACGCCGCTGCAGCCCATCTCCTACAACAGCGACGTCCTGCTCATCACCAACGGGTTCGCGGCGGCGATCCTCGGCGGGCTCGATCGGCCGGGCGTCGCGCTCGCCGGGGCGCTGACCCTCGGCGTCGCGGAGTCGATGGTCGCCGGGTACGGCGCCGCGTCGTACCAGACCGTCGTGGCGCTGGTGCTGATGCTGACGATCATGACGGTGCGCGCGTCGCGGCGGACCGCGCTGCAGGAGGAGGCAGCCCGATGAGCGCGTCCGTCCGCACGCTCGTGCCCACGTCCGCCGGGGCGGTCGCCGCGGCGGCCGTCGCCGCCGTCGCGCTCGTCCTGCCGCTGGTCCTGCCCGGTCCGCAGGTGTCGGTGTACGTGCTGCTGCTCGTCTCGGCGATCGTCGTCACCGGCCTGTCCATGCTGATGGGGTTCGCCGGTCAGGTATCGCTCGGCCAGGCCGCGTTCACCCTGATCGGCGCCTACACCGCCGCGCTCACCGCGATCCACGGCGTGCCCACCTGGGCGGGGCTGCTGCTCGCGCCCGCCGTCGCCGGGGCCGCCGCCGCGCTCGTGGGCGTCCCGCTGCTGCGGCTGCGCGGGCACCAGCTCGCGTTCGCCACCCTCGCCGTCCAGCTGATCCTGCTCAGCGTCGTCGGCCGGCAGGAGTGGGCGGGCGGCGACATCGGGCTGCAGGGCGTTCCGCGCCTCACCGTCGCCGGGTACGAGTTCGCCGACGACGCCGCCTACGCCTACCTCGCCCTCGGCGCGCTCGGCCTCACCGTCCTGGTCGTCCGCAACATCGTCGGCTCCCGGCCCGGCCGGGGGCTGCGCGCGCTCGCCACCAGCGAGGTCGCCGCCGCCTCAGCCGGGGTGCCGGTCGCCGCCTACAAGCAGGCGGTGTTCGCCCTGTCGGCGGCGTTCGCGGGCCTCGCGGGCGGCATCTACGCGTACTACATCGGGTACGTCGCGCCCGGCTCGTTCCCCGTCCTGCTGTCGTTCGAGTACGTCGTGATGGTCGTCGTCGGCGGCGCCGGGACGATCTGGGGCGCGCTCGCCGGCGCCGCCGCCGTCACGCTCCTGCTGCAGGTGCTGAACGACGTCGGCACGCGGGAGGGGATGCCCGCTTCGGCGCCGGCCGTCCTGTCGTACGCCGTCTACGGGCTGCTGCTCGTCCTCGTGGTGCTGTTCATGCCGAAGGGCCTCGTCCCCACGATCACCGGCCGGTGGCGGCGCCGCGCCTCCGCCCGGGCCGCTGCCGCCGGCCCCGGAACCGAACCCGAACGCGCTCCCGTGAAGTGACCGCCCGGAGAGGACGCCCCGCCATGCGCAACGAAGGACTCGGGTCGTGGCCCGCCCGCCGCGCCCGCAAGACGCCGGACGCCGCCGCGCTCGTCCACGACGGCCGGACGGCGACCTACGCGGAGCTGCTCGGCCGCGTGTCCCGCCTCGCGCACGGGCTGCGCGGCCTCGGCGTCCGGGCCGGCGACCGCGTCGGCTACCTCGGGCCGAACCATCCCGCGTTCCTGGAGACCCTGTTCGCCACCGGGATGCTCGGCGCGGTGTTCGTCCCGCTCAACACGCGGCTCGCCGGTCCCGAGATCGCGCACCAGCTCGCCGACTCCGGGGCGTCGGCGCTGGTGCACGCCCCGTCGCACGCCCGGCTGGTGGACGGCGTCCGCGCGGACGTGCCCGTCCGCGAGCACGTCGCGCTGGACGGACCCGGCCCGTGGGCGCACGGGTACGAGGAGGTGTGCGCCCGCGCGAGGGAGGCGGGCGCTGCGCCCCTGGACGTCCCGGTGTCCCTCGACGACCCGTGCATGATCATGTACACGTCCGGGACGACCGGCGCCGCGAAGGGCGCGACGCTCACCCACGGCAACATCACCTGGAACGCGGTCAACGTCCTGGTGGACCACGACCTCGTCGCGGACGAGGTCGCGCTGGTGTCCGCGCCGCTGTTCCACACCGCCGGGCTCAACATGCTCGCGCTGCCCGTGCTGCTGAAGGGCGGCGCGTGCGTCCTCGTCCCGGCGTTCGACCCCGCCGCCACCCTGGACCTGATCGCCGAGCACCGCGTCACCTTCGTGTTCGGGGTGCCGACCATGTTCCAGCGCGTCGCCCGCGAACCCGGCTGGGACACCGCCGACCTGTCGTCCCTGCGCATCCTGACCTGCGGCGGCGCGCCCGTGCCGCCGTCGCTCATCGAGACCTACCAGCGGCGCGGCCTCACGTTCCTGCAGGGATACGGGATGACCGAGGCCGCGCCCGGCACGCTCTTCCTCGACGCGGCGCACGCCGAGTCGAAGGCCGGGTCCGCGGGCGTGCCGCACTTCTTCAGCGACGTCCGCGTCGTCGGCCCCGGCATGACGGACGTCGCGCCGGGGGAGACCGGCGAGATCGTCGTGCGGGGGCCGCACGTGATGCGCGGCTACTGGGGGCGCCCGGAGGCGACCGCCGCCGCCTTCACCGGCGGCTGGTTCCGCAGCGGCGACGCCGCCCGCCTCGACGAGGACGGCTACGCCTACATCGTCGACCGCATCAAGGACGTGATCATCTCGGGCGGGGAGAACGTCTACCCGGCGGAGGTCGAGCACGCGATCCTCGCCGACCCCGACGTCCTGGAGTGCGCCGTCTTCGGCGTCCCGGACGGGACGTGGGGCGAGGTCGGCCGGGCCGTCTACGTCCCGCGGCCCGGCTCCGGGCTGACCGGGGACGCGGTGCTGGCCCGGCTCGGCGGGCGGCTCGCCCGCTACAAGATCCCGAAGTCGGCGGTTCCGGCCGGCGAGTTGCCCCGCAACGCCGCAGGCAAGATCCTCAAGGGGCGGCTACGGGAGGAGTTCGGCGAACCATGACGGAACGGGCGAGCGGGCAGGGGCGTCCCCCGGTCACGCGGCGGGTGCTGGACATCCTGGGGGCCTTCTCTGCGGAACGTCCCGTCCTGTCCATCACCCAGCTCGCGCGGCGCGCCGGGCTGCCGCTGTCCACCGCCCACCGCCTCGCCGGCGAGCTGACCTGCTGGGGCGCGCTGGAACGCGACGCCGACGGGCTGTACCGGGTGGGGCTGCGGCTCTTCGAGGTCGCCGCGCTCGCCCCGCGCGGCCCCGCGCTGCGCGCCGCCGCGATGCCGTTCCTCGAGGACCTCTACGAGGCCACCCACGAGAACGTGCACCTCGCGGTCCTCGACGGGCTCGAGGTCGTCTACATCGAGCGGATCTCCGCCCGCGACGCCGTGCACGTCTTCTCCCGCGTCGGCGGCCGCTGGCCCGCGCACGCCACCGGAGTCGGCCTCGCCATGCTCGCGCACTCCGACCACGACCTGCAGGAACGCGCGATCGCAGCACCGCTGCGCCGGTTCACCGACCGGACGATCGGGTCCGGCGCCGAGCTGCGCCGCGCGCTGGCCGAGGTCCGCCGCACCGGCGTCGCGATCAGCGACGGGCAGGTCGAGTCGTTCGCGCTGTCGGTCGGCGCGCCCGTCTTCGGTCCGGACGACACGGTCGTCGCGGCCGTCGCCATCGTCGTCCCGAACACCGGCTGGGACGCGCGGTCGCTGACCCCCGTCGTCCGCGCGAGCGCCCGCGGCATCTCCCGGGCGCTCGGCGCGCCCCGCGCCGTCCGCCCGCCCGAGACCGCGGCGCACGGCCGCTGACCGGATCCTTCCACCGGACGGAAGGCGCCTTGGAGGCGGCGGACCGGCGACGAGATGCTCGTCACGTCCCGCAGCCGAACCGCCGAGGAGCGCCCCCATGGTCTTCGCCCGCAACCAGTGGTACGTCGCCGCCTACGGGGAGGAGGTCGGCGACGGCCTGCTCGCCCGGACCGTCTGCGGAGAGCCCCTGGTCATGTACCGGACGCGCGCGGGCGAGCCCGTCGCCCTCGCGGACCGCTGCGTGCACCGCCGCTTCCCGCTCTCGGAAAGCAACCGGGACGGTGACCGCATCGTCTGCGGCTACCACGGCTTCACCTACGACCCCGACGGTTCCTGCGTCGCGGTGCCCGGGCAGACCCGGATCCCGCGCACCGCGCGCGTCCCGTCCTACCCGCTGGTCGAGCAGGACTCCCTGATCTGGGTGTGGATCGGCGACGGCGCGGGGGACGCCGCCGCGATCCCGCGGGCGCCGTGGCTGGAGTCGCCCGGCTACACGACCGTCCGCGGCATGGAGCCGCTCGCCGCCCGGTACGAGCTGCTCGTCGACAACCTCCTCGACCTGTCCCACGAGACGTACCTGCACGCCGGGTACATCGGCACGCCGGAGGTCGCGCGGACGCCGATCACCACCGAGTCCGACGAGGAGGCCGGCGTCGTCTACGTCAGCCGCCGGATGAAGGACGTCGAATGCCCGCCGTTCTACTCCGAGTCGACCGGGATCCAGGGGCGGATCGACCGCTGGCAGGACATCGAGTTCCACCCGCCCGGCTTCTACCTCCTGCACAGCCGGATCGCACCGACGGGCGTGGAGCCGGGAGCGGACGGCGACGACTCGGGCGCCTTCCACGTCGAGGTCGGCTACGCGATCGTCCCGGAGACCGAGACGACCACGCACGACTTCTGGTGGGTCGCCCGCGACTTCGCACTGGACGACGCCAAGGTCTCGGCGTTCCTGCACGACAGCAACCGGACGGTCGTCCTGCAGGACGTCGAGGCCCTGGACAAGCTCGAGAAGGTCATCGCGAGCGAGCCGGAGGGCTACCAGGAGCTGTCGATCAACATCGACACCGGCGGTCTGGCCGCCCGCCGCATGCTGCAGCGGATGACCTCCCGGTGACGGGCGAGGCGACGGGCGGCCTCCTGCGGGTCGAGTGGTCCCCGGGTTCGGACCGGCTGACCGGCGTCTGCCACTGCGGCGCCGAGCACCGGGCCGACGACCCGGTGGAGGTCTGGACCTGGCTGCTGGCCCACCCCGAGCACGACGCGGCGATCTGACCGGGGCGCCGCGCGCCCGCCTCGGTCGGGCACCGGCGCACCGGCCGCCTCCCGGCCCGCCCCCGCAAAGCGCTCGGGCTCGGCGAGCCCGCCGGCCGGGTGCTCGGCGCGCTCGCGATCGTCCTGCGCGGGGCGGCGGCCGGGCCGATCACCCTCTCGGGCTCGCCGGTCGCCGGGCCCGACCTGCGCCCGGTGGCGCCGTTCTCGCTGCCGTTCTCGCTGCCGTTCGCGCTCATCCCCGCCGGTGCGGGCGAACGTCGCCGCCCGGATCGTCACGGAGTTCCTCACTCGTTCGGGGAGCCGGATCGCATCGGCTTCACCCAGGGCGGTGCCGACCGCCCTCGCGGTCCACCTGACCGCCTACCGGCGTGGCGGCAGGGCGGTCGATGTCCGGCTCGTGCAGAGCGCCGTCCGCCTCGGGTGACGCGGGCGGTGGGGGGAGCAGCGGGGCCTGGGGGGCGGCGTCCGTCGGGGCACCGGACCCGGCCCCGTTCCCGTGCCGCCGTCGAGCCCGGACGGCGGCGCCGTCCTTCGTGCCGTCGTCCGGGATTCCCTCGGTGCCGGGTTGCCGGCGGAACGTCCGAAACCGGCCGGGGAATGGTGAGCGGTGTCCCATCTCGGACCCCGCCATTGCCGAGTTAGGTCAGCCTAACCTAAGATCTTTGACGGCAACTCCCCGGAAATGCGGAAGGACACCAGTCCAGCATGCGCAACATGATGCGGCGGTCGGCCGTCGCGGGCGCGCCCCTCCCCGGCCCGGGCGCGAGGGCGGCGTGCGGCGACGACGAACCCGCCGAGGAGGTGTCCGGCGCCGCCGACGGAGCCTTCCCGGTCACGATCATCCGCGGGCTCGGCGAGACGATGATCGGGTCGGAGCCCGGGCGGATCGTGGCCCTCGGCGAGTCCGACCAGGCCATGCCGCTTTCAGTCGGCTTCCACCCAGTGTTCTCGAGCCCGGACGCCGTCGAGCGCGGCTCCTGCCCCGAGATCGGCCCGCGGGAGTTCCGGACGTTGCGCACCCCGACGCCGCCGGCCGTTCCCCACCTGATCGAGAACGTCGTACCGAAGATCGTCGGAGCGGCCGCGAAGGCCGAGTCCGCGTGATGTTGGAGGAGCGAATGCAGACCCCCGTCCATGACGTCGTCGGCGTCGGATTCGGGCCCTCCAACCTGGCGCTCGCAGTGGCGCTGGAGGAGGAGCACGGACCCGCCACGGACGCCGTGTTCTTCGAACGGCAGGCCGAGTTCGGCTGGCACAAGGGAATGCTGATCGACGGCGCCACCATGCAGGTCCACTTCCTCAAGGACCTGGTGTCGCTGCGCAACCCGTCCAGCCGCTACTCCTTCCTGTCCTACCTGCACGGCAAGGGCCGCCTGGTCGACTTCGTCAACGGCAAGACGATGTTCCCGACCCGGGTGGAGTTCCACGACTACCTGGAATGGACGGCCGCCGCGTTCGCCGACCGGGTCCGCTACCGCTCCGAAGTCGTCGCGCTGAAGCCGCACGACGACGCGACCCTCGCGGTCGTCGTCCGGCGCGACGACGAACTGGAGACGCATCTCGCGCGGAACGTGGTCATCGGCGCCGGGCTCGAGCCCGTCCTGCCCGACGGCGTGCGCGCCGGTGACCGGATCTGGCACAGCGAGGACCTGCTGACCCGGCTCGCCGAGCGGCCCGGCTGGAACCCCCGCCGCGTCGTGGTGGTCGGCGCCGGGCAGAGCGCCGCCGAGGCCGTCGAGTACCTCCACCGGACCCACCCCGACACCGAGGTGTGCGCGGTGTTCGCCCGGTACGGGTACTCGCCCGCCGACGACAGCTCGTTCGCGAACCGCATCTTCGACCCGGAGGCCGTCGAGCACTACTACGCGGCCCCGGAAGAGGTGAAGCGGATGCTGATGGACTACTCCCGCAACACCAACTACTCCGTGGTGGACCTCGACCTCATCGACGAGCTGTACCGCCGCGTGTACGCGGAGAAGGTCGCGGGCGTGCAGCGGCTGCGGATCCTCAACGTCTCGCGCGTCCTGGACGTGCGCGAGGACCCCGGCGCCGTGCGGCTGCGGGTCGGCTTCCTGCCGACCGGGGAGGCCGCCGAACTGGACGCCGACGCCGTCGTGTACGCGACCGGCTACCGCGAGCGCGACCCGTTCGCGCTGCTCGGCGAGGTCGGCCGGCAGTGCGTCACCGGCCCGGACGGCCGCCTCGCCCTGGAACGCGACTACCGGGTCGTCACCGAGTCCGACCGCGACTGGAACGTCTACCTGCAGGGCGCCACCGAGCACAGCCACGGCATCGCGTCGTCGCTGCTGTCCATGACGGCGGTCCGCACCGGCGACATCGTCCGGTCGATCGCCCGCCGCTCCGCCCCGGTCGTCCAGGAGGCCTGACCGCCGCCGAACGGCCCGGCCGCCGTCCCGTGTCGGGGAGGGACGGCGGCCGGGGCGCCCGCTCAGGAGGCGGGCAGTGAGGGGCGTTCCTCGAAGAAGGACGCGATCAGCCCGCTGGCGAAGGACGGCCATTCGTGCCCGCCCCGCTGGATCGTGCACAGCGCCACCCGCACCGGGCCGGGCGACGTCCCGACGCAGCCGTCCGGGGCGTCGGGCAGCGGCCATGACAGGGCGGACAGGCCGCCGAGCCATCGCCAGAACTCCATGAGCAGCCGCACGGGCAGGAACGGGAACTTCACGTCGGCGTCCAGGTTGCCGCCGCCGAAGTACGGGACGGACGGGTCCCACGTCCCGTGGAACGCCAGCACCGAGATCGGCCGGTCGGGCGTGCAGCCGACGGCCAGCGCCCCCGACACGACCGCGACCCCGGCGACCCGGCCGGAGCGCTCGCACGCGTACCGGTAGGCCATGCCGCCGCCGTTGGAGAACCCGGTGAGGAACACCCGGCGGCGGTCGGCGACCCCCTGCTCCACGAGCGTGTCGATGAGCCGGTCGAGGAACGCGACGTCGTCGACGCCGGCCCAGCGCGCGAACCAGCAGCAGGCGCCCGCGTTCCACGTGCCGAGGAGCCCCTTCGGGTACGCGACGGCGTAGCCCTCGGCGTCGGCGATCGCGTCGAGGCCGCTCTGCTCGCGGACGTACTGCGGATCGTTGAGACCGCCGTGCAGCGCGACGATGAGCGGGAGCCGCTCGCCGTCGCCCCGGCCGGGCGGGACGTGCAGGAGATAGGGGCGGTCCCAGCCGCCCATCGGGACGGTGTGCTCGGTCGTGTCGGACGGGTTCGCCGTGGCGGGACCGTCCGGCGGCGGGGCGGTCGGAGACGTGGGCGTCGGGGGCGGGGTCGGGGCGGTCGCGCTCGCGGACGGGTCCGCGTCCGGTGCCGCCCCGGCGGGCTGGGGGTGGGCGACGGTCACCGCGAGCGCCAGCGCCGCGATGCCCGCCGCCGCCCGCGCGGCGATCTTCATGACCTTGATCAAACGCCCCGGACCGTCCCCGGCGATACACCCCCGGCCACAGAAATCCCGGCCCCGCTTTGGTCACCGGGCACAGTCTCGCCCGGGGGCGCGGCGCCACGCTTGCGTACCGACCGGTCGGTATGGTCTGCTCGGCGGGTGCTCGACGGCTCCGCCGCCCCCGTCCCGGGACGCTCGCCCCGGGGCGGCCGGGCCGCCCCGGCGCCCGATCGTTGACGGTTCCGCCGTCGCGTAATTAAGGTGAACCGACCGGTCGGTATGTGACCGGTCGTCAGGAAATGAGCCGTTCGCCGGCGCGCTTTCCCCGCGTCCGCGCGTTCCCCGGAGAATTGTCATGATCCAGAGCACGATGCAGGAATTCCCTCTGTCGGTGGCCGCGATCCTGCGCCACGGGGCGCGGGTCTACGGGCGCAGCGAGTGCGTCACGTGGACCGGCGGCGGGACGCCCCGGCGCGCCACCTTCGCCGAGGTCGCGGCCAACGCGGAACGGCTCGCGGCGGCGCTCACCCGGCTCGGCGTGCGTTCCGGCGACCGCGTCGCGACGTTCCAGTGGAACAACCAGGAGCACCTGGAGGCGTACTTCGCGGTGCCGGCCATGGGCGCCGTGCTGCACACGCTGAACATCCGGCTCTTTCCCGAGCAGCTCTCGCACATCATCAACCACGCCGACGACCAGGTCGTGATCGTCGACGACAGCCTCGTCCCGCTCCTGGCCCGCGTCGTGCACGACCTGCCCGCCGTGGAGGCGTTCGTGGTGGTCGGCGACGGCGACGCCGCACCGCTCGAGCGCAACGGCAACGGCGCCCCCGTGCTGCGCTACCACGACCTGCTCGCCGCCGAGGAGCCCGGCTTCGCGTGGCCCGACGTGGACGAGCGCGCCGCCGCGTCCATGTGCTACACCAGCGGCACCACCGGCGACCCCAAGGGCGTCGTGTACTCGCACCGCTCCACGTTCCTGCACGCGATGGCCGTCCAGTCGGCGTCGCTGGTCGGTATCACCGAGGCCGACCGGGTGCTGACGATCGTCCCGATGTTCCACGTCAACGCGTGGGGCCTGCCGTACGGGGCGTTCCTGTCCGGCGCGACGCTGCACATGCCCGGCCCGTTCATGCAGGCCGAGCACCTGACGGCGTTCGTCGAGGCCGAGCGCAGCACGCTCGCCTCGGCCGTCCCGACGATCTGGAACGCGATCCTCGCGCACGGGGAGGAGCGCGAGCTCGACCTGTCGTCGCTGCGCTCGGGCACGTCCGGCGGCGCCGCCGCGCCCCGCGTCCTGCTGGAGCGCTTCGAGGAGCGCTACGGCCTGCGGATCATCCAGGGCTGGGGGATGACCGAGACCAGCCCGCTCGGCGGCATGGCGATCCCGCCGCCCGGCGTCGAGCCCGGCACCGCCGAGGACGTCGACCGGCGGATGAAGTCGGGCCGCGTCGCCGCGGGCGTCGAGATGCGGATCGTGGACGCCGACGGCGCGGAACTGCCCTGGGACGGCGAGGCCGTCGGGGAGATCGAGGTCCGCGGTCCGTGGATCACCGGGGCCTACCACCGCGACCCGGCGCCGGAGAAGTTCCACGACGGCTGGCTGCGCACCGGCGACATCGGCACGATCGACCCGGACGGCTTCTTCCAGATCACCGACCGGGTCAAGGACGTCATCAAGTCCGGCGGCGAGTGGATCTCCTCGGTCGAGCTGGAGAACCACCTGATGGCGCACCCCGCGGTCGCCGAGGCCGCCGTCATCGGGATCCCCGACCCCCGCTGGGACGAGCGCCCGCTCGCCTGCGTCGTCCTGCGGCCGGACGCGTCCGCGACCGCCGCCGAGCTCGCCGCGTTCCTCGGCGGCAAGGTCGCCCGCTGGCAGGTCCCCGAGAACTGGACCTTCATGGACGAGATCCCGAAGACGACCGTCGGCAAATGGGACAAGAAGCCGCTGCGGGCCCGTCACGCCGAATCCGAGCTGAAAGTGGAGCACGTCGAGAAAGGCTGAGGATTCGGAAATGTCCTGAAAGCCCGAAAAGAGGTGAAAGGCTCGGGGGTCGGTCCGGGGCGTTTCAGGCGCGGACGATCTCCGGTCCCGCCGCCGCCAGGTCGGCGGCGAGGTCGGTGTCCAGGCCCGTATCGGTGATCAGGACGTCCATGTCGGAGACGTCGCCGAACCGCACCAGATGGTCGTGCCCGATCTTGGTGCGGTCGGCGAGCAGGATCCGCCGCCGCGACGAGGCGAGCATCGCCCGCTTCACCGCGGCCTCGGCCTGGTCGGACGTGGTCAGGCCGCGCTCCACCGAGCAGCCGTTCGTCGCCATGAACGCCACGTCCACCCAGAGGTCCGCGAGGGGCCGCAGCACCCAGTCGTCCACCGTGGCCAGGGTCCGGCCGCGCACCCGCCCGCCCAGGATGATCACCGTCAGGTTGGGGCGGGCGGCGAGCACGGCGGCGTGCGGCGGCGAGTTGACGATGACGGTCAGCTCGCGGTCGGTCGGCAGCAGCTGGACGAACCGGGCCGTCGTCGTCCCGGCGTCCACGATGATCGACCCCTCGGCGGGCAGCTCGGCCAGCGCGGCCTTCGCGATCCGCTGCTTCTCGTCGGTCATCACCGCGTCCCGCGCGGCCAGCTCCGGCTCGAAGCCGAGGCGCTCGACCGGCATCGCGCCGCCGTGCACCCGCCGGATCGTCCCGGCCCGCTCCAGGACGGTCAGGTCGCGGCGGATCGTCTCGGTCGTCACCGAGAACTCCTCGGCGAGCGCGACGACGTCCACCCGGCCCTTCGAGCGGGCCAGGGCAAGGATCGCCTGCTGTCGTTCCTCGGCGTACATGACCGTCATTGTCCCCGACGTCCGGCGCGGCGCGGCCGGGTCAGGGGGCCGCGCCCGCCGCGGCGCCGGGGTCCGCGTCCGGGGCGGTGTCCGGTTCGGCGTCCAGGTCGCGGGCGAGGAGCGCGGCCAGCTCGTCCAGGACGGCGTCGGCGCCCTCGCCCTCCGCCGAGAGGATCACCTCCGCACCCGGACCGGCGCCGAGCGACAGCACACCCAGCAGCCCGCCGGCCGGAACCGGGGCGCGGTCCCCGACCCGGATGAACACCGGGACGGGCCGCCGCGCCGCCTCCTGCACGAAGATCTTGGCCGGGCGGGCGTGCAGGCCCTGCGCCGAGCCGAGGACAACGGTCCGTTCGGGCATCGCCGTACCTTCCTTCCGGTGGGGTCTCGCTGCCGGCGGGTTCGCCGTCAGGGCTCGATGGTCACCTTGATGGCGGCGCCGCGGGTGACGAGGTCGAGCGCGCCGTGCAGGTCGTCCAGGGGCAGCCGGTGCGTGATCAGATCGTCGACCGGGACGGCCCCGGACCCGATCAGCTCCAGCGCGCGGGCGTTGTGGGCGGGGCTGGAGCCGTTGGCGCCGACCAGGCTCAGCTCCCGGTAGTGCACCCGGTTGGCGTCCACGGAGATGACCGGCGCGTCCTTCGGCAGCCCGCCGAACAGGCTGACCCGCCCGCCGGGCGCCATCAGCCGCTGTGCCGTCTCCTGCGCCGCGCCGGACGCCGCCGCGGTGATCGCCACGTCGGCGCCGCGCCCGTCCGTCCGCGCCAGGATCTCGGCGACGGCGTCGGACGCGCCCGCGTCGATCGCCGCGTCCGGCTTGACCACCGCCGCCGCACGTTCCAGCCGCTCGGCGTTGAGCTCGACGAGGAACACCCGGCGGGCGCCGCGCGCCCGCGCCACCCGCACGTGCAGGCACCCCACGGGCCCGGAGCCGAACACCACCACGTCGTCGCCCTCGCCGACCCGCGCCAGTTCCTGCCCGTTGAGGACGCACGCGAGCGGCTCGGCGACCGACGCCTCGGCGAACGACACGCCGTCCGGGATCCGGTTCACCCCGTCCACCGCGAGCACCTTCGCGGGGACGATCATGTACTGGGCGAACGCGCCGTCGTAGTGGTAGCCCATCGACTCCTGCGCGGCGCACACCGTCATCCGGCCGCGCCGGCACTCGGCGCATTCTCCGCACGGGATCGCGGCGATGACCTGGACGCGGTCGCCCGGCGCCCAGCCGTCGGTCCCCGGGCCCGCCGCGGCGACCTCGCCGGCGATCTCGTGCCCCATCACCCGCGGCGGGACGATGTGGTGGTGCCCGAACCTGGAGATCTTCACGTCCGTCCCGCAGGCGGAGCAGTTGCGCACGCGGATCTTCAGCTCGCCGGGGCCGGGCTCCGGCTCGGGCGCGTCCTCCAGGCGGATGTCTCCGGGGGCGTGGAAACGGGCTACCTTCATCCGGTCGGTTCCTGTTCTTCGAGTCGGTCGTCTCGGTCGTGTTCTCGGTCGCTGTCCCGGTCGTCGTCCTCGTCGGTCTCGCCCGCGCCCCCAGGATCCAGCAGGCGCAGGACGTCCGCGGGCGTGGCGGCCTCGCGGAGCGCGCGGGCCCGGTCGGGGTCGAGCAGCACCTGGGCGAGTTCGGCGAGGATCCCGATGTGCCCGTCCCCGCGCGCGGCGATGGCGATGCACACGGTGACGCGCGGGCCGTCCCAGTCGACGCCGTCCGGGAACCGGACGACGGCGAGCGCGTCGCGGCGGACCAGGTCCCGGCCCGCCGCCGTGCCGTGCGGGATCGCCACGCCCTCCCCGAGGTGGGTGGAGATCGAGCGCTCCCGCTCGAGCATCGCCTCGACGTAGCCGGGCTCGACCGCGCCGGCCTCCACGAGCATCCGCCCGCAGAGGCGGACGGCCTCGTCGCGGCCGGCGGCCCGCGCGTCCAGCCGGATCGCGGCCGGGTCCAGCAGCCGCGCCGCCGCGCGCGCGGCGGGATCAGCCACCGACCTCACCGCCGTCCTTGACGGCCCTGACGAGCCGGTCGATCGCCGGGTCGCCGAGGTAGACCTCGAACGGGATCACCGGGGTGCCCTCGGCGGCGCCCCGCCGGGCCCGCGCGGCGAGGCCGGCGTGGCAGACGACCACGTCGGCGTCGGCGGGGATCGCGTCGACGGGGGTGTGCTCGACCGTCACGTCCTGCTTCTTCAGCGTCTTGCGGAGGTGGCCGGCGAGCATGACGCTGCTGCCCATTCCGGCGTCGCAGGCGATCACGAGCTTGCGGACGTCCTTGCCGTTCATCGTGGGGTTCCTTCCGTGGGCCGGTCCTTCTCGGTCGCCTTGCTTCCGGCATCCGAGGCGGCGCCGGTGCTCGCCTCCCCGGTGTCCTTCACCTCGGTGCCAGGCACCTCGGTGTCCTGCACGGCCGCGCCCTCCGCCGCCGCGTCCGCCACCTCCGTGTCCGCCGCCGCGTCGCCCGCGTCGTCGCCGGGCCTCTCCCCGTCGGCCAGCCGGCCGAACCCGAGGAGGGCCGCGCCGACTCCGAACGAGACGGCGGCGGAGGCGAGGAGACCGGCGTAGACGCCGAACCAGTTGCCCGCGCCCCGGGGCGTCTGCGCGAGGTAGGCGAAGATGCTGCCCGGCGACGGGGACGCGACCAGTCCGGCCCCGGTCGCCGCGAAGATCGCCACGCCGGTCATGCCGCCCGCGATCGCCGCGAGGATCATCCGCGGCTTCATGAGGATGTAGGGGAAGTAGATCTCGTGGATGCCGCCGAAGAACTGGATGATCGCGGCGGCGGGGACGCTCGGCCGCAGCCGCTTCGGGCCGAAGAACAGGTAGGCGAGCAGCACGCCGATGCCCGGACCCGGATTCGACTCGATCATGAACAGGACGGACTTGCCGGCCTCGGCCGCCTGCTGGACGCCGAGCGGGGTGAGCACCCCGTGGTTGACGGCGTTGTTGAGGAACAGCACCTTCGCGGGCTCGACCAGCAGCGACGTCAGCGGCAGCAGGTCGTGCTCGACGAGCCATCCGACGGCGTCCTCGGCCCAGCCGGAGACGGTGCTCATCACCGGGCCGATCACGGCACGCCCGACGACGGCCATCGCGGCGCCGATGATCCCGGCGGAGAAGTTGTCCACCAGCATCTCGAAGCCGGTGCGGACGCGGTCCTGCACCAGGCCGTCGAACAGTTTCAGCAGGTACGCGGCGAGCGGGCCGATGATCATCGCGCCGAGGAACATCGGCTGCTCCGCGCCGACCGCGATGCCGACGGTGGCGACGGCGCCCACCACGGCGCCGCGCTGCCCGTGCACCATCCGGCCGCCGGTGTAGCCGATCAGCACCGGCAGCAGCATCTTGATCATCGGGTCGACGAGCTCGGCCAGGTCCTCGTTCGGCAGCCAGCCGGTCGGGATGAACAGCGCGGTGATCAGGCCCCAGGCGATGAACGCGCCGATGTTGGGCATCACCATCCCGGCCAGCTTGCCGCCGAACCGCTGGACGGTGGCGCGGAGCCCGCTGCCCGCGGGCTCGGGGGTGTAGGCGGTGGCCATCGCGGCCTCCTGTCGTTCGGGGGTGGGGGTGGGGTCGGGCGGGTCCTGGGACGGGGCGGGGGTCAGGCGAGGAGCGGACGGGCGAGGTCGGGCCGGGGATGGATGCGGACGATGTCGCGGCGGATGTCGCGCTCGCCCGGCATCCGGCTCGCGGGCAGCCGGACGGCCGCCGCGCCCCAGGCGAGGGCCTCGGCCAGGGCGCGCTCGCCGCGCGCGCCCGCCGCGAGGAAACCGGCGAGCAGCGCGTCGCCCGCGCCCACCGTGCTGCGCGGCCGCGCCACCGGCGCGTCGCCGCTGACGACGCCGTCGTCGTCGACCAGCACGGCGCCCTCGGCACCGAGGCTGACCAGTACCCCGCGCGCGCCCCGCGCGCGGAGCTCGCCCGCGGCCTCGACCGCGTCGGCGACGGTGCCGACCTCGCCGCCGACGGCCTCGGCGAGCTCCTCCAGGTTCGGCTTGACCAGGTCGGGCCCGGCGGCGACCGCCGCGCGCAGCGCGGGGCCGCTGGTGTCGACCGCGACCCGCACGCCGTCCGCCGCGAACCGGCGGCACAGCGCCGCGTAGGCGTCGAGGGGGACGCCCGGCGGCAGGCTCCCGCAGCCGACCACCCAGCCGGCCCCGCCCGCCGCCGCGGCCTCGACGGCGCCGGTGACCTCGTCCAGTTCCGCGGCCGAGAGCGGCCCGCCGGGTTCGTTGAGCTTGGTGACGACGCCGTCCGGTTCGACGACGGTGACGTTGGATCGGGTGCGCCCGGCGACCGGGACGGCCCGCACCGGCAGCCCCTCGGTCCGCAGCAACCGGCGGAGCTGCTCGCCGTCGGCACCGCCCACCGCGAGCACGGCGGTGGAGTCGGCGCCGTTGGCCAGCAGCGCGCGGGAGACGTTGACGCCCTTGCCGCCCGGGTCCAGGCGCGCCGAACGGGCCCGGATCACCGCGCCGCGCGTCAGGACGTCCACCTCGATCGTCCGGTCGAGGCTCGGGTTCAGCGTCAGCGTGACGATCATGCGCCGCACGTTCCCGAATCCATGTTGGTTTCCTCCCGTTTAAGCTTGTTCTCTTGTATTTATGCCTACAGCGTGCCCGAGTCAAGGGGGCATCTGTGGTTTTTCGCGGAGAAACCCACATGGGTCCGGGCGCCGATCGGCCGTGGACTCGCGGCCCAACCTGGGAAGAATGATCGGTGTGGGGACGGCCGGACCGGGGGAGGACGGCGTGAGGCGACACGGGCGCGGAGCCGCCCGCGGGCACGCCCGCGGGCGGTTCCGCGCCGCCTCGGCGGGGCGCGAGATCGCCGTCGGCCTGCTCGTCTTCGGCGTGTACGCGGTGTTCACCAAGGCGTTCGCCGCGGACCGCGCGGCCGCCGACGCCAACGGCCGGCTGCTCCTCGATCTCGAGCGGCGGACCGGGCTGGACGTCGAGCGCTCACTGAACGAGGCCCTGGCGCGGCACGAGTGGCTCGGCGTCCTTGCCGCGTGGGAGTACGCCACCACCTACGTCGTCGGCACGTTCGGGTTCCTGGGGTACCTGTGGTGGCGGCGGAGCCCCGCGTACCCCTGGGCGCGCAACACGCTGATCTGGATGACGCTGATCGCGATCGTGTGCTTCGCGCTGTGGCCGGTCACCCCGCCGCGCCTGCTGCCCGGCGGCGGGTACCTCGACATCATCGCCGTCCACCACCCGCCCGCCACCTGGGGCACGGGCGTGGTGTCGGCGGGCGCCAACCCGTACGCCGCCATGCCGAGCCTGCACATCGGCTGGATCGCCTGGATCGGTGCCGCCGCCGTCCGCGCCCGCTGCGGGCCCGCGGTCCTGTGGGCGTGCGTCCTGCACCTGGCGGTGACGAGCGCGGTCATCGTCGCCACGGCCGCGCACTACGTCATCGACATCCCGGCCGGGCTGCTGCTCGTCCCGTCCGCCGCGGCCGTCGAGGCGGTCCGCGTCCGGCTGCTGCGCCGCCGCGGCCGGGCGGGTCGGCGGGGCCGGACGCGTGAACCCGGCACGTCCGGACGCGGGCAGCGGGTCGCGGCGCCCGACGCGTTCTTCCTGTACGTCGAGGACGGCGGCGTCCCGCAGGTCGTCGGCGGTGTCGCCGAGTTCGCCGGGCCCGGGCCCTCGGTGGAGCGGGTCCGCGCCCTGATGGCAGAACGGCTGCCGCGGCTGCCGCGCCTCACCCAGCGCGTCGCACCGGCGGGACGGCTGCGCCGCCCGCGCTGGGTCCCGGCCGCGGACATCGACCTCGACCGGCACGTCATCGAGGTCGACGCGCCCGCCGGGCGGGGCCGCGGCCCGCTGGACGAGGTGGTGGCCCGGCTGGCGGCGACCCCTTTGGATCGCGACCGCCCGCTCTGGCGGTTCTGCCTCGTGCGGGGCGGGCCCGGCGGCCGGGACGCGGCCGTGATCGTCATGCACCACGCGATCGCCGACGGGATCGGCGTCGTCGACATCCTGCGCGGGATCCTGGAGCCGCGGCTGCCCGAGGCGGACGTCCCGCGCGGCCCCGGACTGCTCGTGCGCGCCGCCGCCGTCGTCCCCGGGCTGGTCGCGCTCGCCCGGGACGGCGCCGCGCCCGCCGTCGCGTTCGCCGGGCCGCTCGGCCCCCGCCGCCGCCACACCACCGCGACGCTGCCGCTGGACCGCGTCCGCGCCACCGCCCGCGACGCGGGCGTGCGGGTCACCGACCTGCTGCTCGCGCTGGTCGGCGAGGTCGTCGCCGGCGTGCTGGCCGGGCGCGGCGAACCGGCGGGCGGGCGGTCGCTGCGCGCGGCCGTCCCGGTCACGCTGCGCGCCCCGGCCCCGCCGGGACGCGGCCGCACCGCCGTCCCCGGCAACCTGACCGCCGCGCTGCGCCTGGACGTGCCGGTCGACCGGCGGCCCCTCCGGGACCGGCTCGCGGTGGTGCACCGCTCCGCCGAGCGGCGCCGGGCGTCGGGGCGGGCGGTGGCGAGCACCGCCGTGCTGCGGCTGCTCGGCGCGCTGCCGCCGCCGCTGCACGCGCGCGCCGCCCGTGCCGTCTACCGGGACCGGTTCTTCGGCGCGATCGTGTCGAACATGCCCGGTCCGGACGTCCCGATGTCGCTCGCCGGGGCGCCGCTGGGCGACGTCCACCCGATCCTGCCGCTGGCCGACGGCGTGCCGCTGGCGGTGGGGGCGCTGAGCTGGAACGGGTCGCTGCACGTCGCGGTGACGGCCGAACCGCGGCTGCTGCCCGAGGCGGACGGCTTCGCCGCCGGGCTCGCGCGCGCCTTCGACGAACTCTCCGCCGGAAGCGGGGACGAGGCGGAGGCGGGCTCCCGGAGAACGCCCACGTGATCCGGGGCGGCGCGGCTGGTGAGAGGCCGGAAAGTCGGTGCCGGAAATGTCGGTGCCGGCGGGGAAGATGAGGGCATGACCGAGACACCGGCCCCCACGACCGAGATCGGCGACCAGGCCGCGTACGCCGCCGCCGTCCAGACCGCCGTCACCGCGTCCGCCGCCTACTACGGCGGCGGCGACTCGCCGCTGGACGACGACGCGTTCGACCGGCTCGTGCGCGGCATCGCCGCCTACGAGACCGCGCACCCCGAGCACGTCCTGCCGGACTCGCCGACCGGCAAGGTGGCCGGCGGAGCGGTGATCGGGGACGTGCCGCACACCGTCCCCATGCTGAGCCTGGACAACGTGTTCTCCGCCGAGGACCTGGAGTCGTGGGCCGCCGGGGTCGCCCGCCGCATCGGCCGCGACGTCGGGACGTGGAGCGTGGAGCCGAAGCTGGACGGCCTCGCGATCTCCGCCCGCTACTCCGGCGGGCGGCTCGTCCGGCTGGTGACGCGCGGCGACGGGACGGCCGGGGAGGACGTCTCGCACGGCAGGGGCATGATCGTCGGGCTGCCGGAGCGGCTCGCCGAACCGGTCACCGTGGAATTGCGTGGCGAGGTGCTGATGACCCGCGCCCAGTTCGAGGCCGGCAACGAGGCGCGCACCGGCGCCGGGGAGGCCGCGTTCGCCAACCCGCGCAGCGCCGCCGCCGGGTCGCTGCGCGCCAGGGACCGCGCCTACCAGGTGGAGATGACCTTCTTCGCCTACGGGGCGCTGCCCATGGACGGCACCGCCGGCGAGCTGGCGGAGCGCCTGCGGGAGCTGCCGCACAGCGCCGTCATGGAGCTGGTGGCCGAGCTCGGCGCGCACACCGTCGCCGCGACGCCCGTCCCGGGGGTGACGGCGGCGACGACCGGGGACGTGCTGCGCCGGGTCGAGGAGATCGCGGCGCTGCGCGCGGAGCTCGACTTCGGCATCGACGGCATCGTGATCAAGGCGGACGCGGCTGCCGACCAGGCCGACGCCGGCCTCGGCTCCCGGGCGCCGCGCTGGGCCGTCGCCTACAAGCTGCCCGCCGCCGAGAAGATCACCCGGCTGATCGGCGTCGAGTGGAACGTCGGCCGCACCGGCGTCATCGCGCCCCGCGCGGAGCTGGAGGAGGTCGAGCTGGACGGCTCCCTCGTCAGGTACGCGACCCTGCACAACGCCGCCGACATCGAGCGGCGGGGGCTGCTGCTGGGCGACCACGTGACCGTCTACAAGGCCGGAGACGTGATCCCCCGCGTGGAGGCGCCGGTGGCGCACCTGCGCACCGGCGCCGAGAAGCCGATCGAGATCCCGGCGGCGTGCCCGCGCTGCGGCGACGAGATCGACCGCTCGCAGCAGCGCTGGCGCTGCGTGCGCGGACGCGACTGCCACGCCGTCGCGTCCGTCCGCTACGCCGTCGGCCGCGACCAGCTCGACATCGAGGGCCTCGCCGGGAGCCGCATCGACCAGCTCGTCGAGGCCGGCCTCATTGAGGACTTCGCCGACCTCTTCGTCCTCACCCGCGAGCAGATCATCGGGCTCGAGCGCATGGGCGAGACGAGCACCGCGAACCTGCTCGCCGCGATCGAGGCCGCCAAGACCAAGCCGCTGAACAAGGTGTTCTGCGCCCTCGGCGTGCGCCTGACCGGGCGCTCCATGTCCCGGCGCATCGCGCGGCACTTCGGCACGATGGACGCGATCCGCGCCGCCGACGCCGACGCGTTCCAGGAGGTCGACGGCATCGGCCCCGAACGGGCGACGACCGTGATCGACGAGATCGCCGCGCTGGCGCCGCTGATCGACAAGCTCGTCGCCGCCGGGGTCAACATGACCGAGCCGGGTGTGACCGGGCGGTCGTCCGCCGTGCCGGAAGGCGTGGCCGACGAGACCGGGGAGGAGACGGCGGAGGCGTCGGCCGGACTCCCGCTGGCCGGGTTGTCGATCGTCGCGACCGGTGCGATGTCCGGCCCCCTCGACGGGCTCTCCCGCAACGAGGTCAACGAGCTCATCGAACGCGCCGGGGGACGGGCGTCGTCGTCGGTGTCGGCGAAGACGTCACTGCTCGTCGCGGGGGAGAAGTCCGGGTCCAAGCGCGCCAAGGCCGAGAAGCTCGGCGTCGAGATCGTCACCCCGGAGGAGTTCGCCGCCCGCGTCGCGGCCTTCCTCTGACGCGCCGTCCGGCGGGCGCGTCCGGGCGTCCGGTCAGCGCCCTTCGGCCCGGCCCGCCCGGACGAGCCAGCTGAGCAGCAGCATCACGTCCAGCCGGCCGTCGAGCTCGGTGAACCGGCCGCCGGTCAGTTCGTGGATGCGGCGGAGCCGGTAGCGGACGGTCTGCTCGTGGATGTGCAGCCGTTCGGCCGCGACGACGGCGTTGTCGCCCGACTGCAGGTAGGTCAGCAGCGTCTCGGCCAGCGGCTGCCGGCGCGAGCGGGGCAGTTCGAGCAGCGGGCCGAGGACGGCCCCCGCGGTCGCGCCGACGAGTTCCTCGGCGGCCAGCGTCGCGAGTGCGGAGACGTGCTCGGCGCAGCGGACGAGTTCCTCGCGGGGCAGCATCCCGCGCTCGATCAGTGTCAGCGCGTGCCGCGCCCACCGCAGGGACACCGCGCCCTGGGCGACGGGCACCGTCGGGCCGATCGCGGCGGTGCCGAGCCGGCGCAGCGCGGGCCAGAGCCGCTCCTGGCCGGGACCGTCCGGGTCGGGCACCACCAGGAACGGGATGGGCGCGTCCCAGTCGGCCAGCACGGAGGGCGGCAGGATCCGCGCCCCGGCGGGCGCGCCCGACGGGAGCGCGACCAGCCCGATGTTCTTCGGCAGGTCCCAGCGCGCCGCGATCGCCAGCTCGGCGATCGTCTCGTGACCGGGGGACGGCTCGATGATCAGCATGTCGCGGAGCCGCTCGCGGCGGCGCTCCCGCGCGGTCGCCAGATGCCCCTGCTCGCGGGCGTACCCCTGGGCGGCGGCGTCGGCGATCCGGGACACCAGCATGAACAGCGAGTCGGTGAGGCGGCCCAAGGTCTCCCGCGACCAGCCGAGCCGGTAGGCGTCCATGATGAACCGCTGGCAGGCGACCTGGCAGCTCACCCGCATCGCCGTCTGCAGCGCGTCCAGGCTGCGCCCCTGCCGGGCCTCGAGTTCGCCGAGCCGCGTGTACAGCTCGGTGAGCTTGCGGGGGTCGGCGTCGGGATGGTCGACCGAGTCGACGTAGAACGCGACGGCGTCCTGGACCGCGCGCTCGATCCGCTCCGCGTACTCGCCGTCGTCGCCGGAGTACTCGGGGACCTGCTCGCGGATCTCCCGCTCCATCTCCCGGGCGGCCTCCTGCACATGCTGGCGGAGCATGCCGGGCAGTTCGTCGGGCAGGGGACCGACCACGAGACCTCCCTCCGTGGGACGGCCTCACCCTAGGCGGCCGGAGTGACCGCTGTCACCCTGGGGGCCGGGTAAGCCGTTTACCCAGCCGTTGCGCGGGCTTTTCCACGTACGCGTACGCCAGTGCCGCCGAAGCGAGGACGCCCGCCACCAGCACCGCGCCCCAGGCCAGCCGCTCGGGCACCGGCAGGTTCCCCGGGTCGCGCCCGGCGGCCGCCCACACCGCCTGGATCACCAGCGGATGCAGCAGGTAGAGCGAGTAGCTGACCAGGCCCGACCACACCAGCACCCGCGGCATCGCCCGGTGCCGCAGGGCGAGGCCCGCCAGGAAGGTCAGCCACGCCGCCGCGACCGCCAGCGACCAGTCCAGGCCGAGCGACGCGGGGTGGCCGTGCTGCGACCAGGTGGGCGGCGGCCGCAGCCCCGCGAGCAGCGTCAGCACCGGCACCACCGCGATCATCGCGGCCGCCGGCCAGGCCCGCAGCCGCCCGTCCTGCAGGGCGCGGACGGCCGTGCCGGCGAACATCGTCGCGATGATGCACAGGCTCTCGACCCCGCCGATGCGGCTGTTCAGCACCAGCAGCGTCAGCGCCAGGGTCGCCACCACCGCGACCCCGATCCGCCGGACGGCCCGGCCGCCGAACAGCGCCGCCAGCCCGGCCGCGAGGACGAGCGCGGCGACGAGCGTCGTGCCGTCCGGCCAGCGGGCGGCGAGCAGCTGCGACGGCAGCACGACGCCGAGCAGCGCGGCCGCGACCGCGAAGCCGAGCGCGACCCGCGCGCTGGCCCGCTTCGCCCCGGCGACGAACATCGCCGTCACCAGCAGGTAGAAGATCATCTCGTAGGACAGCGTCCAGAACACGTTCACGACGTTGGGCACGCCGAGGAGGTCCTGCAGCATCGTCAGGTGGGCGAGCGCGGCCGTCCACGGCCGGTCGCCGAGCGCGGCGGGGAGCCCGTAGGAGAATCCGGCCAGGGCGAGCGCCAGCGCGAACGCGACCGACACCCCCCACGCCGGGTACAGCCGGAAGAACCGGCCGATCCAGAACGCGCGGACGCTGCCGCGCCGCTCCAGCGAGAACGGCACCACGTAGCCGCTGACGAGGAAGAACACGAAGACGCCGTAGCGTCCGAAATCGAACCACGGGCTGGCGGTGGCGCGGACCTCGGGCAGCAGCACGTCGAGGGAGTGCTCGAAGACCACCACGAGGGCGGCGATGCCGCGCAGGGCGTCCAGCCAGCCCATCCGCGGCCGGCCTGCCGCGGTCGCGTCGACTCGGGTGTCCGGTGGGGTCAGAGTGTTCGCCGGCATTCCGGCCACCCTAGGCGCCCGTCCCCGGTGCTACGCCCAGCGCCCCCTGAACGTCCGCTGAACGCCAGGTGGTGGGACCGCGGCGTGTCGCGGTCCGGTTCGTGCCCGGATCAGCCCGGCAGGACGCCCACCGCCGCGTACAGGAGGGGCGGTCCGGCCGGTGCGGGCCACGGCCCGGGGCGCCGGCCGTCCGGCCGGCGCGCCGCGGGCGCGACACCGGGCGGCAGCGGCTCGAACGGCCCGAGCAGCCGCGCGACCTCCGCGGCGCCGCGCGGATGCAGCGGGACGCCCGCGTCCCGGTACAGCCGCGCCGCCTCGGCCATCGCGCCGGGTGCGAAGTCCCCGGTGGCGTGCGTCACGACGAGCGCGCTGCCCGGCGCGGCCGCCGCCGCCAGCGCGGCGACGGGCCGGTGCGGATCGGGCAGGAAGTGCAGGACGGACGAGAACACCAGCGCGACCGGCTCGGTGGGATCGATCAGCCGCCGCACCTCCGGGCTGGCCAGGATCGCCGCCGGGTCGCGCAGGTCGGCCCGCAGCGCCGCGACGCCGTCGGCGGCGAGCCGGGCGCGGGCGTGCGCGATGACGAGCGGGTCCGCGTCGACGTACACGACGCGGGCGCCGTGGACGTACCGGGCGGCCAGTTCGTGGAGGTTCTCGTGCGACGCGCCGTCCGCGGGCAGGCCGCAGCCGAGGTCCAGGAACTGCCGTACGCCGCGCCCCGCGAGCGCCCGTACCGCGCGGGCCGTGAACGCGCGGCCCTCCCGCGCGGCCGCGGCCGCGCCGGGGAGCACCTCGAGGAGCCGCCCGGCGAGGTCGCGGTCGGCGGCGTAGTTGTCCTTGCCGCCGAGGAGGCAGTCCTGGACGCGCGCGAGGCCCGGACGGCGCAGGTCGGGCGCCGGGCCCGGCGCGTGCTCGGGTGGGGTTCCCCACACCGTTCCGCGCGCCCGTGTTGCGGTCGGCGGCGCTCCGTTCGGTGGTGTTCCGGGGGCGCGCGAGGCCGGCGCGCGTTCGTTCGCGGGCCCCCGGCGCGGGTCCGTGCCGCTCGTGGCCGTGACTGGCATCACCTGTCGCCTTCCTCTGCGGAGCAAGTGCGGTGGCTGCCATCGACGGTAGGGCGCGGAGCGCGGTTCGCGCCGGGGCCGGGGGCCGGGCCGACCGAAAAGCGGGCGGCGCGTGACCGCATCGGGCCACGCGCGTTTCGGCGGCGGGCCGGCCGCGCCCGCGTTCGGGCGTGCGACATCGCAGGAAGGCCGGTGCCGACGGCCCTCGGCGGCGGTACGGGCATCCCCGGGAAGTGCCGGGAGCGTTGACCGTTTCCGGCCATGACAGAGATTTGACCAGTGGTGTGATGCCTTGTCGGGATGCGCCGACGTTCCGTCCGCCCGTATGGCGCATCTCGCCATACGCCCGGGGCGGTAGTCCCCGGGCGGGAGGGGCTACCGGCAGCGGCGGTGCCCGCGGCGGCCGCGGCCGCCCTCGCGGGACCGGGCCACCTCCTCGAGGACCAGTGTCGCCCCGAGCCCCATCAGCCAGGTGTCCTTGGCGAGCGGGACGCCGTCCTGGGAGGGGCGGATGCTCCCCTTCTCCCGCATCCCGGGCAACCGCAGGTACAGGCCCGTCAGCCCGCCCGCGAACGCGGTGAGCCCGGCGCCCGCGAGCACGGTCGGGACGAACGGCGCCATCAGCGCCCCGCCGAGCGCGACCTCGGCCGTCCCGAGCGTCCGGGTGAACTTCTGCGGATCCTGCGACGCCAGGAAGGGGTACGCGGTCTTGGCCGTCCCGTGGATGTAGTCGGCCGTCCCCTGGTCGCCCTTCAGTTTCGACAGCCCCGAGTTCAAGATGAAGGCGCCCACGACCAGCCGGGCGGGCATCTGGTGCGCGCGAGCGAGAAAACGCATCGTTCCCCACAAGGATCGGGTGAGTTCGGGCGCAGGCTTCATTCCCGTCATGTCCGGTTTACACCCGCGTCGCGGTCAAGTCTCGGCATCCCGCCCGGCGGGCTACCGCCCCGGGCGCAGGCCTCCGCGCGCCTTCTGCGCCCGATGCCGGACGCGCGGAGCATCCGCGCACCGGACGACGGCGGCCGCGGCGACCTCGCACGATCGCGGTGTCGCCGCCGAGAGTGAGGAGTCGAGATGTCCGTTCGGGGAGAAGCACCGGTCCGGGAGGCCGCTCCGGGGGCCGGGCCGGCCGGCCGGGCGTGGCGTCCGCGCCCGGCCGTCCGCAAGACCCTGGTGCTGGTGCACGTCGTCGCGTCCGTCGCGCTGGCCGGTTCCGTATGGGGCCTGGTCCTGCTCAACCTCACCGCGACCCTGACCACCGACGCCGCGCTCGTCGAACCGGCCTACCGGCTCGTGACCGTGCTGGTGTTCGGCGGCGGGATCCCGCTCAGCTTCATCTCGCTGGCGAGCGGCATCGCGCTCGGGCTCGGCAGCAGGTGGGGAGTGCTGCGGCACTGGTGGGTGTTCGCCAAGCTGCTGCTGCTGGTCACCACGATCCTGTTCGGGGCGCTCCTGGGGCAGCCCGAGGCGATGGCGGGTGCGGTGGCCGACGGGACCCTTCCGTCCGCGGCGCGCCGCTGGCGGGAGGTCGCCGTGGTCGCGGCCCAGCTCGCCATGCTCCTGACCGCCACCGGCCTGTCGGTCTTCAAGCCGCGCGGCCGGGTGCGGTGGCCGCGCCCCCGCATGCGTGAGCGCCGCGCGTGAGCGCCGGGCGCGACGAGCGTCGGGCTCAGCCGGCGGACGGCTCGCCGGTGAGCCGCTCCGCCACCGTGCGCAGCGCCTCCACGCACGCCCGGACCGCCGGACGGTCGGCGTCCGTCCGCCACGCCGCGTAGATCTTGCGGCGGACGACCGGGCGGGTGGCGAGCATCCGCACGCCGTCCGGGACCGGGTCGCGGCCGAGCCGCGGGACGAGCGCGGCGGCCAGGTCGGCGGCCACGAAGGCGAGCTGCGTCGGGTAGTCGGCGACGTTGCAGACGATCACCGGGTCGGCGGCGTGCTCGCGGAGCGTCTGCAGCAGCTGCCGCTCGCAGGTGCCGCCCGCCGTCCAGGCCGCCCACCGCATCCCGCGCAGCTCCGCCAGGTCCACCGACCGCCGCCGGGCGAGCGGGTGCCCGGCCGGGAGCGCGAGGTCGATGACGTCCGACGACAGCAGCAGCCGCGACACCGTCGGGGGGATCGGGGTCGGCAGGGTGTCCCAGCTCTCCACCACCGCGACGTCGATGTCGCCCCGCACGAGCGCGGGCAGGATCGTCTCCGCCTCGCCTTCCTGCAGCGTGGGGGCCAGGCGGGGGTGCCGCTCCCGCAGGGCGAGGAGCGCGGGCGGGAGCACCGACCTGGCCGCGGTGACGAACGAGCCGAGCCGGACGGGCCCGACGGCGTCCTCGCGCAGCCCGTCCAGCTCCGCGCGGGCCGCCGCCAGCTGGGCCAGCACCCGCGCGGCGTGCCCCGCCAGCACGTGCCCGGCGCCGGTCAGCCGTACGCCCCGGCCGCGCGGTTCCAGCAGCCGGTGCCCGGTCTCCCGCTCCAGCTTCCCGAGCTGCTGCGACACCCCGGACGGCGTCACGTGCAGGGCCTCGGCGGCGGCCGCGATCGTGCCGTGCACCGACACCGCGTGCAGGGCGCGCAACCGTTCCACGTTCATCGTCACGGTAGTGATCCTACTGATTCTCGCTTAATAATCGTCGCTTGTGCTAACCGTTCGGGCGCGGCAGCGTGGAGCGGGTGCGAAAGGTCGATCCACGGCTGACGGTCATCACCGGCGCCGCGTTCATCTCCGCCTCGGCGATCTTCGTCGGGCTCTCCGGCGTCTCCGGCGGGACGGCGGCGTTCTGGCGCTGCGCGCTCGCGGTGCCGCTGCTGCTGCCGCTCGTGCGGTGGGAACGGCGCCGCGCCGGGCCCGCGCGGGGCGGTGGCCTCGACGTCGCCGCCGGGCTGCTCCTCGGCGTGGACCTGGTGCTGTGGGGCGCCGCCATCGAAGGCGTCGGCGCGGGGATCGCGACCGTCCTGGTCAACGTGCAGGTCGTCGTGGTGCCGCTGCTGGCGCTCGCGGTGTTCCGCGAGCGGCCGTCCCGGGCGTTCGCCGTGGCCGTCCCGGTCATGCTGGCGGGCGTCGGGCTCGCCGCCGGCCTCGCCGACCACGGGCCCCGCACGGCCGAACCGGTGCTCGGCGCCCTGTACGGCGCCGGCGCCGGCGTCGCCTACGGCGGGTACCTGTTCCTGACGCGCGTCGCGGGGCGCCGGGGTTCCCACCGGGCGCGGTCCGTGCTGCTGGCGACGGTCGGCGCGGGCGCGGCGTCCGTCGGGGTCGGCGCCCCGTGGCACGGCGTCGACCTGGCGCCCGGCTGGGCCGCGTTCGGCTGGCTGGCGGCACTGGCGGTGACCGGCCAGGTCTGCGGCTGGTTGCTGATCAACGCCGGGCTGCCGCGGCTGCGCGCCGAGGTCGGCGGGGCGCTGCTGCTGCTCCAGCCGGTGCTCGCCGTGCTGCTCGGCGCCGCCGTCCTCGCCGAGCGGCCCGCGCCCGCCCAGCTCGCCGGCTGCGCCCTCGTCGTCGCCGCCGTCTGGCTCACCGGGCGCCGCGAGCCCCCGCCGCCGCAGGACGTCGCCCCGGCGGTGCCCGCCGGGGCGGACCGCGAGCCGGCGGCGCCGCCCGCGCGCTAGCGTCGTGCCCATGGAGTGGGCGGCCGAGCACGAGATCACGGCGGAAACGGCGGCGGCGCTGGTGGGGGAGCGGTTCCCGGAGCTGCGCGGCGCGCCGGTCGAGCCGCTCGCCACCGGCTGGGACAACACGGTCTTCCGCGTCGGCGGCGACTGGGCGTTCCGGTTCCCCCGGCGGAAGATCGCGGTGCCGGGCGTCGAGCGGGAGATCGCGACGCTCGCCGCGCTGGCGCCCGGCCTGCCGCTGCCGATCCCGGTGCCGCGCTACGTGGGGGAGCCGGGCGGCGGATTCCCGTGGCCGTTCTGGGGCGCGCGGCTCGTCCCCGGCCGGGAGATGGCGGAGGTGCGGCCGCCGGACGGGCGCCGCGCGGCGATCGGCGCCGCCGTCGGCCGGTTCCTGCGCGTCCTGCACGATCCTGCGCTCGTCCGGACCGCGGGCGCCGGGCTGCCGGTGGACCCGCTGCGGCGCGGCGACCCCGCCTACCGGGCCACGCCGGCGGCCGAGCGCCTGGACCGGCTCGCCGCGCGCGGCCTGTGGGAACGGGATCCCGCGGTCGACGCGTTCGTCGGCGCCGCCCGCGAGAACGCCGTCCCGCCCGCCGGGGAGCCGGTGATCGTGCACGGCGACCTGCACGTCCGGCACGTCCTGCTCGGCCCCGGCGGTGCGGCGTCGGGCGTGATCGACTGGGGCGACGTGTGCCTCGCCGACCCGGCCGTGGACCTGTCCCTGGCCTACGCGGCGTTCGCCGGGGACGACCGCGCGGCGTTCCTGGACGCCTACGGGCCGGTGCCGCCGGACCGGGAACGGGCGGCGCGGGTGCTGGCGCTGTTCATCGCCGCGACGCTGGCCGAGTACGCGGCCTCCGAGGCGAGGCCCGCGCTGCTCGCCGAGTCGCTCGCCGGGATCGGACGCGCGCTCGCCCCCTGAACCGGGACCTTCCGGGCGGGACGTCCCGGACGGGCGCCGCCCCCGTTCACCTGCGCATGTAGACGCGGATCACCGTGCCGCCCGGGCCGGTGTGCATGCGCACCAGGTCGGCGAGGTGGTTGACGAGCAGGATCCCGCGGCCCCCGTGCGGGCTCATCGCCACCGGGATCCGCCCGGCCAGCGGGTCGGCGATCGTCCCGGCGTCCCGGACCTCGCAGACGACCCGGCCGTCCTCGGCCCAGATCCGCGCGGTGCCCGTCCCCCCGCCGTGCAGGCAGGAGTTCGCGGCCAGCTCGTTGACGGCCAGCTCCAGGTCGCCCGCCGCGCCGGGACCGAGGCCGAGCCGGGTGGCCCAGGCCCACGCGAACTCCCGGACCCGCGGCAGGGCGGCGAGGTCGAACTCGATCCGGTACGCCTCGGCGGGCGGCGGCAGCGGCCGGTTGTAGTCGCGGACGACGCGTTCCGGGGCGTAGTAAGGGCTGTCGTGCTCGCCCTCGGCGTCGATGAGGACCGGATGGGTGACGCGGGCGTCGGCGAGCGCGCGCTCGTCCAGCCGGGCCGCGTCGTACGGGCACAGGATGGACGCGTCGCGACCGGCGAAGGCCAGGTTGATCAGCGCCTCGTGCTGGGCGCAGGCCGGGTACTCGGTCTCCGACCGGCCCGGCCAGATCGGCTCCCCGATGATCCGCACCCGCCGGGACGGGTGCCGGTCGGCGAAGCGGTGCAGCACACCGGGGATGATGCGGCCCGGATTGCGTCCCGCCTCGGCCATGTCGAGCCAGGTCACGGACGCGGCGGCGGCGTCCGGATCGTCCCCGCCGAGCGCGTCCCGCAGCAGGCCCAGCCGCACGCCGGGCACGGCCACGGCGACCGGCTCGCCCGCCGCGACGCCCGCACGGACGAACGGCACGGTCCCCGCCAGGTACTCGTCGTCGCTCTCGTAGAACAGGGCCGGGTGCGCGAACGCCCCGCCGGCCCCGCTGCCGGACGCCGCGGCCGTCACCGCCTCGCCGTCCCGTTCGGTCTCCCCTTCTCCCGCATCCGCCCGAGCGTACGCGCGCCCGGGGGGTGCTGCGGCATGGACCCCGTCGATGGTGTGCCCCCGTGTCGGTGAACGCTGTTCACCTATCGGTTACCCGGTGGCATGGTGCGAAAACGGGTCGAATGCAACATATTCGCTACGTTCCCAGCCGGCCCGGCGGTGCCGGGACCGCCGGGCCGGGCGGTGGCCCCGGCACCTCGGCTGCCCCATGACCGAGACGGAGGAACGCATCTGGGCGCACCTGCCTGCGAAGAGACACGGCGGATCGCGCCGCTCCCGCTACGGCTCCGGTTGAACCGGCGGTGTGCGGGGCATCGGCCCGTCCGGCAGCAGCGCGGCGTCCACGACGTCGGTGAGCCGGTCGCGCCTGCGGTGCGCGGCGCGCTGCCGCTCGGCACCCGTACCGCCCGCCAGCAGCCGCCGGACCCCGCGCGTGACGCGCTCCGCGTCGCCGCTCTCGCGCAGCGCCGGACCCGCGCCGGCGAGCAGGTCCGCGGCCAGGTCGCGGTGCGCGGCCGGACGCCCCGTCCGCACGTCCACCCCCGTCCCGGCGGCGCCGTCCCGCGCCGCCAGCCAGTACGCGGCGCGCAGCATCTCCTGCGGCGGATCCGGTGCGGGCTCGCCGGCGTCCACCGCCGCGGCGGCCGACTCCACCAGCGCCCGGACGAGCCCCGCCAGGGCGGCCGCGTCCGCGGCGGTGAGCGCCACGTCGGCGACCCGGACCTCCACCGTCGGCAGCCGCTCGGAGGGCCGGACGTCCCAGAAGATCGTCCCGGTGTCCATGAGGGCGCCGCACTCCAGCAGCGACGCGACGATGTCCTCGTAGTGGGCGAGCGACGCGAAGTACGGCGGAGGGCCCGCCACCGGCCAGCGCGCCCACGCCAGCACCCGCCAGCAGGCGTGCCCGGTGTCGCGGCCCGCCCAGAACGGCGAGTTGGCCGCCAGCGCCAGCAGCGTCGGCAGCCAGGGGCGCAGATGGTTGCCGACGAGGACCGCGCGCTCCCGGTCGGGCATCTCCACGTGCACGTGGCACGAGCAGATGCTCTGCTCGTCGTCCAGGCCGCGGTAGGTCGCCAGGCTCTCGGCGTACCGGGGACCGGCGCTGATCGGCGCCGGCACGAGATCGCCGAGCACCGGGGTTCCGGTCGCGGCGAGCCGCAGGCCCTCGGCCGCGGCGGCGTCCGCCATCGCCGCCCGCATCGACCGGATCTGCTCCTCGAGCTTCACCAGGTCGTCGCAGGGCGGGGTCTTGGCCTCGGCGAGGAAGCCGACCAGCTCGGTGGACGCCCGCTCGCCCAAGGCCGCGCCCGCGCGGCGCACCACGTCGGCGGCGCGGGGAACGACCTCCCGCGAGCCCGGATCGACGACGAAGTACTCTTCCTCGATTCCGAATCGCGGCGCCATCCCACCACCTCGGCTCGTGCGCGCCGCGGGCGGCCTGTCACCTCGCAGACCTGTCACCGCGACGGCACATCATCTCGACGGTACGTGACGGAGGGCGGCTTGGCACCTGCCTTGTCGGCGTGTCAGGGACCCGCGTCGATCCAGAGCACCGCGAGGGCCGCCAGGTGGGTGACGACCACGATCGCCAGGCTGACGACGAAGAGCATCTTCGCCGGGCCGTGCGGGAAGTACTTTCCCTGCTTCAGCGGGCCGAGCTCGCGCTGCCGGGCGGCGATCCGCTCCTCCAGCGGCGGGCGACCGAACACGTTCCGCGCGCCCGGCTACGCGCGGGGCTCGTCGACGACGACGTCGCTCATGATGTCGACGGCCAGCGCGACCGCGCCGCCGAGCGCGATCACCGCGGCGCCGGCGCCGAAGACCACCCAGCTCGGCCCCATGACGAGTCCAGCGCCGCCGATGGCGAAACCGATGAAGATGATGGTGACGGCGACCCAGGACTTCGGGCGCCCGGCGTGGCTGCCGCTCGACATGCGCGTTGTCTTCCCTCTAGCAGTTCCGGTGGGGAGTCGATCTCCGTGCCGGAACTCTAGCAACGCCCGGCCGCACCGGCGTTCCCGGGGTGCCCGCAGTGCACCGTGCCCGGCGGCGAGGCCTTCCCGCTTGCCGGCAAGGGGATCCCGTCAGACGAACCCGTCAGACGAAGGCGCCGTGGCCCGTGGCGGCGCGCCCGACGATCAGCGTGTTGATCTCCCGGGTGCCCTCGTAGGAGTACAGCGCCTCGGCGTCGGCGACGAACCGCCCGATGTCGTAGTCCAGGACGATGCCGTTGCCCGCCATCAGCTCGCGCGCCCAGCCGACCGCCTCCCGCATCCGGGTGGTGCAGTACGCCTTCGCGAGGGCCGAGTGCTCGTCGCGGTACATGCCCGCGTCCTGCAGCTGCGCGAGCCGGACCACCATGCCGAGCGAGGCCGTGGCGTTGCCCAGCATCCCCACCAGCAGGTCCTGGACGAGCTGGAACTCGGCGATCACCCGCCCGAACTGCTCCCGCTCGATCGAGTACCGGCGGGCGATCTCGTACGCGGCGAGCATCACCCCGACGGCCTGCCACGCGACGCCGCTGCGGGTCCGGCGGAGCACGGCGGCGGTGTCGCGGAACGACCCGGCCTCGGCGAGCCGGTCCGCCTCGGGGACGCGGCAGTCCTCGAGGACGATGTCGGCGTTCTGCACCGTCCGCAGTGCGATCTTGTGCTCGATGCGGGTGGCGGTGAAGCCGGGCGTGTCCTTGCCGACGACGAAGCCCTTGACCTGCCCGTCGTCCTCGTCCCGGGCCCACACGACGGTCAGGTCCGCGAACGTGGCGTTGCCGATCCAGCGCTTCGCGCCGTTCAGCACCCAGTGGTCGCCGTCGCGCCGCGCCGTCGTCCGCAGGCCCAGCGCCACGTCGGACCCGCCCTCGGGCTCGGTCAGCGCGAACGCGCCGATCTTCTCCATCCGGCCCATCGCGGGCAGCCACCGCTCGCGCTGCTCCGCCGACCCGCACCGTCCGATGCTGCCCATCGCCAGCCCGGCGTGGACGCCGTAGAACGTGGCCATGGACGGGTCGACGCGGGCCATGTCCATCGCGAGGAAGCCGGTGAGCAGGCTGCTGGGGCGCTCGCCCGGGCACTCCTCGTAGGGCAGGCCCGCGATGCCCAGGTCGGCGTAGCCGGGGATCAGGTCGAACGGGAACTCCGCGCGGGCCCAGCAGTCGTTCGCGATCGGCGCGACCTTCTCCTCCAGGAAGGTCCGCACCCGCCCGACGATCTCCTGCTCGCGCTCGTCGAGAAGGTCTTGCATGTGATAGAGGTCACCGGGAAGGGAATCCAAGGTCATGCGGGCCCCCTTCCCGATCACCGGACCCCTAACCTGCGGCCTCCGGGCGGTCCGGCGGCCGTTCGGGCCGGCTTCCCGGCCAACGGGACCCCGCCCGCAATCGCCCGGTATGCACTCGCTTACCATCCAGGCATGACGGTGCCGCCTGAAGAACTCGAACTGGCAGCCGCCTTCCCTCCGGTCGAGCGGGACCGGTGGCGGGAGATGGTGAAGGGGGTGCTGCGCAAGTCCGGCGCGGCGACGGACGACACCCCCCTCGGGGAGATCGAGGGTCTGCTGACCCGCGAGTCGTACGACGGCGTGCCGATCGGGGCCCTCTACACCGCCGAGGACGCACCGGCGGGACGGCCGGGTCTCGCCCCCTACGTCCGCGAGGTGCGCCCGGACGGCGAGGGCCTCGCGGGCTGGGACGTCCGGCAGCTGCACGAGCATCCCGACCCGGCGGTCACCCGCGAGGCGATCCTCGCCGACCTGGAGACCGGCGCCACCTCGATCTGGCTGCGGCTGGGCGAGGCGGGCCCGCCCGTCGCCGCGCTTCCCGACGCGCTCCGCGGCGTCCTGCTCGGCCTCGCGCCCGTCGTCCTGGACGCGGGGGACCACGGCGCGGCGGCCGCGGAGGCGTTCCTCGCCCTGGTGGCCGAGCGCGGCGACACCGACGCCGCGGCCGGGAACCTCGGGCTCGACCCGCTCGGCCGCACGGCTCGCACCGGCACCGCCCGCCCCCTCGGCGAGGCCGCCGCGCTCGCCGAGCGCTGCGCCCGCGAGTTCCCGCGGATGCGCGCGCTCGTCGCCGACGGCACCCCCTACCACGACGCGGGCGGTTCGGACGCCGAGGAGCTCGGCGCCGCCGTCGCCACCGGGGTCGCTTACCTGCGCGCCCTCACCGAGGCGGGGCTGGGCGTCGACGCGGCGTTCGGGCAGATCGAGTTCCGGCTGGCCGCCAACGCCGACCAGTTCTCCTCCATCGCCAAGCTCCGCGCCGCCCGCCGGCTGTGGACGCGCGTCGCCGAGGTGAGCGGCGCGGCGGAGGGGACGTCCGCGCGGATCCATGCGGTGACGTCGTCGGCGATGATGACGCGCCGCGACCCGTGGGTGAACATGCTGCGCACCACCGTCGCCGCGTTCGCCGCCGGGGTGGGCGGCGCGGACGCCGTGACCGTCCAGCCGTTCGACGCGCGCCTCGGGCTGCCCGACGACTTCGCCCGCCGCATCGCCCGCAACACCCAGATGCTGCTGCTGGAGGAGTCGAGCCTGGCCCGCGTCGTCGACCCGGCGGGCGGCTCCTGGTACGTCGAGCGGCTCACCGAGGACCTCGCCCGCGCCGCCTGGGACCGCTTCACCGACATCGAGCGGGCCGGTGGGCTCGCCGCCGCCCTCGAGTCCGGCGCGGTGGCCGACCGGATCGCCGCGACCTGGGCGCGGCGCCGCAAGGACATCGCGCGCCGCAAGGCGCCGCTCACCGGGGTCAGCGAGTTCCCGAACCTCGCCGAGAAGCTCCCCGAGCGGGAGCCCGCACGGGCCCGGCCGGGCGGCGGTCTGCCCGTCGTCACCTACGCGCAGGACTTCGAGGCCCTCCGCGACCGGTCCGACGCCCACGCGGACGCCACCGGCGCCCGCCCGAAGGTGTTCCTCGCGACGCTCGGTCCGATCGCCGTGCACACCGCCCGCGCGTCCTTCGCCGCGAACCTGTTCCAGGCCGGGGGGCTCGAGACGGTCACCGGCGCCCCCGAGGAGTTCGCCGCGTCCGGGACGGCGATCGCGTGCGTCTGCTCCAGCGACAAGATGTACGCCGAGCAGGCGGCGGACGCCGCCCGCACGCTGAAGGACGCGGGGGCCAAGCGGGTTTGGCTCGCGGGCAAGGGAACGTACGAGGGAGTGGACGCGAACGTGTTCGCAGGGTGCGACGCCGTCGAGGTGCTGGAGACCGCCCTCCACGAGCTGGGAGTGAACCGATGATCCCCGACTTCAGCGATATCGAGATCGGGCCCCCTCCGTCCGCCGCCGGCGCGGCGGGCCGCTGGCGCGCGGCCGTCGTCGAGGCCACCGGCAAGGAGCCCGAAGCGCAGATCTGGGACACCCCGGAGGGTATTGGCGTCCTGCCCCTCTACACGGGAGACGACCTCGGCGGCGCCGACTTCCTGCGCACCCTCCCCGGCATCGCGCCGTACCTGCGCGGCCCCTACCCGGCCATGTACGCCACGCAGCCCTGGACCATCCGCCAGTACGCCGGATTCTCCACCGCCGAGGAGTCCAACGCCTTCTACCGGCGCAACCTCGCCGCCGGGCAGAAGGGGCTGTCGGTCGCGTTCGACCTCGCCACCCACCGCGGCTACGACTCCGACCACCCGCGCGTCGCCGGGGACGTCGGCATGGCGGGCGTCGCGATCGACTCGATCCTCGACATGCGGCAGCTCTTCGACGGCATCCCGCTCGACAAGATGAGCGTGTCGATGACGATGAACGGCGCCGTCCTGCCCGTCCTGGCGCTCTACATCGCGGCGGCCGGGGAGCAGGGGGTGAAGCCGGAGGCGCTCGCCGGGACCATCCAGAACGACATCCTCAAGGAGTTCATGGTCCGCAACACCTACATCTACCCGCCGCAGCCGTCGATGCGGATCATCTCCGACATCTTCGAGTTCACCTCGCAGCGGATGCCGAAGTACAACTCGATCTCCATCTCCGGCTACCACATCCAGGAGGCCGGGGCCACGGCGGACCTGGAGCTCGCCTACACCCTCGCGGACGGCGTCGAGTACATCCGCGCCGGACGCGACGCGGGCCTCGACATCGACGCGTTCGCCCCCCGGCTGTCGTTCTTCTGGGCGATCGGCATGAACTTCTTCATGGAGGTCGCGAAGCTCCGCGCGGCCCGCCTGCTGTGGGCGAAGCTCGTCAAGGGCTTCGATCCGAAGAACCCGAAGTCGCTGTCGCTGCGGACGCACTCGCAGACGTCCGGCTGGTCCCTGACCGCGCAGGACGTCTACAACAACGTCGCCCGCACCTGCATCGAGGCGATGGCCGCCACGCAGGGCCACACCCAGTCGCTGCACACCAACGCGCTCGACGAGGCGCTCGCGCTGCCGACCGACTTCTCCGCCCGCATCGCCCGCAACACGCAGCTGCTGCTCCAGCAGGAGTCCGGGACGACCCGCGCCATCGACCCCTGGGGCGGCAGCGACTACGTCGAGCGGCTCACCTACGACCTCGCCCGCCGTGCCTGGGGGCACATCACCGAGGTCGAGGAGGCCGGCGGCATGGCGAAGGCGATCGACGAGGGGCTGCCGAAGCTGCGCATCGAGGAGGCCGCCGCCCGCACCCAGGCCCGCATCGACTCCGGGCGCCAGCCCGTCATCGGCGTCAACAAGTACCGCGTGGCGGTCGAGGAGCAGATCGAGGTCCTCAAGGTCGACAACGCGTCCGTCCGCGCGCAGCAGATCGAGAAGCTGCGGCGGCTGCGCGAGGAGCGCGACGACGGCGCGGTCGGGACCGCGCTGGCCGCGCTCACCGCCGCCGCCGACGCCGCAGGGAGGGGCGAGCGCCCGCCCGGGCTGGAGCACAACCTGCTCGCCCTCGCCATCGACGCCGCCCGTGCCAAGGCGACGGTCGGCGAGATCTCCGACGCGCTCGAGCGGACGTGGGGGCGGCACCACGCGCAGATCCGTACCATCTCCGGTGTGTACCGGGACGAAGCGGGCCCCGCGCAGGGCATCGAGCGGGCGCGCGCCGCGACGGCCGCGTTCGAGGACGCCGAGGGGCGCCGCCCCCGCATCCTCGTCGCCAAGATGGGGCAGGACGGCCACGACCGCGGCCAGAAGGTGATCGCCACCGGGTTCGCCGACCTCGGCTTCGACGTCGACGTGGGCCCGCTGTTCCAGACCCCGGCCGAGGTCGCCCGCCAGGCCGTGGAGGCCGACGTGCACATCGTCGGCGTCAACTCGCTCGCCGCGGGGCACCTCACCCTGGTGCCCGCGCTGCGCGAGGAGCTGGCCGCGCTCGGCGCCGAGGACGTCATGATCGTCGTCGGCGGGGTCATCCCGCCGCAGGACTTCGACGAGCTGCGCGCCGCCGGGGCGGCCGCGATCTTCCCGCCCGGGACCGTCCTCGCCGACGCCGCGCAGGACCTGCTGGACGACCTGTCCGCGCTGCTCGGCCACGCGAAGGCGGGGGAGACCGGCGACCGGTGAGGGGGCTGGAGGACTACGCCGCCGGAGTGCGGGACGGCTCGCGCGCCTGGATCGCGCGGGCGATCACGCTCGTGGAGTCGGCCCGTCCCGACCACCGCGCGCTCGCGCAGCGGCTGCTGGTCGAGCTGACCCCGCACGCCGGAGCCGCCCGCCGGGTCGGCATCACCGGCGTGCCCGGGGTCGGCAAGTCCACGTTCATCGACACCCTCGGCACCGCGCTCACCGGACGGGGGCACCGGGTCGCGGTGCTCGCCGTGGACCCCTCGTCCACCCGGACCGGCGGCAGCATCCTCGGCGACAAGACCCGCATGCAGCGGCTCGCCGCCGACGAGAACGCCTTCATCCGCCCCTCGCCCACGGCCGGGACGCTCGGCGGCGTCGCCAGGGCCACCCGCGAGGCGATGGTGGTGATGGAGGCCGCCGGATACGACGTCGTCCTCGTCGAGACGGTCGGGGTCGGGCAGTCCGAGACCGCCGTGTCGGAGATGGTCGACTCGTTCCTGTTCCTGACCCTCGCCCGCACCGGCGACCAGCTCCAGGGCATCAAGAAGGGCGTCCTGGAGCTGGCCGACGTCATCGCGGTGAACAAGGCCGACGGCGACCACGAGATCGAGGCGAAGCGGGCCGCGCGGGAGCTGTCGGGCGCCCTGCGGATGCTGCGCGGTGAGGAGCGCCGCGACATCCCCGTCCTGACCTGCAGCGCCCGGGAGGACAGCGGCCTGGACCGGGTGTGGGACGAGCTCGTCGCCCACCAGGACGCCCTGCGCGAGAGCGGCGAGCTGGACGCGCGGCGCCGCCGCCAGCTCGTCGGCTGGGCGTGGGCGATGGTCCGGGACCGGCTGCTCGCCGACCTGCACGCCGACGGGGACGTCCGCAAGATCGCCCCCGAGCTGGAGCGGGAGGTCGCGGACGGCTCGCTCACGCCGGCGCTGGCCGCCGACCGGATCCTGGAGGCGTTCGCGCGGGGCCGCTGAACCGCGGTGGCCCCCCCGCTCGGGCACTCCGTGTCCGTCCGAAACCACGCGTTGTCACGAGGGCGCGGTTCCCGCGGGCTCCGATCCGGTACAACAGTCGGATGGACGTCATCGCGCTCGACGACCCGACGGACGCGCGGATCAGGCAGTGGCACGGGGTGCTGGCCGCCGTGCACGCCGACGATCCGGCGGCCGAGCCCGCGCCCGAGCCCGACCAGACGGCCGCGCGCCTGCTGGGCGGCGTCCCCGGGGGCCGGCAGCGGCTCTGGGCGGTGCCGGCCGGTCCCGCCCCCGGCGACGGGCTCGCCGCCGTGGCCGCGCTGCTGCTGCCCGGCGATCCCGGCACCGGACGGCCCGCCGAGATCGACATCCGGGTCCGCCCCGAGCACCGCCGCCGTGGCCTCGGCCGGCGGCTGCTGACGGCGGCCGCCGCGGGGCTGCGCGCCGACGGCCGCACCAGCGTGATCGCGCAGGTGCTCGCGGGGACCCCGGCCGTCCCGTTCCTCGAGTCGCACGGCTTCGAGTGCGTGCTGACGCTGCGCGGGATGGTGCTGGACCTCGCGGAGGTCCCGCCCGGCCGCGCCGCCCGGCTGGTCGCCGCCGGGCCCGCCGGCTACCGGCTCGTCCGCTGGCGCGGCGTCGTCCCGGACGGGCGCGCCGCCGCGCTCGCCCGCGCCAAGACCGCGATGGCCGACCTCGCCGAGTACGAGGGCGCCCCCTGGGACGCCGCGCGCGTCCGGGAGATGGCCGAGCTGGTCGCCAAGCGCGGCGACGACCTGTACACCGTCGCGGCCCTCACCGGTGCCGGCGACGCGATCGCCGGGTTCACCGAGATGGTCGTCCCGGCCGGGGCGGCGGGCCGCGCCGCGCAGTACGACACCGCGGTCGTGCCCGAGCACCGCGGCCGCCGGATCGGCATCTGGGTGAAGGCGGAGATGCTGCGCTGGCTCGCCGCCGAGCGTCCGGAGGTGCGCGAGATCGAGACCGACAACGCCGGCGACAACGCCCACATGATCGCCGTGAACGAGGAGCTGGGGTTCCGGACGGAGCGCGAGTCGATGGAGTACCAGGCGGCGGCCGCCGACCTCCCGTCGTGACCCGGCGGAAAACGCGTTGCCCGGCCCGCCGGGAATCGGCAGGCTAATGGGGACTTCCGGGAAATGCTCGGAAGTCCGGAGAATTGCCGGACCTTTTCCTCGTAGTTCAACGGCGGAACGCCGCACCGTTAATGCGGAGGTCCAGGTTCGAATCCTGGCGGGGAAGCGGCGGGGCAGGGGAGGTGGCGCATGCACGTGCTCGTCCTGAACGCGACGTACGAGCCGTTACAGAAGGTGAACCTGCGGCACGCCATCCGCATGCTCGTGCGCGAGGTGGCCGTGGTCGAGGAGGCCGAGGAGGGCCGGACGATCGGCGCGTTCCCCGTCCCGCGCGTACTGCGTCTCGTCCGGTACGTCGCGATGCGCTGGCGGCACGGCCGCCGCCCGCCGTGGAGCAGGCGCGGCGTCCACCTGCGCGACCGGGGCCGCTGCGGGTACTGCGGGCGGCGCGGCGACACCATCGACCACGTGCACCCGAGGTCGCGCGGCGGCGGCGACACGTGGGAGAACACCGTCCTGGCGTGTGGGAAGTGCAACAACCGGAAGGGGAACCGGACGCCCGCCGAGGCCGGCCTGCGGTTGCGCCGCACCCCCGGCGTGCCGCGCTGGGAGGAGCTCGTCGGCCCCTGAGCGGCGGGCCTCCCGCGCCTCCGGGCCGGGGCCGCGCGCCCCGGCCCGGCCCCGCGACCGGTGACCGTTCGTTACGCTGAGTGATTTCCGTATCAAGTGAGACGAAAAGGGCGTATGTGGTAGCGTGCCGCCAATCTTGAGGCTTGTTATCAAGGAGTGATCTGTGGCGGCCCTCGATCCCCCCGGCGGCACGGAGCGTCCCTCCCGGGGACGCCGGACGGCACGACGCGCGGCGGCCCTCGCCCTCGCGCTGGGCGTGACGGCGGTACCGACCGCCCGCGCCGCCGCCGTGCCGCGCGCGCCGATGGATCCGGCGGCCAAGTACGAGGAGCTCAAGAAGCGCGCCGACAAGCTCTCGAAGGAGTACCGCGGCGAGCTGATCTCGCTCGAGGAGGCGGAGAAGGCCGCCAAGGAGGCCCGCACGGCCGCCGACCGGGCCTCCGGCGACTACGACGCCGCCCGCACGTCCGTCGCCACCCTCGCCTCGACCGCCTACATGACCGGACGCTACGAGGCGGTCCCGATCCTCACCGACGGGGACCCCGCGGCCGCCCTGGCCGCGGCGAGCGGCCTCGAGCACATCAGCCGCAACAACGGCCGCCGCGTTCAGAACCTGGAGGCCCTGGACGCGCGGGCGGAGCAGGCCAGCGAGCAGGCGGAGGCGAAGCTCGAGAAGGTCGAGAAGGAGATCGAGGACCTCGAGAGCCAGCGCGAGCGCGTCAAGAAGCTGCTCGCCAAGTACAAGCCCGAGACGCCCACCGCCTCGGCGGGCTCCGGTTCCGGCTCCGGGAGCGCCCGCCCGGACGGGGCGTCCGGCACCAAGTCGTCCATCACCGGCAACTCGATGACCGACCGCATGCGCACCGTCCTCGAGGAGGTCGACGGCAAGTTCGGCCCGTTCCCCGCGATCGGCTGCATGCGCCCCGGCGACCCGCAGGACCACGGTTCCGGCCGCGCCTGCGACTTCATGGAGAGCACCGGCGGCGCGATGCCGAGCGCCTCGGCCACCGCCCACGGCGACCAGGTCGCCCAGTACGTCATCGACAACGCCGAGCGCCTCGGCATCAAGTACGTCATCTGGAAGCAGCGCATCTACGACATGCGCGGCAGCGGCGGCTGGAGCCAGATGGAGGACCGCGGCAGCATCACCCAGAACCACTACGACCACGTTCACGTCTCCGTGCTCTGACCTCGGGGGCGGGGCCCCGGAGCGTCACGGCCGGGAGAGGGAGATCGCCGTGTGCTCGCGGGCGGACTGCAGCGCCGCCTCGATGACCTCCAGTCCCGTGATCGCGTCGGCGAGGTCGACGGGCGGGGGCGCGCCGTCGCGCAGCGTGCGGGCCACGGCCGCGTAGAAGTCGTGGTAGGCGCCCGGCGCCGTCGGCTCGGGACGCTCGTCGCCCGGGACGCCGACGAGGCCGTACGCCTCCGGCGGGGCGATGCCGTAGCCCGGATCGTTCGGGACGAGTCCGGCGCGCAGGGCGTCCTCCTGCACGTCCATGCCGTGGACGGTGTAGGCGGCGCGGGAACCGAGCACGCGCAGGCGCGGGCCCGGCCGCGCCGCGGTCGCGCTCGTCCACAGGTGCGAACGGGTGCCGCCGCGGTGCTCGAGGGCGACGAAGACGTCGTCGGGCGCGGTGGCGCCGCGGCGGCGGGTGTCGACCTCGGCGTGGACCCGGACCGGACGCCCGAACAGCGCGACCGCCTGGTCGATCAGGTGCGAGCCGAGGTCGTACAGGATGCCGCCCGCGTCCCTGGGGTCGGTGCTCTCCTTCCAGCCCGGCTTGATCTCCGGCCGCCACCGTTCGAACCGGGACTCGAAGCGCAGCACGTCGCCGAGCGTCCCGGCGCCGATGAGGCGGTGCACGGTGAGGTGGTCGCCGTCCCAGCGCCGGTTGTGGAACGGGATCACCGGCAGGCCCCGGACGGCGCTGAGCGCGGCGAGGGAACGGGCGTCCGCGGCGGTGGCCGCGGCCGGTTTGTCCACCACGACGGGGACGCCCGAGGTCAGCGCCGTCCGCGCGAGCGCGACGTGGTAGCGGTTCGGGGCGGCGATCACCACCAGGTCGTAGGCGTCTGACACCTCCCAGAGCCGGTCGGCGTGGTCGAGGACCCGCGCGTCCGGGTACCGCTCCGCGACGGCCGCGCGCCGCTCCGGGTCCCCGGTCACGACCGCCGCCAGGCGCATCCCGGGGACGGACGAGATCAGCGGGGCGTGGAAGACCGCGCCCCCGGTGCCGTATCCGATCAAGGCAACACGCAGGTCCATGCCCCGATCATGGCCGATGCGGCCCCGGCCGCCCGGCGGCGGGGTCGGCGCCGCACCGCGGCGGGCCGGGGCGGCGCCCGGCGGGACGCCCCCGGCGGGCGCCGGTCGGCGCGGTGCCGGTCGGCGCGGTGTCAGTCGAACAGGTCGGGCTGCTCGCGGGTGATCTGGTCGTACAGCGGCTGGTAGTTGATCCAGCCGACCAGGTCGTTGCCGATCTGCTCGTGGGTGAGGACGGCGTTGTCGTGCTCGATCGGGACGACCGGGCCCGCCGCCTGCGCGAGGAGCTGCACCTGGCACGACCGCTCCATCGTGATGAACCACCAGGCGGCCGCGTCCACGGTGTCGCCGACCGTCAGCAGGCCGTGGTTGCGCAGGATGACGGCCTTGTGGTCGCCGAGGGCCGCGGCGATCCGCTTGCCCTCCTCCAGGTCGGTGACCACGCCCGTATAGTCGTCGAACAGGCCGTGGTCCTGGTAGAACGCGCACACGTCCTGGGTGATCGGCTCCAGCTTGCGGCCGAGCGCCGACATCGCGCGGCCGTACGTCGAGTGGCTGTGCGCGGCGGCCACCACGTCCGGGCGCGCCTGGTGCACCTGCGAGTGGATCGCGAACGCGGCCTCGTTGACCGGGTAACGGCCCTCGACGACCTTGCCCTCGTGGTTCACGAGGATCAGGTCGCTGACCCTGATGTGCTTGAACGACATCCCGAACGGGTTCACCCAGAAATGGTCGTCGCGCTCGGGGTCGCGGGCGGTGATGTGCCCGGCCACGCCCTCCTCGAAGCCGAACTTGCCGAAGATCCGCAGCGCGGCGGTGAGCCGCTCCTTGCGGTGCCGGCGCTCGTCCTCGACGTCGTCGAAGTTCGGCGGCAGCCGGAAGATCAGGTCGGTGGGCAGCTTCTCCAGGAACTCTTCGTCCTCGGCCATCGGTCGCTCCTCGGGATTCGGCTGCCTCCACCGAACACCAAGCGGTGCCCCTCCGGCTAGACCGGTCCGGCCCAAGCCCGCCGTGCCCGGTTGTCCGCAGGGGACAACGGCACCGCACAATGGCGGCATGGAGCAACGAGAAGGCGACCGTTTCCTGCGGTTGCTGGTCGAGCGGAGCGAGGACCCGGCGCTGCTGGACGCGACGGTGCGCGCCGCCCGGACCCGCTCGGACCTCGTCGCGGCGCTGCCGGAGGAGGAGACGCGGCGGCACACCGCCGCGCTCGTCCGGGGCGTGGTGGCCGCGCTGGCGGAGGGCGGCCCGGGACCGGACGTCCTCGCGGCGGCCGAGCGGCTCGGCTCCGACCGCGCGCGGCAGGGGGTGCCGGTCGCCGCGTTCCTGGACGGCTTCCAGGCGGGCCGCGCGCACCTCGTCCGGACGCTCATCGCCGACGGCCGCCGCCTCGGCGTCCCGGACGCCCTGCTGCTGGACGGGGTGAGCCGCATCGACGAGATCACCACCGCGCTCGTCCACCGCATGGTCCACGCGCACCGGGTGACCGAGCTGGAGGCGGCCCGCACGGCGCGGGAGAGCACCGTCCAGACGCTCCGGCAGCTGCTGCACGGCGAACCGGTCGCCGTCCCCGCTCCGCTGGACGCCGGCGCCGCCTACCACTGCGTCGTGTCCGATGTCAGCGATCCCGCCGCCGCCGCGCACCTGGAGGCCCGGCTCACCTCGGCCGGGTCGGGCCTGTGCGGGCTCGTGGACGGGCGCCTGGCCGCCCTCGTCGCCCGGCTGCCGGACCCGCCGCCCGCGGGTCCGTTGCTGGTGGCCGCCCCGCCCGCCCGTCCGGGCGACGTCGCGCCGCTCTACGCGCTCGGACGCCGCGCGCTGCGGGCGGGCGCCGCCGCGGGCCTCACCGGGATGCGGGACCTCGCCGACCTGGCCCTCGTGACGGCCACCGACGCGGAACCCGAGCTGGGCGGGCTGCTGGCGGCCGCGCTGCTGGACGGGCTGGACCCCGCCGACCCGTTCCACCGGGAACTCGCCGAGACGGCTCTCGCGCACCTCGACCACGGCGGACGCATCGAGCCGGCGGCCGCGGCGCTGCACGTCCACGGCAACACGGTCAAGTACCGGCTGCGGCGCCTGCAGGAGCTGACGGGACACCCGCCGCCCGACCCGGCGGACGGCGCGGCGGTCGCCCGCACCGCGCACCTGTGGTGGGCGCTGCGCCACTGGCTGGACGCCGCCCGCTGAAACCCGCCCGCGCCGGAGGCCGCGTTCGTGATCTAGTGGGAACGGCGTCCCGCGGCGGGGCGCTCGGAGCGCGACGGAGGGGGATCGGTGACCGCACCTCGGATCGGCACGGTGGTCTGGCCCATGCAGTCCTGGCCGGAGGCCGGGGACACGTGGCGGCGCGCCGAGGAACTGGGGTTCCACCACGCCTGGGTGTACGACCACCTCGCCTGGCGCGGCGCCACGCCCTGGTACGACGCGTACACGACGCTCGCCGCGGCGGCGGCCGTGACGTCGAGCGTGCGGCTCGGAACGATGGTGACGTCACCGAACTTCCGGCATCCGGTGCCGACCGCGCACGCGATCAAGACGATCGACCATGTGAGCGGCGGCCGGCTGGCCGTCGGGATCGGATCGGGCGGCACCCGCCGGACCTCCGACGGGGGCGTCCTCGGCGGCCCGGAGTGGACGCCCGCCGAACGGGCCGGGCGGTTCGCCGAGTGGGTGGAGCTGCTGGACCGCCTGCTGCGGGGCCCGGAGACCACCTTCGAGGGCGAGCACTACTCGTCCCGCGAGGTGGTGACGGAACCGGGGTGCGTGCAGCGCCCGCGCGTCCCGTTCCTCATCGCGGCGGACGGGCCGCGCGCCATGCGGGTCGCGGCCCGGCACGGCGCGGGATGGATCACCAACGCCGTCGCGCCGGGACGCGACGCACCGGAGGCCGTCCGGTCCCGGCTGGACGCGCTGCGCGGCGCGTGCGAGGCCGAGGGCCGCGAGGTCGGGGACCGCGTCCTGCTGACCGGGTTCACCGGCGAGCCGTGGCTGGAGTCGCCGCAGGCGTTCGCCGACCTGGCGGGACGGTACGGCGAGCTGGGCGTCACCGACATCGTGCTGCACTGGCCCCGGCCCGGCACTCAGTGGGACGCCGACATGGCCGTGTTCGAACGGATCGCCGCCGAGCACGGGACGGGCGGGGCGGCGCGGAACTGACCCGGGACGCGGCGCGGGCGGCACCGGGCCGTCAGGGAGGTTCGGCGCCGGTGGTGAGGAGCTGCGGTTCGGCGCCGCCGTTCAGCACCTCGGTGGGGGTGCAGCCCGCCAGCGTCCGGAACTCGCGGTTGAGGTGCGCCTGGTCGTAGTAGCCGCAGGCGAACGCGGTCGCGGCCAGGTCACCGCCGCGGGCGAGCAGGCCGACGGCCCGCTGGAACCGCAGGACCCGGCCCATCACCTTGGGCGGCAGGCCGGCCTGCTCGCGGAACCGGTGCGCGAGGTGCTTGCGGCTCCAGCCGACGTCCGCGGCGAGCTCGGCGACGCCGGTGGTGCCGCCGCTGCGCAGCAGCAGGTCCCAGGCGCGGCGCACCTCCGGGTCGGGCACGGGCCCGGCGTCGGCGCGGCGCAGGAGGTAGGCGTCGATGAGGTCGAACCGGTCGCCCCAGCCGGGCGTGCCCGCGAGCCGGTCGACGAGGGCGGCGGCACCCGGTCCGAGCAGGTCGGGCAGCTCCACGGCGAGGTTGGACAGCCGCGCCATCGGCACCCCGAACAGCGTGTACGCGCCGAGCGGGGTGATGTCGAGTTGGACGCCGACCTGCCCGCCCGGATGCTCGTACATGCCGGGCCCGGCGTGCATGCCCGCCACGAACGAGCGGTAGACGCGGTCCCCGTCGGGGTCGGGGGTCCGCAGCAGCATCGGCGGGCCCAGATTGATGATCAGGACGGCGGTGCGGGTGGGCAGCGTCCGCATCCGGGACGGGCGGGCGGGCTCCTCCCAGTAGCCGTCGTAGGAGCGCAGGAACGGGCGCAGCGCGGGATGCGGCCGCCCCCGTGCCAGCCACCAGCCGTCCCGGTCGGAGAACGCGACCGGCCTCTCGCTCATGCCCCCACTACTACCACCCGGGTCCGACGGAACCGGCCGGTGCGGGAACGCTACTCGTACACCTGCCCGCACACCGCGATCCGCGCGAGTTCGGCCCAGGTCATCGCCCGGATCTCGCGGACGTACGAGCGGACGGGCGGCGCGCCGGGCCCGGACGCCAGCGGCACCCGGGCCCCGTCCGCGGCCTCCCAGCCGCCGAGGCTCCCGGCCACCGCGCACTCCAGGTAGGTGGCGGGGTCGAAGTTGTACCAGCGGGCGGGCGTCGCGCGGCGGCCGGAGCCGGGCGGGCGCGGCGCCTCCACCCCGAACCGGGCGCGCGGGCCGGGCGGGGCGGTGAGGAAGTCCTCCAGATCGGCGATCTGCGACAGGACGACCCGTTCCCAGTCGGCGTACCCGTCGGGCTCGGGCCCCGGAAGCGCCAGGTCCTTGCCGCTCCACGCCGGGTCGAACGGTGCGGGCGGGACGGTGGCGGCCGCCGAGAACATCGCCGCCACGTCGTCGGGGTCCAGGCGCGCCCGGTCACGGAGCGGGACGCTGACCTTCCACAGGGCGCGCAGGAAGGCCGACAGCGACCAGGACGCCGCCCGCGCGTCCTGGCCGAGGTGCAGGAACACGAGGTAGAGGTCGCGGTTCGTCCGGACGGCGGCGCCGGCGGGACCCTCGACCCAGTACAGCTGCTTGTGCGGGACGCCGCTCTCCATGGCCAGGACGTGGGCGAGCGCGGAGACGCGGGAGTCGTGCGCGGCCAGGTGGACCCGGTTGCCGTTGTCGTCCTGGCGCATGACGTCCCACGTGTGCATCCGGTCCTCCGCGGTCGGCTGTCGTGCCCGGCCCCCGTTGATCAAGTGTCGGCGCCCGGCGGCCGGACCGCCAGTGGCGGACCTGTCACTTTCCGGACTCGAAGTCATGACCTCCCGGACGGGAACGGGTGCGGGCCCGGCGGCGCGGACCGGGCCCGCACCCCGCTCGCGGGTCAGTGCTTCGAGCGGTGCACGACCTGGAGCTCGGTGAAGGCCTGCAGCCCCCACGTCCCGTTCTCGACGCCGACGCCGCTCCACTTGAACCCGCCGAACGGCTGGTTCGGCGCGAGCGCGAGGTGGGTGTTGACCCACGCGGTGCCGCACTCCAGCCGCCCCGCGACCTCGGCGGCGCGGTCGGCGTCGGCGCTCCACACCGAGCCGGACAGGCCGAAGTGCGTGCCGTTGGCGCGGTCGAGGGCCTCGTCGAGATCGCTGTAGCGGATCACCGGCAGCGCGGGGCCGAACTGCTCCTCGTCCACGATCCGCGCGCCGTCGGCGACGTCGGCGAGGATCGTCGGCTGGAAGAAGTAGCCCGGCCCGTCGATCGGCGCGCCGCCCGCCGCGGCGCGGGCGCCCCCGGCCAGCGCGGCGGAGACCAGCTCCCCGACCCGCTCGAACTGCGGCTTGTTGTTGACCGGCCCGTACTGGACGCCCTCCTGGGTGCCGGGCCCGACCTTGGCGGCCTTCGCGCGCTCGGCGAGGGCGTCCACGACGTCGTCGTACAGCGCGTCCGGCGCGTACACCCGCTTGATCGCCGAGCAGACCTGGCCGTTGTTCTGGAAGGCCGCGCCGAACAGCTTGTCGGCGACCGCGCCCGGGTCCGCGTCGTCCAGCAGGATCGCCGGGTCGTTGCCGCCCAGCTCCAGCGTCACCCGCTTGAGGTCGGGGGCCGCCGCCGCGGCGACCCGCTTGCCGGTGGCGACGCTGCCGGTGAAGCTGATCTTGCGGGGGACGTCGTGCGAGGTCATCCACGCGCCCAGGTCGTCGCCGCCGGTCACCACGTTGAGCACGCCGGGCGGCAGGACGTCGCGCAGCGCCGCGCCGAGTTTCAGGCTCGACAGCGGCGTGAACGGGGACGGCTTGAGCACCATCGTGTTGCCCGCCAGCAGCGCCGGCGCGATCTTCCAGGTCGCCAGCAGCAGCGGGAAGTTCCACGGGGTGATCGCCGCGACCACGCCCATCGGCCGCCGCAGCACCTCCACGCGCGCGTTGTCGTCGTCCTGGATGACCTCGACGGGCATCTCCAGACCGGCGAAGTACTTGAGCCAGACGCCGGCCGCGGCGACCTCCATGGTGGCGTCGGCGAGCGGCTTGCCCTGCTCGAGGGTGATGACGCGGCCGATCTCCTCGGACTTGGCGAACATCAGGTTCGCCGCCTCCAGCAGCGCCTCGCGCCGGGCGGACTCGTCGCGGCGCCACGAGGCGTACGCGCCGCGCGCGGAGTCCATCGCCGCGTCCAGCTGCTCCCGGGACGCGTCGGGCGCCTGCTCCGCCACCTCCCCGGTCGCGGGGTCGATCACGCCGAAGGTGCCGGGCGCGTCCACCGCCCGGCCGCCGATGGTCATCGAGAACTCGTCGGACACCGTTGATCCTCCACTCCCGGGGGTTAACCGAACGGGATTCAGTATTCACCGTGGAGCGGTGCTTTGACGAGGCGCCCCGCGGACGGAACCGGCGGGCGTCCCGCGGATCCGCGGGACGCCCGCCGGTGCGGGGCTCGGGCCGGGGCGTCAGATCTCCGCGACGCGGTCGAGCAGGTCGCGGTAGGCGCGCAGGGTCAGGCGCAGCCGCTCGGTGTCGGGCGCGTCCGCGGACGCCTCGGTGCCCATCCCGTCCGCGAGGGCGCCGCGGTGCCCGGCCAGCGCCCGGGCGAGGGCCTCGGCGGCCTCGGTGACCAGCCCGTCCGCGTCCCGGACGGCCGTGCGCGGGTCGTCGACGAACGCGGCCTGCAGCTCGCGGAAGCGGGCGCGCAGCCGGTCGGCCTCGGCCGCGTCCAGCAGCCGCCCGGGCAGGGCCCGGGGGCCGGCGGGCGACTCGCCGGGTGCCTTGCCGGGCACGGCGCCGGGTGCGCCCGTCCGGACCTCGGGAGTGAGGTCCGGCTTGAAGTCGGGCCTGGTGTCCGGCCCGGCGCCGGGCTTCGCCGCCTGCCGCGCGTCGCCGGGGGAGGCGTCCCGCCGCCGGGCCGGCCCGGATCCGGGAGGCGCGGCCTCGGGGGGCGCCGTCTCGGGAGGCGCGGGCTTCGCGAGCTCGTTCTTCACGGGTGCGCCTTTCGGCGTCTCGTTCTTCAGCGTCTCGTTCCTCGTGGGCTCGGGGCCGGACGGCCGCCGGGGCGCGGACGGGCGCGGTCCCGCGACGTGCGTGTCGCCCGCCACGCCCGGGTCGCCGGTGCCGGCGGCACGCGCGCGCTCGTCCGCGGTGACCGGCGCGCCGCCGGGCGGGGTGTCGGGTCGCCTGTGCGCCATGGGTCTCAGCTCCTCGTCTCTCGAGCGGGCCCGGCGGCCGGTTCCGCGGGGGGCGCGGCGGGGGCCTTCTCGGGCCGGTCCCCGCCGGGCGCCGACAGGAGGTCCTCGAACAGGGCGCGGTAGTGGACCATCGCCTGCCGCAGGTCCTCGGTCGACGCCTCGCCGGCCGCGGCCTTCCCGCTGACGGCGTGCGCGCTCCGGTAGTGGTCGAGGGTGCGCGCGTGCTCCACCGACAGGTGGGCGACCTGGTCCTCGAATCCGCGGGTCGGGTAGCCCCGCTCGGCCATCACCACCCGGACGAGATCGTCGGCCTGCTCGACGGCCCGCGCGGGCTCGTCCACGAACCGCTCCTGGACTCCGACCCACTGCGCGCGGAACTCCTCGCGACGGTTCGGCGGGAGATCGCGCAACGGCAGCTCGCGGTGCTTGCGCTCGCGGGTGAGCAGCTCCTCCTCGGCGGCCGTCCGGCCGCCGTGCCGCTCGACGGCCCGGTCGTACTCGGGCCCGAAGCGCCGCCGGAGCCGGTGGGTGCGCGCCCGGGGCCGCCCCAGGAACGCGACCGCGGCGACCACGGCGGCGACGATGATCACGGCGATGACGACCATCACCACGGTCGACATGTCATCCTCCAACGTGCGTCGGATCGAACGACACGCCGATGCCCAGGTAAAGGGCGGCCAAACCGGCGAACGGGACCGCCGGCCCTTACCTCCCGCCGCGACCTGGGAAGACGCACGCGAGATCGCCGATCCGCCGCTCGCCGCCGTACCCGCCGCCGCGCAGCAGCCGCAGGCCGCGCTCGTCCCACGGGTACCCGCACGCCACGCGCACGTCCAGGCGCCGCAGCGCCCCCTCGACCCGCGCCGGTCCCGGCTTCCCGCCCCGCGCCGACCGGACGGCCGCCGACAGCAGCTCGCGGTCCTCGATCGCCCGCTCCGGCGCGGGGAGCATCGACAGGTAGTGCGAGTTGGGGTTCACCGCGTGCGTCTCGGTGGTCAGCAGCGGGACGAGCCGCATGTACCGGCCCGGCATCAGGACGATCGTGCCCGGCCCGGCCCGCTCGACGACCTCGCGCGCCGTCCCGACCCGTCCGGGATGCGCTTTCCAGGACGGCCGGTCCGCGACCACCGAACCGTTCGACTCCGCCCACACCGGGGTCCCGCCGGCGACGAGCGCCACGACCAGGACGGTGGCGGGCGCCCCGGCCGCGGCCGCCCGGACGGCGCGGCCCGCGGCCCGCGGCCGCGCTCCGGCCGGGAGCCGCACGGCGGCGAGCATGCCGATCAGCGCGGGCGCCGGCACCAGCCACATCGTCCGCCACAGCACCTGCCCGGCGCCGGTGACGTCCGCCGCGAGCGCCAGCACGCCCGGCAGGATCAGCAGCGTCAGCAGCGCCGCGACCCCTCCGCAGATCAGCGCCGGGACACCGGGCCGGACCGTCCACGGCGCGAGCCACAGCGCGCACCCCGCGAGCACACCGAGGGCCGCGTACAACAGGACGGCCCGGTAACTGGCCGGTGCGTCGTGGACGGTGCCGTGCACCGAGACGCTCTCGTACAGCAGGATGACCGCCAGCCCGGCCGCGACCGGGTACACCATCGCCGCGCCCGCCGCCAGGCCCGTCCGGACCCGCCCCGAGACGACGAGCGGCGCGGCCGCGGCCAGCACGACCAGCGACACCACGAACGCCGCCGTCGAGGTGAGGCCGACCGCCGCGACCCCGGTGGCGGCCAGCAGCACGAGGTCGCGGCGCGTCCGCCGCTCGGCCCAGCGCGTCAGGTAGGCGAACAGCAGCGGGACGAGCAGCGACACCAGCACCGCCTTGCCCTGCCACATCCGCAGCAGGTGGAACGAGCCGAGCGAGGCCGGGCTCAGTCCCGCCCACAGCAGGTAGACGGCGGCGACCGCGAAGCACGCGGCGGCGCGGCGCGGCGCGGCGCCCAGGCCCGTACGAGCCGCCACAGCGACCAGACCGCCAGGAACGTGACCGCGGGCAGCAGCACGTACCAGACGAACGACGCGCCCGGGACGCCGAGGATCCGCGCGAGCGCCCCGGCGAGCACCTCGATCGACGACACCGGGGGCTCCCCGGCGATCTGGTCGGTGGTCCCCGGGGTGAAGATGACGTCGCTCATCGGGATGCGCCCGGTCTCGGCGGTCGCCACCGACCGGGACACGAAGTAGGCGTCGTCGCCGTCGGAGTTGAGGACGAACAGCGACGCGACCGCGAACCCGGCGCCGGTCAGCAGCGCGAGCGGCGTGCCCCATCGGGCCGCGTCCGCCTCGCCGGGCCCGTCGTCCGGCCCGCCCAGCCCGGCGGGATCGGCGGTCGGCGCGCGGTCCCGCGCGGCGGGGCGGCGTAGCAGGACGGCCGCGGTCGCCGCGACGCTCACCGCGCCCGCCGCCCACGTGCACCACCACGGGACGCCCTCCCCGTGCAGGCCGGCGCTCGTCCCCGCGACGACGGCCGCCCCGGCGGCGATGCCCGCGAGACCCCGGTGGACGGCGGCCGCCGCGACGCGGTCGTCCCACAGCGGGCGGTCCGCCCGGCGGCGGAACCACAGGGCGATCCCGGTCGCCGACACCGCGGCCCAGCCCGCCGGCATCACCCAGGTCGGCGGCTGGAGCGCCAGGCAGAGGTGATAGATCACCGTCCACGCCGCGAACGCGAGCACGATCGTGTCGACGAGCCCGTCCACGGCCCGCGTGACGCGCGTCCACGCGCCCGGCCGCCCGCCGCCGGGGACGGCGCCGTCCTCCGCGCCCGGCGCCGGCACCGTCCCGGCCTCGCGGTCTTTCACCTCGGTCATCCGATGGCCCCCTGAATCCGTGCGTTCCCCGGTGCCGCGGCACCAGGGCCTTACCTCGATGACACAGAGACGCGGGAAGGCCGCCCGACGGTTGCCCGCGCCCGGCGATCCCGGCGGATTCCGGTCGTTTTCCGTCCCGCGATCGTCCGCCCCATGTAAGAAGCGGATGTGTGTTCGCCGCCTTCTCTTACTTGTCCGAAGAGCGGTTCGCATTCCCCGGGTCCGGGCCGGGCCCGAGGCGGGTCACTCGGTGCTGAGCGCCCCGGGAGATCCGGACGGCTCCGCGGGCGCGGGGGAGTGGGAGCCGTAGAGCCGCTCGCCGCGGTACAGCCCGGCCAGGACGTCCTCGATGCCGGGTTCCCGCAGCGCGATGTCGCGGACGTCGTGGTCGCGCGCGATCGCAGCGACCACCGCCGCCGCGTTGGCCGTCCGGGGCAGCCGCAACGACTGCCGCGGCCCCTCCGACCGCTCGACCGCCACGCCCTCCATCGCGGGCCCGTCCACCGTGATCGGCGGGCCGGGCCGGGCCAGCTCGACGACCAGCAACCGGTCGGCGTCCGCGGTCCGGCGCAGCTCGCCGAGGTCGCCGTCGAACGCGAGGCGCCCCCGGTCGATGATCATGACGCGGCGGCAGAGCCGCTCGATGTCGCCCAGATCGTGCGTGGTCAGCAGGATCGTCGTGCCGCGCTCGGCGTTCGTCCGCGCGAGGAACTCCCGGACGGTCGCCTTGCTGACCACGTCGAGGCCGATCGTCGGCTCGTCCAGGACGAGCAGCTCCGGATCGTGCAGCAGCGCGGCGGCCAGGTCGCCGCGCATCCGCTGGCCCAGGCTGAGCTGCCGCACCGGCGTGTCGAGGAACGGCCCGAGCTCCAGCAGCGCCGTCAGTTCCGCGAGCCTGGCCCGGTGCGCGCGCGGCTCGACGCCGTAGAGCTTCCGGACGAGCGCCAGGCTGTCGCGCAGCGGAAGGTCCCACCACAGCGTCGTCCGCTGCCCGAACACGACCCCGATCCGGCGGGCGAGCGCCGTCCGCCGCCGCGACGGGTCCAGCCCCAGCACCCGCAGGGTCCCCGACGAGGCGGTCAGGATGCCCGTCAGCATCTTGATCGTCGTGGACTTCCCGGCGCCGTTCGGGCCGAGGTACCCGACGAACTCGCCCGGTTCGACGGTGAACGAGACGTCGTCCACCGCGCGCACCGCCGTGCGGACGCGCCTGCGGCCGCCGGCGCGCCGCGCGCGGACGGTGAACGACTTGCCGACGTGCTCGGCGACGATCATGTCAGGGACCCCTTCGACGGTTTCGTCAGCTGCCCGTGGAGCGGTAGTACCGCAGCCCCGCCCGCCACGTGACCGCCGCCGCCGCGCACACCGCGACGGCGACGGCGGGCGAGGCGAACCGCACCGCTTCCGGCAGCCCCAGCGGATCGGGACGGTCCAGGACGTACAGCGCGGGCTGCCAGTTGACGAACGCGAGCGGCACCACGAACGTCACCCCGCGCACGAGGTCGCGGGCGAACATCGTCGGCGGGTACTGCGTCAGGAACGCGCCCCCGTAGGTGACCGACTTGGTGGCGCCCTGGCTCTCGACGAGGAAGAACTGCGCCGCGCCCACCATCACCCACAGGCCCGCGAAGATGGCCGCTCCGGCCGCCACCATCACCGGGAGCATCGCTATCCGGCCGGGAGTCCAGTCCGTCTCCAGCCGCGGCAGCACGAACAGCAGGACGAGCCCCGCCGGGACGAGCTTGCCGGCCCGGCGGGGCGTGAACTCCTCGGCCGCGACCTGCACGAGCGGGCTCACCGGCCGGACGAGCATCGCGTCCAGCGTCCCGTCCCGTACGTGCTGCCCCAGCCGGTCAGCGGTGCCGAGGACGCAGTCCGACAGCGCGAACGACAGCGCGGACGTCCCGTACAGGAACAGGACCTCCTCGGCGCCGAACCCCGCGACGCGGTCGGCGTGCGCGAACAGCAGGAGGATCGCGGCCGCGTCGAGCCCGGTGATGCAGGCGGTGGCGAGCACCATCAGGACCAGCGACACCGGGTACTGGGCGGCGGCGCGGATCCACGTCCACGCCAGCAGCGCGTACATGCGCACCTCGCGCGCCACCGGGCGGGCCACCCTCCCGGCAACCGGGTCGGCCAACGGGTCGGTCACCGGGTCAGCCACCGTGCACCACCAGCTTCCGCCGCGCCGCGCGGGTCACCAGCGCTCCCGCCGCCAGCAGGACCGCCGCCCACCAGGCCTGGAACGCCAGCGCGGCGGCCACGTCCGTGCCGGTTCCGGCGCCCAGCCACACATCGGCCGGGACCTGGATCAGCGCCGACCAGGGCAGCGCCGCGGCGACGTCGCCGAACGCGCCGGGGAAGACCACCAGCGGGAGGATCATGCCGGAGAAGAACAGCGACAGCACCGTCGCGACCGTGCTCAGCCCCCGGTCGTCGTGCAGCCAGAACGCTCCCAGCGTCACCAGGTAGCGCAGCGCGAACCCGACGAGGAACGCCAGGGCGAGCGACACCGCGAACGCCGCCGACGCGGCGGGGCCGGGCCGGTGGAACGGGAACACCAGCGCCCCCGCCAGCAGCGGCGGCCCGCCGCGCAGCAGCAGCGCGCCGGCCGCGCGGCCCAGGTCGTCGGCCAGCCACCAGAGCTGCAGATCGACCGGGCGGTGCAGGTCGATCGCCACGTCGCCGTCCCGGATCCGCCGGGACAGGTCCATCCCGCCGAAGATCTGGACGGGCCCGATGAGCGCCTGCGTGAGGAAGCAGAAGGTGACGGCGTCGGCGGCGTCGTACCCGCCGAGGCCGGGCCGCGCATCCCAGAGGGCGAGCAGGACGTACGCGCGGATGAAGCCGAAGACGGTGTTGGTGAAGGCCTCCGCTACGGAGGCGAGCGGATACGCGGCGTGACGGCGGAAGCCGTACAGGCAGACCCAGGGAAGAACGCCCACTTGCCCAGAGCCTAAACGCATCACGACGCCGGGGCCAGCGGTTCACCGGTGTCCCCGGACGTGGGAAGGCCCCCGCGGGTGTAGGAGCGCGGGGGCCTTCCGGGGGAGAAGGTTCAGCTGGAGAGGATCAGTGGAACTGGCCCTCTTCGGTGGAGCCCTTCAGTGCCGTGGTCGAGGAGTCCGGCGAGATCGCGGTGCTGACCATGTCGAAGTAGCCGGTGCCGGCCTCGCGCTGGTGCTTGACCGCGGAGAAGCCCTTCTCCGTCGCGGCGAACTCCCGCTCCTGCAGGTCGACGTAGGCGGTCATGCCCTCGCGGGCGTAGCCGTGGGCCAGGTCGAACATGCCGTAGTTGAGCGCGTGGAAGCCCGCCAGGGTGATGAACTGGAACTTGAACCCCATGTGCCCCAGCTCGCGCTGGAACTTGGCGATCGTGGAGTCGTCCAGGTGCGCCTTCCAGTTGAAGGACGGCGAGCAGTTGTAGGCGAGCATCTGGTCCGGGTAGTCGGCCTTGACCGCCTCGGCGAACTTGCGGGCCTGCTCCAGGTCCGGCGTGCCGGTCTCCATCCAGATGAGGTCGGAGTGCGGCGCGTAGGCCTTGGCGCGGGCGATGCAGGGCTCGATGCCGTTGCGGACCCGGTAGAAGCCCTCGGCGGTGCGCTCGCCGGTGATGAACTCGCGGTCGCGCTCGTCCACGTCCGTCGTGATCAGGGTCGCGGCCTCGGCGTCGGTCCGCGCGATGATCAGCGAGGGGACGCCGGCGATGTCGGCCGCGAGACGGGCCGTGTTCAGCGTCTTGATGTGCTGCGAGGTCGGGATGAGGACCTTGCCGCCGAGGTGGCCGCACTTCTTCTCGGACGCGAGCTGGTCCTCCCAGTGCACGCCCGCGGCGCCCGCGGCGATCATGCCCTTCATCAGTTCGAAGGCGTTCAGCACGCCGCCGAAACCGGCCTCGGCGTCGGCCACGATCGGGGCGAGGAAGTGGGTGTCGCCCTCGCCCTCGGCCCACTGGACCTGGTCCGCGCGCAGCAGCGCGTTGTTGATGCGGCGCACGACGGCCGGAACCGAGTTCGCCGGGTAGATGCTCTGGTCCGGGTAGGTCTGGCCCGCCAGGTTGGCGTCCGCGGCGACCTGCCAGCCGGACAGGTAGATGGCCTTCAGGCCGGCCTTCACCTGCTGGACGGCCTGCATTCCGGTGAGTGCGCCGAGCGAGTGGACGTAGTCCTCCTCGTGCAGCAGCTTCCACAGGCGCTCCGCGCCGAGGCGGGCGAGCGTGTGCTCCTCCTGGACCGAACCCCGGATCCGCACGACGTCCTCGGCCGTGTAGGTCCGCTCGACGCCCTTCCACCGGGCGTCGGTCTCCCACTGACGCCGCAGCTCCTCGGCTGCGCCCTTGAGGCGACTGTCGCTCATTGTTCTGCCCTTCCGTGTCGTCCCCTGGGTGCTTGAGGACGACTATGCCCCGATCCGCCAGGCTTAATGAACTCACGAGTAACAGAAGAACTGCGAAAATTCCGCTATCATGAAGCCGTGACGACCTTGCAGCCAGAAGAACCCCTCAACTTGACGAGCGATGTAGACCTCGTCACCTTCGGGCAGCGGCTCCGCCACCTCCGGCGCGCCCGTGGCATGACCCTCGCCGAACTCGGCGAGCGCGTCGGCCGCGCCCCGTCCCAGCTCTCCCTGCTGGAGAACGGGCGGCGCGAGCCCAAGCTGTCGCTGCTGCAGGCGCTGGCGACCGCGCTGGAGTCTCCCGTCGAGGAACTCCTGCGCCGCCAGCCGCCCAGCCGCCGCGCCCAGCTGGAGATCGCCCTGGAGGAGGCGCAGCGCGACCCCCTCTACCGCACGCTCGGGCTGTCGCACCTCAAGGTCGGCAAGCGGATGCCCAACGAGGTCATCGAGCACATTCTCGCCCTGTACGGGGAGCTGAAACGCAGCCGCACCAAACCCACCGCCAGCCCCGAGGAGGCCCGCAAGGCCAACGCGGAGCTGCGCCGCCAGATGCACGAGCGCGGCAACCACTTCGCCGACATCGAGAAGATCGTGGCGCAGACGCTCGACGCCGTCGGGTACCGGGGGCGCGCCGTCTCGCAGGGCACGCTGATGTCCCTGGTCGGGCACTTCGGGTTCAGCCTGCAGTACGTGCAGGACCTGCCCCGGTCCGTCCGGTCCGTCACCGACCTGCGCAACCGCCGGATCTACCTCGAGCGCGAGCAGCTCGGCATGCACACCCCCCGGACGATCCTGCTGCAGACGCTCGGCCACATCGCCCTCGACCACGACCAGCCCCGCGACTTCGCCGACTTCCTCCGCCAGCGCGTCGAGGCGAACTACTTCGGCGCCGCGATCCTGATGCCCGAGCGCAGCGTCGTCCCGTTCCTGCAGGAGGCCAAGACCGCCCGCGAGCTGTCCGTCGAGGACCTCGCCGACGTCTTCTCCGTCTCCTACGAGATGGCCGCGCACCGCTTCACCAACATCGCCACCCACCACCTCGGCCTGCAGCTGCACTTCACCAAGAACGACGAGAGCGGCACGATCTACAAGGCGTACGCCAACGACGGGCTGGAGTTCCCGCAGGACGAGGACGGCGCGATCGAGGGCCAGCGGATGTGCCGCCAGTGGGCGGGACGCCACGTGTTCGGCGCCGAGGACCGCTTCTCCGTCTACTACCAGTACACCGACACCCCCAACGGGACGTACTGGTGCCTCTCGCACATCGACCCCAGCCACGAGCGCGACTTCGCGATCACGCTCGGTGTCCGATTCGAGGACTCCCGCTGGTTCCGCGGCCGCGAGACGACCCGGCGGGTCAAGTCGGCCTGCCCGGACGGCGACTGCTGCCAGCGCCCGCCGCAGGCCCTGGCCGACCGCTGGGAGGGCATGGCCTGGCCGTCCGCCCGCGCGCACTCGCACGTCCTGTCGGTCCTCCCGCCCGGCGCGTTCCCCGGCGTGGACGACCGTGACGTCTACGAGTTCCTGGACCGCCACACCGACTGAGCCGCCGCCCCGACCGGCCCGTGCGACCGGCCCGTGCCGCAGGCCCGCGCGAGCGGCCGGCGGCGCGGGCCGGTCGGGTGCCGGGCCCCGCGAGCGGCGCACCGGTGCGACGGCGGGTGGGGCGGACGGCGGGGGCCGGATTCTTTTTACGATGGCGCAACGTCCCGTAACAGTAAGGCGATTGCTCCACTGTCGTCCCGACAGGGGATGATTTGGGGTGTCCGGTGCGCATCCCGGGGGATGTCCGGTTTTCAGGGCTCGTTGTCGGAGGGAGAGTGCGTGCTTCCTGAGGTGGCTTCGTGGCTGCGCCGCCGCACGAGCACGGCGGAGGACTGGCCTTCGCACGTCCTGCTCGCCGCCAAGGGCGCGAGCGGGATCAGCGTCGTGCTGCCGGCCCGCGACGAGGAGGCGACCGTCGGGGACATCGTCGCCTGCATCCGCAGGGACCTGGTCCGGCGCGTGCCGCTCGTCGACGAGATCGTGGTGATCGACTCGCGGTCCACCGACCGGACGGCCGAGGTCGCGCGGGCCGCCGGGGCGCGGGTGGTGGCGCAGGACTCCGTCCTGCCCGCGCTGGGCCGCATGTCCGGGAAGGGCGAGGCGCTGTGGAAGTCCCTCGCCGTGACGTCCGGCGACATCATCGTGTTCGTGGACGCGGACCTGCGCGACTTCACCTCGTCCTACGTGACGGGGCTGCTCGGGCCGCTGCTGACCGACCCGTCGGTCGGCTACGTCAAGGCCTGCTACGACCGGCCGCTGGTCGACGGGGAGCGCAGCGTGGAGGGGGGCGGCGGCCGGGTGACCGAGCTCGTCGCCCGGCCGCTGATCAACATGCACTGGCCGCTGCTGGCGGGCGTGATGCAACCGCTCGGCGGGGAGTACGCCGGACGGCGCGCCCTGCTCGAGCGGCTGCCGTTCGTCACCGGCTACGGCGTCGAGATCGGCCTGCTGGTGGACGTCTACCGGGACTCCGGGCTGGACGCCATCGCCCAGGTGGACCTCGGGCGCCGGGTGCACTCCCACCAGACCACCGAGGCGCTCGGCGCGATGTCCGGGCAGATCATGGTGACCGCCTGGTCGCGGCTGGAGCGGCACGGCCGGATCATGCCGCTGAGCGCGCCGTCGACCGCGCTGACCCAGTTCCGCCGGTCCGCGGACGGGCACGATGCCCGGACGGCCGACATGGCCGTGGGGGAGCGCCCCCCGATGCGCGAGGTGCCCGGCTACGCGTCGTCCCGGCCCGTCACACCCGGCCGCCGGTAGTCCCGCCGCCCCGGGGGCTCCGTCCCCGTGAGCCCGTCCCGCTGTCCCCTGTGACTCCGGCCACGGTGTTACCCGCGGTAACGCCAGGCGGTGCTACCGTTGGTAACACACGCTTATTGGAGAAGGGGTCAATTGGCATGACGAGCGCGGAGACCGCGCCGTTCTCGCTGGAGATCAGCGATGACGTGCGCGAGGTCAGGGACTGGGTGCACGAGTTCGCGCGGGACGTCGTGCGTCCCGCGGCGGAGGAGTGGGACGAGCGCGAGGAGACGCCCTGGCCGCTGATCCAGGAGGCGTCCAAGGTCGGGCTGTACTCGCTCGACTTCTTCGCCACCCAGTGGCTCGAGCCGACCGGACTCGGCATCCCGGTCGCGTTCGAGGAGCTGTTCTGGGGGGACGCCGGCATCGCGCTGTCCATCGTCGGGACCGGGCTGGCCGCCGCGTCGGTCGCCGCGGTGGGCACCCCGGAGCAGGTGACCGAGTGGGTCCCGCAGATGTTCGGGTCGCCCGACGACGTCCGGCTCGGCGCGTTCTGCGCCTCCGAGCCCGACGCCGGCAGCGACGTCGGGGCGATCCGCGCCCGCGCCGTCTTCGACGAGGCGAAGGACGAGTGGGTGCTGAACGGCACCAAGACGTGGGCGACGAACGGCGGCATCGCCGACGTCCACGTCATCGTGGCGTCCGTCCATCCGGACCTGGGCAGCCGCGGCCAGGCCAGCTTCATCGTCCCGCCCAACACCCCCGGCCTGCGGCAGGGGCAGAAGTTCAAGAAGCACGGCATCCGCGCCTCCCACACCGCCGAGGTGATCCTCGAGGACGTGCGCCTCCCCGCCGGCCTGATCGTCGGCGGCAAGGAGAAGTTCGACGAGCGGGTCGCGCGGGCCCGGGAGGGCAAGAGCTCCAAGGGGCAGGCCGCGATGAAGACGTTCGAGACCACCCGCCCGTCCGTCGGCGCGATGGCGCTCGGCGTCGGCCGCGCCGCCTACGACTACGCGCTGCAGTACGCGCGCGAGCGCGAGCAGTTCGGCAAGAAGATCGGCGACTTCCAGGCGATCGCGTTCAAGCTCGCCGACATGAAGACCCGGCTGGACGCGGCTCGCCTCATGGTGTGGCGGGCGGCGTGGATGGCCCGCAACGGCAAGGACTTCGAGAACGCCGAGGGCTCGATGGCCAAGCTCATGGCCAGCGAGATGTCGGTGCACGTCACCGAGGAGGCCATCCAGATCCTCGGCGGCAACGGCTACACCCGCGAGTACCCGGTCGAGCGGATGCACCGCGACTCCAAGATCTTCACCATCTTCGAGGGCACGTCGGAGATCCAGCGCCTGGTCATCGGCCGCACCGTCACCGGCCTCCCGGTCCGGTAACGGCGGCGGGGGCGACGTGTTGTCACCGGGTAACACCCCCGATACCGTTCGGGGCATGCCCGACCGTCGCGGCCGAACCCGGCCACCCTCCCGCCGTCCGGCCCGCCGTGCGGGCGTACGGTGAACCGATCATGAGGGCGACGACGGTCGGCGGGCCGGGATCCAGGCGCGATCCCGGCCGCCGGCGCGCGCTCCTGGAGGCCGCCGACCGGGTCATCCAGCGGGAGGGCCCGGAGGCGTCCATGGCCGCGATCGCCGCCGAGGCCGGGATCAGCAAACCGATCCTGTACCGGCACTTCGGCGACAAGAGCGGGCTGTACCAGGCGCTCGCCGAACGGCACATCCGTCGGCTTATCGGGACGATCCGGGAGGAGTTCTCCCGGGACGTTCCGATCCGGCAGCGCACCCGGTCCACCATCGACGGCTACCTGTCGACGATCTCCAAGAACCTCAACCTGTACCGGTTCCTCATGCACCGGGCCGGGGCGGAGGACGCCGCCACGCACAGCGTGACGAGCACGATGATCCGCGATCTGAGCCGCGAACTCGCCGAGGTCATGATCGCCGAGGGCGAGATGACGGACCGGACGCGCGCCTACGTCCTGGGCCACGCCATCGTCGGCATGGTGCAGACCGCCGGCGACTGGTGGCTCGACCACGCCGCCGAGGTGCCGAGGGAGGCGGTGGTGGACGGCCTCGCCGACCTCATCCTCGGCGGGCTGCCGGCCGCCGCGACCGGCGCCCGCGCCCTGCAGTTGTTCAGCGAACCAGAATCCCCGAGGTGACTGTGCAGACCGACCTGCGACCCGACCCGGCCGCCGCCGCCGACCTGCGCCCCGAGCCGGAGGTCGAGAGCGAGCGGCGGCCCTGGGGCGGCTTCGAGCGGTACACGCTCAACGAGCCGTCCACGGTCAAGCTGATCCACGTGGAGCCGGGGCAGCGCCTCAGCCTGCAGCGGCACCGCGACCGCGACGAGCTGTGGGTGGCGCTCGACCCCGGCGCGGTGTTCGAGGTGGCGGGCCGCCGCATCCTGCCGCAGGTGGGGGAGCGGGTGTTCATCCGGGCCGGGGAGACGCACCGGCTGAGCTCGGACGGTCCCGCCGTGCGGGTCATGGAGATCGCGTTCGGGCACTTCGACGAGGACGACATCGAGCGCCTCGAGGACTCCTACGGCCGAACCTGACAGGCGGACCGGCCCGCGGCGGGCTCCGGAGGGCCGCCGCGGGCCGGACGCGGGGAACGCGTGACCGGTCAGGTGCTGCCGGTCATCTCGATCTCCTTGACCTTCGGGTCGTGCTCGTCGGCGAGGTAGTCGTCCTCCTTGGTCGCGTCCACGCCGTCCCTGAGGTTCGCGGCGCGGCAGAGCACGGTGCCGACCACCGCGACGACCACGTTGACGAGCAGCGCCATGACGCCCACGTAGAGGGTCATCTTCGTGTCGAACCCGAAGTCGCTCAGCGGGTAGGCCGAGCCGCCGAAGTGCTCCTTGCCCTTGGCGGGGTTCGGGATCTGGTAGAGCAGCGCCAGGCCGGCCAGCATGCCCGCCGCCCAGCCCGCGATGAGCGCGCCGCGGTGGAACCAGCGGGTCATCAGGCCGAGCGCGACCGCGGGCAGCGTCTGCAGGATGATGACGCCGCCGATGAGCTGCAGGTCGATGGAGAACTGCGGGTCCAGCAGCAGGATGCACGCCACCGCGCCGGCCTTGACGATCAGCGACACCAGCTTGCTGACCGTGGCCTCCTGCTTCTCGGTCGCGTTCCGGTTGAGGTACTCCCGGTAGATGTTGCGGGTGAACAGGTTCGCCGCCGCGATCGACATGATCGCCGCGGGGACGAGCGCGCCGATGCCGACGGCGGCGAAGGCGACGCCCGCGAACCAGTCCGGGAACATCTGGTCGAACAGCACCGGGACGACCGTGTTGCCGTCCGCCGTGCCCTCGTGGGAGACCGGTTCCACGCCCGCCGCGATCGCCATGTAGCCGAGCAGCGCGATCACGCCGAGCACCAGGCTGTAGGCCGGCAGGGCCGCCATGTTCCGCTTGATCACGTTGCGGTTCTTGGCGGCCAGGACACCGGTGATGCTGTGCGGGTACAGGAACAGCGCCATCGCCGAGCCCAGCGCGAGCATCGCGTAGTTGAGCTGGTTCGAGCCGTCCAGCAGGATGCCGTCCCCGGGGTTCTCCGACGCGTCGAACTTCGCCCGCGCCGCGTCGAAGATGTCGCCCCAGCCGCCGAGCTTCGCCGGGATGTACAGCACCGCGACGATGATCACCAGGTAGATCAGCACGTCCTTGACGAACGCGATCAGCGCGGGCGCGCGCAGCCCGGACTGGTAGGTGTAGGCCGCCAGGATGACGAACGCGATGACGATCGGCCAGTGCCCGTGCACGCCCATCGCCTTCAGCACAGCCTCGATGCCGACCAGCTGCAGCGCGATGTAGGGCATCGTGGCCACGATGCCGGTGATCGCGATGACCAGCGCCAGCGTCGGAGAGCCGAACCGGGCCCGGACGAAGTCGGCGGGGGTCACGAAACCGTGCACGTGCGACACCGACCAGAGCCGGATCAGCACGAGGAACACCAGCGGGTACACGACGATCGTGTACGGGACGGCGAAGAAGCCCGCCGCCCCGGCGCCGAACACCAGCGCGGGGACGGCGACGAACGTGTACGCCGTGTAGAGGTCGCCGCCGATCAGGAACCAGGTGATCCAGCCGCCGAAGTTGCGGCCGCCGAGCCCCCACTGGTCCAGGTTGTCCATCGTCGCGGCCCTGCGCCACCGGGCCGCGACGAAACCCATCCCGCTGACCAGCAGGAAGAGGGCCGAGAAGATGACGATCTCGGTGATGTGGTCGCTCGCCACCGGATCAGCCCCGCTTCCTGGTCATGCGGTACACGACGACGGTGCAGGCCACGCCGAGCGGGATGAAGAGCATCTGCGTCCAGTAGAAGGCGGGGATGCCCCAGAGCCGGGGCGAGTCGCTGTTGTAGAAGAAGGTCAGCAGCGGCACGACGACCGGGACGATCAGCAGCCAGTTCCACGGGCTGCGATCGGAGCGGCGCGAGGGCGGCGGGGTCTGCGGCGCGCCGGGCTCTTCCTTAGAGACCAAAGGGTCCTCCTTGCCACTGGTTCGCGGGAGCGTGCGCACGGCGCCCGGCCGTCCGTCCGGATCGCGGGACGGGGCCGTGTCACGGGTGAAACCGGGGGAGCGTACCGTGACCGGGGTCACAGGTCGATATCTGCCCCGGCACGACTCGGGTGGAGCGTTCCAGGTGGACGCCGCCGCTGACCGGGTGCGGCGTGACCGGGGCTTTCGTCCGTACCGTTCGCCGAGTGCGTCCGCTCGTACCGGTCGACCCGGGCGGCCGGGACCGGGTAGTCTCGGTCCATGCGAACCGTGCCCCGCCGTATCACCGGCCAGTGGTGGTGGCGCCGCTAAGGCGGCGCCGGTTCGTGCACGTTTCCAGGACCAGGCGACCGCCCTCACCCGGCGGTCGGTGTCAGGTCGTCCGTCCGGTGCAGGGCCCGACGATGAGGGGCCACCGCGGTGGAGACCGTCTCACAACAGCCGACGACCGGCGAGTTCGTCACGGCCGGGGGCGTACGGGTGACCCGTACCGCGACGCCCGTCGACCCCGAACGCAAGTCCGACGTGCTGAACGCGCTCGTCGCCGCCGTGGGGGAGCGGCGCGGCGGCGTGCTCAGCTCCGGCATGGAGTATCCCGGCCGGTACAGCCGCTGGCACATGGCCTACGTCGACCCGTGCCTGGAGATCGTGGCGCGGGGCCGGACGGTCACGGTCCGCGCCCTCAACGGGCGCGGCCGGGTGGTGCTGCCCGCCGTCTCCGCCGCGCTGCGCGGGACGGGCGAGGTGCGGGCCGACGGGCCCGCGGAGTGCGTCGTGTTCGTCCCGCCCACCGAGGAGTTCTTCACCGAGGAGGAGCGCAGCCGCCAGCCGACGGTCTTCACGGCGCTGCGCGCCGTCATCGACCTGTTCCGCTGCGACGACCCGCACCTCGGCCTGTACGGGGCCTTCGGCTATGACCTCTCGCTGCAGTTCGAACCCCTGAGGACGCGGCTGCCGCGGCCGGACGACCAGCGGGACCTCGTGCTGCACCTGGCCGACGAGATGGTCGTCGTGGACCGCAAGCGCGAGACCTCGCACCGGATCTCCTACGACTTCGAGACCGGCGGGGCGGCCACCGCCGGGCTCCCGCGCGCGACCGGGCCGACGCCCGCCGCCGTCCCGGCGGAGCTCCCCCCGCAGCCGGTGCCGGGCGTGTACGCGCAGATGGTGCGGGACGCCAAGGAGCGGTTCGTGCGCGGCGACCTCTTCGAGGTCACGCCCGGTCACGCCATGCACGGGCGGTGCGACTCGCCCGCCGCGTTCTTCGAGCGGCTCCGCGAGACCAACCCGGCGCCGTACGAGTTCCTGTTCAACCTCGGCGACGGCGAGTACCTGGTCGGCGCCTCCCCGGAGATGTTCGTGCGGGTGAGCGGGGACCGGGTGGAGACCTGCCCGATCGCGGGGACGATCAGGCGCGGCGCCGACGCGCTGGAGGACGCCGAGCAGATCCGCACGATCCTGGGGTCGGCGAAGGACGAGTCCGAGCTGACCATGTGCACGGACGTGGACCGCAACGACAAGTCGCGGGTGTGCGTGCCCGGCAGCGTCCGGGTGCTGGGCCGCCGGCAGATCGAGATGTACTCGCGGCTCATCCACACCGTGGACCACATCGAGGGGCGGCTGCGCCCGGAGTTCGACGCGCTCGACGCGTTCCTCACCCACATGTGGGCGGTGACGGTCACCGGCGCGCCGAAGACGTGGGCGATGCAGTTCATCGAGGACCACGAGGACTCGCCCCGCCGCTGGTACGGCGGCGCGGTCGGGTGCGTCGGCTTCGACGGGTCGATGAACACCGGTCTCACGCTGCGCACGGCGCAGATCCGCGACGGCGTCGCGACCGTGCGGGCCGGGGCGACGCTGCTGTACGACTCCGACCCCGACGAGGAGGAGCGCGAGACGCACCTCAAGGCGAGCGCGCTGCTCGGCGCGCTCGAGGCCGTCGCGCGGGACGCCGCGGCGGGGGAGCGGCCCGCGCCCGCGCCCGAGCCGGTGTCCGAGCGCGCGGGCGACGGGCTCAAGGTGCTGCTCGTCGACCACGAGGACTCGTTCGTCAACACCCTCGCCGACTACTTCCGGCAGCAGGGCGCGGAGGTGGTCACGCTCCGGCACGGCTTCCCCGCGCGGCTGCTGGACGAGCACGCCCCCGACCTCGTCGTCCTGTCCCCGGGCCCGGGACGGCCGGACGACTTCGCCACCGGGGCCCTGCTGGAGGCCCTGGACGCGCGCGGGCTCCCCGTCTTCGGCGTCTGCCTGGGCCTGCAGGCGATGGTCGAGCACGCGGGCGGTGCGCTGGACCTGCTGCCCGAGCCGTCGCACGGCAAGCCGGGCCAGGTGAAGGTGACCGGCGGCGGGCTGTTCGAGGGGCTCCCGGACGAGTTCACCGCGGCCCGCTACCACTCGCTGCACGCCACGCCCGACCGGGTGAAGGGCTTCCGGGTGACGGCGGTGACCGGCGACGTGGTGATGGCGATCGAGGACGCGGGCCGGCGGCGCTGGGCCGTCCAGTTCCATCCGGAGTCGATCCTCACGGCGGCGGGCGGCGCCGGGCACGCGATCGTGGCCAACGTGCTGCGGCTCTGCCGCCGACCGAATTCCTGACCGATTCCTGGCCGTTCGCCCGGCTCCCGCCGGGCGGATCGACCGGAATGATGAACCGAACCTCATTCCAGAGTCTGATCGCCGCCGCCGGAAATGGTCCTCGAGGCGCTGTCCCCGAGGTCGCGGGCACGGCAGGATGGTGACCGGCCACCGCGCCGCTCGCGGCGCGTGATCGCCGTTATCCCGGCGGAGGGGGGAGGCGCGCTCCCTCCTCCGCGTCGGGGGCCGCTTCCGCCGTGCCGTGCCCGAGTTTGCGCGGTCTGGAACTCCGCTTTCCGGACGGCCGAATCGAACCGGGTGTTTCGTGGGCATCCGCTGGGGGACCCCGGCACCATGATGTTCATTCTTTGGCTCATCGCGGTGATCCTCGTGATCGCCGGCGCCTACGTCCTGATCGCCCGTCGCGACCTGCTCTGGGGCATCGTCCTCATCGTCGTCGGCCTGCTCGTGGGCCCCGGCGGCGTCAGCATCTTCGGCTAGCCGCGCGCCGGGAGAGATCTCCGGAGGCCGGGAAGAACGCTGACGCGCGCTGTCAGGTTTCGCTGCCAGCATCGGCGGCATGAGTGAGAACGAGACCGACGGCGCGCCGCTGGCGGGGAAGGTCGCGCTGGTCGCCGGCGCCACCCGCGGCGCCGGGCGCGGCATCGCAGCCGAACTCGGCGCCGCCGGCGCCACCGTGTACTGCACGGGACGGACGACCCGGTCCGCGCGATCGGAGATGGACCGTCCCGAGACCATCGAGGACACCGCCGCGCTCGTCACGGCGGCGGGCGGCGAGGGCATCGCCGTCCGGGTCGACCACCTGGACCCCGCCCAGGTGGACGGCCTCGTCCGCCGCATCGACGACGAGCGCGGACGCCTCGACGTCCTGGTCAACGACGTCTGGGGGAGCGACCACCTCTTCGAGTTCGGCAAGCCGCTGTGGGAGCAGTCCCTGGAGAACGGGCTGCGGATGCTGCGGCTCGCCCTCGACACCCACGCCATCACCAGCCACCGGGCGCTGCCGCTGCTGATCCGCGAACCCGGCGGCCTCGTCGTCGAGATCACCGACGGGACCGCCGAGTTCAACGCGGAGTACCGCAAGGACTGCGGATACTTCTACGACCTCGTGAAGACCGCCGTCATCCGGATGGCGCTCGCGCAGTCGGTGGAGATCGCCCCGTACGGCGGGACGGCCGTGTCGCTGACGCCCGGCTGGCTGCGCTCGGAGGCGATGCTGGAGCACTTCGGCGTCACCGAGGACACCTGGCCGGACGGTGCGGAGAAGGATCCGCACTTCGCGATCTCCGAGACCCCGGCGCTGGTCGGGCGGGCCGTCGCGGCCCTCGCGGCCGATCCGGAGCGCGCCCGCTGGAACGGGACGTCGCAGTCCAGCGGCGGGCTCGCGAAGGTGTACGGGTTCACCGACGCCGACGGCAGCCGCCCGGACGCCTACGCCTACATCACCGAAGTGGTCATGGCGGGGAAGCCCGCCGACGTCACCGGCTACCGCTGACCGCTCCACCTCCGGTGCCGCCGCCCGGCCGCGCGTACAGCGCCGCGAGCCGGGCCGCGGCACCGGCCATCCGCGCCCGCAACTCCGGCGGCGCCAGTACCTCGACGTCGGCGCCGAGGATCCGCATCTCGTGCGCCGCGACCTCGAGCGACTCGACCGGCAGCACGGTCGTCCGCCAGCCGTCCGCGTCCGGCTCCCCGGCCGCCTCGGCGGCGCGGCGCACCGCGTGCTCGCCGGTCGCGAACCGGAGTCCACGCATCCCGGCCGGGCTGAGCCGCACGGTGATCTCCTCGTGCAGCATCGAGCGGGCGAACGCGTCCGCCTGCTCCCGCCAGTACCCCGCGAGGTCGAAGTCCACGTCGCGGCCGAACGCCGCGCCCGTCGGCGCGACCGCCGCGACGCGGTCGACCCGGTAGGTGCGGGGCCGCCCGCCGACCAGCGCCACCAGGTACCAGGTGCCGTTCTTCAGGACCAGGCCGTACGGCTCGGCGGTCCGCGTCACCTCGCCGTCCTTGCGCCGGTACCGCAGCTCGACCTCCGCGTCGGACCAGACGGCCGCGGCGAGATCGCGCAGCAGCGGCGGGGGATCGGGGGCGTGGAACCAGCCGGGCGCGTCCAGGTGGAACCGCTGCCCGGCGCGGGCGGGCGCGTCCCGCAGCGGGCCCGGCAGCGCGGCGAGCACCTTCAGCTCGGCGGCGGCGACCGCGTCGGCGAGCCCCATGTCCCCGGCCGGGCCCGGCAGGCCCGACAGGAACAGGGCCTCCGCCTCCTCCCGGCTGAGCCCGGTCAGCCGCGTGCGGTACCCGGCGACGAGGCGGTAGCCCCCGGCCCGGCCCTGCTCGGCGTACACCGGGACCCCGGCCGCCGACAGCGCCTCCACGTCCCGGTACACGGTCCGCTCCGACACCTCCAGCTCGCGCGCCAGCTCCGCCGCCGTCATGCGGTCGCGCGACTGCAGGAGCAGGACGAGTGAGATCAACCGGGACGCGCGCACACCTCCATCGTGCCCGCCGCGGGCGATCTTGACAATTTCGTGGCAGGTTGCTCCGGTTTTCCTGTCCACGCCGGTCGTGTCGCTGTTAGCGTCGCGGCGTGCTGACCGAGACCGGCTCCCTCGAGGCGTTCATCGACGCCCTGCCCAAGGTCGAGCTCCACGTCCACCTCGTGGGCTCGGCGTCCGTCCCGACCGTCCTGGAACTCGCCCGCCGGCACCCCGACGGCGGCGTTCCCCTGGACGAGCGCGAACTGCGCGAGTTCTACACGTTCACCGACTTCCCGCACTTCGCCCAGGTCTACGACCGGGTCAACCACCTCGTCCGGACGCCCGAGGACATCGCGACGCTCGTCCTCGGCGCCGCCCGCGACCTCGCCGCCCAGAACGTCCGGTACTTCGAGCTGACCGTGACCCCGCAGGCGCACACCCGTGCCGGGATCCCGCACCACGCGGTGCGGGAGGCGCTCGACATCGCCGCGCGCGAGGCGCGCGAGCGGTACGGCGTCCGCGTCGCCTACATCTACGACATCCCCGCCGACTTCGGCGCCGAGGCGGTCGAGGGCACCCTCACCGCCGCCCTGGAGCACCCGGCGGAGGCGCTCGTCGGCTTCGGGATCGGCGGCGTCGAGCAGCTGCGCGCCGCGATCCGCGACGAGATCCGGGACGCGTTCCGCGCGGCGCGCGCCGCCGGGCTGCGCAGCCTCCCGCACGCGGGCGAGATGACCGGCCCCGAGACCATGTGGGAGGTCATCGAGCACCTCGGGGCGGAACGCATCGGGCACGGCATCGCCTGCGTCCGCGACGAGCGGCTCATGGCCCACCTGCGCGACACCGGCACGCCCCTCGAGGTCTGCCCGACCTCGAACGTCTGCACCGGCCAGATCGCCGCCCTCGCCGACCACCCGCTGCCGCGGATGCTGGAGGCCGGCCTGTTCGTCACGCTGAACACCGACGACCCGCCGATGTTCGACACCACGCTGACCGGCGAGTACCGCCTCGCCGCCGAGGTGTTCGGCCTCGGCCGCGCCGAACTGGCCGCGCTGGCCCGCAACGCCGTGGCCGCGTCCTGCCTGGACGACGCCGGGAAGGAGGCCATCGCCGCGGAGATCGACGCGCTCGGGTGAGGCGTCCGGTCAGCCCCAGGCCATCCGGCGCCAAGGGCTGGCGGGATCTTCGGCGAGGACGCGGTGCCCGACGACCGAGCGCGCGTACCACTGGCCGAACTCGCCCTCGTCGAACCGCAGCATCCGTCCCAGGACGTATCCGGCGGAGAACGACTCCCACGACCCGTACACCCGATGGGCGCGCTGCCCGGCGGTCATGACGCACTTCTCGGCCTCGTCGGCGTCGCAGTACCCGGCGCCCAGTCCCCAGCGCGCCATGTTCACGGCGCGGCCGAAGTCGTAGCCGTACACGCTCCGCACCGGTTCGTCCGGCCCGAGGAGCCCGTCCGCGCGGAACCGCTCCTCGTACCGCAGGATCAGCCCCGACAGCTCGATCACGCGCCGGGTGGTCTCCTCCGACACGTTCCGTTCGGCGCACCACCCGGCGATCGCGGCCCGCCACGACGCCGGTCGCATGCCGGGCTCGCGCCGGTCGAGGACCATCTGGACGGCGGGGTCGGAGTTCTCCGCGTCCAGCAGCGCCCGCACCTGCTCCCGCCAGCCCGCGGCGTCGGTGACGCCCCAGTCGCGTTCCAGCAGGGCGCGGTCGTCGCGCGCCCCCCGGTCGCCGAGGGTGTTCCACGCGACGCCGTTGCCGACCGCCAGGTGCGCGCCCACGGCCAGTGCGGCGGCGAGCGCGCCCCACCCGGCGCCGTCCGGGTCGGTGACGAGGACGTCGAAGTCGCGGTCGGGCCGCCGCTCGGCGTCCGCCAGCAGCCGCGCGACCCGCCGGTGCCCCTCGCCGTCCGGGGGCATGCGCCCCAGCAGGTCCCGCAGCGGGTCCACCGCGGCGCGCGGCCCCGTGTCCTCGACGATCAGCCGCGCCGCGTGCGCGCCCGCGACGTCCGCGCGCCGGTCGTCGCCCAGCGAGCGGAACGCGGTCATCGCCGCCCACGCCCGCCGCGCCGCCTCCCCCGCGCGCCCGGCCGCGGCCAGGACGTGCGCGGCGTGCCCGTCCAGGACGGCGCGGACGTCCGCGCCGTCCGGGGCCGCCTGCTCGGCCGCCGCCAGCACCCCGAGCGCCTCCTCGGCGCGTCCCGCCGCCGCGAGCGCCCGCGCCTGCCGCGCCCGGACCCCCGCCGCCGCCCGGTCGCCGCGCGCCTCCAGCCGTCCGGCGGCCTCGGCGAACGCGGCCGCGGCCTCCTCCGGACGTCCCTGCCGCTCGTACTTGCGGGCCCGGTCGAGCATCGCGCCGGGATCGGCCTCCATCGTCATGCGTCCCTCCGGGCGACACCGTACCGGCCGGCCGCGCTCGGGGGAGCGCGATCAGGGGAGCGCGCTCACCTCGACGCGGGTGTCGTGGAACACCGGGCCCGCACCGAGGTCGGTGTCGCGCTCGGCCACCACCGCGTTCGCGTTCGAGCCGCCGGAGAACTTCGCCCAGTGCCCCTTCGCCGTCGCCGCGACACCCGGCCTGACCTGGTCGGTCACCCGCAGGACCGCGTCGAATCCGCCCCGGTCGTTGGCCACCCTGACCCGCTGCCCGTCCGCCAGGCCCCGCGCGGCGGCGTCGCCCGGATGCAGCCGGACCGTCTGGGGTCCCGACCGGCGCCGCAGCTCCGGATTGTTCGCGAACTGCGTGTTCAGGAACTCGTGCGACGCCGCCGAGATCAGCGCCAGCGGGTACCGCGCCGCCCGCTCCCGGTCGGCGACCTCCGCGGGCGGGACGTACGCGGCGCCGCGCGGGAACTCCAGGCGACCGGACGGCGTCGGGAACCCCTCGGCGTACGGCAGGAAGGGGTCCGGGACCGACATGCGCACGAAGCCCTCCTCGCGCAGCCGGTCGAGCGTGACGCCCGCCATCCAGGGGTGGTCGGACGCGAGGAGCTGCTCGGCGAGGCTCTCGTCGGAGTCGTACAGGCCCGGCTCGTTCAGCCCCATCCGCCGCGCCAGCCGGCGGAACGTCTCCGTCGTCGGCAGGCACTCGCCCGGCGGCTCCACCGCGGGCTCGTTCCACGTCAGGTACAGGTGCCCGTAGCCCTCGTGCAGGTCCATGTGCTCGTGCTGCGCCGTCGCGGGCAGCACGATGTCGGCGTAGTCGGCGGTGTCGGTCGGGAACTGCTCCATCACCACCGTGAACAGGTCCTCGCGCTCCAGCCCGCGCCGCACCCGGTTCTGGTGCGGGGTGCTCCCCACCGGGTTCGCGGCGATCACGAACAGCGCCTTGACCGGCGGGTCCTCGACGTCCAGCAGTCCCTCGCCGAGCCGTGTCATCGGCAGCGTCCGCACCGGCCCCGGCCGCAGGTCGTCCCGCCACAGCGCCGCCTTGTCGAGCCTGTTGTGCCCGGACGTCGAGAACGCGAGCCCGCCGCCGAGCCGCGCCCAGTCGCCGGTCACCGCCGGGATCGCCGCCAGCACCCGCAGCGCCGTGCCCCCGCCCGCGTGCCGCTGCAGCCCCTGCGTCGCGCGGATCGCGGTCGGCCGGGTGCGGGCGATCCGCTCGCCGAGCGCCACGATGCTCTCCACGGGCACGCCGGTGATCTCCGCCGCCCGCTCCGGCGGGTGCTCCGCGATCCGCTCCCGGAACTCCGCCCATCCCGCCGTGTGCTCCCGCAGGAACCGCTCGTCCTGCGCCCCCGACCCGACGATCACGTTCAGCAGGCCGAGCGCCAGTGCGGCGTCCGTGCCCGGCAGCGGAGCCAGGTGCTCGTCGGCCTGCTGCGCCGTCCGCGTCCGCACCGGGTCGATCGCCACCAGGCGCGCCCCGGACTTTCGCGCGTCCTGGACGAACTTCCACACGTGATGCCCGCTGGTCAGCGGGTTCGAGCCCCAGAGGATCACCAGCCGCGCGTGCGCGAGGTCCTGCGGGTCCATGCCGCCCGCCGACCCGACCGTCGCCTCCATCCCCGCACTGCCCGCCGCCGAGCAGATGTTGGCGTAGTGCCCCGAGGCGCCCAGCACGTTGAAGAACCGCCGGCCGGAGTACCCCTCGAGCCCCTGCAGGTAGCCCAGCGTCCCGGTGCCCCAGTACGGCCAGATCGCCTCGCCGCCGTGCTCGCGCACCACGTCCTCGAGCCGCTCCGCGATCTCCCCGAGCGCCTCGTCCCAGGAGATCCGCGCGAACCGTCCCGCGCCCTTGCGGCCCACCCGCCGCATCGGGTGCAGGATCCGGTCGGGCTGCTCCGCCCGCTCCAGCCAGCGGTTCACCTTCGCGCACAGCGCGCCCCGCGTGTACGGGTGGTCGGGGTTGCCGCGCAGCCGCACCGCCTTCCCGTCCCGCACGGTCACCACCCACGAGCACCCGTCGGGGCAGTCCAGCGGACAGGCTCCCAGCACTTTCAGCTCAGGCCCCATCGGGCGTCCCCCTCGACCGCACCGGCGCTCCGCGCACCGGACCGTCCCTCGCACTCTCCGACCTCGGACGAACCCCTCCAGTCTGCGGCATCGATCCAGCAGCGTCGCACCCGAACGCACATGACGTCCCGCTCGGCGCCCCGGCGGCCTCCGGTAGGGTTGCCGCGGCCGGTGCATAGGTGCGAGGGGGAGTCCGGTGACGGGTGCCGAAGCGATGGACGTCGAGTTCCGCAGCGATGTCGACGTGGAACTGATCAAGTCGGCGGCGTCGGACGCCGACGTGCTGTGGGCCGCCCGGGTGTCCACCAAGGGCGAGAGTTCCCTGGAGGAACTGAAGGCCGATCCCGAGCGCTCCAGGGGCCTGATCAACTACCTGATGCGCGACCGGCACGGGACCCCCTTCGAGCACTCGTCGATGACCTTCTACGTGAAGGCCCCGATCTTCGTGTTCCGGGAGTTCATGCGCCATCGGACGTTCTCCTACAACGAGGAGAGCGGCCGGTACAGGCGCCTGGAACCCGTCTTCTACGTTCCCGGGCCCGAACGGAAGCTGGTGCAGGAGGGCAAGCCCGGCAAGTACGTCTTCGTCGACGGGACGCCCGAGCAGCACAAGCTGGTCACCGAGGCCACCATGGAGAGCTGCCGCCGGTCGTACCGGGCCTACCTCGAGATGCTCGAGGCGGGCGTCGCCCGCGAGGTCGCCCGGACCGTCCTGCCGGTCGGTCTCTACTCCTCCATGTACGCGACCTGCAACGCTCGCGCCCTGATGAACTTCCTGTCGCTGCGCACGAAGCGCGAGGACTCGAAGTTCCCCTCGTTCCCGCAGCGCGAGATCGAGATGGTGGCCGAGCGGATGGAGGAGCAGTGGGCGGCGCTCATGCCGCTGACCCACGCCGCCTTCGAGGCGAACGGCCGCGTCGCCCCCTGAGGACGCCCCCGGCGGTCACCCGCCGCAGTGCCGGACGCCCGGCCGATCGGCTCGAAGAGCGCGGCGCGGGGCTGGGCCGGGAGGCCCGGATGAGGGAAGCTTGGGCGGTATGACGGACGTCGAGATCCCCACCGGAACACGCGACCTGCCCGGATACCTGGCCGTCCCCGAAGGGGAGGGGCCCTGGCCCGGCGTGGTCGTCCTGTTCGAGGCCTTCGGCTCGACCGCGGACATGCGCGCGCAGGCCGACCGCTTCGCCGCGCACGGCTACCTCGCCGTGCTGCCCGACCTGTACGGCGGCGCCCCCTGGCTGCGGTGCGTCACCAAGGCCATGCGCGACATGCGCGCCGGGCGCGGCGCCACCTACGACGCGATCGAGGCGACGCGCGCGTGGCTCGCCGGACGCGCCGACTGCACCGGCGACGTCGGCGTGTGCGGCTTCTGCATGGGCGGCGGCTTCGCGCTCGTCGCGGCGGCGCGGTACGACTTCCGCGCCGCGGCGGTGAACTACGGCATGCTCCCGCGACGGCCGGACGAGGCGCTGCGGGGCGCGTGCCCCATCGTCGCCGGCTACGGCGCCGCCGACCCCACGCTGCGCGGGGCGGCGGGGAAGCTGGAGCGGGCGCTGACCGGCGCCGGCGTCCCGCACGACGTGAAGGAGTACCCGGCCACGGGCCACGGCTTCCTCACCGAGACGCAGGTGCCGGGCCCGTACGCCCCCGTCGCGAAGGTGTTGTTCGGCATGGGCAAGGGCCGTGAGAACGCCGGGGACGGCTGGGACCGCATCTTCGCGTTCTTCGACGAGCACGTCCGCCAATGATCTACAACGTAAAGCCGCGCGGTCGGCGACGGGACGACCGCGTACGGAGCCGGCCCATTACCTCCGACGTCATCGCCGCCGTGACGTGCCGCCGGTAGCGTCGGTGCGGTGACGACGACCTTGAGCGATGTGCGGCCGATCGGGGAGCAACTGCGGGCGTGGCGGCAGCGGCGGCGGCTGAGCCAGCTGGAGCTGGCGTCGGAGGCGGACGTGTCCACCCGGCACCTCAGCTTCGTGGAGACGGGAAGGTCGGCGCCGAGCCGGGAGATGGTGCTGCGGCTGGCGGAGCATCTGGACGTCCCGCTGCGCGACCGGAACCTGCTGCTGGTGGCGGCGGGATACGCGCCGGTGTTCGAGGAGACGCCGATCGAGGAACCGCGGATGGACACGGTCCGCGCCGCGATCAAGCAGGTGCTGCGAGGGCACGAGCCGTTCCCGGCCGTCGTCGTGGACCGGTTCTGGAACCTCATCGACGCCAACGGTGCGGCGGCGCTGTTCATGGAGGGCGCGCCGCCGGAACTCCTGGAGCCGCCGCTGAACGTGCTGCGGCTGAGCATGCACCCCGACGGTATGGCGAAGAACATCCTGAACCTGGCGGAGTGGCGGGCGCACATGATCGACCGGGTGCGGCGGCACGTGCGGCTGACGGCGGACGCGTCGCTGGCGCAGCTGTACCGGGAGCTGCGGGACTTCCCTGGGGACGTCGGCGAGGCGATGGCGCCGCCCGCGGGGCACGAGGTGTTCGTCCCGCTGCGGATCCGGCAGGACGGGCGCGACCTGTCGTTCTTCAGCACGATCGCGACCTTCGGGACGCCCGTCGACATCACGGTGGCGGAACTGGCGATCGAGTCGTTCTACCCGGCGGACGCGGCGACGAGCGACTTCCTGCGGGAGCGCGCCGGCTGGTGACGGTTCGGCTGGTGACGGTTCGGCGGTGACGGGTGCGCCCTCTTGCGGCGGGAGTGGCGGGAACGACAAGGTGGGAGGACTCCCTGACGGACGAGCCGCCCGGCCGCCGACACCGGCCGGGAGAGGGGAACGACCCATGTCAGAGCCCAGTCCGGGCGGAACCGCGCCGCTGATCGGCATCACCGCCTGCCAGGAGCCGGCGCGGTGGGGCATGTGGGTGCGGGAGGCGGCGCTGCTGCCGGTCTCGTACGTGCGCTCGGTGGAGCGGGCGGGCGGCGTGCCGGTGCTGCTCCCGCCGGCGGCGTCGCTGCGGGGAGTGGGGGCGCTGGCCGGACGGCTGGACGGGATCGTGCTCGCGGGCGGCGCCGACGTGGACCCCGAGTTGTACGGTGCGGAGCGGCATGCCGAGACGGACCCGCCGCAGCCGCAGCGGGACCGCTTCGAGCTCGCGCTGGCCCGGGCGGTGGTGGACGCGGACGTCCCGTTCCTGGCGATCTGCCGGGGGATGCAGGTACTGAACGTCGCGCGGGGCGGGACGCTCGTCCAGCATCTGCCGGAGGCGGTCGGGCACGAGCGGCACGCGCCGGAGCCGGGGAAGATGGGCTCCCATCCGGTGCGGATCTCGCCCAGCAGCATGATCGGGAAGGTGCTCGGCGAGGCCGCCGACGTCCCGACGCTCCACCATCAGGCGGTGGGGCGGCTCGGGAAGGGGCTGGCGGCGGTGGCCTGGGCGGACGACCAGGTCGTGGAGGCCGCGGAGTTGCAGGGGCACCGGTTCGGGCTGGCCGTGCAGTGGCATCCCGAGGAGGGGACGGACGGGCGGCTGTTCGAGGCGCTGGTGGCTGCGGCCCGCGGCTAGCGGTCGGCGATTGGCGTTCGGGCGACAGGGGAAGACGAACCGGTAGATTCCATCGCTTTCCCCCGGAGGCCGTCGCATGCCGCTGGAGCCGCAGACCGTTCGCTTCCTGCAGGAGCTCGCGTCCTGGACGCAGGTGCCGCCGGACGGCGCGGGCGAGCCCACGATCGAGGAGATGCGGGAGCGGGTCGGCGCGCTCTTGCCCTTCGAGCGGCGCGAACTGGCGGTCGTGGACGATCTGGCCGTGCGGGGGCCGGGCGGTCCGGTGCCGGTGCGGCTGTACCGCCCGGTGGTGGCGGGCCCCCTGCCCGCGGTCGTGTACCTGCACGGCGGCGGCTGGGTGCTCGGCGGCATCGAGAACGTGGACCGCCTGTGCCGCGACCTCGCGGCGGACGCGGGCTGCGCGGTGCTGAGCGTCGGGTACCGGCTGGCGCCCGAGCACCCGTTCCCGGCGGCGGTGGACGACGCGTGGGCCGTGGTGGCCTCGGCCGTCCGGCGGCCGGAGCGGTACGGGATCCGGCCGGGGGCGGTCGCGGTGGCCGGGGACAGCGCGGGCGGGAACCTCGCCGCGGCGGTCGCGCTGCTCGCCCGGGACCGGGGCGTCGCGCTCGCGCACCAGCTGCTCGTCTACCCGGTGACCGACACGGCGCGGGACGCGCCGAGCTGGCGGGAGTACGGCACCGGGTACGGGCTCGACGCCCCGACGCTGGCGCGCTTCATGGACCTGTACCGGGGCGGTGCGGACCCCGGTGATCCGCGGCTGGCGCCGCTGCGGGCCCCCGACCTGCGCGGGGTCGCGCCCGCCACGGTGATCACGGCGGAGTGCGACATCCTGCGGGACGAGGGCGAGGCGTACGCGCGGCGCCTGCGGGAGTCGGGGGTGCCGGTGGAGCTGCGCCGCTACGACGGGGTGGTGCACTCGTTCTTCCTGCTGCCGGAGATGTTCGACGCCGGTGCCGAGGCGGTGGGCTACGCCGTGGCACGATTGCGAACGGCATTCGGTTTCAGTGGAGCGGAGGCGTCATGAGCGACCGGTACGGGACGTACGAGCGGCTGCGGATCGACTGGGCGGCGCCGGGGGTGCTCCGGGTGACGCTGAGCACGCCGGGGCGGCTGAACGCGGTCGACACGGTGGGGCACGGGGAGCTCGCGCGGATCTGGCGGGACGCGGACGCCGACGACGAGGTGCGCGCGATCGTGGTGCGCGGGGAGGGCGAGGCGTTCTCGGCGGGCGGCGACCTGTCCATGATCGAGGAGATGATGGACGACCACGCGGCGCGGCGCCGGATCATGCGCGAGGCCCGCGACATCGTGATGAACGTGGTCGACTGCGCCAAGCCGGTGGTGAGCGCGATCCAGGGCCCGGCGGTGGGGGCGGGGCTGGCGGTGGCCATGCTGGCGGACGTGTCGGTGGCGGGCCGCTCGGCGAAGATCATCGACGGCCACACCCGGCTGGGCGTCGCGGCCGGGGACCACGCGGCGATCGTCTGGCCGCTGCTGTGCGGGATGGCGAAGGCGAAGTACTACCTGCTGCTCAACGACGTCCTCACCGGCGAGGAGGCGGAGCGGATCGGCCTGGTGTCGCTGTGCGTGGACGACGCCGAGGTGCACGACCGCGCGCTGGAGATCGCCGGTCGGCTGGCCGCCGGGCCCGCCGAGGCGATCCAGTTCACCAAGTACGCGCTGAACAACTGGCTGCGCATGGCGGGGCCCACGTTCGACGCGTCGCTGGCGATGGAGTTCTTCGGATTCACCGGGCCGGACGTGCGCGAGGGCGTGGCGGCCCTCCGCGAGAAGCGCCCGCCCGAGTTCGGCTGACCCGCGGCACGGCGGTGGCCCGCCGGGCGGACCGCCGGGCGAGTGGACGCCGCCCTCCAGCGTCCGGCCCGCCGCCGGTACGGGCGACCGGGGACCGCCCGCGGGCGGCCGCGGACGTCCCCTACCGGCGGCGGCCCGGCGGTGCTCAGTACGAGCGCGGCAGCCCCAGCTCGTGCTGGGCGATGTGGGCCAGGACGAGTTCCTCGGCGACGGGGATGTTCTTGGCGATGCGGGCGTCGCGGAACATCCGGGCGACCGGGTACTCCAGCGAGTACGCCATCCCGCCGTGGGTCTGGAAGGCGCGGTCGGCCGCCTGCCACGCGGCGTCCGCCGCGGTGAGCTTGGCGATGTTGGCCTCCGAGCCGCACGGCCGTCCGCGGTCCCACAGCCACGCCGCCTTGTAGGTCATCAGCCGGGCCAGCTCCACCTGCGCCTTGATGCGGGCGAGGGGGAACGCGACGCCCTGGTGCGCGCCGATGGGCTGCCCGAACGGCGCGCGGTCGCGCGCGTAGTCGCAGGCGATCCGCAGGACCAGCTCGCCGGAGCCGACGCCGCCCGCCGCGGCGAGGATGCGCTCGGGGTTGAGGATGTCCCACAGGACGGCGAAGCCCTGGTCGGGCTCGCCCAGGACCCGGTCGGCCGGCACGCGGACGCCGTCCAGGAACACCATGCTGGACGCGACGGTGTTCGTGCCGAGCTTCGGGATCGGCTGGTACGTCAGGGTTCCGGCCTCGACGGCCTCCTTGACGTCCACGAGCAGGACGGTGAAGCCCGCGGTGCGGGGGCGCGCCTCGGCGGCCGGGATCGTCCGGGTGACCAGGACGAGGAAGTCGGCGCGCTCCATCCCGGAGATCCAGATCTTCTGGCCGCTCACCAGGTAGCCGTCGCCGTCGCGGCGGGCCTGGGTGGAGATGTTCATCGCGTTGCTGCCCGCGTCGGGTTCGGTGACGGCGAAGCAGGTCTCCAGCTCGCCCGCGGCGATCTTCGGCAGGAACTCGGCGCGCTGCGCGTCCGTCCCGTGGCGGGCGATGGTCAGGCCGCCGAACGCCGGGGTCAGCAGGTACATGAAGGACGCGGCGCCGCCCGCGCCGCCCTCGGCGAGCGACTCCAGCGCGACGGCGAGCTCGAGGAGGCCCTGCCCGGCGCCGCCGTGCTCCTCGGGGATCGCGAGGCTGTGCCAGCCGCCCGCGACGAGCTCCCGCCACACCTCCTCGGGCCACCGCTTCTCGGCGTCGCACCGGCTCCAGTACTCCTGGTCGTACTTCCCGGCGATCGCCCGCACGCCGTCACGCACGGCGATCGCGCTCTCCGGCAGGTCGAAGTCCATGCAAGCCTCCTGGCGCGTGTGCTGTTCGGGGTCCGAATCAGGCACCCACCGTAGCCGATCCTGTAAGTGGTCACTGACATCGGGTCCGGTTCCCCGGCGGCCGGACCGGCCGCCGGGGAACCGGGCGGTTCACCCCTTGACGGTCAGCAGCGGCCGCAGCTCGGCGACCGGCGTGGCGACCCCGCCGCCCCGCAGGCCGGACACGACCGGGCCGATGTCCTTGTAGGCCCACGGCGCCTCCTGCTTGAGGTCGCGCCGCCACGCGGCCATGACGTCCGGCCGGCGCGCCGCCCGCGGGTCCCGGTGGTCCAGCGGGGTGACCACCCGGAACTCCCGAAGGAAAGCGTCCAGTTCGGCGTCGCCCCCGCGCGCCGCCGCGCCGCGCGGCACCCGCCGTCCCGCGCCGTGGCACGCGCTCGCGACCGTCCGGGGGTCGCCGTGCCCGCGCAGGACGAAACTGGACGCCCCCATCGATCCGGGCACGATGACCGGTTCGCCCCACATCTCGAACGGGCCGCCCGCCATCTCGGCGTGGCCTCCCGCCGGGGTTGCGCCCTTGCGGTGGACCGCGCGGTCGCCGTCCCGCCAGAACAGGTTGTGCGGCGCGTCGTACAGGAGCCGGGCGTCGAACCCGGCCCCCTCCCCGCACTCGGCGGCGAGCCCGGCCCGCATCGTCAGCGCGAGGAAGAACCGGTTCCCGAGCGCGAAGTTGGCCGCGTTGCCGAACGCCTCCAGGTACCGGCGCCGGTCCGGCTCCGAGCGCTCGTCCAGCAGGAACGGCAGGACGCCGTTGCGCGGGCGCGCCAGGCTCTTCGGCCACCGTGCCCGGAGCCGGTCGAGCGCGGTCGCGTTCGCCTGGTGCCCCAGCGACAGCGACCCGCTGTGCACCATCACCACCACCGCGCCGGGCGCCAGCCCCCACGCGTGCGCGGCGGCCGCGTCGTGCGTCCGCGCCACGTACTGCAGCTCGGCGAAGTGGTTGCCGCCGCCGATCCCGCCGATGACGCCGTCGTGGCTCGGCTCGTCCGGTGACCCGGCCGCGCTGCCGACCCAGTCGGCGAACGCCTCCGCCGTCGGGACGGTCAGCCCGGCGCAGTGGACGCGGTCGACGCAGTCGTCCGCGTCGCCCGGGCGCAGACCCGGCCAGGGCGCCGGGCCGGTCGTCAGCAGGCCCGGCAGCCCCTCGCGCAGCAGCGCCTCCCGCTGCAGCGGGGTGAGCGCGATCCGGCGGCCGCCCTCGAAGAACAGGTGCCGCAGCCGCCGCTCGAGCGCGTCCAGCCGGTCCCGCACCCGGTCGGCGTCCAGGGTGGTGACCTCCAGCCGCATCCCGCAGTTGACGTCGTTGCCGACCGCCTGGGGGAGGAGCGCGTGCTCGACGTCCAGCACCGTCCCGATCGGGATCCCGGCCCCCTTGTGGAAGTCGGGCGTGAAAGCCGCGCGGGCGATGCGCGGCGTTCCGGCGAGACCGGGCGTTTCCTCGGCGAGCCGCTCGAGCGTCCGCGCGGTCTCCAGCAGGTCCAGCGCCTCGGTGACGGCGGCCGGCTCCAGCGGGACGTCGGGCCCCGCGCAGATCTCGGCGGGGACGCCGTGGGGATTGGGCAGGGTGAGCCAGTGCCCGTCCGAGCGGACGAGCCGATGATCTTGACGTGCGGGCATGCCTCCGGACAAGGGAGAACCTCCGGTCGTGGCCGAACACGGGAACGAGCCGTCCGCGGGGGGCGCGACGGCGGGACGGGCGCCGGTGGGCGCCGTCTCCTCGGGTTCAGCAGCCGCGAGGCGGGAGCAACGCTACTTCGGGCCTTCGGCGGTGTCATCCGGTTTTCCGGCGCCCCGTTCACCCGCGGCGCCCAGGTAGCCCGTCACCATCCGGGCCACCGACCGGGCCACGCGCTCGGGCGGACCGGACGGCAGCATGATGTGGCTCATCGTCAGCCGGACGGCCGCGTCCGCCACCTCGGCCAGCACGGCGCGGTCCAGATGCGGCCACTGCCGCGCCGCATGGTCGGTGAGCCGGGCGCTCGCGGTGAACAGCACCGGCTCCGCCTGCGTGGTGAGCAGCGGCAGCAGCTCGTCGCCGCCCGCGCCGGTCAGTACGGCCTTCTTCAGCTGGTCGTCCGCCGACGTCTCCAGCGTGTACCGGACGGCCGCGACGACCGCGTCGAACAGGTCGGCGTGCTCCGACAGCACCCGGTCGATGCCGTCCAGGTACCGGTCGTTGTCGCGGATCAGCACGGCCTGCGCGAGGCCCCACTTGTCGCCGAACTCGTTGTAGACGGTCTGCCGGCTCACCCCGGCGGCGGAGGCGACGTCCCGCATGCGCAGCCCGCGGTAGCCGCGCTCGACCAGCAGCGCGGCGGCGGCGTCCAGCAGGGCTTCGCGCACGGGGCGGTCGGCGGTGCCCATCAGCGTTCCTCCGGAGGCGGTCGGCGAGCCCCCATTATCACCCGGCGCGCGTTTCCGGCCTCCGCCCGCGTCCCGTCCGGCCCGTCACCCCAGCTTCGCGGCCGCCCGTCCGTGGGCGGCCCGCGCGATCCGCCGCAGCCGGTCCATCATCTTCCCGGGCGGCTCGGGCGACTGGTTCGGGATCCGGATCTCGATCAGATGACCCGGCATCCGGACGATCTCCACCCAGTGCGACGCGACACCGTCCGCGTCCACGATCCGGAACGCCGTCGCGCCGTCCCCGAGCCGCTCCACGGCGACCGGCTTCACGGTTCCGAAAGCCCCGATGATCTTGGAGCCTCGGCGTTCCGGTACGCAGCGCCGCCCCTGCGCGGCGGTGTCCGGCCCGCGGACGAGCGAGCGGTCAGCGGGCCGTGAGGCGCGCCCCCGGCGCCCGGGAACCGGTGCCCCGGACGGCGTCGCGGGCGCGCGCGTCGGCGCGGACCTCGGCGGGCGGGCCGCTGGCGACCACCCGGCCGCCGTCCAACACGTGCACGACGTCGCAGACGCCGAGGACCGGCTCCAGGTCGCGCCCGGCGACCACGACCGCCAGCCCCTCGGCGGCGAGGTCGCGCAGGAGCACCTCCAGGGCCCGGGACCGCCGCTCGGGCAGCCCCGGCCAGGGCTCGTCCAGCAGCAGGACGGACGGGTCGGCGGCCAGCGCGCGCGCCAGTTCGGCCAGCCGGGCGACGTCGGGCGGGACGGCCCGCGCGGACCGGCGGGCGTACTCGCCGATCCCGACGCGGGCGAGCAGTTCGTCGGCGCGCCCGGCCGCCTCCCGGCGGGCCGCGCGGCGGCGGCGCAGCCGGTCCCGCGCCGTCCGCCCGGGATGCTCGCGGGCCGCCGCGTGCCGGGCGGCCGCCGTCCGGACGGCGTCCCGCACGGTCTTGGCGCCGAGCGGGCCGGGACGCTCGAACGTGCGGGCGACGCCGCGGCGGGCGCGCTCGCGGGCGCCGCCGGTGAGGTCGGCCCCGCCCAGCCGGACGGTGCCCTCGGCGGGGCGCCGCAGCCCGCTGATGACGTCGCAGAGGGTGGTCTTGCCGGCGCCGTCCGGCCCGATCAGTCCGGTCACCGCGCCCGCCGGCGCGGCGAGGGCGGCCCGGTCCACGGCGGTCAGCGCACCGAACCGCACGGTCACGCCCGACACGAGCAGTCCTCCGGAGGACGCGGGCGGGGCGCCCGGGGACACGCCGGTCGGGGACATGGCGGTGGGGGGCATGGCGGTGGGGGGCAATCCGCACCTCCCGGCGAGGAGTGGACTGTGACCCACATCATGTGATCTGGATCACCGGGCCCTCACCCTACTGAGGAGGCGACGCGGCGGCAACGCCGCCGGAACCGCCGATCTCCTCGAGCCGTTCCCGCCGCCACTCCTTCACCCCGGCGACGAACGCCTCCACGTCGGCGGCCTTGCCCGAGGCCATCTGGTCGAACCAGTCCGGGACGTACCGCTCGAACCGCCCGTCGCCGATCATGCCGAGGACGGCCGCGGCCACCTCCCGCGGCGGCGGCGCGCCGGTGAGGTCGCTCAGCGGCTCCTCGTCGCCGGGCCGCGCGTCGAACAGCTCCGTCCCGGCGATCAGCGCCGGCTGCACCACGTGGACGTGCACGCCCGTGCCGTCCAGGTCGACGGCCATGCTCTCCCAGAAGGCGGTCAGCGCGGCCTTGGACGCCGCGTAGGCGGCCTCGTGCGGCGGGCCGAGCCGGGCCGCGACCGATCCGACCGCGACCAGGTGCCCGCGGCCCCGCGCGATCATCCCGGGCAGCACCGCGAGGGCGAGCCGGACGGCCGCCGCGTAGTTCAGCCGCAGCACGTCCTCGACGTCGGCGGGCGTCAGGTCCCGGACGTGCCGCCGCTTCGGCATCCCCGCGTTGTTGACCAGCACGTCGACGCCGCCGAACTCCGCCTCGGCGGCCGCGGCGAGCGCCGCCGCCGCGTCCGGCTCGGCCAGGTCCGCCGGCCACATCGCCGAGCCCGGCGCGTGCTCCCGGCACCGGGCGAGCACGTCCGCCAGCCGGTCCGCCCGCCGCGCCGTCAGCCCCACCCGGGCGCCCGCCTCGGCGAGCGCCTCCGCGATCGCCGCGCCGATCCCGGACGAGGCGCCCGTGACCAGCGCGGACCGTCCCGCCAAAGTCACCATGCGGGGAACGTCGCACACGCGCGGGCGGCCCGGCAAGGCGCACCGCCGGGCGGGACCGGACCCTTACCGGCGGCCCCGCCGCGCGCCGTCGCGCCGGTTGACGCCCGTGCGCGCGGCTTTCTAGGGTGGACCTGCCATACCGACCGGTTGGTATGTCCCTTCCGGTGGCCCCTGCGCCACCCGAGATCGCGCGGAGGTCCGCCCTGTGAGCACAGCACCGCCCGACGCCGACGAGCTGGGCAGGAGGGTCGAGGCCTTCCTCGCCGAGCACGACCCCGCGGCCACCGAGCCGCTGGAGTTCCTCCGGGCCCGCTTCGACGCCGGCCTGGCGTGGGTCCACTACCCGGAGGGGCACGGCGGCCTCGGCGCCCCGCGCGCCCTGCAGCCCGCCGTGGACAGGCGGTTCCGGGAGGCGGGCTCCCCCTCCAACCAGCCGGAGCGCAACGGCATCGGCCTCGGCATGGCGGCCCCCACGGTCCTGTCGTCCGGCACCGAGGAGCAGAAGCGCCGCTTCCTGCGCCCGCTGTGGACGGGCGAGGAGATCTGGTGCCAGCTGTTCAGCGAGCCCGGCGCCGGCTCCGACCTCGCCGCGCTCGGCACCCGCGCCGTCCGCGACGGCGACCACTGGATCGTCAACGGCCAGAAGGTCTGGACGTCCATGGCGCACGAGGCGCGCTACGCCCTCCTGGTGACCCGCACCGACCCGGACGTCCCCAAGCACCGCGGCATGACCTACTTCGTCTGCGACATGACCGCGCCCGGCGTCGAGGTGCGGCCGCTGCGGCAGATCACCGGCGAGGCCGAGTTCAACGAGGTCTTCCTCACCGACGTCCGCGTCCCCGACGAGAACCGGCTCGGCGAGGTCGGGGACGGCTGGCGCGTCTCCACCACCACCCTGATGAACGAGCGGGTCGCCATCGGCGGCGCCGCCGCGCCCCGCGAGGGCGGCATGATCGGCGTCGCCGCGAAGCTCTGGCGGGACCGCCCCGAACTGCGCACCGCCGGGCTGCACGACGCCCTGCTGCGGCTGTGGGTGGAGACCGAGGCCGCCCGCCTCACCGGCGAGCGGCTCCGCCAGCAGCTCGCCGTCGGCAAGCCCGGCCCCGAGGGCTCGGCCGCCAAGCTCGCCTTCGCCGACCTCAACCAGCGCGCCTCCGGGCTGGAGCTGGAACTGCTCGGCGACGACGGCCTGCGCTACGACGACTGGACGATGCGCCGCCCGTCCGAGGTCGACTTCACCCGCCGCTCGCCCGGCTACCGCTACCTGCGCGCCAAGGGCAACTCCATCGAGGGCGGCACCTCGGAGATCCTGCGCAACATCATCGCCGAACGCGTCCTGGGCCTGCCCGGCGAGATCCGGGTCGACAAGGACGTGCCGTGGAAGGACCTGCCGAAGTGACCGACCTCCTCTACACCGAGATCGAGAACGACCTGCGCGCGAGCGTCCGCGAGGTCCTCGAGGACAAGGCCCCCTGGACGTCCGTCCTCGCCGGCACCGAGAAGGACGAGCCGTACGACGCGGCGCTCTGGACGGCCCTCGCCGGTCAGCTCGGCTGCGCGGGGCTGCCCGTGCCCGAGGACCTCGGCGGCGCGGGCGCGAGCTGGCGGGAGGCCGCCGTGGTGATGGAGGAACTGGGCCGCGCCGCCGCGCCCGTCCCGTTCCTCACCGGCTCCGTCGTGGCGACGGCCGCGCTGCTGGCGGCGGGCGAGCGGGACCTGCTCGGGCGCGTGGCCGCGGGGGAGCGGATCGCCGTCCTCGCCGTGCCGTTCGGCACCGCGCCCGGCGCCGACCCGGCCGCCGGGCCCGCCGCCCCCGCCGTCTCCGGCGGCGCGCTGACCGGCGAGGTCCGGTCCGTCGCCGACGGACTCGCCGCCGACGTGTTCCTCGTCCCGGCCGCCGGCGGGCTGTACGCCGTGGACGCCGCCTCCCCGGACGGCGGGCACGTCCGCCGCACCGCCGTGACGTCCCTGGACATGACCCGCCGGCTCGCCGACGTCGTCTTCGCCGGCGCCCCGGCCCGGCAGGTCGCGCAGGGAGCGGACGCCGTCCGCGCCGCGCTGCTGACCGGCGCCGCGCTGCTCGCCTCCGAGCAGCTCGGCATCGCCGAACGCTGCCTGGACGACACCGTCGCCTACGTCAAGACCCGCTACCAGTTCGGCCGCCAGATCGGCTCCTACCAGGCCCTCAAGCACCGCCTGGCCGACCTGTGGACGTCGATCACCCAGGCCCGCGCCGCCGCGCGCTACGCCGCGTCCTGCGCGGCCGCCGGCGACGCCGACCTCCCCGTCGCCGCCGCCGTCGCGCAGGCGCACTGCTCGGCCGTCGCGGTCAAGGCCGCCGAGGAGTGCGTGCAGATGCACGGCGGCATCGGGTTCACCTGGGAGCACCAGGCGCACCTGTTCCTCAAGCGGGCCAAGGCCGACTCGATCGCGCTCGGCTCGCCCGACCGGCACCGCGCCGCGCTCGCCGAGCTGGCCGGTCTCCCGCCCGCCTGACGGGCGCCGGGCCCGTGCCGCGCCCGCCGCAGGGCCGGCACGGGCCCCGTCCCACCGGGGCTACCGGTCGAGCCAGAGCCGGCGGCCCAGCCGCCGGAACCGGGACTCGTCGGCGCCGTGCTCCGGGCTCGCGTCGCGCGCCGCGAGCCGCTCGAGCAGCGAGTCGAACGCGGGCGGGCCGACGCACACCAGCGTCGCCCGCGACCGGCGGGCGCAGTGCAGCCGCACCGACGGGCGCACCAGCCGCGACAGCGGCCCCCGCCGGCCGTGCCCGACCACGAGGATGTCGTCCTCGCCCGCGAGCCGCACCAGCGTCGCGCCGGGCTCGCCGACCAGCGCCAGCGCCGTCAGGTCCACACCGTCCGGCGGGCCGCCGCACACGTCCGCCAGCAGCCGGCCGATCAGATCCGCGCCGGAGCCGCGCAGCGCGTCGGTGACGCCGCAGCCGAGCTGCCCGGCCGCCGACACGTGCGGCGGGAGCGGCGCGGCGTGCGCGACCAGCAGGGGGAGCCGCCGCAGCCGCGCCTCGCCGATCGCCCAGGAGAGCGCGCAGCGCGCGCCGGCGGAGTCGTCGACCCCCACCACGACACGGGGACCGCCCTCCGGCCTCACGATCACGATCCCTCCTGAAGCCTCCGGGGTGAGGTGGTTCACCATACAGTGAAGGAATACCCGCCCCAGCGGAAGTGTTCCACGCTGGTTCACCCCCGGTTCGCGGCGATCGCGCCGTCACCCGCCCGCCCGCCGCGCCCGATCGCCGCACCGCCCGCCCGGCGCATCGCCCGACCGCCTGACGCGCGCCCGCTGGACCGCCGCCCGGCGGCCCGGCAGACTTCCGCCATGGGCACACCCACGCCGGCCTCCTCCGGGGCCTCCAGCGAGCACGGCCCCGCCCGCGCGGGCGGACCGCCGCCGGACGATCGGGCCTGCGCCGTCGCGCACGGCGATGTCCGCCCCGAGAGCGGCGACCGCACGCTCGTCGCCGTCTTCGCCACCCCGGTGGCCGCGCACCTGCTCCGCTACGGCGCGGACCTCGGCTACCGCACGTTCCTCGTCGACCCCGACGAGGACCGGGACGGCTCGGCCGCGCCGCCGCCGCTGGACGCCTCCGCGGACGTCGTCGTCACCGACCACCACCGCCCCGAACTCGGCCGGGTACTGGCCGCCGTGCTCACCCAGCCCGTGCGCTGGGTCGGCGTGATGGGCAACCCGCGCCACCCCGCCCCGCACATCCCGGCGCTCACCGAACTCGGCGTCCCGTCCGGCGACATCGCCCGCGTGCACCGGCCCATCGGCCTCAACATCGGGTCCCGGACGCCCGCCGAGATCGCCGTCGCGACCCTCGCCGGGCTCATCGCCGACCGCAACGGCCGTCCCGGCGGCTTCGCGTTCTGACCGGCCGCGCGCCCACCCGTTCCCGGGCGGCGCCGCAGGTCAGCGCGTAAGATGGTGCGACGCACGGTTCTGTCGGTGGGGCGGTCTACGGTCGGGACGAACGGGCGGCCGCCGGCCCGCGCCGCCGCGAGGTACCACCGCCGAGCGAAGGTGACGACGACCATGCCAGCCGAACGCACGACGAGCGACCGCACGAGCGACCGCACGAGCGACCGCACGAGCGACCGCACGAGCGGCGCCGCGACCCCGGACCCCGAGTCCCGGGCCGCGACGACCACGGCCGCCGCGGACGACCGCGAGTTCCTGGACCGGGCCGACCCGTACCGGCGCGAACTGCTCGCGCACTGCTACCGCATGCTCGGGTCCGTCCACGACGCCGAGGACCTCGTCCAGGAGACGTACCTGCGCGCATGGAAGGCCTACGCGCGCTTCGAGGGCCGGTCCTCGCTGCGGACCTGGCTCTACCGCATCGCCACGAACGCCTGCCTGACCGCGATCGACCAGCGCGGCAACCGGCCCATGCCGTCGGGGCTGGGCGCCCCGAGCGACGAGCCCGAACGGCCCGTCGTCGCGTCCCCCGAGGTGCCGTGGCTGGAACCGGTCCCCGACGCCGTCGCCGTCGCGGACCCCGCCGACCCGGCCGCCATCGTCGCCGCCCGGGAGAGCACCCGGCTCGCGTTCGTCGCGGCGCTGCAGCACCTGCCCGCCAGGCAGCGGGTCGTGCTCATCCTGCGGGACGTGCTGAAGTGGCGGGCCGCCGAGGTCGCCGAGCTGCTCGGCACCAGCACCGCCGCCGTCAACAGCGCCCTGCAGCGGGCCCGGGAGCGGCTGGAACAGGACGCCCCAGCCCGCGACGAGCTCGTCGAGCCCACCGACCCGTCCGCCCGCGAGCTGCTCGACCGCTACGCCAGGGCGTTCGAGGACGCCGACATCGCCTCGCTCATCGAGCTGTTCAAGCAGGACGCCGTCTGGGAGATGCCGCCCTTCCCGGAGTGGTTCGCCGGCGCCGAGACGATCGTGCGGCTCATCATCGCCCAGTGCGGCCCCGAACCCGGGGAGCTGCGCATGCTCCCCGCCGCGGCGAACGGCCAGCCCGCGTTCGGCATGTACCGCCGGGACGAGGAGGGCGTGCACCGGCCCTACCAGCTGCAGGTCGTCTCGATCACCGCCGAGGGTGTCGCGCACGTGTCCGCGTTCTTCGACACGACACTGTTCCCGCTGTTCGGCCTGCCGGAAAGCGCCTGACCCGGAGGTCGCTTTTCCGCTCAGCGGAAGATGACGTGCACGGCCTCCGCCGCCGGCTGCCACCGTGGTGGACGGCGGCCCCGGCGGCGTGATCGGGCGCCGCCGGAGCGGGAATGGGAGGCACATGGACAAGGTCGTGCCCTCGGCGGCCGACGCGGTCGCCGGCATCGACGACGGGTCGTCGCTGGCCGTCGGCGGCTTCGGGTTGTGCGGGGTGCCCGCGATCCTGATCACCGCCGTGCACGAGCGGGGCGCCGGGAACCTGACGGTCGTCTCGAACAACTGCGGGCTGGACGGCCGGGGCCTCGGGCAGCTGCTCGCCGCGGGCCGGATCGCGCGGGCGATGGGCTCCTACGTCGGCGAGAACAAGGAGTTCGCGCGCCAGTACCTCGCCGGTGAGATCGAGGTGGAGCTGATGCCGCAGGGCACGCTCGCCGAGCGGCTGCGCGCGGGCGGCTCGGGCATCCCCGCGTTCTACACCCCGGCCGGGGTCGGCACGATGGTCGCCGACGGCGGGCTGCCGTGGCGGTACGCCCCGGACGGCGGCGTCGCCGTCGCGTCCCCCGCCAAGGAGGTACGCGAGTTCGGCGGCCGCGAGTACGTGCTCGAGGAGAGCATCACCACCGATTTCGCGCTGGTGCGGGCCGCCGTCGGCGACCGGCACGGCAACCTGGTGTTCGACAAGGCCGCCCGCAACTTCAACCCGCTCGCCGCGATGGCCGGGCGGGTCACGATCGCGGAGGTCGAGCGGCTCGCCGAACCCGGCGAGCTCGACCCCGACGCCGTCCACCTGCCCGGCGTGTTCGTCCAGCGGGTGCTGGAGCTGACGCCGGGGCAGGCGGCCGACAAGCCGATCGAGAAGCGGACGGTGCGCCGGAGCGGACCGGAGAGCGGGGAGGGCGCCTGATGGCCTGGTCCAGGAACGAGATCGCCGCCCGCGCGGCGGCCGAGCTGCCCGACGGCGCGTACGTCAACCTCGGCATCGGGCTGCCCACGCTGATCCCCGGCTACGTGCCCGACGGGCGGCAGGTGACGCTGCACGCCGAGAACGGCGTCCTCGGCGTCGGCCCGTACCCCGCCGAGGACGAGGTCGACCCCGACCTCATCAACGCCGGCAAGGAGACCGTGACGGCGCTGCCCGGCGCGGCCTGCTTCGACTCGGCCCTGTCCTTCGGGATGATCCGCGGCGGCCACATCGACATCGCCGTGCTGGGCGCCATGCAGGTCTCCGCCCGCGGCGACCTGGCGAACTGGTCCGTCCCCGGAAAAATGATCAAAGGCATGGGCGGGGCGATGGACCTCGTGCACGGCGCCCGCAAGGTGATCGTGGTGATGAGCCACACCACCCGCGACGGCGACCCGAAGATCGTCGAGGAGTGCGCGCTGCCGCTGACCGGCGCCGGCTGCGTCGACCGGATCATCACCGACCTCGGCGTCGTCGACGTCACCCCGGACGGCCTGACGCTGGTGGAGACCGCGCCCGGCGTCACCGTCGAGGAGATCCGGGCCGCGACCGGGCCGCGGCTCCTCGAGCCCGCCGCAGCAGAAGGGACTCCGGCATGACGCATCCTCCGTACCTGTACCCCGGCTACAAGAGCACCGTGCTGCGCGCTCCCGAGCACGCGCCGGTGATGCCCAAGCTCGGCCCCGACAGCGTCGAGCTGACCTCGCCCGTCTTCGGGCACCAGGAGCTCGGCCGGCTCGACTGGGACCTCACGAGGCAGCACCCCGGCGAGCCGCTGGGCGAGCGCATCGTCGTCACCGGCCGGGTGCTGGACACCGCCGGACGCCCGGTCCGCGGCGCGCTCGTCGAGGTCTGGCAGGCCAACTCCGCCGGACGGTACCGGCACGCCGGCGACCAGCACCCGGCGCCGCTCGACCCCAACTTCACCGGGTCGGGCCGCTGCCTCACCGGCGACGACGGCCGCTACCGGTTCGTCACGATCAAGCCGGGCGCCTACCCGTGGCGCAACCACCACAACGCGTGGCGGCCCGCGCACATCCACTTCTCGGTGTTCGGCACGGCGTTCACCCAGCGGCTGGTCACCCAGATGTACTTCCCGGGCGATCCGCTGTTCGCCTTCGACCCGATCTTCCAGTCGATCCCCGAGCAGCGGGACCGGGAGAACCTCGTCGCCCGGTTCGACATGGACACCACCGAGCCGGAGTGGGCGCTGGGCTACCAGTGGGACATCGTGCTCGGCGACACCCCGATGGAGGCCTGATGAGCGAGACCCGGCCTTCCGGCGGCGCGTCCGCGAGCACCGCGCTCCACCCGTCGCCGGTCACCCCCTCGCAGACGGTCGGCCCGTTCTTCGGCTACGCGCTGCCCTACGAGGAGGGCCCGCGCGTCGTCCCCGCCTGGCGGCCGGACGCCGTCCGCGTCCACGGCACCGTGACCGACGGCGCGGGCGAGCCGGTCTCCGACGCGCTCGTGGAGATCTGGCAGGCCGACGAGAACGGCGCGGTGCCGCGGCGGCCCGGCGGCCGGGTCCGCGACGGGCACGGCTTCTCCGGCTTCGGCCGGTGCGCCACCGACCCCGCCGGCGGCTACTGGTTCAGCACCCTCAAGCCCGGTGCCACGGGCGGCGGCCAGGCCCCCTACATCGCCGTGCTGGTGTTCGCGCGCGGGCTGCTCAAGCCCGTGTTCACCCGCATGTACTTCCCCGAGGACGAGGCCGCGCACGCCGCCGACCCGCTGCTCGCGGAGTTCCCGGCCGACCGCCGCGGCACGCTGATCGCCGAGCGGACGGGGGAGCGAGAGTACCGGTTCGACATCCGCATGCAGGGCGAGCGGGAGACGGTCTTCCTTGGCTTCTGACGACCGGCCGGAGCCGGCGGCGCCGGGCGCCGCGCCGCCCGACGCGGGACTGCTGTCCCCGGTGCGCGCCGGGACACGGACGGAGGCCGCCACCGGCGACCCGGCCTACCTCGCGGCCATGCTGGACGCCGAGGCGGCCCTCGCCCGCGCGCAGGCGCGCCTCGGCATCGTCCCCGGCGACGCGGCCGCGGCCATCGCCGCGGCCGCCGACCCCGCCCGGTTCGACCTGCCCGGGATCGCCCGCCGCGCCCGCGGGGCGGGCAACCCGGTCGTCCCGCTGGTCGCCGACCTGCGCGCCCTGGCCGGGCCCGCCGCCGAGCACGTCCACCGGGGCGCCACCAGCCAGGACATCGTCGACACCGGCGCGATGCTCGTCGCGTCCCGCGCCCGCCGGGTGATCCTCGCGGCCCTCGACGAGGCTCTCGACGCCCTGGCGGGGCTCGCCGGACGGCACCGCGACACCCCGATGGCCGCCCGCACCCTCGGCCGGCACGCGCTGCCCACCACCTTCGGCGCGAAGGCGGCGAACTGGCTGCTGGGCTGCCTGGAGGCCCGCGAACGGCTGGCCGCGGCGGCCCTGCCCGTCCAGCTCGGCGGCGCCGCCGGGACGCTCGACGCGTTCGGCGACCGGGCCGGCGCGCTGGTGGACGCCTACGCCGCCGAGACCGGCCTGGACCGGCCGCCGCTGCCCTGGCACACCCGCCGCACCCCCGTCGCCGACCTCGGCGCCGCGCTCGCCGTCACCGCCGGGGCCCTCGGCAAGATCGCCACCGACGTGACGCTGCTCGCGCAGAGCGAGCTCGACGAGGTCGCCGAGGCCGCCGGGCCCGGCCGCGGCGGCTCGTCGGCGATGCCGCACAAGCGCAACCCCGCCCTGTCCGCCCTGGTCCGGTCGGCGGCGCTGCAGGTCCCCGCGCACGTGCAGGTCCTGCACGCGGCGCAGGCCGCGCCGCACGAGCGTCCGGCGGGGGAGTGGCACGCCGAGTGGCAGCCGCTGCGCGAGGCGCTGCGGCTCACCGGCGGCGCCGCCGAGACCGCCGCCGAGCTGCTCGGCGGCCTCGAGATCGCGCCGGAGCGGATGCGGGCCGGCCTCGACGCCCTCCTGGCCGTCCTCGGCCGGGACCCCGGGCCCGGCGCCGCCGCCGCGCTCACCGACCGGGCCCTCGACGCGTACCGCAGGAGCCGCGCATGACGTCCACCGGCCGTTCCCCGGCCGCCCGCCCCGCCGGCGGCCGCCCCTACGTCCCGCACCACCGGGTGGAGGGCCCGCCCGGCGCGCCCGTCCTCGTCCTCGGCCCGTCGCTCGGCACCACCATGGACCTGTGGCGGCCGCAGCTGCCCGAGCTGACCCGGTCCTGGCGGGTGCTGCGCTACGACCTGCCCGGCCACGGCGGCTCGCCCGTCCCGGACGGCCCGTTCACCGTCGCCGACCTCGCCGACGGCGTCGCCGCCCTGCTCGACCGGCTCGGCGTCGCCGAGACCGCCTACGCCGGGGTGTCGCTCGGCGGCGCGATCGGGACGACGCTCGCGCTGCGCGCTCCCGCACGGGTCGCCTGCCTCGTCCTGATCTGCACCTCCGCGCGGTTCGGCGAACCCGGCCCGTGGCGGGAGCGCGCCGCGCTCGTCCGCCGCGACGGCGTCGGACCGGTCGCCCGGACGGCCGCCGACCGCTGGTTCACCCCGTCGTTCACCGGCGCGGAACCCTACGTCGAGATGCTGCGCGGCACCGCCCCGGAGGGCTACGCGGGCTGCTGCGACGCCCTCGCCGGGTTCGACGTGACCGCGCGGCTGCCCGAGGTGTCGGCGCCCACACTCGTGATCGCCGGGGCCCTGGACGGGCCGACGCCGCCCACCGGGCACGCCGACCGGCTCGCCGCGGGGATCCCGGACGCCGGGCTCGTCGTCGTCGAGGGCGCCGGGCACCTGGCCGCCGCCGAACGTCCGGGTCCGGTCACCGAGGCGATCACCGCGCATCTGGACCGCACATGGAAGGGACCGAGACGATGAGCGACCCGATGAGCGACCCGATGGCCACCGATGACGCGGAGCGGCGCGCGGCCGGGATGACGGTCCGCCGCGCGGTGCTCGGCGACGCCCACGTGGACCGCGCCGAGGCGCGCAAGGACGCGTTCACCGCCGACTTCCAGGACATGATCACCCGCTACGCGTGGGGCGAGATCTGGACGAGGCCGGGGCTGGACCGCCGGACCCGCAGCTGCGTCACGCTGACCGCCCTGGTCGCCGGCGGGCACCTGGACGAGCTGGCGATGCACGTGCGGGCCGCGCTGCGCAACGGGCTCGCCCCGGACGAGATCAAGGAGGTGCTCCTGCAGACGGCGATCTACTGCGGGGTGCCCGCCGCGAACTCGGCGTTCGCGGTCGCCCAGCGGGTACTGGCCGAGCAGGAGTGACGCCGAGCGGGGACGACGTCGCGGGCCGGGCGATCCGGGCGGTGCCCGCGGGCGGGAAGGACGAGGGCAGGGGCATGGCCGACGGGGCGCGCCCGATCAGCGTGGCCGGCAAGGTGATGGCCATCCTCAACGCGTTCGCCCAGGGCGAGGTCCGCCTCAACCTGACCGAGATCTGCCGCCGCGCCGGGCTGCCCCCGGCGACCGGCCACCGGCTCGTCGGCGAGCTGGTGGCGGGCGGGTTCCTGGAGCGGGTCCCGGACGGGACGTACCGCATCGGCACCCGGCTGTGGCGGATCGGCAGCCAGGCGCCCGCGGTGACCGGCCTGCGGGAGCTGGCGCTGCCGCACATGGAGGACCTGTACGAGGCGACCCACGACAACGTGCAGCTCGCCGTGCTGCGCGACGACCACGTGCTGGTGGTGGAACGGCTGCGCGGCACCCGGTCGGTGCCGGTCCTCACGCAGGTCGGCGCGTCCCTGCCGCTGCACACCACCGGCGTCGGGAAGGTGCTGCTGGCGTTCGCGCCGCCGGAGGTCCGCGAGGCGGTGCTGGCCGCGCCGCTGTCGCGCCGCACCGCCCGCTCCATCACCGACCCGGACGAGCTGCGGCGCTGCATCGAGCAGGTCCGCCGCTCCGGCTACGCGCTGACCCGCGACGAGATGACGCTCGGGACCTCCTCCGTCGGCGCACCCGTGCGGGACGCGTCCGGGCACGTCGTGGCCGCGCTGTCGATGGTGTCGCGCACCCGCAGCGCGGACCTGCGCCGGCTGCTGCCGCCGCTCACCACGGCGGCGCGGGCCCTCTCCCGGGACGTCGCCGTGCACTGGAGCGGGCCTCCCGAAACGTTTTCCGTGGAGCGGAAAACCGGCGCGTGAACCTGCGGAAACGCCCGGCAGCATCTCAGTGGACCAACGAACAGGAGACATGATGCGCACCCAGGTCGCGATCATCGGAGGAGGGCCCGCCGGGCTGCTGCTGTCCCACCTGCTGCACCTGCAGGGGATCGACTCGGTGCTCCTGGAGAGCCGTGATCGCGGCTACGTGGAGCGGCGGCAGCGGGCCGGGATGCTGGAGCAGGGCACGACCGACGTGCTGCGCGAGAGCGGCGCCGGGGCGCGGCTCGACCGCGAGGGGCTCGTCCACCACGGGCTGGAGCTGCGGTTCGACGGCGCCGGGCACCGGATCCCGCTCACCGACCTGACCGGCCGCACGGTCACCGTCTACGCGCAGACCGAGATCGTCAAGGACCTCATCGCCAGGCGGCTCGAGGACGGCGGCGACATCCGGTTCGAGACCGAGGTCGTCGAGCTGGACGCCGCCGCGCCGAGCGTCACCTACCGGGACCCGGACGGCGCGCTCCGGACCCTCGAGTGCGACTACATCGCGGGCTGCGACGGGTTCCACGGGGTGAGCCGCCCGGCCGTCCCGGACCTGCGGACGTTCTCGCGCGAGTACCCGTTCGCCTGGCTCGGCGTCCTCGCCGACGTCCCGCCGTCCACCGACGAGTTGATCTACGCCAACCACGAGCGGGGCTTCGCGCTGCACAGCCTCCGCTCGCCCAAGGTCAGCCGCCTGTACCTGCAGGTCGCCCCCGAGGAGGACATCGACGCCTGGCCGGACGCGCGGATCTGGGACGAGCTCGCGACCCGGTTCGCCACGGACGACGGCTGGGAGCTGGACGAGGGCCCGATCACCGACAGGTCGATCACCCCGATGCGCAGTTTCGTGGCCGAGCCGATGCGCCACGACCGGCTGTTCCTCGCGGGCGACGCGGCGCACATCGTCCCGCCGACGGGAGCCAAGGGCCTCAACCTGGCCGTGTCGGACGTCATCGTCCTGGCGCGCGCGCTCACCGAGCGGTACGCGAACGGGTCGGAGGCACTGCTGGACGGCTACTCCGACACCTGCCTGGGACGAGTGTGGCGCGCCGAGCACTTCTCGTACTGGATGACCACCCTCCTGCACGTCGACCCGGCGGGCGACGCGTTCGCCCGCAGGCTGCAGCGGTCGCACCTGGCGTACGTGGCGTCGTCCGAGGCCGCGAAGACGACCCTGGCCGAGAACTACGTCGGCCTGCCCCTGGCCTGACCGCCGCACCGGTCCCCGGTACCAGGTGTCGGGTCCCGCCGCCCGGTTCCGTCCGGTTCCGGGGCGGCGGGTCACTCCTCGGGCTCGGCCCCCAGCGTCTCGAGCAGTTCCAGGACCGGCTGCAGCTTCTCGTACAGCAGCAGGACGGGCTCGCCGGGCTCGGCCATGTCGAGCGCCGACGCCAGCGCCCCCTTCAGGTCGCCCGCCGGATGGTGCCGCACGTCCGGACGGCCCTCCCGCAGCCCCCGGACGATCAGCCGGGTCATCTCGCCCGAGCGGCGGCCCCGCAGATCCTCGTCCTCGTAGACCACGACGCGCCCGAAGGACGCCGCGAGGGTCCGCGCCGTCTCGACCACGAGGTCGTCGCACCGGTCGCCCGGCAGCGTCACCACCGCGACACCCGAGCCGCCGTCGGGGCCGCCGTCCGGGCCGCCCCAGCGCGCGGCCGCGAACGCCCCCATCGCGGCGACGGCCGCCGGGTTGTGCGCGTAGTCCACCAGCACGGGGTTCTCCCCGACCCGGTACACGCAGCCCCGCCCCGGGTTGCGGGTGTGCGGCTCGAACGTGCGCAGCGCACGCCCCACCACGTCCAGCGAGACGCCCAGGGCCCGTGCCGCGGCGACGGCGGCGAGCGCGTTCGCCACCACGTGCCCCGCGTGCCCGCCGAACGCCCCCGCGATCTCCTCGACCGGCAGCACGCGGGTGCGGCGGTCGCCGGTCGCCTCGGTCAGCCACCCGTGCTCGACGCAGTACCCGGCGCCGCCGTCCCGCAGATGCGCGACCAGCACCGGCGCGTCCGGCGACAGCGCGAAGAGGCGCACCGACGGATCCCGGTCGCGGACCGCCGGGCGCTCCGCCAGCCCGGCCGACGCCGGATCCTCGGCGTTCAGCACCACCCGCCCGCCGCGCCGCACCTCCTCGGCGACCAGCGCCTTGATCTCCACCAGGTCGTCCAGCGACTCGGTGTCGTCCATCCCCAGATGATCGGGGGTGACGTTGGTGACGACCGCGACGTCGGCCCCGTGATAGCCGAGGCCGCGCCGCACGATCCCGCCGCGGGCCGTCTCCAGGACCGCGGCCTCCACCGTCCGGTCGCCCAGCACCATCTCCGCCGACCGCGGGCCCGACGCGTCCGAGCGGTGCACCAGCCGCCGCCCGACGTACACGCCCTCGGTGCTCGTCATGCCGGTGCGCCGCCCGTCCAGCTCCAGCATGTGCGCGATCATCCGCACCGTCGTGGTCTTGCCGTTGGTGCCCGTCACCGACACGATCGGCACCCGCGACGGCGTCCCCGCCGGGTACAGCAGGTCGATGATCTCGCCCGCGACGTCGCGTCCCTCGCCCTCGTGGGGAGCCAGATGCATGCGCAGGCCCGGCGCCGCGTTGACCTCCAGGATCCCGGCGGCGCCCGGCTCGGCCGGGAGCGGGGCCGCGATGTCGGGGAGCCGCAGGTCGATGCCGCACACGTCCATGCCGACCGTCCCGGCCGCCCGCACGCACAGCGCGGCCGCCTCCGGATGCACCTCGGCGGTCACGTCCCGGCTGGTGCCGCCGGTCGACAGGTTCGCGTTGCGGCGCAGCCACACCGCCTCCCCGGCCGCCGGGACCGTCCCCGGCCGGTGCCCCTGCCGTGCCAGCAGGTCCAGCTCGGCCGGGCCGAGCGCGAGCCGGGTCAGCGGACGGTCGTGCCCCTCGCCGCGCGCCGGATCCGCGTTGATCCGCTCCACGAGCTCCGCGACGGTCGCGGCGCCGTCGCCGACGACCCGCGCCGCGGTCAGCTCCGCGGCCGCCGCCACCCGCCCGCCCACCACCAGGACCCGGTAGTCGCGGCCCGGGACGTACGACTCGACGATCACCTCGGCGCCGCCGGCCTCCCCGTTCGCCGCCGTGCCCGCCGCCGGGCCCGGCCGCGCCCCGCCGGCCTCCCCGTTCGCCGCCGTGCCCGCCGCCGGGCCCGGCCGCGCCCCGCCGGCCGCCGCGGTGAAGGCCGCCACCACCTCCGGCGGCTCGGTCAGCTCGATGTGGACGCCCTCGCCCTGGTGCCCGGCGACGGGCTTGACCACCACGGGCCCGCCGATGTCGCGCAGCGCCTCGAGCGCCTGCGCGGGGGACGACGCCACCCGCCCGTCGGGCACCGGCAGCCCCGCGTCGGCCAGCAGCCGGTGCGCCAGCCGCTTGTCGCCCGCGATCTCCATCCCGATCGCCGACGTGGCGTCGGTCATCGCCGCCCAGATCGTCCGGCGGTACCGCCCGTACCCCAGCCGCAGCAGGTTGAGGTCCCCGACCCGGTGGACCGGGACGCCGCGGCGCCGCGCCGCCGCGGCCAGCGCGGCGGTGCTCACCCCGAGCCGCTCCGCCTCGTGCAGCGCGGCGATCTCCGCCAGCTCCGCCGCGGGGTCGGGTGGCGGCCCCGCCAGGGCCCCGGTCACCATCCGCAGCGCGACGCCCACGAGCCGCTCCACGACCGGGCTGCCCGGAGGCTCGTCGCGCGGGCACTCCAGCACCACGTCGTAGCGTCCCGGAGCGCCCGCCAGGACCGTCCGGCCGAAGAACGCCTCCCGGCCGATCAGCCCGGACAGCTCCAGGGCGACGTGCTCGGTGACGTGCCCGAAGTAGGTGCCCCGCGCCATCGCGTCCAGCAGCCCCCCGGGACGGCCCGCGGCGCAGTGGTGCGTCGCCAGCCCGGGCAGCGCCTCCACCAGGCGTTCGGCGAACCCGGGATGGTCGGTGGTCTCGTGTCCGGTCAGCCCCTGCAGGTCCAGGTGCGCGATGGCGACCGGACGGGACAGGTACACGTTCGGGCCGCTCAGGCGGCGCACGTGATCGAGGCGCACGGTCAGTCCCCCTTCGGGCCGCGCATCGTGCCGATGGCCGGCAGCCGGTCGTTCATCTGGAAGGTGCACCCCGCCGGGAGCAGGTGCAGCTGGACGTCGAGCATCGCCATCGGCTCGTCGTCGGACGCCGCGTACGCGACGGTGCACTGGCTCGCGTCCACGACCGTCACCACGCCCGTCCCCACCACGGTGAACTGCCCGTCGCCCACGCAGATGGCGGTGTCCTCGTCTATTCCGACGCCCAGCAGCCGCGTCTCCAGCGCTATCCCGCTCATCAGCCGCGGCAGCCTGCCCCGCTCGTTGAAGTGCATGTCGATCAGCACGTTGTCCAGCAGCGACAGGCCGGGCCCCACCTTCACGCTCGAGGCGGCGACCTCGTGCCCGCCGCCCCCGAGGATCATCCAGTGGCCCATCGCGGTGGCGCCCGCGCTCGTGCCGGCGATGACGAGGCCCTCCTGCTCGAGGCGCCGCTTGAGCAGCTCGTTCGTCCGTGACCCCACCAGCGTCCGCAGCCGCGACTGGTCCCCGCCGCTGAACAGCACGCCCGTGGCCGAGTCCAGCGCCCGCAGCGTCGCCGGATCGTCCGCCGCGCCCCGGCCCAGCAGCCGCAGCTCCCGCACCGACGGGACGCCGAGGCGCCCGAACACGGCCGTGTACTCCTCGGCGACCTCGTCCGGCACCTCCGTCGCCGTCGTGATCACCACGATCCGCGCGTCCTCGCCGCCCGCCAGCTCCGCGAACGTCTCGAGCGGCCCGGCACCGCACGTGCGGTTCTCCGCCCCACCGATGATCAGCAACCGGCCCTTGCGTCCGGCATCCGTCTCCCTCACACGTCTTCGACTACCCCCCATCACCCTGGGTAGTCCGGCGGGCGCGTCATGTCATATCCACCCGAGGTGGGATTGAGGGGGGATCGTTGGAATGGCGCGGGGGCGGCATCCCCGCACGTACGTGCGGTGGTGACATCCCGCACGTACGTGCGGCGGGCGCCGCCCCGGGAATCTTCGAGCCGGTCCGAACGCTGAATCTTTACGGGCGGACGACCGTTCCATGGCGTCCGATGCCCGTGAGAGGCTGTCATTGGACGCATCGTCGAACGAGGGACGACCGGCCGTGAGCGACATTCCCCGCCGCGCGGTGACGCGCACCGCCAAGCTCGCCACCCTGCCGCTCGGCTTCGCCGGGCGCACCGCCGTGGGATTCGGCAAGCGCACCTTCGGCAGGCCCGCCGAGGCCGTCGCCCTGGAGGTGCAGCGCCGCACCGCCGAGCAGCTGTTCGCCGTGCTCGGCGAGCTCAAGGGCGGCGCGATGAAGGTCGGGCAGCTGCTGTCGATCTTCGAGGCCGGGCTGCCGGAGGAGGTCGCCGGCCCGTTCCGCGCGAGCCTCACCCGGCTGCAGGAGGCGGCGCCGCCGATGCCCGCCGAGACCACCCACCGTGTTCTCGCCGAGGGGCTCGGGGACGGCTGGCGGGAGAAGTTCGCCGAGTTCGACGACCGCCCGGCCGCCGCCGCGTCCATCGGCCAGGTGCACAAGGCCGTCTGGCACGACGGCCGCACCGTCGCCGTCAAGGTCCAGTACCCGGGCGCCGCGCAGGCCGTGATGAGCGACTTCGCGCAGATCTCACGGCTCAGCCGCCTCTTCACGCCGCTGTTCCCGGGCGTGGAGGTCAAGCCCGTGATCGCCGACCTGAAGCGGCGGCTGGAGAAGGAGCTGGACTACGTCGACGAGGCGCGCGCGCAGACCGCCTTCCACGACGCCTACGCCGGCGACCCCGACTTCCTGATCCCCGCCGTCGTCGACCAGTCCGGCAACGTCCTGGTCACCGAATGGCTGGAGGGCACCCCGCTCGCGCGGGTCATCGCCGAGGGCGACCAGGAGGACCGCGACCGCGCCGGACTGCTGCTGTTCCGCTTCCTGCTGTCGGGACCGGCCCGCTGCGAGATGATCCACATCGACCCGCACCCGGGCAACTTCCGGCTGCTGGACGACGGCCGCCTAGGCGTCATGGACTTCGGCGGCGCCGCGCGCGTCCCCGCCGAACTGCAGTGGTCCATCGGACGGCTGCTGCGCATCGGCACCCTCGGCGACCCCGACACGATCGTCGACGCCCTCTGGGAGGAGGGCTGGCTCGCCGCCGACGCCGAGGTCGACCCCGACGAGGTCGCCGACCTCATCACCCCGCACGCCGCCCCGTTCGCCGTGGAGCGCTTCCGCTACGACCGCGAGTGGATGCGCGAGCAGACCGCGCGCGGCCTCGGGCTGGCCTCCGACATGCGTCCCGACGCGCTCGCCCGGCAGTTCCGGGTGCCGCCCCAGTACCTGGCGGTCAGCCGGGCCCTCGCGGGGGGCGGCGGCGTCCTGTGCCAGCTCGAGGCCGAGGGCGCCTACCGCGCCGAGGCCGAGCGGTGGCTCCCCGGATTCGCCGACGACGGGCCCGGCACCGGCGCCCCCGAGGAGATCACCGCCTGACCCGCGCGGGCGGCGCGGGCGGGGGTGGTCGGCGCGTCCCCTCAGCCGAGGGCCCGCGCCTCTTCCTCCTCGACCTGCTGGTTCCACTCGCGCTTGGACGACTGCCAGCCGTCCTCGTCGCGTCCGACCCGCCAGTAGCCGGAGATCGACAGCCGCTCCATCGGCACGCCCCGGTCGACCCGCAGGTACCGCCGGAGCGACTTGACGAAGGTCGCCTCGCCGTGGACGAACGCGTGCACCTCGCCGTCCGGCCAGTCCAGCTTCCGCACCGCGTCCACCAGAAGGTCGCCGACCCGCTCGCCGCCCCGGTACAGCCACGTGACCTCGACGTCGCCCGGGAGCTCCTGCCGCTCCTCCGGCCCGGCCACCTCGAGGAAGACCCGGGCATCGGCGCCCGCGGGGATCCGGCCCAGCGAGGCGGCGATGGCCGGCAGCGCGCTCTCGTCCCCGGCCAGCAGGTGCCAGCCCGCGTCCGGGCGCGGCGCGTAGGCTCCGCCCGGCCCCAGGAAGAGCACCTCGTCGCCCGGCGCGGCGTTCGCGGCCCACGGGCCCGCGACGCCCTTGTCGCCGTGGTGGACGAAGTCGATCGTCAGCTCGCGCGCCCCGGGGTCCCAGGCCCGCACCGTGTAGGTGCGGGTGACCGGCCACTGCTCGCGCGGCAGCTCGGCGCGGACGGTCTCCATGTCGAACGGCTCGGGGTACTCGACGCCGGGCCGGGGGAACTGCAGCTTCACGTAGTGGTCGGTGAACTCGCCCGCGGTGAACTCCGCGAGCCCGTCGCCGCCGAGCACGACGCGGATCATGTGCGGGGTGAGCCGCTCGGTGCGCAGCACCGTCCCCCGGTTGAGTTTCGGCTTCCTGCGCGCCGGTTCCGTCGCCATGCGGCCCTCCGCTGTAGTGGATCAAACCTGTTAGGTAAGCCTAACTTGCGGAAGGTGGGGATTGTTCCCCCGCCGTCCGGAACATTGCTTCGCGGGCGGCGTTCTCGGCGGGGGAGGCCGTGCGGGTCAGCGGGCCGGCGCCCCGGTGCGGGCGTCGCGGGTCCGGGCGACCTCGGCGGCGACGGCCTCGAACGCCGCCTCCGTCTCGTCCTCGCCCAGGAGGGTGAAGAGCGTCGACTTCACGATCACGACGCCGTGCTCGGGCGACACCCAGATGCGCTGGCCGCCGAGGCCGTTGGCGGAGAAGTCGCCGTCGCCGTCCAGCCACCACTGGAACCCGTAGCCGTCGTTGAAGGGCGCGGACGGCCGCGTCGACTGCTCGACCCAGGACGACGGCACGACCTGCCGCCCGTTGGCGCGCCCGCCGTTCAGATAGAGCAGCCCGAACCGGGCGAAGTCGCGGTCGGTGGCGTAGAAGCAGCAGTAGCCCATGCTGTTGCCGCTGGAGTCGTTGCCGAGGAACGCCTTCGCCCCCATCCCGGCCGGGCCCCAGATCTTCTCCTGCACGTAGGTGTGGAACGGGACGCCCGTCGCCTCCGCGACCGTCCAGGCCAGCACGAACGAGTTCATGCTCGTGTACTCGAACCGCGTGCCCGGCTCCCAGCCGCGCTCCTGCTGCTTCGCCAGCTCCGGCAGCGGTCGGCCGAGGCTGGCGGCGACGTGCACGAACGGGACGTCGGCCGTCTCGTCCCACTCGATGCCCGACGACATCCGCAGCAGGTCGCGCAGCGACACGCCGTCGAAGCCCGACCCCTCCAGCTCGGGCAGGTACTTCGTCACCGGATCGTCGATCGAGTCGATGTCGCCCTCGCCGAGGGCGATGCCGACCGCCGCGGAGGTGAAGGACTTGGCGACCGACCACGACTGGAAGAGCGATCCCCGGTCCGCCGCGGTGTAGCGCTCGAAGACGACGTCCCGCCCGTCCAGGACGACGAACCCCTGCGTGCCCGTGCGGGCGAGGTAGTCGTCCAGGGTGCGCTCCCGGCCCTCGTGGGTGTAGGTGACCGAGAGCGGCCGGTGCGCCTCGCGCAGCTCCACCGGATCGGTCGACGGGAGCAGCGGGTCGAATCCCCGTGCGGGTTCGGCGTCCGCCGTGAGCGGTGCGCGGGCGGACGGCGGCGGCGCGGACCGCGGGGGAGCGGGCGCCGCCGGATCGGCGGCCGCCGGTGCGGCGGTCAGCGTGAGGGCGACCGTCACGGCGGCCGGGGCGAGCGCGGACGTCCAAGGCATGCGGCGCATCGGACCTCTCCCTGAGGGTGGGGGATCGGAGGGTCAACTGCTCTGATCATGGTCGATATTGGACGCTGCGTCGATATGTTCGGGTGACGAATTCGCGTCGCCGGACGTGCGTGCGGCGCGCGTTCGGCGACGCGGGTGCCACCGGAGGCGGGGCCGGGAGGTCCTGCGAGGCGTCGCGGGGTTCGTGTAGGGACGGCGCGCCGGGGAATGCCGTTCCAGCGGGCGATGATCACCGAGGTGGCGGGCGGTCCGGTGCGGCGGGGGCGCCGGCTCGTGCCGTCGACCGCGTTCGCGACGCCTGTCCACGTTCGCGGAGATCGTGTTCTGCGTCACACTCGAGGAGGAGCGGATGGCGGCACGGCCGAGGGTTCCCGAACTGGCCCGGGAGATGGCCGCGGAGTTCGCCGGCACCATGATCCTCATCCTGTTCGGCGTCGGTGTCGTCGCGCAGGTCGTCGCCGCCGAGCTCGGCGACCACGACAGCATCGCGTGGGCCTGGGGGATCGGCGTCACGCTGGGCGTCTACGTCGCCGCCCGGACCAGCGGGGGCCACATCAACCCGGCCGTGACGATCGCGCTCGCGGTGTTCAAGGGGTTCGCGTGGCGCAAGGTCCTGCCGTTCATCGCCGCGCAGACGCTCGGCGCGTTCGTCGCGGCGCTGCTCGTCCGCTGGAACTACACCGAGGTGCTGCACGCGTTCGATCCCGGGCTGACGCAGAAGACGCAGTTCGTCTTCTCGACGATGCCGGGCAACGGCGAGTTCCCGGTGGGCACCTGGGGCGCCTTCCGGGACCAGGTCATCGGCACCGCGATCCTGCTGTTCCTCGTGCTGGCGCTCACCGACCTGCGCAACTCGCCGCCGCTGGCCAACCTGACGCCGTTCATCATCGGCCTCGTGGTGGTGGGGATCGGGATGGCGTGGGGCACCAACGCCGGTTACGCGATCAACCCGGCCCGCGACTTCGGCCCGCGCCTCGCCCAGTTCCTCACCGGATACGGGGAGGCGTGGCGGGATCAGTACGGTGATCTCTACTTCTGGGTGCCGATCGCGGGCCCGATCATCGGGGGATCATCGGGGCCGGGCTTTACATCCTGCTCATCGGGCGCAACCTTCCCGACGAGGAGCCGGGCGGTGCCGAGCCCAGACCCGAGTACGACGTGGAGTGACCGCACCGCGAGGCGAACGGACGCGAGGCGGCGAGGGCCGCCCTCCGGGAGAAAGGCAGACCACGATGGCTGACTTCGTCGGGGCGCTGGATCAGGGCACGACCAGCACCCGTTTCATGATCTTCGACCACGGCGGCAACGAGATCGCCCGCCACCAACTCGAACACCAGCAGATCCTGCCCCAAGCCGGATGGGTCGAGCACAACCCCACCGAAATCTGGGAACGCACCCGCGCCGTCATCCAGACCACCCTCAACAAAGCCCACCTGCACCACACCGACCTGCACGCCCTGGGCATCACCAACCAACGCGAAACCACCCTGGTCTGGAACCGCCGCACCGGACGCCCCTACCACAACGCCATCGTCTGGCAAGACACCCGCACCGACCGCATCGCCGCCGCCCTCCAGCGCGACGGACACGCCCCCACCATCCGCCACCGCTCCGGCCTGCCCCCCGCCACCTACTTCGCCGCCGGCAAAATCCAATGGATCCTCGACAACGTCCCCCAAGCCCGCCACGACGCCGAACAAGGCCAAGCCGTCTTCGGCACCATGGACACCTGGATCCTGTGGAACCTCACCGGCGGCACCGACGGCGGCGTCCACACCACCGACGTCACCAACGCCTCCCGCACCATGCTCATGAACCTGGAAACCCTCGACTGGGACGAGGAACTCCTCGCCCTGTTCACCATCCCCCCCGCCATGCTCCCGGCCATCGCCCCCTCCTCGGTCCCCGACCCCTACGGCACCACCCGCGCCCTGGACGGCGAAATCCCCATCACCGCCATCCTGGGCGACCAGCAGGCCGCCACCGTCGGCCAGGTCTGCTTCGCCCCCGGACAGGCCAAAAACACCTACGGCACCGGCAACTTCCTCCTGCTCAACACCGGCCACCAACTCATCCGCTCCCAAGCCGGCATGCTCACCACCATCTGCTACCAATTCGGCGACAACAAACCCGTCTACGCCCTCGAAGGATCCATCGCCGTCACCGGCTCGGCCGTCCAATGGCTCCGCGACCAACTCGGCATCATCTCCGGCGCCGCCCAATCAGAAAACCTCGCCCGCCAAGTCGACGACAACGGCGGCGTCTACTTCGTCCCCGCCTTCTCCGGCCTGTTCGCCCCCTACTGGCGCTCCGACGCCCGCGGCGCCATCGTCGGCCTGTCCCGCTACAACACCAACGCCCACCTCGCCCGCGCCACCCTCGAATCGATCTGCTACCAGACCCGCGACGTCGTCGAAGCCATGCACACCGACTCCGGCGTCACCCTCGACACCCTCAAAGTCGACGGCGGCGTCACCGCCAACGAACTGTGCATGCAACTCCAAGCCGACATCCTGGGCGTCCCGGTCTCACGCCCCGTCGTCGCCGAAACCACCGCCCTGGGCGCCGCCTACGCCGCCGGCCTGGCCACCGGCTTCTGGACCGGCACCGACGAACTCCAAAACAACTGGAACGAAGACAAACGCTGGGAACCCACCTGGGACGAGGAACGCCGCGCCGAGGGCTACGCAGGCTGGAAGAAAGCCGTCGAACGCACCTACGGCTGGGTCGACGTCGACTGAGCGGAAGCGGGACGGCGGTCCGCGAACTGCTCGGTGAAGCGTGCGGCGATCTCGTCGAGCGTCCGCAGGATCGCGATCGTCTCGTCCAGCGGCATCAGGGGTGATTCGGTCAGGCCGGCGCGCAGGCAGCGCGCGACCTCCTCGGCCTGGTAGGTGAATCCGTGCCCCGCGACATCGACGGTGACCTCCTCGGGCGGGGCGCCGGTCCGCAGCACGGTCATCGAGGACGGGCGGTAGAAGGGGGCCGCGATGTCGACGCGGCCCCTCGTGCCGACCACGGTCGCGGCGTGGGGGGAGTCCCCGACGAGCCCGCAGTGCAGCAGCGCGAGCGCGCCGGACTCGTAGCCGAACATGATGCCGGTGTTGGCGTCCACGCCGGTCGGTGCCGGGCTCGCGGTGACCTGCACGGTCGCGGGCGGGCCGAGCAGCGGCCAGGTGAACGACACGGGATAGCAGCCGAGGTCGAGCAGGGCGCCGCCGCCCAGGTCGGGCGACCACTGCCGGTGGGAGGCGTCGAACTCGGCCGCGACCGAGAAGTCCGCGTACACCGACGTCACCTCGCCGACGGCGCCGTCCGCGACGAGTTCGTGCAGGCGGCGGACCAGCGGGTTGAACCGCGTCCACATGCCCTCCATCGCGAACACGCCGTGCTCGCGGGCGGCGGCGGCGAGCTTCTCGGCGTCGGCGGCGGAGGTGGTGAGCGGCTTCTCCACCAGCACGGCCCGGCCGGCCTCCATGCAGAGCCGGGCGGGTTCCAAGTGCATCGGGTGCGGTGTGGCGACGTACACGACGTCGACGCCCTCGTCGGCGGCGAGGCCGGCGTAGGACGCGTGCGCGCGGGGGATCCCGTACCGCTCCGCGAACGCGGTCGCCGAACCGGCCGACCGCGAGCCGACCGCGGCGACCTCGTGCCCGGGGAGGAGGAGCAGGTCCTCGGTGAAGGTCGCGGCGATGCCGCCCGTCCCCAGAATGCCCCAGCGCACCGATGATCCCGTCATGGGCCGATGTTAACGGCGAGACACCCCTTTTCGGGAAGCCGGAGCCGATTTACCATCAAGTGACAGAGAGTAGTGACTCGACTACGTAAGGACATCGAATGCTCGGACGTCTCGGTACGATCGGCCTCGTCTCCATCGCTCTGCTCGCCCCGGCTACGGCCGCACCGGCCGTACCGGCCGCCGCGGCCGAGAGGCCGCCGGCGCCGTCCCGGCACGCCGCGGTCGACTTCACGGGGATCGTGGCGCTGGACAACTGCTCGGGCTCGCTGGTGCGCGGGCCGCGGTCCCGCGACGGCGACCCGGCCCTGGTGCTGACGAACGGGCACTGCCTGCGGACCGGGACGCCCGCGGCCCGCGAGGTGATCGTCGACCGGCCCTCCGCGCGGACGTTCACGCTGCTCGACCGGACCGGCCGGGGGAGCCTCGGCACCCTTCGGGCGACGAACCTCGAGTACGCGACGATGGCCGACACCGACGTCGCCGTCTACCGGCTGGAGTCGACCTACGCCGAGATCGAGCGGCGGTACGGGGTTCCCGCCCTCCAGATGTCGGCGGTGCGTCCGCAGGACGGCACGAAGATCCGGATCGTCTCCGGCTACTGGCGCAGGATCTACGCGTGCCGGATCGACGGGACGGTGCACCGGCTCCGCGAGGCGGAGTGGACCTGGAAGGACTCGGTCCGCTACGGCTCCGGCTGCCGCACCATCGCCGGCACGTCCGGTTCTCCGGTGATCGACGCGTCGACCGGCCGGGTCGTCGCCGTCAACAACACCGGGAACGAGGACGGCGAGCGCTGCACCCTGAACAACCCCTGCGAGGTGGCCCGCGGCGGCCAGGTCACCGTGCGGCCCGGAATCTCCTACGGGCAGCAGACGTACCCGCTCGCCCGATGCCTCGGGGCGGGGAGCGACGTCGTGGTCGGCGGGAGTTGCGCGCTGCCCGAGCCCGCCGGGACCTGATACGGCCGGGACCTGATACCGCCGGACGCCGCCGGGCCGCTCACCCTTCGGTGAGCAGCCCGGCGCGGAGCTTCTCCAGGCTGCCGCGGAGCAGCCGCGAGACGTGCATCTGCGACAGGCCGACGTGCTCGGCGATCTGGGTCTGGGTCTTGTTGCCGAAGAAGCGGAGCAGCAGGATCGTACGCTCCCGCTCGGGCAGCCCGTCGATGAGCGGCCCGAGCGCGTGGCCGTCGATGAAGGCGTCCAGCGCGGGGTCCTCCGAGCCGAGGTACTCGCCGACCGTGCCGCCGGTGTCGCCGCTCTGCCCGCCGTCGGCCGGTGCCTCCAGCGACAGCGGGCGGTAGGCGTCGCAGGCGACCAGGACTTCGACGGTCTCCTCCTCGGTGATCTCCATGAGCCCGGCGATCTCCCCGGTCGTGGGGGAGCGGCCGTTCTCGCGGGTGAACTCCTGGACGGTGCGCTGCAGCACGGGCCGCAGCTCCTGGATGCGGCGCGACACCCGCAGCCCCCAGGTCTTGTCCCGGAAGTGCCGTTTCACCTCCCCGGTGACCACGGGGTAGGCGTAGGTGACGAACCGGTCGCCGACGTCGGGGTCGAACCGGTTGATGGCCTTCACGAGGCCCAGGTAGGCGACCTGGAGCAGGTCGTCCATGGGCTCGCCGCGGTTCGCGTACCGGCGGGCCACGCCGCGGACGAGCGAGGCGTGCAGGTCGACGATCCGGGCGCGCAGCCGCTCGCGGCGCGGATCGTCCTCGGGCAGCCGGTTCATCTCGGCGAGCAGGAGCTCGGCCTGCCCGTCGTCGAGACGACCGGATCCACCGGGCCGTCCGGACGCGCCCGGCCGAGGGGAGGGGGCGGGTCCCGCGGGGGTGTGCTGCCGTGCGGGGGTCTCGTCGTGGGCGGTGGGGTCCTCGGCCGGTGCCCGCCGGGGCGTGCCGGCGTGCCGGGCCTGCGGGGCGGGGCGATCGGGAGCGGAGGACCGGTTCGGGAGGGCTGAGGCCGTGGTGTTCTCCTTGACCTGCTCGGATGGACGGACGCTGGGCGACGCCGACGACATCGGGCGTGCCTCCTTCGCGCGTGGGGGCGGTGAGCGGGGGTGAAGTGCTCTCCCCCTCTACCCGACCGTCGTCGGCCCACACTGGACGTGGCGGTGCGGACGGTGCGGGGCCGGAATCGTCCCGGGACTGCGGGGAGCAGGGGCCCCGGCGCACGAGGCGGTGACGGAACCGGGGCGTGACAGGCGCGGCCGTGGGGCTGCGGGACCGGGCGGCGGGTGATGCGCGGGCGGAACTATGCCGGGCCGTCACGGACTGCCCGGCATAGTTCCGCGAGGGGCGGGAACCGGGGGAATGTGGTGCGGCCCAGGTTCGCGGCTCCGAGCACATGGCTCCGAGGTCGCGACTGGGCCGCGAACTGACTCTGCCCACGCGCCGGACCCGGTAAACCGGCGGGTGCTCGACCGTCACCGTGGCGCCACCCGCACTCGGCGCACCGCCCGGCGTGCCCAGTGCACGTTAACGGCCCGGCATAACGGGAATTTCCTGCATTTCAGGCACATCACTGCAGGCAGGACAGGAAGGAGCGCACGCCATGCGGCACGAGGAGTTCATCGGCCAGGTGCAGGACCGCGCCCGCCTCTCCGGCTGGAGCCAAGCGGAGCGGGCGACGCGCGCGGTCCTGGAGACGCTCGGCGAGCGGGTCCCGGAGGGCCTCGCCGACAACCTGGCCGCGCAACTGCCACACGAGATCGGCGAGCACCTGCGCCGGACCGAGGTCTACGGCGGCGGAGGCAGCGGCGAGCGGTTCGACCGGCACGACTTCGTCGAGCGGATCGCCGCCCGCGCCGGCACCGATGACCCGCGCGCCGCCTACCTGGCGCGGGTGGTGCTGGAGGTCACCGACGACGCCACCGAGGGAGGCACCATGCGGAAGGTCGGGGACGCGCTTCCCGCCGACATCAGGGAGCTGATGACCGCGGGCCACTCCGGCTGACCGGCTGACCGGCTGACCGGCGGACGAGCGATCGGACGGCCGCGGCGGGGAGCGCTCCCCGCCGCGGCCGTCCGATCGCCGGGCCCGGGCATCACGGCCACGAAGGATCCTCGCAGACCGCGACGACCAGCTCCCGCACCTCGCAGTCCGCTGGCTGGGACAGGGCGAACGCCACGGTCGACGCGACGTTCTCGGGCCGGTTCAGCTTGGCGTCCGGCCCCGGCCGGTACCGCGGGTCGCGGCCGTCGAAGAACGCGGTGTCCATGCCGCCGGGGACGATCATCGTGACGCCGACCCGCCCGGCCAGCTCCGCCGCCAGCGCGCGGGTGAGCCCGACGATCCCGAAGCTGGCCGCGCAGTACGCGGTGGCATCGGGGAACGCCCGGAACCCGAGCGTGGATGCGACCGTTACAACCCGTCCCTTCGGTTCGTTCTCCAGGTAGGGGATCGCGGCGCGGATCACCGCGGCGGTGCCCAGCAGGTTCACCTGCAGCACCCGCTCCCAGTCCTCGGCGGGCACGTCGTTCAGCGGGCCGCAGGCGTCGATGCCCGCGGCGGTGACGACCGCGTGCAGGCCGCCGTTGGCGCGGGCCAGGCCGTGCACGGCCCGCTCGGCGCAGTGCCGGTCGGCCAGGTCGGCCTGCATGCTGGGAAAGTCGTCCTTCGGCGGGTGCAGGTCCAGGATCAGCGGTTTTCCGCCGTCGTCGGCGACCCGCCGCGCGACGGCCGCACCGAGTCCCGACGCGCCGCCGGTGATGAGGACGTTCATGATCCATCTCCCTTCGTCGTCGGCAGCGGGCGCGAAGCGGAGCGCCCTTCCGGCAGGGGCGGCGGGACGGCTTCGCCGCCGCGCGCCCGGACCGTGCGGGCCTCCGGCGGCGTCCGCGGCGGCCCGCGTCCACGAGCGGCGGGCGCCGGTCCGGTCGGCGCCCGCGAAGCGCGACGCCCCGGCTCGCCGACCCCGAGCGAGCACGCCACGGTGATCGCGTACGGGTCGTGAAAGATCGCGTCGGTACCGGGCAGACGCATGGCAGGGACCCCGTTCGGCGCACGGTCGGTGTGGGACGGGCGATGCCTGCGTCATAGACATCGATCAAGGGACGGAAGCCGTATGGGTGATGAAGCTGTTATGGGTGATATCGGGCATTGCCGGGGAGCGGGACCCTAAACGCGAGCCGCGCCGAAGGGGTGCCGCGCCGAGAGTGTCGACCATCACGGCGGCCGCGCTGGAGCACGTCCGGGCCTGGGACGACGCCGCCGCGAGCGGTCTCCCGCCGGCGGTGACGCGGCGCCGGCCGCCCTCGCGGTCCGCCGGCACCGGCCGTCCGTCCGGCGGGCTCGCTCAGGGGCGGGCGCGGCGCGCGATGACGACCAGGTCGATCGCGGCGACGACGGCGACGGCCGCGCACAGCCCCGCCGCCGCCCAGGATCCGTCGTCTCCGCCGCCCGCGGCGTTCACGGCGAAGCCGATCGCGGCGGCCGCCGCCGCGACCAGCGCGATCACCGACAGCACCGCCCGCAGCCGCAGCGGGCTGCGCGCGGTGAGCGGCTCGGTGCCGGGACGCCGGCCGCGGTGCCCCGGACGGCGCGGCCCGGTCCCGCCCGTCCCGGCCCCGCCCGTGCCGCCCGTGCCGCCCGTGCCGTCCGTGCCGTCCACGGCTACCGCGCGAACGTGCCGACGAGCGTCCCCGACGCCACGATCTTGTCCTGCATCGCGTCGCGCAGGTCCTCCGCCGTGAAACCGGTGCCGAGCCCGGTCGGCTCCGCCAGCCCGTACAGCCGGAAGAAGTACCGGTGCGGGTCGTCCCCCGCGGGCGGCTTGGGTCCGCCGTACCCCTCGGCGCCGTAGTCGTTGCGGCCGAGGATCGCGCCCGTCGGCCGCTCGCCCGGGTCCAGCCCGGTCGTCACCGGGTCGATCCCCGCCACGAGCCAGTGCGCGAAGGTGCCGGAGGGCGCGTCCGGGTCCTCGCACGCCAGCGTGAGCTCCACCACCTCCTCCGGAGCCTCGGACCACTCCAGCGGCGGGGACAGGTCACCGCCGTCGTGCGAGTAGTCCGACGGGATGATCGTGTGATCGTCGAAGGCGCGGCTGCGCAGAGTCATCTCCTTCATGCCGACCCCGTGCCCGCCTGGAACGGGACAAATCGTGCGCCCGCCGCCCTCGGAAACCGGTCGTCCGGGGCGGGTCACCCCGAGCTGGACGCCGCCCAGATGTTGATGCCCGCGTCCACCGCGTCCCGGTCGATGGCCGCCAGCTCGTCGGCGGTGAAGTCCAGCCGGTCCAGGGCGGCGAGGTTCTCCTCGAGCTGGGCGACGCCGCTCGCGCCGATCAGCGCCGAGGTGACCCGCCCGTCCCGCAGCGACCAGGCGAGGGCCATCTGCGCGAGGGTCTGCCCCCGCCCGGCGGCGATCTCGTGCAGCGTCCGGACGTGCCGCAGGTTCTCCTCGGTCAGCAGGTCCGCCGAGAACGACGTGCCCTTGCTCGCCCGCGATCCCGCGGGGACGCCGTCCAGGTACTTGCCGGTCAGCATCCCCTGTGCCAGCGGCGAGAACGCGATGCAGCCGGCGCCCTCCGCCGCCAGGACGTCGAGCAGGCCGCCCTCGATCCACCGGTTCAGCATCGAGTACGAGGGCTGGTGGATCAGCAGCGGCGTGCCCATCTCCCGCAGGATCGCCGCGGCCTGCGCCGTCCGCTCCGGCGAGTACGACGAGATGCCCGCGTACAGCGCCTTCCCCGACCGGACGGCCCGGTCCAGCGCGCCCATCGTCTCCTCGAGCGGCGTCTCGGGGTCGAACCGGTGGCTGTAGAAGATGTCGACGTAGTCCACGCCCATCCGGCGCAGCGACTGGTCGAGGCTGGCGAGCAGGTACTTGCGCGACCCCCACTCGCCGTACGGGCCGGGCCACATGTCGTACCCGGCCTTCGTCGAGATGATCATCTCGTCGCGGTACGGGGCGAGGTCCTCGCGCAGGATCCGGCCGAAGTTGGTCTCCGCGGAGCCGTAGGGCGGCCCGTAGTTGTTCGCCAGGTCGAAGTGCGTCACCCCGAGGTCGAACGCGCGGCGCAGGATCGCCCGCTGCACGTCCAGCGGACGATCGTCCCCGAAGTTGTGCCACAGTCCGAGGGAGATCGCCGGGAGCCGCAGCCCGCTCCGGCCGCAGCGCCGGTAGGGGATCTGCTCGTATCGGTCGTCGGCGGCCACATATGTCATGGTCATGATTGTGTCAGCGCCCCGGACTTGCCGGACGCGCGCCGCATCGTCCATGATCGGTCCCATGACGATCAGGAAGGGCGGTCTCCGCCCGGGCCGTTGAGCCCCGCCGAGCCGGTCACGGAACCGGCCGCAGGACGCACCGCCGAGCTTCTCGCGCGCGTCGAACCCCTCCCGTACCCGGAGCGCATGCGCGCCCTGGCCCTGCACGCCCGGCGCCTCGCCGGGACTCCCGCGCTGAGCGAGATCCTCGAAGCACTGTCCGCACGCGGACGGTACGAGCGGCGCACCGCCCTGCACATGGCGATGTCCGCCCGCGACCTGCCGTTCGTCGAACGCGTCCTCGCGGGCGCCGACCTGGAACTGCGGCGGGCCGCGCTGCGGGCCGTCCGGACGCTCCCCGTCTCCGACGCCGCGGCGGCGGCCGTCCTCGACGACGCCCCGGCGGACCTGCGGCGGGCGTTCTACCGGACGCTCCGCCACGCCGGCCGCCCCGCGCTCGCCGACCGGCTCCTGCCGGACGTCCGGGCCCGCTGGGGCGATCGCGAGGCCGCCGCCCTGCTGCCCGCCTGCTCGGGCGAGGCGGTCGCCCGGTGGCTGCCCGACCTCGACCACGCCGTCACCGCCTGGCGCGCCCTCGCCGAACGCCATCCGGGGCCGTTCCTGGCGCTGGCGCACGAGCGGGGAACCGGATGGGGCTGGCTGCGGCGCCGCACGCCCGGCGTCTCGGCACTGGCGCGCCGCGATCCGGCGGGGCTGCTGGAACTGCTCGAACGGGAGGACGTCGCCGAGAGCCTGTGGCGCCGGCTCCCGATACCCGTCGCGCGGCGGCTGTTCGCCGTCGACCTCACGCGGGCCGCCCGGGTGGCGGTCGGCGGTCGGCGCCGGGGGCTGTTCTCCCGCAACGAGCACCTTCGCCTCCTGTCCGCGCGGGACTTGCGGGAGTTCCTGCCGGACGAAGCCCCCGGGCTCGCCCGAATCCTGCCGCACCTTCCGCCGGGCCGCCGCGCGGAGGCGTTCGACGCGGTCGTGGATCGGCGCGGGGGCCCGTTCCAGGGCCTCCAGACGTTCTGGCTGCTGCCGCTGCTGCCGCCGGACCTGGCGGCCGCCGAGGCGCGGCGGATGCTTGACTGGTACGGGTCGGTGTGGCACTCGGCCCGCAGCCAGCTCGACGACCCCGAGATCCCGCTGAAGCTCACGGCCCACCTCCCGTACGCCGAGGCGAGCGGGCCGCTCCGCGAGGCGGCCCTCACCGGGGACCCCAGGCGGCGCGGCCTCGCCCGGGACCTCCTGGTCCGGGCGGCCTCCCGCACCGGCGACCCCGCGATACTGCGCGGCGTCGTGCGCGAGCTGGCGGGACGCACCCGCAACGAGCGCGACCCGATGAGGTGCGCGCTGATCGAGTCGATCGCGTCCGTCCCGGTGGCGCTCCTGGACGGCGCGCTCGCCGGGCCGCTCGACGGGCTCGCGGTCGCGGCCGTGGAGTCCCGCGACTCCTCGCCCCGGACGCGGCGGGCCCTGCGCGACCTCGCCGACCGCGCCCTCTCCCACGCCCCGGATCTACGGCCGTGGGCGTTCGGGGTGTACGACCGGCTGGTGGCGCGGTGCGGCACCGAGCAGCTCGAGGACCCCGGCCACTACCTCGACCTCGTCCTGCCGCGCGGGGCCGAATACGACCTGCTGGACGTCCTGCGCCCGCGGTTGCGGGCCGCCCGCGAGCGGCGCGATCCGGGCCTCGCGATCGAGCTGGCGTGGTCCCTGGGCCGCCGGGCGTTCGGCCTGGCGGAGCTCCAAGACGACGTGCGCGCCGGGGCCCTCGACCGCTCCGGCGACCGCGCCGCGGACGCCGCCGCGGCCTGGCTCGAGGACCCGGCCCGCCGGACGGAACGGGCCGTGGAGCTCATCGCCGCCGACCCGGAGGCGATTGGCCTGCCCGAGGTCTGGCGCGTCGTCGCGAGCCGCCGCACCGACCTCCTCGACCTGCCGGGCCTGCTCGACCCGCCGGGCGGCGCCCACCGCCGGGACCGGGCGCCCGTCGTGCTGCCGCAGGACCCCGGCCGCTGGACGCCCGCGCAGGCCGGGCGGGTGCGGGAGGCGCTGCACGGCGTGGCGGGCGACGGCGGGCTGCCCGCGGACGCGCGGGTCGCGGCCGTCGCGTCCCTCGGGCGCCTTCCGGGGGCCCTCGGCGACCTCACCGTGTGGGCCGGCGGGGACGACGCCGTCCTGGCCGAGGCCGCGATGGAGGCGATGGCGGGGACGGACCGTCCGGCCGAGGCGCTCGGCCTCCTGCTCGGGCACGCGCGCGCGACCGGCTCCCCGTACGCGGTCGCGGCCGCCGCCGGATGCTGCGCGGCGGTGCCGCCGTCGGCCCTCGGGCCCGTCCTGGCGGGGACGCTGACCGGCCCGGACGCCCGGGTGACGATGCGCAAGCAGGCCGCCCGGCTGCTGGAGCGGCTGCGGCCGCCGGGCGCGGCCGACGCCCTGCTCGGCGCGTGGCGCGACCCGGGACTGCACCGGGACGTGCGCGCCGCCGTCGCCGCGGCCCTGCGCCGGATCCCGGGCGACCCCCGCGCGTTCGCCGCCCTCGAGGGGGCCGCCGGTCCGTACGCGTCCGAACCGCTGCTGCGCACCCTCTTCCAGGCGCAGCCGCAGGAGTACGCGCCCGCCGACCGGCCCCGGTACGCCGCGCTCGTCCGGCTGCTGCTCGCCGCCGCGGACGGCCCCGGCGTCCGGTTCCGCGGGAGTCGCGCGTTCCAGGCGTGGGCGTGGGACTACACGGGCGGGTTCGATGATCTCCTCGCGACCGTCGGCGACGCCGCGGACCCCGCCGGCGACGTCGACCTGCGGATCCTCGGGCCCCTCGTGGCCGCCGAGGTGGTCGGCGCGCAGACCCTGGACGTCCTGGCCCGGCTGCTGCCCGCCGCCGAGTCCGGCGGCCCCGGGCGGCGTCGGCTGCTCGCCCTCGTCGGGGCGGTCGGCGGCTCGCGGGCGGGCACGCCGCCCGGCGAACGGCGCGCGGCGCTGCTGCGCCGGACGATCGAGCTGCTGCGGGACCGGCCGCTGCTCCTTCCGCAGGTCGTGGAGCTGACGTTCGACCTTCCGCCGCTGGCCGACGCCCGCACGGCGGCGGCGAACGAGCTCGCCGACGCCCTCGACGCCCTGGCCGGGCTCCTCCGGGACCGGCCGGTGGTCCTCGCGGAGGTGGACTGGCGGGTCCGGACGGTGGTCGGCCGCGGGTACGGGCAGGCGGCCGTGTCGCCTCCCCGGCTGCTACCGGCCGCCCGGCGCCTGGCCGGTCGGGAGCACCTCGTGGCGCACTTGCTGGCGGTGCGGATCGTCGGCACGGCGGGCGGCACGGCCGGATGGCCGGACGAGTGGCGGGCCCTCCTGGACGATCTGCGCCGCTCGCCGCACGCCGACGTCCGGCGGAAGGCGATCGACACCGACCCGGACGCATGACCCGGACGCATGACCCGGACGCATGACCCGGACGCATGACCCGGACGCGTGACGGGTCAGGCGGCCGCCCAGATCGTCTTGGCGTTGCAGAACTCGTGCATGCCCTCGGCGGACAGTTCCCGTCCGTATCCGGAGCGCTTGACGCCGCCGAAGGGCAGCTGCGGGTACGAGGTCGTCATCCCGTTGACGAAGACCTGCCCGGCGTCCAGTTCCCGGACGAACCGGTCCTGCTCGGCCGCGTCGCGCGTCCACGCGTTGGAGCCGAGCCCGAAGCCGGTAGCGTTCGCCAGCTCGATCGCCACGCCGATGTCGCGGACCCGGTACAGCGACGCGACGGGCCCGAAGACCTCCTCCTGGAACACGCGCATCTCGGTGGTGAGGTCGGTGAGCACGGTCGGCGGGTAGTACCAGCCGGGACGGTCCGGGCGCTCGCCCCCGCACAGGACCCGCGCGCCCTTGCCGACGGCGTCCGCGACCAGCTCCTCGACGTCGGCGCGGCCGTCCTCGCTGACCAGCGGGCCGATGTCGGTGGAGGCGTCCATGGGGTCGCCGACCCGCTTGGCGCGCATCGCCGCGACGAACAGCTCCTCGAACTCGTCGGCGCAGTCCTCGTGGACGATGAAGCGCTTCGCCGAGATGCAGCTCTGCCCGTTGTTGAGGCACCGGGAGTCGGCGGCCGTGCGCGCGGCCGCCGCGATGTCGGCGGACGGCATGACCACGAAGGGGTCGCTGCCGCCGAGTTCCAGCACGGTCGGCTTGATCTCGTCGCCGGCGATCGCGGCCACCGACCGTCCGGCGGGCTCGCTGCCGGTGAGCGTGGCGGCCTTCACCCGGGGGTCGCGCAGCACCCGCTCGACCTTGGCCGAGCCGATCAGCAGCGTCTGGAAGGCCCCGGCGGGGAATCCGGCGCGGCGGAAGAGGTCCTCGAGGAACAGCGCGGTCTGCGGGACGTTCGAGGAGTGCTTGAGCAGCCCGACGTTGCCCGCCATGAGCGCGGGCGCGGCGAACCGGACGACCTGCCAGAGCGGGAAGTTCCACGGCATCACCGCCAGCACCGGCCCCAGCGGCTCGTAGCGGACGTAGGCGTCCCGCGCGCCCACGTCGCCGGGGTCCGCCGGGCGGCGGTCGGCGAGGAAGTCCGCCGCGTTCCCGGCGTAGAACCGGCACGCCGTCGCGCACTTGCGGACCTCGGCCTCGGCGGCCGCGAGGGTCTTCCCCATCTCCGTGGTGAGCAGCGCGCCGATCTCCCCGGCCTCCCGGTCGAGGATGTCCGCGGCCGCGGTCATCCACTCGGCCCGCCGCGCGATCTCGGTGTTCCGGTAGGTCGCGAAGGTCTGCGCCGCCAGCGCGATGCGCCGGTCGATCTCCTCGTCCGCGGCCGCGTCGAAGGTCTTCTCGACCTTCCCCGTGGCGGGATTGGTCGTGGCGATCGTCGTCATGTCCGGACACTCCCTGAATGTAGTGATTCGTTCGGGGACGTGCCCGGGTGCGGACCCGGAAAACCGGCGGCCGCGCGGACGGGCGCGGGTCGGGGCGCCCGCCCACCGTGGACCGCTACAGGACGGGCACCACGCACACCGGCGCGGGAAGGGCCAGGGACGGCCCGGCCTGGACGGGGACGCCGTCCGGGCCGATCCGGAAGGTCGTGATCTCGTCGCTGCGCTCGTTCGCGACGTGCAGCCACGGGCCGTCCACGTGCAGGTCGCGGGGCCACGCGCCGCCGGACGGGACGTCCGCGACGGGCTCGAGCCGGGCACCGCCGTCGAGGACCCGGTGCGCCGTCACCACGTCGGCGCCGCGCGTGGAGGTGTAGAGGAACCGGCCGTCGTCCCCGAGCTTGATCGCCGCGCACTGCGCGAGGCGGCCGCCGGAGTCGGCCAGCGCGGGCGACTCGCCGACGACCTCGAGCGCGGCGTACCCGCCGCCCGCCCCGGCGATCGGGCGCAGCACCAGCACCGTCCCGGCCAGCTCGGTGATCGCGTAGACGTGGCCGCTCGGGTGGAACGCGAGGTGGCGGGGGCCGCGGCCGGCCGGGAGGGGCGTCTCCCCGGCGAGGTGGAGGCCGCCGTCCGCGAGCCGGAACGCGCGGACCAGGTCGGCGCCGAGGTCGGCGGCCAGGACCAGCCCGTCCGGCGCGGAAACGGCCATGTGCGCGTGCGGCCCCTCCTGCCGGTCGGCGACCGGGCCGCCGCCGTGGCCCTCCGCCACGGCGGGCTCGCCCGCGAACCCGCCGTCCGGCGCCAGCGGCACGGCCCGGACCGTCCCCGACCCGTAGTCGGCGACCAGCAGCGCCCCGCCGCCGGGCGTCACCGACACGTGGCAGGGCAGGGACCCCGCGTCGCGCCGCCCGATCTCGCGCAGCTCCTCCCCGGCGACCTCGAAGGCCGTGACGCCGCCCGCGTCCTCCTCCCGCACCGCGTACACCACGCGGCCGCCCGGATGGACGGCGAGGTAGGACGGCGACACGGCCGCGGCGGCGAGCCGCACGTCGCCGAGCGTCCCGTCGTCCCGCCGCCGGACCCGGTAGACGCCCGCGCCGCCGCCCGCTTCGCCCGTGTACGTGCCCACCCAGAACGCCCGCTCGTCCACCCGGACCCCCGTCTCCGTTTCGTTCGCCGACCGCACCGCCCGGTCGGACGGCCGGAGGCGAGCCTAACGCGGCGGGCTCGGTGCCCGAGCGTTTCCCCAGCTCACACGTCGGTGCGCGGCGGGGCTGCGATAGATCGCCCGCCGCCGGGGTCCGGGCCGCCGGGACGGGACGCACCACCGGGCCGCGGCCCGCCCGTGCGTCAGGAACCGGGTGCCGGGCGCAGCAGCGCCTCCTGGGCGATGGACGCCAGGAGCGTCCCGTCCGCGGTGTGGAGCGTCCCCCGCGCCAGCCCGCGGGCGCCGTGGTTCGTCATCGGGTCCGCCGAGTACAGCAGCCACCGGTCCACCCGCGGCGGCCGGTGGAACCACACCGCGTGGTCGAGCGTGACGGCCGTCACGAGCTCGCGCGGTGAGCCGGGGGCGCGGGCGCTGCTCACCATCCCCATGTCCGTCAGGTACGCGACGAGGCAGGCGTGCAGGGACGGATCGTCCCCGACGGCCCCGGACGCGCGGATCCAGAACGGGTGCGGGATGCGGAACCCGCCCGCGGCGGGCGGGTTCACCGCGCGGATGTCGAACCCGACCGGATGCTTGAAGAACGCGGGCAGCTTCGCGGGCGGCAGCGTGTCGGGGGCGGGCGTCCCGGACGGCGGCTCGGGCTGCCAGTCGAACCCGTCCTCCGGTTCGTGGAAGGACGCGATCAGCTCCAGGATCGGCTTGCCGCCCTGGCTCGCCGTCACGTGCCGGGTCGAGAACGAGCGGCCGTCCCGGGTCCGGGCGACGTCGAGGGCCAGCGGCTCGTCCGGCATCCCGGGACGGATGAAGTAGGCGTGCAGGGAGTGCGGCGGGCGCCCTCCGGCGGTCAGGCACGCGGCCCGCAGGCTCTGCCCGGCGACCTGGCCGCCGAACAGCCGCGGCCGCCCCACCGACGGCGCGGTGGCGAGGAAGGAGTCCTCGCCGAGCGCCGTCAGGTCGAACAGCCGCGTGATGTCGAGCGGGACCTCGTCGCTCATCGGGTCGCCCATCGGATGCACCCTCCTGCCGGACCGGATGGCGCGACCCTATCCGCGCCGCGATCGAAACGGGCATCCGGGGCGGAACCCCGTTCGGGTGGGGACGGCCTTCGAACGGCGGGGGCCGGCCGCCCTATGATCGCGTCGGGCACGGGGGAGCGCCCGGGGGTACGGCGCCCGGCCCGCCGAGGAGATGAGAGAGGCAATGGCTGATATCACCGAGGCGCCCGAGTGGTCGGCGCTGGCCGAGCATCAGGCCGCGCTGGCCGGGCGGCACCTGCGCGAGCTGTTCGCGGACGACCCGGGGCGCGCCGGCCGGATGACGGTGACCGCGGGCGACCTGCACCTGGACTACTCCAAGCACCGGGTCACCACCGAGACGATCGGGCTGCTGACGGCCCTCGCCGACCGTGCCGGGCTGCGCGCGCGGATCGACGCGATGTTCGCGGGGGAGCACATCAACGTCAGCGAGGACCGGGCCGTCCTGCACACCGCGCTGCGGCTGCCGCCCGGCGCCGAGCTGGCCGTGGACGGGCAGGACGTCGCGGGGGACGTGCACGCCGTGCTGGAGAAGGCGGCCGGGTTCGCCGGCCGGGTCCGCGCGGGGGAGTGGACGGGGTTCACCGGCGAGCCGATCCGGACGGTCGTCAACATCGGCATCGGCGGGTCCGACCTCGGGCCCGCGATGGCGTACGAGGCCCTCCGCGACCACGTGGACGCGGGCATCGCGTGCAGGTTCGTGTCGAACATCGACCCCGCGGACATCACCACGGCCCTCGCGGACCTCGACCCCGCGACGACGCTGTTCGTGATCAGCTCCAAGACGTTCGGGACGCTGGAGACCCTCACCAACGCCAGGGTCGCGCGGAGCTGGCTCGTCGAGCGGCTCGGCGACGAGGCGGCCGTGTCGCGGCACTTCGTCGCGGTCTCCACCAACGCCGAGAAGGTCGCCGGGTTCGGCATCGACACCGCGAACATGTTCGGCTTCTGGGACTGGGTGGGCGGCCGCTACTCGCTCGACTCCGCGATCGGCCTGTCGCTGATGATCGCGATCGGCAGCGAGGCGTTCCGGGAGATGCTCGCCGGGTTCCGGGAGATCGACGAGCACTTCCGCACGGCGCCGCTCGAGGCGAACATGCCCGTGCTGATGGGCCTGCTGGGCGTCTGGTACACCGACTTCTTCGGCGCCCAGACCCGCGCGGTCCTGCCCTACAGCCAGCGGCTGTCCAGGTTCCCCGCCTACCTGCAGCAGCTGACGATGGAGTCCAACGGCAAGTCGGTGCGGGCCGACGGCGCCCCGGTCGTCGCGCAGACCGGCGCGATCTTCTGGGGCGAGCCCGGGACGAACGGGCAGCACGCGTTCTACCAGCTGCTGCACCAGGGTACCCGGCTGGTGCCGGCCGACTTCATCGGCTTCGCCGAGCCGTTCGAGGACCACGCCGCCGAGGGCGGGGCGGGGATGCACGACCTGCTCACCGCGAACATGCTCGCCCAGACGTCCGCGCTCGCGTTCGGCAAGACGGCGGAGGAGATCGCCGCCGAGGGGACGCCCGCCGCGATCGTCCCGCACAAGGTGATGCCGGGGAACCGCCCCACCAGCACGATCCTGGTGCCGAAGCTGACGCCCAAGACCCTCGGCGAGCTGATCGCCCTGTACGAGCACGTGGTGTTCGTCGAGGGCACGATCTGGGGGATCGACTCCTTCGACCAGTGGGGCGTCGAGCTCGGCAAGGTCATGGCGCGGGACCTCGCGCCCGCGCTGACCTCCGCCGAGCCGCCCGCGGGCGCGCCCGACCCGTCGACGGCGGCGCTCGTCCGCCGCTACCGGGAACTGCGCGGCCGGGCGGTGTGATCCCGCGCCGGGCCGCGGGCGGGGAACGCGGAGCGGGAGACGCGGAACGGGCCCGCCGGAAGCAGTCCGGCGGGCCCGTTCGCGTGCTGTCGCGCGGTCAGGACCGGGCGCCGGGGGCGACTCCCCCGGTCCAGCCCTCCGCCTCCAGGACGGCGAGCAGCTCAGGGTAGGAGATGAAGCCGTCGAAGTTCGTGTCGGCCTGCTCGAACCGGTGCTGTGTCTCGGCCCGCGACCAGGCGAGCCCGAGGTGCTCCAGGACGAGCGTGAACTCCATCAGATCGAGCTTGTCGTCGCCGCCGAGGTCCGCCCGCGTGAACACGGCGTGAAGATCGTCCTCGGTCGGCCTGGTCGTCATCTCGCTCCTCGTCTGGTCCGATGTGCCCGCATCATGCCATAGGCGCGAGCCGGTCCACATGAGAAACGCCGTCGGGTGCGGACGCGTTCCCGGGAGCCCGCGGGGGGACGACCGTCCCGGCCGTTCCGGACCGCCGCAATCCCCGGCCCGCGGGCTCAGTCCCCGCCCGTGAGCTCCGGGACACGGTGCCGGTACCGGGCCAGCAGCGCGGCGTTGACCTCGTCGCCGCCCGGCACGTTCGCGCTCGTCCAGCGCGGCAGGTCCACGCCCCGCTCCGCCGCGAGATCGTCCAGGTCGGCCAGGACGCGCGCCCACGCGTACGCCGCCAGCACCGTCGACACCGCGGCCGTCCGCGGCCGCTCCGCCGGGTGCAGGACGTCGCCGGGCGGCACGCGCGTGTCCAGGACGAGCGTCGCGTGGTCGGCGAGGGTCGTGTCCGTCCGCGCCGCCGCGCCGCGCGACGCCCGCGCCGAGGTGACCGCGATCACCGGGACGTCCCGCGCCGCGCACTCCCGCGCGACCTCGACCGGGTACGGGTTGCGGCCGCTGGTGGAGAACACCACCGCGATGTCCGGCGGCGCGGGCGCGGCCTCCTTCACCACGGCCCGCCCCACCCCGTGCTCCCGCTCGACGCGGGTGCTGCGGACCGCGTCGTCGAGCGGGAACACGGCCGGGTCGAAGACCGGGCGGACGGCGGCGAGGCCGCCCGCCCGGTAGAACGTCTCGCACACCATCGCCAGGGAGTGCCCCGCCCCGGCGACGTGGACGATCCCGTCGGCCTCGATCGCCGCCAGCAGCAGCCGGGCGGCCTCCCCGATCGCGGTGCCCCCGGCGCCGTCCAGATCGTCGAGCAGCGTCCGCACCCGGCCGGGGAGCCCTCCGCCGGGGAGGTGCGCGGGTGCGGACGTCCGCGCCGACGGGTCAGGCATCGGGAACGGCCTCCTCGAGGGTGCGCGCCAGCTCGTCCGGGCCGGACGCCGCGCGGAGCCGGTCGGCCAGGCCGCCCGACAGCGCGCGCGCCAGCCCCGACAGCGTGCCGACGTGCACGTCCGGGTCGGGTGTGCAGAACGCGAGCAGCAGGTCCACGGGATCGTTGTCGGGATGGCCGAACTCCACGGGCGCGGCGAGGCGGGTCACCCCGACGCCGACGGCCAGCCCGCCCTCCTCGGGGCGGGCGTGCACCAGCGCGAGGCCCTTCGTCAGCACGATGTACGGGCCGTTCTGCTCGACCACCCGCACGCACGCGTCCGGGTACCCCGTGCCCGCGGCGCCCGCCTCGACCAGCGCGGACGCCGCCGTGCGGACGGCGTCCCGCCAGCCGGCGGCGGCGGCCCCGTCGGTCGCGACGACGACGGGCGCGGGGACGGGCGCGGGCGCGGGGCCCGTCACGCCAGCCACCCCTGCTCGCCGAGCCGGTCCCGGAGCTGCGCCTCGAGGCCGTCCTTGTCCAGGAAGTCGCTGATCGTGATCACGACCGGGGCGAGGTCGGCGATCTCCTCGGTGTGCATGCCCTGCCCGATGACCACGTCGGGGGTCATGCCGCGTGCGGTGGACACGTCGGTGTTCTCCACCCGTGCCTCCACGCCGAGCGAGCGCAGCGCGTCCTCGGCCGTCATCTTCAGCATCAGGCTGGACCCCATCCCGACCCCGCACACCGCGAGGATCTCCAGTTGCCGGTCCAGTGCCATATCGCTCACTCCTTCTCGTGTCGGTCCGGTCCCGTCACGCCTTCTCCGGCGCCACGGTGCCGTCCTTCTCCTCCGCCGGGCCGTCCTCCCCGCGGCGCTTCTCGCCGCGGTGGACGAGCAGCAGCGTCACGGCGGTCGCGGCGAGCGCCACGACCGGCACCAGCCACACGCTGCCGGTGCCGAGGACCGGGTCGGCGGCCTTCAGCAGCCACGCGATCGCGTACCAGTCCGGGTCGGCCAGGGTGGCGAGCTCGGGCGCCGTCCGCTCGTACAGTCCCCAGGTGACGGCCTGCCCGATCGCCAGGATCAGGCCGCTGATCACGCCGCCGAGGACGGCGCCGCGCCAGCCGGCCACCACGTTGCCGAACAGCGCGGCCGCGCCGCCGACGAAGAACAGCATGATCATGGGCGGGACCAGCGTGAACCAGCCTGCCGCGGCGAAGATCCCGAGGCAGGCCAGGAATACCACGGTGGACGACACGAAGCCGAGCATGACCGCGGTCGGCGCGACGGGGAAGACCGTCGGCGCGTCGAGCGCGGGCCGGGTGCCCGGGATGACCCGGTCGCTGAACCCCTTGAACGCCGGGACGATCTCGCCGAGGAACATGCGGACGCCGAACAGCAGGATCGCGATGCCGCCCGCGAACCGCAGGCCGACCAGCAGCGCCCACACCCAGGGCGACACCTCGGCGTCCGTCGTGGTGGCGGCCACCGCGCCCATCGCCTCGTCCAGCGCCGCGTCGTCGGCGAGCGCCACGCCGATCAGCATGAGGGCGCAGATGATCAGGGCGGTGCTGACGTTGACGTCCTTGAAGAACGACAGCTGCCGCGGCAGCTTCAGCTTCTCGGTGTCGTGCTTCTCGCGGGTGCCGAGGGGGCGCGCGGCGTAGCCGGTGATCAGGGCGGACAGCGAGCTGGTGTGCGCGAACCCGAACCGGTCGTCGGGCATGACGCGGCGCATGAGGGGACGCATCCACAGCGGCTGGAGCGTCCAGTACGCCGCGACGAACCCCGCGCCGCAGAGCACGAGGGTGAGCTGGTTCGAGCCGGGCGCGACCGTGACCAGCGACGCCACGGTGACCGTGCTGATCCAGAACATGAGGTGGCCGGTGAGGTAGAGGTACCGGGCCGCCGGGAAGATCCGCACGATCAGCACGTGCAGCAGGAACGCCACCGTGATCACCAGGGCGATCGTGCCGCCCTGCCGCCCCAGGAAGTCGTCCAGTGTGTTCTGCGACGACGGGGGGTCGGTGTTCATCGCGCTCGCCAGCACCGTCTGGAAGCCGGTGAGCCCGCCGCTGAAGATCTCGATGCCGATGAAGAGGATCACCACGCCGATGGCCGCGCGCAGCGCGCCGGCGAACACGTCCTCGAAGCGTTTGCGCTGCAGGATCAGCCCGGCGAGCGTGATGAGCCCGATGAGGATGGGCACCTGGCCGAACACGTTGTCGGCCAGGAACGTGAGGATGTCCTTGATGACGTCCATGGTGAGATCGCCTCACTTCTCGGGGGTGTGTAGTGCGCTGTCGCCCCCGTCAGCGCGGGTTGCCGGTCCCGGGCGGACCCGGGGGACGCCGGTCGGTCGTGGCGGGTGGATGGGCCGGTGGGTGGCCTGGTGGGTGGCCTGGTGTGTCGATCGCATCGTGGGCGGTGGACGGGTGGTGGCCGGTCAGTGGGCCGGGGGCCGCAGGTCGAGCTCCAGCCGGTAGCGGTCGCCGCGGTAGACCGACCGGACGTACTCCAGCGGCCTCCCGCCGGCGTCGCGGGTGATCCGCTCGAACAGGAACGCCGGCATGTGCACCGGCACCCCCAGCTCGGCGGACTCCTCCTCGGTGGTGACCGTCGGCTCGATCGTCTCGGTGCCCGAGGCGATCTCGACGCCGTCGGCGCGGAGCAGCTCGTAGAACGACCCGCCCTCGAGGTCCTGGCGGCGCAGGCCGGGCATCAGCCCCCGCGGCATGTACAGGGTCTCGATGGCCATGGTGGCGCCGTCCGCGAGCCGTAACCGTCGAATGGTAAATACCTCTTCGGCGGGTGACAGGGCCAGCCTGCGGCCGATCCGCGCCCCCGCGGCTTCCGTGCGGAACGACAGCACCCGGCCTCCCGGACGCATCCCGCGCCGGATCATGTCCTCGGTGAACGAGCTCATGGTCAGCGGCACGGCGATCCGCGGCTCGGCCACGTACGTGCCGCTGCCGTGCCGGCGGTCCAGCCGCCCCTCGGCGACCAGCCCGTCGATGGCCTGCCGCAACGTCGGGCGGGACACGCCCAGCTCGGTGGCCAGCCGGCGCTCGGACGGCAGCGCCTCGCCGACGTCGAGCCCGTCCAGCATCTCCAGCAGCCGCCGCTGCGCGGCCTGCCGCTTCGTGTGCCCGCTCCGGGCCTCACCGGCGGAACCCAACGCCGCGACCTCCCGTCCCGTCCCTGTCGTGTCGCCTCACGTTATGTCCCTTCGCCCGAACTGGTCAATACCACTTTGTCGATGTTTGCCGTGGCGGACGGTCCCGGCCCCGGCTTACGGTCGCCCCGATCACCGGAACACCGCGGAGGGCCGCGCGCCCGGCGCGCGGCGAGGAAGGCGACGAAATGAGAAGAGTTCTGCGGGGAGCGCTCGCGCTGGCGTCCCCCCTGGTCCTGGCGGCGACGCTGAGCGCCGCCCCGGCCCAGGCGGGCGGCCCGCCCTGGGGCCGGGACGGCTGGCGGCTGGTCGCGAACGAGTCGTTCGACCGGCACATCGACAGCAGGCGGCATCCCTGGGTGCGGGACGGCGACGGACCGTCGAGTCCCTACAACGTCGACATGTACGACAACGACGGCGCCTACTTCGACACCGTCGGCGGCCCCGCGTTCCGCGAGCAGCTCGCGAAGATGGAGACCTACCGGCAGTCGTTCACCTTCGGGAAGCGCGGCTGGCTCACCGCCGAACTCGCCGCCCGCGACGCCGACGGCGACGGCCGTCCGGACGCCCCGCCGACCCTGACCTCCAGGGAAGGCGTCGCCCGGATGGAGGAGCCGAGCCACCAGGCCGGCGTCGTGATCCGGTCGACCCGCGACCTGCCCGCCGAGTACCGCGTCGAGATGACGCTGCGCGGCCTCGACTTCGGCGGGGAGCGGAACGGGGTATGGGACTACCCGGACGGCCGGATCAACGGCTACTCGCCCGAGGGCTGCAAGACGAACTTCCCCTGGGCGTCCGGCGGGGACTTCTCCCGGCCCGAATGCGAGTGGGCGGACGTCCGCACCGACTCCAACGGCTTCTACTACATGTCGATCATGGACTACGAGCGGGTCGCGCCGCACAACAACGTGTTCATCCACGCGCACCGCAAGGTCGCCATGGACGGCTACAACCGGTACCAGTACGAGGGGTCGGGCCTGCGGTACTGCAACCCCGCGACCGGCGAGTACGAGCCCTACCCGGCGGGGACGGGCAACGGCGTCAACGCGCTGTTCATGACCGACGACCGCAGGTACGCCACGATGCCCGGCACCGAGTACCTGATGGAGAGCGAGTGCGGGTACGCCAAGGGCGGCGCGATCGTCTCGGCCGTCGACATGCGGCCCGAGCTGCTGCCCGAGGAGCCCTACACGTTCGCGGTCGAGCGGCGCGACGGCGCGTACACGATGGAGATGTCGGGGGTCTTCGCCCACGTCGGCCGGGCCACCTTCCGCTACACGCGCGCGTTCGTCGAGGACGGGGAGCCGATCTGGCACTACAACCAGAAGCCCGGCGAGTACGACGGGCGGTTCGACGCCGACTGGACCTGGGAGGGTCCGGGCGGCACGCTCACCGACCGCGGCACCTGGCCCGCCGGGTCCGCCTACCCCGACCGGTTCATGATCGGCGATCCGCACATGAACTTCTACGAGGGACGCGCGAAGGTGGACGACGTCCGCCTCTTCGTTCCGCGCTGACTCGTCCCCCGCTGATCGGGCGTCGGCCGCCGGGCGCCGCCTATATCGTGGGCTCATGACGGGGGGACCATGCATCGCGGGGGGCGTGCGGGCCGGCGACCGCGCCGCCGCCCCGCCCCGGAGGGCCTCGTGACCCGCCCGGTAGCCGAGCCGGACGCGCCGGGCCGGCCGCCGCAGCCGTCCCTCGCCGACCCGTGCGACGCGCGGGAACCGGCGGGGGAGCGGCTGCACGGCGGCGGGCCCGGCGTCGGCCTGGACGTGTTCCTGTCCGGCCGCGTCTTCATGGACATGATCTTCACCGGGCTGCCCGGCCTGCCGCCGCCCGGCACCGAGATCGTCACCGACGGTCTCGGCTCGGCGCCCGGCGGCGTCGCCAACATCGCGGTCGCGATGAGCCGGCTCGGCCTGCGGGTCGGTCTCGCCGCGCCGTTCGGCGACGACATGTTCGGCGCCTACCTGTGGCGGACGCTCGCCGAGCAGGAGGGCGTCGACCTGCGCGCCTCCCGCCGCGTCCCCGGCTGGTCGACGCCGGTCACGGTGTCGATGGCCTACGACTCCGACCGCAGCATGGTGACGTTCGCGCGGCCGGTCCCGCCGCAGGCCGAGGAGCCGCCGGACGGCGTCCCCCCGGAGGCGCGCGCCTGCTTCGTCGACGTCGACCGGCCCGTCCCGGCGTGGGCGGCGGGGATGCGCGAGCGCGGCGCGCTGATCTTCGCCGACCTCGGCTGGGACCCCACCGGCGCCTGGTCGGCCGAGGTGCTCGACCGGCTCGCGCACGTCGACGTGTTCATGCCGAACGCCGCCGAGGCCATGGCCTACACCCGCACCGGCGACCCGCCCGCCGCCGCCGAGGCCCTGGCCGAGCGGGCGCCGGTGGTGGTCGTCAAGTGCGGCGCGGACGGCGCCATCGCGCTGGACCGCACGACGGGGGAGCGGGCGGAGGCCCCGGCCCTGCCCGTCCGGGCGCTGGACGCCACCGGCGCCGGGGACGTGTTCGCGGCCGGGTTCGTCTTCGGCACCCTCGCCGGGCTGCCGCTCGTCGAGCGGCTGCGGTTCGCGAACCTGTGCGCGGGGCTGTCGGTCCGGCACCGCAGCGGATCGCTCGGCTCGCCGTGCTGGGGCGAGATCGCCGCGTTCGGGGAGTCCGGCGAAGTGCCCGAGTCGGTCCTGGCCGACTACGCGTTCGTGGTCCCGTTCGTCCCCGAGATGGCGGAGAGCGCGGTCGTCCGGGCGGAGCCGACCCTGCGCACGGACCGGTAGCCGCCCGCCCCGGCCCGCGCCCGGGCCCGCGTCACGGGGCGCCCGCGCGGTAGTCCTGCGGGCTGACGCCGTGCTCCCGCTTGAACGCGGTGCTGAGCGCGAAGGCGGTGCCGTAGCCGACGCGCCGCGCCACCGCGTCGAGCGTGGCGTCGCTCTCCCGCAGCAGGTCGGCGGCCTGCGCGAGGCGCAGCCCCGTCAGGTACGACATCGGCGGCTCGCCGAGCAGCCGGCCGAACCGCTGCGCGAGCGCCGCGCGGGACACCCCGACGCGCGCCGCGAGGGCGGCGACCGTCCAGGGGTGGGCGGGCTCGTCGTGCAGCAGCCGCAGGGCCGGGCCGACCACCGGGTCGCCGTGCGCGCGGTACCAGCCCGGCCGCTCCGCCCCGGCCCGCGCGAACCAGGCGCGCAGCGCCGCGATGAGCAGCAGGTCCAGCAGCCGGTCGAGCACGACGTCCTGCCCCGGCTCGTCCCGGCCGATCTCCTCCCCGAGCAGGCCGACCAGCGGCGACCGCCAGGTGTCGCCGCGGACGATCGCCAGCCGCGGCAGCGCGGCCAGGAGGCGGCGGGTGACGGCGCCGCGCATCTGGTAGGTGCCGACCAGCATGACGGTCGATCCGTCCGGATCGTCGCCCCAGGCCCGCACCCCGAGGTCCATCGCCTCCGACATGCTCGTGCCGTCCGGCGTGGTGCACCGCTGGCCCGGATGGACGACGATCTGCGGCGCGGTCGCCGGATCGTCCGCCACCGTGTACGGCTCCGGTCCCTTGAACAGCGCCACGTCGCCGGCCCGGACGGGCCGCGGGTCGCCGTCGCCGGTCAGTACCCACGCGTCGTCCCGGATCATCGCGACCACCGTGAGCGGCGCCTCGTCCTGGATGCGCATCGACCACGGCGGGTTCAGGGTGGCGCGCAGCAGGAACGCGCCGCGGGCCCGGGGGCCGTCGAGGAGGTCGGTGAGCGCGTCCACCCGGCCAGCGTAGACGCTCGCGAATGCGGGCGAGCTTCTCGACGATGGTGGCCGGGGACGTGCGCCGGTTGACTCGAGGACATGACGAACACGGAACAGAACCCCGCCCCGGACGCCACCCGGACGATCGAGAACGGACTCACGCTCGTCCTGGGCGGCACCGGCAAGACCGGCCGGCGCGTCGTGGAGCGGCTGGAGGCGCTGGACGTGCCCGTCCGGATGGGCTCCCGCTCCGCGGACCCGGCCTTCGACTGGACGGACGAGGCGGGCTGGCCGCGGGTGCTCCGCGGCGTCGAGGCCGTCTACCTCGCGTTCGCCCCGGACCTGGCCGTCCCGGGCGCGCCGGACGCCGTCCGCGCGTTCACCGCCGCGGCCCGGGACGCGGGCGTGCGGCGCGTGGTGCTGCTGTCGGGCCGCGGCGAGGAGGAAGCCGTCGCCTGCGAGGACGTCGTCCGCGAGTCGGGGCTGGAGTGGACGGTCGTCCGGGCGAGCTGGTTCGCGCAGAACTTCAGCGAGGACTACCTCCTCGACCCGGTCCGCGCCGGCGAGGTCGCCCTCCCGGCGGGCGACGTGCCCGAGCCGTTCGCCGACGCCGGCGACATCGCCGACGTCGCGGTCGCGGCGCTCACCGCGGACGGGCACGCGGGCGAGGTGTACGAGGTGACCGGAGCGCGCGCGCTGACCTTCCCCGAGGCGGTCGCCGAGATCGGCCGCGCCGCCGGACGCGAGATCGCCTACGTGCGGGTGGGCCTGGAGGACTACGCCGCGGCGGCCATGGCGCAGGGGGTGCCCGGCGACGTCGCCGACCTGCTGATGTACCTGTTCGGCACCGTCCTGGACGGCCGCAACGCCGAGCCGGCCGACGGCGTGCGGCGCGCCCTCGGCCGCGAGCCCCGCGACTTCGCCGACTACGCCCGCGAGACCGCCGCCAGCGGCATCTGGAACGCCTGACCCCTCCCGCCGGCCGGGCCCCGGCGCCCGGCCGGCGGGCGCGAACTGCAATGATCACGCGCTGCCCGACAGATCGGAGTCCGACCATGAAGAACCTGCTCACCCTCATCTGCGCCGCCGTGTCCATCGTGGGGGCCGCGGGAATGGCCGGAACCTTCTTCGGCTTCTCCACCGGCGTCATGCCGGGGCTGAACGCCGCGCGGCCGTCCTCGGCGATCGACGCGATGCAGGGGATGAACCAGAAGATCCAGAACCCGCTGTTCATCGTCATGTTCGTGCTCACGCCGGTCATCGCCGTCCTGGCCGCGATCCTGCTGCTGACGCTCGACCAGAAGGCCGCGGCGATCCTCTTCTTCGCCGCCGCCGCGGTGTACGTCCTCGGCGCGCTGTTCCCGAGCTTCGCCGTGAACATCCCGATGAACGAGGCGCTGGACAAGGTCGAGATCCCCGCCGACCCCGCCGAGGCCGCACGCGTCTGGTCGGACCACTCCGGCCGCTGGACGGCCTGGAACACCGTGCGCGCGGTCGCCGGGTGGGCGAGCGTGCTGGCGATGGCCGCCGGGGCGTACTTCTGGGGCCGTGACGCCTGATGCAGGGGAGCGCCGCCCGCGCGGCGCCGCCTACGATCACGGGCATGAGCGGTCTCTACGCCATCAGCGATCTGCACGTGGGTTTCCCCGACAACCGCGCGTTCGTGGACGGGCTGCGGCCCGTGTCCGGCGGCGACTGGCTGATCGTCGCCGGTGACGTCGCCGAACGCTTCGACGACGTCGAATGGACGCTGCGGACCCTGGCCGGGCGGTTCGAGAAGGTGATCTGGACGCCCGGCAACCACGAACTCTGGACGATCAAGGACGACCCGGTGCCGCTGCGCGGCGAGGCCCGCTACCGGCGCCTGGTGGACATGTGCCGGGAACACGGCGTCGCGACGCCCGAGGACCCCTACCCGGTGTGGACGGGCGACGGCGGGCCGGTGACCATCGCGCCGCTGTTCGTCCTGTACGACTACACGTTCCGGCCGGAGGGGGCCTCCACCAAGGAGAAGGCGCTGGAGATCGCGCACGAGGCGGGCGTGGTGTGCACCGACGAGATCTACCTTCACCCCGACCCCCACCCGACCCGGGACGCCTGGTGCGACGCCCGCATCGCCTACTCCGAGCGCCGGATGGCGGAGCTCGAGCCCGGTGCCCGCACCGTCCTCGTCAACCACTGGCCGCTGATCCGCGAGCCCACCCGCGTCCTCTGGTACCCCGAGTTCGCCCAGTGGTGCGGCAGCGAGCGGACCGCCGACTGGCACGTCCGGTTCGGGGCGGTGTCGGTGGTGTACGGGCACCTGCACATCCCCCGGACGATCTGGGCGGACGGCGTCCCGCACGTCGAGGTCTCGGTCGGGTACCCGCGCGAGTGGCGGCGGCACCGGGGCGCGCCGCAGGGACCGCGCCGCGTCCTCCCGCCGCCGCGGGAGGACGGCACGGTCTAGGGGCGGTCTAGGCCCGGTCCGCGCCGGGCGCGCCGGGGGCTACGCCGCCGGCGGCGAGCGCCAGCAGCCGGTCGGCCGCCGCGGGCTCCTGCTCGGTGACCGTCGCGATGGCGCCCGCGAGCCGCAGCACGTCGGCGAAGTCGGCGCCCGGCGCGACGCCGCCCGCCTCCTGCGCGCGGGCGAACAGCCGCTGCCCCGCCGCGCGCATCGCCCGGGAGGACTCCTGCAGCGCCGTCCGCTCGTCCCGCAGCGACACCACCGCCGACGCGGCCAGCCCGCGGAACACCGTGACCTGCGCGATGAACGCGCGCAGCCAGGTGAGCAGCGCGTCCCCGGGGGCGGGCGAGTCCGCGAGCTCGCGGGCGCGCGCGGCCAGCTCGGCGTAGGCGCTCGCGAGGAGCGCCTCGAGCAGGTCCTGCCGGGTGGGGAAGTGCCGGTAGAGGGTTCCGATGCCGACCTCGGCGCGCCGGGCGACGGCCTCCAGCGAGGCGCCCGCGCCCTCCCGCTGGAACACCTCGCGGGCCGCGGCGAGCAGCCGCGCGCGGTTGCGGCGCACGTCGGAGCGCTCCGCGCGGGGGCGGGGCCGGGACGTGCCGTCGCTGGTCACCTGGGCCGGTTCTCCCTTCGGCGTGGCTGCGGTGTGCGGCCGTTCCCGTGAATTGGAACGGTCCTTCGATACTATCCGCGCCTCACCGGGACCATGCGTCCGCCCAGCTCAGAAGGTCGGCAGGTCAGCAGTCCGGCGGGCCGGCCCGCCGGGGAACGGCCCTCGCGGGTCGGCCGGGGAGCGGTCGCCGCGTCCCCGGCCGGCCCGCGGACCGGGTCAGGAGCCGTTCGGTGTCACCGGCAGGTAGACGCGGCCCCCGGCGGCCTTGAACTCGCCCGCCTTCTCCCGCATCCCGGCGGCGATCGCGTCCGTGCCGTCCAGCCCGTGCTCGTCGGCGTACCGGCGGACGTCCCGGGTGATCTTCATCGAGCAGAAGTGCGGGCCGCACATCGAGCAGAAGTGCGCGGTCTTCGCCGGGGCCGCCGGCAGCGTCGCGTCATGGAAGGCCCGCGCGGTGTCCGGGTCCAGCGACAGGTTGAACTGGTCCTCCCAGCGGAAGTCGAACCGGGCGTCCGACAGCGCGTCGTCCCACGCCTGCGCGCCCGGGTGGCCCTTGGCGACGTCCGCCGCGTGCGCGGCGATCTTGTAGGCGATGACGCCCGCCTTGACGTCGTCGCGGTCGGGCAATCCGAGATGCTCCTTCGGGGTGACGTAGCAGAGCATCGCGGTGCCGTGCCAGCCGATCATCGCGGCGCCGATCGCCGAGGTGATGTGGTCGTAGCCGGGCGCGATGTCGGTGGTCAGCGGCCCGAGCGTGTAGAACGGGGCGCCGTCGCACCACTCCTGCTGCAGATCGACGTTCTCCTTGATCTTGTGCATCGGGACGTGCCCGGGACCCTCGTTCATCACCTGGTTGTCGTACTCGGCGGCGATCTTGGTCAGCTCGCCCTGGGTGCGCAGCTCGGCGAACTGCGCCTCGTCGTTGGCGTCGGCGATCGACCCGGGACGCAGCCCGTCGCCCAGCGACCACGTGACGTCGTAGGCGGCGAAGATCTCGCACAGCTCCCGGAAGTGCGTGTAGAGGAAGTTCTCCTCGTGGTGCGCCAGGCACCAGGCCGCCATGATCGACCCGCCGCGGGACACGATGCCGGTCTTGCGGCGCGCCGTCATGGGGACGTACCGCAGCAGCACCCCCGCGTGGATCGTCATGTAGTCGACGCCCTGCTCGGCCTGCTCGATCACCGTGTCGCGGAAGACCTCCCAGGTCAGCGCCGCCGGGTCGCCGCCGACCTTCTCCACGGCCTGGTACAGCGGGACGGTCCCCACCGGGACGGGCGAGTTCCGCAGGATCCACTCGCGCGTGGTGTGGATGTCGCGGCCCGTCGACAGGTCCATGATCGTGTCGGCGCCCCAGCGGGTCGCCCACGTCATCTTCTCCACCTCGTCCTCGATCGAGGACGCCACCGCCGAGTTGCCGATGTTCGCGTTCACCTTGACGAGGAAGTTCCGGCCGATGATCATCGGCTCGATCTCCGGGTGGTTGACGTTGGCGGGCAGCACGGCGCGTCCCGCCGCCAGCTCGTCCCGGACGAACTCCGGCGCCACCCCCTCGCGCAGGGCGACGAACTCCATCTCGGGGGTGATCTCCCCGCGCCGCGCGTAGGCGCGCTGGGTGACGGCCCCGCCGGACGCCCGGCGCGGCCGCCGCGCGGGGAACACGGCCACCTCCCGTGGCGCTTCCGTTCGCGCGGGGCCGCCGGATCGGCGCCCGTCGTCCTCGGGACGCGCCGCGCGCCCGTCGTAGGCTCCGGTGTCGCCGCGCTCGGCGATCCACGCGTCGCGCAGCGGCGGCAGCCCCCGGCGGACGTCGGTCTCGAGGGCGGGGTCGGTGTACGGTCCGGACGTGTCGTACAGGACGACGGCGTCGCCGCTGGTGAGCGGCACCTCCCGCATCGGCACGCGCAGGTCGGGCCGCGACCCCTGCAGGTACGTCTTGCGGGCGGCTGGAACCAGGGAATCGTTCACGACTCGATCTCTCCCTACGCCGGCATTACCCGGTCAGGTTCATGCGGTCAGCGGCCGTTCCAGCCGCTATCTCAGCCCGGTTCGCCGGGCCCCCGCGTCGGTCGTGATCGACGGTAACCCGCACCGCCCCCGTTGCCGCAACCGGGGACGGTGAGGTAGACGCGCGCGCCGGTTCAGACGCGCGGACCCGCCGGATCGGCCGCGGGACCGGCCGTCAGATCAGCCCCTGGACGAGCATCGCGTCGGCGACCCGCTCGAAGCCGGCGATGTTGGCGCCGACGACGTAGTCGCCGGGGGCGCCGTAGCGGTCGGCGGTCTCGAAGCAGGTGTCGTGGATGTCGCGCATGATCCGCGCCAGCTCGTTCTCGACCTGCGCGAACGTCCACGACTCGCGGCCCGCGTTCTGCCGCATCTCCAGCGCGCTGACCGCGACGCCCCCCGCGTTGGCGGCCTTCCCGGGGCCGAACGCCACCCCGGCGTCCTGGAGGATGTGGACGGCATCGGGCGTCGTCGGCATGTTCGCGCCCTCCGAGACCGCCTTGACCCCGTTGCGGACGAGGATCCGCGCGGACTCGGCGTCCAGCTCGTTCTGGGTCGCCGACGGCAGCGCGATGTCGGCCGGCACGTCCCAGACGCGCCCGGCAGGGACGAACCGGGCGGAGGCACCGCGCAGCTCGGCGTAGTCGGAGACGCGGCCCCGGTCGACCTCCTTCACGTGCTTGAGCAGGTCGAGGTCGATGCCCTTCTCGTCCACCACGTAGCCGCCCGAGTCGGAGACCGTGATCACGTTCGCGCCGAGCGACTGCGCCTTCTCGATCGAGTAGATCGCGACGTTCCCGGAGCCGGACACGACGACCTGCTGCCCGTCGAGGTCCTCGCCGCGCCGCTTCAGCATCTCGGCGGTGAACAGCACGCTGCCGTAGCCGGTGGCCTCGGTGCGCCCCGCCGAGCCGCCCCAGCCCTGGCCCTTGCCGGTGAGGACGCCGGCCTCCCAGCGGTTGGTGACCCGCCGGTACTGCCCGAACAGGTACCCGATCTCGCGGCCGCCGACGCCGATGTCGCCCGCCGGGACGTCGGTGTGCTCGCCCACGTGCCGGTACAGCTCGGTCATGAACGACTGGCAGAACCGCATGACCTCGTCGTCGGACCGGCCGTGCGGGTCGAAGTCGCTGCCGCCCTTGCCGCCGCCGATCCCGAGGCCGGTGAGCGCGTTCTTGAAGATCTGCTCGAAGCCGAGGAACTTGACGATCCCGAGGTTCACGGTGGGGTGGAAGCGCAGGCCGCCCTTGTACGGTCCGAGCGCGCCGTTGAACTCCACGCGGAACCCGCGGTTCACGTGCACCCGGCCGGAGTCGTCCTGCCACGGCACCCGGAACATGATCTGCCGCTCGGGCTCGATCAGGCGCTCGACGAGCCGGGCCGCCGCCAGCCGGGGCCGCGCGGACAGCACGGCGGGCAGCGACTCCAGCACCTCGTGGACGGCCTGGTGGAACTCGGCCTCGCCGGGGTCGCGCCGCAGGACCCCGTCGTAGGTCTCCTCGAGCGCGGTCAGGACGTCCGGCGAGCCCGGCAGGCGGGGGGACAGCGGCATGTGTTGGATCCTTTCGGCGACCGATTGATCGTGTGCGCGGGCGGGCGACCGGGATGCTTCCGGCGATCCCCATTGCCGGGACGCCGCGGCCTGAAACGGCCTTCTCACTCTAAAAGTCGATCGCCGTGCACAGGACGTGACTACAACTCTCTCAGCTTGCCCAACGCCCGCGGCGGCGGCGAACTTCCATGCGGCGCGCCGCGCGACTTCCGCCGCCGCGCGCCTTCCCTGCCGTGCGCCTTCAGTGCCGTGCGCCGCGTCCGGAACGGGCCGGATGCGCGTTCCGCGGGCCGTCGGGGAAGATGGTCCCGTGGTGACGCACTCCCGGTTCGGCGACTTCCCGAGGCGCCTCGCGGGCGACGGGGCCCCCGCGGGCGGCCGGGCCGTCGTGCGCGACGCGGTCCTCACCCTGCCGCTGGCGGTGGCCGCGGTCGCCGCCGCCCTGCTCTGGCCCGGCGTGCGGTCCCTCGACGTCCCGGGGGCCGTGCTGCTCGCGGCCGCGCACGTCCCGCTGGTGCTGATCCGGCTCCGCCCGGGGATCGGGCTCGCGGCCCTGGTCGTCCTGGTCCTCCCGTACCACCTGCTGCAGTACCAGCACCACGCGCTCGTCCCCGCCGAAGTGGTCGCGCTGTTCGCCTACGCCGTGCTCGGCCGCCGCGTCCGGATCGTGCTCGGCGTGGTCGCGGGCCTGCTGCTGGTCTGCGTGGTCGGGATGGCGATGCGGGCCGGCGGCAGCGGCGTGCGGGAGCAGATCGCGGTGATCGAGGCCGTGGTCGCCGTGGTGATCGCGGTGCAGGTGTGGCGCTCGCACCGGGTCCGGCTCGCCGCGATCACCGAGCGCGCCGAGCGGGCCGAGCGGACCCGCGAGGAGGAGGCGCGGCGGCGCGTCGCCGAGGAGCGGCTGCGCATCGCCCGCGACCTGCACGACCTGCTCGCGCACAGCATCACGGTGATCGGCGTCCAGGCGGGCGCCGCCGCCCACCTCGTCCGCGGCGACCGGCCGCTGGACCGCGCCGAGCTGGCCGACGCGCTCGCCTCGATCGCCGCCACGTGCCGGGACGCCCGCACCGAGCTGCGCGGCACCCTGCAGGTGCTCCGGGGGACGGACGTGTCCGAGCAGGGGACGCTGCCGGGCCTGGACGGGATCGCGGAGCTGGTGGCGGCCGCCCGCGGCAGCGGGATCCGGATCGCGTTCCTGGACGAGGCGGCGGGCCCGGACGGGGACCGGCCGCCGCCCGAGGTGGGCGTCGCCGCCTACCGGATCGTCCAGGAGGCGCTCACCAACGTCGTGAAACACGCGGGCGCGGCGACCGCGGACGTGAGCCTGACCCGCGCGGACGGTGCCCTGGTCGTGCGGGTGGCCGACGACGGCCGGGGCGCGCCCGCGGGCCCGGCGCACCGGCAGCCGGGGGCCGCCGCGCGCCCGGAGGGAGGCTCCGCCGGGTTCGGCGTGCTCGGCATGATCGAGCGGGCGCGCAGCATCGGCGGCACGCTGGACGCCGGCCCCGCCGCGGGCGGCGGGTTCACCGTCACCGCGACCCTCCCCGTCGGGCGCGCGGTCACCCCGCGCTGACCTCGACGGACGCTCCGCGGAGCGTAACCGCGCTCACATGATCCGTGCCGGGGTCTTTCCAAGGTTGACCTGTAAGGTCAACATCAAGGGCATGGGGGAGGCGAGCGGGTCGGTGAGCACGGAGACGGAGACGACGTCCGGGGCGGCCGAACGGGTCTTCACGGTGCCCAATCTGCTCAGCATGGCGCGGCTCGTCGGCGTCCCGCTGTTCCTGTGGCTCGTCCTGGTCGAGGCCGACTGGTGGGCGCTCGGCCTGCTGGTCGCGGCCGGGCTGTCGGACTGGCTGGACGGCAAGCTCGCGCGGGCGCTCGACCAGACGAGCAAGCTCGGCATGGTCCTGGACCCCGCCGCCGACCGGCTCTACATCCTCGCCACCCTCGTCGGGCTCACCATCCGCGAGATCATCCCCCTGTGGCTGGTGGCGCTGCTGGTCGCCCGCGAGCTCGCGATCGTGCCGATCGCACCGCTCGTCCGGCGGCTCGGATACAACGGGACGCTGCCGGTCCACTTCATCGGGAAGACGGCGACGTTCTGCCTGCTGTACGCCTTCCCGCTGCTGCTGCTGGGCGACCACGACGGCGGCGCGGCGACCGCCGCGAAGATCATCGGATGGTCCTTCGCGATCTGGGGGACGGCCCTGTACTGGTGGGCGGCGGTCCTGTACTGGGTCCAGACGCGGCAACTGTCCCGGGCGAATCGCGGCGCGGGTCCCGGCCCGCCCGCCGGGGACGCCGCCCCGGCCGGTGACCAGAAGGGAGCGCAGACCCCCCGATGAAGGCCGTCGTGATGGCGGGAGGCGAGGGGACGCGACTGCGTCCGATGACCGCCAACCAGCCCAAGCCCCTGCTCCCGCTCGTCAACCGGCCCATCATGGAGCACGTGCTGCGCCTGCTGAAACGGCACGGCTTCACCGAGACCGTCGTCACCGTCCAGTTCCTCGCCGCGCTCATCCGCAACTACTTCGGCGACGGCGAGGAGCTCGGCATGTCGCTGAGCTACGCGACCGAGGAGATCCCGCTCGGCACCGCGGGCAGCGTCAAGAACGCCGAGGAGGCGCTGCGCGACGACCGGTTCCTGGTCATCTCCGGCGACGCGCTGACCGACATCGACCTCACCGACATGGTGCGCTTCCACGAGCGCAACGGGGCACTGGTCACCATCGGGCTGAAGCGGGTCCCGAACCCGCTGGAGTTCGGGATCATCATCGTGGACGACGCGGGCCGCGTGCAGCGGTTCCTGGAGAAGCCCACATGGGGGCAGGTCTTCTCCGACACCGTCAACACCGGCATCTACGTCATGGAGCCGGAGGTCCTCGATCACGTCGCACCGGGGGAGCCGGTCGACTGGTCCGGGGACGTGTTCCCCCGGCTCCTCGCCGAGGGCGCGCCGCTGTTCGGGTACGTCGCCGACTGCTACTGGGAGGACGTCGGCACCCACGAGAGCTACCTGAAGGCCCAGGCCGACATGCTGTCGGGCCAGGTCGGCATCGACCTCGGCGGGTTCGAGATGTCCCCGGGCGTGTGGGTCGCCGAGGGCGCCGAGGTCGACACCGAGGCCGTCCTCAAGGGCCCCCTCTACATCGGCGACTACGCGAAGGTCGAGGCGGGCGTCGAACTGCGCGAGTACACGGTGCTCGGCAGCAACGTGGTCGTGAAGGAGGGCGCGTTCCTGCACCGCGCCGTCGTCCACGACAACGTGTTCGTCGCGCCCTCCACCAATCTGCGCGGCTGCGTGGTCGGCAAGAACACCGACATCATGGCGGGCGCCCGCGTCGAGGAGGGCGCGGTCGTCGGGGACGAGTGCGTCATCGAGGCCGAGGCGTACGTCTCCAGCGGCGTGAAGGTGTACCCGTTCAAGACGATCGAGGCCGGGGCCGTCGTCAACACCAGCGTCATCTGGGAGTCGCGCGGCCAGCGCAACCTGTTCGGCCCGCGCGGCGTGTCCGGCCTGATCAACGTGGAGATCACCCCGGAGCTCGCGGTACGGCTCGCCAGCGCCTACGCCACCACGCTGAAGAAGGGCGCCACGGTCGTCACCGGACGCGACGTGTCCCGTGCCGCCCGCACCCTCAAACGGGCGGTGATCAGCGCGCTGACGTCGAGCGCGATCAACGTGCGGGACCTGGAGGCCGCCCCGCTGACCGTCGCCCGGTTCGAGACCGGCCGGGCCGAGTCGGCGGGCGGCATCTACATCCGCACCACCCTCGGCGACCCGCAGGGCGTCGACGTCCTCTTCCTCGACCCCGGCGGCGCCGACCTGTCCCAGGCCGCGCAGCGCAAGCTCGAGCGGGTGTTCGGACGCCAGGAGTACCGGCGCGCGTTCCCCGGTGAGATCGCCGAGCTGACCTACCCGCCCCGGGTGGTCGAGACCTACACCCGCGAGCTGCTGCGCCGCGTCGACATCAGCGGTGTCCGCGAGGCCGGGCTGAAGATCGTCCTGGACTGCGCGGGCGGCGTGTCCTCGCTCGTCCTGCCCGCCCTGCTGGGGCAGATCGGCGTGGAGGTCCTCACCCGCAACCACGGCCTGGACGAGGCCAACCCCACCGAGACCCTCGCCGAGCGGATGCGCGACCTGGAGCGGCTGGGCGAGCTGGTGTCGTCGTCGCGGGCCGCGTTCGGTGTCCGGTTCGACCCGGTGGGGGAGCGGATCTCCCTGGTCGACGAGAACGGGGAGCTGGTCGGGGACGACCGCGCGCTGCTCGTCATGCTCGACCTGGTGGCCGCCGAGCGGCGCGGCGGCCGGGTCGCGCTGCCGGTCACCACCACCCGCGTCGCCGAGCAGGTGTGCCGCTTCCACGGCGTGCAGGTCGAATGGACCTCCACGTCCCAGGACGTCCTCACCAAGACCGCCGCCCGCCCCGGCGTGATCTTCGCGGGGGACGGCCGCGGCGGGTTCCTGATGCCGGAGTTCAGCGGCACCGTGGACGGCATCGCCGCGTTCGTCCGGCTCGTCGGGCTCGTCGCCCGCACCCGGCTGACGCTCTCCCGGATCGACCGCCGCATCCCCGACGCCCACCTGCTGCGCCGGTCCGTCCCGACGCCCTGGGCGGCCAAGGGCAGCGTGATGCGGCACGTCGTGGAGGGCGCCGGGAGCCGGACGGTCGACACCACCGACGGCGTCCGGGTCGTCGAGGACGACGGCCGCTGGGCGCTCGTCCTGCCCGACCCGTCCGAACCCGTCACCCACCTGTGGGCTGAGGGGCCCGACGCCGACGCCGCCCAGGCCCTGCTGGAGGAGTGGGCCGTCGTGGTGGAACGCGCGGGTTCCTGACCGCGCGCCGCCCCCAAAGGTCGGCCCCAAAGGTCGGCTTCGTCGGTCGGCAGGATCAGTCGATCGGCGCGTCGTCCGGTCCGCCCGCCGCGATCTCGGCGAGGACGCCGAGCGCGCGCGCCAGCGCGTCCAGAGGCGGGGACGCCAGCGCCAGCCGGACCGCGCGCGGCGCCGCCCCCGGCCCTGCCACGAACGCCGCCCCGGGCGTCACCGCGATCCCGCGCCGCCCCGCGGCCGCGACGAACGTCTCCGCCCGCCACGGCGCGGGCAGCTCCCACCAGCAGAAGTACGAACGCGGATCCGCGCGGACCGCGGCCCCCGCCAGCCGCTCGGCCACGACCCGCTGCCGCTTCGCGGCGTCCGCCCGTTTCGCGCGGGCGACCTCGGCGGCCGTGCCGTCGGCGATCCAGCCGGCCGACGCCGCCAGCGCGTACCCGGCCGGGCCCCACGTGCCCGAGCGCAGCGCGGCGGCGGCGCGTGCGCGCAGGGACGGCGGCGCGACGGCGAACCCGACGCCCAGGCCGGGCGCGAGCCGCTTGGCGAGGCCGTCGACGACGATCGTGCGGCCCGGCGCGAACGATGCCAGCGGGGGCGGGCCGGCCACGTCGAGGAACGACCAGACGCGGTCCTCGACCGCGTGGGCGCCGGTCCGTTCGAGGACGTCCGCGAGTTCGGCGCGGCGCCGCGCGGGCATCGTCGTCCCGCACGGGTTGTGCAGGGCCGGCTGGAGGTAGACGGCCGCGAACGGCGTCCGGCGGTGCGCCTCGGCGAGCGCGTCCGGGCACAGCCCGTGCCCGTCGGCCGCGACCGGGACGAGCGCTACGCCGAGCCGCGCGGCGGTCGCCTTGAGGACCGGGTACGTCAGCTCCTCCACCGCCAGCCGGCCGCCCGGCGGGACGAGCGCCGCCACCGCCCCCGCGATCGCCTGGCGGCCGCCCGCGGCGAACAGCACGCCGTCCGGTGCGGGGGTCCAGCCCGGCACGGCCAGCAGCGCCGCCGCGGCCTCGCGGGCGTCCGGGGTGCCCGTGACGCCGGCCGGGGCCAGCGCCGCGCCGTCCGCCGCCGCCCGCGCCAGGCCGGCGGCCATCAGCGCTTCCTGCCCCGGCGCCACGGGATGGTTGACCTCGAGGTCGGCCGGCGCCGCCGCCGGTTCGGCCAGTGCCGGGACGGGCGCCCGGCGCGCCGCGCGGACGAACGTGCCGCGCCCCACCTCGCCGACCACCAGCCCGCGCAGCGCGAGCTCCCGGTACACGCGGCTCGCGGTCGACGGCGCGATGCCGCGCGCCCGGGCGAACGCGCGCTGCGGCGGCAGCCGGTCGCCGGGGCGCAGCCGTCCCGCCGCGATGTCGGCCGCCACCGTGTCGGCCACCTGCCGGTAATCGTCCATGAACCGCCCAGCCCATATTGCACCGAGATCAATATCGATATTGTGGCAGATTGCTCCGAGATTTACGATCGGTGCAAAACGATCGAGTCAGGAGCACGGATTGATCTCGCCTACCGCGGTGGCCGCCATCGCCCTCGTCTCCCTCGGGCTCGTCCTCACCCCGGGGCCCAACATGATCTACCTGGTGTCGCGGTCGATCACCCAGGGCCGCCGAGCCGGGCTGATCTCGCTCGCGGGCGTCGCGACCGGCTTCGTCGCCTACGTCGTCGCCGCCACCGCCGGGATCACCGCCGTGTTCGGGCTCGTCCCGCCCCTCTACACGGCCCTGAAGATCGCCGGGGCGCTCTACCTGCTGTACCTGGCGTGGCAGGCGGTCCGGCCGGGCGGCCGGACGGCGTTCGAGCCGCGCGAGCTGCCCGCCGACCCGCCGCGCCGGCTGTTCGCCATGGGCCTGGTCACGAACCTGCTCAACCCGAAGATCGCGATCCTGTACATGTCGCTGCTGCCGCAGTTCGTCGAGCCCGAACGCGGCCACGTCGCGCTGCAGAGCCTGCTCCTCGGGCTCACCCAGATCAGCATCGCGATCACCGTCAACGGCCTCATCATGCTCGGCGCCGGGAGCTTCGCGGCGTTCCTCGCGCGGCGGCCCGGCTGGCAGCGCGCCCAGCGGTACGTCATGGGCTCGGTACTCGCCGGGCTCGCCCTGCACGTCGGCCTCGACCGCTCCGTGCCCCGGACGGCCGTGTGAGGAGGCCGGCCCGCGACCGGGCGCGGAGACCCGGTCCGGCTCGTCCTCGGCGGCGGACCCGGCGGCGGACTCGGCGCGCCGGAACCGCGACCATCGTGCGGGCCAACGCGCTTACCGGGCGCCCCATGGCCCCTGGCCTGCGGCCGGAACGGGTCACCGGCCGCGCCGGCCGCGCCCTGGAGGGGAGCGGACACATCGGCGGAGGCGCCGTCCCGACCGTCGAATCGCCCACCGGGAGCCCCGGTGCCGGAGGCGCGGACGTGAGCCGCCCGACAACTTGATCACCCGGGGCGCGAGAACCGCCGTCGGCGCGATACGGTCGTGTCCAGAGGGGAGAACGGGGGACGCGGTGAACCGGAGACCCGGACGGTGCGTCATGACCGGAGGCGTGCCGCGCGGCGGCATGGACCTGCGATCATCGGCGAAGGTAGTTTGGGGTCTCGCCGGCTCCGGTTGACCCCTCGGGTCATACCCGCGTAAGTTGCGGCGACCGTCGGTTGCGGCGACCGTGGCGAGCGCGGGCGGTGAGATGGACCGTGGTCGGGGGCGGGTCCCCGGCGTGGGTTGGTTGAAGGATGCGCGTGACGCGCGCGGCTCCCGCGGCGAGCGGGGCGGCGAGCGGCACGCCGATGGTAGGAGGCCGAGCCGATCGATGCCGAGCGTCTACTGCACGCAGTGCGGTCACGCCAACCCGGATGATGCCCGCTTCTGCTCCTACTGCGGCACCCCGCTGACGCGGAACGCGCCGCCGCCCCGGGAGTCGCCCGGCGAATCCACGTCCACGATCTCCATCGGCGGGATCGAGGCCCTGGACTCCGACACGGGCGCCGAAGAACCCGCCGTCCCGTCCGACCAGATGGGCGTGGAAGCGCTGCCCCCCGGCACCGCGCTGCTCGTGGTCAAGCGCGGTCCCAACGCCGGCAGCCGGTTCCTGCTCGACCAGGACCGGACCTCCTGCGGTCGGCACCCCGAGAGCGACATCTTCCTGGACGACGTCACCGTGTCCCGCAAGCACGCCGAGTTCCTCCGCCAGGGCGGGCAGTTCTCCGTCCGCGACGTCGGCGCCCTCAATGGCACCTACGTCAACCGCCAGCGGATCGACCACGCCGCCCTCGCGGGCGGCGACGAGGTCCAGGTCGGGAAGTTCCGGCTGGTGTTCCTCACGAACCCGCAGCACGGCTGACCGGCACCGGAGCCCGCGGCGGACCGGCCGCGGGCACGACGGGACCACGATGGGAGGGGCCCTGAACGCGCAACCGGCCAGGTCCCTGATGACGATCGGGGACGTCATCGGGCTGCTCCGGCCCGAGTTCCCCGACATCACCATCTCCAAGATCCGGTTCCTGGAGTCCGAGGGCCTGATCGAACCGCAGCGCAGCCCCTCCGGGTACCGCAAGTTCGGAGGGGCCGACGTCGAACGGCTCCGGTTCGTCCTCACCGCGCAGCGCGACCACTACATGCCGCTGCGCGCCATCCGGCAGCACCTCGAGGCGCGCGACCGCGGCGAGCCCGCCCCGCCGCTCGGCGCCCGCCGTCCCGAACCGGACCACGGCCGCCCCCGCACCCTCGTCGCCGCCGACGCGACCGCCGGGAACGCCGCCGTCCGGCTCACCCGCCGCCAGCTCCTGGACGGTGCCGGGATCGACGAAGAGCTCCTCGCCCGGCTGGAGGAGTACGGTCTGGTCCGCCGGCGCGGCGCCTGGTACGAGGCCGAGTCCCTCACCGTCGCCCGCGCCGCCGCCGCGCTCGGCGAGTACGGCTTCGAGGTGCGGCACCTGCGCGCCCTCAAGGCCGCCGCCGACCGCCAGGCCGGGCTCATCGAGCAGACCGTCGCGCCGCAGCTGCGCCGCCGGAGTCCGGACGCGCACGAGCAGGCCGCCGAGACCGCCCGCGAGATCGCCGCGCTGTCGGTGAAACTGCACGCCGCGCTGCTGTCGGCGAGCCTCCGGGAAAGCCTCGACCACTGATCACCCGCGCCCCGCAGGATTTTGCCGCCCCCAGGGCGCGGCGTTCCGTCCGAGCGTGGGTGTACGTTGGCTACAGGGCTCGGGTTTCGGGCTCGGGTGGCATCGGTCCGGCCGCGTGCGGATGATCGAGACAGCGAACGAGCAGGGAGCCGCAGTGAAGCAGATGGAGGTCGTCGGCGTCCGGGTCGAGATGCCCTCCAATCAGCCGATCGTCCTGTTGAAGGAGACGGAGGGCGAGCGGTACCTGCCCATCTGGATCGGGGCCGTCGAGGCCACGGCGATCGCGTTCGCCCAGCAGGGCGTGCTGCCCGCGCGCCCCCTCACCCACGACCTCTTCCGCGACGTCCTCGACGCGCTGAGCGTCCAGCTGAGCACCGTGAACATCACCGCGCTCCGCGAGGGCATCTTTTTTGCCGACCTGGTCTTCTCCAACGGTGTCGAGGTCAGCGCGCGCCCGTCCGACTCGATCGCGCTCGCCCTGCGCACCGGCGCCACCATCTTCGCCAGCGAGGACATCCTCGAGGAGGCCGGCGTCGCCATCCCGGACGAGCAGGAGGACGAGGTCGAGAAGTTCCGCGAGTTCCTCGACACCATCACCCCCGAGGACTTCGGCCGCGCCGGCTGACCCGGCTCCCGGCCGCGCCGGCTCGCTCGCCCCGCCCGATTCGTTCCGCCCGATTCGTTCCGGCCGATCCGCGCCCGCCGCTGACCCCGGCTTCACGAACACCCTTAACGATCTTGAGGAACGCGCGGTCGTTTGCGGCGCGAGGGCGGGGTAGGTACGCCTGGGACGGGGGCGCCCGTGGGGTATGTCACTCCTGGGGGTATATTCGGACTCTGACGCCATTGGTCGTGCATCACCCCGGGAAGTGGCGGTTTCCGGGGGGCGTCCGGAAGGGTAGGACCGCAGTGGCGACGAAGGTGCGCGGTTTGCCCACGTGAAGCCGGTTCATCCGGGCATGCGACGCGCCGACGGTGAACGTTGACCACACCCTGACCGGCACCTACCGTGCTGGTGGAACACCCGTGGTGTAATTCGTCAAACCCCCTTGACGAACCGGCACGGGATGATAGAAGCCGGAGGTCCGCGTGGCGGTGAGCAGCGGCGAGGGCAAGGCCACCCCCGAAAGGCACGTCGCGTCCCGGCGTGCCGGAGAGCAGGGCCTGCTCTTCGACACGCAGGTGTCGGCACCGCCGGAGGACGTCGGCTACCGCGGCCCCACGGCCTGCTCGGCGGCGGGCATCACTTACCGGCAGCTGGACTACTGGGCCCGCACCAAGCTCGTCGAGCCCAGCGTGCGCCCGGCGCACGGATCGGGCAGCCAGCGACTGTACAGCTTCCGCGACATCCTGGTCCTCAAGGTCGTGAAGCGGCTCCTGGACACGGGCGTCTCGCTGCAGCAGATCCGCACCGCGGTGACGCACCTGCGCGACCGCGGCGTCCAGGACCTCGCCCAGATCACGCTCATGAGCGACGGGGTCAGCGTCTACGAGTGCACCTCGCCCGACGAGGTCGTCGACCTCCTGCAGGGCGGGCAGGGCGTGTTCGGCATCGCGCTGGGGCGGGTGTGGCAGGAGGTCGAGGGGAGCCTCGCCGAACTGCCCGCGGAACGAGCCGCCGCGGACGACCGCGGCGACCATCCCCATGACGAACTCGCCGACCGGCGGCGCGCCCGCCGCACCGGCTAGCCGGCCCGGACGGCGACCGCCCGTCCGGCCCGCGGCTAGAGCGCCTCCTTGCGCTGCAGGTACGCGAACGCGGCCCAGCCGGGCAGCACCGGCAGCCACAGCGTCAGCAGCCGGTAGAGCAGCACCGCCGACGCCGCCGTCTCCGCCGGCAGCCCCGAGATCGTCAGCGCCAGCGTCAGCGCGCCCTCCACCGCACCGAGCCCGCCCGGCGTCGGCACCGCCGACCCCACCGCGTTCGCCGTCAGGAACACCAGGACCACGGCCGTCCACGGCAGCGAACCGCCGAACGCGCGGATCGAGGCGTCCAGGCACAGCACGAAACCCACGGTCAGCAGCAGGGTGCCGCCGATCCCGGTGAACAGCTTCCGCGGCGACTGCAGGACGTCCACCAGCCGCGGCACCACGCCGGAGAACATGTTCCGCAGCCGGCCGGCCGCCACCCGCCGCACCCGCGGGACCGTCAGCGCGAGCCCCGCGACCAGCCCCAGCGCCAGCACCGCGATCACGACCGTGCGGGACGGCGCCAGATCCCTCGTCGCGGTGCTCGTCGAACCGGTCAGGAAGCCGAACAGCACCAGCAGCAGGACGTGCACCGCCAGCCCGACCAGCTGGGACGCCCCGACGCTCGCCACCGCCGGGCCCGGCCGGACGCCCGACCGCTGCAGGTACCGCGTGTTGACCGCGACGCCGCCCACCGCCGCCGGCGCCACCAGCTTGACGAACGACGCCGCGACCTGCACCAGCACCGTCCGCCACAGGGGCAGCCGCTCGGGCACGAAACCCATGAGCATGAGCGCCGCCGCGAGGTAGGTCAGCGTCGCCGCGCCCAGCGCGACCCCGGCCCACCACCAGGTCGCCTTCGCGATCAGCTGCATGAGGTCGATGCTGCCGATCTGCGGGACGACGATGTACGCGGCGATCGACAGCGCCACCACGCTGAAGATCGTCCGGGGCCGGAACCGCTCCAGCCGGATCGGCGCGGCCTCCGACTCGGGCTTCAGCCGGACGATCTGCTCCCGGATCCGCGTGAGCAGCTCCCGGTCGCGCCGCACCGCCTGCCGGGTGCCGCGCGACAGCGCGACCCGCTGCAGCATCGGCACCGCCGCCGCCAGGGACTCCTCGCCCAGCACCGGCACGGCCGTCCGCACCGCCCGCTCCGGGCCGGCCCGCAGCGCCAGCGTGGTGAGCAGCTGCGCCAGGTCCAGCCGCAGAGCCAGGTCCCCGGCGGCGATCTCCCCGGACCACAGGTCGACGAGGTGCGCCGCGCCGTCGTCGCCGACCAAGACGGCGTCCTCCTCCAGCCGGCGGTGCGCCAGCCGTCCCTTCTGCAGCCGCCGGAACTGCAGCCACACGTCCGTCAGCAGCGCGTCGGTGATCTCCTCGTCGGGGACGTCCTGCAGCCGCCGCCCGGGCACGTGCTCGTAGGCCAGCAGCGCCGCCTGCGTTCCCACCTCGAGCGTCCCGACCAGCCGGGGCGTCCGCGCGCCCGCCGCCGCGGCGGCGTACGCGGTGAGCGTCTCCTGCTCCAGCGAGCGGCGCAGCGACCGCAGCGTCCGTCCCGCCGTGGTCCGCCGCAGCCGCAGCATCCGCCACAGCCGGTACGGCAGCCCGGCGGTCTGCTGGTCGCGGTCCAGGACCCGCAGCTCCAGGTGCCAGGCGCCGTGCGCGCCGTCCGGCGCCGGCGGCACCGGGTCCTCTCCGGTGACCGACGGGTTCAGCAGCACGCCGTAGCGGCGCGCCTCCTCGCCGCCGTCCTCGGGGTCGTCCAGCCGCGCGGCCCGCCGCGGGCACAGCCCCAGGCGCTCCAGGGACGTCACCACGGTCATGCCCGTCGGGCGCGGGTTCGGCGTGCCGACGGCGTACAGGGTGCCGTGCCCGATCGCCCGGCCCAGGAAGTACGTCGCGGCGAGCGCCGACACCGACGCGTACGCGGCGGTCAGGCCGGTGAGCGCCGCCAGCCCGATCATGCTCCAGGTGGCCGCCTGCCAGCGGGTCCGCCCGGCCATCCCGACCACGCTGACGAACGCGATCACCGGCGCGATGTCGGTGTGCACCGGCGCGGTGTCGGTGCCGCCCCAGATCAGCGAGTCCAGGACGCCGCCGGGCGCGGCCTGCACCACCAGGTCGTCCAGCGTGATCGTGACGGCGAACGCGATCATCGCGGCGAGCAGCGCGATCGCGACCCGCATGCCGTCCTTGTGGAACAGCCGCTCGATCGCGAAGGCGATGGGGACGGCCAGCACCCCGAAGCTCGACGCCAGGGTGGCCAGCGCGAGCAGCAGCTCGGGTGCGTGGGCGGTGCCCTCGGCGATGTCGGTCTGGATGCCGTGCGTGGTCTGCTGGGCGAACGACACCAGCAGCATCACCGCGGCCAGCCCGGCGCACGACACGCCGAACCGGATGGCGTCGGACGGGCGGCGGATGCGGTCCGGCTGAGCGGGCTCGTCGACGGGCACGCCCGCGGAGGCGCCCCGCTTCGGGCGCACCGCCTCCTCGTCGTGCGTGCGCGTCACCCGTCGCCGCCCCGGCCGTCCGTCGTGCCGGCCACTGCTCCAGTGACCGGCGTCCCGGTGATCAGCGTCCCAGAACCGGCCGTGCCCGGTCGAGCGGCGGACCCCCGTCCGGCCGTCGCTCCGTTCACCCTCGCCCCTCGTCGTCCGTCCCGTCGCGTCCCCGGCGGGACGGTCATATCGTACTGTCCTGGATACTCGCGGGTACGACGCCACCGCCGAGGTCACGGCGGTGAACACCTGATGACGGGACCGGGACGACCGGGGCGGCCGCGGTTGGGTAGGGTTTGTCCCGGACATGCCGTCGACCCTGGGCGGGAGAGACCCCACGCAGCCGGCGTGGGGCGCCGAAGGGGCAACCTCCCCGGAACCTCTCAGGCAAAAGGACCGCTCGGGCGAGGCACCTCTGGAAAGCAGGCGTCGTTCCCCGCCGATCGGGAACGCCGCCTCACCGAAGGGGAAATCCCGTGCGCGGGTGAAGCTCTCAGGTGCCGACGACAGAGGGGGAGACCGGCCGCCGGCCCGCGCCGGCGGTGGCCCTGAGCGACCGCAGCAGCCAGGAGGCTCCTCCATGACCGCCCAGTTCTTCGCCCCCGTGGCCGCGCCGCAGCATCCCCGCGCCGCCTTCGCCGATCGGCACATCGGCCCGTCCCCGGCCGACCGCGACCGGATGCTCGCCGCGATCGGCCACTCGGGCGCGGAGACGCTGATCGACGACGCCGTCCCCGCCGCGATCCGCACCGGCCGGCCGCTCGACCTGCCGCCCGCGCTGAGCGAGACCGCCGCGCTCGACCGGCTCCGCGAGCTCGCCGCCCGCAACACCGTCCTCACCTCCATGATCGGCCTCGGCTACCACGGGACGATCACTCCGGGCGTGATCATGCGGAACGTCCTGGAGAACCCCGGCTGGTACACCGCCTACACCCCGTACCAGCCGGAGATCTCCCAGGGGCGCCTCGAGGCGCTGCTGAACTTCCAGACGGCCGTCGCGGACCTCACCGGGCTGCCCGTCGCGAACGCCTCCATGCTCGACGAGGGCACGGCCGCGGCCGAGGCGATGGCGCTCGCGCACCGCGCGTCCCGGCGCAAGGAGCCCGGACGGTTCCTCGTCGACGCCGACGCGCTCCCGCAGACGATCGAGGTCGTCCGCACCCGCGCCGTCCCGCTCGGCATCGAGGTCGTGGTCGCCGACGTGTCCGGCGGGCTGCCGGACGGCGACTTCTTCGGCGTCCTGCTGCAGTACCCGGGCGCGTCCGGCGCCGTCCGCGACCTGGCGCCGCTGTCCGCGCAGGCGCACGAGCGGGACGCGCGCGTCGTCGTCGCCGCCGACCTGCTCGCGCTGACGCTGCTGCGCCCGCCGGGGGAGTCGGGCGCCGACATCGCGGTCGGGTCCGCGCAGCGGTTCGGCGTCCCCTACGGCTTCGGCGGCCCGCACGCCGGGTACATGGCGGTCGGCGACGACCTGCGGCGGCAGCTGCCCGGACGGCTCGTCGGCGTTTCCGTCGACGCCGACGGGGCACCCGCCTACCGGCTCGCCCTGCAGACCCGCGAGCAGCACATCCGCCGGGAGAAGGCCACCAGCAACATCTGCACCGCGCAGGTCCTCCTCGCCGTGATGGCGAGCATGTACGCCGTCTACCACGGCCCCGAGGGCCTCGCCGCGATCGCGCAGCGGGCCCACCTCCGCGCCGCCGAGATCGCCGCCGGGCTGCGCCGCGGCGGCGTCGAGGTCGTGCACGGGTCGTTCTTCGACACGGTCCTGGCCCGCGTCCCCGGCCGCGCCGCCGAGGTCGTCGCCGCCGCCCGCGAGCGCGGCGTCAATCTGCGGCCCGACGGACCCGACCGCGTCGGGATCGCCTGCGACGAGACGACGCTGCCCGAGCACGTCGCGGCGGTCCTCGCGGCGTTCGGCGTCGACGCGGACCCCGCCACCGGGGACGGCGAGGACGGCGCCGGGCCCGCCGACGCGCCCGCCGACGTGCTCGCCGGCGACCTGCGGCGGGAGAGCCCCTACCTCACCCACCCCGTGTTCCACGCGCACCGCTCCGAGACCGCGATGCTGCGCTACCTGCGCCGCCTCCAGGACAAGGACATCGCCCTCGACCGGTCGATGATCCCGCTCGGCTCCTGCACGATGAAGCTCAACGCGACCGCCGAGATGGAGCCGATCACCTGGCCGGAGTTCGCGAACGTCCACCCGTTCGCGCCGCTCGACCAGGCCGCCGGCTACGTCGAGCTGATCGGCGAGCTGGAGGCGAACCTCGCCGAGATCACCGGGTACGCGAAGGTGTCGGTGCAGCCGAACGCCGGGTCGCAGGGCGAGCTGGCCGGGCTGCTGGCCATCCGCGGCTACCACGCCTCGCGCGGGGAGGAGCGGCGCGACGTCTGCCTCATCCCGTCGTCCGCGCACGGCACCAACGCCGCGAGCGCCGTCATGGCCGGGATGCGCGTCGTCGTCGTCAAGTGCGACGAGGGCGGCAACGTGGCCCTGGACGACCTGCACGCCAAGATCGAGAAGCACGGTGACCGGCTCGCCGCGATCATGGTGACCTACCCGTCCACGCACGGCGTGTTCGAGGAGTCGATCACGCAGGTGTGCGAGGCCGTGCACGCGGCGGGCGGCCAGGTCTACGTGGACGGCGCCAATCTCAACGCCCTCGTCGGCCTCGCCCGCCCCGGCGAGTTCGGTTCGGACGTCTCGCACCTCAACCTGCACAAGACGTTCTGCATCCCGCACGGCGGCGGCGGGCCCGGCGTCGGCCCGGTCGGCGTCCGCGAGCACCTGGCGCCGTTCCTGCCGAGCCACCCGCTGCGCCCGGAGGCCGGGCCCGCCGGGACGGGCGTGGGGCCGATCTCGGCGGCGCCGTGGGGGTCGGCGGGCATCCTGCCGATCTCGTGGGCGTACATCGCGATGATGGGCCCGGACGGGCTGCGCGCCGCGACCGAGGGCGCGATCATCGGCGCGAACTACCTCGCCGCCCGCCTCGCTCCGCACTACCCGATCCTGTACACGGGGCGCAACGGCCTCGTCGCGCACGAGTGCATCGCCGACCTCCGCAAGATCACCAAGGAGACCGGGATCACCGCCGAGGACGTCGCCAAGCGCCTCATCGACTACGGCTTCCACGCCCCGACCCTGTCGTTCCCGGTGGCCGGGACCCTGATGATCGAGCCGACCGAGAGCGAGGACCTCGCCGAGCTCGACCGGTTCTGCGACGCGATGATCGAGATCCGGCGGGAGATCGAGCGGGTCGCGGACGGCGGCTACGACCGCGACGACAACCCGCTGAAGAACGCGCCGCACACCGCCGCGCAGCTGATCTCCGACGGCTGGAAGCACCCGTACACCCGCGAGGAGGCCGCCTACCCGCTGCCGGCGCTGCGCGAGGGCAAGTACTGGCCGCCCGTCCGCCGCATCGACCAGGCGTACGGCGACCGCAACCTCGTCTGCTCCTGCCCGCCGCCCGAGGAGTTCGAGGACTGACCGGCACCGCCCCGGCGGTCGCGGCACCCCCTACTTCGGTAGGTGCCGCCGCCACGGCGGACGCGGCTACCTTGGGCCCCGTGAACAGCCGGAACCAGGGGTGGGCGGCAGCCGTGATGGTCGCCGCGACGGGCGTGCTCGCCGTGCTGACCGTGTGGAGCACGGCGAGCACGGACGGGACGCGCGACCTGCTCGCCCTCGACATCGCCGTCGCCGTCGTGAGCTGCGCGGCCGCGCCCGTCCTGCTGTGGCGGCCGGTCGGCGGCGCGCTGGGGCTCGGCCTGCTCGCGGCCGTGTCCCCGGCGGCGACCCCGGCGGCCACGGCCGGTGCCCTGCAGGTCGCGCGGGTCCGCCGGTTCCCGCTCGCCGCGGCGGTGGCGGGGATCGGTATCGCCGCGCACGCCGTGCAGGGGGCGTGGCGGCTCAACGCGGGCATCTCCCTCGGCTGGTGGCTCGTGCTGATCGTCGTCGCCTACGGGGCGCTGGCCGGCTGGGGCGCGCTCGTCCAGGCGCGACGGGCGCTCATCGACTCGCTGCACGAGCGCGCCCGCCGCGCCGAGGCCGAGCAGGGCCGCCGGGTCGCCGAGGCGCGCATGCTCGAGCGGACGCGGATGGCCCGGGAGATGCACGACGTCCTCGCGCACCGGCTGTCGCTGCTCGCCACCTACGCGGGCGCCCTGGAGTACCGGCCGGACGCCCCGCCCGAGAAGCTCGCGCAGGCCGCGGGCGTCGTGCGCACCGGCGTGCACCAGGCGCTCGAGGAGCTGCGCGAGGTCATCGGCGTCCTGCGCGACGAGGAACGCGACGCCGGCGACCGGCCGCAGCCCGTCCTGGCCGACGTACCGCGCCTGGTGGAGGAGTCCCGCGACGCGGGAACGCCGGTGACGCTGCGCGACGAGGTCGCCGAACCCGGGGCGCTGCCGCCCGCCGCCGGGCGGGCCGCCTACCGCGTCGTCCAGGAGGGCCTCACCAACGCCCGCAAGCACGCCGCCGGGCTGCCCGTCGAGGTGACCCTGCTGGGACGGCCCGGCGCCCGCCTGGAGATCGACGTCCGCAACCCGCTCCCGCCGGACGGCGTCCCGGCGCTCGTCCCCGGGAGCGGGACCGGGCTCGTCGGGCTCACCGAACGGGTACGGCTCGCCGGCGGGCGGCTCGACCACGAGGCGGCGTCCGGGGAGTTCCGGCTCCGCGCGCGGCTACCATGGCCGGCGTGACCCGTCCCGTGCGCGTGCTGATCGTCGACGACGATCCCATGGTCCGCGCCGGGCTGACGATGCTCCTGGACGGCGCCGCCGGCATCGCCGTCGTGGGGGAGGCCGCCGACGGCGACGAGGTGCCCGCGGCCGCGGACGCCCACGCCCCCGACGTGGTGCTCATGGACCTGCGGATGCCCCGGGTGGACGGCATCACCGCCACCCGGCGGCTGCGCGGCCGCGCCGCGCCGCCCGAGGTCGCCGTGCTCACCACCTTCGACACCGACGAGAACATCCTCCGCGCGCTGCGCGCCGGGGCCGCCGGATTCCTGCTGAAGGACACGCCCCCCGAACAGCTCGTCCAGGCCGTGAGGCGCGTCGCGGCCGGGGACCCGATCCTGTCCCCGGCGGTCACCCGGCGGCTCATGGACCGCGCGGTCGTCCAGGCCGGGGCCTACGAGCGGGCGCGCGCCGCGCTGGACGTGCTCACGCCCCGCGAGCGCGAGGTCGTCGTGGCCGTGGCCCGGGGACGCGCCAACGCCGAGATCGCCGCCGAGCTGTTCGTCGGCCTGGCCACCGTGAAGGCCCACGTGTCGACCGTCCTCGACAAGCTCGGCCTGGACAACCGGACCCAGATCGCCCTGCTCGCCCACGACGCGGGACTCGACTGAGAAGTCCCCCGGGCCCGGCATGGGGCGAACACGCCAGAAGTCGCCGCAAAAGGTGACGGGTGTCGCCGCGGGACGCGGCGCCGCCGGATCGCTAGGCTCGGTGCCGACCCCGACCCCCAGAGGGCAGAGGACCGATGAGCGAGTCCCCGGACCCGGTACCCGCGGCCACCGAGCCCGCCGCGCCGGACGAACGGAACGACGGGCGCGGGCCCGCCGAGCGGCCCGACGAGCGAGGGCCGGACCCGGCCCTGCTGTGCGAGGAGGCCCGGGACCTCGCCGAGCGCGGCGAGTCCGCCCGCGCCGCGGACCTGTTCGAGCGGGTGCTCGCCCTCGGCGACACCCCGCACCGGGCCCAGGCAGCCCTCGGTCTCGCGGTCGTCCTCGACGACGCCGGAGACACCGCGCGCGCCCGCGAGGCCGACCGCGCGGCCATCGCCACCGGCGACCCCGAGTACGGCCCGCGCGCCGCCTACCACCTGGCCCTCACCCACGAACGAGCGGGCGAGCACGACCTGGCCGCACCGGCTTGGCGCGTCGTCGTCGACTTCGGCAACCCCGCCTACCTGCCGCCCGCGCACCTCGCCCTGGCCCGGCTCGCCGACGACGCCGGCGACTTCGACGCCGCCCGCGGCCACTGGGAGGCCGTGCTGGCCACCGGCGACCCCGAGCACGGGCCGCCCGCCGCGCACGACCTCGCGCAGCGGCACCTCGAGCGCGGCGACCCCGTGCGCGCCCAGCGCGTCCTGACGGCCGGGCTGAAGCTGATCGACCGCGCCGCCGCCCCGTACGCGCACGCCCGCCTCGCCGTCACCCTCGGCATCGCGTGCCTCGACCAGGCCGTGGCCGCGTTCGGCGCGGCCCTCGGCGAGGCCGGCGAGCCCGCCGACCCCGAGGCCGGTCCGCTCGCCACCGAGCTCCTCGCCCGCACCCTGCCGCTGCGCGGGCGCGGCGCCGAGGCTCGCGAGGTGTGGCGGCGCGGCCTCGCCGACCCCGGGACGGCCGCGCAGGTGCGGGCCCGGCTCCGCCGCGACTTCGCCGGGGACGACGAGGACGCCGACCCGGCCGACCTGTGGTGGGAGCCGGTCGTGGAGCAGGCCGTCACCGACGGGACGCTGCCCGCCCTCGCCGGCGAGGCGTTCGGCGCGCTCGACCACATGTACGCGCTGCTCGCCGCCCGGTACGCCGGGGGACCGCGCGAGGGGCGCGCCGGCGAGACCCGCGAGCTGCTCGGCCGGGCGGTGGGCGTCCCGGACGGCTACCCGTGGGGCCCGCTGCTGCGGGAGAGCTTCACCGAGCGGTTCCGCCTGGCGGCCGACCGGGCAGACCCCGCCGACCATTGACCCGCCGCCCCGGACCCCGCCGGTCTCGGGCGCGGGCGGCGGCTATCCGGCGAGGTCGCGCTCGGCGGTCACCTTCGTGATGCGGGCGCGCACGAGGTACTCGCCGGGGACGGCGTTGCGGGCGCCGAACTCCGCGGCGCGATCGGCGCCCATGTACCGGCCGCCGATCTCGGTCGCCCAGCGGCGCATCTCGTCCAGGTCCTCGACGAGCGTCGCCTCGGCCCGCACGAGCACGAACGAGTACGGCGGCTCCTGGTCGTCCACGCACACCGACAGGCGCGGGTCGCGGGCGAGCGCGCGGCCCTTGACGGTGCCGGCGCCGGTGTTGAACAGCAGGTCGTCGCCGTCGAGGACGAACCAGATCGGCGTCACGTGCGGCGATCCGTCCGCGCGGGTGACCGCGCACTTCCCGGTCCGCGTCCCCGCGGTGACGAACGCGCGCCATTCGTCGTCGGTCATCTTCTCCATGCCCCCAGTCTGCCCGACAAGATCATCGGCACGCTCGCTACGGTGGGCGGCATGGAGATCCCCACCGCGCACGGGCTCGCCGAGGCGGTCCTCGACGAGCCCGACGAGCCCGCGTTTTTGCTGGTCCTGACGCACGGGTCGAACGGGGGAGTGGACGCGCCGGACCTGCTCGCGGTCCGGGACGCGGCGCTGGAACTGGGCGGCGGGGTCGCGCGGGTGATGCAGCCGTTCCGGCTCGCGGGCCGCCGGGCGCCGGGCCCGGCGGTGAAGCAGGACGAGGCGTGGCTGGAGGTCGTCGCGGCGGTGCGGGAGCGGTTCGCGGACGTCCCCCTGGTGCAGGGCGGCCGGAGCAACGGAGCGCGGGTGGCGTGCCGGACGGCGCGGGCGGCGGGGGCGGCCGGGGTGCTGGCGCTCGCCTTCCCGCTGCATCCGCCGGGGAAACCGGAACGGTCGCGGGCGGACGAGCTGCGTTCGGCGGGCGTGGAGGTGCTCGTGGTGAACGGTGACCGGGATCCGTTCGGCGTCCCGGACCCGGCCGACGCGGCGCGGGTGGTGGTGCTGCCGGGGGAGCGGCACGAGCTGGCGAAGGATCCGGTGGCGGTCGCGGCGGCGGCGGTCCCGTGGCTGCGGCGCTGGGCGGCGTCCCGGAGCGCCGTCTCGCCGTGAGCGGATCGGCGGAGGTGGAAGTCGGGCGCCCGAGCGACGGGCGTCGCCTCTGGGCCCGAGGGGCGGGCCCAGAGGTCCGTGCGGGCGGGAGTGCCCCCGTCGGATCGATCATCGCGATGCGGCCGGTCTCCCCGTGGCGACCGGCCCCGGCCTAGGCCGCGGAGGACTCCTGCAGGTCCGTCGGCCGGTGCGGTGCGATGATCCCCCCGTCGGGCAGCAGCTCACCGGTGTCCTCGAAGAGCACCACGCCGTTGCACAGCAGGCTCCACCCCTGCTCGGGGTGGGCGGCCAGCGTGCGGGCGGCGTCGCGGTCGGGTTCGTCGTGCGAGGGACAGGGCGGCTGGTGCGGGCACATGGCGTGCCTCCGGTCTCAACTACTGGTCGGTGGACTTTCCCTTATTGACGCACCCCAGTGTGGAACGGTTCGCCCCCGCCGCCTATAGCCCGTTGGGACGATTGTCCTCTGGTACCCGGGCAGGGGATGTTTGTGACTCGTCTCACCCTGAGGTGCAGTACATAGCGTCCCCCGCGCTCGATAACGGATGAAGAACGACACGCCGAAGATCGGCAAACGTTCTAAATGGTCCGTTGCCTGTCACGGGCCCGCCCGCTTCCGGCCACCGGATGCGATCGTTTCAGCCGGAGGGGGCCTCCGCGCGCCCTACGATGTCCCACGGGGAACGGGCCGAGGGAGGGGGAGGCCGGGAATGCGCGTCGCGCTGTTCGTCGCCTGCTACGACGACGCGTGGTTCCCCGACACGGGGAAGGCCGTGACGGTGCTGCTCGAGCGGCTCGGGCACGAGGTCGTCCACCCGCCGGGGCAGACCTGCTGCGGGCAGTTCCACTGGACGACCGGGTACCGCCGGGAGGCCGCCGACCTCGCCCGCGCCTTCACCCGGGCCTTCGCCGGTGCGGACGCGATCGTCGCGCCGTCCGCGTCGTGCGCCGCGGCCGTCCGGGACGCCTACCCCAGGATCGCGCGCACCGTCCGCGACCCCGCGCTGGCGGGCGCCGCCGAAGCCCTCGCCGTCCACGAGCTGACCGAGTTCCTGGTGGACGTCCTGGGCGTCACCGACGTCGGCGCCTACTATCCGCACCGCGTGACCTACCACCCGACGTGCCAGTCCGCGCGGGCCCTCGGCGTCGCCGACCGCCCGGAACGGCTGCTGCGGGCGGTGCGGGGCCTGGAGCTGGTCGACCTGCCCGCCGCCGACGAGTGCTGCGGGTTCGGGGGCGCGTTCGCGATGAAGAACGCCGACGTGTCCGTCGCGATGGTCGCCGACAAGATCCGGCACGTCCGCGACACCGGCGCCGACGTGGTGTGCGCCGTCGACAACTCCTGCCTAGCGCACATCGGCGGAGCGCTGTCCCGGCTGCGCGGCGGCGTCCGCGTCGCCCACCTGGCCGAGATCCTCGCCGGGACGGGGCCCGCGTGACGCCCCCCGGCACGGGGCCGCCGGACGCCCTGGCGGCGGCGATCGCGCCCGGCGCGCCCGGCGCGACGGGCGGTGCCGGCGCGCCGGCGCGGCCGGCGCGGTTCGCCGACGCGGCGCGGCCGGCGCTCGCCGACACCCGGCGGCGCCGCAACCTGGGCGTGGCGGTCGCCGCCGCCCGCGAGCGCACCGCCGCGGCCACCGCCGAGCCCGCCGACTGGGAGGAGCTGCGCGAGGCCGGCCGCGCCCTGCGGGACGCGGCGCTCCTCGACCTCGACACCCACCTGGAGACGCTCGAACGCGCGGTCACCGAGGCGGGTGGCACGGTCCACTGGGCCGCGGACGCCGCCGAGGCGCGCCGCGTCGTCACCCGGCTGGTCCGCGCCACCGGGGCCCGCGAGGTCCTGCGGGCGCCGTCGGCGACCCTTCGGGAGGCCGGCGTGCCCGGCGCGCTCGCCCGCGCGGGCGTCACCGTCCGCGCGACGGGCCTCGGCGACCTGATCGTCGGGCTGGGGGAGGACGCGCCGTCCCACCTGGCGTCCCCGGCGCTGCACCGCGACCGCGCCGAGGTCCGGGAGCTGTTCCTGCGGGCGCTGCCGGGCGCGCCGGCGGACCTGCCTGACGATCCGGCCGCCCTCGCCGACGCCGCCCGTGCCCATCTGCGCGAACACGTCGCGGGCGGCCGCGTCGCCGTCACCGGCGCGGCGTTCCTGGCGGCCGACACCGGCACGGCCGTGCTGGCGGACTCCGGCGGCGAGGGACGGGTGTGCGTCACCCTTCCGGACACGCTGATCACGGTCGCCGGCATCGACAAGGTCGTCCCGTCGTGGACCGATCTCGAGGTGCTCCTGCAGCTGCTGCCGCGCGCCGCGTCGGGCGACCGCGCGGCCCCGTGCGTGTCCGCCTGGACGGGCGTGCACCCCGGCGACGGGCCCCGCGAGTTCCACCTCGTCCTGCTCGACAACGGGCGCACCGGCGCGCTCGCCGACGAGGTCGGCCGCGCGGCGCTGCGCTGCATCCGCTGCTCGGCCTGCCTGAACGTGTGCCCGGTGTACGAGCGGACCGGCGGCGGCCCGTACGGCCCCGTCTACCCGGGACCGGTCGGCGCGATGCTCACCCCGCAGCTGCGCGGCGTCGAGAGCGCCGCGAACGCCTCGCTGCCCTTCGCGTCCACGCTCTGCGGCGCCTGCACCGACGTGTGCCCCGTGAAGATCGACATCCCGGAGGTCCTGGTGCACCTGCGCGGCGTGGTCGTGGAGTCGCGCCGCGCCCGTCCCGTCCCCACTCCCGAACTGGTGCTGATGCGGGGCCTGGCGTGGACGATGGGGGACGCCCGCCGGTACCGCGTCGCGGTCCGGCGCGGCACCCGCTGGGCGCGGCTGCTGTCGCGCGGCGGCCGGATCCGCCGGCTGCCCGGCCTGCTGGGCAAGTGGACCGAGGCCCGCGACGTGCCCGCGCCGCCCGCGCAGAGCTTCCGCGACTGGTGGGGGCGGCGGTGAGCTCCCGCGACGAGATCCTGCGCCGGGTCCGCGACGCCCTCGGCGGCGAGCGCGGCACGGCCCGGCCGGTGCCGCGCGGCTATGCCCGCCGGCTGACCGGCGCGGAGGCCGCGACCCGCGCGGACGTCCTCGCGCTGTTCACCGAGCGGGTGGCCGAGAACCACGCGGCCGTCCGGCACGTGGCCGCCGACGACGTCGGCACCGCGGTCGCCGCGGCGCTGTGGGGGCGGGAGGCGAAGCGGATCGTCGTCCCGGCCGACCTGCCGTTCGGGTGGCTGGCGGAGCTGGAGGGGGTCCGGGCGCTGGCCGACGCGCCCGCCCTCGACCTCGAGGCGCTCGCCGCCGCCGACGGCGTGGTCACCGGCTGCGCGGCGGCCGCCGCGAGCACCGGGACGGTCGTGCTGGACGGCGGCCGCGCGCAGGGCCGGCGTGCGCTCACCCTCGTGCCCGACTACCACCTGTGCGTCGTCCACGCCGACCAGATCGCCGGGACGGTCCCGGAGGTCGTCGCGCGCCTCGATCCGGCGCGCCCGCTGACCTGGATCGGCGGCCCGTCGGCCACCCGCGACGTCGAGTCGGTGCGGGTGCCGGGACCGCACGGCCCGCGGCACCTGGAGATCCTCGTCGTGGAGGACTGAGCGCCGGGACCGGAGCCGCCCGGGGCGGGGCCGCGGGGGAGGGGCCTACAGGGCGGCTCCGAGGACGACGTCGAGGCCCGCGTCGAAGCGGGCGTCCCAGTTCACCGAGCGGTCGGCGCCGTCCTCGGCGGTGCCGCGCACCTCGAGCGCGGCGTGCCCGATGACGTACCCGAGGAGAGTGTGCGCGACCACGGCGGCCGCGTCCTCGGCGACGCCGCCGAGGCGCAGCGCCTCCCGCAGGGACGCGACCGTCGCCGCCAGGGCCGCGGGATTGCGGCGCGTCACCACGAGAGGGAGGACGCCGGCGTGCTCGAGCAGCCGGGCGCGGTAGCCGCGCGCCCAGCCGCGCAGCGCGTCCCCGGCTCCCCCGGCCGGGGCGTCCGCCGAGACGGGCGCGGCGGCGACGTGCGCGACGAGGCCGTCGAGGAGCTGCTCCTTGCCGCGGGGGAGGTGGTGGTAGATCGCCATCGCCTCCACCTCGAGCGCGTCGCCGAGGCGGCGCATCGTGAGGCGGCCGAGGCCTTGGCCGTCCACGATCTGCAGGGCGGCCTCGATGATGCGCTCGATGGACAGCGGAGCGCGGTTGCGCGCGTTGATCGCAGGTTGCCGGACCATGGAGTGACCTTACTGCGTAAAGGGCGGTCCAGCGAGGAGGCGCGGCCGGAGATCTCAGAAGTCGAAGACGTTCCCGCCGGTCGCCGACGTCGCGACGCACGCGTTGGTGTACGTCTGCGCGAACACGACGAGCCGGGCCCGCCAGACGCCTTCCGCCTCGGCCCGGACCGGGTCGTACACGCCCGGGCAGCCCCCGTCGTCCCCGTGGCGGGATCTTGCCGATGTTCCCGCCGGCGGCGATGAGGTCGGCGCACGCGTCCTCGGCGCCGGGGTGGTCCCCGCCGGTCGGCTCGCAGGTCAGCGTGACGCTCGGCGGGGCGCCGCCGATGGCGTCCAGCGGCACGAGGGAGAGGTCGAGTCTCGTCTGCGCGGCCGCGGCGGCCGGGCCGGTGAGGGCGGTGGCGGCCACGGCCAGTGCCGCGCCGAGCGCCCATGGTCTTCTCTGCACGGATGCCCCTCGGTGGTGTTCGGGCCGGTGGTGTTCGAGGATGCCGCGAACATAGATCGGGACCCGGCGCCGGGCCAGGGGCGCGGACGGGCCGACTCCGGTCAACCGGCCGCACCCGGCTTGACCTTACTGTGTAAAGGCCCGAACTTCGGTGTCCACCGTCACAATGCGCACGCCACCCGCGTACGCTTGCCTCGAATATGGAAGACCGTGAGCTTGAGGGAGACATCGCCATGCCGCTGGGCCGCCGGGTGAGCAAGGACGTCGCGGAGCTGCACGAGGCCGACCGGCGGCTGGCCGCCGAGTACGCCGAGCGGCTCGCCGCGGCCAACGAGGCCGAGCGGGCGCTGCGCGATGCGCAGGGCGGTACCGTCGCGCCGGCCGGGCTGCAGGAGCTGACCGTCGCGTTCGACGTGGCGCTGACCGGGGCGCTCGCCGCCGCCGAGGCCGCCGAGCGCGCCGAGATGGGCCCGAAGGCGTACGTGACCGACGCGCAGGACGCGAAGGCCCAGCGGGCCGCCGAGATCGCGGCCCGCAAGGCGAAGGCGACGACGGCCGTCCGGCCGTGGACCGACGAGGTCGACCGGCTGCGCACCGCGCGCGAGGCGCACCGGCTGAGCTTCCGGACGCGGCCGACCGCCGCCGTCTGACGGCCGCCGGTCGTCCCAGCTCCCGGCCGGTCCGCCTCCGGGGAGAGGTGGACGGGGCCGGACGTGGGGCGACACAGCGTCACCGGGTGGCACCGGCCACCGAACTTTGAGAGTCTGCCCTCTCGGGGAGCACCGGGGCGCCCCGCCCGCCGCCGCGCACGCGGCCCGGGCGGCGGGACGTCCCGGTGGAGAGGGCACAGTGCTCTGGACGCGGGGGGAAGTCACGTGGAGCGCACGCCGCCGGACCGGTGCCGCGTACTCGAGTCCTATCAGGACGGGGTGCGGGCGATCCGGGAGATGGCGGACCGGGCCGGCGACTGGAACGTCCCGACGCCGTGCTCGGACTGGCAGCTGATCGATCTCGCCGGCCACCTGCGGTGCGTCGCCGAGAACTTCCTGGAGTACCTGCAGGACGCGCCGGACAGCCGGCTCGCGAAGCTGTTCGCCCAGGAGGCCGCGACGGCCGTGCTGATCCGGCAGCAGGCGCGGCAGAACGCGGCCGAGCTGGCGGTGCTGCCGCCCGAGCCCGGCCCCGAGCGGATCATGGCGTTCGGGGTGTCGGCGGGTGCCTACGCCGACCTGATGCCCGACATGTGGGACCGCACCCATCTGATCTACCGGGGCACGAAGTACACCGTCGGCGACCACGCGGGCGCGGCGTGCGTGGAATGGCACCTGCACGCGTGGGACATGGCCCGCGCCATCGGCGCCGACTACCGCCCGCGCGACCCGGACCTGCTGGTGTCGGCGTGGCACTGGGGCGTCCCGCACCTGCCGCTGGCGACGGGGGAGGGCTGGGCGGGGGTGCTGCGCGCGTCCGGCCGCTCCCCGTACTGGCCGGAGCCCGACGCCGCCCCGGACGGCCGTTTCGCGGGGACGTCCGGGGCTCCGGCCGCGCCGGCGGGCCGGGGGCGGACGGGCCGCCAGGGGCCGTCGCGGCCCCGCCGGGTCCGCTCGCCGCGCGCGCCCGGGGCCGGGTGAGCTGGTCTAACAGCTTTCCCGCCACCGGTGTGCGAAGGATGTTGCACGGCGTGCACGTTGGGCGCCGTCCCGTGTAATCCGGCGTTCCTAACTTCCTTCGGGTGTCCATGAGACGTCTGGAGGAACCGAGCATGACGGCACTGACCGACGAGACCTCCGCGCGGCCCGAATCCGCGCGGAAGGGCGGCCGGTGGATCGATCACTGGGATCCCGAGGACGAGGAGTTCTGGAACCGCACGGGGCGCAGGGTCGCGAACCGCAACCTGATCTTCTCGATCTTCACCGAGCACCTGGGGTTCTGCGTCTGGCTGCTGTGGAGCATCGCGGTCCTGCACCTGGCCGACAACGGCACGGCGCTGTCGGTGGGGCAGACCCTGTGGCTGACGACGCTGCCCAACCTCGTCGGCGCGCTGCTGCGGATCCCCTACACCTTCGGGCCGGCGAAGTTCGGCGGCCGCAACTGGACCGTGATCAGCGGGCTGCTGCTGCTGATCCCGTGCGGGCTGTTCGTGTTCGCGATCGCCAACCCCGGCCTGCCGTTCTGGGCGCTGCTGCTGATCGCGGCGACCACCGGCCTGGGCGGCGGCAACTTCGCGTCCTCGATGTCCAACATCGCGCACTTCTACCCCACGGCGAAGCAGGGGCTGCCCCTGGGGCTCAACGCCGCGGGCGGCAACGTGGGGGTGAGCGTCACGCAGCTGACGATGCCGCCGCTGATCGTGGGCTTCGGCCTGATCGCGGTCGGCTGGGTGTGGATGCCGCTGATCCTGGTCGCGGCGCTGTGCGCCCACCTGTTCATGAACAACCTGTCGAAGGCGAGCCAGTCCTACACTCTGGCGGAGATGGGACGGATCGCCGCCCGGCCGCACACGATCACCATGTCGGTGCTGTACATCGCGACGTTCGGGTCGTTCATCGGCTACTCGTTCTCCTTCGGGGTCCTGATCGGCAACCAGTTCCCCGACATCACCGCGTCCCACTACATCTGGCTCGGCGCCCTGGTCGGGTCGGCGGCGCGTCCGGTGGGCGGCTGGATGGCCGACAAGCTCGGCGGGACGGTCGTCACGTTCTGGAACTTCCTGGCGATGGGGCTGGGCATCGTCGCGGTCTGGGCCGGGGTGAGCACGGGGTCGTGGGGCCTGTTCCTCGGCGCGTTCCTGTGGGTCTTCGCGACCACCGGCATCGGGAACGGGTCGACCTACAAGATGATCCCGTCGATCTTCCGGGCGCGCGCCGAGGCGAGCACCGCCACGGCCGAGCAGGGGGTCCGGGAGCGCGCGTTCGAACTGGCCCGGCGGGAGGCGGCGGCGGCCATCGGCCTCATCTCCGCGGTCGGTGCCCTCGGCGGCGCGCTCATCCAGCAGACGTTCCGGATCTCGGTGGAGCGGAGCGGCGGGATCGGCCCCGCGCTGATCGTGCTGGCGGTGTTCTACGGTTTCTGCCTCGCGCTGACCTGGGCGGTGTACATGCGCCGGGGACGCGTCGGGCCGGAGCGCGTGAGCCTGGCGCGGGCCGGGGTGTGACCCGGACCGGACCGGCCGCGCGCCGGTAGAGCTCGCCGGGGGCCGCCGCCAGGGGTGGGGGGCGGCCCCCGGTGCCGGCGTCTCCGGGGGTAGGGGCGGAGTTCGCGGGTAGGGCGCTGGGGTAAGCACTCGATGCGACGAGGAAGGGGAACGGGCCATGGCGGTCTGCGAAGTCTGCGGCAACGACTACGAGATGTCCTTCGAGGTGCACGCGCAGGGCGAGGTGCACACGTTCGACTCGTTCGAGTGCGCCGTGAACCGGATGGCGCCGCTCTGCGAGAACTGCCAGTGCCGGATCATGGGGCACGGCGTCGACGTGGGAGGACACTGGTACTGCTGCGCCCACTGCGCGCGTGTCGCCGAGCCGGAGCGCGGCCGGGAGGCCAGGGACGCGGTTCCCGCCTGAAGGACTCGGGGGCGGCTCTCGGGGGTGCACACGCCGTTCCGGCCCGGCGCCGCGGGTGCGGCAGGCGGCCGGGGCCGGGCGCGGTCAGCGGTGCCCGAGGGCGGGGGTGCCGAACGGCTGCTCGCGGCCGTCCTCGAGATAGACGGCGCGGCCCTGCGCCATGGCGCGCAGGGCGGGTTCCATCCGGCGGGCGATGTGCGAGGGCGCCAGTTCGGAGATCTTCTCCGGAGCGACCAGGACGTGGTCGGACAGTTCGTCGGGCGGCAGCCGGATCGTGTCCGCCTGGGCGCCGGTGATGGAGCCGCCGAACACGAAGACGTTGACCGAGTCGACGCCGTCGGAGCGCGGGGATCCCCAGTCGACGCAGGCGAGGCCGTCCAGGTGCGGGACGAGGCCCAGTTCCTCCTCGCATTCGCGCAGGCAGGCCGCCAGGGGTGACTCGTCCGCCTCGATGACCCCGCCGGGCAGGAACCAGCCCTCGCTGTAGGTCGGCTTGACCAGCAGGACCCGCCCGAGGTCGTCGAGGAGCAGGGCCGCCGCCGCGCCGCGGGAACGCGGCAGTGAGGCGTAGTACGCAAGGTCGGGCATGTACCGAGGGTAAGCGCGATCTTGGTGGGGCGGCGGGGCGGGGCGGGCGCCCGGGGCCGCATCCGTCCGGCGGATCACGGGGGCGCCGCGAATCCGTTCGAGAATCGGGCAAAAGGCGACGAAACGGCCATGACCGCGTTCGACAACGCTTGACACGAGATCGTCAGATGGTGAGATTCTCATTCCGTCGAGGGAGTGCTCTCCGTCGCCGTGTGCGGTGCGTGCAGGCGTTTTAACACGGCGGTCACCCGTGGGAATCGGACATGAAACGGCCTCCGGGCAGGCTCCGAGGCATGATCGGGACACCCACGCACTGCCCGTACTGCGCCCTGCAGTGCGGCATGACCCTCACTCCCGCCGCGGGCGCGTCCGCCGCCGCCGCTCCCGTCGAGGTGGCGCCGCGCGACGACGTCCCCGCGAACCAGGGCGGGCTGTGCCGGAAGGGCTGGACCTCCGCGGAGCTGCTCACCGTGCCCGACCGGCTCACGGTCCCGCTGATGCGCAAGAGCCGGGACGCGCCGCTGGAGCCGTGCACGTGGGAGGAGGCGCTCGACCGGGTGGCGGGGGAACTGCGCGGGCTGCGGGACGCGCACGGGCCCGACTCGGTCGCGGTGTTCGGCGGCGGATCACTGACGAACGAGAAGGCGTACACGCTCGGGAAGTTCGCCCGGATCGCGCTCGGCACGTCGCAGATCGACTACAACGGGCGCTATTGCATGTCCTCGGCCGCCGCGGCGTCCGGACGGGCGTTCGGCATGGACCGCGGCCTGCCCGGCCCCGTCACCGACCTCGCCGAATCCGGCGCGGTGCTGCTGGCGGGCGGGAACGTGGCCGAGACGATGCCGCCGTTCATGCGGCACCTCACCGCCATGCGCGACGCCGGCGGCGCCCTGATCGTGCTGGACCCGCGCCGCACCGCCACCGCCCGGCAGGCCGACCTGCACCTGCAGCCGCTCCCGGGCACCGATCTGGCCCTGGCCAACGGGCTGCTGCACCTGGCCCTGGCCGAGGGCCTGGCCGACGGCGACTACATCGCGGCCCGCACCACCGGGTTCGACGCCGTCCGCACCGCCGTCAACTCCTACTGGCCGGACCGGGTCGAGCGGATCACCGGCGTGCCCGTCCCGCTGATGCTCGAGGCCGTCCGGCTGCTCGCGGGCGTGGACCGCGCGCACATCCTGACCGGGCGGGGCGCCGAGCAGCACGCCAACGGCACCGGCACCGTCAGCGCGTTCATCAACCTTGCGCTGGCGCTCGGGCTGCCGGGCCGCCCCGGATCGGGGTACGGGTGCCTGACCGGGCAGGGCAACGGGCAGGGCGGCCGCGAGCACGGCCAGAAAGCCGACCAGCTCCCCGGCTACCGGCGGATCGACGACCCGGCGGCGCGCGCGCACGTCGCGCGGGTGTGGGGTGTCGAACCGGACTCCCTGCCCGGGCCCGGACGTTCCGCCTACGAACTGCTCTCGGCGCTCGGCGGACCGGCCGGGCCCCGCGCGCTGCTGCTGTTCGGGTCCAACCCGGTGGTGTCGTCCCCGGACGCCGCCGCCGTCGAGGAGCGCCTCGCTGCGCTCGACCTGCTGGTGGTCGCCGACTTCGTCCCGTCGGAGACGGCCGCGCACGCCGACGTGGTGCTGCCGTCGGCGCAGTGGGCGGAGGAGTCCGGCACGATGACGAACCTGGAGGGCCGGGTGCTGCGCCGCAACCGGGCGCTCGCACCGCCCGACGGCGTCCGCTCCGACCTGCGGATCCTCGCGGATCTGGCGGAGCGGCTGGCGGCGCCGGGGGAGTGGCCGGACGATCCGGAGGCGGTTTTCGCCGAGCTGCGCCGCGCGAGCGCCGGGGGACCCGCGGACTACTCCGGCATGGACTACGGTCGCATCGAGAGCGAGGGCGGGATGTTCTGGCCCTGCCCGTCACCCGGCCACCCCGGCACGCCGCGACCGTTCCTGGACCGGTTCCCGACCCCGGACGGGCGCGCGCGGTTCGTCCCGGTGGGGCATCGCGGCCCCGCCGAGGAGGTCGACGCCGACTACCCCGTGTACCTGACGACCGGGCGGGTCCTGGCCCAGTACCAGTCCGGCGCGCAGACCCGGCGCGTCCCGGCGCTGGCCGACGCCGAGCCCGGACCGTTCGTCGAGCTGCACCCGGACCTGGCCGGACGCCTGGAGGTCGAGGACGGCGACACGGTGCGGGTGCGCAGCCGCCGCGGCGAGGCGCTCGCCACCGCGCGGCTCACCGACGCGATCCGGCCCGACACGGTGTTCATGCCCTTCCACTGGGCCGGGGAGGGGCGCGCGAACCTGCTCACCAACCCGGCCCTCGACCCGGTGTCCAGGATGCCCGAGTTCAAGGTGTGCGCGGTGCGGCTGGAGCCCGCACCGCGCCCGGCCGCCGTGAGCGTCTTTTAACACGCCGGTGACAGAAGGGACCCAATCGCGAAACCGCTCCTGCCGAGGATCGAAGCGATCACAAGGCAGGAAGTGGTCACGAGCCAGGAGGTTGCCGCACGATGAGCACGACCGAAGCGACCCTCGCACCCGAGGCCCGCGCTCCCCAGTCCGTCCGGCCGGATCTTCGCTGGTCCGACGTGTGCGCCTACGCCGACCTCATCCCCGAGCGCGGCGTGTGCGCGATGATCGGGGGGACGCAGGTGGCGGTGTTCCGCACCTTCGACGGCGAGCTGTACGCGCTCTCGAACCTGGACCCGTTCAGCGGCGCCCACGTGCTGTCGCGCGGCATCCTCGGGACCCGCGACGGGGTCCCGACCGTCGCCTCGCCGATGTACAAGCAGGTGTTCGACCTGCGCACCGGCGTCTGCCTGGACGACCCGCGGGTGGCGCTGCCCGCCTACCGCGTCCGGCGCGCCGGCGGCCGGGTGGAGGTGGCGGTCCCCGATGAGCACCGTCGGTGACGCGCTGGCCGGGTTCGCCGTCGGGGTGACCGCGGCCCGCCGCCAGGAGGAGCTCGCGGCGCTGCTCGAGCGGCACGGGGCCCGGGTGGTGCTCGCCCCGGCGATCCGGCTGGTCCCGCTCGCCGACGACACGGGGCTGCTGGAGGCGACCCGCGCGTGCCTGACCGGCCCGCTCGACCACGTCGTCGTCACCACCGGGATCGGCTTCCGCGCCTGGCTGGAGACCGCGGACGGGTGGGGGATGCGCGACGAGCTCGTCGAGCGTCTCGGGAAGACCGGCCTGGTGACGCGCGGGCCGAAGGCGCGCGGCGCCGTCCGCTCGGCGGGCCTGCGGGAACGGTGGTCGCCGGAGTCGGAGGGGACGGCCGAGGTCCTGCGGCACCTGCTGGCGGAGGGCGACCTGCGCGGCTCCCGCGTCGCCGTCCAGCTGTACGGCGAGCCGCAGCCCGAGCTGACCGGCGCGCTGCGGGCGGCGGGTGCCGAGGTCGTCGAGGTCCCGGTGTACCGGTGGGCGCCCGCCGACGACCCCACGCCGCTGCACCGGCTCGTCGGGCAGGCCGTCGCCGGGACGGTCGACGCGATCACCTTCACCAGCGCCCCGGCGGTCTCCACGACGCTGGCCGCGGCCGCGAAGGACGGGCTCGGCGAGGCGCTGCTGGAGGCCATGCGCGGCCCGCTGGTGGCGGCGTGCGTCGGCCCGATCACCGCCGGGGAGTTGACCGCCCACGGGGTGCCGACCGTCCAGCCCGAACGGGCCAGGCTCGGCGCGCTGGTGCGGACGCTGGCCGCCGACCTGCCCAGGCGGCGGGCCCGCCGGCTGCGGGTCCGCGGGCTGGCGCTGGAGCTGCGCGGGCACGCGGTCGTCCTGGACGGGCAGCTGCGCCCGATCGCGCCCGCCCCGATGGCGATCCTGCGGGCGCTGGCGCGGCGCCCGGGGCACGTGGTGTCCCGGGCCGAACTGTCGGGGGCGCTGCCGGGGCGGCCGATCCGCGCCGCCGACCTCGCGGGGACCGCCGGCGGGCCCGGCATCGGAGCGGGAGTGCTCGCCCGCCCGCAGGCCGACGAGCACGCGGTGGAGATGGCGGTCGCGCGGCTCCGGCGCGGCCTGGGCCGCCCCGGGATCGTGGAGACGGTGGTCAAGCGCGGCTACCGGCTCGCCTGCGACCCCCGCCAGAGCGCCTCGCCCGCCGTCGGCTGAGCGTCTCCGGCCCCGTTCCCGACCCGATCGTCGCGTCGTCGCGGAAATCGCGTCGCCGCCCCGGTACTTCGGCGATACTGACCCGTGCGGAAAGTGTTCGATCGAATGCACAGGGTGACGGAGGTCGGGTGGACGAGAAGAAGATCTTTCGGGGCGGCGCGGCGGTGGCCGCCGCGATGCTCGCGGCCGGCGGGCTGCTCTCGGCGGGCGCGGTACCGCCCGCCGCGGCGGCGCCCCGCGCCGGAGCGGCAGCGGCCGCCGGCCCGGCGGCGGGGCCGGGCCCGCGCCCCGCCGCGGCACCGGCGGACGTGCGGCTCACGCGGTTCCTCGGCGAGCGGCGGCTGCCGCACAAGATGGAGTTCCAGGGGACGGTCGTCGGCGGACTGTCGGGCATGGACCGGGACCCGCGCACGGGCACCTGGTACTTCATCTCCGACGACCGGTGGCGCTACAACCCGGCCCGCTTCTACACCGGGCAGGTGGACATCGACCCCGAGACCGGGACGTTCTCGGGCGTGCGGATCAGCGGCGTCCACACGCTGAAGCAGCCGGACGGCGCCCCGTACCCGGGGTTCGGCGAGCCGGGGGCGGCCGACCCGGAGGCGATCCGGTTCGACCCGCGCGGGAACCGGCTGCTGTGGGGCAACGAGGGCGACCGCCCCGACGCGGCCCACCCGGACATCGCGCTGTCCCCGCTGAGCGTCCAGTGGGCCGGGACGGACGGCGGGCACCGCGGCGCGCTCCCGCTCCCGGCGAACCTCGAGCAGACCACCGAGGACCGGGGGCCGCGCCGCAACTACGGCTTCGAGGCCGTCGCCATCGCGCCGCGCCGGATCGCCGCGATGGCGGAGGGCCCGCGGTACGAGGACGGCGCGCCGCCCACGGTCGAGCGGGGCGCGCCCGTCCGGCTGACGCTGTGGGACCGCGGCGGCGGCCTGCGCGCCCAGCACGTCTACCCGGTGGATCCGCTCCGGGCGGCGCCGGTGCCCGCGGACGGGCACGCCGACAGCGGGGTGTCGGAGATCCTCGCGATCGACGACCACCGCTACCTGGCGCTGGAGCGGTCCTGGACGGAGGGCGTCGGGTACCGGGTGGGGCTGTACGCGTTCGACACCCGGGGCGCCACCGACGTGCTGCGGCGCGACCGCCTGGACGGCGCCCCGTACCGTCCGGTGCGCAAGCGGCTGGTCGCCGACCTCGGCCGGTACGCGGATCCGTCGCAGAACCTGGAAGCGATGGCGTGGGGGCCGCGCCTGCGGACGGGGGAGCGGACGCTGCTGATCGGCTCGGACGACAACTTCGACAGCCGCGAGGTGACCCAGTTCCTCGCGTTCGCCGTGCGGACGCCCTGACCCGCCCGGCCGCGTGCCGGGTGCCGCGGACGCGGAGGGCCCGCCGGACACCGTGGTCCGGCGGGCCCTCTGCCCGTTCGGGACGGAGCAGGCGGGACGGGCGACGCCGGTTCGCCCGTCTCCGGTTCGCCCGTCTCCGGTTCGCCCGTCTCCGGCGGCTCGGTCAGACGGCGAAGTCCAGCAGCGGGCGGGCGTTGCTGGGGTGCCGCAGCTTCGACAGCGACTCCTTCTCCAGCTGCCGGATCCGCTCCCGGGTCAGCCCGAGGGCGCGCCCGATCTCGTCGAGCGTGCGCGGCGTCCCGTCGTACAGCCCGAACCGCATCGCCATGATCTTGGCCTCGCGCGGCGACAGGATGTCGAGGGTGCGGCGGAGCTGGTCGGCCATGAGCTGGCGGTCCACCAGCTCGGACGCCTCGGGGCTGTCGGTGTCCTCGATCAGGTCGCCGATGCGGGTCTCGCCGTCCTCGCCGATGGTGGAGTCCAGGCTGATCGGCTGGCGGCTGGTGCGCAGCAGCTCGCGGACCTGCTCGGGGCTCTTGTCGAGCTCGACGGCCAGTTCCTCGGGGGTGGGCTCGCGGCCCAGCCGCTGGTGCATGTCGCGTTCGACGCGGCTCAGCTTGCTGAGCATCTCCAGCACGTGCACGGGCAGCCGGATGGTGCGGGCCGAGTCGGCGAAACCGCGCTGGATGGCCTGGCGGATCCACCACATGGCGTAGGTGGAGAACTTGTAGCCCTTGGAGTAGTCGAACTTCTCCACGGCGCGGATCAGCCCGAGGTTGCCCTCCTGCACGACGTCCAGCAGCGAAAGGCCGCGGTCGGAGTACTTCTTGGCGACCGACACCACGAGCCGGAGGTTGGCCTCCAGCATGTGGGCCTTGGCGCGGCGCCCGTCGGCGGCGACCCATTCGAGGTCGATGCGCAGCGCGGGGCTCGGCTCCTCGGTCTCGAGCTTGTGCTCGGCGTACAGGCCGGCCTCGATCCGCTTGGCGAGGTCGACCTCCTGCTCGGCGGTCAGCAGCTGACGGCGGCCGATCGCCTTCAGGTAGGTGTGGACGGAGTCGCCCATGGTGGTGGACTGGTCGTCCAGGTCGGCGGGGGCGTCGGCGGCCGTGTCGGCCGTGTCGGGGGCGTCGGACGGCGCGTCCGCCTTGCCCGCGGCCTCGACCTCGGTGACGTCGAACGCCTCGTCGGCGGCCGGGCCGGTGGCGGCCTTGCCGGCACCCGCCCTGGCACCGCTCTTGGCGCCGGTTCCGGCGGCGGTCTTCCGGGCGGTGGTCTTCTTGGCGGGCCGCTTGCGGGCGGGGGAGGGGACGTCCGCTCCGGCGGGGTGGTCGGCCGGGTGCTCGGTGGCCGCGGCCCCCGCCGCGGCGGAGGAGACGGCCTTGCGGACGGCGTCGTTGTCGCCGGCGAGGCTGATACCCGCCTCGGACAGCTCCCGCAGGATCGACCGGCCCTGGGCCGGGCTGATACCGGCCGCCTCGAAGGCCCCGCGGACCTCGTCGAGCGACAGGCGCCCTTGGGCGCGGCCACGCTTCAGGAGGTCGTCGAGTGCCGGGCTCGTCGCCCCTGTGAGCGGGGTCTCTGCGGCGGTTCGCGGCATGGGGACGCCCCCCTCCCTTCGGTGGTGTGAGTAGCGGCGCGGATTGTCGTTCCCTGATGGCGCGCGCATCTATCGGAACGTCGCGGGACCGGGTTCTTGTTCCCGAACGCCCGGGATCGGCGCCCTCGCCGCGGAGCGGGAGGGTGCCCCGGACAGGGCTACGTGCCCGGCGCGGGCCGTCTCACACCGATGGCCCGACCCCGAATGAACCTTACTACGTAAAGGCCGTGGGCGGTAACGCGACCCGTCACTCCGGACGTTTCGGCCCCAGCATCCGACCATAACGCGCGATGACGCGTTCGCGCAGTTCAGGATCGTCCCGGGGGACCGGTTCGAGGAATACCTCGTCGATCTCCGGGTGCGCCTCCCGCAGTTCGCGCGCCATCCGGACGCAGGCGCGTTCGAGATCGCCCGAGGTGATCGTGTCGCGGAAGTCCAGCCGCGCGCACACCAGCACCCGGTCGGCGCCGACCGTCATCGTGACGATGTCGACGAGCCACTCGACCTCGGCCGCGGCGGTGAGCCGGGCGCGGACGTCGGCGACCAGCCGCGGGTCGGCCTGGTGGCCGATCAGCAGGTCGAGGTTGATCCGGCCGAGGACGAGCGCCACGATCGTCAGCAGGACGCCGATCAGGACCGAGCCCACGCCGTCCCAGACCGCCGAGCCGGTGGCGTGGTGCAGGCCGAGACCGCCGAACGCCAGCAGCAGGCCGATGAGGGCCGCCGAGTCCTCCAGCAGGACGCTGATCGCGGGCGGATCGTCGGTGCGGCGGATGTACCGGGTGATCGGCAGCCCCTCGCCGCGGGCGGCGTCGCGGACCTGCCGGAGGGCCTGCTGCCAGGAGATCGCCTCGAGCACGAAGGACACGCCGAGGACGGCGTACCCGATGAGGGGATCGGCCTCCCGGTCGGTGTGGCCGGTGAGCGTCTGCACGCCCTGGTAGAACGCGAACAGCGCGCCCATCCCGAAGATCGCGACGGCGACCAGGAGGGTCCAGATGTAGCGTTCCATGCCGTGGCCGAGGGGGTGGCGCCGGTCGGCGGGCCGGCCGCTGCGGCGCAGGCCCACCATCAGCAGGACCTCGTTGAAGGTGTCGGCGACCGAGTGCGCCGCCTCGGCGGCCAGCGACGCCGACCCGGTGAGCAGCGCGGCGACGATCTTGGCGAGCGCGATGCCGAGGTTGGCCAGGAACGCCAGCGCCACGGTCAGCCCGCTCTCGGCGGCCTTGCCCGGAGCGTGGGCGCGCCCGTCCCGCGGGTCCCGGTGACCCGGAGGCCGGTCGGGTGGTTCCGGTCGGTCCGGGGAATGGGCCATGCGGGTCGTCCTGCCCTGCCCGCCGGCGGGCATGCCCGTCAGCGGGCATGCCCTCCGGGGGCGCGGAGCCGCGCGCGGTCGGGTTTTCCGGACGGCAGCAGCGGGATCCGCTCGACCAGTTCCAGCTCGCGCGGGGCCGCGTGGGCGGGCATGGTCTCGCGGACGAACGCGCGCAGTTCGTCCAGCGCGGGCGGGTCGGCGGCGGGGACGACGACGGCGGTGACGCGTTCGCCCCATTCGGGGTCGGGGCGTCCCACGACCACGGCGTCGCGGACCCGGGGGTGGCGGGTCAGCGCGGCGGCGACCTCGCCCGCGACGACCTTCTCGCCGCCGGTGTTGATCACGTCGTCGACGCGGCCCCGCACGCGCAGCCGTCCGTCCGGCTCGATCGCGCCGAGGTCGCCGGTGACGAACCAGGCGCCGTCCCGGGCGGCGGCGGTGAGGTCGGGGCGCCGCCGGTAGCCGGTGAACAGCGACGGGCCGGCGATACGGATGCGGCCGTCGGCGGCGAGGTCGACGCGGACGCCGTCGAGGGGGGTGCCGTCGTAGACGCAGCCGCCGCAGGTCTCGCTCATCCCGTAGGTGGTGTGGACGCGGGCGCCGCGGTCGCGGGCCTCGGCGAGCAGGCCGGGCGGGGCGGCGGCGCCGCCCAGGACGATGGCGCCGATCTTGGACGGGTCGGTGCCGGCGTCGAGGAGGCGGCGCAGCTGGGTGGGGACGAGTGCGACGTGGGCGCCGGGCGGGGCGGACGCGGCGAGGTCGAGGGGGTCGAAGCGGGGCATGATGACCGGTTCGGTGCCCGCGGTGAGGGCGCGGACGAGGACCTGGATTCCGGCGATGTGGCTGGTGGGCAGACAGCACAGCCAGCGGTCGCCGGGTGCGGCGCCGATGCGGGCGAGGGTGCCGGCGGCGGAGCGGCGCAGTGCGGCGGCGGACAGTTCGGTGAACTTGGGGGTGCCGGTGGAGCCGGAGGTGGCGATGAGGACGGCGGTGCCGTCGGCGACGGGTTCGGCGGGGCCGCCGTGGGGTGCGGTGCCCGCGGCGGTCTCGACGGCGTGCGGGGCGAGGGCGTCCAGCATGGCGGCGAGGGCGGGGGCGGGCAGGTCGGGGGAGAGGGGGCAGATCGCGGGGCCGGTGCCGTCGAGGGCGGCGGTGAGGGCGGCGAACAGGCGGGGGCCGGGCGGGAGAACGACGGCGTGCAGGCGGCGATCCATGATCTCATCAGGGTAGACGACCCCGCTGAACGCGTTCGAATCGGCGGCCGGTTGAATGGGTGCGCCCCCGACGGAGACGGAGATAGAGGACACATGGTCTCGGAGCTGTTCGACCCGGACGCCTGGCGTGAGCTGGAGGGGTTCGGGTTCACCGACATCACCTACCACCGTGCGGTGGACCACGGGACGGTACGGATCGCGTTCGACCGTCCGGAGGTGCGCAACGCGTTCCGTCCGCACACGGTGGACGAGCTGTACCGGGCGCTGGACCACGCGCGGATGTCGAGCGATGTGGGGTGCGTGCTGCTGACGGGGAACGGGCCGTCGCCGCGGGACGGCGGGTGGGCGTTCTGCTCGGGCGGCGACCAGCGGATCCGGGGCCGGGACGGCTACAGGTACGCCGAGGGGGAGACGTCGGACACGATCGACCCGGCGCGGGCGGGGCGGCTGCACATCCTGGAGGTGCAGCGGCTGATCCGCACGATGGGCAAGGTGGTGATCTGCGTGGTGCCGGGCTGGGCGGCGGGCGGGGGGCACAGCCTGCACGTGGTGTGCGATCTGACGCTCGCGAGCCGGGAGCACGCCCGGTTCAAGCAGACGGACGCGGACGTGGCCAGCTTCGACGGGGGGTTCGGTTCGGCGTACCTGGCGCGGCAGGTGGGGCAGAAGTTCGCGCGGGAGATCTTCTTCCTGGGGGACGCCTACGACGCGGAGGCCGCGCACCGGATGGGGATGGTGAACGCGGTCGTCCCGCACGCGGAGCTGGAGGCGGCGGCGCTGGAGTGGGCGCGCAAGGTCAACGGCAAGAGCCCGACGGCGCAGCGGATGCTGAAGTTCGCGTTCAACCTGGTCGACGACGGTCTGGTGGGCCAGCAGGTGTTCGCCGGGGAGGCGACGCGGCTGGCGTACGGGACCGATGAGGCGGCCGAGGGGCGGGACTCGTTCCTGGAGAAGCGCGATCCCGACTGGTCGCGCTTCCCGTGGTACTACTAAACGGTCGTACGGACGGCGTGGTCTGCAATAGCGTGATTCGGCGGACGGTCTGGGGGTTCAGCGGGTGCGGGTCTACTCCATCCCGATGCGGGCGCGGTTCCGCGGGATCACGCGCCGGGAGGGCGCCCTGATCCAGGGGGCGGCCGGCTGGGGGGAGTTCTCGCCGTTCGCCGAGTACGGTCCGGCCGAGTGCGCCCGCTGGCTCGCCGCCGCGCGGGAGGCCGCCGACGTGGGGTGGCCCGCGCCGGTCCGCGACCGGGTGCCGGTGAACGCGACGATCCCGGCGGTGGAGGCCGAGCGGGCGCACGCGATGGCGTCCGCGGCCGCCGGGGCGGGGTGCCGGACCGCGAAGGTGAAGGTGGCCGAGCGGGGGCAGGACGACGCCGACGATCTCGCGCGGGTCGAGGCCGTCCGCTCGGCACTGGGGCCGGGCGGGCGGATCCGGGTGGACGCCAACGGCGGCTGGGACGTCGACCGGGCGGCGCGGATGATCCGTGCGCTGGACCGGTGGGAGCTGGAGTACGCCGAGCAGCCGTGCCCGACGCTGGAGGAGCTGGCGCGGGTGCGGCGGCGGGTGGACGTGCCGATCGCGGCGGACGAGTCGATCCGGCGGGCGGAGGATCCGCTGAAGGTGCGGGCGGCGGGCGCGGCGGACGTCGCGGTGCTGAAGGTGCAGCCGCTGGGCGGGGTGCGGGCGGCGCTGCGGGTGGCGGAGGCGTGCGGGCTGCCGGTGGTGGTGTCGAGCGCGGTGGAGACGTCGGTGGGGCTGGCGGCGGGGGTGGCGCTGGCGGCGGCGCTGCCGGAGCTGCCGTACGCGTGCGGGCTGGGCACGCTGTCGCTGCTGGAGGGGGACGTGGTGGACGATCCGCTGCGGCCGTCCGGCGGGGCGGTCGCGGTGCGGCGTCCGGTGGTGGACGAGGCGGCGCTGGCCCGGTTCGAGGTGCCCGCGCGGGGGTGGCTGCGGCGGGCCGAGGAGGCCGGCGCCCATCTGGGGGGTGTGCGGTGAACCCGGCGACGGCGCTGGCGACGGTGCTGGTGGACGAGCTGCTGCGCTGCGGGATGACGGACGCGGTGGTGGCGCCGGGGTCGCGGTCGGCGCCGCTGGCGTTGGCGATGCACGCGGCGGAGCGGGCGGGCCGGCTGCGGCTGCACGTGCGGATCGATGAGCGGTCGGCGTCGTTCCTGGGGCTGGGGCTGGCGAAGCGGTCGGGGCGTCCGGTGGCGCTGGTGTGCACGTCGGGGACGGCGGCGGCGAACTTCCATCCGGCGGTGATCGAGGCGCACCAGTCGGGGGTGCCGCTGCTGGTGGTCACCGCGGACCGTCCGCCGGAGCTGCGGGACACGGGCGCGAACCAGACGATCGACCAGGTGAAGCTGTACGGGACGGCGGTGCGGTGGAGCACCGAGATCGGTGTGCCGGAGAACCGTCCGGGGATGGTGGCGTACTGGCGTTCGCTGGTGAGCCGGGCCTGGGGGCTGGCGCAGGCGCCGGTGCGGGGTCCGGTGCATCTGAACGCGGCGTTCCGGGAGCCGCTGGTCCCCGACGGTGACGAGTCGTGGTGCGAGCCGCTGGACGGGGACGCGGCGGGGGCGTGGACGCGGGTGCGGGCGGCGACGCCGGGGTCGGTGCTGCACGTGCCGCCGACGCGGCGGGGGGTGCTGGTCGTCGGGGACGGCGCGGTGAACGTGAAGCGGTACGTGGCGGCGGCGTCGATGGCGGGGTGGCCGGTGCTGTCGGAGCCGAACGGCAACGCGCGGTACGGGGATCACGCGCTGACGTCGTACCACTTCCTGCTGGGGATTCCGGAGTTCGTGGAGCGGCACCGCCCGGAGGTGGTGGTGACGCTGGGCAAGCCGGGGCTGTCGCGGTCGCTGCTGTCGTTGCTGCGGCGGGCGGAGGAGCACATCGTGCTGGCGCCGGATCTGGCGAACTGGCCGGACCCGGTGCGGTCGGCGACGCAGGTGGCGCCGGAGGTGGAGATCCCGGTGGTGGCGGGCGACGACGCGTGGCTGAAGTCGTGGCGGGCGGCCGACCGGGCGGCGGCCGCGGCGGTGGACGCGGTGCTCGACGCCGTTCCGGAGGTCAGCGAGCCGCGGCTGGCGCGGGATCTGGTGTCGGTGCTGCCGGGCGGGTCGCTGCTGTTCGCGGCGGCGAGCATGCCGATCCGGGATCTGGACCAGGTGATGCGGCCGCGGCGCGGCATCCGGGTGATGGCCAGCCGGGGCGCGTCCGGCATCGACGGGCTGATCTCGACGGCGATGGGGGCGGCGCTGGCGCACGCGGGCCGCTCGTACGCGCTGCTGGGCGATCTGGCGTTCCTGCACGACCAGAACGGCCTGGTGGTGGGGCCGCACGATCCGCGTCCGGATCTGGCGATCGTGGTGGTGAACAACCAGGGCGGGGGGATCTTCTCGCTGCTGCCGCAGGCGGCGCTGCGGGATCCGTTCGAGCGGGTGTTCGGTACGCCGCACCGGGTCGACGTGGAGTCGATCGCCGCGGCGCACGGCGTCCCGTACCGGCGGCTGGAGGCGGCCGGCGACCTGCCGAAGGCGATCGCGGGGGACGGGTTGCGGATCGTGGAGGCCCGCACGGACCGTGACGCCAACGCGGTGCTGCACGGGGAGATGCGCAAGGCGGCGTACGCCGCGGTTCGGGAGGTTCTGGACCTCTAGCCGCGCGGCCCGGCATGGCGGCGGGTCGGACCGGGGCGGGGCGGGCAGGATGCGGGGGTGGACACCTCGATCATGCTCTTCACGCGGGACCTGCGGGTCCGCGACAATCCGGCGCTGGCGGAGGCGTGCCGGGCCGGCCGGGTCGTGCCGCTGTTCGTCCTCGACGACGCGATCCTGGGCCGTCCCGCGGCACCGAACCGGCTGCGGTTCCTGCTGGACGCGCTGGCCTGCCTGCGCGGGTCGCTGCGGGAGCTCGGCGGGGACCTGGTGGTGCGGCGCGGTGATCCGGCGGCGCACGTCGCGCGGCTGGCCGAGCGGACGGGTGCGGGGGCGGTGGCGCTGGCCGACGACCGGTCGGTGTTCGCGGCGCGGCGGCTGGCGGCGCTGCGCGGGCTGGGGCCGGCGGTGTCGGTGCATCCGGGTGTCACGGTGGTGCCGCCGGGCGAGGTCACGCCCGCGAGCGGTGACCACTACCGGGTGTTCACGCCGTACTGGCGTGCCTGGGACCGTGCGCCGCGCCGCCGGGTCGAGGCCGTCCCGGAGGCGGTGCGGCTGCCGCCGGGCGTCGACCCGGGGCCGCTGCCGCCGCTCGCCGAGCTGACCGGGGGGCCGGTGTCGCCGGAGCTGCCGGAGGGCGGGGAGCGGGCGGGGCGCCGCAGGATGGAGGAGTGGCTGCGCCGCGACGCCGCCGCCTACGACGACGTCCGTGACGACCTGGCCGCCGACCGCACGTCGCGGTTGAGCCCGTACCTGCGGTTCGGGTGCGTGTCGCCGCTGGAGCTGGCCGGTGCCGCCGGTGAGGGGTTCCGGCGGCAGCTCGCGTGGCGGGACTTCCACCACCAGGTCGCCGCGGCGTTCCCTGATCTGCCCCGCCGCGACTACCGTCCGCGGGGGCACCGCTGGAACCGGGACCGGGACGCGCTGGACGCGTGGCGGGACGGGCTGACGGGGGTGCCGATCGTCGACGCGGGCATGCGGCAGCTGCGCCGCGAGGGGTTCATGCACAACCGCGCCCGCATGATCACCGCGTCGTTCCTGACCCGGAACCTGCGGATCGACTGGCGGGAGGGGTTGGCGCACTTCGACGCGTGGCTGCTCGACGGGGACGTCGCCGACGACGCGGGGAACTGGCAGTGGGTCGCCGGGACGGGCAACGACACGCGGCCGAACCGGACGCTGAACCCGCTGCGGCAGGCGTCCCGGTTCGACCCGGCGGGGGACTACGTCCGCGCGTACGTCCCGGAGCTGGCGGCGGTCGAGGGCCGGGACGTGCATCGCCCGTGGCGGCTTCCGGAGGAGCGGCGCCGGTCGCTGGACTATCCGGCGCCCATCGTCGACGTGGATTGACCGGGCCCGACCGGGGCGTGCGGGGGCGGGCGGCCGCTAGCATCGGTTGGCTCCCCTCCCCGGTTGGTGATCTTGCTTCGTCCGTTTCCGGCGCCCGATCGCGCGGTCCGCGTGATCACGGTCGTGGTGTGCGTGCAGCTGTCGGCCGCGTTCGGCTACTGGGCCGTGATGAGCCAGCTGGTGGTCCATCTGCGCGCCGGTGTGGGCCTCCTCGCGGGGACGATCGCGCTGGTGCTGGGGCTGCGGGTCGCGGTGCAGTACGCGCTGTTCCTGCCGCTCGGGGCGCTGGTGGACCAGATCGGGCCCCGGCGCGCGGGGATCCTGGCGTGCGGGCTGCGGGCGGTCGCGTTCGGGCTGCTCGGCGGGGTCGGCGACGTTCGGGCGCTGCTCGGTACGGCCCTGCTGATCGCCGTCGGCGGGGCGTTGCTGCACCCGGCGGCGCAGTCGCTGCTGGCGGGTCTCCCACCGGCCCGACGTTCCCGTGGTTTCGCGGTGCACGTGGTGTCGGGGCAGGTCGCCGCCGTGGTCGGCCCTCCGGCGGGGCTGGTGCTGCTGGGCGGCGGGTTCGGGTTCCTGGCCGCCGTGGCCGCGGCCGCGTGGACGGTGGCGGCCCTGCTGTTCGCTCTGCTGCCCCGTGCCGGGATCGCCGGGCCGGGCGGGCCCGGCGGCGGCAGGGGCGCCGGGGGGCTCGTGCGCGGGGTCGTGGACGTCGTCCGGGACCGGTCGTTCCTGCGGTTCTGCGTGGTCGTCGCGCCGACCACGCTGCTCGCCACCCAGGCGGTGACGGTCGTTCCGCTGAGCGTCGAGGGTCCTGGCCCGGCCACGCTGTTCTTCTGTGCCTCGGCCGTGGCCACGGCGGGCGTCCAGCCGTTCGTCGCCGGGCGGGGCGAGCGCCCGTGGGTGCTGCGCGGCGGGTTGTCGTGCGCCGGCGCGAGTTATCTGTTCCTGGCCGCGCTGCCCCACGCGGGGGACGGGCGAACGGTGGCGCTGGTCGCGGCGGCCGTCCTCACCGGTCTCGGTACCGGGTTGGTGGACCCGGGTGCTTTCCAGACGATCGTCCGCTGCGCTCCGGAGGGTCGGGTCGGCGTCTACAACGGGCTCGCCCGTTTCCTGGCCGGGGCGGTCGCGTTCGTGGGCGGCCTGGCGGTGGGGGAGTTGTTCGAGGCCGGTGCCGCGGCCGTCGCCATGGCGGGCCTCGCCGCACTCGGGTTCCTGTCCGCGGCGGTCCATCGGCATCCGCGCGTACCGCGGCGGGGGGAGGGGAGGTGCCGCGAGAGCCGTCCGGGGCCGGGCGGCGGGAGGAGACGCCCGGCCCCGCCGAAGGCCGCTGGCCGGATCGGTGCGCGGCGGGACTCGCGGTGAGGCGGATGCTCACGGGACCCGAACATTCAAGCCTTCAAATTACTTTGTAAAGGCAGCGGGTTGTTTCCATCAATCCACAAGCAACAAACCTCGAACCCATCACCTGCACAAGAGCCGGCTTGCCGAGGTGTTCAGTTCAGGAGGCGGTCCTGGAGTGCCGCGGTGTCCTCTTCCGTCCAGCCGTGGGTGGTCAGCCAGCCGACGGCGCCGCCGAACTCCTCCTCCAGCCGCGTCAGGACCTTCTCCATGATCGCCGCGTCGGGGTGGTGCGCGTCGGCGGGGAGGGCGTCGAGATCGGCGGCGTAGGTGTCGGTGGCGCGCAGGCGCGCCAGGACGGCGTCGAGGCGTTCGCCCGTCTGGGCGTAGTCGGCGACGATCGCTTGGCGGGTCACGCCCACGGTCTCCAGGGCGATCGCGCACACGACGCCGGTACGGTCCTTGCCGGCGGCGCAGTGCACCAGCGTGGAGCCGTCCGGGCGGGTCATGATGCGGAGGGCGGCGACGATCGAGTCGCCCCGGTCGCGCAGGTAGCCGAGGTAGTGGCCGGTGGACCGTTCCTGCGCGGGCAGCGCGCCGGCCGTGGTGTCGGCGTTGACGTCGGTCCGGTGGCCGCCCTCGGGCAGGAGCGGGAGCTGGTGGACGGTGATCGAGGGGACCCGGTTCAGGGGGCCGGGGCCCTCCATCCGGATCTCGCTGTCGCTGCGCAGATCGACGATGTTCTTGAGCGCGTAGTCGTCGCACAGCAGGCGGACGTCGGCGACGCTGAGGTCCTGCAGGTTGTCGGAGCGGAGGATCCGTCCGAGCCGGGTGATGCCGCCGTCGGCCGTGGGGAGGCCGCCGAGGTCCCGGGCGTTCACCGCACCGTCCAGTTCGATCCACCGAGTGTCACCGCTCATGACTTGTGACCCTATATGGCCGGTCTGCCGGTTGTTCTGGTCAGGGTCGTACTCGGGTGCAGGCGGATGGGTGTGCGAGGATCTCGCGGTGGTGGTATCGCGCGTGGTCGCGGATCGCCCGGAGGGACCATCATCGGCGGTGGGGACCGAGACCTGGGAGCCAGACGCGTAATGGCTCCGCAGCGTGGAGTGGGACCGGTCGGCGGCTACGTAGCGTGTTCGGCGTTCGGTCGTCTTCCCGATTGGAGCGTCCATGCCCGCGAGTCCGTCCGCCGTCGTCGCACCGCCCGCACCCGCGTCCCCACCAGGCCGGGCGGGCGGCAGCGACTTCGCCCCGCTCGCGCGCCGGGTCCGTGAGAGTGGCCTGCTAGACCGGCGCCCCGCCTACTACGCGCGGGCGATCACGCTGAACCTGGGGGCGACGGCCGCGGTGTGGGCCGCGGTCGCGTGGGCGGGCGCGTCGTGGTGGGCGGTGCTGCTGGGGGTTCCGCTGGCGGTGCTGTCGACGCGGACGGCGTTCCTGGGGCACGACGCCGGCCACCGGCAGATCGCGCGGACGGCGAAGGGGAACTGGTGGCTGGGGCTGCTGCTGGGGAACCTGCTGCTGGGGATGGGGCACGGCTGGTGGAGCGACAAGCACAACCGGCATCACGCGAACCCGAACCACGTCGGCAAGGATCCGGACGTGGGGGAGGGTGTGCTGGCGTGGACGGAGGAGCAGGCGGCGCGGCAGCGCGGTCCGCTGCGGTGGGTGGCGCGGCATCAGGCGGCGCTGTTCTTTCCGCTGCTGACGCTGGAGGGGTTCAACCTGAAGGTCGGCAGCGCGCTGTTCCTGCGGGGGCGGCCGCGGCGCGCGCAGCTGCTGGAGGGGGGTCTGCTGCTGGCGCACGCGGCGGCGTATCTGGGGCTGGCGTTCGCGTTGCTGTCGCCGGGGAAGGCCGTGGTGCTGATCCTGATCCATCAGGCGCTGTTCGGGGTGCATCTGGGGGCTGTGTTCGCGCCGAACCACAAGGGGATGGAGATGCCGGAGCCGGGTGCGCGGTGGGGGCATCTGCGCCGGCAGGTGCTGACGTCGCGGAACGTGCGCGGGGGTGTGGTGGTCGACTGGCTGATGGGCGGGTTGAACTACCAGATCGAGCATCATCTGTTCCCGGGGATTCCGCGGTGCAGCCTGCGTCGGGTGCGGCCGCTGGTGATGGAGCACTGTGCGCGGGTGGGGCTGCCGTACACCGAGACGGGGCTGGTGGAGTCGTACCGGCGGGCGCTGGGGCATATGCGCGAGGTGGGTGCGGATCTGCGGGCGGAGGCCGCCCGGCGCTGAGTGGTCGGCGCTGAGTGGTCCGGGGGCGGGTGCCTGATCCGCGCCGGTCGGGTGTGCGGGGGCCGTATGCTTGCCGATCATGCCTGAGGGACACACTCTTCATCGTCTGGCCGTCGAGCATCAGCGGATGTTCGGCGGCCGTCGTGTTGCCGCCGAGAGTCCGCAGGGGCGGTTCGCCGCGGGGGCGGCGCGGCTGGACGGGCGGGTTCTGGTGGAGGCGGACGCGCACGGCAAGCATCTGCTGGTGCGGTTCGAGGATGATGCGACGTTGCATGTGCATCTGGGGATTTACGGGAAGCTGGCGTTCGGTGCGGTGCCGGCGCCCGCGCCGGTGGGTGCGGTGCGGTTGCGGTTGACGGGGCGGGGCGGGTTCGCGGATCTGCGCGGGCCGAACGCGTGCGAGGTGCTGGAGCCGGGTGAGGTGAAGCGGCTGCGGGATCGGCTGGGGCCGGATCCGTTGCGGGCGGACGCGGATCCGGACGAGGCGTGGCGGCGGATCTCGCGGAGCCGGGTGCCGGTGGCGGCGTTGCTGATGGATCAGGCCGTGGTGGCGGGGCCGGGGAACATCTACCGTGCGGAGGTGCTGTTCCGGCAGGGGGTGGATCCGCTGGTGCCGGGGCGGGCGCTGCGTCGTGAGGTGTGGTCGGCGTTGTGGGACGACCTGGTGGTGCTGATGGCGGAGGGGGTTCGGTCGGGGCGGATCGACACGGTGCGGGCCGAGCATACGCCGGAGGCGATGGGGCGGGCGCCGCGGGTGGACGATCATGGTGGTGAGGTGTACGTGTACCGGCGGGCGGGGGCGCCGTGTCTGGTGTGCGGTGCGGAGGTGCGGGCGGCGGTGCTGGCGGGGCGGAATCTGTTCTGGTGTCCGGGGTGTCAGCCGTCGGTGTGAGGTGACGATCCCCGGGCGCGTGCGGTGGGCGCGTCCGGGGATCGTGGTGTGCGGGCCGGTGCCGGGTCCGGTGCGGGCCGGGTCCGGGGGTGTCAGCGGCCGGTGAGGGTTCCGTCGTCGGCGGAGGCTCCGGATGCGCCGGTCGGGCCGGTGGCGGCCGCGGTGACGGTGCCGTGCCGGGCGGGGAGGGGCACGTCGTCGTCGGTCTGGGGGGCGCGGTCTTTGCGGCGGTCGCGTTTGTGGCGCAGGCGGGCCGCGAGGGGTTCGGTGCCGCGTGCGAGGATCGGGCCGGCGATGGCCAGGATCAGGACGTAGGCGGCGGCGAGGGGGCCGAGTTCGGGGTTGATTCCGGCGCTGACGGCCAGGCCGGCGATGACGATGTTGAATTCGCCGCGGGGGACCAGTGCGGATCCGGCGCGGAGGCGTCCGGTGACGGTGACTCCGGCGTGGCGGGCGGCGAGCCATCCGCTGCCGAGCTTGGTGGCGATGCCGGCGATGGCGAGGAGGGCCGCGATGAGCAGGACCGGGGGAGGTCGCCGGGGTCGGTGTGGAGGCCGAAGAAGACGAAGAAGACCGCGGCGAACAGGTCTCGCAGGGGGGCGAGGAGTTTTTGGGCCTCGTGGGCGAGGGTGCCGGACAGGGCGATGCCGACGAGGAATGCGCCGACGGCGGCCGAGACCTGCAGTTGCTGGGCGATGCCGGCGACCAGCATGGTGAGGCCGAGGACCTTCAGCAGCAGGACTTCTTCGTTGGGGCTGTGGACGAAGCGTTCGACCAGTGATCCGAAGCGGAGCGCGACGATGAGGATCACGGTGATGGTGCCGGCGGCGATGGCGAGGGTGATGGAGCCGCTGAGCAGTCCGGCGCCGGCGAGCAGGGCGGTGAGGATCGGGAGGTAGACGGCCATTGCGAGGTCTTCGAAGACCAGGACGGACAGGACGGCGGGGGTTTCGCGGTTGCCGAGCCAGCCGAGGTCGCCCATGACTTTGGCGGTGATGCCGGAGGAGGTGACGTAGGTGATGCCGCCCATGGCGACGGCGGCGACGGGTCCCCAGCCGAGGATGAGGGCGACGATGACGCCGGGGGCGGCGTTGAGGACGAGGTCGGCGAGTCCGATGTGCGCCGATGTTCGCAGGGTGCCGACGAGTTCGTCGGCGGTGTATTCGAGGCCGAGGGTGAACAGCAGGAGGATGACTCCGATTTCGGAGCCGATGGCGATGAAGTCCTCGCTGGTGGTGAGGGGGTAGATACCGCCGGTGCCGAAGGCGAGGCCGGCGATGAGGTAGAGGGGGATGGGGGAGATGCCGAAGCGGTTGGAGATGGCGCCGAGGAGGCCGAGGGCGAGGATGACGGCGCCGATTTCGATGAGCTGGAGAGTGGAGTGCATAGGGTCAGCCGTCGGTCAGGATCCGGGCGACGGCGGTGGTTCCTTCGGCGGTGCCGACGACGACGACGGTGTCGCCGGCGGTGAAGGTGAAGTCGGGGGTGGGGCTGGGGATGATGCGTTCGCGGCGGACGACGGCGACGATGGAGGCGCTGGTGCGGGTGCGGGCGCGGGTGTCGCCGAGGGTGCGGCCGTCGTAGGGGGATCCGGGTGCGATGGGGAGTTGTTCGGTGTTGAGGCCGCCGACGCCGCGCTGGAGTTCGGCGAGGTGTTCCAGGACGCGGCCGGTGCCGAGGAGTTCGGCGATGGCGTTGGCTTCCTCGCCGGTGAGGGCGACGGTGGCGATGCAGCTGTCGGGGTCTTCTTTGTCGTAGATGACGAGGTCGCGGCGGCCGGTGCGGTGGGAGATGACGCCGAGCTGGCGGCCGCGGGCGGTGGTCATGACGTGCTGGAGGCCGATGCCGGGGAGTTTGGTGCGTTCGAGGTCCACGGTGGTCTGTTCTTTCCGGTGTGCGGGCGGGTTGTGGTGCCCGGCGGTGGTGGGCCGGCTCGGCCGGGGTGTGCGCCGGTGCGGTTCGACGCTACCGGGTGGGCCGGGTACGGCCGGAAATGATCGCAGACGGGTGTGGCGGGGTGTGACCCGGGGTGGGGGTTGACCTGGTGGTGCGCGGGGTGCGGCGGTGCGGGTCAGGTGTGCAGGGCGTGGCGCATGGCGCCGAATTTGGTGTCGGCTTCGGCGAGTTCGGCGGCGGGGTCGGAGTCGGCGACGATGCCGCAGCCGGCGAAGAGGCGGGCGTGGGCGCCCTCGAGTTGGGCGCAGCGCAGGGCGATGCCCCATTCGCCGTCGCCGCGGGCGTCGACCCAGCCGACGGGGCCGGCGTAGCGGCCGCGGTCCATGCCTTCGAGTTCGCGGATGAGGGCCATGGCGGTGCCGGTGGGGGTGCCGCAGACGGCGGGGGTGGGGTGGAGGGCGGCGACGACGTCGAGGACGGAGCGGTCGCCGGTGAGGGTGCCGCGGATGGGGGAGGCGAGGTGCAGGAGGTTGGGCAGGCGCAGCAGTTCGGGTTCGGCGGGGACGTGGAGGGTGCTGCAGAGGGGGGCGAGGGCGTCGCGGACCATGTCGGCGGCGTAGCGGTGTTCTTCGCGGTCCTTGGCGGAGCCGGTGAGGCGGGCGGCGCGGGCGGCGTCTTCGGCGGGGTCGGTGGCGCGGGGGGTGGTGCCGGCGAGGACGAGGGATTCGATGTCGCCGCCGGCGCGGCGGATGAGCAGTTCGGGGGTGGCGCCGACCATGCCGTCGCAGGAGAAGGTGTAGCAGCCGGGGAAGCGGTGGGCGAGGCGGTGGAGCAGGACGCGGGCGTCGATGGGGTCGCGGGCGCGGGCGTGCAGGTCGCGGGCGAGGACGACTTTGCCGAGGTGTCCTTGGCGGATGCGGGTGACGGCGGTGGCGACGGCGTTTTTCCAGTCGTCGGGGGAGAGGGCGCCGTCGTTCCAGTGGAGTTCGGTGGGGGGTGCCGGGGGGTGGTGGGGGGTGAGCGGGCCGCCGGAGGGGGTGTGGGGGGTGGCGATGGTGGTGTGCCAGGCGCGGCCGTCGCGGCGGCCGAGGATGTGGCGGGGGACGATGAGGGCGGAGTCGGGGGAGGCGGGGGCGAAGCCGAAGGCGCCGAAGGCGACGGGGCCGGTGCCGGGCAGGGCGACGGGGTCGTCGATGTCGGCGGTGGCGAACAGGTCGCCCAGCAGGCGGGCGGCGGCGGCGAAGCGGTCGTCGCCGGGGGGCAGGGGGATGCGGGTGGCTTCGCCCCAGCCGACGATGCCCTCGCCGTGGCGGATCCAGGCGAGGGCGGTGGGGTGGGGAAGCCGCGCGATGAGGTCGCCGGGGTCGGGGACCGGGACGGTGCGGACGGCCAGTCGGTCCGGTGCGGTCACTGCGAGCTTCACGTGAGCCACTGTACGGGAGATTTGAACCCGTTCAAACAGGCGGGTCGGGGGCGGCGGGTGAGGTGTCGGCCACACCGCGCCCGTCCTGCCCCCTACCTCCGGGCCCGTCCTGCTTCTGTCCCCCGTACCCGCCTCCCTGTACCCGCGTGGACGGCGGTGGCACGCGGCCGCCGGTCCCGCGCGGCCCCGGCCGTTCCCCCGGGCCGCGCTGGGGCGGGGGACGCCGCCGGCCCGGCGCGGGGCGGCGGGGGCGCCGCGTCCCGGGCCGGGCCGGTACGGGGGTGCGGGAGCGGGTCAGGTGGACCGGTCGCGGCCCGTTCCGGCCAGCCGCCAGGCCGCCGGGAGCAGCGCCGCCGCCGCGAGCACCTTGAGGGCGTCGCCGGCCAGGAACGGGGTCAGCCCGAGTTCCACCGCGCGGCCGAGGTCCACGCCCAGGGACGCCATCAGGTAGGGCACGCCGGTCGCGTACATGATGACGGTGCCGATGAGCATGGTCCCGGCGGTGCGCAGCGGGGTGCGGTCGCCGCCGCGGCCGGCGAGGCGGCCCACCACGGCCGCGGCGACGATGAACCCCAGGACGTAGCCGAGGGTGGGGGCGCCCGCGCCGGCCTCGCCGTCGGTGAACCAGGGCACCCCGGCCAGGCCGGCCACCAGGTACAGCGCCATGCCCAGGGCGGCGCGGGCGGGGCCGAGGGCCGCGCCGGCCAGCAGCACCGCGAACGTCTGCCCGGTGACGGGGACGGGGGTGCCGGGCAGCGGGACCGCGATCTGCGCGGCGATGCCGACGAGGACGGCCGAGCCGGTGACGAGCGCGGCGTCGCGGGTCAGGGAACCGGGCAGCAGGTCGCCCAGGACGGCGGGGCGCCGCCGGGCGGGGTGGGCGTGAGCTGCGTGGGCAGTGGCCACTGAACCTCCCATAAAGGTGTTGTCCGGTCGAAACTTAGCGAACGGGCCGGGAGGGGTCGCGGGCGAGGTACACCATGTCGGGTTCGCCGCGGGGGACGGGGACGGGCGCGGCCTCCACGCGGGCGAAGGCGTCGCGCAGCCGCGCCTCGAATCCGGGGGCGGCGCCCGCGCTCCAGACCGCGAGCGTCCCGTGCGGCGTCAGCCGCGAGGCGATGAGGGCGAGTCCGGCGGGTTCGTAGAGGCGGGCGTTGCCGGGGGTGACGGTCCAGTCGGGGCCGTTGTCGATGTCCAGGCACACCGCGTCGAAGCGGCCGGCGGCGGGGTCGGCGAGGGCGTCGAGGAGGTCGGCGCGGCGGACGGTGACGCGGGGGTCCTCGAGGGCGCCGCGCGACCAGGGGCGCAGCAGCGACCGGTGCCAGCCGATCACGGCGGGTTCGCGTTCGACGACGGTGACGTGCGCGACGCCGGGGAGGGTGAGCGCCTCGGCGAGGGAGAACCCGACGCCGAGCCCGCCGATCAGCATCCGGACCGGTGCGGGCAGCCCGTCGGCGGCGGCGCGTACCAGTAGCCGCTCGGACGCGCCGCCGCGGGTGTCCATGAGGAACACGCCGTTGCTGATGATCTCGTAGTGCCCGCCGTCGCGGCGCAGGACGAGCTCGCCCCCGACGCCCGCCGCGCGTTCCAGCACCTCCGCCGTCATGATCCCGACCCTAATCGATGCCCTGCCGGGCCCCGGTCCCGGGACCGGGGCCGGCTCCGGGGGCGCCGCGGGTCAGCGCAGGGCGGCGTGCACGCCCGCCGCGGCCGCCCCGTACGCCAGGTGCGGCACCGCGTCCATGAGCCAGTCCGACGCCGACCACGTGCGGGGATCGGTCAGCCCGAGCACGGTCATCGGCACGCTGGAGCCGGCCATCGCCAGGCCGGTCAGCGCCAGCGCCGCCAGCGGCGGCGGGACCCGGCGGCGTCCCGCCAGCAGCCCGTAGACCAGCGCGGCGCCGGCGCCCGTGGCGTAGCCCAGCAGCGGCCCGAGCCCGGCCCTGCGGTTGGCGGCCTCCTGGCCGGGGCCGAGCCCGACGCCGGCGGCCGCGGCGATCCGCTCCACGCTCTGTTCGGGCGTGGAACTGGCGGGACGGGCCCGGATCGCCATGTCCAGGTACGTCACCACGTTCAGGGCGCCGGTTCCGGCGGCGCCGGCCACCAGCCCGCGAGTCACTGTGTCCATGTCCCGCCGCTACCCCGAACGCGGCCCGGCATCCCCGGGCCGGGCCGGGTCACAGCAGCGACAGCTGGTGCGGGCCGTCCGGACCGTCCCGGCCCGGGCGCCCCGGGCCGCCGCCGGCCGGGCCGCGCGGGGCCGTCCGGTGGCGCGCGCCCGCGCCGACGCCGTGGCGTGCGGCCAGCTCCCGGACCCGCCCGGCGATTTCCCGCCGGTAGCGTTCCGGGGCGTAGGCGCCGCCCCGGTACAGCCGCGCGTACGGGGCGACCAGGTCCGGGTGGTGCTCGCGCAGCCACCCCAGAAACCATTCGCGGGCGCCGGGCCGCAGGTGCAGCACGATCGGGGTCACCGACGTCGCGCCCGCGGCGGCGATCTCCCGCACCGCCGCGTCCAGCTGCGCGGGGGAGTCCGACAGGTAGGGGATGACCGGGCCCATGAGCACCGAGCAGCCGATGCCGGCCTCGTTCAGCGCCGCGCACACCTCCAGCCGCCGCCGCGGCGCGGGGGCGCCCGGCTCGGCGAGCCGGGCCAGAGCGGGGTCGGGCGAGCCGACCGACACGGCCGTGTCCACCCGGGTGCGGGCGGCGGCGTCGGCCAGCAGCGGCAGGTCACGCAGGATCAGCGTGCCCTTGGTCAGGATCGAGAACGGGTTGGCCGCGTCCGCCAGCGCCGTGATGATGCCCGGCATCAGCCGGTAGCGGCCCTCGGCGCGCTGGTAGCAGTCGACGTTGGTGCCCATCGCGACCGGCTCGCCGCGCCACCGGGGCGCGGCCAGTTCGGCCCGGACGCGCTCGGGGGCGTTGACCTTCACCACGATCCGGGAGTCGAAGTCGGCGCCGGCGTCCAGGTCCAGGTACTCGTGGGTGCGGCGGGCGAAGCAGTACGTGCAGGCGTGCGAGCAGCCCCGGTAGGGGTTGATCGTCCAGCGGAACGGCACCCGCGCCGCGTCCGGGACCCGGTTGATGACGGTGCGGGCCCGCACCTCGTAGAACGTCATGCCGCCGAACCCGGGCGTGTCGAACGTGCGCGTCACCGCGCGGCGCTCGATCAGCGGCGCGTCCGGCCGTTCCCGCTCCTCGTCGCCGATGATCCGCAGATGGTCCCAGCGCACACCGCACCCCCGTCCTCGTCCCGGCCCGCCGTGTCGTTCATGTCGCCGTGTCGTTCGTGTGTGCGCGGTGCCGTTGTGGCCGGTCAGGGCGCCCCGCACCCCGCCAGAATGGAACACATGTTCGAAGATTGCAACATCTCTGCAGGTCATGACCAGCGTTTTGGACGCACCATGACAACGAGCGGGTAACAATGGGTCGCTATGTCATGGCTGAACAGAACCCGGATGACCGCCGGCGCGTCGGTACTGGCGGCGACGGCGCTCGCCGGCGTCGCCCTGACCGCGCTCGGCCCCGGCGGCGGCGCCGGCGGCGACCGGTCGCCCGCCGTGAACGCCACCGCCCCGGCCGAATGCCCCCACCTCGCCGCGCCCGGCGGCGAGGAGGGCCGCGAGCTGCGCGGCATGTGGATCTCCACCGTCGGGAACATCGACTGGCCCAAGGACCCCGGCGCGTCCGCCGCCGAGCAGAAGGAGCAGTACACCCGGCTCCTCGACCGGGCCGCCGAGATGAACATGAACGCCGTGTTCGTCCAGATCCGCCCGAACTCCGATGCGTTCTACGACTCGCCGCACGAACCGTGGTCCCAGTGGATCACCGGCGAGCCCGGCAAGGACCCCGGCTACGACGTCCTGCAGTTCCTGCTCGACGAGGCCCACGCCCGCAACCTGGAGTTCCACGCCTGGTTCAACCCCTACCGCGTCAGCCGCCAGACCGACCTGAAAAAGCTCGCGCCCGGCAGCCCCGCCCGCGAGAACCCCGAATGGGTCCGCGAGTACGGCGACGGGCTCTGGTACGACCCCGGCATCCCGCAGGTCCGCGAGCTGGTCACCACCTCCGTCCTGGACGTGGTGAACAAGTACGACATCGACGCCGTCCACTTCGACGACTACTTCTACCCCTATCCCGAGAGCGGCGACTTCCCCGACGACGCCTCCTACCGCGACCACGGCGACGGCCAGGACCGCGACGACTGGCGCCGCGACAACGTCAACACCCTCGTGCGGGACCTGTCCGGCGACATCCACGACGCCAAGCCGTGGGTGCAGTTCGGCATCAGCCCCTTCGGCGTGTGGCGCAACGCCAACACCGACCCCGCCGGATCCGACACCCGCGCCCTGCAGAGCTACGACGACATCTACGCCGACACCCGCACCTGGATCGAGGAAGGCTGGATCGACTACGTCACCCCCCAGCTGTACTGGCCGATCGGGGACCCCGCCGCCGACTACGCCGAACTCGTCGGCTGGTGGTCCGAGCAGGTCGAAGGCACCGACGTCCGCCTGTACATCGGGCAGGGCGCCTACCGCGTCGGACAGGGCGGCGCCTGGGACGACCCCGCCGAGCTGAGCCGCCACCTGACCCTCAACGACAAGCACCCCCAGGTGGACGGCGACGTCTACTTCAGCGCCTCGTCCCTCATGGACAACACCGACGGGTTCGCCACCCGCCTGCGCGAGGAGCACTACCAGCGGCCCGCCATCCCGCCCGTCGTCCAACCCCACGGCGACGACGCCGACGAGGAGGAGACCGCGCCCGCGCCCGCGCGCGGCGTCACCGCCCGGCCCCACGCCGAGGGCCTCGAAGTCCGCTGGGAGCCCTCGCCCGACGCCGCCTCCCACGCGGTGTACCGCGTGGACGGCCGGGGCGGCGAATGCGCCGAAGTCGACCCCGACCGGCTCATCGCCGACGTCCGCGGCGGCGGGATCATCGACCCCGGCGCCGAACCCGGCCGCACCTACACCTACTACGTCACCGCCGTCGACCGGTACCACCGCGAGAGCCCGCCCGCGCGCGGCGCGACGGCCACCGCACCGGAAGGATAATGATCATGATCTGTGGGGAGGAACCAGTCACGTGACCGGCCCCCCGGAGGTACGAGCATGGCGCTGTCGATGGAGGAGCGGCGGATCCTCACCCAGATCGAGGTCCGCCTGAGCGAGGACGACCCGCGGCTGGCCCATCGGCTCGCACGGCTGGGCGACCGCCGTCCCGGCCGCGGCCGCCGCATCCGCCTGATCGCGGCCGCGACCGCCGCCGTCCTGGCCGTCATCGCCGCGATCGCGACCGGTTTCGCCGCCGCCATCACCTGACAGAACCACCACCCGCGAGCACCCCGTGCACGCACGACGAGAAAAGCGCCGTGGCCCCGGCGGGACCGGAATCCCGCCGGGGCCACGGCGTGAAAGCCGGTGTGGTGGTCGCCTCGCGGCGAAAGGCACAACGAAGCTCCGGACCCGGACCGCGAAGGGACCGGCGGTATTCCTCGAAGGCGATGGGTAGAGCCCGGGGGACACATGCCACACCGACGCCACCCACCATAACGGCACCACGGCACTGCTCATTCCACCCACCCCCGGGACCGGCGTGTCACCGCCCCCGCGGGCCCCGCCCCCGGCCCTCCTCGCGTCACCGCCCACCTCACCGCGCGGTGACGGTCGCGTGCACGGGTGCACCGCACCCGCACCGCCTGCGTCCATGAAAGAGAACCACCGGAACCGGACAGCCGGGCCGGGCGCCGCACGAGGATGAGGAGAGCGACCAGTGGACACACCGGGGGACACCACCGACACCGCAGACGACACCGCAGACGCCCAGGACCGCGCGGACGCCCCCACCGGCGGCACCACCGCCGCCTGGGAACTGCCCGCACAGCCCCGCGCCGCCGCCGCGGCGCGCGCCCTGACCGCCCGCATCTTGCACGACTGGCGGGTCGCCGACCCCGACGACGCCGACGACATCGTCCTCATCGTCGACGAACTGGTCACCAACGCCGTCCTGCACGGCGCCGCCCCGATCCGGCTCCGCCTGCGCCTGCACGGCCGCAGCCTCACCGGCGAGGTCACCGACGCCCGCCCCGCCGGCCCCCCGCCCGCCCCCGCGGGCGTCCCCGTCTCGAACGAGGCCGGACGCGGGCTGATGCTCGTCGCCGCCCTGTCCACCCGGTACGGCACCCGCCCGCACCGCCCGCCCCACGGGCCCGCAGGCAAGACCATCTGGTTCAGCCGCCTGCTCAACCCCGGCGACGGCCACCGGCCCGCCACCGCCCGCCCCTGACCCGCCCCGAACCCGCAGCCCCGAACCCGCAGCCCCGAACCCGCCCGCGCCGCACCCGCAGCCCCACGCAACCCCTCGACGCACCCGTCGAGCCGACGCGAGCCCGTCCCGTCAGGGGCGCCCGGCCGGCCGCAGCGGGCAGCGCTCCACCGCCGCACCGACCGCGGGCGGCCGATCCAGACGCCACTCCACATGCGCCGGCGGCACGCCGGGCGAGCCGCAACCGGCCCGCCCGGACACCGGCGGCCCCCGCGCGGCGGAACCGGCCTGCGAACGCGGCGGGCGCGGCGGCACGGCAGGCCGCCGGGCCGGGACCGCGACCGGGTCAGCGGCCCGACAGCTCCTCCGCCAGGCCCGCGAAATCCGCCGCCGTCAGCGACAGCGTCCCCTCATCGATCGCCTGCGTCTCCTCCGCGCTGCCCAGCCGCCGCGTCGCCGCCCGGTCCAGGTACGCCTCGATCAGCCGCGCGCCCGTCAGCCGGCCCCGCGGCCGCAGCCCGCCGATCTCCCGGTCGACCACCGCCCACGCGTCCGCGCCCAGCCGCAGATCACGCTCCTGCGCCAGCAGCCCCACCAGCGCCGCACGCGCCGCCGGCTCGGCCAGATCCGGCAGCCGCACCGCACGCAGATCGGTCACCAGCTCCGGTGACGCCGCCGACAGCTCACCGACCCGGTCCGGGCCGCACGTGCCCAGCAGCGCCGTGTCGTTCACGCCCTCCAGCCTCGTCCGGTACAGGACCGTCGCGTACGCCGGGCCCTGCGCCTCGTCCAGGATCAGCGAGTCCAGCCCGTCCAGCAGCAGGACGTGCCCGGCGTGCTCCTCCAGCGCCGCACGCAACCCCTCCGGGCCGCGCTCGCGCAGGTCCTCGCCGTGCACCGAGCGCACCTCGCCGCTGGAGGCCTCCACCTCCGCCAGCGCCCGCGCGACCATGCGCGCCAGCCGCCGCTGCCCGCTCGAGGGCCCGCCGATCAGCAGCAGCGCCGGCGCCGACGCGCTCGACACCTCCTGCCCGCGCAGCCGCCGCGCCCACTTGCCGCGGCGCCGCACCTCGGTGACGACCCGCTCGATGTCGTCGGCGCCGCACAGGAACCGGATCCCGTACGCCTCGGCGATCTGCGCGCCCTGGTCGGGGGCGGGCGCCGGCGGCAGCGGGGGCGGCGGCGCGGGCACCGGCGCGGGCGGCGGCGGCAGCTCGGCCCGCGGCTCCCGGTCGCCCTCGTGCGCCCAGTCCGGGACCGGCGGCGGCGGAGGACCGCCCGCCGCGGCGGGCCCCGTCCCGTCGGCCGCGCCGCCGTGCGGCGCCGGCGGGGACGCCGCGCCCGGCCACGCCGGCCCGGGGTCGAGCTGAGTGCGGTACCCGCCGGAGTCCAGCTGGGTGCGCGGCTCGGCCGGCCACCGCGGCTCGGGAACGCCGGGCGCTGCGGGCGCCGCCGCCGACGGGTCGGCCTGCGGCCACGCCGGCGGTCCCGGTGGAGCCGGCGCCGCGGGCCCCGGATCCGCGCCGTCCGGGGCAGCGGGGGCCGCCTCCGGCGCCGGAACGGGCGGGACGGGCGGCGGCACCGGCGCCGCCACCGGTGCGGGCGCCGGTGCGGGGGAGACCGGCGGTGCCGCCGGGGGCTCGACCGGCGCGGCCGCCGGCGGCGGCCCCGGCGGATCCCGCTGCGGCTCCGGGACGGGCGCCACCGGCTCGTCCCCGCCCGTCGCGGCGCGCTCGGCCGCCATGTGCGCGCGGGCCGCCTTGATGATGTCCCACGCCGACAGCTCGTCGGTCGAGGGCGGGCTGTGCATCGCCGGGGACGTCAGCTCCGCCGCCGCCGCCTGCGGCACCGCGAACCCCGTCGCCGGCGGATGCACCTGCGCCAGCCGGCACCAGGTCAGCCCGAGCGTGTAGGTGGTCGCCAGCAGCGAGGCCAGCGCGTCGGCGTCGTCGGTGCGCAGCGCGTCGGGCAGGCGCCCGTCCCGCGGCCACAGCGCCCGCCCCGGATGCGCCGGGTCGGTCAGGACGGCCTGCGCCGTGCGGGCGCCGTCGGGGTCCAGCCACCGCTGCAGCGCCGGCAGCGCCCCCGGCGCGGCCTGCAGGTCGGCGGCCAGCACCGCCACCCCGGCGCGGCGCACCTCGTCATGGGCGCGGCCCTGCACGCCCGCCCGCCGCGGGCCGGTGATCTGCGCCACGACCTGCTGCAGGTCGTACAGGGCCAGCCGCAGGAACTCCCCGGGCGAGGTGTCGCGGACCATCGGGGTCGCGTACTCGGCCGGGCAGCGGCGCCGCCACTCCTGCAGGATCGCCTCCGGCCCGTACCGCACGGTCGCCATATCCTGGTTCACCATCCGCAGCGACGCCGCCGTCACCGCCGCCAGCGCGTCCGCGCCCGGGCGGAACCGCGGATCGGCCTGCAGACCCGCCGCGACCTCGTACATCACCCGCGCGATGTGCGCGGCGCCGCCGCCGTCGCCCGCCCCGAGCCGGTGCACGTAGTAGCCGGCCAGCGTGCCGAAGTCCGGCGGCATCATCCAGTGCAGCCGCTCGGCCGGGGTCGTCAGGAACGGGATGAACGACTCGATCAGCGGATGCTCGGTCAGCACCACCGGCGACCCCGCGCACCACAGCAGCGCGCCCCACGCCGCGGCGATCGTGGACGGCGTCCCCGGCTGGAACATCGGGTCGCGCTGGGCGAACTGCGCCGGGTTCACCGCCAGCGCCGTCGTGATCGCCTGCGAGACGCGGGCGACGACCGAGGTGTCGGGGACCGGCCCCAGGAACCCCAGCGGCGCGACCCGGCCCGCCGCCAGATCCGGGCCGGTCGGGAACAGCTGCGGCGGCACCGGCGGCGTCCCGGCGCCGCGCGGCGCCGGGACCGCGACCGCCCGGTCGGCCGGGTCGGCCGGCGGCGGGCACGGATGCCACGCCCCGTCCAGCCCGCACCGGTACCAGCGGCCCCACGCCCCGTACAGCCACCACTCGCCCGCGCCCCACAGCATCCGCGCGGCGATCTGCGCGGCGCGTTCGGGGGGCTGCGCGGTCTGCCACCACGGGGACGCCACCAGCTCCCGCACGTTGCCCTCGACCGAGGTGAACAGATCCCCGCTCGGTCCGCCTCCGGTTCCGCCGGGCTGCGCCCCGGCCCCCTGCCAGCTCACCCGGCGCATAGTAGTCCTCCCCGGGCGATCCGCCGTCATCGTGGCGTCCCGCCACGACGCCGTCACGCCCGCGCGCCCCCGGGGACGATCACTGACCGTGACGGTCCGGTGGCCGGCGGCACGCGGTCACAGGCGCCCGGTCACGAGGGAGCCGTCACGGGCGAGCCGTCACCGCCGACGGCCCGTCGGCGGGAGGCGACACCTCGCGCAGCGACTCCAGCACCGGCCGCACCTGCGGCGGGATCTCCCGCTTGCCCGTGCCCGCCGGATCGACGAACACGTGCCGCACCTCACCGTCGGCGATGAGCCGCCCCGCCACCCGGAACTCCGGGTGCACCACCAGGCTCGTCACCCCCACGTGCCCCACCGGCATCCGCACGTCCACCAGATCGTCGAACCGCGCGCCCTCCCGGTAGCGGATCCGCGCCTCCGCCACCACCAGGTCGTAGCCGTCCTGCACCATCCGCCCAGGATCGGCGATCAGCTCCCGCCACATCTCCGTCAACGCCACGTCGTAGAAGAACAGGTAATGCCCGTTGAACACCACGCCCTGCTGGTCGCACTCGCTGTAACGGACCCGCAGCCGGTGCGTGAAGATCTCGCCCATGCCGCCCCATCCTGCCGCACACCCCGCGGGCCGCGGCCCGGGCCCGGGACCGGCCGAAGGCGCGGCTGAAGACTCGGCAAAGGTTGCCTCCCGGCAGGGTGCGGGCACGCGATCGGGGCGCCGCGCCGCCGTTAGCGTGCGGGTCATGCCCGACCCGCCCGGCGACCGGCCCGAGGACCCACCGGCAGGCGAGCCCGGCGGCGAACCCCGGAACGAACCCGCCGGGGAGCCCGCCGCCGGGACGCCCCGGCAGACCTCGCCCGAGACGCCCGCGGTGCCGGCGGGAGCGACGCGGGCCGGAACGCGGGCCGGGGCGACGGCCGCGCCGCCCGAGGACACCGTCCCGCGCGCCGTCCCCCGGCCGCGGACCCGCGGCGGATGCCGCCGTGGCTGCCCAAGGCGTTCGTGCTGGCCGGAGCGATCACCCTGGCGTTCGTCGCCGGGCTGTGGATCGTGGAACGGCTCCGCGACCTGCTCGTGCTGCTGCTCATCTCGCTGTTCCTGGCGTTCGCGATCGAACCCGCCGTCAACTGGCTCGCCCGGCGCGGCTGGCGCCGCGGCGCCGGCACCGCGCTGATGTTCCTGGTCATCGCGGTGCTGCTGGCCGGCTTCGTGGGCGGCATCGGCTCGCTGCTGGCCACCCAGACCAGCAACCTCATCGACGAGTTCCCCGGCTACGTCACCGGCGTCATCGACTGGATCAACTCCACCTTCGGCACCGACCTGTCGCGCGAGACGCTGTTCCAGCGGCTGCCCACCGTCACCCAGCAGCTGTCGGGGCAGCTGTCGGCGCTCGCCGGCAACGTGTGGGTGATCGGCGCCACCGCCTTCGAAGTGATCTTCAAGGGGCTGGCGGTGCTGCTGTTCACCTTCTACCTGTCGGCCGAGGGCCCGCAGTTCCGCCGGACGGTGTGCTCGGTGCTGCCCCCGCACCGGCAGCGGCAGGTCCTGACCGCCTGGGAGATCGCCGTCGACAAGACCGGCGGCTACATCTACTCCCGCGCCCTGCTCGCCCTGGTCTCCGGCGTCGCCCACTACATCGCCATGGCGGGCCTGGGCGTCCCCTACGCCGCGACCCTGGCCCTGTGGGTGGGGGTGCTGTCGCAGTTCATCCCCGTCATCGGCACCTACCTGGCCGGCGCGGTGCCGGTGCTGATCGCCCTCACCGCGGCGCCCAGCACCGCGCTGTGGATGCTGCTGTTCATCGTCGCCTACCAGCAGCTGGAGAACTACCTGCTGCAGCCGCGCATCACCGCCCGCACCATGGCGATGCACCCCGCGGTCGCGTTCGGGCTCGTGCTGGCCGGCGCGGCCGTGGTCGGGCCCGCCGGGGTGCTGCTCGCGCTGCCGCTGGGCGCCAGCGTCCAGGCGTTCGCCGGCGCCTACATCCGCCGCTACGACATCGAGGAGCACCCGCTCACCGAGGCGCCCGCCCGCCGCTCCCGGGACGCGCGGGCGCGGTGGTCCCGCCGGCCGCGCGGGCCGCGGTGAACGCGCGGGTCAGGCGCGGGCGGCGCCGATCGACCGCATCAGCGTCGGCCAGATGAACTCGCTCTCGCGCACCCACGCCGGCCAGTTGTGGCGGCCGTCGCCGTAGATGTGCGCGGTGTAGGGGATGCCGAGCCGATCCAGCCGCTTCTTGAACTCCCGGTTGTTGGCGCCGATCACGATCTCGCTCAGCAGGCCGATGTCCCACGGCGCCACGTCCGGGTCGCCGGGCCCGGGCCGCCCGGTCGTCCCGGCGGAGAAGAACAGGCCGGTGCCGCGCAGCTCCGGCGCGAGCGTGTGCGGGTCGTGGGCCTTCCAGTTGGCGTCGTCGGCCCACGGGATGCCCCAGATCGCGAACGGGTCCTGCCCGTTGGCGGCGTTGGTGAACATCAGCATCGCCGGGACGCCCGGCTGCCGCATCGACAGCACGCCGCTCAGCGACGCCACGTGGGCGAACAGCCCCGGGTGGCGGGCGGCGTAGGTCATCGCGCCCGCGCCGCCGGAGGAGTTGCCGATCGCGGCGCGGCGCGCGCCCGCGTTGTAATTGCGCTCGATCAGCTGGCGCACCTCGGCGGTGTGGAAGGTCTCCCACCGGGGGGTGGCCCCCTTGCCGTAGTTGTACCAGTTCGCGTACGAGCCGTTCTCGGCCTCGGGCATCACCACGATGACGTCGTAGGCGCTCGCCCACGCCTCGATGTCGGTGTTGCGGGCCCAGGAGGTGTAGTCGTCCTGCCCGCCGTGGAACGCGTACAGCACCGGCCAGGTCCGGGCGGTGTCGCGGGTCCAGTTCCCGGGCAGCAGGACGCGGGCCTTGACGCGCTTGCCGAGCGCGGGGGAGTCGATGGTGATGTCGACGTCGTTGCCCTCCAGCGCGGTCTCGGCGACGATCCGCGCGCCGTCGTCCGCGCGGGCCGGGCCGGGATCGGCCTGCGCGGTGCCCGCGCCGGCCGCGCCGATCCCCACGACGAGGAGTGCGGCGAGCGCCCCGGACGTCACGGGGCGGCTCCCGCGGGACGGGCGGTGGCCCGGCATCGCGGGACGGCGGCGGGCGGAAGGCGTCATCGACTCACCTCGCGGGACGTGCGCCGCCCCCGGCGGGCCGCGCGGCTTCGGCCGAGTGTCCTCGCCTCCCGCAAGATGATCTACAAGGCGCGGTAATAAGAAATGCTTGAACCACTGTTGAGAAGTGAGTCATTCCCCGGGCGGGCGGTGCTGTGATAGGGGGCGGGCTCGATCGGCCCCGGCGGGCCGCCGGTGGCCGGAAAGGGCGCGGCAGGGGACGCGGCGTGGGATGCGGCAAGGGAGCGTGGCGTGGGTCACAGCGGCCCGCCCTCCCATTGACCGTAAGCAAGCGTTTACTCGACGATGGGGGGCGGATCCGGCGAGGAGGACGCGGCCATGACCACCCGGCAGGACGGCGGGACGATCGGCGAGATCGGCCCCGGCGACATCGACCTGAGCGACCTGCGGTTCTGGGGCCGCCCCCTGGACGAGCGCGCCGCCGCGTTCGCCGCGCTGCGCGCCCGCGGGGCGCCCGCGTTCTTCGCCGATCCGCCCGTCCCGTTCACCGGCCGGGGCGGCGGCTACTGGGCCCTGGTCTCCCACGCCGACGTCACCGAGGCCAGCCGCAATCCCCAGATCTTCTCCAGCGAGCCCAACGCCACCACCGTCATCGACTCGCCCGGCTTCCTCGACCGCTACGTCAACTCCATGATCAACATGGACGACCCGCGGCACGCCAAGATCCGGCGCGTGGTGTCGCGCGCGTTCAGCCCCAGGATGCTCGCCAAGACCGAAGACGACATCGCCGCCCGCGCCACCCGCATCGTCGACGAGCTGATCGCCGCCCGCGCCGCCCTCCCCGACGGCCGGCCCCTCGACTTCGTCGCCAACGCCGCCGTCCGGCTCCCGGTCGAGGTCATCTGCGACATGCTCGGCATCCCCGAACGCCTCCACCCGCGGGTGGTGCGCCTCACCAACATCGTGCTCGGCAACTCCGACCCCGAGTACACCGGCATCACCCCCGACATGGGGCGGGTCCGCACCGGCCTGGGCCTGGCCAAAGTCGCCCTCGCCAGCCGCGACCTGCACCGCCTCGCCGTCCGGCTCGGCAAGGAACGCGCCGCCGAGCCGACCGGCGACCTCACCTCCGCCCTCGTCAACGCCGAGGTCGGAGCGGGCGGCGAAACCGGCGGCGACGGCGAGAAGCTCAGCACCCGCGAGTTCGGCACGTTCTTCCTGCTGCTGGTCGTCGCCGGCAACGAGACCACCCGCACCGCCATCGCGCACGGCCTGCAGCTGCTCACCGACAACCCCGCCCAGCGCGAGCTGCTGCTGGAGGACTTCGACGGACGCATCGGCGGCGCCGTCGAGGAGATCGTCCGCTACTCCACCCCCGTCATCTGCTTCCGCCGCAACCTCACCCGCGACCACGTCATGAACGGCCACGCCTACCGCGCCGGCGACAAGGTCATGCTGTTCTACAACTCGGCCAACCGCGACGAGACCGTCTTCACCGACCCCGACGCCTTCGACATCACCCGGTCCCCGAACCCGCACGTCGGATTCGGAGGCCCCGGACCCCACTTCTGCCTCGGCGCCAACCTCGCCCGCCGCGAGATCACCGTCATGTTCCGCGAGCTGCTCACCCGCCTCCCCGACCTGCGCGCCGCGGGCGAACCCGACCGGCTGATGTCCAGCTTCATCAACGGCTACAAGCGGCTGCCCTGCACCTTCACCGCCCCCTGAGGGCGATCAGAAGGAGGGACGGGCCGCAGGGTCAGCCGTCGGTGAGGGGAGCGCGGCGGTCCCACTCCTCCCGCAGCATCGCGTACACGACCTCGTCGGTCCACTCGCCCTTGACCATCTCGTTCTGCACCAGATGCGCCTCGCGCCGCATCCCCAGGCGGTCCAGCACCCGCGCCGACGCGACGTTGCGGCCGTCGAGCCGGCCCACCACCCGGTGCAGGTCCAAGCCCTCGAACCCCAGCCGCAGCACCACCTCCGCGGCCTCGGTCGCGAACCCCCGCCCGTGGAACGCCGGGTTGAGGATGTAGCCGATCTCGCCCTGCCGATGCCCCCGGCTGCGCCACTGCAGGTTCACCTCGCCCATCAGCTCGCCCGTCGCGCGCAGCACGACCGCCAGCACCAGCCAGTCGCCCTCCCGCTCGACGGTGGAGGCGGCCATCTTCTCCTTCAGGAACGACCTGGACTCCTCCAGGTTCCGCGGCTCCCAATACAGGAAGCGCGCCACCTCGGGCAGCGACTGGTACGCGTACAGCCCCTCCAGGTCGTCCTCACGGAACGGCCGCAGGGTGAGTCGCTCGGTCTCGATGGGGTATGCGGGACGCAGCACGCAAAGATCCTAATCAGGGGGTTCGGGGTTCGGCGACCCGTTTCACACGTTCGAGTCAGGACGGTCCGGGCCCCGGTCCGGGCCGTCCTCCCGCCCGGAGGCGCGCCGGGCGCCGGGCGCCGCGTCGTCCGGCCCGCCGCCCTTCCCGGCGCCGGTGTCGCGGCGGTCGGCGTCGCTGAACGCGCGGGTGTCGCGGAACTCGGCGTAGGGCTCCCCGCCCGCAGGAGCGCCGGCCTGGACGGCGCGGCCGCGCTCCAGCTCGGAGTTCAGCTCCGCCCCCAGCAGGATCGCCAGGTTGCCGATCCACAGCCACACCAGGAACACGATCACCCCGGCGAGGCTGCCGTAGGTCTTGTTGTAGCCGGCGAACCCCGCCACGTACAGGGCGAACAGGCCGGACGCCGCCAGCCACACCAGCACCGCCACGACGCTGCCCGGCGTCACCCACCGGAACCGGCGCCGGACGTTGGGGGCCGCCCAGTACAGCAGCGAGAACAGCAGGCTGATCATCACCAGCAGCACCGGCCACTTGGCGACCTGCCAGGCCGTCACCGCCGCCGACCCCAGCCCCAGCATGTCCCCGACCTCCCGCGCCAGCGGGCCCGACACCACCACCGCGACCGCCGACGCCGACAGCACCACCAGCGTCAGGACCGTGATCCCGACCCGCAGCGGCACCATCTTCCAGAACGGCCGCCCCTCGGGCACGTCGTAGACGGCGTTGGAGGCCCGCATGAACGCGCCCACGTAACCCGACGCCGACCACACCGCGCCCGCCAGGCTCACCACCGCCACGATCCCGGCGCCGCCGGCGCCCTGCAGCTGCCGGATCGCGCTGATCAGCAGGTCCCGCACCGCGCCGGGCGCCATCCCGCCGAGCTCGGAGATCAGCTCGTCGGTCGCCGACCGCCCGGCCAGCCCCACCAGCGACACCACCACCAGCAGCCCCGGGAAGATCGACAGGACCGCGTAGTAGGTGAGCGCCGCCGCGTGGTCGGTCAGGTCGTCGTCCTTGAACCCCCGGGCCGTCCGCCGGGCCGCCGCGCGCCAGCCCGAGGCGGGTAGGTCGGTGGGCCCGGCCGGACGCTCGCGCCGCCCCGGCATGTCAGCGGCGCCTCCAGCGGATCGGGGTGCGCGAGCGGCCCCGCCGGCGGGCCCCGGTCAGCCACGCCACGGGCACCAGGTTCGTCCGGCCCGCCCGGTTGCGGCGCACCTTGATCGGGGCGCGCTGCATGCGCCGCGTCCGCACCCGTACCGCGGGGGCGCGGCGGCGCCGCAGCCACACCGTCAGCAGCGCCGCGGCGGCGCCCGCCGAGGCGGCCGCCGCGCCGCCCCGCCGCGCCCGCGCCGAGCCCTCCGGCGTGGACGCGGCCGCGCGCGCCGAGGACGCCCGCGACGACGCGGCCGCCCGGGCCGATCCCACCGCGCCCACGGCCCGGGTGCGGGCCTGGTCGACGCGCTCGCGGGCCATCGCCTTCACATCGGCCTTGGCCGCCAGCGCCTCCACGGTCTCGCCGAGGTCATGGCGGGCCCGGTCGACCTCCTCGCGCAGTTCCTCGGTGCCGGCCTCGGCGCCGTGCCTGCTCATCGGTGCGCCCTCTCCTTCAGTTCCGCCACGGTCTGACGGGCCTCCTGCGCCGCCTGCTCGGGCTTGGCCGGTGTGGCCCGCTTGGCCTGGCCGCGCCCCATGAGGGCGAGCAGCCCGGCGGCCAGCATCAGCGCACCGCCGACGATCAGCGCGGCCGCCCAGACGGGCAGCACCAGCGCGATCGCCGCGACCGCCGCCGCCAGCAGCACCCCGACCCCGAACAGCGCGACCAGTCCCGCGCCGCCGAACAGCCCGGCGCCCGTCCCGGCGTGGCGTCCCTTGTCCTTCAGCTCGGCCACGGCCAGGCGCAGCTCCGCGCGCATCAGGTCCGAGACCTGCTGGGTCGCCTGCCGGACGAGCTCGCCGGTCCCCGGCTCGTGCCGCCCGGTGTCCCCCCCGGCCTCGAACCGCGTCGCCGCCTGCCCGTCGCCGTGGACGGCGGCGCCGGCGGCGCCGCCTCTGCCGTCCTGTGCCGGCCGCATGATCGTCATCGCTTCCGGCTCCCTCCCGCGTCCTGTGGATTCCAAGCGTGATCTCGACGCGGTAAATGCGTTCCCCCTCCGCCGCGCCTAAACGTCGGCGACGGCGGGCGCGGCGCCGCCACCGCCGCCGCGGGCCCGGGCCCCCGGGCGGACGGCGTCAGCCGCGGCCCACGAACGAGGGCATCGCCGTCGCCATCACCGTCATGAACTGCACGTTCGCCTCCGGCGGCAGCCCCGCCATGTACAGGACGGCCTCGGCGACGTGCCCCGCGTCCATCACCGGCTCGGGCCGCACCGAACCGTCGGCCTGCAGGGCGCCCGCCGCGAACCCGCCCGTCATCTCCGTCGCCGCGTTGCCCACGTCGATTTGCCCGCACGCGATCCCGTACGGGCGCCCCTCCAGCGACAGCGACTTGGTCAGCCCGGTCACGGCGTGCTTGCTCGCGGTGTAGGCCACCGACCGGGGGCGCGGCGTGTGCGCCGACAGCGACCCGTTGTTGATGATGCGCCCGCCCCGCGGCTCCTGGTCCCGCATCATCCCGAACGCCGCCCGCGCGCACAGGAACGCGCCGGTGAGGTTGGTGTCCAGGACCCGGCGCCACTCCTCGTGCGCGAAGTCCTCGACGGGCGCGGGCGCGCCGAACACCCCGGCGTTGTTGACCAGCAGGTCCAGCCGCCCCCACCGGTCGGCGACGGCACCGAACAGCGCGCCGACCGACGCCGGGTCGGTGACGTCCGCGGTGACCGCCAGCACACGACCCGCCACCCCGCGTCCAGCAGCGCGAGCGCGACCGCGGCGCCGATCCCCGAACCCGCCCCCGTCACCAGCGCGACACGATCACCGTTGTCCACCCGGCGAACCCTGCCGCCGCGGCGGCCCGGCTGTCAAAGCGGCCCGCCGGGAACGGCCCGGGCGTGCTCACCCGGCTGTGCTCACCCAGTCGACGCGGTGCCCCTCGGTCGGGTCCGGGGTCTCCCAGCGGCGCACGAGCCGGTCGATCACCGCGTCCGGGACGGGCGCGGAGCGGCCCCGGTTGCGGCCCCGCAGCACCTCCGGCGGCGCCTCCAGCGCCACCAGCTCGACCCGGCCCCGGTACCCCGCGACCAGGCCCGTGCACAGCTCGCGCTGCGTCCGCGACACGTTCGTGGCGTTCCACACGAACGACCGGCCGGCCCGCAGATGCTCCCGCGCCAGCTCGTGCGCGGCCGCCGCCACCGCCCGCTGGTCCCCGGCGGGGGAGACGCCCATCTCCGCCCGCAGCCGGTCCAGGCTCACCACCGGCGCGTCCGGGCGGTGCGCGGCGATCCAGGTGTCCTTGCCGGCGCCCGGCAGCCCCGACAGGATCGTCGCGGTCAGCCGCGTGTCGTCGTAGGCGGCGTAGCCGGGATCGCGGCCCGGCTTGCGGAAGTACCAGAACCGGGCGTGGTCGGAGGGGAACGCGCGCGGCACCTCCAGGCACTCCTGCTCCGCGCAGTACTCCCCGTACAGGCCGACGTTGTCCAGCAGCTCCTCGGTGTCGGGGCAGATCCGGCCCAGGATGTCGGCCGAGGCCAGCAGCACCAGATCGTCGTTGCGGGCCAGCAGGCTCACCCGGAACGCGATCTGCTGCAGGTCCGGGCGCTCCAGCGCCCAGAAAGGCACCTGGTGGTGCCGGATCAGCGCGGCCACGTGCTCGCGCCACGCGACCGGCGCGCCCGTCTCCCACAGGATCCGCCGCACCATCAGGTCGCCGCGCCGCGAATGCCCGCGCGCGGTGATGCGCCCGCCGTCCTCGACGCGGGTGCAGTGCGGCTTGGCGATGTCGTGCATCAGGACGGCCGCGAACAGCCGCACACGCTCGTCCGGGGGCCGCGCCCGCCAGCCCGGCAGGCCCGCCAGCGCCTCGCACGCCATCCGCGTGTGCACCTCGACGTCGCCCTCACCGTGGTAGACGGCGTCCTGCGGCACGCCCGCCATGTCCCGCACCCACGCGAACGCGTCCCGGACCCGGTCCCACGGCACCTCCCAGTCCGGCGGCGCCGGGCACAGTTCCTCAAACACCCGCATACAGCACCCCCGGGTCGGCCAGGCCGTTGGCGACGATCGGACGGTCCCGCCAGTGCGTCCCCGAGTCCAGGATCGCCGTCAGGAAGCTCGCCCGCACCCACTTGAACCGGTCGACGGTCAGCCCGTCCTCCTCCACCTTCAGGTAGAGGCCCTCCATCTCCTCGGCGCCGTCGGTCTCCCTGTCCACCTGCGCGGGGTCGGCGCCGCCCGCCTCCGCCGCCGCGCGCAGCGCGTCCCGCCAGCCCGGCGTCCGGCACGTGGACGGGCCGGCCAGCGCGGTCAGGTCCGCCAGATCGCCGACCGGGCCCTCGTGCAGGACGGGCACGTGCACCACCGGCGTCCCGGCCAGCAGCTCCCGCCGCCGCGCCGTCGACAGGAACGTCCCGTCGGCGGTGTCCAGGACGTCGAACTCGCAGAAGTAGTGGGGGAGCGCGTCGTAGAAGACGGTGTGCTTGGCGTACAGCCACTCGCCGTACATGACGTACCGGTCGCGCAGCCGCTCCCACAGCACGTGCTGGACCGACGCCGCCCACGCCTTCAGGGGCCCGAACTGCCGTTCCCGGGGGCCGCCGGTCAGGTAGTGCCCGCGGCTCTGCAGCCGCAGCTCCCCGCCGGAGGTGAAGCTGACGCCGGCGTTGGCGCCGTCCAGCTTCTCCTCCACCACCAGGAAGCGCCCGGCGACCTCCCGGAACGGCGCCGCCGCCAGGTCGTGGTCGCCCGGCTGCAGCCGGGATCCCGCGATATGCCGGGTGCGGGGGTACTTGCGGAGCATGCGGACCGTTGTAACGAACCCCGGCCGCCGTGCCAACCGGTTTTCCCGCCGGGGCAGGTCAGCCGGGGTGGACGCGGGCGAGCGAGCCGGTCTCCAGCGCCACCCACAGGGCGCCGTCGGGCCCGGCGGCGATGCCGTGCGGCTCGCAGCCGGGTGTCGGGAGCGGATGCTCGGTGACGCGGCCGTCCACGGTGATGCGGCCCACGCTCGCGGTGCCCCACTCGGTGAACCACAGCGCCCCGTCCGGGCCGGTCACGATCGCGTGCGGGCGCGCCGCCGGGTCGGGCAGGGCGAACTCGGCGACCTCGCCCGCCGTGCCGATCCGCCCGATCCGCCCCGCCCCGATCTCGGTGAACCACAGCGCCCCGTCCGGACCCGCGGTGATCCCGACGGGCGCGGCGCCCGCGGTCGGCAGCGGGTGGACGGTCACCTCCCCGGCGGGCGTCGCCCGGCCGATCGCGTCCCCCTGGTTGAGCGTGAACCACAGCGCGCCGTCGGGCCCCGCGATGATCATCGAGGGCATGCCGCCCGGGACGGGCACGGGGACGCGCGTGATCGGCCCGCCCGCGCGCGGACCGGTGCCGATGCGGCCGAGTTCGCCGGTGCGCATGAGGGTGAACCACAGCCCGCCGTCCGGGCCGGCCGCGATCCCGCAGGGGCCGCCGCCGCCCGGCACCTCGAACCGGGTCACCGCGCCGCCGGCGTCGGCGCGGCCGATCCGGTCCCCCTGGAACTCGGTGAACCACAGGGCGCCGTCCGGGCCCGGGGCGATGATCATCGGGTCGCCGTCGAAGGGCTCGGCGGGCAGCAGCGTGAACCGCCCGTCCGCGGTGACGCGGCCGATCCGCCCGGCGTGCACGAGCGTGAACCACAGCGCCCCGTCCGGGCCCGCGGTGATCGCGTAGGGGCCCGCGCCGGGGCCGGCCACCTTCAGTTCCTCGATCGTGACGTGCTGCATCGGCTCCTCCGGGTCGCTCGGTCGACGCCGGACAGGCTAACGCAACTCTCGTTGTGTTAAGTTGCGGGCATGAACCCGAGGGAGCCGGGAGCCGCGCCCGGGAGCGTCCGGCCGGGCGGCCGCACCGCCCGCGTCCGCGACGCCGTCCGCCGCGCCACCCTCGCCGAGCTGGCCGGGCACGGCTACCGGGGGCTGTCGGTCGAGGCCGTCGCCGCCCGCTCGGGCGTCCACAAGACCACCGTCTACCGGCGCTGGGGCGACGCCGACGGGCTCGTCGCCGACGCCCTGGAGATCGCCGCCGCCGAGCCGTGGCCCGTCCCCGACACCGGCACCCTGGAGGGCGACCTGCGGGGCATCGCCCGGCTCGTCCACGACGGGTTCGCCGACCCCGGGGAAGGACCCGTCGCCCGCGCGTTCGTGCTGGCCGCCGGGCAGAGCGGCGCCGCCGCCGGGGCCCTGCACCGCTTCTTCGCGCGCCGCCACGCCGACGCCGCGGCCGTCGTCGACCGCGCCGCCGCGCGCGGCGAGGTCCCGCCCGGGACGGACGCGGCCGAGGTCGTCCGGCTCGCCGTGGCGCCCCTGTACTACCGGCTGTTCGTCACCGGCGAGCCGCTGGACGAGGCCGCCGCCGACCGCGCCGCCGCGGCGGCCTGCACGGCCGCCCGCGCCGGCGCGCTCGTCCGCCCGGACGGCTGAGGCGGGCCCGGCCCGAGGGCCGGCGCCGCTAGCCGACGTGCATCGGCTCGCGGATCTCCCCGCCCTCGTAGGCGGACTCCTCGTGCCGGCCCCGGGCGCCCCAACGCTCCTCCATGCGCATCGCGCAGCCCAGCGCGAAGAACGTCGGCGCCCACTGCCCGACGAAGATCCCCCACCGGTCGGCCCGCTCCATGCCCGCCGACTCGATCCGCAGCGACGCGGCCCACGCGGCCACCGACAGGCCGATCGAGGCGAACCCCATCGCGTACATGGAGTTCGACGACAGGCCGATCTTCTGCAGCTGCTTCACCATGCTCCGCTCCCTGTGCTGGTCCGGTGTCAACGACGGCACACTTCCCCCTGGGTACGGGCCTAAGGCAATGCGCGGGCCAAGGAAACGACCCCGGCGCCACGGGAGGCGCTGGGCCACGTCCCGTCGTCGCCGCCGCCTCCCCTTCCGCGCGGTCAGTGCATCCCGCGCTTGCGAGCAGCTGCGCGCCTGCTCCGACGCGCTCGGCCTCGACATGCCGCTCGAGGCCCTGCACACCGCCATGTCCTGCTGGATCCGGCTGTGGGGGCTGCCGTGCACGGAGGTGCTCGACCAGCTCGACTTCGTCAACTCCGACCTCGAGCCGATCTACGAAAAGGCGCTCCGCGACCTCGCCGGCCTGCTCGGCCTGGAGTGCACCCCGCCCGGGTGATCGCGGCCGCCGGCGCGGCGGCTCAGCGGGGCGGCTCAGCGGGGCGGGGCGGTGCTGGCGCGCAGGACGACCCGGCCCGCGACGCGCTCGATGCGGCTCCGGCGGCCCGCCGGCGGGCGCAGCGCCAGGCCCATCACCCGCTCGCCCATCTCGCCCAGCGGCAGCGCGACGGTCGTCAGCGGCGGCGTCAGGTCCCCGACGATCGGGATGTCGTCGAACCCCGCCAGCGACATCTCCTCCGGCACCCGCACCCCGTGGTCGCGCAGCGCCGCCAGCGCACCGACCGCCATCACGTCCGTCACCGCGAACACGCAGGTCGGACGCTCGCCGCGGCGCAGCAGCTCGGCCGCGGCGGCGTAGCCGCCGTCCCGGGTGAAGGCCGCCTCGACGATCCGCTCCTCCGGCAGCGGCACCCCCGCGTCCGCCAGCGCCTCCGCGAACCCCGCGAGCCGGTCCGCCACGGTGGTCAGCGCCCGCGGCCCGGCCAGCACCGCGAACTCGCGGTGCCCCAGCCCGAGCAGCGCGCGGCCGAGGTCGGCCGCACCCTCCCGGTTCTGCGGCAGCACCGCGTCGACCTTCAGGCTGCGGTGCCGGCTGAGCACCGCCACCCGCCCGCCCGTGCGCTGGTAGGGCTCCAGCTCCGCGCCCAGCGAACGCTCCCACTCGCGGTCCTCGAACCCCGACCCGATCAGCAGGATCGCGCGGGCCCGCTGGGCCCGCAGCATCGCCACGTACTCCACCTCGCGGGCCGGGTCGCGGAACGTGCTGGCCAGCATCACCAGCATCCCGTGCTCGGCGGCGGTGGCCATCACGCCGCGGGCCACCGCGGCGAAGTACGGGTCGCTGACGTCGTGGCAGACGACCCCGACCGCCGAGCTGGACGCGCTGGCCAGCGCCTGCGCGTGCGCGTTCGGCGTGTAGCTCAGCGCCGCCGCGGCCGCCAGCACCCGCTCCCGCAGGTCGGCCCGCACCTGCGAGGTGCCGTTCAGGACGCGCGACGCCGTCGCCAGCGAGACCTCGGCCGCCCGCGCGACGTCCTGCAGGGTCACGTAACCGCGCTCGGACCCGCGGCCGGACGCGCGGTCGCCGGCGCGGGAGCCCTCCGCCGCTTCCGTCATCACCGCCCCCTCGCTGGAGCCTGCCTCGCGGCGGATCTTCGGCCGGACCCTCTTGACCGCGTCGGCGATGCTTCCTACGGTACACCAGAAAGCGCTTTCTGAATGCGCTTTCCTGACAATCGCCCGGGGGAGCCATGGCCGGTGGGGGCACGACGACCCGTCGGCGGACGCCCCGGGGCGGCGCCGGGCGCGGGGGAGCGCGGGCGCCGGCGCGGCCGCCGACCGACTCGGGGGACCGGCGTGCGGCGGGCCGCACGCCGGCGCGCACGACAACCGAAGGGACAGGGATGGAACGCAGGTCGATCGGGATCGTCATGAACGGCGTCACCGGCCGGATGGGGTACCGCCAGCACCTCCTCCGCTCGATCCTCGGGATCAGGGAGCAGGGCGGGCTGCGGCTGGCCGACGGCACCCTGCTGTGGCCCGAGCCGGTGCTGGTGGGGCGCAGCGAGGCCAAGCTGCGCGAACTCGCCGGGCGGCACGGCCTCACCGCCTGGACCACCGACCTGGCCGAGGCCCTCGCCCGCCCCGGCACCGAGATCTACTTCGACGCGCAGGTGACGAGCGCGCGCGCCGAGGCGATCCGCGCCGCCGTCGCGGCGGGCAAGCACGTCTACACCGAGAAGCCGACCGCCGAAAGCCTCCAGGACGCCCTGGCGCTGGCCCGGCTCGCCGAGGACGCGGGCGTCAAGCACGGCGTCGTCCAGGACAAGCTGTTCCTGCCGGGCCTGCTCAAGCTGAAGCGGCTGGTGGACGGCGGGTTCTTCGGGCGGATCCTGTCGGTGCGCGGCGAGTTCGGGTACTGGGTGTTCGAGGGCGACTGGCAGGAGGCGCAGCGGCCCAGCTGGAACTACCGGGCCGAGGACGGCGGCGGGATCATCCTCGACATGTTCTGCCACTGGCGGTACGTGCTGGACGGCGTCATCGCGCCGGTCCGGTCGGTGCAGGCGCTGGGCGCCACCCACGTCCCCCAGCGGTTCGACGAGAACGGCAAGCCCTACGCGGCCACCGCCGACGACGCCGCCTACGGGATCTTCGAGCTGGACGGCGGGATCATCGCGCAGGTCAACTCCTCGTGGACCACCCGGGTGTTCCGCGACGAGCTGGTGGAGTTCCAGGTGGACGGGACCGAGGGCTCGGCGGTCGCGGGCCTGCGCCGCTGCCGCGTCCAGCACCGCTCCACGACCCCCAAGCCGGTGTGGAACCCCGACCTGCCCGCCACCGAGGACTTCCGGGCGCAGTGGCAGGAGGTCCCCGACAACGCCGAGTTCGACAACGGGTTCAAGGCGCAGTGGGAGATGTTCCTGCGGCACGTCGCCGAGGACGCGCCGTTCCCGTGGGACCTCTACGCCGGGGCGCGCGGCGTGCAGCTCGCCGAGCTGGGGCTGCGCGCCTGGCGGGAGGGCCGCCGCCTCGAGGTGCCGGAGCTGTCGCGGTGAAGCTCCACCTCCCGCGCCCGGACGGCACGCTCGTCCCGCACACGATGGGGGAGCCGCGGGCGTTCGCCGCGTCCCCCGCGCCCTTCGCGTCCCGCGTCGCCTACGCCGCCGCGCACGTGGTCGCCGACCCGTTCGGCGGCGGCGGGCCGGGCGGGACGCTGGACTGGGACGCCACCCTGGCGTTCCGCCGCCACCTGTGGGCGCACGGCCTCGGCGTGGCCGAGGCGATGGACACCGCGCAGCGCGGCATGGGCCTGGACTGGGCGGTGACCCGGGAGCTGATCGCCCGCAGCGGGCGGGCGGCCCGGGAGTGCGGCGGCCGGATCGTCTGCGGCGCGGGCACCGACCAGCTCCCGCCCGGCCCGGCGCCGCTGGAGGCGATCGCCGCCGCCTACGAGGAGCAGCTCGCGGTCGTCGAGGACGCCGGCGCCGTCCCCGTCCTGATGGCCAGCCGCCAGCTCGCCGCGTCGGCCCGCACCCCCGGCGACTACGCGGCGGTGTACGGGCGGCTGCTGCCGCAGCTGCGGCGCCCGGCCGTCCTGCACTGGCTGGGCCCGATGTTCGACCCGGCGCTGGAGGGCTACTGGGGCTCCTCCGACCTGGACGCCGCCGCGTCGGCGCTGCTGGAGCTGATCGGCGCGCACGTGTCCCGGATCGACGGGGTGAAGATCTCGCTGCTGGACGCCGGCCGCGAGATCGCGTTCCGGCGCCGCCTGCCGGCGGGCGTGCGGCTGTACACCGGTGACGACTTCAACTATCCCGAGCTGATCGGCGGGGACGAGGCCGGGCACAGTGACGCGCTCCTGGGCGTCTTCGACCCGATCGCGTCCGCCGCCGCGGCGGCGCTGCGCGCTCTGGACGCGGGCGACCGCGCCGCCTACGAGGAGGTGTTCGCGCCGACGCTGCCGCTGGCCCGCCACCTGTTCGAGGCGCCCACCTTCCACTACAAGACCGGGGTGGTCTTCCTGGCCTGGCTGGCCGGCCACCAGCGGCATTTCCGCATGGTCGGGGGCCTGGAGTCCGCGCGTCCCGTCCCGCACCTGGCCCGGCTGTTCGAACTCGCCGACGCCGCCGGGCTCTTTCCCGACCCGGATCTCGCGGCCGGCCGGATGCGCGCCTGGCTGACCGTCCAGGGCGTCGACCAGGGCGTCGACCAGGGCGTCGACCAGAGCGGCGTCCCGAGCGGCGTCCGGGGAGGTGTCGCGTGAGGTTCAGCCTGAACCAGTGGACGACGCGCCACTGGCCGCTGCCCGACCTGGCCGCCGGATGCGCGGCCGCCGGGGTCACCGGGGTCGGCCTGTGGCGCGAGCCGGTCGCCGAGTACGGCGCGGCGCGGGCGGCCAGGCTCGTGCGCGACCACGGCCTGGCCGTCACGTCCCTGTGCCGGGGCGGCTTCTTCGGGGAGCCGGACGCGGTGGAGGTCAACCGGCGCGCGATCGAGGAGGCCGCCGAGCTGGGCGCGCCCGTCCTGTGCCTGGTCAGCGGCGGGCTCGCGGCGGGATCCCGGGACCTGGACGGCGCGCTCGCCCGCGTCGCCGACGTCCTGGGCGAGGTCGCCCCGTACGCGGGGGAGCACGGGGTGCGGCTCGCGATCGAGCCGCTGCACCCGATGTTCTGCTCGGACCGCTGCGTCGTGGCGACCCTCGGGCAGGCCCTCGACCTGGCCGCGCCGCACCCGTCGGACCAGGTCGGCGTGATGATCGACACCTACCATCTGTGGTGGGACCCGGCGGTCTGGGACGGCATCGCCCGTGCGGGCGCGCAGGACCGCATCGCGCTGTTCCAGGTCGCCGACTGGACCACCCCGCTGCCCGAGGGCGTGCTGACCGGGCGCGGCATGCTCGGCGACGGGTGCATCGACCTGCGGCGGTTCCGTGCCGCCGTCGACGCCGCCGGGTACGCCGGCCCGATCGAAGTGGAGATCTTCAACGAGGCGCTCTGGGCCATGCCGGGCCCCGACGCGCTGGCCCTGACCCTCGCCCGCTACCGGGAGCACGTCGAGTGAGGGCCGCCCGGGGGGAGGCGGCGCGCGTTCAGTCGCGGCGCGGGGCGACCAGGCCGGACTCGTAGGCGAACACCACGAGCTGGGCGCGGTCCCGGACGTGCAGCTTGGTCAGCACCCGGCTGACGTGCGTCTTGACGGTGGCCGGGCTGATCACCATGTGCGCGGCGATCTCGTTGTTGGACAGGCCGCGGGCGACCAGCACGGTGACCTCACGCTCGCGGTTGGTCAGCGCGTCCAGCCCGTCGGGCGCGGGCTCGGGGCGGCGGGCCACGTACTCGCGGATCAGCCGGCGGGTGATCGCGGGGGACAGCAGCGCGTCGCCGCGTGCCGCGACCCGGACGCCCTGCACCAGGTCGGCGGGCTCGGTGTCCTTGACCATGAAGCCGCAGGCGCCGGCGCGCAGGGCGTTGAAGACGTACTCGTCGAGGCCGTAGTTGGTGAGGATCACGACGTGGACGTCGCGCAGCCGCTCGTCCGCGGCGATCAGCCTGGTCGCCTCGATGCCGTCCATCACCGGCATCTGGATGTCGATCAGCGCGACGTCGGGCCGGTGCTCCAGGGCCAGCGCGACGCCCCGCTCGCCGTCGGCGGCCTCGGCGGCCACTTCGATGTCGTCCTCGATCTCCAGCAGGGCGCGGAACCCGCCGCGGATGAGTGCCTGGTCGTCCACGAGCAGGACGCGGATCACGACGGGTCTCCCAAAGGGATCTGGGCGCGGACGGTGAAGCCGCCCCCGGGGCGGGGCTCGGCGCGCAGCCGCCCGCCCAGGGCCGCGACCCGCTCGCGCATGCCGAGCAGGCCCGTGCCGGGCACCGGCGGCGCGTCCGGGTCGGCCTTGCCGTCGTCGTCGACGCGGACGACCAGTTCGGTGCCGGCGTAGTCGATGCGGACCGTCGCGGCGGCCCCGCCGGCGTGCCGGGAGACGTTGGTGAGCGCCTCCTGGACGATCCGGTACGCGGCGCGGTCCACCTCCCGCGGCAGTTCCGGCGGTGTTCCGGAGACGGTCACGGTGGTCGGGAGCCCGGCCGAGCGGGCCCGCTCCACCAGCTCGTCCAGCCGGTCGAGGCCGCTCGCCGCGGCCTCGCCGTCGGGGTCCCCGGGCTCGCGCAGGACCTCCAGGGTGGCGCGCAGCTCCCGCATGGCGTCGCCGCCGGCCTCCTGGATCGCCAGCAGCGCGGGCGGGACCTCCTCGCCCCGCCGGCGCGCCAGGTGGACCGCCACCCCCGCCTGCACCTTGATGATCGAGATGCTGTGGGTGAGGGAGTCGTGCAGTTCCCGGGCGATGCGCAGCCGTTCCTCGCCCGCCTGCCGCCGGGCGGCCTCCTCGCGGGTGCGTTCGGCCTCGGCGGCCCGCCGCTCGGCCTCCTCCAGGTAGGCCTGCCGGTGCCGGGTCACCATCGCCGCCACCCCGGCCGCCACGAACCAGCCGACCAGCAGCGTCATGCTCTCCAGGTTCTGCCCGGCGTCGTCGGCGCCGGGCAGGTTCACCGCCAGGCCGCCGCCGAGGAACGCCACGGCCGCCGCCGCCCCGGCGAGCAGGTGACCGGCCCAGACCGCGGCGAACACCGACAGCATCACCGGGTAGGCGACCGCCGGGCCCGGCTGGACGTGCGCGGCGACCCCGAACATGCAGACCGTGCTGACCAGCAGCGCCGCCAGCGGTGCGCGCCGCCACGCGACGAGCGCGGCCGACCCCGCCAGGGCGCCCGCGAAGTCCAGCGCTCCCGCGCGGGGCTCGACGAGCAGGAAGACCGACACCACGGCGGCCATCCCGGCGGCGAGCAGGCCGTCCTGGGCGGGCGGCCCCAACCGGGTCAAGAACTTCATTCGTGCAGATTAGAGGCTCCTGGGGCGGTCCGTCCTCGGCGGCAGGTCGTAATAAATCACTACTCCCAGCGATGTAGTCGGGCCGGTCCTGCTTCGCGGGCGTCAGGCGGAGAAGACGTCCCGGGCATGACGACCGGCGGGCGGCCCGGACCGCAGGATGTCCGGCATGCGAACGTTCCCAGTCAAGGGCGGGCCGGGCGATCCGGGTCCGCGGAACCGCCCGCCCTCCCCCGCCGCACCGGTGCCCGGTCCGGGCTCCGGCGCCCGGCCGGGGCTCACCCTCGCCGCCGTCGCCGTCGTGCAGTTCATGGTGTCGCTGGACCTGTCGGTCGTGAACGTCGGGCTGCCTCGGATCGCCGCCGGGCTCGGCTTCGGCCCGGTGGGCCTGACCTGGGTCGTCCACGCCTACGCCCTGGCGTTCGGGGGGCTGCTCCTGCTGGGCGGCACGGCCGCCGACCGGTACGGGCGCAAGCGGGTCCTGCTGCTCGGGCTCGGCGTGTTCGGCCTGGCCTCCCTCGCCGGCGGGTTCGCCCAGGAGCCCGGCCACCTCGTCGCGGCCCGCGCCGCGCAGGGCGTCGGCGCCGCCGCCCTCGCCCCGGCCGCGCTGGCGCTGCTGGCGACGACGTTCCCCACCGGACGGGCCCGTGTCCGGGCGTTCGGGGTGTGGAGCGCCACCAACGCCGCCGGCGGCGTCTTCGGCGTCCTGATCGGCGGGCTGCTCACCGAGTACGCCGGCTGGCGCTGGGTGATGTTCGTCAACGTGCCGATGGCCGCGGTCGCGCTGGCCCTGGCCTGGCGCGGCGTCGCCGCCGGCCCGCCCGCGGCCCGCGTCGGCCGCCCGGACGTGCCCGGCGCCGTCCTGGCCACGGCGGGCATGACCCTGCTGGTCTTCGGCGTCGTCCGCGCCGGCGAGCACGCGTGGACCTCGCCGGTCACGCTGCTCACCCTCGCGGCCGCCGCGGCGCTGCTGGCGGCGTTCGTCCTGGTCGAGCGGGCCGCCGTGCACGTACGCGGGCGCGAGCCGCTGGTCCGGCCCGGCCTGCTGGCCAACCGGTCGGTCGCCGGCGCCAACGCCTACAACCTGCTGGCCGGGGCGGCCATGGCCTCGGCGTTCTACTTCGTGTCGCTGTACGTGCAGCGCGTGCTGGGCCACGGCCCGGCCCGGTCCGGGGTCGAGTTCATGCCGCTCGGCCTGGGCGTGATCGCCGGTTCGGTGCTCGCCGTCCGGCTCGGCTACCGGTTCGCGCCGCGCACCCTGCTGATCACCGGCGGGCTGCTGACCGCGGCGGGCTTCGCGTGGTTCGGCCGGATCAGCCCGGGCGGCGGGTTCGTCGCCGACGTGCTGGGGCCCTCGCTGGTCGTCGGCACCGGTTTCGGGCTCTGCCTCGCGCCGGTCGTGTCGATCGCCACCACGGGCGTCGCGGCCCACGAGTCCGGTACGGCGTCCGGCCTGCTCAACAGCACGCGCCAGCTCGGCGCGGCGCTCGGGCTCGCCGCCCTGGGCACCGTCGCGCACGACCGCACCGGCCCCACCGCCACACCCTCGACGCTGAGCGACGGGTACGCGCTCGGCCTCACCCTGGGCGCCGTGCTGCTGCTCGCCGCCGTCCTCATCGCCGCCGCCGTCCTGCCCCGGACGGGCTCGCCGCGGGCCGCCCGCGAGTGACCCGCCCGCGAGTGACCCGCCCGCGCTCGACCCCGCCCGGTCCCGACCGGCCGTGCGGCCCGAACCCCCGGAGGAACCCACGCATGACCCTCGCACCGATCGACCTGCTCGCGTCCGTCGTGCATCTGCGCCCCGGCGGCACGATCCACGCCGGCCCCCGGGCGCCCGTGCCCGAGCCGGACGGCGGCGGCTGGCGGCTGCGGGCCTGCCACGCCAGGACCGACGCCGACGTCCACGCCGGCCGGTGGCAGGTCCACCCCGAAGCCGAGGAGATCGTGTCCTGCCTCATCGGCAAGATCCGCCTCCACCTGCGCCCGGAACGGCCGGGACGGCAGGAGGAGGTGATCAGGCTGGGGGCCGGGACCGCCGCCATCGTCCCCCGCGGACGCTGGCACCGCATCGGGCTGGACACCCCCAGCACCGTCCTGGCCGTCACCCTGCCGGACGGCACCCGGCTGGAGGACCCGGCCCGCGCCCGGGACCGCACCGCGACGCCGAAGGCGGGACGGCGATGACCGCGACCCGCCCCGCCGCGGAACCGTGCACCGGGGAACGGGACGCCGCCGGGCTGCGTCCCTTCGTCCCGGCCTTCGCGGCCGTGGTGATCCTGCAGGTGATCGGCGCCCTCGCGGGCCTGGCGCCGCTGCTGGCGGTCGCCGAGCTGGGACGCGCGCTGCTGGCGCCCGGGCCCGTCGACGACGGCCGCGTGCGGCTCGTCGTGCTCGCGGGCGCGGCCGGCCTGCTGGCCCGGCTGCTGTTCACCGGCGCGTCCTCCGGCCTCGGGCACGTCATCGACGACCGGGTGCAGCTGATGCTCCGCCGCCGGCTGGCCGCGCGGCTGGGCGGCGCCCCGATCGGCTGGCTCTCCCGGCGCCGCACCGGCGAGCTGGCGAAGGTCGTGGGCGAGGACGTCGCCGCCGTGCACCCGTTCATCGCCCACACCCCCGGCGAGCTGGTGTCGGCGTTCGTGGTGCCGCTGGCGTCGCTGGTCTACCTGTTCGCCGTCGACTGGCGGCTGTCGCTCATCACCCTGACCCCGGTGCTGCTCGCGGTGGCGATCGTCCCGCTGATGATGACCCCGGCCCGGCTGCGCGAGCAGAAGGAGTTCGACGCGGGGACGGGACGGATCGCCGCCGCGGTCGTCGAGTTCGTGCAGGGCATCGCGGTGGTGAAGGCGTTCGGCGGAGCCGAGCACTCGCACCGGCGGTTCCGCGCGGCCACCGACGATTTCGCCGACACCTTCCTGCGGATGGTGCGCGGCCTGGCCGGGTTCGGCGCCGCGATGCAGGTGGCGCTGTCCCCGCCGTTCGTCCTGCTGGCCGTCCTGACCGGCGGCGCGGTGCTGATCGGCGGCGGGTCGATGCCCGCCGCCGACCTGCTGCCCTTCGTCCTGCTCGGCCTGGGCCTGACCGCGCCCGTGGCCGCCCTGGGGCACGGCTTCGACGACGTGCAGGCCGCCCGCCGCGCCGTCGCCCGGATCCGGGACGTGCTCGCCGTGCGGCCGCTGCCCGAGCCCGCGCACCCGGCCGCGCCGGACGGGCACCGGGTGGAACTGCGCGGCGTCCGGTTCGGGTACGAACCCGGCCGCGAGGTCCTGCGCGGCATCGACCTGGCGCTGGAGCCGGGGACGGTCACCGCCCTCGTCGGGCCGTCGGGCGGCGGGAAGTCCACGCTGGTCCGGCTGCTGCCGAGGTTCTTCGACCCCATCGGCGGCGCGGTCGTCCTCGGCGGCGCCGACCTGCGCGACCTCGCCCCGCGGGAGCTGTACCGGACGGTGTCGTTCGTCTTCCAGGACGTCCGGCTGCTGCGCGCGTCCGTCGCCGACAACATCGCGCTCGCCGTGCCGCACGCCGATCGCGACGACGTCGTCCGCGCCGCCCGGCTGGCGAACGTCCACGACCGGATCCTGGAGCTGCCGCACGGCTACGACACCGTGATCGGCGAGGAGGCCGGGCTGTCGGGCGGGGAAGCGCAGCGCGTCGCGATCGCCCGCGCGCTGCTCGCCGACGCGCCCGTCCTGGTCCTGGACGAGGCGACCGCCTTCGCCGACCCGCACACCGAGCTCGCGGTGCGCCGGGCCCTGACGGCGGGGCGCGCCGACCGCACCGTCCTGGTCATCGCCCACCGCCTGGAGACCGTCGCCGACGCCGACACCGTCGTGATGCTGGAGGACGGGACGATCGTCGAGCGGGGCCGCCCCGCCGACCTGCTGGAGCGGGGCGGGCGGTTCGCCGCGTTCTGGCGATCGCACCGGCCGGCGGACGCCGGCGCCGCCACCGGCGTCCCGCGAGGAGAGGATCCCCGATGATCCGCATGCTGCTGCGCGTGCTGGGACACGACTACGCCCGTCCCGTCCGCCGCACCATCGCCCTGATGGCGGCGACGGCCGTGCTCGAGGGCCTGTCCTACGCCCTGCTGGTCCCGGTGCTGCGGGCCCTGCTGGGGCCCGAGCCCGCGGAGGCGCGGCCGTGGCTGATCGCGTTCGGGGCCGCGGTCGCGGTCTACGCGGTGCTGCGCTACGCGAGCGACCTGTCCGGGTTCCGCGTCGGGACCACGCTGCTGCGCGGCGTGTACCACCGGCTCGGCGACCACCTGGCCCGGCTGCCCATCGGCTGGTACGACGCGGGACGCGTCGGCGAGGTGTCGGTCATGGCCGGCCGCGGCGTCCTGCAGGCGATGAGCGTGATCGCGCATCTGCTCGCCCCGTTCGTGTCCGCCTGCGTGACACCGCTGACGATCATCGCCGTGATGCTCGCCTACGACTGGCGGATGGGGCTGGCCGCGCTGGCCGCCGCCCCGATCGTGGCGGCCGTCCAGATCCGGGCCGGGCGCGCGACGGCCGCCGCCGACGCCGACCGGCACGACCGCGACCAGCGGGCGACCGGACGCGTCATCGAGTACCTGCAGGCGCAGCCGGTGCTGCGCGCGGGCGGACGGACCGGCGAACGCTTCGGGCTGCTCGACGACTCCCTGCTGGAGGTGCAGCGCGCGTCCCGCCGCTCGGTCGTGTCGGTGCTGCCCGGCGTGCTGGGCCTGACGATCACGGTGCAGGCGGTCTTCACCCTGCTGCTGGTCCTGGGCGCCCACCTCGCGCTCGGCGGGGACATCGGCACCGCCGAGGTCCTGACGATCCTGGTGCTGGCCGCCCGCTGCGCCGATCCGCTGCTGTCGCTGTCGGACATCGGCAGCCAGATCCGCGGCGCGCGCTCCGAACTGGCCAGGCTCGACGAGGTACTGCGCACCGAGCCGCTGCCGGAGCCCCCCGCACCGGCCCGCCCGCGCGGTCACGCCCTGCGGTTCGAGTCCGCCAGCTTCCGGCGGGGCGGGCGCACGGTGATCGACGGTCTTTCCCTGTCGGTGCCCGAGGGGCGGCGCCTCGCCGTCGTCGGGCCGTCCGGAGCGGGCAAGAGCACCCTGCTGCAGCTGCTCGCGCGGTTCCACGACGTGGACGGCGGCGCCGTCCGGGTGGGCGGCGTGGACGTGCGCGACATCAGCACCCGGGAGCTGATGTCGCGGATCGCCATCGTCTTCCAGGACGTCTACCTCTTCGACGGCACGATCGAGGAGAACGTGCGGCTCGGCCGCCCGGACGCCGGTCCGGCCGAGGTCCGCGCGGCGGCGGCCGCCGCGCGGCTGGACGAGGTCGTCGAGCGGCTGCCCGACGGCTGGGCGACCGGCGTCGGCGAGGGCGGCGCGCTGCTGTCGGGAGGCGAGCGCCAGCGCGTCTCGATCGCGCGGGCGCTGCTGAAGGACGCGCCCATCGTGCTGCTGGACGACGTGACCTCCGCGCTGGACCCGGTGAACGAGGCCGCCGTCCACGATGGCATCGAGCGGCTGATGGCGGGCCGGACCGTGGTGATGGTCGCGCACCGGCTGCGGACCGTCCGGCGCGCCGACCGCATCGCCTTCCTGGAGGGCGGACGCGTCGTGGAGGAGGGCGGCCACGACGAGCTGCTGCGCCGCGGCGGCCGCTACGCCGGCTACTGGAACCTGGCGATGGCGCCCACGAGCGGCCGGCCGGGCACCTGAGCGGCGACGTCGCCGCAGGTCACCGCAGGGTCCGTGCGACGGCGAGGATGGCGTGGGCCAGGGCGGCGCCGGCGCCGGGCGGGTGCCGGTCGCCGACGTGCTCGAGCAGCAGCTGCCCGTCCCGGGCCAGGACCCGCGCGTGCTCGCCGACCTCGACGCCGGGGACGCCGTCGAGGTCGGCGACGTCGGGCAGCAGCAGCGCGGCGCGCAGGTCCGCCAGGGCCGCGTCGGCGCGCAGCGTCGCCTCGTCGGCGCGGGCGCCGGCGCGCTCGGCCCGCGCGTCGGCGTCCCGGGCGCGCCGCTCGGCGCCCGCGGCGTGTTCCTGCAGCTCGGCGGCGCGGCCGCGGGTTTCGGCCAGCGCCGTGCGGGCCCCGGCCAGTTCGGTTTCCGCCCGCTCGGCGCGCGTGTCGGCCGCGGAGCGGGCGCGCCGTTCGGCGGCGAGGTCGGCGGCGGCGGTGTCGCGCTGCCCGGTGAGGGCCCCGACTTCGCCGCGCAGCCCCTCGATCTCGGTCCGGGCCGCGGTGAGGCGCTCGGCCGCGTCGGCGCGGGCCCGCTCGGCGTCGCCGGCACGGCGGCGCGCCCGCTCCAGGTCCCCTTCGGCGGCCGCCAGCCGTTCCCGCGTGCCGTCCAGGCGTTCCCGCAGGGCGTCGATGGTGTCGCGGGCGTGCCGGGCGGCGGCGCCCGCGGCCGACTCCGCCGCCCGGCGGGCCTCGGATTCGGCGGTCGCGGCCTGCTGGGCGGCCCGCGCGATCTCCTCGGCCGCCGCGGCGCGCTCCTCGGCCCGCAGCCGGGCCTCCTCGGCGCGCGCGGCGCCGGTCCGCGCGGTGTCCTCGGCGTGCTCGGCCCGGCGGCGGGCGGCGTCGGCGTCGCGTTCGGCCGCCCGAGCCCGTGCGGCCTCCTGCTCCAGCTCGGTGTTGCGGTCCACGACGGTAGCGATGATGCCGTCGATGCGCTCGGCCGCCCGGGTCTCGGTCTCCGCCCGGGCCCGGGCCTCGGCGGCCAGGCCGGTCAGCACGGTGCGCAGCGCGGCCAGGGGCTCCTTGACGGCGGCCGCGGCGGGGTTGCGGGCCGCGGCGTGCGCCTCGGCCTGGCAGTCGCGCCCGTCCGGTCCCCGTTCGGGCGGGCAGTACTCGGGACGGCGGCCGCGGGCCTTGGGCGGCCGGGGGAGCGCGGCGTCGCAGTGCTTGCACCGGCCCCACGGCGCGGCCGGATCGGCCCCGGCCGGAGGCCGCCGCCCGCCCGTCCCGGTCCCCGCGCCGGGGGCGCCCTCGAGATCGATCTCCACGGTGCCCGCCTCGTCGTGCTCAGCCATGACCCCGATGCTCGCAGGATTTCCTGTGACGAGCAATGAAACACGCGAATCCTATTTCCTGATACGAGAAATCGAGGCAGCGCATAATCGCCGTTATGCGCTAAGCTTCTCGGCATGATCAGCACGGCGGCCCACCCGACGCCCCTGGCGCCGGCGCCCGGCACGACATGACCGGCGGCGGCACCGGCCCCGGCGGAACGCTGCACGGCCTCGTCCTGCGCGGCGCCCCGGCCGCACCGGGCACCGAGGACGAGCACGAGGCAGGCGCGCCGGCCGGGGGAGCCCCGGTCGCGGCGGGTGCCGGAACGCCCGCGCGGCCGTCCGAAGCTCTGGCGGCCGACGCGCTGGCCAAACTGGACGCCGACCTGGGGCAGGTGCAGGTCGCCCGGATCGGCGGCCGCCGGATCCACCGCCGGCGCATCGAGCTGCTGGCCGAGGCCTGCACCCCGGCGACGTTCGCGCTGGTGCTGGACTGGCTGTCCAGCACCCGCCGCGCGTCCGCCGCCACCAAGCGCACCTACGTCGACGACCTGCGCCGTGTCTGGGCGCCGCTGGCCCGCGAGCTGGGGCACGAGGCGTTCGCCGTCGGCTGCCTGACCAGCGAGCACGTGCGCATGTGGCGGCTGCGCCAGGAGGCCGCCGGGGTCGCCGCCCGCAGCGTCGGCCGGTACGTCTCCTGCCTGTCGTCCCTGCACACCTACGCCGCCGGGCGGCTCGATCCCCCGCCGCGCAACCCCGTCACCGAGGACGACCGGCCCCGCCTCCCCTCGGGCCGCACGTCCTCCTCGACCCCGGTCCTGGAACTCGACCAGGTCCGCGCGGTGGCCGCCCGCGCGACGAGCGAGACGGACCTGCTGGTGGTGATGCTGCTCTACAGCCTGGCCGGGCGGGTCACCGAACTGTGCGCCGCCGACGTCACCGACCTGCTCCACGACGGCGACCGGACGCTGCTCAACCTCGTCCGCAAGGGCGGCAAGCCCCGCGCGCTGCCGCTGCCGGCCCGCTGCGCGGAGCTGCTGCGCCGCCACGTCGGCGGCCGCACCGGGGGCCCGCTGCTGACCGACGCCAAGGGCGACCGGCTCGACCGCCACGACGTCGACCGCATCAGCACCCGGCTCGGCCGCGCCGCCGGCGTCCCGGCGGGGCGGGACCTGACCCCCCACATCTGGCGCGCCTCCCGCATCACCCACATGCTCGACGCCGGAGTCCCCCTCGCCGAAGTGCAGGAGTTCGCCGACCACGCCAACCCGGCCACCACGATCGGCTACTGGGAGCGCCGCAGCCGGAGCAGGCGCGCCGCCGCGCACGTCGACCGGGCCGCCGAGGTCTTCACCCCGCCCTGACCGGCCACCGGTGCGGCACCCGCAGCCGGGCGATGATCCCGGCCCGTCCCGCACCGCCGGCTCGCCGACCCCGCTCGCCGCGAGGACCGGTCCCACACGCCGGCCGCGCAGGCCCGTGAGGAGGATCGGCACGGCCAGTGGCGACAGCGGCTGGATCTTCGCTTCGGTTTGATCACTTGGCTCGTTCGGCCTGGTCACCGCCCCTACGTTGCCGGGTATGCGTGGGAGATCCGGGACGCCTACGGCTACACCGAGTTCGAGTCGGCGGAGGAGCAGGTGCGCGGGTGTGGGCGTCGCAGGAAGGGCTGCGGGCGCTGTTCGACCGGGCGGTGGTGTGGCTGGTGGAGCACCGGGTTCTGCTGCCGGGGATCACCACGGTGACGCCTCTGGTGGCCGAGGTCGGCAGGGCGGAGAACGCCCTGCTGCACGGCCTGCTGACCGAGAGCCGACCCCGGCCGAGACAGCCGCGGCGTTGCGGGCCTGCTGCAGGTACCCGAGGACCGGCGGGTGTCGGAGCTGGAGCGCCATCGCACCTCGCCGGTCAAGGCGTCGGGCCGGATGCTGGTACGGGAGCTGGGCCGGGTCGCCGTAGACCGCTTGTTCCAGGCGGGAACGATGGGCGCGTCGTACCCGCGTTCGCGACACCAGGCCAGCCAGGAACCGACCGCGGCGCGGCGGGCATTCCAAGTGTTGACCGCCGCGCTGCCCCACAGCGGTTCCAGCGACTCGCCGATCTCCTCATGGCCACCGACACCAACGGCCTGGCCTCGCCCGGCCGTTCAGCGGTCTTGCCGATCCCGATCCCGTACTGCGGATGGTGTTCGGATTGCCGAGCGAGCCGAGGAATGCATCGGCCGCCGTGATGACGGCGAGCGACTAGCGGTACCTGTCGGTAGCTTGAGGCGGGTGCAGGTGACCGGCCGTACACGCTGCCTGGCCCCCCCGATTGGGTCCCGATCCCGGGCAGGGGCTGGTCCGGCATGTCTCTTGGTCTAGGGGTCTTTGTTGGTGGAGGGTCTGATTGCAGAAAGCAGCCGTTTGCGTTCTGGGGTGTAGTGCCACCACGGTCGGGCGGGTCGTCCTTCGGCTTGGTCGACGGCGGACATGATGGTGTCGAGCAGGCACGGGTCCAGGGCCTCGCCGGCGGCGGCCGACATCTGCTCGTACAGTTCGATCGGGTCCCTGCCCGTCAGCTGTGCGCTGCGGGTGATCCCGATGCGGTCGAAGTAGCCGGTCACCGCCCGGCCGACGTTGACCAGGTCGGTGAGGTCGGAACCGGCCGGGTCCTTCCGGTCGTGGGAGTTCACGGTGTCGCCTCCTTGGCCGGTTTCCGGCGCGTCTGGTCGAGGGCGTCGGCGAGCAGGCCGATCTGCCGGGGATCGCCCGAGCAGGGCAGCAGTACCAGCTCGTCGCGGTCTGGAAATACGTTCATGCAGGTCAACGTAACCATGCAGTGGACGGCGGTCTTGCAGGAATCGGACACCGCGCCCGGCGAAGTCACCGGCCCCGCGTTCCGCACCGCCCGAAACCAACGACCCTGCCCGCGCGGCCCTCACCGGTCTCCTGAGCTCCACAGCCCAGGCGCGTCCTGCCGGGCCAGCTGCGCTGCTGCCTTGGATTCCTCGTTCCGCAGAGCCTGGGGCGCAGTTTGTCGTTCACCGGCCGGTGTTCCGGTAGGGATCCCCCACCGGAACACCACCACTCAAGCGGGACAGCACCCCAGGTCAGGGTGTTCCGTATGAGTGTTCCGGAACCTGTCCCGGTGAAGGGGGCTATCCGGGACATTTGAGACCCGTGGCCGAGACCCGCCGCGTCGGCTACGCCCGCTGCTCCACCGACGAACAAGACGTCCAGATCCAGACCGAGCAGCTCCTCGTGCTCCGGTGCGATTCCATGGTGGTCGCTCGGCGGCCGCCGCGCTCCCTCCCCGGCCACTCGTATGGCAGGGGAGGGAGCCGTGGTGCCCGAGAGGAGTCGCGGGCACCACGGGTTGGGGTCAGATGTCGAAGGCGGCGGGGTACTGGATGGTGCCGGTCGGGATCAGGCGGGTGTCGTCGAGGGCCATGGCCGTCATGGCCTCGTCGGGTGCATCGAAGGGTGCTCGGATGCCGAAGCCGGAGGCGGGGGTGAAGCCGAACCGCGGGTAGTAGTCGGCGTGGCCCGGGACGAGGACCAGGTTCTCTCCCATGGCGCGGACGGCGTCCAGGGAGGTGGGCGGCGTAGGCGTAGTCGCCGCCGTGCTCCCGCCGCATGGCGATCTCCGCCTGGGACGCGGTGAGCGCCTCGGGCATGCCGGGCTGCTGCGGACCGGCCAGGGCGATCCGTCGGGTGAGCGGGGTGTAGTACTCCTCCCACCAGTCGCTTTCCGGCAGCGGCCAGTGCGCGCGGACGGACGCGGCCGGGTCGGCCGCGGTCCACTCGATCTCGGTGACGACGATGACGCCGCCGGGGGCGAGCAGGCGACGCCAGGAGCGCAGGGCGTGGTCGAAGCCGACCGTGTAGATCGCCCCTTCGGCCCAGATCGCATCGAAGCTGTGATCGGGGAACGGAAGCCGGTCCATCGAGCAGTTGAGGACGGTGACGCGGTCGGCCAGGCCCCGGCGTGCGGCCTCGGCCGCGAGGCCGTCCAGGAACGGCTGGTGGAGGTCGACCGCGGTCACGTGCGCGCCGGATTCCTCGGCCAGCAGCAGCGTGGCACGTCCGGGGCCGCAGCCCGCGTCCAGCACCCGCAGGTGCTCGGGCAGCGGCCCGGACGCCTCCAGCAGGCGGCGCTTGGTGGCGTCCGAGCCGGGAGCCTGCCGGGGCGGGTCGTGGTGCAGGGTGAAGAGCGCCTGCGTCACCGGATCGCCGCCATGGGTGAGATCAGGGGTGTCGTTCACTGCTTGCGCCCCCGGAACTGGTAGGTGGCACGCAGGTGCCGCGTGATCTCCTTCTTGGTGGCCTCACGGTCGGCGCGCAGCCGCGCGTCGGTGCGGGAGGCGGCGTAGGTGTTCTCCCTCAGCAGCCGCTGGTAGCTGTCCAGACGGCGCCGGGGGAATCTCGCCGGTCGTCCGGAGCCGGGGCAGCGGGGAGGTCCCCGCTGCCCCGGCCGTTCCTCTGCAGGAGTTCGGGGGCGGTTCGGGTGCGCGGCGGACGGCGGCGGTGCGAACGGGACGCGCCGGCGGGGGAGACCGGCCGGTGCCGGTGACTCAAGGAGTCCGGGACGGCCGGGCGGCGGCCAGCACCGCCGCGAGGCCTTCTTGCAGATCACTGACGAAATGGTCGCGAACCTCCAGCGACGGGAAATGTCCCCCGGCCTCGGGTGCCCTCCAACGGACGATCTGTCGGTACCGCTCCTGCGCCCAGGGGCGCGGGGACTTCTCGATGTCGCGGGGGTACATGGTGATCGCCGACGGGACGTCGACCCGGAGTTCGGGGTCGAGCGAGTCGTGGCTCTCGTAGTAGATGCGGGCTGCTGAGGCGCCGGTCCGCGTCAGCCAGTACAGGGTGACGTTGTCAAGGAAGCGGTCCCTGGAAATCGTCTCGAACGGGCTGTCCTCGGTGTCGGTCCACTCGGCGAACTTGTCGAGGATCCAGGCGAGAAGCCCGACCGGCGAGTCGACGAGCGAGTAGCCGATGGTCTGCGGGCGGGTCGCCTGCTGCTTGGCGTACGCCGCGCGGTGGCGCCAGAAATCGCGGGTCTCCTCGGTCCACGCGCGTTCGGCCGCCGTCAGCCCGTCCGTCGTCAACCCGGGCGGTGCCTGCGCGAGCGTGGAGTGGATGCCCAGGACGTGCGCCGGGAACCTCCCGGCGAGGACCGTGGTGATCACGCCTCCCCAGTCGCCGCCGTGGGCCAGGAACTTGTCGTAGCCGAGCTTTCCCATCAGTTCCACCCAGGCGGCCGCGATCTTTTCGGTTCCCCACCCGGTGGTGGTCGGCTTGTCGCTGTATCCGAAGCCCGGCAGCGACGGGACCACGACGTGGAACGCCGGCGTGCCCGCGTCTTCGGGATCCGCCAGCTCGTCCACCACATCGATGAACTCGGCGACGCTGCCCGGCCAGCCGTGCGTCAAGACCAGAGGAGTGGCGTCCGCGCGCGCGGATCGGCGGTGCAGGAAGTGGATTCCCAGATCGTCGATGGTCGTGCGGAACTGGCCGATCCGGTCGAGGCGCGCTTCGAACGCCCGCCAGTCGTACCCGGTGCGCCAGTAGTCCACGACATCGGCGAGGTCGGCGAGGGGAACGCCCTGGTCCCATCGGCGGGGGCCGGGCGAGGCGCGATGGACCGTCTCGGCTTCCGGTAGCCGCGCCGCGGCCAGCCGCGCGCGCAGATCGTCGAGGTCGGCGTCGGCCGCGCTGGCCTGGAACGCCTGCACCTCGCTGGTCGGACGGTTCATGAGGCGTTGTCCCCGGTGGGTGGGCATGAGACCTCCCGGTCATCGTGGAACCGGCCCTAACCTGCATAGAACCGGCATAGATGGTTCTATCAGGTGCGGGAGTGGCGGGCAACCGGCTAAGGTGGTTCCATGCGTGCCGGGTTCCCCGAGTTCCGTCTAGGCCGAGTGCTGGCGACCAGCTTCACGGGCACTCTGACGGAGCGCTGCGGCAACGCCGTGGAACGTATTCCCACACCGCAGCGGCTCGTCGACTGGCTGGCGGTGAACGGCCTCGACGTGGAGTCCTGCACCACCGCCCAGCTCGAACTCGCCTGGGAACTGAGGGAGTCGATCCACGCCGCCGCGACGGCGGCCGCGCTCCAGGACGCTCTCCCCGCCTCCGCCGTCCAGATCATCAACGACCGCAGCACTCAGGGGCGGGCCGCGGCCGTCCTGACACCCGAGCGCGAACGGCGATGGCGGCTCGGCTCGGCCTCCTGCGTGGAGGACGCCCTGGGCGTGATCGCCGCCGACGCGATCAGCGTCATCGCAGGCGAACGCGACGGAAAACTGGCCTTGTGCGCATCGCCGACCTGCCGGGCCGCCTTCTTCGACACCAGCCGAAGCCGCACCCGCAGATGGTGCGACATGAACACGTGCGGGAATCACGAGAAGAAGGCGCGCTTCAACGCCAACCAGCGAAAGAACTCCGGATCGGCGAAGTAGCCGCTACCCTTCGGCGCACATCCGGGTGGACCGCGTCCGCGGCGAAGTCGTGGCGGACGCCGATCGCGGTGCTGCTCTCGACCGGCTGGCGGTCCACCTCGGCGAAGCCCGTCAGTTCGGAGCAGCCTCCGCCCGGCCGGCGGCCCGGCTCGCCGGACGGCAGTTCCGTCCGGGCGCGGTCCTGCGCGGCCTGTTTCCAGCCGAGGTCGAACGCGCCCTGGCCGACCGTGCGGGGCGGGTGGCCGTCGCCGGCGGCCGATGAACAGAGCCCAGGGGCCGTCGGCCCACGGTGATGTCGCCCCGCCTCGTTCGACGGCCGCTCCGCCGTGTGGTGGCGGGATCGCGGCCCGGGGGCGGCTCCATGTCGCTCGGGGCCGCCCCCGGGTCTCCCTAGTTCCCGGCCGACACGGTGAAGGTGAAGCCGGTTCTCGTCGGACGGTGCAGCGGGATGTCGCACTCGGTCCGGCGAAGGATCTCGGTTCTGCTGAGGCCGAGCCCTCGTGCGATGAGCCGTCGCGGGCGCACCGGCACCGGATCCTCGAAGAGGACCTCCACCTGGACCGGCCCTGCCTGATCGGCCCATGCCGGCGCGGTGTCGAGCCGCCAGGCCCCTTCCCAGTCCAGGGTGAAGCGGTTGCGGCGGGCGAGCAGCGGATCCAGCAGCGTGGAGGCCACCAGGTCCGGGTCGTTGGCGCGGTAGCGGTGGAGGTCGGCCGGATCGAACGATCTGACCGGCGCCCGCTCGTGGACGGTGAGCTTGTTCGTCCGGCCGCAGGATGTGCAGCGGACCAGCAGCCACACGTCCAGCAGCTTGCCGTTGGCGTTGACGCGGAACCGGCCCCGGCCGGCGGTGGCCGACTCCGATCGGCAGTCCACGCACCGCAGCGACAGCAGCGGCAGCCGGGTCCGTCGTACGACCCAGGGCAGCACGGTATGAGGTTGTGAAGACATGAACTCTCTAGACCTGACACGAGGCCGATCACGCGCGGCCTCGAACGCTGGGGGACCGGGCGCGCGAGGGCGGCCCGGCGGAGCCGACGGGAACGTCGGCTGAGGGTGAGCTGCGGAAGGTGCCGGGTCTAAAGAGCAGGCGGGGTCACGCGGTTCTGTCCTCTGTCCTCTGGCTGTGACGGGGCCGCGGGCAATCTACGGGGGCGCCGGAGGGCGCCTCAAGCGGTTTTCCGCCCGGGATTTCCTCGGTGTTTCCCTCTCGGCGGGGGACGTCCACGGCGCCGGGGCCCGGTGGAGGCCGGTGGGGGTGCGCGTCGGTTCCGCCCGAGAACGCACATCTCATTCGGCGGGACGGGGAAGAACCCGTGGGGCGGCGCGCCGCCCGGGGAGCCGGATCGAGGGGAGAGGGGTCGCATGCAGGACGAACCACCACCGCCGGGGATCGACACGAGCGTGCCGCATTCGGCCCGGATCTGGGACTACTGGCTGGGCGGCCGGGAGAACTATCCCGCGGACCGCGAGGCCGGCGACGCCGTCCTGCGGGTGCTGCCGGGGATCGCCGCGTCGGCCAAGGCGGACCGCGCGTTCCTCGGGCGCGCGGTGCGGTTCCTGGTCAGGCAGGGGATCGGCCAGTTCCTCGATCTCGGTGCCGGGCTGCCCACCGTCGACAACACCCATGACGTCGCGCAGCGGGTGGCGCCGTCGTCGCGGATCGTCTACGTCGACAACGACCCGCTGGTGCTCACCCACGCGCGGACGCTGCTGCGCGGCGCGCCCGAGGGGGCCTGCGACTACATCGAGGCCGACATCCGCGACGTCGGGCCGGTGCTGGAGGGCGCGTCGCGGACGCTGGACTTCGGCCGCCCGGTCGGGCTGATGCTGCTGGGGGTGCTGAACCACGTCCTGGACGACGGCGAGGCGGAGGCGCTGGTCGCCGGGTTCCTGGAGCGGCTGGCCCCCGGCAGCCACCTGGTCCTGTCGCACACCTGCGACGCGACGACCGACGAGCTGGACGGGGAGGCGATGCGGCGGGCCGTGGCGGAGGTGATGCGGCGCGGCGGGACGCCGATCCGGGCGCGCTCGCCCGGGGAGATCGAGCGGTTCTTCACCGGGACGCGGCTGCTGGAGCCGGGCGTGGTGTCGTGCTCGCGGTGGCGTCCCGACCCGCCGGAGCGGCGGGATCCGGAAGTGCCGCACTTCAGCGGGGTCGGGGTCGTCGGGGCGTGAGGGCCCTTCCGCCGCCCATCTGGTGGCCCAGGAACTTCAGGCACACGGCGCGGCGGGTCCGGTCGCGCGGGTAGCGGCGCCGGCACTCGTGCCTGATCCAGGCGGGCGTCCCGTCCGTGCGCGGCGGCCGGCGGCCGCCCGGGCGGGCGCGGGGACGCTCGGGCGGGCGGTCGGCGCGCGGGCGCTCCGCGGCCCGGCCGCCGCCGGGCGGGGCGGGCTTCGCCGGGCGGGTGGCGGGGGAGCGGCCGGCCCGCGCGGGGGACCCGCCGGCCCCGGGGCGCGGGGTGCGGCCGGGGCGCCGCCCGTCCGTGGCCGCGGGGGAGCCGGACCGGGTGAGCGCGGGGCCGGGCGGCGGGCGGTCCTTGTTCGGCCGGGGGTCGGCGGTGACCGCCGGGCGCGGCCGCGCCGGGGCGTCCGCGGGGAACGCGGCGTACAGGACGCCGGCGGCGAGGGCCGCGACCGACAGCGCGGCGACGAGCAGGCGGCGGCTCCGCGACGGCCGGCGGCCCGGCCGGCGGGACGGCGGGACGCGCCAGGGTTCGTCGGGTCGCGGGGGCACGCGCGGGGCGGGTGGTCGCGGGTAGTGGTTCGCCACGCCCCTTTGACTACCAACGGTCACGGCCCGGGCACAATCAGCCTCGCCGGGGCGGTGGCGGACGGGCGGGGCGGACGGCCGGGATCCGTACGGGTCCCGGCCGTCCGGGGGTCACAGCAGGACGACGCCGAGGAGGAGGACGACGGTGAGGGCGGTGAGGCCCTGCACGAGGGTCGCGGCGGTGTGGGCGCGGTAGGCGGTGGTGACGCTCATGCCGGAGAACTGCGTGACGACCCAGAAGTAGGAGTCGTTGACGTGGCTGACCACCATCGCGCCCGCGCCGATGGCCATGACCGCCAGGACCTGCCCGATCGGGACGCCGCCCATCATGGCGTCCAGGCCCAGCGCGGGCAGCAGCGGCTGCGCGAGCGTCGAGGTGATGATCAGGGCGGCGGTGGAGCTGCCCTGCGCCGTCTTCAGCAGCGCGGCGAGGGCGAACAGCACCAGCAGGGCGACGGGGCCGGCGACGGCCGAGCCGTCCCCGATGAGGGTCTTGATGTAGTCGGCGATGGGGGTCGCCTTGATCACGGCGCCGAACGCGCCGCCCGCCCCGGTGATCACCAGGATGACGGCGGCGTCGGACAGGCCCTCGCCCACCCACTTGGTGAGGACTTCGGCGTCGCGGCGGGCGGGCAGCAGCGCCAAGGCCAGCAGCACGCCGATCAGCAGCGCGTTGACGGGCGCGCCCACGTCGGTGAGGACGTCGCCGAGGGCGCCGCCGACCAGGGTGCCCCCGCCGGAGGGGAACGCGGCGACCGAGCCGACCGCCATCAGCAGGATCGGCACGAGGATCGGGGCGGCCGCGCGGCCGAGGCCGGGGATGCGCTCGAACTGCGCCTTGTACTCCTCGAAGGTCTGCTCGGCCTGCGGCAGGGCGCTCTCCAGGTGCGCGGTGCGGCGCAGCGCCCACGCCAGGCCGGCGATGGTGGCGGCCAGGGACACCGGGATGCCGAACAGGATGACCCAGATCAGCCCGTCGGAGCCGATGCCGACGTTGCCGGCCGCGGCGATCGGGCCGGGCGTCGGCGGGACGAAGGTGTGCGAGGCGTACAGGCCGGTGGCCAGCGCGGTGCCGAGCACGACGGGGTTCTTGCCGGTCTTGCGGGCGATGGAGCGCTGCAGCGGCGACATGACCACGTATCCGGAGTCGCAGAACACCGGGATGGACACCACCCAGCCCATCAGCGACATGGCGATGGCGGGGTGCCGCCTGCCGACGACCTTCAGGACGGCGTCGGCGAGGGTGACGGCGGCGCCGGTGCGCTCCAGCACCTTCCCGATGATCGTCCCGAAGATGATCACCAGTCCGATGCTCGCCAGGATCGACCCGAAGCCCTCGGCGATCGTCCCGCCGAGGTCGGCGACGTAGGGCTCCTCGGAGCCGGCGGCGGCGCCGATCCCCATGGCCGCGAGCCCGAACGCGAACGCCGCCAGGACGATCGCCAGGAACGGGTGCAGCTTGAACCGCCCGCTCAGCAGGATGATCAGGCCGATGCTCGCGGCGAGCGCGAGCATCAGGAAGGGGCCGGTGGTGGTCATGGGACTCCTTGACGTGCTGTGGGGGTGGGCGGCCCGGGCGGCGGGGAGCGGCGCGGGCCGTCGATCGGGGGGACCGGCCCGGGGGCGGGCCGGCCGGGGTCAGGCGGTGCGCAGCCGCACGACCTGCTCGGCGAGATCGGCCAGCAGCGGCGCCGCCGAGCCGATGAGCTCCTCCAGCGTCCGGGGGCCGTCGGCGAGGCTGAACGCGGCGGTCAGCCCGAGGTCGTGGAGTTCCGCCGGCGGCCCGGCGACCGATCCGGCGAGCGCCGCGACCGGGACGCCGCGGCGGCGGGCGAGCCCGGCCACGACCGAGACGACCTTGCCGCCCGCGCTCTGCGCGTCCAGCCGCCCCTCGCCGGTGATCACCAGGTCGGCCGACTCCAGCGCCGCGGGCAGTCCGACCAGGTCGGCGACCAGTTCGGCGCCGCGGGCGGGTTCGGCGCCCAGCACCGCGACCAGCCCGCCGCAGGTGCCGCCGGCGGCGCCCGCGCCGGGCAGGTCGTGGACGGCCACGCCGTAGCGGTCCCGCAGCACGTCGGCCAGGCGGGTCAGGGCGGCGTCCAGCTCCCGCACCTGCCCGGGGGCGGCGCCCTTCTGCGGGCCGAACACCGCGGCGGCGCCCGACGGCCCGACGAACGGGTTGACGACGTCGCACGCGACCCGGAACCGGGTCTCGCGGACGGCGGCGGGCACGGCGGAGTCGTCGATCGCGGCGAGCCCGGCGAGCGCGGCGCCGCCGGGCGGCAGGTCCGCGCCGTCCGCGCCGGTGAACCGGACGCCCAGGGCGCGCAGCAGGCCGGTGCCGCCGTCGGTGGTGGCGCTGCCGCCGACGCACACCAGCACGTCGCGGGCGCCGCGGGCGACGGCGTCGGCGATCAGCTCGCCCGTCCCGGTGGTGTCGGCCCGCATGGGGTCGCGCTCCCCGGCGGGCAGCAGCGGCAGCCCGGACGCCGCGGCCAGCTCGACGACCGCCGCGCGCCCGTCCCGCGACAGCGCGTAGCGGGCCTCGACCGGCCGGCCGAGCGGGCCGGTGACGGTGCGGGCGATCTCCGCGCCGCCGCGGGCGCGCAGGAAGCAGTCCACGGTGCCCTCGCCGCCGTCGGCCATCGGCACCGGCACGATCTCGGCCGCGGGTGCCGCGCGCCGCACGCCGGTCTCGACGGCCGCGCACACGGCGGCCGCGTCCAGTCCGCCCTTGAACGAGTCGGGCGCGACGACGATGCGCACGGGCGTCCCTCCTACTGCTGCTGGTGCCGGTCCGGGTGCTGGTCACCGGGGGTGTGTGGACAGACCCTAGGAGCGGGGCGCGGCGCCGGGCACCGGCCCGGTGACCAAAGTCCGGGCGCCGGACCGGGCCCGGGTTTGTGCGCCGCGCACGAACCTCAGTCCAGGTCGGTGAGGTGCAGGGCCAGGCGGAGCGTGACGGCGTCGTCGAACGCGCGCGGGTCGCGCCCGGTGAGCGCGGCGACGCGGCCCAGCCGGTACACCAGGGTGTTGCGGTGGACGTTCAGGGCCCGAGCGGCGCGCGCGGCGTGCCGTCCGTGGTCGAAGTAGGCGCGCAGGGTGCGGCGCAGCTCGTGGGGGAGCGGGCCGAGGATCCGCGCGGCGGCGGCGTCCGCGGCGGCGGCGGGCAGGCCGGCGAGCAGGACGCCGACCTCCTGGTCGTCCAGCGTCGTCACCTCCGGCAGGGTGCGGCGGCGCAGCGCGAGGCGGGCGCGGCGGACGGTCTCGGCCAGGGCGGCGAAGTCGGCGGACGTCCCGCCGTCCAGCAGGCTCGCGCGGGGCAGGTCGCGGCGCAGTTCCAGCAGGCGGGCGCGCAGCGCGGCGGGCGCGGCGGTCCCGGCGACCGTCCAGAGGGTGCCGGTGACGTCGACCGACGCCAGGACCTGCTGCTCGCCGCCGCCGAGCCGCCGGTAGAGGCTGCCCGCGGCGCCCATCGCGTCGGCGGCGGCGTCGGCGGCCGGGCGCAGCGCGAACAGCGCGAACGGCGGCTCGGGGCGGGCGTCGACGAGCCGCAGCCGCTGCCGCCACGCCGCCGCGGTGAGCCGCCCGGCCAGCAGGTCGGCGACGATCTGGTCGCGGGTGCGGCGCCGCCATTCGGCCTCGGCCCGCATCGCCTGCTGGGTGATCATCAGCTCGGTCATCAGGGCGACGGCCTCGGCCAGGTCGCCGACCTCGCGCGGCTCGCCGGTCACCCCGACGACCCCGGCGATCTCCGCGCCGATCCGGACCGGCAGGTTGACGCCGGCGCGGGTGCCGCGCATCCGCCGCGCCTGCGCGCCGGTCACCGCGACGGGCGCGCCGCCGCGCAGCACCCGGACGGCGCCGTCGTGCACGCCGCCGACGCGGTCCCGGTCGCCGCTGGCGATGATGACGCCGCGCCCGTCCATGAGGTTGACGTTCCGGCCGAGGCGCCGCATGATCTCGTCCACGATGGCCTGGGCGTCCGCACCGGTGATCACGCCGCCACTCTATGCGGCGGCCGCGCGCCGTCCCGTCCGGGCGGGCCGCGTCCCGCCCGCCCGCCGGGGCCTCCGCCGCTCGTTGATAATCTCAACGTTGAGACAAGGAGGGCCGATGGCGGACGCGGTGGACGACATCCTGGCGCAGTGGCGGCGTGAGCGGCCCGACGTGGACGTGGCGCCGATGGGGGTGGTCGGGCGGATCTCGCGGCTGCAGATGCTGCTGAACCGGGAGCTGCGGGACTTCTTCGCCGGGCACGGGCTGGAGAACTGGGAGTTCGACGTGCTGGCGACGCTGCGCCGCGCGGGTGCCCCGCACGAGCTGACGGCGGGGGCGCTGCTGCGCACGTCCATGGTCACCTCGGGGGCGATCACCAACCGGATCGACCGGCTGGAGGGGCGGGGCCTGGTGGAGCGGGTCCGCGACGCCGGCGACCGCAGGTCGGTACGGATCCGGCTGACCGCGGCCGGGCTGGAGCTGATCGACGAGGTGGTCGGGCTGCACGCCGAGAACGAGGCGCGGCTGCTGGCGGGGCTGGACCCGGCGGAGCGCGACCGGCTGGCCGCCACGCTGCGGACGCTGCTGGAGTCGCTGGGCGACACCGCCGGCTGACCCGCCTCACGGCGGCCCCGGCCGGGCGGGTCCTCCGTCGGCGGGACGGACGGCGCGGGCCGCGCGTTCGGCGATCTCGGTGAGCGTCCCGGCGAGCTCGGGCGGGTCGAGCAGGGTGTAGTCCACGGGCAGCGCGGTGATGCGGTGCGCGAGGAACCACAGGTCGTCGCCGCGGGTGTGCAGCAGGCAGGTGCGGTCGCCGGCCGGTTCCAGGACGCCCTGCCAGGCGCTGACGTGCGGGGCGGCCTCCTCGATCGGGGCGTGCAGCAGCAGCCGGGCCCGGACGGTGCCCGAGCCGCCCGCCAGCGCGTCCATCGCCCAGGTCGCCGCGTCGGCGCCGCCGGGCAGCGCGCGGGCGGGGCGGCGGGCGCCGGTGCGGTGCACCTCGGTGATCCGGTCCGCGCGGAACGTGCGCCACGCGTGGCGGTCGGCGTCGTGGGCGACCAGGTACCACCGGCGCCCGGCGGCGACGAGGCGGTGCGGCTGCGCGAGCCGCCGGCCGGTGCCGCCGTCGGCGGCGGTGTAGGCGAAGCGGACGTCCTCGCCGGTGACGCACGCGGCGGCGAGGGCGGACAGGACGCCGGGGTCGGCGGCGGGGCCGTCCTTCGCGGGAAGGGCGACGGCGGCCGCGGCGAGGGCGGCGACGCGGTGCCGCAGCCGGGGCGGCAGGACCTGCTCGAGCTTGGCCAGGGCGCGGGGGCCGCTGTCGGCGAGGCCGGTGACGGCGGACGCGGCGGCGGTGCGCAGGCCGATCGCGATGGCGACGGCCTCGTCGTCGTCCAGCAGCAGCGGCGGCATCGCGGTCCCGGCGGTGAGCCGGTAGCCGCCGGTGCTGCCGTGCGCGGCGTGCACGGGGTAGCCCAGGCCGCGGAGCCGGTCGATGTCGCGGCGGATGGTGCGGGGGCTGACGCCCAGGCGGGCGGCGAGCTCGCCGCCCGGCCACTCGCGCGGGGTCTGCAGCAGGGACAGCAGCCGCAGCAGCCGTCCGGAGGGATCGCGCATGACCCCATCCTGCCGCCCACTAGGACGTTCGATGACCTATTGCCGGTCTAGCGTCGGAGACGTCGGCGGAGATGCCGGCCGGGCGCGGGCGCCGCGTCCGGCGAGCGGAGGGAGTTGCGGACATGCTGCGGGGAATGGCGAACGTGAGCCTGTGGGCCGATGACCTGGAGGCGGCGCGCCGCTGGTACGCCGAGCTGCTGGGCGCGGAGCCCTACTTCACCAAGGCGGGACCGGACGGCGAGGCCGGGTACTACGAGTTCCGGATCGGCGACCGGCGGGACGAGCTGGGGCTGATCGACGCGCGGTTCGCCCCGCCGGGGCACGCGCCGGGGCCGGGCGGGGTGATCCTGAGCTGGCACGTGGACGACCTGGAGGGGACGCTGGCGCGGCTGCTGGAGCTGGGCGCGACCCTGCACGAGGGGATCACGCCGCGCGGTGAGGGGTTCGTCACCGCGTCGGTCGTCGATCCGTTCGGCAACGTCCTGGGCATCATGACGAACCCGCATTACCTGGAGATGCTGGCCGCCGGGCGGTGACCCGGCGCGTGTTCCCGGCGGGGGCGTCCCGGCCGGCGCGGTGGGTGGCCCGCACCGGCCGGGACGCGCGGTTCGCGCCGGTCAGCCGCGCGGCCGGGCCGCGACGTAGTCGCGCAGGTGGCGGGCGGTGAGGGTGCCCGCCCCGGCGACCAGGTCGGCGGGGGTGCCGGTGTAGACGACGCGGCCGCCGTCGTGCCCGGCGCCGGGCCCGAGGTCGATGATCCAGTCGGCGTGCGCCATGACGGCCTGGTGGTGCTCGATGACCACGACGGTGTTGCCGGCGTCGACGAGGCGGTCCAGCAGGCCCAGCAGCTGGTCGACGTCGGCCAGGTGCAGGCCGGTGGTGGGTTCGTCCAGGACGTAGACGGCGGCCTTCTCGGCCATGTGGACGGCGAGCTTGAGGCGCTGCCGCTCGCCGCCGGACAGGGTGGTGAGGGGCTGGCCGAGGCGCAGGTAGCCCAGGCCGACGTCGCCGAGGCGGTCCAGGACGGCGCGGGCCCGCCCGGAGGGGAAGAACTCGCGGGCCTCGGCGACGGGCATCGCCAGGACCTGGCTGATGTCCTTGCCGCGCAGCTTGTAGGTGAGGACCTCGGCGGTGTAGCGGCGCCCGTCGCACTCCTCGCAGACGGACGCGACCCCGGCCATCATGGCCAGGTCGGTGTAGACCAGCCCGATGCCCCTGCACCGGGCGCAGGCGCCTTCGGAGTTGGCGCTGAACAGTGCCGCCTTGACGCCGTTGGCCTTGGCGAACGCGGCCCGGACGGCGTCCAGCAGCCCGCTGTAGGTCGCGGGGTTGCTGCGGCGGGACCCGCGGATGGGGGACTGGTCGACCACGACGACGCCGTCGCGGCCGGGCAGCGACCCGTGGATCAGGGAGCTCTTGCCGGATCCGGCGACGCCGGTCACCACGGTGAGGACGCCCAGCGGGATCTCGGTGTCGACGTCGCGCAGGTTGTGCAGGTTCGCGCCCTTGATCGCCAGGTGCCCGGTGGGCCGGCGGACGGGGTCGCGCAGCTGGGCGCGGTCGTCGAGGTGGCGGCCGGTGAGGGTGCCCGAGGCGCGCAGGCCCGCGACGTCCCCGGTGTAGCAGACGCGGCCGCCGGCGGTGCCGGCTCCGGGGCCCAGATCGACGACGTGGTCGGCGACGGCGATGGTCTCGGGCTTGTGCTCGACGACCAGGACGGTGTTGCCCTTGTCGCGCAGCCGCAGCAGCAGGTCGTTCATGCGGGCGATGTCGTGGGGGTGCAGGCCGACGGTGGGCTCGTCGAAGACGTAGGTGACGTCGGTGAGGCTGGAGCCCAGGTGCCGGACCATCTTGACGCGCTGGGCCTCGCCGCCCGACAGGCTGCCGGACTCGCGGTCGAGGCTGAGGTAGCCCAGGCCGATCTCGACCAGGGAGTCCAGGGTGCCCTGCAGCGTCGCCACCAGCGGGGCGACCTCCGGCGCGTCGATCCCGCGGACGAACGCGGCCAGGTCGCTGATCTGCATGGCGGCGCAGTCGGCGATGTTGCGCCCGGCGATGCGGCTGCCGAGGGCGGCGGGGTTCAGGCGGGCGCCGCCGCAGGCGGGGCAGGCGGTGAACACCACGGCGCGGTCCACGAACGCGCCGATGTGCTTCTGCATGGACTCGCGGTCCTTGCTGAGGAACAGGCGCCGCACCTTCACCAGCAGCCCCTCGTAGCTGGTGTTCAGCCCGTGGCTCTTGATCTTGGTGGCGGGCTTGTCGAGGAAGTCCTCCCACTGCCGCCCGGTGTAGTCGCGCAGCGGGGTGTCGGGGTCGAACAGGCCGGAGTCGACGAACACCTTCCAGTACCAGGTGCCGACACCGAAGCCGGGAACGGTGATGGCGCCTTCATTGAGCGACAGGTCGCGGTCGACGAGCCGGTCGACGTCGATGCTGCTGACGCGCCCGAGGCCCTCGCATTCGGGGCACATGCCCTCGGCGTTGTTGAAGCTGAACATGCTGGAGGCGCCCACGTGCGGTTCGCCGAGGCGGCTGAACACGATCCGCAGCATGGCGTGGGCGTCGGTGGCGGTCCCGACGGTGGAGCGGGAGTTGGCGCCCATGCGCTCCTGGTCGACGACGATGGCCGCCGACAGGTTGCGCAGCGCGTCGACGTCGGGGCGGCCCAGGCTGGGCATGAACGACTGGACGAACGCGGTGTAGGTCTCGTTGATCAGGCGCTGGGACTCGGCGGCGACGGTGCCGAACACCAGGGAGGACTTGCCGGAGCCGGACACGCCGGTGAAGACGGTGAGGCGGCGCTTGGGAATGTCGACGTCGACGCCGGCGAGGTTGTTCTCCCGGGCGCCGCGGACCTCGATGACGTCGTGGCGGTCGGCCGCGGCGGCCGGGCCGGGGGCCGATGGGACGGTCATGGGCGTTCCTCACTCCGGCTGGATAACTTAGGGTGTAAAGAGATGCTCGGCTCGTCAGTTTATGGCATAAGGAGATGTGGTTTGGTCGTCTTCGCCGGACAGGGGGACCCGCGCCGCTCGATGGACCTGCTGTGGCGGGCCCCGGGCGGCACGGCCGCCGGCCCGTCCCGTCCGGGCCCGCGCCCCGGCCCCCGGCCGCAGCTGAGCGTGGACCTGATCGTGGACGCCGCGATCGGCGTCGCCGACACCGAGGGGATGGCCGCGCTGTCGATGCGGGCCGTCGGCGAGCGGCTGGGCCGCACGGCGATGGCCCTGTACACCTACGTGCCGGGCAAGGCGGAGCTGGTCGACCTGATGTACGACCGCGCGCAGGCCGAGCTGCCGCCGGGGTACGACACCGGCGCGGGCTGGCGGGCGGCGGTCACGGCGTGGGCGGAGGACACCTGGGCCTTCTACCTGCGCCATCCGTGGATGCTGGCGGTGTCGCAGGCGCGCCCGGTGCTGGGGCCGGGGGAGTACCGGGCCCTGGAGGCGCTGCTGGAGGCGCTGTCGGGAGCGGCCCTGGAACCGGGCGACCTGCGCCGCGCCGTGGCGACGCTGTCCAGCGTGGTGCGGGGCGCGGCGCGCACCGCGGCCGAGGCGCGGGAGGCGGCGGCCGCGACGGGCGCGACCGAGGACGAGTGGTGGCACGCGCGCAGCGGCGCGCTGGCGGACACCGCCCCCGACTTCGCCGCCCGGTTCCCCCGCGTGGCCGAGCTGAGCGCCGCCGGCGCCTTCGACGACGAGGCGTTCGAGGCGGGCACGCCCGCGGCGGGGGAGGGCGGCGGCTTCGCGCTCTACCAGGAGCGCGCGGCGCGGGAGGCGTTCGCGGGCGGGCTGGCACTGGTCCTGGACGGCATCGAGGCCGCCGCGGCGCGCCGCTGAGCCCCGGTGCCCGCCGCGCCCGCGTTCGCCGCCCGCCCCTGCGCGCGTCAGGCGGGCGGGTTCACGGCGGTCGCCTTGAAGAAGGTGTAATGGAAGGTGCCGCCGGGCGCCGCGGTGCGCCGCAGGCCCTCGACACCGCGCTCCCACTCCTGCGGCGTGGTCCGCCCGGAGGCCAGGGCCTCGGCGCGGACCGAGCCGACCATCGCGGTGAAGGTGTCGTGAATGAACCCCTGGACGAGCTCGGGCCGCGACCCGTCGACGTAGACCGTCCGCGGCCCCACGGCGACCCGCAGGTATCCGGCGTCCTCCAGCAGGGGGTGCAGCCGCCGCCCGATCAGGGCGTCGCCGCCCGCGGCGGCCTGCAGCGCGATCAGGTGCCCGACGACGGCGCGGGCGGGCTCGCTGTCGGGATGGAAGAACGCCGAGGCGTGGTCGCCCTCGATCACGGTGAGGGTGCCGCCGGGGCGCAGCACCCGCCGCAGCCCGGCCAGCGCCGCGACCGGGTCGGCCAGATGCTCCAGGACGAAGCAGACGAACAGGTGGTCGAACTCGGCGTCACCGAACGGCAGGTCGTGCAGGTCCGCCCGCACCCAGGTCACCCGGGCGCCGGGGCGGGCGGCGGCGACGCGGGCGCGGGCCCGCGCCAGGGACTCGGCGGACACGTCCACGCAGGTCAGGTCCACGCCGGGACTGCCCTCGAGCAGGTGGACGGTCTGGGCGCCGACGCCGCAGCCGACCTCCAGGACCCGGGCGCCCGCCGGGTAGCGGGTGCCGCCGTGCAGCAGGTCGGCGAGGGCGTCGGCCTGCTCGCCGAGCCGCCGCTCCTCCCGGTCGGTGTATCCGTGGACGTACACCGCACCGCCGCCGTCGGGGGCACTGTCGGGGGCGCCGTCGGGGGAGCCGTCGGGGGAGCGGTGGCGAGTGATCACTGGTTCCATGCGGTCCAGCCTCGCGCCACAATGGCCCGGTGGACAGATCCAAACATCACCCCGCCGACAGGTCCATAACGGGGGTCGCCGCGGGCGCCGACTTCCTGCAGCTCGACGCCCGCGACGCACCGCGCGGCGGGCTGGCCGACTGGCTGGCCGGGCGGCTCCGCGACGCGATCGCCGACGGCCGCCTGCCGCTGGGCGCCCGGCTCCCGGCGACCCGCACCCTGGCCGCCGACCTGCGGGTGTCGCGCGGCGTCGTCACCGAGGCCTACCAGCGGCTCGTCGACGACGGCCACGTCGCCGGACGCGGACGCGCGGGCACCGTCGTCGTCGCCGCCCCCCTGACCGCCCCGCCCACCCCACCCCGCGTCCTCGGCGCGCAGGACCCCGGCCCGCCCGCGAACACCACGGACGCCACGGCCCCCCGGCCGACGACGCCCGCGGCGGAGCGGGCCGCCGCGGCCGGACCCTTCCGCGGCGAGCCCGGCCGCGACGCCTTCGACGCGCTGCGCGCCGCACCCGCCCGCGTCGACCTGTCACCCGGCCTACCCGACCTGACCGCCTTCCCCCGCACCGCGTGGCTGCGCGCCGAACGCGCCGTCCTGGCGACGCTGCCCGCCGCCGGCCTCGGCTACGGCGACCCGCGCGGCGCCCCCGCCCTGCGCACCGCCGTCGCCGCGTGGCTGGCCCGCAACCGGGGCGTGCGCGCCGACCCCGCCGACATCGTCATCACCACCGGCACCGCCCAGGTCATCGGCCTGCTCGCCCGCGTCCTGCACGACGCGGGCGCCGGCACCGTCGCGATCGAGGACCCCGGATCGCTCGGCACCCGCCAGCACCTCGAGTACTGGGGCACCGCCGCGCCGCCGGTCCCCGTCGACACCGACGGCGTCCGCGTGGACGAGCTGCGCGCGTCCGGCGCCCCCGCCGTCCTGCTCACCCCCGCCCACCAGTTCCCCACCGGCACCGTCCTGTCGGGCCCCCGCCGCCGCGCCCTGATGGACTGGGCCCGCGACGGCGGCCTGATCATCGAGGACGACTACGACGCCGAGCACCGCTACGACCGCCCGCCCGTCCCGGCACTGCGCTCCATGCTCGCCGACCGCGTCTTCTACGCCGGAAGCGTCTCCAAACTGCTGGCGCCCGCGCTGCGCACCGGCTGGCTGCTGCCGCCGCCCGCGCACCGCGACGCCGTCGTGGACGCCAAACGCTGCTCCGACCTGGGCGGCGCGGTACTGCCGCAGCTGGTGCTGGCCCGCCTGATGGACTCCGGCGAGCTCGAGCGGCACCTGCGGCACCTGCGCCGCCGGCACCGCGCCCGCCGCGACGCGATGATCCGCGCGATCGGCGAGCACCTGCCCGCCGCGACCGTCCACGGCGCGGCCGCCGGCCTGCACCTGACCCTCACCCTGAACGCCGCCACCCTCGAACCCGCCCGCGGGGGACAGGACGGGCGCGACGCCGACCGGGCCGTGGCGGCCGCCGCCCTGGACCGGGGCGTCAAGGTCCACCCCCTGTCCTGGCACTGCCTGCGGCCGCACCCGCCCGGACTCGTCCTCGGCTACGCCGCCGGCACCCCGTCGGCGATCACCGACGGCGTCGCGACCATCGGCCGGGTCGTGCGCGACCTCGGCCTGTCCCGGGGCGCCCGCTGAAGGGGACGGGCGCCTACCCGCCTACCCCGCATGACGCGGCCGCCCCCGTATACGGCCGCCCGGCCGATCACGCCGACAGCGCCTCGGCCTCCCACAGATCCCGGTACGGGCCCGGCACCGCCAGCAGCCCGGCGTGCGCACCGCGCTGCACGACCCGTCCGCCGTCCAGCACCAGCACCTCGTCGGCGCCCTCCAGCGCCGCCAGCCGGTGCGTGACCAGCAGCAGCGTCCCCCCGCCCGGCGCCGCCAGCAGGCGGCGGGTCAGCGCGTCCGCCGCCACCGGATCCAGCGCCTCGGCCGGCTCGTCCAGCAGCAGCACCGGCGGATCGGCCAGCAGCGCCCGCGCCAGCAGCAGCCGCTGCCGCTGCCCGCCCGACAGCTCCCGGCCGCCCGCCCCCACCACCGTCTCCCACCCGTCCGGCAGCGCCGCCACCACTCGGCGAACCCCGCCCGCGCCGCCGCCGCGTCCAGCTCCGCCGCCGTCGCCTCCGGACGCGCCGGCA